>CAWAJA010000022.1:0-1578755 GCA_963782275.1 uncultured Acidobacteriaceae bacterium | reverse complement strand
AAGGAACGTTCGTTGACCCAACCCGTTCTCACCGATCTCACTAAAACCACATTTGACCCTGAACTTTCTCCCGGCGCCTACAACGCGGTGAACACCTGTCTGCGCATTCAGCCGTCGGAGAAGGTCACGGTCATCACCGACAACGATTGCCGTGGTGGACAGCAGGGAGCCTCGCACAATTACTGGTGAAGGTCGGCTCGCCCTTCAAGGCTTTTGTCCTGGAAGACCTGGCGTCCATTCCGCTGACCGATCTGCCGCCGGAAATCGCTGACGACATGGAGACCACCCAGGTGAGCATTTTCGCCGTCCACGCGCAGCGCAACGAACTCAAGTCGCGCATGCAGATGACGGACATCGTGAACCGTCGCAGGATGCGTCACGCCCACATGGTCAACATCAATCACCAGATCATGCTGGAAGGCATGCGCGCCGATTTCAACCGGGTGGACGCGCTCAGCAAGAAAGTCATCGAGATCGTCGGCAAGGCGAAGGAGATAAGCGCCAAAAATCCGGCAGGCAGCGACTTCACCGCCAAGCTGAATCCCAACTATCGCTGGGTGAAGACCAGCGGCATCATCAGCCGGGACAAGTGGGGTAATCTGCCCGGCGGCGAAGTGTTCACCACGCCCGGCGAAGTAAACGGGACGTACGTGGTGGACGGCGTCGTCGGCGATTATCTCTGCGAGAAGTATCCCGATCTGGCTCGCCAGCCGCTCACGATCCATATCAAGAACAATCGCATCACCGAGGTCTTCAGCGACAACAAAGTGCTGGAAGAAGATTTCTGGAGCTACACCCACACCGACGAAAACAGTCACCTGGTAGGGGAATTCGCCATCGGCACCAATCTCGAACTGAAGCACGTCATCGGGCAGATTCTGCAGGATGAAAAATTCCCCGGCCTGCACATTGCCTTCGGTAATCCCTATGGCGCGCACACCGGCGCAGACTGGTATTCCAGCACGCATATTGACGTGGTGGGCCTGCGCTTCGACATTTGGGTTGACGGCCGCCAAATCATGGAAAAGGGCCGCTTCCTCATCGAGGCCTGACCATGGTTCCCGCGCTGCGCGAGGAATTCAACCGCAAATACACGCCCGATAAATACCAGACGTTCCTTGACACGCTGGATAAGGCCTGCGGTACCCACATCGGCTTCCGTGTCTCCGAGACGCCGTGCTTTGTGCCCAAGGGCCTGCTCGACCAGATGGCCCAGTACGGCCGCGAGTTGGTCTCTCAACTGGTAGACGATCAGAAGTACCTCCGCGCGTCGGATGCTTCCGTTCCCGCGCAATACAACGTCCCCAATGAATCTGCGCGGCCGATGTTCGTGCAGGTGGACTTTGGCCTTGTGCGCAACGCGACCGGCGAGTTGGAGCCCAAGCTGGTTGAACTGCAAGCCTTCCCGTCTCTCTACGGATATCAGCCGCTGCTGGCGCACCAATATATCGAGTCCTACGATCTGCCGCGCGAGCTGGAGTTTATCTCAGCGGCTATGATCGCGATTCTTATTGGAAGCTGATGCGCGAGTTGATCGTCGCCGGTCATGATCCGGAGAGCGTCATCCTGATGGAGATTGATCCCGAGCACCAGAAGACCCTGCCGGACTTTCTGGTCACGCAGCGCGAGCTTGGCATCGCCATTGTGGATATTCTGTCGCTGAAGAAGCGCGGTACAAAGCTGTTTTACGCGAAGGACGGGCGCGACATCGAGGTGCGCCGAATCTACAACCGCTGCATCGTGGATGAGCTTGAGCGCAAAGGAGTGACTCTTCCTTTCGATCTGTGCGACGACCTCGATGTGGAATGGGCGGGCCATCCCAATTGGTATTTTCGCATCAGCAAGTTTTCCATTCCTCATCTGAAACATCAGTGCGTGCCGAAGACAGTGTTCCTCGATCAGGTCCGCGCAGTCCCGCTCGATAACCAGAATTATCTGCTCAAGCCGCTGTACTCATTCGCCGGAGTGGGAATCAAGTTCGCTCCCACCCAGGCTGACCTTGATGCGATTCCGCCTGACCAGCGCCACAACTACATCTTGCAAGAGCGGGTGTACTTCGAGCCGGTCATTCAAACGCCACACGGGGCGACGCAGATGGAAATTCGCATGATGTACGTCTGGCCTGAAGGCGGCGAGCTAACTTGCGTTCTACCGCTGGTCCGTATGGGCCGGGGCATGATGATGGGCGTCGACCACAACCGCAATCTGGAATGGGTTGGAGGAGCGGCGGCGCTTTGGGTATGACGACTGCCACATCCTAACCGGCTACACCGCCGCCTCCAGAGTTGGCATATCTCCGGGCATCTAATAATTTTGGATCATTACTTCGGAGCGAATTCGGCAAGGGTCCGCAGGCAGAGATTGGGGCTCATTTTCACGTTTTCCTGCAGCCAGAAGAGATGACCGGACCCATAGATGACCAGAATGCGGTCGACTGGCCCGCCGATCAGCTTCAGCAGGTTGCTATAGATGCGGATGTTACGGCCGTACCAATCGGTCAGCAGGTCAGGGCCGGCAAAGTCACCCGGCTCGCCGAACCCCGCCAATTGAATGTAGAAGGCATTGTCTTCCGCCACCGCTTCCGGAGAGTTCATGTACAGCAGCGATTGCAACACGGTGTGCGACTTGATGTACTTATCCTGCTCTGCGACCGAAGGGCCGGCCGCGCTCATCATCTTTTCGAGTTCCGGCGACCGGTCCTTTGCTTTGGCGTAATCCATCACCCGCTCCATGGGGAACTCGCCGGAAACATCGATGGGATACAGCTCCTTGTGGCCAAGCTCCTTCCCGAGACGGAAGCCAATCTGTTCGATCTCGTTCTGCGAGAGCTCGTGCTTGCCTGCCAGATACTCTTTGTATGCTGCGGAAACACGGGTATCCTCCGGGGCTGCCTCGATCGCGATCTTGGTTGGCGCATATTTTGCGAGTACGTCTGCCAGTTGGGCAAGTTCTTGCTGGCGCTTGGGTACGCGCACGTCATCCACCTGCATGTTGTACATGTCTCGCCCGGGGTTGGCCATGTGATAGGTACCCAAGACCAGCACTTGCGGCTTGTGGGCACAGTCATACTGCGCGTGCAAAGTTAGCACCAGGCTGGCTAGGACCGGCAAAATCCTGATCGTCCACCGGATGTGAATCACCCTGAAATCTCCTTGCGGCAAGATCTGGCGCGGATGGAAGGACCAACGGCGAGGGACCGACACAAACACGCCCCTCCGCATCAAACCTGACCTAAACAAATGCTGTGCCAAGTGCTACGCTACTCTAAACTCGCAGGCTGAGCCGAGACAACTGGAGAGTTGCTGGTATGGTCAACGAAACATTGGAAACGACGTGTTGTGTTGTCGGTGGCGGGGCGGCGGGGGTGATGCTGGGGTATCTCCTGGCGCGCGCCGGTGTGGACGTCACAGTCCTGGAAAAGCACCAGGACTTCAATCGCGACTTTCGCGGCGACACGGTGCATCCCTCGACGCTGGAAGTGATCTACGAACTGGGACTGCTGCAAGAGTTCCTGAAGGTCCCGCATCAAAAGCTGACTTCGACTGGCGGGGTGTTCGGCGACTTCGCCTTCCAGGCGGCTGACTTCAGTCATCTGCCGACGCATTGCAAGTTTGTCGCACTGCTGCCGCAGTGGGATTTCCTTGACTTCCTGTCCGGCAAAGCCAGGCAGTTCCCAGGCTTTCATCTTCAAATGCAGTACGAGTGCGTTGACCTGATTGATGATGGAGCCCGGATTAACGGCGTGCAAGTGCAGACGTCTGAAGGTCCGGTGCAAATCCGTGCTGACCTGGTGATTGGGTGCGACGGCCGCCATTCCACCGCGCGCAAGGCCGCTGGATTCGAGGTGATCGAGCGCGGCGTACCGATTGACGTGCTCTGGTTCCGCATCAGTCGCCAAACAGACGATCCTGACCAGTTGCTGGGCAACATCAACTACGGGCGGGTCCTCATTCTCATCAATCGTGGCAACTATTTCCAGGCTGGGCTGCTGATTGGCAAGGGCTCTTTCGAGCAAGTCCAGAACGACGGGATGGACCGGTTCCGCGAGACCATCCGCAAGATCGCTCCTTACCTGGGCGACCGCGTTGACGAGCTACAGGACTGGGACCAGATCAAGCTGCTGTCGGTGCAGATCAATCGCCTCCGGCAGTGGTACCGGCGGGGCCTGCTGTGCATTGGCGATGCCGCGCACGCCATGTCGCCGGCCGGAGGAGTCGGCATCAATCTGGCTATTCAGGACGCGGTTGCGACAGCCAACCTGCTGGCCGATCCGCTACGCGAGGGACGGGTCACGGAATGGTGGCTGGAGCAGGTACAGCGGCGCCGCGAGTTTCCCACTCTCGTGACCCAGCAGTTGCAGGTCTTCGCACATGCTGGTATGCAGCGGGTGTTCCAGAATCCAGGGCCGGCGAAGGCGCCATGGCAGCTAAAAGCAGCAGTGCAGATACCGGGATTCCAGCACGCGTTGGCGTACGTGGTCGGCGTTGGCATTCGGCCGGAACACATTAAGGGCGCGAGGAAGCCATCGGGCTTTTGCCTTAAGAAGCTCGCGGTTGGAGTTGGCGTGGCAATGGGGATGGCCGCACTCGCCGTTGCCCTGATCAGAAAGCGGAGGAGAGTGGCGACGGCGACTTAGAGCATCGTTCGGTCACGCCGCCGCCGCGGCACTCTGTGCGCGTTCTGCCTGATCGGCGGAAACTGTGGTCCTTTTCCCCATGATCTGTGCCTCCGCCTCGAGCCAATCGTCCAAGTCAGACCCGTGGTGATAACCGCGCTGTTCGTAGCGCTGGTAGGCGCGCATCCGTATGATTTCCTCGGTCAATTCCAGGGATCCCAGATGCGAGGTAGGGAAAGCTTTGATGTTATCGGCCATGGCTTGCCTCCTGGGATTTTGTCGGGTGAACGTTGCTAGAAAGTGTTAGATGACTGACGATTACGCCGGGAGGCACAATATAACCTCCCTCTTATTTTGATTATCAGGGTTTACGTTTGGATGCAGGCCCGGCTGACCCCAATTAAGGCAGGGATCGTGGTGGCCGATGCAAATTCAATGACTTACGGGGATGTTGAGATTTCGGATGGCCCAACGGGGGCAGCGCTCGGGTTCCATTTTGGGAATCCACCGAAAATATTTTTGCAAAATCCTGTAACGCTTTGGCGCCGAAATTCGTTTGTTTGTGTGGCCCGGTTGTAGATTAGCCTTTACTGGAGACGTGTCCGGGCACAGCGAACCTGACGGCAAGCTGCACTAACTACGCTGGTTACACTGAAGGCGATACTATGCTAATCAGCCGAGACGGCAGTACTGGCATTCTCCTCGGCACCTGCCGGCGTACCGTTCAGGTACGCATCTATCGACTTCGCCGCCTTACGCCCCGCTCCCATGGCAAGAATCACGGTAGCGCCGCCGGTCACGATGTCGCCACCGGCGAAGACTCCAGGCTTGGAAGTCGCCAGGGTGTCGTCATTGGCTGCGATATATCCGCGCTTGGTAACTGCCAGTCCCGGAGTCGTTGACTGAATCAGCGGATTCGCTGAGGTACCAGCGGCAATGATCGCCACTTGGCACGATGTTACGAACTCTGAGCCTTTGATCGGCACCGGGCTGCGGCGACCTGAATCATCCGGTTCGCCCAGCTCCTGACGGATACACTTCACGGCAGTGAGATTGCCCTTCTCGTCGCCGAGGAACTCGACGGGGTTCACGAGCATCTCGAAGTGAACGCCTTCGTCCTTGGCGTGGTGCACTTCTTCCACACGCGCCGGCATTTCTATCTCCGTGCGGCGGTAGTAGATGCTGGCGCTCTTGGCGCCCAGACGCAAGGCGCTGCGAACCGCGTCCATGGCGGTGTTGCCGCCGCCGACTACGATCACATCGCGGTCTTTGCAGGGATAGAGTGGCTCGTCGTACTCAGGGAATTGATAGGCGCGCATCAGGTTTACGCGAGTAAGGAACTCGTTGGCCGAGTAAACACCGTTGAAGTGCTCGCCGGGAACATTGAGGAAACGCGGCAAGCCCGCGCCGGTGGCGACGAAGATAGCGTCGAAGCCTTCCTCGTTCATCAGTTCGTCAATGGTGACGGTCTTGCCGACGACCACGTTGGTCTCGAAGACCACGCCGCGGCGCCGGAGCACGTCAATCTCGTGGCGCACAATCTCTTTGGGAAGGCGGAACTCGGGAATGCCGTACACCAGCACGCCGCCGAGTTCGTGCAGCGCTTCGAACACGTGCACCTGGTGTCCCATCTGAATGAGGTCACCGGCACAAGCGAGGCTGGCGGGACCGCTGCCGATGAGGCCGACTTTCTTGCCGGTGGCGGGCGCGGATACGGGCGATCCGAACTGGCCCGTCTCACGCTCCCAGTCAGCCACAAAGCGCTCCAGATAGGCAATTCCGACCGGCTCGCCCTTCTTGCCCAACACACAGCCCGCCTCGCATTGATCCTCGACTGGACATACGCGTCCCGTGATGGCGGGCAGGGCATTGTCTTCGCGAACTTTGGAGGCCGCTCCGAGGTAATCACCGGCCAGTATGAGGTCGATCACAGCTCGCACGTTCACCGACACTGGGCACTTCTCGATGCAGCCAGGCTTAGGACATTCAATGCAGCGCAGCGATTCCTGCCGTGCCTGCTCGGCGGGGAAGCCCAGGTTCACTTCGCAGAAGTTGTGGGCGCGCACTTGAGGGTCCTGCTCGGGGACGCGCTGACGCGGCAACTTGACGCGTTCCTTGTTGGGTAGCGGATTATTGCTGGGAACTTTATTGCTCATCGAAAACCCCCGCTTCGATGGCGGCGCATTCGCGGCGCATCGCCATGCTCTCTCGCAGACTCAGCACCTCAGCCTCAGGATCGGCCTGCAATCGTTCAATGCTGCATCGTTCCTGCTCGCGATACATGTTGTTGCGTTGCATCAAGACGTCGAAGTTGACCTGTGAGGCGTCGAACTCGGGGCCGTCCACGCAGGCGAATTGACTGCTATTGTTGACCAGCACGCGGCAGCCGCCGCACATGCCGGTGCCGTCCACCATGATCGAGTTCAGGCTGACGATGGTCTTGATCCCCAGCGGCGCAGTGAGATTGGCTACTGCGCGCATCATCGGCACCGGGCCGACGGCCAGCACGTAATCGACCTTGCCACGACTCAAGAACTTTCTTCAGTCGCTCGGTGACCAGTCCCTGCTCACCATACGTCCCATCGTCGGTCAGAACGTAGGTCTCATCGCTGACCTCGCGGACCTCGTCCTCCAGCACCAGCAGGTCTTTGCTGCGCGCGCCCACGATGGAGATGACTTTGTTCCCGGCCCGCTTCAACTCACGCGCCGTGGGATGCGCCATCGCGGTGCCAACGCTGCCGCTGACGACCACGGTCGTGCCAAACTTCTCGATCTCTGAGGGCTTGCCGAGAGGGCCCACGACGTCGAGGATGGAGTCGCCGGTCTCCAGTAGGTTCATCAGCATGGTGGTCTTGCCGATGGCCTGCACGCAGATGGTGATGGTGCCGGCCTTGGGATCGGCGTCGGCGATAGTGAGCGGGATGCGCTCGCCTGCCTCATCCAGCCGCAGAATGATGAACTGCCCCGGCCGCTGCTTCTTGGCGATACGCGGGGCCCGGATCACAAATAGCTTGATATTTCGCGCCAACTGGCGCGCTTCCACGATGTCAAACACAACGCCCTCCACCCTTTGATTCTGCTGAGGGATGAACATTCAGTCTGTGGCATACGTCACACAGCTAAGTTCATAGCGCACAACGGCGGAAAGGCTTGCCTGGCGCGCCATTCAGCAAGCACGGAGCGGTCTGCCTCTTGAACTTGGCTGACGGCATGGTGGTAATTCTAGGGACATCGAGTGTGCACAGCGCCGCACCATCGAGGCGTGCTATGCTGCCCTCAAAATCGTGGAGGAGAATCGAATGAGCACAAACACCGCCGTGCCGAGTAGCGTCGTCGTCCCGCACAACATGGTAACCACTGCTTTCACCCTGGATGGCTACCGGATCGTCCGCAATCTCGGACTGGTGCGCGGCATCATCGTGCGCTCGCGCTCCATCGTCGGAACTATCGGGGCCAGCTTGCAGACACTGGTCGGCGGGAACATCACTTTATTGACGAACCTCTGTGAGCAGACCCGCGAGCATGCCTTTGACCTGATGCTGGAGCACGCGGGCGAACTCGGCGCCAATGCGGTGATCGGAATGCGCTACGATGCGACCGAAGTAATGGAAGGGGTGACTGAGGTACTGGCCTACGGCACGGCGGTTTACGTTCAGAAGGAAGGGTGATTCTACGCGAAGCGCGCGGTCAGGAATGGTGAGCCCGGCAGGAATCGAACCTGCGACCCACGCATTAAAAGTGCGTTGCTCTACCAACTGAGCTACGGGCCCACACTCACTAATCTACCATAGGAAAATCCGGCTTCGCGCCGGTTGCCGGAGGAACGAAAGCCTGCAATCATTGGGCTGCGTAAGGAGAGACTCATGAAATTGCGCCTCGTCGTTGTTACTCTGCTCGTGCTGACCTTCGCTGTGATCGCCATTGCCGAAGACAAGACCCAGGCCGCCCAGGCCGCATCCGAGGCCTGGCTGAAGTTCGTGGACTCAGGCGACTATTCCCAAAGCTGGGTGGAAGCGTCGTCTTTGTTCAAGGCCCACGTCACCCAAAAAGACTGGGAGCGGCAAATCGGCGCAGCCCGCCTGCCTCTGGGGGCGCTGTTCTCCAGAACGCTGAAGTCGGCACAGTACTCAGACCACTCTTCCCTCGGCGCCGGATGGGCAATACGTCGTAATCCAGTACGAAAGCAGTTTCGCCAACAAGAAATCTGCGATTGAGACGGTCACCTCGATGCTCGATAAGGACGGCCAGTGGCGCGTGTCCGGGTACTTCATCAAATAGGGCCACGTTTGATCTTCCTGCTAGTTTCGCCGATTGCAGTTGCCACTTTCGACGTGACCCGCGCATCTGAATGATGTGGTCATGTCCAAAATTTCTCCTCTGCGTGTCGTCATCGTTGGCGGCGGCTTCGGTGGTCTAGAGGCGGCCAAGGCGCTGGCGCGCTTGCCCGTCCAAATCACCGTAGTTGACCGCAGGAACCACCACACCTTTCAGCCGCTGCTTTACCAGGTAGCAACCGCGGGGCTGTCGCCGGCAGAAATCGCTGCGCCGATTCGCGAAATTCTCGCCAAATATGCCAACGTTGAAGTGCTGCTGGGCGAGGCGCTCGGCTTCGATCTCGACCGGCGCATCGTCAAGCTACACGGCTTCGAGCTTCCCTACGACTATCTTATCGTGGCTGGCGGCGCAACACATGCGTACTTCGGACACGACGAGTGGGAGCCACTCGCTCCTGGGCTGAAGACGGTGGAGGATGCGCTGGAGATGCGCCGCCGCATTCTGCTGGCGTACGAAATTGCGGAGCGCGAAGCCGCGTTGACCGGCCGTCACCGTCCGTTGAGTTTTGTCGTTGTTGGCGGCGGTCCCACAGGCGTCGAGCTGGCCGGAACGCTGGCGGAGATCGCGCGCAAGTCGCTGACAGAAGATTTTCGCCACATCGATCCGGCAAAGACTCGTATCCTGCTGGTCGAAGCCGGTCCTGATGTGCTGAGCGCGTACCCTCCGGATTTGCGTCGCAGCGCAGCGGAGCAGCTGCAACAACTCGGAGTCGAGGTGCGTACCAACTCCGCAGTAACGGATGTGCGCTCCGGCGAGGTTATGGTCGGGAATGAATCGATAGCGGCTGCCGTCGTGCTTTGGGCGGCAGGAGTTTCGGCATCGCCACTGGGCCGCGCTTTAGGCGCGCCGGTGGATCGCGCTGGACGCGTGCTGGTCGAAGCGGATCTCAGTATCCCGGCCCACCGCGAAGTGTTCGTCGTGGGCGACCTGGCCAGCCTGAAGCATGCTGATGGCAACCTGTTGCCCGGCGTTGCACCAGTTGCGATGCAGCAGGGCAGGTACGTGGCCCGGCAGATCGCCGCCGATCTCGTAGGGAATCCGCGCAAGGATTTTCATTATGTTGACAAAGGCTCGCTAGCCACGATCGGGCGCGCCGCCGCCGTGGCGCAATTCGGAAAGCTGCACATCTCGGGATTTGTCGCGTGGCTTTCGTGGCTGTTCATCCACATTTTCTTCCTCATCGGATTTCGCAACCGCGTCCTCGTCCTGATCCAATGGGCGTGGAGTTATCTCACCTACGCACGTTGGGCGAGGCTCATCACAGGCGAATCGCGGGTGATTGCAGTGCCGTCGATGGAATACGCGGAGCGTGCGGCGGAGCGTTTCGGTGGGGGAGTATCACCGGAGCATAAGGCAGTCCCACAGAGTGGGAGTCCTGTACGCAAAGTCGGGTAGAACAAGTTGGTCGGGAGGGGCACGCCTTCGCGGGCTGTGAGAAAAAGTCGCTTTTCCGTGTCACCGCCGTGCTCGCTCAGCATGACAAAGGGTGTAGGTAGTGCCAACGGAACTGCCTCACCTCTTCACAATCGGGTTATAACCCTCCGCGATCAGTTTGGCTTTCATCGCATCGGCCTCCGCCATGGTGGCGAATGGGCCCACCTGCACGTGGTAGAACTTGTCATTCGTGGCAGGATTGTTCACCACGATGACGTTGTAGTTTTTCTTCCGCAACGCTCCCGCAAGAGAAACCGCGTCGTCCTCTCGCGAGAGAGCGGCAATCTGCACGACGATGGTCCCGGGGCCGGTGACCGGAGCCGAGTGCCCGGCGGGCGGGACGGTACCGTGGCCGGTTGGTTCGCTGGCCTGCGTCGTCGCCGGAGGCGCATTCGTCTCTACGACTTCACTTCCCGCAGATGCCTTCGGCGTGACGGCGGGCGAGTTGTCGTTCGCAGCCGGTGGTGAGGCGGTCCCATTCTGCTGCACGGCCTTGTAGAAGGTGAGATTGCTTTGCGGATTGGGGGCTGGGGCCTGATCCTGTGTCTGCAGCGCCGTGTCTGACTTTGCAGCGACGGCTGCGGAAGGCTTTTCCTCGCTGGAACCAGGCGCGTCCGTTGCCGGCGGCGAGGCAGCAAGCACTTGTGTGGGAGCGTCGTTCAACGCCTGCTCGCGCGCGGTGCTTTTACCGAGCGAGTAGCCAATCGAAAAGAACACGCCGCAAAGAGCTGCGAGAAGAAAAAACAATCCCAGCAAGCGGCCTAAACCCAACGTTATCTCGGTGTCCTCTGAAGCCATAGCCTCCTCTACTTCGTCATTGTCCTTGCGCTTTTTCGTCCTTTGCAATCTGGGCCGCGTCGCGCCTCACGAGTTGCTGGAGTCCGGCCAGCAGATCCACCGGCACCGGGAAGATGATGGTGGTGTTTTTCTCGACTCCGATCTCGGTCAACGTCTGCAAGTAACGCAACTGAATACTGGTCGGCTCACCGGCCAGCAGGTGAGCCGCGTCAACCAGGCGCTGCGCCGCCGCGAATTCGCCCTCGGCGTGAATGATCTTCGAGCGCTTCTCGCGTTCGGCTTCGGCCTGCTTGGCCATGGCGCGCGTCATGGTTTCCGGCAGATCAACCTGCTTCACTTCGACATTCGTGACCTTCACGCCCCAGGGATCGGTGTGCTGGTCGAGAATCGATTGCAGCCGCAGATTAATCTTCTCGCGATGGGCCAGCAGTTCGTCGAGATCCACCTCGCCAAGCACCGAACGCAGCGTGGTCTGCGCGAATTGCGAGGTCTGATACATGTAGTTCGAGACCGCGACCACCGCCTTGTTGGAATCGATTACGCGCAGAAAGATAACGGCGTTGACCTTCAGCGTCACGTTGTCACGGGTGATGATGTCCTGTGGCGGAACCTCTAACGCCTCCTGCCGAAGCGAGACCCGCACCATGCGGTCAACGGGCGCGAAGACCAGAATGATACCGGGACCTTTCGGAGTTCCCAGCAGTCGTCCAAGGCGGAAGATGACACCGCGCTCGTACTCGGCCAGAATTTTGATCGAGTTGATGATGTAGAGGACGAAGATGACGATGACTACAATGCCAGTGATGCCGGGCACGGATGCCTCCACAGTACAAAGAAGTGTAGAACGGAACCTACTCTGGATTGTAGGCTCAAGTAGAGGAGTAACCCAAGTTGGCAACAGCGGCCGTTCGTCGTGGCGCTGGTCGTTACTTCGCGTTTTCGAGCTTTTTCCGCACGCTACTCAGCAGGTCCACCGCGTTCAGCGGACTCTGCGGATCTTCCTCGTGCTTGAAGAAGGCGTAGGTTTCCACACCGTCAGCGACGCAGCGCTCGAGGCGATCGGCAAGTTTCTTGAGTTCTTCGCCAGAATAACTGGGCTGGCGAAAGCGAAAATAGATGAAGCTCGCGGTGCGCACTTCAGGAGTATTGAGCTTCTCGGTTTCTGCGACGCAAAGAGCCGCGTTGCGCTCTTGCAGCGCCTTATAGACCTCATCACTGAACCACGATTCGTGACGAAACTCGAAGGCAGCCTTGAAGGTTCGCGGCAGCAGCGCGAGGAAGTCGCGCAACAGCGGCAAGTCCGCCTTCAGGTTGGGAGGCAACTGAAACAACACTGGGCCGAGCTGCGTGGCCAGCGGTTGCAGCGTGGGAAGAAATCGCTGCAGCGGCTCCTCGACATTCTGCAAGCGGCGAATATGCGTAATGAACTGGTTCGCCTTCAGCGCGAAGCGAAAATTCGGCCCAACGTCGGCCATCCATCCCGTCGCCGCTTTCTCCGAGAGCCGGCTGCGGAAAGTGTAGTTCACTTCGACGGCGGTGAGCTGCGTAGCGTAGAACTTCAGGAAGTCTTTCGACGCGACGTCCGGGGGATAGAAGGCCGGTTTCCAGATGGTGTACGACCAGCCGGAGGTGCCGACGTAGAGTGGAAGCTTCGAGGATTCTGTAACCGCCGGCTCAGGAGGCACAGCAGTTGCTGCGGCCTGAGGGTCTGCCTTCTTCTTGCTAGCTGGGCTCATGCGCCCGAAACGATATCACACGCGCTTGCGGGTTGGGGAGCCAGTTGATTTCTTGCTGGCGCCCGACGATTTCGCAGAGGCGGTTGCGCGCTTCTTTGCGGTTTGCTTCTTCCGATCCGTGGTGGTTGCGGCGGGCTTCACCCTGGCTTGAGCACCGGGCGCGGCAGCTCTACCGTTGCCAGCAAACTGCTCCAGCGCCTCAACCGTCGGCATCTTCTGCTTCAACTTCAAAACCGGCTCGAACGGGTCACCGAACTTCTTTACGCGCTCCAGCACTTGGTCCGCTTCAAAGACCAGCATCGCTGCATCGCCCTTCTTCAGGCAGTTCTCCACCTCGTCCCACTTCACCGGAGTCGAAACGGTCGGACGCTCTTTCGCCCGCAGCGAGTACACGCAGATCGTCGTCTTGTGATCGTCGTTCTGGCTCCAGTCCACCAGGACCTTGCCGACGCGCAGCGCCTTCTTCATATCGGAGACCACCAGCTCGCGATGCTGCCGCTCCAGCAGTCGGGCGATTTCGTGGGCAAACTGCTTCGTCTGTTCGTAGGTGACGGGCGTGTTCAGCGGAACGTAAATCTGCAGCCCCTTCGATCCTGAAGTTTTGGCGAAGCACTTCAGGCCGAGGCGCTCGAAAATGTCGCGCACCCAAATCCCGACCTGACAGCATTGCACGATGTTGGCCGGCGCTCCCGGATCGAGGTCGAAGACGAGGAACGTTGGCCGCAGGATATCTTTGCCGAGCGAAAGACTGGTGTGCAGTTCGAGATCGGCGAGGTTCGCCGCCCACACCAGCGTAGGCAGGTCCTCCGCCATGCAGTAGTTCATCCACTTGTTGTTACCCGAGCTCCAAACGCGCGCCGTTTGTACCCATTCAGGGCGATGCTCGGGGCAGTTCTTCTCGTAAAAGTACATGCCGTTGACCCCGTTGGGATAACGCTTCATGGTCAGCGGCCGGCCGCGCAGGTGCGGCAGGAGCACGGGAGCGATGCGGACAAAGTAATCGATCACCTGCCCCTTGGTGAATCCGGCTTCGGGATAGAGCACCTTGTCAAGATTCGACAGCTTCAGGTGCTTGCCCTCGATGTCGACCACGATGTCTTTGTCTTTGGCCATCGTTCCCTCGGCGAAGGAATGATGCAGTCTAAGGCAACAGGTTTGCAAGTCATAGCTTGCGGGGCCGGTAGTCGGTTCGAGGATCCCTCTCAGCTAAGGCGGCGAACGAACCCAGATGTTTAGCGAATCTCCACATTCCCGAATCCCAGGCCGGTCAGCATGGTGGTCAAAGTCTGGCGGGCATTCTTGTCGGCGGTCTTCAGGATGCCGTCCTGCAACGCGGCGGCCTCAATCTGGCGCTCCGCTTCCTGCCGCACCTCGCCTTCCAGATTCGGGTCGGGCGTGGAGAACAGTCCGGTATCGCGCGAATAGACGCGGGTCCTGGCGTTGTCGAGGCGGACGGTGAAAATTTCCGTTGGCGGTAGGTGAATCGAAACGCTCCGCCCGTTCACCACGACGTCGCCGGGCTGCAGTTTCGACAGGTCTACTCCGGCAATGGCCTCCCCGTGTACCACCAGCAGCAGACGATCTCCGGCCATAAATTTCGGCAGCACAGGATTCTCGCGCTCGCCACTGATGATTTTGTCCATCGTGTAGCTAACGGTCTCCAGCCGTTGCAGCGCCTGGATCTGCCTGATGACGGTGGGTTGGTCGAAGCTGATGTGAACTTGTCCGCCGCGCAGCATGCGGCCGAATTGGAAGAGGCCGAATCCCGTGAACGCCCATAGCGCAGCGGCAATTACAAGCGTCGCCAACAAAACGCCCACAAGAATGCCTGCGAGCCAGCGAAAAGGGCGCGACGTCCCGGCCTGCGGCGACTGCAGTTCGACAGGAGTCATTGATCCCGAATCTTACTCCTGATTTTGTGAGCGATAAACGGTTGCTCGGTCACCTCGTTTCCGACTGGTCGGGTCGATTTCCCCCAATTCAGGCCAATCGTTCCATTTTGGAACCGTGTAACTTCTACATGTCAATATGGCGAAATACAACAATCGGGTTTAAGTGACCGAAAACAAGCGGGAAATAAAGTCGGGTAACTGCGAACGATCGCTGCTTCACTGTGATACAATATAAGTAGAGTTGAAGAAGAGAAAATTGCTTTGTATCTCTGTGAGCCCGGCCGATTGGCTGGGTTTTTACGTTTCTGGACGAATCCGCTGCGAAGCGGGCTCCGCTTTTGCTCTCAACTGGTTGACTTGCACGTCTTTCCCTGCGTAACTTTCTAATCTGAGACAACTTAGGTCTGGTTTTGGAGGCATGATGAAGCGCTGGTTCGCCCAATTGACTTGTCTGCTTCTGCTGGCGGCGGCTATGCCATTGGCAGGACAGGACTTGTCCACATACGAAAAGCGGGTTTCGGTAAAGACCCTGCCCAACGGGCTGACTGTGGTGCTATGGCGGCGGCCGGAGGCACCGGTCTTTTCGTTCTTCACACTGGTGGACGCCGGCTCGGCGCAGGATCCCCGCAACGAGACCGGACTGGCGCACATGATGGAGCACATGGCCTTCAAGGGCACGCCCGACATCGGCACCACCGACTACGCGGCGGAGAAGGTCGCGCTGGACAAAGTCGAGCAAACTTATGCCGCGTATGAGGCTGAGCGCATCAAGCGCGTCGGGCAAGACCCGCAGAAGCTGGCTCAGTTGAAAAAAGCCTGGCAGGACGCGATTGCCGCAGCCGACAAATACGTAGTGAAAAACCAGTTCGGCGAGATTGTGGAAAGCCACGGCGGCGTGGGCTTGAACGCTTTCACCAGTTACGACGAGACCGCGTACCTGTACTCGATGCCCTCGAACCAGGTCGAGCTATGGGCGGCGCTGGAGTCGGACCGCATGATGCATCCGGTCATGCGCGAATTTTACAAAGAGCGCAACGTGGTGATGGAAGAGCGCCGCATGCGCACCGACAGCAGTCCGACCGGGCGACTGATTGAGCAGTTCCTCGGCACCGCGTTCATGGCCAACCCGTATCACCGGCCGACCATCGGCTACGCTTCCGATTTGCAAAGCTTCTCCGCGACCGACGCCGCTGACTTCTTCAAGCGACACTACGTACCCAGCAACATGGTGATCGGATTGGTCGGCGATCTCGATCCGCAGCAGGTGTTCCCGATCATCGAGCGATATTTCGATCAACTGCCCACCACACCCAAGCCGGTGGAGTTGTACACTGACGAGCCGCCGCAGAATTCGGTGCGCCAGGTCACGCTGCAGGATCCCTCGCAGCCTTTCTATGTAGAGGGCTATCATCGCCCGAGCTATCTCACGCCGGACGACGCGGCTTACGATGCAATTTCCGACATCCTGTCGAACGGCCGCACCTCACGTATGTACCGCTCGCTGGTTCGCGACAAGAAAATTGCCGCGGCCGCCGCGGGGATCACTGGATTCCCCGGAATCAAGTACAGCCACCTGTTTGCTTTTTACGCGGTGCCGCTGCCCGGGCACACCACGGAAGAGATGCAAAAGGCAATCCGCGAAGAAATCGAGAAACTGAAAACGCAGGACGTGACCGACGAAGAGTTGCAAATGTTCAAGACGCGCGCCAAGGCCGACCTGATACGCGGACTCGCCAGCAACGAAGGACTGGCGGAACAACTCGCCACCTACCAGACGCGTTATGGCGACTGGCGACAGCTTTTTCGCTATCTTGATCGCGTGGACAAAGTGACCAAAGCTGACATACGGCGTGTCTCGAACAGCGTCTTCACCGAAAGCAATCGCACCGTCGGAGTCATTCAAACCCAAGCCGCGAGCAAGCAGCCAGCGGCTTCGGCAAGCAAAGGAGCGGAATAATGCGAGCCAGCCGATTGAGTTTTGTGCCAGCTTTGTTCTGCTTTTTGTTACTGGTGGGAGCCTTCAGTCCGGCGCAAGTCACGCCCTGGAACAAAATCCAGGCTCCGCCGCTGCCCGCGTTCAAACCGCAGCAGCCGGTGCGTGTGCAGTTGCCGAATGGCATGGTGATCTTCCTCCAGGAAGACCATGAACTGCCCCTGATTAGCGCAACGGCACGCATTCGCGGAGGTTCCGTGTACGAATCAGCAAGCAAGACTGGTCTCGCCGATTTGTATGGTGAAGTCTGGCGCACCGGCGGAACCAAGACCAAGACCGGCGACCAGATGGACGATTTCCTGGAAGCGCGCGCGGCCAAGATTGAAACTGAGAACCAGTCGGAATCGACCACCATCTCGCTTAATTGCCTCAAGGGCGACTTCGATGCAGTCTTCGATATGTTCCTCGACCTCTTGCATAATCCCGAGTTCCGGGCAGACAAGCTGGAGCTGGCGAAGGCGCAGATGTACACGGAAATCTCGCGCCGCAACGATAGCGTGGACTCGATCGTCCATCGCGAGGGCCACATCATCGCGTACGGCAAAGACAATCCTTACGCGCGCGTGCCTGAGTACACGACGGTCGCGGCGGTCACTCGCGAGGACTTGCTGAATTGGCATCAGCAGTACGTGTATCCCAATAACATCATCTTCGGCATCACCGGCGACTTCGATCCCAAGGCGATGCAAGCCCGGCTGGAACAAACCTTCGGAGCGTGGCAGAAGGGACCGGAGGCCAAGCGCCCTGATATCAAGTTCAGCGAACCGAAGCCAGGACTGTACTTCATCCAGAAAACCGATGTGAACCAGAGCACCATTGGCATGCTCGATCTCGGCATCGAGCGCAGCAATCCCGATTATTTTGCCGTCACCGTGATGAACGAGATCTTTGGTGGCGGCTTCTCCTCGCGGTTGTTCAACAATGTTCGCTCCAAGCTGGGGCTGGCGTACAACGTGGGAGGCGGAGTGGGGTACGGATGGGACCGGCCCGGCCTGACCAATATCGAGATGCAAACCAAGAGCGCCAGCACTGTAGAAGGTATTCAGGCGCTCGACAACGAAATTGATGATCTGCAGAAGAACGCGGCCACGCCGGAGGAATTGAAGCGCGCCAAGGACGACATCTTGAACTCGTTCATCTTCCAGTTCGACACGCCGGAGAAGGTGTTGCGGGAAAAGATGGCGTACGAGTTTTATCACTACCCTCTGGACTTCCTGGAGCGATACCGCACGGAGGTGGAGAAGGTCACCGCTGACGATGTAACGCGCGTGGCGCGCAAGTACGTACACAAGGAGCGCATGGCGGTGCTGGTGTTAGGCAACGACGCCGAGTTTGGCAAACCGCTCAGCACCCTCGGCCCGGTGCAGAATGTGGACATCACCATCCCACCGCCGCCAGCCAGCCTGATGCAGCAGGGGGCGGGGGAACCGTAATTGACACAGAATACATGCGCACATAAACTGTGCTCATGAACGTTACACTGTCCGTTGACGAGCAGCTCGTCGAACGTGCCCGTAAGAAGGCCGATGCTCTCGGCAAGAGCCTTAATCAGTTGGTCCGCGAATACCTGCAAAGGCTCGTCGGCGGGGACGATCCGGAGCAAAGCATCGAGGAGTTCGAGCGTTTGTCAGGCCGCGGTCACTCTCGCGGCTGGCGCTTCGACCGGGACGAGATTCATGAGCGCCCGTAGCTTCTTCGATACTAACATTCTGATCTACACTGACGACAAGTCGGCTACCGCTAAGCGACGGCGTGCGCTGGAGCTGGTCGCGGAACACCGGCGGGCGGGTACCGGCGTCGTGTCGCTGCAGGTGCTGCAGGAATACTTCGTGACGGTCACGCGGAAACTGCACGTCGAGGCGCAGGTTGCCCGCCGCAAAGTTGAGCTCCTGTCGGAGTTCGACGTCGCCAAGCCCGCAGTCGCCGACATCCTTGCGGCCATTGATCTTCACCGCCTCCACGGATTTTCTTTCTGGGATGCCCTGGTGCTGCGGGCGGCCGAACAAACAGCCTGCAGCGTTCTCTTCTCAGAAGACATGCAGCATGCACGGGAAGTCGATGGAGTGCGCATCGTGAATCCGTTTCGATAGCGGACGAATCGGCACGCCGCGACAAGCTCACCGTACCTCGCGAGGAAATCCCACCACCTAAGAGCAGCTAGTGTAGGGCATCCCGAGCTGCGCTCAGATGGTGGCCGTCAGTTGGTACGTGGCCGCGCGCGGCTCGACGATGCGCCGCCGTCCGTGTCCGGGATTCGTCTCATAGCGCGTCCGCAAAAGCCCGAAGGATTCCAGCAGGTCCACATCACGGCTTACAGCGCGGGTATCGCGATCCAATCCGTTGGCGAGATCAGAAATAGGGGTTGCTTTTTCCCGAGCGACGCGCAGCAAGCGTACCCTCTCGGCAGAGAGCACGCGCAGCAGGTCTCCGACGCTGTCGAAGGTCACGGTAATTTCCGGGGCAAGGGTCGCCCCGCGATCCAGTTTGCGGGCGTGCTCGCCGGCGCGTCGAAAGAAACCGGCTGCCCCATCTGCAGTCACCGATACTCTAACTTTCCTCTTCATCTTCACGCCTCCAAAGCTCTCTCACTTCCTGCTTAAACGATTAAGCTTCCCGAAGGCGTCCAGAGGCATACTTGTGCAGCAGGCTGGAAATCAGGGTTTGATAAGGTAAGCCCTCCTCGAGCGCCCGCTTCTGGATCGCCTCCAGGTCCTTGCTGGAGATGCGGATGTTGAGGCGGCGGTCCTTCCTAAACGTCGCCTTGGCATAGCGAGCATACTGGCTCCGGTCGCCCCTTTTGCCCTTCACCGGCCGCCACTCCCCTCGCTCGACAGATTCGAGAATCTCTTTTTCGGCGTCATCAAGTCTCATGACCCTCCACCTCCTTGCCCAGAAATAAGAGGCCGTCCTGCTGACCTATTAGCCACATGCTACATAGGGATGTGCCGGCATTTCTTAACCCGGCTCCCGCCGACGACTCGCGGAAAGCGCCACTCTGGTATTGTTTTGTTCTGTCCCTTCGCGTGAGAGCCACGGATTGTTGGGTATGGAACGCATCCAAAAGACTGTTTTTATCAGCTATCGCCGCACCAACGCTCCCTGGGCGCTGGCGACCTTCCAGTACTTGAAACAACATGGCTATGACGTGTTCCTCGATTATACGGACATCGCCTCCGGAGATTTTGAGAGCGTCATACTCGAAAACATTAGGGCGCGTGCGCATTTCCTAGTGTTGCTCACGCCGTCCGCGCTGGAGTACTGCGGTGACCCCGCAGACTGGTTGCGCCGCGAGATCGAAACTGCACTGGACGTCCAGCGCAATATTGTACCGCTGATGCTGGAAGGCTTCGACTTCGGCACAGCTAGAATCGCCAGCCAACTTACAGGCAAGCTGGCTGCACTCAAGAGATACAACTCACTACGCGTCCCGCCTGATTACTTCGAGGAGGCGATGAACAAGCTGTGTGAAAAATTTCTGAATGTGCCACTTGATGCAGTGGTACATCCGCCCTCTCCCTCTGCACGACAAGCTGCGATTGATCAGCAGGCGGCGGCTGGCACCGCTCCAAGGGTGAGGGAAGAAGAGTTAACGGCGGGGGAGTGGTATGAGCGGGCATTCAACGCTGGCGATCCAGATGAGAAGCTGCGTTTTTACAGTGAGGCCATCCGGCTCAAGCCCGACTATGTCGAAGCTTTCATTAACCGGGGCCTTGCGTGCAATGAGAAGGGCGATGTTGAGGGCGCATTGCAGGATTTCAACCAGCCCATCAGGCTTAATCCCGGCTTTGACAATGCATTCAGCAACCGTAGTATTGTGCGTCTCCACAAAGGCGACGTGGAGGGTGCTTTGCAGGATGCCAACCAGGCCATTAGGCTAAGGCCCAGTGAGTACGCCTTCATCAGCCGGGGCAATGCGCGCCGCGCCAAGCGCGACGTAGAGGGCGCCCTGCAGGATTATGCGGAGGCGATCCGGCTCAAGCCCGAAAATGCCGCCGCCTTCAACAACCGGGGTGTTGCGCGCAGCGACAAAGGCGACTTGGAAGGTGCGCTACAGGATTACGGCGAGGCCATCCGGCTAAAGCCCGATGATCGCGACGCCTTCAACAACCGGGGCATTGCGCGCTATGAGAACAACGACTTGGAGGGCGCGCTGCAAGATTTCAACCGGGCCATCCGCTTGGGGCCTGAGGATGCCGCCGTCTTCCGCAACCGGGCGATTGCGCTCAAAGACAAAGGCGACGTGGAGGGCGCGCTGCAGGATTACAACGAGGCCATCCGCCTCGAGCCAGACCATGCGGGCGCTTTCCACAAACGGGGACTTGTGCGTCGCGACAAAGGCGATGCGGAGGGGGCCATGGAAGATTTTAACCAGGCTATCCGGCTCAAGCCCGACTATGCCGCCGCCTTCGAGAGCCGAGGCCGTCTGCGCTACACCAAAGGCGACTACAATCACGCGCAACAGGATTTCCGCGAGGCCCAACGCAATTCAAGAATTAAGCATTAATCCTTTCCCCTGTCATGAAAGGGGGCTTCGGTAAAACTCGCGACTCCATCCGCGATCAACTCCGACCAGCTTGCTGTAATTCGGTAAGATGCACTCATGCCTTCCGCGGCACAGCGCAAGATCCCGCCCGGTCAGTACCTCCTCATTGATGCGGACGACACGCTGTGGGAGAACAACATTTACTTCGAGCGCGCGATTGCCAATTTCATTTCGTTCCTGAACCATCGCGAGTACACGCCAGACCAGGTTCGCGAAGTGCTGTACGACGTGGAGTGGGAGAATATTCGCCAGCACGGATATGGCATGCACAGCTTCGCGTTGGCGCTGGTCAAGTGTTTCGAACAGTTGTCAGTCGAGCCGCTGACGCCCGCACTGCACGAGACCATCCATGGTTTCGCCTACGCCATCGCCGATCACCCCATGGAGATCCTGCCTGAGGTTCCGGAAACGTTGGCGGATCTTGTCCAGCGGCATCGCTTGTTCCTGGTGACCAAGGGCAACATCACCGAGCAAACGGGCAAGGTGGAACGCTCGGGCTTGAAAGAATATTTCACCACGGTTGAAGTGGTGGCGGAGAAGGACGCCTCTACTTACAATGGCGTGGTCGAGAAGTACGGTCTGCCCAGGGAGAGCACGTGGATGATCGGCAACAGCCCAAAGTCGGACATCAATCCCGCACTGGAAGCGGGCCTGCATGCGGTGTTCGTCCCGCATCACAATACCTGGATGCTGGAGCGCGGCGAGTTGCAGCCAGAGATTGGCAACGGCCGGCTCTTGCAGGTGAAGAGCTTTGGAGAATTGCGGGAAGTGTTCTGAGACGCGGGACGCACTGAGAAGCATCGCCGGAATCTCGCCATTTTCTATTCTGACCTAAGAAGAGGACTTGTCATGTTGAGCGAACACGGCCAGCTTTTGGCCGTGCGAGTCGAACACCTCTATACAACGCAAACACCCACACGAGAATAGGGGTGCTTCGACTCCGCCTGCCCAAACCCGGGGCAGGCTGCGCTCAGCATGACAGCTGGTTCATCACAGCCAGTGCCGAAGACGGGCGATTCGGACTCGCGCATCGCCCAGCGCGCCATGTATAGTCAATCCTTTAATCCCCGCTTACGGATTCCTACCTATGAGAAAGAAATTAATAGCTGCCAACTGGAAAATGTATAAGACGCCGGAAGAGACCACGGCATTCTTTATGGAATTCCTGCCCATGGTCGCCGATCACGATCGCGACGAGATCGTGGTCTGCCCGCCGTTTATCGACCTGCGCGCGGCCGTGGAAGCTGCCGCCGGCTCCAACGTTGCGGTGGGAGCGCAGAATGTCCACTGGGAAAAAGAGGGCGCCTTCACCGGCGAAATCTCCGTCGGGATGTTGAGCGCGATTGGCGTGACGCACGTCATCATCGGGCACTCGGAGCGGCGCCAGTACTTCAATGAGACTGACGACACGGTGAACCACAAGCTCAAGACCGCGTTGGAGAGCGGATTCACGCCCATCGTCTGTATCGGTGAGGTACTGGAGGAGCGCGAGGCCGGGCTCACCGAAGATGTTTTGCGCCGTCAGTGCACGCGCGCGTTTCATGGTATTTCAGCCCGCAAGGCTGCGAAACTCACGATTGCCTATGAGCCAGTGTGGGCGATCGGCACGGGGCAGACAGCGACGCCGCAGATGGCCTCCGACGCGCACGCAGTCATCCGTCACGATGCGGAGAAGGCTTTCGGCAAGGAATTTGCAGAAGGACTGAGAATTCTGTACGGCGGCAGCGTCAAGCCGGACAACGCATCGGCACTGATGGGCGAAGAAGAGATTGACGGCGCGCTGGTCGGAGGCGCCAGCCTAGACCCGGAGTCGTTCACCAAGATTGTGAAGTATTGAGAGACTGGTACTCGATGACTTCTTCTGACTCGGCATTTTGCTATACTTGCTATGCCTCTACGTTTCTGCTTGGAAAGCCGCGGTGCTTGCCGCATGCGGCTGTGCGGAAGTGGTGAAATTGGCAGACACACCATCTTGAGGGGGTGGCGCCGAAAGGCATGGGGGTTCAAGTCCCCCCTTCCGCACCATACCTCTCCCAAGTAGTCGCCGACGCTTAGAGATTCCAGATACCCAGCGGAACTTGCGCCTTTGGCGCAGCCGCGTGAAGCGAGAATTGAGAGTTACATGGCCGTTCTGATTACCGTTATTCACGTCCTCGTTTGTGCGTTTCTCATCGCCGTGGTGCTGCTGCAAAGCGGCAAGAGCGCCGACATCGCCGCCGCCTTCGGCGGCATGGGCAGCCAGACCGCTTTCGGAACCCGCACCGCCGCAACCGTGCTGACCAAAGCAACCACCTGGGCCGCAATCGTTTTCATGCTGACGTCCATCACGCTTTCGGTGTTCGCGTCGCGCGCCAGCCTCCGCAGCCGCTCGGTGCTGGGAAGTACGTCGTCGGCGCCGACAAAGTCTGCACCCGCGCAACAGCCGCCAGCAACGCCAAAGAAGTAACCGCGCTCGCGAGAGCCCAAACGAGTTATCGTGACGATTGAATCCGGCGAGTGCCGAGAGCGCTCGCTAGTGATGATTGCCGCTTACGGCCCCCTTCGTGTCGGGTGTCCCTTCGGGTATCCCACGAAATAACGGTAAAGTCAGCTCACCAAGTAGTCCAGCGCTTCTTCACGCGTGGCGAAGGTGGGAATTTCACGTGCTGAGAAGCTGCGGATGGAATCGAACAGCGCTTTGGGCAGGTTTTCCGTCAGTACCCAAGCCGACCGCTTCAGGTGAGGACGGTCAAAAACGGCGGCGATCTTCACATGTTCGACGGACTCGCGCGTGAATTGCGCGCGGCTGAAGTCTCCCAGTATTAGAACGGAACCCGGCGGCTCCTGGGTGACGGTCTCCGGTAGCCGGTCGGCGATCACCGTTAACTCGTCGGGAGTGCAATCCGTGCAATCCACCAGCAAGATTCGCTGATCCCGATAGGTGATGAACCGGATGCGATCCATTCTTGCTCCTGCACAGCGCGCTGTTGCCGGGTAGGAGCGCAGTTTACTGCAGAAGGTCAAGGCACTCAAGAGGCATGTCGATCATCGGGGAAAGGCCGGGTTCAGCGATCGCAGCGATTCGTGATAGGTTGGGATCATGATCCACGAAATCTTCCCGGTCGGTCCACTGCAGTGCAACTGCTCGGTCATTGGCGACGAGCAGACGAAGGAAGCCATGGTCATCGACCCGGGCGACGACATCGAAGAGGTGATGGCGATCGTGCAGCGCCACGGCCTGACGGTGAAGCAGATCGTCATCACGCACGCGCACATCGACCACATCGGCGGAGCGGCCAAGCTAAAACGGCTGACCGGCGCGTCGATCCTGCTGAACCAGAACGATGCCGCTTTGCTGAAGATGCTGGACGTGCAGGCGACGTGGATCGGCATGCGCCCGCCAGAGAAGGTCGCAATCGATGCCAACCTGAGCGCAGGCGACAAAGTCAGCGCCGGCGGCCTGGTGGCGGACGTGCTGCACACGCCCGGCCACACTGAGGGCAGTATTTGCCTTTATTTCGCACCGGAGCAGAAGTTGATCGCGGGTGACACGCTGTTTGCCGGCTCGATCGGCCGCACGGATTTGCCCGGCGGCTCATACAAGAAGATCATGCAGTCGCTGCACGGTCCAGTGCTGGCGCTGCCTGACGAGACTATCGTGGTTCCGGGACACGGTCCGTTGACGACCATCGGGCAGGAGCGCGAGACGAACCCGTTTCTGGTGTGAGGCCGCTTTTCGCGGTTCGCGCTTCGCCTTTTGCTGTTCGCTTGGGACGCGGGCGCCCGCCGCGTATTGGATCCATCCCCGAACGATTCACCACGGAGGCACGGAGGACACGGAGAATTGTTTTCTTTTCCAAGAGGCGCGTTCTCAGTTCTTTAGTTAGACAATGCGTGACTCGCATGCCGGCGCGTGGTTTATCTGCGCTCAGATCTTTGCTCGCTAAACAAGAAGCTCCTTGATCTCCGTGCCTCCGTGGTGAACTTCCTGATCTGCCAGTTCCCTCCTGAACAACTTGCGGACGATCATGCTTTGCGGCACCACGAGCACAACCAGATAAGACAGAATCGTTCCACCGATCACGCCTAAGGCACCGATGTGTCGCACCAGCGCTATCGAAAGTGCGATATTCAAGACCGCGGCTATGATCGACAACACTGCCTGCTCGCGGGTCCGATTCAGCGCTGCCAACAGACACGATTCGACACTCATGAAACCGCTGATGAGCGCCCAGAGTCCCATTGCCAGCAAGAGGTAGGTCGTCGGGACAGCGGCCGGTCCCGCCCAAACGCGGATCACCGTGCGACCAAACAGCACGAGCATAGTCACGCAAGCAAGATTCAGCGCGAGGGTCGCCTTCATGGTGAGAGAAAACGTGCGCCGTATCCAGGCGTAGTCGCGCCGGGCGAAGGCTTCGGCGTACGCCGGCCAAAGTGCCGGGAAGATCAGCGATTGCAAGAGGGCGGCCAGACCCACCAGCCGCCAGGTGACGCTGTAAGGAGTGACTTCCGCCGCCCCGAGATAGTGGCTCACCACAAGATTGTCGGAGCTGAACACGACCACTCCGGCCACCTGAATCAGGAAAAACGACGCGCCGGAGCTCAGTAGTTCCTTGCATGGGCCGCGATCCAGGAGTGATGGCCGGGGCAGCAGCCATGGCTTGGCCCACGTCACCGTCACGAGCAAGTTGGCGAGGCTGGCCAGAGTCAGGCAGCCCGCGGACATCACGAAGAGCATCGGCATGGAAACCTGCAATCCAATGCCGAGGGCCAGCCCGATAACGCTTGCCAGCGCTCCCGCGCACATAGCCAGGTTATTGCGGTGGAGTTCCTGGTATCCGGCAAGGAGCTTGCTCGCAAGATTGCACGGCAGGCCAAGCAACATCAATAACGCCGCTGCGGCTACGGTGAAACTGACCTCGCTCGCGCGCACCTTACCGCTGACATTGAAAAGCGCGATCCAGTTGATGTGCGGAAAAACAAGCGCAAACGCCACACCCGCGATAACCGAGACTCCGGCAGTGAGCACCAGAGCATTGGTGAAGTAGCGCGCGGCATAGGTTCGGTCTTCGAGCGCAAACGCGCGCGAAATATGGTTCGTCAAGGTGTTGGCGATGCCGAGATCGAGCAGATTGATCCAAACCACCGTGGAGGCTACAGTCGCCCAAACGCCATATCGTTCGGCCCCCAGATAGCGGACGGCGAGCGGAAGAGAAATCAGATTGAGCGCTGAGGAGAGCAACCTCGCGGCAGCGCCCGACCAGACCGCCTTGAAGATACGGCCATAGCGGGATGACAGCAACGGCGACATCGACCTCAGCCGAGCCTTTTCAAGATCCACCGGTCAGTGCGGCCCCAATCGGCTCTTCAATGGCGGCAACGGGCACCTCTCGGGGCTTAGGCACGCGCAGCAAACCCTCTGGCTTTTCGACTCTTGCCGTTTTGCTGCCCAGCATCGCTTGGGTGGCCGAGACCACGTCGTCCACCGATACGGCGGTTATGCAATGCGGCTCCTTCACCCGACAGCCGCTGGTACAGGCATCCAATCCAGTTGCAGGTTGCAAGACGCGCGCTTCCCGACAAAAAGGGCTGAAGCGCAGCGGGCTATTGCTGTGGTTGGGATTGCCGTCTCGCGGATGCCGCGAGATGACGATGGTTTTGCAGGCCATCGCCGCCGCCAGATGCGCGTTGCCGCTATCGTTGCCGATGAACACATCGCAGCGTTCGAGGACGGCGCATACCTTGCGAAGCGGCACGCCGGCGAGAATGATGGCTTCGCCATTGAGCAACTTTGCAAGCTTGAGCGCGCGGTCGCGTTCTCTCGCCGAGCAGACGATGACAGGCTGCACCACGACCTGCCGGGCCAATCGCGACACGGCCTCTGCATAACGGCCTATCGGCCACCGCCTTCCGGCGCTGTTCGCTCCGATGCCAAGAGCGATCACTTTGGTCGAGGCAGGTACGCGCGCCAGCAGCCGCGTCGCGAACTCGCGGTCACGCTCCGTAAGACGCACTTCAAGGCTGCTGTCCCGGACGTGCCCTCCGAGCGCCTCGACGATGGCCAGATTGCGCATCACTTCGTGCTGGACCGGACCCGCAGGCAGACAAATGCTGAATGCCGCGTCGAAACCGCGGTTGAGCTGCTGCTTCGTTGGTGAAGTTTTCTCGGTGTAGCCTACGCGCTCGGTGGCGTTCCCGAGCAGGCAAAGCATCGTCGCCAGATGCTCATCGGTATCCCAGCGGGGCGAGATCGCGATGTCGTAGCGTTTCTTCCGCAAGACCCGCCAATAGAACAGCACGGCGGCCAGTAGCTTCTTCGAGCGCCGGGGAAGCCAAGCTGTCGCGATCTCCGGCAGTGTGCGGATCTCGTCGAGGTACGGATTGGTGACCAGCAACGGCCGGAAGCCGTGCTGCACTACCACAGTGCAGTGCGATGCCGGGTAAGTGCGCTTGAGCTCGCGGAAGAGTGGGGTCGTCATCACCACGTCCCCCATCGCATCCAGCCGGAAGATGATGATGCGCAGCCGGCCGCGGCGAGGCAATGGGGAGTTGGACTTCTCAAAAAAAAGCGCGTGCCATGCCCTGGCCAGCAGAGTTGGCACGCGAACCGAAAAGAGCAGCGGTGGCAACATTAGAGCTTTCCGGTGGAAATTCATATTGCTATCGCAGTGGTTGTCGAGTTCGCCGAGACTCCCGTCGCCGACTTCGCAAGCAGCCGGGTCGTGCTTACCCCCTCAACCAAAGGTATGAGCTCGACCCGGCCTCCCCAGGCGCGCACCTCGCGAGCGCCGGCGATGTTGCCTTCGGTGTAATCGGCTCCCTTCACTAGAACATCAGGGCGAATAGCCTCAATTAACTTCAGCGGAGTACATTCGTCGAAAAGAACCACAGCATCCACCGCGCTCAGCGCCGCCAAAATCCTAGCTCGTTCACACTGGCCGACAATGGGGCGCGGCGGTCCCTTCACTCGTGTCACCGAGTTGTCGCTGTTGAGGCCGACGATCAGCCGGTCGCCGATGTGGCGTGCCTGCTCCAGCAGCGCGATGTGGCCAATATGCAGGATGTCGAAGCACCCATTGGTGAATACCACCCGCTGGCCCGCGGAACGCCAAGCCGCCACGCGAGCGAGCAAGCGATCCAAGGCCAGGACCTTGTCGTCCATTTGAAGCACGGCCTCCTGCGAAAGCGCGCCCAGTAATTCATCGCGTTGAATGGGAACGGTGCCGACTTTGCTCACCACGATTCCAGCCGCGATGTTCGCCACCTGAGCCGCAAGTTCGATTTCGACATCGCACGCCATCGCTAGCGCAAAGACGGCGATGACCGTGTCGCCAGCGCCGGAGACGTCGTACACCTGCCGCAGCACGGCAGGAGCGTGCAGGCATGAGCCCGGGCGAAAAACGGCAATTCCCTTCTCTCCCAATGTGACCGCCATGAACTCCAATCTGGAGCGACGGAAGCATGGCCTGCCCAGCGGCGAGCAGTCGATCCAGATCTGCCCCCGGTTCGCCGGTTGCCGCCGACAGCTCTTTCCGGTTGGGGCAGATCATGGTTGCGCCACCATAGCGCGCAAAGTTGCGGCTCTTGGGATCGACCAGGACCGGGATACTGCGCTTGCGCGCCTCCGCGATAAGAGCTCGGCAGACATCATCCACCAGGACGCCTTTCGCATAATCGGAGAGCACCAGAACGGAAACGTCAGGCAAAACAAGGAGAGCGCGCTGCAATAAATCTTCATAAGCGGCAGGCGCATACGACGACGGCGCCTCCGTGTCCAGCCGCATCATTTGCTGATTGCCGGAGAGAATGCGCAGCTTGGTGGTTGTCGGAGTGCCCGCAACTGTGGTCAGCGACGGTTCAACGCCCCCGTCGGCGAGCAGCGACTCCAGGCGCTCCTGCTCCGGGTCCCCGCCGCCGAACCCACATACGGTTACGCAGGCGCCCAATCCGGCGAGATTCATAGCGACATTGGCTGCGCCGCCTGGCTTCTGGTCGCGCAGCGCTGTCCGCAAAACCGGAACCGGAGCCTCGGGCGAGATGCGCTCGACCTCACCCCAGATGTACTCATCGAGCATCACATCGCCAACCACCAGCGCCCGGAGTATTGCGCCAGCCGGACTCTACCAGCTTGATCATTTCCCGCAGTCCGGTAGTCATGCGGCACCCACGGGCGCTTCGGCAGTAACGGCGTGATTGATACAGGCGGCGATTTCCACCCACTCGCACAAAATATGGCCCAAGAGGATGTGGCCCTCCTGGACACGCGCAGTATCGCTGGAGCCGACTCGCAGGCAGACGTCGGCGAGACTCGCCATCCGGCTGCCGGCTTCTCCGGTCATGGCTACAGTGAAGGCGCCAAGTTCGCGAGCGCGCTCCAGGGCAGCACAAATATTACGGACTCTTTCCGGAAGTGGAGATGCCGACCACGACGTCTCCCGGAGCACACAGCGCTTCGAGTTGGCGCTCGAAAACCCGGGCGAAGCCGCAGTCGTTGGCGATGGCGGTCAGCACGGAAGGATCGGCGGTAAGAGCGATGGATGGCAGCGCGCGGCGAGTGGCTCGGAAGCGGCCTACCAGTTCGGCCGCCAGGTGCTGCGCGTCGGCAGCGCTGCCGCCGTTGCCGCACCAGAAAATCTTGTGGCCCTGGAGCAGGCAGTCGGCCATGCGTATGGCGGCGCGCTCGAAGGCCTCTCGTTGCGCGCTAAGCTGTGTGATGATGGCGAGGTGTTCGGTGACGGCGTCGGTAAAGACGGTGGCCAGGTTCAAAGAAGTGGTCATACTCTCCTCGTGCACGACGAGTTGAGGATCTTCCCAGAACCTTGTTGGAGACGGCTATTGTCTGAAATTATAGTCCCAATGAGCAGCGGGCAAGCCATCGATTTTGCAAATATTCGCTTCGTTTTCCTGGATCGGGACGGAGTGTTGAACCGGAAGGCCGCCGAAGGAAACTACGTAACCTCGTGGGAGCAACTCGAGTTGCTGCCCGGGGTCGAGGACGCCATCGCTCGGCTCAACCGGGCCGGGCGCAAAGTGATCGTGGTCACCAACCAGCGCGGCATCGCTCTCGGACGATATTCGGAGGCCGATCTGCACGTCCTGCATGATCGCTCTGCGTGAGCATCTGGCGGGGCATGGTGCTCACCTCGATGGCATCTACTACTGCCCGCACGATTATGGACAATGCAACTGCCGCAAGCCTCAGCCAGGATTGTTTGAGCAGGCCTTCCGCGATTTTCCCGACGCTACCGCCGGAAACAGCGTGATGGTGGGGGATTCTCTCAGCGACATAGAGGCCGCGTCGAGCCTGGGAATACGGAGCATCCTGGTGGCAGATTTCGTAGAACCGCCAAGATCGGATACGGCTCGCGCCGCCGCGATGGCAACCGCCTCGGCCAGGTCTCTATTGGAGTTTGTGGAACGATATCTTGGCTGACCGCACCGATTGTGTATCGGGGAGTATGCCTGCGATCTCTAGTGCACGAGCCGTTCCAGTGCCTGGTGCACCAGCGACAGGCTGCCGGGCCACAGCAGCACAACCGCAGCCGTGGCCGCCATCAATGCTCCTGCGCTGGTGAGGAACGGAACCAGCACTTCGGCCGGCTTGCCGGGATTCGGTTGAGGACGCAGTAGACGATCCACGCGCTCCGTCAACTCGCGGTCATCGTCCACGAGCGAACTGAACAGATAAGAAAGCTTGGGCTTGGAACCCATCTTGGCTACCCGTACCAGCGCCGCGGCGAGCGAAAGCGCACGATGGGAATCGCCTTCGGTGGCCTGATCGTCAGCCGCCCATTCCGTGAACTTGGCCCAACTGCGTTCCAACCCCGTAAACGCACGCAGGAACGGCAGCACGTCGGGCGACAGCAGAATCAGGAAGCGCTTGATGTTGTCCCGCGATGTGCGATGAGCCCGCTCGTGCCGCAATGCTGCATCTCGCTGTTCTGGGGTGAGTCCTCGCAGCACAGCCTTGGAGATGACCAGCCGCGGATGCACCACTCCCGCCACAGCCAGCACTGGAGCTTCGTCGGCTAGCAACAGAGCCGGATTAGGCTCTCCCGGCACATGGATCTTCCGCCCGTGACGTTCGCATTGGTGCAGATACTGGACCGTCCCGCGAACCGCAGAGACTACGCGGGTAATGGAAAGCAGCCCAGATCGCAACCCCCAGAACTGCCATGACGAAGCAGATGAACCCGACTTTCTCTCCAGTCGCTTCGGGCTCCAGCCACAGATAACTTGGAATGCAGAAGGCAAGAATGGCGAAAACCGTCAGCGCCATGGGAGAAATGCGCAGGAAGAACAGAAGCCGCGCCGCAGAACTTGGCTTCATGCGAGCGGCCATACGGATGGCCGTGCCCGCACTGAGTCGCGTTGCCACCGCCAGCGCCAGATGAAGCACGAAAAACGAGGCGCAGCAGAGACAGAGCAACCGCCAAGTGTACGTAAGACTCAAGCCGGGTTCCTCCGGGAAAGCTCTTTACGCTTTCTGCGAATTTTTTCTTCCAACTGTTCCAGCAGGTTGAGGTCGTGCTGGCCAACTGCGTCCACCAGCGACGACAGCAGCAGTTCACGGGAAGGCTGCGAGCCTGCAAGCAACCCGGCAACCAAGTCCCCGGCGCGCTGACGCTCCCATTCCTGACGGGTTAGGCGGGGCACATACAGAAACGCACGATCGGATTTCTGACGATCCAGCAACCCCTTCTTGAACAGCCGGTCGAGTGTGGTCATCACGGTTGTGTAGGCCAGTTTGCGGTCCAGTTGCTCGACCACATCGCGCACACTGCGATGGCCGGCGCCCCACAAGACCTCCATTACTTGTATCTCGAGCGGGCCAAGCAAGAGTTGGCCCGAGTAGTTGGTTAATCCATTTATCAAAGGAATAGCCTTTCCGGCAGGTAGCAATACAGCGTTAGAAGTATCAGCGGTCGCGCTGTGGTTTGTCAACGGAAACCGGCCGCCTTGCGAAACTCGGTTGCCAACTTGGCACCTACTTGCCCACTGTTTCAGCCTTGACGGTGAACTCCTGACCAGCAATCGGCGCCAGAAACGGGATGACGTAGCCCTTCACGTCAATCTTTCCTGTTTTCTTGGTCTCCACCAGCAGGTCGTACTTGAACTCGCCACGGCTGAAGGCCCCGTCGCCCAACTGGAAGACCAGCATCTCGTCCTTCGAATTGCGCAACGAGATCTGATCTGGCGTCACGTTCTTGACGACAAGGAGAATCTCGCCGCCTTTCTTTTCGTCAGCCTCGCGTTTCTCCTTGGACTTCCCCTTCTCGCGTTTCCCCTCGGCTTCGCGCTTCTCCCGCTTCTCTTTCGGCAGTTGGAATCCGGGGAGCAATTGGCGCGCCTGCTCAAGATTGGTCGCAGGGAAATTTCCCGTATGCCATTCCGCATCAGGGATGTCACCGGGACCGTCCAACGTGGGGAACACGATCAGGCTCTGGCCTTCTGTCAACTCACGTCCATTGTTCTTTATGAAGAAGTCGCCCACCACCACGGGCAAGGCGATTACCTTCGCACCTTCCGCTATATACAAGGGCCGCGAACCCCCTTCAGTACGTTCTGGGATGCTGACGTACGCCATATCAGCCGTCTCAGCTACGATCGTCGCCGGTCGGTCTTCAAACGCGGCGAAGGTCTTGCTGCTGTCGCCGCTGAACGGTCCACTCACCGCACAGACCTGACCTTTCAGACAGAGAGCCGCAGCCTTGAATGACTGTGGCGGCGATTGCTTCTTCGCCGAGTTCTGTGGGAAGTTCAGCATTTTCGAAACAAAATGCGTCGGGTTCCCGGCTTGCCGAAACGTGATATTCAGGCCAGAGCCTCCGCTTGGAACGACGAACGTGATCGGCCCATCGGCCCGCTGCTGGCTTTCACCAGGCGCCTCAAAGTACCAGCCCCACAGCCGCGACGCTTCGCCGGCCGACTCGAAGGGAATCGCTACCCGGGTGACGGTGAGTTCCGGCATTCCATCATATTGATCTGGGTTTTCGACCACGCTGCCGGACACTCGCTCACCAGCACGGACTTGCGCCGGCAATACGAGCCCGACTTCCTTGTTCCCCGTCGTGATGGGCGGCTTGACGGGGGTCATCGGCTGCATGCGCCCGATCTTCTGTTCCTGGCGGGCCGCCTTCCGAGCGGCCTCGAGATGCTGCATGACCTCTTCGTAGGTAAACGTCTTCACCTGCTCCGCTCCGCCCTCCCCTTCTTCGCCTGCCGGACACGGGATAGGTTGGTAGTTTTGGGCGGCTGTATTCCATTCGTTGCACTGGTAAATTCCAGTCCACGGATCATGCGTCAACTTGTGGCCGGCAACCTGCTTGCCCGACTCGTCGAAGACCTGGATGAATTCTCCCGTGAAGTTCGAACTCTGGTCATAGGTACTGCGAGCTATCCTGCGGACCTTACCATTGGGCCAATACGTCGTGTCGGTTTGCTGCGCACCGTAATAGCCGGGTAGATACTCGTAGTCAACCTTCTGCTGGACCTTGCCGTCGGCGCCGATGGTGCGCGTCTCGGTCACCTTCCCGGCAGCGTTGTAGTCCATTTCAATTTTTCCGGCGCCGTTGTTTTTTACTTCCGTGTGCTGGGCAACTGTCGTCGTGGCGCCGGACACCAGCAGCACCAGGAGTATGAGTATCCACAAAACATGCGAAAGAAAAGCGTGCTGGTTTGGTTGCATGTGATGACCCCTTGAGGAGAGCTTGAAACTCAGGCAGCTAGTGAAATGTGGAACTACTTCGCATGCAGGAATGAGCGGCCTGCTCGACCCACTGTGAGTACACCATCTGTGAAACCGGTCCTGAGGAGCCAGTTCTCTTCCCACGCTTGAAATTTCGAGTGTAGCACGTAGTAAATAGTACTAACGCCCCGTACAGGGGCGGACAACGACGTCATTTGTTCAAAAAAAGCCGCCGCCAAGATCAATCGATTGTAAATTTTTGTAACGGAACTGGCCCATTTCGGGAGGGCGGAAGTCGCCGCACAAGATTGGAAACCTACAAAAAGCCTAGTATTTACAGGGGCAGGGAGCTACTTTGGCACTTTTCGGGCATAAAGCTCCCTAAGAAATGTTTACTACGTTATTAATAGTTGCAATCGATCCGGAGCTGTGATGTAATTCGTGCACCTGCCTAAACCCCCAAAAGGCTCGCTTCAGGCAAACAGAAAGCAAATTGCTCATTAGCTCGCAAGAAAAACTCGTGGGACGAAACTGTACTCGACACACCAACCAACACCTGCCCAGTTGCGAAGCTACTCCGTGCGAGCCGAATCCAATGCGCGTGTAGCTAAGAGATGAAGTGAAAAGGAGAATGGGAAAAACCATGACAAGAAGTAACCCGAGAATCATCGGCGCGTCCATACTCGCTGTGGGCGTCCTCTTACTATGCTGCCTGCCGCTCGCCGCGCAGGAAAACAACACTTACATTCAACACGCAGAGCGGTTTGCCGTTTCACTCCCGCTCAGGGACCTGGCCAAGATGCCGCAGCAGCCGCAGTACGGCTTTCGCTTGGCGCCTGAAGTTCGCCGTATTCCGAAACGCCCCGTCGGACCGGTAGTGGATACGGTGGAACAAAGCAGCCACCCCGCTTCTCCTCAAGTGGCTTACAGCATTGGCTTGAATTTCCTAGGCGTCGGCAACGGCTTCCCCAATTACAGCGTTCCTGACGCTCCGCCCGACACCAACATGGCGGTCGGCGACACCCAGGTTGTTCAGTGGGTGAACGTCTCCTACACCGTTTGCAACAAGGGTACGGGTTCATGCGGGCCAGCCATCGAGGGCAACACCCTGTGGAGCGCCCTCGGCGGAGTTTGCGCCAACAACAATGATGGCGACATCATCGCCCAGTGGGACAACGTGGCCCATCGCTGGCTGTTGGCCCAGAACGTGTTCAGTTCCCCTTACAAGGTTTGCGTCGCGATTTCGACCACTAACGACGCTACCGGCACCTACTACCTTTATCAGTTCCCCGTCCTGAACAGTGGATTCCCCGACTATCCCAAGTGGGGCATCTGGGTCAACAACTACGGGCAAACGTGGAACAACTTTGGTCCCGGCGGCAGCGGTTTCGTCGGTCCAGTCCTCTGCGCCTACAATCGCACCAAACTGCTGACTGGTGACCAGACGGCGGAACAGATTTGCCACCAGTACCCGAATAATTCTCCCAACTTTGAGGACAGTTTGTTACCGGCCGACCTCGATTCTCCGACGCTTCCACCCGTGGGCGAGGACCAGTTTGCCATAGGCAGCCTCGGTGATATCGACAACTCTCACCTCTCGCTGTACTCGGTACACATTAACAACCCGAGTGACTGGTCGCAGGGTGCAACCTTCACCGGTGACAACGACGACCAACTCCTCTCCATTGCCACCTTCACTCCTGCCTGCAACGGTGCCTACGGCGGCGCTTGCGTTCCGCAGAAGGGCATTCCCGACCTCGCCGATTCCCTGGGCGATCGCTTGATGTACCGCTTCGCCTATTGGGAAGACCCGCCTCTTTCCAACGTGCTGGCCACTCCACCTAAGCCGGTACCGGCGCAGCACTGGCTGGTAAACTGGGACGTGACCGCCTCGGGTGGCAATATCGGCCCGCGGTGGATGGAAGTCACTGCGCCGATCAAGGTGGTTCAGCCTACCGCCCTCTCGGTCTTCCAGCAGGGAACCTACGCTCCTGATGGAAACTGGCGCTGGATGGGGTCGGTGACCAGGGACAAGGTTGGCGACATCCTCGTCGGCTACAGCGAATCGTGCGGAAGCACCTGTCCCGGTGGTACCTCCGGCGGAGTTTATCCCTCGGTGTTCATAGCCGGACGCCAGGTGAACGATCCTCTAGGCCTCGGCAACCTGGAAGCTGAGGTACAGGTGGTTGGCGGCAGCGGTTCGCAGCCTGACACTTCCAACCGCTGGGGCGACTACAGCGCCATGCGCATTGATCTCAATGACGGCATGCACGGCTGTACCTTCTGGTACACCCAGGAGTTCTACACGGTCACACAGCGCTTCGACTGGAGCACGCAGATTGCTTCCGTGAAGTTCTCGAACTGCAACTAGATTCGGGAGCCAGCAGAGCACGAAACTAGCTCCGGTTACAAACTCAGGGCATCCTGGAAACGGGATGCCCTTTTTCTTTTCAGTGGTGCGTAGCAGCCGCGTTGCCCGTGGATAGGGACGCGGCGCTCAACTACCAATCCCCGCAACAGCATCAGGATTTGAGTTCGCGCTCGCGCGTCCCTACCCAGTTTCCGTGCAACTGCTCTACAATGCTCGGCATCTTTGCATTCAACATTTTCAAGGGTGAGGGGAGCCGATTACGGTGCAGCAGAAATGGGTTCGGGTTGTTAAGTTTTGTCTTATCACGCTTGCTGTAGCAGCGCCGTTCGTCTCGCAGCCGGTCGTGGCCCAGGACCCCTGCGAACAGATAAAGACCGCCTGCATTAACGCCGGCTTCGTTCAGGGCGGCGCCAGCACTGGTAACGGACTGGTGCGGGATTGCGTCGATCCGATCGTGCAAGGCACGCCCCAGCGACGGAAGGCCACTAAGCCTCTGCCGCAAGTCGATCCAACCCTCGTAGCCGCCTGCAAGGCACAGAATGCCAGCCTTGGACAGCCCAACACCACCAACACGAACGCGCAGCCTGTAAATCCGCCTGCGGCCGCTCCGAACGCAACGCCCATCGCGCCTGCGGACCCGGGCAAGCATCCGAACATCGTCTTCGTCCTCACCGACGATATGGCCATGAACCTCTTGCAGTACATGCCCCACGTTCTCAAAATGCAGAAGGACGGCGTCACTTTCGCCAACTACTTCGTTACCGAGTCGCTCTGTTGTCCTTCGCGCTCGTCAATCTTCACCGGACGATATCCGCACAGCACCGGCATCTTCAAGAACCATGGCGAGGATGGAGGGTATCCCGCCTTCGTGGCCCGCGGGCTCGAGCACACGACCTTTGCTACTTCGCTCTCTTCCTCGGGGTATCGCACGGCGATGATGGGCAAGTACCTGAACGACTATCTGCCTGAGCGCCATCCCGTTGCTCCCGGATGGGCAACATGGGCCGTGGGTGGTTACGCTTATAAAGAGTTTCACTACAGCCTTAATCAAGATGGCAAAGTGGTCAGTTACGGCACCACACCGGCAGACTATCTGACCGATGTGGTCTCAGGGTTGGCGGTGAATTTCATCAAGCAAGCCCGAGGTCAGGCGTTCCTGATTGAGGTGGCCACCTTTGCTCCACACAAGCCGTACGTCCCTGCGCCGCGAGACGCCAACGCATTTCCGGGACTCAAAGCTCCACGCACTCCGGCCTACAATGCGGCGCCCACGGCCAACACTCCGACGTGGCTGGCCAGACGGCCGGCGCTCACCAGTGCAGAAATGGCGATGATCGATGAAGCCTTCCGCAAACGCGCCCAATCGGTTCTCGCTGTGGACGCCATGATCGGCGCGCTGGAGGCCGCGGTGGCCGCCATCGGCCAGGAGAAGAATACCTACTTTGTCTTCAGCTCCGACAATGGGCTGCACATGGGCGACTTCCGCCTGATGCCGGGCAAACTGACCGCTTACGACACCGATATCCACGTCCCACTCGTCGTCACCGGCCCTGGGGTGCCGGCCGGAGTGACGGTGGACGAGATTGTCGAAAACGTCGACTTGTGCTCAACCTTCACCGAATTGACTGGCGCCGCGCCCCTGCCGAATGTTGACGGCCGCAGTCTGGTGCCGCTATTGCAGGGACAGAAACCCGCAGACTGGCGAAACGTAACCCTGGTCGAGCACCGCGGGGCGCGCCAAGCGCGGGAAGATCCTGACGCTCAAGATAAGCGTTCCGGCTACTTACCGAGCTACGAAGCGATTCGTACCCTCAACTCGCTTTATGTCGAGTACGTCGATGGCGACAAAGAATACCACGATCTCGCCGCCGATCCCTACGAGCTGAACAACACCTTCTCGTCGCTCCCGGCCGAGCAGAAGGCGGCGCTTCACGCGGCCATTACGGCGATGCAGAACTGTCACGGCGCAGAAAGTTGCTGGGCAGCCCAGCATCTGAAGCCCGGCCCGGCGCCAAACGCCCATCCCTGAAATCAGTGTGTCGTGGCGAGGGCGTACTTGTCAGGTTGCTTGTCGAAGGTTTGCTTGCAGCCGGCGCAGCAAAAGTAAAACGAAACGTCCTGAAATTCCGACTTATACTTGGCGGTTCCGACATCGACAGTCATTCCGCAAATCGGATCCCGAGCTTCTTGGTTCAACACCGGCAGTGGTACGTGCTTACTCTTGGGTTGCTCGGTAGCGACCATTTTTCTCGCCTGGACGATTTCCGCCAGGATGCTCACCGCAATCTCCTCGGGCGAAGACGCCCCAATATCGAGCCCGGCGGGCGCCCGCACTCGATTTACTTTCTCTGGGTCAAGTCCCTGTTCTTTCAGGTAGGACAGAACCTTGCCTGCCTTCACTTTGCTGGCGACGAATGCCACATAGGAGGCGGCGGTGTTGACCGCGGCTTCCAGCCCTTCCTCGTCGTACTCTCCCTGAGTGGACACCACGACGAAAGTCTGCGGGGTAATCTTGATCTGACTCAAGTCGAAGTCCGCTTGCACCAGGTCCGCGTCCGAAAACCTTTCGCGGTCGGCCTCCTGGGCCGCGACCGAAACCGCGTAGCCTATCGTCTTGGCCAGCGTAACCAGGGTTCGCGCAATCGGGGAGCGGCCCAGTATCAGAATGTGCGGCTTGGGCAGGACCGGCTCAATGTAGATGTCCACGGTGCCTCCGCTGTGGCAAGTCATGGTGTAGTCAACGATGCCTTCCTCCGGCGACGACGAAGGGCTGATGCGAATCAGCCGCGGTTGGCCATCTGCCAAGGCCTTCAAGGCCTCCTTCACAACAACCGGTTGCGCACAACCCCCGCCGATCCAGCCCCACATTTTTCCGTCGCCCAGGACGATTGCCTTGTTGCCCGGCTTGCCCGAGATCGGCGCCTGGTAGCGCACCACCAGCGCGACGGCAAACGGTTCGCCCTTGGCCAGCAGTTCGTCGGCTTTGCTCAAGAATCGATCGAACATCTCAGGCGCTCCCCCTGCTACAGATATTTCTCCAGAGCCAGCAGACTCTCCAAATTATGCGCTGGTGCAAAAACATCAACGTGAGGCAGCGCCGCGCTCATGCCACGCGTGATCGGTTGATACTCTTTCAGGCCGAGCAGCGGATTCAGCCAAATGAGTTTTCGAGTTCGCTGCCTGCACGCACGAAGCTCTGCTGCCAGGACCTCAGGCTCTCCCGTGTCCCAACCGTCGCTCAGGATCATGAAAACCGTGTTGCGCGAAAGCAACTTTCCTCCATGCCGCCGATTGAACTCACTGAGCGAACCGCCGATCTTCGTTCCCCCCGACCAATCGGCCGTGGTCTGCGAAAGTCCCTGCAGCGCATCGGACAAACGCGCTGTTCGCAGTAAGCTGGTGATGTCAACAACATTGGTGCTGAAGAGAAACACATTCACACGCCTACTGTGTTTTTGCAGCGCGTAGGAAAATTTCACCAGAAACAGACTGTAGAGATTCATCGAGCCGCTGACATCGAGAAAGATCACCAGCCGGCTTTTCTGCGGCTTCCTTCCCTTGAAGGCCAGCATGATCGGATCGCCGCCACGAGTGACGCTTCTGCGGATCGTTCGCCGCACGTCCACGCGATCCGGCAGGTTCTTGATTCGAAGCCGTCGTGAGAGCCGTTGGCTCATCTGCCGCAACAGACGCAATGAAATTTCCTCCAGCGCGGCCAAGTCATTTTGCGGCACCTCGGAGAAATCGACCTTTTTCAGGCGCTGTTGGGCACTCGCGCCAAGCACCATTTTGCCCTCAGCGTCACGCGAGGGGCCCTCACTACTCGGCTGGTCGCTCATCAACAAGGGGCTGGCAACTGGTTTGGACGTCGCGGATTTAGCCACTCTCGCTTCGTGAGCAGTTTGGGTTCGCGAGTCACTCCAGAAGGCCTCGAACAGACTGTCGAACAAATCCCACTCGGCCTTGGATGAGCAAAGTGCAGCACGCACCGCACCGGAAAATGCTTGGCGATCTGAGATCCCAACCGCCTTGACCGCTTCAAGAGCTGCCAGGGTCTGTTGCACACCAACCGGCAGCCCCTTGGTTCTGACATAGCGGCAGAAGCCCACGACGGAGGCCGCTGAGCGGTCAGCTTCTTCCGCGCACATCGTCCTGTTTTGCGATTCCCTCATCTCAACCGCTACCTAGATAGATTGCGAGAGCAGCCGTTCGATGCCGGCAGCCTTGACCGCGGCACTGTCTTCCATCGACTTCGCCACGCATCCCAGCGTTTCTTCGGCCGCCTCAACATCCAACCGATGCCTTGCTAACGACATCACTGCCTGAGTGCAATCCAGGGTCTCAGCAACTCCCGGCGGTTTCGCGAGATCCAGTTGGCGCACCGCCTGAACGAATCGTACGACTTCCATGCCCAATGACTCCTCGACGCCCGGCAGCCTTGCGCGAACAATCTTCATCTCCTTTTCGAAGCTCGGGTAATCGATCCAGTGATAGAGGCATCTCCGTTTCAACGCGTCGCTCAGTTCACGGCTGCGATTGGAAGTGAGGATGACGTACGGCACATGTCTGGCCTTAATCGTCCCCATCTCCGGAACGGTGATCTGAAAATCCGACAGCAGCTCGAGTAGAAAGGCCTCGAAAGCCTCGTCGGCCCGATCCACCTCGTCGATGAGCAACACAGGCGCAGCGTCTGCTTCGAGAATGGATTGCAGCAACGGGCGTTCCAGCAGGAAGTCGCCGCTGAAGATATGCGCTTCCTTCTCTTCGACGCTCAGCCCGCTTTTTTCCTGGATCTTGATCGCCAGCAACTGCTTCTGATAATTCCATTCGTATACGGCGGAGCTGACGTCGAGTCCTTCATAGCATTGCAATCGGATGAGACGCGTCCCCAGCAGCGATGCGAGTACCTTGGCAACTTCCGTCTTGCCCAGGCCGGCATGGCCTTCGATGAGAAGCGGCTTGCGTAGTCGCGTGATGAGGAAGATGGCGGTTGCGAGAGCGCGGTCTGTGACGTAGCCAAGACGCTCGAGGCCCTGAATGAGAGAATCCACATCTCGGATTTCCGTCGTGGGAGGAAGATTTTGCGCAGCCATCATGATCGCGCTTCAGCGCCTGAGAACAGATTCTTAATCGCCCCGAGCAAACGCCGGAACATCTGCTTTATCGCTTCCCAGGCAATCGAGCCGGCCTCGACAGGCTCAGGCTTCACATCCGCAGTCACGGCAGCAGGCTGAGCATCGGGCTGTTGCTGCAGCATAGCCTGAAAGTTCTGGCTGAACTTCTCGAACATGATGTTGGAAACTTCGGTGATTACGCGCGATCCCATCTGTGCCAGAATGCCCACCACATTGACCTCAGACACACTGGTGACTTGGGTTGCTCCGCCATCGAGCGTCGCGAGCTTACCCGTCATCGTCATGGACGCGCTGCCCCGTCCTCTCACGTCCTGTCCCTTCCCAAGAATCTCAATCTCATGTTTCTGCGGGTCCAGGCGAACGATCTGGACTTCACCTTTGTAATCCGTCACGCTGGGCCCAACTTTCACGCTGATCGAGCCCTTGTAGGTCTTCTCGTCAATCTTCTCCGTAATCTGCGCGCCCGGCACGCAGGTGGCAACCTTCGCGGGATCGCTCAGGAAGCTCCACACCTTCTCAACCGGCTGATTCACCTGAAAAGTCTTTTCGATCCGCAGAGCCACACTAACTCACGACCCCTTTCTCCTTGAGGATGTTCCACACTTTCCACGGCGCGATGGGCATATCGATGTGCCGGACACCCAGGTGCGATAGGGCATCAACAACCGCGTTGACGAAAGCGGCCGGGGAGCCTACGTTAGGCGACTCGCCCACACCTTTGGCTCCAAACGGATGATGCGGCGAAGGCGTGACCGTCTTGTCTGTCTCCCAATGCGGCGTCTCGACAGCAGTGGGCAGCAGGTAGTCCATAAAGGTTCCGCCCTGTATGTTCCCGTTTTCGTCGTAGCCGATTTCCTGCATAAATGCGATCGCCAGTCCTTCGGTCAAGCCGCCGTGAATCTGGCCGTCCACGATCATGGGATTGATAATGTTGCCGCAGTCGTCAACGGCAACAAAGCGGCGAACTTTAACTTCGCCGGTGCCTTTGTCGATATCAACCACGCAGATGTACGTCCCGAATGGGAAGGTAAGATTCGGCGGATCGTAATAGTCCACCGCTTCCAGTCCCGCTTCCAGTCCTTCGGGGATGTTGGTGTACGCCGCGAACGCAATGTCCTGGATCGTCTTCGACTTGCTCGGCGCGCCCTTCACAGAGAACTTTCCCGGCTCCCACTCCAGATCTTCCTCACTGCACTCCAGCAGATGCGCGGCAATCTTCTTCGCTTTGTCGCGAATCTTGCGGGCTGCGACGGCCGTGGCCGCTCCCGAAACCGGAGTGCTGCGGCTGGCATAGGTTCCCAAACCGTACGGAGCCGTGTCGGTATCGCCTTCCTCCACCGTAACGTCCGCAGCTGGAATCCCAAGCTCCTGCGCGACAATCTGCGCATAGGTGGTTTCGTGGCCCTGTCCCTGGCTTTTGGTTCCCATGCGGCACATGGCTTTGCCGGTGGGATGGATGCGAATCTCGCAGCTGTCGAACATTTTGATGCCGGCAATGTCGAAGGTGTGCGCTGGACCAGCTCCCACGATTTCCACGAAGCTGGAAATCCCGATGCCCATCAGCTCACCCTTCTTGCGCTTCTCTTCCTGCTCTTTGCGAAGCTGCCCGTAGCCGATCTTTTCCAGCGCCAGGTTCATGGCAGCTTCGTAGTTGCCGCTGTCGTAGCTCCAGCCTAAGGCCGACTTGTAAGGAAATTTCTCCGGCCGGATAAAGTTCTTTCGCCGCAACTCGACGGGATCGGTCTTCAACTCCAACGCCAGAACGTCAACAGCGCGTTCGACCAGATAGGCAGCTTCCGTGACGCGGAACGAACAGCGATACGCGATGCCGCCCGGCGCCTTGTTGGTGTAGACGCCGTCGACTTCGCAAAACGCGGTGGGATAGTCGTAGGCACCGGTGCAAATGCTGAACAGACCAGCGGGGAACTTGGTCGGCTGAGCGGCGGCATTGAAAGCACCGTGGTCAGCCAGAGTCTTCACCCGCATCGCCTGGATCTTCCCGTCCTTGTCGGCGGCGAGCTCGGCGGTCATGTGATAGTCGCGCGCAAAACCGGTGGACTGGAGGTTTTCCGAACGCGTCTCAATCCATTTCACCGGACGGCCAAGCGTCAACGAAGCCACCACCGCGCAAACGTAGCCGGGATAAATCGGGACCTTGTTGCCGAATCCGCCGCCGATGTCGGGCGAGATCACTCGAATGTTGTTTTCGGGAATGCCGCCGACGAGCGCGAACAGCGTTCGATGCGCATGCGGTGCTTGCGACGTCATATAAATTGTCAGTCTGCCGGTGGCGCGATTGAAGTCGGCAACGCAGCCGCAGGTTTCCAGCGGCGCCGGATGACACCGTTGAAACACGGCGTGCACGTTGGCCTTGACCGCCGCATCCTGGAAAGCCTTGTCTGTGGCGGCTTTGTCGCCCACTTCCCAGTGAAAAATGTGATTGCTCTTCTCTTCGCGGTCTTCGCGGAGAATCGGTGAACTGGGATCCGTAGCCTTATGCGGATCGACCAGAACCGGCAACTCTTCGTATTCCACTTCGACTAACTCAGCGGCGTCGGCAGCCGTATAGCGATCCTCTGCAACGACGAACGCCACTTCTTGTGACTGAAACAAGACCTTCCCTGTCGCCAGCACCATCTGCTTGTCGAAGAACAGCGTTGGCATCCAGGCGAGACCAGACTTGGCCAAATCTTCGCCAGTGATGACCGCCAAAACTCCCGGCAACTGCTTCGCCTTCTCGGTATTGATGCTCTTCAGCCGAGCGTGCGCATAGGGGCTGCGCACTAGCTGGCCGTACACCATGTCGGGCAGATGCACGTCGTCAACGTAATTGCCTTTGCCCTGGATGAACCGCAGGTCTTCTTTGCGCTTTATGGAGTGTCCCATGCCACCAATTTCAGGAGATGTCTTCTGTATCACTTTGCCCCTCCTTGCTCCATCTTGGCAGCAGCGAATTGCACGGCCTTCACGATGTTCTGATATCCGGTGCAACGGCACAGGTTGCCGGAAATCCCCCAGCGAATGTCGTCTTCGCTGGGCTTGGCGTTTTTCTGCAGCAGCGCATAAGAAGACATCAGCATACCGGGCGTGCAGAAACCGCATTGCAGGCCGTGCTCTTCTTTGAACCCCTCCTGCAAGGGATGCAGCTGACCGTCTTTGATCAGTCCTTCGACGGTGAGGAGCTCGCAGCCATCGGCCTGCGCCGCAAACATCGTGCACGACTTGACGGTCTTGCCATCAAGCACTACGGTGCACGCGCCGCAGTGGCTGGTGTCGCAACCGACGTGCGTGCCTGTGAGTCCCAGCACCTCGCGAATAAAGTGGACCAGCAGCAGCCGGGGCTCGACTTCGGCCTCGCGCTCGCGGCCATTCACTTTGACGTGAATTGCTTGCTTCTTCGCCATTTGCGATCCTCCCGCTCTATTTACCCGCGCGCTCGGCTGCGCGCGACAAGGCACGAAACGCCAATTCCTTCACCAGGGCCGCCTTGTATTCCGCCGGCCCGCGCAGGTCCGAACTTGGTTGTGCTTCCCCGGCCGCCAATTGAGCGGCCCGCCGCAGGTTGGTCTCGTCGAGTTTCTTGCCGCGCAGAAACGCCTCGGCCTTCGCCGCCTTCAAAGGCGTGGGGCCAACATTGGTCAGGCCGATGCCCGCAGCCTGGCAGATGCCGCTGGCATCGACCGTCACCTGCGCCGCCACCGCCGCGGTTGCGAAGTCTCCAACCTTTCGCTCCAGCTTAAAATACGCGCCGCCGCTGCGCGTCGGCGGGATGGGTATGCGAATCTCGGTCACGATCTCATTGGGTTCGAGTGCGGTGGTGAACAGCGAGACGAAGAAGTCTTCGATCGGTATCACTCGGGCGCCAGCAGGGCCGGTGGCGAAGACCTTCGCGCCCAGGGCCAGCATGGTGGCCGGATGATCGTTTGCCGGATCTCCATGTGCAAGGTTGCCCGCTACCGTGGCCAAGTTCCGCACTTGCGGGTCGGCGATGACGTGGGCCGTGTCCAGAATGATCGGATACTTGGAACGGATCAGCGGCGAGCTCTCCAGTTCAGCTTCGCGCGTAAGTCCGCCGATCTTGAGGTATCCATCCTCTTCCTTGACGTAAGACAATCCCGGGATGCGATTGATGTCGATGAGGTACGCCGGCCGGGCCAGGCGCAGCTTCATCATGGGAATCAGGCTTTGTCCACCGCTCAGGATCTTGGCGTCATCACCATATTGTTGGAGCAGCGCAATTGCTTCGGGAATTGTTGTGGGGCGGAGGTAATCGAAAGCTGGCGGGATCATTCTTTACCCTCTCGTCTGGTCTTCTGACTGCGGGTCCAATCTGCGAAAGCAAGAAAAATGCCACCCAGAGATGCCATCAGCGGACGCTACGTTATCACACAGCACGCGCGGACTGGAAGTCCGGCGTGGCTAAAAGCGGCGAATCAATGACAAGCGGACAAGCTAAGTATCGGGGTTTCCCTGATGCGTTCTCCAGTCCTCAATCGCCTTGCGGATCGCCTCCGGCGCAAGGTTGCTGCAGCGCATCTTGTACTCCGGAATGCCGCCCAGAGCCTCGGCCACCTGCTGCTCTGTGATTTGGCTTGCCTCGTCGACCGGCTTGCCCAGCACCATCTCCGTCGCCATCGACGAACAAGCAATGGCCACCGCGCATCCCATGCATTTGAACTTGACGTCCTGCACGATGTTGTTCTCGATTCGCAGCGTGATAAGGACGGTGTCGCTATCGAGCGAGCTTTTGACAATGGCCCTGCCGGACGGGTCAGCCACGCTCCCCACGTTGCGCGGATTTGCGTAATGGGCGAGGACTTGCTCGCTATACAACGCCGGCCCTCCGTGTTGAAGTCTGCCGCGACGGGAGACTATGATACGTCATCACTGATGTTCTCCGACCTCTACAGCCAAGCCGCCAAATTCGCTGCCCAAGGGAAATCGTTTGCGACCGCCACCGTGGTTCGCGTCGAAGGCTCCTCCTCGGCCCGCCGTGGTTCCAGTGCAATTATCGATGCGCAGGGCAAGCTCGTAGCCGGATGGGTTGGTGGGGGTTGCTCCGAGAGCGCCGTTAAAAGCGAAGCCCTGAGGTGCATGGAAACAGGTCAGCCCCTGCTGATCACCTTGGACGTGCGCGATGAGCGGCTGGGCGTAGGGATGCCGTGCGGAGGCAAAATGGAAGTCTTTATCGAACCCGTTCTGCCCAAGCCTGAACTGCTGATCGTCGGCCATAGCCGCATCGCCGAGACTCTGGCCGCGCTCGGACATCTGATGGGCTTCACCATCACGGTGAACGATCCCGGGGCGGAACAAAGCTCGTTTCCAGACGCGTCCCGGCTGGTGACGGAAGACTTCGACCTGACTGAGACGCCGATTGGCCCTGGGACCTACGTCGTGATCGCTACCCAGCACAAGCGCGATCATCTCTGGCTAAAGAAGGCTCTTGAGGGCAACGCCGCCTATATCGCTCTGATTGCCAGCCGCCACCGCTCCAAGCTGGTGCTCGATTACCTGGCAACAGAAGGCGTGCCGGCGGAGAGGATCGCACGTGTCTGGGCACCGGCCGGTCTCGACCTGGGCGCCGCGACTCCGGAAGAGATCGCGCTGAGCATCATGAGTCAGATGGTTGCGTTGCGGCGCGGTGGAAGCGTTACTCCGCTCAGCCTGAAAGAAGCCGACTTGGAGACGCAGACCGCCGAAGAGAAGGTCATCCAAGTGTGCGAAACCGAGAAGCTCTGGATAGGTCCGAAACGCTCCCGTTACGGCGACAGGACTCACGATTCAACCCGCCGCTTCTTCTTTTCCAGAACAATTTCGGCCATGATGCTCAAGGCAATCTCCTGCGGAGATTCCGCTTGGAAATCCAGCCCGGCAGGAGCATGTACGGCTCTCAGCTTCTCCGGCGCCTCACCCTTAGCTTCGATTCCGCGAAGAATCTCCTGCGCTCGCCTTTTGTTCGCGACCAGTCCCAGGTAGGCGACATTCGCCCGCAGCCCTTGTTCAAGGGCTTCTTCATCGAACCTGCCGCGGCTCGCCACGACTACGTATCGCGAATTCGCCGGCGGCAGTTGCGAAAAGTCCAACGTGTTAAGCACGCGGTCGGCGTCAGGCACGTCGGCAAGGCTCAACAACGGATCTATTACGGTCACTCGGAAGCCCAGCAGCTTGGCAAGCTTCGCGAGCGCCAAAGCGACGGGCTCTGCGCCGACCAGGATCAGATCGTCCTTCTCAGCCGAGAGGCTGTCTGGCTCCGGAATCTCTCTACCCGCGAGGCTGGCGGCCTCGATCACCGTCGTCGCACTTTCCGCACCGCTGGCAAATCGCCGCAGCCTGTCAAGATCGTCTTTGCTGTCGATGTCGAGAAGAATTCCAATGTCATCTACTGGAACCTTCACGATCCCTTCCGTGTGATCGCCAAAAATGGCGCGGCAACCAACGTCGCCGGTGATAGCCATGACTTCGGCAAAAACCGAGCGGTCCAGCAACACCGGATTGCCGCGAAAGCCGCGATAGGTCGGGATCGCAATCTGCGCTCTTGACTCTGCGTACTGGCTGATGAGCTGGTCAACGGTCGCCGGACCGACGAAAGGCTGGTCGGCCAGAACGATCAGCGCGCCGTTGACTTCAGCACCCAGAGCTGCGAGCCCAGCTCGCAGCGAACTGGCCATTCCATCGCGATACTGTTGGTTGACGACAACCTTGACTCCCTCCACTGCGATCCGCTTTGCAATCGTCTCTGCAGCGAAGCCCAACACAAGAACGATCTCATCGACATGCGCAGCGCGAAGGTTTTCGAGAGTCTGCTCCAGCACGGGCCGCTCGCCCAGCCGAAGCAACTGCTTCGGTTCTCCCATCCGGCTGGACGTCCCCGCTGCTAAAACAACGCCGCCAATTCTTACCTGCTGCGCTTGCATGCTGATCCTTTCCCTGCCAGCCCAACAAAGTCTACACGGCTGCAGTCGGAGTGGCCGCGGGGGATCGGTTCGACCTAACTACAGCTCGTCTCATCTTTATCGTTTGTATCAGGGCACGATGCTTCGGCTGTTCTCAGAGCTGGCCTTTGGTCGCGCCAAGTAAAGCTCAGAGTAGAGGAGGGGCTTAGGGCCTGTGTGAGAGCGCGCGTTATTCGCGGCCCCGGAACGAAGTGCCAAAACCCAGCCCCGCAGGGGCGACATTAGTTTAGCCCAGCACGGAGCCGCAGGCGGAGTGCTGGGCAAGGACGAAAAAGTAACCGAGTCCCTTCAGGGACGGCACGGTTCTCGCAGACCTTTTAGTCCTGCACCCCTAAGCAGGCTCCATGAGCTAGTAGATCGATTCCATAATAATGTTGCAATACAGCGTATCGTGGTGTAAGCTCCTCGTTGCCATTACGAGGAGGTTTGTCGCTTGCCCTTCGTCAGCCGCCGCGCCCCGTTGAAGTTGAGCAACAGCGAGATTGAAATGCTGGCTATGCTCTCGCAGTCGAGAAGCGAACCGGCCGGCCGGGTCCAGCGGGCTTCGATTCTATTGTGCTATCACGCGGGAGACACAGTCTCAGAGATCGCTAGAACCCAAGGCACGAACCGGCCGCGGGTTGAGCGGTGCGTGAGCAAGGCCCTGGATTTGGGCGTGGCGCAGGCGTTGGTCGATCTGCCGGGCCGGGGCCGCCGACCGGCGATGACGGCGGAAGCGCGAGCGTGGGTTGTCGCTCTGGCATGCCAGAAGCCGAAGGATCTGGGCTATGCCCAAGAGTTGTGGACCACAAGGTTGCTGGCGAAGCATGTCCGCACACACTGGCACGCGGCTGGCCACCCGAGCCTCGCCAAGTTGGGGCGCGGAACGGTCTCCAAGATTCTCAACGCCAACCAGGTACATCCGCACAAGATCCAATACTACTTGGAGCGACGCGATCCTGAGTTTGACGCAAAGATGGTGCAGGTCCTGCACGTTTACAGGGAGGTGGAGATCTGGCGCGAGAAAGGCGCACCGCCTGCGGATTTGATCGCCGTGCTTTCCTATGACGAGAAACCCGGCATTCAAGCCATCGAGAATACCGCCCCAGACCTGCCGCCACAGCCAGGAAAGCATGCCGCCGTAGGGCGAGATCATGAATACATTCGGCACGGAACACTGTCCTTGCTGGCCGGCATCGATTTGGTGTCGGGCGAGGTTCTCGGGTTGGTGCGCCAACGGCATCGTAGCGCGGAGTTCATTGAATTCTTGAAGCTGGCCGACGCACGTTATCCCGCGGGCGCACGCATCCGTATCGTGCTCGACAATCACTCTGCGCATATCTCCAAAGAGACACGGGCTTTCCTCGGAGCCCTGCCCAACCGCTTTGAATTCACCTTCACACCCAAACACGGGTCCTGGCTCAACTTGATCGAATCCTTCTTCGGCAAAATGGCCAAGACTCTGCTGCGCGGCCTTCGGGTCGCCTCAGCAGACGAGTTGAAGTCGCGGATTGAACTCTACCTCCAGGAAATCAATGAGACGCCCGTGGTCTTCCGCTGGAAGTACAAACTGGACACTCTTTCCGTCGTTTAGCCATTGATATACTATATAGGAATCACTATACTAGAGAGACTGTGTCGCAGCTGGTGTCGCCGCTACGCGGCTCGACTCTATTTCCCACTCAACCCCGGGGCTTGCGGCCCGGGCTCACTTCAATGCGCCGCTGCGCGGCTCATTCCCGCGTATTCTCGAGTTGTTGTTCCACCGCCGATTATGAGATCGGTTGGATAGCTTCTAGCCGATGAAGAAGCGACGCCGCCGATTAACGAAACCGCAGTTCACTCATACCGAAGCGCGATCAGAGGACTAACCTGGGTCGCCCGGCGCGCAGGCACCAGGCAAGCGGCCAGCCCGACCGCAATCAACACGCAGATCACGCCGAAGAACGTCAGGGGATCGTTGGGCGATACGCCCCAGAACTGGCTGGCGACCAGCCGGGTGAGTCCCACGCTGGCTATCACGCCCAGAGCGATCCCCAGTCCAATCAAGCGCAGCCCCTTGCCCAGTACCATGTTCAGAACGTTTCGCGCCGGCGAACCCAGAGCCATGCGGATGCCGATCTCATGCGTCTGCAGCGATACGGAATAGGCCATCACGCTGAAGACCCCAATCGCCACCAGAACCAGGCCGACGGTGGCAAAGATGCTGAGCAGCACCAGCCCGAACTGCGGTCCGGCATAGGAATACTGTTGCAGGTAGCCTTCGAGCGTCCCCGTCAAGGTCAGAGCAACGTTGCGGTCCACCGACCAGATTTCGCGGCGCACGCTCATCAGCATGGAAAGCGGCTCAACCGCCGTCCTGATCAGGATTCCGCGCTCCATCGCACCCGTGACGGTATACGGGATGTAGGCCTCGGGGCCAACCGCTTGCTGAAGCCCGCGATTCTTCGCATCGGCGACGATGCCGATGATTTCAAAATACTGGTCCTTCGGAGACTGCGGCAGACGATCAAGCTCTTCGAACTTGATCTTCTGTCCGATGGGATCGTCTTTGCCGAAGTAGGTGCGGGCCAGCGTCTCGTTGACCACGGCCACAGGACGAGCGGAATCGACATCGGTCTCCGATAGCAGACGCCCGCGCAAGAGATGCCGCCCCATGGTCTTGAAGTAGCCTTCGCTACACAGTTGGAAGATCGTGTCCCAATGCTCGGAGTGGGTCTTGCCGGGAATCACGACGTCGCTTTCCGGACCGCCGTAGGGCGGGAGCGAAGAAGTCTCCGTTGCCGCGATCACCCCCGGCAACGCCGATATGCGCTGCAACACCTGGCTGAAGAATAACTTCTTCTGCTCCGCCGTATCGTAACGCCCCTTGGGGAGTGGCAATCGCGCCACCAGGATGTTGACAGGGTTCAGGCCGAGATCAACGTGCTGCAACGCGAGCAGGCTGCGCATCATCAGACCGGCGCCCACCAGCAACACAATCGACAACGCCACTTCGGAGACCACCAGGGCGGAACGAAACTTGCCATGCCGAAAACTTGCGTTGACTCCCTTTCCGGTATCTTTCAACCGGCCGTGCAAGTCGCCGCGCACCGCGTGAATGGCGGGAGCCAGCCCGCACAGAATTGTCGTCAGGAGAGTGACGCCCACGGCGAACAACAGCGCGGGAATGTTCAGCCGCAAGACGGTTTCTGCCGGGATGGTGTGCTCCGGCATCGCGGCGGAAACGCCTTTGAGCCCACCGTAGGCAAGCACACAGCCAAGCAAACAGCCGCCCGCGGCCAGCATAAAGCTCTCGACCAGTAGCTGACGAACCAGCCTGCCGCGCGTCGCACCCATCGACGCACGAATCGCAATTTCCCGCTCCCGTGCAGTGGCGCGCGCCAACAGAAGGTTGGCAACATTGCTGCACGCAATCAGGAGCAACATGCCCACCGCCGCCAACAAGGTGAACAGCGTCAGCTTGAAGTGCCCGACCACATCGTCGGTCAGCGTCTTCGAGACGACGGAGAATCTGGTGGGATACTCCGTTGGATACAGTTTCGCAAGTCTCTTGGTGATGATCTCGAAATCAGAGGCTGTCTGCTGCAGGGTTGCACCCGGTTTCAGGCGTCCCAGTGTCCACAGGTAAACCCTCTCGTTCGAAGGCTCGCTGCGGTTCAAGACAAATGGGACCCAGATGTCGTCATTGCCCAGCAGGAAGCGCGGCGGCATGATGCCAATCAGCGTGCGGGGCTCGCCATTGAGTACGAAGGTGGTACCCACGATGCCGGGATCGCCGTTGAACTGCTTCTGCCACAGCCGGTAGCTCATGGAAAACACCGGAGGGGCGCCAGGCTTGCCGTCGTCAGGCACGAGGTTCCTGCCGAGCAGCGGTCTCATGCCCAGCATCTCGAAGGCGTTGGCGGTCACCCGCGCGCCCGTGAATTGCTGCGTGCCTTCCTTATCCTGGTACAGGACGTCGAGGTCCGTCATTCCCAGCACGTCCTCAAAGACGTGGTTTTGTTCGCGGATCTCGAGGAATTCCGGAATGGTGTAATAGGCACGGTCGAAATCGGTGGGCTTGGTGAGGTCGTGCACGTAGGCCACCGCGAGCCGGTCAGCGTTCCGGTAGGGGAACGGTTCGATCAGGACGTTCTCGATGACGCTGAAGATGACCGTGGTCGCCCCGATACCCAGCGCCAGCGCGAGGATTGCCAGCAGTGCAAAGCCGCGGTCCTTCCGGATGCCGCGTGCCGCAAAGCGCAGATCCTGCCACAACCAGTTGAGTCTCTCCATGCGCTCCCCTTACTCGACACTGCGAGACGATCCTGCTAAATCAAGGTACGCGGCGGCCGGGTGCGCAGTTCCACAAATCCGCTGCCGCGCCTGCACCGATTAAAGCTAAAGACCGCGAGAGCATGGCAAAGGTGCCGTCTCTTGAGACCGAACGCGCAGTTGGCGTGACGGTTGCATTGCTCCTACTCCGTCCTCAATGCCCGCATGGGATCGATGCTGGCAGCACGGCGTGCAGGAATCAAACTGGCTGCGAGAGCCACCAGCGTTACGGCCACCAGCGCCCCTATGAACGTTAGCGGGTCATTCGGTCCCACTCCGAACAGCATCGAGCGCAGCAGGCGCGAGGTCATCACGGCCAGCGGCAACCCAATGCCGACACCGATGGCCGCTACCAGCAAACTTTCGCGCAAGATCATCCATAGCACCTGTTCGCGTTGCGCACCCACAGCCAACCGGACCCCAATCTCGACCGTGCGATTGTCTCACGCGGTAGGCCAGAGTTCCGTAAAGGCCGATCGCCACCAGCAACCCAGCCAGCAATCCAAAGAAGACCGCAAGTTTGGAGAACAGCCGCTGCCGCGAGATGGATTCCTCGAATTGCGCCTGCTGTGCCATGGGTTTTAGCAAGGGCAGGTTGGGATCGATCTCATGCACTGCCTTGGCCACCGTGGGAAGTATGGCGATCGGATCGCCCTCCACGTGCATCTCGACATTCATCTGCCCTACCCTCCGCCCACCTGCGTGTAGGGAGTCCAGATCATCGGGCATTTCCTTTTCGCCCAGGCCCGTGTACTTGTTGTTGCCGACGACACCGACAATCGTTCTTTCCGAGGCTGCGTCTCCCAAGTGATGTCCCAGCGGGTTCTGGTTGGCCAAGTAGCGCTCGGCAAACGTCTGATTGATCACCACCACCCTCGGCGAGTCGGCGGTATCCGACTCCGTAATGTCGCGGCCCTGAGAACGGGAATTCCCATCACGTGGAAGAAGTCGGATCCGACGTCGTTGCCCCGCGCAAGGAGCAAACGTTCCCGAGCTGAAGTGAGGACTGGCGCCGTCCACGATAGCCGCCGTCGTTATTGCTCCATCCCGCACCGGGGCGGTTGCCCGACCAGACTAAACCGACTCAACTCCGGGCAAGGGCCGCAGCCGCGCCAGCAGCGTCTGGTAGAACTGGATCGTCTCCTGACTGGAGTGCAGTCCCTGAGGATTGATTCCGAAGACCAGAAGTCCCTGGGTCCGCATACCCACGGGTACATTTTCCAAATTGCGCAGAGTGCGCAGCAACAAGCCGGCAGCCACCAGCAACACGATGCACATCGCCATCTGTGCGGCCACGACGATCTGACCGAAGCGTAGCCTTGTGCTTGTCCTGCGATGCGGCGCCGCCCGGAGCTCTTCAAGGCCAGTCCGGCTGGAACCGACAACGCGCTGCGCAACGGAGCCAGGCCAAAAACCAAAGCTGCAAGCACCAGGATGCCGAGGGTGAAGAACAGAACCGAGCTATCCGGCTGCAGGCTGGTCTCCAGTTGCGACCACGCTGCCAATGCTCGCGTAGCCGGACTGGCAAAGCTCCACGCTAAGACTCCGCCCGCGATGACCAGCAAGAGGCTCTCGGTGAGCAGTTGGCGAAACAAATCCATGCGCCCGGCGCCGATCGCCAGACGCAGACTGAACTCTCGTTGGCGTGACCTGATTGCGGGCGATCAGCAATAGCGCGACGTTGGTGCAGGCGATCAGCAGCACCAGCCCCACCAGGCTCATTAACAGGTAGAGCGGCCGTTGATAGTCGTCGGCATACTGCATCCAGCCCCCTGGCCGGGAGCCAGTGACAGCAGCGGCTTTTGCTCGCCCGCCTTCGGATTGTCCACGCCGACGTAGGCGGCGTTTTGAAACTGCGGTTGCACCCGGGAGACAGCCTGTTGCGGTGTCACACCGGGAGCAAGACGCGCAGTCAACAACAGGCACCACCAGTCCGGCACGCCATAAAACGTCTTGCCATTCGTCCCCCGAGTCACCCCACGCGTTAAGGTCCACCCGATTTTGCAGGGGAACCCAGAAGTCGGTGTCGCCCCGGCCCCGTTCCAGTCCGGTGAAGCCGCGGCCGACACGCCGATGATGGTTATCGGCACTCCCTTGACATACATCGTCTGGCCCAGCATTCCGGGTTCGCGCGAGAAGCGGCGGGTCCAGAAATCGTAGCTCAGGACCGCCACTTGCGCATGGCTGGTTTCATCTTCGAGTGTGAAGCCGCGACCGCGCGCCATTTGCACACCCAATCCGGAAAAGAAATTGCCGCTGACTACCTCGCCGGCAGCGACCTCGGGTTCCGATCCGTAACGAATGCTGACCTTGCCGACCGCCAATGGCGCAGCGGCGATGAGGTCCGAGAAAACGTCATGGCGCTGGCGAAGCTGCTCAAATGCCGGATAGGAAAATGAGGTCGCATCGTCGCCCGTGTTGCTGGTACTTCTGGCCGTCCTGTGACGCGAAGGTTGAAACGCGGTTCGGCTCGGGAACCGGCAGCGAGCGCAATAGCACGGCGTTCATTACGCTGAACACCGCTGTATTCGCGCCAATACCGATGCCAGGGTCAGGATCGGCAGTCAACGCGAATCCCGGCGACTTGCGAAACTGGCGCGCGGCATAGCGGAGATCGTTAAGAAGGGCGGGCATCGTACTCCCTGTATGGACCGGAGGTGCAGGTAGCCAACCACCGCGGGAGTCGGCAATTCAACGACTTACGTGCGAGGAAAATAATCCAGGTGTTCGACGGTCGATCTGGGTGTTCGAAATCGAACAATGGATGAGATAAAAGGAGAACGACAATCGTAGAATCAAGGATCAGCCAACTCGCGAGGAAACCACGATGGAAGCTGCGGTTCTACACACGCTCGGAAAGCCTCCCCGGTATGAACAGTTCCCTGAGCCCATTGCCGGGGAGGGCGAGGTGATCGTGCACGTTCACGCCGCATCCCTGAAACCGATCGACAAGCAACTGGCCAGCGGTTCGCATTACGCCAGCCCGCGCGAACTCCCCGTCGTCTGCGGCTCAGACGGAGTCGGGCACCTCGACGACGGGCAGCGAGTGTTCTTCGGCGGGACTCGGCCACCCTTCGGCGCAATGGCAAAACGAACGGTTGTGCGGCGGGCATTCTGTTTTCCGGTCCCGGCAGGTGTCAACGACGAAACCGCGGCCGCCCTACCTAACCCCGGCGTCTCCGCCTGGCTCTCGCTCGCCTTCCGCGCCAAGCTGGCGCCTGGCGAAAACGTCCTCATCCTCGGCGCCGCCGGAGTGACGGGCAAGCTGGCGATAAAGATAGCGAAGCTTCTCGGCGCCGGACGCGTGGTTGCTGCGGGGCGCAATCAACAAGCTTTGAGCACTGTCCATGAGCTCGGGGCGGACGCGACCATTTCCCTGGACGCTCCGGCGGAGGACCTCAGCGCGGCGTTTGTGCGCGAGGCCGGCGAGTCCGGGTTTCAAGTTGTGATCGATTACGTGTGGGGCCGCCCGGCAGAAGTATTTATGGCTGCGATCACTCGCAAGGAATTCGCTGTCATCGCGTCTGAGACTCGCTTCGTTCAAGTTGGGGAAAGCGCCGGCCCGACCATATCGTTGCCAGCGGCCGTGCTGCGTAGTACCGCGCTGACGATTCTGGGAACTGCCGGGATTCCGCCTCGCGAGATTTTGGTTGATGCCCTGGAAAAGGTCATGGCGCATGCCGCCAGCGGCGAGCTTCGTGTGGACACCGAGCGTGTTCCTCTCGCAGATATCGAGAATGCTTGGCAACGCGACCAATCAGGACGGAGATTGGTAGTCGTCCCATAACGCAGACCGGGCTTGCTGAACACCAAAACGAAAAGAGGCGATCCGCCCCCTTTCATAACGCGCTTCCATCTTCAAATTTGTCTTGCAAAACTGCTGCCGGCCGAACTACTGCGAGCAGCTGTCGCTTACCATCTTCAAGTTTGTGACGTGCAGGTCGGCGTAGGGCTTGCTGCCAGCCTCGCTCTTTTCGCTCGCCGCCATCTTCGATTCTTCTGACTTCGACATCATGGTCTCGTGACCCGCAAGGATCACCGTATGGTTCACATGCGAGGCGAAATCGGCCTTGCCGCTCAGTTCATAAACCTTGCCGTCCTTGGTCGTGAGGTAGTACCCGCCGTTCTCGCTTCCTTTCATTAGGCAACCGGTGACGCTCATGACCTGATGGCTGCCGCCCATCGTGTTCTGGTCATTTTGCATTCCGCCACTTTGCCCGTAGAGCACGAACGGACTCAGGCTGAACAGCACCAGTGGAACCAACCAGGATGCGAATCTCATTCGGAGTGACATAGGCATTGCTCCCTTCGACCACAAAGATGCAGCCGATTCCGATAAGGCTGCTTAAGTATATGAAATCGTAGTGCCGAAAAATCCGCGAGAATCCGCGGTTAAGGTTTTCTCAGACTATCGGGTGCAGCTATTACTAACCATCTCCAGCTCCGTCACATCCAGGCCGAATTGCGGTTCGCTCTTCCCTTCCTGCGTTGTCGGCCCGCTTGATGGGTGTCCGGAGACGCTTACCGTATGGAAGATGTGCTTGGCAAGATCTATCTTCTTGCTGGTGAGCTCCCAGGTCCTGCCGTTTTGGTCGGCAACGTAGTAGCCGCCGGTCTGGCTGTTCTTCTTCAGGCAGCCGGTAACGTTTACCAGCAGAGGGTGGGTCACCGTCCGGTTCTGGTTAGAGTGAGCATTCTGCGTGTTGTCCTGTCCGTACAACAGAAGCGAGCACGAAAACGAGATCAGCAGCGCAACCCGACCTGCAATCGAGATCTGATGCGACATATCGGCGACTCCTTCTAAAGCTTGTTTTCATAAACGCGTTTCTGCCGTTTCTCGCTGGAAGCGCGGGCCATCACTCCCGCGAATTGTCTCGTCTTTAGGCACGGGCTTTCAGCCCCGGCAGATCCAAGCAGGTCGACGAAACAAGCTCCACTTATGATAGACGCATCGCTGTGGCCGTCGAGATCGCACTCGCACCAGCGATCACGAGGAAAATTCAGCAGTCAGGTGAAGGCGTTACGTAGCTATTTTCAATGGGAGCGCACCCCTCCCCCGATCTTTTGGGACGCGCCCCCTTTTGCCAGCAAGTGACCGTCGGCAACCAAACCCCGCCGCCAAGAGCCTTTTCGCTGGAACCATCGAAGTTAAATGGGAGATTCAACTGAAGGTCGGACCATACTGACGGCTCTTACAAACCTACAAAAGCAAGGGCAACTGCGCCGAGGAGTTGCCCTTTGCCGGAAGCGCACGGTCTTTTTCGGCCAGAAACGCAACGCGCTCCCTAACCACGGCGCTCACGCGCATTCACACCGGTGCGTGGGCGCAACTTAAAATTGCTAAACTCGTGTGCAACAAAATTTCATCGATGTAAACCTAGTTGCAACTCCCCTGCCATCGCTCAACTGCACAACTCATTCGGGGCTTGGCTGCCACGATCCCTTTGCTTATCAAGCACTTATCGGCGAGGCTGGATCGCCTTAGCGGTTTCCTGGCTAGCTACGTACCTGTTTCAACCTCACCCAATCGGATAGAGATTATCCGAAAGGATAGGCACTAAAGTCTGGGTCGCCCCCTCTCTTTTAGCGGTAAACTATCCAAATTGTTGGGTACAATATGGGGGCCCGATTCTTGCAACCAGAGCTTCCATATAGCTGAGCGATGGATCCGAGACTTGAAGCTGTTACCGGTCCGCTCAAGGGCGTGGTCTTTCCGATCACCGCCGAACGTGTCTCGATTGGAAGCGATGTCTCCAATGAGCTAAGTATTTACGACGCTTCCGTCGCAGCCGCTCACTGCCTCATCACCCGCCACGGCGACGCGGTCGCGGTCACCGACCTGGAGAGCGGACACGGTACCTTCGTCAATGGCGTGCCCGTCAGGGAGAGGATTCTTGAGGACAGCGACACCATTACGATCGGGGAGTGCGAGCTGGTATTTCGAAATGGCAGCGAAATTGCCACATCTGAAGACGACAAGCTCCGGAGGAACGAAGTGTTTGACCGACTTCCTGCTCCCATCCTCCGCCAGTCGCCGCCACTTCTGCCGCCACTGGTGACCGACATTGGTCGCATGGCCCGCGATCTGAATGCGCTGTTCAAGATCGCCAACGCCATCAATTCCCAGCGCGACCTCGAGTCGTTGCAGAAAGGTTTGCTGCAACTCATCTTCGAGGTTGTGCCCGCCGACGCGGGTGCCATCCAGATCATCGACAACGCCGAGGGGCAGCCGAACTCCACCGTAACCTGGAAGCGCGAGGCCCGCGCTGTGCCGGAAGTCAACGTCCGGCGCGAGCTGGTGTTGCGAACATTATGGGAGCGCTCCGACCTTACGGTGACAACCGTGGACGGCGAGCAAATCCTTTGCGTGCCGCTAGTCGCGTTGCAAAAGACCATTGGCGTCGTCTACCTGGTTTGCTACTCTTCCACTAACCTCTTCGAGCGAGATCACGTAAATTTTGTCAGCTCGGTGGCGGCCATCGCGGCGGTAACGCTGGAAAGCGTTCTCTCCATGGAGTCGCTGCGGGCTGAGAACCTTCAGTTGCGTGAGCAACTGGCCGCCGACGAGCCCATGATCGGCGAGAGTTCGTCCATGCGTCAGTTGGCCGAAGCCATCGAGAAGGTAGCCAAAGGCGATGCGGCAGTGCTCATTCGCGGCGAAAGTGGTGTAGGTAAGGAACTCGTCGCGCGCGCCATCCACTCCAAGAGTTCCCGTTCTGCCCAGCCGTTCATCGCCATCAACTGCGCCGCCATTCCCGATACCTTGATCGAAAGCGAGCTGTTCGGCTACGAGAAAGGCGCTTTCACCGGCGCCGTCGTCAGCAAGCGCGGCAAGATGGAGTTGGCGGCCAGCGGAACTCTGTTCCTGGATGAGATAGGAGAGCTCGACCCTAAGCTACAAGCTAAACTACTTCGCATTCTCCAGGAGAAGGAGTTCGAGCGCGTTGGAGGCACAACCACGATCCGATTCAATGCTCGTGTGCTGGCCGCAACCAATAAGGACATCGAGCGCGCCATCGCAACTAAAGAATTTCGCCAGGACCTCTTCTATCGCCTGAACGTCGTCTCCGTGTCAGTGCCGCCTTTGCGGGAGCATCGCCAGGATATTCCGCTGCTGGCCATCCACTTTGCCCGAAAGTACTCGCAGCGGCTGGCGCGGCCTTTCAAAGGCATCTCGCCGGAAGCCCGCACCTTGCTGGTGAACTACAGGTGGCCCGGCAATGTTCGTGAGCTGGAAAACGCTATCGAGCATGCCTTAATTATGGGATCTTCGGATTCCATCCTTCCCACCGACTTACCGGTTACTTTGCAGAGTGAAGACGAGGTCAAGCATGGGGTCGGCGACTATCATGACGCAGTTTCCGAGTTCAAGAAGCGTCTGATTCAAGAAGCCATGCGCAAGTCGGGAGATAACTGCACCGAAGCTGCGCGCATGCTGGGCGTCCATCCCAACTACCTGCACCGGCTGATCAAGAAGCTAGGCGCGAAGGGCGACGCAGCCTCAGCGTAAGGCAACCATCTCGAAGACCACAGCCCGGTGACCCTGAAGTCAGGACAGGCGCACCCGAAGGACCAGGTTCTTTCACCAAGCCGTACAAGTATGGCTCCTCGCTCGCGGCGGTCTTGCACGGAGCACGCAGATCTGTAGAGCCGTGCATTGGCATGGGCAGCCATGTCTATGACATTCCTAAAACGGGAAGCACAGCCGATTTCAGAGAAGAAATGTGTGCGTCGGATGGCCCGGGGGCGTAGCGTGGGGTTATCGGGAGCTAATAAACGGATACTCCGGTCAGAAGGAGACCAACTATGTACCACTCCAAAATCATCCCTCTTGTTTTCTGCCTCGGTTGCTTCTGTCTGCTCTCTGCGCAACTCGCTAGCCAAACAACTCACGGTACCTTCACCATCGACCAGCGCTATAATGGCGCGATCACTGGTGTCCGGGGAAACTTTCGCGATGAAAGCGCAAGCGACGTAGATTGAGTGTGATAGGTCGGGTTTGGAGCGAAAACGATTTGAAACGCGGAAGCGCGATAAAGGCGTGCTTGGCGGCATTGTTCGGAGCAGTGACAATGCCGAATGAACGCTGGGCGCACCGTCTTTTCTCAACTGATAGAGTTCCTTCCTCATCAAGAGTTCCACAAGTGCATCGCCCGCTACTCTGGTGATCGCTACCTGAAGAAGTTGTCTTGCTGGGATCAATATCTGGCCATGGCCTTCGCCCAGTTGACCTACCGCGAGAGCCTACGCGACATCGAGGCGTGCCTGCGCTCCATCGGCAACAAGCTTTATCACATGGGATTCCGCAGCCATGTGGCACGCTCGACGCTGGCAGATGCTAACGAATCGCGGGACTGGCGAATCTACGCCGACTTTGCGCAAGTTCTGATCGCCATCGCGCGCCCGCTCTATGCACGCGATCCCATCGGCATCGATCTGGATCAGAGCCTGTATGCCTTAGACTCCACCACCATCGACCTCTGCCTCTCCTTGTTCCCGTGGGCTAAGTTTCGTAAGCACAAGGCCGCCGTCAAGCTGCATACCCTGCTGGACCTGCACGGCAACATCCCCACGTTTATCCGCGTTACCAGGGGTGCCGTGCATGATGTGAACCTCCTCGACGAGATCATGCCAGAGGCTGGGGCCTTCTACGTGATGGATCGGGGCTACATCGATTTCCAACGCTTATTCGTGTTCACGCTCAGTGCAGCCTTCTTCGTGGTGCGCACCAAGTCGAATGTATTGCTGCAGCGGCGCTACTCCCATCCGGTAGACAAGCGCACGGGCGTCTGCTCGGACCAGATCGTGATTCTGTCTTCCTTCGAGTCGGCCTCGGTGTACCCAGATGCGCTACGAAAGGTGAGCTACCGCGATGCTGAAACCGGCAAGCGGCTGAAGTTCCTGACCAACAGCTTCACGCTTCCGGCGCTGACTATCGCCCGCATCTACAAGCAGCGCTGGCAAGTAGAGTTGTTCTTCAAATGGATCAAACAGCACCTCCGGATCAAGGCTTTCTACGGCACCAGCGAGAACGCGGTGAAGACGCAAATCTGGATCGCCGCGTCCGTGTATGTGCTGGTGGCGATCGTGCGCAAGCGCTTGGGTTTGGAATCCAGCCTCTATCAGATCCTACAGATTCTCAGCCTCACGCTCTTCGAGAAAACGCCCATTTTATGCGCCCTTCAGACGATCGATGAGGACGTCAATTTCGCGGAAAACGCCAACCAACTGATTCTCTTCGACTTTTAACCGGACAGCAGTGTGGCGCGATATTTACCATAACTACAGCTTTGCCTCCGGGCCAGTTGTATGGTGGTTGGAATGCAACGGGCTCGTTCTATCGGATTGCTTTTCAGCTGTGCGACCCGTGCGGTGACTCAATAACCGTATCCGGGAAGGCGACCGGCGATGACTTTTTCAGCGGGACGGCAAACTTTACCGGCGGAACGACCATATACTATCCAAACGTAAATTGGGGAGCCTTAATGCCAAACGGGCCGTCGGACTTCTTCATCACCGGTCCGGACATTCCACTGCCCCCAAACGGCGTAGGAACCTATGTTGGCACTTTTACTTTTAGCGGTACGCTATGCGGTGTGGTCTATGGTCCACATAATTGCGATGTCTATCTGCCCAGTATGACCGGAACGGGGACAGTTTTTGTGACCATAGTTCGTAACCAGACCGGTCAACGATTTGAGACGTCGGCGTTGTACACCTTCTAAGACGGTATAGGTTTCTGCACATCCTCACAGGGGACGCAGACTGCTGCCACCAACCGGCATGCTAGCGAGTTGGCCCACGGTTTCGTTGTCTCCAACTCTTCCCCAAAGCCACAGGCCTCCAGAAATCCCGGAGGCCTGCTGTCTCATAGGCGATTCCCTCAGACTACGACCTCAGTGTCCGTCCAAGCAGCCTTTCTGTCCGCTGCTGTTGGGATAGCCGGTGCCTGCGGTGTACGCGGCATTCGACCACTCGCCCTGGATCTTCCACTGGGTTCCGTTGGAGAACGTAACCAGCGGAACGTTGAAGGTCCATGCGCACTTGTCACCGTTCTCCTGGCCGCTGGAGTCGTACCATGCGCCTGGGCTCGCAGGATCGGTGCGCGCCTCGGAGAGCTCATGCCCGCTGACGTTGGCAATCGCCGCCAGTCCCTGCGAGTGCAGCCCTGACGTGTCTCCGGGATCGCAGCCAGCATCGCCATCCAGCTTGAAGAAGAATCCGAATTGCACCCGAACGCCATGACAGGTGCCGACGCTGTGATAGGCGCAGTAGCCGTTGCTGCCGCGGGTTTTGTCAACGTACACCGGATAATAGCCATTGCCGGATGGATCAGGGTTTGTGATTTCCTTACAAACTTCCGCCAGGATGGCGCTGGTGTTATTACCGTTTCCGGCCGTGCTGGTATCGACGTATTGCCCCGCGTAGCTGGTGGCGGGACCCACCTGACCGTTGGAGCCGGTGTACTCATCGCTGGTCTTCGCGTAATTCGAGTTGCTGAATCCCTGGTACCAGCTTGTCATGCCCGAAATCTTATCGCCCGGGCTGGTCCAGCTGGGTCCCCAGTAGATGGCAGTAACATTGGCCGTCGTCATGATGACGCCACCGTGATAGGTCATGTTGGGACTGCGGCCGCGGGCTGGCGCCAGCTCTGGCAAAACTCCTTTGGCCCAGTGAATGCCAAGCATGGGCGGCACAGTCGCTGCCTGATCGGTTGAAGTAGTAGCTTCGGTTTGGCCGAAAGCTAGCATGGATACCATGCACACTAGAAGCAGCAGGGAAATCTTTCTCACGCGTTCCTCCGAAATGGCTCTACGCCTTTTGAATTTGAATGAGGCCGCTTGCGTCACGAGTGTAGTCAGTCGGAAAATTCCTGATCCATCCCAGACCAACAACCTATAATGAAACAGTGAAGTTTAGTGACAATAATTGAATAGAAGGGACGCGGTCAAGAGAAAAATGGCACTATCGGCGCGAGACTTTGCTTCGCCTTTCAACACTATAGTGCTACAGGCTGCTCTGGATCAGTTTATGGTCTGAACCTATCAAGACGTGCCCGACGGTACTGGATAGGATTAATAGGCGCTTGGCCCACCTAACACGAGTGCGCCCAGACAATCAGGCAAATGGGTTGCCGCACTCTTGTCCAGTCCTTGTCGTGGCAAAATAAATAGCTTTGCGTCAGGCACGACTTTTGGTCGAACCACTCGTAATAAAAGCCCGCTCTTCAGCCCCCGCAGAATCAGGGTCGAAGTGGCTTGTGAAGGTTCTCCCATTCCAAACCGCTCTAGTCCGGCGGCGCTGTGTAGTTGCATTGCTTGCCGGAGACAGATTGACTCACCAAATACCAGGGTATCGCCCAGTCCGCGGTGTAGTCAGGATCTTCCGTGAACTTACCCGGGACTGCTGGCTTGGCTATGCCCGTCATGAACGTGCCCGGCAGAGTTATCCCGTAGGCGAAACATCCTTTAATCGGGCAATCAATATCGTTGATGCCCCAGGCGCAAACCGAAGGGTCGGTGCACTCGCTGCCGGGGGCGCAGCCGCACTGGTTTCCATTGGCCTTGCAATAACTCGCCGGCTGGCAGAAATTCGGCGTGTCGTTCAGGAATTCGTTGGCATAGGCCTGCAGGTTAACTTCTATCGTCACCAGCCCGGTGCCGAGTGGAAGCGGCCTATCATCGTAGGTCGGCGTGATAAAGGACGGATCACTATCGGCCATGTTAAAGACATAGTTCTGGTCATTGAGGATCACGCGGAACTGATGGACCGAGGCTAAGACCATATTCTTATTGAGCCCATAGCCGACAAACATCTGGTACATCTGGTGCAAGCTGGGCTTGGCATAAACGAAGTAGGTGTAGTAGGTCTGGCCGGGCAGGTAGACACTTAGGTTGGTGGCTCCGGCCGCCTGCTGCTCCTGCTTGGTTACCTGGTCGTCGATGTAGTACTTCCCGTGGTTGACCGTTAGCGTGCTTCGCTGTCCGGTCGCCTGTCCCATCATGCGGATGGCCGGCCGCTGGTAGCCGCTGGGGTTGCTTGAGTATTCCGTGTACTCCTGGTCAGTAAGGTACTGGCGATACAGGGGCACACCGTAGCAGGATTGCGGACCGATCCCGTCGGTGCAATCCGGTCCCCAGTTGCCGTTGCATCCCGCGCGATTGATGCCACAGTTCGCGATAGTCGCGGTGGTGACGTATTCATACGGACTGGTATCCGCCGTCCCCGGAGGGCCGGTTGCCGGAACACCCGTGTCGTGAATATCGGAGGCGCACTCGACCGTCACTTTGGGGGCTTTGAAGAACTCGTCCTCATTCACCGAAATCGTTTCCCGCGTTACTCCCTGTCCTAAATCACCCAGCAAGCCGGTAAGCGAACCATCGTCGTCGTTCAAGATGGTCTGCCGGTCGATGTCGGTGTAGTTGTCGAACATGTCAGTCCGCCAGCTGCAGTACCGCTTCATCACGTCGGTGGGATTGGTCTTGAATGTCCCGAAGTTAAACAGCGGCTCGATCACGAAATGGCGGATGTCCACATTCTCGAAGAACAGTTTGTCGGAGTGGAACGCAGGTGGATAGAAGAAGCCATTGGACTGCTTCCAGGCAATCGCCGCGTTGGGCAAATAGCATGTGGGATTGGTGGGCGGAGTGGCGGGATCCGCCGGGACCCCGATCTCATTGCCATACAGCCAATTGAAAGCCGGGCAATTACGCTGCACGCCGTCCGCGCTGGTAACGCAGTTCGCGCCCTGACCGATCCTGGTGCCGGTGATGTCCAGATAAGCATTTCGCTCCTGGAACGACGGGCCATCATAGATGCTGAAGAACTTCTGGTTCACACTGAGTATTTCCAGCGGGTAGCTGATGCCCTGGTCTTTCTTCAGGCAATAGGCCGCCGTCAGCACATCGCATTGCAGGCCCATGGGGTTGAAAGGTCCGCCATTCGACGCATTGGGGTTGTCGGGCAGACCCGTCTGCTGGTTAATGGGTTGTGTGTTGCCTACCAGCGCGCTCTTGCGCAGCAGCGACCAGTAACCCAGCGCTACGTCAGATCGGGTATAGCCTCCGCTGGTCACAAAGGTCAGGCCGCCTTGCTGCACGTCGGTAATGGCGCTGTTCTCCACCAGGAACCACCACGGGCGAAGCCAGACGGCGGCAAAATTCTTCTGCGCCCAATTGAACGAGGTGGTGTAGCGCTCCAGGGTGGTGACCGTACAATTCTGTTCAGCGCCCAGCGCGCCGGCGCACGGAGGATCAACCTGGGCGTTGCCGCAACTGGTTCCCGAACAAAGCGTCGGGTTGCGTAGCCCGGTCAGAGACGGATAGTAGAGCTGGGCCCCCGATCCCCCTTGGGCCGGAGCGCTAGGATTGTTGATCGCCTGGAGCTCATTCGCGCTGCCATCATTGCTCACACCCAGACACGGACTTGTGCCGCCGACGTTTAGGAACGAAGACATGGCGGTCGAGCAGGAATTGCCGACAAACTTCTGCAGCGGACTCAGACCCCATCGACCCTGGCTCACGACTTGTTGCCCGGCATATCCCTCAAAGTATTCGTACTGCGACGGACCGCTGATGCCGCCCGGCAGCAGCCAGTAGCAGACACCGCATGTCCCTGCCGAGGACGCAAAGTTGTACTGGAATTCGTTCCACCCGTTCATGATCCAGAACACCGTGGGATGGTCCCAATCGGAGTGGTAGGGCGGATTTTCCGCGCCGGGCTGGCCGGGAGCGGCCAGAATCCCGGGAACGTTGCGGTTGTTCTGCTGCGTTCGCCACCGCGGCGCGCGCAAATACGCCGAGATTGGTATTCAGCACATTGTCGGCTTCGGTCCCGTCCTCCAGATAAAACCCGTGACCGATCGACTTGTAGCCCACGTTGCGCGCCAGGGTGACACCCTGGGTGGCGTGAATCGTGATCCAGCGCGTCATCGAATCCCATACCGACGAATCTTTAACGTAACTTCCGGCCGGCGTTTTCCGCGCCATGTGGAAGTGCACCGGATAGTGGCCCTTCGCCCCGCCTTGTCCCAGTTGATAAAACTCGACTCCCTGGATCTGGTACGACAGGAATCCCTGGCGCACCACCGTGTGCCCGCCAAAAAATCCGGTGGCGCCGAATTCGTCGCCCGCCTTGCTGCCATCGGAGACGAATGCGGATGCTGCGCGTCAACAGCCCCACTGCAGCCCGCACGTCCACGTTGCGGTCTTGAGGCTGCTCCATCGGCAACAGGTCGGGACCGATCTCACATTGCGTTGAACCCTGCGACGGATTGCAGGGAACGCTGGCCAGCGAATAGGTCTGCCCCCAATGCGGGTTGGTTACCGTGCCTTGCAGAGTGACGGTCGTGCCGGAAACGCTTTGCACCTGCAATTGCTCCGCATGCCCCGGCAGATAATCAGTCGCGGTCACCACGATGGCATCTCCGTTTTTCCAATCGGTGACCGCACTGCTGATGGTCAGCGTGCTCTCCTTTCCTCCGCCCTTCAGCGTAGCGTTCAGCCGCTGCCAGCTGCTGCTCAGAGTCGCGGGATTGTTGTCGTCCCCGCCTTGCGCTCCTTTGTATCCCGAGAAGTTGATGGTGCCGCCGTAAGAAAGCGCCAGTACCTTGTGCCCGAAGTACGCGCCCGCGGCGTCGTTGTTGTCGAAGACCCCGTACTGGTAGAAGCAATCGTCAACGCCGCCCGGAAGCAGAGTCCCGAGTTGCGAAGCCTTGGTGCAGCTCATCGGGTCATGCATGTTCATTTTGTTCGAATCCCAGATATCGGGATTGCTGCTGGGCACGCCGCAGGTGTCGTCTTCCGCCGGCTGGCCGTTGACCAGCTTCTGACAGGTAACTCCGGGGTCGCCGGGGTCGCCGTAAAGATGGATGGTCAACACCTGGTTGCCATTGTTGGCGCCGATTCCCGTGCCTTGCAGAGTGCCGCCGTTTTGCACCAGGATGTTGGCTGCGTAAAAGTCCAAGGTCGCGTTATTGAATGTCAGGGACCCGGTTTTTCCGTTGGGCAGGCCATCGCCGAATATATAAACATTGTGGAAGTTATAGGTCTTGCTCGAGCCATCCACCGTGCAGGAGGTTCCTGGGCCGATGAACAAGTCGGGTCCCTGGGTTCCCAGCGGAGCACCTGCATCGAGGATCCCTTTACTGCAGAAATCGGTGTCTGCGGCGGCTGCGGGACAAAGCGCAGTGACGACCACGAGCACCGCACCCAGCAAGGCCACGAACACGCCTGCGGATTTCACTATGCGTCCAAATTTACTGAGGCTGCTGAGAGAGTTGCGAGGGGAAGACATCCTAGACCTCCTGCGTCGCGTGCAAGGGCGGAAGGGCGCACACGCGTGTCGGTGCTTATTGCCGTTATAGCGAACGCTGCCTCTTGAATAAAGCGTTGGCGGCGGGACAGAATGGTAGCACAACACTATCGGCTTCTACCCATTAATTTATGTAAAAACTGACAGATAGTTTGAGGCGCAACCTGCCTTTACCCTGGCGCCTTAGCAGGGCTCACGACAAACGGGAAAAGGCGGTCAGCGCCTCCACAGTTCAGCCGCCCCAGCTACGGCTCGCAAGCTGCCTTCCCGTAAGGTCCGATGCGGACCGCCTACTGCATTGCTTCAGGCCTTAGCCTCCAGCTTCGGAACCTCCCCGCTGGTGTTCACTCGCAGCAGTTGGGCAAGCTCGGTAAACGGTTTGCCTTCCAGCTCCCTGGGAAGCTCGAGCGTATAGTGGCGCTCGCCGGGAGCTGGCTCGTAGCCGACCGTCCATTTCTCACCCCGCAGCTTTGATGGGTCAAACATGAGTGTGATGTTGCCGTCCTTGTCAAAACTGACTGCAAGTCGCATTTTCAATCTCCTGTTGCGGCGATTTAACTGCTCGACACCTGCAGCTTGAAATAGGTTGACTTCCCCACGTTGGACAACTGCGACCGAAATGTGTAGGTCCCATCAGGGTTCATACTGTTGGACCGCGGCACCCACACCATGTAAGCCCCGGGATTGAGGGGCTGGAACTGAAGCAACGAATTGCCATGCCAGCCCAATTCGTTCCAGGTGACGGACCAGGTTCCTGAGATCGTGTTTCCCGCGATGTAGAACCAGCCGTCGACGTTAGGCATATCCGACATACGGTTCCTCCTCAAAGTTAGGTGAGCGCAATCTCACCGCCCTGAATGCGGGTTGGCGCATGACAGCACAGCGAGTTGCGGTTCTCATCGAAACCAATCTGCTGCGAAACTCCGGCCAATTTTTTTGCGTTTGTGGGACTTGTTGCTGACCGAAAGTGCAATATAGATACCAACTTCAAACCTGATCCAGCGGGGCTCCATTTCCCCGTGATTGCAATGACATACGACAGGGTGGCTCCGCAAGCCATGGGCGCATCTTCACTTCGCGCCCTGCAGAAGCTATCTGACTGGATAGGGAACACTATCCGTTTTGTTAGCCGGAGACGATCAGTTAGGCGGGGGTTAGGTGCGCCCCGAACCCGGTCGCATCGAGGCAAACGATCGATTTCAGGACTCTGGTCGGGGCTGAGCGGATTCCTGGACCGTGGAACATGTCACGGCGAGATTGATTGGTGCAGACTATGGAATCTTGCGAAGGTCCAAAACTCGATCCCAACAAAACCGCAGCCCGTAGGTTGCGGGAGTTTCTCGGCCAAGAGGGACTCCCAAAACCTGCGGGCTGACTTACCAAGGAGGAGTCAAGTATTAACTAGACGCAAACTTCTGTCTGTGACAGCGGTCACGGAGCAATGGTCGGCGCAATCGGATTACCCTTCAGGCGCCAGGTGGCGCCATCGCGAGCCATACCATTCAAGTTTCAGTTGTGATCCTTCCACGCCTTGTTGGGCCACGAAAACTTCAAGTGGCATTTCCAGTGCTGCTGCTACGATCTGCTCGAAGCTCAAGGAGTAACCCTAGCAGTTTGCTGAAAAACAGGAACTGGAGACGTTTTGAAGGGGCGCACCTTCAGGTGCGCCGTCACAAGTCTTTTACTCTTTTCATCCCGAACCGACTTTAGTCGGTGAGGGATCTGCTTTTAGGAGTTTTCAGCAAACTGCTATTCAATTTGTCATGACGAGCGAAGCGAGGCATCTGCTTTTTCTGTCCTCTGCATTTTTCTCTATCGACTAGAACTCATCTCATAGATCATGTTGCGTTGTATCAGGGCACGACTTCGAGTCGCGCCGAACGATGTCAACAAAATCCGGGCTTCAGCCCCTGCAAAAACCACGGTCGGGGGCTGAAGCCCACGGCAATCCTGTTCCCGCCGCGGCACGTCTGAAGACGTGCCCTGATACAGAACGATTTATGAGATGGCTTCTAATAAGCAGATCCCTCGCGGGCCAAAGCCCGCTGGGAAGAGCAATGCAAAAGGGTGTCTCCTCCTGATGACCTGCGGGATGAAGATGCTAGGATTTTGACCCGCATACACGAGGCAACACGGAGAACCTGCAGCTAGCCACGAGGATTGTTCAACTCGCAGGATAGTAGTCCGGGCCATTCGACCTCTCACTTTATTTAAGAAAGTCCACCTTTGTGGTCTAGACTTTTCAGTAAATCAGGGTTACTGTCATCGCAATCTAAAGGCAAAGTATCATGCCGCCTGGAAGATTCTCATTCCTGATTCCACGCGATGAACGTTTGATAGTCGCATTCGGGATGCATACCAGGTTAGGCACGTAAGAATTACCTCTTTGCCGTGGGAGCGCTCCGGCCCGGGCGAGTATAGGGTCTGGCGTTCATTTTTCTCCGCGTACACATAGTGCCTGTTCAGGGCAGGTATTACTGTGGGGTTCTCGGCAGTTGGAGAAGGTTCCGGTTTAGTGGACTGCTTCGCTTCGACCAGGGGTTGAATTTGCGAAGGCGTGCTCCAGTCCATCTAATTCGCCATCGTTGTCGCCAGGAGTGCAACGGCGATCGAACACGAGCGACCCACGTTACTCTGGTTCGTCGAATTGAGACCCCGGGTAGCCTGCAGTCACGTTGCAGGCGCTTTCACTATTTTCGGAAAATGGCGGCGTCGCGAAAGCGTCCCGCTAGATGCGCAGCCCAGTTTCTGTCCTGTGCACTTCACGACTAACCTTTCACCGAAGGAGGAAAGGCAAATGCATTTCGCACGGATGAGGTATTTTTCTCGGAGCCGGGTTCATACGGACCGAGAGATCCCCAGTGCAGTTCTTAACAAAAACAACAGGAGTGACATCATGAAGACGAGATCCATAGTCTTAGTGCTTGGCATGGCATTAGCTGTTTTTGTCATCGCGGCCTACGGGCAGGAACCCGCAACATCCAACGTGCCGGAAGGGGCCATGAGCGATAAGGCCAAGACCGGAAGCATCGGGGCCGGAAAAGTCGTTCAAGCAGAATCGAGCGACTTCTCGTACACTCCGACGGCCGCTCAGATAGCGGCTCATGAACAGCTGCTGGCCGCTAAGTCGAAGCACCTGGCGCCTCCGCTCGGACCGCACACGACTGCGGCGGATGTAGCGCCCTTCGGCGGCCCCCCGACGGATAACTCGGTTCAGCTTGCGCCCACCGACTTCACCGTATTCACCCAAAGTTTAATCAATTCGACGTGTTCGGGGTGCGCACAATCGACCGTCAATGAGCCGTCGGCGGCGAACAGCGGCAAATTCGTCCTCGAGACGAGCAACTGGAACATCGCCTACTCCAACAACGCGGGCAAGAGCCCCATCGTCTGGAAGAATCTGGATCCCTACACGCTCTCGCCCGGGTACTGTTGCGATACTCAGGTCGTCTACAACCCGGACCGTGACGTGTTCATCCTGCTCTTGCTGGACTACGCAGGGGAGGGGGCCTCGACCAACGGCCTTACGCTGTCGGTCTTCAGCGGCACGAGCCCGGGTGGCCTGTCGTGCACCTACAAGTTCACCGGAGCAAGCTTTGGCGAAGGGTCGACTGACACGCTGGACTTCCCGAAGATCGCGCTCTCGAACAACAACCTGTTTCTCACGTGGAACGATTACCCGCCGAATGGGGGCTTTAGGGCTTCAGGGCTCGCGCGAATGCCGCTCGACCCCGTCGCTTCTTGTGCGAACTTCAGCTTCAGCTACCTGACTCGCAGCAACTCAGAGTTCACGTTTGCGCTGGCGCAGCAGCCGAGCGCCCACGATCAGTTCTACTGGGTCTCGAACTGGTTCCTCGATGGCACGACCAGTGGCAGCAACCAGCGTATCTTCTGGTGGGCCGACAACAGCGGAAGCTACTCCTGGGTCACGAGAGCCATCAACCCTTACACCTTCGGAACCGTCGGATGCGGCTCGCCGAACTGGTGCAGCCGGCTCGACCCTAGGTATGAATCGGTGATGATCACGCCTGCCGAGTATCGAGCCCAAGCCAACGGAGCCTTCGCCGGCGACCAGATTCTCGAGGTGGCGGCGACGGCGGGTCCGAGCGGATTCAGCAACGGCTACAACTACGTCGTGTACAACTACTTCAAGCTGAATTCGCTCAGCTATATCGGCAACGACCAGACGTACAGCACGGGTAACAACTTCGCCTACCCGGGATGCGCGGTGAACGAAAAAGGATACATCGGCTGCGCGCTTTCGCAGGGAGTGAACGCCCCTGGCGGAATCATCATCCTGCAGGACAACGTCAATCCGACCCAGCCATGGGGCTACGACTTCGTTGTGTCAGGTATCAGCGGAGCAAGCGGTTGGGGTGACTACAACGAAACCAATCCCTGGCGCCCGAGCGGCGGACCCTTCGAGACGGTCCTCTGGAACGTGAACGGCAGCACGGTCCAGCCGTACTACATCGTCTGGGGACGAGGAAGCGACAAGGGCGACTACTCGCGCTGGAAGACCAAATGACCGAGCCCGGCCGCTGATTTGAACGGCCGTCGAGGGCCGGACCTCTCGGGGTTCGGCCCTTTGACTTCGCGGGAGGCGGAGCGCAGTGACTCGCACGGCTAAGTTAGTTCCGCTAACTCCAACAATACTGTTATTGGTTCGAACATGGATGGGGGATCGAGTGGTGGTCCGTGGATTGCCAACTTCGGTTTGCCCCCTACGCTAGTATTCTGAATTACCGGCCAATTTCGAAAATTCTGGAGGACTCAAATGAAAGCCTCGAAAACTGTGCTGCTTGTGTTGTTTGTGATGTTGGCCTCGACGCTATGGGCCAGTCCACCTTCGCTCCTCATCAACCAACAGAATCCCTATCCTGGATACGGATACGGCTTGGGCTCCTGGACGGTTTTCACCGCCGACATCAACGCGGCTTTCGGCGCCGGCAGCGTCACCGTCGATACTTCTCCCCTCACCAACCTGAGCTACATGCAGCAGTTCAGCGCCCTGATGGTTGTGCCCGAAAATCCAAACCAAACCCTCACATCTACCGAGGTCTCCAACATCGCCGCCTATGTTGCGACCGGGGGCCGGGTGTTCCTCATTGGCGAGAATCGCGCCTGGAAGGGGTGGAACAGGGCTATTCTCGAGGCCGTGGGCGGAAGCTATAACAACCTGGACACTAAGAAAACGCTGACTCGGGTAGTACTGAACAGTATCACCATGAAACAGAAGCATTTGTATTCGGAACTTCACGACGTCAACGGTATCGCAATCGGTGGCACGTCGCTCTACAACAAAAATGTTCTGACAATGTGGAGCGGCAATGCTGTATCGCTGCTCAGTGTCACTGTGCTTGACGACACCTCCGGCGCCAACAACGGGGAGTTCAAAGTGAACATCGCGAACTGGCTCGCCGGATTGGAGGTCACTACTCCCGAACCTGACGAAGTTGAAGATCAGAATCCTTAATCTGACCGTAGCGGTGGATTGCGGCCCATGCGTTGCTCAAGGCGATTTGGATTCCACGGAATGTCGTAATTGAACAGAATGTGACAGCATTGCAGGTTGATTCGCTTTAAGAGTGTTAAGTCTACTCCGCTACTGGTTCATTACTTGTAGTGTTTAACTCGCCCAGGGGCCAATTCCATCTTTGGCCCCTGGTTCTCTGGCTTCCATTCCGGTGGCGTTTCCAGTGCTGCTGTTACGATCTGCTCGAAGCTCAAGGAGTAACTCTAGCAGTCTGCTGAAAAACAGGAACTGGAGACGTTTTGAAGGGGCGCACCTTCAGGTGCGCCGTCACAAGTTTTTTACTTTTGTCATCCCGAACCGACTTTAGTCGGTGAGGGATCTGCTTTTAGTTTAGGAGTCTTCAGCAGGCTGCTAGCAGGATGCTGAAAAAGTACTCCTAATCCACAGGCACGTGTGCTAAGAAAGCAGCATGCGAGGCACCGATCATCAGCAAAGCCACATGTTCAGTTATTTGTCGCCGGAAGCGCGGGTACGGAAGGATCATCCGCTGCGGGTCATCCGCATGATGGTAGACGAAGTTCTGCGGGCACTGTCGCCGCAGTTTGATCGCATGTACGCCCGCGAGGGCCGGCCATCGATTGCGCCCGAGAAGTTGCTGCGGGCGCAGTTGTTGCAGATGCTGTACTCGATTCGCAGCGAGCGGCTGCTGATGGAAGAGATCGATTACAGCATGCTGTTCCGCTGGTTCGTAGGGTTGAATTTGGACGAGGAGGTATGGGATCCGACAGTGTTCACGAAGAACCGGGACCGGCTGCTGGAAGCCGCAGTGGCCAAGCAGTTCCTAGCGCAGGTGGTGGAACAGGCTGGGGCGAAGGGCCTGACCTCCGACGAACACTTCACGGTGGATGGCACGCTGCTGGAAGCCTGGGCCGGCGCCAAGAGTTTTCAGCGCCAGGATGGCAAGAACCCGCCCTCTTCCGATGATCCCGGCAATCCCACGGTGAACTTTCACGGCGAGAAGCGGTCGAATCAAACGCACGCATCGAAGACCGATCCCGAGGCCATGTTGGCGCGCAAGGGCAACGGCAAGGAGGCGAAGTTGAGCTACAGCGGCAATCTGTTAGTGGAGAATCGTAACGGGCTGATCGTGAATGCGATGGTGTGGGAAGCCAACGGAACGGCCGAGCGCGATACGGCGCTGGTGATGCTGGAGCAGATTGCCGGCACCAGGCGCGTGACGGTGGGCGGCGACAAAGGCTTTGACACGGCCGACTTCATTGCTGAGTGCCGCCACATGCAGGTCACACCGCATGTCGCGCAGAATGACGGTCGGCGCGGCGGCAGTGCCATCGACCAGCGGACCACGCGGCATGAAGGCTACCGCATCAGCCAAAGGAAGCGGAAGCGGATCGAGGAATGTTTCGGTTGGCTCAAGACGGTTGCTCTGCTGCGGAAGGTACGACATCGTGGCTTGTTCAAAGTGGATTGGGTGTTCACCTTCGCTTGCGCGGCCTATAACCTGGTCCGCCTGCGCAACCTGTCACTACGGGCGGCGTAAGCCAAGGGAAAAGTGTGTCAGCTGCATGTAAAAAGCTTCAGCAGATAGTGGAAATATGCTGAGCCGAACTCTCTCCCCTCTCACTCGATGACCGAAGCGGACACAGTTCGCCCAAATCAGAGGTTTTTCAGCAGCCTGCTAGAGTTAAAAGACGAATGATGCCCAAGACAAGGCCACCAGTACTCTGGGAAAATACGTGGTGGTGTGTCAGAAGCAGCCGAATCACCAGTGGCAGGCTGTTGCCGACATCTTCAACACCGACAAATGAGCGCACCTAACCCGCATTATTCGTGAAGGCACTGAGAGTAGTTCTTTGGGCGCTGTGTGCGCGCCGAGAATGGTCGTCGCAGTGTGATTTTGGTTGCACGGGCGGTTCTGATGGGTGTTGGAGTGTGTGCAAGGTAGGCGACGGCGATTTTCGGGTAGAGCTATTCCTCAGTCGCGCTGAGGTGAGAAGGGATGTTTGGGTTGGCAAGGCCGTGCTAGCCAGGCAAAGCGCCCAGCCCCAGCGCTACTCGCCGGTAGACGGACAGGTAAGGAAACGAAGCGGGCAGATGCAGGACCACCCGACGCGCTGAAACCAGTACCCGGGCGCCCAGTTTCAGCAGCCGTTCGCGCAAGGTCCAGACCTGAGCGCGGGCACAGTTGGTGCGCGCGGCCCGCAGGCGCAGCTCCTGCATCAGCACGTAAGCGGCGGCGGTCAGCAGCACCCGGAACTGGTTGGCCCAGAAATCGCTGCAACTGGTGCGGTCGATCTGTAGGTCGTGCAGTTCCTTGATGCGATTCTCGATTTCGCCGCGCTGACAGTAAACCTGCTCGTAGATCCACTGCGGACTCTGTTTCAGGTTGGTGATAACGAAGCGCGGATTGTCTTTCGGTGGTTTGCCATCGGCACGGACGACCTCGGCCTTGATGATGACGCGGCGTTGTCGCGGCCAGCTCTGGGCTGCGTAGTAAGCTTCGCCGTAGACGTGTTCGGTCTCTCCACTCTGCCGGGAGAGTTTGCGGGCGTGGCGCATCGCCGGTTTGGCCTTGCGCTTCAGCACTGCATTTTTGGCCATGGCGACCAGGTATTCGAGATTGGGCTCGGCCTCCAGCAAGTCGAGCAAGTCGGGATGCGCAAAGCCACCATCGAGCCGCACGCGAATGCGCACGCCGGGAAGAAAGTGGCGGATCAGCAACAGCAGGCGGCGCAAAATTCCCACCGCGCCCACGGCGGCGGTGACGTTGCCCGGCCGCAATACGGCGGCACACAGATACTGCTCGGCTTCCTCATTGAAACTGACAAAACCCATCACCGGCAGGTAGCACCAAGTATCGTAGTGGCCGTTGAAGAACGACAGTTGCTGCGCGCCATGGGTGGCATCGTCGGTGGGGTCCAGATCGAGGGTGACGCGGCGAACGCGCCCGCGCAGCCGCTGGGCATGACGCCGGACCACGCTGGCGGCCAAGGTCTCACTCAGGCGATAGAGTTCCTTGCGCCCCACTGCATTTTCGAACCGCGACAGCGTGGGCTGCGACGCCAGATCGGTGCCCTCAATGGGATCACGGTCGAGCAGCATCTTGTGAATCGGATCGGTGGCCAGGCGGGCCGCATCGTTGGCGTCCGGATAGCCACAGGCAATCGCGAACACGCGCTGCGCCAGCAACTCTTCCAGCGAATGATCGATCTTACCGGGCTGCCGCTCATCCTGAAGACAGGAAGCCAGGCAAGCAGTCAATCCGTACTGCCGGTCGGCCGCCTTCAGCAGAATGGCTCCGCCATCGGAGCTGCCCTGCCGCTGGTCAAAGTGAGCAACGACAGGCTTGGAAACAATCTCTGGGAACAACAAACACTGTGTCGTGCTATCGTCGATCACGCGGAAGCCTCGTTTGTTGCTTCAAACACTGTCATGACAACATGTTTGTAGCACAAGAGGCTTCTCGCGCCTCAACTTCGCGAATTATGCGGGCTAACAATCGCTGCGTCATGTTGAGCGAGCGCGGCCTGCCTTTGGCCGCGCGAGTCGAAACACCCCTATTCGCCCCACGCCTTCTCCACTGGAATAAAGGTCCTTCGACTCGGACTGAAGTAGAGTGGGTAAACAATTCGAACCACTTCAGAGACGGCACAGACTCTGGAGTTCCGCAGTCATCCCTAACATCGCGTTCATCGAACTTAACCCCAGAGACACTAAGGTCACGGAGACAAGTTAATCAAAGAACAAAACTCCGTGTCTCCGTGGTGAATGATTTTCGAAGAAACTCGCAATAATCGAAGCGCGGCCCATCGATCAATCTTCAGGCTGTCATCCTAAGGACCTTCGGCCCAACCATTGAGATGAAATCCGCCACGAGATACTGAGATCACAGAGATGACTCTATAGCAAATAAAACTCCGTGTCCTCCGTGCCTCCGTGGTGAATAATTTTCGACTACTGCTTGTCGTCCACAAACGTCGAGACTCTTCCGAAGCGCTTGTTGTCCACGACGGTGGTCATCTGCTTTCCATCGGCCGACACGGTGATCTTGTCGATGCTTTCGACTTTGCCGTCACGCCTGTAGGTAACTTCGATGGATCGGTCCCCCAACGGCTTCACCGAAACCGTCTCATTCGCATAGGTACCTTTTACCGGGTACTCTTTGCCGTCGAGTTTGGCTTCCCAGCTTTCGCCCGTCGGAGTAGACATGCTAAGCATACTGCCGTCGCCCTTCCAGGTGGTGGTAAGTCCGGCGGTGTCTTCATCGACGTTCTGGATGCGCCAGGAGCCGGAGGTCCCATTCGAGCCGGCAGGTCCCTTGGAAACGCGCGTCCACTTGCTTTCGCTCTTGTAGGACGCGCTACCGTCGGCGGGATAGTTGGTGCTGGAAACGGTCAGCGTCGTCCCATCCGCCGAGGCAGTCCTGGTCTGCTCGAACTCTGGCTTCCCGCCCTTCTTGCCGATGACGTGGATCGAATTCGCGTCGGTCGCCTGCACCGCGAGCGTGTCATAGTTCTGGCCGGTGACAGGCTGGTCCTGGCCGTCAGCCTTCAGGTCCTTGATTTTCGGGGAGCAACTCTTGCAGTCGTACATCCCTTTGTCCACCGAAAACTCGTAGGACTTTTGCGACAGCTTGGACGCCGCCATGTTGGTCTTCCAGGTGCCGTCGAACGGGCTCTGCGCGAACAACATCCCCGGGACACACCACAAAACAACCCATAACAGCTTCTTCATGTTTATTCTCCTGATCGAGATTTGGAGTAAGGCGAGTGGCTAAGGATTTATCTTGATCCGCGCCCAACGGTAGCTCAAAGCTGCGGTGGAGGTCAACAGAATTTCCGCTTCGGCTAAAGTGGAAACAAGGCCACGAGGAAGCGGTCCCAGCACGTCAAAATAGCTTATGGCGCAATACGCAGGCCACGCCAAGAACTCCGGAAGCTAACAGCAGGAAGCTGCTGGGCTCAGGTGTGACTGCCGTGCCGCCGTTGGGGCCGTTGATATCGAATGATTCGGCGGGATCCGACCCAACGCCGCCGCCCGAAGCTTGGGACGGACATCCGCCGCCCATGCCGTCGTCACCCTTGCAACCTATGCCGCTATTCTCGTCCCAGTACACCGGGTTGCCGCTGGGGACCATCGCGTTCTCCAGGTTAAGCCAGTAGGTTGGGCCGCTTGTCAAGTTTACCCCCAGGCCGGTTACCGTGATTTGGTCAATGTCGTAGCCGTACTGGTTGAGAGAAATAAACTGGTCAGTCAAGTTCTTGCCGCTGGCTGTGCCGGAGCCATACACGGTCCCGCCAACCGGGAATGAAGTGATGGACCAATCCACCGAGGTGAGTACGTCACCTGGATATTCCCATACGCCAAAGTTAAAACCGCCGACCGTGGAGTTATTCAGACAGCGTGAAGCTGTCACCGATGACAAATCCATAGTTAATGGTCCAGGCATCGACAGTGCCGTTGATCGGGCCGTCGTCGTAGAGCACCTGGGCCAGGGTTGGAACAACAGCCAGCACTAGAAACAGAATCGTGAGCGAAACGATACGCGGTTTCATTGGGTCGCATCCCCTTATGAAGTTAGTTTTGCCAGACCTGATCGCCCCGTCTTAACCCCGGGAAAGCGGCACCCATGTTACACCTTCTCGCCTTACTATCAGCGGCGAAAATGCTTCTGCTGAAGGAATTTTCTGAACTGTTATCCCGCCGATGCAGAAGGCGATGAAGATGCGCCAGATCGGCGAGGACACCGACTCCAAGCTGCAGCCTATCCTCTCTCCCGAGCAATACCAGAAGTGGCAGCAGATGCGCGCCCAGGAACGCCAGCAGATGATGCAGAAGATGGAGAGCCAATAAAGGCGACGGGCATGCTTGCCTATGAAGACGCCGGCAACGTTCCCGATGGAAATGCCGATGATGCTGCGCTCCCAGATCTCCCCAATCAAGGCGATGGAGAGTTGCGTCTTCGAATCTCTGTTGCACATGGGGTTACTGATGGCCAGCCGTACGCTTTTGTTAAGAGGGTTGGGGCGCTTATTCCCGAAATGGTCCTATTATGAATAGTAGTTGTGACACTGTCATAGATTGTGGTGTAAATTTTGCATGTCAATAGTCATGATTCCGGATGTGCTGTATAAACTACTGAAAAATATAGAGATATATTTTCTCCTAAAACCGAACAAAACCAGGTAAATTGTGCTATATTGAAACTAGAGTGAAAGATTGGGAAGAAGTCCTGCAGCGCTTCCCGAAAATGGAACCCAGCCAAGTGCTGGGTTTTGGTTTTTTTGGAGCAGGTCGCATAAACGAATCACCACAGAGGCGCAGAGAAAATCAAAGAAATCAAAACCAACCGCGGATTTCACGGGATGAACGCGGATTCTCCATTCCTAATCCACAGGCGCGGAAACACGGAGGACAGCAGGTACTGTTCTTAACCACGGAGTACACGGAGATCACGGACCACATCTCCGTGCCCTCCGTGCTCCCCGTGGTGAGAGGGTTTTCCTTCTTGATTTGGTTTTGGTTCCTTAGTGTTGAAGATCCGCGTTCATCCGCGTAATCCGCGGTTGATTTGATTTTCTCTTTGCCTCTGTGGTGAATGGGATTCTTCGTATTCCCCGCCGAGGAGCTTGGCCCTGAGAGGCGTCCTTCCTGGAGTTCGATTAACCGTTTGGTTCGACCGGGAGAGCGACGTCATTCAGGGCCATGTTGTTTGGGCCCGCGCTGGCGGGAATCGTAAGGCAGGAAAACGCAAGTATTGCTCCAGTATGGTTCTGCGAGTTGTAGAAAATTTCAACCAGGGGGAACACGATGTCCGAACCGAGCTACGAAGAGTTGAAAGCCAAGTTGGCAGAGCTGCAGAAACAGGCTCCGGCGGCAAACTCCGGCGTCACCTCGTTCAAAGTCAGCGCCAAGGGCGCGGTCAGCCTGTACGGTCTGGGGCGGTATCCGGTGACCCTGTACTACGAACAGTGGATGAAGTTGCTGGACCGGGCAGAGCAGCTTCGTTGCTTCATGGAAGCCAACAAGGGAGCGCTGAAAGTGCGGAACCTGAGGCCAGAGTCGTGCTAAGCTCCGACTGCGTCGCCCCCGCCAAAAGGGGACTCGGACGGGGCGCGCAGGGACAATGGCGTCCAGCCTATTTCCGCCATGTAGAATGGCAAGTGGGAGCTGGCTGGCCGCAGCGGGCAGCTCACGCCGAAGGGCAAGGTTCCCCAGCGCGCGCCGCAATGACGCCGGCTGGGTCGAGGAGCTGCCAGGGAATGGACATGACGTGGGTGACCGACCGCATCGCGGTGGGCGGCGGCATCTGGACTGACGACAAGATGGTGGAGGTGGTCCGCGCCGGAATCACCCACATCATTGACATGCAGATTGAATGGGACGACACCCGCATGGCGCAGCCCTACGGCGTCCGGGTGTTGTGGAACCCGACGGACGACGACTTCCGGCCCAAGCCACCGGAGCTTTTCCGGCGCGGCGTAGAGTTCGCCCTAGAGGCGCTTGATGACGCTGAATCGCGGGTGTTCATCCACTGCGCCGCCGGGGTGCACCGTGCTCCCATGATGACGCTGGCGGTGCTGCGGGCCCTGGGCTTCGGGCTTGCAAGATGCCATGGACATGATCCAGGCGCGACGCCAGGTGGTGGACTTCGCCGATGTCTATGTGCAAAGTGTGGAAGAGTTCATGCGCAGCTACGAAGCGGCGGAGCAGAAGCGGTAGCCGTTAGCAACTAGCAGTTAGGCGCTCGGGATGCTTTCGCTTTTGTCATCCTGAGCGGAGGCGGCCCGAGGTTGGCCCGCCGGAGTCGAAGGACCCTTATTAGTAAGTAAGATCCTCGAAACGGTTCCCATCCCACATCGTGGGATTATGTGGTAGCAGGCGTTCATAAGCGTCATGGCCTGCGATCAACTCAAGATTTGTCCCAACATAGGGGTCCTTCGACTCCTCGCTGCCCGCGTCGCTCAGGATGACATGAGAGCACGTTTTCTATTTCTACATTCTTCCGCCGGCGCTGCCGGCAACAGAGAGGCACCGATGATGCCCAAGATCAACCGCCTGACCGGGCGGTTTTTTACTGTCCTGATTTCTCTTAGTGTTGCGGTTTGGTTGCCGCGGGCCGCCGTGGCAGGCGAAGCGAGTCCTCGACCTCCTCTCGCTTCGCCGGCCGCGGTCGAGGCTACACCCGCAGTGCGAGCGGACCTGGCCTTCATCCGGCCTTTTGGGTCATTAAAGGATGGGGCGTACAGCCCGAGCTTGGCAGGTGCGCTTGTTGCCCCATGGCCCACCACGCGCCGCTTCACGCCGTTCCGGTTCGAGCGTCGCGAACCTGCGCTGTTAGCGGGCGTCGCCTCGCTGCCCAGCGTGACGTCACCAGCGAGCTTGCTTATGGCTCCGGCCGGTGCCACCAAGGCGCCAGCTCCCACATTGTGTCAGATCAGCGATACGGTCTATCGCGCCGACGGCTCGCCTGCGCAAGGCACGGTGCTACTCTCCTGGCCGGCCTTCACCACGGCGGCGGGGCAGGCGGTCAGCCCCGGCTCCCTGCTGGTAACCCTGGATGCGAATGGCGGATTCAACGCCAGTCTTGCGCCCAACACCGGTGCCAGTCCAACGGGGACCTATTATAAGGCGATCTTCAAGCTGGGCGACGGCACGACTGAGACGGAGTACTGGGTGGTCCCCAACATCCAGAGCACCACCATCGGGGCAGTCCGCAGCAAGTTGGTTCCCTCGAACCAGGCGGCACAATTCCTGACGCGCGACGTCGCTGAATCGAATTACATGAACCTGACGACGAACGAGACCGTAGCCGGCATCAAGACCTTCAGCAGCTCGCCCGTCGTGCCCACGCCGGCAAATGCAACCGACGCGGCCAACAAGGCGTATGTTGACGCCAATGCGGGCAATCTGGCCTCGCCCGGACCCATTGGATCGGGCACGCCCAACACTGGCGCGTTCACTGCGTTAACGGCGCAGAACTTTACAAGCTCAAGTCTTCCCGAGGTCAATTTGCAGTCGCCAAATCTTCCCGGCGGTGGCGTGGTGGGCGACGGTCGCACTATGCATACGTGCTCTATTACGAGCGGTTCGAAAGTTGTGAACTGTAGTGAAGCCAACTTTGTGAGTGCGGATGTAGGAAAAGGCGGGTTCTTTCAGGGCGCCGGCACGGCCGGTAAATTCCTTCAAACTACGATTGCCAGCGTCCAATCGTCCACGCAAGTCACGCTTGCAGATGCAGCAGGCACCACCGTGGCTTCCGGGGGAGCTTTTACGTACGGCACCCTAAATGACAGCCGGTGGTGCGCAGCCGTAGACTGCACCAATCCGACATCGCCTAATGTCCTGGCCACCCCGCAGCCAGGCAGAACCCTAAGATTGCCACGCGGCATGTACATCGTCACCGGAACCATTTACACCCGCTGTGGCGACAACCTGGTGGGGGACGGCGTCGCCGGATCGCAGGTCTGGCAGTTTGACGCCAGCGGGGCGAAGGACGTCCTGGCGGTGGGCTCCCACAGTGTGGGAGGAACACCGACCGCAGACGTTTGCACGTTGCTGGAAACTGTACAGGGGGTATCTTTCTTCCAGCCGGAGGCCCTGACGTCCGCCTGCATTAATACGATGGGACTGCCGGGGGTCGATCTTACCGACAACTGGTTCATCTGTAACAACGCCATCAAGGCCACGGGTTCGGGCCTGCGGATGTTGCGTAACACGTGCGATAACGACGGCGGACAATGCATCATCGTAAGCGGCAATGGAACTGAGACCGACAACAACACGCAGAGCGTCTTAATCGAAGACACCGACTGCTATGCCCAGCGCTATGCCTGCTTCCAGGTGGATGGCGCCAGCGACGTCATCATCCATCACAACTTCGTCAACTACGCAAAACAGTTCGGCCTGTTTCTGGCCAGCCCAACCAACCAGACCAGCTACCGGGTGATGGTAACGGACAATTCGTTCATCACCTCCACCAACTCGAATTACTATAACTCCACGCAGTCGCACATCTACATGGCTTCCCCGTGCGTGGGATGCCAGATCAGCGGGGGCAACAAGTTCATGCTGGCGCGCAAGAATGACATTGACCTGGAAAGTTCCGGCATCGCGGGACTCAAGATCATGGGCAATCAGTTCTACGGCGCGCAGGGTACGTCCCTCAATGTGGGGGTGGCGGGCGCGGGGCTTACGGTGCGGAACAACAACTTCGACCGTCCCGGTAGCTACGGCGGCGACTTCAGTACGCCCGCCTTGGTCTCCGGTAACTGGTGCCACAATCCCTTTACCGTGGCCGGGCTGCCGTCCAACGACTATGACAAAGCGTGCTTCCGCTTCGCCAACGCCTCCGCCGCGGGATCGAAAGCAACCGATAACGTTACCGACTCGACTACGGCGGCCGCTCTGGCGGTGCGCGCCGGCGCCTTCCCCTTCTACAGCAGCGGCAATCGCTCAGGTTGGGCAACGGGTGATGTGTATGTTTACACCGGAGCCGGCAATGCCTTCGCCTCCGCCAACGAGCGCGCCTACAACGGCACGGGAGTGACTTCCGTGTTCACGACCTTGAGCGACCCGGCCACCGGCAATGCCGGATTCAGCGGCAATCTTACGGTTGGAGGGGAGCTGAGCGCCCGCGATATCCCCGGCGCGCTCTATTTCGTCAGCAAGTATGCCGGCATCCAGGCCGCGATTAACGCTGCCTATAATAATGGTGCGGTCCTCGGCACCGTGGTGGACGATCGCACGGCACCCTACAGCGGGCCGGGCTTCATCCTTTATGATTCCGTGACCCTGCAACTGGCGGCCACCACGTACACCATCACCAGCACGGTCACCTACAACAACGGCAACAATAATGTGACCGCAGGTATCATCGCGGTCCCCGGCGCCAGGCTGATCGGGGCCAGCACGTCCACAAATCACGGCACCATTATTACTGCGGGCAATGGATTGAACACCGACCTGATCGCGACTTCCACCGTCGGCACGGGGATCGGCTCAGCGGCGCAGTGGTGGCACTGGGGCGGCTTCGAGAACCTGCGCGTCACCGGCAATGGCGCCAATCAGACGGCAGGCAACTGCTTCAACATCGAGAACATGGGCGAAACGGCGTTCCTGCGCACCATTGAAGTGAGCGGCTGCAAAGTTGACAACATCCTGTTTACTGGAGCGAGTGCCACACCGTCAGACATCGCCAACATCACTACCAACAGCGCCGGCCGCTACGGATTCAACTTCAACAATCTGGCTGGTGTTGCGGTTGTGCACGGCTTGAGCGGCGACTCCAATGCCACGTCCATCGTGCGCCTGAATGGCGGACAATCCGGCACGCTGACGATCCTTGGCTTTAAGACGGAAGAGGAAGTCAGCGGCCAGGATCCCCTGATCACCATCGACGAAACCGGGCAGAGCGGAGCCCAGCCCAGCTTGTTCATCGTCGGCGGCTACACCTTTGGCCGCAGCGGGGTGATCGACGTCATTAAGTATGTGAACGGGACGTTGGGCACCACGCCGTACATCAGCGTGAGCAACTTCTATGTGCAGGACTACGCGAACGCGGTAAACGATGTGGTGAACAGCCGCACCACCGCCGCCACCAACATGAATAAGGTGCCGTTTTACTACGGTCCCACGGGCGCCTTCTACTCCGGCCAGGCGTTCACGCTCGACCTGAATACTTTTGTGCAATCGCCGCACTCGGGCAACTACACTCTGACCGAGGTCTTCGGCACCACCAGCTCGAATGAGACCCTGCTGGCGGGCAGCGGCACCTCCACCAGCCTGAGCACGGGTGGCATCGGCTTCCGCATGGCCAATCGGTCGGTGTACGGACAAACGCCGGAGCTGTTCGCCAAAATGACCTACGCGTTTCCCGGCGGCGTGCCCAATCCGCAGCAGTGGGAGTTCATTCCCGCGAAAGTCGGCGGCGACAACAGCACGCGCTGGATCGGCGATCCCAGTTATCGCTGGGACGAGATCTATTCTGCCGACGTAAACACCACGACGGCAACGGTCGGCACGCTGAACGTGACGACCTGTACCGGCTGCGGCATACAGGGCGCGCACCTGGTCGGGGGATCCATGCAGGGCAACACTGCCACCCTCACCGGCAATAGCAGCGATCAGACCGTTTATTCTGCGGCGTTACCCGCTGGGACGTTCGCGGCCGGCACGGGAGTGCGTTGCAAAGCGCAGTGGCAGCACACCGTCAACGGCAGCACGGCCATCACTTATAAATGGACGCTGGGCAGCGCGAGCCTGGCTTATGCGGGGTTTACCAGCGCCAGCACGAACCTGGTGAGCGAAGTCGAAGTACTCACCCCGGCCTCGCTGGCCGCGCAAATTGTCGATGCCAGTGCGCTGATCGGTGGCACCACGATCCAGGCAGGGCCTAATACCGCCGTGGGCAACGAGAACCTCGCCAACGCCGACACCATCAAGTTCACCTTCAACGCCGGGAACGGGGAGCAGGTGAAAGGCATAGCGTTCTATTGCCAGACGGTGCAGTAGTCAGTAGTCAGTTCGAAGAGTCGCGCCGTAGGCGCAACACAGGTTAGCCCAGCGCTTCAGCGCTGGGTTTGCTGTTTTAGAGAATGTACGGAGCGCCGTAGGCGCGGCACCGCTCATCCGAACATAAACTGTGGGTCGTTGAGAACTACGATAAACCGGCGCCTGCAATGCCATGCTGTGATGGGGGCACAGGTTCTTGTGCCGTCCCTACGGGACTCGCGACCGAGGCCACGCCAGTTCCCCAGCCCTGAAGGGCTGGGCTAACCTATGTCGCGCCTACGGCGCTGGCAGCGCGACAACGATCGACGCTCGATCTTACAGCGACGGTAACCCTTGAGACTTGCACTTCAACATTTTGAAGCTCGACACCTGAAACTCAACTGGCTACTGGCCACCAGCCGCTAGCCCCTAACCACTGAATTTTCGCATCCACATCCTTCTTGAGGCAGCGGGCATCCGGATTCGTCCTCCCACATTATGGGACGGTCTTCTTATATCCGAGATGATGAATCCCACAACGTGGGAGTGTTGAGATGACCCCTGCTGGGAAGGCCGGCGCACCACGACGCCGGCCACAGTGATGGCAGGTCCCAGCTAAAGGGGCTCTTTTACACCACGGAAAACACGGAGTTCATTTTGTTCTGCTCCGTGCCGCTCGTTGCTCTCCGCGGTCAGAGGCTCTCTCATAAGCCGCTTTGTATCAGGGCACGGCTTCAGCCGTGCCGCAACCCACTCATTCACCGGACCGGGGCTTTAGCCCCTGGTTGAGCTGGTTTTACGGGTGCAGGGGCTAAAGCCCCGATTTTTTCTGCGCCTGTCCGGCACGACTAAAGTCGTGCCCTGATACGAACCATAAAGACTTCATGGGATGAGTTGTAGAAGACTCTTGCGCTGGGGCTGCGTCATCGGAGTGGCGCAATGTCAGTCCTTATACCAGCAGCAAAAGAAGAAACCGCAACCTCGTCAACCAGCAACCCAGCATCGCAAGCAGATAAACCGAATGCGAAAACCGACCTTCCAGCAGAAAAGGGGTCCTTCGACTCCGGCGGCCAAAAGCGGGCCGCCTGCGCTCAGGATGACAAGAGTGAGGGGGAGCGGGCTGGGGCCGCTCAGCCGGACAAACGGGAAAAAAAGCGGCCATCGTCCGGCAAGAGCAGGAAAAAGTCGAAGGGAGAACAAAAGGAAGAGCGGGCCGAGCCGAATCCGAATGGCGAACAGGACGGAGAGAAGCCGCCGGAGGAACCGGCAAAGAAACTTGCAGACGATCTGAGGCTTTTCACCGTCAGCGGAGGCACACTTATACTTCCCAGCCGCGAGAAGCCAGTCTCAGTCGAGCAGCTTGCCGAGCTGGGCACGAAGCTTGGCGAAACCATCGTGTGCTACAGCAGTCGCTGGCCCAAAGCGACCGCTATCCGGGCAGCGATTGAGTATCAGCTCTTTATACGCGGCAAGAACAAGCGGGTGAGGAGCATGCAACTCAATCCCGCGCAACGCGACGTGGACTGCAGGGCGGGCAAGCGCAACATCGTTTTGAAGGCGCGCCAGTTGGGCATCACAACCTACGTGGCGGCGCGGTTCTTTCTCTCGACCATGCTGCAGCCGGGAACGCTGAGCGTGCAAGTGGCGCACGATCAGCAATCGGCGGAAGAGATTTTTCGCATCGTGCACCGCTTCCTGGAGAACCTGCCGGAGGCGTGGCGCCACAGCGCGTTGAAGACCTCGCGCGCCAACGTCCGCCAGATCATCTTTCCCAAACTCGATAGCGAATATCGGGTGGAAAGTGCGGCGGACCGCTGTGCCGGCCGCGGGCTGACCATCCAGAATTTGCATTGTTCGGAGGTGGCCCGCTGGCCGCACGATGTGGCCGAGACCCTCGCCGCGCTGCGCGCGGCGGTGCCGCCGGACGGGGAGATCTTTCTGGAATCCACGCCCAGCGGCGCCGGCGGGACCTTTTATGAAGAGTGGCAGAGCGCGCCGGAAACCGGCTACGTGCAGCACTTCTTCCCCTGGTGGTGGGAGGAGAGCTACAAGCGCGAGGTCGAGATTGTCAACTTTACCGACGAAGAGTTGGAGTTGATGGCGAAGCACCAGCTCGACGCCGGGCAGATCGCCTTTCGCCGCGAGATGCGGAGCCAGTTCCGCAATCGTTTTCTGGAGGAGTACGCGGAAAACGCCGAGACCTGTTTCCTGACCTCAGGGAATTGCATGTTCGATTGCGAGAAGTTGGACATCGAGCTGAAGAAGCCGCAGGAATATTGCGACGAGAGGGAGAACGGCCGCATGCTCTACTTCCTGCCGCCAGTTCCGGGAAAGCAGTACATCATCGGGGTAGACCCGGCGGGCGGTGGCGTACATGGCGATAACGCGTGCGCGCAGGTAATCGAGGTGGAGAAAGGGACGCAGTGCGCCGAGCTGCTCGGGCACTACACGCCACAGGAACTTGCTGCCAAGGTCACGGTGCTGGCCAAGAAGTACAACATGGCGCTGGTGGCGGTGGAGCGGAACAACCAAGGAGAAGCGGTGCTCGCGTTTCTTGGGATGGAGTGCGGTTATCCGCATATCTATCCCGAGGGCCAGCGACAGGGTTGGCTCACCAACATGGCGACACGGCAGCCCATGCTGTCGCGGCTTGAGGTGATGCTGGCCTATACCCCGCAACTGTTCCTCAGCCACCGGCTGCTGCAGGAGTGCCGCAGCTTTGTGCGCGGCGCTGATGGGAAGTGCGCAGCAGCGTCGGGCGCGCATGACGATACGGTGATGGCCATGGCGATCGCGCAGGCCGTCCGCGCTGAGTGCCGCGTTCGGATTCCGGAATCGGAGCAGGAGCCAGCGCTGGCGGCGCTGGCCGCGTAGACGTGTAGAGCTCGTCTCACGAGTTGTTTCGGGTCGTATCAGGGCACGACTTTAGTCGTGCCGGAGAGCGACTTCAGAGTCGAGGGCCTTAGCCCCTGCGCCCCAAAATGCACTCCCTCAGGGGCTAAAGCCCGAATTCTGTAGGGACCGAGTTACGGCGCGGCTCAAGCCGTGCCCTGATACAAACCTGACCTCTGGCGATTTAGGTTGCAGGGTTGTGATGTCATCCGAAGCGAGTCCGCGACTGAGTGCGTGGGCGAGTTGAGGGATCTCGATTGCGGGCGGCTAGCCGCAATCGGGGCCCTTCGATTTGTGCCTCCAAGGTGGGGGCGCTCGCTCCGGATGACAAGGTTGCCCAGAACTCGGCTACACAGGGCCGTCTTGCATCGGCATCATTCCTGTTGACATCCAACCCTCTAGGTTGGTAATTTACCAACTTGCTCGTACAGCGGCTAACCCGGCATGGGGCGACCGAGCTGATCCGCCACTGCCTTCAGGATGGCGAAATCAGCTACGGGAACCATTTCAAGCAGGAGTTGGCGGCTGAACAAGCCAGCCTTCAGGATGCCTGGTCGGTTTTGCGAACGGGCCAGATCTACGGCGAGCCGGAGCGGGACGTCCGGACTGGCGAATGGAAGTACCGTGTGGAGGGCCACGAGCCTGACGGCAAGTGGCTGGCGATTGTTCTGTGCTTCAAATCCACGGAGAGGGCGTTTCTCATCACGGTATTTTCCATTGCGAGCCAGAGGAGGCCATCGTGAGAAAGAGCGTCTGCTCGAACTGCGGCAAAGCCGCCCGCGTGGTTCGCGGCAGCTATCCGTTTACCGAGAGCGGGCTGAAGAACGTCGTTCTTAAGGGCATCGAGATGTCGAAGTGCAACAGTTGCGGCAATGTGGAGCCGGTAATTCCGCGCATGAATGACCTGTTTCGCGCCCTGGCCCTCGCGGTCGTTCGGCAACCACACCGCCTGGCAGGAGAGGACATCCGCTTCCTGCGGAAGTATTTGCACATGACTGGCGACCAGTTCAGCCGTCTCCTGCATGTCGATCGCGCAACTCTGTCGAAGTGGGAAAACGACGAGGACCCCATCGGGGCGCAAAGCGATCTGCTGGTCAGGGCGGTGGCGCTGATGTTGGGCGAGGGACTGCAGGAGAGAGCAGGCGAGTTCGTGCGTGACTTCGAGCGCATTGAGTCGAAACGGAAGTCGCATCTGCAGCTAAATCTGAACGTAAGAACGTTGCAGTTCGAGTACGCCTGAGTCATTAGGGAAGACGGCGTTTCCAGAGATGATGCGCGCCGTATTTCCACCTCACACGCGTGTGTGACGGATGACGGCGCAATCGCGGCGGCTCCGCGTTAGGATTACCCCGGAAACTGCCGCTGCGGGCTTCTGCTCCGTTGTTTGTCATCCTGAGCGACGAGCGAAACGAGGAGTCGAAGGAGCCCTATTGGAAAGGAACCCGGCACAATAGGGGGCCTTCGACTCGCGTCCCAAAAGCAGGGACGCTCGCTCAGGATGACAAAACGAAGAGTGAAGTCGGACGAACCTCCGCTCAGGATGACAGCGCTCATAGATTTCATTGGCGACGCGGAGGCGATGGCCGTGAGGTACGGCTGCGATGGCCGTAGCGGGCGGTTTCCTACTCTGTGGTAGAGACCGCCCTGTCGCTCCCGACGGGGATGAGATGGGTCTCCCACCCTCTCGCCAAAAGATGGCGAGAAGGGCGGGGCACCCGAACGGGTCTCTTGGTCCAGGCCGTACAACACGTCCGCAGGATGCGCGGCGGCGCGCAGAGCCACCTCATGCGCTGCGCCGACGGCCACTACTACGTCGTCAAGTTTCAAAACAATCCACAGCACACGCGGGTGCTGGTCAACGACTGGCTGGGCACGCGGCTGGGCGAGATGATTGGCCTGCCCATGCCGGCGGTGGCGGTGGTGGATGTCCATCCCTGGCTGGTCGAGCGCACGCCTGACCTGCGCATCGAGATGGGCGGCCAGCGCAGGATGTTCACCCCGGGGCTGTCGTTCGGCTCGCGCTATGTGGTGTCGCCGTTCGAGGGCCAGGTATGGGACTACCTGCCGGAGGCGATGATTCCGCGGGTGCGCAACGTAGGCGACTTTGCCGGCGCGCTCGCGCTCGACAAATGGACGTGCAACGCCAACGGGCGCCAGGCGGCCTTCTGGAAGCTGTCGCGCGAGCGCAAGTTTACCGCCAGCTTCATCGATCAGGGATATTGTTTCAACGCCGGCGAGTGGAATTTTCCCGATGCGCCGTTGCGCGGCGTCTTCGGGCGCAACGATGTTTATGCATGTATCACATCGTGGGACAGCTTTGAACCGTGGCTGAGCCGGATCGAGACTTTCCCGGAGAGCTCGTTGTGGCCGCTGGCGGAAGAGATTCCTCCGGAGTGGTACGTCAGTGCAAGCGACGAGCTGGAGCGATTGTTGTCGCGGCTGCTGACGCGGCGCGCGCGGGTGCGGGAGTTGATCCTGGACTTCAAGAATTCATCGCGGAACCCCTTCCCGAACTGGAAGGAAGCGGTGAATTAAGGTTGACACCACAGAGACACAGAGGCACGGAGAAAGAAGAAAATAGGTGGAGGCCATGAAGGATTTCAGGAAGCTGGAGGTTTGGAAGCAAGCGCACGTACTGACCACGGTGTCGCGTTGACGGACCTCAGTAGGCCCCGCGCTGGCGCGCCATGGTCTGGCAGGCAGAGTGCAGCGGGCCGGCACCGAGATCGCGCTGCAACATCGCGCGGGGCTGCGGCAGCTCGACGAATAATGACGAGCGCTGAGCATTCGACATTGCAATGGCGCCCGGTGTGCGCTGGCGTTACTGGACTGAGATGTGCCGATTCCCGAGTTCAAGCTGCTCGTGGTTCGCGGTACGATGGTGCAGGAACGATGCCATGAAAGGGAGCTTGGACGCCGCAGCGCAAAAGAAGTGCTAAGTAGCGCGAGATTGCAAGGCGGTCGCTCGACGCTAAGCCGCCCGTGACGGTAATTGCTGAAGGCTGAGGCTAGCTGATGGCTGATTTCAGACAATGCGACTTCTTCCTCCTGCGCTACGTTCCCGACGTGGTGAAGGGCGAGTTCGTCAACGTTGGCGTGGTGCTGCTGGAAAATGCCAGCGGCGACGGCGGCCCTTCGGCAGGCTCAGGGCAGGTTTTCACCGACGTGCGCTTCACCCGCGACTGGCGGCGGGTGCGCTGCCTCGATCCGGAAGTTGACATCGAGCTGATGGAATCGTACGAGGCCGAGCTGCGGCGGCTGCTGGAGTCGCGCGTCGCCGGAGATCATCAATTATCGCGGGCCGATGTCGCGGCGCGAGTGGCTGCTGGCGCAGATGCAGGAATCGTTCTCCGGCGCGCTGGAGCTGGCGCCGATGAGCGCGGTGCTGACCGAGTCTCCGGCGGCGGAGTTGGGCAAGCTGGCGCAGGCGTACCTGGAGTGCGGCGGCGCGCGGGCGGCGCGCGCCGACCGGGCGGCGCATGATCTATACCGCCATGCGCGACGCATTCGAGCAGACGCGGGCGTGTGGGCGCTGATGCGGAAAGACATCGCCGTCGGCGCCAGTACACGAACAGGGGATCCGCTGAAGATCGACTGCGGCTATCGCCCGAATGGCGTGCATCCATATGTTCCATGCGGTTTCGCTGGCGACCAAGGTGGATTCGGCGAAGGTGCTGGCGTTCAGCTACCACGATTTGCGCGACGGCTTGCAAGAGCCGAGACACGCCACGAGCGACATGACCGCGATCACCGAAGATGGGCTGGACCTGCGGACGAGGCTGGGTTCGCGCTGACGACGCTGCAGACCAGTGCGAGATCGCAGTGTCGCCGCGTCAGCGAAATGCCGGCCGATCGCGGAGCGGGCGCGGGTGGAGTTGCGGTTGTAAGGGTCGCCGCTAGCGGCTCCGATTTTCTTATGGCTCTGGTACCCGGGGTTTGCGCCCAGGGCTCAAGGCATAGCTGCTGCCGCGCGGCCCGGTCTTTGGCTGCTACATATTATGTATTGCGAGATCGACCGGCCGGCCCCGACTGAAACATTGATAGCCAAGAAGTTCATCTGCGCTCCCTTTGGAGCGCCGTTTGTCTTTCGGTCGACACAAACCACCAGTACTAAAACGATCGACCTGTCGAGTCACCAGCTAAGCCGGCTTCACCGAGAGAATCTCAATCGCTGGCACCTCTTGCAGGTATAGGGTGCCTTCAGCGCGAACGCGTCCGCCTCAGGCGGCCTCGTTCTTGCTCCGGATGACACTTCGCAGGAAGGCTCGAAGGAAGTCGCACAGCGTGGTAAATTCGCCCCGTGGCGCTCTTCGTAATGCTGTCTCTACCTGGACGCGATACGCACAGACTTTGCACGATCACTATCCACGAACCATTAGCCACTTTTCACAGGCGGCGAACCATGAACATGCGAAACACGTTTCGCGGCGCGCTGCGCCGTGTTGTACAACTCCCATCCTTTTCGCTGCGCGAAAAAGGATGGGGCACGCTGCGCTCGGCAGGATCAGCTTTTCTCCACGAGCACTGGCCCGAGCGCCAGAATCCCCCCGCCGCGCTGGCAGCCGCCGGCGCCGAACCCGCACGTAAGACGGTGCCTCTTCCCACCATATTCACTCCGGGGGCGCCCACGCTGGTGCGTGCCGGAGTCATGCCTAAACCCACGCCGGCCAACCTGCGGCGCTTTGCCGAGATGCCGATCGCGCGCAAGGCCATCAATACCATCAAGGACCGCATCGCGGGCATGCATGGCGCATCCAGCCGCGGCACGGGCGCGCGCTCGATGAGCTGCCCGACGCGGCGGCGCGCATCGCCACGCTGTCTCAACTTCGAGCAGCCGAATCCAGAAGATTCCTTCCGCTCCATGATCGAGCAGGTGCTGGAAGACGTGCTGGTCGGGGGTTTCGGGGCGATCGAGCTCGATCTCACCGGCGACCCGAGCGGCCCTTGGTGATGTGGCCGGTGGATGGCGCAGCATTCGCATTCGCACCGACTGGGACGGCAATCCTGCGTCGCCGCATTATGTGCAGGCCACGGGCGCGTTCACGCCCAACGCCGGCGATCACGCTGGCCGACGAAGAGCTGTCGTACATCCGGCTGAACCCACGAACCCACACGCCGTTTGGCCTGGGCAAGCTGGAGGTTGCGTTCGAAACCATTCACGAATTTCTGTGCGCGCACCGCTTCGCGTCGCGGCTGGCCAGCAACAGCGTGGTGCAGTACGCGCTGTGGCTGCAGAACCTGAGCCCCGTGCACCACGAGCGGCTCATTCGCTGGTGGCAGGACGAAATCGAGGGCACCGGCAAAGTGCCGATCCTGTCGGTGGAGACCAAGCCCGAGGTGCTGCGATTTAGCGGCGGCACCGACGCCGACCTGCGGCTGCAGTGGCAGGAATTTCTGATTCGCATCATCGCCGACGCGTTCGACCTGCCGCCGATGCTGCTGGGCCTGGAGCGCGACGTCAATCGCAATACCGCTACCACACAGTATGACGACGCGTTTCGCACTGCGGTGGTGCCGGTGGCGCGGCTCATCGCCGAGCACCTCACGCGCGACGTGATCGGCAAGCGGCTGGGCTGGGATGACCTGGAATTCGTCTTCACCGACGTGGATGCCCCGAACGAGCTGGAGCAGGCGAAATCCAGCAGATCCTGATTGGCTGCGGCGTGCTGACGGTGAACGAAGTACGGCGCATGCGGGGGTTGCCGGCACTCCCACACAGGCGGGGCTGGCGGACGCGCCGGCGATGGAGTAGGCAGATCGCCGTTCGCCATTCGCTTTTCGCCGAGATGAGGCCTTGGTCTCGAGCGAGAGCGTCCGCCCGCAGTCGAGGTCGATGGAGCGAGAGACCCCTTAGTGGCAGGCCTGCTCGACGGCGACAGTCGAGGGATCGCTTGGAGCCTATCGTCCAGATCCGCACGGCTAGGCGGCCTCGTGCTCGCGCCTACAGGATGACAGCAGTAATTAAGAGCCACGCGCTAATTGCCATGCTAATTGCTCGCTATCTCACAGTGTCCGCATAAGGAACGATCTATGAATCTGCAACTGGAAGCCATGGCGCTGGCCATGCCCGAGGTCGCCGGACATCCCAACCGGCTGCCGTTTCGCGGAGTGCTGACCCTGGTCGGCGTCGCCTCGCAGCGCGCCCCCACGGCCAAAGGACATCGCGTTATGTTGACGCGAGCGCAACCGATGCGGCCCTGCCGTCGCTGCTGGGCATGGCGCTGGATTACGCTCCGTCGTTCGACTCCCACGATGTCAGACGTAAGATCGGGATCATCACCGAGGCAACATCCGTGCCTCCGTTGCACGCGGGCACGCACAGGCGGAACGCGACCGGCCAGCTCGCGGTCAGCGGCTACCTGTTCGCGCACGATTTTCCCGACGTGGTGGACGAGATCCGCGCCAGGCCTCCAGTGCGGCGGGCTCGACACTTGGCATGTCCTATGAGATGACCCAGGTCGAGGTCCCCAACCAGGAGTCTCTCGATCTGGACCGCGACCGCGTTCACCTTCACCGGCGCGGCGGTGCTGCGGCGCGACAAGGCCGCTTATCCGCAGACCTGGATCGCGCTCGAAGACCGGCCGCGGCCGGCAGAGGCGGAGGCCAGGTAAGGCAGGCGGTTATGGCTAGCAAGATGTGTGCGAACTGCCGGTGTCCGATGGATGCCAGCCGTAGCGGCCCAGCCGATTACTGCTACGTCTGCGACGCCATGAGAGACGGCCGTGGCTGAAAGCCGCTACCTGCGCCACGTCCAGGAGACAGGAGGAGCAGGAACGCTGCGCCGCGCGCAAACGAATGGGCCTGGAGGGGCGAGTAGCAATTAGCGAAGCTACTCAGTCAGTTAGAGCTAGGCGAGTCGCAGGTCAGATTCTTAGTGACTCAGTCGGCACGGCAGCTTCAGCCTTGCCGCTACGGGACTGGAACTCATGACGCATCTACCCCTGCTGACGCTCGAGGCTAACCATGCGCCTGCAGTGCTGTTCGGAAGTCTCGGCTTTCTAGCGACGCCAGAGGTCGTGCCCTGACTCATACGCTGATTCACCCGATGAGTTCAGCGCTTGCCTAGTTCCCGCTAGTTGCTAGTCGCTAGTTGCTATTTCTCACATCCCACAATGTAAGAGGACAACATATGGACCAAGAAACAACCCAGAACACTACTCCCGACGCGCCGGCGCTCGCCGGCCAAATGGCGCAGGCCACGCAATCGCTGGCCGACGCGCTGCACAACCTCGACAGCCAGTTTGCCTCGCTGCACGCCAAAATCGACCGCATTGTGGCCGCCGTCGACGATGGCGACCTGCAGGCCGCGCACCGGCGACCACGCGCTGCGCAGCAAAGTGGCCGAACTGGAGAAGAACAATCAGGACCTGAAGGCGCAGGCGGCCACGGCACGGCGCAAGACCCTGTCGCCGATGGTGAGCGCGCTGCTCGCCAAGCAAGGCGTCGAGGGCGATGCGGTGATCGAAGCGCCGATCATCGAGAAGGCGCTGGCCGGGCTCAGCATCGAGCAGCGCATCGCGGTGAAGGCCGAGCTGGCGCGGGCCGGATTCTCAGCTGAGAGGAATACCACAGACACAGATGCACTAGATCAGATTAGCAGATTACGACTTCGTCGGGCCGAACTCTGCCCACCAATCGCTTAGCCGGGCGAATCTGCGCTAGCGGGAGCTTGCCCTGTTCAACTGTCGAGTGATGCCGACTCAAGCTGACTGACGGCATAAGCGCTCGTTGCTAGTTGCCAATTCTAACCCCAGGCGGCTGCGGCCGCCATTTTCTTTCGAAAGGAAAATCATGAAAGCACAATTCGTCAACTTACAAGCCGCGGCCGATTACATGGGGCCGGGCGCAATCGAAGTCGATATGTACCAGACCGAAATCACCGACATCGTGCACCGGCGCGGGCCGTTTGGCCAGCGCATCAAGCAGGTGCCGGCCACCGGCCATCCCTCGCGTTTCTTCGAAGAGACGGCCATCCCCGCGCTGACGGCGGCGCAAGCCTTCGTCGATCCGCGCAACATCGTCCCTGTGCTGGCCACGCCCACGCGCGTGGAACGCAGCCTTCCGCTGAAGTGCCTGGTGTCGCAGATCAACTACAACGTCTTCGACATGGAGGTCGGCTCGCAGCAAAGCCAGTTCGCCTACCTGCAGGCGAAGGACCTGACCGAGCGGTCGAAGGCCTGCTGCGCACCCACGATGTGGCACTGTGGAACGGCAACGACACGTCGCTGAGCAATCCGACGACGCCGCAATACTACGGGGTCTGCGGGCAGATCAACGACGGCGGCAACGTCATCACGATTGCCACCAGCGCGAGCATCGTGGACGGCCTGAAGTCCACCATCGCGCAGATGGTTGCCAACAGCAACTACGAGGTGCGGCCGACGGCCATCTACAGCAATCCGGTGCTGCTTGACCTGATTGACCGCGAGATGAAGACGGAGTTCAACGTGGTGCTGTCGAGCACGCAGGTGGCGGGCGGCCTGATGTCAAGACGCTGTCCACCCAGGCGGGCGAGCTGCCGCTGATTCCCGACTGGGCGATTCCCTATACCGGCACGCCGGGCAGCGGCTCGGCGCAATTGCCGGGCTACATCGTCAGCGAGGACATGATCGAGTACCACTGGCTCACCAATCCGCAATCCGCGGGTCTTCCAGCTCGGCACGCCGAGCTCGCTGGCCTCGCAGATGGTGGTGGTGAAGTTCGGCGGCGTGGTGGTGAAGGGCGCCAGCTACGCACACTACAAGGTGGTCGTCGACCGGTAGTACCACACTGTGAGACACGCGGCGACCATGTTGCGACCTGATCCGTGTTTTCGCTGCGTGCAATGCTCCACGCCAGACCGCGAGTAGGGCGGATCTGCGACTCGCAGTCAGCCAAGCCACGTTTAACCACGGAGCATAGTGGCCACGGAGAGCTTTTATACAGGATCTGCTCCGTGTTCTCGTGCCTCCGTGCTGAATGGGTCTGGGGCTCAACAGAATGGAACTCTTATGAACTATCTTGTCCGATTCTGAATACGAAAGCTACGGAATGGAGCCGGCCACAGCGGAATCGCTGGTGGCGGCGGCTTCCGCTCTCATTAACACTTATTGCCGGCGGCCGACGTTCGCCATCGTGCAGTACACCGAACGCATCCGCATCGCGCCCGAACGCAATAATCTGCGGCTCACCTATCTGCCGCTGGCCATCGCGCAGGGGGCCAGTTCGCCCCTGGTTTCGGGCAGGGCACGCTACGGTATGCCGCGGCGCGGTGAGGATACCACGATGTGGGACATGATGTTCCAGATCGCCACCGCCTATCAGCTCCCCGGGAACATGGATCGACGTGGATGTGAGCACGTTCGACTACTTTGCCGAGACCGGCGAGGTGTCCTGGCTGGGCAATCCTCTGGGGCTGGCGTTCAACGAGATGGAGCTTACCTACACGGCGGGTTTTGCGCAGATTCCGGACCCCATGAAATTCGCCTGCGCCCAGATTGTGCGCAACGCTCAGGCCAATCCGGCGCTGAATGTGAAGGCGGGCACGCTGAACCCGATGCGGCTGGAATATTTCTCCGACTCGCTGCTCGACACCACGGTACAGACCATGCTGGCGCCCTTCGCGGCGCAGAAAGTAGGCTGACATGCCGGACACCGACACTCCCGATCAACCTGATTCCCGGCCGCCACTACGCTGCGCGGCGCGCTGCCGACGCCATGCTGCGCGTGATGGGCGGCGAGCAGATCACGTTGCGCATTCGCCGATCCTTCCACGGGCGACACCAACAGCCAACTGGGGATCACGCCTCCCACAGTCGTCAGGACATCCAAATTGCCCCCGCTATAGTGCAACCCGTCGCCGCCGGCGCCGGACGGCACACGGCGCGTCGCAGGTCATGCTGAGCGCGAAGGCGCTGCGGCCATCGCCGATTCGTACGGGGTCACCGACATCTCGGCCTGGCTGCTAAGTTCGCAGGGCTTGGTCTATCGCGGCCAGTTGTTGCCCATCACGTCGGTGACAAGCCAATCTCTTTCGCCGACGGCGAGTACCTTTACCTCGCTATTGCCACGGAGTAGGACATCATGCAAGCAACCAAGGACAGTTTCTACATAACGCTGCGCGACCGCCTGGTGGCGGTGGACCCGGAGCGCACCATCACGCATCGACGGGGCCACGCGGCCGGCGATCGTGGTGGCGGAGAACGAGCCTCCGGAGGCACTCCTCCGTTGTGTGACGCGCTTCTATCTGCACTGGGGCGCGGCCCGCGCGGTGCCGCCGGCGGCGGGCACGCTGATGGAGATGGAATGCGTCATCGCCTATCGCACCAAGGGCACCGACCAGAACGGCAACCTCGACCGCGGCCGCGACCTGGCCAGCCTGGACAACGATGTTCTGGCGATTTGCGCGCCGCCGCGCACGGAGAAGTGCGATTACTGCACCGGCGCGGCCGTGGATCTGGGCTCCACCATCTTCTGGACGCAGCCGGTGTTCAGCGCGCTGGTCAACGCGCCGCCGTATCTGGGACGCGAGGTCAGCGTCAGCGTGTTCTTTTATCCCGAGGTGAACCAGACATGAGCACTCCAATGGCAAGCGTTCGCAAATGGCGCCGGCGGCGCGAGCGGTGCGGGCTTACGTCGCGCCGGTGGGCCGGCCGATCGGGGCCGATCGCGGCCTTCGATCCCGCAGCTCGAGGGGCAATTCGATCTGGATTCGCCGCCGCGAGCCGTGGCTCGACCTGGGCTGGGTGGAAAATTTTCAGCGCACCCCGGCGACCAAGTATGAAGCGCTGCGCAGCGGGCCGGTGGGCAACATCACGGTGCAGTACCGCACGCAGCCGGAGGCGCGGCTGGAGTTCGATCTGCCGGCCTGGGGCAAGCTGCAAATGGCGCTGACCGGCGGCACGCAGATGATGAACGTGCTGGCCACGCTACCGCAGAAGCCAGCCGCAAGGCTCGGGCGGCGAGGCGATTCCGGCGTCGCCGCTGCAAAGCGGATCTACCGACACCTCGCTGGTGCTGACGACTGACCAGCTCGCGCTGTTCGATGTGGCCGACATTGTGGCAGTCGACGCGGATTACGCGGGCCAGACGGGATATCTCGGCGCAGGCGCGCCGGCAGCGTATCTCGCCGTCGGCGCTCGACCCGGGGACGCATGTGGACTACATCCGGCGGGTGACCTTCAACATCTCGCGCGTGGCGGCCAAGACCTCTTCGGCGCTGACGCTGGCGCAGCCGCTGATCGCCAATCCGGTGGTGCCGGGGATGAGCGTGCAGCGCGTGATGGCGTTCGTGGACCGCGAAGGCAGCAGCTTCTTCCAGGAATGGTCGGGGCTGTTCGTGGTCCCGGCCGACAGCGGCGGGCGAGCGTGCTTTTACTATCCGCGGCTGCAGGTGGCGGCCAGCGGGCACGAAGACGCGGCAGGAGTTGGCCGCGCCGCTGTTCAGCCACATGCTGCATGCCAGCCTGCATGCGCTTGCCCACCACCGACGCTAACGACGGCGAGACGGTGCTGTGCTATCGCAGCTACTTCCCGGCCAAGTGCGCGGCGGCATACTAGAGGCAGTAGTCGAGCTCAAACAGCCGTACGGCGACTTAGTCTGCTTCACGCTGCCCAGCGCTTAAGCGCTGAGCTAAGCCGCGGAGCGCGCTTGCAGGCGAGCTTGCCTGAGCGTGCAGGGCCTGCCTGATACAAACCGAATTGGAAAACTTGCTTCGGAGATTCATGAACCTTCTCATTGACAATAACGACGGCCGCGGGCAGCAGGATTACACCGCCTGGGTGGATGCGGAGCATCTGCCGAAGATCGCGCGGAAGCTGAATCGCGCGGCCACCATGACGGCGTCTCTGGTCAGCTGCGGGCCGGGCTTCACGCCGCCGGTATGCGGCGCACACATCATCCTACAGTGTGGGAGTGGGCTGACGCTGTTTACCGGCTATCTGGCTACGGCGCCCGAGCAGCAGTACCTCGGCGTGGGACATCAGGGACCGGCGTGGCGCTACACGCTGCTGGCGGTGGACGACTCCTGCCTGCTGGACCACAATGCGCTGCCGGCGCGGACTCCGTTTGCCTCGCGCACCGCGGGCGACGCGCTGCGCACCCTGGCCAACGATGTGCTGCCGGGCGGTCTGGATCTTTCGGGCGTGCAGGACGTCAGCCCGGTCAACCAGTTCCCGATCGTGCCGCAGAAGACGTGGACCGAGCACGCGCAGGAGCTGACCACGATGGCACGCGCGACCTATCGCGCGCACGACGGCAAGCTCGACTTTCAGCCGGTCGGCCAGCAGAGCTTCACCATCAGCGACCAGGACCCGAACTTTGTGCCGGAGGGGCTGACGCTGGTGCAGCCCGACGAGTTGCGCAACGATGTGACCGATCATCGGCGAACTCGAACCGGTGGTTTACGTGCGCGATTACTTCCTCGGCGACGGGACCACGCTGGCGTTCTACCTTTCGGCAACGCCCTTCAGCAAGTCCGACGGTCACCATTTTGCGGAGAACTACACGGATGCGCAGTTGGATCCCACATTGTGGCAGGTGACCGATCCGAACGGCAAAGTCTCAGTCAGCGCCGGCCAGCTTCAGATCAGCGGCGGCCCGGCAACGGTGAGTTATGTGGAGAAGCTGGAGCTGGCGGGCGGCATGATGATGCAGCACGGCCTGGTCGTGTTCAATGCCGCGTCGAGCGGGACGATCGGCGGCATTTACAACGGCGCCGTGGGCGACGCGAACTGCGTCGCGGGGTTCAGCATTTCGCCCAGCGGCGGCAACTGCGCCATTCAGGCGCTGGTGAACGGGGCGCGACGGGCACGCCGCTGACCACCACGCCCGGACATCAATATGCGTTCGCCACGCAATTGTTCTGCAACGAGGCGCACCGCGTTCATCAGACGTATTTGTCTTCCACGCATCCGGCGGGCAACGGGCGCGGCGGAGATTCAGTCGCGGCGGCGATGCGCGTGGTGCTGACGGTGCACGACATCGATCCCAACAATCCGGGAACGCTGGCCGCGCCGGCGACGGTGCTGTTCGACGACGTGCTGGCGGCGCCTCCGGGCTTTGCAACTTACGCGCTCGTCAACGGCGCGAACCTGCAAGTCGAGCATTTCGTTCACGCGGTTGCAGCATATCGTGGACGCCGAAGTGCGCAGCATGATTCCGGCGGCAGTCGTTTCGCACGCGGCTGGCGGGCGCGCTGGTGGATGGCGGCGAGTGCTATGTGAGTTCGACGGGCGAGCTGCGGTTTTATACGCCGTATCCGCCGCAGCTGAACGAGCAGATTGTGGTGGCCTACCGCAGCAGCGCGCGGGCGATAGCGCGGGTGCAGGACCAGAACAGCATTGCCCAGCATCACAACGGCAGCGACAGCGGACGGCGCAGCTACGTGCGGCGGCTGAAGCTGCCGCTGGCGCCGACCTCGATTGATTGCGAGAATGCGGCGCTGGCGATTCTGGATGACACGGTGCAGCCTGCCTGGACGGGCGAGTATCGCGTGCTGAGCGATTTCCTGCCGGCCAGCGACGTGCTGCCGGCGAATACGGTGCAGGTTGTCGGTCCCGTCGCGCGGAGCGGCGTTCACCGCCATCGTTCGCGAGGTGGATGTGCGAAGTGGTCTCGCTGGCCGACGATCGCTCGCTGTACGCGATGCGCTTCGCCAACGACGCGGCGGAGCTGCTGGCGTTCGAGTTCGAGAACATGACGCTGCCCGCGCCGGTGAGCACCATCTTCACGACGACGTCGGCGTCGTCGTCGATGTACATCGCACCGTTGACGGCGGCGCAGGTGACCGACGTGATCGCAACCTATATCACCGTGGATGCCGGCGTCGCGCCGCCAACGGGCGGCGGCATTGAAGTGCGCCGCAGCGACGCCGGCTGGGGGCCAGGCGCGGACGGCAATCTGGCCGGGCGCTTCACCACTCAGACCTTCACTCTGCCGCGGCTGTCGCGCGTGCAGAGCTATTACTTGCGGCAGTATGACGGATCGTCGCCGGCGAAGTACTCGCGCGATTCGGCGCTGCTGCACGTGGACTATCCATTATGAAACCCGCGATGAGTGACTTCGAGCAGAAGGTATTGTCGGACCTGGCGGAAGTGAAAGCGCACATGCGCTGGCTTGTCGGCAATGGCAACGAGGGCAAGATCCAGGAACTGGAAGAGCAGGTCGACCGTCACGAGGCTTTCCTGCAACGCTTTACCGGGATCGCCACGGCCCTGGCTTGCCTGCTGACGTTCGTGCATTTCGCGATCGATCTGCTGAAGTACAAGAAATGAGCAATTAGCAATTAGAAGAAGAGGACACAATCATGGACTTTGCAACCATACTTTCCAAAATCAGCACCGGCGCGCAAATCGCGCAAGCAGTCACGCCGGAAATCGAGCAATATGGCACCGACCACGTGGCAGCCACCCAGCAAATCTTGCAGATCGCGGGAGCGGGCGTGGCGGCCGAAACCTCCGACAAAACGTGGCAGCCGAGGCGCAGGCGTCGGCGCAGTTGGCGTCCAGCGTAGTTCCGCTGGCGTTCGAGCTGTTTTCCTGCTTCAAGCGCAACAAGGCGGCGCCGGCGAAGGCCTAGGGTTTGCCGCGAGGTTGCGAGGGATCTGCTTCTGGCCTGTTCCGGGAAAACAGATTTCCCTCCTAACCAGGCGGCTCTAATGACGATTGTTCGCGTGGCCTTAGGCAAAGCTTTTCCGCGTTCTTCTCGTCCCCCTAATCTCTCCGTAAGCCCTGCACAATCGCTGAATGGTACAATGCCATTTCCCCCGCAAATGCTGCGGTGACGCGCTCCCTGGACGGACCCCAACCCTTGGCACAACACGCAACCGAGCCCCGAACCATCACTTACGCCGATGCAGGCGTTGACATTGAGCGCGCGAATCGCACCAAGCAGCGCATCAAGTACCTGGCCCACAAGACCTTCAACCGTGGCGTTTTGAGCGAGATCGGCGGCTTCGGCGGGCTGTTTGCCATCGACAAGAAGAAGTACCCCGACCCGGTGCTGGTCTCCAGCGTGGACGGGGTGGGCACCAAACTGAAGATCGCGTTTGAGATGGGCCTGCACCACACCGTCGGCGCCGACCTGGTGAACCACTGCGTCAATGACATTGCGGTGCAGGGCGCCGCGCCCATGTTCTTCATGGACTACTTCGCCACCGGCAAACTGCACCCCGAAGTGATCGAGAAGGTCATTGTGGGGATTGCCGACGCGTGCAAGCAGAACGGTTGCGCGCTGATTGGCGGGGAGACGGCCGAGATGCCGGGCTTCTACAGCAACGGCGAGTACGATCTGGCCGGATTCATCGTGGGGGTGGTGGACCGCGAGCCGCATCCTCACCGGCAAAGCGGTGCAGGCGGGCGACGTGCTCATCGGGCTGCCTTCCACGGGGCTGCACACCAACGGCTACTCGCTGGCGCGCAAGCTATTCTTCGAGGTGGCGCGCTACACTCCCGAGTCCTATGTCAACGAGATCAAGGGCAAGGTCGGTACCGAGCTGATGAGGACCCACAAGAGCTACTGGCCGATTGCGCGGCGCATGATCGATGCCGAGGCGGTGTCGGCGATGGCGCACATCACCGGCGGCGGCATCACCGAGAACCTGCCGCGGGTGCTGCCCAAGGGCGTGGGCGCAATCGTCGAAATCCACTCCTGGCCGGTGCCGCCCATCTTCGAGCACATGCAGAAGATCGGCAACGTGCCGCACGACGAGATGCTGCGCACCTTCAACATGGGCATTGGCATGATGCTGGTGGTGCCGGCGAAGAAGTTCAAGAAGGCCCAACTCATCCTGGAGCGCTGCAGCGAGAAAGGCTACGTGATTGGCCGCATCGTAAAGGGCGAGAAGAGGGTGACGTACCAGTAGAACAGCTAGCAATTAGCGGAGGTCAGCGACCCTAGCGAGTCCGATTGTGCATAGCATGCAGTAGAGGTATTCTTTGGTCATGAGCACCCCAGTGAAGATCGTCGGACCGTTTGCAACCGCAGCGGACACGGCAAAGACTTTGGGAGTTTCTGCAACCCGGCGCAAAGAGCTGGAGAAGCTTGTGGATAGCTTGCTGTCCGGGCGTAAGAGGCGCTCGACGCACGCTCCGTCTAAGTCTCAGGGAGCGGTGGTTGCGGGAAAAAAGCGGTCAGTCGTAAACAGCCGCGGCAAGGGCTCACCCAATGGCTATGGCAAGGGGCAGCGAGCCGGCAAGTAGTACACGCTCGCCCTCCGTGTTTCTGAATCTTCCTTTTGATTCCAAGTTCGAGCGGCTGTTCGTAGCCTACGTCGCTGGCGTAGCCTGCTTTGGTCTCACCCCCAGGGCAGCCTTGGAGACGTACGGCAGCAAGAGCAGACTCGATTGGATTTGTGAAACTTTGTCCAAATGCCAATATTCCATCCACGATCTCTCGGGCGTCCAACTCGACCGCAGGCCACCGCCGACGCCACACTTCAACATACCTTTTGAGCTGGGCTTGGCGGTTGCGCAAGAGCGAGCAGGACACGGCCACCGGTTGATTGTCTTCGAGCGCAAGAGGGACCGTATTGCGAAGTCGCTCTCTGACCTGGATGGGACTGAGGTTTGTATCCACGACGGAACAATTAAAGGGGTCTTCAGCGAACTGTGCAACGCGCTGTCGAGCGAGAAACGAAATCCGACCTCGACGCAGATGTCGCGGGTTTATGATCATCTTCGCGCGGGGACCAAAGCGGTCTTGAAGCGCACCGACGACAAGACGTTATTCAAGGCCCGGCCATTCCGGGATCTCTGTGTGATGGCCAGCAACTTGGCGGACAGGATTGTCGAGCCGGAAAAAGAGTGACCCGCCGGACAGCTTCTGTCATCAGCCGTTAACATTTCCATTGCTCAACTTGCTCCGTCGGGCTGCACCTCATAGAATCGCCATGACCCAGACAGGGGCGGAGGGACGCATGGCAGCCTTGCAAGTCGGCGAAGAGGCTCCGGATTTCGACATACCAGCGGTGGTGGGCAACATCAAGCAGCGCTTCAAGCTGAGCGACTACCGTGGCAGCAAGAATGTGGTGTTGGCTTTTTACGTCCTGAACTGGACGCCGGTTTGAACCGCGCAATTGCCGGGGTACAACTCGGAACTCGAGCGGTTCTCCGGTTACGATGCCCAGGTCGTGGGCATTAGCGTCGATTCCATCCCCAGCCATATAGCGTGGCAAAAAAAAGAAATCGGCGTCATGAATTTTCCGCTGGCCAGCGATTTCTATCCCCACGGCGAGGTGGCGCGAAAGTACGGCATCTTGCGCGAGGGCGATCCCATCCCCGGGATCAGCGACCGCGCCGTGTTTATCGTCGGCAAGGATGGCAAGCTGAAGTTCGCCCAGGTGTATCCCATCAGCCAGGTGCCCGACAACGAAGAGGTGTTTGAGGTGCTGAGGAAGCTGTAAGGAGCAGAGTAGGACTAGCGACTGGCAACTAGTGGAAGGGATCACTTGTCCGTGGCGCTAGTCCGTAGTTGCTGGCTGCTAGTTGCGAATTGCTAATTGCTGCCTCCCATGCGTGCCGTGGTACAACGCGTGAGCAGTGCTTCGGTAAAAGTTGACGGAGAACTTACCGGCGAGATCGCGCAAGGCCTGCTGGTTCTGCTGGGCGTTGCCCAAGACGATACTGAGGCAGACGCTGACTATCTGGCGGAGAAGATTTCCGGCTTGCGCATCTTTGAGGACGACGCCGGGAAGATGAACCTCAGCGTAACCGAGATCGGCGGGGCGGTGCTGGCGGTCTCGCAGTTCACGCTGTTTGGCGATGTGCGGCGCGGCAAGCGTCCGTCGTTCGACGCGGCGGCGCGTCCTGAGCAAGCGAAGAAGCTCTATGAACATTTCGTAGCGCGCGTGCGTGCGCTTGGGTTGCGCTGCGAAACTGGGCGCTTCCAGGAAATTATGGAGGTCGAACTGGTGAACTCCGGGCCAGTCACCATTCTGCTGGACTCGAAGAAGGTGTTCTGAACCTCATTGTTTCGGGTTCGTTGGGTCTCGGCTCGCGCTCCCGCTGCTCTTCTGCTGTTGTTTTTGCTGCTTCTCCTTGCTGACCGGAGTTTTCTCGCTCGGGGCCTCGCACTTCTGCGCGAGCACCTCAATGTCCGTCGCCTGGAACTTTCGCGACTCCTTTCCTTTGACGGCGGGTTGGTCACCGGGTTTCCATGAGCCGGTGAGCTTTACCTTGCTGCCGGAGTCATCCTTCAAGTTATCCGGGCCAAATACCGCCACGCCAGTGCGATGTGACATGCTGCGCAGCAAAAACTTGCCGTCAGAGTCAGGTCCGCTCAAACAGCCGATCAGCGTGGTGCCCTTGGGCTCGGCTGGGTTGGCGGCCTGACCGGCGCTAGTAGCGTCGCTTTCCTGTGCCGGGGAAGTATGGCCGGTCGGAGGTGTGGCCGCCTCCTGTGCCACAGCCAAGCAGAAATTCAGTGCCAGCATCGCGACGCCGAGAACAGACTTCATCCGTAACCCTCGAACACGTATAAAGAATACCCGAGGCAGCGGCGTGTGGTTTACATAGTCATTGTCCAGCGCCTCGTGGGCTTCCTGAAACCTCCGGATAGTACACTTTAGACAGAATCGCCAGCCTCATCTTCGCCAGTTGCTGCTCCAGCGCACCACTCGTTTACTTGACAATGGCCCCTCTGGATTACAATAAGGACTGCTTTGGCGAAGGTCTGCCCCTCGTCCGCGGGCGTCAGGTTTCCGACGCCGACATTTTCTACCCGATGACGGGGAAAGCGGCGCGCGACGGGCTCCCGGGCTCTTGGGTCGTGCTCCTAAGATGTTGAAGAGTTTCGAGGATTTCCTCTTGAAATCAGCATCTTAGATAACGGAAGACACCGCGTGGCCGTCTCACGTATAGCGGCTTCTCTGCGTATTCATAAACGTGGCCATCAAACTCAAACTACCTGATAGCCGGCGCCCAGCCCGAAGTGCGCCCAAAGCCGGTCCTCGTGCCGTAAGAACCAAGCCCGTGCGGGTACGTACCTTCTCGCTTCGCGATCCGCTGGTAAAGCTGTTTGCGATCGGATTCCTGGGCGCCAGCATCCTCTTCCTGGCGATGTTCACGTACTTCTACGTCAAGTATGAGAGGATCGTGGACCGCCGCATGGCAGGGCCGATCTTCAGCAATGCTGCCAAGATTTACGCCCGTCCGCAGACGATTTCCGTCGGTGACAAGATGGATGCTGCACAGATTGCCGTCCAACTGCGCCGCGCGGGATATGCGCAAGAGGGCCAAGGCAGCGATTCGCCTGTCGGACACTTCCGGGTTGGGTCGCAATCGATCCAGATTACTCCCGGCCCGGAGTCGTTCCATGCTTCGAAAAGCGCTGTCATCAATTTTCAAGACGGAAAGATCAGCACGATCTCCGAGGCCGGGAAACAGGACGTTGCCGCCTACGAGCTTGAACCGCAGCTGGTGACCGCGTTGTTTGAAGGCCAGGAGCGTTCCAAGCGCGAGATCATCACATTCAATGAAATACCCAAGGTGATGGTGGACGCTGTACTGGCGATCGAAGACCGGCGCTTCTTCCAGCACGGTGGCGTTAACTTCTATCGCCTGATGGAAGCTGCCGCCGCCGATCTGCGCGCAGGACGCCACGGGCAGGGCGGTTCCACCATCACCATGCAGCTCTCGCGCGGGTTCTTTCTCTCTCCCGAGAAGACGGTCAAGCGCAAGCTGGTGGAGATGATGATCGCCTTCGAGCTGGAGCAGAAGTTCTCCAAGCAGCGCATCTTCGAGATGTATGCCAACCAGGTGTACATGGGACAGCGCGGCTCGTTCACCATCGCAGGATTCGCCGAGGCATCGCACGCCTATTTCAACAAGGACATCAAGAACCTTACCCTACCGGAGGCCGCGCTGCTGGCGGGAATCATTCAGCGGCCGAACTATCTCTCACCGTACAAGAATCCTAAGCGCGCGCTGGAGCGCCGCAATCTGGTGCTCGACTCGATGGTCGAGACGGACGCCATCACGCGCGATCAGGCCGAGCATGCCAAAGCCACCCCGTTGAAGCTGGCTGCGCCCAACGTCGAGGCCAGCGATGCCCCGTACTTTGTGGACCTGGTGAAGGACCAGCTCTCCAACCAGTACAGCGAGGCCGAATTGAACGACCACGCGTTTCGCATCTACACCACGCTCGACCCTGATGTGCAGCGCGCTGCTGCCGAAGCGGTGGACGAAGGCATGAAGCTGGTGGACGAGCAGGTCACAAAGCGGCGCACTCACAAAATCAAGACGGTACAGGCAAGGATGCGAAGACCGAGACCAAAGTAGATTCCGGGCCGTTGCCGCAAGTGGCGCTGGTGGCCCTCGATCCGCACACGGGAGAGGTGCTGGCGCTGGTGGGCGGCAGGAACTACGGCATCAGCCAGTTGGACCACGCCATTGCGAAGCGCCCGACGGGCTCCATTTTCAAGCCCTTCGTTTATGCCGCTGCGATCAATATGGCCCTGACAGGCGAGACGCCGACACCCGCCTCGGACGGCGACGCCAACTCGGGCGGCGGCGACGGCAGGACCACTGGCGTGTTTACGCCGGCTACGCTGGTAGATGATTCGCCAGTCAGCATTGCCTACGGGGACCAGTTGTACGAGCCGCGCAACTACAAGGAGGAATACCACGGCGAAGTCACCGCTCGCTATGCCCTGGCCATGTCATTGAACAATGCGACCGTGAGGGTGGCGCAGGATGCCGGATTTGGCAGGGTGGCGGCTTTGGCTAAGGCGGCAGGAATCAGCAGCGTCAGGGCGACTCCGGCGATCGCACTGGGCTCCTACGATGCCACTCCGCTGGAGATGGCGGGGGCCTACACGGTCTTCTCCAACGGCGGCACACGGCTCTCGCCCATTATGGTGAAGTCGGTGCGCGATTCGCGCGGCCATGCGCTTCAGGACTATCACACCGACAGCAAACCGGTGCTTGATCCGCGCGTTGCCTACGTCCTGACGACGATGATGGAAAGTGTCGTCAACAACGGTACGGGTTACACGGTCCGCGCGCGAGGATTTCAGGCTCCAGCGGCGGGTAAGACCGGCACCTCGCACGACGCCTGGTTCGCTGGCTATACCACGAACCTGCTCTGCATCGTCTGGGTGGGCAACGACGACTACACCGACCTGAAGCTGAGTGGCAGCTCGACCGCCGCGCCCATTTGGGCCGAGTTCATGAAGCGGGCAATCAAGCTGCCGCAATACTCCGGCGCGAAGAACTTCCCTGCTCCGTCGGGCGTGGTAGAGGTCACGCTGGACAAGGTGACTAACCGGCTGGCGACTTCCACATGCCCGCAGGACTACACGGTTGCCTTTATCGCGGGCACCGAACCGAAGGAGACCTGCGACGACGCGTTCACCGATCACCGGGGAATCGTCACCAAGATCCTCGGATTGGGCACGCCTCCCGTCGCGCCCCCACCGGCCACGACCAACGGCGCCGTGGTGAGCTCGAACGAACCACCCGACCAGACCGCCAACGGCCAGCCCTCAACTCCGAACCAGCAGCCTCCAGCTAAGAAGAAGAAGGGGTTCTTCAGCAAGCTCTTCGGGCGGGGGGACAGCAGCAGTGACCAACAGCAGAACAACGGGGCGGGCCCCGCTGAAAATGGGAACAATTCTCCGCCAAAATAGGTCTATTATTGTGCGGTAGGGGACCTCCGAGATCCGGTCATGGCTCGCCTCTTCATCGTCGCGTGCGCTGCTACGATTGTGCGCTGGCCGCTTGCTTACTGCTTTCCACCTGTCTTCTAGTCGCGAGCGATCAGCAGGCCGCTCCTCCACCGGCGCCCGTCCCTAACCCCAATGCTTCTGCGAAGGAATTGGAAGAACAGGGCGACTCGTTGCGCGCCCAGAAGCGCTTCCTCGACTCTATCGATTTCTACAAAGCGGCGATGGCGAAGCAGCCATCTGCTTTGCTGTGGAACAAAGAAGGCATGGCTTATCTGCTGCTGCAGCGCGACCCGGAAGCCACGAAGTGTTTCGAACGGGCCATCAAGCTCGACAAGCATGACGCGACAGGCTACAACAATCGCGGCTACATGGAGTACACGAAGAAGAACTACAAGAAGGCGATCAGGTACTACCAGAAGGCTTTGTCCCTGCGGCCAACCGATGCCGTATTCCACTACAACATGGCCTCTGCGTACTTCGCCATGCACGACTACACACCGTGCTGCGCAGGAATACCAGGCAGCTTACAAGCTTGACCCTGACATCTTCGAGCGGGTCTCAAAGACAGGCATCATGGCGCAGTCAACCTCGCCCGAGGACCGTGCGGCGTTTTCCTTCATGGTGGCCAAGATGTACGCTCAGGCCGGCGACGTGGACCATTCGCTGGAGTATCTGCGCAAGGCGATGGAAGAAGGCTATAAGCACATCAACAAGGTATACACCGACTCCGAGTTCGCCAGCTTGCGTGAAGACAAGCGCTTCACGGAGCTGATGGCGCAGAAGCCACAGGCCATACAGTAGGCAGGCTAATTCGCCCTCTCTCGCTTTCGCATAAACGCCGGAATCTCCAGATCGTCAGCGTCGTAGGCGATGTTGACGCTGCTGCTGACAGTCTCTATCGGCCCCGCGTCGGAGCTTGCCTTCGCCAGCGCATCCTCCACCGGCTCGGCGTGGCGCACGATCTCCGAGATGTCCTCGAAATCCTCGGGAACATAGGAAACCGAATGCGGACGCTCTGGGGGGCGATACGCCTCTGGTTCTGCCGAAACCACTGGCTCCGGCCGCGCAGGTGAAGGCGTCTGCGGTTCGCGCACAGAAGGCACTTCGTAGGTCGCGTGGGGCGTTGCCGCCGCTGCTCGCGCATTGTGAACTGCATCAACAGCAGGGTCGGAATGTTCCCGTCGTCGCGGAATATCCTTGAAGCCGGTAGCGATCACGGTGATCTTGACTTCGTCCTTCATCTTCTCGTCAAGGACAGCGCCGAAGATGATGTTGGCGTCCTCGTGCGCGGCGCTCTGGATGATGGTGGACGCTTCATTCACCTCTGCCAGCCGCAGCGAACTCGATCCGGTAACGTTGATCAGGATGCCGCGTGCGCCATCGATGGCCCCCGCTTCGAGAAGAGGCGAGGCTATGGCAGCCTGCGCCGCGAGCGTGGCGCGGCCTTCGCCCTTCGCGGTCGCCGTGCCCATAACCGCGTAACCCATGCCCGCCATGATGGTCTTCACGTCGGCAAAGTCGCGGTTGATGATGCCAGGAATGGTGATGATGTCGGAGATGCCCTGCACCGCCTGGCGCAGAATGTCGTCGGCGACGCGGAACGACTCGAAGAAGCCGGCGTCCTTGGCAACGGCCAGCAGCTTCTCGTTGGGGATGACCACGGTGGTGTCCACGGAATCGATCAGCTCCTGCAAGCCGCGCTCCGCCTGGTTTTGACGGCGCTTGCCTTCGAAGGCGAACGGCTTGGTCACGACCGCCACTGTCAGCGCGCCCATCTCGCTGGCTAGCGACGCGATGATCGGAGCAGCGCCGGTTCCAGTTCCGCCGCCGAGGCCGGTGGTAACGAATACCATGTCCGCGCCTTCCAAAGCTTCGATGATCTTGTCGGCGTCTTCCAGCGCGGCCTTGCGGCCCACCTCGGGATTGGCGCCTGCGCCCAGGCCGTTGGTCAGCTTGACTCCCAGCTGAATCTTCACCGGCGCGTTGGAGAGCTTCAGCGCCTGAAGGTCCGTGTTGGCCACAACGAACTCCACACCTTCGAGGTGCGACTCGATCATGCGGTTGACGGCATTACCCCCGCCGCCACCGACACCGATGACCCTGATCTTCGCGCTGTTGAGCTGCTCTTCGTTAAAGTGAATGCGAATATCGTTCGGGTTCACCCTTCTTGCTGAAGTCTTCGATCATTTCTACTCCCTAACCCCGCCGCCGCGGCGTTGGTCAAATCTGAAATTGGTTAAGCGTTTTGTCTGGCAAACAACGCCTTAAGTTTCGCTCCGAGTCCGCGATCAATGTTCATGCGCGCCTGACGCGCTCGATGTCCGTACAGCACCATCCCAATCGCTGTTGAGAACTCCGGTTCCAATAAGTTTGACGGCAGCTTGGCGATGGGCACAGGATATCCCAAGCGCACCGGCCTCCGTAGAATGTCGTCCGCAACCTCCAGCAGCGAGTTCAGCCGCGACGCCGCCACCGGTGAATACCACGCCCGCGCCGAGCAGTTCGAAGACGCCCGACTGGCGCAGGTGGTCGCGGAAGAACTCCATCAGTTCACGCGCACGCGGCTCGAGAATTTCTCCCAGCATGCGCTGCTGCATCATACGCGAAGGCCGGTCTCCTACCGATGGCACTTCGATCTCGTTGCCCACTGGGATTCGCGTCACGACGGCGCAGCCAAACATCTTCTTGATGATTTTCAGCGTCGGAAATGGGCGTGCTGAATCCGACTCCCACGTCGTTGGTGAAATGATCGCCGCCGATCGGGATGACGCCGGTATGGATCACCACTCCCTCGAAGTAAACGATGAGGTCGGTCGAGCCGGCGCCAATGTCCGCCAGGCATACACCGAGTTCACGCTCGTCGGTCTGAAGCACCGAATCGGCGCACGCCAGCGCCTCGAAGACAGTGTCATCCACATGAATACCGGCGCGGTTGAGGGCCGTCACCACATTTTGCGTCGCCGTCGTTCCCGCAGTTACCACATGCACGCGGACTTCAAGCTTTCGCCCCATCAACCCGGCGGGATCGTGGACACCGCCCTGGCCATCGACGATGAACTCCTGCGGCAGAAGGTGTAACGGCTCGCGGTCTTCGGGCATGGCGATGCTGCGCGCCTTCTCGACTGCCTGGCGTACGTCTTCGCGGCTGATTTCACGCGAACGCGAGCCCAGCGAGATGCCGCCGTGGCTGTTCACGCCACGGATATGGTAGCCAGCCACCCCCGCTACGGCGTGCTCCACCGGCGCCTGCGCCACGTTCTCGGCCTCTTCCACCGCTTTCTTGATGGAGTCGACCGCCTTATCCAGATCCGCAATGACGCCCTTTCTCATGCCACGCGAGTCGGAGATGCCGTGCCCGCGATAGCGCAAGGCGTAGTCGTTGACCTCGGCGACGATAACGCACGTCTTGGCGCTACCAACGTCGATCACCGTAAGCAGGTTCTCCGTTTGACTTCCCATCGTTTACTAGCGCTTTTTCTTTTGAGGTGACGGCCGGCTTCAGTCCAGCATCAGGTTTTCCTTCTGCCGGTGCTTTCCCTGGTTACTGGGCGGAACGGCATCAGGGTTGACGATCACCTGGTGTTCGTAGCGCAGGTCCACCGATTGCAATTTCTGAAATTGTGTTCTCCACTCCTGCACATGCGTCACGTAGATCTTAAAACGCTCCAGAAAATTCGATGAGCCGAGGTGAACCAGTACCGCCCCGCGCGGATCGGTAACCGTGGCCTTCACATCGTCGGGATCGGAGAGATCGACGTCGCTCAGGTCACGCGAGTAATGCGCTCCGCCGGCATCCAGTTCCTTCATGAGCTGCGAGTAAATCTTCATACGCGCGGCCCGCGTTGAAAGTGGCTCCGCGTCGGTCATGCCGACGATGACGGGAAACGAGTAGCTGGTCTGCGAATTCGCTGGTGGCTCCATGATGATGCCGTTGGCATCAATCAGTTGGATATGCGAGTTGATCTGCACGAAGGCGACCGGCGTGCGCTCCATGATGACGACCTTCAGCCGGTTGGGAAGAAGCCGCATCACGAAGGCCGACTGCACCCACGAGATCTGCTCAAGCTGTTTCTTACGGGCATCCAGCGGCACGAAGAAGACATTGCGGTCAATGTCGCTCGCCATTACTTCCAGCACCTGGGAGTGGCTGACGTCCTTGGCGCCGGAAATCGAGATGTTGTCACTGGAATCGATACGAAAACGCCACGACCGGGTCGCATATTGATGGAGCGAAAACCAGAGAAGACCTATAGATCCGCCCACCGCTATCAGTACGAAAGCAATCTTGAGGCGGCTGGCAGCTTTGCGCGGCAACGCGCCGCGCCGCACGGAAACGCGCTTCTGACCGCGCAGGAACGGCGATTCAGTCTCGTCGTCGAGATCGAGCATCCGCGCATCGAGCGGCGACTCGTCGTAGTTGCGATCGCGGGCCGAGGTTTCACTCGCGGCTGCTTCGAGCTCTTCATCGGGTGTTGTGGTTAAGCTTTTCCGTGCCATGAAAAACCGGATAAAACGGCCAGACCTTCAGCCATTCGCCTCACTATAACTGTTTTCGTTGGCACTGCGGAGATGGAGAATGGATGGCGTGAGATTCAATAGCAAACTTGAACCAGAAGAGTAAACTTCGTCTTGCTCGCGCCCCTGTGGAGTTGCTGATTCTTGCACAAAGCCGGGGGAATCAGGATCTGCTTCGCTATTGACTAGGGCTCTTCGCGCGGCTCTGCAACTCTTCCAGCACCCGCGGACAAAGTTGCCAGACGTTTCCTGCGCCGAGCGTCAGAATCATGTCACCGGACTTGGCAGCACCGGCGGCGAGGGGGACGGCCTCCGCGAAGGAGGAGACATAGCGTGCCTCCGGCCCACCGGCTTCGACGATGCGATGCACAAGCAACTCTGCCGTAATACCCGGAATCGGTGCCTCGCTCGCCGGGTAAATGTCGAGCACCAGCACCGAATCTGCGTCGCCGAATGCAGTGGCGAATTCCTCCAGCAGCAATTGTGTCCGGGTGTAGCGGTGCGGCTGAAAAATCACATGTATCTTACCGAACCCGCACTGTCGCGCCGCCGCCAAAGTCGCACGAATCTCGGTGGGATGGTGACCGTAATCGTCAATCACCGTTACCCCATGGGCCACGCCGATCCGCTGAAAACGCCGGTCCACACCGTTGAAGTTCCCCAGAGCTTCGCGAATCCTCTCCACCGGAACATCCAACCCGATCCCAACCGCAATTGCGGCTGTGGCGTTCTCGACATTGTGTTCGCCGGGAACGCGCAGGAGGAATTCGCCGAGATCGCCACCTCCATAGCTGACCCGAAAGCTGCTCAGAGCGGCGCTGTTGCTACGCGGGCCGCAGTGCAAATTCGTAATCTGGAAGTCGGACCCCTCGCGCGTCCCGTAGGTGAGGATGCGCCGTTGCACAGCGGGAAGTAGTTCCCGCAGTGCGTCATTATCGTTGCAGGCGACGACCATTCCGTAGAACGGCACGCGGTCCATGAATTCGCGAAATGACTTCCGCACGTCTTCCATGTCGCGATAGCAGTCCATGTGCTCGCGATCAATGTTGGTCACCACCGCAAGAATCGGCGAGAGCTTGAGGAAGGAGCGATCGCTTTCGTCCGCCTCGGCGACGAGGTATTGCGACTTGCCCAGCCGCGCGTTGGAGCCCATAGCGTCCACCCGGCCCCCGACGACCACGGTCGGATCGAGGCCTCCCGCGGCAAGTACAGCGGCCACCATCGAAGTCGTTGTGGTCTTGCCGTGCATGCCGCCGATGGCGATGCCGTACTTCAGTCGCATCAGTTCGGCGAGCATCTCAGCGCGCTGGATCACCGGGATGTGGCGTTGGTGGGCGGCCAATGATCTCGACATTGTCGCGTGTAATCGCCGAACTGACGATCACTACGTCAGCGTCCGGCAACATTATCAGGATTATGTCCGGCGAACACTGCGGCTCCGATTTCGGCGAGCCGGTTCGTCACGGGCGAAGGCTTCAGGTCGGAACCGGAAACCTTGTAGCCCAGATTGAGCAGCACCTCAGCGATGCCACTCATGCCGATGCCGCCGATGCCGACAAAATGTACGCGCTGGATCTTGGCAAACATGGGAGAGACGAGTCTCTAGGCTACCGCGTGCTGGCTCGGGACGCCAGCGACCCGGGCGGCCAGACGCCGCTATTTCGCGTGCTGCATCGGGATGGGCGAAGCGCCGCGTCGCTTCAGAGATCTTCGCCAGCAATGGCTGATCGCGCAACATCGTGGCGATTTCCGTTACGAGGCGCTCGTTGGTGAGCTCCGCTTGGGGCAACAGGCGGGCTGCGTTGGCGTCGGCGAGAGTGGCAGCGTTGCGGGTCTGGTGATCGTCAGCTGCAGTCGGCAGCGGAATAAAGATGGCTGGCTTCCCCGCTGCAGTTATCTCGGCAACGGTGCTGGCTCCCGAACGGCAAAGCAGCAAATCGGCGCGAGCGAACGCCCCCGGCATGTCATCGATGAACGGCTGAGACCTCGGCCGAAATCATGGCGCGCAGATACACCGCCTGCGCTTCTGCATAATCTCTTTCGCCCGTCTGATGAATGATGTGAATGTGCGGGCACGGCTTCCACTAGTTTGGGCAGGGCCTCCATGCACGGCCTGATTGATGGCGTGTGCTCCCTGGCTGCCGCCAAACACCAGCAAGGTCGGGCGCGCATCCTTGCGGCCGTGACGGCACGTTGAAGAACTCACGCCGAACTGGCACTCCGGTGACGTGGCAATTGCGAAAGTAGTGGCAAGTCGCCTCGAAGTGCACCGCAGCAGCGCTCACCATTGGAGCGACCAGCCGATTGGCAATGCCGGGAATTACGTTGGGTTCGAAAGCGATAGTCGGGACGTTCATCATACCCGCCACGACCATCGCCGGTCCCGAAGCGTATCCGCCAACGCCGATCATCACATCGGGACGAAACTCGTCGCACGATTCGGCCGACGCGATCATGGCGCGTGGCAGATCCAGCAGCGTCTTAAGGCGAGTGGCGAAGTCAACCCGCTTGAGCGCACCCACTTCGATCAGCTGGAGCTCGAACCCGGCCGCCGGAACCAGTCGTGTTTCGATGCCACGCGGTGTTCCGACAAACAGCACCTCGGCGTCGTAGCGGGAACGCAGCTCCTGCGCGATGGCAAGCGCCGGAATGACGTGTCCGCCGGTACCGCCTCCAGCCACGATCACGCGCATGGCTAGTCCGTCTGCTGGGTAATGTTGAGGAGCACTCCGACGCTGGCCAGAGTAATGAACAACGACGAACCGCCGTAGGAGATGAACGGCAGCGGAATGCCTTTGGCTGGCATCATGGCGAGTACGACGCTGATATTGAACAATGCCTGCACGACCACCATGGCCGTTATCCCGGTGGCGAGGAACTTCGCGAACATATCGTCGGTACGAAGCGCGACGCGAATGCCGCGATAGAGGAAGATGCCGAACAGCGCAACCACCAGCAGCCGAGCCCCACAAGCCCAATTCTTCCGCCGTGACCGCATAGATGAAATCCGTATGCGGTTCAGGCAGGTAGAAGAGCTTCTGCTTGCCTTCCATCAGACCCAGACCAGTCAGGCCACCGGTGCTGACGGCGATCATCGACTGGATGATGTGGAAGCCTTTGCCTTGCGGGTCCTTGAAGGGATCGAGGAACGCCTGCACGCGGGCCCATCGCCACGGCACCCGCACCACTAGAAAGTAGAGCGGCAACAGCGACGCCGCCAGCGCATACCACAGGTATCGCATGTTCATTCCCGCCACGAACAACACGGAGGCGGAGATGGCCATGCAGGCGATGGCCGTGCCCAAGTCAGGCTCCTTCACGATGAGCAGCGCGAGAAGAATTGTGGGCGCGGCAGCGGGAAGCAGCACATGCTTCCAGTCGGTGATCTGCTGCCAGCGCGACTCCAGGAAGTAAGCGAGATAGAGAATGAGCGCGGGCTTCGCCAGTTCCGAAGGCTGGAAGGAGAAGCCGCCAAACTTGATCCAGCGGTGCGTGTTGTGGGAATCGTGAAACAGAAACACGGCAATGAGCAACAGGCATGTGAAGCCCAGAAATGTGAACACCACCGATGGCCGGCGATACTTCTTGTAGTCGATGTTCATGATGACGACCATGGCCGCGATGCCGGCTGCCGCCCAGGCCATCTGCCGCAGCAGAAAGCCGTACGGCGAGCCGAAGCGCTCCTTCGCCATGACCGCGGAGGCGCTGAACACCATCACCAGCCCGATGAAAACGAGTAACAGCGTGACGGTGAACAGCCACTTATCGACACTGACGCGCTTGGCCATTACGCGCTGCCTCCGCGCGTGCCGCTCCCGACGTGCTCGCTGCTCCTGCTCTCGCGATGCCAATCGGCGCACCTGCTCTTTGAACACCCGGCCGCGATGCTCGTAGCTGTCGAACTGATCGAAACTGGCGCAGGCGGGAGCAAGCAGCACCACGTCGCCGGGAGTTGCGGATTCGCCGGCGCGCTTCACCGCATGTCTCCAGCGTTCCAGCGCTGACAACTTCCGCGCCCTTCACCTGCGACTCGATCTTTGCGGCGGCGGCGCCGATCGTGTATACGCGCTTGACCCGCTCCTTCAGCAGCGGATTCAGCGCGCTGTAATCGCTGCCTTTGTCCTTGCCGCCGAGAATGAGGTGAATCCGGCCGGGAAACGACTCCAGCGCCTTGATGGTGGCATCGACGTTGGTCGCTTTCGAGTCGTTGTAGTACTCGACTCCGCGAACGGTTGCCACATATTCCAGCCGGTGCTCGACCGCTTTGAACGCGGCGATCGCTTCGCGTATGTGCGCCGGCTCAATCCCGGCGAGCATTCCAACGCACACTCCCGCCAGAACGTTCTCGACGTTGTGCGACCCTTTCAGCGAGATCTCGCTGACGGGCATGATCTCGCGTTCGGCCTTGCCGTCCCGCCAGAAAATGCGCTCTGCGCGAGTGAACGCTCCACGTTCGACTTCTTTCAGGCGGCTGAACCAGTACACCGGAGCTTTGGCTTTCGCAGCCATGGCGACGCAAGGCGCGTTGTCGGCGTTGAATACCGCGAAGTCGTCCGCCGTCTGGTTCTCAAAAATGCGCGCCTTGGCGGCGGCATAGTTCTCGAAGGTGTAGTGCCGGTCAAGATGGTCTGGCGTGACGTTGAGCACAACCGCAATCTTCGGATGGAAGGTCTCGATGGTCTCCAGTTGGAAGCTGCTGATCTCCAGCACGATCCAAGTGTCATCGGTGGCGGTCTCGACGAAGCTGATCGCTGGAGTTCCGATGTTGCCCCCGACCAGCGCCTCGCGCCCACCCGCAGCAATAATCTGCCCCGGCCAGCGCGGTGGTCGTCGTCTTGCCGTTCGAGCCGGTGATGGCGACGATCTTGCCCTTCAGATAGCGTGCCGCCAGCTCGACTTCGCCAATCACAGGAATGCCCAGTGCGCGCGCCTGCACCAATTGCGGCACGTCAAAAGGCACCCCCGGACTGATGACGATCAGGTCCTGATCGCGAAAGGTCCGCTCGCCGTGATGTCCAGTTTCGACGCTGATGCCGTGGTCGAGCAGCAGCGGAATCTCCTGCGGGAGTTGCTCTTCCGTCTTGGCGTCGGAAACGGCAACACGCGCACCGCTGCTTCTCCAGAAAAAGAGCGCTGGCCACGCCGGACTTGCCCAGCCCGACCACCAGCACGCGCTTGCCTTTGACATCCATCACGAATTCCGCCCGGCCCATTGTGCCACGTTTCACCGCCTTCTACCGCAACTTCAAGGTGGTGAGAGCAAAGAGTGCAAACACCAGCGAGGCGATCCAGAAGCGCACGATCACCTTGGACTCGCTCCAACCCAACAGTTCGAAATGATGGTGGATAGGGCGCCATCTTGAAGATGCGCTTCCTGCGCAGCTTGTAGGAGCCCACCTGCAGGATGACCGAGAGCGCCTCGATAACGAAGATGCCGCCGATGAAGGGCAGCAGCAGTTCCTGTTTGATGATGACGGCTACTGTGCCGATTGCTCCTCCCAGAGCCAGCGATCCTACGTCGCCCATGAAGATCTCGGCCGGATGGGCGTTGTACCAGAGAAAACCGATGGCCGAGCCGACCATGGAGCCGCAGAAGATGGTCACCTCCGAGACCTGGGGCATTTTCGAGAGCTCGAGATAATCGGCAAAAACGGCGTGCCCGCTGACATAGGTAAGAACGGTGAGCGCTCCGGCGGCGATGACGGTGCAGCCGATCGCGAGCCCGTCGAGGCCGTCGGTAAGGTTCACGGCATTGCTGGAGCCAACAATGACGAGCGCGACAAACGCAATGAACGGCAGAAACGCCAGCGGCGACAGCTAGCCGTGATGCAGGCGGCTGATCACCAGGTCAGGCCGGAAGTGCTTCAGGAACGGAACAATCAGGCGGGTGGAATACAGGCCGTGAGTCTCCAGTGCACTCAAGGTACGCCGCCGACCGCAATGGCGGCGAGGAACTGATATCCGAGCTTGGCGCGCGCGGTGAGACCCAGATTGCGCCGGTGCACGACCTTCAGGTAGTCGTCGGCAAAACCGATGGCGCCGAAGATCAGCGTCGTGACCACCGCAATCCACACGAAGCGGTTGCTGAGGTCGGCCCACAGTAGCGTGGGAACGATCATGCCGACAACGATGAGCACCCCACCCATGGTGGGTGTGCCGGCCTTTTTCTGGTGGGCCTTCGGGCCGTCTTCGCGGATGTATTGGCCAATCTGGAATTCACGCAGGCGGCGGACGACGGCCGGGCCGATAATGAGACCGATAAACAGTGCGGTCAGGCTGGCGAAGGCGGTGCGAAACGTCAAATAGCGGAAGATTCGGAACGGGCCGATGTGGAAGACGACGAAACCCTTCTGGTAAAGCAACCAATAGAGCAAATTTCTTCCTTGAATCAGTTGTAAGCAACTCTAGTGCGCGGGAGACCGGTGCCGTCCCCGTCCACACTTCCAGCGCGCGCTCCAGGCGCACGCCTCGCGAAGCCTTCAGCAAAACCACGTCGCCCGGCCTTGATCTCCCGCCGCAGCCATTCGCCGGCCTCCTCCGGCGTGTCCACGAACTCGGCGCGCATTCCGGCGGCGGATGCGCCCTCGACCATGGCTTTCGCCAAGTCCGCGCACCCCAAGCAGCACATCGATTCCGCAATTTGCCATGTGCCGGCCGCATTCGCGGTGCATGGCTTCAGCCGCGGGTCCAAGTTCCAGCATCTCACCCGCGACCACGATGCGGCGCTGCGCCGGAAGCTGCGCCAGCGAACGAACCATGCTGTCCAGGGCCTTAGGATTGGAATTGTAGCAATCGTTGATGATGGTCGCGCCCGCGTAGCTGAGGATTTCTCCGCGCTTGTCACCTGCTGATAACGTGGCCAGCGATTCGGCGGCCTCGCGCAGCGAAATTCCGTACTGCAAACCCACCGCAACCGCCGCAAGCGCGTTATAGATGCTGTGTTCGCCCAGCAACGGCAGCGTCGCCGACTGCCTGCTCGCCGTCGGCGACAATCTCGAATGTTGACCCGCCTGGCCCGTGCGCATTCGATGTGGCGCGCCGCAACATCGGCCGGCTTGTTGTACGCCGAACGTAACGACCTTCCCATGGAAGTCACGACCGAACTGCGAAACGTACTCATCGTCGGCATTCAGGACGGCGATCCCACCGGCCGGAAGCGACTCGATCAGCTCATACTTGGCGCGCGCGATGGCAGCAATCGAATCGAAAAACTCCAGATGCACCGGCGCGACCATGGTCACGACGCCACAGTCGGGCTGCGCAAGTTCGGCCAGCTCCGTGATCTCACCAGCATGCGACATGCCCATCTCGATGACTGCTAATTCGTGCTCGGGTTCCAGCTTCAGCAATTGCAGCGGCATCCCGAAGTGGTTGTTCAAATTGCCCTGCGACTTCAGGACGCGATGCCGAGTCGCCAGGACGTGGGCGATCGCTTCCTTGGTCGTGGTCTTCCCCGCCGATCCGGTGACCCCGATGAGCGGCTTGCCCCAAAGCCTGCGGACGGCCGCTCCCAAATGCTGCAATGCGACGAGCGGATCGTCCACGGCCAGCAGACTTTCTCTTCGCCGGATAGTCGAGCGATCTGATCCTTGCGAACCACCGCGCCCACTGCACCCTTCGCAAGCGCTGCTTCGACGAAGTCGTGGCCGTCGAGACGTTCGCCGCGGACGGCAAAGAACAGCTCCCCCGGTTGCAAGGTGCGCGAATCGATGGAGTATCCGCTGGCAACGGCGTGGCGATCAAAGTCGCCCGTCGCCTGCATGAACTCGGCAGCGCGCGCGAGGCTCAGCTTCATGATTTTGCCGATCGCCGGTCTGGAGGCGCACCGTAGCCGGCGGTTCCGCAAGGCATTCCGCGCCACCTCGATGTCGTCGAACGGCGCCGCGCCTGCGCTGGTCACCTGGATCTTCTCGTGGCCTTTTCCGGCGATCAGCACGATGTCGCCCGGCTCCGCTTCGTCAATCGCCAGATCGATGGCCTTGCGGCGGTCCGGCTCCATGGTGTACCGAACCCCGCTGCGCTGCAGGCCGGGCAGAGCGTCATTCATGATGTCGAGCGGGTTCTCGCTGCGCGGATTATCGCTGGTGAGCACCACGAAATCGCTGCCCTTTCCCGCCGCCTCGCCCATCAGCGGACGCTTGCTGCGGTCGCGGTCCCCGCCACATCCGAAGACGGTGATCACGCGTCCGTGGCCTCCGCGTTGGCCCAGAAAATCCCGCGCCACGGCAGTGAGATTGCGCAGCGCGTCATCGGTGTGAGCATAGTCCACGATGACCGTGAAGGGCTGGCCCGCATCCACGCGCTCAAAGCGCCCCGGCACACGTGCAAGCTGCCCAGCCGCTTCGGCAATGGCTGCCGGGGCTCGACATCGCGCGCGTAGGCTGCGGCAGAGGCTGCAATCAGGTTGTAAACATTCACCCGCCCCAGCAGCGGACTCCAAATGGGAATCTCCCCTTGCGGTGTTACCAGGTCAAACCTGACCCCGGTGTTCTCAATGCTGACATTTCTGGCGTGGAAGTCGCCGGTATCGATTCCGTAAGTGATCAATTCCGTTTGCTTCTTACAGAGTCCGAGCAGGCGCTGGCCGTATTCATCTTCCACATTGATCACCGCAACCCTCGGCGGCTCCGTGCCTGATCCTTGAAAAAGGATTGTCTTCGATGCGAAATACTCTTCCATATTGCCGTGATAATCGAGATGATCTCGGGTGAGGTTGGTAAACACCGCAACATCGAATGGCACACCGTAAACCCGCTGCTGCTCCAACGCGTGAGAAGAAACTTCCATAGCTACCTCGGTACAGCCAGCTTCGACCGCTGCGCGAAAATAGCTGATTCAACTCCAATGCCTCAGGAGTCGTGTGCGGAGCCGGGAGTACTTCGTCGCCAATGCGATACTCTACCGTGCCTACCAGCGCGGCTTTGCGTCCGCTCGGCTCGAAACATCGCGTGCAGCAGAAACGAGGTCGTGGTCTTGCCGTTGGTCCCCGTGATCCCGGTTATCGACAGCCGTTCCGCGGGATGGCCATAGAAATTGGCGCTTAGCCTCGCCAGTGCACGTCTTCCATGCAGGACCTGCGCCCACGCAACGCCCGGCCTCGGCGGCAGAGAATCGCTGACCACAGCCACTGCGCCAGACTGCAGTGCTGCATCAATGTAGCGGTTGCCGTCGCTGGTTTCGCCGTGCATGGCGACGAAACACCATCCCGGCTTCACCCGCCGGCTGTCGTAATCCAGGCCGGCGATGGGAGGATTGCCTTGCTGCGCGACATATTCTGCGCCATCCAGCAACTCAAGGAAGTTCATTTCTCTCCGCATTATAGCTGGGCTTGGTGTGCGCCGGACCAAGGCAGGGCACAGCTCTCAATGCGCAAAGCGCACCGTAATCCTCTGCCCCGACGCCAAGTGGCTGCCCGGCGCAGGCCATTGCTCGCGCGCCACGCCGCTGCCGATTGCGTTGATCTCCAGCCCCGACTGCTGGGCGCTCTCCACCGCGGAACGCAGCGGCTTGCCCAGGAACGATGGCACCACGACTCCGCTGTCTACATCGAGAACGACGGTACCCTTGGCGGCCGCAGACAATTCCGCCGGAGTCGGCTGGTGGAGGGGTCGCCTGCGCCATCTCCGCCCCGGTTGTAGGTTGCACTGGCTGAGGCGCACTACCGCTCGCACTCTGGATTGGGCGGCCTTGACGCTGCCGATGGCGCACCTGGTTGCGGCTTGCTATTCGGCGCCGCATCCGCATCCGCCATCCTGCAAGCCAGCGCCCAGCCGGTCGGATGATTCATCGGCATCGCTCCTCGCCTCTCGCGGACGCTGACCATCGTCTGTCGCTTTACGTCCGCATCGTGTGGCACGTGCATGTACTCGAGCACCTGTTCGGCAATGCGCTTAAATACCGGCGCCGACACCTGCCCGCCCTGGTGCAGTCCAATCGGCGAATCGAGAATCACCGCGATGGTCACCGCCGGGTTGTTGACCGGCGAGAAGCCGATGAACGAAGCGACATACTTCGTCTTGGAATAGGCGCCCGTAGCGGGATCGACTTTCTGTGCGGTGCCGGTCTTTCCCGCCGAAGTATATCCGTTCAGGATCGCCCTTCTGGCCGTCCCAAACAGCACTACGCCTTCCATCATCTTCTTCATCTGGGCAGCGGTCATCGACGACACAACCCGATGCTGCTGTGCCGGATGAAAAACTACTGGCTTCGGAATGCCGTCAGGAGGAAGTTCTCCCGCCACGATGCGCGGCGGCGTATAGACGCCATCGTTGGCGATGGTTGAGATCATCGAGATGACTTGAATCGGACTGACGCCGATCTCCTGTCCCATGGAGATGGCGCCGATCGACACCTTCGACCACCGGTTGACCGGCTTCGTCAGCCCGCGAGTTTCGCCCGGCAGCTCAATTCCGGTTTGCGCACCAAATCCGTAGTCCCGGAGATAGTGGTACAGCCGCTCGTCGCCAAGCCTCATGCCAACCTTGATGGCCGCCACGTCGCTGGAGTGCGCCAACGCTTCCGCGATCGTGACTACGCCCAGGCTCTCGTGATCGTGGATTTTCATGCCGAAGACATCGATCGAGCCGTGCTGGCAGTCGATCTTGTCCTCGGGCTTGACCAATTGCTGGTCAATCGCGGCCGAATAGGTGACGATCTTGAATACCGAACCGGGCTCGTACACATCGCTCACGGCGCGGTTCTTCAGCGATTCCTGCGGAACATTGTTGAAGACATTCGGATTGAAGGTTGGCCGATTCGCCAAGGCGAGGATTTCGCCGGTGCGTGGGTTCTGGACGATGACTGTCCCGGCTATCGCCTTGGTGTCTTCCATGCCGCGCTGCAGTTCGCGCTCGGCGATGTACTGGATGGTCTGATCGATGGTCAAGACCAGATTCTGCCCGGGATCGGGCGGCTTCTCCACGCGGCCAAACCACTTTCGGCGCGCATCAATGGAGATCATCTCCTTGCCGGGAATACCGCGCAGATCGTCATCGAATACGCGCTCCAGGCCGCCCAGACCATCGTCATCCATGCCGACGTAGCCGAGGGCTTGCGCCGCCAGCTCGCGATCGGGATAAAAGCGCTTGGGCTCTTTGCGGAAGTAAATTCCTCGCAGATTCAGCTCGCGAATACGATCGCTGGTGTCACCATCGACTTTGCGGGCAATGTAGGCGAAGTTTCGCGAAGACTGGATGCGGGCAACGATCTCCTGTGGATCGAGATTCAGCACCTTGCCGAGAATAGCGGCCGTGGTTTCAGGATCGTGAACTTCGCTGGGCACCGCAAACACAGAATCGACGTCGATCGACATCGCCAGCGGATGGCCGTAGCGGTCAAAGATGTTTCCCCGGCGAGGCTCGACCGGGATAGTACGGTTTTGCTGGCGATGAGCGAGTTGCGTGAAAAATCCGTACTTCACGATCTTGCAGCCGCACCAGGCGAAAACAGATGGCGAAGTATCCACAGGAAGAGCAATGCGGCAAGGATGTAGAGCCTTCGAGCTCGGCGTCTTGGGAGCGCTCACCCGCATTCCCCGGTTATCTCCGTTTCCTACGTTTGCCTGCTTACGTGGAGAAGGCGGTCCGCTGCTCTCGGACCGCCGCTGGACTTCTTCTCTAGGTCAAGCCTGCGGGTGCGACTACGGCTCGGGCGAAACCACCGTGATTCCGTTCGCTTGGGCCATCACCGGCATGGAAGGATCTGCGGCGGAGTCCATCGGTTGCCATTGACCCGTCAGCCGGTCGCCGCATGCCCATTTGTATAGCCAGGCGCTCGATCCGAGACAAGTCCTTCAACGACGCCGCTTCCAGGCTCAAAGCGCGGTTAGACTCCACGATAGTGTCTCGCTGCACCTTCAATTGCTCGATGCGGTAGCCGTACTCGATGGCGCTGAAGTGCTGCCACAGATAGACCATCACGAACAGGAAGAACACGCCCAAGGTGATGCCGAACAAGATCATCTCGCGGCGGCGCTTAGGGTCGGTGACCCTCGCCACCCGCGAATTATCAATGCGCTTGGCGAAATGGATCTCGGGCGTGCCGATGAACATGCCGCGCGGCTCGCGGCGACGGCCTGCTCGGCCCACTCAACAGCCTCTGCCATGATTGGGTAAAGAACTCCGGCTGCCATCATTTTCTCCTGCCGGAACGGCCTCACTTCGTTGCCTCTTGTCCGGCTCATATCCTCGAAGCACACAAACCGAATTTCCGATGTTCAGAAGTTATGCACATTCTTCACAGCTTTTTCCGCAGCTTCTGTGCCCATGCACACGAAAATTGAGTATCGAAACCCCCTCATTCCTAACTCAAGTCCGCTCCGCAGCTCGCAATTTCGCGCTGCGCGACCGCGGATTGCGATCGATTTCTTCCTTGTCAGCGGTCACCGGCTTCTTCGTCAGCACGCGGTACAAACCGTCGCGCGCTCCATCTCGCAGCGCATCTTTCACGATGCGGTCTTCCAGCGAGTGGAAGCTGATAACCACCAACCTGCCGCCCGGCCTTAGCACCTGCGGCGCCGCCCCGGTACTCAGCAGCGCTCGCAAGTCGTCGAGTTCACGGTTCACCAGAATTCGGAGTGCCTGGAAAGTTCGCGTCGCCGGATGAATGCGCCGTTCAGCCTGGTTCATTGGCCGGGCCGCGGCCGAAATGACGTCCGCTAGTTCTGCGGTTGTACTGATCGGCCGCGCCCGAACAATGGCTCTGGCGATTCTCCGCGACCTCCTTTCCTCACCGAATTCGTAAATCGCATCGGCAAGCTCGCGCTCGTCGAAGCGGTTTACCACTTGTTCGGCCGTCAGCCCGGATTGCGGATCCATCCGCATGTCCAATGGGCCGTCCGCCTGAAAACTGAATCCACGCGCGGCATCCTCCAATTGCATGGAGCTGACACCGATGTCGGCGAGCAATCCATCTGCGGTTGCCGGCGCCACGTGCTGCGCCACCTCGGCGAAAGATGCATGCACCAACTCAATCTGTGGCCAGTCACCCGCCAATTCCGAAGGAGGACGGTTCAGCCGCTCGCGTGCTCGTTCCAGCGCTGCCGGGTCCTTATCGAAGCCAATCAAACGACCCTGTGCGCCGAGGCGTTTTGCGATTTCCCAGCTGTGCCCGCCCAAGCCCAGAGTTGCGTCGATATAGGTCCCGCCGCGCCGTACGGCCAGAAATTCGATCGCTGGTTTTAAAAGAACTGCCACATGGCCAAACTCTTTGCTCCCGCCATGTGCGCCCCCAAGGGCGTTGTTCGCTTCTGAAAACCCGTTGTCCATTCACTCCCATTCCGTCGCGAATGGAACCCGAAACCTGACTCGCTCTAAATCCCCAAACGATCCAGTTCTTGTTCATCCTCAGAAGTAAGCGGTTCCTGAACCTCTTTGCGCAGCGCTTCCGCATTCTGAACTTCCAGGAATTTCACCCGCCCGCTGACCGCCACTTCGCCCTTCAGTTCCGCCGATTCGCGCAGGATCGAGGGCAACAGCAGACGGCCTTGTCCATCCATCTCCACCGATTGCCCGTAGTAGCTGGTGCGTTTCAACAAGCGCTGCTTGGACTTGTTGAAATTGGACACCGTGCTCAACTTGCGCTCGATCTCCTCCCACTCCTGAAGGGGATATGCTTTGGCACTCTTGCCATCCCAACTGGTAATGTAGAATTGCGCGCTGTAGTTCTCGTCGACCAGACGCTTGAATTCGGCTGGCACCTTGAGGCGCCCTTTTTCGTCCAGCCGGGTTAAGTGCGTGCCGCGAAACATAAAATCCGAATCTGGCTCTTGAAATGGAGGTGAACATTACTGGCCCCAAATTGCCGCTAGGATCCGATTGCCGAGCGGGTTGGCCGATAAAACCATTTCGAGACCACTGCTCCCACAGAACAGAGAATTACTCCACAATCTACCACTTCTTACCACTTCCATTGGAGGTATCCTACTCCTAAACCGTTGCGTGTCAAGAGGAAATTGCATTTTTTTTGAGCATCACGATTCACGGGCGGACCGACACAATTCCTAGTAGCTTCTGAGTCCGACAGCCACAAGGAATTGCGTTTACTCTGGGGGTTCCGCGCGAGCCAAGGTTAGGAAAACACGGGCACAAAACATGAGTCAGCGGTTTGAAGCCGAACAATGGGTCGCAGAACCGCTGTCGCGTGTCTTTGCGTTCTTTGCCGATCCGCGTAATTTGCCGCGCATCATGCCTCCCAAACAAGGCGCAGAGCTGGTGAAGTTGAACCTTGTTCCACCGCGTTTTCCTGCGGATCGAGTTCCGGCGGAGGCCGAGCACATGGCAGGAGTCGGGACCGAGATTGTCTTCAAGTTTCGTGCCATTCCGCCCCTGCCGATGCATGAGAAATGGATCGCGCGCGTTACACGTTTTTCGTTGAACGAACACTTCACCGACGTACAACAGCAAGGGCCATTTCGCCGCTGGGAGCACACTCACTCCTTCAAGACGAAGACAATCGATGGACGAGAAGGCACTCTCATCCGTGACCTGGTGGAGTATGAGGTCGGCTTTGGTGTGATCGGACAGACTATCGAGAAGCTGATGTTTCAGCGCCTACTGAGGACGACATTCGACTATCGCAGAAAAGCTCTGGAGAAGATCTTCGAACCACCGCTGTGAGCCATCCGAAGGAGTTCCACTCTTTCTCGGTCGTGCCTGTGCCGCTGCAGCGAAATGCTCTATGCTTCGCACATGGACGTTTTCGCCCTTACTCGCCAGCTGATCGACATCGAGTCCACCACCGGACAGGAGAGCGCGGTAGGCCATGCAATCGCCAGTGAACTAACTGCCCTTGGCTATAAGGTCGAACGGATGCCGGTCGAAGAAGATCGCTTCAATGTGTGGGCAACTCATCCTGAGCATCCGCGACCTGAGCTCGTGCTATCGACGCACATGGACACGGTGCCTCCGTTCATTCCTTCATCGGAGACCGCTGATCGCATTTACGGCCGAGGATCGTGTGACGCCAAGGGCATCATCGTGGCCCAGATCGCAGCCGCCGAAAAGCTCCGGGCTCAAGGCAGTCACGTAGGGCTGCTTTTCCTCGTAGGCGAGGAGCGTGACAGCCAAGGCGCGCAGATTGCAAATCAACAGCCGCGCGGAGCGAAATTCATCATCAACGGAGAGCCAACGGAGAACAAGCTAGCAGTCGCTTCGAAAGGCACGCTTCGCGTGGAGCTTGTGGCGCACGGCAAGATGGCGCATTCTGCCTACCCTGAACTGGGCGAGTCGGCCATTGAAAAGCTGCTCGACGCACTGGACAGCGTTCGCAAACTCAAGCTCCCGACGAATCCGAAAGCCGGACCGTGCACCATGAACATCGGCATGATCGAGGGCGGACGCGCACCTAACGTCATCCCCGATTATGCGCGCGCCCATCTGCTTTTCCGCCTGGTTGGCCCCGCCACGGAATTGCGCCAGGAAATCACATCCGCCACGAAAGAAAAGGCCGAGGCTGAATTCAAGCTCGAAATCCCGTACATGGAGTTCACCACCGTGCCCGGTATCGGGACCATGATAGCTGCCTTTACAACCGACATTCCCGCGCTCTCGGCATGGGGGCAGCCCTTGCTGATCGGTCCGGGCTCGATTCACGTGGCGCATACTGAGGGCGAGTACATCGAGAAGCGGCAGTTGCTGGAGGCGATTGATCTGTACGCTAAGATTGCGGAGGAGCTGCTGAGATCTGATTCCGGCGACCCAGCAGCCTCGAAGTAGCGTGGCCCTAAACCTCAGACGAGCCGCCGAGAATCTCAAACTTCCCGCTTTCGGGAGCGGCCGCCCAGATCGAGCCGTCGCCGATGTCGTACACCCAACCGCGAACCTCAACTTCACCGCTAGTCGTGCGGGAGTGGACGCTGGGATGGCCCTTCAAGTTTTCGACTTGCGCCAGCACGTTGTACTCCGTAATCAGGCGTAGCATCTCCTCTTCCGTTGCGCCGCTGTGGTCGCGCATCACGCGGTGCCGGGCCTCGGAGGCGGAGCGCATCCAATCCTGAACTGCCGGCAGGCCTCGAACATGATCGGCGTGCAGCAGGCCTTTCATCACGCCGCAATCGGTATGTCCGCAAACGATGACTAACGGCACCCTTAGCACCAGCATGGCGTATTCCACGCTGGCCGAAATGCCGCCCACGAATTCGCCGTACGGCGGCACCAAATTTCCGGGATTGCGCACGGTGAACATCTCGCCCGGCCCGGTCTGCGTGATCAGGTTCGGAACGATCCGCGAGTCGGCGCAAGTGACAAACAGAGCCAGGGGCTCCTGTCTGCATTTCAGACTTTCGAACATGGCACGCTGAGAGGGATACGCCTCGGTCTGAAACTTCGAGACACCTTTCACGATTCTTGCCAAAGCTTCTTGACTCTTCACCACTGGCTCCATCATCCGATCAGATAGCCACTGAAGTGTCGGCTGCGACCAAAGCAAATAACACAACAGTGTACCGGCTGGGTGTCTGTCACGGCATTGTTATGGGCCGATAAACGACACAGTTCCGATCATATTGATTGAGCCCGTGGAACCGCGAACCGCTCTTCCCTGCTAGACTGATCGCTTATGTCTGAGCCGATGAATTCGCTGGGGCGCGCCTCCTCTGCCTACCTGCGCTCGGCTATGCATCAGCCCATCCAATGGCATGAGTGGGGCGAAGAAGCATTCGCCAAAGCACAACGCGAAAACAAACCGATTCTGCTTGATATAGGTGCCGTCTGGTGCCACTGGTGCCACGTCATGGACCGCGAGTCCTACGAAAGCGCAGAGACAGCAGAGATCATCAACCAGCAATTCATCGCGATGAAGGTGGATCGCGACGAACGTCCCGACGTGGACAATCGGTACCAGCTTGCGGTATCGGCGATCGCGGGCACCGGCGGCTGGCCGCTCACCGTTTTTCTCACGCCCGATGGCCGGCCATTTTACGGAGGGACGTACTTTCCGCCCGACGATCGCTGGGGGCGCCCTAGTTTCAAGAAGATCCTTCTAGCCATTGCGGACGCCTATCGCGAGCGGCGTGACGAGGTCCTCAAGTCGGCTGACGAAACTATGAATATGCTAGCCACCGCCGAAGGCTTCGCTGGTCGCCGGGCGGATTTCTCGCCGCGCATTGTTGGTGTGATGGTGCAGTCGGCGCTGCCCATCTTCGACGCAAAGAACGGCGGTTTTGGGAGCGCGCCGAAATTCCCTCATCCCGCCGCCCTCGATTTGCTCATGGATTGGTACCTTCGCACCCGCGAAGAGCGCGTGGGGACCGTCATTACCACCACGCTCACCCGCATGGCGCAGGGCGGCGTGTACGACCAGCTCGCCGGCGGCTTTCATCGCTATTCGGTGGACGAGCGCTGGATCGTACCGCACTTCGAGAAGATGTCGTACGACAACTCGGAGCTGCTGAAGAACTACGTCCACGGCTACCAGGTTTTTGGCCACGAGTTCTATGCGCATGTTGCGCGCGACATCGTCCGCTGGATGGACGAATGGCTGAGCGACCGCGAGCATGGCGGCTTCTACGCCTCGCAGGATGCCGACATCAACCTGGACGATGACGGTGACTACTTCACCTGGACTGTGGAGGAGGCCAAGGCCGTCCTGAGTGAAGACGAATTTCAAGCCGCTTCCGTGCACTACGACATCAACCAAGTTGGCGAGATGCAGCACAACCCGGCGAAGAACGTCTTGTGGGTAAGCGCGCTTCCGGAAGAGATCGCTTCGTGCATGGGTATTGATGTATCCAAAGTATTGGACCTCCTAGCCTCCGCGAAGACAAAGCTTTATGCCGCACGTCTCGAGCGACCTACGCCCTTCGTTGACAAGACCATCTATGTGAATTGGAATGCAATGTGCATTTCCGCTTATTTGCAGGCGGCTCAAGTGCTCGAGCTCGATGAAGCTCGCAAGTTTGCGCTGCGCTCGCTCGACCGCATCCTTTCAGAAGCGTGGGATCCGCAGCGCGGGTTATCTCACGTGATCGCTTACTCGGACGCAAACGCCGAGAAGCGCTTCGTTCGCGGCTTGCTGGATGATTACGCGTTTACTGCGATGGCCTGTCTCGACGCTTTTGAAGTCACTGGCGACCTCAGCTATTTCAGGTTCGCACAGCGAATCGCCGACGAGATGGTCCGCAGATTCGGCGATTCCACATCGGGCGGGTTCTTCGATACCGAAGCCTCGCTGGAAGAGAAACTGCAACTGGGCGCCCTCTCGGCCCGGCGCAAGCCCTTCCAAGACGCACCTACTCCCGCCGGCAATCCCAGCGCAGCCATCGCGTTGCTGCGCCTGCATGCCTACACCGGCGACACCAAGTATCGCGACAAGGCAGAGGACACGCTTGAGGTCTTCGCGGGCGCAGCCGAGCAGTTTGGAATTTACGCCGGAACCTACGGAATCGCCGCGACCTGGATGTCGAAACCGCACACGCAGGTGGTTGTTGTCGGTGAGGACGAACGCGCCCAAGCGCTGTTGCGGGGAGCAATCGCACCCTTCGCAGTGAACAAGTCGGTAGTCCATCTGACTGACAGCGAAGCCGTAGCGCAGAATCTTCCACCGGTACTGGCGGAGACGGTCCCTAACCTCCCAGCGCTGAAGAGCAACAAATCCGTTGCTATTATTTGCACTGACTTCACTTGCCAGCCGCCAGTAGAAGATCCGGAAGAGTTGTCGACACTACTGGGAGAAGCGATCCCGGCCAGGTAAGGCCCTGTCGGAAGTTGCCGATTAAGAACAATAGCGGTGATGGCCCGCAAGCCAAGGGCGGGCAAGAGCGGCCCATGGCTGAACTGACGCAGACGGGCGACGAGAACCCGCGTCGCCCGTTCTACGAATAGGCTTCGTCCAGCAACTCGATCACGTGCGCCACGCGCATGTTCATCCCTTTGCGCTTGATTCCGGCGGCAAACTGCAACATGCAGCCAACATTCGCCGTCGCCACAATCTCCGGCTTCACGCTGGCCACGTACTCCATCTTCTCGTCGAGAATCTTCATGGAAAGTTCGTTCTGCACGACGTTGTAAACGCCCGCGCTGCCGCAGCATGTATCCGGTCGCGGCATTTCGACCAGATCCGCGCCAATCGTCTTCAATAGTGCGCGCGGCGCTTTGCGGACGCCTTGTGCATGCGCCAGGTGGCACGGATCGGCGTAGGTCACACGCTGCGTTCAGCTTGCGCTTCGGCTCGATCAGGCCAACCTCGGCGAGATACTCGGTGATGTCGCGCACCTTGGCCACAAACTGCTTCGCCCGCTCGGCGTACTCGGGATCATGCTCCAGTAGCGCCGCGTACTCCTTCATGACCGAGCCGCAACCGGCAGCGTTGGTTACGATGGCGTCGAACTCCGGGCTGAGCATGGCATCGATGTTGGCGCGGGCCTGCACGCGCGCCATGTCCAGAAAACCCGGCATGCAAATGCAGCGCTCCACAACAACTCTGACTGCGTGGGATATGAACCTCGATGCCGTTCTTCGTCAGTACCCGAATCGTGGCGCGGTTCAGCTCAGCAAACGCAACGCTGCCGATGCAGCCGATCAGCAGTGCCACGCGCCCGCGGCGAGTGCCCTCAGCAGGATAGACGGCGCCAAGATCGCGGAATGAGAACTCGCTTTCGATGCGCGGCGACAGAGCGTCCAGCTCCGCGACACCCAGAAACTTTCAGAAGCCCGCTTCGCCGTCGCCAGACTCTGCAGGCCTGAGCGTTGATAGAAGCGCACGAACTTAGCATGTCTCGCCAGGCGGCGGAACGACGGCAGGATCTGCGCATAAAAATGCGTACGAAGCGCGCGCTGCAGCCACGGACGACGATAGTTCTCCACGATCTGCGAACGCGCACGCTCCAGCAGGCTTCCGTAGGGCACACCCGAAGGACAGGCGGTCTGACAATTCAGGCAGCCAAGGCAGCGGTCAATGTGGGTGACGAACGACTCGCCGAGCGCCAGCCTGCCCTTCGTCCACCTGCACCATCTGGTAAATGCGGCCGCGCGGCGAATCCATCTCCGTGCCCAGCGCGCGATAAGTCGGACACTGGTCCAGGCACAGTCCGCAGTGGACACACTTGGAGTACAGGTCCCATGTAGGCTTCTCGCCGGGCAGGAAGTTCGAGACAGGCTTGTTCCGCAACTGGGGCTGCTGTGCTCAGAACAGAAACCTCCCACGGTTCAGAATGTTCTTTGGATCGAGCGCCCGCTTGACCGCGCGCATGCTTTCGAGGTCTGTGGGCACGGGTCCCCACGCCGGGACATGATGCGCGCGCTTCCGCCGGGCAATGCAGGATCGGCCATACTGGCGTCGCGCGGCAAAGGATAGCGCAATTCCGACAACCTGTTCTCGCGAGTCCAGACGAAATTCACCAAGGCAGCTTCAGACCTTCGCTTCGCCCACACCGCAACCAGCAGATGGCCGACTCCCACGCGGCCGACTGTCGCGAGGGCGAAGCCGTTCGATTCGGCACACGTGGCAAGTCCATTGAGAACGGGATGCACATCGGCCAGTGGCAGCGTCATCGACATCAGCAGTGAAGCCGGATGCCGCTCCTGAACGAGCTGCGAGAAATCGGACACGGTCTGCCAGAGATCATGCTCCTCCCGCCCTTCGACTTCATGTGAAACCGCGCTGCCCAACTCGGCACGGTAGCGAGCGAGCACGGCATCGCTGCCCGCGGCGCGAAGCACAATTGACCATGCCGCCGCGGAACCACCCTCCAGCCCGAGCATCGCCCCAGCCTCCGGCGAAATCAACTCCAGGCAAATCGGATCGAGCGGAGAATGCAGCACTCGATTGCGAAATGCGAACGCCTCTGCGGCGCTGGCGAACTCCGACACAAATGTTCGCGTCTGCCGCGGCGCGGGAAACAGCTTGAAGCTGGCGCTGGTGATAATCGCCCAGCGTTCCCTAGCTCCCGATCAGCAGCTTCATCATGTCGTAGCCGGCAACATTCTTCACCACCCGCCCGCCGCCCTTGGCTTTGCGCGCATCGCCCGTCACAAACCTCACTCCGATGCAGTAATCTCGCGGGCCACCGTAACCGTGGCGGTGTGGACCGTACAGTCCCGTTGCCAGCATGCCACCGACAGTGCACCGCTCCGGCAATGCGGGATCGCCGGGAAAGAACAAACGGTCTGCGGCCACCCTCGACGACAACTGCGCAACCGTCCAACCAGCTCCGACGCCGATGGTGAGATCGCCCGGATCGTAATGTTCCACCTCGGTGAGGCGCGTTGTGTACAGCAGGACATCCACCTGCGGCGGAACGATTGCCGCTTTGCTGCTGGGTGAAACCTCCGGCGGGAACGACAGCTCACCCGTGCTCGTTGGCAAAACGCAGGATCGGCGACGATCTCATCCGCCGAACCTGGCGTAACCGCGACCGCAGGAGTAACGCCGAGAATGTTGCGACGCTGCAATTCGCCTGGATCTTCGACCACGTACTCGCGCGCCGCAGATGGCGCGCAACTCGCCGGCGAGGCTGGCTGTCGCGGCAGTGCTCATATCCCCTCCTGCGCCAGCACGGGATTGCGCGCCGGCCCCGAGATCTCGCGGCACATACGCGGAGTGGGAAACAGCTTCTCGGGATTCAGCACGTTGTCACCGTTGAAGGTGTTGCGCAGGCTTGTCATCACGTCGAGGTCCTGCTCCGTGAACAACACCGACATCAGGTCGCGCTTCTCCATCCCCACACCGTGCTCTCCGGTGATCGAGCCGCCGACCGCAATGCAGTACTCCAGAATGTCTTTGCTGGCGGCCAGGGCGCGCTCAAGCTGGTCGGGAAAACGGATATCGAACAGGATCAGCGGATGCAGGTTGCCATCGCCCGCGTGGAAGATGTTGCCGATGATCAGGTCGTACTTCTTTGAGACATCGCCGATGAACTGCAGCGTGGCAGCGATCTTGCTGCGCGGCACCACCCCATCCTGCGTGTAATAGGACGGAGTAACGCGCCCGAGCGCGCCAAATGCGGTCTTACGGCCCTTCCACAGCAGAGCACGCTCCTCTTCATTCTTGGCGCGGCGCACCTCGCGCGCCCTCTGCTCGAGACAAACCTCCCGCACCGCCTCCGCCTGCTCCTCCACCGCCTCGCGCAATCCGTCAAGCTCAATCAGCAGCACCGCTCCGGCGTCGAGCGGATATCCGGCGTGGCAATACGCTTCGATCGTGCGCAGCGTCCACCCATCCAGCATCTCCAAGGCGGCAGGCGTAATGCCGGCGGCTGTAATTGCCGACACCGTTTGCGCGGCATCGTCCACCGACTCAAAAATCCCCAGCAGCGTCGCGACCTTCTCCGGCTTACGAAGTAGCTTTACCGTGATCGCGGTGGCAATCCCGATCGTCCCCTCCGAGCCCACAAAGAAGCCCGTCATATCGTAGCCGTACGATTCCGCAGCCTTGCCGCCGAAATGCACGATTTCGCCGCTGGGCAGCACCACCTCCACTCCCGTCACGTGATTCACCGTCACGCCATACATCAGCGTATGCGGTCCGCCCGGAATTCTCGGCGACATTGCCGCCGATCGTGCACGCTTTCTGGCTGGAAGGATCGGGCGCGAAGTACAGCCCAAGATGCGACACATGCTCCGAGAGCTGCAGGTTGACCACTCCGGGCTGCACCACGGCGCGCTGGTTCTCAACGTCAACCTCGAGAATGCGGTTCATGCGCGAGAAGGCGATGACAATGCCGCCCTGCTGCGAGATCGCCCCACCACTCAGGCCAGTGCCGGCGCCACGCGCCACCACCGGCATGTGCGCCGACGACGCCAGCCGCATGATCTGCGGAAACTTGTTCTGTCGTCTGCGGAAACACCACCGCGCCCGGCGTGCTCTTGCGAATGCCGGCGTCGTACTCGTACAGCATGAGGTCTTCAGGACGGTCTAGAACGGCGTCGCGTCCGGCTATCTTCCGGAGATGCTCCACGACCTGAGGAAGGGACATGGGAGGCAGCTACCAACCGCCAGGAGCAATTATAGTCCGTCTGGGTGCAAGGCCAAGTCAAGGATGGGAGAGACGTGACGGTCACGCAAGGTTCCGGATCTCGGGTGCCCCTCACGTCTCCGCTGTGGGGTTTGGTCTCTGCTGGGAATGAAGTAGCAATCTGCGGGCCAAAGTGGAACTTCGCCCCGACGACCTTGTCGAACCACGTGCAGAAGGACTTAACGAAAATCGATCGACCTTGGCAAACCGGGAAAGTCTTCGTCGACTATCCGAATGGATAGCCGACACTATCTATTCAGTTAGTAGTTGCAAAATCAGAAGGATCGGGGGTACCCGCGAATATGGTCCCGCAGAGCAAAATCAGAATTAGCCCAGGCGTGACCATGGCTCCCGAGTAGACGCTTAGGATGACAGCGGGACGTCTGAGAAGAACAAAGGCCCCGCGCTTCTGCGAGGCCTTGTATCCTGCCTTTAGCGAGTTGCTAGTTGCTGGCGATCCTTCGACTCTGGCTTTTGCCCGAGCTCAGGATGAGCGCCTAGTACATTCCGCCCATGCCGCCGCCGCCGTGAGGCATTGCCGGTTCCTTCTTCTCTTCCGGAAGCTCGGCTACCAGGGCTTCGGTGGTAAGCATCAGGGCCGCGATGGAGCCTGCGTTCTGCAACGCCGTCCGTGCAACCTTGGTGGGATCGATGACGCCGGCTTTGACCAGGTCCTCGAAGTTGTTGCTCTGAGCGTTGTAGCCGAAGTTAGGTTCCTTCGACTCCTTGATGCGGCCGACAATGATGGCGCCTTCTTCGCCGGCGTTGCCAACGATCTGGCGCAGCGGCTCTTCCAGCGCGCGGCGCACGATGTTGCCGCCGATCTTCTCGTCGCCTTCCAGCTTCAGGGCGTCGATAGCATCGCCACAGCGCATCAGCGCGACGCCGCCTCCGGGAACGATGCCTTCCTCCACCGCAGCGCGGGTGGCATGCATCGCGTCCTCGACGCGGGCCTTCTTCTCCTTCATTTCGGTTTCGGTCGCAGCCCCGACCTTAATCACGGCTACGCCGCCCACCAGCTTCGCCAACCGCTCCTGCAACTTCTCGCGATCGTAGTCGCTCGTGGTCTTCTCGATCTGGCCGCGGATTTCTTTTACCCGGCCTTCGATGTCGCCCGTGCTTGCCCTTGCCCTCGATGATGGTGGTGTTGTCCTTGTCGATGGTGATCTTCTTGGCTTGGCCAAGGTCGTCCAGGTGAACGTTCTCGAGCTTGATGCCGAGATCTTCGGTGATGGCCTTGCCGCCAGTCAGCGTCGCGATGTCCTGCAGCATGGCCTTGCGGCGATCGCCGAAGCCCGGAGCCTTGACGGCCGCGACCTGCAGCGTGCCACGCAGCTTGTTGACCACCAGAGTCGCCAGCGCTTCGCCTTCGACATCCTCAGCGATGATGACCAGCGGACGGCCGCCCTTGGCGATCTGCTCGAGCAGGGGAAGCAGGTCCTTCATCGATGAGATTTTCTTCTCGTGGATGAGGATCAGCGCGTTCTCCAGAACGGCTTCCATGCGCTCGGGATCGGTGACGAAGTACGGTGAAAGATAACCGCGGTCGAACTGCATGCCTTCGACGACCTCGAGCTGGGTCTCCATCGTCTTGGCTTCTTCTACGGTGATTACGCCGTCCTTGCCGACCTTCTTCATGGCTTCGGCAATGATGCTGGCCAATGGTCTCGTCATTGTTGGCCGAAATGGTGCCAACCTGAGCGATCATCTCGCCGGAAACTTTCTGCGAATACTTGTCGATGGCGCCACCCTTGTGGTTGCCCTCTTCGTCCACTGTGCCGCAAACCGCGGTCACAGCCTTTTCGATGCCGCGCTTCAGCGCCATCGGGTTCGCGCCGGCGGCAACTGTCTTGACGCCTTCGCGGTAAATGGATTGCGCCAGAACAGTCGCGGTGGTGGTGCCGTCACCGGCCACGTCGGAGGTCTTGGAAGCGACCTCGCGCACCATCTGCGCGCCCATGTTTTCGAGCGTATCCTTCAGCTCGATTTCTTTTGCTACGGTCACGCCGTCTTTGGTAATCAGCGGCGAACCGAACTTCTTCTCGATCACCACATTGCGGCCCTTCGGACCGAGGGTGACCTTGACCGCATCGGCCAGGACGTTCACGCCGCGAAGGATCGCCTGGCGTGACTCTTCACCATGCAGAATCTGCTTTGCCATTGTTTCAATCTCCTTGTGAAATCGGTTGTCAGTGAGCAGTCATCGGTTGCCAGAAGAACCGCTGCAACCGGTGACTGACAGCTACTACTTCTTTGCGACGGCTTCCTTTTCTTTGGCAGCGCCTTGCAGGATGCCAAGCACTTCCTCTTCACGCATGATCAGGAAGTCTTCGCCGTCAATCTTGATCTCGGTGCCGGCATATTTGCCAAACAGGATGCGATCGCCTTCCTTCACATCGAGTGGAAAAGTTTCGCCTTTGTCGTTGGTCTTGCCCCGGCCCACTGCGATCACCTCGCCTTCCTGCGGCTTGTCTTTCGCGCTGTCAGGGATGATGATTCCGCCACGGGTGGTCTCCGCCTCTTCAACGCGGCGGACCACGATACGGTCATGCAGGGGAGTCAGTTTTGTAGCCATTCTCGAACTCCTTTTGTCGGTTTCAGTTTGAATTGCACTACTCTTGCTGGGCCTTGGCGCATGTTTCTGCGTTGCGGTCAGCGTTTGCTAGGAACTTTGGGACCTCTCGAGTGCTGGCAAGCCGCGTTATGGAATTGGCCTAGCAGCCCGCTGTTAGCACTCGCTCCCAATGAGTGCCAATATACAAGGTTTGGGACTTCGATGTCAAGGCGGACATGAGCGTAGTTCACTCAAATCCTTCGCGGTAACCGCAAGAACAATGACAGATCCCCTTACAGATCAGCAGATTACCTTGACCGCACTCGTGGGATGAATCGCAGAACTAGTTTCTTGAACAGAGCAGCAAAATCACTTCCACCCAGGGTTTTTCACGCCGGAAAGGCTAGATGTTAGAAAGCTTCCAAAAAAGCGGAATCTGGCGTATAAATGGCTTCATTGGTACTGCTCGTTCTTGCGATCTCTTATCTTTTTTCGATCTAACTGAAGTGGTTGTTAACTTCCTCGAAGGCGAGGGCAGCTTCATAATCGGGAAATCGGTGGGTGTGATCGTGTCAGTCCTGGGTGTGGTTCGCTTCTCTTCTTTCGTTCGAGTGTGGGCGTGTTCGTCCGCTCTGTTACTTGTCGTACTGAGTTGGACAGCATTCAGCGCGGCACAGACTGCAAGTGCAACACAAGTTCAGGATCACGCAGCAAGCGCCCAACCGCCACCCACTCCCACGACGGAACAAGCTCCGCTGCCGACCCCAACCCTGTCGAGTGACGCTCCTCAGGATGCTCCCCCTTCTGCATCGGCGAAGCCTGTTGCACAAGATGCTTCGCAGCTACCGACGGCTAGACAGATTGAGGATACCGCAAGCGCGGAGGCCGCTGCGGGTCCCGACGCCAAGCTGGCTTCAGGCACTCCGGCTCCTGCTGTGGAAACCGCTAAACCAGCCGCTGTTGCGAACCCCGGGAGCTCGTTACCAGCGAAGTACGACGTCTCGCAGATCGGTCATCGCAACGTGGGATCGGGTCTGGATTTTTATTCCCTCGACCGCGAGATTGCGCTAGGCCATCAGTTGGCGAGTGAAGTTGAGCAGAACACCAAGCTGGTCACCGATCCCGTTATCAACGAGTACATCAATCGCATCGGGCAGAACCTGGTGCGCAACTCAGATGCGCGGGTACCGTTCACCATCAAGGTCCTTGACACCGATGAAGTGAATGCCTTCGCGCTGCCGGGCGGTTTCTTCTACGTGAACAGCGGACTGATCCTGGCGGCTGACGATGAGGCCGAACTGGCTGGCGTGATGGCGCATGAGATCGCGCACGTCGCAGCCCGTCATGCTACCAAGAACATGACGCGGGCGCAGATCTGGAACATGGCTTCCGTGCCGCTCATCTTCATTGGAGGCCCGGTGGCCTACGCAATCAGTGAGGTAGCGTCAATCGCGGTGCCGATGACCTACCTTAAGTTTTCGCGCGATGCCGAGCGCGAAGCCGATCTGCTTGGTCTGGAGTACGATTACGCCGCCGGGTACGATCCTCATGCCTTCGTGGAATTCTTCGAAAAGCTCAATGTGGATGGGAAAAAGAAACACAGCGCGCTGGCGAAGGCCTTCGCCACACATCCCATGACTGCCGATCGTATTCAGTCGGCACAGGACGAAATCCGTAAGTATTTGCCCGATCGTCCAGAGTATGTTGTGGACACCAGCGAGTTCGAGAACGTGAAAACCCGCTTGATTTCTCTGGAGAACGGCCGAAGGCTGGGTAGCGGGAAATCCGGCAATGGGAATCGTCCCGTCCTGCTGAAGCGCACCAGTACGTCTTCCTCAGGTTCCAGTGATTCGAGCGGGTCGTCGGGCCAAGGCAATAGTACGACGGAGCAAAAAGACGACGATCGCCCCACGCTGAAGCGGAACACCACCGACTCAAACTGAAGGCGCGCGATAGGCGATCAGGGTTTCAGGATAAAAGGTAACCCGGCATCCCACCACTTCTCCGGTTGGAAAAAGCTTTCGCATCTGCTTCATGGTCAATAGCTGCAGATGATCGTACGGCGTCTTGCCCAAACGCCTTACAAGACTGCGCTGCGTAACCTCTGGCAGGAGTTGTACCAAGGGCAAATGGTAGTGCGGGTCGAACGGATACCAGAAGTTGGGGGTCGTGATAAACCACCCCTTACCTACGCGCCGCACTTCAGCCGCGAAACGCTCCACCAACTCTTCTCCGGGAAGGTGTTCGAGGACGGCATTGGAATAGACAATATCAAAGGACTTGTCAGCGAAAGGCAACGCGCATCCGTTAAACACGACAGCTTGCACGCCGGGGAAGCTGTTCCGGTAGTCCTGCACATCGGCAAAGGAGAGCCCTCCTCCGGTGATCTGGGAGTGGTCTTCGTAAAAGGACTCCAGTTGCTCCGGCAGCCCAATGCTGGTTCCGGATGCTCCCACATTGAGGATGCGCATTTCGGGAGTGGGCCGCAGCAAACGCACGAATAGCTGATGCTTTTGCTCCCGTGATTTGCGATGCAAGTAGAGGAGCAGGGGGTTCATCGGTAATGGAATTCTATCGCGTTGCCATTTAAGCTCCGCTATCCTGATCAAGAGATCGGCGGCAATCGCTGGCGTTGCGGCGTGTGGCACGGTTGCCTAGAATACAGGGTAGTCATGAAGATATGGCGTCCATTCCTCGCCGTCCTTGCCGTGCTGGCGATACCCACAGTGGTTTCCGTTGGTGGTGAGAACAAGCCCTCCGGCCAGGTCTCCTCAATCAAGTTTGTTGTTCTGAAAGACGACAATGGCAAGCCTGTGCGCAACGCCGCAGTAATCCTGCATCTGGTCGTAAAGGGTAGTAAGCAAGCCAAAGGCGGTTTTGAGTTGAAGACGGATGGTGATGGCAGAACTGAGACGGATGGCATCCCTTACGGTCCACTCCGGGTGCAAGTGATTGCTCCCGGTTTTCAGACCTTCGGGAGCGACTACACCATTAATCAACCCGACCAGGTCGTCACGATTCGCTTGAAGCGGCCGTCAGACCAGTACACCATTTACGACAAGCCTGGGAGCCCGCCCAAAGACAAACAATAACCGCAGACTCTCTGGCGCCGGCGTTTGGCCCTTAGTAATCAAGTCGTGCTTACCCGCTTGCTGAGAGCTAAAAGCTAAGGGCCAACAGCCGCAATGAGGCATGCAATGATCGAAGCTACCGCCCTCTGGACCGACCATGACCGTTTTATCAGCCAGGCCCGCAGCGGACACGCGCTGGCCGTAGACACCGGCAGCGAGAAGTCGGCCAACAGTCCCGTCGAGCTAGTGCTGATTGGCCTGTGTGCCTGCACGGCCAGCGACATCGTCAGCATCTTGCGCAAGAAGCGCGAGCCTTTCACTAGCCTGGAGGTGCGAGCGAGCGCGGAACGCGCCGAAACATTCCCGAAGGTCTTTACCAGCATCCATCTGATTTACCGGGTCGGCGGAAACGTCACCCACAAAGCGATGGAAGATGCCGTGCGCTTGTCCAAGGAGAAGTACTGCTCGGTGTCGGCCATGCTGGAGAAGACGGCAAAGATCGAGGTTGAGATCGAGTACACGGCGGGGGAAATAGCCGGGCTCGGCGGCCAGTCACGCAGGGTATAATCATTCGGTTTGCTTATGACTACCACTCAGACCGAACTACGCCTGGCCAAACGGATGTCGCGGCTGGGAACCGAGACTGCCTTCGAAGTGCTGGTTCGTGCCCGCGCTTTGGAGCGTCAGGGAAAACACGTCATTCACCTTGAGATCGGCGAGCCCGACATGGACACGCCCACTAATGTCGTCGAAGCAGGAGTGGACGCGCTGCGCAAAGGCTATACGCATTACGGACCGGCGGCGGGACTGCCGGAGTTGCGTGAGGCCATTGCGGCGGAGGTCGCCACTTCACGTGGCATCAAGGTCAGCCCCGATGAGGTCGTGATCGTTCCGGGCGGCAAGCCGATTATCTTCTTCACCATGCTCGCGCTGGTGGAAGAGGGAGACGAGGTCATCTATCCCAATCCGGGCTTCCCGATTTACGAGTCAATGATCAACTTCCTGGACGCGAAGGCGGTTCCCATTCCGCTGCGCGAGGAGCGCGATTTCCGCCTCGACGTTAACGAGCTGGCCAGTCTCATCAACGATCGCACCAAGCTCATCATCCTGAACTCGCCGCAGAACCCTACCGGTGGCGTCATCACGAAAAGCGACGTGGAAGACATCGCCGCCGCCATCGGCGACCGCGACATCATGGTCCTGAGCGACGAAATCTACAGCCGTCTGCTTTTTGAAGGCGAGCCGTATAGCATCGCCTCGGTGGATGGCTTCAAGGACCGCACCATCATTTTGACCGGCTTCTCGAAGACCTATTCCATGACCGGCTGGCGCCTCGGGTATGGTGTAATGCGGCCTGACCTGGCGGCGCAGTTCGCGCGGCTGGCCACGAATTCCACTTCCTGCACGGCGACGTTTACCCAGATGGCGGGCATCGAGGCGGTTCGCGGCGACCAGAGCGAACCGGAGAAGATGCGCCGGGAGTTTCAGCGCCGCCGGGACGTGTTCGTAAGCGGTATCAATCAGATCAAGGGGTTCTCCTGCCGCCTGCCCAAGGGAGCGTTTTACACCTTCCCGAATATCAAGCAGACCGGATGGCCGTCGAAGAAGCTGGCGGACGCGCTGTTAGAGGACACGGGCGTCGCAGGGTTGTCAGGAACGGCATTCGGGGCATCCGGCGAGGGTTATCTGCGGTTCAGCACCGCCAATTCGATCGAAAATCTGCAGCAGGCGCTGGATCGTATCGACCAGTGGACGAAGAAGCATTTGTAACGGCCTGGTGGATTGAAGGGACACGGCTTCAGCCGTGCCGTTAACGCTAGTTATGAAACGGCTTTAGCCGCTGAGGAGCCTCGCTCTTATCGCAGAATCGAGTTTCCTAAGCGAGTGAAGCCGATGTTTTTTGTGCGCATCTTGGCGGCACGGCTGAAGCCGAGCCCTTCAAGTCGGCCGAGTAACTCCTTGCCAGGATTAATCTGGCGACCATCTTGGCCATATCAAGGACTTGCATGCCACAGAAAAAGTTCCGTGTCTTTGCCACGGCCGACATCGGTGAAGCGGCCTTCAATCGCCTGCGCGAGCGCGGCTATGAGGTCGAGGTCTATCCCAAGCCTGACCCGCCGCCAAAGAGCCTGATCATCGAGAAAGTCCGCAGCGGGATCGACGGCTTCATCACCACTCTGCGCGACAAAATTGACGCCGAAGTTTTTGATGCTGGTAAAGGCACGCTCAAAGTTGTAGCTCAGTATGCGGTTGGATTCGATAACATCAGCCGTGCCGATGCCAACCGCTGCAAAATTCCCTTCACTAATACTGCCGACGTGCTCACCGAAGCCACGGCGGAGTTCGCGTTCTTTGCGCTGGCCGATTTGGCACGCAAATTATGGAGCGCCGAGCATCTGGTGCGTGAGATCAAATGGGGCTATTGGCATCCCTATCTGCCATTCCTCGGCGACGAGGTGACCGGTAAAACCATCGGCATTCTCGGCACCGGGCGCATTGGGCAGGCGGTGATCAAGAAGTGCATTGGCTTCGACATGAATATCCTGTGCTACGAAGCCATGGGGCCGAACGAAAAGCTGGTGGCGGACGTGCAGCAGCAAATGGACCTCCGGTTCAAAAGCGGAATGCAGCGGGAGCGCACCTCGATCAGGTATGTTTCCATCGAGGAGGTGTTGAGCCAGAGCGACTTTGTCAGCATTCACGTGCCCCTGCTGCGCGAAGGCGAGAGCGACACGCCGACCTATCACCTAATCAATGAGCAAACGCTGCGAACCATGAAGCCCACCGCTTATCTGGTGAATACCTCGCGCGGACCAGTCGTGGACGAAAAGGCGCTAGCCAAGGCTCTGAAAGAGAAATGGATTGCCGGTGCAGCGCTCGATGTGTACGAAACCGAGCCGCTGCCGCCGGACTCGCCGCTACGCGATCCTGACATCGAGGACCGATGCCGGCTATATCCCCACTTCGCCAGCGCAGCACGAATCACGAGGCTGTCCCTCGACCCTTCTCTCGGCATGGCGGGCCGCTGCGTGCAAGGCCTGATCGACGTGCTGGAGCAAAACTATGGCGGCGACATAGCGAAGATGCCGCACGTGGTGAACAAGGAAGCGTTTCGCTAGAAGCTGTAGGCCGTCTTTATCTGCCCAGTTGTGCTCTCACTGCCATGGAATGACGAGCAGCGCGTTGCGCACGGCGTCAATCAACGCATGGGTTGAGCCGGGAACGAACAGATTGCCGCTTCGCCTCCAAAAGATAGAGAACGGCACGCCGACGGCGCAATGCACGACTAATAATTGCGCTATCAAGATCGGCACCGGCAGCTGCCCCAGCCCCACTGGAAGGTGCCACAGTCCCCAGAGCGCCGATACGAACAAAGCTGTCGCCCATCCGTGCGGTTCGCCTGGATGATGCAGGTGCGAATCGAAGGCGCCGCGGAACGACACCTCTTCCAGAACAAACGAGATCGGCACGTACAGGAGTGGCGAGCTCAGGCCAATGGATAGCCGCTGGGTTAGTGTGCGATGCGCCAGTCCGCCTGCAATAGCGCCGCCCACCATGATCGCGACGCCGATACCGCCTGCGATGACGAGGCAGAGGATAAACGGCCTAACCGTTGCGCGGTGAAAGTTGCGCAACGCGTAGGCCGCCGCAAACGCACCTGCGAACGCAGAGAGATAAAAGCCAAGTTTTGCGGGATGCGGTCCCGCGCGCAAGTCAGCTACGAATCGATAAAAGGGATAGGCAGCGAGCAGTCCGGCGACCACCCATCCGGCTGCGTCCAGACGGAACGGCCGTGCATCCCGCAGCCAGAGCGCCCGCAACGGCTCGCGGCGCACGCCCCACTGAAAAGCGGCGGTGACCGGGATTCCCAGCAACAGATAGACGTTGACGCTCAGGTGCAAGCCAACTCCCACGGCGATCCAGAGCGCCCCTGCCGCTGTGATCTCAATCCCGCGCCGCAACTGGCTTGTTTGGGAGACGCTTGTCGCGCTCACCCGTGCGCTTCTGCTGGACACGCTTGAACTTTCCTACTTCGTGACCATCGCCGCGACCAGCGAGTGGAAAATCTTGGCGCCGTCGGTCATGCCCAACTCCGGAGCTGTTGCGCGCTCAGGATGCGGCATCATGCCCAGGACATTGCGCCCGGCGCTGCAGATTCCGGCAATGTTCTCAAGTGAGCCGTTGGGATTGGCTTCGGCTGTGACTTCGCCGCTCGGCGTAGAGTAGCGGAAGATGATGCGGTCCTGGTCCTTCAGCTCCGCCAAGGTCGGCTCGTCGCAGAAGTAGTTCCCTTCCATGTGGCCGATGGGGATCTCCAGCACTTCGCCTTTGGTGAGCTGCTGAGTGAACGGTGTATTTGTGCTTTCCACGCGGATGTGTACCGGCTTGCAGACATACTTCAATCCCGCATTGCGCATGAGCGCGCCAGGCAGCAATCCGGCCTCGCAGAGAATCTGAAAACCATTGCAGATGCCGAGCACCAGTCCGCCAGCGGCGGCGAACTTGCGCACGGATTCCATCACCGGAGAGAACTTGGCAATGGCGCCCGTCCGCAGGTAGTCACCATAGGCGAATCCGCCCGGAACGATGATGGCGTCGCAGCCTTGCAGGTCGGGCGAGTCATGCCAGAGGAAGGTCACGGGCTGGTGGGCAACTTCCGAGATGGCCCAATAGGCGTCGTGATCGCAATTGGAACCGGGGAATACGATGACGCCGAATTTCATACGGAAAAATCTCCGTGCTGCGCTAAAGCTGAGTGTAGCATGGCTTTCGAGACCACCTGGACCGGACGGGCATCAAACCAGTAATGCAATTTTCCCGGCACATCAACATTACCGGAGGAGCCCTGCGCCAGTGGTTTCTCGCGCAGTGCTATGACTCGGCCGCAGTTGGCGCGCTATGGTGGCTTGGCCTGCAATATCTGCACGTGCCGTGGGCGCCATTCTGGGCGATTCTCGCCGCGCTGCTGCAATTCATCCCGCATTTCGGACCGGTGATGGCGGTGATGGGACCGGCGATGGTCGCCCTGTTCACCGGCGGTTTCGAGCAATTCCTGTACGTCATCATTCTTTACGGTGGAATCGTCGTCGTAGACGGGCTGCTATTGCAGCCCGTGATCATGCGCCGCAGCGCGCGAATTCCCATCTGGGCGTCGCTGATCGTTCCCATTCTGCTCAGCATCGCCTTCGGCTTTTGGGGATTGCTGCTGGCGGCACCGCTGCTGGCCGTGATTTTCGCGTATCGGGCGCACGGCGAACGAAGTGAGGCGTCAATCCAGCGGCAGACGCCTCCCGGTCAAGTCATCACCGGAGGCCAGTTGATCTCACCGGGAACGCCGAGCGGACATCTTCCACCTCAGGGCTGAAGACCACGGCAGATGACGCCGATCGCGCGGATGATCTCGAATCAAAAAGAGAAAAATCCGCGACGTTCCGCGCAATCCGCGGTTGAATTAGTTCTCTTTTTCCACACTTTCCTCAGGCTGCCACCAGCGCGTTGAGCGCATAGAATAGAAACCAGCAAGCGAGGGCTCGGGCTCCGAATGTCTCAACCGCAATTCGTCCATCTGCACCTTCACACCGACTACTCCCTGCTGGACGGCGCCTGCGAGATCGAGCGCCTCGTCGCGCGCGTCAGGGAACTTGACATGCCCGCCGTCGCCGTGACCGATCATGGAAACATTTTCGGCGCGGTGGCATTCCATAATGCGGCCAAGGAAGCGGGCGTAAAGCCGATCCTGGGATGCGAGCTTTACATCTGCAAGAAGGAAGACCATCGCGCGGCGCCGGAGGGCGACACCTACAACCACCTCGTGGTGCTGGCCGAGAACGACGAAGGCTATCGCAACCTCGTCAAGATCGTCTCTGAAGCATCGCTGCACGGTTTCTACTACAAGCCGAGGGTTAGCAAGCGCTTTCTGGCTGAACATGCGAAGGGGCTGATCGGTCTGTCGGCGTGCCTCAAAGGAGAAGTTGCTGAAAGCTTGACGGAAGGTAAGTACGAAGCCGCTCGCGAGGCCGCCACGACGTTCAATGACATCTTCGGCAAGGGAAACTTCTACCTCGAGATCCAGGACCAGGGCGTTCCGGAGGAAAAGCGGATAAACCCCAGCCTGCTGAAGCTGGAGAATGAACTGGAAATTCCGCTGGTGGCAACCAACGACAGCCACTATTTGTGCGAAGACGACTCGCATGCCCAGGATGTGATGGTCTGCATTCAGACCGCGAAGTCGATCCACGATACCCAGCGGCTCAAGTTTCATGGCAACCAGTTCTACGTGAAGAGCGCCGCCGAAATGGCGAAGGTGTTCCCGGGACACGAGCGCGTATTGGAACGCACCCTGGAAATCGCGCAGCGCTGCAACGTCCGCCTCGAGAAGGTGCACGATCCGTTCCCGCAGTTCGAGGTCCCGTCGGGATACTTGCTGCCCGACTACTTCGAGCACATCACCCGTGAAGGCTTTGGCAAGAGACTCAATGTGCTGCGCGAGTTACAGGCAGCAGGTCGCCTCAAGCATTCGCTGGCAGAGTATGAGCAGCGACTGGCGCGCGAGATCGACATCATCCAGCAGATGCAGTATCCCGGATACTTTCTCATCGTCTGGGACTTTATCCGTTACGCGAAGGAGAGAAATATTCCGGTCGGCCCGGGCCGTGGATCGGCGGCAGGAGCACTGGTCGCCTACTCCCTCGGCATCACCGACATTGATCCCCTGCAGAATGAGTTGCTGTTCGAGCGCTTTCTGAATCCTGAACGCATCAGCCTGCCCGATATCGATATCGATTTCTGCATGAACCGGCGCGGCGAAGTCATCGATTACGTGACTCAGAAGTATGGCCGCGACCAGGTGGCGCAGATCATCACCTTCGGTACCATGGCGGCAAAAGCGGCCATCAAGGACTCCGGCCGGGCGATGGAAATTCCGTACGCTGATGTGGACCGCATTGCCAAGATGGTACCCAACACGCTAAACATCACCATCGAGCAGGCGCTGAAGGATTCTCCCCCGCTGGCCACCGCCTACGAGAACGAGCCGCAGACCAAGGAGTTGATTGACACCGCGAAGAGGCTCGAAGGCCTGGTACGCAACTCGGGCGTGCATGCCGCCGGCGTGGTTATCGCGCCGCAGCCCCTCACCGATCTGGTTCCATTGCATCGCACCAAGAACGACGAAATCGTTACCGCCTATGACATGAAGGCAGTCGAGAAGCTGGGCCTGTTGAAGATGGACTTCCTCGGGCTCACCACGCTTACCATCATTGACGACGCGCTGCGGCTGATTGAGCAGACGCGCGGATTGCGCATCGACCTGCAAAAACTGGAGCTTGACGACAAGGTGACGTATGAGAAGGTCTTCCACACTGGATTGACTTCGGGCGTCTTCCAGTTTGAATCGCATGGTATGCGCGACGTGCTGCGGCGTTATAAGCCGACGTGTGTCGAGGACCTCACCGCTTTGAACTCGCTCTATCGCCCGGGGCCGATTCAGGGCGGCATGATCGAAGACTTCATCGAGCGCAAATGGGGGCGCAAGAAGATCGAATACGAACTGCCTGAGCTCGAGCCCCACTTGAAGGAAACCTTCGGGGTGATCGTCTATCAGGAACAGGTAATGCAGATCGCTAATCGCCTGGCCGGCTATTCGCTGGGTGAAGCCGACCTGCTGCGTCGCGCCATGGGCAAGAAGGACCCTGAGGCCATGGCCAAGCAGCGCGAGCGTTTCGTTCGCGGTGCAGTTGAGCGCGGGTATCCGCCGAAGAAAGTCGAGAAGCTCTTTGACCTGATGGAGCAGTTCGCCGGATATGGATTCAATAAGTCGCATTCGGCGGCTTACGCACTGCTCGCCTATCAGACGGCGTATCTTAAGACCCACTATCCTGTCGAATTCATGGCTGCTTTGTTGACCTCGGTGTCCGGCAGCACGGATGACGTGGTGAAATACATCAACGAGTGCCGCGAGATGGGCATAGCCGTCGAACCGCCCGACATCAATGTGAGCGATGCCTACTTCACGCCACACGGAGAGGCGATTCGTTTCGGTCTGGCCGCAGTTAAGAACGTTGGCCACAATGCCATCGAGTCCATCGTGGCGGCGCGAAAGGCAGTGGGTAGGTTCACGTCGATATTTCAGTTCTGCGAGAAGGTCGACTTGCACCTGCTCAACAAGCGGGTGATCGAGTCCCTCATTAAGAGCGGCGCCATGGATTCGCTGGGCCGCCGAGCCCAACTGATGGCGGTAACGGACAGCGCGATGGAGCACGCCGCGAAAACCCAGAAAGACACGGCGCTGGGACAACACGGGCTGTTCGGTGTATTCCAGCAAGATGATGAGTCGCCGACTCACGAGAAACCGTTACCCAACACTCCGGACTGGGACGAACACGAGCGGCTAGCGCATGAGAAAGAAATTCTCGGCTTTTTCATCACTGGCCACCCGTTGGAAAAGTATCGTGAGAAGCTGCTTGATTTCAGCGCTGTCACCACCAACGAAGTCGCCAGTCTGAAGTCTTCGACCGGCAGGGACGAAATCCTGATCGGCGGCATGCTTACCAACATCCGCGTAGCCAAGTCGAAGAAGGGCGATCTCTACGCCCAGGGCCAGCTGGAGGACATGAATGGCTCAGTGGACATCCTTTGTTTCGCCGACGCCTATCGTCGTCTCGCAGACAAGTTGCGACTCACAGTACCGGTGCTACTAAAGGGCGGTGTCCGCGTCGAAGAGGGTTCTAACTCCAAAGTCCTGATCGGTGACATTACTCCTTTGGAGCAAGCTCAGCCTCGGTTGCCAAATCATTTGCGCATCAAGGTGCCGCTGGAAAACGCTTCGCCTGCCCTGATTGACGATCTTTATGCGCTCTGCCAAGAGCGCAAAGGCGAGGCCCGCGTGCTGTTCGACCTCGAGCGCAAGGGCGACTTCACTGTCGTGATGGAGGCTGAGGGCTATAATGTGTTGCCGGACCGGGCATTCATCAATCGCGTAGAGCAGTTGTGTGGTCGAGGCAGCGTACGGGTTGTTGATTGAGTCCAACGCCCTCCCAGGTGATTATTGGATCTCGGCGCTGGAATCCGCACACCACGTGCCAAGTTGAAAAAAGACACCCATATGGAAACTGCTTCGAACGCGCAGAGCGAGCTGGAACGCATCGAGAAACAGATCGAGCAACTTCAGGGCATTACGGCCGACAACAAGGACGCTCAGCGACAGTTGCAGGCTGCGCAAGAACGCATTGAGACCCTTAAGCGCCAAATGTCCGGACAATTAACCGCCTGGGAGCGCGCGGAGCTGGCGCGTCATCCCAACCGCCCATATCCCCTGGATTACATTGAGCGCATCTTCCCGGACTTCAGTGAAATCCACGGCGACCGGGCTTTCGGCGACGATCCAGCGATGATCTGTGGCATGGCGCGCTTTCGCGGCCGGGAAGTGGCGGTGGTGGCCACGCAAAAAGGTCGCGACACCAAACAGCGCCTGCACCGCAACTTTGGCCAGCCGAATCCCGAAGGCTACCGTAAGGCGCTGCGCATGATGGGGTTTGCCGAGAAGTGGCGGAGGCCTCTGATTTCGCTAATCGACGTGCAAGGTGCTTATCCTGGACTTGGGGCCGAAGAGCGCGGCCAAGCCGAAGCCATCGCCCGCAACCTCCGCGAGATGGCGCGCCTGCGGGTACCGTTCGTCGCTGTCATTACTGGAGAAGGCGGAAGCGGCGGCGCGCTGGCCATTGCCGTCGCTGATCGCGTTCTGATGCTCGAGAACAGCATCTATTCGGTCATCTCGCCAGAGGGCTGCGCCGCTATTATGTGGCGCGATTCTGGTAAGAAGGAACTTGCTGCGGCTGCGTTGCGCATAACTGCCAAGGACAATCTTGAGCTGGGACTTTGTGATGAGGTGATTCCTGAGCCGCCTGGTGGCGCGCATAATGACTACGACGCTGCTGCCAACGCGCTGGCCGACGCATTGGAAAAGCACTTGAGCGAGTTGGAAAAGAAGCCGCTCGAAGAAGTGCTGCAAAACCGATACAGCAAGTTCCGCAACATCGCGCAATACTTTGAAACGGTGGAAACGAGCGCGGGCACGCCGACGTAGATCAAGTCACTCGACTCAGCGTTCAGCCCTCTCTCCGTTTGTTCTTTGGATAATCGACCAGGCCGATCAGACGGCCCTTTCCCGAGTCTTCAATCAAAGTGGCCAGCCGCTTCAGCCGCGTCTCTTCCCTTTTGGCACTCACCACCCACCAAGTCGTCGTCCGCCGATACCAGGGGGCCTGGCCGCGAAAGAACTCCCAAGCCCTCAGGTTTGCCTTGAACTTCTTCTCGTGCTCAGCTTCGAGCTTGCAGTTGTTCCGTTCGTAGGAATACTGGCGAGATTTTTCCCGGTCACGGGCCTCGAAGGCGACGAGCCCCGGCTTCTGCAACCGGCCCAACTTGGTGAGTTCGTTGACTCGCTTAGTGTTTATCTCGCTCCAGATGCTGTCGGCCTGGCGCGGCGTAAAACGAATGGTATAGCTGGAATCGTCCACGGCCTTGCGCAGTCCGTCGATCCAACCGAAGCACAGAGCTTCGTCCAGCGCCTCGCGGTATGTGATTCCACCTTTGCCCGACTCTTTCTTGTAAAAGCCGACCCACAGTTCGCGAACTTGATTGTGGTTGTTCTCAAGCCATCTGCCAAAGGCGGATTGTGAAGAGAAGAACCTCACCGCTGTTGTGTTGCGCCATGCTCCCCGAGTTGGCGTGTCGCGACCCCTCGACTGCGGCGTTAGCCCTTGTCGAGACGACGCAATGAGTACGGGGCGCTGAAATGTTCAGCCACTAACGCCCGTCGGCTTCGCTTTCCTTGTACATGTACTTAATGCTGGGCTTATAGATCAGCAGGTTCGAAGCGCCATTGCGGTTCAGCTTCAAGCAGTACTTGTCGTACCACTCGATGATGCCGTGAATCTCCTCGCCGTCGTGCAGCACCAGGACCATCGGCGTGCGGGCCTGCATTTGCTTCTGGTAATAGAAATTCTCGGCATGGGTTTGCTCGGGCGGAGGCGCCTTTTTTCCGCCGTTCACGGGGCGCTCCGGCCGGTCGTTTCGCTCGCGGCGGTCTCCGTCGTGGCGCGGATGGTCATTGCGGTTGAAAGCGGGACGGATGAGCTTGCGATTGGCAAAGGCTTCGGAGTCGAGCGCGCGACCCACGGCTGTGGAGTCCATGGAATCTTTCATGGTGGTGCTCCTGTGGTTTGCACACCAGCCTTGCGGCGCGCCAACTCAAGCGTGTAAGACGATGTGGCGGTTTGACATAAACTCGGCTTGAATCGCCCAGGGCTGTCCTAAGGTGTGAACTTGCCGATACCCTAACACAGGCGAGACGGCAAAACAATCAGGTCGGCCATACTACTTTCGTGTTAGTAATCGGTACGGAGTTACCGCTCACAGCGAAGCGGCAAAGCTGTCGAGGGACAGCGACCGCAACAAATTCCGGCGCATACCGCTTTCCACCTCTCCGAGGCGCTGGGCCGCGTTGGCGATCCATGCAAAGTCGACCTCGGCGGCCATCCGGGCCAGCTCCGGCTGAATGTCATGATTGCGCACCAACTCCGGCGTGCCGGACTTCAGGAACAGCAGGTCCTCCAGTAGCGAATAGACGGTCCGGATCAACTGCTCGGTCTTCGCCTTTCCTTCGGCGCCCGAACGGTAGGTGTCGGTCACGCGGAAGAGCGCGCTGTGGTCTCGTGTTTCCATGCCCGAACCCAGCAGCGTCAAAGCGTCCTGGCGCGCGGCTAGATAGGCGGCCAGATCGAAGCTGCGTGCCCGGCCCAGCCCTCCGCCGCAGACGCGCGCCACCAGAGCGCGTTCGGAGGTTTTCCACTCGGGGCGCACCTTGGCGAGATACTGTTCGACCTCCTCCGCCGGGACCGCCGCCAGCCGCAGGTGCATGCAACGCGAGCGGATGGTAGGCAGTAGCGCCGAAGGATTATCTGTCAGCAGAAAAATAGTAGCGAACTCGGGCGGCTCTTCCAGTACCTTAAGCAGCGAATTCGCTGCTTCCTTCATGAATTCGGCGTCGCTGAAGATGTAGACTCGCTCACGTCCTTCCACCGGCTTGTAGTAGATCTCGTGGATGACGTGCCGTACCTGGTCAACCTTGACCAGCATCTGCGGCGGGTCCGGCGGGATGATGAGCACGTCGGGATGCGTCTGTACCAAGATGCGGGTTTCACGCTTGTCGGCGTCGCGTAGGTTGTCGCGCGCCTCGACGGCTTCGGCAAAGCGCTCTTCCAGGGCGTCAGCTTGGCCGATGCGAACGCAGTTGGCACAGTGGCCACAGAAGTCGGGTAGGCCATCGCTAACAGGCCGCTCTAGGCAGTTCATGGTCTTCGCAACCATCTGAGCCAGCGTGAACTTACCTGAGCCCTGGGGGCCGGAGAGGATGACGGCATGCGGGAAGTGCTCGCGCGCCAGCATCTCGCGTAGGGTCTGCACGACATCGGCATTGCCATGAAAATCAGAGAAGGGCATCGCGGCTGCCTTTCAAGTTACATCAATCGCTCGCGCACGACACGCACGATTTCGGGATGAACTACGTCCAGCGGAGGCCGCGCATCCACCACTACCACGCGCTGCGGCTCGCGGCGGGCGATCTCGAGAAATGCATTGCGCACGCGCGTGAAGAAGGCATAGCTTTCCTTCTCGAAGCGATTTTCATCCCCCGGCCCTTTCCCGCCATCGAGTGCAGTATCGCCTACATGCGCGGCAGCTTTGTTACGGCGGCGCGCCCGAGCCACGCTGGAGCTCACGTCAGTGTCCATCAGAATGGTGAGGTCGGGCCAAAGCCCACGGCACAGCACTTCATGGCATCGCAACACCGCCTCGCTGCCGAGCTGACGTCCTCCGCCCTGGTACGCCTCAGTAGAATCGGTGAAGCGGTCGCATAACACCCACTGCCCTGCCTCCAGCGCCGGCACAATGACCTGTGCGATCTGCTGCGCGCGCGAAGCAAACATGAGCGCCATCTCAGCGTAGGCATCGAGTCCGGCGGTACGGGAATCCAGCAGTACGGCGCGAATGCGCTCGCCAATCTCGGTGCCGCCCGGCTCGCGCGTGGTCACCACGCTGATTCCCTGCGCGCGCAAGACGCCTGCAATCTTTTCCAGCTGCGTCGTCTTGCCGCAGCCGTCAAGCCCTTCGAAGGTGATGAACTTACCACGCGCTGAAGTGTTGCGCCACGGGGTCATCATATCAAGCAGTCATTAGCCAGCAGTTAGCACTCGGAGATCAGTGAGGGGTTAACGGTCAATGTTGGGGGCCACACGAATAAACGCAAATCGGTGAAAAAGCGTTACAGGATTTTTCAACAATATTTTTGTGAATTCCCAAAATGGAACGACGGCCCGGCGAGGGTTGTCGCGGCGCTGACGTCGGCCCTGCGGCGTCGATTTCCCACTTGGATAGCAGTTTGTTGCAAACACCTGCGCTGATTCCATTTGACATGGGCCAACCGGCATTGTTCAGCGCTGTTTTGTCCCACTCAACGTCGAAACCGCTAGGCGATCTTGATCACCGTCAACCTGGGCCTGTCGGTTTCTTCGGGAGTGACGAAGCCAATGGGCTTTGCGGGCTTGGGTATGCGCTTGTCGATATAGACAGTGCACTCACAAATGCCGAACGTCACTTCGCGCAGCCCGGATCCGTAGCTGCAAAAGGTGAGCTTCTCGCCGTCGAAGCCCTTGTTGGTCACTTCGTGGACACACGAGGTGCACAGGGCCTCGCGGCTCTTTGCGTTGGCCAAAATGTTCAAGGTCAACATGGCTCCTCATACCTACAAACTGCAAGAAAGACTGGTTAAACCGACAAGCAAGTTAGGAACGAAGTTAGACCTGAAGCTTGCACGTCGGTGCGATGCATGATGCCCCCCTGGGGCGACTACGGCCGGACGCGAACTACGCGATGCCAAAGCGCAGCGAGCGGCATACTCGTGACAACCAAAGAGTTTAGTGATTGGTAGGCGCGTCGGAGGCTAACTAAAGAGGAATGACCCCGCCCGGCAGCCATCGAGCACCAAATCTGGCGTCGATTGCATGCACATCGAATTGGCCTTGTTCATGACCATGGGCGGTCTTCCGTGACGCGAATGCTACCTTGCCACAACTCGGGTGTGAAATGCAAGCAGGAAAATCGCGCCGCGCCAGATTTTCGCAAAAGGATTAGGCTGATCTTAGTTGGCTCCTCGCCACGTCGCGGAGGTGACCGTGACCAATTTCACCAGCTTCGACCTCTATCTCGAACCGTGGCTTACGGCGCGCGTGCCATGCATGAGCGCCTACAGCCAGAGGCTCGCCGACTTCCATCGCTGGGTTCTCACCGAAGTCGACGCGCAGGCGAATTACACAGATCGCTACGCGCCTCCGGCGTTGGAGACCTACGACCGCAATGGCGAGGTAGTGAACCGCATCGTCGCCAACCGTTGGTATGAAGAGCAACATCAGGAACTCTATCGCCGCGGCATCATAGGCTTGCCGTACGCGGAGAAGGCGCCTCACCTGCTGACCTTCACCATGGGATATCTGCTTGCGCAGGCCGACATCAGTCTGCATTGCCCGGTCACGCTCACGGGCGCCGTTGCTTACGTGCTCGGCTCGCACGCGCCGGACGGGCTGCGGCAACGCTTCCTTTACGACGTCGTGCGCATGGATGGCCACGCCAAGACTGGCGGCACGTGGGCGACGGAGCAACACGGCGGCAGCGATGTGGGAGCGACCACAACCGTAGCCGTCGCCAATGGGGATCGATTTGCGCTACACGGCTTGAAGTGGTTTACGAGCAATGCCAACAGCGGATTGGCGGTGGCGACGGCGCGTCCCCAGGGAGCTGCGCCAGGCTCAGCAGGACTCGGACTATACCTGGTGCTGAGCCATCTCGAAGATGGACGGCCGAACCACTATCGCATCCGGAAGCTGAAGGACAAGCTGGGAACGAAGGGCCTGCCAACCGGTGAGATCGATCTGCTCGGAGCGGAGGCATTCGAGATCGCTCCCCCGCCCGCGGGGTTCAAACTCATGATGGAAGGGTTGGAATACAGCCGCGTGCACAACGCAGTGGGGTCTGCCGGCATGCAGCGTAGAGCGTTGCGCGAGTCCCTGGCCTGGGCGAGAACGCGACGAGCCTTCGGTCACGTCCTTTCCGATTATCCGATGGTGCAGGACGAACTGCTGCGGATGCGAGTCCAGTTTGAGGCCGGAACGTTATTGGCTTTCGAGGCGGCAATCGCGTTCGACGAAACGCAGCAGGACCCCGACCGTCGCACTTGGTTGCGCCTGGCAACCGCGCTGGCCAAGTATCTGTCAGCGGAGTACGCCATCGCCGCAACGCGCGCGGCACTGGAGCTGATCGGTGGCAACGGTTATACCAGCGATTATCCTGTGGCGCGATTGTTGCGCGATGCGCAGGTGCTCACCGTGTGGGAGGGGCCGGCCAATATTCAGGCGCTGGAGCTGCTGCGCCTGCTCACGCCGCGCTATCGCGGATGGGAGCAGTACCATGCCCGCGTGCGGGGGGTTCTCGACCGCCTTCCCGCAGGCCTTGGCCATTTGCGAGAAGCCCTTCAGTCACGCTTGCAGGCCGACGCAAATGCCGTGGTGATCGCAATGCGCGACGAAGCAAGCGGACAGCGCTACGCGAAGAAGTTATTGCATCGCATGAGCCAGAGCCTCGCGTTTGCGTTGATGTGCGAAGCGGCCGGGGATGCGGATGGTCGCGGCAATCCTTTGCCGGCGCACAGCGCGTGGCGTTTCTACGAGGACATCGAAGCACCTGCCTTCGGCGCCGAGAGCGAGATCGCTCGCCGCGGCGTGTTGGAACTGTTGGAAGAAGAATCGATGCAAGCGGCGAAGAAGAACTAGCCACTCCCGCCCTGGGGTTCTGCTCGCGACCGCGCAGCCTTGATCTCGTCCCAGCGGACCCATCCGATGTAAAGGACGACCAGGATATTGATCCCCAGGATTGCCCAGTGGAGTTCGTTGGGCCGGCGAATCACTTTATAGACTTCGAATGGAAGGTAGATACATCCAGAGACAATCGCCAGCCACTCGGCCCACGCGCGTTGCCGCCACAAGCCGTAGCCTTCGGCAAAACGAAGAGCGGCATAAGTAATGGCGATCGCGGAGATCATCACAAGGTTGACGTCCGATATCTTGTTGGCGGCGCGCAGAAATTCCTGTGTCCAATGGTGAGTGGGACTGATATGCAGCGAGAAAAGAATATGCTCCGCCGCGTCCTCGAAATCCACGTCACGCCGGATCATGATGATCAGGAAGTAGGCGCTGGCCAGGGCCAGGGCTCCTTTTAGAGCCTCGAACACCGCGACCATCCGCAGACCGCCCTTGTGCGAGTGCGGGCGCGTGGTACGCCGGAGGTGAGTGCGAGTGGCGATGCTGTTCATGGCCCTGAGTTGCTTCGATGGCGGCCCGTGCTAGCGTAGCTTACCAGACCCTGCACGTTCCAGGATTTTGCCGCATTTTGAGTTGGAGGCCCAGCGGGTGCGGTTGGTTTGCATCTGAATCAAGGTTTTGTGCAGGACAGGTTGCTGCGCTGCGGATTGACGGGTGTTTGGCCGGATTGAGTCGCCTCCAGCATGGCAGCCACGGTACTAAACTTTCTTCGACAGCGTCCGTCACCAGCGCTAGCGAGTTCAGCGGCATCAATGCGCCGCCACGCCGCGTAATCTATCCAGCACGCACGTCTTTCTTCCAGGATTTGGCGGAGCACCGATCCGCCCGGTCGGGCACCGTCACTAACTTCATTAGACATTCTCTGCGCGACCTGCTGCGCCTCGGTGCGGTTGGTCGGGATGGTTCCTGAGGGGCCACGCTTCGCCCAACCGACCACGTACAGTCCTTCCTCAACCTTGCCCTCCTGGTTCGGAAACACGCCGTTCGCAGGGGTGGCTGTGCCACAGGCGACGGCCTCGTATCCGATGCAAGTGACCGCGAGCTGCGCGGGCAACTCGATCGTGCTGCCATCGGCGGCTTGAAATTGTACGGCGCGAAGTTGCTCATCGCCGATGAAAGCAGCCGGGGTGAGGTTGAAATGGAAGTTGATAGTCACTGGAGATGGACGGCTCTCGGCGGTGAAGCGGCGCAAAGTCTCAACGACAGCGCCCTGGCCGGCAAGGCTGGCTGGATCAACGACAACCGGTCCCGCACGTTCCAAGGTTGCGAGTTCGGCAAGCTCGTGTTCGGTGAACTTAGCGTCTGCCGCACTTCGGCGGCCCACAATGTGAATCGTCTGGAGCGGCAGCGCCTCAAGCCCCGCCGTCACCTCGGGCGAGAGGTCGGAACCGCCCAACTCGGTAGGGCCTTTGGCGAGGACGCGAGCTACGTCAAGCGCCACGTTGCCGTTGCCAATGATGACCGCGGAGCGCACGTCTCGCACCTGCGGCTCCCGACGATCTGGGTGGCTGTTGTACCATCCAACGAACGCACCCGATCCAACGACGCCAGCCAGGTCTTCGCCCGGAATCCCGATCTGACGGTCTTTTTCCGCGCCCGTGGCGAGCACAACTGCGTCGTAAAGCGACATCAGTTCGTCGAGATGAACATCGCGCCCGACCTCGACGTTGCCGAAGAAGCTGGCGCGATCGCGCGAGAGAACACGGTCCAATACCCGCGTCACCGCCTTCGTCCCTTGATGGTCGGGCGCTACACCAAAACGAATGAGCCCGAATGGAACGGGCAAGCGCTCCAGAATGTCGATGGAAGCGTCTGCAAGGAGGCGGAGCAGGGAGTCCGCCAGGTAGCATCCCGCCGGGCCACTGCCGATGATTGCCACCCGTCGCATCAGTGCAGTCTTACGTACTCGTAATCCACCGGGTTGTTGTTGATGCCGCGATCAGGAGGCGCGATCCATGCGGCCATCTTGCGCCGGCTCATGGATGCCGTGCATCAGGCTCAACATGTATGCCTGATCGCTCTCGCTCGGCAACCAGTCGCCGATACGCGCGTTCGAATTCCTCCTGCGTAATCGGCCGGCCGGTGGTATCGGTCGGAACCCCTGCCCAGTTTCCGATGTTGCGGCGGAAGCGCGTGCTGGGCAGCGACAGCCGGATACGAGTAGCCCGCCTTCTCGATCAGCCGGTTCCAGCGCTTGACGCCCAGCTCGCAGTCGGCGACGTAGGAGCCGCGCGTGACCTCGTTCATGGCATTGCGCATCGGAATCTGCTCACTCTTCAGACCCCGCCGGCGCCATCGGGCAACTCCAGCGCGTAGGTCTGAGTCGGTGGCGATGTGGTCCTCGTAGCGCGCCTCGTCGGGACGGCCCTTCAGCCCGTTCGCGAAATACGACGCAGCGTTCGACGAAGTTTCCGAGCCGAACAGGTCGAGGGACGAGCTGAACCAGAAGTTGAGATACTTCTGCACGGTCGGCAGATCAATCGCGCCGGCGTTGCGAATGGCCTGCGGATCTTCCGTGCCCAGCTCCTTCATGACTTCTAGAGAACGCCGCACCACGCGGTTGATGCCGGTATCGCCGACGAACATGTGGTGCGCCTCTTCGGTCAGCATGAAGGAGCAGGTGCGCGCCAGCGGATCAAAGCTTGACTCGGCCAGCGACTTCAACTGGAACTTGCCGTCGCGATCGGTGAAATACGTGAACATGAAGAAGCTGAGCCAGTCGCGGATGGGCTCGTTAAACGTGCCGAGAATGCGCGGCTTGTTGGCGTCGCCGGAGTGGCGTTCGAGCAACTCCTCCGCTTCTTCGCGGCCATCGCGCCCGAAGTAGGCGTGCAGCAGGTACACCATCGCCCACAGATGGCGGCCCTCCTCCACGTTCACCTGAAACAGATTGCGCAGGTCATAAAGTGACGGCGCGGTGTGTCCCAGCATGCGCTGCTGCTCAACCGATGCCGGTTCGGTGTCGCCCTGCGTGACGATCAGGCGGCGCAGTATGGAGCGGTATTCGCCGGGAATCTGCTGCCAGACCTCCTGCCCGTAAAAGTCGCCGAAGCCGATCTTGCGCTCGGGATCGCGGTCGGCGAGAAAGATGCCCCAGCGATAGTCGGGCATGCGCACGAAGCCGTAAGTCGCCCAGCCCTTGGCGTCCACCGAGGTCGCGGTGCGCAGATAAACGTCGGCGACCTGGAAATCGCGCGGACCCAGCTCCTGCCACCAGTTCAAGAATTCCGGCTGCCAGTGCTCCAGCGCGCGCTGCAGTGTGCGGTTCGAGCCGAGGTCAACGTTGTTAGGAATGCGGTCCTGATAATTGATCGACATGAAGAAACTCCAAGTCTCGATATTGCGGGGACTGTTCTTTGGTCCCTGGTCCCCGGCGAGTACCGAATTTGCGCTCGCTGGGGTGGTTATACTCTCTCCCAATTGAAGCGCGCCTTCGATCCCGTACCAAATACCTTGAGCGCGCCATGCTCGCCCGTCGAGTTCGGCCGGATAAAGACCCAGTTCTGCCACGCCGACAGCCGGCCGAAGATTTTCGTCTCCATGGATTCATCGCCAGGGAAGCGCAGGCTGGCTTCCATGCCGGTGAGCGCGTCGGGCGAAAGGCTGGCACGCTCTTCGATTGCCATGCGCACCTCGTCTTCCCAGTCGAGATCGTCGGGCGCGACCGTAATCAGGCCGAGTTGCAGCGCCTCTTCAGGGCCGAGCAACTTGCCTTTGGCCTCCATCGCTCCAGCCATGGCCCGCGCGTTGCCACTGAAGCGAGTCTCGAGACGGCCCCGGCGTTCACGGCGGGAGCAAGCCGAAATTCATTTCGTCCACTGCGATGTTAGGCGAATCGTTTGCTCCTTCCGGAAGCGCCAACATGTAGCTGCGATCCGCCGCCAGCGCGAGTTCGAACAGCAGGCCGGCGAAGCATGAGCCCGGCTCGATGATGGCGTACAGACTGCGCGACGAAACATCAAGCCGCGCCAGCGTTCGGCGCAACAGGCCAATGGTTTCGCGCACCAGCCAATCGTTGCGATGCTCCAGCATCACCGCATCCGCTGCGAGCACCGCCTTGGCGCTGCCGGAGGTCTTAAGCAGCAAGAAGTCCAAGCTCCAGCTCGTTGACGCGAAGCATCAGGATCGCGTCGTCCAGTTCGCGCGCCATTGCCAGCGGCCACCATTGATCGCCCATCGCATGGATCGCGTCGGGCGTTCCCGGCTGATCGCCCTCGGGCGCGCGCACGGTCAGAGTCACGGTTCGCGCATTGCGATCGAAGGCGACATCAACATACTTGTAGTGGTAGCCCTCGTCGTCAATTCGACGCGCCAGCGGAGTACAGCTTGATGCCCTTTGCCGCGGCCGGACGAGTCGAGTCGTTCACCAATGCCTGCGCGTGCGTGCGCACCAGTTCCGGGAATTTCGCCGGAACCGCGATGTCGTCCACCAGACCCCATTCCTTGGCGCGCTCGCCCTTCACGCCGTCGGGATTGGTGCAGAACATGTCGGCCAGATCGCGACGCACCTTGCGCTTGTCCACCACGCGGGTGAGGCCGCCGGTGCCGGGCAGCACGCCCAGCAGGGGAACTTCGGGAAGGCTGATGGCGCTGGAGCGGTCGTCGATGAGCAGAATCTCATCGCAGGCCAGCGCGAGCTCGTAGCCGCCGCCGGCGCAGGTGCCGTTGATCGCAGCCAGAAACTTCAGGCCGTCGTGCCGGCTGGAATCCTCCATGCCGTTGCGAGTTTCGTTGGTGAACTTGCAGAAGTTCACCTTCCACGCGTGCGACGACGTGCCCAGCATGTAGATGTTGGCGCCGGCGCAGAACATGCGCTCGCGCGCGCTGGTGAGCACCACGCACGCGACCTCGGGATGCTCGAAGCGAATGCGCTGCAGGATGTCGTGCAGCTCGATGTCAACGCCGAGGTCGTAGGAGTTGAGCTTGAGCTTGTAGCCGGGCTTCAACCCGCAATCTTCGTTGACGTCCATGGCCAACGTCGCGACGCGCCCGTCAACAGTGAGCCGCCAATGGCGATACTCTCCCGGAGCCACGTCGAACGTGACCAGTTCCTTCTCATTTACAATTGGCATGTCAGTCGAACACTCCTCAAGGCGGCGCCGACCCGGCGCGCTCAAATCCCCACCTGGATGGATGCATTATAGTGCATACTAGGTTAGGTGTGCGGCATTTGTTCGCCTCACCGATCGATCCAACATCTCGATACTCTCTTCGGCCGAGCGACCGCTGGTATCAATTACTGTGTCTGCCTTGCGATACAACGGCTCACGCACATCAAGGATCCGCCGCAAGTCCGACATCGCTTCGCGATTGTCGGCCATAGGGCGCATGTCACCCTGCGCGATGACGCGTTGCATGTGCTCCTCAGGTGTGGCCCTGAGCCACACAGTGAAGCACATGGTGAGTAGCCGTTCGAATGTCCCGGGCTCGGAGACCAAGCTGCCGCCGGTGGCCAGCACAAATCGTGGATGTCGTTCGATGACCTCGTCCAGCACGCGGCGCTCCAGTCGCCGGAAACCGCTCTGCCCATAGAGGTCGAAGATCACGCTCAGACTGACGCCGCTCTCCTGCTCGATCAGGCGATCCAGTTCGAGAAACGGTACTTCCAGGCGGCCGGCCAACATCGCTCCCAGGGTGGATTTGCCGGCGCCGCGTAGCCCGATCAGCGCGATCCGTCCACGGCGGACGTCCAGATCCACACCTCCGAAGTGCTGCACCAGAACACGCCGTGCTTCTGCCAGTTCGGCCGCCGGCAAGCGTCGCAAGAATTCCGTCGTGTGTACGAAGTCCACGGGAGGTTCGGGACCGTCGAGCACCAGCGCCTCGGCCGGAATGTCGAGAGCCCGCGCGACTTGCCGGAGCAGCAGGATGGAGACATTGCCTTGCCCGGTTTCGAGCTGCGCCAGATAACGCTCGGACACTCCTGAGTCCCGGGCCAGGATCCTGCGCGTCATACCGCGGCGAGCACGCGTTTGGCGCACCCGCTCTCCTAAGAGCTTCAGGTAACCGGATTCCGAACCGGCATCGGCGCCGCCCGCAGAAATCGAGGCAGCAGCGGAGGTCTCCGCCACCTCGGTGGTCTGTTCTACTTGCACTATGTCGCGTTTTCGGGCCACGCTAGATGCATTATACTTCCGTGGCCGCACGTATAATAGGGCGAGGCGGGGGAGAGACGGCATGGGGCTCGACATCACGATCCTGGTTGGAACCATGACCGGGACCGCCGAGATGGTGGCGCAAGAGGTGCAGCAGGCACTGGAGGCGGCCAGCCATCAGGCCACGATTCGGATGATGGATGGCCTCGATGCCAGTGTTTTCGGGGGCGGTGGCGCTTTTCTGATTTGCACTTCCACTTACGGGCAGGGCGACGTGCCGGACAACGCTCAGGCACTGTTTGCCAGTCTTGAAGCTGAAAAGCCGAACCTCACCAGCGTAACCTATGGGGTGATTGCGCTAGGCGATCGCACCTACAAAGATACTTATTGTCATGGCGGCATCCGTTTTGACAAGCTGCTGACCGAACTTGGCGCCAAACGCGCCGGGGAAATCCTGACCCACGACGCCAGCTCGGGCACGCTGCCCGAAGAGGTGGCGGCGCAGTGGGTCGTGCCCTGGGTCGAGCAGCACCTCGCATCATCATCGGAGATTGCATAAATATGGCTACTACAGTGGAAAATCGGATCGCATCGGACGCCAAGGTTCTTCTGAGCTATCTCGGCGGCAAGTGGCAGGCAGGAGCGGAGCGTGGCGCGCCGCTGGTGAATCCGTGTGACGGCACCGTGCTCGCCTGGGCAAGCTCGCAAGGCCTCGACCTGGAGGCGGCGCTCGACTACTCCCGCAATGTGGGAGGTTCCGAGCTGCGCAAACTTTCGTACGCGCGGCGCGCCGAGCTGCTGGGAAAGATCGCCGACCTGCTCGCCACTCGGCGCGATGAGTGGTACGATATCGCGCGCCGGAACTCAGGCAATACCAAGACGGACGCTGCGATTGACGTGGACGGCTCGATTGGCACCCTGAAATACTTCGCCAAGATCGGCACCAAGCTCGGCGATGCGCATCTGCTGCGCGACGGCGCTCCACAGCGGCTGGCACGTGACCAGAACTTTCAGGGGCTGCATATTGGAGTCCCGCTCGATGGAGTGGCGGTGCACATCAACGCCTTCAACTTCCCCGCGTGGGGCCTGTGGGAGAAGGCCGCGGTCAGTCTGTTGGCGGGAGTTCCTGTTTTGTCCAAGCCGGCAACCTCGACCGCATGGCTGGCACAAGAGATGGTCACTGCGGTAATCGAGGCTGGAATTCTTCCGCCTGGCAGCCTGTCGATTATGTGTGGCTCGGCGAACGACTTGCTTGATCATCTTCGGCTGGGTGACGTCGTGGCATTCACCGGCTCAGCGGAGACCGGCAGGCAGATTCGACAGAGCATTCGAGAGGGTGTCCGCGTCAACATCGAGGCAGACAGCCTGAATGCAGCACTGCTCGGCCCGGATGCGGTGCCCGGTTCGCCGTCCTTCGACTTCTTCGCACGCGAAGTGGTGCGCGAGATGATATTGAAGACTGGCCAGAAGTGCACCGCGATCCGGCGCGTTCTAGTTCCAGCCGAACATGCGGCGGCCGCAACCGATGCGATTGCTGCCGCGCTGAGCAAAGTTGTGGTTGGCAATCCTGCAAATCCCACGGTGACCATGGGACCGGTGGTGAACATGGCGCAGCGAGAGTCGGTAGAGAACGGAATTCGCAGTCTGAGCGAACAGGCGCAAATTGCGTACCGGCCAGATACTTTTGCGCCGGTGGATGCCAGCGTCGTGCAGGGGGCATTTGTTCCTCCCACTCTGCTGAAGCTGGATAACGGCGTGCCCGGTGAGATCGTAAATGAGCTGGAAGTATTCGGTCCGGTGGCAACGGTTGTCCCGTACCGCGATAAGCAGGGCGCATTCGCGTTGGCTCGGCTCGGAGGCGGATCTCTGGCTGCTTCGGTCTTCAGCAGCGATACCGCGTTTCTTGCCGAGGCGGCGATGGCGCTGGGTACAACCCATGGCCGCTTGCTGTTGGTCGATCCTGCCATCGGTGATAGTCACTCGGGACACGGCATTGTCCTGCCCTCCCTTATGCATGGTGGCCCCGGGCGCGCGGGTGGCGGTGAGGAGCTTGGCGGACTGCATGGGCTGTGGTTCTATCACCAGCGTGTGGCCACGCAGGGCTCGGCAGCAACGCTGTCGGCGATAGCGGCGCAGGCGGCGGACCCGTCGGCGGAATAGCGATTGCATCCCCACGGACAACGCGGCGAACTCGTGGTCAATGACAAGCGTCTGGAGACCCTGTGGATCGAGCCGGACCATACGGCACAGCCGACGATCGTCCTCCTGCATGAAGGCTTGGGGTCGATTGCCTTATGGAAGCATTTTCCCCAGAAATTGGCATCAAGTACTGGCTGCCGCGTGCTCGCCTATTCCCGCTACGGGCATGGCAGCTCCGACAAGCTGCTGGAGAAACGGCCCGTCGAGTTCATGCATCATGAAGGCGAAGTGGTGCTGCCGGAGTTGCTCGACAAGCTCGGCATCACGCGGCCCATCCTGCTGGGACACAGCGATGGCGGATCGATTTCGCTTATTTTCGCGGGAAGATATCCTGAACGCCCACGCGCGCTGATGCTGGAAGCGCCGCACGTTTTTGTCGAGGACCTGAGCGTCGCCTGCTATCACGCAGGCCAAGGCCCAGTACCAGACGACTAACATGCGTTCCAAACTCGCTCGTTACCATAAGCACGTGGATGAAACATTCTGGGGATGGAATGATATCTGGCTTGATCCCGAGTTTCGGTCGTGGAATATCGAGGAGTACCTGCCGGCGATCCGCTGCCCGATCCTGTGTATCCAGGGCGAACAGGACGAATATGGAACCATCGCCCAGGTGCAGGCGATCAAGGCGCACGTGCCCGGGACCGAGATCGTGATGCTGCCGAACTGCAAACACTCACCGCATCGCGACCAGGCGGAAGTTACACTGGAGCGAATGGCGGAGTTTGTGGCATCCCTGCAGGAGGCAGTGGTTGGCACTGGTGGCTAAAAGCTAAGAGCTAAAAGCTATCGGCAAGTAGCGAAAGGCATTCTTCCCGAAAGGTCGCATCATGGCTGACTGGGTCCACACCTTCAAAGGAGCGGTGCTGGCTTCGGAGTACGATTTCGCCAGCCACATGAACTCACGCATGTACGTCTCGCGCTTCGATCAGGCGACGTGGTTTCTGCTGCACGCGATCGGCGTTACTCCCGCTTCGATGAAGCAGAAGAACCTGCGCGTGGCCATGGTCCGCCAGAACTATCAGTTCCTGGAAGAGTTGCGCGGCGGCGAGCTGGTGGAGGTCAAGAGCGGCTTCCTCACCGTGGGCGAAAAGTATTTCCGTTTTCTGCACCAGATGTACAACGACGAGACGGGCAGCATGGTCGCCACCTGCGATTGCGTTGCCGTTCAGGCCAGCCTGGAAACTGGCAAGAGCGTACCCTTGGCCGAGGCCCTGCAGGAGAAAGCCAAGCAGCACCTGGTCTCGGCGAACGTACCGCTCGATTCCGAGATCGGATAACCGGCGGTATCACATGTACCCGCCCATGTTCGTAACTTCCGGGTGGCCGTCAACCGTTCGGAGCGGTCAGGAGCAGTGGACCGCGGCAAGCGTGTAGCAGGAGGATGGCGGTTGGACATATCCGACCGGTCTTATTGCGAAGGGGACGTGGCAACAGGGCTAGCGAAGCCCCCGGCTCGAACTAATCACGGCCCCGTGTGGAGAAGACTTGCAACAACAGCCGCAACGCTGCTACGCAGGTCCGCTGTAGCTCGGCGGCAGAACGCGTTTCCGTAACGGTGGAAAGCTAGAGGACCTGGCCCTCGCGGTCGCCTCATTGGTCCGGTCGTGACGGCAGCTTCACCCTGAACGGCCTGAATGATAGGGTGACAAACTCTCGTTGCAGTTATGGGGTGACATTATCTTGGAGCATCTACACCATCGCGACCGGCGGTTGCCGCGCTTCTTCGACGGCTGATAAACTCAAAGGTTTCCTCAATCGTTCGCGTTAATTTCTATATCACTCATGCCGAACACTACCGATATTGCCATCGTAAACGGCGCTCGCACGCCTATGGGCCGCTACTGCGGCAAGCTGCGCGACTTTACGGCCATGGACTTGGGCGCCATCGCAGCCACGGAAGCCATGAAACGCTCCGGCGTAGAGCCGGGAGAAATCGATCACGTCGTGATGGGCAACGCGCAACAGACCTCGGGAGATTCCATCTACGGGGCGCGGCACGTCGGGCTCAAAGCCGGAGTACCGATCGAAGTCCCGGCCCTGACCGTCAACCGCCTGTGCGGCTCGGGAATGCAATCGGTTGTGACTGCTGCGCAGATGATCCAGCTCGGCGAATCGAAGATCGCGCTGGCGGGCGGCATGGAGTCCATGTCGCAGGCGCCGCACGTCATCCGCGGCATGCGCTGGGGTGTCGGCCTGGGCGAAGGCAAGCTGGAAGACTCGCTGATGGTGGCGCTGCTCGACACGTATTGCGACCTGTACATGGCCAACACTGCCGAACTTTATGCCGGGCAGCAGGGCATCACGCGCGAGATGCAGGACGAGTTCGCTCTGCGCTCGCAGAAGTGCGCCGACGACGCCTATAAGGCCGGACGCCTCCAGGAAGAATTGACGCCGGTCGCGCTGCGTAATCGCAAGGGTCAGCCTACCGGTGAGATGTTTACCGAGGACGACAACCGGCGGCCGGAAACGACATTGGACGGCCTGCGCAAGCTGAAACCGGCGTTCGGCACTGGCAGCGTGACCGCCGGCAACGCCAGCGGAATTGTGGATGGCGGCGCAGCCGTCGTTGTGATGCCACTTGACGAAGCCCAGAAGCGTAATCTGAAGCCGATGGCGCGTATTGTGAGCTGGGGTATTGCCGGAGTCGATCCGAAGATCATGGGCTCGGGGCCGGTTCCGGCTACCCGGATCGCGCTGAAGAAAGCTGGACTGAAGCTGGATGACATCGATCTGATCGAAGTGAACGAGGCGTTTGCGGCGCAGTATCTTGCGGTCGAGAAGGAGTTGGGGCTGGACCGCAACAAGGTCAACGTGAACGGTGGCGCGATCGCGCTCGGCCATCCGCTGGGCGCAACTGGAACGCGACTGCTGATCACGCTGATGAATGAACTCCGCCGTCGCAAGGCGAAGTATGGACTGTCAACCGCGTGCATCGGCGGCGGCCAGGGAATTGCGGTCATCATCGAGAATCTGCAACGGTAGGGCGGCGTGCTGAAAGCCAGATACGGGATCTCAAGCATGACGAGCGACGAGCGAACTCTGCACCAGTTGGTCTATCAACTCGAGGCGGCGTGGAACGCGGCAGACGGGGCTGCCTTCGCCGAGGCGTTTGCGGAGGAGGCCGACTTCATCCACATCCTGGGCGGATACTACAGCGGCCGTGCGGCCATTGAAGCCGGCCACCGGATGATCTTCGGCACCATCTACAAGGGCAGCACGGTGCGGTACAGCGTCGAGAAAATTCGCTTTGTTCGACCTGATGTCGCTGTTGTTTCTCTCCGCCAGTATCTTCAGTTTTATGAAGACGGCGCGGCGCGCGAGTTGCAGGCGCGGCCCCTGCTGGTCCTGGAAAAGAAAGACGGGCTGTGGGAGATCGTGACGCTGCAGAATACCCGGATCACGGAGGTCGGCGCACCTTCGAAGAAAAACAGTACATCATGAAGAGTGAGCGCGATTCATATTCAGAGGGATAACGAAATTATGGACATCAAGAAAGTTGGCGTACTCGGTTGTGGACTGATGGGCTCGGGCATCGCGCAGGTCGCGGCAACGGCGGGTTTCGACGTGATCGTGCTGGAGCAGGAGCAGAAATTTCTCGACAAGGGCTTCGCGGGAATTGAGAAGTCTCTGACCCGGCTGGTGGAGCGCGGCCCGGCGAAGGGCGGTTTAACTCCCGAACAGAAGACCGAAGCGCAGTCGCGCCTCAAGGGCACCACCAACATGGCCGATCTCGCGGACTGCGATATCGTAATCGAAGCCATCATCGAAAACGTCGCCGAGAAGCGCAAGACTTACGCGCAGCTCGATGCCATCGTCAAGAAAGACGCGATCTTCGCCAGTAACACGTCGTCGATTTCGATTACCGAGCTTATGACGGCCACCAAGCGGCCCGAGCGGTTCATCGGTCTGCACTTCTTCAATCCCGTTCCGATGATGAAGATGGTCGAAGTAGTGAAGACCATCGCCACGGCGGATGATGTATACGACACGGCTGTATGAGTTCGCCGTCAAGCTGGGCAAGGTACCGGTGCGCACCAGCGACAAGACAGGATTCATCGTGAACCGGCTCCTGGTGCCGTATTTGCTGGATGCGATTCGGGCCTACGAAGAAGGTGTGGGCTCGATTACCGACATTGACGAGGCCATGAAGCTGGGCTGCGGCTACCCGATGGGGCCGTTCACGCTGCTCGATTTCGTCGGTCTCGACACTACGTACTACATCACGCACGTGATGTACGACGAGTTCAAAGAGCCGCGCTTCGCCTCGCCGCCGCTGCTGAGGCGGCTGGTGCTGGCGGGCTGGTACGGGCGCAAGTCGGGCAAAGGCTTCTACGATTACACCGACCCGAACAAGCCGGTGCCGGGAAAGTTTGTTTAGCACACTGCGAAAGGCAAAAGGACAGTGACCGACTTCCAAAACATTAAGTTCGAAAAGAAAAACCAGATCGCCTACGTCACCATTGACCGGCCGAAGGTGCTCAACGCGCTGAACATGGCCACCATGCAGGAGCTGAAGACGGTCTTCGCCGACCTGAAGGATGATTCCGACGTGCGGGTAGTCATCCTGACCGGCGCGGGAGAAAAATCGTTCGTTGCCGGCGCCGATATTGGCGAGCTGGGACAGCAGACGCCGGTTTCCGCTAAGGAGTACACCCATCGCGGGCAGGCCATAGTCGATTCGATCGAGAACCTGGGCAAGCCGGTGATCGCCTGCATTAACGGTTTCGCGCTTGGTGGCGGCTGCGAACTGGCGATGGCCTGCACCATGCGGCTCGCCAGCGACAACGCGAAGCTGGGCCAGCCCGAGGTGAAGCTTGGGCTCATTCCCGGCTACGGCGGCACGCAGCGCCTGCCGCGGCTGGTGGGCAAGGGACTGGCGATGCAACAGGTGCTGACCGGCGAGATGATCAGCGCGCAGGAAGCGTACCGCATCGGGCTGGTGAACGAAGTCGTGCCGCAGGCTGAGTTGATTGCGCGCGCCGAAGCGATCGCGGCCAAGATCATTGCCAACTCGCCGCTCGCCATCCAGTACGCCATGGAGGCGGTGAATCGCGGCTTCGACATGACGCTGGCGGATGGCCTGTTTCTGGAGGCCACGCTGTTCGCCGTCTGCTGCGCCACCGAGGACAAGAACGAAGGCACGCGCGCGTTTCTGGAGAAACGGCCAGCGCAGTTCAAGGGAAAGTAGTCAGTAGCCGGCCGTTCTATTGTCATGCTGAGCGAAGCCTGCCCTGGTTTTGGGCAGGCGGAGTCGAAGCACCCCTATTCGAACTCAGACACATAAAGGAGAATAGGGGCCCTTCGACTCGCGGCAAAAGCGGCCACTCGCTCAGGGTGACAGGCGTTGCTTTAATTACCCACGCTGCGACCATCTCTGCACCGACCTGACCTGCCTACGCCAACGCTTACAATGAAATCTTATGATTCGTTCGATCGTTTTCCCTCGCTTGCTCGGCCGGTCGCTGGATGATCTCCAACCAGCGCTGGAATTGTTTCGCGCGCTGGGGTTTGCTCCCGGCAATGAGTGGCACGAGGGCGGAAATCACGGCGTCGAGATGCTCGCGCCCAGCGGTGGCATCGAGTTCATCGCCGCGCCGGACGCGCCTAGCTGTCGACGCGATGGTCGAAGTTTCCGATGCTGACGCCGCCTGGCAGATCGTGAAGAAGCTCTCACCCACCCTGTTGCCAAGAACAGGCGACAAAGGTGGGGCACCCGCGCAAGGGATCACGATCCGCAAAGAGATTGCCGACACGCCATACGGCGCGCGCCTGTTCGAAGTGGAAGTGGGCGGCTTACGCGTTGGCTTCCTGACCTACGCAAAGAAAGTCGGCGAGACGCGTGGCCTGGAAGCTTCGTTGGATGCAGCGGGCAAACGCTTTGCCATCGTGGTGAGCCGCTTCAATTCGTTCATCACCGATCGCCTGCTGGACGGCGCACTCCAAGCGCTGCGCCAATGCGGAGCCAGGGCAGACGACATCACCGTCGTTCACGTTCCGGGCGCGTTCGAGATTCCCGCGGCAGCGCGCCAGCTTGCGGAGACGAAGCGCTATCACGCCATCGTCTGCATCGGGTGCCTGCTGCGTGGCGGCACGCTGCACTACGAGGTCATCGCCAACGAAGTGACGCGCGGTATCGGCCAGTCGGCGCAGGAGACCGGAGTGCCGCATGCCTTCGGAGTCCTCACCTGCGACACGCTGGAGCAGGCCATCGATCGCGCTGGATTGAAGGCGGGCAACAAAGGATTCGAAGCAGGCCTGACGGCGGTGGAGATGGCGACGCTGCGCGAAAAAATCGCAAACAACACGAACGCCGGCGGCAAGCCATGAGCAAGGCAACGAGCCGCCGGAAGTCGCGCGAACTGGCGCTGCAGATGCTCTTTCAATTGGACATGGCAAAGCAGGATGCCGACGAGGTGCGACGCACGTTCTGGAGCGAGCGCATGGATCTGGATGAAGATGTTCGCGCCTTTGCCGATGAGCTGTTCGGCGTTGCCTGCGAACGGGCCGGAGAGATCGACGAGATTATCGAGCGCAATGCGCAGCGCTGGCGAATGGAACGCATGGCCGCGGTGGATCGCAACCTGCTGCGCACGGGAGTGGCGGAGTTTCTGGGCTTTCCCGAGACGGCCCGCCCGATCGTGATCAACGAGGCGCTGGAGATTGCGCGGCGGTTCTCTACGCCGGAGTCGGTGACGTTCATCAACGGGGTGCTCGACAGCGTGGCCCGGGAGCTGCCGGAAGTTAGAAGAAAACGCAGGTGCGTCACAGCCGCAAGAAGAAGAGTTCGCGGCAAGAGGCTGAAGGGCGCAGAGTAAGTCCTGACTTATTACGCGCGCAGCACGCCGCCCAGCGACTCCAGCTTGGCGATGATCTGCGACGACCACTGCGCCACCTCGTCGTCGCGCAGCGTCCGCTCCTTCGACTGGAACTCCGCATGAAGCAGCGCCGAATACTTGCCTGCTCCAACCTTTTCGCCGCGATAAATCTCCGCCGGCACGAACTTCTGCAACTCGCTGATCCCGCAGCTCCTCGACCGCCGACCTGATGCGCTCGAAGGTGACCGCATCGTCGAAGACGAACGAGAAGTCGCGCTCCACGGCCGGGAACTTCGAGATGGGCTGATAGCGTGGCTCGCGCAGTGCATGGCGGTATAGAGCCGGTCGAGCAGCACTTCGGCGAGGTACACTTCCTGGCGCAACTTGCGCGCAGCCGCGAGATCGGGATGCAACTGGCCAAAGCGCGCGACGGTTTCGCCGTCCATCACCGCACGCGCTGAGCGGCCGGGATGCAAATACTCCGGCGTCTGAGCATCGAAGTACAGCGAGCTGTGCTGAAACGCCGCGAGCAGCTCCTCGACGTCGCCCTTCATGTGGAAGAACGTGTACGGCTGCGCCGCAGAGTGGACGCTCTTCGCAAGAGCATCGCCCGTGGCGGCGAAGCCCAGGTGGCGGCGCTCCTCGTGACTGTCGCCCGCCTTCTCGAAGACCTCGCCCGCCTCGAACAGGCGCACGTCGGTGTTGCCGCGGTTCAGGTTGTAGCCGACCATGTTCAGCAGGCCGGGCAGCATGGAGGTGCGCATGTAGCCCGCCTCTTCGCTCAGCGGATTGGCGATGGCCAGCGGCTCGCCCCGCCGAAGGTCTTGGCGTCCTGCTCTGAGATGAAGGTGATCGAGATGGCCTCGTCGTAACCCGAGCGCGAGCATGGTTTCGCGCACCTTCGCGTCCTTTGGCTCGTCCGGCAGCGTAACCACCGCGCCGGTAAATGCCGGCAGCGTGTTGGGAAATTTGTTGTAGCCGTGGATGCGCGCCAGCTCTTCCAGCACGTCAACTTCGCGCTCCACGTCGAGACGCCAGGTTGGAATCTGTGACGCTGAAGTCGCCGCCGGATGCGGGCGTAACGCCGAAGCCCGAGCGCACCAGGATGCGCTCGATCTCCTCTTCGTCTAGATCGATGCCGAGAATACGTTTCACCTCCGAGCGACGCAACGCGATGGGCGCGCGCTCCACCTTGCGGGCGACAGTGTCAATGCTGTTCGCCCTGTAACTCGCCGCCGGCGCTGGCGAGAATCAGTTCAGCGACGCGATCGCAAGCCAGCGGCGCGAATGCCCCAGTCGGCGCCGCGCTCGAAGCGATGCGAGGCGTCGGTGTGCATGCCGTGGCGCTTGGCCATGCTGCGGACCGTCGCCGGATCGAACCATGCCGACTCGATGAGCACGTTCTTCGTCTTCTCGGTAATCATCGTGTCGAAGCCGCCCATGACGCCGGCCAGCGCGACCGGCTTCTTCGCGTCGGCGATGACGAGGTCTTCGGCGAGTGAGCTTGCGCTCGACGCCGTCCAGCGTCTTCAGCATTTCGCCGGCGCGGGCGCGGCGCACGATGATCGTGCCGCCTTCCAGCAGGTCGAGATCGAAGGCGTGCGTAGGATGTCCCAGTTCGTTGAGCGCATAGTTCGTGGCGTCGGCGACGTTGTTGATGGGGCGCGAGCCGAGCAAGTTCGAGCCGCTTGGCAACGAGCTGCGGCGACGGCCCGATCTTCACGTTGCGGACAATGCGCGCCGTGTATCGCGCGCAGCCCTCGGCATCCTCGATGACGATGGGAAAACCTGTTGTCATCCCGAGCGAAGGCGGCCGCTTGGCCGCCGGAGCGAGGGATCTGCGGCAGCGGCAGCTTCGGTTCAATCTTCTTCAGCTCGACATCGTAAATCGCCGACGCTTCGCGCGCGACGCCGTAGTGGTTCATGGCGTCCACGCGGTTGGTAGTCAGGTCCATCTCGTAGATGGTCGCGCCGTGCTCCTCCTGGACGGACTCCACCGCGATGCCGGCCGAGGTCAGGTCCTCGGCGAGTTGGCGGTCGTCGGCCGCGACGTTGACGAACTCGCGCAGCCATGCGGGGAGGATTCTCACGCGAACTGCTCCAGAAACCGCACGTCGCCCTCGTAGAACAACTGGATCTCTTCCACCTCGTACTTCAGCATCGCGATGCGCTCCACGCCCATGCCGAAGGCGAAGCCCGAAATCTTCGACGAGTCGTAGCCGTTGTGCTTCACGAAGTCGAAGACGTTGGGATCCACCATGCCGCAGCCCAGCAGCTCGATCCAGCCGCTGAATTTGCACTTGCGGCAGCCTTTGCCGCCGCAGAAGATGCAGCTCACCTGCATGTCGGCGCTGGGCTCGGTGAAGGGGAAGAACGACGGATAGAAGCGCGTCTTCACCGACGAGCCGAACAGCGCCTTCATGGCGTGGTCGAGCGTGCCCTTCAGGTCGCAGAAAGTGATGTTGGTGTCCACCGCCAGCCCCTCGACCTGGTGAAAGACCGGCGAGTGCGTAGCGTCGAGCGGATCGTTGCGATGCACCTTGCCGGGGATGACGATGCGCACCGGCGGCGGCTGCTGCTCCATGGTGCGAATCTGCACCGGCGAGGTGTGGGTGCGCAGCATCAGACGGTCGCGCGCCGGCTTGCTCTCCTGCCCGGCGATGAACAGCGTGTCCTGCGTGTCGCGCGCGGGATGGTTGGGCGGAAAGTTGAGCGACTCGAAGTTGTAGTAGTCGGTCTCGACCTCGGGGCCTTCGCCGACGGAGTAGCCCATCGCCTTGAAGACGGCGACGATCTCGTCCATCACGCGCAGCACCGGATGCTTGACGCCGATGGGGCGCTGGATGCCGGGCAGGGTGATGTCGAGGCGCTCGGAGTTCGCCGTTGCCAGCGGTTCGCAATTTCCCAATGAGCGACTTCAGTTGGCTCTTCGATGCGGTGCTGGCCCAAGCCACGCCGGAAATCGCACCCTGCTACCTTTTCCAATTTCCTTGCGAAGGGCATTCACACGTGCGCCGACTTCTGGCTTTGCGCTGGTCGGCGCTTCTTTAAGCCAGATGTCGTTCACCTGAGAGCGGAAACCAGATTCTTCGACTCAGCCAGCGGTTCCGAAAAGCAGTCGGATCTTGATCGCCAAGGGCCAGAAGGAAACTCGCGATCTCTTCCCTGAGCGCAGTCCGGACTTCGGCAACGGCGCGATCCAGCGCGGCGGGCGAATAATCCTCGAGTTTGGGAACGAGTGTACATCATTTGTGCCGCCTCTGAAGGGGCTCATCTCGAGATTGAACGCCTACCCAGCACTCCGCCTGCGGCTCCGGGCTCGGCTAGACTGAGTCGCGCCTACGGCGCTGGCATTGTCGTGAATCAGATCTCTTTCTCCAACCACAGCCTCGCAAGTCGCGCACTCACAAACTCTGAAGCGACCACAAGCAAAACAGGCGGCCACGCGGGCCGCCCATCGGACTTCACTGCTTTATTGCTGGGATGGGCGGACTATGCCGTGGCGGCTTGCGCCTGCTTGCACAGCGCCGTAAACCCAGCCGGATCGTTGACCGCCAGATCTGCGAGGATCTTGCGGTCCAGCTCGATGCCAGCCTTCTTCAGGCCGTTGATGAACTTGCTGTAGCTGAGTGCCGTTCAGCTTGGCGGCGGCGCCGATGCGCACAATCCAGATCGAGCGGAACTGGCGCTTCTTCTGCTTGCGGCCGCTGTAGGCGAACTTCAGCCCGCGCTCGACCGACTCTTTCGCCTGCCGGTACAGCTTTGATTTTGTTAAGTAATAGCCACTGGCGCGCTCCAGTATCTTTTTGCGGCGCGCACGGCGCTTGGTACCACGTTTTACGCGAGGCATGTTGCTCCTTTTTCAAATCGTTAAGCGGCTGGAGGCAAGGTAGTTGACCACGCTCGCTACAACGAGGGGCCGGATTCGCCTCTTCACACGCTGTTGCCCGTCGCCGTTGTGACGCGCGCCGGGTGCCGCACCATGCGGCTTAGTAGGGAATCATGCGCTTGATCTTGGGCACGTCGGCCTTGTCAAGCATCACGTCGGTATCGAGCTGGCGCTTGCGCTTGGTGCCCTTCGAAGTCAGGATGTGGCGCTTGAACGCGTGTCCGCGCTTGATCTTGCCCGTACCTGTCTTCTTGAAGCGCTTGGCCGCTCCGCTATGAGTCTTCAGCTTCGGCATAGTGTCCTTCTATTACAACATAAACGCGGAACGCTCGCCAGCGACAGTACCGTTCACCACAGAGGCACGGAAGAAGACAAGAATTTCTTAGCCGCGGATTTTCGCGGATGAACACGGATCGAATAAGAGGCAAAGAAAATGATCCGTGTTATCCGTGAAAATCCGCGGTCAAGGAACTACTGCGTTGCTGTTGCTGCGGCGGCGGCTGCCGTTGCGGCGGAGGGCTTCGCGGGCTTCGGGGCGTGCGGCTTTGCCTCGCTTTGTGCGGCTTGGCCGGAGGCCTGCGCCTTCGGCGGAGCCAGGATCAGGTGCAGCGTGTTGCCTTCCTGCCGCGGACGAAACTCCACGATCGCCTTGTCGCCAAGGTCGGTGATCAAGCGTTCCAGAATGCCGCGGCCCAGGCTCTGGCGCGTCATCTCGCGCCCGCGGAAGAAGATGGTGGCCTTCACCTTGTCGCCTTCGGCGAGAAAGCGCAGCACGTGGTTCTTCTTGGTGTCGTAGTCGTGATCGTCCACGTTGATGCGGAACTTGACTTCCTTGACCGTGATCTGGTGCTGGTGTTTCTTGGCCTCGCGCTCGCGCTTTTCCTGCTGGTACAGGTATTTCCCGTAGTCCATGATGCGGCACACGGGAGGCTGGGCGGTGGGCGAAACTTCTACCAGGTCGAGGGTTTTCTCGCGGGCAATCTTGAGCGCTTCGTAAGGCGTCATGATACCAAGCTGGTTGCCTTCATCATCGATCACGCGAAGTTCGCGTGCGCGAATACGCTCGTTGGTGCGGATAAAACGTTTGTCGATACAATCCTCCGGGTAACTGCAGTATGGACGAAGTATAGCATGGGACTACGCGGAAACAGCGGCTGGAAATGATCGACAGCGATGCCGAGCAAGCGGTCGTTCTGCGACCGCTTCAATCATGCTTCGCAGCAAGCTGCTGGTTGGCATTCGTGCGCCGCGAACACGCAGCTTCAGATAGTTGTCCGTCAGCGCTTCGGTGAACTCGCCGTCGCAGTGCGTGAGCGTGATCGCTTCCAGTTCGCGGCCGACGAACGACTGCATGAACTCGCGCTTCTTCTGCGCTGCCAACTCCCGCAGCACGCGGTTGCGTTCGCGGGCGATTTGCACCGGAACCTGGTCCGGCATTGCGGCGGACGGCGTTCCCGGGACGCGACGAATAGGTGAACACGTGCAGATAGGTGAACGGCAGGCGCTCGATCAGCGCGCGCGTCTGCTCGAAGTCGTCATCTGTTTCGCCGGGGAAGCCAACCATGACATCGGCGCCAATGGCCGCGTCGGGCATGGCGCGGCGGATGCGCTCGATGCGATCGGCGTAATGCCACGGGCGATACTTGCGGTGCATGCGGCGCAGAATGCGGTCGCTGCCGGATTGCATCGGCACATGCGCGTGCTTGGCGATGCGCGGTGACGACGCGACCAGTTCGATCACCTCGTTGGTCCAGTCCATCGGCTCGACCGAGCTGATGCGAACCTTCTCGATCGCCGTCTGTTCGAGGATCGCACGCAGCATAGCGGCGAAGTTCATGCGCGGCGACAAGGTCGCGCCCCCAGCGTCCAAGGTTGATGCCCGACAGCACGATCTCGCGATAGCCGTTGGCGACCAACGCGTCCACTTCGCGCAGCACCTGCTCCAGCTTCAGCGAGCGGCTCCTGCCGCGTACGTACGGGAATGATGCAGAACGAGCAGCGATTATTGCAGCCGTCCTGGACTTTGAGGTTGGGGCGCGTCTTCGACGAAAGAATCCGCGTCGAACACCGGGGCGGCCATCAGTTCGGTGTGGGCGAAGATGTCGCCGACGATCAGCTTGCGAATCGCCATTGCCGATCTGCTGCCAAGCGGAACAAATCCGGCACGCGTCGCCGGCGGCGCAGCGTAGTCGGCAAGTTGATGCTTGTGAGAGTTTCCGATCACCGAGGCTGACGCCGGGCAGCGCCGACAGTTCTTCGGGAGCGCGCTGCGCATAGCAGCCGGTAACCAAAATCTTTGCCTCGGGATTCTCGCGATGAATGCGGCGAATGGAGGCGCGCGCGTCCTGGTCGGCAGACGCCGTCACGGTGCAGGTATTCAGGACAACGATTTCGGCCTCAATGGCCGCGCCGGCACGCTCCATGCCGCGGTCGAGTAACTGGCGCTCGATGGCCGCGCCATCAGCCTGGGTTGCGCGGCATCCGAAGTTCTCCACATGATAAGTCGCCACGAAGCGATTATACTGGGTGCAAGAACGTGGTGCAGCCGGGATGCAAATCCACGACCGCAACCCAAGACGAGGGAATCTGCATCTAGCAACAGACTACCTCAGGGCCCCTACGACACTCGACACTTGGAGTTCCCCATGAAACGTCGCATTTTGCTGGTGGATGATGAGTTGGCAATTCTGCTTACCCTCCGCGCCGTTCTGGAAATGAATGGCTTCGAAGTTGACACGGCAGCGTCCGCCAAAGAAGCCGAACGCAAGATGAAGAACGGGCATCTTCGAAATGGTCATCTCCGATATGCGAATGGAGAGCGAGACTGCGGGATACGAGGTAATTCGCACTGCACGCCAGCAACCGTATGACCCGGCCACGGCGATCCTCACTGCCTATCCGTCGCTGGGCAATGAATGGCAGATTGAGGGAGCGCATTCGCTGCTGGTGAAGCCGGTCAATACCGACGAACTGCTGCGTCAGCTCGAGTCGCTGCTCATTACTCACCAGGACCACAAAGCGGGCGTCCAACCACACACGTCGAAGACCCGGAAGGTGCCTCACACGAACCACTCCAGCTCGCAGCATTCAGCCACCGCGGGCAAAGAAGCGCTCTAGATTCTTGAGCGACTCTTACGGCAGAGTGGGGAGCGATAAAGTCCAGAGTTGCGCTGGATCGAGATAGGCACCCTGCCAGCGCACAGCCACATGTAGGTGCGGCCCAGTTGCCCGGCCGGTCGCCCCGCTCAAACCGATCTCCTGACCTTCCTTGACTCTTCTCGCCTTCTGCGACCTGGATTCGCGACAGGTGCATGTACAAGGTCATGAATTGCTGGCCGTGGTCGATGATCACGCAATTACCTTCGTAGAAGAGATCGCCGAGCCAGTACCACGGTACCAGCATTCGCAGCCAGAATAGGCGTGCCCGGCTTCGCGTGGTAATCCAGCCCGCGATGAATACTGGCGAGTTTACCGTTGAAGGTGCGCCGCACGCCAAACGCCTCCGACACCGTAGAGTCGATCGGAGAGCGGAAAGGCCCTGACCATTCGGGCTCTGGAATTTCGTGGGCAAACGCCTTCTTCTTCAGTTCCTTGTCAGCTTCAATCTTCTTCAGGGCTTCAGGATCAGGCTGCACGAAGCGGTCGGGCACGCTGAGTTTTACCGTCTTGTAAGTTGAGGGTCGAACCTGGATGTCCTTCACGACGCTCATCACCTGGTCATCCGGCATGGTGACTTCCAGTTCCAGTTTGTAGCTTCCAGGAGCGGCCTCGACATCGACGCCGGCAAGCCCATACCAGATATGCCGCTTGCCTGTGGAGAAAAACACGACATCGTGGCCCTGCCATTTTCCTTTTACGCTCGTAGGAACCGCTGCCAACTGGACCTTGAAAAGACAGGGTGAGCCGACCTTGATTGGACTTGGATTCCAGGAAACGCTCACCGTTGGCGCGGTTTCGGCCGCGATCGCCGTCGTTACCATGCCGGCGATGAACAGTATGGCGATTAACGCGTTGCACGGAAGTGTCACTCGTGACAAATTATTTCGGCGCAGAGGGAACATGAGATTAGTCAACTTGTGAGGGGCCAGTTCCAATTGCCTGCAACTCGGCACCGTATCCACAAGCCTAGCACTGCATGAAGCGGCCGTCGAAGATAGGTCACCCCGGGGCGCAAGAGTCCCTCGTGTCCATCGCATGTGGCGTTGGGTCACTATCGAAAGGTAATCAAGCAGAGGCAGCAGTTCGTCGTTGCTGGAAGCACTCCCGACAGAAGACTGGCCGGCCTTGGTTTGGCTTGAAGGGGACGGTGGTCTCCTTACCGCAGGCAGAACAGTTGGTCCGGGTTTCCACTCTGGGACGAAGGCCTTGGGTGGCAGTTCCCATTGAAACGGGGCGTTTCGCCTTGCAGGCCTTGCAGCGTTTGGGTTCGTTCTTGAAATCTTTATCGTGGAAGAACAGTTGTTCTCCGGCTGTAAAGATGAAGTCGGCGCCGCAGTCAATGCACTTTAGAATCTTGTCCTGGAATTCCATGGAGAGTTGCTCCCTTCAGCCCGCGATCCCAAGCCATGGAGGGGGTGAAATCGCAACTGTCAGCGGGACCGGACTGAGCGTCCTAGCCGCCAGCCACAAATTTCCAGTGCTCAGGTACATCTCCCTGGGTTCGGCCCGCCACACGCAAGCGCGTGGTTACGACTGTTAAGACTGCGTACGGCCGGATGAAATTTCCCAACCAGGATTGGGAAAAACTAAGGGCCGCCATAGGGACAGCGGCCCGACCGTGAATTAGTCCTGCTCTTTACGTGCCTTTTTGCGGCTGCGCTTGCGCGCTAGCGCTTCTTTGACGCGCTTCTTTTCGCCCGGCTTGAGGTAGAAGGAGTGACGCTTCACTTCCTTGATGATGTCCTCTTGCTGGACCTTTCGCTTAAAACGCCGCAAGGCGTTTTCTAAAGACTCACCTTCTTGAATGCGAACTTCCGCCAAACAGCAAACACCCCCAAACTCGTCCGAAGGGACATCTAGTTATCCCAGTGTTACGGAGGGAAGTCAAGCAAAGACTATCTTTACAGGGCCAGACTAAAGAGCGATCCAAGCTCTGCACCAAAGTGCTGCTATCGCTTGTATCTAATTCAAAAATTGAGCCTTATCGATAGTTGGACCTGCCGTGGCGCGTAGGCGCTGGTAGGCAGCAGGAACTGAGAATTGATCTGAAACTGGCCGGGATACGTCTTTCCTGCCACCTTGGTTGAGTAGGCGACGAATTGGCCGGCTGAATTATAGAAGCCGTCGTCGCTGATGATCACCCGGCTGTTAACGCGATTGGTCAAGTTGAAGGATTCGGCGAGAAGTTCCAGTCGAGCACGAACGCCCATCTTTAGCGTGCGCATGATTCGAACATCAGTGGTGAAGTAGTTGGGACCGATGAATGCATTTCGCTTGTACCCGGGCAGCCGGTCGTTGTAGGTGTTGCCGTCCTGATTGGCGTCGCCCGCCATGGTTGCATTGTAGGGGCGGCCGGAACCGAAGGTAATCACACTGGAGAGTTTCCAGTGGTTCGCCAGGGCATTCAGCAGCGAGTTGCCGAGTTGGAGTGGACGAGGCTCCACAACTGTTGCCGCCAGGAAGCGATTTCTCTGGTCGGTGACACTGAGTCCGCGCTCCAGAGAGGTGGCGTATGCATTTTGGACATTGCCGGGACGCCCCACCACCAGCGCATCCTGACCGTCGTCGATGGCTTTGGCAAAGGTGTAGGCGATGCGGAAGAAGATACCCTGATTGATCTGGCGCTTCAAAGAAATCGTCATGCCGTTGTAAACGCTGCTGGAAGCGCTCTCGAAGGAATTGATTGTTCCCAGCCTCGGGTCGGGCCTCTGCACATCGTTGATGCAGGGCGGATAGGGGCAGGCCACCGAACGCGTGGTCTGCCACGTCGCGAACGAGGCAACCTGGTCCATGCCGAGGAATACCGACCCGTCGTCGTTGTAAACCGGATAGTCGGTGATTGTGGGCTTGGGAAGATTGACATCCAGGGAACGAATCAGATGGACTCCGTGGACATAGAGATAGCTGACCGAAGCCGTGATCTTCGCGCCGAGGTCCTTTTCCAGGGTCAGGTTCGCCTGCTCGACGTACGGCGTCTGAAAGTTCGGTGCGAAGGCCGAAACCTGTGTCGTCAACAGGCTTGCGACTGATGGCGGAGGCGTGCACACCAGCGCGCCCGCGGGACAGTTCACCAGTGGATTGGGATATGTGGGAAACAGGCGTGCCTGTGCCGGCTGCATGAGATCCAGGAAAAGCTGGCTTTGCGTTGTGCCGTTCTTGGTGGCAACTTGTGACGCGTAGATGGCGGGAATGGGCGTGTAGAAAATACCAGCTCCTCCGCGCAGGACCAGCGGCTTGCGATCGCCAAGGGAGTAAGAGAATCCTACCCGAGGAGAAAAGTTGTTGGTGTTGTCTGGCACTCTGCCGGACGGCGGATATAGCGGATTGCTCATCAGCGGTCCCGGCTCGAAAGTTTGCAGATCGTAGCGGAGTCCAACGTTCAGGGTGAAGCTGCGGGTAATTCGTATCGCGTCCTGCATGAAGGCGGAGTAGAAGCGGGTATTGGGATGGGACACCGCGGTGCCGAAACTCTGCATGTAATAGCGTGGCACCTCATGGGCGTAGGCGCGGAGTGGAGTCAGTGATTCGCCATACTTCATAGGCGCGTACGTCCAGGGATTGACCTTCACATCGTCGAAGTAGTACTCGCCTCCGAACATCGATGGGTAGTAGTTGTAGATCCAGGCCTGAATGAAGTCTCCGCCAAACTTCCATTGCACTCGTCCGGTGTGGTAACTGACGGTGTCAGCGATATTCAGCTTATGCTCGCGGGTGTCGCGGGGCAGCATGCTGGAGCGGCCGAAGCCCGCTACGAGGTTGTAGATCTTGGTCAGGGGCTGGTCAGAGTTGGCGATCGATTCTTGCAAGTCGCGGGAAAACTGCGCCCGCAGATTGGTAGCCAGATTGTTGGTCCAGGCACTCACCAGCGAAGCGGCTGCACTCTCGGTCCGCACATCTTCAGTTCCGTTTTCGCTCTCGGCGTAGCTGGTGAGCTGGCTGGACGGATCGAAGAACACGTTATTCGTCCCGGTATAGCGTGAAGTGCTGAGACGCACAAACGCTACTTGCTTCTGGGAGAAGGTGTAGTCCAGCTTGGCGAATCCAGCGTTGCCCTGCATGGTGGTGGGATAGGCGCCGGCCATTGTATTCAACTGCTGCGCCGCGGCCATTACCAGTTGCTTGTCGGTGCGGTCGTAGTCGGTCGGCTGCGGAACAACGCTGCTAGCGCCGTTGGCAAATTGCATGATGGAGGGGACCGTTAACAGATTCTCGTCAAAGCCTGCATAAAAAAAGAAGCGGTCTCTGCGAATCGGTCCCCCCAAAGTGCCACCGAACTGCTGCTGGCGATCGTCGGGCTTGCAGGTGGCGAACGCCTGCTGCGCGTCGAAGTCGCGGTCGCGAAGGTAATAGAACGCGCTGCCATGCCAATCGTTGCTGCCTGACTTGGTCACCACGTTGAACACCCCGCCACCGGCCCGGCCGAGTTCGGCGCTGTAGGAGTTCGACGAAACGCGGAACTCCTTGATGACTTCATTGCTGAACTGATACGGGGCGCGGTAGCGCCCCCGCGCTTGCGCGTAGAAGGTGTTGTTGTTGTCGGCACCGTCCACCAGGAAGTTGTTCTGGAAGCCGCGAATGCCACCGAACGCCAAGTCACCGTTGGAGTTTGAGGTGAGGCTGCGTGGATCCTGGGTCACGCCGGGGGTGAGCAGCGCGAGATCGGCGAAGCGGCGGCCATTGAGCGGCAAACTGGCAATCGCCTGCTGCGGAATCACGTGGGACACGCCGCTGTCTTGCGTTTCTATGGTCTCCGGTTGATCACTTACGTTGACGATTTCCGTTCGCCCCGCGGGCGCCAGCCGCAATTGCACCTGTTCGACTCCCCCGACGTAGAGTTCAACGCTGGCGGTTTGATTTGCCATTCCCTTGGCCCAGGCGATTACGACATAGCGGCCGGGAAGCAACATGCCAAAGCTGAAAGTCCCTGCGGCGTCGGCCACCGTCTCGCGGTGAAAACCGTTTTCCGGATTGACCACCGTCACCGCCGCCGAGGCGATCCGCGCTCCCGTAATGTCCTCGACAACACCGTTCAGGGCGGAAGAGCCGTCCTGAGTCAGCGCGTGGCGCGGCAAAAGGAGGACCAGCAGCAGGAAGGACACGGCGCGGAAGCAAGTCAGACGAATTGCGCAAGGCAGGACGGGAATTCCAGAATTGGGCCAGGTTCCCATTGCAGCACCACCTGGTCATATCTATAGCGGAATGATGCTGCGCTGGTCTGTGACAAAGGCTGTTCCAAGCTGTTACGAAAGTACAATGCCAAAACGGGAAGGACATGTACCTTCGTAACAGGAATTTTCCTGCCAAGCAGAGGCGTTGGAAATTAATTTGCTTGTCGGGACAGCATTCTGTCCCGACCGCTGTGGTTGCGTTGACCCCCGAATTTCGCGCATGATACGGTACTTAGTTACACCAACCTCATTTGCGCGCTCTGTGCGCCGAAGGATTCCCGTTTGTCCTCTGAGACCGTGGCGGCCACGCCCCTCCGCAAGACTGCCTTGAATGCTGTCCATCGCCAGATGGGCGCCAAGATGGTCGATTTCAATGGTTGGGACATGCCAGTCGAATACCCCCCTGTGGGCGGCCTGATGAAGGAGCACCTGGCGGTCCGCAACGCCGTCGGCGTCTTCGATGTCAGCCACATGGGCGACATTCGCGTCTCAGGACCGCAGGCACTCGCCGCGGTGCAACACATCACCATGAACGACGCCGCGGGGATGGCCATCGGCCAGTGCCGCTATTCGGCGATGCTTTATCCGCAGGGAACGTTCGTCGATGACGTCATCGTGCACCGCCTCGGCGAAGACGACTACATGCTGGTGATCAATGCCGGCACGCGCGAGAAGGACGTTAACTGGGTAACGAACAACACCCGGCAGTTCGACAGTAAGGCCGAGAACCTGAGCGACAACTTCACACAGATCGCGATCCAGGGCCCGAAGGGCGTGGACACGCTGCAGAAGCTGACCGATGCGGACCTGTCGCAGGTGAAGTTCTACTGGTTCACCCACGGAAGGGTCTGCGGGCTGCCCAACATTTTGATCGCGCGCACCGGTTACACGGCAGAGGACGGCTTTGAGATTTACGTGCCGACCGACGAGGCCACCAGTGCCCGCGTCTGGAACGCGGTCCTGGAAGCGGGCAAGGAATTCGGTATCGTGCCCTGCGGCTTGGGCGCTCGCAACACGCTTCGCCTGGAAGGCAAGCTGCCGCTCTACGGACACGAGATCTCCGAGACCATCAACGTGTGGGAGGCAGGACTGGAGCGCTTCCTCAAGATGGAGAAGGGCGAGTTCGTCGGCCGCGCCGCGCTGGAGCGCGCCAAGGCCGACGGCATCAAGCGCACGCTGGTCGGTCTGGAGTCGGTGGATCGCGGCATTCCGCGCGACGATTACAAGGTGCTCGACCCGCGCGGCAAAGAGATCGGCTATGTCACCAGTGGTTCGTATGCGCCATTCCTGAAAAAGAACATCGCGCTGGCCTACGTGCCGATCGAGCACTCGGCGATCGGCAGCGAGGTGGCAGTGCAAATCCGGAACCAGCCGGTGAAGTGCAAGGTAGTTCCGACGCCGTTTTACAAGCGTCCCAAGAAGTCCTGAAACGAATGGGGGTCCGATGACCATCAACGAGTTCTTGTTGGCTGAATTCGATGAAGAGATTAAGAAGACACGCACCACACTGGAACGCGTTCCGGCAGACAAGCCAGAATTTGCTCCCCATCCGAAGTCGATGCCGTTGGGACGGCTCGCGCCTCACGTGGCCCAGCTCCCCGGCCTCGGCTTAACTATCCTGACGACTCCGGAGTTCGACTTCTCGCAGGGCGGCTTCGAGCGTGTGCCTCTGGAATCGGCCGCCCAACTGGTCAGCGTTCTTGATAAAGGCGCAGCCAAGACCCGGAACGCGCTGGCCAGCTTGCCTGAAGGCGCATGGAACGATAACTGGAAACTGACGATGCAAGGTAAAGTCATTTTCGCAGGCTCCCGTTTCCTGGCCTACCGCGAGATGTTCCTCAATCACCTGGTGCATCACCGTGCCCAACTTGGCGTTTATTTGCGCCTGAACGAGCAACCGGTTCCGGCCATTTACGGTCCTTCTGCGGATGAGGCCGTTGGTTTCTAGTTCTGCTGTGGACTCGACAGATTTGCGGGCGGACGGAGAGGTAGAAATCGCAGAAGCATCCAAACTAGGTCGAGGAAGACGAGTTTAATTTTTGTTTGATCTTGCCGATGTCCGCTCGGCGATGAAGGAGGCAGTCATATGGCTTATCCCGCTGACTACAAGTACACCAAAGAACACGAATGGCTGAAAGTGGACGGCAACACCGGCACCATCGGTATCACCGACCACGCCCAGGAGTCTCTCGGCGACATCGTGTTCGTCGAGCTGCCCAAGGTTGGATCTGAGATCACTGCCGGAAAAACCTTCGGCACGGTTGAGTCGGTAAAGGCTGTCTCCGACTTGTTTGCGCCCGTGTCTGGCACGGTGACGGCGGTGAATGAGGCGCTGAACACCTCGCCCGAGCAGGTCAACAAGGACGCGCATGGCGCCTGGATGATTAAGGTCACGCTTAAGGACCCGAACGAGGCAAACCAGTTGCTGTCGGTTGGCGATTACGAAAAGTTCGTCGCCGAAGAGGCCGGACACTGAGGCGGGAACTATGGATTTCACGAATTTCGACGAGTTCTGGAAGGCGCTGGGGCGGCTGTACGACAGCACGCTTAAGAATACGGAAGATATCCGCGAACTGCGTGAGGCGGCCAAGGAAGACCGTGAGTCCGCTCGGGAGCTTCGCGAAGCCGCGACACTTTTGGCGAACTCCGTGCAGCGTGACCATGAGGTCATCATGGCCCACGAACATCGGCTTGATCGCGTGGAAATTACTGTGGAAGCCATCTTGGAAGACCTGCGCCGCCACCGCGAAGGACGCTCGCCACAGTGATCGCCCGGTCTGCATCCGGGAGCGCGCGAACGCTATAACAGGTTCCTCAAAAACTGTTCCCTCGCCGACTAAAGCGGCTCGGGATGACAAAAACAAATGCCGTGTTCCGGCCCGACTGAAGTCGTGCTCTGATACACAGCAGTCCTAAGTCGCCCAGGAAAGCTACAAGAACCGATGCGCTATCTTCCGAAATCTGAATCCGACCGCGAGGTCATGCTGCGCGAGATCGGCGCCAAATCCATCGACGATCTGTTCGCGGCCATCCCCGCGGAATATCGCCTCAAACGCGATCTCAACATTCCGCGTGCCTACGCCGAGAGCGAGATCGTGGAATTCTTCCGCCAGCGCGCGACCGAGTGTGCGCAAGGCTACGCCACATTTCTCGGAGCTGGCGCCTATTCGCACTATCGGCCGGTAGTGATCGATTCGCTGGTGTCGCGCGGCGAATTCTTCACCGCCTACACGCCTTATCAGCCTGAGATCGCGCAAGGCACGCTGCAATCCATCTTCGAGTTCCAAACCATGATCTGCGAGCTGACGGGCATGGATGTGGCTAACGCGTCCATGTACGACGGCTCGACCGGCGCTGCCGAAGCCCTGATGATGGCGGCCCGGATCACCGGAAGGCACAAATCCGTTGTCGCCACCAGTGTCCACCCGGAATATCGCGAGGTCATCACCACTTACGCGCGCTACCAGGGCATGCCGATATCTACCGTCGGCTACCTGAAGAACGGCCGCGTCGATCTGGAAGCGCTAGACAAAGCGATCGATAACGAGACGGCAGGCGTGCTGATCCAGTCGCCGAACTTCTTCGGCACCCTCGAAGACATCGCGGCGGTCGGCGCGATCGTTCACAAGAAAGGCGCGCTGCTCATCGTCTCCATCGCAGAGGCGGTTTCGCTGGGCATCGTGAAACCCCCGGCCGAGGCCGACATCGTGGGTATGGAAGCGCAATCGTTCGGCGTGCCGCTGGGCTTCGGCGGACCCTACTGCGGTGTAATTGCCACCCGGGACAAGTTTGTCCGTCAGATGCCTGGCCGCCTGGTCGGCGAAACCCGCGATCGCAATGGAAAGCGCGGATTCGTACTGACGCTTTCCACCCGCGAACAGCACATCCGGCGCGAGAAGGCGACGTCCAACATCTGCACCAATCAAGGACTGGTGGCGCTGATGTGTTGCATCTTCATGGCCGTCTACGGCCGGGAAGGCTTGAAGGAGCTGGCGAAGCAGAACCTGGCGAAGGCGCATTATGCCGCCGGCGAGTTCAAGAAGGCCGGCGCAGCGCTGCTGTTTGAAGGCGCCCCGCGCTTCAACGAGTTTGTCATCCAAACCAAAACCGATGCCTACGCTGTCAATGACAAGCTGCTCGGACAGCGCATCATAGGCGGCTTTCCGCTGAAGAAGCTTTATCCCGAGCTGGGCAACGCCTCGCTGTGGTGCTGCACGGAGACCACGACCAAAGCGTCGATTGACGCGGCTGCGAAGGGGGTGGCGCTGTGAACTGGAACGAGAAGATCCGCAAGGCCACCACCCACATCAGCCAGAACGAAGTGCTGCTTTTCGAGCGATCGTCACCGGGCAAGAAGGCGTACCAGTTGCCCCCGCTCGATGTGCCTGACGTCGATCCAGCCAGGCTGCTGGGCGACCAGGCGCGCGAAGATCTCGGCCACATGCCCGAGGTCAGCGAGATCGAAATTATCCGCCACTTCACCCGGCTTTCCACCTGGAACTACGCGGTCGACCACGGCATGTATCCCCTGGGATCGTGCACTATGAAGTACAACGCGCGCGTGAACGAGTATGTCGCGCGACTTACAGGCTTGGCCGAAGCGCATCCGTATCAGCCTGAGCGCATTTCGCAGGGCGCATTGCTCATCCAGCAGATGCTGCGGGTGCAGCTCATGGAGATCACCGGCATGGATGCCATCACCTTGCAGCCCGCGGCCGGCGCCCATGGCGAGCTGACGGGAATTCTGCTGGTGCGCGCTTATCTGGAATCGCAGGGGAATCCGCGCAAGAAGATTCTCATCCCGGACTCCGCACACGGGACCAATCCTGCGACCGCGGCGATGGCCGGCTATACCGTCGAGAACCTAAAATCGAATGCCGCCGGCATGGTGGACATCGCCTCGTTGGAAGCCCAGGTCAACGAAGATGTCGCCGCACTAATGCTGACCAACCCCAACACCCTGGGAGTGTTCGAGCAGGAGATCCACAAGATTGCCGACGTGCTGCACGCCAAGGGGGCGCTGCTTTATATGGACGGCGCCAACATGAATGCGCTGGTCGGCAAGGTACGTCCCGGAGACTTCGGCGTCGACGTGATGCACCTGAATCTGCACAAGACCTTCTCGACGCCGCACGGCGGAGGCGGACCGGGTTCAGGTCCCGTAGCTTGCAAGAAGATTCTTGAGCCATTCCTGCCTGTACCCGCGCTGGTAACTAAGCCCGATGGCTCCTTGGGCTTCGACTACAACCGGCCGCAGTCGATTGGACGGGTGCGCATGTTCTACGGCAATTTCGGGATGCATGTGCGCGCGTTGGCATACATCATGGCCAATGGGCCGGACGGCCTGCGACAGACGACGGAAGATGCCGTGCTGAACGCGAACTACATTCGCAAAGGGCTGGAGGACAGCTACGACCTGCCCTACAAGACGCCGACCATGCACGAGGTGGTATTCAGCGATCGCTTGCAGACGCCGAAGGGCATCAAGACCGGCGACATCGCCAAGCGGCTGATCGACTACGGATTCCATCCCTATACGGTAAGCTTCCCCTTGGTGGTCCCGGGGGCGCTCATGATCGAGCCTACGGAGAGTGAGTCGAAGGCGTCGCTGGACATGTTCATCGAAGCGATGAAGGACATCGCTGAGGAGGCCCGGGAGCATCCGGAGATCATCTTCGATGCGCCGCACAACACCCGGATTTCGCGGCTCGATGAAACGATGGCTGCTCGTAAGCCGATCTTGCGGTGGAAGCCGCAGAGCGAGGCGGTTGGGAAGTAGCCTTTTTCACTACTAAGACACGGAGAACACAGAATTTAGAAGGCAGTATTCCTCCGTGTTCTCCGCGCCTCCGTGGTGAAAACAAGAACCTCCTAAAAGCGGAAAGGCGGGCTTTTGGCCCGCATTGATTCGTATTGGTGGAATCCTCGCTATTTCGCTCCGACCGCCTTCACCCGGGCGCTGAGCCGCGCCTTGTAGCGGCTGGCGGTTTTCTTGTGCAGAACGCCCTTCTGGACGCCCTTGTCCACGACGGAAACCGTCGCCCGATAGGCGGTCTGGGCGGCTTCTTTTTCGCCCTTTGCGATGGCCTCGCGCAGCGAGCGCAGGGCGCTACGCAGGCGCGACGTGTTGGCGCGGTTGCGCGCAGTCTTCTTCTCGGTCTGGCGCGCACGCTTGAGCGCCGAAAAATGGTCTGCCATACTCTCTTGTGGTCCTTCGGTGAGAAATCTCGACGTGAGCCGAATACTGATTCTACCGGATGACGCGCGCGCGGGGCAAATCGGCATCAGTAGTTGACCGTGGCCGGCGCTCCTTTTTCCGACCCGGGCCATCTAAACAAGCGGGAGTGGTGGATTGTTACAAGTTGCTGAAAAGTATCCCAGGGAGTACTAGTTTGTACGTCAGTGCCATTGACTCTTTCCCCAATCGGGGATACGCTAACCGGCAATGAGAGCAGTTTTTCGCCTCGGCGAACTTTCCGGCAGCAGTTCCCTTCCCGCGCCAAAATACTGTCAGCGATCCAAACGTCAGACCGAAGTGGTTGGTCTGCTCGTGGTCCAGCCAGTTTTCGGTATGCCAGCTTTCTGGAGGCACACTTCCGAGTCTAGATGAAGAAGAACATCGAAATCAGCCCCAACATCGAGACCCTATTCGGCACGCGCGACGAAAACCTGCGTCTGCTGGAAGATGGTTTGAATGTCACCGTAGCCATGCAGCCCGATTCCATCGAGATCTCAGGGGCCGCCAGCGATGTCAGCCGTGCCGAGCAGGTCTTTGCCGACTACCGGCACCTGCTGCGCAGCGGCTTCACATTCGTCAACGGCGACCTCGGATCGATGATCCGCGTCCTGACTGCCGATTCAACCGCGACCCTACGCGGACTCGCGGAAGCCGGAAAGCAGCGTTCCTTTGGCAAACGCACGGTGCAGCCCAAGAGCATCAATCAGCGCCGCTATATCGAGGCGATCGAGAAACACGACATGGTGTTCGGCGTTGGCCCGGCGGGAACCGGCAAGACGTATCTCGCCGTCGCCATGGGAATTGCGGCGCTGGTGTCGAAGCGCGTCAACCGCATCGTTCTGGCTCGACCCGCGGTGGAAGCCGGCGAGCGCCTGGGCTTTCTGCCGGGAACGCTCCAGGAAAAGGTCGATCCCTATCTTCGTCCGCTGTACGACGCCCTGTACGACATGCTCGAACCCGACAAGGTGGACCGCTATCTGGAGAAGAACGTGATCGAGATCGCACCCATCGCGTTCATGCGCGGGCGGACGCTCAACGATGCGTTCGTTATCCTCGACGAAGCGCAGAACACGACCTCGGAGCAGATGAAGATGTTCGTCACGCGTCTGGGGTTCAATTCGAAGGCGGTGATCACCGGTGACATCACGCAGATTGACTTGCCCAACTCGAATCGTAGCGGCTTGCTGGAAGTGATCGATATCCTGAAAAACGTCGAAGGGATCCGCTTCTGTTACTTCGACGAAGGCGACGTCGTACGCCACCACCTGGTGCAGCGCATCATTCGTGCCTACGATGATTACAAGGGACGCAACGAACAGCTCTCTTTGACGCTTGAAGTGAAGAATGGAAACGGGTATGCGTCTCCGCGCAATGGCAACGGACAAGCGTTACCGACCGCCTCAGAATGCGAGATGCCGCTGGCGGAAGCTCCTCCCGCGGAAACGCCACCTCCGATGCAGAATCGCATCTCCGAATAGAGACTTGTTATCATGATGTGGGAGGGCTTGTATGCCCTCCTATTTGTTCTTGAGAAGAAAGTGATTGTTCTGGAACACAAAACCCCGGCAGTGAGCGTGCGAGCTCTGAGCTTGTTTGCAGCAAAAGCCCGGCGCGCGCTTGGGTTCGACGGCGAAGTCAACGTTCGCATCACCTCAAACCGCGAACTGCAGGAGCTGAATCGCCGATTTCGCCGGAAGGACAAGCCCACAGACGTTCTTTCTTTTCCATCGCAAACACCAAAATTGGCCGGTGACATTGCGATTTCAGCCGACATCGCCGCCGCCAACGCTGCGGACCTTGGCCACTCGACGGAGACGGAACTGAAGGTTCTTATCCTGCATGGCCTGTTGCATCTCGCCGGATACGATCACGAGGTCGACAACGGCGCCATGCGAGCACGCGAAACCGAATTGCGAGAACAACTTGGCCTTCCCAACGGATTAATCGAACGCGCGCACACGAATGGACAAAGACGCAGCGCCAAAGTCCGCAAGCGCTCCGCTCCTCGCAAACCTCAAGGCAGCCGGAAATGAGCCTTCCGTTATTCATTCTGCTGCTGGTCCTGTTGGCGCTGCTGACATTGGTGTCGTACGTCGACCGCCTGCATGCCGAGATGGGCAAGTTTCTGGCGCGCGAGTTCCAAGAAAACATCGATGCTTACGAGGAGTTCGTTGAGCCTCGGCTGCACGCCAGCCGCGAGCGGGCCGCGCTTTCCATGGCTGTACTGACGCAAATCTGCATGGCGAGTATCGGTGTGCTCATTGGGTATGTGCTGTTCATGGAGAATCGCTGGGTCGTGCTCGACCTGGTGCAGGCGGCAGTCAGCATCATTTTCATCATCGTGATTTTCAATCGCCTGCTGCCTTATGTGTTTTTCGTGCGCACCCGGGGCGAATGGCTAAGGCATTGGGTGCCGGTGCTGCGAGTGCTGATCTATCTTTCACTGCCAGTCACGCTGATTCTGGGCTTTGCCCTTTCCGTTACGTCCCTTTCGAAGGAACACCCGGAGAAGGAGCCGGAGCATCCATCGGAGGCGGTTGACGCACTAATCGAAGCCGGCCAGGAAGAAGGCATTCTGGAGGAGAGCGACCGCGACCTTATTCAGTCCGTGGTCGAGTTCGGCAACAAAACCGTCCGTGAAGTCATGACGCCTCGCCCGAAAATCATCGCCGTGCCCGCCATCATGACAATCGCCGAATTTACCGACCTGGTGAAGAAGCATCCTTTTTCCCGCGTCCCGGTGTATGAGGGCGATATCGATCGCATCAAGGGCATTGTCTATGCCAAAGACCTGTTGCAGGTTCCTGACGTAGAGGCACATCAAAAAACGGTTCGCGACCTAATGAAAACCGACGTGTACTTCGTCCCCGAGACAAAGCTGGGAAGTGAACTGTTACGCGAGATGCAGCGCGACAACATCCGCATGGCGATTGTGATCGACGAATATGGTGGAGTCGGCGGCCTGGTTACAATCGAAGACCTGGTCGAAGAGATCGTGGGCGAGATCCGTGACGAGCACGAAAAGGCCGAGATCACGAAGGAGAGTGAGACATCCTACGTTTTCAACGGCAACACCGACGTCGATCTGCTGGAGAAGTTGCTGGGCGTCAGGCCAGATGAAAAAGAAGCGACCACGATTGCCGGCCTGGTGAGCGAACTTGCCGGACACATTCCGAAGGCGGGAGAAGTTTTCCACGAAAATGGACTCCGCTTCGAGGTGCTCGAATCCACCGAACGCCGCGTGGACCGCGTGCGCGTCAGCTTGGAACCCCGTCAGGTCCAGGCTTCCTGACATGGCATTCCGCTCCGGATTTGTCTCCATCATCGGGCGTCCCAACGCCGGGAAGTCCACCTTACTGAACGCGCTGGTTGGTGAGAAACTTGCCATCGTCACCCGTAAGCCACAAACCACGCGCAACCGTATCCAAGGCATGGTCAACGTCGAGCGCAAGGGTAAACGTCCTGCAGGCCAGATCGTGCTGGTGGACACCCCCGGCGTTCATAAGCCCATCAACTCTCTGAACCGACGCATGATGAAGGAAGTGTACGACGCGCTCGAAGGCTGTGACCTGCTGCTGCTTATCGTGGATGCCACGGAGAAGTTCGGGACCGGCGATAAATTCGTACTCGACATCGTGAAGAAGAATGCCCAACCTACCTTTCTGCTGCTGAATAAAATTGACAAGCTGGACAAACAGCGGCTGCTTCCCCTGATCGCCGAATACAAAGAGCGGCACGATTTCGCTGAGGTCATTCCCATCTCAGCCATGAAACGCCAGGGTCTCGATACCTTGCTGGAGGCGGTGGTCAAGGCGCTTCCCGAAGGGCCAAGGTATTTCCCCAAAGACCAGATCACCGATCAGCCCGAACGCTTCCTGGTGGCCGAGCTCGTCCGCGAACAGGTCTTGCTGGCCACCGAGCAGGAAGTGCCATATGCAACGACGGTGCTGATCGAACAATATGAAGAAGGCAGCCGGCTGACGCGCGTTGCAGCGACGATTTATTGCGAGCGCGAAGGGCAGAAGGCCATCCTGATTGGCAAGCAGGGATCGACGCTGAAGAAGATCGGCACCGCGGCGCGGCTGCAGATCGAGCGCCTGCTCAATACCAAGGTTTTCCTCGAGCTGTTCGTGAAAGTACGTCCGGGCTGGCGGGATTCTCGCGATTTCGTGCAGGAGACCGACTGGCGTACGCAACTGGAACGTATGTCAGGGAAGGTCGAGCAGCCTGATCCCAGCTCGGAGCGCTAACTCCAACCTCACGGCTGCTGTTTCGGCGTCGGTTTCTCGGCCGCGGCCTTCTCGTCATTGGCCTTCTTGGTCGCTACCGCTTTGTCGGTCCAGTCGTCGGCCGCCTTCAGATCAGCCTTGCGGGCCTCGGGGTCGTCGCACTCGTACTCCGCACGTTCGCGGTACAGCAGATTCATCCAACCCATGGCATCGTCATAATCGGGCTGCAGTTCGAGCGCTTTCTGCAGACGCTGAATTCCATCCTCGACTTTTTGTTGATTCTGGACTCGCAGAGCAGCGCATGCCTCCGGCTTGCTGATCATTTCACTTTCGTTCAGGCCCAGCTGTTCCCGTGCCTTCGTCTGCGTCTTGTAGGCTTCGGTCCAATCGATTACCGCAATAGAGAAGTAGTTGCGCGCTTCTTCCGGCTTGAGCCCAATGGCTTTCTCATAGTATTCACGAGATTGTTCAAAGCGCTTGAGATTGAAGCTCAAGGACGCGATGGGCACCACGCTCTTATAGCGCTCCAATTCGCTCGGGTCGTCGCTCAGGACCAGCTTGAACTGGTCGATCGCCTGCTCCGCGATGGCGACGTTTGCCTCCGATTCGTCCCCCGCAATATATTGCTGAGCGTAGGCGGTGGCCAGGAATAGTCGCGCCTGCGTCAGATCAGGGTTGATAGCGAGCGCCGCCTTGAAGTGTTCCACCGCACCCGAGTAATCCGAAAACTTGTAGGCCACTACTCCGGCCTTCATTTCGTCCGCAGCCGAAGGCGTTTGGGCAAAGGCGGCAGTAGAACCTGCGAATGAGAACGCGATGAGCAGCGCGACAGCCGGGCCGATCGTTCGAGCGACGCATCGCAAGACAGCCGGACGTTGGGTTGTGCAAGACGTGTCAGCCTTGTTCATAAGAAAGTCAGAAAACCAACCTTCGGACTCGGAGTCTATACATTATCTCCTGACCACTATCCGCTATTATTCTTTCACCGCGATTCCCAGGGCCTTCATCTTGCGATACATATGGCTGCGCTCCAGGCCGAGCACCTCCGCGGTCCGGCTCACACTGCCATGATTTTCGTCGAGCTTCTTCAGGATGTAGTCGCGCTCGTAGGCGGCCCGGGCCTGGTGAAGGCTGGAGAAATCGCCCATGGTGCGGCGTCCGCCGTCTCGATAAATCAGGGTGGGCATGTGCTTGCGCTCTAGCTTGCTGACCGTCGGATTCATGATCACAATTCGCTCGATCAAGTTCCTCAGTTCGCGGACATTGCCCGGCCAGGAGTAACGCACCAGGGCCTCCAGGGCCTCGTCGGACATTTCCTTCTGCCGCCGGTCGTATTTGTTGGAAAACTCGCGCAGAAAGTAGCGCGTCAGTTGCGGGATGTCTTCTTTGCGTTCGCGCAACGGCGGCACGTAAAAGGGAATCACGTTGAGCCGGTAGAACAGGTCCTCGCGAAAATTACCCTTCGAGATTTCCTCTTCCAGGTCCTTGTTGGTAGCGGCGATGACCCTCGCGTCCACGGTCACAGGTTCTTCCTCGCCAACCGGCGCAAAGCGGCCCTCGTCGAGCGTGCGCAGCACCTTGGACTGCGTTTTCAGACTCATGTCGCCCACTTCGTCGAGGAACAGCGTTCCGCCGTCGGCCTTTTGGAATTTGCCCTCTTTGTCGGCAGCAGCGCCGGGAAAGGCGCCCTTGCGATGGCCGAACAGTTCGCTCTCGATCATGTCTTCCGGAATGGCCGCGCAGTTGACCTCGACGAACATGGCGTCCTTGCGGAGACTCTGGGCATGAATGCGCCCGCGCCGCAAGTTCTTTGCCTGTGCCCGACTCGCCGTAGATCAGCACCCGGCCGTTGGTGGGCGCCATCAGATCGAATCTGCTGGCGGAGCGCCTTCATCGGAATGCTGTCGCCGACGATGACACTCCTGGCCTGAAACTGCTTCTTGAACTCGAGGTTCTCGCTGCGCAGCCGCTTGGCCTCGATCGCGTTCTTCAGGACGATTAACGTGCGCTCGATGGACAGCGGTTTTTCCAGGAAGTCGAAGGCCCCAAGCTTGGTTGCCCGTACCGCCGTTTCAATGTTGCCATGACCTGAGATCATGATGACCTCGGGATGGTCCTCGTTCTCTACCAGCTTCTCCAGAGTTTCGAGCCCGTCGATTCCCGGCAGCCAAATGTCCAGCAGGACAACGTCGACGGATTTGCGGCGCAGAGTGTCGATGCACTCCTCGCCGCTTTCGGCGAGTAGCGCCTTGTAACCCTCATCCTCCAGCACGCCTTGCAGCGAGCTGCGAATCTGGGACTCGTCATCCACGATCAGAATGGTGTGCATTTTGCTCGGCAGCGCTGGCAGCCATTTCCTGGGCCACTGGCAACTCTACGATAAATCGAGTTCCCACGGGGGAATTCTCTTCCACCCGAATGGACCCGTGGTGGTCTTCCACGATACGGCTGACTATAGCGAGTCCGAGGCCAGTCCCGCGGCCCTTGGTGGAGAAGTAGGGCAGAAACAATCTTTCCTTCACTTCGGAGGTGACACCATGTCCAGTGTCAGCAACCACGATCTCCACTGAGTCACGTACGCCCAGCAGCAGGGTGGAGATTTGGATCTCCTTGACCAGAGCGTCCTGCATGGCCTCGGCGGCATTGTCCACCAGGTTCGCAATGGCCCGCTTCATGGCTTCAGGGTCAGCCTGCACACGCGGCAAGTCGGGCGCCAGGAATCGGCGAACTTGTATACCATCGAGCCGGCCATCGAACATCAGCAGCGCCTGATTCACGATGCAATTGATCTCTGATGGCCGTGGTTGCGAGGCGGGGAAGCGGGCAAGGGTCGAGAACTCATCCACCAGGGAGCGCACGGTTTCCACCGACGAGCGTATGGTTTCGGCGCAGTTGCGAATCACGTCGAGAGAAGCAGCATCGGGCGGCGTGCCACGTTCCAGGTGGCGGCGAATGCGCTCCGCCGAGAGCGCAATCGGAGTGAGCGGGTTCTTAATCTCGTGCGCAATCCGGCGAGCCACTTCGCGCCACGCCGTCTGCTTTTGTGCGCGTAGCAAGTCAGTGATGTCTTCGAACACCACGATGTAGCCCATGCGCTGCCGGCCCGCACTCGGAGATTGGCCGGTTGAATCCAGCGAAGCCGCCGTAATCGCCACGTTGAGATTAGCTCGCGCAGTGACGATCTCCATCTGGCTGGTCGTGCTTCCCATGCGATCAGCTTTGCGCAGAAGGTGCTCGAGATCGGAAACCACGTCCGCGGGGAACAAGTCGTGCAGCGTCTCTTCGCGACGAGGCGGAGTCCTCATCCAGCCGCAGCAAGCGGCGCGCTGCACGATTGGAATGAAGCACGCGGCGGGTGGCATCAAGCGAGAGTACCCCCGACGGAACGCTCTCCAGGATCGTCTCGCTGTGCCGAGTGCGCTGTTCCAACTGGACATTCATGTCCGCCAACTCCCGGCGTGACTTCTCGATATTGGCGCGGCTGGTCTCCAGGTCCGCCGCCATACGGTTGAACGATTCCACCAGCTTGCCGATTTCGCTGCCCGCCTTCACGTCCACCCGGTAGTCCAGTCGCCCCCGCGAGATTTCGTGAGTGGCTTCGGCCAGCGCCACCAATGGGCGGGTCACCATCTTCGAGAGATATAGCGCCAGCCAGGTGGAAACGAACAATACAGCCACTGTCAGCAGCAGCAGAAATCCCATGTAGGTGCGCTTCAGCCGGCGGCGTTGCACCCGAAGGTCTTCATATTGCTGCTGGCTTTGTTCCAGGTCGCGCAGCACGGCCGAGTAGTTTGAAGGCAGCGGCATGGCGACCAGAATCTCACCATTGGCGACCCGCGCGCGGCCCACAACATAAGTTTGGCCCAGGACCTCAAACGCCTGTGCTTGTCCGGACGCTCCCTTCTTCGGCAGCGTTTGCTGCAAGAGCGGCCAGGCCTCCGGTGCATGAAAGCTGGCTTCTGCGCGGCCGTCAACGATAGCGAAGGCGAAGCCGCCTTGCAGTGTGAGCTCGCTGCGGCGGAACTCGTCCATCATGAAGCTGAAGTTGCCGGTTTGAAGGGACTTCTGTGCCTCCGGGGTGGCAGCGATGCGCTGCGCCTCGGCATCGGCATTCGTGGCCGCATATTGCGTCAGCAGCGACACGATAACATTGGTGCGGTACTGCACGTCTTCTACTGGCCGCGAGAACCACTTCTCGATCGAGCGGTTCATCAAGCCATAAGCAAACAGAAACAGAAAAATGACGGGCCCAAGCGACAACAGGAGGGCGCCCAGCACCATGTGGCTGCGGAACTTAGACCCGAGGGCGCCGGCTTTACGCTCCACGTAGAGCCGCAGCAGCGTGCGCAGCAGCACGAACGTGAGCGCCACGAACAGCAGGAAAATCAGCGCCGAAACGGCGGCAAAGATGATGGTTTCTTCGCTGGTGTCCGGTTGCAGGAAAGTCAGGTTGAACGTGGCCTGGGCAAAGATGATGGCGAACAGGAAAAAGATGCAGACCGAGAGCGCAACGATCGCAGGCGTGCGGTTGGGCTTGGGTTTCGGGCGGATTGGAGGCGTGGACGGCAACATCGCGAAAAGAATGTTTACTCCTATTCTCCTATCGCGCCCCTGCCTGCGGACAACACTGAAAGCTATCGGGAAGCCTTCATTATATCCTCGATTGTTCGCGATTGGTGCGAAAACCTGCGAGGCCAACCCGAGCACTGCCGAATTCCGTGCCCCACCCCGATCCGGCTTAGGCTCGGATCGGCGCTCGCGGGCGGTTCGGCTTCACCAGCCACACAATCAAGGCAACGATGAGGACCAGCGGAATCAGCGGTATGAGGAACAATCCCAGAAAGACAAACGAGCCCGACCGAACATTGACGTCTCCTTTGACTACCGCGTTCGGGTGACGCGACAGCCCTCCACCTACCGTGACAACGTCGCCGGAAATCGATGCGTTTTCACCGAGATGCATGCCCCCGCCAATGGCGACCGCGTCACCATTCACAGTTCCGTCAATGCTGACGCTCCCGCCTACTGCGACAACATCGCCGCAGGTGCCCATCATGCGGATTGAGCAGCCGATGCATACGACGTCGCCGGTTTCTTCGCCTTCCTCCACCACGATGCTGCGCCCGAATTGAACCCGCTCGTCTTTCCCGCCAGCATGCAGCGTCCGGAGGTGTGGCGACCACAAACAGCAGCGCCGACAGGAGCAGCCAATGGGCATAACGCAACATAATTCCGCCTCCTGTGAGATGAAGATAGGTTAGCCCGGTACGACTCAGAATACAACGCGCACCCCGCGTCTTACCCCGGATGGCACGCAGGTGCAAACGGTTCGATCAGTGCTTTGACGGCTCGCCGTGAGACGCCGGCGGCGCATGAGGCGGCGGAGCCGCCCGCGTCGCCGGAGCCGAGTGCGGCGGAACTTCCTGCGTCCATCATCGGCCCGGCCGGCTTGCCGGCGTGGAGGTTCTCTCGCTGCTGCGGCTCCAGCGGACGGCCGGGATGTTGTTCCATGGCCGGCAACTTTTGCTCGTAAGGAAGCTTCTCCTGCGGCGGCGGAGCCCTGGATACCAGCGGAGGCCGGTCGAGAGGCAGACCGCCATGAACCTCGGATGACGGGCTGACCTGCGGCGGCGCATGCGGGACGTTCGCCTGACTCACCCGCTCATTGCTGCTGGGAGGCTGCGGTACGTGCTCATTCGGCGCCGGCGTGTGCGCAATATTTTCATTCGGCCTCACGGTTTCATTAGGCCGCGCGTTCCCAGGGACATTGCTTCGGGCCGTTGCGGGTTCTCCCGGCCGATTGACGACCGCCGCATGCTGCACCACCATCGGTCTTTGCGCTGCTACCGGCGGACGAGTTGGGGAACCTCCCGCCAATAGGGCGCGCGGAGTCGGGTTAATCTCCGGATGAGGAATCACTTGGGCCCGCCGCAACTGCTGCGGATCGACCTTGACCAGATTGCGTGCGACCGGCTCGGCATTACGAAACGCATTCGCATTGACCGCGGTCGTCGCCACCGTCTGATAGCGATAGTGGATGTTGTTGACGTTGGTAATGTTAGTGATGTTGGTTACGTTGATATTGCGTACGTTGGTGATGTTCACCTGTTGCAGATAGCCATTACTGTGGTGATACCAGGGGAAGAATGGCTCGCCCGGGCCTAGCGGAAACCACGCTGCCACGGCTCCAACACCAAAGCCCACCGAGAATCCGGGACCGCCGACGAAGGCGACGAACGCCGGCCCATAAATCGGCGCAACCGCTATCGGCCCAGGCAGCCAGCCCCAGCGCGGTCCGATCTGTACCCAGCGCCCGTAGTGGAAGGGAGCGAATCCCCAAGGCGCATCGTCCACCCAAGTCCAGCCCCAGGGCTCGACCCACGCCCAACGTCCGTAGCGGTACGGACACCATCCCACAGCTAGTCCGGCCGGATACCAGATCGGCCCGTACTCCGCTACGGTGGTCCAGCTTCCATAGCCATCTAGATCGTAATATCCGGGCACGTACGGACTGACATACTGCCTCGAACGGGCATTCTGATATTTCAGATCGCGCTGAGCGCACCATTCGTCGAAGCTATCAGGAGCCGGGATGCTGACCGCACTGGCCTGTACCGGATTAGTACCCGTCAACATCATGGACTGTCCGCTCTGCACAGTCTCGTTGACGCTATTCCCGGTGATCTGCACTTCTCCCCTACTCACCGTTACTAGGGTTCTGCTCTGGTCAGGATAGGTGTCCACGCGATAGCTGCCGGCCTGCACAATTGTCACTGCAGCGCTGGGAGTATCCACCTCCACTTGGTTGCCGGAACGAAGCTCGTGAACTGTGATCCGCAGCGATCCCTGGGCCAGCCCCAATTGCAATAACTGATCGGTCAGGTTGGTGGTGGTGAGGTCGGTCTGCTCCGACATGCGAATGGCGATGTTGCCGGTTTCCAACTCTGCCCGCGCGCCCTTGTCCGTCCACAGGCGGTCTCCGGTCGTAAGCGGATAGTTGAGCGAAGCCTGGCTCCAAGTGTCCTCTCCTGACGGCTCAAACGAAACCGAGCCCTCCGTATAGCTCAAGCGTGCCACTCGTCCGGGCGGGTCGCCTGTTTGGCCGAACGCCGGGCGTACAGACACTGCCGCGCAGAGGAAAAGCAACGGCATTAACATTTGCATTCGCATGCCTATCGTTTTCACTGGTCTGCTCCTGCTTCCTGAGAAAGGATGCCATCCGCTAACCCCGTGTTGTGCCGCCACACACGGCTTGGTGAGGCCACTCATAGCCGCTATGACCTCGAACCCGGTAGTCGCGAGGTAGTTGTTGCGAGGTAGTGGCAACGCCGCGCTGGTACGGGTGCCGATCCCGCACCGCGGAACATTCTGCAAATGCGTGCTCATTCATCGGATTACAGCTAGAAAGAAGGGCACTCATGCGAGTGCCCTTCGATAAGACCTCCGATCTTGCTTCGATCAGAAGTTGACGCGGAACCCGAACTCCATGGCTCGGGGAGTATTGCCCTGGCCAGGCGAGGTGCCCCAAGAACTCGGACTGCTGGTGTCGAGGTAATCATTGCCCTGGGTACCTCCGAAACCGGGATCGTAGAACACTACGTGGTTAAAGAGATTGAGGAACACGGCCTGCGCCTCAAAACTGACGCGTTCCGTGATCTTGAAGTTTTTCTTGAGACTGAAATCTACGTTCCAGTAAGGCAACCCGCGAAGCACGCCGATTCCCCCGTCGCGGGTGTCGTAGCCCAGAATGGGCTGGCGGATCGAGTTATACACAGCCGCCGGATTGGCATAGATATTGACAGGCAGTGAGCCACCCGTGCCGATACCATTCGCTGAGGTAACGTTGTAGTGCACCGAACTGCTTGGGATCGGTCCGATCGGGATTGCATTCTCGGAAACCCCATTGCCGAAGAAGTTCACCGAATCTCCCTCGCCGAAGGCCTGCCCGCCACCGTTGACCGTGCCCAGCGTCATGGGCAAGCCACTTCCGGCGACGAAAATCGGCGCGAAGGTCCAGCCACCCAGCAGGCGGCCCTTCCATCCCCCCTGCTCCTTAAAGAAGACGGGCTGGTACACCATGAACAGGTTATAGACCAGCGTGCGATCGAACCCCTGTAAGCCGTATTGAGTGCGCAAGTTGAACGGGTCGATTGTGGTGTCCTCGCTGGTGGCCTGCACCAGCGCTCCGGTACCCAGGGCTTTCGACCAAGTAAAGTTCGTCTGCATGGTCAGGCCCTTCCAGTCCGACATCTTGACACTGACAAACCCAGCATTGTAGTTGCCGTAGCCTAGGCTAGCGTTGACTCCCACACCGCTGGTGAGCTGCCCATTGGCACCGAACTGCGCGCCCGGAATCGGGGTATTCAGCATGCTGCGCGGGAAGTTGAACCCGCCGTTGTCCAGATCACTCCACAGGCTCCACACGTTCTGGATGTCGAGGTTGCCGCTACCATTCGCGGCACCTTCATTGAACGCGACCGCCGCAGTGCAACTCGTGAAGCCATTGCAGTAACCGGTACCCGCCAGCGCTGTCTCGAAGAACGGCTGAGGCGTCACCGTCTTGTACGAATCGCTGCTAGCAGCACAACCGCTGCCGCGAAGCCCATTGATGCCGCCACAGTATTGCAGCACCAGGTTGGCATACGCCTTGTCGAAGCGCTGGCCGCCCAGCGTCATCATGTAGGGAACGGAGTTGATGTTGATGGGCTGGTATTCGTGGGTGATGTGCCGCCCGATATAGCCTAGCTCCATGCTGACCTGGCGGGACAGTTGGTGCTGGAAGGAGACGCTCCACGAGTCCACCACGTTGGGCCGGAAGTTCGGGTCCAAGGCCTCGCCCGCGCCAGCGGCGATGTCGTTGATGCCGGGAAAGTCTGGTTGCGGAAGGGTCTGACTGGCCGGCGGCAAGGGTGCTGTCAAGCCATTGACGCCGACACGGAAGGCCGTGGCGGGATTCGAGCCGGAAGCGGCACCCGCGCAGGTACCATTAGCCAGCGCGCCAATGCACTGTACCGGTTGGATGAGTCCAGTGCCCAACAGCGGCACCAGCACCAGGTCCACTCCGTTCAGACGGCCATAGATGCGGCCGTAACCGCCGCGCACGACCGTGTTGCCATCGCCGTACACATCCCATGCCGCCGCAACTCGCGGACTCCACTCCCCATAGTACGGATTGTAGGGGTACTTGGGATGACCTGCCACATTGCCGATCAGGGAAAACCCAACCGTCGGGTTATACACCTGCCCCTGCAACGCGGCATTCTCCCGGTTCTGGAGATAGTTTTCCACGCTGATGGGCTGGTCACTCGCGTTCACAAGTATGACCTGCTTGCCATTCTTCTCCGTCGGCGGCATTTCCAGCGTCCATCCCAGACCATAGGTCAGGGTGAACCTTGGCTTAACGCGCCAAGTGTCGCTGAAGTAGACGTTGTAGTAGGGAATGGTGCTCTGGTCAGATGCCGGGGTGAGCGGTGGATTCAAGTTGAGCTGTGTGCCCGACCGGGTGTAAGCGATCTGCGCAATGGAGACGATGCCGAGCGAAGCAACATAGTCACGGCCAAAGTTGGTTACGTCACTGGACTGAAGAGTGCCCGGGATAAACCCACTCATATTAATTCCGGCGCCGCTGGTGGTACCGAGTTGGTATACCGGGTAGTAGTTGATGCCACCTCCGTTGTCAGTACGCTGGTGATAGAGCCAGTCGTGCTGATACTGGCCACCAAACTGCAGGGTGTGCCTGCCTTTCAGCATGGTCACGTCATCCTTAAGCATCCAGTCGTGCCCATCCCAGAAGCGGGTACGTGTCCCCTGGGTGTTCACGTTGTAGGGGGAGAGTACATTGCTGGCATTTTCGCCGAACGGTTCCAGTGCGCCTCCCAGACCAGGGAGCTGCACTGGGTCTCCTGCTGTGTTCCAGGACCAAAAGTTGCGCAGGAAGCTGTAACGGAAATCGTTAGTCGTATTGTTGGTGATGTTGGTAGTTAGCCCTGCTACCAGGTACCAGGGAACCTGCGGGTTGTTGGAGACGGCGGCGGGGACGCCCAGCTTGTCGCCCGGGAAAAAGCCCCCGATGTCAATCTGCCGCGTGGTCGTTGGGGTCAGGTGATAGTAGCGGTAGCTCGACATGAAGTGCCACTTGTCGCCAAAGTCGTGGTCAATCCGGGCCACGCCGAAGTTGTCGTCCTGGGGGGTGGACATATTGGCCTTGAATCCCAGGATGTTCGTGCCGTCGCAGCGGTTGAGTCCGCAGATCGATTCATTCGACATCGGCATGTACTTATTCCACATCTGCTGTACCAGGGGGTTAATTCCTTTTCCCAACGGATCCAGTTGCTGCAAGTTATACTGGACACCTCCGAACGTGAGAATGCCATTCCGCATGTTGGCCGACGGAACCGCCCTTTCGATGGTCTGCGTATAGGGCCAGCGGAAGCCTTGGTACATGCCGAAGAAGTAGGTCTTGCCGCCCAGCATCTTGGGGAGGATCGGGCCGCCGGCCGCTGCCCCAAACCGGCTGTAGTGCCAATCCGGCAGTGGCGTGCCGGTAAAGTTATTGTCCCAGGTGTTCGCTGAGAAGTTGTTATCCAGATAGTACTCGTACACTGTGCCGTGCCAAACGTTGGTGCCACGCTTGGTCACGACCTGAACTTGCGCGCCCGACGAGCTGTTGAAATCGGAGCCTTGCAGGGCGGTGCTGACCTTAAATTCCTCCACGCTGTCAATTGGAGTCGGCATCACTCCAGTGGGCCCAGCAGCTCCCGTATAAGCTTGATTGGCAATGCCGCCAGTCGGGTCATGAGCGGCGTAGCTGGTGGTGTACACGCTCATGCTGCCATCCATGTCGTTGGTGTTGTTGCCGCCATCGAGCATGAAGGTGCTCTGGTCCACCACGGTACCCGCCACGCTGCCATCGGGGCTGACGCCCGGCTGCAGTTCAACGAATGTGCTGACGTCACGGTCCTGGCTAGGTAGCGACTGCAGTGCGAGACCCGTGACGGTATTGCCGATGGTGGCGTTGGTGGTCTGCAACTCCACGCCCGTGGCCGCCACTTCAATGGTTTGCGTTGCCGTGCCGACTTCGAGCGTGGCATTCGCGGTGGTTGGCAATCCGATCTTCACCTGTTGGGAAGCAATCCTGAACTTCTTGAAACCGGACTTGGTCACCGTGATGTCGTAAGTGCCCGGCGTCACGTTGACGAGGACGTACAGACCAGCACTGTTGGTTGTCGCCGTGCGGGTTTCTTGAGTTGACGGGTCGGTCAACGTGACCGTCGCACCAGGAACCACCGCGCCAGTCTTGTCCGTCACCGTTCCCGTGACGGTGCCGGCGGATGTGACTTGTGTCCAAGCAGGTACTGCGCCGACCCAAAACAGGATGATGGCCATTAGGCCCAGGGTTGCAAGGAACGAACGTGACGGGAAAGAGCCCCGAAGCTCAGGTCGTGTCATTTCTCCCTCCAGAGGTTGACTTGCGTCCAACGTCTGACTACGCGGATTGGCAGACAACTAATAAGCCGCTCGAAAAGAGAGATCCTAACGACAACACACAGAACAGCATCGGTCTTGTAATGTCTGGTACCGATCTCTGCGTTTCAGGGAAAACGCTAGAGGCGCACCAGCTCAGCGCTCCGGTAAAATCCCAAATCCCCAATCACTTAAGATCGGAGCGCGGCAAGAATTGGCGACAATAGGAGCATTTAAGTATCCAACCGAAAATTTCCGCTAATGTCCTGAAAACACAGCATATTTGGAAAACACGATTCCGCAACAATTACAGAATTCTGAATATCCGACGAGCACACAATCCGTTTTTTCATACACCTGCCATCCCGATCTGACGCGCGTTGTGTGACTCGGCTTCATCTCATCTAACCATCCATTCTCGTGAGATCGGTTACAATCACGGAAGGTGTCTCAGACCGTTCTTACTCCGCCATATCAATTCGACCTTAGCGGCGGAAGTTTGTGCCTGGACTTTGCCAATACCGTGAGCTGGCGCAAAGCTCCGGCGCAGTCCAACGATCATCTGCGGAGCTACGACGATCTGATAGCCTTCGCCGAACAATCGAAAATCTTGCCACCTGGGCAGGCAGACGACTTCAGAGCGCACGCACGAAGACGCGGCAGCGCGGCCACGGAAATCTTGAAAATCGCCCTTGTCTATCGCGAGAACCTCTATGGCGCATTTTCGGCGCTGGCCGAAGGGAAAATGCCAGCGTCCGGCGCCCTGCAAGAGATCAATGACTTTGCGGTAAAGGCGCTGAGCCATCGCCGCCTTGCGAGGGCCGACGGATACTATCGTTGGGAGTGGCAGTGGAGCAAGAAGGACCCGCTGGACAGCATTTTGTGGCCGATTGCGCAGTCGGCCGCAGACTTGCTCACCTCGCCTGAGCTAGGCGAGCTGCGCGTCTGCGATGCGGCTGATTGCGCTTGGCTTTTTCTCGATCACAGCCGCAATCGCAGCCGCCGGTGGTGCGACATGAAGGTATGCGGCAACCGGCAGAAAGCCCGCCGCCATTACCGGCGCACGCACAAGTGATTACTCTGCCCGAGGTTGCGGTGTGATCACCAACTTCAGCAACTCCGTTCCCCGCACCACCTCGACTTCGCACCTAACTCCATTGCGTTCATCGGTCAACATGCGATGCAGGTCGTCAACTCCCGCAATCGCCCTTCCGGCGAAACGGATGAGTACGTCGCGCTCCCGCAGTCCAGCGCGCTGCGCCGGCGAACCTTGTACCACGTTCAGAACCAACAGTCCGCTTTCCGAAGGCAGGTCGTAATAACGCACCAGACGGCGATGCAGGGCCACGCCTTGTCCGGTCACGCCGATGTAGCTGCGCCGAATCCGCCCGTCGCGAATCAGCCGCGACGCAACAAACTCCGCTGTGTCCGCCCCGATGGCAAAGCAGATGCCCTGCGCGCCCATGATGGTCGCCGTGTTGACGCCTACCACTTGCCCTTGCGAGTCCACCAGAGGCCCGCCCGAGTTGCCCGGATTGAGCGCTGCGTCTGTCTGGATGACGCCATCAATCAACCGTCCCGAGCGCGAGCGCATGGTGCGGCCCAGCGCGCTCACCACGCCTGCCGTCACCGTATGCTGGAAGCCCAGCGGGTTGCCGATCGCGATCACCACCTGCCCCACCGTGAGCCGACGTGAGCTGCCGAGAGGCACGGAAGTCACTTCCTGGCCGCAGCGAATTACCGCCAGGTCCGTGTCGGGATCGTCGCCCACCAGTTCAGCCGGGAAGTGCTCGCCTCCCGCCGTGGAAACCATCAGCTCTGACGCGCCATGCACGACGTGGCTATTGGTCAGAATGAACCCGTCCGGAGTAAAGATGAAACCCGACCCTGAGCCCTCTCCCCTGCGGCCTTGCCGCACCTGAATGTGGACGACTGCGGGTCCGACGCGCTGCACTGCGCCAACGACGGCGCGCGAGTAGGCGTCGAGCAATCCGAGATCGGGATTCTGAGGAACTTCGCCCTGCGGTGTGAGTGGGGCAGCGGGAAGGTCCTGCGCCAGCCAATCGATTGAAGCCATGGCATCTGGATGCTGCTGCACGCCGCTTCGATTCCCCGGCTATCCTGTCTAGCGATGCGGCACGAGGTGCGTACTGCCGAGGTTAGCTTTACGATAGGCAGATGTGTTTTGCAGACAAGATTGCACTTGTCACCGGTGCCGCTTCAGGCATCGGAAGAGCCGTCGTAGCAGAGCTGGCTCAACGAAGGGCATTCGTGTTTGCGGCAGATATCGACGTTCAGGGTGTACATGCACTTGCCACGCAGTTGGGGAACACCACTCCGCTCACACTCGACGTTACGGAGGAGGGCGCCTGGCAATCAGCTTTCCAGTCGATCGACCGCTTGGATATATTCATTTCGGCTGCTGGCATCTCTCACGCGCAGCCCACAGCCGAGATGACCTTGAGTGAATGGCGCCGGGTCATGGCCGTCAATCTGGACGGAGCCTTCCTTGGAGTTCGCAACGCCCTTCGTATCATGATCCCGCGCAAGAACGGTACCATTGTGCTCATCGCTTCGGCCTCGGGCATTAAAGCAGCCGCGGGAGCAAGCGCATACTGCACCAGTAAAGCTGGCCTTCGTATGTTCGCCAAAGCGGTTGCACTCGAGTGTAAGGAGCACGGGATTCGGGTAAATACCGTCTCTCCGGCTGCGGTAGCTACACCGATGTGGAGCAAGATGCCGTTCTGGCACGACCTGGTCGCGAAACACGGCAGTGAAGAAGGTGCTTGGGAGGCTTTGGGAGGGATTAGTCCTGATCGGCACTCGCTCGTGAGAATGGCGTTGCCTGAGGAGATTGCCAAAGCGGTGTTGTTCTTGGCTTCCGATGAATCCTCTCACATAACCGGTACGGACCTGGTAGTGGACGCCGGATATACGGCGTGAGGCCCCTACTGCACTTTTTTCTGCAACTCCAGGCACTGGTTGTGCAGCTTGGCATCGTGGGTAAGCCCGTCGGCGACCACGCACTCGTCAATCGCGGCCTTGGGGTCGGAGTCCTTCAGTAGGTTGGTGAGCATGATGTGCGGAGTCGGCCAATCAGGCAATAGCTTCGCCGCCTCCTTAAGTTCCGCGACAGCGGCGGGCATATCTTTCTTCTTCTGATACACGATCGACAAATTGTAGTGAATCTTGGCATTGTTGGGATCGAGCTTCAGGGCTTCCTTATATTCAGCGATCGCGTCGTCAGTCTTGCCTGCATCGTCGAGAGCGCTTCCCAGATTCATGCGCGTCTGTGCACTCTTGGGCGCGATTTCCAGGGCTGCCCGGTAATGCTGGATGGCGCCGGCAAAATCCCGCCTGGCATAAAGCACGTTCGCCAGGTTGTTCTGCGCCGAGGCCGATTTGGGATTTAATTGCACGGCTTGTCTGTATTCGAGAATGGCGCCGTTCAAATCGCCGTTACGCTTCATCGCCAGCCCAAGATTGTTGTGAGCATCGGCATTGTCCGGCCTCAGGCGCACCGCTTCTTTGAACTCCTTGATGGCGTCAGGATACCCGTGTCCGTCGCTATACAGCCGGCCGAGATTGAAGTGGGCCTCGAAATAGTCCGGGTATTCCCTGATCGCGTCTTTGTATTCCGCGATGGCGTCATTGACATCACCCTCCCGCTCGTAAGCGACCCCCTGGCGATAGTGGCGCTCGGCGCTGGCGGGAATGATGGCCTTCTCTTTCGCAGGCGCCGATTGATCGGCCGAATTCTGGGGCGCAGATTGCGTCTCCGGTTTCTGCTGTGTTGAGGATTCAGCAGGCTTGGCGGGGGTCGCCTTCTGCCCGGTGCCCTGCGCCGACGGCGCCTCCGGAAGCTGCTGTGCGGTGGTCAACCCGCAAGCCACCAGCAGAACCCACGCTACACGCTGTAGGAAGATCGACTGCGAGAATTGCATGATGAACTCAAAGGAAGTATATCGCTGGAGACGCTACAACCCCAGCGCAGCCTTCACTTCGGCAATCGATTTGTTCTTCCACAATCGGCCATGCAGATCGAGGGAACAGAAGCTGCGGCTGAGCATCCGATCGAGGTACAGCGTGCCCTGCAGATGGTCGATCTCGTGCTGCAGGATACGTGCATACCATCCCGAGGCTTCGATGACCCGTCGCTCTCCCTTGTCGTCCAGGCATTCGACGCGCACGTCGCGCGCCCGCGCGACGATGGCCGTGTATCCCGGCAGGCTGAGACAGCCTTCGAAGAATTCCACCTCCGCGGGCGACTGGACATGAAGGACGGGATTGATGATGACATGGAAGGGAACCGGTCGTCGCTCGCGCTCGATGATCTGCTCGGGTGACAGACCGGCAAAATACTCCTGCTTGTCTTCGATGATCGCCAACTGCAACGACATCCCGACTTGTGGCGCGGCCAGGCCGACTCCGGGCGCGTCATTCAAGGTCTCACGCATGTGCTCGATCAGGTCTTGAATCTTGGTGCTGCCGATTTCAGAGGATGTCAGAGGCCGTGCCGGTTGTCGCAGAACCTGTTCGCCGACACCTGCGATCTTCAGCCGCATGGACGTTAGTTCACCGTCACGCTGATCTGGACTGTGTGGTTCAAGCTGCCGCTGCTGGCCTGCACGGTGACCGTGCCGCTTTGCGGCAGCGGAATGACTTGTTGCTGGCTGACGGTATTACTGCTTCCACCACCGCAGGAAACTGCACCCAGCAACAAACAGATTATGAGCAGACCGAGCACGCCGCGATAGCGGCTCAAGTTTCTTCGCCGCGGAGCAATGCGCGATCCTCGACCGAAGAAAACTCCCGCCGTGAAGACGAAGCCGCTCACTAACTGCCAGCCAAGATGTAAGAACGGATTAGCGCGCAGCTTGGCGCTTGTGGAAGCGGCGGTCACAGTCAGGGTCGTAGTCCCTCCCGGAGTTACGCTGCCCGGACTCACCGAACAGGTCGTACCGGTGACCCCGGAGGAGACCGTGCACGTCAAGCTAACTGCGCTGGAATATGCTGCGAGTGCTGTCACTGTCAACAGGTCGGTTACCGGAGTGCCCCGGGTGATCGTCAAACTTGCGCTCTGCGCCGTCAGTCGGAAGTCGGGATTGGTGGGCCCATTCCACGCCGCCGCCAGCGCTCCCACATCAATCGACCCCAGCCCGGTGGTCAGATCGTAACCCGGACCCGCGCTGTAACCGATCATGCCACTGGCTGGGCAGTCCTTGCTGCCTGCGGTACAGGGAACCATGTTGTCGCCGGTAGTGATGTCGTGGAACACGTTGGGCGAGCTCGCCGCCAGCGCATACAGGACGGGGTTCACGTTCCCTTGAGGTTCATTCGACTGTTGCACAAGCAGCGCCACGATTCCGGCAAAAGTTGGAGCGGCCGTGGACGTGCCACCGATTACGTTCAAAGTCTGCTGTGCGTCGTTCCTCCGGTACCCGTTCACGCAACTGCTGCGCGAGCAAATGAGATAACCATCGTGATCGGCCGAGGAGCTTAGCGCCAGATCGGGCACATCCCGCTGGCCATCGGCGGGAACACCCGCGCCGGTCTGCCAGGAAGGCTTGGCGAACAGTGTGCTGACACCCCCGCCCGTCGCAGCGAGAAAACCATCGTTGGCGGTATCGTTCCACACCATCTCCGGGATGTAGGAGATCGCCGAGCCGGTGTTGCCGTTGTTGGTGGCATTCCAATACGGCGTGCCTCCCGTGGTATTCCCTTCGCTGAATTCCGTGCCAGCCATTCCCGTGACATACGGTAGGCTGGCAGGCACGTCCACGGCGTAGCCATGCATGGCGCTCTTCACCGGATTGTTGGGGTCTGCACTGTAATCGCAATCCGCGGGACCAGCGTCTCCGGCGGACGAGACGATGGTTTGCCCTTGCGCGTTGGCCTGTTGCCCCATCGACGTTAGGGTCGCGACGTCGGTACTGCTGAAGTCGGCTTCGCAGAGTCCATAACTGATACTCAAGACTGGCGCGAGATTTTGATCAACCGCATATTGCAGGGAAGTGAATAGAGCATTCTTGGAATTCACGTAGATCAGCATGGCATTTCGCGCCACGCCGCTTGACCACTCCAGATCGAGGTTGGCCTCGTCCTGGTCCGCATTCGTACTTCCGGGATCGGATTGGTTTGGAACCAGAATCACCTGGAGATTGACCGGGGGCAGTTTGGGATAGGAAACGCTGCGAAACGTCTGCACATCGTACTGTTTGTTGTGGTTGGTGTCGGTGGAGAGGTCGGTCTGCCCCATCACTGCAATTGCCACACCCGAACCATCGATGCCGCTGTTGTAGAGTCCCTGGATGTTGTAGATAGTCGCAAAATCGTCGGGTGCAAGAAAGTGATTGCCACTGAGTTCGGAAGTGAAGTTGGGATGCACGTTTGTCACGGTGGCATGTGGCCTGGGGCGAAAGTCGTTGAGCGACCCGATGGCCAACACCACGTCACGAAACGCGACCGGCAGCGCGGGCTCGGCAGCGTTCGAGTAGTGCAACTCGCCGTTCACCATGTACTGATGAATGGGCGCATGGAAAGCGGCTTCGACCTGCGCGGCCGAACCGTTGAAGGCAATCCAGGCGCGGCTACGCGCCGGGACGACGGAGGTGAAACCCTGCTGGCGCAGCCAATTCGCCGCGCGGGTCACATCACTCTGGCTGACCCCGAATTGATCGGCATACTGTTCCGGCGTGAGCCACTTGTGATAGTTCGGCGAAGACAAATCAAGCTGTTGCCTGAGCAGGGTGTCCAGGCTGCTCTGCTGCTCTGCCGTGAGCTGGAAAACCAGCTTCATACCCTCCATTTGCAGTGAGCTGTCCACCGCACCGCGATCGAATTCTGCCCGCGCACGTGGCGGCACGCTTCCGTGAAGGTGCCACAGGTTCGCGTTGTCGATGGTCTGCGGAATGCGTTCGGCTCGCGCCGGAACCGGCGAAAAGACGCCAGCCAGCGCCAAACCGAGCAGTATCGCCAACCATTGCCGGGCGGACGAAAGCGGTGCTGTCATGCGCCTTGGGCTAAACATCTTGGTTGACCCAATGTCGCTGCTCAAGTTTGGGATGCTGCGGCGTTTTTCTCTGGCGTGGTGACGATTGCACCCTTCCGCCTGTGGTGGCATCCGTCTAGTTAGCTGACGCCGCAGGGCGACTCTGATACTCTCGGCGCAGCGGGGAAGGCGCAAGCAATGCCCTCTGCCAAACCTACCATAAGACACACCCGCGCGGCCCGGATGGAGGCGAAACCGCATTCGGACGCCGCCCCTCGCGGACGCGACCACCACGAGCTGGTCATCATCTCCGGCATGAGCGGAGCGGGCAAGGCCTCGGCCTTGAAAACCTTCGAGGACCTCGGCTACTACTGCGTGGACAACCTGCCGGTCGGGCTCATCTCCAACTTCGCCGAGCTGGTGCTGGACTCGCTGGAGATCCAGCGGGCCGCGCTGGTGGTGGACATCCGCGAAGGCGCGCGCCTGGACAAATTGCCTCAGATTCTGGCTTCGCTGCGCCGCCTGCTCAAGACGACCGTGCTCTTCCTCGAAGCTGACGAAGAGGCCTTGGTCCGCCGTTACAGCGAGACCCGCCGGCCCCACCCGCTGGGACGGCAGCATACGGTAAAGTCGTCACTCACCGCCGAACGCCGCCGGTTGAAACCGGTCAAGGCGCTGGCTGACGTTGTCGTGGATACCACCAAGTTCAATGTCCATGAATTGCGCGCCTCGCTGATCGAACGATTCCAGGCGGGCAAGCACGATAAGAACATCCTCATCTCATGCGTGAGCTTTGGCTATCGCGAAGGCGTGCCCGAGGACGCGGACCTGGTGTTCGATGTTCGTTTCCTGCCCAACCCGCACTTCATTCCCAAGTTCCGGCCTCATACCGGGCAACATCCCGAAGTGGCGAAATACATCCGCTCATTTCCCCAGACGAAAGAGTTTATCCGCCGCATCTCTGAGCTGCTGATCTATCTCATCCCGCATTACATCCGCGAAGGTAAGAGCTACCTGACCATCGCCTTCGGCTGCACCGGCGGCAAGCATCGCTCGGTGATGATCGCCGAAGACGTGCAAAAGCGCCTCGCCAAAGGGGGATACACCGTGAAGGTGGCGCATCGCGACTCGCCGGTGGCCAGTTAGGTGAGCTTCGCCGCCGAGCCTCCGAATACAGATAGGCATTGGTATAGGAAGGGGCCTCAGAACTTCAGACGACTTAGTTCGCCAACTCCGGTGCGCAGGGAATCGATGCAACGGTTAGGCAGGTCAGCTTTCGGTCTGGTCCAATCATACAGCGCTTCCGCTGCAACCGGTATCAAGTCGCCCCAAGTACTCCTCGTGTTCTTGTAATCCGTCTCTTCGTCTACGGCATTCTCGTTCAGGCAAAGAATCCATGTCTCGACGTTGCGTTTTGGAACCAGTCGGGCGACGTGCTCGTTTTCGTCGAGGATCGGTTTCCCACCATCCTTCAACGTCTGATCGAGTTGTCTCAATCTATCCTGAACCGAATGACCATCCGCATCGATTACTACGATCAGTGCAGTCTTAGCTTTAGCTTGACGGCCCCGATACGCGATTACTTCCTCGATAAACCGCTTTCGCACCCATTGTTCGGCACTCCCTCTGCCCGACGGAGAAGGTAGAATCGTCGTAGCGTAAGCCAGTCCGCATCTCTTGAGATATCGGTAAAGAAGCATCCGTTGATGGTCATCTTCTAGGAGGACGATAACCAGCGACGGTTTACTCATCCTCCCACCCTCGCGCGATCAGTTCTGACGGCTGCAAATCGACCTTTGGATCGGCCTTGAACTTCTCCGTCCGAACATTGCCATTTTCCTCGCGAAAGAAACGCAATCCGTGCCGCGAAGCCCATTGATCCAGCAGCTCTGGGTGATGGGAGATGAGAATGAGCTGTCCCTTATGGTCCTCTACCGCGGCTTCAGCCGCCAGAAGCCACGGCTGTATTTCCCGCAACGAGATAAAGTTGTCCGGCTCATCGATAAACACCGTGCGCCCCTTGGCGATAACGAAGTGAAGGATCATATATAAGCAGAGCAGGCATCGCTGACCTTCTGAAAGCTCCGATATTGCATAGCTAGCTTTCTTTTTTTGGGGGCCAGTAAAATCAGCCCAGAGTCTTCGCGTGCCGTCTTCGTCGGAAGCGAATCTTAAGTTCTGAAATCCGGTCAGCACTTCCCTCATCGAGTTCAAGAAACGCGCATTATCTTCCGGGTAAGACTGCACAAGATGGCGATACCAACCAGCGAAGTTCTCGAGTTCGTCGTCGGGCTCTTGTTCCTCCCTGTCAGCACTTTCGTCCATCGCAGATGGATATGCGTCGATACGAAAACAGTGGAGAGATTCCACCCAGTCAACGAAGTGGTGCACCTCCGGATTGCTCAGTTGTGATAGGTGTAGCGCGGACTTGGTCGTCCGAAATGGTACGGCCACTGTTTCGTCGCTATTTGGGAAGAAGCGTATCTCTCCGTTCGCAAGTTCAAACACTGGTATGCCAGAGACCGTGAGTCGTTCTAGACTGACTGACTGCTCTTTAGTCTCCAGCGCAAACCGAATCTCAACTCGGTATTCGTATTTTCGGCCATCCAGAAGGGCGTCGATTTCCAGGACTTGGAGAGGAAGATCCAGCCACCGGGTTCGCGTGGACTGGGTAAACGGATTCTCGTCGCCCTTAACAAACCGCTTGAGGTAATGAATCGCGCCCAGCAACGACGACTTGCCGCTGCCGTTCGGACCGAGCAGCAACTGCTTCCTCTCCGGTCGGTAATCGAAGTTGACGAAGCACCGGAAGTTGTCGATGTGGATCCGAGTAAGCATGGCTACATATTATACGGAGAAAATTATCAAGTAACGGCCCAACGAGAAACCGACCCGTTCGTGAATGACTACCCATTTGTCCCGGCCGCAAAATCCAGTAGAATCAAGCCTTGCGCCCCAACTTGTCTAAGGCATCATTGCTCCTGATGCCGGCACAGCGCTTCACCCAGCGGAGACTATGCGCCAACTGAACCGCCTACTCCGATACCTCCGGCCGTACTGGCTGCACATACTGGCGTCCGTGTTGGCCATGGCGCTGGTCGGGGTACTCGAAGCGTTCCGGTTGCTGCTGATCGGCCCCATCTTCGACCGCGTGCTGAATCCCTCGTCGCATGGCCGCGACCTGCCATTGTTCCGCATGCCCATCACCAACCAGCCCATCCAGTTGGGCTGGTTCGTCCCGCAGCACTTTCACAACGTATGGACGATGGTGGCTTTTGCGCTAGTCGCCTCCACGGTGCTGAAGGGACTGTTCGATTACCTTGGCACCTACCTGGCCAACTATGCCGGCTTCGGCATGATTACCGACCTGCGCAACGAACTTTACACGGCCACGCTGCGGCGCTCGGTGGCGTTCTTCCAGAAATACTCCACCGGCACGCTGTTGTCGGCGATTGTGAGCGACATTGACCGCGTGCAGTACGCGGTCTCCACTGTGGTGGCGGAATTCCTGCAGCAGTTCTTCACCTTCCTTTTCACTGCCGTGGTCGTTATTCTGCTGGGCGGACGCCTGACCTGGGTACTTGCGATCTTCGTTCCTGTCATTATCCTGGCGGCGCGCCGCGTCGGCATGCGCGTACGCACCACCACCCGCAAGGGCCAGGACAAGGTTGCCGAGATCCAAAACATCCTGCAGGAAACCATCACCGGCGTTCGCATCGTGAAGGCCTTCTCGATGGAAGCCTGGGAGACGAAGCGTTTCCACGAGGCCGCGCGGCGGCTGTTCAAGGCGAACCTGCGCTCGGTGAGCGCCTACGCCGTGAGCTCGCCCATGATGGACATCTTCGGCGCCATCGCCATTGCCATGCTGATCCTCGTGGGGCGCGAGTACATCAAGCGCGGCATTCTTCACCGAGGGCGTGTTCCTGGCGTTCATCATCGCGGTCTTCAAGCTTTACGAGCCGGTGCGCAAGTTCGGGCAGTTTCACAACAACTTCCAGCAGGCGCTGGGTGCGTCCTCGGCGATCTTCAATTTTCTCGATGCCCAGGATGATGTGCGCGAGAAGCCCGGCGCGTCGAAGCTGCCGCCGTTCCACCAGGGCGTACGCTTCGAGCACGTTCACTTCGGCTATGAGAACGGAGATGGCGCGCGCGAGGTGCTGCACGACATCAATCTTGAGGTGCGGCCGGGAGAGGTGGTCGCAATCGTCGGCTCCAGCGGCGCGGGCAAGACCACGCTGGTGCACCTGCTGCCGCGCTTCTTCGACGTCACCCGCGGGCGCTTGCTCATTGACGGCCGCGACGTCCGCGATCTGACCGTCGCGTCGCTGCGCTCGCAAATCGCCATCGTCACCCAGGACACCATCCTGTTCAACGACACGGTGCGCAACAACATCGCCTACGGGCAGCCGCACGTTTCGGCAGAAGAGAGTGGAGGATGCCGCCCGCGCCGCCCTGGCGCACGATTTCATCATGCGACCTGCCCGAGGGCTACGACTCTCTCATCGGCGAGCGCGGTCTGCGCCTGAGCGGTGGCGAACGCCAGCGCATCTCGATTGCGCGCGCCATCCTCAAAGACGCGCCCATCCTTATTCTCGACGAGGCCACCTCGGCGCTCGACACGGAAAGCGAATCGCTGGTGCAATCGGCGCTGCAGAACCTGATGGCTGGCCGCACCGTTTTTGTCATCGCTCACCGCCTTTCCACGGTGCGCCGCGCCGACCGCATTCTGGTGCTCGATAACGGGATGATTATCGACGAGGGCTCGCATGAGTGTCTTATGTCACATACCGGCGCCTACCGCCGGTTGTATGATCTGCAGTTTGAAGATGTAGAAGCGGCTTCCGAGACCGAGTAAGTTTGCGCCATGAACATTCGCTCCATGACTGGCTATGCCCAGGTGAAGACGCACGTGGACGACCAGCTCACGCTGACCCTGAGCCTGAAGTCGGTCAACCACCGCTTCCTCGATCTGCACTTGCGCCTGCCCGCGGAGCTCGATCCCGTTGAGATGAAGGTCCGTCGCGTGCTCAAAGATCGCCTGCACCGCGGCCACATCGAAGTCACGCTCACCCTGGAGCGCAGTGGCGGAGCGGCTTTTGCCGTCAACCGCGAATTAGTCGGAGGCTACCTGCGGACCTTCCGCGAGGTTGCCGAGGAGTTCGGCGTCAGCGCCGAGCCTGACCTCAATGCCGTGCTGAAGCTGCCGGGCGCGCTGAATGCGGCCGAGGACGGCGACGCCATGGCCGCGCTGGAGAAGCAGGTGACGGCGGCGCTGGAGCAATGCATCGAGCGACTCAACCACATGCGCGAGGAGGAAGGCCGGGGCGCTGCGGCGGAGTTGCGCACTCGCATGACGCACCTTTCCTCGGCCACCCACGAACTCGACCAGTTGCGCGGCAAGGTGCTCAAGGCCTATCACGAGAAAGTCACCGGACGTATGCAGGAGCTGCTCACCACCCATGTCGATTCCGACCGCATTCTGCAGGAAGCGGCCATGCTGGCCGAACGCAGCGACATCCAGGAAGAGATCGTGCGCATGAAGAACCACGTCCAGCACTTCAACGCGCTGCTTGACGCTGGAGGCGAGGTCGGCAAGAAGCTTGACTTCCTGCTGCAGGAGATGAACCGCGAAGCCAACACCCTCATGTCGAAGACCACTGGCGTCGCCGGCGAGGCGCTGCGCATTACCGGCCTGGGGCTGGCTATGAAGTCGGAGATCGAGAAGGCGCGCGAACAGGTGCAGAACCTCGAATGAGCGGCATCGTTTTCATCATCTCCGCGCCGTCCGGCTCAGGCAAATCCACCCTCACCAATGAGCTGCGCCGCATCGTGCCCAACCTCGAGTTTTCCATCAGCTACACCACCCGGCCACCGCGCGGCAGCGAGCAGTCAGGCCGCGAGTACTTCTTCGTCAGCCGCGAAGAGTTCGAGCGCATGATCCGTGACGATGAGTTCCTCGAATACGCCGAGGTCTTCGGCAACTACTACGGCACAGCCCGCCGCTTCCTGCGCGAGGCCACCGCGCGCGGACAGGACTTGCTGCTCGACATCGACGTGCAGGGCGCGGCGCAAGTGAAGCAGAAGGTGCCGGAGGCGGTCAGTATCTTTATCCTGCCGCCTTCGCGGGAGGAGCTCGAACGCCGCTTGCGCCGCCGCAGCGAGGCCGACGACGACCTGCAGCGCAAACTGCTGGGCGAGGGCGCGCGGCGCTTCAATACCGAGGAAATCATCCAGCGCCGCCTGCAGACCGCCTCCCGGGAAATTGAGAATTTCTCCCAGTACGACTATATTTTGGTGAACGACCGGTTGGAGCAGTCCATCGACACCCTGAAGTCGATCGTGGAAGCCGAGCGGCTCAAGCGCTTGGCTACGGACCTGACCGCGAAGGATACTGATGTTCTGGCCATTGCCGATCGCGCGTTGCGTGCCAACATGATGCAGCAGGTGCAGACCATTCTTGCCACGTTCGAGATTTTCCGGTCCCCAACCGTTACGGAGTGACGCTATGAAACTGGTTGAAGGCTTCGACAGCAATTATCGCTACGTTCTGGTGGCCGCGCGCCGCGCTCGCCAGATCCAGAATGGCGCCCGCCCCGTGGTTGACACCCATTCGCGCAAACCCTGCCGCATCGCCGAAGAGGAGATCCAAGCCGGCAAAGTGAAGTGGGAAGTCCCGCCAGCGCCGAAGACTCCCCTGGAGGTCGCCAGCGAGGTTCTGGACGCCGCCGGCCACGACGGCGACGACTAGGCGGAATCGTCGCCCGAGCTGCGCGGCATCAGCTAATCAGGCACACACATGAAAATCGCACTGGGTGTGAGCGGCGGCATCGCCGCCTACAAGGCCGCCGAGATCGTCCGCCACCTGCAGGAGCGCGGCGTGCGGGTGCAGGTCATCATGACCGCCGCGGCGCAGGAGTTCGTTCGCCCCCTGACCTTCGCGGCACTTTCCGGCGAGAAGGTCATCACCAGCATGTTCGCTGCGGGCGGCGAGCAGCCCAACCTCGACTCCGCCGTCGAGCACATCTCGGTGGCGCAATCCATTGACGCGCTGCTGGTCGCGCCCGCCACCGCCGACACCATCGCCAAGTTCGCCCAGGGCATCGCCAACGATTTCCTCAGCACGCTGTACCTCGCCACCAAAGCCCCGGTCATCGTCGCGCCCGCCATGAACGTCAACATGTGGGAGCATCCGGCAACGCGGGCGAATCTTGACATCCTGCGCCGTCGCGGCGTGCTCATCGTCGAGCCAGGCAGCGGATATCTCGCCTGTGGCATGGTCGGCGCAGGCCGGCTTGCCGAGCCCGAGCAAATTGTTGCCGCCACGCTCGAGCGTCTCGGCGTCGCTCAGGATCTGGGGTCCCGGCAAGTCCGTCTTTTGGACTTGCTGGCGGAGGATCTTGCCGGTGAGACCGTGCTCCTCACCGCCGGCCCGACGCACGAGCCTATCGATCCCGTGCGCTACATCGGCAACCGCTCCAGCGGCAAGATGGGATACGCGCTCGCCGAAGCCGCGCTGCGTCGCGGCGCGAAAGTCATCCTGGTGAGCGGCCCGACTGCCTTGCAGCCGCCGTCCGCGGCGGAGACCATTTTCGTCGAGACCGCGCAACAGATGCGCACCGCCGTGCTCGATCGCTGGGAGCAGGCCAGCATCATTATTATGGCCGCGGCGGTCGCCGACTATCACGTCAAGAATGTTTCGCCGGAGAAGATCAAGCGCGACGGCGCGCTGGAGCTGCAACTCGAGCCCAACCCCGACATCCTCGCCGACCTCGGCAGCCTGCGACACGCGACTGGGAAGCACTCCCCGCTGCTGATCGGCTTCGCCGCCGAGACCGAGAACCTGCTGGAGAACGCGCGCGCCAAGCTGGCCAAGAAGCGCGTGGACGCGATCGTCCTCAACGACGTTTCGCGCGACGGACATCGGCTTCAACTCCGACCGCAACGAGGTGACCATCATCACTCCGAGCGAAACCATCGCCGTCCCCGAGGCCAGCAAGCTGGACATCGCACAGAAAATTCTGGACGCCGCTTTGCGCCTTCGGCAGCAACAGCCCACGATGCCTGTGTCATCCTGAGCGACGAGCGCAGCGAGGAGGCGAAGGACCCCTATTCGAGTGATTAATGCGACATAGGGATCCTTCGACTTCGCGCCCGCCCGAACCGGGGGTGGCGAGTCGCAAGAGAAGCACGTCGAAAATTTCTTCGCGGGCGCTTCGCTCAGGATGACAGTTGGAGAGGCTTCTCAACTTTTTGCCACCCGCTGACACCTGCCGTAGAATCGCACCATCGATGGCCCTCGACCCCAACACCAAATCCGCGCTCCGCGAGCGGCTCAACTTCTATCGCGAGCTGGGCGTCGGCCCGCTCTATCGCCGCGAGGTTCCAGACGCGCTCTGACACTGTGCCATCGGACCATTCGAACGGTGTCGTCGCCCATTGAATCCGCCGACTCCGTTCCGTCGACCGCGCTGCCCTGTTGCAGCTCATCGCCGACGACATCGGCCCTGACTGCCAGCGCTGCAAGCTGGCCAAGCTGGGGCGCAAGCAGATCGTCTTCGGCACCGGCGACCCGCACGCCGAACTGATGTTCATCGGCGAAGGCCCGGGCGCTGACGAAGACGCAGCAAGGTCTGCCCTTCGTCGGACGCGCCGGACAACTGCTCAACAACATGATCGCCGCCATGGGCCTGAAGCGCGAGCAGGTGTACATCGCCAACATTGTGAAGTGCCGCCCGCCGGGCAACCGCACGCCCGAACGCGACGAGTGCGATACCTGCTCGCCATTCCTGATGCGGCAGATCGGCGTCATCCGCCCGAAGGTGATCGTGGCGCTGGGCGCGACCGCCGCCAAGAACCTGCTCGGGGTGAACGACTCCATGGCCTCGATGCGCGGACGCTTCTACGACTTTTCGCCGCCGCGAACCTTGATGGACGCCGGCGAACCATTCGCGTGCAAGCTGGCAGTCACCTACCATCCGGCGTTTCTGCTGCGCGATCCGCGGCAAAAGAAGGAAGCCTGGAAAGACCTGCAGATGGTCATGCGCTATCTTGATCTGCCCGCGCCCAAGCGCGCGCCCGAAGGCAGCTAGCCTGCCATGCCGCTATTCTGCGATGTGGCCGTGCCCGTTCCGCTCGACGCCACCTTCACCTACCGCCTTCCCGAGAACGCGCCCGAGCCCTGCATCGGCGGCCGCGTCATTGTGCCCTTCCGCGAAAAGCGCCTGTGCGGCATCGTCACCGAGCTGCACGACCGCGAGCCGAAGTTCCAGACCCGCCGCCTGAGCCAGGTGCTCGACTCCACACCCGCGCTCACGCCCGAGCTGATGCAACTGGGCCGCTGGATTGCGCAGTACTACATCGCCCCCATCGGCGAAGTTTTCCGCACCATGCTGCCGCTGTCCGCCGAGTTCCGGCGGGTCATCGGCTACCACATCACCGACAAGGGAATTGCTGCACTGCATGCTGCAGCATCGGGCGGATCCTCGCTGCGCTCGCAGAAGGAGCCGCGAGCACCAGATGCTGGAATACGCCGCATTAAACCGGCTCGCGGAAGGCGAAGTGGTGCGCGAAGCCAGCCTGCGTTCGGCCTCCGGAGCGACGAAATCCGTGCTGCAAGCCATGCTGCGAAAGAAGTGGATCGCGCGCGACGACCTGAGCGACGTGCGCGATGCCAGCCGCACCGTGCAGATCGCGAGTGTTGAAGAACGCCGAAGGCAAGCTCAACGCCAACCAGCAGACCATCGTGGACTACCTGCGCAAGCCAGGAGAGCCGCCGCGCCCCGGTGGAAGCGCGTCCGCGAATTGGCCGTCCCGCGTACCACGCTGCAGACGCTAGTGCGGCGCGGCATCGTCGAGTTGACGCGAAGAGCCGGCCGACCTTCCACGTTTCCGGGCTGAAGCCGCGCAAGCTGGAATTCCTCTTCACACCCGGCGCAGAAAAAAGCGCTCGACGCCATCATCGGCGCCGTCGATGAGCGCAAGTTCCTGCCCATGCTGCTGCATGGCGTCACCGGCTCGGGCAAGACCGCGGTCTACCTGTCGGCGATGCAGGCGCTGCTGGCCAAGGGGCGATCGGCCATCCTGCTGGTCCCGGAGATCGGCCTCACCCCTGCCATGGCCGCCGATCTGCACCAGATCTTCGGCGACGAAGTTGCCATTCTCCATTCCGCGCTCAGCGACGACGAGCGCGCCGAGCAGTGGAAGCGCATCCGCAATGGCGAGTCTCACATTGTGGTAGGAACGCGCTCGGCCATCTTCGCGCCCGTGCCCGACCTCGCGCTCATCGTGGTGGATGAGGAGCACGACCACTCCTACAAGCAGGAGGAGATGCCGCGCTACCACGCCCGCGACGTGGCGGTGATGCGCGCCAAAATGTGCAATGCAGCTGTGGTGCTGGGCTCGGCCACGCCCTCGCTGGAGACCTACTACAACGCGGTGCAGGGCAAGTATCGTCTGCTGGAGCTGCCGGAGCGCATCGAGAAGCGCCCGCTGCCCGAGGTCGAAATCCTCGACATGCGCGAGGAATTTCAGCGCACCAGGAAAGACGAAGCGCTCTGTCGCGCAAGCTGGTAGAGGAGATCGGCGAGCGCCTGGCGCGCAACGAACAGGTGATGGTGCTGCTGAACCGGCGCGGCTACTCGGCGTTCGTGCTCTGCCGCGAGTGCGGCGAGAGCGTGCAGTGCAAGAACTGCGCCATCGCCATGACCTACCACAAGCGCGAGCACCGGCTCATGTGCCACTACTGCGGTTTCGCGCGCCCCGCGCCCAAGACCTGCCCCAAGTGCGGCAGCGAGTATCGTGCAATATCTCGGCACCGGCTCGGAGAAGCTGGAGCACATCCTGCACGGGCTGTTCCCGCAGGCGCGCATCGCGCGGCTCGACCGCGACACCGTGCGCGGACGCGACGACTTCGAGCGCATGTTGAGCGGCGCTGCACGCCGGCGAGATCGACCTGCTGGTGGGCACGCAGATGATCGCCAAGGGACACGACGTGGCCAACGTCACGCTGGTCGGCGTCGTCGGCTCCGACGCGGCGCTCAGCTTTCCCGACTTCCGCGCCGCCGAGCGCACCTTCCAGCTGCTCACGCAGGTCGCGGGACGCGCCGGACGCGGCGACACTCCGGGCAAGGTCGTGCTGCAAACCTTTTTCCCCGACCACTACGCCATCCAGTTTGCCGCCGCGCACGACTACCGCGGCTTCTACGAAAAGGAACTCCGCTTCCGCAGCTGGATGCACTATCCGCCCTTCGACGCCGTCAGCAACGTGCTGGTGCGCAGCCATAAACTTGACGAAGCGCTGGCCTGGTCGGGCATCCTGGGCAAGTGGTTTCACGGCACGCGGCTCGACGGCGTGCGCGTGATGGGACCGGCGGCGGCGGCCATCGTGCGCCTCAAGACCGAGTACCGTTATCATTTCCTGCTGAAGTCGCGCAGCCGCGAGCGCATGAACGCCGTGCTGCGCTCCATGCTGGAGCACGCCGCGGAGCAAAAGATCCCGCGCAATAACGTGGTGGTGGACGTGGACGCGCTGTCGCTGATCTAGAATGTCCACAAGGTCTCCCGTCGCCTGAACACTCGACTGTGAGTTCAGTCACGGAAGTGCTCTCCGCAATTGCCTAAGGTGGATGCTATGGCGTTTCTTGTGCGAATCATCTTGACTGAGACAACCCGAGCTGAGGACGGAACCGCGAGCGGCGGTGCGGTCCACGCTGAAGGACAGTACGAGTACAGCACCCTGGAACTGGCCCGGGAAGCGGCGCAGGCGGCCTGTAACGCGGCCGCTGGCATGAAGCCCAGCCGGTCGAAGGCAACCAGCGACGAGGATTGGACCGAACACCCGGACCGCTCCGATGCCGCTGACGTCTAACTTCGCATGATCTCCCTGAGCAGGATTCCTGCTAAGATGCTGCGCTATGCCCGCACGCGAAGCCAGCAACTCCGCATCCCTCGATCAGGTCTTCGATGAGTTGAAAACCATACTCGGCCGCCATGCCGGGTTGTTCACCGAGCGCGAGGGAAGGGTGAAGAACAAGCGCGACTACCACCTTATCCTGCAAAAGCCAGTCGTGATCGATGGGCGCAAGACGGACGAACTTTGGTTCGCCAGCCTCATTCAGCAGAGGGATTCGGTGGGGTCTTATTTCATGCCGCCGGGCGTCAAAAGCAAGCTCTCCCCGGAATTGCTAAAGCATCTGGATGGAAAGAGTTGTTTTCATTTCAAAACGTTGACGCCCGCCATGAAAAAACATGTAGAGGCCGCACTGAACGTTGGACTCGAGGCCTATCGGAAGCAGACGTGGCTGTGAGATAACGGCTGGTCGCAACAGTTATGAAGCGTTCTTTCGACTTGCGCTCCGGCGTGGCCCGGGGCTGGGCGCGGAGCACGCAGCGTACGCTGTAAGGTACCGTGGCTTGCCCGGGGAGGAAAGGAACCGTCGAGTCAGACAGGGCCCAGCCAAGGGATAAGGCGCCCTGGGTTCACTCGACGCGTTTATAGTGTGACCGTTGAAACTGGAATGGAAATTGCGGCTGCAGCGTCTCATCGGAGGCGACATGCACGGCATCCACTATGCCGTGAGCATCTTCATCGCAACCGCAGTGCTCTGGGTTGTGGTACACAAAATCGGCAAGGTCAATCCGATTTGGGCAATCAGCTCGATGGTGGCAACCAGCGATCCGCTGATGAAACAGGCCCTGCTGATGTTCCGCTCCCGCATCATCAATACGATGGTAGGCTGTGTAATCGGCCTCGCGTTCATTGCCGTCGGAGGCAGTAGAACCATCACTCTTCCACTCGCCATGGCGGTCGCGGTCCTGGTTTCCACCTACGTGGTCCGCATTCAAACCATGTGGCGGCAGGCGCCGATCTCCGCGGCCTTCGTGATCGCGGCCGGAATGGAGTATCACTCGCGGTTCCACGGCCTGCAGGCCGGTGCGCAACGCACCAGCGAGGTGTTGTTCGGCTGCGTGGTAGGACTCGTGGTGGCGTGGCTTGTCTCTGTGTTCTGGCCTCTGCCCGATCCAGAAGCCGCCAGCAGCCCTGCCAGCAAGTGATTTGGCCGTTGTGGCCTTTGATTGTGGCCGTGAAATTGCCAAGCGAGTTGGTGAGCGTCTTCGCCCCCGCTGTTGTCTGGCGTGAGGTACGACGATGTGTCTCTCCCACTCTGCGCAAATGGCGCGAATGGTGGGGCACGCGACCCTCGCGCCCGCAATTCCCCGAGGGTACGCGGGCGCGTTTTCTAAGTAAGCCTGCTCATCGTTTACGGCGTCCGGATAAATCCGTGTTCGGCGCCCGCCGCATCGAAATAGATGCCAACAATGATACCGCCAGGATTGATCCCAGATGCATCACTGAATCCGACGGTTCCTGGTGGGTCGAACGACGTGAAGACGCCATGGCTCAGTAGAAAAGAGTGGAAGACGTTCGCACTGTCTCTGTAGGTCCCCACGATGTTGCCCTCGGGGTTATTCCCTCCAGCAAACGTAAAGGTAGCGCCGGGAAAATCAATCGTGGCATAGGTGCCGTGGTATAGCAGGTATCCGTGAGTCACTCCACCACTATCCACGTAAGCCCCAACGATCGCACCGGAAGGGTTAACCGTGCTGGCAGTGCTGCTGACTGCTCCCGGCGGATCGAAGCTGGTGAAGGCGCCTTTCTTGGACACGGAAAAGCTATGGTTCGTGCTGGGGTTGCCAGTCGAGCCGCAGGCCGGGTCGGAACAGGAAAATCCGGTCATTTCACCCGAGGGGTTGAGACCGGTGAGATTGGTGCCCGCTGCGCCTGGGAAGTCCAGGGTTGTGTATTTCCCGCCATCCAGAATGAAACCGTGGGCAACGCTACCCGAGTCGTTGTAGCCGCCCACGATGACTCCCTGCGGACTGATGAAGTTGGGAGTCGTCAGTGTGGAACCTGGAGGGTCGAACGAGGCGAATACGCCTTTCTTGGTTAACGTAAAACCATGCGTGAGACCGCCCGTGTCTGTCCAACTGCCCACGCTGGTGCCCTGCGGATCGGGCCCGCCGTTCAGAGTGGTGGCAACTGCACCGGAAAAGTCAACCGTTGTATAGGTCTGTGCCCACGCGATTGATGAGGTTGCGAATGCGACACTGATCGCACACACTGCCACATAGCGAAATATCTTAATCATGGGATTATCCTCCTAATTTTCGATCGAAGTGGCGGGCGCCTGATCACACCGCTCATGGGAGTCGGTGAAGGATTGGGCTCAATGTTTAGTTTAGGTTGGGATTAGGTTCGCGACTTCAGAGATTGAAAAGATTATGTACCCGCCTTGGCTACCCCGACGCTATTGACATGATTTTCATGTGGTCCTCCTGTCTCATTTCAGCAGGGAGGATTCTCGCCTATGCTCGCAGGACAATCCCAAAGATGGCCAGCAGCTTTTGGATAAGCCGCAAGCAACGCCCCTAGGCACGTGACTTCTAGGAGTCCTTAGGCAATACGGTTGCCATAAGTTCCACGAGTTTAGTAAGTGGAAGAGTTCTTTCTTAAGAATCAGATACAGCGGTGTGTGCAAGGCGTTGGAAGCCAAGTTTACTAGTTCTTAGAGGTTTGTAGCGTGGCTTCTACCAAATAACGTAGTCATTCGGCTGTGGCGACATCCTGCTTAGAGGGGATTAGCAGCGAAGCTGAGGCGGTTCGAGGCCCCGAGCGGAGATGATCGCGGAGAGCGAGATCGGGAAACTTCAAGTCAAACACCGGGGTGCGAGACCACCTCAGCTTCGTGCAGCGAAAAGCCGGAGCTTGCGCTCCGGCTTTCGTCTGTTCTTGACCGGTTTTAGGAGGGTTCGATGGTCTTTAGAACAGCTTACGACGCAGTAGACTGGCGATGCCGAGGAGTCCAGAGCCAAACAGCATGATGCTGCTGGGCTCAGGCGTGGTCCCCGATTGGCCGGTGAGGTTGACTGTGAAGGCTTCTCCAGGAATGGTGCCGACAGCGCTCTCGGAGGCGCTAGACGGGCAGCCCATGGACATGCAGCCCTTGCCGCTGTTCTCATCCCAGAACACCGGGTCGCCGCTGGGGACGACCGCGTTCTGCAAGTTGAGCCAGAGCTCGACCCCGCCGGGTACGGCGGCATTCAGCCCCGAAGCGGTGATGAGATCGATGTTGTAGCCAAACTGGTTGGTAGAAATGAACTTGTCCGTTACCTTGGCCGTACCGTTGGCCAGGCAATCCTCGCTAGGGCAAGGGCTATTCTCACCGTCGGTAATGGACCAGTCCACCTGAGTCATCGTGTCGCCCGGGAATTCCCAGACACCGAACGAAAACCCGGTCACAGACCTGTCAGTGTTAGCGGTCAAAAAGGTGTCACTGACGACATAGCCGAAGTTGATGGTCCAGGCATCGGTCGTACCGTTGATCGGACCGTTTTCGTAATCCGCCCACGCTGGAATTGCAGCCAGCGCCAAGCACAAAATTGTTAGCGAAGCGATTCGGATTTTCAAGGTTCGAACCTCCTTTAGGTTCAGTTCGGAGAAACGTTTAGTGACTGAAGTGCCAGCATGGCAGCCACCGCCGTGCGTTCCTACTAAGATCTTCGTGAGGTTATGGAGAGTCTCTGACCCCGGCGGCCAGCCAAGTTCTCCACGACCGAACGAAGAACCCGACGCGCCTTGGCTCATAAGAACGAGGCTTACCACGGAGGGGCGCCTCGGAGCCACGGACAACAAGAGAAGTGATTGAGAAAGGTCGATTCCCATTAAAGGAATTAGGGAAACATCTTCTCAGCCGTGTGCGCGCAATTTTGATGCCAACATAAGATATTGAAAATAAAGTAAGAGTATTACTGCCTGCGCAGAAGTTTGCGGCATAGTTCCTAAGGATGTTCCCACGATGGGATCAGCCAGGGTCGCTGACCGAGGACGGCGGCTTCTGCCAACGATAGAGGCCCGCCCGGCTAACCTGAGCCAACCGGCACAGCTTTCCCAGCGCGATCGGGGTCGCTAACTTCATTTGTTTTTCCAGGTCGGATAGACGAGCCGCGGGTAGTTAACGCTTGCAACTTCCGCTGCTCTTCGACATGCTGCAAGCAACCCCCCCGCAAAAATCCTATCTCCAGCGCCCGCTGCCCCACCTTGCGCTCCAGCGCCGCCATCCGTTGCTCCTCCGCCCGACTCCGCCCTGGCGGTGTGAAAAACCCCGCTCAGTCCGCCGGAACCAGCCGGGCCTTTGGCCAGGCTATGCTCTTGGCGTGCGGCTGGCGCGGCCCGCAGGTGGTGGTGCCGGTGAGTTCCGGAGCGCGGTCGTCATCGCGCTTGAAGATATAGGCGCGAATCTTGTAGCAGATGCTGTCAGCTTCGCTGGCGAAGTTGTCTCCCTGCTCCGGCGTAAGGGTCGCCTGCTCAGTAGCTATCGGCGCAGACAGGACGTCAGCGTTCTGAATCTGGGCGGACGGGGAGACAGGCTGCACGGGCTCGATCGCGACTAGCGGCGCAGCCAACAGCAAAGACAGCAGAAGAAGGCTTGGTAAACGCATGGGGAAAGCCCTCCATTGGCTGAATAATAGCACCGTTCCGCCCCGCCGGACGATGTAATGTGACGAGCTGCTTGCAGTTCCCCTACGACGAAAGCGGCAGCTAGAAGCCACTCTCAGGGGATTGTGGTCTGCGGCGCATCGTGGCACGATGCATTCAGACAGAGACAAAACAACCCTAACGTCGGTAAACAACGGTACCGGCGGCGAAGCGACGCAGGTTATATCCTCCTCATACCCCACACCTGCGAAGGGTTCCTGGCAAAGGCAGGCCCAGCGGCATTCTCCTCGCTGGGCCTTTGATATTGACAACAGCTTACTTGGCAGGCGCGGGAGCCGCAGGCTTCACCAGCTCCACGTCAATGGTGATGGGCACATCGTTGCCAACCATGGTGGGAGCTCCATTCACTCCGAAGTCCATGCGATTGACCTTGGTGCTGGCAGAGGCGCCGACATGGGTGTTCCCCTTGGGATCCTGCACCGGCGCCGAGGGGCCGTCAACATCGAAGACGACTTCCTTGGTAACGCCATGGATGGTGAGATCGCCAGTGACTTTCAGCTTGCCGGCACCTGTGGATTCGACGCGTTTGGACTTAAACGTCAGCGTGGGGTACTTGGCGACATCGAAGAAATGATCGCTGCGTAAGTCGTTGTCACGCATCTCTACGCGCGTGTCTACAGAGCTGGCATCGATGGTAGCGTCGATAACAGTCTTGCTGGGATCAGCAGGGTCATACATAACAGTACCGCTTACCTTGGTGAAGGCTCCGCGAACCGTAGATATACCCATATGGCGCACGGAAAACTGCGCTGCGGAATGGTTGGGATCGATCTTCCACGTCGTTGCCTGGGCAAAGGCGGAAGCAGAGAGAGCTATGGCTGCAGTAATGACCAGCAGTAAACGAGACATGTATGTTTTTGTCCTATGTTGTTTCTGGCAACCTTGGGATTATGTGACGTTAATGGTCTTGCCAGTAGTATAACAAGTCTGTTGACATCGACCGGGGAGTCGACATCGACGACGACAGACAGCGAATTGCTAATAGCGAAGGGCGAATAGCAACTCCTACTCCACCCAATCGGCAATGAAGATATTGGTCTCGTGCGGTGCCTTGCCGTTGCGGTTCGACGCCCATACCAACCTCTTGCCATCGGAGGAAAACATGGGGAAGGAGTCGAAGTCGGGAGAATAGGTAATCCTCTCCATCCCCGTGCCATCAATGTTAATAACGTAGAGGTCGAAGTCACGGCCATTCTTGGGATCGTTCATATTAGAGGCGAAAATGATACGCTTGCCATCGGGGAAAAAGAACGGGGCGAAGTTGGCGGCGCCATTGTTGGTAACCTGGCGTTTGTTGTTGCCATCGGCATCCATTACCCATATCTCCAGGTTGCCGGGACGTATCAACCCCTTAACATAGAGGTCGTGATAGTCTGCTATCTCCTGCGGCGTCTTGGGATGCTCGGCGCGATAGACAATCTTCTTGCCGTCGTATGACCAGAATGGGCCACCGTCATAGCCTAACTCATGGGTTAGCTGTTTAACGTTGCGACCATCGGCGTCCATGGTATAGATGTCGAGATCGCCACTACGTGTCGCGGTAAAGACAATCTTCTTGCCATCTCTGGTAATAGTAGCTTCGGCGTTATATCCAGGAGAGTTGGTGAGTAGGCGCAGGTCGCTGCCATCAAGTTTAGCAGTGTAGATCTTATAGTTACTGTAAATAGGCCAGACATAGCCATGGGAATAGTCGGGCTTAGGAGGACACTCCGGGCTGCCAGCTTGGGTAGAGGAGTACAGTATGCGATCGCTAGAGGGGAAGATATAGCTACAGGTAGTCCTGCCTCTGCCGGTGCTGACCATCTTCGGCGTCGCCGGCTTGCCGTCGGGCGTGTCCACCGGCATGATGTAGATCTGGTCGCAGGGAACGCCTTCTCCTTGGTGTTGGAAGCTCAGCATCTTGTCGTCAGCAGAGAAGTAGGCTTCGGCATTCTGGCCGCCAAAGGTAAGCTGACGAATATTGCGCAGATGCTTCTGTTCCTGCGGCAACAGTAACGAATCATTATTAGTATGGGCAATAGGATTAGCTGTCTGCTGCGAGTACAGCAACGGCGTAAGTGCTGCCATCAGCAACAGGATCAGGCGAGCCGGAAGGAATCGAAGGGACATCGACTGAAACCTTACCAGAAATTCTGTGAATGCTGCCTAAAGTCGGCCGATTTTTCCCAAATCGGGACTGATGGTGGCGAGTTTTGCTCCAAGGAAGTTTCCCAAAACAGAAAACCGACGCTAGGGGCCTTTAGAAGCGATTCTAGCCACTCTAACTCGCAGGACGCCTCTAAGTGTCATCCGACCCATTCGCCTCGATCCTGGAGCTTCCTAGAGCATTCTAGGGGCACTTTACGGCGTGCTGCGGATAGCAAAATAGTGGCCAGCCATAGCACCACCGAAGTTTGGGGGCAGCTCCGTCATTCTGTCACCGTAGCTCTCACTTTGCTTTTGAATCCCTCAGCCAGTCTCGACTGCTCCCCTCTTGACATGCAACCAAACGGTTGCATAATATAAGACCCATGGCCGCGGAGGCAGACAAGGTTTTCAAGGCGCTCGCCGATCCCGGACGCCGTTTGTTGCTCGACCGGTTGCGCGTCCGCAACGGACAAACCCTGACCGAGCTTTGCGAACACCTGGACATGAGCCGCCAGGCCGTGACCAAGCACCTCAAGCGGCTGGAAGACGCCTCGCTGGTGGTCACTCTCTGGCGGGGCCGCGAGAAGTTTCATTACCTCAATCCGGTGCCCATCCACGAAATTGCGGAGCGCTGGATCGATAAATACGAGCGGGGCCGCCTGCGCGTCCTCGCCGAACTTAAGAAAAATCTTGAAGGAGATGACAATGGCTGATTCACGATTTGTTTATGTGACCTACATTCGTACTACGCCTGAGAAGCTGTGGCAGGCGCTCATCGAACCCGAGTTTACGCGGCAATTCTGGGTCGGCTGCTGGCAGGAATCGGAGTGGAAGAAGGGCGCTTCCTGGAAGCTGATGATGCCCGATGGGCGGGTGGCCGACAGCGGCGAAATTCTGGAGATCGAGCCGCAGAAGCGGCTGGTCCTGCAGTGGCGCAATTCGTTCAAGCCCGAGTTGCGCGAGGAAGGCCCTTCACGCATGACCTATGAGATCGAACCCATGGGTGAGATGGTCAAGCTGACCATCATCCACGAAATGGAACGGCCGGACTCGAAGTTCATCGAAGCCGTGTCGAATGGATGGCCGCTGATCCTCTCGGGCCTCAAGACTCTGCTCGAAACCGGCAAGTCGTTCGAAGCATCTCGCTCCTGGCCAAAGGGGATGTGAAGCTAAGATTTTCGTGTGCCAGATTCCCAGCCAAGCAAAAGAGGCTTGGGTGGGGCACCCGAATACCAGTCTGCCCAGGTTAGCGTCCAAGAGAAGGACGCGAACCTTGATGGGATAAGAGTGAAGGCTCACGTTCTATCCTATGCAGTCTTTCTTTTGTGGTTGAGGACGAAGAAAGACGCTGGGGAAGAAGGAGCCTTCGATGCTTATTGTAGGGTGTGATTTCCATCCCAGTTGGCAACAAATCGCGGTTTTCGACAGCGAGACCGGAGAAGTGAACGAGCACAAGCTGAGCAACGGCGACGGCGCAGCCGAGCGGTTCTACCGCGAACTGGAGGCGCCGGCACGGATTGGACTGGAAGCCTGCGGCAATAGTCAATGGTTCGTGCAGCTGCTGCAGGAGTTGGGCCATGAAGTCTGGATCGGGGATGCGGCCCAGATCCGGGCCAGCTACGTGCGCCAGCAGAAGACGGACAAGCGCGATGCGCTGCACATTCTGAAACTGCTGCTGGAGGACCGCTTTCCGCGGTTGTGGACCCCGACGGCGGAGATCCGCAACCAGCGGCAGTTGCTGGTGCATCGCCACAAACTGGTGCGGTTGCGAGCACAGGTGAAAAACGAACTGCAACACCTGGCTATGAATCAGGGAGTGCAGCGGAAAGCCCGTCTGTGGAGCCAGACCGGACAGAAGCTGCTGCGCGAGTTACCGCTGGCCGGATGGGCGGCCTCGCGGCGGGCGAATCTGCTGGAGCTGATGAAGCTGATGGATCGGCAGATTGCCGAATTAGACCGAGCCTTGGAGCAGGCCGCGGAAGAGAATCCGCAAGCCCGCTTGCTGAGGACGCAGCCGGGCGTGGGTCCGGTCACGGCGCTGGCATTCCTGCTGACCATCGGCGACGTCAGCCGCTTCCCGCGCGGCAAACAGGTGGCCAGCTACTTGGGACTGATTCCGCGCGAGCACAGTTCCGGCGGACGGCAGCGGCTGGGGGCGATTTCCAAACAAGGGAATCGCTTTCTGCGGCAGACGCTGGTGGAAGCGGCGCACTCGGTGGTGCGCCTGGACGAAGGATTCCGTAAACAATATCAACACCGTTGCCACCGCAAGCCCAAGGGGGTGGCGAAAGTGGCAGCGGCCCGCAAGTTGGCCGTACGACTCTACTGGATGCTGCGCACCAATGTCGGGTATCCAGAGATCGTTCACATCGAGAGCCGCTCGTTGGTGCCCCTGGTCGAGCACGCTCAGACCGAAACCTTGAATGGGCGCTCTCGCATCCAGCAAACCGGTGCAAAAGACGGCCCTGCGGGCCTTGGAAAACGATAAAGCCGTTTTCCACTTTCGCACCGGCGACGACGACTGGATGTTCGCATAGAAGAATCATGGTTGAAGTTAGGGGCCGTATCGATGGTTGGTGGAAGGCAGTAACGCCACCGCAGAATGATTAACGCGTGATCCCCAGAATGCTTGATCCTCAACCCCATCTGGCGAAGCACGCGGTGCTCGCGCACCGCCCAGGCGAACTACGCCTTGACAACGCCTTCACTCTTATCGAGGGGCACCTCCAAGCTGGGTTATGCCGTCATCCTGCGCGTGACGCCGCCGCCGAACCATGGTAGAAAGAAACAGAAGGACAAAGAAGATGGCAACTCTCGATTGGTCCCAATGTCCCGCCGTTGAAAGCGTGCCGGGGAGACTCAGCGGCGCATGGGTGTTTCGCGACACCCGGATGCCGGTGTCCGCCGTGTTCGAAAACCTCGAAGCCGGAGCCAGCGTAGAAGAAATCATCGAGCAGTTCGACATCACGCGGGAACAGATCAACGCGGTACTTGAATTTGCCGCCCGCAGCCTTGATCCGCTTCCCGCCGCGGCTGCTAATGCCCCCATAGATGCTCATTCTCTTTGACCATGTAACCCCGAGCGGCATTGTCCGGTTCCTTCCGGGCCACAGTGTCACAAAAGCCAAACAGCGAGGATGGGATACGCTGTCCAATGGCGACTTGCTGGCCGAAGCCGAGCGTGCGGGTTTCGATGTGCTGCTTACTGCCGACAAGAACATGCGCTACCAGCAGAACCTTAGAGGCCGCAGATTGGCCCTTGTGGTATTGAGCACTCCGCAATGGCCGGTGGTTCGATTGCACATGGAAAGAATTGCAGCAGCGGTAAACGCCGCCACGCCGGGCAGCTATACCGAAGTGGACCTGTCTGTCGAGTAAGCGGCCGTTCCTTCAGCCCAGGTTAGCGTCCAGAAGAAGATCTACCGCAGGTTCATGCAAAGCAGCGGATTCTCAAGCGACTTAATGCATGTGGAGCGAGCTTGGAGCGATGCAGCTGTCCAGCTACTAAAGGAGCAATACGGAATCGAGGGGCGACACATTGCGATGGAATGGGGCGTGTGCTACAAGGTCCTCGGCACACCGGGTCCGCACACGCGCGGAAATTTGATCGTGGTTGCATCGGAGGCCACCGGCTGGTGCGGCATCGTGGCGCTTTTCATTGCGCCCCCGTTGAAAAACCGTTATTACTTAGGGTTTTCGCTTTTCCTGGTACTCTACGGACTGTTGCAAGACTGGTGGGTCGCAACTTACTGGAACAACCCCGTCACGAGTGGCATGATTCACCTGCACGCTGTATTAGTGGAGCTTAAAGAGGCACGAATCGACAAAGGCAAGGAGAATAGATCGGGCCTCGCAAGTGACGACGACGGCCCCGAGTTGTGAGCCGGTTGCCTTACGGAACCTACTTTTTGGTTGGTCGCGTAGAGTGTTGGCAGTGATTCTCCGTCCACCTTCGATTCTAATTTCTTTCTCTGGGGTATTTACTTGACTCAGGTGGCTACTATATGTTGTGGTTTCGCACCACTGACAACCGCTTTGTACGGTACTGGTGCCACCGCGACAGATTGCTGGACAAGTCGATAGAAGAGTTTGCCACGACTACGGGACGTCCGCCGGTTGAACCGGAATGTGAATTCGTCCAGGTAATAGTCGAGATGTTTCACGACTCACCGCTCCTTGGTGCGTGCCGAGCAGCCAGCGCTTCAGCAGCGACGCCACACGATGAACTCGTGGCATCAACTCCGAGGGCGATTTCTTCTTCCCCCGGAGAAAGGTGACCCGGTGAGCATATCCCCTGGATTCCACTGGATCGTATCCAAGCCAGCCATCCGTGTGGACGGTACTACCAGGCTCGACAGCCTCCTCCACAAAGGGGAGCAGACTCTCCGCCGACGCGTCGCGTATGCGGCGCATCCGGATGCGTCCAATCCCCGCCCCATCCTCTTCCGCAGCAATGACCACCAAGGCCTTGGTTTCCGTCTGTCGCCCGCGAGCGCCCTCTTCCAGACCTCCAATATAGGTTTCGTCCACCTCGATTGCGCCCCAGAGACGATCGCGTCCCGGACGCACCATCGCCCGCCGCAGTTTGTGCAGCCACGTCCAAGCTGTCTTGTAACTTCCCAGTCCCAATACCCTCTGCAACCCCAGGGCACTGGCTCCGTTCTTTTGACTGGTGACCCACCACATGGCTCGAAACCACAGGGTGAGCGGCTTGCGAGTATCCTGGAATATCGTCCCGGCCGTGACCGACGTTTGATACCGGCAGGCGGCGCACTCCAGCAAAACCGATCGTAAAGGCCACGCCCTGGACCCGCCGCAACGCGGGCAGTGAAAACCGTCCGGCCAGCGCAGTCGAAACAAGTAGTCACGGCAGGCGGCTTCGTTAGCGAATCGGGCCTCGAACTCGGTCAGATCCTGCGGGTAATCCTCCATCGACTGCTATACAACATATTGGGGTCACCTGAGTCAAGTAAATACCCCATTTTCTTTCTATTTCGGTCGTGGGCAACCCGCGCGAAAATCCCCACCCGACCGTCGTTCAGACTTGTGAAGCTGCAGAACTGGTGGCTTTCGATCTGCGTGGACCTATGTCGAACTTTGGAACATGCTGTGAGTACATCATGAGGAGCTGCTGTGCGATCGCCGCAGTCGTTTCTTGTTTGAGATCGAGGTCGCCATCGCCGAGCGAGTCGAGAATTTGCATACTCATCCCAACGGCATTGATCCGTTCTAAAATTGTTACAACTGGGGTATTTACTTGACTCAGGTGGCTACTATATGTTGTGGTTTCGCACCACTGACAACCGCTTTGTACGGTACTGGTGCCACCGCGACAGATTGCTGGACAAGTCGATAGAAGAGTTTGCCACGACTACGGGACGTCCGCCGGTTGAACCGGAATGTGAATTCGTCCAGGTAATAGTCGAGATGTTTCACGACTCACCGCTCCTTGGTGCGTGCCGAGCAGCCAGCGCTTCAGCAGCGACGCCACACGATGAACTCGTGGCATCAACTCCGAGGGCGATTTCTTCTTCCCCCGGAGAAAGGTGACCCGGTGAGCATATCCCCTGGATTCCACTGGATCGTATCCAAGCCAGCCATCCGTGTGGACGGTACTACCAGGCTCGACAGCCTCCTCCACAAAGGGGAGCAGACTCTCCGCCGACGCGTCGCGTATGCGGCGCATCCGGATGCGTCCAATCCCCGCCCCATCCTCTTCCGCAGCAATGACCACCAAGGCCTTGGTTTCCGTCTGTCGCCCGCGAGCGCCCTCTTCCAGACCTCCAATATAGGTTTCGTCCACCTCGATTGCGCCCCAGAGACGATCGCGTCCCGGACGCACCATCGCCCGCCGCAGTTTGTGCAGCCACGTCCAAGCTGTCTTGTAACTTCCCAGTCCCAATACCCTCTGCAAACCCCAGGGCACTGGCTCCGTTCTTTTGACTGGTGACCCACCACATGGCTCGAAACCACAGGGTGAGCGGCTTGCGAGTATCCTGGAATATCGTCCCGGCCGTGACCGACGTTTGATACCGGCAGGCGGCGCACTCCAGCAAAACCGATCGTAAAGGCCACGCCCTGGACCCGCCGCAACGCGGGCAGTGAAAACCGTCCGGCCAGCGCAGTCGAAACAAGTAGTCACGGCAGGCGGCTTCGTTAGCGAATCGGGCCTCGAACTCGGTCAGATCCTGCGGGTAATCCTCCATCGACTGCTATACAACATATTGGGGTCACCTGAGTCAAGTAAATACCCCATTTAGCCGAGTTTTATACAGTTAAGATAATGAAAAATTTGAAGGGGGCGGGTTCCAGCCTACCATTTCGGGGGTGCCCCACCCTTCAACTGCGCTCTGGGCAGGCTCCAAGCTGGTTTTGCTTGGGGTGGGGATTTTTGTCCAACATCACAGACTCCGTGCGGTGACCGGCGTACGCTGCGCTTGTACCTTTGGGGTTGAAGCGGTACCAGCAGTTCGGCGAAATGAGTGGGGAGATCAGCACTCGACGACGATGAACGACGGAGCACGTACGGGACTAAACTCTCCACCCAAATCGTACGGTGGGTCACCCGCCCGGAGAGCATTTAACTCCGTCTCATTCACGCCGTGCAGACGGTACCCCGGCCCTCCAACGAAGAAATGCATTTTCTGCTTGACATCCAGAAATTCTAATGTATAGTGTGCTAGTTGACTAGTACACATAAACAATGATCTTCCGGCTCAATCCGTCGACTGGCTTGCCAATGTACCTCCAACTGATGGAGCAGATCCGACACGCCATCGAAACGGGGGCGTTGAAGGCGGGGGACCAGCTCCCGACCATTCGAAAGATGGCCGAAGACCTGGTGATGAACCCGAACACCGTCGTGCGCGCCTATCGCGAGCTCCAACATGAAGGAATCATTGAGTTGAAGCACGGCTCCGGGGCTTTTGTGAGCGAATCGGTTGGCGGCCGAGCCAGGGTTACGCGAAGGGCCCAGACCATCGTCCAGTCCGCGCTTGATCGGCTCGCCGATCTGGGGCTGACGGAAGACGAAATAAGAAGGCTGTTTGAAAACGAACTGGCGCAGCATAGCGCGGAGAAGGCGCCGGGAGGAAAGAATGAGTGACTGGGTGATCGAAGCACGCGGACTCCGAAAATCCTTCAAGGGGCAGCCCGCACTGACGGGCCTCAACCTCGAAGTGCCTGCGGGAAGCATTTTCGGTTTTCTGGGCCGGAATGGCGCTGGGAAAACGACCACGATCAGGCTGCTGCTGGGATTTCTGAAACCCGACGACGGAGATGCGCGCGTCTTCGGCATGCCGGCGGGAGATTCAGCGGCCGGCATCGACATCCGGCGGAGGCTCGGTTTCGTCTCGGAAGACAAGGAACTTTATCCCTACATGACGGTGGAACAAATCATCCGCTTTACACGAAGCTTCTTCCCCACATGGCGGGTCGATTTAGAAAAGCGATACCTGAAGCTGTTCGATCTACCGCCAAGCCGCAAGATTTCCGATCTCTCGAAGGGCATGCGATCGAAGCTCATGCTGCTGCTGGCGATCTCACATGCCGCCGAGCTTCTCATTCTGGATGAGCCCACCGAAGGTTTGGATCCGGTGGCGGTGGAGGATATGCTGCGCGAACTGGTCGCCATCTCTGCGACGGGAGGAACCACCATCTTTTTTTCATCCCACCAGTTGGAAGAGGTGGAGCAGATCGCGGACCGAGTCTGCATCATCGACCACGGAGCGGCGGTGGTTACCGGCTCGCTTGACGACTTGAAGACACAGTATCAGCGGCTGCGAGTTGTCTTCGGGGAGGAATTGCAGGCTCCGGTTCACTGGGGCGAGGGAGCGGAGCACGTGCGCCAGGACGGGCGAACGGTCGACATTCTGGCGAGGCGAAATGTGGAAGCCATTATCAACCAAGCCCGGGCGTTACCGGGCGCTTCAGTCGAGCGTTTTCCGGTCACCTTGAAGGAAATCTTTCTCGAACATGTAAGGAGCAACTAAATGCTTTGGTATAAAGGCTGGCTTGAGACGCGGTTCCAGGCGGTGTTTGCCCTCCTGTTCGCGGTGTTCCCGATAGCCCTCTTCACTCTGGCAACACCACATGCAGCAAACTCTGCACCTCAGGTTTCTGCAGCCCAGGCGGAAAGCCCCATCCAGTTTTTCGCGCTGTACTACTCCCTCGTTCCGCTTTTGGTGGCCGGATCGGGAATCAAAACTCAGTCCGCTCGTATGAAGAAGGGCCTCCACAGCTCGATGTATTTCACGCTATCGCTGCCCGTCAGCCGCCTTCGTCTTTTTGCCACCAGGGCTGGGTTAGGCATGTTGGAGACGGTCACGATCCTCGCCGTCGCCCCCTGCTTCGTAAGGATCGTACTCATCCAACCTGAGGATCACGTCTCGCACTCCGACCTGTTTGCCTTTTGGGTGACCCTATCTGTCTGCGCCTCCGCATTCTACTTCTTAGGAGTACTACTCTCAACCTTTCTGGATGATCAGGTGCGAGGCTGGCTAAGCATGTTTGGGGTTGTGGTGCTCTTTGGGCTCCTATCTAAGGTTCCGCTGCTGGCGCCATTGAATATTTTTCGAGCTATGGTTTCGCCGCTGTTCACACATGCCCTTCCATGGGCCAGCATGGGCATCTCGCTCGGGGCCGCGGCGGTCCTGGGCTTGACGGCGTTGAGGGTAGTCCAGACACGCGAATACTAAACGTAAGAAGAAAATCGGCTGCTTTAGGAGATTACAAAATGATCAGACTAAGCATCGCCTGCGGAGAGGGTAGTCGTAGTGTGATTTGTGGAGAGCAGTTAGCAACCAGCGTTCCTGCTTGACCGAAGTCCAGCTTTTGTGCCAAACCAATCGGATAGTTACTAACCAATTGGGTGCATCCGGGCCCCCACTGCGGGAACAATATCTACGTGCTAACTACATAGAAGCCATAGTCCTTATCCAACTCTACGAGCTTGGCAGTCTACTTGCTTCCTCTCAGTAACATCATTGCGGGTAATGGGTTATCACCTTTCAATGTTCACGCACGCCGCCTTGGGTTAGCGAACCAACTGAGGCACGGGAAGAGTCAGCTACGCGACGAGTTGCTCCTCACCTTTCGAGATCAAATGCCGCCACAACCGATGACCAAAGGAGGTCAACATGAAAAAGCCTTCTCTGCTGCTTCTCGCATGCATGGTTTCCATGCTCGCTTTCGCACAATCGAACTCCCCATCCCCGGACGATTCGAGCGGAGGGGGTCCGTTCCGCCAGGGGCTCTCCGGCTCACCATCCCCGGATGAGTCAACGGCGGGCGACATGGGGAAACTCTCCGATCAACTTCTCTCCGATGGCTGCGTGCAACTGTTTCCCGACGCCTATGACTTCGGCCAACTAGCTGTGGACTTCCCGAGTCCTGCAAAGCCGTTTTACCTGCACAATGGCTGCAGCGCTCCCGTGGTTGTCACCAGCGTCGCCGCAACCGATCCATCCTATACACAGACCAACGACTGCATGGGGACGCCGATACCTGCGGACGGTTACTGCGAGATTCAGGTAACGGTCACGCCCAGCTCGCGGGAGATTCACGATCAACACTTGATTGTTACCGACAATGAGCAGGGTAGCAGCCAGCAAATGCAGCAGATCTCCAGCCTCACCAACACCCCAGTAGCAGACGTTACAATGACTCCCACAAGCTGCGACCTCTTGGTACCGGTTGGCGGCTCGGGCCCCCCATGTTATGTAACTTTGCAGAATAACGAGTCGAAGAGCGTCACCATCGACAGTATCGAGGTCACCACTAACCCGCCTTATCCGGCAGGCACTTTTTCGCAGGTGAATAATTGCCCGAAGTCGTTAGCGAAAAAGGGACAGCCGGAAGACAGTTGTGTCATTACCGTATCCTTTTGGCCTGAGTATCAGGAGCTGGCAACAGGAAAGCTGAAGGTGAAGACTGACTCTCTCGACGGTACCCCGCCAGCCGATTCCCTGACCGGCAGAGGTTTCATGCCAAAGTGTCAACCTCCGGGCTGTCCCCCAGGACAATGATGGGGGTGGCCCCGGACGACTTTCTGAGATTACCCACCTGAGCCGCTTTTGCTTGGGTGGGGATTTTACTCATCAGAGGCCGGCGTGACCTGTGTACTTGCGGCAGCGAGGCTCAGCGCGGTTTCGGAGTCAACCGTGCCATCCGATGCTGCAATTCGGCAAATACTCATCGATCGAATCGATGTCCAACACCAGAGTGTGGGCATCGTGGTGGGCCTGATCGCTCACATGCTGAAGCACCGTCGGCAGAAGCTGCACCAGGAGATCGAGCAGTTAATCGCATTTGAGAGAGGAAACCTATCATGACCCAAGACAGAGGATCAGCACGTCGTCGTGGTAACAGCTCCGAAGAACAGCTAACTCCGCGTCTATTTAAACCTGTCCGGTGCATAGTTCAACGCTCGATGTGGCTGACGTTCTTTGGCAGTTTACTCGCCTTCATCTCTCCCCTGGTCTTCGCCCAGCAAAAGCCGACCATCGCGGGAGACTATGTAGGGTCGCTCGGTCCTCTGCATCTGAAATTGCACCTGAAGACCGGCTCTGACGGCGCTTTGAGCGGAAGCCTGGATAGTCCCGACCAGGGCGCGTCAGATATCGCGTGCTCTGATTTTCATTTCGATGGGCAATCTCTGAGCTTCGCCGTTCCTGCCGTAAAGGGTACGTGGAAAGGAACTGTCGGCAATCAGGGTGCAGTGTTAACCGGCACCTGGAATCAGGGTACTCCTGTGCCTCTGAATTTCAGCCGTGACACATTTGTTCCAGCGGCCACGCCCTCTGGGGTGGACGGGATATGGCTGGGGACGCTGAAGGCTGGCCCGCAGTCGCTGCAAATCCAGTTACACGTCAAGAGCGATGTGTCCGGCAAGGAATCTTGTTCCTTCGATAGCCTCGACCAAGGCGCAATGGGACTCGAGTGCGCGCATGTTCTGCTCGAAGGCAATAAGTTCTCTTATGAGGTTCCTGTCGTAAGTGGCCACTGGAGTGGAACTCTCTCCGCCGATGGCAAGACACTCATCGGCACATGGACTCAGGGCCAGCCGTTGCCCTTGAACTTCGAAAGACAAGCGGCGGCTAAGTCACTCCCGCCTGTCGCTCCTCCCACCTACGATGTCGCCATGGCTCCCGTGCCGGCAGCCCAGTTGCAGGCTGTTTTGAGCAAGGACCTGACAGAGGCGCTCACCAGCGGGGCACTCGCCCCGTCGACCGGGGCGGGGGTGACCATCGGAATCGTGGATCATGGCGAAAAGCAGGTTTTTGCCTACGGAACCGCCAAGCCGGACTCCATCTTTGAAATTGGTTCCATCACCAAGACCTTTACCGGACTGTTGCTGGCACAGATGGTCGAACAAGGGAAAGTGAAATTCGATGAACCGGTGCGCGAATTGTTGCCCGCCGGAGCTGTAGCCAAACCCGCGGGAGGCGAAATCACGCTGCTTGACTTGGCCACGCAGCATTCGGGATTGCCACGAATGCCGGACAATTTTCACCCCGCCGACAGTAGCAATCCGTATGCCGACTGTCGCGCGGCTGATCTTTACGCCTTCCTGGCAAAGCACGGAGTCGCCAAGCCAACGGACGCTACTTTCCTTTATAGCAATCTTGGTTTTGGACTGCTGGGGCAGGCCCTGGTTGACCGTGCCGGCGTTCCGTATCCTGAGTTGCTTCGGAACGAGATTACTGGCCCACTTGGGATGAAGGATACAGTTGTTGGACTTTCAGCCGAACAGCAACTTAGGTTCATCGCAGGTTACGACGCGGCGCACCATCCTGCTCATGCCTGGGACCTGGATGCATTGGCCGGGGCGGGAGCGATTCGTTCCACCGCCGCCGACATGCTTACCTACCTGCAGGCCAACCTGCATCCGGACAAACTTCCTTCCACGGTCACCCAGACGCCTAATGGCAAGACACTTTCCGCGGCGCTTTCCCAATGTCATGAGCTTCGCGCCGACGCCTTGCCTGGCATGCGTATTGCGCTTGCGTGGCTGTACGTCGCCGATACCGGCAGCTATTGGCACAACGGCGGAACGGGCGGATACAGCAGCTTCGCATTCTTCAATCCCAAAACCGATTATGCAGTGGTCGTTCTGATGAACACATCCGGAAGCTTTGCTGATCGTCTGGGCCAGCATATCGCACAGAGATTGGCTGGTAAGCCTGCCATTTCGCTGGGCAGCGCTAACGACAAAGACGCCTATGATCGGGCAATTCAGAAATACGACGAGGCCATTAGCCAGAATCCTGGATCTGCGGATGCGTTCGCTGGCCGCGGCTCAGCTTACTACAACAAAGGGGACTACGAGCGCGCTATTGAGGACTTCAACGAGGCTATTCGCCTGAATCCGAAATCTGCGAGTGCCTTGAATGGCCGTGGCGCTTCTTGCTTCGCAAAAGGCGACTACAACCACGCCATTCAGGACTACAACGAGGCCATTCGCCTCGATCCAAGAACTCCGCAGGCGCTTCTGAATCGGGGCCTGGCAAATCTCTATGCTGGTCACTACTCTGAGGCGCAGCAGGATTTCAGCCGGAACTTGCAGTTTGATCCGACTGATGCCTACCGCGTCATATGGCTGTACTTGTCACGCGCCAAGGCAGGAGCGGATGGGAAAGATGAACTCAAAACCAATGCTGCGGCCTTGAACTTGTCGAACTGGCCCGGCCCAGTGATCCAGCTCTATTTAGGGCAAAGCACGCCGGGGGATGTATTGCGCGCGGCCGGTAGCAACAGCGACCAAAAGTGTGAATATAGCTTCTACGTCGGAGAGTATCACGCTCTGCGCGGCGAACGCCCCGAAGCCCTCGCTCTCTTTCACAGTGCCAGCGATACATGTCCCAAGGACTTCGTTGAATACGTCCCGTCCCTCATAGAAGTGAAGGATTTGGAGAAGAAGAGTAAATAGATCAGTATTGCTTGGCAGGTGGCCCAGGCAACCATCCTAACTGGGGGGCGCCCCACACTTCGACTGGGCTTAGGGGACGCTGTGAGACCGGGGCAAGCATCGCAAATAGAACCCGAGCCCCTTCGGGGACAGCACCCTCGCTGTCCCCTTGCCGATATCCGCCGTGTTCGAAAACCTGGAGGCCGGAGCCACCGTAGAAGAAATCATCGAGCAATTCGATATCACGCGGGAACAGATCAATGCGGTACTTGAATTTGCTGCCCGCAGCCTTGATCCGGTCCCCGCCAGCCACCCACCCGGGCAAAGCCGGCTTGGAGCCTGCCCTGAGCGCAGTCGAAGGGTGGGGGCACCCGCGCACCCGCGAAACGGTAAGCTCGGCCACCCGCCGGAAATCACTCTTTACACTTGGGGCTCGATGGGTGCTGACAAGTTGACATCCATTGCTGGTTCGGAAAGGCACAGGTGCAGTCAAGGCTTCTGGCGTGAGGCGTAGCTGTTCGCTATCCTGCCTGTCGGCGCGATGGCGCCTTTGGCATTGCTGGCAACAGCGGTGTACGCTTTTGCTGTTCGCTTCGCGGTTCCTGCGGTTGAGCGCACAGCCTCTTCCATCTGTTGAAGTGAGGTCAAGAGCGTGTTCCTCGAGACCTTTCGCACAATCGGATCGACCATCCAGCGCAGCCCGGCTGGGATGTCGCGGCTCAGGGCAATCGCCTCCAGCTCAACGTAGACACCACCATCTCTCTCCTCGAACCTGCTAAGGGTGAAAAGGCGCCAGATGTAGCCGTTGCCCTGGTTTGGTGGAAGTTCTTCCTCGTCAGACCGGCCGTAGTGCCGAATCTCCTGCACGCGCGTGGTGTGCGCGTTGCTGTACCAACGCAGTTCGTCGACCTGCAGGTAGCAGGCTTCGTATTCGTTGTCGAAGGCAGCCTCGGCGGCGGTCTCCTTGTTCACCACGCGCATGGAGTATTTGTCGCAGCCTCCCTCAGTGCCAAGCGGCTTGGCATCGACAACTAAAGGTTTGTAAAACTCCTTGTAATGAGCGTAATCACGAACCGCAGACAAGACGTCTGAAAGCCGGGCGCCGGGGATGAAAGCCGCCCCTACCCAATCGTGGATTAATCCGGAGGGCACGGGCTTGGGGACCTTCTTACCAACTGGCGAGACCAGGATCTTACCCGCGCGAACACTTTCGGCGCGGTCCGGCTGTTCGTCAACCCAGAGGAAGGAGCCTTGCAGGCGGCCGCGCATCTGTGAGTTTACCGTCTGGATGTACGCATCCCAGGTTTTCAGGGTTTCTTCCTTCAACTCAGCCCCATGGGACGCGGCCGGAGCGAAGAGAAAACTTGCAAAAACGAGGCCAACCAGGAACCGATGAGGTATACGGAACATGCAATTTCCTCTCAGAGATGGAGAGTTGTAATCCTAGTGCTTCCCCACTTGCCGCCGAAGGTGAAGTTAACGCCAGTGACTTGCTGCCACCGCCATTTGTTGCACGTCATAGTCCGGAACGGCGAATGTAAATTCGCTGAGACAGAACGCCTTACAGCTCGGCCTCGATTCTGCGCGGCACCGTTTAGTGCCAACATATTGGCACTGTCCGGATATAGTCATTTATTGCCTGGGTCGCTGCCCGGTCCGCGGACCCATCCTACACTCAGGACAGGCTGATGTCGCCGCATCTCGTGATCGGTGACAATCCCGTCGCGCTTGTGCTGGGGTGCAATGCGGTCTTATTAGTCAAATCATTGGCGCGATTCCTTACCCTCGCCGGTCTTCGTCCAGGTCTTGCCTCCGTCGGTAGAAAATTCCGACCACCACTCTACGTGATCATGGTCGTGGAACTGGTTGGTGGTGCGGAACTGCACCGGCTTATCCTTGATGTTTTCTGTGCTCAAATAGGTCCAACGATCGCCATTCTCGCTGATCTCTAATCCAGTACTGCGGGGATCCTTCTGGCCAAGCGAGACGCCATAGAAGTAGAACCGGCCGCTCTTGGCGTCGAAGGCGTAAATGGAAAGATCGCGCATCGGCGTGCCGCCAAAATTTATGTCCTGGTCGCAGATGACGAAGATGTGGTCGGGCGACCAGGCGCAGTTTGTAACGGCGCTGGCCTTGTTGGCCTTGCTATAGGCAGAGTCAAAGAACTGGCCCGAGCTAACCCACTTACCGCCGACCCAAAGGCCCAGCACTTCGGCGCCCCGGTTGGAACCGGCAACACAGATTGTCGGCGAAGCAAAGAAAATCAGGAGCAGGGTTTTTGCCAGGAAGTCCATGCAAATTCTCCAGAATTACGGCCAAGGATGATGAGGCGCGACGAGCATAGGCCGAAAGAAAGCCGGGTCGCCAGGCAACCATCCTAACTGGGGATGCTTCACCCTTCAACTGCGCTATGGCAGGCTCCAAGCGTGTCTCGCTTGGGTGGGGTAGTTCGGTGAGGGGTTCGCCTCAGGGTTCTTTGTAAGCTTTCTTACTCCCCAGCGACAACTAGTCAGGCTGCTGAAAAACCTCTGATTTGGGCGAACTGTGTCCGCTTCGGTCATCGAGTGAGAGGGGAGAGAGTTCGGCTCAGCATATTTCCACTATCTGCTGAAGCTTTTTACATGCAGCTGACACACTTTTCCCTTGGCTTACGCCGCCCGTAGTGACAGGTTGCGCAGGCGGACCAGGTTATAGGCCGCGCAAGCGAAGGTGAACACCCAATCCACTTTGAACAAGCCACGATGTCGTACCTTCCGCAGCAGAGCAACCGTCTTGAGCCAACCGAAACATTCCTCGATCCGCTTCCGCTTCCTTTGGCTGATGCGGTAGCCTTCATGCCGCGTGGTCCGCTGGTCGATGGCACTGCCGCCGCGCCGACCGTCATTCTGCGCGACATGCGGTGTGACCTGCATGTGGCGGCACTCAGCAATGAAGTCGGCCGTGTCAAAGCCTTTGTCGCCGCCCACCGTCACGCGCCTGGTGCCGGCAATCTGCTCCAGCATCACCAGCGCCGTATCGCGCTCGGCCGTTCCGTTGGCTTCCCACACCATCGCATTCACGATCAGCCCGTTACGATTCTCCACTAACAGATTGCCGCTGTAGCTCAACTTCGCCTCCTTGCCGTCGCCCTTGCGCGCCAACATGGCCTCGGGATCGGTCTTCGATGCGTGCGTTTGATTCGACCGCTTCTCGCCGTGAAAGTTCACCGTGGGATTGCCGGGATCATCGGAAGAGGGCGGGTTCTTGCCATCCTGGCGCTGAAAACTCTTGGCGCCGGCCCAGGCTTCCAGCAGCGTGCCATCCACCGTGAAGTGTTCGTCGGAGGTCAGGCCCTTCGCCCCAGCCTGTTCCACCACCTGCGCTAGGAACTGCTTGGCCACTGCGGCTTCCAGCAGCCGGTCCCGGTTCTTCGTGAACACTGTCGGATCCCATACCTCCTCGTCCAAATTCAACCCTACGAACCAGCGGAACAGCATGCTGTAATCGATCTCTTCCATCAGCAGCCGCTCGCTGCGAATCGAGTACAGCATCTGCAACAACTGCGCCCGCAGCAACTTCTCGGGCGCAATCGATGGCCGGCCCTCGCGGGCGTACATGCGATCAAACTGCGGCGACAGTGCCCGCAGAACTTCGTCTACCATCATGCGGATGACCCGCAGCGGATGATCCTTCCGTACCCGCGCTTCCGGCGACAAATAACTGAACATGTGGCTTTGCTGATGATCGGTGCCTCGCATGCTGCTTTCTTAGCACACGTGCCTGTGGATTAGGAGTACTTTTTCAGCATCCTGCTAGATTGAAGTGCATGGCGTCCCGCCCGAGCGTTTTACCCAACTGCGATCTCTGCATCACGCCAAGCACACTTGGATTCATTCCGACCAGCCACAGTTTGACGCCACGCTCACGCTGTCGCTTCTCACCTTCGGTCAGCATCTTGAGCGCCGTGTATTCGAGGTCGGGAACACCTCTAAGATGAATGGCAACGATCTTCGGCTGTGCTTCGTCAATCAAGAATTTCATCTTCTGCGCGATGGACTCAGCATTAGCGAAGAAAATGCGGCCCTCCAGTCTCAGCAGCAGCAAGCCGGGAAAGGTCTCGTCTTCTGGATGTTCGTCTGAGCGGGGTCGAAAAACGTTCGTACCTGGCTTGCGTCCGAGCACGTAAACCGGGGGATCCGCAGCCTGGTAGGCAAGCGCCACCAGCGACACGATGATGGCAACCACGATTCCTTGGAGTGTCCCCACCACCACCACACCGGCGAATGCGACGAGAGCCCATATGAACTCCGTTCGTCGCACGCTGAGAATCTCGCGGAATTCCGCGGGCTTGATCAGTCCGATCGAATAGACAATGACCACCGCTGCCAGTACGGCTTGGGGCATTAAGCCAATCAACGGGGCCAGCAGAAGCATGGTTACGAGCGTCATGGCCGCTGTCACGATTTCTGACAACTGCGTGCGTGCTCCGGCCAGACGATTCACTGCCGTCTGGGTGGTGCCGCCGCCACCAGGCATGGCTCCCAAAAGCGCGCCGCCGGCGTTTGCCAGTCCTGTAGCCAGTAACTCCCGGTTTGCTTGCGGCGAGGGCTCATCGCTCTGTGCAAAAGCGCGCCCGGCTGCGATGGTCTCAGTAAAGCTCATGAGCGCGATGCCTATGGCGCCCGGCCATAGTTGAAGCGCCAACGATAAGACCGGAGGGGTGAACGACGGCAGACCCTGCGGGATGTGCCCGACTAACTCCACTCCGTGCGCATGCAAGTTCAGGAAGTAAGCGCCGGCAATGCCTGCCGCCACCTCAAGCAGCGGAGCGGGCGCCTTTGGTGCGCGTCGCTCGAGCGCGATTAGCAGCACGATCATGGAGATTCCGACGGCAAGTGTCGCTAGCGATGTCTTGGGAATCCCGTGGACTGTTGCCAGCAGGTTCTGGACGAACGTGCCCCTGGCAAAATGAACGCCGAGAATCTTAGGGACCTGGTCAACCACGATGACTACTCCGATGCCAGCCTTGAAACCGATTAAAACCGGCTCGGAGATGAAGTTAGCAACGAAGCCCAGTCGCAAGATGGAAGCGAGCACGAGCATCGCTCCAACTAACAGCGTCAGCGTCGCGGAGGCAGCTAACAGGGATGCAGGGTCTCCGTTCGGGACAACTTCACCAAGTTCGGCAGCAGCCAAAATGGCGAGTGTCGTGGTTGTGCTCACGCTCAGCGCCCGCGATGTGCCCAGCACAGCGTAGATCACCATCGGCAGAAATGCCGTGTACAGTCCTACCTGCACCGGCAGCCCAGCAATGGTCGCGTACGCCATCGCTTTGGGAATGACTACCGCAGCAGTAGTCAAACCGGCGATCACATCGGGCCGCAGCCATTCCTTCCGATAGGAGACAATCCAATTTTCCATTCGGTAACCGCCTTATCATTCTCAAGGCCAAAGCCTGCACTGGCACGTGTCGGAACTGACACAAGCCAGGTTTGTCTCCTTCAGCCCGCATATTTCCCGGCTGCGCCTGGCGCATAAGCGGCTTCCTCTTTTTTTTGACAAAGTAGAAGTATGCACCAACGCTCAGAGAATTGACCCAACACCCGGACCACCTTCCAGATGATTACCGGCCGCGAGGCAATCAACAATCCGCAGTAAACCCAGAAGATCTGAAAAACGAACACGATTGCGGCCATCCCGGAGTTCATGCCTGGTTTCTTATGCGCGTGTTGCGGAGCTGATTGCTGCGCAATTGGTGACGAATTGCGGTAGCGCTCCGGGTAGGGCTCGCTTGAAACCACTGAATCTAAAGAAGAAATGGTAGGCACGAGGAGACTCGAACTCCTGACCTCTACCGTGTGAAGGCGGCCCCGGAACGTAACTTATTGAAATCCGACGGCATTGACAACCATCTTTGGCGTCGTAAGGAACCCTCAGGAAGCGTTATTGGACCCTAATTGGACCCAGATTCGGCAGAGAGATTGTGACCCTCGCGCGCGCCAAGGCAGGCTCGACCCAGACCCAATCCCTCCTTGTTCCGCCCTATCATCTCGGCGTTGAATTCCGCAGTGCTTGTTGCTCGAGACCAAAGGACCTCCTTCACCTTCCGGGAGACATTCAAATCTGTAGGTTCCGGCAAGGATCTTCTGGCGGCGATCACTTCGGTCTCGGTGTTGTCCTCGCCAGCGTAGATGCTCTGCGAGGAGCGACAAAACCTGCCCGCCGGTACTCTCATCGGGGCGCGAACCAACCACTTTAAAAACTTCAGCAAACCGGACCAGCTAGATAGCGCCAAGTTCCGCCCGACCATCTTGCGGGCATAGCCTCATCTCTGGTGCGAAGTTACCAGAGGAGGATTAATGCGTGTCCGCTATCAGCGAGGATATTTACGGCTCGGCCATCGCAAGACGGGACCGGACTGTTGGGAATTTCTTTGGTGGGATATCGAACTTACCGGGCAGAGAGTACGCCGCAAGGCGGTCATCGGAACGGTTCAGCAATACCCGACTGGGGTATTTACTTGACTCAGGTGGCTACTATATGTTGTGGTTTCGCACCACTGACAACCGCTTTGTACGGTACTGGTGCCACCGCGACAGATTGCTGGACAAGTCGATAGAAGAGTTTGCCACGACTACGGGACGTCCGCCGGTTGAACCGGAATGTGAATTCGTCCAGGTAATAGTCGAGATGTTTCACGACTCACCGCTCCTTGGTGCGTGCCGAGCAGCCAGCGCTTCAGCAGCGACGCCACACGATGAACTCGTGGCATCAACTCCGAGGGCGATTTCTTCTTCCCCCGGAGAAAGGTGACCCGGTGAGCATATCCCCTGGATTCCACTGGATCGTATCCAAGCCAGCCATCCGTGTGGACGGTACTACCAGGCTCGACAGCCTCCTCCACAAAGGGGAGCAGACTCTCCGCCGACGCGTCGCGTATGCGGCGCATCCGGATGCGTCCAATCCCCGCCCCATCCTCTTCCGCAGCAATGACCACCAAGGCCTTGGTTTCCGTCTGTCGCCCGCGAGCGCCCTCTTCCAGACCTCCAATATAGGTTTCGTCCACCTCGATTGCGCCCCAGAGACGATCGCGTCCCGGACGCACCATCGCCCGCCGCAGTTTGTGCAGCCACGTCCAAGCTGTCTTGTAACTTCCCAGTCCCAATACCCTCTGCAAACCCCAGGGCACTGGCTCCGTTCTTTTGACTGGTGACCCACCACATGGCTCGAAACCACAGGGTGAGCGGCTTGCGAGTATCCTGGAATATCGTCCCGGCCGTGACCGACGTTTGATACCGGCAGGCGGCGCACTCCAGCAAAACCGATCGTAAAGGCCACGCCCTGGACCCGCCGCAACGCGGGCAGTGAAAACCGTCCGGCCAGCGCAGTCGAAACAAGTAGTCACGGCAGGCGGCTTCGTTAGCGAATCGGGCCTCGAACTCGGTCAGATCCTGCGGGTAATCCTCCATCGACTGCTATACAACATATTGGGGTCACCTGAGTCAAGTAAATACCCCATATACCCGAATATTGAAGAGGCTTGGCAAGCCAGCAACGGTCTGCGGGTGTCCATCAACGAGACTCGAAACCGGCAGCAAGAGCAATTGGTTACGGTCGCCGACTTAGTGGATCATTACACGAGGACGGAACTCGGCGGTGATCCATCAGACGGAGGAAAGTCACACGCCACCAGGACTGTATATAGGAACTTTCTGGCGAGATGGGTCAGGCCTGCGTGGGGCAGCTTGAACATCCGGGCCGTTCGCACAACGGCTGTAGAACAGTGGCTTCGTCAACTGATGCGTGCAGACGGCGATAAGCTCGCTCCCTCGACCAAGGCGAAGATCCGCAATCTGATGAGCGTGCTCTTTAATCATGCTATCCGGCATGAGTGGCTGGAGCAGGGCAAGAACCCCATCCTTCTTGTCCGCCAAGGTGCTCAGCGGCAAAGCATCCCAGAGTACCTGGAACCCGAAGAATTGCGAGCGCTGCTTTCGCAACTCGATCACTGCTTTCGTGTGATGGTTCTCTTGGATGCAGCCACCGGACTGCGACGCAGCGAACTCCTTGCACTCAAGTGGGAAGACGTTGATTTCGAACGATGGCAAATCAATGTGCGGCGTTCGATCTATCTGAATGTCGTGGGCAATTGCAAGACCGAGGCGTCTCGAAAACCCGTGCCGCTGGATCTGACTCTGGCTTCCGCGCTCTGGACCTGGAAGCAGGACAGCGCGTACCGCCAGCCTGATGACTGGGTGTTTGCGAGCCCGCACAGTCGAGGCAGAAACCCGTACTGGCCCGACATCCTTCTTTCGCGCGTGGTGCGCCCGGCGGCTGCCCGTGCGGGGATTCGGAAGCACATCGGGTGGCACACGTTTCGGCACAGCTTTTCCACCATGCTGATGGCGAACGGGGAGAATGTGAAAGTGGTGCAGGAACTCATGCGTCATGCCAACTGCCGGTGCACGCTGGAGATCTATTCTCAGGCTCGACTACAGGCGAAGCGAGAGGCGCAGCATCGGGTTGTTGAGATGATCATCTCTCGCGAGCGCGAGGCCAACGATAGTGAATTGCCCTTGATTCTTGCGAATAGGGAAGCCGCCACGATGGAGATGCCTTGACCCGATTGTGCCTTAGACTTTGAGCAGTCCCGCACATTTCCCACAAGCCGGTATCTCGGGAGTTGACACCAGCTGGCACTGCCGCGCATAGCCGACTATACGGCCAAGTGAAAACCCAATTCTGTTCGCCTTCGTCAGAGCTGTGTTCAGTACGCCCGGATTCTCCGACGGGCGTGTCGGAGGCGATTCGATGGCTTCCTGCTATCTATCGGCCGGCTTCTGCTCCGGACGCACGACCATTAAATAGCGCTTTTACGTCGCGGATTCTATACGCGCGCCGGTCCCTGGTCTCGACAATGTCAACTTCAAACCCAGGCACGGGCACTCTCCGGTAAGCCAATGCCAAAAGGAGATTACCCCTAACCTCGGGACACAGCTTCCCAGAATATGCGAACTCCTTCGCCTGATCCGCACTATCCTCGGCCAGCCAACGGATCAAAGCGTGCGAACAGTTGATTTGTAGAAAGACCCCGTCGGGGTGCAACTGGTCCACTTCAGAGAGCCTCACGATCAGTTCGATCAGCGCGTCCGAGACTCTTTTCTCCAACTGCGAATTGACTGTCGTTCGGGATCGGGCTGCTCCGCGAAGTGTTCAAATAGAGGCAGAAGTTCAGGCGGACGGTCTTCGGTACGGTGCGTTCGCTGGTGAAAGCCGCGCACGGCATACCCATACACCAGTTCGCCGATGGCTTCTTTGTCCCACTTGGCCCTAGTCACGTGATCGCAATAAACGGCGGGCGCACTGCGGTGCAGTCGTGCCAGGCACCGAGCGGCGTTGAACCGAGTCCGGAAGAGGATTTTTCGGTCGATTGAGGCCCCGCCCATGATGTTCAATGCCTGCTCAATCACAGCGCGCAACGCTTCGCCTTTTGCCCCGAGCATCCCCACCGCTTCGAAATAATTCCGTGCGAGATTATTCCACTCGTCGTCATTTCCTTGGACTTTCTCCAGCCGCGATCCCCCCGCTTTCACCTGCACTTCACTCCCACTTCCAGTTCCTGGCTGAATCTCATCGAACGATGGTTCGCCCATCTCACTCAGAAACGCATTCGCCGCGGCAGTTTCCACAACCTCCGTGCTCTGACCGAGGCCATCGACGCTTACATCGCCAGCACCAACCAGAACCCACACATCTTTGTGTGGACCGCCTCTGTCGAGCACATCATGAACAAACTCGGCAAATGTAAAGAAGCGTTAGACGCACTACACTAGTTCTTGTCATTGCATTCGACCGTGAGCGTGTCTCCAGTCGCAGAGCGAAGCAGCTTATGAGACTGCTCCGGAGTTCGGAAGAGTCGGTTCGGCACGATGCAGCCAGGCAACTCGGACAGAGAGCCCAGTCTCATCACGATGAAGAGGTTGCATTGGCGGCAGCGCTTCAGGAAGAAGGCAGCGCCACGGTTCGAATGGCTGTTATCGATGCATTGGCGAGAGTCGGACAGACCATAAAGCAAGCAGCAATTTCACAGGTTCAGTGGCATGAAAGCGTGCGCCTTCGCGACGAACAGTCGGGCCGGTCTCCCTCATACCGGGGCCCCGCATTAGCGACCAAACCACCCCCTCCGTCCGACCATTATCTCGATGCTATTCGAGACCACATAATACCAGCCTTGACACGGTCTTTGTATGCCTCCAGCGACGACGAACGCGACTCAGCGATTGCGGCGTTGCGCCTGATCGGTACTCCGGAGTCGCTACAGGCAATCGAAGAGTCCTTGGCGGCTCCAGTCAACGTCGTTCAGTTCACTGCCTACTATCCAACAGAAGCAAGACCGGCTCTGAAGTCTATGCTTGCAGTTTATGCCCATCTTCAAATGGAATTGGCCGATGTCACTCGCGACTCTCACAGGGTTCTTGACCAATCGCCAGATGTGAAGGCCAGAAGGACCTCCAAACAAAAGGCTGCGTTAGCAAATGGTACGCTTGTTACCTTTGCACCAGAGTGCGCTGACATTGAGTTCGACCCCGTATCGGTCACAAAGAAATGGAACGGAAGCTGGGTAGGGTCTACATTTAGATTTCAGCCCAGCCAAAAGCTGGCAGGCGACCCGGTAATCGTCGATATCGTCGTGCACATTTCAGGGGTGGAGGTCGCCCGTGTCAAGTGTCCGTTAGAAATAGTTGAGCGACATAGAACCGAAACGAATCCGCTCGCAGCCGCAAGAGCTAGTACTTAGTTGCAATGAAAAGCGGTCTATGTCATGATTGGGCATGAGCAAATACCCCACCGCCCTCACATTGACGCCAGAAGACCGCTCCACGCTGGAGAGCTGGGTTCGCGCGGGTAAGACCGAAAGGCGTCTGGCAGAGCGAGCCCGCATGGTTCTGGCCGCCGCCGCCGGTCAGGGCACGATTGCCATCGCCCGTGCGCAGCGCAGACGGCCCGCAACCGTCAGCAAGTGGCGAGTACGTTTTTCCCAAGCTGGTTTGACCGGGCTCCAGGATGCCCCGCGGCCAGGAGCTGCGCCGCGCTACGACGAAAACACCCGGCGCCGCATTCTGGACCAACTGGACCAGCGGCCGCCAGTCGGCCATGGGAGCTGGACCGGAGCGTTAGTGGCGAAGGCCTTGGGGGATGTATCCAAACATCAAGTCTGGCGCGTGCTGCGTACCCAAGGAATTCACTTACAGCGGCGCCGTAGCTGGTGCATCAGTACCGATCCGGAGTTTGCCGCCAAGGCGGCCGATATCGTTGCCCTGTACCTGGACCCGCCGGAACACGCGGTCATCCTTGCGGTGGATGAAAAGCCGCATATTCAAGCCTTGGAGCGAGCCCAAGGCTATTTAAAACTACCCAACGGCCAAGCCGTGACCGGTTTCAGTCATGAGTACAAACGCCACGGCACCACAACCCTGTTCGCCGCCCTGAATGTGCTCACCGGCCAAGTCAAGGGCGGACACGCTCACCGGCGTCGACGCCGTGATTTTCTTGCCTTCATGAACGAGGTGGTCGCACTCTATCCGGGCCGGGAACTGCACGTGGTGATGGACAATCTCAATACCCACAAACCGAAACATGATCGTTGGCTGGCGCAACATCGCACGGTCCATCTACACTTCACGCCCACCCACGCCAGTTGGCTCAATCAGATTGAATGCTGGTTCAGTATCCTGAGCCGGCGCGCTTTGCGCGGGGCAAGCTTCACCTCGCCCCAGCAGGTGCGCGAGGCGATCGACCGATTCATAGCCGCATACAACCAAACCGCCACGCCCTTCGAGTGGACGAAACGCCAGATTCGCAATGTGCATCCCCATTCATCTTACGCTAATCTACGCAACTAAGTACTAGAGAATTCCGGACTTCGGAGCTTTACGACCGCATTTTCGTGTCTTACTCGAGGAAAGATCACGCAGTGGTCGCAGCGTACTCCCGAAGCTCGAGTCATTATTCTGACGTCGTATGCGGCCGACGCGGAAATCCGACGCGCTCTCGAAGCTGGAGCACGTGGTTATGTGCTCAAAAGCATGCCGCCAAAGGACCTCGCGGAAATCATCCTCAGGTCCATGCTGGCAAGAAACGCATTCCGGCTGAGATCGCCGCCCACCTGGCTGAGCACGACAGCGACGAAGCCCTCACCGAGCGCGAAATCGAAGTCTTGCAGCAGATTGCCGGGGGCAACCGGAATCGTGACACTGCGGAAAAGCTCTTCATTACAGAAAGACAGTTGTCTTCACTTGCAAGTATCCACGCCCTTCTCGATTGCCGTGCCTTCCTCATAGTCGTTCCAGGTTTCGATCAAGAGGAAGGGAAATCGGTGCTGGTGATCGTAGCGGCGAAAGAGGCGTAGGGTGTCGTCGAAGGTGCCGCCACAGCGTGAATCCATCTTACGGTTCTGGCTCCAGCTCGCTTTGGAATCATTGAAGCCTGGCCATACGGCGCCAACCACGATCTTGGCAGGATAGTCGGAAACCATTGTCTTGTAGAAGTTGTCGAGGTACTGCTGACCCCAGTTGCTCCCATCTGCCTGCCAGCCCGGCTTGCCGGGATTGATCCACGCGTAGAACCCGTCAAGTGAGTTCGAGCGTTCCGTGGGAATGTCCTTGAAGATCAACAGTGGCGGATCTTCCCAGGAATTGACGGTCCGGCGTACACGCTTCCAGTCGGTTTGGCCATTCTTCGGAAAAATGAAAATTACAGGGCGCCCTTGATAGCGCAAGTACGCTTGCCGCGTAACCAACGCATGCGGACCGATGTAGTGATCGTAAGCGTACTGCAAATCGGCGAGAACCACGTCAGTAGCATTGGCAGGGTCACTGTCATTTTCATCGTACATCAGAGCAACCCTGAAGCTGTTCTCTGCCACCTGTTGCATCAGGGCATAGGCTTTGTCCTCGAAGTCGTGCTGGGCACCGTACCAATTCACCACGAAAGCAGCGATGCCGAACCCTTTGGCTTTACCAATCTGTCTCTGTATGACCACCCGATCCTGCGAGGAGTAGCCAACATTGATGTGTCCCGGACTTCCGAACCATGGAAGATACACCGCCAGCATGGTGGGCTCGCCCGACTGACCAACCAGGCTGTTGGCGGCGAGAGAAGAACGAAAGTCCCCGTGATGGCAGGCAGATGGCAGGAGCAGAATGGCAAACGCCGTTGGCAGCAAGCGCCACCGCAAGTAGGTGTGCCAGTTGGGCATTTGATTGGGCATTCTGGCCAAGTGATTTGGATGTGAGATTGGGCGGCAGCGTTGGATTGCGAATCAGGGTGTTAGCGAGATAGCGGGCAATATGACTCTTAGTTGGCGCCAAGAAAGTGGGGCTCCTCACGCCGGAGCCCCTGACGATTTTGCCGGTTACAGCACGAACTACCAGATGGTAAGAGTGGCCTGGTCCACCCATTCGTGATATCCTTGGCCGCTGGCATTCACGTCGAGCTGCCATTGCACGCCCAGGTTATCGGACCATCCCAGATACTTGGCATTCCGTGTAACGTTGACTGGAGTGACATTTCCATCCACCACCAGCGTGACATACGTGTACTGATGCGCGTTGATGTTCGTGGTCTCGTATATCTGAATGTGATGCCAGGTATTGGAAGTGAACTTCGGACACGAAATCGAGGTTTGATACCAGCGTCCGGATCCTTCGTCCCAGGTATCCCAAACTCCGTAACCATAGTCACATTGGGCGCCAATCATGTAGTTGTAGCCATGGACAAACTGGAAAGCATCGAACTCCAGCGCCTGGCCAGAGACTTTCGAGCTGTCATCCAAGTACACCCAGAAGTCCCACAAAAAGTTGCTCACGTCGTTGCGGGCTCCCAGTTTCTGCCACCACAGAGCGTTCGCCCACACGCCCGAGTTGAAGAATTCCGTGCTGGAGCCATCGCGCGATGGCGAACCCTGGTATTGGGCCATCCAGTAGGCACCCTGGCCGCTGCCACCGGCACAGCCCGGATCGTGGCACGAATTCCAGTTGCCGCGGTTTTCAATGTTGTTGAATACCGTTGCCCACGGCGGGGGACTTGGCAGGCCGCCGCCTCCACCGCCTCCGCCCGTTATGGTGATGTTCTGGTAGACGCTGCCGTAGGCACCGGTGCTGTCCCAGGCGCGCGTTACCAGCTGATGGCTTCCCGTGGGTGCGTTAACACTTGCGTTGATGGATTTTGTCTGGCCGGCAGAATACACAATTTTCCCGTCAAAATACGCAACCCAGCCAGTGATCGGGTAAGAGCTAGTTGCTTGTGCTGCCAGACTAAAGGGGGATGGAAGCTGCGCACCGTTACTCGGAGATGTAACGGTTACATTTACCGCGCCTGTCGCGGCCAGCGACAGACTCAGACACACGGTCGCCAACCCGAGAATATACTTCTTCAAGGAATACTCTCCCTTCTATGCTTAGGGTTCTTGCTGTAATGGAAGGGGATAGTATCTCACATCAATCTGTAACAGAATGGCGAAATAGTCGTAGGTGGGGAAATCAGCAAGGCACCGGTTCTTAGTCAAGTGCTCATCTTAAGCTAGTTCTGCGCAATATCGCGCAGCATGTAGTATGTACACTGCAGCTCAATGATTAGTTAAGTGGTTGGAAATCTCTTAAAATCAGCGATCAGAACGGACCGCATATTTCGCGCCTTGCGGACATGTAAATAATTCATTCTCGTTTTAGCAAAACTTACACGTCGGGAACCGAGTATTTTTTTCGCAGCAGAACAGTAGTAGTGCTAGATAGGTATCGAGAAAAAAATCATAGAGCACCCTCAAGTCTGACTCTTTCACCAGACCGTGTTCACGTTATCGGTCAGTTTAGGGGAAAGGATCATGCTTTGTCGGGGAAAGGTGGGGTTAGATAAGGAGTGTGGCGACGGATGCCTATCGTCGCGACTTGATGGGAAAAGTGGCCTGCAGTTGGCTGGCAAACGCCGGGAGAACCGCCGCCCCCCACGCTGGGCAATACGCGGAGAGCGGTCCTCCTGGTTAAGTTAGTCAGCGGTTGAGCCTTTGTCGGGCTTAACCTCAATCTCGTCCACTACTTCTTTAACGTTGGGAATAGCTTTGGCGAGCTTGTCGGCTTCGCTCTTCTGCGAACGGGTTTTCACGGTGCCTTTCAACACCAGCGTGCCGTTCTTCGCGTCGTACGAAATGCTCTGGTCGTCCAGATTTTTGTGGGCCTTCAGTGCCGCCTTGTAGTTGTTCTCGATTCCGTCATCCAGGTTCGTGTCAACGGCTTTAGCCTGGCTCTCCGCGCCGATGGGGCGAACTCCGATTTCGTCCGAGATGGTATAACCTGGCGCCGCTTGCGCAGCTAACTGCTCCGCCTGAGACTTTTGGTCGGCCGACTCGACGTCTCCCGAAAGCGTGATAACACCCTTGTTCCGGTCCTGCGAGACCTTCACCACACCCAGACCATTACTGGTCATCGCGCTGTTAACTGCATCTTTGACATCCGGATGCTGGTTCTGCCGGTTGCAACCAACGAGCAACACCCCAACAAAGGCGGTGGCAACGATGATTATCAGATGCCGTTTAATTCGGTTCTGGTAAGTCAATGGTTTTCCTCCTGTTTGCTGCATTAACTTCTGGTTGAACTAGATGCTCGAGAGGATCACAGGTTTGTATGCCCCCTTTCTGGTCATACAACCCACTCCAGACGCCAAGGATCATAGGGTTAAAGGTGGTAACAATTGCCGGACGGGGCGAAGCTCGCTTAGCCAAACCGTAGTGGGGCAGGAGCGCAGCACCGGCGAAGCGAAAATCAACCACGAAAGGCTAGAGTGATTCTGCGGGCAATCTACGGAAGCGTTCTTGTGATCATGGGAGTGGTGGGAGCGAGTTTGGCGGATGCACAGGAAACGAAGGCGGCGCCGGCTACACCGATAGACGTCAAGAAAAGCGACCTAGGCAAGAAAGTATGGGATCCAGCTTGGGATTCCATCGTGGAGAAGGCGATTCCTCAGGAGATGCTATCGCCATCGGTCGGGCACGAGGTGGCTCGATTCTGCCCCCGGTTCTCCTCGATGGGAGAAACCGACAAGCGCACGTTCTGGGCATATTTCTTCCAAGCCCTCGCCGGTGCCGAGGCGGGATTGAACCCCAAGGTCCGCGTTCGTCATACCGACCCAAAAGTCGCGAAAATCGACAAGGTGACCGGTGCGCCGGTCCGTAGTGAAGGGTTGTTGCAACTCTCTTATCAGGACGGCAAGCTTTATGATTGCGATTTTGACTGGCAGGCCGACCGAAAGCTCCCCGCTGGCAGCCCGGCCAAAACCATCCTTCAGCCAAGAAATAACTTGGAATGTGGGGTGAAAATCCTCTCCCACCAAATCATCGACCAGCACAAGCCGTTGTTTAGTCGCACGTCCTACTGGTCCACCTTGCAGCCGGGCAGCAAGAGCTATCGTGTCTTTGCCCGGCAGATGACGAACCCGCCTGCTGCCTGCGGATTACAAGTACGGAGGTCGGTCGTAGCAAACGTTACCACCAAGACCGTGAAGCAGGCGGCAGACGCAACAACACCGCCGCAATAGCTTATGACCACGAGGCTATGATTTCCCCCTTTCGTAAGGCTTCCCGCAGACGTATCTAGTGAAAGACCGGATCTAACCGCAACAACGCCGCTTGGATTTTCTTCATCCAAGTGTAGGCGTGACGGCCAAAGCAGAATTGCCGGTTAGCAGTTCGGTGGCTCCAAGTTTCCCTTTGGAACAGGAGGCGTTGTTCCGTGAAGTACTGCTCCACCTGAATCGCGTCAAGTTGCCGTACGTCATTGCCGGCGCGTTCGCATTGCAAAAACACACTGGCATTTGGCGCAACACCAAAGACTTGGACCTCTTTCTTCCCTCACAAGCAATACCCCGCGCGCTGCAGCATCTTCAAGAACAAGGTTTTGTCACCGAAGTCAGCGATCCCGTGTGGCTGGCCAAGGCGCATCGGGACGGATACTACGTTGACCTGATCACTGGAATGAGCAATGCCGTCATCACGGTTGATCAGTCGTGGATTGATCGCGGCGCCGCGCACACGGTCCTCGGGGTACGTACCCGTGTACTAGCGGCGGAGGAGCTCATTGCCTCCAAGTTATTTGTAAATTTTCGGGAGCGCTTTGACGGGGCCGACATCGTACACATCATCCACGGGACCAAGGGCCGTCTGGACTGGACACGTCTCCGCCGCCTGGTCGGCGAGCATTGGGAGCTGCTGCTGTGGGAGCTGATCCTGTTCCGTTACATCTATCCGTCCAAACAGCATTACATTCCACGTGAAGTCTGGCACCTCTTGCTCACGAGTCTGCAAGCTCAGCTTGACTCGCCTTCGCCGACGCCAGCCTTTCGCGGCAGCCTGATCGACGATCGGATGTTTGCCATCGACGTCCACGAATGGGGTCTGGAGAACCTTTTGCAGGAGCAACGCGCCCGACGAAGGCCCACCATTGGCAAAATAGCCTCGCCTCCCGAGCCGAGAAAAACATGAGAATCGCGGCCCTCGCCGACCTGCATTTCACCCCGCAAGGATACGACCGTTTTCGCGACCAGATGAGCCGGGTGCGGGATGACGCTGAAGTACTCGTTCTAGCTGGCGACCTTACCAACTTCGGCCAACCATCCGAGATGGAGTCGCTGCTGAATGCTCTGGTGCGGCTGCGCATTCCGACGGTGGCGGTGCTCGGCAACCACGACTACGAGGGCGGACATGTCGCGGAGTTAATGCAAATGATGGCCCGTGAAAGCATCAAGGTGCTGGACGGCACAGCTTACGAGCGCGACGGCGTCGGCTTTGCCGGAACGAAAGGATTTGCGGGCGGCTTCGGAAGAGGCGCCCTCACCGCTTTTGGTGAGCCCGAGGTCAAAGCCTTCGTGCAGGCGGCCATTGACGAGAGTTTGAAATTGGAGCGCGCGATTTCGCAACTGCGAACGCCCAAGCGGGTTGTGGTGCTCCATTACGCGCCCGTAGCTGACACCGTCAAAGGCGAACCCCCAGAAATCTACCCTTTCTTGGGCAGCTCACGGTTGGCCGAAGTCATCGACCGCCACGGGGCCGATCTGATTGTCCACGGCCATGCTCACGCCGGCAGCTGCGAGGGGAAGACCACAGCAGGCTGTCCGGTTTACAACGTGGCGACATCCATCAACCTCGCCCAGCCTGGCGGTACCGCGTACAGGATCTTTGATATTTGAAGATATGTTGTGGCGGCAGGAATGAGCGCAAATTCGGCAGTTCGGGGGCCCCGCCTGCTGTTCACTGAAAGCGATATCCAGGCTTCAGTTCGCAGCGGTATGCATTGTTCTCATCGTGACTCCGTCCCTCACTGCATTGCGCCCAGCTGAGAGACAAATTCGGTCCAAGCGGGAAGACAATGGCCTCTCCATTCAGTTCAGCTTCAATACTCGGCCCCTCAGCCGAAGCCGGCAGGGTGAAGCTTAACGATGGACCGAAGATGACGGGATACGATTCGCGAACCTTCTCGTTCATCATCGGATGGATGACTTCTGCTTCGACCAGAAACGTAGCCGTGTCAGACCAGTCCCAGGCAGTCACCTTCAAGTGCCTACCATCCCCCGCGAGTGCTTCTTGGTCAATGCGCGTAAAGGGACAGGGCCCGGCAATGCAAGAGGTGCGCACGCTGCGAAACTCGTTCCCTTCGCCAGCGTCGAGCGATATGGACGCCGTTGCCGCTTTCCACTTGCCGTCAGGAGAGCAGAGACTTGACTTGTTGCAGGGAACGTTTCCGGTGTTCGTCACCTGAAAGGTTTTCACGGCGCTGCCGACGTCGGCGACCTCGGTGGAGCGGACCACATAACGCAAGCGTATGTTGGAGATGACTTGTGCCGACTTCCCGGAGGCTGGTCGCACCTCGGCCGCCGGTTTCATGCGGGCCACATACAGTTTGTCACTGACGAAATCCTCCAGTTCCAGTGGCTCGTAGTTCTGGTGTTCGAACTGCAGGGTAATCGGCTGACGTCGCCGGAAGCCTCTTGGCAGGGCAACCGAAAACAGCCCTGACTCACCGGACTTTGCCTGACTGACCGTGTCTCCGGTGATAGCGCTTATATCAGCGTCCGCAATAGGAACTTGCTTGCTGGGATCGCTATCCTGCCGAAGGACCACTCCTCGCACTGTAATCCGGCGTTCCTTACGGACGACCGATACAGTCCGCCAAATGCCGAATGCTACAACGAGAAGAGCAGCTATCCAGATCGCGAGTTTTCTTCGCGCACTCATCTTGTTTGACAGGTCAAACCGCCTTCAACTGTTGGATGCCTTAAAGCGCGGCTGCAACGCACAGGCAACGCAAGCGGACACCGCCTCATCTATACTCCCGGGTGATTCCATTCAAACCACCATGCATCCCACTTTCGCGCCGTCAACTCCTACGCCAGCTTGCTGGGGCGACCTTATGCTTCCCACTCAGGCGCGTACTGGCTTTGCAACAAGCATTCACCCCTGTACCGAGTCGCCCAGCCCAGCCAGTTACCGCCCCAGCAAGCGCGTTATCCGCCGAAGAAGATCAATTTCTGGAGGAAGTGGAGAAAGCTCATTTCCAATTCTTCCTTGAGCAGACCCATCCGCAGACCGGGCTGGTGAAGGATCGCTCGAATGTCGGATCAAACGACAAAGGCGTTGTTGCCAGCATTGCCGCCACCGGCTTCGGCCTGACGGCCCTGTGCATCGCAGACCATCGAGGCTACGTCTCGAGCGGCGATGCACGCGACCGCGTGGCCACCACCTTGCGCTTCCTCTGGAAGAAGCTGCCAACCCATCGTGGCTTCTTCTATCACTTCGCCAATGTAAATACCGGCGAGAGAATTTGGGACTCCGAGGTTTCATCGGTGGACACGGCCATCCTGCTTGCCGGAATCCTGACTTGCCGGAGACACTTCGAATCGCATTCGGAAATCAGCAATCTAGCCTACGAGATTGTTAATCGCGTGGACTGGACCTGGTTGTCAGAAGACACGGCGCTGCTCTCACACGGCTGGACACCGGAAATCGGTTTCCTGCCAGATCGCTGGGACTACTACAGCGAGCTGATGATGATGTATCTGCTCGGTCTGGGCTCCACTACCTACCCGCTGCATGTCGAGGTGTGGAACGCCTGGAAGCGTACTGAATTTGAGTACGAGGGGCTGCGCTACATCGGGTCATTTGCGCCGCTATTTGTGCATCAGTATTCGCAGGCTTGGTTCGATTTTCGCGGCAAACGCGACAAGTATGCCGACTACTTCGAGAACTCGAAGATTGCTACGGAAGCCCATCGGCTGTTTTGTCTGGACTCGCCAAACGATTTCCCGACTATAGCGACGATCTGTGGGGCATCACCTCTTCGGATTCGCGGTCGGGATATGTCGTCTGGGGTGGCCCCCCCGCATTGGGCCCGATTGACGGCACCGTCGTTCCTTGTGCTACGGGCGGATCGCTGCCGTTCCTCCCGAAGGCCACGGTGCGCGTGCTTCGCCATATCCGAACCCGGTTATCCATCGGCCTGGAGCCGCTATGGATTCGTGGACGCGTTCAATCCCCTGAACGGTTGGTATGATCGCGACGTGGTCGGCATCGACGTTGGAATCACAATGCTCATGGCGGAAAATCTCCGCACGGGATTCGTGTGGGAAACGTTCATGAAGAATCCGGAGGCGACTCGCGGCATGAGTCGCGCCGGTTTCCGTCCCTGCACACCAGCCGCGAAATGAGTCCGTTCACGCCGCAATACGGTGCATAGGAGAACTCAAGTTAACGCGGGTGACCGGTCGTTCCTGCAGCAGGAGTTCGGTGGCGCGCACCGAAGGATTGCTGTGGAACCAATGCCGGATGACACCGTCGGTGAGAGCATTGGCGATGGCCAGCAGGCTCATGCCCTGGTGGTGTGCCATCCAAGAGCGCACAATTTCCGGGCGCCTGCGCCAAAAAGCTTTTCTGGTTGAAAAGTCCGCAGACTCGTACATTCCATAGCTGCCGAACATTCCGTAACGGCTAAGCCTCCTTATATTGTTTAATGCTTCGCTTGAATCCCCATGCAGCGCCAAGAAAGTGGAATACGGTGATATGACCAACGCCTTGGGGTGTGAGTGGCGGAGCGCCAACTGCGGCAGTCCAAAAGCGAAATATTTGTAGCTTCCATCGTCAAGCTTCTGCGCCGCCGCCGACTCCGAAATACCCCAAGGAACTCCCAGGCGGGCGGCGTGCAAACGCTGTGCGCGCACGGCTTCGATGCTGGCGCGATCAAGAAGCGTGTCAGGGTAAGTATTCATCCAGAGGCAGGGCATAAGGTACTCGAACATGGTTCCCGCCCAGGAAAGCAGCACGATGTGGCCGTCAACAAGCTTGTGGTATCGGCCAAGGGCAAACCAACTTTCCTGGGGAATGTCGTCTTTGGCGATCGCGATGAATGTGGCGAGCCGCGACTCGGAAGCCAGTTGGTCGTAGCACGAACCGCTGAGCCTCTGGGTCTCAGTGTCGAATTCCACCGTCAACAGCCTGCGGTCGCGATTCAGGAGAAATGTGAAATCAGTCTGATCGGCGACATCGCCCGCTTGCATGGCAATTTTTCTCAGCTCGCAGATGAGATGCGCGGCTTCAGCGCGCGCACCTGGCAGCAACATGCGCAGTTGCCGGCGCAGGAGATTCTGTTCGTCCGATGCGGAAGATGGTGCGACTGAGAGCTGCCGCTGCAGAGCGTCGCAGAATTCCGGCATCTGCTCCAAGGCAATGTCCGTCCAAGGTCCAAAGCCCAAGTCGGGCAGATCTTTCGCAACAGTGCGAAACTCCGGAAGGAGCCACGGAGTGTATGAGCGAACCATTGTCTTAATGCGGTCGATGCGCAGTGCGAGTTGCTCCGTGAACCATTGCGAATCTGGCCCGTGCCGGTGAGCGCTACGGTTGCCATCCAGCGAGTGAACGGGAAAGTTCGCGACGGCTTCCAGCCAGTCAGTATGGCTGGCGCGAAGAAATTGCCAAAGCACCCTGCGGGGAAACCATCCGACGGCGATTAATTCACGGATGTAGTCGGCCAAACCCTCGCCGAGATGACGTCCGACGAGCGGCCGGTGAAGCTGTTCGTGAGCTCCCTGCTCGAGGGTCCACAAGGAAGCGACAAGGTTGCCGCTGTCCACGGAAGAGACGATCAGCGGTCTCAGCACTTCGCGGGTGGCGCCGTCGTACCAGTTGTAGAAGTGTCCCCGATAGCGGGGAAGATTTGCAACGGTCGCGAGCGTAACCTGCGTCAGTTCGACGAATTCTGGTAACGTCAGGTAGCCAAGCTGGCAGGCAACCTGCCGCGAGTTCAACAGAAGGCCGAGGTTCGTCGGCGATACCCGCCGATCGATGACAAACGGCGACTCGCGAACATGGTCAGGAATGAGCCAGCCGTTCTCGGCGTTGCTGAACTCGACGAAAAATCGCCACGTGCGCAGGGCGATACGGCGCAGGAAGATTCTATCGCCGTGCGATTTCTGGGGCTGCACGCGCGGAGGCCGATCAAGCCAGACCGAGATGGGCTTGCTGCCCGCCCAAAGCAAGAGGATGGGTACCGCTGCCAGCACACTGCGGTCCGCGCAACCACCACAGCAAAACGCCAAGCATCACGGCCAGGACGGGCGTCCAATCCAGGTAGCGGTCTAAGGGAGTGCGCCGATGAAGGCCCTGCTCTTCTTCGGCGGCTGTCACCCACTCCAACAGTCGTTCGCCAGTCACCACTCTGCGCACCAGTGCGCGCGCCATCGCATCGATGGAGAGCAGCATCTGATGGGCGAGGAAAGTAAGCGTCAAAAAGACGCCGAGGCTGGCGGCAGCAAGGCCGTCCGGCGAAACTTCAGCGAGGGCAGATCTGCGTCCCGCCACGGCGCGCGCCCACTGTAGAAGCATACTAACCAATACCGGCAGAAAGAGCAGAGAAACAGTGGCAAGCGTCCAATACCAAGCGGAGCCAGGCAGTACGAACCACCCAAGGACGAACAATAGGAAGGTCGCGGGTTCGACGAGACCCCGGCGGAGGTTGTCGAGAATCTTCCACCTGGAAACCAAAGAGATCGGATTGGGTACGCGATTGCCACCCGGTGCCGGAACCGTCGGGAGCATCCACTCCGCGATCTGCCAATCGCCCCGCAGCCAGCGATGCTTGCGGCGGCTGTAGGCGCTATAAAGCGCTGGATAATCCTCGATGATCTCGACGTCGGTCACCAGGCCGGAGCGCGCGTAAGCGCCCTCGATCAGATCGTGGCTGAGCAGCAGATTCGAAGGGAAGCGGCCGTCGAACAGACGATGCAGAACATCTACCTCGTAAATACCCTTGCCGACATAGCTGCCTTCCCCGTAAAGGTCCTGGTAAACGTCAGAGACCGCATGTGTGTAAATGTCGAGGCCGGTCTGCCCGGAAAAGATTCTTGCGAGTCGCGATCGCGCGGTACTCTGTACGCTCACTCCGACGCGTGGCTGAAGGATTCCATAGCCGGCGACAACAACGTTACTCTCAGGATCGATAATCGCCTGGTTCAGCGGATGGGCGAGGGTGCCGATCATGCGGCGCGCCGTGCCGCGCGGCAGCAGGGTGTCGGCGTCGAGCGGGATCACGAATCGAACGGTCGAGAGGACCTGCAGGTTCCCCACTTTTTCTGCGTACTCGTCGGAGCTCCCCTGCAGGAAGCGGTTCAGTTGCAGCAGCTTTCCACGTTTTCGCTCCCAGCCCATCCAGGCTCGCTCGCGCTGGTTGTACAGGCGCTTGCGGTGCAGTAGAAAGAATGATCCTGCGCCGTGACCTTCATACTTCTCGTTTAGCTTAGCGATCAGCTCCGCACACAAAATAACCAGTGGCTCGGATTTTCTGGGAGGCTCGGTCGAATCGGGAAGGTCGGTCAGCAGAGCGAAGTGCAGGTTGCGGTCCTGATTGCCGATAAAGCGGACCTCCAGATCGGAGACCAGTTTCCGGACCTGGCTCTCGTCAAGTAACAAAGTCGGGACAGCCACCAGCGTGGCGCAGGAATCAGGAATGCCGGTGCTGAAGTCGAGTTTGGGAAGGATCTGCGGCGTCAGGAACGAGGTAGCGGCATGGTTCACGATCTGGACAGCGGCTTCAGAAGAGGGCAGAAGCAGCACCAGCAGCAGGAGCAGAAAGGACCCAAACGACAAGTAGTCGAATGCAGAAAAGTGGACCACGGCGGCGGCGATGACCGCGGTCAGAAACACCATCGCGGGCACATATAAGTCATCGGGATGTAAAGTGATAAAGCTCTGCAGCCGTTGACTGAGCGGAGGCCAGAAGCCTGCCTTCTGCCTCAGTTCGCTAACGCCCTCAGCGACCAAGTAATAGCCAACGTGCGAGAGCCGCCTCGCCACGCGCGGGTCGCGATGCACTTTGCGATGGGCATTCTTCGCCAACTCCAGGGCTGCCTCGGCGACTTCCTGTTCGGTGAGATCAGAGTATTCAGCGATGCTTGCCACTCGGCGGCGATAGAGCTCGCGGCTTTCAGTTTCCATCTGGTTGTAAGCACCGGCGGGGTCCTGCTGGAGAAACCGGTCGAAGACGATGAGGGGTTCGATCACATGGCGCCATGGGATACGGTTGATGGTGCGCAAGCTCTCCAGGCAAGAGACAATCTCCTCCTCCTGCTCTACGGATTGCCCGCGTGAAAGCCAATCGTCTGCCAGACGTTCAATCAGTACCAGCTTGAGTGAGGCCACCAGCGTCCATAGTTCCGCCAGATTCAGCACGGTAACGTGCTGGAACGCCTCGATGTACGAGGTGAAGACCGATTCGTCGCAGCGATAGTTTGCCGCTGTAAGGCAGTTCTCGGCGATCGATAGCGCACGAGGAACGGTTGTGCCCGCGGCGGTGCGAACATGTGGGGTCTCTTGTAACCGGTGAAGCGCCTCGTACACGTCACCGAAGGAGCTCTCCACTAAGGCGGCGTTCTCGCGCAGGTTTTCCACCGAAGAATCCTGGCTCTTAGCTTTCCGAGCCTTACGCAGCGCCCGTGCGAGCTTTCGGTGCCAGCATGCGGCAGCGGTTTGCGAAGGTCCTCGAAGATCGAACGTTGGGAAGCCACACCAGTTCGTCGGCCAGCTCCCGGGCACGGGCACGCAAAGTCTCCGCCGCCGGCTGCGGCGAGACCGGGGGGCCGGGCTCACTTTCGTCACTCTTGCCGATCACCCCTGCCGGGATGGTTTGTGGCATCATTCGCAGCTCCTAGCGATAGCTTGCAGCCTGCATCTCGAACATTTCAGCGTATGCGCCCGCTCGGTTCAGCAGTTGTTGGTGAGTGCCTTGCTCGCCCACCACTCCGTTTTCCAGCACTACTATGCGGTCCGCCATGCGCACCGTTGAAAATCGGTGTGAGATGAACAAAGCCATCTTGCCGGCGGTCAATTCAGCGAAGCGGTGGAACACTTCGAATTCACTACGCGCGTCCAGCGCCGCAGTAGGTTCGTCCAAAATAAGCATCTGCGCGTCGCGCAGATAGGCGCGGGCGAGAGCGATCTTTTGCCACTCGCCGCCGGAGAGGTCCACGCCACCTTCAAAGCGGCGGCCCAGCATTTGCTCATAAGCGTGCGGCAGCTTCGCGATGACTTCGTCAGCCTGGCTTTTTTGCGCCGCCTCTTCCAACAAAGAAGTGTTGGCAAGGTCCTGAATCCTTCCGACAGCAAGGTTCTCGCGCGCCGTCATTTCGTATCGCATGAAGTCCTGAAAGATAACGCCAATCTCCTGATACAGGTCCTCCAGGCGGTATTCGCGAAGGTCAACGCCATCGAGCAGGATTTCCCCTTCGGTAGGGTCGTACAGGCGCGTGATCAGTTTCACCACCGTTGTCTTGCCCTGTCCGTTTTCTCCGATCAACGCCACTCGCTCGTGGGCATCCAGCGTCAGGTCAAGGCGATTGAGCACCAGTCGTTCGGTGCCGGGATAACGAAAGGACACTTGACGGAACTCGATACCCTTCCTGATCGGCCGAGGCGCAGGAAGGGCGTTCGGTCGGGAGCGGATGCTGGGCTGCATGGCAAAGAAGGCCAGCAGGTCGGTGAGGAACAGCGCCTGGTCGGCGATGCCCGCGAGAGTGGAAAATACCTGCTGGATATTCAGGCTCGCCTGCTGGATGGCGCCGGCGAGAAAGGTAAGCGTGCCGATGGTGATGGCGCCCAACAACGTCCGCCAGATCACAAAGGCATAAGCGGCGTAATAGCCGATGGTGCCCAGGATGGACAGCATCGCCCCGGCTACGAAGCGGCGGCGAGCTAGGCGAACGTCCTGGTCATAAACCTCATCCGACAGCGTGGTAAATCGCCGCGTGAGGAAGCCGCTCAGACCGAAAAGCTTGAGCTCCTTCGCCGCCTCCTTGCTTCCTGCCAGCAACCGCAGGTAGTCGAGCTGGCGCCGTATGGGAGTCTGGCGAAAGTTTTTTTCGTAGCCCAGGAAAGCGAAGTGACTCTCTCCAATAAACGCCGGCAGAACTCCAGCACACAGCAAAAGCAGCAGCCAGGGCGAAAAGGCCATCACCGATACCGACATGAGCACCGCGGTAATGGCCTGCTGGAACAGCCGCCCGATGGACTGAATCATGCCCAGGCGATCGGTGGCCTGCACGCGAGCGCGCTCCAGGCGATCGTAGTACACCGGGTCTTCGTAGGCTTGCAGGTCAAGTTCGGCGGCGTGCTTCATCACCAGAATGCTGACATGACGGGTGTAGTTATCGGCCAGAAGAGAGTCGAGAAAGTCAATCAGCCTGGCGAGAATGCTGTTGCCGACGGCGAGGCTGAATTCGAGCGCCACCAGCCACCAGAAGCGGAGCGACACGGGGTGATGAGTCGATGCGGCATGCACGATGTTGTCGATGATCAGTTTGGTGATCCACAAGAGGCCTAGCGGCAGGACGGCAGCGAAGACTCGCGCTATCAGCCCCAGCGTGACCACGCCCGGACCCGACTGCCAAACGATTCGCAATGCAGGAGGAACGTTGCGTAGGGCAATGACTCGCTGCCGCAAACCGCCTTCAGGACGTTGTTGTCTCCCAGTGCCCACCCTGCTGTGCCCTGATCATAGGACTCGTTGTTCGCCAGACGGCTTGCTGTGCTTTCTTAGAAGTTGCGAATCTCGCGAGAGTTGCCCTTCTGCAGACACCTGCGTGGGGGAGGAATGCACCGCTTCGCCACTGGCGGTTTGTTTACTCTGGAAGAGGCGGCCGTGCCAAGAAGCGCCTTGCCGACTTAAGAGTTTCCGCGTCTTGATCGGCTGAATGGTTTTCCGAGGCTGCCCTCATGCGCCTGCAAAACTCTGCCAGTCAGTGGGCACTAAGTGCGCCAGGATCAACTTGCGGCGGGGAGAGGTCTCGCGGATCGCCAAACGCAGCGGCAATATCGGAGTCCTGTACTTCGTCACTTTGCTGGCGGGCAACCTTGCTTGGCCTGGATCTAAACGCTCCCCAGCCAGATATCGACTTGGGCTCGTGCCGGACGAGCAACTTCTTTATGGAGGGCCAGAACTCATTGAGGATGTTCGACTCGGCGGCGGATTCCAGACTCGCAAGACTATTCTCAATAGTGCCGGCAGCTGTCTCATTGCGATACGGCAAGTACGCATTCGTGAGGGACGTCTGCGCCAGTATAGTCATGAACAGCGAAAGATTGATCACATTGCGTCCATCATCGCTGCGACCAATGATCACTCGGCTAACGGCGTAGGCCAGACGGTCCGAAACTCTCTTTTCTTGTGAAGGAAAGTAGCGCGGGTCCTGGTGCAGCAATGTAGGAAACAGAAATTGCCCAAAAAATGAGCCGCTCTCGGTACTCAACAGCGCCGCGGCGTAGCGTTTACTGTAGCCTCTGACGCCGCCCCCGTAACCCCAATATGCGCCTGAGGCTTGCGAAATCAAAGCGTCCGTGGCGGCACTCACGAACACATCCGGCTTATAGTTTTGCCGCAAGAATAGATCGAACTTCTGCGATGGGGTCATGGGTGCGTAGAAAGGAGCATCGGTCAGCGGCGTCCCGGGAACGAAATAGCGCGTCATTTTGATCACGTTTTCGCGCCGAAAAGTGGACTTGAACGAACTGCCTCCAGTAGGCGCATTCTGTGCAAATTCGACGCCGTGCTGTTCATCGCCGTCATCAGAGACAACTTCTAAGAACTGGGGTTGAAGCGCTTGCTTGAGGTTCGCCTGCGGAAGGACGGCGCTGCTAGAGAAGCTTGCATTCGGCCCTCGCATTCGCGTCTGACATGAGACGGCGGATGACGATTGCGGCTCGGTTCTCCCTATCCAGAGATGAGGAACTGATGCCAACGTGTTTTCGCGAGGGAATTGGCATGAGGGTGGCAAATTCTGGGCTATCAGATGCGAGCACCACAAACTCATACAGAACGAAATCCACGCCCGACCTGTCATCCTCCGCCCACTTTCGCGTACCCTGTTTCTTTGCTTGGAAGCAACGCAGGCCGCAAAGGCTGTCTCGGGGGGGACTTTCCTTAGAGCGAGAGTCACGCCAGATGACTCCTCGCGCCGGAAGCGGAAGACCTGGAACGAATCCCAGTCTCAGGCACTTCTCCTCGGTGAGAACGGCCCGTTCAATTTGCGCCGTTGACTGGCGATCGACGGCGCCGGAAGCAGGCACTCAGCCACCAACGAACGCCGATAAAGCCACGTGCTGGTCTGCTATGACCGCTTCGAGGTCGGCGCTATTCAGCAGGGCTCCCTGCTTGACGGTGATGCGGTCCCGAACCCGGCTTGAGTCGCTCCAGCGAGCGAACCCGTCACAGAATGGCCGAGTTCAATTGCCGAAGATACACGAAGGCGAGGAGAACCCGGGGGTGGTCCCCATCATCCGCCCTCTGCGCGTGCTGCTCCTAAGTAAACTGCTTACTACTGGGGCGGCGTACCATTCTGCGGCCGGGGCTCAGGTTGGTTCCCCATCGCTGGCTGCTGATTGTCAGGCAGCGGCATCAACAGCCCGCCGCTCGGGTTGGCCACGGGTGAAGTGACCTGCGGCTCCGGTTGCTGCTGTTCGGGCGGCGGCCGCTCGCCATCCGGCAATGGCGGCAACATTTCATTTTCAGATCGGGGCGGATTCGTGTCCCTGGGTTGCAGCGGAGTCGCAGGCTCAGTCACTGTTTGATTGCTGCGATAGCGTAACACCACCGGTCCGCCCTCGGCACGGCGGGCCGTAGCGGCATCGTCGGTGGCTTTCACAACCGCATCGTCACTGGCGCGGGCCGCCGCCGCCAGCTTCACACCCTCGATGTCTTTGCGCGTCGCGTAAGCGACCTTGACGCCGGACCGATCGGCTGTCTTGGCTTTGTCGTAGTAGTAATCGGCAGTTTCGCGGTCCCCGTCTAATTCTGCTAAGTAGCCCATATTATTCATCGCGAATGCGTTCTTCGGGTCAAGCCGGTATGCCTGCTGGAAGTACTGCCGTGCCAGCTTGTAATCGTTGCGATTGATGGCAGCGACACCTCGAGCATTTAAACGAGCGACTTGGGCGCCGACGTCCTGCTCATGGGCCATCAAACCTCTGGCCTTGTCGGCGTTCCGGGTGGCGATTTCGCTGATGCTCTTGCCGCGCCATGAAGGATGCGTTGTTACCAGAATGGGGGCGTCGGAATGCTGACCGGCAGCTTGCACGTAATACCTATAGGCGTCCTCCAATTCGCCTTCTTGCTCTCTTGCAAAGCCCAGATTGTTGAGCGTGAAGGGGTTATGTGGATCAAGCTTGAGCGCTTTCTGTAAGGCCAGATCGGCTTCCGGCGCCTTGTCTTTCTGCAGTAATCCGATGGCCTGCACATTGAGACGATTGATCTGCATGTTGGCGTCGGCGGCGTTGCCGGCAATCTCGTCTACCGGCTTCCCCAACGCCGCGCGATCGGTTGACTTGTAGACAACCGCGTCGGAGTTCTGCGTTTGGGCGAGGGCGTAATAGCGCTGGGCGCGCTCGACCTGTCCCTCCAATTCAGCGACGTAGCCAAGATTGTTCAGGGTGAACGGGTCGTTTGGATCGATGAGATACGCTTTATAGAAAATGGTTTTGGCCTTCTTGTAGTCGTGCTTTTCGAGTTCTTTCACGCCCTCCTGGTTGAGCATTTGCACTGGAGTCGGCTTGCTGCGCTTCGGGATGCTGATGCGGATGTCGCCGGCGTTTGCACAGATGGCGAGCGTTCCTGCCAGGAGTATTGTGGCGATTGATCGTAGAGAAACAGTCGGCATTACGCCTCCGGCGAAGAGCGATTTCAGCGAGCGCAGGTTGCTGACTGTCTCACCCTGCCGCCCGGCCACCATGTCCCCTCATTTAGTTGCTGCCAGCCAATTTCGCTGCACGGCAGAACAAGATTCCACGGGCCGGTCACTTAGATGGGCGTGCAGCCCCGGCGGGTTGGCACTTGTCGTCGAAAGAACAAATCTTTTCTCGCGCCGAGCCGACGAACATCTGTCCCGTAAATTGCATCGAACCCTCCAGCGAGGAGTTTCCGGCGTCGGGCGACCTTGCACGCCGGTAAGAGGAATCCCTATGAAATTGGCCATGACGAAAACAGTTCTGCGAAGCTTGCTTCTGGCCTTGTTACTCGCGGTGGGCAGCCAGGCTCAGTCAGACAACCACCCGTTGCAAGGCAATGCTGGACAAGCATTGCAGCCCGCAGGAGTCGCGGGTGGAGTCGGCAACTCCAGCTCCGGCTCGACGCCGACCGCTCCGGCCACACCCCCGCCGGTGGCGTCGATCACGAAGGGGTACGGGAGCTCCACTTCGACGGCTCCCGGGACCAAGTCTCAGCCAGATGGCGCCAGCGCGGATGACAATCCATTCAACCCTTTGTTGGAACCTCCGCCGTTGCCGAAAGGCAAGCCGACCCTGATCGGAGGCCTCGCGACTCACGTTGACCGGGTCCGAAACCACCTCACCATCCAGCCGTTCGGAGGCGGACCCAAAATCAAGGTGTTCGTCGATGAGCGCTCGCACATTTACCGCGACGGAGCGGAGACCACCGTATTGGGTATTCACAAAGGCGATCGGGTCTATGTCGACACCATGCTCGACGGCAGCCAGATTTTCGCCAAGAATGTGCGCGTAGTGACGCAGACTGGGACAGCCCAAATGCGCGGCCAGGTCATAGGATTCAATCGAGAAACAGGGACCGTCAGCCTACGAGATCAACTCTCGTCGCGGCCTATAGCCTTCGATGTGAGCTCGAATACGAAGTTCAGCTCCGCCAATGGGGCCACAATCACCGGGGACCTTCAGCCGGGTTCGCTGGTTCAGGTGCAGTTCGCGCCCAACAGAAATGATCGTCCGAGCGCGCAGCAGATAGTCGTGCTGGCCAATCCGGGTGACAGTTACGTGTTTTCGGGAGAGGTCGTTAGTCTCGATATGCGCACCAATTCATTGTCGCTGGAAAACCGTAGCGACGAGCAGACCTACGAACTTCACTTCAGCTCCATGGCCCTTCCCGATTCGCGTGCCCTGAAAGTCGGCTCCGAGGTCACCGCGCGAGCTGTTTTTGACGGAAAAGAGTACAAGGCAAGTAACCTTCAAATCGAAAACGCAAACCAGGAACAAGCTCAGCAGCCGCAGGTGCAATAGGGGCGTTAACTAACATATCGCCTAAGTGCCCGAGCCAGACGATCGGCGTCGACTCAACGGCCTTCCAGCCGGATGACAGACGATAGCCTACTCACCGCTGACCAATCCTTCGCGACCCCAGACACGCCTGCTGTGGGTTCGTAAGAACCCCAAGAACAGAGGCTCCAGCCTAAGGTAAGAGCTACAGTTCTAGGGTAAGAGTACAGTGCGCCGTCGTGGCACTGGTCCCGGTGAAACAGATAATTTGTCCTTCCAATAGACATCTCCAGAACAACTCCGGAGCGGTCCGCTGAATCTTAGCATGTGCGAATTCTTGAGAACCCGTGAGAAACGAACTTCAAGTAAGGACAGGGGCAGGTAGGGAAAATCCGTGGCCGCATGGCCTGGACTGAGGTCACTTATGTTGCGGTTACGTATTGCCGTGTCTGTGCTTTGTCTACTGACCCTCTTAATTGTCGCAGGCTGCGGAGGATCAAGTAATTCTTTAAATGGTAATGGAAGCAGTAGTGGCGGAAGTGGGAGTGGCGGAAGTGGGAGTGGCGGAAGTGGGAGTGGTGGAAGTGGGAGTGGTGGAAGCGGGAGTGGGAGTGGCAGTGGCGGAAGCGGTAGTGGCGGAAGTAGTGGCGGCGGAAATCCGGCTCCAACGATAACCAGCTTTGCAGTCACCCCCACAATAGTCGGGCCTGGTCAGTTTGCGAACTTTTCGTGGGCGTCGGCTAATGCGACTGCGTTTACCGTCACACCCGCCATTAATCAGGACGACCAGACGCTTCCTCTGAGTTCCCCGGCCTATCCCTACAACACCAACGGACTGACGCAAACCACGACGTTCAGCGCGGTGGCTAGTACAGGTTCCACCCAGTCGCAACCCTCGTCGGTGACATTGACCATCGTCCCGGTAACCCTGACCGCTTCGCCGATGACGGTTCCGGCGGGAAGCCCTGTAACCCTGACCTACGGCGGCCCGAACAATGGCAGTTCGTGGGCGCTGGTGACGGTTGGCAATAACAACCCAATCCCGCTTCCGGCCCCCGCCTGCAGTGGCAATAGCTGCACCGGGACTTACACCACCGGTGCTCTCAGCAGCAACACTACGTTTCAAGTCGCGGTGAGCGGACCGGTAGGCGGGCAGGCTTACTCGCCGCAAGTGACCGTCACGGTGGAGAGCCCAACCACGCTGACGTTTTCGGCTCAGCCTGTCACCGTTCCCCCGGGCGGAGCAGTCACGTTGTCTTGGCAAACCACCAATGCCTCGGCGGTCAGCATCGATCACGGAGTCGGGAATGTAATACCGGTGAACATGGGATCGTATTGCTGTGTTCACCCCACGCAAACTACGACTTACACGGCCACAGGCACGTCGATTTATCCCGACTCGCCCCCTGTGACAGCAACCGCAACGGTAACGGTCAGCACAGGTGGTCTATCGAACCTTAATCACATCATCTTCATGCTTCAGGAGAACCGGGCCTTCGACAACTACTTCGGCGTGCTGGCGCAGTATCGCGTCAATCATCAACCGCCTATCCCGGGGGCGCAGTTAAGCGATGTCAACGACCTGCACACCCTGCCGTCCGGTCTACACCATCAAGAATCCCCAGGGACAGTCATTCGGGCCGTTCCACGCTAGAACGGAATGCATAGAAAATCTATCCCCCGCATGGAACGAGACTCACTACGACATGGATCTCGTCGGCAATGACTGGATGAACCTGACCAACAACTCGCAATACTTAATGGATCGATTCCTGGATACAACCCTGTCAGGAGGCAGCGGCGACCAGTATGATCCCACCCACACCCGGCCGCTGGGCTACTACGATCAAACCGATCTGTCGTTCTACTACGAACTGGCAACGCAATTTACCACCAGCGACAGCTGGTACTCTCCGATTCCGGCTAACACCGTACCTAATCGCATGTATCTGTTCGCGGCAACGTCCTATGGGCATGGCTATCCCCCCACCGATCCGAATGATCCGGCGTGGCAGCGGCCGACCATCTTCCGCGCCTTGACTAATGCGGGAATCACCTGGCGCTACTATTACCAGGACAACAGCGTCTTTCTGGCAAATTGGGCAGACTGGAACGATCCACAAATCCAAGGAAATGTCCGCAATATTCAGGAGTATTACAACATTTTAGCCAGCCCCAGCGCAGACACCGATCTGCCTCAGGTCGTGTTCATCGAGCGGGCAAGCGCGACTGGTCTGGATGAGCACCCTGAGAACAACGTGCAGACGGGTGCAGCCGACGTTCAGAAGATTATGAATGCGTTGTTCAACAGCGCGGCATGGCCGGACTCAGCTTTCATCCTTAGCTATGACGAAGGTGGGGGACTCTTCGACCATGTCGGACCGGTCCTGGTCACGCTACCTGACGACCAACTTCCCAACGACCTCATGGGGCATGGAACCTATACTCCCGGATTGTTCAATGTGACCGGATTCCGGGTTCCCGTTGTAGTCGTGTCACCCTGGTCGAAGCCCCACACCGTGGTCCACACACCCACCGACTACACCTCGATTCTCAAACTGATTGAAAGCCGCTACAACGTGCCAGCGCTGACCCAGCGCGATGCCACAACCGGGGATATGGCCGATCCGGCGAACGGCTTCTTCGACTTCAGCGCTCCCAACCTGCTGACGGTGCCGCCGCTGCCCACCCAACCCACGAATGGAACTTGTAACCAGCAGTTGGAGGGACATCCGTAGCTCTCTACCGTGTTATGCCGCGAAAGAGAAGGGTTGGCAGCAGCAACTAGATGGGAGCTCGCAATCAGAATTTCAGGCCGGATGCGTCGTGCTCAGATGCGACCCGGCAGGTTCCGTCTGCTCATGCAGCACCGAAGCCAACGCCCGCTCCACTTCAAACTTGGCTTGGGGCAGCGGGAGCGGCGGAATGACCGTCATTCGTACCATTCGCGCGAGATTCAGGTAGGCACTACGGTACGTGCGTAGAAATTCCACGGGGTATTCGGGTTTGCGCGCCCGCGCCGTTTCAGGATCGGCATCCAGCAGGCAGGCTAAGTCAGGTTGCGGAACCAATTTCCCGATTATACGAACAAAAGCCTTCGTCGTGGGACTGGAGAGAGGCAGGTTTGCCAGCTCATCATAGATGTAGCGATCCATTATGATGACATCGGCGTTGCCGCGACGGGCCGTCGCAATCACGGTCACGAGGTGCACGGCGTCAAGCAGATAGAGTCCGTGACGCACCAGGCTGAGGTACCATTTGCGAACGTTCTTGTCTCGCCGGCGGACAGGGCGATCCGGCGAACCGACCCCACCTTCGCTCCCATAAACTTTGTGCACAAAGGCTTCGCGAACCCGGCTTAATACAACCACGTCGTCCCAGAAGGCAAGCACCTCCACCGTCAGACCGCGATCGGCCAGGTATAGCCGCAGATTCTCGATCTGGGTACTCTTTCCGCAACCATCCATTCCGGAAAAGGTAATCAGCAGCGGCCTCCGGCGAGATGATAACGGCATGTGACGAGATCCTCCAGCCAAGCAACCAGGCTCGAACTACGGCTTGGATGGAGACGACTTAGACAGTGCATAGACGACCCCACCGGCCACTCCGAGGGCGGCGATCAGGCCCACTTTTATCAGTAGAGAACGCCGCTGGTTCTGTTTTGCCGGGGCAATTGCCTCTCCCGCAGGACGGGAGGCTGCCCCTCCGACGGTCGGAACACCTTCTGCGGTCGCGGCACCCACCGGCTCCTGCACGGTTTGCTCCGGTGGGGACTGCGGAGACGGCGCAGCGGGAAGCGCCTGAGTTGAGCTTTCCTGATACGACGGCGAAGGAGTTTGTGCATCTTGCTCACCTTGCGTTGGCACGGGTTGTAGCGGCCCCTGGGAAGGATCGACGGTGGTGCCGTGCTGCTGTTTCTCCTGGGACTGGCCGCTCTGCGGCGTTGTCGCATTGTCCTGCTGAGCCGCGGCATATTCCGGAAATCCACACAGAACAAATCCCACGACCAGCATCATGATTCTTGCCAGCAAACTTTGATAAGCCTTCATTTTGCTCTCCAGCCAAAAGCATGAGTAGCGTTCCCGCTACTTCGAGTCTGATACCGCCTCACTCGCTCCCACAGGACTCAAAGCCGGTTGCGCGGAACATTGTGCCGTCACGGCCGTCTGCTTGAGCAGCCGTTCGACATCGGCATCAGGGTCGTAAAACAGGTTGCGTATCCGATTGCAGCCATATCGCCATAGGTTTGACACACTAGTCTGATACCAGCACGACCTCGACATGTGCGGCGACAGACCACAAAAAACCCGGAACCGGTTTTGCAATACCGCCGGAGAAGCCAGCAACGCCGCGGTCAGGCGATGATTGCCTTCCAGGACCGTGACCGGCTCTTCCTCATCGATGCCGATCAGTAACACTGCGCCGTTGTCCTCATGGTTTCGCAGGTTGTAACTGAGCGCTTGGATCTTGGCAATGAAGTCGCGGGTCCTTCCGCGAAAGGAATTGGTCTTGATTTCCCTCACGATGTCTTTCAGCAGGAAACTGCCGTTCGCTACCTGGCGCCATTGCGCCCTCGGGAGCACACGAACCCGCTCCAGGTCTTGCTCCTCGATCTGTACCTCCCACCAACGCGTATCGAGGGGCAGCTCTCTCCACATATGCCCTCGGCGGCGAAACAACAGGGCCCGACGCAACGCATTTGCCGCTTTGTCCGTAGAGCTCCGCACCAAGAACAAGCTGTTCGAACCGCTCGCGGTCCTGGTGGAATTCTTCCTGATAGAACTCATTCTTCAGGAACTCAGCGATGACCTCCGCTTCGGTGACGTTACGTAGCCTCTTCATGGAGTCTCCCGCCAGCGGCGGCCCACATCTTGAAGAACGGAAAGGCTACCGCAACCAACAACACAATCCTTAGAACCTGCTGGACAACGATCACCTCCAACAGCGTCGAATGGAACCAGGTGATTCCAAAGACGATCAGTCCGCTCACTACCAACTGCAGCCAGCCAGTGTTGGCGATGCAGCGGGACATCTCATACGTGATTAGCACCACCGCGAGGGCATAAACTCCGGTCGCCGCCGCATTCATGCTCAGCAACAAATTCAGCCCATTTAAGTCTGCGTGGAATTGAGTTCCAAATAACGACTGGAAAACAAAGGCCGGAAATGTGGCGAGGATCAGAACGAAGACAACCGACATACCCGTGACCAGCAGAAGTGGAATCGCCAGCAACGCACCAGAAGCTTTCTGGCCCTCCCGCTCGGCGGAAACCGGGAACATCGCGCTGACCACCGACCAGGCCCCGAAATAGAGAAGCCGTCCTACCAAGGCAATGGCGGCATATAGTCCGGCATCAGCCGGGCTAAAAAAGTGCTTCACCATCAGGATGTCGATGTTGCTGATGATGACTTGACCGATGAAGAACACGATCGCCTGCCGGGTTTCGCCAAAGGGTGCGGTGGCGCCTGGCACCGCACAGGCACGGAGCTCGCTGGCATCGTCCGGCAGACAAAACGCCAGAATCACCGACGCCGAAATTGCGGAGACCGCGCCTAGCACTCCGAACCCAAGCATGATCAGCACCAGAGCGCCACCAAACTTGATCACGGCTTCAGCTGCCATGTTCCAGCTCAGCGTGCGGAAGCGGCAGGTACCTTGCAGCCCGCCGCGTTTCACTCCGAGAGGCACATAGATGGTCAGGCCGACCGACAGCAGAATAATGATCCACGGACTCGACAGCCGCAGGTATTGGGTGAGGGACGAGTTCGCCAGCAGCATGAGCGCGCCGAGACCGAATCCGATCGCCCATGCTCGCCTCATCAGATGCTGAAAAACTGCAGCCTTGGTCTCCGCGCTATTCGCTTTAGCGACCAGCTTGGTGCAAATCAATTGAAACGACAGGGTGATGGCGGAGATCAGCATGAGAATGGTGACCGCAGCGGCCACATGGCTGAAATCGGATGGCCCCAGCAGGCGAGCCACGCCGATGTTGTAACCGAAGTTCGCCAAGCTCACAACCGCGGACCCAATCAGCAGGACTATGCTGCCGTTCAGGATCTTGGTGTGTGAGGGATAGACGGAATCCGGGCGAGACGGAAACATACGCCAGGTACTCTCTCGGGGCGGCTCCGCTACCAGCGTTTCTGGATCCGTGCTCATGCCGCCAGCCGCCCTCCGTCTACATCCTCGTCACCTTGCTTCTCCGGAGGCGGTTCAAAGGCAACCGGCTGGTTCATACCATCTCCTGGGCCTGGATCGAGATGCCTGATGGCATTGGGCAGGAAGCAGCTAAAGCTTTTCACGGCGGAGCTGGAGTTCTCATAGATTTCGAACAGCCGGCCGGTGCGCGTCAGCTCCAGCACCACGCTAACCGCTGGTGACGGCGCAGCCAGCTTCAAATCGCCGTCGCGCTTCATTACTTCGCGCATGCACTGCAGCAGCACGTCCACGCCGGCGGCATCCATGTGCCGAACCTGGGACATGTCAAATACAAGCTGGGGCCTGTCCGAGAACAGAAAAGGTTCCACTTCCTTCAAGAACTCACGAGCCGGCTTGAGACTCATCCCTTCCGGCATGCGTTTTACAACTACGGGCCTGTGACTGCTCTTCATATCTCCTCGAGACGGCAAGTGGGAAGCAAGCTTTGAAGGGCTCAAGGCGGATCCTCTTGAGCCTTCATGACCGGACTCTCCGGCGCAGATGTTGTCCGCACCAGAGACTCCGAAATGTCCGCGGCGCGCTTGCGATGGAACCGTACAAGTCCGCGGTAAATTTCTCTAGATATGAAGGCAAAAAACGCAGCCGTGATGCCTACCAATCGCAAAATAGGACTCAGTGCCTTCATGCCCAGCAGTTTGCCATCCTTGATCTCGACTTCGGTGTTGCGCGGCAAGTCCGTGAGGTGGTGAAAGCCGCTGACCGAATGCACTACGTCCAGCCCCGCCCCGATGTAGGTAAAGGGAAGTACGGTAGAGTCTTCGACCACGGTTCCGCAATCGACTTCGGCGTGATGTTCCACGACGCTGCCTCTGGTAATCACGGCCGAAGCGCGGATCTTGGCGTGCGCCCCGATGAAGACCGGCGCTACGATGCGAGCCTTGCGGTGGACGTTGGCGGACGAGTGCACCCATACACCCGGCTTGATTTGTCTGCCTTGCGGTTGTACCGAATTTTTTCCTAGAAGCCCGTCGACGGCGAGCCGACGCAAGTCAGATGCATCCCGCAATCGATTGACGTAGCCGACAACACGAAACGGTTCCCCGCTCTTGCGCAAAGATCTCATCCGGCTGCGAAACAGAGTGGCCGCAGCGGTCCGTGCTGAGGCGTTCAGCACAAACTGATCGAGCCGGTTGCCCTCGGAGTCGACTGCCGCGGTTACGGCACAGCGCTTATCGAGATGATGCTGAATAAGGTCTTCATAGTCGATCTCCACGTAGGAGCCGATGCGAAGCGCTAGTACCAGGTCAGCGCCTCCTAGCCGGTGTTTCTCGAATGCGTCTTCGGCAGCCGACCAGTACGCCTCACCGCTGGACTCGAAACGTTGCACCTCAAGCCCCTCCACGGAGGAAAGCTGTGTGAATGGCTCGTTGGCAACGTGCAGGTTGCCTATCAGGGTTATGCGAGAGATGCCGCAGTGTTGGAGTCTCAGCAGCACACGCTCCACGATCGGCTTGCCGAGCACATCCAGGTAAGCGATGGGAACGCCCCCCACCGTTTCCTCCGTACCTCCCTCGTCGTCTGGCTCGGCAGGGCTGCTTCCGATCAGCAAAATGGCGCTTACGTCCACGTTTGCCACCCGGGCGCAGCAGCGCGAAAAATCGCGGAACGCGATGGAACCCATGACGGAATCCGGCGAAAGCGGGAAATACGTTCCAGAGCCGCCGCACGCTGTTGCATATCGAATGAGCGCAGATATTGCCGGATGATCTGCGGCATGGTCATACGTAGGGCTGCGGAAAAATTCTGTTCAGCCATTTCGCGCATTCGCTGCGGATCGTTCAGGAGACATTGCAAGTGATTTGCTAAGCTGCTCGCCATGCCAGTTTCGTAAAAATCAACCGCCAGCCCTTCATCCCAGGCCATCTCACGAAAGTCACGGATATCCGCCGAGAGGATAGGGACGCCAAACTGACATGCCAGGTGTGCTACACCGCTGGCTCCAGTAGCGGATGAATAGGGAAGGACGAGCACACTGATCCGCCGAAAAAGCTGGGCAATATCTTCTTCGGCGACATACCCGGTAAACTCGACACGCGGCATGCCCGTGGTGCTCGCCGCGACGGATCTGACGTAGCCAGGCGTCGAAGGATGGTCGGAACCAGCAATGATAAGTCGAACGTTTGGCATCTCTAATGCCAATTGCTGGAATGCCTCGATCAGTTCCTCCAGCCGCTTGTAGGTTCCCCACTTCCCGAACGCGAGAATGCAATGTTCCGGGTTTCCGCGAAGCCGGAAATCAGGAGGCTCAGGGCGGCCTCCGAGAATGCCGTGCGCCCGGAAGTGTACGTTCTCGCCGCGATATCTTTCGATCAGGGTACGTCGATAAACCGGCAGGAGCACAGAAACGGAATTGGCCATCAGCAGGAATCGCGTCGCCGCCGATCCGGCACTGCGGTACAAGCGCCGGAATCTCACGCCGGAATCCGCCAGATCGATATTGTCCATCAAGTGATGTAAGGTGACGTGCGTGTAATGTCCGTCGACGCGCGACAGTGCGGGCTGCGCCAAGCCCAGGAATGCGGGAACCGGCCGATGGCCAAACGTAGAAAAGAGTAAGTTGAACCACACCACGTCCGGTTTGATGTCACGAATCGCCTGCAACAGGCGAACGGGGTTGTAGGCCGAATTGAAGCGCCAATAGCGGATTACATCAAAACCGGGCAGCTCCTTTTCCTCACCATCCAATTCGTCGGCCAGGATGGTGAGGCTCAACAGCGGATTGCGCTTCAGCTCTCGCGCGAGATGGAAGCCATATTCATTCAGCCCTCGCCTGCTCGGTGGAAAGGCCGTAACCAAACAAATCTTCATGTACTCCCCTGGCCCTAAAAAATCGAGAGGCGAAAAACAGGGCGAATCAGAGTGCCACTCTGGGTCGTTCCAGTGAACGACGGAAATTGTTCCGCCTGCAGACCCACGGAAAACCGTAGCGGGTATGCGACATTGAATTCTCCACGACTGTCGTTGTACGCGCGGTGTAGCGGCTTCACATAAGTGATGAAGAAACTGCTGTAGATGTTGTCATACTCCTGAAAAGATTCCCCGCGTGTGTAAGCGACTTGACCGTCAACACTCCAGGACTTGTTCGCGATGTACTGAATGGTTCCTGCGGGCCGCAGAGCTTGGGCAGTGGCCTTCAATGCGTCTTGAACCCGCCATGAGCGGATGTATTCTCCCAAAACGCCGACGGTAAGTTTCTGCCCGAACTTGCGCTGGATGCCGGCATAAGTCGCGGTGGTGAAGAACTCCCGCACCAGGGGGCTGAAGGTTAAATCGCGCCGCGAGTATCCCGTGATGAACGCCGTCTTGCCCCACGGCCGTCCTACCGTAAAGTTCAACCAATCGCCGATATCGTTGGACCGCAGTGGATAGCCCGTGGCAGTGAATGGGCCGGCCTCGTGATAGAGACCACCATTGAAGGCCAGCCAATTGCCGAACGACGAGCTGCTGACGTACATGAACTGGCGAAACAGGTTTTGATTCATGTACTGCGGCGCTTCACTGTCGCGGCGAATCGTGAACTGTATCCCGGCGTTAAACGCCAGGGAGGCATCGCCGATATGGACCACCGGGTTCAAGGCGCTGTTGAAGTTGTAATCGAAGGTATTGCGGTTAATGATCAGCGCCTCCTGCGGCAGCGACTCTTCTCCGGTAGCGTTGCGGATTTGGAAGAAGCCGCTCAGCATGGGAAAGTTGTTGTCGAAGTGGTAGCGATACGCCGTGGTCCAAAGCGATTCCTGTTGCGAGCGCGGCGGGGGGAGATTGGCGTTGTTGGTGATGCCGAAAATCTGCCGGTCCAGCATGTAGATGGTGGAGTCGTCGTAAAGACCGCCCGTCGTGAAGTTGGTCAGCATGCTGAGATGGTCGGTCACCCGCAAGCCTTCCTCCCCGGCCACCTGCATTCCTACCAGCTCGGCAATCTCGCTGCTACCCAGTTGATCGGCCTGCGACAGCGCCAGCATCGCGTTCCAACTTTGATGACGCTGCCGATACACCTCGCTTTGCGCCAGCAAATAATCGAAGTTCTGGTTCTTCGTTGGATCTGCACCCAAGTTGGCCAGCGTCTCGTCCGCCTCTTTGGTCCTTCCTTCTGCCAGATACGTGTTGGCTAAACCGATGGCCACGATGTCGGGCGACACTCCGTTCTGCTGTGCCTTCTGGAAATAGCGCGTGGCAAGATCGAATTCGTGCATCGCCAGCAGAAGATTCGCGGCCTCGATCAGGCTCTCGGCAGTGACAGGTGGCGCTTCGCCGATGCGGCTCTCAGCAAATGCCAGCCCGATCTGTTGCTTGGCGTCGTCGTCGTGCCCCGACCGCACCATCACCTGCGCAATAGCCAGACGGGCATCGACACGGTTCGCATCCGGCGCTTCGAGCGCCCGGGAGAACCGGTCCATGGCCGCCTTCTGGTCACCCAGGGTCAGCAATGCATCACCGGTGTCAAGCAGGATGGCAGACTGGTTTCCACCCAGGCGCTCCGCGGCCTCCACGTAACGCACGGTATTGTCGCGCTGGCCCAGATGAGCGTAGGCGTGCGCCATCCGGGCGTAAATAAGCGGATCGTCAGAGGAAAGTCTCAACGCAGCAGTTAGCTCGTCGATCGATTGCTGGTAGCGCCGCATGTCATACAGCATGTCCGCCAGGGCCAGATGCAGCTCCAGGTCGTTAGGCGCGAACTTCAGAGCTGCTCGATATTGTTGTTCGGCGCTGGCCAGCAGCCGTTGCTGGCGATAGGCTGTGGCCAGGGCAAGATGGGTCGCGCCCGATTCGCCCATTAACCTCTGCGCCTGGCTTGCCTGCTCCAGCGCCTCCTTCGATTGGTGCAACTGCAGATCGCTGAACGCCAGCCCAAGGTGTGCAATGCCGTTGTTGGGGGCCAGATTCAGGGCGGTTTCAAAGTCCTGGGAGGCCTGCTGCGGACTACGCAGGTCGTTGAGCACGTATCCCCGGTTCACATAAGCTTCCACCATCTTGGGATCAAGTTCGATGGCCTGCGAGTAATCATTCACCGCCTCGTCCAGCTTCTGCTCGTGCTTATGCACGTGTCCGGCCAGCAGCGGGAAATTGGGCTCCTTCGGAAGGATGGGAGCATACTTCTCGGCGATTGCCAGCGACTCATCGTAGCGGCCGAGGTTGTAAAGATCGTAGTCAAGATACACCGACGCGTTACGGTCCTTGGGAAGTTCCTGCAACACCTGGTAGCCCAGCTTCGCCGATTCCTCGTAATTTCCCACGTGCAACAGGTAGCGCTCGCGCTCGCGCATCACGCGGGGATCGTCGTTCACCCTGCCTTTGGCGCGGTCCACCCACTCGCCCGCAAGCTTAATCTGCCGCGCTTCGATCGCAGCGTTGGCCGCGTTGGCGATGACCACCGGATTTTCAGGGGCCAAGTGGAAGGCCTGCTGATAATTCGAGTCCGCTCGCTCGAATTCTCCCGTTTGCGTGTAAAGGTCACCCAGGGCCAGGTAGGGAACGTAATCGTCAGGATAGGCTTGTGCCAAACGGTTGAAATAGTCGGCGGCCATCTTCGGGTTGTTGTCTTCGCGATAGAGATAGCCCATGGCCTCGAGCGCGTCGCGATTCACCGGGTCCCTGCCGAGTACGTCGCCATAGAGTTGGCGTGCCTGGTCTTTGTGGCCTTCTTCCCACAGCAGGTGCGCATACTGCAACTTGATGTTTGTATTCTCGGGATCGAGCTTGCGGGCCTTGACCAGGTCGGCTTCCGCGCCGGTCAGGTCGTTATCTGAGGCCTTCAACGAGGCCCGCACTCGCAGGAACTCCGCTTTGGCCGGCCCCTGCACGTCAAGTTTGTCCATCTCCTGCTCCGCCCTCGCGATCTGCCGGTGTGCCGCCTCGTCATTGCCGCTCTCGCGGTAGAGTTCGGAAAGGTTCAATCGCAGTTGAATGGGATAGAGCTGGCCTTCCGGCGCGCCACCGGCCGGGAGCGCCGCGAGGGCTGCGTTGTATTCGGCGATGGCATCGCTTGGCCGGTGCTCCGTCTTGGCCAGCAACGCGCGGATCGCGTGCACGCGGTAGTGGTTGGCGTTAATGGCCACGGCGCGGGCCAGGTAGGCCTCTGCCTTTTCAGTATTTCCCAGCTGCAGTTGCGACTGCGCAGCACTGAGCTGGTAACCGATTTCTTTCGGCTGTTCATCGGCGGCGCGCGCGTAGGCGCGGGCCGACTCCTGCTTGTCGCCCGCCAACTCATAGGTGTACCCCAAGTCGGCGAGAACCGAAGGCGTCATCTTCGGCGCATTCTTCAGTGTCGCGATTGCGGCGGGATAGTCGCGCTCCTCGCGATAGTAGTTGGCCGCAGCCTGGAAGATCTCGACGTTGCCCGGCGCGTGCTTCTTCGCCTGGTCAAGCATCGCTTTGGCGCGCTCCGGCTGCTTCAACTTGAGATACGCCACAGCCAACGTCAATTCGGCATGCGCATTCGGCTGCTTCTCCTCTGCCCGTTGCAGCAGGTTGATTCCCTCCTGCGTGTCCCCGCTTCGCATGTAGAGCTCGCCCGCAATCAACATATCGGTGGTGCGGCCGGGATTAGCGCGGATCACTTCCGCCAGCAAACGCTTGGCATCGTCCGTACGGCCCATCCGCGCGTAGGTCTGGGCCAACCCGCTCATGCCGTCTGGGTTTCCGGGAGCGGCCTGCAGACCATGCTGGTAAGCCTCAACCGAAGCCTGATAGCGCCCCGCCAGACGCGACGTGTATCCCAGCAGGAACCACAGCTTATTGTCCTGTGGAGCAGCCTGCACTGCGCGCTGCGCGTAATCGGCGGCCAGGACTGGATCGCCGTGGCGCAACGCGTTCTCTGCGGCTCGCGCCAGCCGGCCCACTTCGATGCTGCTTCCCCAGCCAATCCCGCCCTCGCCCGACCCGGTTGCCGCTTGCTGGCCTCGCGGCTTCTGGTGACTTGCATCCGGGGGATTCGCAGGAGCCTGGGGCGATTGACCGTTGATCTCAAAAGTCTGGGCCAGTGCCGCAGCAGAGAACAGAGAGCAGAGAATCAGAAGAACAGATTTTGTTTTCACGTTGACCACTCGCTGACGAGCTGACGATGCAGGAATTCCGCTTAATTAAGCTGAATCCCAAGCGTTTTCGGATGCGAATTCTCGTTGGAAGGCTGTCTGATTCACGGCTCAGAGCAAGGCTTGCCATGAACCTAACCAGCATTACTCTTTTGCACGACCCCGCTAAGTAGAAGAATCTAGAAGTCTGACTCATTTCATGCGCCGTTTCCTCTTGTATCAGGGCACGGCTTCGAGTCGTGCCGAACAACGTCAGCAAAATCTGGGCTTCAGCCCCTGCAAAACCAGGTCAGGGGCTGAAGCCCAAGTCATTCCTGTCCCGCTGGAGCACGTATGAAGACGTGCCCTGATACAGAAACAATTTATGAGAAAGCTTAAGTCTGCTTTTGAGTCAACTCGGCCGTGTCGGACTCGGCGGCAACCTTTAAGCCACCTACAGGAATCGAACAACGTTGCAAAAGCGTGGCGGCTTTTGTCGCTTCCAGAACCAAGATCGCGCCAGTCCGCCAAGGTGAGTTGATGTGCAAAAGGTGCACCGACTATGCAACTTGCAGCAGCTACACAAGGAGGTAGTCCATTGATCTCTAAGTCTCCTACCTTCCTTTTTCGACCGATCCCACTCTCCGCGATATTGCTGATCGCGCTGGCCGCACACGGACCGCTCTTGCTGATGCAGTTGCCCGCCGGTTCCTATGACGCGAACACCCACATTTTTTTCGCGGCACACTATGCGCATCATTGGTTCAATCCCTGGAACGTCAAGTGGTTTGGCGGGTTTTCGCAAACCACCTATCCGCCGCTGGCGCACCAGTGGATCGCGCTGTTCTCCCACGTGACGGGCCTGAACATGGCGTACATGTTGGTGCAGCTTCTGGCCATCCTGCTGCTGCCCATCGGGATGTATCGCTATGCGGCGCTATGGGTGGATGAAGTATCTGCCAGCTACGCCGCCCTGGGTTCGGTGTTTCTGGGTTCGTTGGCGATGCTGGTGTATCAGTCGGGACAGTTGCCGACCACCGCGGCGGCTGCGCTCACTCTCAATGCGTTGCCCTATTTTTATGCCTGGTTGCGCCAGGCACGATTCATTGCCCTGCTGAAAGGAATAGCGATTGGTTTGACGGCCGCCGCCGTCCACCACGTTACCCTGCTGTTCGGCGCAATTTTCTTTGCTGTTCCAGTCTTTGTACTCGCTCTTCTCGATCGCAATGCGGATGACGTGCCCGAAGTTGACCACGCATCCGTCGGCGGCATCCTTGCCCGAGCGGCAGTATTCGGCCTCATCCTCATTGCAGGCGTCGCAGTTGTCCTATGGCCCTATTGGATTGCATTGCTGAAAAATCCCATTAGCCAGATGCCCATCCCGCACGGGTCCCGCGACAACTACATTCTCCAGCCGTTCAGCGGAATGAATTTCTGGGTAGTTCCCATGGGCGCGATGATCCTGGCGATTCCTTTCATCGTGGTGCGAGGAGCCGCAGAACGCAGGCTCCGGCCGTTGCTCATTGGCTGGTACCTGACGGCCCTTCTTGGACTGGGGGGGACGACGCCCGCAGGCAAGATTTTACTGGGTCGCGCCTTTCAAGTGCTCACCCTTGAGCGCTTCACATTTTGGGCAACCCTGATGGCGATGCCGTTTGTCGGACTGTTGGCGCTTGGACTGGTTCGGCGCTTCCGTCTGAAGGCCATCGTTGGCCTGGCCATCGCCGCCGTGCTCACGATGTCGTCGGCCCTCGCCTGGATGACGATCCACCCCATCAACGGCTCGCCCTTCAACGTAGACCAGGTAATTGCCTTCCTCAACCGCGACGACCACGCCAAGTTCCGCTACATAACCCTGGGATTCGGCAGCAACTTTGCCAAGGTCTCGACCTATGCCAAGGCCGACAGCGTGGATGGCGACTATAACTCAGCCCGTCTGCTGCCGGAAATGACCGCTTATGGTTCCGGCCAGCTTTACAACTCGAAGTACTACGGGTTGTCCGGAATAGAGTCGTTACGGGCGGTGCTGCAGCATGCCAATCAATATGGCTTGAAGTACGTCTTCGTTCGTGATCGTTACTACGAACCGCTGCTCGCCTTCGCAGGATGGCGGAAAGCCGAGACCTACGACAACGGTAATGTGACGCTGTGGACCAAGGAAGATGTCCCACCCGCCCGGAGACTTGAATTCGTAGGCTTCGTGCCCACCCCCGTCGAGGGGATATTTTGGGGAATCCTTCCCATGGCTAGCAGTCTGCTCGCGGTGTTTCTGGTGCTGCTGGTGCCGGATCGCCGCCGGGTCCGGGAGACCCTTGAATTTCCCGCGCCGGTGACTAGGCCCGCCATGGTTATGCAAGAGGCCAAGTCATGAAACGCGTTTTGCCCATCGTATTGCTTGTGTTGACCGGGGTTTTGATCGCCCTGGGAACGATTCGGCCCGGTGAAGGGACTTCTGCGAAGTCGCCTGACGGCGCGGTGCGTTCGCTCTTCCGTCACGCGCAATCTCGTGACTACAATGGTGCCTATTCCTATCTCGGGAACTCAGGGGACGTGCCCAGCCCGGCCTTCGTCGAGGATCTGGCCGGACGGGACGGAAGCTTGCGCACCTATTCCAGCCTCGAACGGATCGACACCAAGGTATTGCACGCCAACGACAGTCAGGCCCTGGTGCGTGCGACCCTGGAGTATGCGACTGCCGTTGGCTCTCTCTACGACACGCGCGATCTGAAGGTTGTGAAAGACGGCGGGCGCTGGAAGGTGGACTGGCCGGTCATGAGAGAGGACAAGGTTCCACCTCAGGTGATTAAGGAAACCTATCTGCGCTGGGACGTCATTACGCGTGGTTCCGACGATGACTGGGGGGCGCAGAATGTAGAAGCGCCGCGCGTGCGCATCGTTTCCATGAATGCCATCGCCCGCTCGAACAACACCATTATTGTTGGCGAGATCGAGAATGAAGACACCGTTCCTGGCTTCGTGTCCGTGGGCGCCACCCTGGTAGGCAAGGATGGCGGCGTGCTGGGCGAAGAAACCAGTTTTGACAAGATTTCGCACACCCTGTTACCCAAGGAAATCTCGCCTTTCCGCATAGACTTTCCCAATGTTCGGCTGGCGACGGTGAAGAGCGTACGCATGCAGCCGAATTCGATGCTGGTCCCGGCATCGGCGGACCCGGTGATTGGTGTTCTGCACCAGCAGTTGGCGATGGATGCTCGCGGCCGTCATGTGCTGCAGGGCGATCTTGTCAATGATAGCGGGAACGTGGTGAACATCCCGCATGTGCTGGCAACTTACTACGACAATGCAGGAAAAGTGATTTGGGTTTCGGACGGCTACGTGGACCACGCGCTGCTACCTCAGACGCCGGTGCCCTTTGACGTGGACCTGCCGGGTGACCTGGCTTCCAAGGTCCAGAATTATCGCGTCACCGTGAACGAATACATGCTGAATCGTCAGGAATAACTGATGACCGCGGACTTTCTTGCGAATTTCGAACGCTTCGGGAATAGGCGAGCCCGGCTTGTGCAGGCGGTGCGGGCCTTCGCTCGTACGTCCCTGGAGGCAGTCGGCAAAATGCGCCCTCCAGCCGCGGCCATCTTGGTTGTGTGCTGGCTTTCCTTCGGCGCTCACGCCCAGATCAACGTCCCCGCCAGCGTCGCCGCAGGATCCGGGCTGAGCATTCCCACCTCGGGGAGTGGTGAGGCGACCCTCTACCTCGCCGGCCCCGGCACAGCAATTAAAAGGAAAGTACAACTTGGGCAGAACATCCAGCTCAGCCCCGGCGATCTGAAGAATGCGGGACGCTATGTCGTTTCTCTGGATGGGAGGGACAGCGCGACTTTTTTCGTGACTGCGGGACCCGTCAGCTCGATTACTTTTCTGGCGAGACCCTCGCGCGTTCCGGCGGACACGCCAAATGTCATTTCTGGCACTGCGTTTGTCTTCGACAGGTATAACAACCTCGTCCTGCAACCGGCGCCGGTGAAGTTCGAAGTTAGCTTGAATGGGCAGAGCGTTACCCGAACCGAGATGACCAAGAGCGGTGTCGCTTACATCAAGCTGGACTCCTCGAAGAAGGAGGGTCCGGCACAGTTCGTCGCTTCCAGCGGCAACGATTCCGTGCGCCGAGTGGTGCAGGAGGTGGCCTCCGATCCCTGCAGTATCCGCATGCGCGCGCAACCTGACAAGAACGGCATCCTGGTGCAAACCGATCCCATTCTCGACTGCGCCGGCAATCCGGTTCCCGACGGAACGATCGTGACGTTTACTTTGATGGACGCGCAGGGTAAAAGCACGGTGGATGCGCGCATCAAGCGCGGCGTGGCTGAGGCGCAACTTCCATCCTCCCCTGGCGCCACCATCTCGGTTGCCTCCGGCGTGGTGGTAGGCAACGAAATCCGGTGGAGAGAGTGATGAGGTACCTTCGATTCGGACTGACTGTGGCGGTCCTCGCGGGCTTGGGGTATGTTCTTGCGGAAGGGAACGTCGATTCTGTTCTTGCCGGTAGCACTCCTGCCATTTCGCTCAACGTCGAGATCGCCGCTCCCCGCAAGGTCGAGGACACGACGAGAATGGCCCTGGCTCGTGACTACGCTGCGGCCTGGGAATCAATGGTAGAAGCGCTCGAGCAGAATCGAGCTGACCTTCTCAACGCGAACTTCGTAGGCATAGCCAAACAGAAGTTGACCGCAACTATCGACGCGCAACGCCGCTCCAACCTTCATCAACACTTCGTTGATAAAGGTCATAAGGTCGAGCTTGTCTTCTATTCACCCGAAGGCTCAGCCATAGAACTGCACGACACCGCTCGCCTCGAACTTCAACTTCTGGACGGCGACAAGGTGGTCCACTCCGCAGATGCGACTGTTCATTATGTCGTATTGCTCACTGCGGCCGAAAACGCATGGAATGTGCGTTTGCTGGATGCCGTTCCTGGTTTTTAATGCAAAGAGATGTTTCGTGATGAGCTTGGAATTACCAGATCCCCTTATCGCTTCCAGTAATTCGAAACGCCAACGCCGCCGCAGACGCGAAACAAGGTAGCAGCGAAAGCCTTAGCGTTGCCGGAACATCACCGCGCAAGGCTGTGTCCGTAACCTGGCGGACATAAAGATCGGCGCCCTTAGGTATGATTGGAACCCGTAGGAACTTGCCGCCGGGGTGCACCACCTCACCTCCGAAGCGGGCCGCCGAGAGTACTTCCGCCGGCAACGCCGGGCTCTCGCCGCGATATCGGTGGGAGTAGTCGCAAACAATCCTTAAATAGGTTGCGACTCCGGGCCAGATTCCGCCAAGGTCAGCCGCCTTCTTCAGCTCCGCAAAATCCAGTTGCCCGGATTCGAGCAGGTTCAAAGTGTTCACCAGGTCGCACAAGCGAAAATAAAAATGCCGGTACATTCGCTGCAACGTGGCGACCATGACGCGCTCTTCGGGAGAGGGAACCAGGAAGGTCAGGCCGTTGACGGTCTTGGGCATCCGGCGGGTGATAAGGCGCCTTGCAATCGCTCGTTGTTCCCCGGTCTGACCCAGACGCTGAGCGTGTATCTCCACAGGTTCGGACAACCCAGGAACGATGAAGTTCCATTTCTTCGCCAGCCGGTCTCCCCAGCTACGCGCCGCAATGCGTGCACCCAGCCGCTGCAGCATGATCCTGATCACGCGCCGCGGCTCCGCCGAAGTGTACAAATCGAGATCGCTCCCTAGATCGGGCCAGTGGTCCAGCGACTTCATCACGGTTATGGGACAACCACCCTGCTCCAGCTCTTCGCAGATGTGATGGAGAGAGGTGAGGGCGTGCTCAATGCGCAGCTCTTCGCGCGCGAGTACCGCGGCAGCGGCCTTGGCCAGTTCATGAGTGCTGTCTGACTGCCCGGCAATCACCCGGAAAGCGCGTATCACAACATGGTTTGCATCAGCTACATCAACCAGGCGATGGAGCTCTAGATCCTTCAGGCTGGCGATGTATGCCATGGCCGGCTGCGACTTCCGGGGAGCCAGGGTCAACTGCAACAGGGCGTCGAGGTCCATTCCAGTGGTGGTCTGTGAGGTAAGCATGGTTGGGTTCAGATGTCGGATTAGCTCGCAACCCTTGGGTTGCTGCTCTCGGTCGTTGCTCTTAATCGTTTCTTAGTCTTTGGATGACGACGGCCTGTGCAGAGTTGGGCGAGAGTGTCCTCTTCTTGCCACATTTCGGAACGAAGTGTGGGGTCCGCACACAACGATAACGTCCACCAAGCATCTAAGGTAAAAGCGACCTACACGTCCACCGGGATTGGATGTAGCTGGCGCTAAGTCCGTTCGAGTTGGTGGTATTGCGGTGATGAACAATTGCATCGAAACTATCGAACCTCCTGATCCTGTCGACGCAATGGAAGCCGGCCACGCCGGCCGAGGTACCAGAGACGAGTTTATGGCTAACCCGACCCTGATGGCCCAGTCACAGCAAGATGAATTGCGTCTGCTTCCTCAGACCAACATGGACGAGTCCCTGTGGATCTCACTTAAGAGCAACATTCGGGATGCTTTCTTTCCCGAAAAGCTCCCCCCTTTACGGTTGACGTCCCGCCCGGTAGAGATTCGCGACATCTGGGGCCAGGATAGTTATCGGAAGCAAAGCGCCAGCCTTTCGCTGGTGGTGCATGTCGCCATGGTTGCCGGCTTGATTGCCATCTCCATCATGGGCGCGAAAGCCGTTAAGAACATCGAGAAGCCGAGGGAGACGGTGACACTGATCGCCCCCGACCTGGCGCCGATGCTGCCGATCACCCACAAGAACGAGCAGTCGGCCGGCGGAGGTGGCGGCGGGGGCGACCGGGACAAGCTACAGGCTCCCAAAGGCAAGCTTCCTAAGCTGGCGATGCAGCAGATCACGCCTCCGGCGATCGTGATTCGCAACGACGATCCGAAGCTTCCGGTTGAGCCTACGGTTGTCGTGCCACCTGAGATTAAGCTGGCATCGAATATGCCGAACCTCGGCAATCCCATGAGCGCCATTCCCTCCGGGCCACCTTCCAACGGCACCGGCAGCGGTGGAGGCATCGGCTCAGGAGCTGGCGGCGGCGTTGGTTCTGGAAAGGGTCCCGGAGTGGGTCCCGGCCACGGCGGCGGTATGGGCGGCGGAGTCTTCCGCGTAGGTGGTGGCGTCTCGGCGCCCCGCGCTTTGGATACCCCCGATCCCGAATATTCCGAAGAGGCCCGCAAGGCGAAGTATCAGGGAACTTGCGTACTCTGGCTGATTGTCGGTCCTGACGGCAAGCCGCGAGACATCAAGGTGGCACGGGCTTTAGGCATGGGGCTCGATCAAAAGGCGATTGAAGCGGTCCGCAACTGGAAGTTCGCGCCCGCAATGAAAGATGGCATGCCGGTGGCAGTGCAGATCAATATAGAGGTCAGCTTCCGCCTCTATTAATCGAAATTCCAGACTTTATTGAGAAGGTCTTAATTAAGTTTGAGTGGGAAGAAGCCTAGCGCCAGACTTTAGGATGATTCGAAAGCCGTGGGGCTCTGGCCGCTGGTCTAGCAGATGCGACTTTGAACTACAGCATTATTATTCCGGCCTACAACGAAAGCGAGCGGCTCAAAGCGTCGTTACCTAAGGTGCTGGACTACATCCGCCGGCGCCATATCGCTGCCGAAGTCATTGTGGTGAACGATGGGTCGGTTGACGACACGGCGGAGGTGGTTTGCCGCTTCGCGACCGCAAGTCCTGAAGTCCGTTTGCTGGAAAACCCGGGAAATCGGGGCAAAGGCTACAGCGTTCGCAACGGAATGTTGCACAGCCGCGGAGGCGTCCTGTTGTTCACCGACGCCGATTTATCGTCCCCCATCTACGAGGCGGACAAGCTATTTCAAGCTATCGCTGAGGGTGCCGAAATCGCGATCGGCTCGCGCTGGCTGCAGAGGGAGCTGCAAACCGAGCGTCAGCCCTGGTATCGGCAGTTATACGGACGGCTGTTCAACCTGGGTCTGCGGATCGTGCTCGGCCTCAAGTATCGCGACACCCAGTGTGGCTTCAAAGCCTTCGCCCGAGTCGCGGCGCAGCTTGTTTTCAGACGGCAACTCATCGAGCGCTGGGGCTTCGATGCTGAACTGTTGTTCCTTGCGGACAAGCTCAAGCTGCGCACCGTCGAGGTCCCGGTGGAATGGGCTCACGATCACCGCTCTCGGATCAACCCCCTGCGCGACGGTCTCCTGATGGGGGTCGAAACGTTGAAGGTGCGCTGGAACGATATGACGGGACTCTATCAGCAGCCTTTGATCAGCCCGGAACAGGCTGGTATTGCAGCGGAAGACCGTCCAATCACCGACCAAAAACTAGCAGCATGAAATCGCCAAAGGCGTTCGGTATACGGGGAGGAAAGGTTCGAACCGTTGTTGTGTGTTTTGACCTCGTCCATCGACTTGAGTCGCGATACTCCTTCAACTTGCCAGGGGGAAACTTGGCGATGCTTTGCATTCGTGATACCCCTCCCAGCTTTGTACTGAGCCTTCCCAGCTGGAACCAGCGAACAGAGCGCCACAATTTCTGCAGACTGTCTTGATCATTGTCCCACCGTCTTTCAGCCTAAGAACACTACGCTCAAAGTTCAGGGGGGGCACGATTGGTCGGGAGCGCAGCATGACCCCGCACCAGACAGATGTGCGTTCCTTCCCATCCGTCGATCAGACGTTCACCCGGCGGAGCTGCAAATTGAGCGCCGCAATTCTGGCAGGTGGAGAGGATCAATCCGTCCCGCAGTATGCTTTCGCGGACGAATCTGTGGGAGATCGGAGATACTGATAATAAAGGCGCCACACCCGCCTCCTGAAACTCGTAGATTTCTTATACGCACGGCTGAGCACTGACAGCAAGCGTCAAATCGCGTCATTCGCACTACCATCCTCCGGGAGCGCCCATAAGCGGACCACATAACAGGCAGAGCAAGATCAGACCACACCCCAAGAGGACGCCCCTGTAGCCATATCGGAGAATCATTCCGAAGGCACCTATCAGACAGATGCCACTTACCACGAAGTGCACAAGCAGACATAACCAGATGGATGATGAAATCATCTTCAGCCTCCGCGTCTGCCTCTGCGCTATAGGTCCTACATTGGCTCTACTGTAATCGTGAGCTTAACACCCCGTGGTGCAAGTCTAGATTCGTAAGCAAAAACATTTGAGGTATTCACAGACTCTCTTCGTAGAATGTGCGCATGGCAATGGGCACGCGCAAGCAGCGGGAGAAGCAAGAGGACATCTGGATTGCGCACACGGAGTTGGCCTCGGCTCCGGGGCATCCGTTCTATCAGCGGCTGAACGAGTTGCTGGAGGCGGAGCGCTTCGACGAGTTTGTCGAGGGGCGGTGTGCGAGGTTCTATGCGGCCAGGTACGGACGGCCCTCACTGACGCCGGGGATTTACTTTCGTTCGCTGCTGATCGGATATTTCGAAGGCATCGGGGCGGAGCGCGGCATTGCTTGGCGGCTGGCAGACTCACTGGCGCTGCGGCGTTTTGTGGGCATTGGCCTCGACGAGAACACCCCGGACCACTCCACAATATCGCGCACCCGGCGGTTGATCGATGTGGACACGCATCGCGAAGTGTTCACTTGGGTGCTGGAAGTGCTGGCCGATCGCGGGCTATTGAAGGGCCAGCGGATCGCCATCGATGCCACGACGCTGGAAGCTAACGCGGCGATGCGCTCGATCGTACGGCGCGACACGGGTGAGAGTTACGAGGAATTTCTGCGCGGATTAGCCAAGGCCTCGGGCATCGAAACCCCGACCCGGGAAGACCTGGTGAGACTGGATCGCAAGCGCAAGAAGCGCACGTCCAACAAACACTGGAAGAGTCCAGCGGACGAGGATGCGCGGATCGCGAAGATGAAGGATGGGCGTACCCGCCTGGCGCACAAGGCTGAGCATGCGGTCGATCTGGACACGGGCGCGGTGGTGGCCGTCACGTTGCCGGGTGCCGATAAGGGCGACACGACGAGCTTGGACGCAACCCTGTGCGAAGCAGGCATGACAGTGGCGGAGTTGGCGGGTCGCGAGGCGGAGTTGAAGCCCGACCGTGAGCCCAAGGTGAACGTCAACGGGATCGAAGAGTTGGTTACCGATAAGGGGTATCACAGCGGCGCAGTCCTCCAGCGAGTGAAGAGTTACGAGGTGTGCAGCTATATACCGGAGAAGCAGCAAAAGGGGCGACGTAACTGGCAAGGCAAGCCAGCCGAACAGCAGGCAGTCTATGAGAATCGGCGGCGGGTACGAAGCGAGTACGGCAAGAGTTTACTGCGGCGACGTGGCGAGTTGGTGGAACGCAGCTTCGCACACTGCTACGAAACCGGCGGCATGCGTCGCTGCCATCTCCGCGGACGGGACAACATTTTGAAGCGGCAGTTGATTCATGTCGGAGCGTTCAACTTGAGCTTGATCCTGCGCCAGATGCTGGGTGCGGGCACACCGCGAGAGCTGAGAGACCGCTCTGGCAGGCTTGTTCTGTTCGTTTATTTACTCTTCCGGGGTCGGATAAATCAGAATCGGCTTTGCAGAAGCCGGCCCTCCGCATCCGTTGTCAAGTGCTTCGTGAGATTGCGCACCCGGCTACGTCGCCAGCCTTGCAGAAAAACCACCACTTGCGCCACGGGCTGTTAAGAGGAACACCTCATCTAAATAGTCCAAGCTTCCTTCGTTCTCGGAAAGCCGTCCCGGAATCACTGCGATAATCGGCTGTCTCCCCCCAAAGCACTGCCAACAACTTGCCGTCATCGCGTCGCGGATAGAGTTGTTACCTCCGCTGCCTGCAGGTGCGCTAACAACCGTTGCGCTTGCTCGGCCTCTTTTCCTTTGGGCTCTTGCCTCAGATACGCTTCTAGCAGGCTGCTGAAAAACCTCTGATTTGGGCGAACTGTGTCCGCTTCGGTCATCGAGTGAGAGGGGAGAGAGTTCGGCTCAGCATATTTCCACTATCTGCTGAAGCTTTTTACATGCAGCTGACACACTTTTCCCTTGGCTTACGCCGCCCGTAGTGACAGGTTGCGCAGGCGGACCAGGTTATAGGCCGCGCAAGCGAAGGTGAACACCCAATCCACTTTGAACAAGCCACGATGTCGTACCTTCCGCAGCAGAGCAACCGTCTTGAGCCAACCGAAACATTCCTCGATCCGCTTCCGCTTCCTTTGGCTGATGCGGTAGCCTTCATGCCGCGTGGTCCGCTGGTCGATGGCACTGCCGCCGCGCCGACCGTCATTCTGCGCGACATGCGGTGTGACCTGCATGTGGCGGCACTCAGCAATGAAGTCGGCCGTGTCAAAGCCTTTGTCGCCGCCCACCGTCACGCGCCTGGTGCCGGCAATCTGCTCCAGCATCACCAGCGCCGTATCGCGCTCGGCCGTTCCGTTGGCTTCCCACACCATCGCATTCACGATCAGCCCGTTACGATTCTCCACTAACAGATTGCCGCTGTAGCTCAACTTCGCCTCCTTGCCGTCGCCCTTGCGCGCCAACATGGCCTCGGGATCGGTCTTCGATGCGTGCGTTTGATTCGACCGCTTCTCGCCGTGAAAGTTCACCGTGGGATTGCCGGGATCATCGGAAGAGGGCGGGTTCTTGCCATCCTGGCGCTGAAAACTCTTGGCGCCGGCCCAGGCTTCCAGCAGCGTGCCATCCACCGTGAAGTGTTCGTCGGAGGTCAGGCCCTTCGCCCCAGCCTGTTCCACCACCTGCGCTAGGAACTGCTTGGCCACTGCGGCTTCCAGCAGCCGGTCCCGGTTCTTCGTGAACACTGTCGGATCCCATACCTCCTCGTCCAAATTCAACCCTACGAACCAGCGGAACAGCATGCTGTAATCGATCTCTTCCATCAGCAGCCGCTCGCTGCGAATCGAGTACAGCATCTGCAACAACTGCGCCCGCAGCAACTTCTCGGGCGCAATCGATGGCCGGCCCTCGCGGGCGTACATGCGATCAAACTGCGGCGACAGTGCCCGCAGAACTTCGTCTACCATCATGCGGATGACCCGCAGCGGATGATCCTTCCGTACCCGCGCTTCCGGCGACAAATAACTGAACATGTGGCTTTGCTGATGATCGGTGCCTCGCATGCTGCTTTCTTAGCACACGTGCCTGTGGATTAGGAGTACTTTTTCAGCATCCTGCTAGGAGTACTTTTTCAGCATCCTGCTAGCTCTCGTTTCGCATCCTCGTAGAATTTCAGCGGAATCACGGCATAGGCTTTGAGCAGATGCAGCGGCGCAAAGCCGTTCCCACCCAACTGTTCAGCACGCGCTGCAAATTGCAGTCCTTGCTGATACTGTTTCTTACCTATGGAGGCTTTCGCCAATTCCAGGTAAGTCTGCCAGACACCGGGAGAAAGGGCTGCTCCATAATCAAGCGTGCGCAAGGCATCGTCGAAGCGTCCCTGACTGTTGTAAACCGCTCCCAATACGGTATAAGCAGGTCCATAGTTTGTGTCGCCACGAATAGCTTCTTCCAGATCCTGCTGTGCTGCCTGGAACTGGTTTGCCTGCACCTCTACGATGCCGCGCAAGGTGAGCGCTTCCGCGAAATGAGGGTAGACTTGCAGGGCTTGCAAGTCTTTCTGGGCCCGATCGGATTTGCCCGCGGCGAAGCCCTGTCGCGCGCGATTGTAGGCGTCGCGGGCCTTTGCCGGCACCATCATGGCAGCAACCGACACTGTTGGCCCATAGCCCTGTGCTGTATTCACCGGGAGGCGCAAGTCGATCGAGTAATCGCCAAACTGTACCGCGATGTAGGTCCGTGCGTCGGAAGGTCCCGATTGCGCCAGCACTTCGTAATTACCCGCCTGGAGGTTGTTCACCTCAAATCTGCCGTCTTGCTGTGTCGACGTTGTGTCCACTGTCATCGCCGATCTGGCATCGCGTACTTCAATGCGGATTCCAGCCGCAGGCTGGACCATCCGCATTCGTCACCCGGCCGCTCAGGCTACAGAATTGGGGATGCACTCGGCCGGGACCCGGCATTAACGACTGCATTTGAGCGGTGCACGACAAACAAGACAGCAGTAAGGGAAGCAATGTTACAGCGAGGCCACGGAAATACATACCGAGCAACCTAACTTTCTTGTTTGGCGGGGTCGCCTTCCCTCAGAAGTGCTGCCTCAGCAGCACCTCGGGGAAGTGCCACGGCGCGAGGTGTTGTTTCACACTCGAGCTATTCGTGTGATGACAATTGTGGTGGTGGCGAGTTGCCAATCCAGGTTCGCCAGTTACAAAATATTTTTCTCGCGCCTCGGGCAACTAAAACTCGCGATAGGTTAGCTTCAAAAAGATTGGGAAGGGCGCAGCTCTAACGCGCCGACAGGTATAGTCGCTCATCAATTGTCATCACCAGGAAGTACGAGGAAGCGAAGCGGCTGAGCGATCTGGATTTTTCTCAAGCCGATTCCATCGCTTTGTCGGCAGGGTCTTCAACTGAACTTCGCCAGAGCAATGACGCAATCGGCATTCGGGCCCTAAGATGTGGCCCCTGCTGCTGACGCAGGCGGGATTTGGCCGCTCTTTAACAACTCCTCGATCCTGGTCAGTAATTCCTCTGGGGTGATGCCCTTGGTAACCCAAACGTCGGCGGTTCCAATCGTTTCGCCGGGGAGTTCTACGAAGGCAGACAACACCACGGTCGGTACCTTTTTCGTTTGCCTTAGTTCGCGGGCCAACGACAGCCCGTTCATTCCCGGCATGTAGTAGTCCACAATCACTAGATCAATCGTCTTCGATCGAAACAACTCAATGGCCTTAGCTGCGGAATTGCAAGTTACTACGCGATAGCCCGCTCGCTCCAGCATGAGTTTGCGCAGCATTAGTTGATTTTCTTCATCGTCTACGCAGAGAATCGTGGCTTGGGTCGTTTCCATGGCAATATGTGCGCACTTAGATTCAATTCACGTCCATGACGTTGTTTCGCCTAAGTTAAATTTTACATAGTTTCCGATTTGTCTGGTTTTCGTGTCCTCGCTCCACCCAGGACGGAAGCGATCCTTTCACACAAGACAGCCGGACCTTCCACTTTGCTGAGGAAAAGGTCGGCACAACCGGCATCGGCGGGGATCTCGTTCACCCCGGAATGCAGAATAACGGGAAGGCTGGGCCAGCCCGCTTTGATTTCGCGCGCCAGTTCAGTCCCGCTCGAACCCGGCATGAGGTAGTCCGAAAGCACAAGATCAATAGGACGGGAAGAGACAATCCCAAGAGCTTGCACCGCAGAAGTGGCTGTTACGACGTCATAGCCGGCGTTCTCCAGCACCAGCTTTCTGAGAGTCAGCGGATTCTCCTCGTCATCCACGCACAAGATTACTGTTTTGTCCTGCGGCATAGTCGATCCCTTTCATCCCGCAGCCCGAGTTCGACTGAGCTCCAGGTTCCGCGGCGAGGAAAGCCCAGGAATAAAAACGGAAAAGCATGTAACATGCCCCTCCGCCAAGCGCATACTACGAAACCCGATTGAACCTTCGTACTTCTGAATGATTCCCCGGCTGATCCAAAGACCCAGCCCGGTGCCCTTAGTGTCCTTCGTCGAAAAGAAGGGTTCGAAAATCCGTTTAGCATACTTCGGATCAATGCCGGAACCCGTATCGCAGATGGAAACCTTCACTCCGCAACGTCGCGTGCGCTCTTCGGTCCACTCGCTGACCCGCACCCGCAAGCGCCCGCCTTCTTCCATGGCTTGTATAGCGTTTCCAATAAGGTTCAGAAACACCTGCTTCAACTCAACTGGAAAACCATGGATCATGGCGCCGTTTCTATATTGTTTCTCCAAGGTAATTCCATTGGCCTTGATGCGGCGGGATTGGAGCTCAAGCACATTCTCCAGAATGTCAGAGAGAGAAACCGGCACGGGCTGTTGTGACTCGCGGTAAAAACTGAGGGTTTGCTTGGTTATATGCGCTACGCGGGACAATTCCTGCTCGGCCAGGCTCGCACAATACTGAGCTTCTGCATCAAGCGATGGGTGTCCGCGCAAAATATAGAATGCGTTGGAAATTGCTTCCAATGGGTTGTTGATTTCATGGGCGATGATGCCGGCCAGGCGACCCATAGCGGCAAGCTTTTCAGACTTGACTAGCGCATCCTCGGTCAGCTTTCGCTCGGTCATGTCCACGCAGCTTCCGATATAGCCGGAGAAAGCCTTGTCGGCACCGATCAGCGGCACGCCGTTGTCCAGAACCCAGCGATATTCGCCGTCGGCTCTCCGCAAACGGTACTCCACGGAAAATGGACGGCGCTCGTCAAAGGCCTGGCCGTAAATCTGCCGGCGCTGCTCCACATCCTCGGGGTGAACGTTTTCTGTCCAGCCATTGCCTAACTCCTGCTCCAGCGTCCTGCCGGTAAACTCTAGCCATGGCTTGTTGAAGTAGGTATAGAGCTTGTCGAGTCCAGAGATCCAAATCATGACGGGTGCTTTATCGGCCATGGTTCGGAAGCGCCGTTCACTCTCGTACACGCGCTGCTGGGCGAGCTTTTGTTCCGTGATGTCAGTGTTGGTCCCGAACCAGCGCACGATTCGCCCGCCGCTTTCATGAATTGGTATGGCGCGGGAAAGAAACCAGCGGAACCCACCGTCTTGTCCCTGGACGGGAAAGGTGTCCTCCCACGGAGTGCCCGACCCCCACGAGCGCTCAATACCAGCGACGACTCTGGCAAGGTAGTCCGGATGCACCACCTTGTGCCAACCTTTGCCGCGCATCTCCTCCAGGTTCGCGCCCGTGTAGTCGTACCAACGCTGGTTGTACCAAAAAATCGAACCGTCGGGATCAGCGATCCAAGCTAACTGTGGAATCGAATTGGCCAGCGTCCGGAATTGGCTCTCACTCGCCCGCAATTCCTCGGTGCGTTGCGCAACCCGAAGCTCCAGGTCGCGATTCAGCCGTTCCAACTGTTGCGTTTTACGATGCAGTTCAGCAAAGACGCTTACCTTGGCTCGCAGGAGCTCCGGCACTACGGGAACGGAGATGTAGTCCACGGCGCCGCGCTGATAGCCCTTTACCCGGTCCACATCCGTCAAGTGGACAGCGGAAATGAAGATGATCGCGGTCTTCTGAAAGCGCGGATGCTCCCGAATCATGTCGGCCAGTTGAAAGCCGTCCAGGTCCGGCATGCTCACGTCCATCAACACCATGGCAATATCGTTTTTCAGCAGCTGCTCCAGCGCCTCCCGCCCGGAAGAGGCCTTCAGGAGGTTCTCCCCCAACTCGCCGAGTATCGCCTCATAGCTGAGCAGTTTGGCGGGCTGATCATCCACCATCAGGATGTTGACCGGGTTATTCATACGTCAATTAATCGCCCCGCCACAGAATCCAAACCCCAAGACCCTAGGTTCCACAGGCTATCTATGCAACCACATACGCAATGCTGACAGGAGTTGCTCGGTGTTGACTGGCTTTGCCAGGTACTCGGAGGCGCCTGCCTCAAGACACTTCTCGCGATCGCCCTTCATGGCCTTGGCCGTAAGCGCGATGATGGGCAAACGGCGGAACGACGAGTTCTGCCGGATCACCTGCATGGTTTCGTACCCATCCATTTCCGGCATCATGATGTCCATTAGAGTGATGGCGACATCGGGCGTCGATTCCAGCGTCGCAATGGCCTCACGGCCGGTGCCGGCCGTGAGTACTGTCATGCCCCGGCGCTCGAGGACGCTGCTCAGCGCGAAGATGTTCCGCACGTCGTCGTCCACCACCAGCACTTTCTTCCCCACCAGCGCCTCATCGGAGCGATGCAGCCGGTCGAGCAGGTTTTGTTTCTCAGGCGGGAGATCCGGAATCACCCGGTGCAGGAACAGCGCGGTCTCGTCCAGTAATCGCTCGGGCGACTCCACTCCCTTCACCACCACGCTGCGCGCCAGACTGTGCAACTGCGCGTCCTCCTCCGGTGACAATTCCTTTCCGGTGAAAACTACGACTGGCAGGTCGTTGAGAGAAGGCGTGTCGCGCAGCCGCTCCAGGACCTCGAAGCCCGACATGTCGGGAAGACGCAGATCGAGCACAACACAATCGAACTGCTGGTCGTTGACCAGCGCAAGCGCCTCCGCGCCAGTGGTGGCGGCTGTAACATCGATGTCGTCGTAGCCAAGCAGCTCCCGAATGCTGAACTGCTCTGCAGGGTCGTCTTCGACCACCAGCAGCCGCTTGCGCCGCGGACTGGCATAGGCCTTGATTCGATCCAGGGCCGCGTCCAGCCCGGCGGGCGTTGTGGGCTTGGTCACAAAGGCGAACGCTCCTCTTGCCAGACCGTGATGCCGGCCCTCATCCAGGGTCAACATCTGCACCGGAATGTGCCGCGTCGCCGGATCCTGCTTCAGGTGGTTCAGGACCGTCCAACCCAGCATGTCGGGAAGAAAAACATCCAGCGAGATGGCTGTGGGATGAAACTCGCGGGCCAGCGCCAGTCCTTCTGACCCCTTCAACGCCACCAAGACCTTGAAGCCTTTGTCGCGCGCCAGGTCGCAAATCACGCGGGCGTAATGCGGGTCATCTTCGATGATCAGCAACACGGCATCGCCGGCCTGGATCTGGTCGCGGTCGTCCAGGATATGTTCAGCCGGATGGTCTACGACGCTGGCACTTGCCAGCTGCAGAGGTGACGCAGACGGCAAGGCATTCTTTTCCAGAACCGGCAGGCTCGCAGTGGACGGGCCGGCGTACGTCTGCGGAAGGTACAGGGTAAAGGAGCTGCCCTGGCCCGGCTCACTGCGCAACTGGATCTCGCCGCCCAGCAGGTTCGCCAGCTCGCGACTGATTGCCAGACCCAGGCCCGTCCCGCCGTACTTGCGGCTAGTGCCGGCGTCAGCTTGTTGGAAGGCCTCAAAGATGATTCGTTGTTTTTCGTGTGGAATGCCGATGCCCGTGTCAGCCACCTCGAAAGCCACGACGGAAGCGGCTCGCCGCAGGATGGGATGGTCCTCGCTCCATCCGTTCTCGGCGAACCGGACCGAGAGCCGTACGCCGCCCTGCTCGGTAAACTTAAATGCGTTAGACAGCAGGTTCTTCAACACCTGCTGCAGGCGTTTGGAGTCGGTGACCAGACTGCGAACGAGGTACGGGTCAGTGTGCACCTCGAAGCTGAGCCGCCGGCTTTCGGCTTCATGGCGGAAGGGTCTCCCGACCATATCGAGCAGGCTCGCGAAGAACACCTCCTCGGCATCCACCGAAACCGTCCCCGATTCGATCTTCGAGAGATCGAGAATATCGCTGATCAGGTTGAGCAAGTCGGTGCCGGCGCCGTGAATCGTGCGCGCGTATTCGACCTGCTTCGGCGTCAAGTTGTGATCGGGATTGTCACCCAGTTGCTGGCCCAGAACCAGGATGCTGTTCAGAGGCGTCCGCAGCTCATGCGACATGTTGGCCAGGAACTCGGACTTGTACTTGGAGGTGAGCGCCAGCTCCTTCGCTTTGTCTTCCAGGGCGCGACGGGCCTGCTCGATTTCCTGGTTCTTCCTCTCCACCTCGACGTTTTGCTCGGCCAATTGCTGGGCCTTCTGCGCCAACTGCTCGTTGGTCTGCTGCAACTCTTTTTGCTGAGTCTGCAGCTCCGTCGCCAGTTGCTGGGACTGCTTCAGCAATCCCTCGGTCTGCATGGTCGCCTCAATGCTGTTGAGCACAATTCCGATGCTGGCGGTCAGTTGCTCCAGAAACGCCAGCTGTGACGCGGTGAACGCGCTCAAGGAAGCCAGTTCGATGACGGCCTTGACCCGGTCCTCGAAAAGCACCGGCAGCACGATGACACTTCGCGGCACCGCCTCGAACAAGCCCGAGCGGATGGAGATGTTGTCGGCCGGCAAATCGTTGATCAACATCCTTCGCTTCTCGGATGCGCACTGTCCCACCAGGCCTTCGCCCACCTGCAGTTGCCGGAGATGGCCATCTTCGCCGTCGCCCGCAAACGCCGACAGCAGCGTCATCACGGTCGATCCCTCACCCTCCATCTGGTAAATCACGCCCTGCTGGGCATTCACCAGCGGCGCCAACTCCGACAGCAGCATCCGTCCGACGGTGGCCAGATCGCGCTGACCCTGCAACATGCCGGTGAATCGCGCCAGGTTGGTCTTGAGCCAATCCTGCTCGGTATTGCGCTCCGTCGTACCGCGGAGATTGTTAATCATCGTGTTGATGTTGTCTTTCAGCTCGGCGACTTCGCCGCTGGCCTCCACTTGAATCGACCGCGTCAGGTCGCCTTTGGTGACCGCCGTGGCAACCTCGGCGATAGCCCGCACCTGGTTGGTGAGGTTGTCGGCCAGCAGGTTGACGTTTCCGGTAAGGTCCTTCCAGGTGCCGGCCGCGCCGGGCACATTGGCTTGCCCGCCGAGTCGGCCTTCCACACCCACCTCGCGGGCGACGGTGGTGACCTGGTCAGCGAAGGTAGCCAGCGTGTCCGTCATGTTGTTGATCGTGTCCGCCAGTGCAGCGACTTCGCCCTTGGCGTAGACCGTCAATTTTTGCGTGAGCACGCCGTTCGCGACCGCGGTCACCACCCTGACAATTCCCCTCACCTGTTCCGTAAGGTTGGCCGCCATCACGTTCACGTTGTCGGTGAGGTCTTTCCACGTGCCCGCAACACCGGGCACCTGCGCCTGACCACCCAGCTTGCCTTCGGTGCCGACTTCACGCGCCACGCGGGTCACTTCCGCCGCGAACGCATTGAGCTGGTCCACCATGGTGTTGATCGTGTTCTTCAGCTCCAGAATCTCGCCCTTCACATCCACCGTGATCTTGCGCGACAAGTCGCCGCGCGCCACAGCCGTAGTGACCTCAGCGATGTTGCGCACCTGCCCGGTGAGGTTGCGGGCCATGGCATTCACCGAGTCCGTGAGGTCCTTCCACGTGCCCGCGACGCCCGGCACGTTGGCCTGTCCGCCAAGCCGGCCCTCAGTACCCACCTCGCGAGCGACGCGCGTGACTTCGGCGGCAAAGGAGCGCAACTGCTCAACCATGGTGTTGAGCGTCTCCTTGAGCTGCAGGATTTCACCGCGCACATCCACCGTGATCTTCTTGGAAAGATCGCCGGTCGCGATGGCGGTTGCGACTTCGGCGATATTGCGGACCTGGCCAGTCAGATTGTTGGCCATAGAGTTGACATTGTCGGTGAGGTCCTTCCAGGTGCCCGCCACCCCGGGCACCTCGGCTTGCCCTCCCAGCTTGCCGTCGGTGCCAACTTCGCGCGCCACGCGGGTTACCTCACCCGCGAAGGCGTTGAGCTGATCGACCATGGTGTTGATCGTGTTCTTCAGCTCAAGAATTTCACCCTTTACATCCACGGTGATCTTGCGCGACAAATCGCCGCGCGCGACGGCGGTAGTGACCTCGGCGATGTTACGCACCTGCCCGGTAAGGTTTCCGGCCATCGAATTCACCGAGTCGGTAAGGTCCTTCCACGTGCCCGCCACGCCCGGCACGTTGGCCTGGCCGCCAAGACGGCCTTCCGTACCCACTTCGCGCGCCACGCGGGTCACTTCGCCGGCGAAGGCATTAAGCTGGTCGACCATCGTGTTGATGGTTTCTTTCAGCAGCAGAATCTCACCGCTCACGTTGACCGTGATTTTCTTTGACAGGTCGCCATTGGCGATGGCGGTAGACACCTCCGCAATGTTGCGGACCTGGCCCGTCAAGTTACTAGCCATGGAGTTCACCGAGTCGGTGAGGTCCTTCCATGTGCCCCCGACGCCCGGGACCTGCGCCTGGCCTCCCAGCTTGCCGTCGGTGCCCACCTCGCGCGCCACGCGAGTCACTTCCGAAGCAAACGACCGTAGCTGGTCCACCATGGTGTTCAGGGTGTCTTTGAGCTCAAGAATTTCGCCTTTCACGTCCACCGTGATCTTGCGCGACAAATCGCCGCGAGCTACGGCGGTCGCCACTTCGGCGATATTGCGGACTTGCGCCGGTCAGGTTGCCGGCCATGAAATTGACGTTGTCCGTCAAGTCTTTCCAGGTACCGGCCACACCCGGCACTTCGGCTTGTCCGCCCAGCTTGCCTTCGGTTCCGACTTCGCGGGCCACGCGCGTGACCTCGCCGGCGAAGGCGTTGAGCTGGTCCACCATGGTGTTGATGGTGTTCTTCAGCTCGAGAATTTCGCCTTTCACGTCCACCGTGATCTTGCGCGACAGATCGCCGCGCGCCACCGCCGTCGTCACCTCGGCAATGTTGCGTACTTGCCCGGTCAGGTTTCCGGCCATCGAGTTCACGGAATCGGTGAGGTCCTTCCAGGTTCCGGCCACGCCTGGCACGTTCGCTTGACCACCCAGCCGGCCTTCGGTGCCCACCTCGCGGGCGACGCGCGTCACCTCACCGGCAAAGCGGTTGAGCTGATCGACCATGGTGTTCAGGGTTTCTTTCAGCTGCAGAATTTCGCCCCGGACGTCAACCGTAATTTTGCGGGACAAATCGCCGCTGGCGATGGCCGTCGCTACCTCGGCGATGTTGCGCACCTGGCCAGTCAAGTTACTCGCCATGAAATTCACGTTGTCGGTGAGGTCCTTCCAGGTTCCACCCACGCCGGGTACCTGCGCCTGGCCGCCCAGCTTGCCTTCGGTGCCGACTTCGCGGGCCACACGCGTCACCTCACCCGCGAAGGCATTGAGCTGGTCCACCATGGTGTTGATGGTGTCCTTGAGCTCGAGAATTTCACCCTTCACGTCCACCGTAATCTTGCGCGACAAATCACCGCGAGCGACCGCCGTGGTCACCTCGGCAATATTGCGCACCTGCGCCGTGAGATTGCCCGCCATTGCGTTGACCGAGTCCGTGAGGTCCTTCCATGTACCGGCCACGCCCGGTACCACCGCCTGCCCGCCGAGCTTACCGTCGGTGCCCACTTCGCGGGCCACGCGCGTCACCTCAGACGCAAAGGACCGCAACTGGTCCACCATGGTGTTGATGGCTTCTTTGAGCTGCAGAATTTCGCCGCGCACATCAACCGTAATTTTTCGCGAAAGATCGCCGCTTGCCACCGCGTTGGTAACCTCCGCGATGTTGCGCACCTGTCCCGTCAAGTTACTGGCCATGGAATTAACGGAGTCGGTAAGGTCTTTCCAGGTGCCGGCCGCGCCCGGCACTTGCGCCTGGCCGCCCAGCTTGCCGTCGGTACCCACCTCGCGGGCCACGCGCGTCACCTCAGCCGTGAACACGCTGAGCTGCTGAATCATGGTGTTGACGATGTTCGCCGAACGCAGGAACTCTCCTTCCAGCGGGCGTCCGTCTACATCCAGACGGACCGTCTGGGCCAGATTGCCCTGGGCCACGGCCCCGATGGCGCGGGTCACTTCCGTAGTGGGCCGGAGCAGGTCTTCTACCAGGGTATTGACCGAAGTCTCCATCTCGCCCCACGCTCCCCGCGACTCCTGGAACTTGGTCCGCTCTCGCGTCCTGCCTTCCTTGCCGATCACTTGCCCCACCCGCCTCAACTCCCGGTTCATTTGCTCACTGGTCGCCACGATGTCGTTGAAAGTGTCGGCAACCTTTCCCGCCAATCCCGTCCAGGAACCCGGCAGGCGGACCGAGAAGTCGCCGTCACGCATAACTTGCAGGGCCCCCAGGATCACGCTCAGGTCGGGCGCCGGCTGCGCAACCGCGCCGGGCCCCCAGTTACTGGCGCTCACGGCGGCGTCCCCACCTGCCGTCGCGATCGCGGGCTTGCGTTCCGCATTCTTCATGCTTGTCTCCTGCTAACCGATTTCAACCGTGACAAAAACCTGCGATTCACTTTTCCGATTCGTTAGTCGGGGCGGCCCAAGCCTGGTTCAGTCCTTGGACAAGAGTCCACAACCACGGCCGTTCGGCGAGCTACTGCAAAGCTACCCATTTTCGCTCGTGTGCTTTCGGATTAACCTGAGGTGCTGCTGACGAACCCCCTACCCGCATCCTCGGAACAGGGCGGCCTTTGGTGCGGCGCGCTTTGCCCAAAACACCGAAAATAGGGTCAGCAGCACACAAAGCCAGAGTTTTTTATCACGAATACAGATGCGCAACCATACGGTATTTACTGTATGGACGATTCGAAAAAATCTGCTATTTTCAATTCCGCAGTGACCGGATGGGCCATCTCCTGATTCCGGTTGACGATGCCGAATGCGGCTTATCTCTGGAACTTTGTCGGGGCTGCTGGGACAATTCGCAGGGATGGGCGTGCGGCCCTTGTCTCCCTGAGAGCCGTTTGTCGGATCGGCTTAGAATCTGGTTATTGGTTTGCTCCGCTGTCGTCGCTGCAAACCCGCTGTAGGGAGTTCTTGTATGTCAATCAGTACCGCTTCGCAAACGACCTCAACTTTCACCAGCTGGAAGGAAATTGCCACCTACTTGGGAAAGGGCGTTCGCACCGCTCAACGCTGGGAGCGCGAGCTTGGCTTGCCTGTTCTTCGTCCCAACGGAAAGCCGTCAGGAGTGGTGTCGGCTTCGCCAGCTGAGCTGGACAGTTGGCGGGCCAGGCACTGGTCACATGGTGAGAACTGGTCACGGGGTAAGAAAGGCAACGGCAGTCTCTCACTGGTTTCCCACGAGAGTGTTAACGTGGCGTGGGAAAACATTCGCTCTTCACGCGAATTACGGAACCGAAGCCAACAGCTGGTGCAGCAACTGGCCCGATCCACCCAGAGCTTGACGCAAGAATGCCAGAGGCTTACCCTGCGCTTGAAAGACGTTGCTTAAAGGCTGAATGGTCGGCAAGAGTCTCGCGGGCGGAGCCGGCGGCGCCCATTTATCTTTGCCTTCAGGAAGCGAGCGTGTGGACAGCAAAGAGCCACAACCTAAGGTGAAACCGGACGACGACCCGGGACCGCTGGCGCGCAGTGCGTTTCCTATTGTTGGCATTGGAGCATCGGCTGGCGGACTGGAAGCCTGCTCTGATCTACTGAAAGTTCTCCCTGCAAGCCTTGGTATGGCGTATGTGGTGGTGCCGCACCTCGACCCCTCGCGCGAGAGCGCCTTCCGCGACATCCTTGCCCGCGCGACGTCCATGCCGGTGCTGGACGTCACCGACGGAACCACGGTTGAGCCCAACCACGTCTACGTGATTCCACCCAATTGCGAAATGACGATTGCCGAAGGTGTGTTGCACCTTGCACACCGCGAAAAGCCCCGGCCCGTAAATACCACCATCGACGTTTTCCTGCGGTCGCTCGCCTCCGATCAGGGCAGCAACGCCATCGGCATCATCCTGTCCGGTACCGCATCGGACGGTACCGCCGGTCTGTCGGCCATCAAGAGCGAGGGCGGCATTACCTTCGCCCAGGACAGTTCGGCCAAGTACGATGGTATGCCCGGCAGCGCCATCGCCGCAGGCTGCGTGGACCTGGTGCAGCCGCCGGAGGGCATTGCGACAGAGCTGACTCGGATTGCCCGCCACCCCTATGTGCGCGGGGTCGGCATTGAGTTGGGAGAGGTTGGCGAAAGCAAAGAGAAGCAGATGATGCAAATCTTCAGCCTGCTTCGCCGCACTACGCGCGTGGACTTCTCCGAATACAAGCCGCAGGCCGTCGCCCGCCGGGTGGCGCGCCGCATGGCGCTGCACAAGATCGAAAAGCTTGGCCGGTACGTTGCCCTGCTGCGCCAGGAGCCGAACGAAGTTGCTGCTCTCTACGATGACCTCCTGATTAACGTCACCAGCTTCTTCCGCGATCCGGATGCTTTCGAGGTCCTCAAACGTGTGGTGTATCCGATGTTGCTCAAGCAGCACGACGATGGCTCCCCGCCGATTCGGATCTGGGTGCCGGGCTGCTCCAGCGGGGAAGAGACCTACTCCCACGCTATCTCCCTGCTGGAGTTTCTGGGAGAAGAGCATGCCCATCTTTCCATCCAGATCTTCGGCACCGACTTGAGCGAGAAGGCCATCCAACGCGCGCGCGCGGGGGTTTACCGCGAGACCATTGAAGCCGACATCTCCCCCGTACGGCTGCGCCGCTTTTTCCAGAAAGTTGACAACGGTTATCAGATCAGCAAAACCATTCGCGACCTCTGCGTTTTCTCCATCCAGAACGTCTTCCGCGATCCACCCTTCTCCCGCATCGACCTTTTGAGTTGCCGCAATGTCATGATCTACCTCGGCCAGTCGCTGCAGAAGCGGGTAGCGCCCATCTTCCACTACGCCTTGAATCCAGGCGGGTTCCTGATGATTGGTAATACCGAAGGACTGCTTGGATCAGGAGCTGAGTTATTCGAAATGGCAGACAAGAAACACAGAATCTATCGCAAGAAAGCCGTACTAACACCGGTACCATCCGGCTTCTCCGTCCAACTCGCCGAGGCTCATGCTGAAGGTGAAAGCGTGCAGCCAGTAAGCAGAACATCTGCGCCGGTACGCATTCCTATCGATCTCCATCGCGAAGCCGACCGCCTGCTGTTGGCCCGGTACGCCCCTCCATCGGTAGTAGTCAATGAACAGTTGGAGATCGTCCAGACTAGGGGACACACAGGACCATACCTGGAGCTGCCGACGGGCAAGGCAAGCCTCGACTTGTTGAAGATGGCACGGCCTGGATTACAACATGAGCTGCGGAGCGCGATTGAAGAAGCCCGGAATCTGGGTGTAGTCGTTGTCCGGGCTGGCGTGCCGGTTGACAGCATCGAAGGCATAAGCCTGACAACGTTACGGGTTACGCCATTTAATACTCCCCTCGAAGACAAGAGCGGCTTCCTGGTTTGTTTCGAGCCGAGCCCGGGAGCTGCACCCGTACCTGCCGCTGATGTTGTCCCTACTCCCCTCAGTGATGACGAGAGAACGCTGAAAGACAAGCAGATCATGCAGCTTAAGCAGGAGCTTGCCGCCACCATGGAATACCTACAGTCGTTCACCGAGGCCCTGGAGTCAACCAACGAAGAATTACAGTCAGCGAATGAAGAGATCCAGTCCGGCAATGAAGAGCTGCAGAGTACCAATGAGGAGCTGCAGACTTCGAAGGAAGAGTTGGAGTCGGCGAACGAGGAACTACAGACCGTCAATGACGAAATGCAGCGCCGTAACGAACTGCTGTCGCTGTTAAACAACGATCTCAATAATCTGCTGAACAGCGTTAGCCTTCCCTTGGTAATGGTAGGACCCGAGCTCAACATCCGTCGTTTCACGCCACAAGCCACCAAGGCCCTTGGACTTACCCCCAGTGATATAGGCAAGCCTTTGTCACGGCTCAGGCTGAAGGTTAACGTCACTGACCTCGAGCAGATGATGCTTGATGTCATGGCTGAAGTCCGTCCTAAACAGAGCCGCATCCGGGTTTCGGCGGGGCAATGGTACGACCTGCGGCTGACGCCATACCGCACCGCTGACAACCGGATCGATGGCGTTGTTCTAAGCATTCCTTCGCTTGACTATCTGCAGGATATTGATCAGGGCCCCGTCGCTGCGAAACCTAAGCCCTCGCGCGCGAAGAAGAGCCAAGCCAAGAAGAAAGCGGGTAAGCGGTAGAGGGGAGAATAACAGTCTAAGTGACGGTAAGGTAATAGCACTTGCGATGAGCTAAGACGACGAGCCAACAGTAAGGACTATAATAAGGGACATAGCTGAGATAGTGACGTTATTGCTGTCATTATTATAGCTAAAAGGCTTATAGGTCGAGGCATCACGCTTATATGGATATGCTATTAACATAGGTATTTCATAGAGTTACACCGCAATAGACTGCAGAGAATTTGTTTCTTGGCCCACCATCGTGCTTCCGCGCAAACCACAAAATAGCCATTCGGTCATCGCGTAGAATGCCCTGTGCGAGGCCGCAAATGGCCCTAGAATCGATTTGAATGGGCCCGGTGCTACTCAGGGTCATCCAGAGCCTTGAAGGCGCTTAAAACGCAAATATGGGCGAATTCCCCAAATTGGGAACAGTGGTTTTCAGCGAGTGATGGCTTTGCTTCCCAAAGTGGGAAAATTCGAGGGGGGCCCTGCTAAACTCCTTTTACCTGCAACCTATTTCAAAGCAGGACTAAAGTGCGCTGAGGCTCTAGAGTTCTCTAGTTCTGTCACAGACAAAAGGAAGTCAGGCCGTGGCATTGGCTATGGCTCACGGCCCGGCCCCCACCTGGGCGCTAAGCAGCTTTCGCCGTCACGAAAGTCGAGATTTGAGAGATTTCCTGTTCCGCTTGCAGCCAGTCATCCAGGGCATGACCAACGGACATGCCACGTTGTTGGTACAGTTCATAGGCCCGAGCCTGAATTTGGGATTGCAGTGACGGGTCCAGCGGGATCGTCTGGGGTGGAGCAAGTGGCATAGTCTCGCTGGAAACATTGGTGATTGGTGTTGTGCTTACGGTAGGCATTGCGTGTCTCCTCGGTGAATTTGCTTCCGCTTGAAACATGGTTCGCCTCAGGACGCCAATCGTTCACTCGTGCCGCCATGGAGAACAGATTCGACATGAACGAGAAGCTCGGTCGGATGTTCCGCCCGGCAGAGCAAGTGAAAAGTAAAGTCGCCTGCCATCAGCGTGGTGGCGGCGTCGGCTGTGATCTCCCAGAAACTGAGCAGTACAACTTTGCATTCCGGATGCCGGCGCTTAATCTCAACCGCCTCGGCAAGGTCGCCGATCACCGGCAGGGTTACTTTGGTAACCAACACTTCGGGGCGAAAGGTCTTGGCCAGCTCGACCGCTTCCTGGTCGCTGTGCGCTACCTTCACCATCGAGCCCGCAAGTCGCAACTCGAAGACCAGGGTCTTGAGGATAGGATCGTGGTGGTCAACCAACAAGACTCGTCGTGAAAAGGGGTTCTCCTGACCGGCGTCCTTTAGCATGAGTTCCTCCGCAGAAGGAGATACCAGACCCGAGGCGGTAAACCATTTTGGTTGGGTGCGACCAAGCATTGAGAGCAGGTCAGTGGAGTTGTCCCTGCATCAGGGATTTGCTGGCGGGCCATCCCCAGCTAGGGGTTGGCCGCGCTCTTCCTCTCTACGTTCTCTACGGTTCCTGCAACGTAGCAGTGCTCGTGGACTACGTGTCCTTGGTCGTCAGTCTTGCATTCCTCCAGCGGAATAGGCTTGCCGCACATCCAGCAGACCACACTATTCATCTTGTCTCGCATGGCCCCACTCTCCATGAAGGAAGTTTAAGCTACCTGCCGAGGCGTGTGGCGCGTCATTTTGCGCCAACCTGTCTATGGGTAGAGGCTTGCGAAAATCTGTTGCCGCCGATGCATAGTGTCTCAAACCGGTCTGCCTTCAGGCCGCATGAGACTTTCCGTTGGTTGCAATCTTCAGTTCGGCAACTGCGCTCACAATCGAGTGCTTGAGTTCAAGCAGGGCGGGATCATTAGGCAGCAGGTCTTGGGTCTCCTGCAGATGTTCAAGGGTCTGTCGCAGCAGGGCGATCATCGGGCGTGTGGCGCTCGCGCACGGTCATCTCCGGTCAAATATCTGATGCCGAATCGCTAGCGCGGGTGGCCTGCGGTTACCAAAGTAACTTTTCCCACGCCCAATGGAATGTGAAATTGGTTGGCGCCTCATTACCAAGGGCATGCCTACTCTGTCGGGAATCCGGCCCCATTTACCGTTAGGATATCCATCCTCAATCGTCTCCCGCGCATCCTATTGAGCATCGCCGAACGAGGAGTCTTAGCAAGCTCGGGTCCCGGGGCGGTTTGGCGAGGTGTTTATGGCGAGGAAACCGGTGATCCTGTGCGTTGATGACCGAGTCGCGAATCTTCGCATCCGGACGATGATGTTGGAGCAGTTTGGCTGTGAAACCATTTCCGCGCACAACCACCAGTCGGCGCTGCGCATCGTCACTGAAAGACCGGTCGACTTGATCGTGGTCGATTACCACCTGGCGAATGGCGAGACGGGAGACGCGATCGCCCGTGATGTCCGGGTGCTGCATCCGGAGATACCGCTCATTATGTTGACCGGCGACAACCACGTTCCGGATAAGGTTCCCACGCTGGTTGACGCAGTGCTGGTCAAAGGGGTCACAAATCCGGGAGCGTTGCTGGACCTGATCGAGAAGCTCGTGCCGGATGCCACGCTGCGGCCGCGCCGGCCGGTGCTCGTTTCCAAGCCTGCGAACGATTCCTAAGAGCCACCCGGCTTCGGGGACCGAAAGCCATTTTTTCGCAGTTTGCTCCAAAAACTGCCAGCCAGGGCTTTCCTGTGATGGTTGTGGTTAGACTTGCGTCTGTTTTCCTCTTCTTTCAGCAGTTCGGCGTAGCAGCTCTTGTGGACCGGGTATCCTAAGGCGTCGATTACGCGCTCTTGTGGTAGCGCGACCTTGTCACATATCCAGCAGGCGGAGGCAACCGTTTTGTCCGGCATGAGGGGGCGGCTTTGCGTTGCCATCTAGCGCACGGAGACGCATGTTTGACTCGCTTCGACGTCGCAATGCCTGATAGTAGTACAACATGTATTCACTCATTCTCAGGCACGCCAAATTGCGCCATGAGGGTGGGAATTTCATTCGAAAACCTGCATACGTCCGAACCGAAAGCAACAGAGCCAGAGCAGCTTCTTAACGCCACGATGGATGGCGGGATTCGCTGCCTGGGTTTCTCCGCTGCTCTACGACGCCATCTCACTCCCGAGCTGCACGCGTCCTCGCTGGCTTTCTGTGTGATTCGTCCGAAGGTTCGAGCGCAGTTTCATGCGTGCTTTGTGGAGCTGCGACTTGGAATTACCAATCGAGCAGCCCAACATTTTGGCGATCTCGTGGTGCTCGAGACCTTCCACATCATGCAAGAGGAAGATGCAGCGGTATCCCGGGGGCAAAGCGGCGACGGAGCGCTCCAGAGCGATGCGATCAATCGAGAAATCCAGAACGCCGTCGCGTGCGCCGATTTCTCGCTTTGCGCCATCGTCAGGCTGCGACTCCAGGGGTTCGGAAACGATGGCCGGCACGCGCAGGCGCATCAGCACAACATTCACGGCTACCCGATGAAGCCAGGTGGAAAAAGCTGATTCGCCGCGGAAGGTCCCAATCTTGCGAAACAACTGCAAGAAGACCTCCTGGGTAAGATCTTCCGCTTCCGCAGTGTTCCTCGTCATGCGCAAGCAAAGCGTGTAGACGTAGCGTTTATGCAGTTTGTAGAGAGCCTCAAAGCAACTGGCATCGCCTAACTTGGCCCCGGAGACTGCGTCTTGTTCAGAGATGCAATTCGCTGGGGTTTCCTTTTCTGGTAACAAAGGTGACCTCCGAAATGGTGGCTGAATCTCAAATTCATCCAGCAGAGTGGGTAAGACTGGCTGATTCATTTTCTGCATTTCCTTCTCCGGCTGAACGCCGGCCGCACCTTGTGTGCGTTGGTGTAACCATAGGCCAACGGGCGGCGCCGGAGAATCCAGTGGAAACCTTAGAGGCGCAGGATAAGTTACCTAGCAGCCCGTGGTGCAAGTCTGGATGCGTAGGCAAGAAATGTTGAAGTATCCACAGGCTTGTGTTTGTAGAATGTGCGCATGGCAATGGGGACGCGCAAGCAGCGGGAGAAGCAAGAGGACATCTGGATTGCGCACACCGAGTTAGCGTCAGCTCCGGGACATCCGTTCTATCAGCGGCTGAATGAGTTGCTGGAGGCGGAGAGGCTTCGATGAGTTTGTCGAAGAGCCGGTGTGCGAAGTTCTATGCGGCCAAGTACGGCCGGCCGTCGCTGACGCCGGGGATCTACTTCCGGTCGCTGCTGATCGGGTATTTCGAAGGCATCGATAGCGAGCGTGGGATCGCCTGGCGGTTGGCGGACTCGCTGGCGCTGCGGCGGTTTGTGGGCATCGGGCTGGACGAGTACACGCCGGACCACTCGACGATTTCGCGCACGCGGCGGCTGATCGATGTGGACACGCATCGCGAAGTGTTCGGCTGGGTACTGAGCTTGTTGGCGGATGGTGGACTGCTGCAGGGCAAGCGGGTGGCGATCGATGCGACCACGCTGGAAGCCAACGCGGCGATGCGCTCGATCGTGCGGCGGGACACGGGGGAGAGCTACGAGGAGTTTCTTGCGCGGATTGGCGAAGGCTTCCGGCCTGGCAACGCCGACCCGCGAGGACCTGGCGCGACTGGACCGCAAGCGCAAGAAGCGCATGTCGAACCAAGGAGTGGAAGAGTCCTGCGGACGAGGACGCGCGGATTGCGAAGATGAAGGACGGGCGCACGCACTTGGCGCACAAGGCTGAGCATGCGGTCGATCTGGACACGGGCGCGGTGGTGGCGGTCACATTGCAAGGTGCTGACCAGGGCGACACTACGACCCTGGAGGAGACGCTGTGCGAGGCGGGCATGGCAGTGGCCGAGCAGATCGGGCGCGAGGCCGAGTTGCGGCCCGGCGAGAAGCCCAAGGTCAACGTCAAGGGGATCGAAGAGTTGGTCACCGACAAGGGCTATCACAGCGGCGCGGTAGTCGAGCGGGTGAAGAGTTACGAGATACGTAGCTACCTTCCGGAGAAGCAACAAAAAGGACCACGTAACTGGCAAGGCAAAGCCGAGGAACAACAAGCGGTGTACCAGAATCGGCGGCGGGTGCGAGGCAACTACGGCAAGAGCTTACTGCAGGCGGCGCGGCGAGTTAGTGGAACGCAGCTTCGCGCACTGCTACGACACCGGCGGCATGAGGCGCACGCACCTCCGCGGACACGAGAACATTCTGAAGCGGCAGTTGGTGCATGTCGGCGCGTTCAACCTCAGCCTCATCCTGCGCCAGTTGCTGGGTGCGGGAACGCCGCGGGAGTGGAGAAACCGCTTCGCTAAGCTGGTTCTGTTCCTTTATTGGCTGGGTTCTGCTCCTTTATTGGCTGTTCCCACGCGCAAGGGATCGAATCGGCTCTGCCGAAGCCGAATCCCGACCGACACGCCGCTGGCCATGCCAAAAATCAGCTACTTCCACCCCGGGCTGATAGGGGAAAACCATGATTCGAAGGGGGGAAGACCTTAATGAAAAAGTTGTTTCGCCAGTCCGGAGTCGAACGAAGGGCTTACGAAGTGATGGCCCGTCCGCAGGCACTGCAGGGCTTTGATCAACAATTTCTCATCATCAGATTTCAAGAGGTAGCCGGAGGCGCCAGCAGCCACGGCCGCCCGTAACATTTCCGCCGAATCGTGCATGGTCAAAACCAGTACCTTGATTTCGGGAATGGATTCGTGGAGCTGCCGCGCCACTTCCAGACCGTTCGGTGCGGGCATCGAAATGTCGAGGATGAGGATATCGGGACGGAGATCCCTGGCTAGTTCGAGGGTTTGGTTACCATCGCTGGCTTCCCCACATATCTCGTACTGATCTGTGGATTCCAGTATATTGCGCAGACCCCGCCGTACGAAAGAATGGTCGTCTGACAACATAATCCGGGCAGGGGTCCCTAAGCTCACGGTCTTATTTGAACGCAATTCGGCTGGAGGGTAAATACGGTGAATCATGTATTTTTGAGCTTGGATTAACAAAAGTTGTTCACGGCTCAACCACCTTGTTGCGTATGGCGTAGCGCACCAGTTCGGCGATCGAGTGAACATTGAGCTTTCGCATAATGTTGGTGCGGTGGGTGTCGGAGGTCTTGGTGGCGATACCCAGCACGGAAGCGACCTCTTTAGCGCTTTTGCCCTCGGCCAGGAGTTGAAGGATCTCGCGCTCCCGCGTGGTGAGCCGGTGGTGCAGCGATTTCGCCGGGTCGGTTTCCCGGCTTCCTCGATTGGCAAGAAAAATCTCGGTGACCCTGGCGGTGAAAAATGGTTTATGACGGCTTAAGGCTTCCACCGCCTGCACGAGGTCCCGGTCGGAATCCGACTTGAGGACATAGCCCCGCGCCCCGGCGTCCAGCACGGCGCCGGCGACCTCGTCGGAATCGTGGTGAGTGATGACCAGGACCTCGGTCCTGGGACACAACTTTCGGACCTGGCGGGTGGCATCCAGACCGTTCAAGTCGGGCATGCTGACATCGATGACCAGAACATCGGGAGCTAACTGGGTTGTCTTCTCTACGGCCTCCCGGCCGGAGCGCGCCTCGCCACAAACCACCCAGCCGGGATGCTCTTCGATCAGCACACGCAAGCCTTTGCGAACGATGTCATGATCGTCGGCGATCAGGATTTTCAACACACTCATGCATCCTCAGTCAAGGGAATTATGACATGGACTGCCGTTCCCGTCTGGTTGGAAGTGATTTCTAATTGTCCGCCCAATTGCCGCAGGCGCTCTTGCATGCCCAGGATCCCCACGCCGATGGTCGGGCCTTCCGCGCGGGCAGAGAGCTTTTGCGGCGGTATGCCGCATCCGTGATCGACCACCTGGAGATCCACGCGGTTCTCGCGCTCTTGTAGGCGCACCAGGGCAACGGGGCTGTGGGCATGACGGTGTACATTCGTCAAGCTTTCCTGTACCACGCGGAAGATCGTGGTTTCTAACTCCACAGGAAGGCGGCGCAGAGCGCTGGGCAGGTCCAACTTGACTTCGATGCCACTGCGCTCCGAGAAGCCCGAAGTAAACCATCGGATAGCGGGCAGCAAACCCACCTCGTCGAGCATGGGAGGATGCAGCAGATGAGACAGGGTACGGACCTCCTGCAAGGAGCTGTCGATTAGCTCCCTACTTTCAGCCAACGCATTGCGCCCTCGCTCATCCAATCGTGAAGTGTCCCTTCCCAGGTAAGCCAGATTCATCTTCACGGCGGAAAGGGTCTGGCCGAGAGAGTCGTGCAGATCGCGGGCGAGCCGCCGTCTTTCATCGTCGCGCAACTTAAGAAGGCGGCCGCTGAGCCAGCGGACGGTGCTCTCGGCCCGCTTGAGGGCGCTGATGTCCTGCACGACGGCGCCGATCTGGGTCACGGTTTCGCCCTCTCGGGAAATGGGAAAGAAGGACTTCAGCCACCAACCCGTTACCCCGGGAGTAGCTGGTGCGTGTCCACTGATTTCATAGTTGAGCACCGGCGAGCCTGTCTGTAAGACGTGGCGAATGAGCGGCTCGATCTTCGCCGCAAGATGCTGCACGACATCCCGTACGTACAGCCCCGTGTTCTCTCCGGGTTGAAGCCCGTTGAGGAGCGAGAATGGTCCATTGATCCGCCGAAAGCGCAGGTCGCGGTCAATGATGGCAAGGCCGACCGAGGCGTTCGAGAAGAAAGAGTTGAGCTGGGCCTCACGCTGCATGATCTGTTCCTGATGCTCCCTGCGCTCGCTAATGTCGCGCGTGATGAGGGCGTAACCGTGAGGCTGTCCGGCCTCGTTTCTCAAGAGTGTGAGATGTGCGGTTGACCAGAAGACCGTGCCATCCTTGCGCAGTTGCTGACACTCGTCCTGAACGTGACCGGCGTCAAGGGCGGTTCGCAAGTGTCCCTGGGGAGTGTCCTGGTCGCAAGCCTGAAAGAGATGAGACAGGGGCCGGCCGAGGATCTCCAAGGCCTGATAGCCGAAGAGCCGCTCAGCGCCAAGATTCCAAGTTGTGATTCGGCCATCGAGGTCGAGGCGAATGATGGCGAAGTCCTGTACGCCATTCACCAGTAAGCGGAACCGTTCTTCGTTTTCCTTGGCGAGCCCTTCCGCTTCGGTCCGCCGTTTTACCTCCCAGCTCATGATTACGAAGAGGAACACCAGCATGATCGAAGCTATCAAGAATGCCAGCAGCAAGACCGTCGTGGAGCGGCGTTGAGTGCGCGCCGATAGTCTCGATCGCTCTCGCAGCAAATGGTCCTCTTCGTCTTCCATGGCTTTCAGTTGCGCGCGAATCTGTGTGTCAAGAACAGCGCCCTCCCGACTCAAATCGGCTTGCTGACCGATGGGAGAAGGGGCATGCCCTTGCGGCGCGACCGCTTGCCATGACAGCTCCAGGCTCCTGCGGATCAGAGGTGAAAGCTGAGCCAGGTGTTGCTGCTGCCGCGGGTTGTCCGCGGTCAACGACTGCAGCTGTCGCAAGGCTTCCGGTACGTCCTGCACTGCGGCGCGGTATTCTCTCAGCTGGGCCTCGTCACCCATCAGAAGATAATTGCGTTCCGCGCTCTCCGCCGTACCTAGCTCACTCGATACCGTTTTCAAGAGCGAGAGGACCTTGTAGGTGTGAATCACAAGTTCTTCGTCGTTCGCGAAACGGTTCGACATGAGATACGAACCAATTCCGATAGCGACCAGCACCGGGAAAAAGCCCGCGAACACGATCTTGTAAAATTTGGGAAAGGAGATCCACATGTGCTGTCAAACCCGAGCCCGCAGGGTCCCAGGCCGTCGGCGGACTCCGAGACACGATTGTTGGATGCGCAGAATCGATGAAGCGTAACTGAGATTGGACGGCTAGTGAAAGAGGAGGTGGGGTGGGGCCGGAACCTGTCCCTTAGTTCCCTGCGATGTTCATTATTTCTTGAGAGGATGGAGCGTCAGCGAGGGCTTTACAAGAAACTGATTTGGATGCTCCTGTTCCAACACCTCGTTAAGCTTTTCGGCCAGTTCCATCAGCCTTGCAGGATCTCGTTCCTGCGAGATCAGCTCAGCGTAGGTTCGCCATTTTTCCAGCTTGCTCACGGTCCCCCTCCAAGTGCCGAACGTTGACCGCTGGTAATGGAATGCGATGTTGCCTGTGGGCTGCCGCTTCAGGCCGATATTTTTATCGCATAAGTTGCTGGCAGCGAAAAGCCTAGGAATCTCTGAAAATTACATAGGGGAATCCCTGAGGGGAAAAATACGGCCCCGCAACATCCCGACGCGGAGCCGGACCGCTTCGCTCGTCATTACAGTGTTAGTCGTGCCGAATGCGAAGAAGCTCGGCGCGGTGACGACACCGCCCGGCTGACTCCGCCTACGCCGCGTTCCGTTCGCGATCACGGGTTCGTGCGGCTTTCTGTGCGGCTTGCTTCAGCCCTGCCTCGCCTTTGGTTCGCACCGCTTTTTCGGCAGCCTGGTGACGCGCCTCGGGGCCGCGGGCCCGCGCCGAGCTGCGCGCTTGCCGGGCAAGATTTGTCTTCGACGCCGCCGAGTGGCCTTCCCGTTTCAGGGCTTTCGAGGTGGCTCGCGAACGGGTAGATGACCGCTTGTGGCTCCCCTGTTTCCCTTTGCTAAGATCGCGTTCCGCCCGCTGACGTACCTGCGACGAAGCGCTACCCGCTTTAGGAGGCGGGAGCTTCACTCCAGCGCGGCGCGCTTTAGAGAGTCCGATAGCAATCGCCTGTTTGGTGGAGCGCGCTCCATGCTTGCCCTCCCTGATATGGTCCATTTCTTCGCGAACGAACTCGCCGGCCTGCGTGCTCGGCGACTTTCCTTCCCGCTCATCCTCTCTGGCTCGCTCAATCGTCTTCTGGTCCGGCATCACTCCTCCTTAACTAAGTCGATGCAATTCCGTGAAGCAGGGATGGCAAGAGGAGGTCGCAGGCTTCATTTCGGTGGACTGTTTCCCACTGCTGATTTGCATTGCTAGTTGCGATCACAGTGTTTACACCTTCTGCCACCGGAAGCACATCCAACTTAGTGCGATCCGATCTGGAGCTAGAGTTATGAAGAAAATCTCCAGAAACGAAGCGGCGTTATCGCCACCGTCGCGAAACCGCCTGCTTTCCGCTGCCATGCTTGCGCCCGTTGCCAATACCATCAACCAACTGCGTGAAGCCGCGCTCGGCTGCCAAGCCTGTGATCTTTGGAAGGCGGCGACGCAGACCGTGTTCGGGGAAGGACCTCCGAAGGCGAGAATCATGTTAGTGGGTGAGCAGCCTGGAGACCGGGAGGACCGAGCCGGCCACCCGTTTGTTGGGCCGGCTGGAAAGTTGCTGGACCAGGCCCTGGCGGAGGCCGGCATCGAACGTGCGGAGGTGTACGTAACGAATGTGGTCAAACACTTCAAGTGGTCAGGGGAACGAGGCAAGCGGCGCATTCACAAGAAGCCTCGCTTGGCGGAGATTCGCGCTTGCCGGCCCTGGCTCGATGCCGAGCTGCGGGTGGTACAACCGGAGGTTCTGGTGTGCCTGGGTGCGAGCGCGGCGCAGTCGCTGCTGGGAAAAGACTTCAGGGTGAGCCGTCAACGCGGGCGATTGGTGAAATCGCCCCTGGCTCCTTACGTCACTGCGACCGTGCATCCTTCCTCGATATTGCGGGCGCCTGATGACGAGTCACGTCACCGGGAGATGCGTGCCTTGGTTAACGACCTCAAGAAAATCGTACGCTTGAGGCGCAAGAGCGAAGCCGCGTAACGTTGTCTCGGATGAGGCTGCTGCTCTTGAAGAGTTCGTCTCGCCGCTTGCGCGAGTTCAACCCGAGCATAAGCCCCGCCCTATAAACCGCCAGCCGGTTAGACGCATCGTATAGGCGGTCCGGAAGCTGCCATGTCACTGCCCCTGAGCAAACGCTACAAACCTATGGAGGCGCTGCCAGCCAGCGAGTTGCCGGCCGGCGCTGAGTGGCAATATGAGCCGAAGTGGGATGGCTTTCGCTGCCTGGCATTCCGCGATGGCAGGCGGATTGATCTGGTGTCGAAGTCGGGCAAGCCGTTGACCCGATATTTTCCTGAGCTGGTCACGGCGCTCTCGGCCCTGGCCGCCGAGCAGTTTGTGCTGGACGGGGAGATCGTTATTGCGGTGGAGGGGACGCTTTCCTTCGACAATCTGTTGATGCGGATTCATCCTGCCGCCAGCCGAATCCGGAAGCTCAGCGAGGCGACGCCCGCCAGCTTCATTATTTTCGACTTGCTGGTAGATGCCACCGGCACACTGCTAACAGATTTGCCGCTGGCAAAGCGCCGCAAGGAACTGGAGCGCTTCGCTAAACGCTACCTGAAGACGAGTGCTTCGATTCGGCTTTCGCCGGTGACCGACGACCTGGCCGTCGCGCGTAAGTGGTTTCATATGGGAGTCGCACTGGATGGAGTGATCGCCAAACGCCGCGACCTCCCCTATCAAAGCGGCAAGAGGACCGGCATGCAAAAAGTCAAGCGGCAAAGAACTGCCGACTGCGTTGTCGGTGGCTTCCGCTATCTCAGCAAGAAAGCGGAGGTCGGCTCGCTGCTGCTTGGTCTGTATGACAAGGCCGGCAAGCTCGATCACGTGGGATTTACCTCCTCGATTCACGACAAAGACCGCCGTGCGCTGACCGAGAAATTGCGGAAGATGATCAAGCCACCGGGCTTTACGGGCAACGCTCCGGGTGGGCCGAGTCGCTGGAGCAGCGAACGATCGACGGCATGGCAGCCGCTCTTGCCCAAGCTGGTGGTTGAGGTGCAATTCGATCACTTCACGGGCGGCCGCTTTCGCCATGGAACCAAGTTTCTACGGTGGCGTCCCGACAAAGCTCCCCGCGATTGCACCTTTGAGCAGGTGAAACGCGAGAACCGCTCGGCGCTGAATCTGTTGTGATTGTCATTGTCGCGGCCGCCATGAGCCAACCCCCGCGTGTAATTGTCATTCCAACAGGAGGGAGGTTACCGTACAAATGACAGATCAGCAGGACGTGGTTAAGGATGTAATTGAGGTGCTGCACGACGGAGAGAAGGGGTTCGCCGAGGTTGGCGAGCACATCAAGGACCCACGAGTAAAAGCGTACTTCCTGAAAGAGTCGCAGACCCGTGGTGAATTCGCGGGGGAGCTGGAGATGGCGGTAGGTCTGGGAAAGGATGTCGGAGGAACCGCCTCGGGAACTATGCGTCGCTATTGGGGCGACCTGAAAGGTAGCATGGGAGGCGGCGATCACACACTGCTTGAAACCGCTGAGCAGAGCGAAGATGCTGCCAAGGAGACGTATGCGGAGGCCTTGAAAAAGACCGAGATCTCAGCCCCGGTACGCCAGATTCTGGAGCGGCAACAAAACCACATCATAAGCTCACACAACCAGGTGAAGGCGTTTCGCGATCGCAAAGCGGCGGCGTAAGCGTAAACGAATGCACAAAACCGCGTCTGCGGACGCGGTTTTTTTGTTTCCGGCCAAGTTAGGGGCGTCACTCCCTCCCCTTGAGCGCAGGAATTTCCCCCCGCGAGCCGCCCGCAGACGTCACTTCAGAGACGGCCCAGAAGCAGCAAGACAACCACAACCACAAGAATCAGGCCCAGACCGCCGCTGGGATAGTATCCCCAGCCGCTACTGTAGGGCCACGACGGCAATGCTCCAATGAGCAGTAAAACCAATACGATGATCAGAATTGTTCCCAGCATGTTCTATTTTCTCCTCGTCAGTGTGTTAACTGGACTTCTTCTTCTTCGGAACTTTTGCCCCCTTCTTGCGGGCTTCGGACAGGCCGATGGCGATGGCCTGCTTCCGGCTTTTTACCTTTCCGCCCGTGCCACCTTTCCCAGAGCGCAGCGTACCTTCCTTCTCGCGATGCATAGCACTCTTGACGCTCTTTCCGGCACTTTTGCCATACTTTGCCATTACCTCCTCCTTTCGCACCTCTACAGACTTATTGCGGTCTAATTGCTGACCCGGCCGCTTAAGCGTTTACCAGAGGCGGGTTTTTTTTAGTGCAGGCTTGGCGATTTCCTGCTTATGAGTGCCAATGTTGGTTGAGATGCACGAGCTCGTTCGAGGGAGGTCTGGTCGGCCGGGAGTTGAAGTGGAGATGGTTCGACCCTTGCAGTAACTTCAAGCGACTAGGGTGATGTCTGTACGACCTATGCTTCCCAATATCTATCTCGGACTTGCGGCATCTCCGAACGCGGTTTCCAGCAACTAATACGATGTTGCTTCACTGGGCCGCAAGGATAGGCGTCACGCAGCAAGCAACGAATCTTCACAAATTACCGAGTTATAGGCTCGCAGGGAGAACAAAAATGACCAAAGATTCATTGAGAGAGCTCTATGTTGATGAGCTGAAGGATCTGTTCAGTGCCGAAAAGCAATTAACCAAGGCCCTGCCCAAGATGGCCAAAGCTGCCACTTCCGACGATCTTCGAATGGGCTTTGAGGAACATCTGGAACAGACGAAGGGACATGTCGAACGCCTGGAGGAGATCTTCGGAAAGCTGGAAGAGCGGCCCGGCGGCAAGAAATGCGTCGGGATGGAAGGCCTGATCAAGGAAGGCTCGGAAGTCATGGGCGAGGACTTTGGTGACGAAGTAATGGATGCCGCCTTGATTGCGGCTGCGCAACGGGTCGAGCACTACGAAATCGCCGCCTACGGCACGGTTTGCGCCTACGCTGACTTGTTAGGCGAAGCCGAACACGTTGCCCTCTTGCGTCAGACCCTCGAAGAAGAAAAGGAAGCCGACCAGAAACTCACGGAGCTGTCCGACGAAATTAACGTTGCAGCCGAGGAGGGCTCCTCCAGCGAAGAGAATGCGGGACGAAAGCCGGGAAGGGCAGCATAGGTCAATAGTTTGGGGTCTGGGGCTCGCCACCGTGGTGAGCCCACTATTGCTCTGTTCGGCTTTCGCGACTTTGGCGTCGACGCTTTACGTCGGCACGTGACCGGCTTTCTTTTGGGTCGGTTGATTCACTGGTACCGCCTGCGATGGGAATGGGTTGGCGACCTCCCGGTCGAGGCAGGCAGACCTAACCGGGAGCGGAGATGACGACATTGCAGGGGGCGTTCATGAAATCTGATGCAAGCGCCAACGTCCATCGAGCTACAGTGCGTCGCGGTGGGCGGCAACGCTGCTTCGCTATGCCCCGACTTTTTTCGGTCTTGCAAATCCTCGGCCCTGGACTCGTTACCGGCTCCTCTGACGATGATCCTAGTGGAATTGCTACCTATTCTCAGGTAGGTGCGCAATTTGGCTACGGAATGCTATGGACGATGGTCCTGACTTATCCCCTGATGGCCGCAATCCAGGAAACGAGCGCGAGAATAGGGCGCGTCACCGGTTGCGGCCTGGCGGCCAATCTACGACGCCACTATCCCCGGCCCTTGCTTTGGACCGTGATCGCGCTGGTGCTGGTTGCGAACATCTTCAATCTCGGAGCGGATATTGGTGCAATGGGGTCGGCGGCTCAACTCCTGCTGCCCGGCAAAACCTGGCTTTACGTTATAGGGCTTGGCTTCGGTTCCTTAGTTCTACAGGTTTTCATTCCTTATAAGACCTATGTGAAGTATCTGAAGTGGCTAACCTTGTCTCTATTCGCATATGTTGCCACGGCATTTTGCGTGCACTTGTCCTGGCATGACGTGCTGCGCGCCACCCTGGTTCCACACATTGCTCGGAATAAGGCTTATCTGACAGGTCTGATTGCCGTTCTGGGAACCACCATCAGCCCTTATTTGTTCTTTTGGCAGGCCTCTCAGGAAGTGGAGGAAGTGAACAACCACAGGACGGAAAAGCCTCTTAAGAAGGCTCCCGCCCAAGCGGCTAACCAGCTCGCCCGCATTCGGGTGGATACGTATGTCGGCATGGGTTTCTCCAACATTGTGGCCTTCTTCATTATTGCGACGACCGCCGCAACTTTGCACGCCCACGGGATAACGAATATATCAAGCTCTGCGCAAGCCGCCCAGGCGTTGGCTCCCCTTGCCGGTCCGTGGGCTGAGCGGTTGTTTGCGTGCGGAATTATAGGGACTGGGATGCTGGCAATGCCGGTGCTGGCTGGCTCCGCTGCATACGCCATGGGAGATGCAGGCCGATGGCCCACCAGCCTGGAAAAGAAGCCACAACAAGCGCCTGATTTCTACCTGACTATCGTAATCGCTACCGTCGCGGGTATGGGGCTGACCCTGCTTCACATTGATCCGATACGGGCCCTGGTTTGGGCGGCAGTCCTGAATGGCGCTCTGGCCGCGCCCCTGATGGCCGTCATCCTGCACATGGCGAGCAGCCGGCGCGTGATGGACAAGTTCACCATTTCGTTATACTTACGGGCCTCAGGTTGGGCAGCAACGTTTGTAATGTTTGCAGCATTGGTCGGGATGCTTGTCACATGGAAGTAGTCGAGACCGACATTGGGAAATCGCCGTGCTAGAGCTTCTAATTCGTTTCTTCATCGGCGGTGTGGTCGTGTCCGCGTTCGCGCTCCTCGGAGAGGCGCTAAAGCCCAAGAGTTTTGCAGGTCTGTTTGGCGCAGCTCCCTCCGTGGCACTGGCGACCCTGGGTCTGGCCATTATTCAACACGGGAGGGCATATGTAAGCGAACAGGCCCGCTCGATGATGTTGGGGGCCCTGGCTTTTGGTCTCTATGCCTGCCTGGTGTGCCGGCAGTGCCGATCATGCTGCCGGTCGCTCTGCATCATGCACGACTACAGGATCGCTGATTCCCGGGCTGAGTTCGTCGAACCGAAGAGCTATCCGAGGGGCCGGGTCGACCTTGATTCCTAGCAGCCGGGCAATTCGGTTCTTCGCTTTCGCGGGCAACAGCTGAGCCAGCACAGCAGCGGATTCTTCGGCGAATGCTCTCTTCTCTGCATTGGTCAGACTATGGGCCATTACTTCGAGCATGAAATCTACACCGCGGGGAATCGCTAGCTGGGAACCATCGGCTCCGCTCACTTGAGGTGGGGGGATAAACTGGATTGTTATCCGGTTGCGCTCCTCGGGGCGAAGGTGAAATGTGTGCAGCGTAATCTCGATAAGCTTCTGGCCTATGACACGTTTTTGGTCAATCGGTACAGTTCGCGAGTACAGGCGTAGGTAGGGCATCGGAGCACCTCCAACGACGTTCAAAGGAGTCGATGCATTTCTTGTGCCAAGAGGTTGGGCAGCATGCTTTTGAAAGAAACAAACCAGTTATATTCCGGCGGACTGGGACTTCTGAGGAGAATCCGCCAGCGGTCTGTAATTCTTTCCGGTAAGGGCCCGCATTCTTGTCAAGAGATAAGCGAAAGATGAAGGCGCGGATTGTGCAGAACGAAGACAAGAAAACCGCTGGCGGGGCTGAAGGTGAGCTTTCGGTAAGGCTGCACCATTGTCGCCAAGCGTTTGAAATGGCAATGGTCGCTGTAGAGCCGCTTCAGCCGCGAGCGCAGTCGCCTTTGTCTTGGTGTTGAAGCGACGGCTCCACTAAGACTCTATCGCAGGGCAAACCAGATTACCCGGTTCGCTGTCAACGGAGCGGTGCAGCCTAAGCAGACTAGAAATTGAAAACCTGCGAAGGCTAGGATTCTCTACGAGAGATTCCTAGAGGCTTCAGGGAGCAGCAGGCCGCCATACTGCGATCTTGTCAGCGTTGTGTATTGTCTACTGCCCGCGCGATTGTCCGCCTGGCATTGACCGGCATGCTGCCAGCCAATCCCGAAGAAACGTAAAAAGCTGGAGAGGTGGACGAAGCCAAAGGTTGGCCGCGGTTTCCCGCCACTGCGGCCGGACGAGTACACACAGGCCGCGATTTTGGAGGACGCGAAAGGCATCCTCATCGGACTCGTCGTCGCCCAGATAAGCGACCGGGGCATCGTCGACATCCATCTCGGTGAGAATGGTTCGTACTGCGTCTCCCTTGTTCGGGTCGGCCATGCGCATCTCGACACCGCCGTCAAACTCCTCAAGCCTCAAGCATGCGCGCTCGGCAATCGACGACCATCCCGACAAAACCTTGCCACGGACCTCCCGTATCTCATCAGCGTTAAGGCCGCGCCAGTGCACCGCCAGGCTTCCTAGTTTGTGCTCAACCAAGTGGTGAAGCTCTAACAGGATGCTGAAAAAGTACTCCTAATCCACAGGCACGTGTGCTAAGAAAGCAGCATGCGAGGCACCGATCATCAGCAAAGCCACATGTTCAGTTATTTGTCGCCGGAAGCGCGGGTACGGAAGGATCATCCGCTGCGGGTCATCCGCATGATGGTAGACGAAGTTCTGCGGGCACTGTCGCCGCAGTTTGATCGCATGTACGCCCGCGAGGGCCGGCCATCGATTGCGCCCGAGAAGTTGCTGCGGGCGCAGTTGTTGCAGATGCTGTACTCGATTCGCAGCGAGCGGCTGCTGATGGAAGAGATCGATTACAGCATGCTGTTCCGCTGGTTCGTAGGGTTGAATTTGGACGAGGAGGTATGGGATCCGACAGTGTTCACGAAGAACCGGGACCGGCTGCTGGAAGCCGCAGTGGCCAAGCAGTTCCTAGCGCAGGTGGTGGAACAGGCTGGGGCGAAGGGCCTGACCTCCGACGAACACTTCACGGTGGATGGCACGCTGCTGGAAGCCTGGGCCGGCGCCAAGAGTTTTCAGCGCCAGGATGGCAAGAACCCGCCCTCTTCCGATGATCCCGGCAATCCCACGGTGAACTTTCACGGCGAGAAGCGGTCGAATCAAACGCACGCATCGAAGACCGATCCCGAGGCCATGTTGGCGCGCAAGGGCGACGGCAAGGAGGCGAAGTTGAGCTACAGCGGCAATCTGTTAGTGGAGAATCGTAACGGGCTGATCGTGAATGCGATGGTGTGGGAAGCCAACGGAACGGCCGAGCGCGATACGGCGCTGGTGATGCTGGAGCAGATTGCCGGCACCAGGCGCGTGACGGTGGGCGGCGACAAAGGCTTTGACACGGCCGACTTCATTGCTGAGTGCCGCCACATGCAGGTCACACCGCATGTCGCGCAGAATGACGGTCGGCGCGGCGGCAGTGCCATCGACCAGCGGACCACGCGGCATGAAGGCTACCGCATCAGCCAAAGGAAGCGGAAGCGGATCGAGGAATGTTTCGGTTGGCTCAAGACGGTTGCTCTGCTGCGGAAGGTACGACATCGTGGCTTGTTCAAAGTGGATTGGGTGTTCACCTTCGCTTGCGCGGCCTATAACCTGGTCCGCCTGCGCAACCTGTCACTACGGGCGGCGTAAGCCAAGGGAAAAGTGTGTCAGCTGCATGTAAAAAGCTTCAGCAGATAGTGGAAATATGCTGAGCCGAACTCTCTCCCCTCTCACTCGATGACCGAAGCGGACACAGTTCGCCCAAATCAGAGGTTTTTCAGCAGCCTGCTAAGCCGTTGACCCACTCGTCGGCAGCAGAGAGCGCCTCCAGCGTGTACTGATCTATGGGCCCCATCTCACGCGACCCGTCAGCGCGCAGCCGTTCTAGTCCGTGCGTTCCCCAGATCTCGGGATGGGGGAAAACGTCCAGCAAGGCGATGAGTTCATGGGCACACCTCCCTGTAATCAGAACCAGGCGGGTACGGTCAGTGGCCATGATCTCCTTCAGCAGGGGAGCGACCCCGGGATAGGGGAATGCCTCGTGTCGATTCTGCCGAAAGGGGGCAAGAGTTCCGTCATAGTCCAGCAGAAGAGCAGATTGGTGGGCCTGAGCTAGCTCGCGAAAAAAATACTGCAAGTCGTGTTTGAAAAGAGTGTCCAACGGTGCTCCCTCCTGTTGTTGAGTCCGGAATGTAGCCATCAAGCCGTCAAAGTGCCTAATCAAGTCCGGGGCGACTGATCTCGCAACTTGTTCACTGCCTGTGTGAATGCTGTCGCAAACGCCCCCAGTGCTTGCGGCGTCTCCATCTTGATCAGTGACATCGTTCTCCATGAATATCGCAGTTTCGTACCGCAGGCGAGACACACCTGGTATGTTTGACGGTCGATCGTGAACACTCGACTCAAGTGCCTATGATGGCAGCCGAATATCCAGTCGAAGACGATTTCCAAGAGTGTCATCATGAGGTTCTCTGACCGAAGTAGCAACACTCGTCGACCCTACCTCAAATACCTGTGCAAGGAGCGTGCCAAGATGCTCCGGAGGCAGAAAACACAAGGGCTTGTCCGGCAGGCCTCTCCACTGTCAGGAAACTTTTACCTGCAGTGAGAAACGCTGCCACAGTAGCCCTCAGTCTGGCGTCCACATCTGACAAGGCGTGGACAAAACGGCCGGGAATCGTGCTTCAAACAATGTGCGCGCCGTGTGCTTCCTCTGACATTTACGCTATGTATGCCTTAGCAGACAGATAGTTGTAAGACGAGCACGGAACGCTAGCCACCCCTGCTCGCGATTTGAGTATCCTCCGCTCAAGTTGAGCGAGGAAACATGCGGGGGACTGTGCGCATCTATTAAACATAAGGGCTTAGGTTCCCACATCCTGGTTCCTGAATTAACCTGTTTCGGTCTGCTCTGACCGCAGTAAGCGAAAGGACATTTCTGTATGAGAGTTGGTCTGGTGGCACCGCCGTTTCTTCCTGTTCCGCCGGTGAAATATGGGGGGACCGAGCTGTTCATCGCGTTGCTGGCAGAAGGGCTAAGAAACTCCGGAGTGGAGGTGGTAGTTTATTCCAACGGAGAATCCACGGTTGAGGTGGAAAAGCGTTGGCTTTACAGAAATTCGCAGTGGCCAATCAACGGGGACTGGTCCTGTATCAAAGACTACAACCACGCATCGTGGGCCATTCACGATGCCGATGACTGCGACATCCTGCATTTGCACAATGTACCGTCGCTGATGTTTGCACGTTACGTTGATGCCAAAATTGTGTACACCATGCACCACGCGCACGAGCCCGAGCTCAGCGAACTCTACAGTTTTTTCCCCGCGGTCGAGTACGTCGCCATCAGCGATTTCCAGCGGAAGCGTGAGGTCATGCCGCGCATGCGCACCATCCATCACGGCGTTGATTTGAACCGCTATCGCCTGCAAGACCGGAAGCGGAATTATCTGTGCTTTCTGGGACGCATCGCCCCGATGAAGGGAGCGCACATCGCTATTGGGGTTGCAAAAAAAGCCGGAATCCCGTTGAAGATTGCCGGCGAAGTTCAGCCCATCTACCAGGATTATTTCGATCGGCAGGTTAAGCCGCATCTGGACGGCAGGTTCATCGAGTACGTTGGAGAGGTGGATCTGGCGGGAAAAAACGAACTGCTGGGGGCCTCCCAGGCCATGCTTTTTCCGATTCAGTGGGACGAGCCCTTCGGGCTGGTAATGATCGAAGCCATGGCCTGTGGCACGCCGGTCCTGGCGCTGCCCGGCGGGTCAGTTCCGGAAGTCGTACGTGACGGCGTCTCCGGCTATTGTTGCAGCACACCCCAGGAGATGGCCGAACGGGCACGGAACCTGCCGGGGCAATTCAGGCCCGTCCGGGTGCGCCAATACTGTCAGCAGTATTTTTCGGTGGAGCGAATGGTAGCCGATTATCTAGGATTGTATCAGGAGATGATCGGCGAGGAGGGCACGCTGGGCAAGACGGCCAGTTCCATTCGTATGGTAGCGTGAGCAGGTGAGTGGACCGGCATGAACACCGTTCTCGCAATTCCCTATGAAGAGCTGATTGAGATTTCCCGGCCCCAGGTGGAACCGCGGCTGGCCTCCCAGGGACTCGAGCCGCGGAAGGTTGACAACCTCACTCTCATAGACGGTAAAACCTTCAGCGCAACCAACACCGCAGGCGATGTATATCCTCCCGGTTCACCCGACGTCGGGTTCTTTCACGACGATACCCGCTTTCTCAGCCACCTCGAGCTGCGCATCGGCGGAAACCGCACCGTGGTTTTGTCCTCCAGCACCGAAAAGACGTTTTGTGCGCAGATCGAGCTGACGACGAGCAATCTCACGCTGCGTGATTCGTTCGACCTGCCGGAGAACACGGTGCATATCCGGCGCGATCAACTGCTGGCATCGGAGATTCTTTTTGACCGCCTGACCTTCGAGAATTTCAACCTCACACCGGTGGACTTTACGGTGGAGATGTTGTTCGATGCCGATTTCGTGGACGTCTTCCAGGTGCGCGGCCTGGCGCGTCAAGTGCACGGGCAGTATTACCAGCCCATCGTCCGAGACAACGGTATCGCCTTCTACTACCGCGGGCTCGACAACGTGATGCGCGAGACGCTGGTAAAGCTCGCTCCTACGCCGACACAAATCCAGGACCGAATCGCGCGCTGGGAGCTGCGCCTGGAGCCGTTGAAGCGGGTACAGCTCGAGATATCGGTTACAGCGCTGGTAGAAGGGCGCTCTTCCGACGCCCGCAATTACGACCAGAACCATCACTTGCAGCAACGGCGGTCCAACTTCGCGCGCTGGGAAGGCAGCTCCACCAGCTTTCACACCGACAACGAGGTATTCGATGAGATGCTGAAAACCTGCGTCGCGGACTTCCATGCGCTGCAGATTCCGGAAGGAGAGCAGCACATCATCGCCGCCGGCATTCCCTGGTTTGCCACCATCTTCGGGCGGGACTCCATCATTGCGGCTTACCAATCGCTCGTGCTCAACCCCCAGCTCGCGGTGGACACTTTACGGGTGCTGGCCCGTCATCAGGGCAAGGAATATGACGACTGGCGCGACGAAGAGCCGGGTAAGATCCTGCACGAATATCGGGACGGGGAGATGACCCGCCATGGCGAGATGCCGTTCAGCCCCTACTACGGCTCGATTGACGCGACGCCGCTCTTTCTGGTCCTGTTGAACGAGACCTTCAACTGGACCGGCGATGAGGAACTGGTAACCGAATTGTTGCCTCACGCCTATGCGGCGTTGGAGTGGATCGACCGGTACGGCGATCTCGACGGAGACGGCTTCGTGGAATTCCAGCGGCGTTCCCCCAAGGGGTTGGTCAACCAGGCCTGGAAAGACTCTTGGGACGCTTATATGCATCGCGATGGGTCGTTGGCGAAGACTCCCATCGCGCCGTGCGAGGTACAGGGGTACGTGTACGATGCCAAGATTCGCATGTCATCATTGCTGCGCAACTTCGGCGACGTGAAGAATGCGGAAAAGCTCAAGCGTGACGCCATCGAGCTGGCGCGCCGGTTCGAGCGCTCCTTCTGGCTGCCCGACCGCGGTTTCTACGCCATGGCGCTGGACGCCGATAAGAAACCCTTGGAGGTCGTCGCCTCCAATCCAGGCCATTTGTTGTTCACCCGTATTATCAGTAGAGACCGCGCGCGCACGGTATGCAGTCGACTGTTGCGCGATGACATGTTCAGTGGCTGGGGCTGGCGCACCATGTCCAGCGAAGAACGGGTCTTCAATCCCCTCAGCTACCATCGGGGGTCGGTGTGGCCGCACGACAACTCCATCATCGCGCACGGCATGGCGCTTAACGAGATGCGCGATGGCGCGCTGCGCATCCTGACTTCGCTGTACCAGGCGGCTGTCAACTTCCGCGACTACCGGCTGCCCGAACTCTTCTGCGGCGTGCAACGGCGCGAGTATGACGAGCCCGTGCATTATCCCGTGTCGTGCTCGCCGCAAGCCTGGGCCTCAGGCGCAATGTTCCTCATGCTGGCTTCGGTGTTGGGAATTCGCGCCAGCGCACCGCGTAAGGAACTGAATATCGTCAATCCGCGGCTGCCGGAGTGGCTCGATCACCTGCACATTCGCCGGCTGCGCATTGGACGAAGTCGCGTGGGACTCGACTTCAGCCGGCATGGCGGTCGTACCTTCTGCAACGTGGTGGATGTCGAAGGCGACAAGATGCTGGTGAATGTTTCGTTCAAGAAGTAAGGCGTGCAGCAGGTTGGGCGCGACGATTCCTTCCTCGAACACAACCCATACCGCCTCGGTCATCATCCCACTAATACTGTGAATGGCGGCAGGCGGAACAAGGTCAAGGAGTCCAAGTTTCTCTCCGCTCCACACACGCAAGAACTGAATGCTATGTACCCTCGGAATAGGAAGAGTGGTCCTTCATTGTTGCTGGTCGCGATAGTGCTACTGGCGACATGCTTATCTGGACAGAACCCGTCGGCGGGCGCCCCGCCTGAGCCGCCCGTGACGGGCGGAACGGTTAACGCCCAGAATCCTCCATCGTCCTCCACCGCCACGCAAGAAACGCCTCTCCCGGGCGAGGCCCCAGAAAGCCAGCAAGGCGATGTCTACGTCTTTAAGAAAGAGGTGGAAGAGGTTACGCTGCACGCGACTGTTGTGGACGACAACAATCGTTTGGTCACTAATCTGACACGCAACGACTTCACCGTCTTCGAAGACGGCAAGCCGCAGAAGATCCGCTCCTTCCGCCGCGAAGATGTCCCGGTGGCGCTCGGCATCGTCATTGATAACTCTGGCTCGATGCGAGACGAGCGGCCGGCAGTCAATGCTGCGGCGATCAACCTGGTAAAGTCCAGTAACCCACAAGACAGAGTGTTCATTGTTAACTTCGATGCAGACTGTTTTCTCGACCAGGACTATACCGCGAGCGTCCCCAAGCTGACGAACGCTCTGGAACACATCCAGACGCGGGGCGGCACTGCTCTGTATGACGCCACCTTGGCCTCCGCCGACCACTTGAGAAAGAGTGGAGAATTGGAGAAAAAAGTGCTGTTGGTGGTGACTGACGGCGAGGACAACGCCAGCCATGAGTCGCTGGAGCAGGCCGTCCGCCGCTTGCGCGACCAGGACGGTCCCACGGTTTACACCATCGGGCTGTTGAGGAAGGACCGTTCCATGCGCGGCCGCGAGGCACTGCGCGAGATGGCTGAAGAAACTGGCGGCGTGGCTTATTTCCCCAAGGACGTCAGCGAGGTCGACGCCATCACCAGCCAGATTGCGCAAGACATCCGCAACCAGTATACCATCGGCTACAAATCCAATAATCCGCAGACTAAGGGCAGCTTTCGCACCGTCAAGGTAGAGGCCCAGGCCAAAGGTTACAAGCACCTTCAGGTACGCACACGCAGCGGCTATTATGTTGGCCAGCAGCCAGCTGAGCCGCAACAGGTAGACCGGGCGGAGAATACATCTAGCAACTAGCTGGAGCTGCAAGTGGCGAGACAAAACGAGCCAAGCGCCCTGGGATCCTTGGCGCCTGGGATCAGGAAAGCACGGGCCGCCTCCAAAGCGGCCGCATTTGACGTTCAAAGAAAAGCGACCGTCCAATGACATTTTCCAAGGCAAAAGAAAATCAAATCGCTCGCGCACCGTCTTTCGCGTCCGCTTCAGGATGCTGGTAAGCCGCGGCTCAAAGCGGAGAATAGGTTGCTCGATCCTCACCAGCGCGCTGCAGAGTCGTCGTGAACACGCGCGCCATGTGCACTCTTAGATTGCTGTGGGTCACGATCTATGCATGAGGATTCCCTTAGGGAAGAGGTTGATCGATTCATAATTGATGAGATCGATACTGTACCTCACTTGGAAGCGTTGTTGTTGCTCTGGAACAGCCGGCCGCGCGAGTGGTCCTTGGAGGACATGGCCAAAGCCCTCTACACCTCTCCCGAAGCGGCACGGACTATATTGTCGGACCTGGAGAGACGTCAGTTCGTTATGTTGAATGACAAAGAACGCTTCCTGTACCGTTTGAGCGAGCGGGATGGCTTGATTGATGGAGTGGACAGGATCTATCGGCGGGAAGTGGTGCGTATCTCTAACATGATTCACGCCAAGCCTTCGGCATCGCTGCGTGAATTCGCCCGCGCATTCCGCCTAAAAAGGGATCGAGACTGAGATGGGACCGGCCGTTTACATCCTTGGCGTGCTTGTCACCCTGTGCTGCGGGGTCCTTCTCACTCGCGCCTATACAAACGTGAAGAAGCGTTTGTTGTTGTGGAGCGCGGTGTGCTTCTATTTCCTGGCGTTATCAAACCTAATTGTATTTCTGGATCTGGTCATTTTCACGGAGATTGATCTCTACCGCTGGAGATTGGTGATTGCTGCCATCGCAATGCTGATCTTGCTCTACGGGCTAATTTGGGAGGGCGACAAATGATCGATGGTTTTCTGATTGGAGTGATTGCGACCGCTTCTTTGGCGTCCGCTTTATTCTTTTTCAAGTTCTGGAAGGATACGCGAGATTCGCTGTTTCTGCTTTTCGCGATCGCATTCATGATCGAAGGACTCAATCGCGCCGCGCTTCTTACGCTGCCCCAGCCCAACGAAGGGCGCCCTGCGATTTACCTGGTCAGATGCTTCGCTTTCCTGCTGATTGTGGCAGGTATCATCAACAAGAATCGCAGGCAGAGGACTTAGTTCTTGAGATTCAGTCCTTCTATTCTTCGGAAAGGAAGTCGTAGAACGGCCGGCCGCAGCTTGCGCGCGCAAATCCGGCAGGGAATTGCGTAGCATAACCCTAGTCAAAACCGCTAACCGTCTACCACGTCCAGCCGCACTGACAACGCACGGAGTCAGATAAATGAGCCTTCCGCATAAGGGTCTTACAGACTGCACATAGTCTCATCCACATAGCCTCTTCCCAACCTTTCTGCGACTGATGCCTGCACAAAATGTGTAGGTGTCAACGCGATTGCAACTCATATAAGTTGGATTCAGTAAGCAATATGTCAGGATGCCAACGCTTGTCACTTGATTGTCAAAAGCCTATTACGTTTATCGCACAACGAATCGAGGCAATCTCCCAACGCGAACGCCTCTCGAGATCTGCTCAGCCCACCCGTAACTTGCGTCGCAAACCATCATGCCGCCGAAGTGCCAATCTCCGCTTTTTCCCGGGCCTTTCCGGGCGCGACGACACGAACGTCGCAGAGCTGACCAATCAAGTCACCCGCCCAGCGATAGATGTTCTGCTCCCGTATGACCTTTCGCAAACGTTGCATGCGCTGTTTCTCTCTTCCGGATCCATCTCCAGGGCGGCGCGTATGGCCTCCGCCGTCTGGTCAATGTCGTAGCAGCCCGGGGTGGAAGTAGCTGATTTTTGGCATGGCCAGCGGCGTGTCGGTCGGGATTCGGCTTCGGCAGAGCCGATTCGATCCCTTGCGCGTGGGAACAGCCAATAAAGGAGCAGAACCCAGCCAATAAAGGAACAGAACCAGCTTAGCGAAGCGGTTTCTCCACTCCCGCGGCGTTCCCGCACCCAGCAACTGGCGCAGGATGAGGCTGAGGTTGAACGCGCCGACATGCACCAACTGCCGCTTCAGAATGTTCTCGTGTCCGCGGAGGTGCGTGCGCCTCATGCCGCCGGTGTCGTAGCAGTGCGCGAAGCTGCGTTCCACTAACTCGCCGCGCCGCCTCAGTAAGCTCTTGCCGTAGTTGCCTCGCACCCGCCGCCGATTCTGGTACACCGCTTGTTGTTCCTCGGCTTTGCCTTGCCAGTTACGTGGTCCTTTTTGTTGCTTCTCCGGAAGGTAGCTACGTATCTCGTAACTCTTCACCCGCTCGACTACCGCGCCGCTGTGATAGCCCTTGTCGGTGACCAACTCTTCGATCCCCTTGACGTTGACCTTGGGCTTCTCGCCGGGCCGCAACTCGGCCTCGCGCCCGATCTGCTCGGCCACTGCCATGCCCGCCTCGCACAGCGTCTCCTCCAGGTCGTAGTGTCGCCCTGGTCAGCACCTTGCAATGTGACCGCCACCACCGCGCCCGTGTCCAGATCGACCGCATGCTCAGCCTTGTGCGCCAAGTGCGTGCGCCCGTCCTTCATCTTCGCAATCCGCGCGTCCTCGTCCGCAGGACTCTTCCACTCTTGGTTCGACATGCGCTTCTTGCGCTTGCGGTCCAGTCGCGCCAGGTCCTCGCGGGTCGGCGTTGCCAGGCCGGAAGCCTTCGCCAATCCGCGCAAGAACTCCTCGTAGCTCTCCCCCGTGTCCCGCCGCACGATCGAGCGCATCGCCGCGTTGGCTTCCAGCGTGGTCGCATCGATCGCCACCCGCTTGCCCTGCAGCAGTCCACCATCCGCCAACAAGCTCAGTACCCAGCCGAACACTTCGCGATGCGTGTCCACATCGATCAGCCGCCGCGTGCGCGAAATCGTCGAGTGGTCCGGCGTGTACTCGTCCAGCCCGATGCCCACAAACCGCCGCAGCGCCAGCGAGTCCGCCAACCGCCAGGCGATCCCACGCTCGCTATCGATGCCTTCGAAATACCCGATCAGCAGCGACCGGAAGTAGATCCCCGGCGTCAGCGACGGCCGGCCGTACTTGGCCGCATAGAACTTCGCACACCGGTCTTCGACAAACTCATCGAACCTCTCCGCCTCCAACAGCTCATTCAGCCGCTGGTAGAAGGGGTGTCCCGGAGCTGACGCTAACTCGGTGTGCGCAATCCAGATGTCCTCTTGCTTCTCCCGCTGCTTGCGCGTCCCCATTGCCATGCGCACATTCTACGAACCAAGCCTGTGGATACTTCAACATTTCTTGCCTACGCATCCAGACTTGCACCACGGGCTGGTAGGGGTTCACCAGCAAAGCGTCGCGTAATTCACGCGCGGCGCCGGTGAAGCAGCTCAGAACCAGCACGCCGTCTTCATCGTTGCGAGCCGCCAGAAACTCCTTTGCGACCAGATTCATTCCATCATGCAGCGACGTAACCAGGCACAGGTCGGCCGCGCGGTAATAGCGTTCAATCTCGAGGTGACTGTGTTGCCGTTTGAGGAAGATAATGGGCTTCCAGTTTGCCGATTGGAAGCGCCGATTAATGCGCTCTGCTTCGACTTCGACTTCCTGGAGTAAGTCATGGTAGCGCTCGATGTGTGTTCGGCTGGGAGCGCCGATCTGCACGAACACGAACTGTTTCTGGTAAGCCGGGTAGCGTTCCAGCATGCGCTCGATCGCCAGGAAGCGTTCGATACCCATCCCTTAATTGCACGCCCGACACGGTCAATTTTTGGCACTGACGAAGAATCAATCACATACGCCCCCACTTCAACTCTGGCAAGGCGTGCCCCTAGCTCCACGAAGTATGCCAAGTTACCGGAGGTTAACGATGACCAAGACAAAATTGCCGCAATTCTTACTGATGTTGGGGTTGGCATATCCGACTACGCGGCTCCGGAACTCCCAACATTTTGGCGCCCAACATCCGCGAGCATATCAAAGACCTACTTCGACCAGACTTCGATCTTGAGCCCTCTCTCAGATCTCAAATTGGATTGGTCAACGACGACCTTCTGCGGCTGACAAACGAGCAGTACAAAGTTGTTGATGCACTAGTGGACAACGCACGAGTGATGATTCGCGGAGGACCGGGAACTGGCAAATCCCTGCTCGCCACTCGCGAGGCACGTCGCCTGTCCAACGAAGATGCCTCTCATGACAAGCATGCTTGCAGGAACTCCCTGCAACGAAACTCTGGTCGTGAATGGGCCAGATGTAAAGAAGCAGTAGTATTTGAATCCTGCACAACAAATCCGCCAAATATCGAACTACATTCAATTATCTGCTGGGAGCTGGCGTTGCCCCAAGTGAAATTGTGATTCTTTCGAGACGCAGCTTGCAGAACAGCGTGATGGGGTAGGCCTTCGTGGAGTTCCATTACAGCTATTTGATGAAGGTCAAAGCACCAAAATGCGTAACCAGGACGACAGCTATCTGCGTTTCTCAACGGTTTCCGCGTTCAAATGTCTCGAAGCCGATGTCATCATTCTTGCGGACATCGACGACCTCACCTCTGATGAGTCAAGGGAGATTCTCTACGTAGTTACGTCCCGAGCTCGGACCCCCTTGGCCCTCTTTCTCTGTGAGAGCGTCCGGCGCGATTACGATCAATGCGCGTTCAAATTCGGTGAAGAATTGGCACGTACAGCTCTGCGAAAGTAATGGATTCATCAAGTGATTTCCCAAGACTTCAAATCATAGGCCGGCAAACCATTAAGCTATCTAAACATCTAAACACGTCAAAGAGTGCGAACGCTCAGGATTTGGGTATGATCGCTATGATCTGCGTGTCGCCTCGCTTTGACCCTCTTACCTCGTAATTTGCACCGACCTTCTTCAAATACTGTTTCGCTCGATGCTTAAACGCTCCGCCCACATTTCTGATACCGCATTGCTGTCGTTGCTCGTTGCCTAATTCCACTTCTCTCACCTGTGACGCATTGACGCCTTTCAATTCCTGTGAAGTCCAGATCGGTCGAAAATCGTCCCTGGCTTCCGACAAACATTTTTCGAAGACAGGTGCCGCCTTTGAAAGCCAGCCTGTCGAGAATGCCGCGCTCGGACAGAAGTTGTAGCAGGAATGTCAGCACCACTTTCTTCTCCGCGATCATGAGGTCGCGAAACCCGCACTCCGCAGAGTACCGCTGGTGCGGTTGAGTAAGCATCTCTAAGTTTCCTTCCTGCGGGCCTTGCGCCGGCCGAGCCCGGCGCTTCCTTGCAAGTCTTCCCGGGTCGCGTTGACGAAGACACGCCAAGTCTTGTCGTAGCCAATAGCACCCTGCACTACGCTCGCGCGCGCAGGATCCGTTCCGAACCATGTCTTGCGGCTTAGCGCGGCCAGTTGTAGCAGGCGGTCGCGGACCTCGTCCGGAACATCTGCTTCGACGTGATCGACCAGCCAGCCAAATCTCCGCGCTAGGGCGCCTGATCCGATCCGTTCCAGATAATCGGTCGCCTTAGTCCAGTCGAATCGGCGGCTGCCGGTCGCGAGTATGGTTGCGGCTTCGCCCACCCCACCGGCCAGCACCGGTCGGTCAATGCAGTCGATAGCGGTCTTTTCCCGGTCGGAAATCATGACGTTGTATCCGAGCACATCGACTGGCTCGAAGCCGAAGGATTTACTGGCTGCTTGGTTGACGATCTGAACCCGTGACTCGCCGACTTCGCGGTTTCGCAGCCGCACCGGCGTGACAAGGAAGATCACGTTGCGGTGCTGTGTCGTCAGACCGTAGTGAGCGGCGGCAGTGCTGAAGCCGATGTAATAAGGGTTCGCGATGCGGCTGGCGAGTGCACGCAAGTTGCTGTCGCCCAGGGCGTCCGGCCCCTGTTCCGGCGGTATGAGCAGATACTCCCCCCAGCTCGCCCGTTGGAGCCAACCTTTGCGGCGCAGCGACTCGATGACGTGGTCGGCTGGTCGACCTCCATGATCTGGCGGTCCGCAAGCAGCAGCTTTCTGAATTTCAGTCCGCTCTAGAAATACTCCGCCAAACCCAACGCCGCCAAGGAGAGTTTCCTGCGTCGGCTGACAAATGCGAAGCTGTAACGGGTCACGGCGCAACAGTCAGGAAACCACATCCGTTAGAGAAACTTGAGACGGATAACATGTTTGTCTCATCTGGAGGAGCTTTAGGCCCCGTTGCCGACTTTCGTCCAGTGTTATCCGGATCAAGTGAGTTTACAATCCGAGATGGACGGTACTAGAATCCGGGCTAGACGAGCATATAATCCGAAATAGACGAAACATCACTCCGAATCAAGACGGAGGTTTGCCCGAAATGCACGATGCGGATCAGGTGCTTTTCCCTCGCTTTGCTACCGAACTCGTAACTGCTGCTCTCAAGGACACGCCGGTAGTCATGGTTACCGGTCCGCGCCAGTGCGGCAAGACCACACTGGTTCGCGATCTGGTCGCAAGCAGTCGTGAGTTCATCACCTTGGATGATGACACCGTACTGGCGTCGGCGCGCAGCGATCCAACTGGGTTGGTGCGCGGCCTTAACCGAACTACGATCGATGAAGTGCAACGGGCGCCTGACCTACTCCGGGCCATCAAGCGGTCGGTGGATGACGATCGCCGGGCCGGTCGGTTTCTCTTGACGGGTTCGGCCAATATCTTGACTCTGCCTCAGGTTTCAGAGAGTCTGGCTGGCCGCATGGAAATCGTAAGTCTTCTGCCTCTCTCGCAGGCCGAAATCCGCCGTCGAAAGCCGACCTTCCTGAAATCCGCCTTCGAGGGCAAACTAGGCAAACCTGCCGAAATGATGATCGGCGAAGATCTGGTGCAAACCGTACTGATTGGCGGCTATCCTGAAATGCTGCGACGCAGAGATCCGAAGCGACGCCAAGCGTGGGCACGCGATTACGTGACAGCCATCGTGCAACGGGATGTGCGCGACATTGCCGAGGTGGAGAAGCTTGAGCAAATGCCACGGTTGCTGCAAGTCCTTGCGCACCAGTCCGGCCAACTTACCAACTTCACGCAAATGGGCAGCCAAATTGGTTTCGACGACAAGACCACCAGGAAGTACGTCTCCATTCTGGAGCAGTTGTTTCTCGTTCGTCGGGTGGAACCGTGGTTCCGGAATCAGTTGAAGCGTCTGGTAAAGACGCCAAAGCTGCATTTCCTTGACTCCGGTCTGCTGGGCACACTTTTGAGGGCTACCGCAGAACGGGTTGCGAGAGATCGGTCGATTTTCGGAACTCTGTTGGAGGCGTTTGTCTTCTCCGAGGTCTTGAAACAAGCGTCTTGGCTCGGTGAAAGTTTCGCGGTATACCACTACAGGGACAAGGATCAGAACGAGGTCGACCTTGTGATTGAGGCTGGAGACGGCACGTTGGTCGGTATCGAAATCAAAGCGAGCGCTACCGTGAACGCGGGTGACTTCAAGGGGCTCCGGAAGTTAGGGGCCGCTTCCGAGCGTGACTTCAGATTGGGACTCGTTCTCTATGATGGCACGAGTGCGGTTCCCTTTGGCGAACGCCTTTTCGCCGCGCCGATACCGTGTTTGTGGGGGTGATTCGAACCTCTCCCGAAGCCCAGTGGTCGCTGCTTTGAAAATTGCACAACAAACGATGCAGAGACACCCCTTGGATCGACCTACTCAAAGGGGCCCGATGGCGCATCAATTTAGTGTGTCGTAAACGTGTCGTTGCGTTTCTAACTTATTCAAAACAAACAAGCGCAATAAACGCATCTGTGCGAACCGAGGCTGAATTAAGTTATTTGTTTACAGTAGCTTAGTGAAAATCCGGCGTCATTTCGTAATTGACAGGTTGTCGGTTCAACTCCGATCGGCGGCCCCAGATTTCCAATAGTTTACCGACAATCAGTTCACCTTCTGCTGCACAACTGCTGCCCTCTTGCCCGTCAGCCGTATCTGAAATGGGGAAAGCAGCAAGGGGCGAGAGGACAGAGGAACAGCATCCCTGCTGCTACACTAGTAGATCGATTCCATAATAATGTTGCAATACAGCGTATCGTGGTGTAAGCTCCTCGTTGCCATTACGAGGAGGTTTGTCGCTTGCCCTTCGTCAGCCGCCGCGCCCCGTTGAAGTTGAGCAACAGCGAGATTGAAATGCTGGCTATGCTCTCGCAGTCGAGAAGCGAACCGGCCGGCCGGGTCCAGCGGGCTTCGATTCTATTGTGCTATCACGCGGGAGACACAGTCTCAGAGATCGCTAGAACCCAAGGCACGAACCGGCCGCGGGTTGAGCGGTGCGTGAGCAAGGCCCTGGATTTGGGCGTGGCGCAGGCGTTGGTCGATCTGCCGGGCCGGGGCCGCCGACCGGCGATGACGGCGGAAGCGCGAGCGTGGGTTGTCGCTCTGGCATGCCAGAAGCCGAAGGATCTGGGCTATGCCCAAGAGTTGTGGACCACAAGGTTGCTGGCGAAGCATGTCCGCACACACTGGCACGCGGCTGGCCACCCGAGCCTCGCCAAGTTGGGGCGCGGAACGGTCTCCAAGATTCTCAACGCCAACCAGGTACATCCGCACAAGATCCAATACTACTTGGAGCGACGCGATCCTGAGTTTGACGCAAAGATGGTGCAGGTCCTGCACGTTTACAGGGAGGTGGAGATCTGGCGCGAGAAAGGCGCACCGCCTGCGGATTTGATCGCCGTGCTTTCCTATGACGAGAAACCCGGCATTCAAGCCATCGAGAATACCGCCCCAGACCTGCCGCCACAGCCAGGAAAGCATGCCGCCGTAGGGCGAGATCATGAATACATTCGGCACGGAACACTGTCCTTGCTGGCCGGCATCGATTTGGTGTCGGGCGAGGTTCTCGGGTTGGTGCGCCAACGGCATCGTAGCGCGGAGTTCATTGAATTCTTGAAGCTGGCCGACGCACGTTATCCCGCGGGCGCACGCATCCGTATCGTGCTCGACAATCACTCTGCGCATATCTCCAAAGAGACACGGGCTTTCCTCGGAGCCCTGCCCAACCGCTTTGAATTCACCTTCACACCCAAACACGGGTCCTGGCTCAACTTGATCGAATCCTTCTTCGGCAAAATGGCCAAGACTCTGCTGCGCGGCATTCGGGTCGCCTCAGCAGACGAGTTGAAGTCGCGGATTGAACTCTACCTCCAGGAAATCAATGAGACGCCCGTGGTCTTCCGTTGGAAGTACAAACTGGACACTCTTTCCGTCGTTTAGCCATTGATATACTATATAGGAATCACTATACTAGTTCGGCTTACACCTCCGGGAAGGAGTCAAATGGACATTCAAAACATATTGTCGGAGCTCAAGGCAGAATTCAGCCGTATCAACCATGCCATCGCTGCACTCGAAGGACTCTTCTCGTCCGGACCTCGCCGTGGCCGACCGCCGAAGTCGAAAACAGCCGCCCTCGCTCCCACCAAGAAACGACGTACTATGAGCGCGGCGGCTCGTAAACGCATCTCCAAGGCGATGAAGCAACGGTGGGCGAAATGGAAAGGCAAGTCTGCTCCGAAACAGGTCAAGGTAGCTCCCAAGGGACCCGGTAGGCGTCCTCACATGAGCGCGGCAGCGAAGAAGCGTTTGTCAGAGCTGATGAAGGCTCGGTGGGCGGAGCGGAAGAGGGCCAAGGCTTAGGTGAGGTCGTTTGTACCTCTCAGGGTTGGTAATGGGTCAAGCTTCTCAGCGTAACCTGGCTGGTGACGACCAGGTGCCTACGCTCCGGTGAAAATGTCTCCGAATTCTGCATGCCGGGGGTTCAACTTCTTCGAGGAGGACTCCTGGCCAACACGCAGGCGATTCTCACAGTTAGCGTTCTTTGCGCTTGCGTGGGGGACGGAGGGCCAGCCCTCCGAAGAGCTAACCTGCGCGGCAGAATCGGTCCGATAGAGGTCTCGCCTGATGTCTGCGGTTTGACTTTTTGAGAGCGACGGGGTCGGAGTTGGACCGACTCCGTCAGCTCTGCGAAACGCAGATTGCGTTTCTAAGGTGTATCTCCATTCGCCGTCGTTGCAGATGCCTCGTCTGCCGCAGACGCGACATTGAGGACAACTGGGATTGTCATCGACTGCCCTGGGTTGGCGAACTGGATGACGTTGATCTGTCCAACGTAAGTTCCCGCCCCCAAGGTGCTGGCATTCACGCTGAGAGTCAGGTTCGTCGGCGTAAAACAACAGCCGTTGCCGGATGGAGCAACGCTCAGCCAGGTTCCGCCCTTGCGCGACACTGCGATGGGCGTAAAGCGGAGGGCTGTGCTGGTGCTGTTGATGGATATCACTTGCGGCGTGGGATTCACGCCCCTCGTGGTGTTGAAGGTGACAGTGGGGAGTTGAACGAAGACTGGATCGCCAATCGTGACGCTCACCGGAATGGTCACGTTGCCAGTTTTGGCTTTCAGCACCTGTTGGCCGATGTAGGTGCCGGCAATTAGTCCCTGTCCTGGCAAGTTCTTGGTCGTGACAGACACTGTGTACGTGCCCGCATTAACGCCCTGGGCTGGAAGCACTTTGAGCCACTTGCCAGAATCCGCTGTTGTGGCAGAAACGGTCCAGTTCAGAGTTCCTCCCCCGCCGTTCCCAACAACAACGGCTTGCGAGGGGGGATTGTTCTTGCTCGGCGTGAACGAGAAGCTAGTCTGGCCGGGAAGGTAGTCGAAGAACGCCTTGCTCGATCCCACGACCGCCAAATTGACGGGCACGGACATGGATCTGCCCGGGTTGGCGAACTCGATGATGTTGATTTCTCCGGTGTAGTTTCCTACGGCAAGCGAGTTGGCGTTGATGCTGACCGTGACAGGCAGCGAAGTGAAGCAGCAGCCATTGCCGGAGGGAGAAATGGCGAGCCAGTTGCCGCCCTTACTTGTAGCCACACTCGCACTAAAGCGAATGCTGGAGTTGTCGGTGGCTGGAATGGACAGCACCTGGGGCAGAGGACTCGGTCCACCGGACGGCATAACGAAACTGATCGGATTCACCTGAGTGAAGACAGCCTTGCCCACCGTGACCGTCACCTGAACGGTCGCGATGCTTCCTGCAGCCTCAAGCAGCAGCTGACCCGTGAAGGTCCCCGCGATGAGTCCTCCGTTGGGAAGTTGGCCAACGTCGACCGAGACGGTCAGCGTTATTGGAGCCGTCCCGGCGAGAGGAGTCGCGGTCAACCAGGTGCCGCCATCCGCTGTAGTCGGGGTCACGGTAAAGTCCAGGTTGCCGGTGCCGCCGTTCCTGACCTGAAGCGTCTGCGGAGTCGCTTTCTGGCCCGGTGTGACCGCGAAGCTCAACCCGCCGGGGAGGCTATCGAAAAATGCGCCTGAGTCGGCTATGGTCAGAGTCACAGGGATGGTCATCGAACGCCCGGGATTGGCAAACTCGGTGATGATGATCTCTCCGGTATAGATCCCCGCCGCAAGAGTACTCGCGTTCACGCTCGCCTGAACCGCCAGCGGAGTGAAACAGCAGCCGCTGCCCGACGGTGAGATACCCAGCCAGGCGCCACCCTTCGCGGTTGACGCGCTCGCACTAAAGCGAATAGAAGAGGCGTCCGTCGCTGAGATGTTGAGGACTTGCGGCAGTGGATTCGCGCCTCCGAACGGCATGGTGAAGCCGACCGGATTCATCTGAGTGAACACGGCAGTTCCAACTGTGACCGTTACCGGCACAGTGGTGATGTCACCCGCTGTCTGGAAAACCACCTGACCGGTGAAGGTCCCGGCGATGAGTCCTCCGTTAGGTAGATTTGCAGGCGTGACCGAGATGGTAGCGATCGAAGGGGCGGTTCCACTCGACGGCGTTGCCGTCAGCCAGGCGCCGCCATCGGCTGTGCTGGATGCAACGGTCCAGTTCAAGGTGCCGGTTCCGCCGTTCCCGATCTGCACGATCTGTGGGGTGGCGACGCCGCCCGTCTGGAAGGAGAAGCTCAATCCGCCGGGCAGATTGTCAAAAAACGAGCCACCGCCGACGATTGTAAGGTTGACGGGCACGACCATCGACCGTCCTGGGTTGGCGAACTCGGTGAAAATGATTTCGGCTGTGTATGTTCCCGCGGCGAGCGAGCCGGCGTTCACCTTGGCAGCAATGGCTAGCGGTGTGAAACAGCAACCGCTGCCCGAAGGAGAGATTGACAGCCAATTACCACCCGTGGCAGTCGCGGCTGAGGCATTGAATCGAATTGTCGAGTTATCGATCGCGGAGACGTTCAGGATCTGCGGCAAGGGATTAGCTCCCCCGAACGGCATGGTGAAGCTGATCGGGTTCAACTGGCTAAACGCTGCGGCTCCTACAGTGACTGTCACGGGAACGGTGGTGGTGTCTCCAGTGGTTTGGAAGACGAGTTGACCGATATATTCGCCCGGCAGGGCTCCTCCTCCGGGCAGTTGGCTGACATCGACTCCTACCGAAACCGCCGAAGGCGCAGTCCCGCTAGCCGGAGTCTCACTGAGCCAATTGCCGCCATCGGCGGTGCTGCTGGTCAGGGTCCAGTTCAGAGTACCGGCACCTCCATTTGCGACCTGAATTGTCTGCGACGTTACGGTCGTGCCGTTTGTCTTCATGGAGAAGCTCATCTGACCAGGAAGGTCGGCGAAGAACGCTCCGGACGAAACGACCGTCAGTGTGACAGGCACTACCATCGCCCGGCCAGGATTGGCGAACTCGGTGATGATGATCTCTGCGGTATAGGCTCCCGCGGCAATCGAACCTGCGTTTACGCTGACGGTATTCGCCAGCGGTGTGAAGCAGCAGCCACTGCCGCTCGGGGAAATGGCTAACCACTTGCCTCCCTTCGCGGTCGCTACCGACGCACTGTAGCGAATGCTGGAGTTGTCATTCGTGGCGATGTTGATGACTTGAGACAGAGGATTGGCTCCGCCAAACGCCATGGTGAAGTTGAGCGGATTCATCTGGGTAAACACGGTGGGGCCGACGGTCACCGCCACCGGAATGGTGACGCTGTCACCTGACGTCTGGAATAGCAATTGACCCACGAAGGTCCCCGGCGACGCGCCTCCTCCGGGGAGGCTGGCTGCGTTAATGCGGATGGTGATAGTGGATGGCGCTGCCCCGCTCGAAACGCTTGCTCTCAGCCAGTTTCCGCCATCGGCAGTGCTCCTGGTAAGGGTCCAGTTCAACGTTCCGGACCCCGCATTTCGTATCTGAATCGACTGCGGGGTGGGAGTGCCGCTCGGCGCGAATGAATAGCTCAGTTTCCCCGGAAGGTCGTCGAAGAACGTGGCGCCCGACGCCGCTACCGTGAGCGTAACCGGGATGGTCATGTTGATGTTGCCATTGGAGAAGTTGGTAATTACGACTTGACCCTGGTAGGTACCGGCAGCCAAGTTGCCTGCGGTCACGATCACCGAAATGGCCAGCGGCGTGAAGCAGCACCCGCTGCCCCCGGGAGAAATCGACAGCCAGTTGCCGCCGCTGTTCGTCGACGCGCTCGCACTGAAGCGGACCGTCGAGTTATCGGTGTACGCAATTGTCAGAACCTGCGGCAGCGGCTCGGCCCCGGCGAACGCTTTGGTGAATGCCAGTGCTGGAACCGTTTGGAATGTCTGCGCATGGAGCGGGCTCGGCAGTGTAAAGACAAAGGCCAGAGCGATGATAGCGAAGAGATTGAATCGATTGGGGTTCGAGGCAGGATTTCTCACATCAATGCTCCATTTCGTGCGATTTGCGTCGCTGAGTAGCGCGGAGGGGACCAGCCTGCTGTCCCGTCGCTCCGCCCTGGCTCCAGACGTTTTGTGCTCACTTCGCATTGCGTAAACCCCAAGCAAAAACCGTCATGCGATTCTCTAATAATCGCGAAACAAAATGGTTTTGGGAGCTAACAGTCAGGCGAGCAAAGAGGAGTCGGCCAAATAAGTCGAGGCTATGTCGCTACTTGGCGGTGGAGGAATTTCCCGTGGCATCCGCAAGCTCGGCCCGAAATCGTGCGGCCTCCTGCGGCTGATTGAGAGCTTCGTATTCGGCCGCGAGGTCTTTTCGCGCGGCACGGATGAAACTGGTCGACGGGCTGCTTTGTTTGGCCACGATCGCATAGCCGGAGAGTGTCTCCGACTCGGCGTCCTTATAACGATTCTGGCGGAGCAGCGTCCGCCCCAACTTAATATGCGCAATGGCAAGGTTTACGTTGTCAGCGGGGAGCGTTTCCTTATAGCGGCGGATTACGTCGCGAAAAAGTTGCTCCGCGCGCGGGTAGTCCTTTTTGTCCATGGAGATGCCCGCCACGTTGGACAGTGCTATTGCGACCAGATAATGGTGGTCACCGTAGACGGCGCGATAAATGTCAGCCGCTCGTTCGAATCGCGTTTCCGCTTCATCCAACTGGTCACGCATAGAAGCCACGTTCCCCAGTTCGTTGAGTATGTCAGCCACGGATGGATGCACCGGACCATAGACGCGTTCCTGAATGGCAAGCGCCTGATCGAGGGCGGAGACGGCCTCGTCATACTTCTTCTGATACGTCAAGCTCTCCGCCAGGGCGGTCAAGCGGGAGGCCGTCTTGGGGTGGTTATTGCCGTAGTAAGACTGCACGATATCGAGCGCTTGCCGATCCAATCGTTCGGCTTCACTGTAATAACCCAGGTCGCGCTGGACCGCGCCCAGGCTTCCGAGATCATCGGCGATCAGCGGGTGGCGCTCGCCATAGATCTGGCGGTGCATCTCCAGGACGCGAGCGTACAAGGGCTTGCAAACCTCGTAGTGTCCGGCAGAGTAGTGCGCATCGGCCAAAGTGGAGAGACTGGTGGCCAGGTCGGCAGGCGTCACGCCGCGAGCCGATTGCAGCCGCACGGCCTCATCCAGAGCAGCAATCGCTTGATCGTAGGAGCCGCGTTCCGCCAGCACTTTTCCGAAGGCGAGGGTAGCTCTTGCAAGCGCCGGATGATTCGGCGGTAAGTGGCGCTTGGCCATTGCCAGGCCCTCCCGAACCAGTTGCTCGGCCTCCTCCAGATGCGCCTGATCGGACCGGAGCAAACCTAGCGCAGCAAGGCTCTCGGCTACTTCCGCGCTATCTGCTCCGAATAACCGCTTGCGTTGATCGAGGGCTGAACGTAGTAACGAGTCTGCTTGTTCGAACCTGCCGAGTTTCTGGTAGATACCGCCGAGGTTCTGGTAGAGCTCGGCTTGTACTTTGGGGTCACTGTTGAGGGCTTTTGCTTCCTGCACTCCCCGGTCAACGATGGTGATCACGCGCAAGGAGTCGGAGGGCCCGGCCGCTGCATCTCCGCCTTGGAAGAGGTTGGTCATGAATTGCTGAATGCGCTGCGTGCGGGCCGCTTCCGCGAGCGCAGCGTCGCGTGCCCTGGCCAGCCGCACCGTGAAGAAGATGACGAGTCCGACAATCACTGAGAAAGTCACGGCGGTTGCTGCAACTGCGCGCCGATTCCGCCGGGCAAACTTGCGTATCCGGTACGGCCACGCGTCGGGCCGCGCCTCCAAAGGTTCACCGTTCAAGTAATGGTCAATGTCGCGGATCAAAGCTTCCACCGACTGGTAGCGGCGCAAGGGGTCCTTGTGCATGGCGTTGAGACAGAGCACATCGAGATCGGCCCAGGCGATCGTGCTCAACGATAGCGAGTGGAAGTTGGCCTCAGCGTCGGTGGTGCGCCTAATCGCCACAGATGGCTTGCCCGGCTCATGCTCGGCGATGACGGTGGCGGCTTCTGCGGGGGTCAGACCGGACAGGTCGAAGGGGAGCTGACCGGTCAAAAGCTCGTAAAGAATGACTCCAAGGGAATAAACGTCGGTACTGACTCCAACTCGATCGCCGCGAATCTGTTCCGGCGACGCGTATGCCGGTGTCATCAGCCTCAGTCCAGTTATCGTCTGGTCCACTTGCAGCTCCAGACTCTCCAGTTGTTTGGCAATGCCGAAATCAAGCAGGCGGACCGAGCCATCGCTCTTGACGAGGATGTTGGACGGCTTAAGGTCACGGTGGATAACGGTGTGACCGTGGGCGTGCTGAACAGCCTCACACACCGACCGAAATAGCTGAAGACGCTGTTCAACCGAGCACTTATGCTGCCGGCAATACTGAGTGAGAGGAATGCCGTCAACGTACTCCATCACGAACCACGGAGTCCCATCATCCGCTGTGTCTGCGTCGTAGAGCCGAGCGATCGATGGATGATTTAATTGTGCGAGGGTCCGTTGTTCGCTGGCAAAGCGTTCGCGGCGGGCCGGGGAAAGCCAGGCGTCACGCAGGACCTTGACCGCGACCTGAGTGCCAAGGTCATCACGCTCCGCGAGATAGACGACTCCCATTCCGCCTTCACCCAGCAACTTCAAGATTCGATACGGACCGAATTCTTTGGGAATCAGTGAAATGGGAAGGGACTTCGCAAGCGTCTCCTGCGCGATGTCAGCTATATTGCGATCGAGCAGCGAGTCGCCGCTCGCGTCCTGCTCCAGCATGGCCAGAACCTCGACGATGAGTTCCTTGTCGTCGCATGCCGCCTCCAGAAACGCTCTTTGGTCGGCCTGGGGCAAGTCTGCTGCATCATGAAACATACTCTGGATTTGGTGCAAGCGTGCACTATCCATAGCTCAGTCCCCAGTCACTGTTGGGGAAGTCACAGTTACCCGGCCCGGCGAAGCGTTTGTCCCAGCCAAGCCTTGGCCGCTCGCCAGTCGCGCAAGATCGTGGCCTCCGAAACACCAATCAGGTTTGAAATTTCGCTGACCTCAAGTCCACCGAAAAACCGGCTCTCCACGATTAGGGCCTGGCGAGGCGCCAGGCGAGCAAGTTCGGTCAAGGCCGAGTCGAGCGCCAACAGATTTTCCTGGCCACTTGCTGCGCGATCGAGAGAATCGTCGAATGAAACGAAGATGACTTCCCCGTCACCGCCCCGTTTATGCGCATTGCGCCGCCGCGCGGCCTCGACCAGCAATTGGCGCATGGCCCGGGCCGCAATGCGCTTGAAATGTAGCCGCGAAGTGGCTGCGAGATTGGGCGCTTTCGCCAGTTTCAGCCACGCTTCATTCACCAACGCCGTGGGACTAAGCGTGATGCTTGGATCTCCGCGTTTGATGCTCGAAGCCAGCCGGCGCAACTCCTCGTAGGCCAGACTGAAAAGCTGGTCGAAAGCTTGTCTTTCCTTCGCTGTCTGGTCAATTCCGTCCTGGCCGAACGCAGGAGCGCGCAGAGAATTTCGACGCGGCATGACGGTTTTCCCTCACCCTTTGCGCAATGCCAAATGAATGCGTGGCGTCCAGTGCTTAAGAGCCTAGCACTTGGAGCAGCACCAGTACCACTGCGTTTTCTCTGATTTGCAGGAAAGCGGCATGCAGAAGCGCGGCAATGTCTTGCGGGTTCCCACCACCGGACCCGATCTGCTCATGATCGAAGGTCGGCAGTACTGGCTCTGCCTCGAAGGCGTCTGGAAGTCTGAAGTACCTCCCAAACCGGGACTAACCGTGGAAGTGAAGTTAGATCACGCCGGGAAAATTCTCGCCATAAGTGCCGTGTCCGAATCCCAACTCGCCGAAGAACAAGCGCAACGACCCGTGGGTAAACCCAGAGCGGTGGGGGCGAAGATACTCCGAAAGATCGCCGCCAGGTGTGGTATGACTGACCTGTTGCGGAGTTGAAGGTTGTCAATCGATTGCTCCAATTAAGTTAGGCGTCGCCAAATGGGCCAGCCGTTGTCCAGAAACGGGGTTGTGGAGGTGTCGCATTACGGTTCCGTCCGGTTCGTCAGCAACCCCGTGGACAATCAGGCATAAGTCCCTTGTCAGGATTCCTCTTTGACCCAATTCGCCACTCTGTCGTTTAGCGGGACGTGCTTCGCATGCTTGGCAAGTCCCGGAGCATAGACTGTTTGAACGCAAAAGGTAACATGAGCCGGTATTGGGGTCGGGCGGTTCACGGCTTGGCCGAACTCGATCATTCGAGTCGGGCGAAGAAGCCGGCGTGGGAATGGAATGGCGGATTGTGATGTTGTCCCTGCGCACCAGGATCTCCTGCACCAGCAGCCGTACGACTCTCTGACGCTCTGCCACTTCCAGGACGTTGCCTCTGGCGCCCAGTCGTGTGCGAAACTCGGCGAGGGTTTCCACCAGACGTAGATTACGGGTTGGGTCGACAGCGGACATCTCCAGCGATTGCAATTCCGCGTCGTTTGCCCGCTGCTGCTTGCGCAGTTCCGGCATGCGGCAGCGGAGTTCTTCTAACGTGATCAGGTTCTCCTGGTACCCGGTCAGCAGCCGCTCCATGCTCTTGGTCAAGCGCGCTTGGTCGCGACGGAGCGCGTCTTCGCGCCGCTTCAGGGGATCGGTGGTTTGGGCTGCCTGCAGCCGGCGATCTAACTCCGCCTGCAGCAAGCTGGGATCTTCCAGCAGCCGCACAATCTCCTGCCACACTACCGCATCGAGCTGCTCCTGACGAACCGGCTGGTTGTCGCAAACCGCACCCTTCAGATGCCGGTAGCCATCCCGTCCCAAGCAGCGATAGTAGTAGATCGTGCGCTTGGAAGTTCGCGTCGAAGCTCGGTAGAGTCCATAACCACAACGCTGACAGACCAACAGCCCCTGCAACAAGTATGGTTCGATGGTACGTCGGGGAGAAAACTTCTTATTCTTCTCGAATTGCTCTTGCGCCAGAGCGAAGGTTGCTTCGCTGACCAAAGCCGGTACAGGGATTTCGATCCACTCTTGACGAGGCCGTTCCCGAAACGAACTGTCACGGCTGCACAGGCCACGCTGCCGCAGGCGGCGTGTGATTTGCCGACGCGGACGAAGCTCGGTTTTGCCATAGAAGGCATGGCCTGCGTAAGCCGGGTTATGCAGCATCCTCCAGAGGGTGGGGCGTTCCCATCGACTATGTCGCGTCCGCGTCGGCACCTCGCGTTGGTTGAGTAAGCCGGCGATGGCGCCAATGCTGAGGCTTTGCCGCGTGTAGGCATCGAAGATGAGACGCACCACCTCGGCCTCGGACTCCACCACTTCGTAGTAGGCCGCCGAAGTATCCGTCTTCTTCACGTACCGATAGCCGTAGGGGGGCGCCCGACAGCACATTGATCGAGCCTTGCTGAGCGTGGTGCCGCTTGCCACGGCGAGAACGCTCGGCAATCTGCGCCCGTTCGTATTCTGCAATCATCCCTTGAAACTGGACCAGCAACTGATCTTCGGCCGTAGCGCCGGAGGGCGCTCGCAGAAAGATCAGCTCTACTCCACAGCGGGCCAACTCTTCGGCAGCACTTGATAGGCATATTTCCGACACAAGCGATCAGGCGAGTAGATAAGAACGGCTTGGATCTGTCCCTCCGCCGCGAGGTCCCGCAATGCCTCCAAACCAGGACGGACCAAGGTGGCGCCACTATAGCCATCATCCTGGAACTGCCACTCGGGCGGGACCAGGTATCCGTTGGTCTCGGCGAATTGCGTCAACGCCGCAACCTGGCTGGCAATGGTGTGGTTCTCCTTTTGCCGATCGGATGATACACGGGCGTAGAGGGCGGCCGGTTGGTTCATTCACCACCTCCTGGCAGCTTGCGGGCTGCGGGCTTGGAGCAATCGACCAGCACCGGTCCGACGCGAGCAGTTCGTAGGCCTGAACCAACTTGTCCGGCAATAATCGGTCGAAGCGGTATTCCAGATGGACGGTTCGTGACTGACGGGACGTCGGGTCAGCCACGACCTCCCCCGCGGTGCAGTACCGTCGAGAAGGCACGGCTGGCGATCTCGCTCAAGGTCAATCCGGTCGAAGCGGCGTAGGCGCGGAGTCGCTGTACGAGACGGCGCGAAAGCTTGACGGTGAAGGACACTTTGACATCGCCGACCGGGACTGGGTGCTTGAGTCGCTGTGCCTGCTGGAGGTAGCGATAGGCCTGGCGCTCGGAGATGGAGCAATTCCGGGCCAATTGCTGGGCAACCTCGGGCCAATGCCGATACCGCTGCAGAAGGGTGCGGGCCAAGTTGAGCCGTTCGGCCTTTTGGATATGGCTGGCGCGAATCATTTGACAGATAGATACGCCCATTTATGTCACAAGTCAAGCACTTCTTGGTCTTCATCCATTACCCCTGCGATACCTCACGGTGCGTTCAAAATGGAAGTTACCTTTTGCGTTAAGGCAGTCTACGCGCCTGAGACGATGTTTTCACACGCCCTAGACGCAGCGCCCGACCCGAAAGTGTCACCGCCAGTGACAACGACGTCGTCTCGGCCACTGCGTTTCTGTCTTCTTCAAAAAAGAACCGGCAGTTTCCACTTCGTTCGACGAGTACTAAGCAAAAGGAGGGCGCCGCCTGCAATCATCAGGCTGGTTACGATGGCGGCACGCTTCATCGACCGCTGCTGGCCTGCGGTCCGGTTTCTTACGAGCTCTGCCTCCGGATACATATGGCGCGCTCCGTCACCGTCGTGCAGAGCCATCTGCATCACCTCAGCGAGATGTAACGCATGTCGCGGCGTGTCCTGCTGTACTTGTTCCCTGCAGCTGAAACCATCAGCCATCACGATGGTCGAGATTCCCGGCCTTGCGGACTGCGGGGAACAGCGCACGCTCGCCGCATTTCATTGATACCTCGTATTTGTCCTCCTCGAATCCAAACGAGCCGGCCATGCCGCAGCAACCCGAATCGAGTACCTGAAAATCGAGCCCCATCTTCTTCATTACCGCCTCATCGTCATACAGGCGCATGATGGCCTTGTGATGGCAGTGGCCTTGCACGATAGCCTTCCGCTTCAGTCTTGGGCGGGTCATAGTCCTCGACCTTTTGCTCCAGGAACTCCGAAAGGAGAAATGTGTTCTCCATGAGACGATGCGCGCGCTCCGACTCCGGCATCAGCCCGTTCAGTTCATCGCGGAACACCGAGCAACAACTCGGCTCCAGTACCACCATCGGAGTGCCCGCATCGATTTCCGGCGCCAGCGCATCGAGAACTTTAGTCAAGTAGTTTTTGGCAAGATCGAGGAAACCGTAGTCGTAGAGCGGCCTTCCGCAACATAGGTGCTGCATCGGGACCGCGACCTGATAGCCGAAGTGCTCCAGCACCTCCACCGCAGCCTGTGCGGTCTCGGGCAAGAAGTAATTGTTGAAGGTGTCGGGCCAGAGAATGACCTTTGGCTGGCCCTGGTTGCGCGGCCCACGCTTTCGAAACCATGACTTGAATGTCTCCGGCGCGAAAGCAGGAATCTGGCGTCCCGGTCGGCATTCCGGCAGCTTTCTTGGCCACGGTGTTCAGCACCGGCAATTGCGTGAACAGGTTGACGAATCCCGGAGCGAGGGAAGCCAGGCGCGCCCATCTGATCGATCAATCCAAAGGCGTAAGCATGGCGCGGACGCAGGCGTCCTTCCCAGTAGTGGGAAAGGAACTCCGCCTTGTAGGTCGCCATGTCCACGTTGACCGGGCAATCGCCCTTGCAGCCTTTGCAGGCGAGGCAAAGGTCGAGCGCCTCCTTGACGCTGTCATCGCGCCAGCCGTCGGTGATGACATCGCCGTTCAGCATCTCCCAAAGATGATGAGCGCGTCCGCGGGTGGTGTGGCGCTCTTCATGCGTCACCATGAAGCTGGGGCACATCGTGTCGTCTTCGGCTTTTTTGCCGCATTTGCGGCGGCATTTGCCGATCCCGACACAGCGCAACGTCGCATGAGCGAAGCTGCCGCGATCTTCTGGCCACTTGAAGTGAGTCTCCGGTTCCCACGGACTGGTAATCAGTGCCCAGGCGCAGATTTTCATCCATGCGGTAAGGCTCCACGACTTTTCCGGGATTCATCTTCCATTCGGGGTCCCAAATGGACTTGAACTCGCGAAATGCCTGGATCAGCTCTTCGCCGAACATCTTGTTGAGGAACTCGCCGCGAGCCTGTCCATCACCGTGCTCGCCGCTGAGGCTGCCGCCGTATTTCACGCACAGGTCCGTCGCCTCCTCCATGAACGAGCGCCATTTCCTGATTCCCGGCTCGCTGGTGAGATCGAAATCGACGCGGCAATGAACGCAGCCCTGCCCAAAGTGGCCGTAGAGCGCAGGATTGTATTCGTACTTGTTGTACAGCGCGCGAAGATCACGCAGATATCCGCCGAGCTTCTCCGGCGCCACGGCTGAGTCTTCCCATCCGGGCCAGGTATCGGGCTCGCCGGGAACGAACGCCGTAGCGCCGAGTCCGGACTCGCGCACTTCCCAGAGATGCGCCATGTCCTCTTTTTCGGTGATATAGCTTCATGCTGGGCGCGCCGGACTTGCTCTTGAGCATGTCCATCACGCGATGTGCAAGGTCCAGCGCATCTTCTTTTCTGTCGGCGCCGAACTCCGCCATCAGCCAGCCTTTTCCCTCCGGCATCATGCCCAGGAAGCGCCGGTGCGGCCCACCCTTCTTTTCGATGTTCTCGTAGAGCCGGTAATCGATACCCTCGAGTGCGGTCGGCTGAAATGGCAGTGATTTCGCGTGACGTGGTCGGCCGCCTCGTAGACGTCGGGATAGCCCAGCATCACGATTACGCGCTGCGCTCTGGCATCGATCAGCTTGCATTTGGCTTCGAGCACCGTCACCAGCGTGCCTTCGCTGCCCACCAGCGCGCGCGCGACATTGAATCGGCCGTCTTCTCCCGGAAGCAATTGGTCCAGGTTGTAACCGGAGACACGGCGAGGAATCGGCGGATACTTCTCACGAATCAGCGATCGGCATAATGTTCGCGCAGCGATTTCAGATTGCGGTAAATGTCGCCGATGCGCCCGCTCTGCCGGCTGCGATCGCTCCATCTCCGCATCGTTCATCCATCCCACGTTCATGCGCGTGCCGTCGTAAAGCAGCACCTCCAGCTCTTCGATGTTGTCCTCCGTCTTGCCCGACATCTGGGCGTGCGCGCCGCAGGAGTTGTTGCCGATCATTCCGCCGAAACAACAATGGTTGTGGGTCGCGGGATCCGGTCCCCAGGTCAGCAAGTTATCGCTCTCTTGCATCACCCGATCGCGCAACTCATCGCAAACTGTTCCCGGCAAGACGCGGCCCAGCGCTCGGCGGTATTCACCTCCAGCACGCCGTGCATGTACTTCGACCAGTCGATGACGATGGCAACATTGCAGCATTGACCGGCGAGGCTTGTGCCCCCGCCGCGCGACAGGACGGGCGCGCCGAACTTTGCGGCAGGCGGCGACCGCATGCACCACGTCTTCTTTCGATTTGCGGAATGACCACGCCGATCGGCACCTGCCGGTAATTGGAGGCATCGACCGCATACATCGCCTTGCTGCCCGGGATCGAAGCGGACCTCGCCTTCCACATTCGCTCGTAGCTCAGCTTCGAGTCCGTCGATGTCTACCTCGCCGACGGACCAACTCGCGATGCGCGGATTCGCATGGGCTGTTCTTGAGTTCGTCGGGTGAAATCAGCAGGTATCTTTGCTGGCAGACATGTATTACTCCTTCACGCGGCATACCGTTGCCGCATCGGCGCGTCTTTAGCTCCAATCCTATTCCCGGCCGCGACAGGTCAGGACGAAGTTCGCCATTGACAAGCTGCGGAAAACCATCGAAGAACATGCGTTCGATGCGAACGTGATCATGAAAATATTCCAGATTTCGAAAAGCCGGTATCGCGCAACCCGACGTGGGTATGGAGCGCCGGGGCGGTGTGGCCGGAAAGCGGCAGGTTATACGCTTCGCACAATGCGCCACCTGCAGAATGCCGGTCACGCCGCCGCAGCGCGTAATATCCGCCTGCTGCACATCCACCGCTCCGGCAGCAAGCATGCGACGAAAATAGAAAATGTCGTATCCGTATTCGCCGGCAGCGATGTCCATTGCGGCGGGCGCACGGTCGCGAACCAGCCGCAGACCCTCCAGATCGTCGGACGATACCGGCTCCTCGAACCAGCTCACGTTGTATTCGGTGAAGATTTCCGCCTGCGCGATAGCCTGCTTGCGGCTGTAAGCGCCATTGGCGTCGACGAACAACTCGGCGCGAACGGCCCGATTGCATCACGAGCGACGCCGACGCGCTGCACGTCTCTCTTTGCATCGCGGCCAATCTTCATCTTTACTCGCGGAATGCCTTCGCTTACCCATCCCGACCGAGTTGCGCCGCAAGTTGATGATCGGAGTAGGAAGTAAATCCGCCACTGCCATAGATTGGAGCTCCCGCCCGAACCTGTCCCAGCAGCGTAACCAGCGGCAACTCCAGCAGCTTCGCTTTCAAATCCCATAGCGCGCAATCCACCGCTGAAATGGCCATTGAACAGATTCCCGGCCGCCCGAGGTTACGGATTCGCTCGCCACATGGTACATGTAGGCCGATGGCGGGCGCCATCGCATCCGTCCCAATCAGCAGCTTCGCCAGGTGTCGTGAATCAGCGTAGCAGTCGCTGAATCGGCATAGGTGTAACCGAGGCCGGTCTTGTCCGCCGCCGCGGCCTGCACCAGCACCAGAGTCGTGTTGTCCCATTCGAGCGTGCCGTCCGACTCAGGCAAATCCGTCGGCACGGTGTAAGCTGGAGACAGCCAAGCGTTCGAGAGGAACCTGATAAGAACGGCTCCTCATGGAATCCTCACGTCTTGATGGAAACATTAGCTCGGACGCTTGAGATCACATTCACTTGTAATGATGACGGCCAGCACAGGCGAGGTTATCCCAGTTCCGGCCCGCAGCCGTAGAGTTTTTGTTACAGCGCATAGAGCTGCAAAGAATCGGCTTAGTCACCCCTGTACTCTGCGGGGAACGCATTTCTGTGTCTGGAATTCAGAAGCCTGTTTCGCAGCAAACAGGACATGCGACCGCCGGCATCCATGTGAGAGAACGGCCAACGCAAACCGCAATCCTGAGAAAGGAATCTGCAATCGTGAATGCTTCAGATGTGCTCGTGGAATCGCTGATCGACTGGGGTGTCGAAATGGTCTTCGGGCTGCCCGGAGACGGTATTAACGGCATCATGGAGGCGCTGCGCACGCGTCAGGACAAAATTCGCTTCATTCATGTGCGCCACGAAGAAACCGCCGCGTTCATGGCCTGCGGCTACGCCAAGTACACGGGCAAACTCGGCGTTTGCCTCGCCACCTCCGGTCCCGGAGGAATTCACCTGCTGAATGGCCTTTACGACGCGAAGCTGGACGGCGCGCCGGTGCTGGCTATCACAGGCCTGCAATTCCACGACCTGATCGGAACCCACACCCAGCAGGATGTCGCGCTCGACAAGCTTTACATGGATGTCTGCGTCTACAACGAGCGCATCATGGGAGCCACGCATGTTGAGAATGTCATCGACCTGGCTTGCCGCACTGCGATTTCTTACGGCGGCGTAGCGCATATCACCATTCCTGTCGACTTTCAGGAACAGGAAGTCAAGAAGCGCGAGCGTTCGAAGCGAAATATCCAGGACCACACCAGCGACGTTCGCACGCGCAGCTACAAAATCCCCGAGCAGTCTCGAGCTTCAGCAGGCAGCGGACATTCTGAACTCCGGGAAAAAAGTTGCGATCCTGGCAGGCCGCGGCGCATTGGGCTGCGGGGATCAGCTTGAACAAATCGCGGAGTTGCTGGCCGCGCCAATCGTCAAACCACTGCTGGGCAAAGCGGTCGTTCCCGATGACAGTCCTTACACCACCGGCTCCATCGGACTGCTCGGCACCGCGCCTTCGCAAGAAGCGATGGAGAAGTGCGACACGCTGTTGATGGTTGGCACGTCGTTCCCGTATCTCGAATATCTGCCCAAGCCCGACCAGGCCAAAGGCGTTCAGATTGACATCAATCCCATGCGGATCGGATTGCGCTATCCCGGTCGACGTCGGACTGGTTGGCGACAGCCAGCACGGTGCTGGAAAACCTGACTCCGTCTGCTGAAGAAGAAAGACGATCGCAGCTTTCTGGAAATGGCGCAGTCCGGCATGAAGGATTGGTGGCAGGTCATAGAGACGCGAGCCACCCGCATGGACAAGCCGATGAAGCCGCAGGTGGTTGCCTGGGAGCTCGGCAAGCGTCTGCGCAACGATGCCATCGTGAGTTGCGACAGCGGCACCATCGCCACTTGGTGGGCGCGCGAGATTCCCGTCAAGCGAGGCCAGATGTACAGCCTCTCCGGCAACCTGGCGACTATGGCGCCGGGATTGCCCTATACGCTTGCTGCGCAGCTGGCCTATCCCGATCGGCAGTGTGTCGCCTTCGTCGGCGATGGCGGATTCTCCATGCTGATGGCCGACTTCTCCACGGCTGTGAAATACAAGCTGCCGATCAAGGTCGTCATCATCAAGAACAATACCCTGGGACAGATCAAGTGGGAACAGATGGTGTTTCTCGGCAATCCGGAGTATGGGGTGGACCTCAGCCCGATCGACTTCGCTGCCTTTGCACATGCCTGCGGCGGCGTGGGCTACAGCGTCGACGATCCGAAGAACTGCGGCCAAACTGTTGAGCAGTTTCTGAACGCACCTGGTCCGGCAATCCTGGAAGCGGTGGTGGATCCGTTCGAGCCGCCGTTGCCGGGCAAGAGTCAAGGCGGACCAGGCGCTGCGATTTCGCCCAATCGCTGGCCCGCGGCGAGCCCAACCGCAGCAAGATCGCCCTCACGGTAGCCTCGGACAAAGTTCGCGAACTGGTGTAGGAGCGTGAAGGATGAAGAAGAAAGCATGAAGTCGTAGTCATCACGGGCGCGTCCGCCGGAGTTGGACGCGCCACGGTTCGCGAGTTTGCCAGGCATGGCGCGTGGATCGGCCTGATCGCCCGCGGCAAGGATGGCCTGGAAGGAGCGCGGCGCGAGGTCGAGTCGATGGGCGGCAAAGCCCTTGGTCCTGCCCACCGATGTCGCCGACGCGAGCAGGTGGAGGATGCGGCGCAACAGGTGGAAGAGAAGCTCGGTCCCATCGACATCTGGATCAACAATGCGATGACCTCCGTGTTCTCGCCCATCAAGGAGATGACTGCCGCGGAGTTCGAGCGCGTCACGCAAGGTCACGTACCTGGGATACGTGTACGGGACGCTAGCGGCGCTGAAGCGTATGCTGCCGCGCGACCGCGGGACGATCGTTCATGTCGGATCGGCGCTGGCTTACCGCAGCATTCCCTTGCAGGCGGCCTATTGCGCCTCCAAGCATGCGGTGCTGGGATTCTTCGCATCGCTGCGCACGGAACTGTCTGCACGACCACAGCAAGGTGCAGACGACGATGGTGCAGATGCCCGCGCTGAACACGCCACAGTTCGGCTGGGTGAAGAGCCGGCTGCCGACAAAGCGCAGCCGGTGCCGCCGATCTACCAGCCCGAAGTTGCGGCGCGCGCCATTTACTATGCGGCTCATCATCCCGCGAAGCGGCGAGATATTTCGCAGCATGGTCGGTGGTAGAGGCGGTGGTGGGCAACAAGATTGCGCCTTCGTTCGCCGATCACTATCTCGCACGTACCGGCTATGACTCGCAGCAGCATGACGGCTCGCGAAGATCCCAATCGCGCCAACAATCTTTGGAAGCCTGTAGCCGGCGATCACGGCGCTCATGGAACTTCGATCGATCGCGCCCGCGATCAAAGCTTGGAGCTGTTGGCTGAGACGCACTGGAAGTGGCTTGCGATCGCAGCTTTAGGGCGCTGGCGGCGATCTTCGAGATGATCACGACCAAAGGCAGAAAGCAAGCCATTGCCACTCAGGAGGGCGGCCTAGCGGTTTCAAGTTAAGCATGTCGAACCGAAGTCGGCAACCATATTCCCAGTAGCGCTTCGCGCAGCAGGCCGAGAAAGCTGGTACGACTTCATCCGCGGGAAGACAGCTTCGAAGTCAGCCAGGGACGCAGCGTGCTGTCCACCAACCTGAACGGATTTATCCCACCGGAAACAGCGAATGGTCTTTTCGTCCACCAGACCCGCATGCTTTCCTGCTATCGCTGGCTCATTGATGGCGCGGAGCCGCTCGCGGTCGCTCTTGTCCAACGTCGAGCAACACTCCTGGCTCGGCTACTACATTCAGTTGCCGCACAAGCTTGAGCTCTGGCGAGAATGACCGCGGCAGCGGAGAAATGTCGGAAGCCTCGGAGAAATCCGTGGAACTGCGGCTCTCGCGCTCTGTTGGATGTGGGGTTCACGAAGATGTCGATGTCACGAATTTCACTCAGGAAGCCAACGGAATTTGAGCTTCAAACTGGAATTGGATGCCGATTTTGCCGACCAGGAAGAGACATCAAACAGCGTCGGCAGTTCGGAGAACTCACACGCTCGTGGCAACGCAAGCAGCAGGGCAATTGGGAGCTCCGGTTCGACTATCGCTCCCACCACCATTATGAGCACCAGGGAGATGTAGGCGACGGCTGCATCCTTCGTTCCATTGTCATCGAAATCGCCAACTGCGACTCCCAACCGCGCTATTCGGACAACTGTCATCTCTTTTCATGTCTCGCTCATGCCGTTCCAATGCTGGCACGCCTGTATTCGCATGCACCCGCACGTGGAAGACGAGCCCACATCGCCGCCTTATGACTGCTATGCCTTTGAGTCAACCAAGAATCCTTGCGACGTCAATCGCGCCCGGCTTTCTGGACGAAGCCACCTCGTTCACTGCGCCCGCAAGCAGATACTCTTACGGCAATCGTTGTGGTTGGCGCCTTGGAGCAAGCCAAGCACGACCTCGCAGCCCTTCGGCTTCACGATCTCGACCGCAACGAGACGCCTGGGTCCCAGCTGCCGGAATCCCAATCTACGTTGCACTCGTTCGGCCGCGACACGCTGACAGTGGCTTGGGAGGCCGCGATGGTCAGCACGCAGATGATGCACGGCACTTTGCCGGTGATTGCCAGTCTGCAAGGCAAAGTGGTCGACGATTGGCGCGACGAGCAGCCCGGACGCATGCTGCACGAAGCCCACACCGGACCGCTGGCCAAGCTGGGATTCAATCCTCGCGCGCGCTATTACGGCTCGGCGACGACTTCGGGCTTCTATCCCGTCGTGCTCGCTGAGCTCTGGCACTGGACCGGCGACAAGGAGCTGATTCGTCCGCTGATTGACCCCGCACTTGACGCGCTGCGATGGAAAGACGATTGGGCCGATCTCGATGGCGACGGTTTCTACGAGTACCTCACCCGCTCCGAGCAGGGCGTCAAGAATCAGGGATGGAAGGATTCGGGAGATGCGATTGTGTATGCCGACGGCACCCAGGTCGAGCCGCCGATTGCAACTTGCGAGGAGCAGGCGTTCGTGTACGTCTCCAAGTTGCACATGGCGGAGATGCTGTGGTGGCTCGACCGAAAAGATGAATCGAAGCTGCTGTATCACCAGGCGAACGAGTTGAAGAAGCGCTTTAACGAAGTGTTCTGGATGGAGGACCTTGGCTACTTCGCCCTGGGCCTTGATTCCCGAAGAAGCGGCAGATCCAATCCATCGCTTCCAATCCCGGCCACTGTGTCGCTTGCGGACTTGTCGATGAGGCGCTGGTTCGAGCAAACTGTCGACCGCCTGCTTGCCGAAGACATGTTTAGCGGCTGGGGCGTGCGAACGCTTTCGGCGAAGCATCCTGCATTCAATCCCTTCAGCTATCATCGCGGAACGGTCTGGCCGGTGGAGCACGGTTCCTTCGCCATGGGCTTCATGCGATATGGCCTGCACGCTGACTTGGAGAAGATTGCGCGCGGCATGTTCGAAGCCGCCGCCCTGTTCGATTTCCATCGCTTGCCCGAGGTATTTTCCGGACACCAGCGGGATGAACGGCATCCATTTCCCGCAATGTATCCCAAAACGAACTGGCCGCAGGCCTGGTCATCTTCGGCCAGTCTTCACCATCATCCAGTGCATGCTGGGAATTTATCCTTATGCGCCGCTGCACGCGCTGTTTGTCGATCCGCATCTCCCGGATTGGCTGCCCGAGATCACCCTCAGTAATCTGCACGTGGGAAAAGCCATGGTTCGACCTTCGCTTCTACCGGGAGAAAGACGGCGCCAGCAGTTATGAAGTACTGGACAAGCGCGGGCCGCTGCACGTAGTCCGGCAACCCAGTCCCTGGTCGCTGACTGCCGGGCCGGTGGAACGGGTGGTTGACGCGCTGTCCACTGCGCTGCCCGGCAGGTGAATTTCAGGGCTTTGGACGATGCAGAAAGGAAAGACAATGGTGAGTGGAGCAATTGGGGCGACGACGTGGGTCATCGCCGAAGGCTATATTCCGCCGGAAAGTCATGGACCGTCGCCGGAAATGACCAGTCACGAAGCCGTCTGCCTGCTCAACAGCTCGGATCAGGACGCACACGTGGAGATAACCGTGTATTACTCAGAGCGGGAACCCGTGGGTCCTTATCGCGTCACCGTGCCGGCACGACGGACGAGCCATGTGCGTTTCAACGATCTTCGCGATCCAGAGCCGATCCCTCGCGGCACCGACTACTCCAGCGTGATTCGTTCTGATGTTCCACTCGTCGCACAACATACCAGGCTCGACTCCCGCCAGTCAGCCAATGCCTTGTTGAGCACGATTGCCTATCCCGCTGCATAGGGCGGCTCCAGTGCAGTGAAACCAATGAGGGATGAATTTTGTAGCACGTCAGTCAAGTCAGTCGAGCCTTGATCGAGCAGGGATTGGCGATCGGGAAATTTACCAAGCTCATCGAACCAGAATCGTTTCGATTATGAGTTTCTCCCACGAAGGCAAGGGCCTTGCTCAAAGAGGTGTCGCGAGGGGGTATCGTCAATTAGGAAATATCGTCTCAGGCGCGTAGGTTCCTGGAACGCAAACGATAATCTCGAATTTGAACGCCGAATTGGGTACCGCATATGATACCTCCTATCTACTTGACAGATGTCATATACGGTTGTATTTATATGCCATATGTCCCGCGCCAGTCAAGGGCTCAAAGCCAAACGTCTCAATCATGCTCGGGACCTGCTACGGCAGTTCGATCATTTACCCGATGCCGTTTCTCGCATGGTGCGAGACAGCGCCCTCTCTCCACGCCAGGCCTATCGTTATCTGCAACAAGCGCGGCATCTGAAGCAGCCGGTTCCGGTGAGCGATACCAAAATCGCTTTTACTGTGAAGCTTTCTCGCAAATTGGTGAAGCAAGTTCGGACTGGTGCCCAGGAGGCCGGCTTGTCCTTGAGCGAGTTCGTGAGCCGGGCGTTAGCGGCGCTACTAACCCGGAGACGAGGGCGTGGCTGAGCGGCGTCCCCTCCGCTGCAAACTTCAGTTCCAATATCTATTTGATCGTTTGTTGCCGGATAAGCTGGAACAGGTTTATCAGCTGTTGGTCCCCGACCATGCCCGCCCGATTGGTTGTCCTGGCACTACTTTGCCTCAGGAGAATTTGCATGACGCAAGCCGCGGCCATCTACACCCGAGTCTCTTCCGATCGCCAGAAGGAGGAACACACGATTGCCAGTCAGACAGCGGCCCTCATGGAGTACGCCCAGAAGCACAGCTACGTCGTACCGCCGGAATGGGTATTTCAAGACGAAGGCTATAGCGGTGCTACCCTGGTGCGGCCGGGATTAGAGGCGTTGCGTGACTTGGCAGCGCAAGGCCAGATGGTGGCGGTTCTGGTGTATTCGCCGGACCGGCTGAGCCGTAAGTATGCCTATCAGGTTTTGCTGGCAGAAGAGTTCTCCCGTTGTGGTGTGAATTTGGTTTTTTTCCAATCCCCAGCCGGGACCACCGCCGAGGATCAACTGGTAGTGCAGTTTCAAGGGATGATAGCGGAGTATGAGCGTGCCCAAATCGCCGAACGGAGTCGCCGGGGAAAACGGCACAAGGCGCAGCAGGGAGTGGTGAATGTGCTTTCCGGGGCCCCTTACGGCTACCACTACGTGAAGAAAAGCGACGCCTCGGCGGGTTATTACCAAGTGGTGGAAGCGGAGGCTCAGGTGGTGCGCTGGGTGTTTGCGATGTACACCCAACAACAGCTCAGCCTCAATGCCATGGCTCGACAACTGAATCAACGACAGATTCTCACCCGCAGCGGAAAGGTTGGCTGGCGGCGCCAAACCATATGGCATATGCTGCGCAATCCGGCTTACCGAGGAACGGCTTGTTACGGCAAAACGGGCCTACAACCGCGACCGCAGAGCACTCGGTTTCTGCGGCAGCGAAAGCGTTCGCCGCATCCAGACACGGTCAACCGTGAGCGTCCACGGAATGAGTGGATCGAGGTGAGCGTCCCCGCCCTGGTTGATGAATCGGTGTTTGCCTTGGCGCAAGAACAGCTCCAGAAGAACCAACACTTTTCCCCGCGACGCACCAAAAGGCCTTGCTTACTGCAGGGACTTTTGGTGTGCGAGCAGTGTGGCTATGCGATGTACGGGACTTCCGGGGGGAAACCCCAGCACCGGTTGTATTACTACCGATGCCAGGGTGCGGATGGATATCGCTGGCCACAGGGTACACGGTGCGAGAACCGTCCGGTTCGGCAAGATCATCTGGACCAGATCATCTGGACGCAGATCATCGCCTTGCTGGAAAACGAGAAGATGATTCAGTCCGAGATTGATCGCCGCAGAGAAACGGCCTGCAAGACGGATCCCTGCGAGCGACGTAAAGAGATTCTCCGCAGCGAGCAGGCACGTTTGCGCAACAAAATGGAACGCTTAATTACTGCCTATCAAGACGGGCTGCTCACCCTGGAACAACTGCGCGAGCGAATGCCCAACCTCAAGCAGCAATCGCAAGCGGTGAACTCAGAATTACAATTGCTGGAGATGGCAAAGCTAGACCAAGCCAAGTATCTGAAGCTAGCCGAAAGCCTGGGTGGATTTCGCAACAAACTGCGTGCCCGTGCGCAGACGCTGGATGTGAAGCAGCGCCAACAGATCTTGCGCTTGCTGGTGAAAGAAATCCTAGTTGGCTTTGACACTCTTACCATCCGCCATTCGATTCCAATTCCTTCTGGCGACGCACCTCCACCCAACGATCCAGGTCCTACCCCCTCCCGACAACCCGATTATCCTTTGCGTCCCAGGCGTATACGCCCCTCTGCTGGCCAAGAGATCCGAAAATGAAGGGAGCCAGAAGTCGGCTTATAGGACGTTTCGTAGAATCAGGAACGCCAACCGCACGTGCATCCGTCTACTCCGAGTTTCCCACTCTATGCATTGTCTACTTCCTGTCAGTTGATGAAAAATCGCCGTGTGTTGAGGTGAAACCGATGTGGGAGAGGTCCGGTCGAGGAGGCATCTCGGCCGCTGGGCGAGATCACGGGCGTCCCGAGGTTATCCGGCCGGACTCGATCTTCCGGTTTGGCGACGAGCTCGCGGGTCCTTCCCGACGGGCGGGCGGTCACGGGTAATTCGATCCCCGAACAAACACCAGTGAAAAAACTTCTTTTGCGGGTTTCGTTTCCTTTTGAGAGACGCGATGCGAGCCAAGAAAAAGTCCTCCGGATCCTCGTTAACATTGGCGAATCGCGTCGCCAACACGGTCGAAAAATGGAACGTATACCCCTCCAGAAAAGGAAATGACCCCTGGCTCGAAAACGACGCAAGGATCGTCGAAGTCCTCCGGACCGGCGTCGACTTTGCGCGATCGGATCGTCGGGCACGGGCACATTGCGGTCGAAGAGGTGAAAACGAACCCGTTCAATTAGAGGAGTCGCTCGGGGGACCAACCGCGCGGTTCCGACGGTCCTTAAGGAGGTGGGATAAGTGCAGACCCGGGCGATCGTGAACCGGTGGACGGGCACCTTATCGACGATCAGCTTCGCGTCGAGATCGCGGCAGGGGGATGAAACGATCGCGTTTTCGCCGAGGTAGCTCGAAGAGGAAGAGTCTCGTCCTGGCGTGAGGAATCCGATCCCCGACTGACCATGGGGATCCAGGCCCATCCCGCGTGTCAGTGCGTCGCTCTCCCGTTCGCGAAACAGCGTCGGGAGGCGCTGCGATCTTCGGCCGCTCGATCGCCGACGCCGGGTTCGGGAGGAGCACCTCCGATTTCCGAATCCGGCTCACCATTAAGGCAAGACCTTTTGCACCAATCGCGGTGTGATTCGGTTAGGAGTAAATCAGGAGTAAGCGCCTTATTTGTGTCGGGGTTCGTTGCTCTGTGGGAGGCGGAAACCCGCATAAACACCGGAGAAAAATATGGTAGGCACGAGGGGACTCGAACCCCTGACCTCTACCGTGTCAATTAAGGTTTTACAACGACTTACAAGTGCGTGGAGGCTGCCTAAGTACACGCAAGTTGCGCAAGACATCGCTTTTTGTGGGTTGGATTGTGGGTTGAAAATTTGGGTGCACCTGGTATGCGCGAACGTCATTTGCAAGTCAAACGACGACCGCAAACACAGAGCGGGTCGCCCTCCTGAGGTTCGCAGTCATACCCTTTTCTCCGGTGTACACATCACCGGAGGAGGCAAAATGCGAGCACGCTATCAACGAGGATATCTTCGGCTTGGCCATCGCAAGACCGGACCGGACTGCTGGGAATTTCTTTGGTGGGACATCGAGCTTACCGGGCAGAGAGTGCGCCGCAAGGCGGTCATAGGAACCGTTCAGCAATACTCAAATGTTGAAGAGGCATGGCAAGCCAGCAACGGTCTGCGAGTGTCCATCAACGAAGCTCGAAACCGTCAGCAAGAACAATTGGTTACGGTCGCCGACCTAGTGGACCATTACACAAGGATGGAACTCAGCGCTGATCCAGCAGCGGTAGGGAAGTCACACGCCACTAGAACCGTCTATAAGAACTTTCTTGCGAGATGGGTCAGGCCCGCGTGGGGCAGCTTGAACATCCGGGCGGTTCGCACAACGGCCGTCGAACAATGGCTTCGTCAACTAACGCGCGCAGACGGGGGGCCGCTCGCCCCCTCGACCAAGGCGAAGATCCGCAATGTGATGAGCGTCCTGTTCAATCACGCCATCCGATATGAGTGGCTGGAGCAGGGCAAGAACCCTATCCTCCTGGTCCGCCAAGCCGCCAAGCGTCAAACCATCCCAGAGTACCTGGAACCTGAAGAATTGCGAGCGCTGCTTTCCCAACTCGATCACTGCTTTCGTGTGATGGTTCTGCTGGATGCAGCCACCGGACTGCGGCGCAGCGAGCTGCTTGCACTCAAGTGGGAAGACATTGATTTTGAACGATTGCAAATCAATGTGCAGCGTTCGATCTATCTGAATGTTGTGGGCAATTGCAAGACCGAGGCCTCTCGAAAACCTGTGCCCCTGGATCTGACTCTGGCTTCAGAGCTCTGGAGCTGGAAGCAGGACAGCGTGTACGGCAAGCTTAATGACTGGGTTTTTGCGAGCCCTCGCAGTCGGGGCAGAAACCCGTACTGGCCGGACATTCTACTTTCTCGCGTGGTGCGCCCGGCGGCTGCGCGTGCGGGGATTCAGAAGCACATCGGCTGGCACACGTTTCGACACAGCTTTTCGACCATGCTGATGGCGAACGGAGAAAACGTGAAAGTAGTGCAGGAGCTTATGCGTCATGCGAACTGCGGTGCACACTGGAGATTTATTCTCAGGCTCGGCTACAGGCGAAGCGCGACGCGCAGCATCGGGTAGTTGAGATGATCATCCCTCGGGAGCGGGAAGCCAATGACGCGCCATTGCCCTTGATCCTTGCGAAAAGCGAAGCGGCTAGAATAGCGCTGTCGTGACCCGATTGTGCTTTGGGACCTTGAGTAGTTCCAAACATCTCCCAGAAGCTGGGATCTCGGGACTTGGCCCACGACCGGGCAGATCGGTGAGTTGCCGACAACCCGTCAAACGGGATTACTTCCGAGTAACGGACAGCGGGGCGCTGTCAGTGGTACCAGAAACGGAATCAGAGTGAGATGCTGACTGCGACGAACCCGACAGTCAAGGCCGCGGCAAATATGGTGCCCCTGTGCCCGTTTCCGAGTATGGCTCCGGTTCCTGGCGATCAGTGAGTTGGTGGCAATCGGCTGACTTTGATCAGCTGGCTCGACCCCGTTGGAGAGATTCATAAACCGATTCGCAACCGGGCCGGGTCCGTCTGACTTCAATTGAAGGGATCAGTCTATGCCGAAAGGCCCGAAGCAACCAAGCAAGCGCAGGAAGATTACCGGGAAAGTGGATCCGACCGAAGGACTTCCCACCGCTGAATGTAAATTGAGCGGGGATCGATGTGGGAAGCGCAGAACATTACCGTTTCCGTCCATAGCCCGAGGGCTGAAGCCGACGCCCTTACCGGGAGTCTCAGGTTATAAACCACGCCACAGCCGTAAGTTTCACAGCCCTGTCCATCAATCCCGCATATATTGCTAGTGCCGTAGAGACTGCCGTCCGGACCGATTACCACGGGAGATTGAGGATCGATTCCATTGCCGGTTGAGCTGGTGTCGAAACTGTAAAGAGGAGCAAAGAACCAGCCTGAGGTTTGGTGCACCATTTTGAAGACCGTGCCTCCACCACGCGAAACGCGAGAGCTATGCGGGTGTAGTTCACGGGCATCCTTTCGATGGGGGGCCTGGGATTGCGGCTAATTCCACGTTGTCGGTGATCCAACTTAGAATGAAGCCGGAAATTTCGCGATTTGCGAGAGAAGCGGCTCAGCACAGCCGGCTACTACTTGGCGCTCGCCGGCGGAACGATGCCGTTCATCCGCAGGTACTCCACCATTTGACCGTAGTGATCATTCCCGTGGGCCGCAGCAAAAGCAGTAATCGTCGCCCGCGTGCTGAAACCGTCGACGGGTTCGATCGCGACAAACGCATTTTCTGGCGTGATCGTCGCAATCGCCTTGTGCGCGTAGACGAACGATGCCTCGAGTGCAGCCACCGCTTCATCCTTCGTAGTAATGGAACCAACTGCCTTGATGTCTCGGCCAGGCTTAATGCCGCTCCAGCCAAAGAAGAAGTAGTTCGCCTGCGCCAGGTGCGTTACCTGTGCCACAAATGTGCGGACGGTATCGAACTGCGTCCTCTGGCCCGGAGCAAAGATGCCCTGCTTCGGCGCGAAACTGTACTTATCGGCTGGCATCGCCTTAGCCGCGCCAACTACCTGGAACTCCGTCAGGGAGATCAAGGCGTCCAGCGCTTTCGCGGGCTCTTCCTTTGTCCCTACCGGCGGCGACGGCGGGGCCCCGCTCATCTGCGCCCGCGTCTGTAGACCCCCACTCAACATCACGGCCCCTGCCAAAACCAGAGTACGAATATGCATAGTCTCCCCTCGATCAAAGCTCGTTTGAGTAGCGAATTAAGAAACGCTTCGCCTAGGTCATTGTATATTCGCCTTCGGTAGCGATTGCCGTGCCCATTTGTCCGTTCTCGTCGATCTTGTCAGCCATGACACAGCGTTTTGGGGTCTGGAGAGGCAGTGACGCGACCACCTCTCCTCCCCAACCGGACATCCAGATTTCCTGCGTCCCGCTGTCGCAGAATTAACCGTCAACTGGTGATGCCTGTTTACCCCAGAGCGGGCTTACGGAGTCCGCAGGAAGCCGTAATGCACATTGTTCGCGTCGACCCACTGTCCGGTGATTACCCCAAACACGTTGGGGGTCGCAGGCTCGGTGCCCTGGTTCGCGCCCGTTCCGATTCCCGGCACGTCGAACTTAGTGATGCCGCCCCAAGGAGTCCACACGAAGCCGTGATTTGCGCCGTTCGCGTCGACCCACATTCCAGCAACCAGGCCCAGAAGATTGATGCCTTCCGGTATGGTGCCTTGACCCGCGCCGGTGCCCGCGCCCGCAACGTCGAATTTGGTGATCTCGCCGGTCGGGCTCCGGACGAAGCCGTGATTCACGTTGTTCGAATCAATGTAGTTTCCCGCGACGACGCCCAGGTCGCTGATGCTGTCGCTTTCCGTGCCCTGGTTCGCTCCCATGCCTGCGCCGGTGACGTTGAACTCGGTGAAGCTGCCGTTGGCATAGCGCAGGTAGCCATGGGCCACGCCGTTGGCGTCAAAGTACGTGCCCGCGACCGTTCCTTCCAGGTTGAGGGAGGTAGCCACCGCAGTGAAGGTGTTCACCGAGCCCGGAGGATCGAATGAGGTGTAATTGCGGTAAGGCGGATAAGAGACGAAGCCGTGATTCACATTGTTAGCGTCGACCCAGTATCCGGCAATCTCTCCGCCGGGGTTGACGTTGCCCGCGAAGGTGCCCTGGTTGGCGCCTGTCCCGGCGCCGGGAACGTTCAAGCTCGTGAAATTCTTGAACGGATACTCCGTGGCAAAGCCGTGGGCCACGTTGTTGGCGTCGACATAGAACCCCACCGTCTCTCCGAAGAGGTTATTGCCGAACGTGATTGTGCCCTGGTTGGCGCCGGTGCCGGCGCCCGGAGCGTTGTATTCGCTGAACGTGTTGCACGGGGCAATGCACTGGAAGCCATGAAAGACGTTATTGTCATCATGGAACGATCCCACGACCGCCCCCTGCGGATTGATGTCGAAGCCACCGGTGCCCTGGTCGAAGCCTGTGCCTCCGCCCGGGGCACTAAACGAAGTGATGTGTTGAGCGGTGGCTAAGCCACCTGCAAGAAGTACGACACTTACTACCTTCCAAAGCTGCAGTCGATTCATAATTCCTCCTGATGTGTTTGAAGTGAGTGGTCATGGTGGAACCTACTCGGCGTTGTCCAACCGTTAATGTGCAATTCAGAGCAGAAGCGTGCGGTGTTCAGTCCATGGCGTGTACGAAGGCATGTGAGATGCCATCGGCTTCCTCTGCCAGCCCTGTAACGTCTGCTTTCGTTACGGCATGAATGAAATCAGATATTTGAAATCACATTCGTTCGCAGACTCGATTGCGGGAAGACGGCGCACATCTACAAGAAACCGGATTTTAGCAACGACTATTCTATGGGAAAGAAGAGAATGCTATCATTATGCAACCAGTTGTATCTAAAAACTAGTTGTGACACCTCTAAAGTAATATCTGCTGACGAGAAGGCTGATGGGCACCTGCTCTGGCTGCCAGGCCTCTGCAATAGAAGACTTTGGCGGAAGCTACGCCCCCCTACCGCAACACAACTGGTTATCATATGCAACCAGTTGTACAATCATCGGTGCAGGCAACGACCAGCCGGAGTGGAGGCAGGGTGCACAAGGATCACAGGTCAGAGTGCGTTATCAACCTGACGGTAGAGATATTTGGCGACCAGTGGAGTCTGCTCGTCATCCGCGATATCATTTTCATGAACCGGAGGCATTTTCGCGAGCTCCTGACCAAGTCTGTGGAAGGGATCGCGTCGAATATTCTGGCTGATCGTCTTCAAAAGCTTGTCCAGCAAGGGATCATCGTCAAGTCTCAGGACCCCAGCCATAAACAGAAAGCCATTTACAGTCTCACCGAAAGCGGTATCGAATTGCTCCCTCTCCTGATGGAGATGGTTGCATGGGGGCACAAGCGTTTGCCGGCCTCCCGGCTAAAGGGTCTCGCTCAGGTTTTGGAAGAAGGAGGACCGAAGCTGAGGGCAGAATTTATGTCTGAGCTTCGCGAAACGCATCTTCCGAAGTTAGGCGCCAAGAAAGAGGCGCGCGCTCGGACGAAATCTACTCGTGTCTCCGCGATGCAGAGGCTCCAGGCAGCCTACGAAAGGGAACTAGTAGATCGATTCCATAATAATGTTGCAATACAGCGTATCGTGGTGTAAGCTCCTCGTTGCCATTACGAGGAGGTTTGTCGCTTGCCCTTCGTCAGCCGCCGCGCCCCGTTGAAGTTGAGCAACAGCGAGATTGAAATGCTGGCTATGCTCTCGCAGTCGAGAAGCGAACCGGCCGGCCGGGTCCAGCGGGCTTCGATTCTATTGTGCTATCACGCGGGAGACACAGTCTCAGAGATCGCTAGAACCCAAGGCACGAACCGGCCGCGGGTTGAGCGGTGCGTGAGCAAGGCCCTGGATTTGGGCGTGGCGCAGGCGTTGGTCGATCTGCCGGGCCGGGGCCGCCGACCGGCGATGACGGCGGAAGCGCGAGCGTGGGTTGTCGCTCTGGCATGCCAGAAGCCGAAGGATCTGGGCTATGCCCAAGAGTTGTGGACCACAAGGTTGCTGGCGAAGCATGTCCGCACACACTGGCACGCGGCTGGCCACCCGAGCCTCGCCAAGTTGGGGCGCGGAACGGTCTCCAAGATTCTCAACGCCAACCAGGTACATCCGCACAAGATCCAATACTACTTGGAGCGACGCGATCCTGAGTTTGACGCAAAGATGGTGCAGGTCCTGCACGTTTACAGGGAGGTGGAGATCTGGCGCGAGAAAGGCGCACCGCCTGCGGATTTGATCGCCGTGCTTTCCTATGACGAGAAACCCGGCATTCAAGCCATCGAGAATACCGCCCCAGACCTGCCGCCACAGCCAGGAAAGCATGCCGCCGTAGGGCGAGATCATGAATACATTCGGCACGGAACACTGTCCTTGCTGGCCGGCATCGATTTGGTGTCGGGCGAGGTTCTCGGGTTGGTGCGCCAACGGCATCGTAGCGCGGAGTTCATTGAATTCTTGAAGCTGGCCGACGCACGTTATCCCGCGGGCGCACGCATCCGTATCGTGCTCGACAATCACTCTGCGCATATCTCCAAAGAGACACGGGCTTTCCTCGGAGCCCTGCCCAACCGCTTTGAATTCACCTTCACACCCAAACACGGGTCCTGGCTCAACTTGATCGAATCCTTCTTCGGCAAAATGGCCAAGACTCTGCTGCGCGGCCTTCGGGTCGCCTCAGCAGACGAGTTGAAGTCGCGGATTGAACTCTACCTCCAGGAAATCAATGAGACGCCCGTGGTCTTCCGCTGGAAGTACAAACTGGACACTCTTTCCGTCGTTTAGCCATTGATATACTATATAGGAATCACTATACTAGCTAGGAGATGACAGTAGCGAGTCACCATCACCAGATAAGGATTGCAGGAAGCGCCTAAGGGCACGGGCGGACATGGGCCGATAAAAGGGACTTAGCTCGGTTGTTTCAAGATAATTGGCGAAAACAGATGGGATGAGAAGGCCGGTCTCCGGACGGGATGCTATAGGCTGAGCTGTCCCTTGGTCCGTCCCCAATCAGGAGGCAACCAACCTTGTCGCATTGGTGCGACGTTATCTCCGTCGCATACTGAGAACAGGCACTGAGTGCAATCTTCGGTGCTCATTGCCGCGCTACATGCTTCGTCATCCCGATCGGGTGATGAACCGGGTTCTGCCGCCCGTCATAGTGAGCGGAACCCGCAAACCTCAACAGCAGGCGCTATGCCCGGAAGCAGTTCGTGTGCTCGACGCACAGTCATATACCAACAACTTAATAGTTCCGGTCACCGCTGTCCGGTTAAAAGTCGAAAAAGAATCAGTTGGTTGGCGTTTTAGGTGAAATTGGAGTCCAGGTTGACGTGCTGAAGGGCGCATAAAATGGGCGCTTTCTCGAAAAGCGTCACGCTGAGAATCTGTAGAATCTGGTACAAGGTGGCCTCCAGACCCAACCGCTTGCGCACGATCGCCACCGGCACAGACACCGATACCGCAATCCAGATTTGCGTCTTTCACCGCGTTCTCGCTGGATAACCGATGATCTCAATATTCCTCAGCGCGTGCGTTCTGGCGTTCCTCACAGTGGCCCTGCATGCAACGGGTATCGCCGTGCTGCTGCGGGGCTTGAAGAGGTTGCACGCCCAGCCGCCAACAGGCGTCTGGCCAGTCGCCCGAATGCTGCTCCGCATGATCTGGTGGCTGGTCCTGCTCCATCTGACGGAGATCGCGATCTGGGGCTTGTTTTGTCTGTGGCGCGGATGCCTGCCCAATGCCGAAGCGGCGTTCTACTTTTCCGGGTCCACTTACACGACGCTTGGATATGGCGATCTCGTGCTGGCGAAGCCGTGGCGGCTGCTCGCAGTAGTCGAGAGCTTGATGGGCGTCCTCATGTGCGGCTTGTCCACGGGCTACTTCTTCGTGGTCGTAAGCCGCATCCATCAATCGCGCCCCGCGAAATCCACCGCTGGTTCCAGCACAGAATAGATGCCTGCATTCGACCTCTACCGTGACAGGGTACGAGTCGCAAATGTTCAAGACGGTTACTTCGATCTACGGGAAGTAAAGACCATCGCCGTAGAGCGATCTGAAATTGACCGTTACAGCCTTCGAAAAAACGATGTCCTTCTGACCGAGGGAGGTGATCTCGATAAACTTGGTCGGGGTCACTTGTGGGACGGGCAAATCGAACCATGCCTTCATCAGAACCACGTCTTCGCTGTGCGGACGAGGCAAGACGTTCTGTTACCGCTTTTCTTTGCGCTCCAAACCAGCGGGCCACACGGAAGGCGTTACTTCCTCAGTTGCGCCAAACAAACAACTAACTTGGCGAGCATCAACTCGACTCAACTCAAGCATTTCCCCGTGCTGGTTCCACCATTGTGGGAGCAGTACGAGATCACGGCGATTCTGACGACTTGGGATCGAGCGATAGATAGATTGGAGAGATTGCTGGCGGCCAAGCGGAAATTCAAGCTGGGTCTGATGCAGCGACTCCTCCCAGGCAGGTGCCGGTTCCCCGGGTTCGACGGACGACAATGGACCAAGATGAAGATCGGAGAGTTTACTCGTCCCGTGCAACGCGTCGTCAAGAAGCCGAACAAACCGTTCAAGGCGCTCGGCATTCGTAGTCACGGCAAGGGGACGTTTCTGAAACAAAACTTCGACCCGGCTGCGATTGAGATGACGGAATTGTTTGAGGTCGGGAAAGACGATCTCATTGTGAACATCACATTCGCTTGGGAAGGAGCGATCGCGATTGCTGGTGATGATGATGATGGTGCTCTGGTTTCTCATCGCTTTCCGACATACGTTTTCAATACCAACCTCGTCATTCCGGACTACTTTCGACACGTCATCATTCAGCGGTCTTTTGTTCTGAAGCTCGGCCAAATATCACCAGGCGGTGCGGGCCGAAATCGCGTCCTCAGTAAGCGCGATTTCTCCAAGATCGATGTGCTGATTCCGTCGCTCCCTGAACAGCAGCGAATCGCGGGTGTGCTCAACGCGTGCGACCGGGAAATACAGCTTCTCCAGACCGAACTCACAGTGCTCAAAGATCAGAAGCGCGGCATGATGCAAGAGCTCCTGACTGGCAAGTTGCGGGTAAGAGCAAAGCCGGATTAAGAAGTGACGCATGAGATTTCGACCATGAGCGCAATTCCCTCCTTCAAGGAAGACCACATCTCGCAGATACCTGCGCTGCAGTTGTTGCAGCGGCTGGGGTGGACATACCTCACTCCGGAGCAGGCGCTAGCATTGAGGGGCGGACGCCCAGGGCGTGTCATCCTGCATGCGGTGCTGGAGGAGCAGTTGCGGAAGATGAACCGCATCCAGTTCAAAGGCCAGACCTACGCCTTTTCAGAGGGGAACATCCAAACCGCCATCCAGGCGCTGGAGGACTTTCCGTTCGACGGCTTGGTGCGGACCAACGAGCGCATTTACGATCTGCTCTGTCTCGGCAAAAGCCTGCCGCAAATGATTTACGGCGATCAGAAGAGTTTTCCGCTGCGATACATCGATTTCAACCCAGGCGGCATTTCCAACAACGTATTCCATTGCACAGCGGAGTTTGTGGTCGAACGTACCAGCAGCCACGAGACGCGACGGCCAGACATTGTCTTGTTCGTGAACGGCATCCCTTTGGTTGTAATTGAGTGCAAACGGCCTGACATCAAAGAGCCTATCGACGAAGCCATCTCGCAGATGATCCGGAATCAGCGAGACGACGAGATTCCAAAGCTGTTCCTCTACTCGCAACTGCTACTGGCGCTGACCAAGAACGAGGCGAAGTACGGGACGACGGCGACCTCCGCGAAATTTTGGGCAGCTTGGAAGGAACGGGAGGACGCGGAGGACGCGATCGCCCGACAATTTCGAACGCCAATTACTAGCGAGCAGAAGGATGCTCTGTTCAGCGACCCGTTCCGCTACGCGCGCCGGCACTTTGAGGATTTGGAAGCGGCGGGCAGACGGGAACTCACGCCGCAAGACCGAGCACTGTACGCGTTGTGCCGCCCCGAACGGTTACTGGAGTTGATGTTCCGGTTCACCTTGTTTGACGCCGGTGAAAAGAAACTCGCCCGCTATCAGCAGTATTTCTGTGTGCACAAGATGTTGGAACGACTCCGGTCTTTGGACGCCGAAGGACGCCGCCAAGGTGGTGTGGTCTGGCACACACAGGGTAGCGGCAAGTCGTTGACGATGGTAATGCTAGCTAAGGCTATCGCCTTGGAGCCGGGCATCGAAAACCACAAGATAGTGCTAGTGACCGACCGCGTGGACCTAGACGATCAGATTTACAAGACGTTTCACCATTGCGGCCACGAACTGGTGCAGGCGACGACCGGCAAACACCTCATCGACCTCATCGAAGGCCACAAGTCGGCGATCATCACGACGATCATCGACAAGTTTGAGGCTGCGCTGCGGAAAAAGGAGGTGCGGAACTCTGACCGCAACATCTTCGTGCTGGTGGACGAGGGACACCGGACGCAGTACGGTCCGTTGCACGCCATGATGCGAAAGGTGTTGCCGAACGCCTGTTACATCGGGTTCACCGGCACGCCGGTGATGAAGAAAGACAAGAACACCCTCACCCAGTTTGGCGGAATGATCGACACTTACACGATCCGCGAGGCCGTCGGCGACAAGGCCGTCGTGCCCCTGCTGTATGAAGGTCGAGATGTCGAGTTGTCGGTGGACGAAAAACAGATTGACAGTTGGTTCGAGAAAGTCACCGCGAACCTAGAGCGGAAACAAGTCGCCGACCTGAAGAAGAAATACGCCGCCGCGAATCAACTCAGCAAGGCTCAACAGCGGGTGAAGCGAATCGCCTGGGACATCAGTATCCATTTTCGCGAGAATTGGCAGGGCACGCCGTTCAAGGCACAGCTGGTCTCGCCGGACAAGGCGACAGCGTTGAAGTACATGCAATTCCTCGATGATTTCGGTATGGTCACGTCCGAGGTATTGGTGTCGGCGCCCGATATGCGCGAGGGCTACGAAGAGGTACCCGCTCGGTCCCCACAATTACAACCTCAAAGCCGACAGGAAAGGGTACTACTTCAAGGACGGGATACTCGGAGAGCTGCTGGCCCTGATGTCTTTGTTTTTCCGGTGTCGAGTTTTTCTCGTTTCCAGCAGGCTCCTGCCTGAAAATCCGAGCTTAGGCATGACGATCAAGAAGGAATATCCCTTCGTCCGGGTGAGATGCAATCCGGGGATTCATCCGCCTCTTTTCCAGAGCTCGAATAGCAACCTCGCTACTGATTTCAAGGATTTCCTGGACATGGTGCAGAAGCTGGATCAAAATCTGCATCAGGACTTCATCCTGGCGTGTCACCATTATGCGCGTGCAATTAGGGAGGTGGGTGTCGATTCCGAAATGGTGTTCATTCGGTTGGTTTCGGCTATTGAGGCGCTCTCCAAGAACCTGGCGCTGAATCGCAAGGATGACGCACTGGACGAGCAGCGCATCACCGATCTCATCGTGCAGTCCAGCTTCTCTGCGGAGCACAAGAAGGATCTTCAGGAAATCTTCAATGTCAGAAAATCAAGGAAGAGGTTTGTCCGCTTCATCGAACAACACTCCAGCGGATTCTTCAAGGGCGGTAATTTCAAAGCCAAGCACCTCAAGATAAAGCGCGCCAACCTTCGCGAGGCTCTGAGTATCATTTACACAGCTAGGTCCAAATATCTCCATGCCGGACAGCCCATGTTTTTGAGTCAGCCGATTAGGGGCGGCGAGAAATGGGATACCGATCCGACATCTGGGATGGTTGTTGACAACAGATCCTTTACCGCGGGCCAGAAGCTGCCATACGCCTATTTTTTCGAGGGGCTGGTGCGGCAATGCTTGTTGAATTATCTGAAGGGAAAGTCTTTGAGCCGCGGAACAAACGCAGCTTCTTCGCCTTCTTCCGTCGCTTTGGGGGTGGTGCCGGCCTAAGTTCTTTTCGTGGGCGGGCGACAGCCGGCCAGGTGCTTGCGCACCGTGTCGGGATCCAGCTCCGCTGGCCTGCCGCCGTCCTTATTCTTAGGTTGGTAGTGGTAATGGCGTCCCGTTTCCGGGTGCGGGTTGGCTGACTGGCGGGTGTACGCCTTGCGATTGACGAACAAAGCCCACCAGTCGCGGACGTTTTCGCTGCTGACCGGAACGATGGGCGGTTTCGGCTTGGGGAGATTCAGTCCCCGCGGTTGTTGCGTGGTTAAGCTCATCGCTCCGCAATCCTCCTTTCATGAGCGAACTGGGGCGCAGTTTCGCCGGGGAATGAAGTCCCGTCAAATCTGGCTGGCACCCCTCTGTAACAAGATGCAAAATAATCACTTACTGCTGTCGATTGGAACGCCGGAATTGACGGCTGTGGAACTCTAGGCCTGCTCAAAGCCGAGAAGTTGGCCCCTCAGGGATTGCTGCCGACATATAAAGGACGGAACAGAGAACGTCGCCCGCAGTCCTTGAGGCCGTTGATGCGATTACAAACTTCCGAATCTGGCGGTACGCGCCACGCAGTAACGGCCCGGTTGTCTATTCGCTTTTTATTCGCTATGATTCCGGCGTGGGATTTCAGCGCGAAGAGACTGACGGGAAACCGATGCGGGCGGGTTTGGCGGTGTTCCTCGCCGCCGCTTTCATTGCGGCGGTACGACTGGCCAGAGTGGAGAACCTGTCGCCGTCTCCGAAGCTGATCTCCACCCTAAGCGATTCTCTGGCGCTGGCGAGACGGCTGTTGGATGACACCAGGAAGAAGTTTCCCGAGCTGTTCTAAACAAATCGGGATCGAATCAGCCCGCCGTTAATCGGCTCGGTGGGCTTCGCATCACGAGGATTGAACACAAGGCTCGTCGAGTGAATTTGTTAGGGGGTAAGGGTTGACAGGAAATCGACGACGCTTTTGAGGTGGCAATCACTTCGTGCAAACCTCGTGACGTATTACTCTGGTTCAGTTCAGATCAGATCCTTTTATTTTATGAGTGAAGTTACTCACCTTCCAGCGGATTACGCCCAACTCCTCGAAACCTTGAAAGACCGGATTCGAGAGGCACAGCTGCGGGCTGGCCTGGCGGTGAACCGGGAGTTGGTCCTGCTGTACTGGCAAATTGGCCGAGAGATTCTCGAGCGCCAGGCACAGCAAAAGTGGGGAGCGAAGGTCATTGATCGTCTGTCGAGCGATTTGAAACGCGCATTCCCGGGAACGCAGGGATTCTCACCCCGCAACCTGAAGTACATGCGTTCCTTTGCCGAGGTCTGGCCCACGGAGCAATTTGTGCAGCAGGCTGCTGCACAAATTCCGTGGTTCCACAATTGCGTGTTGCTCGACAAGGTCAAAGATCCGTCGGAACGGGAGTGGTACCTGAGAGCGACAATCCAGCATGGGTGGAGCCGCAATGTCCTGGTGCACCAGATTGAGAGTGGCCTGTATCGCCGTCAGGGGCAGGCTCAAACCAATTTTGATCGCACCTTGCCGGCACCGCAATCCGACCTCGCCCAACAGATTACGAAAGACCCCTATAATTTCGACTTTCTGATGATCGGTCAAGATGCGCGCGAGCGAGACCTCGAACGAGGGCTCCTCTCCCATCTGCGTGACTTCTTGCTGGAGTTGGGAGTGGGGTTCGCCCTGGTTGGCAGTCAATACCGCCTGCAGGTCGGACAGGAAGACTTTTTCGTCGATCTGCTGTTTTACCACTTAAAGCTCAGATGCTACGTTGTGATCGACCTCAAAATGACCGCGTTCCAGCCGGAATTTGCGGGAAAGATGAATTTCTACTTGTCGGCTGTCAACGATCTCCTGCGACATGCCGACGATCAGCCAAGCATAGGATTGATCCTCTGCAAGACCAAGGATCGAGTGGTCGCCGAGTACGCTCTGCGGGATTACTCCAAGCCGATAGGCATTTCCGAATATCAGTTGGCCGTAGCCCTCCCGGAAAGATTCCACGGCAGCTTGCCGACTGTTGAGGAACTGGAGAGCGAATTGAAGGACACTCTGGAAGAGTGACCAATAGGAAGCGTGTATGTGTGGTCGTTACGCCTGTCAAGACTCACAGGCGTACGGCCTGCGGCGTATATCTTAGAGCGCCAGGTTAGGGGGATAGCCAGTCACGGTCAGGGCGAGCCAATTGCCTCGCATTGTTGTATGCCATGTCCAGCGTTAGGCACGTCGCAGCGCGATAGAAATCGGAGAACCTCTCAACAACCAGCGCAAGATCGGCTTGCGCTGGATCAGTCAAGCTCAAGGGCAACAGAAGTTTAATCGACCCCTGATAATACTGAGGAATGGCCGTTTTGTAGTTCCTTCTCACCCGTTGGACCGCGGAATCTATTGACCCTCTGACCAAATTCTGTAGGCCGAACGGATTCATGGTTTGAAGCTGTGCAGGGAATCGCTCCAGATTATCGGAAACCACATGCTCGACGTTTACCCGCAGCTCCTTCCGAGTGTCAAACACCAGAACCGACGGGTCCTCAAAGTAGTGCGCCATATCCGGCAGCGCTGCAAATCGGTTGAGCTCCCATTCACCTTTCCTCGCGAACTTCCAAAAGTGCCAATACGATGGCGCGTTCGGGAGCTTGTTCTTTGAGAACAGGATGAAGATGGGTTCTTGAGTCTGTGTAATCAATCCAGTATTCCAGCAGCAGTTCTCCTCATCGGGTGTGATGTTGATTTTCTTTTCTTCTGCGACCCGGCGATATGTGTACGTAATGTAATTTCGAAGAATCGGATGCGTATGTGAGGATTGAGAATGCTGGTAGTCCCAAGCCTCGGATTCGGCAAGCTGCGAAAGGTCATCAATATCGTCAGAGAACCTCGGCATAAATGCGAAGTCTCGGAAGAGTTCCGGAAAATCGTACGCGGTATTCTTGTTCATGGCCTCGTCTCCTTGGCGACTCAATGTTCAGGCGCGGCGCTAAGTCGTGCCAGCAAGTCCTGGTTAGACCGCGTCTTAATCAAACTTGATCCGCTTTGAGGCGTCCTCGACACGTTTTCTCTGCTCTTCACGAAGGGCTTGTTCCCGAGCACGAAGTTGATCCTGCTTGTGTCGCCACTCACGGTATTGCCGATTGGCTTCGGCAACTGCCAACTGGAGTGTATCGCGATGGTACCGTTCGACCTCTTCGACGGTCGTTCCATTTAGAGTCACCGTTGCGCCATGGATGCTTGCGATCCCAGGCCGATGCATCGAAGTAAATCGAGGAGGATGGTTCCAGATGGCTATGAAGAGTTCCGCCCATTCGGAAGGTGGTCTGCGAGAAAGGGCGAAAGGAATAGCGTACAGAGCACTTCCATGGGTTCCGTCGTTACGTGGCTCCGTAATGTCTTCGACGATCACGCGCGTGATCTTGACGTCTTCGAGTTCTGAGCTATCGCTGTCGCACGATGGTTCGGGCTGTGGATCCGTGTTTGGATTGACCGTTGACATCGGCTTGCCGATCGGCGGCGCAGTCTCGCGGATCCCCAGCAACGTACGGACGAGGTCCTCGTAATCTCGCTCAGCGTAGGGGTTGCCTGTGAGGTTGATGTAGTACTTCCCAACGAGCCAAGATGGTGCGGCCTGGGCCAAGTGCCGCTTCGAAAGACCGGAATGAATTTGGGATTGTTCTGCCTAGTCATGACTTCTGCTGTCATGATGTCCCCCTCGTAGCCGACGCCGCCCTCGCGGCGGTCTAAGCGGCTCTTGTAACGAGGTGTGCAGATAACGATGACGAACTGGTTCTCGCGAATAGCCCGCTCCATGAAGGCAGTCAGCTGATCTCCTGGAACCGTCGTCCATCTGTCGAGAGTAACGTCGACGCCATCGGCGCGAAGACGTTCGGCGAGCGCTCGGACCCACTCCTTGTGGGCGTCATCGTCCCAGGAATAGGAAATAAATGCCGACGGAGTCACACTGATCGTCCTTAAGGGTTCTTGAGCGCTCCCCTGCAATTCGACCTAGGTGGTATAAGTCTTGTTTAGACCGACCTACACGAACCGCCGCAGGGGCCGATCGAGAACCAGGCACCAAAATTGCATGGTGAATACGTCCGCATTATACGACCCCCGATTTATCAGTCGGATAGCCTCCACCTTCTCAGGCTGGCCATCGGGAGTGAACAGCCGTATTATTTTGGCGGGGTAAATCGGCAAACGCCTGCTCTATCGCTCAGTTCTGTTATCCAGATCATAAACACTGTGCTAGTGAAAGCCAGAGGGGTGTTTTTGTGGGGTAGTCAGAATTCAAATTGCTGAACGGACGGGGGTTACTCAGCCACTTTTAAGGGCAATAGATCACGTTAAGGGCAATGCTAAAGGCAATTCTAAGGGCAATGTTAAAGGCAAAGGGTGCGCTCGTGGGACTGGCCGATTAGGCCGTGACGGAAGCTCGAACCGGGCGCGCTTCGGACGCCAATTGGGCGAGTAATTCCTCCAAGGTTCCGCCGACCGACTGTGATCGCATCGCGTAAGCGTCCGGACCAAATCGGAGAAATGCAGAGGCAGTCACAAATAGAATTCCTCGGATGTGCGCCGGCGAGTTGTTCCGCTACCAGAAACAGCCGCTCCACCTCGCGCACGATGTAAAGAACTGCATCGAGCGTCCGCTCCTGTGAAAGTGCCTGACGAATTTCTGCGTATCGCGCCAGGCTCTTGGTGGTTCTTTCATATTCGATCGCGCAGCGCAATTGCCGATCTCCGACCCTGAGCACCGCCAGGGCGTCGTAATCCTTTACGTATTTGTCTTCCGTGAGCAGGTTCTCTGAGCACACTTCAACGTCCGACAGCCACGAATCGAGCAGCCGGTATCGCGAAAGCGTCAGCCGGATGTCATTTAATTCCAGGCAGTGCATCATTTTCGATGGCTGGCAGATTGACGTTGTCTCGGGGTTGAGCGAATAAAGCATGTGGCCGAACGATTCGAGTTCCGCCAGTCCCTTCCGCGTAATTGAATAGACCTTATGACCGTCAATTCTCTGGTGCAGGAGAGCAACAAATCCGCCTGCCAGCAGTCGCCGAATTCTCCAGAGGAAATTACACACCGCTGACTGCGACTTGTCATAACCGCTTAGGGCGATGAGCTGCTCGTGGGTTATGTAGCCCGAGTTCCTTATCAACAGCAACAAAGGAATATCGAAAGCCTCACTGATGACGATTGATCCTTTGCGGTATCTCATGCCCAGTGCTCCTGGCCGTCCGTCACTAACAGCAATCGATCTTCGCCGTTACTCCTGGAAATTCTCCATACACCTGTAGCTGTCGCGAATTGGCCGGCAGCGGAGATCAATAACAAAGCTTGTTGCTGACGGTCGTGCTCGCTGAGTGCAACCGTGGTCACACCTTCGTTTTTCCATTGCGACGAGAAATTGATGTAGCCGTACAGCCGGCTGTCGATTGCCACTAAATAATGTGTGGGGGTCAAAGGGCCATAGCGCTTTCCGATCGCCAGCAGCCGGTTTTGGCCCATGTGCCTGGTCACCCCGACACAACCGAAAATGCAACCGAGTACGTCCTTGGGCTGGTGCGGGTTGATTCTGCTGTTGCCGTTGAATCGGAGAACGCCGGGTACCTTCCAGCTGCGGCGGAATTTGCCGCCTTGCGGAAATCCGGTGGTATTGAAATAGGCGGCATGCTTGGTGAAGCGCAGCGGATCGGAGCGGTCCGGGCCGGGACGCACCCACCACTCAGCGCCGACTCCCAATATGCGCACCAGCATTTCCATAATCAGGCCCCGACCGAGGTCCGGTTCTGTTTCTCCAGTGTCTGAATTTGCGTCAATGCCTGGTTTAATTGTTCGCGTAAGTTCCGCACCTGCTGGGTCAAGGCTGACACCTGGTGCTTTGCCCCCAGCGTCGCGTCACGCTTTGCGTCTTCGACCAGCTGCTTGAGCTGTCCTTTGGTCATCGAGACTTCCGCCGGTGTCGCAGACGCCGCCTCGCTGTCTTCACTGGAATTCGGCTTTGAATTCGGGGCGGGTTCTGCAAGGGGCAGCGGAGCCGCAGTCTGCGACGGAATCTCAATTGGCTGGTTTGCGTCCGACGAGCGCACGACAGAGGTCATTACCGTCTGCTCGGTGGCACCCTGTCTGGCCAGCTTCTCGGCCATCGCGTTGTACTCGTCGACCAATTGGTTGTGCCGGCGGATGGCATCGACGGCCCGTGCCCGAGCGTACAGATAGGAATTGGCGAGCTGGGTGATGATATTGATGGAGATTTCCAGCCGGTTCCCCCTCTCCCGGAACAGCCAGAAGACATAAAAGACCAGAATTAATACCGTGACTCCCTCGCCGACGATGATCCAGAAATAGAAATTCCCGACCGTGCCGCCGAGAAATATCTGGCGACCGTCGGCGAGCTTCGCTCCGTAATCGATGTCCCGCTGGTTAATCGAGTCCAGCAGCCCTTCGAGCGGTCCGCCCTTTATTATTTGTTTCCGGCCGCCCGGCGGGTCATACCGGCGTTGCGCTTTCAGTCGCGCGGCGTCGGCGCTCGTTTGTTGCTGCGTCGTTTCCACTTCCCGGGTATTCGACTGGGCAAATGTAGCCAATGAACTGAGCCTGAGCAGAAGCAGAATGGAAAATGCTCTTTTCACCGTTCAGCCTCCTGCCTCTTACGGCTCCTCATGCCGCGCTTGCGGCTGGCTTCGAGGCTGACCTCCCGGAAACGCAGGTTGGCTCCGATCTCGGGGTTGTATCTGGTGGCGTAGCGCGGCAGGATCTCGGGAACAACCGACGACAATCGATCGACCTGGGGCACGCGCACGTGGGCGTGGCCGTGAATGGTGCCAAATCGTTTATCGCTCATCAGGTACTCCATTTGGCCGACGGGGAGATTCTTGATGTGCTCCTCCTCCGAACGCGTTTCCTTGATTTCCGTCTGGCTGCCGACCCCCTGGTCTTCGTAGGTGGGATTGAAAATTCCCTTTTTCCGTATGCTCATGCTCCGCCGCAGCTGCCGTACCCTGGCCGACGCATTAAGAAAATATTGCGCCGTGTCCTCGTCGCGGGTACGCAGCATGAAAGTCGTATTGGGCGCCGAGGCTACGTCGTGCTGAAAGGCTTTTCCCACACTCAGCAGCTGGGGGATGCTCTGCATGGCAAACAGGAAAGCCGTATTGGAACCGCGCGCCGTCTGCAGGATGTTGGCGAAATTCGAGTAGGCGATGGGCGCGAATTCATCCATGATGACCGAGACGAACGGCATGTACATGTCAGCCCGCTTGCGCTCATAGCGTTCGCCGATGACCAGTTGCAGGTTCTGCAGGATCATTCGTCCCAGGGCCCGAGTGGTGTCGTCGTTCTTGTTGGTGTTGAGGGAGACAAACAGGATCCGTCCTTCCTCGATTACGTCCTCGATCGAAATCAGGTCTTCGTAGGGTCCGGTGATGATGGAGAGCTTGTCCTCCAGGAAGGTCATCATCTGGTTGATCAGGCCGCGAATCATCTGCACGCGCTTGCGGTCGCTGAAGGACTCGACCAGGTTGCGCGCGCTCATCTGGAAATTGAGCCTCTGCTGGTGGCTGACGTCCGCCAGCTTCTCGATGCGAGCGCGGGCGATGGCCGCCTGCTCCTTCAGCACATCGAGGTCGTAGGCCATGACGAGAATGTCGTAGATGTTGTAGCGTTTGCCGGTGTAATAGAGGATACGGACGATGTCGGAGAGGTAAGTCTTCTGATGGCCGTGGAAGAAGTCCTCCCGGAGATCGAACGATTCGAAGATGAAGCTGACGTGCTCCTGGTATTGGCCGCTGATGGCAATAAAGGGGTTGAAGCGCACGCTTATCTCCGGCCGCGAGGGATCGATAATGCGCAGATCGTCCAGCCGACCGGCGGCGGCGATCAGGGGCAGCAGCTTGTCATCGAGGAACTCACGCTCCCCTTTGCCGTCGATGATGATGAGCGGGACCTTGTGACGGTTGCCTTCCGGCCCGGCCTCGCGGACCAGGTCCTGCTGGATGATGTTGAGCAACAAGGTGGTTTTGCCGGCTCCGGTCATGCCGAAGCCGTTGGCCTGCATGACCCGAACTTCGTCCGGCCATCGCACCGGCTTCTTACAGATGTCATAGCCGATGACGATAGAGTTGTCGGCGAACGCCTCACGCAGGTACTGGCTGTCCAACTTGCGATCGACAGTCAGCGGGGGATGCGGCCAGGCGTTCTCCCATTCGGTCGCGAGCGTGAGCAGATAGCGCAGGGTGTCCCAGAAGACGAAAGAGGCGGCTAGGAGGTAGAGGCTGGCCTCCATCAGCTGTTCCTTGCGGATATGCAGGCGGGCATAGCAGACGTAGCCCACGCCAGCGATGGCGGCAACCGCGATAAACCCCAGCAGCAGTTTCGCTTCGTCGTCCGGGTCGTGATAGCGCCGAGCGGCAGTTACGGGCATGAAATCTCCAAGTTCCGGGAAAGGACTCAGTCCTCCCCAGCTTCACCGTGACTTGAGGGTGAAGTAGACAAATGCCGCGGCCACGATCGCCGCGACGACAGACAGCATGACCAGCAGTGGGTGGAACCGCCGTCGCTTTGCCTGGTCCACGGGTCGGACCGGGTCGCTCGCTGCATCCAGCAGCGACTGCAGGAAGCCGTGCCCTGCGCGGGCGTGATAGATCGCCAGCAGCTCACTCCTCACGGTCTGCGAATCGATAGTGTCGGCAACGTCGGTGGCCATCACAACACCGCCGCCGCGACGATCGGAGACGTGTTGTCGGAGTTGAAAAGGAACTGGTAGATCTGCGGCGAGGCGTCTGGGCTGTGGATGGCCAGCACCCCGGTCGAGGTCTTGCCCGGCGCCACGTCCTGCTGGTCGATTTCCGAGTGCAAGAGCTCAATTGGCGAGCTGCTCACCTTGCCCAACCGCTCCAGGTAGCCGGCGCCAAGCTGCTGATTTGCAGGCGGCATGCTAGCTCCCTCAGCAGTCAGAACGGAAACATTCGGGGCGATAACGCGATACGGCACCGTGCTGAGGTTGGTCACCTGATAGCGAACGTAGATAGCATCCTTCCCGTGCACCACGTCCTCGAGCCGGACGTTGACCCGGTTTTTCTGGGTCTTGATCCCGGCAGCATTCACCGGCTGCGTATTGAGGAGGGTTTGGCTGAGGACTTGCTCGGCTACCTTCGCCACGTCCTCTTTCGAAAGGGACTCGGCGGCTGCACGTGTTGGCGGTTGCTGTACTGAGGTGACCAGTACATCCATCTTGCTTACCTCGCCCGCGGGTTGAAGCTCATAGATGGAGCGGCCGTGCTCGGTCCAGACGAAAAGGTTGGTCGCTACATCGGGTTTAGTGGGTTTCACGAAGACGCGCGTGCCATGGCGCTCGATTTCAAACGCTTCGCTTCCCGCTGCTGCCATGGTGATCGGCTCGGCGACTTCGATTACAGTGAGATGATTCAGGGCGGTTTGTACCCTGGTGACGGACTGCTGCTGTGCGAGGGCCGCTGTGCTGGCTAAAATGAGCATGGCTACCCAGATCTTGTTCACGGTGAACCCCTTTTCCTTGACGCGCTGTGCGCGGACAATAATGAGATCTCGGCGCCGTTGCGGGCACCGAGTCTCATTCCCATGACGACTGCTCAGACTTCGTAAGCTGTCGTCTTTAGGCTTGCGCTGGAAGTAAGACGGAACGATCTGACGTTGCTCCGCCAAGGACTGGGGTCAGCACCTCGAAAGCCGCTGGCGTTCGAGAACTTACCGTTTGACGATTACTTCAATTGGGGCGCCGCCATACGTGCGCTGCGCCCACTGTGCGATCAGGGGAGCTTCCCTCATAAGCTGCTGTATCTCCCACCGATCGTTTGACTGGCTTTCAACCGTGAACCTGTACTCGAAATTCACCACGCGTACACGCATTTCGGTCTGTCCCAAGCCGTTGCCCGTCCAGGGATGTTGATCGACAATCCTCCAACCCTGGCCTGGCGCTATCTGCCGCCCTGGCAGCTGTGGCCGCAGAAGCCGAAGCTGAATCGGCTGCGGCTGTAACCACTGCTTCCCGCTCGGCAGCTGCGTTCCTTGCTCCATTCGGCTGACCCATGTGCCGACGATTGCAGCCGGCATCACAAGCATCCAGCGGACAAGCGTTAACAGCCGGATGACCATCGTCATTGCTCCTCCAGATACAGCAACCGGAGGAGCGCGGCTGCGACAAAACTCTCCCATCCGGGAGAGCTCGTAGCAGATGGCCCTTCCGGATGCGGATTCGTGTTCGTCGTTTTATCGGGAGACCATCCGGTTCACGGGATCGTACCGGAACAGGAACGTTCTCCCTTCTTCGCCCTCAAGGTAGAAGCTGTTCGCCTCCACCCTCATAAGGGCCCCCAGTTTTGGCGGCTTCACTCGTACCCGTCCTCCGCCCGTCGCCGATGCCACGGCATCGACGAGTTCTTGCGGGAATGCATACAGCATCACCCCGCCTTTGCCGTTACCCCGTGACGAGACGTGATGTAATGCCTCGGCCCAGGCAACACGTTCCGGTTCAGGTTTGCTCTGGGCCCACGCGTACAGGTTTCGGGCCAAAGCTCCTGTTTCCTTTTTCGTGCGCTCGATGATTTCCTTCTCGCGCGCACGAGCGGCGGTGAGCTTTCTCTCCGCCTGCCTTTTTTCGTCTTCGGTTTCAACGCTCTCGACCACTTTCTGGGAGGCGAGAACCTGAATCTGTGCTTCCGTGCGTTGCTTCGCCAGCTGTCCCTGAATGGCGACATAGGCGCCGTACAGGATGTTGACCTCGCCGTACATATCCTGCGTGGGGTTATTTCCCACCAGCAGGCCACGAAACGACGAGATGGAGAGTGGGGCCTCAAACAGCTCCTCAATCTCCTTGCGCAGCACGTTGTAGAGCGCGCCGATCCGGTCCGTGGGCTGCACATCCAGCCGCAGGGGCAGGTCGGAGACTCTTTGCACGTTCTTCAGCAGCAGCCAGGGGCACATCGGCACCTGCTGCCGGATTTCGTTCAGCAATCTGGTGTCGGCCCGGACCCCATGCTTGAGCGAGTCCAGCTCTTTCTGGAGCTCGCCAACTAGCAGGTAAGCCAGGTCGCTTCGGCCGGCTGCATAGCACCGGGTTTTCAGATCGGTTATGGTTCCGATCCGATTGCCACGGGCACCCTCGACCTCCCACACCGGGTTGCAGTGTGGGCAGTAGCGTAGGGGCACGGCCGAGTCCCGTCAAATTCCCAAGGCGGTGATCCGCGATCAATTAGCCAAAGGATGATTTGCCGGACGCGGAGTAGCACCGGAACCCGAGAGGAGGACTACTTCCCAAGTTCATATAGCTGCTCGTCCGGTCCGATCCAGCCTTTTTCGGTTTTACGAAAATCGTAATAGGACTTCTTGGTTTCAACCGTTCCCGTTGCGAGCCAGCGTTGTTGTGCTTCGAAGTACAGCAGGTAATGATCTTGATCGCGATGCCCGTTCACCTTCTTGAAACTGATCAGCTCGATTCTGCGGTGATCGGCCCCGTTCTGGCTGAACAGGTTATGCCAGACCTGTTCCCCATCCTTTTCGGTCGGGACTGGTTCTTCTGCCTTCTGGCAAGCGACAAAAAGTAGCAAGGCAATCGTCGGTAATAGAACGAGTTTTCTCATCTCTCAGATCTCCATTCCAAAGCAGGCACTTTCCGGTAGACGTTGCAGGCCGCGCGACGAAGATGGGCAGGACATTGACCGAGCATCATGGTCTGCCGATACTCTGGTTTGCTAGCTAGGTTTAGAGCTCTGTCCCTGAAGGCGTTTTATCTCGTGTTCGACCATGACGGTCAACTTTTTGCGGACGGATTCCAGAACCCCCCATTTCTCTTTAAGCGCTTTCTTTTTCGTTGCATCCTTGAGCGAACGTTTGGGCAGGTGCTTGCGTTCATCATCGATGATGAGCTGAAACAATTGCACGATAGACCGAAGGTTCTCGTACACGTTCTGGAACGCTTCCAGACCGTATCGAGTGGTGGCAAACGTCACGTAAGCAAGGCCAGCCCCGGTTAGCAGAAGGGCATCCGGCACAACAGGATTCTCGTCTGCGTACTCGTTGAGCACTGCCAGTATTCTTTCCTGAAGAACTTCCCAGGGAGGAGCGTCGGATTCGGGGTCAGCAAAACCCCCGGGTTTCTTGGCCACGATTGGATGTCACCTCACGCTAAAACCGCCTGAGAATAGACGCGTAGCTTGCGCAAGTCAAATTGAATGTGGGGCGGCCTTCGGGCAGTTCATGCGCTCTCCATGCGGGGGTAATCACGGACGAAATACCTGCCCGCACCTTAAACACATTACACACGACCGCCATTGTTGAAAAAGCTCGGGCCAGACGCGTTTATTGTAAGCCACTGCTCGCAGCAAGGATGCAACCGCTCCGATCTCCAGCAATATGACCACTGAAGCGGCGAGCAGTTCGTACGTTGTTGATGGTCCGTGAAGGTGTTCCAATATGGCAAATGGCGCTCCGCCGATGATGGGCCCAAGGAAGAGCAGTAAGAACCCACGAGCATATTTTCTTCTCGCTGGCGGAGCGACAACTTGCGACAACTGCGTTTGTGAAACTCCTGTTGTCCAAACGCCTCCTATGATAGGAGCGCTGGCCCAGCCAAATCCGCCCGTCAGAGCTGAGAAGTGTGATAAACCGGACATGTAGGCCGTTGAAAGCCGCTGAGTATTCTCGCTTTTGCACGCCGGGCACGAGTAAGGATTTATCTCACCTGCGGCACTCCGCGCGTGCACCTCTGACTGGAAACGATGGCTGCTATTCGTCCCAAAATGCTTCCCGTCGCGGCCGTCTTCGTTGGCTTGCACATCTGTCATCGGGTTTCGTCTTTGCCGAAGCCGCATCGCGTGGGGTACGTTACGACAAGTACTTTGCTATTGGCAAGTTCTCCCGCCACGTAGTCAGCCACGGCTATTGCGGGTCCATGCGCGCCGGGAATAATTTGGCATCACTGCCAAATTTTTTTCTTGCATTTCTCCCCGCAATGGTGTTTTAGTATTTCGCAGCAAGTTTTCGGCGACGATCATCTGTCGCCCGATCTTGTCCGGTGGCTGCGAACTGTTTCATCGTTTTGCTGTCATCGACCTGTCTCTTGAGCAGCCGGAACGCGCTCAAAGCTTTCTAGATCCTGTCTGTAACGAAATCGCTCGTCCAATCTGCTTGTAATTGTCGACACACCATCTGCAGTTCTGTTCTGCAGACCAAATACGTGTGGACCCGACATCGGTCTGCCGGGCCGGCGAGAAAGGGGTGAACCATCATCCCTTTTCTCACCAGCCCTCAATGCCTGCTCAAACTTTGTACTCGTGGAAGTCTTGACCTCTTGACAGCGACACCGCTCCGGATGGCGAAGCCTGTTCACGCCTCGTAGCAGTGCCGGCAACGCCAAATTGCGGGCCGACAGACGCGGAATTCTGCTGCTATTTCAAGCTCGGCAGCAAGTCCTATGTCCTTAGGTCGCTGGTTTTCTGGCAGCTGACGAGCAGAACATGGCGCATATCGAACCGCTGATTGACGCACAACCGGCCGCCCAGATTCTGGGGCTGCTTCCCGTAACCCGAGGCGCCAGCGTGCCGAACGGCTCTATGGAATCTCACGCCGACAGAACGCTGGGCGATCATTTCCGCGATGCAACCCGTCACACTGAACCCATTCACCGCACAGTTCGCCGCCGAATGAAAAAACGGCTGCGGAAATGGGGAGATGCTGCTGTCCAAAGCGAAGCGAGGTCCGTATGACTCCCGAGCCCTTTGTCTCAGCGGAAGAAGCGGCGCGGTTCCTCTCGGTGAAGCGCCGCTACCTCCTTGCCCTCGCCCGCAGAGGGCTTGCAGGTGCTTACGCCCTCGGCACGGGCACAATGCGCAAGGTCTGGGTCTTCCGGCTCTCCGAACTCGCCACCGCTGTTGAGGAACAAAGTCACCTGATCCCAAGAACCCAGAAGTGCGTTACGATTCGGTCAGGCAGTCTCCGCGCTGAAAAGAGGAGCATATGAGCTATCAGCGTGGATCACTTAAGAAATTGCCGCGCAAGGGAGGAGAAACCTGGGTGCTGCGTTATCGGGTCACCAAAGCGGACGGCAGGCGGGTTGAGCACACGATGCCAGTCGCATTAGTGCGTGATTTTCCAAAGGAGAAAGACGCATGGCGCGAGGTCGACAAGCTTGGGCTGCTACTTCGCATCAACGATGATCCCGGCGATGTTCGCATCCGTTTCAACGCCCTTGCAGAGCACTACCTAAAGGCCGACTTCGGCGACCATGCCGTGCGTCCGAAGTCGGAAAACACCATCATCATCACCAAGCACATCGTCCGCGATTATCTCGTGTCCCGATGGGGCAACGAGATCGCCGAGGACATCAAACCTCTCGACATTCAGTGCTGGTTCAGGTCGCTTCATGTCGACTCTGGACTTGCCTGGACGACGATCTCCAAGATGCGCGGTGTCATGAGCCGCATCTACAAGGTCGGGATGCTGCACGACAGGGTTAGCAAGAATCCTGTGCTGAATGTCGAGACACGGGCCAAAACCAACTACAGACCCATTATTATTACTCCCGCTCAAACGTTCGGGATTCTCAAATCTTTAGCGAACCTCCTTCATTTCACGCTTGTCCTCGCCTGCGCAGCAACGGCACTCCGGTCCTCGGAGATTCTGGCGCTGCGCTGGGCAGACATTCTCTGGAATGAAGAAAAGATTCGGGTGTCAAAACGATGGTCTGATGGGAGAGAAGGCCCAACCAAGACAGACGCATCGGACGGTTACGTTCCGCTGCATCCCCTCCTTGCACGTCATCTGCAGGACTGGCGAGAGCGAACGCCATACGCCTCAGCCACGGATTTCGTTTTCCCGTCTTTCCGCAGGGGTGGACGTGTCCCTCTCTCGGCTTCGATATTCGTTGCTGATCACCTGCGGCCCGCAGCAATCGCAGTCGGCGTCTCTATTCAGCCGTCACAGCGGTTCGGGCTTCACAACCTGCGTCACTCGCTCAGCACCTTTCTGGTGAACACCGCCAAGGTCCAGGCGAAGACGGTGCAGGGCATCCTGCGTCATTCGAGGATTCAAACGACCCTCGATCTCTACACGCAGGGAGACAGCGATGAAACACGGGCCGCGCAAGGGGAGTTCCTGAAGGCCCTCGGCATGCCGTCAGGAGCAGTGCAATGAAATTGTGGGTTGGATTGTGGGTTGAGGTTTTTCGGGTCTTTGACGCTAACCCATTGAAAGATATGGTAGGCACGAGGAGACTCGAACTCCTGACCTCTACCGTGTCAAGGTAGCGCTCTAACCAACTGAGCTACGCGCCTACACTACTACAAGTCTATCAGGGAGCGTCTGGAACGGAAGTAGTCCGCTAGCAAAATTCCCGCCTGAGCTGCACGCCGTCTCTCTGCCACAGCCTGCGATCATAACTCCAGCGCGAGCCTGCCCTCCGTCCTGTATTGCTCTGACCGATGGGCCGCTCGCCTGCACCAGACTCTCACCTGGGCCGGAAAAAATGCCGCCAATGTGCTCGGTGACGTTGCCCGTGGCACCGCCTCGCACAGGAATTCCGCAGCGGGCACTCGAACGTTTACATCCTCGCCGAGGACCATCGGGTATTCCGTCGCCACCCGCACAATGCGCAGCACCGACATCAAATTACCAGAGCAGCCAAACGCCCCGCTCCAGCCCATCGGCCTGAACGGGGCATTCTTCTCTGGCGGAAAGTCAAAGCGGTGACAACCAGCGTTGTAGTCGCAGTGGCTGCCAACTACATCTTGCCCGCCTTGCTATTGAGCAGGTTAACCAGTTGCTCGCCAGCGGGCGTGGGCGTAACCCCGCCGCCCACAATCTCCCGCGCGCTGACCGCTTTCCCGTAAAGGCGCTGGTTAGCGTCGCTGTCAGGGTCGAGCGAGGAGCCGTCGAGTGATACGCCGGCGAAAACTCCCGAAGTCCGGGAATAGGTCAGCATGTCAGCAGTACTCGTACTCGCGCTGGCTCCAGAACCCGCCGCTGCGGTCGCGTCGCTGCCCACTTTGACTTTGCCGTCCAGCACCTTGTTCGCCGCCGCCGGTGCCATCACCAGGATGATGAAATCCTTGGCTGTGCCGCCGACCTGAAAACCGGCACTGGCGCCGCCGATGCTGTACATAGCGGGCGGTCCCCATTTTCCGGTGAAGTTAGCCCCCTCGCGGCAAGTCATTGGACCACGGCCGCCGGTACCGCCGATGCCGATGGCGAACTTCTTCACGCTGGGCAAAATGATGATGCATTCAGCCTTCGCTACTGTGCTGGCTGGAACTTCCTTGCTGCCGACCATTGCCCGTAACACGGTGTCGGCGTTTCTGATGGTCTCCTCGTCTTTAGTCTTGTCGGCGCCCCACGCGGGCAGGGTCAAGATCAGAAGCAGGGATGTGAGCAAACAACATATAGCTGTTTTGGTTCTCGTCATGGGCATCAAGCCCCCCTTTCTTGAATAGCATAACAGCTTGAACAACATAACAGGCGATTAGTAGACGCAGGGCATTCTAACACCAAAGACGTCGTTTCTCACAGTCTAAGATCAGACCTAGCGACGCCGCTACCGAAATTTCGAAAAATCCGGCTTGCGCTTCTCCAGAAATGCGGTGAGTGCCTCCTTTGTCTCTGGCGAATCGAGCCGATCGTTGATTTCCTCCACCTCTTCCCGCAGTGCCCGATTGACTTCCACTTGATTCGCCTGCTTCATCAGCCGCTTGCAGGCCAGCAGTGCGCCAAATGGCTTTTCGGCCAGCTTCTGCGCTACCTGCGAGGCCGTGGCCAACAGACCGTCAGGAGCGACAACGGCATTCACCAAGCCCAGCTCGCAGGCCCGCTGGGCGGTGAGCGGAGCGCCCAGCATCAGCAGCTCCGCGGCGCACTGATGTCCCATGAGCGCCGGCAGCAGCACGGTCGAAGCAGCCTCGGGAACGATTCCGAGGTCGATGAACGGCATCATGAACTTCGCACCCTCGGCGGCGTACACGAGATCGCAGTGCAGCAGAATTGTCACGCCGACGCCCACCGCGAGCCCTTGCACGGCGGCGACCACGGGCTTCTTCGCCTGCGCCACCGCGTAAATGAAGCGGACGGCGGGCGGTATTTGCTGGCCAGCCCAAGGCTTTTGCAGAAAGTCAGCCAGATCGTTGCCGCCGGTAAACGAATCCCCGGTCGCGTGCAACAACATTACGCGCACGGCGGGATCGGCCTCGCTCTGTTCCACCGCGTCGGCAAGGGCACTGTACATCTCTGCCGTCAGCGCGTTCTTTTTCTCCGGGCGGTTGATCGCGATGCACTGCACTGCGCCACTGCGTTCGCATTGAACATGGCTCATCGGGAAGTCCTCAGGCTTATCCTTGCCAACAAGCCATTGTATGAGAACGGACAGATCATCGAACCGCGACAACCCCCGCCGTTTGCCCGCGACGCAGCTTCGCGGCTTTCACGGTGTTGCTCATCAGCATGGCGATGGTCAACGGCCCAACTCCACCGGGCACGGGCGTTATCGCTCCAGCGACTTCAACTACTCTGGGATCCACGTCACCCATCAGGGTTGAGCCCTTGGTCGTGAAATCACGCTCGCGCTTTTCGTTTCCGGCAAAGAACCTGCGAAACTCGGCAGGATCGGTGACTGTGTTCATGCCCACATCAATAACCGTCGTGCCGGGCTTCACGAACTCCGGGGTGATCATCCCTGCCTTGCCGATAGCGGCGACGAGGATGTCGCCGCGTCGGCAAACGGCGGGCAGGTCGCGCGTTTTGGAATGGCAAACCGTGACCGTCGCGTTGGCATTGAGCAGCAGCATGGCGACTGGCTTGCCAACGATGTCGCTGCGTCCCACAACCACTGCTTCAGTTCCGGCAATCGCGATCTTGCTGCGCTTGAGAATCTCAATGATTCCCGCCGGCGTGCACGGAACCAGCCCGGGACGTTGGGTCGAGAGATAGCCGACGTTCATGGGATGAAATCCGTCCACGTCTTTTTCGGGGGACACGGCGAGCAAGACCTTCTTTGCGTCCACTTGCGGCGGCAGTGGCAACTGCACCAGGATGCCATCGATTTCATCGCGACGGTTGAGGTCATCCACCAGCGCCAGCAATTCGGCGGTCGTCACGTTGTCCGGCGGCGTGTGCTTCTCGCTGTAAATGCCAAGCTGCTCGCAGCTTTTCACTTTGTTGCGGACGTAGATCTCCGACGCCGGATTGTGCCCGGCAAGCACCACAGCCAAACCGGGGCGAAGTCCGGCGGCGATCAATTCCTTTACCTCTTCGCCGATCTCGGCCTTGATCTGGGCCGCAATCTTCGTTCCGTCAAGAATGGTCGCCGACATCGATGCTCCTGCGAATGGGTTTATTTCTATCTTATCTCGCCGAGGTGAAACCCCTTCGCCGTTCGCCGCATGTAGTCTCCTCCATTCTCCGGATTCCGTAGGTCGGTACCCCCCGATGCCATATTTATTTTCAGCAGTTTACGATGTATTATTATCGTAACCCATTGATTCAGCATGGTTTATTTGCATCTGATAGAGCCGCTTAGATTTAGTCTTGGACGTCGCGCTTCTGCCCAAGCCTTTCCCATCGTTCGGAAGCGAACCGAGTAAGTGCCCTTGTTGCTGCTGAAGGAAGCGGAGATTCGTGGTAGACATCCGCATAGCCCAGCGTAGGAGGCCGGCACAGCCGGGGTCGATACGGCCAGCCTCAAGCGCTACTCGCACGCGGACGGCGCCGACCTGCAACGCCTCCATGTCCTCCGGGGGCGGCAGTTTCAGGAACCCCGCTCGGCGGCGCGCCCGTGCCATCTTCCGGCGTCGGAGACGGATACTCAGATGAGCGCGGCAATAAGCCTGCCCTCCAACCGCCGCGGCCTGACAGAAGGCCCCGCTGTCCTTGATGTGCTCGCAAGTGCGGATCGCCAGCTGCGCCAGCCCGACCGCGGCTGATTTACCTAGCCGCGGGGAGGATTGAAGATTTCCTTGCGAAGAACCAATAACATGATTCATAAACCAATTCCCAGTCCAACGATTCACCACAACTCCAGACTAGGCACGCCTGCAAAGAAAAGCACCAAGAAAAAGGAGAGTCAACTTACGAAAGTAACCACCTGAATTTCCCGAATCGGGAACAATTGGAAACATACAGACCGGCACGGTCGGCTCGTCAGGCCACCACGCCGGGGAATCAGTCTTGGTGCCTGCTCACGCTTTTTGTTTGCTGTGCGGCGATTGCGGCGTATGATGCTGCCTGCTACGGTATGCCCTCCAAAAAGTCCGACAAATTGAAAATGAGCCGCGAAGAGCGGCGGGAGCGCGGCCGATTGTGCCGTAATAAGGTTGGCCGCGTCGACCAGGCGAAGTGGAACCCCAAGGACCGCAAGTTTGACGTGATCGACCTGCTGATCGAGGCGCAGCACGGACGCATTGCTTCGCTGCTGCCCATCAAGTGGCGCAACATGGCGGCCTCGCCTTTCGGGTTCTTTCGGGGCGCTGCGCCCCTGATGGCTGCCGACCTGGCGCCGCTGCCGCACACCGGACTGATGGCCCAGATTTGCGGCGACGCTCACGTCGAAAATATGGGAGCCTTCGAAGCCCCTGACGGCCGGCTCATCTTTGACATCAACGACTTCGACGAGTCTATCGTTGGGCCCTGGGAATGGGACGTCAAGCGCATGTCCGCCAGCCTGATACTTGCCGGACGCGGGGCGGGAAACCCCGACAAAGAGTGTAAGGACGCGGTGCTCGCCTTTGTGCGAAGCTATCGGGTGTGGATGCGCAAGTTCTCCGAGATGCCCTGGGTCGACCTCGCACGTTTTCAGATCTACCGGGAGGTCGATCCGGTGCGCTCGGTGCTGCGCAAGGCGGAGCGGGCTACGCCACAGCACAACCTGACAAAGTTGACGGTTTTGCGGGGCGGCAAGCACGAGTTTTGCAAACCGAAGCCGCCGCTGCCTTACGACATGTCGCAAAAGGAAGCGGATGACGCGGTTGCATCCTTGCGCGCTTACACCCACACACTGCTGCCCGAACGAGCGCATTTCTTCTCGCAGTACCACGTGGAGGATGTCGCGTTCCGTGTGGTCGGCACCGGCAGTGTGGGCTTGCGTGACTATGTTTTGCTCATGTTCGGAGGGGCAGTTTACGATCCCCTATTCATTCAGATCAAGGAAGAGCCGAAATCCGCCTACGCTCCTTACTTGCCCAACAGCCCGGTCCCCGCGCATCAGGGGCAGCGTGCCGCCGACGGTGGGCGAGCCATGCAGATGCAGTCCGACATCTTCCTGGGATGGACCTCCATCACAGGCCGGGATTACTTGGTTCGCCAATTACGCGACCACAAGGAGGGCATCGATGCCAACGCCCTCAAAGGCAATGGCCTGATAGAGTACGCCCACATGTGCGGCGAACTGCTTTCCAAAGGGCACGCGCGAACCGGTGATCCTTGCGCGATTTACGGTTACCTGGGCAACAGCGACAGGTTCGACAAGGCCATGGCCAGCTTCGGCATGACCTATGCGGACCAGACTCACAAGGACTGGGAAGAACTGAAGCATGCCATCAGCACCGGGAGAATTAACGCTGCCAAGCCCGCGCCAGCAAAGAAGGCAGCGAAACACAAATAACGGTAGTGGTCAGTCTGATTTCCACAGGCTAAATTAAGCGCTCGCTCCCGGTTTGGGGATATGGGGCTTTAGCGTGGAAAGAGGAAAAGTCGTATAAGGACGATCACGCCGAGAATAACCAAGAACACCAAGGATGGCAGCAAGAACTGCCGAGCGTCGCTCTTCGCAACCTCACGCGACTTGTTGTATCGCCACCCAATAGCACGACCTCCGAGCGCGAATGACGCATTGAGTGATGCGAGGATGCCAAAAATTACCATCGCCCGTCCGCTCCCAAATAACACCAGCAACAGGAGCGAACCAATCGCACATATAAGCCATGGAAGAGCTGGTTTCATTATTAACTCGCATTCTCCCCTAACGCCCTAAGTGTAAGCCCCTTGCCAATCCGCCTGGCAGCGGATTCGGGCTTCATGCCACGAATCGAGAGCGGATGCTATACCGGTGGAAATCAGACTGACCCACTACCCAAATAACGCCTCTTTTGCCTATGTGGTTAGAAAACAAAAGGCACAGATTTGTGTGTGCCCATATATCTCTTTGGTGAATCCAGCTATTCTGAGGTGAAGAAGTCCACCGCGACGGGATTCTCGAACAGCGAATAATCGCGCGTGACCACGGTGATTCCGCTATCGGTGACGTGGTACTTGGCGCGGTCGGCCTCGGTGTCGTAGCCGATGACGGTTCCCTCGGGAATGTGCGCGTCGCGGTCAATGATCGCCTTGCGGATGCGGCAGTGGCGGCCAACATTTACGTGCGAGAACAGGATGCTGCTGTCGATCTCCGAGTAGGAGTTCACGCGCACATCGGGCGAGAGGATGCTGTTGCGCACCGAGCCGCCGGAGATGATGCAGCCCATGGAAACGATGGAGTCGTGCGCCTGTCCCATGCGCCCGGGATCATTGAACACGAATTTGGCCGGCGGATACTGTCGCATGTGGGTGCGAATCGGCCAGGCTTCGTCGTAAACGTTGAATACCGGCGCCACCGAGATCAGGTCCATATTGGCTTCGTAATAGGCTTCCAGCGTCCCCACGTCGCGCCAGTAAAGCGCTTCCTTCCGGTTCTCGTCGATGAAGTTGAACGAGATAAACCTTGTAATCGTCTACCATGCGCGGCAGGATGTTGTGCCCGAAGTCGTGGCGCGAGGCCGGGTCTTCGGCGTCTTTCAGCAGCGCCGGGATCAGCACTTCGGTGTTGAACAGGTAAACGCCCATCGACGCCGATACCATGCTCGGGTTGTAGGGCGAACGCAGCTCGGTCTGCTCCGGCTTCTCCTGGAATCCGATCACCCGCCCGGTATGATCGACGTCCACCACCCCAAAATGCCTGGTCTCCTGCCGGATCAATCAGGATGGTCGCAATGGTGACGTCCGCGCCCGAATCCTTATGCTGCCGCAGCATGCAGGTCGTAGTTCATCTTGTAGATGTGATCGCCGGACAGGATGAGCACATACTTCGGCTGCTCGGAGCCAATGGAGTAAATGTTCTGATACACCGCGTCGGCGGTGCCCATGTACCAGTTCTCGCTGACCCGCTTCATCGGCGGCAGGATCTCGATGAACTCGCCCAGTTCGCGCCCCACGATGTTGCCCCAGCCTTCGCGGATATGCCGGTTCAGCGACAGCGCCTTGTACTGGGTCAGGATATAAACTTTGCGGAGATCGGAGTTAATGCAGTTGGACAGCGTGATGTCAATGATGCGATAGATGCCGCCGAAGGTGACGGCCGGCTTGGCGCGGTCGCGGGTGAGTGGATAAAGACGTTCGCCCGCACCTCCAGCCAGCAAGACTCCGAGAGTTTCTCTCATCTGCCGATTTCCTGAGTACGAATTTCCCCGACGAGGGTTTGTAAGCTGTATGCAGGAGGGCTGACCCCGCCTTGGTGGCGCATGCCAACCCGCAGGCGAAGTCGAATGTTAGCACACCGCAGGGGCGCGCTGTGCAAGCTAGCCGGACGGGACTTTACTTCGCATCATCCACCCTGATGCGCAGGGACTTCAGGAATTTCACATCCTGGGAAGTCATGTGGAAGTCGGCCGAGGACCGCGGCGTCCTGATGGGGCTTCTCTCTACCGTGTCCGGGTCGCGCTGGTTAAGTCCGATGGTCGCCTCCAGCACGAGAAACACGTCGTATCCCCCTGCCTTGATGCGGGAGATGACCTCGGCAATTTCATCGGAATCGGAAAGCGAGTTGTTGATCGCTTCCCCCAATTCCTTCATCAGGCCTTTCAGTCTGTTGTCCATCATGCCACCTGGTTGCTGGCCGGAGTGAACGGCCGGGGGGTACGGACATTCACGCGAAACCGTCTTGAAGCACTTTACCTCTTTCGTTCGGTCAGCGTCATAGGTTTGATGCTAACAGCGAGTTAAAGTTTTGTAACGCTTTACTCGAAAGCATCGTTCCAGGGGAAACTGGCCGGAACCCAGGCTGGTAGAATAGCGCTTTTCGGCGCCAACAGCGGCGCAAAAGAGGTCGACCGTGTCACCCCGCGATTTTGGTACTCAGGGCCGGGCATTTCTCCGCGTCGCGGGGCGGAAAGGCGGCGAAAACCGCTGGGTGCGCGCCTTTTATCGGGCCGGCACTGTCACCGCTCGCACCGTTGGACGGGTGCTGCACGTGCTGTGGCTGGAGGTGACCGGCCTGCTGTTCCTGGTGCTTGCCTTGGTTGGCGGCGGGGCAGCGGTTCGACAGTATCACCGCTATCAGACCGGCGCTTCCGGAGCAGGGAAGGTCGTGCTGGCCGCCGCGTTCGCACTAGTCTTCGCCTATTTCGGCGTGAGTTCTTTCTGGAGGTCGCGGCGAAGGTAGCGTCAAGTTCTCCAGCTTCGAATTTCGAGTGACGACAGGGTCTGCTGACTCGAAACCGGAAACTCGAAACTTGAAACTGCCTTGAGATTTGTGACGCATGTCATAGCGGCTCCCCGGCGACTGGTTGATAGTTAAGTTATCCCGATTTACCGAGGCCCACCATGCCCGAAACCAAGCCAAACGGCGCAGCGACCAAGCTGGCCGACGAACAGGAAACCTCCTCCCACATTAACGTTCATCCGCTTTATACCCCGGCCGATCTGGAAGGCTGGGACTACGACCGCGATCTTAACTATCCCGGGCAGTTCCCCTACACCCGCGGCGTGCAGGCCACCATGTATCGCGGCCGCCTCTGGACCATGCGGCAGTACGCCGGCATGGGCGACGCCGAGGAGTCCAACCGCCGCTACAAGTACCTGCTGAGCCAGGGCACGACCGGACTGAGCGTGGCCTTCGATCTGCCGACGCAGATTGGCCTCGACTCCGACAACCCGCTCGCCATGGGCGAGGTCGGCAAAGTCGGCGTGGCCATCGACTCCATCGAGGACATGATGCGCCTGTTCGACGGCATCAACCTGGAGAAGATCTCCACCTCGATGACCATCAACGCGACGGCGTCCATCCTGCTGGCGCTTTACATCGTGACCGCGCGGCGCACCGGGCGCGACGTGCGCAAGCTCTCCGGCACGGTGCAGAACGATGTGCTGAAGGAATACATCGCGCGCGGAACCTACATCTATCCGCCGGCGCAGGCGATGCGCATTATCACCGACATTTTTTCCTACGCCAACGAGAACGTGCCTGAGTGGAACACCATCTCCATTTCCGGCTACCACATGCGCGAGGCGGGATGCACCGCCGTGCAGGAAGTCGCCTTCACCCTGGCCAATGGCATGACCTACGTGCAGGCGGCCATTGACGCCGGTCTCGACGTGGACAAGTTCGCGCCGCGGCTGTCGTTCTTCTTCAACGCGCACAGCAATTTTCTCGAAGAAGTGGCGAAGTTCCGCGCCGCCCGCCGCATGTGGGCCCGCATCATGCGCGATCACTTCGGCGCCAAGAATCCCAAGTCGTGGATGTTGCGCTTCCATACGCAAACCGCCGGCTCGACGCTGACCGCGCAGCAGCCGGAGAACAACATCGTCCGCACCGCATTGCAGGCCATGGCGGCGGTGCTGGGCGGAACGCAGTCGCTGCACACCAACTCTTTCGACGAAGCGCTGGCGCTGCCCACCGAGCAGTCGGCGCGCATCGCGCTGCGCACCCAGCAGATCATCGCCTACGAATCGGGCGCGCCGCAGACCATCGATCCGCTCGCGGGCTCTTACTACATCGAGTCGCTGACCAACCAGATCGAAGCTGGAGCGCGCGCGAATATCTCGACAAGATCGACGCCATGGGAGGCACGCTGAAGGCCATCGAGCGCGGATTCATCCAGCAGGAAATCCAGAACGCCGCGTACGATATATCAGCAGGCTGTCGATCGCCACGAAGCCATCGTGGTCGGCGTGAACGCCTTCGAGCTTGACGAAGAGAAGCCGATACCGCTGCAGCACATGGACGAGTCGCTGGAACGCAAGCAGGTTGAGCGGCTGCGTGCGCTGCGCGCCAAGCGCGACCAGGCAAAATGGCAGGCCGCGCTCAAGCAGGTCGAAGACACCGCGCGCGGCACCGGCAACCTGATGCCCGTGATCGTCGAAGCGGTCGAGGCCAACGCCACCGTCGGCGAAATCTCCGACGCCATGCGCCACGTGTACGGCGAGTACCAGGAGACGGTGGTCATCTGAGCCAATCAGTCAACTGATGAAACGCGGCCGGCATCCGAAGACGCCGGCCAGCGTTCAAGGCGATCCACCTACCCGGGCTCAGTGCTCGAAGACAAACACTCCCGCATCCGGGTTTGTCAGCAACACGACGAACTTTGTCGGCGAGATCACGTAAAGCACAGAAGGCACCTTATCTCCTTGGGCCTGCCCGGTGCCCCTGCCATTCGCCGCGATGCCGTAGTTAATTATGGTGCCAGACCACTGATCCAACCCATCCGACGAGCTGGAGTCTCCACCAAGGGTAAGGGTTCCGAGACCGTCTGCGGGCCCCACATCCAGCTCATTATGCCCCTGGCGATAGTCGAGCGGAGCCAGCGAGCCCATGACATAGCTTCCAGCAATGGAAGCATTGGAGAATGGCCCACCGGTTTGCGGCTCCATTACTCCGAAAATGGAACTGATACCCTTGCCTACAAAGAAGCCCTTGTTCTGGCTGACCAGAAAGCCCGCGGGATTCCCAGCTCCGAAATCGAGGGCTCCGTTGGATTGCACAGAATAGGAGCCCTGCGAGGGTGGGTCCTGGGTAATCGTGCCGGCCAAGTCTTCGTCCATAGCGACAATGTTGAAGCTGCCGTTGCCGGCGAAGCTGAAGATCGAAGCGATGGATTGATCAGCCCCGTCACCTCCGTGATGTTTCCGGAGGCCAGCGTGAAGAGCCCAACGTCAGCCATACGGTATCCGTTTCCGTCAGCCCCAGTCATGCCAAACACGTAGCTGCCACTGAGCTTGCTTGCGGAGAAAGCGCTGGGGTCAGCCTTGCGCAATACACCGGAGCCTCGGCTGCCCTGTCCCGTGGTGTCGTCATATTCGATGATCCGCCCATTTCCACTTGAGGAAAGAACAAATGCGAATGTGGTCGGTCCGAACGACGGCCCTTGGATCGTAAGCGTGTTCAAGCCGCTGGACGAAATGGAGTAGGCACCGGTAACGGTGGAACTGAAAGGCTGGCCCGCCACCGAATTGCGATCTACCACTCCGCTGGTGATGTTCCCCTTGCCATCGGAGATAAGGCTGCCGGCTAGAGTCCACTGCCCGGTCTCGAACTCGAAGCCGTTCAGGAAGAAGGCATAGTTCCCCTTGAGCACCCCCGGATCACCGCCGCCTCCATTGGGGTTGATCGTGATGCTCAACTGCGCCGAGGCCGTGACCGGCGGCGATTCCGAGTCGGTGACCTGCACGGCAAAGTTTGATGTTCCGGCTAAAGTTGGAGTGCCCGTTATGGCGCCGCTACTGCTGTTCAGGATCAATCCACTCGGAAGCTGGCCGGTGGTGATGCTCCAGGTGTAGGGGGTCAGTCCGCCCAGAGCATTGAGCCCTGCGCTGTAAGGCGCGCCGGCGGTCCCAGTTGGCAAGGATGCGGTCGTAACGCTCAGCGGCACGGCTGGCTGGATCGTGATGCCGAGTTGCGCGCTTGCGGTCGCCGGCGGCGATTGCGAGTCGGTGACCTTCACCGTGAAGTTCGAGGTTCCCGCGGCTGTGGGAGTGCCGGTGATCGCGCCGGTTGTGCTGTCCAATGTCAACCCGCTGGGCAGGCCGCCGGCGGTGATGCTCCAGGCGTAAGGCGTGATTCCGCCGGTAGCAGCCAGCATGGTGCTGTAGGTTGTGTTCTGGGTGCCCAACGGCAGAGACGCCGTCACAATGGTTAGCTGAGCGATGGTCGCGTTCACGCTGATGCTGAGTGACGCGGTCGCAGTTGCGGGCGGCGATTGCGAATCAGTGACCTGCACAGTGAATGAATAATTCCCGGCCATCGTGGGCATGCCGGAGATGACGCCGCTGTTGGAGTTCAGATTCAGCCCCGGAGGCAGGGCTGCCCGAAGCGATGCTCCAGGAATAAGAAATGACGCCACCAGTCGCACCCAAGACCGTGGTGTAGTTGTAATTTAGGGTGCCCGAAGGCAACGAGGTGGTTGTGATTCTCAAAGGCGCGATGGGCGCAAAGTAGCTGAAGATGTCCAGCACCAGGTCGGTTGGGTTGGTTGCGTAGGCGTCGATGGAGCCGTTCAGTGTAGGCACGATTGCCATGTTCGAGGTGATCGCCCCATCCAACGCGTTGAGCGTCGAAACCACTGGTCTTCCCTCGGCGTCGGGCCACAACGTCAGATAGCCCAGAAGATGGCCGTACTGCGGCACGACCGTCGCGTTCAATGCATAGGCCTGCGCGCTGGGCACGTGGCACGCACTCGGCAAGACATTGACCGCGAGCGTTCCGCTGAACGTGCCTGTTGTTTCGCGGGTGTCCAACACCCGGCAGGGAGCCAGGGTGTACAGCGATAAGGCGCCGGATCCAGAGTTCGCCGGCGCGAAGTACCCGTCAATATCAATTACCAGATCAGTGTCGTCGGTGGCGAACACGCTGGTGGCTCCGCTCAGTCCCGCGGGCACAATGGCGGCATTGGCGACGACCGCGCCGGTGAGGGCATTTAATGTTGAAACCAACGGCTTCGATTGCCCGGTCGGCCATACCGTCAGGTAACCCAGCGGAGCTCTCGGGACCGCCGTGAAATTCAGGGAATACGCTTGCGCACTGTAGGGTATGTTGCAGGTACTGGAGAGCACGGGAAAATCGCGCTCCTTGGCTCCCGCCAGATACGGTCCCCCCAATGGTCCGCTAGACCAGCGCGTATCCGCCACGCGGCACGGCGTCAGCGGGAAGAACGCAAGCGTCGAGCTGGTCGCCGGCACAAAGTAGCCATCGATATCCAGCACGACGTCGGTCATATTAGTGGCGAAGATACTGATCGAGCCGCCCGTTCCCGACGGCACGATGGCAGCGTTCGCCTTGACGCGGCCATCGATAGAATTCAACGTGGATATCACAGGCCGCGGTTGTCCAGAGGGCCACACCGTCAGGTATCCCAGGGTCCCGTGCGGAACTACCGTAACGTTCAGCGAATACGCCGCCGCTGTACTTGGAATCTTGCAGGGGCCATTCGGGATGACAAAGTCCCGGGAAGATTGGCCCGGAATTGGAGGCCCGCCCAGCGTGCCATCGGCCCAACGCGTATCGACGACCCGGCATGGAGTCGCCGCAACGAACTGCAGGGCGGTTTGTGAATCGGCGACAATGGAAGTGCTTAGAACGATGAATGCAAGGATGAACCAATCAATCCGATGGGACATTCGCACGGTATTCCTCCGCAAAGCGCTGACCTTAAGGCAAGGCGCGAAACCCCATTAATCCGCACCGCGGCAACGATTCCGAATGTTCTGGATGTTCATTGCCTGCTCGTGGCGAATCAGGTGTCCATGCGCGCCTCGCATAGTGGCCTGTTCTCAATGTGTGGGAAAGCGCTCTTATAGAGGGCTCGTAGCAGCCGGATCTTCTGCCTCGTAAGGATAGCCCGGGCACGCGCCCAAATGGTCAACGTGGTGGGAGAATACCTACCAAATTAAAATTATTTCGCGGTCTCGCATAGGTTGCCAGCGATTTCGTCACAAGGTTATGTGACAAGTCCCAAAAAGGGGCGGGATGTGGGTTTGCGGCGTCAGAGCTGGAGAGTTCCGCGCCGTCGCATTGCGCTGAAGGAGAGCAAGTGTGAGAGCACACAAGCAGCTCCCCCAAAGGTGGTTCCTGTGAAACAAGCAGGTTCAACTGCACCGAAAAGGTAAGTACTATACTGGTTTATCCGTGGCCGATGTGGGTCCTGCGGGGCGCCCTGGTCGGGCTCGGTCGTGGTTGATCTCATATTGGTCCGATCAATAAACAAAGGCTGGAGGTTGGTGGTGCCGCCTGATCTGGAGGAGCAGATTGCCGGCCGGTCTTGGTGCGTCGGTCGGTGCAATCCCGGTCAATCCCACTCCTCGGAATCCGTGAGAGCGGCGGGGCGCACGCTCATCCTTTCTGTTATTGCTGTGGCCTTGCTGGTGTCGCGGTCAACCGCAGTGTCGCCAATGAGGGAAGTCCGGCGCGTGCTCATTATTAACGACCTTGGCATTATCTCGTCACCCGGCTTTGCTGAAGTCGATCAGGCGGTCCTCACTGGTCTACAACAATCTCCGTACCGGATCGAGTTCTACGAGGAGAGCCTGGATCTCACCCTGTTCCCAGACCCAGTTTCCCAAGACAGGTTTCGAGAAGAGATTATTCAAAAATACTCAGCTCGCAAGCCCGACGTGATCATTGCCGCCGGGCCAGCGTCCCTGAAATTCATCGCCAAGCTGTACGACAAGTTCCAAGGTGCCCCAGTTATCTTCTGCGCAATTTTGGGCGGAATTCCGGACCAGCTAAGGCACGGCGTGCCCTTTACTGGTGTTTTGGCCCAGTTACACCCCGAGGGGACCCTGAATGTGGCGTTGCACTTGCTGCCCAGCACCAAGCACGTGGTAGTCGTCGGTGGAGCGGGTAGGTTTGACGAAGGATTCGAAGCCATCGCTAAACAGAGTTTCCATAACTACGAATCGAAGCTTGAATTCAAGTATCTTTTTGACTTGACCATGCCCGCACTGCTTGAGAGGCTCAAGAACCTACCCAGCGATACGATTGTTTATCACACTGCAATCTCACAAGATGCAGCGGGAGACCACTTTATCGATTCAGCTCAATCGATACCCATGGTGGCCAGTGCAGCGAATGCTCCTGTCTTTGTAATGGACGATGTGGATCTTAGGGCAGGAACAGTGGGTGGCGATCTGGTGAACTGGGCCGACGACGGTCGCATCGCGGCAGAGATGGCTGCGCGGGTTCTCAACGGCGAGAAGCCCCAGGATATCCCCGTCGTCATCAGCAACCACGTCTACATGTTCGACTGGCGGGCGCTCAAGCGCTGGGGGATCAACGAAAAGGACCTTCCCCCCGGCAGCATCGTGCTCCATCGGCAGCCGAGCTTCTGGGAGTTATATAAGCAGTACGTCTTCGCCGCCATTCTTCTTATCTTGGTGCAGTCCGCGGCCATTCTTGGACTCCTCTGGCAACGAGCCCGCCGAAGAAAAACAGAGGCAGAGCTTATAAGATCAGAGGAGAAATTCGCCAAATCCTTTCGACAGAGTCCTCTTGCCATCAGCATAGCCAGTACGAAGGATGGTTGCTACATTGACGTCAATGAGACTTTCGAGCAGCAAACTGGTTGGTGCCGCGACGAAGTCATCGGCCGGAACCCATCAGATATCAACCTTTGGGTAGATCCCCATCAAAGGTCGCTGTTCATTGAACAGCTTCTCGCTGAGGGCAACGTGCGAGACTCGGAGGTTAGGATTCGCAGAAAAGATGGCCAGATTCGGACAACTCTCGGTTCAGCGGAATTGATTGAGGTCAATGGTAAGCCGTGCACTCTTTCCGTGATCGCCGACGTCACGGAGCGCAAGCGGGCAGAGGAGGCCCTTGCCAGTTTGAGCGGTCGTTTGATCGGAGCACAAGACGAAGAGCGCAAGCGAATCGCCCGTGAGATTCATGACGACTACAACCAACGGGTAGCGATGCTGGCGATTGACCTGGAACAGTTGGCTGAAAACGTCGGGGACTCTTCAAGAGAAACAAGCCAGAAAGTCCATGAACTTTTTGATCGCGTCAGCGACCTCGGTGCCGATCTGCACTCCTTATCACACCGCTTGCATTCTTCTACTTTGGAGAGTCTAGGGCTGCTGGTTGGCCTGGAAGCGTTCTGCAAGGAGTTCGCGGAACAACAGGGAGTACAGGTCGATTTTGTGCATGAGAATGTTCCCCGTCGCGTCCCGGCAGACGCCGCGCTGTGTATGTTCCGCATCACCCAGGAGGCTCTGCGGAACATAAAGAGGCACAGCGGTGCCAACCGGGCCGAGGTTCGCCTGGAACAGCTGGACGGGAGGCTCCACTTGTCAGTTTCCGATCATGGAAGGGGTTTTAATTCGAACAAGCCGCTAGCAGAGCGCGGAATTGGTATTCACAGCATGGAGGAACGCTTAAGACTTCTAGGAGGGACATTGGAAATTCAATCGCGGCCCATGGAAGGAACTAGAATTGATGCATGGCTACCACTCAAGATGGCTAGCGCGGCGTGAGGGCCGGGGTCAAAAGCACGATGCACCTAACCTGGGAGAAGATGGCGGAAGCTCTCGAACGTTCTACGACCCGTCCGCGCGTGCTAATCTGCCTTAGTTTTAACTTGATCTGACATTTAAAAGAAGATATGCCACTTCGCAAAGAGCATGAAAATTTTATCCGCACAGAAGTCGAAAAGCAAATAGGTGAAGTTGTCAATTCATTTCGACCGCACGGATGGAGAAAACTCCTTTACACTGTGCAGCAGTGGGGTGGGGTAGCCGCCGTAATCACAGTGTTTCTGACCTTATTGACATTGGTTGCAATCGAATACCATGCAGCGACTGCTCGCGTTAAAGAAGAAGCCGAGTTTCGCACACACACTAATGATCGTCTTGATAGCATTGAAAGTGGCATAAAGGATATACGCTCTCGCCTCGACGCGGTCAGTTTAAGTCAATTGTCGAGCGGACCACTAACTGACCGAGCGATTGCGCAAGCGAAAACCATTCTTGCTCAAGCTGCGTCGAGTGGTGTAAAGATTGACAAGGCCGTAATCGGCGAAGCGGGAGTTAAGTTTATAAGTGCCGCGCACGAGAACCCCGCCGCGTGGAATGCTGCGATAGAATTTCTCAATTACAAGTCATTCTTGGATTTCTCATCCGTTCCCACTCCGTTCCCAGTGCTCACTACTACAGAGCAGAACCATGTCTATTATAAAGTTACTGCTCCGCCAGGGGAATCAGTCCCGTCGGTAAAGGTTCCGAGGGAACAGGGTGTTCCTAAAGAGAAAGCAGCAAGACTGAATATGATCGGGGAGGATCTAAATAAGTCTCTATCCACAGGCAATTCGCACATTACACTTGAGGGCGGAGCGATAGTGATTGACGATATGGACATGAAGAATGTAGTTCTTAAGAATGTTCATGTCGTTTACCACGGTGGGCCGGTCATAATGGAGAACGTATTTTTTTCAAACTGCACGTTTACCGTTAGCCAAGAACCCAATAGTCAGAATTTCGCTGAGGTTTTCCTTAAGTCTGGAGCTGCGATCAACTTTCGAACCGCGTAGGTATTATCTTCGCTGGCTTCTTGGCGTCCTTGCGTATCTCGCTCCGCTTCATCGGGTGCTGGCGCAGCAAATCCTTTGACAACATCCTCGAAGGCCTGACGATCTACTTTGGGGGGTTCTGCCATGCTTGCAGTATAACTCGAACGCACTAGCGGCGGTCCAGAACACTCATGCAAACTGTGAATTCTGTGGAAAACCTGTTGCAAACGGTGCAAAAGTCCATGATTTCACACACGAAACCTAAAATTCCGCCTTGCACTTAATTACTGCAGGAGTAGAATCAGGTTCAATTGCTGGCTTCCAACGCCGCAAGGACGGGACGGGCTACAGGGTATTCAGGCTGCGGTGTCCAAGACCACGACTTGAACCCCTGTAGCTCGCTACTCATTGGAGAGCGCTTCGCTGGTGCGACTGATTGGATTTATACCCGCGAACATCACTAGCCGGATTGGCGTTCGATTCGCCCGCTCTCCGTTCCAAACTTTGCATTACAACAAACTGCCACTTCTTACCACTTCGTGATATTGGTATCGTACTAACATCGGCATCGTACAGCAAGAAAAATGTTTGCAATGCAAATAAATTTCCTTGCCCCCAAGCCGAAAGATGATTCCGAAATCCGCATCGGGGATCAGGGCCTGACAAAAATGAGCATGCTGTGTCAAAGGGACATTTGTCGTCTAAGTTATTGATTCTAGGTTACAGGGGGAGGGGGGAGGGGGTACCAACGGATAACAATTTGGGCGGAATTGGAAAACCAGATGCGAGGTGGGGCGAGTTTATCCATTGGTTAACAAAACGGCCGTCTAGCGGCGCATTATGGGATTCCTCTCTAAGAGAAGTTCCAGGTTTCGGTGCGGCTTGGTTCCGCTAATTGACGAGCTGCGCCTCATCCGATAGGCTTTCGCACTCGCGCGATGTGGCGCGCAGGAGTGACACGCATGCCGGAATTGGAACCTGGACAAAGCCCTGAGAGGCGCGAATCCGAGGGCAGGCTTTCTCGCCGCGAGTTCGCGCGCCGTGCGGCGCTCGCCGCCACCACTGCTGTCGTCGTGCCGGCCGCGCTGCTCTCGCAGGAGAGCGCACCTAAGCCTAGTTCTGCACCTGGCGCTTCGCCGCAGCCGACGACGCTGCTTTCACCCGCTCTCCAGGCGGAGGGCGAGCTGAAGTATCAGTGGATCATCCAGAACTATGGCAGCCGACTGAATGACGCCGAAAAGCAGGACGTTCACCGCCTCGTCATGGAAGGACAGAAGCCGCTGGCTGCGTTTCGCGCCTTCCCGCTCGACAACGCAGATCAGCCCGCGACGGTGCTCAAGTTCACCGACGCGCAACTCGTCGTTGAAGGGAGTACCAAGTGATGGCGACAATCAGAGAAAGGTTGGTTCGGCGGTGGAAGCGCCGGGCTTCAGCCCGGCGAAGACGGAAGCCATTGCAACCGGCTTTAGCCGGGGGAGAGCCGAAGACCACCGGGGCTGAAGCCCTCTTTCTGGTTCCCCTGTTTATGGCATGGCTAAAGCCACGCCCTTCCACCCAGTCTTACAGACATGTCGTTTGCAGGTATGACGAATCATGATCGGCGAAGATGTGCTCTATCTCAGCGTGCGCGAGTTGGGCTACCGCATCCATACGCACCGCTTGTCGCCGGTCGAGCTCACCGAGGCTTACCTGGAGCGCAGTAAGAAGTATGGTCCGCAACTGAATGCCTATGCCACGCTGACACCCGAACTCGCTCTGCAGCAGGCGCGCCAGGCGGAGGAAGAAATCAGCAAGGGCCATTATCGCGGGCCGCTGCACGGAATTCCCTATGCAGCTAAGGACCTGCTGGCGGTGAAGGGATATCCCACAACGTGGGGGGCAAAACCGTACCAGAACCAACGCTTCGATTACAACGCCACCGTCATTAACAAACTGAACGAGGCCGGTGCCGTACTGCTGGGCAAAGCGGCGATGATCGAGTTGGCGGGCGGCTTGGGCTACCGCTTCGCGTCGGCATCCGCCACCGGAGCCGCGAAAAATCCCTGGAACACGAACTGCTGGACCTGCGGATCGTCGAGTGGCTCCGGCGCAATCGTTGCCGCCGCCTTGGCAGCATTCGCCATCGGCACGGAAACCTGGGGCTCGATTGTCTGCCCCGCATCCTTCTGCGGCGTCTCCGGATTGCGTCCCACGTTCGGGCGCGTCGGTCGTGGCGGCGCTATGGCGCTTTCGTACTCGATGGACAAGATTGGCCCCATGTGCCGCACCGCTGACGATTGTTCCACGGTACTAACGGCCGTCAGCGGGCATGATCCTACCGACGCCGGTTCGCTGCCCGAATCGGCAGCGCGCTTCACCTACAGCTCCCCGCTAAGCGCGCTGCGCATCGCCAGCATTGAGAAGGCGTGGGAAAAACCTGATCCCGAAGTCGCGGCGGCGTTCGACACCGCGCTCGATGTCCTCCACAAGTTCGGAGAGAGGACGAGCACGGTTCGGCTGCCTGAGGGGCCGTTCGAAACCGCCGGAGGAATCGTGATCAATGTTGAAGCTGCGTCCGCGTACTCGACCCTCATCGAGTCGGGAGGTGTCGCGCAACTCAGCGATCCCTTGAGTCGCGTCGGTGGCTACGTGGCGCAGGCCGTTGACTCGCAGGACTACATCCGTGCGCAGCGCATTCGCCGCGTGCTCCAGCAGAAGATGGACGCCATCTTTCAGCAGTGTGATGTACTGGCCGCGCCCTCGCTGCCCATCCCCGCATCTACGCTCGATACCAACCTCGAGACCGGCCTGTCGTTCGCTGATCCCATTGGCGGCATCGGCAACCTCTGCGGACTGCCGGCGCTGAGCGTTCCCTGCGGATTCACCAAGAGCGGATTGCCGATCGGCATCCAGTTCCTTGCGCAAGTGCTGAACGACAACGCTGTCATCGCCGCCGCCGAGATGTTTCAGGCGCACACCGACTGGCATCGCGAGCATCCGGACCTGAAGTGAGGAGTGGCGCAGTGAGTTCAAATCGCCAAGCGCCGGCCGTCGAGCGGCGACACCTACGCTACCGCGAGCAGCAGCAACGTCGCATCGTCCGACAGATTGCCGTTCGCGTGCCGGCGGACTTGCTCCATGATGGTGCGCCACTGTTCCGGCAGCGGCTCGAGGCTGCCATCGAGGATTGCCGACAGCCGCTCGGCGCCGAACTCCTCGCCAGTATTGTTCGCCGCTTCGGTTACGCCGTCGGTGTAGAGGAGCAGACGATCACCGCTGGCCAGGCGCAGCCGCTCCGAGCGATGGGTTTCGTCCAGCACAAGCCCGAGCACCGGACGCGTCGGCGCTAGCGATTCGATGGGACCGTCAGCGCGCCGCAAGATCGGCGGGCAATGTCCGGCGTTGACGAAATGTAAGATGTGGGTCTTGAGATCAAGTACGCCGTAGAAAATGGTGACGTAATGTCCTTCACCCAGTTGGTCGCGCAAAATGGTCTCTACTTGCCCCAGAATTACTTCAGGGCTGTTGCTCGACGAGGAAAGCGTGCTAACCGACGCGTAGAGCATGGCTGCAATCATCGCGCCGGGCGTGCCTTTGCCCGAGACGTCGGCAACGCAGAAGTGCAGCACGTCAGCTGTCGGCTGCCATACTCCAAAGTAATCCCCGCCGACCACTCCCGCCGGAATGCTGTCCCCGAAAACTTCGATGCCTTCCGCCACCAGGTGTCGCTGCGGCACGATGCGAGTCTGCAATTGGTGTGCGTCCTGGCGCTCGAATTCCGAGATGCGGTGCGACGAGCGGACCCGTTGCCCGCGCTGCTTCAACGAATGTACTTTCTCCAGCAGCGCGTCGTTGCGCCACGGCTTCTCGATGAAGTCCGCTGCGCCGTGCTTCATGGCGCTGACCGCAAGGTCCACATTGCCCCACGCGGTGAGCGCGATGATGGGCACCGTTCCGTCCATTTGCCGCAGGCGCTGTATCAAGTCGAGACCCTCGATGCCGGAAGTGCTGTCGCGCTGGTAATTCATGTCCAGCAGGGCAACGTCGGGCGTGCGCTCCTGCGCGGCAGTTATCGCCTCGTTCGGCGAGGCGCACAGCTGCACCGAATACCCTTGCCCGCGAAGCAACATCGCCAGCGCCTCGCGCACGTATTCCTGATCTTCCGCAATCAGGATCACCGATTCCTCTTGATTCGCAACCATAACGTTAACCATGAAGTGCAGATGCGTTGCCAACGGCCCAGGCGGCATATCTCTCGCAGCAGCAGTGGCTTAGGGCGCGCGCCGAAGGAGTGTTCGCCCACAAATGCGAATGGCATGTCCGGATATGGACAGCAGCATTGCCGCAAACCTCGACCCGCTAAGACGGTCGAAAATCACAGCCATCTTCGCCCGCAGCGCGCTATCATACGAACTTTGGATCGCCATCCTCAGGAGCAATCGCCAATGCGTCGCCTCACTTCGTACTTCGTTGCCATCGCTTTTCTTTTTCTCGCCTGCGCTGCTCTGGCTCAGGAAAAAACATCAACCACAACCGTCACGTGCAACTTCGACGCCGACAAACAACTGGCCGCTGAGTATCAGCCTGTCTCGGTGAATCCAAAGAAGCCCCTGTTCGGGCGCGACATTCAGTCGGGCAAAGTCTGGGCTCCCGGCGGAAAGCCGATGACCCTGTTTACCAATACGCCGGTAGAAATCGGCGGGGCAAATCTTGCAGTTGGCGCTTACACCATGTACCTGATTCCTACGACCAAGCAGTGGACGTTAATCATCTCGAGGAGTACCGACACCACAGGGAAATACGACGAAAAGATGGACCTGGTAAGGGTGCCTATGGATTCAGGAGAGCTTCCGTCTCCGGAGCCGCAACTCGAGATTTCTTTCGGTCACATTGCCGCGGATCAGTGCAGCTTGCGCCTGGAGCTCGCCACCACCGGCGCGTGGGCTGTCTTTCAGAAGAGGTGAGCTAAGGGGTCTTCCTATTTAAGCTTCGGTCCTCGGGGAGCTCGAGAGCGGATTCCACCGCGGCCATCGCGTGTTCGACCACGTGCGCAACCCGCAACACCGTCGGCTCGTCGAAGTACTTGCCTAGAACCTGGACGCCGATCGGCAATCCTCCCTTGCTCTTTGCACACGGAACCGAGATTCCGGGAACGCCCGCAAGGTTCGCCGTGACAGTGTAGATGTCGGCCAGATACATGGCGAGTGGATCGTCCGTCTTCTCGCCAAGTTTGAACGCGGCAGTCGGCGTCGTCGGCGTGACAATGGCATCGACGGTTGCAAACGCGTTGTCGAAGTCTCGCGCCAGCAGGCTGCGCACCCGCTGCGCCTTCAAGTAATACGCGTCGTAATATCCGGCGCTGAGCACGTATGTTCCCAGCATGATGCGGCGTTTCGCTTCCGTTCCCAGCCCGGCATCGCGCGTGCGGCGGTACATTTCCGACAAAGTCTTTCCATCACTGGCACGCACGCCGTAACGTACGCCGTCATAGCGCGCCAAGTTCGACGAAGCTTCGGCGGTCGCCACCACGTAATAGGTTGGGATCGCATACTCGGTGTGCGGCAGCGAAATCGGCACAATCTCGCATCCGGCTTTCGCAAGCTCCTGGATAGCTGCGTCGACCGCGGCGCGCACCTCGGGATCGAGCCCTTCGCCGAAGTATTCCTTCGGGACGCCGATCTTGAGGCCTGTCACCGGCAGGCCGATGTGGGCATGGTAATCAGGCACGGGAACGTCGGCTGAAGTTGAATCCAGCGGATCGCGTCCGGCCATGCACTGCAACATCAATGCCACATCCTTGACGGTCTTGCCGAACGGCCCGACGTGGTCGAGCGACGATGCGAAGGCAATCAGTCCATACCTCGACACGCGCCCGTAAGTCGGCTTCAGGCCAACGACGCCGCAGAATGCTGCGGGCTGCCGGATCGACCCTCCGGTGTCGGAGCCAATCGAGGCCACCGCCGTTCCTGCAGCAACAACCGCAGCGGAGCCGCCCGAGGAACCGCCGGGCACGCGCGAGTGATCATGCGGATTGCGTACGGGATGAAAGCCGGAGTTTTCGTTCGAGGAGCCCATCGCGAATTCGTCGCAATTCGTCTTGCCGAGAACGATTGCCCCGGCGGCCTCGAGTCGCTGGACTGCAGTCGCGTCGTATGGCGCAATGAAGTTTGCCAGGATCTTCGAGCCGGCGGTGGTACGCACACCTCGCGTGGTGAAGACGTCTTTTATGGCAATCGGCACTCCCGCGAGCGGCGGCAGCGCGTCGCCCTTGTCGGCCAGCGCGTCGACGTACGCGGCCTGAAGGTAGGCGCGCTCCCTGCAGAGCGTGAGATAGGCACCGATTGCGCCGTCCTCGGCTTCGATCTTCTGATAGAACGCATCCGCGAGTGCGGTGGCCGTCGTCTGCTTCTCCAGCACTGCCGTACGGGCCGAATCAACCGTGAGTGGATCAATGTTCATGCTTGCCTAACGCTCGATCACTTTGGGCACTTTGAAGAAAATCCCATCCGTAGCCGGGGCGTTGCACAGCGCCTCATCGTGCGGCAGTGAAGGACGCAACTCGTCGGGCCGCATGACGCCTGAAGCATCCTGGCGCGCGCCGTAACGGCTCGCGACTTGCGCCATCGGTTCCACGGCCGACGTGTCAAGTTCATTCAGCCGGTCAATATAGCCGAGGATGGAGTTCAGGTCCTTCAACATGCGCACGCGCTCGTCCTCGGTCAGCTCGAGGTATGCGAGGTCGGCGACATATGAAACATCTTTTTCGGTAACCATGATGTGCCTCCTAGCGATTCCTCTTCCACCGGGACGGCGGTTCGCTCCGGTTCTTCAGCACAAACTTGATCGCGCTCACCGGTTGCGCGCTGATCTGTTTCAGCGCTGCCAGATATTGCTGGTCGAGCCCCTGCAGTTGCTGTTTCCACGTCGCGTCGGGAACTTCGACCGTGAGTAGTCCGTCCGCGTAGCTGACGGCGCTGGTCTTCTCCGCCACCTTCGACCCGCAAGCCAGCGGCCAGGCCAGCAGCGGCGCGTCAGTGCCCGCTTCCCGCCGCAAAGTGTCGGCAAAGATCTTCTTCAATGTCGAGCTGGCAGGTTGCATGGCGTCAGACTTCGATTGTAGAGCAGGCGGGAAGGTCCTTGCTCTTCGTGAGCCCGTTTCACTGTCGTCTTCGCGCCGATGTAAAAGATTGAGCGGATAGAATCAACTGACATGCCCCTGATTCTTGCTTCCGCTTCGCCACGCCGGTCTGAGCTTCTGCGCAACGCGGCCATCGCCTTCACCGTTGAACCGGCCCATGTGACGGAGCTGCCCCTTCCGAACGAAAAGCCAACTGATTACGCGCAACGGTTGGCGCGCGACAAAGCTCGTGCGGTCTATGCACGGCATCCGGACAGCACCGTGCTGGGCGCTGACACCGTGGTGGTGGTTGACGAGCATCTGCTGGAAAAACCTGCCGATGGGCGCGACGCTGCACGCATGTTGCGCCTGCTTTCCGGACGAAGCCATCAGGTGATTACGGGCGTGTGCCTCATGGCTCCAGGATTCGAACGGATTGAGGCCGAGATCACACAGGTTGTCTTCAGCTCGTTGTCCGAGGACGAGATTTCGTTCTACGTTCAGACCGGTGAGCCGACAGACAAAGCCGGCGCCTACGCGATTCAGGGCATTGCTTCACGCTGGGTCGAGCGCATCGAGGGCTGCTACTTCAACGTCGTCGGGCTGCCTCTTCCGCGCGTCTATAGGATGTTGCGAGACGCCAAAGCAGCCACCGGGGAGCCAGTGATTTGAGGCAAAGCTGACAGTTCAATAATAGTGCGGGAAATTGGGGCGGGGGATGGCTACAGAACTTTGCGGCCCCATCGATGGGGCATTGAAGAGAGTTAGACGATTACTTCTTGTCCTCAGGCGTAGTATTGGTCGCAGAACTTTCGCCGCTCATCGACGACCTGAAATTGCGAATGCCTTCGCCCAAGCCTTTTCCCAGTTCACCCAGCTTCTTGGGACCGAAGATCAGCAAGGCGATAACTGCGATGACCGCCAGTTCGGGCAAACCAAGCTTTCCACCAAACATAAACTCCTCCAATCAAACAGCCCGATTCGTCTACAGGTCCGCAAATGTACATAGCGGGCTTCTGCCCAGATTCTAGGCTTTCATATGGGGAACGTCAAAGTTCGCCCGGCCGGCGTGTGGAGTGTTGCCGGAACCGCAATGGGATAAGCTCACCTTGTGAGGTGCAGCGCCCATGCCTGACCCGATTGCCCAGTTCGCCAACGCGAAATATCTGAACCTGGAGACCTTTCGCAAGACCGGCATCGGAGTGCGAACTCCGGTGTGGTTCGCGCAGGAAAACACCACCTTTTACATCTACTCAACCGCCGATGCCGGAAAGGCCAAGCGCATCCGCAACAACCCCAAGGTCCGCGTCGCACCTTGCGACATGCGCGGCAATCTGCGCGGCGCCTGGGTGGATGCGCGCGCCCGCATCTGCGAAGGCACCGAAGCTGAGCATGGACAGGGACTTCTGCGCCGCAAGTATGGCTGGATAAAGATCGTTGGCGACTTCTTCAGCCGGATGCGCGGCCGCACGCAGACCGTCATCGCCGTAGAGATGGATTAGAGGCTTCGTGCCATCGGGTTAGTCGAACTTGAGACATTCCACCGGATCCAGCGCCGCCGCCCGCTTGGCCGGAAACGTGCCAAACGCTATTCCCACCGAGCAGCAAGCAAGGATGGCGATAAAGGCGCTCAGAACGGGAACCGGCAGCCGGTAGTCTGTAAAAAAACGCAGTGAAAAGGGAAGGCCCAAGCCGATCAGCATGCCGACCGCACCACCGGTAACCGAGATCAATATCGCCTCGGTGAGAAATTGCAGCGTTATGTCCTGACGAGTCGCCCCCACAGCTTTACGGATACCGATCTCGCGGATGCGAAAGCTGACGGTGGCGAACATGATATTCATGATGCCAATCCCGCCCACGATGAGGGTGACCGTCGCGAACAGGCCCAGTACGAGGGTAAGGGTGCTGGCAAATTTTTGCGCGACCTCGAGTACTTGCGTGAGGTTGCTCACCAGATATTCGGACTCGGGACGGTGCCGAGACTTAATAACCCTCAGGATTTCCTCGGTAGCCCGGGGCACGCTGTGGCTGTCGGCCATCGAGAAATAAATCTGATTAACCGTGTTCTTTCCTGACAAACGGCGGGCGACGGAATAGGGAATGAGAATCGTGTCATCTTGTATCTCCGATCGGCCGAAGGTATCAACGCCCTCCCGGAAAGTGCCGACGATGGTAAACGGCAGGCCCAAGATCTTGACCTCTTGCCCCAACGCCAGGTCGTTGCCGCCATATTGTGTCTGAGCGAAGGCCTCCGTCACCAAAGCGACCTTGTTGAACGCCTGCGAGTCCTGCTGATTGAAGAAAATTCCCGAGAGCACTCGCAACCGCCGCACATCGACGTATTCCGGACTGACGCCAAGCACCAGAATGTCGCGCTCTTTGCCGCCGGGAGCGGCGATGCGATCGTGAAGGTTGAGCACCGGAGATGCTACCCGAATACCGGGGACCTGACGCTGTACGGCGTTCATGTCGTCTACCGTCAAGTAGTCGCGGAGTGCCGCATTCGAGGCGGCGTTGGACTGGCTGGAGTACTCGGCCCAGATGAGGTTGGCGCCCACGTTCTGGATCTGGGTCAACAGAAATTCCTTGCCAGTGAGCGCGATGGTCACGACAAGAATAAGCGACGCAGTGCCGATCACCATGCCCAGCGCGGTCATGGTAGCACGCACTTTGTCGGCGCGGAACGATTGTGCGGCAAACCCGCAGATGTCCCGGAATACGATCCTTTGCTGCTTGCTAGGGATCGGAAGGGCTGGCGCTCTCATTGTCCGGTACTGCATGGCTAACCTTTTCCCATGACCACCAGGGTCACGCCGACGCAAACCAGAAGGATACCGGCCCACCGGCGCCAGTTCACCTGTTCTCCAAGGAAGAACCTGCCCCCCAGCGCGCCCGCGACGTAGCCCAACGCGGTGACAGGGACGACAAAGCTGACGTTATCGAAGGACAAAATCGCCAGCAACGAGAAAAACCCAACCGTCATCAACCCAACGCCAATCCACATCCATTTGATGCGCAAAACCCGCAGGAATACCTTGACGAGCGAAGCCGGGCGAAAGTCGTGAACTTCGCCGATCGCCTTCATGGCGCGCGAGACGCAAAGCTCGCCCGCTGTGCCGGCGACCACGATCAGCGTAAAGAAGAGGATTTCGAACACGATCAGGGACGCTCCGTGGTTCGTGGATTGGTGTGTCCGACGACGAATACGCCCAAGCATATGACGGCGATGCCGGCCCAACGCAGGGGAGAAACGACCTCGCCGAGCAACAAAGTTGCCAGCAGCGCCACCACTCCGTAAGCAATCGCAGAGGCAGGCTGCACGTAACTGTAGTCCGCCCACGAGAGCACCAGCATGTAGGCGACGAAGAAAGTGAGCAGAGAGGCAATGCCCAGCCAGATCGTACCCGACGACAGTATCCTGCCTAGAACGTGCAGCAACTCGCCGGGCGAAGATATTCTGGTCGTGACTTTGCCGATGCTTTTCATGCCCTTGCCGAGCATGAGGTTACCTAGAGGACCGGCAATAATCATGACCAGGATCAACAGGTATGTCTTGACATGCAGTCGCGAGTGAGAAGTCATTGTAAAGCTTGGCTCTTGGCCTTCATCCCTCATGTGAAACAGGCTTTTTATCATGGTATAACAAGTAGTCAGTAGCCCGTAGCGAGTTCCCGGCGGTCACTTCGCAGTGTTGAGCCAAGACGTTCTTCTCGCGACGGATAACCGACTACCGGCTGCTGGCAACTGGAGAGTGAGGGTCTTCGCGTTTTGTGTGGCATCGCCGGCTTTACTCATAAGAACTGGTCTCCCGACCCGGCGCGCATTCAAGCCGCCACCTCTACTCTGATCCACCGAGGGCCCGACGAACAAGGTGTATATCGTGCGGATGTCTGTTCTCTCGGCGCGACCCGCCTGAAGATCATTGACTTGGTGGGCGGCGACCAGCCCATAACCAGCGACGACGGCGAAGCGGCCATCGTCTTCAATGGCGAAATCTACAACCACCTCGAACTCCGCGGCGAGTTGGAAAGCCTGGGACATCGCTTTCAGTCGCATTGCGACACCGAGACCGTTTTCCGTGCATTTCTCGAGTGGGACACCGACGCCTTCGCCCGACTGCGCGGAATGTTTGCAGTTGCGCTTTGGACCACTTCGTCCCGGCGCCTCGTGCTGGCGCGCGATCGGATGGGCATCAAGCCGCTCTATGTCGCGCGTCAGGGTGAAGACCTCTTCTTCGGATCGGAGCTGAAGGCAATCCTGGTGCATCCGGAGATCGAGCGGCGGCTGAGTCTGGAAGGCCTGGATTGTTATCTCTCTCTGAATTACGTGCCTGCGCCGTGGACGCTGGTGGATGGAATTGAGAAGGTCCTGCCGGGGCACTGGGTCGAGTGGCGCGATGGGAAGCTCCGCTCGGAGGCATATTGGCGTTTGCCCGAGGGCACACCGGGTCGCCACACCCTCGAATCCGCGCGGGAAGAGCTGGACTCCCTTCTGCAGCAGTCAGTGCGTGAACATCTGGTTTCCGATGTCCCGCTGGGCGTGTGGCTAAGCGGCGGTATCGATTCCTCTACGATCCTGCATTACGCCGTGAACGCGTCGAGCTCCCGGCTGAAGACGTTTTCCATTTCTTTCCGCGGGCGCAGTTTTGATGAAACGGAATACGTTCAACAGGCTGCGAAGCAGTACGGAACCGATCACGAGCAGTTGGACCTGAACCCCGAACAGGACTTGCTCGGCGCCATCGAGGAATTTGCCTACTACTCGGACGAACCAAGCGCGGATGCCGGAGCCCTGCCGGTGTGGTTCCTCTCCAAGCTCTGCAAAACCAGAACCACGGTTGCGCTAAGCGGAGAAGGCGCCGACGAACTGTTTGCCGGATATCTCACCTACAGGGCCAACCGAATCGCGCGCCGTCTCAGGAGGTTGCCGGCGAGTTCATTCCGCCTGGCGCTCAGCGGATTGCGCCACTGGCCGGTCTCCGACGAGAAGATCAGCTTTGAATATCAACTGAAGCGATTACTGAATGGTAGCCTGATGTCTCCTGAGCGGGCGCACGTACATTGGAATGGAACTTTTTCCGACGAGGAGAAACGCTCACTCCTGCAAACGGGAGCCTGCCGGAGCGTTCGACGCAATGCTCGCGGAGTTGCGGCAGTCGTTGCCCGGGAACGACGACCTCGCGCCCTTCCTGGCGTTCGATCAGAAGTACTACCTTCCCGACGACATACTGGTGAAGTCGGACCGCATGAGCATGGCCCATTCCGTGGAGGTGCGGCCGCCTTACCTCGATCACCGCATCGTCGAGTTTGCGGCGACGCTGCCGGCGTCGCTCAAGATTCGCGGCCGGCGCCAGAAGTTTCTGCTGAAAGACATCATGAAGGACAAGCTGCCGGCTTCGATCCTGAAGCGGAAGAAGGTCGGCTTCGACATACCGGCGCACGAATGGCTTCGCGGGCCGCTTCGCTCGCTATTAATTGATACATTAAATACGGGGCTTTCCGAGTACCCGGAAATCTTTCGCCCGGAGGCAATCCAATCTTATCTTCGCAGTCATTTGGAAAGGCAAGTCAACATCGGCTATCACTTATGGGGCTTGATGATCATGTTCTTGTGGATGAAAAAGTGGCGCATTCAAGCGCCGGCCTCCGCCACGAAGCACCAGTTCCAGCCCGCGGGCGTTGGCCTCTCTATCTAGCGGTAATACTGATCGCTGCGGCCGTCTATCTGGCATGCATTGTTTCTCCTCCGTCGCTGCAGGACGATGTTGACGCGGTACAGGCCCAGATCGCGCGTAACATGCTCACTTCGGGCAACTGGGTTACCGCACGAATCGATGGCGTTATTTACCTGGAGAAATCCCCTCTCATCTATTGGCTGATCGCGGTAGCCTACAAGCTTTTTGGCGTGCACGACTGGGCCGCTCGCCTTCCCATTGCGCTTTCCTGCATTGGGCTCACCTGGTTGACGGCGGCGTTTGGCATGTGGGCCCTCGGCAAGCGGGCCGGCTTTTATGCGGGTCTCTGTATCTCCACCTGCATCGGCCTGTGGCTGTTCACGCGGATCCTGATTCCGGATGTGATGTTGACCTTTACCGTTGCGCTGGCGATGTGGGCCTTTCTGCGATGCCTTGACGAAGATGAACGCCATCCGCGCGCCTGGGCCGCCGTTTTCGCCGCCAGCCTTGCAATCGGCTTTCTGCTGAAGAGCATGATAGGCGTACTCTTCCCGATCGCTGCGGGTGGTATCTACCTCGTCGTCACGCGTCAACTGGCTTCTGCAAGGACCTGGAAGCGGCTGCATCCCTTCTCAGGACTGGCGATTATTCTTCTCATTGCAGCGCCCTGGCACATCCTGGCAACCCTGCAAAACCCTCCGTACTTCGACTTCACGTTGCGCAGCGTTCCCGGCCAATACCACGGCTTCCTGTGGTTCTACTTCATGAATGAGCAGGTGCTGCGGTTCTTGAATCTGCGCTATCCGCGCGATTACAACACCGTGCCCCGGCTCTATTTCTGGCTGTTTCATTTGATCTGGCTGTTCCCCTGGAGCGTGTATTTCCCTGCAGTCGCCAAGTTACCTTACAAACCGGTTGATCGCGCCGGACGCACGCGGCTGCTCGCACTCTGCTGGGCTGGGTTTGTGCTGGTGTTTTTCACCTTCTCCACAACGCAGGAGTATTACTCCATGCCCTGCTATCCGGCGCTCGCGTTGCTGCTGGGTTCCGCCATGGCGATGGAAGGCAAATGGATCCAGCGGGGAACGCGTGTTCTGACGGTGATCACAGCGTGCGCTGCTGTGGCCGCGCTCACTATTCTGGTGGCGGTGCGCCACGTCCCAACGCCAAGCGACATCTCCGTGGCCTTGAGCCAGCATCCGGGCGCCTATAAGCTGTCGCTGGGCCACATGCGGGACCTTACCCTGCAATCGTTTGCCTACCTTCGTTTTCCCCTCGGCTTGGCCGCCCTGTGCTTTGGCATTGGGGCCATCGCTACCCTGGCCCTGCGTGGGAAGCACGCTTTCCTGGCCGCCGCTCTGATGATGGTTTTGTTCTTCCAGGCGGCTCGGTTGGCTATGGTCGCTTTTGATCCGTTTCTGTCCTCTCGGCCCCTTGCCGACGCCCTGCTGCAAGCGCCCCAAGGAGCCCTGATCGTCGATCGCCATTACTACACGTTCTCTTCCGTTATCTTTTACACGAACCGCACGGCGCTGCTTCTGAATGGGCGCAGAATGAATCTCGAATATGGCGCCTACGCTCCGGGCGCGCCCGATGTGTTTATTGATGATGCGAAGTTCCGCAGCCTCTGGCTCAATCAGCAACGTTTTTATATTGTGGCGACCGATTCTGCTGTCCCACGCCTGGAGGGCCTCGTTGGCCGCGCGCAACTCAACATGGTCACAGCCAGCGGAGGCAAGGTGGTGCTGACGAATCATCCGTTATGATGTGAGGTTTCGCAAGCCCTCGCTACCTTGGAGCGGCAAAATGTCGTGTTGCGGTTGCAACATTCGGCTACCAACAGTATTCTGAAAATTCGTGAGCTCTGCGCTAGTGAGGAGCGCGACTTTCACGCCGAGTTCATCGCCATCCCATGCGCCGTCATCCTGATGCAAAGTGAAGAATTCGGTTTCTGCTAGCAACCGGCGCTGGCATCGCAGCCCTTGAACTCTGCGCAGCAGTTCGCGGCCGAGCGAAGCGCGCGAGCAGGTGGTGTTGCCAGCGGCGAGTTTTTCATGGATTATCAATATTCACGCGTTTTTCAGGAGGATCAAATGAGAATTGCCGTGCTAGGCGGCGACGGCTACTGTGGATGGGCTACGGCCCTCTATCTGTCCAACAAAGGCCATTCGATCGCGATCGTGGATAACTTTGCCCGCCGTCAGTGGGACCATGAACTCGGGGCGCAGACCCTGACCCCGATCCGCCCGCTCGCCGAGCGGCTTGCCGTCTGGCATGAGCTTACCGGGAAGAAGATCGAAGCGTTCGTCGGCGATGTAACCGACTACGACTTCCTGTCGGAGATGATGAAGGAATTCGAGCCGGAGGCGGTCGTGCATTTTGCCGAGCAGCGCTCGGCGCCGTATTCCATGATCGACCGCAAGCACGCGCTTTTCACCCAGGTGAACAACGTCAGCGGCACCTTGAACCTCCTGTATGCGATTCGCGAGTTCCTGCCCCATTGTCACCTGGTCAAGCTCGGCACCATGGGCGAATACGGCACTCCTAATATCGACATCGAAGAGGGATACATCGAGATTGAGCATAACGGCCGCAAGGATGTGCTTCCCTTCCCCAAACAGCCTGGGTCGTTCTATCACCTGTCGAAGGTGCATGATAGCCACAACATCGCCTTCACCTGCAAAGCCTGGGGCATCCGCGCCACCGATCTTAACCAGGGTGTTGTCTATGGAACTGTCACTGATGAAACTGCGCTTGACGAAGCTCTCATCAATCGCTTCGACTATGACGAGGTGTTTGGCACCGTTCTGAATCGTTTCTGCGCCCAGGCCGCCTTGGGCTATCCGCTTACCGTCTATGGCAAAGGAGGGCAGACGCGCGGCTTCCTGGACATTCGCGACACCGTCCGCTGCGTTGAGATCGCCTGCCTCAATCCCGCCAAACAGGGTGAATTTCGAGTATTCAACCAGTTCACCGAGCAGTTCACCGTCCTGCAGCTTGCGGAGATGGTGCAGACAGTCGGGAAGGAGACAGGACTGAAGGTCGAGATCGACCATCTGCCCGATCCGCGCGTCGAGGCCGAGGAACATTATTACAACGCGAAGCACTCATCGCTGCTCAAGCTGGGCCTGCAGCCGCATCTTCTTTCTGAGTCGCTGCTCGACTCGCTGATTCACATCGCCGTACGGTATCGCGACCGGATTGACACCTCGCTATTCCTGCCGCAGGTCAACTGGCGGCATCCGAAGAATGAGCGGCATACGGAAGGACACGTAGGCCGCATTCTGGCGAAGACTGCGCTATAAGCTGGTTTTGACCGCTTCCTCTTTGGCGGGCAATTCTGCCGGCGGGCCGGGAGCCGCCGGTACGAGTTGACCTTCGCGGATGAAATACTTCTGACCGCGCCACATGATGGTGGCGCGTGTAAAGCTCACCAGCCAGATCAGCGCGGCCATCGCGTCCCAGAGGGGAATGAGCACATACTTTTGCCACGACACGCGATGCTTGAGGCCCCAGCTTCCAACGAGCCAGGTCATCGCGCAGCGCAGGGCTAGATACGTCCCCAGGTAGCAAGCCGCAACCGCGAGCGTAGGCCGCACCACAACTGCTGCCAATGCCCACGGCAAACCCAAGGTGAAGATGAGGCCGAGATGTCCCCGGGGCCGCATATGCCGCATGACGACGATCCAGCGCAGCCGCTTGTTGAAGAGGTCGCGCAGCGACTCATAATCCGCCACGGTGAGCACCGAGTATGGCAGAAGCTTGACTTCGTAGCCCTGTTCAGCAATCAGGCGTCCCACTAGCAAGTCGTCGGCCGGACGGTTCTCGATTGCCTGATAGCCGCCGAATCCGGCCAGGCGCGCGCGCGTGGTGGCGATGGTCGGCCCCAGAGCAAACTTCACGCCGTCCAACTGCCACGCAACCAGAATTCCAGCGTAGAAGTCCGACAACATCCCGACTGACTGTAGATGTTGGACTAGGGTCTTCTCATCCGTAGGCGCATAAAAACAAGTCACCGCGCCGACTTTGGGATCGGCCAGCGGCGCAACAACAGTGCGCAAATAGCCGGCTTCGGCACGCACGTCGCTGTCGTTGATAACCAGATATTCGTGGTGCGCTTCGTTGGTCAGCCGGGCGAGCTTCGCGACTTTGTCGTTGGTGGCAACCCGTCCCGATCCGAACAGCACCCGAATCTTGCAGCGCGGGAAATCGCGCCTCACTTTCTCAATAACTGGCAGTACCGGATCGCTACCGTCTCCTACGCAGAAAACGATTTCGTATTCGGGATAGTCTTGCCGGCAGAAGCTGGCGAAATTCTCGTAAGCGTCAGGATCGAGTCCGCGCACGGGCTTCAGAATGCTTATCGGCGGCGTAAAGCCGGACGCGGTAGTACTTTGTTTCGAAGACACGCGGAAAAAGCGCCAGGTGCTGTAAATGGCGATCAGGTAATAAATGAATGGAATTGCTGCGATCGTGAAGAACGCAAAGTGCAAAAGCCAGGGAACCATCAAGCCTCTCGTTGGCGGAGTCATCTCATTATCGGGAACGGCCACGCAGTGCGCAAGTTCGCAAGCCCGTCATCAGTGCGATCCGAACAGGCTGTAGAGCAAGACTCCCATTACGAACAGCGTGATCCAGACGTACAGATAATCTCGCTCGATGGCGAACGCGACCGCCGAAAATGCCACTCGCGCCACCGGGGTCGCGATAAGAATCAGCAAGCCGAACTGGATGATCGCGCGCCCGCTCATGTGGAGCGCGCCCTGGACGATCCCGGTCACACTCCTCAGCGCCTCGGGCTCGCCGTGAAAGCTGCTAAAGTCCGTGACCTCTCGTCCGTGATGCGCGAGATAGACGGCACCTCCGAGCATCACGCCCGCGGCCGCCAGAATAACGCCAGTGCGTAGCAGCGCGCCGATGATGATTTCAATCCGCAGGTCGTTCCAACCGCGAGTGCTCATAGCCGGCCGTTCACCCCGTTAAAGATCATCTCGACCCCCAAAACTACGATGACCGCCGCGAATACATATCGCAGCACTTTGACTCTGGCTTTCACCAGTACTCGCGCGCCGATGAGCGAGCCGGACAGGACTCCCAGCATCACCGGCATCGCGACACCCGGTGCGATGTAGCCGCGGTTAAGATATAGTCCCGCGCTGGCCGCCGCGGTCACTCCGATCATAAAATTGCTGGTGGTGGTAGAAACTTTGAACGGGATTTTCATCGCCTGGTCCATGGCCAGAACCTTGACCGCGCCCGAGCCAATGCCCAGCAGCCCAGAGAGCACCCCGGCGCCGAACATGAGGCCATAGCCGGCAGGTACGCCTCTGACATTGTAGGACTGCATTCCCTCGGCTGTGGGATACGAACCATTCAGGCGCAGCCTCGTCGCCAGCTTCGACGGAGGGAGATGATCACCGTGCTCGACGCGATCGCGGCTCGACAGAAAGGCCGAGTACAACAGCACGAGTCCGAAGACAATGGCAATCGCGTTACCCGACACATGCAGGGCAATCGCAGCTCCAACAATCGCGCCGACTGTGGTTGCCGTCTCCAGAAACATGCCGATTCGAATGTTGGAATAGCCTTCGCGCACATAAGCTGCAGCTGCACCCGACGAGGTCGCAATCACGGAAACGAGCGATGCGCCTATGGCATAGCGGATGTCCACATGGAACAGCAGCGCGAGCATGGGAACCACTACCACGCCGCCGCCCAACCCGGTCAGCGCACCCAGAAATCCAGCCAGCATGGATCCGAGACCGACCAGCGCACTGAATTCGAGGATGTTCATGGCGGTTCAAATTTAGCAGATGGCTTCCGGCTTAAGGCTCGCCTACTCGTAGCGCAGGGCCTCGATGGGATCCAGGTGAGCCGCCTTCCATGCCGGATAGATTCCGAAGACCAGGCCAATCGCGATCGAGACGCCGGTTGCGGTCAGCACCCAGGCCAGTGACATACTCGCGGGCAGCGCGGGAAATACGAGCGGCACCAACGCCGTGAGGATGCCGCCAATCACGATGCCAAGCAAGCCACCGACCCCGGTGAGGGTAATGGCCTCCAGGGTGAATTGCAGCAGGACATCGCGTTTGCGCGCCCCAATGGCCTTGCGCACTCCAATCTCCCGCGTACGCTCAGTCACGGAGACCAGCATGATGTTCATCACGCCCACTCCACCCACGATCAGGGCCACGCTCGACACCGCAAACATGAAGATAAAGATGCCCCCTGTGAGCTGGTTCCAGGTATCGCTTAAGGCGTCCTGACTGAACACGGCGAAGTTGTCGGGCTGGTTCGGAGCCAGGTGGCGGCGTCGGCGCAGCAGTGCGCGCATCTCGTCCATCGCCTTGTCCATATCGCCGTGCGAGGTGGCCTTCGCAGTGATCCAATATTGCTTTTGCTCAGGATGCAGCTTGTGCAGGGTAAAGATCGGCATGCGCACAATGTTGTCTTCCGGGTTCGAACCGTTGCCGAACGCGGCTTTGCGCTTGGCCATTACCCCGATGACCTGGAACAACTGCCCTTCAATGGTGACCTCCTTGCCGATCGGGTCTTCCTGCCCAAAGAGCTTTTCCGCGGCGTCGCTACCCAACACTCCCACCAGGCTGCGATGTTCGTTCTCCGTATCGGTGAACCAGCGCCCCTTCACGATCTTCAAATCATCGGTCTGGATCGTGGCTGGCAGGTTGCCGTCAAGAATCGTGTTCTTGGTTTTGCGACCGCCGTACTTCACAGCAAATGTGCCCGTGCCGAATTCAGGCAACATGATCCTGAGGCTGGCAGTCACTGCTTTGACATGAGGCAGGTCTCGCATGGCCAAGGCGTCGTCGAGAACGAGTTCTTTGCGGGTCAGCATCTCCGTGGTCGGCCGCCCGAAGGTGAACGGCTCAATGTGGAAGGCGAAGATCATGTCGGAGCCCATGTCCTTCAGCATCCCTTCCACGTTTGCGTTCAGTCCACGCACAACCGAGGAGATGACGATTACCATCATCACCCCGATCACGATGCCCAGCACCGTCAGACCGGATCGCATTTTGTTCTTGGCGATGGTCTCCAGCGCCATGCGCAAGATCTCTTTGTAGTCGCTGCGACGCATAAGTAATCACAGTTCGAATCGCAAGGCCACAATCGGGTCCAGTTTCGCCGCCTTCCGCGCTGGATAGACGCCGAAGAAAATCCCCACACTGGCTGCGACCAGCAATCCGGCAACAACCGCCCAGGCTTTAATCGCCGATGGCATCCCGATCGCCAGCGTTACCAGCTTGGCAATGCCGACGCCTCCAGCGACGCCGAACAATCCTCCTACCAGCGCCAGCGTGACCGATTCCATCAGGAACTGCCGCAGCACATCGCGCGGCCGCGCTCCCAGCGCCTTACGAATACCGATCTCACGGGTGCGCTCGGTCACCGAGACCAGCATGATATTCATGATTACGATGCCACCCACAATCAGCGAAATGGAAGCAATCACGATCATCACGATGAAAAACGTCCCGCTCAAGTTTGACCAGATGGACAAGAAGCTCTGGTTAGTCTCGATGACAAAGCTGTCTTTTTCGCCCACCCGGTCATGCCGGCGCGCGCGCAGAATCACACGCACCTGGTCGATGGCCTGTTCGAAGGGCGCTCCAGCATCGAACGCCTTTCCCCAGATAGTAATGCTGTTGTGCGCTCCGTATTCCTTCAGCCAAGTCGCGATCGGCATGATGACGTAATTGTCGCGGCTCTGCCCCAGGGTCTTGCCCTCTTTCTTGCCTACCCCAACGACACGATAGACCTTACCGTCCACGCGAATCTCTTTGCCCAGCGGATCGGTGCCGCCCAGCAGGTTCTCGCGGATGTCGTCGCCGATAATGACCACGGCTGAGGCATTGTTCTCGTCGTTGTCGTTGAGCATCCGTCCGGCCACCAAGTCGAGGTCGTAGATCCGGGCCATCGTGGGCGTCCAGCCACGGACCCAGGTGTCGGTGCTGTTCTGGGTTCCATAGACAACTTTGCCATTAAAGTTACGGATTCCGGCGCCTACTACCTGGCACGCGGAGCAGCCCTCGGCCGCCTCCCGATACTCGTCCATGGTCAGCTCTTTGCGCTTGTTTCCCTCGATGTAGTCATCAACGTCCGTCACCACATTGGGCTGCTTGCTGACGATGAAAACGTTAGCGCCGAGATTGAATATCTTCTCCGCCACATAGCCGTTAATGCCGTTGACGAAGGTAACCACCGCAATCACCGCTGCGACCCCGATAACCACTCCCAGCAGGGTGAGCACGGAACGCAGCTTGTTTGCCCACAGGGAGAGCAACGCGACGCGGATGGCTTCAAGGACAGTCACAGGGTCGGAATCCTCGTTCCCTTACATCATTACATTTTCGACGCGGATTTGGCTGTAATGTCCCGCACTTTGGGGTCCGGCCTAAGCGCTTGCTATACTTGCGCCGCACTCCCGTCACAGCTTCGACCCGGTGAGGATCACATGACAAGGCGGATTTTGATGCTGGGCATCATACTTTTGTCGCTTCTTGTTGTTTTCGTCATAGCGCAGGACCAGGACTTTAGCAAGGTGGAAATCAAGGTTACCAAGGTCTCCGGCAACATTTACATGCTGGAGGGTGCTGGCGGAAACATCGCGGCATCCGTCGGAGACGATGGCATCGTCATTGTGGACGACCAATACGCGCCCCTGGCCGACAAGATTGCCGCCGCGCTGAAGAACCTCGGCATAACCGACAAGCCGGTACGGTTCGTCATCAACACCCACTACCACGGCGATCACACCGGCGGGAACGCCCCGTTTGCGAACAAAGGTGCGACCGTCATCGCGCAGGACAACGTGCGCAAGCGCATGGAAACCGGAGGCAAGGCAGGCAATGGCGGCTCTATCGCGATGGACGTTAAGCCGGCTGAGAAGGGCGCGTTGCCTATCATCACTTTCGATCACGACGTCACTGTTCACCTCAACGGAGAAGACATTCGCGCCCTGCACTTTCCCGCCGGCCACACCGACGGCGATTCCATCATCTTCTTTCCCAAGGCGAACGTCGTGCACATGGGCGACGACTACGTGCGCTACGGATTTCCGTTCATCGATGTGACCGCCGGAGGCAGCGTGCAGGGCATGATCGCGGCTTGCGAGAAAGTCATTCCCATGCTGCCGCCCGACGTAAAGGTCATTCCCGGCCACGGCCAACTTTCCAACCTCGATGAAGTTCGCGAGTACATCCGGATGCTGAAAGGGACAACTGCCGCGGTTGAGGCCGCCCTCAAGCAGGGCAGCACTCTCGACCAGATGAAGAAAGACAAAGTTCTTGCAGCCTGGGACAAGAAGTATTCCAGCAAATCAGTTACCCAGGATGTTTTCATCGAGACGCTCTACAATTCCCTGACCAACCAGAAGAACGCCGCGTTCGTGCAGCACAATTAAGTAGGTATGCGCATATGTGTTGTTGAAGTTCTGCTCAACTGAAGGGGTTGGGGATTATCCCTTCCCCGGAATTGCTGCACTCGCCGTACCCTGCTGCTGTTTCGCCTCGCTGATCAAGTGCTCGATCACTGCCTTCTGGGGGAAGTTGGGATTCAGCTTGAGCAGCGTTTGCCACGCGGCGATGGCGCCATTGACATCGTTCTTGCCTTGCCACTTGATGATGCCGATGTTCATCAGCGTCCCCGGATGCTTCGGATCGTAGGTCAGAGCTTTGTCAAGCTCCGCCAGCGCCCCATCCACGTCGCCCATGTAGTACATGCACGAGGCCATGTCGGTGCGAATCGGCACGTTCTTGGGATCGACATCGAGGGCCTTCTGGAAGTAGATGATGGCGTCTTTGAATTGATGGGCCGCCTTGTAGGTCAGAGCGGTCTTGTTGAGCAGATCGACGTTCTTGGGATCGGCCTTCAGCTTGGCCAGCAACGGCTCCGCCTGCTTGTCGGCCATGCGCTTCATGTCGTCCAGGGTCGGCATACGCTGCTGTCCCATGCCGGATGGCGGGGCGGCTGCGGCCTGCTGCATTTGGGAGGAAGCCGGCGTCGCCCGCGCCGTGGGCTTGGCCGAGCCCCGAGCCAGATAGCCCACCAACACGCCAATCAGCAGGCAGACTCCCGCCATGAAATAGGTTTGGACCGGCGTCCAAGGGCTGCCTGTCTTGGCGTTTTGCTTCGGTTCCTCTTCCATCTTCGCTGCTCCTTGCTGACAGCTGGGAGACTGCCGTTCCCGTTCTCTTGCTTGAGCGGGAGAACTCGAGAACGCTTGCCAGCCTATTGAGGATGCATTCGGACTGCCAAATGTCCCACACCGGCACGAGATGTTAGCCATTTATAGTCATCAGCTTACGGGAATTGGCAGTCGGCACCGGACCGTCATGGAACTGCAGCAAGCGTCTTTGTTCGCAGTGCAGGTGCGATTTGGCGCGACATCCGTGCTGGCGTTCAGATTGTGATATCCGGCAGAGCGCTGCCTCGGCGCCACTCCGGTGTCGGGCTCAGTGCTTTTTGGGAATCATCGCTCCGCTACCCTTCAGCGTGGCTTGTGAGACTGAGCCGTCCGGGTTGTGCGCAACATTGTGGCACACAAGCGTACAGGTGTTCGTAACGCGGCTATAGGAGACGGGTATCCCTGAATTCTGCCCAACCACATTGATGTCGAAGTTCACCAGGCGTTCGCCGGAAATGGTCCCGCTTCTTGCCCCCATGCCGTGCGCGGTGTGGCAAACGGAACACGAGAAGCCGGTCTTGATGTGCGAGCCGTGCTCGTTCCAGCTTGCGTTCGAGACCACGTTGTTCAGGTCGTGGCACTTGCCGCACATTGCGTACGGGCCCTTCACGCTCAGGTCTGGGTTCGGAAACAGGTTCGTGATCAGCTGGCCGGGCGCAAGCGCCTGGCTGAATTCGTAGTCGCGCTCCAGGATGTGGGTGTGCGTTGAGCCGTGCGGCCCGTTCGGGCCGGCGCCGCCAAACTCACGATTGTCGTCGCTGTTGTGGCAATCGGTGCAGAAGATCTGGCTGCCCATGGAGCGGCCGTTCGTGGTGCCGCCACTCTCATCCAACATGGTCAGCAGCAAGCTGGGCTGGGGTAGCGGGCTGCTGCGTAAGTGCGTTACCGGATGGCTGGAGGTCGCCGACGCGCTGAACTGCGGGATGACATTCAGTGGATCGCCTGCCGAAACCGCCCGCAGCGGCAAATATCCGAATACAGGATTGGAGACCTTCCCCGTGCTGGTACCGTGACACCGCAGACAGTTCTCGTATTGATTGACCGACGGGTTCACAATTGTGGCGCCATCCGAGGCGCTGATTCCGGCCACGCCGCTCTGCGAAATGCGAATGGCCGGAGGCGGCGGAAAGGTTGTTACTTGCTGCGACCCGTGTCCATTGTGGCAGTCGGCGCAGGTGGCGTGCCGGTTGTTGTTGAGCAGCACATCTTCGGCGGCATCGTGCGTATTGTTCCCGGCGGGGAAGGGATGCGCCACCTTGGAGAACTCGGCAAAGACATTCAGGATGGCCGGAGTCAGGTTCGTGCCTCCGCCGTGGCAGCCAACGCAGTCCTGCTCGTTCGGCCCATGGAGCAGGCGCGCCGGTCCCAGTGCGTTGTGCGGTGTGTGGCAGGAGATGCACGCATTCCCAGCCACCGTGCCATAGCTGCCCAAGTTCACGCCAAGCGCCACTTTGTTCGTAGCTAAGTTGTGCGCGCTGCTGCTCCATCCCGCGAGAGGATTCACCTCGTTCGGGATGGTCCGATTCGGATCGTGGCAGGCCAGGCACATCTGCGCCTTCGAGCTATCGCGCACCAGGAAATTCTGCGAAAGCAAATCAATGGCCTGGACGTGAGCGTTGTGGCAGGAGGTGCACTCGATGTTCCCGTTAATCAGCTTCACCTTCCCGAGCGGATCGCCGGTCTTCCCTTGGGAAGCGAGAGTCGCAATCAGGTCAATCGTATCCTTGATGGGCAACTGCAGGCTGAAAGGATGCGAGCTCTGCAGATTGGTCCCCAGCACATCCTGGCTGTTCATGGAGCCCGTCATCGTGACTTGCCCGGAGACAATTGTGTTGCCCACGGCGACGGTACCATCGTGGCAGCTCAAACACAGGTTGCTGTCAGAGCCCAGGATCGGCTGCTGGCCCTTCTGGTGATAGGTGCTGCTGTTGTAGAGCTGATAGATCGCCTTGGTCTGTGTCTGGTTCCACAGCGCTTTGCCGGTCGCCAATCCCGAGTGCGGCGCGTGGCAATATGAGCACGAACCTGGCCGTGCCCCGGTGATCGGTGACTTGCTGCCCGGCGACAGATCATGGACGCCAATTACGTCGCCATTAATCTGCGCCAGCAGGGGAATCCCAGCCAGCAGGAACGCGGCCAGCAACACGCGCCTCACTGCAAGCCTCCCCTCGCCGGCTTTGCCAACCCGTAGTAATGGAAGACCTGCACTCGCCGGTTGAACGAATCCACAACAAAAATGCGGTCGTCGCGATCGATGAATAACCCGGCCGGCAGTTGGAACTCACCCGCGCCGGTGCCTCGCTCGCCGAAGGTGTACAGCAGTTCGCCTTCGCGATCGAACACCTGCACCACTCCCCAAAGCCCGTCCACCACGTAGAGATCGCCTTCAGAATCGAACCCTATGCCCTTAGGACGAAACATTGTCCCCGACTGGTCGCCCAACTGCCCGACTGCGTATTGGAACTGTCCGGAGCGGTCCAGCACCTGCACGCGGAAGTTCATCGCGTCCACTACAACCAGGTTGTCGCCGTGCAGCCGCAGCTCCGTGGGATAGTTAAACTCGCCGTGGCCATCGCCGTTGCTTCCGATCGTCTGCAGCACGCTGCCCTGCATGTCGGTGACGAAGATCTTGTTGCGCAAGGTGTCGGTTACATAAATCCGCTGCGCCGCTGAATCCACCGCAATTCCTGTGGGACGCTTGAAGAACCCTTCGCCCCCCTTTAAGCTGCCAATTGTCCGCTGAAACTTACCGTCGGAGTTGAAGATGAACACCTTGCCCGACTCCGAATCGGTCACGTAAATGTTGTCCTGCGCATCCACCGCTACACATTGCGGCGTGAGCATGGGATCTTTTCCTTTGTCCACGCGCGACAGGAATTTGTACTTCTGTTGCTGGAAGTCGAAGATGTGGACCCCGAAGGCGCCAGGATCGGTCACGATGATGCGGCCACGGGAATCGGTGGCGATGCTATAGGGCCGGACCAAACTGTGGAATTCCGGCTCGCCGGCAACGAAGTCCAGCACCTTCTTCCAGAACCCTCGCTTGGGTTGCACTTCACGCGCGGAGTGGAAGCTGCGCTCGTAGGTAAGCTTGCGGCCGCCCAGCAACTGCATTTCAGGCGGAGTCGGCTCTGGTGTGACCGGTTGTTTCTTTTGTTTAGAAGCCGCCCCCGATGCCAGTAGCACCAAGGTGACGGTTGCGATCTGTAGTGACTTCCATAACAAAGCCGGACACGACCCATCAGAAAAAATTGAAGTAGCGCGACACTCCAAAAAATAACGAATTTACGTTAGCCGCCGGCAACCCTGTGGCGCTGAAGCCCTGCACCACCCGGCTGTAGCCGGCAGTGAAGGTGAGCTTTCTGAACTGATAATACGAATTAAAATACACCTGCTCGTTGTGATTGGCGGAAGACGTTAACCCGGTGACAGTATTGTAGTCGGCCCGCGAGAAACTGGCTCCCAATGTCAGGTGGCGGATCGGCGAAGCCCCCATGGCAAACGAATAGCTCGATCCCCCATAGAACAGCAGCGACTCCGGCGGAAAGAACCCAGGAGGCAAGCCGGGGGGCAGGGTGATCCCGTTCCCACTCAGAAGTCCGTATCCATTGGTCTTGGTATAGTTAGCGCTGGCCGTTAGCCGCCTGCCCCCCAGGCTGGTGGAGTAGCTCTGGCCACCATTCCCGGTGTGGGGCTGATTAACAATTGCGCTATGCGAACCAGCCGCGGTTGCGGTCCAGACGTACCGCCCAAAGCGGTGCCGTACGTTGCCCGAGTAGATGTAAAACGAGTTCATGTAAGTAATCAGGTAGCTCTGCACGTTCTGGGCATAGCTGAAGTTCCCGCTCACGAACCAGTCGGAAAACGTGCGATTGTAACCCGCGCTGGTGGCAAAGCTAAGCGCGTTGCCAGCAACGGTATCGGAAGTATTATCGGCAAAGTTCAGCGAGCCGTTAAAGAATCCACCCCACAACCCACGGCTATAGACCGCGCCCGCTCCGTACAGGTTGGACCCGTAGCTCTTTCCAAAATACTCCTGTGTCCGGCGCTGGACGTCAAAGTTCAGTTGCAGATTGGGAGCCAACGCGTAGGTGCTATAGCCGGAGATATAGAGCGCGCTGGAGGATTCCTGGGACTGTTGCACCACGCCGCCGGTGGTTTGCTGCGGTTGGCCACTGGTTCCGCTGGATTGCGGTTGCGCCCCGGTGGCTGCCGCCTGTGATGCCGCACCACTCGGGGGAAGCAGGGATTGGTAAAACGATCCCGCCAGATTGTCGGTGTAACCCAGACTAGCCGAGAAGCTTAGCTTCTGCGTGGGGTTGATTCCGGCAGCCGCGTTGACCGCATTAATGGTGCCATTGAAGCTGTAACCCAGATAATTGGAATTCACGTAGGAGTGCGTGTAGCTCCCTGACGCCGAACCATGCATCGGGAGATTGTGCGATGCGCCGACCAGAAACGAGTTGTTGTCCGAACTATAACTCTCCGCCTCGTTCCCGAACACCGCTGGAACGTTGGAATTGGCGTTCCCGAGGTTGTAAGCTGCGTTCAAGTTGAAGCCCGCAATCGAGTAGTTCGACCGCACATTGAAGTTGTGATAAACGTTGCTGCCATTCTGGTCGGCGCCCAGCACACTGTATTGGCTGTTGCCGTCGCTGTACGTCGCGCTGAGGCTGGGCAGACCGGGCAGGAAGGCCCCCCACCCGATAGTGAAACCCTGTCCGTTGCCACGGGTGGTGTAGTCGGGAACGCCCGGGAACCCGAAGTTTCCCTGGCTATCCCAAGTCTTGGAAAACCCGACGGATCCTGGAAAGTGACTGCCTCCGAAGATGTTGCTGCCAAACTCGAATCCGCTGCTGTTGAAGATGGACTTGGATTCAGAGTTCGCATGTGATTGGTTGTAGTACGGCGAGAAATCGAAGTTCAGAAAGTTGGGATCGTAATAGGAACCGGATAACGTTCCGCTGCCTGAGAAGTTCACAGAGTGGCTGGACTCGATGGTGTTGCCGTAGGTATCGTTATAGCCCACGCCTACGAGGCCGTTCAAGTTCATGCTAAGGTTATCGCCGACCTGAAGCTGTGCCACAGCCGGCACTACAGCGAAGAGGATGGTTCCGGCTAGCCCACACAACGCATTTCGAATACTCCGGCCCACAGCGTCAGCCTCTTCCTGCTTCCCTCTCCGGCATTACCTCGTAACCGCTGTCATCCTGAGCGACGAGCGAAGCGAGGAGTCGAAGGACCCCTATTCCCGAAGGACCTCCCAATGCGCTCTGCTCGTATTGGCTAAATACCCTCACAGCACTTCCACCTTGGCGTTCTGCCGCAGCTTCTTGTCCAGCGCAGCGCGCGTCTGGTTGGTCTTGGTGGTTTGCAATTGCTTCATCAACTGCGCCTTCACATCCTCGAAGTTCGCTTTGCCCGCCGGGATGTGTTTGTTCAGCCGCACGATGGTGTAGGCGTTCTCAATCTGGATAAGGTCGGTAACCTGCCCAGGCTGCATGGCCAGAAGCGCCTTCACCATGTCGGGAGGAAGCTTGGACCGCTCCACCTTCCGGTGGTCGCCCATCATGACCCGGTAATCGTCCTCGGAGATCTTCTCGGCCAGCAGCCCGAACTCCTCATAGGTCTTGGTTGCCTTGGCCTGCTTCAATGCGTCATCAGCCTTCTTGCGAGCTTCTTTCAATTGCGCCGGTGTGGCATTTTGCGGCGGCAGGATTGAGATGGTCTGGATGGCGAATGATTCCGGATACTGGAAAATCGTCGGGTTCTTGTCGTAGTAAGCCTTGGCCTCGGCAACCGTTACGGTTGACTTGTTGTCCACCTCGGTCTTCAACAGGGTCTCAATCATCAGCGAGCGCCGGATCTTCTCGCGCAAGGCCTGCTCCGACCCGTTAAATTCGACCTGCAGAAAATTTTTGAATTCTGCTGGACTGGAAAACTGTTTACGAAAGTCTGCCTCGGCCCGGTTCAGCCGTTCAGGCGAGATCGTGATCTTGCGCCGCTGCGCCTCCTGGTACACCAGTTCCTCGAAGATGATCATCTGCATCGCGCCTTGGCGGATCTGCGGTTCCATCTCCTGGGGAACGTTTCCGTTGTGCTGCCGTGCGTAGGGAAAGATGGCGAACATCTCGCGTTGCAGGTCGCCGTCGGTCAGCACCGCTCCGTTGACCCTTGCCACCGGCTTGCCCGTCAGCTGCGTAGCTGCTACCGGGGTGCCTGGCCGGGCGGGCTGGGAAACTGCCGTAGGAGCGTGGGAAGCGACTTGGGCGGAGGCGGTGGCTAGGGCCAGGAGAACCAGTGCGCTGATTGAGAGCTTGTAGTTCATTTCCTCACCCCAACAAAACTTGGGGAGAGAGTTGCTCTCTCCCCGAGCATTCATAACGACTAGAACGTGGTTCCAGCCGTGCCGTTGTTCATTTCGTTGGCTTCGCCACCGTGGCACTCGCGGCAGAACTGTGCCGTCTGGTTCGATTGCGGTGTGCCGCTGGCTGGGTTGTAGGGTGCGCGGACGAAGAACATCGTCGCGTAGTAGCCGGAAGGTAGCCCTGAGTTAGGTCCGTTCGTAACGCTCACTACGTTCATCACGTGCTGGTTGTGGCAGGTGGTGCAGGTGACCACAGGCGTGCCGTTGTAGTTGCCGGGGCTCACGAAGAAGCCGTAGTTCTGCACGAACTGGTACATCTTCGTGCCCTGCGGCCAGGTGATCTTGCCGTTGACGATGGTGCAATCCCAGTTGTACTGGCCGCCGCAGCCGATCGCAGCGTTCAGGCCCACCGGGTGGTCGTTCAGATAGTTGCCCGCTGAAGTCCCATCATTTCCGAGCAGGGTAGGAATGGTGTTGTAGGTGCCGTAGGTTGGAGGCAGGGCCTCGTAGATCGCATTCCTCATCATGGCGCCCTTGGCGAGGTTGCCGTCATGGCAGCTCAGGCACTCCGTGATGTTGCGGTCAGGCGTGACAGCGTCCAGCCCTGGTAGGGTCTCGGTCCAGCCGCCGGTAGAATCGCCGAACTGCAAGGTTTGGCCAACCAACGAGCCCACATCCTGGCCCCACAGAGCATGGTTGCCGGCTTGGGCGTAGGCGGTCTTGGCAGCGCCGTTGCCGTATGCGCCGCTGTGCGGAGCATGGCAGGCTGCGCAGCCACGGCCATAGTTCAGGTGCGCGCCGAGAACGTCGTTCGACGGCGAGAACCCGATCTGCGCCACCGCGAAGGTCGCCGCGGCGAAGATAACGAGCGTGACTAGCAATACTTTCTTCATTTCGATCTCCTGATATGAAACAGCAGTTTCCAAGATTTTTGTGCCTGGAGACCCTAGGCCCCGGCGGCCTCCGCTCACTGATAGTGCAACTGGTTGGCCGAAACTGAACCGTGCCTCAGTGGGCCTGCGACGTTTTGTCTAACTTGCTGAAAAACAGCAAGTTGAAGGTCTCTCAGAATGGTCCGCCATCCCGCCTTCGGGATACTCGCGATCGGTTTCGCTGCGCGAAATAATCCACTTCCCGTTGAGACGTGGTTAAATCCCGCAGCGGCCCGGCTCTCCCCGGCACTTTGGTCTAAATGCACAGATTTCCAATGGTTTGCCCCCTTTCGTTCGTTCTGTCCAATACGCGACTTGCCCAACGCCTGGGCCGCACTCCAGCGCTTTCGCCTTACTTTCGCCTTAAAGGGCGGCATTTGTGTTAGCCGCGGGCGGCAGCCCACGGTCAGGGTTCCGATAACAACCCGAGTCCCTTCGGGGACGGCACCGGACTTGGGGGCTTCTGCCCAGCGCCCGCTATTTTCCCAGAATGGAACCGGTCCCTACTGGTTACTTTAGTGTCCACCCTTTGTCAAGAGGTTTGTTACCTTCGTAACTTGACAATGGCGGACCGAACGTTACAATGCCCACATGAGGACTAGTGTCGACGTCGCCTCTTACCGATGGAAGGCGGGACGATCTTGGAAGAATCGAGTGCCCTGCTCATAACTATTCGGTTATCTATGCGTACTGGGAACCTACGCCCGAGCTGCCAATCCGGAGGATTTTGTCTGCGTAAACCATTGCCTATCAATTACGTACGTATAAACCATTGGGGATGAATTATTTGCCGGGAAAAAGTTCGTAATGTATTGATTCTAAATAAGGGCTAGGGGAGGGAGGGATACCTACACTGTTAACAGTCCGTTCCAAAATGGGAAAATCGGAAAAGGCAAGCGACTCGTTAGGGAATAGTAAACATCAAACCGCCCTTTTCGCCGACACAAATGGATTCCCTGCCACCACGAACCGTAGCGGCTGCTCGACCGCCTTCTTAATGCCGATGCGAGGCGTGGCGAGAATGCGCTGCGGACGAAAGCCATCATCTGCGAACCACAAGTCGGAGCGGCGCGAGGTCAAGTCCTTGGCGTTGTCGCGCGCTCGCGTAATGCCGAGCGACTCCGACATGCGCCCCGGTCCGCTGGAGATGAGCCGCAGATGCGAAGCGCCTGGCAACTCCGGCAGCTCAAAGCCCCGCGCACGCGCCATCGCTTCGAGACCAAAGACCGGCTCCATAGCGCGCAGCAAGACGCCTTCGCCCACGCCTTCGGGCATGCACGAGACGTTGAGACAATAATGATTGCCGTAGATGAAGTACACGTACGCATGTCCCGGCGGACCAAAAAGCACGGCGTTGCGCGGCGTGAGGCCTGCGTATGCGTGCGCCGCGGGGTCGTTTGCGCCGAGGTAGGCTTCGTCCTCGACGATGCGGCCGGCGAGCAGCCTGCGGCCTTCGCGACGGATGAGCAGCTTGCCCAGCAGCTCGCGTCCCACGATGATAGGGTCGCGGTTGAAGAACTCGCGCGAGAGAGTGGGCGCGCCGCGCAGCATCGCAGCCGTGACTTGGCTGGCGACGGCTCCGGACGATCTTGGCGCAGCCACTTGTTCGTTGGAGCTGCGGCGACGGTTAGGCACGCTTCAGACCCTTGTGAGGCTGGAGATACGTAAGTGGATTGTACTGGCAGTTTAACGCCGGTTGGCCGGGAGCGAGATTCAAGTTCTCCGTGTCTCCGTGGTGAACGGACGATTGGCCATTTACAATCATCCCGCATGATCGCCCATCTTCGCGGACGTCTCATCGCCAAGCACCCCAACCAGGCCATCGTCGAGGCCGCAGGTATTGGCTATGACGTGAACATCACGGTGCCAACGTTCTCCGACCTGCCCGCACTCGGCAGTGAAGTCGCGCTGCACGTGCACACTCATGTACGCGAGGACATGATCGCTTTGTACGGCTTTCTACGTGCGGAAGAGAAACAGATGTTCGAGAAGCTTATTACCGTGAGCGGCATCGGACCGAAGCTGGCGATCACGATTCTCAGCGGCATGGCGACTGCCGACATGGTCGGCGCGATCCGCAGCAACGACTTTGGCCGGCTGACGCGAATTCCGGGCATTGGAAAGAAGACGGCCGAGCGCATGTGCGTCGAGCTGCGCGACAAGCTGGAAGGTTTTGGCGCGCCTCAGCCGGCCGTGTCGCACTCCGCTGTGGAAGAAGACGTGATCTCGGCGCTAAGCAATCTTGGATTCCAGGGCGCGCTGGCGGAAAAGGCGGTCGAGCGGGCGGTACAATCGGCGGGACGCGAAAATTTTGACGCCATTTTCAGGACGGCCCTGGGAGCGCTGTCGAAGTAAATCATCCAACGTCGCAGAGACGTGGCACCTATTTGCAATGACTAAACAGAAGGCCAAGAAGAAAACGAGAACTAAGCCGAGCTGGAGTGATGTCAAATCGAAGATTGATAATTTCGACCGAGCTGGGTTGATCGCACTAATCCAGTCCCTGTACGCTGCGAGCAAAGAAAACCAGATCTTTCTCCACGCACGGTTCGCTTTGGATGATGACGTATTGGCGATTTACCAGAAAACGCTTCAGCGTTGGTTGTGGCCCGATGTCTTGAGGAACCAGGACATATCTGTTTCCAAAGCTAAGAAGGCCATATCCGACTATAAGAAAGCCGTCGGCCAGCCGGAGGGACTCGCCGAATTGATGGTCTGCTACTGCGAACAGGCAGCCGGATTCAGTCAGGATGTGGGCATGGCGGGGGACAGTTGGTTCGACGCTTTGTTGCGGGCGTTCGAGGATGCCTTGAAGCTTGTGAACACCTTGTCGCCAGAACGCCGCGATCCGCTCATCGAACGCCTCGATAAAGTTCGGGGCTTGAGCCACGATTTCGGCTATGGGGTCGGAGACGAAATGGACTATCTAATGGCGGAGTACGAGTACAATGGCGGCCGTTAAGGGCCCAGTCCTTACCAGATCCTCGTGACCCCATAGCGATCGAAGACGGCGTCTGCGCTCACGATTGGGAATCCGAGAGCCTGGGCTTGCGCTACCAGCATGCGGTCGAAAGGGTCCTTATGATGCCGAGGCAACGCACCAGCGCGGATCGCATGATCGACGGAAATCGCCAGGCGTCTAAAGCCTTCCTCAAACAGCAGGCGCGGCAAATCGGAAACCAGTTCCTGAGCGTCAAGCTTGCCAAAGTTGGCCTTAATGGCGAACTCCCAAGCAACGCAGGCGGAAACATATACACGAACTTGAGGGCTTTTCAGAGTGGCGCGAGCTTGGCCGGAGAGTTGCGCCGTGCGAGTGAACCACCAAAGCACAACGTGAGTGTCGACGACAACATTCATTCGAAACCGAGATCGCGCAACTCATCATCGGTTAACGGGTCGAAGGCGTCGTCCGTCCATGAAAACTGTCCTTCGAAGCGCCCTGGAACGCGCTCGCGCATCGCTTCACCCAGCGGTACCAGCTTCACGACGGGCTTCTTGCCGCGAGCGATGATGACCTCTTCTCCCTGGCAAGCTTTCTGGATAAGCTGCGACAGGTTGGTCTTGGCTTCATGGACGGTGTGATATTTCACGTTAGCTAACGTAGTTAGCTAATGCAGTTTTTGTCAAGAGATATCGAGTTACGCAGCTCCAGGATGCTTACTTCCCGATGCAGAAGGAGCTAAAGATCAGATTGAGGATGTCGTCGGCGGTCGTTGCGCCGGTGATGTCGTCCAGCGGACGCAGCGCGCTGTAAAGATCGAGCAGCAGCATCTCGTGCGGTGTCTTCAGAGGTACTGCCGCGGCGGCGCGGTCGAGTGCGGCAATCGCCTCCTCCACCAGCTTCTGCTGCCGAACGTTAGTGAGAAAGCCGCTCTCCTGTTCGACGCCGGCGTCGCCGCGAACGGTCTCCAGAATCTTCGCGCGCAACGGCTCGATACCTTCGCCGGTCAGAGCAGACGTGAAAACCGCAGGCGACGCTTCGCCATCGAGAGGCAGTTTGCTTGTAATCCGATTCCGATCGCCGGTCAGCAGATCGCTCTTGTTGCAAACAACAATCCGCGGCCGGTCTTGAGTTTTCTCCAGCAGCTCCGAGTCAGGCCCAGAATCGACACCCGTGAATTCCGAAGCATCGAGCACGATCAGGACAACGTCAGCGTCGGCGATTGCTTCGACAGTCTTGCGTACGCCGATGCTCTCAGCTTCGTCGAGCGTGGTGCGAATCCCCGCAGTGTCCACCAACCGCACCGGAATGCCCCCGATAGAAACCGTCTCGCTTACCAGGTCGCGCGTGGTTCCCGGTGTAGCGGTAACGATGGCGCGCTCGCGTTCCACCAGCCGGTTGAAGAGGCTCGACTTGCCAACGTTTGGCCGGCCCACGATGGCCAGCGTCAAGCCTTCATGCACGACTTTGCCGAAGGCGAAGCTGGCCAGCAGATCGTGCAACGGCGCGCGGATCGCAGCTAGGCGCGAGAGAATCTGCTCGTCCGGCATCACGGACACGTCGTCTTCGGCGAAGTCAACGCCTGCTTCAAGGATGGCAATCAGCTCCGCCAGCTTCTGCTTCGTGGGGTGCAAGCGCTTCGACAGCGCGCCTTCGAGCTGGCGCGCGGCGACCTGCGCCTGGTACAGCGTTTGGGATTCGATGAGATCGCGTACTGCTTCGGCTTGTGTCAGATCAATGCGTCCGTTGAGAAAAGCGCGCATGGTAAATTCGCCGGGTTCCGCCAGCCGCGCACCGGCTTCGAGAGCCATTTGCACGACGTGACGAAGGACAACCGTCGAACCGTGACACGAAATCTCCACCACATCGTCGGTGGTGTAGGAATGCGGCTTGGCAAAGAAGGTAACGACAACCTCGTCGAGGCGCTCGCCGGTCGCTGGCTCGATCAGTTCGCCGAGCTGCGCACGCCCGGCTTCGAAGTCGTGCCCGTGCGTAAGCCGGAGCATCGGACGCGCGATGTTGCGGGCCTCGGCACCCGAGAGACGCACAACTCCAATCCCGCCGCGACCGGCAGGTGTGGCGATAGCAACGATGGTGTCGTCGAGGTGCACGAGGACATTATTTACCAGAGAGGCGCGGAGGGTCTCGCGATTCGCTCTTCGCCATGTGCTCTTCGCCTTTCGTCAATGCGATCTTGCCCTTGCGGGAGGCAGCCCTCCTTGGCGAAGGCAGCCTCTGGAATCAAGGCGCATTGCGCCTTCTGTCGTTCAGTTCGAACTGTGGAATGGACACAGAAGTGAACAGCGAACAGCGAGAAAAGCTAACGCCGTCTGGAGATCGCCGGCGCTGGCGGCTTGCCTTTGTAGTCTTTGGGATAGACCACGACGTGACGCTGGGCGGTTTCGCCGTCACTCTCGGTGCGCAGGTCCGCGAAGTCACGCAACGCCAGGTGGACGATGCGACGCTCGCGCGATGACATGGGCGCAAACGCGTACGGAATACCACTTTTGCGGACGCGCTCGGCCGCCACATCGGCCGCCAGCCGAAGTTCCTGCAGGCGCGCTGACCGGAAGTTCTGGCAGTCGAAGCCGACCTTTTCGTGCTCGTCCGGCGCAAGCCGCAGCATCTCAAGCGACACATGCTCGAAGGCGCGCAGCAACTCTCCACCATTCTCCAGCACGAGCGGGCTGTCGGAGCCGGAGAGTTCCACCAGGATTTCCGGGTGCTCCCATTCGCGATCGCTGGTCACGGGAGGGTCAACCGTGATCTTGTAACGTAAGCGGAAATCCCCATTCGCGATGATCCCGTTCAGAAATTCGCTGATCTTCTTAGCGGCGGCGATTTTGTCGGCGATAGGCATAGACGCTATTTACTGGCCTTCTTCCTGGCGCGCTTCTCAGCTTCGGCGCGCATTTCGCGGCCCAGGCTGCTGCGGTTCATGATGTACTGCTGAACGATGGCGATGATGTTGCCCACCACCCAATACACACTCAACCCTGAAGGCAGCGAGTAGCTGAAGAAGCCGATCATCAGTGGCATCATCAAGGTCATCATCTGCTGCTGCTTGGGATCCATGCCGGAGTTGGGCGTCATCTTCTGTACCAGGAACGTGCTGATAACGATTACCACTGGCATGACGAACCATTTGTCGGGGGACGACAAATCGTGTAGCCACAAGAATGGCGCCTGGCGCAGCTCGATCGCATTCTGCAGCATGGAGTAGAACGCGAACAGGAACGGCATCTGGATGACCAGCGGTATGCAACCGCCCGCCGGGTTTACATGTTCGCGCTTGTACAGGTCGGCGATCTCCGCGTTCATCTCTTGGCGCTTGGGATCGCGCATCGGGTATTTCTTGTATTTCTCCTGGATGGCCTTCATCTGGGGCTGAAGCTTCTGCATCTTCAGCGCCGACTTCATGCTGGTGATGCGCAACGGCAGCAGGGCCAGGTTGATGATGACCGTGAGGATAATGATGGCCACGCCCCAGTTGCTGGCCACGTGCTCGTGCGTCCACTTCAGCCACAGGAAGAGCGGGCGTGCGATGACGCTGAAGAACCCGAAGTCCACCACGTTGCGGAGATCGGGGCCGTTCATTTGTCCCGGGGCAGTGTTCGAGGATACGGATTCCAGCACGTCGAGGGCCTTGGGCCCAACGAACAGCCGCTCCCGCGTAACACCTGACATATCGCCGACTGCTGCGCCCAGTACGTCGTAGCGGTTGACGCTATTAGGGTCGGGCTTCTTGGGGTCCTTCGGGACGTTGATGGCTTCGTGCAGGGTCACCATCGCCGCCGTGTCCGGATTGTCAGGCAGGAAAATGGCGGCGAAGAACTGGTCCTGCGGCCCAGCCCAGTTGAACGGCCCGCGCAAGGTATTGCTGTTGCTGACTTTCTTGGCGGCGATCCGCTCCACTTTGCCGCCAGCCATGTAGTCAATGCGCGCCGATGCATACAAAGGGCCGTTGATCTGGTCACCGAAGCCTGCTGGCCACGTGGGGTAAGCATTTACCAGCTTGCCGTTCTGGGTGACCGCGGTTTCGATTCCGATTACGTAGGTGTCACCAAACTGAAAGCTCTTGCGGACAGTGACCTCGCCATCGGAATATTCGTAAGTCAACCTGCCCGGAGTTTTGAGGTACTCACTGGCACTCGAGACGTAGAGCGCTGAGTTGAGCTGGTTGCGCAGGTTCTCGTCGTAGGTGTACAGGCTGAGCGGTAAGCCGAACTTCGCCGCGTCCTTGTTGACCAAATCGAGCGGGTTTCCGTCTTCGTCCTTGTACTTCTTCAGCAACCACGACTTCACCTGTGCGCCGCGGTTGGTGAAGGTGATCTTGTACAGCCCGTTCTCCACGACGGTCTCGACCTCGGCAGTCGCAATTTTCGAAACGACAGACGTCTTGGGCACATTAGGCGTCGATTTACCGGGGGCGACGTTCGGCAACGGTTGCGCGGCCGGGCCAACCGCGTTGGGGCCTGGTTTGCCACTTTGTGTGGTTTCGGCGGGAGTTGCCTTCGGCGGTTGCGGGCTGGGGCGATTCTTGAAAAAGAAGAGCTGCGCGATGATGATCACCGCGAAGGTCACGGCGAACACCAGCATCATCCGGCGATCACCGCCGCCGCCCTCTTGTTGTGGATTGTGATACTCGGCCAAGTTCAGGTTCCGTTCAGTAATTTTGCGCTTGCTGAGGCGGAGGATCGTATCCGGCGCGGGCAAAAGGATGGCAGCGCAGTAAGCGTCCGGCGGCGAGCAGACTTCCGCGCATCACACCGTGACGCTCGATCGCTTCCATCGCATACTCCGAGCACGTGGGCACAAACCGGCAAGCGTGCGGCAGCATCGGCGAAAAGAATCGCTTATAGCATTGCAACACGAATTGGACTGCCTGCTTCATCTCTGTCCCGCACCTCGTGCGCGCTGTGCCGCCAATCGCAGGGCACGCGCAACTTCGTCCACCAGTTCCGAGAAAGCCAAAGTTAGGACGCTCTTCCGCGGATTAAACACTACGTCCACCGGCCCTTCGCACGCCAACCCCGAGAGTCGGACCGCTTCACGCATTCGTCGCCGGATGCGGTTGCGCTCCACCGACCCTCCCAGCACTTTGCCCACCGTAAAACCAATACGCGGTTCGGCTCCCGTCTCGGTACTCTCACGCCGCAAGTAAAACACGGTCACGTTTCCGGTGAAACTCCGCCGCCCATTCTGATAGACCCGCTGAAAATCCGAGTGCTTCAGCAGACGCCTCGATTTCGGAAACCTACTGCCGGCGGCGGTGACGTTTTGAGCCATTCGGCGCTCTGCCGCCGCGCCGTGTTCATCAAGTGCGCGGCCAAATCTGGCGGCGGCTTCCACTAATCCTTCGGGAAATACTGCGATAACGCAGAACTCAGGTTTGCGGTGGTCTACTCGCGGTGGCCAGCCTTCACAGAGACGCGCTTGCGTCCCTTGGCGCGCCGCCGCGAAAGCACGGCGCGCCCGCTTTTGGTCTTCATGCGAGAACGAAATCCGTGCGTCTTTGAGCGACGGCGACGGTTGGGTTGGAATGTGCGCTTGGGCATCGAAAACTGCGCTCCTCACTATCACAAAATTGAATAGAGCAAACCTGAAGTATATCGGTCAGCCCGCCCGACTGGCAACTTGCGTACGGCAGCTTGCGTGCAGCCAGGCGTGGCGAAATGGTATTACGAGCAAGGGCTCGGTTGGGTCACTGCCATAATAGCTTCCTCGAAGAAGCGGATTCTGATTCCTCCGGATCAAGCCGCGCTTCATAACACTTTGCTCGGGGAGGCTAAGACCGTCCTAAACTTCTGTGTATACCAGGCACTTTTAGCTTGCACGTATCTAGCCGAGGTGTTAGCTATTCTTACGCAACCTGAAAATGTGTGCGGATAAGAGAGCAGTGCAAATTTTGCTGTTGGAGGTCGTATGCGAGTTCGGCGGTTTCTGTCCCAAACTGTACTCCTAATGCTAGTCCTGCTAGCGGTGACGGTGTTGACCGGTGCAGGCAACTTTGCCGCGGTCATCGTTTACGGCGACAGCTTCTCGGACAACGGTAATCTGTTTCGCGTTATCGGCATTCCGCAACCGCCTTATTGGGACGGGCGGTATTCGAATGGCCCGGTCGCCATCGAAGACCTGGCCGCCAGCATGGCCGCACCTCTACTGGACAACGCCTGGGGAGGTGCGACAACCGGCATAGGAAATTACGTTGACAACGGGACAACAGGAAGTCTGGGTTATGACAACCTGCCGGGCATGACCACGACGTTCAATGCGACCAAGAATTCCTTTCCTCCCGCTCTGGTGAGGGTTTCGCTTTTTGTGGTTTGGGGAGGCATAAACGACTTTGCTACCAACGACCTTACCACCGCGACTGCCGACCATGCAGTCTCCGACATCGTTGCAATTGTCAGCGGGTTGAAGGCGAAAGGTGCAAAGAAGATTCTCGTTCCCGGCATTCCTGATCTTGGTTTCACTCCTTATTACCTTGGGCAGGCCAAAGCGGGATGGGCAAACTACGTGAGCGAATATTTCAATCAGAAGTTGCGCAGCGCGCTTCCCCAGGATGTCGTGTTTTATGACACTGCGACCCTGTATCGAAAAATGACCAGTAACCCTGGTTCCTATGGACTTACCAACGTGACTCAGGCGTGCTACAGCCCACCGGGATCGGTTTGCCCTTTGCCCGACCAGTATCTTTACTGGGACCTGCTTCACCCGACAGCACACGTTCATCAGATCCTGGCGGGTGAATTCTCCACCGCTGTCAACGGCACGTTCCCAGTGGTTCCTTCGGGAAAGTCGAATACTGACTGACCAGGTTCGCCCGCGGGGTGGCGGGCACTTCTCGACTTGCGTCCTGACGACGGAACACGGAAACTGTACCTACCATCTGAATGAATCTCGCACTGTTTGGCGGCACCTTCGACCCCATTCATCGCGGACACGTCGTCGTGGCCCGCGCCGCCGCTGCCAAGTTCCAACTCAAACAGGTGCGCTTCGTTCCGGCTGATATTCCCCCGCACAAGCAGAAACGCGGTCATCACGTCGTACTACCATCGCTATGCCATGGTCTCGCTGGCGCTGGCCGGGGAAAAGGATTTTGTGCCGTCCCTGCTGGAAGCTCCCGATCCCGACCGCGACGGCAGGGGCCGCCAGCCGAGCTACTCGATTGAGACGGTGCGCCGGGTCAAGAAGACTCTAGGCAAGAGCGACCACCTATACTTCCTTATCGGAATGGACGCATTCAAAGACATTGCAAAGTGGTACAAGCCCGAAGAGCTGCTCGGCGAATGCGATTTCATCGTAGCGGCACGTCCGGGATATTCCCTGGCCGACGTCGCTTCCTCCTTGCCGGAGAAGCTGCGGCCGAACGCTGCGGTGACGAAACTGTTTCGCAAGGAGAAGATGGCAGGACCGCTTGTCCTTCCGGGCGCTACGCTGCACATGCTGCCGGAGACCCATGAGAACGTATCAGCCACTCAGATCCGCGCCGCGCTGGACCGGGGCGGAGCCCTGAAGCGGCTGGTGCCCGACGCCGTCGCGGAATACATCCACAAAGAACATCTCTATCGTGACCGTGCTAGCCAGGAAGGAAATTACTTGAAGCAGATCCGGGCCGATCGCATGAAGAAGAACGAATTGCGGACACAAGTCGCCATCGCCGTGCGCGCCTGCCAGGAGAAGAAGGCCACCGACATCAGCATCCTGCACCTCGATGCGCAGGCCAGCGGATTCACCGATTACTTTGTCCTGTGCTCAGGCGCGAACCCGCGGCAGGTGCAGGCCATCGCCGACGACATTGACCAGCAGCTCAGCGCCGCCGGCGTGCAGCCTAAGCACATCGAGGGCTACACCCAGGCCGACTGGGTACTGATGGACTACGTGGATTTCGTGGTGCACATCTTTTCCGAGACGGCGCGCAAGTTTTATGACCTGGAACGGCTGTGGAAGTCGGCCAAGCGGCTTGCAACCTGCCGATCTCGAGAAGCCCGCCCGCAAGCCTGCGCGAAGAAGGCCGCGCTCAAGCGGCCTGCGCGGGCGAAGAAAGCGACACGGAAATCGCTGGCGAAGGCCGCGTCTCGCAAGCGCAGCACAGCGGCATCGCAAACGCAAGAGTTCCTGAGCCGTGAAACTTCGCATCGCATGGATCGGCAGGACCCGCAGTTCCCCCATTCAGTCGCTGACTGCCGAATATCTGAAGCGCCTCTCGCGCTATGCCGCCTCTGAGGCGCTGGAACTGCTATCGGAAGCAGCGCTGCTGAAGCTGGTGGAGAAGAGCAGCGCGCGCACCCCGCCGGTGCTGGTGCTGCTCGACTCGCGCGGCCGCCAGCTTACCTCGGAAGAGATCGCCAACTTCCTCGAGTATCACCAGTCGCACGGCACGCAGGAGCTGCTGTTTGCCGTCGGTCCGGCCGATGGCTGGAGCGCAACCACGCGCGCCGCCGCCGAACAACATTCTTTCCTTCGGGAAGATCACGCTGCCTCACGAACTGGCGCGCGTGGTGCTGCTGGAACAACTTTACCGCGGATTCACCATCCTGAAAGGCCACCCGTATCACGGCGGACATTAGCGGCCCATAAAGTGTCATCCCGGCTATACTCGCTCTATGGTCACATCGGAGAATGCATCGAAGTCGTTGTCGCGGACTAGTACTCCGCATCTGCAGTTTTTGCGCGGCTCACTGGCCGCACTCGTTACCTGCTGTGTCGCTCAGACATCCTCGCCCGGACTCAAGCCGCAACCCAGCTTTTCCGCCGCTGGAGCAATGGAAGAACGCAGTCATCAGTGGCAACCCGGCAGCACTGAAAGCGCTGTACAGCACAATCCACCGGCCAAGATCGGCACGCCCGGCGGCGAGACCAATGCCGACGCTGACATCTCTTTCTGGACTGGCCTCAAAGTTCGCGCGCATCAAGTTGGACATCCTTCAGTCCGAATCGCCGCAAACCGGGCCCACCAGGTCGTCTTTCAGGCTGAGGTCCACTCCGGGCGCGCCATCGGGCGAACACACTGTGTACATTACCGAGGGCCAACTCTGGCAGCAGCAGGGTAAGAGTGGCGGCTGGCGGCGAGCAAACGCAGCGATCCCACCCGCCTGCAGCAGCCCACCTCGACGAGCAAGGTCATCTATGCGCCTGGGATCGACGCCCACGCTGAGATCAAGCAGGCCGCTGGCGCTCGCCGCCAAGCAACACAAGACATATGCTCGATCGTCTTTGGCGCCAACTGGTGCTATGACTGCCACGTCCTCGACCTGGCGTTTCATCGCCCGGATGTGGAACCTGTGCTCCGGAAAAATTATGAAGTCGTCCACGTGGACGTCGGCGAAGGCGACAAGAACCAGGACCTGATGCAGCACTACCAGGTGCCGCATGAAGAAGGGCATTCCAGCGATGGCAGTGCTCGACAGCAATGGCAAACTGCTCTACAGCCAGCAGGGTGGCGAGTTTGAGAAGGCGCGCGCCCTTGCGCCGGAAGATGTGCTGGCCTTCCTTAACAAGTGGAAGCCTCCAGCGCACTAAGCCTCCGCACTCGTTGCAATGGCTGGCGGATTCGGGCGACTAGTTTTCGCGACGATGATTTTTGACATGTCGCTCAGAAGAGTTGGTGTATAGTTATAACCCGTTTCGGGACCTGCCCCTGAATTCAACCGAAGCTTGCCTGAGCTTTACCCAAAACCCGCAAGGAGGGGACGAAGTTTGTTTGCGTCGCCCCCACCCTGCCACGTCGGAGGTGCGTTCTGTCTAGAGCATTGCGTTTAAGTGTCGCTACTTTTCTTGGGTTGACCCTGCTGTGTGGTGTCGCGCTCGCTGACGGTGCAGGCGCGAAGCTCCCGTCTGTGACAATAACGTTGAATCCAAGTGTGCAGAGCCCGCAACTGCTCGGTACGAGCGTCACCTGGACGGCCACGGTAAGCAACGGTCCTCCGGGGCATACCTACGATTATCAGTTCAGCGCGGCGTTGCATGGCACCAGCCAGATTGTGCGGGATTTCGACCTTCCCAACTCCTTCACCTGGGTGCCGTTCACCGTTGAAGGAACTTATGTAGTCACCGTAGTGGTAAGGGACATCACCCAGCAGCCCTATGTGATTTTCCCGCCCGTGTCAGCGCAATACGTGCTCCTGCCCTGGGTCACAAGTCCCGGCAGCCCAGGAGTGGTGAATCCGACGTCGCATCCCCTGGTGGCTTTATTCAGCGGCCCGCCATGCACCACAGGTCATTCCCTGCGAGTTCGGTTCCGGCAGAGCGGCGCACAGGCCTCCATGACGACAAATGCGGTGTCCTGTTCGCAAAATAGCGCCAATTTCCTGGTTGCGGGGATGTTGCCTTCCACCGGATACCTGATGCACTGGGAGGAATTCGCCAACAACTTTCAGAACAGCGGTCCAGACTTGTCGTTTACTACCGGGCCGCTTCCGCACGGCTTCCCCCTGCTGCAAACTAAGGTCCTCGTACCCCCGAGCCAACATGATGCAGCGTTTCCTATGGTGCTGTTCCAGTTTCTGCCGCCGGTCGGTCAACCTCTGGTAGCTTGGCCGTTGGCGACTGACTTGTCAGGTAAGGTCCTTTGGTACTACCCCGGCGAGTTGGGGATAACACGCACCGAGGCTGGCGGGAACTTCTTTTCCATGACCAACTTTGTGCTCAGCGAGTACGACTTGGCGGGGCACTTGACCCTGCAAACCAACTGGGAAATCTTGAACGAGCAACTGGCGGCCAAGGGATATCCAGTCATGACCTCGTTTAATGCCCACGAAACCGTGCGCCTGCCTAACGGCAACATAATGTTGCTTGGCGCCCGTGATGAGACATCTACCGTCTATCAAGGAGGCACCCCGGACGATCCGGTCGACATTCTCGGAGACATGATTCTGGTCCTTGATCACAATATGCAACTGCTGTGGGCATGGGATTCGTTCGCTCACCAGGACTTGAGCCGCGAAGCGACCTTGGACGATATTTGCGTGCAAAATAGCGGAGCCGGCTGCCCGGCTTTCAATAAGAATTTCTCCCAGGCCAACGATTGGTTGCACTCAAACTCCCTACAGCTCACCGCGGATGGGAACATCCTGATTTCTGAGCGGGACCAGGATTGGGTCCTCAAGATCAACTACAACAACGGCCAGGGAGATGGCCGCGTGCTGTGGAAGATGGGGCCTTACGGCGACTTCACGGTCCTGAATCCGCCTCAAAACCCTTGCGGCGACCCCCAGGTCTTTCCCTGGTTCACCCACCAGCACGACGCGGCTTTTCAAATACAGACTAACGCTTTCAAGGCCTTCACCGTTTTCGACGACGGCAACCTGCGCCACCAGCAATGTGGAACAGGAAATAGCCGGGGCATGCTCCTGTACGTGGGGGAGCAGGCTCGCACGGTATACATCGCAACCCTGGCTGACCTTGGACAGTACTCCCTTGCCCTGGGTAGCGCTCAACTGTTGGTTTCCCCTCCGAATAACGTGTATGCCAGCTTCGGCAATGGGTTCGTTAACGATCCGGGCCATGCGGCGCAGGCCGTGGAGGTAGACCTGAACGGCAACATCGTATACAACCTCGAGGCCAATGCGTATTCCTACCGCAGCTACCGCATGCAGGACCTCTACACGCTAGCGCACCCGTAAGGATCGGTTTCACGCGAGCTGGCCAGAACCAAAATCCCACGCTGTGGGATTTTGGTTTCTTGGGCCGCGTGGGTGTCAGGGAAGAAGCGCTGCCGCACTTCAGTATCCCTTGCCGAATCCTTTCTGCCGCTGACAGCGATGTCAAGCTTCTGTATAAGCCAGAAGAGCGGCGAGTTTCAGAAGGCGTCGCCCTCACGCCTGAGGATGTGCTTGCGTTCCCCAACCAGTGGAAGCCTTTAGCCCACTGAGCCAGGGTGCTCAGGGTCCCACCGGTTGAGCAGGCCCGGGCGGCTGGGGTCTGCAACGAATTCTTGACATGTCAGCCAGGCGAGTTGGTGTATAGTTGTAGCCCGTTTTGGCCCTGCCACTGAGTCCGATCGAGCCGTCACCGGGAATTGCTTGGGAAGAAACTTAAGATTTACTTTGTGCCTTGCGAACCCGGCACATGGGAGGTCTCTTGTGTCTAGAGCATTGTCTCTTAGCGTCGTGGCCTTACTTGGGATGAGCCTGCTGTGTGGTGTGGCCCTGGCTGACGGGGCTAGCGCGAATTCTCCGTCTGTGACAATAACGTTGAATCCAAGTGTGCAGAGCCCGCAACTGCTGGGGACAAGCGTGACTTGGACGGCCACGGTAAGCAACGGCCCTCCGGGGCATACCTACGATTACCAGTTCCACGCTGCCTTACAGGGCCACGATCAGATCGTCCGGGACTTTAGCCTCAACAATTCCTTCACCTGGGTGCCGTACACCGTCGAAGGAACTTATGTGGTCACGGCAGTGGTACGGGACATCACCCAAAAGCCCTACGGAATTTTCCTCCCCGTGTCGGCACAATACGCGCTCCTGCCCTGGGTTTCAAGTCCGGGAAGCCCAGGGGTAGTGAATCGGACGGCGCATCCACTGGTGGCTTTGTTTAGCGGCCCGCCGTGTACCACAGGTCACTCCTTGCGGGTTCGGTTCCGGCCGAGTGGTGCGCAGTCCTCGATGACGACAAATGCCGTGCCCTGTTCGCAAAACAGCGCGAATTTCCTGGTGGCGGGAATGTTGCCTTCCACTGGTTACCTGATGCACTGGGAGGAATTCGCCAACAATTTCCAGAATAGCGGTCCAGACCTGTCGTTCACTACGGGAGGGCTTCCAGCAAACTTCCCCAAGTCGCAAAAAATGAAAGTGAATGTGCCCCCCAGTGGACATGATGCGGCATTTCCAGTGGTGCTGTTCCATCTCCTGTCAGGAGTTGGAACGCCGTTTACTTTTTGGCCGACTGCTACGGACCTTCAGGGAAATGTCATCTGGTATTACCCCGCGCAGGTACTGGTGACCCGCATGGAGCCAGGAGGAAACTTCTTCACGCTGACGAACAACATCCTTAGCGAGTTTGACCTTGCCGGCAACGAAACTCTGGAAACCAATGTCGGAATCGTCAACGAGCAACTGGCTGCCAAGGGATATCCAATCTTGGACTCGTTCAACACCCATGAAACCCGGCGTTTGCCCAACGGCAACATCCTTATGCTGGGCGCCCGCGATGTCGTGTCAACCATGTATCAAGGGGGGACTCAAGACAACCCGGTTGACATCATCGGGGACATGATCTTGATTCTGGACCACAACATGCAACTGGTGTGGGCCTGGGATTCGTTTGCCTACCAGGACCTCAGCCGCGGGGCCACCTTGGGCGATTTGTGTTACCACAATGCGGGAGGCTGTCCCGCGTTCAATCCCGCCTTTACCACGGCCAAGGATTGGTTGCATACCAACTCGGCCCAGCTTACCCAGGACGGCAACATCGTTCTTTCCGAGCGCAGCCAGGACTGGGTCATCAAGGTGAATTATTTGAATGGGCGGGGCGACGGGAAATTGCTATGGAGGATGGGACCTTTTGGCGACTTTAGAATCTTGAATCCGCCTGGCAATCCGTGCGGCGATCCCCAGGTCTTTCCCTGGTTCACTCACCAGCACGACGCGGCTTTTCAAATCCAAACCAACTCGCTAAACGTTTTCACTGTCTTCGATGACGGCAATCTACGTCACCAACAGTGTAATGGGGGCAACAGCCGGGGCATGGTTTTGTACGTAGGAGAGCCGGCGCGCACGGTCAATATCGCTACTCTGGCCGATCTTGGTCAGTATTCGCTCGCACTTGGCAGTGCGCAACTGCTGATTTCACCTCCGAATTTTTTCGCCAGCTTCGATAATGGCCTCCTCACCCTTGAGGGTCAGGGCAACGCCTCGCAATCTACGGAGGTGGACCTGAATGGCAACATTGTTTATCAACTGCAGGCCAGCGATTGGGCTTACCGGATCTATCGCCAGCAAGACCTTTACACACCGACGCTTCCCTAAGTGCTCCGGCTCTGTACCGTACAGGCCACGATTATGCAGAGTAGCTTCGAGACCAAAATCCCACGCTGTGGGATTTTGGTCTCTTGGGTCGTGTGGGTATGGGGGCACAGCGCTCCCGGCTTCAGTGGCTCTTGCCGAATCCTTTACGCCGGTGATGGCTGTAACGGGCGAGCGCGTCTTCAATCACAGGGAAGGCATGCGCCGACGCTTGAATTTCGTCTACCTCTACTGCTTTGCCCTCGAGTTGTTTATAGTCGAGGAAGAAACGGCGCAGCATGCTGAGGCGGTGCTCCGGCATCTCACCGGCCTCGGTGTAGGAGTTGAACTCCGGATCGTGGGTCGCAACGGCGATAATCTTGTGGTCTTTCCTGCCCGCATCAATCATGGTCATCAAACCAATAGCCCGCGCCTCAATCAGGGTCAGAGGCACGACTTCCTCCTGACACAAAACCAGGACATCGAGGGGATCGTCATCTTCCGCGAGCGTCTGTGGAATAAACCCGTAATTCGCGGGATAGTACACGGCCGAATAGAGCACGCGATCGAGCTTGATCAAACCACTCTGCTTGTCCAATTCGTACTTAACGCTTGAGCCAAATGGAATTTCGATTACCGAGTAGAACTCTTGCGGCAGGTTTTCGCCGGGGGAGATGTCGTGCCAGGCATGAGTCATGAGCGCTCCACAAGCACAAGGACGACAGCCATTGTAGCTGAGCGGCCGCGAGGAGAACCCAGACCGAGGGGCTTAAAAACGAAGAAGCGCGGAAAAATCCACAGGGATCCTCCGCGCTCAGATCTTGATACCGCGATCGCTCAGTAGCGATGTGGCAATTCCTGCTCGGTTTCAACCGAACTGGTCAACGAGCCCACTACGTAGCTGACCAGAATGACACCAACCACCGCAATCGTTACTATGTCCATGGCTCACCTCACCTAACCTCAGCTTTCGCCGAAGCTTTGTTCGTCCCTTGAAATCTTCCTCTCGCCCCAACCCTTTAGATGCTGGGTTCGCCGGAAGTGTGCTGTATTTGTAGCACATATCAGCCTCAGGGTGTAGAGAAAACAGAAGCCTACGGCTTTATTTCTCTGACAACTGTATCCGCTTCGGGTTAGTCGCAATTCCGCGCCTCGTCACGCCGAACCAGCTATGCGCATTGATTGGACGTGCGGCAACCCGCCGCGTTGTCTGATCGGCGTACAATACCGCTTCCCGGCGCGACGCCAGAATCGCCACGGCAAGGGAGCTGGAGGAGCTATGAATCGTGTCGTTCACTTCGAGTTGGGAGCGGTTGACCCAGCCCGTGCGGTTGAGTTCTATAAGAACGTCTTCGGATGGGAAGGGCAAAAATGGGGCGCAGAAGACTACTGGCTGATGAAGACCGGCTCTTCTCCGGAGCCAGGCATCGACGGTGCGATTCTGCGCAACAAAGATTCCCAGCCACGGACCGTAAATTCAATCCAGGTTAGCTCGATCGAGGAATACGCAAGCAAGGTTGAGCAACATGGCGGCCAAGTCGTCGTTCCTAAGATGACGATCCCGACGGTCGGCTACGTCGCGTACGGCAAAGACACGGAAGGAAACCTCTTCGGGATCTTTCAGCCTGACTACTCGGCGCACTGAGTCTCATTTTGCGGCTTGCGAGACGGCCTCGGTGATCACCCGGACCAGCGCATCCGGGCCGTCTGCGCCGACAACGTACCGGTCGGCCTCCACCTCCGGCCACTCGCCGTAAAGACGGACCACATAAACCACCTTTGCCGCGCGACGGCCGTCTCGCAAAAGCCGTATGGCCTTGCGCGCGGTTGCCGCCGGCAAACGGTGGCAGATCAAGACGACGTCGAACTGATCGGGTTCCGCAACCTGTTCCAGCACCTCTTTCTCGGTGCTCAGCGCAAGCACCTCGTGGCCGGCCGTTTCCAGAATTCGTTTGCGGAACAGAGAAAGCTCCGGGTCCGTGCTGAGGGACAAAATCTTCATCGCGAGTTTCCAGGTTAAGTTCGAACTAGCTTCTGCGAAGGATATCAAGATTGGGCCAGCAGTGACGACCCATAAGGATTTTATTCCCCGGAAACTGCCAGACCTAAGTCCGGGAAAACTCGGAAACTCGCAGACCAGCCCTGACACCTACACTACGGCGTGATCTCGAAGACGACTCCGCAGCCGCCGCCACTGCAATCCCCCCCGCCGTAGCCACCGGCGATTGCCGTGCCGTAGAGGTTTCCCTTACCGTCGAGGACCATGCCGGCCCAGGGCCAGGCTCCGTCCGGACAGGGCGACCCGTTTTCGCAAAACAGGTAAAGCTGGTTGTACGCCCAGCCGCCATTGGAAGGAGTCAGCTTAAAAGCCGTGCCGGTATTCTTGCCGCCGTCCTGGATGGTGACGCCGTAGAGATTGCCGGCGGCGTCCATGACCGGTCTGCCTCGAGGCCCTGGGTTCGGAGTGCCGCTCCCGGAATTCCCGCTAAGTGCGTAGAGCAGGCTAAAGGTCCAGCTACCGTTCGAGGGGGCAAGCTGGAACACCGTGCCGCCGCCATTCGGGCCGTCGGCCGACGCGACACCGTAAAGATTGCCGGAGCCGTCAAGGATCAGACCGGCATAAGGCGCGTCGCCGTCTGGTTTGCCTTGAAAGTAATAGAGAATGCTTTCGGTCCAGCTGTCCCCAGCGGGCGTTAACTGGAAAACCGTGCCGCAGCCATAGTTGGAGGCGCAGCCGGAATAGCCACCGGCATACGTGGTTCCGTAGAGGTTGCCGGCCTTGTCGAAGACCAGACCGCTCTCAGGAGTTGCGCCGTCAGTTCCTCCATAGAAACTGTACAACACGGTTTGCATCCAGCTGCCGCCCGAGTGGGTGAGTTTGAAGACCGTGCCATACCCATACGACCCGCCACCGTATGTTGTGCCGTAGATGTTACCGGCGGCGTCGAAGATGAGATCGCCATAAGGAAAGTCTCCATCATTGCCGCCGGTGAATCTGTAAAGCACGGTCTCGATCCAAGGACAAGAGACGCTCTTGCAAACGCTGAGCGGAGGCGCCAGCCGGAAAACCGTACCGTGGCCGGTGAAAGTCCCGGTCGTCGTTCCGTACAAAGCGCTGTCCGGTCCGATGGTCACCCCGCCGAAAGGATTGGACCCGTCCGCTCCCCCGGTAAAGGTATAAAGCGGAGTGAAGATCCAGCCCGCACCTTTATTGGAAAGTTTAAAGACGATCCCGTAGCACTCATACCCGCCGTTGCAAATAAAATTTGCGTAGGCCGTTCCGTAGAGGTTTCCCGCCTTGTCCATCGTCAAGCCGGCGTAAGGGAAACCCGAATCGGACGAACGGTAAAAAGTGTGCAGGACGGAGTAGGTTTGCGCCTGCACCGGTTGAATTGCGACGACACCGAGCGCAAACACCATTGCCAATGCGAAGGCTGATGGTCGCAGACCGGTTCCCAGACTCCTGATTCGATATCCCTTCCGGTTCGTCATGATTAACCCTCCATCCCTGAGTGAAATGCGATGTCCAATTGATCCCACATTGTGGGACATATAGCAAATGGCTGCTGACAGCTACTGACCACTAGCCAGCGTCTTACGGCGTGATCTGGAAAATGACACCGCATCCGCCGCTGCAAGGTCCGGCTCCGCCGACCGACGCTGTGCCGTAAAGATTGCCTTTGCCGTCGAATACCAGGTTGCTATACGGATATCCGCCGTCGGTGCCGCCAGTGAAATCGTGTAACGAGGTATAGATCCAGCCGCCGTTGGAAGGCGCCAGTTTGAAAACCGAACCGTAGCCGTTGGCTCCGTCGGCCAAGGCTGTGCCGTAGAGACCACCGGCGTTGCCCATAACGAGGTTGCCGACGGGACCTACAACGAACCGCCCGTTGCCGGGTCCAGCAAAGCTGTGAAGCGTGTTGAGGGTCCACTTACCCGCGGACTCCGTCATCTGGAAAACTGTGCCGCCGCCACCGGAACCCCTGGTACTCGTAGCGCCGTAGAGATTGCCTGACTGGTCAAAAATCAGGCCGGCCCTGGGAAATCCGCCATCTCCTCCGTTACTGAAATCGTAAATGTCATTGCCTAGCCAGCCGGACCCCGACGGCGTTAGCTGATACACCGATCCCTGGCCGTTCCCGCCGATGAACGCCGTGCCATAGAGGTTGCCAGCGCTATCGAAGATCACTCCGCTGGTTGGGTATCCATAGGGGTTGTAGAGAACGCGATTCATCCAACCGCCCCCAAGGGGAAGCAACTCGAAGACCGTTCCTCCATTGTTGAAACCTCCGCTGGACGTAGCGCCATAGAGGTTCCCTGCCTGGTCGAATACGACCGCCCCCACGGGCCCAATACCATCCAGCCCGCTGAACTGATGAATCACGGATTCGTTCCACGGGCAAAGCGCCGCCTTACAGGCCGAGGCCGGGGGCCGCAAGTTGAAAATGGTGCCGCAGCCATCGCCGTCACACGTGCCTCCACCCAGATAGGTAGAGCCGAAAAGGCTTCCATCGGAGCCGATGACAACATTCGCCTCAGGATTGGCTCCGTCTTCGCCACCAACGAAGCTGTACAGCGGGGTCAGCACCCAGCCTGAGTTCCGGTTTGACAGCCGGAAAACGGTGCCACACCCGCTGGCGTTGCAGTTGCCTCCGGAGTTCCCGCCGTCGGCTGCCGTGCCGTAAAGATTGCCTGCGCCATCCGCGGTGAGGCCAGCCATGGGAGTAGCCCCATCCTGGCCGCCAGCGAAGTTGTGAATGACGGTGTAGGTCTGTGCCTGGGCCCTTTGAGTTAGTACCACGGTCAGCCCAAACACGGCTGCCAGCGCCAGACCGGACGCTGCCGCCCTTCGCAGGTTGCTTGCGAAAATTCGACCCCGATAGTGCCACGCGCACACCATGACGGTTCTTCCTCCCCAAGCGAAGATGGCGTTAGGTTGGGTTCTCAACGAGCCGCCTAGAGAATGTCGTGTATCCTATTTGCTCCGCTTTACGACACAAGTCAACTGAATTGCACATTACGGTCTAAACTGTTGCAAGCACGTTAAATAAGTCGAGGATTAATCACCCAGGGCGGTCATCTGTGCTACCATTTCCAACCGAACTATGGCGCGAACTGTGGTGCGAACTCTGGAAGCCAGCTCGCCGGTTCGCTTCGGCCCTTACGAAGTGAATCTGGACTCGGGTGATTTGCGCAAGTTCGGCTACCGAGTCCGGCTGCAGCCCAAGTCGTTTCTGGTGTTGCGCGCCCTGCTTGAGCGTCCTGGCGAACTGGTCACGCGGGAAGAGCTGAAAGCTCAGCTTTGGGCCGAAAATACTTTCGTCGAATTCGAGTCTAGCCTGAACGTCGCGGTGAGGCGCTTGCGGGAGGCGCTGGGTGATGAGGCCCAGCATCCGGTTTACATCGAAACCGTGCCCCGCCACGGTTATCGTTTTGTCGGGATAGTAGAGTCGACCATGTCGCCGGCGATGAGCCAAGCGATGGAGGCTTCGCCATCCTCCGATCGGGGACCAGTCGCAGCTTCCTCCGCCGGGATTCATCTTCTCCCTTTGGCGCTGCGTACGCCGTCCGTCGCGCCGGAACTGCCGGCGAGAAATCCCTGGAAGTTGGTCGTAGGCGCTCTCGTGCTGGTGGCCGTGGTGCTGATCGCCGCGTTCTTCCTGAAGCGGAACGCCGTGCGCTCGACGGCTTCCACTACACCCTCGATTGCGGTGCTGCCGTTTGTCGACACCAGCCGGGGAAAATCGCAAGAGTACTTTTCCGACGGGCTCGCGGAAGAGCTGCTGAACGAGTTGGCCAAAACCCCAAGACTGCGCGTGGCGGCGCGAACTTCGTCCTTCCAGTTCAAGGGCCAGGAAGGCGACCTGCGCACTATCGGTCAGAAATTGAATGTGGGATCGGTGCTGGAGGGTAGCGTCAGCACAGAAGGCAACCGCGTGCGCATCACCGCGGAACTGGTCAACGTGGACAACGGATTTCAGCTCTGGTCCGGCAGCTACGAGCGAGACCTGAATGACGTCTTCGCGGTGCAGGACGAAATCGCGCGTGCCGTCGCGGCGGAATTGAAGGTGAAGTTGCTCAGCGGGGGCGCGCCGGCTGCCATTCCGCGCAACACCAACCCCGCTGCTTACAGCGACTATCTGCAAGGCCGCTACTTCTATGAGCGGCGCACCAAGAGCGATCTGGAAAAAGCTACGTCCTATTTCGAGCAGGCCATCAAGCTGGATCCTGGATATGCGCGCGCGTGGTCAGGGCTGGCATGGGCGCGCATGAGCCAGGCAGACTCCGCCTACGGCGTGTCTTTCGAGGAGGGCTACCGGCTGGCACGGGACGCCGCCGAAAGAGCGCTGCAATTGGAGCCGAGCCTGGCCGAAGCCCACGCCGCCATTGGCCGAATCAAGCGGACTCACGATTGGGATTGGGCTGGTGCGGACGCCGCGTTTCAGAAGGCCATCGCGCTGGAACCGCAGAACTCCGCCGCTTTGATGGGCGCCTCGAGTCTGGCCGCCAGCCTCGGGCGATTTGATGACGCCGTTGCTCTCGGCCGGCGGGCGGTGGAACTCGACCCGCTCAGTGTAATTGCCCACGTTGCCCTCGGGCTTCGCGCCTATTATGCGGGACAGCTGGATTTGGCCATCGCTTCCTACGAGAAAGCCTTGGAACTCAACCCTGGGGACCCGACCGCGCACTATCTTTTGAGCTTGGTCTACTTGGCGCAATCCAGGCTCCTGCAAGCAGAAGCCGAGGTCCAGCAACAGCCCCGCGGCGCTGGCCATTACGTGGGAGAGGCCCTGATGTACACCGCATCAGAACGCAAGACAGAGGCCGATGCGGCCTTAAGAACGCTGGTGAGCAACTACCCGAATGAGGCCGCCTATCAAATCGCCGAAGTGTATGCAGTCCGTGGCGAGTCGGACCGGGCCTTTGAGTGGCTCGAGATAGCGCGCACGCAAAGAGATGCCGGACTGTCGGCCATCGTGGGCGATCCGCTGCTGAAGAACCTGCGAGCCGACCCGCGCTATGCGGCGTTTCTGAAGAAGATGCGGCTGACTTGAGGCAAGCTTTCGGCGGCGTGTTCTCGGCAATCGATAGGTAGATTTGCGATAATGAGGGCAGAGCTCCATCCCGCCTGCGCGTACCTCTCGAGTAAGGCCGTGCAGATGGGCGCGACCCGTGGGCCCGTAGCTCAATTGGACAGAGCATCAGCCTTCTAAGCTGAGGGTTGCTGGTTCGATCCCAGCCGGGCCTACCATGCCCTTCGGTCAGCAGGTAGTCGACCTCACGGTACTGGATCGACCTTCACCTTTGGCGCGCGGCACTCCTTCAGTCCGCTAGCGCATTCCTGGTACTGCAAGTCCTTGGTCAGGCAAACTTCCAGCGCGGCAAAATCCGCGTTAGGACATGAAATCCGGAACGCACCTTGCGGCGCATTGTTTGCCTCCGCGAATTTCTTCTCGATGTCGGTGGGGCTGTCCTTGGTCATATCCGCGGGCGAGCGATATTCGTCCGGAATTTTTACATTGCCGAACGCTTTCTGGATGCTATCGAAATAATCCTGAACCGAGAGGCCGCTGCACGTGCCGTGTTTGGCCCACTCATGCTGAATCAGCCCGCTGTCGGGCATAATCGGCATCATCTGCTGGACAATGGCCTGCGATACCGGCTGCGCCGTGCCGCAATCGTGGGGGTACGGTCCGGTATTGTTCTGCGGCCACAAGCCATGCACCACAAACCCATAGTGCTTTTTGGGATCGCATTCGCTTGAGGATTTTCCTTTGGGGTTGGTCGCGCAGAATTCGGGCGCCCACGACATGGTGAGCAGATAGTAGTCAAAACTGACTTTCTTCTTTTTCTTGCTCTTCGCGAATGAAGTTCCGGTCAGCGAAAACGCAAGGGCCAGTAGCAGGAAAGCGGACACCAGTCTCTTGGTCATAGTTCGCACATGGTACTCCTACGGCTGCATTAAGTCAGCGGAATTTGTTTCAGCCCAGATGGGCGAAGTAATCCAGGACGAAGAGCGCGGCCACCCCGATGAAGACGACCAGTGCCATCTTCACGCCCGGCTCGCGATTGACCTCGGGAATCAGGTCGGAGGCGGCGACGTAAATCGTTACTCCGGCGGCAACCGGCAACCCATAGCTCACGGCATGCTTACCAATGGCCATAGTGAGAACGCCGGCGAGGGTGGCCAGCCCGAGCAACACCGAGGCGAACCAAGACCGCTTCTTACTCAGGCCGCTGGCCAGCATCACCGAGGTCACGGTGAAGCCTTCCGGTATCTTGTGAAGGAAGACGGCGAGAAAGATCACCCAGCCCAGCCACGGAGAGATGAGAAAACCTGCGGTGATGGCGATGCCGTCGAAGAAGGTGTGAATCATCAAGCCGAAGAGCACGGACACGCGGCGGTGAGAGTGCACGTACTCAGCCGAGTGAGTTTCCTCTCCGTAGTGAAAGTGCGGCGTGATGGTGTGCTCGAACAAATGGACCAGTAGGTAGCCGATCAGCACCAGCAGCGCGCCCTTGCGCCCGGCGAGTTCCAGGCTTTCCGGGACCATCTCGACCAACGCCGTGGCCAGCATGAAACCCGCGCCGAGTGCGACGAAATAACGCAGATAGCGGCGCTCCCAGCTCTTTTGCACGATGACCGCGCCACCAAAAACGTTGGCTGCGGCAGCGCTGAGGCCAAGCAGGATGCTGAGCAGGATGGGAGACATGAGCGGAGCAAGAATACAGTGGATAGTGGTTAGTGGATAGTGGATAGTTGGGGCTGCGAGCCATGTCGGTGGTGCTTGAGCCGCACTAGGGCTTGACGCGAATTCCCCCATCCCGTCAAATTGGCCTATGCACTTGAAACATTTCGGTGATTCGTACGACATTGTGAAGCAGTCCCTGCTTGGCTGGCTGCGGCCCTTTGGTGATTGGTGGGTGCACCCGATGTTTACGGGCGACGTGCGGTTGGAAGACGTTGAGGCATTTGAAAGATTCCTCGGTGCAACGGTAGTTTCGAAGGAATTCCTCAAGAGCGATACTGATCGGGCGGGGTATTTTTCCTGCGCCGTGTCCTGCCACAATTTGTTCCTTGATCCCACCACGGGCCTTCGTCTGGAGCCGACGGGACGCAAGGCACCTAATTACTTGTTCGCAAACGAATTGGTTGAAATCGCAAAGCGGCGACCTACAGCGTTGACACTCGTCTTCGATCAGAGCCTTCCGCGCGGCAGCGAAAGGGCAGCCCTGAAAAGGAAGTTGGAGGAACTGCTTGAGCAGGACATAGCAACATTTGCGTATTGTTCACATGCTTGTTTCATCGTCGCCGGCCCGGATGCCGAACTGGTCGATCGAGCGTATCACCTCGTTCACGCAGAATCGAAATTGCCAGAGGATAGATTCTTAAGGGTTACTCACGCCTCGCGAGCGGCTCGCGCCTAGCTATCCACTATGCCTGATGTGCATCACGTCGCCGTCCTTCACGATGTACTCCTTGCCTTCCAGGCGCAACGTGCCGCGGGCGCGGGCTTCGGCTTCGGAACCGGCTTCGAGCAACTGGTCCCAGTGGATGGTTTCCGCGCGGATGAAATGATGCTCCAGATCGGTGTGGATGGCGCCTGCTGCATTGACAGCCTTCGATCCGCGCTCGACGGTCCAGGCGCGGCACTCATCCTCGCCGACGGTGAAGAATGAGATGAGCCCTAGCAGTTCATACGTTTTGCGAATGAGGCGCACCAGTCCGCTCTCTTTCAGTTCATAGCTGGCGAGAAACTCGGCGGCGTCCTCGTCGCTCATCTCGGCAAGCTCGGCTTCGACCTTGGCGCAGACAGCCAGCGCACCTGTATTCGGACGCGCGGCAACGTCGGTCACGCCGTATTTCGCAACCGCTTCTTCAAGGTCTTTGCCAAGCGTCGTACTCTCGCCGATGTTGAGCACATAGAGAATCGGCTTCTCGCTCAGGAACATGAAGCCGCGCACGCGCTTCTTGTCCTCGGGTGTCATCTCCATTTCGCGGAGCGGACGTTCGGTTTCCAGATGAGCCTTGGCGCGCTTCAGCAAATCGTGCTCGCGGTCGGTCTCGGCGGACTTCATCTTCTTCAGGTCCTTCTCGACGCGCTCCAGCCGCTTCTCTACCTGTCCGAGATCGTTGACGATAAGGTCGAAATCAATGTTCTTGATGTCGCGCAGCGGATCGATCGGCCCCACGTGGGGAATGGAATCGTCCTCGAAGGCACGAACGACGTGTGCCAACGCATCAACGTTGCGCAAGTTGGCAGCGAAGGCGGTCTCGTTCAGCGCCTCCTTGCTGAGCGCCGCCACATCCGCATACTCGACGCTGGCGTGTACCAGCTTTTTCGGGTTATAGAGCGCGGCCAGCCGATCGAGGCGCTCGTCGGGGACTTTAGCGACGCCGAGATGCGCCTCGCGTGGATTGCCATGTGTGCGCTGCGCTACCGACTGCTTCGTCAGCATGACAAACAGAGATGTCTTGCCCACCTGCGGCAGGCCTATGATTCCGGTTTTCATGAATCCGCTTTTCGCCTCTCGTCTTGGCTTTTCGCCAGAGACACTAGCTGACAGCTCCCGGCTGGTGGCTATTAGCCTTTAGCTCTTAGCAGGCATGACCTCGCCGCCCACGTGAGCGCCTGGCAACCGCCACCTGTTTGAAACTGGAAACGTGAAGCTCGAAACTTCCTCACGACATTCGCCGCGCAGTCAGATACAGCAGCGCGAGTCCCAGGACCAGCACTGAGCCTTCAATCCGTGTCGACCAGACGTGCAAACGGTTGAACTCGATGCGGCGTGCATCGTCGGGCGCCACGTCGTCGATCACGCCCATTTGCTCGCGCAGCACTCCCATCCGCGACGCGACACCGAACATGCCCACGAGCGTCAGAATGATCATCGCGTAGATGAGCAGGTTGCGCAGGGCAAACGGTTCGGCAACGCCTTTCACGATGCGCGAGTCGATCATGGAGGTAATGGCGAAGACCACACCGCATGAGATCGCCATCCAATGCAGGATCCCAAGACTGCGGTTGACTACATTGCCGGCAAGTTGTCGCGTGGGAAGAACTGCGAAGACAATCGGCGCTAGCACGAAAGCGAAGAAAATGAGACCGCCAATCCACACCACCAGCGACAACAGCATCAGGTATCGAACCAGAGACATCCGGACCTCGGGGAAACACTTATTGTAAACGGGTAGTGGGGAGGCGAACCGGGCATGGCTGCCTAACAGCCGTCAATTTGCCTGAAAAGCGGGGCATCCCGTCCTTGGCACCCTCCATCAGAACGAACACCGCCATTTCAATTTCAGATCGGAAGGTGACAATCTATGAAACGGAGATTTCTACTCTCAACAGGCATGCTCCTCCTGTGCGGTTGCTGGGCTTTCGCACAGACCCGGAGCGTTGGGCAATCGAACAGCGGAACGAGCACAACGGGGTCACAAAACCCAACTCCTCAGAGCGCGACTCCTGGCAGCCCAACCAATCCCAACGGCACAACCGCCAACCCTGGCAGCACGATGCCGCCGGACACGGCTCCCGAGGCGACCCGGAATCCAAATATGACTCCTGGTACCAATCCGGACGTGACGCCAAACAGGAATCCGAGCACCGTTCCTAGCACGAATCCGGACGCAACTCCGGTTTCGCCGTCAGTCAAGCCTGACCCGGCGGCGCCGCCGTCCACCAATCCCGACAAGAGCGGCTCGTCGAATGGCGCTGGACAAACCGGCGCCACAACCTCCACCCCTCCTCCAGACAGCACGACGACAACGCCGCCGAAGCAGTAAGACCCAATGCCAAGCAAAAAGGGGAGCCACGATGGCTCCCTTTTCGTGACAACTCGAGTCGGCTCGCCTTCACCCGCAGAGCACTGAACCGCCATTCACGTTTAGCACCTCGCCGGTAATGTGGCGCGCCCAATCGGAGCCGAGGAACACGATGGCGTTCGCGACGTCATCGGCGAGCGCGATGCGCTGCAAAGGAATGCCCTGCTCAACTTCGTGCTTGTATCCGTTGCTGCCGGGGCCGAAAACGGGATCGTTCAGCTCAGTATCAACCCAGCCGGGAGCGACACAGTTCACACGAATGCTCGGCGCCAGCTCAATCGCCAGCGATTTGGCGAAACTGATCTGCCCGCCCTTTGAGGCGGCGTAGTTCGAGTAGCCGGCCTCCCCTCGCTGGCCCGCGGTCGAGCTGACGATCACGATCGCGCCACTGTCCTGCCGCTTTAGCGCCGGCACCGTCGCCCGGCAGATAGTCCAGGTGCCGCGCAGGTTGTGGTTAATCACCTTGTCCCACACATCGTCACTCATCTGCTCGACGGGCGCCCCTTCCCAGATACCCGCATTCGCCACGACAAGGTCGATTTTGCCGAAAGAGCTTAGCGCTTTTTCCACCACCGCAGCCGCGTCCCCGCTTTGGCTAACGTCACCCTGGAAGGCGACGGCCTGCACACCCAACGCGCGCGCCTCCTCCACCGCTTCTGCAGCCTCCTGAGACTGGTAGATGTAGTTCACCACCACATGTGCGCCGGCCTCGGCAAGCCGCTGCACGGTCGCGCGCCCGATTCCGCGGGAGCCGCCAGTGACAATCGCCACGCGGTCGCGCAACAGATTACGGGGAAAACTGCATGTCTTCGGTTCTGTAAGGACGGTCATTGTGTTTCTCCTGGACTGCGTTCCTGAACTGCTAATGCCTCGTTTCAACTGCAAACCACTCGGGCCTTCGTGTTATTGACCACTGCCAGCCGGCGTGCGTGAAAGCGACCCGAGACCACGGCTGCGATGGCATCCACCTCGGCCAGAAATCCGTCATGCCCGTGCGACGACTCGAACTCGGTATAGTCGCAAGCTGCTCCTGCAACCCCAATACGCTCCGCCAGCGCGCGCACGTCTTCCGGCGGAAACAGCCAGTCGGACGTAATCCCTACCAGCGAAATGTGCGCCTGAATCCGTCTTAACGCCTCCGCTTCCGACGCATAGCCGTGCGCGAGATCGAACGTATCCATGGTCTTCGAGATCACCAGGTATGCGTTCGCATCGAAGCGCCGCACAAACTTCTCGCCCTGGTAGTCAAGATACCCTGCCACGTCATAGCGGTGTTCGAAGGAGCGCAGTGGGTCCTCGCCGTTGCGGTTCGGCTTGCGGGCGTAGCGCTCGTCGAACAGCTCCGCCGACTTGTACGAGCACATCGCAATCGCGCGCGCCAGTCCCAGACCGCCGCTGGGCTGCTCCCCGGGCGGATACTTTCCACCATTGAATTCTGGATCAAGCTGAATGGTCTTGCGCTGCAGATGATTCAGCGCCAGTCCCATCGCCGAAAGCGGCGCGGTGCCGATGGCGATACAGTGCTCGACACGCTCGGGATAGTCCACCGCCCACTGCAGTGCCTGCATGCCTCCAATGGATGCCCCGATCACGACGCGCAATCGCTGCAAGCCGAGGTGGTCGAGCACCTGCGCCTGCGCCCGCACGATGTCGCGAACCGTCACCAGCGGAAAATCAGGTCCGTACGGCTGGCCGGTTGCCGGATCGATGGAGGTCGGACCAGTCGAGCCGTAACACGAACCAAGTACGTTGGTGCAGATGACGCAATCGCGAGAGAGATCGAAAACGCTTCCGCCGGGGTCCCCATCGCGCGCCGATTTTGTCGGGGCCCCCGGCAGACGCTGCTCTTGCGTCTGCTGGGGTGACTTGGCGCGTGATGGGGTGGAAAACATCTCCGGCCACCAGTCGGCAGCGCGCGCCGATCCCGACAGCGCGTGGCAGATCAACACGGCGTTGTCGCGGCGCTCGTTCAACTCGCCGTAGATGGCATAGCGGATGGAGACCGGCTGCAGCGAGCCTCCGGCCTCCAGGCGAAACGGCGCATCCTGCGCCAGTACGACGTCCCCTTCCCGAGTTGGCTCCAGGGTCGCGCTCATCGTCAATCTCCAGCCACCTGCGCGGCGGGTTGCGCACTGCCTTGCTCGGAAGCCGGCAATTTGCCGGTCGCCGCGCGCAGTCCGCGATCGAGGTCAGCAATGATGTCGCGAATGTCCTCGATGCCGACGGAAAGGCGGACCAGCTCCGGCGTCACGCCCGTATCGCGCTGCTCCGACTCGCTGAGTTGCTGGTGAGTAGTTGATGCGGGATGAATGACCAGCGACTTGGCATCGCCGATATTGGCCAGCAGGCTGAACAGCTGCAGCGAGTTGATGAAACGCTTGCCCGCCTCGAAGCCTCCACGAATGCCAAACGTTACCAGGGCGCTCGCGCCGTTGGGCAGATACTTCTTGGCTCGCTGATAGTACTGGCTCGTCGGCAAGCCCGGATAATTTACCCGTTCCACATCCGGATGGCTGGACAAAAATTCGGCTACCTTCAGCGCGTTCTCGGAATGGCGCTCCAGCCGCAGATGCAGTGTCTCCGCACCTTGCAGCAGGAGGAAGGCGTTGAACGGCGACAGGCAGCCTCCGGTGTCGCGCAGTCCCTGCACCCGCGCCTTGATGATGAAGGCGAGATTGCCGAATGCCTTGGTATAAGAGACGCCGTGATATGACGGATCGGGCTCGACAAAGTCGGGGAAACGTCCCGATGCTTCCCAGTCGAACTTGCCGCTATCGACGATAACGCCACCGATGGAATTGCCATGGCCGCCGATAAACTTGGTGGCGGAGTTGATGACGATGTCAGCGCCCCATTCGATGGGCCGGCAGAGCGCGGGCGTGGTACTGGTGTTGTCGATCACCAGCGGCACACCGTTTTCGTGCGCGATCTTGGCCAGCTGCTCGATATCCACGATGTCGAGCTTCGGATTGCCCAGGGTCTCGGTGTAAACGGCTTTTGTCTTCTTGTTGATCGCCGCGCGTAGCCCGTCGAAGTCATCAGCGTCCACAAACTTCACTTTGATCCCGAGCTTCGGCAGGGTGTAGTGAAACAGGTTGTAGGTGCCGCCGTAGAGTGAAGTCGTGGAAACAATCTCGTCTCCCGCCGACGCGAGCGTGATGATAATGAGGGTTTCGGCGGCCTGCCCCGAGGCTAGCGCCAGCCCCGCAACGCCCCCTTCGAGCGCCGCGATGCGCTTCTCGAAGACGTCGGTGGTCGGGTTCATAATGCGCGTGTAGATGTTGCCGAACTCCTGCAGGGCAAACAGTCGCGCGGCGTGGTCGGCATCGTCGAACACGTACGACGTGGTCTGGTAAATCGGCACGGCCCGCGACTTGGTTGTGGCGTCAATGTCCTGGCCGCCGTGGATGGCTAGCGTGTCGAAATTGAAGGTTGGCTTTCCGTTGCTGGCACTCATTGCTGTCGCTCTCCTCGTTTTTTGATGTTTCTGGGAACCCCTGGGTCAAAAACAAAACGACCCACAATCATCTGGACTGTGGGTCGTTTGAGAATCTCTGCGGCTTACTGTTTAACTTTTACCGCTGCTTCGCTCAACCCACAGACCGACACGGGTACACATGCACATGGCCATGACCGTCGTCGTGTTGTGGATCGCGTAAGACATGTAATTTTTTGAGTATAAGCCCTGGACGGAAAATGTCAAGATCATCGGGACGAATTCACGTGACATTAAAGTGGGATGGACCTACCCCTCTCTTCCCGCCGCAGCCGCCGCCCCGTCATCCGGCTTCCCGATCCGGAAGCCCTGAGGCCGATAGTCTTTGGGCAGAAACTCGGCCGGGATGGCGGTTTTGTTTCCATCGCGAAGAGAATGGTAGACGGGCGACATGATCTCTACACCAGCGGCATAGAAGCAGTCCTGGATGTTAGCGTGCAGATTGGAATAAGTAATAAACATCGCATGAGGATTTCGCGTGTACGCGTTGATCTCATATTGCACGTAGGAATCATCCAGTGCCTTCTGCAGAACGAATGGCGCGGGATCGGGCAGAATGTCGGGGGTCTTCAACGCAGCCTCGATCATCAACTGATGGACCGTACGCCACGGAGTGTCGTAGCCGATGGTGGCTGAGGTGTGCAGCAATATGCCCTCCGTCTGCCCCACCAGGCTGTAGTTGACGACATGGCTGTTGAGGATCACCGAGTTCGGGATGACGACTTCCTCCTTCTGAAAGGTTTGCAAATGGGTCGCCAGCAAGTTCTGGGAGACGATTTCCCCTACGTTGTCTCCGATTTTGACCCAATCTCCCACGCGGAAGCCTCGAGTGTAGGTGAGAATGATGCCGGCCACGACGTTAGCGACTGCCGACGTCGAACCCAGGGAAAGGAGGACGCCGAGGAAGATGCCAACTCCCCTGAAGGCGGGTGAATTTTCTCCTGGCAGATAGGGATAGACCAGAACAGCCGTGAAGGCAATCAGCAGGAAACGAACAATTCTGTAAGTGGGCTGGATCCACTCGGGATAAAACCCGCGTATGCGAATGTTTCCTCGCTCGAACTCCCGCGTCAGCATGCGTGCGAACTTCATCACGTAATACATCACGGCCAGAATCACCAGGATGTAAAACAGCTTGGGCAGGTAATTCAAGACTGCGGTGCCGACAAAGCGGAGGGGAGCGAGAACATAATCCAGCAGCTGCCTGCCGTGCACACGGGTCCATGGGAAAAACTTGAACTCGGTGCCGAGAAACACCACAGTAAGAACGAAGATAACGGCGACGCGGAGCAGGCGGACCAGCCCGGCAAGGATGCTGGCTAGGCGTTGTCCTGCCAGGATCTCCGAGTTTTGGATCTTGATGCCTTTGATCAGGGGCGCATCGGGACGCTGCAACCGTCCCAGCAACCAGCGCGACCCGATCACCACCAGGCACACAAGCAGCGCGTACACGAGCAGAGTCACCAAGGCGTAAATCGCTGCTCGAACCAGGAACTTCGTACTGTGCTCTTGCCGTGCCTCGAAGATGGCGTTGCCAATCTGGCCGGCGTAGTACTTGGCCAGCGCGACGCGGGCAACATTCATGCGTTTGGCATCGTTCTCGCTGACGATGGTCAGCACAATGTCGCCTAGCTTGATTTCGGTTCCATACTCCGATTCGTTCGTGGTGACTGCCGCGACGTCGGCGCTTGGTGTGTACACCAGCTTCCCAAGCCGCTCTGAGACCTTTTCGGCCCGCTCCTGAGCTGGAACGGGACCGAATGCCTCATAGATTTTGAAGACTTCGTGGCCCTCCACCGTGACCGGATATCCTGGGTTCGCTTCGTGGGAGGATGCTGCGGACTGCTGCGCTGTCAGGCGGACGGAACTCGCCGTCACCACAAGGACACATGACAGGATCGTGAGAAACAGATTAAGGCCAGATGACTTGGACCGACGGACCATCGCCTGCCCTCCAGCACTTGCCGAGGATGGAAGGTGCAAGTTGCGCATGTAGACTCGGCTCATAGTAGGCCATGCATGCCGCAGACTCAAGAAATCTGTGTAGGAGGTAAGGAAACCGGCGCGGTCCAATTCCGCATCGGTATGTCCTTCGCGCGCTGGCTTACCTTGCCACCTGGAAGTTACGAAAGTACAGTTACCCACCCTGTACCTTGGTAATCTTGACAACTCGGAGCTGGCCTGTAGGCTGGAGCTGGGCCCCTTGGCGACTGCCGGGAGATGTGTCCTCACCCGCCCTAGGGCGTGGTGCCGAGGTTCTTTGACAAATCAATCGCTGGGTTCCATGCCGCTTCTGATCAGAGCAGCGAAACGCTGTCTTCTTCCGCGGCATCGTGGGCAGAAGAATCCGCCGCCCCGTAAGTATTGCAAATAAAGCAGATACCTGCAACCCTTAGTCTTTTCCAATACAAGATGAGCCTGAAGGAGGGATCGGTTTCCAACGCAAGATGAGCCTGGAGCAGGTGGCATGCTGAGGATTGACCACGAGCGTGCACCAAGCAGAGAAGCTGAACCTGGAGCAAATCGAAGCTTTCTTACGAGCCAGCGAGGAGATCCGGTTCAAAGGGGAAACCCGAGAGCAGGTTTATTCCTGGATCGAGACCGTGCTGCGCCAACAACAGTACGTACAGCAAGGCCGGAAAGCGCGCGGCTTGCTGCGCCGTTACTTGGAGAAGATGACCGGCCTGAGCCGGGCGCAGGTGACGCGGCTGATTGCCCGCTATCAGGCCAGCGGCATGGTGCAAGCGGCCAGCTACCGGCGGCACCGCTTTGCGCAGCGCTATACGCGGGCGGACATCGAACTGCTGGCCGCCGTCGATGAGGCGCATGACAGCCTCAGCGGACCCGCCACCCAGCGCATTCTGCAGCGCGAATCTCAGCACTACGGCAAAGCCGAGTACGCGCGCTTGGCGACCATCTCGGTGGCCCACCTGTACAATCTGCGCCGCCAGCAGCGCTATCGCGAACGCCGACTGACCTACCACAAGACCAAGCCCACCCCCGTGAGCCTCGGCGAGCGGCGGCGACCCGATCCGCAAGGCCGGCCCGGCTATCTGCGGGTGGACACGGTGCATCAGGGCGATCAGAACTCGGCCAAAGGCGTTTATCACATCAATGCGGTCGATGAAGTGACGCAGTGCAAATCGTGGCGGCTACGGAGCGCATTAGCGAGGCCTGCCTAGAGCCGGTGCTGGTCGCCTTGCTACGCCAGTTCCCCTTCCGCATCCGCGGCTTTCACTCCGACAATGGCAGCGAGTTCGTCAACCAGGTCGTGGCCCGTCTGCTCAACAAGCTGCTGATCGAGCAGACCAAGAGCCGGCCCCGGCACAGCAACGACAACGGACTGGTGGAAACCAAAAACGGCGCGGTCATCCGCAAGCACATGGGCTACGGCTATATCGCCGGCGAACATGCCCAGGCCATCCATGGCTTCTATGCCCAACACCTTAATCCCTATCTCAACTACCATCGTCCCTGCGCCCAGGCCGACATCGAGGTCGACGAAAAAGGCCGCCAGCGCCGCTATTACCGACGCTATCAGACACCGCTGGAGACCTTGCTGGCCCTGCCCCGGGCAGCGCAGTACCTGCGCGCCGGGCTTAGCGTGGCTACCCTCGAACGCATCGCGGCGGTGCGCAGCGACACCGAGGCGGCGCAGCAGATGCAACACGCCAAGCGCCAGCTCTTCCAGCAGTTCCTCCCAGCGGCCTTAGGACGGTGACCATGAAACCCAAGAAAACTCGCGGTGGAAATGACGGTTGTGGAAAGCCCAAAAACGGGGCTTCCCACAACCTTGGAAATCGCTGCGCGATTCCCACATTCCCACCGCACGACTACTGCTATATTTTTTGGGAAAACCTTTTTCCGAAAGGAGCCTTCCTCACCGCCTGCACCTCTCGCTTCAGGCTCATTCTTCGATTAGAAAAGACTCCCTTTGGCTGTCAGGTAGTTGCCGGGGAAAAGTGTGTAATCTCATGATTCTAAACAATGTCGAGGGGGGAGGGGGAGTAACTAGTTGAGAAACAGTTTCGCCCTAAAACGGGAAGAACCCGCCTCGGGATGGATGTCGAGACGTTCGCTAGCGGAAGGTGAACTGCCCTAGGTGCTGACGCTTTGCAACTTGGCGCGCGCTTTTTCCTGGCGCGCGGCGAGCCAATCCATCCACCGGTCAAGACCTTCACCTGTGATGCTGGAGACGTCAATGATCTCCATGCCGGGATGGACCCGACGGGCGTTCTCACGAGCGAGTTCCGCTTCGAAGGGAACGTAGGGCAGCAGATCAACCTTGGTGAGCAGCATCAACTCCGACTTGAAGAAGATGGACGGATACTTCAGCGGCTTGTCTTCGCCTTCGGTGGTGCTGAGCAGAACAATCTTTGCGTCTTCGCCGAGATCGTAACTCGACGGGCAAACCAGGTTACCAACGTTCTCCACGATGAGCAGGTCGAGGTCTTCCAGCCGCCAGTCTTCAAGGTGCTTCCCGATCATCTTGGCGTCGAGGTGGCAGGTGCCCCCGGTAGTGATCTGCTTCACCGGAAACCCGAACTTCGCCAGGCGTTTGGCATCATTTTCGGTTTGCAGGTCGCCGGTCAGCACCGCGACCCGGGTGCTCTTGTGCATGCGCTCGAGCGTGCGCTCCAGAAGGGCGGTTTTCCCCGAGCCGGGAGCGCTGATGAGGTTGACGCACAGAAGCCCAAGTTGGCGGTAGCGCTCGCGCAACTGCTCTGCGAGGACCTGGTTTTCGTTGAGGACCTTCTTTTCAACTTCGATGCGGTTCATCCATCCACTTCCATGTATACGATGTCAAGTTCTTCCCCGCTGATGCACTGTGTACCCAACTCTCCGCAGAGCGGGCATCGCGGGTCGAAGTCGGTCATGCGGAATTCATAAGCGCACTTCGAGCAGCGCTGCATCCGTGGGACGGATTCCAGCTCCAGCACCAGCGCCTCCCATTCGGTGTCCTTGACCAGCACCTCGAAGCCGAACTGCAGTGCATCGCGATCAACGCCGGAAAGTTCACCAATCTTAACGCCCACCTTGGTGATGCGACCGTCGGGATGGCGCAGCGCTTCCGCTTGAACGCACTCCAGAATCGAGGTTGCGATGCCCAGCTCGTGCATGCCAGCCCGACCCATTGTCGCACGCTTGGCGGTGATGCGCTGCTCCACGGTGACCGAAATCGGACACTCCTGGGCGTTTGCAAATTGTTGACTCTTTCACTTTTTACGGAACCTTTGCCGCTGCTCATCGTCTATCACATTGTCGGTGTAGCTCGTCTTCGTTTTCCTGGGGTTCAACGCAGAACAGGTAGCTCACCATGTGGAAACAGTGGGTCCGTGTCTGGGCCGTCGGTTTCGTATTGTGGATCGTGCTGGCCCTGCTGAGCGCGACGGGTTGGCACGTCTATATGGCCTCCATGGGCAGCCCGGAAGGCTGGGCGCAGTTGCTCGCCTGGAGCGTCACGGTTTCTTTCATCTGGTCTGTGCTGACGCCACCGGTTTACGAGCTGGCGCGGCGATTTACCTTCGATCGTAATAGCTGGACCACGGCCTTGCCGGTGCACCTCGTGGCTTGCGTGGTGCTGACCTTCGGGGCTTCCGCCCTCATCGTGCTGCTCGATCCGGTGGTGACCTGGACGCCGGAAAAGCACGTCCCCTTCTTCGCGCACACGGTCTCCCGCGCTCTCATGGACTTCCAACGCTACTGGTACATCGTGCTGATCACCCAGGCGATTGCGTACTACAGCAAGTATCGTGAGCGCGAGCTGCGGTCGTCGGTGCTGGAAGCGCAGCTCGCACATGCTCAACTGGAAGTTTTGAAGATCCAGCTTGAACCACACTTCCTGTTTAACACTCTGAACTCCATCGCTGCTTTGGCCCGGAACGACGGTCTCGCCGCCGAGAACATGACGTTGCAACTGGCGGACCTACTGCGCTTCTCGCTGGACGCCGTGGGCGTCCACGAAGTACCGCTCAGCCGCGAGCTGACCTTCCTGCAGAAGTACATTGACATTCAGCAGACCCGCTTCCAGGACCGGCTGCTGGTGGAGATGGACATCCAGCCGCATACGCTCTCGGCGTTGGTCCCGAACCTCGTGCTGCAGCCGCTGGTGGAAAACGCCATCCGCCACGGCATCGGCCCGCGCAGCGCCCCCGGCTTTGTTCGCATCTCGACCCGTCAGGTCTTCGACGAGCTGTGGATGGAAATCTGCGACAACGGCCGGGGACTTACCGGGTTCGGAGGAGCAGTCCCACCCGAAGGCGTCGGGCTGCAGAACACGCGCGCCCGTTTGCAACAGCTCTACAACCATGATCATAGGTTGACTCTTGAAGATGCGCCCGGTGGCGGCTGCATCGTCAAAATCCACATTCCATTTCGCGAATGCCCCCAGGAGGTCAATAGTCCCAATGCCCATTCGAGTGTTGCTTAGTGACGATGAATCGCTGGCGCGCGAGCGCTTGCGCCGGCTGCTGGAAGAGGAGCCCGACCTGGAGGTCGTGGCCGAATGTGGCGACGGAAAGTCGGCCATCGCGCTCATCAAGCGCGAGAAGCCCGACTTGGTCTTTCTCGACATCCAGATGCCGGAGGTGGACGGCTTTGGTGTTGTGACGGCGTTGAAGGAGCAAATGCCACTCACCATTTTCGTTACCGCCTATGACCGCTATGCCATGAAGGCGTTCGAGGTGCACGCTCTCGACTACCTGCTGAAGCCGGTGGGCAAGGAGCGTTTGTCGGAGGCGCTCGGCCACGCGCGTAAGCAACTCCAGCATCCGTCGGAGGGAATGTTCCAACGGCGAGTGCTCGATCTTCTGGGTGATCTGGAGTCGCGGCAGCATGCTCCGCAGCGCATTGTGATTAAGGCCGACGGTGAGATTGTCTGCCTCAAACCCAACGAGATCGACTGGGCCGAGTCGGCGGGCAATTATGTCTGCCTGCACGTCGGAGGCAACACCCACATCCTGCGAGAAACGATCACGTCACTCGAGGGGCGTCTCGGGCCGCGGCAGTTCATGCGTGTTCATCGCTCGACGCTGGTAAACGTGGACCGCATCAAGACCCTGCGTCCGTCCTTGTATGGGGACTACGCGATTCTGCTGCGTGACGGGACCAAGCTTACGCTGAGCCGGGGCTTCCGCGAGAACGTGCTGCGGCGGCTGGGAACGGCGTAGGACAAGAACCACGCTTGGCAATTTGCTTTTCGTTGCTCGCCTTGAGAATCGCCACCGCGAGCCGCGGGTTTGACAGCCTACAGAGCCACTTCTAGAATCAAATCAAGGGCTGGACGCAGTCACGTCCGGCCTTTCGTCTCAATAGGCGCGAGCCCAAGTCTCGACGCTCGTCGCGGACTAGGTTCTCTACTCGCGCGGTGCGGTCTCAATGCCGCATCCGGCCCATTGGCGGTGTAGCTCAGGTGGTTAGAGCGACGGTCTCATAATCCGTAGGTCGCTGGTTCGAGTCCAGCCGCCGCCACCAAGATTCAAGTGGAAGGATACAAAGCAGTTATTGAATCACGGCAGCTTGAGCGTCTGCCGCATCTGTTGCCACTTCGTTGCCACTTACGAAGGTTTCGGCTGCCGAATCGTTCCCAATCACAAGGCTTTCGAGTTTCGCCATCGCGGCGCGGGTGTCATCGGCTGCGCTCTTGATGTAATAGGTATTGGTCGTGGAAACATTCGCATGGCGGAGGATCGCCTGAATCGTTTTCTCGGGCACGCCGAGCCTGTACAGGTTGGTTCCCAAGCCTCTGCGCGCTGCATGCCATCCGTGCCACTCGGGTCGGCTCGTGTCCCTCTCAAACGAATGAGCGGGCGTAGCCTGCCGACCCTTCTTCGCGTTCCCACAATCCTCCTTCGGCCTGCCACAAATAGCACAACGGTTGAGCGTTGGCAGAATGGCCCGGTTGAGCACGTTCCCCAGGTCCATAGGTGAGCCATTCAAGTTGGGGAACATCACCCCCGAGATTGGATTGCCGCAGCGGATCCGGTGAAACTCCAGACGCCTTGCAAGCGGTGCAATCACCGGAATAGCGCCTCGGCTCTTGCGCGTTTTCGGCTCGGTTACGTGGCCCCTCCAGATGGACCGCGTGATTTGGATTTCCCCGTCGTGATAGTTCTCCCATAACAGCCCGCGAATCTCTCCGCGACGTGCCCCGGTGAACGCAGCTACAGCAAAGATAGTTGCCGCGGGCTCGGGGAGGAGCGCGATAATCTGTCCGATTTCCTCAAGGCTGTAAGCATAGGTTTCTTCTGAGGGCCGCGCTGGCGGAATAGCCGTGTTGCGCGCCGGATTCTCACCATCAAAGTAACCCTGCTGCTTGGCATACGAGAAGATCCCGCTTATCTGACTCTTGATGTGACGCAGTGAATTGCTGCCGAGTAGCCCGAGCCGGGCGATCTCATCAAGGATTCGCTGCACATCACAGGTGCGAATCTCACGCATCCACAAGCCGGCGCTTCGCGCCTTCAGATGATTCTCCCAGATGTCACAATAGCCCTTTACCGTAGATGGTCGTTTCTGTTGCTCCATACGAGGCAAATAGACTCGCTCAACAAAGTCCATGAGCGATACCGCAGTTACTGGAGCGTGCCGCGCCTGGTTAATCTGTGCCATGATCGGACGCGCCAGCTCGCGCGCCTTGGTCTTGGTGATGCCCGTCACCGGGGCTAGTTGCTTTGCAATTCTTACTCGCTTTACCTCACCACCCATCACGCGGGTATCGAAATAGCGCAGATACCACATTCCTCGTGCTTTGAATATGTATCCGTCTTGTTGTCGTCTGCGTGGCATGTTGCCTCCTTGATGCGTGTTAGCGGCCCTCCCGCTGTTTCTTGTTTTCCCGTCGCGCCTCAACGCCCAGCATGGCAACGCGACGGCGCTCCTCTGCCGTTAGCTTCTTGCTGCGTGCCAATCCGGCCTTGCGCGCGGCCTCCGAGCGCTCCTTCGGAGAGCGGCTCTCAGCAGATGCCTTGCCACCAAGCTTGCCCAGCGCTACAGCGGCGGGATTCTTTTTCGGTGTTTGTTTTCCCCGTTTCATCGTCATATAGTCGCCCACGCCAGTATACTAACGCAGCGCTCGGTTAGTTGTCTAGGGAGCGAGGCGAACGATTGTGTTTTTCTGCATGGGAGTTGGGTCGCGTCTGCGGCTCATCCACATATTCGCGTCACTGGCGTAGCAAAAGGGGGTGATTGCTATCCTCCATGCAGCCTTAACACCGTCTGCGGTCATACCAGGCGGCCAACTTCGGAGAGCCCCACTCAAAACGCACGTATCGGCCAAAGCGGACGCAAGGGAGCGGATCGGAGGAACGTGTGCGCGTCTGCTCCCGAATCCACGATTCGGGCAAGCTCCAGCGCTTTGCCAGTTCGGCTGCATCAATCACTTCACAGCCGTAGCTTGTCGGCTGCTGGGTATTCATCGCCGCTTTTCCCGTCGTAATTGGCAACATAGAGACAACGCTTCCATTTAGCCGCGCTCTTTCAACGAGTTACACGTGAACTGCGGTTAGCCTGACCGATGCTCGCTCCGACACCCAACTTAGTCGCAGCGGACTACCAGCCTGTGCGGGTTCAACCGAAGAGGGCCAACTTCCCCGAAGAAGGCCAAGATTATTTGTTGGCATCCTTCGCTCATTCTTGGCCCCCTTCGGGAAGTGACCACTCCCACGCACCAGTCATGCCGTGTTTTCGGGACTGCACTCTTAGCTCTTTCTTGGCGCGTTTCAGAGTCCGTTTGCTGATAGCCCCCTGCCGGGCTTCTGCCTCAACATCCTTCGCCGGACGTGCGCCTTGGGCGAGCGCACTCGAAAGGAAGTCTTTGGCCTCTGCCATCGCGCCCGTTTCTTCGTCGTTCGACTCCGGCGCCAATAGCGCAGCCGCTGTGAGTTGCGATTCGCCCGTCCATCTAAACGTGCCATTGTTTTCGATTGTGTACCCCAGTAACGGCCCGAACTGACCGAGATTCGACTTCACCTGCACCAGCGCACGCTGTACTGGATCGTCCGGGGAGCAGCCGGCGAGTAGCTCAGTTCTGACCGCGCCGGTGAGGTCAATACTCCCGAGCCCACGATGAATCGCTTTTCCGGTTGGCGCTTTACCCAAGTGCCGGACGAGCAGAATGCAGCATCCCTGCTCTTCGGCGAGGCGAGAGAGTCCGTCCATTACCGGCCGCGTTTCATTCGAGCGGTGCGCGTCCACCTCGGCGCCTAGACAAGACTGGATCGGGTCAACAATCACAACCGACGCATTGGTCCGCTGCAGCGCATCACTAAGGAGTTGCACGTCGGAGAGCCGCACGGTCCCACGCTCGGTGCGCTTGCCGTTGCCAGTAACTGAGCCAAGAAGAATATGGAATCGGCTCGGGTCACCTCCGAGTAAATCAAATCGAGGGCGAAGTACGTGCTCCGGGCTGTTTTCAACACTGAGATACAAAACCTGCCCTGGCAGGCATGGCTCGCCCGTGTGCGGAACGCGGCCAACGGTAATAGCAGCGGCAATCGCCAAAACGATGAAAGTCTTGCCAGCTCCGGGATCGCCGCTCAACATCGCGAGCATTCCGGTTGCAAAGTACGGCTTCCATAGCCATTCCACGTCCCTGGGTTCTACGTACGCGAGCGTTAATAGGTCCGCACGCCGCGATAGCTTGGGCATAATGATCGGGGTCAGGTTGCCATCCAGATCGCAACCGGCGCGCAAATTCTGCAGGGCCGCCTCGAGTTTTTGCAACACCCGCTCGGGATCCGCACCGGATTCACCAGCCTCGCGTCCCGCGAAGTCAGCAATCTTTTGAAGCTGCCGCAGGCGTGAGCAGCGAATGACCGTTTCGACATGACGCTCAATCAATCCAGGATGGATCACGACGCCGTCCGTCAAACTGTCGAGGTATGTAACGTCACCGACAGTCTCCAGCGTGTTTTCTCGTACCAAGGATTCAACGAGCGTGAGGATGTCAAAAGGCAGGCCGTGTTCATCGGCTTCCAGCATTAGCGAGAACAGCTCCCGATGAGCAGCCAGGACGAAGTCAGAAACTGTAAGGCAGCTCAGTGGGCCGCGCATGAAGGTGTTATTCAAGATTGCTGCACCCAGGCAAGCTTTCTCAGCCGGCACCGATTCGCAACCGGCCCACTGGTCGTGGATCGCACCGCTTCCCGAAGCCCTAGAAATCGGCCCTGGATCACTGACGCTATCCCTGCGGGCTTGAGGTCCGAATTGGAAGCCAACAACGCTCATCTAGTCTCCGGGCTCCGTTTGGTCGCCGCGGTCCGCCGCAGCGAAACGGATGACATCGTCGCGGTGAATAACCGTCCTGCGTCGAATCTTCCGTCGCGTCAGTTCCCCAGAGGCAAGGAGGAGGAAGACCGTTCTCTTGCTCACTCCTAAGACTTCGGCCGCCTCCGACACTGAGAGCAATAGCTTCGTCGCCAGAGATGAGACGTGGTCATGTGCTGAGCACTTCCCGGATTGCCGGCAAGGGCTTTCATGTGCGCGTCGCAGTTTATTCATGCCTTCTGGTGCCTCCAGACGCATAATAGGGCTGCAGCACGTAGGCGCAATGGACGAAACCCAAGCGACCCTTTTGTCCGGTTTTGGCCAAGGGTAGGCGGATATGCCGTTCGATTACGAAAAAGTCGTCAGAAAAGCATTCGACCATCTTGGTCCAAGAAATCCCCTCAAGAAACTGCGCGATTCCGACAAGCGCGTGCTCGTAGCGTTGCTGGACATGTACATGAGGACACCTGATGAGTTCTTCAACCCCCTGGAGGAGGCCGCCGACATTGTCGCTGAGGCTGGCGCGCTAGGCAGAAGGATTCAATCCGACGTTCTCAGAGGGCAACTTACGCAACTTCTGGCTCCTTTTCCTGCCAGACTCCTCGGCAGCGCTCAGGACCTTGCAGCACGGCTTGAAGATTTTTCCCAAAAACTGGGAATCCTCCTCGACAACATAGCGGGGAAGCGGGGCCACAAAAGAAAAATGGGAAGGAACCAATTTCTCATCATGGCTTCGGAGTTCGTTTCGGTGAAAACGGGAAAGCACCACGACGAGCATTTGGCGGAGTTAATTCAGGCCGTGAGCCCGCAAAGTGGATTCGACGACGAAAAGTGTATTTCTAAAAAGGACATTTCGGGGGATTCGATTCGCAAGAAGCGAGAACATCTGAAGGAAATCTACCCCCACATGTATGCCGTCAGGATAAGTTGGGTACGCAGTTTACCTGCTGTCAGGGACCACCGACCTGAACCTTTGAGGCGGAGGTGACTGAGAAAATGGCCGTAGATATTACGAAACGGGTCAGGAACGCATTCGAGAACACCAGCCCCAGAAACCCGTTGAACAAGCTGCACGAAAGTGACAAGTGCCTGCTTTGGGCATTGCTAACCGTTTACAGCTACGGCGAAACAAAGCCGAAGAAGCGATCTGGCGTTGAGAACCAGTTGGAGCAGGCGACACAGACGGCTACCGACGCTGCCGCCCTTGCCGAGAGAATTCAGGTCGAAGTATTCCAAGGCGAACTTACTGAGCCGCTTAGGCCATTCCTCTCTGGCTTTCAGGATCTTCCACTGCGTCTCCATGCCTTCGCCAGCCGACTTGGTAGTGTGGTTGGTTCGTTCGGGAAAGCGGGTCACAAAGAGCGGATGCTGAATAATCAGAACCTGATCATGGCGTCAGAGTTCGTCCGGTTAAGAACTGGCGGGTACCACGATGAACATCTGGCGGAGCTGTTCCAGACAATGAGCCTGGATCCCAAGAACCGCTCCGACAATCCCGACGATTTCTCCGGTGATGCCATTCGCGCGAAGCGAAAGCACTTCAAAAAGACCTATCCGCTCCTTTACCGTCAAGCCGTGAAGCAGGTGTCGAAGCATCGACCAAAAGAGGAACGACAAACCAGCAGCATGGATATTTTCAGTCAGGCATTCCTTTCTTTGCGTAAGCCTAGGTAATTTTCCGGGCGTCGCCGAGCGCCCGCCGGTCAACTAAGAGAGACAGCGTTTTGCCGACTCTTGCAAAATAACGCACGACCGAGCCTTACGACGCGCTCAAGGGATTCGGATGAAGCTGGGCGGCTCTGCGAACATGCTAGACCCTTTCCCACCCAAACCCACGGGGATGCACTGGCTCACTTATGAACGACTGCAGGAAGAGCACGATCGGGTTAACGAGGTGTGGCTTCGTGCAACATGGCAATTCATCGAGCGGCAGCGCCACGGCTGACGAGAACCACAAGGCCAGTAAGTGGCCTGACAGTGAGGTGTCGGCAGGTCCGGGGGCGAAGGCCCCACCCCCCGTCGCTTAGCGATGGAGGGCCGCATAAACAGCGAGGTCTAGCGATGCAGTGTGGGAAGAAGAAAGCAGGCGGAGCCCGATGCCGAGGGCACGCCTTTCAGGTCCGGGAGCGAAGGCCCCCACCCCCGTCGCTTAGCGATGGAGGGCCGCATAAACAGCGAGGTCTAGCGATGCAGTGTGGGAAGAGAAAAGCAGGCGGATCCCGATGCCGTGGGCATGCCTTAACCGGCAAGAAATATTGCCTGATTCACTCCGAGCGAAGGAAGGCTGCGGAACTCGGCAGAAAGAACCCCGATTCCCATTTGCCGACCACCCGGGACTCAGCTCATCCGTGACTAGTCTGCATCGGAGCGCACAAGGCCTCGGCAGCCCGCGGAAAGATATTCAATTCGCACCCTTTCCCGCTGGCTCTTGTGGGCAACTCGAATCTTGCAAGAACCACAATGAGTTGTCCAGCCCTGCGTTCCCCTCATCCCTAAAATTTGTGTAACTTTGTTCGATCTGCAGCGTACTGCTTTATGGACGCCAAGAGAAACAATGCGAAAGGATCGCAGCCCCGCGAGGGCAAAGCCACGCAAATGGAGGGGCCGGATCTGGAGAGCGTAATAGAGCGCGCACAAGGCCACGATGCCGAGGCGCTGGGGGAGATCTATCGCCTCTATGCCCGGCGCGTATTCGGCTTGTGCCGTTACATGCTGGACTCACGGGAGAGCGCAGAAGATGCCACCAGCGAAGTCTTCCTCAAGCTGCAGCGCTCCATCGAGAGCTACGACGGGTCGATACCGTTCCCCAGGTGGCTGCTGCGGGTGGCTGGCAACCAATGCATTGACGCTTTGCGGCGCCGGAAGCGTGGACAGCAGGTGATTGTGGAAGTTGAAGAAGGAGTCGCGGTCATCGAGGCAGCCAGCTCGGAGCCGTCGCCGCTGGGTGCAGTCCTCAGCACGGAAGAGAGGGCGCAGGTGCGGGATGCCATTGCACGTCTGCCGGAGAACTATCGCGTGCCGCTGGTCCTGCGCTATTACGGCGAATTGAGCTATGACGAAATCGCACAGCAGTTGGGCCTGCAGAGGAACTACGTGGCGGCGTTGATATTTCGGGCCAAGCAGGAGCTGCGCCGGAAACTGGGCCACGGGAGCAAGTGATCATGGAATGTTATTCGGAACAAATCGTGTCCATCTTCGTGGACGGTGAACTGGCAGAGGAGGAGGCGCGGCGCCTGCGAGACCACCTGGCCACGTGCCGGCGCTGCCGGCAACTGTTGGACGCATTACGCGCCGAGAACCGTGTTCTGAGCGAAAGCCTGCATGAGCTTCCGGAGGAAGCAGCCAGCCCGGCGGGCTTCTCCCGTTTGCCGCGGTCTCTGGGGTGGGGTGACCTGGCGGTGGTGGCCGCGGTGCTGGCGCTAGGTTCGATCGTTGTCCCTTGGATCAATGAGCTGAGTATTCCGGAAGCGCTGCAGTGGTTAAATCCCTTCAGCTTAAGCGGCCGCACGAACCTGCTCTTCAACTTTTCTTATTACGTTGCAAACGGAGGTACTGCCATGCTGTCTGATTATGCTGCTTTCGTCGGGAAGATCCTTTTGCTGCTGCTGTTGGGCGGCGGCGCACTGCTGCTGGGACGCCGGTGGCGGCTACGCCAACCTGGCCTGCGCCTGCTGATCGTGCTGCTTGCGTTGTCGTTGCCTGGCTTTGCCCTGGAGCGGCGTCACAGTGAGTTCGTCACGGTAGCGGCGAATGAGACTGTAGACGACACCCTATTGGCCGCCGGTCAACACTGTGCGCGTGGAGGGCGTGATCAATGGGGACTTGCTGGCTTTTGGCGAGACGGTGGAAGTGCGCGGCACCGTCAAGGGCGACCTGGTGAGTTTTGCCAAGAGAACTGTGGTGAGCGGAACCGTGGAAGGCAACATCTTCAACTTTTCGAATTCGCTCGACCTGGACGGGCAATTGGGCCACAGCATCTATGGTTTGGTGCAATCCTTGCGTGTGAATGATCGGGGTCGCGTGGGCGACGGCATCGTGGTTGCCGCCGGCGACGCCAGCCTCGAGGGCGAGGTGAATCGCAGTGTGACCATGTTCGTCGGCAATGCCGATGTGAGCGGCAGCATCGGCCGCGAACTGACCATGACCGGGGATAACCTTACCCTGACGAACACGGCCCGAATCGGCGGCAACCTGAGCGCTCGTGTGCGCGAGCTGAAAAACGTGCACATCGCCGACGGCGCGACGATTGTGGGCACGCGTGACATCCAGGTACGCGTGAGGCAAAGCCATTTCGCGCGCCCCAGATTCTACTTCTTCCAAGCTGTCTGGCTCGCTGCCGCCATGCTGGTGGGATGGTTGGGCCTGGTCCTGTTTCCCGGTTTCTTCCAGGCCAGCACTCAGGCGGTGGGCTCAGGCTGGCGCAGCCTAGGGCTGGGGTTTGCGGTCCTGGCGGGGGTGCCTGTGGCCATAATCCTGACAGCCATCACGCTGGTTGGCCTTCCGGCCTCACTGATGTTGCTCATGTTGTATCTGGCTGCAATCTACCTGGCAAAGATTTGGGTTGGAGCATTCCTGGGGCAGATACTTCTGAAGCCGACTGGGGTGACTAAGAGCGATTGGCTGCTGGGGCTACTGGTGGGCCTGCTGATCCTTACCATCGTCAGGTTCATCCCGTATCTTGGCGGGCTGGTCCACTTTGGCGTGGTTTGCCTGGGTCTGGGAGCGTTTGTCTGGCAGCTTTATCGGGTTTCACGACCGGCGATAACGACCTGAAAAAGCCGCGACCCTTTCAATTAGCGCGTCACGGGCAAGCCAGAAGTTGTCGGCCTCGAATCACGGTCGGTGCAACTCGAACAGCGATCCATTCGAAGAATCTCCCCCTTGCAGCACTCCGAACAGGTTTCCCCCGCGTCCCGTCACCACGTTCAGCGGATTGCGGTCCGGCCCGCGATTGAAATTCCACAGCTCGGTGTAGGTCCAGGTGTCGCCATCCGCCGGTGGAGTTAGCTGAAACACGCTGCCGGCAAAGAAATCAAAGTCGCCCTCAATGGCGCCAATCAATGAACCCGCAGCACCTTGCGCCAACGAAACGGGGCCGTAGCGGTGATCCGAGACGGCGGCGATCGTCGTGCGCGTCCATCCCGCCGTCACGGGGGAGGGCGGCGTTAGCTGGAACACGAGACCCGTGCGTGGTCCTAACGCAAGGCCAAACAGCGTGCCAACGGACGTCAGCACCAGGTTGGAGGGCTCGTGCCCGTCGCCGTCGCCCATGAACCGCGTGATCACGCGTTCGGCCCATTCGCCGGAACCGAGCGGCGAGATCTCGACGACAGCACCGTTCCCGAGCGAGGTCGAAACATACAGCGAGGGCGCGTCAGCGAACCCCACGATCCAGCCCGGCTCACCACTATCGGAGCCACCTTCAAAACTGAAAAGGGTTTTCAAGGTCCATTCGCCACCGCCCGAACCGGGTTTCAGCCGGAACACGCTGCCGCATCCGAATTGCCCACAGGCCGAGGAGCCACCAGAGGCGATGCCGTACAGTGCACCGTGACGAAGGACCAGCGGTGAATATACATCCTCCAGGTTACCGTCGGCCTTCCCGGTGAAGACATAGAGAATCTGGAATGTCCACGGATTGCCGGGCGATGTGGGGGGAAGAAGCCGGAATACCGTGCCGAACGTCCCGCCCGTCGTGTAGCCGTACACCGTTCCATCCGGGGCCAGAGTGAGCGGCGCGAAGGGAGATGAGCCGTCTTGCCCGCCCTGGAAATCGTAGAGTTTGTTGAACACCCAGAGACCGCCGCGACTGAGAGGCGGCGAAAGCGCGAACACCGTGCCGCAGCCGGCGCCGCCTGTGCAGGGGCCGTTGCCGCCTATGGTGGTGGTGCCGTAGATTGTCCCGTCCCGATCGGTGACTACGCCGGCGCCCGGCGAGTAGCCACTGGCGCCGTCAAACTGGAACAGACTCTCCGCCCGAGCGGGATCTTGCGCGATCGCGGGCATAGCCAACCCGACCGCGAAGACGGCGGCTCCGACCAGTGCAAACAAAGTAGCTTTCATAGTCGTCTCTCCTCCCGAGCGACCGCTAAGGCCCCTCGCTCTGTGTGTTTTCGCCCCCGCACTTAGATGTTATGCCGCTAATGCACGAGTGGCAACGAAGCGTTGCGTCTCCCCCTGTTTCGAATAATTGCACGGCAGAACTTACATTACTTCGTAAGCGAACAGTTCTACCTGGCGTCCGATGCCGGTCGGTGCCGGTATCGGGTTCTTATATAACCTTCAGTGAGCGTTTTTGAACAGACTATAGAAGCTTTGAAATGAGATAGTTTCAGAGGAACTACCTGAAGCGCACTGGAACGGCTCGTTAGCTGTCGGCGTGTTGTACTCGCCCGCCGCGCCCCATCCAGCAACCCCGGCGGGAGAAAACTTCATCTGGCAAAGGGTGAGTTCTAGGAGGAACCTGATGCGTTTCATGTTACGCAGCCGTGCATTATGGTTCGCTTTGTTCATGATGGTCATGTCGTTCACGTCGTTCGGGCAGGTCGCCGTTACGATCTCGTTCGGTCCTCCCGCTCTACCGGTTTATTCGCAGCCGCTTTGCCCCGGCGAGGGGTACATCTGGACCCCCGGCTACTGGGCCTATGACGACAGTTACGGCGACTACTACTGGGTTCCGGGCACATGGGTATTGGTTCCCCAAGTTGGCTATCTCTGGACTCCGCCTTACTGGGGTTGGGGTGGTAACGGATTCCTTTTCCATGAGGGCTATTGGGGGCCGCAGGTTGGCTTCTATGGCGGCATCGCTTACGGTTACGGATATTTCGGCCATGGCTACGAAGGCGGACGCTGGGACAACGGCCAATTCTATTACAACCGTTCGGTGAACAACATCAACGTCACCAACGTTCACAATGTTTACAACACGACGGTGGTCAATAACACAACGGTTAACCGTGTCAGCTATAACGGTGGCCAGGGCGGAATAACTGCCCGTCCCACGGGCGCGGAAGAGGCCGCTGCCCGCGAGAGTCACGTGCCACCGGTGGCGGCACAAACCCAACATGCGCAACTGGCCGCCTCAAACCCGCAGCTAAGGGCCACTGCAAATCACGGCCAACCGCCGATCGCCGCTACCACAAAGCCAGCAGCATTCAGCGGCTCCGGAGTCGTACCGGCGAAAGCAGCTGGAGCGCCCTATCATCCTCCCGCAAATCGCCCCGCGGCTCAGCCGGCTGCGGGTAATCACCCTGTAGCTCAGCCACCTTCCTCGAATCGTCCGCCAACTGGCTCGACTGAAAGGGCAGCAGTTCCGCGCACAGGGAATGCGCCTGCTGCGCATCCAGAAAACAACGTTCCTCAACCACCGACTCCGACCCACGCGAAGGATCTTCCGCCGCATCCGCAGCCCACGCCTCCAAACACTGGAAATGCAGAAGCGGATAAGAATTATCAGCAACAGCAGCAGAAGCTCTACGCGCAGCAGCAGGAGGAGCATCAGAAGCTCGCGCAGCAGCAGGAGCAGGAGCATCAGCAAGCAGCGCAACAGCAGGCCAATGCAGCTCGTATACAGCAGATGGAGCAGCAGCACCAGCAACAGACGCAGCAAATGGAGCAGAGACACGCTCAGCAGCAACAGCAGCTAAATGCCCGGCAGGCACCAACACCGCCGAGCCACAACGCGGCTCCGCCTCCGGCTGAAAAGCATTAACCCGCATGACTGCCTTGTTTTAGTGGCCCAGGAGTCTACTTTGTGGATTCGCAGCGGCAGATCACGTATTGGAACCGGGGCGCTGAGCGGTTGACCGGGTATTCGGCTGGTGAAGCCGTGGGAAGGCATTGTCCCGACAACTTCCTGGCGCACGTGGATGCGGCTGGTCATGATCTCTGTGTTAACGGTTGCCCACTTGCCAGCACGATCCGCGACGGACAACCCAGGGAGGCCGAGATCTTCCTCAGACATAAGCTGGGGCATCGGGTTCCGGTGAGCGTGAAGGTAGCTCCCATAACCGATCAATCAGGACAAGTCGTCGGTTCAGTGACGCTACTGCCAAGAATGCCGTCTGGTCGAGTGTGGTGCACGGCGCAATCATGGCATTGCAGGCGCTCGTGTATCCGCAGCACAGAGGCCACCTTTTCGGAGACGTGCCGGTGTTACTGATTGCCGCAGCAGTCCTGGCATTTCTGACGCCGAGAGGGAAGGCACTTGCGACAGCCCACACTGCAACATGACTTGAACTAAAATGTTCATCCTGGATAGAAACCCGGTTGCTGTCGCTGCCGGGCAGGCCCAGAAGGCTGTGGACTTGATTCTCAATAAGCCAGCTTCAGCATCGGAGCTCTGCCTCACGGCCTCCCAAGCTGTGTCCAGCATCACTGACAACTGACCTCCGCCGGTGGGACACTGACTAGGTATTCGTCCGAGTAGGTGTTGAGAAGGCAATAATCCCGCATACGCTTTACCTCCCTGGGAGGTCTTTTGGGATGATCGGTGAGCACTCCATTCCGCAGTGCGCTGCTGGGAAAATCCTCGGCCACTACCGCATCGTGGAGAAGATCGGCGCTGGTGGCATGGGAGAAGTCTACCGCGCCCACGACGAGCACCTCGCCCGTGATGTTGCCATCAAAGTCCTACCGCCCGGTACGTTGACCGATGAATCAGCTCGCAAGCGTTTCCACAAAGAAGCTCTGATTCTCTCGCAGCTCAACCATCCCAACATCGCCACCATCCATGACTTCGACACCCAGCAGGGGGTGGACTTCCTGGTGATGGAATACATCCCCGGAATCACACTGAGCGAGAAGGTGGCAGGTCGACCGCTGGCGGAGAAGGAAGTCCTCCGGTTGGGCGTGCAACTTGCGGAAGGCTTGGCGGCTGCGCATGACCACGGGGTGGTTCATCGTGATCTCAAGCCCGGCAACTTGCAGGTCACGAGCGACGGACGGCTGAAGATTCTGGACTTCGGGCTGGCCAAGCTGCGGCTTCCGGTCACGGACAGTGTCAGAACGGAGAGTCTTAGCGAGACGCAAGCCATGGCCGGGACCCTGCCCTACATGGCACCGGAGCAGTTGCTGGGTGGAGAGATCGACGCTCGTACCGACATTCATGGGGCTGGATCGGTGCTGTACGAGATGGCCACGGGGCAACGCCCGTTTGCTGAGGTGGAACACTCGCAACTGATCGGTGCGATTCTGCGCCGTCCGCCAGTCTCACCTACCGCTCTGAATCGCAGGTTGTCTCCAGAGCTGGAGAGGATCATCGGGAGGTGCCTGGAGAAGGAACCCGAGCACCGTGATCAGTCTGCTGGGGCACTGACCGCCGATCTTCGGAGAATTGAATTGGGACTTCTACCAGCCGTCGGGCCTACTCAGCTGCAGCACAAGCCCGCCGGGCCTACCGGAGAGCCGGTTTCGCATTACCGCGTGTTTGAGGTGACAGGTGACGGCATGGGGGTAGTCTGCAAGGCCGAGGGGGTGAGGCTGGAGGTAACGGAAAAAAGGAAATACGCCACAATCATTATTGCGCTCGTGGCTGTGGCCGTGGCCGTCGGGGTGGGAGCCTATGCCTTGGTAGAGCACGAGCAGACGCTCCGGCAAAGGGCTCTTGCTGAAGAGCTGTTCTATTCTGTGAAGGCTATTGATCTCGATATCGCAAATCTGACGCGAGTGGTCGAGGAAACCAACGACCAAAGTGGTGCACAGGATAAAGAAATATCGGGACCGCCACGGCCATATGGAGAAGAGTTATGACGAATACCTCGCTGAACTTAACATCTACAGTTCAAAAATGAGCGAACGTGACCGCCTTGTGCTACGGACAGCTCGCGTGTTCGGCGAATGCGAACTGGATATGCCCCCCGGGTTCTTGGATGAGGTCAATCGGTATATCAGGATGTGGCAATCTTCAGACAGGTTCTCCAGAGCAATCCAATTGGCAAAAGATAAAGGATATACGAGGCATATTTCGAAAGAACTGCTGGATGCAGGATTGCCCGCTCAGTTTTTCTATCTCGCCCTTGAAGAAAGTAACTTCGAGACGTATGCGGTTAGTCCCCACACCCAAAAAGGCTATGCCAAAGGAATCTGGCAGTTTGTTCCGGAGACGGCCGTCAAGTACGGTCTCCGCCTCGGGCCAGTGGCTGACCTGAACCGGCCCGATCCAGCAGACGACCGTGAACACGAAGACCGGGCTACCGAAGCGGCAGCCAAATACTTGAAGGACCTGTACAGTACGGACGCCCAAGCGTCTGGGCTACTTGTGATGGCAAGTTATGACTGGGGTGAGGACCAAGTACTACCCCTGGTGCGCAGCATGCCGGCGAATCCTCGAGAGCGCAACTTCTGGAAACTCTTGGCCAACCATCGGGATCAAATCCCGCAGCAGACCTACGATTATGTCTTTTCGATCGTTGCTGCCGCCGTAATTGGCGAGAACCCTCGCCTTTTTGGATTCGATTTTGACAACCCGCTTGTTGCTGTGGAATGAGTCATATGCGCTGGCGGCTCATATGAGCACGCGTGACACGCCGTCACTCGTGATCTGAACAGATATCGGATCGTGAGTGCTATGGCGATTTATCGCTAGTTAGCCTACGACACCACCCTCGAAATGGTTGGTAGGTGCCGGTTGCGGGCCGTCGGATGTCGTCCCAGCAATGCTCCACCGCTCCGACCGTAGTACATCGATATTTTCATCTTGCCTGCGGAGCACTGTCGATACGGCACTACGGATTTCTCGCCAGTTACAGTTCCGCCAAAGTTTCCACAACCTGTCGAACGCCGCCGACCACTATGGCGACTTTATCAAAGTCGACTTTGTCAAACGCGTCATCCAGGCTGTGATAGTAAGGGGTAGCGGCAACCGACTGTATACCAATTACCCTAACTGGGGGGTAGTGTCCTAATTTGCCCATCTCATGCTCCGAGAGCGGCAAGCGACGTGCTACGAATCCACTCCGACACGTTCTGCTTGTTGGCCCTTGCTGCCTTGCTCAACCGCTCGTGTTCAGCTTTTGCAAACCGGACGGGGACGATTTTACCCTTTGCCTCGCCCTTCGGAAGTTTCGGCCTTCCGACTTTTCTAGGCTTCTGCTGACTCATTTCTAAACTCCTGTAGAATGGCCGCTTTGACTGCCAGCGCCGCCGATACTATGGGCGGGATGTGCAGCACAGTTACTTGGCGTCTCGGATTATGCGGGTCGCCTGTATCGTGCGCCCATGCGTAGGCTCTAGTGGCTTTCGGATGACCGTGCAGATCGAACACCTCAACATTGCCGTCCCAGATAGTCTGACCGCCAAAGACTTCTTTGACCGGTACAGTCTCAACGTACCTTGACGCGACACCGTGCAGTTTCCAAATTACGTCCTGTAATTCCTTGATATAACTCACGGCTCAACCTGTTTGATTTCAAATCGAAACACTGGTTTACCGTGCTGCTCCTCAGCCTTTGCCGATCTGTGAAATCTACAAAAACCCCCGATGGCCGTGCGTATGTTCTCGCTGTATTGCTTCCCGCAGGAAGCACAGTTGGCTGGGATGGCGGCGGTTTCGGCGTTTAGGGATACTACTGAACCGCACTCATCGCAAACGATTGAAATGACAACTATATCTTTCCGTTCAGCTACGACTACTCTGATAAGCTGTCATGCCGCCGCCTCCACCAAGTCGCCAACGCTCCAGAAGCCTCGCTCGACGCCAGCGGCCATCGCGGGAGTGCAGCGCAGCGTGTTGTGGCGCTTCACGAAGTTGTAGTAGGCGAAGTGAAGGCCGACTGCCGCTTCAAAGTTTTCGCGCTTCTTACTGAAAGCCAGCGTGAGGCGAGTCAAGCGGCGCATGTGCAGCCGCGTCGTAGCGTTCAGGCGCTCTATGTAGCTCGTGGAGATTAGGCGCTCATCCGGGTTTCCGGTGACAACCTTCTTCTCGCAGGAAACAAACTCAGGAGCGCTATACCGCCGATTGTCGCTTACCTCTTCGTGCCCATACGTCTTTACAATCTGCGCGAAATCCACGTCCGCACCGAAAGCACCCTCTATCGCTTCGACGTAGGCTCTCAGTCCATCGGTAGAAATTTGCACGCGATTGCGCATCCGGCTCGCCACGTCATTCACGAACGCTTTGGCTGTGGCAACGCTGCGATCTCCCACCTTGAACGCTGGCACTAGCTTGGTTTCGGCATCAATCGCGCAGAACGTCCAAACGCTGCCAACTGGCGCGGGTTCATCTGGCCGAAGGTTCCGGTCTTTCTTCCCGACGAATCCCCATATCTCATCGAACTCTAGTCGGGCGCAAGGCAAGTCGCGCATCTTGCTATCCAACAGCCGTGCGCATCCCTCGCCAACGCGGACGCCTAGCCGCATGATGGTATCGCGGTGAACGCCAGTTATGCGCTCGATTGAGCGGATACTAGAACCCTCAGCCAATGCGCCGATTGCCGCAATTTGCTTGTCAATGCTGAGTACGTTTGCCATGCCTATTACTGTATTACAACAATAATTGGTTGTCAAGTGTTTTTGTGTTACAATTTTTGAGAAATGAAACCAGCCCTTGTCGCCACAGTAGTGCTGGCCTTCGCTGTTTACTTTGCCCCACGGTGCAAGGCCGAACAGCGCCCCCCCGAGATAGCCCAGTCCACACAAAGCCAGAACCCAACCCCGCCCGCCCCACCTGTTGGCAGAGAAGGCGCTACCGCCAACAATTACAGCTACTACAACCAGCCGCCAGCCGGGGATACGGCCCCGCAGTGGATATTGGTAATCGTCGGATTCGTCACAGCCGGGTTTATTTGCTGGCAAGCCCTTGAAACTCGCAGGGCGGCTCAAGCTACGCAGGACAGCGTTGGACACATGGAGCAGAGCGTCAAACTCCAAGAGTTGGCGTTCGCGCAATGGGTGATCGCAGACAACTGGCAGGCAGGGTATCCACAAGTTTCGGGGGGTGGCGTGGGATACATGCATGTCACTTTCGACATCGTGAATCAGACCAAGTTTCCCCTGACCTTGCAGAGCGTCAAGGCGAAAGTCTTGGACAGCGACAGTGAAATAGGCGATTCTAAGCCTCATTTTCTCCCGCCAGATGGGAAACACCGCTTCGGAATACATGTTGGAATCAAAGACGCGAAAGCCTCCAGTTTGGGCGGTATAGAGTTTTCTCCATTTTTGGAGATCATTAACGTGTTTGTTGAGTACGACGGTGTTCTCAAGAAGAGGCAGACTCAGGAACTCGGAGCGGCGGTCGAAATGCAGTCTGCCGTGAAAAGCACCTTTATGCCACTGATGATTGACATAACACCCAAAACCAAGTCCTAGCGCCAGAATCCAAATTAGGACACTTCCAACTGGGGTATTTACTTGACTCAGGTGGCTACTATATGTTGTGGTTTCGCACCACTGACAACCGCTTTGTACGGTACTGGTGCCACCGCGACAGATTGCTGGACAAGTCGATAGAAGAGTTTGCCACGACTACGGGACGTCCGCCGGTTGAACCGGAATGTGAATTCGTCCAGGTAATAGTCGAGATGTTTCACGACTCACCGCTCCTTGGTGCGTGCCGAGCAGCCAGCGCTTCAGCAGCGACGCCACACGATGAACTCGTGGCATCAACTCCGAGGGCGATTTCTTCTTCCCCCGGAGAAAGCTGACCCGGTGAGCATATCCCCTGGATTCCACTGGATCGTATCCAAGCCAGCCATCCGTGTGGACGGTACTACCAGGCTCGACAGCCTCCTCCACAAAGGGGAGCAGACTCTCCGCCGACGCGTCGCGTATGCGGCGCATCCGGATGCGTCCAATCCCCGCCCCATCCTCTTCCGCAGCAATGACCACCAAGGCCTTGGTTTCCGTCTGTCGCCCGCGAGCGCCCTCTTCCAGACCTCCAATATAGGTTTCGTCCACCTCGATTGCGCCCCAGAGACGATCGCGTCCCGGACGCACCATCGCCCGCCGCAGTTTGTGCAGCCACGTCCAAGCTGTCTTGTAACTTCCCAGTCCCAATACCCTCTGCAAACCCCAGGGCACTGGCTCCGTTCTTTTGACTGGTGACCCACCACATGGCTCGAAACCACAGGGTGAGCGGCTTGCGAGTATCCTGGAATATCGTCCCGGCCGTGACCGACGTTTGATACCGGCAGGCGGCGCACTCCAGCAAAACCGATCGTAAAGGCCACGCCCTGGACCCGCCGCAACGCGGGCAGTGAAAACCGTCCGGCCAGCGCAGTCGAAACAAGTAGTCACGGCAGGCGGCTTCGTTAGCGAATCGGGCCTCGAACTCGGTCAGATCCTGCGGGTAATCCTCCATCGACTGCTATACAACATATTGGGGTCACCTGAGTCAAGTAAATACCCCATTTACCCTAATTACGGCGATGATCTTTAAGACTACGCCGCTGGCATATCAGCCTGGAACTCCTCGACGTGGATCAAAACCGCGTTACCTAAGGGTTCTCAATCTCCCACACCGCCCCATAGCCATACTGTCCGCCATTCATCGCAGTGCCGTACAGATTCCCGGCAGCGTCCAGGAGGACGTTGCCCTCCGGCCAGGCAATGCCCCCAAAGTCGTAGAGGTCGGTCAGACTCCAGCCGCCCCCTGAATTGGTGAGCTTGAATACCGATCCGGCTTGATGGATTCCGCCGTTAATGGCCGTGCCGTAAATGTTGCCGGCGCCATCGATGGCAACATTCCCGAATATCCCACCGGAGAAGTCATACGAATAGAGCACGGAGTACACCCAGCTACCTGAGGAATGCGTCAGCTTGTATACCACGCCACCAGGATCTTGCTGGGTGATGGTGGTGGTTGCGCCGTAGAGATTGCCAGCGCTGTCGAAGATCACGCCGGCATACGGGTTGCCCCCGTCAGATCCGTTATGAAAGGTGTACAGCGTATTCTCCGTCCACCCTCCGGCGGATGGAACCAGGTCAAAGACACTTTCGTAATAGGTTGTACCGTAGAGATTGCCGGCTTGATCGATGGTCATGGTCGCCGTGGGAAAGGAGCCATCTTCGAAGCCGGTGAAGTTATAGATCACGCTTGCTGTCCAGGCACCACCCGAACAAGTCAGCTTATAGACCGCTCCGCAGCCCTGAAGACCGCAACTGCCGGTTCCACCTGCCGCCGTCGTCCCGTAGAGATTACCCGCCGAATCGAAGGTCACCCCTCCATACGGGATGCGAAGTCCCGTTGGACTATCCATGAACCGGTAGAGCACAGTTTCCGTCCATGGGCAGCTGGTGTGGGAACAAATCCGAGCAGGCGGCGTCAGTCTGAATACGATGCCGCAGCCGTCGGGCTGGCAGCCCCCTCCTCCAAAGATCGTCGTACCGTATACATTGCCATCGGGCCCAATGGTCACATTAGCAAAGGGCGAGTTGCCATCACTGCCACCCGTGAAGGAGTGCAGCGTCTGCAGCGTCCAGGCGCCATTCCGCTTGGAGAGTCTGAACGCGGTCCCTTTGCCTCCAGCCCCACCGTACGTGGTAACCCCATAGATATTTCCCGCACGGTCCAGGGTCGGACCCGCGAACAATGTGTTGCCGTCGCCACCGTTGGTGAAACTGTGCAAGTTGGTGAAGATCTGCGCATGCAGCGACTGGGTTCCGGCAACGGCGAGCACTAACATGATTGTCATCGCGGCAACAGGGAGACGAGAGCACCGTTTCCTGTCAAACGTCGGATTTAGCATGGTGAACGTCCTTTGCTTAGACGCTTCGTGGATTCAAGCTAGCAAACCGGAATCTTCTATCGCGTCAGTTTCCAGACAATTCCCTCATTGTATGAGGCAATGCAGGTCTATCGTTTATTACGCGTAGCGTCGCGATCAAGAACTGATAATGTGAGATGTTGTACTGGGTTCATGATGACGATCTCGTCATTGCATATGATTTGTACCCTGCACTTTACCCCCAGGCTGCGCCTGCTTTCAAGCCGGAGACGATAACTGTTGTGAACATGCCCATGCATACTCAATCGGGGACTGCGATCAGCGGCGTGATCTCGAACCGATCGTTGACCGGGTGACTCAGATTTTGCTTGCAACCCAGATATCGCTCCGTGGTCTGGACAGACACATGGCCGAGCAGGAACTGAATTTGTTCCAGTTCGCCGCCGCTAACGTGGCACAGCTTGGCGCAGGTCCTGGGGTGAACCCCTCTGTTGAGACAATCCGCGATTGGCACGCCTGCCATTGAATGAATTTCCCTACTCAAACAGCCTCTTCTCCTCCAGAATGGTCCTCGGTTGGTGAAGCGGAGGCGGGCTCTGGTGGAGACCAACCCGCCGAGGAATAGCCAGCCGGAGACTCATCGAGACGATGATCCGGGGAGCCGGCTTCGGTCGGTTCCCCGTTAATCCGAAAGCCTACATCGGATCGAAAGATCTCCTTATGCCTGAAAAAACTCATGCTTGCTCCGGCGGAAGCCGCCTGCCACTCTACGGCTTGCTCAAACTCTTCCGGCGAGCGGTAGCCCAGTGCCGAATGTAGTCGGTGGCAATTGTAGTACTGCTCGATGAACGCCTCGATGTTGGCGCGTAAGTGGTCGAGATCCCGATAGTCATGGGCGTAGATCTCTTCTCGCTTGAGCGTTTTCAGAAAGCTCTCGCAGGTCCGGGAGCGAAGGCCCCCAACCGGTCGCTTAGCGATGGAGGGCCGCATAAACAGCGAGGTCTAGCGATGCAGTGTGGGAAGAGAAAAGCAGGCGGATCCCGATGCCGAGGGCGCGCCTTAACCGGCAAGAAATGTTGCCTGATTCACTCTAAGCCAGGCAAGGCTGCGGAACTAGGCAGAAGGGGTGGTCGCCGGCGAACCGCTTATAGTCCCGATGGCCTGAAGGACCTTCCGGCGCCAACGAACGCGGCCGAGCTGCGGGGCTTCTGGCGCAGTCGATGGTTGACGTTCGGATGGGCAGGATGGACCAAAAACGTGGGACGACTTTGGCGTACATGATGGTCGCATATCTGAAGGCCATGGAGGTGTCAGCCGAGCAGGCTCCGCGCGTTTTCCCAAGCATTTACCGGGGCTTAACAACGATGGCGAGAGTCGTCCGCGATGAGGGGGGCCTCGAAAAAGTGGCGCAACAGGGACTTGCAGGGCCGCAACCCAAACTTCCCGCAGCGGAACCAGACGTGGCCACCAAGTTCCCCAACGAGGTGGAGGTTGCGCCAGGAATCTTTCGTTACTAGGTGTCCTTCCGCTTGCAAATCGCCAGTTGTCAGTTGTTGCGGTTCCAGCGCGAGGATGCGAAACAGCGGTTGCGATGGCGAGCGCGGGTTATTCTCCTAGGATCTTTCGTATCTGTTCCAAGTGGTTCAGGTCGTGACCGGCAAACCTCCGCACTGGCCGCGTTCTAGAATGTGAGGCATGAGGATCTTGCTTTTCAGCGGCAAAGGTGGGGTGGGCAAAACCAGCCTGGCCGCCGCAACCGGAGTCAAGCTGGCGAAGCTGGGATATCGAACGTTGGTCATGAGCATCGACCCCGCTCACAGCCTCGCCGATGCCTTCGATCTCGACACTGAACTCTTTCATGTGCAAACCTCCGATCCGCTGCTCATCAATGAACAGCTTTCCATTCAGGAACTGAACATCCAGAGGGAGATCAAGCGCCACTGGCAAGAGATTTCCTCCTACGTGAGTTCGGTGTTGCGCACCACTGGCATCAGTGGCGTGGAAGCGGAGGAGCTCGCGATCCTGCCCGGCATGGAAGAGCTCAGCGCGATGATGTATATCAACCAGTACCGGCGCGATCAACGTTACGACGTCATCGTCCTGGACGCGGCGCCCACTGCTGAGTCGATGCGCTTCATCAGTATGCCGACCACGCTCGACTGGTACATGAAGCACATCTTTCCATTCCAGCGGAACCTGCTCAAGGCGGTGCGGCCCATCGCCAACCGGGTTGCGCCGTTCGAGCTGCCGCCCGACACCTACTTCGGCAACATTCGCGATCTCTTCGAGAAGCTCGAGGGGGTGGATGACATCATGGAGGACCCGCAGATCACCAGCGTGCGCCTAGTCACCAACCCGGAAAAGATGGTGCTGCGCGAAACCCAGCGCGCCTTCGTGTACTTCTCGCTGCACGGACTGACCGTGGACGCCGTTGTGGTCAACCGCCTGCTCCCCGCGGAGGTGTCTGATACCTGGTTCAACGAGTGGCACCATTCGCAGGAAACCATCCTGCACGAAATCGAGGACTATTTTGCGCCCGTGCCGGTTAAGCGCGTGCCGTTGTTCTCGCACGAGGTCCTGGGCAACCAGCGGCTGGAGGAACTAGCCCGCGTGCTGTATGCTGAGGACGAAGACCCGTCGGCGGTAACCCGGACCGAGAAGCCCTACACCTTTGGGAAGAACGGCGGTCGTTACGAGATTCGCGTCCTTCTGCCCTTCGCCACCAAGGGCGAAGTCGAGTTATTCAAGAAGGGCGATGAACTCGTGGTGCAGATTGGCACCTTTCGCCGCCACATAGGTCTGCCGCGCTCGATGGCCGCCCTGGTGCCGTCGCGAGCGAAGCTGGAAAGCAAGGTGCTCACAGTCGAGATGAAGGAGGCACAATCATGAAGACACAGGACAAAACGCAAGTTGCGAGCGAGCCCGTCGCGTATGAACCCTGCCCGTGCCGCGAGCTGGTGAATAGCGTAAGAGAGATCCTGGGGATCTCGCCGGCTGTTCGCAAACACCTGGCGAACTCCAGAGTCGAATTCCTGAAGGCCGTGCGCCAGATCATCGATGACCGCATCGAGCACCTGTCAGTCCAATCCCAGCCCGGCACCAAAGTCACGGTGGAGTAAGCGACCGCTTGGCCGTGGGTGGCTCTTTCCGGCTGACAAGGCCAGGGACTAGCTGGTGGGATCGTGTAAGAACTCAAACGGAGTGAGGGCGCTGACCGTGACCAAATTCGTGACTATCCGACCGCAACGGACCCTCACCGGACTGCACAAACCGCAATCGGGGGCAGTTTGTCTGTGTGGTTGCATGTGCTTAGAAATGAATGATTAACAAGGGATTAGGCCGGACGGCCTGACTACTGAGGTCATATTACGTCAATATGAAAAAGCTTCCTCTGCTGCTTCTGGTGTGCATGGTTTCCACGCTCGCTTTCGCTCAATCCTAATGATGGCGCTTTAATGCCCTGGGGCCAACAGGTTCGACGATTTCGCCGTCGAAACTCTTCCCTTCATCGAGTGCTCGTGGCGATCAGAAAACTGCTCGAAGAGATCAACGGCAAGCTGCCATCATCTCGATTACTTACCACACTCCTATCAATTTGACAGGGAATCTCCCCAGCTCTGGCGTCCCCTTGTTGAGCGTATCGTTAGGCTATGACCAAAGTTCACTCTACATGGTTTGCCGAAGCTACTGATGGCCGGCTAGCTGCCGATGGCCTCATTGCCCGAGACTCAGACGACGAGGAAGACGAGGAAGAACAAGAGGATGAGGAAGAGAACAGCGAAGATGAAAGCGACGGCTACTCAGAGTGACCAATCGCCTTGCGTCGGGAAGCAAGCATGGTTGGTGACGAAATGCGCAAGCTGAAATCTCAGTACCGCCAGAGTTGCTGCAAGCCTTTGAATATTTGCCAGACCCAAGTGACCGCCATGTTCTAGCGGCAGCCGATCATGGTGGGAGTCATGTCATCGTCACGCAAAACGTGAAACACTTCCCCGCAGATTGTTTGGAGCGTTTCCGACGTTCTTTGCCATACGCCTGACGAATTCCCAATCCACCAATTCCACATCGCGCCAGATTTAGTCCTGACGAAGCTTGATGAACAAGGCGCAACTCACAACAGAGACTGGATAAAAGTTGAAAAGGTGTTGGCCGTGAGTACCCCAGAATTCGCCAAACTAGTGCTGAAACAGTCAATATCAGTCAATATAGCATCTTTTCCCTAACCGCTACCCCGTGACCGCCGTCACAGACAGCGATCTGCCGCTTGTGGATACTGGTGCAAGACTAGTACGTGGAAGGCCCGCAGTGGAGTGTCAGAGGCGATGGGGTGGGTAACTCCCCCTTTGAGGCCGATTATCCTGGCACCCGCTGCGGGCTGATTTTTGCCACTTGATTTTCTGGCGTATCCACGCATGACCCTTCTACCGAAGGAACTAATGACAGCCGAAGAGATCGTCAGGCAGGCTCGACACGCAAGCGAGGGCTTCCAGTTGACATGCCGGAAATTCGCAGGAGCGATGACGGCAGAACTCATGAAGAGAGTTCTGGCGGACGAGGGAATATCTACATCCGCGCGAGATGTTTTCATCCGGGGAATACCGCTGGAAATTGATCTCATTGTTCCGCGCCGTGGCGAGGAGCCGACTTTAGGTCTTCTCTACGAGCCTCAGCAGGTCGCGGCTGCGCTGGAAATAAAGAAGTCCGGTGTGTTTGGAGAGCACTCGCTCCACACAATCCGAAAAAACTTCACCCTGCTTCGCGGGCTTAACGTCGCCTGTGCATATGTCACTCTTGAGGAGCGCAAGACCTATCGTCACAAAGCAACTGAAAAGAATATTGGCGGTCCATGTTTCACTCTTGCTTGGCACAAGAGTACTGACGTTCTTGTGGAAACACAGGACTGGGATAGGCTCTTAACATTCCTTCGCCAGCGCATATCCGCTGGCAATAGTTGACCATTTAGCTATCAACGCACATTTCAGACACTACCCGATAGCGAGACGTACTTGACAGCCTGTAAGAAAGTGTCAGAATTGCATCCCTGCGTGGAAGGAGCGGGCATGTCCGAACATAATATTTCTCTAATGGGGTATTTACTTGACTCAGGTGACCCCAATATGTTGTATAGCAGTCGATGGAGGATTACCCGCAGGATCTGACCGAGTTCGAGGCCCGATTCGCTAACGAAGCCGCCTGCCGTGACTACTTGTTTCGACTGCGCTGGCCGGACGGTTTTCACTGCCCGCGTTGCGGCGGGTCCAGGGCGTGGCCTTTACGATCGGTTTTGCTGGAGTGCGCCGCCTGCCGGTATCAAACGTCGGTCACGGCCGGGACGATATTCCAGGATACTCGCAAGCCGCTCACCCTGTGGTTTCGAGCCATGTGGTGGGTCACCAGTCAAAAGAACGGAGCCAGTGCCCTGGGGTTGCAGAGGGTATTGGGACTGGGAAGTTACAAGACAGCTTGGACGTGGCTGCACAAACTGCGGCGGGCGATGGTGCGTCCGGGACGCGATCGTCTCTGGGGCGCAATCGAGGTGGACGAAACCTATATTGGAGGTCTGGAAGAGGGCGCTCGCGGGCGACAGACGGAAACCAAGGCCTTGGTGGTCATTGCTGCGGAAGAGGATGGGGCGGGGATTGGACGCATCCGGATGCGCCGCATACGCGACGCGTCGGCGGAGAGTCTGCTCCCCTTTGTGGAGGAGGCTGTCGAGCCTGGTAGTACCGTCCACACGGATGGCTGGCTTGGATACGATCCAGTGGAATCCAGGGGATATGCTCACCGGGTCACCTTTCTCCGGGGGAAGAAGAAATCGCCCTCGGAGTTGATGCCACGAGTTCATCGTGTGGCGTCGCTGCTGAAGCGCTGGCTGCTCGGCACGCACCAAGGAGCGGTGAGTCGTGAAACATCTCGACTATTACCTGGACGAATTCACATTCCGGTTCAACCGGCGGACGTCCCGTAGTCGTGGCAAACTCTTCTATCGACTTGTCCAGCAATCTGTCGCGGTGGCACCAGTACCGTACAAAGCGGTTGTCAGTGGTGCGAAACCACAACATATAGTAGCCACCTGAGTCAAGTAAATACCCCAGTTTTCTCTAATGCGGCGCTGGTTCGAGGAGGTATGGAATCAGGGTCGTCTTGAAACGATTCACGCATTGATGGCAGCGGACGCGATTGGAATTGGCCAAGGTGGCTCAGACGGTGCGATCCACGGCCCTAAGGAGTTTCAAGTATTTGCGGAACGACTGAGAGGGGCGTTCCCCGACATTCACCTGACCATTGAGGATGTGTTCGGAGCCGATGATAAGGTCGCGCTGAGATGGTCAGCAACAATGACCCACCTGGGCAATGATCTCGGTATCCCAGCAAGCGGCAACCGTGTTCATATTACTGGAATTAGCATAGCTCGCCTTGCCAACGGGCAAATCGTCGAGGGCCGGGATAATTGGGATGAATTGGGCATGATGCGGCAGATTGGAGCAATTCGAGAGCCGAGCGTCGCGTTGACGGCGGGCTCGGCATAATGCTTCGGGCCGACAAAGCCTCGAAAAGGAGAGGGGTGGCAGGGTATGGAGTGGGGCATTGAGTGCGAGGGCAATTTCTTGAGAGTGGGGGTTCGTGCTCACAGCTTAGTACGCCAGCCTCAGAGTAGACCCGTGGCAATAGCATTACGCAGATGCTTTTTGTCTTGTTGACTTAAACTCCAAACGTGGTCTCCGTAGCCCGGATTACTGTCCATGACCCGGACGTCTGAGTTTTCATCCAGTGCTTTTTTGAGGGCACTGCCATCCAGAATTGGTAACACTGCCATCGTCTTCTTGCAGGCGCTGCAATAGGCTTGAAACATCTTCAAGAGCCCACGCCAATCGGGGCAAAGAGTTCAAATACCACAGGAAGCCCTCATTTCTGCTCAGTCGTCTGCTCCTGGCCCCCACGCCCCTGCGCCGGAGCCCGTACGCCCCGCGCCTCATGCCAACATCTTTATGGATTCCTAAGAAGTCAAGAGATCCTCACTTGTGTCGGAAGCCTTTTGTTCCTCGCTGTACTGACTCCAAAGCCTGGCCTTGTTCAAAGTAACCCACGCGCTGACTGCCTCCTGGCAAAGGGTCTTCTCTGTGATCGCATATCCTACTAGGAAGCAACCGGCTGCAAGCGAGATGAGTAAAACCCCGCAAGAAAATGCGTGGAATGCACCTCCAGCCGTTACAAGGCCAAGAACCACAGCAACAACACCGTTCAGCGCAGCGTACATGTGTGTCTGTCGCGTCTCTGTCCACAAACGAAAATTGTTCGGAGCATATGAAGAGAAGAAAAGGTGGAATACAGCGCGCGACGGAGTGCGTTGAAAGCGTGGTTGTTTCCGAATTACTGATGGTGCCGCCTGCATGAGTTCTTCGATGCAGTCGTAGTGTGACATGGTCCACTTAGCCTGCCAGACCACCACCGACGTGAGTTTCTCCATTAAGAACCCCGCTGCAGGCGGAGCACCGATTCCGATGACAGCTCCCACGATCGCCAGTGGGATAGCACTGTTGAAGTCCTTGCTCAATGCCACAACTACTAAATGATTCCAAGTTTGACCGCCACCAGCGACCAAACTCGCAAACACGACCGCGACGAAGATCCATCCTGCCATCGCGATGCGGGTGTAGTATTGAGCATCCATAGAGCTTTGGCGGTTAGTTTAGCGCACTATTGTTTCTGTCGCTGTTTCCGCTCTCGTGATCGCCGCCCGCCCCCCGGTTCCGTGCGCACGCGCACCCCAGCGCCCAGGGGGCAATCGCCATCGCGTAACCCTGCGCCGCAAGCCCGCACACGCTCCCCACTCCGCCCTTGTGTTTGCTGTGTAGTTATCTTTGTCGTGCTATGACTGTTAACTAGGCGGTTACGAGGGCAGTCTTGGATGCCTCTAGCTCCTATCCCCCTAATCGAAACACGTCGATCCCGCGAAGCTACCTCCCAAAGTTCCATCCGCGGAGCGCCGTCTACACATTCTGATTGACTCTTCCGGCGATTTTTCTCCGGTCCCCTCCGATTCTGTGAGCACCTAATTTCGGAAGCGGTTGAAGGAGCCGCCTCCTATGTCCAAGAAGCACCCGTCCCAGTCTGTCAGTCGCCCTGACGCTGCCTGGAAGCCGGGCTGGTGCGGGGCGATCATCTGTCAGCGGATGGAAGTTTCGTGGAGGCCAATGCCGCCAAGGAAAGCCGGGATTCCACGAGAGCAATTAGTGGAAGTCGCACAAGTCAACCAGACGGTGCGCCAGTATCTGGTAGAACTGGAGGCGCAGAATCCGGTGCAAGAGCCGGTGCATGAGCAAGCCCAGGTGTCGACCACCGACCCTGATTCCACCTATGCCACCAAGGGAGGCACGCCGGCGCGGCTGGGGTACTACGACAATCCGCTACACCCAGGTGCGGGTACTCGAAATCGCCGAGGAGCAGAGTATCCCCGGCCCGGCAGCGCGAGCGCACGGCGACGTACTTGTGCGTTCGCAGGTCGTCGGTTTCAAGAAGATTAAGTTCTTCACTCCTCGCTGCTGCGTTCGGACGCTGACCTTACGGTTTCTACATGCTGCTGCGCTTGGTTGTTTGTGGGTGCTCGGCCTATCTAGCGGTGAAGGCCAACAGCACGCGAATGTGTTACGCCGTGAGACGGCCACCACCGCCGCTTCACGCTTCTGGCTGGGGGTTCGCGTTTTTCTGTTTGCAAGCGCTGCACAGCGACGGGGTACAAGGTTTACATCGGGTCTACGTTTGGCAGCGAAAAGGGGTGTTCGGAACCCCACCAACGTGCCTTGGGTGTGCAACGGGTGTGCAACCCCCTTGACACTATCTCCCGGTCAAACGATGGGCGGTTGCTACGGGCGACGCACTGCCTCTCTCACTGTTAATCCTATCGCTGATTGAGCGGCGGCGTCCACTTTATCTTCGCGATAGTTACGGGCTCAATGTAGTGAGCCGAGTAGACTACCGTCATTTGCCACCGATTTGACAATGTTCGCGCGATCAGCTATAGTTTGTATTGAGGATAGTTTCTAACTCTCTCTCCTCTTTCAGGTTCCCTGAACATAAGTCAGCCCATCTGAAGTTCCCTTCATCTTATATGCGACGCAACCTTTAGGAAGTTGAATATGTACGCACGTAATATCTCTTTTCGCCTGAAAAGCAATATGCAGTCTGATTACACCCGCACCTTCGAGAACCAGATTCTTCCTTTGCTGCGCAAGCAGAAGGGATTCAAGGACGACATCACGCTGTGCAACTCCGGCAGCCAGGATGCGGCTTCAATCAGTCTGTGGGAGAACAAGAACAACGCAGAAGAGTACAACACCAACACCTACCCACAAGTGTTGAAGACCTTGGCGAACGTAATTGATGGAGCGCCACGGGTCCAGACGTTTGAGACGGTCGTGTCGACCTTCCATAACGTCGCCGTAGCTGTGTAATTTCGGCAAGTCTGTGGTCCGGGAAGGCGGTTAATCGTACTTTCCCGGACTACACCGTATCTGAAGAACCCACCACCGCCGGCGAGCATTCCCGCTTGTCGCACCTTGGTTGTAAGGGCGTGATTGAATATATGTATGCCATCGATCGCGCATGAAGGATGACAACCATGCATCTATTCCAAAACGCAGAAACTATCGATCGCCTGGTAAAACAGGGCGAACTCCTTTTGAAAACCTACCACGCCGAGTACGATGAAGATCCGGCAAGCTTCCATGCTGAGTTCCTCCGTGGCACAGCAATGGAAGGGCAGACCCCCGCGGGCATAGAGCTATTTACAAATCGCGCCGATCGGCTGCTGCGGACATTCGCCACGCAGGTTGAGACGCTGAAAAAATATCGCAGCAAAGGGGAACAGCACTGCACTGTCGAGCACGTCCATGTACACAGTGGCGGCCAGGCTGTTGTAGGCTCCGTAACGGCGAGAAGCCGAGACCGGGGAGTAGGGGGTAAGGGAAATGGCGATCAATGAACCCCATGCAAAGCGGCTTGGGTGGTTGAAAAACGGTAATCCAACCGGAGATCCCAGCACCGCACCACGATGCGGCGCCAAGACGCGGAAGGGCGCACCGTGCAAGGGGCCGGCCATGCGGAATGGGCGCTGCCGGATGCACGGCGGCGCCAGCACGGGGCCACGTACAGAGAGAGGCTTAGTCCGTTCAAGGCAGGCCAACTGGAAACACGGCCGGTATTCGGCACAGTCGAAACTCCAGGCAAAGTTACTTCACAAGTTGCTGCGCGAGTGCAGGGAACAGTGCCGCGACGTTGCGGCATCGTGCCAGTGACGAACAGCAGGTCCGGGAGCGAAGGCCCCCACCCGGTCGCTTAGCGATGGAGGGCCGCATAAACAGCGAGGTCTAGCGATGCAGTGTGGGAAGAGAAAAGCAGGCGGATCCCGATGCCGAGGGCGCGCCTTAACCGGCAAGAAATGTTGCCTGATTCACTCTAAGCCAGGCAAGGCTGCGGAACTAGGCAGAAGGGGTGGTCGCCGGCGAACCGCTTATAGTCCCGATGGCCTGAAGGACCTTCCGGCGCCAACGAACGCGGCCGAGCTGCGGGGCTTTCTGGCGCAGTCGATGGTTGACGTTCGGATGGGCAGGATGGACCAAAAACGTGGGACGACGCTGGCGTACATGGCGGTCGCATGTCTCAAGGCCATGGAGGTGTCAGCCGAGCAGGCTCCGCGCGTTTTCCCAAGCATTTACCGGGGCTTAACAACGATGGCGAGAGTCGTCCGCGATGAGGGGGGCCTCGAAAAAGTGGCGCAACAGGGACTTGCAGGGCCGCAACCCAAACTTCCCGCAGCGGAACCAGACGTGGCCACCAAGTTCCCCAACGAGGTGGAGGTTGCGCCAGGAATCTTTCGTTACTAGGTGTCCTTCCGCTTGCAAATCGCCAGTTGTCAGTTGTTGCGGTTCCAGCGCGAGGATGCGAAACAGCGGTTGCGATGGCGAGCGCGGGTTATTCTCCTAGGATCTTTCGTATCTGTTCCAAGTGGTTCAGGTCGTGACCGGCGATTTGCAGCACCAGGTCGCGGACGGTCATCGGACCGCGCTCAGCGTGAATGCCGTTGTGCTGCCACTCTTCGGGCGTGAGCTGCGCGAACATTCGCAGGTTGGCCTCGCGCAGCAGGCGAAACAACATCAGCGAGTCCTCGGGCCTGCACGATGGGTAATCGCCAAGCTTGTGCCACAACTCCTGATCGTAGCCCGGCAGTGGACAGCCGTTGTGCTCGATCATCTGGCGGTAGCGCCAGGTGCTGACAATCTCGGCATCGGCAAAGTGGGTCAGCAATTCTGCCACCGACCATTTGTCCGGCGAGGGGCGCTGATAGAGTTCCTTTTCCGGGACTGAAACGACCAAGTCCGCCAGAAGTTCCGGCGTCTTGCGCTGGACTTGGAGAGGGTCCTTGCCTTCAATGTAGGAGAGGATGCGGGCTTTGTATTCTGCAATGGTTTCCATGGGACCTCTACGTTTCCGTGGGTTCTAAGAAGTTGTGTGCAAAAGACCCGTGCCCCCCTTCCGGGACAGGATAACACTCAGAACCCGGATTGGCGGAAGACAAGTGCCGATAGCAGGTTCCTCTCTTCCCCCTCTTCATGCCAAGCCACGGATTCGCCCGCAGGACGATCTCCGTTGCTTTGTTCAACCAACGAAACCCGCAGCGACAAGTCAAAAACGCCTCATGCTCTAGTTGTCTTTACGGTGACCCTGTGCGTGACAAACATCTGGCCGGCCACGGAAGCGGTGCTGCATTCGTTCCACCCCGAGTTCAGAGACGGGACTAATCCCAACGGCGGTCTGATCGTCGACCCCGCCGGCAATCTCTACGGCACGACTGCCGCCTAACCCACCCTTCGCCAATGGGCGGGCGACAGGGTGGGGCACCCAACATGATGAGCGGGGCGGCCCGCTCAAAGCTAAGGCGTGATCTCGAACACGACTCCGTTATTGTAAGTTCCGCCCGCAAGGGTGGTGCCGTAGAGATTGCCGGCGGCGTCGAAGATTAGGCCGGCATAGGGATTGTACCCGTCCGTGCCGTTGATGTCGAAACTATGCAGCACTTTCTCCGTCCACCCCCCGCCTCCTGTGGGCGTCAACTCGAACACGGCTCCGTAGGAATTGGCGCCGCCAAAGAGGGTCGTGCCGTAGAGATTGCCGGCGCCATCGAAGATCAGGCCGGCGGCGGGACCATGCCCGTCCGTGCCGTTGCCGAAGTCATAGAGCACGTTCTCCGTCCAGGTGCCGCCCGCCCGGGGCGTCAACTCGAACACCGTACCGTCCCCGTTGAGGCCGCCATACATGGTCGTGCCATAAAGATTGCGGGAGCCATCGAAAACCAAGCCGGCCTGGGGATTGTACCCGTCCGTGCCGTTGTCGTTGAAGCTATGGAGCACGTTCTCCGTCCAGCCCCCGCCCGCTTGCGCCGTCAACTCAAACACCGTACCGTTGTCGTAAGTTCCGCCCGCGCTGGTTGTGCCGTAGAGATTGCCAACGCCATCGAAGATCAAACCGGCGTTGGGATGAGACCCGTCCGTGCCGTTGAAGCTATGCAGCACCTGCTCCGTCCAGCCCCCGCCCGCTTGCGCTGTCAACTCGAACACCGTACCGTGGTCGTAAGTTCCTCCCCAGTAGGTCGTGCCGTAGAGATTGCCGGCAGCATCAAAGATCACGCCGGCTTCGGGAGTATACCCGTCCGTACCGTTTTGGTTGAAGCTATATAGCACCTGCTCCGTCCAGCCCCCGCCCGATTGCGGCGTCAACTCGAACACCGTACCACCGCCGAAAGTGCCGCCCCCGCTAGTCGTGCCGTAGAGATTGCCGGCGGCATCGAAGATCAGGCCGGCGTAGGGCAAGAATCCGTCCGTGCCGTTGAAGGCGTTGAAGCTATGGAGCACCTGCTCCGTCCAACCCCCACCCGCTTGCGGCGTCAACTCAAACACCGTCCCCCAGCTGTCGCCGCCCTCGAGGGTCGTGCCGTAGAGATTGCCGGCGGCATCGGAGATCAGGCCGGCGTAGGGGCTAGCCCCGTCCGTGGCGGTGCCGTTGAAGGTATACAGCACCTGCTCCGTCCAGCCCCCGCCCGCTTGCGGCGTTAACTCGAACACCGTACCGATGCCGTAAGTCCCGCCACGGCCGTCCGTGCCGTAGAGATTGCCGGCGGCATCGAAGATCAGGCCGGAGTGGGGGCCGTTGATGTTGAAGCTATACAGCACCTTCTCTGTCCAGCTCCCGCCAGCTTGGGGCGTCAACTCGAACACCGATCCGCCGTTCTTAGTACTGAGATTTTCGGTCGTGCCGTAGAGATTGCCAGCAGCGTCGAAGATCAGGCCGGCGTAGGGAGTAGCCCCGTCCGTGCCGTTGAAGCTATGGAGCACCTTCTCCGTCCAGCCCCCGCCCGCTTGCGGCGTCAACTCGAATACCGTCCCTTTTTTGTGGCTTGCGCCGCCCCCGATGGTTGTGCCGTAAAGGTTGCCAGCGGCGTCGAAGACCAAACCGGCTTCGGGGTGAGCCCCGTTTTTAGTCCCAAAGCTATACAGCATGTTCTCCGCCCAACCCCCGCCCGCTTTTGGCGTCAACTTGAACACCGTCCCGCCGTGTCTGTAGCTGCCGCCATACTTGGTCGTGCCGTAGAGATTGCCGACGGCATCGAAGATCAGTCCTGCATACGGCCCGTATCCGTCCGTCCCGTTGCGGTGGAAGCTGTGAAGCACCTTCTCAGTCCAGCTCCCGCCCGCTTGCGGCGTCAACTCGAACACCGTTCCCCAGGTGTGAGTCCCACCCGCGCTGGTCGTGCCGTAGAGATTGCCGTCGGCATCGAGAACTAGACTGGCATAGGGAGTAGCCCCGTCCTGGAGATTGCCGAAGCTATGTAGCACCTTCTCCGTCCAGCCACCGCCGGATTGCGGCGTCAACTCGAACGCTGTTCCGCGCTTGTAAACTCCGCCCTCGGTGGTTGTACCGTAGAGATTACCAGCAGCATCGAAGATAAGGCTGGCGTAGGGATAAGTCCCGTCGCTGCCGTTGCCGAAGTCATACAGCACCTGCTTCGTCCAGCCCCCGCCCGCTTGGGGTGTCAACTCGAACACCGTCCCGCCGCCATATGCGCCCCCCTCAGACGTCGTGCCGTAGAGATTGCCGGCGCCATCGAAGATCAGGCCGGCTTCGGGATGAGTTCCGTCCGGGATCTCTGGGTGGAAGTTATACAAAACCGTTTCGGTGGCCGCCCAACTGCTCGTGACAAACGGAGTCACAGTAAAGATGAGTACGGTCGCTCTCAATATGATGGAAAGGCTCTTGTCTCGCATGAGTAGTCCCCCCGTAGCGCAACCTGCGTGGACACGCCTCGAAAAGGCGTCACGAGGTGTCGTATGTATGGAGGCCGAATGGCGGAATTTCTCGGCCAAGTGTGGGAAAATAGTGTTCGCAATTTGTCAAGATGTCAAGCACTATTTGATAGCACTATTTGACGGAGTACCCAACGCAACCTGTGAGGTCAACTTCCGAGGAAGAACCACGGTGTCCCCCTCTTTCATTGCAAGCGCAAACGCCCATCGGTGGTGCACAGAATCTACTTTGCTTGCAATTCTTCTTGTCGTCGCAGTCCTCTTGCTCTGATGAGGAGCCCTTCGGTGACGAACAAACACCTTCGTAGGTATCCGCATACGGGAAGCCTTCCATCTGTTCCATCGCGCAGCGGAATTCAGCTCCTGGATTTGCGGAGGCGACAGCCGCAAATAGCATGTCGGTCAGGATGGGCCGTAGTGGTTGAAACAACGAGGTGTAACCCAAGCAGTAGGTATCAGAATTGCAATATTGCGTGGGATCGTTTTCGTAAGGGGTCTTGTTCACCTTTGGAGGAGCGGTGCTGGAGGCCGGTTGTTCTTGGTGTTGTTAGCAGTGGTCTGGGGGGAAGATTGATTGTCCCCCGGAGTGGCACCCTGTTGGGAGGTGGTCTGGTTGCCGGTTGCCGGCTGGGTCGGTTTCGTTGGTTTTAAAAAACTGCCGTTTCTATCACTTAGTGAAGCCTATCGCTTCGCCGATGGTAAACGGTACAGTCGATGCAGCATGAGACTGACCGTCGGCGACGCGCGCCCTCCACATCTTCCATCTACCTAAGAGGTTTGAGCCAGGACTTGGTGAGGATTTGGCTCCTCTGACTTGAGCCCCCTCCAATACCAAACTTGATTTGGACGAATTTCTCGCCTTTCGCTTGTCTCCTGCAATTCACGGAGACCATCTCAGTAGGGTCAGGGAACATATCTTCAACCTCGGGCCCGAATTAAAAAGAGTTTATCTGCCGTTTCTGCGCTGCTCGTTTTCAACCTTTCGTGACTCATCGAATCAAAATCAAAGAAACGTCAAACCCGCACGATCGGTTCATCGCGCTGCAGACCGAGACGGGCCGCGCAGAAGTATTCAAAGCGTATGCCGAAGGTGCGCCTTGTTTCCGCCCAGATGTCTCGTAAGCGTGGACTGCGTGCCCAACGCATGAAAAGTATTGCCCAGCCACGATTGTCAGGATGCTCCCAGAAGTCATCCAAGCGAAGGTCCAGGAACGCGTCTTCCATGAGGTGGATTAGTTGGAGTCCGATGGCCAACTCCTTGTCCCGAACCGCCTGATTGCGCGGCGTAACAGCATTCAGAAGAAGTTCGTTCATGAACGGATGCAGCTCTGGAGACTCCCTGAACTGCTCCCAGATCCTGTCGAGGGCTTGCGCGTGCTTCAGAAAGACCTCGCTGGCGCAACCGGTTGGAGTAAGCACGTCGGCCAGTCTCTCGGCGATCGTTACCGGATGATCGCCTGGCTGCGTGCCGCGCAGTGAGCGCCGGACAACGTGTTGACCCAGCCTGCGATAGGCCTCAAATTGATCTTCGGAAAAGAATTGATCGGCCGTCGTCTCGTGCGGAAATGAGGGATGTATCGAGCGGTATTGCGCTACACCGATGTCCTCGTCTCCTGTAACCGACGCCTTCAGGTAGATCAGATAGCCAATGCTGCCATTGCTATAGATGATCCGTCCAACGGCACAATGGCCGAGGCTCAGGTCGTCTTTCTGGTGCCTGATCGAACTCACGTCGATGTCAATCTTCGCGCCGAAATCGGTCTCACAGAGCCGTACCACATTCCCCAGGCTGCCGAAAGTGAGTTGCTCGTCGCATTCTCCGTCCACCGCAATAATCACCTTGCATCGCCGACGAACCAATTCGTAAATACCGAGATTCTCGAAATGTCCGCCATCGGACACGTTGACGAAGCAGTCTCTTTCGTCAGCGATGCCGAACAACTCCAGCATCAGGTAGTACAGGCTGAACTGCAGGCCAGGATGGTCCCATTTGTTTTGGCCGGGATTCGGAAACCACCACCCCAGACGCACATTGAACATCGTCATAAGAAAAGCCACCAAAGGCGAGGTGTTGTAGCCCATATTCGGACTCGCTGCTGCCCCCGAGATCGAGACAGCCTGGCCAAGCATTACACCGTCCGCGAAGCAGGACGAACCGTCCTTCGTCGGCGCATACCCTACGCGCTCGCGGTCGGCGCCGCAGCGTAGCGGAGTCAGTGAGAAGGACGCGGAATGACGTGTATGCACGCTCAGGTCAGAACTGCCGCTGAGGTTCAGGGCACAGTTAAGGATGGGGAACGGCCCACGGAACTCGCTTCTTCCTTCCGCATCGGGATCGCGATAGTCGGTCCTGAGGTTGCTCAGCCGCATGTCGTCATTGCCATCGAACTTCGTAAATGGCTGGGGGTTCCTTACTCCCGTCGCCCAGCGCGTCGCGCCCAGGTAACAGCGCACCAGACGGTTTCGGTAGAACTGGTTCAGGCCGAATATGTTGATTTCGAAGAAGTAGGAAAACAGGATGCCGCAGCCTAGCGTCACGGTAAAGGCAATAAGCTTGAGCCAGAGATGAATCTCCGGCAGCACATTCCAGTAATCGCGCAAGTCGGTGCAATTCGTCCCAATGTTGAAAAGCAGAATGTACAGCAGAGTGGAACTGCCCAGCACAGCGCCAATGATGAAGAGCAGACCGCCTGCTTTGGCCAGCCATTCGAGTGCCGGTGAACTCGAGGCATCGCCGTTGGTTTTGCTGCTCTTGCCGGCCAGCAGACCTCCGAGCACCGTGCCCGCCCAGCCCGCGACCGCGGTCCACTTGATACTCCAGTGGGTACTGGCCAGAAGAAGTATCCATAACGGTCCGAACACGGCCGCCGTTGTCACGAAACAATAAACCGCTCCGTAAATCGACAACCACGTGCCGAACCGGGTCCACCACTCACGCAGCGATTCGTTGGTGAAGCGGCCGCAAAAACCGATGAACAACACGACTGTGATGGTATGGGCAGCGAGCACCATCGGCGGGCCTAGAACATACGCGTACCACTCGTAACGCCACGGGTTCTCAGCCCAGGGAATGAAGATCCGCAGAATCCCAGCAAACTCGAGATACAACACGAGTACACACAGCGGACTGATCCAGACGGCGTTCCAGCGGCGATGATGGTGGAGCGTGTGGTACGCGATTAGGAACAGGGCTATTACCAGCACGATCACTACTGGGAGCCACGGGATCTTTGCGTTCCACAGGATCGAAGAGTAGCTGTGGCTGCCCCTGAAGTAGCGTGCCATCGGGGACCTTCCGGTGGCATCAGCCCAAAACAAGCTTGCCAACAGAAAAGACCCGACCCACGCTGGTAAGACGGCAAGCAAGCGGACTCTTTTGCTGGAATCCGGCTTCCCCGCACCTGTAACGGCGCGCCCTTCCGAGAGGTTGTACAGAAGCCTCCAAAGAATGAGGGCTGTAAGCAAAGCCGCGAGCGTACCCGTGAGTGATAGCTCCCACAGAAATGCTTTGAGGCCGCCCAACGCATGGAATATGTTCAGTCCGGACAGAGCAGCGAGCAATATAGTGAACAGCCAGGCCAGGCCCGTGATTTGAATGAGAAAGGCATTACGTGCCCAACTGGTCCACATCGTCCATGTGTCGGCGCTCAATACTCCTGTCCGTGGCGAGAGATAACTGGAATAGCTCCGCAGGTGCGCGATGGATTCATCCCAGTTAGTCATCCGTCCTAGCCAGTGCGCTGTGCGGCTGACATTGCCGACCAGCCAGGACCCGATAAACCCGCCCCCTGACACCGTTGAAAGATAGTCAACGTAACGCAGCAGGTCCAATTCCTGCAGTCCCTGCAGAGCACCCAGGCTAAAGGTTGCGCTACGTATGCCGCCTCCCGACGAGGCAAGTCCCACCAAGTTAGCTACCTGCTTCCCTGTCCTGATTCTGTCCGTCCATTCGCAGGCCGTTTTCCCGTGTCCGCCCTCTGCCGCCTTGGGCAGTTCTTTGCTGTCGGGAGGCTGCCCCGTGTCTTGGAAACGGCGGCGCTTGCGCTGCTTGGTGATCTCATCCAGTTCCTCTTGACACACCTCTCGCCATTGCACCGTCGAATCCGGCGGACTAGTAATCACTTCCCGCTCATAGGCCTGGCGCTCCTTCTCGTCGGTAACTTCAACAGCGTTCTGGACCAACTCACACGCGAAATCGAATACCGAGCGAAGGACCTCTTCTGCTTTCCGCAACTTCTCGGCCAGATCGTTGTCACCCTCTAAGATCGCTTTGAACCGCACGAGATGCAGCCAGTTCGATCGGCTATAGCTGACGCTGGCGTCGGCCGAAACGTCGGCGCGAAAAAGGCGAGCTATCCAATAAATATCCGCGAGCGCGAAACGTGCTGCCGACGGATCTGTAACTATCCAACCGCCCACAGGCCGCATTGTTTCTTTTTGCCTGCCACGCTTCTCTCCTTCTGTGTTGCTACCTTTTTCCAACTCATCGCCGTAACGCTCGCTTGTTTCTGCGCCGTCCCCCTCCTTTGTTTCCTGGCTCGCACGGTTCTTTTTCGCCTCCTCGAGCGACACGTAGAATGCGGCACGAGTCAGCGCCCACTCCGCCATTCCTTGTCTGATGAAGTCGAACCTCCGAACCGTTTTCGCCGCTGTCTCGGGTCGCAAGCCGCGAAGCCACAACTCCAGTTCCTCTGGCTCCCGCTTTTCTCTAATGAAGTCGTCGAGGAAAGCCTGCGCCAGCAGGATCTTCTTGCTCTTGGGCAAATCGAGAAACGCCCGAAACTGAGCTTCGTTGTCTCCCTCGGACAGTGGGCATGGAGGCACCGCCAACGGGAATGGTCGCTCGTTCGTCTTCCTCGAAAGCGGCGTCTCGGGTCTTTTTTCCAACCAAGCGGGGCGCGTGATGCGCGCGGCCATGAACCGGAGAGCGAAGTACAGATAAGCGTCGGCATACTGCAGTACAGCTTCGGACTTAAACAGTTTCTCGAAACACGCGCAGCGCGGAATAGAACCACCGGCAAGTTTCGTTACCTCAGCCTCTGTCACGATCTCGAGCTCGTAGGCGATTTCGAGCAAAGCTACGCGCGCGAGCACAGCATCAATTCTTCGACGCAGCAATATGATGTCTTTGTCTCTTGGCCATTCGAATCCTGCTTCGGCGTGGGGTCGCAAAATACGGCGGCGATCCATGGTCGACGCATCAGCCTCCGGCGTATCGGCGAGATCGGTGACAATCGACCATAAAGCCTCATCTTGTGGTTGAAGAAGGGATAAGAGCCTATCTTTTGCAGTGTCGGGCATACCGGACACCAGTCCTCTTCGGGATAGTTTGACCCACCGATCGGTCAGACAGTCATGGATTGCTAAGCGACCCGCATTGTGGACCGAATTGCTGTGAAAAACAAGTATGATTCGTCATCCGGCAAAAATTTGGACGGCTTGTTAGAGTCTCACTATCTGGCGATTCAGGCTTGAGGTGCGGCTAGCTCGGCTGCGGGGTCATCTCCTACAACTGGTGCAGAATCCGGAATTGCCCAAGACGCGAGGGCAACGCGTCGCCGCATGGAAGCACAGCAAGACGGACTGCAGCGGCAGGTCGAGCGAATGGTGGCTGCGCTCGCGTTCCAGCCACTCCTCGTTGACCTTCGGCCGTTCCATCGAGTGGGAAACTCTTTGTAACTCGAGCGTGGTTTCGATCAGTTCCTTCAACCATGGGAGAGCAGGGACTGGAAACGACGCCAGAGGCTTCGCCGTGTCGGAACGATGCTTGTCCGCCAAGCAGGGCGGGAGATCAGGAGATCCTGTTCGAGCTATGGGATCTCGTACGATTCACGATCGTCCTCTCCCTCGGCCCACTCCCTGACTGAGAGGTGGCGATGCACCTGGTCGACAATGAACGTTTCGCCAGATTGAGATTAGGTCGTCGGTTTTAATTGGACAAGCCATCGGGAATACTAGCTCAAAACAGCCCACTACCCTACACAGCGTTCCCAAGTTCAGATATCCGACTAACGGGCGCCTGTAACCGAATTGTATTCAATCGGTTAACGCTGTCGATCCACAAAAGACTCGCAATCTGCCGCTGGTGCATTGTCTTCGCAAGCCAACTAACGCACACTCGGCTCGAATTTGAACCGGATTAGCGAATTCGGTTCCCGGCGGAGAGCGACTAACCCGCACCACAACCTGCGACGACCCCTGCTCAGGCGATCGCCTCAACCCCTGACCATAAGGAGGTCAACATGAAAACCAAAATATTTGTCGGGTCTTTAACGAGTGCGATTCGCAACGCAGTTATCGTCATGGCCGGGATCGCCCTGCTCATGACCATCACCTCTTCTGCTTTTGCACAAACCAATTGGGTTACGAGCTCATCCCTTCCTGCCGACGCGATTGTCGGTGGACAGGAGTCCAACGGTACGACTCTCTATGTTTGCCATGGCGGAACACGAGAAGGATTTGGCCTCCAGCCTGGAAAGTACAGTACGGTTTTAGGCGGTTGTGACTTCGGCTACAAGGGTAAGGAATACGATGTGTCGGATTTCGAATACCTGGTGTCAAGTTGGCAAAACGAGAGTGGCGGGAGTATTCCGTCGAATGCAGTGGTTGCAGCCTGCCCGGATCCGGACGTTAGTTGTCCCGGTCCCCCTAATTACTATTACTGCCGCGCCAGTATTCCTAGGCAGTCGGGATTAGCGCCCGGCAAAATTACCTCAGGGTACAACGGGTGTCACGTTTCTTTTGCCGGGCAGGAGCTCATCGAGACTTCTTATCAAGTTCTGGTAGCTCTGAGTCCCGCGATGCCACTCTACTTGGTTAACGCAAGTGATGGCAATGTGCCGTTCGGCGCCGTACAGGGCGGTAGTGATACCGGTGGGCAGCCGCTGTACATGTGTGTTGCCAATTACGCCAATAACTACAATATTCCGGGGAAGGTCCGGCCACAGTTTGGCGCTTGCTACATTCCTTATGGAGGAAGAGAAGTAGCCGTTCAGTATTACGAAGTCTTGGTTCCCGGATGGGTCGCGGAACCTTATGGGGGCGTGACGCCCGATTTCCAATTTCCAACTGGCCTCGAAACCAATGAAACCCCTTTGTTTACATGCCGTGCCTACTTCCAAGGGGGAATTCACCCTGGGAGCACCCCGTTTCCTGGAAGTAAATGTAGCTTCGGTTGGGGCGGAGAAGAACAAAGTCAGTATGGAGGATTTGATCTACTCAGCGACTATACCGTCAATCCCAAATAAACTCTGATCCTGCGGCGAGCAAGATCGACTCGGGACTCAGAGACAGCGCGACGAGGTGGGACGAAAATCCTGCCTTGTCGCGACTGACCCGGTGGCTAAGAGAGAACTACGGGTTTCTTGGTGCGGGCTGACCCGTCGCGCATTCTTAAGATGGCAATTCCAGCTACTAGAGCTTCGCATATTCGGCTTTGGCTTGGGTGTAGATCGGAATGCCGGGATCGGCATCTTTCCAGAGGGTGAGGAAATTTTGATACGCGGTACGGGCTTTATCGCGAGCGGCGGGGTCGGTCGCGGCGTCGAGCGCGTAAGCGCGAGCCATGCCGAGGTGTGCCAGCGCACCTAACGGAGAATTCACAACCACGCCCGGATGGTCAAGGATTTTCTGGAACTCTGCCGCAGCTCGGCTCCCTTCGCGTGCTAACAGATAAGCTTCGCCTCGAAGATAAACAGGATACGGATACACGTTGTTAGTCGGAGTCGACGGAGTCCCCAGTTCGTATAGCTCTGCTGATTTCAAAAGATCGACTGCGATGGCAGGATTGTGGCGATCGAGTTCCACCGCCGCGCGGACGGTTGGCAGCCAGTAGCCCTGCAATAGTGTGGCCGATGGGTATTCCCGGTTCAGGTCATCGGCCAAGGCGAGTGCTCGCTTTCTCTCGGTCGCCCGCGCCAGTGTCAAGGCTGCCAGCGTCTTCACTTGGAGGCCTGGAGCCATCGCCAGCGCGATCCCAGCCTCTTGTCGGCCCAGTTCTGCGTTGCCAAACTCTCCCTCGCGCAATGCGGCAACAACTTCGTAGCCCGCGGCCGTCTCCTCGTCGCCGTTACGGCGGGCAGACTCGATTGCCCTGTGGGTAAACTCGCGCGACTTGCGCAGGCGCCCATGGTATGCTTCAGTGTCTGCCTGAGTGGCCAGCAGCTCGTCTTCAGTTCCGGGCTCACCCATCGCCGCCTTTACCTGCCGCTCCATGCCCCCCACGTCACCTCTGAGAAAAGCCAGATCATAGAGAAAGCTTCCTAGCTCCGGAGCATTGAGCTTGAGTGCCTGCGCCTGTTCCAGAGCCTCCCTGGCCTCCTCCGGACGGTTCAGCATTCGGTACACGGCTGCAAGATTGGAATAAGTGGAAACTCTTTTGGGCTCGAGTCGCCGTGCCTCGCGAAATTCTGTGAGGGCCTTCTCATACTGCCCTAATTCGGTGTGAATTAGTCCTAAGTTCTGATAGGGCGCGTACTCGCGCGGATACGTCTGCAGCCACAGTTCATACACTTTGGCGGCCTTCTCCAGATCCCCATTTATGTGGTAGTAAACGGAGTCGATGTGCAGTCTTTCTAGTTCGCTCACCCGCTCCCGCAACCTATAGGCCTTCCCGGCGGTTTCGCTCGCCAGGCTCGCCTCATTAACGTTGTAGTATGCGGTTGCGAGCCTCAGGTAGGCCATCGCGAAGTTGGGATCGCGCTCCGTGGCCCGTTGAAAGAAGGGAACAGCGGCAGCGTCTCCTTTAGCGGCCGCAGTTTTGACCCCCAAGCTGTAAGCTTGGAGCGCATCGAGCGAAGTCGTACTGGCGTACTCCAGGGGGGTGGTGTACTTCTGTACCGAGCTGAGCGATTCGCCCAGTTCGCTGCAGACGCTGACTGCCGCACTATGCAGGGCCTTGAGTATGGTCTCCTTGCCGGTCGCCTGCTCCTGTGCTTCAGCAAGCAGATCGCCCGTGCTGCAGTTCACCGCCCTCAGGCCAATCACATACTGGCTACCCAGCGCGGCAATCGAGCCGTCCAGCATGGCTTTGCTGCTCGTTCGCTGGCAAACCTCGCGCATCAACTCCGGCGTCGCCCTCTCACCTGCGGAACGCCCCATCAGCTGCAACGTCTCGTTTACCTTTGACTCTGAAATAAGGTCGAGGAAGGGCGACTGCTCCAACTGGATACGCAGCCCTTGCTTCAATGTGTCGTCGAACACCGGGTCGCCAGTTGAGTTGGTGAAGTCGGCCAGGACGATGCTGTCTTTTTCACTAAGCTTGGGAGTTCTGTGCGAGCGCCAGTACAGGCCGCCGGTAATCAGGACGACTACGACGAGCGCGGCCGTTGCCAGCAGTTTCCACCCGCGGCGCAGATAAGGTTGCTGCGTCTCACGCCTGATCCTCTCCAAATCGGAGCGGATCGCTGCCGCGGATTGGTACCGCAGGTCGCGGTCCCGCTCCAGGCATCTTTGAATGACATCTTGCAGCTCGGTCGACAAATCGGGGTTTAGCTTCGCCGACGTCGTCAGGGTGCGATTCGGGATGGCATCAGGCAGAGACTCCGTGGTGGCGCTTGTGAATGCTCTCCACCTTGTCGTCATCTCATAGAGAACCACTCCAAACGAGAAAAGGTCGGTTCGCGCATCCAGCATCTCGCCGCGCACCTGCTCCGGCGACATATACGCTGCCGTACCAACCGCTGCACCGGCGCGGCTGAGATTCACCGTTTCCGAGCCAGCGACAACCGCGATCGGAAGTCCGGGTCTACCATCTATTTCCGGCGCAATGGCCTGCTCTCCACTGGGCTGAAGGAGCTTCGCTAGTCCGAAATCCAGAATCTTGGTTACGCCCTTGTTCGTGATAAAGATATTGGCCGGCTTGATGTCACGATGAATGATGTCCTTCTCATGTGCAGCTTCCAGGCCTTCCGAGATCTGCAGTGCGATATTCAATACCTGGTCAACCGGGAGTGGCTCCGCTGCCAAGGTCGCAGCCGCTAATCGATCCCTGAGCGTTCGGCCTTCCAGTAACTCCATCGCAATGAAGGGACGCCCATCGTGCTCTTCAATCTCGTAAATGGTACAAATGTTGGGATGATTCAGTGACGAGGCCGTGCGCGCCTCGCGCTGCAACCGTTCCAGCGCTCGCGGATCGCTATCCACTTCTTCTGGCAGGAACTTGAGCGCCACCGCGCGGCCCAATTTCAAGTCTTCGGCCTTGTAAACCACGCCCATGCCCCCGCCGCCCACTATCCCTAATACCCGATAATGTGAAACCGTCTTGCCGGTCAGGGCGGCCGGCTCAAGCTTTAGCTGCTCTCCCGTTCCATCTCCGGTGCTCGACACTATCCCGCTTTCCGACACAGCATCAGCAGGGGTATCCAGCCGTTCGACAGGTATAACGAGCCGGTACCCTCGCCGGGCTACGGTCTGGATGTACCTTGGCTTGTCTGCTGAATCGCCCAGTGCCTGCCTCAGCTTCTGGATTGCGGTATTGATACCGTGGTCGAATTCCACCACCGTATCATTGGGCCAAAGCTTCTTCTGCATCTCTTCGCGGGTTACCAGATCGCCGGCACTCAGGACCAGCATCCGCAGTACCTGCACGGGTTGTTCTTGTAACAGAACAGTTTGCCCGCCTCTGTGCAGTTCCCCAGCCTTCAGGTCGAGTTCGAATGCGCCGAACCGTGCGCGGCCTAGGGGCATGTCCTTCATAGAAGTGGACGCTCCGACGAAGTCTACTACTGTTTAGTCGTTTAGTCTCACCTCCAAGCTGAGTGTACGCGGACTCTTCAGACTCACATACTTAACCCGCGGCTGACTGTAACTGATCTGCATTCAATCCGTTAAGGCAATCGATCCACAGAAGACTCGCAATCTGCCGCTGGTGCATTGTCTCCGCAAGCCAGTTGACGCACACTCGGCACGATTTCGAACCGAATTGATGAATTCGGTTCCGGGCGGGGAGCGGCTTGACCGCAGTGCAACCGGAGACGGGCTCAGCTCAGCCCGTCGCCACAACCAATGACCAAAGGAGGTCAATATGAACGTCTTCGCGCTCAAGAACACATACTGGCTACTGGCAGCGATTTTTGCATCTGCTATGTGGCTGGTTAGCCCACAGAAATCCTTTGCTACGGACACTATGGTCACGTGCAACAAACCTGTAGTTCAACTGGCCGCCGGCAGGGACGGTTCCAAACCCAGGGTAACAATCTACTGTTCGGGCGGGTCTTCTGTACCCGGAATCGACTACTTTGCGTCTGAGATCTCAGCGAATAAGACGGTCGCGGACGCGATACCCACTCTGGTTGCGTCCTGGGTCCTGGAAAACGGTGTCGGCAGTTCAATAACAATCGCATCCGACCTGAGCGACACCTCAGGTGCGGCCTGGGGCTGCGGATCGGGTAACTGTCGAATCCTCGACTATCTAGATGGATACTGAGGCGAGTCGTACAGTCCTCCAGGGTAAGGTGCCCTCACCCAAAGCTGGTTTGTTTGGGTGGGGGCTCCGAAACCGAGGGCTGGCTTGGTCAATCTCGGCACCATGAAAAAGAGCATGGCAGCGCCGATGCCGCACCCGAATCCGGTCATAAGCTGAATTCACTCGGATCCCGATGCCGAGGGCGCGCCTTAACCGGCAAGAAATGTTGCCTGATTCACTCTAAGCCAGGCAAGGCTGCGGAACTAGGCAGAAGGGGTGGTCGCCGGCGAACCGCTTATAGTCCCGATGGCCTGAAGGACCTTCCGGCGCCAACGAACGCGGCCGAGCTGCGGGGCTTTCTGGCGCAGTCGATGGTTGACGTTCGGATGGGCAGGATGGACCAAAAACGTGGGACGACGCTGGCGTACATGGCGGTCGCATGTCTCAAGGCCATGGAGGTGTCAGCCGAGCAGGCTCCGCGCGTTTTCCCAAGCATTTACCGGGGCTTAACAACGATGGCGAGAGTCGTCCGCGATGAGGGGGGCCTCGAAAAAGTGGCGCAACAGGGACTTGCAGGGCCGCAACCCAAACTTCCCGCAGCGGAACCAGACGTGGCCACCAAGTTCCCCAACGAGGTGGAGGTTGCGCCAGGAATCTTTCGTTACTAGGTGTCCTTCCGCTTGCAAATCGCCAGTTGTCAGTTGTTGCGGTTCCAGCGCGAGGATGCGAAACAGCGGTTGCGATGGCGAGCGCGGGTTATTCTCCTAGGATCTTTCGTATCTGTTCCAAGTGGTTCAGGTCGTGACCGGCGATTTGCAGCACCAGGTCGCGGACGGTCATCGGACCGCGCTCAGCGTGAATGCCGTTGTGCTGCCACTCTTCGGGCGTGAGCTGCGCGAACATTCGCAGGTTGGCCTCGCGCAGCAGGCGAAACAACATCAGCGAGTCCTCGGGCCTGCACGATGGGTAATCGCCAAGCTTGTGCCACAACTCCTGATCGTAGCCCGGCAGTGGACAGCCGTTGTGCTCGATCATCTGGCGGTAGCGCCAGGTGCTGACAATCTCGGCATCGGCAAAGTGGGTCAGCAATTCTGCCACCGACCATTTGTCCGGCGAGGGGCGCTGATAGAGTTCCTTTTCCGGGACTGAAACGACCAAGTCCGCCAGAAGTTCCGGCGTCTTGCGCTGGACTTCGAGGAGGGTTCTTACCTTAGAGGGCCTTACTGCTGGAATTGCACCTCGCCGTGGCCGGCCGCCTAAGGCTAAGATTGGCGCCTCCGCGACTGGCAAGAAACAACGGACGATGAGCGCAGCGGCTCGCAAACGCATCTCCGAGGCTATGAAGAAACGATGGGCTAAGTGGCAGGGTAAGTCTGCGCCCAAGGCGGCCAAGGCGACGCCCAAGAAATCAACTACACGCCCTGCCATGAGTGCAGCGGCCCGGAAGAAGTTGTCTGAGCTGATGAAGAAGAGGTGGGCGGAGCGGCAAAAGGCGTAGATCGCGGTGGTTCCAAATTTTCCAGACGTGCATGGCGTCAATCTCGATGCGCAGACCCGTTGCGAACATTATCACGGACCGAGCGACATTGTTGCGATCAAGATGAAGTGCTGCAGCGTCTACTATGCGTGCAAAGATTGCCACGCCACGCTCGCCGATCACCAGATTGAGGTGTGGCCAGAGAATGAATGGAACCAACAAGCAATACTCTGTGGAGCCTGTGGCACGGAGCTAACTATCCACCAATATATGCACAGCGACTCTCACTGCCCGACCTGCCGTGAGCGGTTTAATCCTCGGTGCAGAGAACATTACCATCTTTATTTCCAGGTTTAACTTGACTTGTTGCAGATTGAGGGAATAATGGTGCGCAGGGTTGCTCCGTATCAGGAACTGTGTGAGCGAGGAGAGTTGCGAAATATGGCGAAAGATAAAGCTGCCAAAGACAAGTCCAAGAAGGCACACAAAGACAAACATCACAAAGAGGACAAGAAAGATAAGAAGGACAAACTGAAGAAGGGCGATAAGAAAGATCACAAGGGGAAGGGTCACAAGAGAGACCACGCCGGAAAGGGCGAGAAGAAAGACCATTCGACAGAGAAGCAGAAGAAACATGCGTCGCTGGCGACGCCGACGAGCGTCGATTCCAAGAAGAGTGGTACGAAGGGCGGCAAGAAAGGCGGGCAACCGAAAACCCCAAACTCCTGTGCCGAGCACGGTGTGTGGACCGACGTGACCCAGGTGAAGCATCCACCGGCAGACCAGAAGCTACTGTATCTCAGCGCGGTCGATCCGGAGGAGAACGAGAAGATCCTGTCGTCGGGCAAGATGAGCTTCGCCATGGTGGGATGTTCGGGCGATCCGAAAAACGGCACCAATACGAAGGCCGTCGGCGCGGCAGTGGCGAACGCTACAGATCTGTCGTTCTTCTACCACCTGGGCGACATGATCTATACGCTCTCGGGCAGCGACACCGAGGGAGAAGGGCCGGAGAAAGCCTATACGCAATCACTGTGGGACAACCAGCTCTTCGGTCCCTATGCGAAGTTCCCTAAAAAGATCTTCGCGATTGCGGGCAATCACGACGGCAAGTACAAGGAGAAGATCCAGGCACTGCACGACTTTTTCGGCTTCTTCTGCGCCGACACGGTGCAACCTCCTACGGGCCCCAAGTTCCGGCGGCAGACGATCCAGCCGTACATCTACTGGAGCCTCGATACTCCGTATGCGTACATCATCGGTTTGTACTCGAATATCGCCAACGGCGGCATTCTCGACAAGCCGACCCAGTACACCTCGAAGAACTTCACCAAGGGACCGCAGTATCAGTGGCTGGTGAAAGAACTCAAGAACGCCCAGGCGATGAACAAGAAGGCCGGCGACCCGAGGAAGGCCGTGCTGTTAACGGTGCACTATCCCCCGTACTCGGGGGCAAGCAACTTCAATGTCCGGGGAGACCAGTCGCAGGGTGGGCCTGCGGCCAAGGGAAAACGCCCTGCCGCACCTAACAACTACGATGTGCCTTACCTGGCGCAAGCCCTACAACAGGCGTTCAAGGACAGCGGGCAGCGTCCGCATGCGATCTTCTCGGCGCACGCCCACTTGTTCGAGCGGCTGACTTACACGTTCGCGGATGGAACCAAGATGCCTTGCGTGATTGCAGGTTGTGGCGGGCACTCTCCGCTGGAGCAGCTGTTCGAAGCCTGCGATGGAACGAAGCAGGCGCCCAAAAATACGCCCTTCCCGGCGGTGACACCGGGGTCGTACGCGTTTCCAAAGGGAGACTCGGCCCAGGTGGATTACTACGACGACTTGAACAGTGGCAGTAGTTTCGGCTATCTGAAAGTCACCATCGATGGCAAGAAACACGAGCTGATCTGTGAGTTCATGGGGATACAGAATGGAAAGACCCAGAGCATTTCGCCTGTGACGATCAGTTATTAGGAGGATGGCAGTCAGGTCTGTCGCGGTATGCAAGACGAAAGCTCGCGGCGCTCTGAGCGGCACATAGTCCAGGAGCAGCGGCCCCCAGCCCCGTCGCTTAACGATGGAGGTCTGGTCGTCGGGCGGCGTGTAATGCTCGTGCAGACGTGCGAACGAAGCGTAACGCCGAGTGCGACTGGTTTCTCAATGAACGCCATGCATTGTGGTAGGCAGCAACATCCACGACCAAGTTGGTGTATCCGGCAATCGTTCCAAAAAACCCTACCAAAAACGAGGACCCCCTGCGGCGTGTTTTCAGTGACTTAGAGTGATGCAACTGTCGTTTCAATAATTAGCTGTTTATTGAGACGGTCGTACTTGACTTCCTCCCTGCGACTTGCGCGAAGATCACAATGAACCGACTCGACGATCTCCTGCTATCGGCCAGCAGCTCCTCCTCGCTCGGGTTTCCTGCTGCCTCACCACCATTGAAGAGATTCGGCTTCAAGTTTTCTTCTGGCGGCGCACACATTAGCCGAACGATGATGCTCGCGGAACTCAGAGCAGTTTTGGATGACGTTCCAAAGGGCTCCAGTGCTGCCGATTACCGAGAGGCTATTCTTGAGCGAAACGTGCTGGGTAAGACCACCGACAGCACCCGCAGAGAGTCACAGCGACGCCTCCGCGAGTTGTATGCTCTCGATGAAGCGACGCCCATCTTTGGGCTGTTGCGAAAACTGCGAGCCATCGACGCCGCAAGTCTACCGCTCTTGGCCTTCCAAGTAGCTTGGGCGCGTGATCCGCTTTTACGAGCCACCACCCCGGCCGTCATGGAGGTATCTTGGGCACTGAGGCCCATCGGGCTGGACTCCTCACCCTGCGTGCGGTGGGTGAAGTGGTTGAATTGAGCTTTTCGCTGCTTGCTGAATTTCAGGAGCCCCAGCCGTGAGCACCATTGACCGTCTCCTTTCTAACTATTCGCGGCAAGTTCGACTGCCTTGGTCGCTCAGTGTTTCTGGCAAGCAGCGCATCTGGTTTGCCGTCTACCCGCCGGCCGAAGAGCGGCGGGTGCGGGCTCGGCTCCCGCAGTTTGAAGCACTTACGCTAGAGGCCAATCACGGATGGACCAATGTTGACTTTACACGGCTGCTCCCAGAATATCTGGCGACGCACAAATACCGGGAGTCAATCTTTCAAAGTCCTCAGCATTTGCGGGCGGGTAGTGACCTTGAAGTTCGCGCCGCTATCCTTGTCAATCAGGCTTGCTCCAGCGAAGAGGCCAATTCCGGCAGCGTCGTGGCTGTCACTGGACTGGCTTCATTGTTCGACTTTATACGGGTTTCGAGCCTGATTGAACGGGTCGAAGATAACGTGCCCGGACGTATCCTTGTTTTCTTTCCGGGTGAATACACGAACAACGTCTATCGCTTCATGGACGCGCGCGATGGCTTCAATTACATGGCTGTTCCCATCACTTCAGCTGGGAGCTTTATCACCCCATGACTAACCGAGAACTCTACTTCCGCGATCCAACAACCCTTGAGTTGCTCAATAACGGCGTCTCGAAGGTTTCCGAAATCGGCAATGACCAGCGCCAAATCAAGACGCTACGCTTCGAGCTGGAGACTTTTGTCTGTGATGGCGAGTACGCCCGTGGACTGGAGAGGATACTTAGGGCGTACCTCGATGGACTTGGGCGCGAGGAGCAGAAGGCCGTCTGGGTCAGCGGCTTCTTCGGCAGCGGCAAATCTCATCTCGTTAAAATGCTCCGCTATCTCTGGGAGGACTATCACTTCGCCGACGGCGCCACCGCCCGTTCGCTCGTGAGGCTGCCTGAGGAGATCAGTGACTTGCTCGCGGAACTCAGCACTCGCAGCAAGCCCCTGGGTGGTCTGCGCGCGGCTGCGGGCACGCTCGGCGCGGGTTCTATGAACAATGTTCGCCTGGCCTTCGTGCAACTGATCCTGCGGTTCAGCCGGCCTCCCAGAAGATCTTGCCCACGGGAGATTCGTCCTTTGGCTTCGATCATCTTTCTTGGCGACTGCAGCAATGGAAGGGCAGACCCCCGCGGGCATAGAGCTATTTACAAATCGCGCCGATCGGCTGCTGCGGACATTCGCCACGCAGGTTGAGACGCTGAAAAAATATCGCAGCAAAGGGGAACAGCACTGCACTGTCGAGCACGTCCATGTACACAGTGGCGGCCAGGCTGTTGTAGGCTCCGTAACGGCGAGAAGTCGAGACCGGGGGGCAGGGGATAAGGAAAATGGCGATCAATGAACCCCATGCAAAGCGGCTTGGGTGGTTGAAAAACGGTAATCCAACCGGAGATCCCAGCACCGCACCACGATGCGGCGCCAAGACGCGGAAGGGCGCACCGTGCAAGGGACCAGCCATGCACAATGGGCGTTGCCGGATGCACGGTGGCGCCAGCACGGGCCCACGCACAAAGAGAGGCTTGGCCCGTTCACGTCTGGCCAAATGGAAGCACGGCCGGTATTCGGCACAGGCGAAACTCCAAGCAAGATTGCTTCAGCAGTTGCTGCGCGAGTGCAGGGAACAGTGCCGCGACATTGCGGCATCGTGCCAGTGACGAACCGCAACCGCAGGTCCGGGAGCGAAGGCCTCCACCCGGTCGCTTAGCGATGGAGGGCCGCATAAACAGCGAGGTCTAGCAATGCAGTGTGGGAAGCATCATGCGCCCAAAACGTGATCTCGGGCCAGTTGGGACGACCACTCGTGGTGTGCGCTGCCCACACTGGAGCTTGATTGTCAAACGTAGTGTCTTTGGAGCTAGCGAAAATCTTTCCTGTCGAATAAGAAAGAACATCGTTCGGATCCAAAACGTTTATCCACTTATCGACATTCTTGAGTCGCGGCACCGTCGCGGGGCCTTTGACGCCTGGATCGCTGGCTTTGAAGAGCTTCAACTCCTCGAACATGCCCACTTGAGAGCCAACGGTGAGAAATAGGTCAACGTGGAGATCCTTTGCGAAGGAGCTGAGTATGTCATAGGTAATGTTCCCACCCATGCTGTGGGCCACAATGATCAATTTGCTGTCATTAGCATTACGCGCTTTCTCTGCCCGGCGGAAGGCGCACCTGCCACAGTGAGTCACCTTCGGGCCATTGAACAATCTGCACCTGTTGGTCTAATGTTTTCCCCCTCGAAACATCTAGCACGAATACGTTCTAGTCAACCTTAAAACACGAGCCTTCACTGTCTGTAGGAAGGCGGTCACCGTGAGGGGGGCAGATGAACCGCAACACGGGAATACTCGGCGCGATAGCCATTACGGTGATTACGATCTTCGGGTTTTCTGTCCGGCCCGCCGTCAAGGGGACGTCGTCCACAGCCGAGTCCGGCCAGTCTTCGCATGCGCCGACGAATGGCGCGATACCCGAACCCTCGCTTCAAAACCTCCAGTCTCCATGCCGGGAGATCAACCAACGGATCGCCGAGTTCATTCCAGATGCATCCAATGCGCCCCCCGACTCCTGCAAGGAAGATCCGGCGAAGGATGTCGGAAGACTGAAGGGATCGCACCTGCTGCAAACCCCCGGTGTGCGCTACATCATTGCTACGCTCCCCGATCCTGTACACACGCACTTTTCTATGCTGTTCGACCGCTTGACGGAGGCTTTGCAACAGGCGGCCCAGGACCAGGGCTACAACTACGATGGGTCCTGGCTGCCATGGAACGACGAGACCCGAACGTATGGCAGTCTGACCGACCAGCAAAAAGCGGACGTACTGCTGGAGTTGCAGAACAGGCAGCCGGGAGTGGTGGTCTTCCGCGGTGCGGTTCCTCCATCCAGCGCGTGGACTTCCTGCAGCGCTGACGACTGCGTCCCAGCCCCGTATAGCCAGGGACTGATTGTCTTTGTGGTCGGCGAGAACCCGACCGGAGGCATCAACCTGGAACAATTCAAGAATGCAGTTGCCTGGATCCGATCAGTCTCTCCGCAGAGCGTTGGAGACGATGTCCGAATTCTCGGTCCGTATTTCTCCGGTTCCCTTCCTTCCCTGGCGCAGGCGTTGGCTGCGAACTGCCTGATCAACAGTAGTGAGCTCGCGATCGATGGCTCGAACCCGGCGCAAGACGGCGTCGGAAATCCTTGCAACCTAAGTTCGAATAAGCCGCCCGGCGTGAAGAACGCGCCGGCGGCTGCGCCAGCCAAGTCGCTGACGATTTTCAGTGGCAGCGTGTCTTCGAAGCCCGGCATCGATTGGTTCCACAAGTTCCTGGAGAAGAACTCTCATGGCCGCTTTTACAGTTTCCAGGAAAACGATGACGTAATGATCGACCGCTATTGCCACTATTTGAACAATCTGGGTTATGACACTGGGAAACTGGCGATCATCTCTGAAGACGAGACCGCCTATGGGGTCTTTCCCAGCACCCTCTCACGGCCGCCGGTAGGAGGTACGCCGCAGCCGGCTGGCGATGGCGGCCCGAACAAATGGCTTCCTCACTGCGATAACCCGGCCGAAGACTCTGCCGAGGTACATGGTCCACTTTATCTTTACTACCCGCGTGACATCGCCGCGCTACGCTCCGCCTACGAACAACAGTCGCCCGGCGGCGGCTCGTCTCCGGGCGGCACGGGTCTGGGCTTGACGGTCGATTTGGGGGAATCCCCCGGTCGGCAACGGGACACGATTCGGAGCTACGGCGGCAAACAAACGCCTCTTTCGCAAGAGGCCACGCTGTTTGGGATTACCAATCTGTTTAAGGCGCACGACATCCAATTCATTGTTCTGCGCAGCAGCAACTCCCTCGATCAAGTCTTCCTGACGCGCTTTCTGTCGCGGGCCTATCCGCAAGGACGAGTGATACTGACCAGCGCCGATCTGCTCTTCCGTCGCAGTAGCGAGACAGCCGGGTTCCGCGGAACCATGACGCTCACCACCTACCCACTGCTCACCTGGCAGCAGGACTGGACGTACTGGCAAAAGCCGGAAAGCAGACACAGCCATCGAGCTTTCGCGGAGGACTTCGTCGAAGGGCTATACCTGGCAACCCGCTTCTTGATCGATGTGAACCAGGAAGATATGCGCGGCCGAGCCGGCAGACTTTCCCTCCAGAACAGCTCCGTGGTAGTTCAGGACTACGCCCCGCCCTCCTGGTTGCTGCCCGAGCCGCCCACACCGACGGACCCCATGGCGACCAGACCTCCTACCTGGCTCTCCGTCATTGGCAACGAGCAGCTCTGGCCGGTTGCGGTCCTTGACGAGGGTACCGTCGCTGGACAAAAAGGCAATGAGGGCAGTGCTCTCACTGCATGTCGCCAGGACCCGCCTGCATCAACAGCATCCAGTACCTTGCCCTGCGTGGAAACGGGAGCGAAATACCAGCCGGCAAAATTCCGCGGTCTGCCGCTTTCGATGTTCGTCTGTTGTGTCGCCATCCTGATATGGTGCTGCTGGCATTGTTTCTGCTGTGTTTTCGGCTCGCACGCCTCTCTATTTATTAAGCGGTTTAGTACGCAGTGGCGAGAGTTATCGATACATTTATCCCGCAGCCTCGCATATTTCGCGCCCGTTCCGCGTTGGCAGCATAAGGCGCTGATCTTTATCGGCTGCACCCTCATGGGGCTGATGGCGATCCTGGTTGGGACTATGACTGGCGTCCTTCCGCTCCCTCCTCGTCCTCCTCTGGAACAGCCAACCCGGGACATCGCCTACTGCGCAGTGGTGTTTTGCCTGTCGTGGGCAGCGCTGGTCCTAAACTACCGCGCCCTCTTGCCTCGCAATTGGAGACACTCCCCAAGGCCTGTAGGGATCGACGTCTCGAAAAAGGGTGGGCCTACCAGATCAAAGTACACAAGGATGGACAAAATTAGGAATAACAAAGACTACATAAAGAACAGGATAAACGACAGAATTCATGCCGAAATAAAGAGGATTAAGAACAGAATAAAAAGCAGGAAGAATGCCAAAACAAACCAGGAAGCTACGGAGGCCGAGCAGGGATTCGACTTCTTTTCCATGCTCGCGGGCGGCATCTTCTTCCTCGCCGCCGGGTGCATACTGGCATGGACCTTCTCTGTTCTGCTTACCGCCCCGCTCGGCAGGGCCAATGCGGTGTTTACGTTTTGGCGCAGCGTCAATTTATTCACTGCGGTTTCTCCGTTGGTTCCCCTACTGCTCCTCAGCGCCGGACTCTACGGTTGGTTCTGGTACAGCCTCAGCGGCCTCGCTCTATTTAGCGCCGGCCGTCCCAAGCTGCCCCCACAGAAGTACCTACGTTCCATACCAATGTGCAACCGGGAGGAAGGGGGCAGAAGGATCGAGCATGTAGCCCTCCCCCTGAACCTCCACTATGTGCTTTCCTTCCTGTCCTTCCTGGCTCCATGCCTGATCATCTGGTGGTTGTCGGGGCAAACCAGCGCCGTTCGTATGCTGGGCCCGATACAGGTTGGATGGCTTTACTTTGTCTGGCTCGGACTGCTCATCGTCCTGACGCTGACCGAAGCATGGGTGCTGCTGCGGATCTGGGCCCGGCTTCGCAAGTTGCTGCTTGCTCTGGACCGCCTGCCGCTGCGCCGAACGCTCCTCGCCTTGAAGGGCATGTCCTGGGGCACGGTGTGGAAGATGAGCGGTAACGTCATCGAGCAACGCTACCGCTTGATTTCGAGGGAGAAAGAGAGTCTCCAGCACCTGGAGAACGAGGTCAATTTCTTTTGGAAAGAATTCAAATTCGACCCGAAAGTCGACAAAACGTTCGTACAGCCAGTCCGCGTCCTGTTCACTGCATGCGACCAGGCGCGCGAGGCTTTTGATGAGTGGTTTGCACGGCACTATGGCCACGAAAATCAGGTAACAACGCAATCCACGGAAACGCCCCTTAACCCCGTAGACCTCACGGCCATGCATGCTTTCCAGGAGAAGTTGGCGGAGACTGCTGGTGTGGTGTTTCTTGAAGTCTTGGAGCCGGCCTGGGCTAAAGAGAAACGATCACTGATTTTGGATCTGTCGCCATCCGAGCTGGAACCACATGTTCGGGCGGCGGAAGAGTTCTTCTGCCTGCCCTACGTAGGTTTCATTCAGAACATTCTGGGCCGCATCCGTACCATGACTTTCTCCATGATGTTCCTGTTTGTCGCGGCTACCATCTCCGTTGCCAGCTATCCCTTCGATCCGCGGCCGTTGTTGGGAGGTACTTTTCTGGCCCTGTTCGCAGTGATCTCGGCAATCATAATTTTCGTCTACGCCGAGATTCACCGTGACCCCACTCTCAGTTACATTACCAACACGGATCCCGGCACGCTGGGCGCGGACTTTTGGGTGAAGCTCATTGCGTTTGGAATCGGTCCTCTCGTGGGACTTTTGTCAGCCCTGTTCCCGGAGTTTACTAGCTTTGCGACTTCCTGGCTGCAGCCCGGCGTCCAGGCCATTAAGTGATGCTAGGCTCGCCAAAATGGTCCATATCGTGGCCATCGCCAGTCTGAGTGGAGCGTCCGTGGCCACGGCGGTCATGGGCGATCACGCGATAGCCACGATGGAGGAAGAACAACATCTGCCCGGCTCCGGCGCGGGGGCGCGGGGGCGCTGTGCGGGCAGGGCAGGGGGGACATGGACTGGAAGCGCCGGGCGCGCGGAACCGGCGGCGAGCGTCGATCAGGCAAACAGGCGTGGGCTGGGGTTCCGGGCCGGGCTGGAGATTAGCCCCAAGGTGCTGGGAGACGGGGCTTCCGGTTACCGAGCGCATGTGGGGCCGGAGTACGTATCTCGTTTGTGACACGGTCAAACGATGGGCGGTTGCTACGGGCGACGCACTGGCAATTTCGCTGGGGGAAGATCTCGAAGTGCGGCTCCCCAATAGGCCCAGAACCGACCGATGCCGCCCCTATTGTCCCTGACCTCTCCATCAAGGATTCTATCGCCTTGGCTTGAGATTTGCCCCACATAGACTGCTGTAAAGCCAGCTCCGGGGTGACCTGGTCCTGGTGGCCCAGTGTCGATACGCCTGATTACAACCGACTCCGGAGTGAAGCTTTCCACCGTCATCGTCGCAATCGCGCCCCATTCTCGCCAACCATCGTAGTGTCCGTTTGTCCACGTCCAAGTACTGCATTTACTGTAATCTCTTGGATTGGCACAGACGCGCATTACGGCCGGAGGGGGAATAACTCGAAGCGCCGCTCCCCAAGTAGCCGTGAAGTGACCCGAGGAGCCTTCTTGGCGGCTCCCTGCTTCACCTGACCACTCTCCGTTAAGGATGCTATCGCCCTGACTTGAGATCTTTCCAGTGTAAACGTAAGCATAGCCAGCTCTACTGCCAGAGTCGGTGCGTTTGATAATAACCGACTCTGGACTGAAACTTACCACCGTGAGTGTCGCAGTAACCCCGATCCATACACCATCGTAGTGTCCGTTGTTCCATGTCCAAGTCCCGCACGTCCCAACGGGATCACAGACGCGCATCACGGCTGGAAGGCTTTGGGAGGTCTTTTGAGCAGCTACCTTAGGCGGAGATTCATTGAGATCCTTTGACACCCCTTTGGGTTGACTCCGAGCCTGCCGTTTCGGCTTCACCTCCTGCGCGGCCTTGTTGCCGCTCACCGCTTGAGGATTGGACGTTTCGGCTTGGGCCTGCTGTTTGTGAGCCTCTCCCGTCTGTTCACTTGAGCGCGGTCGTGACAGTGCCCAATACAAAACCGAAGCTACGATCAGAATTCCGCACATCGCGGCGGCGACTTTCACCCAACTCGGAGATGTAGAAAGAAAATTGGACGCCGATGCGGGCCGGTCGATAATTTTCTCGGGTGCCACCGCGTCTAGCCGCGCCTGCTCGGCTACGTGCCTACGCTCCTTCTCCAGGCGACCCTCTTCCGCCCAGCGTTTGCGGCCTTCCTCCAAGCGGGCTTGCTCTGCAGCGTTCTTGCGCTCCTGCTCCCGCCGCGCTTCCTCTCCTGCTCGCACATTCCAGACACCTCCCTGGGTGCCTTTAGTCACGCTCGGCAGCGTGGGAATTCCTCGTTCCGGCGGTTTCGCTACCCCCAAGACCTCGAGCAGTGCCCGGAGTCCGCGAGCATAGTCGGTCCTGAAATCGACATATTGAAAGGGGCGCAGTTGAAACGGAACTTTGCAATCACGATAGAGAACTGGGATGACTGTCTTGTGCTCCTCGAGAGCAAACGCAACTTCGTCCTCAACATTCGTGGAGTTGACCGAAGAGGGGGACAGAATTATCAGCAAGCGATGACAGTTGTTCAAGGCATCCTGGACCGCGCGCGCCCACCGCTGACCCGGCGCGATGTCCAGTTGATCCAGCCACACGTTCGCACCGGCTGCCTTCAAGTCTTCGGCCAGACGAAGGGCGAATTCGGAATCCTCGCGGCTGTAGCTGAAAAAGGCTGTTTGTGCCTCGGCTGCCAAGTCAGTCTCCGGTGCAGGAAACTTGTGGAAAGGACATGGTAGCCGATGTGGAGGACATTGAGGGTAAGCTTGAACTGGGCCACTTCGAGATTGTCAACCTGGATCGGGGATTCACCAAAAGGCGTGATCACCAGGTTCGATTGGATGGCTCCTTCCAGCTTTACGTCCCACGCGGAGATTCCGTACACGGAACAGGCCGTCAGATTTATTCCTTCAAGGTTAGTGCCGACCAAAGTCGCCCTGTAGAGGTTCGCCCCGCTGAACGCGCTGACTGCCACCCTTCTTGTTGACAACCCCGTTCGTGCCGCAGTTTCCGGTTGGGGTGCCCTGGGACACGTCGATGGTTCCAGCCGCCCCGCCGTAGGTGCACCAGGTTTGAAGGGAACCCGGGAATCTTGGACGCGCGTGAATTGATGAAGTTTACCGTGTAGGCCGTCCCGGTTGGAATAAGCTGGTCGGAGAAAGCAATCGAGCACGAAGTGTTATTTGCAACCGGAGGATTCGCACCTGCGCTGATGTTGGTACTCTGCGAGTAGGCGGTCCACCCGGCGACTGTGCCTCACCCGAGCGGCCAGCACAGGCGTAGGAAGCTGTCAGCCGTCAGCTTTCAGCTTTCAGCCAAAACACAAGGGGCGGTCTCATCGGCCGCCCACTCTTTTTCCCCCGAACGTTTTGACCTCTTCCATCCCCCAAAAAGATTGTCATCCCAACCGAGGGCTTCAGCCCGAGTGGAGGGACCGCTTTTCTATCCACCAACCACTAGCCACTATTCGCTTCCTTCACCGCAGCCGTGCGTACTCGGCTTTGGCTTGCTGGTAGATGGGGATGTCGGGATCGGCGTCCTTCCAGATGGTCAGAAAATTCTGATACGCGGTGCGGGCCCTGTCGCGGGCGGCGGGGTCGGTCGCCGCGTCGAGAGCGTAGGCGCGAGCCAGGCCGAGGCGGGCCAGCGCTCCCCAGGGAAAGTTCGTCAGCAGCCCGTAGTGGTCGATAAACTTCTGAAATTCCGCTGCCGCCGCATTGCCGTCATGCAGCATGAGATAGGCTTCTCCCCGCAAATAAACAGGACACAGGAACACATTGACGCCGGTGTTGACCGCAGCGAGGTCCACCGCAATGGTCGGCTTTAATAGTTCAACAGCACGGTTTGGATCTTTGCGCTCCAAGGCGACTGCAGCACGAATTGTGGGCAGCCAGTACCGCTGAACCAGCGCCACCCTCACCATGATGACTCGTCGGCCGACTACTCAACTCACGAGCGACGTGGCACGCGAAGTCTGCCAACGCGCGCATGCCAAGGCCTACATCGGAGGGTCCGTTTCTGCGCTCGGTAAAGTGTACGTCCTGGGGCTGCAGGCTGCATCCTGCGAAACCGGCGATGTGCTCGCTGAGGAACAGGCAACGGCGGATCGCAAAGAAGAGGTGCTCAGCGTATTGGGGAAGGCAGCCGCGAAGTTGCGCGAAAAACTCGGCGAGTCACTAGCCTCGGTCACAAAATACAACCAGCCCCTGGATGAGGCGACAACCGCCTCTCTAGAAGCTTTGAAGCAGTACAGCGAGGGGGTAAGAGTACAGCGAGAACGGGGGGACGCCGCGTCGATTCCCTACGCGAAAAGAGCGATCGAATTGGACCCGGACTTTGCAATCGCCTACGCCTCGTTGGGCGCCAGCTACACCAACCTGAATCAGCCCAACCTGGCCAAGGAGAATCTTCAGAAGGCCTATGAACTACGCGATCGCGTGACCCAGCGGGAGCGCTTTCCCATTGAGGCCTTCTATTTTAATTTTGTAACCGGCGAAATCGATAAGGCCATTCAGACCTATACCGAATGGGCCCGTACTTATCCTGCGGATTACGTACCCAATGCCAACCTGGGAAACAGTTACAGTATCCTCGGCCAGTACGAGAAGGCAGCCGCAGAAACCAACGCAAGCCTCCGTCTTAAGCCCGATGACGCGATTGCCTATGGAAACCTTGCCGAGCTTTACGTTGCTCTAGATCGAATCAAAGACGCGGAAGCTGCCTTTGACGAAGCAAGCAAGCGCAACCTGGATTCTCAATACCTTCATCTGTCTCGATATCATTTGGCGTTTCTGGAAAATGATCCGGCAGCGATGCAAGAGCAGTCCTCCTGGGCAATGGGAAAGCCAGGCGCGGAGGATTGGCAACTTTCCGATGAGTCCGACACGGAAGCCTACTATGGGCGCCTGCGGAAGGCGCGTGAGCTTACGCAACAGGCGGTGGAATCGGCTAAGCGAAACGGAAGCACCGACACAGCGGCACTTTGGGAGGTCAATGAGGCCCTGCGGGAAGCCGAGTTCGGCAACGCTGCCCTCGCCCGCAAAGCCGCTGCCGACGCCATGGCTTTGAGCCCCAGGTCCGACGTCGAGGTGTTAGCGGCGCTGGCCCTCGCTCGCAGCGGTGAAACAGTACAGTCTTCGGCGCTTGCCGACAAACTCGCTGCGGAATTCGACCGCGACACGATGATGCAAGCTTACTGGCTGCCCACCATCCGCGCCGCCATTGCCATCGATCGCGGCGATGGTCACAAAGCGGTGGAACTGCTGAATGCGTCTTCCGAATACGAACTCGGGGAGCCCTTACAAACGCCGTCTCACGGAACCCTGTACCCGGTGTATGTCCGCGGCGAAGCGTATCTGCGCGCGGGCGACGGTGTGCAGGCTGCAGCCGAATTCCAAAAGATGATCGACCATCGGGGCATCGTGGCGAACTTTCCACTGGGCGCACTCGCCCATCTGCAATTAGGTCGCGCCTACAAGCTGGCTGGGGACGCCGCGAAGGCCCGTGAGGGTTACGCGGCATTTCTTGCGGCTTGGTCGAACGCTGATCCCGATATCCCGATCCTGAAACAGGGAAAACGGAATATGCAAAGCTGGAGTAGCAGGGAAAAGCCCTTTCTCGTCGGTTGCTGTTGCGGTAGCACTTAAAACCCCAGCCAGCGTGTCAATGAGTGCTATGGCGATTTTACGCTCGTTATGCGCTTTTCCATGGGCGCATTATCAAATCCTCCTTGGCGGGTGTGCCCTCGCTGACATCCAACCGAATGAGGTGAAGCTGGGCCCGGCGCTGTAGATCTGTCTCGCGGTTCGTTGATCGTGAATCGTGGATCGTGAAGGGCCGCCGATCTTTGATCCACAATGCAAAGATCCACAATGCAAAATCCCTGCTGACCACTGGCCACTGCTCTACGGCGTGATCTTCCACACCACGCCGCAGCCGTTACCGTTGAACTGGCTGGTGCAAGATCCGGAACCGCCGTAAGCCGTGGTGCCATAGAGATTGCCGTTGGTATCGAGCACCACGTTGCTGATCGGATAACCTCCGTCGCTGCCGCCGGTAAAGTCGTAAAGGTCGGTGTAGGTCCAGCCATTCGCGGACGGTGAGAGTTTGAAGACATTGCCTTTGTTGTGGGCGCCGTCTGCGTTGGTCGTGCCGTAGACATTGCCGGCCGAGTCCATGCTCAGACTCTCCTGCGGACCTCCATTGCCGCTGAAGCCATACAGCAGATTGAAATTCCACGTTCCAGCGGAGAGCTCGAAGACGGTACCGCCGCCGTTGGGTCCATACGCTATGGTGCTGCCGTAGACGTTGCCGGCGTTATCGAGAACGACCCCGCCCTCAGTCAGGTAGCCGTCGTCCTCTATGTCGATGATGGTGAACAACTGGTTGGGGGTCCAGCTGGAGCCCGAGTGTTGGAGCTGGTAGATGCCGCCGTAGCCGGCGCCCTCGTTGGGTCCGTAGAGATTTCCATCCGCTCCGAAGACGACGCCACTATTGGCTCCTCCATCCGGCCAGTTGAAGAGACTGGCGATCGTCCATCCGTCACTGCCGGGGGAGAGCTCATAGTTAGCTCCGAAGTAATACGCTCCCTGGTTGGCGTAGCCGTAGAGATTTCCCGCCTGATCGAAGACCATCGGACCCGGAAAGGGATTGCCCGGAGCCGGGGTTGGTTCAAAGCGGTGAATGACGCTTTCGTTCCAGCTGCAAATGGCGTTCTTGCAGGCCGTCGCCGGAGGCGACAGCTGGAATGCTGTGCCGCACGTCGAGTAGTAGCAGGCGTTGCCGCCGCCCAGCTCTGTGGTGCCGTAAAGCAGGCCGTTCGCGCCGAAAGTCATTCTGGCCCCAGGCGAGTATCCGTCGCTGCCGCCCTTGAAGGAATAGAGCGGCAGGAGGAACCAACCCTCCCCGGCCGGCTGCAGCCGGAAGGCCGTGCCGCATCCCTGCGAGGGGCAATCGTTGAGGACCAGCCCGCCGGCGCTGGCCGTTCCATAAAGGCGGCCGGCCCGGTCGATGGTCAGGCCGGCGACGGGAGTCGCACCATCGGCGCCGCCGGTAAAGCTGTATATGACTTGAAAGGTCTGCGCTTGCGCCATGACTGCCGCAAAGCAGAGAGCGAAACAGGCTGCTATCTGAGCGATTACTGGGCTGGAATTTTTCCGTGTGCGCACCATAAAGTCCTCCTGGCTGTCCGCGACAACGCAGCAAACTATCGTGCCATGATCGTTAGGAGTCAACTTAATTTAAGATTGCGGTCCAACAGATTGAGAATACGGGTCTTATCTCGTGGGGTTGAAGTTAGTTGGCGATATCAGGCGATATCACTCCCTATCCCGGAACGATGACGCGGATTGCGAGTGAAATGGCGATTTATCGCCAGCTATGTTGCCGAGCGTCCAGCTCTCAGTGGGGAGTGATCTCCCACACCGTACCGTACTCGAAAGGTGATTCCTGCGTGGTACCGAAGACGTTCCCCTGGGAATCGACGGCCACGCCCCCGTCGGGATATTCCGCCGTGCCATTCACCTGAAAGATCGCCAGGTTGGTCTCCGTCCAGCCTCCATTGGAAGGCGTCAGCTTAAAAACCAAACCCGCATTCGATTCGTGATTGCTCAACACGGTGCCATAAATGTTGCCGGCCGAGTCCAAAGTCGGCGTGTCCAGTGGGCCAACATCCGAGGGGAACCCCTGATAAAGGGTGCTGAAAGTCCAGCCGCCATCGGAAGGCTGGAGCTGGAAGATGGTCCCACCGTTACCAACCGTGGTGGTGCCGTAAAAGTCTCCGGCTGCGTCTTTCGCCAGACCACCCCAAGGATTGCCGCCATCCCCCGTATTGTGAAATGTGTAAATTGCCTGATAGACCCAGCCATTGCCTGAGGGACTCAGCTCGTACACAGTGCCGTAGCCGTTCCCGCCGTAAGCGGTAGTGCCGTACAGATTTCCGGCAGCATCGAAGGTCACACCCGCCAACGGCAATTCGCCGCCGACGAAGCGATGCAGTACGGTTTCCGTCCAGCCGCCGCTCGAAGGCGACAGCTCAAATACGGTACCGGCATTGCCGTCCGGAGTGCGATCACCGCGGGTAGTCCCGTAGATGTTTCCGGCACGATCGAAGGCCAGAGCATCCTCGTTGCCCGGAAGCGAGCCGTCGCTACCACCCTGGAAACGGTACAGCACCTCTTCCTGCCAGGGGCAGTCCGCTGCCGCGCAAATGGTGGGCTGCGGAAATACCCGGAACACAGTGCCGTAGCCGTTGCCGCCGGTATAGGTTACGCCGTAGAGCTTGCCATCGGGACCCTGGACAACGCCGGCATAGGCTCCACTGCCGTCCGTGCCTCCGAGGAACTTGTAAAGCGTCTCCAAAATCCAACCAGAACCGCGATGTTTCAGCTCGAACACCGTTCCATTGTCACCGATGCCGCCACCGTCGGTGGTGCCGTAGAGATTGCCGCCAATAATAATTGGACCCGCCCAGGGAGATGTGCCGCTTGGTACGCTGGTGAACACATGGAGCACGTTCAAGGTCTGCGCCTCGCCCGAAGAATCGATGGTCGCCAGTACGCAAAGCAGGGCAATCGCAAACGCGGTTACCCGAACGCTGCTGCGGAAGATGGACGTTGCAGGTTGTGTTCTGCCCACCGAGAGAGTCTCCTTTTCGCCGATGCAAATTGTCTTACGATGCACAAATCTGGCCATGGCACTTTACACCCGATTGGGCAGTTTCCGGCAATGCAAAATTCTTCGCTATGCCGGAAATTGAGCACCTCAGAAGGAGGAGCTAGTTAGTGTGCAAGCTGTATCAGTGTATTGTTAACAGGCCATAGCGCTCACCATCTATCCCGCTGCTCGACTTCTTCCATGCTTCCTCCGACCCAATGGTCGGTTGATCTCTTCTTTGGAGAAGGACTCAGGAGCAAAATTACCGAGCCACGCACAGACATTCTCATGATCGGGGTGTTTGGCATCTCCCATTGCTCCGAGAAGCTCAGCAAATCCTCGCGGTCCCCCGCAGTCTTCCGGCGGACAGCATCGTTCGCCCGCCACACAAATCTGCCGGAAGGATTCGTCTCCAAGCAAGACTTCCTCCAGCAGAAGCTCGTGCTGCCAGCCATCGCCGAAATCATATTCGTACAGTAACCTCGCTCCTGGCGCGCAGATCAAGTCCCCAAGTCTGGTCCGGCTTTCGTTCGCGATTTTGGTGCTGGATCCATGTCGCGGATCAAATCTCTCCTGGCTCGGGAAAACGAACTGGTGCAGGTGCGCGTTTTCCCATCCCATAACCGTCTGCAAAGTGCGGTGGAGATTACTGAGGGTAATCTCCCAATCAACCAGAATGCGCCTCCAGACAGGCGGCCTTATCCCAAGCAGCGTTACTTTGATTGCATACACTTTGATTGAACCGCCCAGCCGAACTGAATCCCTTTCATGCATCCACGTCCACCTTGGCCAAGAAATCGGCATAAGAGCGGATCGCTTCAAGTTTGTCTTCGTGCAGGCCCCGTAAATCATGCTCAGTGAGGCGTCCTTCGTGGAGCAGCGACCCGAACACGTACCTGAGCCTTGAGCCTCGATACTCGTACTTGCGATCGATCTCTTTCCGGTGCTGCGTCAGATGGTGCTCCAGCTCCCATAATTCGTAGGGTGCCTTGACCTCGGCAGCCATCTGCTTCGCCTGCTGAATCGCCTCCTGCAGTTCTTGGTTCAGAGCATGATCGAAGGCTCGCCGGGCGATCGCCCGCTCCGACTTTGACCACCTCAGTTCTTCCTCCTTGTGATGGTTGGCCGCGACTGCAGAAGAAAATGGGATCGGCATATCGAGACCCTCCGTGCGGGCATTCTAGCTCTTGCCCAGGCATCGTTTCTAGCGATCTAGAAGCGGCGAGCTGCCGGCCTCCTGTGCCGCAGAATCGGACGTACGGCACGCCGCGCACGAATTGCAGCCTTTGACTGGGGCTCGGGTCGGATTAGGATGGTGAGCGCTATGGCCTGTTACCGTCAACAATCCCGTAGGGAAGAATCAGCTTCTTTGATTGTGTGGATTTCCTCCGAGTTGGCCTATCGATTCGGACTACTGACAGGCGTTGACAAAAAGGCCTAATTTCCGAGGCTACAATTGTTCTCACAATTTGGAGAACGGTATGAATGTCCCGCGGTCCAGAACGCCAATGTTGACGTTTCTCTTGGGCGTCGTGGTCATCCTGGGCGGTTGGTCGGCAATCCGGAAAGTGGCTCTCCAAAATTGGTCCCTTCCAAAACCAAGTCGTTTTGGAAAGGCCGAAACGCGGGACGTTAGTGCCGAGAAGTTGAGTATTTGTGCAGTTCCTGTACAGAACGTTTTTGGAAAACGCGCGCTAGACAACCCAACGCCCTTTGAGTGTGCCGAAAATCCTTCGTGAGCGGGGCTTCTAAGTCACAGGTATTAAGGGCAAGGTCTTAGGAGATTGGATTGTGCTGTAAGTACATGATTTCCACTCAAAAAACAGATCCAGGATTACTTTTTTGTGTAATGGGCTGTTATCGCCAGCCATGACCAACTTCCGTCGTTAACCTTCGACTCAATGACTCGGCAGGCCAAAGGCGTACACGTTGTGATCCCAAGACCCTACATAGACCACCCCATTCACCACGGCGGGTGAGGAAAGCACAAGGTCCCCGGTGGTGTAGCTCCACAGGTTCGCCCCGGTCGAGGCGTTCAGCGCATAGACGTTGTGGTCCTGGGAGCCGAAATAAACTACCCCATTCGCCGCCGTCGGATTGAAGATGTAGTCGCCCGCGGTGTAGCTCCACAAAGAATCGCCGTTAGAGGCGTTCAGCGCAAAGATCGTGTTGAGGGAGCCAAAATAGACCCTCCCATCCGCGATCGCCGGCGCAGTTCCATAGCAGTCGTCGTTCTGGCTCCACAGTTTGGCGCCAGTGGAAGCGTCTAGCGCATAGGCGTTGCAGTCGGGGTATTCGGCGGTGAAATAAACCACCCCATTCAACACCGCCGGCGAAGAAGGATAATCGGTGTAAAAACTCCACAGGTTAGCTCCAGTGGAGGCGTTCAGCGCATCAACGTGGAACTCGCAGTTGACATAAACGACCCCGTTCGCCACCGCTGCCGAAGCCCCGTAAGGGTTACAGGTGTCGTGGCTCCATAGCTTAGCGCCAGTGGACGCGTTCAGCGCATAGAGGTTGCCGTCGTAGGAACCGATATACACTACCCCATCCGCCACCGTGGGCGAGACATACACTTCGGCGCCAGTGGTGTAGCTCCACTCTAAATTGCCGGTAGATGCGTTCAGAGCATAGAGTTTGTGGTCTTGGGCGCCGACATAAACCGTCCCATTGGCTACCGCAGTCGCGGAAACACCGCCCTGTTCTGTGAAGTGGCTCCACAGGTGGGCGCCCGTGGAGGCGCTCAGCGCATAGACGTTGCCGTCTTCGGAAAGGATATAGACTACCCCATTCGCCACCGCAGGCGAGGAATACAAATCGCTGCCGGTGGCGTAGCTCCACTTGACACCCAGACTACCGACCGTGCTGGGACTCAAAATGAACTCATAGGGATTAAAGGCCGTGCGGCAGGAGGAAAAACCAAACTGTGCCCAATTGGTGAACGACGTGACGGGTGCGCCACAAGGTTGTTGTGCTGTGACTGTCGAAGCGATCACCAGGAGTAGTAGCAAAAGACAGTTGGCCGTCGTTTTCATGTCGTCGACTCCAGATCTGAGTTTTGGCCGCAAGGAGCCGCAACTATACACCCAATTTACGTAATATCGCCATAGCACTCACAATCCGATGGCCCCTCGCAGGCCGACCACCGCAGGTCCGGGAGCGAAGGCCCCCACCCCCGTCGCTTAGCGATGGAGGGCCGCATAAACAGCGAGGTCTAGCGATGCAGTGTGGGAAGAGAAAAGCAGGCGGATCCCGATGCCGAGGGCGCGCCTTAACCGGCAAGAAATGTTGCCTGATTCCACTCTAAGCCAGGCACTGGAAGCGAAACACTACAAGGCGGGGTTGCCGGATGGACGGCCTATTCGCAGGCGACCAACATCAGCGCAGGTGCGAATCCTCCGGTTGCAAATAACACTTCGTGCTCGATTGCTTTCTCCGACCAGCTTATTCCAACCGGGACGGCCTTGCCGTAGCCGCCGGCGTCACCGCACACCGGGTTTCCACCCCGCCGGAGCCGAATCCTCCGGTTGCAAATAACACTTCGTGCTCGATTGCTTTCTCCGACCAGCTTATTCCAACCGGGACGGCCTTGCCGTAGCCGCCGGCGTCACCGTACACCGGGTTTCCACCCCGCCGGAGTCGTGCCATAGAGCACACCGTCTTTACCCAAGGACAGTCCAACCGACTTCGAACCGTGGCCCCTGCCGAAGTTGTAGATCACTTCGTAGCTCCAGGCGCCGTCCGGCATTCCCGGAGGTATAAGGCAGCCTAATCCAACAGGCGTCAGCTCAAAAACCGTCCCTCCGCTGCCGGGTCCGCTCTCGAAAGCAGTTCCGTAGAGATTGCCGGCGGGGTCAATGAACAGCATTCGCGGGAACTGTTTATCGCACCGTTTACCTGCCCACCCATCTCGACCCCGTTTGGCGCACCCGGCACTCACCTCAGTACGTCAAGGCGATGGACGCCAGCTTCCCGCCCGACCGCTGGCCGGCCACGAGGATCGTTGAACCGGACGGGGCGGTGCGATTCGTCCTGAAGGATGGAACCGAGATTCATCAGTACTGCTGCCTCAACTAGTCGTAATGTTGCAAGACGCTGCGAGAAACGCCCGGTCACGAGAGCTAAAACTTGTATTCGTGAAGGCCCTTGCGAGGATTTGGCAGGCAGGCCCGACTTAAAGCGGAGAGTGCAAGCGGGCTAGACCGATTTCACGGCCAGGCGACCGATGCTGATCTGTTGGTGTGCAAGACCTAAAATAAAGGCCGACACCCAAAACGAGGATGGACATCGACCCGCGCAGCCCGCGCGTGCAAAGCCTACTTATGCTTTGATTTCGTAGGGGGCGCTGCATTCAGGGCTCACGGGATCCAACATCAACCTGAGAGCAGTTTGCGGGAGGGCATAGGGCCCTCCCGCTTTTCCTTTGTGCTTCTCAATCTTGCCCACACGTTAGGATGAAGTGCGATTCGACCATTCGACTCTTTTCATGAGGTAGGGCCGCGTCTGTGCGTCAGTGGCCCGAACTCAAGCGGGTGGGAGCCAGAGATTGCAGAATTCCGTCGGCACTGCAGCCATTCAGAATGGTGGACAGTATCTGCGCCCGCCTCGATATTTCCGCAAACTGGTTAACGGTGTTACCGGATGGGTCGCCTGGATCCTGCACCCATGAGCTGCAGGGAGGGTCGTGCTTCAGCGTATTTTGCAGGTTGCAAGTGTTGGTGGGCGGCGGAGGACAAGGACCCGTCTGGTCTGTCAACGGATGGCCCTGGGAAGAGGTGGAACATCCTACCAGAAATGCGGAAACGATAGAGGGCGCCGAAATGCCAGGAGGACCAGCCTGACGGTTCTCCACTTGTCGAAAGTGAACGAACGTTTCTCTTCCGTGACAGCCGTTGCAGGTGTTCTCGGAAAAGATGCTCCTTGCGCCGTTGCGACTGGGAGGAGGATCACCCTGCCAGTACACCAGTTGGTTGTCGAGTGGTCCGTTCAACGCCGAGCCCCCAAGGAAAGGCGAATCCGGGCCTGGGAAGCTCCGCGGTACCGTGTAGTTGTTGTCCAGTATGTCCTGCTGGTTTTGATTGATGTAGTTTGTCAGCACGCCTGCCTGACAATTCGAGCTCGGGGTACAGGTTGTGGCGTTGAAGTCCGTTCTTCCAGCAGCGTTGTCGCCATTGGGAGTTTGCGGCACGGGCACCTCGACCAACGCACCTGAACTGAGCATGAACTGCCTCTGCTCCCAGATCGCGAATTGCGAGGTAAAGTTTTCGTTGGTCCTTACTTGACTCAAGTTTTGGCTGGCGCCGGCGGTCACCACCTGGTCGGTAATAGCTTGCAGGGCGGGGTTGAACCTGGAGCCCACTAACAGGTCCAAATTGTGCCACATCTTCGCGTAACTGCATTGCGCCAGAGGGACGCGATATTCCAGGATGACGTTGAAGGTTGCCGGCCTCCCTTCCGCTCCACCTCCGGGGCAGGGGGCATAGCCGAACACGAACCTCAGCTCGCCAGCGGGATTGGAAGGCTGCGACAAGTCAATGCGGTTCACAATGGCATTGAGCTGGAATGGAGCCTGACTGACGTCCACCAACCCGTTCTTGTCTTGAGCAAACAGCCGCCAGTTTCGTAGCACACCCAGCATGCCGAAGCGGAAGGAGACTGGGAAGTGGTTAACCGTCTGCTGAACCGTCCATAGATTCAGCCAACTCTGCACCATTTGATCGGCGATCAAGTGGGTCGCTGGATCATCGTTTGCGATAGCAGTCATTAGCGCCCCGAAGGTCCAGGGTCCCATCAGTTTGCCCCTTTGCGTGCAGGGGTCCCATGTACGGGTGGAGTCTTCCACGACCCCGATGTTGGTGATCATCAGTTCGTGGTCGGGGATTATGTTGCTGGGGTCGGCCAGCAAGACCCGGGACGTGAATTCAATCGGCTCATGGGATTCGCAGCGCTTGCTGGATCTTTTCCGGATCGACGAATTGCATCCGCTCCATGCCGAGAAGACGGTGCCCTTGAAATGCCGGGACCTGCGTTCCACTGGCGGCTAACTTCTGCCGTCGCCGCTGTTCTTGCGCGAAGCGCTTCCCAGTTGAAGTCGACTGCGGCAGAGTATAAGCCAGGTTCATCGGCGGAACGCTGCAGCGTCACATTTTGGCTGCCCAGCGCCATCGGTATCATTGGCGAGAGGCGCTCGGCAGAGCGTTCTGCAAACCGCAACGATAAGGTTGTTTTGTAGGCCCCGCCAACGGGATTGGGAGGGGTGAGAATGAATTCTTCGATAGGCGGCAGGTCGACGCTCTGCTCGGGGGCCGTCATGCTTGCTTGGCCGACTAGTGCATCAATCGGCGCCGTAGCGGCGGGAATCATCGCCAGTTGTATAGGAAGGAGCCCGGCATGCGCGACTGTCGACTGTGCCTTGAAGGTGAGTACTATGGCAGCTAACACCAATAACCTAACTGCCGCGCGCGACGAATATTTGCGACGCTTCATCTGTTCTCCTCACCGCTGGAGGACTTCTGTTCGTACAGCGGTGCGAAGTGGCATGCCAGAGTCTTGGGAACCAGAGCGCTTGTTAGAGGCCCACGATTATGAAACAGAAGTGGCACGAGAGCAACCATTCTACCGAAGGCATTGGACGCAAGAGCCTAGACTTTTCTAAACTACGCGGTACACATTCGACCCGTTACCCTGCGCAACAATCGGACCTCAGCCTGCGTCCGAAATGCGCGTCTGCCTGAGCGACAGATCCGTCGGCAGCAAGCCGCATGAAAAAGAAGAAGTGGAGAATTTCCCCGTGTCGGAGGACATACTCGCTCATGCGCATTGTGTGCTGTGCCGTGGTGCTGAGGGGTGAGAGGTGCAGTCCTAAAACTCGAAAGAGGCACCTGAGTCATACTGAACACCAGGCGGTTCGGCTAGCTGGCAACTTGTTCCATCTGCGAAACGAGCGTAACTCAGTCTCCCAGACACCTCCTTAAACCCAAAGTCGGCGTCTGCCGCAAGATGCAACTTATCAAATGCGTCCGATTCACCAGGCAGGATCGTGCCGAACGGCTTGGACACATGCACCGCGGTGAGTCTTGCGGCTTTTTTGCCAACCCGGTAGACGATCCACTCAATCTGATAGGAAAGCAGATCCGAATGTGAGTTATTCGTAACCTCAATGCCGGATACTTCCAAGGAATAAGGCCCCTGGGAGCCTCCGGTGACGTTGTTGGCAGCCAAAACCAGTAACGGACATTTACCGGGTATCGCAATATTACTGAGTTCGTAAGACACCCGCTCCAGCGTTAAGGCTTGGCTCAGGAGACGCTCCCTTCGCACCGCCTCACGCTTGCCGTTTACAAATCCCACAATCCAAACGGCAATGCCAAGACATGCCACTATGACGAGCAGTCTTTTCATGATCTCGCCTGCCTGACGGCACGATTGTAAATCAAGGTGCGCCCATCCTGCCCGTTTCCTTCGGCACTTATTGCGATTTGTGAATGAGAAATCGATCTTCTGTGGAAATAATTCTGCACCATTTGGTCGCCGATCAAGTGGGTCGCTGGATCATCGTTTGCGATAGCGGTCATTAGCGCCCCGAAGGTCCAGGGTCCCATCAGTTTGCCCCTTTGCGTGCAGGGGTCCCATGTACGGGTGGAGTCTTCCACGACCCCGATGTTGGTGATCATCAGTTCGTGGTCGGGGATTATGTTGCTGGGGTCGGCCAGCAAGACCCGGGACGTGAATTCAATCGGCTGATGGGATTCGAGCGCTTGCTGGATTTTTTCCGGATCGACGAGCGACCCACATTTTAGCGGAGTCTTTGACTCGGAAGTGGAACAGGATATGCAGCTCGAAATCGAGGAAGCGATCAGCAATCCGCAGATTGCGTAGGGTGATGCCCTGCTCCCATCGCTGCATCAATTGGTGGATTTTGTTGAGAACTTGATTCTCAGCTTCAAGCCCTTGCTTGGGTGATAACTGCTGGCACCTCAGGGAGAGTCGCGATTTACTGTCCCACCCGTTTCCTGTAACTGACTATTGAGGCGACACTGGGTCGCGTTGCCAATTGCGTTGCCAATTAAGTGCCGAAAGACGATGCGCAATCCCGAATCACGTGACCTGTTCCGACTGTAAGTGCTTGAATCCGGGTGACGGCCCTTCGGAAACCACATCTCATAATCCGTAGGTCGCAGGTTCGAGTCCTGCCGCCGCCACCAAGTCCCAAGCAAAGATCGTACCTATTGTTCAGCACGGCGCGATGGACCCTTAAAGCTTGTTGGCAGTCCCGTCGTCGGCGTTGGCGACACTCGTTAAGTGGGGTTTCTACCGCCTCTCCGCCCAGGCGAGCCCGTCGGGTGCCCCACCGGCTTCTATGCGCCCAACGACGTCCAAAGAATGCAGATCGATCACTTGAACATAGTTGTCCGGGGTACATGCTACGAAGGCGCGTGAACCGTCTGGCTGCATGACAATACCGGCTGCGCCATGGCCAAGCGCAATTCGCTTGACCGTCTTGCGGGTAGCGGCGTCGATGACGGTGAGATTCCCGCCGCGAAGAGTCGAAATGAGGACGAGTTTTCCGTCGGGGGTGAACTTCAGGCGATTAGCGCCGGGCACATCGGCAGCCAACGTTTGGGTGACTTCCTTGCGGGCCACATCCAGGATCGAAACGGTCCCATCGCCGGCGTTGGCTACCCAGATTTCCCTGCCGTCCGGCGAAACATCAAATCCTTCCGAACCCTTACCGGCGCCGACCACCGTCTCATTCCAATCGCCACCGGGTGGCGGTGGCATTGCCCCGCCCTCCGGCTTCGGCATACCGGGAGGCGGAGCGCCGGGACCGGGACCTCCAATGGTCTTCTCGATGATGCTGACTGTGCCTGAGCTGACATTAGTAGTCACAATCCGTTTCATGTCCGGCCAGACATATATCATGTGCGTCCGATTCTGACCGGTGCCCATTATCCAATCGATCTTCTTGGTGGCCGGATCGTAGCTGCCAATCGCCTTGGCGGCCTCTGCCGTGAACCAGGTCTTGCCGCCGATGAATGTGAGACCGTGCGGCCCGCGCAGACTCCCAGATCGATGGCGGGCAATGCTTTTTGAGCCACAAGATCGACCACCGCTAGGGTGTTATAGGCTCCAAATCCGTAGTTGGAGATGTAGGCGGTCTTTCCGTCTGTCGACGCGATGACTTCGTGGGGATCGTTACCGACCGGAACCTTCGCGATGACTTTGAGGCTGGAAGGATCGACGATCGCGAGTGTGTGGTCGCGCTTGGAGAGCACCAGCAAAGCATTCGCGGGCGTGTCCGCAGCGTGGAGCACCCCAAAGCCGAGCAGACCAAACAATAGAACGAGAGACTTCAGCCAAGTGTTCATGCCTTCCCCACCGATTTCTTTCCTGACATCGAAAACGAGAAGGATTGTACCTCTATCGCGACTGCTCGCGACGTTATAAAGCTTCGGGAATGCAGATCACATTCCGGCCGCTTTCAGCCGAACGGATGCTCCAGCGAGGGGCTTTGCGGCGTGAACAGTTTGGCTCCGTCTCCCGTGATATGCATGTCATCTTCCAGGCGAATGCCGAACTCGCCGCGAATATAGATGCCGGGCTCGTCACTGAAGCACATGTTGGGCTCAAGGCTGAGCGTGTCGCCGCGCACCAGGTAAGGCCACTCATGACCATCCATTCCGATGCCGTGACCGAGGCGATGCGTGAAGTGCGCGTAGTCGGGGCCGAAGCCCGCCGTGTCGATCACTTTGCGCGCGGCCGCATCAACCGACTGCGCTTCCACCCCGGGCCTGGCCGCCGCCAGCGCTGCAGACTGGGCCTGGTGAACAATATCGAAGGTGCGGCGCATCTTATCGGCTGACGGGCCTGCGGGCTTTCCCAGGACAAAAGTGCGGCTGATGTCGGAGGCGTAGCCTTCCACGCTGCAGCCGCCGTCAATCAGCAAAATGGCGCCTTCGCGAACCACTTGGGGCGTAGCAGAGCCGTGCGGCAGCGCCGAATACTGGCCGACCTGGACGCTGGCGTCACCATCGAAGCCAAGTCGGGAATGTGCAGTCTCGACCAGCGCGGCAAAATCGTTCTGTGTCATGCCGGGTCGCAACGCTTCGTAGGCAGCCTTGTAAGCCGCGAGCGTTACCTGATTGGCCAGCAGCATAAGCGCCAACTCGTGCTCGCTCTTAATCATGCGGCAGCCGGCAGTGACCGGCGTTGCGCTGGAGAGCGTCAATTGCGGCGCTGCCCCTACCACGCCGGTGCTGAACACGTAGGCGACGCGCTCCTCGATCCCGAGGTTGCCGGCGGCGATGCCCAGCGCACGCAAGCCCTGGTCCACTCGCTCATACGGGTTTTCATCTTCCTGCCAAGCGAGGATGTCAACCTCGCGATCGAAGGGGCCTCTGGCGATCTGCTCGCGGGCGCGCCCTTCCTCGAACGCGGGACACACAAAGAAGGGATGGCCTTTCTGCGGCAGCACCATGGCGAACAGGCGCTCGCTGTTTTCCCAATGTATCCCGGTGAAATACACCAGCGACGTGCCGCCCACGAGGAAGATACCGTCAAGCTTGTTCTGGTGCATCAACTGGCGGGCGCGTTCCAAGCGCTGGCGGCGCTCATCCGCAGTGATGGACCGGGCCTCCGCTGCGCGCGATTGCAGGGCGGCGATCGACGGCGGTAGCGTGCCAACGGACTGGCTGTTGTGGCGCTGGGAGAAAGCAGGCAAAGCGGCAGCACTCAAAATCGCGGCGTTAGTCAAGAACTGCCTTCTTGAGGACATGGCGAGACTAACTTTGTATCACAGCCATGCGCGAGGCGGGTGTACCATGATGCCCTTGTTCGTTGGAGGTGTCTGTTGCTCGACCGTCGCCGCTTTCTTGCCACCGGCACTGGATTCGCCGCCGCTCTTGCCTTCCGCAATGACCTGTTGGCCCAGCTGCAGAATCTTCCGTCCTCGTTGCCGGATGTCAAACAATATGCCAACGATGAAGAAGGATATTGGGCCGAGCTGCGCAAGCAGTTCCTGATTCCCGCCGACGAGATTTACTTGAACAACGGCACCGTGGGCTCCAGTCCTGCGCCTGTGCTGCGCGCCATTTTCGACGGCTACACCAGCACCGAGAAGCTTGACGAGGCCGAACCCGAAGACTATCCCATCTGGGGCTATGCAGCGTGGAACCAGTTTCGCGATCCGCTGGCGGCTTTCGTGGGCTGCAACCGCGACGAAATTGCTCTGGTGCGTAACGCCACTGAAGCCAACAGCTACATTGCCAACGGCGTCGACATGAAGCCGGGCGACGAAGTGCTGATGACTAACCAGGAGCATCCCGGCGGCGAACAGCCCTGGCAATTGAAGGCGAAACGCTACGGCATCGTGGTCAAGAAAATCACGTTGCCCCGGCCGGTCAAGGATGCGGCCCAGGTCCTAAACCTGTTCAACGATGCCATCACACCGCGGACGCGAGTAATTTTCTTCAGCCACATCACGACCGTGACCGGCGTGGTGTTGCCGGCGAAAGAACTGTGTGCACTGGCCCGCTCGAAGGGCATTCTGTCGGCGGTGGACGGCGCCCACGTGACTGGTATGATGCGCCTCAACCTTCACAACCTTGGCTGCGATCTCTATAGTTCGAGCCCGCACAAATGGCTGCAGGCCACCAAGGGTTCCGGCTATCTCTATGTGCGCGACGAAGTGATCGATTCCATCTGGGGCACGGTGGTCACTGAAGGATGGGACGAACCTAAACTGCGCGCCGAGCGCTTCCAGCGCATCGGGTCTTCGAATGTGCCTGCGCTCTGCGGTCTCCGCGCCGCCATGCAACTGGCCAACGAGATCGGCATGGAGCGAATCGAGCGCCGCCATCGCGAGTTGGGCGATTACATGCTCGCAGGCATGATGAAGCGCGGCGTCGAGTCGTGGACTTCACCCGACGCCGCCCTGCGCTGCTCCATTGTTACGGTCAACGTTCCGCCGATCCAGAACATGGAGTTGGAGAACTGGCTGTGGAAGACAAAGAAAATCCGGATCCGCGGCGGAGCGCCCTCGAAGCTGCGATTGTCCACCCCGTACTATGTGAGCAAGAATGATATTGACCGCTATCTGGAAGCCTACGACGAGTACAAGCGGGAGAAAAAGAGTTAAGTGAAGCCGAAACTCTAGCCGAAGCTACTTACTTACTGCCGATTGTTCTTTTGATTCCTCACACCGGATTTACCCACAATTCACGCTGCATTGACATGCCTGTCAACCTACTGCACCAAAATTAGGGCAGGGCGGAGATTAGCATGGAGATCACTCGCGCGCGAGTTGGTAGCGATGGCCACGATTCGCAGTGAAGTGCTGCTGGAATCCATCGGCCTGCAAGAGCTCACCCACCTTTCGGTGGATGAGCTTCCCTTTGCTGCGGGTGATGCCACTGCCGGAAGCGAAGATGAGCTGCAGGCTGTAGTGGCCGGCCGCCCTAGCGATTGCGATCTTCCGCTGACCATCCGCGAATCGCGCTTCTTCCGGAACATTGCGCGCCGCCGCGCCAGTGGTGAAGCGCCGCGTGGCACTCTGCTCGAACTGGAAGACTTCCTGAACGATAACTGCGGGGTCTGGGAGAACAGCTGGATCCGGTTTCCCCAGTCGCGCCTGAGTGCTCACGCGCTTCAGGTTTTCCAGGCCGATCTCAAGGTGGGGAAGAATGGTTCGACCAGCGATCGCTCAGATGCGGGCCGCTTCAGTTTTATGCAGAATGGCGAGCCCTGGCTGCGCATCCCCATCAGCTATGCCATGAAGTTGTCGCTGGCGGATTTGGCCGGCAGCCAGCCGCACATGCCCGAACCCATGCGAGCAGAAGCTTCGCGGCTGATGCGGCACTTCCTGAACGACAACACGTCGCCGGAGACGACTTCGTTCCACATTGCTACAGCCGACTCGCAGCATTCGCTGGGGGAGCGGGCCGCGCGCGAGGCGGCGCGGCGATTCCTGTTTACCTCGCTGTTGATTTTCTGGGCGAACCGTCGCTTCGGTTTGCTGGAGAGTGGCCAGCGCGCGCTCGTCTATCACGCACCCGTTCCATCGGTGCATCAGGAAGAGCTGTCGTCGTGTATCTCCGATTCGTTCTACCGCGAGTTGTTTATGAGTCCCTGCCTCTCGGGATGGACTGACGGCGAGGCGAAGTATGAGTACATGCATCTGTGCCATCAGGTGCTGAGCCGCAGCCAGCTAAACGCGGTGGCAAAATTACGCGAGGCTGGCATCATCGCCAACGAGCTGATCGTGCTGCCCAGCCTGTCGAACGTCAGTCTGGCGACCAACGGTGTTCACGTCAGCATGGCGAGCCGCACGCTGGATCGCCGCCTGCGATGTAGCTCCGGCTTCCTGCCCGAGGACGAGAAGCGCGTCGGCGATCTCGCCATCAAGATTTACGAACATTTCCTGCCACTGTTCGTCGGAACCTATAGCGCATCTCCTTACCGCATCGGATTCAAGCAATTCCATCCTGAGCGCCTGCTTTCCTTCCTGCCGCATGAACTCGACTTCACCCACCTGCGCCTTCTTTGGCGCGAGTGGAAGGAGAAGGCCAACCTCAGGGCGTTCGGGCATCCGCTGACGCCGTACGGGCCGCGCTGGCTCGACCACATGATCGCGAAGCTGTTTCGTTTGCGCGGCGATTGCGTTCCTGATGCGCGGCTGCTGACCTATCCCGTAGCGTGGCTGACAACGGAGCACGCGTCGGCGCTGGATGGCACCCCAGGCAACATCGGTCGCCTGTCATCAGAACTTGACGAACTTGGCATCGTCGATCGCCGCATGTCGTTTTATATGCCCCTGCGCTTGCGCGAGCGTGAGCGGGATGGCTACTCGGGCTTTGAAGCGCGCTATTACAGTCTGTTCCCCAGTTACGACCACGACATGGCGCCCGCCCTGCGATTGCAGCAATTCCTTCTGGCCGTCTCCTACAAGCTGGCGCTGCAAGCCGAGCTGACCCACGAGCAGATTCCGGACGATCCTACCTCGGAGAGCGAGCGCCGCCAGGCGTTCTTCTTCTCCGCCGCCGGACTGCCTGCCTTCTACGTGCACCGCGGCTCCCGCAATCAACTGCTGCGCACCATCTTGCTGAAATGCAAGAAGACACGCCCGAGCTTCAGGCATCCGGGATACGTTCGCATTTCGATTCGAGACTATCGCCGAGCGGCGCTGGCCTTCGTCCATGAAGTCGGCGCTGAGCTGGCTGAGTCGATGAACATGCAATCGACGCTCGCCGATCTCGCATCACGCTGCAACGACCCACAGCAGGAGGCCAGTAACCGCTTGATAGACGGCGTGATGGGCGGCTCCACGAAAAGCGCGATGAAGGTCGAGGCCCGCGAATTCAATCGCATGGCTGAAGATTTTTATCGTGAGGATCTTCGGCAGGAACATCTGCGCGAGGCCTTCTCACACTTGCGCGAAGACCTTGCCACGCTCGAAAAATCGGAAAGAGATGAGTGGCGGCATCGGATTCGCCACGGTGGCGCGTGCAGGATCCGGCGCGATTCCTGCAGGATGTCGAGCCGCGCCTGCCGGCTGACGACCTTTCGCTCCAGGAAGTTGCCGCCCTGCTGAATCTGCTGCTCGTGCTCACAGAGCACGATGCGCGCCGCACCGCGAAGGAGTTGGCATGAATCGCGTGGAGCATCGCTACATCGACCGCGCCACCGGAAACGTCATAAGCGAACATTTGGTCGCCGATGCCGTGATTGGCGCGCTGTATTCGCCAAAGCTGGAGAATGCGCCGTGGCTGACGCGGTTGGTGTCGAGCCGCTACGTCTCCAGCGCGCTCGGGTATCTGAATTACGACAATGTATTGTCATCGCGAACCACCGGGATGTTGCGGTTCCTGCGCGAGTCGGGAATCCAGCTCTCCGAATTTGTTGGCAACCTGTCGGAATATGACACGCCACGCAAGATCTTCGAGCGGCAGATTCGTTATTGGAATTGCCGGCCCCTGCCCTCGCATCCCCGCGCTGTGGTCTGTCCCGCCGATGCTCGTGCTTTGCTCGGATCGATGGCAGAAACCTCCGGGCTCTTTCTGAAGCAAAAGTTCTTCTCCTTCCCCGAGTTGTTGGGCGAAAACTCTCCCTGGACGCACTCATTCCAAGGTGGAGATTATGCCGTCTTCCGCCTCACCCCGGAAAAATATCACTACACCCACAGCCCGGTTTCGGGTTACGTGCTCGACATCTACTCCGTTGAAGGCCGCTATTACTCCTGCAATCCCGGGGCGGCCGTCCAGTTGCTTACGCCGTTTTCGAAGAACCGCCGCATGGTGACGATCTTCGACACGGACTGTGCCGGCGGCTCGGCGGTCGGGCGAGTCGCGATGATCGAAGTAGTCGCGCTCATGGTCGGACAGATCGAGCAGCGCTACAGCGAGTGCCGCTACGAAAATCCACAGCCGGTCGAGAGGGGCATGTTCCTACGGGCAGGCGCGCCCAAGGCATTGTTCCGCCCGGGCAGCAGCACGGTGGTTCTGCTCTTCCAGCCCAATCGGATTCGGTTCGCTGACGACTTGCTCGAGAACCAGCGCCGCGGTGGCGTGCAGAGCCGCTTTTCGCTGATGCTGGGCAAACCTCTGATCGAAACCGACGTGGCTGTGCGCTCGCTGCTGGCCACGTCAGCCGGGGAGGAATCATGATGAACCTCGCCTTTGTCGCCGCTCTCGCACTCGGACTTTTTGTGCTCCTGAGTTGGGGTGTTCGCGCACTTCCCGCCGAACGCTGGCAAATGCTGGCCGCAGTGCCTGTCGCGAAAGCCGCAGACGGCTCATGGCGCGGCCTGAACCTCACCTTCTACGGCTTCTTCAGTGCGACGGGAAGCGCATTCGGTCTGACTATCATGCTGGTCTTGCTGGCGGCCATCGGCGTTCCGGCCAACATCGCGATCCTGCTTCTAATCGGGTTGGTCGTCGCCTGCGTCCCGGCCTCGCGATTGATCGCCGGTATTGTTGAGGGTAAGCGCAATACCTTCACCATCGCAGGTGCAGCCTTCGTTGCCAGCCTGGTCCTTCCCTGGCTTGTCCTGGCGCTTCAACCTTTCGCAACCAGAATGTTGCACCACGAGATCGCCGCTCTGCCCATACTGGCCGGAATTGCCATCTCGTACGCATTGGGGGAATCCATCGGCAGGCTGGCCTGCCTGAGCTTCGGCTGCTGCTACGGCATGCCGCTGCGTGACGCCAGGCCCGCTCTCGCCCGGCTCTTTCAAAAGCACAATCTCGTGATTCATGGTTCGACAAAGAAAGCAGCCTACGCATCAGGACTCGCAGGCGAGCCGCTGATTCCGGTGCAAGCCATTACCTCGGCGATATTCGCTGCGGCGGGGCTGGCAGGACTCGCGCTGTTTCTCGCGCGCGACTTTCGCCTGGCGGCACTCATTCCGGTGATTGGAACCTGGGGATGGCGCGCCTGTTCGGAGTGGTTGCGCGCCGATCATCGCGGCGGCTCGCGCGTCTCCGCCTACCAGGTCATGGCGATCCTCTCGGTTGTGTATCTCGGTATTATTCTCCTCTGGCTACCAGCGTCCTCCGTCACGCCTCACCTGTCAGCCGCCTTCGCCCAATTCTTCTCCGCAGCGATCATCCTGCCGCTTCAGCTCTTCTGGGCCGCCCTATTTCTCTACTACGGAAGAAGCCGGGTAACAGCCTCGACGCTTTCCTTCCACGTCGTCGCGGAGCGCACGTAAGCATTCTCGCAACGACGAAATTGGCTCAGCGCTTGCGAATCAGCTAACCTGAACCCATGCCTCAGGCGGTCGAGCAGGCGCTGCAATTGATTCGCGAGGACCGGCCGGACGCGACCGACCGGGCCCTCGCGCTGCTGCAAAACACCGTGTACTCGTTCAGCATGAAAGTCTGCGGCCATCACCAGGACGCAGAGGACACCATGCAGGACGTGCTGCTGAAGTCCATCCCCCATCTGGCGAAGTTCGACAATCCCCAGGCGCTGAAGGTGTGGCTGTACAAGGTGGCGCGCAATCGCTGTATAAGCAACCGCCGAGCAGCCAAATTTTCTCCCGCCAAGAACCTGTCATTGGACGAACTGATGCCCTCCAGCTTTGAGCTGCAGGAATTGCTGAGGAGCCACGCGCCCGGTCCGGAGGAGACCTTGCTCAACCACGAGGACGCCGAGCAGCTTAAGCAGGCCATCATGGCCGTGCCGATACTTTACCGGATGGTGCTGGTCCTGCACGACATGGAGGAGCTCAGCACCGCCGAAGTGGCCAAGATCATGAGCTTGCGCGAGGGAACGGTGCGAATGCGTCTACACCGCGGGCGCTTGTTCCTCCGCCGCCACTTGGACACGGTCGCCAAACGCCACGCCGACAGAGGCCTGGAAATCCATGCTGCCGCCGAGGAAGAGCGGACGCGTTGCCGCCACCTGTTTGCCGCGCTCTCCGATTACATGGACGGCGTTATCGACGACGCCATGTGCGAAGAGATGGACCGCCACCTGCACGACTGTGAGCCGTGTCAAGCTTTCCTGGCAAGTCTGAAGAATGCCGTGGCCCAGTGCCGTTCCTATGCGCCGCAATGCGATGAGGCGCGCGCCGAAGAAATGCGAAAAGAGCTCCTGCCCAAGTATCAGCAAGCGGTGGCGGCGCTGGACCGCGGAGGTGCTCAGGCGGACGGCGGCAGCGCAGCACTCTAGTAGAGAGAGTGTGTGTATTGACGAACGATTTCTAAATGTAAGTCTCTTTCACCTGGCTCAAACACCGTAGGATATTTCAGCAAATCCCTGGTTCGGGTCATGCGAGAGTTTCCTATCGTTGACGTAGAAATAGTGCGGAGCGTCGGGCAGACGCCCTAACGAATCGGATATTGCCCCTTATCCATCTGGATAGCTTTCCAGCAATACATCCGCTACCTGCTTCGCAATGAGTTACCTTGTGTTCCTCGTATCTTCACACACTTACCAACAGCGAAGCTTCGTGTCGATATGAGAAAAAACATGGTCAGAGGATTGCATGTCATCACATTCGAGTCGTTCTTGCAAGCAGATGTGACAGCAACTCTGGCGTATGGGCCAAGGTTGCTGAGACCGTAGCGCAATATTCCGGCACCAGAACCGGCCGCGTAAGGAATCGCCGCTGCGCAAGGACCGAAAAATCGTTAGAAAGGAAAATTCGATATGCCAGTCAAAGAGATTTCGATCCTAGGCGGTGGGGCTGCCCCTCAGCCGGCACCCGCTGCTGTCGTTGTCCCACCGCGGTTTCAGCAGGGGCTGATCACAACCGCTTTGCAGCTTGGTCCGCTCGCGTCGTTGGTGGGCGCCTGGAAAGGCAGCGGCTTCAATGCGATCTGGCGGCCTGACAATCCCCAGTCGCAGCCAGTAGGCGGTCAGACCAAGCGCTTCCTGGAGCTTAACCTGACCAGCGAGACATTCCACTTCGATGTGATTCCGGGCGTAGTGCCCAACCGCGGGCTCAACCCGCAACCCGATCTCAGCCTGTATGGCCTGCACTACCTCCAGCGGGTCAGCGACGCGGACAAGCCGCCGCTCGAGACTGCAGGACAGGCCCTCCACATCGAGCCGGGGCTGTTCATGAATGTGCCCGCGAGCCAGGAGCCGCCAAACCCGGCCACCATCGTGCGCATGGGCAGCATCCCGCACGGCGTCACGGTGCTGATGCAGGGACCAACCCCGAGCACCACACCCGTTCCGGGACCGCCGAACATACCTCCCGTCTTCCCCATTGCGGGACTGCCGAATTTCAGTCCACCCAGCACCAACGCACTCGGCCTGGGCATCCAGCCGGTCGACGTCCCGCCGCCCGGCAGCGACAGCAAGGAGCACATCGTTCCCGAGGTCGACATCACCATGGATGGTGCGGGGTCGCAGAGCTCCGGACCGTTCCCGGCGGAATTCCAGGGGCTCATCAACGATCCCAACTCAATGTTGCGGAGCGCGATCGCTGGCCAGGATATCATGGGCACGATCACCATCCAGCTCTCCACCACCGGCGTCAACAGCAGCATCGGCAACATCCCTTTCCTGGGATTCCCGAACTCGGCCCAGCCGCAGAATCCTACCGGTCCGCCAAACGCCTTCGTTTCGCAGGCCAGCGCGACCTTCTGGATCGAGTGGGTGCGCATCCCGGGGATGCCTGTGGCGGGGGGAAATGGCTCGGACCCGGCGATCATGGCGATCGAGCCCTTCTTTCCGCAGCCTACGCTCCTGCAGTTGCAATATTCGCAGGTCGTGATCCTGATCTTCAACAACGTCCTGTGGCCTCACGTCACGGTGGCGACGATGAGGCTCAAGGCCGGATAACTTCCTTTCCCACCCTTCGCCAGAATCGCGCGAAGGGTGGGGCACCTGCCGCGGTGTTCGAGTCGCTCGTGCCGCATGGAATCGGCTGCCCCAGACGCGCTTTTGCTCGTGTGGGATTCTTCTCATTTGTTCAAAGGAAGGTTCAGCGTGGCTGCGAAAAATTATCGACTGTTATCTTCCGGAACCGGCTTCAGCCGGAAACGATTGTATGATTTCATCGTTCAGCACAGTCAAGGTGGTCCTTACGTCGTCTTCGTCCTTCTTTTGCCCGACATGGCCAGCGACGGCATAAGACGGCTCCAGCTTCTGGCGTGCAACACCGATGATGGTGCTCGCTGCAGAAACAAGAAGCCCACTGAATCCCGTCGAGCGGCCTGAGGGCGTTCGTATCTCCGCTGAAGCCTTCGTTCGTATCCCATCAGTCTAACGAATGCCGTGGCCAGTGCCGTTCCTATGCGCCAGATTGCGATGAGCAGCACGCCGAAGAACCGTGTATGCCTGGTCGTCCGATGAGGTCAGCTGCGTCCGAATCCCACCAGCGAGCATCAGAATAATCAAGCGCAAGGGGGGCTTCATTATGCATAAGACACTGATGCTTACTTTAATGGTACTCATCACTGCGTCTTGCCTGCAGGCCCAAGAGGGCGACCCAGGCAGGGATGTCTGGGTTCCTACCAATACATACCCACCTACGATCGACGGCTGCTTAAGAAGCTCCAACCTTCATTACACAGTCGTAGGCAGCGATGGGACGGTCTATAACCTTACAGGCAATACCGCCAGACTCAGCCATTACGTCGGGCACGAAGTCGAAATCACCGGTAAACCTACCGTGAAATCACTCAGCACTACAATGAAAAACGCGGCATCGACCGTTGAAGAGCTTCCCGCTCTCGACGTACAGAGCGCGAGCGAATTATCCAAGACGTGTAAGTCGACGAAGTGATCTGTTCTGCGTGGCGAGAGCATCGCACTTACTGACCGCCGCCCTAATACAGCGTCATGGCGGGTCGGCCACCAAGTCCGCCAACAAAGAACTGTCCCACTCTGATGGGTTGGCACTTTTAGACAACGCATCTACGGTCCATTTCGCCTACGAATATCACTGAAATCTCCCACCCTTGTGCCCGGTGCCCCCAGTTCGCGCCCCGTTTTTTGGGTGCTAACCTGGGAAGACTATTGTGAGTCCCGGAACAGCCTAACTTCCTCTTGCCAAGCCGCCTGTAGTGAGCCACAATCAGCCGTCAAGTCATCCCTGGAGGAAACACCACCCAATGCACGGCAAATGGAATTGGACCTTGGCTCTGGCATTTGCTCTGGCCATATTTGTCAGTCGACCGGCGCAGGCGCAGGCATTCACCGTGATTCACCAGTTCACCGGCGGGCAGGATGGGGCACACCCGTATGCCGGCGTGACACTGGATGCTGCAGGAAACCTCTACGGAACAGCTAATGTCGGGGGCGACCTCACCTGTAACGCCCCGCATGGTTGCGGCACGGTGTACGAACTGAAGCACAAGGGATCAGGCTTTATCTTTAATCCCCTCTACAGCTTTGGCGTGGGCCCTGACGGGGGCATACCATCCGCCCCAGTTGTCTTCGGCCCGGACGGCGCCCTCTACAGCACGACATCGTACGGGGGTATCAATGGCAAGGGCACGGTTTTCAAGCTGAGGCCATCACCCACAGCTTGCATAACCGCACTCTGCCCGTGGTCGGAAAACGTCCTTTATTCCGTCAAAGGAGGCGCTAATGGTGACGGAAGCAATCCTATCGGCCTCCTTTTCGACCAGGCGGGTAACATCTACGGCGCTACCTCTGGGGGCGGTGCCTACGGCTATGGTATTGCTTACGAGCTGACATCTTCAGGGAGCGGCTGGACGGAGAGCGTTCTTTACACCTTCGGCGGAGCCAGTGACGGGAGTCTTCCCTACAGAAGCGTGATGATCTTCGACAACGCCGGCAATCTTTACGGAACGACCGCTCTCGGCGGCTCAAGTAATTACGGCACGGTTTTCCAATTGACGCCATCGGGGTCCGGCTGGACAGAGAAAGTCATCTACAGTTTCCAGGACGGCAGCGACGGAGGATATCCCTATGCCGGTTTGATCTTTGACCAGTCGGGCAACCTCTACGGCGCCACCACCGATGGCGGCACGGGCGGGGGCGGTACCGTTTTCGAGCTTTCGCCCTCGGGCGGCGGCTGGACGTATTCCGTGCTTTACAGCATTCCCGGACCCTTGGGCTACCAATGTGGCCCGGCTTGGGCCCTCGTCATGGACGAAAGGGGCAATCTTTATGACACCACCCAGTGCGATGGGGCAAATACCCTGGGCGGCGTTTTCAAATTGACCAAGGCAGGCGCCAGTTGGACATACACTTCGCTGCACGACTTTGCCGGCGGCGACGACGGCGGATATCCGGCCAGCAGCGTGGTACTTGACAAGAGCGGTAATCTCTACGGCACCACGAATTACGGCGGCACCAAGGGGCAAGGTGTCGTCTGGAAGATCACGCCATAGGCGGCGTTTCGTAGATTTGGGCTGGTATCCGGCAACCGGTTGATTCGGGGAAGAACGCTACTACGACCGCAACGTCACGGACGCGCGGGAGTTCGGGGTTTGAGAATGTTCGGTGGGCCAGCCCAAATCTTGCTCGGCCCGGGGTGTGATTTCCATCCCCGTTGGCAGCAGGTGGCGATTTTCGATCCGGCAACCGGGAGTTGAGCTTTATTTTAGTCGCCACGAAGGTGCCTTGACAACCCGGAGGAACGGGCTGATACTGGCTCCTGCCATTTCTTCTGCTCGCCACTCGCAAGTAGCAGCCCCATTCCGAAACGAAACGATAGGCGATCACCGCCGCCACCTCGTTCGGTTCCTTCTGGTCGGAGGGTGCCGAAATGCATCGCGAGGCCCTGGCTAACAGGCAATCCCGAAGTTAGGCCAAAGCTGCGTGCTTCAGGGCCGGAGAGGCGCGAAGTTTCCCGGAGAAGTCCTCTTGTCTTTGCCACCTTTATTAACTCGATCTTCACTCATGTGTAACCTGAGATTCAGAGAACTTTCATTACACTCTGATTCACGTCTAAGGAAGTCTCAATGTGATGTGCACCGCTGAAAGAGCGGGCAGCGAGCGTAGCCTGACCGGTTCGTTGTCTCACTGCCGCAAGATTCGAGCCCCGGGGCCGCTTGGGACGTCTTCAGTTTCGCTCCGTACGATATCTCGTACCAATCCTCACGAAAATTCTGAAAGAAGGAAACACATATGATTCGTCGCAAGAGCTGTATATTCGCACGTCTCAATGTCATTGCGCTGTGCCTGGCTCTCACCGCAACCGCATCCACACTGTCGGCACAATCCTTCCCGCAGTACAACCACGTCTTTCTGCTCATCATGGAGAACGAAGGCTTCAAGCAGATCAACAACAACCCGTATGCGCCGATTCTCAATGCGTTGGCAAGCGATTACGGCCTCGCCACAAACTACACCGGCGTAGCCGACCCCAGCGAACCCAATTACGTGGCGATGCTCGGCGGCGACTTCTTCGGGATAAGCAGTGACGATCCGTATTTTTTCCCGGGGCAAACAGTAAACGCTGACAACCTGCTGTCCCAGCTCGAACGGGCTGGCAAGACGTGGAGGGGCTATTTCCAGGACATGCCTTATCCTGGCTATCGCGGGTATTGCTATCCGGACAAGTGTAACGGCATCCCCGACGCGGACACCCAGTATGTCTCGAAGCACAACGGCATCGTTAACTTCGCCATTCTCCAAACTTCCGGTGAGTTTGTGAAGATGATGCCGCTGGAGCAGCTATCGGACGATCTCGCAAGTGGGACGGTTTCTGACTTCAGCTATATAGTCCCGAATGAGTGCAACGACATGCACGGCGCTCCGCCATGGTGCGTGGATTCCAACAAACCGGGCACGGTTCAGCAGAATTGGCTGATCGCAGAAGGCGACGGGTTCGTAGGCAACATCGTCAAGATGATCACCTCTTCTTCGACGTGGCAGGAAGGCAACAATGCCATTGTCGTTACCTACGATGAAGGCAATCTGGCGACGAGCCGCGTCTTTACAGTGGTAATCACCAACCACGGCCCGCGCGGACTCACCGACCCAACCAGCTATAACCATTACTCGCTGCTCGCATCGTTGCAACAAACATTCAGCCTGGGCTGCCTGTTGAATAGCTGCACTGCAACACCGATGGCCAATCTCTTCGCGATCACCGGGTCGAACAACATTCCCGGGTTGCCGCCGCCATACGACTTTCCGCCAGGCCATGACAAAATCTCGCAGCAGGGCGCAGGAGTAGCGGCCCAACCGGTTTCCTTGGGCGGCAACGGATGGCAAGTCGAGCCCAGCCATAACTTCGGCCACCAGGACAACGTGCTCGCCGCGGTCTCCGCTGCCTCGCCGACCGACGCTTGGGCAGCCGGTACGTACTCTCCGACTCCAACCAGCCCGCTGGCGACCCTCGCACAGCACTTTGATGGCACTCGCTGGACCGCCTACCCTTTGCCCAACGTGGGTATGCAGCAGAACATTCTTTTTGGGGTCTCGATGCCTACACCCGGCAAGGCTTGGGCCGTGGGCACCTATGTGGATGGGCATTTCAACCAGAAGACGCTTGTAGAACATTTCGACGGCAATAACTGGTCCGTCGTTCCCAGCCTAAGCCCGGGCAAAGAGCAGAATATTCTGTACGGCGTTGCGGCAATTTCTGACAGCGATGTCTGGGCTGTCGGCGCGGAGCAAGGTGCACACGGTCTCTGGCACACCCTCACGGAACACTGGGATGGGTCCGAATGGTCGGTTGTTCCGTCAGTGGACCCGGGTGTGAACGGGAACCAGTTCTACGCGGTGAAGGCGAAGTCGTCGCATGACATATATGCAGTTGGCCAGCAGGCCGGAACAGCCTTTCCCAGTCAGGCATTAATCGAGCACTGGGACGGAAGTTCATGGAGCGTGGTGGCCGGCCCTACCGACCCGAACGCGACGGCTTTACCGCTTGGTATGGATGTGAGTCTCTCCCAGCTGACCATAGTTGGCCAGCACGAGACTGACACCGCTCCATACACAACTTATGTTGCCGCAGGCCCGGCGAATGGGCTGACGATTCAAAACACCCCCAATCAAGGCGCCGGCGAGAACGACCTGTTTGGCGTCGCGACTGCGGCCGACGGCTCGGCCTGGGCAGTTGGTTGGGACATCAACACCAATACCGGCAACCATGATCCGCTGATCCTGCGAGGCCGGAATGGAGCGTGGTCGCTCGTCTCAAGCCCGACCCTGCCAGGACAGGACAATGGCTTCGCCGGAATCGCGGCGATTCCCGGTGGCGGCTTCTGGGCGGTCGGGGTGCAAGGAAATTCCGCAGGGAACTACGCAACCCTGATCGAGTACCACCCGTAAACTCTCACCGCGCCACAATTTGGGCTCAAGGAGAAGCAATGACCCGCAAACACCTTCACACGCTACTGATTGCCATGACTGCCGCTTGCGTGGCCCTGGGTTCGTCTGCAAGATCGCTTGCAGACGACACCCCACCGGTCACTCATCACATTCAGACCGTGTTCATCATTTTGATGGAAAATCACAACTGGACCGGCGACGGCCATCGGGACATCAAGGGAAATCCGGCGGCACCGTACATCAACAACACTCTAATCCCCATGGCATCGCACGCCGAGCAGTATTACAACCCTCCGGGAAACCACCCCAGCTTGCCAAACTATTTGTGGCTTGAGGCAGGCACCAACTTCGGAATTCTCAATGATGGTCCTCCCAGCCATAATCACCAGAGCACCACCAAACATCTGGTCACCCTATTGAACAACGCTGGAATCTCTTGGAAAGCCTACGAGGAGAACATCACCGGCAAGGTCTGCCCCCTGGTGGACGGAGGACCGATCGACCCCGACGGAAGCCCGCTTTATGCTGTACGTCACGAGCCCTTTTGCTATTTCGACGACGACACCAACGATCTCGACCCCCACTCTGCCTACTGCATCGCCCACGTCCGGCCGTACAAGGAACTGGCGGCCGACTTAAAGAACGGCACCCTGCCACAATATGTCTGGATCACGCCGAATCTGTGCGATGACATGCACGATAACTGTAACGGCAATTCCATTGCCCATGGCGACACTTGGCTCTCTGAAAATGTCCCGGCAATCCTCGACTCGGCGGCGTTCCAGACTGGTGGCGCACTGTTCATAGTCTGGGACGAAGCCGATTCGGGCGATGGTCCCATTCCCATGATCATCCTCTCGCCATTTGCCAAAGGCAATGGATACTCGAACAGCATTCATTACACCCACGGCTCAACGCTGCGCACCATCGAGGAGACCTTTGGCGTGAAGCCCTTGCTGCGCGACGCGTCAAGAGAGACAGATTTGAGCGATATGTTCACTGTGTTCCCGTGACAATATCCGTCTAAACCTGGAATTCCTCGATGGCTATATCGTGTGAAGCTGTCGGGAGCTAAAGCTAAGGAATTCCGCTTCAGAGGGAGGACCGATGTGAAGCTCGTTACCAGGAGTTTGTTCTTGCTGGCTTCATTCTGGGCGATCCTTGCCCACGCGCAGAGTTTCCCAGCACATCGTTGTGATCTTCCAGGAAAATCGCACCCCGGACAACTTTTCCAGGGTTTGTGCGGCCCAGGCCGTGTGCGTCCTAGTTTGCCGGATTCACCTGTATCTTGGCCATCATTCCCCCGTCCTCGTGGTCGAGAATGTGGCAGTGATACACGAACGTACCCGCGATGTTGGGATCACGAAAATCCATACGCAGAGTTACATTGGGGTACGGCCCTGAACCGCTCCATGCAGGAATCGTGATTGTATCCAAAAGGTCAGGATTGGGTACCGGAACGCCATTTATGGCCGTTACTAGAAAGTGCAGTTGGTGGATGTGAAATGCGTGGGCTTCACCAGCGCGATTTTCGACGGTCCAATCCTCCACTGCTCCAATCTTGGTTGTGATCGCGGGTGGATCGTCCATATGAAACACGTGAGGCCTCTGGCCCTGCACCGTTATGAAATATGAGGTCGGACCGTTTGATCCAATCGTTTCTTCGGAAAAATAGAGCGATCTCTGAGCTGTCGGAGTTAGGAATCTCAACCCGGCAAAGCGCTTGGTGCCAATCGGCGTGGGAGCCGGCCGGCGTGAGGCTGGCTTCGACTGAATTCTATCCATAGACGGTTTGATGTCCGCGAGAGGCCCCGGGGGATTTGGATTACCCACCGGGCCGGTGTCAAACCCCTTAGTTAGAAACACTCCCTGTGTGCCGGATGGGAGAGGTGGCACGATGAACTCGACTCGGCCTGCGGGAGGCACATTGATGGTTTTATAGTTTGTGGGTGCCTGCAACGGTATTCCGTCCAAGGCGATAACTTCGAGCGGCTGCGCATTGCCCGCGTACTGAATTTGCAATGCCAGGAACGCCTGGGTTGAAGCATTCAGCACGCGCCAGAATTCCTTTTTCCCGGGCTGGGCGTTGATGAACGGCAACTGCAGACCTTGAATAGCGGGCTGGAAATTGACTGTTAATAGATTGGGCCCAGGCAGCCAGGAATTAGCATTCTGAAACTCCTGGCGAATCACAATCACGTGTTCTGTCAGACCATCCGTCAGCGGGTTGCTTCCTTCGATCATAAGAGCTCCCGAGGCTCCTCCGTTCACCTGCGTCGTGCTAAAGCCATGCGGATGCGGATGGTACCAGTACATTCCCGGCGCATCGTTGGCGGGAATCTGGGTGTTGAACTGGAACGGAGGATCGCCTGACTGGATCAGGGTTTTGATTACCTCGTCCTGGTGGCAAGTAGGCGGGATGTTCAGACCGTGGAAGTGGAGGTTGGTCGTAGATGGCCCCATCACTCCGCCTTCGCACGGATCGTCTGGGGCTCCTGCTTTGTGCGCACTCCCCGGATGCAAATCTTGCATCCGCATTTTCATTCTTGCTGGATAACGATCATAGGGCGCCTGGATGTTGTTCGTCAGGTTCAGGATTAGTTGATCGCCGGGATTGAGCCGCAGGGTCGGCGCTTCAATAGGTTGCCCCTGGTATAGGTAGACGTAACAATAGTGCATGTAACCGTCGGTGCCCTGCGCATTCTGCAGGGTTAGATCGAGGTTAAGCACTCCGTTCTGACTATAGAGATCCAGGGGGTTTACAACCAGTGTGCCGGACAAGGGACGAGGGGGGCAAATTGGCGACTGCGCCAGAGCGTTGACGAGAGCACACCCACATAGTCCACTCAGTAACACGATCCGCAGGAATTGGAATACATCGCGCATTTGAAACCTCTGGGACTTTCAACATTAAAGATTGGAACTACAGTGACATTTGTCGTGACTTCCTACCTCGGACAAGCCATGGGACGCTAAAACGGCCTCGGCGGAAAGGCCCAGATCGACATCACACCTCCACTAGTTACGGGATCCACTGCCGGCGAGTTGACCGATTCAGCGAGGCTGCACGTCCCGCCACTAGTATTGATAGTGAGGATGGCGATCGAGGATGGCACGCCAAATTCCGCGACATATAGCACCCCACCGTTGCCTGATGTATTTTCGGTGACCATGGAAGCCACGTAGGCCCACGGATTGTAGAAGCCGCTGAGCACGCCTGAGGTGCATCCCGGCGAAACTGAGCCCGTGGCCGGGTTGAAGAAACCAGCGGTAACGCTCCCACTCTGGTTGTTGCTGATGAACAAAAGGCTTTCATCCGGGCTTAGTCGTACGTTGCTGGAATTGACTCCGAGGACCACGGCCGTAGGTGCCACGGCTTTTGGGCCTGCCCCCAACTGGTAAACGGAAGTCGGCTTGAGCTTGCCCGACGAGATATCAGAAACCTCGACGACGGGTCGGATCGCGGCATCACCGAATATTGCGTAGTGTCCGTCCTGGGTGATGTCCACTCCGCCGGGAAGATTATTGTAGTCATTGCTGTATCCCGTCGAATTCTGTTTGTCGCCATTCGGAACCGGACTTCCTCCGGAGATGTTAAAAGACTCGATCGAGCCATCGGCGTAGGTAACAACCAGGATATTTCCGCTTAACGCCATGGCATAAATCGTGCCGCCGTTCAGACCAGCAACCGAAACGTCATTCACAAAGTTAAGCTGGCAACCGGGTAACACGGCAAAAGTCCCTATGGTATTTGAGTCGGTAAAACTCGCATACAAATAGCTTGCATTCAGAGCCAGCCCCATACCATTTGTCGTTCCAGCGTCGTTTTCCGACCCGGAAAACAACCCAGCGACTTGTTGACTCTGCAAGTTGACGGACACGACTGCACCGGAACCGGCATCGGACACGTACAGACACTGCGCCCCGCTATCCGGTAGTGCGCTTAGCCGGGACGTCCCAAAAAAGCCTCCTCCGATGCCGAAGCCCCCCAAAATAACGGTGGTTTGAAAGGTCAGCGAAGGCGCAGACGGCGAGCCGCCCGCCAGGAAGAAGCTAATACTGTTCTGGCCGAACAACGCGGTTCCATCGTCATTCGTAACGACGTAGGTCGGAGCAGCCGGCGTGGCAGAGGACGGTCTTGACGGAGGATTACCAGCCGTACAAACGGCACTCACCACAACGATCGCAGCAATGGTCAAGAGTATTTTCAGATGCATTCAGTTCTCCGAATTCCATATCCCGGCGAGAACGACGTCCACAAACTCTATACTAGGAAATCGGCGACGATCAATGAAGGCAAGCAAATACTATTGGGGTAGGGGACGAATTAGTTGCAGGGCAGTTGCAACTCGGTGCAACAACAACAAAGTCGAACACCCTCATTTAATAACAGCCCGGTAGTGCGGATTACCCATACGACAGCGGAATTCGAAATGGCTACGATAATTGACGCCGAAGTTGAGCTCACCATGGACCTGGAGTTGCCCGATATGCTCTATTCCACTCCTCCGACTCAATTTCCCACTTAACCCACCGCTGGGTCGCCGGGCTTTAGCTAAACCGCCACTGCAGCCGCGGTTTGCGCGATTTTCGGCCTTCTTTTACCACCGCCGGTCTCCAAACCAAGCATTTTATACATGGGTTTAGGCCCAGCTCGGGGTGCCGATTTCGCTGCGAACCTTCCCATTTTGGGAATCCCTGAAAATATTTTTCAAAAATCCTGTAACGCGTTCGCGCGTCACTGCGTTTCTTTGTGTGGCCCAGATGTAATGGGCTGTGGGAGTCGCCAAGACGCCTCACATCACGGAGAAACAACATGATCTCAGCAAGCGTTACTTTGACACAACCTCTTAGCACTCATCGCCAATTCATAGCCACCAGCGGCACCGGTCACCACCTCCTGATTGACGACGCCGCCGGCAATACCGGAGCAAAACCCATCGAACTCGTCGCCATCGCCCTGGCGGGCTGCACGGCGTTCGACGTCATCAACATCCTGCGCAAGAAGCGACAGCAGGTTACCGGCTACGAAGTGAGAGTAGAAGCCGACCAGACGCCGACGCCGCCGCATGTGTTCACGCAGCTGCGCATCCATCACATCGTTACCGGAGAGGACGTTTCGGCGCAGGCGGTGGCAGATGCCATTCACCTGTCGGAGGAGAAGTACTGCTCAGTCGGCGCCATGGTCAAGCTGAGCGCCGAACTGCACACGACGTTTGAGATTGTGCCGGAGATGGAAACTGCGTTGGTCGGGGCGTAGGGATGTTTGGACCCTCCTCCACAGGCTCATGGCAGGCAATACGGACGACGCTGTCAGCCTACACGGCGCGTTTTGCCGCGATGACTGCGGTACTGGCAGCGTTGCTCTCGTCGGCGGCGGCACAACCGTCAACACCGCTGACCCTGGCCGAAGCAGTGCAGATGACGCTCGACAAGAACCCTCTGCACAAGGCAGCGCTGGCCGATACGAAGGCGGCAATGGCGTCGGTGCGGGAGGCGAAAGCGCCGCTGTTGCCAAAGCTGATGTTCGCGGAAAACTGGACGCGCGGTAACGATCCTGTATTCGTCTTCGGCACCAGGTTGCGGCAGCAGATTTTTACTGAGCAGGATTTCGCGCTGAACGCCCTGAACCGGCCCACGCCAATCAGCAACTACGCCACCCGCTTCTCCGGACAGTGGAGCTTATTCGACAGCATGCAGAGCTGGATGGGCCTGGACCGAGCGAAGTTCATGAGCCGGGCAGCCGAGCAGCAACTCAGCCGCACCGACCAGGAGTTGATGTACCAAACTGTGCAGGCGTACTACGGCGTGTTGCTGGCGCAAAAGCAGTTACAGGTGGCACAGGATGGAGTCAGGACCGCCGAGGCCATCGAGCAGCAGAGCCGCGCGCGAGTTGAAAGCGGCATGGCCGTTGATTCCGACCTGCTCAGCGCACAGGTGCTGTTGTCATCGCGCAAGCAGGAGATGATTGCACGGCAGAATGACCTGCTGCTGGCGCGTACCAGACTGGCGCTGGCCATGGGTATGACGTCTGACGCGCTTTATGAACCGAAGGAAGCGCTGGAGGAGAGAACGTTTCCTCCGGCCGACGTGAACCAGATGGAGAAGACGGCGATGGAGAAACGTCCTGACCTGAAGCGCATGGAATCGGAACGCAGCGCGCAACTGAAGAGCGTCTCGATGGCGAAAGCGGCTTTTGGTCCGCGGCTGAATGCCTTTGGGAGCTGGGAAGAGGACAGCCACGCTGTCGGCTGGACGGGCGCCAATAACTGGATTGCAGGCGCGGAGTTGCAGTTCGATCTCTTCAGCGGAGGCAGCAAGCGCGCTGCCCTGGCGCGCGAGAAAGCGCTGGCGGAAAGAGCAACAGCGGCGCAGGCTGGATTTGAGGATGCGATCAGGCTCGAAGTCCGCACCGCCTACTACGACTTCGACGCTGCGCAGCAGCAGGTTACGGTCGCGCGCAGCGCCATCGCGCAAGCCAACGAGAGTCTGCGCATTAACCAGAATCGCTATGAGGGAGGCTTGAGCACGGTGACCGATATGCTGCGCGTGGAGGAAGCGGCGCATCGCGCCAAAACCGATTACTGGCAGGCCGTGTACCGCATGGACACCAGCTATGCCGGAGTCGAGCTGGCCACTGGTACCCTGACTCCCGCTTCTCCGGTGGTGACGCAATGATTCACCGATTTACTCTTCTGCGGTGTCATCCTGAGCGAGTCCGCGCCGGTTTTGCGCGGGCGAGTCGAAGGACCCCTATCGTTCCTATTCTGCTGCTCCTCGCGTTGCTGGGTTTGACCGCCTGCAGCGATAACAAGCCACCCGCAACGACACGTCCTGAAATCGTGCGCGATGTCTCGCTGCTGACGGTCCAGAAGATGACGGTGCCCGATTACGTCGAAGCCACGGGCACGGTGCGCGCGGCGCAATCGGCGCAGTTGGCCAGCCAGGTGATGGGGACCATCACTCGTGTCAACGTACATGAAGGCGATCGGGTGCGGCGCGGTGAAGTTCTGATTGCGATCGATGAAGCCCAGCAGCGTGCTGCCTACGCCAGCGCGAATGCTGGACTGCAAGCCTCGCAGGAGACCATCGCCGCTGCCGACGCCGACTACGCGCTGGCCGAAGCGACCATGAAGCGCTACCAGATGCTGTACGACAAGAAGTCGGTCAGCCCGCAGGAGTTCGACGAAATCAAGACTAAGCTGGCCGCCGCTAAAGCACGCCGCGATGCTGCCCACGCCGGACGCACGCAAGCCGAAGCTGGAGTCTCCGAAGCAAGTACGGCGATGGGTTTCACCAAAATTCGTGCGCCGTTTGACGGGCTGGTGATCGCCAAACTGGCGGACGCCGGCGGGATGGCAGCGCCTGGTGTTCCACTGCTGATCGTCGAAGACCCGAGCCACTTTCGCCTGGAAGCGTCCGTGGACGAAAGCAAGATGGGCGCGGTCCGTTTGGGCGAAACAGTTCCAGTCGTGATCGACGCGCTCGGCGACCAGGCAATCGACGGGAAGGTTGTACAGATTGTGCCCGCGGCTGATCCGGCGAGCCGGACGTTCACCGTGAAGATCGACCTGCCGGCAAATCCGCAAGTTCGTTCCGGGCTGTTTGGGCGAGCGCGCTTTCCGCGCGGGCAGCGCGAGTCGCTGGTGATTCCGCAAACCGCTGTCGTCAGACGTGGACAACTTCAGGCGGTTTATGTGGTCGGCCCAGACCAACTCGCGAGCCTTCGCTACGTCACGCTAGGCACGCCATCAGCGGAACAAGTCGAGATACTTTCGGGCTTGCAGGCTGGCGATCAGATTGTGGCACAGCCCGGCGATCGTGAGTTGAGCGGCAAGCAGGTCGAGGCGAAGTGATGGCGGAGATCAAGAGTCCGATGCGGTTGGCTGGCGCGATGGCGTCGCACTTCATTAACTCGAAGCTGACGCCGCTGTTTGTGGCTGCCTCGCTGCTGCTGGGCGCCTTCGCCATTTGGAAAACACCGCGCGAAGAAGAGCCGCAAATCATCGTGCCCATGCTCGATGTTTTCGTGCAGATGCCAGGCGCTTCGCCCGCCGAAGTCGAGCAGCGCGCGAGCATTCCCATGGAGCGGCTGCTACGCGAGGTGCCGGGAGTGGAGTACGTCTACTCCATCTCGCAGCCCGGCATGAGTCTGCTGGTGGTGCGCTTCTACGTGGGGACGAAGGAAGAGGACGCGATTGTCAAGACTTACAACAAGCTGTACTCCAACTTCGATCGCATTCCACAAGGCGTTTCGCAGCCGCTCATTAAGGTCCGCTCCATCGACGACGTGCCGATCATGGCCCTCACTCTGTGGGGCAAGAACTACGACAGCTATCAACTGCGGCAGGTCGCAGGCGAACTGGACGAGCAGCTCAAGCAACTTGACAACGTTTCTGAAACCAAGATTATCGGCGGCCTGCCGCGCCAGGTGCGGGTCACACTGGATACTGCGAAGCTGGCAGCGTATGGGATGACGCCGGGGGCGGTAGTCGAGCAGTTAAAGCAAGCCAATGCACGCGGCGATGCCGGCAGCTTTGCCCGCGACAACCAGGAGTTCGCCGTCGAAGCCGGGCGGTTTCTCGGAAGCGCGAATGACTTGCAGCAGATCGTTGTCGGGGTTCACCAGGGACATCCCGTGTATCTGCGCGATGTTGCGGCAGCGATTACGGACGGCCCTTCCGAAGCGAACGATTACGTTCTCTACGCCAACGGCGCGGCGGCGAAAGATGCTGTTCGCGGCGACTATCCGGCGGTGACCATCACTCTGGCTAAACGCAAGGGCACTAACGCAACAGAAATCACGCAGGCGGCAGAGAAGAAAATCGCGTCGTTGCGCGGATACCTGCTGGCGCCTGATCTCAACGTCACCGTCACCCGAAACTACGGCGAGACCGCGAAGGACAAGTCCGATGAGCTGCTGAAACATCTGTTTATCGCCACGCTTTCGGTGACGCTGCTGATTGCGCTGGCTCTCGGCTGGCGCGAATCGGGAGTGGTGCTGATCGCAATTCCGGTGACGCTGGCGCTGACGCTGTTCATCTTCTACTTCTTCGGCTACACGCTGAACCGGGTAACGCTGTTTGCTCTGATTTTCTCCATCGGCATTCTTGTGGATGACGCCATCGTCGTGGTGGAGAACATCGTGCGGCATTTCCGCATGCCGAGACCATCCCACCCAAGCAAAGGCGGCTTGGGTGGGGCACCCGATCTCGTCGCCATTGCGGTTGAAGCTGTTGACGAAGTCGGCAATCCTACGATCCTGGCCACCTTTACCGTCATCGCCGCGATTCTGCCGATGGCCTTCGTTCGCGGCTTGATGGGGCCGTACATGCGGCCCATTCCCGTGGGCGCATCGGCGGCAATGCTGTTTTCTCTGATTGTGGCGTTCATCGTTTCGCCGTGGTCGGCGCTGCGCCTGTTGCGTCACTACGCCGAGCGCACCACCGACGAGCACGAACCCGAAGGGTGGACGACAAGGCTCTATCGCCGCATCATGGAGCCCCTTATCCAGCACGCCAAGCGGCGCTGGATATTTCTTGGAAGCATGGTTGTGTTGCTGTTGCTGGCCTGCTCGATGGTGGCCTTCAAGCTGGTCAAAGTGAAGATGCTGCCCTTCGACAACAAGAGCGAGTTCCAGGTCATCATCGACATGCCGAATGGCAGCACGCTGGAGCAGACGACACGCGTGGCGCAGGAGCTAGGGCAATATTTGGGCAAGCAGCCCGAGGTGGAAAACTACCAGGTCTACGCCGGCACATCCGGCCCCTACAACTTCAATGGGCTGGTGCGGCATTACTTCCTGCGGCACGGCGCAAATCAAGCCGACATCCAGGTCAATCTGTTGAACCGCCACCAGCGCAGCACGCAGAGTCACGAGATCGCCAAGCGGCTGCGACCCGGGTTGGATGCCATTGGCAACAAGTACGGCGCGCGGCTCAAGGTCGCCGAGGTGCCACCCGGGCCGCCGGTGCTCGAGACGCTGGTCGCCGAAGTCTACGGGCCGGATTACCAGCAGCAGATCGAGCTGGCAAGGAAGATCAAGCACATCTTCCAAACTACGCCCGGCGTGGTTGACGTGGACTGGTACGTCGAGGATCCGGAGGTGAAGTACGACCTCAAGGTAGACCTTGACAAAGCCGCGCTGAACGGCGTGTCCGCGTCCGCGGTCGCGGACACCGTGCGGATTGGGCTCGACGGCGCCACCGCTGGTCTGCTGCACGATGCCAAGTCGCGCGAGGACGTTCCCATTCGCGTGCAGCTCGACCGCCCCGGACGCTCCTCCATCGAATCGCTGACAACGATGCGGATGCCCACGGCCAACGGCGGGCAGGTTTCGATCGCAGAAGTGACCAATGTGGAGAAGAAGACCATCGACATCAGCCGTTACGGCAAGGACCTGAGGCCGGTGGTGTACGTGTTGGGCGATGTCGCCGGGCAGGAGGAAAGCCCGGTATACGCCATCATGAAATTGGGCAAAGCGCTCGACCAGTTGAAGACGCCGGAGGGATACCAGATTAAGCAGTACAACGCGGTCATGCCCACGGAGACGGACCGGCTGGCGGTGAAGTGGGACGGCGAGTGGCACATCACGATCGAAGTGTTTCGTGATCTTGGGCTGGCGTTCGGCGCGGTGCTGGTGCTGATTTACGTGCTGGTGGTGGGCTGGTTCCGTTCCTTTATCACGCCGCTGGTGATCATGGCGCCGATTCCGCTGACGCTGGTGGGCATCCTGCCCGCACATGCGCTGATGGGCGCGTTCTTCACCGCGACGTCCATGATCGGCTTCATCGCGGGCGCGGGCATCATTGTGCGGAACTCGATCATCTTGGTGGATTTCATTGAGCTGCGGCGCACACAAGGCATGACCCTGGAGCACGCGGTGGTCGATGCCGGCGCGGTGCGTTTCCGGCCGATGCTGCTGACCGCTGCGGCAGTGGTGGTGGGCGCCAGCGTAATTCTGTTCGATCCTATCTTCCAGGGACTCGCAATTTCTCTCATGGCCGGGGAGGTCGCCTCGACGCTGCTGTCGCGCATGGCCGTCCCCGTACTCTACTACATGGTTGAAAAACACAAACCGACGGCGCCACCTGGGTTACAATGCGCGCCAGAGGCTGTGGATGTACAAGTATGAACATCGAACGTTCAGTGCGTCTGATCGCCGGGGTCTTTGTCCTGATCTCCGTTGCCCTCGGCTACTGGGTTTCGCCCTATTGGTATCTGTTCACCGCCTTCGTCGGCCTGAACCTCTTGCAGTCGGGCTTCACCAACTGGTGCCCAATGATGGCATTCCTGCGCAAGCTGGGAGTGAAACCCGCGGGCGGCGTGTAATGCCGGGCTGGGTTCCAATCATCGCGTTTCTGGTTGTCTACGTCGTGCTAACGCAGTGGCTGTTGCCGAAGCTCGGCGTTCCGACGTGAAGGAGCCGGAGTAACACCGGGTCCCGGTGCGACAGTGCGAAGGAACCAACCTCGTCCATCGGCTCAGCACTTCACTCGAAGAAAGAGGGGGAATCGAGACGCTGAATTGTCATAACGAGCGTCACATGGACCTGCGGCCAACCGATGCAGATGAAAATCAACCACGGAGGCACGGAGATCACGGAGAATTGCGGAAACCAAAACTCCCGGTTCTCCGTGTCTCCGTGGTGAATGATTTTCTACGGAGCGCCCGCTATTGCCGAAAAGAACCTGCTGTTCGATGACTCTAATAGAAAAATGACCCATCGTGTTTGCCCCTGGTGGCTGGGATACTGGCTGATTTCCCCCTTGCGGAAGTACAGGCAGAATCCTCACGAAATCCTCGCCCCTTACGTTCACGAAGGTATGACAGTGCTCGAACCCGGACCGGGCATGGGACACTTCACGCTTGAGTTGGCGCGTCTGGTAGGGCCTTCGGGACGGGTGGTAGCGGTGGACATTCAGCCGAAAATGATCGACCGGCTGAAGCACCGCGCCGCGAAAGCCGGGGTGCTGGGCCGGATCGACGCGCGCGTCGCTCCGGCTGAGTCGATGGGGATCGCGGACCTGCAGGGTGCGGCCGACTTCACCCTGGCATTTGCCGTAGTGCATGAATTTCCGGATGCCGGCCGCTTCTTCGCCGAGGTCGCCACCGCCTCGAAACCGGGCGGCTCGGTTCTCGTGGCCGAACCCCGTGGGCACGTCAAAGAGGCTGCATTCGATTCTGAACTGCAGGCCGCAGCCGCGGCTGGGCTCAGAGTCGCCAATCGTCCCTCCATCCGCCGCAGCCACGCCGCACTGTTGAAGAGAGGTTAACGGAGCGTTCCGAGACTTCCTCAACTGGGCTTCCCACCTCGGGTCATTTCGAGATAGAAATGCGGCGCGGAGCGGGCCTGCCTCCGCGCAGCCGGCGCACCTGGGCCACGCTCCATACCACGCAGGCCAAGGCAACCGGAAGCAGCCACGCGGGGTTGAGTTTTAAGGCCAGGTTGGCGCCGGAAAATCCGAGAAGCGGTACATATGGTTCCAAGTACCGCAGCGCATGTGCCCGGTCGTTCATGCGCTGCAATAAATACACGAGGCCGAGAAAAGCCAGCGTTCCGGCAAAAATCGAAGCCGGATGGAAGCGCCAGGTATCCCAAAAGGGCACGCCGGTGGCGAAGTAAAAGATGTCCTCGACCAGAGCCACGATGGCGCAGGCGAAGAGTCCCGATATAGCGAAAGCCATATCGGTGTGGTCTCCCTGCTGACGGCGCTCTTTGCGTTTTCTGTTCATGCGAAACCTAAGGCGCCGCAATCTGGAATCGCAGGACCGATTGCGCTATACGGTACTGGTACTTCGCGGCCGCGAACTGGATTTGGGCTTCGGTCTGTTGCAGTTGTGCCTGGCTGAGCTCGACGATGGAGCTCAAACCCAGGCTGTAGCGGGTCTGCGACAGGTTGACCGCCAGATTGGCCTGGTCCACAAACTGTTGACTGACTCCGATGCGGTTGTAAGCGGTGATGGCATTCAGCCAACTGGTGCGAACGTCGTTGGCGATGCGGTCCTTCAGGTCGCGAAGCTGCTGCTCGGCGGCCTGGGCCCGCAACCCTGCCTCGCGCGAGCGCGCCGGGTAGAGAAAGCCATTGAAGATGGGAACGTTGACGTTCACGCCGATCGCGCCGTACCAGGAGGGGAATGGGGAAATGCCAGCAATCGAGTTGCTGTAAGGCGTGCCCCCCACCACGCCCAGCGCCTCAATCGAGGGCAGCAGGAGGTCGCGCTCGGCCTTCTGAAAATGCTGGGCTGCCTGATATTCGTAGCCTTGAGAGGCGATTTCCGGGCGGTTGCTGAAGGCCTGGTCCTGCAACTGCCCCACCGAGTCGGGAGGCGGCTTCAACTCGGTCTGGGTGTCGACCAGATCGTAGGGCTGTTGTGAGGTGTAGCCCAGAATCTGGGAGAGCGCCGACAGCGCAGCCTGATAATTATTCTGCGCGTCCAGCAGAAGAAGCCTTGCCTGGGCCAGGTTTACATCGGCGAAACTGACGTCAAGCTCAGAGCGCAACTTGTTCTGGAACAGCGCGGTAATCTGATCGGCGACCAGTTGCCGCGCGCTTACCGTCTGCTCCGCGACTTTCTGCAGCGCCAGAGTTTGCAGAGTATTGTAGAAGGCTTCATCGACCGCCAGCTTGATCTGATCGGCGGTGGCCACGGCGTTCATGTCGGCGGCTTTGGCGCGAAGCGCGGCCGAAGCGACCAGGTTGTTGGTGCGGCCGAAGTCGGTAATCAACTGCGACAAGGTGATGCCGCCGGCGGCGCGCTCATAGACGATGGGGTTGTTAAGATTGCCAGCGGCGATGCGCGAGCCGTCATCCCTCGGCTTGACCGCCGTGAAGCTGCCATAGAAGGTTGGATAGTAGGCAGCCTTTTGTTCCCGAGTAACCTGCTGGGAGGCAAGGTACAGCAGCCGGTACACGGAAATTTGCGGGTTGTTCTTCAGCGCCAGGGCCTCGGCATCCTGCACGGTCAAGCGAATCTGCGTACCTGTGGTGGGCAACTGCGCCGTAACCTGCCCCGGCGGCGGCGATTGACTCGGAGCGGTTGAAGGCGGTTGCGCCGGAGGGGTGCCCACCTGCGGGTAAGACATTTCAGTCTGCGGCGGCGAGGCCGTCTGCGCTGCGATGGGCGCGATGGCCAACCCAAACAGCAACGCCAGCCGGAGTATCTTGCGTCTCAAGCTTGCACCTCCTGACCAGGTTGTTGCTCTTCTTTCCCGTGGACCAGCAGATAAGCAGCGGGCACCAAGAAGACAGTGACGACGACGGAAACCAAAAGGCCGCCAATAATGGCGCGCGCCAGCGGCGCATATTGTTCGCTGCCTGCTTCCAATGCGAGGGCCATCGGAATCAGCCCGAGGATGGTGGCCAATGAGGTCATGAGGATCGGTCGCAAACGCACGCGGCACGCCAGCGCGACCGCATCGCGGATGGGCATCCCTTCTTCGCGGTAATGGCGGGTGACGTCAACGATCAGAATGCTGTTGGAGACTACGATTCCGGTCATCATGATTACGCCCATGAGCGACATGATGTTCAGCGTGCTACCGCTTATCAGAAGGAAGACGATGACCCCGGTAATGCCCGGCGGAATGGCCAGCAGAATGATGAAGGGGTCCAGGAAGGACGCGAATTGCGCCATCAGGATGAGATAAACCAGCACGACAGCCAGCAGCAGTCCGAAGCCGAAGCTCTTGAACGATTGCTGCATGGCGAGCACCGATCCGCGGACTTCGACCCGCACATTCGGTGGAAGCTTCGTGTCCTTGATGATCTTTTGGACTTCCTTCGACACGGAGCCAAGGTCCTCGCTCTTGGGCGCGACATAAACATCGATGACGCGGAAGAGTTGGTAGTGGTCAACCTCGGTCGGAGTGTTGATCATCCTGATGTCGGCCACGTTCTCCAGCATGGTGGTGTTGTCGTTGGTCTTGGACTTCAGAGGAATCTGCTTGAAGTCCTCCATGGTCATGGCGCCGAGCTGGTGATTGGTGTACTGAACGGTCAGGAAATAGTTGTTTCCGCTGTGGGGGTCGACCCAGTATCCGGGTGCGATCATGCCGTTCGAGTTGAGGGCGGTGGTGACGTTGCGTACCACATCACTGGCGGTCAAACCGAGGCGCGCGGCCATCTCGCGGCGGACATCAAGCTGGATCCCGGGGTAGTCAAGGTCTTGCGGGATCAGCACATCGTTGACATCGCGCAAGGGCCGCACGCGATTGGCGATTTCCGCCGCTACCTCGTAAGCGGCATGCTGATTGTTGCCTGCTACCTGGATGTCGATCGGCGCCGGCATCCCGGCGTTGATTACCGAATCTACCAAGCCTCCGGTCTGGAAGTAGGTGGAGAGTTCCGGCAAGTCGCGGGCGAGTTTTTCTCGCACCCGGTTCATGTAGGTGAACGTAGGCAGCTTGTGGTCTTCATGTAGGCTCACCTGCACGAAGGCCGTGTGTTGCGCGCTATTGCTGGTGTAGATGGCCGACAGATCGGCATTCACGCCGATGTTTGACACGATCATCTTCAGGTCATGTTCAGGGATGACCGAACGAATATCGTTCTCCACGCGGGCAATGTATTCATTGGTCACTTCCAGCCGGGAGCCGGTCGGAGCTTTCACGTTGATGACAAACTGGCCGGGATCCGTGCGCGGGAAGAACGCGACCCCGAGCAATGGAAACAAAGCCAAGCTGAGCAGGAAGCCGCCCATGATGACGAGCAAGGTGGCACGCGGTCGTTGCAAGGTCTTTCCGACCGCCACGTCATAGTGCATCAGCATCTGGTCGTAGCGGCGGTTAAAGTCGGAGACGAGGCGGCCGAACAGCGATTTGCGCGGGCGATGTCCCACCTCGCCGTGAGGTGAGCGGATGAATCGGGCGCAGAACAGCGGCACAACCGACATCGCCACCAGGTAGGAGGCAGCCAGCGCCGATACCACCGCCAGGGCCAGCGCCACGAACAGGTATCGGCTGATGCCGTAGAGAAACATCACGGGAAAGAACACGATCGCCGTGGTGAAGGTGGCCGCCAAAACTGCAAGCGCCACTTCCTCCCCTCCGCGTTCGGCAGCCGTCACAGAGTCTTCGCCCTCCTCCATGTGCCGGAAGATGTTTTCCAGCACCACCACCGAGTTGTCGATCACGCGCGAGAGGACCAGCGCAAGCCCGCCGAGCACCATGGTGTTGATGGTGCCGCCGAAGGCGTTCAGCAGCAGGAAGGCCGCCAGGACCGACAGCGGAATCGAGAGCAGAACGGAGACTGTGCCGCGTATCGAACCCAGAAAAATCAGCACCATGGCCGCAGTCAGCAGGAGACCGATGACGATCTCCCGAATGACGTTCACCATGGCCGTCTTCACGTATTGCGATTGATCGAAGACCACGGTGGCGACCATGTTCTTGGGAACGTCGAGCAGGTGCTTGACGCGGTCGCGGACGCCGTTGACGATCGCGATAGTGTTGCTGTTACCACCCTGCTTCAGGATTGGCAGATACACCGATTTCTGGCCGTCAACGCGGACCAGGTTGTATTGAATGGCGGAGGAGTCTTCTGCGTGTCCTATATCAGCGAAACGGAGCACACTGTTCCCGATCGCCTTCAAGGGCACGTCGTTCATGTCCTTGGTGTCCGGAAACTGGCTGTTGCTGTAAATGTTGTAGTCCCGCGGACCAATGCGCACGTCGCCGGCGGGAAGAATCGCGTTGGCGTCATTCACCGTGTGCACTACATCCATCGGGCTCAGTTGTGCGGCCTGGAGCTTGACCGGGTCAACGTAGAACTGGATCTGCCGGTACTTGCCGCCGTAGGGTTGGGGGACGGAGGCGCCGGGAACGTTGGCGATCTGGTTGCGAACATTGAATTGCCCGAGGTCATGCAGATCGGTTTCATTGAGTCCCTGGCCTTTCAGCGTGACCAGGCAAACGGGAAGGCTGGAGGCGTCGAACTTCAGCACTACGGGCGGCAACGTTCCCTGCGGTAAGCGGCGGAGGTCGGCCATGGCCAGGTTGGCGATCTCACTCACCGCCGCGTCCGGGTCGGTGCCCGGCTGGAAGTAAATCTTGATCAGGCTGACGCCGGTCAGCGACCGTGACTCGATATGGTCGATGTTGCTTCCCAGCGTGAAGAAGCGCTCGAAGGTATCGGTAATGTCAGCTTCGATCTGCTGGGGAGGCATACCGCCGTAAAACGTGGCCACCACCACGACCGGTATCTTGATCTCGGGGAACAGATCGACGGGCATACGCACCGTGACGGCAATACCAACCACCAGGATCATCAGGCACAGCATGAAAATGAAGAACGGATATCGAATGGAAAAAGTGGGCATGGGCTACTCCGTGTTTCCGCCCGCAGTCAGCGGTGCGCTTTCTTTGGGTCGCACGAGCTGGCCTTCGCGATAGCTGGCCAGATTGCCGATGATGACGCGGTCTCCGTTCGAGAGACCCGACAAAATCTCCACCCTGTTCGAGTCCTCGATGCCAGTGCGTACTTCGCGTTTCTGGACCTGATTTTGAGCATCGACCACCAGCACGGTGCTGCTGTTCTGACCGCGCTGGATGGCGCCGATTGGGACGGTCAGCGCATCGGCCTGCTGTCCGGCCATCAACGTGACATCGGCGTACATTCCGGGCTGGAGATGGTAGTTGGGGTTGGGGACGTCGATTTCCACCTGCATGGTTCGGGTCGATGTATCGAGAGAGTCGGTAAAGCGGGCGACTTTCCCGGTGAAGTGTTCGCCGGTCGCCTGCACATGCACGTCAGCCGAATCGCCAACCTTGACTTTCGCTGCAATCCTTTCCGGCACTGGAATGCGCAGGCGCAGAACGTTGACTTGGGCCACGGTAACCACCGGCAGGCCGTTCGCGCCGGACGTTCCCGCCTGCACCAGAGCTCCGGTATCGGAGAAGCGCCACGTCACCACTCCGTCGTAGGGAGCGGTGATTCTGGCGTAGTCGAAAAGGGCGGAGTAATGCTGCTGGTTGGCCTTCGCCACCTGCAACTGTTGCCGGGCGGCAGCTAGCGCCGACTTGGCCGCGTCAACCTGGGCGGCGGAAGCGCGGTCCTTGGCCGTGGCATCGTCGAGTTCCTGTTGCGCGATCAACCCCGGCCGGGCCTTGTCAGTATTGACCAGCCTCACCGCGTTGGCATTCAAGGCGACGTGGTCGGCTTCGGCGCGGGAGACGTCGCTCTGGGCGCGCGCGATTTCCTCCTCCGCGTGGTGTACGGCCGCCTGCGCCTCATCAACCTGCGCCACCAGCTCCGGGATCTCCAGCACCGCGAGCACCTGTCCCTGGTGGACGTGGTCTCCGATGTCGACATAGATGTGCCGAATGTAGCCGGCCACCTTGGCATGCAATTCAACGTTCTGGTACGGGACAAACTGGCCCGCAATAGAAAGCGAATTGGCAATGGTCTGCCTCTTTGCCACGGCAACCGCGGCGTATGCGATGTGTTCGTTGTCTTCACGCGCCTCTCTGGTGCTGTTACTGCCTGGCGAACCTGCACGGGCCCGCCTCGCGACCAGCGCGGCGACCAGGAGACACACAATAACGAGTGCCAACACAAGGAACTTGTGCCAACGGCGAACCTGCATGGACTTCCTCTTTTCGAACGAGCGGTTTCGCTACGACAGATTCCGCTCAGCGTGAGTACTTAGCCTAGCCGGATGAAGATCGAAACCAGGGACAAGAATGCTGACGACAAATCAGGCTTGGACAGGCGGAGGTCGGAGAAAACGATACATCTGCCGCAGAGGAAGGTTTCGTGGGGCTGGAGTCAGAAACGTGCTGCGGACCCGGAGCTCCCGATGGAGATATAGCCCGACAAGGCACAGGACGGCCATCCAGAACAGCACGCCGGTGCTCGAGTCAATGGACTGCACTTCCATCTTTTGTCCGCTAAGCCACAGTTTGGAAGCAGTGGAGGGAGTCGCCTTGGTTCCCGCGCCCCCGTTGTAGACCGCAGTTTTCGCATGCCACGCAAACATGAACACCAGCGCGCAAAGCGTTATCAGCTGCGCGCGCCACAGCGTCTTCGTGTGCATGGTTCGGAAATTCACAGTAGCGAACAACCCACTAATACTATATGGCAAAACACCGGGATTGGGCGAGAGTTGTTCGAATAGGGGGACTCGAATCGCATATTTCAGGCCTCCAGCGAGTGCCGGGGCCCGCTGGAGGCCTGCACGTCTTTAGCCGTGCGGCCCGTTGTGGCAGTCATAGCAACTGACTTGGTCGCCAGAGTTGTAGTTCTTATGGCCGCCGTCGTCGGTTCGGAACGACCGCGCCATTGACGTCTTGGACAGGAAGCTGCCCCGGTAGTCGCTGCCGTGGCAGTACGTGCATTGAGCCGAGCCACCCTTGTGAACAAAATTGGGATGGCTGTTGACCCAGGATTGGCCTACCGTGTGAACTCCATGGGGCCCGTTGGTCAGGTCCACCGGCAACTGGGTGTGGCAAACAGTGCATTCGGCAATCTTGCCCGTGTGACCCTGAAGGTTCTGGCTGTAAAGGTTGTCGTTAATCTCCAGTGTCGGGAACTCAGCGTGCGGCGAGCCATGACGTCCCGAGCAATAGAGTTGGCCGTGCCCCGAGCTGTAGCGATATAGTTGCGCGCCCGGGACCGGTTTGTCCTTGTTGGTGGCAAAGGTTGGATCGGTGGAGACGCGCCAGTGTCCAGGTGAGTCGAACGTGGTGGCATAACGCAGGCTGTTGGTGTGACACATCTGACAGGCTGGCAGATCAATCCAGCCGCGCCGCGTCGGCTGGCCCACCTGAGTGAGATTGCCGTGGCACTGCTGGCAGGGGGTCTGGTTCATTGCGCCGCGCTGGCACTTCGTCTGGACGCCAGGATGGCACAGATAACAAGATTTCTGCGGGTCCGTCTCGTTGTCCAGAGTCATACCATCGGCCAAATTGATTTGTGGTCCGTGCAGGGTGTGCATGGCCGAAGTCAAGGGAAGGATAGTGGGAAATCCACGCGTGCCAAGCGCATTCGTGGAGTGACAGGCGGCACACAAGACCGTGGTGCCGGATTTTGCCGTCTCATAGAGAGACGCCTGGTACGCATAGCCCCGCTTATTCAAGCCGGCCAGGTACCGGGCGATCTTGAACCTGTCGTCGTGTTTCTTCAAGATGTTCAGCTTGACGTCCTTGGCCGGGTCGGGATTGTTCTCCCATCCCGACTTAGGTTTGGCGTAGTGGTCACTCTTGGAGGCGTGGCACTTCGAGCAGCTGATCTCGTCACTGACCGAGAGCACGATGCTGGCGGTGGCCAGCACGTTGCCCTGCGCGTCGCGGGCGACAATCTTTGCCATGCCGTAGGGGTTGAGGTTCCCGTAGTCGTCGTAGGGAACCGTAGGAATTCCATCCGCCGTCCAATACTGGTTTGTGCTATCGTAGGCCAACGGGTGCGGCGTCAGGTTCTGCACCGAGTTGCCGGTGATACCGATGTCGGGTGGAGGGCTGGTGAGAAACAACGTCTGTACGTAGCTCCAGAAGTTGGTTTTAGTTGAGCTGATGGTATTGATAGAGCCACTGGGATCCGTCGTGGCTTCGTAGGTGATGGTGACGCCGCTGGTGATTTGTTGCGGCGGTTCGCCCATCTTGACCAGCTGCGCACGCACGATGTTGTAGGGCGGCAATATGGAAAACACGGAGTAGTCCTTGCCATCAATGCTGCATGCCCAGCTCGCTCCACGCCAGCAGTTGGTATTGCGCGCTGCCTGCCTTTTGATCGTGCTGGGAGGTGAGAGCGGGAACGCCCTGGCTGCCATCCCCGGGGGTAGAGGCGTAGGCAAAATCGCCCACGACCAGAGTGAGAGTGAGAATTACGGCAACTGCAGCCAATCGTAATCGCATGCAATCCTCCTCACGCAAGCTGCGTGATTGCTGAAAAGCGACGAACGGCGTCTGCAAGAGAGACTTCTAGTTCACATAACGAAGCAGGTGTGACGATGAAAGGCGCCCAGGACTGCAGAACAGAAAATCAAACAGTGAAGGAACTGTATCGGACCGCGGACGAAGAGGATGTGATGGGCATCACGCATGCGCATGACGTGAAAAATCTCAAAGAAAAAGCCCCCAAGCCAAATTGACTTAGGGGCGCGTTTACCGAGGTCGAGCCATTCGACCCGATTGCTTAATGCCGGAAGCCACCTCCGCCATGAAAGCCTCCGCCCATCACCCCGAAGCTGCGAGGCGCGGCCATGGAGGGTGCTGCACGAAAGCCGCTTTCCGCGTGAGGTGCGGCGTAGCCCGGACGGCCGACATAACCAGGACGCCCGGCGTAGGCGTAGTAAGGTCGGGCGTGTCCCCAATAACCATAGGGGTAATAACGCCCGTAGTAAAACGGAGCGTAGGAGACAAACCACGGCGAGTAGAATCCCCAACCAAACGGGCTGTAGAAGATCCCGTCGCCCGGAATCCAGGTGTAAGCCGTGAAGAAGGGGTCCCAGTACCAACCGGCGCCGTACCAGCCAGGGCCGCCGCCAACATAAATGCGGGCCGCGTCAAGATTGGCTTCAGCCAGATATTGCGACCGCAGACTGCTAAAACGATACAGGTCGCTCGCCTCGTAAGCCGACTTGTTGAACTTGTGGGTCTTCAATTTGCCGGTGTCGTTCAAGTCAAGTTCGTGCCCACCCTTGACCTTGATGTTCTGATCGGTGTCCTGTACCAAGGCTTCACCCTTGAAGACACGAACGTCGCCGTTGTTGGCATCGAAGCCGTATAAGCCGGTCTTGAGCAACTGCGTCGTCCCGCCGGGTTGCAGTACCTGCAACCGGTTGTCCTTGTAAATTTCCGCGACTTCGACCATGGCCTGACCTTTGTTTAGTGAAACCTCGGTGTTGGTCAGGCTGGGCGAAACCAGAGTAGCGGAACTATTGTCCCCAATGCGAAAAAATACCCCTGGTGTCAGCAGGATTTCGGCCTTGCCGGTTTGGGTGGTGAGCGTCTGGCCGCTCTCCAAGCTCACCGATCCGACGGATTTTGCATTCAGGGCCTCGGTTCCAACTGCGGCGTGCCCTTCAACATAATTGAGTGTTCCTGGTAGCGCTGGAGTTGCGGCCCAAGCGGGCGCAGACAGAATCGCTGCCAGGATGAAACTTGCCAACCATTTCAACCTTGACAGCTGCATTGCTCGTTTTTTCTTCCTTAACCTCTACTACTTTAGATGCGACAGCTATTCGTTAGTCGCGTAGCCAAGGGCCCGGAGCTATCACTACTACCAGGCATACGAAGCATTCTGCGGCGATGAATACGTCGCAGAAAGTCGAGGGGCAAAAGAGGACATTGCATCTCTGGAGCTACGCCGTAGTTTATGCTGCTATGTTGCGGTTGGGTTTACCGCCGACCGCGGCAGCGCCTACATACATGGATGCGTATATGAAAATCTTGGCCAAGTGTTGCGCCTCAACGGTTGTCTTCTTCGGACTCGCGGCTATGGTCATCCCTGTCGGTCACGCACTCGCGGATGGTTTGGATGGTCGCGGCGCAATCGCCGCACCGCCTGCAGAGGCTCAAGCCGCTTCCGAGCTAGCACCGGGCAGCGCACAACTGATCAGTCCCGAAGACCTGGTTAGTATGCTGCAGGCTCCCAAAGGCGGGAAGCCATTAATCCTGAATGTGGGTCCTCATCTTCTCTACATGCAGGCGCACATCCCCGGTTCCGAGTACATCGGTGCGGGTTCCGATTCGCAGGGAATTGAGTCGCTGCGCAGGCGGGTGAAGCCGCTCGCGCACAATACCTTCATCGTTCTTTACTGCGGATGTTGCCCCTGGAGTCATTGTCCCAACGTGCGGCCTGCGTACAACGAACTGCTCAAATCAGGATTCACCAATGTAAAGGTGCTCTACATCGCCGACAACTTTGGAACAGACTGGGTGTACAAGGGCTATCCCACCATCAAAGGCCAATAGAGTCGATGAAAAAAAGTGTCCTGCTTGTTGTCGCGATCGTACTCGTTTTTGCCATCTACAGAATGGGCTGGCGCAGCCGTGGATCCACAAAGACCGGCGGTACGTCATCCGCCGTTCATTTGGTCGCGCCCGACTTCTCGCTACAAGACTTGACCGGGCAGCCTCTGAATCTCGCCAGCTACCGAGGCAAGGTTGTGCTGCTCGACTTCTGGGCGACGTGGTGTGCACCCTGCCGGGGTGAAATCCCCCACTTTGTGGAGTTCCAGGATAAGTATCGCGATCAGGGATTACAGGTGATCGGCATTTCCATGGACGACGGTCCGAAGCCGGTGCGCGAGTTCTACCAGGAATTCAAGATGAACTACCCCGTCGCGTTGGGAAATGAAAAGGTGGCGCAGTCCTACGGTGGCGTTCTGGGACTGCCGGTGACCTTCCTGATCGGCCGCGACGGCCGAGTTGCGGCAAAGTATATCGGCGAGGTACAAATGTCCACGCTAAGGGAGGCCATCGAGTCACAGTTGCAGGCGAAGTGAGGTCCACGGCTCGCGTTCTTAGAACCGCAGGGACAGGCAGCTCAAGCCGCCATCCATCTTGCGGAATTCTGACATGTCGAGGAGCAGCGGTTTGTAGCCCAAGCCGATCAAAGCCGCCTTGAGCCGCGAGAAGCCGGACGGCAGCAGCACGCGATCGTTAACCAGTACACAGTTGCAGGCATAGGTCTGTTCCGGTGGAACGCGCACCAGGTTGTATCCAGCGAATTCCCTTTTATCCGCGAGCTCCTCCATGACAACCAGATTGTTATCGTCGAGATAGGCGATTCCGCTCTTCAAATGCAAAATTGATGTCATGTTGCGGATGTCGATGACGGATGAGGTGTAATCCTCCGCGGCCAGGAACTGCGCGAGTTGCCGCGCTCCCTCCTCGTTCGTTCGATGCGAAAGACCTATGAAGAAATGCGATCCGGCTTCACAGACATCTCCCCCATCAAGTGTGCCTGGCGATTCGATCTTGTGAAGTGTTGCGTAGAATCGCTCGATACATTCGCGAATGCCGGCGACCTCTCCGATGCGTGAAGGCGCGCCCGGCCGTGCCAGGATGGCAGATTTCGCAGTCAGCACGGCGGTGTCCTCGACGAACGTCGAGTCGGGATGATCGAGGTCCGCATCGAGACGAGCCACCCGCAAGCCACATTGCTCCAGCGCATCGCAATAGGCGGCGTGTTGAGCTCGGACCTTGGGGAAGTCGGGCTTGCCGAAATCAACTGTAGTCAAACCATCCGCGAAATTCTCGCCGGGCGTGCGGACAATGGCGTGTCGAAACAAGGTTTCTGCTCCTTAGGTTGACGATGCTGCGTTCGACCGTCTTTTCATCCAAAGATACACAGGGACACTGATCGCAAGAAGAACAAACGCTTGAAGTGCGCTGACCGGGTCGCCATACACCGCAGCCGCCAGAAACAAAAACGAACCCAGCAGAACAATGGCGGTGCTCCACGGATATCCCAAGGCACGAAAGGGACGTGGCGCCGCAGGTTCGCGTCGGCGCAGCGTGAACAGAGCCATGTAATTAACACAGTAGATTGACGCCACAAAGAAGGCCGCGACATTCACGATGTTTTCGAAGGTGCCGCTCGCAATCAGAGTTGCCGCTGCCAGCGACGACAGAAGCAGGGCTGGGCGAGGCGTTCCCGTGGTGCTTACCGCCGTGACTTTTTCTGTAAAGAGGCCGTCCCGGCCGACCGCAAAGAGGATGCGCGGCGCCCCCAGCATCACCGAATTGACCAGGCTGACCAGCGTCAGCAGTGAGAGCAGCGTCACAAATTGGCCGCTCAACGGCGCAAATGGGCTCGAACCGAATACGATCTGCGCCGCATCTGCGGCAGGAAGCTTGGAGGCGGCGAGCTCCTCCATCGGTATGACCATGAGGAACGCCACGTTCATGAGCAAGTACAGCGCGACGATCAGAACCACGCCGCCGATCATGGCGCGGGGCAGGTTGCGCGTGGGATTTGTGTCCTCTTCGGCGAAATAAATGGCTTCATACCAGCCATCGTAGGTCACGATTACCGCGCGAAAAGCTACGACCAGGGCGGCGAAGATGGCGACCACACCGGCAGGAGCGGTGGGCAAAGGGTGATGGAAAGCCGAATTGGCGGCGGCTCGATGAAACAGGCAGGCGCATGCGAGCACGATCAGGGTCAAGGCTGTGGCGGAACTGCTTAGCTGCAGAACAACACTGCTCAGTCGCAGCCCGATCCAGTGCACCAGAGTCAGGGACGCGAGCAGAAGGAGGGCAACAGCGGTCTCATGGCCAGCCAGGCGCGATACCAACGCCGAGAGATATTCCGCCGCCGCGACCGAACCGAAGGCCAGCACTGCGCAATTGTTGAGCCAATCTCCCCAGCCAACGGTAAAGCCCGCTGCGCTGCCGAACGCGCGCCTGGCGTAAACGTAGAAGCCACCGGCTTGCGGGAGCATCGCTGCCAGTTCCGAAATCGAGACGGCTCCCAACAGCGTGTAAACTCCACCCGCGATCCAAACTGCGAGGATCAGCCAGCTATTGCCAAGTTGAGCGGCGATGGTTCCAGGCAGGCGCAAAATGCCGACGCCGACTGTGCTGCCGAACACCACGGCGATCCCGAAGCCCAAGCCAAGAATGCGCATCAGATGTGCGCGAGGCTTGCGGCTCGTAGTTACAGTGCCAACGGACAGCGGTTTTCCTCCGACAGGCGCAGGCCCAGAGTTTAGCAGGCGAGGTTGGGCGGAGCCTGTTATGGCGCACTCGGAATTGGGCGCATCGTCATGGCGCCGCATCCGGTTGCGGCCGCATTCGGTTGCGGCCGCATTAGCCAAGCAGAGTTTGGAACAGCTAACATCGTCGGGAGGTGAAGCTTGCCCAGGTTAGCCAACAAAACCGCCATCGTCACTGGCGCCGGCAGCGGTATTGGCCGCGCCTGCGCTGCCGCGTTCGCCCGCGAGGGCGCACAGGTTGTGCTGGTTGGGCGGCGGCAGGACTCTCTGGCCGCCACCGCTAAACACGCGCCCGGCGAGACATTGGTGGTCGCCGCCGACATTACCCGGCCTGCCGACATCGAACGCATCATGGCCGAGACCCTGCAACTGTTTGGGAAAATTCACGTCTTGGTGAATAATGCCGGCGTGCTGCACACCGGCTCAGCCGAGTCGCTGAGCGAAGAGCAGTGGGACCGGATGTTCGAGACCAACGTCAAGGCCGTGTGGCGCCTTTCGCGCTCAGTGCTGCCTCACATGCGGGACGCGGGCGCCGGCAGCATCGTCAACATCTCGTCGGTCTTGGGACTCGTGGGGGCGCCCAATCGTGCCGGGTACGCGGCTTCGAAGGGTGCAGTTACCCTCCTGACCAAGGCCATGGCTCTGGATCATGCCACCGAAAACATTCGCGTGAACTGTATCTGTCCCGCAGTAATCGAGACTGAAATGATCCACAGCTTCATCACCAACCAACCTGATCCGGAGGCCGCACGGGCGCAGCGCCTAGCCATGCATCCGGTTCGCCGCTTCGGCAAAGCCGAAGAGATTGCCGAACTCGCGGTTTATCTGGCCAGTGATGAAGCGGCGTTTGTTACTGGTGCGGCGTTCCCGGTCGATGGAGGATACACGGCGGGCTGAGCAGAGTTTCCCGCCCTCGTCTCTCCGCTCGGACTGAAGTCCTCGGTCGCGATGACAAATTGCTGGGAAGGAGGTTGAAACGGGGAATGCTAATAGCCGCGAATTTCGGCTTAGTCGGCGACAGCGAGAGGTTCTGCGGGCCAGTCAGCGACGGCGGCTTCGCTGAGCGTGATTTCTTCGGCGTAGGTTTGATCGCGCAGGATACGGGAAACAATCGCGGTATGCATCGCGTGTCCGGCGCGATCGGCTTTCACGTAACCGAGGACGCGCTTGCCGAACAGTGCCAGATCGCCGATCAGGTCCAGCACCTTGTGGCGCACGAATTCGTCGTCATAGCGCAGCGGCGGATTATCAATTCCATCGCGCGTGAGCACGATGCAGTTGTCGCGTGATGCGCCGCGAATGAGCCCCATGTTCAGCATCTCGCGCTGCTGATGCAAGAAACCGAAGGTCCGCGCCGAGGCGATCTCCCGCACGTAGCTGCCGTTCGACAACTCAACCTGAAAGCGCTCGCTGCCGATCAGCGGATGGGGGAAGTTGATCGCGTAGCTGACGGAGTAGCGTTCGCTGGGATAAACGCCGATGAACTTGTCGCCCTCCTGCATTTCGTACGGACGCAGGATCTTCAGGTACACGCGCTTGCGGCGTTGCTGGCGCAGACCAGCGTTGGTGATCATTTCGATGAACGGCAGCGCGCTGCCATCGAGAATGGGCAACTCCAGGTTGTCGAGTTCGACGATGGCGTTGTCGACGCCCATCCCGATGAATGCGGACAGCAGGTGCTCGGTGGTGGAAATGAGCACGCCTTTCTTCATCAAGCTGGTGGCGTAGCTAACCTTGGCTACATTGCGGCAGACGGCTTCCACTTCGAAGCCCTCGAGGTCAACGCGGCGGAACACAATGCCTGTGCCCGCGGGAGCTGGCAGGATGCGCAGGTGAACGGGGGCTCCGCTATGGAGTCCGACGCCACTGCATTCGGCAGGATTGCGAATTGTTCTTTCGTAGATCAATACGTGCAGATCAAACCGCAGCGCTCAAATAGATTACAGTTCGAAGTCAACCTAAGCTGTTGTATTTTGGCCACAGGCGTTGTCGTAATGAGCACGTCAGATGCGGATTGGGCGGATATAGGGGCTCTAAAGTGCGCAGGAGCAATACCTTAGCCTACTAGGTTATGGGTTGTGCAGGGATGTTACTGGCAGCGATAAGGTAACCGGCAAGGCACCTCCTACGTGCCGTGGTTGTGTGCATGACGAGCGGAATCAGGAGCTATTGCCCAATCGGGGTCCATCCGGCCGAAGTTTGAGTGCAGGTTCCGCTGTCGCACACCAGAAAATCCGTTACAGGATGAAGTTCCCACACGGAAGCTCGCCAGCAGTTCGCGGTGTGGTCTGTACGACCGCAATCTTGGCCGGAAACGTAATGTTCGTTGTCCACCATGAGCTGGCCGATGACCTTCACCAGCTTCCCCTTCTGCGCAGCGACAGCTTCGGCGGTCCATTCCGGATGAAATTGGTCACGATACTGCGGTGTCATCTCGACGATCACGGACTGCTGTGTAACGGCTTTGTGCTCTTCCGGTGTCAGCCGCTGCTTGTCCTGGATTTTCTTGGCCAGATCGCCGTCGAACCCAATGAAGATGTGGTAATCGACGTTTTCATTGTCCGTTCCGGCATCAAGCTGGCAATTGCTGCTTTCTTTCCCCTCGACCTTAATGTCGTAGAGATAACCGATCACGCCATGGATTTTCCCCTCTCCGAGGTTGGCGAGCGCAGCCAGATTATCTCCGTGGTTCGACTTTCCCAGACTCTCGGGCAGCTTGGCTTCCAGGTCCTGATATTGCTGCAGAGTAGTGAAGAAACCTTCCGGTTGCGTGGACGCCCAGCTAAGCTGGTTCTTCATCAGGTTGAGATAGGGATCGTAATTGCCGGTCGCACTGCATCCCGTCGGATAAGCAGTATGGCAGGCGCGAAAATCCTCGATCCCCTCGCCGCAGGCGACAGCTTCAACGGTTGCGGTGGGACCGACGACGGCAGGCCCTCCGCCGCCCTTTGCGGAAGGCATTACCGCTGTGCTCAAAAGCCCGATCGCCAGCGGGATCATGGTCGCCGCTGTTGTGACTGCCTTTTTAGCCATGAGCCAGATCCCCCTACGTCAGAGTTATGACGGCCAAGTCAACCAGGCTGGGATCATCGACGCTGGTGGCTTTGATCGTCGCGTAGGCCCTCGGCGGCGTTGCTGCGACAGGCGCTGCAGGTGCTCCTGCCCCGGGCGCACCACCCTCCGCCGCAGGTGCACCGGCTCCTGCCGCAGGTGCGCCCGCTGCCGGCGCTGTGTCGGCTCTATCAGCGGCTTTGTAGAGGCCGTCTTGGGTTATGGTTCCAGTGCCTGCCTGCATCGACCACACTACTTTGTTCTCTCCGTCAGTCGAGACCGCAACCTTGAATTGCTGTGTCTGGCCGGGGCCGACAGTGGCAATACTCGGCGAAATCGAGATGGTTCGGTTCTCCGCGCCGGTTTGAATTCCTTTGCTGACCAAATAGGAGCTCGCGCTGATTCCAATCAGCGACAGAACGGTACCGGGAATGTCAGGCAACTTTTGGCTGGAGGCCACTACAAGAAAGAAGCTGAGGGCGACCACAAAGGTGAACACCAGCAACTGGAAGCGTGACATGCTCGCATCGCCATTGGATTCGCTGATGAGCTTGGAAAGGTTGATCTTCCCCTGCGCAATCAGCACGATAATCGCCGCACCGAGGAACAAGACAAAGATACATACCACCCAGCCCGCGAACAAAGTTAACGTGGTCAGCGGAGTTGCGCTACTCATTGTCCCCTCCCATTTCGAACTCCCAAAACGTCGCGCAGGAAAATGTCATAGAACTTGCCGGTGAGATAGATGGCGTTGCTCCCCAGGAGCCCAGCGACTAAGTCGTTACTGACCGGCGGAAGCGCGTTCTGATTCAGGTTGCCGAGTACTTGTGTCAGATACTGCCCAGCCGCAGCCATAGTCAACAGGAGCAGTTGAATTCTGCCCGGACTGAGTGACCGGTTCCCACGACTATCGGAGCCGTACAACAGTCCTTTCGTGTTGATTTCACCACCCAACAGCTGTGCCGCGACGACGGCCGCCAGGCCAAACAGCAAGAGCATGACTTCGTATCGCACAAAGTTGGCAAGCGATGGCATGTTTTGCGTACCAAGGTGCATGTTAGGTGTCTTTTGGTTTATGGACTGGAAGAATCCACCTAATTGGCGACACAGTCAAGGAAAAACTGCGAGCGGGTTTTCCGCACCAAACCGCGGGTTTGGCGGAGGAATACGCGAGTGAGGGTCAGTACTCTTTGGGGGAGAGATACGGCCTCGCTCTCGTTAGAGATGGACTTTCGCCACAGTGCAATTAGAATGCTCAGTTCGGCGTACGGCATCGTTGGTGGCGCAAGCTTTGTGTTTCTGCCCCTAGAGGTCGCGCGGGCGAGGAGGGTTCATGATTGTTGGTGTTACCCGAGAAATCTTCCCGGGAGAGCGGCGCGTGGCGCTTGTACCTGCGGTAATCCCCAGTCTAGCGAAGGTCGGTCTTGAGATTGTGGTGGAAGCCGGCGCCGGTCAAGAGGCCGGATACCCTGATGCGGAATACGTCAACAAAGGCGGCAAGGTCATTCCCGATCGCGCCGAGGTCTTTCGTGCAGCAGACATCGTGTTGCAGGTTCTCTGCTACGGCTCCAACGACACAACCGGGGCGGCTGATCTGCCATTGTTCCATAAGGACCAATCACTGATTGGGTTCTTGCGGCCTCTCGGCGACCTCCACACGGTGGAGGCGATTGCCGCCACTGGCGTCACCTCATTCTCGGTCGAGCTGATGCCCCGCATCACACGTGCACAAAGCATGGATGCGCTCTCCTCCATGAGCACCATCGCCGGCTATAAGGCCGTGGTGATTGCGGCCGACGCGCTCCCCCGGATCTTTCCTATGCTGACCACGGCGGCGGGCACCATCACGCCCTCGCGAGTTCTGGTGATTGGCGCTGGGGTCGCGGGTTTGCAGGCCATCGCGACCGCTCGCAGGTTGGGCGCGGTGGTTTCAGCCTACGACTTGCGCCCCGCTGTGAAAGAGCAGGTCCAGAGTCTGGGCGGAAGGTTCGTAGAACTGCCGATTGAGGCTGCTGACGCGCAGGATGCAGGCGGATATGCCAAGGCGCAGGATGAGTCGTTTTACCAGAAACAGCGCGAACTGCTGGGACGCGTAGTCGCCGAGAGCGACGTGGTGATCACGACTGCGGTGGTTCCGGGCAAGAAGTCGCCGGTGCTGGTGACCAAGGAAATGGTGGCCGCTATGGCTCCGGGCTCCGTCATCGTGGACCTGGCGGCGGAGCGTGGAGGGAACTGCGAGCTGACCCGCACCGGCGAGAGAATCGTCGCGCACGGGGTCACTATTTTCGGAGCCATCAACGTGGCCAGCAGCGGTGCCCTATCACGCCAGCCAGATGTACAGCAAGAACCTGACGAATTTCCTTTGCACATGGTGAAGGACGGCAAGCTCCAACTCAACCTGGACGACGAAATCACGCGCAGCACCGTCGTCACCCACGGAGGCGAAATCGTGAATCCGCGTGTGCGCGAGTTCTACAATCTGCCCGCGCTGGAGTTGCAATCGAAGGAAGCGAACTCATGAACAAAGCAGACCTTATCAACAGCCTCTACGTATTCATGCTGGCAGCGTTCATCGGATTTGAGGTGATTCGCCGCGTGTCACCGCTGCTGCACACGCCATTGATGTCGCTGACCAACGCGCTCGACGCGATTGCCGTTGTGGGCGCCATCATTCTGGCGGGCGAGCACAAGAGCACGCTGGCGACTGTGCTCGGTACCATCGCCATCGTCGCCGCCACCAGTAACGCCGTGGGCGGCTTCATCATCACCGATCGCATGCTCAAGATGTTCAAATCCAGCCGGACGCAGAAACCATGATCCCAGGCTCCGAACACGTCATCGAGATCACCTACATCATCGCCGCCGCTCTTTTTGTCTTCTCGCTGAAGTGGCTGAGTTCGCCGACTACCGCGCGGCACGGCGTTTGGGCAGGCGAAGTGGGCATGGTGCTGGCTGTGGCGGGCACACTGCTATACCACGGCATCGTCGACTACAAGTGGATCGCCATCGCGCTCGTTCTGGGCACAATCATTGGTGTTCCGCTCGGCAATGTGGCGATGACGGCGGTCCCTCAGCGGACAGCCCTGAGCCATGCTTTCGGCGCGCTCTGCGTCACCCTTGTGGGAACCGCGGAGTTTTACCTGCGCGCGCCCGAATATTGCGCCCTTCATGATGTCGGTGCTCTCGCTGGAGGTGATTCTCGGCGGACTGACGGTCACCGGCAGCTTGATGGCTGCCGGCAAACTGCAGGAGATCCTGCCGCAGCGGCCGATCACCTACAAAGGACAGAACCTCGTCAACCTCGGTGTGTTGGCTATTGCCGTAGGCATCGCCGTCTATCTCGTGCACGATCCGTCGGCAATGTACCTCTATCCCGTCATGGTCGGGATTGCGCTGATCTTTGGAGTGATGATGATTGTTCCCATTGGCGGCGCCGATATGCCGACGGTGATCTCGCTGCTTGAACTCCTACGCCGGACTTTCCGCCGCGGCCATGGGATTCGTTCTGAACAACAAGCTCCTCATCGTGGCGGGTGCGCTCGATGGCGCTTCCGGGTTCATCCTGTCCGTCAACATGTCGAAGGCCATGAACCGCTCGTTCACCAATGTTCTGTTTGGGGCTTTCGGACAGGTGCAGGCCGCCGCCGCTGGAGCGGAGGCTGAGGCGCGGAGCGTGCGCAGCGCAACCCCGGAGGAAGCGGCGGCGATCCTCTCGGCGGCGAACAAAGTCGTGATTGTTCCCGGCTACGGCATGGCGGTAGCACAGGCGCAGCACAAAGTGCGCGAACTGTATGATGCGTTGACCAAGCAGCGGCGTGGACGTGAAGTTTGGTATCCATCCGGTCGCTGGCCGCATGCCCGGACACATGAACGTCCTGCTTGCCGAGGCCGACATTCCTTACGACAAACTGCTGGACATGGAGGAGGTCAATCGCCGATTTTCCGCAAACCGATGTGGCGCTGGTGATCGGCGCCAACGACGTCACCAATCCCGCCGCGCGCAGCGACACCAGCAGCCCGATCTACGGCATGCCGATTCTCGACGTGGACAAGGCACGCACCGTGATGGTGATCAAGCGCAGCATGAATCCAGGGTTTGCGGGAATCGACAACCCGCTCTACTACCTCGACAATACGCTGATGTTGTTCGGCGACGCGAAGGCGTTCGTCGGCTCGATCGTGCGCGAGCTAACGCGGAGGTGCCTTCGCATGGCTAACGGAACTGTGAGACACAGGTGTCTCGTATCATTGATCAGGAGATCTTATGCTTACCTTTCTCCTGTGGTGCATTGTTCTGTTTTCTGTTGGCCGCTAGCGCTGTTGGTGCTGGTCCTTTACCCATTTGTGTGGCTGGTCTTGCTGCCTTTCCGGATCATGGGAATTGCTGTGGAAGGAGTATTGGAACTGCTGAAGGCGATTATCCTGCTGCCAGCTCGCTTGCTACGCGGACCGCGCCGCGCTTGGTGAAAAACTACCAGAATAACGAAAAGACCCGGAGCGCTCCCACTCCGGGTCTTTTGCTGGCAGTCAGGTTGTAACTACTTCATCGCGAGAACCACGACCTCGGGTTGAGTCTGGGTGTTGCTCGCCATCTGCGCTTCTTTCTCGCGCTTGGATTCGGAAAGGGCGACGCCAGTTTGGCTCTGTCCATCCCAAATCTCTGCCAGGAAGTACTGGTCGCCGTACTTGTGGAATACCAGCTTCGCGTGCGGAGCTTCGGAAGCTTGCACCTTCATGGACTCGATCAGCAAGCGGGCTTCCCTCGTATCCAGGTTGCGCACAACCAGAACATTCTCGTTCAGAGAGCTGATCTCATAGGCGCCGGCCGACATCGACTTCTGGTCCAGGCTGAAGTCGAAGGGCACGCTTGCCCGGCAGCGGGCATGGGACTGCGCTTGTGTCATCGGTACGCTGACGATCAGGGCCAAAGCAAGAATCAGTAGGGCCCCGTAGACGTTGTTGGTTTTCATAACTCCTCCATGGGGGCTCCTTGTGCGGAACCCAGATTGAAATTAGTTGCTGCGAAACTCCGTTGGGCTTTTTGCTTTCTAGGGCGTTGCAGCGACGCAAATAGATATTGCAAGACGCATGCCAACTGCGATCGCGAAGATGGCCGATTGACGTTCCTTGCATTTGCAATGACATACAGCGCCGAGAACCGGTTTCTGAGATCGACCGATGCTTCGATTCGCCTGGTCTGGCTATCCGGACGGATATGCGGACTATCCGTTTGTCTAGCTTGTGTGGCTGAAGGAATTTGGCTGATCGAAATTCAGGAGCCCCGTGGCGTAGTGGTAGCAAACTGGGCTGGAGCGAATCTCGAAAAGCGAACTGCGAAAAAACGGGTTTGTGTGCGGGTTTCTGGTTCAAACAGCGCGTGACTCACCCTTACTTCCCTTGACACTGCTCACCCGCGACCTTATTCTAGGTCTTTGTCCTAGGAACGATCCCGCCCGTCTGTAACTGCCAGCGTTTCCCGTCAGGAGCTTGGCTTGCCAGACCCGGTTCCGGCCGGAACCTGTGGGCTGTTTTGGGCGTTTTCGTGCCTCGGTTTTGAAGGCTGGTGTTGCTATGCTGATTCGGGTTCGGGAGCTGGAACTCCGCAATCTGGAGTTCGACGAGACGTTTCAGCCCGGCGACATCGAGTTTGGGCCGGACTTTCGCCAGGTGGGCCCGCTACGCAGTGTAGGGCGCGCCGAGCTGATCGTGGAGCATCGCGGCCATCATCAGGATGTAGAAGACATCCGGCTGGTTGGCAAGGTTGAAACGAACCTGGAGTTTAGCTGCGCACGCTGCCTGGAGCCGGTCGGCCATGACGTGAACTGGGCATTTGACCTGATCTACCGGCCGCTGGGTGTGGATCGCCGCGCCGACGAGGTGGCGATCACCGAAGCGGAGACGGAGATCGGATACTATCAGGGTGAGGGTCTGCTGTTGGAAGACGCCCTGCGCGAGCAAGTGCTGCTGGCAACGCCCGTGCGGGCACTATGCCGCGAAGATTGCAAAGGGTTGTGTCCGCATTGCGGCCAAAACCTGAACGTCGAGCGATGCCATTGTGAGCCGCATCTCAGCGATCCGCGTTGGGAAGCGCTGAACGAAATCAAGAAGAAGCTGCAAAGCTAAAGTTCCGATCGCCGGCGCGTGCCGCGCGGTCCAAGTTGCGAGGTTTTCATGCCTAATCCGAAACGGCGTCATTCTCAGGCACGCACATCCAAGCGCCGGTCGCACGATCATCTAACAGCGCAGTCGCTGTCTGAGTGTCCCAATTGCCACGAGCGCAAGCTGCCCCATCGTGCGTGTCCGAAGTGCGGCTACTATAAAGGGCGCGAGATCATTGCCGTCGAAGAGAGCACCAGTTAAGCACTTGCGGGAATTCCTTCTTCCGGCGATCATAAGCGCTGTTCCCCGCGACCGCCGCAAACGGACAGGCGAGCATGCCGACCATCATCGCTCTTGACGCCATGGGCGCTGACCGCGCGCCCAAACCCGAAATCGAAGGGGCGATCCTCGCAGCACGATACTACGACGTGGAAGTCGTGCTGGTTGGGAAGGAAGAGGTCATACGGGGCGAGCTCGACCTGCACCGTTTCTGGCGCAAGCTGCCGATCAGCATCGTGAATGCACGCGAAGTTGTGGGCATGCACGAGAAGGCGGCGCAAGCGGTGCGCGCCAAGCGCGACTCGTCGCTGCGCGTAGGACTTCGCCTGGTGCGTGACGGCAAAGCGGCGGGCTTCGTTACCGCCGGCAACACCGGCGCGGCCATGGCCACTGCGAAGATGGTCCTCGGCGCGATTCCGGGAGTTGACCGTCCGGCGCTCGCGGCTGTGTTTCCCACCGCGCAGGGCACGGCGACCATCCTGATCGACGTCGGCGCGAACGTCGATTCCAAGCCGCAAAACTTGCAGCAGTTCGCCATTATGGGCGATGTGTATTTCCGTACGATTTTCGCTGGCCGGTTTCCCAGCGCCGAATATCCCCGCGTGGGCTTGCTTTCCATTGGAGAGGAAGAGAGCAAAGGCAACGAGCTGACCCGCGAAGCCTACAAGCTACTCAAAGAACTCCCCATGAACTTCGTGGGCAACGTTGAAGGCCGCGATCTTTACAACGGAAAGGCGGACGTGCTGGTGTGCGACGGCTTCGTCGGCAACGTGGCGCTGAAGATTTCTGAAGGCATGGTCGAAACGGTGCGCTTCCTGCTGAAGCAGTCTTTGCAGGCCACGATTACCAGCCAGGTTGGATTCCTGCTCTCGCGCAAGGCCTTCGCTGATTTCAAGAAGCGCCTCGACTATTCCGAGTACGGCGGCGCGCCGCTGCTGGGCATCAAGGGCGTGTGCATCATCACCCACGGATCGTCGAATGCGAATGCCATTAAGAACGCGGTGCGCGTGGCTAACGAGTTCGCCAACAGCCAGCTGAATTGCACCATCCAGGAGCGCATCGCCGCGTCCAGCAAGAACCTGAACCATCACGCGACTGAGTCGGCGGAAGCAGACCCGATCGGGAGCGAGCTGATTTAGCCCAGTAGTATTTTGGTGCGCCGGTTGCGCGGTTTCGCTTGGTCTATGAGTGGACTGAAGGCCCGCGACATATCTGTGTTGACGCAAGCTCAGACTCACACATGACTTCTCGCTCATCTCCCGTCGCATTTCTCTTTCCCGGACAAGGTTCGCAGGCCGTTGGCATGGGCAAGGAGCTTTCCGCGCTGTATCCAGTCGCGCGGGAAACCTTCGAAGAAGCCGACGCCGCGCTCGGATACAAGCTATCGCAACTGTGCTTCGAAGGTCCCGAGGAACAACTCAAGCTCACCGAGATCACGCAGCCGGCGATTTGACGGCTTCGGTCGCGGCGTGGCGCGTGCTGCAATCGAAGGCGATTAGGCCGTCGTATGTTGCGGGACACAGCCTCGGCGAATACTCGGCGCACGTGGCTGCGGGAACGTTGTCGTTCAACGACGCGGTTCGCACCGTTCGCAAGCGCGGCAAGTACATGCAGGAAGCGGTCCCTGTCGGGGTCGGCGCAATGGCTGCGGTTCTCGCGCTTGCCAGCGACAAAGTGCAGCAGATTTGCGAAGAGGCCGCCCACGGCGAAGTCAGCCAGGCCGCGAACCTCAATTCGCCGGACCAAACCGTGATTTCCGGCAGCAAAGCTGCCATCGAACGCGCGGCTGAGCTGGCGAAGAAACGCGGAGCTAAGCGCGCGATCATGTTGCCGGTAAGCGCGCCTTTCCATTGCGCCCTGATGCAGCCGGCGCAAGATCGTCTGGCGGAAGACTTGCGTGCGCTGACGTTTCACACGCCGGAGATTCCAGTCATGTGCAACGTTGACGCGGCGCTGGTCACGACCGCTGACCAGGCGCGCGATACACTCATCCGACAAGTTACCGGAGCGGTGCAGTGGGACAAATCGATGCGCGCATTCGCCGCACTTGGGGTGCAGAACTTCGTCGAAGTCGGGCCAGGCAAAGTGTTGTGCGGGCTCATGCGACAGATCGATCGATCGCGCACATGCTTCAACGTGGAGGACGAAGCGTCGCTGCAAAAGACGGTGAATCACTTCAGCACGGCGTCGCCGAAACCGGATTAGCCGCGATTCGCTGTTCGCCTCTTCGCTTTTCGCTCCGGAATGAATTCCCAGCCGCCAGCGCTCGCTATCGGCTCCCTGTTGCATCGGTCAGAGTACGCCCCGAGCCATCCCGGTCTGACCACACCTCCAAGCAAACAGCGAAAGGCGAACCGCGGTTCTTAGTACGGCGAGAACCCCAGGGTCTTATCGTCGTTTTGCACCCAGATGTGTGCCTTATCGCTTACTCGTTCGTTGACCGTGACCACCACCACCACGCCACTCGCGGTCGCAAACGGCGTCCCGCTATAACCCTTCGGCACCGCTGCGCCGTCCACGTGATGGCTCTTAATGATGCCCCATTCACCGCTCGGTCCCCAGTCTTTGACGAAGTCGTTGTAGGGGTACTGGGAATATCTGTCGGGATGCTGTTTCCAGCCGGGGTCGTGCGTCCAGATGGCGTAGGCTTGCTCGAAATTCTGCTGCTGCAAAGCCTCGAAGAACTGGTTGACCAGGTGCTCTTGCGGCCAGAAGCGGAGGTTCCACCACACGATCCCGATGACGATCACCACACAGCCGGCGGCTATGATCCGCAACCACTTCTTGCGCGCACGCGCCGGATCGTAGGGCTGGGCCTCGAACAACGTCATGGCATTTCCAGTTTACTCGTAGCCGCGATACGGGCAAACTGTGCGGAGCGACGGTCAGCAATTAACGCGTAGCATTCGGTGAAACTGAGTGACAGCTGCGTCCCGCTGCGATGAAATCGTTCCAATCCGACCGAGGTGGAGGTGAGTGCTAACCAGTCTTTCGGTGTGCCTGGGCTCTCCAATGACGTGGGTAGAATTTGCATCCAACGGGCGCCCTGAATGTTTCTAAGTGCGTGGTTTGCAGCCTCTTGCGGATGGCACGGGCTTTGCATCGAATTCAGTGAAGAAGGAGGCAAGCATCATGAAGACGAGACATGTCCTCGTTCCAAGTGCCATCTTGTTCCTATCACTTTCACTGGCCGGTTGTAGCAGGATTACTCCGGGACAAACGGCGAACGCCCTGAACTCTGCGAACGCAAACCAGGACTCCCCAGCCCAGCCTGTCACCAGCAATTCGAACCCGGCCCCGGACATCGCTGGGGATGGTTCTACTAGCGGCGCGCCGAGCCCTCCCAACTCGACTGCCAGTTCCAACCAGGCGCCGGAAACGTTGAGTGTTCCCGCCGGAACACCGATCACGGTCCGGCTACAGCAGTCGCTGTCGAGCGCATCGGCTGTGCCCGGCGAGCGCTTTGAAGCTGTCCTTGACGAGCCCATCGAAGTGGATAATCGGGTCGTTCTACCGGTGGGAGCCCCGGTTACCGGGCACGTAGTTATCGCACGCCATTCTGGGCGGCTGCACCATCCCGGTGAACTTGGTTTGACCCTCGACAGCGTGGGCGTCGACCAGCAGCAGATTGCGCTGGTCACGTCGGATGTGGTCGCGCGCGGCGCTTCTCACAAAAAGCGTAATTGGGGCTGGATCGGGGGCGGCACCGGCGGGGGTGCGCTGATCGGTGCCCTGGCGGCTGGTGGCAAGGGTGCTCTCATTGGTAGCGGCATTGGAGCGGCTGCCGGCACCACGACAGCATACATCACAGGGAAGAAGGATGTGGGCTTCGGAGCCGAGCGTCGACTGCGCTTCCGCCTGAGGAACGACATCGCCGTTACCGCGTAAGCCTTGGTAGCTGCTGGGGACGGCTTCTTATCCAGTGAGGCGGAAGAGAGTTAGAATCGTTTGAGCGAAGTCGAAGGAACGGCTCACTAACACAAGACTTCCGATCGGGCAGGCCGTCTAGGCCAAGATCACGCGTCCGATGGGTCGACAGCCGGTGCGGCTCCCGATAGAGTGGAAGAGGCGGTGACTGTCGGTATTCCGCCCTGGATGCTACGACGTCACCTGTAGCAATGCTCACTCTGTGATCAAGATAGCTTGTCGCAGATCGCGAAGTAAATACCGGCAAACGTAAAGGAGCCTGGTCATCGCTAGCTTGGGACGACAGACTTGGATTCTGGGGATTAGCCTGCGAACTGTGGCCGTCACCATGGCGTTGGCGATTTGTTGCGGGTTCGGGGTGTTCGTAACCCAATCGGCGCAGGCCCAGACCTACACGATAATTCATAACTTCATGGGTGGTGCGGACGGAGACGAGCCCAACTACGGGCTAACGATCGACGCAAGCGGAAACCTCTATGGCACGACCTTTGGCGGTGACTTTGGTACCGGTACCGTCTATATGCTGTCGCCCGGAGACTCCGGCTGGGTCCTGACTCCGCTCTATGTTTTTACCGGAGGAAGCGATGGGGCTGCGCCCTACGCTGCCGTAATCTTCGGTCCGGATGGCAGTCTCTACGGCACCACAGGGTTTGGAGGAACTGGGGGAATAGGGATGTGCCAAACGGGAGGGGGCAAGACTGGCTGCGGCACAGTGTACAAGCTCACTCCCTCAAATGGCAGCTGGACGGAAAGCGTCCTTTATAACTTCACTGGGGGCAGTGACGGAGCGACGCCGTACGGCGGCCGCCTTATCTTCGACCAGACAGGTAATCTCTACGGCACGACCTTTGGCGGCGGCTCGAAAAATTGCTCCGGGGGCTGCGGTGTGGTGTACGAACTGACCCCGTCAAATGGCGGCTGGACGGAGAACGTTCTCTATACCTTCAGCGGAGGAAATGACGGAGCTAATCCTTGGGCGGGCGTGATCTTCGACCAATCCGGCAACCTCTACGGCACCACGTTCGGCGGTGGCAAGTACGGCTATGGCACAGTCTATGAGTTAATGCCTTCGGCATCGGGCTGGATGTTGAAAACGCTTTACAATTTCCAAAACCAACAGGACGGGGGCCAGCCTTACGCGGGCCTCATCTTTGACCAGTCAGGCAATCTTTATGGCGCCACTACGAAGAGTGCCTCTAGTGGCGGGGGCACGGTCTTCGAGATGACGCCCTTGAACGGCGACTGGAGCTTTCAAACGCTTTACGTCTTTCCTGGATCGTCGGGTGGCCACCTTGCCGAGGGGCCCGTGGCCAGCCTGGTAATGGACAGCGTCGGCAACCTCTATGGTGCGACGGCCGGCGACGGCGCTTACAGCTTCGGGTCTGTGTTCAAACTGACAGCGACGTCAGGTGGCGGGTGGACATATACCTCGCTTCACGACTTCACCGGCAACGACGACGGGCAGGTTCCGCGGAGCAACCTGGTATTCGACAAGAATGACAACTTATACGGTACGGCGTACGGGGGCGCCGAGGGGTACGGGGTCGTCTTCGAGATGACGTTCCCGCTCCAATTTGTTTCGGTGACGCCCTGTCGGCTGGTGGACACACGCAATCCGAACGGCGAGTTTGGTGGTCCGCCGCTCGAAGGTCAGACCGAACGCAGCTTTATAATCCCCGACAATCAGACCTGCAGCATCCCCCCCACCGCAGCTGCCTATTCCTTGAATGTCACCGTGGCGCCATATGAGCCGTTGGGGTATCTCACGGTCTGGCCCACCGGAGAAAGCCGGCCTTACGTGTCTACCCTGAATTCTCTTGACGGCCGCGTCAAGGCCAATGCGGCCATCGTGCCCACGGGATACCAGGGCGCGGTCAGCTTCTATGTGACGAACAAGACCGATCTGGTGCTGGACATAGATGGTTACTTCGCGGCAGCCAGCGGCTCCACACTCGCGTTCTATCCACTGACGCCCTGCCGCGTTGCCGATACGCGTGGCTCTCCCGGCGACCTTGGGGCGCCGTATCTGAGGGGTGGCACGCCGCGTGATTTTCCAGTCCTGGAGAGCAAGTGCATTCCGCTGGGTGTCACCCCGCAAGCCTACTCTCTGAACTTCACTGCTGTGCCCCACAGTCATCTTGGCTATTTGACGGTGTGGCCAACCGGTCAAAATCAACCTTACGTCTCCACCCTGAACGCTTATGGCGGACAAGTGACGGCCAACGCGGCGATTGTGGGTTCCGGCGCCAGTGGCAAAATCACCGCATATGCCACGGATGACACCGACCTGGTGATCGACATCGACGGCTACTTTGCGACCCCGGGGAATGGCGGGATGTCGCTCTATCCGACGACACCTTGCCGAGTCCTGGACACGCGCAAGGCGGGCAGCGGACAGCCGTTCAGCGGGGAACTCACGGTGGACGTGGTGGGTAGCGTGTGTGCACCTCCCAGTCAGGCGCAGGCTTACGTGTTCAATGCGACGGTGGTGCCTCAGGGTTCGCTGGGCTACTTGACATTATGGCCCGACGGCGTTGGCCAGCCGGTGGTGTCGACGCTAAACGCGCTCGACGGAGCGGTTACCTCGAACATGGCGCTGGTGGCGGCGGGCACCGGCGGCAAGATCGATGCCTATGTCGACGGATTGACACAACTGATCCTGGACATCTCCAGCTATTTTGCGCCGTAGAGCAACCCCGTAACTGCTTGTCTTCATGCGAAATTCACTGCTGTGTAACCGGGCTGTAACAAAAGGAGGGTAAAACTCGTACGGAGTTTGGTCTATGGCCCAATCATAGGAGGCAACTACGTGATTCGCTCTCTCAGGGTGCTGCTCTGCATCGCTGTGCTTGCGAGCTGTGCAATGGCACAGACAACCCTTAACGGCGCGGGCGCCACTTTCCCATATCCCATCTATTCCAAATGGTTCAGCGAATATCACAAAGAACATTCGGATATTGAGATCAATTACCAATCCATCGGCAGCGGCGGCGGCATTCGCCAGGTGCAGGCGGGTACGGTGGATTTCGGCGCCAGCGATGGCCCGATGACCGATCAGCAGATCGCAGAATCCAAGGTCAAGGTAATACACCTTCCCACGGTCCTGGGTTCGGTAGTGCCTGCGTACAACATTCCCGGAGTGAGCGGCGAAATAAAGTTCACGCCTGATGTTTTGGCGGATATCTATCTGGGGAAGATAACGAATTGGAACGACGGCAGGATCGCCAAAGCCAATCCCGGCGTAAACTTCCCTAACCAAACCATTACCGTCGTGCACCGCTCCGACGGCAGCGGCACCACCTACATTTTCACCGACTACCTGTCAAAGGTGAGCCAGGAATGGGCTGGCACGACGGGCAAAGGCACTTCGGTAAAATGGCCTGTTGGCTTGGGCGGTAAGGGAAATGAAGGTGTTGCTGGAAATGTCAGGCAACTGCCCGGCTCCGTAGGCTACATCGAGTTGATCTACGCACTGCAGAACAAGATTCCCTATGGCAGCGTGCAGAATTCCTCCAAGAACTTCATCAAAGCCAGCTTGGACAGCACGACCGCAGCCGCAGCAGGTGTGAAGATGCCGGCCGATTTCCGCGTGTCGATCACCAATCCTGCCGGGAAGAACGCTTACCCGATCGCCAGCTTCACCTGGTTGCTGATTCCGACCAATCCTAAGGATCAAAACAAGGGGAAGATCCTGAAGGATTTTCTTTTCTGGATGCTGGACAAGGGCCAGACTATGACCGAGGCCTTGTCTTATGCGCCGCTGCCCAAGGATGTTGTAGAGATGGAGAAAGCGGCTATTACCAAGCAGGTGAAGCCGTAAGCGTCTGACCTGAGCCAACCTTTCGGACCGGCGAGGGGTTGGCTTTCTCGCAAGATCGTCTAGTAACACTTCTGTAACACATGCCTGATAGCGTCGATCCCATGAATCCGCCGGAACCGCTCGGAAAGCTTCAGCGGCCTATTACTGGCATCCCCTCTCTCGCCCAGACGGCTGACAAGAAGCTCCAGCCCAAATTTGCGACCAGCGCCCTGGAGAAAATCCGCACTACCTACCCACGCAGTAGCCGCATTCCGGATGCGATGTTTGGGGTGATTATTCTCCTCACCGCGATTTCAGTGTTTGCGATTGTGCTGCTGGTAGTGTGGGAGCTGATCGACAAGTCCCGGCTGTCGTTGCATCAGTTCGGAATCAGCTTCTTCTACGGGCATGACTGGGACCCGGTAAACGGCAATTTTGGAGCGATCCCGTTTATCTATGGCACGCTGGTTTCGTCGTTTTTAGCGCTGCTGCTGGCCGTGCCGGCGTCCATCGGTGTAGCCGTGTACATCACCGAGATGTGCCCGCAGCGCCTGCGCGCCATCATTTCGTTCCTGGTTGAGTTGCTGGCCGCCATTCCCAGCGTGATTTATGGTCTCTGGGGCATCTTCGTGCTGGCGCCATTGCTGCGTGAATACCTTGAGCCCTTCCTGGCAAGGACGCTGGGATGGACAGGATTATTCACCGGACCGATGTATGGTCTTGGAATGCTGGCGGCTGGCATCATCCTGGCGATTATGGTTGTGCCGGTCATTGCATCGATTACGCGCGAGGTGATGACGGCGGTTCCCCAGAACCAGCGTGAAGCGGTATTGGCCCTGGGCGCCACCCGCTGGGAGATGATCCGCATGGGGGTTCTGCGCAACGCGCGCATCGGTATCGTGGGAGGCATCATCCTCGGATTGGGGCGCGCGCTGGGCGAGACCATGGCTGTGACTATGGTCATCGGCAACCGCCCCGAAATTGCCAAGTCGCTTTTTGCGCCCGGCTACACCATGGCCAGCGTCATCGCCAACGAGTTTACCGAGGCTACCGGCGATCTATATCTTTCCGCTCTGGTGGAGATCGGGCTGGCGCTGTTCATTGTTACACTCATCGTTAACGCGCTAGCGCGCTTGCTGGTCTGGAGTATCACCGGCGGAACTGCGAGGGTCCGTGCCTAATTCCGCGTCTCCGGCAGCTCCGCAGGAGGTTAGTCTCTGGCGCCGTCTCGCCAATCAGGGAGCGACCGCATTCGCGGTTCTGGCCGCCATCCTGGTGCTCGTCCCCCTGCTCGCGATTTTTGTGTACCTGGTAATAAAGGGGATCGGCGCGGTCAACATGGCCTTCCTTACCCAGACGCCAAAGCCACCCGGTGAGGTGGGCGGTGGCATGGCGAATGCCATCGTTGGTACGGGGCTGATCCTGGCAGTCGCCAGCGTGATCGGACTACCTCTGGGTATTGGCTCTGGCATCTATCTGGCGGAATATGGGCGCCATCGCTTTGGCGACTTGATCCGCTTTACGGCAGATGTGTTGAACGGAGTGCCCTCGATCGTGATCGGCATTGCCGTGTATTCCCTCATCGTAGTCCGGCAGAAGCACTTCTCGGCATTTTCCGGCGGCGTTGCTCTGGGCATCATGATGATTCCCACCATCGCGCGTGCGACGGAAGAAATGCTGCTGATGGTTCCCAATGTGATCCGCGAGGCCGCCTACGGACTGGGCATCCCGAAGTGGAGAACAACGCTGTCCATTTCGCTGCGGACGGCATCGGCTGGTGTGATCACCGGCTGCATGCTCGCTTTCGCCCGGGTCGCAGGCGAAACCGCCCCGCTGCTGTTCACGGCCTTCGGAAATCAGTTCTGGAACTTGAAGTTGAATCAGCCTACCGCAGCGCTCTCGTTGCAGGTTTTCACCTATGCGATCTCGCCCTATGACGACTGGCACAAGCAAGCCTGGGCGGGAGCGCTGATTTTGATCGTCTTGATTGTGAGCGCGGTGGCAGCCGTACGGATCACCACCAGCCGGGGAATGTTGAAGGGGGGAACATAACGCTCGTATGGGTGTAGGAATCGATGTGCGTGGACTGAACGCCTGGTATGGCAAGAATCAGGCTCTCAATTCCATCGACATGACTGTGCAGCCAAATCACGTCACGGCTGTGATTGGGCCCTCGGGTTGTGGCAAAAGTACTTTCGTCCGTTGCTTGAATCGCATGCACGAAACCATCCCGGAGGCGCGCGCCGAAGGTTTCGTCAAAGTTGGGGAGATGGACGTTTACGGCGCCGGGTCCGACCCGGTTGAGGTTCGGCGGCGTATCGGCATGGTCTTTCAGAAGCCGAACCCGTTTCCGACGATGTCGATTTACGGCAATGTGGCAGCAGGCTTGAAGCTGAACGGCTTCCGCAACCGCAAGCAAATGGACGAACTGGTGGAGCGCTCGCTGAAACTGGCTGCGCTTTGGGAGGAGGTAAAGAACGATCTGCACAAGAAGTCGGGTGCCAGCCTCTCGGGCGGGCAACAGCAGCGGTTATGCATTGCGCGCGCCCTCGCCGTCGAGCCGGACGTGCTGCTGATGGACGAGCCGGCGTCGGCGCTGGATCCCATATCGACCAGCAAGATCGAAGAACTCATCTTCCAGTTGAAACAGCACTATACTGTCGTCATCGTTACCCATAATATGCAGCAGGCTGCTCGCGTGGCTGAGTTCACCGGTTTTTTCCTGATGGGAAGCCTTATCGAGTACGACAAGACGGAGAAGATTTTCACCACACCCGCTGACAAGCGGACGGAAGACTACATTACAGGCAGGTTCGGATAATGCGCAGCCGCTTTCAGCAGGGACTAGACGAATTGAAGGAGAAACTCTTGCGGATGGGTGGCTTGGCGGAGCAGGCCATCGACCGCGCCGTTGAGTCGTATCGCACTCGCGACAGCAAGTTCTGCCAGATGGTGTTCACCAGCGAACCGGCCATCAATGAAGCCGAACGGGAAATCGATGAGCTGGCGCTCGACCTGCTCGCCATGCAGCAACCGATGGCGATTGACTTGCGATTCATCCTCGCCGTGGTCAAAATCAACGCCGATCTGGAACGCGTCGGCGACCAGGCCGTGAATATCGCGCAACGCGTGCTTGACCTGATCAGCGAGCCGGAGATCCAACTGCCGGTGGATATTCCCCGCATGGCGGACAGTGTCAGTACCATGGTGCAGCGCTCGCTGGAATCGTTCCTCGATGGTAGGGCCGAGGTGGCTGAGGCTGTTCTGCAGATGGACGGCATCGTGGACCGTATGAAGGACGAAGCTTTCGTAGTATTGGTTCAGAAGATGCACGATGATCCAGAGTGCACGCGGCAGGCCTTGAACGTGCTGCTGATCTCGCGCAACCTGGAACGAATCGCGGACCACGCCACCAATATCGCCGAAGACGTTATTTTCTGGGTGCGCGGAGCAGATGTGCGCCATGGGGGCGCACACTTTCGCGACTAATTCCCCAAGTCGTAGTAGCGCCGCGGAACAGTCTTGGCGGCGTTTTTGTTTAGAGGAAGAAAAATCCCAGCCACGCGCATGAATGCCCGCCTAGGAAGGCAGCAAAGGAAGATCCATTCTCGGATCGCTTCGTTCTAACCAGCCTGTATCGGCAAGGCAGCGAAACAGCTTTAGGGGCCGGCACGAAAAAGTTCGGCCGCCGACGTTCAAAATAATTGCTGCCCGTCATAGACAAGCCTGCCATCCGCCAGCCGCGCTTCCGCCATCAGGTTGTGCTCGCGCGGTGGGTGTTTGTCGTCGTCAATGTGCAACACGATATGGCCGTGCGCGGTGAGATAGTCGCTCACTAACATGCGGTGGCATTGGAAGTAGACTCGCTCGGCGCACATGATGGCGGTCTCGCCTTCACCATTCACTGTCACTGTCCCAAGCGGGGCGAGGTCGCCGTGGCGGCCTAACGAAGGCGGGTGACCTGTTTTTCCCCGTGCGATTGCCAACAAGCGCTCGATGCCTTGCGCAAACTCGTCGGTCAACATGTAGTCGGCATAGTTGCGAAACGAATCGTTGCGCAGGCCGGTATTGGGCGAGTCGTTGCGAATCTTTTTGCGGCGGCCACCCAGCTCTTTCATCCAGACATAGGTAATGCCGTTTTTGGGAAGCTCGGCTTCGAGCGATTCGCGATTGAAGTGCGGCATGCGTCGTGACATAGGGAAGGACCGGATGTCCACCAGAGTCCGGATGCCATGGGCTTTGAGCGCAGCTACGATTTCGTCGAATGTGCGCGTCGAGTGCCCGATGGTGTAAATGGTGGCCACTTACTCAGAGATGCTCTTCAGTGCAGCGACGATCACCGCCTCCTGTGCCATTTCAAGGTGCGCAGATCAAGCACCACGCGATCCTCTTCCACCCGCGCGATGATCGGGGTCTCCCACTGCCGCAGACGTTTGCAGATTTCGTCGGCGTTCATATTCGAGCCATCGATGGCGAGCACGCGCGTTGGCAGTGTTGATCCCGGCGCAGCACCGCCGCCCGAGCACGGAACGTGATTCGATGACTTCGACCTCCAGCTTTGGACAACTGGAGCGCAAGGCTTCCGCCATTTCTTCGGCACGTCGCGCAAGTTGGTCTTCGGAGACGCGCATCATGCGCAGCGCTGGAATCGAGTCGTAGTCCTCGCGCAGATAGGCGAGCAGCGTGGCTTCCAGAGCGGCATAGAACATCTTGTCCACTCGCATAGCCCGGAACAGCGGATTGGCGCGAACCTTCGCTACCAGCGTGCGATCGCCGCTGATGAGGCCGGCCTGTGGGCCGCCCAGCAACTTGTCGCCGCTGTAGGTCACGACGTCCACGCCCGCGCGGAGGCTGTCGGCGATCATGGGCTCGCCACGTATGCCGACGTTTCGCAGATCGAAAATTTCGCCGCTGCCGAGATCTTCCATGACCGGAATATTGTGCTTCCGCCCGAGCGCGACGAGCTCCTCCAGCGAAGGCTGCTCTGTGAAGCCGACGATCTGAAAGTTGGAGCGATGCACTCGCAGCAACAGCCTGGTGCCGCCGGTGATCGCGCGTTCGTAGTCGGCGGCACGGGTACGATTCGTCGTGCCCACCTCGCGCAGCACCGCGCCCGATTTCGCCATCACGTCGGGAACGCGGAATGACCCGCCGATCTCCACCAGCTCGCCGCGCGACACCAACACCTCGCCACCCTCAGCCAGCGAGTTCAAGCGCCAGCAGCACCGCAGCGGCATTGTTGTTGACCACGATGGTCGAGACCTTCGCGCTCCGCAGTGTTCAGCAGCTTCGCAAACAGGCGATCGACGTGCACGTCCCGCTTGCCGCGCTCTCCAGTCACAAGGTCGAATTCCAGATTCGAGTATCCTCGCGAAACTTCGCCGGCATGCTCCAGCGCGCTGCGGCTGAGTGGCGCACGTCCAAGATTGGTATGCAGGATGACGCCGGTCGCGTTGATGACCGGGCGCAGCGAGTAGGCATGTGACTCTTTCAGTCTCTGTTCCACCGCGTGAGGCAAGCGATCAATCTTGGAGCTGATCCGGGCTTCGTCAAGCTCGCCTGCGTCAATCTCCGCGCGCAGTTCGTCCAACTCCGCCCGCGCCGCCTCTAGGGTTGCACTTCGGCCTTCGCTTTGCGCCAGCCGCTCGATTTGCCGACTGCGCAGGACCTCGTCCACCGACGGCAAGAGCTGGAACAGAGCGGATTTTGGAGCAGGGCTCACGGCTGAACTAGTTTGCGGTTTATGAGCGTGCGATGCAAGTGGACCGTCGGACTGCATCGGGATTGTCGGGTCCTCCGCCCCGGTCTACAGTCCTGCCTCAGAATGCATCTAGTCCGGAGGCTATCTGGCGTATACCGGAGCGACAGATTTATTCCTCGTAAGCCCCGCGCTGCTCCCAGTGCTAAAATCAAGGGTTTCCTACCCCATCTGGAAGGACCGCTGTCATGTCGCAAGCTACCGTACAATCCGCAGCCGCTTCGGCGCCTGCTCCGTTGGTTGCCCTTACCGAAGACGAAATTCTTTTTCGCGATACCGTTCGCCAATTTGCCGAAGAATCCGTCCGTCCGCACGTGAAGGAGATGGATGAGAAGGGCGTGTTCGAGCACTCGCTCATTGACCAGTTTTTCAGCTCGGACTCATGGGCATCGAGGTCCCCGAGCAATACGGCGGAGGAGGCGGCACGTTCTTCGAAGCCATCCTTGCGGTCGAGGAGCTTTCGGCGGTCGATCCGTCGGCGGGCGTCATCGTTGATGTGCAGAACACCTTGGTGAACAACGCGCTGCTGCGCTGGGGCACGGAAGAGCAGAAGAAGCACTACATGCCGCGCATGTGCAGCGACACGGTAGGAGCATACGCGCTGAGCGAAGCTGGTTCGGGCTCCGACGCTTTCGCGCTGCAAACCCGCGCCGAGTTGAAGGGCGACGAGTATGTGCTGAACGGCCAGAAGTTATGGATCACCAACGGCAAGGAAGCCGGCGTTTTCATCATGCTGGCGACCGTCGATCCATCCGCGGGATATAAGGGAATCACGGCGTTCATCGTCGAGAAGGATTTCCCAGGCTTTACCGTCGGTAAGAAGGAAGACAAGCTCGGTATTCGTGCCTCCAGCACGTGCGAGCTGGTTCTGGAAGACTGCCGCGTGCCCAAGAACAACGTGCTGGGCGAAGTCGGCAAGGGTTACAAGATCGCCATCGAGACGCTGAACGAAGGGCGTATCGGCATCGGCGCGCAGATGATCGGGCTGGCCCGCGGCGCATGGGAGTACGCCATGAAGTACGCCCAGGAGCGTAAGCAGTTTGGCAAGGCCATCGCTGAGTTTCAGGGCATCCAGTTCCAGATTGCGCAGATGGCGACCGAGATCGAAGCCGGCCGCATGCTGCTTTACAACTGCGCTCGCATGAAAGATGCCGGCATGAACTTCGTGAAAGAAGCGGCCATGACCAAGCTGTTCTGCTCCCAGGTGGCCGAACGCGTCGCCTCGCTGTGCGTCGAAATCTACGGCGGCTACGGCTTTACCAAGGATTATCCGGTGGAGAAGTTCTTCCGCGACTCCAAGATCGGCAAGATCTACGAGGGCACGTCGAACATGCAGTTGCAAACCATAGCCAAGCTGGTCATCAAGTAGGCGACCGTCGCGTGCTGGTCGCAGGTTAGAATTCTCGCGTGCCCGACGAAGCCATTGCAGCACAAGACTCGCGCGAGCTCGGCCTCAGTTTGCTGCAGCGCCTGCAGATTGGCCTGGTTTCGTGGGTCGCGTCGGCGGTGGTGGGCCTCATCGGCCGCACGCTGCGCATGACCATCACCTTCGAGGAAGGCTCCATGCCCGGCCTGCACGCGATCTCGCCCGGCATCTATCCTTTTTGGCACCGCTGCGTGCTGCCGGCGACGTGGCTGTTCCGCAATCACGGCATCGGAGTGCTGACCAGTCTCAGCCGCGACGGCGAATACATCGCGCGCGTGATTCGCCGCTTCGGGTTTGTGCCGGTGCGCGGCTCCAGTTCGCGCGGAGGCCAGCGCGGCCTGCTGGAAATGGAGACCATGGTGAAAGCTGGCGGCGCTGTGGCTTTCACCATCGATGGTCCACGCGGTCCATGCTACGTCGCCAAGAAGGGCCCGGTGATGCTGGCGCGCTTGACTGGAATTCCGATCACCGCGTTTTATGTCGCCGTCGAGAGGCCCTGGGTGTTGAAGACCTGGGACGCCATGGTCATCCCCAAACCATTTTCGCGTGCCTATGTGCGCGTGGCGAAGTACGTCCACGTTGCTCCCGATGCCGACGACGCTGCGCTTGACCGCCATTACGGCGAAATGCAGGCAGGGTTGGAGCGAGTGACCGAGTTCGCGGAAGCCCAATTCTCTACGGGAAGGTGAATCACCCTTGGGGACTGCGGGCATGACGAGCTAGTATTGACCTGCCATGTTTTCGAAGTCGTTTACCGATATGGAAATACCGGCCGGATATGGCTTGAAACAATTGCTATTCAGCCCCGCAGCGAAAGTGCTGGTCGTGCAGACGCAGTCAGGCGGAGCCAACTGGCGGCCCGAGCGCCTGTACTTTCGTCACGGTGACTGGGACAAATACTTGCCCGTGGGCACCCCCGGTGATTTGATTTCGCAGGAATCTCCGTTTGTTCACCAATCAAAGCCGCTTTTGGCCTACAACTCGGTCCAACACTTATTCACGGTAGATGCTGAAGGCGAAGAGCGTCACAGTGGAGATTGGGATTCCTTGAAGATATTCGACCTTGAGAATCAGATAGAGGTCGTCTCAATAGACCCGAAAACGCTGCAACTACCACCGGGTATCACGCGGGCATGGATCTGCGAAGTTGTAGCGTACGGCGACTTTGGACTGTTCGTGAAAGCTGGCTCGTCAAGTGGTCAATTCCCAATGGACTATTTTGTCGCAGAGCTTGACATTAGGGATCGAACCTTCAAACCGCTTGTCTCGCTGCCAGCCGTTTTCATGTAGCGGGGAGATCGCGCCGAGTCGGCTTATCACCGCATATCAGCTGATCCCACGGCTTTCCCGCCCCGGGGATTGACACCACACGTCCTCCACAGTACAGTCGGACTTTCACCTGGGCAGGTCATTGGGTTCAGGTTGTTCTTTGCCAATTAGTGTTCGCGCGTTCCGCATGGGTGGAACTGGGAAGCGGGTGAAATGCCCGCGCTGCCGCGCAACTGTAAGCGAGTCTTTGGCGTAAGGCCACTGTTCGAACGGGAAGGCCCCGCCGTTGTCCGCGATGCAAGTCGCAACTCGCAAGCCAGGAGACCGGCGCGAACTACGTGTCCCCAGCGCACGCCGATTTTTGCGTGCGATGGGGTGCTCCGCTCACCAACCCCTTTCGCGTGCAAAGGAGGAGTGTCATGTTCATCGTTCGCGCATCGCTGGCCCTGCTGTTGGGCTGTACGGCAGCGCTTGCGGCCGATCTCAAAGTATCCGTGCAAAGTCCGTCCGGCGAGCGGGTGTCCGGCGTGCAGGTCAGCCTGTTTCGCGCCAGCGATAACTCCGGAGTCGGAGTGCAGACCACTGCAGGCGATGGCACGGCCACGTTCCCCAACCTGCCTGACGGCCAATATCGCGCTGTGGTGCTCGCACCCGGATTCGCCGAGCAGTCGCTGCAAGTTGCGATTCCGGCAACGGGGGCGCTTACCGTTCAACTGAACCTGACGACCACGCCGCAAACGGTGGTCGTCTCGGCGACCGCAAACGCCGACGACTGCCGAGCAGACCGGCACTTCGGTCGGCGTGCTAACCGGCGAGCAACTCACCGCGATCAATCCCGTCTCAGCTCCCGACGCCTTGCTCTACATTCCCGGCGCCATCATCAGCACGACCGGACGGCGCGGCAATCTGAGCAGCTTGTTCGTTCGCGGCGGAGAATCCAACTACAACAAGGTGCTGGTGGACGGGGTGCCGGTGAATGATCCCGGTGGCTTCTTCGACTTTGGCGTGGTCCCAATGAACAACATCGACCGCCTTGAGGTCGAACGCGGACCTGAGAGCACGGTGTACGGGTCGGACGCCATGACCAGCGTGGTGCAGCTTTGGACGGCGACTGGCAGTACGCGAACGCCTGAAGTTCAATTCGGCGCCGACGGCGGAAATTTCTCCACCGCCAACGGCTACGCGTCGGTGGCGGGAGCGCGCGGAATTTTCGACTACAACGTCTTCGCCAATCAGTTCGACACCCAAGGACAGGGCGTCAATGACGCCTATTCGAATTCGCTGCAAGGCGGAAATGTGGGAGTGAAGATCACCGATCGCGTCGCATTTCGCCTGCGCGCACGCCACTACAACAGTTGGACGGGCGTCCAGTCGAACTGGTGGTTCAATGGCAATCCCGAGCTTATCCCCGATCCGAACCAGTATGCGCACCAGAACAACTTCCTCGCCAGTGGTGATCTTACGGTCAGCGGGCCGGGCGCATGGCAGCATCAATTCAGTGGCTTCGAGTATCAACCACGTCGCCCTTAACGTGAATCCGGTTGACGATCTGGACCGGCCATTCGATAGCGCCTTCAACAGCCTGACGAAGTACAACATCGCCGGCTTTGCCTACCAGGGGGTCTACACTCCGCGGCCGTGGGCGCAAACCACGCTGGGCTACAACTTCGAGGACGAGAACGGCTATATCAACAACAATTCGGATGCTCGGTATCACCACGACCCACGGCCTGCGCTACAACAATTACCTGTTCGCGCAACAGACCATCGTGTGGCGGCGGCTGTCGGTGCTTGGCGGGAGTGGGCTACGTCAACAACAGCAGCTTCGGAGGCAAAGTCAGCCCGCGCGCTTCGGCAACGTTTCTGGCGTGGCGTGGCAACTCAATTCTTCAGCGGCACGCGCCTGCACTTTGGTTACGCGGAAGGCATCAAAGAGCCCAGCTTCGAGCAGACGTTTGGCATCACCGGGACCTTTCCCACGCTGCCCAATCCCAACCTGAAACCGGAGCAGAACCAGGCGATCGAGGCCGGCGTGCTGCAGTCGCTGTTCAACAACCGCGTTGTCGCTCAGCGCCGTGTACTACCACAATCAGTTCCGCGACCAGATCGAATACGAGTACAACTCCGACACCAACACTAGCCAGTACGTGAACTTCAATCGTTCGATGGCGCAGGGCGCCGAGGTAGTTTTGAGCGGACGCGTCTGGCCAACCATTTGTCGCTGACCGCTGCTTACACCTACACCTCAACCCAGATTCAGCAGGCGCCGCCTTGCGATCCCGATGCCGGTTGCGATCCGCGGATCTACGGCACCGGAGCACCGCTGCTGCGGCGTCCCAAGCAAGCCGGCATGCTGCTGCTGACCTATACTCGGCAGCGCTGGGGCGGATTTCTGGGCGTTACGGCGATTGGCCAGCGTCCCGATTCCGACTTTCTCTTCGGCTACATTCCGCCCATCTACTACGCCGCCGGATATGCGCGCGTGGACCTCGGTGGCTGGTTCGCCATCAACCGTCACGTGACGGCCTACGCGAACGTGAATAACGCGCTCAATAACCACTACAACGAGGTGCTTGGATACCCCGCGCTAAGAGCAAACTTCCGAGCTGGGCTGCGATTTAGCTTTGGAGGGGAATAGATGAAGGCTTGCGGTATTTGCTGTCAGTCTTCCCCTTGCGCTGCGCCGACCTGATTGTGGTTGTGGTACTTCATCCGGATCTCTCGCAGCTTGTCCACGTGCTGATCGCTCAGCGTCTGCTGCTTGCCGAGCAAATGAGTAACCAGGGCGATCTTGGCAAAGTGCTCGACTGTTTCCATGTTCATGTACGCATTGAGCAGGTCAGCGCCGCAGGTGACCACGCCGTGGTTCGCCATCAGGATGGCATCGTGGTCAGCAACCAGCGGCGCCAGCGCTTCGGCCAACTCCTGAGTGCCCGGAGTCTCATAATTGGCCAGCGGTACCGAGCCCAGGGTCACGATGATCTCCGAGCACAGCGCGCGATCGAGCGCAATTCCGGCAGCCGCATAGCCGGTTGCTGTCGGCGGATGCGCGTGCACGACTGCGTTGACATCGGGACGCTGGCGATAAATGAGCAGGTGCATGGCAATCTCGCTGGACGCATCACGTGAGCCATCTACCTTTTTCCCGTGCTGGTCTACGATCACCAGGTCTTCGGGCTCCATCAGGCCTTTGCTCATAAGCGTGGGCGTGCAAAGGAAATTGCCGTTTTCCAGACGCACCGAAAGGTTGCCGTCGGTGGCGGCAACCAGGCCGGTTTGATGTAGCAATTTCCCGAAGCGGACGATTTCGTCCCTATGCTGTTGTTCCGTCTTCATGAGGTGAAACGGCGCCCTTAAGAGCATTGCTTTTATCGTACCGCAGGTTGCCGCCGCCGCAAAGGATTGGGTCACAAATATGTAACGAAGCCCGGTCGGGCATAATCGGGATGTGCTGGTTTCCGACTTCGACTACCATCTTCCGGCGGAATTGATCGCCCAGCGAGCCACTGGACGACCGGGCCGCCTCGCGCCTGCTGCACCTCGACCGCAGCCGGGAGCAGCTGGAAGACCTCACATTCCGCGATTTCCCTGAACTGTTACGCCCGGACGATTTGCTGGTTTTAACAATACGAGGGTCCTGCCCGCGCGGCTCTTCGGGCACCGCAGTGGCTCGCGGGCGCAGCGCGTCTCGACTCACAATCCTGCGGCGGCCGAGTTTCTTCGCGGACGCGTCGAGGTGCTGCTGACTAAGCAGGTCTCGTCGGAGCCAATGGAATGGGAAGCGCTGGTGCATCCCGGGCGCAAGTTGGGCATCGGCGAGCGGATTTATTTCGGCGCCGAGGCCAGCGAACCCTCGCACGAGCTCGCCGCCGAGATCATCTGGGCGCGGCGCATTCGGCGAACGCCGTCTGCGCTTCGATCCAGTGGACGACTTCTTCGGAGTTCTGCAGCGCATCGGGCACGTGCCTTTGCCGCCTTACATTGATCGCCCTGACACGCCAGCCGACCGCGAGCAATATCAGACGGTTTATGCCAAGCCGCTCGGTTCGGCCGCCGCACCGACAGCGGGGTTGCACTTCACGCACGGAGATACTGGACCGCATTCGCCAACGCGGAATCGAGACCGCCGAGATCACGCTGCACGTTGGGCTGGGGACGTTTCAGCCCGTGCGCGAGGAGGTCGTGGAGGAGCACAAACTCCATCGCGAATGGTACGAAATCTGCGAGGACGCCGCGGAGCGCATCCAAAGAGCGCGGGACGCCGGGCGGCGCGTGGTGGCGGTGGGAACCACGACCGTCCGCACCCTGGAGTTTGCCGCGCGACAGAACAAGGATGGCCGCATCGACAGCGCAAAGCGGCGAAGCCGACATCTTCATCTATCCCGGCTTCGAGTTCCGCGTCGTTGGGCGCCATGCTGACGAACTTTCACCTGCCGAAATCCACGCTGCTGATGCTGGTGTCGGCCTTCGCCGGACGCGAACGCATTTTGCGAGCCTATAAACATGCGGTGCGTGAGCGCTATCGGTTCTATTCGTATGGGGACTGCATGTTTATTGAGTGAAGTTCTTCTGCCGGTCCTGATTGGTAAAATTGATTCTTGCCCTCCACTCGAAAAACCGCAAAATCAGCCACCGTGTCCAGCGCTGCCACGCCGGTTAGCGCTGCGAAAACCGCTACCAAGCCCGCGGTGGCCGCGCCTCCCGAGCCCGCCGGCTCCAAGGGCCGCATCTACCTCATCGACGCGATGTCGTTCATCTTTCGCGCCTATCACGCGATGCAACGGCAGCGGCCCATGTCCACCAAGACCGGCATCCCGACCAGCGCGACCTTCGTGTTCGTCAACATGCTGCGCAAGCTGCGGGCTGACTTCGCTCCGCAATATCTGGCAGCCGTCTTCGACGTGGCCGCGCCGACGTTTCGCGACGAGCAGGCGAAGGCCATCGCCAGCCTGCGCAAGTTCGACAGCAAGACTCAGACCTACGTTGACGTCGCCTATGACGGCTACAAGGCGAACCGCGCCGCGATGCCGGAGGATCTCGCGCAGCAGATCCCCTACATCCGGCGCGCGCTGGAGGCTTATCGCATCCCGATCCTGGAGGCCTCCGGCTTCGAGGCCGACGACGTCATCGGCACGCTGGCGCACAAGGCGGCCGACGAAGGCTACTCGGTGTTCGTCGTCTCCAGCGATAAAGACATGATGCAGTTGGTCAACGATCGCATCTGCGTGCTCAATCCGCCTAAAGACAACCTCATCTGCGACGCCGCCAAGGTGGAAGAAATCCTGGGGGTGCCTCCAGAGCGCGTGGTGGACGTGATGGCGCTGCGCGGTGACGCCATCGACAACATCCCCGGCGCACCCGGCATCGGCGACAAAGGTTCTGTCGAGCTGATCCAGCGCTTTGGCACGGTGGAGAACGCGCTGGACCACGCCGCCGAAGTCGAGCGCAAAACTTATCGCGAGTCGCTGCAGAACAATCGCGACGCCGTCCTGACCAGCAAGGAGCTGGTCACGATCAAGACCGATGTCGCCGTGGATTTCGAGCCGGAGCAAATGCGCGCGCAGGAGCCCGATCCCGCCGCCGCCCGCGCGCTGTTCACGGAACTGGAATTCAACACGCTGGTCCAGGACTTCCTGAGCGAGAGCGTCGAACTCGGCGAGACCGACTATCGTGGTGCCACGACCGCTGCCGAGGTTGAAGCTGTAATCGCGCGTGCAAGACGACCCGGTGGCATGCTCGCGATCGCCCTGGAGCCTGCGGCCTCGCAACCGCCTGGGGCAGCAGAGGAGGATGAAAGCGCCGAAGGAGAAGACCAGCAGCAGTTGTCTCTCTCGGTCGCGGCAGGCCCCGCCTGTGCCGGCAAGCTTGCGCCTCGCAATCTCGTCCGAACCCGGCAAGGCGACAGCTCTGGCGCTCGATGACTCAGAAATTGCAGAGCCGCTGACGCGGGCGCTTGCCGACGAGTTGCTTCGTAAGACCATCCATGACTACAAGTCGGCGATGCATGTTTTCGGTCAGCGTGGAATAACCCTCGCCGGTGTGCAGCACGACCCGCTCCTTTATGGCTATCTGCTCGATCCTACTTACTCAACTTACGGGCTGCGCGAGACGGCCCTCCGCAAGTTCAATCTGAAGCTGGGCGCGTCGCCGGCGGAAGCCGCTGACGTCACGTTGCGGCTGACCGAGAAGTTGGGTGACGAAGTAGACAAGGCCGGGCTACGCAAGGTTTACGACGAGATCGATCTCCCATTGGTGCCGGTGCTGGCTCGCATGGAAGATGCCGGCGTCAAGCTGGACTGCGAAGTGCTTGGCCGAGATGTCGCAGCGCCTGGAACGAGAGTGCCAGGCGAAGGCGCGTGAGATCTACGAAAAGTGCAGTTTCGAGTTCAACATTAATTCGCCGAAGCAACTCGGCGACGTGCTTGTTCAACAAGCTCAATCTCCCGAAGCCGGTAAAGTACGGCAAGGGCAAGACCATCTCCACTGCGGTGGATGTGCTCGAAGGATTGGCCGGCCGAGCACGAAGTCCCGCGGCTGGTGCTCGATTACCGGCAGCTCTCCAAGCTGAAATCCACGTATGTAGATGCCTTGCCGGCGCTGCTCAATCCCGCCACCAGGCGGCTGCATACCACGTTCAACATGGCCGGCTCGGCGACCGGCCGGTTGTCGTCGGTCAATCCCAACCTGCAGAACATTCCCATTCGCACCGAGCTGGGCCGCGAGATTCGCGCGGCGTTCATTGCCGAGCCCGGGCACGTGCTGCTCGCCGCGGACTATTCGCAGATCGAGTTGCGGCTGCTGGCACATTTCTCCGGCGACAAGCTGCTGGTCGAGGCCTATCGCGCGGGCCAGGACATCCACACGCTTACCGCGTCGCAGGTCTTTGGGGTGCCGCCGCTGATGGTCAACGCCGAACATCGCCGCCGCGCCAAGGCGGTGAACTTCGGCATCGTGTATGGGTTGTCGGCCTTCGGTCTTTCGCAACAAATCGGAATCGACACCAAGGAAGCCAAGCAGTTCATCGATGCCTATTTCGAGAAGTACAGCGGCGTGCGCGAGTTCATCGATCGCACGCTGGAGCAGGCGCGCCGTGACCAGAAGGTCACGACACTATTCGGGCGCGTGCGGCCTATCCCCGACATCCACAGCAAGAACTTCAATCTGCGCGGATTTGCCGAGCGCACGGCGGTCAACACCCCGCTGCAAGGCACGGCGGCCGATCTCATCAAGGTTGCCATGATTCGTATTGATGCCGAGTTGCGTGAGCGCAAACTCCGGTCGCGAATGCTGCTTCAAGTGCACGACGAGCTTGTGTTCGAAGTTCCCGAGGATGAAGTGGACGCCATGAAGCGGCTGGTCAGCGAGCGCATGGAGGGTGTGTACGCGTTGAAAGTGCCGCTGAAGGTGGAAGTGGGAGTCGGGCCGAATTGGCGGGACCTCGAATAGCGAGCGCGTAACCCGCCTGCAGCGGACGGCTGGTAGAATGAGCTTGTGAAGCGCCCCATTCGCCTCATCGCCATTGATATCGATGGCACGCTCCTGGATTCCAGAGGTCGAGGTCTCTCCCGCCAACCTGAACGCATTGCGCCGGGCACACGAAGCCGGCATCGAGATCGCACTGGGAACCGGCCGCAGGCACAAGTTTGCCATGCCGATCGCGGAGTCGCTGGGCTTCGACCTGTGGCTCATCAGCTCGAATGGCGGGGTAACGCGCTCGACCCGCGGCGAACTGTTTCACCGCGACCTTTTGCCGAAGGAGACGGCCATTAAGCTCTGCCGCCACATGCAGCGGTTCCGCAATCATACGGTGCTGACCTTCGATCGCGAAGGTATGGGCGGTATTGTCTGCGAGAACCACGAGCATCTCTACGGTGTCATCCAGCGCTGGATGGAGAAGAACGCGCCCTACATCGAGTACGTCAGCCCCATCGAGAAGGCGCTGACGGAAGATCCCATTCAGGCCATGTTCTGCGGGCCGATTGAGCTGATGCAGACGCGCTCAGGAGCAGCTTCTGGCCTGCGATTTCACGGCCGAGTTCACCTTGCTGCGTACGCAGTACGACGCCCGCAACTTGTGCATCGTCGACATTCTGAATGCAGGCTGCTCGAAGGGGCACGCATTGGAGCGATGGGCCAACTACCGCGGCATCGATCGCTCCGAGGTCATGGCCATTGGCGACAACTACAATGACATCGAGATGTTGACCTTTGCCGGCCATCCGGTGATCATGGGGAATGCGTCTGACGACCTGAAGCAGAACGGGTGGACGGTGACTCTGCACAACGATGAAAGCGGCGTGGCCGCGGCCATCGAGCAGGTCCTCGACGCCGACGCAGCGAGCGTGAATGCGTAGACTCTTACAACTCAGCCTCGTTGGGAATTTTGATCGCGTCGCAGTTGCACGCTGCCGAACTCGCGAACCTGCGCAACGGGTTCAGCATCCGTCACCAGCGGCATGAAACCGCCGGCGATACCACGCGCCTGTATATGAGCGCGGCTCCTGACAGCGGATATATCGACGTTCCCACCGCCGAGATCGAAGGCTTCGAACCGGCACCGCCGGATCCGCAAGAAGCCACTGCCCCGGCACCAAATTCGCGCGACCTCAACTCAATCGTCAGCGGCAGCCAGCCGGCGCAATCAGGTTGACGCCGACTTTATCGCCAGCGTCATTCGTGCGGAGAGCGCCAATAATCCGCGTGCCGTCTCACGCAAGGGCGCCCAGGGACTGATGCAGTTGATGCCACAGACTGCCAACAAACTGGGAGTGAAGAACAGCTTTGACCCGGCAGACAACGTCGATGGCGGTGTGCGCTATCTGCGGGATCTCCTGCTGCTCTACGACAATGACATGATTAAGGCCCTGGCGGCTTACAACGCCGGGACCCCAGCGAGTGCAGCAGTACAAGGGCTTGCCACCCTATCGCGAGACGCATGCCTACGTCGCCCGCGTCATCAAGGATTACAACCGCAAGAAGCTGGCCAAGCGGAAGAGCCAGCCCCAGGCTCAGGTTCTCCACGGATCCGCGGGCAATGACGTGATCGCACAAACCGCGCCCGGTTCCGTTGCGGGCAGCGAGTAACCCGTTTGACCCTGCTCACCCTCTCATTTACCTTGAGCTATAGGCCTCGGGCGGCGGCGAGGTGCTTGGGCCGCTGACCTTCCCTCATGAACACAAAGCGCATTTTGGTCTTCGGCGTTATTCTGCTCGTGCTTTGCCTGCTGATTTACCTGCAGGTGCGCACCTGGAAGAACTTCGATTGGGCTGTTTTCTGGAGCCGTACCGACCACGTCAATCCGCTGGGGCTCATCGCTGGAATCGCGCTGACCTACCTTTCGTATATGCTTCGCGCGGTGCGCTGGCGCATCTTTCTGAAGCCGGTTTGCAAGACCACGACAAAACGGCTGCTGGGGCCGCAATTCATTGGCTTTACGGCGTTAGCGCTGCTGGGACGCGCCGGGGAGATGATCCGGCCATACATCATTGCCAAGAAAGAGCGTCTCACCTTTACCTCGCAGCTCGCGGTGTGGGGCGTGGAACGCATCTTCGACATGGGCGCCTTCGCGGTGCTGCTGGCGTTGAGTTTCCTCTCGCCTGATCTGCAGACACTCCGCTTCTACCACCAGTTGCGCGAGTTCGCATTTCTCATTGCTGCTTCTGGTCCTGGCGCTGGTCGTTGGAGTCGTCGTGGTGCGGCACTCGGGCGAGCGAGTCGGGCAGTTTCTCCATGACCTCTTCGCCGGTTTCGCTCCCAAAATCGCCCATCATATCCGTGAGAAGGTGCGTTCCTTCAGCGAGGGACTGAAGACGATCCACGACCTCAGCTCAGCTCTGCAGTTGATCGTCACGTCGCTCTTGATGTGGGTGTTCATAGCGTTTGCCTACTACTCCATTACCCACGCCTACCCAGGCGAGCTTCGCAGCCTGACGCTGCCTCACCAGGTGGTGCTGATGGGCGCGAGCATGCTGGGATCGATGCTGCAGTTGCCGGCGGTCGGCGGAGGTTCGCAATTAGCGGCCATCAGCATGCTCCACTCCGGCTTCGGCATTGAGCAGGAACTGGCTGTGAGCTGCGGAATGCTCATCTGGGCAATCACCTTCATGTCGGTGATTCCAACCGGCCTGGCGCTGGCGCGGCACGAGCATCTTTCCATCCGTGCCGTGGCTGAGGCCGAGGAGAAGGAAGCGGCGCTGGTGGAATAATTGGAGTTCGGCATGCTTGATTCGCTGCTTATCATGCCGAGTTGCCCGTATTCTCCGATCCTTCGGGCGCTAGCTGGTTATACTTCTATCGAGGAGCTTCTTGGGTCCGATGAAATCCGCACGCTGGATTCTAATCGCCACACTGTTCAGCAGTCCTTTCTGGTACACCAATCTGACTCAATGGGCCATTGCTGCGGCCGCCGTGGCCAGCAGCACGAGCGTCAATATCACGATCAGCGGCAGCCCCAAGTGGGTCGACACCAACATGGATGTCACCGCAGGCGACAAGCTGCACATCACCGCCAAAGGCACCGTCACCATGGGGAAGGACACGGGCGTTACCCCGGCGGGAGCGCAGCGCGGCTGGGTTGATACGTTGCGCCCGTTGATGGTCCCCAGCGCGGGACGAGGAGCGTTGGTTGGCCGCATCGGCAACAGCGATGCCGCAACTCCGTTCGTCGTCGGCGCCGATAGCACGGTGACCGTGCCTGTAGCCGGACGCTTGTATCTCGGTATCAATCAGGATCTGACAGAGGCGCCCACTGGCAGCTACACGGTGCACATCGATCGCACGCCGGGAAGCGCTGCTGCCACTAAGAGCAACTACGACTTCAAGCCGCTGTTTGCGCAAATCGACGCTAAGATTCCCTACCGCGTGACCGACAAGCCCGAAGGCGGCAATCCCGGAGACCTAATCAACTTCGTGATTGTTGGCTCGCAGCAGCAAGTGACCAGCGCGTTGAAGGATGCGGGCTGGCTTCAGGCTGACAAGACCAATACAGACGCCGTCGTCAGCGCGCTGCTCGCGACCTTGCAGAAAAACTCCTACATGACCGTGCCGATGAGCATTCTGTACCTCTTCGGCCGTCCACAAGACTTCGGATACGAACGCACGGACCCGGTGCTGGTGGCCGCGCAACGACACCATTTCCGCATCTGGAATTCACCCTTGAGCACGCCGCAGCAGACGGTCTGGGTCGGGTCCGGAACGCACGATATCGGCATCGAGAAAGACCAGCGCTCGGCCAATGCCATCACCCACAAGATCGATCAGGACGTGGATAACGAGCGCGACTTCATCGGTGCAACCTTGACGCAAGCGGGAAAAGTCCAGGCCATGGACTACATGACGCGCTCACATCCGATCACTTTGACGAAAACCGCAACCGGCGGTGAGATCAAGTCGGATGGCCGCGTTTTGGTCATCATCCTGAAGCCCGCGCAGAAATAGCAGCACTTGCCAGCCGCCAGATGCCCGGCTTTACACCGCCTGAACAGCAATAGCCTTGGTTTCGGAGGTCCGACCGGGCGCTCAATTCCCACACTTCGGCGGACTGCCGAGGGGGTTGTAGTCCAACAGATCGTGGGGCTCCATATCGAAGCCGCTCCAGTGAATGAGGGTATCGAGAACGATCCTTCGCACGACGTGACATCCTATACGATGTCACATTCTATATCGAATTTCAACGCACCTTCGCGTACTCGGCTTTGGCTTGCACGTAAATGGGTACGTCGAGATCGGCGTCCTTCCAAAGAGTGAGGAAAGCCTGATACGACTGGCGCGCGGATTCCTTGTCGCCCATCATCGCCTGCGCCCGTCCCAGCTGCAAATGCGCCAGGGCACCAGTGACGAAGTTTTCCATGATTCCGGGATGATCCAGTATCTTTTGGAACTCCCTAGCCGCCAACTGCCCCTGCCCCGCCTTCAAGTAGGCCTCGCCGCGAAGATAAGCCGGGTAGAGGTGCTCGAGAGACCCGGCGCCCAACTCATACGGGACGGCAACTGTCAGGGTCTCGATCGCCTTAGCTGGTTTGTTCCCTCTCAGCTCGATTGCCGCCCGAATGGTCGGGAGAGAGTAGTTCTGCATCATGGTGTCGAGGGGGTAGGCCAGGTTGAGTTGCTGCGCCAACTTCTCTGCCTGTGCGACGTCACCGGCACGCGCGAGGGCCAGCGCGGCGCTCGCCTGGACATCCCGCCCTGTGCTAAGGCCAAGGGCCGCCGCGGCTTGATTCCGCGCTTCACCTAGATTGCCGATTTCAGCCTCCTGCAACGCGTTGGCGACAACGCAATCCGCCGCCGTGTCGAAGGCATTGTCGTGCGCTGCCAACTCCACCAGTTGCTGCCGGAAACCGCGTGCCTTGCGGATGCGACCGTAGAATGCTTCCGTATAAGACTGCAGAGACAGCAATCCGCCCACAGACTTTCCTGTCGCCGTTCTCACCTGTTCTTCGAGGGCAGCTTGATCACCCTTTAAGAACGCCAGCCGGTATCGTGCGAGAGGAAGCAAGCTGCTAACCAGGTTGAGGCTTTGCGCCTCCTCGATTACCCGCCTGGCATCGTCCAGCCGATCCAGCCTTAAGTAGGAAGACGACTCGTCGAAGTAGGCAGCGGCCGTCGGCTTCAGACGAATCGATTCCCTCGCCTCCGCTGCAGCTCTTTCATATTGCCCCAGCGATATGGAGGCGGCGCTGAGGTTGGAATGTGCGACCGGGTCTCTTGGATAGGTGGTCGCCCATTCCGTGAAGGTCTGAACGGCCCTCAAGAGATCACCAGTGGCGACGGCGGAATAGATACCGTCGATGTAAAAGCGTTGGAGCTGAGTGGCTCGGTCGCGTAATTCGTAGCCCTTCCTGATGTTCTCGACGCCGGGTTCGACCTCGGCGAGGTTGCGGTAGGCGATCCCCAGAGACACATAAGCTCGCGCAAATTTTGGATCAAGCTCCACGGCGCGCTTGAAGTAAGGCAAAGCCGCGACATCGCCATGTTGGCGTTTCTGTTCCAGGCCTTCGGTGAAGGCCTGCAGAGCTTCGAGCGACGAGCTCGTGGCCTGTTCGAGTGGCTGATTGAACTCCCGCAGCGACTTCCGAGGTTCACCCAGCCCACGCCGCAACTCGGCGCCGGCAATGCCCAGGGTCTTTACTACCTCTTCCCGACCTGCCGCTTCCTTTTGTGCCCTGACCAGCGTCTTCCCGGTTTCGCAATCCTGGGCGCTCAGCTCGATGCGGTAGCGATTGCCCACGTCGGCGATCGAACTGGCTACGAAAGCCTTGCTGTTGGTGTGGAGACAGACCTCGCGTGCCAGCTCGGGTGTCAACTTCTCGTTTTCGGGATGGCCCCTCAGCTTCAGCATTCCGCGTACCTTGTCGGGGGCAAGCAGGTTCAAGAAAGGTGACTGCTCTAACTCGACCCGCAATGCAGTGTTCAAGGCAACCGTAAATACCGGGTCGGTGGTGGAGTTCGTAAAATCGGCGAGTACGACGTCAGTTACCTTCGGTGGCGGCCAAAACCAGTAGAAGGCGCCTGCGACGGCCAAGAGCACGAGTGCAACCGCCGTCAGTCGAAAAGATTTCCATGAGCGGGGCTTCGGCTCGGCAGCCTGAGCTGGCGTGAAGGACTCTCTGCCGCGCTTGAGAGTTTCCAGATCGGCGCGCATCGTGGCGGCAGACTGGCACCGCCGCTCGCGGTCTTTCTGCAGCGACTTGTCGATAATTGCGATGAGCTGCGCCGGAAGCGTGGAGTTGTGGTCCTTGGCGGGTATCGGCTCGCGATTCAGGATGGAGCTATAAAGAAGGGTTGCGGTTTCGCCGCTGAAGGCCCGCTGTCCCGTGGCCATCTCGTACAGGACCAACCCGAAGGAGAATAGATCGGTGCGTGCGTCCAGCTTCTCGCCGCGCACCTGTTCCGGAGACATGTAGGCAGCGGTTCCCATCGCCAGGCCGGTGCGGGTCAGATGGGATTCCGCACCCGGTGTACTCAAACTCAAAGCCGGGACCGGAACGGCATGGAATCCTTGTTTTTTTAGCTCATCGCTGGGCTGTGTTGGCACCGTTGCCTGTCCTGCTTCCTGCTCGCCTGTTTCCAGCAGCTTGGCCAGACCGAAGTCGAGAATCTTGCAGCCCCCTTTCTTGGTCAGGAAGATGTTCGCCGGCTTGATGTCGCGATGGATGATCCCGCGTTCGTGCGCGGCTTGCAAACCGTCGCTAACTTGAATTCCGATCTCCAATAGCTCTTCGAGCGGAAGCGGCCCCTCGCCTCCCGCCAGGCGGTCGCGCAAGGTCTGTCCTTCCAACAACGGCATAACCATGAAAGGCCGGCCTTCATATTTCCTGAATTCGTGGATGGCGCAAATGTTAGGATGGTCAAGTGCCGAGGCGGTGCGCGCCTCGCGCTCGAATCGTTCCAGCGCGTGCGGATCGTCGCCCAGTTCCTCGGGCAGGAACTTCAGGGCGACGCGGCGCCCGAGCTTCAGGTCCTCAGCACGATAAACCACGCCCATGCCGCCCCCGCCGATGATGTCCAGCACCCGGTAGTGCGAAACCGTTCTGCCGGTCAGCGCTCCGGGATCGGGCTGCGTAAGCGCCACCCTGCCTGCACGGGCTGAGACCTCAGCCTCCCCTTGATAGGCAGAATCCTCAGTGTCGGCCAGCCACTCCACCGGAACCAGCAGCCGATAGCCGCGGCTGGCAACGGTCTCGATGTATTGCGACTCGTCCGCCGAGTCGCCGAGGGCCCTGCGCAGCTTGCCAATGGCCACGTTGATACTGTGATCAAACTCGACGACCGTGTCGTTTGGCCAGAACTTCTTTCTGATTTCTTCGCGGGTTAGGATTGCGCCTTCGTGCTCGACCAGCATGAGCAGCAGGCGATATGGCTGTTGCGCAAGGACGATGTTGCGTTCTCCATCGCCCGATGCGGGGACCAAAGATGCCATGGCTGCGGGGTGCAGCTCCCCTGAGCGCAGATCGAGTTCAAAGGCCCCGAATCGCACGCGAGATGGCAGCGTGTTCTCCATGGATCTGGGTGAAAATGTCGAAAAATGGCCCTGGGATGTTCCACAAAGTGTACTACCGAGGGAATTAAGTTCCAAGCGACTTTCGCGGTGCGCAAGTCGGTTCTTTCCCCAAGAGCCCCTTCACCGTCAAGCAAGCGTCGCTCAAATAACCTTTCCCTTCAACAACTTACCCCGATGATCCGAAGATGACTCCGAAATGACTGCCAGTGCATTGCCGTGGGGATGCACTCAGCGCACACTCGGCGCATTGCTCCACGGTGCGGCTAGTACGGGCCTCAACGTTCCTGGAACGGCGTTTTGGGCCTGTGAAAATTCAAGCTCGAAAGAGAAGGAAAGACAATGAAAACGACCCTCGACCTGAACCCATACTTCCTGAGCGGTTGACTGGCGGACCGGCCCAGCCGCTCTCGTTCGACCAACCGCCAGAACGTGCGGCTCTCCCCCGCAGGGGCGGATCAACCCTCCGCCCCTGCTCCCTATTAGCAATTTGGATGCGAAGCCACATTCCTGGAGGGATGAACATGTTACCTGAGTCCGACACGGCTATGGAAAATTACACCCCAAACCACACTGCAGATCACACTGCAGATCACAGCGTCCTTCGGCTTGTTCTCGGGCCCCTCGAGACCCGCGTGATGGAGGTCCTCTGGGCGCGCGGCGAATGCAGGGTGCGAGAAGTGATGAAGGAGCTGGATGGGGACCTGGCCTACACCACAATCATGAGCACGCTTGCCCGGCTCTTCCAGAAGAACCTTGTCTCCCGGCGGATGTCGAAACGGGCGTACTGTTACTCACCGCGGATCAGTTGCCAGCAATGGAAGGACAGAGTCGCTCGGGATGTCGTAGCGAAGCTACTCGCGGGGCCGCAGGCGTCGCGCGAAGCGTTAGTTGCCTGCCTGCTGGAGGCGATCGACGGGCGGGAAGACGTGCTGCTGGAGGAGCTAAAGAAAAGAATCCGGCAAGCGTGCTGAGATCTAAGGATCAGAGCGAGGTGGAAGAACTTCGCTTTCACGCTGTCGACTGTGTTCGGCAAAGACAGCCAGGGCCAGCCTCCCAGTCGGAGGCCGGCCCTGATTGCTAAGGAAGCGAGGCTGCCGTTAGAACGTCGTGAGCGCGGTCCCCGAATCGCGCCAGGTGTAGGAGCCGAGCATCTTGAGATAATTGCCGCGCAGGAACGCTCGCGGGTCCTCGATATTGACCATGCTCATGCTGCCGCGCATCTGCTTCACTGAAACGTATTCGTGTTCCGTCATCCAGGCTTCCATGCCGGCCAGCACCACGCCGATGTGCTCGATGCCGTACTTCAGCAAGGCAGAAGTCATCATCGCGACATGCGCACCCGCCATCATGGACTTCAGCACGTCGGTTGCGTCGTGCACACCGCCGGTGATGGCGATGTAGGTCTCGACCTGGTGATAGAGGATGGCGGCCCAGTGCAGCCGCAGGCGTAGCTCGTGCGGGCTGCTGAGGACCAGGTTCGGCACTACCTCCAATTCCTCAAGGTCGAAGTCGGGCTGATAGAAGCGATTGAAGATCACGATGCCGTCGGCGCCCGCTTCGGAAAGCTTGCGGGCAAAGTTGGCGCACGAGGTGAAGTACGGACCTAGCTTGACCGCGATTGGAATGCGCACGCTCTTGCGGATGGTGCGCACCAGGTCGCAATAGCGGTTCTCCAACTGTTCGGCGGTGATGTTGGGGTCAGTGGGAACGTCGAAGATGTTTAGCTCAAGTGCGTCGGCTCCGGCCTCTTCCATGTATTCGGAGTAGCGCACCCATCCACCGAGCGAGCTGCCGTTCAGGCTGGCGATGACGGGAATGCCGACCGCAGCCTTGCCCTTGCGCAGCAAGTCAAGATAGCGATCGGGTCCGACGTGATACTTCGGCATGTCGGGCAGGTACGAGGTGGACTCGGCGTAGCTGTTGGCGCCGTACTCCAGCGCGCTGTCAATGTTTTCGCTCTCGGCCTCGATCTGCTCCTCGAAGAGCGAGTACATCACGATGGCCGATGCCCCGGCATCTTCCAGCCGGGGAAAGTTCTCCAGCTTCTCCGTCAGCGGCGAGGCCGATACCACGACCGGATTCTTCAGCTTCAGTCCAAGATAATTGGTTGTCAGATCAATCATGATTCGTCCTCGTCGGTTTCTCTGTCGAACGGCTCGATCGCTTGGCCGGCTTTTGCGCCAGATTCGGGGTTCGCCCTCGCGAGTTGGATTTCGTTCAACATCTCGGTCAGCTCTGGAGGGAACGGCTCTTTTTTCAGCAGCTTTCTACCCTTAGCCGTCGGCATTGCCGCAATCAGGATCGCCTCGATGCGGTCCAGATCCTTCTTGTCAACGACAAAGGCAGAGAAATAGTTCCAATGGCGGAAGTAATGGGATTGGGGAACACGAGCATAAGCCGCAAGCGCCGATCGAAGCATGTCTGCCTGTCCCACATAGTAGGGCACGCCATCAAGATACAGTACATAAACGCCTGGTTGCGCAAGCAGGTCCATTGTCTTATACAGCCATTGCGTTTTTACGGGCGGATTCTTCTTCGAGCCCGCTATAGGCTTCGGTTTCGCCAGTCGGCGATAGAACACCTCTCGCGGCCACATCCGCGCATATTTGAACGGAACCTTAAGCTCCACTTCTACCTCAGCCATGATCGTCCCTTCTCCTTACTTCTGCTCAAAATTCATCGCGGCCATATGCTGGTACAGCTTCCAGCGCTCGTTGACGTTCTCCTGCGCCTGCTTGAGCAGCTTCTTGGCCTCGTCAGGATCGCTGTTGACCAGCATGGTGTAGCGCGTCTCGTTGTAAATGTATTTCTCCAGCGGGATGCTGGGCGCGCGCGAATCCAGCACGAATGGGTTCTTGCCCTCCCGCGCCAGCCCTGGGTTGTAGCGGAAGAGCGGCCAGTGCCCCGAGTTCACCGCGGCCTTCTGCTGCTCGATGCCGTACACCATGTCGTAGCCGTGCGCGATGCAGTGGCTGTACGCGATGATGATCGACGGCCCGTCGTAAGCTTCGGCCTCGAGGAATGCCTTCATCGTCTGCGTGTCGCTGCCGCCCATGGCAACATGCGCCACGTACGCCCGGCCGTAATTCATCGCCATCATGGCGATATCTTTCTTGGGAGTCCGCTTGCCGCCGGCAGCGAACTTCGCGACTGCGCCCAGCGGCGTGGACTTCGACATCTGGCCGCCCGTGTTGGAATACACCTCAGTGTCGAGCAGCAGGATGTTCACGTTGGCGGTGGAGGCCAGCACGTGGTCTAGGCCGCCGTAGCCGATGTCGTAGCCCCAACCATCGCCGCCGATGATCCATACGCTCTTTTTGACCAGCATGTCGGCAACCGCTAGCAGGTCGCGGGCTGCCGGCGACTTGTCCTTGGCCAACTTCTCCTTCAGCGCTTTCACTCGCTCACGTTGCGCGAAGATGCCCTCCTCGGTGGACTGGTCGGCGCTAAGGATCTCAACCGCGAGCTGGTCGCCAATCGTCGAAGCCATCTGTTGCACCAGCACCTTGGCGTAGTCGTGCTGCTTGTCGATCGCGAGCCGCATACCCATGCCGAACTCGGCATTGTCTTCGAACAACGAGTTCGACCAGGCGGGCCCGCGTCCCTCGGCGTTGACGCTGTAGGGCGTAGTCGGCAGGTTGCCGCCGTAAATGGACGAGCAACCTGTCGCGTTGCCGATGATCGCGCGATCGCCAAATAACCTGGTCATCAGCGAGATGTAGGGAGTTTCGCCGCAACCGGCGCAGGCGCCCGAGAACTCGAACAGCGGCTGCAGCAGTTGCTGGTCTTTCACCTGGCCGTGCGAAAGCTTCTCGCGCGAGAACTCGGGAATCTGCAGGAAGTAGTCCCAATACTGGTTGTACTTCTCGCGTAGCGGAGGCTGGGACTCCATGTTGATGGCGCGGTGTTTGGCTTCGCTCTTGCTCTTCGCCGGGCAAACCGCGACGCACAGCCCGCAGCCGGTGCAATCTTCCGGAGCGACTTGCAGCGTGTACTTCAGCTCCGAGAACTCGCGCCACTTGGGCACCGCCGTCTGGAAGCCTTCAGGCTGGTGATTGATGGTGCCTGGATCGTAAATCTTGGCGCGAATGACGGAGTGCGGGCAAACCATAACGCACTTGCCGCACTGAATGCACAGCTCTTCATCCCACACCGGAATTTCCAGCGCGATATTCCGCTTCTCCCACTGCGTGGTAGCCGTGGGGAAGGTGCCATCGACGGGCAGGGCGCTGACCGGAATCTGATCGCCGTCGCCCGTGATCATGAGCGCTTCCACGTTGCGTACAAAGTCGGGAGCGTTTGCCGGAACCGGCGGGCGAATATCGAACGTCGAGGTGATCGCGCTCGGGACCTTAACTTCGTGCAAGTGTTCGAGCGCGGAATCGACCGCCGCGAAGTTCTTGCGCACGATGGATTCGCCGCGCTTGCCGTAGGTCTTTTCGATGGAGTGCTTGATGGCGGCGATGGCTTCATCGCGCGGCAGCACCCCGCTGATGGCGAAGAAACAGGTCTGCATGACGGTGTTGATGCGGCCGCCCATGCCGGCTGCACGTGCCACTTCGACCGCGTCAATCACGTAGAAGCGCAGCTTCTTGGTGATAATCGCCTGCTGCGCCGAGCGCGGCAGGTTGTCCCATACGTCGTCTGGACCGAACGGGCTGTTGAGCAGGAAGACCGCACCGGGATCGGCAGCTTTGAGTACATCCAGGCGCTCCATGAAGCTGAACTGATGGCAGCCGACAAAGTTCGCGCGCGAGATCAGATAGGTGGAGTGGATGGGCTTCTTGCTGAAACGCAGGTGCGAAATCGTGACCGCTCCCGACTTCTTGGAGTCGTAGACGAAGTAGCCTTGCACGTTCAGGTCAGTCTCTTCGCCGATGATCTTGATGGTGTTCTTATTCGCTCCCACCGTGCCGTCGGCGCCCAGCCCGTAGAACATGGCGCGGACCGTCTCCGGAGCTTCGGTGGAGAACGCCGGATCGTAATTGAGGCTGGTGTGAGTGACGTCGTCGTTGATGCCAATGGTGAAATGGTTCTGCGGATTGGGCTTCTTCAACTCTTCGAAAATCCGCGCCACCATTGCCGGCGTGAACTCTTTCGAGGACAGTCCATAGCGGCCGCCGATGACCTTCGGGAACGCGGCCATCGGGGCCTTGCCGGCCGTGAAGCCCTCGGTCAGCGCAGTAATAACGTCCTGATACAGCGGCTCGCCGACAGCCCCGGGCTCCTTGGTGCGGTCGAGCACAGCGATGCTCTTCACGCTCGCAGGCAACGCTTCCAGAAAATGTTCGACCGAGAACGGTCGCATCAAGCGAACTTTCAGCACGCCGACCTTGCGGCCTTGCGCAGTGAGGTAGTCCACCGTCTCCTGCACCGCCTCGGCTCCCGATCCCATAACAATGATGACCTGTTCGGCATCCGGCGCGCCGTCATATTGGAAAAGCTTGTACTGGCGGCCAACAATCTTCGCAAACTTGTCCATCACGTTTTGCACGATCGTGGGACAGGCGATGTAATACGGGTTCACGGTCTCGCGGGCCTGGAAGTAAACATCGGGATTCTGCGCCGAGCCGCGCAGCACCGGACGATCGGGCGTCAGCGCGCGAGCGCGATGGGCACGCACCAGGTCTTCATCGATCATGGCGCGCATGTCGTCCAGGCTCAGCTCTTCAATCTTGGAGACTTCATGCGAGGTGCGGAATCCGTCGAAGAAATGCAGGAAGGGGATTCGCGATTCCAAGGTCGCAGCATGCGCAATCAGCGCCAGGTCCATTGCCTCCTGCACCGAGTTCGACGACAACAGGGCAAACCCGGTAGGGCGCACCGCCATCGCGTCCTGATGATCGCCAAAGATGGACAGCGCCTGGGCCGCGATCGCGCGCGCGGCAACGTGGATTACCGTGCTGGTCAGCTCACCCGCAATCTTGTACATGTTGGGGATCATTAGCAGCAGACCCTGCGACGAGGTGAACGTGGTTCCCAGCGCGCCCGCCTGCAGCGCCCCGTGCAATGCGCCTGCCGCGCCGCCTTCGCTCTGCATCTCGATGACGTTGGGGACCGCCCCCCAAATATTCTTGTCGCCAACCGAAGCCCAGGCATCGGAGGACTCGCCCATGGGTGAAGAGGGTGTGATGGGATAAATAGCTGCGACTTCGCTGACGTGGTAGGCCACGTAGGCGACCGCCTCGTTACCGTCCAGCGTTACCATATTTCTCGGCATGGTGCCTCCCGCAAGCGCCTCACCTTCAGGCGAGGTCTGCACATCATCTTCGCCGGCCGCCGATGAATTGGTATGAAGGGTGGTGGCCGGCGAAGCAGAATTTTCCATTGTTTTCACTTCGGTATCGTTCCCCAGATCAGATCTTAGTACGGCCTGTCTTTACCCAGGAATAAGTATGTGTCCACGATAGCGGGTGGGCTGCGATGCGGGCTGTGATGGGCGTACTAACAAGTCTGTGACGCGCGTCACATACAGAGGTTTGGCGGTGTGGGTGGAAGGACTGGTTCAGCAGGTCGTGACCCAGAGATGTGAGGTCCAAGCCAGCGAGGCAGTCCCCGAGCTACCGCGACATGACTGAAATTTGCCACCATTGCTATAAGCCAACGCCCCGGAGCGCAGGGGGTGTGACCCAATTCGCGCGAAGGGCCGCCTCGCCAGTGAAGCGTGTAAACTTCATCCCATGCGATGGCAATTTTTTCTGCATGCTGCGATAGTACTCATCCTGCTGATGCCATCGAGTGCATCTGCGCAGCGCCGCGAAGTTGCCATCACCGTGGATGATCTCCCCTATACAGGTGCCGTCATCAAGAATCCTGAGTACACAGCCGAGGCGGTCAACAGCAGATTGCTGGCAGCGTTCATGAAACACCGTGTTCCGGTTACAGGCTTTGTGATCGAAAAGACTGTGGAGAACATCGGCTCCACCACGGGTACTCGGATTCTGAAGGAGTGGACAACGCAAGGCTTCGATCTTGGCAATCACACGTACTCGCATCCTGATATCAACCAGCTCTCCTCCGAACGGATAAAAGAAGAGATCGTACGTGGCGAGACTACTCTTGCGCCGCTGATGAAGACAGCGGGCAAACAGCCGGAGTTCTTTCGCTTTCCGTTCAATCACACCGGCGATACGGAAATGAAGCACGACGTCATCGCATCCTTCCTTTCACAGCGCGGGTACCAGGTGGCGACTTGCACCCTCGACAATTCCGACTACCTGTTCAACGACGCCTACGCTAAGATGTTCGCGAGCAAAGACCTGCCATCAGAGCAACGCCTACGCAGCGCATACCTTTCTTACACAAGCGATGAGATTGACTACTATGCTGCGCTGAACAAGCAGGTACTGGGCTACGAACCACCCGAGGTTATGCTCTTGCATGACAATCCACTCAATGCCGATACGATAGAGCAGATCCTCAAGATGTTTGAAGACAAGGGGTACATATTTGTCTCTTTGAAGAGGGCGCAGTCCGACCCTGCCTACCGCACCCCTGACACGTACATCAGCGAGAATGGACCCATGTGGGGGTATCGGTGGGCAAAGGAGCGGAATGTCAAGGTGAACGGTAGCCTGGAGCCGAACCCGCCCGCATGGGTCCTGGATTATGAGAGAGTAAGCTCAGCTCAACCATGACCATCTGCACACGATGGCTCGGGCATGTCGGCCCGCCCACTCGTCCCAAAGCAAGGGAATTGGTCACTTTGCAAAAGCGGTTTAGACGGAATCCAGTAAGATGCTGAAATCATGAGCGCGGCGGCTTGCAGCGGAGTTTCCGGGAAATGAGAACACTCTCGCAGGACCTTCGCTACTCGTTCAGGACACTTGCCAAGAGTCCGGCGTTTGCCTTGGCGGCGGTCCTGTCGCTGGCCATCGGTATTGGCGCGAACACGGCGGTGTTCAGCATTGTCAACGCTTTATTGCTGCGTCCTCTTCCCTACAAGGATTCCAACCGGCTGGTGATTCTGTGGAACCGCTCCCCCGGGTTGAACATCACCGAAGATTGGTTCTCGACCGCGCAATACTTCGATATCAAGACCAGCCACCACGGACTGGAGCAGGTGGCGATCGCCATTGGTGGGAACTACAACCTCACCGGCTGGGGCCAACCCGAGCGGGTGGGCACCATCCGCGTCTCGTCCAATCTTCTGCCTATGCTTGGCCTGCATGCTGAGTTGGGACGGCTGTTCGTCGCCGACGAAGACTTGCCCGGACGCACGGCGACAGCGGTGCTGAGTTACGGAACGTGGGCGCGGCGTTATGGCTCCGACCCGAACATTCTGGGAAAGAAGATCATTCTTAATGGCGTGCCATACGAAGTCGTGGGCGTCATGCCGCGTTCGTTTTCTTTGCCACGGGAGGTGATGCCCACCCTGGACGGCGCTGAGCAGGCGGAAATCCTGTTGCCTCTGCCGCTGGCCGCTGATGCGGCCCAGAACCGGGACCACGAAGATTACAACATCATCGGCAAGCTCAGGCCCGGAGTCTCGGTCAGGCAGGCGCAGGCCGAGATGGATACGATCACCGCCCGCCTGCGCCACGACTATCCCGAGCAGTATCCGCCCAACGGAGGGCTAACGTTCGGCATCGTGCCGCTGATGGAACAGGTCGTGGGCGACGTCCGGCGGACGCTCCTGATGCTGCTGGGCGCGGTTGGCTTCGTGCTGCTGATTGCCTGCGCTAACGTGGCCAACCTTCAGCTATCGCGGGCTGTCGGGCGGCAGAAAGAGATGGCGGTACGCACGGCTTTGGGCGCAACGCGCCTGCGGGTTGTTCGCCAATTGCTGACCGAGAGCGTGCTGCTGGCTTTGTGCGGAGGCGTTCTCGGCGTCTTGCTGGGATATGCCAGCGTCCATTGGATCCACCTTCTGGGGCGGCAAAGCGTTCCTCGCCTGGACGATGTCCGCATCGACGGTGCGGCGCTGCTCTACACATTTCTGATCTCGGTCTTATCGGGAATGCTGTTTGGCCTGGCGCCGGCCTGGCGCTTGTCACGGCTGAACCTGCAAACGACATTGCAGGACGCAAGTCGAGGCTCGGCTGGTGTCAGCGCCGTCTGGGGGCGTGGCAACAATCTGCGGCGCCTGCTGGTGGTTGCCGAGCTGGCCCTGTGCGTGATGCTGCTGATTGGAGCCGGCCTTCTGATCCGCAGCTTCATTCGGGTGAAGGATGTGTCGCCAGGTTTTAATCCGCAAAACGTTCTCACACTTGAACTCACCATGAACGGCGAAAGATATAAGGACAAGCAGGCCGTGCTGGCCGGCTATCACGAACTTTGGGAGCGCCTCGAACGTCTGCCCGGCGTGACCGCCACAGGAGCGGTGACGTCGCTGCCGCTCAGTCAGATGTACGCCTGGGGTCCGATCACGGTGGAGGGGCGGGTCCCTCCCGCGGGCGAGAAGTTCATCAACGCCGACACCCGTATGGCCAGCGGACATTACTTCCAGGCCATGGGGATTCCGCTGCTGGAGGGGCGGTTCTTCGACGATCACGACGTGGCCGCCAATCCCCGGGTGGCGATCGTCGACGAGTACATGGCGCAGCAGCTCTGGCCTGGCCAGGATCCGGTCGGCAAGCGCTTTCACATTGGAGGCATCACCGAAACCAACTCGCCTTGGATAACCATGGTTGGCGTGGTCGGCCGAGTGAAGCAGTACACGCTCGACTCCGACTCGCGCATCGCCTTCTACCTCCCACAAACCCAATATGTGACACGCGCCATGAACGTCGTGCTGCGCGGCAGTACGGAGCCTTCCGTGTTGGCCGCCGCGGTCAAGCAGCAGATCCACGAGCTCGACAGCGACCTGCCTCTATACAACGTGCTGACCATGCAGCATCGTCTCGACGAATCGCTGGCCCGGCGGCGGTTTTCCATGTTGCTGCTGGGCGTGTTTGCCGGCATCGCTCTGGCCCTGGCGACAATCGGCATCTACGGTGTCATGGCTTACCTGGTCAATCAGGGCACCCGTGAAATTGGGATTCGCATGGCCGTCGGCGCCACGCAAAACTCGATCCTGGGCCTGATCGTGGGCAAAGGAATGGCGCTTGCTTGCTGCGGAGCAGTCGTCGGTGTCCTGGGAGCGTTCGCGCTGACTCGTCTCCTGCAAAGTCTTCTGTTCGGCGTGCGAGCCACCGATACGCTGACTTTCTGCGCGATCCCACTGCTGCTGATGCTGATTGCCCTGCTGGCCAGCTACATCCCCGCGCGCCGGGCGGCCCGGGTTGATCCGGCAGCATCGTTGCGGCACGAATAGCGCTAACCCGCTTGTCGCATAGCAACAAGAATCCCCGCTACGCAAAGTAGCGGGGACTCTTCACGCCTCAGTGAGGCCGTTCCTCTTCCTTCTCCTTTTCCTTGGGCGGCGGAGGCTGATGAGCTTCCTTCTGCCGAGGCGGCTCGGCCTGGTGAGGAGCCGGTTCTGGCCGAGGAGCGGCATGGTTCTCGGGCGCAGCCGGACGAGGCGGATGGTTTGCCTGCCTCGCCTGCTGCTGTGGCTCAGGATGCGGCGCCGGAGCCGGCCGTTGTGCCGTTTCCGGGCGCGGAGCGTTGTGTTCCTGAGGAAATGGTTGCGGCGTTGGACGACTGTTTTCTGCGGCACTTGGGTGCGGAGCCGGCGCCTCATTCACGCGAGGAGCTGGAGCCGGTTGCCGCGCAGCGTTATTAGGATGTGGGACGTTCTCCGGAGTTCGAGCCTGCTGGTTAGTTTGCGGCTGAGGCACCTTATTGTTCTCGGGCGGGCGCGGCACGTTCTCCGGCGTACGCGCCTGTTGATTGGTCTGTGGATGCGGGACGTTTTCAGGCGTGCGCGCCTGCTGGTTGTTCTGCGGCGGACGCGGCACTGGCCGTGCGTTGTTCGCGTTTGGCGTGGGCGCCGGACGGTTCACTGCCGGCAGATTTGCCCGTTTGGCTTCAGGAGCATTCGAGAGCTCCAGGCTTGGGTGTCGCGACCACGGCGGGACGTCCCTGATTTCGTGCCACGAACTGGGCAGGGTCATTCCGAGCTACTTCTACGTGCTGGACCTGTGCAGGAGTCGGAGCAACGTGACGCTCGTGCTCAGCGGCCAGCTCCGCCGACGTTGCCCGCGCTTGGACTCCACCCGGACCGCCGTTGTAGGCCACCCGTGTGACGTTGACATTATTGACTACCGTTTTGTTGTACACATAACGCACGTTGGTTACGTTGACGTTATTGACCGCGCGATTGTAGTAGAACTCGCGGCCGTGCCAATAACCGCCATAGTATCCGGAGCCGGGGTAACCGAATCCATAGTTAATGCCACCGTAGAAGCCGACTCTGGGTCCCCAGTAGCCGGGGTGCCAGTGATATAGGCCCACCGAAAAGCCCCAATACCCCGGTGTCCAGAGAAAGCCTGCCTCAGGCGCGATCACCCAGGTTCCCGGCACCCAGTAATATCCGTCATCGCTCCACGCCCAGTATCCCGGTGTCCAGATGTAACCCGGGCCCGGGCAGATGGGTTGCGCATACACCGGCAGCACTGGTGGGCCGAAACGAACCGAAATCGCGACCTGGCTCCAGGAACAGGCGGCTGTGGCCAAGATCAGCAGGGTCATGAAAACGAATGAACGAAAACGAGTCATATCAGTACCCCTTCATTGGAGTTCTTCCCGCCGCCCGAGGCGAACCATCGTGCACGGGAAAACGAATAAGAGTTGCGCAATGTCTGATTAGATGGCAGCTTCGGTTCTATCGTGGTTTCAAAAAAAGAATTATTCTGGGCAACCCGGATGGGAATTGCCTAACGGCTTGCTCATGATGGCTCAGGTTCGTCACACGGTCCTGGCTCGTGCATCACAGATGCGCCGATGATGGTTGCCTAGAATCGAAGATGCTCGCAAACACCGCCATCGCAGAGGCGTCATGAAAATCCGCGGACTCATCTCACCGTTGTACGGATGGTTAATCGCCGCCGCACTCTGTTGCAGCGCGCCGGCACAGACGGCCCCGCCAGCTCCGGTCATCCTCAAAGGCGCTCCGATGGGCGCGGTGAAGTTCGATCACGTATCGCACCTGAAGGTGGCCGGCAAGTGCAATGTTTGCCATCACGCTTCCAAGCCGCAGAAGCCGCTGAAATCTCCGCAAGAAGCCTGCACCGATTGCCACACCAACCCTCCGTCCCCTCCGGTCACGACCAAGTTGCAGGCGGCCTTCCACAATCCGTCCGCAAGTTCAGGGCTCTGCATTGATTGCCATAAAACCGAGGACGCCAACGGCAAGGCCGCGCCGGTGAAGTGTGCCGATTGCCACAAGAAGACCAACACGTAAATTCGGCCGTGCGTCGGGCCGCACGGGGTGGGCGAAGGCGGGAGAATCAGCTTGCTTGGAGTTCTTAGGCGATCGTAGCCTACAATCAGGTGGTCATGACCAATATTCAACGGCTGATCTCCGTCGGACTTACCATGCTGGTTTTGGTGGCGGGGATGTGGATGAACAGCAATGCGATGAATCACCTCCGGGCCGATATGAACACCGGTTTTGCGTCAATCGACAATCGCTTTACCCTGATGGAGAACCGCTTCACTTCGCTTGGAGAGTCTATGGATCGCCTGATCGGCATCTGCAATAATCTTGACAAGCGCCTCACCGTCATCGAAGACAGAATGCACCTGCGGTAGCCGCCGCGGAACGCCAGTTGCGACTCCTCTAAATCGGCAAATGCACTTGCGGGGATCCCGTCTATAGTCTTTGAGGCTCGCGCGGTCCGGGATCGCGTACTGGTCCGTCGGGTCCGACGATCGGCTTGTCCGGAGGTTCCTCAATCGGAGGCGGAGGATCCTCGCCTGGCGGGATCGGGAGTGGAGGGTCCTCATCGCTGCGGAGACGCATCGGCGCGACCTGATTGCATGTGGCTGCCATCAAAGCTCTCCGGGACGGCGGGCCCGTCGTGCCTTAGGATGCCGAGCGTTCGCAATTGGTTTGCAAAGCCACGGCGCGATCACCAGACGTCTCTAGCATCTAGTTTTCCAGGCTGGCGAATTTCTTTTCTTCGGCGGCCAGGTGAAGGCGCATCATCCGGGTCAGATGGCTGCCTTCCTTCTTCAACTCATTCACCGCGTTCTCGATGTTGGGCGATTCACTCAGGCGCGCGAGGTGCTCGCGGAAAACCTCCAGCCGCACTCGCATTTCGTTGTGCTGGCGCTTCATCTCGCGGGCAAACGAGGACAGCTCCGGGCTCATCTTCGCAATCGTCTCCAGCACCGTCGTTTCCTCGTGCGCGTAGTGCCTGGGAAGCCACTCTGCCAGCCACTTCCCGTTGCTCATGGCCTGGTTGGCGGTGGCGAGGTCGGTAAAGATTTCGGCAAAGCAGAAGATCTGGTCCAGGGCGGCGTCGAGTTGGTCCAGTTGCGCGATCAGTTCCTCGTGCTCACGATGAATACTTGCCGTTTCTTCGTGGAATGTGGGATCCAGGCTGGCCATCTTGCACCTCGCATGCTGATGGTCGCCCAAAGACGTAGTACTTGGCAGTGATTGCAATCACGCGACAGCGTGACAATGTAGAACGAAGCGCAGCAGGCGGCTACTTCTTGCCCTGCACCGCAGCCAGGCACTGCCCGTAGAGATCGAGAAGATGGTGGGCGTAGTCCTCGGCTTTGGAAACCGTGTCACCCTGGAAGCCCGCTCCAGGCGAACCCGTCTTTCCATATCCGGTGGTGACCGCAATAAATTTCATCAGGTCGAGCGCGATGTCTTCGTCACGACGTGTTCCGACACTAATGGCGCTCCCCTCATTCATGACTGCTGGCCTCCCTAGATTGCGGCGGGTTTCGCCGATGGGCGGAATTCACGGGAAGAATCATAGCAGAGAGCCGCATCTTAAACCTCGACGGCGACGTGGCAAACCCGCCCCACGATGTAATCGGAATAACTTTTGCTGCGATCGATGCGTGCCAGTTCCACCGGTAACTGCGGATTGCGAGGCCGCAGCACCAGATGGTCGCCGGCCAGCGAAAGATATCCCACGGCACAGCGGGCCTGCAGACGGACAGCATACAAATTCGGCTGATGCAGGCGGTAGGGATGCAGCGACGTGTAATGCCGGTCGATCAGCAAGCTGGCGCTCGACCCGCTGTTCGGGAACATGGCCCGCAGCGTCTTGGCGTCAAGTTTGATGATGACGAAACGCAGCCAGTCGCCGCGGTCGCAGATATCGTTCGGTTTCAGCCGGCGCAGGAAAGTCTTCTGGAAACTCACAGTGCCGCCGACCTGTTCGGAAGTGAAGCGCGGCAGCCGAGCGGCATGCTCGGCGGAAACCACAGCTACGCTCTCTAGGCTGGCGCCTGGCGCAGGCAGAAGCGCCCGCCGCTGAATCTCGCCCGCGTCCACCAGATCGAGCACTTCGATTTGCAGGGTCTCCAGCAGTCGGTCCATGGACTCCAGGCTGAGCCCGCGGCGGGCATTGAGAAAATTGGAAAGATGGCCCTGCTGGAAACCGGCCTCGCGGGACAAACTGCTGCCGGTTAACTCTCGCCGGCTGATCCGCGCCCGGATGTGTGCACGCAGTCTGTCCTGCAAGTCGCGCAGTCTCATAGCGATGATATTCCTAAAAGCTATACATGTACTTTAGTAATATTCCTAGAGCAATATTTTTGTTGACTGAGTAGATACCCCGTGGCACAGTCGAGACATCGAGGTTCTGTGGCTCTGGCCGAGGTGAAGGGATGATGAAAGGCGCTAAACCGATGATTGAGGAAAGGACCTTTGCCGAGTTACGGCGCAAGATCCGCGATTGTGAGCTGCTCTCGCCAGCCACCGAAGAGCTGCTGCGGAGCTTGCGTTTCTCGGGAAGAGTAAGCGTAGTCGTAAAGAACGGATGCATTCTCAAGTCCGGGTACGAAGAGGGTTATTTCACCCGCCGGCAGGAAGAGCGGTTGATCCCTTGAACCCGGATCGGCAGGCGAGCGGCGAGAAGTCCTGATACTCGCACTCATTACGTCAGTCGCTTGCGCGTGCTGCCAGCATCCCGTTCCGAACGGAAACAAATAACCCAGTAGCAGGTCATCGTAACTGAAACGAGCCCTGCGAACAGGTCCCAGATCGACAGGAGACCTTTCGCCGGGCTTTTGTCCATTGCGGGCCAATCAACCTAGGGGGAACGATGCAGACGATTACCTACGAACTGAAGTATTGCGAACGGTGCGGCTCGCTACGGTTACGCCGCGCGGCCTCTTCGCACACCTATTGCCAGAGTTGTGAACAGGCACTGTTCAACTTGCCGCGGCCGGGCGAAGCTCTGCTGTCGAAAATCCCCCGTCGCAAGGGGCGGCCACCGAAACCCGGGGTGCCAATTCTGCAGGCGGCGGAACAGCTCGAGCTGGCCGGTGGGAGGTTGCAATGAAAGCTTCCCCGCTGGTCATCCATAAGCCGCGACTACCTGTATTTCGCCAGGAAGAGTGGCGCCAGGAAGAGCTCTTTGACATCGATCCCCGGCCCGAGGTGCTGTGCTTTCGCGGGCAGACGCTCGCCATCATGCGCCACTTCTTCGAACTCTCGTCCCAGGTGGGACGCCTGCCTTCCTTATTGGGACGGGAGTTCTTCCGTGCGAAAGTCTCTCATCATGCCATTCCCAGCTTCGAGGAGCAGGTGGTCTTCGTTCGCGACGTCGAGCTTTGCCTGGCGCGCCTGAGCGACGAGCACGGGGAGATGATAACCCTCGTCGGACTGTACGACTTCTCGCGCGATGAAATCGCCGAGATGCTGCGCTGCTCCAAAACCTGGGTTCAACAGCACGTGGTCCAGGCTGTGGATGCGCTCAGCGAAATCTTTCTTCAAACCGGGGTACTGCGGGAAGACCGGCCAGACCGGCGGCAGTGTCAGGTGACTGACCGGTCCATACCGGCCGATGTCATGGCCACCGGCAAAAAGAAGCCTTCTGCCTCAGCCGCGGTACGTGCCGCTCCGGCGGAGCTCAGTTCGGGCCTGGGCGAGAACTGTTGCGCCAACCCGGGTGTGGCTTGAATGGTAAGCCATTCTGAGGTGGTTTTGAAATGCTCTTGGTTCCTATTTCCACATTCGATTCCCTTACCCAGTCTCGGCTTAACTTGCTTGTTTCTAATGGCTTTACCGATTGGAACTGCAAGGTGCGAAGAATCGGTAATCTTCTCGCGATTTGTAACTCTAATATTTCGAATACTTTGCAGGCAAAGTATTCAAACCAAAGACTTTGTAAGTTGACACTTCTTGTATGAGGACCATTATGGCAGTATCACTCTGCGAACATGTCATGAGCAGCGGACTCCGCTGTGGATCGCCCGCGCGGCGCGGCCAACCCCATTGCCATTACCACACCTCCATCCAGACGCTCCTGCCCAAGCGCTTCCATGTTCACGAGAACTTTCGCAACGAACACGAGCACGGCTGCCGCTTGTTTCCCATGCCGGTGTTGGAGGACGCTACCTCCATCCAGACCGCACTGATGCAGGTCATTCACGCCATGCTGGAGGGCGCCATCCCCGTGCATACGGCGCGCGTTGTGCTCTCGGCGCTGCGCACCGCGCAACGCAACCTGCCCGCGGTCAAGCTGGAAATGGCTGCCACCTGCGCTGCCGCGGTCGAGCGCGAGTTGCCCAGCGACGCCCGGCAGAAGGCCGAAATGACTTGGCCCAATCGCGTGGACGACGAGTGCACGACATCGTCCATCGGCAGGCACGCGGTTTCCCCGGATCACCTCCACGGCGACCTACCTGATCGCGAGCCGAAGATTCTACCTGGGAGTGAAGGCGACAGCGCCCATCCGGCGCCCATCACTGGCGAAGTCGCCGAGGCATGCGCGAATGTTTCCCCCAGCAACGACGCGGCTGCGCCGCGTCCCTTAAGCCAGTCCAGTCAGAGCGCTCAAAGCGATGCGGCCTCGGTGCCCTCGCGCAAGAAACCGGAACTGGTTCCCGGCAGCGGCCCAATTGACCGCGATGGCTCGCCCGAGCAAACGGGCCAGCCGCGAATCGTGCATTCCGGCTGAGAAATGGAACAATTGCCGTATGCCCAAAATGGAACGCTTGCCGTTTTTTTTGCTTACTGCGGCCTGAAGTTATTGGGCACGCGCAGCGGCAGGTCTATCATGGAAGCACATCCAGAGTGCTCGACCAAGCGTCGAGCCGGCAACCTGCTTAGACGCGGCAAGGTGCTCGAACGTGAACCGTTGATGGGCTGGGCGAAAACCCGGAAACAAGCTGTCGAGCGACATCGCGCCAGACCCTCGCGCCCGACTCCGATAGTAGTGAGGAAGGATATGCGAGGGTGTCCTCGTGCGCTGCGTGTGTTTCTTGCGTATGGTTCCATGTTGATGTCGCTGCGGGTCGCAGCGCAAACGAACATCGCGACCGTCCCGGTGGGGACCTCTCCGGTAGCCCTGGCCATCAACACCGCGACCAACAAGATCTTCGCGGTCAATCGGGGCAGCAACAACTTGACGGTGATCGACGGTGGGACAAACGGAACCGCCTTTGTACCCGTTGGGAATTCTCCTGTCGCTGTGGCGTTGAATCCCGCAACCAACAAAATCTACGTGGTGAATCAGGGCGACAACACAGTGACGAGTGTCGACGGTGCGAGCCTTGCCACCGTTACCGTCGGCACCGGAGTGTTGCCGAAGGCCGTCGCGATTAACCCATACTCCAATCAGATTTATGTCGCAAACTTCACCGATACGGTGACTGTGATCGATGGGGCGAGCAATTCCACAACAGCCGTGGCGGTTGGCCATCAGCCGAAGGCCATAGCGATCAACCCGTTCGCCAACAGGGTATATGTAGCCAACTCTGGCGATGGCACCATCACCGTCATTGATGGCGCCACCTATTACGCCTCTATCCCGGTTGGAGTCTACCCTTCGGCGGTTGCAGTCAATCCCGTTACCAACAAAATCTACGTGGCCAACGGCAACCCGCGTGACCGCGGGAGCGTGAGCGTGATTGATGGGTGGAGCAATTCAATTCTTGCCCAGGTGCCCGTCGGGGTAGACCCTTTTGCAGTCGCGGTCAACTCGGTGACCAACAAGATCTACGTAGCCAACGCTGACGATGACACGGTGACCGTGATTGATGGGACGAATAACACGACCGCCACCGTACGCGTAGGAAGCCTTCCCGGTCCCCTCGCCGTCGATCCGGTTACCAACAAGATTTATGTTACGAGTGAGCTCTGGAACGGCACCTTGACGGTGATCGACGGGGTGGACAATTCCACTACTTCCGTCTCCGTCGGCGCATCTCCCGACGCCGTGGTGCTCCACCCTGTGACCAACCGGGTTTACGCAGCCAACTGGGGAGACGGCACGGTGTCGGTAATTGCCGGGGCCAATTCCCATCCCCTTCGATTCATCCCCGTGACCCCGTGTCGAGTGGCGGACACGAGGAATCCCAACGGGCCTTTTGGCGGTCCGGCGATCAGCGCCGGCACTGCGCGGGCCTTCACCATCCCCAATAGCCCGTGTGGCATACCGCAGGCTGCGGCCGCGTATTCGCTGAACATAACCGTGGTGCCCGCTCGGGCCTTTGGGCTATCTAACCGTGTGGCCGACCGGCCAGGACCTACCGACCGTTTCCACACTGAACTCGCTGGACGGACGGGTCAAGGCGAATGCCGCGATTGTACCGGCCGGGGTAGGCGGCGCGATTTCGGTATTCGCCACCAACCAGACCAACATCGTCCTGGATATCAATGGCTACTTCGCCTCGGGTGCGGGCTCCACGCTGGCTTTTTATCCCCTTAACCCCTGTCGTGTGGTCGATACGCGTGGCCCCAGCGGGCCGTTGGGAGGACCGATGTTGCGGGGTCTCGCTCCCGGCCGCGACTTTCCCTTGACCGCAAGCGGCTGCAAAATACCCGCGAGCGCTCAAGCCTATTCGTTGAACTTTACCGCCGTCCCGAAAGAACCCCTCGGCTACTTGACCACTTGGCCGGCGGGGCGCAGCCAGCCCTTAGTCTCGACACTAAATGCGCTTACCGGCATGGTCACTGCCAATGGGGCCATTGTGCCCGCTGGAAACGGTGGTGACATTGACGTATTTGTCAGCAACGACTCCGATGTAATCGTCGATATCAATGGGTACTTCGCCCCTCCCAAGCCGGGCGGGCTCTCCCTCTATGTAGCCGCCCCGTGCCGGGCGCTGGACACTCGGTTGACCACAGGATTGTTCAGCGGCACACTCGCGGTAAATATAGTCAGCAACCCCTGCGGACTAGACTACTCCGCCCAGGTTTTTGTGCTCAACGCAACCGTCGTGCCTCAGGGCGGGCTCGGTTATCTGACCTTGTGGCCATACGGCGCGTCGCAACCGCTGGTGTCGACCCTCAATGCCTACGATGGAGCCATCACCTCGAACCTGGCGATTGTTCCCACAACCAATCTCTGGGTCGACGCCTACGCGTCGGATCCCACCCAGCTATTACTGGACAGTTCCAGTTTCTTTGGGCCCTGACGGATTTCGCAGCGACGCACACAGCGCGCTGCAGGGTTGGAAAGGAGATATGGTTGCTTGACCGCCTGTTCTGTGTGGAGCAAGTTCAGGCTGGCAGCAAAAACAGCCGAGGGCTTGCCTAAGTCAATTTTGAATTTTCCTGAGGCTGTGCGAGAGTAGCGCCGTGCGTGCCGTTGCCCTTCTTGGACCTGTCGCCAATGACAGCTATGTGCGGCGATTTGAGTTGCCGGGCGTGAACCTATTCTCGGGCAATGAACTCGATCCGACGGACCTGCCCGACGCGGCGCTTGTCTTCGGCGGTGACGGGACAATCCATCGCCATCTCGGCGGACTGGCACTTAAGCAGGTCCCAACGCTGATCGTTCCCATGGGAAGCGCCAACGACTTTGCGCGGTCGATCGGAGTCGAGACGGTCGAGAAAGCCTTGGCGGCTTGGAGGCACTTCTGTGCTGTGGGCGACAACGTCCGTGCGATTGATCTGGGTACGATTGAGCGGCTCGACATGACGAAGCAGGAGGCCCTGGTCGCTTGGCAGGATGAGTCTTTGGACACGCTCCATTTCGTGCCCGACGGTCCGCGGAGCGATCTTCCGCAGATGGGCGCGCGTATCATGCAATCGCAGTTGCGCCACCTGAACGAGGCCGAACGCGAGGTTACCCGCACGACCTTTTATGCGTCCATTGCAGGGACAGGCTTGGATGCCGCGGTGAATCGCCTCACGCTAAGGCAGCCACGCTGGCTGCGGTCGCATGGAGGATACGTTGTCGCTCTGCTGCGGGTGCTGGGAGGCTTTCGTCCGCCGCACATCACGCTGTCAGTCGAAGTTGACGGGCACTGGCAAACGCGCCTCGACGAGCCGGGATTCCTGATTGCTGCCGGCAACGGGCCGCAGTACGGCCATGGCATGCGGTTGACCCACGAAGCGCGAATGGACGATGGCTTGCTCGATATGTGCTTTGTTCGGCCCTTGAGCAAGTTCCGGCTGTTGCGGCTGTTTCGCGTGGTCTACAGCGGCCGGCACATCGGCATGAAGGAGGTAGAATATTTTCGGGCCTCGCGAGTGCGGATTCGGACCGAGCCCGCGACGGAAATTTTTGCAGATGGCGAACCTATTTGCACTTCGCCCGTCGAACTAGGTGTACGGCGCAACGCGCTGCGGGTGATTGGTGCGCGTGAAGCGCCTTAAGGATTTGCAAGGCAAGTGGTTAGTGGTGAACGTCTTGCCTCAGGGACAAACGTTGAGCTGGCTCGAATTTTTCTGGAACTTATCGCCCGCTGCTGGGTCTATACTGTATAGAAAGCGATGCCCACGCCCTTAGTGTCCAAACCGCAGGCCGCAGTCCCGACCGTTGCTCCTCAGGACCAGGTTCTGCCCTCTTTGTTTGAGGGCCCGGGACTTTACCCGCAGCGTAAAGACACCCTCCTCTATTCGTTCGCCGTACACCTGATTGCTATTGGCGTGCTCATATGGTCGGGGCATTGGGCGTTTACCCACCAGGAGGAGATCAAACAGCAGGTGGTATCGCTGGCTACCGACATCAGCCCGTACATTCCTCTTCCAGTTTCGAAAAATCGCATGGGCGGTGGTGGCGGCGGTGGCGATCGCGACAAGCTGAACGCTCCCAAGGGCGCTTTGCCCAAGTTGTCGAAAGACCAGATTGTGCCCCCGGCGATTGTGGTCCGCAATGATCATCCCAAGCTGGAAGTGACGCCTACCGTTGTGGTTCCTCCCGAGCTTAAGCTGCCCACCGTCGGTCAATTGGGCGATCCACTGTCCAAGGTAATCGGACCGCCTTCGAACGGCACGGGATTTGGTGGAGGCATTGGCAGCGGTAGCGGCGGTGGCGTCGGTTCGGGGACGGGCCCGGGCGTTGGTCCAGGACACGGCGGCGGATACGGCGGCGGCGCCTATCGCGTGGGCGGCGGTGTCAGCGCTCCCAAAGCGTTGTATGCGCCTGATCCTGAGTACTCCGAAGAAGCGCGTAAAGCCAAATATCAGGGCACTGTGGTGTTGTGGCTGGTGGTGGATGCTGCCGGCCGTCCGCAACAGATCCGCGTGCAGCGCCCGCTTGGCATGGGCCTCGACGAAAAGGCCATCGAGGCCGTGAAACAGTGGAAGTTCGAGCCCGCCAGAAAAGATGGACAGCCGGTTCCTGTGATGATCAACGTCGAAGTGAACTTCCGGCTGTACTGAACGCCGGCCTTAGAAATCGCTTGCCATCACCCTTCGCCTGTCGATCTACCCGCCGAAATCGTAAACCGGCAGATCACCGCGCACCATATCCTAATGCGTCGGCGCAGGAGCCGGTTGCTGAGTTGTCGTTCCCCCGAAGTTCACCTTGGGAGCTTGCCGCGCGCCCTCGTCGGTCTTGAAATAGGCGTCGTTACGAGTAAATCCGGATAGGCTGGCCACGATGTTATTGGGGAATAATCCGATGTAGGTGTTGTAGTCTTGCAGCGTCTCATTGTAGCGGCGACGCTCAATTGCGATACGGTTCTCCGTACCTGCCAACTCGTCCTGCAGGCGCATAAAGTTCTCATTGGACTTGAGCTGCGGATAGTTTTCCACGACAACGAGCAATCGTCCCAAGGCTGAGTCCAGTTGTCCGTTGGCGGCGATCTTGTCTTGCGGAGTTTTGGCTCCGATCAGGGCAGCTCGCGCTGCCGCGATGTCGCCAAACACCTTCACTTCCTGGCTGGCGTAGCCCTTCACCGTTTCAACCAGATTAGGAATGAGATCGGCGCGGCGTTGCAGGACGACGTCCACCTGCGACCACGCCGCATTCACCGCCTCTTTCTTGCGCACCATCTCATTGCGGTGGCCGATAAAGGTGCTGCCTAACCAGAACCCCAGCACCAGCAAAATTACGATTATGATCAGTCCAATCTTCATTTGCGTCTCACTTTCTCGCTAATCTCTTACACTGTCGGGGACATTTTCTGCCAGTGGCGCTTCGGTACGCGTGCATCAAGTTCGTGGGCGACCAGGCCAATGGCGCTCATATAAGCGTTATACGCTGCGGCGACATTCTCGGGATGCTCGTGACCGCTCCGCAGCGCAAGAATTGTCTGCATGGGCTGGGCATCAAAGCCAAAAACCGCCGCCGCTTGCTCGAGCACCTTCGCCCTATCGTGAGGAGGGTTCTCTCTCACCGCAATGAGCGCGTGACGCAGCAGGGTGCTCACGCTAGCGATGGACTTCGCCAGTACGCGCCGCAGTTCGTCCTGGTTCTCAGGGCTCAGCAGCAGGTGCTGTCGCAGACGCAACAAAACAGTCCGCAGTTCGTGCTCCACCTCAACCCGGTGCAGATTCATCGGAACCTGAATCGCGCTTACAATGTCTTGGCCAAACAGGGTTCTATGCATGTGCTGGATGTCGAGCACTTCGATGGCGAACACGTCCGCCGACTCCCGCAGTTCGACTTCGGTCATCATCAGCGGAGGCGTGAATTTTTCTTCATGTGTCCACCAACGGACCACCGGCGTGATGACCGATAACCGGCCAGCGTCCAGGTCACGAAACACCGCCAACACGTTTACGTCGGAATACTGCTCGTGAAACTCCTCTCGCGCCGCCGAGCCATACAGCACCACAGAAACCAGATTGTCGCCGCACGCTGCATGTAGCCGGCTGACAAGGTCCTGAAGTTTGCTCTCGGGTTTCTTCATCACGACTCTCTCTCCTTACCCCTCACCAACTGCCTCCGGCACCGCCGCCGCCGCTCATACCGCCGCCAAAGCCTCCGAACCCCCACCGCCGCCGAACCCTCCTGAGCTACCTCCGAAGCCGCCGCCATGGCCCCAACCGCCGCCGCCCATCGGCGGCATGAAAATCACGGGAGGAATTCCGCCGCCACGTCCACTGAATCCGGATCCGCCACCACCGCCGCCCCTGCGACTGATAGCGCGAATCAGCCACGGAATTCCAATGAAGGCCAGCAGGATCAGCCACCACGGCAGACCGCTTCCCCCGGCCGGTTGACGCCTGGCCGGGAGGCTCGGCACACCCGTTAGCTGCACGCCTTTGTCAGCTGCGATCAATTGTGCCAGAAGGGTGACACCTGACATGACGGCGCCACTATAATCGCCGCTCTTGAGGCTGGGCACCATGGCGCGGCCAACGTCGCCGGCACGCGCATCGTTGATTACCGGTTCCAGCCCGTATCCCACTTCGATCTTGTACTGGCGCTCCGCCGGCGCCAGCAATATCAACACGCCATTGCTGTCTTTCTTGGAGCCTACGCCCAAGTGCTTGTAGAGGTCAGCCGCATAGTCCTCTTTACTTCGGCCGTCGAGAGAACGCACGGTAACAACCGCGATCTGCGTGCCGGTCTTCTGTTGGACCTCAGTGCAGAGCGCCTCGATCTTCGCTTTCGTGGCAGGGTCGATCACCTGTGCCAGGTCGGTCACATATCCCTGCGGGCGAATATCAGGGATTTTTTCTGCGCGGAGGCTACAGCAAAGGAGAATGAGGACCGCCATGACGGCGAGTTTGAGGCGGAAGTTCACGGCTGAATGCGGCGAAGCGAACATTCTTCTATGGCCCGCACGAATTCTATATCAACGGCCTTTCAAGCGATGGTTGCAGCCGTGTTTTCTCTTAGGAATGTAACGTTGCGATGCGGTAGAAATAGAGCTCAGGACTTTCGCGGGAAGCGGAACCCGACCAATCCTGAAGTTGACGACACGTGGTATTGTGCGCGAAACCCGGGAAGCGAGGCCCAGCCTCGGTAAATCGAAAGTTGACCAACCGCACTCCCCGAAACTCCTTTGCTGTCGCCGCAGCTACCGCTGGGACCGCTTCGCCAGCGGCGCAACCTTGCTCTTCGCCTTGTCGGCCCACTCTGAGCCCTTATCCATCCAATCGCTCGCCTGATCGCCGAGGTCGTCCATGGCGTCGCGTGCGTCTTCATATTTGCGGCGTAGGGCCTTGCGCATCTGCTTGCCGGTCTGGGGCGCGAGCAGCAACGCAATCAGGGCACCGACTGCTAATCCGATGAACAACATCGTCAATCCACTACCTGACTGCCGATATTCTCCAGAACTCGCAAAATCACTCGTTTCATCAGTCATAAGAACCATCCTTCCTGTGGAGATATTACCGCGATACCGAGCCTAGCGCTCACTTTGGGCCACTTAAGAAACGTCGCCAATAGTTGGAGCCGCCGTCCCGTTCCTATGTTAGAAAGCCGCAGCCCGGCAGTCGTTGCCCCGTGGTAAGACAATCGCCCATTTCCCAATCGCATCGCCGCGCATGTAAAATCAAGTGTTTACCCTTAGAGCCGCGCGCCTACGAAGTCCCGTTAGGATGTTCTCGCGCAAGCGGCTCCCCCAAAGAAATGAGGAGTCATAGGAATGGCGATTCCAGCCACACAATTGCGTCCGGGCATGGTCATCAAGCACAACAATGACTTGCACTCGGTGTTCTCGGTGGAACACCGTACCCCGGGCAATCTCCGCGCCTTCATCCAAGCCAAGCTGCGCAACCTGCGCACCGGAGCCATGTTCGAGCACCGCTTTCGCTCCAGCGACGCCATCGAGAAGGTCACGGTTGACGAGGTGCAAATGGAGTTTCTCTACGCCGATGGCGACGACTATTACTTCATGAACACCGAAAATTACGAGCAGCTTCATTTGAACAAAGACATGCTGGGCGATGCCGTCGATTATCTGATCGCAAATCTGCAGATCAAAGTGGAGTTCTTTGACGGCAAGCCGGTGGGCGTGGAGTTGCCGCAGACCGTGGAACTGACCGTGGTCGAGACCGAGCCAGGCTTGAAGTCGGCGACGGCCAGCAGTGTCACCAAGCCCGCTAAGACCGAAACCGGGCTGGTGGTGTATGTGCCGCCGTTTATCAATGAAGGCGAAAAGATCCGGGTTGACACCTCCGAAGGCGCGTATTTGTCGCGGGCTTAGATAAATTTTCGAATGCTTGCTTCGGGCCGACTGAAACAAGATGACGAAGAAGGACTCAAGACCCAAACGGAAGACAACAGCATGCCGGAGTTGGGAGAGTCTGATCGGCTGCGTTCCGTATCGTGGGCGGCGCAAGAGCATCGACGAGATGGACGAAGCAATCGCAGCTTTGTTGAGGAAGGAAAATCTGTCGAGCAAGGGATCGCCCACAAAACGTTGATTGCTGTTTGCTCACCGATGCCTGACCTCCAAACCCGCCGTTACCTTATCTCGGGCCGCGTGCAGGGCGTCGGCTTCCGCTGGTTCGTGGAGCGCGAAGCCGGGCTGATCGGCGTGACCGGATGGGTGCGCAACTGCGAGACCGGCGACGTTGAGGTAATGGCAACGGGCACGCGCGAGCAGCACAATTCGCTGCGCCGCAAGCTGCAGGAGGGACCGCGGGCCGCGCGCGTTGACCACGTCAGCGAGTCCGGCGCGCCGCTGTTGGAAACACAAGCGTTTCGCATCGAAGGAGCGTGGTAAACCGTGCCGCCGCACCATAACTGTGACGACCTTAAGAAGCTCATTCGCGAAGTCCCCGACTTCCCCAAGCCTGGCATTCTCTTTTACGACATCACCACTCTGTTGAAAGACAAGCTCGGTTTTGCCCGCCTCATTGATGCCCTGACGGAGCACTACATCAACAAGGACATAGACCTGGTGTTGGGTATCGAAGCACGCGGATTCATCTTTGGACCGGCGCTCGCCTATCGCTTGAACGCGGGGTTTGTCCCCGTACGCAAGCCCAAGAAACTGCCCGCGGAAGTGCTGCAATGGAAATACCAACTCGAATACGGTCACGACACGCTGGAGATCCACAAGGATTCGATCGAGCCGGGGCAGCGCATTGTCATCTGTGACGACCTGCTGGCAACAGGTGGAACCGCGAAAGCCACTGCGGACATGGCGAAATCGCTGGGCGCCGACATTTGCGGCCTGGGATTCGTAGTGGAGTTGGATGCGCTCAAAGGCCGCGACAAGCTGACGGGCTACGATGTGTTTTCGCTGCTGCACTACTAGTGGTAGCGGCTAGTGGATCGTGTCGAGCGGTTGCCGTTCGCCTGGTTCACCAGATCGTCTTTATCAAAGAACAACCCAGGATTCGCTTGTCAGCGGTGACGAGTGGCAAGCCTTCCGCACGGGCGGTCGCTGCGATAATGCGGTCTGAGGGATCTCGGGGAAAGTCAGGCGGAAACTGTATTGTTAGCGCGGCGATCTCACGGGTTATGGGGAGCACAATCACCTCTTCCGAAAATCTTGCAATGGTGGCTTCGATCATGCCAGAGATAGCCAGCTTTCTCCGTTCGATAAGGTTCACGATCTCAATCAGCGTAATGGCAGAGATAGCCAACCCATCGGAGAGACGAGCGCGACGCAGCGCAGAAAATGCCGCGCGGGAGAGTTTGCGCTCATGGAGCTCAGCCCATATCAGGACATGCGTGTCGAGCAGGATCACTTCAGCATATTCCAGTCTTCCAAAGGGATGATCGGGTTTATCAAGTCGTCAGGATCGCCGACGATCTCGACAAGTCCTTTCAGCCTGCCGAAGAACGGTTCTTTCTTGGGCAGCCTGAAAGGCATGAGCTTCGCCATAGGCTTCCCCCTCTTGGTGATTACGATCTCCTCGCCGGTCTCGTTGACCTCATCAATCAGCTGCAAGCACTTTGCCTTGAACTCGCCCGCAGCCATCTGTTTCGCGCCGTTTCCGGCAAGGTACGATTGCTTTCTCTTGGTTGCTAACTTCGGCACGATATGGTCACCTCCAGATGACCATGGTCATTTTAACGTAGTCACCTTGAGTTGAGGCCGACCACTACTCGTCTCCCCTCGATCCGGCACTTCCCTTCGAGCACAATTCGGATTGCCTCGGTGTAAGCAATGTACTCCTGCTCCAGGATGCGGGCGGCCAGGCTGTGCTCGTCGTCGCTGTCGAGGACGGGCACGGCCTTCTGTAGGATGATCGCGCCGTGGTCGAGGTCCGCATCCACGAAGTGCACCGTGCATCCGGAGACCTTTACGCCATAGTCGAAGGCCTGCTTCTGTGCTTCCAGTCCGGGGAATGCCGGCAGCAGCGCGGGATGGATATTGAGGATGCGATTGGGAAACTGCTGCACAAACCACGGCGACAGCAAGCGCATGTATCCCGCGAGACAGACGAGGTCAACCTTGTGCTCCCGCAACGCGGCGACAACCTCGCGATCATGCTGTTCCCGCTCCTTACCCTTCGACGGAATCACCAGCGCATTCAGCCCGCGTCGCCGCGCCGAGTCTATTCCCGGGGCGTCCGCCCGATTCGAGATGACGACCGCGATCGTGGCGTCGAGTTTGCCCGAGGCGACATTGTCGGCGATGGCCTCGAAGTTCGACCCGCGCCCGGAGAGCAGAATGCCGAGGTTCTTCATGGAGTGATACGCGAATAATACTTGATTGGCGTATGTTGTTCCGCATTCGGCGCTAGGGACTTTAAGCACACCTAGGACTCACGGCTAAAACAGCTATAAGCGTGGCCCACATAAGAAAACGCAGCGAGGTGAAAAAGCGTTACAAGATTTTGCAAGAAAATTTGCCATTGATTCCCAAAATGGCGCGCTCCGTCGTGCCGAGCGTAGAAGGCGATAGGGACTCTTCGACTCGCGTTCGCCAAAATCACCCCACGGAGGGACAAACCGGCGTTCGTGGGGGACCCGATGGAGACGGCGAACGCTTGCTCAGAATGAAAGTTCCTGATTGGGCGCTGGTTGCTTCGCCCTGCCATTCGCTTTACTATCGCCGCATCGTGGTTTCGCCCCCTGACAAGGAATATCCCGACCGCATCGTGTCGGCCGTGCCGGTGGATGACGACTCGTCCTTCGAGCTGAAGCTGCGTCCGCAGCGGCTGCGCGAGTTCATCGGGCAGAAGAAAGTCAAAGAAAATCTCGAGGTCGCCATCCAGGCCGCCAAGTCGCGCGGCGAGGCGCTCGACCACGTGCTGCTCTACGGGCCGCCGGGGCTGGGCAAGACGACGCTGGCCAACATCATCGCCAACGAGCTGGGCGTCGCCTTCCAGCAGACCTCGGGGCCGACGCTGCAGATCAAGGGCGACCTGACCGCCATCCTCACCAACCTGCGCGAGAGGCAGGTGCTGTTCATTGACGAAGTCCACCGGCTGCAACCGGCGCTGGAGGAGCTGCTCTACTCGGCGCTGGAAGATTACAAGCTCGACATCATCATCGGGCAGGGGCCGTCGGCGCGCACTCACACCATCGAAGTGCGGCCGTTTACGTTCATCGGCGCGACCACGCGCGCGGGGCTGCTTACCGCGCCGCTGCGCTCGCGCTTCGGCATCGTGCTGCGGCTGGAGTTCTACACCCACGAAGACCTGAAGATCATCCTGGAGCGATCGGCCGAAATTCTCGGCGTCGAGATTGACGAGCCCGGTGCGAGGGAGATTGCGGCACGTTGCCGTGGCACACCGCGCATTGCCAACCGTTTACTGCGGCGGGTCCGCGACTACGCGCAAGTGCGCGGCGCCGGCAAGATCGACAAGCCCACTGCGCAAGCCGCGCTGGAGATGCTTGAAGTCGATCGCCATGGCTTCGACGAAATTGACCGCAAGCTGCTGCTCACCATCATCGAGAAGTACCAGGGCGGACCGGTAGGCGTGAATACGTTGGCCGCGTCGCTCGCCGAAGAGCCCGACGCAATCGAGGAAATCTACGAGCCGTTCCTCATCCAGATTGGTTTTCTCGACCGCACGCCGCGCGGGCGGGTGGCCACGCATCTGGCGTATGAGCATTTCGGCGTGAAGCGGCCGCGGACAGCGACAAGTGGGCAGGAGACGTTGTTCTAGCGGCCGCTGTTCGCCATTCGCTTTTCGCCGCAGACCGCAGCGGCTCAGAAGCGTTGTTCTGGTGGGTTAGCGTGGAATACCGAGTTCGGATGAGGGAGCGCGTAGCCGCAGATCCCTCGACTCCGCTTCGCTCCGCTCGGGATGACAAGTCTGGCGAAAAGCAAAGAGCGAATCGCGAAGATCGTCCAGCAGTGCTAGCGCGCAATCGTCATTACCAGATAATCTAATCGAGCTAGGAGAATCTAAATGGCACAGTTGATGAGAACGTCCAATCCCGCCCTGAGTGGCGACACCTTCCGCACCGGCGAGGCGACTTATGGCGAAGGCATGACCATTTCGGGCGCCGTCAACAAGACGGGCGTCCTGCTGATCTGCTGCGTCGCCACCGCCGCCTGGACGTGGAACCGTTTCTTCGGCGCGTTCAACCCGGCCTCTCCCGAGGAGGCGATACAGGCCATCGCGCCAATGATGGTTGTCGGTGGCATCGGCGGATTCATCCTGGCGATGGTCACCATCTTCAAGAAAGAGTGGTCGCCGGTGACCGCGCCGATTTACGCGCTGCTCGAAGGCCTGCTGCTGGGCGGAGTCTCCGCCATGCTCGAAATGCGCTTCCATGGCATTGCCATACAGGCGGTCGCACTGACCTTTGGCACGCTGGTCGCGATGCTGGTGGCTTACCGCACCGGGCTCATCAAAGTGACCGACAAATTGCGGCTCGGCATCGTCGCGGCCACCGGCGGTATCGCGGTGTTCTACTTCTTGCAATTCGTCCTCGGATTCTTCGGCGTACACTTCACAACCATCAATGGCGCAAGCCCAATCGGGATCGGCTTCAGCCTCGTGGTCGTGGTCGTCGCCGCGCTCAACCTTGTCCTCGATTTCGACCTGATCGAGAACGGCGCGCGGGTGGGCGCGCCGAAGTACATGGAGTGGTATGGCGCCTTCGCGCTGATGATCACGCTGATCTGGCTCTACTTCGAGATCCTGCGGCTGCTGTCGAAATTTCGCGAGCGCTGAGTGAGCCTAATTGCTGTCCGTTCATTTGCCAAGATCAATCTCGGACTGAACATCGGTCCTGCGCGCGGCGACGGCTTCCATGAACTGCGCACGATCTATCAAACACTGGCGCTGCATGATGTCGTGCGTGTGGAGGTGCAGCCCGGCTCGGGCATTGAGATTCGCTGCGACGATCCGCGCGTTCCGCTCGACGAGTCGAACACCTGCTACAAAATCGCGGAACGCGTGCTGAAGGCAGTGCGGGTTGGAAGGCATCTTACAAATGCGCGAGCGGGCCAAACCGAAGTACCTCAGGGGCTAAAGCCCAGTCCTGACGCAGCCCTTCGCGGCACGGCTGAAGCCGTGCCCTTTCAAATGCAGAATTGCAAGGCCGGCGAGGTGCGGTTTCAAAACCAGAATAGCGAGACGGCTCGAGGCAAGGTCAGCATCCAGATTGACAAGCGATTGCCGGTACAAGGCGGCTTGGGAGCGGCGTCCTCTAACGGCAGTTGCCACGATGCTTGGCTTGGAGCGCGCGCTGGGCGTAAAGATTTCAAGCGAAGATAAGCTGCGCATCGCGGCGGAAGTGGGCAGTGACTTGCCGCTGTTCCTAGTCGGCGGAACTGTGCTCGGCGTAGGGCGCGGGGAAGAAGTCTATCCCCTACAGGATCTGCCAACCATGCATCTGGTGGTGGTTACGCCTGCCCTCGGCGTTTCCACCCCCGCCGCGTTCGCGCGATGGGATGAACTGGCCGCGCGGGAGCCTGAATTGACCGGCACTGGCGCCGCAGGTACAATAAACAAGCTTGGTCAGGATTGGTTTGTCCGGCTGAGCGAAAGTGTTTTCTCGCATGCTGCATCTGCGAGTGAGCCTGCATCCGGTGTTCCCGCGGTGGGCGGGGACCGGGCCGAGACGCTGCTTCTCGACCTCGTCCGAGCCGGGATCGAGAACGACTTCGAACGCGTTGTCTTTCCAGAGTATCCCGAGTTGCGTGAGGTAAAACGTGTCTTGGAGCGCGAAGGTGCGCGCTATGCATCGCTGTCTGGCTCCAGGCTCGGCGTTGTATGGAGTGTTTGATTCGGCTGAAGAAGCGCAAGCTGCGGCTGTCGCGCATGACGTCAGCGGGACACGCAGCAGTCGCGACAACGACCCTGAGGCGAGGTGAATACTGGCGGCAGATGTTTGCGGAAGGTCCGTTCCAGGTATAGGGGTCCTTCGACTCGCGGCTCCAAAGCGAGCCGCTCGCTCAGGATGACAACCTGAGAAGTGATAGATTTCAGATAGCCGCTAACGATGTGGCCATTAGCTGCTTCACTGGGCGGTCGACTAATGGTAGGTCAAGTGCCTTTGGAGCACTTTGTCTAGGTTCGAATCCTAGCCGCCCAGCCAGGAAACCAGTCGTCAGTGGCCAGTTGTCAGTTATTTCAGGTTTGCAGTTTGCAGGCCGCAAGCTAAGAGCTAACGGCGAAGAGCGAAGAGCGGTACTTCAAGACCCAGCAGTAACTCGACCAGGTTAAGCGGGGTATTTGATTCGATGGAAACGGCAGCGAAAGCAAGTCCAGTTCATCCGGTGAGCGTAGCTGGCGAAGGCACGGCGACGGTCGCGCAGCAGTCGGACAAAAAGGCTCATCCGGGCACCGATCCCAAAGCTGAGCGCAAGCCGGCGCGGGCCCGCCAGGATGACCGATGGAAGATTTTTTCCGGCACTGCCAATGACGGGCTGTCCAAGGAAATTTGCGATTTCCTGGGCATGCCGCTTGGTCAAACGTGCATCTCCAAGTTCTCCGACGGCGAGACATACGTGCAGATCATGGAGAACGTACGTGGGGCTGACGTCTTCATGGTGCAGCCGACGTGCGATCCGGTTGACCTGCACCTGATGCAGTTGCTGCTGCTGATTGATGCGCTGAAGCGCGCATCGGCGCGCCGCATCACGGTGGTGATTCCGTACTTCGGATACGCGCGGCAGGACCGCAAGGACAAGCCGCGGGTGCCGATTTCATCGAAGCTGGTCGCGGATCTGTTGACCACGGCCGGGGCCGATCGCGCGCTGGTGGTGGATTTGCATGCGCCGCAGATCCAGGGGTTCTTCAACATCCCGGTGGACCATCTGTTCGCGTCACCGGTGCTGGTGGATTACTTCCGGAAGAAACAGTTCCCGGACCTGACGGTGGTTTCGCCCGACGCGGGCGGCGTGGAGCGCGCGCGCTTCTTCGCCAAGAAGATGGATTCGGCGCTGGCGATCGTGGACAAGCGCCGCGTGGAAATGGATGTGACCGAGGTGATGCACGTCATCGGCGACGTAAAAGGCCGCACCTGTCTCATCCTGGATGACATTATCGATACTGCCGGCACGCTGGTGAAGACCTGCGAGGCGTTGCTGGATGCGGGAGCCCGCGAGGTGTATGCCTGCGCGACGCATCCCGTGCTTTCGGGGCCGGCGATCGAAAGGATTTCGCAATCGGGGTTGGCCGAAGTGGTGGTGACCAACACGATTCCGCTGACCGAGGCGGCGCGCAGGGAGCCCAAAATCAAGGTGCTGTCGATCGCGGGACTGATCGGACGTGCCATTCAATCGATTCACGAAGAGACTTCGGTCAGCAGACTGTTTTTGTAAAGGACTTAATTATGGCTACAGCAACCGCAGACAAGAACGTAGAATCTAAGCCGCGGCAAAGCGGCACCAAGAACGACGCGCGCCGGGTGCGCCGCAGCGGCTTGATTCCCGCCGTCGTCTATGGCGCCGGGCAAGAATCCGCGGCAATTGCCGTCGATCCCAAGCAGATTAAGCGCATCCTGAATTCGGAAACGGGTCACAACTCGATTTTCGATCTTGCGCTGGATGGCACAGTCGGCCAAGGTCATGATTGTGGACTGGCAGTACGAGCCGATCAAAGGCGCATTGCTGCATGTCGATCTGAAGCGCATTGCGATGGACAAGGCACTGCGCGTCAGCGTTCCCGTCTTGATGAAGGGTGAGGCGCCGGGAGTGAAGGTGCAGGGCGGCATCCTGGAGCAGTTACTGCGTGAAGTCGAAATCGAATGCCTGCCAGGCGACATTCCGGGCCATATTGATGGGGACATCAGCAACCTGATGTTTGGGCAGGTAATCCGCGTCTCCGACCTGCCGCATGCCGGCAAGATAAAGTTCATCACGGATGAGAACCAGCCGGTCGCGCACGTGGTCGCGGTGAAGGAAGTTGTGGAGGCGGCTCCGGCGGCCGAAGGCGTCGAAGCTGCTGCTGCACCTGCCGAGCCCGAAGTCATCAAGAAGGGCAAGCAGGAAGTGGAAGGCGAAGCTGCCGAGGGCGGCGAGAAGAAGGCCGAGAAGCCGGAAAAGGCCGAGAAGGCCGAGAAGAAGAAGTAGGCGTTGTGAAACTGATCGTCGGGCTCGGCAATCCGGGCATCGAGTACCAGTTCACACCGCACAACCTGGGTTTCCTGGCGGTGGACCGCATCGCGGAGCAATACGGCGTGCGGGTGAACAACCGCAACTGCCGCTCGCAGACGGCGCGGGCACGCATCGGCGAGCAGGATGTGGTGCTGGCCAAGCCGGAAACCTACATGAACCTGAGCGGCATCGCGGTCCGCGAGCTGGTGCGCGAGTACGAGGCGCAACCGGAGCAAGACCTGGTGCTGCTCTACGACGAAATTGATTTGCCCTTCGGCACGTTGCGCGTTCGGCCCCGTGGCCGCTCGGCAGGGCACAACGGAGTGGAATCGGTGATCGAGGCGCTTGGGACGCCGGAGATCATGCGCGTGCGAATGGGTATTGCGCCGGAGAATCCGGTGGGAGACGGCGCGAAATACGTGCTGTCCCAGTTTAAGAAATCGCAGTATCCGGTGATTGACCAGGTACTGGATAGTGCGGCTGAGGCCGTAAAGGCCATTCTTACGGAAGGCATACAGGCGGCGATGAGCCGCTTCAATCGCAGACCGGAAGGCACGGAAGAAACAGCCAGCAGCTAACGGCTAGCCGCTAGTTGCTCATAAGGAAGTTATGCACTAGTTGCTATGTGCTAGCTACTAGTCGCTAGGAGAGCAAATGCAACGTACTTATGAGTTGATGTTCATTGTCCGACCCGACATGGTGGAAGAAGAGCAGGACAAGCTGATCGCGAACGTCGAGACGCAGGTCGGTAATGCGGGCGGATCGGTGAAAAGCGTGGAGCGCATGGGCAAGCGGCGTCTGGCCTACACGGTGCGCAAGTTCCAGGACGGCATTTATATGCTGATGGTGTTGGAAGGCGAAGGCGCGATGGTGAAGGAAGTGGAGCGCCGCCTGCGTGTGACCGAGCCGGTAATCAAGTTCATCACGGTGCGGGTTGACGAGGAACAGAAGCGGCTGGCCAAGATCAAGGCAATTCGCGACACCAAGGTGCGGGGTAAAGGTCGGCAAGCGGCTGCGGCCGCCGAAGCTGCGGAGGTACCAGCGGCGACGCCGGAATCGCCGGCGCCGGCGGAAAGCGAGCCCGCGCCAGCCAGCGCATGATGCACGTCTCCTGCTCGTGCGCCAAGCACTGTCGGCGCTGAATGCGACGTGCATGCAAGAGGAAGGATATGACCATTGACGAACGTTTGGATCGTTTGGTGGAACGCCACGAAGCTTTGTCTCAGTCCGTCGAGTTGCTCACCAAGGATGTCCGTGAGCTGGGACAGAGAGTTGGTGAGCTGGGACAGAGTGTCGGTGAGCTGGGCAAGTATGTAGGCGAGATTGCCGATGGCACCGCTCGCTTGTTGCACATCGCTCAAATTCATGAACACCGCATTACCCGGCTGGAGGGTGGAAACTAGCCGCAATTAGGGCCCCGATGGCCCCGAAGGAGAATCATGGCAGACGAATCCATCAAGACCGCGGCTTCCGAGACTGGCGCCGCGACAACTGAGGCCCCGGCACCGCGTCCGGAAGGCGGTCCGCGTGAGGGAGGTCCCCGTGGGCCGCGCCCCGGCGGACGGCCAGGCGCTGGCCCCGGTAGTGGTCCTCGCGAGGGCGGCGGACGCAAGTTCTTTCGGCGGAAGAAGGTTTGCAAGTTCTGCGTTGAGAAGATCGACGGTATCAATTACAAGGACGTGCGCCTGCTCGCGCAATTCGTTTCGGAAGCCGGCAAGATCGTTCCTCGCCGTCTGACCGGCGTGTGCACGCCCCACCAGCGCCGCCTCGCCGATGCCATCAAGCAGGCACGCAACATTGCGTTGCTGCCGTTCGGCGGGCGGTAGATCCGTGGTCGTGTCTAGTTGTCTCTGGCTGCGCTGGTCTTCCCGCACGAGTCAGACGCGGTAGTGCGAGCCTTGAGGCCGACGTTAGAACAATACAAACGATTGCCACCCGGGCTTTGGCCCGGCAACAGAAAGTTTAACGGAGTTTTCTACGTATGGAAGTCATTTTGAAAGAAGACGTAGCCAAGCTGGGCTCCCGGGGCGACGTGGTGAAAGTGGCCGAGGGCTATGGCCGCAATTATCTCCTTCCCAACAGGCTGGCGATTGAAGCCACACCGGCCAACCGCGCCGTTATTGAACAAATGAAGGCTGCCGCAGTGCGCCGGGTGGTGCGCGAGAAGGGCGATGCCGAGAAGCTGGCGGATTTGCTGGCGGGAGTCTCACTTAGCTTCACCCGCAAGTCGGGCGAGCACGACCAACTGTTTGGTTCGGTCACTTCCGCCGATATTGCGCGCGAGCTCGAGCATAAGAGCTTCAATATCGATCGCCGCAAGATCCATCTTGACGAGCCGCTGAAACATGTCGGTGAGTTCAACGTCCCCATTAAGCTGCACAAGGACGTCACAGCTCAGGTAAAGGTAGTCATCAACAAGGATGCGGTGGTCGAAGCGGCTTCCGCGGAAGAAGCTGGCGTCGAAGCGTAAGCGTTCTTCTCTTCCTTCTCTCCAGTGGCGGGGGATCTCAGTGGGGAGGACTGCATCTTCTCAGGATTTCGAACCGGGACGCGCTTATCTTCTCGTGATAACCAATCACGGCGTACTCGTCGAGAGCCCGTCCCTCAGCTTGGCCAGCACCGGAGGGGCCGGGCTACCAGATGCGGCGCACGCCGTAATGATCAAACACAGGATCGGCGCTGATGATGGGCCAGCCTGTGGCTTGCGCCTGGGCGACCAACATGCGGTCGAAAGGGTCCCTATGATGCAGGGGCAAAAGTCCGGCGCGTATGGCGTGTGTCGACTCGACGGGCAGTTCGGTGAAACCTTCTGCTGCGATCTTGCTTGACCAGTTTGCCAGCAGCCAGTCGACTCGAAGCCTTCCAACGTTCGACTTGATAGCAAGTTCCCAAGGAACCACGGCTGAGATCATGATCGAGTTGATCCTGTCCTCGACTACGCGTTTTGCCGACTCCGACAATTGACCCGGGTCATCCAGCCACCACTTCAATGTGTGGGTATCAAGTAAGGCTGTCATTCAAAACCCAGTTCCCGCATTTCCTCATCCGTGAGCGGATCGAACGCTCCCGGAGCTGCCCAAATCTGGCCTTTCATGCTCCCCGGGACACGCTTCTTGGATGCGCTCGCGATGGGCACCAGCTTCGCGACCGGTTTCTTGCCGCGGGTGATGATGACTTCCGTGCCCTTCTCGGCCTCTTTGATCAACCGCGAGAGATTGGTCTTGGCTTGATGAACCGTGTAGCTCATTAGCTAAGTTTACTTAGCTAACACGAAGCGGTCAATGGCGGCACCAGCTTGACGCCCTGGAACCAACCCAAGCCTTCCCACGTAAGTACTAAGTGGGCGTCTATAATGGCCGCTCACGGTTTCTTCCAGTGGCCGTCTATGTAGTTGCAGGCACGAGAATTGGCTTGCCAATTGCAGACTAGGTAGAAACCAGTATGCCGGCCGAAGCGGTAGCAGTTCCCCTCACGGTTGGCCCGGGGCTCCGCACTCCTCAGACACGGCGAGCGGCGGACGAAACGTCCTCTACTCCCTCCGACCGAGGGTTGATGGTTGGGCAGGCCCAGAGCCGCATGAATGACACGGAGCTGATCCGGGAAGCTCAACGTGGTAATCGCGCCGCGTTCGAGGACTTGGTGCGTCAGTACGATGGCGCCGTGCTTCGTCTCGCGTACCACCTGACACGCTCCGAACAGGACGCCCAGGACATCTACCAGGAAGCCTTTCTCAAAGCCTACCGGAACATCAACAACTTCCGTTTTGAATGTTCGTTTTACACCTGGATCTATCGCATCGTGACCAACTTGTGCCTCGATCTATTGCGCAAGCGGCAGGTGCGCAAAGAGGATTCCGGAGTGACGACCGATTCGGAAGGCGGTAGCTACGACCTGCTGGACCAGGTGGCGGATGTCCGTTCCGGCGCCAGTCCTGAACGCGACCTCATGCGGCGCGAGCTGGGAGCGCGAATTGCCAAGGCCTTGACGAAGCTGACTCCGCGCGAGCGCATGGTTTTTGAGATGAAGCATTATCAGGGCTTGAAACTGAGAACGATAGGCGAAATCTTGAATACGACCGAAGAGACTGCGAAGAACACGCTGTTCCGCGGAACGCAGAAGTTGCGGGCCGCGCTGAAGGACATGCGATAGCGGTAATGAAAGATTCTCGCGGGCGTGAACCCCGTGAGACAGCGTAAAGAAGGAATGGTGGCGCGGCTGAAGCCGTGCCCCCTCAGAGCTGTAGAGGTGAGAGCCATGAATTGCGAATGGGTGCAAGAGAACATCACCCTGTATCTGTACAACGAGCTGGCTGACGACGCGCGGCACGAGTTGGAGCAGCACATCACGCGCTGCAAGAACTGCGCCGCTGAAGTGGCCGACCAGCAGCAGTTCCAGGTACAGATGGACGCGTTGCCGGTGGAGGAACCTTCCGCGAGTTTTCTGGCGGCGGCCCGCATGCAGTTGCAGGAGTCGCTGGAAACCACGGAGCAGCATCGCGCCTGGTATCACCGGTTCGCTTTCGACCCGGCCGCTTGGTTGCGGCAGGTGCGGTTCTCGCCTGCGCTCGCTTCGCTCATCTTCCTCATAGGATTCGGGGGCGGCATCGGAGCAATGTACAGTGCGATGGGCAAGGGTCAAACACCCCGCGTCATCAACAATCCAGACCCACGGGAAGCCTCCATCAGCGGTATCACTTCCATTGAAAAGGAACCGGGCACCGATAGGGTAAAAGTTCAGTACGACAAGCGGCTTCCCGAGTCCGTTCAGGGTTCGGTGTCTGATCCCAAAGTTCAGGACCTGCTGCTGTATGCGGCCAAGAGCAACGAAAACTCCGGCGTCCGCCTGAATTCTGTGGACGCGCTAACCAGCAAGGCAGAGGATCCGCGCGTCCGCGAAACCCTAACCTATGCTCTTCGCTACGACAGCAATCCGGGGGTGCGCCTGACGGCGCTCGATGGCCTCGGCCCCTATGTCAAGGACGACATTCGGGTACGCAACGCGGTCCTGGAGTCTCTGCTGAACGACAGCAACCTCGGTGTGCGCAGCGGTGCGCTTCATGCGCTCGATCCGGTGCGTGCCGACAGCAGCGTGCGCATGGCGCTGCAGCAGTTGTCCAACGAAGATCCCAGCGAGTACATCCGCACCGAGTCCAAGCGCATGCTGGCCTCGATGCCCAGCATTGACTGAGAAACGATGCCTTAATATTTGTTCTTATTCGCTCCCGGAAATGAGGAAGGGTTGAACCAGGGTCTTCTAAGAGCGGCACGGGCGACAGCACAACCTCGCGTTCTTGCTCCTCGGCGCCCCGCTCGCAATAACAGGTGGAGGGCGGCAATAGTGCTTGTCGCGGCGGCTGTGGCCGTTCCGCTATGCGCGCAACAGTCGCGGATATTTCGCGAGGGCAACGCGTGGATCGAGGAAACCACCGGTACGATGCCGGCGGGACACGAGGTCCGTGTTAACACGGATATGGGAGCTGTGCAGGTACAAGGCAATTCGCCCAACGTAACCTACGTGATTCGAAAGCGCTCCTTCGCACCCACCGAAGAAGCGGCTCGACGGCAATTCGAGCAACTGCATATTTCGGTGGCTAAAACCGCCGACCGTAACTTCATCGAGGGAAGGTTGTTAGGCAGGAACCTGAGCCGCTTCAACGCAGAGTTTGTGGTACAGGTGCCGCGAGAGCTTGAACTGGTACGAGTGGAGACCCGCAGCGGTGCGCTCAACTTGAGTTCCTTGACCGCCACCATCCTGGGTACGACGGGTGGTGGCGCGGTGAAGCTTGACGATCTCGGCGGCCCGGTCAAGATTACCTCCGGCGGGGGCTCTGTCGAAGGCGGCAACTTGGGGGCCGACTTCACCCTCAGCAGCGGTGGCGGCGACGTTCACATCAACAACATTGCCGGGCAGGCGCGCGTCACGATGGGTGGCGGTAAGGTGTACATCGGAACGGCCAAAGGGTCAACAATCGAGACCGGAGCAGGCGGGATCGAGGTGCGTAAGTGTGATGGAGATCTGCGCGCCAGTACTGCCGGCGGTAACCTCAACTTTGGTGACGTAAGTGGCGCGGTCCGCGCCGATACTGGCGGCGGCAGTGTGCGCCTCGCCAGCGCTAGTGGGCGGGTGCAGGTTTCGACCGGCGGCGGCAGTGTTGAGCTGTACAACCTGGGGCAGGGCGCCCAGGTTGAAACCGGGGCCGGGCCGATCACGGTCGAGTTCGTGGGTAGCCATGGAGTCTTCACCGACTCGTCGTTGCACACAGCGGCCGGCGACGTCTCTGTTTGCCTGCCCGGTAACATGCCGATTACGGTGCATGCTTCGTCCGACATGACAAACGGCAAAGGGATCCTCTCCGATTTTCCCGGCCTGAGGATTACCACCAGCGGCGGCAACTATGGCCCCAGGGCGATGTCGGCCGAAGGTGCATTAAATGGCGGGGGCCCAATGTTGCGGGTCCGCACAACTATGGGCCAGATCAATTTTCGGCGGTGCCATTAGAAGCAGGGTTGGTGTATTATGCGCAAACGTACAATGAAGTCCGGATTTGTAGTTACATTGCTCATCGTGTTGGCCGCATTCGCGTCGGCTGAGTCAAACCCGGCTCTTGTCGGGTGGCCTGATCAGCATCCGAGTTCCTATCTCGGTGTTCATATCGACGCGGTCACACAACAAACCGCTTCTTTATTGAAGTTGAGCGATGCCAGCGGCGCTCTCATCACCTACGTCGACCAGGATGGCCCCGCCGGTAAAGCCGGATTAAAGGACAAGGACGTCGTCGTCGGGTTTAACGGCTCCAAGGTCCAGAGTCCGGAGCAATTGCAAGACATGATCCACGCCATGCCCGCAGGCAAGACAGTGACCCTGGCGGTAGTTCGCGATGGCCAGAAGAAAGACATCAACGTAACTCTAGGCGCCTGGCCCACTGCGATGGCCCGCTCACACAACCTTCCTCCCGGGTCTGCGATGGCTTTCGCACCGCCCAATATCAGGGTACCGGACATCGATGTGCCGTCGTTTACAACCCTGTCCTCACGTCACGGCATTGTGGTGGAAAGCATGTGTCCACAACTGGCGGATTACTTCGGTGTGCCGCGCGGACAAGGGGTGCTGGTGCGATCAGTGGAAAAAGGCAGCCCGGCCGAGGCTGCTGGCCTGAAGGCCGGAGACGTAATCGTGAAGGTGGAAAACGAAACAGTGCACGACATGGCCGATTGGCGACGCGCCATGCAGGGCCGCGGCGGCAAAATACCGGTGGCCGTGGTTCGCGACAAGCATGAACAGTCCATCGTTATTAACCTTCCAGCCTCTCCCGATTCCTCCGAGCTGGAGGACATAGACTGGGGTGACCTTCCTGCGCTGCTGGCGACGATCAAACCCAGCGAACAGCAGTTGGAGCAGATGCGTCAGGACATTGAGCGCTCGATGAAGATGCCGCAAGAAGACATCGAGAAGATGCAGAAGGAAATCCAGAAGTCGCTTCCCTCGCAGAAGGACCTGCAGAAGCAGATCGAGAAGGCGATGGAGCTGAGGCAGAAGGACATCGAAAATCTGAAGCACGACATTGCGCAGTCCATGCCTACAGAGGAGCAGCTCCGCCGTGAGATCGACGAATCCATGAAGGACTGGACGCCGCAGCTCCAGCAAGAGATGGAGCAGTTCAAGAAGCAGATGGAGCAGCAGAAACTCGACCTGCAGCAGATGCTGAAAGGCTTCGAGAACCAGCCCGAGTTCTAGCGATCAGCAGAGAGATCCGTTTCGACGCCGCGTGCGTCACCCCTGGGGCTCGCCCCGGGAGACTCTGTTTCATTCGCAGTCTCCGAGGGTCGGGCTTTGGCCTTCTGCGCCCCAACCCCTCGTCGCCAATTCAATCTTTTCGTCGGCCCACAGATGGGTTGTCACGCCGCCGCTTCCGGTCTAGCCACTCGATGGCGCCATAGAAAACGAGGCATATCCAGGCGTCCACTACCAGACCGAGGTCAATTCGGAATGGCTGATGGCGTCCCGCCGACGGCAGATGTGGCATCAGAACAAAGAAATAGAGCACGTTGCCGGCAACAATCGCGATCAACTGTTTGAGGAGTGTTCGAAGCACGCACTTGTTGTACACCGAAAGACAGCAACTAGCAGCTTAGCAATTAGCGACTAGCAATTATTAGCCGAATAGCTGTACCGCTTCAGAGATGCAATGGGTCGACTGGACTAGTTCCAGGTCGCTAGTTGCCAGCTGCTAGGTCTATGACCGCATCGAGATGTACCTGAGTAGGCACTTGGGGAGTAAAGCGACTGGGACGATAGTGGGGACATGCAAACCTATCATCGGGTGCATGTCCAATTGAAAAAGAAGGAGCGGCAGCAGATAGCCGGGATGCTGAACCGAGGGTGGGAGTCGGCGCGGGTGCTGCGGCGGGCTTTGATCCTGCGCCAGCTTGATCAGGAACAGACAGCGGCGCAGGTGGCTGGCAACGTGGGCGTGGCCCGGAAAACGGTGCGAGCGATTGCCCGGCGCTATGAGGAGGAAGGGCTGGAGCCGGCGTTGTACGAGAAGCCGCGCCCCGGCAAGCAGCGGCGGCTGGACGCGGGCCAGAGCCAGCGGATCATCGCCATGGTCTGTAGCGAGCCACCCGCGGGGCAGGCACGCTGGAGTGTGCGGCTCGTCACTCAGGAAGCCGTGAAGCGGAAGCTGGTGGCGGGCGTGGGCCGGGAAACCATCCGCATTCTGCTCAGAAGCCATGATCTGAAACCGTGGCGGGAAAAAAAGCTGGTGCGTGGCGGAACTGGATGAGGAGTATATCGCCCGCATGGAAGATGTGCTGGCCCTGTATGAGAAGCCGTTGTCGGAAAAGGAACCCGTGGTCTGTATGGATGAGAAACCGATAGTGCTGCATGCCGATCTCCGTCCTCCGCGGCCCATGCGGCCGGGACGGATTGCCCGGCGCGATTGCGAGTACCAGCGATGTGGCACCGCCAATATGTTTTGCGGCGTGGAGCCAAAAGCGGGACGGCATTTCACCTGGGCGACTCCGGACCGATCCTCGCCCCACTTCGCCGAGTATCTACTGGGCATCGCCGAACACTATCCCGGAGCCGACACCATCCACCTGGTGATGGATAATCTGAGTTCACACACCCGCAAAGCCTTGCTGGAGCAGTTCGGCGAGAAGGCGGGAGGCTGGCTATGGAATCGGTTCACCGTCCACTACACGCCGAAACACGGCAGTTGGCTGAACCAGGCGGAGATTGAGATCAGCCTGTTCTCCCGGCAGTGCCTGGGTCAGCGCAGAATGCCCTCGCTTGGCGATCTGCGACCGGAAGCCAGAGCCTGGAACCGGAGAATGAACCGCAACCGGGTCACCATCGACTGGCGGTTTACCCGCAGGAAAGCACGCATGAAGTTCGGCTACAAAAGAAACCAGATTATGCGGTCAGAGACCTAGTTGCTAATTACTGCTGTTACCATCCTTCTGTGCTTGACCTCGACACCAATGTCCAATTCGTCAAAGGCATTGGGCCGCGGTTCGCCCAAGTTCTGCTGGAGAAGGGCATCGCCACCGTCGAAGACCTTCTCTACTATCTGCCCTTCCGTTATGAAGATCGCCTGAATCCGCGCGGTATCGGTGAGCTTCGCGTGGGCGAGATGGCCAGCATCATTGCTGACGTGCGCACCTTCGGCCTGTTCCGCACGCGCCGCATGCCTATCTTCGAGATGACCGTCGGCCAGGGCCGCGACACGCTGAAGTGCATTTGGTTCAACGCCACCTACCTGAAGGACAAGTTTCGCGCGGGCATGACACTCGCGCTGTATGGCAAGGTCGAGGCGGGCGATCGCGGTGGCCACCGCTTCGAAGTCCTCCAGCCACAGGTCGAGATCCTGCACGACCCCTCGGCGACGCAAGGCAACGGCAGCGCGGACGAACACGATTGGAAGTCACTCGAAGTCGGCCGCATCGTTCCCATCTACGAAACGGCCGGCAATGGTCGACTCACCGCACGCTGGTTTCGTCGCGTCATTCACGGCCTGCTGGAAAGCCTGACTGCCGACATTCCTGACGCTATCCCCGCCGTGGTCCGCAGGCGCATGGGCCTCGTCGATCGTCGCAGCGCCTTCTGGCAGGCGCATTGGCCCGAGGTCGGCGAGAGCCTCGCCAAGCTACAGGCGGCGCGCACTCCCGCGCACATCCGGCTAATCTTCGAAGAACTGTTCTTCCTCGAACTCGGGCTCGAACTGAAGCGCCGCAAAGTGCGCGCGCAGACGGGCGTCGCCTTCCAGATCAACGACCACGTCCGCGCTGCTGTGAAGCGCATCCTGCCGTTTCATCCCACGTCGGCGCAAAAGCGCGTGCTAAAGGAGATCGCGGACGATATGGCCGAGCCAGTGCCGATGCGACGTCTGCTGCAGGGGGATGTTGGCTCCGGCAAGACAATCGTGGCGCTCGAAGCCGCGGTGATTGCCATGGAAAACGGCCACCAGGTCGCGCTCATGGCGCCCACGGAAATTCTGGCCACGCAACATTACTTGTCGGCGCGCAAGATCCTGGAGCCTGCCGGCTATCGCATCGTGCTGCTCACCGGCTCGCAAGAGGTCGGCCGCAAGAAGCAGACGCGCCATCACATCGCACAGGGCAACGCGCAACTGGTAATTGGCACCCACGCGCTCATCCAGGAAACGGTCGAATTCGATCGGCTCGGGTTGGTCATCGTGGACGAGCAGCATCGCTTCGGCGTGCTGCAGCGCTTCCGCCTGATGAAGAAATCCGGCCAGGCCGACCCCGACGTGCTGGTGATGACCGCGACGCCCATCCCACGCACGCTGGCGCTCACGCTGTACGGCGATCTCGAAACCAGCATCCTCGACGAGCTCCCCCAGGCCGCACGCCCATCACCACGCGGCGCGTTGGCGACGAACGCGCCGAGGAGGTGTGGCAGTTCGTGCGCAAACACGTCGCCGCCGGACGCCAGGCGTACATCGTTTATCCCGTGATCGAAGAGGGCGCGATGGAGGGCGAACTCAAGGCCGCCATCAAGATGTACGAGCAACTACGCAAAACCGAGTTCGCGGGCTTGCGTGTTAGCTTGCTGCACGGCCGGATGAGCGCCGACGACAAAGACGCCACCATGTCCAGCTTCCAGCGTGGCGAGATTGATGTCCTGGTCGCGACGACGGTGATCGAAGTCGGGGTGGACGTGGCCAATGCATCGGTGATGGTGATCGAGCACGCCGAGCGCTTTGGCCTTTCGCAGATGCATCAACTGCGCGGGCGTATTGGGCGGGGCGCGGCGAAGTCCTATTGCGTCTTGATGACTGGCGGCAAAGTCTCGGTCGAAGCCGAGCAGCGCCTGCAGGCCATGGTGCGCACGCAGGATGGATTCGAAATCGCCGAACTCGACTTGCAACAACGCGGTCCGGGCGAGTTTTTTGGCACGCGCCAGGCGGGTATGCCGAACTTCCGCGTCGCTAATCTGCTACGCGACCGCGAGCTGCTGGAGGTTGCTCGCCACGAGGCCCGCTTCGTGCTCGAAGGCCCTAGCGCCGACCTCACGAAAGAGGAGATCGCGCGCGCGGTGCAGCACCTAAGGGGTCATTGGAACCGGCGCTACGGCTTGGTCGAAGTTGGATGATGGCGCATCCAATTGATGAGGAGGTTCTATGATCGATCCCAAAGAAATGCTGTCCACACTTGTCGATCGTTTCGCTGTGACGGCAAAAGTGCAAAACGTGTTCGGCGAGCCGATCGAGGCGCACGGCAAGACCATCATTCCAGTGGCTCGCATCAGCTATCGCCTGGGCGCGGGAGGGGGTAGTGGAGAGAAAGCTCCGGATTCAGCTGGAGCCCAGAGCGGCGGCGGTGGTGGGGCTGGCGGCGTGGTACAAGCTGTTCCCGCTGGGGTGGTTGAGATTACGGAGGCTGGTGCCCGCTTCGTGCGTTTCTTCGATCCCCAGATGGCTGCCGGATTGGTCGCGGGCGGGGTTGTGTTCGGTCTGCTCCTGCGACGGCTGTTTACTCGAAAATAATTCCGCACGCAATAGGTCAACGCGACCGCCTGTCACCTTGCGTGGTGACCTGCGCACTTTCAGGAATGTCGGGCTGGTGCCAAGCTCTTGAGCAGGAGGTTTGCATGTGGCTCAAGACTCTTGGCGTCGTGGCCATCGTTTTCTTCTTCGTTTGACTCATCGCCGTGCTCCAGGGCTGGAGTAAGAGCGACATTTCGGGGCGCCTGGTCGGAGTTGCCTTTGTGGCTGTCATGGCCGCCGCGGCCGCTTGGGGAGCCAAAGTGCTGATGGGCGCCGGGCACTGAGAGAAATTCCCGATTCCAGGCTTTCTTCTAACCGGTGACACTGTCCCTATACAACTTCCGCAAAATGGTTGAAGCTCGGCGTGCGTTATCATGATTGGCCATGAATAAAAAGCATTTCTACCTCAAGTTGATCCCGCCCCGGCCGACATTTCCTGCGGATATAACTGACCAGGAGAGGGCCTTGATGGATGAGCATGGCGCTTACTGCGAACAGCAATTTGCCGCCGGCAAGCTTCTAGCCTACGGTCCGGTGATGGCGCCCGGAGGAGCTTTCGGTGTCGCGATTCTTGAGGTCGCGGACGAAACCGAGGCCCGCCTGTTCGGCGAGAATGATCCTTCGGTCCGCGCCGGCATGAACCGTTTCGAGATCTATCCCATGCACGTGGCTGCCGCGCGCGCGAAGGGCTGAACGTCAGTAGGCCGATCACTCGGCTAATTCGAGGCTTACTTCCTATCGCTCCACAGAGACGCGCACCATCTTCTTTCCCGCGCGCAGGGTGAATTCCGAGCCCAGCTTCACCGCAACCACCACGTCGGTCTTGAGTTCGCCGTCCACTTTGACCGCGTTCTGCTTCAGTTTGCGTAGCCCATCGGTCACGCTGGTTGCGAGCCCGGTTCGCGCAAGTAGCTTGTCTAGCTTCACCTGAACGTAGCCATCATTAGTGGAAGCGTTCGGAGCTGCAACCTCGTCGAAGCACACCGAAACCAGCGGCAAGTCTTCCGGCGTTTCGTCCTTCTGGAACATGCGCGACCAATCCTGCGCTGCCTGCTCGGCCGCTTGCGGCGAGTGAAAGTCGGCGACGATACGTTTGCCCAGCTCCTGCTTGAGTTTCATCGGATGCGCCTGGCCGCTCGCGACCTCGCGCTTCATGCGCTCGATGTCGGCCATGCTCACGTCGGTGACCAGTTCGTAATAGCGCCACATCAGCTCGTCGGAAATCGACATCACCTTGCCAAACATCTCCTGCGGCGTTTCGGTGATGCCGATGTAGTTGCCATATGACTTCGACATCTTCTGCACGCCATCGATGCCCTCCAGCAGCGGCGTCGTCAGCACGATCTGCGGCAGTTGACCATAGTGGCGCTGCAGTTCGCGCCCCATCAGGAGGTTAAATTTCTGGTCCGTGCCGCCAAGTTCGACGTCGGCTTCGAGCGCCACCGAGTCGTAGCCCTGGGCGATAGGGTACAGCAGCTCGTGCATCGCGATGGGCTTCTCCTCCTCGAAGCGCTTGTGGAAGTCCTCGCGCTCCAGCATCTGCGAAACCGTGAACTTCCCCGCCAGCCGCACGAAGCCTTCGTAGCCCAGCTTGCTCAGCCATTCGCTGTTGAAGCGCACCTCAGTCTTGTCGCGGTCGAGGATCTTGAACACCTGCGTCTTATAGGTTTCGGCGTTCTGGTCGATCTGCTCGCGACTGAGGGGCGGCCGCGTCGCCGAGCGTCCGGTTGGATCGCCGATGAGCCCAGTAAAGTCTCCGATGAGGAAGATGACGGTGTGACCCATGTCCTGAAAGTGCTTCAGCTTGCGCATCAGCACGGTGTGGCCAAGATGCAGATCAGGCGCGGTGGGATCGAAGCCCGCCTTCACCCGCATGGGCTTGCCGCTCTGCAGGGATTTCTCCAAACGTTCGCGCAGATCACTCTCACGGATGATCTCTGCCGCCCCTTTGCGCAGGTAGGCAAGCTGCTCGTCAACGGGAGGAAAGGAAGGCATCAGCTTTGATTCTTTGATTATAGAGATTGCGCAGTAGATTACTGCTCCAGCTTTTTCGCCAGTAGCTCATTGACCATCGCGGGATTGGCCTGGCCCTTGGAAGCCTTCATCACCTGGCCTACGAAAAATGCGGCAACAGTCTTCTTGCCCCCACGGTACTGCTCAAGTTGCTTGGGATTGGCTGCGATCACCTCGTCGATGATCTTCTCGATGGCCGACGTGTCTGTGATCTGCTGGGGCCTCTCTTTTTCATAGATTGCCGGGAAGTCTTCGCCGCGCTCGAAGGCGAGATCGTAGAGGTCCTTCAGCATCTTGCCACTGATAGCGCCGCTCTCGACCAGGTCGGCGGACACGGCGACCCCTTTCATGGAGATGGGCGACTGCTCAATTTCCAGTCCTTTGGCCTTCAGGCGGCCCAACAACTCGCTCTGCACCAGGTTGGCGACGCGCTTGGGATTTTTTGCGGCTGCCGCGGCCTCTTCAAACTGATCGGCCAGGCTCTGTGTGCTAGTTAACGTGGTCGCGTCGTACTCCGTGATGCCATACTGCGTGATCATGCGGGCGCGCCGCGCCTCGGGAAGCTCCGGCAGCTTCGCCACGATCTGCTTGCGCCACTTGCCATCCACGACCAGCGGCAGCAGGTCAGGCTCGGGAAAGTAGCGATAATCGTGCGCCTGTTCCTTGGAGCGCATGCCGTAGGTCTTGCCTTCCGCGGCGTTGTAGAGGCGCGTTTCCTGCTCGATCGCGCCGCCCGCCTCGATTACCTGCTCGTGGCGCTCGATCTCGTACTCCAGCGCATGACGGATGAAGCGGAAAGAATTCACGTTCTTGACTTCGGTCTTCGTGCCGAATTTCGTTTGCCCCCGCGGACGAATGCTGACGTTGGCGTCGCAACGCAGCGAGCCCTCCTCCATGTTGCAGTCGCTGACCCCAGTGTAGAGGATGATCTCCTTCAGCCGCGTCAGATATTCGTAGGCTTCGTCCGGCGATGAAATGTCTGGGTCACTCACAATCTCGATCAGCGGCACACCAGAGCGATTCAGGTCGATAGATGTCCACTGGGTGCTGTCGGGCAGCCCGTCGTGCAGGCTCTTGCCCGCGTCTTCTTCCAGGTGTACGCGAGTGATGCCAATGCGCTTCGGCCCGTTCGCCGTCTTGATCTCGATGTAGCCGTGCTCGGCGAGCGGCTTGTCGTACTGCGAGATCTGGTACCCCTTGGGCAGGTCGGGATAGAAGTAGTTCTTGCGCGCGAAGATGGACGTCTCGTTGATCTGGCAGTTCAGCGCTGTCGCTGCCAGCACGGCGAACTCAACGGCTCGCTGGTTCAACACCGGCAACGGCCCGGGCAGGCCAAGACACACCGGGCAGACATTCGTGTTGGGTGGATCGCCGAAGCGCGTCGAGCAGCCGCAGAAAATCTTGGTCGCCGTCAGGAGTTGGACGTGCACTTCCAAACCGATGACCGGCTCGTAACTGGAGCGCGTTGCAACCGGGGCTTCTGGCGAGGTGGCCATGTATCGATTATAGAGAACTCAAATCGCCGAGAGCGCCTTTAGTGCCCGCCCGGACTGGCCGCGTTCGAAGAGATCACGGGAATCTCAAAGTACATCAACTCATTGCCACTGTTGTCGAGCATACCAGTGAGGTAGATGTGCGCGCCGGCGACCGGTTGTTGGACGTTCGCGACATCGAAGAAGAGAAAGCCCGACCTGGTAGAGTGCGGCTCGACCGCTTCGGCGGCGAAGTGGGCGCGCATGATTTCGTCATACTGTTGCTGCGCCTTCTTGTTCTTGTTGCCGCCGGGCAAAGTGATTGGTCCGACCGTTCGCGGATTGCTGCTTCCCTGAATGTGCGCGACGCGCCGGAAGACATCGTCCACCTCGAGCGCTTCCAGCTTGGAGCGGCGGCCAGTTATCCACTCCGCGCGCATGCCCTTAAGCCTGATCGGCTGGTCGCCATCGTTGGTGATGATCAACAACACGGGTAGAATCCCTTCCTCGTTGTAGTGCGTGATGAAGATGTCGTCCTTCGGTGGCGCATTATAGAGATCGATCGCAACGGTTACCTTCTCGTTAGGATGGGCGTCCTTGGAGGGGTAGGTGTTGGCATTGGCCGCTTTAGGCGCCACAAACTCTTTGGAGGCCCAAAGCACGACCGATGAGAACGCAAGCAACAAGATCACGGAGAGCAGTACCCGGCATCGAGAAACCATAGCCGGATTATCTACTTTTCCGCTCGCGATACTCAACCGGGGTTTGGTGCATCGTGTTAGCGCAATTACAATCGCAACGTGTATTCGCTCTACAGCATTCTTCTGCTGCTTGCGCTGATCGTCAGCGCGCCCTGGTGGCTGCTGGAGATGCTGCGCCACGGCAAATACCGCTCCGGACTCAGCGAGCGGCTGGGCACCGTCCCGGACCGGCTCTTCAATCAGGTCGCGGTCAACACCGTCTGGATCCACGCCGTATCGGTTGGCGAGGTGCTGGCGATTTCCCGCGTTGTGGACGAATTTAAGGCGCATTTGCCAGGCTGGCGTATCGTCGTCTCCACAACTACTGACACCGGGCAGAAGTTGGCGCGCGAGCGATTCGGCGAAAGCAACGTCTTCTACGTTCCGCTGGACTTTCCGTTCGCGGTGCGCGCGTACCTGCAAGCGCTACAGCCGAAGCTGCTGCTTCTTGCGGAGAGCGAATTCTGGCCCAACCTGTTGCACCTGGCCCGCCTGTCAGGCGCAGCTGTAGCCGTCGTGAATGCTCGCGTCTCTGACCGCTCGCTGCCCGGATACTTGCGATTCCAGAAACCCATGCGGCAAATCATGCAGAACGTGCAGCTCTTCCTTGCGCAGAGCGAAGAAGATGCACATCGGCTCATCCAGATTGGGGCTCCCGCAGAACGCGTGCATGTCAGCGGCAATCTGAAGTTCGAAGTGAAGCGGCCAGCAAAGTCTGAACTGGCGTCGCGATTCGCCGCTGCGCTGGAGCGCGATGCGATCGGGCCGGTGCTGGTGGCGGGCAGCACCCTGGAGGGCGAAGAAGAAATGCTGCTGGAGACATTCCGTCAAGTCGTCTCCCGATATCCAGGGGCCCTGCTGGTGCTGGCGCCGCGGCATCCTCAACGCTTCGGTCCGGTCGCTTCCCTGCTTGAATCGTCGGGCGTTGGTTATCGGCGGCGCTCGCAGTGGAACGGGCAAGGGCCAATCGCGGAGGGCATGTTTCTGCTCGATTCCATTGGCGACTTAGCAAGCCTTTACGAGTTTGCCGATGTCGCGTTTGTCGGCGGAAGTCTGGTGCCACGGGGCGGACACAACGTTTTGGAAGCCGCGCAGTTCGGAGCACCAATTCTGGTTGGCCCGCACACCGAAAATTTTCGCGACATCGTCGAAGTCTTCCGACAAGCCGATGCTCTGCGCGTTGTCACTCCGCAATCGCTGACCGAAACTGTCCTGCAGCTGCTCGAAAACGACGAAGAGCGCGCTTTGCTGGGGCGGCGCGCGGTCGAAGTAATGCGAACCCAGGAAGGCGCAACCGAGCGGACCGTGGACGCACTGCTGGAACTCCTACCCGAATCGGAGAGGGCCAAAGCCGAACTCTCTTCGGAGCATCGCGCGTGAACCCGCTTTCGGCGCTATATGGCGCTGTGGTCAGCGTGCGCAACCAACTCTACGATCGCGGCATGATCGCAATACAACACCTGGAAGGGCCGGTGATCAGCATTGGCAACTTGATCGTCGGCGGTTCGGGCAAAACCCCATTCTTAATCTTGCTGGGCGAATTATTGCAGCAGCGCGGTATCCCCTTCGATGTGCTCTCGCGCGGTTACCGGCGCCAGACGCAGGGCGTAGCCATCGTCGACCCGAACGGCTCGGCCCGCGACTTTGGCGACGAACCGCTGCTCATCGCGCGCAAGCTGGGAGTCCACGTCGTGGTCGGCGAAGATCGGCGCCAGGCAGGCGAGTTGGCGGAGGCAACCTTCGGCCCACAGTTACACCTGCTGGATGATGGCTTCCAACATCGCCAACTGGCGCGCGACTTTGACATCGTGTTGGTCACTTCTACCGATGCCCAGGACTCGCTGCTTCCGGTCGGGAGGCTGCGCGAGCTGATTGCGTCGCTAGCACGAGCCGACGCCGTGGTACTCACCAACGACACGCCCACCCATGGCTTGCAACGCGAGAGCCAGCTTGTTTGGCGCGTCCGCCGCGACATCATTCCGCCCGAAACGCTGGACCCTTGCTTCGCGTTCTGCGGCATCGCCCGTCCAGACAACTTCTTCGCACAATTGCAGGCGGCGCAGGTTGTGCTTGCCGGTACGCGTAGTTTTCGCGATCATTATCGTTACACCGACGGCGACGTGCACGATCTGCTTCGCCTGCGCCAGCAGTCCGGCGCGTCGGTATTTGTGACCACGGAAAAAGACACGGTGAACCTCGGCGCACATTTGGCGGCGCTGCGACCCATTCACGCCGTCCCTGTGCGAATGCAGTTGGAGCATGCCGATATCGCAATCGATGCCATGCTGGCCACGGTTGCCGAGCGGAAGCAACGAGCCACATGAGACAATCATGAGTTCGGTTGCGCCCGGTTCCTCCATCCAGGCACCGGGCCTTCCTTTGAGTTCATGACGAGACACTTGAAAGACACGGACCGCTGGAAAAAGATCGTCCAGTCGTTCTGCGATGTTTCCATCACAGCTCTGGTTGATCTCGTCGCCGACGAATTTGTCTTCGGCGAGATCGCGCGCGTGTCGCGCGAAGCGCCGGTACTTATCCTGAAGCATCGCGACCGCACCATTGTCCCGGGTGGCGGCGGTAACGCGGTGATGAACCTGGCGTCCCTGGGAGTTAATGTTCTGCCAGTCGGGGTGGTTGGCGATGACGAAATTGGGGGCCTCCTGCTGGAGCAGCTACGCGACAGCAAAGTTTCCACCAGCGGCATCGAGCGGGTGAAGGGGCACACCACGCCGACCAAGACCCGTATCCTCGCCGGGATGTCGCACACCAGCCGCCAGCAAGTGGTTCGCGTAGACCGCGAGCCCGAGCCGCTGGAGGAGTTACATCCGATCCTGGTCAACCTGGTGAATGCGGCGCGGGAATATGCGACCGCTTCGGACGCGTTCCTCATTTCTGATTATGGTTACGGCGCAGCTACGCCCCGGCTGCTCAACTTCATCAAGTCGAACCACTGCCTTCAAAACCAGCCGGTCACGCTCGATTCCCGCTATCGCATGCTGGAGTTCGAACGGGCCACTGCTGCCACGCCCAACGAACCGGAGGTGGAGGAGGCACTGGGCATCAAGATCGGCCACGATGACAAGAAGCTGTTCGCGGCCGGCGAACAACTGTTGAAGCAAATGGATCTGGAATCGCTGGTCATCACCCGTGGCCGCGATGGGATGGTGGCCTTCGAGAAGGATGCTGAGCCGTTGGCGGTGCCGATTTTTGGTTCCGATCAGGTGGTGGACGTGACCGGCGCCGGTGATACTGTAATCGCAACTTTCACTGCGGCGCTGGCAGCGGGCGCCGATACCGCCGATGCTACCCGGCTGGCAAATTTTGCCGGCGGCATTGTGGTGATGAAGCGTGGCACGGCAACCGTCTCCGGCAAGGAGTTGCTCGCCGCCATTGATCAGCATTCTGCGATGACAAATACGTGAAAGATAGCGCACAGAAAATCCTTTCGCGCGAAGCTTTACGCCAACTTGTGGCCGAGTGGCGCCGCAGTGGCGAAACAGTCACGCTGGCCAATGGCTGCTTCGACCTCCTCCACGTCGGACATATCCGCTATTTGCGAGGGGCGAAGGCAGTGGGCGGCAAGCTCATTGTTGCGATCAACGCCGATGACAGCGTCCACCAGATCAAAGGAGAGGGACGGCCCCTGATGCCCGCCGACGAGCGCGCGGAGATCATCGCATCGCTGGCTGATGTAGATGCCGTAGTGATTTTTTGTGAGCCCGACGTGCGTGCCCTGATTCGCGAGATTCGTCCCGATGTGCAGGCCAAAGGCACCGACTACACGCGAGACAACGTGCCCGAACGCGATGAAGTGGTCGCGTACGGTGGTCGGGTCGAGATCGTCGGCGACGCTAAGGATCACTCGACAACTGAATTTCTCTCACGGCTGAAATCCTGGAGCGTAGGACGCGGCCCGCGGTGAGCGCCCCGACATATCCCCAGGTTTCGTCCCAATTTTCCATGGACAACAATCCGCGATCTCCCAACCCGCTATCGGATCGCATTCTCGTGGTGCGTTTGAGTGCGATGGGAGACATCATCCATGGGATCCCGGCGATCGCGGCGCTGCGTCGGGCCAAGCCTGAACTGAAGATTGGATGGCTCGTCGAGGAGCGGTGGGCCGAGCTTTTGTGCTCCCGCGATTCCGAGCGCCTCGCGCCACGCTCACAGCTCAAGCCGCTCGCCGACTGGATCCACGTGGCGAACTTCTCCCGATGGCGGCGAGCACTGTCTTCGACTCAGACATGGCATGAGATGCACTCCGATCTTCGCGAAGTTCGCACGATGAAGTACGAGCTGACGCTGGATCTTCAGGGGGCGATTCGTTCAGCGCTCGCGGCACGCGCGGCTGGCGCGAGAATTCGAGTGGGGTCTTCGCGACCTCGGGAAGCACCCGCTACCATGTTTTACACGCGGGCCGTTGATCCCGCAGGAGCGCATGTCGTCGAGCAGGCGTTGTCGATTGCGTCGGCGGCTGCCGGCGAAGCGTTGGGGTACGTTGAGCCGCCCTTTCCAGTCGATCCAGAGCGCGAAGCGTGGGCTGAAGCCTTCTTCGCGAGCCTTGGCGGCAAATCGTTCGCCATTGTGAACCCTGGCGCCGGCTGGGGCGCGAAATGCTGGCCCGCCGGCTCATATGGCGAGGTCGCGCGCGCGCTGGCCGAGCGCGGATTGTCGGTGGTGGTTAACTATGGCCCGGGGGAGGAACCGCTCGCCGCGTCGGTCCGCGAATCGAGCAGCGGAATGGCCGTGCCTCTGCAGTGCTCAGTCGGCGAATTGATCGCTCTCACTCGGCGCGCCAGTCTGTTTATCGGCGGAGACACAGGCCCCATGCACCTTGCAGCGGCCTTGCGCGTTCCGGTGGTCGCTTTATTCGGCCCCACCCGCCCGGAGCGCACCGGCCCTTTCGGCACGCGTAGCGTCGTAATACGCAGCCCCGAAAGCGTCGATCAGAGAAGTCACACTGATCGTCCGGACGAAGGACTGGTTTCGATTCAACCGCACGCGGTGATCGAGGCGGCTGAGCGCTTGCTGGGAGGCGGCAGTGCCTGAGCCGCAACCCGAAAGGCCCACAGCGACCTGGGGCCGGATTGCGCGCCGCATCCGTGTATCGCTTGGATTTGCGTTTGCGGCCTTTTATCTTTGGCGTGCCAAACCGACGTGGACATCTCTCGCGATAGGAACGGTGATTGCGTCCCTGGGAGTCTTCGTTCGCGCGGCCGCTTCAGGATACGTCGAAAAGAACCGTGTCCTCACGATGACCGGTCCTTACGCCTACGTGCGCAATCCCCTCTATCTCGGATCCATCGTGATAGGCATTGGATTTGCAGTCGCGGCACGAGACTTATGGGTTTTCGTCGCAATCGTTCTCCTTTTCGTTGGCATTTATCTGCCTGTTATCCGCTCGGAAGAAGCGTTCCTGCGTGGCCAATTTCCGGAGTATGACGAATATGCGCGCCGCGTCCCCAGCCTGCTTCCCCATACGCTGCTGTTCCGTCAAATAACAAAGGGATTCTCGCGCCAGCTATACTTCAGGCATCGCGAGTACAATTCCCTGCTGGGCGCCGCGGCCATGCTGGCGGCGCTGGTCGTTAAGATCCTCTGGCTTCCTGGGTGACGGTGAATTCCATTACACGTTATTTTCTTGTACTCGCACTTGTGCTGGCAGGGTCAGTTCCGCCCGGATACGTCGACGCGGCGGCTCAAACCTCACCGGCAGCCCGTGCGGGATCTCAGCCTCAGGCCGCCCCCAAGATCGGTGCCGCCGGTCGCATCGAACCCCTGCGTTCCAGCTTCGAGCTTCCCGAGCGGCCAGACGCTGCGCTACCAGGCCGAATGGCGTTATTGGATCGCGGGCATAGCAACCTTGCATCTCGAGCGCGCCGGTTCACAGCAGCACCTAGCCGGGACGGCAGATTCCAGCGGAGTGGTGGCGCTACTCTATCGAGTGCAGGACCGTTTCAACTCCTATTTCGACGCCAAGACCCTGTGCTCGGCGAAGCTGATCAAACATACCGAAGAGGGCTCGCATCGCCGCGACACGGTCATCACTTACGATTACAGTCGGGGCAAAGCGGTGCTGGAAGAGCGGAACCTCAAAGACAATCAGCAGAAGCGGACCGAGAACGATATTCCGGCCTGCGTAACCGACGTGATGTCCGGAATACTCTATGTCGGCAGCCTGCCGTTGTTGCAGAACGCTACCTACAGCTTCCCGCTCAACGATGGTGGCAAGACGGTGATCGTGCAGGCCCACGTGGAAGGCAAGGGAGAGGTAAAGACTCCCGCTGGAACCTTTCAGACGATTCGCGTCGGTCCGGAAGGCGACTATGGGATCCTAAAGAGCCGCGGTCAAATCTGGATCTGGTACACCGACGACACGCGACACCTCCCCGTGCAAATGCGAGCCAAGCTCTTCTGGGGCACGTTAACGGTTCAGTTGTCGAGCGTCAGCAAGTAAGGTGTTTCTGTGCCAAGTCCTAAAGGCGGCCAGGCCTCACTGCAGCCGGAAGCGCTCCGCCATAAGCCGCTGCAGGCGCGGCTTGTAGAGGATGTCGTAGGCGAACTCCTTGTCGGGAAACATGGCCAGCGCGGCGCGCTTGGTGTTGGCCACCAGCTCCGACGCCTCTTCCACGGTCATGCCCTGGTCCTGGCTGATGACCGACATGACCATATTCATCATCACCTGCAGCCGGCGCAGCTTGCGTCGCTCTTCTTCCTGCTCCTGTTGTTCGCTGCTGTCGGGTTGTGGCCCGCCTTGATCTTCGCGTTCCGATAGCCCCATAGAGTTCCCTCAAAAGATAAGCCCGAGTACGTGCAATTCACCGAGCGCTTTCGTTGTGCGCTGCGCGCGGCTACAATTTAGATGTCAGGCACTAACCGACTGTTGCGCACAACGCGTGTGGGCGGCATCATACACCGAAACGTTGGTTTTGCATCCAACTTATGAACCCCTTTTGCAAACGGCGACCAAGCTGCCTTTTGCATTGAATCCATCCGGAGGATCTATGGCCGAAGCAGCAGAGCAGCACGAGGAACTGGTTAAGGTCTTCGACACCGAAGAGGAATCGGAGGCGATGGTGGTGCGCGGTTTGCTGGAGTCGGCGGGAATCGATGCCATCATCCAGAATCGCGAGGCGCCACAGGACATATTGCCCGGCGTGGGGGGAGTTGTAGTGCTGGTCCGACCGGACCAGGCCGAAGATGCTCGTGAGACGATCGAGGCCTATCGCAACAGTCCGACCACCGACGCGGACGAGGCGGTCAGCGAGGAACCGGTATAGCCTTGACGACCTTGCCATCCAGAAAGAACGAGACCGCGCCAGCCAGGTCGGTACGATAGGTTCGAATGTCGGCCGCGGCGTAGCGTTGCATCACATCGAGCCGCGGATGACCGAATGAGTTGTAGAAGCCAACCGACACGACTGCAAAGCGCGGATTAACAGCGGTCAGAAATTCCGGCGTGCTCGAAGTTGCGCTGCCATGATGCCCCACCTTGAGCAAATCCGCGTTGGGAGCTCGCGTGAGGAGCAGCTTTTCGATTCGGCGGTGCGAGTCGCCCACCAGCAGGACAGAGGTTTCGCCCCACTGCATATGCAGAACCAGTGATTCATCGTCCTGCGGAGGATCGTGGGCCGTCGCTCCTGAGTCGGGATTCAGCACGCGCACGTGAACGCCGCCGTAATCGAAAGTGTCTCCTGCAGTTAGCGCCTTCTGTTGTACGCGAAACGACTTTGCTGTCGCTAGCAACTCACGAAATGGGAAACTCGGGGACTCGACCCCAAACCAAAGTTCATGCGGCTGAAAGTTAGCGATGACACTGCGCATTCCGCCGAGGTGGTCGGTGTGGGCGTGAGAGACAGCAACCACATCGAGCCGCCGGATGCCGCGCGACCAGAGATAAGGTGAAACGACTTCCTCTCCGACGTCGAACTCAGACTTGGCGTTTTCTGTCACGCCTCCAGCATCAAGGAGCAGCGTTTTGCCCTTCGGCGTGATCAGCAGCAGCGAATCACCCTGACCAACGTCAATCGCAGTGACTTCAAAGACACCGGGACGCCATTGCGGCTTGGGCGGGAACAGTACGATCCAGATCGCAGATGTCAGTAGACCGGCGAGTCCGATCGCGGCCCATAGCATTCGCCGGCGTGCCAGCAGGAGGGCGAGTCCAAAGGCGGCCGCGGCGGCGCAGCAGACTGCCAAGGTCGGCGTTGGCACCCTCACATCCGAAATGCGCATGTGGCCGATGATTCGTATTGTCCCGGTTAACGCGTCCAGCGCGTATGCGCTGATCACCATTGGAACATAGGCCAGCCAACCCGATACGTAGGACAAGGAGACCGCCAGAACGGCAGCGGGCAAGAGCACCTCCGCTATCGGAATCACCAGCGCGTTGGCTGGCAAGGCCATGGTCGTGGCACGATGAAAGTACCACGCCATCGGCAGGGCCAGCGCGATCTGGATGACGGTGGAGATGAACAGCAGCTCGGCGGCGCCAAGAACCAAGCCAACGCCGCGAACCACAACGAAGTTCGCAAAACGCGATCCAACGATGTTTTCGAGTTCTACCCGAATCAATCGTAGGTCGGAGCGAAACTGCGCCGCCCGGGTTGGCAGACGAGAAATCGAAAGCTGGCGAATCGAGATTCTTGAGCGCCCGCTGTAGCGGATAAACGGTGCGCCGCAGAACTGGAACGGCGATACCGGCCACTGCGATCACGGAAAGAAATGTGAGCTGGAAGCTGGCTTCGAACAAGGTCCGCGGGTCGACCAGCAGAATGCCGAGCGCTGCGATCCCAAGTCCGTTGAGCGCGGCGCGGTCCCGGTAGAGCAAGCGCGTCACGAGATAAATGTTGAGCGCGATGGTCGCGCGCACAATCGGCGATCCGAGATCGGCCAGAAATGCGTAGCCCCACGAAAGCAGAATGGTGGTGATGGTCGCCCAGGTTTCACCCATCGGCAAGTGGCGCAGCGCCCAGAAGGCCGCGAAGGCTAGAATTCCGACATTGATCCCCGAGACCACGAGGATGTGATACGTCCCGGTGCGTTGGAAGTCTGTCTTGATCTCGCGACCGAAGAAGGCGCGCCCTCCGATCAGCATTGCCTGCATTAGCGCGCCGCGCTCTCCGGGCCAGAGCTGCGTGATGTGCGCCAGCGCGCTCCGCCGCGCAGCGTTTCGCCACAGCCCAATGTGGCTCCCGACAAATCCCGGCAGCACTTCGACGGTGTTGGCGCGCGCCGAACCGGTCAGTCGAATGCCTTGCGAAGCGAGATAACCCGCCATGTCCATTGCGCCAGGATTTCGGTAATTGCGCGGCATGCGCAGCTTGGCGGCGAAGTGAAGGCGTTGCCCATAGGTGTAAACATGCAGCGGCGATTCTGTGCCGGCGTCGCGGACGTCATCCTCCTCCGCCTGTTTGCTGTAGATGGTCAGGCGAATCCCTACCACCGCATCAAGCGCGCGATTGCCTTGCTGCAGTCGCTCGGTCATTACATCCACGGACTCCTGCCTGCCACCGTAGTGGCCGTCGCGCACGATGCCCTCACGAATGACATAGCCGGTCACTTCCACTGCATTTTGACCGGTCGCGAAGGGCTGGAGAATTTGTACGATGGCCGGCTGCGCCGCATCGCGCGCCTGAAGATAAAAGCCGCCGAGAGGAAGGACGGCAAGCAGCGCCAGGCCAAAAGCGATCGGAGAGGAACGGCGATAGAAGAATGCAGCTCCGGATGCTGCCGCGAGAAATGCCACCAGCCATGCGAGAGGGGAACGCCAAAGATAATTGGCAGCGACAATCCCAACCGAGAACGCGAGAGCTGCAAGAAAGATGGGTTCTTGACCGCCGCAGTAAAGCCCTGCACCCGCGGGCGCTGGTGTGCGAAAATGAGGTCGTCGCCACGGACGCTCAGTCCTGTCGCGCTACCTCAGATACTCGGGAGGAATGGTTACAAGCGGTCCAAGTCCTCGGCGCCAATCGCCGGGGCCCAGGGCCACACTTCGTATTGCGCGACTCCGAACCGCGTGTACGGATCGTTGTCGCGAATGCTGTCCAGGGTCGCCTGAGCTTCGTCATCGGGCACCCGCAGCAGAAACGCTCCACCGTTGCGCGGCGCCAGCGGTCCGGAAGCAATCAACAACCCTTCCTGCTTCAGGCCCTGGCAATAAGCGCGGTGTGCGTCAATGTGCTTTAGCACTTCCTCCAGCGGTTTGCGATAACGAATGATGGCGAGCGCGTACATACAGCCTCTTTCACCCATCACCCGCAAAATCGGCGTGCTGGGAACAAAGTTCCGGCGAGGGTCGCCGAGTCAGCGCACCAGGTGCAGGACAGTTTCCATGTGGAAGGTTTGCGGAAACATGTCCACCAGATGGGCCTGCTCGACCCGAAAGTTAAATTCTAGCAGGATGCGCAAGTCGCGGGAGAGTGTTGCCGGATCGCATGAGACGTACGTCACACGAGGAACGGTCATACGACCCAACGCTCGGGCAGCCTTCTCGCCCAGCCCAGCGCGCGGTGGATCGACCACCACCAGGTCAGGGGCGAGTTTCTCGGCGCGTTCAGCCAGAAACTTCTCCGTCGTGGAGCGAGTGCATTTTACGTTCGACGGCACGTTGTGACGCAGATCGTCAAAGGAGTGCGGCGAAGATTCAACTGCCAGCACGGTGTCGAAATTCCGGGCCAATTGCGCCGCGAACAGTCCCGCACCGGCGTAGAGGTCCAGGGCCGAGCGTCCGGTCTTGTTGACCATCACAATTTGCACGAGCGTATCGATCAGGTGCCGATTGGTCTGAAAGAACGAGCCTCCACTAACTTTGTAATCGTGTCCCGAGGCGCAGTAGGTCAGCGAATCGGCTCCTATGGCCTGCGATACTTCGGGATGAATCGAGGTTAGCGGCGCGCGCTGTCGGTTTTCATCCTCGAACGCGGAAGTGGGGAAGACGACGACTCCGGCCACCTGCGGCAACTCACCGTGCAGTGCGGCGGCGAGAGTTTGTACTTCAGGTGTCATCCTTGAGCGGAGCGAAGTCATCCCGCTTTTCGGGACGATCTCGCGGAGTCGAAGGGTCCCTATACTGCGCGGGTGCCCCACCCAAGCTTCTTTTGCTTGGGTGGGAATTTGCATTGTCAGGCCGCACGTACGCTTCAACCAGCAGCTTCGTCTCGTCGTGGTTGGCGAAGAATTGCAAGCCATGTACGGACTTGCGGGACGGCGCCGTCTCGTCCCAGCTTCCACACTGCGGCAATCGCCTGGTTGATGAGCGGAGAGCTGATGGGGCAGGTTTCGACCGGGAGCACCTCGTGCGAGTTGTACCGGTAGTACCCCAGGGCAAACGCAGGCGTGTGCTGTACCCGCATGCGGGTGCGGTTGCGATAGTTCCAGGGCTGCGAGCCGTGTACCTGAATCTCCTGCGTGAGTTCGAGCTTGGCGGTGCGACGCAGCGTCTCGCGCAAGATTTCGGCCTTGTAGCGCAACTGCGCGTCGTAGTTGATGTGCTGGTAGTGGCATCCACCACAGCGCTGAAAGTAAGGACATCCCGGCTCGATGCGCTCCGGCGACAGGAGTTAGCACCTTGTCGAGCTTCGCACGAACAAATCCTGGACGAGTCTCAACCGGTGAGGCTTCGACCTGCTCGCCGGGGATGACGAACGGCACGAAAACGGCCTTGCCCTGACCGTGCTCGTCGGCCGGCAATCGTGCCAGCCCATCTCCGCCGTAAACCAGCTTTTCGATCTGGAATGTCAAAATCAGTAGCAGTTGAGACAGAATAACTGTAACCGCGGATTTGCACGGATGAACACGGATTTTGTGAAATTACCCATTCTCCATCTTCGTAGTCGATGATACAAGAATAGGGAACAAGAAGAAGATCCGCGTTTATCCGCGTAAATCCGCGGCTTAAGTTTTTCTTCTCACATGTAGAACAAGCTTAGACGCGGTATCCGAAACTGATCCAGCAGCCGCTTATGGACGTATTGCTTGTGCAGTTGCTCGATCTGGGGTGCGGTCATCTTGCGGCGGTAAGGCGCAAGATCCCGATCAGCGTCGGAGCGCACTTGAAGCAAAGCTTCATCAGCAGTCGTAGCCAGCAGGGAGGCGAAAAGTTTTTCCTCCGCCACCGTCAGCCGCCTTTCCAGGTCTTCCATCTGCATTGGCGTTCCCGCTGACAATAATTCCGCCAGGCTATGCAGAGTCGCGGCCGTCTCCCTAGATAACGTCTGCACTGATGCAGGCAACTCTGCGCGTTCGAGCTGCACGGCATTGCGCTGTAGGAACTCAACGACAGCGGCCACGTCGAGTCCGACATTCTTTTTCTCTCGCGCCGGCGCGCCCACAGCAGCTTCTTTCATCTCTTCTGCCGAGGCGAGCACCTCCTGCGCGCAGTACGCGAGCCCGTTCACCTTGCGAAACCGGGCTGGGCGCCGCTCCCATTTCTCGAAGGTCGAGTCAATGCCGCGCAACACCGCTTCCAGCGGGATACCCGCATCCTTCCAGGTCTCCATCAGCGCCCAGTCGAGGGGCGACACCGTCAGTACAGTTCCACGTCGGCGGCAAAAGTGCTGCTCGATATCTGTGAAGTAGCTGAAGTAGGTTTCCACTACTTGCGCTTAGGCGTGACACCCACCATATTGCGTGTGTCCGACTCTTCTGTAGCTTGATTAGGTTCTGCCCGGCGGCGGGCGTGCGCCAGGTTGCGCTCGTAGATGATTCTCAATCCATCCAGGGTCAGCAGGTCGTCCACTTCGCGAATGTACTTGGATCCGCCGCCCATCAGCGTCGCCAAGCCACCGGTTGCGACGACTGTAACCTTGCTGCCCAGCTCCGCCATCAGACGTTCAAGGATCCCATCGATCAAGCCGAGATAACCGTAGTACAGACCCGATTGCAAGCTGCCGACGGTGTTAGTCGCCAGCACTCTTGCAGGCTTCCGAATGTCCACGCGAGGCAGGCGCGCTGTGTGCTCGAACAGTGCATCGGCTGAAATGCCAATTCCGGGAGTGATGACGCCGCCGAGATATTCGCCCTTGGCCGAAACTACGTCGAAGGTAGTCGCGGTGCCGAAGTCGACCACAATACATGGGCCGCCGAACTTCTCGAATGCGGCAACACTGTTGACGATGCGATCAGCGCCGACCTCTGCCGGGTTGTCATAGTGCACCGGCATGCCGGTCTTGACGCCAGGCTCGATAAACAGCGGGCGCGAGTGAAAGTATCGTTCGCAGACCTCGCGCAGCGTGGAGTCGAGCGGCGGCACGACTGAGGAAATCACCGTGCCTTGCACCGAGCCGACTTCCAGGCCATTCATCGCAAACAGATTGCGGAAAAGAACGCCGTACTCGTCAACGGTCTGGGTTTTGATGGTCGCCACCCGCCAGTGCGCGATCAGCTGCCCATAGTGGACGATGCCGTGCTCGGCCGGCTTCTCTTGGAAGACTCCCAGGACCGTGTTGGTGTTGCCTACATCGAGAACGAGAAGCATGGATTACTTTCCGTCGAAAGCGCGAACTCCTCCCGAAAACACGGTGCGCAAACCCGAAGCAGTGCGCACTTGCAGGAAGCCGCGATCGTCGAGCCCCTCGGTAACGCCCTCGTAACCGCCATCTTCTTCGACCCACACCAGGCGCGAACGGGCGAAAGACGACCGCTCCTCGAAACGCCGCAGGATGGCCGCACGCGCGGCAGCACCGCCTGCGATGAGCTTCCGGTACTCGCTGTCGAGCGATTTTAGCAGAGCCGCCGTAAGCTCGACTCGCGACCACTCGCGCCCGCTCTCGATACGCAGCGACGTCGCGATAGGCTCCAGCTCGCCGGAAAACGAGGCGTGGTTGACATTGATGCCTATGCCGACCACGACGTATCGGACGCGCGTCGGCTCAGCGTTCATCTCTGTCAGAATGCCGCAGAACTTACGCCCGTCCAGCAGGACATCGTTGGGCCAGCGCAGGTCGGGATGCAAGCCAGTGGTCTTCTCCACTGCGTCTGCTACGGCGATTCCGGCGATAAGCGAGAGCAGCAATGCGTCAGAGGGCGGCAGAACCGGCCGCAGGACGACGGAGGCATAAATCCCGACGGACTGCGCCGACTCCCAGGTGTGTCCGCCGCGGCCACGGCCCGCGGTCTGCTGCTCAGCGACGAAAACAGCGCCCTCCGGTTCGCCGTCGACCGCAGCCTTCATAGCGGCCACATTAGTCGATCCAATGCGGAAGTAATGCTGAATGCGCGACGCGAGGATTGTGCCCGGCACTAGCGGGCCAAGAATTTCCGGGAGCAAGAGGTCGGGAACGGATTCAAGTTGATAGCCGGTCGCGGGATGTCCGGTGATCTGCAGGCCAAGCTCGCGCAGATGTTGTACCGCCCGCCAGACTTCGGACCGGCTGGTTCCCAGCTCCTCGGCGATGCGCGTTCCGCTGACGACCACAGTAGCGTTGTCGCTTAACAGGCGAACGATGCGTCCCAGACGCGCGTCGGTGGCACCGTCTGACTGGACACTCAAACGGGTTGGCGTCATGCGCTCGATAACAAGATTATGCGCGAGGAAAGAGGGATTGCACAGACAAAGACAATTCCGTAAGGATTATCGCCGATATAGCGGTCCTTCGACTCCGGCGGCCGAAGGCGGGCCTTCTCGGCTCAGGATGACAGACTCTTGCCGACTGGCTACTGACAACCGGCTACCGACAACTGCTTCTTCACCACGCATGCCGGCGGGGGACCCGTTTCGACAGGTTGCAGAGCGTCTCGTACACTACCGTGTCGGCCCAGCGGGCGTGGTCCCAAGCTGTGATTTCCTGCTCGCCGCTACGGCCGATGAGCACAACTTCATCGCCGATGGCCGCGCCCGCCACGCGCGTCACATCCACCAGCGTCAGGTCCATCGAGATGCGACCCACGATGGGGGCACGTTGACCGCGCAACAAGACCTGGCCGCGGCCTGTCGCGGTCTCCGGAGCGCCGGCCGAAGCAATGGAAATTTTTCTCGCCAGACCGTCGCCATAGCCTACCGAAACGACGGCGATACGCGCCGGCGCCGGCGTGACGTAGGCGCCGCCGTAGCCCAACGCCTGCCCTGCAGGAACGTCGCGCAAGCCGAGAATATGGGTCTTCCAGGCTAGCGCTGGCTTCAGCGGCAACGGCGGGGCGTCCGTCACCGGCGACCCATCGCGGTGCCAGACAGGCTGCTCGCAACCGTAGAGCGCCAGTCCCGGCCGCACGAAGTTGTGCCACGCATCAGGACGAGCGCCTACTGCGCCGCTGTTGGCGAGATGGCGCAGCGGCGGATGCAGACCGTGAGCAGCAAGCTTACACAGCGCAGTTTCGAAACGCTCAATCTGTTGTCGCGTTCCTTCGTCGTCGAGCACCTCCGACGATGCCAGATGGCTGAACACGCCTTCTATCTCGATCCCCGACAGAGACTTCACGCCTTCGGCGAACGATTCCAACTCCGCAAAGGGAAGACCCAGGCGTGCCATCCCAGTGTCAACCTTAAGGTGTACCGGGATTTTGCCAGCGAGACCAAGGTGCGTGGCCGCCCTTGCCACCGCCTGCGTGTCTTCTAGACGAAAGACCGCCGGCGTAAGTTGATGGCGAAGCGCATCCTCCTCTTCACCCGCGTAGAGACCGCACATCACCAGAATGCGGCCCTTGATGCCAGCATCCCGCAGCAGCACGCCCTCGTCAGTCGAGGTTACGCCGAACCATTTCGCGCCTGCCTGCTCGAGGGCAGGAGCGCACTCCTCCACCCCATGTCCGTAGGCGTTGCATTTCACCACAGCGCAGATGGTGACGTCGGCGCCCACATGCTCTTGTAGTACGCGAAAGTTGTGGCGCAGAGCCGACAGCGAAACCTCGGCCCAGTTGGGACGCGTCTCAATTCGAGAGGGTGTGGAAGTCGCAGCCAAGGTTCGATGATACGGCGATTCTGGGCGAGTCGCCAGAGGCGGAGGGGTTAGTATCTGGTTTCGAGGTTGACCTCGATGAGATTCATCGCGATCGCCCAAGTTCCTTGTGTCGCTTGGAACGGTTGCGACTTTAGAATGGAAGCCCGAAGGCCCGGAAAAACCGGAACCGCACTCAAAGCGGAGTTCGCCAGCCGAGTCCCCATTCGGACATAGTAATGTTACTTTAGTTGTATTTATGACATTGTAACAACCAAAGGGCTATTGCTCCGGCGACTTCCGTGGTATAAACCTGAACCAGAACAAAATCCCCCGTTCCGGAGAGGTGCTTCCCTGCCTCTTTCAGCTCGCAGGCGGGTCTGCAGTTAGCCCACGCGAGAAAACCGGGACAAAGCGAGTTATCCAGCCCATGATCAACGTCATCATCGCCGATCATCAAGCCATCTTCCGCGCCGGTATCGCCAAAGTGCTGGCAGTTGAGGAAGACATCCGCATCGTCGGACAACCGCAGTCTTCTGAGCAGTTGCTGAATGCCCTGGAGAAGCTTCGGTCACGTGTTCTGATTCTGTCCACCAGCTTCCTGCCGCACCTACCGGAAATCCAGGAGCTCGCGAGCAGCCGCAAGGTCGCACTGCTCATGCTGGTGGAAAATACCGAGACCTCCTCCGATTTCATGCGAATGGGGGTGCAAGGCGTGATCTACCGCTGCGCCGGTGGCAACGTCGTAGTGGAGGCAGTGCGCCGCTTATCGCGCGGCGAACCATTCTTGCAAAGCCCCAATATGGACGGTGAGGTAAGCGAGGACCTTGTGGGGGCGCGCGTTCGGGACCGCCTCTCCGACCGGGAGTTGCGTATCATTTCCGCGGTTGTGCAGGGCTTCAAGAACCGCGACATCGCCGCTCAGCTCTACACCAGCGAACAGATGGTCAAGAACGCTTTGCGGAATATTTTCGATAAAATCGGCGTCTCCGACCGTTTGGAGCTGGCGCTATTTACCATCCATCACCGGATCCTCGCCCAGGCCACAGCTTCGGTTCCCGCGCCGCCGGCGCAAAGGCGAAATGGAACCCCGGTGGATACCCGGGCGATCGCTGCGACTCCGAGGTCAGCCGCGGTCAACTGAGCCCGATCACGGCTAGTTATTGGGGATGGTCGCTAGTCTTCAGCAACTCGTTGACGATGGTGACCAACTCTTCGGGGTTGACCGGCTTTTCCAGATAGAGATCGGCGAGTGGCTCAGCCGCTTGAAAGGCCTCTGACACGTAGGCAGAAACCACCACCACAGGCATCGTAGATTGCTTCTTTGCAGCCAGCACGACGGCACGGCCGTCCCCGTCACCCAGACGCCAATCGGTCACCACAGCGTCGTAGTTGTTATGTTCCAACTTCCCGATGGCGTCCTGCGCGGAGGTGGCCGGGGTCGCCTGGTGTCCAGCGGCCTCTAAAATGGCACACTTCAGCGTGACAATGTGCTGGTCATCGTCCACGCAAAGAATCTTCGCCATAACGATTGTCCTTGGGTCGCCGGCGAGGCAGAATGCCACGCGGCGCAGGCAGAACATGGCGCTGCCCAGCGAATACTAACTTGACTGCTATTGTTGAGCAGCATTGTCCCGATTGTCAAATAGCGGTCAGCAGTCTGCAAAAGTAGGTGTCCGAGTTATGCTTTTCGGCAATACAGGTACGACCTGACCATGCCATGTGGCTCATCACGAAATGCTAAAGACGATGTGCTGAATGCTAATTGCTGAATGCTTTCCCTCTCTTGCTTCTCTGCAACTCGCGATAGGCCTCGCTCTTGGACAGTCCGAACTCCCGGGCAGCCTGCTTCAGCGCGGCCTTTTCCTCGAGCTCCTCGGCTCCGTGCATCAATTCTCGTACCCGCTGCGCAACCTCCTGTGTAGGACGTTGCGCCTGAGGCGCCTCATCTGCTTTTCCAATCAGGAGTGTGATCTCGCCTTTAACGTCGCCGCGCCGCTCAAGTTGTTCCAGAAGGCTGTCGGCACGTCCGCGCAGAAACTCTTCATGAAGCTTTGTGACTTCTCGGGCGATCACTACGTGGCGTTCTGGCCCGAGAATCTCGGCAATGTCGCGCAGAGTCTCCACAATCCGATGCGGCGCTTCGTAGAAGATCTGTGTCCGCGGCGAGTTGCGGATGGCTTCCAGCGCGGAGCGCCGTGCGCCGGCCTTGGCGGGAAGGAATCCGCTGAAGCGAAACGAATCGGTTGGCAACCCGCTGGCGATCAACGCCGACAGAAACGCCGAGGCGCCGGGAATGGGCACCACACGGAGGTGATGACGGACCGCCAGGGTTACCAGCCGATAACCGGGGTCGCTCACTCCGGGCGTTCCTGCATCGGTGACCAGGGCGATGTTGTCGCCGTTCTCCAGATGCACAATCAGTTCGGGGGCACGCGTCAGCTCGTTATGCTCGTGATAGCTGACGGTTGGCTTTTCGATGGCGTAGTGGTTCAACAGCTTGATGGTCTGACGCGTATCTTCGCAGGCGATCAGGTCCACGTCCTTCAATGTTTGCAACGCGCGCAAGGTAATGTCTTCGAGATTGCCGATGGGTGTGCCGACGAGGTAGAGAGTCCCGGCCGCAACCGACTCGCCGTTGCCACGATCACCGGAACTTGGGACTCTCTTCGCCATTCCGCGCCAGTGTAGCACCGATGCAATGGATCAGGTGCCGTTGAAGCAGCAAGCCGGTTGAAACAGCCAGTTTCTTGGGAACGCGGACCGCTTCTTGTGCTACAATTGACCAGGTATTGTGCTACGCGGGAAAGAGCTCCGCATTCATGCCTTTCAGAACGAAGAACAAGACTGCGTCGAAACTCACCCGCGCTGCTTCTCCGGAGTCAGCTCGCGGCCGCCGTCGAGAGGTGGCCGTAAGGCCCGGCAAAATCCGCGAACTTCTGGAGGTTGCAGAGAATCGCGGCCTGCTCCGTGGCGCCCGGACGAAAGTGGTCCGGGGGCGTATGCCCGATGCATTGGTAGAGAGAGCCAAGGTCCGTACTGGAATTAACTCCGACACGAAATTACTTGAGGTTGCCTTGGCCAACCTGGCGGTCGGAGATGAGTACCCGGATTGGCTGATTGCGCAGCGCGGAACGGTTCCGCGGGACATTGACCTTGGCTGGTGACGTCAGGTCCACACTGCGCAGGGTCAAGCCAGAAAAACGCTTCACGCGACTAACTCGCCGGAGCGCCGCAGAGTTGCCCTTTCTGCATTCCCTGACGAATGTTCCTCGGAAGCTGCTGTACGATACCACCGTCTATATCGACATCCTGCAAGACCGGTTCCCGAGGGACTGGGAGTTTGTGCTTCGCGCTGCGGACGCCTGGCACTCGCCCGTAACCGAGATGGAGCTGGCGGTCAGCTGCGGAGCTCTCGATCCTGGAGATCGACGCACAGCTGCCGCTATAGAGACAATTGCGGCGGTACTTGACCAACGGCCCGCGTACAGGACCATCGCACCAGATCTCGAAATCTGGCGAGAGGCTGGCTTGTTGACAGGCGTTTTGGCCCGACTTCAGGGATACGGAGCAGGCGATCGGTATCGGGTATTTAGCGATGCACTCCTGTTCTGCACTGCCCGAAAATACGGATTGACTGTTCTGAGTCGTAACCTCAAGGACTTCGATCTATTGCAACAGCTCGATCCGTCGGGCCGCGTTGTGTTCTATAGCGTCTGAACCGCGACTGGTTTGCCGGAACCGGCATCCATCCGCTATGATAGTAGTTTATCCAGCCAGCACGGTAATCATCTGGAGTCAATCAATGGCACAAGTTTGTGAAGTCTGCGGCAAACGGCCGCGCTCGGGCAACAACATTAGTCACGCACACAACGTCACCAAGCGGCGCTGGAACGTCAACCTGCGACCGGTCCACGCCAAGACCAAGACCGGCAATAAGCGCATGCGCGTCTGCACCTCCTGCCTGCGCAGCGGCAAAGTCGTCAAGGCCTAGCGGTTCAGAATTTCTTGGTGTTTCCGACCCTCCCCACATCGGGAGGGTTTTATTTTGTGCTGTCTCTCTGTCGTCCTGAACGACGGAGGACCAACGTTGGCCGCCGGAGTCGAAGGAGTCCCATATTGCCTCAGGTTTTCCGTACCCACGCAAGGCCCACCACGATCCCAATCAGCGCTCCAGCCACAACATCGCTAGCGTAATGATAGCCGTCATACACCGCTCCCACGCACATCAAGAGAATTGACACAAGCAGCCAAGGCGCAACTCGCGGCAGGAGCCGGTACACAAAAACCAGCACCACAAACGCCAGCATGATGTGGGCGCTGGGGAAAGCGTTGCCATGCACGCCACCATGGCTCTGGATGAGTTGCACCATGGCATGGAACGGCCCTCCATGGCCACTGGCGATCTGTTGCACTCCAAGCCGGTTCGCGGGACTCTGCGTGGGGAAGAGGAGATACGGTGCATAGCAAACGACGTAGCCGATGCTGAGTGCGTCGGTGAGCCAGCGAAATGCGCCCGCGAAACGCGGTCGTTCACGCCACGCCCAGAACATTCCGCCAAAAACAGGGTACAGCGGATAGAAGGTGAAATAGCCGAACTCCATGAACTCAATTAGCCAGGATGAGGCATGCTCGTGCAGCCACAGCGCGGGTGGGACCGAGAAGAGTAGAGACTCGAACGCTATCAGGTGCTCGTTCTGCCAGCCGCCTCGAATCGAGAGCGACAAAAATGAAACTTCTTCGAATACCGTGACGAAGAACAAGGCCGGCAGCCAGTCGTGGACAAACTCCCACCCCAGGCCGTCCCGCCGTTTGCGGGCGAGAAGACGAATCACGGCAATCGCGCATAGGTTCCACACCACATACCACAGCCAGTGCTCTACATTCTGGTAGCGGACACAGACCAGCACCGTCAGCGCTAAGTGCACCGCGACGTAGATTCGATCGGTCACGTTCATCGGGGCGGAATGCGCATACACTCAACTTTGTCATCCGGAGCGGAGGCGGCCCGCCTTTGGCCGCCGGAGTCGAAGGACCCCTATACCGGCCAAATGTGCGCTGCCAGGAGGAACTTATTTCTATCCCAGCGCAATCACATCAATCTCAACCAGAACGTCCTTAGGCAGCCGCGCGACCTCGACGGTCGACCTCGCGGGCGGCGCTTGGGTGAAGTGGTGCCCATAGACCTCGTTCATCGCTGAGAAGTCGGACATGTTCTTCAGGAAGACAGTGGTCTTCACCGCGCGGTCCAGTGAAGAGCCTGCGGCCCGTAGAATGCCGGCGAGGTTCCGCAGCGCCCGATCGGTCTGCGCCGCGACATCGCCGGGCACGATCTGCTGCGTCGCAGGATCGAGCGCTACCTGTCCAGAGACAAACACGAAACCGTTCGCTTTGATGGCCTGCGAGTAAGGCCCGATCGCCTTGGGTCCGTCGTTGGTCGCGATCACTTCCCGCATGCGTCCTCCTGGGTTGGGTTCCAGATGTGTGCCTCGATTTTCGCACATGCAGCCGAGCCGATGTGCACTCGGGCTGCGCAGGCGATGACATATGCGCACTGCGGCTCGTGCTTTGCATCACAGCATCGGAATGCAACCCTGAGCTAGGCTGCTTGTCAGACCGTAATTTCTGGAGCGTACATGCCCTTAGCAGTTGGCGGAGATACCGCAACCCCTCTCAATCGGTCACTGCGTCTGTCCATCATGGCGCGGCACATCGCATACGGAGACTCTGTGCTGGATGTCGGTTGTGGCCGGGGAGAATATCTGCTCGGCTTGCTGGCTCACACGCCCAACGCCTTGGGTATCGATACTGCCGCCAATAAGCTGCAAGATTGCTGGCGGCAACATCCCGAGCTGCGCAACCGGGCGCTTCAGGTGAGCGCCGACGACATGCCGTTTCCCTCCAACCATTTCGATGTCGTCATTGTGAACGAGGTACTGGAACACGTTCCCGATCAGGATGGCGCCTTGCGCGAAATCTGGCGCGTGCTGAAACCTGGCGGCAAGTTCCTGTTGTTCTGTCCGAATCGCTTCTACCCGTTCGAGACCCACGGCCTGCTGATTCGAGGCACTCTGCGGAAGTGGCTGCCTTTCCTTCACTACTTGCCATCAACGCTTTGCAAAATCATGGCGATTGAAACTGTGGCAAGAAACTATTGGCCGAAACAAGCAATGAGCTTGCTCGAAGCGCGTGGATTTCATGTTCAACGGTTAAGTTTCGTGCCGCAGACGCTAGAGAACATCAGCGGTTCTCAGCCCGTCCTCATCAAAACTGTCCGGCCTCTGCTCCGACATGGCGTGTCGGCGGCGGCGAAACTCCCCTTGGTGCGGGCGTTTGTCTCAGTTTCAACTTTGTTCATCGCGACCAAAGGCATCGCCAAAGGAAATGTGCGGGATCGAGCTTAAAGACGTGCTGTCCGTACTGCAGGGATGAAGGGAACGGCCGGAGATTGCTCTCCGGCCACCAATCACGCTCCGATTACTACTTTCGACTATCTTGCGATCTTCTCCCCAATCGACTTCGCCTGGGTAAACAGCAGCAGATAATCCGGGCCGCCGGCCTTCGAGTCCGTGCCCGACATGTTGAAGCCGCCGAACGGATGCGCGCCCACCATCGCTCCTGTGCACTTGCGGTTGATGTACAGGTTGCCGACGTGGAACTGCTCCTTGGCCACGGCAATCTTGTCTTCCGAGGTGGTATAGACCGCGCCGGTCAGGCCGAACTCGGTGTTGTTAGCGATGGCCAGGCCATCTTCAAAGCCGCGGGACTTGATGACCGCCAGCACCGGACCGAAAATCTCCTGCTGCGAGATGGTCGCCATCGGATCAACATCGGCAATCACGGTTGGCTTGATGAAGTATCCATCGCCGGCTTCGGTGTCGCGCTCACCACCGGTGATCAAGCGTCCTCCCTCCGCAATTCCCTTGTCGATGTAGCCAAGAATCGACTTCATCGACTTCTCGTTCACTACCGGGCCCATGTTCGGGTTCTGCGCTGGATCGCCAACAGTAATCTTCTCCACGCGTTCTCTCAGTCGCTGCACGAAGCGGTCGTAGATGCGCTCATCGACGATGGCGCGTGAGCAGGCTGAGCACTTCTGCCCACTAAAGCCAAACGCCGATACCGCTACGCCTTCGACTGCAGCGTCGAAATCGGCGTCGGCATCCACAACAATCGAGTCTTTGCCGCCCATCTCCAGCACGGTGCGCTTGATCCATATCTGCCCGGGCTGCTGCTCGGCGGCGCGACGGTTGATGTGCAGGCCTACTTCCTTGGAGCCGGTAAAGGCGATGTAACGCGTTTTGGGATGCTCGACGATGGCGTTGCCAAAGCTGCTGCCATGGCCGGGGCAGAAGTTGGCCACGCCGTTAGGCAGGCCGGCTTCCTCAAGAATCTCGAAGAACTTTGCGGCGATGGTCGGCGAGTCGCTCGACGGCTTCAGGATGACGGTGTTGCCGCATACTATCGACGCCAGTGTCATCCCGCCCATGATGGCGCCGGGGAAATTCCACGGAGGAATAACCACGCCAACGCCCAGCGGAATGTAGCGTAGCCAATCCCGTTCTCCTGGCAACTGCACCGGCGGCGCGGCTTTGGATAGGCGAATCGCCTCCAGGGCGTAGAAGTCGCAGAAGTCAATCAGCTCGGCGATATCGCCATCGGCCTCAGCCCAGTTCTTGCCGACCTCGAAGACCATCCACGCCATCAGCTCGAACTTGCGCTCGCGCATCAGGGCACTGGTACGGAACAGCAGGCCAGTGCGCTCTTCGAGAGAGGCATACTTCCAGCTCTCGAATGCCTTCAGCGCTGCCTGCATTGCAGGTTCGACTTCAGCAGCGCCTGCCGCCTGATGTACGCCGACAGTCTCCGACGGTTTGGCAGGGTTGAGCGACGTTGTCTTCTCGGTGGTCTTGATGCGGCGTCCACCAATGACGAGGTCGTACTCACGGCCCAGTTCCGAGCGAACTTTCTCGATGGCAGCGCGCATGCGACGCGCATTCTCGGGGTTGCTAAAGTCAACCGACGGTTCGTTCTTGAATTGGGTAGGAATGCTAACGTCTCTCAGACCTTCGCGGGTGGGTGCAAGCGTAGTAGCCATAAATGGGTCCTCTCAGAAAGGCGATGTTCAGTAGATGCCGTTAGATTCGGCGAGATGCAGGAGCAGCGCTGACCGGCCATTCTAGCATCGGCGGGATGATGCCATCGGTTCCGTTGGATCAGGAGTGATGGATCGCTGCAGTCACCGCCGTGCTAAAAGCCGGGCCACATAAACAAACGCAGTCAGGCAAAAAAGCGTTACAGGATTTCGTGTAAAGATTTGTAAAGGGCTCCCAATATGGGAAACACCCGGCCCTGCGAAACGTCGCCGCCGCTACGGTACGGCACCTGCTGTAGCGCTGTAAATTATTGACAATACTGCTAAGTTGAGGTCTTCGGCTACGATGTTCGGGGCAGTAATTTAGACCGTCCTTCGTCTCCCCGAAAAATAATTAATTAAATTCCGTTCTCATGTCGATTCGGCCACACCCCGTTCGACGTATCAGCAGAGAGCCAGTACGATAGGGAGCAACAGCGATCCAACTGCGCCCTCAAACTGAGTTCAAGCCACCCAACTATCGCTCAACCCAAAGGAGATTTCGCAATGCGATTCATGGTCATCGTCAAATCAACCCCGGAGGCAGAAAAAGAAGGCGCCCTCCCCGATCCACAGCTCTTGCTCGAGATGGGCAAGTACAACGAAGAGCTCATGAAGGCTGGCGTCCTGCTTGCCCTCGATGGCCTCCATCCCAGCTCCAAAGGCGCACGCGTCAAATTCTCCGGCAAGTCTCGTACCGTCGTCGACGGCCCCTTCACCGAGGCCAAGGAGCTCATCGCCGGCTTCTCGATCTTGCAGGTCAAGTCCCTCGAAGAGGCCATCGAGTGGGTCAAGCGTGGCCCCAACTGCGGCGCCGGCGACTACGAAGTCGAAATCCGCCAGGTCTTTGAGATGGAAGACTTCGCACCCATCCTGACCGAAGAGCAGATCCAGCACAAAGTAGCGAAACGGGCTGAGCTGCCGAATCAGACCGCCAACAAGTAGCCGCACTTGCATCCACGGATTGAAGGCGGTGTGATCGGTAGCAGTGTCCGCTACCGATCCACATCAGGTCTTCCATCGCACCATCGAAGCTGTATGGCGCATCTAGTCCGCGCGTCATCGCCAGGCCTGACGGGCAAAATCAGATAGGACTCGAAAGAATTCAGTCATGAGGAAAATCATAGCAACTGCATTTGTTTCGCTCGATGGCGTCATGCAGGGTCCCGGCGGCCCTCAAGAGGGTGGGGATTTTCGTTATAGATCACAGACTTCTCCTCCGTGATCGGCGTATGCTGCGTTTGTGCCTTGGGGATTGAAGCGCTATCAACAGGCTCGTGACCTGCACTTCGTTACCTTCAGTTGCTATCGTCGACAGCCACTTCTGGACTATGCGTGCGCGAAGCGATGGTTCGAACTGGCTCTGGAACAGGCGCGCCGCCAATACGACTTCTATGTTGTGGGCTACGTGGTCATGCCGGAGCACGTGCACCTGCTGGTCAGCGAGCCGGAAAGGGGCACGCTGGCGCGGGCCTTGCAGGCGATGAAACAGTCGGTGGCCCGCCGCCTGATCGAAAAGGACGAGCACTTCTGGCAGGCCCGCTATTATGACTTCAACGTGTGGACAGGGAAGAAACGGATCGAGAAATTGAGATACATGCATCGCAATCCAGTGAAGCGGGGATTGGTAGAGAAACCAGAGGACTGGCTGTGGAGCAGCTTTCGGCACTACATGACGGGAGAGGAAGGTGTGGTAGAGATCGAGTCGGAGTGGACCGGGCGGAAGCGGGAGCGAATGGGAATGCAGTTGCGCGTGAAGCTTAGGGAACTACCCCACCCAAGCAGAAGCGGCTTGGGTGGGGGCACCCCCGAAATGGTAGGCCGGGCCACCCGCCTGGCTGAGCCGTTGTTTTCGATTTGCGAAATGACCCGGCTACCTTGTCATTTGAGCAACTAATGAGGTAAGGATGCTAGTACTGGTGATTAGCTTCATCGTGGCGGTGCCGCTAGTCTCGGGTCTCGTAATCAGCCAGAGGCAGCGAAATATAGATCGCCGCCGCTTCTTTGCCTTTGTGGGATACGTGGCAGGTGCAGTAGCGCTCACCGCCATCCTGGTAGGCTTCTTGGTAGTGCAACGGCCATATCCGGGTACCACGCGCCAAGTCTTCACCGCTATTGTTGGGTGCATAATACTTATCTCCTGGCTGGTCATGATTTTGGCTGGACTGTTCAGTAAAGGAGTCCATCGTAGTTTGCTTCTCCTCTACGGAATCATGATGGCTTTCGACTATCTTTTGATCGCCGCTGGCAATTTCGGAGATTGAGGAACAGTGGCGTAAGTTCTCGTCCCTGCCTAGCAGGTGATAAAGAGACGGGGCGGGTGGCCCAGGCAACCATGCTGAGGGGGTGGGGGTGCCCCACCCTTCGACTGCGCTCAGGGCAGGCTCCAAGCCGCTTTTGCTTGAGTGGGGATTTTCGTTATAGATCACAGACTTCTCCTCCGTGATCGGCGTATGCTGCGTTTGTGCCTTGGGGATTGAAGCGGTACCAACAAGCCGGTGATCTGCACTTCGTAACCTTCAGTTGCTATCGTCGACACCCACTTCTGGACTATGCGTACGCGAAGCGATGGTTCGAACTGGCTCTGGAACAGGCGCGCCGCCAATACGACTTCTATGTTGTGGGCTACGTGGTCATGCCGGAGCACGTGCACCTGCTGGTCAGCGAGCCGGAAAGGGGCACGCTGGCGCGGGCCTTGCAGGCGATGAAACAGTCGGTGGCCCGCCGCCTGATCGCAAGGAACGAGCACTTCTGGCAAGCCCGTTACTATGACTTCAAGGTATGGACACGGAAGAAGCGGATTGAGAAATTGAGATACATGCATCGTAATCCAGTGAAGCGGGGATTGGTAGAGAAACCAGAGGACTGGCTGTGGAGCAGCTTTCGGCACTACATGACTTGAGAGGAAGGTGCGGTAGAGATCGAATCGGAGTGGACGGGGCGGAAGCGGGAGCGCATGGGAATGCGGTTGCGCGTGAATGTTAGGGAGGCGCGCCCCACCCAAGCAAAAGCGGATTGGGTGGGGCGCCTCGCCTTACGTGCGGCCCTAACTGCTGTTTACGGAGCCAGGGCAAACAGCCCGTCCTGGGCTTCCAAGTAAACCATCCCGTTGGCGACAGTAGGGGAAGACTCAATCGGAGCGGCCGAAAGGGAGAGGTTCAGAAGCGAGGTGAGGGCGCCGGCGCTCTTGCACTTGCTAGCGTCGAAGGCGTCCAAATTTCCGCCTTCGTCGCCAATGTAGAGCACGTTGTTGGCAAGGGAGGGCGAAGAATATCCGATGCTGTTGGCTAGGCTCGCGGAACAATGAAACGAGCCGCTGCTGGCATCGATCCCGTAGACGCTGCCGGCCTGGGTGCCGAAATAAACGAGGCCGTCGGCCGAGATCGCTGGAGACGACAAGATCGCGCCATCGGCGGTATATCTCCACTTCAAATTGCCGTTGTTGGCGTCCAGAGCATAAAGATAGTGAGCGCCATAGTGACCGTTCGCATCATACCCGGTCACCCCGACGTAGACCACACCGTTGTACACGGCCGGGGAAGAGCCATCCCATCCAAAGAAAAGCTCGGAATAGACCCAGCTTATCTTGCCAGTGGTAGCATCGAAAGCCACAATCTGGGCTTGAGGACCCACGCTGGCGGCAACGATGACTCTGTTGCTTTGCACAGCCGGCGAGGAAAACGTGAATGGGGGGTGTTTGATAGCGTTGGCGATCGGTGCCGACGTCCAGGTCGGGCTGCAGGCCGATTTTGACATGCATGCCCTGACATCAAAGGCATAAACGAAGCCGCTGCTCGATCCTACGAATAGGGCGGGCGTGACTCCATTTCCGAGGTCCACCCAGGTGTAAGCGGGAGAAGAGATGATCGGTGCGCCAGCCGAATTCCCACCGTAGGTCCCGGTCCATACAAGAGCGCCGGTTTTCGCATCGTAGGCTTCAACATCAATGTCCCCGGCGATAAAGGCCATCCAACGCGGAGCTTGACCGGGAACGACTACGGCGTACACCGCGGGCGACGAGTTCTCGTTGTTGTTGAAATTAGAGCCACTCCACTGAGGTGAACAGGTTTTGCCACTGCAACCCTTCACGCCGTCGGCATCATAAGCGAGCATGGTGCCATAGTTTGTTCCCACGTAGAGCCCGTGCGGTGCTCCTGTGAACGCACCGTCGAATACCACCGCCGGGGACGAGTTGCCCGATGCGTAGGTAGTATCGCTCCACTTTACGGCCAGAGTCCCCACATTCTTGAGGTTGATTTTGGTTTCACTGCTGTTCAGCCCGCTATGGATCACGTCCTTGCGGTATTGACTCCAAGTGCTAGGTGGACACCACCCAAAGATGCAACCGGAGGGCCAGTTGATGGGAAAAGGGTTGGTCGGGAAGGGAACCGGAATAGGTCCCGGCAACCCCTGAGCGCTGCTTAGCGGTACCACTGAGAGCACCATGGTGGCAACAACCATCAGCAAAGCGGTCTTAACTATCTTTTGTACAGCCCGGACATCCCTTGGGTTAGTATGTGATTTCATGATGACCTCCTTTTGGTCACGAAGTTGTGGTGACGGTCGAACTTGAATGTCACCGGGTTGTGGTTGTGCGGACTTGTGGGTCCGCATGGTTTACGAAACTGGTCGTTTGCCACCGGGTCTACGGGAGCAGAATCCTGCTTTGCCTGCTTCCGGGGTTCATTGACCGCCAGCACCCCCAGAGCGGCCCCAGCTTGGCGGCATGATCGAACTGAGCCGGGAGGGCCGCTGCTCGGCAGTTTTCCGCTCCGCCAGCATCAAAATCATGGTTAGGAACGGGCCGAGGGCGAGCGGCAGTGTGTGAAATGGTCCACTCATGACCGACCCCGGTGTTCCGTTGACCGCGGTCGAGAGGGATGGTCCTACAGTGGCACAAGGGAACACTTCGCTCTCCAGCCAGATCCTGCGTTCCCCCAGCATCAGCATGAGCTTCAGAAAAGGCCCGAACGTCGGTCGTCCGGTTGGAGGTTCTTCAGCTTTCATCGCAGCCCCTTGGGTATCGGCTATCTCAGTACCTTGCGTTTTCATGGATGACCTCGCTTTCTCATTCTTGGGCTTCAGCCCGACGGATCGGGGGGGCGCTAGCCTCGCTACCCGAAGGCGGGACGTTTGCCCGGCCTCCGGTTCGCGTTCCCCCAGAGAGCTCGTCGAGTTTGTTGGCTCGATTTCCCGCTCCCAAGAGCGAACAATAGGGCGGATCGCTGGGCGAATCTATGCACCAGCGGTAATCTGTGGGTGTATTTTGGGTGTACTGGCTAACTGGCAGATTCTAAAGGGGCTGCAAGTGGGTAATCAGCAGCTCTTACGAGGCATGGATTAATCTCCCACTCAATGCTGGGCTGAATAGATTCGCCTCTCCAGCACCCTAGGAGCGCAAAATCGGCGGTCGCCGGAGACCCAGTTGAGGAGCTGGTTCCTAGGCACTCGCTCCACTGCCCAGAAGAGTCCCGAAACAGAAAGAGCGGTGCTTGCGCACCGCTCAGGGTTATGCGTGACCTAGGGTCCGTAGGCACTAACTGACTGGGCACCGGGTCGATTACGGCTTGCAAACACCGTTCGACATGGCCCCGTAGATGTTCGCCACTTCAATGGCTGTCAGCGATCGATTCCACATCTGCAACTCATCCATATCACCGAGGAACCATCCCGTAAACGGAGAGTCTGCCGTGTTGGCTCCGATCCGAAGAGGACTGTCACTTACCAGAGAGCCCTTCCGGTTCTTTGGATTCGCGAAGCCTACCGGATTTCCATCCAGATAGAAGACGATCCCCTGTGCCGCCGTCCGATCCACGGTCACCGCTAAATGGTGCCAGCCCGTGCCCTTAAGACCCAGTGGGTTGGTGACTTCGTAGTTCGTGAACCCGCCATGCGCGCCCCCGTCGGCAAGCTGGATCCCCAACCTATCGTACGACAGGTACATACTGTAGCCATGAAGGTTTGGGGCAGAGCCGCTTCGGTTGTCCAGGATGGTTTTCACCGAGTTATCCAGGTCAGCGGGAACTTGAATCCACACGGCGATCGAGAAGTCTCCTTGACAAGTCGAGTACGCACCACCGCACGAGCTGGCGTTGGTGCCCGGACCAAAGTTGGTTACATGGGAAGAAGGAGAATCGATGTACCCTGAGGCGCCGTCGAAGCTGACGGCCCCGCCCACGATTCCTGGAACAGCAGTGACACCGCCTCCCCAAGTTCCACTGTTTTGAGTTGCGAGGTTTCCTGAGGTGAAGCCGGATGGCTCGTCGAACGAGTACCAGGCCACCATTGTCGAGCTGGGAGCCGGGTCGCAAGACGCCGCCCGCGCCACCGAGGCTGTTCCTGTCAGTACGATTGCCGTCGCGCAGGCGGCTGCCAGTCGCAGCCAGCCGAAGCGCTGCGTGCTCTTGCGATTCTGGTTGTGGGAAATGACCTGCGAGCGAATACCTACGCTGTTCGTGTGCTGTTCTGAAGTGTGCGTTTTCATGATGACCTCCTTTTGGTCATGGGTTAATGGCGACGGTCGAAAGTCGAGCGGCGCCGGGTTGTGGTTGTGTAACATCTACGTTGCTCACCGGAGGTCGGGCGGTTATCCCGCCTCCGGTTTGGGTTCTTCCTAAAGAGCTCGTCGAGTTTGTTGGCCCGATTTCCCGCTCTCGTGAGAGCACAATAGGGCGGATCGCTGGAGCGAATCTATGCACCAGCGGTAATCTGTGGGTGTACTGGAGGTGTATTTTGGATGTACTGGCTAACTGGCTAATTCCAAAGCAGTTGCAGTAGGTGGATTCGGCAGCCTGTCAGCTTGGGAGAGTTGGGGAGCGCTTCAACGGTTCTGCGTCGGCACCTGTGTCGGATCCCGCTGAGCACAAAAGTGGTGCTCGCCGGGCGCCTTGGAGAGGAGTTAGTGCTTCGGCTGCGGGGCCGGACTTGCGCCAGCTTTGGTCAACTTCCAGGGCTTAATCTTTGGCATGCCGGGCGGCATCTTCATCGCACTCATCTTGATCTCGGCGGTGGACTCACCGGTCAGCTTCATCGTGAAATGATCGGTCTCCTGCGTGTCGGGCTCTTTCGTCGTCAGCAGCAGTCCGTCGGGGTTGATCTGTGCATCTTGCACCACCTCAGTGGACTGCTCTTCGCTAACGCTCTTGATCTCGCCCAAGTCATTAAATTGAAGATGGCTCGCGTGCTGTATCGAACCCGATAGGCGATCGGCTTGCAGCGTGAGCTTGACTGTCAGCCAGGTTTTTCCTTCAAAGGATCCGGTCCACATACCGGCATAATCTGCCAGCGGGTTCTTCTTGACCGGCCGGGTCTGGCTGTTACTCTGAGCGGCAGACTGGGCCACTGCAGCACTGGTCACTACGATCACAAAGAAAAGTAGCGCGCCAAAACGACTCATCGAAGTCTCCGTTCAACCATCGAGATTGTCATACCGGGGAAGCAAGGGACCTGCGGCCAGGCCCAATCCTAACCCACACTCGCCAAGCGGTAACACTGGCGGATTATTATTCACCATCCGCTGCTTCCCGTCCGCAAGGGGCGTATCAACGAACCCCTCATCCCTGTGACCTGGAATCAACGACTTAGACAAGAAATCCCCGCAAATAATTGATCCCGTGCAGCTTATAGGTACATGCCTGAGCCGCAAGGGTTTAGCGGCAGTTGTCAGTAGCCAGTCGCCAGTTGCCGTCCAGGATGGGCCTCTGCTTTGTCTGATTTCGGAGCGCTGGAATCCTCATCGCTTGCCCTCCTCCGAAATGTGATCTCGCCGTTCATCAGGTCTCATGCGTCGCCGGCGGCGACGCGAAGAGGCAAACACCAGCCCGTAGGCGCGACAGAGCTTAGCCCAGCGATTGATCGCTGGGTTGGCTGCCCTCCCGAACCCGAGTGCCGTAGGCACAACAGACGAACCTGTGTCGTCCCTACGGGACCCGGATGCCTTTATCATGCTTTCCCGCGGATTACACACCCCAATCCGCGCAACAGCGGCGCGGCTTGGGGACCCCGGCACACGCTAGGCTTAAGCTCTGTCGTCCCACAACGTAGGACTCGTCTCTGTCACCTCCCGATCGTTTGCCGCGAGACTCAACTGCCTAAGTCCGATTCCGCGGTGGCGCGGCGCTTCAGCGCTGCATTTGGAGCAACCGCCCGCCCCCCGGCTTCAGCCGCTGAGGTACACGCCAAAATCCTCACCGCGGCGCTAAAGCGCATTCCCTAACAGGAGCTCACAATGGCACGCCTGAAGGCGTGCTCCACCGCTGCTCCGCCGCTGGCAAATGCGCCAACCAAGAGACTGCTCGAACGCGTCCTGGTTACTCGGTTCCGCTCTTCTTCCGCGGCGCGCTCGTGGCGTCCGCTTCGCCAGCAGATTCCGTTGCCGACGGCTTCTTGGCGGCGTCGTCTGTGAGCGGCGCAGTCTCCATCTCCGGCGACTTCTTGGCGGCCATGGCTGCCGCCCGCATGGCGGCGAGCTCGTCGCGGTCGGCCTTCTCTTTGGCTTCGGCTTCTGCCCACAGCTTCTCGTAGTGCTCTTTCAGCTTGCCGCTGTTCCACTGCGTTCCGTTGCGGCGGGCTGCTTCCAGCACGTGGCGAGCTTCGGCCACCTGGCGCCGCTCCCGCTCCATCTGTTTCCAGTGCTTGGCTCCCAATTCGCCGGACCGCTTCTGATAGGCTTGCTCTCCCTGAGTAAGCAGGATTTCTTCCAGATCAATGTCCTCGGGGTTAACACGTTGCCAGGGGTTGCTGCGATAGAGCGATGGCTTGGCTTCGGTGACTGGGGTGGCCGTGGCGGCGGGGAACACCACCTCGGGAGGCTTCGTTAGGTCCAGATCCTGGGCCAGACCGAACTCTTCTTCGAAGCCGGGATAGTCATCGGCGCGCTCAGTGGTGTCGGACTCGTCGTAGACGCCAAGGCTCGGGACGGCCGTTGTGCTGCGCAGGTCGCTGGAGGCCTGCTGCAGGCCATAGAGCAGCAGCCCGGCGCGGCGCTCGTTGAGCTGGCCGGAGGCGAGCGCGTCCAGCACCTGCATGCGCCCTACTTGCACCGCGTTGATGTCTTCCAGGATTGGCAAGGTGAGAACGTGGGGCTCGCGGCGCGCCCGCTCGCGCGCCATGCGCATGCGGCGTCCCAGCGCCCGCAGATGGAAGCGACAATATTCACGCCCGCGCAGCGGGGCATCTTGGCAGAAGACGCCGTCTTCCTTAATATGACGGCAATGATTGATCGGCATAAGACCCTCTCTTTCGTGTTTCGCTGGTCGCTGGTCGCCATTCGCTCTTCGCTCTTCGGTTTTCGCCAGAGTCGCTGCCGGTCGGCCGAGGACTGTTGTCCTCTTTCTGATGTCATCCCGACCGAGGACTCTAATCCCCCTCTTACTGTCATCCCGACAGACGACTGCAACCCTTCTTACCGTCATCCCGACCCAGGACTTTAGTCCGAGCGGAGGGATCTGCGGTTCGTGTTTCGCGAAAGGCGGTTGGCTCTTAGCCACCAGCGGATATGGTGTTCCTACGTTTCTCGAGGGTCTATGTTTGAAAAGCAACTAGCAACTAGGCGCACCTCACCACGCTCTCAGCTTAAGCATATGTCAAGGGAAAAGTCAGTGATATGGGAGCGGGGGCGGTTACGAAGGTAACCAGCATTGGCATGTGAGAAGGCGAAGTTCCGAGTCGGGGCGGTAAGAATAACTAGACCGCCGGCGAAAACTTTGGGCACCCGACACCGCATAACAGTAAGGCGGGAGGCTCCGAATGCAACACCTTGGTGCCAAACCGATTGGATTATTCCTTATCCGATTGAGTGAGGTGTAGCGGCGTCCTGCAGGGCGGTTCTGGGGCCAAAGGAATGATTCCATTCTGGAAACTCCGATGGCATTCCGGTTGCGTACTGAAACGGCGGCAAGTCGCGAGCTCGTTCTCCAATCTGTTCCACTGGGGGTAGTCCGTGCAAAGCACTCGCCGTTTTCTTCTGGTCTGCCTTCTGGCATTCGTCTCGGCAAGTATTTCGATACCGTCCGCCGTCGGTCAGGTTGTGATTGCAAGGGTTCCCGTAGGCATCGGGCCCAGTGCTGTGACGGTGAATCCCGTGACCAACAAGACCTATGTAGTCAACCTATGCGGCAACGATCCTACCCGTCAGACCTTCAACGGGACGGTGACGGTAATCGACGGGACAACCGCGAGTTCAAGGAGCGCACAATTGCGGGTTGTTCTGGGACGGAACAGTGTCCCAGCCTATTCCTCATCCAAAATTCGCAGCGAGTCTGCCAAGGGAGGCCAATGTGGGGAAACTTAGCCCATCGAAAATAATCTGTGTCCTCTTTGCGCTCTTTGCTGCGACGGCGATTGCCTCATCGGCACAAACGCTAACTACCCTTTACAGCTTTTGCTCTCAACCGAACTGCGGTGACGGCATTTGGCCTGACGCCGGACTGTGGCAAGGCACCGACGGTAACTTCTACGGGACAACGAGCTCCGACGAGGGGGCTTATGCCGACGGCACTGTCTTTAAAATCACCCCAAGCGGTACGCTGGCCACGCTGCACACATTCGACGGCGCCGACGGCGCAATCCCTGACGCGGGGCTGGTACAAGGCGGTGACGGTAACTTTTATGGGACAACTGGCCAGGGCGGAGCCAACGATGACCCTAGTTGCGATTTTGGAGGCCGTGTCGGGTGTGGGACGGTTTTCAAAATCACTCCGGGAGGCATTCTTACCACGCTTTACAATTTTTGCTCGCAGCCGAACTGTCGTGATGGCTCCGACCCTTCCGCCACGCTGGTGCAGGGCAGGGATGGGAATTTCTACGGCACAGCCAACGGCCAGTTTGGCGGCACGGTGTTCAAGATCACTCCCGCGGGCACACTGACCACGCTTTACTTCTTTTGCTCCCTACAGAACTGCGCTGATGGCGCGTACCCTCGGACCTTGGCGCAAGGCAGTGACGGGAACTTCTATGGCACAGCGGTTGCAGGCGGGACCAGCAGCAACTGTCAATTATTTTCCTATAACGGCTGTGGCACGGTCTTCAAAATTACCCCGCAGGGCACGCTGACCACGCTTTACAGCTTCAACAATAGTGACGGCTGCTATCCCGAGGCAGGTCTGGTGCAAGGGACTGACGGCAACTTGTATGGGACTACAAGCGGGGGCGGCCCTCATGGCTACTGTGGCTACCCGATACCTGTCGGGGGCACGGTGTTCAAGATCACTCCCGCGGGCATACTGACCACACTGTACAACTTTTGTTCCACAACAAACTGTACCGACGGCGATGGCCCTTACGGCGAGTTGGTGCAGGCCACCGATGGCAACTTCTACGGGACAACAAACGGAGGCGGGGGCCATGGCTATTGTGGCGGTCTTGGCTGTGGCACGGTCTTCGAAATCACCCACGCGGGCACGCTGACGACGCTGTATGACTTTTGCTCTCAGCCGAATTGCGCTGATGGCATACTTCCTTACGGCAAGCTTGTGCAAGCCACCGATGGGAGGTTCTACGGGACAACCTATGAAGGCGGGGCTAACGGTAGTGGCACGGTCTTCAGCCTGTCGGTGAACCTCCAGTCGCACTCCCTGCAATTCGTTCCGGTGACGGCCTGCCGTCTGGTGGACACGCGCAATCCGGACGGCGAGTTCGGCGGGCCCCCAATTCAAGGTGGGACCTTCCGGAACTTTCCCATTCCCGATAACCTCAATTGTGGAATTCCCAATACCGCCGGTGCCTATTCCCTCAATGTCACCGTGGTTCCGCACGAACCACTGGGATATCTCACGATTTGGCCAGCCGGACAGCAGCAGCCGTTGGTTTCCACATTGAATTCACTGGACGGTAGGGTTAAAGCTAATGCGGCGATCGTGCCGGCCGGAGGCAACGGAGCGGTGAGCGTCTTCGCCAGCGATACTACTGATGTGGTGCTGGACATCGACGGCTACTTCACTCCGGCCGGTAACACCACGCTCACCTTCTATCCGCTTTCGCCATGCCGAGTGGCGGATACACGGAATCCCGATGGCTGGCTGGGAGGACCTTACCTTCAGGGTGGTCATGACCGCGATTTCCCTATTCTGGACGCAACTTCCTGCAGCATACCGCCCGCTGCGCAGGCCTATTCGTTGAATGTCACCGCATTGCCCAGAGGCACGCTTGGCTATCTGACGGTATGGCCGGCGGGACAGGCCCGGCCACAGGTTTCCACCCTGAATGCCCCGACGGGGGCCGTAACGGCGAATGCGGCGATCGTGGTGGGAGGCGATGGCGGAGACATCTCGGTTTATCCCACCAACGACATTGACCTGGTAATCGATATCGACGGATACTTCGCAGCTCGGGGCCAGGGTGGACTGTCCCTGTTTGCGCTAACACCTTGTCGTGTGCTGGATACTCGCAGTGGCAATGGAGCGTTCAATGGAACCCTGAGTCCGCCTGTAGACGTCCTGGGCAGTCCATGCGGCGTGCCTTCGCAGGCGCAGGCTTACGTGTTGAATGCGACCGTGGTGCCCTCCGGCCTGCTGGGCTACCTGACGTTATGGCCCGACGGGACCGGCCAGCCGGTGGTGTCGACGCTAAACGCGCTCGACGGAGCAGTTACCTCGAATATGGCGATTGTGCCGGCGGGGACGGGTGGCAAGATCGATGCCTATGCTGACGGCCTGACGCAACTGATCCTGGACATCTCCAGCTACTTCGCGCCGTAGGCTAGGCAACAGGCTCGCCTACAAGCGTCGACCAACATAAAAGGGGAACGGGAGCGCGTTCCCCTTATCGGCGAAATGGCGCTGTGGCGGACGAATCCGCCACACCTACAATGCTTCAGCTTCACCCGACAGCCGGGCCACCGCTGGCTCCATTGCCAGCCGATCGCCCTTGAGCAGCCGCGGCGGTACTGCCTGGCGGACGCGCTCTTCCTGATGGCAGGTCCAGCACAGCGGACGCATCTCTGCCAGCGCCGACTGCAGTTGCTTCAGGTTCACCTGCCGTAGCTCCACCAGCTTGTACTGCTGGTCGAGCCAACCCAGGCGGCCGCGCCGCCAATCGGCGGGCGTGATGGCGCGGGTGCAGATGGCGCACGACTTGCCCTTGTGCCAGCCGAGCATGAGCCGCTCGACGTTCTCCGGGGAAGGATCGACCTGCGCCAGGCACTCCTGGCCGCAATCGCCCTTCTCCGGCCAGCGGGTGCACGACTGCAAGCGGGAGTGCTCCTGGCCGCGCCATGCCGTCCAGAATGCGTATTTGCGATCCACCTCGATGTCGACTGGCGCTCCGTTTTCGGGGCAGATGGCGGATTGGCGTCCGCGATTCTGGAAATAGGATTGAAGGCTCAAGGCCACCGGCAGACCGGTTACCAGAGCTGCGCCAAGGAAGAAGAGAACGATGGGGAAAATCGCGAATGTCAACATAAGCTCACCTGCCGCCAGCGAAGTTCGACCTTCTAAGAGGAAGGTCTGGATCCGGATCTTCGAAGCCTCACATGCTCTTTGTAACGCGGCTCGTCACTATGGTTCAGTGACCGGGCGCACAAGGGATTGTGACGTGGCTTTGCGAAGCGTGATTGGCTGTCAAACACGAAGGGTCCCCAGCCGATGGCGGACCGCCGGCAGACAAAATAAAACGCCCCGGAGCAGGAGGCTGCACTCCGGGGCGTGAGGGCGACGGCAGTGAGGTTAGGACAGGAAGAACTCGCGGGTGATCTTCACCCATTGCTCGTCGGGGATCAGGCTGGCCACGTCGTCGATGGCCACGCCACCGTCTTGCGCCAGGGCGCCGAGGGCGTTGGGAACCAGCCGCTGCAGCCGCATCGCGGATTCCTCGGTCCACCAGCGGGCGAGCGCGCCGCCCAGCAGGTTGCGGAAGTTGGTCTTGGCATCGGGGGATTGCACCGTTACCATCCAGCCTTCGCCGTAGGGGTCCTTGCCGGCCAGCGAGGGGTCGCTGACGACCGCTTCGTTAATGTCGGACACGCTGCCTTCGATCGGCGAGACCATGTCCACCTTCACCCCGTTGCGCACTATGCTCCATACCTTTTGGCCCTGGCGGATCCATTGGCCGCGTTGCGGCAGCGTGACGTGCTCGATCTTGCCCGTCAGCTTGGACGCGAAGTCGTCGATGCCGATGCGAACCAGGTTGGGACTCTCACTCAACGCCCAGGTGTGCCCGGGATGGTAGCGCAGGTTCTCGGGAACGGAGAAGCCGCCGACCAGGCTGGGTATCATCCGCGGCGCCGCGACTGCGTGCTTGCGCATGGCCGGGGCTACTTGCAGGACCGGATGTTTTGCTTTGGAGTAGAAATAATCAATGGTAAGGAAGATTGCGAACATCGCCAGAACCAGTAGAACTGTCATGATCCGCCTCCTGCCTCGCTGTCCGAGGGAGTTGATCTTGCCGCGCCTTTCTGCTTTGCGCTGGCACTTTCTATAAGGCATTCGGCATACCATAACGGCGAGCGCTGAAAATCGCTTCCCTACGCACGCACAACTGACAATGATTGTTGGGTTTGGAGAAGTGTGTTGTGGATTGCATCAACTGGGGAGTTGTATTTTGCAACGCGGCGTTTTGTTGTGTTCTGCAACGGAAAAACGCGGGGAATACGGTTTCTGTCGGCGACCTGCCGGCGAGCGACCAGCCAAATCAGCAGGTTAGATCGAATTCGATCTCGCTGAATCGCGCTGTTGCATTTCGCATCGTGCTGATGCGCTTTGCAACACCGCCGAGGAAACGGAAAACAACAGAGCTGCCCGCCACCTTTCTCTACGGATTCATCGCCAACCGCACCGCGTCGGCTGCCTCGACGACGATTGCGTCGGGCGTTACCGAAACCCAATCCAGCGGCGACACACTGAATACGCAGCCGGGTAATCGCCGATCGCGGCGTGGTGCGCCATGTGCTTTCGTCCGCATCGAGATAGTGGACCAGGTCCGGCGGGCTCCAAGGATAAAACCACACGTCCGTGGAGACGTTGGGTTGCGCGATAAACCAGCGCAGCTCGCTGCTGCCGTCGGCGCGGGTGATCTCCAACTGCATGCGCTCGGGCTTGCGGAGCTTCCACCAGAAGCCGTAGCGGACGGTCAGGCGCAGGCGCAGAAAATCGGCGCCGGACGGCCAATCTGGAACACCGAGATCCGTCACTGAGCTCCGCTCGTGGATTGGGTAGGTCTGCGCTGCCAGGCCGAGCGTTTGCGGTTGCATCGAGATGCGCGACGCGCGAGAGTCATCGCGCAGTAAGCCGAAAACGCCAGGTCGAAAGTTGCCCCTCAGCACGATAATGCCGCAGCATCCAAAACCAAACCTCTGGAGTGCGGGTGAAGTTGTAGGTCCCGTCTACGGGCAGGCTCAGGTCGAGGTTGCGCCAGCGAACCAAGTCGGTATCGGAGAGGTCGCGCATGTCGGCGTCGGGCAGGTAAAGGCCAGTCGGAGCCGAGGCGCTCTCCAGTCCGGCAATTTCAAGCTGCGACAGGTACGGCCCACTCGCGGTGTAGGCCTGCATCAGGCCTCCGGCGACATTGCGGCGCGAGGCGATACCGAATTTCGTCTGGTAAGGGAAGACCACCATGCGGTCTTGCGGCCCGCTGTGCTGGGCGATATAGCTTGAGGCGGACTGAAGCATGGCGGTGAATTCCGGGGCAAAGCAGCCGCGATCGAATTCGCGGAAGCCGGCTGGACATGCGGTCAAAGGATGACGCACTTGCTCAACGAGACGAATTACTGTGGACGGCCGAAACGCCGGACGGGAAAAGAGCATGGAGCATGCGACCGCCAACAGCAGGGCCAAGGCAGAGAATCCGCCCGCTTCAAACGAGAACAGGATCGTGCCCGACAGACACACCATGGCAAACGCGGCGATGACAACGTGCCCAATGTCGGAACGCACCAGGGCGCTCTGCAGCATGACCAGGGCGAAGGCAAATCCGCCCAGCAGAAAGCCGGTGCGTTCAGTGATGGCGGCTCGCTGGTTGCGGCGTGTAACCGCGCGAAGAAGGAACAATGCCGCCCCGGCGAACAGCGTTCCGAGCAGACGAACGGTGCCGGCGTCGGTCATCGCCGCTGGAGTGGCCCAGCGATACACGCTCACCATCTGGGCGCTGTCTCTCCAGAAGTGAAAGTCGAAGGCCGAGCCCATGGCGGCGTTGACGGCGAGCGCGAGAACCAAAGCCGACAGCACAAACGCCACCAGCGTAAAGAGAAATTTCCCGGCGATGCGCTGGTCCCGGCGAGCCTCGAAGACCACTGCGGCGGTCGCAACCAGCCACGCTGCCGCCGAATAGACGCCGGTGTCAGATGCGATCAGGAACGCGATGACGCAGAGCAGGGCAGCAACGGTTCCGAAAGCGTAGGTTCTCGTTCGTCCCTCGATGACCGCGTACCAACCGCGCAGGAAGATGGCGAAGAGAAGAACTGGGAACGCATTGCGCAACGACGGCTCCCAGAAGATAAGAATCAGCAGCAGCAGGAACGCGCGTTTCCAGGCAGGTTGTTCGGGAAGCAGCAACCGCAGGGTCAGATACACGAAGACGAAAGCGCACCAAACCGGCACGGTGAACCAGGTCGCATAGATCGCTCCCATGGACACGCCCATCGAGCGCGCCGGCACGCTGGAGAGCCACTGAAAGATGGGACCGTGGGTGAACGCAACGTCGCGGCCTATCCAGATGCCGCTCGAAAGTTTGAATACCTCGTCCAGATGCCAGTTGTCGTCGATGAGGCTGGTGTCGCGGACCACCACCAGCGCCCGCGGCGATAGCCACACGGCAGGCAGGGAGGCGAGCACGAGAAGCAGTAACGCCAGCAGGTCCCAATGTCGCCGAAGCCGCGAGAGCGATGAGGCGGACGGGGACGCAGGCAAGCTTCGCAGGCTCGCCAGTTCATCCAGCTTTGCCATAGGCGAGTGCCATTTTATCGCAGGGAAAGAAGGTGGGTGCCTTTGGAGGGTTTCTGTGGGGATCCCTCGTATCTTGCCCCCTTCTCCAAGAGAACACATCCTCGCTGCTCATCGGGTGGGTGCCGCATGGCCAGGGCGAGTCTTCACTTCCGGACTTATTTCAAACCAAGCTCGCCATTGTACTGTTGGATGACCCCGTAGCACTCGCAGGCAGAGTCTTCAAGTTTCTTGCGGTTCACGATCTTCACTGCACCACGGGTGTACTCGATGAGCTTCTTCCGCTGCAAGACACCAGCTGCCAAGCTCACGGTAGGTCTATCTGTTCCTAGCATCGTTGCGAGAAAATCATGAGTGATGGGCAGCGATCCTGAATCCACTCTATCCTGGGTCATTAGCAACCACCGCGCCAGGCGCTGCTGAATATCGTGCAGCCGATTACACGCGGCTGTTTGTGCAACTTGCATACCCTGAATTGCGGCATAGCGGGCCAACATCAATTGAAGGTGTGGAGCGGATTCGAAAGTGTTTTGCAAAGCTCCGACCTCTACCCGAAACCCATCCCCGGTGATTTGTACCACTGCTTGAAGCGGGCTCCCCCTCAGGCCAACAGCCACCAGCGTTCCTGTAAAGCCCTCGTTTCCAACTATGCCAGCTTCGGCCGTTTTTCCATCTTTCATTACGACTACAAGAGAAATCAAACCTCGACTCGGAAAATACGCAAATTCCAGCTTGCCACCCGCCTCGTGAAGAACTAGATGGTTGGGCAAGCTGACATATTCGAGATGAGGGCGAAGTGAGCTGTAGTCGCTATCGGAGATCGATAAAAGTATGATGTTGCCGACGGGCTTCCCATCGGTATTCGTCCGCTCGCCGGACTGCACGACTTGGGGGTCTTTGCGTGCCACAAGCCAGAACCGAATACCGTCCCAGACGGGGAGTGAACTAGACCCCATGGTCTGCGAAACAGGAACCCTGCTTATTCGCTCCGCTCGGGAAATTATACTGCGTTCCCCCAAACCCGACGTTTCGATAGGTGCCCTCATTGGTCTTACCGCCGGCATCCGCCGAGCCAGCTCTTACGGTCCCCTGCAGGTTCTTGGAGAACTGTGCAGTTTTACACAGACAGTCCAAAGACCGGCGGATTCGTCTCCCCAGAGATGAAGTGGCGCAGCCTGTGGAGATGTTCTCGGCCTGGGGACTCCCCACGGGCTTTGTATCGTGTACCTTCCTGATGGGCGTGCGAACGAACAAAAGTCTTCTGCTCTGTTCGATGCCCAACAGACCCCATCAAAATTGACATGTGATATTACTGCAACGGGGGAAAGTAATGGGTCCCCGTGGTTATCGCTGGTCATGATAACCACGGGAATCCCATTTTGTTTCAGCGCCTCCAAGAGGTCTGATATCGAAGTGTCAGCGCTGCCCCTTCGGAGGTGTGAAATGAGCGCCAAAGGCACACCAGCCCGCAGCCAGGCCCCTCCGGCCGAGCGGATTCCGTCGGTTGTTACGGCGCGATCCGCAAAACCCGGCACTGGCGCAAGTGCAAAGCCTTTCCGGCTTCAAACGCCCAAGCTGCAACCAAAAAATGGCGATACGGTTTTCGATCCAGAGGCCTTTCTCGCGAGAGCTGGGTTCGGGAGGAAGATTCTCAATCTGAAAAAGAATGACACGGCTTACGCGCAAGGCGACGCTGCCGACGCGATTTTTTACGTGCAGACGGGCCGGCTGAGAGTAACCGTCACCTCTGCGAACGGAAAAGAAGCGACGATTGCCTTGGTGGGCGCCGGGGAATTCCTGGGGGAGGACTGCATGGTCTCAGCTCATCCTCTTCGATCTCGCGACTGCTACCGCGATGACCGAGTGTACACTGCTCAGGATCAGCAAGGCGGAAATGGTCCGCGTACTTCACGAGCAACACGAATTGTCGGACATGTTCGTCTCCTTTCTTCTCACACGGAATGCTCGAATCCAGGCGGACCTGGTTGATCAGCTTTTCAATTCAAGCGAAAAGCGGCTGGCGAGGATTCTGTTACTGCTCGCGCAGTTCGGCAAGGAAAGCAAACCCGAGACGGTGGTTCCTAAGGTCAGCCAGGAGATATTGGCCGAGATGATCGGAACAACCCGCTCCCGAGTGAGTTTTTTCATGAATCGCTTCAGAAAACTAGGCTTCATCGAATATAACGGCGAGATTCGGGTTCACAACTCCCTCCTCAACATCTTTCTGCAGGAATAAGGGGCGCTGCGATTTTTGTGCAGACCTCTATGTGAAAATACCGCTCCTTGGGAATCCCGGTTTGTGCAAAATTGACCAGACATCCGAACGGATCGCCGGATATCTTCGCAGTGAATCCTCTTCTTAGGGGATGATTTAAGTAGCACAGAAGGCGCCCCTGACTGAGTTCCGGGTGGCTTCTCTTTTTGCAGAAGCCTACGCCGAGGGGCGCCGCGGCGATTGTCTCCGAGTCACGCTAGCCGGAAACGTGACAGTACCAAGCCATCCTTCTGCCTCACGCATCACACTAGTTCGCCATGCTGAATCGCACCGCGTCGGCTGACTGCAATTCGATTGCATAAGGCTGAACGGAAACCCAGTCCAGCGGCATCACCAACACTCGCAGGTGTCAATGGGCGCCATCTACGCCACCCGTGGCACGCTGCTGTTATGGTGGACGCTCCTCTGCGGATACCTGGCGCTTCTCCTGCTTCTGCCCGAACAGCCGGCCTGGAAACGCTTTTTACTGCTGGTTCTGCTCTCTGTCTTCTGGGCGCCTTGGGAAGGGCGTACGGCGTTCGCCGTCCTTCTTTTCGCGGTGTTCGTCAGGGGCTGGTATCGGATGCGGGAGCAGGCGCTCGCGCCACTTCTGATGGGAAGCGGCGCTGCGCTTCTGTGTATGGTGGCATTCCTGTATTCCACCGACACCGGGGTTTATGCAATCGCGGCGTTGCTGCTTTCAGTCTTCGGAGTGGCTTGGGAAGGCCGTCGCGAACGGGGTGCTCTGCGCTCCTACGCTTCTGCTTGGCTGGCCTTTGCGGGTTGTTCACTCGTGCTCGTCATCGTTATCAATGCCTTCATGGCGAGACCCTTTGACTTCCGCTTCTGGGAAAACTCGCTGGCAATTCTTGCAGGGTATCGCTGGATCGAGGCTTCGACCATGTCCAAAGCCGGCAAGATTCATTTACTGGCTTCCCTGGCGGCCGGCGGGATTGTGTTCCTCGTTGGGCGAATTACCGCGCGCAAACGCGATCTCGAAATCACGGCCCGTACCGGCTTCTTGCTCAGCGCCTTCGCATTCGCCTTCGTCACCATGCAAAGTGGGCTCGTCCGCTCCGATCGGGGACACATTGTCGTGGCCGTGTACGCCATGGTTTTTCTTGCTGGCGTCGTGCTGTTTTCGTTCCCGTCCCGCATTGCTTCTGCGCTTGCCCTGCTATTAGCGGTGGCTGCTTCAACCCTATTTGGCGAGCCGCCGATCTTGCCGTCGATAATTCGCAGCAACTGCTCGCAAATAACGCGCCCCTTGACAGAGTGTCCGGTTGGCTCCCGTGAGTTTGATCGTGTTTGCTATCCAGTTGAATTCGCCCGAATCTTGCAAACGACCACTGGCTACCAGCAGGAGCACAGCGGTCCAGGTGATTACATGGCGGTTTTCCCTTACCAGACCATCTTTGGGGTTGCTGCACGCCGAAAGGCTGCGGGAGGGGTAATGCAGTCGTATCTCGCCAGTGGCGAGTACCTATCGCGGGTGGATCTTGCCGGACTGGAACGAGCCGCACCCCCTGCTGGCCTTTACCTTCCGGACGGCGAATACAGCGACCCGGTTGACGGGATACCGAACTTCACTCGCAGCCCGGAAGTATGGTTGTGGATGTTCGGCCACTACCGGGGCGCGCAGGAGCTTTTCCCTGGAGTCGTGGGCTTGCAGAGAGATGATTCGCGGGCCGCACGCGTCGCGATACGCCTGCAGCCGCTTCACCTCGCAGCTCGCAGTTATCCAATTCGTACGAGAAGCTCAACGGTCGATCTCGGCGATCCGGCGTGGCCCGTCGACGGCGCCGATTTCCTGCGTTTGCGCGTCACCGTGCGCTACAGCCCATGGTGGAGGCTGCGTAAGCCGGCACTGCTTATGCTCGAGATCGAGCGGGCCGATTCGAGCCACGATCGGAAGAAGTTCGTGGTCGAGCCGAATGTGCCTTCGGAAGTCTGGTTTTATCCGTGGGACGACGCTGATCTGTCGCACTATTTCGATCCGAACGAGAACCAGTGGCGCCTCGGCCCGCGACCGCCGATCACACAGTCCCATCGATCGCGAAGGCGCACTGGACAGCCACTGAAACAACGGCCCATAGGTAAAGGTCACATCGCGACCGAACCACAGACCACGGGACGCCTTAAAGCTGGTGTCCAGCATCCACGAATCGTCGATCAGATTGCCTGGTTTACCAATGAGAATCAGCGTCCGCGGCGAGAACCACTGCACCGGAAAGGAAGCCAGCATGAGCAACAAGACTGCCGGCAGGTCCCAGTTTCTTGCCAGCCACCGGAGCGGCCCTTGGGGGACAAATTGCCGTGCTGGCGAGCTTCGCCCGTTCGCCATTACGGATTCATCCCGAGCCGCACTGCGTCGGCGGACTCGATGACGATTGCATCTGGCTGTAGCGAGACCCAGTCGAGAGGCGTCACCAGCAGGCGAAGGTGGGTGATCGGCGGGCGCGAGCTGGTGCGCCAGCGGCTTTCGTCGGCGGCGAAATAATGTGCCAGGTCAGTCTGGTTCCAGGGATAAAACCAGACCTCCGACGACACGTTCGGTTCCACGACGAACGACTGCAGCATCGCGGCTGCCATCGGCTCGTGTGATTTCGAGCTGCAGGCGCTCCGGCTTGCGTAGCTTCCACAGCGGCCCATAGCGTGCCGTTAAGCGCAGGCGCAGAAAATCGGCGCCGTCGACGGGCCACAAGGGATTGCCAAGGTCCACCACCGAGTTGCGATCACGGATCGGATAGCTTTGCGCCACGACAGTCAGCGGCAGTTCCACTATCGACATCCGCACCGAACGCGATTCGTCTCGCAGCAGACCGAACACCCCAGGCGACAGTTCCTCGTCTGAGCGGTAATGGCGATCGAGCCAGAACCAAACATCCGGTGTGCGCGTGAAGTTGGGCACTTCGTCGATGGCGATGCTCAGGTCGCCGTCCGGGAAATAGAGGCCGGCCGGAGCTGCCGCGCGCTGGTATCCGGCGATGTCGAACTGCGACAAGTAAGGGCCGCTGGCGAGAAACGACTGCAAGACGCCACCCGCAACGTTGCGGCCCGAGGCGATGCCGAAGATGTACTGATAGGGGAAGAGCACGACAGAATCGTGCTCGCCGCTGTGCTGCTGAAGATAGTTGACGCCGGTTTGCAGCAGCTCGGCGAAGGCCGCTGGATAGCAAATACCGCTGAATTCCCGAAAGCCGCTAGGGCATCCCTTCAACGGGTGCCGCATTTGCGCCAGACGATAGCGGAAGCTGGAGGGCTGGAATATCGCGACCGGCTGTCCAAACATTATGGAACATGCAACTGCGAGGAGTGCCACAAGGGCCGACACAGTTCGTGAACGAAACGAGAAGAGCACTGCGCCGGCAAGAAACATCATGGGATACAAGGCGAATACTACGTGCTGGGAGTCGGAGCGCACCAGTCCACTCTGCATGGCGGCAAACGCGAAGAAGAAGGCGCTAAGCAGAAATCCCGAGCGCGTGGTGATGCTGGCGTCGCGATCGGCCGGCACGAAATGCCGAACCAGAAAGATGACGGCGCCAGCGAACAAAGTAACCAGTAGTTGAGTGGTGGCCGCGGGCGACATCGCCGCAGGCTCATTCCAGCGGTGGATGCTGACCAGCGCCAACGAAGTTCGCCAGAAGCGAAAATCGAGGAGCCCAGCCATCGCTGCGTTGATGGCAAAGACGAGCACGACCGAAAGGCCGGTAAAGGACAACAGAGCGATGGCGTACGACCGAAAAGGCTGCGCTTCACGCCGGCCTTCCCACGCCACTCCGAGAACCGTGACCAGCAGCGCCGCGATGGCATAAACGCCGGTGTCGGCGGAGTACAGAAACGCCGCCGCACACAGAAGGGCAGCGCCGCATCCCAGGAGCGCGGGACCGAGCCGCTGCTGCCGCACTGCGTACCAGCCTCGCAGGAACAGTGCGAAAAGCAGGATGTCGAGGGCGGTGCGGCCGTCCCACGGCGCCCAGAAAAAGCAGAGCAGGAGCAGCAGCAGGAAGCGCTTCCAGGGCGGTTGTTCCGGCAGGAGAAGGCGAAGCGTCAGATACCCGAAGAGGAAGGTGCACCACAGCAACGGGGTTCGAAAGGTGGTATAGATCGCAGCCATCGAGAGTCCCATCGCCCGCGATGGGAGGCTGAACAGCCATTGAAAAATGGGACCGTACGGGAACGCGACATCGCGGCCGAACCATAAACCACGCGAGGTTTTGAACGGCGTGTCGAAGACCCAGTGGTCGTCAAACATGCCCGGGCGAGAGACGATGATCAAAGCATGCGGCGAGAGCCATGTCACCGGCAGGGAAGCCGCCATCAGCAGCAACACGGCCAGGAAATCCCAATGCCTTCGGAGCCCCGCCGGCTGGCGCTCAGCAACCGGCTCGCTGGGTGTGCTTGTCAAGACATCGGGCTTCTCCATAGACGAGAGCCATTCTACCCGACCGCTTCATCGTCGCCCGGCGGCCGTCGACTCATTGCGCGGCGGCGCCTTTCACAACGATGCCGAGCTTCTCGGTGGCGCCGGATGATGTGGTCAGCGCGACCGTTAACACCGTCAAGTTCTGCGCGTTTTTCACAATGCTTCCCGGTTCGCCCGCGCTGTCGAGGGCGATCACCGCCGGATGATTCGCGCCAATCGTCTTGGCGCTCAGCGCGACCAGCTTCTTGTACAGATAATGCTGCTCGGGATCGGGATCGCTGGCGATGGGAATGGCCAGCAGAAAGTCAGGATTGGGCGAGACGCCCATGTGGTTGCCGTCCTGCGGCAAGAGTTGATAGCGCAGCGTGTATGCGCCTGCTGGAATCGCCTGCCCGCGGAAGTCGCTCATGCCTTTGGGAAAGTTGACGACTCCGACGAACTCAGCGTTTGCCAGCTCGGGGTACAGCGCGCCGGAGACATCTTTAGGCGCTGTCGTAAGCTGTTTGGCGAACCAGAATTCGGCGGTCCAGCCGTCTTCGAGCGTGACCCGATAGCCCTTGTCTTCGACCGCCTGGTTGAGTTCGCCGGAAGCGCCCGCGACAGACAACCCGCCGATGCGTTGGACCTGCGCAGCGGCAGTCACTCCGTTTAATGCGGTGCAGGCGAGAACTAAAACAGCCACAAGTCTAATAATGTGTGGTCTTGCCATACTTCGATTCTAGTCCGTCGAATTCAAGCGGCATGAGAGGCCAATCCAATATAGCGGTCCTTCGACTCCGGCAGCCAGAATCGGGCTGCCTCCGCTCAGGATGACAGACAGGCGGATAGAACTCGAGTCGCGTCCCATCGCGACGCTGCCAATCCCGGACTTGGACTGGAAAATCGCAGCCGTAAACTCCATACTGATATCCAGCAAGCCTTGCCTTCTCGACTATCGAACCTGAACCATGATCTTCGTCCTGGACAACTACGACTCGTTCACCTACAACCTGGTGCAATATCTGGGCGAATTGGGTGAAGAGGTCGTGGTGCGCCGCAACGACCAGATCACGGTCAACGAAATCGAAGAACTTCATCCCGACCGCATTGTGATTTCGCCTGGCCCGTGCACGCCGCAAGACGCGGGCATCAGCATCGAATTGATCCGGCATTTTGCCGGGCGCTTGCCTGTGCTGGGCGTTTGCCTCGGCCACCAGGCCATCGGCGAGGCGTTCGGCGGGAAGGTTGTCCGCGCCGGCACTCTGATGCACGGCAAGACCAGCTCTATCCAACACGACGGCAAGTCCATCTTCCGCGACATTCCTTCGCCCATGACAGCAACGCGCTACCACTCGCTGATTGTCGAAGAAAAAGAGTTGCCGGATGAACTGGAGATCTCGGCCACATGTCACGATCGCGATGGGAAACGGGTGATCATGGGATTACGGCATCGCAAGTTTCCAGTCGAAGGCGTGCAGTTCCATCCCGAGAGCGTGCTCACCGAACACGGCAAGCAGATGGTGCGCAACTTCGTGGCGCTGTGAAGCGGCGAGACGAGTCTCAAAGCAAAAGCAAGAAGCAACCGCTGCCAGCGATTAGTTACTGATCGTCAAGCTCAGCCATCATCAAGACTGAATGCTAATCGCTAGCCACTCTCCCGCTCCACTGACTCGAAATCCTGCTGCTTGCTCGCCAACTGCGCGTGCCACTCAGCGGCGGCTTGCACGAAGGAGCGGAACAGCGCACGCGACACCGCATCGTCCTCATAAGTGCGCTCGGGATGCCATTGCACTCCGAGCACGAAATGATCGGGAGCAGTTCCCTCCACGGCCTCTTTCACCCCGTCCTTGGGACACCACGCCACCAGCCGCAAGCCGTCACCCAACACATCCGGCGCTTGGTGATGGCTGGAGTTCACCGGCATGACGATCTCGTCGCCCTCAGGAAGAACACCCGCTTCACGCAAGATCGCCGCCAGCTTGGATTGCGCTTCGACTCGCACCTGATGCGCCTGAGCAACTTTGCGACCCGCCTCGTGCTTCACCCCCTCAGGAAGTTCCTGGTCGAGCGTGCCTGTCCGCCAAACGTTCAGCGATTGCAGCCCATAACAGATGCCAAAGACCGGCTTGCGCATGTTGTAAGCGTCTTGCAGCAACAGTTCGTCGGCATTGTCACGCAGAGCGTCAGCCGCTGCCGTCTTCGGATGTCTCTGCGCGCTGTACTTTTCCGGATCGACATCGGCAGGACTGCCGGGCAGCAACACGCCATCGCAAAGCTTGACTGCCTGCGCAATTTCCGAATTCGCGGACTTCACATCGATGACGACCGGCTCGCCCCCGGCCGCACGCACCGCGCACTCATACTGCGGCAGCGCCCGCAGCACGTAGTCGGGGCGCTTCGAATTCGGCAGCGGAATGGCAATGCGAGGCTTCATAGCAATTCAACTATTGCCAGTATAGGTGTCCTTCGACTCCGTTTTGGTCGCTCGCCGACGTCACTCCGCGCTTTCGAGAGCCATCCACCACGGAGACACTGAGGGCACGGAGTTTTTCTTTTTCTCCTCAAAGAGTTTTCTCCGTGATCTCCGTGGTTAACTCCTATGGGGTGGCGATAAGCCCCGTGTGACAATACTTACGATACTTTCGGCGCGCCTTTCGCGCGCGAGTTATACATCTCGGCGATCACATCTCGCACCTGCGCCGCGAGCTTGTCCATATCGTGCGCCCGCATGCCGGCCGTGGGTATCGGCTTCCCGATGATCAATTCCACCGGCCCGGGCAACACATGGAAGCTGTTCATCGGCAGCATCTCGTAGGTGCCCACGATGGCGATCGGCACCACCGGTGTCTTGGTGCGAATGGCCACCAGGAACGCGCCTCCCAGAAACGGCTGCATCTGGCCCGTCGCGCTGCGTCCTCCCTCGGGGAACACCATCACCGGCAAACCATGCCGCAGCGACTCACTGGCCTTGTTTATGCTACGCAGCGACGCATGTGCATCGCCGTACACGATCGGGATCTGCCCCGAACGCTTTAGATGCCAACCCAGCACCGGGTAGCGAAACAGCTCCTTCTTCGCCATGATGCGAAACTGGCCGGGAATCTCCGCGTAGAGCACGGGAATGTCGAGGGCCGAAAGATGGTTGGCTGCGTAAACCACGGGTCGCGACGGATCGATGTTCTCCAGCCCCTCGACGTGGACCGGAACGAAACCCGTCTTCAAGATCATGCGCGACCAGATGCGCGCGAACCAGTGCTGCACTCGCCCGCTGCGGTCAAACAGCGACGCGAGCAGCGACAGAATTCCCAGCACTAGAGTGTAAAGATAAACCAGCGGCACATACACGCAATACGAACGCAGGCGGGTCAACAGCGAGCCCCGCCGTTGCTCGCGCGTCGCCACGGGCTGTGCCTGGGTGTTCATCGCCTCACGCCTGCACGCCCATCAGGGTCATGGCTTCGCCAACCAGAAAGATCGAGCCGGTTATCACGATCACGCCGTCAGGCTTGCTCAGCTCGCGCGCCCGGGCCAGCGCCGCCGCGGCCGTCTCCTCCGCGCACAGCGCAACTCCGGTGCGCGAAGCGGCCTGCAATAATTCGCTGCTGGTGGCGGCGCGCGGATTAGCCACATGCGTCACCACCACCCGCTCAGCCAAAGGAAACAAAATCTCGGCTAGTTCCTGCAGCGGCTTATCGCGCATGGCTGCGAAAACGAACGTCAGCTCGCGGTTGGGAAAATTCTCCGACAGTGCCGAGCGCAGCGCCCATGCGCCCGCAGGATTGTGCGCCACGTCCAGCACCGTCTCCCGCTGCTGCGTGGCTGCCGACGGCGGCAGCACCTGAAATCGTCCCGGCCAATGTGTCTCGCGGATACCTTGCTCGATTTGCTTCGGCGTCACTTTGAAGCCAAACTGCGCTAACTCTACGGCTGTGGCGATTGCCAGCGCGATGTTGCGCAATTGGTGCCGCCCCGAGAGGGGAGAATCCACGTCAATCTCTTCGCCCATCACATTTAGCGGATAACGGTTGCGTCCCGGCAAGGGCCCGGCGCGCCCGGCCATGTAAGCCGCTGCTCCCGGCGATACCGGCGGTACATATTGCACGGCGCTGACCCCGCGAGCGTTCTTCTCCAGAATGGCGTGCCCGATCACGTCGTTCGCCTGGGGATGTTGCGGCAACGTCACCACAACTCCGTTCGCTCGAATGATTCCTGTCTTCTCTTGCGCGATCTCGACGATGGTGTTGCCCAGGTACTTCTGGTGGTCGAGAGCGATATCGGCAATCACCGAAATCAGCGGCTCGACTACGTTGGTGGCGTCAAGGCGTCCGCCCATGCCCACTTCGAGCACCGCGATCTCGACTCCGACGCTGGCAAAGTACTCGAAGGCCATCGCGGTCAGCATCTCAAAGAAGCTGGGATGCCACGGCAGCTTGGCCGTGCGCAACAGGCCTTGCGCTGTTCCCTCGACGCGCTCGTGCATGGCGCCGAATTCCACGTCGCTGATGGCCTCGCCGTTGACCCGAACGCGTTCGTTGATGCGCACCAGGTGCGGTGAGCTGTAGAGCGCGGTCTTGTATCCGGCAACGCGCAGGATGGACGACAAGGTCGCGGCTGTCGAGCCTTTGCCGTTCGTCCCCGCGATGAGCACGCTGGCGAAACGCCGCTCGGGGTGGCCGAGCGCCTCGAGCATCGCGCGCACGTAGGCCAGGTCGAACTTGTGCGAGGGCGTGCTCGCCAGTTCGTGCCCGAGCGCGTAAAGCTGCTCCACCGTGCTTTGGTAGGTCATGCAGGTCATTTCAGATTACAACATTCGGGACAGTGAAGAGGGGCAAGTTGTAGCAAGTAGTTGGCATCTAGCACTTAGCGCTTGGCACTCGGTTCTTCCTGTTGCGCAGGTCAGGACCGTGGGAGGAAGCTGAGGTCCTTGGAATGTCAGGGAGGGCTTTAACAGCGTAGCAAGGACGTATGTTCTTGGTAGTAAATGATCACAGGCAATCGGAGTCCCGCAAGGAGGGCACACTCTGGGTCGAAGACGATATCAGCAGTGCGCCGCCTGCGCCCAACAACAATCCCAGCGCAAGTCGCACGTCTAGCCAATTGCCGTGCCACCCCGCCAGCTCAGTGGCGGCATCAAGGAGGTTGAGTGAGGCCGCCACCATCAGCAGGCGGAAGGCGATGGCGCGAGGCAGTCTGAACCATAGTCCAATCGCCGCTCCAAGATAGATTCCCAAACATCGCGAGCATACAGCCACGCTATCGCCGAAGATCCAGAACGAGCGCTCCGGCCGCTGATGGCAAACAAGCGCGAAGCCTCGCCCCAGAGCCAAGCCCATCGCAGCTGGCCCATGGGTTACTAAATACGGAGCTGCCATCGCGGCGCAGACGAGCGCTAGCGGAGCAAGCGCCCACCAGCTCCAGCAAGCAACAACTCTGCCGAATGCCGCGTTTTGAAGGGGCACAGCTTTAGCTGTGCGGTAGAGACTCGGAAGAGAAAAGGGCTTTAGCCTCTGAGGGAAATCGCTCTTTGGAAAGCGGGACCCCTCAGCGGCTAAAGCCGGGCAAGTCAACGGCCTCTTTTGGCACGCCCGAAGGCGTGCCCCTTCAAAGCTGAACTTCACACCAAATCACCCCTAACCCAGAATGCCCATCCGCTCTCCTACGCGCTTAAGCGTGTCCAGCGCCTGGTCCAGTTCCTCGCGTGTATGGGTCGCGGTCACGATGGTGCGGATGCGCGCTTTGCCCTCAGGCACGGTCGGAAACGCGATCCCCGTTCCCATCACGCCTTCCTTGAATAGCTCGCGCGAGAAATCCATCGTCAGCCGTCCGTCGCCCACGATGATCGGCGTGATCGGCGTCTCGCTCGCCGGCGTGTTGACACCGCCGATGTTGAAGCCGAGGTCGCCCAGCTCTTTTTTCCAGTAGCGCGTATTCTCCCACAGTTTTTCGATGCGCTCCGGCTCCTGCTCCAGCACGTCGAAGGCGGCGATGCAGGTGGCCGCGACGGAAGGAGGATGAGACGTCGAGAACAAAAACGGCCGTCCGCGATGGTAGAGGAACTCGATGAGATCACGAGTGCCGCAGACATAGCCGCCCAGCGCACCGATGGCCTTCGACAGCGTGCCCACCTGAATGTCCACCCGGCCGTGCAGACCGAAATGGTCGATCGTGCCGCGGCCGTTGCGGCCCAGCACGCCGGAGGAGTGGGCGTCATCCACCATCATGATCGCTCCATATTTTTCGGCCAGCGCGGTGAGCTGCGGCAGCGCGCCGATGTCGCCGTCCATGGAGAAAACCCCATCGGTGATTAGCAGCTTGTGGCCGGGCTCGTTCTTGATCTCGTTCAGCAGCTCTTCGGCATGGGCCGCGTCCTTATGGCGGAAGACCTTGATTTTGGCGCGAGAGAGCCGCGCTCCATCAATGATGCTGGCGTGGTTCAACTCGTCGGAGACGATGAAATCTTCCTTGCCGAGGATCGCCGAAACCGTGCCCGCATTGGCGGTGAAGCCCGACTGGAAGACCACGCAGGCTTCCACGTTCTTGAAGCGCGCAATCTTCTCTTCCAGCTCCATGTGGATCTTCATGGTGCCAGCGATGGTGCGCACCGCACCCGAACCGACGCCGTACTTGCGCGTGGCTTCCAGCGCGGCTTCGCGCAGCTTGGGGTGCGTGGTCAGCCCGAGGTAATTGTTGGAGGCGAGATTGATGACCTTCTTGCCGTCAAAGGTGCACACCGGGGCCTGCTCGTCTTCGAGCACGCGCAGCTTGAAGTAGGTGCCCTTCTGCTTCAGGTCGTTCAGTTGGTCGGTGAGAAACGTGAGCGGATTGGTGCGGGTGGTGAGAGTTGCCATGAAGGTCTCCGGGCGCGACTGAATATTCTAGCGCGCCCACACCCAGGGCCGTTTATAAAAGGGGGAGAACTCGAGCCCGAGCGCGTCCTGGATCAATCGTTACCAGCGCCCCGCGTTCTAATTCGGTTGCGAGCTGCTTTATTGCCAGGACGACGGTCGCGCCCATAACAACTGGCGATGTTTCCTGGCTCCGAAGCTGAACGACGCTGGGCGTGCGACGCATGGATGAGGCGAGCAAGGCTCCGAAGTCCAGATCGTGAGTGAAAACGATGCTCTCCGTTTCAGCGGCCCGTTGCAGTATCTCGCTATCTGCTGCCGTGCCGCTACCCACCTCGCTCCAATGCACCGCCTCCCAATTCTCCCGCTGAAACACCACAACCCATGAAGGCGAGAGATTCATATCGATGAGAATCTTCACGCTCTGTTCAATTCAATCTCGCGCTCCTCCGAGCGGAGCGCCGCATAGGAAAGAGCCTGAGCGATGTCCTCGGCTTCAAGGTAGGGATAGAGTTGCAGGACCTCGGCGGCGGTGTGGCCCTCGGCGAGCATACCGACGATCATGCCAACCGTGACGCGCATTCCGCGTATACACGGTTTGCCTCCCATGACATGTGGGTCGATGGTAATTCGGTCAGTGGCCATCCCGCCTCCCTTTGCCTTGAATCTAGCAGCGATCAGCCGCCGACTCAAGTCGCTGGCCGTTTCCTTCAGACTCTCAGCCCAAGATAGTTGTTGGAGGCGAGGTTGATGACCTTCTTGCCATCGAAAGTGCACACCGGCGCCCGCTCGTCCCCGAGCACGCGCAATTTGAAGTACGTGCTCTTCTGCTTCAGGTCATTCAGTTGGTCGGTGAGAAAAGTGAGTGGGTTGGCGCGGGTGGTCAGAGTTGCGATCGAATTCTCCGAGTACGACCAGATATTTTATCGCGTCGCATGCGTGAGTGTTTGGCGAGCGGAGACGAACGCCAGCCCGAAGGGCGGCACAAACATGGCCCAGGACATGAGTCCTGGGAACGGACTCAATCTTTTGCCTCCGATGCCCAGAGCCGTATCTCGTCAGCGGCAACGCGAGCGATGACCGTCTCGGCAGGATCAAGGCGCCTATCTTCATACGTGGCGATGTTTCGGAGTGCCAGTACGGACTGCATGTGATTGGCTACCTTTGCAGGCAAGAGCTTCTGTTCACGCAGCCCTGAGATTCTCCGGCTCAGCGAATCGCTTGATCCAGCTGACCCTTCCAGCCGATTCAGTATTCGAATGATTTTGCCTCGTTCTGCATTGAGCCAAACTGAGTCGGCGCATTCAAATGAATCACCGGCAATTGCCTTGCAAATACGGTCCCCAAGATGTTCCTCGGTCCAAACGATGGCAGAGGGAACGGAAGTTAACTTGCGGTTGGAAGGGGCACAACTTTGGTTCTTTGCTTCAAACACTTCATGTTGTGGATACGAACTACCACACGCGCCACATCTCGCCTTTTTCTCGCGGCGCCTCCCGTCTAAGAGATGCGCAATGTCAATCTCAGATGTGCGGATCTTCCCATCTGCGCGCATCTGTATGCAGACGGACCGAACGTAGGCATGTGGCCGAATTCCGGTGCTTTCGACCAGACAGCAGGTGCAAAGGCCGTAAGGAACATTCTCAAGAACGGCTGAAATCTTCTCGACGCTGTCCATAGGCAATCCTTGCGGGCAGTCTTAACTTATCCCTCTTACACTAATTCGACTACTTGATCTAGTCTCTAACCGGAGACGACGCCACTCTGACCCGTCAAGGCGGTGACGGAGTCCTGTAAGTCAAAGAACGGTTCCAGCGGGAAGCGTCCCTTACCTGGTTCCGTTTGGATACACCAAAATCTTGCTGGCCTCGCCGGTCTTCAGTAGTTCCATGCCGGAAGCGAAGTCCTTCATCGCAATTCGGTTGGTGATTACGGGATGCAGGTCGAGTTTGTTGGCCTTTAGCAGCGCGGTCATCTGATACCAGGTCTGGTACATGCGGCGGCCGTTGATGCCCTGCACCGTTGCGCCTTTGAAAATCACTTCTTCTGCGAGGTTGAGTTCGACGGGTTTGGAGGGAATTCCGAGAAGGGACATGCGGCCACCAAGACGCAGGATTTTGAATCCTGTTCGAATGGCGTCGGTGCGACCGGCCATCTCCAGGACAACGTCTACGCCGGTGCCGCCGGTGTTGTCCATCACGATGCCGTATATGTCGTCCTTGGTGGGATCGAGCACGAAATCGGGCTTCATCTGCTTGGCGATTTTGCGGCGATGCTCGTTCACCTCGATGGCGTAAATCTGGGTGGCTCCGCAGGCGCGCGCCACTGCGATGGAGAACAGCCCGATCGGGCCGCAGCCGGTGATGGCCACGCTCCTGGCGGCGATGTCGCCCGCCAGCACGGTGTGCACGGCGTTGCCCAGCGGATCGAGGATGGACGCGTACTCCTGCGGGATGGAAGGATCGAGCTTCCAGATGTTCGACTCGGGAATGACCACGTACTCCGCGAAGGCGCCGTTAGTGTCCACGCCGATGATCTTCACATGCTGGCAGATGTGCGCCTCGCCAATACGGCATTGCAGGCACTTGCCGCAGGCCACGTGCATTTCGGCGGAGACGAAGTCGCCTTCCTTGACGCTGGTGACCTCATTGCCGACAGCCTCGACCGTGCCGCAGAACTCGTGCCCGGGAATCAGCGGCGGATGAATGCGCCGTTGTGCCCACTGGTCCCATTGATAAATGTGCAGGTCGGTACCGCAGATGGAGGCCATCTTGACCTTGACAAGCACATCTGTCGGTCCGAATTGTGGTTTGGGAACTTCTCGGATCTCCGTGCCCGGCGCGGGCTCCGGCTTTACAACGGCAATCATGGTGTCAGGCATGAGGACGACTCTTCCCCCGCCGCAGAACGCGACGGCACGTCAGCCCTGTATGAACGAACAATGCCGGGCAAACCGACAAGTTTAGCACGCCACTACGAACTGTCAGCGGGAGCGGTCGGGGCGTGCTGCTGAGATTGTGTTGCCATGAGCGTTGTCGAAGATACCGCAAAGTAATGCAGGACCTGATCGTGCCCGAGTTGCGGGAGCTTTCGGCCCGCCTTGACGCTGTGGAGAAACGCCTGGATGCGATCGACAAGAGGTTTGACGGCGTAGACAAGAGGTTTGACGGCGTAGACAGAAAGTTTGAAGATGTCGAGCGCCGCGCCGAACAGCGCCATCAGGACCTGTTACGCCACATGGACACGCGAATGGACGATCTCGGTTTCCTGCTTCGCAAATCGATGGAGGTCAAGGAGATTGTCGAGCGAGTAACAGCGCTGGAAGTCCGGATGAAACAGCTCGCGCACTGATGATCCCGCTATTTTTCCTCTCGGCCTTGCTTCTGCAACATTCTTGCGTTGATCTGCTCGCTCTGGCCCCTGGGAATGCTCAAGGTCTTCCACTCTGCGCCCTTCCAGTGTTTTGCCAGAAAAACGATCTGCCCCACGTGATAGGCGTAGTGCGCGACCTGGCGGTTGATGGCCTGTAAAACGGAATGGGCTTCGCCGCGGATGGTGACGGTGCGCTCCAGGTCATCGGAATGCAGCGAGTTTAGGGTCTGAAAGACCAGTTCCCAATTCTGTTCCCACGAGCTGAGCACTTCCTCGCGCTTGGCGTCGGTGTGCATGACAAATTCGCGATCGCGATTGCGGTCGGGCTTCTCGCCGTCGCTGGTCAGAAAATCGGTGAAGCGGGAGCGCATGTTGCCAGCCAGGTGCTTCACGATGATGGCGACACTGTTGGACTCGGGACTGGGCGCCGCAAAAAACTGCTCATCGCTGAGTTGGGCGATGGCGCCGTCGGCTAGACGCTTGTGACCACGCAGGCTGCGGAACGCTTCATCAATATAGAGGGCGGGAAAATCGCTCATTTGCTGATTGTCTCCTGAATGGTCTTGCCCGCGCCAGCAGTAGAGCGCAACTGTGATGCAGAACTGCTCCGGGTTGGCAGCCGATGAATCAACGGCGATGAGCTGCTGCCGTGCGCTTCGCCGCTACGGCAAAGCCCAAGTTTCAACCGTGCAATACCGTCCAGTTTTCTTGTGTGTTGGCGAATGTTTTCTGCCAACTCACCAAATCCGCCGCCGCGCAATGCTTTTTTGAAAAATATCTGTTGACATTCCCGCGAAGTAACCGCAATATCTTGGGTAAGACATACTGCTCGTCCAAGATGTAGGGCAGCTATGGCAGTTCACACAACCTTCAAGGGAAGAAGGTACCACTTAAGGAGGCTACACATAATGGCAACGAAGAAAGCTGCAAAGAAGCCCGCCAAGAAAAAGAAGAAGTAACGTGGTCCGGCGAGGCATTGGCCTCGCTTATTTTTTTGTTCACAAGCTGGCCTCCGCGATTGCTGTTCGCGGAGGCTTTTTCACGCCGGCGATATCCTGCCTTCAACCGGCGTGTTTTGAGCAGCGCCGTAGCTGGGGCCTAACGGCGTTCATGCCGGAGTTGGTTCCCCGTAGGTGTTCGTGCTACAAGTATCCATCCGCCTCTCCGTGCTGGTGTCATGACTGCCGAGAAGAAAAAAAAACGCAAGGGCAGCAGCGCTTCCGATCCGGTGATTCCCGACAAGCTGTATTTCCGCATCGGCGAAGTGGCGCGCATCTGCCGCTTGCCCGCCTACGTGCTGCGCTTCTGGGAAACCGAATTTCCCCTGCTGAAGCCGGTGAAAAGCAGCACCGGCCAGAGAATGTATCGCCAGCGCGACGTCGAGAACGTGCTGCGCATCAAGCGGCTGCTGTATGACCAGGGTTACACCATCGCGGGAGCGCGCCAGCATCTCAAAATGGAAGCGAAACCGGCGCGGCTGCAATCGGGTTTGCCCTTCCCCAAGAAAGGCTCGCCCGAAAGCCTGAAGAAGGTACGGCAAGGCTTGGAGGAGATTCTCGGGATCCTCAAGAAGAAGCGAACCTAGTCGGCCGCAGAACGCGGGCACACAATTTCCAAAGGCCTATCGGAACAACCACCCGAAGATCCGGGGTGTATTGCGATGGATGGAAGTTGCAAATTCTTGGCCACGGCGCTGACGAGGTCAGTTCTGTGGCTACTGCTTCTCAGTGCTCCTGTGGCCTTCTCCCAGAACTTGGTCACGATGTTGGCGCAGAAGGCCGACTCGCTGGTCCAGGAAGAGATGAAGAAGCAGAACATCGCGGGTCTGACTCTGACCGTCGTGGTGGACAAGAAAATCGCTATCTCGCGTGCCTACGGTTTGGCTGATCTTGAGAACCAGGTGCCGGTGTCCACGGCCACGCTGTTCCGCACCGGTTCGATTGCCAAGCCCATGACCTCGACAGCAGTCATGGCCTTGTATCAGGCCGGCAAGATCGACCTCGATGCTCCGGTGCAGAAATACTGCCCTGCGTTTCCGAAGAAGGAATGGACGATTACGACGCGCGAATTGCTGGGTCACTTGTCGGGCATCCGGCACTACAAGCCGGACAACTCTGACGTCTTCAGTACCAAGCACTATGCCCACGTCAGCGATGCCTTCGAAATGTTCGCCAGCGATCCGCTGCTGTTCGAGCCGGGAACGAAGATGCAATACACCACCTTTGGCTATGACGTGGTGGGTTGCGTCATCGAAGGAGCTTCCGGTGAGGACTTTGTCAGCGCGCTCAACGCGCTGGTGCTGACTCCGGCCGGCATGACCTCGACCCGCACTGACGACGCGTTCGCAATCATTCCGCATCGCAGCCGTCCCTACACTGTCGTCCCCGGCCACAGCCTGGAAAACGCGCCCTTCGTGGACACCAGCAACAAAGTCCCAGGCGGCGGTCTGATCTCCACCGCCGACGATTTGGCGCGCTTCGCCATTGCCTTGGAGGGCGGACGTCTTCTCAATTCGGCAACCACCGAATTGATGTGGACCTCGCAGAAGACCTCCGATGGCAAGGCGACCGGCTATGCCTACGGATGGGGCGTCCGCGAGGAGAACGGCGTGCGCACGGTAGGGCACACCGGCGGCCAACCGGGCTGCAGCAGCGTGCTATGGATGGTACCCGGCCAGGGATTCGCCGTGGCCATCATGGCTAATACAGATGAGGTAAAGGTGCAACCCATCGCAGAGGCCCTGGCCCAAGCTTACTTGCACGCGCACAGCGTAGACGGGAAATGACTGACCGGGGCTCAAGATCCAAACGCGTGTGATGCGCCTCACCCACCAGCGTGACCAACGATATCGAAGAGCAGAATCGTGCGGAATAAGCTATCCTAACTATAGGAGTTAGCATGTTTGACAACCTGTTCCAGCCCACCCACCTGCTGATCATCGCCTTCATCGCGTTGCTGGTCTTCGGACCCAAGAAGCTGCCCGAACTCGGCAAGGGATTGGGCGAAGGCATCCGTAGCTTCCGGGAGTCGATGAACGCGAAGCCCGAGAGTGCGAAGCCAGCGGAAGAAAAGAAGCCGTAGTTCTTCTCAGAGCTTGCCTTCCGATTGACCAGCCGCGCTCTCCCGTGCTCAACCAAACACAGAGCTGCGAACACGACGATGATAAAGTGTCTCCACCCCCGGGAGGAGCGCATGTCACTATCTGTGGAGGCGCGTCACTGCGGCGCCGTGTACGTAATCCGATGCAACCGGCGGATCGTCGCCGGCTGAGTTCAAGCACGAAGATCCGGAGCGGGCCCAGCTTGATTTGCTGCGCATGATGCAGAGCGCCGGAGAGTCGTGATGGGTTCTCACGCATATGGAAGTACTTGACTGGGATTTCGCCCCTTGCCTGCGCGCTGCATGAGACTGGGAACCATTCGATATAATCGTCCTCCCAGGGAGGACGAGTGACCGCTGTTGGTTTGGGGCCCGCGAAGCAAATTTCGCCTGTTCCCACAGGCCTCTTTCAGTCGCCAGGGAAATGGTCGCTCGTTCTTGGTTGTCTGCTTGTCTTAGCAACTCTTGTGCTGTATCACCCGGTCACTCATTACCCATTCGCCAATGCCGACGACGACTCCTACATCGGCGACAATCCGCATGTGAAGTACGGGCTGTACTGGGAAACGGTGCCGTGGGCGTTCACCACGTTCCATAGCGGTAATTGGCATCCCCTGACCTGGCTTTCCCACGCTTTGGATTGTCACCTCTACTCCCTCGATGCCGGCAAACACCATCGCACCAACCTCGTGCTCCACGTGGTCAACGCTGTTCTGCTGTTCTGGGTGCTATTGCGCGCGACGGGTTACGCGGGTCGCAGCGCGATGGTGGCTGCCTTGTTCGCTCTGCATCCCATCAACGTCGAGACGGTGGTTTGGATAGCTGAGCGTAAGAACCTGCTGAGCATGTTGTTTTTCCTGCTCGCCCTGGGCGCCTACCGATGGTATGCCGCCAATCCTCGCGTTGGCCGGTATCTCGCGGTCGCGTGCCTGTATGCATTGGGCTTGATGTCCAAGCCTCAGGTCATTACCTTGCCGTTTGTTTTGCTGCTGTGGGACTACTGGCCGTTGCAACGAATGTTCGCCAGCGGCAAAGACTCTTCTGCGACGGAATCACCCACAGTTATGCCGGCCAGGAGTCTTTCATGGCTGGTGCTGGAGAAGTTGCCGCTGTTCGCGCTTTCGGCGGCGAGTGCTGTCATTACTGTGAAAGCCCAGCGGGCAGGGGGCGCCATGAGCGGGCCCCTGAACACCTTCCCGTTTCTTCTCCGGCTCGAGAATGCCATAGTCGCGTACGTTCGCTATCTCGGTAAAGCAATCTGGCCGTCGCGCCTGGCCTTCATGTACCCGCACTCACCCTTGGCGCTATGGCAGGTCGGGGCAGCGCTGGTGTTGTTGCTGGTCATTACCGGCCTGGTCATAGGGGGCCGCCGCCACCGGTATCTGCTCGTAGGGTGGTTTTGGTTCCTGGGAACGCTGGTACCCATGATCGGTTTGGTACAAGTAGGCGCCCAGGCCATGGCCGATCGTTACGCGTACCTACCGTTTGTAGGTCTGTTCATCATGGTCTGCTGGGGTGCTTCCGATTGGGCGGAGCGGCGGGAGCTTTCCACGGCATGGCTGGCTGCCCCCAGCCTGGCGGCGCTGATGACATTGGCGGTGGTCGCGCATCGCCAGATTGACTACTGGAGCGACAATGTCACTCTGTGGGCGCACACCGTGCAGGTCACCCGAGGCAACTGGATCGCCGAAGACAACCTGGGTGCGGCCCTGATGGACGACGGGCGAATGGAAGATGCGATCGTACACTTCCGTTCGGCGGAAGCAATTTATCCATACGATCCCCGGACATTCCTGTTCATCGGTTACTATGAGCAAAAGCGAGGCAACCTGCGGGCCGCCATCGAGCAGTACCAGCGAGTCCTGGATGTCACCCAGAACAACATTTGGAACAATGCCAAGTTGCGAGACGACGCTCTTGTGAACATGGGCTACGCCTATCGCGATCTGGGAGATCCGGTGCGCTCCTCCGAAAGCTTCGCGGCAGCGATGAAGCAGCGCCGCGAGTTCCTCCGCAGCCAAAAGCAACAGCGGGCCGGCGCACAACCCTAGCCCGGTACCAAGGAGCAGCACTGGCATCGCGATATAATCCGGGAGAGCTACAGGGTCCATGTCTTCGGCTGTCGTAAACGCGACCGAAACGCTTTCTTCCCGCACCCACAGCGGCCTGTTTTCTTCGCCAGCGACCCGGACATTTCTTCTCGGCCTTCTGCTTGCTCTCGCAACGGTTGCCGCCTATTACCCGGTGCACAAGGATCCTTTCGTCAATTACGACGATCACGACTACGTGACGGAGAACAGCCACGTTATCGAGGGGTTGAACTGGAGCACGATCAAGTGGGCCTTCACCACGTTTCATGCCGGCAATTGGCATCCGCTGACCTGGCTGTCGCATGCCGCGGATTGTCAGATGTTCCAACTCGATCCTGCCGGGCACCATGACAGCAACGTGTTCCTTCACGTGGTAAACGTTGTGCTGCTGTTCTGGGTGCTGCAGCGGGCGACAGGTTATCCTGGCCGCAGTTTCGTAGTCGCGGCGTTATTTGCGCTGCATCCGATGAATGTCGAGTCCGTGGCCTGGATCGCCGAGCGCAAAACTACGCTCAGCATGCTATTTTTCCTGCTGGCCTTGGGCGCCTATCGCTGGTATGCGCGCGAGCCGCGAGTCGGCCGCTACCTCGTTGTTGCTTTGTTATTTGTCCTTGGACTGCTGGCCAAGCCCCAGGTGATTACGCTTCCCTTCGTGCTGCTGCTGTGGGATTACTGGCCGCTTGGGAGAATGTTCGCTTCCGCTCCGGGAGCCGCTTCCGGCAAAGCGACGCCAACTGTGATCCCGGCGAGAAGTCTTTCCCGGTTGCTTTGGGAGAAAGTTCCCTTTGGTTTTCTCATCGCGGCCGACGCCTTGGTTACGATGAAGGCCCAAGGAGTGGGTCGCCCGTCTGGTTGGGCTTACACATTTGGGATTCGCACCGAAAACGCAATTGTTTCTTACGCACGCTACGTGGGAAAGGCGTTCTGGCCTTCCCGCCTTGCCCTTTTGTATCCCCATCCCGGCGCTTCTCTCAGCCGCTGGCAGGTTCTCGCCGCCTCGCTTTTCTTGTTGCTTGTCTCCGCGGGGGTCGCGTGCTTCTGGCAGCGCAGGTATCTGGTTGTCGGTTGGCTTTGGTTCCTGGGAACAATGGTTCCGATGGCTGGGCTGGTGCAGGTGGGCAGGCAAGCCATGGCCGACCGATATGCCTATCTTCCGTTTGTCGGGCTATTCATCATGGTCTGCTGGAGCGCGGCGGAATGGGCCGAGGCACGACGAGTTCCCACCGTCGTGTTAGCTGGAGCCACGGTCGTGATGTTATTTGCGCTGATGGCCGTCACGCATCGGCAGCTAGGCTACTGGAGAGAAAATACGAAACTATGGTCGCATACGCTGGCGGTGACAGGCCCCAAGAACTGGGAGGCCGAGTCTCTCCTCGGGGACGCCTTGAGGACGCAAGGACACCCCCTGGAGGCGCTGCCCCACTTTTTCAATGTGCTTGTGCTTAACCCCAACGAACCGATGAGTAACTTGGGGATCGCTCTCTACGAGCATGAGAATGGGGATTTGGTGGACGCCATCGAGCACTACAAGAAAGTAGTGGGCGCGCGGAATGATGATGCGGTAAAAGTACAGGTGCTCATCAATATGGGCTTCGTGTATCGCAAGCTTGGTGATCCTCAACGCTCGCGAGAAAGTTTTGAAGCTGCAGCGAAAATAAAACCGCAGTAGGGCCGTTGTCGAACGGTCGCTCCTGAATCACAGGGACTAGCGCTGGTTTTACAAGGCCGCGCGTTACGACATACCCGAGAGAATCTCCTGCAATAATCGATCCGAAAGCTTAGTGAACAACTTGACACCAGCATTCCCGAGCTCTTGACCAGCCAGCCTAAATCATAGTAGCACTATGGGATATCAGCTAATCGCGCGGGGGAAATTGCCTAGAACATAGTCGCAAACACCTGCACACATACGTGCCAAGGAGCAGGTTTATACGGCACTTATGGTGGCAGTGGAATTGCTGATAGTACTGTGACCCCTAGTCTTAGGGATCAGGGTTAGTTTGCGAATTGAACCTAAAGGAGGGTTCGATCTTGAAAATGCGAATCGCTTCGCTAACAATTCTCTGCTTGGCGCTGGCGGCTATTCCAGCCTTGGCAGATACATACGACAACGGTCCGATCAACGGTACAACCGATGCCTGGACCATTAACTTCGGCTACGTCGTCAGCGACACCTTCACTCTGGGCAGCGCCAGCACCGTGCAAGGCGTCAGCTTCGGGGCCTGGGAATTCCCCGGCGACACGATGTCTACCGTTGACTACACCATTACCTCCACGGAGAACGGCACCGGCGTTGGTCTAACCGTCAACGTTACGGACAAGTTCATCTCCACCAACCAGTTTGGCTACAACATCGATCTGATCAGCTTCAACACCGGCGGCGTGCCGCTGAGTGCCGGAACCTACTGGCTGAACCTGTATAACGCGACCGTCCCCAGCGGCGATCCGGTGTTCTGGGATGAGAACAGCGGCACGGGCTGCAAGGGAAGCGGCTGCCCGTCATCGGCTTCTGAGAGCGCTGTCGGCACGATTCCTTCGGAAGCTTTCACCATCACCTACAGTACCGGCGGTACCTCGGGGACCACGCCTGAGCCCAGCAGCATCATGCTGTTTGGTTCTGGGATCCTCGGCCTTGCCGGCGTACTGCGTCGCAAACTGTTCTAAAGCGAATCGGACCGACCCTTCCCCCAGGTCTTCGAAAAAGCCGGAGCTTCGAGCTCCGGCTTTTGTTTTATGCCCGGCCGTGGTGGGCATGATGACCGGGTTCGTACCCTCCTGGCGAAGCAACGTCAGCCCCTGCGGTGCAGACGCAATTGATCCCACGATGTCATTGCGCGAAGAGGCACCGGTGTCTCCTCTGCTGATCCCGGCAGAAGCGAGCCGAACGCGGTAAAATAATCGGAGACACGACTCAGAGTGAAATTCAGGCTTCGAACTGTAGATTCCTGATCAGGTTCTTGATGAAGAACAGTTTTATCTTTTTTTTCGCGATTCTTCTCGGCGGCTCTTTCCTTCTAGCCCAGGACGACACGGTGGTCGAGGAGATCATTGCCCGCATTAATAACAACATCATTACTCGTGCGGACCTGAAGCGTTCCCGTGACCAATTGATCACGGAAATGCATCAGCAGGAACCGACGGCCACCGCAATGCAGGAGAAGGACCGCGAGAAGGACCTCCTGCGCGACCTGATCGACCAGCAACTGCTACTGCAAAAGGGCGAAGAACTCGGCATTAGCGCTGACACCGAGGTCGTAAAGCGGCTCGACGATCTGCGCAAGCAGATGCACGCGGATTCGATGGAGGACCTCGAAAAGGCTGCCCAGGCGCAAGGGGTCTCGTTTGAGGAATTCAAACAGAACATGAAGAACGGCATCATTACGCAACGCGTAATCGGGCAGGAAGTCGGCAGCCATATCAGCGTCACGCAACAGGAGGTCCAGCAGGCTTACGACCAGCACAAAGCTGAAATGGAGCGCCCGGAGCAGGTGCGCCTGAGCGAGATCCTGATTTCTACCCAGACTGCCCCGCCGGTGAAGACGGAAAAGGGGAAAGAGGTGCTGCCCGAGCCGTCCAGTCCTGAGACCGTGGCCAAGGCCCAAGCCAAGGCCGACCAGGTTTATGCGTTGCTGCAGAAAGGTGGCAAGTTCGAGGATCTGGCTAAGCAGTATTCGGATGGTCCAACATCGGCAGTGGGTGGCGATCTGGAATATTTCAAGCGAGGCACGCTTTCCAAGGAACTGGAAGAGCAGGTGTTCGCGATGAAGGCCGGCGATTACACCAAGCCGATCCGCACCAATCAGGGATTCGTCATCTTGAAGGTCACGGAGCACCAGGAGGCTGGCATTCCACCGTTGAAGGACGTCGAGTCCAGGATCCAGGAAAACCTGTACATGCAGAAGATGCAGCCGGCGTTGCGCGACTATCTCACCAAGCTGCGCGAGGATGCTTACATTGATATCAAGCCGGGCTACATCGACACCGGCGCCAGCCCCAATGAAACCAAGCCGATTTACACGACTGCGGCGAGTCAGGATTCTTCGAAGCCGAAAAAGAAAAAGAAACTGGGGCTGTTCTAGACGTCAAGTTCTAGAGTTCTGGGCAATCGCTTGCCGAACTTCCACAACGATCGGCAACCAAAACAAAACCTGTCACCCTGAGCGAGCGGCCGGTTTTGCCGCGAGTCGAAGGGCCCCTATTTCACCCACACGTCTGAGGTCCGATAGGGGCGTTTCGACTCGCACGGCCAAAAGCGGGCCGCGCTCGCTCAACATGACAATCCTCTTGAAGTCTGCCATTTCAAATCCAAGTGAAATCTGGGTTAGTCGTGGTCATGTCCCACTGTGCCTCCGTGGTGAATCACTGCCGTAGCTTCCACACGATTTGCCGCAACATCCCGAGCAAGACTTCCGCATCTGGCGCGGTGAGGTTGAGACGTCGAACCAGACGGCGAACGTTCTCCCCAGTCACGCCAGTGGCACTCGGATTCATGTAACCGCTGGCGAGCAACGCGTCCAGCAGAACCGCGGTGACGCGCTCGGCGTCGCCAGCGGTGACAGGCTGCGGTTTTTCCGAAGATCGAATAGTCCTCGCATCGCGAACCAGCTCATACAAGCAAACCGCAACCGCCTGGCCCAGGTTCATCGAGATGTGCTCTTCGTGCGTGGGAATCCGCATCAGCCAGTGGCAATGGCTGAGGTCTTGGTTGGAGAGCCCGACCTTTTCCGATCCGAAGAGCAGTGCGACCCGACCCCCGCCGCCGCTGCCGAGTTGCTTACGAATAAGGCGTGCGCCGTCTTCGAGCCGTCGCAGCGGATGTTGTAATTCGCGGTGACGCGCAGCGGTGGTGCCAACCACTAGTCGTGCAGTCCACGACCGCGTCGCCCACGCTTTTGTACTCTTCCGCGTTTGCCAGCAACTCCGACGCGCCGATGGCAGACCGCGCCTCGCGAAATGCAACATCGTATGGGTTGACTACCCGCAGGTAAGCGAAACCGAAGTTACTCATGGCGCGCGCAGCGGCGCCGAGGTTGAGAGGGTTGCGCGTCGCCACCAACACCACGCGAAGATTTTCGAAGGCATCCGGCATGCGAGATCAGTGTACCTTCGGGACAACAAACGCCGATCTCACGCGGTCTGCAATACTCGCGCGAGGCAGCTTTCGCAGAATCCGCTGTCTTTGATGTCAATCCACTCCACTGCGTGAGAGGGCGCCATGGCACAGCGATAATCGCGGCAGTGGGTGAGGTGCAGGGTGTGGCCCAGTTCGTGCACGGCCTCAATCAGCAGGCGATTGGCCAGCAGGTCGAGGTCGGCCGGCAGTCCGTAGAACTCCTGTCTCAAACGATGATACGAAACGACAGCTCCGGTCCCGCCGAGCTGCGCTTCGCCAAAGACAAAGGTCAGAATCGGGATGTACAGATCGAACCCGGTCACTCCCAGCAAACGCCAGGTATTGCTGGTGATGTGCCGCTGCATGTTGGCAAGGATTTCCGAGGAGTGATACTGCTGGCGCTCGGCGTGCAGCGCGAACGATGGATCGAGCACCGGCGACAGGATCTCGGCGGGCACACGGAATTTCTCGTGGAGCGCCTGCTGCAGCCATTCGAGCAGCCGGGCGTCCACGGTGCCAACCGGCAGCAACTGGAGTTTCTTCATAAGAAAAAGCAGCTAGCAATTAGCAACTGGCGACTAGCGTGGTAGAACATCTCGGCTGGGTCTGCAGTTGTTAGTCGCTTGTTCTCAACCCGCGTCGCGCATTATTGACCCTTCGCAGCAAGGATGCCAGCATCCTTGCACTTCGAGAGTCTCCTCTTGCACCTTTTCGTACACTTCGCCTGAAATGAAGCTGAGATCGCGCGACAACAACAGAAAATACTCCAACTCGACTGCCGAACCAGCTGCGGTGTTGAGGAAACGATGAAACTCCCCATCCCCAGTACGGCCGCATCCCTCGGCTATATTTGCAGCGACTGACGCGCTGCACCTCCGCATCTGGCTGATGATGCCATACTGCTCTTCTCGTGGAAAATTTGCTGTAATGCGGTAGATGTGGAGTGTCAACGCATGCGCTTTTTCCCAAACGTTAAGCCGTCTGAACTCTTTCATAAGAACGCCGTCCTAATTGCTAGTCGCTAGTTGCTAGTTGCTAACTGCTCGCCGCTACTTCCACCTGCTCTTTCTCTTTCCTGTTCCACCCGTACTTCTTCAGTTTGTGGTGCAGCGTGACCCGGTCGATGCCCAGCACCTCGGCGGCGTGCGTCTGGTTGCCGCCTGCACTCTTCCAGCACGCGCAGGATGTGCGCCTGCTCCACGTCCTCCAGGCTGCGGACATCGCCCAGACCGGCGCCGTTCCTTGTCTTCAGCGCGAAGTCCTGCGTCCCGGAGTTCAGGCTCCTGCGCCACCACCATGGCGCGCTCGACGGCGTTCTCCAATTCGCGCACGTTTCCTGGCCAGTCGTACTGCTGCAAGGCATTCATCGCCGCGGGCGAGACGCGCGTGATCTTCTTGTTCATTTCTCGCGAGAACTTGCGCACGAAGTGGTCCACCAGCAGCGGGATGTCTTCGCGGCGTTCGCGCAGCGGCGGAATCTCGATGTGAAAAACATTCAGCCGGTAGAAAAGGTCGGGCCGGAACTTGCCTTCCTCGATCAATTGCTCCAGGTCCTTGTTGGTGGCGGCGACGACGCGAAAATCGACCTTGATGGTCTGGTTTCCGCCTACGCGCGTGATCTCCCGCTCCTGCAGCACGCGCAGCAGATCGGTCTGCGTCTTCAGGCTGATGTCGCCGATCTCATCGAGGAACACCGTGCCGCCTTCGGCGATTTCAAACTTGCCCTTCTTGCGGTATTGCGCGCCGGTGAATGCGCCCTTTCTCGTGGCCGAAGAGCTCGCTCTCCAGCAAAGTCTCGGTCAGCGCGCCGCAATGGATCACGACCAGAGGATGAAAGCGCCGGGGACTGCCGGCATGAATGGCGCGCGCCACCAACTCTTTGCCGGTGCCGCTCTCGCCTGTCACCAGCACTGTGGCGTCGGTCGGCGCCACGGTTTCGATGGCGTCGAAGACGTGCTTCATGGCGGCGCTTTGCCCAATGATGTCGGAAGGATGCGCGATCTCGGCGACCGTCTCCTTCAGCCGCGTGTTCTCCTGCTGGGTGCGGCGATGCGACATGGCCTTGGCCACCAGGTGCGCGATCTCATCGGGATCGAGCGGCTTGTTGACGTAGTCGTAGGCGCCGTTCTTGAGCGCAGCGACCGCCGTTTCCACCGAGGCGTAACCGGTCATGATGATGACCAGCATGTCGGGATAAATCTCGTGCAGCCGCCGCTGTAATTCGATGCCGTCGGTGCCGCGCATCTTGATGTCCACCAGCGCGACATCGAAGGTCTGCTCGGCCACGCGCGTGAGCGCCTCATTGGCGCTCTCAGCGGTGGCCACCTCGTAGCCTTCCTCGGCGAACCACTTGGCCAGCGAGTCACGCACGCTGAGTTCATCGTCCACGATCAGTAATTTGCCTTGCGTCATTTCTCTACCTCACTTCGCCAGACTCACGTCCGGCGCTTCCACCCGGGGCTAAAGCCCGCAACCTTTTCCTGCTCGTATTCGCCGGGCTGAAGCCCGGCGCTTCCACCCTGGCTGTCAACCGGAAGCAAAATCTTGAAAGTCGTTCCCTGGCCCACCACCGAGTTCACCTCGATGTGGCCGCCGTGCCGCTCCACGATGTTCTGGCTGATGGCCAGCCCGAGCCCGGACCCGCCCGACTCCTTGGTCGTGTAGAACGGCTCGAAGATATGCGGAAGATGCTCGGCGGGAATGCCGATGCCGTCATCGCGGATGACGAGCTCAATCGTGGAATCCGCCGTCACGCGGGTGCTGATCCACAGGTTGCCTTCGTGCGGCATGGCGTCGATGGCATTGATGATCATGGCCAGCACCACTTGCTCGATCTGCGCCGGATCGCAATGCGCCATCGGCAAGTCCGGACGCCAGCTCCAGGTTGAGTTGGATGCCCGCCATGTCCATCTTGTGCTCGACCAGCCGCAGGCAGCGATCGATCACCTGGTTGAGATCGCACCACGCCAGATTCATGGGGGAGACCCGCGAGAAGCTCAGCAGGTTCTTTACCAGCTCGCCGCAGCGCTTGCTTTCGCTGGCAATCAGGTCGAGCGATCCCTGCATCTCGTCTTGGCGCGGGCGCATTGGCGGCGTTGTTGCCGATCCAGCGCTTGACCAGCTTGGAATAGGTCAGGATGCCGGACAGCGGATTGTTGATTTCGTGCGCTACCACCGCGGCCATCTTGCCGATGGTCGCCATCTTCTCCACGTGCAGCATGCGCTGGTGGGCCTGCTTCAACTCGCGTGTCTTCTCGTCCACGCGATCCTCCAGCGTATGGGCCCAGGCGGTGATCTCCGCTTGCGCAACCTGCAGCCGGTCACTCATGTCGTTAAAGGAATGCGCCAGCTCCCCGACTTCGTCTTGCGAGTGCACCGGGATCTGATATCCAAGATCGCCGGTGGCGATGCGCTCTGTTCCCGTCTCCAGCTCGCGCAGCGGATTGTGAACGACGATCCACACGAACAGCCCGCTCAGGAAGACGACCGCGAGCAGCGCGACAGCAGTGTAGGCAAGCATCTCGCGGCGCTCGTGTGCCAGGCTCTCGTCAACTTTGGCCAGCGAAAGGTTGGTGTCGAGCACGCCCAGGATTTGCGTGCTGGCAGGATGCGCATGGCAGGCCGCATTCGAGCAGGCAGGCTGGTTCTCGATCGGCGTGATTACCCCGAGTACGCGGGTGTGATCGGCGCGATAGACGCGGAAGCGATCGGAGCGGTTCAGGCGGGTGAGCGGTTGGGATTGCGCATGGCAGGCGTAGCAGGCTTCTGCGCCCTTGTCCACCATCGTGCCAACTTCAGCAGGCGCGGTCGAGTAGCTGATCACCCCCTGCGGATTCAGGATGCGGACCCGCGTCACGCCGGGCTGGTCCGCCATGTTCAGCATCATCTCGTACAGCCCGGTGCGATCGTTGTGCAGCATGTAATGCGAAGCGCTGCGGCGCAGGACTTCGCTCTGCTGCTCGGCGCTGACCAGCGCCGCGGCTTCCAGGTTCTTGCGATGCAGCCGGATGCTGAAGTAACCCAGCAGGGCAAAGATGATGAGCATGACCACGAAGATGGAGACCATCAGCTTGGCGCTGACGCTGCGTCCCAGCCGTTGGACCCATTGCGGATGGAACACAAAGGCGTCCTCCAGTGACTTTGAGGACCCGGTCGACTTGTCAGTCTCCAGCATGGACAGGCACCGCGACTTCTGCGTAAGCCGGTTCGCGGAGTGCCGGGAGATGTGCCTTCTCCTCAGGGAAGATAGGCAAGTATTTTGCCGCCAGGCCGAAGATGGCGAACCCGAGCGCGACAAACATCGCGGTGATGACCACCTCGGTCCACTTGGGGGCGTAACGGCCGCCGACGGCGCTTTCGACTCCGGTGATGGCAACGTTCAGACGATTGGTGACGAAACCGAGCAGCGTCAGGACTGCCGCCAGATACAATCCTTGCGCGCTCTCGCGGATCTTCGGTACCAGCAGCAGTCCCAGAGGAATGAGCACCGACAAAAAGATCTCCAGCAGGAAGAACCGCTGCGCGTAGCTCGGCACCAGCACCAGCTTCAGAACGCCACGGTGGTAGAGGTCCTCGAACTTCAGAATGCCATACAGAGCCAGCACCACCACCAGCACGCGTCCGAGGTCGCGGAGGATGGGGAGTTCGAGCTCACGGCCAAAGTATTTCGAGCTCATCGAGGACTCGAAGATGGTCATCGCCAGTCCTACCGCAATCGCCGACAGGAAGAAGAACACCGGCAGCAGCGGGCTCCACCAGAAGGGGTGGAGCTTGTTGGGCATGATCAGATACAGCGTGCCCAGCGACGACTGGTGCAGCGTGGAAAGCAGTACCCCCAGGATGACGAACACCACCATCACGCTGCGTACCACTTTCAGCGCCTTGTGCAGCTTGAAGTGCTCCAGCACGATGGGCGAAAACTCCAGGGCCAGAACAGTGGTGTACAACATGACGCACCAGGCGACCTCGAACATCACCGAGTGCGGGTTGCGCATGACCAGTGGATGCCAGATGTTCCACGGCAATCCCAGGTCGTACATCAGCGCCGCGCACACCAGCAGATAGCCCAGGAAGGCGGTCAGCACCGTCGGCCGCACGATGGAATGAAAGCGTTTGATGTTGAAGATTTCAACCGCCGCAGTGAGAGTGAAGCCGCCAGCCGCCAGCATCACCCCGCACATCACGTCAAAACCGATCCACAGGCCCCAGGGAAATTGGTCGCTCAGATTGGTGGAAGCGCCCAGACCGCGGAAGAAGCGCAGATACGTGCAGTAAACGCCTGCTGCCATGATGAACAGGAAGATCGCCTTCCAGAACGTGAACCGCACTCTCGGCACCGTCATCGCCCACCGCCTTTCTGCCGTTTCTCTTCCGCTTCAGCCTCCGCCACGTCCTCGCGGCGATGCGTGATCCAGTAGACGCCGCCCAACAGGGTGCCGAACAGCGGCACAAAGTCCGGAATGCGCGACAGCACCTGATAGGTGTACATGGGCAGCGCCCGCTCCGTCAGGTCGGTGCGGTAGCCGAACGTGCTGAACGGGATGGACGACAGCAGCATGACCGACGTCCCGCCCACTTCGGTGTCGCCGAAGATATGCGGCAGGTAGGTGCCGGGATTGTCGTGGATGCGCTTCTTGGCCTCTTCCAGCAGCTCGTCACGATCGCCGAACTTGGTTGCTCCTGTAGGACAAATCTCCGCACAGGCGGTTGGCTTTCCCGCCGCCACGCGCTGGCTGCACATGATGCACTTGCGCACCCCGGGGACCGCTTTGTCCCATTCGTACTTGGGCACGCTAAAAGGACATGCGGCCATGCAGTAGCGGCATCCCATGCAGCGGCTCTTGTCGTAGGTAACGGGGCCGAGGGCGGTCTTCTTCATAGCGCCCACCGGGCAGACTGACGCGCAGGCCGGATCGTCACAGTTCATGCACAAGCGGCGCATGAACTTGTCATCCTTGGTCAGGACAGCCGTGTACTTGTGCGCGGAGGTGAACTCCTGTTCCGCGATCTTTTCATCGTATGGAAGGCCGTTTTCGGTAGCGCAGGCCTGCTCACACTGCTTGCAGCCGATGCACATCGTCGCATCGTAAAGGATTCCTTTGCTCATCGGATTTCTCTCCAGGTCGCCCTGGCGGCCCCAGTTTGGACCTCGGCTGGTAGGAAGCGGCGCCAAGCGAGAGCGCCGTCGGGCGACTGCGGACTTCGGGTAGGAGCGGCGCTCCAGGCCGGCCCAGACGCGGACGGTCTGGAGAGCAGCACCGTGAGCGTGAAAACTACTTCAAAGTCTTCACGTAAGCAGCCAGCTTCGCGGCATCCGCCGCGCTCACTCCCTTGTTGCCGAAAGCGTGCGAGGCCTTCTTCTGCGGCCCGCCATTTTCGATAAAGTCGGCAATTTCGCTATCCGGCATCTTCTGCACCGCAGCGGACGAGAACTCCTGGGCTCCCATCTTCTTGCCGGCGGCGGTACCCTTACCATCGACTCCGTGACAGCCGGCGCACTTTGCCTTGTAGAGGTCTTCGGCACTCTGCGCCCACGATAGGCTGGGAAGAACCAGGAACAGGGCAAACGCGATGAGCAGTACGGCTAAGATAACTTTCTTCATGATTGCTCCAATAAAAACGATTATGAAAGCTGGGTTGCCGCTGCCGGAAGCGGTTATTGCGAAATGGCCTTGCTTCCGGTTGGACCCATATACGCGTACAAGCTTTGCGTACGACTTAATTGTGGGACATAGACTTACGTGACGCTGTGACGGGGGTCACCAGGCCACGTGATGGATTTCGCAACACCTCGGACGCGCGTTCGAAACAGACTGTGGCAGTTTGCGACAAGGAGTCGCCGGGAAGAAGGAGGTGCGACAAAATGTCGCACGGGAAACCCAAAACTGAGGTCTGCTTCGATGAAATCTGCAACGAAACTTAGGGCGCTGTTGCAATTTCCAGCACGGGAGGCACGGAGGACGTCGGCATATGCTTGGTCTCCCCTACAGCACACTGGACGCCGGGTGAACTGTTCTGCACCCCCTGGAACCGCCTAGGTTAGAATACTTCTGACGGCGTCCTGACTGACCGTCATCGCCTGTGTTTCTCCCCAAAAAAGTCAATCACGCTGACAGGGACGAGAGCCGAACCCGCTGGGTGGGGGCCGACTCGATTCTGTTCGCTACGGCACATCGTCCGTGGCCGGCGCCGATGGCGCCGTGGATCATGACCCAGCGCTGGAATGACCTGCTCTTTCTGCACTATGCAGTGCCGCCGGAGACGGTCCGTCCTCTGGTGCCGGACGTGCTCACCCTCGACAGCTATCAGCAACGCGCGTGGGTATCTGTTACGCCATTCTGGATCAATCACTTGCGGCCACCAGGTGTTCCCTCGTTGCCGTGGTTTTCGCACTTTGCCGAAATCAACGTGCGTACCTATGTCACGCGTGACGGCAAACCGGGGGTATATTTCTTTAGCCTGGACGCCAGTCATCTATCAGCGGTGTGGGGCGCGCGCCTATTTTATCGCCTGCCCTATTGGCAAGCCGCCATGAAACTAAAAGGCAGGGGCGGGCCCTGTATCGATTACGTCTCCAAGCGACAGCATGGGCCGAGGCCCGCGGAACTTCGCTGCTCCTATGGGCCGAACTCGAAGGTGTTTCGGGCGCGGCCGGGATCGCTCGAACATTTTCTGACCGAACGCTATTGCCTGTACGCCGCTAGCCCCAAGCGCCTTTACCGGGGTGAAATCCACCATCTTCCGTGGGAGTTGCAAGACGCCAAGTTTGAACTGGCAGAAAATTCCATGGCGCAGACGGCAGGCATCGGGCTTTCACCCCAACCTGAGCTTGCGCACTTCGCGCGCGAGCTGAAGGTGCTGTTCTGGGCGCCCGAACGATTGCTGTAGAACCGTAACCACGGATGAGCGCGGTTTTGCTTTCCGAGAATAGTCCGCGAGAGTCTACGGAAGTTCATGGCTACAAGGTCTTTCGGCTCGCGGTATTTATAATCCAGCATTACTTCAAGCGGGAGGTTTCATGGCAGGAGTGGAAGGCCGGGTTGCGCTGATAACCGGAGCGTCGCAGGGGATCGGTCGAGCCTGCGCGCTGGTGCTCGCGGAGGCGGGGGCCAAAGTCGCGCTATGCGCGCGAAACCAGGAGAAGCTGGAGCAACTCGCCAGCGAGGTCAACGGCAAAGGCGGCGAAGCGGCGGCGTTCAAAATGGACGTGGGCAGCGAAGAGGAGATCAAGGCCGGGGTGAAGGCCGCTATCGCGCGTTTTGGCAAGGTTGACATTCTGGTGAACAACGCGGGGGTGACTCGCGATCAGCTCGTTATGCGCATGAAACGCGCTGACTGGGATGACGTGATCAATACTAACCTCACCGGCCCATTCCTGCTGATTCAGGCTGTGATCGGTTCGATGCTGAAGCAGCGTTGGGGGCGGATCATCAACATTACCAGCATCTTCGGACAGATTGGACAAGTGGGTCAGGCGAACTATGCTTCGTCGAAGGCGGGGCTGATTGGCTTGACCATGGCGGTGGCGCGTGAGGTGGGATCGCGCAACATCACCGTTAACGCCGTGGCGCCCGGCTTCATTGAAACGGCCATGACCGCCCTTCTATCAGCGGAACTGAAAGAGAACATGATGAGGAATGTCCCCCTCGGACGGTCAGGGACGGACCTCGACGTGGCGCACGCGGTTAAGTTCTTGGCCTCCGAGGAGGCGGGATACATCACCGGCGAAGTGCTGAAGGTCAACGGCGGCATCCTGATGGGCTGAGCGTGTGCTGTTTGGGCGGGTGAAATGTGAGCGAGATCGTAGAAGCCGCGAGCGAGGAGCAACTGGAACAGATTCGTAGCCTGTTTCGCGAATACCAGGCCCAACTGTCAGCACAATACCGCACCCGGTCTCTGGAAGCCGAACTCTCGGCACTACCAGGAGTTTATGCACCGCCGAAGGGCACGCTGCTCCTGGCGACGGTATCCGGACAACCAGTGGGATGCGTGGGATTGCGGCCGTTTCCGCAGGAGGGCGCCTGCGAAATGAAGCACCTATACGTGCGTCCGACCTTTCGCGGCGGAAAGGTCGGCAAGCTCCTGGTTGAGGATGCGGTGCGACAGGCGCGGGTGTTGGGTTACTCCCGGCTTCGACTGGATACGCACCCGCCGACCATGCGGGCTGCGCTGGCGATGTACCGCAATTTGGGTTTCCGGGAGGTTGTGCCGGATCCGGTCGAGCCAGTGGACGGCCTGCTGTATATGGAACTGGTCTTAACGCCAATGCCAACTGCCGAGCAACCGAGGATCTCGCCGACCGGTTCCGAGCGCGTCCCGTAGTCGCGTGGAATCAACGATCTCGCTCGCCGCACGCCACTTTTTAGCCATTCACGAGGAAGGGTTAGTAACTCAAAGGTAACCATATGTTGCACACTTTGGGGTGCATTCTGCCTAGCATTGCGAATGGTGCAGAAGATTTCGCTTGCCAGTATCCGGAGCTATGATTACTATGCAGTTAACCCGAATGACTACCTCCCGCCAAGATGCGAGACTCTCATGAATATCGGCGAAACCATCCGCAATTACCGTCTGCAAAAGAGCATGTCGCAAGGCGACATCGAAAAGCGAACTGGCCTGCTGCGTTGCTATCTTTCGCGAGTCGAGAACGGGCACACGATTCCCTCGCTCGACACGCTGGCGAAAATTGCCACGGCGATGGAAGTCCCACTGGCGAGCTTCTTCGGCGACGCTCATGCGACCGGCGGTAAAGCCATGCCTCATCTGGGGGAGGATGAAGTGCGGTTTCTCACCCAGATTCGCCGCTATTCGCCGAACCTGAGCGAAAGCGATCGCAAGCTGGTAGTTGCCATGGTGAAGAAGATGGCGGCCAGCGCCGGTAAGTAACTCATTCCGGGAGTGGCAAACGACCGCGGCTTTGGCTGCGGGTTTTTTGTGCCTTGTCACGGCGCCGTCGTCACCGACTAGGAAGTGTTGCTGTGCTATATTCCGCTATCTGCCGAGATTCATTCCGCCGCTTTGGCGGACGAAACCAATCATGAAGAGGCATCGATGAGCAGGGTTCAACGGGCAATTCTAAGTGTCACCGACAAGACCGGGCTGGTAGGGTTCGCACGTAGACTCGCAGCGATGGGTGTGGAACTCGTGTCTACCGGGGGAACAGCCAAGCTGCTGCGCGAGTCCGGTATCGCGGTGAAGGACGTCTCGGAGCTGACCGGATTTCCGGAGATGCTCGACGGCCGGGTCAAGACCCTCCATCCCAAGGTTCATGGCGGGATTCTGCACATACGCGGCAATGCAAAGCATCGGGCCGCGATTGCGGAGCATGGGATTCAGCCGATTGACATGGTCGTGGTCAATCTTTACGCCTTTGAGAAGACAGCAGCGAAGCCGGGCGCTGAGTTCGAAGACATCATCGAGAACATTGACATCGGCGGGCCCTCCATGGTGCGATCGGCCGCAAAGAACTTTCCAGACGTTGCCATCGTTACTTCGCCGTCGGATTACGAGGCGATCGCGCAAGAGATGGAGGCCTCGGGCGGCGAATTGTCGCTGAAGACTAAATGGCGCCTGGCGCAAAAAGCATTCGCAACGACCGCCGCCTATGACTCGGCGATTGCCTCAACACTGGAAGGAATCCACGCTCCCGAGAGCGCCAGTGGCAAGTTTGAACTGGGAAGAGAGGAGGCTTTCCCAGCAACGCTGCGGCTCACGTTCCAGAAGGCCTTCGATCTGCGCTACGGTGAAAATCCCCACCAGAAGGCGGCGCTGTACTCGGATGGCTCGGGAAAAGGAATTGCCAACGGAAAACAGCTTCAGGGCAAAGAACTTAGCTACAACAACATCGTTGACCTGCAGGCGTCGTGGGACCTGGCGCAGGAATTCGAGGAGCCGGTCTGCGCCATCATCAAGCACACCAATCCTTGCGGAACTGCCGTGGGCGCCACTCTGGCGGAAGCCTACCAGCGCGCGCTGGAGTGCGATCCGGTTTCGGCGTTTGGGGGCGTCATCGGCGTGAATCGGCGGATCGATCGCCAAACGGCGGCGGAGATGGCGAAGTTGTTTGTGGAAGCGATTGCCGCTTCAGAGTTTGATCCGGCCGCGCGCGAAATCTTCGCCGCCAAAAAGAACCTGCGCCTGGTGGAGGTTGTCCCCATGGAGCAGAAGTGGGTGCTGAAGAATGTTTCCGGTGGGGTGCTGCTGCAAGACAATGACGTGCGTCCGCTGAGCGAGACCGACCTCAAAGTCGTGACCGAGCGCAAGCCGAGCGAACAGGAGATGCGCGACCTGCGGTTCGCGTGGAAGGTCTGCAAGCACGTGAAGTCGAACGCGATTCTCTATGCGCGAAATGGCCAGACTACCGGGGTCGGGGCCGGCCAGATGAGCCGCGTGGATTCGGCGAAGATCGGAGCCATGAAGTCGGTGCTCGGCATCAAGGGATCGGTCGCCGCGTCGGACGCGTTCTTTCCCTTTCCTGATGGAGTTGAAGAGATTGCCAAAGCGGGGGCGACGGCCATCATTCAGCCCGGCGGCTCGGTGCGCGATCAGGAAGTCATCGATACTGCGAATAAGCTAGGGCTGGCGATGGTGTTCACCGGAGTCCGGCACTTCCGGCATTGAGGGAGGTTATATGGCTGTTTCGAGGAAATCGAACAAGATGGCCAAGCTGGTACTCCGAGGCGGATACCAGTACGTCATTCTGCCAAAGGAATTTGAGTTCAAGGGAAAGGCCGTGCGCATATACAAGCAGGGCGATGCAGTCGTTTTGGGGGCCTGCCATCATTGACGTGAGGAAATGGTTGGCGGACCTCCGGCGTCATCCTCTGTCGGGGGATTTCATGGCCGGCGGGCGGAATCGGCCGCGAGCGCCGAAGCGTAAGCTCTTCTGGACCTAGCGTTTCCTTGCCACCACGACCCTCGGAATCCCTTGCAAGTCTGGCACGACGCGAACGTCATCCCACATTGTGGGATGCAGCAAGTTGACCACAGCGTCACGCATGGAATAGCCAATCTCGAGCGCGAGCCAGCCGTCCGCCTTAAGCGCGTCATGAGCCTGCTCGATCAAGGGACGAATTACGTCAAGCCCATTTTCGCCGGCGAATACGGCCATGCGAGGTTCAAACTCGAATACCGACTTCTGCACCTTGTCAGCCTCGCTGAAGGCGACGTAGGGAGGATTGCTGACGACGAAGTCGAAGTCGCGAAAGCCAGTCTGTGCCGCGATAGGGGTCCCTCGACTCGGACTAGAGTCCTCGCTCGGGACGACAGCGGAGGGCTCGTCGAAAACTTGCTTTAAAACATCACAGCGAAGAAATTGAACGCGTTCTAGCTGCAGCCGCGCGGCATTCGCGCGCGCGACTTCCAATGCGTCCTGCGAAATATCTACGCCATAAACCTCGGCGTTTTTCAGCTCGTACGCCAGCGCCAGTGCGACACATCCCGAACCGGTGCCCACGTCGACGATCTTAGGATGGGGCGCGCCGCGTGCCAGCTCCAGCACAGCTTCGACCAGGTGCTCCGTCTCCGGACGCGGAATCAGCACCGCTGGCGAAACCACGAAGTCGAGCCCCCAGAACTCCTGGTGCCCGGTGATGTACTGCGACGGAACGCCGGTGGCACGCTGGGCGAGCACATCGTCGTAACGGGTTTCTTCTTCAGCCGTGAGTTCGCGCTCAGGATGGGCGTAAAGGTAGGCGCGATCGGCGCCGAGGACGAAAATCAGCAGGACCTCGGCGTTCATGCGCGGCGAGCCTACAGCCGCGGCCTCCAGGCGTTCCACCGCGGAAGCGAGCGCTGGTTTCAGTTGCACAGGATCAGGCGATGACCGCCGACTCCTGCTTCAGCTTCTCGGCCTGGAAGTGAGTAATGAGCGCGTCAATCATGGGCTGAAGGCGGCCGTCCATGAACTCGGGAAGCTGGTGCGCGGTAAAACCGATGCGATGGTCGGTGACGCGGTTCTGCGGGAAGTTGTAAGTACGGATCTTCTCGCTGCGGTCGCCGCTGCCGACCATGGCCTTGCGCTCTTTGGCCAGTGCCTCCTGCTGCTTCTGCTGTTCCATTTCGTAGAGACGGGCGCGCAGCACGCGCATTCCCTTCTCGCGGTTCTTGATCTGTGACTTCTCGTCCTGGCAACTCACGACGGTGTTTGTCGGCAAGTGCGTGATGCGCACGGCCGAGTAAGTCGTGTTCACCGATTGCCCGCCCGGACCTGAGGAGCAAAACGTGTCAATGCGGATGTCCTTAGCCTCGATCTTGATGTCCACATCTTCCGCTTCAGGCAGTACTGCAACCGTTACTGCCGAAGTGTGCACGCGGCCTTGAGTTTCGGTTTGCGGGACACGCTGCACTCGATGCACGCCACTTTCGTACTTCAACCGCGAATACACGCCCTGGCCTTCGATGATGGCGATCACTTCCTTCAGGCCGCCGACACCCGACTCCGAGGTCGAAAGTACCTCAACTTTCCAGCGTTGCGATTCAGCGTAGCGGGTGTACATGCGGAAGATCTCTGCGGCGAAAAGCGTGGCTTCGTCGCCGCCGGTGCCGGCGCGGATTTCGAGAATGACGTTCTTCTCGTCGTTGGGATCCTTGGGCAGCAGCAGGAATTTCAGCTCGTCTTCTACGCGCTGAACGCGCTCCTCCAGCTGCGCTAATTCTTCTTGCGCATAAGCGCGCATCTCGGGGTCGGCCTCGTCGGCTAGCATCGTTTTGCTTTCCTGGATGCCGCGAGTAAGGTCCTTATACTCCCGATATTTCTCCACGACTGGCAGCAGTTCGCTGTGTGCTTTGGCCGTCTTTTGATAGCGCTGGGAGTCCGAAACGATGTCCGGGGAGGCGAGAGCCCGGTTCAGCTCTTCGTACTTCAATTCGATTTGTTCTAGACGTTCAAACATGAAAGCCAACCTCATTGTACGGCTGAAGCCCAAAAGGTAATAAGGGAACGTGACGCCGGCCCAAAGGTCGGCTCTACTGGAGATGTTGAAATGGGAAGAACAGTTCTTAGCGGCGGGCGCCGCTAGGCAATGACCAGTTCGCCGCCGCGCTGCTTTTCCAACTCCATCGCCTCGTTCAGAGCGGCGATGGCGGTCTCAACCTGGTCGTCGCTGGGCGGCTGGGTGGTGATACGCTGCAGCCACAAGCCGGGCTTGGTAAGGATCGCGAACAGCGAGGAACCATGCTTGGCGGCGAAGCGAATCAGCTCGTACGATACCCCCGCGATGACCGGCAGCAGAGCGATGCGGAAAGCGAAGCGCGCCCAGAACGTTGTCGCCGGCACCATCATGTAAACGACCATCGCGATGAGCATCACGGTCATCAGGAAGCTGGTGCCGCAGCGCGGATGGAAGGTCGAATAAGACTGCGCGTTGGGGATGGTCAGCGGGTCGTGCGACTCGAAGGCAAAGACCGTCTTATGCTCGGCCCCGTGGTACTGAAACACGCGGCGAATGTCGGGCCAGCGCGAGATGCCCCAGATGAAAAGCAGGAACAGTGCGATGCGGATTACGCCATCCACAACGTTGAATGCGATTTGATTGCCGAACGCAGGATAAGCATTCTTGAGCTTGGTGGCCGCAAGCAAAGGCACAAACTTATACATGAAGATAAAGAATCCGAGCGACAGCACCACGTTGAGGGCCAGAGCCCAGCCCGGGACTTCGATCTTTTTCTCTTCCTCGCCGGTCAGTCCATCCATGGCCACATTGGCGGAATATCGGAGAGCGCGAAAGCCTAGCGCCATTGCATGACCCAGGGTGACGCAGCCACGGACGATCGGCCAGCCCATCCACTTGTGCTGTTCCGACGGGCGTTCGAGCGGCTCCGAATGCGTCGCCAGGGTGCCGTCCGGCCGGCGGATGCAGATCCCCCAGGCGTGCGGCGAGCGCATCATGACGCCCTCAAGCACAGCCTGGCCTCCGACCAGGGTTTCCTCCCCGCTCTCCAGGGCGGGCAGGAGTTGGACAGCTGCTAGAAAACGCAAATGGCGACGCAAGAAATGCATGCTAATTGGATGTTCCTCGACGCGGGAAGGCGCAGGGTAACCGCAACTCAAGGGTAAGCAGCTTGCAGTCGTATGTCAATGAGACGAAGATGCCGAGCTGGCGATTCGCCGCCACCGTGCCGTTAGCCTAATTATCGTTCGCAACTACAATCTCTTTGCAAGATCTTGAGCCATAGAGCCTTATTGATGACTACTGGCTTGATGGCACTCTCTCAGACTCGTCGTTAGGCTGCAGGCTGGCCGATGGCCAGAAAATGGGTGTTGAATTGTTTCCTGATTTAGAATCATCTATTCGCCTGTCGCTATTTTTCCCGACCATTATTTCGACTCATCAGACTGGAGCACGAACTTGCCAGAAACCATCTACGACTTAGCCATCATCGGTAGCGGCCCTGCCGGATACACCGCGGCCATACGAGCCGGCCAACTCGGCCTCAAGACCGCTCTCATCGAGAAGGATCCCTACCTCGGCGGCACTTGCCTGCACGTCGGTTGCATCCCGACCAAGGCACTGCTGTTCAACGCCGAAGTCTTCGATCACGTGAAGGAAGGTACTGAACTCGGCCTGGAGAACACGGCAGGCGTCACCCTGAACTGGGGTGCGATCCAAAAGCGCAAGCAGGGCATCGTAGACAAGCATGCCAAGGGCCTGCAGTTCCTGATGCGCAAGAACAAGGTTGACGTTATCAAGGGCTATGGCAAGCTGACCGGCCCAGCCAAGGACGGTATTCACACGGTCGCGCTCGAAGGCGCAGAGCAGAAGTCGATCAAGGCGAAGAAGCTGATACTCTCCTCCGGTTCAGTCGCGCGAATGCTGCCGGGCTTGCAACCCGATGACCGCATCCTGACCAACATTGAAGTGCTTAGCTTGGATGCGATTCCCAAGTCGATCATCGTGATTGGCTCGGGGGCAGTGGGAGTCGAGTTCGCCAGCATCTACAAATCGTTCGGGGCGGATGTCACCATCCTGGAGATGCTGCCGCGCTACGTTCCGGTGGAAGATGAAGACGTTTCGAAAGAATTGATGCGCGTGTACCGCAAGCGCGGCATCAGCGGATTCGTCAACGCCAAGGTCGAAAAGGTGGAGAAGACGAAGAGTGGCGTCGCCGTCACCTTCACCGTCGATGGCAAGCAGCAAAAGCTCGAAGCCGAGAAAGTACTGGTTGCTGTCGGTCGCGCACCGCGCACTGAGAACGTGGGGATCGAAAAGACCAAGATTCAACTCGAACGCGGCTTCGTCAAAGTGGACGAGTTCATGCGCACCGCCGAGCCCGGCATCTATGCCATCGGCGACATTGTGGCAGGCTATCCCCAGTTGGCCCATTCCGGCGGGATGGAGGGCATCGTAGCGGTCACGCACATTGCGGGCAAGCCGGCGAAGCCGATCAACCTGCTGCGCATTCCTAACGCGACATATTGCCATCCCGAGATCGGCAGCGTCGGACTCACGGAAGCCAAAGCGAAAGAGCAAGGCTACGAGGTGAAAATTGGGAAATTCCCATTCACCGCCAATTCCCGTGCCAGCATCGTCGGCCAGCATGAAGGGTTTATCAAGATCGTCACCGACGCAAAATATGGCGAGATTCTGGGCGTGCACATCATTGGGCCTAACGCAACCGAGTTGATTGCGGAGTCGGTCGTCGCCCTCGAGTTGGAGTGTACCGCTGAGCATTTGGCCAACATCATCCACGCCCATCCGACGCTGTCGGAAGCGATGCTGGATGCCTCCAACGCGGTGTTTGGCATGGCGATAAACGCGTAAAAGCCGCTTTTCGCCATTCGCTTTTCGCTATTTGCCAAAACCCCAACCGTTACTTAGGCCGCATCGCTGGCAGCGCCCCTTGGCTCTGCTTCGAGGAGGGCCGACCGTCACAAGGTCCTTGTAAGCGAAGAGCGAACGGCGAAAAGCGAAGAGCTGCCCCCTTGACTCCTGGCTCGCCGAGACATAACCTCGCATCTTCACCGAAAGGAAATCCCAGACCGCCATGAGTCTTCTCCAGTGGTGCGACGAGGGGCCAGCAACCGTGTCTCTGCTGGCGACCGTGGAAGATGCTGTTCAGACGATGACCGACAAAGCGGTGGGCGCGGTTGCTGTCATTGACGAGCAGGGCATCGTCGCGGGAATGTTCACCGAGCGTGATGTGCTGACGAAGTTTGCCCTCAGCGGGCGCGATCCCAAGACGACCCCGGTGCGCGAGTTGATGAGTCCAATCGTCGAGATGGCCACCGAAGAAACCACTCCAAGCGAAGCGCTTGCGGTCATGCTGGAGCGGCACTATCGCCACATGCCCATCGTGGACGACCACGGGAAGGTGCTGGGCATCTGCTCGATTCGCAACATTCTCGAGGCGAGGGTCGAAGATCTGCTGGTTCAGCTCGATTCCAGCAGACAGGCAGTCTCATCAAGGGCCGCTACCGCTGCCCCTCGCTCTTCAACCATTCCCTAAATCGCAGCAGGCGAGGAAGAGATTCCTTGTCTCTTCTGGCGTCTTCGGCATTCCGGTATTCAAAGGCGGCCACACTCAATCTCGACTATACCCCAGCCAATCGGGGAGATTCCGGCGGCACCATTCCCGGTACTGCTCCATCGTGTCAAAGGAGCGGTATTGGCCATCATCCAGCACAGGCTTGTAGGTGTGGATGAACGAGTTGCGTATATGCTCTGCCACCGGCCTCCTCGCGGCCGCTTCAAAGTCTTTCCATTCCTCTGGATGGTGGTGTTCCGTCGTATCCTTCATACCCTCACCTATATTAGCGCGGGTCGTCTTGCGTACGCTGAGAAATCTTAGTCACTTCCACTCAACCTTCGGCATCAAGTGCTGTAACGCTGTTATAATCAAACCTCATTCATGCCGAGAAAGCGTTTGATCCGTTCTACTACTGTTCTTTGCGTTCGCCGGGATAATAAAGTCGTAATGGCCGGAGACGGCCAAGTCACGCTCGGGGAAGGCATCATCAAGCACTCCGCCCGCAAGATTCGGCGGCTTTATCAGGACAAGATTCTGGCTGGCTTTGCCGGTTCCACCGCCGACGCCTTCTCGCTTTTCGCACGCTTCGAGTCCAAGCTGGAGCAATATCACGGCAACCTTGGTCGAGCTGCGGTCGAGTTGGCCAAGGACTGGCGTACCGACAAGATGCTGCGGGCCCTCGAGGCGCTGCTGCTGGTGGCCGACCAGAACCAGACGTTCCTCATCAGCGGTCAGGGCGACGTGATCGAGCCGGACTCCGGCATCGCCGCCATCGGCAGCGGAGGCCCGTACGCGACCGCCGCCGCAACCGCTCTTTGCGATCACACCACATTGTCGGCGCGTGAGATCGCCGAAGAGGCCATGAAGATAGCCGGCAAGATTTGCATCTATACCAACGACAAGGTGACCATCGAAGAGCTGTAAACCCGTGCTCGGGTAAGGCGGCGCTTCAGCGCCGCCTACGCGAGCTGAAATTAGAAGCGGGGCTTTAGCCCCTGAGGTACCTAGAATTGGCCATTTATCTTCCCGCAACCGCAGATGAAGAACACGTAGCACTGGACGAGCTCACGCCTCGCGAGATTGTGCGCGAACTCGACAAATACGTCGTAGGGCAGAACCAGGCGAAGCGCGCCGTCGCGATCGCCCTGCGCAATCGCATGCGCCGGCAGAAGCTGCCCGCCGAACTGGCCGAGGAGGTCATTCCCAAAAACATAATCATGATCGGCCCGACAGGTGTCGGCAAAACCGAGATCGCACGCCGCCTGGCGAAACTGGCGAACTCTCCCTTCATGAAGGTCGAGGCCTCGAAGTTCACCGAGGTTGGATACGTCGGACGCGATGTCGAGTCTATGGTCCGCGACCTGGTCGAGATCGCCATCGACATGGTGCGGGAAGAGAAGCTGGAGGACGTTACCGACAAGGCCGAACTGAATGCCGAAGAGCGGCTGCTCGACCTGTTGTTGCCTTCGATGCCTGCGCCGGTTCCGCCGAGGCCGGCAGCGCACGACCAGCAGCAGATCGGCTTCAACATCGGCAACGAACCCTTGCTGGCCGCCGAGCCCGGCTCGCGCACCCGCGAGAAGTTTCGCCAGCAACTGCGGGAAGGCAAGCTCGACGAGCGCATGGTCGAGCTGGACGTCCGCGAAAAGTCGATGCCTGCGTTTGAGATCATCACCAACCAGGGCGTCGAGGAGATGGACGTCAACATGAAGGACATCCTGCCCAACATCTTCGGCCAGCGCACCAAGAAGCGGAAGATGAAGGTCAGCGAGGCCTTCGAGTACCTGATCCAGGAAGAAGAGCAGCGCCTGGTGGACATGGACCAGGTGACGCGCATCGCGGTCGAGCGCGTAGAGAACTCAGGAATCATCTTCCTCGATGAGATTGACAAGATTGCCGGCCGCGAAGGCGGGCACGGACCTGACGTTTCGCGCGAAGGCGTGCAGCGCGACATTCTGCCCATCGTCGAAGGGACGACAGTGAACACGCGCTACGGTATGGTGCGCACCGATCACATCTTGTTCATCGCCGCGGGGGCGTTCCATGTTTCCAAGCCCAGCGACCTGATTCCGGAGCTGCAAGGCCGCTTCCCGATTCGCGTCGAGCTGCAATCGCTCACCGTCGAGGACTTTATCAAGATCCTCACCGAGCCCAAGTCGTCGCTCACCAAGCAGTACATTGCGCTGCTGGAGACCGAGGGCGTCAAGCTCGAATTCACACCTGAAGCGCTGGCGGAAGTGGCGCACTTCGCGTTTCGCGTGAATGAAGGCACAGAGAACATCGGCGCGCGGCGCTTACACACCATCATGGAGAAGGTGCTCGACATAATCAGCTTCGAGGCCTCCGACATGAAAGAGAAGCACGTGACCGTGGATGCCGATTATGTGCGCAACACGCTCACCGACATCGTGAAGGACCAGGATTTGTCGCGCTACATCCTGTGAGACTTCACCGCAAAGGCACTGTTGCGCGACAGGAGATTATTTCGGCAGCTTGCGCCGAGATCACAGGATCGTCTCCGAAGCCGTTGAGCCACAGGGCATCGGGTTCGCGGCGAAACCACGTCATTTGGCGCTTTGCGTAGTTGCGATGTCCCTGCTGTGCCGCCGCAATCGCCTGTTCGCGCGTGAGTTCTCTGCCCAGGAACTGCACCGCCTGCTTGTAGCCAAGCGATTCCAGCGCCGTGACATTCTGGTTCCCTTCGTAACGCTCCTGCAGTGCCTTTGTTTCTTCGATCAGTCCATCCTCGAACATTCGCAGTGCCCGCTGGTTGACGCGCTCATATAGCTTCTCTCGCGGCGGATTCAAGCCAATCCGCAGAATTTGAAAGCCGCGCAGTGGATCTCGCTCCCGCTGCTTCCATAGCTGGCTCATCTGCGCCTGCGAAGCCAAACAAACTTCGATAGCACGAACGAGCTTTGGCAAATCGTTGGCATGTATTTTCGAGGCTGCTTCCGGATCGAGCCGCGCCAGTAACTGGTGAAGATAGCGCGAGCCACGCTTAGCCGCGCTTGCGCGTAGGCGTTGTCGCAAGTCTTCGGAGCGTTGCGGGCCGGGAAAAAGTCCTTCGAGCAGCGCACGTAAGTAAAGACCTGTTCCCCCGACCACCACGGGCAGTCTTCCTCGGCTGACAATCTCATGGATCACGGCTCGCGCTTGCCGTGCGTATTCGCCGGCGGTGAATGGTTGGTCCGGCTCGGCGACATCGAGCAGGTGATGAGGGATCAGCGCACGCTGCTCTCGCGTAGGCTTGGCAGTACCGATCTCAAAATACCGATAGAGGGCGACCGAATCGCAACTGACAATCTCGCCCGCGAACTTTTGCGCAAGGTTGATGGCAAGCGCGGACTTGCCCGAAGCCGTCGGTCCGAGAATAACAACCAGAAGCGGGCTCGATTGCGGAGGCGGCTGCGCATTCATTGCTTCGCTGGCACGGTCATCGCGCGCCCCAGGGAATCGTTTTGCCGAACCGGAGAAACGCCAGCGCCAGGATAAACAGCACGACGACCAACAATCCGACGAGCTTCAAGCGCTCACGCGAACGGTAGCGCGATTCCCATTCGTCCGGCGTCAGGGGTGTCGCGGAATCGGACTTGCGACCGGCGCGTGGACCCTGATTCACATCCTAATTCTAACCGTCAGAACCAGAATACGGGTCGCGAGCGCGGCTGGTGCTGCAAGATGTTGTCATCCTGAGCGCCAAGCGAAGCGACGCGCGAAGGACCCCTTTAGCTGAGCCGCAGTTCGTGGTCGCAATAGGGGTCCTTCGACTCCTCAGTCGCCATAGCGACCTCGTCGCTCAGGATGACACAGCTATAAAAGCAGGCGCGCGACTGACGGACTCACGATGAGCCCGGCGCTGCCGCTTAATCCATATCGCCCTTTTGCGGGTTGTAGTAGAAGCGGAAGCGCAATGCCAGGTAGGGCCCGTGGAACTCGTCGGGCAACGGCGCAAATGGATTGGAGCCGGTGATTCCGCCCCATGCCGCGCGATCCAGGGCAACGTCACCAGAAGGCGCAACCAGCTTCATCCCCGCAATTTTTCCGTCCGGCAGGATCACAAACTCGATGGCCAGCTTGCCGCGTTTCATCAGTGGAGCCCGGGCTTCCTCCGGTATGAGGATGTACCAGTTCCGGCGCACCGCATCCAGCACGCGAGAGAGATAGGGACCGAAATCCACGCCCTGGGTATCGCTCAAGACCTCAAGATTTCCCAGAGTTCGCGCCGAGCCACCCGGTCCCACACCGTAATCGCCGCCCCCGCCGTAGCTGCCACCTCCGCGACGCGCGGCAACCGCGTTCGCTGCCTGTGCCGTGAGTCCGCCGGGCGATTTCATCATGTCAGCAAAGTTGACGGGAGACTGATTGCCCTGCGAGGGCACGGGCAGCTTCGGATTCGGTACCGGCTCGAGCTGCGCCATCTGCTGGCTTTGCGATTGATTCGGCTGCTGGGATTGCGCGCCCTGCTGCATCGGCGGGGACATCTGCGCCGACTGCGAGGGCGGAGCCTGCATCCCCGGCGGGCCCGCACGCTTCAGCTCTTCCAGCGTTTTCTTGTCCAGACTCGGATGCCGGCTCTCCGCGATACGATTTTTGTCCGAAAGCACCTTCGTCTCCGGAGGAGGCTTGGGCGCCTTCTGCGCATCCGGTGGCAGATCGAGGTAGGTCAACTGCTGGTTACGCATGATGTCCTGGGGCGATAGCAACACCACCCCCTTGATGCCGGGAAATATCTTCGGCGACATGAACAGGAAGATCACCAGCGCCAGTGCACGACCGCGGAAATCCAGTACGCTTCGCGCATCCGTGAGCGTTCTATGTCGTCCTGCAACTGGATCAGGATGTGCGGTGTGAGACTCAATGTCCGGCAGATCGCTGGTGTTCCACAGCGCAAGCTGGCCGTCATCCTTCGGGCTTGAAGGAAGCGGAGGCGGCGTGTCCGGCGGTATTAAGATTGAAGGCATCCGTCTGGATCAAGTACGCCTTGAGCTCAACCACTTAGACGCCCCTCGACCCTCCGGAAGCACAATACTTCCCTGGTGATGGAGCAACCGTAGTAAACCCGGCACCCTCGTGCAAGTTTCCTACCACTATTTTCGCATATACGGAGTCCATAACGCGATTCCCTTCCTGCGCTGCAGAGGAGTTCCATAAAAGGTTCGATACACTGAATGGCGATGAAGGCTGTCATCGTCGGCACCGCCGGACACATAGACCACGGCAAAAGCGCGTTAGTGCGCGCTCTCACCGGCATCGACCCCGATCGCCTGGAAGAAGAGAAGCGGCGCGGCATTACCATTGACATCGGCTTCGCCAACCTCGATCTCACGGGGCCGGCCGGAGAGCCCATCCGCAGTGGGTTTCGTGGACGTTCCTGGCCATGAACGCTTCGTGCGCAATATGCTGGCGGGAATCGGCGGCATCGATCTGGTGCTGCTGGTGGTTGCGGCCGACGAATCCATCAAACCGCAGACCCGCGAGCACTTCGATATTTGCCGCATGCTCTCGGTTCAGCGTGGCATCACTGTCCTTACAAAGGCCGACCTGGTCGACCCGGACACGCTCGAAGTCGTGACCCTCGAAGTAGCCGAGTACCTCAAAGGTTCGTTCCTCGATCCGGCAACTTCACCCATCATTCCCGTGAGCTCGAAGACCGGCGCGGGCCTCGATCGGCTGAAGACCGAACTCGCGCGCCTCGCCGCCGAAGTCCCGGCGAAGGATCCCACTGCAGTCTTCCGTCTGCCCATCGATCGCGTCTTCACTATGAAGGGCTTCGGAACGGTAGTCACAGGGACGCTGATCTCGGGAACCGTCCGCAAGGAGCAGGAGGTCGAAGTCCATCCCACAGGCAAGCGGCTGCGCGTGCGCGGCGTGCAGGTGCACGGCAAAGCCGCCAACGAAGCCATCGCCGGTCAGCGTACGGCCCTCAATCTACCCGGCGTGGAGACCACTGAGCTGGCTCGCGGCATGATGCTGCACTCCGGCGCAGATGTTCGCGCCGGTCACCAGGCTGGGCGTGCAACTCGACCTCTTGCCTTCAGCCAAGCCGCTGCGGCAGTACGCGCGCGTCCATTTGCACGCGTTCACCGCTGAAGACCATCGCGCAAGTGAATCTGCTCGGCGCGAAGCAGCTTCTCCCCGGCGAATCCGGATTCGCGCGCCTGAAGCTCGACCGGCCTGTTGTGCTGTTCCCCGGCGACCGCTTCATCATCCGGCAGTACTCGCCGGTCATCACTATGGGCGGAGGCCGCGTGCTCGATGCGGGCGAGCCGCCGATACGCGTCGAGCGCCGTGATCAGTTGCCGTTTCTGGAGGCTGTCGCCAACGCCACTCCGCCGGAAGCGCTGTTGGCACGCGTCAATCGGCGCTGGACTTTTGGGCTGACGGTCGCCGATGCGGTAGCGGAAACCGGCTGGCTTCCGGCTCGCGTGCAGCAACTCGCGACGGAACTGAAGCAGCGCGTCTCTGATAACGATCTTCGGCAACGTGCTGATCACCAATCACTGGCTGGAGAGATTGCGCCAAGACGTCTTGACCCTGGTCGGTTGCGTTCCACGATGAGAATCCGTTACTGGCGGGAATCAACCGGCAGCAAATTCGCGAGCGGACCTTGCGGACCCGACGAATTGTTCGATGGCGTGATCTCCGCGCTCCTCCGCGAGAAGAAGCTCGAAGCCGATGGCGAGCTACTGCGTCTTCCCGGACGAGGCGTCGTCCTGCGCGACGAAGAAGCCGAGTCGAAGGTACAAATCGAGCAGGCATTCGCCAAGGCTGGCCTGAAGGTCCCTCTGCTCAAGGACGTTCTGGCGTCGTTGCCGGTGGACAAAGTGCGCGCGCAGAAGATCGTCACCCTGCTGCTGCGCGATCGCGTGCTTGTCAAGCTATCGGACGATCTGGTGTTTCATCGCGACGCGCTGGATGGGCTGCGGCGGCAACTCGTCGCCAACAAGAGCAAGACGCCAAAACTCAGCGTGCCCCAGTTCAAAGATCTCTTCGATGTCACGCGAAAATACGCGATCCCGTCTGCTGGAATACCTCGACCGCGAGCGCGTCACCCGCCGCGTCGGCGACGAGCGCATCATCCTCTGACACAGCGCAGATGTCATCCAACGACAACAACGCTGCTGATATCCCGAGCAAGTGCATCTGTCCCCTGGTTGTCATCCCGACCGAGTCAAGATTGTCATCCTGAGCGACCAGCGGCGCGAGGAGTCGAAGGACCCTATAGCCACCATGACCTTGGCTCAACTATAGGGGTGCTTCGACTCGCGTTCGCTGAGTGACCCCAACGAGCGCAAAATCGGCGCTCGTCGGGGACCCCGAATAAACCGGCGAACGCTTGCTCAGCATGACACCTCAATACTTTGCTGGCCCGCTAACCCCCGAATGCTAAGATTCGCTTGATTGTTCTTCGACCTCCGGAGCACACCATGGCCGAGGTGTTCATCTCGTATGCGCGGGAAGACCAGGGATTCGCTCGCGACCTCCATACCGCGCTTCAGAGGGTGAATCGGGACACCTGGATTGACTGGCGCAGCATTCCCGACTCCGCCAAGTGGCGGGCGGAGATCTTTACGGCTATCGAGGCCGCTGACAACTTCCTGTTCGTCATCAGCCCCGATTCCGTCAAGTCATGGATGTGCGGGCAGGAAGTCTCCCATGCCGTTGCCAATAACAAGCGGCTTATCACCGTCCTCTATCACTCGGTGGAGAGCAAGGAGCTGCTTCCGGCCCTCGCGGAGATTCAATGGATTGATTACCCAGAGCTGGGCTTCGAGCAGACGTTCCAGCGGTTGACTACAACGATCGACACCGATTTGAACTGGGTGCGCAAGCACACCCAGTTCCTGGTACGAGCGACCGAGTGGGAATCCAAAAATGGTGATCAAGGCTTCCTGCTGCATGGGATGGAGTTGAAGGAGGCCGTCCGATGGTTGGAGCAGGCGGCCGCAATCAAGGATCGCAAACCGACAGAGCTTCAAGAACAGTACATCCGGGCCAGTGAGGAGTGGGAGGCGGGTGAAATCAAGCGCCTGACCGACCTAAGTCGCATCGCGGTGGTCCGCGAGTTAGTAGCCTTTTCCACGCTCAGCTTGGAGGATGACCCAGAAAGAGGCATAATTCTCGCGCTTTATGCAGTGGATGCTACACGCTCTGTCGACGGCGCAGTCGTTCCGGAAGCCGAAGATGCCCTGCACCGAGCAACACTAAAATCCTCGATTCGTTTCATTCGCGGTCAGCCTACTCCTGCCGCCAGAACGGCGGTAATTGAAGACCTGCGGCCTGCCATTCACCAGGCGGTGAAGGGCTGGGACGTGGCAAGTAGACGGGAGCTGCAGACTTTCGTCGGACACTCAAGTGCGGTTTCAGCGGTGGCAGCGACGCCGGACGGGCGGCTGGCAGTCTCGGCGTCCGGGGACCGGACATTAAGGGTATGGGAGCTAGGCAGTGGGCGCGTTCTCCGCGCCCTCACTGGCCACATCTCGTATGTGAACGGTGTGGCGATAAGCGAGGATGGACGACTGGCAGTCTCCGCGTCTGCTGACAAGACGCTGAAGGTGTGGGAAGTGGAGAGCGGGCGCGGGCTGCGCAGCCTAGAAAGCCATCTTGGTCCTGTCCTTGGCGTGGCGATGAGTGAGGATGGCCGATTGGCTGTCTCCGCTTCGGATGACAAAACGCTGAAGGTATGGGAGCTTGAGACCGGGCGCGAGCTGCGCACGCTTGTAGGCCACACGAGCTCCGTTTATGAGGTGGCATTAAGTGGGGACGGGCGGCTAGCGGTATCCGCTTCTTTGGACAAGACGCTGAAAGTGTGGGACGTAGAGAGCGGGCGCAGTCTACGCGCCCTCACAGGCCACTCTGATTCTGTGTATAGTGTGGCGTTGAGTGGGGATGGGCAACTGGCAGTCTCCGGTTCAGAAGACAAGACAGTAAGGGTCTGGGATGTGGATAGCGGCCGCGAACTCATTACCCTAAACGGCCACTCCACTCGAGTCAACGGTACAGTAATCAGCCCTGACGGCAGGCGCGTCGCGTCAGCAAGTGATGACAAGACAGTCAGAATCTGGGACACAAAGAACGGTCGCGAACTCATCACTCTTGCCGGCCACGACGGCGCTGTGAATAGCGTGACCTGGACCGCTGATGGCAAGCGCCTTCTCTCCGGGGGAGCGGATGGAATTATCCAGGTCTATGCGATGGACATTGACCTGTTGATGTCGTTGGCCCGCAGCCGTGTCACCCGCAACCTCACTCCCGAGCAATGCCGCAAATACCTCCACCGCGACGACGTCCCGCCCATCCCGTGAGGTGGGACAAGCCCGCAAGTTGGCACAAGCGTTGCCGCTCGTTCATGGTACTCTGGCGTCAATGGTAGAGGCTGACAATGCAGCATCTCCGCCGAAAGGTCGAGTCACGAAGCTCATCGGGCGGCAGACAGAGAAGCTCGTTGAACATTTTTGGGCTTGGCTCTTGGCGCCGGGAGCGGGGTTCGCGGCACTCGTTTGGGCATGGAAAAAGCGGGCACTTTTCACTGAGGCCGTCTGGAGTACTAGAATCCCACTCTTGTTTTTCTTGCTTCTTTCAATTCCAGCAGCATTCGGAATCTATGCTTTCACCCGCCGCTATCTCCGCCGCTCGCCCCTCTATGTGACACCACACCCTCAGCAATCATTTTGTTCGCAAGGTGGGTGGGGCGACATGCCCTCGTTGGCGTTCAGGCTTCAAGCGACATTTACGAACGTTTCAGAGAGTGATGTCTTGCTCATGTACGCCTACGCCCGAGGCACGAAGCCATTGACTCATTTCATGGAGCCGGTCAGCATCCCGCCGAAAACTGCCCTCATAAACGAGGATGTATACTTTGTTTGCACATTTCCACGCCGCCCTCCTAAGAGTCCATACCGTGCGACTTTTGTCTTTGTTGACGCGGGAGGCCTGCGGTTCCGCCAAAAACTGGTCCTTCGATATCTCCCTGCGCCACAACCGGCCCCAAGCAAACCTATCGCTGCCCCTGCAGATCTCGGTCCTTCGACCGGGCCCAAACCATAGTCGGATGGCCAACCTTTAAAGCACGCGATTCCACAACCCCAGCCCACAGGGCGGCACAATCCTAGCCCCGGACGGGAGTCCTGGAAATGGTGCGTTCTTAATCACCGAGTCCCTTCAGGGACGGCACAAATGAACCCGGAAGTTCACTGTGGTCGCAGGTTACCTTCCGCCGAAATGTGACGAAAGTACAGTTACCCTACCTGTACCTTCGTAAGTTGACACTGGCCAGCTATGCGCTACACTGGCGACATGAGGCTTAGTGCCTCAACCGCCCGAGCGAGTGCGGAGTCGGCCCAACAAAGCCGGGATCTTTGAAAATTCGGTTGGCCAGTTGGCAGTTACTAGTTGATAAATTGGCTTTCCTCCGATTTTGCGTAAGGGATCGAGTTGGGGCGAATTCTTGATCGTAAGTCCTTGTGGCTCAATTATTAACGTGTAAGTCATTGGCGTTATATTATTTGCCGACAAAAAGTTGCTAATCGCATGATTCTACACAACAGGGGGAGGGGGAGGGGTGGCCAAGCCGTAACTCCTCCGTTCCAAAATGGGAAGGGCGGGGAATGGGCCGCACAGTTTGTCAAGTAGTTAATGGTCGGGTGCGCTTCCTAAGCCCCTTTGTGCTTGGCAACAGCACTGCTGCTCTGAAGCTCAGAGAAGTGCGGAGAACGATTTCGTTCCGGGCCGCTGGGCAATGGACAACGGACGAGGTGCCGCTATGCTAGCGCGCTACTCACCCTGGCCGCTGCCGACCGCCATCGTCGGCACTCCATGTTTGCGCATGAGGTCGTTCAGCGCGGGGACTTCGACCCGCACGATCTCCTGCCAGTTCGATAACTGCGTGCTCAGACGCGAGTGCAGTTCGTCGAAGACCAGCAACTGCTGCGGGGTCGGCGATCCATCGACCCCTTGTATCAGGTCGTTGAAGCTGGCGTACTGCTCGTTGAGCATGTTGGGATAACGGAGGTTGCCTTCCGAACTCTTCATCTTCACCTGGATCAGGCTCTCTTCCACGGGAGTCATCTTCTGGTCGAGGGCGCGGGCGGCGGAAACAACTTCGGTGCTGGAAGAGCCTTCTCCGACCCACTTCTGGAGGGTCTGCAAATTGGTGCGAAGTTCGCGGATCTGGTTGACGGCCCGATGCAGCGCGTCGATGTCCTGCTGCACCTTGAGCGCGAGGTCGATCTGCTTTTGCATGTCCGCGGCGGTAACGGAATTCTGCAGCCGCGGATCGAGCTTCACCTCTAATGGCGCGGTCTGGCTCCTGCCCTTAGCGGTGAACTTTACCTGGTACGTGCCGGGAATCACCAGCGGACCTCGCGGCGGCTCGCCCTCGTAGAACGCTCCGGGAATCTGGACCGGAGGATCGTAACGGAAGTCCCAGGCGAAGCGGTTCATGCCGGCCTCGGCGGGCAACAGAGTCACCGGCTTCTCGCGGTCGGGCCACTCGGGCGGCTGCTCCTGCTTTGCTTTCCTTGTGATTGGAAAGCCTGCGCAACACGCTTGCCTTGCGCGTCGAGGATCTCGATGGTGATTTCTTCTTTCTCGGCCGGCTTGGCCTTCAGGTAGTAGTCCAGGATTGCGCCCTTCGGAGGGTTGTCGCCCACTGGACGCTTGCGATCGACCTCGTCAGGGAAGTGCAAGCGTATCGCCGTGGCTGGCTGATAAAGGTGGAAATCCTCCGCAGCAATCGCGGAGTTCGCCTGTCGCAGAGGGCTGAGGTCGTCGAGGATCCAGAACGACCGGCCGTGAGTTGCGGCGACGAGGTCATCGTCTTTGACTGCCAGGTCGTGGACCGGAGAAGTCGGAAGGTTAAGCTGCAGTGACTGCCAGTTCGCGCCATCGTCGGCGGAGAAATAAACTCCGGTTTCCGTGCCTGCGTAAAGCAAGCCTTTCATTTTTGGATCTTCGCGCACCGATCGCACGTAAGAGCCAGCTGGTATTCCGTTGGTGATGCGAGTCCAGGTCTTGCCGAAGTCGTGGGTCTTGTAGATCAGCGGATTGAAGTCGTCAAGTTTGTGGCGGTCAATCGCAGCGTACGCGGTGCCGGCGTCGTGACGCGAAGCCTCGATGATGCTGACCATGCTCCATTCCGGCATGTCTTTCGGAGTGACGTTCTCCCAGGTCTTGCCGTCATCGCGCGTCAGATGAATCAATCCGTCGTCGGTTCCCGCCCACAGCATTCCTCTCTGCAACGGCGACTCCGCAAGCGCGAAGACGGTGTCGTAATACTCGACGCTCGTGATGTCCAAGGTGATATTGCCGCCGGAAGGTTTCTGCTTGGTCTTGTCGTTGCGCGTCAGGTCAGGGCTGATGGCGTTCCAACTGCGGCCCTGGTCCGTACTCTTGAGCACGAACTGGGTGCGCTGTAGATGACGTTGGAGTCGTAGGCGGAAACCAACACCGGTTCGGTCCACTGAAAGCGGTACTTGAGTTCGGCGGCGCCGTTGCCCGAGGTGTCGAGCGGATAAGGCGAGACATCCTGCAACTGGTTGGTGCGGTGATCGTAGCGGGTGATGATGGAGCCTTCCGAACCCGCATACACAATCTCGGGATCACGCGGATCGGGAGAAATGTATCCGCTCTCGCCGCCTCCGACATCGTACCAATCCTGGCGCGCAATCACCCCGTCGTCGGTCTGGCTGAGGATCGCCACCGTGCTGTTGTCCTGTTGCGCTCCGTACACGCGATAAGGCCAGTGATTGTCGACGGCGACGTGGTAGAACTGCGCGGTCGGCTGATTGTTCTGCTGCGTCCAGGTCTTTCCGCCGTCGACCGAAATCGTCACCCCGCCATCGTTGCTGTTGATCAGGCGTTGCGGGTTGGTGGGATCAATCCAGAGCCCGTGATGATCGCCGTGCGGCGCCGGCAGCAACTCGAAGGTCTTTCCCCCGTCGGTGGAGCGGAACGCGCCGGTGTTCAGCACATATACCGTGTCCGCCTGTTTGGGATCGGCGAACACGTGCATGTAATACCAGGCGCGCTGGCGATACCGTTCGTCGTCGTTGACACGCGACCAGGAATTGCCGGCATCGTCGGAGCGATAGAGTCCGCCCTCTTTGGCTTCGATGAGTGCATAAACGCGATTGGAGTCCGCTCCCGAAACCGAAATGCCAATACGTCCGAGATTGCCCTCCGGCAGACCGTGGCCTTCCAGGTGTTTCCAAGTGAGTCCGCCGTCCACGGATTTGTAGAGCCCGCTGCCCGGTCCGCCACTGTTGAAGTACCAAGGCTGGCGGCGAACCTGCCACAGCGAAGCGTAGACAATGCTGGAATTCCTGGGATCGAACACGACATCAATCGCCCCAGTATCGTCGTCCTTATAGAGAACCTTCTGCCAGGTCTTGCCGCCGTCTGCGCTACGGAAAACACCCCGCTCGGAATTCGGCCCCCACGCGTGTCCCAAGGCGGCGACCAGAACGATGTCAGGGTTTCGAGGATCGATGATGATGGCCCCGATGTGGCGCGTGTCTTTCAGACCGATGTTCTTCCACGTCTGGCCAGCGTCGGTGGACTTGTAAACCCCGTCACCGTAAGAGATGTTGCCGCGCAGGCAGGCTTCGCCGCTGCCCGCATAGATGATGTTGTGATCAGTATCCGCGACCGCGATCGCGCCGATGGAAGAGATGCTCTCGTGGTTGAAGGTCGGAGTCCAACTGAGGCCGCCGTTGGTGCTCTTGAAGATTCCTCCGGCGACCGCACCGAAGTAATAGGTGTTTGGATCGCCGGGAACTCCTGCGACGGCAAGCACACGGCCCCCGCGGAACGGCCCGATCTGCCGCCACTTCATGCCACCGACAATGGCTGGATTGACCTGTGCGGTCAAGCTCACTCCCATCGACAAGAACACCAGCCCGCACAGCGCAAGCAGGCGACGCATAGACGGACCTCCGTTGTTACGAAATCCCGTCATCGTATCCGGAAAGCGGGACGAGGTGCAAGGAGGATTGGCGTGGCTCTTGAAACGTTAGGTCAGCTTCCCCGTTGCGCTGAGGCGCGCATACCACTTGCCCGAATCCTTAACCGTCCGCTTGAGGGTGCGGAAATCCACAAATGCGAAGCCGAAGCGCTGCGAGTAGCCCTCGGCCCACTCGAAGTTATCCATCAGACTCCACGCGTGATAACCGCGAACCGGTACTCCTTCCTTGTGGGCGCGCCCGAGTGCTCCCAGATAGCCACGGAAAAAAGCAACGCGACGCTCATCGGGCACGTTCCCCTGGCCATCAGGGACATCGCCGTAGGAACAACCGTTCTCGGTAATCTCAATAGCCTTGGGTTTGTAAGTGCGATTCACTTTGGTCAGCACGTTGTACAGGCCATTTGGCCAGACCTCCCAGCCGTTCTCGGTCTTGGGGCCCCGTTCTCCTTCCTCCTGGCCCTGGCGGATAGCGCCGCTGTCGCCGTTATCGAAGATGACGGCCCGGTTGTAGTAGTTGATGGCGAGATAGTCGAGAGGAGCGCGGACGATCTCCATGTCGCCATTGCGCACTCCCATCTGGCTGAGCAGTTCGTCGGTTGCCAGTGGCTGCGGATATCGCCCGTTCAGCGCAGGCTCCAGAAACCAGAAGTTGCGGTAGGCCTCGTAGCGTTCGGCGGCCGCTTTGTCCGCTTCGGAATTCGAGCGTGGCACGGCGTCGGTCATGGTGACGGCGGAAGTTGCCTGTGACTTTGGCGACGCGACCTTGATGGCCCGGTAGGCCATGCCCTGCGCCAGATTCACCACGTGTGTCGCTTTCACGAAGGCGGCCCAATCAGTGCGTCCTGGGGCATGGATGCCGCTGCCATAGCCCAGCCAGGTGAAAATGTTCGGTTCGTTGAAAATGCACCAGGTGTCGACGCGATCTCCGAGAGCCTTCACGACGAGGTTGACGTAGTCGACGAAATAGTTCGCGGTGTCGCGGTTCGGCCAGCCGCCCTTGTCCTCCAGCGCCTGCGGCAGATCCCAATGGTAAAGCGTAACGAGCGGGCGGATGTTGGCGGCGAGCAGTCCATCGGTCACACGCTTGTAATAGTCGAGCCCTATGTCGTTCGCCGGGCCAGTGCCGTCCGGCTGAATGCGGGGCCACGCGATGGAGAAGCGGCAGCTCTTGAGATTGAGCTGCTTCATCAATCCAACGTCCTCTTTATAGCGATGGTAAGAATCGCAAGCCACGTCGCCAGTCGCGGCGCCCTTGATCTTGCCGACAGTGTGGGAGAAGCGGTCCCACACGGACTCGCCCTTGCCGTCCTCCTTCCAAGCGCCTTCTACCTGATAGGCGGCGGTGGCGGATCCCCAATAGAAATCTTTGGGGAATTGGTATGGCTCGGGAGGCACGCCAGGTGTCTCCGGCAAGTAGTCGGGTTGCAGTGCGGGCTGTCGGTCAAACGGAGTGGTTACACCTTTGAGCAGGCTGCCCGACATCTGGCTTGCGGCCAGACCGCCCGCAAAAACGCCAAGGAACTTGCGACGATCCATAACGGTTTTTCACCCCGAGAACGGCCGACCAGCGAATTAGGAGTAAATCTTATGAAGGGAAGGCGGTGTTTGGCAAGCCCAAAAGTATGAAATTTCCTTAAGAATAACGATTTTTTAGAAACACCCGATGGATCACGGCTTCAGGTGGCTTCTGAAATGCCGTTGACGGGTGGGCCGTAGCTGCCGATCGATCGATACATTTGAGACGGTTTGATTCTTTCCATGACTATCGGGATCGATGACACACGAATGTTTATCAGAGTGTGGGCGCATGCCCGTTCAGCAAGGGCGGGCCGCGCAAGGAAAAAGATCTAGTGTCGCAATTTCGAAAGAAGAAAAGAAGAAACGAGGCGGCCGCCGATCTGGGTAGCACGCACGGAACCGATCACTTATATTTGTCATCTCGCGTGAGCTCAACTAGCGAGGGGCCTTCTGCTGTGAGCTTCTTTTTGGAGATTCTGGAGCAATTATGATTGCAACCTTGTTTCTTCAGCGGCGCGGAAACCGCCTCGCGGCTCTATTCCTTTTGTGTTCCCTCCCCCTGCACGCCGAGATCAAGCTGCCTGCGCTGTTCTCGGATCACATGGTCGTGCAGCGGCAACGGCCGGTGCATGTGTGGGGCATGGCCGGTCCCGGTGAAGATGTCACGGTAAGTTTTCGCGGAGAGTCGAAGAGCACCTCAGCCGACCGCCTGGGGCGCTGGGACATGTATCTCGCGCCAGCGGAGGCCGGCGGTCCATTCGAGATGACCGTTCGAGGCAAGAACACTTTGACAGTTCGTGATGTGCTTGTGGGGGACGTGTGGCTCGCATCGGGGCAGTCGAATATGGAGTTCCCAATGCACAAGGTGGCGAACTCCGACACCGAGATCGCTGCTGCAAAGTACCCCAAAATCCGGCTGTTGCTCGTGAAGAAGGCCTATTCCGATTACCCGCGTAGCGATGTGGCTGTTGTTTCCTGGACCGACTGCAATCCCATTTCCGTGGCGGACTTCTCGGCCGTTGCGTACTTCTTTGGGCGAGAGGTCCATCAACGTGAGAAGGTTCCAGTCGGCCTCATTGACGCAACCTGGGGAGGCACGCCTGTCGAGGCTTGGACCAGCCTGCCCGCGCTGACCGCCGACGCCAGTCTCATGCCTGTGTTGGCGGCACGCGCGGCGCTGATGAATAAGCAGGAAGAATCTTTGCTCTCGATCGAAGACGAAGAGCGGCAGATCGAAGAAGCCAAGTCCGTCGGCAAGCCAGCGCCTGGCTTTCCGTGGCACCCCAACATGAACTCGTGGGCGCCTGCGGCGCTCTACAACGGCATGATCGCAGCGCTAACGCCGTTCGCTATACGAGGAGTCATCTGGTACCAGGGGGAAACCAACTCGAAATTGGATCTCGTGCCTATGATGTATGAACGAGTATTTCCGAAGATGATTGAAGACTGGCGAACCTCATGGGGCGAGGGCGATTTCCCGTTCCTCTATGTTCAGCTGGCGAATTTCACCTCGACAAACCTGGAGGACTGGGCGACGATTCGCGAGGCCCAGCGCAAGACTCTCATGCTTCGGAATACGGCCATGGTCGTGACCATCGACATCGGCAATCCCGAAGACGTCCATCCCACTAATAAGCAAGATGTGGGTGCGCGACTGGCGCTGGCGGGACGCGCTGTTGCCTACGGAGAAGCGATCGAATACTCGGGTCCGCTCTTCCGGGAGATAGCTTCGGACGGTCCAGCGCTCAGAGTATGGTTCGACCATACTACGGGCGGGTTGCAAAGCAAGGGCGGAGTGTTACGAGGATTCGAAACCGCTGGCGACGATGGCCAATTTCAGACTGCGGAAGCAAAGATCGATGGCGCCAGCGTTATCATCTCGTCCGCCGTGCCTCGACCGAGAAGCGTTCGTTACGGCTGGGCGAACAATCCGGATTGCAATCTGTATAACGGTGCCGGATTGCCGGCGTCTCCTTTCAAGGCCTCGCTGAACATGAGGTGATATCAGTGCTCGTAAGCTACGCACCAGCCATGCTGGTTCCCGAAGCGACTGTCTCGGACTACAATCCTTTGGATCATGAATAACGTTATTCTTGCGCCAAGGCGTTTTCCTTATCTGCTCGCTGTGTTCACGATGTTGTGTCTCGCGCCGGTATCATCGGCGCAGGTTCCCGTCACCAATGATCCGCCATTTTATGGACCCTACAATGCAGTGTTGCTTGCCGGAGGCGCAGGGCTGAAGAAAGCGCTGGTTGAGCACGACACTGTGCTGCGTGCCGATTCTCCGTGGACCTTGTATTGCTGGGTCAGGATGGAAGAGCTTCCCTCGGGACCGAGCTTGATAGTCGGCATGGGCGATACCACAGAGGAATATCCACGTTATCTCGGCGTCGAGAGCGGTAAATTGACCCTCTGGATGGGCAAAGACAATTCGCTCAGAAGCTCGGCCGCGCTCAGCACAAGAAAGTGGCAATTCCTCGCCGCAACCTTCGACGGCAGTAGCTTTCACCTGTACAGCGACGGTAGTGAGGTTGGAAGCGGCAAGCTGACACTTGGGCGGGTAAGCCCAAGCCTGCAGATCGCACCCGCGATTCTTCCCTGGAGTGATGGGCAACACTTCGGCGGCACGGTTGCGTCATTGACTCTCTTGCGCAAGTCTCTAACCGCCGATGAACTCCAGGCGGTCTTCCATCGACCTCCCGACTTCACCGTAGCCGAGTTCGAGGAAGGCTCCAAACCGTGGCCGCTTCAGACTCGCTCGCAGGCGGGGTATCGTGCGCCGCAGGACCCTGCGACTCTGCCACGAAGCAAGGCGCCGTTTTCTCCGGCGCTTGCTCGGCCAATTCAGGCGTCGGTTGCCTTACAGGCGAGCGGCGAGAATAGCTGGACTATTGGAGATTGGAAGTTGGCAGCAGCTCCGACAGTAAGTGCCGACGGCGATCAGATCGCGAGGCGCGGATTCGAGACCAAGAATTGGCTGCCGGCAACGGTACCGGGAACCGTCCTTACAACGATGATCGATCGCGGCATCTATCCCGATCCCGACTATGGATTGAATAATCTTGCAATTCCGGAAAGCCTCAACAAACAGGATTACTGGTACCGCAGCGAGTTCAAAGCCCCGAAAGCTCTTGCCGGACAGCGGCTAACCCTAACTTTCCAGGGCATCAACTACGCGGCGGCCGTATGGCTGAACGGCAAGTCGCTGGGAACAATCAAGGGTGCATTCCTGCGCGGAATGTTTGAAGTCACAGATGTTTTGAAGCCGGGCGAGACGAACGTTTTGGCGGTGCGAATCTCGCCTCCTCCCCATCCCGGCATTCCACATGAGCAGTCGATTCGCGGCGGCCCCGGCGAGAATGGCGGCATGATGTGTCTCGACGGCCCGACGTTCGTCGCTACCGAGGGCTGGGACTGGATTCCCGCGGTACGGGACCGCGACACAGGTATTTGGCAACCCGTGGTTTTGAGCGCGAGCGGCGCGGTCAAGATCGGGGACGTGCAGGTGGTTACCAAGCTGCCACTACCCGACATCAGCCGCGCCGACGTGGAAATCACGGTCCCTCTCGAGAACGCATCAAACGCAACCGTTCGCGGAACTCTGACTGCTTCCTTCGAGCAGGTCACCGTACGCAAGGAGATCGCTGCAACGCCCGGCGCGAGCACGGTCAAGCTCGCCTCGGCGGAGTTCCCGCAACTCAATGTGCAAAGCCCCCGACTGTGGTGGCCCAACGGCTATGGCAAGCCCGAGCTCTATGACTTAAAGCTTGCGTTCGCCGGGGATGGCAAGGAGTCGGACGCAAAGAAGGTGAGGTTCGGGATCCGTGAGGGTACTTATGAACTGAGTCTGCTCGACAGCGCCGGCAATTTGCGACGTGTCGAAGTCTCGCCCACGGCAGCAAGGGCGGCCAACCAACGTATTGTTGACGTCAGCCACAATGGAATGCGGCAAATCGCCTACGGCGATACGGCGCCCGTACCCGAGTGGATGAAAGATCCGCACTGGTGGGTGGCTTCGCTCGCGCCGGGAGCGGAGAAGTCGCCGGCGGTCAAGACTGTCGACGACACTAAGGCCGCACCCTATCTTGTGCTAAAGGTCAACGGATTACGAATCGCGGCGCGCGGCGGAAACTGGGGCATGGACGACTCGCGCAAGCGTGTCACTCGCGAGCGCCTGGAGCCCTATTTCCGGCTGCATCGCGACGCCAACCTCAATATCATTCGCAATTGGGTTGGGCAGAACACCGAGGAGGTTTTCTTTGACCTGGCCGACGAATACGGACTGCTGGTATGGAACGACTTCTGGGACTCGACCGAGGACTACAATGTGGAACCCGAAGATCCCGCGCTTTTTCTCGAGAACGCTCGTGACACGATCCTGCGCTTTCGCAACCATCCGTCCATTGCGATGTGGTGCGGCCGCAATGAGGGCGTGCCTCAACCCATTATCAACCAAGGTCTGGCGGAGCTAACCACTTCGCTCGATGGGACACGCTACTATTCGCCTAGCTCCAACCAGGTCAATCTGCAGAACAGCGGTCCGTACAAATACCAGGACCCGGCGCTGTACTTCACGACGCTGAATCATGGGTTCTCGGTGGAAACTGGAACGGCATCGCTGTCGACCTTGGAATCTTTCAAGGCGTGGATCGCTCCTGCGGACCAGTGGCCCATCAGCGATGCGTGGGCGTATCACGACTGGCATCAGAGCGGCAACGGTGACATCGAGCCGTTTATGTCGGAACTGGAAGCCGAGTTTGGCGCCGGTACCAGCCTTGAAGACTTCGAGCGCAAGGCGCAAATGTTGAACTATGTGGATCACCGCGCTATCTTCGAGGGAATGAACGCCCACCTGTGGGCTCCGAACAGCGGGCGCTTACTATGGATGACCCAGCCCGCCTGGCCCAGCAACATGTGGCAGATACTAAGCTCCGACTACGACACGCAAGCTTCGTATTACGGCACCAAGAAGGCGTGCGAGCCGCTGCACGTTCAACTGGATCCGTCGGACTACAGTGTGGCAGTGGTGAACACAACAACAACTGCGCAGCCCGGCCTGACGATTACAGCCAATGTGTACTCACTGGAAAACAAGCCACTGCTCCATCACGAAGAGCGGAAGGACGCAGCGGCAGACTCGGTGACGCCTGGCTTCAAACTGGAGCTGGCACCATTATTGGCGAATGGTATGGTGCTGGTAAAGCTCGAAGCAAGAAATGCCAGCGGCCAATTACTGTCCGAAAATCTGTATTGGCTGGGGGAGAAAAGTTCGTCGTACCGCCAGCTGAATCATTTACCGGAGGCCAAGCTTTCAGCAAGCGCAACCTACGCGCCTTCGTCGGATGCAGGTCATGTCCATCTCCGTCTGGAAAACCACGGCCCTACGGCCGCGCTGGCCAACAAGGTTACGTTGCTAAACACAAGTGACGGCTCGCGCATCCTGCCCGCCTACTTCAGCGACAACTACGTTTCTCTGCTGCCGGGAGAGACGCGCGAGATCGAGATCGAGTATCCCGCCGGAGCGGCTAAAGGTGCTCCGCAGTTGTCACTGAGGGGGTGGAATATGGCGCCTCGAACGGTTCCGGTGGTTCAGCAGAAATGAGCGCGCTGATGTGGATAATGCTGGCTGGGGGGTGCCTGCCAAGGTTACACTCACGCCACAGCCACGGATTGCTGCTGTCGCCGGGGAGGGTTTATGCGGGAGTCAAGACGTCGAGTATTGATGACCATCGTGGGCGCCACCGGAGCTTTGGCCGCAGCCCCGTTAGTCTTCGCTCAGGCGAGAACCAGTTCTCCAGCCCCACTACCTTCGCCCAATGCACCCGATCCGCATAACCCCGGGGGACTCGACGGTCTTCAGGCCACGAAAGATTCCACTACGCCAAGCCCGGCGAACCAGAAGCAAATCCGGGACGACGTGGAGAAGCTATACGAAATGGTCTCCGAGCTTAAGAAGCAGGTGGAATCGACGGATGTTAACGCCATGCTCTCCTTGCCGCTGGTGAAGAAGGCACAGCAGATCGAAAAGCTTGCGAAGCAGATCAAAGATCGCGCCAAGGGATAGGCGATTCACAAGGCCTGGATCCTCATTGCGCGTGCGTGTCGGGAGAGCCCGGAGCAGTTTTGATGCGAGCTGAGAAGTCGCTCGCATCGCGCGGCCCACTGTACGACTGATTTCCCTGATGGCTACGTTGCTCCTCCGCCAACGCATTCAGTCGGGTAAACGTGGCACGCTCTTGTTCGGCCTTGTCCGGCAGATTGGCCTTCGCGTACGCCTTCGCCAGGTTGAAGTGGACCTCGGGACTTCCTGGAGCTAGAGTGCTCGCCTTCAGCAACTCGGCCACCGCTGTTTCAGCGTGTCCCAGTTCCAGATTAGCGCGCCCCAGCAGATAGTGTCCTTCAGCAGACCCGGGTGCGAGCCGCAGAGCATGTTGGGCTGGAACCAGGGCATCGGCAGGTCTATGCTGCCTTAGGGCAATCGACGCCAGCCGAATATAAGGAAGTGGGCTGTCCGGAGAAATTTCTATCTCACCGCGCATTTGCTCCTGTGCTTCGTCATACTGCGAGAGAGCGATCAGCGCGTTGCCGTAGCTGTAATGCAGGAAGGATACGGTTGGGTATCGCTTCAGCAGTTCCTGAAGTTTCGCAAACGCTTCATCGTACCGGCTCTGGGTGAGAAGCGCTGCGATCTGACCGCATTCCTGCACAAGCGCCCGCTTTGACGTGTCAACCTGTTCCGGCAACAGCGCCATGCGAAGCATCGCCATGCCGCGAGCGAACTCAATCTCTTTCGCTAGGGGCCCGGAACCTTGATCAGACGCGAGCACCTCGGTCGCGCTGTCAAACTGGCCAGAGTGAATCAGCAGCGTACCCAGCCTGTAATTGGCAAGCTGCACCGACTCCGGGCTGCCTCCGAAGCCTAATTCGCGGCCGCGCTGCAGATGGATGATGGCGTTATCGTATTCGTGGGTCTCGAATTCCGAAAGCCCCATCACGGCCCATGCTGTTCCATTATTCGGGTTACGGGCCAGGAAATCCTTGAGAGCCGACGCTGCCTCGGAATAGCGGCCGGTGGAGTAGCAAAGCATGGCCATACTCCAGCGGCCCTCATCCCAATCCGGACGGCGCTGCAAGGCCGCTCGGTACCGCTCAATCGACGCGGCAGTATCTCCTGCGGCCTGTGCTGCGGCAGCCTGGCGCGCGAGTTCGTCGAATCCGTCCGAGCTCTCGCTAGTTGAAGAATTCGCACCGAACTTGGCAGCGGCGGCTTCGAAACGATGGCCGTACAGGCTTGCGATTCTCGCTTCCGGCATAGGTTTCTCTGGCGTGAGATTCTCAGCGCGTTTCAGTTCCTCCCCGGCCTGTTGATCGCGACCGACGGCCTTCAGCGCTTGAGAGAGAGCGCGATGAGCCGCCGGAGAATCGGGCGCAAGCTGTACTGCCCGTTCGGCAGACCGAAGAGCATTGTCTGGACGCTTCATTTCCAATTGCAAGGAAGTGAGCTGAATCCAAGGCAAGGCGCTGTACGGAGAAATCGCGACCTCTTTTTTCTGCTGCTCTATCGCCTCTTTGGGGCGGTCCTCTGCGGCCAATGCGAGTCCATAACCATAATGGAGGTAAGGGGTGTCGGGATATTCGCTCAGCAATTTGGGAAATACCCCGAGCGCCTTTGCAGAATCGTTCAGCGCCAGGTCCGTGGCAGCATCGCCGGCGGCTTGCAAAAGCGCATCGCGTGAGGGATCGACTTGTTCCGGCAGCAACGGAACCCGCAGCATCGCCAGCGCGAGAGCCGTCTTGATCTGCGGCGAGATCTGGCCCTTGGCTGCTGTAGTGAGGAGGGTCGCCGACCCTCGCTCGAATTCGCCATTACGAATCAGCAACAGCCCCAGATGATAAGCCGAGACGCGGGCGATTTCGGGATCCTCGCCGGAGCCGAACTCCCGGCCCTTTTCCAGATGGGTCAACGCGCTTGTGTAGTCTTTCAGTTCGTACTCGCAGAGCCCCAGGAAATTCCATGCTGGCCCAAGTTTGGGAGCTAATTGCACTAATCGCTGGAATGCCGGAACTGCATCCTGGTAGCGGTCCGCGTCATAAAGCAGAGTACCGAGATACCACCAGCCCTCCACCCAATCGGGACGGATCTCGAGGGCTCGCTGATAATCGCGAACTGCCTCTTCAACTTTCCCGGCCTCGCGCTCCGCCGACGCGGACTGCGTAAGTGACTCAAAACTCTCGGGAGTCTTCTGTTCCAGTGTTTGTGCTCCTGCCGCCACCGGTGCGATGCAGATGCAGCATGCAACCAGAAACGGAAGAACGAAAGCGCCGGGACGTGGCATCAGCATTGGACAAATCCCGCAGACGGGGAGCTTACAAAGCCGGAGAATACCACATAGAAAAGATCACTTCCGACCTCGGACTGCAATGTCGCGTCGACGTGGTATGGTTATGCAGATGACGCGCCGGAGGTTTCCAGGGAGACTTCAGAACCAAGTCTATCCTGTTGGCCGGCGTCAATTTCTCAAGGCTCTGAGCGTTCTCGGCAGTAGTCTGGCGCTTCCGCACTTCTCTGTCCTAGGTGCCTCCGCCGCACCTTCTCGTGCCGATTTCGAAGAGGTGCCGTCCTCCCAAAGCGGCATCGCATGGGTACACACTGCGGGAAAGTCACACGAAAAATATCTGCCTGAAACGAGCGGCGCCGGTTGCGCCTTTCTCGATTACGACAACGATGGCTGGATGGACATTTACCTCGTCAACAGCGGCAAGTCCGAGTTTTACGATCCTCCGCGGCCGCTGCGCAACGCGCTCTATCGCAACGATCGCGACGGCACGTTCACCGACGTCACGGAGAAGGCCGGAGTCTCCGGCGGCGGTTATGGCATGGGGGTTGCAGTCGGGGATTATGACGGCGACGGTTTCCCTGATTTGTACGTCACCCAGGTCGGACGAAGCATCCTCTATCACAACAACGGCGATGGCACGTTCACCGATGTCACGGAGAAAGCCGGTGTAGCTGCTCCGGGATGGAACTCCAGTGCCGTCTGGTTCGACTATGACAATGACGGGCGCCTGGACCTCTTCGTCTGCCAGTTTGCCGAGTTCGACAAAACCACAGGATGCGGCGTCGACAAAGACGGCGGCCACCACTACTGCATTCCGCGCATCTTCAAACCGCGCCCGAGTTGGCTCTTCCACAACAATGGCGACGGGACCTTCACGGATGTCAGCAAAGAGGCCGGAATCAGCGAACATCTGGGAAAGGCTTGGGGAGTCGTGGCGACCGACATCAACAACGACGGGCGAATGGATCTTTTCGTCGCCAACGACACGGTGGCAAATTTTCTTTATCTCAATCGCGGTGGCCACTTCGAGGAAGTTGGGCTGGCGGCAGATGTGGCGTACAGTGCCGACGGGCGCGCGCGCTCGGGTATGGGTGTGGATTCGGCGGACTTCAATCAGGACGGCTGGATGGACCTGTTTGTCGCCAACATCGATCAGGAAATCTTCTCGCTCTACAAGAACAACCGGGACGGAACCTTTGAGGACGTCGCAATGCAGCAGGGGATTGGGATGGCCACACGCTGGATGAGCGGGTGGGGCCTCAAGTTCTTCGATTACGACAATGATGGCAACATGGACCTCATTCTCGCCAACGGGTTTCCCGATGACCTGGTCGAAGAGCTTTCGCATCAGGTGACCTATAAGGAACCTCTGCTGCTCTTCCAAAATACCGGAAGCTCGTTCAAGAATGTCAGCGCGCAGAGTGGCCCAGTGTTTTCCAAGTCTTTCGCTGCACGCGGATTGGCGATCGGCGACTTCAATAACGATGGTGCGTTGGATGTGCTCGTCAGTACCAACGACGGCCCCCCGATTCTGCTGAAAAACAATATTGGGAAGCAGAATCACTGGCTCGGGCTGAGGCTGGTCGGTCGTAAATCGAATCCCGATGCGATCGGCGCGCGCATCAGCTACCAATCGGGCGACTTGAAGAGAAGCCGAATGAAGATTGGAGGAGGTAGCTTCTTGTCGTCGCACGACCCGCGCATCGTGCTCGGTCTGGGGAAGCGCACGAAGCTTGACTGGGTCGAAGTGAAGTGGCCACAGCCCGGCGGAGCGGTCGAGCGCTTTACCAATGTTCCCGTGGATCGCTACGTCACATTGGTCGAGGGAAGCGGAAAGTGGACGGAGGGCATCGCTCTGGCCTTGAAGAACATGCCACGACAATAAAACATGGGGAGTAGAAAATCGTTATTGTATTGCACCCGTGGTTGATCAGCCATTTTTCGAGGCCCACCATCGTGGCGAGTTCGTCAAGCTGTCTATTCGATCGAAAGAAAATCTGTCAGTACACCGCCCCTCTGTCGTGCGGAGAAGCACCACTTCGATGACGGGGCAGTACGGATAATTTTCTGGGTCGCAACTTCCCCGGGTTCACTCAGGGTAGGCTTCGCCTTCATGGGCGATCCGGATGCGATGGTCGGTAAATTTGTAGTGCATGTCCGGTACGTAGACCTTCGGCATGTGACACGAGACGCAGTTCTTTGAGCTGACAGAACAAGAGCCTGTCATGTGGTGCCCGGCGGTCGGCCTCGCGCCATTCACCATGTGGCAGCCCAGACAAACACTGTCGTAGGCAGACGGGTCCCGAGCAACGGGCTCGTGGGGGTTGTGGCACGCAACGCAGGTGAGCCGCGCGTCTCCGTTGCCCCAGCACTTGCTGCCCTCCAGACGATACGGCTGAGACTTGACCGTGGTCACGCCTTTTGCGCCGGACAGCTTCACATCCCAGAACGTACCGTGGCAGGCGCCGCAGAAGTCGACCGCGTCCACGGGATTGAGTTGCGCACCGTTGAAGATGGTTCCTCTTGCCGCATCGGGCATACCAGCGATTCTGGCGGCTTCAGCGGCAGCCACATGTTTTGTTCCGGCTCCGTGACAGGCTTCGCAGCTGACGCCGGGGATCAGGCTCTTCTCGTCGAAGGTACCGCCGATGGTCGCGGCAGTGGTATGACACCCGAAGCAGCGCCCGATCTCGGCTGCATCCACTGGCCGGTACATGGCCTCCTCCACGTCCTTTGGAGAGGCGAGCGCACGTGCTGGCGTGAAGTTCAAGTTCTGCAAGGTGTCAAAGTACGTGACCCTCGCTTCAAAGAAGTTCGCGTCGCCTTTCTTGAAGAGGTACGACTGCCCTACCTTGCCCGTTCCGAAAGCCCATAGCAGGGTTGCTATGGAGGTTCGGTCTCCATCGGTGACCGAATAAGTGCTCCCCTTCGCGCCAGTTTGGATCTCGTAGCGATAACGGCCGACAGCGAAGTTCATTCTAGTATGGGAACGCAAGACCTCGGAGTTGTCCGCGTGCATCACAGTGTTGGCCATGGGAGTGATTTGTTGGGAGGCGGCTTTTGCAGCGTGGCAGGTGGCGCAGACCGCAAGACCTACGAAATCGCCACGCGACGATCCCGGCTGTGTAGGCCAGAATCCGGCTTCAGTCAGATGATCTGCGGTCGAGAGCTGTGCCTGCAAAGGCACAGCATGCCACCAGAGAAGAAGGAGAGCTACACCGAATAATAAGACGATACGGAGAAATCGTTTAATGCCTTCAACCGTGTTTAGCATGACTTAGTCTGGGGCTTCGACCTCGCCGGAATCTCGAGGGCCCTCCGTTTGTGGGGTCGCGTCCACCTGGTCTCTCACCGGAGAGCCGACAGGACCGGTAGAGGCGCGAACCACCAACTCTGGTTCTACAACGATCTCCGGCAGATAGGGGGCGTTGCCCTCAATCTGGTCGATGACGGTCTTAGCCGCGATCTGTCCCATCCGTTGCAGAGGCTGACGGATGGTAGTCAGGCTAGGGTCGGCAAACGTCGCCAGCGGGATATCGTCGAGTCCGACCACAGATACATCTCCCGGCACTCGTAAGCCAGCTTCTCGAAAAGCCAACATCGCGCCCATCGCGGAGATGTCGTTGTAAGCGTACAGGGCGGTAAAGCGCTTGTTGCGGGCCAGCAACTCCTTGCCGAACGGATAGCCAAGGTTTGGACTGGCATCAATGCTGTTGATCTGAACCGTCAGCTCTGGCCGGATGCGAACGCCCAGGTCGGCAGCAACTTCACAAATTGCGGTCCACCTTGCGGATGAGTCAGAGCTAAGCGGAGATCCCTTGAAGAAGGCGATGTCGTCATGTCCCAACTCCTGAAGGTGGGAGAGGCCCAAGCGTGCAGCCAGCTTTTCGTCCAAAGTGATATTCGTTACCCCGCTGACCTGCTGATGCCCCGCGACAGCCACGGTGGGCCGCGCCAGCTGGTCGTCGATGGAAGTGTCGATGGTGATGAACCCCTCCACGCCTCGCGCCAGCAGCATCTGCGAGTAGGTTTGTAGGACTTTTTGGTCGTGACGGTGCGCCACGGCGAGAAAGAAGTAATTATGTTTGCGTAGACATTCTTCAACGCCGCTCATAACCATGGCGCCATAGGGATCGCCGATCTCTTCCGTGATGATGCCGATGGTGTACGTGCGTTGCAGGCGCAGCGAGCGCGCAAAATAGTTAGGACGGTAGTTCAATTCACGCGCTGCCGCGAGGATGCGCGCTTTCGTGTGTTCGGGAATGGACCGGGAAGCAGGGGAGTTGTTGAGCGCAGCAGACACAGTGCCGGGTGTCAAGCCAAGATGTTGCGCAATGGTGTTGAGAGTTACTCGCGCTTCTTTCGGAGTCGCCGCTTTTTTCCCAGCCATGAATTATCCTGCGGAACTCTGCCAATGACTCAAAATCGTTTTCGGTCATCCCTCAGCATCTTCGTTATCGTCGTCCAAACGTGCGCGCGACAACAGAAAAATATCTCACGTATCAGAGCCCCCAAACCCCTAGTATGGACCTCCAAGGCCGTAGCACCTAAGTGGAATACGACCCCTGGAATGAAACCGAACGCCACGTCCCCGCTTCCCCGAAATCCCGGAATTGCAAATTTTTCTAGTAGAATAACATTATTCTGTTGACATTCCTCTTCTACGCGTCTTACATACCTCTAGTCAAAAAATACTAGGACCTCCAGTGGCAGGAGGCGGATGGGCAGTGGGGCCCGATCCAGCGACAGCCAGTCGGGATGGTTGCAGATGTTCAGTCAAGTTTTGAACTGAACACGACAAATCAATTCTTCGAGGGGTGGCATATGAGAGATAGGCGGGCAGGAGAAGCTGCGAGTGCGTTACACCTTGAAACTCGGCCGCTGAGCTGCATACTTCTACTGGTATTGCTGACGGCGATTCCAGTTGCGATGCAAGCTCAGCAATATTCCGGCACGATCACGGGCACGGTAACCGACAGCACCGGCGCAGCGATTCCGGATGCCACAGTTACTGTAGTCAACAACGCCACGAACGCCACTTCCAAGGCCACTACCAGCAGTTCGGGCGTCTACACGGTGCCGCAGTTGCCGGTGGGTACCTACACAGTAAACGTGCAGAAGCAAGGTTTCAAAGAGTTCGTGGCGACCCTGGCTGAGGTCCACGTCTCGAGCGTTACCACGGTAGACGCCAAGCTCGAGATCGGAGCCGTGACCGAGAAGGTTACGGTGCAGGCCGATGCCGTCGAGGTGCAAACTAGCACCGCCGCCGTGGGCGAGATTGTGAGCGGAACCCAGGTGCGCGAGCTGCCGCTGAACGGCGAGAACTTCGTGCAGTTAACCCAGCTGTCTCCCGGTGTAAACCCGGCCAATACCTTCAACGGAGTTGACAAGGGGCTGGCGGGCGGCGTGGACTTCTCCGTCAACGGCAATCCCTATACGAATAACCTTTTTCTGGTTGACGGCGTGAATAACAACGACGTCGGATCCAACCGCACCATTCTGGTTTATCCCTCGATAGACACGATTTCTGAATTTAAGATGATCCGCAACTCCTACGGCCCCGAGTATGGGCAGGCCACCGGAGCGATCATCAGCATCACCACCAAGTCAGGCACCAACCAGTGGCACGGTGGCGTATTCTACGCCGGGCGCAACGATGCCCTTGATGCCAACGACTGGTTTTCGAATCACAACAATACCGGCAAGGCCGAACTGCGCCGAAACGATTATGGCTACAACATTAGCGGTCCGATCATAAAGAACAGGCTTTTCATCTGGTGGAATCAGGAGTGGGACAAGCAGATCGCAGGAAGTTCGCAGGCGGCCTGTGTTCCGACGCAAGCGGAGCGCAACGGCGACTTCAGTCAGGGAGTGAGCTGCGGTGCTACGGTCCCGACGATTCCTGTGGCTTTCCAAGTCCCCGGCCATCCTCTACAGATTGCCAATCCGAATCCGGTGGGCACCTTATATTCACAGTTCTATCCCCTTCCCAACATACCGACGCAGCCCAACGGTAACAACTGGGCGCTGAGCATTCCCAACAAGCAGAATTGGAGCGAATGGAATGTGCGGGCTGACTGGAACATCACACAGAGGGAGCTTTTCACCTTCCGCTGGACGCAGGATTCGTGGAGCAACCCCGCGCCTAACCCAGGAACCTTCTGGGGCGACTCCATCTTTCCGACCGTGGCCGCCAATTGGAGCCAGCCCTCGAAGAGCGTAATGGGAAAACTAACCTCCACCATTACCAACTCGCTGGTTAACGACATCGAGTTTGGCTATGGTTACAACGCGATCGTTACCTCTCTGGGCGGTACCAACCCCGGCCTGGTGGCACAGATCAACGCCGCCATCCCGACCGAGTGGCCCTCTTCGTTAAAGCAGCAAGGGGCCCTGCCCCAATCGGCCTGGGGAGGCCTGCAGCCCTACGGTTCTTCTCAGACCATCTGGAACATCGCCCCTTACAGTAACCACGAAGATCTCTATACCATTCAGGACAATCTTTCCAAGGTTCACGGAAACCACACGTTCCGAGTGGGGGTCTTCTATAGCTGGAACGATAAGATTGAAGACTCCAACGGAGGCACTGACCAGCCAGTCATCAATCCTGCCGATGGTCAAGTCTTCGTCGGTCCTGGTGCGGCGGGAGTCAAAACTGGCAACCAGCTCGCCAACCTGCTTATCCCCGGTACAGGTGCGACCCCACAGCTCTTCAACATCTCAGAGAACAGTATCAATGCCACCGCTTACCTCCACTGGCACGACTTTGAATGGTATTTCGGCGATTCGTGGAAGATCCGGCGGAATGTGACCATTAACTATGGCTTCCGTTGGTCGTTCTATCGTGAGCCGTACGCCGGCAACAATGCGATCTCGTCCTTCAGCCTGTCCGACTACAATCCATCTCTGCCTGCGCAGGATGCCTGCAACGGCGTCGTCATCGTGCCAGGCACCACGCCCTGCGTGAACCAGGCCAAGTTTTTGGCCAGCTTGGGCGTCATCCTTCCCCTCTCACCCGGTACGCCAGGGGTCAACAACGCTCTGGTCAATCAAAATAACCATGACATCGCTCCTCGCGTGGGCATTGCCTGGGACATCTTTGGCGATGGTAAGACTGCTCTGCGCGTGGGCGCCGGTCAGTTCTTCCAGCGCGAGCTGGTGGGTATCGACGAGCAACTCGCCCACAATGCGCCATTCGTGATCAACGCCACCGTGGCCCGGCCGCTGAACTCCACGGTGCCACTGGCAGGCCCCGCGGTTTCGCCGAGCTACGCCAAAGATCCGCGTGGCGTGACCCCGAATAGCTGGCAGTGGAACGTCTCCATCGAGCAGGAACTGAAACGCAACATGACCCTGCAGATGGGATATGTCGGAAACTCTGGAATCCACCTGACCTCGCAGGAGGACCTTAACCAGGTGCCGTATGCCGACTGGACGCAAACCGCGTTTCTCAGCGGCCAGGCCTTGAATGCGTATCGGCCCGCCGGAAACTTCGGCATGATTGGCGAATTCGCCCGCCAGGGACATGCCAGCTACAACTCGCTACAGGTCCTGTTTAAGGCGCAGACCGGTAATTACTCAACCTTCCAGGCTGCTTACACCTGGTCGCACTCCATCGGCAACGTAGAACTCGATAACTCGTCCGGCTCCGTCAACCAGGAAGCCTGGACGCTCAATTCCAATCCCAACCTGGACAAGGGTAGTACCAACATCAACCGTCCCAACATCTTTGTCTTCAATGAAGTGCTCTACCTGCCCAAACTCACCGGGCACAGTACCCTGATGCAGCAGACACTCGGCGGATGGCAAGTGAACAGCATCGGCTCGCTTCTGCAGGGCACGTCGTTTAGCGTATTCACCAATGGCGCCAGCGGCGCCGGAGGCAGCAGCTTGAGCTCGTTGCTGGGCTCTGGCTTCAACAACAATAACCGCCCGCTGATCGCGGGCGTGGACTGTAATTCCGGACCTTTGGTTAAGGGCGACCAGATCTTCAACCCCAACTTCTTTACCTTCGTGGGCGAAAGGCTCGGCACCATTGACCCCCGAATGGCGCCTCGCGGGGTTTGCTTTGGCCCGCACACCTACACCTTCGCCGTCCAGTTTGCCAAGAACTGGTACATCAAGGAGCGGGTGCGGGTCAAGTTCAGCATGGATGCGTTTAACCTCTTCAACCACGCTAACTTCAGCGGCAATGGCCTGGCGAACGGCTATTCCGCCGGGAACCTGGTTTGCGGCAACGCACCCTGCAGCCCAACCAACAACCTCGTCACTGGCAACACCGGAGGGCTTGGTAATTTCGGCCAAGCCACCCAGGTGGCGCCGGGACGCACATGGCAGTACGGCATGAAGGTCAGCTTCTAGGAGATCGGAAGGCGGTAACCCCCCAACCAAAATGGCGGGACTTGAAATTTCAGGTCCCGCCGCTTACTGTCAGGTGCTGTGGTTTTCAAACTTGAGTCGGGCCCCTTCGCGAGTCGCTATCGGCGCTGTCCGGATCGTCTGCTCTCTTCCGCTTTCTTTTCGCTCATTCCAGGGATTCTGTTGTGCGTGTCGGTTGGCGCCGCATCGACGCAGTCAAACGCCGCCGCCAATTCGTTTGCCAAGCCTAGTGAAAAGCACGCGACCGAGGCCCAAGCCGAACTTGCCAAACGAGTCGCAGATGCCAATGCCGTGCGGAATTCGGGTGATCCTGCAGCCGTGGCGCTGGCAAACCAGCGTGTGATCAGTCTGGCGCTACGCGAGATGGCGCAATTGCGGCTGCTGGAATCGGCCTATCCGCAGGCCACTGAGTTGTACCGTAAGTCGCTGGAGTTCGAGGACAATCCAAACACGCGCGTCGATCTCGCCATAGCTTCGCTACAGGCGAACCGGCTTGAGGATGCGATCGGCGAATCCGAAAAGGCCCTAGCGGCGGACGCAAAGAACGGCCGCGCCTATAGCGTGCGTGGTCTTGCACTGATGCGGAAACAGGACTACGCCGACGCTGCCGAGTCGTTGTCGCAGGCAGCGGCGCTGAATCCCAACATCGAAACATCGTATTCCCTCGCGATTGCCCTGCTGGCAACCAAGGACCCAAAAAACAAGGAGCGCGCCGCGCTCGTTTTTCAGCAGATGATCGCTATGGCCGGCGACACTGGCTCGTTGCATGTCCTGTTCGGACGAGCCTATCGCGATGCAGAATACATGCCCGATGCGGTCAATGAGTTTCAGCGCGCCATTGCGCTCGATCCGCGCACCCCTCATGCGCATTACTTCCTCGGACTCGCCCGTCTCAGTTTGAACGAGTGGAAGCCGACTCCGGAGGCTACCGCCGAGATAAAGAAGGAACTCGAATACTATCCGCGCGACTTTTTGGCCAACTACATGGTCGGCTTCCTGGCCGCAAGTGAACGGCAGTACGATGTCTCGGATAAGTATCTGAAGATCGCGGCCGAGATCAACCCCAATTGGCCCGAGCCCTGGCTTTACATCGGCCTGAACGCTTACGCCCAGGGTGACATGAAGCGCGCGGAAGAGGCGCTGCGCAAAGCAATCGAGCTGACCGGCCAGGATGAGTCGCGCTCCAATTACCAGATCCGCCGCGCTTACGTTGATCTGGGACGAATTCTAACCAACTCCGGCCGCAAAGACGAAGCCGAGAAATACTTGGCCAAGGCGCGCGAGCTCCAGAACAAAACGATGGAGCAGACACAGCAGAGCGTCTCTGCCATCGCAGTCGCGGGAGGCGCAGGGGCAGCAGCGGCGATCGTGCCGCTCAACAAGCAGAGCGAGAACGAGGCCGCTCCTCTCCTTCAGCCGAGCGCCAACCCATTTGCTCGCGTGGATGCATCCGTCGTGGCCCGCGCCAACCTTACGGACAATCAGCGAGCCGCCGCGGAGGCCCAGGAAAAAAGCCTGCGCGCCGTGTTGGGCCTCGCCTACAACGACCTGGCTACCTCCGAGGCGATTCGCGCCGCCTACATGACCGCTCTTGAGCACTATCAGGAAGCGGAGCGCTGGGACCCCGATGTGCCAGGGCTCGCTAAGAATCTTGGGCTGTGCGCCTTCCGCGCTAACAATTATCCCGAAGCGATTCGTGGCCTCTCGCGAGCGCTGGCTGAAACCACCGATTCGCCGGCCGTACGAGCCATGTTGGGCATGTCCTACTTCGCCACGGACAAGTATGCCGACGCGGCCAAGACTTTCACGCCGCTGGGCGTCCGGGGAATGCAAGATCCCGCTGTCGGCTATGCATGGGCGGCCTCGCTGACCCGCATCGGTGACTTGAAGCAAGCGTCCGACGTTCTCACGCAATTCGAAAGCGGCAATCAGTCCAACGACTCCCTGCTGCTGATTGGTCAGCTTTGGATCGAAATCGGCGACTACGCTCGCTCGATTGCTGTCCTGCACCGCGCCCTGCAACTCGATCCGTCGCTGCCCAAGGCGCACTTTTACGCCGGGCTCGCCAACTTGCGCTGGGAGCACTGGAATGAAGCTGCAGATGAATTCAAGGCTGAGCTGGCGCTGCGTCCGAACGACGCCGAGGCGAAGTACGACCTGGGATTTGTTTATCTCCAGCAGGGCAGAGCGGATGAGGCGATGGCCCTCTTCCAGCAGGTCGTGTCAGATCACCCTGAACATGCAAACGCTCAGTACCAGTTGGGAAAGCTCCTGCTCGACAAGGGCCAGATCAAAGAAGGAACCGCCCACCTGGAAATCGCCGCCCAGCTCAGTCCGCAGACCGATTACGTCCACTATCAGTTGCAGGCCGCGTATCGCAAAGACTCGCGTACGGCCGACGCTGATCGTGAGCTGGAGATTTACAAGTCACTCAAGTCCAAGTCGCGGGAGCGCGCTATGACCCCGCAGCCGCAAAATCCATGAGCATCCCTCGAATGGACAAAGATTGAGCCTCCATCCCACGAAAAAGCTTCTCCGGTTATTGCTATTCACCTTCGTCTGCGCCAGCTTTGCCAGCGCGCAAGGCGGACATCCTGTACCCTCGCCGCCGCCGGCGGGCGCAAAGTCTGCCAAGTGCAGTGGCCGCCCCATTCCGCAACTCGAGGACATCACGGCGAAAACCGGCATCGACTTCAAGCACACTTCCGATCCGTCAAAGAAGTACATCGTGGAGTCGATGAGCGGCGGCGTTGTCCTCATCGATTATGATCGCGACGGTTGGCCCGACATTTACTTCACCAACGCTCCCACCGTTGAAATGGCCATCAAGGGCCAGAAGAGTCCTGGAATTCTCTATCACAACAATCACGACGGAACTTTCACCGACGTGACTGCCAAGTCAGGGCTCACGAAAGACTGCTTCGCCATGGGCGGGGCCGTGGGTGACTACGACAACGATGGTTGGCCTGACCTCTATGTCACCTGCCTCGGTGGGAACATCCTCTATCACAATAACGGCGACGGGACTTTTGCTGATGTAACCGCCAAGGCGGGAGTTGCCGACGGGCGCTGGTCTACGGGCGCTGCCTTTGGCGATTACGACGGCGATGGCTACGTCGATCTGATGGTGGCTAATTACGTCGATTTCCACCTCAACGATTTGCCCGGTTTTGGCAACGCCCCTAACTGCAAGTATCGCGGCATCGACGTGCAGTGTGGGCCGCGAGGACTGAAGGGCGCAGGTGACTCCCTGTTCCACAACAATGGCGATGGAACCTTTACCGACGTCTCGAAAGCCGCGGGAGTCGACGATCCGCACGGCTACTACGGTCTCGGTGTGGTCTGGGCCGACTTCAACAATACCGGCCGTCCCGACATCTACGTGGCCAACGATTCCACTCCCAAGTTCCTCTACAAGAACGAAGGCAATGGCAAGTTCAAGGATATCGGTCTTGAGTCTGGAACAGCGGTGAGCGAAGACGGCTCCGAGCAGGCCTCCATGGGCATTGCCCTCGGCGACTATCTTCACAATGGCCGCCCCTCGATCTACGTCACCAACTTCTCCGACGAGAACGACCTGCTCTACCGCAACGACGGCGACTGGAACTTCACAGACGTCTCCTACGCCTCGGGAGTCGCCCTGCCTTCCCTGCCCTACGTGAAGTGGGGAACGGCTTTTGCCGATCTCGACAACGACGCCTGGGTCGATCTCATCACCGTTAGCGGCCATGTTTATCCGCAAGTTGATACCCTTCCGTCCGGCGCGCGCTATCGTGAGCCGAAGCTGCTCCAGCTGAACCAGAAGGACGGAACCTTCTGCGATTCCAGCGACCAGGCCGGACCGGCGCTGAAGGAGAATCACGTCTCTCGCGGACTGGCGGTCGGCGACCTCTTCAATGACGGCAACATTGACGTCGTTATCAGCGACCTTGACGGTGGCCCGATGATTCTGAAAAACCTCGGCGTGCCAGGACGCCATTGGGTGAGCTTCGAACTCGCCGGCACAAAGAGCAACCGCCTGGCCCTGAACGCGCGGGTCAAAATCGTTGCCGGTGGCGTGACCCAGACCGACGAAGTTCACAGCGGTGGAAGCTATCTATCGCAAAACGATTTGCGGCTGCACTTCGGGCTGGGCTCCGCCGCCAAGATCGACCGGGTGGAGATTCGCTGGCCCTCAGGCAAAGTCGACACCCTCAACGACCTCGCCGCCGACAAGTTCTACTCGGTGCTGGAAGGGGATGGAATCGTCCCAGCCGAACGCATCCGGCCTTCCGCGGCCAAGCGGCCTTAGCTCCTTTCTTTTTCTTCCCCGGTCGATTCTTGTGTCGATTCTTGTTGCAAGAATAACGATTTTCTACTAACATCCCGACAGTCCGTGGTTGCTGGAAGACATCATGCCGGCGCCTCCGATCGACCTAAGTTCTCTTGAAGCGGCCGTGTCCGCCAAGGCAACCACGGCAACCAGGTTTCCGCTCAGTTACCGCACCGTTTCTCGAGCGGGCAGGCACCTGGGGTTTGCCCCCTCGGGTGCCTGCATTTTTGACTCTTGCTTCTCACTCCCGACGAGCACTGCCAAGGCGTCGGCTTTAAGGCACGCACAAATACACAACTGGCTAGGTGGGCTGGCTGCGCCCAGCGTTCTGAATTTCTTGGTCCACCATCGTTTGCTGCGGACTCCCGGTGGCGATCCTCTGCTCCATTACGAACATGACCATCGTAACGAGCGCCATCAGCCAAAGCCCGAGACGCAAGCTATAGCCACGCGAAGACATCCATCCGATGAATGACGGCAGGGCTGCCCCTCCGAGCCCAGCAGCGGCAAACACCATTCCAGCGGCGCGTTTCGCTGAGGTTGTCGCCTGTAAGGAGAACACCGCCACCGTGGTGGGAAACACCGCAGCCAGTCCTGCGCCCGCCAGCAGCATGCCGCTGAACAGCGCGAGCTTAGACATGCTAGTAGCCAATAACACGATCCCTGACGTAGCCGTGGCCAGACTCACGGAAATCAGCCGTCGCGGTGGCGCACTCCTCCACAACGACCCTGCCGCGAGCCTGCCGGTCAGCAGCGCGCCCCAGAAGAACGTCTGCGCCAGGGAGACAGAGGTTGTGGTGAGTATCTGATGCCGTAAGCCCATGAGCGGAGTCCAGCCGGCGACACCCGTCTCAGCCCCGACGTACAGGAAGAGCAGCAGTCCCGTCAGCACCCACGTTCCCGAGCTGGAACGTGGCGAATCTTGCGCCGCCTCCAGGTTCAGGTCGGCGCTCCGTGGCGGCGGTACTAGATAGACCGTCATCCCCGAGCTAAGAAACAGCGCAGCCAGTCCAAGCAGCACCGTGGAGAGGCCGACTCGCAGCCACTGCAACAAGTAGCCGAACACCAACGGAGCGATGACCGCTCCGGCCGTCCAAAAAAAATTCAACAGATTCAGGGCCGGGCTTCTGCGATTTGGACAGGCGCTGGCGACCGCAAGGTTGATGGCGGGGAGGGTAAAGCCGAGGCCGAAACCGTACAGCGCGACAAACCCTAGCAACATGGGCCAGCGGCTGAGAGCAACGGCGCCAATTCCCACCGCGATGACTGCCATACCTGCGATAACCGTGTTGGTCTGGCCGAGCCGCGAGACAATCTCCCCGTACAGCAGCGAGCCCACAAAACTTGCGCTGAACTGCGCGACGAAGAGGCTTCCAGCTTGCGCGTCGCTTATCGACCACTTCACCAGCACGGTTGGTAGCAGTATGCCCATCATCACGGTCGCAACGCCGGTCAGCAGAAACGCGAAATGGAGGACGGGCAGCGAAGCCTTCGAACTCATCACAGGCATTATTCATGGGTGAGCGGGAAATGAACAGTGACCCACGCGATGCTGGTCTGATCCTGAATCGCTCTACCAAGTTCTCGGCGCTCGCTAACGGTGAACGATTTGCTATCCTTGCTCTCATCTTCTCGAGGGAGCACCTCATGGCAAGGCCGTTTCTTCTGCTAAGCGGAACCTTGTTCACGCTGACGCTCGCGGGGTTCACAGATGGCGCACAGTTGCCGGCATCTTCCGGCGCCGCTCCAAAGACCGCTTCCGAGGCCTTCAAGAATATCCAAGTACTGAAGACAATCCCGGCGGACCAATTGATTCCCACGATGCAGTTCATTGCCGCGTCGCTTGGTGTTGAATGTGATTTCTGCCACGTCGAACGCGAGATGGACAAGGATGACAAGAAGCCCAAGAAGATCGCCCGAGAGATGATGGAAATGATGTTCGCCATCAACAAGAACAATTTCCACGGGGAGCGGGAAGTCACTTGCAACACCTGCCATCGTGGGTCGACTCGTCCGCAGGCGATCCCAGCGGTGCTGGCGGAGCCGCCCAAGCCTCCGAACATGGGGAATGATCGGGCAGATGGCGCGACCTTCGCCCGTTGGCCTTCAGGGAATTCCGTACTGGCGAAATACATCGAGGTTCTCGGAGGCCAGGAAGCCTTGGACAAAGTCACGACTCGCTTGGAGAAGGGCAATGTCTTGATGCCGGGCGGCCGCCAGTTGCCCATCGAAGTCTTTGCGAAGTCGCCCGACCAGCGCGTTTCGGTCCTGCACACCTCAAACGGCGACAGCGTCACCGCATACAACGGCCGGGAGGGCTGGCTTGCTGCGCCAGGTTTGCCCCTGAGAGAGATGTCGGCCTTCGACCAGCCCGGAGCAAGGCTCGATGCCACCGTTTTCTTCCCCACCCACCTGGCAGCAATGTTCGAGGACCTCAAACTGCAGCCGCTCCCCGAAAATATCGGCTCCCGTCCCGCCAGCTTGGTGGTGGGGCTCAATAAGGGACGGCCTCCGGTGAACTTCTACTTCGATCAGCAATCGGGGCTGCTGGTTCGCATGGTGCATTACACCGACACGGCCCTCGGTCTCAATCCCACTCAGCTTGACTTCTCCGATTACCGCGAATCCGGCCGGGTGAAGACGCCTTTTCGCTGGACCGTCGCTCGGCCCAGCGGGAGCTTCACCGTCCAAATCGATGAGGCGCAGGATCAGGTGCCAATCGAAGCTGAAAAGTTCGTCAAGCCAACGCCCTCGCCCGGCTCCACTGCACCTCCGCCGACGCATTGAGTTTTCGTGCTGTGAGATTCGCTCGATAAGGAGAGAGACTTAGACATGTCCTAGAGGGATTCCCCCCAGCCTGCTGTTAACCATTCATTAACTCATTCCCGCTATTCGCTGTCCTTCCCCGTTTCGGGACGGATTATTATCCAGTTGATAACTCCCCCTCCCCCTCGGCTTTGTTTAGAATCATGCGATTACGAACTTTTTCCCGGCAAATAATAGAGCCCCAAAGCTTTATACGTAATTGCTTGAACCGCAATGGTTTACGGCGCGCAATTTCGCCGCCTTCCCGAGATCGGCAGCGTAGAGGACGGGAGGCCGGATAGCGAATTGGTTAACAGTGCACCCTTCGGCTAGAAACCCTTCACTGTGGCTTTCTGACAACGGGCAACTGACTACGGCAACTGCTTTTCAAAGAACGAATCCGCCGAACACACGACGCCTTGGGCCTCACACCCAAACCTCAGCCTAGGACCGGACGTGCAGCGGCACAACAAGATTCCGCATGGGCAACTTACGAAGGTAACCTGTTCTTCCCGAATCGGGACTTGGAGTCCGAAGACTTCTGGGCATGATTCCGCCGTGCCCGGGGCACTCGGGGATTTTTCCCACCGCCTACCCCGCCCTGAAGGACGGGGCTTTCACCTTGCGTCGCGCGAGGCGCGACTGGGGAGTGGCTAATCACGGCATCCCCGGTCAGCCGCGATCGGTGGTGGAATGGGGATGTGTATTAGCGCACTAGAAAAGCTCACGTAGATCATCTTGCTTCTGCGGGCTGATTTGCTTCTTGATGAAGTTGTCAACTTCTTCTGGATCAGGCTCTTTTAGCTTCGCAGGGGACACGATCTCATACGTGTTGTAGTCGGAGACATCGGTAAACGCGATATATCCAACTCCATGCCTCGTGCATTCCTGCACGATGCGGTCATCAGGAACGTCTTGGTCAGGCTCCTTAAACTCCCGGATGTCAACTGCAAGATAGCTTCTATGAGCGAAGGCGGAATGCGCCAACGCCTCATAAACACCTTCCAACGCGCCATCCAAATCCGGTTTGACCTCGAAAGTAATAACCTCAAGTCTCTTGCCAGGCGTGAATTGATAGGTTCGGACTGCCACAAGTGTTACGTCTGGACGAGTCCATCGTCCGCCGGTTGCACGTCTGCCTTGGTGGGCGGTGACTTCAGATATAAATCGCTTAAGCCTGTTGTCTTTAGTGTATCCGTTCATAATCGCATTGTGGAAAGGCTCATAAAGACTTGCTTCCGTAAACTCCTCAATTTCCGAAGTCTCAGGGACGGCAATCGTCGCCGAACTGGGCACTGAAGAGGCTTCTGGCGCTGTTGTTGAGGAACCGTTCGTATCAGTACGGACTCGGTGGACAGAACCACCTCGGCCACGTCCATGTTCTAGCAGACCACTTTCAATCAGAGAATCACGGAGCGGCCAGTAGTCTTCATCCGTTAGCTGGTCTCCGTGACTTTCAACCTCATGTCGCAGCTGTTCTCGGAGACTCACGTTACCAATATTGTCACCAGACTCAGGGACAAGGCTCATTAGAAATTTTTGATATTCAATTTTCTTATTGGCGTCCATTATGCACCCTTATTGAGCAGCCACATTATAGCTGGCGATAGATCCGTTCACCGCAAGTGAGCCTGATCATGGAGATCGACACCACTCAGTCGCGCCCCGCGCGACGCAAGGTGATAGCCCCGCCCTTCAGGGCGGGGTAGACGAGTTATGAAAACCTGAGTGCCTCGGGCACGGCAGGCCTCTCATCCGAAGACGAAGCGTGGATCGAAATCAATCTTAGATTTGCGCAATAAGGTGAGAAGCTCCTGCTCGAAGGTCCACTTGCGATGATGCTCCTCTTGACCGGCGATATACGCGATAACCGCTTGCCTCCGCGACTCGCTGACGCCGAACGCTCCATAGCCCCGCTGCCAGGCAAACCCGCTGGAGTTTTGATTCAGCCAACGCGATGAATTCCCTTTGAGATCCTGTACTGCCTTGGCCAACGGCACGGCCGGAGGAAGGGCAAGCAGCACATGGAGATGGTTGCGCGTGCCTCCTGCCGCCAACAAAGGAATATTCTTGCCGCGAGCGATGCCCGTCAGGTATTGCCGTAGTCTCTCCGGTTCGGGAATAAGGTCAGCGCGATCTTTCGTGCTGAACACGCAATGCACGAGATTGCAGGCGAGAGTGTGCGGCATGTCCTCACGCTATCTTCATTGCATGATGCCCGCGGTGATGGCGCGCACGCCTGTTTGTGCCGTGCCCAGGGCACTCGGGGCTTTATCCTACCTCCTACCCCGCCCTGAAGGAGCGGGGCTATCACCTTGCGTCGCGCGAGCGCGACTGGGTTCTGACGGGTTGAGGAGTCTGCCAGTTGACGACGGATGGCAAACGTCAAAAAGCGGCCCGATTGTTGAATTACGAAGCGCGAAGGTAAAGCCGCAAACTGCTAACTGCCAACGGCTAACCGCCAACCGCTGTCTGCTTCTGCCTCGCGATGGGCAGGCGAATCGCGAAGCGCGACCCTTTGCCCAGTTCGCTGCTGACGTCGATATGCCCGCCGTGTGATTCCACGGTGCGGCGCGCCAGCGACAGGCCCAGTCCGGTGCCGTGTCCCTTGGTGGTGAAGAACGGGCGGAAGATGTTTGGCAGGTGTTCGGGCGGGATGCCCTTGCCTTCGTCGGCGACGGTGATCAGCACGTCATCCTCGTCGGTTTCCAGCGAGACGCGGATGGTGCCGGGTTTGTCCATGGACTGAATTGCGTTGAGCAGCAGGTTGAGCAGCACCTGATTGATCTGGTTGGGATCGTGGTCCACGGGAGGGATGGGTCCGGTTACGTCCAGCTCGATCATAATGCGTTTGGTGATCGCCTGCTGGCGGGCGAACATCACCGCGTGTTCAGCGGTTGAGCAAACGTCGCTCACCCGGAATTGCGGCGGCTTGGGACGCGCCGTTTCCAGCAACTCGGTAAGGATGCGATTGATCTGCAGCGCCTCTTCTTTGGCGTCTTTGATGACGGAGCGCGCCGGGCTGTTCGGCGGCAGGTCGCGGCTGACGATCTCAATGACTCCGGCGATGCCAGCCAGCGGATTGCGGATTTCGTGTGCCAGCCCGGTTGCCAACTCGCCCAGGGTTGCAAAGTGTTCGGCCCGCGACATCTGGGTCTGATGCAGACGGTGGATCTCTTCGCGGCTGGCCTTGAGCTGCGCCACCATGTCATTGAAGTCGCGGCCAAGATCGCCGACTTCGTCGTTGCGATTGGCGAAGCTGACGGAGGCGTCCATGTCGCCGAGACGCACCCGCGCAATCTTGTCCTGCAATTCGAGCATAGGGCGCCGGACCGCGACCGCCAGGACCATGATCACGGCAACGCAGATGAGAAAGCGCTCCTGCGGCCGCGATGGTCACTACAATGTGCCGCTCGCCTTCTGCAAGCGACAGGGAAACCAGGACAAACAGAAGCAGCCCGTTCAGCAGCACCGCGGCGATGGGCAGGATTGCCTTCAGCACCCAATTGAGGTGACGCTTGCGGGCAGCAGGAGTCTGTTCCTGCGGTAAATCGGTTTCCTTGCCGAAGAAGGCAGTCTCGGGGAGTCGGATTGGCGTCGACACGGACATTGCGGGTTCCTGTTTCACCTGTCTAACTTTTCAATCAGGGCTGGTGAATCGGCGCTGAATCTTGGGGCCTATTCCATCCTCAGAACCGGGTCGCCCAGCCCCGTTCCTCATGCGTACGCGTGTAAGCCGGGAAGCAGATACGTGACGCCGAGGAAAGTGAAGATCACGACGCCGAAACCCAGGATGGCGAAGTACGCGGCCCGGCGTCCGCGCCATCCGCGGGTGATGCGCATGTGCAGATAACCCGCGTAGACCAGCCAGGTAATGGCGGCCCAGGTTTCCTTCGGATCCCAACTCCAATACGATCCCCAAGTGCGATTCGCCCAGTACGCGCCGGCGGCGATCATGCCCGTCAGCAGCGGGAAGGCGATGCAGATGGTCTTATAGGTGACGCGATCGAGCGTGTCGGCGGACGGCAGCAGTCCCTGCAGGTCGGCGCGCCGCCACAGCAGCATCAGGTACAGCAAGGAAGCGAAAATAGCCTGACACCATGCCACCGAGTAAGAAGGGGCTGGCGGCCAGGCTGGTCGGGTACAGTCCTTCCTGGTCGAGTGATGGGTAGCTGGCGTCGCGAACCCGAAGAACGAATGCGGCCAGCACGGCGATCTGCAACAGAATGCCGATGAATACCGCTTTGTTGGCGATGGCGAAGAACGATTCGTCTTTCCTGGCGCGGCCTAGGAAATACAGCGCCAGGGGAGCAATTGCGCCAGCCGCCGCAAGCACGAACAACCATCCCAGGTCGGGCACGGTCACGAACAGCCGCATACCGCGGCCAAGGAAAATGTCGGCCTTGTTTTTCGCATCCCATCCGGTGACCGACAAGCCGCCCCATTTTTCGAAGCGGGTGGCAACGATGGCAACGTAGATCGCGCTGACCATCGCGCTGGTCCAAGCCAGAAAAGTCTCCGTCTTCAATTCGTCCTGGATGAGGAACATCATCGCCAGCGCACAGCTTAAGGCGCAGGCAGCATAGCTCAACATCGCCAGCGTTACGTGTACGTGCAACCAGGTGGATTGCAGTGCCGGCACCAGCGGCCGGACTTCCGACGGCAGCAGTTGCATCAGGATGACGCACACGACCGCCAGCGGCATGGTGATGCTGCCGATGATCTTGACCCCGAACTTCTTTTCCGCAACCAGCGTAAGCGCCGCTACTGCCCAGACAAAGCTGAGCAGCATCTCGTAGATGCTGGCGAACGGGGGACGTCCGGACAGATACCAGCGATGCGCCACCGCCAAGGTGTTGGCCACCAGGCCGATGGCGGTTGAGGTGGAGGCAAACTTCACATAGCGCGCGGTCCCGGTGACACCAAATCCCATGTACAGCGCGCCGGCGCCGGCGTAGAAGATCAGCGCAACGTACAGAAGATTGCTCTCGCTGAACAGGCTTCCGCCCGCCTTGGCTGCGCCCAGCAACGCGACGATCAGCAGAAACACCACCGATAGCCCCACCAGTACCAGCAAGGCGTTGCCGCCGGTCGCGGCAGGTTGTTCCATTTGTACTACTCGTGCTCGGGTTGCCATTGTCTTTCTTCCTTCCTGCTCGCGCTGCGCGCGGTTTGTTACTTCACGCCAACCAACGTCAGTTCGGGTTCTTCGTGGCGTGCCGGACCGCGCGCGGCTGACGCACTCTCCAGTTCGGTCCGGATCGTCTCGACGACTTCGCTGAACTTCTGTTCGAAGCGGTCGCGGTTCTTGTTGGCCTGGCCGCCAATCCACAGCACCAGCTTGCCTCTGGCATCGGGGATCGCCACAATCCACACCCGCATGTGCACCATGTAGAAGGCGACGAAAAGCCCCGCTCCCATCAGCAGGCAGCCGGCCCACACCAGCCACTGGCCGGGCTCGTGCGAAACTTCCAGTCCAGTGAAGTAGCCCATCTGCATGTCGCGATAGGAGAAGGTGTAGTTGGTTTTCTGTCCCTGGGCGGTCTCGCCGTACGCCGGGAAGAGCCACAGCTTGGCGTCTTCGCCTGTGGCTTTGTTCTTCACCTGAAGGCGAAACGCCGGATTCTCGGGATTGTCAGAGCGTTTGAAGACCTGGTTGTCGCGGATGAAAAAGTCTGGAATGTACTCAGCGAGAGTCACCGTCGTATCCGCATCCAGGTCAACTGGCTCATTCATGCGCAACGTGATCTCGCGGCCGGTTCCGTTCTCCGGCGTCGCCAGCAGCTTCAGCCCATCGAGTTTGCCGGTCATGCCGAAGCTCGCCTGATAGAAGCGCAGGCCCTGGTGCACCAGCGGATCGTTCACCACGATCTCTTTCGTCTGAACTTCCTTGCCGTCCTGCACGACCGCCAGCTTGGACCACCATTTCTTCGGCGAGCCGTCGGCATAGTTTTCCTGTCCGGCGCCGTCGCACTTGATGCTGAATGGGAGCGTCTTTTTCGCGCCGTTGCGGAGCTCGATCTGGTTGACCTGCTGGCCGGCTGCAGCGCCATGAATCCGCTGTAGCCGAAGATGCCATCGATGATGCCGCCGCAGAAAATCAGCAGCAGACTGGCGTGAATGACATAAACCGCCATCACCGAGAAGCGATGCCGCTCGGAATACAAGGAGGGTTCGTTCTTGTAGGCAACTCGCTCCACCGGCCAGCGCAGTTTCTTCAGCGCGCGCTCGGCGGCGTTCAGTCCGTCTTCGGCATTACGGATGGGCAGCTCCACTTTGTTTGGCAGCGCGGAGCGGAAGTGCGAATCGGTCTTGCGGTAAGGCCGGGCATAAAACGCCATGCGTTAGGAAAGCGATCGACAGAGACAAGAACGATGCTGAGGCTCACCAGCGTCAGCAGCGTCATGAACCACCAGGCGTGAAACACGTCGGTTAAGCCCGAGGCGATCGAGCCAGACCAGCGTCTGCGGCGAATAGGCCCGCGCCAGCTTGTCGGCATCGGTGGCCGGCCGCTGCAGGATGAAAGTTCCCAGCGCAGACGCGATGACAACGAGAATCAGCAACACGATTCCGGTTCGCAGGTTGGCGAAGGTTTTATGAATGCGTTTTGGAATGGAAAGTGGGCTAACGGCCATGTGGTTCCTTCCCCGTGCGGTGGATAGTGCACGCCGGGAGCCAAGAGATTCTCTAGGCATAAGTTATTGCTATTTAATTAGTTATGATGGTTTCGAGTGATTGCAGTCACATTGTTGGCTGAGCCATATCACCCATGTAGGTGATGAAAGCGCGCATTTCCCAGCGGGTTTCTGGTCACATTGAAGCCTCAACGTTTGTGGGGGATTTCACGGCTCAATGGGGAGGAAAACCCATCCTTGAGACCATCACCGCGGCCGTACAGGATGGCAACCAGGAGCTCAGATTGGTGTAGAATCCTCTTGAATTCAGCGACTTAGACTTGTCTTGCGGCCTCGCTGCGAGTTCACTTCCTTACGGTAATGGACGTGCACAACTAGTCATGGTTCGGGTGGAGGTAAGTTTGCGAGCAGTGCGGTTTATCCTGGGATTGGGTTTGATTTTCACCGCCAGCCTGATCGGCGCTGCCACCCATCCAGTGCCGCTGGACAAGAATACCGACTCGGCGAAGTGCATCGAGTGTCATGAAGATAAGGCCAAAGGCAAATACGTTCACTCGGCTATCGCGATGGGTTGTACGAGCTGCCATGAAATCCGGGTGACGAAGGACGTTACTCGTGTAAAGCTCATCACCACCACGCCGTATTCGCTCTGCCTCAGCTGCCACGCGGACAAGAACGCCGCCGATCTCAAGGGAACGGTCCATCCTCCGTCCATCCGCGAGTGCCTCAAGTGCCATGATCCGCACACCTCCGCCAACAAATATCAGTTATTGAAACCGACCTCCGGCGGCGCCAACGAGAACCTCTGCCTCACCTGTCACAAGCAAGGCTTGAATGTCCCCAGCACGGGCAGCCGGCACCTGGCGCTGGACATGGGTTGCGATACCTGCCACGTTATCCACAAGACCGGTGAAAAAGGCAAGATGGAGTTCGACTATCACCTGACGAAGGCCGCTCCAGGACTGTGTCTTGATTGCCACGATGCAAAAGACGCAGGGCTGATCAAAGCGCATCAGGAGCAGCCCTTCGCCACAGCGAATTGCGTGCAGTGTCACAATCCGCACCAGTCATTACAGCCGCACCTGATGCAGAGGTTCACGCATCCGCCGTTCGAGAGCGGGAGCTGTGACACCTGCCATGCGCCTGCCAAGGACGGCAAGGTGGTCTTGACCCAAAGCGACTCGAAGGCCCTCTGCCTGACCTGCCACAGCGACCAGGCGGAGAAGATTGACAAGGCGAAGGTGCCGCACCCGGGCGCGCAAGGTGACTGCATCACCTGCCACAATCCACATGCCGGCAAATCGCCGGGTTTCCTGCAGCCTGATCCGGTTGCGGTATGCCTGACGTGCCACACCGAACAGGCTGATCAGTTCAAGAAAGCACACCGCCACCAGCCCGCATATCAACAAGGATGCGCCATCTGCCATGAACCGCACGGTGGCAACAATCCGAAGCTGCTGCGGGTCCAGGGTAATGGGTTATGCCTCGAGTGCCATGGCAACGAGACACAGCCGCAAATTCTGGAGAAGCAACACTTGCTCACCATCTTCAACGGCCAGGTGAAGCTGCCGGAGGATTACTTCGAGGTGAACAAGGCATTCGTTCTTCCATTGAAGTACGGCGTGGGCCATCCGGTAACCGGTCACCCGGTTTCGGATCTAATGGACCCAACCAACCCGGGCAAGGTCAAGACTCCCATGAGCTGCCTCACCTGCCACCAGCCGCATGCATCCGCACAGGCGGACCTGCTGGTGAACGACCAGGCGAATACTATGGCTTTTTGCGATACCTGCCACAAGAATCGATTTGAGATGACGAAAACCGGGGAGAGGAAGTAACTATGTTTCACGCACGTTCCATGTCATTTCGCAGCCCTATCACCGCGATCGCAACGCTTGCTGCGCTGGGCCTGACGTTAGTTTCCCCAGTGGCGCTTCTCGCCGGCAACAAAAAGAAGCAAGCCACTGCGACGGAGCAGAAACCCGCAGAGAATAAGCCGCAGATCGACGTGACCAAGCTGGTGTGGCCTCAGCCGCCCGATATCCCGCGCGTTCGCTACACCAGTTACTTTGCGGGCATGAAGATCGACTATTCGACGGAAACCGGGAAGAAGCCCAAGCAAACCTGGATGGACCGTCTGGCCGGCACCCAGCCTGTAAGCGATAAGGTGACCAATAAGAACTTTCCCTTCCAACTGCTGGGACCCTATGGCATGTCGGTGGACTCCAAGGGCCGTCTTTACGTAGCCGACCAGAAGGTGGGCGCAATCTTCATCTTCAACACCGAAACCAAAGAGACTGAGATGATCCGCAACGGTTTCGAAGCTCACTTTGGCACGATTAACAGCGTCACGGTGGACGACGACGGCCGCATCTTCGTCTCCGACGGCAAGCTGAGCAAGGTGCTGGTGTTTAATGCCAAGCATCAGCCGGAAGCGCAGATCAAAGAAGGCTTGGTCGATCCTGTAGGTTTGGCGATCGACAAGGAGAACCGCTTCCTGTACGTGGTCGATACCCAGCAGGACCAAGTCCTGGTTTACGACGCCGATACGCTTAAACCGTTACGCAAGATTGGTACTGGCGGGAAGAAGCACACGCTGACCACGCCTGGCGATTTCGCTCTGCCAACCGACGTTGCGGTGGACAAGGATGGCAACATTTACGTTACCGACACCCTAAACTGGCGGGTCGAGATTTTCGATGCTGACGGCAAGTTCATCAGCCAGTTCGGCCAACACTGCGACGCCATCGGGTGCTTCAAGCGGCCCAAGGGAATCGCCGTGGATAGCGACGGTCACATCTGGGTGGTGGACACGGGCATGGCCCTCGTTCAGGCTTACAACCACAACGGGGACCTGCTGGGCTACGTTGGTGGGCCGGGCCGCAATCTGGGCCAGTTCAACGACCCAATGGGAATCACCATAGACCAGAACAATCGCATGTTTGTATCCGAACAGTATCCTTGGGGACGGGTGCAGGAATTCCGCTACATCACCGATGCCGAAGCCGATAAGCTCAAGCAGGAAAAGGCAGCGGGGCATCAGGCCAAGCCGGCTGAGACGCCGCAGACGGCGGAAGTAAAGGGCGAGGTCAAGAAGTAAGCCAGGACTTTGGAGTCTGTGTCTGTGTGACAGCTACGTTTTGATGGCAGCAATGGAACGATGTACCAGGAAAAAGTCCCGCAGGGACGAATCAGTTTTAATCAGTTTAGCCCAGCACGGAGCCGCAGGCGGAGTGCTGGGTCAAATGGAAAAAGAAGCCGAGTCCCTTCAGGGACGGCACAATTCTCACGCACACGCGCCAGGCGGGCACAGGTTCTCGCCCCACACTCTTAGATCTTCTACTCGGGATCGTGCCATCCACCAATGTCGGCGGCTAGTTCGCGTGCGTCCGGGGGACCCCAAGTACCCGGCTCGTACAGCTCCGTGGGGCAACAATCGCCAAGGATGGGTTCGACAATCGACCACGCAGCCTCCACCGCATCCTGGCGCACGAACAGCAACTGGTCGCCCTTCATGGCATCGGTCAGTAGCCGTTCGTAGGCTTCCATCTCGTCGCTGCTGCCGTACTTCACCGCCGAAAGTTCCACCGGCATGGGCGCCATCAGCGGGCCGGGGCGCTTCACACGTGCGCCCAGGCTTAGTTCGATGTCGGGACCAAGCCTGAACCGGAAGTAATTACGGCCGTCGGCCCCCATTTTGCTCAGCGGAGCCTTACGCAACTTAACAAAGACCTCGGTGGCGGTTATGGGCAGGCGTTTGCCGGCGCGGATAAGAAACGGGACTCCCAGCCCAACGCCACGAGTCAATCTCCAGCCGCACCGCAGCGAATGTCTCTACGTCGGAACTGGGGGAAACACCCGGCTCTTTGCGATAACCGTCGAACTGTCCGCGAACAATGTTTACCGGACTGAGCGGCGGAATCGTGCGAAAGATCTTGACCTGCTCGTCGCGCACCGAATCCACGTAAATCATAGTCGGCGGCTCCATGGCGAGGAACGCGACCACCTGCAGTAAGTGGTTCTGTACCACATCGCGGATAGCGCCGGCTTCCTCGTAGAACTTGCCCCGGCCTTCGACGCCGAAAGACTCCGCCATCGTGATCTGGACGCTGTGAACATAATTACGGTTCCAGATGGGCTCGAGAAAGCTGTTGGCGAAGCGGAAGATCAGCAAGTTCTCTACCGCTTCTTTGCCGAGATAGTGATCGATGCGAAAGATGTGGTCCTCAGGAAACGCCTGGTGCAGGGTGTCGTTCAGTTTGCGCGCCGAAACCAGGTCGCGGCCGAAGGGCTTCTCCAGAATCACGCGCGCATTCTTGGCGGCATCCGGAGCTTGCGAGGCCCTTGACCACGACCGGAAACATGCTGGGCGGTATCGCCAGGTAATGCGTAGGCGATTGGGCGTCCGCAAGCGTGGCGCGCAAGGCTGCGTAGGTCTTATCGTCGTTGTAGTCGCCGTCAATGTAGCTGAGCAACTCGCAGAGTTTTGGGAAGGCCTCGGGATCTTCTCCGCCGCCGTACTTGATGACGCTGTCGCGGGCGCGCTCTTTCAACTGTTCGATTGTCCACCCTGACTTCGCCACGCCGATCACCGGCACATTCAGCGTGCCGTGCTTCACCATGGCCTGCAGCGCGGGAAAGATTTTCTTGTGGGCAAGGTCGCCGGTGGCGCCGAAGAAAACGAATGCGTCGGAATGCGGTAGCATGAGCCCCTCTTGGTGTGCTGGCGGGACGGGTCGAACCGCGAAGGCTGGTGGTTTCCAGTTACACGCCAGCCGCCCGCAACAGTTTATCCGGAGCGGGTTGCGAAAGGTAGCGCCGGCATGCGCTCCAGATGAATAAATCGTGAACGCCGGCGGCTAGTCCAGGCTGCCCTGCTCGATCACGACATTCTCCCGCACGATCAGGCGATGGGCCGCCATCTCACGCAGCTTGGGAAGCACCCGGCTGACGTGTTCATCGGTGTCTACGAAAGTGATGACCACCGGCAGTTCGCCACCCGCCTCGACCAGATGAGCGGTGCTCAACTTCGCTCGCCCTTGGAACCCTGCAACCGAGTGGAACGCCACCGCTCCGGCAACATTTTCCTGCCGCAGATACTTCAACACCTCTACGTGCAGGGGGCGGTGATGCCAGGAATCGCCTTCGGTCAGATACATGGTTACTTGTACAGCCATAGGAGGTGCCATTTTACAACCCCCGCGCAATCGCTGCTCCGGCCAGCACGGCCGCCAGGCAAAGCGCGTTGCTGGCCACGATGTTTACCAGCACCAGAAGCCATTGCCCCTGCTCCATGTAGGCAAAGGTTTCGAAGGCATAGCTGGAAAAAGTTGTGTACGATCCGCAGAAGCCGATGGCGATGAGAAACCGCCAGCGCGGATCCAGCAGCATGCGTTCACTTGCAAGAATGAGGAAGAACCCCAGCAACAGGCTGCCGGTTACGTTGATAAACAGCGTGCCGTAGGGAAAGGCGGTCGAGAAAATGCGGGTGATGTATCCGCTGATGAAGTAACGGGCGCTGGCGCCGACAACTGCGCCCAAGGCTATCCACAGGTAGGCCACGATGGAGTTCTCCACACTGGATTGTAGGAGTCATCAGCCCGCGGGCGGTTAACGGCGAACTCCATCGCCAGACTCTGAGTTTAACCTGCAGGCTCATCTGCCGCTCAAGCGCTGATGGCTCGTTGCTCCTGTACCATATTCAACATCCGCATGAGCCCTCCCAGCCCAATCCAGCATTGCAGCGAGCGCGTTCTGGAGTTCGACCAATTGCGGCAGGTGCTCGCGCTTTATACGGGCTCCCCGCTGGGACACGCTCGCGTGATGCAGCTCACGCCCTCGCGTGATCGCCATTGGATCGAACGCCAGCAGCAGTTGACGGAAGAGCTGCGCGGATACCTGCGCGCCGGTGGACACTTCGATTTTCACGGCCTGCTCGATCCGACATCGCTGGTGAACAAATCTCGCATTCAAGGCGCGGCCCTGGAGATCAGCGGAGATTCGCGATCTGGTGCTGCTGGCAGACCGCGCGGCAGAGTGGCGGGAGATCGCGTTGCATCCCCCGGTCGCCGTTCAAGACAAGTGGCAGGCGGTGCACGAACTTTCGCAAACGCTGGCCGACTTCACCCCGCTGCTGCGCTATTTCCGCAACAAGATTCTTCCCGATGGCACGCTGGACGACCGCGCCTCGACCTGAATTGGCGCGCATTCGCCGTGAGATCGAGAAACAGAAGCGCTCCATCCAGGAATCGCTGCGCTCGCATCTGCGGCGGCTTTCCGACGGCGGGGCGGTGCAGGAAGAGCTGGTCACCATTCGCGGCGAACGCTTCGTGATTCCGGTGAAAGTAGAACACCGCCGGCGCGTGCATGGCGTGGCGCACGGCGCTTCGTCGAGCGGACAGACGGTGTTCATCGAGCCCCTGGAGACCATCGAACAGAACAACGAACTGGTGCGCCTGCTCGACGAAGAGCAGGCTGAGGTCCATCGCATTCTGTTGGAAATGACGGCGCGGCTGGGCGAACAAGCCGACGCGCTGGAGACTGCCATCGAGGTGCTTTCGGAACTCGAGTTGCAGTTCGCCAAGGCGCGTTTTGCGGAAGAATACGACTTTGTGACAGTGAAATTCCTGCCTGAACGAGAAGCTCGGATCTGCTGCCCACGTCACCGGCCAACGATACACCGGACACAGCCCAGTTGTGACGCGTTGATTTTGCGCAAAGCGCGGCATCCCTTGCTGGAGCGCACGCTCAAGCCGAAAGGCATTGCCGTAGTTCCCCTGACCGTCGAGTTGGATCAGCAGCATCGGCAGCTTGTGATCAGCGGTCCGAATGCAGGCGGGAAAACTGTAGCGCTGAAGACGGTTGGACTGCTGGCGCTGATGGCGCAATCCGGCATTCCAGTCCCGGCGGAGCGTGCCGAGATGCCGATCTTCGACTCGATCTTCGCCGATATTGGCGACTACCAATCGATCGAGCAGAACCTCTCGACGTTTTCGGCGCATGTCACCAACATCGATTTCATCTCCCGCCACGCAACGGCACATTCTCTCGTGCTGCTGGATGAGCTGGGCTCGGCCACCGATCCGGAGGAAGGCGCGGCGCTGGGTGTCGCCATCGCCGACTACTTCCGGCGCGTCGTCCTGCTTGAGCATCATCTCCACCCACCACACCGCGCTTAAAGTTTACGCGGCGAACACGCCGGGTGTGCTCAATGCTGCCGTCGGCTTCGACGAGCAAACGCTGGCGCCGACCGTTTGAGCTGCGCATGGGCGTGCCGGGCGCGTCGGCAGGAATCAACATCGCCCAGAACCTCGGGCTCAATGCCGAAATTATCGGTGCGGCACGGCAGCGGATGACTTCGCAGGCGCAGGATCGTCTCGCGCTTCCTTGACCGGCTGCATGCGCGAACTTCGTCAGGTTGATAACGAACGCGCCGCGCTGCAAACGCGCGAGCAGGAAATTGCGCGAGAGCGCAACCACCTCGCCACCGAAGGACGCAAGGAACAGCGCGAAAAGGTGCGCGAGCTGGAGAAGAAAGCTGGAGAGCCTGCTGCGTGACTTCGAGTATCGTCGCGCGAGACGGTCAACGCGGTGCAGGACCGCGACGCAGGCGCTCAAGCTGTCGAAGGATGCCGAGCGCCGCATCGCCAAGATGCGCCGCGAATTTCGCGAACAGTTCGATTCGACCGTGGTGGCGCACGCCACCGGCGCCGATACCGGCGATCCCCACGCGAGCAACATGTGGTGAAGCATGTTTCCGTGGGCGACACCGTGCGGCTGAAGTCGCTGGGCCGCGATGGGAAGGTGCTGCGCTACTTCGATGACGACACGTTCGAGGTTGCTGTTGGAGCCATGAAGATGAAGGTCGCGCGTGACGATTTCGCCGAGGTGGTCGCACGCGCAGGCGCGAATCCCGTGGCGGCGGCGCGCGCCCGCGGCATCAACGTGTCGCTCTCGCGCGAAGACGACAACGTGCCGACCGAGATCAACGTCATAGGCCAGACGGTGGATGAAGCCACCCGCGAAGTGGAGAAGTTCGTCGATCGCGCATTTCTGGCGGGCGCAGTGCGTGTCCGCGTCGTTCATGGAAGCGGCATGGGCATTCTGCGCAAAGCCCTGCGGCAATTCCTGCAAAGCCATCCCCACGTCGCCAGCGTGAGTGAGCCTCCGCAGAACGAAGGTGGTGGCGGCGCGACCGTGGTGGAACTCAGGACGTAGAGACCGCTTTCGGCTTCGCCTTTCGCGGTTCGCTATTCGCCAGAACAGTCCAGTTCGGGCAGCCGGTGAGGAATCGCGCTGCGATTTGCAACGCCTCGGCTAAGCCCGTTTTGGCGAAAAGCTAAACAACGACCGGCATTCTGTTGCGCTCCACTTAGCTGCTCTCTAAACTGAAGTATGGCGATGGGCAAAGTTTCCCAAACGATCAAAGGCTACATCTGGTGGACGTAGCCGCGGGGCAGCGTCCATTACGACGTGATGGTCACGGTCATTCTCGCCTTCATTTTCCTGGCGCCGCTGTGGATCAACTTCCGCGACAAACCCCAGGAGCGCCCGCCGCGTCAAACTGAGGTTGTCGTGCAGCAGGAGGGAGACGGTTTCCTGTACAAGGTGGACGCCTCGGCGGTAAAGGCCGGAAGCGACGCCGACATCCGGGAATCGCTGATGCGCATTATCGAACCCGTCGCTGGCGAGATCACGATTGACCGTTACGAGGCGGTGCGTGACAGCAAGCACAACGTGGTCGCGTATGAAGTTTGGGGACATCGCTGACGGCCTGCACTCAGCCGTCAGTAATCAGCAGTCAGATGTCGAGATGTCGGTCTCTGGTTTTTATTGAGTGCGAATTGCTAAAGGCTGCATGCTAACCATGAGATCAATCCTCAAAACTACGCTGACTAGTGCTGCACTCTGCATTGTCGCCGCGACGATCGCCCAGGCGCAGAACCTGGAGTCTGTGCTCGATTCGATGGACAAGGCTGCCGCCAGCTTCCGCAGTGCCCAGTGCGACTTCGTGTGGGACCAGTACCAGAAGGTGGTTGACGACCACGACTACCAGAAGGGCACGATGTACTTCCGCCGCCAGGGCAACGACGTGCAGATGGCCGCCGACATTACCTCACCCGCGAAGAAGTACGTTCTGTTCACCGGGGACCTGGTCAGCCTCTATGAGCCTTCCATTGACCAGGTCACGCAATACAATCCCGGCAAGAACAAGGCCGACTTCGAGAGCTTTCTGGTGCTGGGATTCGGCGGGCGCGGCCACGATCTTGAGAAATCGTTTGACGTGAATTATGCCGGCATGGAGCAGGTGCAGGGCGTAAACGCAGCCAAGCTGGAGCTGACGCCCAAGTCCCAAAAGGTAAAGAACATGTTCCAGACAATCACGCTTTGGATTGATCCGGCCCTCGGCGTCAGCGTGCAGCAGAGGTTCCAGGAGCCCTCAGGGGATTACCGGCTCGCCAAATACAGCAATATTCAACTGAACAAGAAAATTCCGGGCGACGTGTTCAAGTTGAAGACAACGGGGCATACGAAAGTAATCAAGCCCAACGGTTAGCTGCTCGCCGCTATTGACCCCTCATATCGTTGTGTATCAGGGCACGTCTTCAGACCTGCCGAAAAACTCACCCCGGTCTTGTCACCCTGAGCGAGCGGCCGCTTTTGCCGCGAGTCGAAGGGCCCCTATGCTGCCCTGACTCTTTGGATCGAATAGGGGTCCTTCGACTCCGGCGGCGCAACAACAGCGCCGCCTACGCTCAGGATGACACGGTCGAGACACTTTTTCAGCAGCCTATAAAAGCCCCCTTAGAACAGTCGAAGGGTTATGCCACGATACGACCGGGAGTGGATTTTTTCGATGAGCGGTGGTTTTAGCTGCTACTTGCTTTTCCTGCTTCGGCTCTCCGCAACTTCTCCACCCGCTGCGCCATCGTCCACTTCAATTCCTCGATCCCCTCGCCCGTGACCGCTGAGATGGGAAACAGCTCCAGCTTCTTGCGCTTGCAATAGCGCTTGAGTTTGGCGAGCTTGTCTTTGTTGACCGCGTCCATCTTGGACGCGACAACGATCGTCGGCTTCGAGTCCAATCCGGCGCCGAAGTTTGCCAACTCGCGCGTGATGACTTCGTAGTCCTTCGCCGGGTCAGGACGGCCGCTGGCATCCGACACATCCACGAGGTGCGCCAGCAAGTCGCGTGCGTTCGATGTGTCGCAGAAACTGGGTGCCCAGTCCCGCGCCCTGGCTGGCGCCTTCGATGAGTCCGGGAATGTCGGCCACGACGAAGCTGATCTCGTCCGGCGGCTCGCCAACGACCACCACGCCGAGGTTCGGCTCAAGCGTGGTAAAGGGATAATCGGCAATCTTAGGACGCGCCGCCGAAATGCGCGAAATCAGCGTGCTCTTGCCGGCATTGGGATAGCCGACCAGCCCGACGTCGGCCAGCAGCTTCAGCTCCAGGCGCAGCGTGCGCTCCTCGCCCGGGATGTCCTTCTTCATGCTCGCGCGGCGCCTGATGAGTGGAAGTTGCAAAGCGAGCATTGCCGCGCCCGCCGCGCCCACCATGCGCCACCACGATCCGCTCATCGGGACGCGAGAAGTCGTGCACCACTTCGCCAGTGATCTCGTCGAAAACGATGGTGCCGACGGGCACCTTCAACACGACGTTGTCGCCCTCACGGCCGGTCTTGTTCGAGCCTTCGCCGTGGCGTCCGCGCTCGGCCTTGTATTCGGGATTGAAGCGGAAGTGCACCAGCGTGTTGTGGCGCTCGCTGGATTCCATGATGACGTCGCCGCCGCGGCCCGCCGTCGCCGCCCGACGGTCCGCCGCGGGGCACGAACTTCTCGCGCCGGAAGGCCATGCAGCCGTTGCCGCCGTCGCCCGCCTTCACCCGGATTTTGGCTTCGTCAACGAACATCGGAAAACAGTGGTCAGTGGATAGTGGTCAGTGGATGCGCGGCCCGTTCTTCGCTCCGCCATTCGCTTTTCGCCTGGACTCTACACGCTTGTCATCCCGACCGAGGGCTTCAGCCCGAGTGGAGGGATCTGCGGTTGGCGGCTGCAACGAAAAAGCCTCGCCGGAACGAGGCCTTAAGCGAATCATGCCACCTGCGCAGTTACAATCAGTGCGCCTGCGAACCAGTTGCTAGCTGCTAGTTGCTTTCCTGCGGAGTCACCGAAACGAACTTGCCCATCTGCCCGCGGTCCTTGAACTCGACGATGCCGGTGATCTTGGCGAACAGGGTGTCGTCCTTGCCGCGGCCAACGTTGGCGCCCGGCTTGATGCGCGTGCCGCGCTGCCGCACGATGATGGAGCCACCCGAAACCAGCTGGCCTCCAAACGACTTCACGCCCAGCCGCTGCGCATTCGAGTCGCGGCCGTTCCGCGAGCTGCCTAAACCTTTTTTGTGTGCCATAAGAATTCCTCGAGGCTAAAGCCCCTCTCAAGAAAATTGCCCGGGTATGCGGCCCTGAAGGGCCGCACTACCCAACCTAGGCTGTGAGGTCCTTGCCGTCCACGTTGATGCCGGTGATCTTCACCGCGGTGTAAGGCTGGCGATGCCCGTTCAGCTTCTTGTATTGCTTTTTGCGCTTGTAGTGGAAGACCAGAATCTTGCCGGCGCGGTCCTGCTTGACAACCTCTCCGGTGACAAACGCCTTCGACGGCTTGCCGATCTCGCCATCAGAAGCGCTGACGGCCAGCACCTCGTCGAACTGCACGTTTTCGCCGCCCGCCTGCGGCACCTTCTCAATCTCAATTACGTCTCCGGGCGCGACGCGATACTGCTTTCCCCCGGCGCGGATCACCGCGTACATGGCAATGCCTCCATCCAAGAAATCTGTTATCCCGACCGAGCCAGCCGCGAGGCGGCGGGCGAGTGGAGGGACCTGCTTTTCGCAGAACTGCGACGTATCAGACTACTTTAAACTCTTTGTGCGCTTGCACTTACCCGAGCGTGGAAGGAAACCTTCGCGGGACCGCGTGGCCCGGCTGCGGGATGTCCCTGACGGGACCTGCTAGTACAGGCAAACCATAGAAGTTTAGCGTGTTTGGGCGGCAAAGGTCAAACAGACTCGAGCCACAAGCTGCCTTCAGCAGCAGTTAGCATTCAGCGATCTGCCCGGAACGGCTCTTCGCTCTTCGCCTTTCGCCAGAGAGGACCATCCAACTTCGTCGCCCGAGTGAGAACTTCACTTCCTCCACATTGTTATCGCGACCGAGGATTGAAGCCAAAGGTCACCCTATGTTCGCTCACTTTCCAACCGGCACGCGCAACTTATCGCTCGCGAACGCGACCGGCCCTGCATAGGACGCTCGAATCGACTTCCGCACCGCGTCCTGCTGCCCTTCGACGTCGGGCGCAACATGGCTCAGCAACAAACGCTTTACCCCACTGTCGCGAGCGGCTTCCCCAATGTTCTTCGGCGGCGTATGCAGAGCGTACAACTGCGATGGCGAACCCGGAGGGTCGAGCACAGCACAATTAAAAATCAACAAATCTGCGCCCTTCGCCAATTGCACCAGATTCGGCAGCGCTGATACGTCCATGTCTCCAGAGAAAACCACCACCTCGCCCTTATAAGAAATCCGGTAGGCCACCGACGGGCAATCGCCATGATGGGTCGCAATTTCTTCCACCACTACGCCATCCTCATCCACAATCTTAGTGCGCACTGAATCCAGGCGAATCGCCAGATCGCGAACCGTGAACGTTTCCTGCGCGCCAAACGTTTCTTGATAGGCAAACGCTCCGTCATCTCCCACCAGCAAATCGACAAATCGCGATGTCTTGGGGAATAGTCCCGCTCCCTCCGGGCCAAAAATCCGGTATACGATTGGTCCGTCACTGGTAAGCGCTCTCGCATTGAAGAAGGCCGCCAGGTCTCCACTGTGATCGATATGCAGATGCGTCAACAAGACCGTATCTACTTTTTCCAAGTTCATGTCCAGCTCCCCAATCCGTAGGAACGCTCCCGGTCCGGCATCCACCAAAATCCGCGGTGTCCCCTGGACAACCACGATGTAACTTGACCCGGCCCTCCCGAACGCCCGTGGCCCGCCAGAACCAAGCACCACCACTTCCAACTGTGGCTTTGGAGGATTTGCCTGCAGGGAAGCCGGGAACAAAAGAACGACAGCACCCGCAAGCACCATCAGCGTTTTCATATTCTTCTTCTCCAGCGTGCGGCGACGTCGACATTCATGATAGTCATTCTTAGCCGCTCCGGTCATCGGAAAGAGCACCGGTGAACAGATCACCACTCGGTTCTGGACTGGCGATGGGCTGTGGGTTGAAGACTATTGTTCCCGAAGCACGTTTGCCGGATCGATGTGCAGGGCGCGCCGCACCGGGCCAGCTACAGAAAGCGAGCCGGTGAGCAGTATCGTGAATGCAACAGCCGCAATTACATATGGATCTTGTGCGGTCGCCTGGAAGACGATGACCGAAAGGACCCGGCTCGCAGCCACACCGAGCAGGAGCCCGACAACCGACCCGCTGGCGAGCAGGACCAGCATACGACCGAGCGCCGCCGAGAGAACCTGCTTCGCCTGCGCACCCAGCGCGACCCGAATGCTCAGCTCGCGCAGCCGCTTGCTGACCGTATAGGAGGCGAGGCCGAAGGTGCCGGTGATCGTGAGCAGGAGCCCAAAAGCGCCAAACAGGCCGAGGGCGACGGTAGCCACCTGCGCGGGAAAGAAACTCATAGCAAGCTGGCTTCGCCACTCGCTCGATGACCGGATCGGAACGGCAGAGTCAAGATCACGGACCGTCTTACGGATTGTGGCTGCCATATCGGCCGTCACCGCACCCGTAGGATCTGGCTTGGTTCGGACGACCAGCGACGTCTTTGTAGTTGCCCGCTGCGAGACCGGGAAGTACGCTGCGGCCCTCGGCGTTTCACTGGGCAGGAATTGTTTGCCGTCGGCCATAATGCCCACAATCTGGATCGAGACGCCGGAGCTGTCCTTGAAGTAGCGGCCGACGCCGTTCTCGGAGTGAAAAAGGCGCCGCGCGAACTCCTGATTCACGACGGCGACCGCGGGCGTCTTCGCAGTGTCGCTAAAGCTAACATCACGTCCCGCGAGCAGTGGCGTTGCACACGCGGCCAAGTATCCCGGTGAGACGTCGTACTCAAAGGTATGAAAGGCTGCGTTTGAGGGCCTGAAATCGGTAGGTTTGCTGAGAAAAGACCGGAGGAACGGAGTTGTCCCCGGTGAGGTTCGTGGTATTGGCGTAGCCCGCTGCTTCCACTCCAGGAAGCTGCAATACCTTTTCCAGGAGCTGGCGCTGGAAATGATCGGCAGCCTCGCCGGAATAGCCCGCATTGCTCAGATCGAATGTCGTGAGGACAGCGTTCTTCGGATTGAAGCCCAGGTCTAAGGTTAGTGTTTTGCCCAAACCACGCAACGAGACGAAGGCAGCCGTGATGATAACGCAGCAAAGCCCGATCTGTGCCGCCAGCAGGACATCGCGCAGTGCCCAGCGGCGCCCCGCGCCGGCTTGGCTTCCACCGCTCTTGATCGCATCGTTGGGATCGGCCTTGAAGATCTGCCGTAGCGGCATCACTCCAAACAGTGCTCCGGCGAGCACCGAGATCAGCAACGCAACCAGGACCAAGGATGGCTGCGGGTCTATCAAGAACCTCATAGGGTAGTCGGTGGGTGGATGCCATTTGCCGAGCGCGGTGAGAGCGATCCAGGCCAGCCCACAAGCGCATGCCCCCTCCGAAGATCGAAATCACCACCGCCTCGACAAGGATCTGGCGGACGATGCGCCAGCGGCTCGATCCAACCGCCAGACGGATGGCTATCTCGCGGGTGCGGTCCGCCGTGCGCGCAGCGAACAGGCCGCCGAGATTGGCGCAGGCCGCCAGCAGCACGATGCCGGCCAGTGCCATAATCCCAGCCAGAAAACGGCGCGCCGCCCCGCCGAGAAAGTCGCCGACCAGACCAGGAGTGGCCAGCTTGAACTCCAGCCCATCTTCCTCCGCAGGGTTCTGCCGACTAACGCGAGCGGCAATCGTATCCAGTTCGGCCTGCACCTGGGTCAGGCTGATCCCGTCCTTGATGCGCACGATCGGGAAGACCATCTTCTGGCGCCGCGACTCAAGCCAGTCGACCCCGTCCAGCGATGCTTCATTCGCCATCGGAACGAAGATGTCGGGCTGCAGGAACTTTTCCGTCCCGTAGAAGCCTTCCGGGGTAACGCCTACGATGGTGTACACATGCTTGTTGACACGGACCGTCTTTCCCACGATGTTGGGGTCCGCGCCAAAATAATTCTTCCATGCCGGGTGGGTAAGCACGGCGACTTCCGAGGCCCCAGGATGCTCGTCATCGGAGCGCTCAAGCAGACGTCCAAGCAAAGGCTTGATGGCGACGACCTCGAAGTATTGCCCGCTTACTTCGTATCCCCAGACCGGCCGGGTGACACCGTCGGCTTCCAGGCCAAAAAGCTGTATCGTGTCAGCGGCCACGGCAGAAAATACCGTGTTGCCATCGCGCACATCGCGCACTTCCGGATAGGCGAAAATCGGATAGTCAGCCACGTGGGGTGCGAACGTCATCACCCGGTCTGGATTGGGCACATCCAGGGGCTTCAAGATCATTGCCTGCAGCACGCCGAAAACGATCACATTGGCGGCGATCCCGAGCGCCAGGATGAGGACGGCCGTGAGGGCAAAGCCGGGCGAACGGCGCATCTGGCGAAGGGCTAATCGCAGGTCCTGCAGCAGGGTCGTCATGGTCGGCCTCTGGGTGACGATAAGACTACACCGAGAGACGCGCAATTCCAGAGCCAAAGTGCCGCGGACGCAACTTTCTGAGAACGAAGTGCCTTGCGGGATCTCGCAGGTATGTCGGAATCGAACTGTGAGTCCGGTTTCACCCGAGGCTGTCCGCGAATGAACAGGGGTCGCGCGGCGAGTAGCAGCGCTGCCGCACTTCTTCTCCAAGTTTCGGCGACCGCGACGCCGGGTTTCCGATCACCTATCTCAGTGACGCCGCACACAGCCTCGTCGCGTCCCATGACCGTATAAGAAAACTGATCTGCCGGGCACGTGTAAGTTTGATCGCCTCGCCCGGGCGTCCTGTGCGTGTCCCGGAGAACTCCCTAGCTTTAGTAGGAGCTTGTTGGAAGAAGAATTCGTTGGCGTTCAGCGAAACGAACGTAACGAAGAATCAGTAGTTTCCTGCGACCTGACAAACTGCCGATCCCTCGCTCGCTCGGGACGTCAACTCCTGACGCTCTCCAACCACCTCCCAGGCGCATTCACTGTAACAGGGCTGAGCCCAAGGAGATAGCTATGATGAACCGGCGGCATTTTCTCAAATCCACGGCAGTGGCGGGAACGGGAGCACTTATGCTCCGTGGCCGCGCCTGGCCGTATGCCCAGAGCCCGACCAACATCCGGAAGTTTGTCACTACCCTGCCAGGCGTAGGGCCCTCGGGGGCCAACAATATTGGCCAGTACCTCCCGTTGGCCACAAAAACGACCAAAACGTTTGCTGGTATACCCACCGACGTTTACAACCTCGCGGTGGCACAGTTTAGCGAAAAGATGCACCCCGACCTTCCGCGCGCTACCCATTTCTGGGGTTATTACGATCTGGCGACCCGCGACCAACAATATCTCGCTGGAATCATCGTGGCCACGAGGGGCACACCGGTTCTTACTAAATGTAACCAACCGTCTTCCTAACAGGCCCCTCATCCCGACCGACCCCACCATGATGGCAGGACCCAACGGGCTGACAGTGGGAGATTTGCCGCTGAACCGCATTGTCACCCACCTCCATGGCGGCCTTACCCCTTGGTTCAGTGACGGCACGCCTTTCCAATGGTTTGATCCATGCGGGTTAAAGGGCGCGAGCTTCATGAACGTGCCTGGCACCAGCCCGCCACCGGGCTCCGCAAATTATTACTACCCCATGGAACAGAGCGCCAGGCTGGTGTGGTATCACGACCATGCGATTGGGATCACTCGCACTAACGCCTATGCGGGAATCGCCTCGGCGTTAATCGTCACTGACGACTTCGAGGCAGGCCTGGTCAGTTCGGGACTGCTGCCCGACCTCATTGGGATTCCGCTCGTTCTCCAGGACAAGAGCTTTGTGCCCTTTGATATCTGTGAACAAGACCCAACCTGGCAATGGGGTGAGCCCGGCGATCTCTGGTACCCGCATGTTTATGAGGTAAACGTCTTTTCCGGCGGCAAGCCTAATCCCAAGGGGCGCTGGGATTGGGGCCCGACCGACGATCCTCCCGCCCAGGGAACGAAGCATCTGCCGAAGCCAGCCTCGATCGTGCCTGAGGCTTTCTTCGATACGATCGTGATCAATGGTGGCATCTACCCAGAGGTGAGCGTGCCTCCTGAGCGAGTCCGGTTCCGGCTGCTGAACGGCTCCCAGGCGCGGTTCTATCACGTGAACCTCTATCCCGAAAAACTGTCGCATCCTGGAGAAGCGAAGGTTGGCACGCCTGGACCCACAATGTACCAGGTAGGCACCGAAGGCGGTTTCCTGCCCGCCGTGGCGATACACAACAATACGACCCCGATTCCGCTGGACCCGGAAGATCCCTCCGGTAACACGGCCTTGCCGGACGGACCCTTCAACCTGCTGCTGGCACCGGCGGAACGCGCCGATTTGGTGATCGACTTCAACGGTGTTCCAGCCAACTCGGCATTCATCCTCTACAACGACGCTCCCGCTCCCTTCCCAGAGGGCGATCCCCGCAACAACTATTTCACCGGTGACCGCGATCAGACTAAGCATGGCGGAGCACCGACCACGATCGCAGGCTATGGGCCGAATACGCGGACGCTGCTGAAAATCACTGTCACCGCCGGCTCCGGCGATAGCCTTGGCACTCCAAGCTGGCTCACACAGATGAACACTCAGCTGATGACCAATTTCCTAACCGGAAATCAGCCGGGACTGCTTTACAACAACGGCAACCCATCTCAGCCTGGGCCGTTACCGTACACCGGTCCGGTCAATCGTCAGTTGACTCTGAACGAAGACTTCGATGACCACGGCCGCCTGATTCAGACGATGGGAACTTTCGTCCAGAACGGTCTCAATAACCAGGGGCTGCCGACCTGGGGGCTAGGGTATATGGCGCCGACCACAGAGAACCCATCTGCCGGGGCAATCGAAGTCTGGCAGATCATGAATCTCACCGGCGACACTCACCCCATGCACTTTCACTTGGTTAACGTGCAGCTGATCCAGCGGCAGCCGTTCACCGGCGACCCGAATGGCTGGAGTTACACAGGTCCGCCGACTCCACCTGATCCGGACGAGATTGGCTGGAAGGACACGGTTCGTATGAACCCGGAAGAAGTGACCACAGTAATCATGAAGTTCGACCTGCCGAAGTTGCCGACGGCTGCCATGCGCAACGCCGTTAGCCCCAGGACAGGCGGGCATGAATACGTCTGGCACTGCCACATTTTGGAGCATGAAGAGCACGACATGATGAGGCCGCTCGTAGTGTCGTAGATATGGGCCGTTCTGATTAACGACCGGTGGCGCAGGGTAAGGGTGCACCCTCAATCAAGAAAGGCCGTTGAATTTGTTCGAACGCCACGCGAACGTTACGCACAACCCCACCCAGGCAGAAGAAGCTTGGGTGGGGTCCCTCATCAATCAAGTCTGGCCCCTGAACTTCATTGCTCTAGCACTTGCATGACCACCAGCGTCATGTCGTCGCTTTGCGAGCCGCCAGTAGCGAAAGCCGACACCTCATCCAAGTAACCAATCCCAATCGGACGATCAGCCAAGATCACTTATGGCTTGGCGACTTTTCAAAAGTAATCCAAGCCTTCACTGGGAGAAGCCAGTTTCGCAAGCTGGCGACGTAGAAAGCTGTAACGCTTGATAGCTCGAGCGGGAGAACTCTCCAAGGAAGCCTGTCATGTTAGTTATCCTGTGTCAGCGATCTTTAGAGTAAGTCTATTCAATTGCATCGGCTTATTCCTGTCTCGAACAGTTTGAAATCAAGTCTGCTAAGCATCTTACGCAGCTCTGCCATGGATGCATCGGTTGTCGCTTCCCCGATACGGGCCATTTCATCGGCTCTAGTGAATTCCGATATATCAAAGGACGTCACGTCGGGCGCAACCACAAAGTCTGCCGGTTGTACTCCAACGGAGTTCATGTTGTAGTCCTGGACTATGCTCTGTCGCATGATCACTTGAATTGTTGACAAGAACCGATGGGTGAACCTGGAACTAATTCCTTCAAAGTCTTTCTCTAGCTGTGCTGTCACAGTGGATGCGATGACAAAGTTGCATCCCTTGGCTACCAGCACATTAGCTGGAACATTGTTGAGCAGGCCGCCGTCCACCAATGCCTGGCCTGACTCAATGATAGGAAGCGATAGAGGAGGAAGATTGATACTTTGCATAACGCCGATTGTCGCATCATTAGCCTCGCGTACTACCGCTTCTCCTTGGACGAGATCGACGGAAACTGTAAACGTCGGAAGTATCAATTGCTCCATCCTGGCTTGACCCAGGTATTTCCGTAGCATGGAATCGAATTGGCGCCATCTGTACTTGTAGAGCAAGTACCAGTAGCCGGCGCCCGGCAGCTGTCGAAAGAACCACGATGGCTCCAGTTCGGTCTTGAAGCGTCGAGCAATGTAGTCGGGATCGAAGCCAGCAGCGTAAATGGTGCCAACCATCGCACCAGCGCTCGTACCCGACAGCATGTCGATGTAGATGCCATGCCGCTCAAACGCTTTGAGCACCCCGAGATGAGCCATGCCTCGAGCTGCGCCACCTCCGAGCGCCAAACCGATCTGGATGCCTCGCAAGTGATGAACGATGCGTTCGAATCCATGCTGCAACAAAGTGTTTTGGTTTGCTCCAGGAGCGTCAAACGTAAGTTTAAAGTGTCGTCCAGCGAGTTGATACAACTCCGGCACATAGGGAGCGATTGGCTCGTTGCTGTCGAGAATCCACACGATCCGGATCTTGTCTCGCCATCTGGGTACGCTCTTCACCAGTCCTTCGAGCAGAGCAACTGCTGCGCGCGCATCTTGCGGCCGAACGCACCAAAGCACAATGTCGACGTAACTCACCAACCGCATCATGGCCTCGGGTGAATGGTCCGCACGAACATCGACCAGGAGTCGCCTATTCGACGCCCAGTCTTTAAGAAGTTCTTGTCGAATCTGGCCTTCCCCGGCAAGCAATTTAAAGGGTATATCTCCGCCCGGCTTCCATTGCTCGTCGTCACCGACAACCGCCGGATACTCGTCCAACTCTCTCAGTCGACGTGCCAATCGAGCCACCAGTGAACGGCTCACCTCGGTGTGATGAATAATACCCACGACGGATGGCTTCGGAAGGGAACGATCGACCATCACGTATCGTTTGAACGCGTTCACTACCAGGCGAAATAGAGCAACTTGAAAGTCTGCATGCCTTGCTGCAAGCTGCAGCAGGTCCGATGGCGTCAATCGTATTGCTGTCGAAGGCTCAATAGCCTCGACGTGCAAGAGAGCGCGATCCGTTGAACCAAGGGCAAGCAATGCAATGGCACGCCCCGGAACGAAAGTATCTGTCTGAACCACCTTGCCCAGCGAATCGTGGAGCGTTGACTGCACCCGGCCCGTGATCAGGAAGTACAGATGAGTGATTTCTGAGTCGATTTCAATGACCACTTCCCCGGTGTGAAACGCGACCCACTCAGCCGTGTTCGCGATCGCCGTTAACGTTTCTTCGCTCAGTCCCAGTGCCCATTCGAGCCGACGAAGATCGACATGAAGTTGTTCAATAGTAGGGCGTACTGGTTTTTCGTCGTTGCTATTCATCTCATTCTCTTCTCCTCGAAGCTCAGAATCGAGAGGACCCTCTGCACTTTCAGAAAATGGCAAGAAAGGGTTCAGATTTCAGCGATCTTTGGAGCAGGTTTCTTAAATTGTATCGACTTGCTCATATCCTTCCGCTCTCCCGAGCATTTTTTGTTCGCTAATCTGGTTGATCCACCGATTGTCTGCTGTGACCTCAGCGATAGAGGAGTCAGGGACTCACGTAAGTGGCACCTGGACGGGGCTGAACGCCGCGCTTCGTCGACGCGCACGACTGCCGTTTTGTCCACCCATGCGGAGTCAGCCGATTCGCACCAATGCCATAGCAAACCGTCGGCGTCGGGTTTCATATCGTTAACCTTCACAGTCGTCGTTTCAACCGACAGTGCTCCGTGATCCGGTCGCTGACCGCCACCACCAGGGTAGAAGCAGGTGTGATCCAAAGCTACCCTTTGTTACGAAACGCCAAGAATTAAGATGCGAGATCGTGGCCGACGAGGGTTCATGCTAAGCTTGCAGGCCGTTTAGGAGCGCCACTATGCACCACAAAAAATACAGGCTTCATTTGAGTACCTGGGCGATCCCGGCGGTGTATGCGGCAGCCGCGCTTGCCGCGGGGCTGACATTTCCACGCTTTGAAAGCCGCATCTTTCCAGGACTCGTGCACCCCGCGAGCGTAGCAGTCGCGATCGCCCTCTACTCTTCGATTGCCTCCGGCATGCTTGCCATGACCGCTATCGTCTTTTCGTTGACTTTCGTGATGGTGCAGTTCAGCGCCACGGCCTACTCGCCCCGCCTCGTGCTGTGGGTCGCTCGTGATCGGGTGATATCACACTCGTTAGGGGTCTTTACCGCCACCTTTCTCTATGCGCTCGCAGCGCTTGGAGGGGTGGCTCGAAACGGTTCGGAAACGGTTCCATTTATCAGCGCTTATGTCGTGCTTGGCCTCCTGCTGGCCAGCGTGGCTATGTTCACCGCCCTCGTTCATCGGATCACGTTGCTCCAGGTCAACCGCATGTTGATTTTCACGGGTGATCAAGGACGCAAGGTGATAGCGACAATTTATCCGTCAATGAAATCGGACGTCACGGCCATTGTAACGGACGATTTTCGCGCACTACCTCAAACCCAGACGCTGATCCATCACGGACGGCCTCGCTCAGTACAAGCGGTCGACGTCGCCGCTTTGGTGAACCTGGCTAAGGCCTCCGGCGGAACCATCGAGATGGTCGTGGCGGTCGGCGATACGATCGAGGAATTGATGCCTGTAGTGCATGTCTTTGGAGCGCGTGAGCCGCTTGATGAACGGAAGTTGCGAGACACCATTGAGCTAGGTGCGCAGCGAACGTTCGAACAAGATCCCAAGTACGCGATGCGGCTTCTTGTGGACATAGCCATCAAGTCTTTGTCGCCAGCGATTAACGATCCGACAACGGCTGTGCAAGCGCTTGACCAAATTGAAGACTTGTTGCTGCGCCTCGGCCAACGCCACTTAGAAATTGGAAAATATCGCGACGGCGACGGCAAATTGCGACTCGTAATTCCGTTTCCCACATGGGACGATCTCGTTCGGCTGGCTTTTAATGAGATTTGCTTTTATGGCGCCACCAGCGTGCAGGTCATGCGGCGCATGAACGCGCTCGTTGCTGATCTGACACAAGCCGTTCCAGAAGAACGGCGTGCGACCCTTAAATACTGGCGCGGGCGATTGCAGACCACCATCGCACGTTCGTTCGCCGACGGTGAAGAGAGATTGGACGCCTCGAAGGAAGACCGGCAAGGATTTGGCGTACCCCGCCAACATTCTTCCGCGTAACGAACGAATCCTGAACGAGAAACCGCACCCGGAGATGGGCTACCGATCCTGTCTCGGCATCATTCGCCTGGCGCAGCAGTACTCGGCGCAACGCATGGAAGCCGCGGCGGAACGGGCACTCCTCGCCCAGGCTTGTCCGTTCGACCGTTCACTTACCACATGGCCCGACGTCACAACAGCGATCCTGCCGACCAAGGGCTTGCCTCGGGCCTTCGGCTCACCCTCGGACTTTACCATTGTGCAGTCAGTGCGTTGGCTGATTAAATGATTATGCATCCTCGCAACATGGAGACCTTATGACGCGAAAGACAGCAGTAGCTCGCTTGGCAATCATCGTCTGCGCTGTTCTTTTTACGATGGCCGTTTCCGCTCAACAAATCACTCTCAAACCGGGAGCGATTCCCAACAAAGAGTTTCACAGAGCCAATGCTCGCGACTTCGCCTATTGCGAAATTGCACCCGTATTGGGCAAGCCTCCGATGGCTCAGATCTACAACAGCAGCGGTCCGGGCGACCGTTGCCCAGTGAACGAGATGGCTGCCATTGACTCGAAGAAGCTCGCGGCGGAGCTTGGAGCGAAGGTTGTGTACATGAATCCGACACCACAAACGGCGCGACGCCATTGGGTTATGGACCAACTCTGGTTGTTCAAAGTGGGCGAGACCGTCGACTTTCATGGCGTTCAGGCCACTTGGGCGGCCTCGATGTCGCCAGAGCTTTTGGAAGGAATGCGCAAGGGTGACTTTGTGCCCGCAGAAGGCCATCGTGAGAACAAGTACCTGTACGAGAAAGGAAGGAGGGTCTTCCTGTTGCACTCACCAGACGGAAAGACTTGGGTCATGCTGTCGTACACGACCGAAGTGGACCCCGACCTCTCCCTCGACCAACTCTCGAACCTTGCCAGCAAGTTAAAGCTGCCGGACGGATTTAAATTTGAGATCAAAACGCTCGCGAGAAACCTGGCCATTGACCTGCGCAATGCCAACGGCTTGGCGCACATCATTCGGGACAACCTCCACGATATATACCAGGGCTGCGGTTTCGACAACGCTTGCAGTTACATCCCGTAACCTGTTAGCCGTTAAGCTCAAAGAGCCGCTCCAAGGAGCGGCTTTTATCATCATTGCGGATTACTTGTTGCGAACCGGTTCACCATGACGGTTCCCGTCACAATCAAGCATGAAATTAGGGTGTAACGGGTGGAGAATGGCGAGTACCGCTGCCGATTGAGCTTGCAGCTTGGGAATAGTGCGGGAGTGGAGCCTGTTGAACAGGTTGAGCGGGACGCCGTAGGAACGATCAAGTGTTGCCTCCTTCGGGGGAGCGCGAAAGGGAGAATCTGAGAGGTCTGGCGACTTCGGCAGCGGCAAAGGAGCCGCCATGAAGCGGGGTGCCCCACCCTTCCGCTTCCTTTGCGGAGGGTGGGCGCAAAGCACTATGACGAAGGCTGTCTCTGGCGGGAGAGTTCGGCAGACTGCGCCGCGCCCTGCAGGGCACCGCGACGGCCGGGTGCATTGACCAGCGCCGTCTGAAATTCTTTGAATGCCAGGGCCGGCTGATTCTGCTCCAGCAGCAAGTCGCCAAGCTGTTCGCGGGCCGGAACAATCGGCCCCGGAGTCACCGGAAGCTTCTCGATCGCGTCCTCCTGATCGGCTGCCTCGCGCATCAAGGTTACCGCTTCATCCGGTTTCTTGTCCGCCTGGGCTGACCACGCCATGACTTCGCGCTTCAGAATCGCCGTCTGCGTGGCCCAATAATCGTTGCCTGATGTGCGAAGCTGCTGTTCGATCTGCCCTAACTTGTCAATTTCCGCCCGCGCCTCGGTGGCGCGTCCTGTGCGAGCAAGTCCAACTCCGCGGGCCCAGACCGCAATTGCGATTACATGGGGCGGGGCTGCGGCCGGAGGAACGGTCTTGGCCGCGTCGGCCCATTGGCCCCGCTCAACGGCATAGCGAATCGGCATCGCCGTATAGGCGTATCCGATCTTGAAGTTCCCGGCATTCAGCTCCTGCATGCTCTTAAGTTGCTGGATGACGGCAGCCGCTTCGTTATCGCGTCCGCTCTGCAAGTACGCGTACACCAGGTAATCCATGGCGTGCAGCTCTTCTCCGGTGTCGCCCTGCTGCTGTGCCGCTGCCTTTGCCGCAAGGTTGGAATTTATGGAGTCTTGCCACAAGCCGAGTCGAGTAAAGATATGCGACGGCATGTGCAAGGCATGCGGCGCTGACGGCGCAATTTTGGCGTAGGCTCTTGCCGCAGGTAGGCCTCTGGGTGCGAGTTCCGCATTGTCGTAAGCATGGATGAGGTAATGGGGGATTCCGGGATGCTGCGGGTAAGCGCGATCAAGCGGCTCAAGCAGATCGGCCGCTTCTTTCTGCTTGGCATGCGTCTTGTCGGCCGGAGATGCGTTGGCCAAGAGGGCGAGCGCGTAAAACACTTGCGCTTCGACATCTTTCCGGTTCTTCGAGGCGAGATCGCTCATCGCGTGCTCGTAGTTCAACGCCCGGGTGCTGTACGGAACGGTGCCAGGGTCCTGATAGATCAAGGCCAGCGCGTTGATGAACTCGCGCTCGCGTTCGGAACTCGTGCCGATCTGCTGCGCCCGCTGGATTTCTTTTTGCGCAATCGACATTGTCGCGGGTACGATCGGCGGGTCCCAAAGCTGGTGAAAGTAAGTCATGGCCATGCCCCAATGCGCCATCGCACACTTGGGATCCTGGTCTGCTACACTCTGAAACGCATTTTCAGCCGCGGTGTAAGCGAACGAGTGAAGCAGCGCGACCCCTCGGTTGAACTGCTGCTGGACTGCCGGTTGGCAGGAAATCGGAAACGATACTTCTCCCAACTTCTCGGGCGCACTGTGCTCGTGCCCTTCCTGGGCACCTGCAACAAAGCCAGGGATGAACATCAGGGTGAAGAACACTCGCCATACACGGGACATTCCAATCTCCAGTGGCGCGCAACGTTCTTGCAGTCTTCGAATTTTACTCTGACGATCGAGCGTCTACGTCAGCTTTACATCAAATAACGCCAGCCAATACTGCACCGATTGCAGGGCGAAGCCGCAGAGAATGAGGCCGATGCCGAAGGCGCCGAGCCGTCGCTCCGGGAGATTATCGGCGTAATACTCAATAAAAGGAGTCACGGTTATCCCGATACCCGTGACCAGTCCCGGTCACCAGGCCCACCGCGCACGGCAAAGTACCACGGGTGCTCAAGGTGGTGCACCCAAGCGCTGCAGACCAGCGCTGCAGTAAGAGTGCCGATGGTGCGGATGACGGTCCCCCGGAACTGACGACGCGAAATACGGGGACGGCGGTTTGCCGTGTAGTCGAGGCCGGGACGCATACCGCGGGAATAGGCGATCACTTGTCCGACGGTGGATAGAAAGCCGAACGCGATCGCAAAGCGAACCCCTACCAACGGGTACAGGCCGACGGCGAAGGAAGCTCCACGGACAGTGCTGAATAAGGCCTCCCACGGCAATGGATAGTGATCCAGTCCGCGAGCCGCGCGATTGAACTCGATCGCCAGAGTCAACCCGGTCGCAATTCCTGCCGACAATCCAAAAAACAGACCGAGTCCGAGACCATAACCGATTCCGAAGACGATCGAGTAAGTTACGGCTCGGGTGAGCAACCGCAAAGGACCGTGCCGGCCACCCAGTAAATCATAGGCAAGATACAGGCTTCCCAACACATCAAGAGAGCATCCGCCGATGCTGAGGACTGCGACCGCATGGTGATCCAACTGCGGAGGCAACATCCCGGTATTGTGCCTGAGTCCATGGGCCTCGTGAAAGCCAGAGCGTAATCAACCGCAGGATAGAGAAGAAGACACGAGGCATTGTGTTCCGGCACCACTAAAGGGCCACGAATTGCTTAATCCTGCTGCCTACGGCGTCACGAAGTTCCAATTCGGGAATGCTTCACAAATCTTTACCAAAAATCCTGTAACGCTTTTTTGCCTTTCTGCGTTTGTTTAGGTGGGATGGTTGTAGCTGTTGTTCTCTCCATCGCAACGGCATCAGCCGAGCCCATAGTAGCCACTGGCCGTTGTTCCGGCTACGATGAGCTGGTGCCTTCGCTGCTGGACGTCCGCAATCTCACCGTCGAATTTGCCACAGCTCAGGGAAACGTTACCGCCGTCCGCGATGTGAGCTTTCACATTGCCCCGGGTGAGGTGCTGGGGCTGGTGGGGGAGTCGGGTTCAGGGAAGTCGGTGACCGCCCTGGCGATCTTGCGATTGCTGCCGCCACAGGCACGCATTCTGGGGGAGATCAAGTTTCGCGACGAAGACCTGCTCGCCATTCCTGAACCGCAGATGCGCCATATTCGCGGCGCCGGCATCAGCATGATCTTCCAGGAGCCGATGACAGCGCTAAATCCGGTGATGCGGGTTGGAGACCAGATTGCCGAGGCGGTGCTGGCGCATGCGGAGAACGGACCCTCCGGGGCTAAAGCCCGGGAACATTTGCAACCCCTTGACGCGGGCCTAAAGGCCCGCTCTACCCTCAGCAAGGCCGATGCCTGGCGGCTTGCCGTCGAGGCGTTGCGCACCGTCGCCGTTGCCGACCCCGACCGGAGGGCGCGGGATTATCCTCACCAACTCTCCGGCGGACAGCGCCAGCGAGTGATGATTGCCATGGCGGTGGTGAACCGGCCGTCGCTGCTGATTGCCGACGAGCCAACGACAGCGCTGGATGTCACCATCCAGGCGCAGGTGCTCGACCTGCTCCGCGAGCTGCGCGAGAAGTTCTCGCTAGCGATGCTGTTCATCTCCCACGATCTTGCCGTGGTCTCGCAAGTAGCGCACCGCATTGGAGTGATGTACGCGGGGAGCTTGGTCGAAATGGGAACGGCACAGGAAGTTTTTACGCGTCCTGCTCATCCCTATACCCGCGGGCTGTTACACTCTGTGCCGACGCTGCGCAGCGACCGCAGCAGACTGCTACAGACCATCGAGGGGACCGTGCCCGCTATCACCGCGTTACCGCCAGGTTGTGCTTCGAGCCGCGCTGTTCGTTGCGAATTGCAAGCCTGTGCCGCCGCGTTGCCACCGCTGGTGGAAGTTGCGCCCGGGCATCTGGCCCGCTGTCCCGTGGTATCACCGGAGGTCCGCTGAACGATGCGGCTGCTGCTGCTTAGCGACATCCATGCCAACCTAGAAGCCATGGAAGCCTGTCTGGCGGTCGCTCCCGCGCATGATTTTCTCATGAACTTGGGAGACGTCGTCGGCTATAACGCGTCGCCCAACGAGGTTTGCGAGCGCGTGCGCGCGATGGGCGGGTCGATCGTGCGCGGCAATCATGACCGCGCCTGTTCCGGGCTGATCGACCTGTCGGAATTCAACCTGGTGGCTGCGATGTCGGCGCGATGGACGCAGACCACGCTCCTGCCTGAACACCTGGATTGGCTGCGATCTCTGCCGCAGGGGCCGTTGCGCGGCGACGAACTGGAGGGACTAGAATTCGTTCACGGCTCGCCACGCGACGAAGACGAGTATGTACTGAATCCGTCCACCGCCGCGCGCCAACCTTCGCATGCCCGGCCACGCTGACAAGATCTTTTTCGGCCACACTCATCTGCAAGGTGGATTCGCTTTCGAGAACGGGCGGGTGCGCAACTTTACGCCGGTCTTTCCCACTGGAGAGGACGTTGTAGAGTTCACCATGCCGCTGGCGACGCAACGAGCGCTATCTCATCAATCCCGGCTCGGTTGGCCAACCTCGCGACGGAGACTGGCGCGCGGCGTTCGCCCTTTACGAGCGCGACGGAGATGCTCCTGGCGCAGTGACGTTCTATCGCGTTCCATACGACATTGAGGAAACGCAGCAGCGAATCATCTCCTCCAACCTTCCCGAGCGATTGGCCACCCGGCTAAAACTGGGACGGTGATACCACCTGTGGGAACGCAGATGCGTTTGACTGCATCCAAATATTCGGGGGTAAACTAAGCTCATGTCCTTTCGCCCATTCCCCGGAAAATCCGCTTACCGCTCACAAGAAATGCCTGGTGGCACCATCTCCACCTCGGAGCAGGGTTACCTGGTTGCGAACATTGATGGTGGGGCCCGTGGCAACCCCGGACCCGCGGGATATGGCGTGGTGTTCGAGGACGAAGATTGGCCGTCCGGTTGCCGAACTCAGCGAGTTTCTCGGCCACCAGACCAACAACTACGCTGAATACTCGGCGCTGTTGGCTGCGCTTAATTACACGCTGCGGCACGGTTTCAAAGCGCTCAAGGTTATCAGCGACTCCGAGCTGCTGGTGAAGCAAATCAACGGTGAATATAAGGTCAGCAATCCCACATTGAGGGAGCTGCACGGCCGCGCCACGAAGATGCTCGATCAACTCGACTACTTCGACATCAAGCATGTACTGCGCGAAAAGAACCGGGAAGCGGACCGGCTGGCCAATCTCGCCATGGACCGCGGAATCGCCAAGAAGGCCCCGGCGATCACCGCTACCGACGTGGGCGGTGTAGCCTCTGTGATGCCCGAGGTCAACGGCGTGGTGCGCAACGGAGTCATCGAGTTCCTTGGGAAGCAGCTGCCCGATGGAACCCTGGTCAAAGTTCGGGCAGCCAGCCCAGGGGCGAAGCAGTAGGCGGTCACGCCGACGCGGCTTGGCGCCTCACCATGGCCGGATTTTCAGCCCCTTTGCGAATTTGTGGTGGCTCGAGAACGCGAATTTCTTCCGGCGGATTTTCCACCGCCCAAGCCAACGCCTGCGTCATCTGCTCAACTGTCACCGGCCCCAACCGTTCGGCGCCGTCGCGCGTCGCCGGGAGCAATCGCGCCAAGGCGTACATGGGAGCCAGAAGCAACGGCCATCTCCGTCCCGGCCCCAGCACATACCATGGACGAACGAACGTAGCCATCATGCCACTCTCGCGGATGAGCAGCTCGCCTTCCGCACGCACCGCCTGATACTCCTGCATAATCGGCGCCGGCCGCGCCACGCTGAGATATACGAAGTGGCGGACACCAGCTTCGCTGGCAGCGCGCACCGCTTCTTGGCATGACTTCAGGTCGATGTCCCTGAATTCCGTTGCCTTGCTCGGATTGGGATGCGCCACGCCGATCAGGTGCACAAATGTGTCTGCAGGCGCTACTCGTTCAGAGTAAGTCTCCGCCCGCAGCGCGTCGCCGTGTACTACTTCGCAACCGGGCGGAAGCTTTGATTCGGACCCTGGTCTCGCCAGCGCCCGCACCCGATGTCCCCGCCGCAGCAACTCGGCCGTCAGTCTGCTCCCCATGAATCCCGTCGATCCTGTGACAAACACCTCGCGCGCTTGAGAACCCATTCGCCCCTCCGTTGGCTATTCAGCCGCCGATTGTAGTACGGGCGAGCGAGGAGTTCAGATTTTCATTCACGACTCAGCCATCGGTCGCAAAGTCCGGCACGCCTGCGTCCCACGGGATTGGCGTCGCCACGGGCGTTTGTCGGTACCAATCCCTAAAACGCAGCCGAGTTCTGTATTGCCCGTCGCTCAGGAGGAATTTCAGCAATTGTCAGGGCCAGACTTCCCCGAACCAGACTTGTGGACAACCGACGATGCACATCTGTGGTTTAGGCGTTACACGTCCGGATGCGAGGAAGGCTTTTCGTAAACACATTCCAAAATCAGTAATGGACCAGGGCACCCCGGCGAATCCACAGACCGAGAATGGTTTATACGGCCAAGTGGGTACTTTGCGGAGCTAACCTTGCAGGATCAAGAAAAGCTGCAGTTGCCCTGAGGTCGCACGACAACTGCAGCCTTCGCTCAATGTCAATAGTCCCCACACCAGTTGCGCGCGTCGCATGTTTTGCGCTGGCAGGTGGCACCACATTCAAAGGTACGCAAATGTCAATCACAGCACTCACAGCTATACCAATCACACCCTGCGTCACTTGGTGGTGTGATTCGGATCATTTGCACATTATGAATGAACTCTCTAGCATCATGAGGGCGGAGTGTGCAGACGCCTCCTACCCACAGGGTGGACTGATTGTGCTCGGAATCGGTGGTGGGGAGGTGTCGCATTAGGGGCATCGCTGTTCCTTGAGCATTTCCACCACGCGCTTGCTATTCTTTCCGTCGGCTCGGAATCGGTGGTAGGGCAAATGAATCAGTCAGGTATCGATGCGAATGAGTCCGTAGCCCATCGATCATCGGGGCCGATGCGCCGGATTCATCTCCAGCACTACGCGCTTGCTATTCTCTCCGTCGCTGTCGCGTTAGGGGCATCGCTGGTCCTTGAGCATTTCCACTTCCGCGTTCCTTCCGCGCTTTTGCTGTTGTTTGCGGTGGCCATAAGTTCCTGGTATGGGGGGCTAGGACCCGCGGCGTTGGCGGTGCTCCTCTCCGTAATCACCTTCTACTGGTACTTCGTGCAGCCCGTCCACACCGTCTACATCTACTGGTCCCAGATCCCGTATTTCATCATCTTTACAGTGTTCGCTGCGCTCGTGTCCTGGCTCGGCACGGTTCGGCAGCGCTTCGAGGCTGATCTTCGCCAGAGTCGCGACGTGCGGCGAGAGCAAGCAAAGCTTCTGAGTCCGGCCCTGAGACTTGCAGTGATTTATGCCTTCTTCGGGGCACTGTGGATCCTCGTGTCGGACCGCATTTCGTTCTACCTTGTGCCCGACCTCGAACGGGTCGAACGGCTGCAGACCTACAAGGGCTGGTTCTTTATCGCGGTGACCTCGGTGTTGCTGTGGTTGCTGGCGACACGGTTCCTCAGCCAAGTTCGTGCGGCGGAGGAGGCGTTGCATCGTTTGAATCGCAAGTTGCAGGCGATCAGCAACTGCAACCAGACCCTACTGCGCGCCACCGATGAGCAGAGCTTGCTCCAGCAAATCTGCCGGATCGTCTGCGAGGAGGCGGGCTACCGCATGGCGTTTGTGGCCTATGCCGAACACGACGAGGCTAAAAGCCTGCGCCCGGTCGCGTGGAGCGGGGCCGAGGAAGGATATCTCGCAACCGTCGGCTTCACTTGGGCCGACACGGAGCTTGGACGCGGCCCTACCGGAACGGCCATCCGGGGCGGGAAAACTTGCTGCACCGAGGATTTCGCAACCGATCCTCGAGTTGCGCCCTGGCGGCAGAGCGCTTTGCAGCACGGTTATCGTTCCAGCATCGCTCTGCCGCTCAAGGACGAACACGACAAGGCGTTCGGCAGCCTCACCATTTATTCCGCGCTGCCCAACGCTTCTACACCGGAAGAGGTTAGGCTTCTTGAGGAACTGGCTGGCGACTTGGCCTTCGGCATCGTCACCCTGCGTTCCGGGGCCGCACGCAAGCGTGCCGAGGAAGCCCTGCGCGAGAGCGAGACGCGCTTCCGCACGTTTGTGGACCACGCAGGCGACGCCCTCTTTGTCTACGATCTCGAGAAACGGACCATTATTGATGTGAACCGTCAGGCTTGCGAGAGCATGGGTTACACGCGACAGGAACTGATCGGGAAGACGCCGGACGCCTTCCACCTGGAATCGTATCAAGCGGAGACGGAATCTCTCGTCAAGCGGGCGGCGACGGGTGAGACCGTCTTCGACACACACTGGCATCAGCGAAAGGATGGGTCAACGTTTCCGGTCGAAGCACACACCACCATAGTCTCGTATGGCGGTCGCAGTTTTCTGCTGAAGGTCTGCCGCGACATCAGTGACCGCTTGCAGGCCGAAGAAGCTATCCGTCAGAGCGAAAGGCAGCTTCGGGATGTAATTGAAGGCATCCCGGCGATCGCCTCGACCATTCGCCTGGATGGATCGGTTGAATTCATCAATAAACGATGGCAGGAATATACGGGCATGTCGGCGGAAGAGTCAGTAGGCCCGGGATGGCAAAGTGCTGGTCACCCCCAAGACATGGGCCATTATCTCGAGAAGAGGCGTGCCGCACTAGCCAGTGGGGATCCATTCGAGGATGAGGCTCGCATCCGTTCTAGAGATGGAAAATACCGTTGGTTCCTGCTTCGCGGAGCGCCCTTGCGGGATGAACGAGGAAATATCGTTAGGTGGTACGTAACCGCGATTGACGTCGACGATCGTAAGCGGGCGGAAGAAGTGCGCCTGGAAGAGCGGGTTCGCGAGCGGACACGTATTGCTCGAGACCTGCACGATACTCTTTTGCAGAGTTTTCACGGAACGTTACTTCATTTTCAAGCTGCTTCTAGCCTGTTGCCCACCCGCACGGCTGAAGCCAAGAGGATGCTTGATAATGCAATTGACATGGCTGCGCAAGCGATTACCGAAGGCCGTGATGCGATACAGGGGTTGCGCTCACCCGAGGTCGAAATCAACGACCTGGCAGTCGCGATAAGGACCTTTGGCGAGAGTCTCGCAGCCGGTCGCGGAGACGATGGCTCTCCCGTATTCCAGGTCGAGCTTGTAGGCGTTGCCCGTGAGCTGGATCTGACTTTTGCCGGCGAGGTTTACCGCATTGCCATCGAGGCCCTCCGCAATAGCTTCCAACACGCCGAAGCCCGGCACATAAAGGTAGAGATCCACCACGAAGAAAAGGAATTCAGGGTTCTTGTTCGCGATGATGGAAAGGGGATGGACTCAAAATCCTTGGCTGCTGAGGGCCGCAAAGGACACTATGGCTTGCATGGCATGCGCGAACGGGCCAAACTGATTGGGAGTGAAATAGTGATCCGTAGTGAGGTCGGCGCGGGCACAGAAGTCGCGCTCCGCGTTCCTGCCGTCACCGCATATGCGGCGTGTGGCCTCATCTTAACCACACATTCAAGACCTTGAAAAGCGCCCGGCGGAGATTCCGGATCGGGGGTCGGCAATCCAACAAGCACCCGCTTGGACGTAAAGTCGGCTGTGCGCGGAAGTGCCTGCTGGTGTCAACTCCCGAGATACCGGCATGTGGGAGATTACTCCCGAGAAGTGGGCTGGTCTCACCTTATCTCTCGCAGACAGCGAGTGAGCTTCGTTTCTGTCACCTTGAGCTGCGTACACCGAATTGGATAACGCGACTCAGGCCGCCTCCAACGGTATTATCTGCCCGCACGGCGCCCGCCGTCAGACCCCCGATGAGCGTGAAGTCGAGCACCATGATCAGGCCACATAGAACTTCTTCCAATCGATCTGCCGGATCCAGATACTTTTTGACAAGCCGTGTCCTTGAGTGAGAAAAAGCCAACTCGACCCTCCCGAAGCATTCCCCTCTAACCCCTCCGATACCCTCGTCACACGCCCCGATCAACTCACCCTGTAGTCGGGTCTGAATGCTTAGGCGGCGGAGCAATGTTGAACGTCTGCCGGTACTGCCTCACGACGTCCTCCAGCCTGTCGTAGTGGGCATCCTCGCCAATCAACTCCCAGAACCGGTAGCGTGCTCTGGTATTGAGCTCATCCATGATTTCCGTAACGACTAGCCGTATTCCTCTCGCCTTCAACTTCGCGTACACCGACCGGAGCGTCTCCGCCGCGGAATAGTCGACATCATCCACCGCGGACGCGTCGATGCAGAGCCAGCGCAAAGGCGGCTGCACTGTGTCGGCGAGAAATAAGATCTCCTCCGCGAGCTGCCGGCAATTCGCGTAGTACATGCTGTGTGTGAATCGGTAGATCACCAGTCCCGGTGCCGCCGAAGCGGCCTTGGCCGCTGGTACCGGCTGCCAGCCGCCCGATTCGCTCGGCAGAAGCACCGAGTTCTTCGGTCGATACCCGTACCGGGTGTGACTGATAAGCGACAATGCGATGGCGAGCAGTATCCCCTGCTCGACACCGACGATCACGACCGTCAGAGCGGTAATCAGCGCCAACCAGAACTCCGATCGCCTTTGATCGAAAACCCTCCGCATCCCAGCGACATCGATCAAGCCGACACCAATCAGAAACACGATCGCCGACAGGGCCGCTTCTGGCAGGTAGGTCAGCGCTCCGGTCAGAAAGAGCAGGATCAGCGCCACCATGGCCGCCATCACCAGCAGCGACAGTTGGCTGCGGCCGCCGGCGTCGTCGACGATTTGCGTCTTCGTTGGGCTGCCGTTTACGACGAAGGTACCGGACAGGCCGGCGCCAATATTGGCAAGGGCCAGACCGACCAGGTCGGTGTTCTCGCTGAAATCCTCGTCGTAGCGCGTGGCAAAGGCGCGGGAGGTCGCCGCGCTCTGTGCCAGGATCACCACGAACATCGCGAAGGCCGTGGGAAGCAATGCCTTCATGACTGTCCAGTTCCAGTCCACCTTGGGCAGGCCGAGATGTGGCAGACCACTCGGAACGGCTCCGACTATATGCACTTGCTTGTCGAGTCCGAACGCCCAGGTTACGACCACGGCGCCGACCGCCGCGATAAGCGCTCCCGGAATCTTCTTCGAGACCATTTTGAGGCCGATGATGATCACCAAAACGCTAATTGCCACCGTCATTTCGTAGCGGTTGGCCTGCCCGAGCTGTTGCAGGTCGTTCCAGAACTTTCCCAAGGCACCATGGCCGCCACCCTTCAAGCCCAACATACCGGCGATCTCCCCCAACGCGACCTGAACACCGACCCCGGTCAGGAATCCGATCAATACGGTGCGCGAGAGGAAGTCCGCCAAAAATCCCAGGCGCATGAGGCGCGCCAGAATTAAGAAACCCGCGGCCATCAGTGCAAGCACGCCGGCCAATGCCATGTATTGCTCCGAACCGATGGCGGCGATCCCCACCATGGCGCTGGCAAGAATCGCCGCCGTCGCCGAATCGGCGCCCACCACAAGGTGCCGTGAGGAGCCGAACAGAGCAAACAACGTCGTGGGGATGAGCATGGTGTAGAGACCCGTGATCAGCGGCGTGCCGGCGATCTTCGTGTAGCCCATCACTTCCGGGACGGCAATTGCCGCAAGCGTGATACCGGCAAGAATTTCGGCCGGGATCTGAGCGGTCGTAATCGGCAGCACCCCCTGAAGGATCGCGAAGCGGTGGCGAGCGGGATGATCGTGTACTGATGTCATAGCAGTCCCCTTATTGAAGAGATTCGATTCCGCACAGAAGATGACCGGCGGTGCGTACCAACGTTGACTCCCGGACGTCAGCCCGACCCATGCCTCCGGAGAGCCAACTTACGATGGACCGATACCGCGATCGACTCACTTTGCTTCCTCGAATACAGCCCTAACCTTTCCGGCGCGAATGGCACGTTTGAACGCGGCGTGGTCCTTCTCATTCTGGTCGGCGTAAGCAACGGAGAACGCAGCCAGCGACTTGTCGAACACGTCGCTCTTGCCCATGTAACCGCTGATCACCGCAGCGTCCCCGGAACGCGCGTGGGAGAGCGCCAAGGAGTGGCCGCAACACTCGACGAAAAGGATCATCCTTGACTTGTCGTACGTCTCGACGGGAAGCTTGATTTTGACGTCCCGCAACTGGCGGACGTAGTAGTGACGTCCTCCCATCCCACCCTCGGTCCAGCCGAGGAAGATGTCGCTGGCCGGCTGCATGAGCCGGTGACCGTTCACAACGCGTTCTCCGTGATTCGGATAGACGCTCTTCCCTGCATAGTTCTCCAGCACCGAGGCGCGAGCCTCCTTGATTTGGAGAATGAGAGGATCTCCTTCCGTGTCCGTCAGCAAGAGCACCCAACAGGAGGTGCCAACGCTCCCGACGCCGACGACCTTGTGCGCAGCATCCTTGATTTCGTAGCGATCAAGTAACACGCGAGAGGCAGGCGCCAAGGACTGCCGGTACCGGACGAAAACCTGCATGATTTCCCGATGGATCTCTCCCGGGGACTGACCTTTAGGGTGGAAGATCGTCGGGGGCTGGTCTTTGATAATCGGCGACCCGCCCGCATCGTCTACCAGCTTCAGGAAGAGGCCTTCTGAGGTGCTACTCTCACGCGCCTTGGCAACTCTCTTTATAGCCGCGTGGCGCATCCCGGCATCTTTGACGCCCGAGATCAGCATTTCAAGCTCGACCTCGAGGTACCACAAATCCCGCACCTTCATTTTGCTGAACTCGGCCATGTGCTTGCGGTAGGACCGGACACAAGCGAGGACCGCATCCTTGGCGGCGGATTCGCTGAGCCCGTTGTCGCGACATGCGATTACGATGCTCGCCGCAAGACGCTTGAGGTCCCACTCCCAGGGCGCAGGGAGGGTTTCATCGAGATCGTTGATGGCAAAAATGAGTCGCCTTTCTGGGGTGGCGAGACCCCGAAAGTTGACCAGGTGGGAATCTCCGCCGCATTGCACGCGGATGCCGGTGGAAGGAGTGCCCGCCAGATCATCCGCCATGGCGAGCGCCGAGCCCCGGTAGAAGGTGAAGGGAGACTGCACCATCCGTCCGTGGCGAAGGGGAATGAGATTGGGGAGGCGCCCCGCGTCGGCCTTCAGCACCAGCCGGACTGGGTCAGGCCGGTTGAGCGCCGGCTTCCATGCGGCGTGCGAGTCGCGCGGACACTGGTCCCGCGATGCCTTGCCCATTGCCAAGCGCTCAGCTCGCGACTGGCGTTTCTCGAATGCTGGGATCCTGGGGTTTACCGGTGTCCGGGATTTTGACCTCGCAGGGATAGTTGCCTGTTTCATCGGGGGCTCCCTAAATGGGGCCTCTAAAACCCAGTGAGGCCTTAATTATGAATAACGCATTAACGAAGATATGCAGTGATGGAGGTCACAAGATGGACGGATTGTGCCAGGATCAGGGGCAACACGGAAGTTGACTTGGCTATAGTCAGCTGGCGTGAAGAGCCCAAGTCGTAACCTAACTGAATTGGGCATAATGCTCCGAGCAGCATTCGCTTGTCACATTGGCCCCAGACCGGCATGTGGGAGATTACTCCCGAGAAGTGGGCTGGTCTCAGTTTATCTCTCGCAGACAGCAAGTGAGCTTCGTTTCTGTCACCTTGAGCTGCGTACACCTAATTGGATAACGCGACTCAGGCCGCCTCCAACGGTATTATCTGCCCGAACGGCGCCCGCCGAGTATCGCCTGGCCGACGGTTAGGTATCTCGGCCTGATCTACGCCGGGGTTGCAGTTCTGGCGATTTCGGTTGTGACGTTGGGCGTCGGCTTACTGAGGACTCCGCAACAGACCTAGTCCGCGCTTTTCGCTAATCGGCGCGCCCGTGGCAGCCGAATGAGCGCTATATCCTGGATGTGTAGGACGTCCTGTAGATATTCGCGCAGCGCCATCAGGATGAAGGCCGCCTCCGCTGTGAGGAACATTCCCAGATAGCACACGGTCAACTGCAGGCTGTCCGGAATCTCGCGATAGTCGGCCTGCTTTAACAAATCGGTGGTAGCGTTCATGACGCCCCGTTCCGAGAAGGCAGTCAGCGAAGCCATCAGGTAGTAATGGTAGAGGAACACCAAGCTGAGGGACGCCAGGATGAGCAGCAATGGAACGAAGGACACGAACGCGCGAAGGGTTACGTGTCCGTCCGGCCGAGTATAGAACATCAGCCTTCCCAGCGAATGGCGGATGTAAAACAGGTAACCCAGCATCAGGAAGCAGAACAGGGAGGTGTAAGTGGAAAGGAACTTCTCCTGGGCCGCGTAGGTAGGGATCAAGTGGAACGCCGCCAGCGGAATGGGAAGAGCCGCGGTCACCACCGACGCCGTTCCCATGTAGGCTTTAAAGAACTTGGCAAAGGCGGCGAACCGTACCGGCTCCTGTGGTTCAACTTCGGATCTCTCGGCTCGCAAGCCTACGGCACCGGTATCTCGCATTTCACCTTCGCATCCTGGAAGGCGGATACCATAATGGGTTCCGTCTTCTTCAGGGCGTTGCCTACCTGCTTGGTGGCATACACCGAGTACACACCGGGCGGCATCGCCTTTGAACTTGGGGTGCTGATCTGCGGAAAAGATAGTTCCGCCGAGTTAAGCCCGCTAACCGACACCCACTTGTACATCACGGTCCATCCTGGGTCCGGCTGCCCATTCTTGACGGTGTTGGCGATGACCGTAATCAGTCGCCCCGCTCCCCATTTCCGGCAGTCCATCACCTTGATGTGGAGGTCGTTGGCGATGCTCGTCAAAACCTGTTTCGCCGCCTCCATCTTGTCGGGTTGTGTGTTCAGTACGTTCGCCACTTGAAGGCACCACTTGGCCTCTCGAGACAACTCCTCGACATATTCTTTCGGCGGCGGAGCGATTGACCACTCGCCACTTCGGTTGTAGCCACCGCCTCCGTTGTATCCACGCCCGCCCGCTATCGAGTCGTTTGCGTACCCTCCTTTCACCAGTCCGACAGTCAACTGCCTTTGCGAATCCAGGAGGCTGGAGGAAATATCAGGAGCATTTTTTTCGGTGACTTCCGCACACCTTTGAATTTCGCCGAGCGCATCTTGAGTTGGCCCAAGCTGAGGCGGGGGAGGCAGCGGGATGCCCTGCGCGAACGAAGAGAGGAACGAGCCGAACACGACCAGAAAGACGCAAACGACATCGCGAAGCAACGAGTTGCTCCGATCAGGCTGGCCTTTGATGAAACAAAGTCTACGCATCCGTCCATCCTCCCAGGACGACCAGGCGCGATGCATTTACTAAAGGATATAGCACTTTCTAGGTTCTTGAGCACTCTTCGCGCGGTACGAATTAGGTGCGGCTTTCGGCTCGCTCTCGCAAAAGTTACAATAAACCCTAGGGGCGCAGGAATCGACTGCGGCCCGCAAGCGTGATAGCTGGGGGCGGGCGGCTGCCTCGGCTGGCGGGAGAAATCAGTTATGGGCGACGATTTAATGCTGATGCGGGCCAACCCCACCCAACTACTCCGGGATTGGCTGTTAAAGAATACTGACAAACTGAGGCTGCGCCCTGAGCGCGACATCATTCTGATGGCACGTCTGGAATTGGCTCCCCAGATATCGGAAATGGATAACGGCGACATAGCTTGGGAAATCCACAAATGGGCTGAGACTCACAGTCTGTTGCCTGTGAACTGGCAGGGCACCCCCGCTTTTCTGGTTCCGGGTAACCCGGGAGCCGCTCCGGTGCGGGCGGGCGACCCCGAGATTCTGGATCGCTTAAAGGCTCTCCTGAGAACGCTCGGCTCCATCCCGACGGAACTCAAGTGGGTTGGAGATGGAGCCAGCGCCGGGATTTCGTTCACTGGGCTGACGGCCACTGTAGGCCAGAGTGGTGCGAAGGCACAGGTGACCGCGGACTGGGATCGCACACTCGAGTTCAAGACCGACATCTCGGGCATGACCTTCTCCGCCAAGATCGATCCCGTCAATGAGAACTGGACCATGACGTTCACCATCGGCCGTCAGGCACCCAACCTGTCCGACGTCGCGAACGTGTTCCAGCAAGGCGAGAGCGCGATCCGTGGTGTTCTGGCGAATGCGGACAAGGTCGACTTCAGCAATCCGGGAAAGACCATTCAGCTTTTCACTCCGTACGTGACCCCGATTAAAGCAGCCGTCGATGCCGCAGCGAAGACTGCCGCGCAGCGCCCTGGGGACATCAGCTTCGGGGTGTCGCTAAGAGGTGGGTTCCCGGGAGCGCCGTCAGCGCCCGTCGGCGTTACAGTGATGGGGTTGCTCACGATTGTTTTTTGAGAAGCAGTTCCTAAAGATGGTGTAAGCCATTCAGGCGGATCGGCTGGAATAGCTGGGAAAGGCGTTATTCAGCGCTTGCTCTGCGCCGATAGCAGTTGTTAACAGGGCTATTACACCTAAAGAGTTTGTAAAGGGTCTCGCGCGATATCTCGGGACTCATTATTAGGAAGCTATCTTTAGCCGCCTAGCCTTGGCAATTACCGACTCTCTCGCTGGTGATCTGATTGCGCCCGCGCCGAAAGCCGGAAAAAGCCTCTTCTCGACCATCGGTGCATCCTGTAAAGGAGACTCTTCTTGATCGCACGTTACACTCGGCCCGAGATGGGGCGCATCTGGAGTGATGAAAACAAGTTTCGGACGTGGCTGGAGGTGGAGATCGCCGCCACAGAAACTCTCGCCGAAGCTGGAATTGTCCCGCAGTCCGCGGCTAAAGCCATCCGTGAAAAGGGCGGGATCGACGTCGCTCGCATCAACCAGATCGAAGCCGAAGTGAAGCATGACGTCATCGCGTTCACTACGGCCGTCGCGGAAAAGATCGGCCCCGAGTCGCGCTGGTTGCACTATGGACTTACGTCGAATGACGTGGTGGATACCGCGCAGGCGCTGCTGGTCAAGCAGGCCTCGGCCATCATTCGCGAAGACTTGACCAAGCTGGGCGAGGTTCTCAAGCGCCGCGCATGGGAGTTCAAGGACACGCCTGCGATCGGCCGCACCCACGGAATCCACGCCGAGCCGATTACCTTTGGTTTGAAGCTCGCGAACTGGTATTCCGAGGTGCAACGCGACATCGAGCGCTTTGAGCTGGCTGCCGAGCAAATGCGGGTTGGCAAGCTTTCCGGAGCCGTGGGCAACGCCGCTCACCTCGAACCGGAGTATGAGGAGAAAATCTGCCAGCGGCTGGGCCTGAACGTGGCCGCTGTGTCGTCGCAGGTGATTCAGCGCGATCGCCATGCCTTCTATGTCGCCACGCTGGCCGTGATCGCCTCCACACTGGACAAGATCGCCACCGAAATTCGCCATCTGCAGCGCACCGAGGTGCGGGAGGCCGAAGAGTATTTCAGTGAGAAACAAAAAGGCTCGTCGGCGATGCCGCACAAGCGCAACCCGGTCACCTGCGAGCAGATCAGCGGCCTCGCCCGCGTGGTGCGCTCGAACGCGCAGGCCGCGCTGGAGAACGTCGCGCTGTGGCACGAGCGCGACATCTCGCATTCATCCGCCGAGCGCATCATCCTGCCGGACTCGACCATCCTCATCGATTACCTGCTCAGCAGAACCACGAACCTCATCGACACGCTGCTGGTTTATCCCAAGCGGATGTTGAAGAACCTCGAATCAACCGGCGGATTGGTCTTCAGCGGGCAGTTGCTGCTCGACCTGGTCGAGGCCGGCGTGCTGCGCGAAGATGCTTATCGGCTGGTGCAGTCGAATGCCATGCGCGCCTGGAAGGAAGACCTGAATTTCCGCGAGCTGATCATGAGCGATCCCGAGATCACATCGAAGGTGAAGCGGGAGACGCTGGATCACGCGTTCGATTTGCAGCGGCCGCTGCGGAATGTGGACAAGATCTTTCGGCGGGTGTTTGGGGAGAGGTAGCTGTCAGCTATCAGCCGTCAGCTATCAGCTAATTCCAAGGCTGTCCTCCCGAGCGAGGACTTCAGTCCGAGTCGAGGGATCTGCGGTTCGCCCGCTACTCCAACCTATTGATGATCGACGCCACGTATCCCGCGCCGAAACCGTTATCGATATTCACGACACTCACATTCGAGGCGCACGAGTTCAGCATCCCCAGCAGAGCCGCGACCCCGTGGTATGAAGCCCCGTAACCGACGCTGGTGGGCACCGCGATGACCGGCACGCCGACCAGTCCGCCTACGACGCTGGGCAGCGCGCCTTCCATGCCCGCGCAGACGATCACCACGCGGGCCTGGCTCAGGGCCTCGCGGCGAGCCAGCAGACGATGGATGCCGGCGACTCCGACGTCGTACACATGCTGCACTTCGTTGCCCATGATCTGCGCGGTGACGACAGCTTCCTCTGCAACCGGAATGTCGCTCGTGCCGGCTGAGACGACGATGATCGTTCCCTTACCGTAGATAGTTTTATCCTGCGTCAGGGTTACGGCTCTCGCCAACGCATGCAGTTCAGCTTTGCGAAACTTGCGTTTCACCGCGTGAAACTGCTCCGCTGAAACCCGTGTTGCCAGCACGTTGTGGCCGTGGGGCGCAAGCCGGGCGAAGATCTCAGCGAACTGCTGCGGACTTTTTCCCGGCCCAAAGATCACCTCCGGCATGCCGACGCGGAGCGTCCGGTGATGGTCCACATTGGCGAAGCCGAGGTCCTCGAACGGGAAGTGCTTCAGCCGCTGCACGGCCTCATCGGGCGAGAGCCTTGCCTCGCTTCACTTGGTCGAACAGCTTCTTGATGGCTTCGGAATTCATGGGGCAGTTGTCAGTAGCCAGTGGTCAGGAAAAGAGTTTCAAGTTTCGAGTTTCAAGTTTCTCGCTTTAAGATGCAAGTCCCGAACAGAGAGTGCGTTGTGCCGCCCGTGTTGCTGCCGAAAGGGCTATGATCGGGTGGTACGATGTGAAGCTTAAATGCCCGGGCAAACCAACACAGCACCGCGCACGCTGACCGTCGCCATCACCGGCGCAAGCGGCTCCATCTTTGCCAAACATCTGCTCGATGCGCTGGAGCGCGACGACCGGGTCGCGACCGTCAACCTCATCCTGTCCGATAGCGGACTGCGCGTCATGGCCGAAGAACTCCAGGTGTCGGGCCGCAACGAGTTCGTGCAGAAGTTGCTGGGGCGACCTTCGGAGAAAATCCGCCAGCAGAGCAACACCGACATCGGCGCCAATGTTGCCAGCGGTTCCTACCAGACGGACGCCATGATTGTGCTGCCGTGCAGCGTGGGAACGCTGGCGCGAATCGCCAACGGCATGGCCATCCAGCTCATCGAGCGCGCCGCCGACGTCTGCCTGAAGGAGCGCCGCCCGCTCATCCTGTGCGTGCGCGAGACGCCCTTCAACCTCATCCATCTGCGCAACATGACGCTCGCCGCCGAAGCAGGCGCGACCATCTTCCCGGTGATTCCGGCGTTCTATTTCCGTCCCGTCTCCACTGACGAGATCGCGCGCGAATTCGTCAACCGCGTCCTGGCGCATGTCGGCCTGCCGCAGCCGGACGCGTATCAGTGGAAGGGGCAGTAGGTCCGTTTAAGTTGCGTACTACTTCTTTTCCGGAATGTTGAAATCTACCGGCGGCTTGATGTTGTAGGTCCTTGCGAAGTTGGTCTGGTTGAGCGAGAAACTCAAGCGCCCGCGCGAATCGATAAACGCCAGCGGGCTGCCAATCGCGACATCGCCGAAGGTCTTCACAAACGGCATGCTCAATTCGTTCGCCCCCAGTTTCACATGGATGGTGTCGCCGTACTGGTAGCCCAGCTTGGCGAAGTCCTCGCGGCTAACGTTGGTGATCAGATTGCCGAACGGCCCGTCGGTACCGATGACTTGCCCTTGTAGCACTCTGTTGACGATTGCGGCTAGCGTGAGGTTCAGGCGCACCAGTTGGCTAACCGGAATTCCCGGGCCAACCTCGGTCCAGTTCTCGCCGCGAGCCAGATGCGCGCCTACGGGCGAAAAGATGTCGCGGCCATGGAAGGTGGATGAGATCGCATCCTGAATCATCCACCTAGGATTGGTGATGACACGCACCGCTTCGATGCCATCCGTGTTTTGCACGTAGGTGAGCAACCCGTTGTCGGGAAGCACGTAGTAATTGCCCTTCTTCGATTTCGCCACAATGGCCTCACGCGAAGTGCCCACCGTTGGGTCGATGACGACCACGAACACAGTGCCCTGCGGAACGTAAGCGCTCATCCCGTCAAGGTAGCGTGCTCCGTCTAGGACGGAGAAGGGCGTCACCGCATGGCTGATGTCGAGAATGCGAACGGTGGGATCGATGTTGTACATGACCTGCTTGCAGATGGCGACGGAGTCATCGAGCAGGCCGAAGTCGGTCATAAAGGCGATCTCGTTAGGCTGGTCGGAGCCGGCGCAAGTGCCGGCCAACACGAGCAGCATCGCAAACAAGGCCAGGGTGTAAGACTGACGTCTTCGGCGTATGGGAATAAACATTTCCACCTCGCGGTCAGCACGAATTTCGATGGATTATATGCCGCGTTGTCAATCTTGTTAGGCGCGCCTAGCGCGTTTCAGTCAGGAACTGGAATAGAATCGCGGTCAGCATGACCGCAGCGCAGCGCACCATCTTTCATGTTGACATGGATGCCTTCTTCGTCTCGGTGGAGGAGCTGTTCGACCCGGCGCTGAAGGGCAAGGCGGTGGTGGTCGGCGGGCGGGCCAACGAGCGCGGCGTGGTCTCGGCTGCGTCATATGAGGCGCGCAAGTTTGGTGTGCATTCGGCCATGCCGCTGCGCACAGCGGCCAAAATGTGTCCGCATGCCGTGTTTGTGGATGGGCATCCCGAGCGCTACCGCGAGTACTCCGCCAAAGTCTATGAGGTGCTGAACCGCTTCTCGCCCAAGCTGGAGATGGTTTCCATCGACGAGGCTTATGTTGACATGACCGGCACCGAGCGCCTGCATGGTCCCGCGATGCGTGCCGCACATGCCCTGCATGCCGCGATGAAGGATGATGCGCAACTCAACTGTTCGATCGGCATCGGCACGTCACGGCTGATCGCCAAGATTTGTTCAGACCAGGCCAAGCCCAATGGAGTGTTGTGGGTGGTACCGGGAGCTGAGATGAAGTTCCTGGCTCCGCTCGATGTGCGCAAGATTCCTGGTGTGGGAAAAGTGATGGAGAAACGCCTGCAGGAACAAGGAATCCACAAAGTGTGCGACCTGGCGGAACGCGATGAGCGCTGGCTGGAGCAGAACTTTGGCGCGCTGGGCCTGGCGCTCTCCGGCAAGGCGCGCGGCCTGGACGCGGGCGCGTGGTTCGACAACGACATCGGGGAAGACGTTGGGCCGCGCTCAATCAGCCATGAACACACATACTCTCATGACACCGATGACCGGCAGACTCTGGAGGCGACGCTGGCGCGACTGACCGAGATGGTTTGCCGGCGTTTGCGCGAGCAGGGTCTGCACGCCCGCACCCTGCAACTGAAGCTGCGCTATTCGGATTTTCGAACACTCACCCGGGCGCGAACCTTGGTGCAGCCGAGTTCCGTGGATTCGGAAGTGCTGGCGACCGTTCGCGAACTATTCCGCACGAATTGGAATGGCGATGCAGTGCGTCTGCTCGGGGTGCACGCGTCGCATTTCGACGACGAGAGCGAACAGCTCGGACTGTTGGGCGTGTCGGCACACGAGAAGTGGAACCAGGCGCTGTCCGCCGCCGACCGGTTGCGCGAGCGGTTTGGCGAAAGCGCCGTCTCGCTCGCCAGCGGAATGAAGGCGCGCTTTCGCGAACGCACTCACGAGAACCCCGCTGGCCTGCCGGGAAAGAAACGGGGTTCGTAAACAAACACGGCTTGCAGTCACAGGTCACAGACAGCTGTGACACCCCTGCAATAGCCTGATCTGAGGAGAAGCAAGTATGTGCCTGGCTGTTCCCGGAAAGATTCTGAGCATAGAAGGCGAGGACTTTGCCCGTACCGCGCGGGTGAGCTTCGGAGGAATGGTCAGAGAGGTCAGCCTGGCCTATGTCCCCGAGGCTGCGATTGGCGACTACGTGATTGTTCACGTCGGATATGCGATCAGCTTACTAGATGAAGCCGAAGCGATGCGCACCTTCGAGTATTTGAAGCAAATCGACGAGCTCGAAGAATTGGAGTTGTCAGCGAGGAGGGAAATGCAACTGAGAACTGACAACTGACAACTGCCTATGCCCCGACGAGTCTTTCCAAGACGGCCTTATTGCGGACGGTGAGGGTCGAACCTTTGAGCACCGCGATTTGCCGCTTGCGAAAATCGGCAAGCACGCGAGTAACAGTTTCGCGCGAGGTGCCGATGATCTGCGCGATCTCTTCGTGGGTAAGTGCCAGCTTGACTTTGGGCTCTGCCTGCTGGGGCGACGACGAGGTCCATTCCAGCAGCAGACGCGCCAGCCGTTCCGGCGCTGAATGGGACAGGCCGAGGCTGCGGATCTGCTGGTAGGCGGTCTGGCAATCCTTGCTCAGGTGTTGCGCGGCCCGCAAACAAGCGTCGCCGTGTGTCTGCAGGAAATTCAGGAAGTCGTCGCGCTTCACGAAATTCAACTGGCAAGGCTGGCCGGTCTCGGCCGTGATCTCATAAGGCGTGCCGGAAACGGTAGCGTGCATGCCCAAGACTTCTCCGGGCTGCGCGATCTTCAAGATGAGGGTTTTGCCTTCCGCAGAAGTAGTGGAGAGCTTCACCCTTCCTTTACACAGCATGTAAATTCCGCGCGGCGATTGGCCTTCCACGAAAAGCACAGCGCCGGCAGGATAGGAAGCCGTGTACTTGATGTGATCGAAAGCTTCGAGGGACGCTTTGGGAAGAGAACAGAAGAAGCTGTCGGTACGTAGTTTGCAGATTACACAATTCTCGACCAGCTCGAAGCCGTAAGGTGCCCCCACGTTTTTCCTCCGAGGAGTACTTACCATGCTAACACCTTAAGTGCCTGCCGCAAGAGGAATTTCCGAAATCGGGAAGACCTGGGGATGATACCGGCCCGGGACGACCTGGAACCGGCAGGTGGCCCTCGGCTGGTCCTTCGCCCGCCCTTCGGTGACGGACATCACAGGCACAGGTATTCCAGGTCACAGACCTCGGCCCGTCGCGCGAAGGAAAATCGCGCCCACAACGGCTCAATGAGGCGGGAGGCGAAGGTCTAATCGCTTCAGCCTGTCGGGCCTGATCGGCGAACCCAAGTTCACGGTCAGGAGGCTGGGACCCAAGTTTCAGCTTGCGAACGCGCCCCTTCAGTCGGAAGAATCTGACCACTCTCCTCTACCCCAAATCGCTTCCCGCCGAGGGTTATTTGCCGGGTCTGATCCTGCCCAGATCAGGCAGGGGACTCGTAGCACGAGGGTAAAGCAAGATCGGAACGACGGTAATTGGCGGTCCCAGGGTCCTTAAAGTTTTCCCTTGAAGTGTTGAGGTTGAGGCAGTTAAATGATTCTCGATTTCTTGCGCAGAACAACGGCGTGTAAGCCGCTACTCGTGGAAAGGAGAACGAGATGGCCACAGGAACAACAACAAGCGCTAAGTCGGTTGAGATTGGCAGCACTGGGTTGAACCGTTGGTGGCGCGTCGTGGGCGGGACTGTCCATGAATCTTGCGCTGGGCACGCTGTATGCCTGGAGCGTGTTCGTGGCTCCGTTGGAGAAAGAGTTTCAATTGGAAGCGCGCCGACACCTCGACGGTCTTCACCATCGCGGTGGTGGTGTTCGCGCTGACCTTCATCGTCGCCGGGCGGCTGCAGGACAAGTTCGGGCCCTTCTGGGTATCTCTCACCGGCGCAATACTGGTGAGCCTTGGGCTTCTTTCTGTGCGCGTATACCAGCAGCCTGACGTACCTGTTCATCTGCTTCGGCGTGATCGGCGGATTGGGCAACGGCTTTGGCTACTCCACGCCGATTCCGGTCATGTCCAAATGGTTTCCCGACAAGCGCGGTCTCGCGGTAGGACTGGCGGTCGGCGGTTACGGCGGCGGTTCGGCCATTTTCGGCCCCTTGTCCGCCAGCTACCTGATCCCGCACTTTGGCTGGCGCACCACCTTCCAAGTCCTGGGCGCGATCTTCCTGGTGATGACCATCATCGGCGCGTTCCTGCTGAAGAATCCTCCCCCCGGCTACAAGCCCGCGGGCTGGACGCCTGCCCCGAGCTCCAAGGCTGCGGCGACCACCTATGACTTCACCCCAGGCGAAATGCTGCGCACCCCGACCTTCTACTTTATGTGGATTGCGTACGCGTTTGGCTGCGCGGCCGGTCTCATGGTCATCAGCCAGTTGGTGCCCTTCGCCAAGAGCGTCGGCATACCCAGCACCACGCTGGCTTCCTTCGGCCTGGTGGTGGGCGCGGTCGGCAACGCCTGCGGCCGCATTCTCTCGGGCTGGATGTCGGATCACCTGGGCCGCATCAATGTCTTGCGCTTGATGATCGGCATCTCCATGGTGGCTATGCCCATTCTGTATGCCGTGGGCGGCAATGTGGCGGCATTGTTCGTGATGCTGTTCATCGTTTACTGGTGCTATGGCACGCAGTTGTCCGTAAACGGCGCTGCCGCTGCCGATTTCTGGGGCACCAAGAATGCCGGAATTAACTACGGGATGCTGTTTACCGCGTGGGGCGTGGCCGGTCTTCTCGGTGGCCGCATTGGCGGCGAAGCTCTTTGACAAGTACCACAACTACCAGATGGCGTTCTACACCGCGGCGGTTCTGGCCGCAGTGGCGCTGGTGGCGGAGTTCATGGCGCGCCGTCCCAAGCATGCGTGAGGTCGTGGCCGGACGGCTAAAACAGTCCGGCCAAGTTTCTTAGGTTGGAAGGTCGATTTTGACAGGCAGTTAGACGTCATTCATTGGCAAGGAGTCTTCATTATGGCTACTGCAACAAAAATACCGGAAGCGCCGGACGTCGAGCAGCGGTCGCAGCTGAGGAGCACGCCGCTCATGCGGTTCCGCACCACCTGGTCAGTCCGGTGACGCAAAAGTGGATCGAGGAAGGCAAGCAAGATCCGGAAGGTTTTTGGGGACGCGCGGCAGACCAACTGCCGTGGTTCCGTAAGTGGGACAAGGTGTTGGAGTGGAATCCGCCCACCTTCAAGTGGTACGTCGGCGCGCAGACCAACCTGGCCTACAACGCGCTCGATCTATCACGTAAAGCGCGGCTGGGGCGGACACACGGCGCTGATTTACCTCAACGAGCGTGGCGAGCGGCGCGTCTACACCTATGCCCATTTGCTCCACGAAGTCGAGAAGGTGGCGAAGGCGCTGCGCGGCATGGGCATCAAGAAGGGCGATCGCCTCACCATCTACATGCCGACCTCGCCGGAAGCGATCATCCTGATGCTGGCGACGGTGCGCATCGGCGCGATTCACTCCGTGGTGTTTGCCGGTTTTGGCGCGAAGGCGCTGGGCGATCGCATTCAAGCCAGCGGCTCGCGACTGGTCTTTACCGCCGATGTCACCTATCGCAAGGGCAAGGACACCCGGCTGAAAGAAATCGTCGATGAGGCCTTGGAGAATGCCGGTGACAAGGTTGAGCACGTCATCGTTCTGAAGCGAACGCCCGGGGAAACTCCGATGCGCCCCGGCCGCGATCTTCTCTGGGAGCAGTTCCTGGAGCACGGCGCCGGGGAAAGCGGCGACTATGTCACGATGGAAGCCAACGAGCCGGCATTCATCCTCGCCACTTCAGGCACGACCGCGACTCCCAAGCTGGCCGTCCACACCCATGGCGGCTATCAAGTCCACATCCACAGCATGGGACAGTGGCTGTTCGGCCTGAAGCCAACCGATGTCTGGTGGTCCACCTCCGACATTGGCTGGATCGTCGGTCACAGCTACATCGTGTACGCACCCTTGATTGCGGGTGCGACCACGATCGCCTTCGAAGGCGCTCTGGATTATCCGACTCCGGAAGGCACGTGGAAGACGCTGATGGAGGAGTATCGCGTCACCGGCATTTTCACTTCGCCAACCGCGGTGCGATTGCTGATGCGCTACGGCGATGGGCCGTTCGGGAGCATCGATTACAAGTATCTCGAACGGGTGTTTTGTGCGGGCGAGGTTTTGAATGCGCCGGCTTGGGAATGGCTGCAGAAGAAGATCTTCAAGAACCAGATTCCGGTGATCGACCACATGTGGCAGACCGAAACCAGCGGCCCGGTATTCGGCAATCCTTACGGGCTGGGAATGCTGCCCATCAAGCCGGGATCCGCGACGGTTCCCATGCCGGGCATTGATGCCGAAGTGGTGGCGCTCGACGGCACGCCGTGCGGCGTCAACGAAAAAGGCATCATGGTGATCAAGCGGCCTTTCCCGGGATTGACCCCGGAGTTGTGGGGTGAAACGGAACGCTACGGCCGCGATTATTGGCAGATCATTCCCGGTGTCTATTACACCGGCGATTCGGCGCAAATCGACGAAGACGGCTATGTCTGGTTTGCCGGCCGCGCCGATGAGATCATCAAGATTGCCGGACATCGCATCGGCACCATCGAAGTCGAGACCGCGCTGCTGGGCCATCCCGCGGTGGCGGAATCGGGCGTCATTGGCCGGCCCGACGAACTGCGCGGCGAAGTGATCTCGGCGTTTGTGATGCTCAAACAGGGCTTCATTCCATCGGAGCGAATTGAAGCAGGAACTGCTCGACCAGGTGCGCCACGAACTGGGTCCGGTGGCCGTCATCGGCGAATTGAACTTCGTGGACATGCTGCCCAAGACGCGCAGCGGCAAGATCATGCGGCGCGTGCTGAAGGCCGTGACCCAGGAGAAGAACCCGGGCGACATCACGACCATCGAAGACGAAGGCTCGGTGGAAGAAGCCAGGCATGCGTGGCACCAGATGAGGGCGGCGCTGGACAACCAGCCAGTATCAGCGGCGCCTTCCAAGGGCAAGTGAAACCAGGCAGTAATGGAATTTCCGGCCCGCTACAATGGCGGGCCGGGCCATGTAAGGCCTCCACCTGTAATGTTCTCAGGGACGGGCGAAAATGGATTACATCGGCCAGGCAATGCAGTACAGTATTTAACGCAAACACAACCATTCAAAAGGAGTGACTGAATATGGCTCGACCTCTTCCGAAGCAGAATGCGGTGATTGAGACCAGCGAGGCTCAGATCGCAGTCCATTGGCGGGAGGAAGAATACTATTATCCTTCCGCGAAATTTGTCGGCCAGGCAAACCTGACCGATCCCGACGTCAACGAACGCTTCAGCGAGAAAAATTTCCCGGAGTGCTTCCGGGAGTATGCCGATCTGTTGAGCTGGGACAAGTACTGGGACACCACGCTCGACACCAGCGATCCGCCGTTCTGGAAGTGGTTCGTGGGCGGCAAGATCAACGCCTCGTACAACTGCGTGGACCGGCACCTCGACAAGTACAAGAACAAAGCGGCGCTCATCTTTGTCCCGGAACCGGAAGACGAAGCGACCGTATCCGTCACCTACCGCGAACTCTATGTGAGAGTGAATGAATTCGCGGCGCTGCTGCGCGATTTCTGTGGTCTGAAGAGCGGAGATCGCGTCACCATTCATATGCCGATGGTCCCCGAGTTGCCGATCACCATGCTGGCATGTGCGCGCCTGGGGGTGATTCACTCGGTTGTGTTTGGAGGCTTCAGCGGCGAGGCTTGCGGCATGCGCGCCGCCGATTCAGGCAGCCAGGTCCTGATCACGATGGATGGCTACTATCGCAACGGCAAGCTGCTCGACCACAAAGCAGGCGCCGATATAGCGCTGAACATAGCCAAGCAGGAAGGCCAGGACGTGGAGAAGGTCCTGGTCTGGAGGCGTCACCCGGGCCAGAATGCGTCCGCTTCACCGTTTGTGGAAGGGCGCGATTTCTGGGTTGACGAGATCCTCCCGAACTACTCGGGTGAAATCGTGGCTCCCGTTCCCATGGATGCGGAGGCGCCGCTGTTTCTTATGTACACCAGCGGCAGCACCGGAAAGCCCAAAGGCTGTCAACACCGCACTGGCGGCTATCTCGCCTATGTAACGGGCTGCTCCAAGTACATCCAGGACATCCACCCCGAAGATGTGTACTGGTGCATGGCCGACATCGGCTGGATTACCGGTCACTCGTTCATTGTCTATGGACCCTTGGCCCTGGCCGCCACCAGCGTCATCTACGAAGGTGTTCCTACCTATCCCGACGCCGGCAGGGTATGGAGAATCGCCGAGCGCTTGGATGTCAACATCTTCCACACCTCGCCGACGGCCATCCGCATGTTGCGCAAGTCCGGTCACGATGAACCCACCAAGTACAACTACCATTTCAAGCACATGACCACGGTGGGAGAACCCATCGAGCCCGAGGTTTGGCGCTGGTATTACGAAACGGTGGGCAAAGGTGAGGCCGTGATTGTGGACACCTGGTGGCAAACCGAAAACGGAGGGTTCCTCTGCACCACCAAGCCGGCGCTGGATCCCATGAAGCCGGGAAGCGCGGGGCCGGGTATGCCGGGCATCTACCCCATGATCCTCGACGAAATGGGAGAGGAGGTGCACGCCGGTTCGGGGAAGGCGGGGAACATCTGCATTCGCAATCCCTGGCCCGGGATCATGCAAACCATTTGGGGTGATCGCGAGCGCTTCGTCGCCCAGTACTACGCTAAGTACTGCAAGGATACCAACAGCAAGAACTGGCAGGACTGGCCCTATTTTGCCGCGGACGGAGCCGTGCTGGCCGTGGACGGATATTTCCGGATCCTGGGACGCGTGGATGACGTCATCAACGTGGCTGGCCACCGCCTGGGCACAAAGGAAATCGAGTCTGCGTGCCTGACGGTTCCCGAGGTGGCAGAAGCGGCGGTGGTGCCGGTGGTGGACGAAATCAAAGGCCGCGTGCCCGAGGTCTATATCGTCTTGCAGCCTGATGTACTGCCGACTCAGCATCAGGAGATCCTGGACAAGGTCAATCACGTCATTGAAACGATGATTGGCAAGATTGCCCGCCCGCGACGGATTCTCATTGTTCCGGATATGCCGAAAACACGCTCCGGCAAGCTCATGCGGCGTATTCTCGCCGCCCTCTCCAACAACATGAACACTGGAGATATCACCACCTTGGCCAATCCGGACGTGGTGGAATCGGTCCGGGTAATGGTTCAGGGCAAAGAGAAGGTCGCGGTGACAGATGGACCGGAAGACCTGAAATCATTTGGGTCAGTGGATTAAGGGCTGACCTCAGGGAATGAAGACGGGGCGCTGCGAGCGCCCCGTTTTTGTGTCAGGCGTCGGCAGGCGGCAATTCCGTCTCGGGATACAGTGCTAACTGCGGGTCGGGCTCAATCACTTCTTTCGGCTCCGAGGGTGGGAAATCCGCCGAATCGGCGCGGACCGCTACGACGTGCTGTTGGTACCACACGGTCGCGCTCGCCATCTGCCACAGCCGCGCTCCCAATTGCGCCAGCATCACCAGTTCGAGCAGCACAAACGTCGCCCAGACCGCGGTCGGCGGAAGCTTCGTCCAGATGAGGAACGCGACCAGCAGCGGTCACCCAAGCAACCATGCTGATGCGCAGATACATCCACAGCAGGGCCCTTATCTGCCGCCGCGTGACGGCGAGGCCCCTCCAAGCGCTCCGGAACATGCGGCGCTCATCGCTGGCGACGGCGTGCACCTTGGCAATGTCGAACCACAGCCGCACAAACAGCGTGAGCAGAACAAGAATGATGACGCCCAGCCAGCCAGATGACAAAGCCGACTTGATCGGCGACCGCCTTGTCGCCGAGGTAGTCTGAAGCCTGTTTCGAGGCCCAGGTATGCGTTGCCCAGCAGAGCGAAGGGGACAAGTGAGAAGAGCATGAGCCGCACGAAACGCCAGAAGAAGGCGCCCGACGCAGCGAAGAAGTCACCCGTGGCGATCCGGCGACGGCCCTGGCGATAAGTTTCCAGAATTCCGCCACTGACAAACAGCATAAAGAGAGCGAACAGGGCCGCGAACCCGTAGGAGCCAGTTGTGAAGCGAAGCAGCTTTACCTCGGGCAGGCGCACCAGTTCGTAGAACATTCCCAAGTCGAAACCTCTGAAGAGCTGCTCGCCTGCGAGGCTGTGCTTCAGCGCTCGGTTGAGTTCCCTCGCCATGAGCAATGTGCCCATCGCGCCTAGTACGAAATTCACCGCGAAGATCCACCACAAGAGACCTCGGCGACGCCACACCAGTCTGGCTCCCGCTGCCACCAATCCTCGATTGTCGTCCGCCATGGTCTCCTCTGCTACACCAGCCAGCTCAACAAGTGGGCTAGGAGTTGCGTCAGAAACATCCAGTAGGTTGCGATCTTTGCGGTCGCTCCTCGCTGCTCCTTGGTTACATAGCTGTTGTTCAGGTAATTTCCGTCCAGCGTGATCGCGTGGCCGGGATCGAGTTCCACTGACTGCACCTGCGCCTTCTTGCGATACACGTAGCGCACCCAGCGATCTTTGCCGTCCCAGCGTTCGCGCGTGCTCTCGCCGTTGTCGAACTTGATCTCGGCCTCGACCGGAAAAATAAAGTCGCCCTTCCGCTGCAGGATGACCTGGGTCTCATAGGTGGTCTCGCCCGGCTTTTCCGTTGCGTCCTTCTCGTACCAGTCGGTCGGAGTCGAGTCGGCACGCAGCACCGCGTAGTCAAATACCTGCGTGCCATAGACCGCCTGGTCCCAGTACCATTTCAGGTCGCGGCCGGCAACCTCGTTCACCGTTCGCAGGAAGTCTTCCTGTGTGGGATGGGTGAAGCGGTACTTCATGAAATATGTGTGCAGTGCATTTTTGAGCGTCTGCTCGCCGACGATCGCCTCCAGCGAAACCAGCATGCAGGCCGTTTTTCCATAGGTGACGCCGCCGTACGATCTCATGCTCATGTCGGTGTAGCTGGGGCGCGCGAGCGAGTCAGTTTCGGCGACCGGCAAATAATATCCCCTGAGTACCGAGGCATCGCCCTCCTGTACGCCCAGCAGGTTCAAGCTGCTCGCGTTGCGGCCGTAGATGCTGCCCAGCACCTTCACTTCGGTGTAGCTATTGATGCCTTCGTCCAGCCAGCCGTTCTCGAACTCGTTAGTCGCCACCATCCCGTACCAGTACTGGTGTCCGAACTCATGCTCGGTGACCAGTTCAGTCTCATGATCACCTTTGAAGGTGAACCATTCCGTGCCCGCCGTGATGAACGTCGGATACTCCATGCCGCCGGCCTCGTCGGCGCCGTGCGGAGGATCGACCACGGTGATTTGCGCATACGGGTACGGCCCGTACCACTGGTCGAAACGCTGCATGCTGCCCTTCAGCACATCCACGTAGCGCTGCCAGGAACTCTTGTGGCTGGTATAGCTGAGGAGGCGAATCTTCACCGGCCCGACGCTGCCGTCGAACTCGCCGTCGATCACTTTGAAGTTTGGATCGGCGGTCCACGCGAAGTCGTGGACATCTTCTGCATGAAAGGCGACCGTCTTTGTGCCGTTGCCGTTGTCGCTGTCGCTGGTCTGTACACCGGTTGCGCCGACGACGTAGTTCTTCGGCAACGTGATCTTCACGTCGTAGGTGCCGAAGTCGGCGAAGAATTCGGTCATGGCGTGAAACTGGTGGCAGTTCCATGCGCCCTGCCACCAGACACCGACTTTAGGAAACCATTGTCCGGCGAGCAGGAATGTGCGTTTGTATCCAGTGCGGGCGACAACCTCGGGAAACTTGGCGCGGAACTTAATTCTGAACTCGACATCCTGGCCGGGCGCTACCGGACGCGGCAACTGCACCTCGAAAACGGTCTTGTCATCGGGATTGCCGTCGTCGGGCGAGATGAATTTCATCTGCTTGGTAAGGTCGCCCATGCCGACGACTTCGAACGAAGTGACCTCGTTGGAGCCCGAGTCTTCCGGCTCCCAATTCTCGAAGCGGCTGGAGCGGAAGTTGCCGTCGCGATGCGCCTCGCGCACCCAGGTGGACTTTGGCTGAAACGCGTTCAGGTACAGATGGAAGGGAAAGCGGTTGAGTGGCTGGCCGGTGAGATTGCGGTAGGTGAGGGTCTCGGTGGCGTCAACTGTATGCTGCGCGGGATCGTATTTCGCCTCGATCTGGTAAGCCACGACTCTTTGCGACAGTGGCCCCGATACCTTCGGCGCAAAGGGACTCTGCGCCAGTGAGGAAACCGACCAAAGCAAGGCGAATATGAAGTGAGAGAGTTTGCGAGGATGCATCCTGACCTTCATACCTAGCTCAAGATACTAACCGTTTCGCGAAATCGCCGCCGTACGTAGTACACTTCGCGATTGAGACGACCGGCCGTGCGGAGGTTGCGATGACCGAGCCTCGAACATTCCGTTCCTACGATGAGTTCTTCGCCTTTTATCTGGAGCAGCACAGCGACGCGGGAAATCGCTGGATGCACGCCATCGGAACTTCGCTGGGGCTCGTCGTTGCGATTGTGGCTTTCGCGACCCATCATCCCTGGTATGCCCTGCTCTGGATCCCGCTGGGCTACGGCTTCGCCTGGACCGGGCACTTCCTGCTGGAGAAGAACACGCCCGCGACGTTTGGCCACCCATTCTGGTCATTCATCAGCGACTTCCGGATGCTGGGATTGATGATCACTGGGCGGCTCAGCTCGCGGCTGCGCGCAGCGGCGGAGCAGCGGCGACCCTAACCCTGTCTTAGTCGCTCGCGGTCTGCTCGAAAACGGGAATCAAGAAACACTTGCCGATCACATCCCCAGGACTGTTGGCCCTTTCCGGCTGACAAGAACTAACTGGGGCCGCTTCCTACTGAGAGAAGGGGTTCTCAATCTGCAGATCGCCAAAGCGCTGTCCGTTCTGGAAATCCTCGCTGTAGAGGACGCTGCATCTCGCTTCCAATGCGGCCGCAACGATCAAGGAGTCATACTCAAGGTAACTTGTGCTTGTCTTTCAAGCGAAGCGCTTCTGAGTACAGGGCCTGCGAAGACTGCACAGCCAGCAGTGGCCGGAACACTGTCCCCAGATATTGTTCCGCTTCCGCGGCACTCATGGGCTGCAAAAATCGCCGCAGGGCAACGTTAAAAAACTCCTGTACCACCTGGTAACTCACGATGCCCTTCCGCGTCGCCACTGCTTGCTGTATCAGCTGCGTCGCGCGCTGGACCTTCGCCTCAGAAGCTCGGTCGAAGGAATAGACGAAGATGTTTGTATCCAAAAAGAACCTAGCGTTCATTCATCTCGTCCCGGCTGAAGCGGCGGCCAGCATTGACGTGATGGAGCCGCCTCATAAGAGCGTCCACCTCCTGGCAATCGCCGGACTGAGCGGTGAATTGCAGAAGCCATTCTCGAAAGGCGGCATTGAGGGTCTTGCGCTGTGAGCGGGCGACCAGCCGCGCCTGCTCAATCAGGTCTTCATCGGCGCTGAGCGTGATGTTTTTCATACGGTTATAGTGTACACGATAATCGTGCTCTCTATCGCTTGGCTGGTAGAATCATCGAACTCGGGAGGGTGAATGGCGTCCGCCGCTTGGAGACAGAAAGACGAAAGCCAGCCACCCAAGCCATCGAGCTGGAGCCAGCAACCTAATGAAGGCTGGCCAGGATGCGCCACCGTTGGCGATGGCGCGTGCTGCAACTGTTCGTCCTTGCCGGACTCCTGATCACGCTGGGCCTGATTTGTTTCAACCTGAAGTTCTGGGTCCTTGATTTGGACGTCTGGGTACACCTCAGGACGGGGGATTGGATCGTCCAGCACCGTGCCTTTCCTCACACCGGCCTATTTTCGCGTACCGCCGGCGACCGGCCCTGGATCGCCTATAGCTGGGGTTATGAGGTCCTGCTCTCGCGCGTCTACGCGTGGTTTGGCGTCATGGGTATCGCGATATTCGAAACCCTGATGACGATGGCTGTCGCGTATAGCGTCTATTGGATGGTTCTTCGTCTCTCCGGCCGGTTCTGGCTTTCGTGCCTGCTGGCCAGCGCCGCCTGCTTCGCCTTCCTCATACCGGCCTATGCATTGCGTTGTTGCTCCATGGTGCTGTTCACCGTAACGCTTACGCTGATTCTGGAGGCGAATCGCAGTGGCCGTGTGCAGCTGCTCTACTGGTTGCCGCCGATCTTTCTGTTGTGGTCGAACCTTCACATCCAATTCATCTATGGCATCTTCGTCCTGGGCCTGTTCGTCGCCGTCAATCTGCTACAGCGGCTGGCAGGTTCTCTGGGAGTCGCACCCGGTTTCCTGCTACCGCCTACGCTTCCGGCACGGGAACTGACCGTCATTTTCGCCGCCTGCTTGCTGGCAACTTGTATCGGGCCATATTCCTATCACCTGTATGGGGTGATCTATACATATTCGAAGTCGAAGGCTGCGTACATGCTGGTTAGCGAGCTGCAGCCCCCAGATTTTCATCACTACAGCCATTATGCGGAGCTCCTGCTTGCGGCCGCTGGATTTATTGCCGTGGGATGGAGGAAGGCGGTCGATCTGTTCAAGCTGCTACTGCTGGCTGTCGCCAGCGCGGTGGCCTTCCGCACGATTCGCGACGCCTGGTTCGTCTGCATTCCCGCCATAGCCTGCATCGCCGACTTTCCGGCGCGCGAGGGGGTACGCGATCCAGAGGAGACGCTCCCAGAGAACCTGGTTGTGGCTGGGATTGTGATAGTGGCATTGTGGCTGTTGGCGCCCAGCGCGGGCTTCAATCCTTCCGGGCTCGAACGGGCCCTTCACAGAGAAGTTCCTGTCAACGCCGTCAAGTTCTTGAGCGAGAACCCCCGCCCTGGCCCGCTCTACAACACTTTCGACTGGGGCAGCTACCTCATCTGGTCCATGCCGGACTACCCCGTGGCGATCGACGGACGTACCGACCTGTATGGCGACGCAGATCGATGAGCGCTTCACGCTTACGGCGAGGGGCGTGTCCTACCGGGACGATCCTTATCTGAACGAATCGCGACTGGTCCTATTGCAGCAAAAGAATATTCTGGTCAAGTTCTTGACCGCCGACCCTCGCTTTGAACTCATTTATCAGGATGGAGTGGCGGTGGTTTTCGTTCGCCGCTAGCCGCATCTTGTGGGTTGCAGTGATCGCCCGCCGCGGGGTCATTCGTTCTGTGGAACCAGGACCGTCGCCAGATCATCCTGGTACACAACCTTGAATTTGGGTGCCGCACTGAGCGCCACGGCCATCGGGGAGGTTCGTTGCAGGAAAATCATGCGAGCATAGACAAAGTTGACGTCGCGGGAAAGAGGGATCTCGGCGTGGGTCAGTTTGAAATAACGAAGGTTGATCTCGTCGCCGTATAAGTCGTTACGTGCGTCGATGACCACGGCATGCTCGGGCAAATACCAGGTCAGAAAGCTTCCCCACTCATAGGCGTTGAACAGCGGTCCGGGAAGGTGGTTCTCGCGAATGTAGTCACAGGCCCGCACCGGCAAGCTTCTCCCAACGCGGGTCAGCAATGCCTCTCGGCTGGAAGGAATGCGGCTGATCATGGCCACCACCAGGACCACGGGCACAAGCCCTGCCGTGACAAGATTCTGCATCTTCCACATTCGGGTGCCCTCCTGCCCGGGCTCCGATATGCTCGCTGGCAAGCGCATCCCCAATCACCGCCACCGAGGCCACAGCGACCAGCCAGGAGTGACGACGATCAGGAAAAGAGACCACCGCGCTTACGATCATGAGAACCAGTTGAAACAGATCACGCGCGTGGCGCCGCCCCAAAGAAAAGAACGCCATCATCGCCAGCAGCAAAAGCGCGTACTCCGCCGGCCGCCGGAAGCCGACTGCACCGAGTTCGGGAAGATACGCCACCAAAGCCGATGGGCCAAAGTTCTTCAGCGCAACCGCATAGCCATGGTAGGTATAGGGCGTCAGCAGGGTGGCGAAGAGAGAAGCAGCGGTCAACGCTGCCGTCACCCCTAGCGGCATGGCCGGCGAATGTCCTATAAGCCAGGGTGCTCCATAGCGGCGGCCGATCTCCTCCGCGACGAGCGCCGCCAAGAGCAGAAACATTACCAACAAGCCGTAGACAAACTGGGTGTCCAGGTTTGCCCAGATGGCGAACAACAGCGGCAGCCAGAGCAGTGGGCGTACTGCTGCCTGTCCTCCGCGCATGAAACAGGAGGGCCAATTCGATGGCGTACAACAGAATTGAGCAGAGCGCCGGTTGCAGTTGCAGGCCGGAGATGGGGTATTGAGCGAAGGCTGCCAGCAATACCGCGGGCCAGAAATTCTGCCGCGAACCACGCGCCAACAAGAAGAAGACTAGCGCGAGCGCGACTCTGAAAACCATCAACAACACCGGAAGGGCGCGCAGCCCCGTCAGCTTGTAAGCTGCAGCAAGCAACACGTCAAAGCCCCAACTGTGGGCCATCCAGGGAAGGTCGTGGTACTGCGAAAAGAGGCCGGTACGCGGCACTGCATGGTTCTGCAATATCCAGATGCCCGTGCGCAGGTGGGACCACACGTCCATGTCGCCCAACGCGGATAGACTGAAGGCCTCGTACCCCGCTGCCGTGGTGAACAAGAAAACCAGCGCGAGCACCCGGACAGATGGATTGCGCAGCAGGTTGCGGAAGGCACTACTGACGGCTGCTTGTCGTGGAGCGGATCCCAGGGACGTCCCCGTTCGTTATCTCAGCTAAGGTGTAATTTCAAACACGACGCCGTAGTTCATCGTTCCCCCTCCGGCCGCCGTGCCGTACATGTTGCCATTCTTGTCGAATATGATATTGCTCCGCGGATATCCACCGTCGACGCCCCCCGTGAAATCGTGAAGCGAAGAATAGTTCCAACTTCCGCTTGCGGGAGTCAACTTGAAAACTGTGCCGTAGTTGTACGGTCCGTCTCCGTGTGTCGTGCCGTAGAGGTTGCCAGCGGTGTCGAAAGCAAGATTGGCCACAGGTCCGGCGGCGAACTGGCCGCTGGCGCCAGTGAAGCTGTACAGCACATTAAACGCCCATCCGCCGCCCGAGCTAGCTAACTCGAAGGCCGTGCCTCCGTTGCCGGATCCCGCAAAACCAGTAGCTCCGTAAAGATTGCCCGCTTGGTCAGAAATGAGACCGGCGTACGGATTCGCTCCGTCCGTTCCACCGTTAAAGCTGTAGAGAATGCTCTCGGTCCAGCCGGAACCCGACGGCGTCAACTTGTAGATTGCGCCGTAACCGTAAGCGCCGCCGTAGACAGTCGTGCCATAAAGGTTGCCGGATGGGTCGAAGATCACGCCGCCCCAGGCATGTTGCCCGTCGCCACCTTGAGTGAAGCTGTAAAGAACGCTCTCCGTCCAGCTGCCATTTGAAGGTGTGAGTTTGTAGACAGTACCGCAACCCCCGGCGCAAGCTCCCGTGCCACCGTTGTAAGTGGTGCCATAAATATTGCCTGCCTGATCGAAAATGATGTCCGCGCCGTAGGGGTTGGCTCCATCGTTGCCTCCGCCGAACCGATAAAGCGGAGTCTCCACCCACGGGGTCAACGGAGTCGTCGGAGGGGTAGGCGTAGGTTTCAGGTTGAAGACCGTACCGCAACCGTCAGGGCAATTTTGCGGATTCCCTCCGAATCCCGTCGTACCGTAGAGAGAACCGTCCTTGCCTAAGATCACCCTCGCATAAGGAATGGCCCCGCCGCTGCCTCCCTTGGTAAAGAGGAAGAGCGGGCTCAAGACCCAGCTGGAGCTTTTGTATCTTAGCTTGAAAACTGTGCCCGTGAGGTAGTCGCCCTCAAAGGTGGTTCCGTACAGATTCCCCGCTGCGTCAAGAGTCAGGCCGGCCGCGGGTTCGTCCCCGTCTAGTCCTTCAGCGAAGTTGTGGATTACGCTGTATGTTTGGGCTTGCGCCACTATGGTTACAGCGACCGCAAACCCGATCCCCAATGCCAGAGCGGCAACTGCCGTTCGCAGAATGGTCCCGAAAATCCTCATCCCTAACTGCCCCGGGCTCGACATCAATATAGTCTCCATTTCGAAGCGAAATCTGCCTATCAGAGTGTCATCCTGTCCTCAACTTGGGGGGGAAGTTGCCAGGAGGGTTATGTGTTCGAGTGCCTCGATTGTGCGCTCGCTTGCAGCGCAAAAGCAACCGCCTTTTCACACTTGGAAGTCCCAAAATGGGAGCACTATTGCGCCTCAACCCCGGCCGGTTGCGCATTGCGGCGCGGTCGCCGATTCTCCTGCAGGATCTTCTTCCGCAGGCGCAACGACTTCGGCGTGACCTCGACCAGCTCGTCGTCAGCGATGAACTCAATTGCTTGTTCCAGGTTCAGGTTCTTGAACGGCACCAACCGGATCGCATCATCGGCTGTCGAGGAGCGCATGTTGGTCAGCTTTTTCTCGCGAACAATGTTCACCACCAGATCGTTGTCGCGCGAGTTCTCGCCCACGACCATGCCTTCATAAACCTCAACTCCGGGACCGACGAACATCTCACCGCGCTCCTGCAAACCCCAGAGCGCATAAGCCGTGGTGTGGCCGCCCCTGTCCGCAACTAGCGCCCCAGTCACACGATGTGGGATATCGCCTTGCCACTCGGTGTAGCCGTCGAACAGTGAGTTCATCACAATCGTTCCTCGCGTGTCCGTGAGCAACTCACTGCGAAGGCCAATCAGGCCGCGGCTCGGAATCACGAATTCCATACGCACCCGGCCATAACCGTGATTGTGCATCTTCTGCATCTGCGCTTTGCGCGCGCCCAGCTTCTCGATCACCACCCCGACGAACGATTCGGGCACGTCGATAGTCAGCCGCTCCACCGGCTCCATCAGCTTGCCGTCAACCTGCTTGGTCACGATTTCGGGCTTGCCCACCGCCAGCTCGAAACCCTCGCGCCGCATCATCTCGATCAAAATTGCCAGTTGCAGCTCGCCGCGGCCCATCACTTTAAAGGAGTCAGTGCTCTCCGTATCTTCCACGCGGAGCGAGACGTTGGTCAGCAGCTCTTTTTCCAGGCGCTCTCGCAAATTGCGCGAGGTAACGTACTGCCCTTCGCGCCCCGCAAACGGCGACGTGTTCACCATGAACTGAATAGCGATGGTCGGCTCGTCGATAGTTGTGACCGGCAAAGGCGCCGGGTTCTCGATGTCGGTGATGGTCTCGCCGATATTGATTCCCGTCACCCCCGCAACCGCCACGATGTCGCCCAACTCTGTCACGTCTATGTCGGTCCGCTTCAACCCGGAGAACGAGAATAGCTTCGTAATCTTGATCTTCTCCAGAGAGCCGTCGCGCTTAGCGATGGCGACATCTTCACCGGTGCGCAGCGTGCCGTTGAAGACGCGCGCGATGGCCAGGCGGCCGAGATAGTCGCTGTAATCGAGATTCGCTACCAGCACTTGCAGTGGGCCATCCGCATCGCCCTGCGGATGAGGAATGGTATCGACGATAGCTTCGAAGAGCGGCTGCAAATTCTCGCCTGGCCTGTCTGCGCTGGCCGAAGCCGTCCCCAACTTGGCGTTGGTGTAGAGCACGGGAAAATCGAGCTGGTCTTCCGCCGCGTCGAGGTCAATAAACAGGTCGTACACCTCATTGAGCACTTCCTGCGGACGCGCGTCAGGCCGGTCGATCTTGTTGATCACCAGAATGGGAGGCAGCTTGGCCTCGAGCGCCTTGCTCAGCACGTAGCGGGTCTGCGGCAGCGGGCCTTCGCTGGCGTCCACCAGCAACATGACGCCATCCACCATCTTGAGGGCGCGCTCCACCTCGCCACCGAAATCGCTGTGTCCAGGGGTGTCCACGATGTTGATCTTGATGTCATGGTAGAAAATGGCCGTGTTCTTGGCGAGGATGGTGATGCCGCGCTCGCGCTCCAGTTCATTGGAGTCCATCACCCGCTCGACGTGGGCCTCGTTGGCGCGAAAGGTGCCACTCTGGTTCAGCATGGCATCCACCAGCGTGGTCTTGCCGTGGTCCACGTGCGCGATGATGGCGATGTTGCGAAGACTCTTGCTCAAAACAACTGCCCTTCCTGTTAGGGGAACCGTGTGCATTCGGGCAAACGGAGGGATTAGGAACGTGGTTTCAGTTTACAATACGCGGCAACCTGGTCTCCCTCGGAGCCGGTAGCCGTGCAGTTCAACATGGAGATGACATTTAGGCTGTACTGATCCGCCTGCGGTTCAAATCACTGGTCGCGGTTCAATACCGGCGTCGGGTTAAGATAACGGTACCTTTTGCATGACCTCAGGGCTTCGATGCGCATACTTTTGCTGATGGCGCTGGCGCTATCACTCTCCTCATTCTCTGCTGTCTCTTGGGCGCAGACCACTGACTCGCACTCCGAGTCCTCCTCGACTCTTTCAACTTCGCCTGCCGATTTTTCGGATGACCAAACCTTCTCTCGCTTTGAACGCGTCACCGCGGGAATCAAACCTCCCAAGGCGATCCATGCTCCTGACCCTAAATTTCCGGACCTGCCAGTGGATGCGGAAAGCCACGGCACGGTAGTGATGCTGGTGGGCGTCGGTGCCAATGGGCGGGTTGCAGCCGTGCGGGTGCTGCGCAGCGACGAGCGGGCCTACGAACAAACTGCGGTCGCAACCGTCAAGAAATGGAAATTCAAGCCGGCGGAGAAGAACGGAAGCCCTGTGCCTGTGCAGGTGACCGTGGAAATGAAGTTCCAACGATAATGAAAGCAACCGCGGATCTATGCCGAAGACGCGGATCTGAAAAGGAATTCCAATCCGCGTGGTCTGCGCAAATCCGCGGTTAGTTACTCAACTCGCAACTCGCCACTACCGGATTAGGAGAAAACATCAACCCAGAGACAGAACTCGGAGTCTGCGGTTCGCACTCGCCCCAGTTGTCCGCCGAAGCATTTACTGATATGTTCTCGTGGTTTCCGTTTGCTGCCTCGAATACGAGGCCAGAATAGCGGGCGGATCTTACACCGGCAGCAGAGTTCCGCGAACATGTTCTTGGCCGGTGCGGCCGTAGCAATCTGTCAGCCATTCTCAGACGTATTACTCTATGGATCCTGTCGAGAAGAGTTCACGGCCCCGGGGCGACGCGGCGGACGAGATGCGCCTGATAGCGCGTCTTCGTGCGGGCGACCAGCAGGCCATGTCCGAGCTTTACGACCGGTATGCCAAGGTGGTTTACGCGGTAGCGTTGCGGGTTCTGCAAGATGCCGCCGGCTGCCGAGGACGTGCTGCAGGACGTATTCTTGCAACTATGGCGCAACCCGGACGCGTTCGATGCCAGCCGGGGTAGCCTGGCAGCATGGTTGGCGGTGATTACGCGGCATCGGTCCATTGACCGCCTGCGCAAGCGGCGGCCGGAAACGGACATAGAGGAATGTGTCATTACCAGCGGCCCTGATCTGCGCGACGAGACCGAGCGTGCGTTGGTGGTGGAGAAAATTCGTGGTGCGTTGGCGGAGATGAATCCTGATCAGCGCACTGCGCTGGAGATGGCGTTTTTCCAGGGCCTCACCCATTCGGAGATTGCGGAGAAAACGGGCGAGCCGCTTGGGCACGATCAAGACGCGCATTCGCAGCGGACTGCAGCAGTTGCGCGCCCGATTTGCATGATGAAGACTGCGTGATGAAGACGCACGAACAATTCGCGCGATGACCTGGCGCTGTACGCGCTGGGCGAGCTGGCCGGCAGCGAGCGAGAATCTCTGGAGGAGCACCTGCACACCTGCGCCGCCTGCCGTCGCGAATTGCAGGCCTTGCGTGGCGACCTTGGGCTGCTCGGCTTATCGAGCAGCGGGCCGCAGCCTCCTGCGCGCAGCAAGGAACGCCTGATGCGCGCCATCGCCGCCGAGCCGCGACGCTGTCCCCTCGCCCGCGCCAGTTGAGCTTCCCCGGCGAAGCTTGTGGTGGGCCTGGGTTCCGGCCTTCGCCGCGGTGGCATTGTTCTTTGTCGCAATCGGGATGTGGCGCAGCAACCGTGCGATGAACGGTCAGCTCGCCGAACTCACAAACCGCAACCAGGACCAGGCGGTGCAACTCGATCGTCTGAACCAGCAAATGCGGCTGCTCCAATCGCCGGATGCCGTACACGTTTCCCTGAATCCGATGAAGGCGCCGCGACAGCCGAGCGGCACGGCCATCTTCAGTCCATCGCAAAAGCGCATGATCTTCATGGCCAGCAATCTGCCCCCGGTGCCCGAAGGTAAGGCCTACGAGTTGTGGATCATTCCCATGCAAGGCGCGCCCCTGCCGGCCGGCGTTTTCAAGCCCGACGATCACGGTAACGCCATGATGATGGACCATCCCATGCCCGAGGGCGTCGAAGCCAAGGCGTTCGCGATTACGGTCGAGAACGAGGCCGGCTCCGACAAGCCCACTTCGCCGATCATGTTGATGGGCGTGGTGTCTGCGGGCGGGTAATCCACCGCAATCCACTAGTTTGTGGCCAATATCCACAGGGTATTCCACAATCGCAATCCGATTCCGGCTGAATACCTCTGCGCTTTGCTGCAAACTACTAGAACATGGCGAATCCCGGGGATTTTGCGTACACCCTGAAGCAGCAGGCTGACATCGTCCGCATTGTGGGCGAATACGTCACCTTGCGCAAAGCGGGCGCGCAGAACTTCATCGGGCTGTGCCCGTTTCATCAGGAAAAAACACCCTCGATGTCGGTGCACGCTTCGCGGCAATTCTTCCATTGCTTTGGCTGCGGCGCATCCGGCGATGTCTTCAGCTTCGTGCAGAAAATCGAGAACATCACCTTCCCCGAAGCTGTTCGCCTGATCGCGGACAAGCTGAAAATTCCCATGCCCAAGATGAGCTTCTCCTCGCCTGAGGAGGAGCGCGTCGCCAAACTGCGCGGCGGGCTGCTGGACATCCACGAGCGCGCCTGCACCTTCTTCCAGGAGCAACTGCGTAAGCCAGAAGCGGCGCACGCGCGCGAGTACCTTGCCTCGCGAGGCATCACTCCTGCGATCATCGCCGAGTTCCGCATGGGCTTCGCGCCTGATTCGGGCTTTCTGTTGCGCGAGGTGCTGCGCGCACAATATGAGGAAGAGCTGCTGCGCGAGTCGGGGCTGTTCTCGTGGAAAGACAAGAGTCAGTCGCCAGTTGTCAGTGGTCAGTTGTCAGAAGGCGCAGATGCAACCGCCGCACCGACAACTGACAACCGACAACTGACAACTGTTTACTCCAAGTTCCGCAACCGTGTGATGTTTCCCATTTGCAATGAAACCGGCAAGGTCATCGCTTTTACCGGCCGCACGCTGGCGACCGACGAGAAGGCCGGACCGAAGTACCTGAATTCCCCGGAGACGCCGATCTATTCGAAGTCGCGGGTGCTGTTCAACCTTGACAAAGCCAAGGACGCGATACGCAAGCTTGACTACGCCGTCCTGGTTGAAGGCCAGATGGATTGCATTTCGGTGTACACGGCAGGATTCCGGAACGTGATCGCCAGCTCGGGCACTGCCTTCACCGAGCTGCAGACACGCCTGCTGGGGCGATTCAGCAAGAACGTCGTGGTCAACTTCGATCCCGACACCGCCGGCGCCGCTGCCGCCGAGCGTTCCCTGGCCCTGCTGATCAGCGAAGATTTCCAGATCAAAGTTCTCACCCTTGAGATCGGCTTCGATCCCGATCTCTATGTTCGTCGCAAGGGAACCGCGGCGTACGGCGAGGCGCTAGCGCACTCACAGAAATACTTCGACTACCTCATCGAGCGCGCCCGCGCGCAATTCTCCACCCGCACTCCTGAGGGCAAAGTGAAAGCGTTGAACTATCTCCTGCCGCACGTGCAGCGAGTGCCAAGCCGCATTGTACGTGACGAGTTGGCCAACGAGATTTCGCATCGGCTGGGTATCGACTCCGCAGTATTGCGCCAGGAGCTGCGCCACGCCGCGCGTTCGCGATCGTCCGCGCAGGTGAGCGCCTCTGGTAGCGCGACGCTCGCCGATGCCGAGCGAGTACTGGTTCGCGCGCTTGCCAACCGCGAGCTGGCGCACAGTCCGGTGAGCGACCGTGGTGGCCAGGACCTCGATTTCGAGCCTGAACGTCAGGCGCATTTTGCGCTCACCCGCGAACGGCTGCACGAAGGCTCGGCGGCTGAAGCTCTCATCGACGCACTACTGCGGGCGCAAGAGCAGGGTCTCGATCCCATGTCGCTGTCACTGGAGGAACCCGATCGCAACGTGCTGGCGGCCGTGCTGATGGATGAACGCGAGGAACTGACTCCCGAGTTGCTGGAAAGCGCGATCCGTTCCCTGCGCCGACGGCTCTTTCGGCGGCAGCTCGAGGAACTGCAACAGCAGTTGAAGGACGCCGAGCGCCGCCAGGATCCGGCTTCGGCAGCACGGCTGCTCCAGGAGCGGGTGAAGCTGCGGAGGGCGATGACAGCCATGAGCGAGAGCGCCTAGCCGAATCGCGGTCATCCACCTAAGTGATTGACAAAAAAGGGTGAACCCAACGTTCGGGGTGTAACATCTAATTTTATGGAGGGTTTACGACTCCTCGGATGATGATCGCGGAACCATCCGAGTGTTTACCAAAGTTGTGCGTTCCGCAAGAAAAGGCTAGGAGGCGGGCCTGGCCTGTGATAAACTCCATAAGTTTCTGTGTCTGCCGGTTCTGCAGTACCGGTCCCGCCTTCTGTGTGCACACAAGCAATGAACGCCTGTGATACGGCGTCATGTTGAGGACAATCCGATTTGGCTCTAGACGATAAGTTTGACGACATCAAAAAATTAGTCGACGCGGGAAAGGAAAAGGGATACCTCACCTACGATGAGGTCAACGAACTGATCCCGCACGATCTGCATTCGCCCGACGACCTCGAGGACTTGCTGACGACCATCGGCACGCAAGGCATCGATGTGCTCGAAGGGCCGAAGATGCCTGGCTCCCTCGACAAGAAGTTCGATGCCGAGCTGGAAGCGGGCGAAGACCTTGAACTCGACCTCACGCCAGGCGCGCTGGAAAAAACCAACGACCCCGTTCGCATGTATCTGCGCGAGATGGGCACGGTTCCACTGCTTACGCGTGAAGGCGAAGTAGAAATTGCCAAGCGCATCGAGCGCGGCCAGCTGCGCGTTCTGAAGGCGCTCTCCCGTTCACCCATCGTGATTCGCGAGATCGTCGCCATCGGCGAGGACCTCACCCGCGGCGTGCGCTCCATCAAGGAAGTGGTTCTCTTCGACGAAGAGGAAATCACCGACGAGGTGGTGCAGAACCGGCTGAACGACATCACGGGAAGGATTGAGGAGCTCAGCCGCCACTACAAGAAGTCGGGTCAGCTGATGGAGAAGCTGGCCGACATCTCGCAGAAGAAAAATCCGCGCGGATTTCGCCGCACCCGCTGGGCCTTGGGCCGCGAGCAGGTCGAGATCTCGCGCGTCATTCGCCGCCTAGGCTTCACCAACACCGAGCGCAAGCGCCTTATCGATCGCGTCAACAAGACGGTTGACAGCATGCGCGGGCTCGACCGCCAGGCCGTCAACTTCGAAAAGCGTGCCGACCAGACGCGCGCCGAAGAAGCTCGCAAGGAACTGCGTCGCCAGTCACGCCAGATCCGCGCCGACCTGGAGCGCATGGAGCGCGACGCCGGGGCGCAGCTTCGCCGAACTGAAGCGCACCCAGCGCGAAATCGTGCAGGGCGACGTGGATGCCGAGTTCGCCAAGCGCGAGCTCATCGAAGCCAACCTGCGCCTGGTGGTCTCCATCGCCAAGAAGTACACCAACCGCGGCCTGCAATTCCTCGACCTGATTCAGGAAGGCAACATCGGCCTGATGAAGGCGGTGGACAAGTTCGAGTACCGGCGCGGCTACAAGTTCTCGACTTACGCGACCTGGTGGATCCGTCAAGCTATCACCCGCGCCATCGCCGACCAGGCGCGCACCATCCGCATTCCGGTGCACATGATCGAGACCATCAACAAGCTCATCCGCACCTCGCGGCAGCTGGTGCAGGAGCTCGGGCGCGAGCCTACGTCGGAAGAGATTGCCAAGCGCATGGACATTCCCGTGGCCAAGGTGCGCAAGGTGCTCAAGATCGCGCAGGAACCGATCTCGCTGGAGACCCCGATCGGCGAAGAGGAAGATTCGCATCTCGGCGACTTCATCGAGGACCGCGCCGTGGTTTCGCCCGCGGAGGCGGTGATCAACGTCAACCTCAAGGAGCAGACGGCGCAGGTGCTGCGCACGCTCACGCCGCGCGAGGAGAAGGTGATCAAGATGCGCTTCGGGCTGGAGGATGGCTCCGAGCACACCCTCGAAGAAGTGGGCCAGTCGTTCGCCGTCACCCGCGAACGCATCCGCCAAATCGAGGCCAAGGCGCTGCGCAAGCTGCGCCATCCCTCACGCTCGCGCAAGCTGCGCGCGTTCATGGATGGCGTGCACGACTAGGTAGAGCCGGCCTTTAGGTCCTCGGGATGTTTGGCTTGGGCAACCGCCCAGGCACGTTGGGTATGGCTGGGGAAGAACCCCCTTCGTGATACCGTCGTCGCGGCCGTAATCTGCATGTACCCACATCGTGTAGGCATGTGATGAGCAGAAAGAAACCCCACCCAAGCTAGAGAAGCTTGAGTGGAGCCTCAGCACAAGGCGGATCATCAGAGCGACCACCGCTCGTTTGATCCGCCCTGTTGCAGCCTACGGCGCGAAGTAGCTGGAAATGTCCAGGATAAGTTGCGTCGGGCTTGGGGCAAAAGCGTCGATCCAGCCATTCACTGTCGGCACAATCGCCATGTTCGAGGTGATGGACCCATCACCCGCGTTCAGCGTCGAAACCACCGGCTGCAGCTCTCCGTTGGGCCACAGCGATAGATAGCCAAGCGGCCCTAGGGGCACCACCGTGGCGTTGAAGACGTACGCCTCGGCTGCTTCCGGTGGTTCGCACACGCTGTCGCCGACGTCGCTGCCAATCGTTCCGCTGAACCATCCTGCCGTCAGGCGTGTATCCAGCACGCGACAGGAGCCCATGGGATACAGCGACAACCCGCCCACACCTGCCGGCCCGAAGTAGCCGTTCACATCAATCACCAGGTCGGTATCGTCGGTGGGATATACCGCGACGTTGCCGATGTAACCAGCTGGCACAATGGCGGCATTGGCGGTGACCACACCCGTCGGCGCGTTCAGGGTCGATACACCCGGCTGGGACTGGCCCAACGGCCAAACCGTCAGGTAGCCCAGCGTGCCCTTCCTCGGTACCGCAGTGAAGTTCAGCGAGAAGGCCTTTGCGGTGGAGGGAATGTCGCACGGGCTGGCTTCGATCGGGAAGTCGCGTTCCTGCGCCGCCTTCAAGTACGGGCCTCCCAGTTGGCCGTTCGGGTTGCGGGTGTCGGCCACCCGGCAAGGAGTCAGCGGATAGAAGGCCAACGTGGACCCACTCACCGGCGCAAAGTAGCCGTCGATGTCGAGCACCACGTCGGTCGTGTTGCTGGCGAACACGCTCACCGCTCCCTGGTAGCCTGCAGGCACGATGGCCGCGTTAGCCTTGACCCGGCCGTCCACCGAGTTCATGGTGGAAACCAGCGGCTGGTCCTCGCCCGTGGGCCACATGGTGAGGTAGCCTAAAGAACCGTGCGGAACGACGGTGACATTGAGCGAATAGGCTGCGGCGGTGGACGGAATTCCACATCCCCCAAGTTGCGGAATGTTGAACGCCACAGAACTTCCACCCTGGATCGGGCCGTTGCCGCCGTATTGCGGCCGAGTGTCCATCAACCGGCAGGGCGTGGCCGCCACAAATTGCAGTGCCGTAGGATTAGCCCCGGCAATCACCGAAACCGTATTGACACTTAGATTCGTAGCATAAACCTTGTTGGTCACCGGGCTAATCGTAAGGAAGTTGGTACCGGTCCCAACCGTTAGCGTGGTCATGACGGAATTGGTCGTCCCGTTGATGACAGTGACGCTCTGGCTGCCCGAGTTAGGAACATAAATCTTGTTGGTGACCGGGTTAACCGCCAGGAAATAAGGATTAGTCCCTGCCGTCACGGTCTTGATGACGGAATTGCTCGTCCCGTCGATAACAGTGACGTTGTTGCTGTTGTAATTACTAACGTAGACTTGGTTCGTCACCGGGTTAACAGCGAGGGCGGAGGGCTCGGTTCCCGTCGTGACCGTCTTTATGACGGAGTTGCTCGTCCCGTCAATAACAGTGACGTTATCACTGTTCTTATTACCAACGTAGATCTGGTTAGTTGTCGGGTTAACCGCAATCTCAAAGGGATTAGTCCCAGCCGTGATAGTTTTGATGACGGAATTGCTGGTTCCGTCTATGACGGTCACGTTATTGCTACCCCCGTTAGCAACGTAGATCTGGTTGTTTGCGGGGTTCACCGCAAGGAAGATGGGACTTGTCCCAACTGTAATCGTCTTGATGACGGAATTGCTCGTGCCGTCGATGACGCTCACGTTGTTGCTGCCGTTATTGGCAACATAGACTTGATTGGTTGCAGGGTTCACCGCAGCGAAGTAAGGAGTAGAACCCGCGGGGACGGTCTTGATAATGGAATCGCTATTCCCGTCAAGGACTGTCACGCTATTGCCGCCCGCATTAGTAATGTAGATGTCACTGCTGTCCGGTTAAAAGTCGAAGAGAATCAGTTGGTTGGCGTTTTCCGCGAAATTGACGTCCTCATCGATCGTCTGAAGGGCGCATAAAATGGGCGTTTTCTCGAAGAGCGTGAGGCTGAGAATCTGTAGGATCTGATAGAGGCTGGATTCCAAACCCAAGCGCTTGCGCACGATCGCCACCAGCACATACACGGACGCGGCGATCCAGATTTGCGTCTTCACCGCGTTCTCGCTGGTGCCGTAGAAAGCCTTGATCCGGAGGTGCTGTTTGATCCATTTGAAGAACAACTCTACTTGCCAGCGCTGCTTGTAGATGCGGGCGATAGTCAGCGCCGGAAGCGTGAAGTTGTTGGTCAGGAACTTCAGCCGCTTGCCGGTTTCAGCATCGCGGTAGCTCACCTTTCGTAGCGCATCTGGGTACACCGAGGCCGACTCGAAGGAAGACAGAATCACGATCTGGTCCGAGCAGACGCCCGTGCGCTTGTCTACCGGATGGGAGTAGCGCCGCTGCAGCAATACATTCGACTTGGTGCGCACCACGAAGAAGGCTGCACTGAGCGTGAACACGAATAAGCGTTGGAAATCGATGTAGCCCCGATCCATCACGTAGAAGGCCCCAGCCTCTGGCATGATCTCGTCGAGGAGGTTCACATCATGCACGGCACCCCTGGTAACGCGGATAAACGTGGGGATGTTGCCGTGCAGGTCCAGCAGGGTATGCAGCTTGACGGCGGCCTTGTGCTTACGAAACTTAGCCCACGGGAACAAGGAGAGGCAGAGGTCGATGGTGGTGGAGTCTAAGGCATACAGGCTCTGATCCAGATCGATGCCGATGGGATCGCGTGCATAGAGCGGGCGCGCGATGGCGATCAGAACTTGCGCAAAGTCGGCGTAGATTCGCCAGTCCCGCGATTCGTTAGCATCTGCCAGCGTCGAGCGTGCCACATGGCTGCGGAATCCCATGTGATAAAGCTTGTTGCCGATGGAGCGCAGGCACGCCTCGATGTCGCGTAGGCTCTCGCGGTAGGTCAACTGGGCGAAGGCCATGGCCAGATATTGATCCCAGCAAGACAACTTCTTCAGGTAGCGATCACCAGAGTAGCGGGCGATGCACTTGTGGAACTCTTGATGAGGAAGGAACTCTATCAGTTGAGAAAAGACGGTGCGCCCAGCGTTCATTCGGCATTGTCACTGCTCCGAACAATGCCGCCAAGCACGCCTTTATCGCGCTTCCGCGTTTCAAATCGTTTTCGCTCCAAACCCGACCTATCACACTCAATCTACGTCGCTTGCGCTTTCATCGCGAAAGTTTCCCCGGACACCAGTGTGTAGATGTGGTTGGTTACCGGGTTCACTGCCGCGAAGTAGGGGCTGGTCCCAACTGAAATGGTAGTAGTGGCAAGGGTCGTCCCATCGATGACGGTTACGTTATTGCTACTGAGGTTAGCAACGTAGATCTTGTTGGTAGCTGGGTTAACCGCTGTGCCGAAAGGTCCTGTACCCACCGGGATCGTGTCAATTACTTGTTGTGCAGCAACGGTTACCGATGTCACCGCCAGCGCAATTGCAAACAGCAGGATTCTACACGTAAAGAACCTCAACGAGGTGGATCTTTGTCTCATAAAGCCCTCCCTGGAAGCAGATCACCGCTTGCTGCTTGCCTCTAGGGTTTACTAACGCTGCATTCGCTGAGCCAAAGTCGGGTCATCGCGGGGGAAAGGCCTCGACCGCTACCGGAGCTCTTTTGTCTGCCATGAGATATGGGAATGCGGGTGTTCGCGTCGCATCGGATCTTCGTTGCGCTAGTCCGCCATGTCCGCTATCCGATGAGATAGCGCTACTATCCGTTTGTGGTGTGCTTGTTATCTGGAGCTGATGGAGAAGCGGACGACCAGCCCCGGGGACGACACACATTTCTGTCTTGATGCTGCGGGTGTGCCCTGCCCGGGACACTCAACTCGTGGGACAACACCCTCCCAGCGATAAATCGCTGGGCTTTCTTATTTCGTCCCGCAAGCGGGACTGGGGCGTTGCGACCTCGGAAGTTGATGTTGAGAGTAAGGTTGGATCTGGAATCTAGTTGTGATCCGCGTCGCAAGGATGTCAACAGATCTATCTATCTCATGAATCGCCTTGTATCAGGGCACGGCTAGAGCGGGCTGCTGAAAAAGTCTCCTCACGATGTCATCCTGAGCGAAGACGGCGCTGGTTTTGCGCCGCCGGAGTCGAAGGACCCCTATTCGGCCCAAACAGTCAGGACAGCATAGGGGCCCTTCGACTCGCGGCAAAAGCGGCCGCTCGCTCAGGGTGACAAGATTGGAGAGTTTTTCAGAAGCCTGTAAAGCTCGTGTCCTGATACGAACTTATGGATTTATAACGGGAGCCGTAGCCATTCACCACTATTCAGTCTTGTTGACGATCTCGGCCACCTGCTGGCGGATTTCGCGCTGTTGCGCGCCGAGGGTGGCGGGGTCGCGTTCGAGGAGCCACAGTAAGTCGTGCTCCAAGACGGCTCGCGCTGCCTCCTCATCACCCAAATCATGAAGTATTCGAAACAGATTTCGAGCGGAGTTAGATGTATTCGGATGCTCGGGCCCCAGAGTCCGACGTTGGATCTCAAGCGCCGCTTCGGACAACTTGCATGAACCACGCAGATCGCCCGCCCCGTGCAGCGTACCGGCCAGGTTGTTCATCGTGTTGAGCGTCTGCGGGTGGTCCGGCCCCAGCATCCGGCGGCACAAGTCAAGCGCCTCCTCAAGGAGCTCCCCCGCCCGCGCCAAATCTCCCTGAGATGTAAGCGTACCAGCGAGGTTGCTCATCGACGTTAGGGTATCGGGGTGCTCAGGCCCCAGACGACGACGGTTTACGGCCAACGTCTCCTCTTGCAGCGCTCGCGCCCCCGGCAAGTCCCCCTGGGCGTGCAAGATCTGAGCAAGGTTGTTCGTCGCGGTGAGGGTGTCGGGGTGCTCAGGCCCCAGCACCCGGCGTGACACACCTAACACCTCTACTAACAACTCTTGGGCTCTCGGCAAGTCTCCCAAAGCTTGCAGTGTCACTCCCAGCACACCCGTGGCGATCAGTGTACGTGGATGTTCGCGTCCTAGAATTCCACGAAGGGTCGTGAGCGCTTCTTCTTGCAGTTTCCGCTCCTCTGCCATGTCCCCCTGAATACGCAGCGTTACACCCAAATTGCTCATCGTGACGAGAGTCTCCGTGTGGTGGGATCCCAGCACACGACGAGAGATGACGAGCGCGTCCTCCAGGAGCTTCCGCGCTCCCACCAAGTCGCCTTGCCCTTGCAAGGTATAAGCTAAGTTATTCATCGACTTGAGTGTGTCTTGGTGCTCTGGGCCCTGCACACGACGGAGAACGGTCAGCACTTCTTCCTGAAGCTTGCGCGCCCCCGCTAACTCTCCCTGCGCCCGCATTGTGTCAGCCAAATTGTTCATCGAGGCGAGTGTGTTGGGGTGCTCAGGCCCTAGCACGCGACGGACGGTGGAAAACACGTCTTCCTCGAGCCTGCGCGCGCCCGGCAGGTCGCCTTGCGCCGACAAAGTCACGGCCAGATTGCCCATCGAGGCGAGTGTGTTCGGGTGCTCAGGCCCCAGCACGCGGAAGAATTCAAGCACGCGCTCGTAGAGCGCTCGCGCTGAAGCATATGACCCTCGTACGTTGTCATACCGCGCCACACTGTTCAGGAGATTGGCCTCGGCGACGTTTTCCGGCATTGTCACCACCTGCCGCGCATGCGTTGCGTGGAACTCAATCTGCTTGTGCAGCCTGGGGTCGTCCGCCGCTTTGGCGATCTCCGCACTCAATACCTCGATCGCTATTACCCTGAGCGCTCGAGCTCGCCCGGGCGCTGCTTTCTCATGGAAGCGCATGGTACGCGAGATTAGGGTGTGAACAGATCGCGCTTCCCCAGCCCCTCCGGCGACTTCTGCTAGGGAGGCATTTGTGGCTTGTTGAAAGGCTTGGGCCACACGCCACTGAGCGTCCCAGCGGCTGATGTGATCCACCCTCTCAAAGACATCCTTGACCAGCAAGGCCGGGATCGGCGCAACTGCCAACACTGAAGCGAGCCGCAAGAAGTCTCGTCCTTCCGGCCCAAGAGCCAAGATGCTGCGCAACAGAGTCTTCGCGATGCTCTTTTCGTGGCCGTTGGGCAGAGCGTCCGCCAAGTCTTTCGCGAGTTCCAGGGCGTCCTCATCTCTACGGGCAAGCTCAGCTCGAAACTCCGCGAATGGCTGCGCGAAGCCAAAGAAAACCAGCGCAGAACCCGTTACGTCGAGCGCCAGCGCGTGATAACCTAGGTCCTTCGCCAACTCGCACGCCTGCTCCTCTTCGTCTTTGCTTGCGGGTTTTCGCCGCGAGGTTAGCAGCTGATACGCCTCATCCGGCGTCAGAACCGAAAGATCAATTCCCTTGGCCAGCGCCCCGTACTCGCGGCTGCGCGTCGTCACCAGCGTCCGCGCCAACGAATGCGGCGCAAACCAAGGGCGTAGCGTCTGCCCATCAAGGCCGCCGGGAACGTCGTCAACTATCCAAAGGCAAGGCTGGCCGCCCCGCTCGATATTGCGCGCCACCAGGCGTTCGATTTGCGCTGGCGTCAGGCCTTGGGTGTTGATTCCCACCCGTTCAGCCATCTGGCGCATCTGGTCACCGCGCAAGGCCTCACGTTCTGTCGCACCCAAGACGGCCTTGGCGTCATCGTTGCCGTAGGCGCGCAGCCAGAAGACGCCGCCGGGATAGGCCGCGCCAAAGTGCAGGGCGTACTCCTCCGCCAGCAGCGACTTGCCCACACCGCCCAGCCCCTGCACCTGCCCGATGCCACCCGTGGCCGCGGCTGCGCCGGTGATCTGCGCCACGTCGCCCGCGTGCAGCAGCGAGTGCACCTCCCACATTTCTTTCAGGCGTCCGACGAAGCGGGTTGAGCCCACAGGCGTCATGCCGTACCAGTTGGGGGCGTTGAGCGGATGAATGTCGGCCAGCGGAGCTACCGAGTTGCGGCAACATGCTTGACGATGGCTTGGACCAGTTGCTGCATCTCGCCGTCGGTATTTGGCGCGTTGCGAAACTTGGCATCACGCAGTTCGATGGGATGGATGTGATCGGCGCCGCTCTCGGGATTGATGACCAGCACGCGGCGTCGCGGGTCGCCTTCGGTTTGCGCGGCGAGGAACGCGGCGGTCAGCTCCCATTGGCAGGCGCGGCGCAAGGGATAGGTCTTGCAGTAGTAGGCCAGGAGCGCCTTCGACTTAGCCAGCCCCTCGGTAACCGCGTGGGTGATGCTGGCGAAGTCGTTGATCTCGGCCGCGTCGAACCACAAGCGCAGCCCGGCCTTGGTGAGCGCGTCAGCGAGCTGCTGCGGGCGCTCGCCATCGGCCCAGGCGTGGCTAAGGAAGACGTCGTAAGTGGCGGGCATGCGGGAATCACATCATGGCACAAGTAATTGGCGGGTGCAGCAAGTTTTGTTGTAGAGCCGTGTTTCGGTCCTCCGTCACATGACAAGGTGACCTGCGCACTTGCGGCTGAGAAGCCCGGCGCGGTATCAATAGAATTGTGAGGGCGGGTTGTTGTGTCCTCGGAGGCCGCACCCAGTGTGCAGGCCGGGAAAGCTCCTTGAGAAGCAGTAGCCGGCAGTCATGTCAGTTGTCAGTCTACGATAAGGCCGAGGGGACGGTCTGTCGTAAGTTATTGCGAATCAAGATTATACGATAAGTGCCTGTGGCTCAAGGTTTTACCGCCGAAATCTGTGCAAGCTTATGATTCTAAAGAATAACACACAGGGGAGGGGTGGGTGGCCACCAGCCAGCTGGCCGAGCTTCCGCTTCGCCGCGTGGCGTAAGTCCTTACAAATCCTATGTGCGTATAAGTCATTTGGAATGTGTTATGTGCGAAGATTTGTTGGCTAAGTCGTTGATTCTACTTAGGTGTCGAGTGGGAGGGTGTCCGCTTGTCAGTGGTTCGATCTACCTTGGAGGTCGCAGCCACTTCCTAGTCCGAAACGACGCGACTCGCCTTGTCATGCAACTTTTATCATGCCTCTGCTGGTCATGGCTGAGGCGATTGGATACCATGGTTCCAGCTCTTCCCCTACCTCCTTATGCTCTGGCTTAACCTCGGCAGCAGCGTGCTAGGCGCACTTGCGATGCTTGTAACTCCGGCCATTCCGCCTGGGACGGCGCTTCCCGTGGCGCTCAGCTCAACTCTCGACGCCAAAAAAGACAAGCCCGGCCAAAAGATTGAAGGCCGGCTCATGCAGGACGTTCTGCTGCCTTCCGCCGGGAAGATCAAGTCCGGAGCGCATATCGTGGGTCATATAGTGGAAGTGACCAGGCCTAGCGGCCGCGGCTCCCGCATGGTGTTGAAGTTCGATGAACTCGAGACAGGAGGGAAGAAGATTCCGTTGACGGTAAGCGTGCGGGCCATCGCTGCCATGGAGAGCGTGTATCAGGCGGAAGTTCCTATCAATCCTCTTTCGGACGGTGAGAGCACGAATATGTGGGTGATGCAGCAGGTAGGCGGGGACATCGTCAACCGTCGCCTGGGACTGGTAGGGTCAGGCGATGCCGTGGTCGGCCGGTATACGCGCGGCGCGCCGTGGGCGAAGCTGGCCTACGTGTCCGGCTGTCCCCCGCACGACCTCCCCAGCGACGACCAGGCAATGTGGGTGTTTTCCGTGGGCGCCTGCGGTCTCTTTGGGTTTAAAGATATTAAGCTAGTCAGCGCCGGCGACGGTACTCCAGCGGGGCAGATCGTACTCGAGTCTCAGCAGGACCTTCGCATCGGAGGCGGCAGCGGATGGTTCCTGGTGGTAAATGCGGCGCCGGCAACGACCAAGTAGATTTTTGGGCGTCACAGGCTACTCCAAAAAAGCATATCCCTCGCGGGCTAAAGCCCGCTCGGATGACAGAAGGAAGGTGACCCGAACGCTGGCCTGAAGGCCAGCTCTACCCGGTCAATGCTCAACCTCCGGTAAAGGCATCTCACCAAAATCCGCTGCGCCGAGCGACTATTCCACCTCGTGCTTGGCGGTGTAGCCGTCGCGGGCAATGATCTGGTACTTAATGTCGTGGTTCTTCTGGTCTTTGATCTCCAGAGGCTTGTCGTCGGGGCCGACCAGTTCCACCTTCAACTTGCGATAGGTGCCATCCTGCTTAGTATTAGTGGGCTTATAGGTGATGGTGTACTGGTTGCGGATGGATCCCGCGATATCGCGAAAAATATCCGGCAACTCACCCTCGAACCGCGGCTTATACCAATGTCCACCCGTCATCTTGGCGAAGGTGTTCATCTGGTTGTCGGCCTGCACGTAATCCATCATGGCCATCGACACATCCGGGTTGTTGCCGTACCGTGTGTCGATCCAGTTCCGAAGCGCTGCCCCGGTGCTGATGGTGTAAATGGAGACGTTGGGAGTCAGCTTGACCTTCTTCAATATCTGATCGAGCGTGAGCTTGCTGAAGGTGTCTCGCCCGCTGGCGACCACGACCAGTTCTTTGCGCCCTGGGAGACGGTCCAGGCGGTCGAGCGTGTCGTACATAGCGTCGAATATGTTGGTTTCGCTGAAACCTGGAAATCGCAATGTATTCAGCGCGCCAAGAACAGCTTGCTTGTCCTGGGTGAAGTCCACCACGATGTGGTCCTTCATGTCGAACGACACCACCGCCACCCAGTCCTGCGGCTGCAGGTTTGAGGCAAACATGTAGGACGCGTTCAGGGCGTCATACATGAATCTAGTAGTTGGTGGAGGCGAACTCCACCAGCAGCACCGCAGTAATGGGCGCCTTGCTTACCGTCACACTCTGGATCTGTTGCGGCACGCCGTCTTCCCAAATTTTAAAGTGCTCTTTCGCCACATCAACAGGCAACGCGATGGGGCGGAAGTCCTTCTGCACCACGCGAGCGTCAACGGTTACCACGGGGACGTCGACGTGCAGCGAATACTCGGGAATGTCGGCGGGCTTCGGTTTCGGCGGCGGAGGCGCTTCCTCCGTGTCTTTCTTTTTGGGGACCGCGATCGGGCTGGAATCGCCAGCGGGTCCGCCAGCCTCATCGGGAACCTGGCTGTTCTGCTGCGACTGCGAGGTCGACTGGTTGCTGCTGGAGGACTGAGCGCGGCCAGGAACCGTGAACAGAAAGACGCTTATCACCAAGGCGATAATCGCCGAAGCAAAACTGCTAACAACGACGGACGGAAAATTGAGGTGCCTGGGGTGTTTCTCAGACCACATCGGGATGCCTCTTGGGCTACGCTTTCTGCTAGTATAAATGCAATTCTGGCTAGTTTGATTCGCTGCGGCCGGCGCAAAATTGCTTGCTTCTGTTAGACGCGGAAGGGGCCGCAATCGTTATTGGGAATCCGCGCTCCCGACACGCGCTGGATTAGCGCGGGCCGAGTGCCACTCGCGGAGATTCATGGCGAAGCCACTCGTGGCTTAAGGGATGAGGAGCATGCTCCGCAGCGCGATTTCGTCGATCCTACTCTGCCTTACTTCTCTGTTGGTTCTTGCTGCCGACCAGCCCAAAGTCAAGATTCTGCCGGTCAGCCAGGTCAAGGCCGGCATGCACGGCGTGGCGTATACCGTCTTCGAGGGAACGCAGCCGGAGCCGATGGAGGTTGAGATTCTGGGTGTGCTGCACAATATGGCCGGCCCGAAGTCCGACGTCATTCTCGCGCGGCTGCACGGCAAGAGGGTTGAGTACACGGGGGTGGCGGCCGGCATGAGCGGCAGTCCGGTGTACATTGACGGAAAACTCGTGGGCGCCATCGCCTATCGCATCGGGGAGTTCTCCAAGGAACCCATCGCCGGCATCACGCCCGCCGCCACCATGCTCGAAATTGACGATATGGACAAGACGCCCGCGCCTGACGTGGCACGGGGTCAGACGGGCGAAAAACGGGAGGCGAGCCGCACCTCTGGGCCGGGCGAAGCTTCTGCTTTGGATCAGCCGGCGTCAGGTTACGCCAATCTGCTCAAGCCGATAGAGACTCCCCTGGTTTTCACCGGATTCAGCGAAGATACGCTGCGATTGTTCTCCAAAGACTTTGCTTCCGCCGGAGTTGTCCCGGTTATGGGCGCTGGCTCGGTTAGCAATGATAAGCAACCTGAGCCCCTGGTACCAGGTTCGGCGGTGAGCGCGATCCTGGTGCGCGGCGACATGAATATAGCCGGGACCTGTACGGTGACGTATCTTGACGAGTCTCACCTGCTGGCCTGCGGACATCCGCTGTTGCAATCGGGCAACGTTGACATGCCGATGACCAAAGCAACGGTCTTGGCGACGCTGCCTTCCCCGTCGAACTCCTTCAAGATCGTGAACACCACCGAACCGGTCGGCGCGTTCCTTCAGGATCGCCGCGCGGGAATCATGGGACGCTTCGACCGCGAGCCGCACATGATCCCGGTCACGCTGACGTTTCACGGCGTCTCTCATCCCAAGCAGTTTCACTACGAAGTTCTGAACAACGCCAAGATTACGCCCGCTGCCATGATGGCGACGGTCTTCAATGCAATCCAGGGAATGAACGAGTATGGCGAAGACACCACGTACCGCCTGCACGGCGATATTTCGGTGCTCGGCTATCCCAAACTCAGTGTCAAAAACATGTACGCGCCCGCTGACGGTACGGCCCCGACCGCGTACGGCATTGCGCTTTCGATCGGCGAACACTTTAGCCGCATCTTCGAGAACCCGTACGAGAGGCCGAAAATCGAAGGCGTGGAATTGAATTTCGATCTCGTGCCTGATCGCCGGTCAGCCCGGCTCGAAACAGCGCGCACTGACATCACGGAGGCGCGACCCGGTGACGAGATCACGATCGAAGCTCTATTGCGCCCGTACCGCGGCGAAAGCATTCTGCGGCAGATTCCGGTGAAGATTCCGACTTCCACTCCGAAAGGCACGCTGCGGATCCTGGTCAGCGACGGCGATACCCTCGACAAAATGCGGCGGGTTCCGGCCAATATGAGCCGCCGTCTGGACCTCGCCTCCACCATCGCGATGCTCAACAAGGAGCACAGCAACTCGCAGGTGTACGTTTCACTGATGGAAGCGAATCCACAGGCCATGGTGGACGACAAAGTGATGCCGACGTTGCCTTTGTCCGTGATGAATGTGATGGACGGGTTGCGCGGCTCGCAGGACATGGTCGTGGTCGGAGAATCGGCTGTGGATGAAGCATCTGCGCCGGTGGACTACGTCGTAACCGGCTCGCAGATCATCACGCTAACCATCAAGTAGCCATTAGCATGTGCGGGCTCATCTTTTGACGCGATCTTATCGTCGACCAAAGTACCAATACAAGACTCCCGCAAGCAACAACACAAGGATGACGCCGATCCAGACCAGAGTTCGGCGGCCTGTACCAGATGCCTTACGGAGGCGTGCGATTTCAGGCGCCAACGCCTCCGCAGCCGCTGCCGCTGATGTAACCTGCTCCCGCGGCACGGCCTTTTCTACACGAGGCACGACTTCTGCAGAATAAACGGAAACCACGCCGGTATCGGCGGGCGACTCGTTACGGCTAACGACCTTCGCGGTGGGCGTTCGGTGGTTGTCATTGACCGCAACCTCCAACTTGGGTGGCGCTTGCGGGACCTTCGGAACGGCCGGCGCACCATCCGGCGAGACGGCTGGAACAGCGGCGCTTTGGATACCAGACAGAGACTTGATGATTTGTGGTGCTGGCGCTGGAACATTCTTGGAGACCACGGGCGCGAGAAAGCGATACCCGCGGCGAGGAAGTGTCTCCACGTACAGGGGAGTATCCGCATTGTCTGCCAGTACAGTCCTGATCTGCTTGATGCAGTGGTTCATCCCCTGCTCGAAGTCCACGTAGGTTTCTTCACCCCAAAGCTGCTCCTTGATCTTTTCCCGAGTCACAATCTGGCCAGCGTGATTAGCCAGCAAAGCCAGCAGGCGAAAAGGCTGAGGCGCCAATTTCAGCACTCTGCCCGACTTGTGCAGTTCTTCGGTGTCTAGATTTAGCTCGAAGACCCCAAAGCGGAGTAGCTTATGCGTGGCGTTCACAATTCCACCTAAGAGCATTTGCACTGCGTGGGCTGGATTATACACCGCCTGCGGTTTGCTACCGCCGATCATCTCCTGGGCTATCCCATGCCCTATCAGTAGCTTAGACGATCATCTCAAACCCATCTTCAAATCACCCGTCAACCATTGAACCGAAATCGGAACAGGCGCATTGTGACTCACGAGAGCGGGAAATTGAGAGAGGCTCGAGGACCTGCTCTTTTCGGGGGAAACGCATCCGGAGGCGCGGCAACAGACGCCCTCCGGATCGCGGAAAATTGAACTTGAGGGAAAGGGGGAAAGCCATGAAACGGCAAAGAGTCATGCAGGCGTACCTGCTAGAGAAGTTCTCCCAATTCCTGGAGGAGCACCCCGGTTTTTCGCCCTTGTTGATGGGGGAGGATGCCCTTGTCTGTGGCTTCCAGGTGGGCGGTAGCTATCTGCGGGTGGAGGAATTGGAAAGGCTGATCGACACCGAGCCGCAGTTCGATGCACGCCAGGCGGCGCTATGGTTGGCTCCGTCAGGTGAGTTCAGAACCCGCGTCGCGTGACGGGGGCATGGATGAGGAATTTCATCGCGGCATGCTTGGCGGCCCGTTCTATTGGGCGAGCGTGACGATCCCGGGCCGCTCTAGCGAGCGCGGGGCCGAACAACTCCTCCGGCCCCGCGCTCTTCTCCGAAGCGATATGCGAAAAGCAGCTCGGCGGTGAAGCTGCTCCCGATTTTCTTAGATTGAGCGCCACCTCTGGCTTGATTTCCAATGAGTCCCGGAAGGCTCTTGCCTTGCACATCGCAAAGATGGCTATTCTGACTATCATGACCATATATTGAGGAGGTAAACATGGGCACCCATGTATGGACGGTCGCCGAAGCCAAAGCCAAGTTGAGTGAAGTGATCGACAAGGCGAAATCGGACGGGCCGCAAACCATCACTCGAAACGGGCGGAAGACGGTGGTCGTTGTGGCATCGGAGGAATGGGAGCGAAAGACCAAGCGCAAGGGCAACTTGGCCGAATTCTTCGCTGCCTCTCCGTTGCGGGGTTCTGGCATGAAGATCAAGCGTATCAGCGGCCATCTGCGCAAGGTTGATCTGTGAGTTTCCTGCTTGATACCAACGTGGTTTCTGAATGGATGAAACCGCGTCCGAATCCGGGCGTGGTTTCCTGGCTCGCGGATGTGGATGAAGATCGCACATTCTTGAGCGCAGTTACCCTGGCCGAGCTGCGCTATAGAATCGAGCGCCTGGCCCCAGGCGCCGACGAAAGCGGCTGGCGGACTGGTTAGAGGAGGAACTGCCGGTAAGCTCTGAAGGAAGGACTCTTTCAATCGATGCTAGAGTCGCAGACGCTTGTGGGAAAGTGGTAGCACGCAGTGAAACCATCGGATACCGGATTGACGCAATGGACGCGTTCATCGCAGCGACTGCGGAGGTATATGGGCTGACCGTGGTAACGCGCAATACTGCGAACTTTCACCGGGTGTTCAAGAATGTCTTGAACCCGTGGACCTAGGCTCGGTGTTTGCGCCACGGCTACAGGACGGTTCACTGGTCGTTCTGTGTTACGCTTTTCTTACCTCTGCGAATCGGCCAATCGGGACCCATAATGAAGCTGAACGCTCTTCGAGTGGCGCTCCTGTGCCTGTTACTTTCCCCAATCAGCTGGGCACAAGGAACGCGGACCTGGGAACAGACAAAATACGACGATTTTGAAAAGGGAACCGCGCACGGCGTCGCCATCAGCAGCGACGGCAATCTCACGCTCGCGCCGGCGTTCGACGCGCTCTACACTACGCCTTCGACGTATCTCTGGAGCCTCGCCTCGGACGCGCAGGGCAATGCATATGCGGCAGCGGGGTCGCCGGCGCGCGTTTACAAGCTCACGCCAGATGGCAAGGCCAGCATCATCTTCGCTCCGCAGGAGCTTCAGGTGCAGGCGCTGGTGGTTGATCCGAGCGGCACTATCTTCGCCGCTACGTCACCCGATGGCAAGGTGTACAAGATCGTTCACGGCGGCCCTGCTCCCGGCAAGGCGCCGGAGAGCGAGCATACCACAGCGGAGGTGGCGGCCGCGCAAGAGGGAGCGAAACCAGCCGCCCCGGGCGAGACTCCGCGCACGTCAGTGGCGATCGATTCCAGCTACAGCTCCACCGTGTTTTTCGATCCCAACACTAAGTACATTTGGGCGCTGGCGCTCGATCGCCAGGGACAGCTCTACATAGGCACGGGCGATCGCGGCGAGATCTTCCGTGTTAATCGCGACGGAAGCGGCGCTCTGTTTTTCAAGAGCGACGAGGCCCAGATTCGCGTTCTCGACTTCGACAACGCCGGCAATCTGATCGCCGGCACGGACGGTAGCGGTCTCATCTATCGCATCTCGCCACAAGGCGAAGGCTTCGTTCTCTACAGCGCACCGAAAAAGGAGATCACAGCCCTAGCCGTCGATGGGCAAGGAAACATTTACGCTGCCGGAGCGGGCGAAAAGCGCGGACCAAGTACGCCACCGCCAGCGAGCACCGTCATCTCAGCTCCGACGCCGGTCACGAGTGCCACGGTCACGCTCGGCGGCCAAGGTTCAGCGAGCTCGACCGTGCCTTCAACGCCGGCGTTCACGGCGATCCCTTATCCCAACGTAACCAACGTCGGCGGCTCCGAGGTTTACCGCATTTCGCCGGATGGCGCGCCAAAGACGATCTGGTCGTCGCACGAAGACCTGGTTTACGCCCTCGCCTTCGATCAAAGCGGGCACCTGCTCGCGGGGACGGGAAATCGCGGGAAGATATACGTAATTCGCGGCAACCAGTACATTGACCTGGCCAAAGCCAGTGCCAGCCAAGTGACCGCGTTTGGACGCCCGCCGAAGGGCGGACTCTATGCCGCGACCAGCAATCTGGGAAAGATTTTTCTGCTGGGCCCCAACCCGGTGGCCGAGGGATCGTATGAGAGCGATGTCTTCGATGCAAAGAATTTTTCCAAGTGGGGACGCGCAGAAGTGCGCGGCAGCGGAAGCTTCGATCTCTATGCGCGCAGCGGCAATGTTGACAACCCCGATCGCAACTGGAGCCAGTGGAAGAAAATCGACCTCCGGCAAGAGCTGCCGATCGAGGCCTCCTCTGCGCGCTTCATCCAGTGGAAGGCGGTGCTCCGTTCCGGCAATCCAGCGCCCATTATCGACAGCGTAATGCTCAACTATCTGCCTAAGAACGTCGCCCCGGAAGTGGACGATGTGACCGTCATGGTTGGAGCCCGTGTCCCCACAGGAGCCCATTCCGAACAGGGAAATACAGCCAGCTATGAGGCTCCGGTCCCGACCATCCGCGACCGGCATTTCATCATAGTGAAGTGGAAGGCCCACGACGATAACGAGGACACGTTGCAGTACAGCGTCTACTATCGCGGGGACGGCGAGACGCGCTGGAAGCTGCTGCGCGAGGGAGTGGACGACCGGTTTGTGAATCTCGAGACCGATCTGTTTCCCGACGGCGGCTACACCATACGGATTGTCGCGTCCGATGCGGCGTCACATTCCCCCGAGGAGGCCTTGACCGGCGAAGCCACGAGTTCACGCTTTGAGGTGGACAACACGCCACCGCGGGTTGAGATATTGAACGCCAAGGTCGAAGGCAATCAGGTGCACCTGACATTCCGCGCGATAGACAGCTTTTCCCCCATCAAGCGGGCAGAGTACTCGATTGACGCTGACGACTGGCAGTTGGTCGAGCCCGTGGGAGAGATCTCCGATTACAAGATCGAGAACTACGATTGCAACGTGCCCATCCCGGCGGCGAGCAGCAGCGAGCCTGCTAATTCGGCTGATGGCTCAAGCAGCAGGCATGCCATAGGCGGCAGCACGACTGGTGAGGAACACACTATCATCATTCGCGCATACGACCGCTTCGAGAACATGGGGACCAGTAAGGTTGTGGTGAAGGCGCCGGCTCAGTGATCTTGAGGAACAAGTTCAGCGGCTCCTTCCACAGTTCCTCATTGGCCAGCGCCGCATGTGCTGGAGTTGGAGATCATGACGAGCCGCACCGTTCGGGTTGTGTCCGATTCCAGCCTGACTCTTTCCACCACCGGCCGGAAACACGGCGCATCAACAGAAGAGGCGGCGATTAACGCATAGTCTCCTGGCGGCATCTGCGGAAACGTGAATTTTCCGTTGGCCTTGATCACCGCTCGTTGTTCGTCGAGCGTGTCGAGGTTGACAACGAGGAGTCGCACTCCCGGCAGCGGCGCTCCTGACGCATCCACAATCTGGCCTTGCAGCGTGGTCTCGCGGAGTTGTGAGTTGCCAAGAATCGGGAAACAGAGCATCAGCAAGACAACGATTAACCACTTTCCCGGCATAGGTCACCACCGAACACTTCCATCAATGGCATTAAACAACTCGGATGAGTGCTTCGTGAAGTAAATTGTTATTGCATGAGCCCGCGTGCCGCTGTCGATATCGTTGCGTTGCTGGCCTGCTCTGGGTACGGCACCATCCCGTTGTTCTGGCTGGTAGTGCATCCATTCGCTGAACGCTGGCGTAAACATGGGCGGCGCGTGTATCTCTTTATCCTGCCGGCGTGGGCTGCGGTCATTGCGATCGTGTTTCTGATTCTGCGGCCGTTCCGGTTCTCCCATTTCTATTTAAGCTGGTTCGCGTGGGCGCCGGCATCCATTTTTTTCATGCTGGGATTCTCGATCTATTCAGCCGCCTTCCGGAGTTTCCATCACACTCAGGTGTCGGGCCTTGCGGAGATTGAACCTGGCAAGCATCGCCAGCAACTGATCACGACCGGCATCCGCTCGCGCGTGCGGCATCCTATTTACCTCGGGCATCTTTGCGAGATTTGTGGCTGGTGCATCGGTACCGGTTTGATCCCGGTGTATGGATTGGCGATGTTCGCCATCATCACCGGGTCGGTCATGATCCACACGGAAGACCGCGAACTGGAAAAGCGATTTGGTGAGGCGTATCGAGAATATCGGACGCGCGTGCCTTCCGTTGTTCCGCGGCTGAAGAGCGATCAACCGCGGATTGCCGCCGATCACGCGGATAAGCCTTGAATCGCAACTGTTAGACGTCCGCGTTCGTCCGCGAAATCCGCGGTTGATTCTTGCTTTTCGCTACAATGAACCTTCGCTGAGCTCCTTTGCATGCAATTCGAACTCTTTGTCGCGGCGCGCTACTTGCGGGCCAAGCGGCGTCAGGCCGTTATCGGCATTATCACCGTCATCTCCATTATCGGAGTAGCTGCCGGCGTCGCCTCGCTGATCATCGCGCTGGCCATCAACAACGGATTCCGCCAGGACCTGCAGGACCGGCTGCTGGGCTCAACTTCGCACATCAACCTGCTGCGCGTGGAAAGTGACGGTATCCGCAACTGGCAGGAATTGTTGTCGCGTTTGGCGAAGCAACCACACGTTGTCGCCGGGGCGCCCGCCATTTACGAGGAGGTGCTGATCTCGCGTGGCGCGCATGCCCAAGGCGGCGTGCTAAAGGGAATCGTTCCCCAGGATGAGCGCAAGGTTAGCGACCTTCTGGATTCAATCAAGATGGGTTCGCGCGACGCGCTGGATGAACACTCTGCGCAGCCCGCGACCGGCACTCCTCCGGATGAAGACGGGACCAGCCCGCAAACGGCTTCGCCGCCGCCAATCATTCTGGGCAAAGACATGGCCGACCAACTGGGTGCGCCGGTAGGCTCTCTGGTGACCGTTACCAGCCCGCAGGGCGAGCTCACTCCCTTCGGCATCGTGCCCAAATACAAGCGGTTCAAGGTCGCCGGTATCTTCACCTCCGGCTTTTACGATTACGACAGCAACTGGGCTTTTATCCGGCTGTCAGACGCGCAGAAGTTGTTTGATCTTAGTGACGTGGTCTCGGTACTTGAGTTTAAGGTGGATGACATCTACCAGGCGCCCGAGATCGCGCAGAAACTGGAGGCCGAGGCCGGCAAAGGTTTCATGTCCACTAACTGGATGGAGCAGAACCGTGCCCTGTTTCGCGCCCTGCGCCTGGAGCGCGTCGTGACCTTTATCACGATTGGCCTGATTGTTTTTGTCGCGGCGCTCAACATCCTCATTTCGTTGATCATGATGGTAATGGAGAAAACGCGTGACATCGCAGTGCTCGTTTCCATGGGAGCCAAGAGGCGGCAGATCCGTCGCATCTTTATTTATCAGGGCCTGCTGATCGGGGTGATCGGGACCGTGCTGGGCCTGATCGCAGGCTATGCAATCTCATGGGCGGGCGGTCACTACCACTTAGTCTCGCTGTCCGCCGAGGTTTATTCCATTGACTACGTTCCCTTTGCGGCACGCCTCTGGGATGGTGTGCTGGTGGCGATTGTTGCTATCGGGATCTCATTCATCGCGACTCTGTACCCATCGTGGTCGGCGGCGAGCGTTCTACCGGCGGAAGCGCTGCGGTACGAGTAGGCCGCGTGCCTTTTACTCATTCAGTCACTGACTTCCCGCCCCGAACGTGTTTTAATTCTCGTTAGGCCGCCGTTGGGCTGCTGAGGTCCGAAATGGGCTTCCTCTCAGCGATTTGGCCGGAATTTGTGACGCCCTGGAGCGGACCTGCATCCAATGTTTCAAGGTGGTTTGTTGCGGGCGAGAAATCTGAAAAAGGTGTTTCGCTCGGGCGATTCCGATCTCGTGCTCTTTGAAAAGCTGTCGTTCGAGGTGCAGACGGGCGAGATGCTCGCCATTGTGGGGGAGTCAGGTGCCGGGAAAAGCACCCTCCTGCACATACTCGGAGTTCTTGATAGTGCTTCCGAAGGTGACGTATACTTCGCCCAAGTGGAATTGGCGAAGCTCTCGGAAGATGCAGCCGCCGAATTTCGCAGTCGCGAGTTGGGGTTTGTCTGGCAGTTCCATTATTTACTGCCGGAATTTAGTGCCGCCGAGAATGTCGCCATGCCGCTGCTGATGCGCGGCGTTGGCAGGCGTGAAGCAGAACGGCAGGCCCTGCACTGGTTGCGGGAGGTTGGGTTGACGGACCGTGCCAGTCATCGGTCCGGCGAGTTGTCTGGTGGGGAGCAGCAACGGGTGGCGCTGGCCCGCGCGCTGGTCACCGAGCCGAAGGTCCTGATGGCCGATGAACCGACAGGAGACCTCGACAACCGGACAGCGGAAGCGGTTTTTGATTTGATCGCCAGATTACATCGCGACTATCGTCTTACCTCGCTCATCGTTACACACAATCTTGGGTTTGCGCGCCGGTGTGACCGTGTTCTCCGGCTGGAGCGTGGTCAGGCGGTCGAGGTGTCGCCGCAGTCCCTGCTGGTGTAAAGGCAACAGGCAGACGGCGGGCGGGTTTGTGGTACGTGGAGGACCTGACAAAGTCCTCATGGTTCGGTCCCAGTTTTGTTGAGGGCCGGCGACAGGGGAGAGACAGGTAACAGAGCCCGATCGGGAGAGACATCCTGACGGGTTCCTGGAGAGGCTCAATGTTTGAACGGTACACGGAAAAGGCCCGGCGAGTAATCTTCTTTGCGCGCTACGAAGCCAGCCAGTTCGGTTCTCCGTACATCGAGACCGAGCACCTGCTGCTTGGCCTGTTGCGCGAGGACAAGGCGCTCACCAATCGGTTCCTTCGGTCCCATGCTTCAGTCGAATCCATCCGGAAACAGATTGAAGGTCACACGACCATCCGGGAGAAGGTTTCCACTTCCGTGGACCTGCCCCTGAGCAACGAGTGCAAGCGTGTGCTGGCCTACGCCGCCGAGGAGGCGGAGCGGCTGTCGCACAAGCACATCGGCACGGAGCATTTGTTGCTGGGATTACTGCGCGAGGAAAAATGTTTTGCAGCCGAAATTCTGCACGAGCGCGGATTGCGGCTCTCGACGATTCGAGAAGAGCTGGCGCGCACCTCGCAGGAAAAGGCGCAGCCGTCGCAGCGCAACCGCGAGTCGTCGCTGCTGTCCGAGTTCTCGCGCGACCTGACTCAGGCGGCGATGGACAATCAGCTCGACCCGCTGGTCGGGCGCGACGGTGAACTCGAGCGCGTCATCCAGATTCTCTGCCGCCGCACCAAGAACAATCCGGTGCTAATCGGCGAGCCCGGCGTGGGCAAGACCGCCATCGTGGAAGGTTTGGCCCAGCGCATTGCTGACGGGGAGGTGCCGTCGTTCCTTGCCGACAAGCGCATCCTCGCGCTCGATCTTTCGCTTATCGTCGCCGGTACCAAGTACCGCGGCCAGTTCGAAGAGCGGCTCAAGACCATCATGAAGGAGTTGATGGAGTCGCAGAACGCCATTATCTTTATTGACGAGTTGCACACCCTCGTCGGTGCGGGTTCGGCCGAGGGCTCGCTCGACGCTGCCAATATTCTAAAGCCGGCACTGTCGCGCGGCGAGATCCAATGCATCGGCGCAACTACGCCAGGCGAGTATCGCAAGTCCATCGAGAAGGACCGCTCGCTTGGAGCGCCGTTTCCAGGCGGTAAAAGTTCCGCCACCCAATGAAGCGGACGCGGTCAAGATTCTGTTCGGCATCAAAGAGCGCTACGAGAAGTTCCACGCCGTCAGCTACACCGACGATGCCATCACGTTCTCGGTTTCGCATTCCAATCGCTATCTCCCGGACCGCTTCCTCCCGGACAAGGCCATCGACCTGGTGGACGAAGCCGGAGCTCGCGTGAAGCTGCGCCAGACATCGCTGCCCGAAGACATCACCGAGGTGCAAAAACGGATCAAGTTCATCGTGCACCGCATGGAAAACGCCATCGCGAACCACGAATTCGAGAAGGCGCGCTTCTACTCCGACGAGGAGCGCAAAGAGCGCGAGAACCTGCGCGCGCTGCGCGAGAAATATCACTTGGATGAGTCGTCCACTGGCGTGGTCGGGCGCGAAGATATCGAAGACGTAGTCTCGCGCTGGACCGGCGTGCCGATAGCTTCCATCAAGGAAGAAGAAAGCCAGAAGCTGCTGCGCATCGAAGAAGAGCTGCACCGGCGCGTGATCTCGCAGGACCGCGCCATCACCGCGCTGGCCCGCGCCATCCGCCGTTCGCGCGCCGGCTTGAAGAGCCCGAACCGTCCCATCGGTTCGTTCCTCTTCCTCGGCCCCACCGGTGTCGGCAAGACAGAAGTCGCGCGTACCCTGGCGCAGTTCATGTTCGGCAGCGAGAAATCCCTGGTGCGCTTCGACATGTCCGAGTTCATGGAGAAGCATTCAGTCTCCAAGCTGATCGGTTCGCCTCCCGGATATGTGGGGTATGAAGAGGGCGGCCAGTTGACCGAGCGAGTGAAGCGCGCGCCCTACTCGGTGGTGCTGCTCGACGAGGTCGAGAAAGCGCACCCTGACCTGTTCAACATCCTGTTGCAGGTGTTTGAGGACGGCCAGCTCACTGACGGGCTGGGGAACACGGTGGATTTCAAGAACACCATCATCATCATGACCTCGAACATCGGCGCACGCCATTTGCAGAAGCGCACCGGCATGGGCTTCCAGTCCGAGCAGGAAGACGTGATCTCGACCAAGGTCGAAGACATGGTGAAGAACGAGGTGAAGCGCACCTTCAACCCCGAGTTCCTCAACCGTCTTGACGAAGTCATCATCTTCAACGCACTGACGGAACAGGACCTCATCCAGATTGTGGAGTTGATGGTGCAGCAACTGAACCAGCACCTGGCGCAGCGCTCCATCACGGTTACAGTTACCGAAGATGCGCGCAAGTGGATCCTCGACCAGACGGTTGTCGATCGCAGCTACGGTGCGCGTCCGTTGCGCCGCGCACTGCAGAAGTACATCGAGGACCCGCTGTCCGAGGCGCTCATTCAGGGCACCTTTGCGCAGCGGCCCACTTTCATCGAGGTGTACCTCGACGCCAACCAGCTTTTCTATCGCCCGGTGGGCGAAGAGAAGACCGAGGGCGTGCTGCTGTACAGCAACTGACTAGAATTTTCACAAAAGAACAAGAGGGGAGCGGAAACGTTCCCCCTTTTCCTATTGCAGGTAGTTGAGATAGAAAGCGAGCATCTGCGAGGTTTGGTCAGAGAGGGGAGAAAAGTTGTTCTGCACCGCGAAATGAATCTTAGAGCCCACTCATGAAGCCTCTCTAATCCTCCGCCTCTTCTTTCCCACCGCCCAATTGTGGCTGACTCACGCGAACGCGGTCTGGTCCGCTAAAGCCGCAACAACGAAAGGCTTTCTCCCAAGGTGAATTCGTTCGCCCGCTTCCTTTCATTTTTCTAATCTCCACGGAAAACTACTTGCACCTCCGGTAAACGCAAGGCGGAGAAGTCAACTGCGAACTTCGCGCCGCCGTGATCGAGCCGCCAGGAGAGTGAAAAGCGACTCCCGGGCAGAGCGATTCGATGAGGAGGAAGCATGATCGCCGCTCAGACATATGAGCACATCAGTGAACCAGTCGGGGAATATTCGGAGCAGCAACTACTGGAGCAATTGCCCCAGGTTAAGTACATCGCACACCGCATCCACGAGCGACTGCCTCAGCATGTGCCGTTCGATGACCTTCTGCACGCCGGCATTGTGGGGCTGATGGATGCCCTGCACAAGTACGATCCCACGAAGAATGTGCGTTTCTCTTCCTACGCCAAGTTTCGCATTCGCGGCGCCATTCTGGACAGCCTGCGGGACATGGATTGGAGCCCTCGCGATTTGCGCCGTAAGGCGCGCCGCCTCGAAGCCACTATGCAGAAGTTGCAGACCGAACTCGGCCGCTCGGCCAGTGAGCCCGAGCTGGCGCAGGCCATGGAGATGAGTCTGGAGGACTTCCAGCACATGCTAGACGAGATTCGCGGGCTGGAAGTTGGCAGCCTGCAGATCGAGTCGCTGGAGGACGGGCGGGAGACCGATCTCAGCGAGACCATTCCGGGCCCGACCAATCAGGACCCGCTGTTCCTTTGCATGCAGGGCGAACGCAAGCAGTTGCTGGCCGACGCCATCGCGCAACTGCCAAAGCGCGAGCAGCAGGTGCTCGCCCTTTACTACCATGAGGAGCTCACCATGAAGGAAGTGGGAGCCGTGCTTGGGGTTGGTGAGTCGCGGGTTTCTCAAATCCATTCCGTGGCGGTTGCCCGGTTGCGGGCCGGTCTGGCCAATATGCAGCAGGCGCGTACGGTCGCTCTCGCTTCCGCATCCCGCGCCAGCACACCGGCGGTAGGTCTATGGAAAAGGTCCTAAAGCGGGTGTTTTCGACTGCCGATGAGGATAGCAGGCAGAGACCATGGATTGCGTAGCCGAACTGACCACAATTGAAAACCGTTTGGGCAGGGCGGGTGGTCCGGTCGCGCTGCACGATCCCAGTCTCTGCCGGCCTGATTTCCTCGTCCTTGGACTGCCAGTTTTGACGCGTTCCGCCGCGCTGCTTACGCTTCTTCTCCAGGATGGGACGGTCGATCTGGAGCTGACCAGCTCGGTAGTTGCACTCGATCCAGCCCTGGCGTTCGGGACCTTGCGAGTGGCCAACCAGGAACGTAACGGCGAGGGCGAAGTCTGGCAGTTGCCGCTGGCCGTGGTGGCAGCGGGCTGCGACCGTCTTCTGGCGATGGTCAACGGCGCTCTCAAGGTGGAGACGAACTACGATTGCGCGACCAGCGAGAGGCTCCGCCAAATGTACTTGCGCTGCGTGCAGCGGGCCTGCATCGCGGAGTTGCTGACCACTCTGCTGGGAAACGCCAATCCCAAGCGGTCTTATGTGGCGGGCTTGCTCTTCGGCTTGCCGGGCATATCGCGCCCGGTAGCGGCAAGCATTCCTGCCTGGCGCAGCAACTCGGCCGAGGGCGTGTGCTGCCTTTGCAGGTTCGTCCACGGCGGGAGAGCGCGACCCGATCGCGGTGAGCGTGCTGATTGCCAACGCGGTGCTCGAACTTTCCAATAGCAAGAACCCGGAATCTGATGAGTCACCAAATTCAGCAAGTGGCTGAAAGTCCGCTCTGGGAATCGTGGGATGAATGCCGGATGAGCGAACGCCATCGGCTTCTCGGGCAAGGTTGCAAGCTGGCAAGGTGGGTCGCGGCCAACGCGCCAAGGCTTTCTCCGTGGGACTTTTTGGCGAGGCTGCACCGGCACAAATCATGGGAGTGACAGATGGGAGCTCTGACGAAACGCACGCTGCAAGCCGTGTTGGGACCTCTCCTTCTGATCGTTGTGCTTGTGTCACAGTTAGCCATCGGGCAGCAAACCAACCAGTGCGTTCAAATCCATGACTTGGTCACGATTGAAGGCGTTCAAGATAAACCGCTGGTTGGCTACGGAATGGTGATTGGCTTGGCGGGCACGGGCGACCGCAGGCAGACGATGTTCAGCACTCAGATGCTGGACAATGTCCTGCTCAAGATGGGAGGAATGATTCCGGCTGCATCGGTGAAAGCGAAGAACGTTGCGGCAGTATTCGTGACTGCATCGTTGCCGCCGTTCTCCTCTCCGGGCACGCAAATAGAAGTGACCGTCTCGTCCATCGGCGATGCCACCAGCCTCAAAGGCGGCACGTTGCTGATGGCGCCGCTTTATGGCGCGGACGGTCAGGTTTACGCCGAGGCCCAAGGTCGCATTACGATTGGCGGGGCCGGCGACTCCCAGCAGGTGAATCATTTCGCCGTTGGACGAATTCCCGATGGCGGACTGGTAGAACGGGCAGGCATGCCGATGAGAACAGCACAGCAAAGAGAAGTCGGAGGGAAAGATTAAAGCTTTCTCATCAACTGCCGATCAATCCATTACGGGCCACACAGCACGACGAGCGGCCACGACAAATTGGTTGCGTATCGGTCGGTGACGCCAGAGTTAGGCCGCTAAACTGGCGCCGCCGTGGGGGCAAAGACAGGAAATATGACCAAGCTGGCGGCGCCGAACGCCGATCATCTAACGCGTCCGTTCAGAGGGAACGACGCCGTGCAGAAGCTCAAAATGCAACTGCATGCGCTTCCCGAAATCCGGCAACAGCGTATCGATGTGCTGAAGCAAGCCATCAGCGACGGGACGTACAAGATCTCCCCACAGGCGATCGCGACCGCGATGCTATCGGATATCGGACTAAAGACCGGCTAACCACTCTTCGTACCTCGCACGAGCGAGGAGTCGGTTGGGCTTGTCGAAGGTGACCTGAGGCTCCCGAGTATCGTAGTTCCGCCTTAGCGTCTATTAACTAATCTATAATCGCTGTTCACCAGGCGCTGTTCTCCGATTTTAGAACAAAGCCAAGCACCAGCGGTTAACCCCTCCCCCTCCTCATGTTCTGTAGAATCATCCGTTTACGAAGCTTTTACCGGCAAATAATAGAGCCCCAATGAGTTATTGTAATTAATAGATTCACAAGGAGTTACGAGCAAGAATCGCGCCTCGACACCAAAGCTTGCCAGGTAAACCTGAGTCGCTTGATTAATCAACTAGTAATCAAAGATAGTCTCTTGTCCTATCTCGACGACCCACTGATTCGCTTATTTGTCAAAGACCTTTCGTGGTCAAGCACGCTGGGTGCGACCCTAAAGACACAAAACCCCTCTCCTCGCGTCTATTGATACCGGGTCGAGCAAGCCCGAGGCAAGGACACTGGTCACATTGCAATGTGACGGGACCTCCGAGCAAACCTTCGCGGGAGTAGAGTGATAGGCTGTTGTCATCATGACGGCCGACGAAATCAAACAGCTCTTGCAACTGGAGCCGCTGCGGGTGGAGGGCGGCTTCTTTCGCGAAACCTATCGCTCGCGCTGGCACGTCTCCGAGGAATACCTGCCGGAGGGAACACGCGGTCCGCGCTCCATTGGCACCGCGATCTACTTCATGCTTACGCCCGGAGACCTTTTCGGCGCTGCATCGCCTGCCGGGTACGGAAGTCTTTCACTTCTATCTTGGCGATCCGGTGGTCATGCTGCAGCTTCTGCGCGACGGCAGCTCGCAGACGGTCACGCTCGGCTCCGATCTTGCCGCCGGGCAGCGGCCGCAAGTCGTGGTGCGCGGAGGAGTGTGGCAGGGCTCCCGGCTGGCTCCCGGCGGCAAGTTCGCGCTGATGGGGACCACCATGTCTCCGGGCTTCGACTACGCCGATTTCCAGATTGGAGACCGCGACAGTTGAGCGCGCAGTATCCGGGCGCGGCGGAGATGATTCGGCAATACACGCGGTGAGGAAAGCCGAGTTTTCGGCGGACCCTATCGGAAGTTGCTGAACATAACGACATCCGTATCGTCGTAGCGAGCGCGGGTGACCGCGAATTTCTTTCCATCCCGTGACCAGCCATAGCCAGCCACAGCACCTGGTTCGGAATTGAAGTGGGTCAACTGCACGGCTGGGCCGCCATCCAATGGCTGCATGAACACATTCTGGATCTTTGCCGACGTGTTGTGCACATAAGTAATAGCGTGCCCGTCCGGCGTCCACCCGTCGAGTACGATTCATGGCCAATTCCAAATCGTCGCTCGCAGTGAAGTCGACTTCGCGTACGGGTGCCCCGCCGTCCAGCCTCTGCACAACCCACCTGCGGCCTCGCCCGTCGATCCTGGCGAAAATGACGAATTTCCCATCCGGAGACACGACCGGGCTATACACCCTTCCGTGGGCCACTTCCACGGGTGCGCCGCCATCAATGGATATCTTGAATATATGCCCGACGCTGTCCGCCGCCTGAAATCCCATGTACACGACCCATTTGCCGTCCGGCGTGCATGACGGATTTTGCCCCGTTGTCTTCATGGTAAGTTCCTTCAGCTCGCCGGTGGCGACATTCAGGCGCCAGAGGCTCGGCGTGCTGTTCTCCCGCGCACTCTGGACAACACGACTAAATCGCCTGCGCCGCAGGCGGTGGGGGCAAAAGTGATCTCAGCCCTGTTCAGCAGGTCAACCCTGCCACTCCCATCGGCGGCCGTTTCATAGCTATGACGCCCAGCATCCCTTTGCAGCAATTTGCCAGCAGCCGTCCATGAGATTTGATACCCGGTCGCCCGTTCGTTCGAGATTGGCGTCAACTTCCAATCGATTTTGTCATCCAAGATCGCCGGCGAATCGGCTACATAAATCGCTGCCGATGGGCGCTCCTCGGTGGTAACAAACGACTGACCGTCAGCGGTAACGCTCAGCGACTGGTATTCACTCAAATCGTTGCTGACCTTAACCGGCTGTCCGGCGGGGTAAGGCTGAAACCAGATCTGCTGGTGCGAGCCAGTCGTTTTCCCCCTTCCGATCAAGAACAACCCCGAGAGACCCGGCGCCCATGCCACGCCACCAATCAGCAACGGCAGGGGAAAATTCTTTACCACCTTACCCTCCGGCGTGAGCACCACGATGGAGCCCGTCTTCCCGATCTCCAGGGACCCCAAGGCAATGAGATTGTTCGAAGCCGACCAGGAAGGATCTGTGCTGTTGCCATTCTGCCCGCCCTGACGCTGGAAGATGACCTGCTCGCTGCTGCCATCTGCGTTCGCCACGATCAACTGGTCTACACCTTCTTGAGGAAGAATGCGCACGTACGCCATGCGTTTGCCGTCCGGCGAGAAGGTCACCGCACTGGCCACGTCGCTGACAATTTGCCGTGAGGTCCCGCCGAGAGCGGGTACACTATAGACATTGAAGATTTCCCCGTTGGCCGGGTCCTGGTGTATGTAATAGAGATAGTTGCCGTCCGGTGTGAAAGTCGGTCCAGGGCCGAAAGAACCGGTGTGCGCCGGCACGACCGTGACCTCGCTGCCCCCGGCCACTTGCTTGACTCGCAGGCTACGTTCGCCTTCCCTCCTCCCATAAGCCAGCAATCTACCGTCGGGTGAGATGCCGGCATTCCCCACAGCTTGTCCATGGTCGGTCAGCAGAGTAATCGTCATGTTGCGTGTGTCCGGCAGCAGGGGACTTCTATGGAGCAGTTTGTAGGCCCCAAGCGAAGCCGCCGCTGCGAAGGCTGCGATCACCGCTGCTATGCCGATCAGACTAGCCTTGCGTCGCCTGCTTCCGGCTGCCGCCGAGGGACTGGACGTTGCCGCCGCTAAGTCGGCGCGCATTTCCGCGGCGGACTGATAGCGTCGTTCGCGATCTTTCTCCAGCGCCTTGTTGATGATTGTTTCCAGCTTGGGCGGGAGTTTGGAATTGAGGTCGTGAATCGGGATCTGCGGCTGGTGGAGGATCGCGTCATGCACGATCTCCGCAGTCTCTCCGCCAAAGGCGCGCTGGCCGGTGGCCATCTCATACAAGACAAGTCCAAAGGAGAACAGGTCGGTGCGGGCGTCCAGGATTTCGCGGCGCACCTGCTCCGGCGACATATACGCGGTCGTGCCCATCGCGGCGCCCGTTCGTGTCAGGCCAGGTCCGATTGCCGCAATATTTGCAGGCGGAAGATTAGCATCCTCTGCTTGTCCATCCGGCTGGTTCTTAGACACGGCGGCGACTACTTCTATAGCATTTGCCAGCTTCGCGATTCCGAAGTCCACAATCTTGACCTGCCCGGAACCGGTCAGGAAGATATTGGCAGGCTTGATTTCACGGTGGATAATACCCTTGTCATGGGCAGCTTGCAGTCCTGCGGCTATTTGGAGTCCAATATCCAGCAACTGGTCGATCGGCACCGCCCTCTGGGCGCCGACGGCGCTGGCCAATCGATCGCGTAGCGTTTCACCCTCCAACAGTTCCATCACGATGAAGGGTTTGGCTTCGTACTCTTCGACTTCGTAGATCGTGCAAATATTGGGATGGTTCAGTGAGGACGTCGTCTGCGCTTCCCGCTGGAAACGTTGCAGCGCAACCGGATCATTCGCGAGTTCTTCGGGGAGGAACTTCAAGGCGACGCGGCGACCGAGTTTGAGGTCCTCGGCTTTGCACACCAGCCCCATCCCGCCGCCGCCGATGACCTCCAGAACGCGGTAGTGCGAGACTCTCTTCCCGATCAGCCCGAAGGTTTCAAGCTGCTCCCGTAAGGCAGGGGTGTCGTGATTGCTGGAAACGTCACCACTGGAGGAGTCAGCGGTGGCCGCGCCCATCCGCTCAACCGGCACCATGAGTCGATAGCCGCGACGGGCAAAGGTCTCGATGTACTTCGGCTGGTCGGCGGAGTCGCCCAGCGCTCGCCGCAGGTTCTTAATGGCGGCGTTGATGCTGTGGTCAAACTCGACAATAGTGTCGTTCGGCCACAGCTTCTTCTTGATCTCCTCGCGGGTAACCAGTTCCCCTTCGCGCTGGACCAGCATGCGCAGCACTTGCAGTGGCTGTTCCTGCAGCACCACCCTGTCGTCGCCGGCGCACAACTCGCCGCTCGTCAGGCCGAGTTCAAAGACCCCGAAGCGAACGCGTGCTGACAGCGTGTCTTTCATGTAACTCTTGGGTGAAGATTTTGGAGAAGTCCGCCACAAAGTGTACTACCGAGGGTGTCGAGTGCCAAGCCCTTAGCATGTCACAGGAGAAGACAGCGGTTCGGGACCGTCTTTCGAATCAAGCCGTTAGCCATTTCACTCCCATTTCACTCCCATTTCACTCCCATTTCACCGCCAGTGCATTGCTCCTGCGCCGCACTGAGCGCACACTCGCCGCGATTTGCACGGTGTGGGCGGTTCGGCCCTCAGCGTTCATAACGGCATTTTGGGCCCCGAAATTCAAATCCGAAACGAGAGGAAACGAAAATGAAAAAGACACTGTTATGGCTCGCATTGGCTTTGGCACTGGCCATCAGCGCCGCTGCCCAAGACGACGAGTATGGCACCGGATGGGGATCCATACTCGCCCATTCAAATTTGGCGGCGGCAACAGGGCAACCAACCGACACCTGTGCCGCTCCCATTACAGGAAATAGCTATAACGCGCCCATAGTCGGATCGTGGCTTATCAAGGTGAGGACTTCAACAGATCACTTTGTGGCCATGCAGACCTTCAATTTCGGAGGAACCATGACCGATCAGTCTGGACCCCCCGGACCGGGCGGCCATGGTGTGTGGGTAAGCACAGGGCCTGATTCCGCGGGGGTGACCTTCCAAGTGTTCATCATCGACAAACACGGAAAGCGCACTGGGCAGGCCAGGATCCGCGGATCAGTATAGTGTGGATAACCAGGATCAGCTAATTGGGTCCGGGGTGATCGATTTTATCGACACCCACAACAATGTGACTTGCAGCTTCGCCACTGTCACCGCGAAAGGCACGCGTATTTCAGTGCTGGCGCCGTAGAGCGGGATTAGGCGCTCTGGCCGTTTTCGTAAGGCCCGGGCCCCACTCAACGTTCTTTTGGTTGTATGCGAAGAATCGATCAAGGGCGGACCGCCCAGCAATGTGCTCAGCTGTGGAAGGGGGTGCCCCCCATATCTGCGCGCAGTTGCTCACGCAGTGCGAGACTAAGTGCAGGTAGAAGATCAACGACCCAAGGCTCACTCCAAGGAGGATGATGTGGACGAGCAATTCAGTGGATTACAAGAGGCCCGCCGGGTGCTCACCACAGCAGCGTTGGCTATGCTGGCTCTGCTGATGGCAGCGGGAACATCGATCAAAGCATCCGCGCAAAACAACTCCAACCCTACATTCACGTTCCCGATGGCCGCAGTCGTCGAAGGCGAAACTGCCCGCCTGAACATCGTCAATCGCACAGGTTTACCCGGTAATCTGCCATCCGACGTGTGTGACGTAACACTTGAGTTTGTGGACAGGTTAGGGGCCGTTCGAGCTCAGGTCAGATTTTCGGCTTTAGCGAGCGGGCACGCGGGATTTTTGGACATATCGGCCAGCAAACTGGGCGGCGGAGCAGGCGTACGCCATGAACTGCGGGCTTTTGTCAAAGTGACTACCGCCCAGGGATCTCAGCTCCCTCCCGATGTTTGCAAGCCGTCGGTCGAAATCTATGACGAAGCGAGCGGGGCGACGAAGTACCTGGGTATTCCGCCGGACCCTGATCTGCCGCCCCTGCAGTGACGGGCGCATGTGACAGCGCCGGCCAAAGAGAAATAGATGTGGCGGCCTTTTGAAGGCCGCCCATCCTGTTGTGGAAATAAGTCATCGAGGGAAATAACGCCTAAAGGAAGGCACTAGTTCACCGCAGCTTGGCGTACTCCGCTTTAGCCTGTTTGTAGACGGGGATGTCGGGGTCCGCGTCCTTCCACAGAGTTAGAAAATCCTGATAATCCGCCTTGGCCTTGGCTCTGTCGCCGTGCAACTCGTACGCACGCGCGATGCCGAGACGCGCTAGGGCGCCTATGGGATCGCTGAGTACGATCCCGCGGTGATCGAGGATTTTCTGGAATTCCGCGGCCGCTTCAGCGCCATGGTGCGCGGCGAGCTGGGCAAGGCCACGCACATAAACCGGATACAGCGCCCCGAAGAAACCATGTATGCTGCTGCGCGGCGTGCCAAGCTCGTAGGGAACGGCGATTTGCAGAAGTTCGATAGCCCTTGCAGGCTCGCTATGGTTCATTGCAAGCAGCGCCGAAGCGCTGGCAGGTAGTTGAACCGGACGGACGTATCCTCCGGGAATCGCCTCTCCAGATCATTTGCGAGGGCTTGAGCCCGGGAAGAATCCCCCGCGAGGGCCAGCGCAGAGGCCGCGCCAAACTCCACTTCCCGGTCCTTTGAAAACCCAAGTGCAGCCATTGCGCTCCGCTCGGCCGCGGGCGCATTTCCGAAGAGCGCTTCCCGCAGTGCGGCTCCGCTTTCGTACAGCCCCGGGCTTTCCCGCTGGCCCGCCTGCTGAGCCAGGTCAACCGCCCGGCGTGACAGTCTGTTAGCTTCTTGCAAGCGACCGGAATAAGCCAGGACAAAAGCCTCTTTGTCAGAGATCAAGTCTTGCGCTCCAGATTTTCCTGACTCAGAGCCGCTAAGCGTTCCATTCCCGCCGAATCGGCTTTTAAGAATGCGATGTCGTATCGCACAAGCCAAAGCTCAGGGATTTCCAGTTTGCGCTTGGAGGCCCGCTGAAGCGCGTCCTCGGCTTCTCCCAGACGGTCGAGGGCCATACTGGAGGAGGCCAGAACGGCATACTCGAGGGCCAGGTCCGGATCGAGTTCGATCGCCTTCCTGGCTTCTTCGAGCGATTTTTCGTACTTGCCTGTGACAGGGTAAATAATCCCGACAAGAGTCCATGAGGCAACATCTCGCGAGGATAAGTTTGCGCCCACAACTCACAGGTCTGTTGCGCCTTCTCCAGGTTTCCCGTCACCCGTAGATCGTAGAAAGCAGTGATCGAGAACTTCTCCCGGTCGCTGGCGCGATCCCGCAACTCATAGGCTTTGCTGATGTTCTCCGCGGAGAGGTCAGACTCTCCAAGCTGGCCATACATGTCCCCCAGCAACGCATATGCCATGGCGAATTTGGGATCGATCTCAATGGCGCGCTGGAAATGGGGAAGGGCGGCGGAAGCACCGCTTGAGAAGAAAACCTTCCAGCCCGTGCTATAGGCTTTCAGAGCTTCGAGTGACGGCGTGGTAGCCTCAGCGAGCGGGGTGTCGTGCTTCTCGACCGTTCCCGTCGATTCTCCGAAGCGGGTGCTGAATTCTGCTCGCTACCTGGCCGAGGGCATTCAGCACGTCTTCCTTTCTTGCCGCTTGCCTTTGCTCTTCCGCCAGGACCTCCCCGCTACGACATTCCGGGCGCGCAGCCCCAGTACATACTGGCTCCCCAGACTCGCGATCGAGCCATCCAGCACCGCCGTGGTCGCGGTTCGCTCGCAGACCTCCCGGGCGAGCTTGGGGCTGAGCCGCGCATCAGGTGGCTGGCCCATCAGTCCCAGGATCCGCTGGATGCGGTCATCGGAAACAAGGCTGAGGAACGGCGACTGCTCAAGTTGCACCGCCAATCCCTGTCCGAGGGTTCCATCGAAGACCGGATCGCCCGTGGTGTTGGTGAAGTCGGCGATCAAGACAGAGTCTTTCTCGCCCAGGAGAGGCCGGCGCCGGTGAAGAAAAAAAAGGGTGGCCAAGGCCAGTAAGGCAACTGCAGCGCCAATTGCCACCATATATTTCCGGCGCAAGCCTTCGCTGTGCCCTGGCTGGAAGGGCAGGCAAGTCTCGCCAGGCGCAGTGTCCGTCTGTTCCACAACCATCTGGGAGCGAGAGCGGGTGGCTATAAGCACGTCGCCGCCATGTGGGGTTACCTCGCGCACCTCGGCCACGAAGCGATAGCCCTTTCCCGGGAGCGTCACGATATAGCGCCGGTCTTCCGGAGTGTCCCCCAGCGCTTTGCGGAGCATGAAGATGTTCTGGCTCAGATTCGCCTCCTCGACGAAGGCATCCGGCCAGAGCTCGCTCATCAGCTCATCTTTAGAAACGACCTCACGACTGTGGCGAACCAGGATCAGGAGGGTTTCAAGTGTCTTGGGAGTGATGGATACCGGCTGGTTGTCACGGAGCAGGACGTGCTTCTCGGGGTCGACCCGAAAGGGCCCGAACTCGTACAAAACCTTGGGACCCCTTGTCATGCCCAGTCCAAAGTTGAAGGATTGCCGCAGGAGAGGCGCTATGAGCGCCTCCTGTCGGCAATCTATCACGAAAATTTTCAGGCGGCCAACAAATGTGCGCGGTCAGAACCACCGTCAAGGGGCGAATTGCCCCGCTTCTCGCGCTGCTTATAAGTCCTCTCCTTTCTTCAGTAAGCGTGCTTTGAGAGCTTTTGAGAAATTGTGAGGCCGTTGCTAAAGACTTTTGAACCCGCGGTCGCCCATGATGCGCCTGTATGCAGCGGTTGCAGCAGTGACGAACGTAATGGAGCGGACCGTGGTGCTGAAGACAACCAGGATCACCGTTGAGACGGACACGCTGATGGTCATTCGCCGAGCAAAGGCAGTCTTGGCTTGGTGCCCCGATTGCCGCGGCGAAGTGAATGTCATCACCCTCGGCAGCGACAGCCTGGCGGAAATAGCCTCCGCGGCCCAACTCCAGCGCTGGCTGGACACCGGCAAGCTGCACCTTTGGCAGTGCGCTGATGGACCAGCTCAGATTTGCGTTCCGTCCCTCCTGCAAAGCGTCGAGTGGGAGGAAGGTCAAAGGTTTTCATCCTCCCGTCAAGACCCACCGAATCAACCAAGGAGGAAGGTTATGAAACTCACTCGTTCGATCGCAAACTTGTTTCGTCTTACCGGCTTTGCCCTGGCGCTGGCCCTCGTGGCCGGGCCGCTCGGGGCGGAGGAACATCCAGCCATCCGGCAAACGCCGGCAGCCCCGGCTCACTATGCTGTCGTTGATCTCGGCACCCTGGGAGGAACATTCGGCCTTGCCTACGGCATCAACAACAAGGGACAGGTGGACGGAGTTGCCAACTTGCCCGGCGACATGGCCCAACACGCCTTTGTGTATGCCAATGGAGTCATGACCGATCTCGGCACCCTGGGGGGACCGAACAGCCTGGCGTACGAAGGCCCCAGTGAGGCCCTGCAGGCTGTAGGGTTGGCCGAAACTTCGACGCTGGATCCCAATGGCGAGGATTTTTGCGGCTACGGCGACAACCTTATCTGTCTGGCGTTTTCCTGGCGGAACGGGGTGATGACGCCGCTGGACACGCTAGGTGGCAATAACGCCCAAGGCGAGCGGAATCAACGATCGAGGTCAAATCGCGGGGTATGCAGAGAACAGGACGCCGGACCCGAACTGCCCGGCGCCGCAAGTCCTGCAATTCAAACCCGTCGTGTGGACGAATGGCCGAATCCAGACGCTTCCTACCTACCCTGGTGACCCGGAGGGTGGCGCCTTCTGGATCAACAATAAGGGCGAGATGGTGGGCGCATCGGGTGCTTGTGCGGCATTTGACCCACGTTACGGCCTGCCGCTCGCACCGAAGCACGCCCTGCTTTGGCGGAAAGGCAGCAGCGTACCGGTCGATCTCGGCAATCTGGGGGGACAGATCAACAATGCCGCCTTCGCAATGAACGACAACGAGCAGGTAGTCGGCACGTCGGACTTGCCGGGCGACCAATACCAGCATGCATTTCTTTGGCAAAAGGGCACGATGAGCGACTTGGGTACGTTGCCAGGAGACGTCATAAGCGTCGGCTGTGGGATTAACAATCGAGGCCAGGTGAGTGGCGTGTCGATTGATGCCAGTGGGAACCCAAGAGCATACCTCTGGCAGAACGGAGTGATGACGGATCTCAACAGCCTAATCCCTGCCAATTCTCCGTTGTACCTGATGCATGGATTCAGCATCAATTCGTCTGGCGAGATCGTGGGCTTTGCCTACAACACCGAGACCGGCAACGTCGATGCCTACGTGGCTGTCCCGACGACCGTCGGGGCCTACGCCGAAGGCTCGTCGTTGACGGTCGGCAATGCCAATAGCGGCAGGCCCAAAGTTACACTGCCTGAAAATGCTCGCCAGCAGCTTCAGCAGTTGACGCGCTTTGGGCCGATTCGGCTACCAGCCTCCGGACCCATGTCTGAAGGACTCAAAGGCTGGCTCGGAGCTGCAAAGCCAACTGAAGGTGTCCATCCTGGAGAGGGCAGGTGAGTCCACTGCCCTCTTTTTTCTGTCGCATCGCGTCAAGTTTGTTCTTCGACCTGGAGTGAGTCGGCCCTTCGCCTCACCCGCACTTTCCCGTCCCATGACACGCCCGGTGCTTTGAGCAGCAGTTGCCCGGCTCGGCCAGCTCGCCGTCCGGGCCGATGCAGGTTTGGGTGTGCATGCACCAGAACAGGCCGTCGTTGGACGGAGGCACGGTGGGATCGTGTTCGGCCTCGATGAACTGGCCCTTCCAGCGCAACGCCGGGCAGAGGTCTTCGCGGTGGTGATCGAAGCGTTCGGCATCGGGCATTGAGCATCATGCGGCACCTCCGGAGCTCTGGCCGGCGGCTTGAAGAACGGCGCGTTTCACCGCCGCCTTGGTCAGCGTGATTTTGTACTTGTTGTGGCTGAGCGGCCTGGCCTTGGCGACCGCTGCGTTGGCCGCAGCCATCGCGGTCTCAGGCGTGATGCTCTTGCCGACAAGCGCCTGCTCGGCTCCCGACGAGATCCAGGGTACCGGCGCGACCTGGCCGAGCACCACCCGCGCGCTCTTCACTGTGTTGCCGTCCATCTCCAGCGCGACGCAGGCCTGCGCCAGCGGCCAGTCGAAGGCGGCCCGCTGCCGGACTTCGTAGCGTGCCGGCCTTCAGGTTCTGCGGCGGCGGAGGCACGACGATTTCGATCACCATCTCGCCCGGCTTGAGATCGTGCTCCAGTTCGCTCTCTGACTTTGGGAATGACGAAGAACTTCTCCAGCGGCAACTCGCGCACGCCGCTGCCCGGCGAGTTGGCCGAGTAAAGGCGGATCTTCGCGCCGTAGGCGATGAGCACCGGCGCGATGGTGGACGGACTGACGAAGTAAGCCGGACCGTGAGTTGCCGAGGATGGCGGCGTAACGGTTGTCGCCTTCGACCACCATGGATTTGCCGTCCGCCGTTTTCGCCATCAGGCCCATGCCATTGCGGAAGTACCAGCAGCGTGGACGCTGGCACATGTTGCCGCCGATGGTGGCGAGGTTGCGAATCTGTGGGCTGGCGGCCTCGTTCAGCAGCCTCGCTCAGCACCGGATAGGCGGCGAAGCTCGGATTTCGCCTCGGCAAGTTCGGCGATGGTGGTGAGCGCGCCGATACGCAAGCCGTTTCCCGGCTGGTAGCTGACGCCGCGCAGGCCGTCGATCTGCTTGATGTTGACCAGGCGCTTGGGAGTGACGACGTCGTCTTTCATCAGCGCCAGCAGGTCGGTGCCGCCGGCGAGGATGGAGCCTTGCTCGCCAAGCAGGGTTGCGACCTGCTCTTTCTTGTCGGGCTGACGTATTCAAACGCTTGCATTTGCACCTCCTCGCTTCCAGCGCTTCCAGCACGCGGTCGGGCGTGAGCGGCAGGAACGGCACGCGCACGCCGATAGCATTGGCCACGGCGTTGGAAATCGCCGCGCCGGGCGAAACCACCGGCGGCTCGGCCAGTCCGATGACGCCGCGCTCGTCATAGCCCTTGCCGGTCATCATGTGCACCTTCAGCTCGCCGATGTCGGCGATGCCGGCCAGGCGATAGAACTCCATGTTCGGATTCAGCATGCGCCCGGTAACGGGATCGAGAATTTTCTCTTCGTACAGCGCGTAGCTGATGCCCATGATGAGCGCGCCCAACACCTGGCTCTCGGCAGTTTTCACGTCGATGACCAGGCCGCAGTCCTGCACCGCGACCATCTTGTTCACGCGCACGATTCCGGTTTCCGTGTCCACCGAGACATCGGCCATCTGCACACCGCCGACGCCGCTGTTGGTCAGGTCGGGCGGCTTCGACTTGTCGGGATTCTTGCCGCGAACGGTCATCGGCATCGCGCCGATCTTGGAGCAGGCTTCCTTCCACGAGAGGCTGCGGCTGTGATCGCCCTTCACCCGCACCGTTCCGTTCACCGCTTCCAAGCTCTTCGGGTCGTGCCTTCAGCGCCGGAGCGACTTTCGCGAAGAGCTGATCGCGCGCGTCCACCGCAGCGCGGCGCGTCGAGGAGCTCACGCCGCCGGTGGTTGTGCTGCCGCCACTACCGCCGGAGACGGGATAGCGATTGTCGCCGATCAGCAGCTTGATGTCCTCCATGGGAATCGCCGAGCGTGTCAGCGGCGACGATAGTGATGACGGTGCGGCAGCCGGTGCCGAGGTCCTGCGTGCCCATCTTGATCTCGACTGAGCCGTCGGGATGAATGGTGAGATCGCAGTCGCTGTTGTGCCCGCGGCCGCCCCAGGTGTGCAGCGAGAGGCCGAGCCCGCGCTTCACCGGGTCCGGCAGTCTTGTCGCCGCGCGGATGCCAGTTCTTCTTCCACTCCATCAACTCGGCCGCAATCGGGAGTTCATCGCGGTAGATGTCGGCGCGCGTTCCGGTGATCTCCAGGTTGCGGGTAATGAAATCGCAGCGGGTCCATCTTCATCTTGGCGGCCAGATCATCGATTGCGCCCATGGTGATGACCGCGGCCTGGGGATGAGTCAGGTGCTCGCCAGGCGCGGGCGCTGCCCTGGTTGGTAGAGATGGCGACGTTCTGCTTGCGCTGGTTGGGGATCTCGAAGATGTACGGCAAGGGAGGCGTGCCGCCGCCGCCGATTCCGCCGGTTCCCCAGGAACGCGACTCCCAGGCGACGAGCTTGCCGTCTTTGTCGGCGGCGATTTTCACGCGCGCGTATCCCGAAGGACGCATGCCCGCAACTTCCTGCTCGGCAGCGCGTTCGAGCATGATCTTCACCGGCTTGCCGCCGGCAGCCTTCGACAGTTGCGCGGTGGCAATGCCCCAGCGGTCAGGGCCGAACTTGCTGCCGAATCCGCCGCCAACGTACTGCTGCAGCACCTGAATGTTGCCGGCGGGAATGCCGAGCGGCTCCGCCACCTGGGGCGCGATGCCGGACAGGTTCTGGGTGGAGACATGCACGACAAGTCCTTGTCGCTCGGCCACTCCGATCGCCATGCCGTGAGTCTCCAGACAGCAATGGGTGATGCAGGAGGCACCGTAAAGTCCCTCGAGACCGCTGCCGCTGAGGCGAACGCCTTGTCGGGATCGCCCTGCTTCTGCACTGCGGTTTTCTTGTAGGGAGAACGCGAAGTCTTGCCCTCGACGTACTTCGCCTTGCGCAGCGCCTGTACCACGCTTGCGCTGGTGCCCGACTCCTGCATCGCCTTCAGGTACTTGTCGCTGGGTTTGAAGCTGATGCCGTTCTTCTTGATCGCCGCGATGACCTGTTCGTCGGGAACCTGGTTGTCCTCCATGTCCTCGAAGTCGTCGCGGCTGACGGGGCCGGTATTGAGTCGCAACATTCTTCGGCGGCTCGGCGTCCGAAACAAAATGAGGCAGCACCTCATACTGCACCTTGATGGCGCGGATTGCGTCTTCGGCAGTGAGTTCGTCCACAGCCGCGACCGCCGCCACTTCGTCGCCAGCCCAAAAGATTTCCGTTCCTGCGGGCTGAATGATTCTTACCGCCTTGACACCCGGCATTTTCTCCGCGGCGCTGGTGTCGATGCTGGTGATGCGCGCGTGCGCGTACGGACAGCGAAGGATCTTGCCGGCGAGCAGGCCGTCGGGATTGTAGTCGTAGGTATATTTCGCGCGGCCGGAAACCTTCACCGGCCCATCAACTCGCGATATGCGCTTGCCCAGAAGCGGACGAGTCGCAGGATCGGGCCATTGATACTCGCTCATGACGATCTCCCTTCCCGCGCACCGGCCAGCGCGACGGCGCGAATTCCATCGTAGGTTCCGCAGCGGCAGTAATTGCCGCTCAGTCCGCGACGAATGTCGTCGGCCGTGGGATTCGGATTTTGCTCGAGGAAGCGCGTGGTCGCAACGATGAAGCCCGGTGTACAGAAGCCGCACTGCTGCGCATCGTGGTCAACAAACGCCTGCATTAAGGGCGTGAGCGCGTCGCCTTCGGTCAGTCCCTCGATGGTCGTGATCTTCCTGCCTTGCGCGTCAATCGCCAGAACCGAGCAGGCATACACGGTTTTGCCGTCCATCAGCACCGTGCAGGCGCCGCAAACGCCGCGATCGCAGACGCGTTTTGCGCCGGTCAGATTGAAATTGTCGCGCAGAGCATCGAGCAGCGTCACGCGCGGTTCGAGCTGCGCGCTGAGCTTCTTGCCGTTTACGCTGAGTTCGACAGGAACCTTGCCGGGACCATGGACTGCAACATCCTCGCCGGCGGCTTTCACGACCGTCGGGCCCACCAGCAGCGGCACGGCAACCCCGATGCCGGAAATCTTCATGAAGTCGCGTCGCGTTACACCCGAGGTTGGCTCGGGCTTGCGCGCATCGTCATCTTTCATGGCGCCTCCATCCTTGCAGTCTGCGAGTATAACTCCAGCGCGCATAACAGGCCACAGGGGAGGGATGGAGAGATATGGCGAAGGGACTGATCTACAGAAAAATCGGCGGCCCCGTGCAGAGCCGCCGGTAAGGGAAAACGCAGGGAGCGTTCGCGAACTACTTCTTCAGCGTGCGGATGTAGGAGACGAGGTCCGTGATCTGGGCGTCGGTCAGCTTGCCTTTGTAGGCAGGCATTTTGCCTTTGCCGTTGGTGATAGCCGCCTGTCAGGTCGGCGTCCGACATTTTCTGGATGTCGGCGCTTCCCATATCCTTGGTTCCCATTGCGGCTTTGCCGCTGCCATCGGCCCCATGGCACATGGCACACTTCGCTTTGTAGGTGTCCGCACCGCATCTGCGCCGCAGCCATCGGTGGCAGCGCCAATGCAATCACGAAAGCTGATCAGAGCGATCGTTGGAAGCAATTTCATCGTCATCTTTCCCTTTCCTCACAAAAGTGCCCCTCTGGGGGCAAGATATGAACCAAAAGCGCCGCAAAACGACGGCGAAGGTAATGTACTCCCCGAAGCCGGTTTTGGCCATACCCCTTCTCGGTAAGTGCGTGGGAAAAAACACTCCGGGCGGGTCATATGCCGCTAGCGACCGCGTCCCAGTCCTTCTTTGCAAGACGGTTAACGCAAGGTTATATCCTTTTTTTCAATAACTTACGCGTGTAAGCGACGCCGGAAAGGTTTGGCACTTGCCTGTGCCTTTACCAAGGGAGATGAGCCATTTCGTAAGAGAGGTCCCTGTGGAACCCACCCTGGCAGTAATCGGTCTCAATTTCCGGACGTCGCCCGTCGCCGTCCGTGAGCGATTCTGGATCAGCGAACCCCGGCGTTATGAAGCACTGCGACTGTTGGTACGTTCGGAAGGCATCGAAGAAGTTATCGTCCTGGCCACGTGCAACCGCACCGAGTTCATTCTGTGGGCCAGCGACGTTCCCAACAGCCGCGAATTCGGTGCTGCGCTTCCTGACCCAGGAGTACCAGCTTCGGCTTTGCGAGTGGTCGCACTTTTATCGCCTGATGGACGATGTTGCCCTGACCCATATTTTCCGGGTTAGTTCCAGTTTGGATTCTATGGTGCTAGGCGAGCCTGAAATCACCGGCCAAGTGAAGCAAGCCTGGGCGCAAGCCCAGGAAGCTGGGACCACCGGGCGCTTCCTGGATGCGGTGATGCAAAAGGCACTGACGGTTTCCAAGCGGACGCGCACCGAAACCGCGATTGGATCGTCGGCAGTTTCCGTTCCCTACGCCACGGTGGAGCTGTCGCGGAATATGCTCGGCGACCTTGCGGGGCGCGAGGTTCTGCTGATCGGAGCAGGCAAGATGAGTGATCGGGCCGCTCATTACCTGATGAAGGCGGGCGCCAAACAGGTGAAGGTGATGAACCGCACTCTGGACCGCGCGGAAGACATGGCGAAGAAGATGGGCGCCACTGCGGTTTCGTTCGAGGATCGTGGAACAACATCTAAAGACGGCTGACATTATCGTCAGTTCCACCGCCTGTCCGCACTACATTCTTAGCCGCCAGGAGGCTGAAGAGATAGCGCGGCAACGCCAAGCACAAGCCAATGGTGATGATCGACATCGCCGTGCCGCGCGATATAGACCCCGCGGTGCGAGAAATCGAAGGCATTCATCTGTTTGACATGGACGATCTTGAGCAGGTCGTACAGCGTAACGCGGTGGGACGGCAAGCTGCTGCCGAGGCGGCGGAGAAGATCGTGCAAGCGGAGGTGCAGGGATTCCGTCGTAAACTAATTGCGGAGCGAGTGGTGCCGACCATCGTCGCCCTGCGTCAACGTCTCGATGAACTTTGCCGGCAGGAACTGGAAACCCTTCGCAAGGAGTTTGGGCCGTTCACGGAAGACCAGGACCAGGCACTTACCACCCTAACGAACCACATTACGCAGCGAATCGCCGGTTCTCTGGCCCGCGAATTGAAGGAACTTCCGGAGCGGAACGAACAAGATGCGCTGACCGCCGCGGTGAGCCGCTTGTTCCAACTTGAACCACCTTCGAATGGCCGCCGCCGGCGTCAAGAACTAGATAAGGAGAAGAAATGCCACAATCTGCCGACAAGACGAATAACAACAATCCCAGCTTCACCAGCGTCGCAAGCCTACACGCTGGCGGTGATCACGCTGGCCATTGGAATTGCGGTCGGCTACTTTGCCCGGGGATCGGCTCCCGTATCCGTCCCGGCGGAGACGGCGCAAGCTGCCTTGCCCCTGCCGGAATGGGCGGCGGCGCGATGGGCGCAGCACAGTTGCCGGGCATCGGAAGCACGCAACAGCAGCAAGCCCCTTCGCCGGAGATGGTAGCCAAAGCCGCCGAACCACTGCTGGCGCAGTTGAAGACCAATCCCAATGATTTCGATACGCTGGCGAAACTGGGCAACCTGTACTACGACAGCCAGGCCTATCCGCAAGCCATCGAGTACTACGAAAAGGCCGCTGAGCATTCAACCGAATAACGCGGATGTACGGACCGACATGGGAACCGCGTACTGGTATCACCGGCAATGCCGACAAGGCGATTGCAAACTTCGAAAAAGCGCTGGCTATCCGCCCCAATCATCCGGGTACGCTGTTTAACCTGGGAATCGTGAGATGGCAAGGCAAGAAAGATCCCAAGGGCGCGATTGTGGCCTGGGAAAAGCTGCTGCAAACCAATCCTGATTATCCGCAGAAAGACCAGGTACAGATGTTGATTGAGCGCGCCAAGATGCACGGCAGCCGGCGCAACCAAGGGTTAACGAAGCGATAGCACTGCACTCATTGGCAGAGCTGGGGGGTACGCAAATCAATGCGTGCCCTTTTTTTGGGCTTCTGCTTCATCGTTGATAGGCGAGCGAGACCACCAAACGTGGCCACAAGCGTCGATCCTGTTCCGCTCATGCGCATCGCCGAATAATATAACGACGCGAAGTACATTGCGGTATGCTTCTCACCAGCTTTTGTTGGGGGGTATATGAAACGGATCACAATCGCAACTCTAGTCCTGGCATTCGCACCGGCCATCCTTGCGCAGACGAGCGCCCCGGCGCAAACCACAAGCAGTCCTGTCGTCAGCACAGTCCGGCAACTCGAAGAGCGTCAGTCGAAAAACCTGATCGGCGCGGCCGACGAAATGCCGGCCGACAAGTACAGTTACCATCCCACGCCGGAGCAGATAAGCTTCGCCCATTTGATAATGCACGTCGCGGAAGCAAATAACGGTATGTGTGCGCGTGTTGCCGGCGACCAGCCGCGCGAGTCGAAGTTGAGCGAAAGCGATTCCAAAGACGTGCTGACCAAGGCGGTCAAGGACTCGTTCGCATATTGCGAGCAGGTTCTGGCCAAGGCTGACGATTCCACGCTTGGCCAGCCGGTTGCGTTTCCGGGTGGACGCACCGGAACGCGCGCCGCCGCGCTGATTTATCTGGTGACAGGCTGGGCGGACCACTACAGCGCTGCCGCGATGTATCTTGCGGCTAAACGATCTGTTGCCGCCCAGCGCGCAGAAGGCGCCGGCCAAGTAGGCTATTCGGCCTTCACCACGATCAGCTCGAAGCTGCCGGGAACCATGGCTGGCCTCTGTCCCGGCGCAGGCGGCTTCGGGTCGCGCTGTGCAGTGACCAGATATGCAACGTCATTCTCGTAGTCCATTGCCATGGTGCGTGCGCCTTTCGCCGTTGGCAGGTTCTGCGTCACCGTGTATTTGTCCGGGCTGTCTTCATGAATCACAGTCAACACGCCCTCACCACAGGACATGAAGACCTCCTGGGTATTCGGATTGAAGCGCCCGGCGTCTACTCCTTCGCCGATCGGGACGGTCGTCACAACCTTGCCGCTCTGAGAGTCCACAACGGCCATAACCTTGTTGTCGCATCCGGCGAACAAGCGATGGTGCGCGCGATCAAACGCCAGCGCGCTTGGTTCCTGGCATGGGGCGAGCGGCCACTTGTTCAACACGGTGAGCTTGCTGGCATCGATCTCGGCAATCTCGCTCTTGTCTTCGATATTAACGAAGACCCTTCCGTTCTGGTCGGTGGCTGGGAACTCGGGTTTCCCACCGAGCGGGATTGTCCCCACCAGTTTGCCGGTGGCTGCCTCGACTACCGTCGAGTCTTTGCTGCGCGCGTTAAAGGTGAACACGTACTTGGTGAAGGGGTCATACATGATGGCGTCGGGCCGCTCACCGACTTTGACGCTGTCCAGTTTCTTGAGTGTCTTGAGGTCGAAGATAGTGACGCTGTTGTCGCCGCCATTGCTGATGAAGCCGCGGTTCAATTCCGGCGCAAGGGTGACGCCGTGAATTCCGGATAGGTCGGGGATGTCGTCAGTGACCTTGAGGCTGGCTGTGTCCACGACCATGACGTGGGTGCCACGCGTGATGAACAGTCGGTGGCCATCTTTGTCGTAGTAAAGGTAATCCCAGCCACCTTCGCCTCCGAGCTTGACGTGATTGACCACCTTGTACTGTTTCTGCGCGAACGCCGGCAAGGTCAGGAGGACGCAGGCGGTGATAAGTAGTGCAAGAGCGCGCTTCATTTCATCTCCTGTTCTCGTTGCGCTGGACGTCTTGGATTGGGGACAAAGCGCTACCGATCCTTTTGAGCTACTGCCCTCCGGGAGCAACGATTTACGTAGCTTCATGCTAGCCGCACGGAGGATGCCGGGCAAATCTTGTACCACGCTTAGGTGACCTGCGTCACCGACGACAACCGCGGCGGTCTCTAACCTGAATGTGGATGGTAGTGTTCAATGCGAACACTCTGAGCCATGAGTGCAGAGCCCTTGCGCGTTGGGGACAGCGTCGTTGTCGAACGGGAGCATCTGGAGCAACTGCTCGATGCACTGCTAACTAGAGGCTACGATGTCGTCGGACCCACGGTTCGCGAGGGCGCAATCGTCTATGATCGACTGAATTCGACCGAAGACCTTCCTTCGGGATGGACAGACGAGCAGGGCGCCGGAAAATACCGGCTAAAGCGCCGCAAAGATCGCGCCCTATTCGGCTACGTGGTCGGCCCGCATTCCTGGAAGAAGTTCCTAAATCCGCCCCTCCAGCGGCTGTGGCAGGTTGAGCGAAACGGCAAAGGGATGCGGATACTGCCAGAGCAAGAGAACATCAATCCAAAGTACGCGTTCCTGGGCGTGCGCCCCTGCGAACTGCACGCCATCGCAATTCAGGACAAAGTCTTTCTCGACGGCCAGTTTGTTGACCCTGGCTATAAAGCGCGGCGCGAGAGTATTTTTGTCGTGGCAGTCAATTGCGGGCAGGCAGGTAACAACTGCTTCTGTGCTTCGATGAACACCGGACCGAGGGCGACTTCCGGCTACGATCTTGCCCTAACCGAGCTGTCACAGAACGGAAGGCACTACTTCCTTGTGGAAGTGGGGTCTGCGCGCGGCGCCGAGGTCCTGTCTGCGGTCCCTCATCAAGCGGCCAACGAAACCGACAAGCAGGACACTGAACGCATCATCAACCAAACGACGCGCCACATGGGCCGTCGATTGGACACGCACGGAATCAAGGAGCTCCTCTATCGCAACTACGAGCATCCGCAGTGGGACGCGGTCAGCGAGCGCTGCCTGTCGTGCGCAAACTGCACCATGGTGTGCCCCACGTGCTTCTGCACCACCGTGGAAGACGTTACCGACCTGACCGGCGAGCACGCCGAACGCCGGCGGCGATGGGATTCATGCTTCACGGTGGATTTCTCCTACATCCACGGCGGCAGCGTGCGCGCAACTCCGAGATCGCGCTATCGCCAGTGGATGATGCACAAGCTCGCCACCTGGATTGATCAGTTTGGAACTTCCGGCTGTGTGGGTTGCGGCCGCTGCATTACATGGTGTCCCGTGGGAATCGACATTACGGTCGAGGCTGGCGCGATCCGAGAAACCGACTTGGTTAAGGCGCCGGCGGACCAGAGCAAGGACTCGGTATGATTCATACACTTGAACCGATTCTTAGAGAGCATCCGTTCTTTCACGGCATGGAGGATCGGCACATCCAGTTCATCGCAGGATGCTCCATGAACGTGCGCTTTGAGCCAGGGCATGTCATCTTCCATGAAGGCGATCCGGCCGACCACTTTTACCTTATTCGCGAAGGTCTGGTATCGGTGCAGGTCATGATCCCTCACGACGGCCTCACCACAGTGCAAACTGTGGTTGGAGGTGAAGTGCTGGGATGGTCATGGCTGTTTCCGCCATATCGCTGGCATTTCGACGCCAAAGCTCAACAGCCTACGCATGCGCTGGCCTTTGACGGCAAGTGCCTGCGTGCGAAGTGCGAAGAGGACCATGACCTCGGCTATGAGATATACAAGCGTTTTATGCAAATCGTGACCGAACGGCTGGAGGCAACCAGATTGCAGCTGTTGGATGTTTATGGCAACCATGCTTGAGGAACCCGCGGTTGTGGCCGCGGGTTTGACACCAGATCCGATGCTTCCCATGCCTTATCGCATTCAACGCGTAAGGCAGGAGACCGACGACACCTTCACGCTGGAAATCCTTCCCGAAGATTCAAGTGGGAGGTTCTCATTCGCGCCAGGACAGTTCAACATGCTGTATGTGTTCGGCGTGGGTGAAGTGCCGATCTCCATCAGCAGCGACCCTGACGATGCGCCATTGCTCAAGCACACTACCCGCGTGGTGGGCACGGTTACCAAGGCCATGCGGCAGCTCAAGCACGGCGAGACCATGGGAATTCGAGGGCCATTCGGAACCCACTGGCCGGTGGAGGAGGCAGCAGGCCGGGACGTTGTGATTGTGGCAGGTGGCATCGGGCTGGCTCCGTTGCGGCCCGCGCTTTACCGCCTGATGGCGGAACGGGAGAAGTATCCGCAAGATTGTTCTGCTGTATGGCACGCGCACTCCGGAGGACATGCTGTACCGCCACGAACTGGAACAGTGGCGCGGAAAGTTCGATCTGGAAATCGAGGTCACGGTCGATCGAGCGGCCAGCAGCTGGCGCGGCAACGTTGGCGTGGTGACCACGATGATTCCGCGCGCTCCCTTCGATCCTTCCAATACCTTCGCCATGGTTTGCGGGCCGGAGGTCATGATGCGCTTTACCGTGATGGAACTGCTGAAGCGCGGGGTGGCGGCGGAGCGCACTTACTTGTCCGCGGAACGCAACATGAAATGCGGGATTGGTTTTTGCGGTCATTGCCAGTATGGCCCGACCTTCATCTGCAAGGACGGCCCGGTCTTCGCCTTCCCGCGCATCGAGCGGCCATTCTTGGCAAGTCGGAGATCTGACATGGCTATTAGCGCAAACCCAAGCTCGCTGTCTGGAAGTTCTCCTCCTGCGACGGGTGCCAGTTGAGCCTGCTGGATTGCGAGGACGAACTGCTGGCTGTCGCCGATGCGGTGGAGATCGCCAACTTCCCCGAGGCGTCGCGCGCAGTGGCCAAAGGTCCTTACGACCTTTCGCTGGTGGAAGGCTCCATCACCACGCCGCACGATGCCGAGCGCATTCACGGCATCCGGCGCGCATCCAAGTTCCTGGTAACCATTGGCGCCTGCGCTACGGCGGGCGGCATCCAGGCGCTGCGCAACTTCAAGGACGTGAAGGAATTCACTTCCATTGTCTACGCCAGGCCCGACTACATCGAAACCCTCAAGAAATCGACGCCGATTACCGACCATGTGTTTGTGGACTTCGAGCTGCGCGGCTGCCCGATCAACAAATACCAGTTGGTGGAGGTCCTCAGCGCGTTTCTGAATGGTCGCAAGCCAAACACGCCGCCGCACAGTGTCTGCGTGGAGTGCAAGCAACGAGGCACGGTCTGCGTGATGGTCGCCAGTGGCACAGCATGCCTCGGTCCGGTGACCCAGGTGGGTTGCGGCGCTCTCTGTCCCGCGTACAACCGAGGTTGTTATGGATGCTTTGGGCCGAAGGAAACGCCGAACACGGCCGCACTCAGCGCGCGCTGGAGCGAGATGGGAGTGAGCGACCGGGACCTGATGCGGGTCTTCCGCGCCTTCAACGCCTATGCTGAGCCTTTCCGCAGGGAGAGCGAAGCGCATGAAAAGTAGGACCATCAAAGTCGACTACCTGGCGCGTGTAGAAGGCGAAGGTGCACTGCTGGTGAAGATCAAGGGGCAGGAGGTGACGGACGTCAAGTTAAAGATCTTCGAGCCACCGCGCTTTTTCGAGGCATTCTTGCGGGGCAGGAAATTCTATGAGGCGCCGGACATCACCGCCCGCATCTGCGGTATCTGTCCCGTCGCGTATCAGATGAGCGCTTGTCATGCTCTCGAAGACGCGTGCGGAGTCAAAATAACCGGTCCGATTCGCGAGCTGCGCCGGCTTGATCTACTGTGGCGAATGGATCGAGAGCCACGCATTGCACGTCTATCTGCTGCACGCGCCCGACTTCCTCGGCTACGAAGACGCCATCCGGATGGCGAAAGACCACCCCGACGAGGTGAAACGGGGCCTGCGACTGAAGAAGGCTGGTAACGAGATCGTGCGCGTGCTGGGTGGCCGGGAAATCCACCCTATCAACGTGCGCGTTGGCGGCTTCTACAAGATACCGGACAAGAAAGAGTTCTCCGCACTCGCCGAGGAACTGAAGTGGGCGCGTGACGCCGCGCTCGCGACTGTGCGCTGGGTAGCGGCCTTCACATTTCCGGACTTCAACCGCGATTACGAGTTCGTCGCGCTTCGCCATCCCGACGAATATCCCTTTAACGAAGGACGTCTCGTCTCCAACAAGGGGCTGGACATTGCGGTACGCGAATACGATCAGCACTTTGTTGAGGAACACGTCTCCCATTCCAATGCGCTGCAATCGCGGCTGAAAGAACGAGGTTCGTACTTTGTCGGCCCGCTGGCGCGTTACAACCTGAACTTCGACAAGCTCTCACCCACAGCCCAAGAAGCGGCTCGCGGCGCGGGCTTGGGTGCCGTCTGCCGTAATCCTTTCCAGAGCATTATCGTGCGCAGTGTGGAAACGGTGTACGCCTGCGATGAGGCACTGCGGATCATCGAGCAATTTGAAATGCCCGACAAACCCGCGGTCAGCATCGAACCGCGCGTCAGCACCGGCTGCGGGTGCACCGAAGCGCCGCGCGGTATTTGCTATCATCGTTATCGCCTCGACGACCGCGGCATCATTGTGGACGCCAAGATTGTGCCCCCCACCTCCCAGAATCAGAAGACTATCGAGGAAGATCTGCGGCAGTTTGTCCAGGACCGCCTGGTAATACAAAAAGACAAACTGCAGTGGCAGTGCGAGCAGGCGGTCCGGAATTATGACCCCTGCATCTCATGCGCGACCCACTTCCTGGACCTGCGCATCGAACGCGAATGAAAACCGGGCAGTCAACCGTCCTCGTTATCGGTATTGGTAATGAATTTCGCTCCGACGACGGGGCCGGCATTCTGGTCGTACGCCGGCTGCGAGCCCTACTCGACACGAGTGTCAGGATTGTGGAGCAAAGTGGCGAAGGCGCTGCGCTGATCCAAGCTTGGCAGGGTGCTGCCTGGGTTATCCTAGTGGACGCGGTTCGTTCGGGTGCAGTCACCAGGAACCATCCATCGTCTCGACGCGTCCGCTGGGCCGATTCCCACCAGATTTTTCCATTACTCCACGCACGTGTTCAGCGTGGCAGAAGCCGTCGAGTTGGCCCGATCTTTGGACCAACTACCCCCGCACTTGATCGTGTACGGCATCGAAGGTGACAGCTTCGCCGCAAATATCGGGCTGTCTTCCGCAGTCGAGCGAGCTGTTGAAGCGGTTGTCGAACGGGTAGCCCAGGAGATACGGGCCGAACTGGCAGCAAATTGCTAGGCTTCCTGTCCCCGCACGTCTCTATTACGTAGCAAAATGATGCCTATGGTTACCTTCCGCTCTGTTGCTTTTGTGTTGCCACGCTAGTTCCATGCTTCTGCGCCGACTGCGTGGCAGGGGGTTGTCCCTCGGCCTGCTCCAACTCCTGCGCGATAGAGTCCACAAGACTAGCCTCGTTCATCAACACCTGGCCGACAACTACGGCGCCTTGATCGGCGTCCTCCCATTTGCTTTCTTCCATTGCCTCGCGCACGGCAGGAATCGTCTTGACGCCATATCCGGTGTAAGCCCCCGGAGCATAGATCTGATGCTTGAACCAAGGGCGCTCTTTGAGGCCCTGGTTGATGGTGAATGTCCTCTCGGTCAGCAGTAGCTTGGCGTTGATTTCCTTGAGCGCGGGCGACTGCCACGTGGCGGCATTTTCGTTGAGCCGGACGACGGCTTGACGATAGCGCCGCGCGGCGCGAGTGTAGGCTTCCGCCCCGTTCTCCAGAGGCGCAAAATTCAAGTAAGGTGCTACCTGCTGCTTGGGAGGAGGAACATACTGCTTCTCGGGGTCGGAGGTGGCGGTGAATACTCCTTCCTCAATTTGGCGGTTTCGCTCACGAGCTTCGTCCTGTTTCCGCTTCAACTCCTTTTTCAGCTCTGCGATGTAACGCTTAATCGTGTCCGCGGAGCCCGAGGGATCAAATGGCAGCAAGTCAGCGTCGGCAAAGCGCATCACTGTGCTTCCGGACATCTGTGCCAAGGCGCGCTCATAGACGAACTTCGTATCGCCAAAGTGGGTGTACCAGTAAAAGTCGTCGTAGATAGAGTGATAGACTCCGCCGTTGCTTTCGCCACCAAAGCCCATGTTCAACGCAGCCACTCCGGCGTAATCGAGGAAGGCTGTGTAATCGGAGCCATCTCCCAGCGCGCCAATACGAAGATCGGCGCGATCGCGTAGCTCCTCACGGTCCTCGGAACTGGAGGCGCGTGCCACGCGCCGCAGATAAGCGCGCCTCCAAACCGTGATGTGCTTCTCGGGATCCTGAATGTCGCGTTCAACTTGATTCGCAGCCCGCTCCAAGGTATGCGAGCCGGAAATGTTCAAGTACCCGCGCGCGCTGGAATCGGTGTTGAGGTACATCACGGCGTGCTGGCGAAGCTCGTCCTGGTGCTCTTCCACCCATTCGGTGGAACCTAGCAGGCCGGGCTCTTCTCCGTCCCAGGCGCAGTAAATAATAGTGCGCTTCGGTCGCCAGCCCTGCTTCATCAGTTCCCCAAGCGCCCGCGCCTCTTCCAACTCGGCAACCATGCCAGAGATGGGGTCGTCGGCGCCATTGACCCAGGCATCGTGATGATTTCCGCGCAGGACCCACTGATCGGGGTCGTCACTGCCGGGAATCTTCGCGATCACGTCATATATGGTCTTCAAGTCCCAGTTCGACTTGACGACGAGGTGGACTTTTGCTGGCCCCGGCCCGACGCGATAGGTGATCGGCAGCGCGCCTCGCCAGGTGTCCGGAGCCGTCGGCCCACTAATCGCGGCCAGCAAGGGCTGCGCGTCGCCGTACGAAATTGGCAGTACTGGAATCTTGGTAATCGTCTGGGCTTCGGTTAGAGCGAGCCGCTTCGCGTCTTTCGTCGCTCCGACTCCTGGAGTAAGTGGATCGCCGGGATATTGTGTGTCCATCACGCTGCCGCGTTGCACGCCTTCCTCCGGGCGATACGGACCGGCGGGATAATCCTGGCCCTCGAAGTAGCCGTCATCCTTGGGATCGGAATAAATGATGCAGCCCAGAGCCCCGTGTTCGGCCGCGACTTTGGGCTTAATGCCTCGCCAGCCTCCGCCGTAACGCGCAATCACGATCGCGCCTTTCACCGAGACTCCCAGCCGATCGAGCTGCTCGTAGTCGTCGCGCATGCCGTAATTGACGTAAACCAGCGGGCCGGTGACGTCTCCGTCGATTGAGTACGCGTTGTAGGTAGGCAACTGCTCCGCGGTTTGTTGTGATGTCGGATCAACGCTCAACGGAGGTTCTTGCAGCTTGGCGACAAAGTGCGTGGGGGCGACCAGTTCGACATGGCGCTCTTTCGGAGTCGGGAACAACACATCAAAGGTTTCGATGTGGGCGTCAAAGCCGTACTCTTTGAACCTCGCCAGCATCCACTCGGCGTTTTCCTTGTCGTAAGGAGAGCCGACATTGTGCGGCCGCGCGCTTAGATGTTGCATGGAATCGCGCAGAATGTTGGGATCGGGGATGTTGCGGAACTTCGTCTCCCAATCGCGCTCGGTCACGGCATGCGCCGGCGAGTAGCCGTCCATCGGCTCAGAATTGTTGGCTGCGCTTCCGAACTGCAGCAGCACAAAGAGCAGAATGCTTACTCCGACACGGCTTCTCAACTGGCGACCTCCTGACCTGAAATCCTTCCCGGGTACCGGCAAAATACGAGCGGCAATTTGTCGATTATGTCCTACGAAATTGTGTGGAGAACGAGCGAAGATTCCGCTCGACGCAGTTTTGGACTGGCGCACTATACCAGCATATCGCGCTTTGGCCCCGCTGTTCACTCGAATGCTGGAAGCTAGTGCGATTTCTTCGGCGGCGTCCTGTGTTTCGCCGGTGCGGGCTTCCGATGGCTTCGTTCGGCTTCAATGTCGCTCAAGCGCAGGACCGCTCCGGCGGCGGAATACTCTACTTCGTCTTGCTTGTCTTGCAGACCGTCGACGGCTACATGCAGCAGGGAAGGATCGCCGCGTTTGGCAATGGCATTGAACGCCGCTGCTCGAACCAGCCATTTTTCCTGAGTGGCGGCGGCATTCGCCAGAGCTTCCCCGCTCTTGGGATCAGGGTCCTTCGCCAAAATGAGCGCAGCTGCTGCCAGGACAGGTGAGGTATCGTCGCGGGTCAGGATCTTATATCCACTCAAGGCCATTCCGCCGAAAGGAATAAATCCCATCCCGACCTGAATACCCAAACCAGCCATTTTCTTTGGATCCTTGAGCATTTTCCTCTGCTGGTCGGTCAGGCTTGTGCCGGTCTTCCTTTCCCCGGTCAGCACGGCGTAATAGACGTTGTATCCGCGATCGTCGCCCAAGGTAATGAGCGAGTGTGCTGCCGCCAGGATGACTGAAGGCTCCGGGTCGTTGATCATGTCGACCAACTGCGGGATAGCGCTCTTCGCGCCCATCTCTCCCAGCGCCTGCGCCGCCGCGCCGCGCACATTTTCTTTCTGGTCCTTGAGAGAATTAAGTGCGGCTTCTTCCGCTTTCTTGTTCCCGGTGAGTTCGCCCAGTACCGTTACCGCTCGGACGCGCTTGTCGGCACTACTGTTGGTGAGTCCGCCGTCCAATACGGACCAGGCATCTTCTTGCGGAGTCTGTGCGACGGAGAATACCGAGATTGCAAACATGGCGACGAAGCCGATTAGACGAACCGTCGATCTCATGAGGGACTCTCCAAATCCTCGGTTAGATGCTGCTGCGCCATCGAGTGGAAGACGCCATGAGAAGATAAATCACTGGAAGCTATAGAAGCTCGCCCCGCTGGTTGCTTCGACGTTTACAATCGTGGAACCGGGAAGCCGGAATCCAAGCATTGGGGACGGCACCTTGCAGGACAACTCTCAGCGGCAGCGTCTCGCCATACTCGGCCTGGGGAAAATGGGCAGCATCCTCATGCAGGCATTCCGCAAGCAGAACGTCGCGCAGGCGGACAACATTTCCGCCACCGTGCAACACGCGGAGCGCGCCGCGACCTTGGCATCGAAGTACGGAATCAAAGTAACGACGGACAATCGCGCTGCCGTCGCCGATGCCGACATCATCCTGTTGTGCATCAAGCCTCAAGTGCTTGGTGACGTCGTGCAGGAAATCGCGAACGGAGTGCGCGAGAACCATCTTGTGATTTCGATCGCGGCTTCGGTCCCTACAAGCTACATCGAAAAGCGGCTACCGGAAGGAATTCCGGTCATCCGCGCCATGCCCAACACGCCCTCGATGGTGGGCGCAGGCATGACTGCCTTCTGTTGTGGCTCTGCGGTGAAGCCGGCTGACCTGGACGTCGCTCGCACCTTATTCGGCACTGTCGGCCAAGTGGTTCGAGTCGACGAAAAACATATGGACGCGGTCACGGGACTATCGGCGAGTGGCCCAGCTTACATTTACATGATCCTGGAATCGCTGGCCGAAGGCGGCGTGAAAATGGGCCTGCCCCGCGATATTGCCACGCAGCTCGCAGCGCAGACGGTGCTGGGTTCGGCCAGGATGGTACTGGAGACGGGCGACCATCCGGCGTTACTCAAGGACGCCGTTGCGACTCCGGCCGGATGCACGGTGGATGGCATTCTCGAGTTGGAAGAAGGCGGCTTGCGCGTCACGCTGATTAAGGCAGTGGTCAAGGCTTCGCAACGCGCCAAAGAGTTACTGTTCAGTTAGGCCTAGAGCATTCCACCGGTCCGCGTGGTTAGAATGCTTAGTGCCATCTCCAGCTTGGAGATGGCTTCCTCCAGGTCAGGGTGCCGATCGAGCTGTTGCCGCAAGCCGCTCAAGATGCGATAAGCTTCTGCGACATGCTCTGCCGCCTTGGGATTTTGCTCTGAGTGGGAATCGGCGCTTGGAGTCTCTGGTGTCATGGATCACCTGAACACCATCTTAGACCAAGCATCCCTGCGCTTGAAAACCGGCGGCAGTCTCCAAGTGCAATACTCCCTCAAGTTGACCCCGCTTGCGCTCCGAGCAAAATAAAGGCAAACTCTCGGCTAAACGGTTCTGGGCCGGCCATGAAGAGCACCACAACATCGAACCCGATCACTGTCTCTTTCCTTTACGCTGTCGCTATCGTCACCATTGCGGCCTACGGTTATGGCATCGGCGGCGCCAGTTCGCTATGGGCTGGCGCGAAGTACGCCGTGGCGGGCCTGGTGCTGGCGTTCATCTGCGTCGGATTCGCGCCGCGATTTATCGTCGTGGTGGCGTTGGCGACGGGCATGCTCGGGAGCATGATGCGGGCTTCCATCGCCCCTGAAATGACGTCCCTGCTTCCCAAGCAGGGCACCATCGATTATCTGTCGAGGATCATCACGGTATGCGGCGCCATCGCGTTTGCCGGCGGTCTTTACGGGGGTTTCCGGTTTACCGGCAAGGGACTATTCAACTGGATCAGCGGGATGTTTCTCGCACACAAGCGCGTGCCAGACGGCAGAGCGGTCGCTCGGCGGCCCCTCGCCATGCGCGACTTGGCGAGCCACTTCCACGCTTCGGAACGCCTGTACTTCTCCGTACTGGCGGCTTTGGGGGCCGTCGTAATTCTGGAGATCGAGGTTCATCCTATCCCGCGTTCGTTGATCATTATCCTGTTCTCCGTCTTGTTTGCCACCAACCTAACTTGGCTGCTGGGAGAATGGCTGAAGCCGAGGTTGCGAGTACTGGCGGGCGTCTTCCGCGTCCTGCAACAGATGTGGGAAGCGCTGCTTGCCTTTGTGCTGGGATACGCAGCCATCATTTTTATCTTTGCCTGCTTCTATGCTGCCGCCTGGCAACATAATCGCGCAGCTGCCTTTCAGGGCATCAATCTCATTTCGCGTACGCCTCCGAGCTTCGGAGAGTTCATCTATTTCTCAGTTGTCACTATGGCCACGCTGGGATACGGCGACGTGATTCCAGCCGACGCTGTTACCCGGACGCTGGCCTGCGTTCAGGTGGTGATTGGTGTGGGCTGGGTCACTGTCGTCTTGAGCGCGGCCGCAGCTCTGGCGCGACCCAGGGTAAACCAGATGCTCGCGGAAGTTTGGCAGGAAGAAGGGGAGATGGATCCGGAAGAGCTTGTACCTCAGGTTAAGAGCAAGGCAGCTGGCTCGGCCGACGACTGAGTCCTCATCGTTAGTAAGCCGCAAGAGGTTTGGATGGCGATCGGGCCGAAAGCGCGTCCTCCTCGAGTCCATTTCTGGACTACTTTGGGGCTTTCGGTGTAAGCCGGCGCAGAATGAATTCCTGGGCCAAGCTGCTAACCAGCCGTTCGGCGGTACCAATGGCAAAGTTCCCGAACACTAGGCCTACCCCGCGATTCGATTGGGGATAATAGGCGTTCGAAATGGCAGCCGCTGCCAGGTCGCCACCCAGGCTTGAGTAATTTGGCTGCAGATGTCCGTTGTCTCCCATGCAGACAAATGGGTTAGAGAGTGCGTGGAAAATGCGAGATGTTTTTGTTCCCGTGCCCTGGTAGAAGTAACGTGGATCCTGGTGCAGAATCGATGGCAGGATCGCCCCCCCAATCATAATGTCGCTAAAACCATTGGCAGCGGTGACTCCAAATCGCTGGCCGTATCCCTTCGCGCCCTGCTGGAAGTCTGGGCTGTTTGCCGCCTGGCGTACGCCAGCAACGAAGCCCACACCCATGGCGGTGACTGGATCAACGGAGACTTTCATCGCAAGCTCGAATTTGAGTTTTGTAGTGAGCGGCTCGGGATGGCGGTCGTAGCTAACATAGAAATTGGGGATGACGCCCAGGACGCGCTGCTTTTCTGCCGCTCGGACCTGTTCGGTAGCAACCTCTACCCGCGAGTAACCTACGTTAACGCTGGTCAGTACCTCTTCAAGCCGGAGTTTGCAGCCGGTCAGGATTTTGTACTGGCCTGGCTCGAGCACGACCGAGGGTGAAGTCCAGTCTGCAAATCCATTGGCATGGATCGTAACTTGGTAAGGGATTCCTGACCTCACATCGCGCAATTCGAAGAAGCCATTCTCGCTCGCCACGGTGGTATAGAGGTCGCTGGATCCAGGACCTTGCAGAACCACAGTGGCGCCCGGAACGGGGTCGCCGTTCGGATCGGTTACAGTCGCAGCAATCGTGCCTAGCCGCTTTTCTGGGGTCGGGACACTTTGTGCCAACGCGGGGGCCGACAACATTAGTGCAAGCCCCATAGATAGCAGGAGGGATTGTGGCGTCTTCAAGAGATGTGTCATGTGCCTATAGATGTTCAAAGCCTCACCCTTGTGGTCTGTACTAGTAACCAAATTCGCAGTCGATCTGGCTAAGCGTCTTCGCTCAGCAATCGATAATGCAGCTAACGTGCCACGCCGGTTCGCTGTAAGTTATTGAAGAGAGGACTTGTTCGAGCAACGGCGTGCAGTTGGGGTGCCGGAATCTAGGCAGTGACAGATCGTAGGCATTGTGCGACCGGTGTGCTGTGGCGCAAGTTATCCCAGTGGTGTTCGCATCGGATGGAACGCCGAGCATTGCGCCTTGAACAGAGTGGTTCCATCTTCCGCCCACGATAGGCTGGGGATCAGAATGTAAAGCGCCATGGCAATCGCCAGAATCAGCACCGCAATTTTCGTTATCTTCATGACTTGTCCTAGTACTTAGTTGCGTAGATTAGCGTAAGATGAATGGGGATGCACATTGCGAATCTTGCGTTTCGTCCACTCGAAGGGCGTGGCGGTTTCGTTGTAGGCAGCTATGAATCGGTCGATCGCCTCTCGCACCTGCTGGGGCGAGGTGAAGCTTGCCCCGCGCAAAGCGCGCCGGCTCAGGATACTGAACCAGCATTCAATCTGATTGAGCCAACTGGCGTGGGTGGGCGTGAAGTGTAGATGGACCGTGCGATGTTGCGCCAGCCAACGATCATGTTTCGGTTTGTGGGTATTCAGATTGTCCATCACCACGTGCAGTTCCCGGCCCGGATAGAGTGCGACCACCTCGTTCATGAAGGCAAGAAAATCACGGCGTCGACGCCGGTGAGCGTGTCCGCCCTTGACTTGGCCGGTGAGCACATTCAGGGCGGCGAACAGGGTCGTGGTGCCGTGGCGTTTGTACTCATGACTGAAACCGGTCACGGCTTGGCCGTTGGGTAGTTTTAAATAGCCTTGGGCTCGCTCCAAGGCTTGAATATGCGGCTTTTCATCCACCGCCAGGATGACCGCGTGTTCCGGCGGGTCCAGGTACAGGGCAACGATATCGGCCGCCTTGGCGGCAAACTCCGGATCATATTACTAGTCGTTGCCGCAGCACTTGCGACTCTTACCTCCGTCATGTTCTTCGCCGGCTCATTCGTCGGGAGCGGTCGGCTGCTGTGGCGCATACTTGGAGGCACACTTCGCCTGCAGTTGTTTGGCGTGGAAGACACCGTCGTGACCGAAGCTGCCCTCTGCCAATGCTTGAGCCTTGTCCTTGAACGTATCGGGCGGCGCTTCCGTCCCGCTGTACACCACGTTCAGGAGTTGATCGTTCTCCACCATCACAAATTCGACTTTGCTACCCGTACGCTTGATCGAGCCTGGCTGAACGCTGCCACCCACGCGTAACCGCCTGGTATAAGCGGAATCGCCCATGCCACGCAGCTCCTTGATGGTGACATAGTAGCTCTTGCTGTCCCGAACCCCGGTGTAGGCCAGGTACCCCATGGCCAGAAGTATGACAACGGTTGCGCTGCCAAACTTGAGATACTTTCGGGTATCGCGCGACATAAGAAACTCCTGCTCCGATCAAACTGTCTTCCTCGAGTGGCCGCGGCGAAGCTAACAAGGTACCAGGCCTGCATTACAACGCCAAGTCCCGCTTAGGCCGTGGGGCCGGATTTCAACGTCTGGGCACTGGGCTGGGAAGTCTGCACCAGTACTGACTTGATATAGTTTTCGCCCGCGTACATCATCTGCTTCCACATGACGTAGGCTCGATCCCCTTCGTTCAAAAAGTTAACGGCCTGTTGCTGATCCAAGAACCCTTCCTTGTTCCTGCATGAACTTCATCAGATGGGTGGTTGTAATCTCAGCAACAACTTTTTCACGTTTCTTCTTCGGTATCATTGGCTCCCCCATGGTTCCGCGATGCTAAGCACTGAGGACGCCCATGCAAATGCGTCTTTCGTCTGCGAGTAGTTGCATTTGATGAACCCCAACAGCGAATGCGATGTTGCTGAAGCAGAATGGCTTGCGGCTGGACATTCGACCCCGTGCCAGAGGGTCTAGTGGTGACATGTTGGCACTTGCCGGATTTTGTCACTGTTTCCTCATCGATGCCCTAGCCAAACACGAACTTGGGATGGCAATTCGATTGCCTTTATTGCGGTGAAGGCATCGAACATGAACATTTTCGGACGTGCGGCTAGGTTCTCGAAGCCTCGATTGGGCAAGCAGATTTTCGTTTCCCTGTTGTCGTTGGCTCTGGTGTTCGCGACTTGGCCTCAGAAGCTGTCGGCCTGTCAAGACGCGCAAGCCCCGGCGCAGGCCGCGCAGGCGCCGCCGATACGCGCAACAGACTCCCGAGCAGTTGCAGCAGTTGGTAGCGCCGATTGCGCTGTATCCGGATTCGCTGGTGGCGCAGATCCTGGCGGCGTCCACGTTTCCCGAGCAAGTCGTCGAGGCCGACAGATGGCTGCAAGCGCATCCCGATTTGAAGGGCGACGCTTTGGGCCAAGCTGTGGACCAACAACCCTGGGACCCCAGCGTCAAGGCGCTCACTGCATTTCCGTCCGTCCTGGGAAACATGGACAAGAACCTCTCCTGGACGTCATCTCTAGGCGACGCCTACTACAACCAGCAACAGGATGTGATGGATGCCGTACAGGTGATGCGCCAGCGGGCGCAAGAAGCCGGCAATCTCAAGACCACGCCGCAGCAAACTGTAACCACGCAAGGCTCGACGATCATCGTTGAGCCTGCCAACCCCGAGGTGGTTTACGTCCCCGCGTACGATCCGTGGGTGGTTTACGGAGATCCCATCGTGGCGTGGCCGGGGTGGTACCCGTATCCCGGAATCTGGTATGACGGCCCATCCCTCTGGTTCGGAGTCGGCTTCGGAATCGGTTGGTTCGGAGGTTATGGATGGGGCTGGGATCATTGGGGATGCGATTGGCATGACCGAGTCGTGAGTTTATAACCACAACCGGTACTACTCCCGGAGCAACACCTTTTATAACCGGAACAACTACTACCGAGGCGGAGGCGCGCCCGGCGGAGTTAACGGCGACCGCGGCGGAACTTCTGCCCGCTCCAACCCCGGCGAACAGGCCTTCCAACGGGGACATCGCGCGGGCGCGGCGAAGTTTACAACCGTCCCGGCGCAACCACCAAGCCTTTCAATGGCGACACCCAGGCGGCTCGAGGATACGCTGAACCACGCGGCCAGAGCGGCGTCCACTCCGGCGCCTTTAGCGGCTACGACCATGGCGGAGAGGCCAGAAGCTATTCATCACGCGGAAGCGCCAGCTTCGGTGGCGGCGCACCGCGTGGCGGCGAGCTTCGGTGGCGGCGGCGGGATTTCACGGCGGCGGTGGCGGGCATCGGTAATCGAGTTTGGCTATGTTCCTGGTAGCTTGTAAGAATTTGGAAATGGAGAGAAGCCATATGCGGCGAACGAACCGGACCTTCGACAAATCATTGTTGGGCCAATCTTACGAAATTAGCCGCGGTCGTTATCCTCCTGGCGGGGTGGTTTCCCATCCATTCCATGGCGCAGCAACCGGGCCAGAAAACATTTCCATCGCCGGAAGACGCGAGCAACGCACTGGTCACGGCAGTGCAGAGTAACGACAAAAGCGCGATGCTGGATATCCTCGGACCAGACGGGAAGCAAATCGTCTCCTCGGGAGACGAAACCGAGGACGCCCAGAGCCGCGCTAACTTCGTGCAGAAATATCAGGAAATGCACCGTCTGGTGAAAGAACCGGATGGAACCACTACCTTGTATATCGGCGCGGAGAATTGGCCCACGCCCATACCGCTCGTGAACAAAGGCAATTCGTGGTATTTCGACACCGAGGCAGGCAAGAAAGAAATTTTGTACCGGCGAATTGGCCGGAATGAAATGTCGACCATTCGCGTTTGCCAGGAGCTGGTGGCGGCGGAAAAGGAATACTACTCCACACAGCACAACGAGTACGCCCAGAAAATCTTCAGTGATGAAGGGCAGCACAATGGCCTTTATTGGAAAGCTGCTGATGGCGAACCCCAGAGCCCCATCGGGCCGCTGGTGGCATCGGCCGTTGCCGAGGGCTATGCCAAAAGCCAGGACGGCGCTCCGACTCCTTACCGCGGCTACTATTACCACATCCTAACGCGTCAGGGAAAACATAATCCGGGCGGCGCGAAAAGTTACATCGTAAACGGCAAAATGACCGAGGGTTTCGCTTTCGTGGCCTATCCCGCGGAATACAGGTCGTCTGGCGTGATGACATTCATCGTTAACGAGGATGGAGTCGTGTATCAGAAAGATCTCGGCAAAAAGACCGCTGTTCTCGCCAAAGCCATGAAGGAATACAACCCCGATTCCACTTGGCAAAAGGCTGAAGGGCGGCAGGAGGAGAATGGTGACGCTCTGAAAGCCAGAGTCAGCAGCAATTAATCGTCCGAAGTCTCGCTCCTCGAGGGCGAAGTTCGACCGTCGCGGGTCTTCAAACAGACGGGCCGCGGCAGCCCCGAAGATGAAGCCTCCGATGTGCGCCAAGTACGCCACTCCACCCGTCTGCACGTGTGCCACCGCACCGGCATTGAAGAGCTGGGTGAGGAACCAAAAGCCGATCAAGAGTGCGGCCGGAATGAATGTGATCCGCACAAACACAAATATCAACAGAATGGTGCGAATCCGATCGCGAGGATAGGTGACCAGAAACGCGCCCATCACCGCGGCGATCGCGCCGCTCGCGCCCAGGTTTGGCACGGTGGAATGGGGATCGGCTGCGATTTGGGCTAGCATAGCCACCAGCCCGCCAGCGTTGTAGAAGACGAAATAACGCCATGGACCCATCGCGTCCTCGATCTCGGGACTGAAGGCCCATAAGTAGATCATGTTGCCAATGATGTGCAACCAACTCCCGTGCATGAACATTGACGTCAAGATAGTGATCCAGTGATGGCCGGAAGTAATCTCGGCGGGTATCGCCGACCACTTGGTCACGAATGCTTCGCCGCCCATCAGCTCCAACACGAAAACGAAGCCATTCACGAGGATAATGAAGACCGTGACGAGGGGGATGCGCGTCGGGCGTCGAGATGCGTCACTTAAGGGAATCATGGTTCCCATTCAGTCTTCCTCCATTCATCGGGACAAGAATGGGCCTCGCCGGGCGCGTTTCGTTGAAGCCCTGATACCCTGGCCGTCCGAACTGCACTGTAATCGTGGTAGCTCGTCGAGGAACTTTATGTTGCGCTCTCTTACAGCTCTTCGAGTTGATCGAGTTGCCGCAGTGCTTCGAAGACCCGCTGCGCCTCATGTTCATCGACTATGGTCAGGGCGAAGCCTACGTGAACCAGAACGTAATCCCCCACCCCAGCTTCAGGTATGTAGTCCAGGCGGACTTCCTTGCAGATACCCGCGAAATCCACCTTGCCGCGGCGCAAGCCAAGGTTCTCCTCCTCAAGGATGGTCTACGATTTTCCCAGGTACAGCCAGACACATGCCACAACCTCAGTTCTCGAATTGTCCAGTGGGAATCGCTTGGCCAAGTGCAATTCCGCCAGTGTTCGTCGGGACTTGATTCTGCGAGCTTGATTTGGGCATGACGAATGTAGATCGGTTCTCGGACAACCACCACAGGTTCGGCTGGAGCGGAGCATGCCGGCGGGAGCAATGGATGCCGCGCTCGACCAGCAAGCGAGCGATGTTATCGACAGCCGCTGAGGAAGCGCTCAGCACTGAAGAGCTAATGCCCTTTGCCGAAGTCGCACGATTCGGGAACGACGCCGACGATGATAAGTTCAGACGGGGTTTCGCCAGACAGCCGCAAATGAGCCAGAGACTCCTGAAGTCCTGGGTCGTGGCCCGTCAGACGAAGCTGGGCCCGATGCGCCAGAAGGTCGGCTTCGCAGTAGATACTCAGCGTTCCAGGCTTCTCGTCCGCCTGTACAGCATCTGCGATTACGACCAAGTCCGTGCCGTACAGATAAGGCGCGAGATCCAAGCCAGGTGTGCCGAGGTCAAGGATCTCAACATTCGGGCCGCATTCATACTCGCAACGAAACTTTTCGACAGCCAAGGGACCAAAGCCGTCATCGCCCATCAGCACGTTTCCTAACCCGATTACGCTGACTCGCTTCGGAGGCGGCGGTGTCGTTCCTCGTGGCAATGGTCGGAGTTCACGCTTCACTGAGTTCCCTCCCCACGGCCTGAGTTGCCGGTTCGGTTCATAAGACCTTCACCTTAGCGATTTCGCGGCCGCTTGCATCCAGCGTGTGACACGCGCAGGCCATGCACGGATCGAATGAGTGCACGGTACGGAGCACTTCCAGCGGCTTCTCCGGATCGGCGACCGGGTTGGCAAGGAGCGAGCTCTCGTACGGTCCGGGAACGCCTTTCTGGTCGCGGGGACTGGCGTTCCAGGTGGTCGGCACAACTGCCTGGTAGTTGGAAAAAGCCCCCTTGTCAATGACCACCCAGTGCGAAAGCATGCCCCGCGGCGCTTCATGCATCCCCACCCCCTCAACTTCACCCTGCGGAAATTGGGGCGGATTGTACGTAGTGTCGTCGCCTTTGAGAATGTTGTTGGTGAGCGACTGCCAGTGCTCGAGCGCGAGGTCGGAAAGCATGGCCGAGCGGATCGCGCGGGCGAGGTAACGCCCCATTGTGGATTGCATAGCCTCCGGCGTTACTTTCGAACCGTTTACTGAGGAAATTCGGCTGAAAGCGGTGTCTGTCCATTTGCGCGTGAGCGGATGGCCGGAGGCGTAGCCGACGAGAACATTCGCCAGCGGACCAACTTGCATCGGCTGATCGTCGTAGCGTGGCGCTTTTACCCACGTGTACTTCCCTTCTTCCCGGAAATCGGTGTAATACGGATCCGTCTTGCCTTTCCAGGGCGGCTGTAGACCTTCTCCCAGATACCACGCGTGGGTGACATCCTCGGCAACCGCCGCGCGGATGGGCTGGTCGTGCCAATCTTGAATCGGCCGCACGGAAGCAAGATTTCCGTTCATGATGACGCCGCCGGGAAGATCGAACTTCGTAGCCTTCGCGTCCACCGGAAGGTCGGGGACGGCAAGATAATTCGCGACGCCGCGTCCATAACGGAACCACTCGGGGTAGGAGGCGGCGAGCAGGCAGGCATCTACGAAATAGGCCTGTTGCACGAACGGGATCATTTCCTGGAACAAAGACTGCAACACTCCCAGGCGGTCCATGTTCATGGTCGCGAGGCTGTTCAGGTTAATCGCGTTCATCACGCCGCCGACAGCCAGGTTCTGGATGTGCGGGGTTTTCCCTCCAAGAATCCCGACAACCTGACAGGCTTTGCGCTGAAATTCCAGGGCCTGCAAATAGTGGGCAAACAGAATCAGGTTCATTTCCGGGCTCAAGCGCATCGCCGGATGGCCCCAGTAGCCATGGGAGAAAATTCCGAGCTGGCCGCTCCCAATTAAGCCATTGACCTTGCTCTGAACTGCTGCGAGCTCGTGATGGGAATTTCCCGGCCAGTTGCTGACGCCGTCTGCGATGGAAGCTGCGCGTGCGGGGTCCGCCTTGGGAATGGTCGTGATGTCCACCCAATCGAGTGCGGACAAGTGATAGAAATGCACGATGTGGTCGTGCAGGGCGTGCCCGATGAGAATCAGGTTACGAATGTACTGCGCGTTCGCCGGAATCTCGAGCTGGAGCGCATCTTCTACGGCGCGCACCGAGGCCATGGCGTGGACCGTGGTGCAAACTCCGCAGAAGCGCTGCGCAAAAACCCAGCCTTCGCGGGGATCGCGCCCTTTCAGAATCGTCTCAATTCCGCGCCACATGGTGCAGCTTGCCCATGCCTTCTGCACGCTGCCGCCATCGACCTCGACATCGATGCGCAGATGCCCTTCGATGCGAGTTACCGGGTCGATAGAGATTCGGGCCATGGTATTTCTCCTTTTGACTGTGCCGCCTGCCGGCGCTGTCGCACAAGTCTGAACATGTAATTCCAATCCTTGATTTCCCCGGGTAGTATCGCGAAGTATTTGACCGCAATGCCGAAAGCCGCGATCCCGAGCGCGATGTACCCGACGGTCATGAGCAACTCGGGCGTGCCCGGGAAGTAGCTAGCGTGGTGCGCAGGAAAGAACGCGATGGTGGTGGGGATGAAGCGAAAGAGTAGTCCCCCCAAACAGGCGAGCGTGGCCATGTTGAGCAGACTCCGTGGTGTCTCGCGCACAGTCCTGTTCCGGAGCGCGATGGCCGGGGTCAGTATGAGCGCAGTCTCAAAGAGGAAGAGGAGGCTCATCTTGTCGAATGCGAAAGCAGTGCGGAGCTGTCCTCGCCAGATGAGGTCCCCGAAGCGAACGGCGAGGAAAACGAAGCACATCCACGACAGCAGGCTTCCTAATTCCCTCAATATGCCCAGGTCAAGCGGCCGCGAGTAGCGCAGAGAAGCCATGAGAAGAAGAAAGGTCACGAAGCCCAGCCCGCACAGACATGCGGCCAGGAGATAGAGGAATGGCAGAAATGGCGTTTGCCAGAGAGGATAGACCTTGTCGCCAGCCAGGAGCATCAGCCCGCCCAAAGAAGACTGGTGCATGAGGGGGAATACATACGCTCCGATGAGCATAAACGGATAGATCCGGCGCAGAGGGGGGGCGCATAGGCGAAGAAACGCCTTGGTCGCATCAGTGCCCGTATAGTAGAAGCGTTCCAGAACCAGAGGAAGGTTCTCGAAGGCCAGAAACACTGCGCAGTAGACCGGCATGCAAAAGCAAATCTCGAGCATCGCCGATTCGGTGTTCCAGCGCCATGGCATCACGATGCTATAAAAATTCCATGCACGCCCCACATCGAAGCCGAGAGCAATCAGGCCGGTCGCGTAGAAGAGGAAACCGCTGACCAGGGCGGTCCGCATGACCATGTGCAGCTTTTCCCGGTTGAAGACCCAGGCTGCCATGCCCACCGCGAGGGGGCCGGAGCCGAGGGCGGTCAGAGTCATGACATTGAAGGTCTTCCAGATTCCCCATGCATAAGCATCGTTCATCCCAACGAATGGACCGAGAGGGGAGAAGAACCGCACTAGAGCCAGGGTCAAGCCGACTGCGGCGAGGGCTGCGAAAAATAGCAGTGTAGGTGTGATCACCGGCTCGCCATAGATGGGAACGCCGCGCTGCCAGTGGTTGACAAGGGTTGCGCCGTCTTCGTCGTGGGTGCCCGTAGTCGTGTGGTGGAGATTGGCCGCAGACAGCAACTCGGTTAACTTTCTTCCATCTGTTCATAGCTGCTCCTTGAGGCCGGTTTCTTTCTCACGTTCAAGGCTCTCCGCCTCATGGCGATTCCAGTTTCGCTTGATCACCGCGCCCAGAAGCCCGGCCACGAGAATCGGCCCCGAAAGCCACTTGTAGATCACCGATGTTACTTTGGTAGCGTAGTGACCTAGCGAGGTCGAGCCTAGCTTGGGAAGGCCAATCTTCTCGAAAGCGACGTTGGAGAGATAAAGCACCTGCGTTCCCCCGGCCTCGTACTCTCCGTACACCCGGTTCTCGAAATACTTATCTGGCGTGTCCGCAATACGCTGCTTCGCTTTGGCCAGGAGGTCGGTCCGCTTGCCGAAGATCACTGCTCCCGTGGGGCACACCGCAGTGCAGGCGGGCTGCTCATTCTTCTTCAGGCGCTGGTCGAAGCAGAATTCGCACTTGACGATCTTGGGATTCCACTTGTCCCACTCGAACTTCGGTACGTCGAACGGGCAGGCCACCTCGCAGTAGCGGCACCCGATGCAGAGCGAACTGTTCCAGGTGACCGCACCCCATTGGCCCTTCTTCAGGGCCCCAAAGGGGCATCCGGTAACGCAGGCGGGATCGAGGCAATGCATGCACTGCCTTTTGACGAAGGCGAAGCCTCCACTCGGCTCCTTGTAGAGCTTGATGATGTTCTTGGTCTCCGAGTTGAGATCCGCAGGGATGTCCCAGAGGCCGGAGGCCAGCGTCGTTTCAAACGGCAAGCCATTGGCGGTGTCCGGGGGCAAGCCATTGGCCTCACTGCAGGCCGTCATACATGCCCTGCAGCCGGTGCAGATGGTGTTGTCGTAGAGCATGGACACGGCGTCCGGCGGAGCCACGGGGTGTGCCGGGTGCTCCTCCGCGACCGCGGACTGGGCCAGCCCTCCAGCGACGGCCCCTCCGAGCACCGACAATTCCCAGGAGAAGCTGACGGCGGTTGATCGCAGCGCTCATATGTGCTCCTTTGGAGTCGTAACCGGCACGCCGTCGTGACTTCCGTGCCGATCCCCTAAGTCCGGCCTGCGAACCGCGGACGCCGGTTTCGGCTGGCCTGTGTGGCCGTACCACATAAAGCGAAAAAGTTCGCCCGGCGTTGACCCCGTAGTGCCCAGATAAACGTGAATGACCATAAAGAGAGAAATAGAATAGCCAGTGTAAGCATGGGCGAGGGCCCACAAGCCGATGCCGGGCACGCCAAACATTGCTTCGGGCAGTTGCCCGGGAAAGAGCAAGGCCCACCCGGTCACCGTCAGTATGGGAAAGAGCAGGTACATCACCGCCAGATAGAACAGTTTCTGGAGGGGGTTGAACTTGCGCTCGTTCGCTGTGCGGGTAAGGATGGGGCGATCCCACAAAAATTCCCCACAAGTAGTAGCGGGTCTGCCAGAGCAATCCCGGCTCGATATCGCCGGACACGATCCGGTAGTAACGACCATTCCCGAGTCGGAAATTGCCGTAGAGGAACAGACAGTAGAACAGCGTCAACAGTGCCCCCGCCGTGTTGTGAATCAGGACATCGGTCCGGAACCCAAGCGCCGGTCCAGGCTTGGAGTAATGCATGCTGAGTCCGGTAATAAGCAAGATCACGAAGAGCACCGCATTGCCCCAATGCCAAAAACGAAGCCAAACAGGATAAGCACCGAGCTCGCGCCTCATGACCTCCTCCTTAAACGGGCGAACAGCAACCGCCCTATCCCATGAGCCGCAACTCCAAGGAAAACTAGCGCAGCCAGCCCTAAGCTTGTCCAGTCGAGCCATCTGTTCCGAATAGCCCCAGTCAGGTATGCGTTGTTGAACACCATGGAGTTCACCCATCCATGTTCAGCGCGTTCTTTCAGGGCCAGATGGGTATAGAGCTTGGTAGCCAGGAGCGAGTTCTTACCGTGACATGCTGCGCAATCCCTTAGCGCCTCCGACTTGGGGAGAATGAGATGCACCGTCTGTTCTCCGCGGGGAGTGTGACAGGCGACGCACGCATTCTCCTGAATATGCAACTTCCAATGGGGAAACAGCCGATGCTTTTCAGCGAGTTTCTCGAAGGCGAGATTCATGGCGGCTGGGGTGTCTCCAGCAGCGTGGCATCCCAGGCAGCTTTTGTTGGCCACGAAACGGGCTTCGGAAGCATCCGCCATGCGGCTCGCCGGGATGAAGTAATGTGGCGAGTGGCAATTGGTGCAGCGAAATGCCGGATCGACCATCTTGACGTGGACGCTCGCCTGCACTCCCTGCGCGATCTTGTCGAAGTCGATAGTAGGGGAAACCACCATCCCGCTATGACAATCAATACAGTCGGGCATGCCAGCGCGGGTGCTTGTGTGAGGAAACTTGCTGAAACCTTCCGTGTGGCAGGAGGTGCAGTCCAGGGTGGCGTGCACGGAGTGGGAGAACTGCACCGGATCGATCGTGGTGTCCCTTGGCTGATGACACTGCATGCAGGGAGGCTCCTGCTCGCCTTTTTGAGCCACACTCGCGGCCACCAACCATATCGCGCTGGCGAGAAGCAAAACGAACGTGCCAACGGCTCTCATGGCTGGCTCTTTGGCGTCTTCTCCGAGCCGCTCTCGGTTCCCCCATCGGCGGGAGGATTGGAACCGGGCACGCTCTCGTCGCACGGCTTGGTCGAGAACTTGCGCGAGGCAACATAGCCCGCCCCCGCGAGCGCGCCGACCCCAAGTCCGACCAGACCCGTTGCCAGCGGGCTGATTATGCCCTGCGGCGCGTTGATTGGTGGGTAGGTCTCAGGAGGTGTGGCTCGAGTATGAATTTGTATGACCTTGAACATCGGCACGCGGAACGCAATGCTCTTCTCCGTACATCCAATGCAAGGCGCGCCGATACCAATGGGCCACACGTCAGGCATCTCATTAAAATGCCGCGTCGAGCATCCCGCGTGGGTGTCGGGTCCCTTGCAGCCCATCTCGTAGAGACACCAGCCTTCGCGGTGGCCCTCGTCGCCGAATTGCTTCACGAAACGGCCGGCATCGAAGTGCGCCCGACGAGGACAATGCTCATGAATGTCGCGGTCGTAGGCGAACTTTGGCCGCCTTTCTGCGTCGAGTTCGGGCAGCGTACCGGAGTCGGCAAATTGCAGCACCACACCCAGCAGCGTGTAGGGATTGGGCGGACAGCCGGGAAGATTGACAATCGTCTTGTTCGGCATGAGATCAGCCACGCCAACCGCGCCGGTTGGATCAGGATCGGCCGACGGAATCCCTCCCCACGCCGCACACGACCCGATGGCGATGATCGCCGCTGCCTTTCCCGCGACATCGGCGAGGACGTTCCATGGCTGGCCGCCCGGCCAGCTTCATGTAAATGCCCTTATCCCGAGTCGGAATCGAGCCCTCGACGACGCAGACGTATTTACCGGAGTAGTTGTCCACGGCCTGCGCGAGCGCTGCTTCGGCCTGCTTACCCGAACCAGCCATTAACGTCTCGTGGTATTCGAGCGAGATGACGTTCAGGATCAAATCGCCCAGGTCCGGGTGTGAAGGCCGGAGCAGCGTCTCGGTGCAGCCTGTGCAGTCCTGAAAATGCAACCAGATCACGGGCGGACGAATCACTTTTCCGAGGCCGGCGGCCACGTCTTCCGGAGTTTTCTTGTCGGTGATGGCGAGGCCGAATGGTGCGGCGACCATCAGAGTCGAGCAGAACTGCAGGAAGGCGCGGCGGCTGACGCCACATCGCATCAGGCGCTCATCTATGGTTTCGAGAGCTTTTGCGGAAGCAACGAGGGGACCAAGCATGAGACTCCTTAGACTCTCTGGAAGGGCGAAACCCACTCTTGACGCCCGTCCATTTTCATAGTCACCTTCTGAAGAAATTCGTGGCGTCACTGGGGAGAGAATTTCTCTCTCCCCAAGATCTCAGCCCGACTAGAAGGTGGTTCCAGCCGTGCCGTTATTCATTTCATTGGCTTCGCCACCGTGGCACTCGCGGCAGAACTGTGCCGTCTGGTTCGATTGCGGTGTGCCGCTGGCTGGGTTGTAGGGTGCGCGGACGAAGAACATCGTCTGGTAGTAACCGGAAGGCAGACCGGAGTTCGGTCCATTCGTGACCTTCACCACGTTCATCACGTGCTGGTTGTGGCAGGTGGTGCAGGTGACCACCGGCGTGCCGTTGTAGTTGCCCGGGCTTACGAAGAAGCCGTAGTTCTGCACGAACTGGTACATCTTCGTTCCCTGCGGCCACGTGATCGCTCCGTTGACGATGGTGCAATCCCAGTTGTACTGGCCGCCGCAAGCGATCGCAGCATTCAGGCCCACCGGGTGATCGTTCATGTAGTTGCCTGCCGAAGTCCCATCATTTCCGAGCAGGGTAGGAATCGTGTTATAGGTGCCGTAGGTTGGAGGCAAGGCCTCGTAGATCGCGTTCCTCATCATGGCGCCCTTGGCGAGGTTGCCGTCGTGGCAACTCAGGCACTCGGTGATGTTGCGGTCAGGTGTGGTGGCGTCCAAACCCGGCAGGGTCTCAGTCCAGCCCCCGGTCGAGTCGCCAAACTGGAAGGTTTGGCCGACCAGCGAGCCCACGTCCTGGCCCCACAGAGCGTGGTTGCCGGCTTGGGGATAGGCGGTCTTGGCAGCGCCGTTGCCGTATGCGCCGCTGTGCGGAGCATGGCAGGCTGCGCAGCCACGGCCGTAGTTCAGGTGCGCGCCGAGAACGTCGTTACTCGGCGAAAACCCGATCTGCGCCGCTGCGAAAGTCGCCGCGGCGAAGATAATGAGGGTGACTAGCAATACTTTCTTCATTTGGTCGATCTCCTGATCGCGGTCTTCATCATGCTTGCGGAGGCCCTAGGCCCCGGCGGCCTCCGCTCTTCTTTCGAGAACGGCATCTTGCCCTTCCATTCCGGAGTAGTTGCACTTCCTCGTCCAGAACCGCGATTGTTATTTCGCTGAGGCAGAATGTGTTACAGCTCTAGCTCGACTCCCTGCTCGTCGGCTGGTGCCAACATCTTGACATTTGCCGGAAATGGCCAGTTATTACCCTCGTCAATACCCAAGTCGTGACGATTTCTGGATGGCAATTCAGTTGCACTTTCCTCGTTGTACGTCTGGCATAAGCTAGAACAGGAGTTTTCCGAAGCCGGATCAAGGAAGCAGGGAAGTCCTCATGAAGTTCAAGCTGAATTGCGGATTGGTCATTGCATTTTGTCTAGTGGCGTCGATCGCGTGGGCCGACTCTTTGGAACTGAAGAACGGCAGCCTGATCGAGGGCAAGTTCCTGGGTGGCACGGAGAGTGAGGTCACGTTCCAGGTCGGCTCGTCGGTCCAGACTTATAACCTCGCTGACATCGTCGCGCTAAAGTTTGATTCGGAAACCGCGGCAAGCGATATGCCGATGCGGCCGACCGGGTCGCGTTCCAACGAACCGGGGACGGTAGAGAATGCCGCAACAACGACACCGGTGTATGTCACAATTCCGGCGGGAACCATTGTTTGTGTGCGCACCATCGATGGCATCGATTCAACTCAGAACCAGGTGGGGGATCGTTTCCAGGCATCGCTGGAAGAACCACTGACGGTGGACGGCAATGTGGTAGTCGCCAAGGATGCCGATGTCTATGGCCGACTGGTGGAGTCGAAGGAGTCAGGGACGTTTACCGGCAGGTCGGAACTACGGCTGGAGCTGACCGGGATCGTGGTGAATGGACAAACGGTGCCATTGGTAACAGGCGAATACGAATTGACCGGTAAGTCGCGCGGGGAGAGCACCGCAAAGAGAACGGTCGGCGGAGCGGCGGTGGGCTCTATCATCGGCGCCCTCGCCGGTGGCGGCAGAGGCGCGGCTATCGGCGCGGGGGTGGGCGCGGGGGTCGGAGCCGGGTCAGAAATAATAACCAAGGGAGACCAGGTGAAGATACCCAGCGAGACGCTGCTCGATTTCACGCTGCAGCAGGATGTATCGGTGCCGACTCGCCGCAGCTAATTCCTGGCCGGGATTCGAAATCAATGTACTCTAGTCAGGAATTGCATCGCTTGCAGGAGGATTCAGTGAAGCAACTAAGGATTGGGGGACCGAGCTTTCGGCTTGTGGCGCAGCTGCTGCTGATCGCACTGTTTTGCGGATCTGGACCTTACTCAGTGAGCTCTGCTCAGCCTCAGCTTGCAACTTCCAGCACGAACAGTGCGAGTGCGCCAGCGCTCAGTTCCGAAGGTCAAACCTGGCTGCTCACAGCCATTAGCAGGGGCAAGCTTCCCCGACTTGCGCTGGCCTGATTTCAGCGATTACAGCCAGCATGTGAAGAAATTCTACGGGCTCAACGGGAATTCATTGTGGTGGGTCAAAGGAATGGAGCCAACCCCGCAAGCGCGACAGGTGATCGCCCTGATGCTCCAGGCCGACCAAAAGGGGCTCTCCGCAGACGACTATGACGGACCCCGGTGGAACAATCGGCTGGCCAAACTCAAACCTGCGACGCCGCAGCCGATGGAAGCCGACGCTGTGAAATTTGATCTCGCGCTTACGGTTTGCGCGATGAGGTACATCTCCGACCTCCACATTGGCAAGGTAAATCCCAAGCACTTCGCCTTCGCTTTCGATGATGAGTCCAAGAAATACGATCTGGCTGAATTTCTCAAAGACCAGGTTGCGAACGGAGGCGACGTAGCCGGCGCCTTGGCACAAGTAGAGCCGCCGTATCCCGGTTACCGCCGCACGATTCAAGCTCTTCAAACCTACATGGAGCTTGCGAAGAGAGATGACGGGGAGCAGCTCCCACCGTTAGGGAAAACGATTGTGCCGGGCGATACCTATCCCGGCATCCCGCGGCTCACCCGGGAGCTCCGCTTGGTTGGTGACCTCCCAGCTAACGCCAACGTCCCGGCTGATCAATCAATTTACGACGGTGCGCTTGTGGACGCTGTGAAGAACTTTCAGCGCCGGCATGGCCGGGATCCGAATGGTCGCATTGACGCTCAAACCCTGGCTGACTTGAATGTTCCGCTGAGCCGCCGGGTCCGGCAAATGCAATTGACCCTGGAGCGATGGCGGTGGTTGCCGCCCATCTCTCAACCTCCTGTCGTGGCGAACATCCCCGAATTTCGGCTACGCGCTTACGACAAAGACTTCAACGTCGCCTTGACCATGAACGTTGTGGTGGGCAAAGCCTATGGCCACGATACCCCGGTGTTTAGCGACACCATGCAGTATGTCATCTTCCGGCCATACTGGGAGGTGCCAAGCTCCATCACTCGAGGGGAGCTCATTCCGCACATTACTCGCGACCCCGACTATTTGGCCAAAAAGGGATTCGAGGTTGTAGACAGCCGGCAAAATGTTGTTTGCTGCGGGGACGGTATCGAGCGAGGTACTGGGCCAGCTTCGGGCCGGAAAGCTTTTCATTCGGCAAAAACCAGGTCCAAAGAACGCACTCGGCCTGGCGAAGTTTATCTTTCCCAACAGCTACAACGTATACATGCACGACACTCCGGCCACCGAATTCTTCGCGAGGTCGCGACGGGATTTCAGCCATGGATGTATCCGGCTGGAACACCCCGCTGACCTGGCTGCCTGGGTCCTGCGCGACAATCCCGGCTGGACCCCAGACCACATTCGCGCCGCAATGAATGGCAGCACAACGCAGCAGGTGAATCTAGCGCACCCGATTCCGGTCTTGATCGTCTATGGTACCGTGGTCGTGCCGGAAGATGGAGTCGTTTACTTCTACGATGACATCTATGGGCACGACACCGCCCTGGAGAAGGTCCTCGCGAAGGGCTATCCCTATCCCTGGTGAGAGCCAACTACCACTGACGCACGCGTCCCACGTCCACATGCACAAAGTCAGAATCGCGATAGTAACCAACTCCCCCGCGATGCAAGCGGAGCGCGGCATCACGCACGGCTGCCGTCGAAATCCCCGGTAAGCGAATATCGATGGCTTCTGCCTGCATGTGAAGACTGTGGCGAGCCACACCTGTGTGCGCGCTGCGGGTACGCAGGAATTCGTTGCTCCATGGCGTGCGATATCCGCAGATCACGTCGATCTCACCGCCGGAATCGTTCAAGGACGCGGTCAGGTCGTGGAGGAGGTCGAATAAGTGGGGATCGAAATGACGCACTTCTCCCGTGCGATGGTCGCGGAGATAGTGATCGAGCTCGGCCAGGGCTTCTGGTAAGTAAGTATCGCCGCGCCGATAAACGATGTCGAGTCGCTCGTTGGTGTGGGTGTGGTAAAAGCGAAGCCGGTATTCGGGCTGGAAGGGGCCTGCGGCTTCCGCCGATCGGCCCAGAGGCGCGGCCAGTAACAGCACAATGAGTAAAAACATGTACTTTAGGGCGCCTGATCTCATCCTTGTAGAAAAAATCTCCCGCTTAGCAATCGAGTCGTATCGTCGACCCTCCGCCTACCTTATTGTTTGCTCTTTGCCCCGACTGTGTAGGGATCGGTCATTTCAGCCAACGGTAAAACCTGATAGGTAGCGAAGTTGTAAACCGGCGACATGGCTAGCAGACGATCCAGTTCTTCGTTGGAGGCGACCTTATAGATCCAAGCTCCGCCGTGGCTTCCGACCACGTGATAGCGGCACTCGAGCTTGCCGTCGGCTTCTAGCTTCTCGCCGTACTTGGGCTGCTCCCCAATCGCGCGAACCACGTCAGGGGTCAACCGCGTTACATCGAAATGCCACAGCACAAGAAACTTCATGGGATCTCTCCGAGGCTGCGCAGTAATTCTCAATGATAACAGAGGCTAGGTAATATCAACGTCGCAGCCGCAACCGCCGCTAAGACTGAATTGTCGTGATCGGAGCAACTACTTTTTTTGCGGTCGGCTTGCCAGCCAAACCTCAATCTGGATTATCGCGCTGCGGCCCGAGGGACACCGAATCCGTTCCGGTAGCGGACACTATCAGTGCGTCGGCTGAGATCGGCAGAGTGAAATGAAACGTAGCGCCCCGGCCGGAGTTGGGTGTTGCCCATAGACGGCCGCCATGCGACTCCACGATGGAACGGCTGATCGCCAGCCCCATGCCCGATCCCTGCGGTTTGGTGGTAAAGAAGGCATTGAAGATCTGGTCGGCCTTCTCGGTCGGCAGCCCCACTCCGGTGTCACTCACCGAGATCAGCACTCGGCCGTCCTGGTCCAGTTGCGAGCTGACGGTAAGTACTCCCCCCGTCTCCTTCATCGCCTCGATGGCGTTGAGCATGAGGTTCATGAGCACTTGCTGCAGTTGCACAGCGTCTGCGGTAATTTTGGGAACGTCGGCGGCAAGATCCGTGCGGATCGAAACTGCATACCGGTTGGCCTCGCCCCACAGCAGCAGGACCATTTCGTGGACAATCTCGTTCACCTCGACCAACTCACGTTTTGGAGAAGACTTCTTGTAAAACAACCGTAAGCGCTCAATGATGTCACCGGCACGCAGTCCGTCCTCTACAATTCTTCTTGTCGCCTGGCACGCTTCTTCCACATCAGGCTGGTCGCGCATAAGCCATCGCAAGCTGGCGTTCGCGTTGAAGACGGTAGCAGCGATAGGCTGTTTAATTTCGTGGGCCAGCGATGCGGCGAGCTCGCCCATCATGCTGACGCGATTCACGTGTGCGAGGTCTGCCCGTAGTCCCTCGCGCTCTTGTTCTGCGCGCTTGCGATCTTCAATGTCGAGCATGACTCCATACCATTGGACGATAGTTCCGCGCTTGTCCCGCATCGGTACGGCGCGAATCAAGAACCACCGATATTCCCCGTCCGCGCCGCGGCCCCGCGCTTCATACTCCATCGGCTCGCCGCTAGCCACTGACCTCCGCCATTTCTCCAGAACCCGCTTCAGGTCATCCGGATGAATTACAGCCTGCCAGCCCAGGCCTGCCGCATGCTCCACGGGTAGTCCCGTATATTCCACCCAGCGCCGATTGACGAACGTGCGCGAGCCGTCGGGTAGAGCCGTGAAGGCCATGGCCGGAATGGTCTCGATGGCTTCGCGAAATTTTCGTTCTCGCTCCTGTACTTGCCGAATACGCAGTCGATAGAGCACCCAGAGTAGCGCGAGGAAAGCGGCAAAACACAGCACGCGGAACCAGTTCGTCTGCCAGTACGCCGGCGCAATCGCGAAGTCCAGCGCCGCGCCCTGCTCGTTCCACACCCCGCTCTTATTGCAGGCGGTGACGCGGAAGCGGTAATTGCCCGGCGCAAGGTTCGAGTACTGCACGTGACGGTTGTTGACGACTTCCCTCCAATGGCTATCCTGGCCCTCCAGCTTGAAACGGAAGCGCACTTTCTCGGGCGCAACCAGGCTCAGCGCCGTGTAGTCAATCTCGAGATTGCGGACGCGCGGAGGCAGGCGCAAGCCCGGCGAGGCATCATACTTCTTGCCATCCGCCGTGATTTGTTGGACGTATACAGGAGGTGGCAGCGGGTTGAACGGAAGGTGCCGCGGGTCGATGAAACTAACCCCGTCCGGGGGTGAAAACCATATTTTGCCATCTGGCGACTTGGCCACCAATCGGCTGTGGCTGCCCGCGAGGGCACGAATCCTGACTCCGTCGGAGCTGTCGAAAACCGTGGCCCGGACTCTGCGTTTCGAATCACTCACCCAGGCATCCAACTCGGAACGCGCAATCCGCACCAGGCCGCAGGCCATATACAACCAGAAGGAATGATTGTTGTCTTCGATCACCGAATTAACGGCGTTGCAGGGCAGGCCGTTCCCGCTGGTAAGAGTCGTGACGCGGCCGTCTTTCACCCGGCTCAAACCGCCCTCGGTCGCGGCCCACACAGCACCGTCCGAACCAAGTTGAAGGTCGTTCACTGAGCCATTGCCCAGCCCATCAACGACATTGTAGGAAGAGCGGATCTGGCCCTCCTTGAAGTAAGCTATTCCACCGTCAAAAAATCCGAGCCATAGGCCACCCTGCAACCGATCAGGCAGCAAAGCAACCGCCCCGTACTTGTGTCCTAAGCGGGCCCAAGGAACGCTCTGAACGGCACCCTCGGCCGTCGAATAGAAAAGGCCCTCGTCGTTGTTGCTGATCCAAACCTTTCCCTGTCCATCCCCGGCGATGGAGAGTATATTTCCGCCGGGAACGCCAGGAACCCGCTCAAACCGGCCGCGGTCGAAGTAGAACACGCCTTCGCGACTTCCAGCCCACAGCCGCCCCCGATCATCCTGCCCCAACGAATAAACCGTGCTTGGAAGTCCGCTGTTCGCGATTTCTGTTACCCTCGCGCTGATGATGAGCTCTGGCTCGTCTGTTGGCCTCTCTTGGCCCGGCACACCTCGCTTGCCGTAAACGGTCACATGCCCGTTGTGCCAGCGATTCAACCCAGCCGCCGTGATAGTCCAAATACTTCCATCCGGGGTCGCTTCGAGCAGGTAAGCTGCGGAGGTTGAAAGACCCTGGTTTACCGATATTGTCGGCGCCGCGAATTCACGAAACCGATCGAGCCCGTTTTCCGTGCTGACCCAAACATTGCCTTCGCGATCTCCAAGAACGCTCCTTATGAAATTGCCGGAGAGACCGTCGGTGGCTGAGAATCCATCGATCCTACCTTGGTGCAGGTGCAACAAACCTTGCAGGGTGCCAATCCAGAAACTGCCATCACTGCTCCGGAACAGACAAGTGGGCGTGAACTGCCCGGCGAACTCCGGAAGTGCGTAGTCCCGAATTTTCCCGTCTACTAGCTGTTTCAGCCCACCGACCAAACCTATAACCGGGCCCGCGAACGGGCCGGATATGCCGGTTGCCATCAAGAGTGCGCCGTTGTCGCCTTCGATTAGCGACTTGGCCTCAACTCGGCCATCGGGAAACTGGTAGTGCTGTGGAGGACCAGGCGCCCATCGCCACAGACCCGTTTGAGCCGAGGCCCATAGATTGCCTTCGTGGTCCTGGTATAAGGCAGGTACGGACCAGCCGAAACTCCCGGCTCCGTAGCACGGCGTCTTGGCGACCCGGACGGCGCAGAGCCTACCGGGATCCCTAATCGCAAACCAAAGCGTTCCTTCGGCATCTTGCAGCAGTGAAGTAACGACGTCTCCGGCAACTTCTGGATATTCGGTGAGCTTGCCGTCCTTCCAACTGGCAAGCCCCTTCTGTGTGCCGATCCAAAGAGTGCCGTCGCGCGCCACCAAGAGGGCATTGATCCAATTGCTGGGGAGGTGCTCACCGTCTGGCGGCTGCCACGGGATGGCTTGGACACCATCGAAGCGCACCAACCCGAATTCCGTGCCCAGCCACAGATAGCCATCAGGCGTCTGCGCTGTAGAGAAGATGGTGCCCCTTGTGAAGCCTTCGCGAATCTTCCACGCGGTGTGCGCGTACTGGCTGATGTCGAGGGATGGGTCTAATGCGGGAGCACAAGCGCAACACGCCAGCACCATGCCTAGCGCGATGACCGCCCTTCTTCGCATATTGGACAATTTAACCACAGAGAGACAAAGGCACAGAGAAAATCAGTTCTTGTCATTATGAGCGGGCACCAGCCCGCGAGGAATCTGCTTTCGATGGTAGAGGCAAAAAGCAGATCCCTCGCGCCAACGACGGGCGCTCGCGATGACAATTCGTGAAGGGGCCCGCCGAACGCGGTTGAATGGTGTTTGTGATCGCAACCGGGGCGCTCGCCGTTATCCCCAGAAATGGGGGTCCGCCAGACAACTAACAACGAATTTGCAACCAAACACAAAGGCTTGAAACCTATGCGTAAGTCCTTGCTCGGTGCAACTGGCACTAAAGTTTCACTTTTAAAGCTCTTGCGCTGCGCGAAGTCAAAATTCCACCGAAATTCCACGGAAAGAACACGATTTCGGTCTCGCACTTCGCTTATCGTCAGAGCCCTATGAAACGCGCATTTGTTCTTCGCCTAACTCCAGAAGCTGCACCAGTAGCCGGCAAGTTTGAGGGTCGCGTGGAAGAAGTCGATTCCGGCAAGACCCGAAGATTCGGCACCGTTGAGGAATTCCTAGAGTTCCTGCAGAAGTGCCTCAGTGAGAATCAGCGGCTGGCAGAATAGTGTTGTTGCTAAAGCTGCGGAGCTGACCGCTTGGCTCGAGCGGCCAAGGTAATGCCATCTGCCAGATTGTCGGCAGCAACAGTGCCGCAGCAAGCAAGTTCTATAGACGTCAGACTTCCCCATAACTCACTGGTACGACACAGCATAGACTCGCAAGCATCCCTACCAGCGTTCCAGTGGAGGCCCAGTTGCATATCAAAGAGCAGCCATGAACCGAAGGCACCGCTGCGAAACGAGCAGGGCGCAGCTATTGACCAGCGATCGCAATGCACAGGGAGGAATGATGAAGAAGAATCTCGCAATACTTGCAATGCTCGCGGGAGTCTTCTTGCCGAGCGGAAACCGCCTACTCGCCCAGGATGTTCCCGGCCCGCAATCAATGAAGCAGCGCGCGGTGCGCAAAAGCACCAGCGCGAACGATGACTCTCGATTGCCTTCGAACCAAGACCTCCAACTGTTGAGGAAAAGCTTGAGCTCTCAAAAGAAGCAGATTGTCGCGGCGAACATGACCCTGACGGACGCCGAAGCGGAAAAGTTCTGGCCAGTCTATGACCGATATGCTGAGGACTTGGCGAAGATCAACGATACGAAGGTCGCGCTGATCAATGAGTACGCTCAGGAATATGACGCAATGACGGATGCGCAGGCAAAAGACTACATCCGAAGGCGAGCGGCCGTGGAACAGTCCACCCTGGAATTAAGGGTCAAGTACATCCCAATCTTTGAAAAGGTGTTAACGGGGAAGGAAACAGCATTGTTCTTTCAAATTGAGTGGCGACTCGGTCTGCTGGTCGACATGGAATTGGCACAAATGCCGCTCGTTGAATACCAATGACAGGAACCACAGTAAGTGGACGACGTGCCGAAGGAGTCCTAAGGCAACCGAGTTGTTATGGTCTTAAATCAGAGCGGACTCTGCCAAAGGTTCGTCATTTGCCATCCGCTTGCCACTTCGCGATTCCAGGCGCCTTCTGTTTTCAGCCAGATGTCGATGGCCTCAGTGTTGCACCTCGAACAGGCAAGCGGCGGCGCAAAGGCGAAGATGCAGCTGATTACGCAAGAGCCATCAATATCTCATCCAATAACCCGATCGCGTGGACCTAAGGAGCTTGAAACATGACAACTGCCGCAGTCAGCGATGAACCACTCACTCTTTCCCTGAGTGCTTACGGACCAGCGAGATCCACCGTTCAAGGAACTCCCTTGAGTCCAAACGACTTGCAGAAGATCGATGCATACTGGCGAGCCTGCAAGTATCTGGCTCTGGGCATGATTTATCTTCAGGCAAATCCCTTGCTGAAGGAGCCGCTGAAACCCGAGCACATCAAGAACCGGCTACTTGGACACTGGGGATCGAGCCCCGGCCTCGCATTCATCTATATTCACCTGAACCGGCTCATCAAGAAATACGACTTGGACATGATTTTCATGGCCGGGCCAGGCCATGGCGCGCCGGGAGTACTGGGCCCCGGATATCTCGAAGGAACCTACTCCGAGATCTACCCGGAAAAGAGCCAAGACGAAGAAGGTCTCCGCGAGTTCTTCAAGCAGTTCTCGTTTCCCGGCGGCATCGGAAGCCATTGCACTCCTGAGACTCCCGGGTCGATCCACGAAGGTGGCGAGTTGGGGTACGTACTCTCTCATGCTTGCGGCGCTGCCTTCGACAACCCTGAACTGATCGTGGCTGCGGTAGTCGGCGACGGAGAATCGGAAACCGGACCACTGGCGACTTCCTGGCACATTAACAAGTTTCTCAACCCCATTCGAGACGGCGCGGTTCTGCCCATCCTGCACCTCAATGGATACAAGATTAATAACCCCACTCTGCTGGCGCGGATTACGCATGAAGAGCTGGAAAACCTGCTGTCTGGGTACGGATGGACACCTTACTTCGTAGAAGGTTCCGATCCGGAGAGCATGCACCAGGCAATGGCGGCCACGGTTGAGCACTGCGTTCGCGAAATCAGAGAGCAGCAGGAGGAATGCCGAACCACAGGCGTTCCGAAGCGGCCTCGCTGGCCCATGATTGTGCTGCGGTCGCCAAAAGGTTGGAGCGCGCCTCTGGAGGTGGGCGGCCATAGGCTCGAGGGCTTTTGGCGCGCCCACCAGGTTCCATTGACGGAGGTCAAGAAGAACCCCGAACAACTGCGCATACTCGAGAACTGGATGAAGTCGCTGAAGCCGGAAGAGCTATTCGATGAGAATGGCCGGCTGACTCCGGAACTCAAACAGCTTGCCCCAGTCGGCAGCCGTAGAATGAGCGCCAACCCTCATGCCAATGGCGGAATTCTAAAGAAGGCGTTGCGCCTGCCTGATTTTCGCGACTATGCGGTGAAGTTTGATCGGCCTGGAACGCTTGAAGTAGAGAATGTCCCGCCGTTGGGGAACTTTCTGCGCGACGTAATGAAATCCAACATGAACAACTTCCGAGTTTTCGGCCCCGATGAAACCACTTCCAACAAGCTGCAAGCTATCTATCAGGTCTCAAAGAAATTCTGGATTGAAGAGTACTTCCCTGAAGACAAAGACGGGACCGAATTGGCGCCTGATGGACGCGTGGTGGAGATGCTCAGCGAGCACACCATGGAAGGCATGCTTGAAGGCTACCTGCTGAGCGGACGCAATGGCTTCCTCTCGTCGTACGAAGCTTTTGTCCATGTCATCGACTCGATGTTCAACCAACACGCCAAATGGCTGTCGATCTGCAACCGCCTGTCGTGGCGCCAGAAGATTGCATCGCTGAACCTCCTCATTACTTCGACCGTCTGGCGTCAGGACCACAACGGCTTCACCCACCAGGATCCCGGCTTCCTGGACGTGGTCCTGAACAAGAGCGCTGCCGTCACCCGGATTTACCTTCCACCCGACAGCAATTGTCTACTCTCGGTGGCCGATCATTGCCTGCGGAGCGAGAACTACGTCAATGTAATTGTCTCCGACAAGCAGCTTCACCTCCAGTACCTGGATATCGATGCCGCTGTTGTGCACTGCACGAAGGGTGTCGGCATCTGGGAATGGGCAAGTAACGACCAAGGCGGCGAACCGGATGTCGTTATGGCCTCCGCCGGCGATATACCGACGCAAGAGGCGTTAGCCGCAACCGTCCTGCTGCGTCAGGAGTTTCCCGACCTGAAGATCCGTTTCGTTAACGTGGTGGATTTGTTCAAGCTGGAACCGGACACGGAACATCCGCACGGGTTGTCGGACCGGGACTTCGATTCTCTGTTCACGGTTGACAAGCCAATCATCTTCACCTTCCACGGGTATCCCTGGCTGGTTCACCGCTTGACGTACCGCCGCAAGAACAAGAGTCTGCACGTGCGGGGCTATAAGGAGAAGGGCAACATCAATACTCCAATGGAGCTGGCGATCGAAAACCAGACCGACCGATTTAGCCTGGCGATGGACGTGATCGACCGGACACCGTCGCTGCAGAAGATTGGGGGCCACGCCAAGGAAAGGTTCCGCAACCAGCAGATCGCGTGCCAAAGCTATGCGTTCCAGAATGGAATTGACAGCCCAGAAATCACAGGATGGGGGTGGCCGTACGAATCGGCCTGATTTTAGGCGCGCGCGTGGGGGTGGCCGGGGTGACATGTAAAACCGGCCACCTGACACCTTTTTTTAATGAGTGCGGAGTAGACTTATCAACCAACGTACGTGCGAAAGGATCCCTCATGGCTGTATCCACCGTTTCTCCCGTCGCCCCAGTGCTTCAAGGCATGGATCTAACCAGCATCAACACCATTCGTACGCTCTCGATGGACGCGGTGCAAGCCGCCAACTCGGGACATCCCGGAACTCCCATGGGGCTGGCGCCAGTGGCCTATTGTCTCTGGCAGCGCTTTCTTCGTTTTGATCCCCAGGACCCCGTCTGGCCGAATCGCGACCGCTTCGTCCTGTCCAGCGGGCACGCCTCAATGTTGCTCTACTCTTTGCTTCACTTGACCGAAGTCCGTGCCGTCAGCAAAGACTACGAAACTCTGGGCAGCGTGTCAGTCCCGCTCGACGCCATCAAGGCCTTCCGGCAGTTGGATAGCCGCTGCCCGGGACATCCGGAGTACAGGTGGACTTCCGGGGTGGAGACTACCACGGGGCCGCTCGGCCAAGGTGTCGCCACCAGCGTCGGCATGGCAATCGGACGCCAATGGCTGGCCGCGCACTACAACCGCTCGGGCTTCGAGAATCTGTTCGATTTCAACGTGTACGCGCTGTGCGGCGACGGATGCATGATGGAGGGTATCTCCAACGAGGCTGCGTCTCTGGCTGGGCACTTGGAGCTTTCGAACCTTTGCTGGATTTACGACAACAACCACATCACCATCGAAGGCAATACTTCCCTGACCTTCAGCGATGACGTGGCCACACGTTTTATTGCCTACGGCTGGAATGTGACGCGGGTAGGCGACGCGAATGACCTCGAGATGCTATCTCGCGCGTTCCACACATTCTTAAACACGAGCGATCGGCCAACACTCATCATCGTGGACAGCCACATCGGCTACGGCGCACCCCATAAACAGGACACAAGTGGTGCTCACGGCGAACCTCTTGGCGAGGACGAAATCCGGCTAGCGAAGCGCAACTATGGTTGGCCTGAAGACAAAAAATTCTTTGTTCCCGACGGCGTCTACGACCACTTTCGTCAAGGCATCGGAACCCGCGGCAAGCAGTTGCGCGACGCGTGGTTCGCTCGAATTGCTGATTATCGCAAGCAGTACCCGGAGCTCGCCGAAGAACTGTTCCGCATGCAACACCGGCAGCTCCCGGAAGGCTGGGACCACGACCTGCCCGAGTTCCCCGCAGACCCGAAAGGCCTGGCGACTCGCGAGTCCTCGGCTAAGGTGCTGAACGCAGCCGCCAAGAATATTCCCTGGTTGATCGGTGGGGCCGCAGACCTCACGCCCTCCACTAAGACCCGTATTACACTTGAGGGCGCAGGCGATTTCTCGGCGGAGAATTTTGCCGGCCGCAATCTTCACTTCGGAATCCGTGAACACGCCATGGGAGCCATCCTGAATGGCCTGAGTCTGGTGAAAGTCCGGCCCTTCGGCTCCGGGTTTTTCATCTTTGTCGATTACATGCGGGGATCTCTTCGCTTAAGTGCCTTGATGGAACTGCCAGTGATTTATGTGTTCACTCACGACTCCATTGGAGTTGGCGAAGATGGCCCCACTCATCAACCCGTCGAACAGCTTGCGCACATGCGCTCCATGCCCGGGCTGATCATGATCCGGCCCGCTGATGCGAACGAGGTAAGCGAAGCCTGGAAGGTAATACTACAGCTGCATCACGAGCCGGCAGTGCTGGTGCTCACACGCCAAGCGGTGCCGACAATCGACCGGACGAAGTACGCCCCGGCTTCGGGCCTTGCCCGCGGGGCCTACATTCTCGCGGATGCCTCCGGCGCAGACCCGGAGGTTATCCTCATCGGCACCGGCAGCGAGGTTTCTCTTTGCCTGGAGGCCTACGAGCAATTAACCAAGGAGGGTGTCCGGGCACGCGTGGTCAGTATGCCGTCTTGGGAATTGTTTGACGACCAGGATAAGAGCTACCGAGAATCTGTTCTGCCGCCGCGTGTGACAGCGCGAGTATCTGTGGAACAGGCCTCTGATTTCGGATGGGCAAAGTACACTGGCTCGGAGGGACACAATGTCTGCATCGAAACCTTCGGAGCTTCGGCGCCACTGAAACAACTGCTGAAGAAGTTTGGCTTCAACGTCGAAAATGTTGTAGCCGCGGCGAAGAGCCAGATGGCGCGCCACCGCGCTCAGGGCTAAACCAGTCTGATGACTCGAACGATAGGAGATGACTAATGACGTTACTTGAATCCCTAAAGAAATACACCACCGTTGTGGCGGATACCGGAGACATTGACGCCATCGCTCAGTACCGGCCGCAGGACGCTACCACCAATCCTTCCCTTCTTTTTCACGCCGCCCAGATGCCGACTTACCGGCATTTGGTGGAAGAGGCTACCGAACTAGCTCTGAAAGCTGGCGGCAATCATGAAGAAACGGCCGGAGAGTTCATCGATCGTCTCTTCGTCCTTTTCGGATGCGAGATTCTCAAGGTGGTCCCCGGCCGTGTCTCTACTGAGGTCGCAGCGAGCTTGAGCTTCGATACTACTGCTACCATCGCCAAGGCCCGCAAGCTCATTTTGCTGTATGAGAACAACAGCGTGGGGCGCGAACGCATCCTGATTAAGATCGCAAGCACCTGGGAGGGCATTCAGGCAGCCGAACAACTTGAGAAGGAAGGCATCCACTGCAATCTGACACTTCTCTTCAGCTTTGCCCAGGCCGTCGCGTGCGCCGAAGCCGGGGTAACTCTGATTTCGCCGTTCGTGGGCCGAATTTACGATTGGTACAAGAAAGAGCGCGGCGGCGTGGAGATCCCCGCAGATCAGGATCCTGGCGTTGCGTCCGTCACCCGCATCTACGACTACTACAAGAAATTCGGCTACAAGACACAGGTGATGGGGGCAAGCTTTCGGAATGTGAATCAGATCGTCCGCCTGGCTGGATCAGATCTACTGACCATCAGCCCCGAGCTTCTGGAACAGTTGGAGGAAACCCAGGGCGTTCTGGAGCGAAAACTCGATCTGGCAAAGTCGCTGGCGAGCAAGGAACAGCGGCTGCACCTGGACGAGAAGACCTTCCGCTGGATGCATAACGAGGACGCGATGGCGACGGAGAAGCTGGCCGAAGGTATCCGCAAATTCAACAGCGACGCACAGCTCCTGGAAGACTATGCGTTGTCGCAGGTGGCCGAGAAAGTCGGGTGAGCGGCGAATACAGGGGCTGCTCAGCTGGAAGGCGGCGTAGCTCGCACAAACCGGCACGGTGCGAGGGAGGTTCTTCGTTAAGAATCCGGCGCAGCGTTTTCGCCAACGTGATCCTTTCAATGGAGCGGTGCAGATGAGCTTGGCCCGGGCAGTGCTTTGGGATATGGATGGAACGTTAATTGACTCAGAGGAGTTTCACTGGATTTCGTGGCGGGACACGATGGCGAAGGAGGGTATCGCCATCACCCACGAGCAGTTTCTCTCCTCTTTCGGCCAACGAAACGATTCCATCATCCCGCGATGGCTGGGTGCCGCATCGACTCCCGAGCGCGTCGAGAAAATCGCAAATGCCAAAGAGGAACTATATCGCCATCTGATCCGCGACAATGGGATTTCACCACTACCCGGAGTTGCGAGTTGGTTACACAGGCTTCAGGAGCAAAGATGGCTGCAGGCAGTTGCCTCGTCGGCTCCGCGTGCGAACATCGAGGTCATCCTTGAAGCTCTCGCGGCTGCTCACATTTTTCAGGCTATGGTGTCCGCTGAAGATGTACGCAGAGGGAAACCGGATCCTGAAGTGTATCTGACGGCGGCCTCGCGGGTCGGTGTAGCGCCCGACAAGTGCATTGTTGTAGAAGACGCCGTCGCCGGCGTCGAAGGCGCACGCCGCGCCGGTATGCGGAGCATCGGAGTGAGTCACGACGGTGAGCTCTTGCCCGCTGATGTGGTGGTGCCGTCTCTTGATCGCCTGGATCCAGACGCTTTTGAAACCCTGCTGCGGGACGGCGTCAGTCCTGTCCAGCGGAGTGCTGGCTAACGTGGGAAAGGCCCAGCCCGTAGCCGCGCCGAGCACCGTACTCTTGCTCGGTGGTTGGAGTAGTTGCGGCGGCACAGGTTCTCACGGACTCCTAAAACCATTCCCACCCGGTACGAACCGTTAGCAGACCTCCACCACGTAGATAGCGGCGTCGCTGGCCGAAGAACTAGTGCCAACAGATTGGCACCTGCCAGTATCACTATCCTCCGATTCTCGCCCCTCCGCGATCGCTAAGCGAAATCCAGATGAGAATCCCCTTCAATAGGCGGACAGAAGAACAACTTAGCTATGCGCAACTGTTGCACAGAAGGCGCGACCACTATGCAACCGTCGCCCCGCGCTTCGCCCGGCTTGGAAGGCTGGGTGCTACTAACACAGCGGGGGTCGCGATCTGGATGTCAGCGAGTAGAACTAACGGACGGCTAAGAACGGGCGGCTCCCTCCTTAGGTGGGTTGTTTGGACGGTTGCGGCTATTCTCTGCGGAGCCATAGCCGCTCCTGCACAACAAAACGACCAACTGGAAGAGGAAGTGCAGCAGCTTAGGCAGCAGTACGATCAGACGACCCGCGACTTACAGCAACGCATCTCCGCCCTGGAGCAGCAACTTGAAAACCAGAGAGCCGGCCTGGAGCACCAAATAGATGAACAGGCAGCGAACCAGCAGGCGCAGAACGCCGCAAACCAGACGAAACAGACTGGCGCGACCATTTCAGCGGTAGAACTCGCTGCTCAGCAAGCGGTCGCAGGAGCTATGAGCGGCTCTTCAGACCAGGTTGGGGCAAAGTTTCAGGGCCAGCTGCCTGCGGAACCGTCGTATGACCAACTGAGGGAAGCAGACGTAAGGATCGAGAAGTTGCAGGAGCAGGTGGGCAGCTTTGAGTTTCACGGCTATTTCCGCTCCGGCTACGGTCTGAATAGCCGGGGTGGGCAGCAGGTGGCATTTCAGGCCCCTGGAGCTGACGCCAAATATCGCCTGGGAAATGAGGCAGAGACCTACGGCGAGTTGATTTTTGTCAACAACTGGCTGAACCCGGACCGTGATTCCGATAAGGCGTGGATGAAAACGGAGTTCATGATTGAGGCAAATACGACTAACTCCGCCAGCTATGCAAACTTTGCCAACGGCATCGGCAATGATCAATTTCGTTTACGTGAGGCGTTCGTTAGCGGGGGCAATCTATTCGAAAGCCAGCCGGGCGCCAAGTTTTGGGCGGGCGAAAGATACTATCGCCGCCAGCATATTGAGATCGACGACTTTTACCCGTTGGACATGAGTGGTTACGGCGCGGGCGTTGAAGACCTCAATCTTGGAATCTGCAAGCTGGCTGTGGCGTTCCTATCTGGGGCACAGCCCAATATCGTTACCCAAAACGGTAACTTAGCGAAGAGCAATATCGACGTGCGTTTCTATGACCTGAAGGGACCTTTGGGGCTGTGGGCTGGATGGTTCGACTTTGCGACCCAGAAAGGTGGTCAGACAGTATCAGGCATAACCCTCCCTACCATTCCCACAACCAACGGATTCGCGGTCGGGCTACGCCATGAACGCCTGGAGTGGCATGGCGGCTATCACGAGCTTTCTGTCCAGTACGGAACCGGCGCGGCAAGTAACTTCAGCACTTCGCTCGATGACCCAACCTATTTTCTCAACAGCTCGGCACGGCTGCTTATCACCGAACAGGTGCTTGTGCAACCGAATGATAGGTTCGCCATCATGCCCATCTTTGTCTTCCAGCGAACCAAAGATGGCATCCCGCAACGCGGATGGAACGAGTGGGTCTCTTTTGGGGCCAGACCGGAAATCTTTTTCACAAAGTACCTATCGCTCGCATTCGAGGGAGGCTTTGATTATACCCACAGTGCGAACGGGCTTTACGAGGGATGGCTTCGCAAATTCACTATAGCGCCACAGATTGGAGCAGGTCGAAAGTTTTTCAGTCGCCCCGTATTACGCGCTTTTCTCACATACGCCAGTTGGTCGAATGGCCTGAAGGGTTACGTGGGTGGAGTTCCGTATCTGAACAGCACCAACGGTCTGACCTACGGTGTCCAGGCAGAAACGTGGTGGTAAGTAACACGGATGGTCTAAGACAGGCTTAGAGATCACAACAAGGAATAGGTCCACTGTTAGGGACTAAACGTGAAGGAGATATGGCAACCAACGAGATAACAACTAGCTCCCCGCTAGGGGTAGCTATGCCGTCTGTGTCGACGACTGCGAACTACGCACGCCCCTTGGCAATCGTCACCACGCTATTCTTTGTCTGGGGCTTTCTTACCTGCTTGAACGACATTCTCGTGCCGCACTTGAAGTCGATCTTCGACTTGAGCTATGCACGTGTCATGCTGGTTCAGTTTTCGTTCTTTTCGGCCTACTTTCTCTTCTCGGTTCCATGGTCGAAAGTCGTAAACAGGATTGGATACCAGAAGGCCATGGTGATTGGTCTGCTGACGATGGGCGTTGGAGCTTTCCTGTTCCTGCCCGCCGCCTCCGCGGCCTCTTACCCGCTATTTCTGACGGCGCTTATTGTCCTTGCGGCTGGTATCACGGGTCTGCAGGTATCTGCTAACCCTTATGTGGTCGTGCTGGGAAAACCTGAAACGGCGTCCAGCCGGCTAGATCTGACGCAGGCCTTCAACTCGCTCGGCACCACGGTTGCGCCAAAGATCGGTGGTCTGCTCATCCTCAGCACCGCTCCCCTGGCCATGGAGGCGCTACGCAAACTCCCTCCAGCAGCTCTGCAAGCTTACCGAATTCAGCAGGCTGCCTCAGTCAAGATGCCGTACACCGTCATCGGCTTTGCCCTGGTGATACTTGCGGTTGTCATCGGTAGCCTCAAGCTGCCGACGATTGAACAGGCACAGTCCAGGCTCGGCGAGAAAGTCAACGATTCCATTTGGAAGCATCCGAACCTGATGCTCGGAGCCCTGGGCATTTTCGCTTATGTAGGTGCGGAAGTGTCGATCGGCAGTTTCCTGGTGAACTATTTCGGGTTGCCGGCAATAGCCGGCCTTTCCCCGAAGATCGCAGCCGGTTTTGTCTCCTTCTACTGGGGCGGGGCCATGGCCGGCCGCTTCATCGGGGCGGGACTTCTGCAAAAAATCAAGGCCTCGAAGCTGCTCGCGATATGCGCGGTATGTGCGGCGACCCTGGTAATAACTTCCATGCTGACCAGCGGACATGTAGCAATGTGGAGCATCCTGGCCGTTGGGCTGTTCAATTCCATCATGTTTCCCACCATCTTCAGCCTGGGCGTTGCGGAGCTCGGCCCGCTCACCGGCAGTGCTTCCGGCATCCTGAACATGGCGATCGTCGGTGGGGCCATCATCCCCGTGATTCAGGGTGCGATCGCTGACCAATTCGGGTTACATCACGGGTTTTTCCTGCCCGTGATCTGCTACCTATACATACTCCATTTTGCGCTTAGCGGGTCAAAACCAAATAGTGAACGCTATGCCAGAGCTTAGACACAACCAAGGGAAGGTCCGAAATGCTAATTGCAGGCGACATTGGTGGTACGAAGACGGAGTTGGCACTCTTCTCGAACGAGGCTGGTCCTCATGCTTCCCTTGCGGACGTCAAAGTACACAGCGCTGACTATCCGAGTTTGGAGGTCATCGTTACGGAGTTCTTGGACAGAGTGAAAAAGCCTGTCGACAGGGCGTGCTTTGCAGTGGCTGGGCCGGTTATAGGAGGGCGTGTAAAGACAACGAATCTGCCCTGGGTAATAGATAGGACGTCTCTCGCCCAAGCGCTCAACCTCAATCTTGACTCTGTCTATCTAATCAACGATCTAGAGGCGATTGCTCGCGCAGTCCCCATCTTGCGGCCTACTGATGTTCTAACAATTAATGTTGGTGAACCGGTGCCCAAAGGAGCTATAGGAGTGATCGCACCGGGCACAGGGCTGGGAGAGGCCTTCCTGACTTGGGATGGATACCGTTATCTAGCCCACAGCTCCGAAGGTGGTCATTCGGATTTTGCTCCAACCGACAAAAGACAAATCGGCCTGCTGGAGTACATGCTTCAACGTTTTGAGCACGTCAGCTTTGAACACGTCTGCTCTGGAATCGGCATTCCCAACATTTACCGATATCTTCGCGATGTGGAGCAAGTGCCAGAGGACCCCGACATTGCCAAGCTGATCAGTTCGGCAGGCGATCCGTCGGTGGTGATCATCAGCCAGGGAACCGACGCGAGGAGTCCGAGCAAAGCATGTACAGAAACCATTGACATATTCACCTCGATACTCGGCAGTGAAGCCGGCAATCTCGCGATGAAGGTATTGGCTACAGGTGGCCTCTATGTGGCGGGCGGTGTCGCCGTACACATGCTGGGAGCGCTGCAGCAACCGAGTTTTCTGCAACATTTCAGACGAAAAGGGCGTTTCGCTGAACTCTTGGGACGGATCCCGATTCACGTCGTTGTCACGCAGGCCGGGTTAGCCGGAGCAGCCGCTTATGGTTTAGAGAACTCCGTATTGCCCGCAGGAGTCCGTTAGGAGCGCCTAACACCCTGATCACTTACTATCGGAAACTTAAGGAGACCGCATGACAACTCTTGGCTTCGACAAGCCCCTGTACATTTTGCCCTTTGACCACCGTGGCTCATTCCAGAAAAAGATGTTCGGGTGGGATGGTGAGCTGAGCCTGCAACAGACAGCCGAGATAGCTGCCGCTAAGCGGGTAATCTACGACGCTTTCAAGGCGGCCGTTCAAAACGGTGTGCCCAAAGATAAGGCCGGAATTCTGGTGGACGAACAATTCGGCGCCGCGATTCTCCGCGATGCGGCGGCAGACGGATACACAACCGCTTGCCCGGCAGAGAGGAGCGGGCAGGACGAGTTCGACTTCGAATACGGCGAAGATTTTGCCGAGCACATTGAGGCCTTTCATCCGACTTTTTGCAAAGTCCTGGTTCGTTACAACCCGGATGGGGATCAGAGTCTTAATCGGCGGCAAGCGGCTCGCCTGAGGCGCTTGTCGGAATGTCTTCACAACGACAAGAGCCGCAGCCGGTTCATGTTCGAACTACTGGTCCCGCCGGAGAAGGCGCAGCTCGATCAGCTCAAAGGAGACAAAAACGCCTACGATCTGGAGCTTCGTCCCCGGCTGATGGTCCAGGCCATCCGGGAACTTCAGGATGCGGGGGTCGAGCCGGACGTATGGAAGATTGAAGGGCTCGACCGTCATGACGACTGCGAAAACGTTGTGGCGGCCGCCCGCGGAGGAGGCAGGAATAGGGTCGGCTGCATCGTCCTGGGCCGCGGCGAGGACGACACGAAGGTCCGTGAGTGGCTCACGACGGCAGCTGCAGTGCCGGGCTACATTGGCTTTGCCGTCGGCCGGACAAGCTTCTGGGACCCGCTTGTTAACTGGCGTGCGCTGAAGATAACGCGGAATGAGGCAGTATCCGAAATTGCTCGTCGCTATCAGGAGTTCGTGGAGATCTTCGAGACCCGCAAGGTCGTCGTTCCCGCGTAAGGAAAGGGAGAGGCGAGGATGCAGAACCGTAAGCCAAAGTTGGCTCCGTCGATTCTCGCGGCGGACTTCACCCGCCTGGGTGAACAGGTAGCCGCGGCGGAGAAGGCCGGAGCCGACCGGATTCACATCGATGTGATGGACGGTCACTTCGTGCCCAACATATCGATGGGAGCGCCAATCGTGGAGTCCGTACGGCGTATAACTCGCCTCCCTTTGGAGACACACTTCATGATCTCGGACCCGGATTTCTTTCTTGACGAGTTTGTCGAGGCCGGATCCGATTCGTTTCTTGTCCATTGGGAAGGCAACAACAACTTGCATCGCACCGTGCACCGCATCAAGGATCTCGGCAGGCGCGCGGGAGTAGTCATCAATCCTGCAACCCCCGCCGCCGTACTGGAAGAGATCCTGCCGGACCTGGACTTGGTGATGGTCATGACCGTCAATCCAGGGTTTGGACATCAGCACTTCCTCCATAGCACGCTGCCAAAGATCGAACGTGTCCGTCAGATGGTCGAGCGCCTTAACCCTTTCTGTGAGGTGGAAGTGGACGGAGGCGTTGATGAAGAGACGGCCCCTCTGGCTGGAGCAGCGGGAGCCAACGTCTTCGTCGCTGGATCGTCGATCTTCGGCGATCACGCGGGAGTTGCAGCGGCCATGAGCCGGCTGCGTGCCGCCCTTGTTACGGCAACGAAGCCTGAAGTCCTCTAGGCTCTCACCGCCACTGCGAATCTGAATCACGGCTAGGAGAGCTGGTAATTGCGTGCCAACTCTTGGAACTCTCTCACCTGCTGCGATTGCCACGTTTCGTCCCGATGAAGTTCACGGGCCATGAGTGCAGCCACACGCGGCGCCATCGCCGAGGCCGCGTGCGCATTTAGAAAGAGCGCGCGTGTACGTCTCGCCAGAACGTCTTCCACAGTCCTGGCCATCTCCGCTCTTGCCGCCCAGATAACCTCTGCTCCGCAGTAGATCAGCGCCGGATGCAGCGGCTCGCCCAGGCCCGGCTCGTTGCGAACGAGGTCCTGAATAGCGATGCCGTCCGATCCATAGCTCGCCAGGTTCTCGAACTTGCTTGCGTGCTTATGAAAGCCATGAATGTTGAGATGCGCCGTCACCGCCGGCTTCTCCGGAAGCTCAGCCAGGGTGGCGGCCTGGTCGATGCAGTCCTCGGCCATGCGGCGGTAGGTCGTCCATTTGCCGCCCGCGATGCTGAGCAGCCCCGAGCCGTCAATGTGAATGGTGTGATCGCGCGAGATGGCCGCGGTGCTGCCTGCGTGTCCGCTGCTCACCAGAGGGCGTATGCCGACGAAGACGCTCAACACGTCGGCGCGGCTCGGAGCTTTGTGGAGGTAGCGCCCGGCGGTCTCCAGGATGAAATCGATTTCTTCCGGGAGCGGACGCGGCTCGAGTGTCGGATCCTTGATCGGAGTATCGGTCGTTCCGACCAGGATATGGAGGTTCCATGGAATGGCAAACATTACGCGGCCATCGGAGGTATGGGGAACCATGATGGCGCTGTTGCCGGGAAGGAACGAACGCTCGAAGACGAGGTGCACGCCCTGACTGGGCGCGATCATGGGAGCAACATTGGGATCCGCCATGCGGCGCACAGCTGTCGCTGAAAGGGCCGGTCGCATTGATCACGACCTTGGCGCGTGCGTGCAACGGCTGCCCCGTCTCGGTATCGTGCGCCTCAACTCCGTTGACGAAACCGTCAGCCCCTTTCGTCAGGCCGGTGACCGGCGCGTAGTTCAGCAAAATCGCTCCCTGGTCTGCCGCGGTCTCCGCCAGATTGATCAGCAGGCGACTGTCGTCGAACTGACCGTCGTAATAGACAATGCCGCCGCGCAATCCTTCGGGTTTGATGGTGGGCAGGCGGGCGAGTGTTTCTTCGCGCGACAGGAGCTGCGACGGGCCAAAGCCATACTTGCCCGCCAACACGTCATACACCTTCAACCCTAGACCGTAGAAAGGCGATTCCCACCAGTCATAGCTGGGCACGACGAAGGCGAGGTCGGTGACCAGGTGCGGGGCGTTCTGGCGCAGGATACCGCGTTCCCGCAATGCCTCGATGACGAGAGAGATGTTTCCCTGTTCCAGATAGCGCACGCCTCCGTGCACCAATTTCGTGCTGCGGCTCGAGGTGCCTTTTCCGAAGTCGCTTTGCTCCAGCAGCAAAACCTCGTAGCCGCGGGAAGCCGCATCCACAGCGCATCCTACGCCTGTAGCGCCCCCGCCGATGATCACCAGGTCCCAAGGCTCAGTGCGATCCAGAGCGCGATTCAACATCTCCAGTCGATTCATACTTGCGGGTTCGCCTCCCACCCTTTGGCGCGTGATAACGCCTGGTTCCATCGTCCGCGTAGGGCTTCGGACTGCGACCGAGGCATGCGCGGTACGAAGCGCTTTTCCTCAAGCGGCAGAGCAGCGATCGCGCTCTCATCGTGCCAGAACGCAACTGCGATGCCTGCCAGGTACGCCGCACCCAAAGCCGTTGTCTCCATGACGGCTGGTCGGACGACAGGGATTCCAAGAATGTCGGCTTGGAACTGCAGCAAGGTTTCGTTGACCGCCGCGCCGCCATCCACGCGCAACTCCGGCAAAGCTGTCCCGGCATCGCGTTGCATTGCATCCAAGAGATCCGCGACCTGATACGCGATGCTTTCCAGGGCAGCACGGGCCAAGTGTCCACCCGTGGTTCCGCGCGTCAGGCCGAAGACGGAACCGCGCGCATACTGGTCCCAATGAGGCGCGCCCAGTCCCACGAATGCGGGCACGAAGTAGACGCCCCCGTTATCAGGAACCGAATTAGCCAACGCTTCGAACTCGCCGGAATTTTGGATCAGGCGCAAGCCGTCGCGCAGCCATTGCACGACCGCACCACCAATGAAGACACTGCCCTCCAGCGCATATTCAACCTTGTTCCCGATTTTCCAGGCCACGGTTGTGATCAGGCGATTCGACGATGGAACCGGACGCACGCCGGTATTCTGCAGCATGAAGCATCCCGTTCCGTAAGTATTCTTCGTTAATCCAGGTGAAATGCATCTTTGCCCGAAGAGTGAAGCCTGCTGATCGCCCGCGATTCCGGCGATCGGGATCGAGCCCAAGCCCAGGGTTGTCGTGACCTCGGCATAAACTTCGCTGGAAGCGCGCACCGTCGGCAGGAGGGACGCAGGAATGTCCAAAAGCCCCAGAATGTCTTCGTCCCATTGGCAGGTATGAATGTTGAAAAGCATTGTCCGGGAAGCATTGCTGACGTCGGTCATGTGCACCTTGCCGCTGGTGAGCTTCCAAACCAGCCAGCTATCCACTGTGCCAAAAGCGAGACGTCCGGCGTTGGCGAGGCGGCGTGCATCCGCCACGTGATCGAGAATCCAGCGAAGCTTAGTCCCGGAAAAATAAGAATCGATAAGAAGACCGGTGCGCTGCTGGATCAATGCTTCGTGGCCAGCGGCCTTGAGTTGATCGCAGAAAGCGGCGGTGCGGCGGTCCTGCCAGACGATGCCGTTGTAGACCGGCTTGCCCGTTTCCCGGTCCCATACGATGGTGGTCTCACGCTGGTTGGTGATGCCGATGGCCACGACGTCGCGAGGCCGAAGTTCGACGCGGCTTAGGGCCTCCACGGCAACGCTGATCTGTGAGGTCCAAATCTCTTCCGGGTTGTGTTCCACCCATCCCGCCCGCGGGAAGATCTGTTCAAACTCGCGTTGTGCCACCGACCGAATGGCGCCGTCGTGATCGAACAGGATTGCCCGCGAACTGGTTGTACCCTGATCGAGCGCCAGCACGTATGCCAAGGTGACCTCCGTCCTACGAAAGCCTGCTTAGGAAGCTAGCCGGCCCAAGGTAAAAATCGGCGAATTCCGAAATCATAGATCGCGGCACCGACCAACCCGCCCAGCAGCGGCGCCACGATCGGAATCCACCACACATGACTACCGTCCGTGATTCCATTGTTGCGAAAGCCCGCGACAACGGTGAACAGCCGCGGGCCCAAATCGCGCGCCGGATTGATGGCGTAACCGTGCATCGCGCCGAAGCTCATGCCGATGGCCACAACCACCAGGCCGACCATCAGCGCCGACAGGTTGGATCCCGGCGGAATATTCCGTTCATCGGTAATTGCTAGGATGAGCAGCAGCAGCAGGGCAGTGCCGATCACCTGATCCAGGAAACCGGCCTGTGGCAGATCTGGAAACGCCGGAAAGGTGGTAAATATGCCGGCGGTCCGCTCCAGTCCCGGATCGACCCGGTGGAAAGCAGGAAGATAGTTGCAATAGACCAGGGCCGCCGCTACAAAAGCTCCTGCAGTCTGCGCCACCGAGTAGGGCATCACCTTGCGCCAGGGAAATCCGCGAAATACTGCGAGGGTGAATGTCACCGCTGGGTTCAGATGCGCGCCGGAGATTCTCCCGGCAACGTAGATGCCCATGGTTACTCCAAGTCCCCAGCCGATTGTAATGTTGGTGTAGCCTCCGTGGATGGTTTCGCCTGGATTCTTGGACGGAAACAGTACCACCATGGCGACGACGCCAGTGCCAAAAAGAATAAGGACCAGGGTGCCCAGGAATTCTGCCAGCAACTCCGCATGTAGCGTGGGTTTGCTATTCATCGCCCGAGTCACCTGGATACGCGCAACGGAACTTCCGTTCGTGCCCAAAAGCCCCACACTATATACCCATCGGGGGGCGAAGCGCAGCCCCACCGTCATCCCCTTGTCAGCGCAGCTTTTCTTGGCGCAAATCTCTGTGAAGTCTCGGTCAACTCCTGCAGCCATTGAAAAGCCATCAGAGACATCATTTCTTCGGTGGAGCGCCAGCGCCAGTTGCCTTCCGCACGACCCGGCAGATTCATTCGTGCCTCTGCGCCCAAGCGGAGGAGATCCTGGAACGGCGCAATGGTCAACGCTGCCACCGAGTTCCACGCCAAGCGCATTAACGCAGCCGGGACTTCTTCGCTTCTGGCCGGTATGAATTTCAGGTAATTCCACAAGTTTCGCCGCTGATCGTCGGGCAATTCCTCATACCATTCGCGAGTCGTCGGGTTGTCGTGTGTGCCGGTATAAACCACCGTGTTGGGAATGTAGTTGTCTGGCAGGAAGGGGTTGTCCGCATGCCCATCGAAGGCAAATTGAAGAACGCGGGTCCCGGGAATCTGGAATTCATCTCGAAGACTATAAACATCGGGGGTAATAAGTCCCAAGTCTTCGGCGACAAATGGTAGTCCGCCTAATTCCTTTCGCACTGCTTCGAAGAAGTCGGGACCCGGACCGGGCACCCATTGGCCAGACTGTGCCGTCCGCGCATCGGCGGGCACATGCCACGCAGCGGCAAAGCCACGAAAATGGTCCAGGCGAATTACGTCCACGTGAGCCAATAGTGCCCGCAGACGGTCTATACACCAACGATAGCCCGTCGCACGAAGTGTGTCCCAGTTGTAAACGGGGTTGCCCCACAACTGTCCCTGAGCGCTGAAGTAGTCGGGAGGCACGCCGGCGACAAACCGAGGTTTACCGTGTTCATCGAGTAGAAACAGCTCTGGATTGGCCCACACATCGCTCGAATCTGGTGACACGAAAAATGGCAGATCGCCAATCAGGCGCACGTCCTTCGCTAAGGCATACTCCTTGAGCGCAGCGCCCTGACGGAACAGCAGGAATTGCTCGAATCGAAACTGATCAAGATTGTCGGCCAGTTTCTGGCGGGCTTCCGTCAGGGCGGCGGGCACCCGCTGAACCAGGTTCAACGGCCATTCGATATACGAAGCACCGTTATATTCGTCTTTGAGGGCACGAAACAGAGCATAATCTTCCAGCCAGTGTGCCTGGTCATTACAGAATTGCTCGTATTCTGGCGACAGGTCCTTGCGCTCTCCGGATTTGAAGTTCTTCCACGCTGCCTCGAACAGCCGATGTTTAAATGGGATGACGGAGTCATAGTCAACTACATTCGACGCGAACTGCCCCTCACAATCACCGGCTCGCAACAGCCCGTCCGCGATGAGATTGGCCGGGCTGATCAGCAGGTTGTTGCCAGCAAAGGACGAGACAGGTTGATAAGGCGAGTTGCCATATCCAGTCGGGCCGAGCGGTAGCGACTGCCACCAGCTTTGGCCTGCGTCGTGAAGGTGATCGATCCACGCAAACGCTGCCGAGCCCAGATCGCCAATACCGTAAGGTGACGGCAAAGAGGTTACGTGCAGCAGCAAGCCGCTCGCCCGATACTCTGGCGGAAAAAGGGGCGCAGACCGATCACCCTGACTCATCTTTGGCCTCCGGCCAGCACAGCTACGACAGCCTAGGATTGTAGTGCACGGTTCACCATCTCCTGAGCTTCGTGCACAATGGCATTCAGATGGGCCTGTCCCTTGAAGGTCTCCGCGTAAATCTTGTAGATGTTTTCCGTGCCCGAAGGCCGCGCAGCAAACCATCCGCTTGCCGCGATGACCTTCAGGCCGCCGATGGGAGCGTTGTTTCCCGGAGCGGTCGTCAGCTTGGCGGTGATTGGCTCCCCCGCCAGCTCAGATTCTTTCACCGCTCCCGGCGACAGCTTCTCCAACTTTGCTTTCTGCTCGGGCGTCGCCGGCGCGTCGATGCGCTTGTACTGAGGCGTACCGAATTCCGCGGTGAGTTCCGCGTAATGTTCGCCGGGATCTTTGCTGGTGATGGCCGTAATTTCCGCGGCTAGAAGGTCCATGATCGGGCCGTCCTTGTCGGTCGTCCACACCGTGCCATCGCGGCGCAGGAAGCTCGCTCCGGCGCTTTCCTCGCCTCCAAAGCAGCACGAGCCGTCGAACAGGCCAGCCACAAACCACTTAAAGCCCACAGGAACCTCCAACAGGCGGCGACCAAGCTTGTTCACCACGCGGTCGATCATGCTGCTGCTGACCAAGGTCTTACCGACCGCGGCATGGGCCGGCCATTGCGCGCGATGGGCCAGCAGATACTGAATAGCAACTGCGAGGTACGCGTTGGGATTCATCAATCCCGCAGAGGGTGTGACGATTCCGTGCCGGTCAGAGTCCGGGTCATTCGCGAAGGCGAGACGGTACTTGTCTTTCAGCCCAACTAGTCGGGCCATCGCATACGGACTGGAGCAGTCCATGCGTATCACACCATCGTGATCCACGGTCATGAAGGAAAACGTCGGGTCGAGCTCGGGGTTGACGACCTCGATGTCCAAGCCGTAGGTGGCATTGATTGGCTCCCAATAGGGCAAAGCGGCGCCGCCAAGCGGATCCACAGCCAGCTTCAGGCCGGCACTGCGGATGGCATCCATGTCAACTACGTTCCGTAGATCGCGCACATACGGCAGCACCAGGTCTTCGTGGTGGGTAGTTACCGCCGTAACAGCCTTGGAGAAGGGTACGCGCTTCACCCCCACGTTGCCTGCGCGCAACAGTTCGTTGGCCCGGTGCTCGACCCAGTGGGTTACATCGGTGTCCGCTGGGCCACCGTTCGTCGGGTTGTACTTAAAGCCGCCATCCTCGGGCGGGTTGTGCGACGGTGTAATGACGATTCCGTCTGCGAGGTGTTGCCCCCGCCCGCGGTTATAGACAAGGATCGCCCACGAGATGACCGGCGTGGGAGTGACGCCGTCCGCTTGCTGAATAATGACATCGACATTGTTGGCGGCCAGGACCTCGATGGCTGTGCGCTGCGCGGGCCCAGACAACGCGTGAGTGTCCTTTCCCATATACAGCGGGCCGTCCACTCCCTGCCCCCGGCGGTAATCGCAGATTGCTTGGGTGATGGCCAGGATGTGGGACTCGGTGAAAGTGCCATGCAGTGGCGAGCCGCGGTGTCCGCTGGTTCCGAAGCTGACCAGTTCGTTCTGGTTTTCAATATCTGGCTGGCGCTCATAGTAAAGCTTCTCCAGACGAGCGACGTCGATCAGCATCTCTTTCGGGGCCGGTTTGCCGGCCAGTGGCGAGATGGCACTACCGGGCTCAGTCGGGGTTGCAGTCGAGCTTGTCTCTAAAGTACTGGACATGGTTGCACCTTCCAAATTTCGCTTGCATATTCCGCAATCGTTCGGTCGCTGGAGAACTTGCCGGAGCTCGCAATGTTGAGTATCGCTTTACGCGCCCAGCCATCGGGATCGGCATACAAAACCCCGAGCCGTTCCTGCGCCTGGCAATAAGAGGTGAGGTCTGCCAGGTGCATGTAGTAATCGCCGTGCGTCAGCAGCGTGTCGCGCAAAGGACCGAAAATTCCAGGCTCGTTGCGATTAAAGAACTCGGAAAAAACAAGATCCAGGGCGGCGCGGGTCTCCGGCTCGTTCTCATAGTGCCAATGCGGGTTGTACCAGCTACGGCTGTTCTCCACTTGCTCCACGGTGAGGCCGAACAGGAAGAAGTTTTCCTCGCCCGCTTCCTCTGCCATCTCAATGGTTGCGCCGTCACGGGTTCCAACTGTTAGGGCACCGTTCATCATAAATTTCATGTTGCTCGTGCCACTCGCCTCGTAGCCGGCAGTCGAGATCTGGTTGGAGACATCGCTGGCCGGAATGAGTCGTTCTGCCAGCGAAACATTGTACTCCGGCAGGAAAACGACCTTGAGTCGTCCACGCATGCGGGGGTCTTCGTCGATGGTGGTGGCCAGGCTGTTGATGAACTTTATGATCACCTTGGCCAGTTGATAAGCAGGCGCAGCTTTCCCGGCAAAAAAGAATGTGCGCGGCGCCATCTCGGTATTGGGGTTCTCCCGCAGCCGGTTATAGAGCACGACGATTCGCAGGGCGTTCAGCAACTGCCGCTTGTATTCGTGGATGCGCTTTACTTGGCAATCGAAAATGCTGTCCGGGTCGACGATCTGTCCGGATGTCGCCTTGAGCCAGTTGGCGAACTCAACCTTGGTCTCGCGCTTTGAGCTGAGAAAGCCATCGCGGAAGCTCTTGTTGTCGGCAAAGGGCTTCAGCTTTCTAAGCTGGGCAAGATCGGTCGTCCAGCCCTCCCCGATGCTCCCGCTGATCAAACGCGCCAGTGGGGGATTCGCCTCCAGCAACCAGCGTCGCGGTGTTACGCCATTCGTCTTGTTGTTAAAGCGCTCGGGAAACATTTCGGCTAGATCTTTAACCGTCGTCGTGCGCAACAGTTGAGAGTGGATCGCGGCCACCCCGTTTGTGCTGTGGGAGCCGACAATCGCCAGATTGGCCATACGTATCTGCCGTTGGGCGCCTTCCTCCACCAGGCTCACACGCTCGACGCGCTTCTCGTCTCCGGGGAAACGCGTGCGGACTTCGTCCAGTAGTCGACGATTGATCTCGTAGACAATCTCAAGGTGGCGGGGAAGCAGCATCTCGAACCACTCGGCGGGCCATTTTTCCAAGGCCTCAGGCAGCAGCGTGTGATTGGTGTATGCCAGCGTTTTCTTCGTTAGCTCCCAGGCCTCATCCCATCCCAGGTGGCCGTCATCCAACAAGATTCGCATCAACTCAACGACGGACATGGATGGGTGCGTGTCATTGAGTTGGATAGCTACCTTCTCGGGCAACTTGCTCCAATCATTACCGTTATTTCGGTGGAAGCGACGCACCAGGTCTGCCAGTGAACAGGCCACCAGGAAATACTCCTGCAGGAAGCGCAGTCCTTTCCCGGCGGTCGTAGAATCGTCGGGATAGAGAACTCGCGTTAGTGACTCCGCGGCCAGAGTCTCGGCCAGTGCCCCCACGAAGTCGCCCGTGCCGAATTCCCTAAAATCGAAATAATCGGGCGCAGCCGCAGCCCAGAGCCGGAGTGTGTTGATGGTCTTGCCACCATACCCCACCACCGGACGATCAAACGGTATGCCTATCAAACTTGACGGCCGGCCCGGGATGGGATGCAAGGTTCCCGATCGTAGCTCAAAGGAGCAGTTCAGCTTGACCTCCACCATCTCGGGCGGACGAACGACTTCCCAAGGATCGGCATTACGGAGCCAATTGTCAGGATTCTCTTGCTGCCAGCCATTTACGAAGGACTGTCTGAAAATGCCATATTCATAGCGCAAACCGTAGCCAGTCGCTGGCAGTTGCATCGTCGCCATCGAGTCGAGAAAGCACGCGGCAAGACGGCCCAGGCCTCCGTTACCGAGACCTGCATCCGGCTCCTGCTCGATCAATTCAAGCCAATTAATGCCTTTCTCCTGGGCTGCGTGCTGCACGAGAGGATCGAGCAAAAGATTTGTAATGTTATTAGCCAGCGAGCGTCCAAGGAGAAACTCCATAGACAGGTAGTAAATGCGCTTCGGATTCTCTCGTAGGTATGTCTTTTTGGTCAGCACCCAGCGCTGCGAAAGGATATCGCGTATAGAGCGGGCAACAGCCTCAAAGCGCTCACGCGCACCCGCTACCTCCGGGTCGATCACTCGGTCAAAAACGAGATGCCGTTCGTAGAATGCATTTTCCGTTCCCACAAACGGAATCGGCCCACACCCATACTGGTGCATAAGCCGCGCAACCAGTGCTGCACGATCTTGGCTGGACAAAACGGTTGAAGGGTGCCCTACACTGTCTGTACTCATGGGGATCTCCTTTTTACAACTCGGCTCGGTTATACATCATGCGCTGATGTCTGCGGAACGTCAGAATGGAGTGGTTCTTTGGCCACATGGTGATCGTCGTTCCAGAGCCGGATAACGGGTTCCGAAAGGTTGTGTTCGTACCCCACAACACTCAAGCTCGCCGTGCTCAGCAACAGATATCGTCCAGTGGATAGATCGAGCCCGAGCCAGCGGGGGGCCAGGACCCGAAGGAAGTGTGCACTGGAAAAGAGAAGGACGTTAGCCTGCAATGCCCGAATTCGCTCGACGACACGGTCCGCCCTCGCACGTATTTGCGCGGGCGACTCGCCGCCCGGACAACCATCCCGGAAGAGGTCCCAGTTCGGGTACTTCGCCAGAATTTCGGCTGAGCGCAGTCCTTCAAACTGGCCATAGTTCCACTCCACCAGGTCGGGATCCACTTTAGCTACTGGGCCGAAACCGGCCAGTTCGCAGGTTCGGACGGCGCGCTGTAACGGGCTGGTAAATACTGCTGCAAATGTCAGCCCTTTCAGCCGTTGCCCCAGCTGGCGCGCATTACGCTCGCCGGCGGGCGTGAGCGGCAAATCTGTCAGCCCGGTATGCTGGCCCGAAACAGTCCAGGCCGTCTCTCCATGCCTGGCAAGGTAAACTACGGGAAGCGCTTCGCTCATGCCATCGTTCTCCTCAGAACGCCCAAAGCATCAGTTGGTGAGGTGTTACAGCTTCGGCGGGACACTCCGCGCACTTGCGGGAAAGGCAAATCCGCGCCACAGAACTTACTTCAGTGAAAAACCCTTGGTCTTAGGTCCCTGACATCCGGGCTATTCGCTAACTCCATTTGGCGAAACACTGGCTGGTTGGCTGAGGAACCTGCGGGCTGCTCACACAACCGTTGGGTCGGGCAGGACGGTCACAGGCTCAGAACCGGAAGTTTGGAACCTGGTCACGACCTTGGCTCCTCTCTTCATTTTATTCCAGTCGTACGGAAATTCCTGGCCGCAATCCAAACACACCACATAGGTCCCTGTAACCGACGCTGCCGCCCTCCGGCGCAGGTTACCGCTTACCGTAAGAGGAAAGCTGCAACGTTTGTGCGAACACCCTAGAAGCACGTCAAACAGACTCATGGCCTATCCCCTTCGCGCCCCCAGCGGGCGCGTCTCACCCCTCAGCTGACTCGCATCTTACAAGCATTCAATGTTCCAATAGACGCATTGGTTCAATTTTCGGGCGGTATTATTCGATAATTAACATTTTGGCCGATTACTTGGCACTTGCCAGTCGCCTGACATTCGTTCACGCCGATCGGCTTCACTTGCCAAGGCATTGCAGAGCGTCTCTGTTTGGGGCAACCGGCGCCGCCTCCGCACAAACTAGTGATAGATAACAGGCACCTCGACTCTGCCATTGCCAGACGGCACTGGCCGTCCAGACTCCACCGTTAGTACCCGCCTGCCATACGGCCCCCAGCCTCCGTAAAGGTAGTGCTTGCCGTCCTGAACCCTGAACACAAGTTTGGCGTCAGATGGTTTAGCGGACTTCTCATCGAGAGGGAGGGTATAAGCGGCCTTAGCGACCTTACCGTCCGTGCTTCGGAACAACAAATAGGTCGTGGACTCGACATGTTCGATCCGGTACTCGCCGGCCGGGAGAGGGCTATCGCCGATCCAGAACTCAAATGGAATCGTCGCTTGAGCAAAGCTCGGCTTCTGTGCCATTCCGCGGCCAGCCGAAATCATAAGAACCCACGAACTCAACAAGATGGGAATCAGGCGTTTTGGATTTATCATCCTATTTCTCCATTCCGCGATTCACGGCGACCTATTCCAGTTGCTGAAACTCTAGCTGGGATTCTATGCCACATTTCCCGACGATGTCTCTTCTCGATGCTTCTGTAAGCACTTGACTCTCCATAATCGTCGTCTTTGGCCCGGAGCGGGCGGAAGCGGATGTTCGAACGCCGGATCCGTAAGAAACGGCGGTTTTTGCTGATCCTCCTCCGAAAGCTGTTGCCTGGTACTTGACGTCAGCTTGCCGAGCCCCTCGTAGGTGGTGCCTTTCGGCTTTCCGCACTGAGGCCAGCTTTCGTCCCGTGACAAGATATTGGCATCTGCCCTGCTTCTTGCGGGTGCAGCCAATTGATCAATGCGTAGTTGCAAAGACTTCGCGGGCATAGCAACCAACCTCGTTTGGTCACTGTCTTGCTTCTTACACACTGCCGGTGGAGCGCAACCCAAAGCCGAGAGCAAATCGGCCTCGGACCAGCGAATCGCTCTAGCGTTCGCGGCGATATGTAGAGGCAGGACCGAGAGGTAAAACATGCAGGGCACTGAGAACTTCCCTCCAGCGGTAACAGTCTTTGCGACGCGTGCTGATTTCTGCCGTACGTTTACACAGGACATGGAGGGCTTGTATTTGCTCTCGTTGCTGCTTACGGCTGGCGAAGATTGCGCCGCGCAATGCTTTGAGTCCAGCCTCGACGACTGCATGGATGTACGGCCCGTATTCAAAGAGTGGGCCGGCGCATGGACACGGCGCGTGGTCCTGCGAAACGCAATCCGAATGTTGAAACCAGCATTCAATTGCGCTGACGAGGCTTGTCAGCCCTCGCCCTAAGTTCGCTCGAGTCAGAACTCAACCCCGCTCTTCGCGCTGTCCTCCGACTCCACACCTTCGAACGGTTTGTCTTCGTTATGTCGGTGCTGGAAGGTTACTCCGATCATGAATGCTCGCTGCTGCTGGGATCGTCAACACGCAACGTGGTGGCCGCCAAAGCGAAGGCGTTGGAGCATCTCGGCAGGACCTCTGGACCGAATGAGTTCCTTTTCGCTGCACCCCACAAGCATCAGCAGTCTTACGGCGATGGATAACAGACAAAGTACGATCTAAGTAATTTTGGCCGCCCCTCCAGCATATCTACCCGGCCCTTGCCAGCCGCAAGCTCATACAAAAAAATCACGGTAAAGAACGGCGTCGCAACTGAAGCGACAGGGATCTCTTGTTTGAACCCCCACACCGCGAACATGCGAAGTCACTGACCGCGACAAACCTGGTTGGTTGTCTGCCAAACCTTCGTGCAGTTGCCAATCCATTGAGACTCCGGCCTCACGCACCTCGCGTGCCGTCGGCCGACTGAGGGTCGAAATATCAATCATTTACGCGCTCATGCGGGTTTGGCGCTAGCCATGCCTTTGCATTAGGCGAAGGCAACTGACGTGACCAACATTTCCAAGCGACGTGGGCCCACCATAGTTCCAGGCGGAAGCCTCGGTTTTTCCCGGATTCTGGGACTAAGGTCGGTGCGAAATCTCATCTTCTTACTAGTTATTTCTGGCTTGATAGCCCCAGGCGCAGTTGGCAAGGACGACCATGGAGGAACTGGCAGGGTAGAAGGGACCGTTTTCGTCGGGGATTCCGGTGATCCGTCATATGTAGCCGAGGCTAAAGTGCTGGTAACCGGTCCCGTGGTGGCTGAAACAGGGACAGATGCCAGACGGTAAGTATGCTCTAGACGGGCTCCCTCCGGGAAACTATACGGTGGAAGCAACCTTTTCCGAGCTATGGGCTGAGCAGACCATCACGGTCGAGGCCAATCAGGTCGTTCAAGTCCCACTGCAGTTGAAGCCCCGCGAAGTCAAGACCTCGGTAACGGTAACGGCGAGTGATCCGGACACCAAGGGTCCTGCTACAAGCGAAACCATCACCGAGAAAATAGTACAGAACGCTCCCAATATCGACGAGCAGTTTGAAAGCTCGCTTCCTCTCGTGCCTGGAGTTGTTCGTGGGCCCGATGGATTGATAAACCTGAAAGGTGCGCGCAATACCCAGAGTGGCGCGCTGATGAACAGTGCGAATGTCACCGATCCCGCCACCGGGAGTCCCGCCCTCAGCTTGCCACTTGATGTGGTCTCCTCGGTGCAAGTCATCTCAAATCCCTACGACCCGCAGTACGGAAAACTCACCGGGGCGGTTTCAAACGTCGAGACCAAGACGGGCAATTATGAAGGCTACCACTTTTCAATCCAGAACATCCTTCCTCGCCCACGCGAGCGCGGCGGCAGCATTGTTGGCATTGGAGCCTTCACGCCGCGAATGATGTTCACCGGTCCGATTGTCAAGGACCGCATCGCAATCACCCAGTCTTTCGAATACCGTTTCGTGCAAACGCCAGTCAACAGTCTTCCTCCTCTGCAACGGGACACGAAGTTTGAGGGCTTCAACTCCTATACCCAAGTCGATATGAACATAAGTTCAAGGCAAACCGCGACAGTGTCGCTCGCGGAGTATCCGCAGAAGCTCGATTTCCTGGGGCTAAACACGTTTACTCCGCAACCGTCTACTGCGGATTACCACCAGCGTGGCTTTCAGCTTGATGCGCAGGACCATTACATGGTTGGCGAGAAGAGCTTCCTGGTCTCGCAGTTCAGTTACAAACGCTTCGATGTGGACACTACTGCGCAAAATAATGAGGAGCCCTATCAACTACTGGTCGACACGACTGAGGGAGGATTCTTCAACCGGCAATCTCGCCGAGCTACGCGCTTCGACTGGCAAGAAACCTACCAGTTCGCTCCCTGGCAGTTCTCTGGGTTCTCATGAAGTAAAGGTGGGCCTAGGACTATTCCCACTCCTCCTACAATGGCCAGGAAACCTTCTTGCCCGTCGAGCTCATTGGCGCCTCGGGTGCGCCCATCGAGAGTATTACTTTCACCCCGCCAACCTCCTTCGGCACGGATCAGAACGAGACGTCGTGGTTTGTGGCCGATCAATGGTCGCCCTTCCACCGCTTGACGCTCGACTTAGGCGTGCGTTTTGACAACGACACGGTGACGGGCTCCACCCATGCAGCCCCCCGGGCAGGGGTTCTGCTGGCGCTGACCAGCGACGGTAAGACGCTGCTGAAGGGCGGCGCCGGAGTGTTCTACGACCGCGTGCCTCTCACGCTCCCGGTCTTTGAGCATTATCCCGATCGGACCGTATCAATTCTGGGTCCCAGCGGCCAGGCTCTGAGTTCGACCTTCTATCAGAATCAGATTACCGGCGGGCTGCAAAATCCCCGCAGCACCTCGTGGAATGTCGCTCTGGAGAGGCAAGTCTCGGAACACTTCAGTGTCCGCGTCGGCTACGAGCAGCGCATCACCACCAGGGATTTCGTGGTGTCGCCCACCACTGCCCCTGGGCTTACATCAGGCATCATGGCCCTCTCGAACGGAGGAAACGACTCTTATCGTGAATTCCAGGTTGTCGGCCGCTACCAGCTCCCCCGCTTCACTCTGAACGGCTCGTACGTCCACTCCAAGGCCTACGGGACCTTGAACGATCCTTCGCTGTTCTTCGGAAACTATCCCCAGGCAGTGATTCAACCGAATGCTAGTGGGCGACTGCCCTTTGACGCGCCAAATCGCGTCTTGTTTTGGGCTGACGTTGCGGCTCCATGGAAGTTTACACTTATTCCGGTTCTCGACGTCCACACGGGCTTCCCCTATTCGATCGAAAACCAATATCGCGAATATCTAGGTCCACGCAATACCGAGCGTTTTCCACGATTTTCGTCGTTTGATCTCCAGGTTTCGCGCCCAATCTCACTGCCGCTCGGTGAGAGACACCTCAAAGCAAAGGTCGGATTCGGCGTATTCAACCTCTTCAGTCATTTCAATCCGCGCGACGTGCAGAACGACGTAGACAGCAACCAATTCGGCGGCTTCTATAACGATGCATGGCGAGTGTGGCGCGGCAAGCTGGTTTTTCAATTCTAATTATGAAAACTCAATTCATCTTCGCAGCCTTTTTTCTGGTCTTCACACGCGAGTGCCCTCAATGCTGCCGATGGCAACCCGCTTCCCAACGCGGACACGGTAGTCGCTCACCATGCAGCAGCGTGACGCACAGCGGCGCACCCTGCTCGAAGGATACCGCGGAATGCGTCAGTACACTCTGGAGAACACCCGCATGCAGAAGCATGCGAGATGCTGTGCGCGTGCAGTCCGATGTCGACGGAACGAAACACTTTGAAGTCGTGGATGAAGAGGGGTGGAAAGCGGCGTCACAAACACGTTTTCCGCAAGATGCTCGATTCCGAAGCAGAAACATCGCACCCGCAGATAAGCCCAAGAACTCGCATTGCCTCGGACAACTATGAATTCCACATGGTTGGGATTGAACCGATAGAGGGCCGTTCAGCCTACGCAATTGACATTACACCCAAGCGGCATGAGGAGCGTCTGTTTCAGGGCCGTATCTGGGTTGATGCCGAAGATTACGCATTAGTAAGAGCCGAGGGGAAGCCTGCCAAGACGCCATCCTTCTGGATCCGAAGCGTGCATTTTGTCCATACCTACCAGAAAGCTGGTTCCTTTTGGTTCCCGGTGGCCACCGAGAGCGTCTCGGAGGTTCGAATTTTTGGAGCGACCAAGGTAACCATCAACTATTTCGACTACGCGCCGAAATCTCAGCATGCAACCGAGAGCGCGAGCGTGCAGTCACAACGGGCCCTGAATCAAGTGAAAGAGAGAGATAGATGCCAAACGTGGACCAATGCCTAATTCTCGCCGCCGGTAAAGGTAGCCGGCTCGTCTCGTCTTCGGGCACCATTCCTAAGCCTTTGGTTAAGGTACACGGCAAGCCATTGCTGGAACACATCATGCTTCGCGCCCAGAGAAGCGGGAGTCAGAAAGTTCGTGATTGTTATTGGGTTTCGTGGTGACGCGATCCGCCGGTGGTTTGCGGAGCGCCCACTCGCCGGGGTCGAAGTGACGCTCGTAGAAAACACTGAATATCATAAGGACAATGGCGTCTCCGTCTTGAAGGCACGCGACGAAATCCGCAATCCATTCTTACTGCTGATGTCCGACCACATCTTTGACCCCAGGACGGCCGAGTCTCTGCTGCAACAACCTTTAGGTGAGGGCGAGGTCATACTCGCCGTTGACCCAAACATCGACACTGTCTTCGACTTGGACGATGCCACCAAGGTCAGACGCGAGGGCGATCGTATCGTCGAAATCGGGAAGCAGATCACCCACTACGATGCATTCGACACGGGCATGTTTTTGTGTAGCCCGCAATTGTTCGGCATCCTGGAATCGGCTAAGAAGAACGGGAACTGCTCGTTGTCCGATGGCATGCGGAAATTGGCACAAGCGGGCAAGTTCCGCGCCTTCGATATCGGCGATGCCGCATGGCAGGATGTCGATACTCCGGAGGCCTTAACCTATGCGGAAATGGTTTTTGATCAATATTTCTGTCCGGCCGCATTGACGGAAGGATTCGCCAATGTTTAGGCGCATCGCAAACAGGCGGCTACTGCTCCGTTTTCTGGCGGCGACGTTCGGAACCGGGCTGCTGGCCTATCTGATCTGGCGGATTGGCCCCTCAACGCTGGCACAAGATGTGTCGAGACTGGGCTGGGGACTCGCTCTGGTCATAGCCTTGGGTGGGGTGGCCCATGTTGTGAAAGCCTGGGCGTGGAGGTTTACGCTCTCAGGTGAGGAGCACAAGGTTTCATTTCCCCGGCTGCTCCAACTGCGATTGGTGTCCGAGGCGGTTGGACAGCTCGGAGTTCTTGGCCAGGCATTTGGGGAAGGACTTCGAGCCTCAGCTCTGAGCGCCGAAATACCTGCCGCCTGCAGAATCTCCTCGGTGACCCTCGACCGTGGGATCTTTATCGCGACAGGGGCATTGGTGATGTTGACGGGGATCGTGACGGCGCCGCTCGCCTTGTCACTGAGCCACGCCTTGCAACGATACGTAGTGGTCTTCGCCTTTACGCTGGTCGGTTTGCTGTTCCTGATGGCATTAGCTGTGCAGAAACGGTGGCCAATCCTTTCTGGTCCGGCACGAGCAGCGGGAAAGCTGCGTTACTTCAGGCGTTGGCTGGAAAGCAAAGAGTCAATCATTACCTCGGTTGAAAGCAGGCTGTTCGAGTTCCATCGTGATATGCCGCGAGCGTTTTGGGCCAGTATCGCCCTCAATTTGGCATGGCATGGATTGATGGTGTTAGAGGTATATCTCATCCTGTACCTGATGGGAGTCAAGGTCAGTCTCTTGGGCGCTCTGATCTTTGAAGCTTTGACGAAGCTCGTTAATGTCGTCGGTCTCTTCAACCCCGGAAATATTGGAACCTATGAAGGCGGGAACGTCCTCATTGCAAAGATGTTCAGGCTTAGTAGTGGTACGGGGTTGGCGCTCGGACTCGCTCGGCGATCGAGAGCGATCTTCTGGGGAGCCGTCGGCGCCGTCTGCATGATCATGTTATCCCGAGGCAAAAGGAGCCGCGACGTGGAACACAATACCATTGCTCTTGACGAAGTTGCAGAAAATTCGGCTCTACCGAGGCCAGAAACCCTCTCTCAAGCCGCCAATCAGCAGCCTACAGCTATCATTCTCGCCAACGGCATGCTCGGGAGCGACGGAATTGAAGGTTCGCTCACCCGGGTTGGTACTCTGCCCGTTATTCTCCGCAGCATCTTAGGTTTGCAGAAGGCGGGCGCGAAACGAATCATCATCAGCGTTGACGCGGTCCAAGGACCCAAGTTGACGCGCGAGCTTCTTGCCACTCACCGTCTGCCTCGCTGTGTTATGTGGTTTGAGTCGGAACGGAATAGCGGCCTGCCTCAGCTATTGAAAGAGGTCGCCCTTGAATCGGGAGACCATCCCTTGTGTGTGATCGCCGGGGACTCCGCATATCATCCGGCGTTGTTGCGCGAAGCGGTTGAGTGGGACGGCGACCAGGGGGTCCTGGCACTCGAATCCAACGACAGCCCGGTTGGTATCTGGGCTCTGTCTCGTGCTGCCGCAAGGCGGGTCGCTGAGCGATGGCCAGCCGAAGTCGATAATGTTGAGCAGTTGCACGCTTCTGTTTACGGAGAAACAACCTGTGGAGAGCAGGCCTGTGGAGGAAGACCGCTGGCAGCGAGTGCAGACCTCGGAAGATCGCATTGCCGCCGAGCAGAAGCTCAATCACTGGCTGGTAAAGCCTACGGACGGCATCTTCGCCCGGATGAATCGCAGGATCTCGATACCGGTCAGCCGGCAGCTCATAAAGTGGCCCATTACTCCTAATATGGTAAGCCTCTTTACATTGGGAGTTGGCTTCGCCGCCGGCGTATTCTTCGCATTCGGCGGCTACTGGAATGTGCTGTTTGGCGCAGTGCTATCGGTCTGGGCAAGCATCCTGGATGGCTCCGATGGAGAGGTTGCTCGCCTGAAGCTTCTGGAATCCGACTTCGGCTGCTGGCTGGAAACCATATGCGACTATCTTTACTACCTGTTCATCTTTTCCGGGATGGCGATCGGCATGGTGAGAAGCTTCGGAGCAACCTACCTGGTTTGGACTGGACTGCTCCTCTTCGGGGCCATAACCAGCTTCCTGGTTACGGGAGCCGGCCGCCAACGTTTCGCCGGTGAACGTCCTGAGCAGTACCTGAAAATCTGGCAGGCGCAAGCGGAAAGTCGACGGTCAAATCCAATTCTCTACCTCGGCCGGCACCTTGAGTTCCTCATCCGGCGCTGCTTCTTGCCGTATGCCTTCCTGTTCTTCGCTGCGATTAATATGATGAGGGTGGCTTTCGTTTTGACGGCGATAGGCGTGAATGTGGTTTGGTTAATTTCTCTGTACTCCTATCGCACCTTCGTTGTGGCCCGGGCGCCATCGGCGACCACTTCTGGCGCTGCTGTCTGATCCGCGACCGTGCTGGCTCTGTGTATAGTATGCGCGCAATCGCAACCACGATTTGCTGTCCAGTCTGAAAAGTGCCATGGATGTAAGCTCCAAGCAGGCAATCGAAACCGGCAGCTTCGCGCCGTGGGGATTGACGCTTTGGCCGCCCAGCTCAATCCGCGTTGTGGACTGGAACATCGATCGCGGTTTGAAATTGAGCGGCATCGTTGAGTTTCTCGCGGACGCGAAGGCCGACCTCATAATTTTGCAAGAGGTCGACATCAACGCCCGGCGGACCCACCGCCTCAATGTCGCGCGAGAAATAGCCCAGAGGCTGCAGATGAACTACGCCTTTGGGTGCGAGTTCCAGGAATTGACTCAGGGCTCACCTAACTCACCGGCCTACCACGGGCAAGCAACGCTCTCCGCCTGGCCTTTGTCGAATCCCCGCGTCCTGAGGTTTCAGAGGCAGTCGAATTTCTGGCGACCGCGATGGTACCTTCCTGAAGCTTCACTGTTTCAGGAGAGGATCGGCGGCCGGATCGCCCTGGTAAGCGAAGTCAACATTGCTGGAAAAGTTCTGGTCAGCTACAACCTTCACCTGGAGAGCCGCGGTGACAATGACTTGCGGCGCTGTCAGTTGCTTGAGTGCCTGGACGACGCTGGCCAATACAAATCAACAGTTCCCATCATTCTGGCAGGTGATCTTAACTTGAACGTGGACCGGACGACAGCCTCTTCCGACATCAGCCGGGCGCAATTCCGCAACGACTTCGCGGATCAGCATGTGCGAACAACACCCCCAAAGTCGTTGCTTGATCGAGGGAACATCATCGACTGGATATTCACGCGGGGGCCGATTGCCGCAAAACAGCCCCGAGTACATAATTCGGTTTCGGCTTCCGACCACTACCCCCTCTCGATGACTCTAGCGTTCATTTAGAGCGATTCCAAGGTTACTGTGCCCTGCGACTAAGGGTGCAGCCACACCTCGGTTGCATGATTCATCATGGCGATCGCCCTCAAGTCTGTCATCCTGGCGGTCCGCGTAGCGCATCCCTCCAAAGGCAGGCGGGACGCGGTTTTGACGCGGCCCTCCCTCGGGATGAGAATTCAAAGGGTCACAATGCGCACCGATTGATTAGTGCCAAAGTGTCGGCAGAAGACGCGAGGCCGGCCTCGCGACCAGTCGAGCTTAACGTATCACCATCGCCGGAACTTATTGATTAACAAGATCAGCATTTCCAACTGCCCAGCTTCTGAATGGCTGTCCGGGTGCACTAGGAAAGGACGACAAGAGTCCGAGCTGGCCTGCAGCGTTACCGGCAAGAGATCTTGATTGGCCACCGGCAGGAGGAGAGTCATGTGGACGCGATCATGTGCAGTCTGTAAGGCAGTGCTAAAAAAGCTTCGCTTATCTGATTCAGTCCGTTGTCGGTGCGGTTGGCAATGGTAAAGGAGAGCAGCTCGAACTTCGACCATGTGGTCAGTTGAGCGCGAATCAAGGAGGATTCTATGCCTGTCCCCAAACAACCCGTGTTGCGCCACGAAAACCAATACAGTGCTGACTCGGCCTGTGCGCACTGCGAAGGCATCATCCGTCACGAACCCTGGTGCCTCACACAAAACGCTGGCGTTCGATACGCATTCCAGGTGGCCCTATACCCCAAATACTTGACGCTTCAAGACCATCTGATCCTGCACGCATTAGGTGTCTCGTGGAACGGCGATAAGCGCTAGAAGCGCTGGCAACGAGCTCTCAACTTTCCCATCCAACGATTGCAGAGTTATCCTTCGCAAGTGGTTTCGCGATTTTTTCTTCGTGATTTCGCGAATGCCAACCTCTTGACACTCCCTTCGCTAACCTCGACCTGCTCCCGAGTGACTTCATCCGGAAGATAGGGCCTGTTTCCCACGGTTTTGACGCAAAAGAGAACCGTCAGACCAATGGCTGACGTTTGGTACGTCAAGTGCTAGTAGAGAAGCAGTGACGGCGTTTCGATCCGACACTCGGAACGACGAAGAAATCAAGGATGCTTAAGGGCCAACCAGCCCTCGTAATGAATGCTAAGGAGTGTCAGTGCTAACCCACACCAAGGACGCCTCGACCATGACTCTTCGTAACAAGCGCTGTAGCTGTATTCCCGTCCCTTTACCCTCCCCCCAGGCAGGGGCCTGCTGATTGTCAGCGGCCTCTGCCTCCTGCCAATTCATTCACGCCGGGGCGGGTCTTGACATAAGCCTATTCGCATGCGGCCCAGCTCAAGTCCGGGCTGAACCTTTACGGTTTCTCAGTGCGAATCGTCACGCTGGTTACTCGCGCGAACAACTCCTGGATCTTCGCTCTGCATCGCTTCGTCGAAGTTTCGATTAGCATTGCCGTACGGTTGGCGATTACGGCCCTCTGGCCGGAGAGCGAACACCGCGGGCCCAGGCTCGTTTCCGCATGCCGGAAGGTGCAAGCCGCAGCCCGCAGCGGGTGCATTCTGGACCGAGTCTTGTGTTTTGAGATTTTGAATCGCCGCTATGACCCGCCACATCATCGATTAAAATTGGCGCTACCTGTGTAAGCATGCGACCGGCTAGCGTGACATGCCAACATCCAAAATCTCGAACCGGGGACAAGCGGGGGCGCTTGCCGATGAAAAGGCGACTCCGTCTCCAGATTTTCGGCTCCTGATCGACTCCGCCCCCGCCCTGATTCACACCGGTCTGCCTGACGGATACCTCGACTTCTTCAATCAAGCTTGGCTCGACTACGTGGGTCGGTCGTTGGAAGATCTGCTGGGTTGGAGGTGGACCGAGTACATTCATCCCGAGGATGTCGAAGGGATCGTTCAAAAGTGGCGCGCGTCACTGGCTAGCGGTGAACCTTTCTTATACGAAACACGCGTCCGGCGTGCTGACGGTGTGTATCGCTGGATGCTGCACCACAAGGTCGGCGTGCGGGACGAATATGGAAACATCGTCAAGTGGCATGGATCGAGCATCGACATCGAGGACCGCAAGCGCGCCGAAGAACAGCTCCGGCGCAGCGCCCAGGAGTTGCAAAGAAGCGAGTTTTATCTAGCAGAAGCCCAGCGCCTTGCCCATATGGGCACCTGGGTTTTTGATCCAGCACGAGGTTTCGAGTACTGGTCGCGCGAACTTTTTTACATACACGGTCTTGATCCGGCCAAAGGTCCGCCTGGCTCTGAAGAATACCTAGAACTCGTCCATCCAGAGGATCGCGAGTCTATGGCCTCGCTAATGAAGCGAATGGTTGCGGAGCTTTCCGGATTCGATGTCACCAAGCGCATTGTACGTCCGGACGGGGAACTTCGCTACGTTCGTTGCGTGGGTAGTCCCATCGTCGACAGTGGCACGATGAAAAGAATCGGCATGGGCATGGACGTTACCGAGAATGAACTCCTGACTCGGGAACTCCGGCGCCGTGAAGCCTACCTGGCCGAGGCCCAAAGGCTGAGTCACACAGGCAGCTTCGGGTGGAAACCTGACAGCGAAGAAATTGTCTGGTCAGATGAAACGTATCGCATCTTCGAGTATGACCCCACACTCATGCTAGCGATTGATTCCATCGCGCAGCGCGTACATCCCGAAGATCGCGCCGAGTTCCAGGAGGTTATCGATCGAGCGTCTGCGGGGGCGACGCATTTCGAGCACGCGTATCGTTTGCTACTTCCTGATGGGAGAATGAAGCACGTCCACGCTCTAGCTCACGCATTAACGGATGCCTGCGGCAACCGCGAGTTTGTGGGAGCCGTTACCGATATCAGCGAGCAGCGCCAGGCAGAAACTGCCCTGCGGGAGAGCGAGGCAAGCTTGCAATTCGCTTTGGACACCAGCGAAATGGGAGAATGGAAGCTCGACCTGGCTAGGCGTGCAGCCCATCGTTCCCTCCGACACGACCGCATCTTTGGCTATGAAACGCAGCTGCCTGAATGGACATATGAGAAGTTCATGGAGCATGTCCTCCCGGAGGACCGGCAATTGGTCGATCGGAAGTTTCGCCAGGCCCTTGAGGCACAGAGCGGTTGGAATTTCGAGTGTCGAATTGTCCGCTCTGACCAGGCGATACGCTGGATCTGGGCTTCCGGGCGCCCGCGTTTGGACGCGCAGGGCAAGTTAAAGTACCTCGCGGGAATTGTCCAGGACATCACCGAGCGCAAGCGGGCCGAAGAAGCCTTACGCCAAAGCGAAAACTATCTCGCAGAAGCGCAGAGGCTAACGCACATGGGCAGTTGGGCTTGGCAGGTGGCAGGAAGGGACGCACTGCATCTGTCGGATGAATGGTATCGCATATACGGATTTGATCCGAAACACGGGATGCCAGCGTGGGAAGAACGGCTGCAGCGAGTACATCCGGAGGATCGAGACACGTGGCGGGGAGCAATCGAGCGAGCAATTCGTGAGAAGTCGGACTACGAGGTAGAGTTCCGCATTCTTCTTCCTGACGGAAAGCTCAAGTGGGTTCACACCGTGGGCCATCCGGTCCTCAGCGCGGCGGGAGAACTCGTGCAATTCGTGGGTAGCTCGATGGACATCACCGAGCGTAAGCGGGCAGAGGCCGAAATCCGGGAACAAGAAACGGAGCTCCGTCAGATTCTGGACCTCGTGCCGCAGCAAGTCGGGGTATTTGCGCCTGATGGGAGCTCCCTCTGGGCCAATCGCGCAACGCACGAGTATTTCGGGATCGACATCGACCAATGGCGAGCCGCGTCTCGAGTTCATTTCGTTCATCCAGATGATCGTGAACACTTTCTCAGCGAAAGAAAAAAGGGATTTCTTGAGGGGGCGTCCTTTGAGTTCGAAGCGCGGTTGCTGGGGCACGACGGGAAGTTTCGCTGGTTTCTGATTCGCCTAAATCCACTTAAAGATGAAAGCGGAAACACAAAACGATGGTACGGCACAGCTACTGACATCGAAGAGCGTAAGCAGGCCGAAGACAGACTTCGCCGAGAAAACATCGCCCTCCGTGAAGAAATCGACCAAACCTCTATGTTTGAGGAGATTGTCGGAACCTCACGCGCATTGCGAACTGTGCTCTCGCGCATCTCCAAAGTTGCGCCAAGTGATTCTACGGTTCTCATCACGGGGGAAACGGGGACAGGCAAAGAGCTGGTTGCACGCGCTATCCACCGGCGATCAGGCCGCAACTCGGGAGCGTTCATTAGCGTGAACTGTGCAGCAATCCCCCGTGATCTGATCGCCTCGGAGTTGTTCGGCCATGAGAAGGGCGCCTTCACGGGAGCCACACAAAGACGGCTTGGCCGCTTTGAGCTCGCCGACGGCGGAACCATCTTCCTGGATGAGGTTGGCGAACTCTTGCCCGATACCCAGGTCGCATTACTCAGGGTGCTACAGGAAAGGGAATTTGAGCGGGTCGGAGGAGGGCAGCCTATTCACGTCAACGTTCGCGTCATTGCTGCCACCAATCGTGATTTGAATGCAGCGGTAGCCAATGGGACCTTCCGCCAGGACCTATTTTATCGGCTGAACGTGTTTCCCGTCGACGTGCCAGCCCTCAAAGAACGCAAGGACGACATCCTGATGCTGGTCGAGTATTTCGTGCAACGCTACGCCGCCCGGGCAGGCAAGAATATCAGCTTGATCGACAAGAAGACGCTGGAGCTGTTGCAGTCCTACGCCTGGCCAGGCAACATCCGGGAGCTACAGAACATAATTGAACGGTCAGTGGTCCTCGCTGAAACCGGGACCTTCTTCGTGGACGAGAGTTGGCTCTCGCCGGCCTCGCCTTCGCTTCAATCATCGAATACGATTTTGTCGAAGAGGCCGGCACTTCAGGAAAAAGAGATCATCGAGGCGGCGTTGGCCGAAACCAAGGGCCGAGTCTCCGGACCGGCCGGCGCGGCGGCTAAGCTGGGCGTTCCCTCGACTACTCTGGAATCAAAGATCAAATCCCTCAAGATCAACAAGCATCAGTACAAAACTGCCTAGCTCTACCTGTTCGCGCCGAGATACTCACCTCATGCATTACGAACTTCGTAAATCTACGAATGCTTCGTAAGATCGAGGTTCCTGCAACTCCTTTCCTCTCAATACTCTGGCGAATGGTAGCCGCGGTGCAACATGGGACTAGGAAACAAATCGTGGGTTGAGAGAAAGGCTAACCCGATGTTGAAGATTCTTAGATCGGCCAAGGACGAGTCTGTGATTCTTAATTTGATTGGTCGAATCGAAGAGGAGAACCTGGAAGAGTTGAAACGGCTTTTGGGGTCAGAAGCAAGCGGCCATAACCTCGTTCTCGATATGAAAGATGTAACACTGGTCGATCAATCAGCGATTCGGTTCTTGGCACGCTGCGAAGCAGACAGCGTAACGCTCGAGAATTCTCCCGCGTACATCCGCGATTGGATCGCGGCAGAAAAGCGCCGAAACAGAAGGCGTAAGCCCTGAGGGCGAGGGAATGACGATGAGGGAATCATTGGTGAGGTGAGTCGTGGCGACGGTGATCGAACTTAGAAATGAGGTCCGTAATGACGTACAATGACGCCAGTGGGGTGGCTGCGATGGCTACGTCTTCCAAGCACATTCGCATCCTGAGCGTTGAAGACCATCCGGTTTTTCGCGAAGGTCTGAGCTCCATCATCAGTTCTCAGCCAGATATGGTTCTCATGGCTCAGGCCACGAACGCGGTGGAGGCTGTAGCGGAATTCCGTCGTCATCGCCCGGACGTGACTCTAATGGATCTGCGTCTTCCCGGGACTGACGGAACCGACGCACTGATCGCCATTCGAGGGGAATTCCCTCAGGCTCGCATTATCATCCTGTCCACTGCCGATACCGACGGCGAAATCAAACGAGCGATGCGAGCCGGGGCTTCTGCATACCTCTTCAAGAGCACGCCGAAGGACGAGATGCTGAGGGTGATCCGCTCGGTTCATGCCGGTAAGCGGCATCTTCCACCCGAGGTGGCCTCCCGCCTCGCGGAATATTTTGGTGACGATGATCCTACGGAACGAGAGCTCGAGGTTCTCCGGCTGATTCGCGATGGCTATCGCAACAAGCAGATTGCAGATCAATTGGCAATCGCCGAAACGACCGTCAACTTCCATATCAAGAATCTTGTCGACAAGCTTGGGGCGAACGACCGGACTCACGCGGTAACGATTGCAGTGCGGCGCGGCTTGCTGCCGATCTGATCGCACCTGTAGAGAAATACAGTCCGCCGCCTCAAGGGTCTGATGGTTCGGAACCGCGCACGATCACGGTATCATCGAAACTTGCTCAGAAGGGTGCCTCTCACCTCGCGCATCCGGCAGTCTATTGTGGGGTCACATGCAACTGCGACTGTTGGTCCCAGCTTTCTTGCAGCGATCGCTACTGCTGGTTTTCTGCATTGCGCTGAACAGTTGCCAGTCGCATAAAGCGAATTCCGAACCTTCGATCGAGTTCACCCATATTCCGCCGGCGGCGCAAGGTGGACGAGAAAGAGTCGACACGATCTCTGGACGGGCAAGAAACGCTCGACCAAAGCAGCAGATTGTTATTTATGCGCACAGCGGGCCGTGGTGGGTGCAGCCCTGGCCTGATCATGCCTTCATTCCCATCAAAGCAGACTCGACCTGGAGGACGGAAACCCATCTGGGATTTGAGTATGCTGCGTTATTGGTGGAGCCGGATTATAGTCCGCTGCCCGTGATGGATGTAGCTCCGACCCAAGGCGGTTCCGTTGTTCTCGTGACAATTGTGAAGGGCGTTGGAGCGCCGCAATTTGACCCGGCCGGATCGCTTAAATTCAGCGGCTATGATTGGGGTGTTCGCATGATTGCGAATGACAAGGGGGGCACAAACAACCTCTTCGATGCTGAAAATGCATGGACCGATGCGAGCGGGGCGCTCCACATGCGGATCAAGAAGAACAAATCAGGCAGGTGGTCGTGTGCCGAAATATTCCTCAATCGTAGTCTCGGGTACGGCACCTATTCGGTAACTGTGCGTGATACTTCTCAGTTGGAACCCGCTGCGGTCTTCACTATGTATATCTTCGAGGATTCGGCGGGGGAGCAGCACTATCGCGAGATGGACGTAGAGGTCAGTCGCTGGGGTGACGCTGCGAATAAGAACAATGCACAATTTGTAGTTCAACCGTTCTATATTCCCGGGAACGTGTTCGCTTTCACAGCGCCCGCAGGCACCTTGACGTATGTCCTGCGCTGGGAATCTGGACATGCAACTTTCAAGACCTTTCGCGGAAGATCTGCTGGTGGCGGAGCCCAACTCGTTTCTGAACATGAGTTCACGTCTGGCGTACCGGAACCGGGTAAGGCAAAACCCCGCCTGATCTTTTACGTCGTTGCGAGCGACAAAAATCCTATGCAGAAGCCAAGCGAGGTTGTGGTTGAGAAGTTTGAATACCTTCCGTGAGGACGGTTTTGGAAGGCGCTGGTTACTCAGGTGTGCCATTGCCGGACTCGCGGCTGTCTGCTTGGCTGTTTCGGCGTCTGCGGTCGATCCCACTCGGACCGTGTCGCAATTTCTCCACGACTCCTGGGGAACTGAGAAAGGTTGGCCGGGCGGATCTATAACGGCCATCGCACAGACTTCCGATGGCTATCTCTGGATTGGGACAGATAAAGGCCTTGTTCGTTTCGACGGTTTGACTTTTCAGCAGTTCGAGCGGGCGCATCCTGATCCAATCCTGATTGGTCCTATACGAACACTCTTGGTTGACGCAAGCGACAATCTCTGGATCTTGCTACAAAACACCCAACTCTTTCGTTATCACAATGGGTACTTCGAGCTTATCCGCGGGGAGGCTGAGAACGGGACAACGGCAATAGCACGGGGGACGTCGGGTGCGGTTTTGCTCTCATCCTTGGCTGTGGGAACTCTCACCTACAGTGACAACCGATTTCGACCCCTATCGTCCGCTGCTCTTCTCGCCGACGCCGCAAGAGTGGCGAACGGCGAAGCTCCTGACCAGCGGTCAACTCCTTTCAGTTGGAACTATGGCATGATGCCTGATCGTCAGCCGGCCCTCACCTCCCTGGTGATCGCCATGGCGCAGACTGACGACGGAAAGATTTGGCTTGGCACGGAGCGTCGAGGGCTCTTCTATCTCGAGCAAGGCCGCATTTTGAGCGCCTTGAATGGGCGGGTTGATACGAAGATTAACTGCCTTCTTCCTCTTCAAAAATCAGAATTGTGGGTCGGAACGGCGAAGGGTGTGCTGCGCTGGAATGGAACAGAGCTTACTTTGTCAGGTGTACCGTCATCTCTTCTCAATCTCGACGTACTTTCCATTCTTCGCGATCGGGATTCGAACATCTGGCTTGGCACGAGTCGCGGACTGTTTCGGTACAACGCGAACAGGGTTTCTTTACTGAGTACTCACGAAACCGCTGGACCGGTAACTGCGCTCTTCGAAGATCGGGAGGGAAACATATGGATCGGTCGCGCGCGCGGCCTCGAGCGACTGCGTGACAGCGCCTTCGTTACGTACTCTCTTCCCAATTTGAAATCGCAGAGTATGGGACCCTTGTACGTTGACTCCGGCGGCCTCACTTGGATTGCGCCCATTCAGGGTGGTTTGCGATGGCTGAAGGAAGGAAAAAGTGGGGTTGTCACTGCCGATGGGATCGCCAATGATGTCGTCTACTCCATCGCCGGCGCTGGCAAGGATGATGTCTGGGTGGGACGACAACAGGGTGGACTCACCCATCTGCGCTACTCCGGCAATTCGTTTATAGCCAAGACCTACACGCAGGCAGACGGCCTCGCACAAAACAGCGTGTTTGCGGTCTATTGGAGTCTTGATGGTACCGTCTGGTCCGGGACCCTCAGTGGTGGTGTAAGCGAACTGAAGAACGGTCATTTCACAAATTACACGACTACAGACGGGTTAGCGGCGAACACAATATCGTCGATTGCCGAGGGTCGTGACAGGACGATGTGGTTTGGAACTCCCAACGGCCTTAGTGCCCTGACGAAAAACGGCTGGCGAACCTATACGGTCAGCGAAGGATTGGCGTCTCAGGATGTGAACTGTTTGCTGCAAGACTCGAATGACGTGCTGTGGATCGGAACTGCCGAAGGTTTGTCCTTCTTCAGTGCCGGCCACCTCAAGGTGCCGAAAGTAGTTCCGGACTCGCTGCACGAAGCCATATTGGGACTGGCGGAAGACAGAAATGGAGGACTCTGGGTCGCAACTGCAAATCACGTGCTACAGGTGAAACGCGCCGGCTTGATGGGCAGCGCGTTGAGCGAGACAGAAGTTCGAGAGTATGGACTTGCCGATGGCTTATCGAGTACGGAGGGCGTAAAGCGCTCTCAGTCGGTTGTCGTCGATTCACAGGGGCGCGTTTGGTTTTCCACAAACCGAGGCGTTTCTATCGTGAATCCCGCGCGTGAAACCGTCAGTTCCGTTCCCGCTCTTGTGCATATCGAAGCCGTCTCGGCAGATGGCAGTCCGGTCGATCTACGTGGACCGATCCGGCTTCCGGCGGGCAAGCACCGAACGACGTTTCGCTACGTGGGGTTGAGTCTTGGCAATCCTGACCGGGTGCACTACCGCTACATGCTGGAGGGCTTTGATCACGGATGGAGTCAAGCCGTGACGAACCGGGAAGCCACGTACGGCAACCTCGGCGCAGGTACTTACCGATTCCGCGTAATGGCCAGTAACAGCGACGGCGTATGGAACGAGTCCGGTGCAACCCTGTCCTTTGTTGTGATTCCGGCGTGGTACCAAACCAACTCCTTCCGTGTCGCGTGTTTTCTAGCGGGAATCTTGCTCTTGTGGGCGCTCCACAGGTTGCGTATGCGGCAAGCTGCACGTGCTCTGAGCCTGCGCTTTGACGAGCGACTGTCAGAGCGGACACGCATCGCACGGGAATTTCACGACACCCTCATCCAGACCATTCAGGGAAGCAAGCTGGTTGCCGATGATGCCCTGGATCAATCAGCCGATCCAGCGAGAATGCGTCACGCGCTGGAACAATTATCTGGATGGCTTGACCGGGCGATACAGGAGGGACGGGCAGCGCTGCATTCGCTGCGCACCTCCGCGACCGAGACCAACGACCTTGCAGAAGGCCTGCGGCGAGCGACAGAAGAGTGCCAGATGTTAAGCCCCATAGTAGCGTCGTTCTCAGTAGATGGGAATGCCAGGGAAATGCATCCCGTCGTTCGCGATGAGATTTACCGAATCGGTTATGAGGCTATTCGCAATGCCAGCGCACATTCGAAGGCCAGCCGGTTACACGTGGGCTTGAAATACGGGCAAAATCTAGCCATATCCGTCGGGGATAACGGTGTCGGCATCCCCGAATCGATCATCAATGGTGGCACCGACGGACATTATGGCCTGCAGGGGATGCGCGAGCGGGCCGCGCGCATCGGCGGCAAGCTCAGAATCGTCAGCTCCGTCGATTCCGGTACTGAAGTCAGCCTCGTCATTCCGGGGAGGATTGCATTCCGGGGAACTGGAAGCACTGGTCTCGAATAGAGAACAGCGTTTTGAGGCGACGACAAAGAACGCAAAGTCTTCTTGATTTCTTCTCAGCCCAGTCCTAAGCACCAGTTGCGAACCTGAAGAAAAAAGTAGGCTCGTTTCTGTAGTTTCTCAGGTTTCGCCACATCCGCGATGTGCTTATCTTGGTGTCAGTCGGCACGTTCGGCCAATGACGCGGATGCAAGCGCATGAACGTTCCCGGAAATGCTCGGCCACTGAAGTTACGAACTCAGTAAATTTACGGATCGTTCGTAAGTTCGTGATTCCTGCAACGCATTTACTTTCAATGCATTAGGGGATGGTGGCCGCGTTGCATGGGACATTAGGAACGGATCGTGGGTTGAGAGAAAGGCTAGTTGGGCTGAGACAACTGTCCGCCGTTCGATGAAAAAATCCTCGATCGGCAAGATGAGGGAATGGTATATGAATGACCGGCGGAGTCATAATTTGGATGGATCTGGGCTGAAAGTGGTATTTAGACCTCCGCTTCGTTACTCGGGAGTCCGAAATGGCTTGGTTCACGCATATGTTACGAGAAAGACTCTATTTGCGGGCGAACGCGAGAGCAAGGAAACGATCTCCGAACAAGCGATTCGTGTTGGGCTTTCTCGAATTCTGGAGAGTTCGATATTTGTTCAATCTGACCGACTAGGTCAATTTCTCCACTCCGATACCGCCCGGAAACCAACTTTCCACGGTAACTACACCTCAAGCTCACGACTCCGTTCTCGGAATAGCCTAGTCTTCGCTTCATGGAACGTAGGATTCCAGGTCGGCCAGGGAAACCGCGAGCAGACCAGGGTTCGAGGTGGTAGTAGTCGGAGCACCAAGATGGTAGTTTCCGCACCATCCTTGGTGACGGTCTCTAGTCGGACGAAACTAGTGAGGAACTAACATGGCAAGCATAGTCCAATTCACGCCAGCGCCTTCACGATTTTGGCCGGCAATCGCGGCTCAGGAAGAAGCAGACAGAAAGCCGTCGGATATGCTCATGAGACGCTACGAAGCCTTGCTGCGCCTGTCAAAGTGTCTGACCTCGGCGCGGCCAGAAGACATGGTCAACAGCATCGCCGCCGAACTGCGCTCGGTGGTTGACTTCGATCTCCTCGACATCGTGGTCAGTCCGGCGACCCCGAGCGAAGGGAACCCAGGCGCGAACCAGTCTGCGTGTGAGTGTCAAAGCCAGAATTTTTCTGAGGATGCCGACGAAGCAGATGAAAGGCCGGCACACAGTTCTGGAGTAGCCTGCCTCCCCCTCGGCCAGGAGATCAAGGCTCAATGCTCTCTGCCGCTGATCAGCCGCAGCTCCAAGCTGGGTTTCTTCGTGGTAGGACGATTTGACGAGAGCGATTTCAGCGAAGACGACGTCGAGTTCCTCGCCCAGGTGGCAGGCCAGGTGGCGCTCTCCATCGACAATTCCAGGGCCTATCGTCATATCGCGCATCTCACAGAGAAACTCAGGCCGGCGAGCATTTATTTCGAAGATGAAATCTCTACCGAGGCCAACTTCGAGGAAATCGTCGGCAGAAGTACCGCGCTCCGTTCGCTCTGAAACAAGTCGAAACCGTTGCCCCCACCGATTCCACCGTCCTTATCTATGGCGAGACTGGGACGGGCAAAGAGCTGATCGCCCGTGCTCTGCATAACCTCAGCGCGCGGCATGCCTGTGCCTTCGTCAAGCTGAACTGTGCCGCCATTCCGACCGGACTGCTGGAAAGTGAACTCTTCGGACATGAGCGCGGCGCTTTCACCAGCGCCATCGCGCAACGCATCGGCCGCTTTGAGCTGGCCAATCGCGGAACCATCTTCCTGGACGAGATCGGCGAGATTCCGCTCGAGCTGCAGCCCAAACTGCTGCGCGTCCTGCAAGAGCGCGAGTTCGAACGCCTGGGAAGTTCGCGCACCCTCACGACGGACGCGCGCCTGATCGCCGCCACCAATCGAGACCTCAGTGCTCTGGTGCAAGAGCAGAAGTTCCGCTCCGATCTTTTCTACCGGTTGAATGTGTTCCCGGTTCGGGTTCCCCCACTGCGCGAACGGCGGGAAGACATTCCCCTGCTGGTGCAGCATTTCGTGAAGCGTTTCTCTCAGCGCATGAACCGAAACATCGAAAGTGTTCCCAAGCAGGCTATGGATGCTCTCATGAACTACAGTTGGCCGGGAAACATCCGGGAGCTGGAGAACGTGATTGAGCGGGCGGTGATACTTAGCCCCGGTCCAGAGTTGAAGGTTCCGGTTGGCGAGCTGTCGCGGCTGGCTCCTGCCGCCGATGGTTGGACGCCGCAGACGTTGGAAGAGGCCGAACGGGCGCACATTCTGGCGACGCTGAAGAAGACTCGCTGGGTGCTTGCCGGACCGAACGGCGCCGCCATACGGCTGGGGCTGAACCGCTCGACCCTGCAGTTCCGCATGAAGAAGCTCGGCATCGCGCGCCCCGGAGCGTGAGTGGGGCAGCCGTAGCTTCGACGCTGTCAGGACAGAGGCTGGACGGTGAACAAGGTCGAATTCATGCACAGTACCTAGCTGTCTGGGATATGATGACTACCGCCCTCGGCAACTTGCATGGTGGAAGATCTCATCGGTCGTCTCATTGCCCTGCCCCTAGCAGTTAAGCTACTGGCAGCCGTCCTCGGCATTGTCGTTATTCACGTAACTTTCCGCTCATTGGAGAAAAGACTGCCTCGTCATTTCAGTCGGGGCGACGCACGCTATCGTGTGCGCAAGTTTGTTGTCTTTCTTGGATATGTAATCGGAATTCTCTTTATGGCGGTCCTTTTCGGGGACCGCCTTGGGCGGCTGAGCTTCGCATTAGGAATTGCCGGCGCAGGGGTTGCGGTGGCCTTGCAGGAGGTCATCGCAGGAATCGCGGGCTGGATTGCGATTGGGGTTGGGAAGCTATACGTGGTGGGAGATCGAATTCAGATTGGGGATACGAAGGGTGAGGTGATCGACATCTCGCCGTTGCGAACCACCCTAATGGAGACCGGACACGGGGTGAGCGGCGACCTGTACAGCGGTCGAATTGCCAGTATACCTAACGGCGCAGTCATAAAGGGACCGACCTTTAACTACTCACAAGGATTTCGCTTTGTATGGGATGAAATTAAGCTCCGCTTTACGTTGGATAGCGATCATGTTTTTGCGCGGGAGATGCTTTTACAGATAGCCAGGGAAAGTGTGTCATGACTACGTGGCAAAAAACCGAACAATCCTGGGAACAAGTCACCGATGATTTTCGGATCGCGAACCTGCGACGCGAACCTGCGGTGACCTTGATGGTGGTTGATGGTGCATACCTGGAATTCACCGTGAGTTACGTGGTTGATTACCTGAAGCGCACCGTCACGAAAGATCAGTTATTTACCAGAATCCTGGATGAAGTCAGCACGAACGAAAGCAAAGTTCGCTGGGTATCATCCCCGGGCCCCGCAACCCCGCATCCTGCACCCGCGCCCGCTTCACAAGAAGGACTTGCGCCGTCTTCTTCAGTCGCAGGTGCGTGTCGCGCGCTAGCGGGGCCTGAAAGCCCGAATGCCGATCCGCCACACATCACCAAATTGGTGCCAACCGGTTGGCAGCTATGGCTGTAGCCAGCGCCAAGGAGATGGATTGCTGTTGAGCCACATCGTGCGCATGTGCTTTCTAATCAGGCGCTTGCAATGGACGATCAACCGATCTTTCCCGGCCCCACAATTGCATCAGCTTAGTTGGCCGGCAGAAGCCCAGGCTCCGTACTTTATGGTTTTCGTCCACCAAGGCTGGGCAGCGTTCGTTCTCATAACGCTCACGCTTATATTGCAAGCCGCGGGCATGGCCGCTCTCATCCAGTGGATAAAAGCCCAGTTTCCCAAAGGCATTCGCCACCTCGGCCTATTCCGCTCCGCTGTGCTCGTGGTGCGATTCACCAGTCTGCTTATCTGCTTGCACATGTTGGAGATTCTGTTGTGGGCGTGGTTTTATCGCTGGAAATGCTTTGCCAACCTGGGAAACAGCCTTCTACTTTTCGGCGGCCAATTATTCGACAGTCGGCCCATCAGGCGATGTTTTTCTCAAACAAATGTGGCGAACCCTGGGCCCGGTAGAAAGCGTTACAGGGGTGCTGATGTGCGGACTCTCTGCCAGCTTCCTGTTTGCCATTGTGACCCGGCTCGTCGAACACGAGGACCCGGAACTGGCGGAGCCGCCTCCCGCTTACCCAAGCGGCTGACCTAGCCGGGGACAAGTCCCCCAGAGTTGCAGCACTGCCAATAGGTTGGCAGCCAGGCTCGGCTGCTCAGCACCAAACTGATGAAATGCTGTCCGACCGCATCGTCCATGTGCTTCCTAATCAAGTACTTGCAATGGAAGATCAGCCTGCCCTTCCCGGCCCCACAGTTGCACTTAGCTAAATTGACCGGCAAGCACGGCGGCTCAATCTCCCCGGGAACTTGCAGGCAAAGGCTTGGAGCAGACATGCAGGACATCGTATCGATTGAAGGCCGGGTCACAGTCGACAACTCTCCCGAGATGCGCGACAGGCTTGCCGTTGCTTTGAAGCCCAAGCCTGCAGAGGTGACGGTGGACCTGTCGCGAGTCACCTACATTGATATTTCAGGGCTGGCTACGCTGGTGGAGGCATCGCGAATCGCCCACCAGCAAGGGACGCGCCTGGTGCTGACCGGCATTCAAGGCCAAACACGTTACCTCTTTGAAGTTTCGCAATTGGATCACCTGTTTGACATCGTAGAGGAGCGGCCAAAAGCGTGAACGCGTTCGAAGATCTCGGCAGTGTGGTGATCCAGCAATTCGCCTATGTCGGCGGATTGACGGGTCAGTTCTGGTCGGGCGTGCTCGCGCTGCCGCGCATGCTTCCGATTATGGGCAAACGGGGCCGCTGGCAAAGCGCACTTCGGCAGATGGCTGCGATAGGCGTAGCGGCCCTGCCCATGATCGGAATTATGGCGCTGTGCGCCGGATTCATCCTTGCGCTGCAGGGGGCGGCGGAACTACGAAGGTTTGGAGCGCTGCGCTACGTGATTGACCTGGTGGCGATCGGGTTCACCCGCGAACTCGGGCCGCTGTTGACCGCCATTGTGGTGAGCGGCCGCTCGGGATCGGCATTTTCCGCCGAAATTGGGACCATGATGGTGACCAACGAAATTGACGCACTGCGGACGATGGCGCTCGACCCCATCGAGTTTGTGCTGGCGCCCAAGTTTCTCGCCGCCTTGATCATGGTTCCCTGCCTGACCATCATGTGCAACGTGTTTGGCATCGCGGCCGGCGCTGGATTCATGTATCTCAGCACCAAGATGACACCTGGGGGTCTACGTACGTTACGTCTTCGATTCGATCGTGCTGCGCGATGTCTTTAGCGGGCTGGTGAAGAGCCTCGCCTTCGCCACCATCATCGTTCACGTCGGATGCATGGAGGGTTTTAAAGTGCAAGGCGGACCGGAGGCAGTGGGGCGCGCCACCACTTCGGCAGTCGTGAAATCCACCTTCCTCGTGATCCTGGCTGACTTGTTCTTCACCGCCATCTTCTACCTGACGGGTTGGAGCAGCTGATGACAGAGCCGATCATCTCCATCCGCGACTTGAGCGTCGCCTACGAAGGGCATCAAGTGCTCAATCGCGTGAACCTGGATATTCAGCGGAATGAAATCATGGTGCTGCTTGGGGGCAGCGGCTCCGGGAAGAGCACCACGTTGCGGCACATTATTGGCCTCGAGCGGCCGGACTCGGGCAGCATTCTGGTTCGAGGCGTGGACATCAATCGTTGCTCCCCGGCGGAGCTAAGAAAAATTCGACGCTCGGTGGGAGTGGCCTTTCAAGATGCCGCGCTCTTTAACTCTCTCTCCACCGAGGAGAATGTCGGCCTGCCTATGCGCGAATTGACCGACGCTTGCCGAGCCCGTGATTGAGATCATGATTTACATGAAACTCGCGGTAGTTGGTCTGGCTGAGGCTGGCAAGCTTCTGCCCTACGAGTTGTCCGGGGGAATGAAGAAGCGGGCAGCGGTGGCGCGGGCCATCGCGCTTGACCCGGAGATCCTGGTGTTCGACGAGCCCTCCGCTGGTCTGGATCCCATCGTATCGGCGGAGTTGGATGAACTGATTCTCCTGCTGAAACGCGTCGGGCCAGATGACCATTCTGGTTGTGACCCATGAGATACCGAGCGCATTCCGCATCGCCGATCGCATCGCGATGCTGGACAAGGGTTCGCTCATAGCTGTTGAAAACAAAGACGTCATTCAAAGCGAGCACGGATCCTCGTATCCGGCAATTTCTCGATCCGGTCCCCGGTCCCCTCACCGAAAGCGCAGCCGTTCAAGACCACCTGCGCGAACTGGCCGGCCTAACAGGAGTAGCACGTTGAAAAACATCGAAGCAAAAGTCGGCGCACTGGTTGTGCTATCCGCAGTGATCTTGTGCGCTACGTTTTATTTTGTCGGCACGGCGCAGTTTGGCCGCTCCCGAACGCCGTACCGGACGTACTTGAAGTACGCAGGCGGATTGGCGCCGGGGACAGACGTTCTGTTCGGCGGCATCACCGTGGGCAAGGTGACCGCGGTGCGGCCCGACAGCGCCGACCCAACCCGGATTGAGATCGATCTCGAGGTCAAGAAGGGCACGCCGGTAAATGCGAAATCGTTGGCAAAACTGGGATCGGTAAGCCTGATGAGCGCCCCGGTTGTGTCCATCACTACCGGAACAAACGACGCGCCCCGCCTGCAAGCGGGCGCAATAATCCCATCGCAGGAGACCGTCAGCATGGACGACATGGAGCGAGAAGTCGCAGCTATCGCCCAGTCCGCCCAGACCCTGCTTGCGTCGGTCCAGACAGACGTCAACAACATCACCGCTGACGCCCGGCAGGTCCTGGCGAACGTGAATGATGTCACCGGGGAGACGAATCGCAAGCACGTGGCCGCCATTCTCGCCAACACCGACGCCGTCATTGCGCAAGCTCGCCAAGAATCGACCAAATAACCGCAAACGTACAGACCCTGACCGAAAATGCCAACCGCGTAACCGCGAAACTGGGGCCGACGGTGGACAACGTGAACGCTACCGTTTCCAACGCAAACGGAACCATTACCGTGCTGCGTGACCGCACCCAGACGGACCTCATCGAGCTGCAGAAGACGCTGGTTGAAGCGCGCAGCTTAATCGACAACCTGCAGGTGGTGGTGCGGACCAACCAACAGAACATCGAGTACACGATGGAGAACATTCGCATGGCCACCGACCACCTGAATGACTTGACGGAATCGGTAAACGAGCGGCCCTGGAGCCTCGTACGGATCAAACAACCAGAAGATCGGAAGGTGCCCCAGCAATGACGAGGATGCAATGACAACCAAGCGTCTCATGATCGCGTACTATCCCTTTAACCCTGCTGCTCATGAGCGGCTGCGCCGGCAAAGTTCGCTATCCGAACTATTACACCCTGGCCGTGGCGCCCACCAGGCAGCCTGCATCGAAGGATGCGCCCATCCGTCTGCAACCGCTGGCCGTCCGTCGTTTCGACACTCCTGCCTACTTACGCCAGGGACGGATCGTTTACCGGCAGGCTCCGGAACAGATCGGTTTCTATGAGTATCACCGCTGGGCTTCCGATCCGGGCGTTGTGGTCACTACAGGAGTAATCGATTCCCTCCGCTCTGCGAACTTGTTCTCGGTGGTCGAGCCCTATGCTGGCCAGGAGCATCCCGACTATCTGCTCAGCGGCCGTTTGGAGCGGCTCGACGAAGTGGACTATAAGAGCGGCGTTCAGGTGGAAGTGAAACTATCCGCCCAGTTGGTAAATCTGCGAACCGGCGCTCCAGTATGGGCGGGCGCAGTGACCAAGACTTCGGAGGTAGGCACCCGGGACGTGAACTCCGTGGTGGTTGCGATGAGCCAGACCGTGCAAGGCAGCATCGACGAACTGGTGGCGAACATGGCAAAGCAACTCCCTGATCACGGCTGTGGCGGCAGCGAACTCCGGAACTGCGGCAGCAGGAATCAGATAGAGGATATTTTCTTCGCGTGAAAGCGCGAACCAGGCGACATCGCAGTCTGTTTCGACTGTCAACGACGGAACCGCCAAAAAATCCCCGCTTGCCAGCTTTTGGGCACCTCCTCCGGAAACACATACCCGATTACCCCACTACGCAAACTAACGTAAGTACGGCATTTATTGCGGAAAACACTCTTCATTTCTCCCGCGCAAAACTTGGCTCTTAACTTGCTTCTTGCATAGTAGCAAGGAGTTTTGCCAAATTCGGAGGACCAATGAAACTAAGCGGTAGGAAAACCATACGTCACGCACTTTTATCTGCAGTTTGCCTTTGCCTGCTTGCAGCAATGACATTTGCTGCGGCGGTAAAAGGCCCGATAAGCGATGGACAGAAAGCAACAGTGGAGGGCACGATCATCTCCCGGGATGGCAACCTGGTCAAGGTCGTAGACAAGAAGGATGGCTCGACCGTCGCCGTCAAAGTAACCGACACCACCAAGATCGAACGCAAGAAGGGCATGCTCAGTCACAAGGACATGGATGTCACGGCATTAGTGCCGGGCTTGACCGTTAAGGCAGAAGGCGTCGGGAATGCGGAAGGCCAGCTTGAGGCCAATAAGATCAAGTTCAATCCCGATGTATTTCCGATTACCGTCGCCCAGCAACAACAAATCATGGACAACAAGGCAGCAGTCGGCCGGGCGCAGACTACGGCCGATCAGGGACTAGACAACGCGGCTACGGCGCAGTCATCGGCCAACAAGGCTCAGTCTACGGCGGACCAGGGAGTAGCGACGGCACAGGCGGCGGGTACAGCAGCAGCCGCGAATACCGCTTGCCGTACAGGCGGTAAACAAGCGGGTGTCGGACCTGGGCGACTACGCGCCCGTGGCCGAGACAGGAGTTTACTTTGCCGAGGGCAGCTATAGGTTGAACGACGCCGGCAAGGCAGCTCTTGACCAGCTTATTTCCGCCAATTCGAACGTCAATGGATACGTGGTCGAGATTGCAGGCTATACCTCCAGTACCGGCAGTGCGCGATACAACCAAAGGCTCAGCGAGGAACGGGCAGCGGCCGTGGCCCAGTATCTGCGCGAAAACGCCGGTGTTCCTCTGTGGCGAATCGTGGTACCCGCGGGCTATGGAGAGACCCATCCCGTAGCCAGCAACGCTGACGCCAAGGGCCGCGCCCTGAATCGTCGAGTAGAGGTCAAGGTCCTGGTCAACAAGGGACTGCAGCAAGATGCAGCAGGTCGCGAATCTGCTCTGCCGTGATCCAGATACTGCCCAACGCCCGTGATTCATCGCTCATGGAGCACGGGCGTGCGGGCAGTTTCGTCTCGTTCATTCCACGCAAACGGTGGGCGCCGCTTTTATTCGCGTGGCTCTTCATAACTAAAGGCGCCCACCTGCCAACCCTGGTTGGCACTTTGGCACTTAGGAGGACTCTCGACATGGGCAGGACCTCAACTTCGACTTCTTTCAGTCACTTGCAGGGGCTCCGCGCTATTCGGCGATTGGCAACTCAGATGCTCTCAATAAGTCGGAATCAGATGTCGACTGAAGCGAAGCGATGCGCACTAGACGCGGCGGTGGAACGCAACAGCTCGTATGCCTGAGCCGGGGAATTTCCGGCGATGGATGGCAGCGATCCTTACTGCTTACGAGCTATTTCACCGCCGCCATTTTGTGGCTCGTGCGTCACCGGCATGGCGACTTCGCGAAGCCTATTTTGCCTTGCTCAGGTTCTGGCGTTAGGAAAGTAGAGCGGGCACTTTAGACCCGCGATAAGTGGTATTACAAAAAAGGCCTTTGTAGATTACTTAATCGTAAACAACAGAAGGAGAACGAATCAAATGAAATTCAACCGAATTATTCTATGGTCTCTTCTGCTTTCACTAGGGGCTTTCATTTCCGGCCAGCCACGCCCAACAACGCGCCGCCAGCCTCGATCGAGGCGGTGCAAGTCATAGGTCTGACGGGCGTCAAGCAAAACACCAAAGGAAACCTGAAGGTGGAGAACGGCTCCCTCACCTTCGCTTCCTCCAAGAACACCTGCGAAGTCCCTGCCGCTTCCATACAGGATGTCGTCACCGCAGCTGACAGTCAGCGGGTCATCGGGGGAACTGTGGGCGACAATCTCGAGGCTGGCGCCTTACGGCGGTGGAACGGCATTGAGCCTCCTCCGCAGCAAGGTTGACATCATTACGATTCAATATCGGGACCCGGACGGCGGCCTTCATGGCGCCATCTTCACCATGCCTGTTGGCAAGGCCGAATCAATCAAAGAGGCCCTCCTCGCGCAGGGTGCGCATACCAGCATTCCATCGCAAGCTAAATCAACCCCGAACTCGCCTCTGCAATCTGAGGCTATGGAGCAGACAAATTGAAAACCATCAAGCGTGCCACAATTCTTTGCATCTTTATAGCTGGATTGAGCTGCGGCCCCACTGCTGTGCGAGCAGCCACATCCAGCCTGCCAACTCCCCAGCAGCGGCGATAGAAGTGGAGATGATCCAGCCCGGAGAGATAAATCTGCCTGCCGAATTTCAGGTGGCGCTCTACGAGAACCTGGTTCAGGAGCTGCAGAAGAAGGGCGGCTTCTCCCAGGTCTATCGTGACGGTGACCGCAATGCCGCCGGCGTCTCCGGTCTCGTCATTCTTCACACCACGGTTACCGGCTTTAAGAAAGGCAGTGAACTGAAGCGTGACGTAACCACCGTTGGCGGCGCCACCTCCATCACCATTCATTGCCAATTCACGGATAAAGACGGAAAGGTGCTGCTGGAGCGTGATATCACCGGGAAGGTGCGGCTCATCGGCGACAACCTGAAAGCTACTGATGACTTCGCGAAGAAGGCTGCCACGGTTGCGCGAGGACAACCTCTCTTCCGATTCCAATTCTTCCAACCCTAAAAGTCCGGTTATCAAGAAGGTAATCTAATGCAAAGGAGAATTCGAGACTATGAATAACGAACCTACTGCGCAGATGGATGGAGATCAGGAGCGTGGTTGGTATGCGACCAGGGTATGGCATTGCAGCGATGGGGAGCTGACCTGTGAGCGAGTCTACGTGCCTTACGAAAGTCGCGAGGGTGCCGAACACCTTCAATAGGGATGTCTGATCAGAATTCTCGGATGGCAAGGTAAAGAAGCCATGAGCGACGATCCAAAACGCCCCATACTCGTACTGCTCTTCAGTCACTGGGTCAGCATGCTGGGCGTCGCGCTGGTGACCACTGCTGGGTTCTCCTGGCTATTCGTTCTGCCAATGCAGCTTCGAGGCCACGCCAGCAACCCCTATATCGGCATTGTGGTCTTTATTGTCATCCCAATTATCTTCATCCTGGGCCTGGTATTGATCGCGCTCGGGGTCTTCCTTGCCCGGCGGCGCATCGAAAGCACCGAGGAAGCGCTGTTGGCGGCCGCCGACCGGCGGGCCTTCATTCGGAGGCTTGCGATTTTCTTTGCCGTGACCACCGCAGCTAACATCATCATTGGGACCCAGGGCACCTACCGCGCCGTTCAGCATATGGAAACACCCCAGTTTTGCGGACAGAGCTGCCACGTCATGAAACCGGAATTCACCGCCCATCAGAACTCGCCGCACGCGCGCGTGGAATGTGTGGATTGCCACGTTGCCCCGGGCGCAGCTGGCTGGGTGGCAAGCAAGATGGCCGGTACCCGGCAGTTGAGGGACGTGGTCTTCCACCGCGTCCATTACCCGATCGAATCGGCCATGGAAAGCAACCGCCTGGTCCCCTCCCGCGTCACTTGCGAACAGTGCCACTGGCCCCAGAAGTTTGACTCCGCCAAATTGCGCGTGATTTACCACTTCCAGGACGACGCCACCAACACCCAGACGCAAACCGTTTTGATGATGCTCATCGGCGGAGGAGATCTTGGCGGCATTCACGGGAAACATGTGGGTCCTGGAGTTGAAATCAGTTACGCCAACGCCGATCCGAAACGCCAGACCATTCCCTGGGTGGAGTACCGGAATCGGAACACTGGCGAGAGCCGAACATTTCTCGCGGATGGCTCAACCGCTCAGTCGGTCGCGAATCTACCCCGCCATGTGATGCAGTGTGTCGACTGTCACAACCGTCCGACCCACACGTTTGAGCTTCCGGAGCGCGCCGTGGACACAGCCATGGGGCTGGGACGCATTTCTCCAACCCTACCCTTCATTAAGAAGAAAGCGATCGAACTGCTCAAGGCGAAGTATTCGAGCAACGCCGAGGCTTCGCGTATCATCCCGGCAACCTTAGCTGGTTTCTATCAGCAGACCTATCCGGCCATCGCATCCCAGCGCTCCGGGGACATCTCCAACGCCGGGAGTGAGGTCGCAGCAATCTACAACCGGAATGTGTTTCCCGATCTCAAAGTCACCTGGGGCACATACCCCAACAATCTCGGACATACCGATTTCCCAGGGTGCTTCCGCTGCCATGATGGATCGCACTCCACATCCGATAAGAAGATGACCATCACGCAGGACTGCAACACCTGCCACGACCCGCTCGCGATTGAAGAAGCAAACCCCGAAGTATTGAAGACGCTGGGACTCGCAGAACGCATCGCCAGCCTGCAAAAGCAGCAAGGAAAAGGGCCATCACAATGATCGAATTTTAACAGCGAGAGAGGCGCGGGTGTCGTCATAATGGTGGGATCGTCCAGACTCCAAAAGAGCGAATCCCTTACACAGGTCACCTCCATCAATATCAATCGGACAAGCTTGCACCATTTCGAAAAAAGGAGACACGACACCATGAAACGTCTTACTGCAGACCAGGCAAAACTGGGATTCATTGGCCTGGGTAACATGGGGAGCCGGATCGCATATCGGCTGCTTGATCACGGATACCAACTCACCGTTTACGACCTGGATTCCGCCAAGGCGCAAGCCCTTGTTGCCAAGGGCGGCGTCCTGGCGAAGAACGTTCTTGAACTGGCACGGAGTGTCGATGTGATTCTCTCCTGCCTGACCAACGATGAAGCAGCTCACAGCGTTTATACCGGCCCTGAGGGAGTTTTTGCCGTGGAGCGGCCAGGGATCGTCGTGCTCGAGATGAGCACCATCTCTCCAGAAAGCTCACGCGAACTGCACAAGCTTGGCGCCAGAGTCGGCATCGAAGTCATGGATGTTGCCATCTCCGGCAGCACTCCTGCCGCCGAGCAAGGCACCGTGACGCTGCTGGCAGGCGGCAACCGCGAACTCTTCCGCGCCGCTAAGCCAATATTCCAGACGATTTCAAAACAATCCTTTCTTCTGGGCGATCCCGGCTCTGGAACCACCATGAAGCTGGTCGTCAATACGCTCCTCGGTGTCGGCATGCAGGCCATCGCTGAGGCTGTGGTCCTGGGGGAGAAAGCTGGTCTCGATCGCGAGCGGTTGCTCGAAGTCTTGGCCAAGACCGCGGTGGTCGCTCCGGCCCATGTGGGAAAGCTGGCGAGGATAGCAGCCAACGATTACAGTCCGCAGTTTCCCTTGCGCCTGATGCACAAAGATTTTCAATTGATTCTGGATGACAGCAGCACAGGAACAGCTCGTCATGCCCGCGACAGAAGCGGCGTTTCGCGTCAATTCCGACGAGCTGGAGCACGCTGGTGAAGAGGACTTCTCGGCCGTCCTGCGGCGCATGGAAAAGGTTGCGGGTGCCGCGCCTGTTCACTCAGTCCCGAAGGCGAGCTGATTTGCTGCGACAAAGAAGCCAATGGCCAATTAGCAGGAAGCATTGAAACATCATCCCGGAGAGTTCAAATGTCTGCCATTCGGCGAGCGATTCATTCGTTTTTTCTGGTGCTGAGTGTTACGGGTGTGGCGCTACAGACTCCGGCGCTAGCCGACTCAGTACCTTTTTGGGGCGCAAAAGCCTCCGTACCCATCGACACGCCCATCAATCAGCTGAAGCAAGGTGAGTTTCTGTGGATGGGCGAAGCCGTGAGCACGGGCCCCATGGTCATGGTCGTCAGCATCACCGAGCAGAGAGCATATGTCTATCGCAACGGTATCCTGATCGGGGCCGCTACCGTAAGCACCGGCCGCCCTGGTCACCCGACGCCTGTCGGGGTCTTCACAGTCCTGCAAAAGCAAAAGGAGCATCGGTCAACTGTCTATGACGGTGCGCCGATGCCATACATGGAGCGACTCACCTGGGATGGCGTCGCGCTGCATGCCGGCGGAGTGCCCGGTTATCCCGAATCGCACGGCTGCATTCACTTGCCAAGCGAGTTTGCACGGCGGCTCTTCGAAATCTCGCCCAACGGCATGACTGTTGTGATTAGCAGCGAGGTAACTGCGCCAGAGCGGGTCGCGCATCCCGGGTATCTCGCTCCCGTGAAGTTTGTCGGCGGCCGGCCCGTCCCGCCCGTGCCATTTGCGCCCACTGAAGATGAGCGTTGGCAACCCGAGTTGTCTCCCAGCGGGCCAGTCAGCATCGTGCTCAGTCAAGGTAGTCAGCGCGTTGTCGTCTATCGCAACGGGATAGAGATTGGTCGAGCCCGAGTGATCGTCACCGGCGATGCGCCGCTCGTCAATCACGCACTGGTGCTCACAGAGGGCCCGAGCAGCGTGCCCGATCCCTACGTTCCCGATCCAACCAAGTTTCGTTGGTTGAGAATCGGCGTGCCCGGGCACATGGGAGAGGCGGGCACCCAGGTAGATCCGATGGAGGTTGCCAGAATCAAGCTGCCTGCCGACTTCGTGGCCCGGGTTAATGGGATACTGGAGCCGGGAGCGACGTTGTTCGTGACCAATGAATCCATCCACCCGCAGACGACTGGACCCATGGTCCAAGTCGTGGACGCCGATCCTCCGACCGATAGCCAGCCCGCCGACTCCCTCGGGAGCCTGGCGCGATAGTCAACCTATCCGAACTTTCGACTAAGGAGATGTTATGAATAAATCGACTGAAGTGACGCAAGAACTGGAACGCAAGCAGGAAATTCCACTGATCACCCCAACTGACCTTAAAGCTGATGCGACTCGGGACATCTCGGGAGCCATGAACGCTATCCTGGCGGACGTGTTCGCGCTTTACCTGAAGACCAAGAACTTCCACTGGCACATGAGCGGCCCGCACTTCCGCGATTACCACTTACTATTTGATGAACAGGGCGACCAACTCTTTGCCATGACCGATCCCATCGCGGAGCGCATCCGCAAGCTGGGTGGGACCACGATCAGGTCCATCGGCCATATCGCCCGCTTGCAGCGCGTAGCGGACAATGACGCCCCATACGTCGAGCCGGAGGACATGCTCGCTGAGTTGCGCGAAGACAACCAAACACTCGCCGCACGCCTGCGCGAGGCCCACGGCGTCTGCGAAGAATACGATGACGTTGCCACTGCCAGCCTCATCGAAGTTTGGATTGACGAGACCGAGCGGCGTACCTGGTTCCTGTTCGAGACAGGCCGCCGAAGGGATTCCACCGGGCACTGAAAAAGCGCCGCAGTGAGGCAGCGGCGATTGTAAGATCAACCGATGCTGTCGCTGAAACACATCCTCGTTGCGGCCGATTTCTCGCCTATCTCCATCGTCGCGCTGCGCCACGCTCTGGGCATCGCACGCCGCTACCACTCGAACGTGTCTTTGCTGCACGTCATTGACCCATCCATTTACGGCGCAGCGGGACCGGATGGGATATCGGCCGACACCGAGTGCGCAATGCGTGATGCCGAACGGATCGAGGCTGGTCTCCGGGCCGACGGTAGCCTGGAAGGGCTGAAGTTTGACTTAATAGTTGAGGTGGGACCGGTCTGGAGGACGATCGCGGAGACCATTGAAGACAAGCGCTCTGCCGCGCTCGTGCTCGGCACTCACGGCCGGACCGGGCTTCAGCAAGCTGGCGCTGGGCTCTGTGGCGGAGCGCGCTTTCCAGGAAGCGCCGTGTCCAGTGATGACCGTTGGACCGAGAGTGTTAGCAGTCGAAATCTTGCGGCGCAGAAGCCAAACATTTCCTCGTGCCAACCGATCTCTCTCCGGAATCGCTGGAGGCCCTGCCTTATGGGACCTCGTTGGCAAAAGCCACCGGCGGCGACGTGACCCTGCTCTATGTTCGCGATTCGCAAATCGAGGAGCGATGGCCGGGACGACGGAGTCGACCGATGCTGCGAAAGCTCGCCTGCGAGAGCTTCTGCAAGTACATCCGGACGAGTGCGCGATCACACCCTTCATCGTGAAAACTGGTTCGCCGGCCGAAGTTGTCGTCGCGTTTGCTAAAGAGCACCAGATGGACTTGATTGTCATGGGCCGACGGGCATGGGCCGAAGACAGTCCGCCGATGTGGCGAACGGCTTACGCTATTGTCACTCAGGCTGCATGCCCCGTGCTATCCATGCAATCGGCAACGGCCTTGGAGGCTGAGCCAACGACCTCACCGTAGGCATGGCAGGACCTGGCTAGTGGGATGAAACTATGAAGCTGGAAGGCTGAATTGTCTTAAAATGCTTAGCCTTACTGTGGTTCCAGGCTTCGCAATGCCGATCAAGTGGGAATTTATTGCGAATGGCACAAAGACGCTAGCCAGGCGGAAGCTGCCACTTTCTAGTCCACCGCAGCGAAGATCAAACCTAGGTGCCATTTTTGTTGACCACTATTTTGCTATTCGACTGCGTCACTAAAATGCCACTAGAATGCGCTAGGGATGCGCCTAGGATCGACGTGAAGGCCTCTGATAGTACCTTGGGCCGTCCGGAGAGCTCGAATCGCTAGAATCGCTCGCTAAGGCCACTAGCGTCGATTTCCCGATTTGGGAAACATTTCCCGTCCCCACTTGCCCATTCCAAGCCTCGAATTGGCCAGCTTCCCGGCGAAATTTTAAATTGTCATTAGCCGATAAGCTGTCCTTCCAGAAATCCTGCTCAAGCCGCTTAGAAGCCAGTGCCAACCGGTTGGCACCTGGTCCGCGCTTTCGGCAGAACTGGCCAGCCACTTCACCTCCGCCAGTCAACTAAGATCTTTGTGCTGAGGCACTTGCGATCCACCAGATCCTGGCACACTTTGGTATCCCGCTTGCAATTCTGTAAGGCGAACGTGAGGCGCGCATGCGAGGAGTTGGCGGTGCAGAAGATAGCGAAGCAAGCCCGACTGTCAGCCGGATGGCAGAGACGCCAGGATATTGATAACGGTCAGCGGTGGTGATCTCCTTAGCGACACCGGAGCAAGTGACAGCGGATTGAACCTCGTTGTGCTTGCTCTTCGCCGGTGGTGATGTGGGAAGGCGAATACTTCTGCGCTGTTACTGGCGATCTTAGTGACAAGTGCTCCCTGGCTGTGACAGAAGCGGGCCTGCAGTAATGATGAATCCGAGTGCCGAGTTCGACAATCGTAAGCAACAATAATGACGTCCCAGAAAATACAGGAGCCTGACATGTCAGCCTCTCCCATATCCACGCCAACCCCGCGTGCCAGCGCCTAAACCTGCGCCGCCTGCGGAGACGCCGCCAGATGCCGGGCACGATGCAGCAAAGACTCCCCCTAAGTGGCAAAAGTACCTAACTCCCATTCTGATATTGCTGCTGGCTATCGCGATTGTGGTTACCGTTACTCGGAACTGGAATGCCTGGGAGGGTGGCAAGGTCGACCAGGTCACCGATGATGCCTATGTTCGCGGCGACCTTACCCCACTCAGTACCAAGGTCGCCGGCATTGTCGCGAGATGTACCTGTCTCCGATTACCAACAGGTACACAAAGGAGAGCTCCTGGTTGAGCTTCAGGACGATGACTATCAGGCACAGGTTGCTCAGGCCAATGCTGCAGTAGAGGCTGGCAAGGCTGCTATCGAGAACAATGTTCGCCAGCGCCAGCTGCAAGACGCTCGCATTGACAGGGCATTAGCTGGAATAGACCAGGCCAAGGCGCAGATAGCAGCAGCCCAAGCCGGTAAAGAAGCTGTAGCAAGCCGACCTGGTGCGCGCGCGCTCCGAACGCAAGCGCCAGGAAGGGCTATTCCAGACTCACTCCACGACACAGCAGAAGGTAGAAGTAGCTGTTGCTGATGAAGAGCGTCTTGCTGCGCAGTTTGCCAGCCGCGATGCCGATCTCGCTCAGGCTAAGACGATGCTTCGTAGCAATGAACTGGCAGCCGAAGCTGAACGGCGTACCAAGACAGTATTAGAGTCTCAGGAAGTACAACTCTATGCTGACCTCCGCGCCAGGGAGGCGAATCTGGTAGTAGCGCAGGTGAACCTTGGCTACACCAAGATCTACGCCCCGGGAGACGGCAGTGTAGGAGAGCGCCAAGTCCGTCCCGGACAGTTGGTCTCTCCGGGGACGCAGGTGATTGCTTTCATCGATAAGACGAAGTGGGTACAGGCGAACTATCGCGAGACACAGTTAACCAATGTCAAGATTGGCGATACCGCCGAGATCCGTATTGACGAATACCCTGGACAAGTCATCCAAGGCAAAGTCATTGAGATTGCCCCCGCCAGCGGATCGCAGTTCGCGTTATTGCCGCCCGACAACGCGACCGGCAACTATACCAAGGTAGTACAGACGAATCCCGGTCAAGATCGCCCTTGACGATAACGATCTCGCCACCAAGCTACGTCCGGGCCTTTCGGTTGTCGCCACTGTCCGGACGAGAAAATAACATGGCTGCCGCTACTGTCCATCTCCCCGTCCCCCAACACCGGCACAGATCGCGCGTGCCACGGCTGTGGCGATTCCCTCTGATATTTCCACCCGGCCTCTGTTGGGGATTGTCGGCGTCCTCATCGGCGCCGGGCTCGTCACGCTTACCGCCCGCATGCTGTCGCTTGGGGATGGCGGACCTGAAAGGTCACGTCGGCATCAGTTACGACCAGGGTGCATGGCTGGGCAGCGCCTTCGACGCGGCCCTCATGTTTATCGGGCCCTTTATCGTCTACGTCGGAGGTTTGCTCGGACCACGCCGCGTCCTTCTTTTTACGGCAGCAGTATTTACCGTGACCTGCGCCTTCCTGCCGCTCATACACAGCTATAGTCTGCTGCTTGCCGCACTCATTACTCGCCGGCCTGACCTCCGGTACTTTCTATCCGCTCACCCTGACTTTTGCGCTTCGCATTAGTCCCCTGCGATACCTGCCTCTTACGATGGCGTTCTATGCAACGTTTATCGATGGCGCAGTCAATATTGCGCCTTCGCTCTATGGCTGGTACCGCGAGCATCTTTCCTGGCATTGGATGTTCTGGAATTCCGCCGTCATCGCGCCGCTGATGTTGGTCTGTATCTACTTCGGGCATCCCCACAGCCCCACCGCGGAAGAAGGACGGTCCTGCGCCGCCCAGCTTCGCTGGATTCTTATACCTGAGCTTGCCGGATTGGCCCTGATGCTTACCGCCATAGAGCAAGGAGAGCGGCTCGACTGGTGGCGCTCCGGGGTATTCAACGCGTTGTTTTGGTCGCGGAGCGTTCTTCACCCTGTGCGCGCTCATCCGACGAATGCGCGGCCCCAACTGGCTGGTGGCGCTTCCGTATCTCTGGAAACGGAACACTGTCCTGCTGGGAAGCCTGCTCTTCTGGTTTCGGTTTACGCTCACCTTAACCATCATCCTGATTCCGCAGTCGCTGGCCATCCATGGTTTCGAAGCTAATCAGATTGGCCCGGCCATCATCTGGAGCGCTCTTCCGCTCCTGCCGGTCGCGCTTATAGGCGGGCTTCTGATGCTTCGCGGGCTGGATCCCCGGCTGCTCTTCGCTGCCGGGCTGACATGCACCGCCATTGCGGCTATCTTGAGCGCTCAATACACGAGTGCGTGGGCGGCAGAAAACTACTATCGCACCGAGTTGCTCATTGGCGTCGGACAATCGTTTTCTCTCATCGGGCTGGTGGGATGCATCATCCTGCAGGGAGTCTTCACCGGGGGCTTGGCGAAGCCGCAGTGGATCCTGACATTTTCTGCATTCTTTCACACCATTCGCTTATTTGGTGGAACCGCAGGGGCCATCTATATGGGCCACTTCCTCGCCGAGCGCGAGAAGCTGCACTCCAATCTTCTTGGGTCTGCACGTGACCCAGGGAAGCTGGATTACGGACTGGAACATTCGCGCCATGACCGCCGGAGTCTATGGCAAATCATCTGGTCTGGCCGCAGCAGGCGGCCGTGCGGTCGATCTTATCGCGGCCCGGCTGCGCCTTCAGGCGTATAGCTTGAGCCTCATTGACGGGTTCCTGTTGGTGGCGTGGACTTGCGCCATCGCACTTGTTCTCGTCGCCCTGCTCCGCAAGTCGCCTTTCAACTACCGCGACCTTAGCACGCTTCAGCCGGTTAAGGAGACGAAATCATGAAACGGAAAATACAGCTCTTGCTGGTCGCTCTGGCGCTGTCCCGAGGCGCTCGCCTTTGCCGGAGAGCCAGCCGATAGCGCTCCCCCTCGCCACATCAGCTTGCACGAGGCCATCGAGCTGGCGCTGAAGCACAATCACAACGTGCGCATCGCCGCCTATCAAGGTCGAGGAGAAGCAGCACACCAAAGAAGTGGCGAAGAGTGCATACTTCCCCACCATACGAAATGACAGCAATTTCCTGCACCTGACGGACACGCAGCTGATACAAATCTATGCGGGTAGTCTGGGCACGGTCGCAGGCAGCCCTATTCCTGCTGCAAATTCGATCATTAACCAGGGTGGGCGTAACTTGACGACCAGCGGTACCCAGCTCACCCAGCCCCTGACCACAATGCTGAAAATCAAGCCCGCGAACGACATGGCGCAAGCGGAATTGAAGGCCTCTCGCGAGCGGGCGCAACAGACCGGGAACGATGTTGCGCTGAAAGTTCACCTGCTCTATTACAAGGTCTTGATCGCGCAGGTCCACCAGACCGCAATGGAAGCCAGGATCAAGGCGTCGCAGGACCTGCAAAGCGAACGGGTGGAGCAGGTGAAGTATGGGAGCACGCTGGAAGAGCAGCTGATCGAGAGCCGGGCCCAATTGCTGCAGGCAAAACAGGAGCTGCTGACCACCGAGCTGCAGCTTTCCGACCTTAGATTGCAGCTCAACGATGCCATGGGGCTGCCCCTCAACACTGCGCTGGAGCTCGATCCCAACACGGTGGAGTCCATGGAATCCTGCCAGCGCGAAACCTGTGTGACTCAGGCCCTCGCAGCGCATCCCGAGATCATCGCAGCGCGCGATGAGGTCGAGAAGGCGAATGCCGCCGTCCGCCTGGCCAAAGCCGATATCAGGGTGCCGGATGTCGAAGCCTTCGCGCGTTACAGCTACCAGAACAACGTTCCGTTTCTGGCCCGTAATTTCGGCACCTTTGGTATTCACTTTGGCTACGATCTGTTCGACTCCGGGCGCAAGCGCGCCATCCTCCGCGAGCGCGAGGCCCAGCTTTCGCAGGCGCAAGAGAACCTTGCCCGGGTCACGGATGAGGTTTCGGTGGAAGTGCAGACCGCGTACAACAAAGTGGAACGGACCCAGCAAATGCTGAAGGTGTCGGAAGAGCTGCTGGCTCTGCGCACCGAATCCAATCGGGTACTGCATGAGGAACTGGTGCGAGGAGAGGCCCTGAGCTCACAGGCTGACATGGCCACCGCCCAGGAGTCGACGCGAAGACGCTACTGCTCCAGTCGCAGTTGGACTACACACAGGCAAACGACGAGATCATTCATGCCATGGGCCGGACGCCGGAATAGGTCGGGCGTGAGTCGGTGTGGCTCCGTTGACATCCTGTGATGAAGGGGGACGCACCACGATAAGCGCCGTAGGCGCGAAATAGGTTAGCCCAGCCCTTCAGGGCTGGGTGGGCGATCGGACTAACTAAATGATGAGTGCCGTAGGCACGGCACAGAACCGATCGCGGGCCTTCCGGGTGCCGTCCCTACGGGACTGGTCGAATTCGAGATTCGGCTACCCAGCGCTGGAAGCGCTGGGCTAACCTATGTTGCGCCTACGGTGCGCAAGACTTGCGCTTCGGCCCTTCCGAAGTTGCCAATCGAAGATTAGAGGAAATGCTGTCGGCAGAAAAGATTGGCGTTCACGCCGGAAGACTCAATTCATCAGGTAGAGGCCGATTCGTTTACCTGTCGGCGCTTCTTTGCGTTCTCTTCGCGTCCTCCGCCATCATCCAATCCAGCGAACCTCCGGCCAACACGTTCCTGGTCGTGTCGGACATTCACTTCAATCCGATGGCCGACCCTGGACCTGGTCGCCGACCTTAACGCAGCAGATCCTACGCAGTGGGAGACGATCCTTGAGCGATCCAAGCTCACTCGCTTCAGCCAGTACGGCCAGGATACAAACTGGTGGCTCCTGCGCTCGGCGTTAGACCAGATGCGGGTGACGTTGCCGCATCCAGCCTTCATCATGGTGCCCGGCGACCTGTTGGCGCACGAATTTCCCCAGACCTATGCGACGGTTACTCACGACAACGATCGCGAACACTATCGCGCCTTTGTGCTTAAGACGCTGAGTTTTCTGGCACTGGGAATTCCGCAAGCGATTCGGGGACACAAAGATCCTGGTCACGCCCGGCAATAACGACGAGGAGTGTGGGGACAACAGCATGCAGGCCCATGGAAGATTCTTGAACGACACGGCGGAACTCGCCCGCGAGACCGTGGAGGCAGATCGTGGGTTCAAGAAGGAATGGAAGGCGATGGGCATCTACAACGTGCCGCACCCGGTGGTCCCCGGCGTCCGCGTAATTTCGCTGAACACGGCATTTTTCTCGTACCGGTATCAGCCCGCCAGCTTCAGCCAGGGCTGTGCTCCCGCGGCCTCCAATGCGGCCAACGACCTTCTCGCGTGGCTGGAATCGAGCCTCGCCGCGGCCAGGCAAGCCCACGAAAAGGTCTGGCTTCTGTTTCACGTTCCACCGGGGATCGATGTCGCCGCGACGATGCATGAGTATGAATCCCTCGCCAAGGAGAGCCCTGCGCCGGCTGGCGCCATGTGCTCAGAAAGCCGTCGTTCCGCTATGGAATCCGGCGTGGACTTCGCAATTTGATAGTTTACTGGAAAATTACCAAGATACGATCATAGCAAGCTTCGCTGGCCATACTCACACCGATGATTTCAGGCTAATTGGACCTGTGGGTTCGAGAGAGGAATTCGTCCTCATCAACCCGCCGATTACGCCCGTCGATAACCGGAATCCTGCGTTTCGAGTGGTAACTTTCAACGGCGACGGTAGTCTTGCCGACCAGTCAACCTACTATCTAACTAATCTAGAACAAGCAACCAGCAAGGTCCCGGGACGATGGAAAAAAGAGTATCAATTCTCGCAGGAATGGAAAGCGAGGCAAATTAATGCAGCCAACCTGGAAAGTATTTACCGGCAAGTCGGGAGTGAGCAGAAAGCTCGCCAGCGATGGCTGAAGCTATATAACGTTTCCAGCGCGGCTGCGAAAGTACCGGCCGGCCAGGTACGAGGACCGTATTGCGCCATCGAGCACCTCGATTCTGAATCGTACGCAGCTTGTTACTGCAAGAGTGGATCGAGTCAAGGGCATATTACGGTAGAAGTTTCTCATTAAGAGTAGACTCTGAATCCGCCTTTAACCGCTGAGATAGCAGAAAACATTACCTCAGGCATTAAAGCGGGCGCAGGACGCTGGAGACCAAGCCCAAAGACGGTGCGCACTGGCTGAATCAGGTAGAGACTTGGTTTAACCGGATCACCCAGCGAGTCATCCGCCGCGGAACTTTTCGCAGCGTGAGAGAAGTGGTGGACAAGATCGATAGCTTCATCCAGTCTTCCAATCTCAGCGCGCACCCTTTCGTCTGGACCGCGACGGCGGACTCGATCTTCGCGAAGGTGCAACGATTATGTGAGCGTATTTTTGAGACGGTACACTAAAGGCGAGGATGACATCCCTGCTTGAGAGGAAAGACTGACGATGATACCGCTCGCCACCTTCGTTTTGCTTCTCTTCCTCTACAGCCTGGTGTCGCGGCGGCTGGAACAGACGGTCGTAACCGCGCCTATCGTGTTCACGGTGGCGGGTATGCTGATGTTCCCCGACTTGCAAGGGATTCTCAGGGCCGGGATTGATTCGAAGATCTTCCTCGGCCTGGCCGAAGTCGGCCTGGTGATGCTGCTGTTTACCGATGCCAGCCGCACCGACCTGAAGGTCTTGCAAAGCATCGAAAATCTGCCGGCGCGGTTGTTGAGTACTGGTCTGCTGCTAACGATTCTTCTGGGCGCTGTCGTCGCGAAGCTGGTGTTCCCACAACTGTCCATCTGGGAAGCGGGCATCCTGGGCGCCATTCTTGCGCCCACTGATGCCGGGCTGGGACAGATTATCGTGAGCAGCCCGCGCGTGCCGATGCGCATTCGCGAGGCGCTCAACGTGGAAGCGGGCCTGAACGACGGACTCTCCGTCCCGTTCATGCTGTTCTTCATCGCCCTCGCCGTGGCCGGGACGAGCGAAGGTCAGGCAACCCACCTGCCAAGGTTAATCCTGGAACAGTTAGTGGTTGGCGCGCTGGTCGGGGCAGCGATTGGCCTGGCCGGTGGTTGGCTGCTGGACCTCGCGCGCCGCAGGGCGTGGATGGCAGAATCGTTTCAGCAAATCGGCGTGGTCGCACTGCCGCTGCTCTGCCTGCTGGTGTCCGAGATGGTGGGCGCCAGCATGTTCATTGCGGCCTTCGTCGCCGGATTGGCAGTGCAGATCAGATTCAAGGAAGCCGGGAAGCATAGCGTCCAGTTCACCGAGGAATGGGGACAACTGCTCAACCTCTCGGTATTCTTCCTGTTTGGCTTGGCGGCAGTGCGGAATTGGCCGCAGGTGAGACCGGCGGCCTGGCTCTATGCTGTCCTGAGCCTGACCGTGGTGCGAATGCTGCCGGTGGCGATCTCGCTCATCGGCACCCGCCTCAGCACCGCCAGCGTGATCTTCATGGGCTGGTTCGGCCCACGCGGCCTGGCGTCCATCGTCCTCGGGCTGGTGTATCTGGAGCAGGAAATGCATTTGCCCGGAGAGGCAACCATCCGGATGGCAGTGATTGTCACCGTACTGCTCAGCATCTTCGCCCACGGGCTGAGCGCTATGCCAGGCATCAATCTTTACGCGCGCAAGATTGCGCCGCTGGGCGCCGAGGCCCCGGAGCGTCAGGAAGTGGGGGCGTGAGAACCCAGTCTTTTGCCTCCCTCCCTTTACATCCGCGCGGCTCTCCATGACAATAGGAGTAATTCGTATCTCGGGCGCCAGCGAGGAATGCGGTGAAGTTGCGGGGATGGCTACTGTTACTGTTGTTTGTGCACGTCCTGCTGCACCCCCTGGTGCATGCGATCGGCCCATCCGCGGCAAGTCCTCTCACGGTGTCCACCAGTTCCACGCAATCGGACTCCAACCTGAACTCAGGCGACCAATGCGAACTTTGTCGCGTTGGGCACAGCGCCATCGTTATGCCGAGGTTGCCCCAGAGTGACCTGCTGAATCCACGGTGGATTCGGACCACGCTTCGAGCTGTCAACTACGCGTCACTGCAAGCTGGCCACAGACTTCCTTCCCGCGCACCGCCCACCCTCTAATCCAATCGCCAGAATGGGAATGTAATGTCACCTCCGGTGACACGTCCATGACTCAATGGCAATTTTTCCCCTGTTCTTTCCGATGTTATTCGCACAATTTTTTAGCGAGCCGGCATTGTGAGAGAGCCAGTGAAATTGGAGAAGAGATGGTTTCAAGCCAGGAAAAAACCGGGGCAGCTTCCCGGCATAAATTAGTTAGTGCGTTCGCGGTGGCGGCTCTGTATTTGGCGCTTTGCCTCATCAGCGCCAGTGCGCAGACCACGGGAAGTGCATCGCTCAGCGGCGTGGTTACCGATCCTACTGGCGCGGTCGTACCGGGCGCTACAGTTGAGATTCACAATCCCGTCAGCCAATTCAACCGGTCAACCACCGCCGACAGCGCGGGGCGATTCAGCTTCACGAACGTCCCTTTTAATCCGTACCACCTCACTGTTACCGCGACCGGCTTCGGTCAATATGCTCAGGATATTGATGTTCATTCCGCCGTGCCGCTTGACCTCAAAGTAGCGTTACAGATCGTAGGCTCCGCTCAAAACGTTACTGTCGAAGCCAGCGCGAGCGACCTTTTAGAGAACGATCCGACGTTCCATACGGACGTGGACCGGCAATTGTTCGACAAGGTTCCGCTGGAGAGCGCCTCTTCGGAGCTGAGTTCGATGGTCACGCTGGTATCCCCAGGGATCGCCGCCGATTCCAACGGCCTGTTTCATGGACTCGGCGACCACGCGTCAAACTCCTTTTCGCTGGACGGGCAGCCCATCACCGACCAGCAGAGCAAGGTCTTCTCCAACCAGATTCCGCTCGACGCGGTGCAATCGATGACGGTCATCGGCGGGGCACCGTCCGCGGAGTACGGAGACAAGACAAGTCTGGTGATCGCTGTGACCACCCGTTCGGGAATGGGCGCGACGACTCCGCACGGCGACGTCACCGCTTCCTACGGGTCGTTTGGCAGCTCCAACCTGGACGCGAACTTTTCGTATGGCGGCAAGAACTGGGGGGAATTCTTCGCGACCAATCTGCTCAACACCGGTCGCTTTCTTGACCCGCCGGAGTTCGCGGTCATCCATGACAAGGGCAACGAGGAGAACTTCTTCAACCGCTTTGACTACGTGTTTTCACCAAAGAGCGCGCTGCACCTCAACTTTCAATTTACGCGCTCGTGGTTCCAGACCCCGAACTCGTATGACCAGCAGTATCACGATATTAACGGGATTCCTGATTTGAACCCCATCACGGGAGTTCAACTAGGGCCGACCGATCAGCGTAACAAAATTCTCACCTTCGATATCGCGCCTACCTGGTCCTACACGATCAATCCGAATACCGTCCTGAACGTGACGGGCTATGTGCGGCGCGACGCCTACAACTACTACCCCAGCAATGACCCCTTCAACGACCTTGGCGCTCCCAACTTGCAGAGGCAAACCGTTGCCCAGCAACGCAGCCTTCTCAATGCCGGCGCGATTGTGAACCTCAGCTACACGAAGGGGATTAATAACTGGAAGGCTGGCATAATGTAGGAGCATACTTTCCTGAACGAGAATGACCAGCTCGGGATTATCGATGCCACGTACAACGCGCCCTGCTTAAACATGAATGCCGTCCCGGTCAACGGATTCACCGACCCGTCGCAATGCGCGGCGGCTGGATATCAGCCGAACACCCCAGACAATCCGAACGCGCCCAATTCCGGGCTGTATCCGTTGTTCAACAGCGTTCTGCTGCCCTATGACCTAACTCGCGGAGGGGTCCTCTTCCCGTTCGTTGGCCACACCGATGTTAAGCAAGTCGCGATGTACGTGATCGACAATATCAACGTAAAAAACTGGAGCTTCAACCTGGGAATTCGCGGAGACTTCTACAATGGTCTGTCCACAGCCACCCAGGCGGAACCTCGCGTGGGAATTTCCTACAATGTCCAGAAGACCAACACCGTTCTGCGCGTCTCCTATGCGCGCACAATGGAGACCCCTTTCAACGAGAACCTTGTGCTCTCCAGCCTGGGGTGCGCCAACGCCGTGCTGAATCCGCTTCTGGCTTGCTCATCAACTGACTTGACGCGATTGGTTCCCGGCTTTCGCAATGAATTCCATGCCGGCCTGCAACAGGCCATTGGAAAGTTCATGGTGATCGACGGCGAGTACATCTGGAAATATACCCATAGCGCCTACGACTTCAGCGTGCTGGGCAGTACACCGATCACCTTCCCGATCGAATGGCATAACTCAAAGATTCCGGGCTTTGCACTGCGGGTCAGCGTGCCGGTGTATCACGGCTTTAGCGCACTGGTGGTAATGTCCAGTGTCGCTGCCCGGTTCTTCGAGCCGCAGTCCGCGGGAGCAGGAGCCGTTCCTTCGGGGGCCACGGGGGTTTTCCGCATCGATCACGACGAGTCGTTCAACCAGACCGTGCACCTGCAGTACCAGACGCCGTGGAAGCGGGGCCCGTGGTTCGGCTTCAACTGGCGTTACGACAGCGGACTAGTCGCCGGTGCCGTGCCCTGTTACGGAATCTCCGATTTCAACGACTGCCCGCAATCGACCACGCTGAACGGGTTGCCCGCCATCACCATGACCGATCCGGGCGGAATCCCCCTGACCGCCGATCAGGAGTTCCAGGCCGGCTTCACTTGCAATGGTGTGCACGCGACTCCTACGGTTCCTCTGCCTTTTATCTGTCCGGCATCGCAGTTCGCCGGTACGCTCACCCGGGTACCGGCGCCAGGAACCGAGAATGACGACCACAATCCACCCCGAATTGCGCACCGCAACCTGTTCGATCTAGCGATTGGAGATGACAACCTGTTCAAGACCGATAGGTACAGATGGAGCGCGGAGGTAAACTTCATCAACCTGACGAACAACTACGCGCTGTACAACTTTCTGTCTACGTTCAGCGGCACTCACTACGTAACCCCACGCGCCATCACGGGCACGCTCGGGTTTCACTTCTAGCAAAACCACTTTTCACCACGGAGGCACAGAGAGCACAGAGAAATTCTAAAGCGAACGGCAACCGCGGATTTCGCAGACGCCAAATCCGCGGCACCGCCGTTTGGCCTTACTCGTCCATTTCGTAGGCCACTTGCAGCCAGCGCCGGGCTTCCTGGTCAAAGTCGGCCGGCTCGCTGATTTCGATGCGATGGGTGATGCGGTCTTTCTTCGCAAGACCTCCAGTGTCGATCAGCCGCTTTGGCGCCTTGGTGTTTTTCAGCGCCAGGCCGAGGTCGATGCGCGTACGGGTGGTTGGTTTCACTTGCGCGATGACGTGCTCGCGATAAATGGGCACGATGGTCCGGCAGGGTGAGATGCGGATGTCTTTGCCCAAGGTCTTGGCATAGCTCAGGATCTCGTCGTAGATCGCCCGCAGGTGCTCCTTCGGCCCAGCGAACATCTTGTCAACGTAATCCTCGGCATGCTTCAGATACTGGTCGGGGTCCTCGCCTTCGTCCCCTTTGGCAACGGAGCGCGCCGCGATCCAGGTTGCGTAGTTTGTCCCCAGCCCGTGCTCCTTCTTCAGCCAGTCGCGGCGCTCCTTTTCGCCCTTCGGTCCCTTGCTTGTGACGAAACGCAGCCACTCTTCCAGCGAGCGCCCGGTTTTCAGCTCCATTCCGGAGATGACCGACCGCAGCATTTGCATGCTGGGATGAATATCGTACGTCCACTGCTTATGATTCATAGTAGCCAGGTGCGACCGTAGGGTCCCTCTTCCAGTTCCTGCGACGGCAGAGTATAGCGCAACTTCCTGCGGCGCCGATAGCGATCCACCCGCCCCCGCGCCCCAACTGCGCGCGGACCACCCGCCCTGCGTGATATATTGCCCAAAAGTATGCTTTCTGCCCTCGCTGAATGGCTCCACAGGCACGCACTTCCGCTGGAGATCTTGCTGGTCATCGTCAGCACAATGGTCGCGTTGTACGCTGACACTATCCGTCATTTCCTGTCTTTGCCGCCCCAGAAGTTGAACACCTGGATGCTGAAGGCCAGGCTTCTGTCGGTGAACGCCAAGCTCTTCAACCTGTGCGAGTGCCAGAACAATGCATTCGGCACGTTGCTTTACATCACCAGGACCTTCATCCTGGTATCTATTCTTGGCGCCCTTTTCGTGGGCGGCATTTTTCTCGAGGTCGTTGCGCTGCGGTCGGCGGCCCGCGGAGACACGGAAGCCTACAGCCGCTTTCACCAGAACCTTGACATATCGTTGGCACTGGTATTTTTTGTGATTGTCTGTTGCCGGCTGATGCTGTTGGGGGAGTTTCTTTACCGCCTGCGAAATTTCAAGGGCTATGACCATCGCCTGATGGCCGAGATCGCGCAACTCGAAGAGAAGTTGGGGATCGCCGACGACGAACCCGCGAACTCACTTTCGGAGTGAGCCTGGCGTTCCCTTGATTCTAGCGCGGCTTTATCGGTGACGCAGCGCTGTCGCCTGCCGGATGTATCCCGTAGTAACTCCGCTGTTTTTCTTCGCGGTCAACCTGCCGGCGCAAGTCGCGGATCAGCATCGTCCACATCTGCGCATTGGTGCGCAACAGGATCTGCAGGTTCTGGTCGCGCAGGAACTCGATTTCGCTGCTCATGTTGCCGAGTAGACTGTCCATCCGGTCCAGGTCGGTCCGCATTTGCGCCAAGTCGTCGCTGGGACTTGCCGCTGCAGATTGTGGCGAAACGGCCTGGGACTGCGCGCTCTGCGGGGTCGCATTTGGCGACGTGCCCGCCGATTGCGCCGGGCTTTTGGAAGACAGTGCAATGAAAACCGTCACAGCCAACAGCAGGCGTGCGATAAGGGTAAAGTCAATGACTCGCGGTCGGTACATATCGCCTCCGGGACAATGCTGACCGCCGGCCGTCCATTTGGCAAGCCGCTCCATAATCGGGTAGTGGGTCAGTTTGAATTTCCGGTTTCGGCCCGAAGCAGGCGCTTCCCATGTCAGGCAGGCGATTCCTTGCCCCACTTATTGCGGAAACGCGTCGACGCATCGTGGGCGATAGGCGGGCCATGGCCGAATCCGGCAGCGTCGAAAGAAAGACCGGCAACTTTGCGCTGGCTCGCACGACCTTCCTGCAAACTCTCGAAGCCGACGGGATCACCGAGGCCCATGATGTTCATGCACACGTCGCCCACGAACAGCATTCGTCCCGGACGCCACAGTAGCGCGACCTGTCCCGCGCAATGCCCGGGGGTATGAATGACTTCGATGCCGCCAGCGATGGGCAGTATTTCCCCAGCGGTCAGAGGCTGGTCGATTGCAACCGGCGCGACTCGCTCGTCGGGATGGAAAAACAGCTTGCACATCACCCGCCGCGACAGAGCCGGTGCCGCCCTCAGAGGCCGAAAAGGACCTCCACTCTCGGCGATAGGGATATCGAGCGGGTGCATGTAGGTCCTCGCACCGGTTTCCCGCACGATAGCGGCGGCACTGCCGATGTGATCCGGGTGGCCGTGAGTAAAAATCAGGTGCTTGAGCTGGTCTGGCGAACGGCCAAGCCCGCGGATCGCCCCAAAGACGGCTGCCTCCTTACGTGGGTAACCAGCGTCGATCAGTGTCCACCCGTCGTCGCCCTCGATCAGAAAGGCGTTTGCCATCCCCATCGGGACGATGTGCACACCTTCGATCACGCGCTTCACAGCCAAAGGCAGAACGCCTCGCTCTGTTTAGAGGGTAAATGTGCTGTCAGCATTCATACTAACCCTCTGCCACAGTCGCTGTGACGAATCTTTTCCGGCGGTTGACGAATCCAATCGCAAGCGACGATCGAGAGGGGCGCGGCCCGGTACCGACTAGTCTTTTCTAATCGAAGGATGAGCCTGAAGCGAGAGGTGCAGGCGGTGAGGAAGGCTCCTTTCGGAAAAAGGTTTTCCCAAAAAATATAGCAGTAGTCGTGCGGTGGGAATGTGGGAATCGCGCAGCGATTTCCAAGGTTGTGGGAAGCCCCGTTTTTGGGCTTTCCACAACCGTCATTTCCACCGCGAGTTTTTTTTGGTTTCATGGTCACCGTCCTGAGGCCGCTGGGAGGAACTGCTGGAAGAGCTGGCGCTTGGCGTGTTGCATCTGCTGCGCCGCCTCGGTGTCGCTGCGCACCGCCGCGATGCGTTCGAGGGTAGCCACGCTAAGCCCGGCGCGCAGGTACTGCGCTGCCCCGGGCAGGGCCAGCAAGGTCTCCAGCGGTGTCTGATAGCGTCGGTAATAGCGGCGCTGGCGGCCTTTTTCGTCGACCTCGATGTCGGCCTGGGCGCAGGGACGATGGTAGTTGAGATAGGGATTAAGGTGTTGGGCATAGAAGCCATGGATGGCCTGGGCGTGTTCGCCGGCGATGTAGCCGTAGCCCATGTGCTTGCGGATGACCGCGCCGTTTTTGGTTTCCACCAGTCCGTTGTCGTTGCTGTGCCGGGGCCGGCTCTTGGTCTGCTCGATCAGCAGCTTGTTGAGCAGACGGGCCACGACCTGGTTGACGAACTCGCTGCCATTGTCGGAGTGAAAGCCGCGGATGCGGAAGGGGAACTGGCGTAGCAAGGCGACCAGCACCGGCTCTAGGCAGGCCTCGCTAATGCGCTCCGTAGCCGCCACGATTTGCACTGCGTCACTTCATCGACCGCATTGATGTGATAAACGCCTTTGGCCGAGTTCTGATCGCCCTGATGCACCGTGTCCACCCGCAGATAGCCGGGCCGGCCTTGCGGATCGGGTCGCCGCCGCTCGCCGAGGCTCACGGGGGTGGGCTTGGTCTTGTGGTAGGTCAGTCGGCGTTCGCGATAGCGCTGCTGGCGGCGCAGATTGTACAGGTGGGCCACCGAGATGGTCGCCAGCCGCGCGTACTCGGCTTTGCCGTAGTGCTGGTATTCGCGCTGCAGAATGCGCTGGGTGGCGGGTCCGCTGAGGCTGTCATGCGCCTCATCGACGGCGGCCAGCAGTTCGATGTCGGTCGAGGTATAGCGCTGCGCAAAGCGGTGCCGCCGGTAGCTGGCCGCTTGCACCATGCCGCTGGCCTGATAGCGGGCAATCAGCCGCGTCACCTGCGCCCGGCTCAGTCCGGTCATCTTCTCCAAGTAACGGCGCAGCAAGCCGCGCGCCTTGCGGCCTTGCTGTACGTACTGTTGTTGGCGCAGCACGGTCTCGATCCAGGAATAAACCTGCTCTCGGGTTTCCCCTTTGAACCGGATCTCCTCGCTGGCTCGTAAGAAAGCTTCGATTTGCTCCAGGTTCAGCTTCTCTGCTTGGTGCACGCTCGTGGTCAATCCTCAGCATGCCACCTGCTCCAGGCTCATCTTGCGTTGGAAACCGATCCCTCCTTCAGGCTCATCTTGTATTGGAAAAGATTACCGCTGCCGCCCAATTTCCGGTAAAATTAAAGTTTGCGATCAACAAGTTAGGAGTCCTATGAAAGCAGCCATCCATCCGGCTTATGACGAAGTGCGCGTGCATTGCGCATGTGGCAACACCTTTATGACCCGTTCGACCCACAAGGGCGACATCAACGTGGAGATTTGCTCCGCCTGCCACCCGTTCTTCACCGGCAAACAGAAACTGGTGGACACCGCGGGCCGGGTCGAGCGCTTCCGCCGCAAGTATGCGAAGTCCGATGCTGGCAAAGCAGCGGCGGCCAAGGCCGAAGCCGCGCAGAAGTGAGTTCTTCGATTCGCAACTGTTCCAGGAAGGCCCCCGTCCAAAACCGGGGGCTTTTCAGTTACGGCGGCAGCTCACATTCGTCCAGGATGTGTCGAATTCGAATGGCCTTGCTGATTTGCATGGCGGGTCCCTGTTCGGCATGTGTATACTTTTGCGCGATGTCTCGGTTTGCAGATTGGCGAGAACGGAGTCGGTTGAGGCGCAATGTGAGGCGCGCTTGTGACGCGGCAAAAAGGGAAAAAGCAAAGTTGGAAGCCATGTCGCAAGATCCCGCGAAAACACAACAGGATAGGCTTAACCAAGCTACTAATTGCCTCAATGCTGAGGCGGAGTGTCAGAGGGCTCAGAACGAACTAAATGACTGGGAAAAGCTCCAACTGAGGAAAAAACTAAACGTCTTTGGGAGCCCGGAACCGTGATTCGTAAGAGGTTTGCCGTCTGAGAGTCGAGTTCATCGCGGCTAAAGACTGACGATAACCTTGTGCCGCTACTCTTCGCATGCTACCCCCTGATTACACTCAGATCAGGCGCATTCTCTGCCAAGAAATGAGCCCCGCATATACGCGTATGTCCGTCGCAGGACTGTTTTCGTTACAATCTCACCGTGCACAAGTTTTTCGACAATCCGGCTGAGCGCACCGCCCCTGCGGAGGCCCGCGTGCCTGCGTCCGTCGTGCTCGGTGGCGTCGAAATTCGTCCGGCGACGGTGCTCGCGCCCATGGCCGGCATCACCGACACCGTCTTCCGGCGCTTCATTCGCAATCTGGGCGGCTGCGGCCTGATGATGACTGAGTTCACCTCGGCCGACGGCATCACTCGCCATAAGGACAAGAAGGCCAAGCAGTATTTGACGTTCTATGGCAACGAGCACCCCATCTCGGCGCAGTTGTTCGGCAGCGATCCCGCGACGCTGGCCGAGGCGGCGCGCGTGGTCGAGGGCCTCGGCTTCGACCTGGTGGACCTCAACCTCGGCTGCCCGGCTAAGAAGGTCGTGAAGTGCAATGGGGGCTCGGGGCTGCTGCGCGATCTGCCGCTCATCCGCAACATCTTCGAGTCGGTGCGCGCCGCGGTCAGGATTCCGTTTACGGTGAAGTTTCGCGCTGGCTGGAGCGACAAGGAAACGGTGCACATCCAGCTGGCAAGGATGGCCGACGAGTGTGGCCTGGCGGGGGTGGCGCTGCATGCTCGCACCCGCGAGCAGGGCTATAGCGGACAGGCGCAGTGGGAGTGGATTGCGGCCGTCAAGGATGCCGTCAAGATTCCCGTGATTGGCAATGGCGATGTGCGCTCACCCGAAGACGCCGCCGCAATGGTCGCTCAGACCGGCTGCGACGCGGTCATGATCGGGCGCAGTGCGGCGTCCAATCCGTGGATCTTCCGCCAGATCGAGCAGTACACGCGCACCGGAGCCTACGATCAGCCCAGCGACGCCGATCGCTACCAGATGATTCGCACCTACTTCACTATGCTGGTGGAGGAGCGGATCGGCGGCGCAGAAGGCAAAATGAAGCAATTCGCCTCATGGTTCACGCATGGAGTGCCGCACGGCGCGCACTTGCGCAAGTCGGTCTACGAAGCCAAGAGCGGAACCGAGATCCTCGACGCGGTGGACCGCTTCTTTGAGACCCTACTGCGCGGAGAACTGGCCCACGAACAGCTCGCGGCTGCTCAGCTTCCGTGACAACAAGCCCAAGATTGGCCAAGAAGACTTTTCTTTACAATGCATCCTCCATCCTTTCCTACGCAATTCTCCTAGGCGGAATCATCACCATCGTCTTCTCCGCCTACATGGCGGTGGTCAGCTACTCAAGCCTGCCCTATTGGGATGGATGGATTCAGATCAAGTTCGCTGCCGAAGGGGGAAATCCGTTCACTCTCGACTGGCTATGGAGTCAGTACAACGAGCACCGAATGCCCATTTCGAAATTGTTCCTGCTGGCGGACCTGTACTGGTTTCACGCCCGGCAGGTGTTCCTGGTGTCGAGCATTTTCGTGATCCAGCTTCTGCACCTTCTGGTGCTGAGCTGGAGCATGCGCGTGTTCGGCGGCTGGCGCGGGGCGCTCTGGCGGACCGGCGTCGGGCTGGCAGCATTCTGCCTCTTTTGTCCCTCGCAATGGGAGAACCTGACATGGGGCATGCAGGTCTGCTTTGTCTTGCCGGGCCTATTCGCCAGCCTTTCTTTTGTCGGACTGCTGCTCTATTGGCAACGCTCCAGCGAACGGCCGAGCCGCCCGTCTTCAAATTGGACGTATCTTCTGTTGTCCCTGGCCGCAGCACTGGGAGCGACGTGGTCGTATGTCAATGGAAACCTGCTTTGGCCGTTGCTGCTGGCCGCCGCCTTGCTGCTTCGACTGCGCCTTGCCGCCGTGAGCTATGCGATTGCGGGCGCTTTGAGCACAGCCATTTACCTGCAGAACTACATTCGCCCCTCGTATGCCGTGAACTCCATGAAAACGCCGGCCAACATGCTGAAGTACGTGGCCGTATATTTCGGAAGTTCATGGGTCGGTAGTGGTCGTTTCCGCCCGGCGGCTGTTTTCGGAGTGGCTGGGTTGGCTGTCTGTCTCTTCCTCCTTCTGCGGTTGCCATCGTACATTCGAAGCCGCCGCCCCTTGGACGTCCAGCTTGTTCTTACTTTGTTGTTCTCTGCCGGAACCGGCCTGACGACCGCAGTCGGACGTTCGGGCTTGGGCGTGAGCCAGGCTTTTTCCTCTCGCTACCAGACCGTCTCTCTCCTGTTTTGGTGTTCCATGGGACTGCTCTTGCTGGGGGCACTATCGGCTTGGCACCGCTGGAGCGATGTCGCCATTCTGTTGGCGCAGATTTTTCTGTCGGTGATCATACTGGTAGGGGCAAGATATGCCGAGACTCCACTGATACATGCACGCATTCGCTGCTTCAAGCTCAAAGCTGCAGCCATGTCCCTCGTAACCAATGTGCCGGATTCTGAACAGCTGCGATGGGCTTATTGGCAGCCAGATTACTTGCCCTCCCTGGTGCCCTACATGCGGCAGAAGAGGTTGTCAATTTTTGATGAGCCAAATTCATGGCTGCTGGGCAAGCCTTTGGCGTCGGAGTTTAGCCTGGCGCCTGCAAATGAATGTATGGGAGAATTGCAATCTAATGTTGTAATGAGCGATGTCGCTTGGGCGGCACCAGCTCTCCGAATCACCGGTTGGGCTTGGGACCGCAAAAACCGCCAGCCTCCGTCCATCATCGTCGCCGCGACCGAGGGCAGCATCACTGGGCTTGGTGCTGTGGGGGACTGGCGTCCCGTAAGCATGGCCAAGGCCGCCCATCCTTGGAGCTCCTCCCAGTACATCGGCTTTACCGGATACGTTGAGGAGGCGCGATCGCCCGGTCCAGTAGAGATCTACGCAATCCTGAGCGGCAGCCCGGCGACAGCATGCTTAATTGCCGCGGTCAAGTGACGTGTCTATACGGAGCTTAAGAACCCGGAGCGGAGGGTCCTCTACTCCAACAGCACGCTCGGATTCTTGCGTGCGATATGCAGCAGTTTGAGAGTCGCCTGGCGCGGTTCGCGGATACCCTGCTCCCAGCTTTCGACCGCGTTGGAGCTGACATTCAGCAGCCGCGCGAAAAGCGCCTGGCTGGCGTTCAGACTCTCACGCATACTTCGGATGTCGGCGGGTTTCAGCGGTTTGGGGCGCGACGGCATCTCGACGGTGCGCAGATCCAGCGTCTTTGAAGAGCTTTCAGATCCGCCTTCCTTCTTCTTCTTTTTGTCTTTCTTGTCTTTCTTCCCCATGCCCACCCTTTTTAAGTACCACAATGTCGTATGCCTACAATGTAGCATATCCAGTACGTTTATGCCTCGGTCTGCTCCAACTTTCGAGCTATGGGCGACCCCTTTTCATTGCGCCCCAGATACGCCCATGGCTTCTTCGCATCGTGAGTGAAAACGACCAGCCAGCCCTCGGGAATAGCGACGTCGTAGAAGCGGTGCTTGTTGTCGATGCTCTGCAGGGGATACAGATCGTAGCCCAGCACCCACATGGGTTCGAGGTGTAGAGTGTCCGGCACCAGATCGCTGGGGTAGCACGCCGTCTGGCCCGCACTGCGCAGGATAACCGCCTGCAGATCGCGCGTATGTCCTGGATAGGTTTTTACCGCAATGCCGGGCGCGATCTCGCCATCACCATTGAGCAAGTGCATTTGCCCACTGGCGACCAGCGGGTCGTAGTTGTCGGTCATGTAGCTGACCCGGTCGCGCTCATGCTGCTCGTGGGCGTGCTGCAACTCCCCTTCCTGCACATAGTAAGTGGCGCGCGGAAATGTAGGGACAGGTTTGCCATCCTTGTAATAGGTGTTCCAGCCGCAGTGGTCGAAGTGCAGATGAGTGTTGATGACAATGTCGATGTCGTCAGGTGAAACGCCGGCGTCGGCAAAGCTCTTCAGCAGCAGCGGTTCGTGGTCATAGATGGCGCGCCGTTTGTCGCTGAGCTTGTTGCCGATGCCGGTATCGATCAGCACGTTGTGCTCGCCGGTGCGCACCAGCAGCGAGTTAGTGCCCATCGGGATTCGATTCAGCTTGTCCGGGGTGGCGCGCTTCTCCCAAATGACCTTTGGAATGACCCCGAACATGGCGCCCCCGTCGTTCATGTAAATCCCGTCGGAGAGGATGGTGAGTTCAAAATTGCCGAGCGTCATGCGGTGCAAAACGGTATCTCCCAAATGAGTTGGAAAAGGAACCCACTCTACATCGGATCGCGACCGCAGACAACAACGCGGCAAGGTTGTAGCCCTGCCGCAGGATCGCAAACCTTCGAAAGTGTTGCAGCTACTTCTTGTTGACGGCCTTCTTGAGTTCGACGCCGGGAGTAAACTTGGCGACGCGACGCGCGGCAATCTTGATGACGCCGCCGGTCTGAGGATTGCGCCCGTTGCGCGCCTTGCGCTGCGAAATTGAGAAGGTCCCGAAACCCACCAGAGTCACGCGGTCCCCTTTTTTCAAGGCGGCCGTGACCGCATCGACGATCGTATCAATCGCACCTCCGGCAGCAGTTTTGCTGATGCCGTTGGCGGCGGCGATTTTATCCACCAGGTCCCCTTTGTTCATGCCCGCTCCTAACCAGGTAGCTACCTGCAAAAATGTGTCGCGAGAATTTACTTGCGAATGTCGCCGCGTGTCAAGAAAAAGCGGAAGTGTCTACCTTTTCCACAGGCTCGCGCGGTTGCTGTACTCTAAAGGCAATGTCGGTACCTGTCATCCACCCGCAGCGTAGCAAAGTTTCCATCGTCTTCACCTCGACTATCCGGGTGCTGTTTACGACGCTGCTGTTCACCGCCGCGGGCATGGGTGCGGGACTATTTTTGGGTATCGTGGGCACCATCGTTTATGGCATGATGAAAGGCAGCAACATTGATATGACCAACGCCTACAAGCACGTGGCCATTCCCGTGGCCATCACCCTGGGCGCGGCGGCTCTGATCGGTGCGCTGGTGCTGGAAGTGCGCTCCCAGCGCGAACGAACATCCCGTTAACGAACACCTCAGGCTTCGATTGCCGTTCGCTTCTGCACTCCGATAAACTCAGAGGTTTGTAGCCCGCAGCGTGAGAGCTGCATATAGGTTCAAGTCATTATGACCGAAAACATTCATGTGAAATTGCCCGACGGCAGCGTGAAAGACGTGCCGCGCGGGACCTCCCCGCTTGACATTGCAAAGAGCATCAGCCCTCGACTGGCCGATGCCGCACTTGCCGCGCAAATCAAGCCGCTGTCGCCAAACGGAAGCGGCGGCAACGGACACAAGTCGTCCGGCGAAGCCGCCTCAGCGTCCGCCGAGCCTGCGAAGAACAACGCCCAACTCGTGGATGTCACCCGTCCGCTGGAGCAGGATGCCGAGCTGCGCATCCTGACCGAGCGCGATCCAGAGGCGCTGGAGGTCTATCGGCACTCCTCGGCGCACTTGATGGCAGCGGCGGTGCTGGAGCTCTTTCCTGAGACCAAACTCGGCCACGGTCCGGCCACCGAGAGCGGATTCTTCTACGACTTCTATCGCGAGAAGCCATTCACGCCCGAGGACCTCGAGGCCATAGAAAAGAAAATGCAGGAGCTGGTGAAGCAGGACCTGCCCTACGCACGCGAGTTTCTGCCGCGGCAGGAGGGGCTGGAGCGCTTCAAGTCGGAAGGCGACTTCATGAAGTGCCACTTCATCGAGCAGTTCACCTCGCCCGACGAGAAGATTTCCATCTACAAGACCGGCAAGTTCACCGACTTCTGCCGTGGGCCGCATATCCCGTCTACTGGGCGCATCAAGGCGTTCAAGCTGCTCAATATCGCTGGCGCGTACTGGCTGGGCGACGAGAAAAATGCGCAGTTGCAGCGTATCTACGGCACCTCATTCTTCTCCAAGAAGGACCTTGACGAGTACCTGCACAAGATGGAGGAGGCCAAGAAGCGCGACCATCGTGTGCTGGGCAAGCAACTCGACCTGTTCTCCATCCAGGAGCTGGCGGGGCCGGGGCTGATCTTCTGGCATCCCAAGGGCGGCCTCATCCGCAAGGAGATGGAAGATTGGATGCGCAACGAGTACCTCAAGCGCGGCTACTCGCTGGTGTACACCCCGCACGTGGCGCGCGTGGACCTGTGGAAGACCAGCGGCCATGAAGGCTACTACGCGCAGAACATGTTCACCCCGATGGAGCTGGACGACGCCAACTATCGCATGAAGCCGATGAACTGTCCGTTCCACATCCTCATCTATAAGGACTCGCTGAAGTCGTATCGCGACCTGCCGGTGCGGCTGGGTGAGCTGGGAACGGTCTATCGCTACGAGCGCTCAGGCGTGATGCACGGCCTGCTGCGCGTGCGCGGCTTCACCCAGGACGACGCACACATCTTCTGCACCCCGGAGCAGATCGAGGACGAGATTAGCGGTTGCATGGATTTCGCCCTTGCCACGCTGCACACGTACGGCTTCGAGCAATACCAGGTGGAGCTTTCAACCTGGGACCCGAATGATCGCAAGACCTTCATCGGCAGCAGCGAGCAATGGGAGTTGGCGGAAGCCTCGCTGAAGAACGTTCTGGAGCGGCGCGGCATCCCGTACAAGCTAATTCCCGGCGAAGCTGCGTTCTACGGGCCGAAGATCGACATCAAGCTGGTGGACGCAATTGGCCGCCTGTGGCAGCTCTCGACCGTGCAGTTCGACTTCAACCTTCCCGAGCGCTTCGGGCTGGAGTACGTCGGCGAAGACGGCAAGCGGCACCAGCCGCTCATGGTGCACCGCGCGCTCTACGGCTCGGAGGAGCGCTTCTTCGGCGTGCTGCTCGAACACTACGCCGGCAATTTTCCGGTATGGCTGTCGCCGGTGCAGGTGGTCGTAATACCGATTGGGGAAAAACACCACGCCTATGCCAACGAGGTTGGCGACAAGCTAAAGGCCGCCGGTGTACGCGTACACGTTGACCTGCGCAACGAAAAGATGAACGCCAAAATCCGCGAGCACGCGCTGCAGAAGGTGCCCTTCCAGCTCGTCGTCGGCGACAAGGAGATGGAAGCTGGCGAGGTCAACGTGCGGGTCCGCGGCCAGGACAAGGCCGAAGGCTCGGTGAAGGCGGAGGCGTTCGTGGAGCGGGTGAAAGGGCTGATTGACGCCAAAGCTGCTGCGCTGTAGCGGGCCGCTGAAGGACTGCGCAGGGGCGATGATATGACCGAGCGCACTTTTCAACTCCTCAAAGATGCGCTCATTGCAGTGCCGACAGTGACGTTCACAGGCTTCGTGGCGTGGTGGTCATGGCGACGCGATCAGGAACGCCTTAGGGTGCAGAAGATCTTAGGCGAGGACATTGGCGTATCGGTCACAAACCTTTCGCTGTTCCCAGTGCGTGTTTGTGGCGCGGGTTTTCAGCTACCCGATGGGCGCAAGATACCGCTGAAGGACGCTCGCAGAGAGAGGACGGATAAAGGGCCCTTGACTCTGCCGGAATTGTCATCAGGTAGCGATGGACCAAGAGTGGCTTGGCCCGTCGACATACCGAGCTATGGAAGATCTGTTTTCTATGCGAGCCTATCGGACGAGAGGGCTATCCTAGAGGCGACCCTTCCAACCCTCCCGGAGGATCCGAAGATTAAGGTGTACGCAGAGATGCAGGCGGGGACAATCAAGTATTCGCGTGGGTCTCTCAAATCAAGAGTTCATATGCACTTCAGAAAAGCAGGGCGCGCAGATCAGCAGAAGGGGAAATTATGATGCCTCGGTTCCAGCGGAGGCTTTTGGCGCTCGGCGCGTGCATTGGAGTTGCATATGGACAGACGGGCCCAGTAGGTCAGCCGGCCACACCCACGAACAGTATTGTTCGCGTTTGGGTTCACGGCGGAATCTCAAGTGTTGATCTATTGAAAGAGCTTAATGCGAAGTGTGCGGGCGTCGCGCTGACGGACGCCGAGGACAAGGCCGACTATCGCTTAGAGGCTAAGTACGCTTGGTGCTGCACACCACAGGGACAATCCAGAGGCTACAAGTTTACTCTTTTTAACAAGGATGGAGACGCGGTTTTCGCCACCAAAACCCATACGCTTGCGAATGCCGTGAAAGATGTCTGCAGGGCAATCGGGCGTGAAAGGGCGAACTAAGCCTCGATTCCGGCGCGTGGCCCAGTCAACCGATAAGGGTGCCCCAGCCAAGCAGGTTTTGCTTGGGTGGGTAGTTCGGGCCGGGTGCCCCAGGTCTCGCGGTGTTCGAGACCTGGGTCTTTCTTCCCTGCCGGTGCGTGTGCCAGACCCCGCGCTTTCGAGAACCGGGGCGAGTGTGCCCGATCACGATGGAAAACTCGTTGTCTCGCGAAATTTCATCTTCAACACGCTCCACTGGTTCACCCGAACCACCCCCCCTCTTGGTACGCGTAGGCCCGAAAGCTGCTCCAGGGCCACAGCTCCGGCGACTCCACCAAACCGCGCTTCACGGGATTACGATGCATATAACGAAGCTTCTCCACCCGCTTTTGCGGCGTGCAGACGTTGAAGTCGTAATAGCGCGCCTGCCAGACATGCCGTGGGCTGTGCTCAAAGGAAGACCCAGGTCTCGAAAACCGCGAGACCTGGGGCACCCTCCGCGATTTCTGCCCAAAGCTGACTTACTCATGGTAAGATACGTTTATGGATAAGGTTACGGTTTCCTCCAAGGGGCAAATCGCAATCCCGAAGAAGGTTCGCGACGCTCTCAACCTCACCGAGGGCTCTAAGCTAACGCTGGAAGTTCGCGGGCACGAAATTGTGCTTTCCAAGGGCGCTGCCTGGAGAAAGCTCAAGGGCGCCGCCGCCGACATGCCCGACTTAATGGAGAAGTTCGCAGCCTTCCGGAAGGAGGAGCGCGAACGTGAAGACTCGTGTCCTTGATTCGTGGCCCATTCTGGAGTGGATGAACGGCCGACAACCCGCGACGGATGCAGTCGACAACATTCTCGACGAGTCCGGAGCGGGCACCACACGCCTCTTCATGAGCGCCATTGACGTCGGCGAAGTGTATTACTTCCTTCGCAAGCGGTACGGTGAAACACTCGCGGAGTCGTGGCGTCAGTCGTCAGGAACGCTACCTATAACCATTGAAGTGCCGACCGCGGATGAAATCTGGGATGCGGCTCTCCTCAAAGGACGATATCCGATTGCTTATGCTGACGCGTTCGCCGCGGCGCTGGCGCAGAAGTATCGTTGCCCACTGCTAACCGGAGATCCTGAGTTTCGATCGCTTCCTGACCTGCAGCTGGACTGGGTCGGGCGCTCATCGTGATCCGTGCTCATCCGCGTAAAATCCGTGGTTGAATGTCCTCTATCGTGCTCGATCAAGAGTTTTACGCTTCCAGAGTTTGGGACTGCGACGGCGACTGTGGTAGGTTACATGTAACCACTCGGGGGGCTAAGATGCCGGCGCGAACTCACTCCAAGTCGTCTCGAGATAAGGTCAGAGCGCACCGCCAGCGGCTTCGCCAACAGGGGTTACGGCCTATACAGATCTGGGTCCCCGACATGCGCTCGCCAGCTTTTGTAACCGAAGCACATCGGCAGTCGCTGGCGGTTGCCAACAGTCCTCACGCCAAACAGGACCAGGACTTCATCGACGCGGTCTCTGATTGGGGCGGGATGTGAAGCGCGGCGAAATTTGGACCGTTGCAGGTAGCAAGGGCTACGCTGGAAAACCCCGGCCGGTTGTGATTCTCCAGGACGACCGTTTCGACATGACGGATTCGATCACAATTTGCGCCTTCACGACCGACCCCACTGATGCTCCTCTGTTTCGGCTGCTGATCGAGCCGACCGAAAGCAATGGGCTGCGCGCTGCCTGCCGGCTAATGGTGGATAAGATCACGACGGTTCCAAAATCAAAAATCGGCGCACGGGCCGGAGGTCTTGGTGATCAGGACATAGTGCGGCTGAATCGTGCTGTCCTCGTATTCTTGGGCATCGCCGCTCCCAGCGATGAGGACTAACAAGCCCGCCATCTGGTGACGGAAGATCCTGAGCTTTCGATCGATTGCAGACCTGGAGCTGGATTGGATCGGTCGGGCAATGGTATAGGTCAATCCAGCTCCGCGAATCCGCGAGAGCGCGCTGCAATGAGGTGGCATTGCCAGATTCAGAGCAAGATTGCCGGCTTATGACACAACCGAGATGGCCCGGGAAAAAGAGATCGCTCTTGGGGGACCTAAATAACCCATGCTGAACACTGCGCAAAGTATCCTAATCGCCGTCGTCGTGGTGATCGGCGCACTGCTGTTTATGGCGGGGCTGAACTGGATCTGGCCGTGGGAAAAGCGTCGCGAACACAATGATCAGATTGGCTGGCAACTCAGCGTTCTGGGTACAACCTATGCGGTCATTCTTGGGTTCATGCTCTACGCGGTATGGACAGATTTCGGCGTTGCAGAGGCGAATGCAGATCTCGAGGGCAACGCTCTGGTGAATGTCTATCGCCTCGCGGAAGGCCTGCCTGATCAACAACGCGCGCGACTCCAGGAACTAACCCGCCGTTATGCCGATGCGGTCATCAATCAAGACTGGCCGCAGATGGCTGCCAACCAGGTGCCCAGCGGAACGGGAGAGATCAATGCGGACATGTGGAAGACCTTGATGTCCGTCAAGGCGGCATCGCCGGCAGAGATCACAGCCGAAGACCATGCGCTCTCAGAACTGAGCGCCCTCACGGAACACCGCCGCACCCGGATACTGCAGAGCACGTCCCGGCTCCCCGTGGTGCTCTGGTTTGTGCTCATCGTCGGAGGTGGGGTAACCGTAGCTTCGTCCTGCCTGTTCGGTTCCGGCAACAGAGTCCTGCATACACTTCAGGTGTTTGCCTTTTCCCTGCTCATCGCACTAGCGTTGGTCGCTATCGCTGACATTAATCGGCCGTTCCAGGGCTCGGTGCACGTCAGTAACTACGCCTTCATCAGGGCACAGCAGAACATGCCCGGCCCGTGATCGTCACGTCGTAGCCTTCCTAAGCTGGAAGTTTCTTGCAGCATTTGCTCATCTGAGGGGAAGGACAACCGCGGATGAAACACGGATTACGCGGAAATTTTTGTTTTAATTGATGCCTAATCTCAACGAAGGTGTCATTCTGGGCGCAGTCGAAGAACCCTATCGCGTGCCTAGGTCGCCGCGACCAGCTTCAGACCGATCTTGATCCGTGTTCATCCGTGTAAATCCGTGGTTGAATTTCTTTCTGACCCATGACAGCGCAGAGGCCACAAAGCGGCATCTCCCATGGTACCGCCGTGCTTATCATCGCCTCGGTGGCGACCGTGTGGGGATTCGGTTTTCCCATGACGCGCATCGTGCTCGACGGCGGCCTCTCCGTGGGCGCGCAGATGAGCATCCGCTTCCCTTTGGCTGGCCTGCTGATGTTCGCCATCATTCGCGCCAAGGGCATTCCCATCACCCGGCGAGGCGTACTGGACGGCGTCTGGCTTGGCCTGGTGTTGGTGGTTGTCTTCTGGTTGCAAAGCGACGGAATGCGGTTCACCAGCACCGCCAAGGCTGGCTTTATCACCGGACTCTACGTGCTGTTCACACCGCTGGTGGCAGTTGCCATCGGCCAGCGCGTAAAGCTGGCGTCGGCCTTGGGCGCGGCGATTGCGACCTACGGACTCTACCTGCTGGTCCATCTGCCGGGTGGCTGGTGGGCAGGATGGAACCGTGGCGAAGTAGAGATCCTGCTCTGCGCCATGCTATGCGGCGTACACATCGTGATGATGGGCGCATTCGCGCGCCGCTCGGAAGCGTGGCTGCTGGCGGGCTCGCAGGTTGTGGCGTGCGGCGTTGTCTCCGTCATCGTTACCGCATTTCTGCCGACGCCATACGGATTTCAGACTGCCCTCATTGCGCTGTCTCATTGGCCGGTAGCTGGGGCGACGCTTTATCTCGCGCTCGGCTCCACGGTCTTCGCATTCTGGGGACAGGCAACCGCGCAGACTAAGCTAGGCCCCACGGAGTCGGCTGTGCTGTTCAGCCTGGAGCCGGTGTTGGCGGCCTTCCTCAGCGTGTTTTGGCTAAAGGAGACCATGACCCCGCAACAGGTGGTCGGCGGCGCGCTGATCGTGGTAGCAATGATCGTCTCCGAGGCGTTGCCGTACATGTTTCGCGCGATCACCGTGCCGGATACGCGGCCGTAGGGTAGCTGTCAGCCATTAGCTTTCAGCCGTCAGCCGTCAGCGTTTAGTTATCAGCCTTCAACCTCGTTGCCGTCGTCCCGACTGAGGACAGTCCGAGTGGGACGGTCCTGCTGTTCTTCGCCCCATCACCTCGCCGCGAATGGTCAGAATGTTCGACATGGTAAAGCTGAAGTCGCTTTGCGCCACGGAAGATGATAGCCACGCCCTTTCAGTGTCTGTGTCATAGCTGGTGCCGCCGCTTCGCGGCTCGATGATTCTCCCACTTGACCGCGGGCTTACGCCCGCGGCTAACACCATCCCGCCGCTGCGCGGCTGATTAGGCATCAACCTCCGGCGTTTGTTCCAACGTCTGGTTCCGACTTGAGCTATGACACAAACTCTTTCAGGGCGGGGTGGGCGAGGAAGAGATATCGAGTCCCCTTGGGGACGGCAGAGAATTTCTTCCGGGTCGAGTTGGGCCGTGCCCGAGGCACTCTTATCCCGTCAACAACCGCTACGCGAACCGCGGATCTCGCGGGGAGCACGGATTCTTTCGAACTCAAGGATTCGTTTCATCCGCGAAGATCCGCGGTTGCTTTGTTCTTGCGTGGGATAGAATTCCCTCTATCACGGAGGTCCCATGGTAGCCGCAGCCCCACCCGCCGTCAGCCTCGACCAGCTCAAGTTCGACATCTGCTGCGCAGCGCGCATTCTCTTTCGCGCCGGGATGAGCGCGGCCAATGCCGGGCACATCAGTGTCATGATCGCGCCCGACCGCATGCTGATGAACCGCTTTGGCCCGTCGTTCGGCACGCTGACGCCGCACGACATCCTGACCCTCGACTTCCGCGGCAATATCCTGGAGGACCACACGCCGCAGAAGAACGCACGAGTGAATAAAACGGTCGAGCTGCACGGCGTCATCCATCGCTACAATCCGGAGTTGGTGTGCGCGCTACACACCCATCCTCCGGCGACCGTGACCTTCAGCACCTTCCGTAAGGTGCCCGAGATCTATGACCAGGAGAGCTGCCTGCTGGCGGGCGATGTTGCCGTGGTTGAGGAAGATTACGAAGGACTCGCGTCAGATGAAGAGCGGCTGCGCTCGACCGCCGAGGCCGTTGGCAAGCATCGCGCGGTGATTCTGCCCAACCATGGCGCCATCACCAGTGGCCCCAATGTGCAGATTGCGCTCTTCGCCATGCTGTTGCTGGAAGGTATGGTGGCGCGAAATCTGTCCGTTGCTGCTGCAGCGCGCGCAACCGGATTCGCGCCGACGCCCATCAAGATGGAACACGCGATGGCAGCCAAGGTCGCAATCGCCAAAATGAACGCGCTGGAGCCGCTCTGGGCCGACCAGTTGCATCGGCTGATGCAGACCGATCCGGAGTTGTTCGTCTAAGCGAGGAGGGCTAGTTCACCACGGAGGACACGGAGCGCACTGAGAGCCCGGCCGTTGGTGTTTCGTCCCTCGGCACAACCGATATGTATCACCCAGGGCCTTGGAAAACCCAGGTTTCCAGAGTCGAGTCTCGCTGCACTGGTCCCAAAAAACTCCGTGCCCTCCGTGTTCTCCGTGGTTCAAGGCCTCTTATCTGCCTTAGTATGAGTCCGTGCGCTCGAAAGTACTTCACTACATCCGCGAACGACGGCTGATGCGCGCGGGCGACCGCGTCTGCCTGGCCGTGTCGGGCGGAGCGGATTCCGTCGCGCTGCTGCGCATTCTGCTGGAGCTGCGGTTAGAGCTGGGCATCGTGCTCGCTGTCGCACACTTCAATCACCAGCTACGGGGAAAAGATGCGGAGGCCGACGAGGCGTTCGTCGCTGATTTAGCGCGCCAGCATGGGCTGGAGGTTTTTGCCGGGCGCGCCGATGTGCGCGCGCATGCCTTGGCCGCCAAGCTGAGTGTTGAGTCGGCGGGGCGCGGCCTTCGCTACGGATGGCTTATCCGGCTCGCAGAGGAACAGCGATTCGGTTCCGTCGCGACCGCGCACACCTTGGACGATCAGGCGGAGACCGTGCTGATGAGATTCCTGCGAGGCTCAGGCACGCGAGGGTTGGCGGGTATCTACCCTAGCCTTGAAGTTCGGAGCGGGGCCCAGGTCCGTATCGTGCGCCCACTGCTTTGCGTCACACGAGAAGAGGTCGAGGCTTACCTGACTTCGCTCGGCCAGAACTGGCGTGAAGATGAGAGCAATCTCGATCACCGCTTCCGGCGCAATCGCGTGCGTCACGCTCTGTTGCCGCTGCTGGAGCGCGAGTACAACCCCAATATCCGTCAGGTTCTGAGCGAGGCGGCCGAGCTGGCACGCGCAGAAGAGGAATATTGGCAGACGCGGGCGGAGCCGGAGATGGAAGCCCGGATGCAACTTCAGCAACTTAGCCTGAAGGGTTTCGCAGATCTCCCGCTGGCGTTACAGCGCCGGCTGCTCCGGCGGTTCGCCGAAGCCAATGATCTGGCGCTCGACTTCGAGCACGTTGAGAAGCTGCGGCGCTGTGCGGGCGGGGAGCTACCGAAGGCGGAGCTTCCGGGAGGATGGCTGGCGGTACTCAGAGGTGAGTGCCTTGAGCTGCTCGCGCGGGTGCCGGTACCAGCGACCGTCGGGTATGAATACACGCTGCCAATTCCCGGCGAAGTACATATCGCCGAAATCGGCCTCGCGCTGCGAGCGGTGATCGTCGGCGAAGGGCTCGCCCAGGAATGCATTGAGACGGACAACTTATTAACCGCCGATCAGCTCGGCCCGGGCCTGACGGTGCGCAACTGGCGCCCCGGCGACCGCCTTTGGCCGGCGCACACGGGCTCTGAAGAGAAATTGAAACGGCTTTTCGCCGAGAAGCACATCCCAGCCGAGCAGCGGCCGAATTGGCCGGTGGTCCTCAAGGGTGACCAAATCGTTTGGGTGCGCGGATTTTCGGTGGCCAAAGCGTATGCATGGAGGGGGAGCGGCGACGCGGTGAGAATCGAGGCTCTCTCCTGAAAGCGCCAAGGCATTGCCAAGGTGAGGGCCCTCAGCTTTGTTCTGAGCACGCTTCGACTCCCTTCCCCTCTTCGGGCAGGCAGTCCGTCATCCGAACGACACTCCGAAAATATCGGTCCCGTTTCGGTCCACTGCACCGACCCCTTCCCAGCCCCAGCATTTTTGTTTAAGTCTCTTGCGCCGTTCCGTTTAGCCACGGGTTACAATCACAAGGGACCGGAATTTGTACATCCGGTGTCTAAGGGCGGCATCTAACCTGCTGAGCAGAAGAATTGTTGCTGCCCGGTTACAGGGGAGTTTTCAGTGAATTCGACGGTTAAAACGGTCGTGTTCTGGCTGGTCATCGTGCTGTCGGGCGTCCTGCTGTGGCAGGTTGTCAAGGCTGGCAGCTCGGGCGCCAAAGAACGCGAGATCAACTTCTCCGAGTTCCTTTCCAACGTCGATCAAGGCAACGTCAGCGAAGTGACGATCATCGGCCAGGAGGTCCGCGGCAAGTTCAAGAACGACAAGGCAGGTTTCCACACCACCGTCATGTCCGGCTATACCGACATGATCAAGGAACTGCGCGACAAGGGCGTCAACATCACTGTCAAGGACGCGTCCGCCGGCGGCTGGCCCAGTTGGCTGCTGAACCTGGCGCCGTTCATGCTCCTAGGCGCCCTCTGGTTCATCATGATCCGCCAGATGCAGACCGGCGGCAACAAGGCGCTCTCCTTCGGCAAAAGCCAGGCGCGACTGCTCTCCATGCAGCAGAAGAAGGTGACGTTCAAAGACGTCGCTGGCGTGGATGAAGCCAAAGAAGAGCTGCGAGAGATCATCGAATTCCTGCGCGAGGCGCAGAAGTTCCAGAAGCTCGGCGGACGCATCCCCAAAGGGCGTGCTGCTGGTTGGGCCTCCGGGAACCGGCAAGACCCTGCTTGCGCGCGCGGTGGCTGGCGAAGCCAATGTCCCGTTCTTCAGCATTTCCGGCTCCGACTTCGTGGAGATGTTCGTCGGCGTCGGCGCAAGCCGCGTCCGCGACCTCTTCGAGCAGGGCAAGAAGAACGCTCCCTGCATCATCTTCATCGACGAAATCGATGCGGTCGGCCGTCATCGTGGCGCAGGCCTGGGCGGCGGACACGACGAGCGCGAGCAAACCCTGAACCAGTTGCTGGTCGAGATGGATGGCTTCGAATCCAACGAAGGCGTCATCCTGATCGCCGCTACCAACCGTCCTGACGTGCTCGATCCGGCGCTGCTGCGCCCGGGCCGTTTCGACCGCCGCGTGGTGGTTTCGCGTCCTGATGTTCGCGGACGCGAAGAAATCCTGCGCGTTCACACTCGCAAGATTCCACTTAACGACGACGTCGATCTTCCTGTGCTGGCCCGCGGCACACCGGGATTCTCCGGCGCCGACCTGGCCAACATGGTGAATGAGGCCGCCCTTGTTGCCGCCCGCCAGAACCGCAAGACGGTGCTGATGTGGGACTTCGAGCAGGCCAAGGACAAAGTGCTGATGGGCGCCGAGCGCAAGTCCATGTTGCTCTCCGACGAAGAGAAGAAAGTGACCGCGTACCACGAGGCCGGCCACGCGCTGGTCGCGGCCATGCGCGCGCACTCCGACCCGCTGCACAAAGTCACGATCATCCCGCGCGGCATGGCGCTGGGCGTGACCATGCAATTGCCCATCGACGACAAGCACACCTACACCCGCGACTACCTTGAGACGCGACTGGCCATCATGATGGGCGGCCGCGTGGCCGAGGAGCTGTTCCTCAAGACCATGACCACGGGCGCGGGCAACGACATCGAGCAGGCATCGGACCTGGCGCGCAAGATGGTCTGCGAGTTCGGCATGTCGACCCTGGGGCCCATGACCTTCGGCAAGAAGGAAGAGCAGATATTCCTTGGCCGCGAGATCAGCCAGCACCGCGACTTCAGCGAGGAGACGGCGCAGAAGATCGACCAGGAAGTCCGCCGCTTCGTGGACGAAGGCTACAAGTCGGCGACCGACATCCTCAGCACCAACGGCCCGGCGCTGGAGAAGATCGCCATGGCGCTGCTGGAGCGCGAGGTGCTCGATGCCAACGAGATCCAGATGATCATCGAAGGCAAAGAGCTTCCGGCGCGTGTCAATCCCAACGCTCCACCGCCCAAGGACGACGTGCAGCAGGTGCTGAAGCCGGCCCCCGGCCAGCAGCCCAGCGTCGCCCCAGAGCGGCCAGCACAGGCGTAAGGGAAGCTGTCAGCCGTCAGCTCTCAGCTAAAACACCACGGGCGGCCTCATCGGCCGCCCACTTTTCCTCCCCGACGTGTTGTCATCCCAACCGAGGGCTTCAGCCCGAGTGGAGGGACCTGCTTTTGGATTGTCCATCCCGAGCGAGCGCAGCGAGTCGAGGGATCTGCGGTTCGCCTTTAGCTTTTAGCGAGAATGAAACGGGCGGCGGACATGGCCGCCCAAATTCTTCTCTCCCCCCAATTTGTCATCCCGACTGAGGGCTTCAGCCCGCGCGGAGGCCCCGCCCTGAGCTTGTCGAAGGGGGACCCGTTTTCCTGCCGTCCCGAGGATCCATCCTTAAACCAGCGTTATTTCACCGGCGCGTAGAAATAGTAATCGGCGGTGTAGCTGCTCTTCACTTCGAGGTTCTGCTTGGAGGTATTGCATTCTGCTGCTGGTGGCGGCAGCCCGCCCTTGGTGTGAATTCGCTGGATGCTGGTGACACGGCTGAGCACGCCGTCCCCGGAATGACCGGTGGTGGTCACAAGCAGCCAGGGGATTGAATCCGCATCCGGCGAATCGACCCGCGCCACGGCCTTACCCGTTACTTCACTTCCATCGTTGTCCTTCCACGTGGGTCCGGCGTAGTGCCGGCCGACAATCGCTCCTTGCTGGTCATGAAGCTCTGCCTCTGGGGCTTTCAAGGCCCAGGCGAACTTGCCGTCCGCCCCTGGCTGACACACGTATATCTGTGAGCCCGACGCGTGCACCTGCAGAACAACTTCCTCGCTGGCCGGCGCTTTGATTTTGTCGGGCACATCGGGGCGCGAGGCAGATTGACCACTTGCCTGTGTAACCACTCCGATTAAGACAGCGATTGGCAGCCATGTAATCACGGGGCAGAAGTTTAGCACGAGGGAGGGGGAATGCCACTGATCCGAGGAATGGCGTTACATCTGGCTACCATAACGGCTTCGATCTCGAATTGTCATTCCGGCCGAGGGCTTTCAGCCCAGGTGGGGGGATCTGCGGTTGGTTTGTTGGCTCTTAGCTTTTAGCTCTTAGCAAAATTGAACAGGCGGCCTCATAGGCCGCTCTGACTACTTCCTACTGCCCGAGGGAAGCAGAAGGCGCGACCGTCGAGTGCTGGGGAGTCGGCGTAGGGATCGGATATTTGCTTGCGTACCAGTACAGGAACGCGCCAGTAAAACCTACTAAAAGACAGATTGACAAAAAGCGCTTCCAGCCTTTTCCCCTTGTCGTCGCCAAGATTACACCGAAGAAAGACACAACGAGGGCCGCAAGGGAGACCCACAAAGACGGCGAAAATCGTGTCAGAAATACCGGATAGTCCTTTGAGACGAATAGGGCTAATGCGGTTACCAAGACTCCGATCGCGGTGAGAATCACGGTGTTGGAGGCGGTGACGGTTTCCCGCAAGTCAGCAATTTCTTTGTCGGCCTTATTCAGGTGTTCTTGAGCATTGGTTAGCGCGCTACTCAGCGAGTTATAGTCCTCAAACAGTATCCTCCTCCGCCCAAGAGCGTCGAATCCAAACTCGCTGCTCCGCTTGGTAGGTGGTGTAGTCGTAACAAAGTCGATCACTGCGATCGACTCGCCATATTTCAGCGTACACGGCGTGTTTGAAAGGTTGTAGATTGGACAACAAAGATATCCCTTAAAGCCCGGGTCAACCTGCGCTGCCCCAACCCAGAGAAGTCCCCGGTAAGCTTGTCCTACCGCGACGTTCCATCGTGCGATCATGAACTCTGGCATGTTCAGCCGTTCCATTGTCTGTATGATCACAACTTCAAATGGATTGACGACTATCTCATCCTTCAGAGCTTGATCCTTAAGATAATAGATTTTGCTGTCTTTCGAGTACACTTCACCCACAGAGAGTTCATACCCAGCAGCACGTAGTTTTTTCTTTTTAGGGTCGCGAGGATCTCTCTCGTAAAAGGGATCTATGAGCTTGAAATTCTTGGCGTAGTATTCAATTTGGTCTGCGAGGAGTACCCCTGTAGGCCGTTCAGCGCTCCACTGCATGGCCGGTAACGACTTCAGGTACTTGATCTCGTTTTCACGACGCAGCGGCAACGAGAGTCTTTGGTTGGCGACACATCTCTCGACGAAATCCTTTGCTCTGGTCTTGGCTCGATTCCAGATGGACATATTCGTCGCGCCCTCTCTTAAATCTGAAGCTCTTGCAGCTAGAACCCGGTCAGCGCCTGACAACGGAAAAGTCTTGAGCGTTAAGGTACCCGGCAACGACTGTACGCTTAGGAACAGCGAATGTGTCAATCAGTCGCGGGCCAATCCCAACGTACCCTACCTTGAGGTCAAGCCGATCCTCTACCTTGGCGATCATGTCCGACGCTTTGTCGGTAAGCTCGTCTAGACACTTCGCAGTTCGGTTCTCGAACGAGACATAGTCGAGGAAATTCAAAGCGATTTCCGTTGGCCGATTAACACCTGCTGCTCGCCGAGCCAGTTCAAAATCGAAACGACCAACTCGACGCAGTCTTCCTGTAACCGTTGTGTACTCAGCTACCTTGTGCGGATACCGGCTCTCGCGCTGAACTGTATCCCAATCGATCTCCTCGAACATTGGTCCTGCCTGCTGTCCGGCCACCCGAATCGGGAAAGTTCGCAACACGAGGACAATATCGGTCACGAGGCGCGGACTGATTCCGCACTCGCTGAGACATCCGGCAGCCGACGTGTCGCGGGAGGTTGTCTTGGGATACGACTCCGAATGGTAAAGGGAAAGACCGAGGCCCTGCGTGCCCTCAATTAGTACGTTCTTGTTCCGATCGACGGCAGAATTGACCTCAGCAGAAACATCGGTGAGATAGGACCGTAGCCAAGAAGAGCGACCGGCTGCGCCTTCAGCCAACAGCACGTCGTCACCACGAAGTACTCGTCGAGCCACGGCAGATCCGACTCCGCACAGCGTTGAACTGAGGCGCTGGCGAAGACCCAAGTCCGCTTCAGCTTTGCGGTCCCGATCTTCAATGATCATCGTTCTAAAATCAACGCCAACGCGGTCTGGGCCAAGTTCCAAGTGGTCTAGCTCACTCCTCAAGACTTCTAGGTCGACGAGTCCTCCGGACGGGATTAACAATCGTGTCGCAGGCCGGATGTACCCTGTCGGAACTTGCCTTAGGACTCGCAGCTCGCCAGAATTGTCGACAAAGCAGTGTCCGGAATTGGGACCTCCGCAGCGAACACAAATGTCAATGTTCTCGTGCAGCGTGAGATAAGCAGAGATCTTGCCCTTGCCTTCGGAACCATACTGGCCGCCAACCACAACCCAAACACTCACAGCTTCCCTCCTGACCGAAACTGCCGGACCAATCGCTCCGTCTCTGCGGAGAGCTGCTCGGTCGGCAGGGTGCCGGGCAACACCGCCGACGCGAGCGGGATCAGCATATCGATTTTGGATTCTACGGGATGGGAGTCAGCCGCCACGAACTCCCCATATGAGGCGTACCGCCCTCTCAGCCGCGCGAACCGAACCTCGGAAGGAGTATCTACGTAAATGAGAAAAAAGCGAGAAGAAAATGCGCTTCGGAGGCTTTCATAATCGATTGGATGCCGAAGCCCATCCACGGCACAGTCTCGGTCTGGCTCAATTTGGGCGATCAGACGGCGGTTTAACTCGCGTTGCCCGTCCCCCGACATAACATTCCATCCCAGTTCCTGGAGTTGCGGCTTGGCGGCAGGATCGGCGTGGTACCACTCGGCCAGCACCAGGCTGTACCGGAGATACTGAAACCCGAACCTGTCGCGGAGGCATTGCGCGACTTCGCTCTTTCCAGAACCGATGCGCCCCGCGACTCCGATCACCAACTGCGCGTCGTCAGCCATGCGCAGCATTGTAAATGCGCAACACTAAACTTCGTCCAGACCCGTCGCCTGCAGGATCTCCGCCAGCTTCTGGTAATTGATGCTAGGCGACCGTGGCACGATCAGATAGTCCTCGGACGGCGTTCCGAGGGCGATGTAATCGTCGGCCATGTAGAAAAGCCCAACAAGCGCCGACGTGATCGCGTCCACCTCGTCATGAGTGACGTGATCAGTCAGATATCCGCCCCTGATTCCAATTCGTCCCATGCCGCGTTTCAGCTCTTCGAGGCTGGCTCCCTTGCGCGGAATCCCGAGCAGGTCCTGGGCTGCTCCGGGATAACTCTCGATCACCTTGAGACCCTGCTTCCGCAGCTCAGCGGCCATGAGCATTCCGCGGATCGTTAGCGATTTCATGCTGGGCAGGAGGCACCAAAAAACGGAAATGCCCATGCGCTTTAGTGCAAGCTCACACTTCCGGTAAATTGGCCGTTCGCCGACGTGATCGGGATCGCTCACGCCTTCAGGAAACGAAAGCGGAGAATCGATCGAAACAATATCGGGTTGCGCGGCTGTTGTTTCGCGGATGAGCTCTTCATCGGTACGCAACGATTTCGTTGCTGCATTGCAGCCGTCGAGCAAGGCCCATCCTGTTGCCCGGCGCTCGCTACCAGTGAGGTCGATTCCAACAATTCGCGGGGTTCTCGACTCTGGCGCAGCCTTCTGCAGCAGATTCGCAACGACATCACTGCCGCAAAGACGCAGTGGTACACTCCGCACGGTCGTTAGTCGAGGCCTTCTGGGGATCTTCGACACGCCGGTGAATGCAGGGGCAATCGACTTCTGCAAGAACGTCGCGGTCTGGTGCGACAGATCGTCATAGCAGATCTCCATGATGGCCTTCAAATGGACTACGTCTGCGGTGTTGTACTCGATCAGTTTTTCCAGCGCTGCTTTGTCGCCTCGCAAATACTGAGCCCAAAGTACCGTCGCGTCATAGCCGGTAACCTCAGCGACAGATGCCTTTCTCTCTAGGCCGAAACACTTTTCGACCTCCTTCAAGCCCCCTTTGTAGCCGAGTTTGCGGCTGACCCATCGGAGGTCGATGTGAATAGGCGGCAGGGCGATCCCGGGGAAGGCCGATCGAAGGAATCGCAGATCAAACCCGGCTCCGTTGAAGGTCACGACGACAGAGAACTTCTTCAGCGCTCCTTCAAGTTCCTGGAGGTTGTTCCCCTGGACGTAGACATCATAGCGCCTGCCGTCATACAGCCCGACGAGTGTGACGGAGTCAAAGACCGTGGAGAGACCAGTCGTTTCGATGTCGAGGTAGACACACTCGTCAGAGAACTCGGGAAAGACTCTCCACGCTTCGCCAAGATTGCTCAACCGCTGAAAGAAAGCAGCGTCCCTGCTCTTCACAGCGCGACGCGATAGCGGAATGTAATTGTCAAGCTTTTGCTGCAGGCGGGCCCCTAGGACCCCGAACCGCTTTTCGAATCGGTCAGCATCATCCCAGTTGTGGATACCGTTCGCCCACATCTGGCGCTCGGTTTCTCGGCCGATTCCAGGAATGTGAAGGAAGGTCTGCTGAAGCATCGCGTACCTCACCTATGTACTAAATTGTAGCGCTATTTCTTATTCTCGTTTAAGATTTTTTCTTAAACATGAAAGACTGATTCTCGTTTACGAGAACCGCACCAGAAGGGTCACAAATGAAGACGCGCACCATTCGAGATGAACGAATCAAGCAGCGAATCGCCAAGTCGCTAAGTGAGGCTGTGGAAAAGCGGGCGAAGAGCACAGAGCAAGCTGCCGCGTTGCTCCAAGTGGAGCTTGGAACGCTCTACAAGTATATGAACGGCGAGATGATCCCTGGAGGCCAGGTCCTCTGGCGGGCGTGTAAGGAACTCGGCATGGTGCTAGATCAGCGAGGGCTTCACCTCTCGCGACGTTCGAGGGAAACTGTCCCCGATAACATACCGTATCCGGTACAGTACGAGCTCCCATTTGTCGACGGATCGGTCGAGGGAGGCGCGGTCCATCTCGAAGTTCGACGAAAGCAGAGTCAGTACGTCCACGTAAGGCTAAAGATCAGGGTGGCGTGATAGGTGGCTCGGGGCGCTATTACCCAATGTGCGAGAAGGGCGCGTCATTGTGTCCTCGAAGGCAGCACCGAAATATTTTGCGGCATAATCACATCTAAGCTATTGATTCTACACAGGGCGTGCAGGAAGCGGGGCAGGCGGGTGTTCCATTTCGGGAACGCTTAACAAATCTTTACAAGAAATCCTGTAACGCTTTTTCGCCTTCCAGCGTTTGTTTATGTGGGCCGGTTGTAGCCGTCGTCGTATCTCACAGCAGGACAGGCCCTTACTGACAACTGACTACTGCTTACCCGCCGGTTCCGCCCACCGTCAGCCGATCCACCTTCAGCGTGGGAATCCCGACGCCTACGGGAACCGACTGGCCGTCTTTGCCGCAGGTACCGATGCCTTCGTCGAGCTGGAGGTCGTTGCCGACCATGGACACCCTGGTCAGCACGTCGGGCCCGTTGCCGATGAGCGTCGCGTTCTTCAGCGGTGCCGTGATGGCGCCGTTCTCGATCATGTAGGCTTCGGACGCGGAGAAGACGAACTTGCCGTTGGTGATGTCCACCTGCCCGCCGCCGAAATTCACCGCGTACACGCCGTACTTGACGGAGCGAATGATGTCCTCGGGCGCGTCCTCGCCCGCGAGCATGTAGGTGTTGGTCATGCGCGGCATGGGGATGTGCTGATAGCTCTCGCGGCGTCCGTTGCCGGTGTTGGGAATGCCCATCAGGCGCGACGACAGCTTGTCGGAGAGATAGCCCTTGAGGATGCCGTTCTCGATGAGCACCGTGTTCGCGGTCGGGTTGCCTTCGTCGTCGACGTTGAGCGAGCCGCGGCGTCCGGGCATGGTGCCGTTGTCCACGACGGTGCATTTGTCGCTGGCCACGCGCCGACCCATCATCCCGGAGAACGCCGAAGTCTTCTTGCGATTGAAGTCCGCTTCCAGTCCGTGGCCGATGGCCTCATGCAGCAGAACGCCCGGCCATCCTGGACCGAGCACGACTTCCATCTCGCCCGCCGGAGCTTCGCGCGCGTCGAGCTGAATGATCGCCTGCCGCGCTGCTTCTATGGCGAAGTGCTCCGGCGTCTTCTCCGTGAGGAAGAAGTCGAGCGCCACGCGTCCGCCGCCGCCTGCGCTGCCCCGCGACGAACCTGCGCTCTCGGACTTCGCCATGCAGAAGACGCTCAGCCGCGCCATTGGCTGGGCATCTTCGGCGAAGCTGCCGTCGGAGCCAATGACCAGAATCCGCCGCAACTCGTCGGCATAACCGACGCGAACTTCGTGGATGCGCGGATCGTAGGCGCGCGCGGCCATGTCGGCGCGGTTTACCAGCTCGACCTTGGTCATGACGTCGGCTTCCACCGACGGCAGCGGAATGGGATAAAGATTGTGCGCCGGCCTTGTCCGTCAGGCCAACGACAGGCTGCTTGGCCGGGACCGCTGGCGATGAGCGCCGCGGTGCGCGCCGCGTGCAGAATGCGCTCGGGAGAGAGATCGTCGGTGTAGGCGTAACCGGTGCGCTCGCCTGAAAGCACGCGCACGCCGCAGCCCACGGAAATGCCCTCGGTGGCCGACTTCACCATGCTCTCGTCGAGCGAGACCGAAGTCGAGGTCTGATATTCGAAGTAAAGGTCGGCGTAATCGCCGCCCGCAGAAAGCGCCGCAGCCAGGTATCGCTCCACGTCTGCCTGCGCCAGGCCATAGCGATCAAAGAAGAACTTCTTGTCCATGGTCACCTTCATTGGATGTCCTGCGAACCCGCGAAGGCGCAGCCCTATCCTATTCCAATCTGGGCCGAATCTTTGATTATCACACAGCCCTGTGAGCTCTGCTGCTGCGCGGGACGCAGCTTTCGGCTACGCTCCCAGAATAGCGACGATGCAGCCTTCCGCCATCTCCGCCGATCTTCTCGCCAAATGCTGGAGCAGTTCCTCGCCGACGCCCCCGCACGCCGTCGCCGTCGAAAACGGCGAAGTCCTCTTCGACTTCTCCACGGCGAAATATTCCGTTTCCGGCGAAGGCAAATGCATCCTGCACCTCTGGTCGGAGGAGCGCAACGCCGTGCGCCGCGTGCTCGATGCGGAACTGAAAGGCCGCACCCTGCGCCTTAACGTGCTGCGCTTCGGACAGGCGCAACCCAAGCTCCTGGAAATCTGCGCCGACCGCGACCGCCGCACCGGCACCCTGAAGCGCCTGCTGCGAACACAGTATCAGCGCGTGCTCGAGCGCGTTCTGCTGCGCGAATTTCGCGGCTTCAAGCTCGAGCATCTCAGCAGCCGCCCCGACCTCGAACACTCCTTCAGCCCGGTTTACACCCGCGCCGTGCTGCGCCAGGACAATCCGCGTTTGCCGTGCTCGGCGTCAATGCAGAGGAAACCCAGTCCTCCATCGACGCGGCGCTCTCCTTCGGCATTCTCTGGATGGACCATCAGCGCGAGCAGCTTGCCGGACGCGCGCACGTCGCAGGGCTGAAGCTGTTTCTGCCGCCGGGCCGGTCGCGAGATCGTGCGCCAGCGCACGGCCCACCTCAACGCCGAAGCCGCCAAGTGGCAGCTCTTCGAACTCGACGAGCGCGCCGAGATCTGCGAGCCGCTCGATTGCGCCGACTCCGGCAACATCGTCACTCGCCTGATTCGCGCCGTGGATGCCGATGCCGCGCGTGAGCGCTTCGCCGCTTCCATCGCGCGCATGCAAGCCCTCGCGCCCGCCGCCGAAATCACGATCGAGTCGGCATCGGAGATCGTCTTCCGCCTGCACGGACTGGAATTCGCCCGCGCCTGCTCACGCCAGTTTCCGGCTCGTTCCGCAATGCTGAAGCCATCATCTTCGGCCTCTGGCCCGCCGAATATGTGCTCGACGAAAACAACGAAGCGCTGTTCCGCGATCTGGTCAACGCATCTCGGAGCAGCGCCGCCCCGGCGGCTCGCACACCAACCTGCTCTTCCGTCTGGCTCCCGAGCGCTGGCTGGAATCGCCTGATCACGCGCGACGTTCGCGCCATCGACGAGCGGCTTGACCCGACGCTTCGTGTACTCGCAGGTGCCGGCCTTCACCGCCACCGACCGCGCCATGATCGACGTGCTCACGTGCACCCTCGATGGCCGGCTCGTCATCCTCGAGCTCAAGGCCGACGAAGACATCCACCTGCCGCTGCAAGGGCTCGACTACTGGGCGCGCGTGCGCTGGCACCAGCACCGCGGCGACTTCCCCCGCAACGGCTACTTCGCCGGACGCGAACTCTCCAACGCGCCGCCGCTGCTGTTCCTGGTCGCTCCGGCCCTGCGCATTCATCCCGCAACGGATATGCTTGCTGCGCTACCTCTCTCCGCAAATCGAGTGGACCCTGGTGCAGGTGGACGAGCGCTGGCGCGACGGAGTGCGGGTGGTGAACCGGAAACACCCGAAAACATTCTCAACCGCGGATTTACGCGGATGACGCGGATCGTTTTGAGGTCTTAATGTTGATCCAACCTTCTTCTGAAACATCTCGACTGAAGCACTTCGCTGTTACGGACGCAATCATTGGAGCCTTCTACGATGTGTATAACGAACTTGGACATGGCTTTCTGGAATCGGTGTATCGCGAAGCCATGATTGTTGCCCTGCGCTCGAAGAATGTGCCCGTGGAGAGGGAGCGAACCGTCAATGTCGAGTTTCGTGGCGAAACTGTTGGAGTGTTTCGAACTGACCTTGTGGTGGAGAACTGTGTTGTTGTCGAACTGAAGTGTGCCCGAACAATCGACAGCAATCACGAAGCGCAGTTGCTCAACTACCTGAAAGCGACCAAATTCGAAGTCGGCCTAGTGTTGAACTTTGGCGTGAAGCCGCAGTTCCGACGAATGATCCTTGAGACTGCCCGCAAGCGCCATCTTGGAGTCTTCCACGGATCTGCCGCCCAAAGAGAATGACTACACACAGGGCAGGTCGCGCGGGTTCTTCCCACGCCTAGGAACAGAAGGAACATAAAAGAATCCGCGAACTCCGCGTCAATCCGCGGTTGCCTTTGCCTTACCTAAGGCCAGCCTCGCCTGCCCGAAACCGCCAATAATCCCCTGCGGTCTCGCTCAAGTCGCCCGCCGGCTTTTCTCCCCGGAAGACGCGCGACACGCCTCGGACCACCCGCCGCATCGGCAGCTCGCCGTTGCTGTCGGCGAGAAACAACTCCCCAACCTTCACGCTGCGGTAGTACCAGCGCTTTAGGAGCGCGAGGTGCTCCATCCACTCCAGCGCCCCGCGCAGCTTGGGAGGCTCGACCGCTGCCAGCGCCTCGGTGATGCGCGCCTCCATCGACTGCGGTTTCGATGCCAGATGCGATGCCTCCGCCTGCTTGCCCACATTGAGCGTGACTGGATCGCAGATGCACCCCGCGACAATCTTGAACAGCTCCACCGATTCGCTGTGCTGCCGAAGGCTGCACCATCACCCCGTTCAGCTCGTCGAGCCGTCTGACGATTTCCGGCGCCAGCGAGGCTGCCGCCTTCACCTTTTCCAGCCGCACGTGCAAAGCCGAGGCGTTCTCGAAATCGAGGTTGGCCGAGGCCTCATCGCGTTGCCGCTCGATCTCACGCACCAGCGACTGGCCGCCACTTTCCAAGTACTGCTGCACGCGTCCGACCTCCGCCGCATACTCCTCGTCGGTACAACCCTTAAAGCACGGCGCGAGGCACATCTTCATCTCCGAATAAATGCAGCCGGGAAACGCTGGATCGGGATTCAGGTCGAAGGTGCAGCGGCGCATCTTGAACAGGTCGAGCGAGTCGTTAGCGAATTTCTCAGCGGCGACACGCGTGGGAAACGGGCCGAAGTATCGGGATTTGCTCTTCAGGCCGCTGATGCGCGAGGTGACGGTTGCGCGCGGATAGGGATTGTCGAGGATGAGCTTGACTAGCGGCGCGAAGCGCAGCCGCAGGCGCTTATCGTAGGTCTTGGGAAACTCGCGGCGCAGGGTTTTGTAGAGCAGGAACGACGCCTCGAAGTCGGAGCCGGTCGCAGTCCACTCGATCCAGCGCACACGATCGCGCAGGTTCAGCTTGCGGCTCTGTCCCTCAGTCGCGCCGAGCAGGCGCTGCAAGCGACGGCGCAGATTCGAGGTCTTGCTGACGTACGGCTCGCTGCCTTCGTCCGTTCCACGAAGCACGAACACGGCCGCACTCGCCGGAACCGCGGCGAATAGCTCGAAGTCGCGCTCGGGAACGAACTCAAGGCGCTGCACCAGAACATTCTATCTACCACCGAGACACAGAGGCGCAGAGCGGAAGAAAGACAAAAGCAACCGCGGATTTACACGGATGACCGCGGATTTCTCTCGAGTTTTCCGTCGCACAATCTGTCAGAATCGGTGGTGGGAGATGACTTAACAGAGGAACTTAGAGCGTTGTGAAGGCGCGAGGGAATTCTAGTTCACCACAGAGTCTCGAACTGAAGACGGTGCACTGATGGCGATTAATCTTCCACTACACCCGGCGGCGAGTCGTTCTTGCGTGACTTGACACTGATGCGTTTTCTCATGAGTCGTGAAGAGTGAAAGCGCCTCCGGTAGTCGGGTCCGATCATGTCGACTTTCTTGCACATTTCATGCAGCCGCGACCACATCGCCCCACCGATCCTATCTGCAAGCGTTTCGCCACGCATAGCACGCTCTGCATCTGTGAAATGCTGACCACGCTCTTCCTCCTCAAGAGCTCTCTCTGGTTTGTCATCGAAGTTCGTGGTGACGAGCGTTGTCCTATTTTCGCTATACCGATTGTTGAGGATGTGTGCCACAGTATCCCAAACCCATTGGGATGTTCTGATCGCCCCGAGTTCATCAAGTAGTACCACCTCGGTCTCGAAGACTGGCTGCAGTAGCTCCAGTTCTGTCGTCTGGACCGCCGGATTGTAGGTGTACTGAATCTGCTTCAGCAACTCTCGATAATCCACAAAACGACACGGAATCCCTTTGCACATCAGCCCTTTCAAAACGGCGACGCCCAAATGTGTCTTGCCAACGCCGGGCGAGCCGACAAAAAGCAGCCCTCTTTTTTCCACCGGATAGTTCTCGATGAATTGTTCAGCGACCCCCTTGGCATCAAAGAATGCTTCCCGCTCACCTTCAGTGTTGAAGTTTGAAAATTCGCACTGCTGGTAGCGCGGCGGGATGTGCGCGGCGGCCAGCAGTCGTTCGCCGCGGTCCTTCACGCGGCATTCGCAACGCACCGCCTCGCGCTCTTTGCCGCGCTCAATGGTCTGCCATCCCGTGCCGCCACAGATGGGGCATATCTCGGTCGCTGTGGTCACGAGTTTGAATCTAACGCCACGCGGGGTGGCGCGCAATGGCGATGGCTGCCCTGGACGCTCGCTTTTGCAGGAAAAGCTGTGCGGGGCTGTGTAAATTGGCGTCGAAAGCCTTTCGACCGGCAGCTCACGGGTTACGGAAAGAGGTCAAGCAAAGTGCGGGCATTGAGTTTGTGGGCCTAGCTATGCCAGAATCGCGCTATGGACAAGGATCACGTCATATCGAAGTTGCAGGCGCATGAACAGGAGCTTCGGGCGGCGGGAATTGTGCATCTGCGCGTGTTCGGCTCTGTGGCCCGAGGCCAGGCGTCGTCCCGGTCTGATGTCGATCTGCTAGCCGAGTTTGACAAGTCCAAACATCTCACACTCGTGAGCGTTGGGAGTTTGCAAAACCGTCTCGCCAATGTTCTTGGTGTCGACATTGATTTATCGTCGGAGGATTGGATGAGAGAGCCGGTTCGCACGAGGGCCATAAGCGAGGCTGTGCTTGCCTTTTAGGGACGCTCAAACCCATCTGCGAGACATCCAGTCCGCGGTGACATAGTAAATCAGGGAAGGAAAACCCTAACCGCGGATTTCACGGATCATCACGGATAAACCTCGAGGGAAGGGAAAAAATTAGATCATTCGTGAGAATCCGTGCCGATCCGCGGTTCAACAGCTTCCCGAAAGACCTGAGAAGCAAGTCCCCGCCGGCTGAAGAGGCTGCTGAAAAATTCGCTTACTTTCGCGGCAGCTTCTCGCCAGGGTCATTTTTTGCGAGTTGCGCCGCCGTTCTACATCGCATTTTGGTCTCTGCAGGAGCTGCTTTCGCCCTGCAGACACACTACTCCCCGTGCTTACTGCGCCGGAACCAGCTTTCTCAGCTTCACCATCCGCACCAGATTGTTGGCCGTCGCCAACAGGCGAAACAACCAGTCGACCTTCTCCACCCCGTGCAGTTTGAACTTACGCATGATGCTGTCCAGCTTGCCCCAGCCAAATACCATCTCCACCAGTTTGCGTTTCTTCTGGCTGATGGCCAACCCGGGATCGTTACGTTCGGCCTCGCTCAGAAAGTTCGGCCAGTGGGTCGAGTCTTTTTCGTATTCCGCCACATGCGGGGCAATCCGGCGTTGCCGCAGGGCCGCGATAAACTTCTCCTCCTGATACAACTTGTCCGCCCCCAGCGTGATTCGCCTCTCGCCCGGCGCGCTGCTGGCGGCTCCACGCGCCATCTCATCCAGCATGGCCAACGCCGCCTCCCGCTCCGCCGTCGTACTCGACTGCGTGGCGCAGGCCGCCACCACCAACCCATGACGATTCTCGATGATCACATGCCCCAGATAACTGGGCTTGGCCTCGCCCGCCGTGCTCTTCTTATACAAGCGTGCTTCCGGGTCGGTCGTTGACTCGTGGGTGTCGCGCAAACATTTCTTGCCCCCCGACCCCGTGCCCTTGGTGGGCGGCGGATCCTTGGGCTCGAAACTACGCCGATTCGCCCACGCCTCCAGCAGCGTGCCATCCACGGTGAAGTGCTCTTCGCTCAGCAAATTCTGCGCCCGCGCCTGTTCGACCACCGCCGCCAGCAAGCGTTGCGACACCTCGCCCTGCAGCAAGCGGTCGCGATTCTTGCTATACACCGTCGCATCCCAGGCCGCCTCATCCATCGCCAGGCCCACGAACCAGCGGTACAGCAAGTTGTAATCCACCTGTTCCATCAGTTGTCGCTCGCTGCGCAGCCCGTACAACACCTGTAATAACAGCGCCCGCAGCAGTTGCTCCGGAGGTATCGAGGGTCGTCCCCCACGCGCGTACAGGGTGTCAAAATGCGCCGACAGATCGCCCAAGGCCCGGTCGACCATCTGGCGGACGGCGCGCAAGGGGTGCTCGGCGGGAACCCGTTGCTCGAGGTTGATGTAGCTGAACATCGCGGCTTGTTGCTGCTCATCTCCACGCATGCTACTTACATACCCTATTTGTTTGTGGAAAGGCCCGTGCCTTCCGAGGTACCATCGACTTTTTCAGCAGCCGGTGAAGCCGCATCGCCATTTCATGGCGTGGCGACGAGCTGTTCCTTCCCCACCGGGAAAATGTCGTAAACATAGTCACAGGCAGCCAAAGCGACGGGTTTCAAGGTGCCTGCCTGCAGCCGCTTCACGATCTCCTCGCGTGAGAGATCGAAGATGGCTTCCAGAATCTGCTGGCGCTCCTCGTCGGTAGCCTGCGCCACGGCAAACAGCACTCGTGCGCTGTGCTGTATGTATCTCGGCGAAAGCAGTTGCCGCTTCAGCAGCTCCATGATGATCGGCGCTTTCCCGCGGTCAAAGCGTCCCGGATCGCCGTGCCGGTCCAGCTCCGCGAAGAATGCTGCGGTCCATTCGTTGTGATAATCCCACACCTTCTGGAACAGCTCCTTTGTGAAGCGGGTTCCCGCGGTGACCTTCTCGGCGCTCGGCGCCAGCACCACGCCGTCTTCGGTGAGCGCCGGCCGCTGGAAATATCCGTCCTTGGTGATGACCGCCTGATGAAAAACCAGCGTCCACAACCACGAAACGTCGATGCGGTACGTGGCCAGGTCGTTCATGAAGCGCTGCTTGAGTTCATAGTCGTCGATGGCCGCAGCGAAGTTGCCGTTCAGGATCTGAAAGCCGTAGTTGGCAGCCATGTAGAAGGCGTGCTGGATATGCTCGATGGTGACATCGCCCTTCGGCACACTGTAGATGGCGTCCCACCGCTCCTGCGAAAAGATCTTCTCCGGCGTGTCCAATGCGTCCTTGGTGAGAATGCTTGGAGTGATCTTCCCCTGCTCGTTCAGCAAGCCGCGAGATTCGAGCAGCGCGCGCTCCGAGTCCGCCAAGCCACTCGCGACTGTGGGCACTGCTTTACCCTTCGCGTCCACCGTCTCGCGAGGCGCGTCCAGGACCGCCTGCAATTCTGCCAAGGGCACACGCAGCGGCCCATTTCCCGCCGCCACATACGCGGTCTCCGGGCTGGCAACCCAGCTTTGGCGATACGCGTCGTAGAGCCGTCCCTTTGACCCGCCCGGCGAGGATATCGTCGAGCGTAATCTGGCGGCCGGTGGGAATAGGCTCGTCGGGCACAAACATCAGTCCCAGCAGCCGCTCGCGCAGCTTGTCAACCACGATTGCGCGCATGGCCACCGGGTTATAGCGCGAGCGGCCATAGGCATCGCTCGTCTGATAGATCATGACCGCCGCCATCCCGCCGATGGGCCCACCCTGCGTGAGTTCTCCATGCTTCATGCCTGCCATGAGCATCATGAGCGCGTTGTAGCGCTGGTAGGCGATCATGTTGGGCGAAGCCATGCCAATAGTCTGCGGATCGGGGAAGATGCCGTTCGGGTCGTCCTTCCACATCTCGATCAGGCTGCCGAGGTAGTCCCAGCGTCCGACATTGGTTCCCAGCAGCCGGCGCCGGAAGACCCAGGCGATTGCAGGCAAATATCGGCCGCCATTGCCTTCCTCGTAGAGAATCTTGATCTTGAAGGTGCCGGCAGGAACCCCGATCATGCCTTCCACCCGCGCCAGCAGCTTCTCCACGATGAGCGCTTCCCGGGGCGTCTGCATTTTCGGGATATAGAAGTACACGCCCGTGCCGGCGCGCTTCAGCGCCTCGTAGTTGTTGAACACCCAGAGAACGACCACCGCGATCAGGCCAGGGGCGGGTTGGCCATCGACGGTGACGTGTTCGTAGAGCACGTGAATGCTCGGCGGGCGAACCAGTCGCGTGGGCCACTGCCGCGGTGGGCGGTTGATTTTGTATGAGCGCGTTTTGTCCTTCTTCACCACTTCGTAGGGTTTGCTGTCCCAGCGCGCCTTCAAGAATCTCTTTGGCGTTCTGCAGGGCTGCAAAAGTTCCTACGGGCTGGTCCTTGGAGCGTTCCCAAGGGCTGGAAGTGCGAGGGCGAGGCGTCTTCGAAGTCCGGCATGTTCTGAGGCGCATCGCTGTTCAAGGCGTTGAACGCCATATCCAGCGGATGCCACGGGCCGGTGAGCTCCAGTCCGGGGTTTGTCAACGGATGCACGTCGGCGGGGATGGGCACTTCGTCGTTGAGACGCCAGCGCCATTCGCTCTCGCGATCCAGGAAGTTGTCGATCATGCCTTGGACAATCTGGCGAAATGTCCATGAGCTTTCCGTGACCGGATCGTCGAATCTCTCCTCCCAGTTTGGCCAGGCGTACTTCTTCCGCACAGGCTCGGCACTCTCGAGCAGCGCGCGGCGGGCGCTCAGGGCCTCGGCAATGGCAGGACGCAGTTCGCGGGTGAGCGTCGCAATCGTCTCTTCGACGTTGACGTCTCGACCGTTCACCTTCCTGGTTCCGAACAGAGCTGGAAATTGCTGGAGAATATCTTCACGGATCATTGGTTTCGCCTCCCGTGCAGCTTTTACTGCAAGTGTAGTGCGCGCCTTCAGAGGCGGTCAAAGTGCCCTAAACATCGAAGGCATCTGGGGTGCGGAGGCTTCCGCTGCGTTACAATCAAGGATTCATGTCTCTTGCGTCCCAAGCTGTAACCCGAACCCCCGCCGAGGTCACACGGCTGGCGCCCGTGTCGCAGGCTAGCAACGGTATCTGCTATGCGATCATGGGGGACGTCACCGCCGCCATTACTGACCTGGAGCGCATGGTCACGGTCGTGCCCCGCACCATTGCTGCGGCGCTGAATCGCAAGGCGTACTACTTCGTCCCGCTCACGCTGAACCTGGGCGACGAGACGATGATCGCTGACCGCTACGACGTGCAACTCTCCGACAGCGCAGTATGCCATCGCAACCATACCCTGGGCGACTCGCAGTGCGTGTTCATCTCGACGCGTCTGATGGAAGACAGCTTCGCCATCGCTTTCGAGTTCTTCATCAACATAGGGCACAACTTCGTGGAGCGCGTCGGGCGTTTCGCAGGAGTTTGCCGACCTGGTGTGGAAGCAGGTGGACGACAAGGTCCGCGGCGAGACCTCGCTTGACGCCTACGAGTTGCGCAAAGTAGCGACCACCAACGGCCCTGAGGCCGAGAAGGCCAAGCACGAGTATCTGCTGGCCGCCTTTGCCGATGCCATCGCGGTGTATAACCTGTCGCTGTATCTCGACGTGGATTACCAGGACCTCCGCGAGCGCGACTATCCTCTGCTGGCGCCGAACGCGCTGGCCGAACGTCTGCGCAAGATCAACGAGCTTTTCCCGCCGAATCCCGGCTTCGAGTTCGCCGTGTATCACCGCCGGCGGCAGTAGCGGCACTCCCGGCTGATCTGCCCGAATCTTATACAATCAAACTTGACGTTATGAACCGGATGATCCTTGCCAACCTGGTGCATCGCCCGTTTCGCACCATGATCAGTGTGGTCGCAGTGGCGGTCGAGGTTACGCTCATTCTGCTGATCGTCGGCCTTTCCATCGGCATGTTGGAGGACGGCCGGAACCGGCAGGCCGGGATTGGCGCTGACATCATGGTCCAGCCGCCCAACTCTTCGCTGTTGATGGGCGTCAGCGGCGCGCCGGTTTCGGTCAAAGTCGCCGACAAGATCATGAAGCTGCCGCACGTCGTGGCCGTTGCTCCGGTGGTCACACAGCTTTCGACGGCAGGCGTGGTCGAGGTCATCGACGGCATTGACATGAATTCTTTCGACGCGGTGAGCGGCGGCTTTCGATATCTTTCGGGCGGGCCGTTCGAAGGGCCGGACGACATCATCGTGGACGATCTGTACGCCTCGTCGAAGCATCTGAAGGTCGGCGACACGGTCGAAACGCTCAATCATGAGTTCCGGATCTCCGGGATCGTAGAGCACGGCAAGGGAGCGCGCAAGTTCCTGCCCCTCAAGACCATCCAGGAGTTGATCGGCGCGCAGGGCAAGGCGACCATCTTCTACGTCAAGCTCGACAACCCCGACAACGCCGACGAAGTGGTTCGCGCCATCAAGAACATTCCAGGGATGCAGCAGTATGGCGTGCACTCGCTGAAGGAGTATCTCAGCCTGATGACCTCGAACAGTATCCCCATGTTCTCGACCTTCATCGATGTGGTCATCACGATCGCCATGATTATCGGCTTCATCGTCATCTTCCAGGCGATGTACGCCGCGGTGATGGAGCGCACGCGCGAGATCGGCATCCTGAAGTCGCTGGGCGCCAGCAAGCTCTACATCGTGAATGTGGTGCTGCGGGAGACGGTGCTCATCGCCATCTGCGGCATCATTCTTGGGATCGCCGCCAGCTTTGCCGCCAAGGCCGGCTTGCGTACGAAGTTCCAGACCTTGCCCATGCTGATCACCGGAGGATGGGTTGCCCGGGCAACCGTGATCGCGATCGTCGGCTCGCTGCTCGGGCGCGTTCTACCCGGCGATCAAGGCCGCGCAGAAAGACCCCATCGACGCGCTGGCATACGAATAAAGGACCCCGCTCCGTTCGCCACCCGCCGCTGAAACCAGCAGCAGAATTCCAATAATGGCAAATCTCTGAGTTTTCAGAATCAATCGTCCTTTACGCACTTGACTTTGCCTCCAGGAGGGTTCCTCTCTTCTTGTGTATTGCCTGCTTTTGCAGGAGCGTAACCCCTCACTTCGAAGCCGTCCGTGGAAGCAGCGATGCGGACGTGCTATCTCTGTATATGAGCATTGAAAATCGAACGGAATCTGCTGGGCCACCTTTTCGAGTTGAAGCGGCGGAAGGGTGGCCGCGGAAATCGTGATACCCTCCACGGAAAACGTGGCGTCTAACTCCCCGCACGATGACACGCAATCTCGGCAGCGGGGGCGGCCTTGTTCCTGCTTCATACGACCGAATCGTCTCGCGGTTAACCCCTAGCACCTTGGCCAGCTCCTTCTGTTCGTAATCGCGGGCTTCTCGAGTTTCCTTAATCTGCCTGCCCAGTTCGGTTTGCCAAGTTGGAGGTGCTGATTTCGGCATTGCTTTCCCGCTATAGGCCATGTATTATATGGCATATCAGGATAAAAAGGCCACGTAATACATGGCATATGCACTCCGGACGGGTCCGAAAAGATTGCGCGCTCAACGTAGCATCAAAGGAGTAAACTACGTTTCGCGGCGGAGGTCGCATCGAGCGACGCCATGGCGTAATTCGATGACGACACAGAGGCGCGCCACCCGCATGCCGCTTGCTGCAGCTAACAGATTAATCATGGACGCGATGCACGGGTTGACGGAAGTTGACCCGCGCTTTTGGCGCGTCATCGACACACGCGAGGTACAGCGTCTCAGGTGGATACGCCAAACGGGGCTGGCATACCTCGTCTATCCGGGTGCGGAGCATTTCAGATTTGCGCACGCGATCGGAACATATGGCGTTGCGAGGCGAATCTTCAATCATCTGCGCCGCGAGACAACTTATACCGGAGCCCTCAGCCCTTCGCATCTGGATCCTGACCTTGAGTTCGCATTCACGACAGCGGCACTTTGCCATGATCTTGGGCACACTGCGTTCTCCCACGTCCTCGAGACGTTGCTATTGCCTAAGAACTTTAGAACCCATGAAGATTGCACGCTTGCACTGCTTCGGGAAGGCGAGGTCGGTGAACAGGTGACGAAAATCGGGTGCGATCTAGAACAAGTCCTGCAACTACTAACTGGAGCGCACTGGAATGATGGTCTTTGCAGGTTACTGAGCGGAAGTATTGACGTTGATCGGTGGGACTACTTGATGCGCGATGCTGCAGCCGCAGGGGTCGTGTACGGAAACTATGATCTGGATTGGATAATTCACTCTCTGAGCTTATATCCGGATTCGGACCGCAGACCGCGACTCTTGATTGAAGCTCACCGTGGCTTAGTGGCCGTAGAACACTTTCTCGGCGCTCGAAAGAGTATGTACCAGCAAGTGTACTATCACCCCACGGTTCGTGGAGCCGAAAGGCTGCTCCGCGCAGCGTTCGAACGTGCCTGCGATCCCGCGCGTCCAGACGCATACAAAGGCGACACTGAAAGCGGCGTCCCGGAGTGCCTGCACGGAGTGCTTCGTGGTTCTCGTCCAAGTTTGGCCGAATTCGTAGACATTGACGATACGGTCATCATCGCGGCATTGAAGCGCTGGAGTCGCTCGGCAACAGATCCTGTGCTTCGATACTTAGCAAATGCTTAGTCGAGAGACGGCTTTTTAAGGAGATTCATTTCGAAGGTTTTGATATCGACACAGTTCGCAAGAGTGCTCAGGAAGCGGTCCGAAAAGCGTTAGTCCGTCAAGGAGGATCTGACCTTCCGACTATCGACGCCAAGGACGAGCAGGCGTTGGATTACTTCGTCCTCGTCGATACGTGCGAGTTCAAGGTCCAGAATCGCTTCGACGGTCTTTTGTTCGACTGTGGTGGCGCAGATCCACAATCCTTCGACGAGGTTCAACGCATACCCGAGCACGACATCGCGGGTGGCCAAACTTTCAAAAGAACGAAGATCTTCGTTCCTTCTGAACTTGTGGGCAGTGTTAGAACTGCTCTACGAGAATAGGAGAACTTATGAATAAGGCACTGCCAAATCCGGGGCATGGCTATATCGTGCGCGAGCGTCTTGGCCGAGGACGGTGGAAGGAGGTTTATCGTGCGGTCGTACGGGGTGAGTGGCACGACAGGGCATTGGCAAGGTTTATTGAAGAGCCGGGTGCAGTCGCGTTGTTTGACGAGATCAAGTCCCTCCTGGATTCGACGGCGCGAGGTCAGCTCGACAATGTCGCGCGGATTTACAAGGCTTTTAAGGGCGATGACGGTATCCTCTATCTGGAAGAAGAGCTGCTGTACCGACCTCTTGAGGCACTGGCTCCTCTGAAGATGGTTGATCGCTTCTTTCGCATTGCGCGCGATCTATGTAATGGGCTCGCTTCTCTGCATCACCTAAATTGGGTGCACAGAGATCTAAAGCTGGACAATTGTGGTATCGACCATTTCGGCACGGCAAAGGTCTTTGATTTAGGGTCAGTGACCAGCGAGGGGGCAAGTGTTAAGGGTACTACGTTAACTAGGGCTCCCGAACTTTTCGCCTCAGATGCGAAATGTACGAAGGCCTCCGACGTGTGGGCGATGGGTGCTGTTCTTTTCGCTCTTCGAACCGGCGGCGATTACCCATTCGTTACGAAGGGCGAGGCTAGGATTCGTCCTCTGGGTGGACCGGAGCGCGACAGTTTTGACAAGATGGTGCAGGAACGCGCTTCTGGTGAGAAGGCGGAGGACGCACTTAGACTCCGGATCAGGGAGGAGTTCCCAAATGGATCAGAGTCACTGATGTGCGAAATGTTGAACTTTCATCCCGACGACAGACCCACTGCTAGTCAATGCACTGAGCGGTGGGGTGCTCTTTTGAAGCCGTGGATCCCGGCCCGACAGGTCGAAGGCGTAGACGAAGCGGAGCGGGACTTCCAAGATATCGTCGGTTACCTCAACGCAGTACTAGGCGGATCAGCAGCCATGAGCAGTTTGCAATGGGAACGGGTAGCCAGCGCCGTAGAGAAGCTCGAGCCAAAGCTTGATGCGGCGAAGATCTCAACTTTGCAAGAGCGACGCAAAAAGGTCAAAGAAATGCGAGACACCGAGACCGTCGCAGTATAAATTTGGGCTGCAGTGTCGAGAAGCCCCGGTGGGCTGGCAGGGAGTTCCATTTCGGGAGCCCTTAACAAATCTTTACGAAAAATCCTGTAACGCTTTTGAGCCGAATTGCGATTATTCTTGTGGGCCCGGTTTGTTCGACGTAAGTCATTGTGCCAGATGGTTTAATGTGCGACCTCGCCCGATAGACATCCCTCGATAGCTTCATGAAGGTCGGCAAGCAACTCCTCCCACGTTTCACCTTGCGTTGCACAACCTGGGATGGCAGGGGCTTCCGCCCAGTATCCACCTTGTTCAGCCTCGTGCACCACGACTCTAACTTTCATCGCTGTCCTCCCGGAGTGTGCTCAAATCCGCATTGGCATGACGACGTAGCGGTACTTGAAACCGTCGTCGCTGGCGTCATCGGGACGCATCTGGCCGGCGGACTGCGCATCCTTGAATTCCAGTCGCACCTCGCCTCCGTCGGAGGCCTTCAGGAAATCCAGCAGGTACTCCGAGTTGAAGCCGATAGTCATGGGATCGGCGGTGTAGGCGGTTTCGATCGAGTCTTCCGACTCGCCGGCATCGGTGGAAGAGGACGAAATCTTGATCTCGTTCTTATCGAGCTTCAGGCGGATGGCCCGCGAGCGCTCGTCCGCGAACTGCGCTACGCGCTGGATGGCGGTGTTGAGGTCGGCCCCATGCACCACAACCGACTTGGTGGTTTCCCGCGGCAGCACAGCTTCGTAATTGGGGAATTGTCCGGTCAACTGGCGTGAGGTGAGCAGGCGCTCGCCAATGTGGAAAAATAGTGTGGACTCATCCTTGGCGAATTCTACGAAGTCCACATCGCTGTTCTGCAGCAGCGAGTAAATTTCGCTCATCGCTTTCTTGGGGATCAGCGTCTTGTTCTCGCCGCTCACATCGAAGTGCTCTCCCTGCTTCTCGATGTGCGCCAGGCGATGCCCGTCAGTGGCGACCATGGTCATCGATTCCGGCTTGAGAACCATCAGACCGCCGTTCAACGTGTAACGCGACTCTTCGCTGGAGATAGCGAAGATCGTGCGCCCGATCATGGCGCGCAGGGTCTGCGCAGGAATCTTTACGGCGCCGGTCGCGGGAAATGTTGGCAGGCCTGGGAAGTTGGCGCGCGCCATGCCGACCATTTTCGTATTCGAGCGGCCCGCAGCGAATGTTGACCCAGTGGTTCTCCAGCAACTTGATGGTGATGTCGCCATCAGGCAGCAGCTTGACATAGTCATAGAGCTTACGCGCCGGAATGGTGCATGCGCCTTCGCGCTTCACTTTGGCTGGGCAGGAGGTACGCAGGCTGAGATCCAGATCGGTGGCCGTAATGGTCAACCGGTCGTTCGCAGCCTCGAATAAAAAATTTGAGAGAATCGGAATCGTGGTCTTGCGTTCCACCACGCCTTGCGTAGCCGTGAGTTCCTTGAGCAACTCAAACTTGCTGACGCTGATGTCCATCGCTGTACCCTGAATTGTTCCCGTCGCTTCGGCAGCCATCTATGTCCCACCTCAGGCAGGTCCAGAATCGCAGCACCCCCGCCGCAAAACCGCAGCAACCGGGATGACCTCTCCGAAAGACCCGCGAATACTGCTAATCCTTATATCAAATAGAAAACATATAAAACCAGTAGTAATAGCAGGCACCCTGCAAAAGTGGAAATTTAGGGAGAAATCGTACGGGGCGTGCCGCTTGAACGCTGAACGCTGTACAAATCCGTAATGCTGGGCTTCGTGGTGCTGTGACGAACCGGAACGGATAAAGAAAGCGGTCCCTGTCTTCCACCCAATTCACAATGTGTCCACAGGAGGCAGGCGGGAAAACTCGCCGCGAAAGTAAAAAACCGCGCTGAATGCGCGGTTCATGAGCTCAAATTCTCGGTGAGCTTGTTGAGCATCCTGTTCAAATCCTTGTCGGTTTTGCGCAACTGTTCAATCTTCTCCACCGAATGCAGAACCGTTGTGTGGTGCTTGCCTCCGAACTGGCGGCCAATCTCGGGCAGCGACGCATCGGTGAGCTGCTTGGCCAGGTACATGGCGATCTGCCGGGGATAAACGATGGCGCGTGAGTTATTCTTCGCCTTGATTTCGGTCAATCGCAAAGCGAACTGCTCTGAAACTGCCTTCTGGATGGACTCGATCGAAATCTTGCGGATGTTTGATTCCATCAGGTTCTTCAGCACTTCCTGCGCGGTTTGCAGGGTCAGGTCTCTGCCGGCCAGCGAAGCATAGGCGGTAAGCCGGATGAGGGCGCCCTCCAGTTCGCGCACGTTGCTGCGGATGTTCGACGCGATAAACAGGGCGACATCGGTCGGAAGCACGACCTGGTCCGTCTCGGCCTTCTTCTGGAGGATGGCAACCTTAGTCTCCAGGTCAGGCGGCTGGATATCGGCGATAAGCCCCCACTCGAAGCGGCTGCGCAAGCGGTCCTCGATCTCCGCCAGTTCTTTCGGCGGACGATCGCTGGCGATCACGATCTGCCGCATGCATTCGTGCAACGCGTTGAAGGTGTGAAAGAACTCCTCCTGCGTGCGCTCCTTGTTGACCAGGAACTGGATGTCATCCATGAGCAGGACATCCATGGTGCGGTACTTGTCGCGGAAACCGGTCATCTTGCTGTAGCGGAGCGCGTTGATCATGTCGTTGGTGAAGCGCTCGCTGGACACGTAGCAGATAGACTTCTCCGGCTGCCGCTTTTTGATCTCGTGCCCAATGGCCTGCATAAGGTGGGTCTTGCCCATGCCGACGCCGCCGTACAGGAACAGCGGGTTGTAGGCCTTGGAGGGACGCTCGGCCACTGCCCGGGCCGCGGCGTGGGCGAACTGATTGCCCGAGCCGCTCACGAAATCGTCAAATGTGTACTTGGGATTGAGCTGGGCAGCGCCATCCCAATCGAAGCGCTGCTGCTGCGCGGGACCAACCATGGGGCTCTCCGCCGGCGCGGGGGGGTCGTGCCGTATTTCGGGGGCGCGGACTGCTTTACCGTTGCCACGCTGCGGTTCATCGGTTACAAACTCGACATCCTGGAACTCCAGGCCGAGGTCGTCTATGGCTTCGCTGATCAGATCACCGTATCGTTCGCCGATGTGGCAGAACTCCGGGTTCGGCACGCGCACAAACAGCACGCGGCCTTGCGAATGATCGAAGCGTGTGGGCTTGAGCCAGGTTTCGTAAGAAGTGCGGTTGACTTTTTTTTCCAGTGCGTCGAGAACTCGCATCCACGGATTGGCAGCGACGGTAGTGAAAGAAGACATGCGAAATTATCCGGAGGCAACAAGAATGCCTCAGCGCTGAATCGATCTAGGGGGAAACAAAACCGAACACAGAGCCACAGACCGGCGCACAGGTCAGATAGAAATCATCAAATTGCAAACCCGACTCTTGCGGAAATTCGAAGCATTGCACCCGCATAGTGCAGTCAGTTTTCTTCGTGGCTGGAAGGATACTAGCACGAAAAAAAAACTGTGCCAGACAAATTATCGGGTGCCGAGTCGGGTTTTGACGCGAGTGATTGATTTCGGGAAGGTTAATGCCAAAAAAAAATTATTATGCAGCAAACATGGTGCAACATCAGTTCGTACCACCACGATAGCGCCGTCCGTCTTCATCGAACAGGCACCGTGCGAAACACTTTCATGCAAGCCTTGCGTTAAGCGTTCGCCGTACGGTCGCGTCGCGGTTGCCGGGCTCACTTGGGCTGCGGATTCGCTTGCTGTGAATTGTCCTTCATTTGCCCCGAATTCTTGATGAAGATTACGGTCTTCCAGATGTCGTCGTCGGAGAGCACGCCGTCCCAGCCGGGCATAGCGGTGTAGCGCACCCCGTACTTGATCACGTAGAAGAGATTGCCATCAGGATCATCGGGAGTGAAGCTCATCAGTTGCGGCACAGGCGGATAGTAGTTGGTACGCATCGGCGACGTCGGCTGCTTCAGGCTGCCGTGGCAGACGGCGCAGTGCTTGTCGTAGGTCATCGAGCCATCCATGATGTTGTCCATGGTCGGCTGGAACGGGTTGGCATGTTTAGGGGCGTGCTCATCCACCCATTCGTCCAGCGACTTATTGGCCGTGCGCCGCTCAAACGTGCTGGGTGTGTTGCCCACGGCCCGGGTGTCGAAATGCCCTGTCGTCGCATAGAAATACCCGCCGACACCCAATAACAGCAAGGTCAAAATGACTCCGGTGATAAATCCGCGCATGTGTCTCCTCGGACGAAGAGTTACGGCTTGGTTAAGAATTCACCATCGTACTACGGCAGTTAACAGTGCAGGGGCGGTAGTCAGTAATTCCGCAACCGCCGTGCTTCACGCACCAAGTCTTCAATTTTGGGCAGGAACGCCTCTTCCAGCGGCGGGGAGAATGGAACAGGACTGTCGGCCGATGCGATACGCACGATTGGCGCGTCCAGCGAATCGAAGCATTCTTCGTTGATGATTGCGGCCACCTCGCCGGCGATGCCGCCGGTCTTGGTGTCCTCGTGGAGCACGATCACCCGGTTGGTTTTCTCCACCGTCTGGCGGATGGCTTGGCGGTCGAGCGGCAGCACGGTGCGCAGGTCCACTACTTCCAACTCGATGCCCTCTTTCGCGAGTATCTCTGCGGCGTCGAGCGCGACATAGACCATCGCCGCGTAAGTGATAACACTCACGTCACGCCCTTCGCGCACCACTCGTGCCTCGCCAATCGGCACGATGTAGTCGCCAGCAGGCAGCTCCTCCTTGATGCGGCGGTAGAGAAACTTGTGCTCGAAGAACAGCACGGGGTTGTTGTCGCGGATCGCCGACTTGATCAGCCCTTTCGCGTCGTAAGCGCTGGCCGGACAGACTACTTTCAGTCCCGGGGTGTGCGCGAAGTTTGCCTCAGGATTCTGCGAATGGAACGGACCGCCGTGAACGCCTCCGCCGGACGGGCCACGCAGGACGACGGGCACCGGAGCGCCCCAGCGGTAGTGCGCCTTCGCCAGCATGTTGGTGATCTGGTTGAAGGCGCAACTGATGAAGTCCATGAACTGGAACTCGGCCACCGGACGCATGCCGGTCAGCGCCGCCCCGAAGCTCGCGTTGACAATCGCCATCTCGGAGATCGGTGTGTCCACCACGCGCTCTGGGCCGAAGCGATCGATCAGCCCCTCGGTGACTTTGAACGCGCCGCCATAAATTCCAATATCTTCGCCGATGCAGAAGACGGCTGGGTCGCGCTCCATCTCTTCCCAGATTCCCTGGCGAATGGCTTCCAGATAGGTGACTGCTGCCATGAGTAGGGATTCTAATTCAATCAGCTGCGGCGACGTGCCCGGTTGCCGCTACCACCGAAGAAGCAGGCCAGCCCGAACAGGTATCCGAAGTTGTACCAGGCGCCGTTGTTGTGTACCTCGTAGATGTTGAGATCGCCCTTGAACAGCGACACCACGAATACAAACGGCGCGATAAATCCCTGCCACAGCCCCAGCCAGAATCCTGCGACGGAGACCTTCTCGCCCGGCACGCCTTTCATATTGTTGGGTCCGGGGACGCAGCCTGCGAGCGTTGCGAGTAGCAGCAAAACGAGAATGAGCGCCGCGAACTTCATGACAAACCTCCTACATCCTGCTTCGTGCGAAGAGGCGCAACTGTCCAGCCAGACTCGATAACCCTACGTTGCTGTCGCTGCCACGGGCTTCCCGCAATACGGGCAACACATATAGTCGCGCCGGATGGGTCGTCCGCAGTTGGCACAGCTTGGGGTGGCCGCATATCCGCACTTCGGGCAGTAGGCGAAATCCGATCCTATCGGCCATCGGCAGTTGGGACACGGCGCCAGCAGCGGCTTACGCAGCAGGAAGTAGGCAATGAAGCCAATTGCCTTGGGAATCACGATGACCAGCAGCGTCCACAGCAGCGCGCTCATGCCGCGACGTTTGGAATCGGCGTAGACGTAACCGATCAGCAGGAGGGTTGCCGCAAGAACCATGCCGGCGACGATTCCGATCAGCGTCAAAAATGGCTGGGGCGGAACGTCCCGGTGACGTACATATGTCGGAATCAGTACGTTGAAAGCCACCTGGACGACGGCAAAGCCGATGACGGCAATCACCGCACACCCGGTCGGAATGATTCGCAGCTCTTCTTCGAAATGTGATCGGGCTTGCGTCATTGGCGATCCCCTTCCTGCTCCCCGAGCATGGCGAGCGTGACCGATCGGTCAAGGACCGGGCGCGACGAAGCCAGCATGACCACTGCGATGACAACCGCCGGCAACAACCAGGCGACAAACATGCCGGGAGCGACGACGGAGTTCGGCAAGCTCAAGCGTTCGGCCACCCAACCACCGAACCTCCACCACAACCACGCCGAGATGGTTGACGAAAGGACTCCAATGCAAAACGAAACGGCAATCAGAAAAACCCGTGCCTGATGCTCACGCAGTTGCTCGGCCCTTGCATGCACTCGGATTTGCGTGGCGGCCACCAGCGTCGGGCTGGCTGTTACCGCCACGGACCGCAGCATTTGCCCGGTGCTCTCTACGAGGCTCGCGTACTCGGCGCATTTGGAGCACAGCGCCAAGTGCGACTCCAGCCAGGCCGCATCGGGGGACGCGATGTCCTCTATCCCGGTTTGGGTGATGAGGTCGATGGCGCGTTCATGTTCGCGGTTCGTCATTGCGTGCCTCCCGTTAGCGCAGGTCGGAGAGCCATTACGCCGCGATAGATCCTTGTCTTGACCGTGGCAACCGGAATTCGAATCAATTTTGCAATCTCCTCTAGCTTCATTTGCTCCTGGAAGCGCAGCACCAGGACTTCCCGGAAAAGTGGCGGCACCCGACTTAGCGCCGCGTCGAACATTTCGTGCTGCTGCCGTGCCAAGGCCACCTCGAACGGCGATGGGCCGCTCGCCTCCGGCTCGAACGGCGCGCCGTCTTCCGGATCTTTCATTTCATCGAGGCTGCTGGGGTTTCGCTTCCGCAGGTAATCGATGGCGACGTTGTGCCCGATGGACATCAACCAGGTCACGAAGCGATTGCGGCCGTCGTAGAGGTGGCCTTTCTCCAGCACTCGCAGCCATGTCTCCTGAAACAAGTCCTCGGCGGTAGCGCGGTTGCCCGTCAAATGCAGCAGGTAGCGCAGCAGCCGATGCTGATACTGCTCGATCAAAGCGTCGAGCAAGTCAGGATCGCGGCGCCGGAGCCCACGAGCGATTTGGGCCTCTTCGGTTTCCATCGGAACCAGCGAACTGAAGGCAGTGGCGACCATACTAACGGGATATACGAAACAGCGGGAGAAAAAGACTCATGGAGACTTAACCGCAGATTGACGCGGGTTTCGCGGATAGGAGAACCCTCGGGGAATCGTCATCAGCTACAGGTGGATTCGTGGGAGTTTGGCTTCAAGAAAATCCGTGAGAGTCCGTGCAAGTCCGTGGCAAAGCGCCCTTTGGCGTAAGCCTGAGCTTTCTCCTGCGGCCTTGTTGTAACCTGCCTCATCCAAACCAGTTACGCCATGCAAGGGCTAGCCGAAACCTGCGAACGCATCGCCGCGACTACTAAGAAGCTCGAGAAGACCGCCATCGTTGCGGACTATCTACGTTCCCGCGAATTGGGCGACGCTGCCATCTCAGCCGTATTCTTGTCGGGCCGCGCATTCCCAGCGTTCGACGAGCGCACCCTCCAGATCGGTGGCGCGCTGTTATGGAAGCTGGTCCTGGAGCTAGCTGGCGGGCACGAAGGAGCGCTCAGCGCCGCTTACCGCAAGCGCGGAGACCTGGGCTCGGCCGCTGCCGACGTGCTGGCCGCGGCAGCTACGGCGGCGAGCACCATCACATTGACCCAAGTTCGCGAAACCTTCGACCGGATCGCCGAGATGCGTACGGCCACGGCCAAGTCAGCAGCTCTGAAGTCGCTGCTCGCGCGCGCGCCGCCGCTCGAAGCCAAGTACATCCTGAAGATCATCACTGGCGAGCTGCGCATTGGCCTCAAAGAGAGCCTGGTGGAGGAGGCGATTGCGAAGGCGTACGACGAGCCGCTCGAACGCGTGCAGCGTGCCAACATGCTGCTCGGCGATATTGGCGGCAATCTGCACCTGGCGGCAGAGCATCGTCTCGACCAGGCGCGCATGCGGCTGTTTCATCCCATCGGATTCATGCTCGCCAGCCCTGCAGCGGATGCCGAGGAGGCGTTTCAGTACTTCGAGCACGCTCTGGTGGAAGACAAGTATGACGGCATCCGCGCACAGGCGCATTGCGGAGGCGGACAGGTCCGGCTCTTCTCGCGCACGCTCGACGAAGTGACGCATTCCTTTCCGGAGCTCGTTGGCGGCCTGAGCGAATTTGCCGGCGAGGTGATCCTCGATGGCGAGATCGTTGCCTGGCGGGACAATCTCGAGGGCGGGCATGCGATGCCGTTTTCGGAAATCCAAAAGCGGCTGGGACGCAAGCAGGTCACCCAGAAGATGATTGCCGAAGTTCCAGTGGCATATGTGGTCTTCGACGCGATCTACGCCGGTGGGGAATTGATGCTCGACAAACCGCTGGCGGAGCGCGCGGCGATTCTCGATCGTGTCTTTGCCGGCGCGAAGCGAGTTTCACCGCGGCCGGTGATGAACCCTCAGGGCAGGCTTCTGTTTGAGCCGGAGATCGAGGAAGCGGGCGCTGAATCCGGATGGATCATTCGCGCGCCTGCGATGCGCGCCGATTCTCCCCAGCAACTCGAACAATACTTTGAACAGGCCATGGCGCGCGGCAACGAAGGGCTGATGATTAAGGACCTCGAGTCGCCCTACACGCCGGGACGCCGGGGCCGCTGGTGGCTCAAGTTGAAACGTGAGCTGGCTACCCTCGACGTAGTCGTCACCGCGGCGGAGTTTGGGCATGGCAAGCGCATCCACGTGCTCAGCGATTACACCTTCGCCGTGCGCAAGGACGATCAACTGGTCAACATCGGCAAGGCTTACTCCGGATTGACCGACAAGGAAATTGCCGAACTGACGCATTGGTTCCTGGCGCACACCGTCGCCGATCATGGCCACGTCCGCGAAGTCGAACCGAAAATCGTTCTGGAGGTTGCCTTCAACGCCATCATGCGCTCAGACCGCCATGACAGCGGCTTCGCCCTGCGCTTCCCACGCATCGTCCGTGTCCGCGCGGACAAACTTCCGACCGAGATCGATACCCTCGAAGAAGTGGAACGGATTTATTCGAGCCAGCACGGAAGAGAGCGGGGCTAGCGGCTATCTGCCTCTGTTGACTTCCTATTAAGCCGTCGCAATACGGCGGATGAGATCGTTTTGCTCGGCTTTGTTCTCAGCGCCGATAGTGAAGGCATCCAGCAGATTGAGTGACAAAGCGTAGCGCAGAGCCTCGTCAGGTCGCGACCGCATGTCTCCCTGGCCAAGAATCTTCATGCCGATGATTCCTTTGCCTGCGCTCCGCATCTCTCGCAGCACGCCGGTCACGGTTGAGGGGCCGGCATCCATGTGCGAGCCGATGGGGTTAATGCGGGCCAGGTCGATTTCCACCCACGGCGACTTGGCGGCGGCGCGCAGCGCCTCGATGGTATGGCAAGAGCAGCCGTGCGCGCGAATGATGCCTTTCTGCTTGGCTTCCGACAAAACGTCCATCGCTCCTTTGTAGCGTTCTGTCCAGTCTCCCTCTGTCACGCAGTGCAGCAACACGATGTCAATGTAGTCGGTCCCAAGCTCGCGCCGGTAGCGGTCGAGATCGGCGCGCACGCCTGCCGCATCCCGAGTGTCCGTCTTGGTGAGAACGGTGACTTTGTCGCGGGGCAAGTGCTTGAGGGCCCCGGCAACGTGAGGATGGCTGCCATAGGAATCGGCAGTGTCAAACAGGCGGAGCCCGTTGTCGTAACCGTTAAGCAGCAGATTGACAAGATCTTTGCTGCCCAGCCCGGTCTGGTTGGAGCGGCCGCCAAACCCGAAGGTCCCGGTTCCCATGGCGAGCCGGCTGGTCTTGATGCCGGTCCTGCCGATCTCAACCGTGTCGCTGGCGCTGAACTTGGAGGTTGCGGCCGGCGTGAGGCTCAGCGGGAAAGAGCTACGGGCAAGCAAGGCCGTCCCCACCCCGCAAGCCGTACGAATGATGAAGTCCCGGCGATTCATCAGCTTGTTGCTCAGGCTATTACCTGTCACCTATGATATGCCGATTGGCAAGCCGCTGGCTGCCACTTCGCCGCTGAAAGCAAGCAACTCAAGGACGCAGTTCAGCCGAGCGTCCCAGGGGCCTGCGTTTTGTTTTTGGTCAATCCTGATCGATATTTACGGCCGGCATTATTTTTCATCGGAGGCGAGCTGTTCATGCCAACTTCAAAGCAAGACGAACTGAAAGAACGCCTGGCGCGATACCGGCAAATCAGAATCAGTGTGATCGGCAGAAAGTCGGGGCAACTCATCTCGGTGCCTGTGTGGTTCGTTCTGGAGGGCAGCAACAAGCTTTACCTCCTGCCGGTACAAGGCTCTGACACGCAGTGGTACAAGAATGTCCTGCACAACCCAAAGATTCGGATCTCAGCGCGAGGCGAAGAGGCAGAGTTCCGAGCAAAGCCGATCACGGACGCGAAAGTGGTGAAATCGATAGTCGAGGAGTTCCGCGCCAAGTATGGCGCAGAAGACGTGAAGAAATACTATTCGAAGTTCGACGTGGCGGTTCAGGTCGACCTATCGCGGTAGCCTGCCTCCATGTCTGTGTCGTGAAAAGTCCTACACTCCGATTGCTTGCTGCAGGGCATCCGCGATGGCATCAGTATGGCGGCGCATTAACACTTCCGTTTCGGCTTCGATCATCACCCGCGCGAGCTTCTCGGTGCCCGAATAGCGAACGACCACGCGGCCGTTGCCGTCGAGGTCGTGCTCAGCGGAGCGAATCGCGTCCATCACTGCAGGGAGCTGCTCCAGCGGCAGCTTCTCGCGTACCTTCACGTTCTTGATCTCCTGCGGGAAGACTTTCATTTCGGCGACCAATTCTGTGAGCGATCGGCCGGTGCGCACGATCACATCCATCACACGAAGCGCGGTAAGCAGCCCGTCGCCCGTCGTGACGTCCATGTCACGGAATAGGATGTGGCCCGACTGCTCCCCGCCGAGGGTCGCGCCGGTTTTGAGCATCTCCTCCAGCACATACTTGTCGCCTACGGGCGCCCGCAGCATGCGGATACCGTCGCATTTGAGCGCGGCTTCCAGCCCCATGTTCGACATCGTGGTAGCTACGACCGTGTCGTTGTGCAACCGTACATGTGTCTTCATATCGCGCGCGGCCAGAAGAAGCACGCCGTCGCCATTCACGACTCGCCCCTGGGCACAGTGCAAACAAAGCCCGGTCAGCATCACCGTCGAAGGTAATGCCCAGATCATACTTGCCGTTGGCTGCAGCCACCGCCTGCGCGACGATTGTCGGGATGCAGCGCGCCACAACCGGCATTGATGTTTCGCCCATCCGGCTCGATGTGAATGAAGTCAGCGGGGACTCCACACCCGCGAAATACCAGCGGAGCGATCGCGCTGGCCGCACCATTGGCGCAATCCACCAGCACGTGAAGGTGGCTGAGATCAGTGTCGCCAATTAGCGTGCCTAGCCACTCGGCGTATTGTTCTCGGAGGTTTTGTTCGCCGGGCAGCATATCGGAAGCGGACGCCGCAGCGTCGGAAGCGCCTTCAGCCAACTGCTCCAGATGCGCGAAAATGTCAGCCTCGATCTCGTGTTCGAGTTGGTCAGAGAGCTTGTAACCATCGGCACCGAAGACCTTGATGCCATTGTCCTGCCAGGGATTGTGCGAGGCGGAGATCACAATTCCTGCAGCGAAGTGATTGGCCCGCGTGAGGTACGCCACTCCCGGCGTGGTGATGACGCCAGCGCTTACAGCATGCGTGCGCGAAGCTTCCAAGCCCGCCGCCAGCAGCGCACTGATCCAGGCGCTGGACTCGCGCGTGTCCTGCCCGATGACAACCTGGGCAGACGCATCTCGTGCGGCGAGCCGCTGGCCGAGCGCACGTCCGATGGCATAGACCGTCCGCCGGTCGAGCGGATACTCGCCCGCGACGCCTCGAATTCCATCAGTTCCGAATAACTGTCGCATCCGTTTGAACGCCAGACCTATTGCCATCTTTGTCTAACTCCCCGAGCTGTCAGGGTTTGCTTGCTGTTTGAGAAGCGTTTTCCGTAGTCACCGTCACGTGGATGGGCACTGCCGTCTGCAGGCGCACCAGCGGATCGGCAACGTAGGCATGGGTGGTGAACGTGGCACTGCCGACGACGCCGGTCGCATCCACCGGGTCCGTGATCACGCTATCAATGGTCTTAACACGCCTTTCCGGGCCGACAATCGTGACCATTGACGGCTGGGCCACCGGCTTTTGCATTTCATATCCACCCAAGAGGGTGCCGATCACGCGCGGCTGAACCGGCACTATCTTCGGTCGCGCGGTGATCGAAGCTGATGCGAAATTGCGCGGGCACGACCTGCACCACCTTGACGTTGTGCGGAACCTGCACCTGACTTGCACTCAGGTCGTAAGTCCGCTCGCCCGGCCCAGCTCCTTCCAGGTCCAGAATGGCGTGGACCTGGGAAGGACGCATCTCCTGCAACAGGTGCTCCGGCCCGCGCAGAGTCACCTGCACTTGAAAGGGATAATCGGAGGTGATCTCCAGGTTGCCGGGCGCATGCTGAAATTCCAAGCGGAACGGACATCGGAATTTCGATGGCGGAATCGCGCCCGACCGCCCACCAAAGCATGATCGCAATGGCCAGAGAGACCAGCTTGAAAGGCAGGTTGTTCAGCACGTACTTACGAAAGAAATTGAGGAGCGATTGGAGCATGGCTTAGCGTTCCGCTCCGTCAGCAAGGTCTTTTTCATGGGCGAAGCGCCCGGACTTCGGCGTTCCTCGCCCAGGTCGCGATCGGTGATCGTAGTGGGCAGCGATGCCGCCGGTACATATCGACGCAGCACTTCGCTCAGGCGTTCACGCAGATATTCGACCGTGATGTCGCGCTCGATTCCGCCGCCAACCGCAATGCTGATGGCGCCAGTCTCCTCGGAAACTACCACCGACACTGCGTCCGTCTCCTCCGTGATACCAATTGCGGCCCGATGCCGGGTGCCAAACTGGGTCGAGAGCACTGGGTTCATCGAGAGCGGCAGGAAGCACGCCGCTGCTGCAATCCGGCCCTTCTGCACGATGACCGCCCCGTCGTGCAACGGCGCGCTGGGACGGAAGATGGTGACCAGCAGGTCGTAGGAAAGGTTGGCGTCGAGCGGCACCCCGCTCTCGATGAACGTGCGCAAGCCGATCTCGCGTTCGATGACGATGAGTGCACCGGTGACTGTTTGGGAAAAATGGTTGGCCGCAAGCACGATGTCTTCGTAGCTATCAGTGCCGTTGAATCCGCCGCCCCGCCCTGCCGAAATAATCCGGCCCAGCCGAGCGAGGGCATGGCGGATTTCTGCGCCAAAGACCACGATCAGCGCGAAGATCGCGTAGGGCAGGATGTTGGTGATGATCCAGTCAATTGTCTTAAGCTCTTCCAGGTGGGCGATCCAGAAAGCCGCGGCCAGAATTACTACGGCAATCAGCATGGGAATCGCGCGCGTGCCCTTGATGAGCTTGAGGAACTCGTAGATGACGAACGCCACCACCAGAATGTCGATGATAGAGAACACCGACAGCTGCGGCATGTGGCTGAAGGTTTGAAGCATCCCGGTTCCTTGAGTGGCGAGAATGCAGCGCCATGCTTATTCATTCTAAATCACTGGAAAGTGGATAGGTAGTAGTTCAGTAAGGTGCTACTGAAACTGGAAACAGTTCCCGAATGGGAAAGTCCGCCCGGTAACCATGTTCTTCCATCGTTCACTCGTCCTTGACCTGGTCGACTCGGGATGTGAACTCGCCCCGTCCGAGCTGGGTGCGAACCCGGTCTCCGCTTGTCAGCTGGGAGGCTTGTTTCACCAATCGGCCCTCGGCATCGAAGACCAGCGCGTAGCCGCGGGCGAGGATCGCCTTGGGCGAGAGGGCCAGCAGACTGCTGTGCAGCCGCTCCCAGTGGGACCGCCGGCGCAGCAGAACAGTTCCGGCCGCGCGACCCAGCGCCACGGTCATTCGCTCGATTTCGTTCCGCCGCCGGGCAAGCACCGCGAAATGCAGATCTCAGCTCTGAGGTTCGCGAATCAAGCTGGCGCCGCATGGCTCCGGCACGCACCCGCAGGTCGTGATGGCGGAGCTGGGTTTCGTATCCGTCGAGCCGCCTGCCCATGTTCTTCAGAATACGCAATTGCGCCTGCGCCATGCGGAAGACAAGGTCGTCAACGCGCTGCTGCCGGCGTGCGATGGAGTCCTGCATGCGAGCGAAGACGGCGTGCTGCGCCAGTTGCGAAAGCGCATTGTGGGCGCGCAGCAGCTTGTAGTTGATGGCTTGCGCTACATTCGCTTGCGCAGCGCGAGCAGCTTGTCGGCCAGCTCCTGCTTCGAGCGAATCACCAGCTCAGCGGCCGCGGAAGGAGTCGGGGCGCGCAGATCGGCAACGAAATCGCAGATGGTGAAGTCGGTCTCGTGCCCGACGGCGGAGATGACCGGGACCTTCGAAGCGGCGATCACGCGCGCCAGGCTCTCATCGTTGAAGGCAAAGAGGTCCTCGAAGGAACCGCCGCCGCGCGCGACCACGATTACGTCCACCTTGCCATGCCGGTTGAAGTAGCGCACTCCGGCGCTCACCTCGGATGCGGCCATCTCGCCCTGCACCTGCGCGGGATAGATGAGCACATTCACCGACTCGTGCCGGCGTCGCAGAATGTTCAGCATGTCCTGAATGGCGGCGCCGCGCGGAGAGGTCACAACCCCAATCCGCCGCAGGCAGCGCTGGGATAGGCTTCTTACGGCCGGCATCGAACAGACCTTCGGCAGCGAGTTTGGTCTTGAGCTGCTCGAAGGCGATCTGCAATGCGCCCGCGCCCTTGGGCTCAAGGTGCTCAGCCTGAAATTGCAGGTCGCCGCGCTCGTCGTAAATCGTCACCCGGCCGCGGGCGATGACTTGCAGGCCGTTGTCGGGCTTGAATCGCAGCAGTCGCGCCTGTGTGCGCCACATAACGACCCGCAGCTGGGCCGAGCCATCCTTCAGGGTGAAGTACAAATGGCCAGAACCAGCAGGCCGGTAGTTGGAGATCTCGCCTTCCACATAAACATCGGTGAAGGCGCGCTCCACTTGGGTGCGAACTGCAGCGACCAACTCGCCGACCGGATAGATCTTGCGTGCCGGCGCCTGGAACATCAGTCCGAGTTGTTGGCGTCTCGGCCATGGGATGATGCGAGTGTAACGCACCGGGCTGTTAGCCCTTAGCTCTTAGCCATGCAGCTTCCAAGGCCTTGAGAATTTCCATGTACGAGTGCGCACGCGACCATGCAGAACCCGGAATAACTCTGACTGAATGATCATCCCCTCTCGCTAAGTGCTAAAGGCTAAGAGCTAAGAGCGGGTCTTACCGATGCATCCGATTCACCACATAAAGCACCAGCGACAGGATCACGCTCAACAGAATTGAGGTCATCAGCGGGAAGTAGAAAGTGGTGTTCTTGCCGCGATATACGATGTCGCCGGGCAGCCGGCCGATTGGCAGATTCACTTTACCCGGCGAGGATAAGGACCAGCCCGAAGACGAGCAGCAGTCCGCCAACGAAAACCAGCATGCGGCCAAGGTCGCCCATGGCTCTAGATTAAATCAGACACCAATAGAATAGGGGAGAACCATCGTGCAATAACGCTCCGGACGGAGGGTGGTTTTACTGCGCCTGCTCGACCTGATCGAAGAGTTCGCTAAGCACCAACCGGATTGGCGTATCGGGTACGAGGAGTACTCCATGTTCCGGCTCTTGGAACGCTGTAGGCGTGCATACATACGCGCGTTTGACAGCAGGATCGAGAATCCAAACGTGCTGCACTCCAAAATTCAAGTAATCATCCACGCGTTCCTGCATGCCGCGTAGAGTGTCGTCCTTCGACAGGACCTCGACGAGAATCAGCGGCGGCACAGTGATGATCGGTTCGCGCGCTTGACCAGAGCGCAGCACCGTTACATCGGGAACTCGAAAGCGCGTGGGCGCAACCTGGACCCGCTGCTCGGGCAGCGGCAAGACGCTCCATTCCTCTCGTCTTATCCAGAACCAGGCGAAGATCGCCCCTTGCAAAAGACTATGTTCCAGCTCTCCCAAGTTCCTCTCCCGCAGCTCACCATCGACGAAATCCCGGTCTGGGCGGTAACAGGTTGCCAGATAATCCTGCACCGAGACTAGAGTTGTGCTCGACATAGACAATCGCTATCCTGCGACTATTATGCTCCCCTTCTATTTGCGCGGCCAACTCGTTTCAGATGGCCTCTCGAGACGCTCCCCCAAAATGCTACTCAGACGGATGCCGTCGCAACCCTACTGTGTAATCGCCCCGCAGGCGATGCGGTCGCCGGAATTGCCGGACGGATCGGTCTTCATGTCGTCCGCCTTGGCGTGAATCATGATGGACGTGCCGCCGTTGGCAAACAGTGAGTTCGCCTCGCTGCCTGTGCCGAGGACGACGTCCTCATCCTTCACGGTCGCCTTCGCCGTGCCATTCGCCTTGACGGTGAAATTCGGCATATCTCCGGCGTGGTGGCCGTTGGGGTTATCGAACCCATGCTGCTTGTTGGTGGGGTTGAAGTGTCCGCCCGCCGATTTGAAGTCGGGCGGATCGCACATGGGTTTTTGGTGGAAGTGCACTGCGTGTTCACCGGGCGGCAGGTCCTTCAAAGCCAGCTTCACTTCCACACCTTTTCCTTTGGAGACAATGGTTGCGGTGCCGACGCTATTGCCTTTAGCGTCCTTCAGCTCGACGGTTTTCTTGCTGACAGGCTTCGCCTGCGCGAGGCTCGTGGCAGCGCAAAGAGTGAGGGTTGCAACAACTGCGAGGGCGCGAACTAGAGGGTTGGGTTTCATAACCGGAACGTTGTATCACGAAACCGGGGTCTTAAGCACTTTCCTGGGATGAAATAACAAAAGCTTAACTGGCAAGGGCTGTTACCAGAATCCCATAGTGGTAAACGTGCAAAACGATTTCTGCTTAGATGACTTCAACGCGCGCGTGATGGCCAGGCGCGAGGGCGAGTTTGCCGTCGCAGGTAAGGAGCGTCGCGTCGAGACCTTCTGCCAACGCCACGTATACGGCGTCGTAGGCAGTCAGATTGTCGCGTAGCTCCCAGACGCGCCACAAAAACAGGCCATGGGGATGGCGACTAACCCGAAGCTCCAGCAAGTCTTGTAAGGCCTCCTCCGCACGAGAGGCGCTGATAGCTCCCCGGGCCACGTGGCGCCTGAAGACTTGTGTCACCTCTACGTCAAGCAGATGCGGAGCGTGCAGCGTTTCTCCCGACGACAAGATCCGCTGCGCAACCCGCGCTCCGGCCCATGTTTGCAGCAGCCACTCGATCGTGCTGGAGGCGTCAAGAACGATCACCGTGCGTCACGCTCGGCGCGTACGGCGGCGGCCGCCGGTTCCGGTAAGTTAACCGGCTGGCGCCGCTGCATGCGCTTCTGCAACTCGGCCAGGGTGGGACGCTCGGCGACCTCGCGGATTTCAGCCAACAAGTAGTCCGAGAGCGACATTCCCGCCATGGCGGCGCGGGCCTTCAAAGTGCGGTGCAGCGCGTCAGGAACGTTTCGTAACTGGATCATACGCGACATGTGCCTAGCATACTTGCATGTGCAACACATGTCAACAAGGAGACGAATTCAACCTGGCCTTCGGTGAAAGGTGGGGCCCGCCACCCTTCTGATATGCTTTCTGGTTTGTTTTCTGAGGTAGAGTACACCGCAACCGAAAGGCTCGAATTTGGCTGTCGATCCCGTATTGCTGGTCCACGGAGGAGCCTGGGCAATCCCCAGCCGCGATGTCGAAGCACACGTGCGCGGAGTGGAAGCTGCCTGTGCGCAAGGCTGGGAAGTGCTGCATGGCGGCGGCAGTTGTCTCGACGCGGTCGAGGCAGCCGTGGTCGCGATGGAAGAGGACGAGACCTTCGACGCCGGACGCGGCTCGTTCCTCAACATGGATGGCCGGGTGCAACTCGATGCTCTGATGATGGACGGGGCCACGCTGCGCGCTGGCGGCGTGGGTTGCGTGGAGCACATCCGCAATCCCATTCGCGCCGCCAAGAAGATCCTGACCGAGAGCCCGCATGTGTATTTCGTCGGCAAGGGCGCGGAGCGTTTCGCCCAGGAGCACGGCATCGAGCTGTGCTCCAACGACGACTTGATCATCGAGCGTGAAGTCGAGCGCCTGCGTGAAGCCAAGAAACAGGGCTACCTGAAAATGCCGGACGAGTTCGGTCCCACGCGCTCAAGCGACACCGTCGGGGCCGTGGCCCTCGATCAGCACGGCAACATCGCGGCCGCTACCTCCACCGGAGGCACGCTGAACAAGGCGCCAGGCCGGGTGGGCGATTCGTCCCTCATCGGCTGCGGATGCTACGCCGACAACCGCAGCGCCGCGGTTTCCACCACCGGCTGGGGTGAACCGATGATGAAGCTGGTCTTGAGCAAGTGGGCGGCCGACCGCGTAGAAGAGGGACTCGCTCCGCAAGAGGTCGCGCAGCGTACACTGTACTACCTGAAGGCCCGCCTGAACGGCCACGGAGGCATCATCATCGTCGACAGGCAAGGAAGAGTTGGCCTGGCCCACAACACTCCTCGTATGGCGTGGGCTTTAACCACGAAAGATGGCAGTTCCTCGGGCGTGGAAATCAGGACTACAAGTTCTTAACCCCTACTCCCTTCATTTCGCTTGCTTTATTGCCTACTAGTGATATAACTCCGAAGTCAACCGGGGATGGTTCTCACCGCCAAATGAAGCCGCTCATTCTAAGCGCGCTGCGAACTGCTGTCTGGCGCGCGATTGGTGTCACTGCGCCCCACCTGCAGCCTCCGAATTCTCTCCTGAGGGATCTCCCATGACGATTTCACGGAAACTGTTGTGGTTGTTTGCCACGGTAGCGTGTGTGGCAGCCTGCGCGATCGCGCAAGTCCAGACAGCGGAGCTTCACGTCGCGGTGAAGGACGCACATGGCGCGGTCGTTCGCAATGCTACGGTGACGGTCACCGATCAAGCCCGGGGATTGACGCGCACCACCACCACGAATAGTGACGGCGAATATGTCTTTCTGTCGCTGGTTCCGGGGGTGTACGAGGTAACCGTGGAAGCTCCTGGGTTTGCCAAGCTGGTGAATCAGAATGTGCGCCTGCAGATTGGGCACATCGAACAATTGCCGGTTTCGTTGTCGGTCGCAGCCGCGGCGGAAACCGTGAATGTCAGCTCTGAAGCGGAACTCGTCGAGACCCAGCAGACCCAGTCCGGCACTACCATCAGTACAACTCGCATCGAGAACCTTCCCATCAACGGCCGCAATTACATCAACTTCGCGTTGACCGACTCCCAGCTCAATCGTGACGACACGCCCAGCATCGGCGCTGCCCCCACTTCCGGACTCAATGTCGGCGGCCAGCGCGGCCGTAATAACTATGTCAGCGTGGATGGCGCCAACTCCAACGACAACTCCGTTAACGGAGTTCGCTCCACCATTTCGCAGGATGCAGTGCAGGAATTCCAGATCATCACCAACGGTTACTCCGCTGAATACGGGCAGGCCGCGGCCGGCGTCGTCAACATCGTCTCCAAGTCGGGCACCAACAACTTTCATGGAAGCGCCTACGGATACTTGCGCAACCGCTACATCCAGGCTACCAACCCTTTCAGCAATGTGAACCAACCGGCATACACCCGCGCCCAGTATGGGTTGACGTTCGGTGGTCCCATCAAGAAAGACAAGACTTTCTTCTTCTTCTCTTATGAGGGCACCGACCGCCACGAGACCGGATTCAACGACATCGGCGCTCCCAACGGAAGCTTCGGCTTGACCTCGAGCGTAGACATATCGCGCTTTGTCTCGGCGGCGCTGATGGTTCCTTTGCCGCCAGGCAGCGTAGTCGTTCCGGTGACTCCAGACCAGGCGAAGTTCATTTCAACGGTGCCGGTGAATCAGCAAACGATTGGCTACGCTCTCGCTGTCGGCACCAGCGGGCCAGTTGCGATTACAGGCAATAATCCCCTGACCGCATTGATCCCGGGACTGGGACCACATTTCTTTGCGCCGACCACCAACGGCTTCGATCCTCTGCCGGCGTCGTTCGTTCCGTTAGGGACGACCGTCGGCAACTTTCCTCTCTCCGAGCTCAGCAGCATTTACTCCCTGCGTCTCGATCATCAACTCACTCCCAACCAGCAGCTCATGCTGCGGGCTGGGGTGAGTCCCAGCATCATCGACGGCATCGAGGTCAACGCCCAAGGGCCGCAAAACTTCGGCCAGAACTCGTGGTCCCGGACCTCCAACCAGAACTTCCACGACTTCAGCATCCTGGGTCAAGACACCTGGACCATCGGCAACAACAAAGTAAACCAATTCCTGTTTCAGTATGCGCGGCGCAGCCTGAACTACACTTACTCGAACGCACCCGGCGGTAGTAACGTCGCAATTAACATTCCTGGCTATGCCTTTATCGGCCGCGAGCCGTTCTCGTACGTGCAGCGTATTGAGAACCGCTGGGAGACCGCCGATAACTTTTCCATAACCCATGGCACCCACAACATCAAGTTCGGGGTAGACAACAACTATCTTCCGCTGACGGCCAACTTCACGTTGAATTTCGGAGGGATCTATGACTTTGGCAGCATCAGCCTGGCGAATGGCACGCCGGCGCTGAGCCCCATTCAGGCCTACGGGGTGGGCATTCCGCAGTACCTGGTGCAAGGTGTCGGCAATCCGCATGACTCCTTCAGCAACGATGCCCTCGGCCTCTACGTGCAGGACTCCTGGCGCATGAAGCCGACCTTCACCCTCAACTACGGTCTGCGCTACGACGTTGAGTTCACGCCCACCTTCCCCGCCCCCACCCCGATTGCGGCAGCGGCTGAAAAGGCGCTCGGCATCGTGGAAGGCATCCCCCGCTCCTACACCAACTTTGCGCCCCGGATTGGCGCAGCGTGGGACGTGAACGGCGACGGCACGACGGTGCTGCGCGCCTCCTATGGAATCTTCTTCGATCACCCGTTGTTGGCACTGGCGTTCGACTCTGACATTGCCGACGGCACCCAGGCCCCGCAGCTTCTGCTCTTCGGCGGTGGGCTTACCGGTTGCAATATTCAGGATCCACTCGGCACTTTGACGGCGTCCAACGCCTTTGTCGGGAGGCTGACCTGTCTGCCGCCATCATTTACCTACTTGCCCAACCAGCAGCGCTTCAATCCAACCCCCAACACACCGTCGATCTGGGTGAATCAGAATTACCTAACTGCCGGGATTCCGCTGGGCGCGCTTCCCTTTGGGTATCCCACCGGAGCCAACTTCAAGTATGGCTACTCCAATCAGGCAAGTTTCGCCATCCAGCATCAATTCGGCAGTAACATGGCGCTCACCGTGCAATACAACTTCAACGGTGGGCGGCGGCTGTACCGGCCCATCAACGTCAACGCTGCCCACGGAAACCTGATTGTGCAGAACTGGCTGAATGCCTATGCGTCCGGAGATCCTGGTGCGCTCACTGGTAATCCCCTAAATGTTGGAACATCAGGCGCGCCCTGCGGGCTCAGTCCTACCGGACAACCCTGGGTGTCGCCCGCGATTGTCAACTTCTTCCGCCGCTCGGGGTTGAATCCGACCTTCGCTCCGTTGCTCGCTCCCGGAGGCCCACTCGCCGGCTGCTCACCGTTGGTCAATGCTGTGCCGAGTGCAACCGGCCTTGGAGTTGGAGTCTCCCGTCCCCTTCAGCGATGAGGTTGCCAATCTCTCCAATGGAACTTCTGACTACAATGCCCTCACCATAAACTTCCAGCGTCGCTTCTCCGGCCACTACGAGTTTCTGGCCTCGTACACCTGGTCGCATTCCATTGATGATTCCGTTGACCTGGAAGCCACCGTCGCTCCTCAGAACAATTACGACCCCAACGCCGACCGCTCGACGTCGCTCTTCAACCAGACGCATCGCTTCGTTTTCAGCGGCGTTTATCAAAGCGGCAACCAGGGCAAGGGCTTCAAGGGAGCCATGCTGAGCAACTGGACTGTCGCGCCGATCCTCGAGGTAGGCAGCGGACGCCCCTTCAACATCGTGACCGGATTTGACCAGAACTTTGACTTTGGCGCGACCACCGATCGCCCGATGACCGCGCACCAAGGCCAGGTCGACGCTTGCGGCGACGTGGCAGCTCCCTCGAAGTACTCTCCTACCGGCTACCTGATTCCCACCTGCTTTGCCGATGGGCTGATCACCGCAAGCGTCCCGCAGTTGAATGGCAATCTCGGGCGCAACGCCGGCACCAAGCCGTATACCTTCTTTAACGATCTGCGCATCGCACGCAGCTTCATGATTCATGAAAACGTACAGTTGCAGGGAATCATGGATCTGTTCAACGCAATTAACAAGTTCAATGTGGCCGACGTTAACCCTATCTGGAATTCCGCGGGCGTACCAACGGCCGCCTACGAACCGCGGCAATTTCAGTTCGCCTTGCGGCTGACCTGGTAAGGCCGATTTTGTTTTCTTCCATGCGGTCGCGGTCGAGCGCTTGCTTTTTCCTGCATTGTCATCCGGAGCGACGAGGTCGCCGTGGCCACCAAGGAGTCGAGGGCCCTCCTGTTCCCATGGTGGGCACCCAAGTTTCCTTCGGTCGATCTCAACGGAGCCGTTTGCAGAGGTGAACGAAGCGCCAAGAAAAGAGCCCCGCTGGGGCGAATCAGTTTAGCCAATTGTATATGCCTTGACACGTATATGCTCTGTAGAGTATACGAAGAGAGTGGAATCTGTGTTCGAAATCATTGCGGAGCCGAACCGCCGCGCGATATTGGGCCTCCTGGTCTCGTCGCAACAGTCGGTTGGCGAGATCGAGCGTCAGCTTCGTATGCCGCAGCCGACCGTGTCAAAGCACCTGCGAGTGCTGCGCGAGGCAGGTTTCGTGGAATCCACGGTGGACGCACAGCGCAGACTCTACCGGCTGAAACCTGAACCACTTCAGGAGCTGGATGCCTGGCTGGCTCAGTTCCGCCGGTTCTGGTCCGCTCACGTAGATGCTCTCGAACGCCACCTCGACCGCATGGATCAATCAACCCCAATGAAAAGGAACACAAAGAGAAGACGACGCGGGCCAAACCGCGAACGTGACAAAGGAGAAACGAGATGAAAATCAAAGTGACCAGCTTATATGTGGACGACCAGGACAAAGCCCTGCGCTTCTATACGGAGGTACTTGGCTTTGCCAAGAAGGCCGATTTCAGTCAGGGCCCATTTCGCTGGCTGACCGTGGCCTCGCCCGAGGAGCCGGACGGCACGGAGCTGCAGCTGGCGCTTAACAACAACCCGGCGGCCAAAGCCTACCAGCAGGCCTTGTTCCAGCAGGGCCAGCCCGCGGCCATGTTTTTCACCGACGACGTGCAGGCCGATTACGAGCGTATGAAAGCGCGCGGCGCCGAGTTCACTATGCCGCCAAAGGACGTGACGGCCTCCAAGATCGCCATGCTGAACGACACCTGCGGTAATCTCATTCAGGTCACACAACTGATGCGCTGGTAGGGCTAAGGATTGGTTTTGAAAGGGACGGTCTTCAGACCGTCCGTAAATTCGCCGCCTTTTCGACGGCGGCTTTAGCCGCTGAGGACCTAACTAGGGTGTTTATATACATGGCAAACATGTATAATTGTCCCTGCCGTGACAGGGCTATTGCTTGGTTTTTGTGGTTTTCACAACATTGTGCTCAAAGCAAGCACTGACCCCGCGATGATTCATAAAGTGTGTGGGGTCGTTGAGCAGTGGGCTGCAAAAGGCAAATTCATATTCTCCGAAATCGTCGCTGTAAGACCCGCTCCCATAGACCACGATGTACTGCTCCGATGCTTTCAGTTGTCCTCGGATAGTTTCATTAAATTCAGCAACCATAGGCCGATTATCGACGATGCGCGTTGTAAGAATAATATTGAACTCCTCATCGGAATCGCCGGGATACAAAATGGGACGATACATGCCCATCGCCCTGCTCGGTATCTGGAAACTCGGGGACTGATCCCGATTAAGAAGTTCCACCCAACCGAAGATTCTTACATCTTTGGCAGGGCTTTTGCCGATGTTCTGCACGATGTGTCTGAAGGCGAATACTTGGGCGTCGTCGATTGCTTTGCTAAAGGGAACTTCTCTATCTGTCCAAGGGTGAGCCATCGAGACTTTTACCCAAGCGCGATTACTGGCCGTGAGGGAATACTTGGCAGCATCGGCAGATCGCTTGGCTTGAACATACAAGAGCAGAGTAATTACGGTGTAGAGAAAGACCAATCCGGCAGCGACCTTCGTCCACCGAAGCTGTTTCTTGTTGTGGGAAGTTGTTTCGTTGTATTCAGCTTCGTGTTGCTTTCTGAGGTCGTTGACAAGATCAATCTTGACCCCCGTTGCAACGATAATCTTTGCGTGGGCGGATTCTTTTTGGCGCTCGGCATTTTTGTGATCGGTAGCTGGCTTATCTTCCATTGGTTTGGGCTTACGCCATTTGAATTTCTTGGGCATAGACTATGAACATGAAAGCAGAATACATTGAAGGACCGAAAGCAAGAGAAAAGTTTGAGGCAGGAATGCGAAAGCTGTTCCAAGCCCCAAAACAACGGGCTCCGGCAACGCCGAAGCCCAAGCGGAAGGCTACTTCCCGCAAATCATCCGGCAGGAACGAGTAAGGCTAGAACGGCTCCGCCTGCCGCGTCCCTGCCGTTTCGTGGTGGAGCGCGTCAACGCCCTTGCCAGTCAGTTCGGCATACGTGAGGCGCTTGCCGAATATCTGGCTCATGCCAAGCTCGAATCGCTGGGCATCGGTCAAGTCTTTGCGGTTGTTATAACGGAACGATTGTTCGTCAAGGTAACGGAAGAGATGAAACGGTTCCACACTCACATACGTGCCAGAGATGCCGCGTTTCAAGAGCGACCAGAAGTTCTCAAGGCCGTTCGTGTGTACGCGGCCATCCACGTATTGAACTGCGTGATCTACAACTTTGTGTGCGTAGTCGCCCGCGAGCCCGTCATAGGACATGAGCGCATCGGTGTAGAGCGCAGCGCCAGCGGTGACGTGCTTGCGAACTTCATCCTGCAAGACTCTCTTGCGGCGACTTGGAATGACCTTCGTGCGAATCTTTCCGCCGCGCTCCAAGATGCCGAGGACGGCGGTTTTGTCCTTGCCGCCAGTTCCGGTAATTCGACGCTGACGTTCGCTCACGTGCATGTTGCGAGCTTTGCCACCGATGAACGATTCGTCGACTTCGACTTCACTCTCAGGGCCACTGCCGAGTCTCTTACCGTAGAACTCATCCTGCATAGCGGCGCGGATTCGATGCAGCATGAACCATGCGGTTTTTTGTGTGACCTTCACATCTTTAGCGATCTCGCAACTGCTGACGCCATTCTTGCAGTTGGTCAGCATCCAAAACGCCATCATCCACTTGTCGAGACTGATTGGCGAATCCTCGAAAACCGTGCCGACTTTGAGCGTGAACTGCTTCTTGCAGACGTAGCAGAACCAACGACGATACGGCTTGATGAACGAGTGCTTTTCTCCGCCGCAGCGGGGGCACGTGACCTTACCATCGGGCCAGCGCAAATGGACGGCATATTCAAAAGCGCGTTCAGGGTCGCTAAAGTAGACAATCGCTTCTTGCAGGCTCTTGGGGGTTTCCATGCTTAAATCGTATACTAAGCGAACATGTTTGTCAACTATATATTTGCCCTAACTAGAGACTCCCTAAGGAGAAGAAGGTGACTGATCGCGAGCAGTAGACACCGGGTCCGGCCAGCGGGGCGCAGCTACGAAACGACGGGGAGAAATGGACGCTTATTCTCGTCAGAGAACTCCGCCACTCGCCGCAGAAAGTCTGGCAGGCGCTTACCGACCCGGCGCATCTGCGCGAGTGGGCGCCCTTCGACGCCGATAGGAGCCTGGGTACGGTTGGAACCACGGTGAAGCTCACCACGGTGGGAGCGCCCACGCCGCGTGTTACCGAAACCACAGTGACGCGAGCCGAGGCTCCCAGGGCGCTTGAGTACAACTGGGGTGGCTTTGATATGCGGTGGGAGCTCGAAGCCTCTGGTGGCGGCACGCGCCTGACGCTGTGGACCAACATCGGTCGCCGCTTCATCTCCATGGGTGCTGCCGGGTGGCACATTTGTTTCGATGTTCTGGATCGGCTTCTGAGCGGAACTCCCCTCGGACGCATCGTCGGCCCCGAGGCGATGAAGTTCGGCGGCTGGCAGCGGCTGAACGCGGAGTACGCCAAGCAGTTCGGCGTTGAGGCGCCCAACTGGCCGCCTCAGGCGGCTCAAAAGTCGTGAATCGAGGTGGATCGCAAAACGCTTCGGGCCCGTCTTCCAGAGAAAAAGACCCACGCGGCCAAAACGAGGCCGGATGCGGCCATCGGCCGAGGAGGAACTATGTCACGCATCGACGGCAATGCAAAACGACGAAGTTTAACCTTGCATATGGTTTCCAGTCTGGATGGTTTCATCGCGAAGCCAGACAACAGTGTCGCGTGGCTAGAGACTGGAAGTGTCTACGAAGGCGGGGTTTCCATCTCGGAGGAAGAAGTTGCGACCTTCCTCAAAGGGATCGACTGTTATGTGATGGGTTCCCGCACGTATGAACACGCGCTTGAACTGGGCTGGCCCTATGGCGATACTCCGGCCGTAGTGCTGAGCGGCAGAGAATGGCCGCCGGCAAGGAAGAGCGTCGAGTTCTATTCCGGCGATCTCAAGACATTAGTTGACGTGAAACTCGCGCCTCGATATCGAAACATCTGGCTCGTGGGTGGGGCCATGTTGTGCCAGCGTTTTCTCGAGCTCGGCCTGGTGGACGAAATCAAGTTGACGATAGCGCCTGTCCTATTGGGTGAAGGACTCCGCCTGTTCGGTGGTTCCCTGAGCGAGGAGAGGTGGAATTTGAAGAACGTGGTCGCTTACAAGAACGGCTTTGTTGAGCTATCGTACTCCGCCCCTACCGCATGAAAGCCGCTTCCACTTGCGGGATGCCCCAGGTTCGCGTCCGGGTTTTGGACGCTAACCTGGGCTGAGAAAGGTCCGGTCTGGCCCACCGGACATTTCAAGTCACGATCTCGACCCGTCCGCAGTGACCCCAGGTTAGCCCAACAGAAGGGCGAACCTGGGGCACCAGGCTTTGATTCTTAAATTGACGAAGGCTCCTTTTGATGGGGCGCTCATCAGCTCGTCAAATATATATTGGGGCACTCCTCGGTAGTGGTAGACGCCGCCGTTCTGATACACGAGCTCCAAAGCCTGAGTCTCGACATCATACCCGACACTTGAAATACTGGAAGAAGATACCGCAAACCTTTCCATGTTCCTAGCAGCCCGTGGTGCAAGTCTGGATGCGTAGGCAAGAAATGTTGAAGTATCCACAGGCTTGGTTCGTAGAATGTGCGCATGGCAATGGGGACGCGCAAGCAGCGGGAGAAGCAAGAGGACATCTGGATTGCGCACACCGAGTTAGCGTCAGCTCCGGGACACCCCTTCTACCAGCGGCTGAATGAGCTGTTGGAGGCGGAGAGGTTCGATGAGTTTGTCGAAGACCGGTGTGCGAAGTTCTATGCGGCCAAGTACGGCCGGCCGTCGCTGACGCCGGGGATCTACTTCCGGTCGCTGCTGATCGGGTATTTCGAAGGCATCGATAGCGAGCGTGGGATCGCCTGGCGGTTGGCGGACTCGCTGGCGCTGCGGCGGTTTGTGGGCATCGGGCTGGACGAGTACACGCCGGACCACTCGACGATTTCGCGCACGCGGCGGCTGATCGATGTGGACACGCATCGCGAAGTGTTCGGCTGGGTACTGAGCTTGTTGGCGGATGGTGGACTGCTGCAGGGCAAGCGGGTGGCGATCGATGCGACCACGCTGGAAGCCAACGCGGCGATGCGCTCGATCGTGCGGCGGGACACGGGGGAGAGCTACGAGGAGTTCTTGCGCGGATTGGCGAAGGCTTCCGGCCTGGCAACGCCGACCCGCGAGGACCTGGCGCGACTGGACCGCAAGCGCAAGAAGCGCATGTCGAACCAAGAGTGGAAGAGTCCTGCGGACGAGGACGCGCGGATTGCGAAGATGAAGGACGGGCGCACGCACTTGGCGCACAAGGCTGAGCATGCGGTCGATCTGGACACGGGCGCGGTGGTGGCGGTCACATTGCAAGGTGCTGACCAGGGCGACACTACGACCCTGGAGGAGACGCTGTGCGAGGCGGGCATGGCAGTGGCCGAGCAGATCGGGCGCGAGGCCGAGTTGCGGCCCGGCGAGAAGCCCAAGGTCAACGTCAAGGGGATCGAAGAGTTGGTCACCGACAAGGGCTATCACAGCGGCGCGGTAGTCGAGCGGGTGAAGAGTTACGAGATACGTAGCTACCTTCCGGAGAAGCAACAAAAAGGACCACGTAACTGGCAAGGCAAAGCCGAGGAACAACAAGCGGTGTACCAGAATCGGCGGCGGGTGCGAGGCAACTACGGCAAGAGCTTACTGAGGCGGCGCGGCGAGTTAGTGGAACGCAGCTTCGCGCACTGCTACGACACCGGCGGCATGAGGCGCACGCACCTCCGCGGACACGAGAACATTCTGAAGCGGCAGTTGGTGCATGTCGGCGCGTTCAACCTCAGCCTCATCCTGCGCCAGTTGCTGGGTGCGGGAACGCCGCGGGAGTGGAGAAACCGCTTCGCTAAGCTGGTTCTGTTCCTTTATTGGCTGGGTTCTGCTCCTTTATTGGCTGTTCCCACGCGCAAGGGATCGAATCGGCTCTGCCGAAGCCGAATCCCGACCGACACGCCGCTGGCCATGCCAAAAATCAGCTACTTCCACCCCGGGCTGCTAGTCCTCCCCGCCACCTGATTCTCGAATCTCGACTGGGGTATTGACGTTTAAAACAAGGGTTTTTGTTTTAGGTCGAAACGGAATCTGCTAGCGCGAAGATACTCTTCGACCTCGTCGAAGGCGAGCCAGCGACGGTCAAGTTCTTCGGCTACGGCACCAGTAGTGTTCGAGCCAGCGAAGGGGTCGATCACAAGGTCGTTCGGTTGCGTCAGCAGTTTGATAAAGAACGTCGGCAAAGCTGCGGGGAAACGAGCCGGATGGATCTTGGTGCCGGTCTGCTTGCATTGCTTCGTGTATCCGTCATTCGCAGCATTATTCCCCAGTTTCATCATGCTCTCCGCGAACTGCTCTTCGACAACATTCGGTGGAATTGCGCCCCCGGCACTGATTTTATCGAAACTGTCCCGGATGACGTGACCCGACGGACGAATCGTCCCTCGAACGCCATTTCGAGCTAATCGAATCATGTCAGGGCTGTATTCCTTCAAGACATTCAGGTTTGAGGCTTTGGGCCACGGTGTCTTTGATAACCACCAAACATATTCGACCGAGTCTCGCACTCTGATACGCCGCACGGTGACCCACTCTGCAGGCGCTGGCATCTTCGCCGGGTTGTACCAGAAGCATTCCTGAGCGAGATGAAAACCGACGGCCTCCACGAGAGCAATGAGGAGCTTAAAATGGTAGATCGAACGAGTTGGTACGCCTTTATTCCAACTTCCACCGATGTTCAGAACAAAACTGCCGTCATCGGTCAGGATCCGGTGAATCTCTTTTGCAAACGGCAGAAACCATTCGCCATAGCAGTCTTTGGAGACATTGCCGTATTCTTTCTTAAAATGCAGGGCATAGGGCGGCGACGTAAGCACAAGGTTGGTCGAAGCGGCGGGAAGTCCTTGCATCAGCTCAAGAGACTCGCGTGCGTAGGTTGCTCCGAGTCTAGTGACATAGTACGGGGAATTCGACAGCAAATTGCTCGGGTGGTCGGATGGCAATTCCGTCTCGGCGGCGTACTCGGCGTTATCTGGATGCTCTGAGGTTGGCTCATCCGAAACCAACGGTACCGGGAGTTCAGCTTCTTTGCGGTCGGTTGGAGGCATGTAGGTATCAGTATGACTGAAGCAGCATGCCAAAAATAGGTTTACGTTGCCAACCCATTACGTGAAACAGAATCTCAAACCCGACGAGTGGCTGTCTCAGGCCGAAGCTGCGCGAATAAGAGGTGTCTCCCGTCAAGCCATTGCCCGGTTGATCCAAAAAGGCAGATTTAAGCTCTTGGAAATCGGTGGTCGCATGTTGCTGCGGCGCAGTGAAGTTGAGAACTACCAGGCTGAACGTCCGGGGCGACCCACGAATGAGCGAAAAAACAGAAAATGTTAAGGCGCTTGTCGAAAGCCTGACTCCCGATGAGTTGCAGAGTCTCGCCTCCTACCTCCGGGACAAATTGCCGAAGCATCCCTTGGAGGGAAAATGGCGAATCTCTTACGAGTTGATTCTTGACGCGATATATCGTTCACAGGACATTGTCCAACGCGGTGTTCGCGGAGTCATTGCCGAGGCTGTTTTTGAAGCCAAGGTATTGCCGACGATCGGAGGTTGGCAGGTTGTCCCCGTAGTGGGTGACCTTCCGTACGATTTCAAAATTCGAGGCGATTCGGAAAAGCGTGATATCACGATTCAAGTGAAACTGCAGCGAACTCAAGGTGGAGTAGCCCTCAAGAGGAAGACGTTTGGTCCCGATACGTTCATCGTTGAGGTTCAGAAGACCCGGAGCGGCACGAAAAGGAAACAGAAAGCTGATGCGCTTTCTCCTGAAACTGCCCCAACCGCACCCGAAAAGACACGGCCGTACCAATTTGGGGACTTCGACATCATAGCTGTCAACATGCAGCCGTCGACTGGGGAATGGACACGCTTCATGTATACAGTCGGTTCTTGGCTCATGCCGCGAGCCAAGAAGGAACTGATCGAGATCATGCAGCCTGTCAGCTCAACACGTTCTGATGTTTGGACAAACGACATCGAAGAGTGCATGCATTGGTTTTTGTCCGGCGAAAAAAGGCTGATCTTTGACATGGAAGCCGCTAAAAGGAAAAAACTCGCAGAACGCGAAGCGAAAAAACTCGAGCGAAAACAGAAGAAACAATACTTGTGGATACTGGCCGCTTGGGATGGTGGCCTAATTCCTCATGCTCGCGTCCTTCCTTTGCACTAACCTGGGCAGGTAGTGGCCGCAGACTGCAACACCGCCAGCAGCTGTTGCAGAGTGATTTCGAAGGCGTCTGGCGGGTGGTCCAGGTCTCGCATCTTTCGAGACCTGGGGTAGTGAGGCGTATCCCTGCGGGAACACGGATTCGCGTCCGGCTTCAGCGTTCCAGGCCCAAGGCGTGCAAACAAGGTACGAGGAACGCTTGCCCCGCGCTTGTGATGGAGAGCACACTATGCCAGTGATCCGGGGCACCCGGCAAGGTCAGTTGCAGGGAGGGGACGAGTTGCCGGAGCGATCAGAAACCCCGGCTGACGATCCATTCCGTGGTCGTCACCCAACCAGTCACGAACGGCTGGCGGGACAGCCCTGGGATGCCTCGTACCACGACGGCCCTGCACCTTGGGATATTGGCCATCCGCAGCCAGCGATAGTGCGTCTGGCATCCGAAGGTGGATTCACAGGAGCGGTGCTCGATGCGGGCTGCGGGACCGGCGAGAACGCTCTTCACGTCGCCTCGCTGGGATTGTCGGTTCTGGGCGTTGACGTGGCTGAGACGGCACTGGCGATCGCCCGAGAGAAGGCCAACGACCGTGGGATCGAGGTTGAGTTCGCTGCGGCCGACGCGTTCCATCTGGAGCGTTTAGGGCGCAGGTTTGAGACGGTACTGGACTGCGGACTGTTCCACACCTTTGACGGCGACGAGCGAACACGATACGCGACGAGTCTGGCGTCAGTGACCGAGCACGGCGGAACTCTGTATGTGTTGTGCTTCAGTGACGAGGGTCCCGAGACTGGCCCGCACCCCATCCGTCAGGAAGAGCTGAGAGCGGCGTTCAACCCCAGCAATGGATGGAATGTCGCCTCCATCGAACCGGACCGGGTTCAGACGAGATTCCACGACAACGGCGCACCGGCCTGGTTCGCGACCATCAAACGGATCTAGACTGGAGCTGGTCGGCCCGGTGAACGATCCCGTGCCGTCACTCATGACTCAATTGGGAGCGATACATGAAAAAGCCCGTCCCGGTGGAATCTGCCTCTGCATTGATCGACGAGAAGGTCAAGGAACTTGGGGACTGGCGCGGGAAGACACTCGCAAGAGTGCGCGCCATCATCCACGCTGCAGACCCCGAGATTGTCGAAGAGTGGAAGTGGGCCAGGGCGACATCGCCGGGGACTCCCGTCTTTTCCCACGGCGGCATCGTTTGCACGGGAGAGACGTACAAGAACGTCGTCAAGATGACATTTGCCAAGGGAGCTGCGTTGCAGGACCCTTCTGGTCTGTTCAACTCCAGCCTCGAGGGGAATGTCAGGCGCGCCATCGACATCCACGAAGGCGACAAGGTCGATGAGGCGGCCTTGAAGGATCTCATCCGCGCTGCCGTGGCGCTCAATCTCAAGGCCAAGAACAAGCCGAAGCCCAAGCCCCGGCGCGCGTAAGGTTCCCACCCTTTCGCATCTAAGTCCTTATGTTACTATATTTTACTTGTAAGTCTCACGGGCTCTATATTTTGCGAGCGACTCACAGCCTAAGTTGTTGATTCTACGTAAAACGGCAAGAGGGGAGGAGCAAGCAATTAGTGCCTCAAGAAAATCCGCGTTCATCTGCGAAATCCGCGGTTGCTTTGGAGGTTGAGTTTTCCTCAAATACCGCGCTTTGTGCGATATTCGAAAAGCAGGTCCCTCGACTTCTCGCTGCGCTCGTCGCTGGGAACGACAAGCTCATGAGGCTTCGATGGAATGCTGAGCCTATTGCGCGAGCAGGCGATTGGCCTCGCGCTGGGCATCGCGGAAGTCTTCTGACAGGCTTCGGGCTTGCTGCATGGCAGCTTGGGCTTCTGAGGTCTGGCCGTTATGTTCCAGAGCTTGGGCGAGCAGGACATATCCAAATCCCGAAGGCTCGATTTTCAGGGCATGCGAATAAGCCTGAACAGCAAGATCGAAGTTGCCGGATTTTTGCGCGACCAAACCCAAGCTGATCCAAGCTCCGACATATTCTGGATTCGTGTTTACTGCAGCCTGCAGGTTTTGTTGAGCGTCTGGATAATCGCCAAGGTCCTTGTAGGCATAACCTAGATTGTTGTAGGCCTCAGCCTTGAGCTTGGGGTTTCTGGCCAGGCTTAGGGCTTTCTTGTACTGCTCGATTGCGAAAGCCACATTCCCGCGAGAATGCTCGTAGATGCCGATGTTCATGCTGCTGACAGCATCGGAAGGATTGATTGCAGCCGCTGCCCGGAAATGAGGAATCGCGTCTTCCATTCGTCCTCTGCCGGAACAGCGCCATGCCGAGATTGTTCTCGGCCTGCCAATTCCCGCTGGTGACCTGCAGAGCGTGCGACCACAGCGTTACCGGATCGCTCCAGTAGCCGATCTGGCGATGAGCCACGATGATCAACGCCAGTAAGGCTGAAATGCTGGGAACTGCGAGCCAGACCGTAGCAAGGCGCCGCTGTTGGGCCCAATCGGCGATGCCCCAGCAGACCATAATGAACAAGCCGATGAAAGGAAGATAGGCGTAGCGATCGGCCATCGCCTGAGAGCCCACCTGCTTGAGACCGATCATCGGCAACATGGTGCCAAGGAACCAAAACCAGCCTGCTGGAAGGTAACGATGACGCCGAGCAGACCACACCAGCGCAGTAATAGCCAGCAATAGAAGAAGTGCCGCGACCACATGCCATGACTTCAAGGAGTTGCCGGGATGAGGATACATAACCGAAAGGCGAGCCGGCCAAAACGCTTTCCCCAAGTACCTTGCATAGGAAACGATCGCGTTCCCAACCCGAATGAAGAGCGGATACCAACTTGTCGCGCCGCCCGATCCTTGCGATTTGATGGTAATGAAGGCGCTAGCTGCCGCGAGAGCGAACAAGGGCAGCTTCTCCCGCACCAACTCGGGAAAACTCCTGGCCGCGAAGACTGTCGAATTGGATTCCTGCTTATCGGCGAACATGCGGCGCAGAGGCCAGTAATCCCAAAGCAGAAGAACGCACGGCAAGGTGATGACCTGCGGCTTGGACATCAGGCCCATAGCGTAGAGAAGCGCGACCACTGCGTAGCGGCCCGCGCTCGGATTAGAGGCATACCAGCGGTAAGCGCCAAGTGCGAGCAGGAAGAACATCATGCTGAGGAGGTTCTTTCGTTCTGCAATCCAAACGACCGACTCGACATTGATGGGATGCAGAGCGAAAAGCGCGGCCACCATTGCGCTGCGGTCGACGTAACCCGTTGCTCGCTGCAGCACCCAGAACAGCAAGACGACATTCAGCGCGTGCAGGAGCAGGTTCACGTCGTGATGCCGCGCAGGATTGAGCTGAAAAAACTGAACATCCGCGGCGTGAGACAGCCAGGTCAAAGGATGCCAGTTGGCAGCGGCGAAGGTGGTGAAGGCCCACCTCACCGTGCTCCAATGCAAACCGGCCTTCACATGGAAATTGTCGAAGACGTAGTCCGCGTCATCGTAGTTGGCAAATGGGTGATTGTTGACCGGATAGTAAAGGGCGACAGTTGCGAGTACCAGGAGAAGACCGAGTGCGAATTTCTGGCCGCGTGATGAAGTCAGCCAGCCGATGCCTGATTGCGGCCGAAGCTGTTGAGGCCGTAATTCAACCGATGTCACTCGTGCTCCCAGGAGGCGCTGATTATATCCATCGGACTATTCCGCGAGAAGGCGGTCCGCGGTGCGCTGGGCCTCAGAGAAGCTGGTTGACCGATGCCTGGCTTGCTGAGTGGCTGCCTCCGCTTCGTCCTTGTGGCCGCTCTGTTCCAGGGCGCGCGCGAGCAACAGGTAACCGAAATCCGACGGCTGGATTTCCATGGCGCGGGAGTATGCCTGCACAGCCGCGCTGAGATCGCCCATTTTTTGCGCTGCCAAACCCAGCCCGATCCACGCGTCGACATAACGAGGACTTAGATTGACAGCCTGCTGAAACTTGTCGCGAGCGGCGGCATTGTCCCCGAGTTCGCGATCGATCAGCGCCAGATTGTTGTAGGCCTCGGCGCGAAGCTTGGGGCTCGGTGTTACGTTCAGCACCTGCTGGTACTGGTCGATGGCTTGCGGCCAATTCTTATGCTGCTGCTCGTAGAATCCGATGTCGAGATGACTGACGGGATCTTCCGGGTAAATCGCAGCCGCCGCTCTAAAGTGAGAGATCGCCGCATCCAACTTTCCATCGCTCAACAGGGCTCCGCCGAGATTGTCTTCGGCGACCCAGTTGCTCTTTGTCACCTGCAAAGCGTGCGTCCAAAGGGTGACGTTGTCCCGCCAGTAGCCTATCTGTTGATGCGCAACAAATGCCAACGCCAGCAGCACTGCGACGCCGGCGCCACGCAGCCATGCCGTCGCCAGGTGTTGCCGTTCAGCCCATTCCGCCACCAGCCAGCAAATCATGAGGAACAAGCCGATGCACGGCAGATATGCATAGCGATCAGCCATCGCCTGAGTGCCAACCTGCACCAGACCGATCATCGGCACCAGCGTTCCCAGGAACCAGAACCAGCCGGTTGGCAAATACCGACGCCGCCGGTCTGCGATGACCAACGCCGTGACGATGAGCAAGAAAAGCAACGCCGCGACAACCTGCCCTTTGGCCAGGGAATCGCCGGGATGAGGATACATGGGCGAAAGATCCGCAGGCCAGAATGTCTTCTTCACATAGCTGGCGTAGGACACAATGGCGTTCTCCAACCTGACCGGGAGCGGATAAAGCCTCATCGCGTGTCCCGCCCGCTGGGCTTTGGTCGTGATGACGGCGCTCACTGCGGAAAGGGCGAACAGCGGAAGCTTCTCGACGATAAGCTGGGAAAAGGTCGTACTCGGTACGACTGCCGCTCCCTCTTCCGCTGAAGATTCCGGTCCGGCAGCAAACATGCGCCGCAGCGGCCAGTAATCCCACAGCAGGAGCACGCAGGGAAAGGTTATGACCTGAGGCTTGGCCATCAATCCCAGCGCATACAGGACTGCAACTGTAGCGTAGCGGCCTGGCTCAGGCTTGAGAACATAACGCCTGTACGCGCTCAAGGCGAGCAGGAAAAATGTCATGCTGAGCAGGTTCTTGCGCTCGGAAATCCACACCACCGTTTCCACGTTCATGGGATGCAGGGCAAACAGCCCAGCCACCATCGCGCTGCGGCCGATGTAGCCAGTCGCTTGTTGCAGCACCCAGAACAGCAGCAACACGTTCAACACGTGCAAAACCAGGTTTGTCTGATGATGGCCAGCAGGGTTGAGCCCGTAAAGCCGTACGTCCGCAGCGTGGGAGAGCCAGGTCAGCGGATGCCAGTTGCCCTGGTCGAAGGTGGTGAAAGCCCACCTGACCGTCTCCCAGTGCAGCCCGGAGGCCACGTGAACGTTCTCAGTTACGTACAGGTTATCGTCGAAATTGACGAAAGGGTGGTCTTCCGCCGGATAGTAGAGGGCAACGGTTGCAACGATCAGGAGAATCGCCAGAAGGAATGCCTGCCTCTGTGGCGAAGCGAACACGCCGGTTCCCGGTCGAGATCGAATCTCTTTCCCAGGGCTCACACCAACCGAGGTCACTCATCCCCCAAGGTCGAGATTATATCCGATGCTTTTCCGGCGGCTGCTCTTGCAGCTTGGCGTATTCAGTCTTCGCGGTCCGAAGGATGCGAAGGTCTGGGTCAGCGTCTTTCCACAGGCTAAAGAAATCCTGGTAGGACTTGAGAGCGGCGTCTCTGTCGCCCACCATGCCCTGAGCCCGTCCGAGTTGCAAATGAGCCAGAACGGCGGTTGGAAAGTTGGCAATGATGCCTCGGTGCGCAAGCATCTTCTGGAACTCGCCCACAGCTTCTTTGCCCTGGCCAGCTTCCAGATATGCCAAGCCTCGCAAATAAACGGGGTAAAGTGGCACTAGAACGGAAGCTGGTGATCCCAACTCGTAGGGGGCCGCCGGCTGCAAAGCTTCAATTGCAGCCTGGGGATTCTTCTGGTCTAACGCAAGCGCCGCCCGTATGGTCGGCAACCAGTAATGGTTCAGGATCGTGTCAGATGGGAACTGCCTTTCGAGGCCCTCAGTCAGCGCAAGTGCACGGGCCCGATCCCCGCTTCTGGCAAGGGCAAGTGCGCCCTGAACATGGACAATGTAGCTACTGTTGGAGGAGTTAGCGACCGCTTGCAGGGCAGCTTGTCTGGCACGGGGCGCGTCGCCGATCTCGGCCTCCTGAAGCGCGCTGTCCAGCTGCCATAGAGCTGCGGTTTCGGTCGCGCCCGATTGCAGTACCAATTCGCGCGCCAACCGCGCGAACTCGCGCGCTTTCGCGAGACGTCCAAAATAAGCTGCGGTGTCCGATTGCCATTTATGTGATTCAGCTTCACTGCCGGGCCGGGCAGCCAAGGTTGCAACCTGCCTTGCCATGTCGGCGGCGTCACCACGAAAAAAAGCCAGCAAGTAAGGATAGGGTTGTAGGGACTCGCTCTTGACCCCATGGGCCTCCGCTTGCTGGAGCACCGCCGCCGCTTCCGCAAACCGGTTCAGATTGATGTACGCTGCGCAGAGGTTGAGGCGATTGACGAGGGTGCCGGGATCCAGTTGCACCGCAGCCTGCGCCTCGGCGAGGGCAAGATCGTAGTTGCCGATCGTTGCGTAAATGTTTTGCAACTGGGTGTACGACGATAGTTCGCGCGGGTAGATCTGGCGCAGCAGGAGGTCAGTTTCCTTGGCCTGGTTGATATCGCCGGTGACCCTGGAATAATAGTGAGCGCTAATATACAATTTCTCCTTCTCACTAGCGGAGTCGCGAAGCTGATAGGCCTTCTCCATCTGCTCGGCTGCGAGGCCCGGCTGGCTGAGATTGACATAAGCGATCCCCAACCTGGCGTGAGCCATGGCGAAATTCGGGTCTAGCTCGACGGCGCGCTGGAAAAGCGGTACGGCCTCGGCGTCTCCTTTGGCACTTCTTGTAATCATTCCCGCGCTGTATGCCTTCAGCGCTTCCAGCGATGAGGTCGTGGCCTCTTCCAGCGGCTTGTTGTACTTCTCCACCGAGACCAGGGATTCGCCCAGCTTCCTTCGTAGCTTCGTTGCCGCATTCCCCAGTGCCTTCAGCACCTGCTCCTTGCTGCTGGCCGTCACCTGTTCGTTCGCCAGCAAATCGCCGTTGCGGCAGTCCACCGCTTTCAGCCCCAGCACGTACTGGCTGCCCAGGCTGGAGATGGAGCCCTCGATGGTGGCCGCACTGGCCGTGCGCTGGCAAACCTCACGTGCCAGCTCGCGGGTGAGGGGCACGCCTTTCGGTTGCGCCATCAGAGAGAGCGTCTCCCCGATACGCCGATCGGAGAGAAGGGCAAGGAATGTCGACTGCTCTAGTTGTGACTGCAGCCCTTGCCGCAGAGTGCCGTCAAAGACTGTCTCGCCGGTTCGGTTTTCGAAGTCAGCCAACACGACCGTGTCCTTACCGGAAAGCTTGGCGGCCGTGTGCCAGCGCCAATAGAGGCTGCCCGCGATTAGTGCCACTACCACGACTGCGACGGCCGCCAGCAGTTTCCAACGCCGACGTAGAGGGCTTGCCGTCTCCTGCTTTACCTTCTCCAGATCAGCACGGATTTCTGCCGCTCCCTGGTAGCGGAGGTCCCGTTTTTTCTGCAGGCACTTGCCGATGACCGCCTCCAACCTCGACGGGAGCTCGGGATTGAGCTGAAGCGCAGGAGAAGGCGGGCGGTTCAGAATGGCGTCATGCAGCGCCTCCGCACTGGAGCCCCTGAAGGCCTGCTGTCCTGTCGCCATCTCGTAGAGAATCAGGCCGAAGGAAAACAGGTCGGTACGTGCATCCAGGTTTTCGCCACGCACCTGTTCAGGTGACATATATGCTGCGGTACCGAGGACTATTCCGGGGCGGCTGAGGTTCTTAGCCTCGGAGGGTTCGCGGGTCGGTATCTCGGCACCGCTCCTTGGATCTAGCTCGGAAGCGCGGAGTTCCTGCTCACTGCCTGCGGCCAGCTTGGCTAAGCCGAAGTCCAGGATCTTGACCACCCCTTTATCAGTGATGAAGACGTTCGCCGGCTTGATGTCGCGATGGATTATCCCTTTCTCGTGTGCGGCTTCAAGTCCGTTCGTAACCTGAATTGCGATCTGCAATAACTCGTCGAGGCCGAGTCCGGTCGTGGGACCAGGTCCATCCCGTACGACTGCCAGGCGGTCTCTTAGGGTTTGCCCCTGCAACAACTGCATTACGATGAAGGGCCGGCCTTCGTGCTCGCCGAACTCATAGATGGAACAGAGGTTGGAGTGGTCCAGGGCAGAGGCGGCTCGAGCCTCGCGTTCGAACCTTTCCAGCGCTCGCGGATCCTTGCCCACATCTTCGGGCAGGAACTTCAGGGCCACGGAGCGGCCGAGCTTAACATCTTCGGCGCGATACACTACGCCCATGCCGCCGCCGCCAACAATTTCCAGAACGCGGTAATGAGAAACTGTTTTCCCGGTCAGGATGGCGGGCTCAAGCTGCAGCCGGGTTGCGGTCCCATCGCCGCTGCCGGAAGTTTCGCTACTCGGCGGCTGATCGCCAGCGCTGGACTGCATCCTTTCGACGGGCACCATCAGCCGATAACCACGACGCGCCACAGTTTCTATGTACTTGGGGCTCTCGGCCGAGTCGCCGAGGGCAACGCGGAGCTTCCTGATGGCGGTGTTGATACCGTGGTCGAACTCCACGATCGTGTCATTTGGCCAAAGCTTGCTCTGGATTTCTTCGCGGGTGACGATTCTGCCGTCGTACTCGACCAGAATGCGCAATACCTGGAAGGGCTGATCCTGCAGTACGACCTTACGCCCTCCCTCACGGAGTTCTCCCGCCCTGAGGTCGAGTTCAAATTGTCCGAAGCGGACGCGCCCAGCCAGTGTATCTTTCATGAATTCGTAACAATTTCGCTTGAGTTTACTATCTCTGCGCACAGAGTTCCAATTGGGTTTTGCCGCCTGCCGCCAGTGGTGAGCTCTGGCTGGTGCGATAAACGCCCGATGGACACTGGCCGACGCGCTAAAATGACGCCATGGCCGACTCGCTGTATCTGAGCATCTGGTTCCCCAGCTTTCGCGAGAGCGAGATGATGCCGCGCACCGTCGGCGTGCTGCGGCAGTTTCCCTACTCCGCGTTGCGCGAAGGCGTCACGTATCTGTCGGTACACCCGGTCGCGTGGTCGGAGCCAACTGTGCTGGAGCGGCGCTTCAATCCGGGGATCTCACCGGAGGAAGCAGCCGATGTGGCCAGCGAATTCGCGCACGACGATTTCGCCATTGTGTTCGAAGCTTTTTGGGACCTTTGGGTCCCCAGCGACGATGAGCACGGCGATAGCTGGGTGCAACGTCCGGTGGCCGTGCGCTTTCTGGTGCATGGCGTGCAGTTCGACGACGGTATCTACAGCGAGGACGGTCACGTTGAGGTGGATTTCGGGCTTGATACCTTGTTCGTGTACGAGGGACTGCGGATCTCGTCCGCCATCGAAACCCATCTGCGTTCCAACATCGCCAAGCTCGTCGCGTTCTCTAGCGCGGTGGAGAAGAATTGCGCCATCAGCGGGCGCGTGCTGTGGTCGGAGTCGGAAGAGAGCCTGGCCCAAAAGCTGATCGCCAAGCTACAACAGGCGCAGTGATGCAGTTGTCAGCAGTCAGTTGTCAGAAAAATGCGGCACTGATTTCACGGATGGCAAGGATTGAGGAATTGTTCTCCTTCGAATTCGCGTCGACCCGTCTGCCCGCACGAGCGAAAATTTTCTGGACGTTAACAAAAGAAGGCCCAGCCTTTCGCTGGGCCGATCCTGTCAACAACTGACTACTGGCTACTGACACCTGCTACTTCGTCCGCCCGCCCTCGATCTTCAGCTCCGCGCTGGCGCCGGCCTGTGCCGCCGCCAGACGTGCGGTGAGCACGCGGAAGGGCGAGCACGACACATAGTTGAAGCCGAGCTGCGCGCAGAACTCGACGGACGACGGTTCGCCGCCGTGTTCGCCGCAGATGCCGATCTTGATAGTCGGACGCGTCGCGCGGCCTTTCTCGACGGCAATCTTGATCAGTTGTCCGACCCCTTCGCGATCGAGCACCGCGAACGGGTCCTGCTTCAGGATGCCTTCGGCAAGGTACGCGGTCAGGATCTTGCCGACGTCGTCGCGCGAGAAGCCGAAGGTGGTTTGGGTGAGATCGTTGGTGCCGAAGCTGAAGAACTCGGCCTCCTTGGCGATCTCGTCGGCCATCAGCGCGGCGCGCGGCAGTTCGATCATGGTGCCGACAAGGTATTCGACCTTCTGCTCCTTCTCGGCGAAGACCTCTTCGGCCACGCGGCGCACGATGGCCGCCTGATTGGCCATTTCCTTCAGGCCGGTGGTGAGCGGAATCATGACCTCCGGCTTGACCTTCACGCCTTCTTTGGCGACCTTTACGGCGGCCTCGAAGATGGCGCGCGCCTGCATCTCGGTGATCTCCGGGATAAGTGATACCCAGCCGGCAACCGCGCAGGCCGAGCATGGGGTTCACTTCGTGCAATTGCTCGACGCGGTTCAGCAGCGTGCGCAGCTCCTTCAGCTTGGGCGATTTCGGCTTGGTGACTTCCAGCTTGGCGATTTCGACCATCAGGTCTTCGCGGCGCGGCAGGAATTCATGCAGCGGCGGATCGAGTGGTGCGGATGGTAACCGGAAAGCCGTCCATGGAACGGAAGACCCCGACGAAGTCGTTGCGCTGCATGGGCAGCAGCTTGCGCAACGCGGTGCGGCGGTCCTTCTCGTTGTTGGCGAGAATCATGGCGCGCATGTGCGGCAGGCGGTCTTCGGCGAAGAACATGTGCTCGGTGCGGCACAGCCCGATGCCTTCCGCGCCGAACGCCCGCGCCTGTAGCGCGTCGCGCGGAATGTCAGCGTTGGCGCGCACGCCCATGCGGCGGAACGGCTCGGCCCAGCCCATGAACTTCAGCAGCTCGGGATCGTCCGGACGCGCCGGAACGGTATTGAGCTTGCCGTTGATGACGCGGCCGGTGCGTGCCGTCGAGCGAAATCCAGTCACCGTCCTTCAGCGTCTTGCCTTTAACCATGGATGACGCGCGCCTTCTCGTCAACCTCGATATCGCCGGCGCCGGCGACGCAGCACTTGCCCATGCCGCGCGTGACCACCGCGGCGTGGCTGGTCATGCCGCCGCGCGAGGTGAGAATGCCGGCCGCGACTTCCATGCCGCCAATGTCTTCGGGCGTGGTCTCGCCGCGAACCAGGATCAGCTTCGCACTCGAGTCCTTGTTGAATCTCTCGACCGCTTCGTCGGCGGTAAAAACGATCTGGCCGACGGCCGCTCCGGGCGACGCGGGCAAGCCAGTCGCCAGCACTTCGACATCTTTCCCCTTCTCGTCCAGGCTCGGAACCAGGAAGTCGTAAAGCTGGTTGGGTTCGACGCGGAAGATTGCCTCTTCCTTCGTGATCAAGCCTTCCTCGACCATCTGGATGGCGACCCGGACTGCGGCCCGGCCGGTGCGCTTGCCGTTGCGCGTCTGCAGCATGTACAGGCGCCCGTCCTGAATGGTGAACTCGAAGTCCTGCATGTCGCGGTAGTGCTTCTCCAGCCGCGTGGTGATTTCGCGCAACTGGTTGTAAACATCGGGCATGATCTTTTCCAGCTCGGAGATGTGCACCGGCGTGCGGATGCCGGCGACCACGTCCTCGCCCTGCGCGTTCATCAGGAACTCGCCATAGAACTCCTTCACACCCGTCGCTGGATTGCGCGTGAAACCCACGCCTGTGCCGCTGGTCTCGCCGAGGTTGCCGAAGACCATGGCCTGCACGTTGACCGCGGTCCCGAGCAAGTCGTCAATGTTGTTGATGCGGCGATAGGTCTTGGCGCGCTCGTTGAGCCAGGAGCGGAACACGGCATCGCGCGCCATCACCAGTTGCTCGTGCGGGTCCTGCGGGAACTCGCGCTTGGTGTGCTTCAGCACCACCTTCTTGTAGTCGGCGATGACCTCCTGCAGCGCCTTGGCATCGAGGTCGGTGTCGAGCCTGGCCTTCTTCTGCTTCTTCTTGCCGTCGAAAACTTCCTCGAAGGCGTGCTTGGGAATATCGAGCACCACCGAGCCGAACATCTGGATCAGGCGGCGGTAAGAGTCGTAGGCGAAGCGCGGATTGTTGCTGCGCTTGGCGAGCCCCTCGACAGACTTGTCGTTCAGCCCGAGGTTGAGAATGGTGTCCATCATTCCAGGCATGGAGAACTTGGCGCCGGAGCGGACGCTGACCAGCAGCGGATTGTCGGCGCCGCCCAGCTTCTGCCCTTGCAACTGTTCTAAACGGCGAAGCGCTTCGTCCATCTGGCCGGTTAACTTCTGCTGAAACCCCGCCGCTGCGCATGTACTCGCGGCAGGCCTCGGTCTGGATGGTGAAGCCGGGAGGCACGGGCAGCCCGGCATTGGTCATTTCGGCGAGCCCGGCGCCTTTGCCGCCAAGCTCGTCTTTCATTTTGCCGTGCCCTTCGGCGTGTCCATCGCCGAAGAAGTAAACGTATTTCACTGCGTGGCCGCTGGTGCTGGCCGCCTTTTCAATCTCGGTGGTGACGGTGCTCATGGTAGGAGTCCTTTACGGTTCGGAAAGTTAGGAAGATTTGTTTTCGGTTACGATTTCGCTGAAATCGGCAATGGTGGAAAATTCGTTCAATAGATTCTGCAACAGCGCCAGGCGGTTGGCGCGCACGCCCTCGTCGTCAACCATCACCATGACTTTGTCGAAGAAGGCGTCGACCGGCTGGCGCAACCGGCTAATCTGCTCTAGAGCGGATGCGTAGTTCTTCTCCGCACGCAGCTCGGTAACTTTCGCCGCAATCGCCGGAATTTCGGCGGCCAACTTCTTCTCAGTTTCGTCGGTGAGCGCTTCAGAATCGAGCTGCAGAGCGACCGCTTTGTTGGTCTCTTTTGCCTGACGAAGAATGTTCTTGATCCGCTTGAACGCCACGGAAATCGAAGCGAAGTCCTCCGATCCGCGTATTTTGCTCACGGCTTCTGCTCGCGCGATGGCATCCACCACATCGTCGCTGCCGGCGGCGAGCACGGCGTTCACCACGTCGTAGGCGTAACCGCGCACATCGCGCAGGTAAAACTCCAGGCGTTCGCGCATGAAGTTAGCGACAGCTTCGTCGAAATTCACTTTCTCCGAGAATCGCGCCTCTGCTTCCGACCCGATGTATTCGGATTCGCGCATCGGAGAACAGCTTCGAAATGGGCAAGGGCAGCTTGTGCTCGGCGATGATCTTCACAATCCCGTTCGCGGCGCGCCGCAGCGCAAAGGGATCTTTGGAGCCGGTGGGTTGAAGGCCCAGGGCAAACATTCCCGCGATGCTGTCGGCTTTGTCCGCAATCGCCAGAATTGCTCCTTCCAGCGTGCGAGGCACGCGGTCCTCCATCGACTCCGGCTTGTAGTGGTCGTAGATCGCGTCGCCGATTGCCTCGGCAGTGGCCGCCGGAAGAATGGGGTCGAGTTGCTGCACCTTGGCGTACAGGCCGCCGACGATGCCCTGCAATTCGGTGAACTCTTTCACCAGCTCGGTGGTGAGATCGGTCTTGGCCAGCAGGGCCGCTTTGTAAACGACTCCCGACCGCACGGCCACACCCGCGTTCCGAATCGCTTCAGAGACGAGGCTGGCCAGTTTCTGCACGCGCAGCGTCTTATCGAAGTAGCTGCCCAGGTCCTTCTGGAAGGTCACAGCCTTCAGCATGTCCACGCGCTGGCGCAGCGGAATCTTCTGATCGGTTTCCCAGAAGAAGCGCGCGTCGTTGAAGCGGGCACGCAGCACCCGCTCGTTGCCGTGGCGAATAAGCCCGTCGGGATCGCCGTCCGTGTTCAGCACAGCAAGGAAGTGCGGCAGCAACTTGCCGTTTTCGTCCTCGAGCGCGAAATACTTCTGGTGGTCGCGCATGACCGTGACCAGCACTTCGTCAGGAAGCGCGAGGAACTCCGGATCGAAGCTACCAAGAACGACCGAGGGAAATTCGGTAAGATTGACGACGGTGTCGAGCAGAGACTTGTCTTCACGCCAGCGCGCGCCGGGAATGGCCCGGGTCGCTGCATCGAGTGCCTTGCGGATGCGCTGCTCGCGTTCGGCGGCGCTGACTACGACCGAACCGCCGGCGAGCTTTTCGGAGTATTCGGACGGCCGTCCGATCTCGACGGCTCCCGAGGACAGAATGCGATGCCCTTCGCTGGTATGACCGGCGCGAATCCCGGCGAACTCCAGCGGAACAATCTCGCTCGTCCAGCAGCGACACCAGCCAGCGCACAGGACGCACAAAACGCTCCGCCGACTTGCCGCGCCAGTACATGCTCTTTGCCCAGTAGATGCCGGCAATCTCCTTCGGCAGCGACTCGGCCAGAATTTCGGCGGTCGGACGCCCTTTCTTCTGCACGGTCGCGGCGAGATATTCGCCCTTCGGAGTCGTGATCTTCTCCAACGCATCGACGGGAATATTCAGTTTGCGCGCGAAGGCATCTGCAGCGGGAGTCGGCTCACCGTCCTTGTAGGCGACCTTGAACGAAGGCCCGGTGACTCGCTCGTGTACGTCCGGCTGCGCCGGAGAAACTCCAGCGGCGAGAACGGCAAGGCGGCGAGGAGTAGAAAACGCCTGCACAGCCGGGCTCTCCACCAGTCTTTCCCGTAGCAGAAGGTCGCCCACGCGGCGCGCCAAGTTCGTCGCGCGCGCCATCGATCATGCGAGCGGGAATCTCTTCGGTGCCGATCTCGAGAAGGAAGTCAGGCATAAGAAGCAGCTAGTGATTAGCAACTAGCAGTTAGCAAAAAAAGAGTACTATCCGCGCACCGCCACTGGCTCCGCCGCAGGCGAAGCGTCTGCCTCTACTGCGGAGGCATTCCCATCTTCTGCCCGCTGCTGATCGACGTACGCTTTGGCCACACCCACTGCCAGCGCCCGAATACGCGCGATCACTCCTACGCGCTCGGTCACGCTGATCGCGCCTCGGGCATCGAGGATATTGAACAGATGCGAACACTTCAGGCACAGATCAAAGGCAGCGAGCACGGGAAAGCGGGAACGCCCTTCGCTTTTCGCTTTTCGCTTTTCGCCGGAGTCACCGTCGCGCGGGTGCCCCACTCTTTCGCCTTCAGTTGGCGAAAGGGTGGAGTCTTTTCACTCCCAACAAGCACTTTTATCTCCGCGTATACATCTAGCAGCGTCTGGCACTCCGCCTCATAGAGCTCCAGGTGCTTCCACGTCTTTTCAACGTCCGCCCACTCGAAGTTGTAGACAGAGAACTGCAACTCATCCTGCAGCCGTATCTCGCCGTACTTCACCGCACGGCCATCAGGATCAACCACCCACGTGATGTCGTAAATGCTGTCCACGTCTTGCAGGAATGCTGTTATGCGCTCCAGTCCATACGTCAACTCGGCGGAGATGGGGTCGAGATCGATGCCGCCGCACTGCTGGAAGTAGGTAAACTGCGTGATCTCCAGGCCGTCCAGCATCACCTGCCAGCCAATGCCCCACGCCCCCAGGGTGGGCGACTCCCAATTATCCTCCTCGAACTTGATGTCGTGTTTACGCAGATCAATGCCCAGAGCAGTCAGCGAGTCCAGGTACAACTCCTGCACATTCTGCGGCGGAGGCTTCAGGATGACCTGATACTGCATGTGCTTAAAAAGGCGGTTCGGGTTCTCGCCATAACGTCCGTCGGCAGGTCGCCGCGACGGCTGCACGTAGCCCACACGATAGGGCTTGGGACCAAGCACCCGCAGGAAGGTCTCGGGCGCCATAGTCCCGGCGCCAACTTCAACGTCGTAGGGTTGCTGCAGGACGCAACCGTGTTCCGCCCAGAAAGTTTGCAAGCGAAGCACCAGTTCCTGGAAGGTCAGCGGGATTTGCGCGGGAGCCAAAATGGTTTTCCTGACTAGAACGGCGTCGTGAACGGGTTACAAGCCTAATGAAGGGGCACGGCTTCAGCCGTGCCGTGAACCGTCACTTCAAAACTGGGCTTCAGCCGTGCCCTTTCAAAGCGCGACAAGCCCTCTTTACAACTTCGCCATCATGCCTGCCGTGACCAGCTTCTTCTCGATATGGCGCTCCAGAATCTGCACCAGAAATCGCCGCAGATCAGAATACTGGCCAGCCGTCCATGGTTCGGCAGTAAAACTCTCCACCGGAGAGCGGAACATCTGCGCCGCCAAAGCCCGCGAATCAACCGATAGCTCCGAGGACGCCAGCCGTTTGTGCTCTGGACACCGCAGGCCATCGGCCAGAGCATGATAATAAGCCCTGCTCCCATTCAGCGCCTGACCGCAAGTGAGGCACTCGCCCAGCTCCGGCAAGAATCCAACCAGCCGCACCAGCCAAAGCTGAAAGTACGTCAGCGGCATCCAGATCGAGCCTGAACGCAACTGATGCAGCACCGAAATCGCCAACCGGAAGATCGCGTCGTTCGCTTCGCGGTCCGGCAACAACTCGTCCAGCGTTTCCGCCACGTGCTCCAGGGCAACCACTCGGGGGTAATCCACCGTCGCTGACAGCGGCGACTCCAGAATGTCACAGGAATCAAGCCGCGCCAACTCCTGCCCCTCGCGATCTTCGTAGTATGCCCGCACCCAGGTGAGCGGCTCCAGCGCTCCGCCGAAACGCCGCTTCGACCTCTTTGCCGAACGCGCCACACCTTTGACCTTGCCCTCAGCGCGCGTGAACAGGGTCACCAGCAGATCGGCTTCGCGCAGCGGATAGGTTCGCAACACGATCGCTTCCGACTGCTTTAGCGGCATGGAGAGGCATTTGGCAGCAAAGGTAAGTCGCCGGGGCCAAAGTCCAGCTTTTGCCCTGATCTCCGATTCTACCGGGCGAGCATATGATGTGCAAAGAACGTCCGCAAAACCCGCAAGGCGCCGGCCAATAGCTCCCCAGCCCTGCCTGCAAAAAAGCGTGCTGACAATCGTGGCGGACCCGTATAGACACCGTCGACACGCTGACTATACTATGTATATCCGAAGGGGAAATGTTTTATGAAGACTCAGATGGTCAAGTGGGGCAATAGCCTCGCGGTTCGCATTCCCAAGCCGGTGGTGGCGGAGGCCAAGCTCAAGGAAGGCGATTCGCTCGAGATCGAAGCCGCTGCCGAAGGTCAGATCGAACTTCGCAAAGAGAGCAAGATGCCTACTCTGGTACAGCTGGTTTCCCAAATCACTCCTGAGAACCGGTATTCCGAGATATCCGTGGGCGCGGAAACGGGTAAGGAAGTTATTGAATGGTGACACCTTACGTTCCCGAGGGTGGGGACATCGTGATGATGGATTTCGATCCCCAAGTCGGTCGCGAACAAGCCAAGCGACGGCCAGCGTTGGTGCTTACCGACCAGCGCTACAACCGGGCCAGCGGCTTGGCCGTAGTTTGTCCACTCACCAGCAAGCGCAAGCCTTACCCCTTCGCACCGCCGGTTACCGTTGGCGATGTGGAAGGTGCGGTCCTCGTTGACCAGCTAAAGAGTATGGATTGGCTTGGGCGAAAAGCGGAATTCCATTCCAAGGCAGATCCCAGTCTAGTCAAGAAGGTTAGACAATATATTGCCGTTCTTCTCGGCTTTCGTTGACGCAAGAACTGCGCAGATCGAACCACCTTGCTCACGGAACAAAGGCGGAGGCCGTCCGGCTTCCGCGGCATCACCTCGATGCAAAATATTAAGTGTCGCTGGCGACTGCGAGCTGAAAGCTGAAGGCTTCTTCTACAACGAGCTCATGCTCGACAGGAATTCGTTGTTCGAGCGAGTCTTCCCTAGTTTCTCGATCAGCAGTTCCATGGCCTCGACCGGCGAGAGGGGGTTCAGCACCTTGCGAAGCACCCAGATGCGGGCCAGGTCTTCCTTGGGAATCAGCAGCTCTTCTTTACGCGTACCCGAGCGCTGAATATCGATAGCCGGGAAGGTGCGCTTGTCGACCAGCTTGCGGTCGAGAATAATTTCCATGTTGCCGGTACCCTTGAACTCTTCAAAGATCACGTCGTCCATGCGCGAACCGGTTTCGATGAGTGCAGTCGCAATGATCGTGAGCGAGCCACCTTCCTCGATATTGCGGGCCGCGCCGAAGAAGCGCTTCGGACGCTGCAACGCGTTGGAATCGACGCCGCCCGAGAGCACCTTGCCCGACGGCGGAACAATAGTGTTGTAGGCGCGCGCCAGACGTGTAATCGAGTCGAGCAGGATGACGACATCGCGCTTGTGCTCAACCAGGCGCTTGGCCTTCTCAATGACCATCTCGGCCACCTGCACGTGACGTGCTGCCGGCTCGTCGAAGGTCGAGGAAATGACCTCGCCCTTCACCGAGCGCTGCATGTCCGTCACTTCCTCAGGACGCTCATCGATCAGCAGCACAATCAGCACAACTTCTGGATGATTAGTGGTGACCGAGTTCGCCAGGCTCTGCAACAGCATGGTCTTGCCGGTGCGGGGGGGCGCCACGATCAAGCCGCGCTGTCCTTTGCCGACCGGCGTCAACAGGTCCATGACGCGGGCGCTGATGTTCTCGCGGACGGTTTCGAGTTTAATGCGCTCCTGCGGATACAGGGGCGTGAGGTTGTCGAAGAGGATCTTGTTGCGCGCCTCTTCCGGCGACTCGAAGTTGACCGCCTCGATTTTAACCAGCGCGAAGTACTTTTCGCCCTCATGCGGAGGCCGCACCTGGCCGCTGATGGTATCGCCGGTCTTCAGATCAAACTTGCGGATTTGCGAAGGCGAAACGTAAATATCGTCCGGACCGGGAAGGTAGTTGTAATCAGGCGAGCGCAGGAAGCCGTAGCCGTCAGGCAGGATTTCCAGAACGCCTTCGGCGAAAATGTGTCCTTCTTTTTCGCTTTGCGCTTGAAGGATTTTGAAGATGAGGTCCTGCTTGCGCAGGCCGCTGGCGCCGGGCAGCTCCAGGGTCCGAGCAATCTTGGTCAGCTCGGTGATGTTTTTTTCTTTTAACTCTGAGATTGTCATGTTCACCTACGGGGATTTTGCGGAAGGGCGGGCCGGAGGATCTTGCGGGGAACGCGCCGAAGGCGCGGCGCGCTTACGCTGCGCGCCGCTGCGCTTCAGAAGCGGTCTCCGGTTCGACGATTACATCCTGCCGTTCGGAATCGGCAATACGGAGCAACACTTCGTTGGTGGTGTCCTGAATGCGCGTGTTGGGCTTGTGGAACTTGCGGGTTGCTTTGGAAGCAAGCTGGCACAGCATGTAACGGTTGCGCAGTGTGGTCACCGCTTCAAATACTAGTTCAGAACGCATCATCAGTTTCTCCTCGTGTCTATGAATGTTCCGGAGCCCGGACCGATAGGACCTTTTGCTCCTGGCGTATGAAATACCATGCGGTGGGAACCGAGTGCCACTAACGCGGCAGGAGACATTTATGTTGGATGCCACTCTGGTTGTTTCGGTTCGACTTTTTTCCGCTGTTGCCTCAGACCCTTGTCAGATTCAATAAACCACTGTGCAGCAATAACTTACTCATGCTCCACATCAACCCGGCGCAACTACCATGCCGAGCTACACCTTCCTCGTTCCCTGAAATGATGGCGCTTCAGTGTGTGGGCGGCTGGAGCGGGACGCCTTGGACTGGTACCTACAAGGTGACGCCTGACGCGAAAGCAGTAAGGTAGTCGCCCGAAGCTCCCGAGTCAAGTCAAATCTTCCAGTCTGCTCACTTTTTACGCGTCATTTCTGGAATCGCTTCCCCGCCTGCGGTTAGACGTGGGGCCTCTCTAAAGGTCGCTCATTATTTTTAACCCGCTACTAATCAATAAGTTGCGGCAGATGTGCGATCCCCTTCGAATCCTTCGTTCGTGCCGGCCAGCTGAACATCATCTCGTTGAAAACAATATCTTTAGTTCTCAGATTGCGAATTCTGACCGAAGGCTCCAGTTCTGGATCCACAAAAGTGCCGATTTCAAGCGACGCTACGCCCAAAATGTACGGTCCAATGTTCTGTACTGGATTGCCTCCGCGATGTGCCCGGGCTCGATCATCTCCGCGCCGGTAAGGTCGGCGACCGTTCTCGCTACCTTCAGGATACGATCATGCGCCCTCGCGCTCAGCCCCTGCTTGACCATGGCGCGTTCCAGCAAGTGCTCCGAATCGGTGCTCAGCTCGCAGTATTTCCGGATTTCACGCGAGCCCATCTGGGCATTGGCGTAGATGTGCTCGCCTCCTGCTCCAAACCTGTCCAGTTGAATTTCGCGAGCGTGGATAACCCGATTGCGAATGTCGGCCGAGCTTTCGGGCACGACGCCTCCGCGCAGCTCGCGATAGTTCACCGACGGAACGTCAATGTGGATGTCGATGCGGTCGAGCAGCGGGCCGGAAATCTTCGAGACATAGCGCTGAATGATCATCGGGGTGCAATGGCACTCGCGCGAGCGATCATTGAAGTAGCCGCAAGGACAGGGGTTCATCGCCGCCACCAGCATGAAGCGTGCGGGGAAGCTGAGCGACATAGCCGCTCGGGCGATGGTTACGGTGCCATCTTCCAGCGGCTGCCGCATGACCTCCAGAACGTTTCGCGGGAATTCCGGCAACTCATCCAGGAACAGCACTCCATTATGCGCCAGCGACACCTCGCCCGGACGTGGGATCATGCCACCGCCAATCAGTCCGGCATCGGAGATGGTGTGGTGCGGCGAGCGGAACGGACGCGTGCCCACCAGGCCGCTGCTGCGAGTCGAGCACGCCCGCTACGCTGTGGATCTTCGTGGTCTCCAGCGCCTCGGCGAAGGTCAGCGGCGGTAGAATCGTAGCCATCCGCTTGGCCAGCATTGTCTTGCCGGAACCGGGCGGCCCGATCATCAGCAGGTTATGTCCCCCGGCGGCGGCGATCTCGATGGCCCGTTTGGCGGTCTGCTGTCCGCGCACGTCACGAAAATCCACCGCGAACTGCTGCGAAGTTTCCAGAAGAGCTCGCGTGTCCACCTTGACCGGGATGACGCCGTTGCCGGTGTTGAGGAGTTGTACAACCTCAATCAGCGAGTGGACCGGATAAACATCAACGCCGTCTACCAGTGCGGCCTCGCGCGCGTTCACCTCGGGAACGATCAGCTTGCGAATGTTGTTGGAGCGTGCGGTGACTGCAATCGGCAGTGCGCCGCGAATGCCGCGCACCCCGCCATCGAGCGACAACTCACCCACGAACAGCGCATCGGCAGGCGGCTTGTTGTTGAGCCCGCCATAGGCGCCCAGGATGCCTAGCGCCATCGGAAGATCGAAGCCGGATCCCTCTTTGCGAATGTCTGCCGGAGCAAGATTAATGGTGGTCGTTGTGGAGGGAACGTCGTAGCCGCTGTTCTTCAATGCCGCGCGGATACGCTCACGGCTCTCGCGAACGGTCGTGTCGGGCAGCCCGACGGTCGTGAACGTGTCGTGGTCTGACTTCACCGGGGCGATATCGACCTCAACCTCGATGAGGCTGGCGTCGATGCCGTACACGGCGGCGCTAAGTGTCTTATAGAGCATGCGAGGGAGCGCACGCCTACCACGTCATAACAATTAACAGATTTCGTCCACGAAGGTTGTGATCTGACTCACCTAGCAACGTGACCAACGTTTTTCAGGTGCGGGGCGTCGCACGTCCGAGCGGAAGACCAGATATCCGCGCCGGATATTCGTCGTTCCTGAAGATCGCCTTACATCCCGCTTTCAAGCGGGCGACTTGCAAGGCAGGGGCGTGGTCGTCGGTCGAGACGCGGGCATAACCGCATTTCACTCCACGCGCTCTGAGACAGACTTATGGGACTTGCAGGTCCTTGATTTTCTGCGGCCCGTCTCAAAACTTACCGTTTGTGAGATGGTGAAAGAACCTCATTATTTGCGACATGGCGATTTCGCGACAGCGATCCGAGGATTGGCAGAACCAGGCCAGTTCCGGGGTAGCTGACCATCCATCCCTTGGTTCCTAGTGACGGGAACCGATTCCGACACTACCAGGTATGTTGGTGGCGAAGTGGTTTTTCAGCATCCTGCTAGTATTTTGCTGTGGCGCTCTAACTAGGAGGTCAAAATGAAAATCCTGCTGAAGCTACTGCTGTTCGCCGTGCTCACTGTTTCTCCTGCGTTCTCGCTCGCGGCGATGACTTCGACTGGCTCCTTTGAAACCGCCCGCAAGGTCGCCGAGTTCGCCTCATGGCTCGTCCTGATCGCCACAGGGCCCGCTATTTTTATTCAGCTCCGGCAGCACCGCCTCGACGCTGCGGACGATGCGAAAAAAGAACGCGTCGAAGTCGCCGAGAAATCTTATCTGGAGGTGGACATTCGCTTCGGCCAGCTCCTCCAGTTGTGCATCGAGCGGCCGCGGCTGGATTGTTACAGCCTCCCGCTGGCCTCGCCATGCGACCCACCCCTTAACAATGAGGAGCTGACACAGCAGAAGCTCCTTTACTGCGCGTTTACGAACATGTTCGAGGTCGCCTATTTTGAATACAAAAAGAAGGAAGGCATTCCGACGGATGTTAAAGCGAGGTTTGAGAGACAGTGGAGCGGCTGGGAAAACTATATTTGTAAGTTCCATCGTCGCGCCGCCTACAGGCAAGTTTGGTCTGAGATCATGGACGAATACGATCAAGACTTCGTTGAATACATACAGGGACTGGTAACTCCTGCCGTGAAGCCCTAAACAGGAAGACAAAGGGATTGCCCGTCCGGCAGGTGGCCCGGCGAACGCTCGAGCTAACCTGGGTGCCTGCACTTCGTTCTCGAAAAACGGCCTTCTAGGAAAGTCTCAGTTTGTATCGTCTGCCATTTCACCGGTTTCGGCGTCTGGGAGTGGCTCTGCGGGCTTCGGCCCTCGTTGCAAAAAGGATCTTTTGTTGGACGGTCGGTGTGCTTCTCTTCCTAGAAGTAAGTGTTCAAAAACTTAGCTGCCTCGTCCGAGATGCCGGCAATCTTGTTGGTAGCCTGTCGATACAGTTTGCGAGCGATTTCTGTCTGAGGCCGGTCGTCGTCCAGGTCACAAAATGGCTTTAGCTCGCGTCTTCCAAGATTGCGCCGGGCCGCGTCAGTGCTTCTCACCTTTAGGGTGACTCTTGTACCCGGTCCGTGGTCAACCGCCATTACCACCCCTCTCGCGACCAATCCCTGGCCGCCCATGTGGTCCGAGGCGAAAACGAATATCTCGTCATGAACGCGGATTTCCTTGCCCCGATACATCGTCTTTTCGCTGAACGAATACGAGTTAGCGCCTGGTTTGGATATCGGCGCAGCCTTTACGACAAATTGCATAGGTATTTCCTGTTGCCCTCGACTTGGGGCCACCTATTGTACAACTGTGGAGTGAACAGGGATGCTCGCTTGTCTCACAAACGAGCCTTTGTGCAACAGCGAACGGCAGCTTCCTCAAAAGGCATCCGGCGGTTGCCAGCCAAAAGCGGACCTCGGGTCATTGGTTATACTGACAATGCGGCGCGCAGACCGTGGCCAACCTCAGTTCTGCGGAACGTCGGCTCAAGCTATTCTGAAGAACCTGGGGTGGAGATTTTGTACCATGGCAAAGCTCGTGTATGGATTGAACCAGTCCTTGGATGGCTACGTCGACCATCTGGAATTTAGGCCAAACCTGGCGCTCTTTCGTCACTTCATAGAGCAAGTGCGCGACCTGACGGGCATTGTGTACGGTCGCCGCATGTACGAGGTAATGCGTTATTGGGACGAAGACCATGCGGACTGGGTCGCGGAGGAACACGACTTCGCGGCGGCGTGGCGGAGCCAGCCGAAGTGGGTTGTGTCGCGCACGGTGAAGTCGGTCGGACCCAACGCCACACTTGTCGAGGATGAGATCGAGGCGGTGATACGTGGGCTGAAGGCTCAGCTCGTTGGGGAGATTGACGTTGCCGGACCAGACTTGGCAGGAAGCCTAACCAACCTTGGTCTTATTGATGAGTATCGACTTTACCTGCACCCCATCGTGCTTGGTCGCGGCAAGCCATTCTTCGCCGGCCCCCGGCCGCCGCTCCGCCTTGTGACCAGCGATCTAATTGGCGAGGACGTGATTAGGTTGACGTACGTTCCCGCTTAATCGCGCAACTCGCCCGACGGACTGCGCCGACGCGTCAGGTCCGCTTTGGGTCACATCCAGGCATTCCAGCTTGCGCGCCAATCTTCCCCGAAAGCGGTCGCACAAAGGAGATTTCGGGACGTTGCAAAACCTACCCTTTATGAGACGCGCTGAAGAATCCGCGTGATGGACTCTCCGGCGCGGAGCGGTCGGTTCTTCTGGGAGCAAAGATCAGGCGGCGGGTATCTCGGACACTTGTCAAGGGAGAAGAGAAATAAAAAGGGCGGAATCCTGTCCGGAAGCGCAGCGCCCAGTTGCACGTCCGAAAGACCGAAACGGCCCAAGAATTCCGCCAACTCATGAGGAGCCGAGAGTTCGAAGTGCCTCAACCGGCCCTCCGCTCTTTCTCCCCCGTTCGCTGCTCTAACAGCGAGTGATCCCAACGCCAAGCATTGTTGCATTACCAACGGAGAGTGAGAATCCCACGTCGGGAGCATTCGGCCTACAACTTCAGTCGTAATAGTCACACGGCGGCGCAGTTGGGGAAATAGAGCGGGAAATTGCATTTATTTAAGGCGCGGTGCCGGTGCTACGATGAGCAGAGATTGTTGTCGATCATCTCGCTGGACTCCACGAGCGGGCAGAGCGAACATGTCTATGCAGACGTACCGCGGTACAGAGTCGCAACCATTCGTGGCTGCATCTCGCGCACAGTGGATAGCTGCCGCCAGTGCCCTGCTGGTTTTTTTAGTATTAAGCGTAGGCCTTTCGCTGACCCGGTCTCCCTGGTGGGACGAAGGCTTGTTCACCGATGTTGCGCTCAACTTCCGGAACTTTGGCCATTTGGGGAGTTCCGTGCTTGCACCCTATGGTTTCATGGAATGGCCCGGAGTTCACCAATACACCTACTGGCAATGCCCTCTATACCTCATATCACTCGGATACTGGTTTAGGCTTGTCCCCGCCACCGTGGTATGGATGAGGCTGTTCTCTGTAATTTGGGGCGGTATTTTCCTCGCCTGCTGGTTTGTGTTGGTCAAGGCACTCAGTCGCAATGAACCGCTAGCCCTGCTGGCGGTTTCAGTGATCGCTCTTAACTACGATTCAGTCGTCAAATCTTCCTACGGGCGAATGGACATCATGTGTGCCGCCTTGGGCGTTGCCGGACTGGCAAGCTATTTCTGGTTTCGGGACTCAAACTGGGCCCGTGGAGTGGTCCTTGCCGCCTGGTTTGGGGCCGCCTCGCTGTTTTGTCATCCCGTGGGCGCGGTTATGAATCTTGCAATCGCCGCCATGGTGTTGTGGGATTGGCGGCGCATCAGGTTGAGTATTCTTGTGGTCGCTAGCCTGCCTTATGTGATCGGAATATGTTGTTATCTCTTCTATATTCACCAAGCCCCTGATATTTTCCTCGCGCAGAGCAGGGCTGCTTGGGGATACCGAGTCAGTAGCCTGTCAGCCACCCTGCGGAACGTGCTCAATGACGCGAACCAACGATATATCCACGCCTATTTCGAGGCGTACAACGGCATCTTCAGGCTGAAAAGTGCATCTCTCGTTTTCCTGGTTATTGGAATGGTGGGCCTGCTAGCCGACGGGGACCTTCGGGCCCAACTCGTAGTGAAGCGCCTGCTGGTTTTGGCCTTTATTGCATACGTGGGTCTTGCCGTTGTTGACAACGAGAAGTACGTCAACTATCTCATTCTTACTGTCCCCTTCTTTGCAGCCTGTGCGGCGGTCTGGGTGTACAACTGCTGGCACAAAGGAGGCCTTGTCCGGCTGTCAGCATCTGCCCTTCTTGCGGTTTACGTTCTTGTGACGATTTCCGCAGTCGGATACAGGATTTATTCCAACAGCTATCGCAATTCATACCAGCCTGCTGTCGCGCTCGTCCGAAGCTATTTGTCTCCGGGCGGGGTCGTTATGGGCGGATCTGAACTGGGCTTTGCATTGGGCTTCGGTCCACCGCTCATTGATGACCGATACCTTGGTTTTTTCTCTGGCGAAACACCGGAAGTCTTCGTCGAGAATGAATACTATGGGCCGGGGTGGGCGCGCACTCCCCGCCTGAAGCTTGCGTGGGCATTTTCCCGAAGCAAATTGCGCAGCCAATATCATCTGATCTTCGAAGACAAAGCGTACAAGATTTACGTACGCAATGACGTCGCATCCCCCACCCACTCCGCCAATTAGTAAAGGCGCTGCGGCCCCGGCCAGTGAATCGCTCAAAGACAGAACGGCGCGCCGTTGCCGACGCGCCTCCGAGTGGTTCCACACCGAACCACTGTCAGACTGTTGCTACCCTGCCGCCACCGCTACTGCAGCACGTTCTGCGCGGGCAGCTGCCGTAAACGCGATGTCCTGTGCGTCGACGACCGCGATGGTGGCCATGTTGACGATGGCTTCCACCGCCACACCGCGTTGCAGCAGATGGACCGGCTTCGCCATGCCCATAAGAATGGGGCCAACCGCCTCCGCTCCACTGATCCCAGGGAGAAGCTTGCAGGCGATGTTGCAGGATTCCAGATCAGGGAAGATCAGCACATTGGCTCCGCCCTTCAGGGTCGAGAACGGGAACGCCCCTTCCAGCCTTCTGGCGTTGACAGCGACGTCGCCCTGCACCTCACCATCAATGATGAGTGTGGGATCGGCGTAGTGCGCCAACTGGGTTGCCCGCCTCACCTTCTCGCACAGGGGATGCTTGGTGCTGCCGAAGCTGGAGAAGGACAGCATGGCCACGCGCGGCTCAATGTCGAACCGGCGCGCCTCCTGTGCGGTACAGAGGGCAATCTCCGCCAGGTCTTCGGCAGTAGGTTCGATATTGACGGTAGCGTCGGCCAGGAAGTACAGGTCGCCCTTGCGGGTGATGATGAGGTAAACGCCCGAGACCTTGTGGATCCCTTCGCGAACCCCGATCACCTGCAATGCCGGACGGATGGTGTCGGGATAATTCTGGGTCACGCCGGAGACGATGGCATCGGCATCGCCCATGCGGACCATCATCGAACCGAAGATGTTGCGATCGTTCATCAGCTCGTCGGCGGATCCCAGGGTCACGCCGCGACGCTGACGTAGGCGATACAACTCGTGGACGTACTCCTGCCGGCGGGGTGCGGTCTCCGGTTCGATGACCGTCACGCCGTTGAGCGGCACCCCCAACTCGGCTGCCGCGCTCCGAATCTCGGCGGCGCGACCCAGCAGAATCGGAATGGCAATTTTCTCCTCGATTAGAACATGGCAGGCGCGCAGGATCTTCTGGTGCGATCCCTCTGGGAAAACGACGCGCTTGGGATTCGCCTGCGCTTTGTGGACCATCAGGCGCATCAGTTCGTGCGCCTTGCCCAGACGCTTCTCCAGTTGCTCACGGTATTCCACAATATCCACCGGATTCTGCGCTACGCCGGTGTCCATTGCGGCCTTGGCAACCGCTGACGCTTCCCATACCAGTACGCGCGGATCGAACGGCGTGGGAATGATGTAGTCACGGCCAAACTTCAGAGTTTCCACACCGTAAGCGCGGCAGACCGAGTCGGGAACATCTTCCTTCGCGAGGGCTGCCAGCGCGTGGGTTGCGGCCAGCTTCATTTCTTCATTGATGGTGGTGGCGTGCACGTCGAGCGCGCCGCGAAATAGGAACGGGAATCCGAGGACATTGTTGATCTGGTTGGGATAGTCCGAGCGTCCGGTGGCCATGATGAGATCCTTACGGACGGCGCGGGCTTCTTCATAATTAATCTCCGGGTCGGGATTCGCCATCGCGAAAACCATCGGATTCGGCGCCATCGAGGCGACCATCTCCGGCGTGAACGCGCCCTTTACGGAAAGACCCAGCAGAAGGTCAGCGCCCTTCGCGGCATCAGCGAGCGTCCGCATCGGAGTGTCCTTGGCGAACCGCTCCTTGTAAGGATTCATTCCCTCTTTACGGCCCTTGTAAACGACGCCCTTGGTGTCCACCATGGTGATGTTCTCGCGCTTCACGCCCATGCAGACGTAGTGCTCAGCGGTGGCGATGCCGGAGGCGCCGGCGCCGTTGACCACCACCTTAATCTGGTCCAGGCGCTTGCCGGTCAATTCCACCGCATTGAGCAGCGCCGCGCCAGTGATAATCGCCGTGCCGTGCTGATCGTCGTGGAAAACCGGGATTTTCATCGTCTTCTTGAGGGTTTCCTCGATGTAGAAGCACTCCGGCGCTTTGATGTCTTCCAGGTTGATGCCGCCGAAAGTGGGCTCCAGCAGTTGGCAGGCTTTGATAATCTCGTCGGGATTATGAGTATTCAGTTCGATATCGAATACATCGATACCGGCAAACCTCTTGAACAGGACACCTTTGCCTTCCATGACGGGCTTCCCGGCCTGCGCGCCGATGTCACCTAGTCCAAGTACTGCGGTGCCGTTGGTTACGACCGCAACAAGGTTGCCCTTATTGGTGTATTTGAATGCGTCTTGCGGGTTCTTCTCAATCTCAAGGCAGGGAACCGCAACCCCTGGCGTGTAGGCGAGGCTTAGATCGCGTTGCGTGAGACAGGGCTTAGTGGGAACGACTTCCGTTTTCCCCGGTCGTGGCCCGGAGTGGTAGTCGAGTGCATCCTGCTTGGTAATTGCCATGACGGCCTCCGAATGAATGAACGTAAGATTGCGTGTGCGGAGCAAACAGTTCCGGCTCGATTACGGCCGTGGCAGCTTATCAATGGAGCGGCGGGCAGTAAAGTAAATTGGCGATGAAGATGTGCCTTCCACATGAACACACAGGCTGTGGGGAGCCGGAAAGGTGCTCCCTGGGATTTCAGCATGCGCTCTTCCGGCCTTGCGAATAGTGCGGAGGTCACATGGGGCTGTGAGGGACACACAGGAAAGTGGATAGTGGGTAGTGGATAGAGATCGATCCAACACGTTGTACAGGTTGATATGCCAAACCGGCCGTTACGCAGTTATCGGGAACTCGTAGCCTGGCAAAAAGCGGTCGCCTTGGTTACTCGGGAATCTCCAGTCGCAAAACTAGCCACTGCCATTATCCACTGAGTTCAGGCTCGCAGCAAATCCCCACAATGCTGGCCGACATGAGGTTCGCCAGGGTGCCCGCGATCATGGCGCGAAAGCCCAGTTTTGCCAGGTCGTGCCGGCGAGTCGGCGCGAGTGCGCTGAGCCCGCCAATCTGGATTCCGATAGAGCCGAAGTTGGCAAATCCACACAGGGCGAACGTCGCGATGGTGAACGATCGCGGGATCGAGCGAGGCTTTCTGCGCGCTCAGCATGGTGAACGCAACCAGTTCGTTCAGACCATGCGGGTGCCCAGCAGGTTGCCGATGGAGAGGCAGTCATGCCAGGGTACGCCGATCAGCCACGCCACAGGCGCGAAGATTACTCCGAAGATGGTTTCCAGACTTGCCGGGGAACCAGCGAAAGCCGTGGGCCGCCAGAAAGTTGTGCGTGCCGCCAAGAATGCCGTCCAGCAGCGCAATCAGCGCCAGAAACGAAATCAGAATCGCTGCCACATTCAACGCCAGATGCAGGCCGTCGGTGGTGCCTTTCGCCGCCGCGTCGAGCACGTTGCTGCTCCGCTCTTCGAACTCGACTCATCCATGCTTGGCCGACTCCGGCAGTGAGTGGGCTTCTCGGTTTCGGGCACCAGCATCTTGGAGATGAGAATGGTTCCAGGCGCCGTCATGATCACCGCCCCCAGCAGATGCCGCGCCTCAATGCCGAGCAGAATGTAGGCGCCCAGCATCGCACCCGAGACGTGGGCCATGCCGCTGGTCATGATGGTCATCAGCTCGGACCGCGTCACCTTGGCAGGAAGGGACGAATGGTCAGCGGCGCTTCGGTTTGTCCCATAAAGATGCTGGCGGCCACGTTGAGCGATTCGACGCCGCTGGCCCCCATGAATCTCATCATGACCTTTGCGAACTGCCGGATGATGAACTGCATCACGCCGTAGTAGTACAGGATGGAAAAGAACGCCGCGATGAAGATGATGATGGGCAATACCTGGAAAGCAAAGATCACTCCAAACCTGGACATCTTGCTGCCCAGGTCGCCGAAGACGAACTGCGAGCCGGCATAGGAATAACTGAGAAGCCGGTTAACCGCGTCGCCCGCGACTGTCATTACGCGCTCGCCAAGACCGACGCGCAGCACCAGAATGGCGAACACGAATCTGCAGCACCAGCCCGACAACAACAGTTCGAATGCGAATGGATTTCCGCGCTGTCGAAAAGAGGAAAGCAAATAACAGGATGGCGAGAATGCCGAGCACGCCGGTCAGACGTGCCATGCGATCTCCCGAATGAGGGCCGGAGTGTCGCAGCCTAAGCCGGTTTTGCTCGCGGCGGGGTCGTAGAAGTGCAATGCCGCTGTCATCTCAGCCCTCCGAGGGAGCGCCCATTTCGCTGCACGATTTGCACGCTGGCGCTGGCGCCGATGCGGTTGGCCCCAGCATCGACGAGTTCCATGAACTGGGCCGCAGTCCGGATGCCGCCCGCCGCTTTCACGCCAATCTTCAGCCCCACTACGCCGCGCATCAACACCACATCCGCAGCCGTCGCCCCAGACACCGCGAACCCAGTCGAAGTCTTCACGAAGTCCACTCCCGCTTCCGCGGCCAGGGCGCAGGCCAGAATCTTCTCTTCCTGGGTGAGCAGTGCGTTTTCAAGGATCACTTTGAGGAGCGCGCCATGGTCGTGGGCCAATTTTGCCAGGCTGCGCATCTCGGTCTCCACCAGCACACGGTCGCGCGACTTCAGCGCGGCAATGTTGAGGACAGCGTCGATCTCATGCGCACCGCAAAGCAAGACGGCTTCGGCTTCGGCAAGTTTCGTCACAGTGAGATTGGCACCCAGCGGAAAGCCAACTACACTGCCAACCTTGACCCCAGACCCTCGCACCTTCACCGCGGCAAAACTCACGTGCGTCGGGTTTACCATGACTGCATGAAAGCCGTAGCGGATCGCTTCGTCGCATAGAACGGTCACATCGTTTCGGGTCGCGTCGGGCTTCAGGAGGGTGTGATCGATGAGGCTGGCCGCACTGCGCCAATCGCTCACAAGGCTGGCCGGTGCTGCTCCGGCGATAACAGAAGAATTCACAGACATGAGCCCGTCAGATTCTATCGCGTCTCGGAGTCTGACTCCAATACACAAATATCCGGGAGATTACGATAACGTTCGGCAAAGTCCAGTCCATAGCCCACGACAAACTCGTCAGGAATGGCAAAGCCGACGTAGTCCCCGTGGACGGGCTCAGTGCGCCGCGATATCTTGTCGAGCAGCGCGGCGATCTTCAGCGTCTTCGGGCGATGCGCCTGCAACACGTTCATTAAATACGTCAGGGTCAGGCCAGTGTCGAGAATGTCCTCCACCAGAATGACGTTTCGGCCTTCCATTGAACGGTCCACGTCCTTCAACAGTCTCACCGCGCCACTGTGCCGGGAGTTCCCATAGCTCGAAACGGCAATGAAATCGAAGGTGGTGTCGAGTTTGATTTGCCGGGCCAGATCCGCCAGGAAGATCGTTGCTCCCTTGAGCACCCCGATCAGCACCAGGGATTCTCCCGGGAAATCAGCGGTAATGCGCTCCCCCATCTGGGCGACCTTTGCCGCTATCTGATCGCGCGTAATCAGTACTCTGAGCTTGTCCACAGAATTTCGTACCGGTGATGTCAGTCGCTGGTGTACAGTTTCGTGGTTCCTGTATTAAGTTTCAAGTTTTGGACTCTACACTGCTTCCTGGGGGTGCCTATGGGGGTCGGTTCGCGTTCTCTCGCGCGAGGTGCTAAAGCGTTGCGAATAGCCCCGCTGTTGCTTGGACTGCTCGTCACGATAACAGCTACAGGGTATGCAGCTTCCGATGAGGTCCGTACCGAGGCTTACTTCCAAAGCATCCGCAAGAACCCGAACCTGCTGCTGCCTTTTCTCCGCGAAATGCCCAAAGGCGCCGACCTTCACAATCACCTGTCAGGCTCGGTCTACGCGGAATCGATTATCCAGTGGGGTGCGGACAGCAAGGACTGCGTGGATCCCAAGACCTTCGTCACAAGCGCCGGTCCCTGCGGTCCATCGCTTCCGATGAGCAACGCCTTCGACAACCCCGCCCTCTACGCCGGGATGATTGACGCTTTCTCCATGCGCGACTGGCAACTCTCGGGCCAATCCGGTCACGACCACTTCTTCGACACCTTTGCCAAGTTTGGGCAAGCCACCGACGGCGCGGGCGGCAAGATGCTGGCCGATACCGCAGCCCGCGCGGCGTCGCAGCACGAGGTTTATCAGGAATTGATGGTCACGCCGACCGGCAAGGACCTCGAAACGCTTGCCAAGTCAGTCGGTTGGAGCGACGACTTCGGACAGATGCAGCAGAAATTGCTCGACGAAGGATTGCCGCAAATCCTGGCAGCAGCGAGCCAGGGAATCCGCACTGCGGAAGCATCGCGCGACCAGATTCTCAAATGTGGTACGCCCAAGGAAGATCCGGGTTGCCAGATCAAGCAGCGCCTCTTGTTTCAGGTCTCGCGAGGCAAGCCCAAAGAAGTGGTCTTCGCGCAGATTCTCTCCGGGTTCCTAATGGCTGGAGCCGACCCGAGACTCGTTCCTCTCGACCCCAGCGTGGTCGGGCTCAACCTGGTAATGCCGGAGGACTGGTACGTTCCCATCCGGGACTTCTCTCTACACATGCGCATTCTCGATTATCTGCATAAGAAGTATCCGCATGTACATATCGCTCTCCATGCAGGCGAACTGGTGGAAGGCCTGGTCCCCCCCGAAGACCTGCAGTTTCACGTGCGCGATTCGGTTGAGGTCGGGCATGCGGAACGCATCGGCCACGGGGTTGACGTAATGAACGAGACACACCCGTCCGAGCTTTTGCGCGAGATGGCCAGCAACAAAGTCATGGTGGAGATTTGCCTCACCAGTAATGATGTCATTCTTGGCGTTCGCGGCCCCCAGCATCCGTTGCGGGAATACATTCGCGCGGGCGTGCCGGTCGCGCTGGCTACCGATGACGAAGGGGTTGCACGCTCCGACATGACCCATGAGTACCTGAAGGGGGTCCAGGAACAGGACCTCACCTACTCGCAGTTGAAGAGCATGGCGCGCACCAGTCTGGAGCACGCCTTCCTCGGCGGCGCCAGCCTGTGGCGTGATGGGAACATAGGGGCCGCGGTCCAACCGTGCGCTGGCAAACGACCGAGCGCCGATAAACCTTCACCGGCCTGCCAGAAGTTCCTCGACGGAAGCGAGAAGGCGCGCCTGCAATGGAAGCTGGAGGCGGAGTTCAGCCAGTTCGAATCGCGGACCTGGAAGTAATCGGGAAAGGGATCCGCACCGCGGGTGTTCGAGAATCTGGATGGGTGGCTACACTCGCGCCAGGTGCACTCCAAACCACTTCTTCCGATCGCACCAGGTCTGCTCCAGCGTGAACCCACTTTGCTGCAGAATCGAATCGATCATCTCGTCGGTGTATTTGTAGCTGTTTTCGGTATGAATCCGCTCTCCTGGCTCAAACGATAAGTCCAAATCCAGCGCCGGTATGAAGACACTTTGTGCCGTTGTGCTCTCCAGGTAGATTTCCATCCGCGAGTGGCGCCGGCTCCATAGCGCGACGTGGCGAAACAAGTCGAGGTTGAAATCGGCGTCCATCTCCCGATTCAAGCGCCCCAGAATGTTCTTGTTGAAGGCCGCAGTGATTCCCTGCGAGTCGTCGTAGGCCGGCAGAAGTATCTTTGGGCTCTTGGCGAAGTCAGCGCCCAGCAACAGCGCATCGCCCGGCCGCAGCGTCTGTCGGACCCGCCGCAGAATCCGTACCGCCTCGTGCGGTTCGAAGTTCCCTATGCTGGAGCCGATGTACAACACCAGCTTGCGTCCGTTGATACGGCTCAAGGCCGGGACTCCGCCGGTGTAGTCTGCGACGATGGGACTCACCCGCAAGCTGGGGAACTGACGGCCGAGCTGACGCATCGCTTCATCCAGCGCCGACGGCGACACGTCGATGGGATAGAACAGCGCGCGACTCTGGCGCAGCAGCAACTCCTCAATCAGGATGCAGGTCTTGCTCGCGGTGCCCGCGCCCAGTTCCACCAATGTTAAGGCTGGTCCTGCCTGCTGCAGAATCTCGCCCGCGAACCTCTCCAGGATTGCACGTTCGGTGCGCGTCAGGTAGTACTCCGGCAGCTCCGTGATCTGCTCGAACAGCGCTGAACCGATCTCGTCGTAGAAAAGCTTTGCGGGAAGATGCTTTGGGTCCGCGCTTAGCCCCTCGCGTACTTCGAGGGCCATCGCATCGGTGGCGATAAACTGCAGCTGTTTGCTAGTCGCCATTCGCCAACCGGATGCCCATAAATTGCCAGCGCGCGTGGGGCGGAAAGAAATTGCGGTATGTGGCCCGGAGATGCGATTGCGGCGTCGCGCAGGAGCCGCCACGCAACACCATCTGGTTGCACATGAACTTGCCGTTGTATTCGCCGACCGCGCCCGCCGCCGGCTTGAAGTTGGGATAGGGAAGATAGGCGCTTCCCGTCCACTCCCAGACATCGCCGAACATTTGCGTCAGCGGCTCGTCCGATTCAGCCGCGCGCGGATGCAGCGCCCCCGTCTCCAGCAGATTCCCCGCGACCGCACAAGACCGCCCTGCGACCTCCCACTCAAATTCGGTAGCCAGCCTCGCGCCAGCCCAGCGCGCAAAGGCATCGGCTTCGTAATGGCTGACGTGGCAGACTGGCTCGGCCATCGCCAGCGGTTTCATGCCTTCGATGGTGTAATGCCACCATTGTCCGTTCCGCTGTTCCCAGTACAAAGGCGCATTCCACTGGTTGTTGCGAACGCAATCCCATCCATCAGAAAGCCAGAACTCCGCCCTGCTGTAACCACCGTCGCCCATGAATTCCAGGTACTCTGCGTTGTTTGTCAGCCGCGAAGCAAGGCGGAACGGCTCCAGGTACACGTCGTGCGGTGGTCCCTCGTTGTCGAACTTGAAGCCCTCGCCCTCGAAGCCGACGCTGCAAATGCCTCCCGAGAACGCGCGCCATTCGAGCGGCAATGCATGCTCGGAGGCGCTTGCTTCCTGGTCTTCTGAGGTTGTGCGATAAGCCGGCCGCAACGGATTCGTCCATAATCCGTTCTTGACGTCGGTCACAATCAATTCCTGATGCTGCTGCTCATGATTCATGCCGAGCGTCACCAGCTCGGCTGCATCCGATGCCGGGTCCGCCAACAAGAAGTCGGCCATTGCCTCGTCGATGTGATTCCGATAGGCGTGCACCTCGTCCAGTCCCGGACGAGACAGGACGTGCCGCAGCGCGCGCAAGGGCCGGTCGCCCACGGCGTTGTAGTACGAGTTGAACAGATTGCGGAACTCTCCCTGAAACGGCCGGTAATGCTCCATGTACTGGGAGAGCACAAAGGTCTCGAAGAACCACGTGGTATGCGCCAGATGCCATTTCGCCGGGCTGGCGTCGGGCATCGGCTGCAGGCTGTGGTCTTCCACGCTCAAAGGCGCGCAGAGTTGCAGCGACATTCGGCGTACCGCCAGATACTTCTCCAATAAAGACGATTCCCCGGAAGCAACCGGGACCTTTGATATCTCTCGTGTTGCGCTCGTGCTTTGCATAGCGATCGTCGATTCGTATGTGAGATGCAGAATTCGAACGGTGTGGTCACAGAAACAGCTCAGACGAAATAGCCGTCTGGGCCTGACCAAATGGACACCCAACAGAAGATGCTCGTTTCTTAGGAAGGCTACAAATTTTCTGCGAGGCCAGAGGCTTGGGGCGTGTTAAAAGGCTATGAAAAATGAAAGGAAAAGGCTTTGTCTCATGGGCTTTGCGGCCAAGCGGCAGCTATTTCTATTTTGCGGTCTGCACAGGAGCCGCGGGTTCGACAGACGGTTCTACGGCGAACGAAGCCTGCTCGTACAGTCCCCGCACATCGTTCCAGCGCACCTTTAGCATTTCCAGGCCCATGTTGAAGCCATCGCGCAGGGGATTGATCCGCGACCGGTGATCGTGGGCCCATTCCACCGGGACCTCGACGGTGTGCAGCTTGAGTTTGTCAGCCAGAAACAGCAACTCGGGATCGAAGCCCCAGCGCTCGACGTGCTGGCGAGAAAATACGGTGTTTGCGGCAGCCCGTGTGAATGCCTTGAAGCCACATTGTGTGTCGCGATAGCGCAGCCCGAGCACCACTTTTAGACCGAGGTTGAACAGCCGTCCGTACAACTGCCGATGCCAGGGCTGGCGTTCGGTTTGTAGCTCGGTCTGCAACCAGCGCGAGCCGATGGCAATGTCGGCGCCCTGCGCGAGCGCGTCAAACAGCTTTCCCGCTTCGTAAATGGGTGACGACAAATCGGCGTCGCTGAACAGCAACACATCGCCGTGGCCGTGTAGCATTCCACTGCGAACGCTGTACCCCTTGCCGCGGTTCCCGGGATTCTCCAGCAAACGGATCTCTGGATTGGTAGCGGCAAAGCTGCGAACGACCTCAGCCGTATCGTCAACTGACCCGTCGTTCACCACGATAATTTCAGCCTGGAGTCGCTGCTGCCGGATGTAGTCCAATACTTTGGGCAAGGAAGAACGCAGCCGCTCGCTCTCGTTGTAGGCGGGGATGATGAAGCTGTAAGTCAAATCGATCGCCGGGCACCTCAGGATGTCCGCTTATTGTATGCCAGTTGCATAACAGGGAATGGTCTATGTGGGACGAAGCGGAGGATTTGCGCACTCATCCGAGAGCCATCCTGTGCCCCCTCTATGTTTGGACTTGCGGCCTGTCCGCGTCGGGATTAGCCTTCCTTTAGAGATGCGCTCGCTTCGTGTCCTCGGTGTTGTGCTGTTTACCGTGCTCGCTGTTGCCGCTTCCAAGCCGCACGTTGTGAGCTTTGGCAGTCTGCAGCCGGTCAAGCTGTTTATCGGCCCCTCGGAGGACAAGACTCTCGATATCACGGTGCGGGTACTGTACGTTGATTCTAAGCTGAAGGAGTTCACCACCGGCAAGCCCCACGATGTCACCGATCGCGAGTTCGTGGTTCGCCGGGCCTTTCGCATTAATGACTCTCTGCCCGATGATCGCAAGTCGCCCCGCTGGCTGTGGCAACTCGGCGATTGGCTGCTGGTGGACCGGAGCTCGGGAAAGGTCACGCAGCTAAAGCTTCCTGATTTCGATCCGTTCTATTCGGAGGTAAGCTGGTATCGCGACTACGCAGCCTATTGCGGGCTCAGCGGCAACGCCGAGCGACTCCTGGTGGTGGTTGCGCAAATCGGGGTCAGGAAACCGCTCTATCGCAAGGAACTCGGGAAGGCGAGCGGGGGAGATTCGCCTGACTCGGATTGCTCTGCGCCACACTGGGACCGGCAGCCCGCACGCGTGACCTTCCTGCCGAAGGCTGGAGAAAAGTTCACCGTGAACGTGAGCGGCCACGTCGCAGATGTGGCACAGGAATCCTCGGCGGAAGAGCAATAACGGCAGCTCGTTTCAATGAATCTTTACGCCTCATAGGATTCTTTACGGTTCGTATCAGGGCACGACTTCCAGTCGTGCCGAAAGAGGAGTAGAAAAGGTCGGGGCTTTAGCCCCTGCACCGTTATAAGCAAGCTCCAACAGGGGTAAAGAGGCTGTGTCGCAACCTGCTACGCAAATTTGTAGTGGAGCAAGACAGCCGAGATCATTCGAACCAGCCGCGAAGCGGCGGCGGTGCATTGAGCCCGGGGCGCGAGCCCCGGGTCGAGTGGGAAATTGAGCGAGCCGCGGAGCGGCGACACCGGTTGCGACAAAGTCTCTTTAGCCCCGGTCTGCTGGAAGTGCTCTTATGAAACCAAGGTGTAACGAGTTGAGCAGGAATTCACGTGAAAAATTTTGACGAGCTGCTGCGCGATGCCGAGGTTGCCCACGGCCATCTGTGTGCCGGACAGGTGCTGGGCGTTCGCCTTGCCATGCTCGGCCTCGAGCTGCTGGGCATCGACGATCCCCACGGCAAAGACCGCAAGCGCCTCATCACCTTTGTCGAAATTGATCGTTGCGCTACCGATGCTGTCGCAGTCGTGACCGGCTGCCGTCTGGGCAAGCGCGCCCTCAAGTTTCGCGATTGGGGCAAGGTGGCTGCGACCTTCGTCGACCTCGACTCAGGCCGCGCGGTGCGTGTCTCGGCCAAAGAAAGCTCAAAGACGCTGGCGCGGCAAATGCATCCCGAGATCGGGAATAAGAACCAGCAGCAGATGCTTGCCTACCGCGAAATGCCGACCGATGACCTGTTCAGTGTGCGGTGGGTGAGGGTCTCGCTTCCTCCCGAGGAACTTCCCGGCTACCAGGGCAAGCGCATCGTGTGCGACCAGTGCGGCGAAGGCATCAACTTCCAACGCGAAGTGCGACACGACGGACGAATCCTTTGCCGCTCCTGCGCCGGCGAACGGTACTACGAAGAACTGTAAATAGCTGGTGCGCGGCATGCCGCCGCCACTGCTCTGGGTTATTCATCAAAGCCCATGTTTTGAAGGGGCACGGCTTTAGAGGCCGCTAAAAAACTCGTTCTCGGGACGTTTTGAAAGGGCACAGCTTTAGCTGTGCCGTCGGAAGTCCTTTAAATTTGACATCCCGAACCGACTTTAGTCGGTGAGGGATCCGCGGTTTCGAGTTTTTCAGCGGCCTCTTCAGCCGTGCCGTTACTTGTGCGTGGAGAGTTGGGCTTCAGCCCCTGAGGGAACCCGCACTTCAAGTCAAAACCGAAGTCCCTCAGTGGCTAAAGCCAGCTAATGAAAAGAGCTTTTTCGGCATGGCTGAAGCCGTGCCCCTTCAAAGGAGAGACCGCGAACTCCTGGAGAAGATTCGCCGGACCCCGCCGCAATCGCTGGCCGAGCTTGCCGAACGCACGGGTCGCAAGAAGCCCAACCTGTCGCGCACCTTGAAGACCATGGAGCACGACGGCCTGGTGCAGATCAGCCGCCACAAGAGGAAACTCGTTCCCGAGTGCGCTATCAGCGGGTCGCTGTTCTCATGGAGCTGGGTGGATGAACAGGTGCGAGATTTTGTCTCCCGCCCTGTCGCCAAGAGACGGCGACAAGAGGGAGCACCCATGGGTAAAAGTGATGCATGGCCTCAAACCGAAAGGGCAGGCCAACTGCCGCCGTTCTCATTTAGGAACACGTGGGAGAAGATTGATGGTTCCTAAATCAATCGCCGGAAGGTGATGCGCTACAAGCGGAGGGAGCATACAAGTCTTACAGCGATAATTCATACCTACGGTGGCAAACGCGGCAGAGAATGGTACACGAATCTGTGCTTCAAATGTAGGTAACGATTGCATTGGCAGTATTCGCTGAAAGTTATAATTACGTTCAGTTTTTCGCGAACCACTCACTTCTGTGAAGCCATCAGGCATTTTAACAAAAGTACAGTCATCACAAAGTTGCAAGACAATAAAACCATCGGTCGCTGCGATAGACGTTAAATTCATGACCATAAAACGGAAGGTAATATTACCTTGCGAATCGGGGGATAAAGATATTGTGCGTACAGGCACGTCACCCTGCGTCTCGAAGGAGAACTGCAATTCAGCCTTAGGAGGATTTAGCGCTTGTTCTGTTGAGCGTAGCTCCACTTGCAGTTGTGCTGCCTGTTTTTGAAGTGCTTCGGTCGCGGCTTGAGTCTGAAGCTTTGCCACCTTATCACTTAAATTGGAAAACTGCTGGAGGAATTGCATGGTGTTGTCGGCCTGGGCTTTATTGGCCGCATCAACACCCGCCTGAAGTTTGGCGATTTTGCCCTGATCCTCTTGATGTTGCTGCTCATTGTGCTTCCCCGTCTGATACGTGTTATACGCACTCACAATCATTAGACTGATGATTAGGAAACCCACACCGGTTCTTCTCCAGCTGGACTGATGCGCGCCCCAATCTTTCGCTAGGGTCATAACGGCGAGCAAGGCTGTAAAGACTTGGATGATGTAGGCTGCCCACACTTGGTGCAAAACTCCGTTCCTACCGATACGCGAACAGCATCGCGTAAATGATCCAGACTACCACGCTAAAGCCGATGCGTCAGCGCAATCCAGGCAAACAAGCGAATGGCCTTGACCACGATCTCGGGTTGCGGCTCCTCGAGGTGCTGTTCCAGTTGGCCGCTGGCCACCAGCGCGGCGTACTCTCGCGGCTTGTCGCGCTTCAGTTCCGCCAGAGGCATATGGCCGGTGAAGATGGTGGTGTCCATGGGAAACTTTTCCGGCCGCAGGTGGGTGTTGAAGAAGTGCACGGTGAAGATGAAGCCCGTAGCCAGCAGGGCCTCGTCGCTGTGAATGATGGTGGCCACGTTGATGAACGATCCCGGCAGAAAGCGGGTGAAGAACACGGGGAACCACAGCGTCAGTCCGGTGGAACCGATGACCACAATCCCCCAGAACACGGCGAAGTAGTCGAACTTCTCCCAGTAGGTCCAGCGTCCGTACTCGGGACGCGGCCCCCGGCCCACGAACCACTTCATGGTGCCCACGAATTCCTGCGCGTCCCGCTTGGTGGGAATCAGCGTATTCGGGCCGAACAGGATACCGCCCCAGGTCTTCCCGCTGCGCCGCTTCTGCCGGACAAGTCCCACAATGTGGGCGGTGAACGTTCCGAACATGATGATAGCGGCAAAGCGATGGATATATCCGGCGGTCTCGAATCCGCCCAGCACGCGTGACAGCCTGCCGCCCAGGCCGTATAGGAAAACTTCAGACGAAAGTCCCGTGAGCGCCAGAGTCAGGAAGCTGACAATCATGCAGGCATGCAGCACGCGGTAGAGGCGGATAAAGCGGACGAACTCGCGCGTGTCCACGGCAGCCGCTGGCGCAGGCGCAACGCTCGGCGACCGGTGGCTCCAGCACCGCTGCCGGGGCGCCGTAATTGGCCGTTGCGGCGAATTCGTGTTTAGTGTTGGGCATCGTTGTCATCCTTCGCCTCAGGCCCCGTGGGAGGTTTCGCCGAGGCCTCGCCTTCCGCCTCTCTGGCTTCGGCGGCACGCAGTTCGCGACGCATCTGCAAGTGCGCGCGGGAACCACAGGATCGTGTGGACTCCGCTCACCGTGAACGTGCCCACCAGCAGGATCGTCATTCCCCAGAACGTGTAGTACAGGAACGGGAACTTCTTGGGATCGTGGTGGGTGGCATGCGTGAGATATCCGGCGAACCGCCGGGTCGCATCAGAGTGGCACTTGCGGCAGGTCGCGACCACGTTGGCGCGGCTCAGGTGCGAGTTGCGGGTCGGTGACCTTCAGGATGTCGTGCGCGCCGTGGCAGTCATAGCATTTTGCGGTTTTGGTGTAACCCAGCTTGGAAACTTTGCCGTGATAGGTGTCGAAGTACGTCTTGGCAATTTCTCCGTGACAACGCCCGCAGGTGTTCATGATGTCGAGCTTGAACCCATCCTGGTCGGTGCGGCGAATGGAGTGCGCAGTGTGGCAATCGTTGCACACCGGCAGCGGCTTGTCCGTCTTGGTCACTGACGACGAATGGATGCTCTGCACGAACTGCTCTTCGATGCCATGGTGGCAGGCGCCGCAGGTCGCCGGCAACATTCTTGGGGTTGACCGTCGATTCCGGATCGGAAGCCGGCAGTTCGCGGTGCGCCGTGTGGCAACTGGTGCAGGTCGCGGTCACCGTCAGGCCGCTCTTCAGCAGTCCCTTGCCGTGAATGCTCTCGTTATAGCGCGGGATGATCTGGTGCTCCGTGCCGGTATAGAGCAGGGCAGCCTTCTGGCCTTCGCGGTGGCACTTGGCGCAGAGATCGGGCACGTTGGTCGCGAACGTCAGCGATTCCGGATTGTGCTTGCCCAGCACGTGATGGCGTGCCGTGGCAGTCCTTGCAGAAGGGAGCATTGGGATCGCCCTTGGCGTGCATCTGGCCGTGGGTGCTGCGCTGGTACTGCTGTCCGACTTCGGCATGGCAGGCGGTGCAATCCACCGGGTGCGTGATGGTCTCGCAGGGGCGCACGCGCGAGGCATTCACCTCCGAGTGACACTGGCTGCAGGCTACCTTCACGTGGCGTGAGCCGCCTACTTCGTCCGACGCGCACCAGCATAGAGCGTCCGTCTCGCGGACTTGAGGCTGGCATTGGCGTGGCAGCGCATGCAATCGGCGTCGGCCATGCCCTGGGAGTAGAAAACGTTGCGGACCTTGTGCGGCTGGTGGCAATCGACGCAAGCGGGAAGAGTGTTGGCTTGCTTTTCCCAGAGCTCGCCGCGAATGGTCTTGCGGTGTACTAGCTCGATGTTGGCATGGCACTTGGTGCAGGTGGCGGCGATGTTGCGCCGGTTGATGGACGAGTTGGGATCGGTGTGCGGCAGGATCGAGTGCGCCGTGTGGCACGAGGCGCAGTTGGCCGCTACGACCAGTCCCTTCTTCAGCAAGCCATCGCCGTGGATGCTCTCGGTGTAGTTCTCCAGGATGTCATGCTCCGGGATATTGCGGCTTCGTCTGGACGGGCGTGCCTTCGCGATGACACTGTCCGCAGACGAAGGGGACTTTCATCGCCGCCACCGACGAACGCGGGTCTTTTACCGGCAGGATGTCGTGATTGCCGTGGCAGTTCACGCAGCGCGGCGCCAGAGCATCGCCACGCGCGGCTGCCTTGCCGTGCAACGATTTGGCAAGCTGTTGTGCCTCGTCGCTATGGCAGGAGCCGCAGTTGACCTTCGCCAGCGGCGTCGAGTGGGGCAATTCTTTGCCTTCCAGATCGGCGTGGCAGGAGGTGCATTGCAGCGACCCGTGAATCGAGCCGGCGAATTTCTTCTGGTCCACGAATAGCGAAACCGTTCGCCCACCGCGCTTGGTAGTCAAGGATTTGTCGCTGTGGCAGGCCAGGCAATCGTCGCTGGTGGGGCCCTGCGCCGCCCAGCAACGAGGCAACAGAAAGGCGAACACCAGCACCAGCCCAGAAAGTAAAACCTGGCGGCGACGAAGCCGGGAGGATCGCCCGGACGTCGCCGGGGAATCGAGACCGCTGATGTGAGGGCAGAACGCCATAGCTTATATCTCACGATTCCAAATCCCACGAACATCTGGCTGTGACTTACTGCACCTAGGGATGTGACTGCCATCACGCAGCGGACACGCTTGCGGCCTCCTGCGTCAAACGGAGGTGTAATGGCGTCGGCCCGGCCGGTGCTGAGCCATTGACTCGGTTGCTCCATGGTTTATACTCATAACTGCATGATTCCCAGACACTTACAAACACTCTTCTGGGATACGGATGTTGACACCTGTCAACCCGAGGCCCATCCCGACTACACCATCTCGAGGGTTCTGGAGTTCGGAGATCAGAAGGCCTTTGATTGGCTAAGAGAGACGTTTCCAGAGAATGAGATTCGAAGAGTGCTCTGCGCAGAACGCCGTCTCTCACGGAAGTCTGCTAACTTCTGGGCACTGGTTTACGGAATTCCATCCGGCCAAGTTACGGCGCTGAACCGCCCCTGGCTTGGGAAGAAGTGAAGCGCTTCTTCATTCAAAACGTGCCCCAGCTTCTGTAGCAGGACCATTGTGCTCCAGGAGTTGCAGCTCAATTCCAGCAGGACTCCTGCCCCCCGGATGACAATCCCGCCCATACTTCGTATCCTGCTAACAGGGGCGTTGCATCGTACGGGCGCCGTCAGGAATGCAGGGCACAATAAAAATGGCATCATCCAGTAACCTCCAGGAAACTCCTCTCCCCACAGCAACCTCAACCGATCTGCCGGAAATCGCGGCCGACGTCGTCCGTCGCGCCATGCAAGGCGGCGCCAGCGCCGCCGAAGCCGTTGCCATGGACGGCAGCGAGTTTTCCACCGTCGTTCGCCTCGGCGAAGTGGAAACCTTGAAGGAATCCGGTTCCAAGGCCATCGGGGTTCGCGTCTTCTTTGGACAACGCGCGGCCAGCACTTATTCCAGCGATCTCACTCCCGAGGGCATTCGGCAAATGGTCGACGCCGCGTTGTCGTTGGCCAAGGTCACCAGCGAAGATCCCTTCGCTGGCATTCCCGAGGCGTCGCAGCTCGGCAAGCTCGACGGCGACCTCGATCTCTACTACGACGACGTCTATTCGCTGTCCACCGCCGATCGCATCGACTATGCGCGCCGTGCCGAGAAGGCGGCGCTCGACGCCGACCCCCGCATTGTCAACTCCGAAGGCGGCACCTTCGACGCCGCCATCGGCTACAAGGTGCTGGCCAACTCGCACGGATTCGTCGGCGATTACAGCCGCTCCTACTGCTCGGTTTCGGCGGTGCCCATCGCGCAAGTGGAAGGCTCGGCCATGCAGCGCGACTACTGGTACTCGGTGGCGATGACGCTGAAGAAGCTGCAGTCGCCGGAGGAGATTGGCAAGATCGCCGCGCAGCGCACCTTGCGGCGCATTGGCGCGCGCAAAGTCAAGACCGCAAAAGTCCCCATCGTCTTCGAGCACACCGTCGCCGGAGCGCTGGTGGGCCACATCTTCGAAGCTGTCAATGGCGACTCCATCTATCGCGGCGCGTCGTTCCTCACCGGCAAGCTCAACGAAAAGATTGCCGGCGACAACATCAACGTGGTGGACGATGGCGCCATGCGCGGCGGCTTTGGCACCAGCCCCTTCGACTCTGAAGGCGTGCCCAGCCGCAAGACCGTGGTGGTCGAGAGCGGCGTGCTGAAGTCCTACCTGCTGAACACCTACACTGCGAAGAAGCTGAACCTGCAGACCACCGGCAACGCCTCGCGCGGACTGGCGGGCACTCCCGGAATCGGTCCCGGCAACTTCTTCCTGCAATCGGGAGCCAAGAGCTTGGAGCAGATCATCGCTGACATCAAAGAAGGCCTATTCGTCACCGAGTTTCTCGGCTTCGGCGTTAACCTGGTCACCGGCGACTTCTCGCGCGGTGCCAGTGGCCTGTGGATTCAGAACGGCGAGCTAACCTTCCCGGTGGAGGAGATCACCGTCGCCGGCAATCTCAAAGACATGCTTTTCAACATCTCGGAGATCGGCAATGACCTCGAGTTCCGTGGCGCGATCGCCTCACCTACGCTACGCATCGACGGCATGACGGTGGCAGGGGAATGAGACCCACGCGGCAGCCAGTTCGCCGGCAGACATAGTCCCACAACGTGGGATGAAAGGCGTAATCTGATCGAACGACATTTTCGCGTACTGTACAAACGCAGATCCCTCCGCTCGGGCTGAACTCACCCCAACAAGCGCCCTTCGACTTCTCAGGGCAGGCTCCAGCGGCGCTTGTTGGGGGCCCCGGCGAACGGTGGGCTAGCGTCTTTGGATTCCTTTGTAGAGCGCACTGCGGTAAATTGGTCAGCAGCATGCGCCCTAATTGACCAGGTCTTCATGCAACCTCGAATCAGATCGTGGGAGAATTATGACAAGAAGGAGGTATTTCAGATGAAGATTACACAGGTGTTTCGGTCGTCCACCAATGAGCAGGTGATCAGCGAACTTCAGCTGGGCGGAGCGGACCAAGCGACCCCCGTGCCCTCTGCCGGAGACAATGTTCGCTGGATCGTGAAAGACAAAGTTTATTCAGGCCGTGTAAAGTCCAGACTGATTTCTTACTCTGCCCCCGACAAGATTGGGCTTGATAGGTCGGATGAAGTTGACATAACGGTTACGCTCAGCGTGGAACTCGTCGACGGGTGAACCGTTCCCACAAGGCTGCTGTCGCCGGTGGTCTCCTGACGTCAAGAATTGCGTTGAAGAGTTGATTCCGTTTGTCTTCGTTCTACAAGACCGCATGAAGGAGCGGCTTCGCGCGAGGGACAGGCAGAAACGTTGGCCCTGCGAACCGGAACGCTCCCCCTCGGGCGAAGACGACACGCAGGGCCATTGGCCGATCTAGACTGACAGAATTTGATGCCCGCTGTCGGGCGAGAGATGCCTTGTCAAGACGGTTTTTGGCAAGCCGCCAATTCTTGGCTGGTTTTTGATTCCACGCCAAACGCGGGCAGCAGTGACCATCTCAGCCAGTTTCTCCCGGCTACGCTGGCTTCGAGTCAACCGGCGTGACGCCGCCAAACGGCAGGAACAACGAGAACACTGTTCCATGTTGCGCGGGACCGGTTCGGCTTCGCATCGTGATGCGACCGTTGTGCTTACGGACGATGCCCTCAGTAACCCACAGCCCTAAGCCCGTTCCGGTGGTGTCTTTGGTTGAGACAAACGGCTCAAACACCCGTTTTCTCAGGTCGGGAGCGATGCCGTCCCCTGTGTCTGCAATGATGATTCGGATGCCATCCGCGCCCGTATCGTCCCAGGATCGAGTCTTCCGAATGCGAATCCTTAACTTGCCTCCGCGCGGCGTGGCGTCAAGCGAATTGCTGAGCAGGTTCGCGAACACCTGGCGCAACTCGTCGATCAGGCAGTACAGCTTTTCCCGGGTCCGGTAATCCCGCTCCACCGCAATGCAGGAGGCCTTCAGCCTCGGCGCGAACAAGGAGAACATCGAATCCATGACTTCGCTAACGTCAGCCGGAACCGGCGTGCTCGATTGTTTGTGGAATTGCAAAGTCTGCGTGGTGACGTGCGCCACCCGAGCCAGCTCCTGCTCCGCGAGCTTCAGGTAGTTGCGCGTAGTATCGCGCAGGGTTTCGTCCTGCAACGCCAAATAGAGAGCGTTGGTGACGGCCGACAGCGGGTTGTTGATCTCGTGCGCCATCGCGGCCGCAAGCCGGCCCGCCGTCGCCAGCTTCTCCGACCGTCGCAGTGCCACTTCAGCTTGCTTCAGCCTGCTTATGTCCAGATTGATGCCAGCCCAGCCGATGATCCGCCCTTGATCGTCGCGCACCGGCGCGCCGCGAGCCAGGATGTCATGCCACTGGCCATCCACGCCCCAAAATCGGTGTTCGACATCCCACGTTCCTCCCGTCCGCACGCATTCTTTCCAAAGGGCGACGGTGCGCTCACCCTCGTCGGGATGAAGCGCATTACTCCATCCGAACTCGGAGCACTGCTCCTGGGTCAGCCCAACCAGTTTGAGGAACGATTCGCTGACATAGGTATTTCGTCCCTCAGCATCGCAGGCCCAAACCCCATATTCGATGGACTCGCCCACCGTGCGATACATGCGCTCGCTCTTTCGCAGGGCTTCTTCGGCCTGGCGAAGGGACTCTTCGGCCAGTTTCTGCTCGGTGATATCGGTGTGCATTCCGACCCACTCGACGATCCTTCCTGCCTCGTCACGAACCGGAACGATGCGGGCATGCATGTTCCGGTAGACACCGTCGCGGCGGCGCAGGCGGTTCTCCAATTCGCAGGTTGTTCCAGTGGCCAGGGCATGGCGCCAGGCGCGTTCACTGCGCTCCCGATCGTCGGGGTGGATGGCATTGGCCCAGCCGAAACCTACGCTCTCCTCTGGGGTCTGGCCGGTGAATGCCTGCCACTCGGTTTTCTCGCCTGGCTGCATTCCGTCTCCCGGCGAGCTCCAAACCACCTCGGCGCTGGCCCGTACTAGGGACCGGTAGCGGCTTTCGCTCAGCGCCAGCTTCTGCTCACTGCGCTTGCGCTCCGTAATCTCCTGCACGGTGCCGCGCAGTTGCGTGGCTTCGCCATTGGCATAGGACTCCACCTCGCCCCGGGCTATGATCCACTTCGTGGTACCGTCGGGGAGAATCATCTCAAGATCGAGCTCGTACGGCGCACCCGTTTCGATCGCTCTTTTCACAGCAGCGTCGAGCCGTTTCCAGCTCTCTGTCGTATAGATTCGCCGTTGCTCTTTGAAGGATGGCGCTGGTGAGTTCGGGTCGCTCCCGAAAGTACGATAGAGTTCATCCGACCAGGTAACCGTGTCGGTCGCGCGGACCCAGCGCCATGTGCCCAGCTTGGCAATGCGATGGGCTTCCGCGAGTTCCTGTTCCCGTTGCGTGGCGTGGGAGAAGATATTCGGGCTGGAGACCTGAATGGCAACGCGCTCCGACATATCGTTAGCCATGCCACGCTCCTTAAGTCCCCAAAGGCCGCCGATTTAAAGCCTCGGAAAAGCGCCCGATGATGACTGTGCGCCATTGCCGTGCTGTAGAGGGGTATCCGAATAGCGGAATTGTATTTAGGAATTCTGGTGAAGTCTAGCATCTTCGCTTCAAGGTAGTGGGCGACTTTGAGTTTTCCACAGCTATGCAGCCGCCGCAACCGTCTTCCGATCAAGTAACCCGACCAGTTCCTCACGCGACCAGACGTGATCGGAGAGTCCGGCTTCCATCGCAGGCGTGACGCGCAACGTCTGATGTATCCGACAGAAGTTATAGTGCATGTAATTAAGGGCTACGGCGTGCCGCAGGTTGTCGAGTTTCTTACTGAAAGCGTTAGTCAAACGAGTGAATCGCCGCATTGACATCCGCATGGAGAGATTCTGCCGCTCTACATAGGACGGGCTGATATGCCGAGGGTCAGGGTCTCCGCTTATCACTGCCAGCCGTGTCTCAATTATCTGAGCTGGACTGTAGCGCGTATCCGAGTCTGGTGCCGAACCGTAGATTTTGACCAACATGGCATAATCCACTTCCATGCCAAAAGCGCCTTCGACGGCTTCGACGTAACAGCGATGGCCGTCTGTGGTCAGTTGTACGCGATGCGTTAGTCGGCTTGCCACGTCAGACATGAAAGCGTGCGCCCAGCTTGCATCACGTCCGCCGGACAGGTACGAGACGACCAGCTTCGAGTCCGCATCAAGAGCAATCCACGCCCAAACGCCGCCAGCGCCATCTGCCCTTTGCTCGTCCGTGATGTTCTTGTCCTTGCCGTAGCAAAAATTCCACGTCTCATCACATTGAATGCGACGGCTCTTGAGTCCGCGCATATTGGCGTCGTGGTAGCGTTTGCACGCTGCGCCGAGGTCGCAGAGCAACTTGATGACAGTATCCTTGCAGATGCCAGTCATTCTTACGGTTGATCTAATGGAATTGCCCTCTACTAAACAGGCAATAACGCGAGCACGGTCAGACACGCTCAAGCAATCCATGAGTACATAATATGCTTGAGCGGTCAAGTATGTCAAGTACTAAAATAGGGGCTGATGGCAGCCCCCTTTAGATTAGTGGGCCAAGGCGACCCCTCGAAGATTTGATCCATCGCCCTCTTGTTCTTTTTCTTCCTCTGAATCATCGCGTCTTTTCTCCCCCTTCAATACAGCCCTCCCGGATAGATCCCAAGAGGTCTGCGGGCCAGCTTTCCCAATTTCAAAGAGCGGGGGAATGAACCTTAAGAGACTATCGCTAGGCTCAAATTTTCGTGACCGCTTGTGCTTCTTCGTTGATTTGCTCACTGTGACCTCCTTGCTGCCAGCTATTGCGCTAGCGGATTGGGTGAAAAGAAATGCTCGGTTTCGCTCTCGATGAGCTTTGCGATTCCCGTCTTGAACGTCGAAACCATGTAATTGCACCTGATGTATAACTCCCAAATGTCCTTCCAGAGCGAACTGTCCAGTTCATACAACGTGACACTCAGTCCACACTTTTGCACTACATCTGGGTAAATTGGCCGACCGTGGACTTTGGAAAACTCAGGTGACAGAAACGGCAAAATCTTTTTCTTGATCTGAGCCTCCGGTTGGCCATTCATCACTCCTGTTTTCAACACATTAACAGCAATACTCTCTGAGAGCTGCTGGGCGGATTTTATCCACCTGATTTGAGTGGCGTCAAACCTGTAAAGCTGTTGCAAGAATGGGTCCACTTTACCCTTGGTGGTGTTCGCCTTTCTCATCAATTCGTTATAGCTATCAATGATCTCATGTGCTGCATAATAGACGCCCTCAGCTACTCTGATTTGGGGATCAATGGGGCCAAGTTCGGATGTTCTGCTCATCCCAATGTTCTCAGCCCCTAACAGCCCGTGGCGCAAGTGGTGGTTTTTCTGCAAGGCTGGCGACGTAGCCGGGTGCGCAATCTCACGAAGCACTTGACAACGGATGCGGAGGGCCGGCTTCTGCAAAGCCGATTCTGATTTATCCGACCCCGGAAGAGTAAATAAACGAACAGAACAAGCCTGCCAGAGCGGTCTCTCAGCTCTCGCGGTGTGCCCGCACCCAGCATCTGGCGCAGGATCAAGCTCAAGTTGAACGCTCCGACATGAATCAACTGCCGCTTCAAAATGTTGTCCCGTCCGCGGAGATGGCAGCGACGCATGCCGCCGGTTTCGTAGCAGTGTGCGAAGCTGCGTTCCACCAACTCGCCACGTCGCCGCAGTAAACTCTTGCCGTACTCGCTTCGTACCCGCCGCCGATTCTCATAGACTGCCTGCTGTTCGGCTGGCTTGCCTTGCCAGTTACGTCGCCCCTTTTGCTGCTTCTCCGGTATATAGCTGCACACCTCGTAACTCTTCACTCGCTGGAGGACTGCGCCGCTGTGATACCCCTTATCGGTAACCAACTCTTCGATCCCGTTGACGTTCACCTTGGGCTCACGGTCGGGCTTCAACTCCGCCTCGCGACCCGCCAACTCCGCCACTGTCATGCCTGCTTCGCACAGGGTTGCGTCCAAGCTCGTCGTGTCGCCCTTATCGGCACCCGGCAACGTGACGGCCACCACCGCGCCCGTGTCCAGATCGACCGCATGCTCAGCCTTGTGCGCCAGGCGGGTACGCCCATCCTTCATCTTCGCGATCCGCGCATCCTCGTCCGCTGGACTCTTCCAGTGTTTGTTGGACGTGCGCTTCTTGCGCTTGCGATCCAGTCTCACCAGGTCTTCCCGGGTCGGGGTTTCGATGCCCGAGGCCTTGGCTAATCCGCGCAGAAATTCCTCGTAACTCTCACCCGTGTCGCGCCGTACGATCGAGCGCATCGCCGCGTTAGCTTCCAGCGTCGTGGCATCGATGGCGATCCGCTGGCCCTTCAATAGCCCGCGATCGGCCAGCACTTCCAGCACCCAAGTGAACACTTCGCGATGCGTGTCCACATCGATCAACCGCCGGGTGCGCGATATTGTGGAGTGGTCCGGGGTGTTCTCGTCGAGGCCAATGCCCACAAAACGCCGCAGCGCCAGTGAGTCTGCCAGCCGCCAAGCAATGCCGCGCTCCGCCCCGATGCCTTCGAAATATCCGATCAGCAGCGAACGAAAGTAAATCCCCGGCGTCAGTGAGGGCCGTCCGTACCTGGCCGCATAGAACCTCGCACACCGCCCCTCGACAAACTCGTCGAAGCGCTCCGCCTCCAGCAACTCGTTCAGCCGCTGATAGAACGGATGCCCCGGAGCCGAGGCCAACTCCGTGTGCGCAATCCAGATGTCCTCTTGCTTCTCCCGCTGCTTGCGCGTGCCCATTGCCATGCGCACATTCTACGAAGAGAGTCTGTGAATACCTCAAATGTTTTTGCTTACGAATCTAGACTTGCACCACGGGGTGCTAAGCAAATCATTGTGGCCGCCGATTTTGCCATCTTGGGCACGATCACCGAGAACTTATTATTCTTGCTAAAGCTATGGCAGACGTTGACAATCCTTTCCGCAGCTAGCGCATCTCCACCAGGGCAATTTAATAGCAGTACAAGCTCACGCGATCCAGCAGCACAGCAGTTTTGGAACACTTCCTCTAACATGTCCGCATCGCGGTCTTCAAGCTGCACGGGCCACTGAAACGTGGTGAAAAAGCTTACGAGTCGCTTGTTTGCCCCGAGTTGATTCTCAATCTTGGGATACAGGTGGCGACGAATAGTGGGGTCTTGATTTGCCTCACCAAGGACCTTGGCGTATGTAGATTTCGACATGGCCATAGCTACGGCTTTGCTGTTCGCCAGCGGGCATTGGCCGCGCCGCGAGCAATCGTAGATCGCTCTTGTGGTGTCAGCTTTTCTGCTCTCGCCTTTCCTCCCTTGAGACCGCCGCGCCTGCCCAGTGCAACGGCTGCGGGGTTCTTGCCGTTTAAGTCGAGACCAGCCGTCGCCCGAACCATCTCGGCGGCGATTTGATTGACATCCCTCTTGCTTGACCGCTTTTGCATGTTTCCAGTATGACACAAACTGCAAATCATGCAAGCATGAAGTTTGCAATCCCAACCGCCGCAATAGCAAGTGTTTTATTTCGGGAACTGTTAGCAATTTAGATGCCAGACCGCTCAAGCAAGATTCATTTCTACACTCAAAGTCGCCCACTACCCGCTTCAAAGCTCTGGGCAATCGCCGAATTCGGCAAGGGTGAACCACCTACCTACGGCGTCGTCGTAATCCCCGTCGGCACGGTCGCTGTGGTGAGACTTGGCTCTACCGTCAGCACCCCAGTAGTCGCATTGATCTGGTAGACGGGCACTATGCCAGAATTGTTGCTCAGAACGTAGAGGTACGCGCCGCTAGGCTCGATGCTCAGGCTCACAGGCGGTTGGGAAAATGTCACGGGGCTTCCAACCGAGGTGAGCGAGCCGTCGGCGTTGATCGCAAACCCGGTAATCGCCGCGGTTGAGGCGACGTAGAGGAACTTGCCGTTCGGCGTCATGGCTAGCGCCGAGGTACCGACGCCCGCGGTGAATGGCGAACCGCCAAGCGGCGTGAGGCCACCGGTGGTCGCATTGATGGAGTACGCTGCCACGCCACTAAGGCCGTCGGAGATGTAAGCGAAGGTATCGGCTGGCGTGATGGCCACATAAAACGCGCCGCCCAGCCCTAGCGGCGGGATGGTTCCTATGTCAATCAGCGCACCACCCACGATCTGGTACAGCTCCGTTCCCGCGCTTCCCATGGGCACGTACAGAAAGTGGGCTGGCGGATCGACCGTGGCCGTCAGCGGCGCCTTGGGCGTGCCTACTTCAAGCCCAATCGTGAGAGCGCCCGCCGAGCCGATGGTATACGGCACGACAGCGAAGTCCTGCGCGGCAGGCACGAAGAGGTACTGTCCGGCCGCATCCACGGTGAGGAAAGCGACCCCGACGCCGGCTCCTCCCCACGGCGAGCCCGCAATAGCGGTCAGGCTGCCATCGCTGCGATTGAGCGTGTAGCCGGAGATCTGGCCGCTCGAAGTCAGGGTATAAACCAGGTTCTTCGTCGCGTTGCTGGTGATGGCCGTTCCGCCGGGCGCGCCCGCCGGAGCTGTGATAGCTGACAACGCTCCGTTGCTGGCGTTGATCGCGTAGGCGAGCAAGCTGTTTGCCGTGGTGATGTAAGCGTGGCCGAGCGGCGACGGCGGAGGCGGCGGCGACGGTGGGATCGTGTTGTTCGCCCCGCAACCCGCGAGCAAGAGACAGACGGCGGTGCGCTGCTACGACAGAAATCCCGCGCGACTTCAAACAGCCACCATGATGGGACTTTGATCCGCGGACATCGACCGGAACGCCTTCTGATCTTCGGCCCACAGCCAAGCGGTGATGGCCTCCTTGATATTCTCCAAGGCCTCATTCTCGTCACCACCCTGTGAGACACAACCCGGAAGGGCCGGGCAGGTAGCCATGATCCAACCGTCCTCGGCAGCTTCCAGCGAGACATGGAATATCACGTTGTGCCTCTCACCAAGGGTGTCTTGCCAACTTCAAGCGGGACTTGGAACATCGTGCCCTCGTTGACCGGATTATAACCTCACGGCCTCGTCACCGCCTCGACGATGCGGTCGAAGTCCTCCAACGAGCCGTACTCCAGTACGATGCGGCCTTTGCCGTTGCGGTCGTTTATCGTGACCCGCACCCCGAGCGCGCGACGCAGGTTTTGCTCCGCTTCCCGGACATTTGGGTCCACAATTCGCTCTTTCTTGGCTGCGGGACGCTCCTGAACCAAGTTAGTAACTAACGTCTCCGTCTGGCGAACAGAGAGCGAATCGTTCACCACCTTCCGCGCCACCTCGGTCACCAGCGCGGGCGTGGCCAGGGTCATCAGCACTTTGGCATGGCCGAAGCTGAGGTCGCCCTTCTCCACCAGCTTCTGCACCTCCTCGGGCAGCTTAAGCAGCCGCAGGACGTTGGCGATGGTCGAGCGGTCTTTGCCGGTGCGCTTCGCGATCTCCTCCTGGGTGAGGTGGAAGCCGCCGGGTCCCAGCTGCTGGTAGGCAGCCGCCTCCTCCATGGGGTTCAGGTCCTCCCGTTGCAGATTCTCCAGCAGCGCCATTTCCGCCGTCATCAGGTCTGATGCCTCGCGGACGATGGCCGGAATGGTGGTATAGCCGTTGTGCATGGCCGCCCGCAGCCGCCGTTCCCCGGCGATGAGCTCATACCCGTCGTGCCTCGGTCTGACCACAATCGGCTGTACCAGGCCGATCTCCTCCATGGAGCGGGCCAACTCCTCCAGTCGTTCCTGGTCGCACGCCTTGCGCGGCTGGAAGCGGTTGAAGCGGACGCGCTCGATGGGAATTTCCAGCACTGCTTCCCCAGGCGGCGCGGCTGCTGAAGCACCGAGTGTCACGCCCGGGACCGTGGCGATGTCAACGTCGGCCGAGGCGGAAGCCACGTCTGGGGCCGGGCCACCGCCGCTGCCAGTCGTGGCGCCTGCACCACCCGGGATGGACGGAAAATTTGAGAATGGCCGCGGCGGCAACAACGACTCCAGCCCGCGTCCGAGAACTTTGCGCTTTTCAGTCATGAGAAGTCCTTGGTAACAAGCAACTAGCGATTAGCAACTAGTTCTTAGCTTCTAGCAATCAGCAATTGGCATCCGTTCTATCCACTACCCACTATCCACTTTCTCCAACTCCTTCTGCACTGCGTCGCGCTCGCTCGGCATATCCGCTTCACTATCCATCACGCTGTCATCCCGACCGAGGACTTCAGTCCGAGCGGAGGGCCTGCTTTCTTGTGTCGCCCCTCCGGGGCTCGGTTGGTTACGGAACCCCACCCAGGGCTTCCGCCCTGGGCTAACTGCGATGCCGCCGCTTCGCGGCTCTCTTCTTCGCTCATCAACATTCACTGCCGCTTCGATCCGTTCTATCCACTATCCACTTTCTCCAACTCCGCCTGCACGGCGTCGCGCTCGCGCGGCATCTTCAGTTCGGTAAAGATGGCGAGTGCCTGCTCCAGCTTCTCCTTCGCGGTTTCCCTGCCGCCCTGCGCCCGCGCCAAGAGACCCCAATTCGCATGGCAGTTCCCGAGACTAGCTTTGTTGCCCAACTCCAGGCAGATGCCCTCTTGCTGCTTGTGCAGGGCCAGAGCCTCCTCCAGCCGCCCCCACGCCTTCAGGATCAGCGCCTGGTTGCCGTAGCTGATTTGCAGGCTGTCCTTGTTGCCCAACTCCAGGCAGATGGCTTCTTGCTGCTTGAGCAGCGCCAGAGCCTCCTCCAGCCGCCCCCACGCCTTCAGGATCAGCGCCTGGTTGCCGTAGCTGATTTGCAGGCTGTCCTTGTTGCCCAACTCCAGGCAGATGGTCTCTTCTTTTTTGTGCAGCGCCAGCGCCTCCTCCAGCCGCCCCCACGCCTGCAGGATCAGCGCCTGGTTGCCGTAGCTGGCTCCGAGCCCGTCCTTGTTGCCCAACTCCAGGCAGATGGTCTCTTCTTCTTTGTGCAGCGCCAGCGCCTCCTCCAGCCGCCCCCACGCCTTCAGGATCAGCGCCTGGTTGCCGTAGCAAGCTTGCAGCCCATCCTTGTTGCCCAACTCCAGGCAGATGGCTTCTTCTTTCTTGTGCAGGGCCAGCGCCTCCTCCAGCCGCCCCCACGCCTGCAGGATCAGCGCCTGGTTGCCGTAACATGCGTACAGACCGACCCTGTCCCCCAGCTCTAGGCAGATTGGTTCTTGCTTCTTATGCAGCGCCAGCGCCTCCTCCAGCCGTCCCCACGCTCTCAGGATTACCGCCTGGTTACCGTAGCTGCGCATCAGCGCGCCCTTCGCTTCGCGGTCATCACGCCCCTCCCAGAACAACACCTCCTGTTGCAAGATGCGGAGCGCCGCATCCAGCTCACCGATCCTGAGGCCCGTCGAGTAACCCCAGTACGTTAGCCAGGCTTCGCGGCTGATTTCGCCCTGCCTCCACAAAAACCCGGCCACCTGAATAACCTCTTCCAGGCACTCGCGGCATTCCTGCCAGCGCGTTTCCCAGTCTTTGAACAACTTCTCCAGCGCCATCGCGTGGCGTTCTTGTAACTTGACAAAACCATCGCCCTCCTTCTCCCGTACTTGCTCGCGCAGCAGCGCGTGCAACTGAAACCGCCGCCGCTCGCGATCAATCACCCGCAGCAGCGAGGAATGGACCAGGCGTTCCGCGGCATCCTCCGCTTCATCTTCGCTGAGTTCTGCGACTTCGGCGGCGAGCGGCAGCCAGAAACCTTCCTGCACGCACACCGCGCAGGCCGCAAACATTCGCTGCTCGCGCTCCGGCTGCGATGCGATGGCCGTGCCGAAGAGCGCATTCACATTCCTCGCCCCGTCCGTCAGGGCATCAAGCCGAAGTCTTGAGCACCGCTCGCCCCAACGCGCTGGCCGATTTTTCCCGCAGCAGACTTGCGCCGACCGCGACCGCAATCGGCAACCACTCGACCTTGCGCGCGAAGTCCAGCAGTGCCTCGCGATGTTGCGTGACTTCGGCAGCGCCGAAATCTTTATCGAGATAGCGGTGAAACAACGCCTCCGCTTCCGCCTCGGTAAACTTTCCACCTGTTCGCGGAGCTCGGAGGAGAGTCCAGGCAGCGCCTTCAGCCGCGAGGTGTAGAGCACCGAGCAAGCCGGGCCCGGCTCAAGCTGCCGCACCTCGACCTTCCCTGCTTCATTAGGCCACACGTCATCCAGCACCAGCAGCGACTGCCTTTCTCGCAGCCATTCTTTCGCCGCCGCACGCTGCTCCTCCGGCGGACGGGTCTTGACGTCGATCGGCAGACGGTCAGCGAGCTCTGCGGTGATCACGTCCAGCGGGCGCTGTCCGCAAGTCTGGAAGATGACGGCGTCGAAGTCCTTCTGCACCTCCCAGGCAAATTTCAGCGCGAGCATGGATTTGCCCGCACCCGGCTCTCCATGCAGCAGAAATGCCGGGGCTCCCAGGTGAGTGCGTTACGCAACTGCTCCAGATAGGCACTGCGGCCCACAAAATCCTGCGGCCGGTAGTCAGGCAGATAAATCGGCGCCCTCAGGCCGGAGAAGCGCTGCGCCTTCCGCCGCAGCTCCAGCCATTCCAGCACATCGCGGATGCCGGCGTCGGGGTTGACGCGGGCGTCAATGTAATTCTTCGTGTCCAGCAGCGGGGGCAAAGGATGCTCGCGCAGCATGATGATGCCGAAGCGAATCCGTGATTGCTCCACCTGCTGTTTCAGCACCGCCGTCCATTCCTCTTCGGTCCAGGGAGAATTGGCCGCGTCCGGCGACCACACCAGCAACGTCAGGTCCGTTTGTTTCAGCCCCTTGCTGATTTCGGCGACGAAGTTCGCGCTCTTCTCGATGTCCACTTCGCAGCGCCAAGGCTCGAACCCGCTGCCGGTCATGGCGGCCGCCAATTTCTCGACAAAGGCTCTGTCCTTGGTGCTGTGGGAGAGGAAGACTTTCATCGGGCTTTCAACCTCGCGCGAGTAGCAGTCTGCGACATCGCAGAATAGAAGCCATTAGTAATTAGTAATCAGCATTCAGCGCCATGTCGGTTATTCTATCCGCTATTCACCATCCACTCCGCTTGTCATCCTGAGCGAGCGGTCGCCGCCTTTGCGAGCGCGAGTCGAAGGACCCCTATTATCGCAATCAAGCTGTCCTTCCTTCCCATCTGGAGGTGGGCCCTTTTCGTCCACTGCCGTCCGCACCATCAACATGGATTACGTCTTTGACGTATCCCATGTCGTGATATATCCCACAATGTAGTAAGTCCTACTATGTAGGACTATCGTCCAATCGAGTTGCTAGTTGCTACCCGCCCGCCTCAACCTGCTTCCCCACCCGTGCCATGATCTCCTCCGCCAGCTTGCGATAGGCTTCTGTGCCCCGCGCGTGCGGATCGTAGATCAGCGCTGGCATGCCGTGGCTTGGTGCCTCCGCCAGCCGGATGTTGCGCGGGATAGTCGTCTGGCACATGACATCGCCAAAGAAGCCGCGCAGCTCGGCCGCGACCGATTGTGCCAGGTTGGTGCGCTCGTCCAGCATGGTCAGTACCACGCCTTCGATCGCCAATCCGCGATTGAGCTCCACGCGAATGCGCTCGATTGTGTCCAGTAACTCAGTCACGCCCTCCAATGCGAAATACTCGGCCTGCATCGGGATCAGCACCGTGTCGGCGGCCACCAGCGCGTTCAGCGTGAGCAGGTCCAGCGCCGGCGGGCAATCGAACACGATGAACTGGAAGCGCTGACGCAGCGGCTCCAGCGCGCGCCGCAGGCGGTACTCGCGGTGGTCGAGGGTGACCAGCTCGATGTTGGCGCCGATCAAGTTCTTGTGCGCCGGAATCACGCTGAGGTTTGCGACCTCGGTCGGCTGCAGCGCGGCTTCGGCGGGGATATCGCCCAGGATGACCTGGTAGGTGCTGGGCCGCTCGGGATCGCGTTGGAAGCCCAGCCCGCTGGAGGCGTTCGACTGCGGGTCGCAATCGACCAGCAGCGTCGGCGCACCCTGCGCGGCGAACGAGGCCGCAAGATTGATGGCGGTCGTCGTCTTGCCGACCCCGCCCTTCTGGTTCGTGACTGCGATGACACGGGACATGTTGAGCAACGAGCAATTGGTAATTAGCGTTCAGCTATTATGTTCCATCATCACGGGAAAGAAGCAATTGGCAACGAGGCAATGTCGCCACGGGCAATTCGCAAGCGGTGTCCGGTCGCGCGATTACAGCTAAACTTGACAACTCTCTCCTTTGGAAAGCCTGACAGCGGCCGTCAGCTCTTTTGCTTTCCCCGCCTGCTTGCCTCAGCCTGGTCTGGACGGCGGGCCAAAACTTGACAACTCTTCCCGGGGTCCTGGTGTGATTCGCTTGTAAGCTTGACAAGACAATTCATGTCGGGCAGCAATCTTTAAAACTTGACAGACTCACGGACCGCGATCGGCCTCCGCAGTTGTTGTCCCGCGAAGCGTTGGCTCCTCTACCATAAACCGCTTGAATAAGAGGCAATTGCTCTCCGTACCGGACGCTTTGAGGGAGCTGGAGGCGTGGATCCGGTTCCTAGCGACTCCCAAGAAGCTTAGCCTGCGCGATGTGATGGAGCAACAGCGTAATCGGAACGGGCAAGAGTTTTCCGAGGAAAAACTGTGCAAGAGTCGGACGCCTAGACGGAAGATGCTGATTCGGCGGAGAGTAGCACCCTCCATTGGTTGTGGGTAAAGTCGGATTCGCCGGGTTGTGCGTGTGTCGCGAGGCTCGCTCAAGCCGGTGGGTGGATCCCGGAATTTGGGCCAACATGGTAGTAACTGCGCCCCGTCATGCCAATGTATATGGCCGTGCCATTTCGATGGCGAGCGGGACATTTTCCGTTTCGGTGCTGAAGAGCTTAGATCGGGAATGTCAGTCACAGTGTGTTCCTGTGATTATTCACCGCAGCAGACGAGTAAGGCCAAAACAGGACGACGTTTTGCTTTGAACGACTTCGCCGCTTACGTCGTCCGGCAAGAACCGGAAGAGCAAGTGCTGGAGAAGTAGGCACGATGCTAGAGGGCGCAAGATGCGGGAGAACGTGCGTTATGCGGCGATTGAATCGAAGCACACCGCCTTCAATCTAGTGATAGGAAATCAGTGTTAGCAATTGTTCCACGTGGAACATTCCTAGTTACAGCTGGGTTCACTCTCAGATTAATGAATTCAAGACTGGTTTTCCAACGATGCTGATCGAGAACGTCGATGGCGACTAAACAGACTGATTAATAATATGTTTGCAATCATTGTTCCACGTGGAACAATTCCGATTACGCCTTAGCTGGGATAAGCGGGCCGCGCCTGCTTTGGACTTCCTGATCGGGCGGGCGAGATTAGGAGGCGGAGGAACAGTTCTCTGCCATTGGATTCTATGTAAGCTATTGATTATAAACGCATAACAATGCCAAGTGCTAGCTAGGTTCACCTCCCCCGCCCGGAGAGAATTTCCAGCGGCAGCAGTCTCGCGGGCTGCAAACTCGCGACCATTACACTGTCGACGTGAAGTCCCACATTGTGGGACATGTAACATTAGGTCGGCCCGGCGAAGATCTCCCCCAAACCAATCCGGGATCGCATTCAATCTGGACCGTTGCGCGAACGCCGCCTTGCACTCCGATTCGACTCCGTTACTAACCGGGAGATCCCGCGATTAAGGAAAATTGTCAGTGGTCGTCGCGGTCAATCGCCAAAGGCGAGTTCCAGGAGCGAGCTGGCAAATGGAGCCGGCAGCACGCGAATGTGCACCACGGAACTCCGGTTCGTCCCGTTCGCCACCAACAGCGAATATGGTGGTGCTCCGCCGCGAGCGATCTCATCTAAAATGTCCATAAGTCCGGGTTGAGGAGTGCCCCCATGCGCAAAGCTGTATTGTTCGCTGCTGTCCTTTTGGCTGCTGCTGTTTCGCTTCAGGCGCAACAGGTCCGCGGAGACTACATCGAGTCGCGCTCGACCGACGTGTACGTGGCCCAGTGTTTCGCCAACGGCGAGGTCGGGCTGACCGGCAACTTCGCGCTGATGGCCTGGCATGTGCAGCAAGGCTCGTGGAACGGCGTAAAGCTTGACGGCCTTACGGTGGCGGCCGCGGTGCGCGCGCGCGCCACGCTCGGCGATCCCTACGGAGAGCCGTATCCCGCCGAAGCTGTGCTGATGGTGGACGATGCCGCCGACGCGACCCAACGCCAAGCGCTGATCGCGCTCGCCCAGCATGAGGGCGGCAAGCTGCTGGAGAACGTCGCTCGTGTCGAGTTTGTGCCGGTGGTTCTGGATGTGCCGCAAGACACGCACGAGGGCCACGCGGTGCTGCGCGCCGGGCATCTGGCCACGATCATGACGCGCCCGCTCAACCACCACGATCACATCTGCGGTAACGAGGTGAACTTTTATCCTCCGCTGACCAAGGTGGAGAACGCGACCTCAGCGGTGGCGCTGACGGATGAGTTTCGCGGCGAGGGATTGGGTTCGCAATGGAGTACGCACGGACGGCGCAGCGCCTATATCGCTAAGTTCAGCGAAGGCGGCGATACGGTGGCGAGGGTTGGAGCGCTGCCGGTTCATCAGGGCGAGTGACGTCGTCTTGTCAAGTTACAAGTCGATTCGCCCCGGTGCCGCAACAAGAATCAGGGCTCGCGAGATTGTTAGCAGCATAGGGGTCCCCTCGGCTTCGCTCGGGGCAGGCTCCTCGACTCCGGCGACCAAAAGCGGTCGCCTCCGCTCAGGACACCGTTGGAGTTTGATCTTTTGCGGCGTGCTTCCCCAATGACTGGGTTCTGCGATGAACATAGGTGACATTCAAACCTTGTACGCCTACAACCGCTGGGCGAACGAGCGCTTGTTCTCGGCGCTGGAGAAGTTGAACGAGCGGCAATTCACCGCGACGGTGCAGAGCAGCTTCCCCTCGATCCGGGAAACCGTCTTCCACATCCTGTTTGCGGAGTGGCTGTGGTTGAAGCGCTGGCAGGGCACGTCGCCGCGGTCAACGTTGACCGATCCTGATGCGTCGCCAGCTACGTGGAGCACACTGACGCCCGGCGGGACTCCGGCCATGAAGGACCTTGAAACCTTGACGGCTTTGAGGTCGTTCGCTGACTCCATTGAGCAGGAGCGGCAGGAGTTTCTGCGCGGGCTAAATGAGGATAAGCTTCAAGCGCCATTGCAATTCAGCGACATGGTTGGCACGCCATATTCCGAGCCGCTGGTGCAGTTGATGCAGCACCTGGTCAATCACGGCACCTACCATCGCGGACAGGTCACGACGATGCTGCGGCAAACCGGTGGCGAAGCGGCCTCGCTGGATATGCTGTATTTCTTCCGGGAAGCCGGGGAGAAAGCGGCAGGAGCGTGAAATCCGTCCTGCGAAGAATTCGAGCGACGCGCCCTACAGCGTGCGCTTGAAGAGGGCAGTCGCGATTGTGATCATGACCACGGCGGAAACCATCAAGAACATCAGGTCGCCGCGAATGGCCGCGAAGCCCGCCTCTTTCAGCAAAATGGCCTTGAAGCCGTGCACCGCGTAAGTAAAGGGGTCAATGTACGCGATGCCGCGCAGCCATGCCGGAAATGCCTTGATGGGATAGATAGCGCCGCTGGGAAAGAACAGTAGCGTATTCAGGATTCCGAAGGTGGCGCGCGGCACGAGCGGGTCTTCCACGCGCACCATCATCAGGAACATCATGGTGTTAAAGGCCACCGACGTGGCCACCACCAGCAGCAGAATATAGATCATGTTCTGCGGCACGAACACCGAGCCGAGGCCGGAGAGCAGTGCTCCCAGCACCGTGATCACCACGCCTGCAAGTATGGCCTTGATGGCGCCGGCAACGTTGAGCCCGGCGACCAGTTCGAATTTCGTGATCGGCGTAACCAGGTATCCCTCGTGCACGCCGCGCGCCTTATCGTCGATGTACAACATGCCGCCGCCGATCATGACCGAGACAAACATGGCCAGCACGATCGAGCCGGGCAGCAGGTACTTCATGTACTCGATGTAGGGATAAAGCTCGACGGTATCGAGCGAAATCTGCTGCACGATGCGCGAAGGATCGACATCGGGATTATTCAGCGCCTTGGTCAGGTCGCTGAATTGCTGCTCCAGGGTCGAGCTCATGAAGTTGTCGGTGTTGTCCACGATGAGGGCGATGCGGGGATGGTTCTCCTCATAGACGCGACGCGAGTATTCCGGCGGGATGATGATGGCGCCGTCGAGACGGCCGTTGCGTACGTCCTCCATCGCCTGCCTGTCGTTGTCGTAAGGGACTGGGACGAAGGTGCGGGCGTTCGATTGCACCGCTGCCAGCGCTTCGCGGACCTTTACCGCCTGCGTACCCCGGTCCTGGTCCACCACGCCGAGCCGCGCGCCTTTGATTTTTCCGCCGAACGCATTGCCCAGCACGATCAACTGCACCAGCGGAAACACCATGGCCACCAGCATCAGCGCGGGCGAGCGAAAGAACTTGCGCAGCTCGCGTTCGACGATGGCCCACATCCGATTCATGGCCGCATCCCCGGACGGTCGGGCATGACAAAGGCGTAGGCCTTCACCTGCTCGTCGCGCAATTGCCGTCCCGTGTAGTGGACGAAAACGTCGTCCAGCGTGGTGTTCTGCACCGACAACGATTTGACCTGAACGTTGGAGCGCACCGCCAGCTCGACCAGATCGGTCGTGGTCTTCGAGCCGTTGCTGCTGAGGATGCGATACATGTTCGCGGCCTCAGGCTGCACGGAGGTGACGTCCTCGAGCTTCTTTAGCTCGTCTTCCCAATCCGCGGGAGCATTGAGGAACTGCGCTTCGATGACGTTGGTGCCGGGCACGCTGGCTTTCAGCGCGATCGGCGAATCGAGCGCGACCAGCTTGCCATGGTCCACGATGGCAACGCGATCGCAGAGACGGTCAGCCTCGTCCATGTAGTGAGTGGTGATCAGAATGGTGAGCGCGCGGCGGTTCTTGATCTCGGTCAGCATCTCCCACACGGCGACGCGCGAGACAGGATCGAGTCCGGTGGTCGGCTCGTCGAGGAAGAATATCTTGGGGCTGTGCACCAATCCGCGCGCGATTTCCAGGCGCCGCCGCATGCCGCCGGAAAGCGTCTTAGTCTGCGCGTTGCGCCACTTCGACAGGTCCACCGTCTCCAGCAGCTCATCGATGTTGCGCTTACGGTCTTCGGCAGGAACGCCGTACAGCTTGGCGTAGATGCTCAGGTTCTCTTCGACGGTCAGGTCGATGTCGCTGGTCAGCGCCTGCGGAATCACGCCCATGCAGTGCCGTGCGGCATCGGCTTGCTTCGCCACGTCGAAGCCGTTGATCAGCGCGCGCCCGCTGGTGATGGGCAGCAAAGTGGTCATCATGCGGATCAGCGTGGACTTGCCTGCGCCGTTCGGTCCCAGAAGACCGAAAATCTCCTCCTGGTGAACGTTGAACGAAACATCGTCCACGGCGGTGAAATCACCATACTTTTTGGTGATGTGGTCCACCACGATGGCGTCGCCGCTGGCGGGCGCTTCGCAGTGGGCAACGGGCTTCGGCTTGGAGGAGAACCAACTCATCGCGCAACGTTCTCCAGATTCTTGGGCAGCAGGACTTCGGCGGTCATGCCAGGAACCAGCGCGCCGTCGGGGTTGTCAACTTTCAACTTCAGGCCGATGGTCTTGATGTCACGCTTGCGGCGGCTGACGTCGCGCTGGGTTGCGAAGTCGCTCTCCACTGCCTTGAAGATGACGGTGCCTTCGATTGGTTTGCCTGCCGGCAAGCGCACCTGAAGCTTTTGGCCGTCGGAGATGAATCGCGCCTCCGTCTCGGGCGCCTCGGCGCGCACCCAGGTGTCGTTGAAATCAATGATGGTGACGATTGGTGTGCCCGGATTCACCACTTCGCCCTGGCGCGTGGCACGGACGGAAACGGTTCCACTGACGGGAGCGTAAATCTTGGTATAGCCCAGCCGGGTTTCGGCTTGGGCGAGTTGCGCGCGGGCGTTAGCGACCTGCGCCTCATTAGCGGCAACATTGCTGGCTGCGGCGCGTTGCTGATGGATTCGCGCAATCGCGGTATTCAGGTCAGCCTGAGCCGCGTCGACGTTCTTCTGCGCGCTCTCGACCACTGCGCGCTGCGCCTTCAGTTGTTCCTCGGCGCGCACACGGTCCATGTCAGACTCGACTCCTACCTTCGCCAGGGCGATGGTTCTTTCTGAGTCACTCTGCACGCGGGTCAGGTCGGCTTGCGCCTGCGCCAGCGTTGCCTTGGCCGCCGCCAGTCGCGCCTGGGCATTCACTACGCCGGCATTGGTTTCACCGAGGGTTTGAGCTTCGGTGGCGCGCATGGAGGACACTTGCGAGTCGTAGGCGTTGATGGTCGCCTCGGCGGCGTTCTTCTGTGCTTCCAGTTCGGCGGAATCGATTTCGGCGATCAGGTCACCGGCCTTCACCTTCGAACCTTCGTCAACGTATAGCTTCTCGACCCGGCCCATAATTTTCGAACTGACGATGACCTGATTGGCGTCCACAATTCCGATCAGGACGGTGTCGGTCGTGCGGTCGGTGGAATAGAAGTAGTAGCCGACCGCAATGGCGAGTATGACGAGCAGGACGATGGAGAACTTCTTCTGCTTCACGGGCGTTCACCTCCCGTAGCTCCAGAAACAGGCGCGGGAGGCAGATGCGGCGTACGCTCCTCATTTTTCTGGCGCGCAATCTCAGCCGCCAGCTTCACTCCCGCCTCGCGATCGCTAAAGAGGGCGGCGGCGATAAAGTCCAGGACGGCGGCGCGCCGCTGACGGATCGCCTCCGGCGCGTACGGGTCGCGGTTGAAGAGCGCGCGGGCCACCGGCGCGATGACGAAGTAGTGCACGTTGATGGCAGCGATGGAAGGCGCAAACTGTAAGGGATCGACCTGGCGAAACTCTCCGCTGGAGGTCCCTTGCTGCAGCAATTCCGAAACGCGCATGGCGATTGGCCGGATGTATCGCTCGGCGATGCGTGTGAGGTGGCGAGCCGCCGCGGCCCGCGCTCATCAACTCACCCTGAAACAGCCTTGCGTAATGCGGTGATTCGGCAACGCAATCAAAGTGGGCGCAGGCGTAGCGCAGCAGTCGCTCGCCCAGCGGAGCGGAGCTGTCAAGTTCATTCATCACCCGCTCGCTCAACCGAATGAAGAAGCGATCAAGCACCGCGCCGTACAGCGACTCCTTGTCATGAAAGTAGTAATAGAGGAGCGCCTTGTTTACAGCGGCCGAAGCGGCTATCGCATCCATGCGGGCGCCCGCCAAACCTTCCTGGGCAAACTCGGCCAGCGCCGCCTGAAGGATGGCGTCGCGGCTGGCTTCCGGCTGGCGGCGGGTGCCGCGTCGGGAAGAGAGGATGTGTTCCTGGCCCTGCATAACTAATTAACCAGTTAGTTAGATTATCAGAAGGAACGTGTGACTCCAAATTATTTGCTAAGAAGAACTAAGGACGAGGGAGGTGAATGCCACAGAGGTGCGGGCAACAGAAAACGGCCTGGCACCGATCAGGGTGCCAAGCCGCAGGAGTTGTCAACGAAACAACGGGTCTACTTGATTCCCTTTATTGCAGCGAGGCCAGGGTTTTCTGGGCCTCGGTTGCATCCGCGCCCTTCAAGTTCAGCTGAAGTGCCTTCTGTAATTCGGTTCGGGCCGCGATCTCGTTCTCCCGCCCCCATCAGCGCCATACCCAAGTGGTAGCGATAATCCGCCTTTTCAGGCCGCTTCTTTACGGCATCTTCGGCCAACGAGATGGAGACCCGATAGTTGCCTTTCTTGTACTGGATCCAGGCGAGAGTGTCGTTGATGCCTTCCAAGTTGGGAGCGATTTGTTTGGCCTGGGTCGCCAGACTCAAGGCCATGTCGAGGTTCTCGCCCTCCGCAGGCATACACCCACGCCAGGTTGTTGGCGGCGACCGGATCATGCGCGTTCTGGCTCAGTGCGGCCTGGAAGTACTTGCCAGCCGACTTCAGATCACCCTTGTGGACATAGAGATTTCCCAGGAAATTGTTCACCAGGGGCGAGTTGGGCTGAATTTGCAAGGCCTTCTGGTAGATGGCCAAGGCATCGTCAGGCCGATTGGTCAATTCGTAGATCTGGCCAATATGGATGTAAGCCATCACCGACTTTGGGTCGAGTTGAATGACCTTCTGGTATTCCTGCAAGGCCTGGTCCAGCTTCTTGGTACTGGCCAGAGCAGAGCCATAAATGAAGTGGGCTGCAGCCCGGTTAGGATTGGCGGCGGCGTATTGGCTGGCCAGCGCCATCGCTTTGGCCGGGTTGTTGGTGGAAAACATCAAGCTGACGTAGTCGGCCAGCGCCGTGTCGTATTGCGGATACAGCTTCAGCGCGATCTGAAAATTCGCGCTCCGCTTCGGCATACTTTTTCTGACCGGCGTAGGCGATGGCGAAGTTGAGGTACAAGAGAGGATCGTTGGCGGCTGACTTCTGCACTATCGTTCAGTTCGTTTATGGCGGCCTGATAGTCCTTGGCGCCGATGTCAATCGTGGCGTTCAGAAAATGCCCGGAGGGATTGTTTTCATTCAGCTTCTGCAAACGCGCGGCATACTCCCGGGCGGTATCGAAATCACCAGCGTCGCGGTAGGTTTCCGCCAGAGAGTGCAAGATCATCGGGTTGTCGGGTTGCCGCTTCAGAGCTTCCTGGAGTTCGCTCTTGGCTCCCACGTAGTCGCCGGTCTGGCGCAGCACCTGTCCCAGGATGAAATGGGCCTGGGGATTTTCGGGGGCGTCCTTGATGACCTCACGAAGCGTGGTGATGGCCTCGGCGCTGTTACCCTTCATGGCCAACAAGCGGGCGTGAACGATACGCGCCATAACATCACCGGGGTTGTCCTTCAGCAACTGGTCGTTCAGCTTGGTGGCGTCCTCGACCTTACCGTTGTTGAGCATCGTCTCCAGCAAGCGCAACTGCAGCTCCTGGTTCTTGGGGTCGAGGGTGAGCCCATGCTGATATTCCTTAATGGCCGCATCGGGATTTCTTGAAGCAACGTAATAGTCGCCGACCGCAGTCGCGACCACGCCAGAGTTTGGTTGCTTATCCTTCAGCTGCTGGACCACCAATTCCCCATCGGCCTTGCGCCCCTCACGCAGCATCAGGCCCGCCAGCCGCAGATACGGCCCCGGATCGTCCGGGTTGCCGTTCTGGATTGCCAGGCGGAGGGTCTCCTCGGCCTTCTTCTGATCTCCTTTGTTCAAGTAGAAGTTGGAGAGAGCGTAATAGGCCTGCATCGCCTTGGGATCGACGCTGATGGCCTTGTGGAGGTCTTCTTCGGCGGCAGCATCCTGCTTCAGTGAGTTGTAGGCCACGGCTCGATTGAGGTACGGGCCCGCGTCGTTGGGCTTCAGCGCGGCCGCCTTGGTGTAGATGTCAATGGCTTCCTGCGGACGCTTCTGTCCCAGCAGAACGTTGCCCAGCAGCATGTACCCGTCGAGGTTATTGGGATCATGTTCCACCACGAAGCGGGCGTGCTCTTCGGCATCGTTGAATTTGCCTGCCTGCCACCACATGGTGCCCAACGGCAAGATGTGCCTTGGTGTTGTTGGGGTCCTGGTCGAGGGCCATGCTGAACTCTTTGAAGGCGGCCGCCCAGTGCTGCTGGGCCCTCTCCGCTTGTCCGAGTTCGTAATGCGCCTCCGAGTAGCGGGGATCAATTTGCAGGGCCTTCTTGAATTCAATGACGGCAGAGTCGTACTTCTTCTGCTCCATGTACTTCATGCCGCTCTCGACATACTTGCGTTTGGCGGCATCAGGGTTGCGCGTGCAGCCGGCGAAGCCGACTAACAGCGCAGCCATCACAATTGAGACGATGTAGCGTTTCCGCATGCCTTCTCCTGGGTCACCGAGGAATGAATCTGATCGACATCATGGGTTACCTGCTTCGCGAAAGCGATCGCCCGCGAACGCGCCTGCTCCTCATTACCCCGGATTATCGGTGTGGTAATGCGGACCAGTGCGGCATCCGTGCGGTTCAAACGCAACGCGTCGTAAACCAAATAGAACTTGCCCCAATATTCGCTGGCCACCACGCGGCCGTGCGCCTGGTACCAATAAAGGACGAGCTGCTCGTCCGCATCCTTACGGACGATGTACAGATTAATGGGCACTTTGCGTCCATCATCGAGCGGCAGCTCGTAAATCGTCGCTTGCTCCGGCTGCCAACCGGAGCCTGGCAGACAGTTTTTCGGGGAATGGATACTGGTGCCCGTGCGCTGGCTGCGGAAGTAACCGATATATAAAGTGAGCACGCCCTGGGTTCCCGAGAAATACCCGCGATTTAGATAATCGGTCACGCCCAGCACATCCACTACTCTCGCTTCCAGAGGCCAGTTGGCAAAAGTTGAAAATCCAGCGATCTGGTTGGGAAAATCGGAGAGCGGCCTGGCCTGAGGCGGGGCCTCTCCGTGGGAGAGGTAAGCCATTCCGGTGGTTGCTCCCAGCAGCACGGCGAGCATCAGCCAATAGCGCGCTCCAGTTTTCATTTACCTGCCCCGGCATCGCCGACACCCTGGGCGTCTTTGGGAAGCCATCCCAGCAGTTTGCGGATCTTCGTCATTAAAGCGTAGAACGCCAGAAACAGGACCGTCGCCACCACGAAGATCACCCAACCCGACATCTCATGCATAAATCCCTCGGCGGCCTTTGGCCCCAGGTAATTGGCCATGATGGCCGTGATCATCACGCGGGTCCCGTTGCTGACGATGGCAAGCGGAACCATGGCCAGGAAGAGGATCCAACGGGCCACGGCGCTGCGCTCCATGACATAGCCAAAGCCTGCGGCCAGCGCCAGCAGCGACATCAGGGAACGGATTCCGCTGCATGCTTCAACCACTTCCAACTGCATGCCAGGCAGGATCAGAACATTCCCTTCGCGCAAAATAGGAAAAAGGTTCAGCGTGTCGAGGGTCCAGGTGGCGAAACTGAGAAGCAATGAACTGCAACGGAAACACGATTTCGTTGTAAACAACTACCGGTATCGGAATGGCAAAAAGCAAGAAAGCCATGGGGAATGCCATGGCACGCAAGACGGCCGATCCGCAGAAGTAAATGATCAGTCCGCAAATCGTGCATAGCAAAGAGAAGCGGGCCAGAACAACTCCGCCCCCAGGCTGCCGAGGAAGAGCAGCCCCATGGCTCCAAGGACAACGACCATGCCCCAGAAGGAAGGACGCCGCGGAATTTGGCGCAGCTTGTCACGCCGGTGCCAGATCAAGTACGCGGAAAGCACCGGCACCAGAAATCCGTGGGAGTAGTCGGCATCGTGATACCACTGACTCACGAGGATGCGCAAGACCGGAGCGTAGAGCGCAAACAGGACCGCGACCAGCAACCAACCCTGCCAGCCAAACGACTTGACCGTTTGCCAGAGTGTGGAGAGCTTGGAGTCTGGAGCGTCCGCTACTAAGACTTTCGGGTTGGGCGGGAGGGAGACAGTCCCCTCCGTTGGCTTGGTGCCCGCAAGCGCCACTACCTGTCACTCCATGTTGGTCTCGGTCGCAAGGCCGTTAAGGTGTGTGCAATTATTTGGCCGAGTGTGTAGGATAACATACTCTATAAACGACTGAAACTACAGCAGTTCCTATTTTGTATCCTGCCAACCGCAAGATTTTGTGTGGAAGTACTGCAACAGTTTGCACATCGGTTCCCGCTCAGTTCACTTTCTGCACGCAGCTAGCTGAGCCAAGACTGCCCCCCTAGCACTTCTCCTGCGACGAACGTGGGGCTCAGCTGCCAACCCAGCGCCCCGTCAGAATTGTACCTCTCCTCGCCGAGATTCTCTAGCAGCCGGGCTGGCGGGCAGTGTCTCAGTTTGGAATTTGAAAACGGAATGTCCTAGATTAAGGTAGGCGATTTCTCTTGACACGATTTCGGAGCAGGCGTACTCTTGTGAGTGTCGTAGCAAGAGGTAGCCATGAACATCGTCGCCATCTACAAGAAATTCCCTACCGCTGCTGATTGTATCTCTCACTTGGAGCGGGTTCGCTGGAACGGCAAGCCGACCTGTCCCTACTGCAAATCTGACCGCACAACCCCGATGCCCGCTGAGTCGCGGCATCACTGCAATTCCTGCAATACCACCTTCAGCGTTACCGTTGACACGATCTTTCATCACACCCATCTAGATTTGCAGAAGTGGCTTCTCGCTATTTCGCTAGTCCTTAATGCCAAGAAGGGAATTTCCGCTCGCCAGCTTGCTCGCGATATTGAAGTTAACAGGAACACCGCTTGGTATATGGGAATGCGAATCCGCAACGCGATGTTTGAACAGCCGGAACTGATGCGCGGCATCGTCGAAATGGACGAATGCTACATCGGCGGCAAACCTCGCAAGGGCACAGGCCCACACAAGCGCGGGCGCGGCACAGATAAAACTCCGGTTGTCGGCATGATTGAGCGTGGCGGCAAGATCGTCGCCCGCCCTGTCGATAAATCGAAACTCAACTCCCAGAGCCTCGCCAAGTTCGTTCGCGAAAATGTAGATGTTAACGACGCCATGCTCATCACGGATGAGTACAGCGGTTATATCCGCATCAATACGTTCATGCCTCACGCCGTCATCAACCATCAGGTCTGCTACGCCGATGGGGAGATTCATACCAACTCTATCGAGGGATTCTGGGGCCTGTTGAAACGCGGAATCATGGGCCAGTATCACAAAGTTTCCATTCGCCACTTGCATCAGTACGTCACCGAATTCTGGTTACCGCTATAACGGGCGTAACAATCCGGCCCTCTTTGAACGGACTCTGGCCAGAGCCGTAGGAGCTACATCGTGACCGAGGAAATCACCAAAAGGCTGCCGAGAGCTACGCACGAAGGCGCGCTACACATCGGCACTGTCGAGATACGTGCCGCCGTTCTCGAAAACGGCCAACGTCTTCTTACGCAAAGCGACTTTATGCGCGCTCTTGGACGAGCGCGACAAGCAAAAGGTCGCCAATACTACTTGGGTGACGTCAACTTGCCAGCCTTTTTGACGGCGCAGAATCTTAAACCATTCATTCCTAAAGACTTGGAAGTGACGTCTAGTCAGATCGAATTTAAGCCACTGAAAGGCCACCGGGCTTACGGCTATCCGGCCGAATTGTTGCCGAAGGTCTGTGACGTCTTCTGGGATGCCGATAAAGCTGGAGTGCTCACCGCGAGCCAGAAGCATATCGCGGAACGCGCACAGATTCTCATGCGCGGCTTGGCGCACGTCGGCATTATCGCCTTGGTTGACGAAGCTACCGGGTATCAGGAAATTCGCGACCGCCTTGCCCTGCAAGCGATCTTGGATAAGTTTCTTCGCAAGGAATTCGCGGCTTGGGCCAAGAGATTCCCAGACGACTTCTACCGCGAGATGTTCCGCTTGCGAGGGTGGCAGTGGCGAGGCATGAAAGTAAATCGTCCCTCCGTAGTAGGTCACTACACAAAGGATTTGGTGTATCAGCGCCTTGCCCCAGGAGTTCTCGAAGAATTGGAACGCCGAAATCCAAAGGATGACAAGGGTAATCGCCGTACTAAGCATCACCAATGGCTCACCGAGGACATTGGGAATCCAGCCCTCGCCCAGCATCTCTATGCTACTGTCGGTTTTATGCGAGCAGCATCAACTTGGGACCAGTTTTACCGGATGATGCAACGCGCATACCCCAAGCAGAACACGACAATGTTGCTGGATTTCCCCGACACCGAGGAAGCAGAACGAATGGATGCGGTCGCTACGCGACCGTAAGGCACCTCTGTTCCTCTACCTTGAGTTTTCTCGTCTCAATTGCCTGCTGCTCTATGAGCTGAAGATGGTAATTGATTCTCTTGTCCAGTAATTCCTGCCTTCTCTCGGCAGCCATCATGATTGCACGTCTTGGCAGTCCAAATCTAACGACCTTGTAGATACAATAGACGGCTAGCATTGGCGATGCCATCACGGACGTAGTGAGGATTTGGAGCGCCGTGATTCTTATCAGTTTCCGATGAATCGCTGCTAGTTTATCGAAGACCTCTGGTGACAATTCATCGGCACGCAGATAGTCCATGAAGTTGGGAATACCGGGCATCAGCGGGTGGATTTTTTCCCAGACAATGGTGACGGACAACCTTACGAACGAAATCTCGTGCGCGAAACGAATCATGCTGTTGAGTAGCGAGCGAAGCTGCCTATATGGTTGGCTGTCAAACGAGATCGCTCCCGTAGCCCCATACTCGAAAAGCTCAGACCTGAGAGAAAAAATGTCCTCCCGCATCTTGGCTGTTCTGTAACCACGCCAGCAGATACCCAGATACCAAAGCGCAATAATTCCCAGTGCGCTATACAGCACATTGGCGATTTGCTGAGCATCGCTCATAATTCATCCTCCGGTCGGGTTCCGCCACGTTCAGTCAATCCGCTCGAACTCCTGTTGGGGTCGGCGGCGAGTTCGCGTTCTCTGAGTCCGGGCGCTAGATTCAAGATTGTCTCGTCTGTGTCATGCGACCACGCATACACGCGATTAGCCTTCGGGTGACCGCGTAACTCGAACACTTCCACAATGCCATCCCACACTGTCTGACCGCCAAAGGTCTCTTTCACTGGTACGCTCTCAACATGTGTAGGCTCTGCGCCATGCAGCCGCCGTATCACGTCGCGTAACTCCTCGATATAAGCTCACGCAGATGCCTCTACCAAATCGCCCACACTCCAGAAGTCCCGCTCAATTCCAGCAGCCATCGCAGGAGTACAGCGCAGCGTGTTGTGCCGCTTGACGAAGTTGTAATAGGCGAAGTGCAACCCAACTGCTGCCTCAAAGTTCAAGCGCTTCTTGCTGAATGCCAGCGTTAGGCGGGTCAGGCGACGCATGTGAAGGCGAGTAGTGGCATTAAGCCGCTCAACGTAGCTGGTAGAGATTAGCCTTTCGTCCGGATGTCCGGTAATGACTTTCTTCTCGGAAGAAACAAACTCCGGGGCGCTGTAGCGTCGGTTGTCAGTTACTTCTTCGTGCCCGTAAGTCTTGACGATCTGCGCGAAATCCACTTCCGCACCAAATACACTCTCTATGGCTTCCACGTAGGCTCTCAGTCCATCCGTGGAGATTTGCACCCGATTGCGCATCCTGCCCGCTACATCGCTTACAAAGGCCTTTGCAGTGGCAATGCTGCGGTCTCCCACCTTGAACGCAGGCACGAGCTTGGTATCAGCATCAATCGCGCAAAACGTCCAGACGTTGCCAACTGGCCGAGGCTCATTCAGGCGGACGTTTTTGTCCTTCTTGCCCACAAAACCCCAAATCTCATCCAGTCTCTAGGCGAGTGCAGGACAAGTCGCGCATTTTGGTATCCATTAGCGCGGTGCATCCCTGCCCGACGCGGACTCCAAGCCGCATGATGGTATCGCGATGAACGCCAGTCATGCGCTCGATTGAGCGGATGCTAGAGCCTTCGGCCAATGCGCTGATTACCCCGATTTGCTTGTCTGTATTCAGGACGTTTGTTCCCTCAACTTCTTTTGGCGATTACCGTATAATATGCCGCCACCCCCGACAAGATACCCTATTGAGTTGGCGACCTTAATGTTCGCTAGAAGCCGCACACCAATATCTGCAAACGTGTGCTTGCCAGCAACCACGGCAAAGCTCTTGTAGGCGAAAAATGCAGCAAGAGCAATGAAGCCGTACCTGATGAATAGACGTGCATTGGCGTCAACCGCATCAATAATTCTCAGGCGAATAAAATGCTCTGGCGGGACGAGATGTTGGACATCAACGTCCCGTTTTCGATGTGGCGTGGTTCCCAAGTTGCGGGCATTATATGACGATCTGGGGAGATTTCTACCATAATCGCATATTCGCCACTTAAATGCCACCGCCCTGTCACGGCAGAACTATTCTACCTTAATCTAGGACATTCCGTTTGAAAATTCGAAAACTATGAGCAACACACGCCTGCTGCGGCGACTCTGTCGGCAACGTCGCCTTCAGGGGAAGAAGGCTGGCCTCAGCTCGTGTAAGGGTTCGAAGAGCACTGAGCATTCTTGCTCAGACTTGTAAGGGTAAGAATGAGAAGATTCTACCGAAATCACTTGCAAGTAAAGCGAGCTGGCAGCAGCAAAGCAACATCTGGTGTTGGTGATTTCTAGGAGGAACTTGATGGATATCATTCTACGCAGTCGCTCGTTGTTGTTCACCCTGATCATGTTATCTGTGTCGGTAGCGTCGTTTGCGCAGGTCGGCATCTCGATCACAATCGCTCCGCCTGCTCTGCCGATCTACGAGCAGCCTCGTTGCCCCGGCCAAGGTCATATCTGGACGCCGGGCTACTGGGCCTACGGCTATGACTACGGTGACTATTACTGGGTTCCGGGAACGTGGGTATTGGCTCCGCAAGTCGGGCTGCTCTGGACCCCGCCTTATTGGGGTTGGGGAGGTAGCGCCTTTATTTTCCACACCGGATATTGGGGGCCACAGGTAGGTTTCTATGGCGGTGTCGTTTACGGATTCGGTTATTTCGGTCGCGGATACGAAGGCGGACGCTGGAACAACGGGCAGTTTTACTACAACCGTTCGGTGAACAATGTAGACATCACAAACATTCACAACGTTTACAACACACCGGTCATTAACAATACAACAGTCAATCGTGTCAGCTACAACGGCGGCAATGGTGGGATAAACGCAACCCCGACATCTGCGGAAGAGGCTACTGCCCGCGAACAGCATGTCCGTCCGGTCGCGGCGCAAACTCAACACGCGCAAGCTGCTAGCGCCAACCCGCAGCTACGGGCTTCCGCGAATCAAGGCAAGCCCCCGGTCGCAGCCACCGCGACGCCTGGAACATTTCGTGGCTCCGGAGTGGTACCGGCTAAAGAGGCAGGAGCGCCCTATCATCCCGCAGCCAATCGTGCCACATCTGAGCCAAACGCGCAGGCACCTGCTCCGCGTCCAGCGAATGCATCTGCTGCGCATCCAGAGAATGACGTTCCTCGGCCGCCCACTCCGGTCGATGCGAAGGACCTTCCCCCACATCCACGTTCCACGCCTCCAAATACCGGAAATCCCCAACTAGACCAGAAATACCAGCAACAACAGGAAAAGCTCTACACCCAACAGCAGCAGGACCATCAGAAGCTCCAGCAGAGCCAGGAGCAGGACCATCAGCGGCTAGCGCAACAGAAGGCTGACCAAGCCAAGACCCAGCAGGTGGAGCAGATGCACCAGCAACAGACGCAGCAAATGGAGCAAGAACACGCTCATCAGCAGCAGCAGTTGCAGGCTAGGCAGGCGCCACCGGCACACAAAGAGGCTAAGGCTCTAGCTGAAAAGCATTAATGCCCCAAAGAAAATCTGCGGCTGCGGAATCTGATAACCGCGCAGTTTGTGCTGCGCGGTTCAGTAACTTTGTAGTGATAGCTGAAGCCCAGATGGCATCAGACGGAAATCAGAGAGAGCTTTTCGCAGCACTATTGCTTAACCAGTTCGCAACATCGCTCACATATGCTGAACTACTGCTGAGAGAGTGGGAGTCATGCCTATCAAGTACGCGGGCGGACAAAGGATGAGTGCTGGCAGAACTATCTAGATGACGAGCGTATCATGGGTGCCGCCCTTCCGGATGTTATTCCTCGCAATGAACAGGAAGCTTGCAAGGCCATGAAAAAGGACAACGAAATCGGAATTTGGACGCTGGATTTCGTCTTCGCGAATGGAGACGAGTTGATGACGTAGCATGAGCTTCCAACAATCTGAAGCAGAGGTTTACGGTGTTCCTGAAACGCATTGTCGGCTCAAGGTCGGAGAAGAACCTTCTGGAGGAGAACGTGAAGAGCACAAGCGGACCCAGGAGAAAGCCGCCGCCCGCGGAAGACTGGCAAGCAAGAATCTAACGCTTACCGCCGAACCTGCGCCTCAGTTTGAGTTTTCCGGGCTGGCGATGGCTGAAGTGGCGCCGTCCGCAAAAGGTGTCGGCGAGCGCCATCACCGACACTCAGAATCCCATGATGTTGTATCCACAATCCACGTAGATGGTTTCGCCAGTGATTCCGCTGGCCGCATCGCTGGCGAGGAAGACGGCTGTTGTGCCGACCTCTTTGACGTCCACGTTGCGTTGCAGCGGAGCCCGGCTGGCGTGCGCCGAGAGCATATCGCTTAAGCCGGAGATGCCGCGCGCGGCCAGCGTCTTGATCGGCCCGGCGGAAATCGCATTCACGCGAATCTTGTTCTTGCCCAGGTCGTAGGCCAGGTAGCGGACGCTTGCCTCCAGCGCCGCCTTGGCGACTCCCATCACATTGTATTTGGGCACGACTTTTTCCGCGCCGTAATAGGTGAGCGTGATAATGCTGCCGCCCTCGGTCATCAGCGGTCGTGCCGCGCGCGCTAGGGCAACCAGCGAATACGCGCTGATGTCGAGCGCGATGCGGAATCCTTCGCGGCTGGTATCCACGAATTCGCCCTTCAAGTCTTCGGCGGGCGCGAAGGCAAGGCTGTGGACCAGCGCGTCGAGCTTGCCGTAGCGTGCCTTCAGTTGCTCGAACAGTTGCGCAATCTCCTCATCGCGGCTGACGTCGCACTGGAATGCCTGCGAATACGGCAACGCCGCGATCAGGTCATCAGCTTCCTGCTTCAGGCGCTCGTTCTGGTAGGTGATGGCCAGTTGCGCCCCGGCCTGCTGCATCTGCTGCGCGATCGCCCACGCGATGCTGCGCTTGTTGGCGACGCCAAACACCGCCACGGTGCGGCCCTGCAAAGTGTTCGACATTCGGTAGAGCCCCTCCGCGCAATCGTAACCTAAAGGCCAGAGAATATCATCGTAGCGGCGGGGCTCAGGAAGTTACAATGTTCCCAAGTACCGATGCCATGCTGAACTGGTTGCGCAAGTGAACCGATCCGAGTTTCAGAGACTCGCCCGGTCACGCTTGCAAGATGCTGCCGCTTTGCTAGCGGCGAATCGTTTCGACGGAGCCTATTATCTATTCGGATTGGCGGTAGAATGTGCCTTGAAGGCGTGTATCTGCCGAAAGACGCGACGGTACGATTTTCCCGATCGGGACTTGGCTCTCAAGAGCCATCAACACGAGTTGTCGAAACTCGTTGAGGCTGCGGGGTTGGGAGCAGTATTAGATGGAGCGATGAAAGGCGATGCCCAGTTCACCGCAAATTGGCTCGTAGTTAAAGATTGGTCGATTCAGAGCCGCTATTCTGTGACGGGACAGTCCAAAGCGAAAGCGCTCGAACGAGCCGTCATTGATCGGCGGCACGGAGTAATGAGGTGGATAAGGCAACACTGGTAGATAAGGATTTGCGGATCGGCAATGACGTCATCGGATTGCTTGCAGCGGCAGACATACCTGTCGATGATGCATTCTGGGCGTATGTACCGCAACTGGATGAGTGGAGATTGGTGCTCTCTTCACTGAAAGTAAAGAAGTTGGGGGTTCGTAACTCTTACTTGGCAATGTCGAAGGCTCTCCACAGGTCGCCACTGCTGGACGAAATTCCTCTTCGCCGAATCTCTCTGCTTGCCCCGGACGACGACCTGATCGAACAACTTAAGGGTCTGGATAAGCACCGCTACGAAGGAGCGTTGGACATCATCAGAAGTAATGGAAAGAACAAGCCCCAGGTCTTTCTTGTCTTCTTCGCGCCATACAGGGGAGGTGGTGCGGTACCGACGGTTGAACTCAACGGGAAGGCGCAGCTGGAAAGCTTCCTGCGGGACCGGGTCAGAATTAGGGACTCCGAGGTGCAGGCAGCACTTCGAGATTTGGATACACGTGGATCCTACAGCTTCGAGAATTTGCAGTTGGGCACGGCGGACCTGCGCAGACTTGGGCTCGTTGATCCTCGGCCACCGCACAGAGTGTCGCAAAAGCGCTCTCGCTGAACAAAACCTCCTGCCGGCCTTGCCAGCTGGTTTTGGGTCCGGAGAGTTCTGCTTCGTCATTATTCCGGCCGGTCGATCTGCGCGCGCTGCAGCTTGTCGGAGTAATCCACGTACACCGACTTCCACTCGGTATAAAAGTCAATCGCGCCGATTCCGCCCTCGCGATGACCATTGCCCGTGGCTTTCACTCCGCCGAACGGGAGATGCACCTCAGCGCCAATCGTAGGCGCGTTGATGTAGGTGATGCCCGCATAAAGATCGCGCATTGCCGTGAACGCCTTGTTCACGTCCTTGGTGTAGATCGAGGACGACAGCCCGTATTCGATGTCGTTGGCAATCTCAATCGCGCTTTCCAGCCCGTCGCACGCGATGATGGAAACCACCGGCCCGAAGATTTCTTCCTGCGCAATCCGCATCTTCGGATCGACATCGGCGAATACCGTGGGCGCGACAAACCAGCCGTGGTTGTATGCCTCGCCCTCCAGGCGATGCCCGCCGCACAGCATCTTCGCACCTTCGTCCTTGCCGATCTTGATGTACTTCAGGTCAGTCTCCATCTGGCTGGAGTTCACCGCGGGGCCCATGTCCACACTCTCGTCGAGTCCGTTGCCGACCTTCAGCTTTTTCGCGCGCGCCACCAGCTCATCCACGAACTTCTTGTACACGCCTTTCTGCACGATGATGCGGCTGGTCGCGGTGCAGCGCTGTCCGGTGGTGCCGAACGCACCCCACAGCGCGCCCTCCAGCGCCAGGTCGAGGTTGGCGTCGTCGAGGACGATCATCGGATTCTTGCCGCCCAACTCCAGCGAGCAATGCTTGAGCGATTTCGCCGCTTCCTGTCCGACGACGCGGCCGACCGCGGTCGAGCCGGTCAGCGAAACCGCACGCACCTCGGGATGCTCGACCATCGGCGTTCCCACTTCGCCGCCGAATCCGGTTACGATGTTCACCACGCCTGCGGGAATGCCGGCGTCGTGCAGCGCCTGCACGAAGTTGAAGACCGAGAGCGGGGTGTCCTGCGCCGGCTTGATGACAGCGGTGTTGCCGGCCACCAGCGCAGGGAACAGCTTCCACGACGGAATCGCCATGGGGAAGTTCCACGGCGTGATCATGGCGCAGACGCCCAGCGGCTGGCGGATCGCCATGGCAAATTTATTGGGCAGCTCCGAGGGAACCGTCGGACCGAACAACCGGCGGCCCTCTCCGGCCGTGTAGTAGCCGCAATCGATGGCCTCCTGCACGTCGCCGCGCGTCTCCTTGATGACCTTGCCCATCTCCCGGGTCATGTCGCGGGCATAATCTTCCTTGCGCGCGATCAGCAGCTCGGAGGCCTTGTATAGCATCTCCGCGCGGCGGGGCGCCGGCACCAGCCGCCACTTCTTGAACGCCTGGCGCGCGGCCTCGATGGCCTCGTCAACATCTTCTTTGCCGGATTTCTGGAAGATGCCGACCACCTCGCGGGTGTCGGCGGGGTTTAGGTTCTCGAAAGTGCGGCCAGTGCGGGTTTCGACCCACTCACCAGCAATAAAGTTCTTGAAGACTTTCGGCTTCGCGCCCGCACTGATGCTGGCGGACGTCTGCTCCATCGTAGCCATAGGATTGCCCTCCACAGCAAACTGCAAACCTTTAATGCTATCTGGTGGCTGGCGGCTTGTCATCCTGGGGAGACGAGGGAATGGAATCAATTTACGAATCAAACCTTATAAATCCGCTCAAGAATACAGACGCGACTACCAGAGTCGAATGTGATCTTGAAATGCTCGAAAAACCCGGACATCCCCAATAATCCCGCAATTGGCAAGTTATGCTTGAAAGCAGCTGTCACAATGACCGGGCCGCCCGGTATGTAGAGGGTGAGATCGTGAGATATACAGTCTCGCTGCCTGCGATACCCAAGGTTGCTTCCTTGTGGCAAGAGCTAAGGTCAATGCTGAGATCCTGGGCAAACGACGAATGGAAGACATAACGACTCGCCCCAGAATCTATGACCGCTTCGAATCTCTTAGTGCGCGGCGAACCCGGTGCAGGCAGAGCGATCTGCACAGTCAGCATTGCGGTGAAGGTGGGTGAGCCCCGCGAATCGGGAAAGACCTTGTAAGGTACGATTAGCTGTTTCAATTTGCTTTAGACGGAAAGCGGAGCCCACTGCGGCGGAGTTTTTAGAATGACTGGATCGTCGATTCCCGCTTGCTCACAGTTCTTCACGACTTCGGAGTACGTCGCCCCTACCGCTACGACCTTGGTTTCGTCTTTTGACAAAGCGATCCAACTGTCGAGCGGGGCTTGCCGAAGTGCTTCCAAGCGGGCTTCTTCCTCTAATGACATGCCGACTCCCCCACTCATGTTTTAGACGCACGAGTGTACATCATGGCTGCGCGCTGGACAATCTTCCTTCTGGGGCCGCTTTTCGGTAGCTCTCTCCGATGCCGTATTCATTAGCGCCAGAATCGTGTGCTTGTGGAGACCAGTCAGCCGTGAGATCGCGCGCACGCTCATTCCCTCAAGCATCATCGCAAGAGCCTTCGCGGCTACCTCTGGCGCAGTGTAGTGATTGCCGAGCTTTGGTTCGTATTCGGAGAACGTGATTTTGCAGGTTGTACAGCGGTATCTCTGAACTTGACGTTTGCCGTAGCGCCCGAACTTACGCGCGGCGTGATTGCAACGTTTGCATGTCATTTTGCCCTTGCTTTCTTCTGGCAAGCGGCTCAAAATGACAGCGGGTGCAAACCCTGCCTTTGGCCGCAATCCAGAGGCAAAGCCCAGCTCGCAGTTACCAGCTACGGGTTGGGCATTTAGTAAGCGGCGGAGCCAGTCGGGATTGAACCGACCGCGAGCCAGCATGTCAAGGCGAGACTCGCGCCCCCGTGGATAGCCCCACAAAGAAACAGGCCAGCAGTTCCAAGTTTCCAGACTCGGGGCTGTTGGCCTTTTGCTTTCTTAAGCATATACGCATTATGCAATATTGCATACCAATAGGTCAACGCTAAAATGCAATATTGCATAATATTCTGAATGGGTCTATGATGCCTCTTTGGAAATTCCTTGTTTACGTCGATGAACCGGACGCCAATGGACGCAGGCGTGTTCCTTTTAGAGACTGGTATGGAATCCAAGACGTCAAAGTGCAAGCGAGCTGCTATGCCGCAATAACTGCGCTTCAGGGAGTTCCCGATTGGGAGGATTCAGACGTAGAGGAGTTTAAATCTCTTATTGGGGTTAATATCGGGCTTGGAGAAGTACGTTTTGAGGTTACTTGGCAGGAAGGAAAGAAACAGATTAAGCGCCAGTTTAGGTGTTTAGGTATTTGGCCTGCGGATGGAAATGAGTTCGTCTTGTTGAACGGGCTGGAGAAGAGCGGGAGAACTCCCATACCGCCAGATGCCTACACGGAGGCACAGCGCTTTAGGAGGCGGTATGGACAGGGGCGGGGAGGCGTCGATGAGCTTTTCAACTGATTTGTGGAGCAAGTTCTGCGCGAGCAAGGAATTCCGCGAAGAATATGTAGCCGCACTTGCCAAGCGTGCGTTTGCTCTTCAGGTAAGAACCATTCGCAAGGACAGAGAGATGTCACAAGAGCAACTGGCGGATGCTGCAAAGATCGACCAGGGCGTGATCTCTCGTGCCGAAAACCCGAATAACGGAATCACGTTCAACACCGCAATTCGCATCTCTGCTGGATTCGATTTGGCGTTCATCCCACAACTCGTGACATATTCCGAGTTCTTGAAATGGGCAGAAAAGATCGGAGAGGGGATTGAGAATCTAAAGTCGTTTGAAAAAGAACGGAAAGAGGGAGAATCCCCGGAACAACGGGCGTCTCAAGCTGTAGTCATTCCAAAGATGCCTTCCGTAGGTGTCGAAGAAAATATCGAAGATACAAAAAAGGCGTCGTCCGATGTTGCAGCATCGGGTAAGGGCGGCAAGGTTCTTATGTTTCCGGAGAACGAAGAGGGCATTCCACGCGAGCTGTTATCCAAGGGGGTTAGCAATGAAATTATCCGCCGTGGTTCTAGCGAGAGTGCTGGCGTTTGCTGAGACAAACGACTTAGATTTTCATGGGTCGGTTTTTTACCCACATTTTATTGCGAAACTGGTGGAACGCTATCAGTTTCAGAAATTCCCAACGTCATTCCCTGACGTGGACGAGAGCAAGGGAATTGTATTTGAAGAGGGCCTATTTGGAAGAATCGTGATTCATAAACTCACGATTTTTAGCCAAATTTTGGCTGTCGAAACCCGATCTAACACGAACGACTCGCGGGCGATTATTGACGACATGTCCGCTTGGGCAACTTCCGTTTTTGGACTCAGGCCACTGTCTGAAGTCGTCCGCCAGTGGGGGTACGTAAGCGACCTTACATTCACATCGGACTTCGATATTCTCCAAACGACCCCGCTGACTAATTTAGCGGGCAAGGTCAGTTCTGTAGTCTCCGAAATTTGGAAAGGCCCGGTGCAGTACTATCCCTTGATTACAGGCGTTGGCCACGATCCGCTGACCAGGAAAAATAACATTGCGTCGTTCTCAATCTCCCGGAGGGTCGAGGTTCCGTTCTCCGAACACAAGTACTTCTCAGAAGCCCCGCTACCGACCGATCTGCACATTCAGTTCTTGCAGGAGTACGAGGATGAGGTGCTGGAACGCCAAACCCGCTAAGCTGTCAAATTGCTTTTCCCCCAGCAACACGCTCTTAGCCCACTACCCGCTTTTCCAGCACGTTTACGGTCCGCAGGTTTACCTCTTAAGTCCCATTGGTCAAGCACTCGAAAGCCCGAAGCTATTCCTTCTGGACATCCCGCGAAAATTCAAAGCCGGAGCGCAGCTCCGGCTTTGGTGAGCGATGAACGAAGGTTTGCGCGGTTACTTCTTGCGGCGCAGCTTCATTCCTACCGCAGCAATGCCCGTTCCCAGCAACAGAATCGAAGCCGGTTCCGGTGTGGTACCACCGCCGCCCGCCGGGTAGATGATGCCATCGAACGGATCACCGTTGAGTGTGGAGACGACAGTGAGCTTCCAGCCATTGGGGTCGACCGTGTACAGGTTGCCACTCCAGTCGTCAACGAAGTAAAGCTTTTTATCAGGGTCCCAGGCTACGCCGTTATCGTTCAGGAAGCCCGGGCTTCCCAGCAGGGTCGCCGCTCCAGTGGCGGGGTTGATGGAGTAGAAATTGCCAGTGCCTCCCGCCATGGTCAGAATTAACTGACCCGTCGTTGAGTTGAAGGTCATGCCTCCGGGATAAATACCGTTACTGCCGATCAGCGTTGCCTTGCCACTGCTGACGCTGAGGCTGTAGAAGTTCCCGTTGGTGGCGTCCCCGTACAGGGTCTGGGTAGCAGGGTCGTACGCCAAGGCAAACATGTCATCAATACCGTACGAGCCCACCAGCGTTGCCTTGCCGGTGCCTAGGTTGAGGGTGTACAGGCTGTCGTTGCCTCGGCCCGCGACCCAGTAGGCAGTTCCACTGCCGGGATCGTACGCCATATCTCCGAAGTCACCGGTGGAAACTCCTGTGCTCCCCACCAGTGTCAGAGCGTAAGTGTTGGGATCGATGGTGTACAGAGAGTTGGTGGCGTCGTCCATCGCATAGAGCGATGAATCCGCCCACGCCGTACTGGTGGCGATGCAAATCGCCAACGGCAGAACCAACAGAAATAGATACATCCGCCGCATAGCTATCTCCTTGGGATCCGCAGTTTCATGTTGTGGATGGCTTCCGAAAGGAAACCATGCAAATTGAGAGAACCCGCGGTACGGTTTGACGTCCCGCGAGGCAGAACGCTGGGCGGACAGATTCTCCTCCCCTAAACCGGCCTGCGTCAAGCCCAAAAGTGCCTATCGTAAATGCCCCCGTAGGGTGGCACATTGTGGCCCAGGCCAGTCCCCGTCGCTCTCTGCCGATCCTCCATGAAAGTGCTTGACCCGCGCCAAGACTTGACATAACATCCGCAGACATCCGTCCACTCCTCAACCTAAAACGACCAACCTCTGACCAGTCTGGCCAGCCTTCAAGAAAGAGAATTCCATGAGCCTCGATGTCAAGATTTACGATAATGGCGACCACACCTGCATCGTGTGGCTCCCCAGCGATAGCAAACCGATCCCCGGTTGCCGCGGGTTCACCATCCAAAGCAAGCGCACGCGGGCCGGCCAGCAGTCAACCGACTATTGCCACGGGTTCGTCGGCTTCTCACCCACCGATACGCTCGATCCCGCGAATCCTTGGAAGTTCCCCGTGCAGCGATACTTGTGGTGGGACTATTCCGTCCAGCCGGGCGACGTGGTCCAGTACACCGTGATTCCGGTGGTTCGAGACAGTAGCAACAATCTGTCACTGGCCACGGATCTGGCCAGTCCGACCACGCCCCCCATGACGATTACCGGCCAGAGCACCGACCATATCGCGTCTTATTTCAATAAGGGGATTGTCGCTTCGCAATGGGTGTCACGCGCCCTCGCGAATCCGGCGTACAAGGGCCAGAAGATTTCTGCGATCGTCCAGAAGCCCGGAGACGCGTTACGCAACGGGTTGAGTGGCCTGCTTCGGCCTGCGATCCTGCAGTTGCTGCAGGAAGCGAAAGCCGCCAACGGCAAGGTTTTCGCCGCGCTGTACGAACTCAATGACCCCGAGCTGATTGCCGGCATGGTGGCGCTCGGCCAGAACTGCAATCTGCTGCTGGGCAACGGCGCCTTCAAACCGCCTGACAACGACGAGAACAAGGCCGTTCGCGCGCAACTGAAAACCCAGATTCGCGTGTACGACCGCATCGTTGGCTCGCCACATTTCGCGCACAACAAGTTCATGGTCTTCTGCGACTCTGACGGCAAGCCGCAGAAAGTCCTTACGGGGAGCACCAACTGGACGTGTAGTGGTCTATGCACGCAAGCCAACAATGGCCTGATCATCGACGATGCCGGCGTTGCCCAGGATTTTCTTGACGCCTGGAACCGCTATCACACAGCGGGTAATGCCTATCCGCCAACCCTGGCTGCAGCGAACTCCACCTCGACCAGCTACCAGGTGGATGGCTGCAAGATCACGCCATGGTTCGTTCCCACGCAACACGCGCAGGACCTCGACTACGCTCGCAAGCTGATTAACGCGGCCAAGGAAGGAATTCTGTTCCTGTTCTTCAATCCCGGCACGTTTCAACCGGATTCGACGCCGGAAAAATGGACGTTGCTGCAAAACATCCTCAACCGTCATCACCAGGACAACAACGCTTTCTACAATCCCAATCTTTACATTAAGGGCGTCGTCAACCAGGAGATCCCGAACCTGACGGAACCTCCCGCGACCGGCAAGAAACCCCCAACGGCATCGATGGACCCGACGGTTCCGACGCCGGCTCCAGTTGCGCTGTATAGCAGCGGTATCGAGCCGCCGCAGCGGCTAGGGCACGATGTTCTGGTGCCGGCGAACATCAAGACCAAGTTCGCCGATTGGGAGCAGGAATTGCTGGGCGCCAGCATGGTCAACATTCACAGCAAGGTCATCGTCCTCGATCCCTTCGGCGAAAACCCAGTGGTGATGACCGGCTCGCACAATCTTGGTTTCAAGGCTTCCAGCGAGAACGATGACAATATGGCGATTGTGGAAGGCAACGCTCCGCTGGCGGCCGCCTACGCCATCAACATCATCGCGATCTTCCAGACGTATCGCTGGAACAGCTACGTCGGGGCGAATCAGAAGAATCCGGCCATGTGGCACGGGCTGGTTGATAACGATCAATGGCAAGCCAGCTATCTGCAGGGCGATTCGCTGGCGGAAATTCAATTTTGGCTGGGGGACGTGGCTGCTCCTGCTCCGCCCGCCGCCGCTCCCCTGGCCGCCGCTGCGGCAGCTTCCTCATCGGGCGCGACCACCGCCGCCCCTGCGGCGGCCAGCGCACCGGCGCCGCATTCCCGGAGCCGGGCCCATACGGCGTCCGTTCGCGGCCATCGCGCAGCAGCTCCAGCCAAGTCCAGCAAGGCCGCGAAAGCTGCAGCTCCCAAGAAGGGCAGAAGGTGAAACAAGCGAGAGCATAAACGATGCTAACGACCGCTGGCTGAGTACATGTGGAACACGAAACTCGGCCAGCGGGTTCCCCCGCTTATCTTCTAACTTTTCTTCCAGAACCATCCCGCTTGAGCGTCCGCGCTACTGCCCCGCGTAATATCCTTCGCGCGTCTGCACGATGAGGTCTTTGTTGGTGGTAGTCAGCGCGATCTTGTGGTAGCCGGGACTGGCGTCGGCCTTGTCAGGTGTGTAGCCCAAGCTGTACTGGTTGCGCAGCTCCTGTTCGATCTGGGAGTAGATCTGGTCGATGGGCTGCTTCTTGGACACCTCAAAGAATCGGCCGCCGGTTTCGTGCGAGATGCGCTCCAGAACCTTCTTCCCGTCGGGGTGCGAGGCTTGCTGCGGATATCCACCACCTCCGGGACCGCGGCCCATTCCGCCCCCGCCTCCACCCCAACCGCCGTGGCGTCCCATGCCGCCTCCGGGGTAGCCACCCTGATGACCGTAAGCCTCGGGGTCGGCATACAGAATCGAGTACACCAGCGTGTTGGCGCGCTGCGCGGTCTCAATAGCGCGATCCAAACTGACTTTGCTGCCGGTATCGACTCCATCGGAGAGAATGATGAGCGCCTTGCGACCTTCCAGCTTCCTGGTCACTTCGTCCGAGGCCAGGAACACCGCGTCATACAATGTGGTACCTCCGCCGCCGTGATGTCCGCCGCCACCGCCGGGATATCCTCCTCCTCCGCTCGGATAACCACCGCCCCCACCACCTCCTCCGTAGCCGGGTGCGGACCGCGGGTTGTCCAGCTTGTCCAGCGCTGCCTCCAGTCTTGGCCGCGAGGAGGTCAGGTCCTGGAGGAGTTCGACGTCCCAATCGAAGTGAATGACGAATGCCTTGTCCTTGTCGTCCGGGCGCATCAGGTTGTTGAGGAAGCTATAGCTGGAGGTGCGCTCTTGTTCGATCAAGCGCCGCTGGCTCATGCTGGTGTCTACCAACAGCCCGAGGCTGAGCGGAAGGTCGGTGTCTTTGTTAAAGTAGCGGATGCTTTGCGGCTGACCGTCCTGTTGCAGCTTGAAGTCGTCCTTGGTCAGGTTGTTGACGATTTGCCCGTGCTTGTCGCGTACGGTCGCGAGAACGTTGACGACTTTGACGTTGGACGAGAAGGTTGGTGTGTCCTGGGCCGCAAGAGTCCAACCCGACAGCAACGCTGCCGCGGCGGTCAAGACGGTGATCCGTCCAACTGACCTGCTAAACAAAGGACGTACTCTTGGCGCGCCGGTTATGAATATCTCCATCTCGAATCGAATTTAGCCTGAATATCTCGCCGGGTGCATTTGGACGTATTACTCGCGGGGATGCGGGTCGCGAAAAACCTGCGCCGTCGCGGGATGAGTCATCTCAAGCCGCAAATGAAGCAGCGCTGCCAGATCGAGGGTGACACATGCCAACCCCACCATGGTTGGGGAAAGCGCCCACGAGGCCTCCAGAACGTTGCGGAATTTCTGCACCAGGGTATGCATTCTCTGTGCCCAGTACTGAGTTTGACTGCATCCACGTAAACACGATAGCAGCAGAGAAGTTGCCGGATTGCAATGCCGGGAAAGTTTTGGAACTAATCGAACCGAACGGCTGAAACGAGCCTTACGGCGCAGCGTTTTCGCGCGACACCCGCCATTTTCCTGTGCTACTCTCAGGGTGATACCGTAAATCTAAAAAGGGGCTGAGCCTACCCCGAGTGCGGACCAGAAGCATCGCCTGCGTGAGAACATAAATGCAAGTGGCGATTCAACTATCGAACTGGCAACTGGCAGCGCTGGTGGTTCTGCCTTCGCTAGTGTCCCTCGGCGCGTGGCTCAACAACAATAGCCGCATCGGCGATCTGAGCGGGCAATTGCTACAGTTCCGCAGTGAAGTGAACCAACTCTTTCTGCGGGTTGACCAGCACTTTCGGGACATCAACCAGCGGCTGGATGTGCTCACCGGCATTGTGAACGACATTGACAGGCGGGTCACCAGAGTTGAGGCCCGTCTGCACATGGGGTAAGAACGAAGAATGGAGTGCCGTGGTGCCTTCCTGCGCACTCCGACGGAAACTCCAACCAGCGGTTTCCCTGGAACATCTGCACCACTTGCCTTGAAGGCATAAGGTTGGGCGCGCGCCCATGCCACTTCTGTCATAAACTGTATGCAGCACTGTTTCATTCTTAGGCTGTTTTCATCCCTTAGAAAGATGTAGCACGTAATGTCATCCAACGGCTTTCATAGCAGCAGTTCGCGATTCAGCAACATGCGCTCGCTGTTCAGCGTGTTCTCCAGCGATCTAGCCATCGATCTGGGGACCGCGAACACGCTGGTGTACGCACGCGGCAAGGGCATCGTGGTCAACGAGCCCTCCATCGTCGCGATCAACAAAAACACAGGTGAAGTAGAAGCGGTGGGCAAGGAGGCCAAGGAGATGCTTGGCCGCACGCCCGGCAACATCGTCGCCATCAAGCCCATGAAGGATGGCGTGATCGCCGACTTCAAAGTCACCGAGAAGATGTTGAACTACTTCATCCAGAAGGCGCACAACCGCAAGATGCTGGTGCATCCCCGCATCGTGATCGGCGTTCCGTCGGAGATCACGCAGGTGGAAAAGCGCGCGGTCATGGACTCGGCTTATCGCGCGAAAGCCAGCGAAGTGCATCTCGTGGAGCAGGCCATGGTCGCCGCCATCGGCGCAGGGCTGCCCATCACCGAGCCCAGCGGCAACATGGTGGTCGATATCGGCGGCGGCACCACCGACATCGCTGTGATTTCGCTCAGCGGCATTGTGTACTCGCGTTCCGTCCGCATGGCAGGCAATCAGATGGACGAGTCCATCATGAATTACCTGAAGCGCAAGTACAACCTGCTGATCGGCGAGCGCACTGCCGAGCAGATCAAGATCGAGATCGGCTCCGCGTATCCGCTGGAGAAGCCGCTCACCATGGAGATCAAGGGCCGCAACCTGATTGAAGGCGTGCCCAAGACCATCACCATCGACGACAGCGAGATTCGCGAGTCGCTCAGCGAATGTGTCTCGACCATCATGAACGCGATTCGCGTCGCGCTGGAGCGCACGCCGCCTGAGCTGTCGGCCGATATCAGCGATCGCGGCATCGTGCTGACCGGCGGCGGCGCGCTGGTGAAGAATCTCGACAAGCGCATCCGCGAAGAAACCGGGCTGCCGGTCTCGATCGCCGACGACCCGTTGTGCAGTGTGGTGCTGGGCACGGGAAAAATGTTGAGCGACTTCAAGCTGCTGCGCAAAATATCGATTGACTAGTCCGCGCCGCCGGCAACAGTATGGAAACATTTCTCGGCCGCTACAAGAACCTGATCGTGCTGGCGGCCATCCTGTTCGCCCAAATCATTGGACTGGCGGTGCAGGTGCGCCGTCCCGCGCAGGTTGGCGAAACCCGCCTCATCCGCCTGTGGGCGATCTCTGCGGTTACTCCGATCGAGAGCTTCGTGGTGCACTCTCAGCAATGGGTTCACCACGTATGGACGAACTACGCCTATCTTGCGCGGCGTACGCCGGGAGAACCGCGAGCTGCGCGCCCAGATCGAGCGCATGAAGATCGAGGAAGCGCGGCTCAGTGAGGATGCGCGCATGGCGCGCCGCGTTCAGACCCTGCTGCAGTTCAAAGAGCAGTACGTTGAAAACACGCTCGCCGCACAGGTCATCGGCACCAGCGGCAGCGAGCAGTCGCGGGTGCTTTACCTTGACAAGGGCGCAAAGGATGGCATCAAGACCGACATGGCGGTCATTACTCCCACCGGCATCGTCGGCAAGATCGTGCAGGTGTATCCCACTTCGTCGCAGGTGCTACCCATCAACGATCAATTCAGCGGCGTGGGCGCCATGCTGAAGGACACGCGCCTGCAGGGCATTTTGAAGGGCGCACAAAACGGGGCGACGACGCTGCAATACGTCATGAGCGACGAAAAGGTGGAACCGGGCGAAGAGATCATCACCAGCGGCGGCGACCGCATCTTTCCCAAGGGGTTGCCGGTCGGGAAGGTGGCATCGGTTGAGCCCGGCAAAGACTTGTTCCTCAATATTCGCGTCATTCCTTCGTCGCGTCTCGACGGGCTCGAGGAAGTGCTGATCGTAACCAAAATCACCGAGAAGATGCCGGATGCCAAAGATCTGGCGCCGATTCGCGCCTCTGACATTCTTGCCGAACGGTTGCCGACCGTTCCCACCAAGCCCGCAACCGATGCTGCCGGGAACCCGAAACCTGCCAACGCGACCGTCGGCGGTACTGGTCGGGTTGGAAGTACGCCCACTGCGACTGGCGCTCCTGCTGCAACGGGAACTGGTTCCGCTAACAAGCCCGTGGCTGGCGCAGCAACTGCACCCGGCGCCAAGCCCAGCAGCCCTGCCAGCACTCCTCGCAGTGTTCCGGGAACGACAACGGCGACCGGTTCCGGCACCGCGAAACCCGCGAATATGAATGCCGCGAAGCCGGTGACCAGCCCTGCCACCGGTACGGTAACTCCGCCCAAACCGAAAGCCGCAACCACGACAACCACAACGGCGCCACCTTCCAACGGCGCAGCTTCCGGCACGACGAACACGCAGGCACCGGCCGGCGGTGATGCTTCGACTCCGCCTCCTAAGAAGGCCCAGCCGGTTCCTGAACAGACGCCGGGTACCACTCCCAACCGGCCGGCCAAGCCCGCCGGCTACAGAGCCACCGCAGCCATGAGCAGCCGAGTCATGCCATTCCGCGGGAGCTACACGTCTCGGGAGCAGGTCAACGTCTACGATTTCAGCTGGCCTGCCATCATCTTCATCCCGCTGGTGGCGGTGCTGATCCAAATCTTCATCCCGGTGAGGGTTCGCTACTTCCCCATCATTGACCTGCCGTTCATGGTGACCATCTTCTTCGCCGTCGCGCGGCGCAATCCCATCACCGGCTGCCTCACTGGATGCGTTATCGGGCTGATGCAGGATCTGTTCGCCGGCCCGAGCCATCCGCTCGGCATGTACGGGATTGCGCTGACGGTCATTGGATACCTGGCGTCGTCGCTGGGGCTGAAGATTGACGTCGAGAATCGCGGCTCGCGCTTCCTCATCACCTACATCTTTTTCGTTCTTCACCAGGGGATCTATTACGGCGTGGCCCATGGCCTGTTGCGGCAGATCCAGGTGTGGAGCTGGAGCCACGTGGCGATCTCAGCCTTGGCGAATGCGGTGATTGGGCTGTTCGTGTTCGCGCTTCTGGATAAGTTCAAGCAGCGGTGAGAGCGCGGAAGAGCAGGAGACATCTAGCGATCCATAAATCGCTTTGTATCAGGGCATGGCTTCAGCCATGCCGCGCCCGGTCGAGGCCGACCCCAAAATCTGGCAGCAGCGACGGCAAAAGGTAGGCAAGCTAACGGTGTGATGACTACATTCCGGGGCGGATGTGAAGCCCGCCCCGTAGCTGCTCCAGTTACGGCGCGAAGTAGCCGGAGATGTCCAGCAGCAACTGGGTCAGATCGCTCGAGTACACATCGATCAAGCCCGTGGTAGTCGGCACAATCGCCATGTTCGAGGTAACCGCCCCGTCACTGGCGTTTAGCGTCGAGACCAGTGGCTTGTTCGCTCCATCGGGCCACAATGTCAAGTAGCCCAACGTCGCCCTAGGAACTACGGTTGCGTTGAGTATGTAAGCCTGCGCCTGGTCTGATACTGCACAGTAAGTATCCAGCACATCCAGCACGTATTCGCCACTAAACCACCCGCCCCGCCCTAAACGAGTATCGAGTGCGCGACAAGCTTGGAGCGGATACAGCGACAATGGATTTAGACCTGAACTTGCCGGCGCGAAATATCCGTTGATGTCCGCGATGAGGTCCGTGTCGTTCGTCACATAGGTGCTGATCTTGCCGCTGCTGCCGGCTGGCACAATCGCCGCATTGGCCACGACTGTGCCTGTCGGCGCATTCAACGTGGAAACCACCGGCCGGCTCTGGCCCGTGGGCCACACCGTCAGATAACCCAGCGGCCCATGGGGCACGACGGTGAAGTTAAGCGAGTAGGCTTCTGCGCTGCTGGGAATGCCGCAGGATGTCGCATCCAATACCGGGAAATCGCGTTGCTGGCCGCCGGCCAGGAACGGTCCTCCGAGCGAACCCACTGGGTTCCGAGTATCGAGAACACGGCAGGGAGGTAGGGAAAAGAAAGCGAGTGTGGAGTTGTTCGCAGCCTCAAAGTAGCCGTTGATGTCGAGAATTACGTTGGTGGTATCGGTGACATATACGCTGACCGCCGCGTTGACGCCCCCCGGCAGGATCGCCGCATTGGCCTTCACTCGGCCATCTATAGAATTCATCGTTGACGTGGAGGGCTGGTACTGGCTGGTAGGCCACATGGTGAGATATCCCAAAGGTCCATTCGGCACCACCGTAACATTTAGCGCGTAGGCAACTGCGCTGGCGGGAATGCCGCAGGCACCCTCTGAAATGGGGAAGTCCCCGCTCCGTCCCACCTTTAATCGGTGGTCCGCCAAAAGTACCGTTCGCGTTCCGGGTGTCCACCACCCGGCAGGGAGTTACCGGGAAGAATTGGAGTTTGGCATCTCCGGCGATGACCGAGACGGTGTCATCGTAGGTGTTTGCCACGTAAATCTTGTGCGTGGTCTCGTTGACCGCCACCACCTGGAAATACCCTGCGTCCCCCCTCCAATCGTGATCGCGGTGTTGGCAGCCCCATTGATCACTGCTATGTCGCTGGGGTATCCATCGCCGGCGACGTAGATCTTGTTGCTCACAGAATCGACCCCGACAGCAGCACTGTAAAAGTTCGGGAGGTTGCCAATGTTTGTAGTGTGATTGGTGACGCCATCGATGACCGTCACACTGCCCGTCATGAAGCTGGAGTCGTACTCGTTCGCCACGTAGATCTTGTTGGTCGCGGAGTCGACCGCGATGCCAGACGGATAGTATCCGACGTTGACTGTGCTAGTACTATTGGTCATACCATCGATCACCGTCACAGTTCCCGGGTCGAAGCTATTTGCGACGTAGATCTGGTTAGTCACCGGGTTAACCGCGACGTACTGGGGATAACGCCCGACATCGACGGTCATGGTGCCATGTGTGGTCCCGTCGATCACCGTGACGGTTCCGGAGTAGTTGCCATTTGTGACATAGATCTTGTTGGTCACCGTATTGACGGCGACCGCCATGGGGTTATTCCCAACGTTGACGGTCAGGGTCTCGTTAGTAGCGCCGTCGATCACCGTCACGGTTCGAGGGAGCCCGTCATTTCGCGCATAGATCTTGTTGGTCACTGGATTGACTGCCATGCTACCGTCCAGAAAACCTGCCACACTGAAAGTCATGGTGTTATTAGTCATGCCATCGATTACCGTCACGCTCCCATTAGCGCAGTCGTTGTGGTCGGCGCACTCGTTCGCGACGTAAATCTTGTTGGTAACGGTGTTTATGCCGAGGCCAAGAGGATAAAGCCCGACAGGGACAGCGGTCGTGCTGTTAGTGGCGCCGTCGATCACCGTCACGGTTCCGTTGTTGCAATTGTTGGCGCTAGCGCAATTATTGACGACATAGATCTTGTTGGTCACCGGGTTGACTGCCACACTGTTCGGGTAATCGCCCACCGGGAGGGTTGCAGTCACGACTTGGGCAACAGAAAACAGCCAGGACAGGGCAAAAGTGAATGCTGCCGATAGCAGCAGAAGACGACGAGTGGCTTGCATGGAGTTCCTTCCAATGGTGTTTCTCGGGGTTCGAATCCTTGGCGCTCACGCGTCAGCGCCGACACCAATCATGCTTCACAAAAGCCTTAAATACGGTGAGGTCTATCACGCATGAATGTTCGTGGCTGGGACGCGCGAAAGGAGCACAACCCGCGAAACATAACCAGATTTGGTCAGGAAGCAAGAAAAAAGCTTGACTAAGGTGGATGAGGCGCGATCCGACCGAGAGATAACTGGGGTGTCTGCTGTCCAACACCGGATGAAACCCGATCCTTGTCACACTCGAGGGTGACCTGCGTACTTGCCGGAGGCATCCCCGGCGCAGTATCGGTAGAAACCAGGGCACACCTTGTAGTGTGTCTCCCGTGGCCGTACCCAAGAGTGCAGGCCGGCGGGTTCTTTGAAAAACAGAAGCCAGCAATCAGTTCATCGTAGTCAGCGTCAAATGCCTAGCGTTGCTACTTGGTTAACTGAGCTGTCCGATCAAGTTCTGAAAAGGGACTATCGCTCCGTAAGTCCTTTGAATGGAATATTTTGACTTCTAACTCCTTTCGATGGAATATTTTGCGAGCAAAAGTTTTTCGCGTGTCCTTGTTGTCAATATTCTGCGCGGGCCTAGGGGAGGGGGGAGGGCAACGAATTGAGGATCTCCGTCCCGAGTTGGAACGGTGAGCATTTGGCGAGGATATTTTACCGGTTAGTTAATAAGGGTTGCCGGTAGCCAGCATTTCGGCGCTTGTGTGAACGCTAAGTGCTACATCCAACCGCCACATAGCAGGTCCCTCCGCTCGGACTGAAGTCCTCGGTCGGGATGACAGCACAACGGGGCGCCATGGCATGGCAGGCAGTCGGACCTGCAGGGCAGCAGCTCGGATGACCGCGACAAAGGGAAATCCGGCTTGGCTGAGAGATGGCAATGGCTGATAGCTGACGGCCGATGGCTGATCGCTGACGGCTGATAGCTGACAGCTCAGATTTGGTAACCATTTACCCGCTGTCAACGTCTAAGAAGGAAGAGAACTCCCGAGTGATTCCCCTCACAATTGGAGCCGCACCGCGTGGCGAAGTATAATCTCCATTTGGCTCGTTTAGCCGGAGGACAAGTTTGATGGATTCGCAGGTTTCGGGTTTCGGGCAAAAGCTGAAGAAGAATCGCTTTGCCTCGACCTTGGTGATCCTGGCGACGTTGACGCTGGGTATTCTGATTGGCACGGTTGTCTCCGCGGGCGTTAAGGGCAAGGAAAAGAGCTCTTCTGCCGACGCGACGCCGCTGCAAGTTCCCTCTCCCGTAAAGATGTCGAACCAGTTCTCGCAGATCGCTCGCCAGCTCGAGCCTTCTGTCGTGAACATCAACACCGAGTCGACCATCAAGAACCCGCACGTACGTCGTGGAATGCCGCCAGGGCAGGACGAAGGCCCAGGTGGCGGTGGCGGCGACGAAGACAATCCCTTCCAGGATTTCTTTAACCGCTTCTTCGGTGGCCAGCCCGGACAAGGCGGTCAGGGTGGCCAGGACGGCATGGGCGACTTGCGTGAGCGTTCGCTCGGTTCCGGCGTCATTGTCGATCCCAAAGGCTATATCGTTACCAACAACCATGTCGTCGAGAAGGCCGACCGCATTCGCGTGAAGTTGATGGACGATCCCGCGACCGTGACCTACGACGCAACCGTGATTGGTGTGGACAAGGAAACCGACTTGGCGGTGATCAAGATTGACGCGAAGAAGCCGTTGCCGGCGGCGAAGCTCGGCAATTCTGACGCCATGGATGTCGGCGATTGGGTACTCGCTGTCGGCAGCCCCTTCGGTCTCGAGGAGACCGTGACCGCCGGCATCGTTTCCGCCAAAGGCCGCAACATCGTTCCCGGCCGCCAGTTCGAATCGTTCATCCAGACCGATGCCGCCATCAACCCCGGCAATTCCGGCGGTCCGCTGGTCAACATGAATGGCGAGGTCATCGGCATCAACACTGCGATTTATACCAGCGGTGGCGGTTATCAGGGCGTCGGCTTTGCCATGCCCTCCAACACCGTGGTGTCGGTTTACAACCAGTTGATTGGCCCGGACCACAAAGTTGCGCGCGGTTCCATCGGAGTTGAGTTCAATGCCGTGCCGAACCCCGCCGTGGCGCGTGTGTACGGTGTCACCAGTGGCGTGACCATCGCCAGCGTTACACCCAATGGCCCCGCTGACAAGGCTGGCCTGAAAACCGGTGACACCATCGTTTCGGTGAACGGCAAGCCGGTCAAGACGGGCGACGAACTGGTGGCGGAGATTTCTTCTCTGAAGCCGGGAACCAGCGCCAAGCTGGGCTACGTCCGCAACGGTAAGGACTCGACCGCAGAGGTAACCATTGCTGACCGCTCCAAGCTGTTTGCCAGCCGCCTCGGCGATCAGGAAGAGGGCGGTGAGCCGGCCAAGCCGCAGGAGAGCAAGTTCGGCATCACGGTTCGGGGCATCACCCAGGACATGGCTGACCGGTATAAGTTGCCGAACGCGAAAGGTGTCATCGTGCAAGACGTGAAACCAGATGGCTTCGGCGATAACAGCGGGCTGGCTCGTGGTGATGTGATCCTCGAGATCAACAAACAGCCGGTGAACAGTGAAGCCGACTTCCACAAGATCGAGTCGCAAGCCAAGAGCGGCCAGGATGTGGTGTTCCTCGTCCGTCCGCGTGGCAGCCGCGACAATACAACGATCTTTGAGGGAGGGACTCTGCCGTAACCGGCGAGAGGTTCGCCGGTCTGCCGGTGACTCAGGCAGTCCATTCAGCGGCGCCGCGATATCAAAGCAGCAACGATGCCCGGCGCCGCTACTGTTTCATTTTGGGAACGTACGTCGTTTTTCTGCTTGCATTTCGTTAACGCTTCATTACAATAAGGCGTTATTCCGAAATTCATAGATTTACAAGGTGATTATTGCTGGCCTGGAATCGTTTTATACAATTCGCCGTCGTGCTTTGTGTGTCGTTGATCTTTGCCGTCGTGACATCGGCAACGACAACAACCACCACAAAGACAACCACTAAGCCAAAACCGAAGCATTCCCAGCCCTCGAAAACTCACACCGCTTCAAGTTCCAAGCATCATTCCAAGCCGAGCACAAAGAGCGCATCCCATTCACACGGACAGCGCGGTATCGATGAGAACCGCACCCGCGAGATCCAGAGCGCCCTGATTCAGCAGCATTACCTCACTGGCGAGCCCAGCGGCACTTGGGACGAATCCACGAAAGACGCGCTGGTCAAATATCAGGCTGACAACGGCTGGCAGACCAAGCTCACTCCTGACTCGCGAGCGCTGATTAAGCTCGGCTTGGGACCGGATCACAAGGGCCTGCTGAATCCTGATACCGCGAGCATCCCTTCTCCTCATGAGCTTGGGGTTGATAACCAGGCCCAGCCCGGAGGCGCGGCCGACCAGCAGTAGAAGCATCGCAGGGACCTGAGGCGCGCGGAAGAGCGCGCCTTTTTCACTAGCGCCGTTGCCCGCCGCGAAACCAGCGCCGCCAATTACAATCGCCTGTTCGCCGTAAGAACGACCATGAAGAAGCAGACAAATCCACGTGCCGACGCCACTCGCTGCGTGCACTCGGGAGAAGAGCGGCACGGTCAGGCTGTGCCGCTGACGACGCCCATTGCGCAAGCTTCGGTGTTCGTGGTTCCTGGCGTCGACGGCCTTAAGCGATACGCTGAGGGCGACCGCGAGCTGTATCTCTATTCGCGTTACGGCAATCCTACGGTCGCGGCAGCAGAGCAGAAGATTGCTGAACTGGAAGACGCTGAAGCAGCGGTGATTACTTCCAGCGGCATGGCGGCGGAAACCATAGCCGCGCTCGTGGCCTGCCAGTCAGGCGACGAGATCGTGTCCATGCTCGACGTTTACGGCGGAACAGTGAAGCTGTTCGAGCAGATACTTCCACGCTGCGGCATCAGGACGCGATTCATTCCCTACCACGACATCAAGAATGCTACCCGCTACTTCAGCAGCAAGACGCGGATGCTGTTTGTGGAGACGCCCACCAATCCGACGCTGCGTTGCGTCGATGTGGCTGCGCTCGCCGAGCTCGGCCATAAGCACAAGGCATGCGTGGTTGTGGACAACACCTTCGCCACACCGGTGCTGCAGAAGCCGCTTGCTCTGGGTGCAGACATCGTGATGCATTCGGCCACGAAGTATCTGGGCGGGCACAGCGATCTCACCGCGGGAGCGCTCGCCGGATCGAGGAAGTGGATGGATGCTGCACGCCAAACCATGATCCTTACCGGCGGATGCCTCGATCCAGGCTGCGCCTACCTCCTGCTGCGCGGCATGAAGACGCTGCACGTGCGGGTGGAGCGTGCCTGCCGCAATGCAGCGCTGATTGCCGAGGCACTTCAGCGTCATCCCAAGGTCGAGCGGGTTTACTATCCTGGGTCCACAGACCATCCAGCCCACGAGGTCATGCGTCAACAGATGAAGGACTTTGGCATGATGGTCTCGTTTGATATCCGTGGTGGCGGGCGAGCGGCCGAGCGCTTCATTGATAAGCTGACGCTTTGGTATCTGGCGACCAGCCTTGGTGGCGTGGAATCGACGGTGTCTTATCCGGTGCTGTCGTCCCACATCGGGCTGAGCGCCAAACAGTTGGAATTACTGGGCGTGTCGCCAGCCACTATTCGTCTTTCCGTTGGCATTGAGGACGCGGGCGACCTGATTTCCGATTTGGAAAAGGCGTTGCAGTGAAGGGCGCAAACGAGTTGAGTGATGCTTCGTCAAGTACTTGTGGATGCAGCAGGTTACGTGCGACTCGTCCCATTTCGTTGACCCTGAAATTCGTCGCGTAGTAACATCGCAGGTCCGCCAAGAAGAAAGCCAGAGAGGCTGTTTCGCAGTAGATGAGACTTCTTAACCGTGCCATTTTCCAGGTCGCTCTCGTAGCCGCCCTGTTGACCGCAGGGTGCGAGACCACCCAACCAAAGAAGAACACGTTACTTCCTAACCACGTAACTCCCCCCGACGTTACGGAAGCCGTTCCTCCCAAGGCCGAGCCCAAGGCCGATCCGCCGCAAAAGATCCAGCAAACCCAAAATCTCAAGCCCGACCCAGCTGAGGCCCTGATTGCCCAGGCAGAGAAGGAATATGCGGCTGGGCAGGCAAACTATAAGGCTGGCCACTTGGAAGCTGCCAAGGTCAACTTCGACCAGGCGTTCAACACCCTGCTTTCCAGTGACCTGGACATCCGTAATGATGAGCGGCTGGAGCGTGAGTTCGACAAGATCGTCGAGGCGGTGCACGAACTGGAAATGGTAGCCCTGAGGCAGGGCGATGGCTTTTCCGAGCCACGTTCTGAGCCCGCCCCGATCGACGAGGCCAACGACATCACCTTCCCGGTTGATCCCAACATCAAAGCTAAGGCCGAAGCCGAGATCAAGACGACCAAGTCGGACCTGCCGCTGGTACTCAACGACCAGGTCGCGATGTTCATCAACTACTTCTCCAGCCAACGCGGGCGCGCCACGCTGGAACACGCCTGGGCCCGGTCAGGCCGCTATCGTGACATGATCTCCCACACCCTAAAGCAGGTAGGAGTGCCTCAAGACCTGATCTACCTGGCGCAAGCGGAGTCAGGCTTCCAGCCCCTGGCACTGTCGCGGGCGGGAGCGCGTGGCATGTGGCAGTTCATGGCTCAGTCCGGCGCTCTCTACGGTTTGGAGCGTAACTGGTGGGTGGACGAACGCCAGGATCCCGAGAAAGCTACCTTAGCTGCGGCCCGCCACCTGAAAGACCTGTACAAGCAGTTTGGCGACTGGTATCTGGCAATGGCTGCGTACAACTCCGGCGCGAGCACGGTTCAGCATGCGGTGGAACGGACTGGCTATGCCGATTTCTGGGAGCTTTATCGCCGCGGCGTTCTGCCGCAGGAGACCCAGAACTACGTGCCCATCATCCTGGCCGAAACCATCATGTTGAAGAATCCCGGGCAATACGGTCTGGAGCTTGTGACTTCCGAGCCCCCGCAGCAAGTCGATCAAGTCAACATCACCTATCCTGTTGACCTGCGGTTGGTGGCCGAGTGCGTGGATACTTCGGTCGACCACCTACAGGAGCTGAACCCCAGCCTGCTACGGCTGACCACTCCGAAGGACCAGGGCTTTACGCTGAATCTGCCCGCCGGATCGCGGGAGCGATACGAGAACGCCATCGCCGCTATCCCCGTTGATATGCGCACCTGGTGGCGATATCACGAAGTGCAATATGGCGATTCGTTGGCATCCATCGCCCGTAAGTACCACACCTCGGCCTCCACGATAGCTGAGGCCAATAGCCTGACCGGTGAGGAAGTGAAGGTCGGCTCGAAGCTGATCATCCCCATCGCTCCCGGCAAACCGGCCAGCGAGACGGTGGCTTATTCGCATCATGCAACGCACTACAAGGTTCGCAAGGGCGACACTGTAGATTCCGTTGCAGACGACTTTGAGGTCCCTGCCGATAAAATTAGGAAATGGAACCGCTTGCGCGGCACCGCTCTAGCTCCAGGTCGCACGCTGCTGATCTACAAACCGACCACCTCCGCTGGCCCGGAGGTGGCGTCATCCGGTCACAGCAAAGCTCCTGCTAAAGGCAAGGGAATCAAAGCGGTTTCAACCTCTAAGGCCACTGCGACCGCCAAGTCGGCGAAATACCACAAGGTAAAGAAGGGTGAGACCCTCAGCAGCATTGCCGAGTCGTATAACACCTCGGTGGCGGCGCTGAAGCGCGACAACCCAAAGCTTGCTGCCAGTCTGCGGGCCGGTGACGTATTAGTCATTCACTGACCCGCGGCTAGCGTCGCTGGTCACTCGTCACCGGTTCATGTTTGCGCTCTTCCCTTGGCGCGGCGGTTCTGTTACAACAAGCCGGTTGCGTTATTTTGGCTGGCGCGTGATCACAGTCCGGTAGTCGTTCCGCGTGCTATAATCGCGCGCTTGTCGCGGTGTGGTTTGGTATAAATCTGAATTCAGCCTTGCGAGCTGCCTCCGTTCACTTTTGCGGAGTCCGGCAACATCAGGAGGACATACACATGACGTTCGATGAAACTCTTTACAGTCGTCGAGACGATGAGATGGATGACTACGGAGACGGTTCCTATGGCGAATCCCTCGAAGACGAGGAATACGAAGAGGAAGAGGAAGAAGAAGAGGAGCCGGAATCCGCTGCCATCGTAGTCGAAGAAGTGGAAGTAGAAGAAGCCGAGCCTGAGGTCACAACGGAATCGCGTGCGCCGGCCGCGCCTCCGCCGCGCAAGAGCCCGCCCGTGAAGCGAGCTGCCAAGAAGGCGGCCAAGAAGGCTCCTGCGAAGAAAAAGGCTGCCAAGAAAGCGGCGAAGAAAGCTAAGCCGGCGAAGAAAGCTGCAAAGAAAGCTCCAGCCAAGAAGGCCGCCAAGAAAGCTCCGGCCAAGAAAAAGGCTGCCAAAACAGCCGCTAAGAAGGGCGGGGCCAAGAAGAAAGCCGCCAAGAAGAAAAGACATTAATCGTCGCTGGTGAACTCCAAAGCCGCGGCCTCGCTGCGGCTTTTCTTTTTGGTTGCGGCGCTTTTTCCCGAAATGGACCGCACATCGTCATGAGACGTAGCGCACAGGTCTTCAGTGAGTGACGCACGTTGCGACGTGACCTGTGTAACTGCGTTCTCAGTGCAGAGCAATTACATTGGTCTCATCTTTGATGTGACGACCTGTCGCGCCGCTCGCCGGTCCGTGATTCAGACCCCCTGTTCTCGCGGCTGGCAACGGCGCGACGTTTTTCTTCGTTGCTGATTAGCTCGGCGTTGCCATGAACGCTGCATGAGGCGCGGCTTCAAAGCGTCAACCAATCAATTTCGGTTTCGTCCATCTTCTAAAATCATTTCAGTGGCATTGACAGTGGGCCGGAGAGTGCCGAGTGTTTGACTGGCGCCGCCAACCCGGACAAACAACGCGAAGATGCAGCTCATTGCTGCTGCTGGTTTCCCTGCTGTCAACAATTGCGGGCGCACAATCCTCAACATCGCCCCACGAGGCCGACCTGCACGCAGGCATGAACATGCAAATGCCGGCTGAGTCCATGCAGCATATGGGTCACGGCGAGGATTCAGCAGGCGCCTTCTTCATGCGCGAGTCTTCTGGTACCGGCTTTCAGCCGTCCGCTTGGCCGATGCCGATGCTGATGACCAATGCCGGCGACTGGCGCCTGATGTGGATGGCGCAGGCGTTCCTCGTGGATACCCAGCAGAACGGTCCGCTCGGCGCCGACAAGTTCTACTCGACGAACTGGGGAATGCTGAGCGCGGTACATCGCTTCGGCGGCGGTGACATCATGCTGCGCACGATGCTCAGCCTCGAACCCGCAACCATCAGCGGCGAGTTCTATCCACTACTTTTCCAGACCGGCGAAACCGCTTACGGCAAGCCTATCGTCAACGGCCAACACCCGCACGACTTTGTGATGGAATTAAGCGTTCAGTATGCACATAGGCTCGGCGAGCACGCGCTCTGGGACGTGTATTACGCGCCGGTCGGCGATCCGGCGCTGGGCCCGGTCGCATATCCGCATCGCGCTTCAGCCTCGGAGATTCCGCAGAGCACGCTCGGACACCACTGGGAGGATTCCACCCACATCCTCTACAACGTGCTCACGGCCGGGCTGTCGTACAAGACGCTTCGACTCGAGGCATCGGGCTTTCACGGCGCCGAGCCGGATGAGAACCGCTGGAACATTCAATCCGGCGCGATGAATTCCTACTCCGGACGATTGACCTTCGCGCCAACGTCAAGGTGGCTGGCACAGGTCTCCGCTGGACATCTGACCCGGATCGAAGCGCTCGAGCCCGGCGATGTCGTGCGCACCACCGCATCTGTCGAGTACATTTTGCCGCGACCTGAGGGTAACGCGCTTGCGACCAGCTTTATCTGGGGCCGCAACTGGAAGACCTCGGGCAGATACGGAACCAACGCCGTGCTGGCCGAAACCGTCGTGCCTTTCAAGGAGAAGAACTTTCTTACCGGCCGCTACGAATGGAGCCAGCGCGACGAATTGTTTGCCAACGACCCGGCGCTCGCCGAGAAACTCTTGGCCGAGACGGGCAGCCGCTGGTTCGACATCAGCTCCTATATTGTGGGATATACCCGCGATATCGGCATTTTCTGGAACGTGGAAACGGGAGTCGGAGCGAACGTCATGTTCTATGGCATTCCGGACGCCATTAAGCCGTACTACGGAGACCATCCGCTGGGCGTGAATGTGTACCTGCGCCTGCGAGTGAAGGAAAACAAGTAGGCAATCGGTAGGTCTTCAACGGTACCCCGTGGTTTGGCTACGCGTCCTGACGCCGCTTTTGCCTGCGAATCTCGTATGCAAAGAAGTGTTCGACCATCTCCGAACCAAGAGTACTACCGGTTTTCATTTGGTTTTGGGCCCAGACGCCTATCTTCAGAATCCACTGAAATTCCTCTGGCAAATAATCCCACCGATAGTTGTTACAGAGCCGGTGCGCCGGAAGGTAGTTTTCAGCTGAGTGCAGTCCGCCGCCACTGTGCGCCAAGACGTGATCCGCCTGCCAACGCTCCTCAATTAAGCCGCCGCAGATGTGGCACCTCCTGCCAGTCTTGTTAAGCACATCGTGGCGTGCCGACGACCCCAGCGTCTTACGGCGAGACTTTCGCCTACGAGTCTTTTGATGTTGGTTGTATCTGGCGGCTTTCAGCTTCAACAGCCGGTTGACCAGTTTCGTCGCCGAAGATGGAAGGACAGGTTCATCCATGTTCTAGAAGTCTCCTCATTGCTCGTATGCAAGCCGAGAACGCTGGACGTGTGTCTCGTTAATCTTCCCTCTGCGGCCGCATCTGGCCAGAGCGCAAATAGCGATTGTGCCAGCCCAGCGACTCGCTGAGCAGGTGCGGTGTGTGGCGTCCGTACGACAGGCGCTCGGCGCGGTTAAGGTAGTCGAGCAGCAAAGGCTTGTAATCCGGCGCAGCACACTTCTCGATGATGAGATGGGCGCGCTGGCGAGGCGAGAGTCCGCGCAGATCAGCCAAGCCTTGCTCGGTCACAACCACCGAGACATCGTGCTCGGTGTGGTCCACGTGGGAGGCCATCGGAACGATGGTCGAGATGGTGCCCTTTTGCGCGGTCGAGGGCGCCATGAAGATGGAAAGGTATCCGTTGCGCGCGAAGTCGCCCGATCCGCCAATGCCGTTCTGAATGCGCGATCCCATCACATGCGTCGAGTTGACGTTGCCGTAGATGTCAGCTTCGATCATGCCGTTCATCGCGATGACTCCGAGGCGGCGAATGATCTCAGGATGGTTGGAAATCTCCTGCGGGCGCAGCACGATCTGCTTGCGATACTTCGCCATATCGGCGTTGACTTCAGTCAGCATCTCGGGACTGAGCGAGAACGCAGTGGCCGACGCGGCCGTCAGCTTGCCCGATTTTAGCAGCCGAATCATGCCGTCCTGGATGACTTCTGTGTAGGACGTGAGCCCCTCGAACGGGCCCTCTTCCAGGCCAAAGAGCACAGCATTGGCAATGTTGCCGACGCCCGATTGCAGCGGCAGCAGCGTCTCCGGCATGCGGCCCTTTTTCACTTCCCAGGCGAGAAATTCCAGGATGTGCCCGGCGATACGGCGCGAGGCCTCATCGGGTGCCTTGAACGGGCTGTTGCGGTCGGGTGAATCCGTCAGCACAACTGCGATGACCTTTTCCGACGGGACCTCAAGATACGGGCTGCCGATGCGCTGGCCGGTATGTGTCAAAGGAATAGGCCCGCGATTCGGGGGCGGCTGTAGGCCGTAGTAGATGTCGTGCATGCCCTCGAGTTCCGCCGGCTGCCAGGCGTTGACCTCGATGATCACCCCTTCGGCCTGCTCGATCCACGTCTTGTTATTGCCGAGCGAGGAACTAGGCACCAGGCGGCCGTCTTCCAGCACTGCTGTAACTTCGATGAGCGCCAGGTCAAGCTTGCCCAGGAAACCGTATTCCACGAACTGCGCCACGTGGCTCAGGTGGATGTCCATGTACTCCATTTCGCCGGCGTTGATGCGCTTGCGAGTCTCGGGGTCCGACTGGTACGGAAGCCGCAGGTGAATACCGCCGGCCATGGCGAGCGCGCCGTCGAGCTCGGGGCCGGTGGATGCGCCGGTGAAAATACTGACCTGGAATTTCTGCCCCCGAAGGTTGGCGTCGGCGATGCGGCGGGCCAGAGCCAGCGGCACCGCCTTGGGATAGCCGGAACCGGTGAATCCGCTCATGCCGATCTGGTGGCCGGAGCGGATGAGCGCGGCAGCTTCTTCGGCGCTCATGATGCGGCTGGCAAGACTGGAGTTCAGGACCCGCGAGGTCGTGGAAGCAGTAGCAGTAGACATATATAAGTGCCTTTCAAACGGAGGAAGTTGAGCAGTGCAACTGATAACGATAGGAGGGATATTCTTTGGAGTCAGTGAGGTGGGTCACAAAAAGCAGCCGCAGCCAGGCCACCAAGTCGCCTGTTCTTCAGCCGTCAATAAGACCAGCCTACTCCTCCCTGCCTTGTCCAAAGCGTGCGATATTGCCGATCCGTGATGCCCCTAACGACGCGATGGTGACAAAGTAAAAAGATCGCATGCCGCCGATTTCGTCCAATTCTGACGCGCCCACTGCCCGTGTTAGAGCGATAATATTGGTATGCGACGCTGGGTCTTCATGGCGGCGTTAGGAGCAGCTCTGCTTACCATTCCGGTCTGGGGGCAAAGAGGCGGCCGCGGCGGAATGCCCATGGGCGGCGGGCGTGGCGGATTCGTCGCGCATGGCGGAGGCGGGTTCAGTCGGGGCCCAGTTTATGCCGGCGCTCCACGTACCGGTGCGTATTGGGGAGGGGGCTTTCACGGACCGGGCTGGCAGCGTCCTCCGTACGGTTATTATCCCTATCGTTATGGGTATTGGGGGCGAGGATATCCCTGGGGCTACGGATACGGGTTATCTTGGTATCCAGGGTGGGGATGGTACGGTGGTGTCGGCTGGTATGACAACAGCTATTCGCATCCAGAGCAAAACTATCCGAACTACGTTTATGCCTATCCTGACAACTCCGCCGTAAACGCTCAGACCAACCAGCTTCAGCAAGAGGAGATTGATCGTCTGAACCAGGAAGTGGCGCGCTTGCGGGAAGACCAAGCCCAGCGGCAGCAGCCGAGTCCAGTGCCATCGCCACCCAAAGCCCAGGTCCATGCGGAGACCGTGCTGGTGTTCCGCGATCGGCACACCGAGGAAATTCAGAATTACGCCATCGTTGGGAAAACCCTCTGGGTCTTCACCGAACAGCGCTCCCGCAAAATTCCCATCGCTGAGCTGGATGTGCCCGCGACTACCAAGGCCAATGAGGACCGGGGCACCGATTTCCGCTGGCCCAAATGAGCAACGAAAGTCGTAGCCAACGCCAGCCGATTACCCGGCTCTGACCGCCGCTTCAACCTGAGGCAACCAAAATTCAGCGAGCGGCATAAGAGTTAACTTAGTCCATGTAAGATAAGACAAGGCCAAGAGAGTTGTCAGGTGGTGCCCCTGCTTCATCAGGGCGATAGCTCAGTAGTCAGCTGCGGCGCAGGGTTGGCGCACTGGTTGCAAAAGCTTGCGAGACCGGCAGGAATCGATTCAAGTTCGCGAGGTATCCGACGAGGGGACCAAGAGTACAACATGACAAAACCAATAAACACTTTTCTTATAACAGCCATAAGTTGTTTGCTGGCTTGCCCATTAGTCTTTAAAGCTTTGGCCGGCAGTCCCATACATCCAGCCGGTACGGTATCTGACACCTCGTCTGCGGTGCCCCTAGGCATTAAGGATGTAGCAGCTGTTATGCCACTCACCGGCGAAACGCTTCAACTCTACGTCAATGGTATTTATTATAAGGGCCCAACCCCAAATAAAACGCTAACCAATTTCGGTGTTTTTGGCACGGATGAAGGATATCCGGTACAAGTTGACAACCAAATTATTTTCTTCTTCGGCGATACCCTAGGCGCTTATCGCGATCGCGACGGAGACTTCATTCGCTATACGGAAAATCGCGGCGCAGACAGCATCGCATATATGCCTAATCAACCCATGGCTAACTGCCATTACATTCCAGGCCTCATCAGCCAGCTAAGTGCCGGGAACCATCATCCTACACCCGATACGAGCGGTTGCCCGCTTCTCAAATTCTATACTAACCCTGCGCACAGCCCTTTCCAACCTGCTTTTCAGCCAATCACCATAAATGGTTTAGCGGAAAGCGAAGGTACCGGACCTGCTGAAACGCCCGTTGGTACCTTTTATTACAACGGGTATCTATACATGTTCTACTCTGACATGATTCAACCAACCGGCATAGCAAAGCACAGTTACTTTCACTTGGAAACAATTTTGACGAAATCGACTGAACCGTTGACACGTTTTAGCGCAAAGAACCCGCCAGTGTTTGCAAAGTTGTATGTGGCCTCTGCCCATCCTGAAATTGTAGATATTTCCTCTCCACCCAATGAAAGAGATGGGGCTGGAAAATTTATTCGTCCTGCGCCGCTGGTATTTTCCCATGCCGCCCTGGCGGCGGATGGCATGCTTGGCGGCTTACCTCAGGAATTGCAAAGTGCACAGCAAGTAATCTTGTTGTTTGGCACGAGCTGGAAGAACACCAGTAACCTATACCTTGCTGCGGTTGATGCCGGCAAAATAGAGTCGGGGACGGGAGCCTGGTGGTACCTGGTTAATGCAAAGAGTGGCGCATCGGGATGGTCACACGACGAGAGTTCGGCGCAGCCGTTATTCTCAAATTGGAACCTTACCGGAAAGCCCTCGGTCGGCGAACACGGAGTTATCTGGAGCGATGAATTGCATAGGTTTATCTTAATGTACTCGCACCACAGGGAAGCACCCACTGGGGGCATTGTTGCTCGATTCTCTTCGCTGCCGTGGGGCCCATGGAGCGAAGAAGTTTCGGTTCTACTTACCGAGGACACTTTAGCTAAAGAGATCTATCATCATGATAGTGATCCCATAACCTCCAACAACGCTCCTTGGTATAATCCTAAAAGAAAAATGCCAGTACAGATTGACGATACAAATGCGGGCCCCTATGGACCATATTTTACCGGACAACATAATGTTAATAAAGACGGCAGTGTGACGTATTATTTTACCGTGTCCCCCTTCGTGCCTTACGAGGTGTTCTTGATGCAAGCCACATTCTGTGGAACTCCGAGCTGTAAATAGAGTTCTTTCGCTAATGGCGGAGTAAGCGGCCGGCCCGTGTAGGGGCCATGATTTGCTGGGTGCGCGGTTAGGAATGTGATTCCTATTTCCGAAACGACCTACGGTTAAAGTGCTCGCGCTGAAATCAACCCAGGAATGGACTTCGGGCCCGTACTACCGAGGAAACGTCGTCCAAGCGGAAAGCCCCACCCAAGCAAGCTTGAGTGGGGCACGCAACCGAAAGGTGCCTACCTCCCTTACCGCCTCAGACGCATCCGATCCTCGATGCCCAACGAGCAGTCAGGGTTTACATTCTGGATGAAGATATCGTTCTCGCCGTTGCGATCGTCCTCCCAGGCCACGGCGGCGAGTCCGGATGATGCGATACCGGCCCACAGCCGGAACTTGTCGGCCGAAGCGGTCGAGACCCCAAACTGCGGACACACGAAATTGCCGGCTCCATCAAGCTTGGCGGCCTGAAGGGTGCCAGAGCCGTATCCGGGAGAATCAACCCAGAACACCAGGGCGCCGGTGCCGGTCTGGACATTCTCAACCCAGGTCTGGGTGTCGTCGCCGAGCGGCACGATCGGCAATCCGGTGTCGCCCCACTGGCGTGCACCCGCGGCGTTGAATTTCTGTCCCGAGACGCCATTCTCGATCTGGTTGGAATCCTCTTCCGTCCAGAACAAAAACGTCTCCTGAGTTGCCGGATAATAGGAGGCCGACGGAGAGACCCTCACGTTGAACTGGTTGGTCGAACCCACCGCGCCGTTGTGCCCGAAGGCTTCGGTTCCGTCCGACAGAATGTGCTGTGCATATACCTGCAGACTCGGGCTGCTGCTATACCACGAGAACACCGCGCCGCCGTCACCGTCGGGAACGAAGTAAGGGAACTCGCCGAACTGGAGCGAGCCGCCATCGAAGACCTTGACGTTCCCAGCGCCCCACAGCAGTTGGCCACTGCCCGAAACCTTGTTGGCATAAAGGTAGTTGTTGCTGCCGAAGCCCTTGTTGCGAACCCAGGAAACGATAACCGATCCGTTGTCGGCGGCGTGCAGGTCGGCGAGCGAGTAGTTGAAGCCGGTCTCCTGCACGGTGACGCCGTACTCGAATACCGTCCTTCCAACCCACAGAGGATGGCCGTTGGGATCGAGCTTCTGCAGCATGACCGCGCTGTTGCTCGTCCAGGCGACAACGATGTTGCCATCGCTGGTGGCGGCAATCTTCGGCGCAGCGTGGAAGTTAGAGTCAAAGGTCAGGGACACGCCCGAGGGGCCCCACAGTGGCTGGCCGGAGGGACTCATCTTGGCGGCGGTGACTTGCGGGTTGTCGGGGTCTTTGCGGTCGTCGAGGAAAGCGAGCAAGGCATTGCCGCTGCCATCGATTGCGAGGCCGTAGTCTTCGGTCGAGCTCAGAGTCAGTTTGGCTACCTGAATGCCGTCGTGCGGAAACTGCTCATAGCCGTTCGGGTCGAGCATCTGGTAATAAACGTCGTAGCCATTGGGGGGCGGATCGTTGGGGTTATTGTTGAACCAGCTCGCATACCAGCTGTTGTTGGGCAGTGGCAATATCTTGGGCTGGACCTGATCGGCGCCGGGGATGTTCGTGAGCGCGAGATTCTGTGACGGATCAGAGGACCACTGGGCCCAGGCGGCGCAGGAGAAAAGGATTGCGGTCACAAAGCAGCGGACGACGTATTTCATGATTGCTCCTTGTTGGGGATTGCGTTTCAGACGAGCGGCGTGCAGCGGCCATTTTAATTCATCAGCATGTTCCGGCGCTGACGCCTCTGACAAAAAGTCAGGAGACGTGGTCCTGCCCGTCCTGGTTGCTTATTGCTCGTCGCTTGCCATTTTTTACTGCAACAACTGCCGCAGCACGTACTGCAGAATCCCGCCGTGCTGGTAGTACTGCACTTCCTGCGGCGTATCGATGCGCACCGTGGCGTCGAATTCCGTCGCCGTGCCGTCGGCCTTGGTGGCTCGTACCTTCACGGTCTTTCCTGGAGCGAAGTTCTTCAGCACATCGCGTCATGCCAACGATGTCGAACGACTCCTCGCCGGTGAGGCCGTTGGTTTCGGCGGTCTCGTCGTCGAGGAACTGCAGCGGCAGAATGCCCATGCCTACCAGATTCGAGCGATGGATGCGCTCGAAGCTCTCGGCCAGCACCACGCGCACGCCGAGCAACATCGGACCCTTCGCCGCCCAGTCGCGCGACGAACCGGAGCCGTATTCCTTGCCGGCGAGCACCATCAGCGGTACGCCCTCGGCGCGGTACTTCTCCGATGCATCGAAGATGAACATCTCCTGGCCGTCGGGCAGATGGCGGGTGTGTGGGCCTTCACGCTCGGGAACGAGCTTGTTGCGCAGGCGCACGTTAGCGAAAGTGCCACGCATCATGACTTCGTGATTGCCGCGGCGCGATCCGTAGGAGTTGAAGTCCACCGGCTTGACGCCGTGGGCGATGAGGTACTGTCCCGCCGGGCTATTGTGCTTGATGGAGCCGGCGGGCGAGATGTGGTCGGTGGTGACGCTGTTGTCCGAGATAACAGAGCACGCGCGCGCCGGAGATGTCCTTCACCGGCGCAGGTGTCTTCGGCATGTTGTCGAAGTAGGGAGGATTCTTGACGTAGGTCGAGCCGTCGTCCCAGGCGAAGGTCTCGCCCTGCGGGACATTGAGACCGCGCCAGCGCTCGTCGCCCTTGAAGACGTCGCTGTAGGTCTTCTGGAAGAGGTCGCCGGTGATGTACTTGGCGAACCACGTCGTCACTTCCTTCGCGGTCGGCCAGATGTCCTTCAGGAATACCGGCTTGCGCTGGCCGTTGCCGCCGTAGCCGAGCGGCTCGTTGTACATGTCGATGTCGGCGCGGCCGGCGAGCGCGAAAGCCACCACCAGCGGCGGCGACATCAGGTAGTTGGCGCGCACTTCGGAGTTGATGCGGCCTTCGAAGTTGCGATTGCCGCTGAGCACCGACGCGACCACCAGGTCCTTGTCGGTGATGACGCTGGACACCTCCTGCGGCAGCGGGCCGGAGTTGCCGATGCAAGTCGTGCAACCGTAGCCCACGAGGTTGAACTTCAGCTTCTCCAGGTAGGGCATCAGGCCGGAGCGCGTGAGGTATTCCGTGACCACCATCGAGCCGGGCGCGAGCGAGGTCTTCACCCATGACGGAACCGTCAGGCCCTTCTCGACCGCCTTCTTCGCCACCAATCCGGCGGCGACCAGCACCGACGGGTTCGAGGTGTTGGTGCAACTGGTGATGGCGGCGATGACCACGCTGCCGTGAGTCAAGGCTTTGTCAAGCACCACGTGCTCTTCGACAACGTCGGCCTGCGAATCCATTCCGGCGGGATCGTCCGCCTTCGCTCTCCCAACGTGCTTCCTGCTTCGGAGGCACCTGTCTGGCCCGGCTTGAGCAGGCTGGGCAGTGCCTGCTCGAACGACTTCGCAGCGGCCGAGAGCGCCACGCGGTCCTGGGGACGCTTCGGGCCGGCGATGCTCGGCTCGACCGTCGCGAGATCGAGTTCGAGCACATCGGTGTATTCCGCCTCGGGCGTATCGGCGGTGTGGAACAGGCCCTGCTCCTTGAAATAGGCCTCGACGAGTGCTGATATGTTCTGCGGTGCGTCCGCTGAGGCGGAGGTAGCGCAGCGTCTCTTCGTCCACCGGGAAGATGCCGCAGGTGGCGCCGTACTCGGGCGACATGTTGGCGATAGTGGCGCGATCGGCGAGCGGCGAGATTATGCCAGGCCCGGCCCAAAGTACTCGACGAACTTGCCGACGACGCCCTTCTTGCGCAGCATCTCGGTCACGGTGAGGACGAGGTCGGTCGCGGTCGAGCCTTCGCGCAACTGGTTCTTCAGGCGCACGCCGACGACCTGCGGGATCAGCATGGAAACCGGCTGCCCCAGCATGGCGGCCTCGGCCTCGATTCCGCCGACGCCCCAGCCGAGCACGCCAAGGCCGTTGATCATGGTGGTGTGCGAGTCGGTGCCGACCAGCGTGTCGGGATAGGCCAGCGGCTTGCCGGATTCGCCGTTCGCGCCGACGAACACCACGCGCGCCAGGTATTCCAGGTTGATCTGGTGCACGATGCCGGTGTCGGGCGGCACGATGGCGAAGTTCTTGAACGCGGTCTGTCCCCAGCGCAGGAACGCGTAGCGCTCTTTGTTGCGCGAGAACTCCAGTTCGGCGTTGAGCTGGAACGCCTGCGGGGTGCCGAACTCATCCACCTGCACCGAGTGGTCGATCACCAGCTCCGCCGGTTGCAGCGGATTGATCAACTTGGGATCGCCGCCCAGCGCCTTCATGGCATCGCGCATGGCGGCGAGATCGACCACCGCGGGCACGCCGGTGAAATCCTGCAGCAGCACGCGGCTGGGCATGAACGCGATCTCCTGCACGGGGACGGTCTTGCCGGTCCAGGAGGTGAGCGCGCGCACGTCGTCGGCCTTCACCGACTTGCCGTCTTCGCGGCGGAGCAGGTTCTCCAGCAGAATGCGCAGCGAGTAAGGCAGGTGGCCGGTGGAGCAGCCATGCTTTTCCAGAGCGTCAAGACGGTAGATTTCAAACTCCCGCTTGCCCACGCGGAGGACGGAACGACTGCTAAAGCTATTCATGAATGAGTCCCTTCTATATTGAGGAGCTGTAAGAGGGCGCGGATTCCAACAACGCGGAACCTACTTATCTTAAATCGCCGGGGAGGCAAGTGGATAGGCCCGTAGTTCGCAGGTTGATAAAAGCTTAAGACGGAATGACACAAACGTGAGGTTTCAGACAGCGCCGGGCGGTCCTATGGTTTCAGGCGGTAGCTATCGCCCAGTTTTCCCGCTGCCTGCAGGTGTTTTCGCGCTCTCACCAGCTCAGCGATCTGCCGGATATGTCCCAGATCGTGCATGGTCCACTCATGCAGCATTTGTTGCAGGGTGATTTCGCCAGCCTCCTGGTGCCTCGCGCGGCGTTCACCGGCGCTTCGCGGCAAGGTCCGCAGATACTCCACGTTGTTTTCGCGCTGCTCTTCAAAATGGCCGAAGGCATCTTCCGCATTGGCATTGCGGTACAACTCCAGGTACATCTGCGCCTCATCCGGCTCGAACTCCGGCAGTTCCTCACTCACGAACCGGTCCACGCGTGTTCGATAGCAGTGGCCCTCGGAATGGGAAAGATGCGCGAGCACTTCCGCTACCGAAAAGCGGTCGGGCGCGGGCTTCCATTCGGTATCTTCGACCGACAGGTCGCACATCAATCCGCGCAGGATCGCGGGGGTCGCTTCCAACTGGTCGAGGCAGTCTAATTCCAATTCTTGCGTCATGCGATTCATCCTACGATGTTCTCTCCGCCGTCTACATGCAGCGTATTGCCAGTGAGCCAATAGGTGGCCGGATGGCACAAGGCCGCGATACAGCGCGCACATCCTCGGACTGGGTCAGGCCGCGATTGGGATTTCGCTGGCGAGCAACTTCCATGATCTTCTCGTAGCCAGATAAGTAGGTCGCGGCAAACTCTTTTGCTCTCCGCTTTAGCAAATAAAGAGTCGATACAGGGTATTGCCTGAGCCGGAACCGGTACGCGTAAAGCCCGCTACTTGGTACTCAATTTGCAGCAACATGAAGCGTTTAGAAATCTCTTCGTTGTTCCCTATAACCCTCTCCCCCGTGGATGCCTCAAGCATGAATGAGTTGGCACCGTCGCTAGACGCATGGACATAGAGACTCCGCGTCTCGGGCGAACCGGGTTTCTGATACGTGGCGTGGTAGGCGGTGTCGCCCTTTGCAAAAGTCGGAGCACCCGCGTGTTGAAGACGGTCTTCCCACTTTGTGATTTCCCCTAGCTGGACATCAGGCCCGTATCGTTTGATCACCTTGAGCCGTAAAGGACAAGAGCCTTGGGGAATGTCCGAAATCTCTAATTCACCACAATGAACGTTGACGCACCACGCAGAAGACGAGGAAGAGCCACGCGGCGTAAACAAGGTGACTATGCTATCGTCGCTGACTGCCACGATTTCCGGCGTGTTGCTCCAGCTCCCTTGTCCTTCACTCACCAACACGTTGGCTCTAAGGTGCTTGCGAAGAGCCTCTGCATTTCTTTCGGCCTGCGTAACTGGCTTCTCTGTGTTCTTGGCGATCTGTTGAAGGTGTTGGTTGCGCTCCGCTTCCAGGTCGGCGATGCGTTTACGGAGGACGTTTGCCTCATTCCGTAGCCTGTTGGCCTCACCGGAGTCGTGCCAATCGAGGCAGGCGAAGACAGCTAGGGCGATTGTGGGCAGAGCCGCCAGCGTGCTATGCCACCACGGATGCGTCCACAAGAAATCCTTAATGGACGCATGAAGCACAATCGCAAGGACGACCAGGTAGGCAACGACAGCTATAGCAAAGACTCGCTTCATGCCCCAAGCCTCACATGATTCTCAAGTTGATATGAACCACAGATACTATTGTTATTACCTTCCCACAGCCTGGTGCCCCACGTTCGCGTCCCTCGTTTGGACGTTAACGTGGGCGGAATACTGTTTGAGATCGGACAATGAGTTCTCTGGTCGAATGAAATAATGGCCCAGGTTACCTGACTTGGGGTCAACGGAGTGGTGGAGATCGAGTCGGAACGGACGGCCAGAGATCGTGAGTTGAAAATGCTCGGTGGGCCGGCCCGAACCTTCCTCTGCCCCGGGGCACCGGACAGGGGACCTTTTTCAATCCGCAGAGCCTCTTGCGCCAGGATTCAATCAATTTGTCCAGCTCTTTCCGCGGTGTACCTGCCATTTCATTTACTACCAGCCAGACTGCATCGGCAATCTTGATTCGTCGGTTTCGATAATCCGAATAGAACACGTCCAAGCCGTCAACGATTTGGTCGTTAGTAACGTTGCTAAAATATTTGTCGTTCAATGAATTGTAGGATTTACCAACCTTGGAGACACAATCAGCATTGCCGTGAGCAGCGTCATCTTGAGCAAACTCCCAATAGCTGAAGTTATAGCCTAGCCTCATTCCATCAAAGAAACCAACCATGTAATCTAGCTTCAACGCCCTTGTTTGGCTCTTCCACCAATTTCCATCACGCCGAGCTTCTGACGAATGAAGGCATACGCTCACCGACACAAGTAGCGCGAATATCAGCACTAGCCTTTTCATGGCAGAGATTGTGCGCTTTCGCAGGGCAGCGGGGCAACCGCATATTTGTGGGACTACAGGCGACAAGACATTGTGCCTGGTGCCCCAGCTTCGCGCCCTTCCTTTGGGCGCTAAGCTGGGATCCAAATCCGCTCAAAACCTGGAATGCCGTCCCGCAGGCGGGAGTGTTTCGACCGTCACAATGGCAGGTGAGCATAGTCACCGACAACGGCGAGCTGATGCGTGACACTGTTGGCCAGAGGCTCAGTGTCTCTACCCGATGCGACCCCGCTTTGGCGGCGCTGGGGCCCTACGATCTTTGACAATTTGACCGCTGGCGGGGAGTCGTTTGGTCCGATTGCACTCGCGTGACATTGATAATCATGATAGTCAAGCGAGCTTGTTAAGTTGATTATCGTGATTATCATGATTAGCAGTTCTGCTGTTCGTGGCCGGATCTTGCCGATCTTTATTTTCAATATCTTGCGCTGGAACCGCTTGACAAGTCCTTGCGAATCAAGATTTTGCTATAAGTCTTTGGGAGTCAATAAGTTGCTGTTTAAATTCTGCGCAAGTTACAGATTCCAAATAATAAGGCCAGGGGGAGGGGGGTGCCCACTGCGAACGTGGAAAGAGGAGTGCTCGGGTAGGTAGTAAGAACAGCAACACTCACTTTGCCCGGAGCAGCAGAACGGGCACACTGATACTGTGCCGAACTTGAGTGGCGGTGGTGCCGAGAAAAAGGTCGGCGAGGAAGCGGTGTCCGTGGGTGCTCATGGCCACCAGGTCGCAACCCTTCTGCTGGACCCATTTGATGATTTCCTTGACTGGTTCGCCGTACGCCAACTCGGCCTCGGCAGGAATGCCCACGGCTTGAAACTCTGCCCGAACCTTTTCCAGATACGCGGTGTCTTCGGAGATTTCCGCACTGACTGCATCCCGGCCGTAGGTTCGAGCTGCCCATCCATCGGCCACATGCAGCAACACCAGACGGCTGTGAGCGAGTTTGGCGAGCTGCTTGACGTGTTCGATGATCGCCCGGTCGGTTGGTGTGCCGTCCAAGGTCACGAGAATGGTTTCGTACATAGTTGTCTCGTCTGTACGGCCAAATTCTTGTCAAGACGCGACGAATTCACCACGGGAGGCACGGAGAGCACGGAGCTTTCTTGTTTTCTCCGTGTCCTCTGTGCCTCCGTGGTGAAAAATCTAGCCAAAATACCCCGCGTCTTTGGTTGCGGCTCCGCCGCGCTGTGGTGCTCGGCCTCATCCGCCGATGATGACGCGCCACGCAGCTTTGAGGGAGTCTGGCAGGCCGTAAACGTCCATTGCGGTGATCAGAATAGCACTGCCCCAACCGGCAATCAGGAGGAACCAGCCGTTCTTCCACGTCCCCATTCGCTTGCGGGAACTGGTGAAGTGCAGCAGCGGGAACATGGCGAACGGAAGCTGCAGCGCCAGCACGACCTGGCTGAGAATCAGCAGATCAGTAACGCTGCTGTCGCCTCGCAGGCCGATAACGAAGACCGCCGGCAGAATGGCCAGAGTGCGGGTAATAAGCCGCCGCACCCAGGGCTTAATCCGCCAGTGCATGAAGCCTTCCATCACGACTTGCCCGGCGAGGGTGCCGGTGATGGTGCTGCTCTGACCGCTCGCCAGCAATGCCACCGCAAACAGCGTGCTGGCGAGACCTGCCCCCAACAACGGCGCCAGGGTCAAATAAGCGACGCGAATCCAGTCACTCGATGCGCTGAACGTGACCACTTGGCCGCCGGCCACCGTCGCGCTTTCCTTGCCAAAGAACACCATGGCAGCGAGCACCAGAATCGCCGCATTGACGAAGAAGGCGATGCTCAGGGCCACGACGGAGTCAATGCTGTTGAAGCGGATCGCACTCCGAATGGACGGCTCGTCCTTCTGCAACTGGCGGCTCTGCACCAGGGCCGAGTGCAGGTAAAGGTTGTGGGGCATCACGGTGGCGCCGATGATACCGACGGCGACGTACAACATCCCGGCCTGATGAAGGTTCGGTGAAACCAGCGCCCGGCCCATCTCCAGGAAGCTAGGCCGGGTCTGCGGGAGAACAAAAATCTCGATGAAGTAGCAGACCGCGATGGTGGCGATCAGCAGGACGACGACCGCCTCGATGGTGCGCATCCCGAATCGCTGCAAAGCCAGGAGCAACAGCACGTCCAGGCCGGTGATGATGACCGCCCAGAGCAGCGGGATATGGAACAGCAAGTTCAGGGCAACGGCGCTTCCCAGCACCTCGGCCAAATCGCAAGCGCCAATGGCGACCTCGCTCATCAGCCAATTGGGCCAGCGGGTCCAGCGGGGATACCAGTCGCGACAGCATTGGGCGAGGTCTTTGCCCGTCACCACGCCCAGCCGGGCAGAAATAACCTGCATGAAGATGGCCATCAGGCTGGCCAGACCGACCACCCACAAAAGCCCGTATTTGAACTGAGCACCGCCTTGCAGGTCGGTGCCCCAGTTGCCCGGATCCATGTAGCCGACGCTGACCAGAATCGCCGGCCCAACAAATGCCCGCCACTGCTCCCAAAATCCAGCTTGATGGTGCGGCACTTCGACGGTACTGTGCATCCCCTCCAGAGACACATGTCCCGCGGTCGCAATTCCATCGGGTGGTGTGGAAGCGTGCGGATTTCCCCAGGCGTGAGGTTTTGTATTCAAAATTCAGACCACGAAAAGAAATTGGTGGAACGATGGGTCACCGTCGCGATTGCCGCATCCTTAGCCAAAGTATACAGAGAATATTAAACCATGGTTAATTCTTCTTGGTGCGAGATGGGATATCCTCGTTGGCGGGCGCCACCCAGACTTTTTCTGCAGCACTGCGGCCCAGCGAGACCCGGCCCGCGGTGGTCGCCAGGCTCAGGGTGTCGTCGTAATTGCGCTGGTGGACCGCGATGTCGGCGCCCGGGCGAATGCCCAGATTTTCCAGGAACTCCCCCAGCTTGCGGTCGCGCTCGTAAACGCTTTGCACTGCGTATCGGCTGCCGGGTTGGGACTCGGAGAGCAACAGCAGTCCGCGTTTGCGCCTGCTGCGGGGCGACTCGGGCGTCGGTGGATTGCCATGCGGACACGGGCCTCCGCGGCCCAGTTTGCGCGAGAGCATGGCCTCGAAGTCGCCAGAGACGGCATGTTCCAGCCGCTCGGCTTCGTCATGCACCTTATACCACTCCATGCCAAAGACTTCGTGCAGCATGCGTTCGATGAGGTGGTGCCGAATGGCGGTGCGGCGTGCTATCTTGCGCCCGGCAGCCGTGAGCTGGACGCGGCCGTCGGTGCGGACTGAGACTAATCCATCGCGCTTGAGGCGCCGCAATGCCATGGTGACGGCTGGCGCCGAGACCGAAAGCCAATGCGCCAGGCGGGCTGCGATGACCTGCTCGCCTTCGCCCTCCGCTTCGAGGATGGCCTTGAGGTAGTCTTCTTTGGAAACCGTGATCATGAATGCTGAGCCTAGTTAACGACAGTTAATAGGCGATTGCAAGCCGTACTGCTCCCGGGCCGCTTTGCCGGGTTCTTCCCTGATCCTTGACATCGGGGGTGCGCCCCACTACTCTTTCCTTTCGCTTCGCGTCTAAGAGTGTGGGCTGGACTTCGGCGCTTTGAGCGAATCTCTCCAATGAAGGTACTTGTCCTCGGTAGCGGTGGTCGCGAACATGCGATCGTGTGGAAGCTGCGGCAGTCGCCGCGGATCAAGAAGCTCTACTGCGCTCCGGGTAACGGCGGCATTGCGGCCGATGCGGAGTGTGTCGCTGCCGACCTGAAGAGCCTCGATTCGCTGGTGCAACTCGCCAGCAAACTCGCACCCGACGTCACCGTGGTCGGACCCGAGCTGCCCCTGACGCTGGGCGTGGTGGATGAATTTCAGAAGCGGGGCTGGCCGATCTTCGGGCCCACGCGCGCCGCCGCCAGGTTGGAATCGAGCAAGAGCTTCGCCAAGGAGTTCATGCAGCGGCACCGCATCCCGACGGCGAAGTATTCCGTCTGCACCCGCAAGGAAGAAGTCCACGAGGCGCTGAAGCTCTTCCATACACCGATTGTGGTGAAGGCCGACGGCCTCGCCGCCGGCAAAGGTGTGGTCATCGCGCAAACCAAGGATGAAGCACAGCGCACCGCCGAAGACATGCTCAGCGGCAAGATGCTGGGCGAAGCCGGCTCGCGTGTCGTGCTGGAAGAATGTCTGCAGGGTGATGAGCTGTCGTTTCTGGTGATGAGCGATGGCGAGCGCGTAGTGCCGCTGGTGGCGTCGCAGGACCACAAGCGCGTCTTCGATAACGATCAGGGCCCGAATACCGGCGGCATGGGCGCTTATTCCACCGACCAGATCGTGGATGCGCAAATGCGCGATTGGCTGGTGACTCACATTGCGCGCCCGGTCATTGCAGGCATGCGCGCCGAGGGCGCGCGAGTACAAAGGCATTCTCTATTGCGGCATCATGATGACCGCGCGCGGGCCCGTGGTGCTGGAGTTCAACTGCCGCTTCGGCGATCCGGAAACGCAGCCCATCATCATGCGGATGGACAGCGACTTGCTGGAAGCCATCGAAGCGTCGATCCAGGGAAGGGTCAGCGATGGCGACTTCCGTTGGTCGCCGGACCCGGCGGTGTGCGTCGTCATGGCCTCGGGCGGATATCCCGGTGCATTTGAGGCGGGCAAGCTCATCAGCGGCATTGAAGAAGCCGACCGCATGTACGGAGTGAAGGTTTTCCACGCCGGAACGAACCGGCGCGACGGCTCGTATTACACCTCCGGCGGCCGCGTGCTGGGCGTGACGGCGCGCGGAAAGGATTTGCCCGATGCGGTTGAGCGGGCTTACGACGCCGTGATGAAGATCCGCTTTGACGGCATGCACTATCGCAAGGACATTGCCGCGCGCGGGCTGAAGCATCTGCGGGCGAAGAAGTAGCCTGATATGGATAAGAAGCCTCTGGTTTCCATCGTCATGGGCAGCGACTCGGACCTCGAGATCATGAACGAGGCCGCCAAGGCGCTTGCCGAGTTCGGCATCCCGTACGAGATTGACATCACCTCGGCGCACCGCTCGCCCGCCCGTACCAGCGAATACACGCGTGCGCTGAAAGGGCGCGGCGTGAAAGTGGTCATCGCGGGCGCAGGTGGCGCAGCGCATCTCGCGGGCGTGATCGCGGCCGAAACCACGCTGCCGGTCATCGCGGTGCCGATTCCTTCGACCGCGCTGCTTGGGCTCGACTCGCTGCTGGCGATGGTGCAGATGCCGGCGGGAATTCCGGTCGCGACCGTCGCCATTGGCAAGCCAGGGCGCAACCAACGCAGGCATCCTCGCCGCGCAGATGATCGGCTTGTACGATGATGCGGTGGCCAGGAAGCTCGAAGGCCACAAACGAAAGCTGGCCGAAGGAGTGGAAGCGAAGTCGCGCAAGCTGAAAGAGAGCCGAAAGTCATGAGCGCAACCACTGCGGAATTTTCTTTTGCCGAGATGCTCGAGGCCAACGAGCGCGAAACCGCAAAGTGGCAGAGCTGGTTCGAACGCCAGCCCGCTGTTCTGCTCGATCTGCCGCTCGATATCGCCATGGCCAAGGATGTCCGCGAATTCCTGCTGCACATCTTTGCGGTTGAGCTGCGCTATGCCGAGCGGCTGACGGGCTCGCCCATTACGGAGTACGAATCGTTACCCACGGGCAGCGTGCGCGAATTGTTCGCCATCGGAGAGAAGGCGCGCGGACTTTACCGCCAGTTTCTTCGCTGGCGCAACGGATGAAGACCTTGCCAGCGTCAGGAGTTTCCGACGCGCACCGCAGGCGTGCTGCGCGCCAGCAAACGCAAGATGTTCGCGCATGCCATGCTGCATGGCGTGCGGCACTGGGCGCAGCTTGCCACCGCTTTGCGCGAGAAGGGACACGGCACCGATTGGGGCCACGATTTTCTGTTTCAGCGAGGTAATGTTGTAAAGTGTAAACTTGACGTGGCGCTCACGATTCGTCAGGGAGGTAACAACATGCCAGTAAAACAAAAGAAGAAAGCGGAAAGTGACTCATGTGGAGTGTGCAAGTTGCGGCTGCCGGGTGGGAGCGCGTCATCGCGCGCCGATGCACTGCAAGATGCGCCGCCGCGCCTTCGAACTGCGGGCCGAGGGCATAACCCTGGACCAGATTGGGCGAGAATTTGGCTTCTCCAGGCAACGCGTCCACCAGATGCTTTCGACCACACCGGTGCAGAAGAAGATGTTCTGGGGCCTGGCGGTGGCGCATGGCAAGAGTCACGGGCTGAATGAAAAAGAAGTCCGCTCACTGGTAACCCCAGAGATGAACGGCACCGAATTCTTCCAAGTGGTGGAGGCTAAGAGGAAGAAATAGCGTCGGTAAATTCCTCGTCTGGCCAGACTTCTGTTACCGCCGTTTCGTTGACAATCGCTGTGTCCGTGGGCTATTCTTAAATCTTTCGTAGTCCTGCGTTTGCCCGCCTGAACGTTTCCTTGCGCGTCCAGCGCCAGAACTCAGCGGCTCTTTCGCGGTCTTTTTCAACATTCTGGGAGAGTTAAGAGATGTCAACCTATTTCCCCAAGGGGGAAATTGCGCGCAAGTGGTTTGTCATTGATGCCGACGGCCAGACCCTGGGCCGGCTGGCCACGCGTGTGGCGCGCATCCTGACGGGCAAGGACAACCCCAAGTACACGCCGTTTCTTGACACCGGCGACCACGTCATCGTGATCAACGCCGCGAAGATCCGCATTACCGGACTCAAGGCCGACAGCAAGGTCTATTACCACTACTCCGGCTATCCGGGCGGCATGAAGGCCGAGGAGTACAAGAAGCGCTTCCAGCGCAAGCCGGAGCAGATCGTGGAAGAGGCGATTGTAGGCATGATGCCCGCACACCAAGCTGGGCCGTGCGATGGCCAGCAAGCTGAAAGTTTACCGGGGCGACAAGCATCCGCATGCGGCGCAGAAGCCGGAGACCGCTGGTTCCGCAGCCGCCAAACGCGCGCTAGTGATAAGCCGGGCGAAGATCTAGACTTCGGCAGCGCAAAATTTTCTGGAAGGATTACAGGGAGCAGGTACTCCCGATTGAGTGAAGATGGCAGAACTGGTTCAGTATTACGGTACGGGTCGCCGCAAATCGAGCGTGGCCCGCGTGTTTCTTCGCCCCGGCAGCGGCGAGTTCAAGGTCAACGGCAAGCAGTTCGACCAGCATTTTGTGACCGAAGCGCAGCGCATCATGGCGAAGTCGCCGCTGGTTGCGACCGAGACGACCGCCAGCTTCAACGTGATTTGCACCGTCAATGGCGGCGGCGTGAACGGCCAGGCCGGCGCAGTGCGCATGGGAATCGCGCGCGCCCTGCAGGAGTTCAACCCTGAGCTGCGGCCAAGCTGAAGGCGGAAGGCTTCCTGCGCCGCGACGCGCGCGGCAAAGAGCGCAAGAAGTACGGACAGAAGGGCGCTCGCAAGCGGTTCCAGTTCAGCAAGCGGTAAAGAAGTTGTCAGTGGTCAGGTGCCAGTAGTGTTGCCGACGGCAACTTTTATTGAGTAACCGACAACTGAATTCTCCTCGCTTTGTGGTTCCGGGGGCGGGAGGAAAAGTTCAACCGGAACGAATCTTCCCGCACCCGCTGGTGATCGACGGGGCGGGTTACGGGAAAGCAATCCCGAGCGATCCGGCAAAGGCGCACGCCCAGCCGCCGCAAAGGATGCAAGCCAACCTAGGAGGTAGCTTGGCAAACATCACGATGAAGGAGTTGCTCGAAGCCGGCGTTCACTTCGGGCATCAGACGAAACGCTGGAACCCGAAGATGAAGGAATACATCTTCGGCGAACGCAACGGCATTTACATCATCGACCTGCAGAAGACGCTGAAGATGTTCAAGGAAGCGTCCAAGTTTGTGCAGGACATGGCGGCGGAGGGCAAGCTGGTGCTGTTCGTCGGCACCAAGCGCCAGGCGCAGGACGCGATTGCCGAAGAAGCGACCCGCTGCGGCATGTTCTACGTCAACCAGCGCTGGCTGGGCGGACTGCTCACCAACTGGGTGACGGTGCAGAAATCGGTGAAGCGGCTGAAGGAACTCGACGAGATGGCCACCGATGGCCGTTACGAGCTGCTCCCGAAGAAAGAAGTTGTGAAGTTGGAGCGCGAGCGCAAACACCTGCAGGCCAACCTCGCCGGCATCAAGAACCTGAGCCGCCTGCCCGACACGCTGTTCGTGATCGACTCGAACAAAGAGCAGATTGCGGTGAAGGAAGCGCGCAAGCTGGGTATTCCGGTGGTGGCCGTGGTGGACACCAACTGCGATCCCGAGCGAAGTGGATTATGTGATTCCCGGCAATGACGATGCGCTGCGCGCGATACGGCTGTTTGCGTCAAAGATCGCCGATTCGGTTGTTGAAGGCTCGCAGGCTGCCACCGACAAGCAGATGGCGGACGTCGCTTCGGGCATTCAGTACAGCCAGGCGGCCGAAGCTGCCGCTGCCAGCCCGGAAGAGGGCGAGAGCTTTCCGGTTCCGCCGCCGGAGACCAGCGACTTCGAAGAGGTCAGCATGGAAGAGGTGCTGGGCAAAGGTGGCCGGCGCGCCGCCGCGGAGAATACAAGGCGCGTAGAAAATTCAGCTTTCAGCTATCGAGCCGTCAGTTGTCAGCTAAACCTGGTTGTAGCGGGGGCCCAGACGAACCGCTTCGAACCTGACGGATTTAGCTGAAAGCTGACGGCTGACGGCTGAATAGCCAAAGGAAAATTATGAGCACTACATCCGTAAACATTACTGCCGCACAAGTGAAAGAGCTTCGGGAGAAGACCAACGCTCCCATGATGGATTGCAAGAATGCCCTTACCGAAGCCAAGGGTGACATGGAGGCTGCCGTCATCATCCTTCGCAAGAAGGGCGTGGCGACGGCCGCCAAGAAGGCCGACCGCGTCACCAGCGAAGGCTCGGTCGCGAGCTATATCCACGCCGGAGGCAAGATCGGCGTGCTGGTGGAAGTGAACTGCGAGAGCGATTTCGTGGCCCGCACCGACGACTTCAAGGGCTTGGTGCACGACATTGCCATGCATATCGCGGCCAGCGATCCCAAGTTCATCCGCAAGGAGGATGTCACTCCGGAAGCCTTCGAGAAGGAGAAGGACATCTATCGCGCGCAAGCCGCCCAGACTGGCAAGCCGCGCGGCGGTGGTCGAAAAGATCGTCGAAGGCAAGATGGGCAAGTTCTACGAGGAGGTCTGCCTGTACGAGCAGCCCTTCATCAAGGACCAGACCATGACCGTGTCGCAACTTATCGCTACCGTGATCGGCAAGCTAGGCGAGAACATCTCAGTCAAGCGCTTCGCGCGCTTCAAAGTGGGCGACGTCGGCGAGACCATCGCCGTCACCAAAGCAGGCGCGGAACCGAGCGCGTAATTAAGTCGGTCGAAAATTCTAACCAAACAGGGCGGGACGAGTTCCCGCCCTTTCCTTTTCCTTGCTCTGACGCGGAGAAATGTGCAGGTCAGGGTCACAAGGGAAGCGGTTCTTTCAGGGCCCGCAGAAACGCTGCCCCGAACTTCTTCAGTTTGTTCGCGCCTATACCTTTGATCTCTGCCAGCGCGTCCAGCGTCTGCGGAACGGCGCGTGCGACTTCGCGCAATACTGAGTCATGAGCGACACAGAAAGCAGGCAAGTTTTCCGTCCGTGCTAATTGCAACCGCGCCTTCTTTAAGCGCTCGAATCTCAGTTCGGCCGCCTGATCGAGACTCCCTGCCCTTGGCCCGTCCGGCTCCCGCCGCGCCATCCGTCGGGGTGCGACAGCGATCGCCGCCGGGCGGGAGCGAACATCTCCCCGGCACACGTCACATAGGCATCGAGTAACGGGAGTACTGTCGCCAAAGTACTCCAGAATGGCGCGGCGGCGGCAACGCAGTCTGTAGGCATAGTTGAACACCTGGTCAAGCTTCTGGCGGGCGTGCGCCTGCAACATTTCGATTTGCGACGGGGAAAGCGCAGTATTGTTCTCCCCAATCTTATCGATGAAAAATTCCTGCGTATGCCGATCACGCGGACTGCAATACAAAATGCACTGCGCGGGCCGGCCGTCGCGTCCCGCGCGACCCGCTTCTTGGTAGTAGGCTTCCAGGCTGGCGGGGATGTTGTAGTGGACGACAAAGCGGATGTTAGTCTTATTAATTCCCATTCCAAAAGCATTGGTCGCCACAACCACCGCGCCGCCGTTAGTCATGAAGTCTTCCTGGCTTCGCTTGCGGGACTGAGCATCCATACCAGCGTGATAAGCACGCACAGGACGGTTGGGGAAGCGTTCCTCGAACAATGCCGCCAGTTGCTCTACCAGCCTGCGAGTTGAACAGTAGACGATGCCGCTGCCCGGTTGCTTGGAAAGACCATTGAGCAGGGCCGCATCTTTTTCGGCTTCCGTATTCAGACGGCGGCAGGCATATGTGAGATTTGGCCGATCAAAGCCGGTGACGTGCACCTTCGGGAGGCGCAGCCGAAGCATCCTCACGATGTCGTCACGGACATATGGCGTGGCTGTCGCGGTCAAGGCCATGGTAACCGGTGATCCCAACTGCTCGCGCACCTCGGCCAGGCGCATGTATTCCGGCCGGAAATCGTGTCCCCAAAAACTCAGGCAGTGGGCTTCATCCACCACCAGCAGGTTGGGTCGCAGTTGCGGCAGGAGCCGTTGAAACGAAGGAGCCGCGAACCGCTCGGGGGCGAGATAGAGGAGTCCTGCGAAGCCCTCCTTCAGCTTGTTGAGAACCTGCGATTGCTCATGAGAGGGCTGCGAGCTGTTCAGCAACAGTACCGGAACCCCGATGGCCTGCAATTGTTGCACCTGGTCCGCCATGAGTGAAATTAGCGGAGAGACCACGACGGTGAGGCCTTTCAGCACGAGCGCCGGAAGTTGAAAGCACAGGCTCTTGCCCGCTCCGGTCGGCATGACGCAGACCACATCTCTCCCATCCAAAACGTCCTGGATGACTTCCCGCTGGCGAGGACGAAAGCCCGACAGCCGAAAGACCCGTTGCAGAAGATCATCAATGCGGTCCATGTGAATGGATATCGAATCTACTGTATCGTGGTTCGCCGGAGGCAGGGCCGACAAACTGCTCACGCGTGGCGAATGGCCGGTTGCATGCCAGCTTGGTAACTGCTTTATTCGCCTAACGCCACATCGCGTCGCTAATCGCACCGGCAAGCCTGCTAAACTTAATCGTTACCGTTCTTGTGGGTATCTGCCGGGAAATGGACACTCCCATTTATAAACGCATTCTTCTCAAGATCTCCGGGGAAGCGCTGGCCGCGGGACAGGGCTTCGGTGTCGATAATACCCGGGTACATGAAATCGCGGCGGAGATCGCCGAAGTGCATCGTTTGGGCATCGAGATCGCTATCGTGGTCGGTGGCGGAAACTTCTTCCGGGGCGTCGCCGAGCAGGCCAAGGCCATGGACCGCGTTTCCGCCGATCATATGGGCATGCTGGCCACGGTCATCAACGCCCTGGCCCTGCAAGATGCGCTGGAGAAGCTGAGCATTTGGACGCGCGTGATGAGCGCGATCGAGATGAACCAGGTCGCCGAGCCGTTTATCCGTCGCCGCGCTATTCGTCACCTAGAAAAAGGCCGCGTCGTCGTCTTCGCCGGAGGCACCGGCAATCCTTACTTCTCGACGGACACCGCTGCGTCGCTGCGCGCCATGGAAATCAAGGCCGACGCCATCCTCAAGGCCACCAAGGTCGATGGCATCTACAACGCCGATCCCGTCGTGGTGAAAGATGCCACCATGTTCGAGACCATCAGCTACATGGACGTGTTGCGACTGGGGCTGCGGGTGATGGATGCGACAGCCATCGCCATGTGCCGCGAAAACAACCTCCCTATCGTGATCTTCAATCTCAACCAGCACGGCAACATCCAGCGCGTCGTGATGGGGGAACGAGTGGGGTCGCTTGTCAATCAGGGATAAGGCTTCAACGAGGAAGTGTAACAATGATGAGCTGTCAGCCCGCAGCTATCGGCCGTCGGCTGGAACAACGTTCGGTCGCTGTGAGTCCCTAGTCAGCTTGCGGCATTGCGTGTTGCAGCTGGCGCGGCGAGCCGGCCTCGTTCGAAGCCGAGAGCTGACGGCTGAGAGCTGACGGCTTATAATCAGGGGTTTCTGACTTCATTCCGAGGCAATTTAGCTTATGGCTCAAGTTTCGATGGCGGCGATTCCTGCGCTGAAGGACAGTTTTGCTCAGCTCAAAACGCGTATGGACAAAGCAGTAGAGGATTTCCGCAAGGAGATGGCCTCCACGCGCACGGGGCGCGCCTCGGTGCATATGCTCGACGGAGTGACCGTCGAGGCCTACGGCTCGCAGATGCCGCTGAACCAGCTTGCCAACGTGAGTGCGCCGGAGCCGCAGCTCATCACCGTGCAAGCGTGGGACGTCAGCCTCATCGGCGCTGTCGAGAAAGCCATTCGCAGCGCGGACCTCGGCCTGAACCCGATGAACGATGGCAAACTGGTTCGCGTGCCTGTGCCCGCACTCACCGAAGAGCGCCGCAAAGACATGGTGAAGCACCTGCACAAGGTGCTGGAGGAGCATCGCACCGCCGTGCGCAACATCCGCCGTGATGGCAATGATCTAATCAAGAAGGCCCTTAAGGACAAGAAGATCACCGAAGACGAAGAGCGCGGCGCGCTGGAGCAGATCCAGAAGCTCACTGACGACGAAATCAAAAAGATGGAAGAGCTGGCCAAGGGCAAAGAGAAGGAAGTGCTCTCGATCTAGCAACTGGCGTCCATCGCGGGGAGTGCAGCTGTGAGCGATAACAAGTTAGGTAGGCAGCGTTTCTCGAATGCTTGATTCTTCCCGACTTTGCCAAGGTTGCCAATCTAACATCCAACCTGTTAGGGCCTTGCGTCGAAGGCGCCTCAGCGGCAACACTTGTAGGTGATGCTGCTCGACCTCGGCGACCTGCGCGTGCGCTCCTGGCGTAAGAATGACATTGATGCCCTGGTGCACCACGCCAACAATGCGAAGATTGCGGCCAACCTCCGTGATCAGTTTCCCCATCCCTACACCCGTTTTGCCGGCGCCGCTTATTTGGCCGAGGTGCGTTCTGCTGAGGTCGAGACCTCCTTCGCGGTCGAGTATGCGGGTGAGGCTATAGGCGGCATCGGTTTCAAGCTGGGCACCGATATCGCCCGGCTCAGCGCCGAAATGGGTTACTGGCTTGGCGAGCCCTTCTGGGGCCGAGGGCTAACAACCCGGGCTGTGCTCGCCACCTCCGAGTGGGCGTTCGCCCACTACAAACTGACTCGCATCTTCGCCATGGCGTTCTCCCATAATGTGGGATCGATGCGTGTGCTGGAAAAAGCGGGCTTCGAGTGCGAAGGAAGGTTGCGGCGCAGTGCGGTCAAGAACGGCGTCATCCTCGACCAGTTGCTCTATGCCAAAGTGCGCTAGATAACCTCGGAAGCTGTGAAATCTATCCCAAATTGGAACGACGAGGGAAAAGTGCCCGAACTTTTCCGCAAGTATTTGCATTTCCCATTATGGAACTCATTTCTTTGCAGTAGCTTACCGCGGTAACCCAATTGCACCTGTTCCTTGCGTATCACAAACTGCCCGTGTGAACTTGCATGTTTGGCAACTGTCGTTGGTAGTTATTCTCTCCCATACGTACGTAGGTTGGAATTAGGAAGGGAGCGATGAGAAGGCTTCTGGCTTCATCTTCAGGGCTGGCGATCAGGCGTTCACCTCGGTCGGATAGGGCTTTACTTACCGTCTTTTCTTCCTTGTTCCAAAATTCATTCCCCATTACTAACCCCAACCTTCTAGAAGGAGGACTCTAAATGCGTATCGCTTCTTTCGCGGTACTGTGCCTGGCCCTGGTTGCTATTCCAGCCTTGGCAGATACATACGACAACGGTCCGATCAACGGCACAACCGATGCCTGGACCATTAACTTCGGCTACGTGGTTAGCGACACCTTCACGTTGGCCTCCGCCGGCACCGTCACCGGCGTCAGCTTTGGCGTCTGGGAATTCCCGGGCGACACGATGCAGACCGTTGACTACACCATCACCAGCACAGAGAACGGCACCGGTGTTGGTCTGACCGTCAACGTTTCGGACAAGTTCATTTCCACCAACCAGTTCGGCTACAACATCGACTTAATCAGCTTCAATAGCGGTGGTGTGCCCCTGGCTGCCGGAACCTACTGGCTCAACCTGTATAACGCGACCGTCGCCAGCGGCGATCCGGTGTTCTGGGATGAGAACAGCGGCAAGGGCTGCGATCGGCAGCGGCTGCCCGTCATCGGCTTCTGAGAGTGCTGTCGGCACGATTCCTTCGGAAGCTTTTACCATCACCTACAGTACTGGCGGTACCTCGGGGACCACTCCTGAGCCCAGCACCATCATGCTGTTTGGTTCGGGAATTCTAGGCTTGGCCGGCTTATTGCGGCGCAAGCTGTTCTAACGAAATCAACCCTCCTTATAGGTCATGGACAGACCCTCAAGCCGGAGACTCAAGCTCCGGCTTTTTGGTGCATGCATAGGGACCGCTTTCACCGAGTCAGTCAGGACGCGCGCACTTTATCAAGCTCAGGGCGTGTACCCGGCCCGTCTCGGCCACAAGGCTCGTTGTTCCCAAAACGGGAATTAAAAGGCAGTTCAGAAGAGAAATTTCTTTGCAGTCACCGCCTATGAGCGGATGATTGGCAATAGCAGGCTCAGGTTTTGGATGCCCGCCGACCCTCGTCGCTCCATCTGTCAACGTTCCTACTTCACTAAAGCTCCAGGAAGCCAGAGGCCGTGATGAAACTGCCGATTATTTTGCTCCCAATTCTGTGCCTGGCGATGTTTGCGATTCCTGTCTGGGCAGATACATACGACAACGGTCCGATCAACGGCACAACCGATGCCTGGGCCATTAACTTCGGCTATGTTGTAAGTGATACCTTCACTTTACCCTCCGCCACCACTGTGACCAGCGGCAGCTTCGGCGCCTGGGAATTTCCCGGCGACACGATGCAGACCGTTGACTACACCATTACCTCGACGGAGAACGGCACCGGCGTTGGTCTAACCGTCAACGTTACGGACAAGTTCATTTCCACCAATCAGTATGGTTACAACATCGATCTGATCAGCTTCAACACCGGCGGCGTGCCGCTGAGTGCCGGAACCTACTGGCTGAACCTGTATAACGCGACCGCCCCCAGCGGCGATCCGGTGTTCTGGGATGAGAACAGTGGCGGTGGTTGCCACGGGAGCGGTTGCCCGTCGCAGGCATCCGAGAGCGCCATCGGCACCATTCCTTCCGAAGCCTTTACGATCGGTGCCTCCTGCTGTGGCCTCAGTCCTGAGCCCAGCAGCGTGCTGCTGTTTGGCTCCGGCGTCCTGGCAGTGGCGGGTCTGCTGCGCCACAAGTTGAATTGGTGATTTACTCCAGTCGTCTTTGGAGGTTCTTATGAAATTTATTCTTGCGTCGCTCGCAATTCTGTGCTTCTTGCTGACCACTATTCCAGCCTGGGCACAAACATATGAAAACGGTCCGATCAACGGTACCACCGATGCTTGGACAATAAACTCCGCCTACGTCGTCAGCGACACGTTCGTCGTCCCTCCCAGTGGCTTTGCTGTTTGGGGTTTCAGTTTTGGTGTCTGGGAATTCCCCGGCGACCACATGACCTCGGTTGACTGGGCGATCACATCGGCTCCGATTGGCGGGACCGTGTATGGTCAGGGTACGGCAGGCGGCATTAATCTGACCGACAAATTTCTTTCTACCGATCAATATGGCTACAACATCGACCTGATCGTGGCTTCGATTCCGAACGTGAACGTGACCGGTGGCGACACCTACTGGCTCAGCCTGCGGAATGCCGTCGTCCCCAGCGGCGACCCTGTGTATTGGGATGAGAACAGCGGTGTCGGATGCAAGTCGCCTGGCTGCCCGTCGGAGGCGGTGCAGTATGGACTGCTGCAACAGGGTTCTGTAACAACGATCGGCACCATTCCTTCGGAAGCTTTCACTGTCGACATCTATGTCGGCTGCGCTGGCACGAAGGGACCGGTTGGCGCCTGCGGACTTGAACCCAGCGACGCCCCTGAAGCTAGCAGCTTCTTGCTCTTGGGTACAGGAATCATCGGGCTCGCGGCTGCCTTGCGCTGCAAGGTGCCTTGGTAGCTTCCAGGATCATAGTTCTCTCTCGATGGAGCTTCTTATGAAACTGATTACTGCTTTGCCCGCAATCCTGTGCCTGGCGCTGGCAGTTCCAGCTCTTGCCAGCTATAACAACGGCCCCGTCAACGGCACAACTGATGCCTGGGCGATCAGCTACGGATATCTCGTTAGCGACACATTCGACACGCCGGCCCTATATCACGACGAAAAAGTTACAGATTTCAGTTTTGGTGTGTGGGAATTTCCAGGTGATACAGTGTATTCCGTGCTGTGGTCCATCAGCCCTTCCCTAGATTTTTCCAACGCTCGAACTCTCTTGGCATTCGGCATCGCTACCCAAAAGCCCGGCAACGGCGGGACCTTGACCGACAAGTTCATTTCCACGAATCAATATGGGTACGCCATTGACCTGATCACGGTTTCAGGCCTGAACGCTCCGGTGGGCACAGGTATGAAGTACTGGCTCAATTTGCAGGCCGCGACGACGTCCAGTGGCGACCCGGTATACTGGGACGAGAACAGCGGCATTGGGTGCGGCTCGCCGGGCTGCCCATCCAGCGCTTTCCAGAATGGCATAGGCACCATTCCTTCCGAAGCCTTCACAGTAAGTATTTACGGATGCAACGGCTGCTATTGTGGGCCTACTCTCGCTGCGGGCTGCACCCTTGACCCTGGCGGGACACCGGAGCCTCGCAGCATCATCCTGTTTGGTTCTGGAATCCTTGGTTTGGCGGGCCTGCTACGCCGCAAGCTGAACTTCTAAGAGCAGACAACGGTACAGGCCGCGGCGATACGCTGCGGCCTAGAGGTGCCACCTATGGGACAACTCTCGCCACCTACAGAACAGCTCAACGCTACCGGGAAGTGCTAACTATAAAGTCCCTAGCTTCCCCTTACTACCTTGCAGAGAATAGCATCTTCGTGTCTCTATGGAAAAACAGTAAAGCTTTGGTGGTAAACCATTGCGGTGCTAGACGTATACATGATAAATTCTTGTCCTGTTTGCAATGGTTTGTCTTTGGGAAGTTGAATTGCAGATAGTTGTGTCTTGTAGTCTGCATAGTGCAGGGTTGGAATCTGAGCTTGGCGACTTGTTTTTCAATTGCCACCGCTCTAGAAAAGGTGGGGTGTGATGAACGTGCGTGTTACTTTATTGTCTTGTGTCACAGTGTTGTGCCTGGTTGCAACTGTGATGGCCGGTCCGATTCAGATCAACACTCCCTCTGGTACCGGAGACATTACCGGCTCGAGAGTCCAGCAAGGGCCAGACTTCCGTTCCTCAATGCACAGCCCGACCCGAGGCAACGTCGATCTCTCTGGTTCTGCGCTCCTGACGACGGGTGTGGATCGAGTGGTCGAACTCGGTGGGCATCCCGACCCGGGCCCGAATGCCGTTCCCGTTCCAGAGCCCAGCGGCCTGATGGTCATGTTCGGCTCCGGACTTTTCGGAGTTGTGGCGTGGATGCGCCGAAAGCTGACGGCCTAACTGGATTTTCCTAGGGCATACCATAGCCGCAGCCACATGCTCCGGCTTTTGTCTAACAGCTAAAGGGCCATCGGTAGCCGTTAGCCCTTCAATAACTCTTCCATCTCTTTCTCACCTATCACCACAACTCCCAGCTCGCGCGCTTTGTCCAGCTTCGATCCCGCCTCGGTCCCTGCGACGACGTAATCCGTCTTCTTGCTGACTGACCCTGATACCCGTCCGCCAGCATCTTCGATCAGCTTCTTGGCTTCGTCACGAGTACGCCGCTCCAGCGTTCCGGTCAGCACAAACGTCTTTCCAGCCAGAGTCGTTGCGCGCTGCTTCTTCTTGCCTTTGAAAGCAAGCCCCGCATCCCGCAGCCGTTCGACCAGCGCGACATTCTTCGGCTCATCGAAAAACTCGCGAATACTGGCCGAAACCCGCGGCCCGATTTCGTTGACTTGCTGAAGCTCTTCTTCGCTTGCCTTCATCATGCGCGTCCATCGAGCCGAAAGCTTCGGCCAGGAACTGTGCCGTACGCTCCCCGACGAACCGAATCCCCAGGCCGTAGATCACGCGTTCCAGCGGCAACTTCTTCGAGTTCTTGATTTCGTCCAGAACGTTCTGCGCCGACTTCTTGCCCATGCGCTCCAGCGCGAGCAGCTTCTCTTCGGTCAGCTTGTAGATGTCGGCGACATCCTTGACCAGTCCTGTCTCGACGAGCTGATTCACCAGGGCATCTCCCATGCCTTCGATGTTCATCACCCCGCGCGAAGCGAAGTGGCGAATGCTCTCGCGCAGCTTGGCTGGGCAATTCGCATTAACGCAGCGGTGGTCCGCCTCACCCTCAGCGCGGACCACGTGCCCTCCGCAAACCGGGCAGCGCTCCGGCATATGAAACCTGCGCGTTGCCGCGCGGTTTGTCTTCAAGCACCTTTACGACCTTGGGAATCACATCGCCACCGCGCTCGACCGACACCCAATCACCGATGCGGACGCCGAGGCGTTCGATTTCGTCCATGTTGTGCAGCGTGGCCCGGCTCACCGTGGTGCCGCCGATGGAGACTGGCTTCAGCGCCGCCACCGGCGTCAGCTTTCCGGTGCGGCCGACCTGCACCAGGATGTCCTCGATCTGCGTCACTCCTGACCGCGCAGCAAACTTGTAGGCAATCGCCCAGCGCGGCGCTTTGCCGGTGTAACCCAGCTCTTCCTGCAGCCCAATGCGATCAACCTTGACGACGATGCCGTCAATCTCATATGGGAGACCGTCACGCTTGGCTTCCCACTCGTTAATGAACTCCCACACCTGGTCGAGGTTGTGTACCAGCCGGTGGTTGGGATTGACCTTAAAGCCCGCAGTCTGCAGCGCCTTCAACGTTTCCGAGTGCCGCTCGAAAATGGTGCGGCCATTCGTAAACAGTGCGTAGGAAAAGAAGTCGAGCCGGCGCTGTGCGGTAATGTTCGGCTCCAGCACGCGCACCGTGCCTGCAGTTGCGTTGCGCGGGTTGGCGAACTTCGGCAACCCCTGCTGCTCGCGATCCTCGTTCATCCGCTGAAACGCGGAAAGCGGCATGAGCAGTTCGCCGCGCACCTCGAAGTCAGGCGGCAGGTTGGCCTTGGCCAGTGTATTGGCAGAAATGGCCAGCGGCACGCTCCGCACGGTGCGCACATTGAGCGTGACATCTTCGCCCACCGTGCCATCGCCGCGCGTGATGCCCAGCGCCAGCTTGCCACCTTCGAAACGCAGCGCCAACGACATCCCGTCGAGCTTGAGCTCGCACACGTAGTCCACGCGCGACTCCCCGCTCAGCTCGTGCACGCGCCGCTCCCAATCGCGCAGTTCCTCTTCGGTGTAGGCGTTGTCGAGCGACAGCATCGGCGAAGAGTGCGGCACCTTGACGAACCCCTCGCGCGGCTTGCCGCCCACGCGCTGCGTCGGAGAATCGGGGGTAACCAGCTCCGGATGCTCGGCTTCCAGCGCCTTCAGATCGTTCACCAGGCGGTCGAACTCAGCATCGCTGATCTCGGGATCGTCGAGCACGTAGTAACGGTGCTCGTGATAACGGATCTGGTCGCGCAGCGCTTCGATCTTCTGCCGCACATCTTTGCTGGAGGGCATAGAAGAGTTGTCAGTAGCCGGTAGCCAGTTGTCAGTATCCAGTGGGCCGCGTTTTTCGGCAACTGCCGCTGCGGCCACAGCTCCTCATTACTCCCGACATCTGCCCTCACTTGCAACTGCCATCGAGAGGCGTTCGCGTAGAATCAAAGACTGACAACTGATAACTGGGCTACTGACAACTGCCTTTGAAGCATCTTCTCAACAAATGGACTGTCCTGATCCTGGCGGTACTCAAGCCGCTGGGTATCTGGGGCGTCCTGGGCTTTGCGTTTGTGGACGCGGCTTTCCTCGGTATGCCGCTCGACGCGATTGTCGCGGGCTACGTCTGGGCCCAACCCAGTCGGCTCGTGCTGTACAGCGCCATGGCGGCAGCCGGCTCGGCGCTGGGAAGCATCGTGATTTATGTGATTGGTTACAAGAGCGGCGAGGTGCTTCTGGCGAAGCGCATGGGCGAGAAGCGCTTCAACAAGATCAAGGCGGCCTTCGATCGCCATGAATTTCTCGCCATCATGCTGCCCTCCATGCTGCCGCCGCCGACACCCTTCAAGCTGTTCGTACTCTCGGCCGGCATGGCCGAGATGCGGTTCACCCATTTCCTGGCCGCCATCTTCTTCGGTCGCTTTCTGCGTTTCGTGGTGGAGTCGTTTCTGGTGATTCGTTTTGGCCCGGAGATTGTGGGCTTCCTTGGCGGCATGGTGCACAACCACCTGCGGATCACAGTCGCCGTGATTGCGACCGCAGCTCTGATTGGCTGGTGGATCTGGCGCACCCGCAAGCTCAAGTCTAAGAACAGCGAGCAACTTGCGGATATGCGGCGCTAGCTCGTCCGCGGGCGTCCTCTCGCCATCCGAACCGACCTCGAGGGCAGGCCTCGTCCGACGTGCACAAATCACACAAGAAAGTGACCGACGTAACAGATCAAAACCGGGCACCGGTCTTCAATGAAGAGAAAGGCCAATTCACAGTCCTCCCAGGCCAAATTCGAGCTCGATCGCAGTTGGTTTGAGCTTTTGTCTCCCACCCCGTTCCTGTCGGACGCGAACCGTCGTTCGGAGCAGACCTGGTAGTACACTTCTTGAGGGCACAGAGGGCGACGATGGCGACAGCAGAGAAGAAACCGGCTCCCAGCACGATTGATGTCCAGCTCGAACAGCTCCGCGAGAAGCGGGCTGCGATTGAGCAAGGCGGGGGCACGGAACGAATCAAGAAGCAACACTCTTCGGGCAAGCTGACTGCACGCGAGCGCATACAGAAGCTCGTCGATCAGGAGAGTTTCCAGGAAATCGGACTCTTTGCCAAGCACCGGGCGACTCTATTCGGCATGGCCGGCAAAGACGTTCCCGCCGACGGCGTGATCACCGGATGCGCCACCGTCGATGGCCGCATCGTCCATCTCGCCAGCCAGGATTTCACCGTGCTGGGCGGCGCTGCCGGAGAGGTCCATTGCGCCAAGATCGTTGACATGATGCGGCTCTCCCTGAAAACCGGAAGCCCATTCGTTTTCATCAACGATTCCGGAGGCGCCCGGGTACAGGAAGGCATCGATAGTCTCGCTGGCTACGCCAGCGTCTTCTACAACAACGTGATGCTGTCGGGCTCGGTTCCCCAAATCTCCATCATCTGCGGCCCTTGCGCGGGCGGCGCCGCCTACAGTCCGGCGATCACCGATTTTATTATTCAGACCAGGGGCGCCCAGATGTTTATTACCGGCCCGCAAGTCATCAAGCAGGTGACGGGCGAGGTGGTCTCGGCTGACCAGCTCGGCGGTCCCGCGGCCCAGATGAACCGCTCCGGCGTTGTCCATCTCATTGCCGAGGACGACGATGGCGCCTTGTTATTGTGCCGCCGTCTCTTGAGCTTCTTGCCTTCCAACAATGTGGAAGACCCGCCGAGGCTGCCCTTCAACGGCACCATCGAGGCGGATCCCGAGCTCAACCATCTGGTGCCTATCGATCCCAAAATCGCCTACGACATTCGCAGCGTGCTCAAGCTTATTGTCGACAACCAGGATTTCTTCGAAATTCAGCCCGGCTTTGCCGCCAACGTTGTAGTTGGTTTTGCCCGCTTGCAAGGACGGCCGGTGGGCCTCGTGGCCAGCCAGCCTTGCGTGCTGGCGGGCGCCCTGGACATCGACGCCTCCGACAAGGTGGCGCGCTTCGTGCGCTTCTGCAACGCCTTTAACTTGCCGCTCCTGACCTTCGTGGACGTTCCCGGCTTCCTGCCCGGCGTCGAGCAGGAATACGGCGGGATCATTCGCCACGGGGCCAAGATCCTGTTCGCCTACTCGGCCGCCACCGTGCCCAAGCTGACGGTCGTAATACGCAAGGCCTATGGTGGCGCGTACATCGCGATGTGCTGCAAAGATCTGGGCGCCGACCGCGTGGTGGCATGGCCAACCGCGGAAATCGCGGTCATGGGCGCTGAGGGAGCGGCCGAGATTGTCTTCCGCAGAGAAATCGACGCGGCGGAGAACCGCGAGGAGCGGCGCGCCGAATTGATCGAGGAGTACCGCAGCACTTTCGCCAATCCGTTTGTGGCCGCCGGCCGCAGGCTCGTGGATGACGTTATTGAGCCCGCAGAGACTCGAAGGTATCTGGCACAGGCCCTCGAAGCTCTGCACGCTAAACGAGAGTTTCGGCCACCCAAGAAACATGGCTTGATTCCGCTGTAAAGCTGGCTGCGTAAATTGTTAGCCAAGGGTCTTTCGGTGGTAGAGCGGGCCTTCAGGCCCGCGTCCAGGCCGCTGTAAATGCTGAGGGGCCTCAGCCCCGAAAGCGACGACTTCAGAGTCTGTATGGGAGAGGGAGAGCAGGACCTGCCGCAACCCAAGCCCCTCAGGGGGGACTCAGTTTAGCCCGGCGTGCGAGCGCTGGGTCAGGCGGAAAACTGACCTGAGTCCCGCAGGGACTGCACAAGTGCTACGGGTAGTCGAAGGCATCATGTTAAGCTGACTGCGCCCCGCTCATAAGAGGAACCGATGGAACCTAACACCACTGCACCCGCTGCTGGCCAGGCGCCTCCGGCCGAAGCTGCACCAGACGAAGTTACGCCCGAAATCTTGAAGGTCATCCAGAAGGCCGTCACCATGTATCTGGGAAAGAAGGTCCGCATCGTGTCGGTGAAGGCAGGTCCTAGTGTGGACGCAGCCTCCAGCGCCTGGGCACACCAGGGCCGCCACATGGTTCAGTCTTCGCATAACCTGGTCCAGCGCGGGCATTGACCCTGGTTACTCCCGGGTTGCGAACATAGATTCGCCAGTTAGCTCTGGCTCCGTGAGGAAGAGTTCTTGAAGCTAAGAATCGCCGTTGAGGGCAAGACCTACGAGGTGGAAGTTGAGATTGCCGACGAGGCCGGAGTGGACTCTTCCACCCCGGCTACGGCCGCCATCCAGTCGAGCGTGCTTCCGCCCGCCGTCAAGGTCAACACTTCCTCTGGACTGGACGAGACCAAACTGAGCCGCAGTCCCGTAGCCGGCCTGGTCGTGCGCATGCACGTCGAAGCGGGACAACAGGTCGAGGCCGGTGAACTTCTGATGGTGCTGGAAGCCATGAAGATGGAAACCAACATCACCGCCGCCATCGCGGGAAAGATACGATCCGTGGACGTGGCGGCCGGTGACGCTGTCAAACTCGATCAGATTCTGCTGCAGTTCGAATGACGCACGGCGATCGTACGATCTTCCCTATGCGGCTTTCCCCAGATTCTGCTGAGGAAGCTTGACCGCCAGCACGTCAGCCTTTTCGATGGCGGGCGGCTGCGCAAAAAGTTCGGAAGCCTTTGCCATCAGCGCAGCCGCCACCTGGCCTGACAGGTGCGCTTGCCGGCCTTCCTCGTCGGGAAACGCGTCGAAGATTCCGAACGTGGACTGTCCCAGGCGAATCCCGAACCAGGCAACGGTTTTGGGCTCCTGCTCTACCAGCTGCAGGCCCGAGCGGAGAAAGCTTGCGACCTCTTCCTCTTTCCCCGGTTTTGCTTCCAGGCGGACTAACAATGCAAATTTAGGCATGTTGCTTCTCCTTGTTATCACGGCGTGCGGTGAAATGTCCCTCGGATCATCTCCGCAGGAGGCGAGTGAAGTTCGTGGCCCCGCCGACTTAGATGCGCATAGGCGACCAGGGTATTGATGAATTTTCTTAAGCCGCGCTCTTCCATGAAGGAACGTCTGCCTCCGCCCAACTCAGCCTAGATTCTGGTATGCCCTGAGGGCATCGTGCAGGCGGTCGAAGACGAGCGTAGGGCCGATGATCCTGGTCAGCCGGTGCCGATGCAAGTCCGATTTGAGGGACAACGGCACCCTGGCGAAGGCCAGCTCAACCCCGCAACGGGCCAGGTCCTGATGGAGTTGCCGAACCGTATGCGCGGCAGTGTAATCAACATTGGTGATCGCTTCGGCATCGACAACCAGCCAGCGCAGCGGCGAAGGGGGCGGCCCAACCAGGCTGCGAATCTCTTCCGAGAACCGGCCGGCATTGGCGTAGAACAGCGCAGCTCCAAAGCGATAGATTACCAGTCCGGGCTCGGTTACTGCACCGGGAACCGCTGGAATCAAGTCCCATGTTTCTCCTTCGCGAGGGACCAATACTCCGGTGTGAGGATGATAGCTGTGCCGCACAACCCGGAGCAGCGACAGCACCATCGCCAGCACGATACCCTGCTCGACACCGACCAGTACCACCACCGCCGCCGTGATCAGGGCCAGCTGATATTCTCCAGGACTTTCGCGACGAATGTCGCGCAAGCCGTGCAGATCGATAAGCCGAATGGCGATGAAGAACACGATCGCCTCCAGCACGCACCGCGGAAGGTACTGCAACGGCTTGGTCAGGAAGAGAAGCACCAGCGCGACCACAGTCGCGGTGGCCATCTGTGCAAGCTGGCTCTGCCCGCCGGAGCTTTCGACCATCGCGGTTTGGGTGGGACTTCCGTCCACCACAAAGGTCCCGCTCAAGGCTGCAGCGGCGTTGGCCGCGGACAAGCCGACGAGGTCCGCATCTTCGTCCAGGGACTGATTGTGACGCGCGGCGTAGAAGCGGGCCGTCGCCGCGCTCTGGGCAAGGACCATGACAAAGCACGAACCCGCCAACGGCACCAGCGGCCAGATGTCCTTCCAGTGCACATCGGGCAATCTCAGGTGTGGCAGACCTCCAGCAACCGGTCCGATGACGGTTATGCCGTGCCCGGCAAAATCCCAGGCTGCGCTCGCCGCCATCGCGCCCACGACAGCAAGGAGCGGCCCCGGCACCTTCGGTGCGAACCGGTTCAAGGTAAAGATGCCCACCACAACCGTGGAGGAAACAAACACGGTCGGCAGGTGGACTTGCGGCAGGCTGCGAAAAATCTCCAGCAGTTGCCCAACTGACCTGTGGGAATGAACCTCTTCCAATCCCAGCATCCCGCCCAGCACCGCAATGCCGACCTGAAATCCTACCCCGGTGAGAAAACCCACCAGCACCGTCTGCGAGAGAAAGTCAGCCAGAAAGCCCAGCTTTAGCAGTCGCGCCAGCAGCAGAAATCCAGCGGTCAGCAGCGCCACCGTTCCCGCGAGCGCCACATATCGCGCGCTGGCGAGCGGCGCCATGCCGGCAAGCCCGCCGGCGAGAATCGCGGCAGTTGCGGAATCGGCCGACACCACCAGGTAACGCGAGGAGCCGAACGCGGCAAACGCGATCAGCGGCAGTAGAAGCGTGTAGAATCCCGTGACCACAGGCGTGCCGGCAATCTTGGTGTAGCCCAGCACCTGCGGGATGTTCAGTGCTGCCAGCTGAAGTCCGGCGAAAGCGTCGCGCGCGGCCCCAGCTCGTGTAAGGGGCCGAACGCTGCGAAACAGGGGAAACCGACTAGGGTCTGTTGCGGCGGCGGGTTGGCGAGCGATCGCCTGATCTGGTGCTTGCGGCGGTGTAGATCCCCCGTTGGTACTCACCGCAAGATCATCCTCTCAGCCGAGATTGGTTGGCACACGAACGTTGTTCTACCTCTTTCCCTCGGAGTCCCCTGGCGGCGTTCCCGGCCCAAGGCGCTCCTCGTCGTCACGTTCTTTCCGGCGAAGCGCACCGATCTCAGCCCGTTCCTCATCGCGAAGTTCCTTAACCCTTTGCTTCTCTTGCTTCCAAACCTTGCGGCGCTCAAAGAACGAACTGCCCTCTGCCACCTTCCGAGCCCGGTCCCTCTCTTCGCGCTCGGCCTCGCTCTCTTTAGTCAACGCCTCAAACTCTTCCTTCCGCATGGACATCCTGAGCTCCATCTCTTTGATTCGCTCCTGCTCCAGCTGTTCGACTAGCTGGCTATGCGCCCTGACCAGGTCCACCAGAGAGCTGGTGGTCCAGGCAAAAGTGAACAGCCCGGAGAAGGCGATGAGAGGGCTGATGTTTCGCCATTTCTCCTCTAGAGCGACCTGGCCGTACCCTACGGTGGTGTAGGCGTTGGCGCAGAAGTAAATCGAGTCCTGGACACGTTGGATCAGTCCCAAATGGCGGAGGAGGAATGCCCAGATAATGATCTCGGCGATGTGCAGACTGAGCATAAGGAAGACAGCCGAGCCGAAGAGGACTGCAGCAGCGAGCAGATGAGGCCTGCCCAAATACAACCGCCGCTCGGCCCGCTTGCGAAACAGCAGGATGCGATGCAGCCCGGCGCCATGGAACAAGACCAGGCCAACCAGAATGACAGCGCCGATGCCCAGCGCTGCCATCGGCTTGAACTCATCAGGAATCTCGCGCAGAAGTGACGAAAGATCAGGCACCTGAGTCTCCCTGCTACCCCACTAACGTTAGGGCAGAAAAGGTCTCCGCGCCCAGCCGCCCGCGAACCGTCCAACTGGGGTGCATTTTACTTCTTAGCATTCTTCTTCCTACCCCTGCTCTTGTGCCTCTTTTCCTGTGCCTTGCTGTGGCCAGCCTCAGACTCATTCACGGCCTTGCTGCCGTTTTCCTGTTCCGCGGCCTGGTGGTATTCCCGACGAATGACCTCCAGATCAACCTGAGGTTTGGGCATTCGCATTCCCAAGTCTTCCATGGTGGCCGCAACGATCTGCGAGACCGCCAAGTCGCGAAACCATTTGTGGTTAGAAGGGATAACGTACCACGGCGCTTCTTTCCTGCTGGTTTTGGCAAATACATCTTCGAAGGCTTTGGTGTAGTCGTCCCATAGCTCGCGTTCTTTGTAGTCGCTGTCGCTGATCTTCCAGTTTCGCGCCGGGTCATCCAGCCGCTGCTTGAAACGTCTGAGCTGCTCTTCCTTGCTGATATGTAAGAAAAACTTGACGATGTGCGTATTGTTCTGTCGGCGCAACAGTGTTTCGAAATCGTTGATCAGCCCATACCGTTCCGACCAGACCTCCTTCGGGACCAGCTTATGCACCCGCACCACCAGCACGTCTTCGTAATGTGAGCGATTAAAGATGGCAACAGTACCTTTGGCGGGTGCATGGGGGTGAACACGCCAGAGGAAATCATGTTCGAGTTCTATCGGCGGTTGGGCCTTTGAATCCAGTGACAGTAGTACCTTGCGGATTCATTGCGCTCATCACGTGATTGACCGTGCCGTCCTTGCCGGCGGCATCCAATCCCTGCAGAACGATCAACAGCGAACGTCTCTTCTCCGCATACAACAGGTACTGCAGCTTGCCTAGCTTATCGCGGTATCTCTCGATGTCAGCCAGCGCCTCGTTCTCGGATACGTGCTTGCCGGTATAGCCCGAGTCCATCTCTCTCAGCTTGACCTTGGTTCCTGGCTTTACCCGGAATTGTTTGCGATAGTCCATTCTCTTTTTGCCTTCCACTGTGATGTCGGGACGATAGTCTGCAATTACCCGGCGGCGTCAATCTTTGCCTGGCTTACACGGCCTCGGATATTCCGCCACGCGGACGCACGCACAATTCGGCAGGGCAATTCTGCCGAGTCTCGCGAGCCGAGAGAACGAGTACGTAAGCTACGAAACGGTCGCGATTTTTTGTGCCAGCAGAGCATTTCTCGTTTCGTGTTGCAGGTTCGTTCACCCCGGGGGAATGATGAAGCGCCCTAGCGAATCGCGGAAGCCCGGTTTCTTGTTGGAGGGATTGGAATCGTCTGCCATAAGCCGTCCTGCGAAGAACGAGATTTTAGCATCATTTTGCGGCTGAGGATGCTTCGTACACCGTTTTGCCTCCTACCACTGTGCGCAGCACACGAGTCTTAAGAATTTCTGGAGGCGCAACTTTGGTTAGGTCGCGGTCGAGGACAACAAAGTCGGCAAGCATGCCCGGCGCGATTTTACCCTTCTCCTTCTCGGCAAACTGGGCGTAGGCTGAGCCAGTTGTGTAAGCCGCGAGGGCCTGCTCGATGGTGAGCTTTTGCTCGGGGAAGTAGCTCTTGCTTCCCGCTTCGTTCATCCGGGTAACCGCTGCATAAACTCCCCGGAAGGGGGTGATGGGCTCGACCGGATAGTCCGTCCCGAACGCCAGCGGCACGCCGTTGTCGAGGAATTCCTTCCACGGATAAGAGGTCTTCGCGCGCTCAGGGCCGATACGCTCCATTGCCCAGTTCATGTCGGTGAGCAGATGATTCGGTTGCATGGAGGCGATGACGCCCAGCTTGCGATACTGCGCGAACTGGCCCGGGGTGATGACCTGGTCGTGTTCGATGCGAAAACGGAGGTCGCGAGCCTGTTTATTGTCGGCTTCCGCCGCCGCGAAAGCATCGAGGGCCATCTGGACGGCGCGGTCTCCAATGGCGTGAAAGCCAATCTGGAATCCGGCCGCCGCCCGCTCGACCGCCATGCGATTCAGCTTGTCCTGTTCGTAGCGCGCCAGGCCGGAGTTGCCCGGATCGTCGGAGTAAGGCGCCAGCAGTGCCGCTGTGCGCGATCCCAACGAGCCGTCCATGAAGCCTTTGAGCATTGCGGTGTGCAGCATCGGATCATCCGGAGGATGGTGCGCCCGATGGGTTTGCAGAAGGCTCACGGGGTCGTCGAAGTTGAGCCATTCGCTGATGCGCAAGGTCAGCTTCCCTTCGCGCTCCAGGTCTTCGTAGACGAGGAAGATGTCCCAACTGGAATTGTCCTGAGCGGAAGTGATACCCCAGCGGGCGGCATCGGCTAAGGCAAGTTCGGCAGCGCGGCGACGGCGAGCGGGAGTGGGCGGCGGGATCTTCGATTCCACCAGGCCTCTCGCCGTTTCACGCAGAATGCCGGTGGGCTCACCGCTGGCATCGTGATCGATCTTGCCACCTTCGGGAGCCTGCGTTTGACTCGTCACCCCACCGATTCTCAAGGCCGCCGTGTTGGCGACGGCGATGTGCCCGTCCACCCGGCTGAACACCGCCGGATGGCTGCCGCTGACTGCGTCAAGGTCCTGACGCGTGGGCAACTGGCCGCCAGCCCACAGCGTGTGGTCCCATCCGCCGCCCACCAGCCAATCGCTGGGGGCCGCCGCTTTGGCACTGGCCGCAATGAGCTGCTGCATCTCCTGCAACGATTTCACGCCGCGCAGGTCCACACTCTGCGCCTCGAGGCCGGCCTCTTCCAGATGCACATGCGCGTCGTTGAAGCCCGGCATCACAAAGTGACCGCCGAGATCAATGAGCTGCGTTCTGGGGCCCTTCAGTTTGCGGATGTCGTCGTTCGACCCGATGGCAACGATGCGCCCCTCGCGCACGGCCATCGCCTGTGCGCGCGCTGGCGTTGCCTGAGTGTAGATGTCGCCGTTGACGAAGATGATGTCGAGAGCCTCGTTCGGCTTATGCGAACCAGGCACCGCTTCGGCGGAGGAGTTCAGGTTCAAGGCAATCTGAAAAACCAAGAGCGGCAGGAGAAGTTTCATTGGCGTTCGCCAGGTGAAACAAGAAATAGAGCACTCAATCGACGCAGTTCCACAACCGAAGCCACGGGCTCAGCGTCGAATCATAAGCGATATGTCGCATAGAGGCCATCCATCCTACTATTTTCAAATGACGGTCGTTTGTTACCTAGATCAGGGTTCGCCACGCAGAACTCGATAATATGTTCTGCCGTGAGGAGCAGATTCAAACCACTGTTTTAGCTGATCTCCGATAACAATCGAGAACCTATTAGCCACGCTTTGTGTCCCGCCATAGGCAAAGAAATAAATGTGCGCATCAGATTTTGCTTCAACGCAAGCTCTCAAGAATTCAGGTGGCGCATCCATCGGTGTTGGGTTTTTCTTGCATTGTGCCAAGACGGGATATCCTCTCTGTGAGCGCCCTACGATGTCAAATGTCGGCAGAGTGTACCCAACCCCCAGGCCGGTAGGAAGAAAACTCTCTTCCAAAATCAGGTAACCGAGACAGAGCGATTCCCACCCCTTAGGCCCCAGTGCATCGAGCCATTCACCCCAGGGCAAAGCCTGAAAGCCCCGAGAAACGTCCTCTTCAGTCGCACTTTCTGCTAAAAGCTCAATCAGACGACGAGTTCCAGGGACTTCGTGCACGTTCGACTGACCGGCACTGGATAAGAGGCGAAAGGAATCGGGAAGTCTGGACAGAGCAAAGGATTTCTTGGCTGTAATCTTCCTAACCTTAAACAGGTTACCGTCTCGCGATAGATCCGGATCAGGTTTCCGGAGAACACCAGAACAAACCCGAGCAAGATGGATCATGCCGTCGAAATAAGTAAACACCCGGTCCTCCTCGTCAATACCCCAGAACCGCCGAGCCGTGCTGACATATGCGTCACTTACACCCCAGCCGAGTGCAATCTGAGCGGTCAACGAAGAGAGACGGCGCGCCGGATCGGGTTCACCAACCGCTTTCTCAAAGTCGTCTGCATTCCAAGCACCGTACCAAATGCCAATGACATCTCGGTGCCATGCTTCGCTGGACAACTCTTCGCCGTTACAGTTGAAACGGATACGCCAGAATTTCATCTGCGTTACTCCATCCAAACACACACAGCCTAATTCATTCGTCCGCCACTCCCGCCAGTGCGAGGGTCAGCAGCAGGATACGCTTCAATCCAAGATCGCGCCCCGTCGGGTCGTACCACTCGTGAATAGTATGGGCGCCGCCCCCGGTGCCTCCTGCGCCGATGGCAATGGCTTCCCGTCCCAGCGAGAGCGGCACGTTGGCGTCGGTGGACGCACGCTGAATTTTGGCGGTGTTGTTCAGTTGCGCATCCACGGCGCGAATCGCCTTGAGCAGTTGTGAATCGACGGGGAGGTCGGCGGCGGGCCGGTTTCCGATGACGCGAACCTCGGCGGTCAGCAACTCCTGCCGCTTCCGCCCGGTGAGCTCGGGAATCACCTGATCAACTGCTTCGTGCAGTGCGCGCTCCAGACGGTCAAGTTCTTCGACGGAGGCTGAGCGCGTGTCCACGCGCATGGTCGCCGACTCCGGAATAGAGTTCACCGAAGTGCCACCACTGACGATGCCGATGTTGTAGGTCGTCTTCGGCATCGCGGGAACCGGCGTCCGGGTAAAGCGATCGATGACGCGCGCCAGTCCGACAATGGGATTGGCCGCGCCGAAGTCGCTCCACGAGTGCCCTCCGTGACCGCGAATCGTGACCTCGTAGCGCCGGCTGCCCAGGCCTTCGGCGATGATGGTGTCGGTCCCGGCGCCATCGAGCACGACCAGTGAAGCGATCTTGGACGACCACCTGGGCTGTTGGAAAATGTGCCGCATGCCGCGCAGGTCGCCTTCGCCCTCTTCTCCCACATTGCCGACGAACAGGATGGGCGCGCGGTTCGGGACCGCCGCAGCGTGCATCGCGCCAGCAATCGCCAGCAGGGCGACGATTCCCGAGGAATTGTCGGAGATGCCGGGGCCGTAGAGCTTGTCGCCGTCGCGGCGGACGGAGACCTCCGTGCCAGCGGGAAAAACCGTGTCCAGGTGCGCGCTCAACGCGATGTAAGGCGCGGTCGAGTCGCTGCCCGGCCTGACGCCGAATACATTGCCAATCTCGTCCTGGTGCACATCGGAAAGCACAAGCTCCGCAAAGCGCGCCGTGAGCCACTGGCTGCGCGGCGCTTCACCCCAGGGAGGCGCTGCGATGGAGGTTACCTGGAGCTGCAAATCTTCCAGTTGGCGGGAGCTAGATCGAAACCAGGCGAACGCTTCATGGATGCGACGCAGTCCGGCGATATGCGCCACCTGCTGCTGGGCCGACCGGAGGGATTGCGATTCGCTCAACGAGAAATCTTCGCCGGGAACCGCGCGCACTGGAGGACCGGGGCCCATGGGGGATGCCCAATGGTAATACGGGGGTGGATCGAGCGAAAGGCTTGTCCTTGAAAATTCAGCTTGAACTCACCGGGTCTGCCTGTACACTGATTGGCGCGCAAGACGGCCACCCTCCGCGTCTATTCCCATTAGGGTGAAAGGATCAGCATGAAGGGTTTTCGCAGAGTCTCGATGGCCGTGCTCACGGTGATTGTGTTAATTCCGGCTGCTGAAGCCTGGGCCCAGAAACTTGCCCTTGCAGCTACGCCGCCTATGGGCTGGAACAGCTGGAACCTGTTCGCTTGCAAAGTGAGTGACGCCGTCGTCCGCGCCGCAGCCGACGCGATGGCGACGAACGGCATGAAAGACGCAGGATATTCCTATATCAACATTGACGACTGCTGGCAGGGCCAGCGCGACGCAGCGGGAAATATTCAGGGCAACGACAGATTTCCCGACATGAAGGCGCTGGCGGATTACGTTCACGGCAAGGGCCTGAAGATCGGCATCTACTCGTCTCCAGGACCCAAGACCTGTGCCGGGTACGAGGGCAGCTATCAGCATGAAGAGCAGGACGCGCGAACCTACGCGGCGTGGGGCTTCGACTATTTGAAGTACGACTGGTGCAGCGCCGACAAGGTGTACAAGAACAGCGACATGCCGGCGGTTTACAAGAAAATGGGCGACGCCCTGAAGGCCACCGGACGTCCGATTGTCTTCAGTCTTTGCCAGTACGGCGTGGACGCGGTTTGGACGTGGGGCGCGCAGTCGGGCGGCAATCTGTGGCGGACCACACGCGACATCGAGCCCAACTACAACAGCATTGTCGCCCTGGGATTCGGGGAGAACACCGGCCTCGAACGTTTTGCCGGGCCCGGCCACTGGAACGATCCCGATATGCTTGAAGTCGGTAACGGCAAGCTAACGCTCGACGAAAATCGCCTGCACATGTCGCAGTGGGCGCTCCTGGCTGCGCCGCTGCTGGCGGGGAATGACCTGGCCAATATGCAGCCGGAGATTCTTGCCATCCTCACCAATCGCGAGGTGATTGCCGTCAACCAGGATCCGCTAGGCGTTCAGGGCCATCGCGTGTGGCAGGTAGGTCCCATACAGATTTGGGTTAAGCCGTTGGCGGACGGCTCCAAAGCTGTTGGTATCTTCAATACAGGAGAGCCGCAGGAACCTGTGACCGTGCAGTTCCGCGATCTTGGGATAAGAAAATCCGCGATGGTGCGCGATCTGTGGGCGGGGAAGGACCTCGGCCGCATTCAGAACAGCTTCACCGCGACGGTTCCGACCCACGGTGTGGTGTTGCTGAAGGTGAAATGATAATTATTGCCAGCTAGATCCGATGATGCTTCAGAGGAGGCCAAAAGCGATTCGCGAGGGATCGAATAGCCTTAGTCGGCTCTGCTGAGTTGCTCTTCGACAGCGCCATCGAACTTTGGATCGAGAGCCAGCTTCTTTCCCTGCGGGCTGAATCGCGGCAGGTGAATCAGTCCCAGCTTGCTGAAGGTGAACTGAAGACTCGTGAGCAGCACTCCGAGACCGTACTTCACGCTGCGGCGGAAATTGATGGAGGAGGCTTCTTCGAAATACTTCGTCGGGCAGGAGACTTCCCCGATGCGAAAGCCGAAGAATACGCACTGGGCCAGCATCTGGTTGTCGAAGACGAAGTCCTGCGAATTCTCCATCAGAGGCAGCGTGGTTAGCACCTTGCTGCTAAACGCACGGTAGCCGGTGTGGTATTCGGAGAGCTTCACGCGCAGAAACAAGTTCTCGAAGGCCGTCAGGAAGCGGTTGGAAATGTATTTGTAGAGCGGCATGCCGCCGCGCAGCGCCTGACCGCCGATAATGCGCGAACCCAGCACCACGTCGTAAACATCATAGGCCACCATGCTCGCCAGAGCAGTAGTGAGCAGTGGCGTGTACTGATAATCCGGGTGGACCATGACCACGACGTCGGCGCCCGCGGCCAGGGCTTCGCGGTAGCAGGTCTGCTGGTTACCTCCGTAACCAAGATTGCGGTCATGCACGAATACGGTCAGCCCCAGCCGTCTGGCCAACTCGGCAGTTTTGTCTTTGCTGTAGTCGTCCACCAGGATGCGAATGTCCACCAGGTCGGGGATCTCCCGCACTGTCGCTTCCAGGGTGGTCTCTGCGTTGTAGGCCGGCATTACGACGGCGACGCGCTTCCCGTTGATCATCGGAGGTCTCTAATCGAGCAGTCGTGCAAAGGCACTTCTATGATAACGCGGCGGCCTATGTAGTGGCGCTGTGCGTCTTGCGCGCCGAGTGACTATTCTCCTTCTGCTAATCTGAACAGCGCTCTCCATGCTCTCAGCCCTGACTATCGTCGCGGCGCTATGCGCTTTGCTGGCTGTGGCTGGCACGGCGTACTTCGTCCTGTGCATTTGGGCGGCGAAGCGGTTTATGCGCGAGCGGTCAAGCGAACTACGCGCGGCGTTCACTCCGCCGGTCAGCATTCTGCGCTCGCTCAAAGGCCTCGATCCGCAGATGTACGCGGCCTTCCGCAGCCACTGCACTACTCGACTACGGCGAGTATGAAGTTCTGTTCGGAGTCAGCGATCCCAACGAGCCGGCGGTGGGGCTGGTGGAGAAGTTGCAAGAGGAGTTTCCGCTGCGGCAACTGCGGATTGTGCATTGTCCGGAGGTGCTCGGTCTCAACGGCAAGGTCAGCAATCTGGCCCAGATGCTGCCACAAGCGCGATACGAGCACATCGTCATTAACGACAGCGACATTCTGGTTCCGCGCGACTACTTGCAACGCGTACTTGCGCCCATGGCGAATTCCGAAGTCGGAATGGTAACCACGTTGTACCGGGGCATCGGCGGAAAGACGCTCGCCTCCAGGTTGGAGGCGCTCGGGCTAAGTACCGACTTTGCCGGCGGCGTACTGGTGGCGCGAGCACTTGAAGGCGGAATTCGTTTCGGTCTCGGAGCGACGGTCGCTACCAGCAAGACAGTCTTGGCTGCGATTGGCGGGCTGGAGCCGCTGGCTGACTACCTTGGCGACGATTATGAACTCGGCGCTCGCACCGCCGCAGCGGGATACCGGGTCGAGTTGGCGGATATTGTGGTGGAAACCGCGTTGCCCGATTACAGCTTCCGCGACTTCTGGGCTCACCAGATCCGTTGGGCTCGCAACGTCAAGGACCGGCGTCCCGCACAGTACTTTGGCTTGGTCGTTACGTTCGCTCTGGTCTGGGCGGTGCTCGCCGTGCTCGCCGCACCTCATCAGTGGTGGACGTGGACAATTCTCGCAATCGCGGCGGTTGCGCGACTGACCTCGGCAATCACGCTTGGCCGAGGCGTGCTCCGCGATCCGCAGGTATTGCGTGACCTTTGGCTGGTTCCAGTGCGCGATCTGGTCGCGCTGGCAGTTTGGATTACCAGTTACTTCGGTAATGAGATTGAATGGCGCGGGCTGCGGTTCAAGCTCCGCAAGGGAAAGCTGGAGCGGTTTTGAGCCATCATGATTCGAATTGTCATTAAGAGTGTTCACCACGGAGATCACGGAGAACCTCGATAGAAGCCGATGCTCCGTGTCCGCCTTGTCTCGGTCGTGAATCCTGCTGTGGATTGCCCCCTTGTCTTGACTATAACGAAATAATATTTAACTATTAAGATAACATGAGTCCTGCTAACTAATGCGGATTGGCGAAGGAAAATCGCTAGTTCTTGCGCTGAAAGATGGAAAGCGAGGTCAGACATGGTCAACAAGACGGTTGACGAAGGATTGCGGCCGTATCAGATCGGACCGAAACTGCGCGCGTTGCGCTTGAAGAAGAGCATGGGGCTGGTCGAGTTGGGCAAGCACACCGGGCTGTCGGCGGCACTGTTGTCGAAGCTGGAGCGGGACAAACTTTATCCGACTCTGCCGACGTTGCTGCGGATCGCGATGGTCTTCAGCGTCGGGTTGGATTATTTCTTCACCGACGAGCGCAAGCGCCACGTCGTCTCAGTCGTGACCAGGGAGGAACGGATCAGGCTTCCGGAACGGCCGGGCGCCAGCGAAGTTGCCTACCACTTCGAGAGCCTCGACTTCAAGACGAACGAGCGCAAGACCAGCGCGTATATCGCGGACTTCGAACCTGTAGACGAAGAAAAGCTTAAAACCGCACCAACATCCCGGATCAGAGTTCCTGCATGTGCTGAAAGGCAGGCTCGGGTTAAGGATCGGGATTGAGCACTACGAACTGGACGCAGGAGACTCCGTCTACTTCGATCCATCCGTGTCACACACCTATCGGCGCGTCGGCAAGCAGGCCTGTCAGGCGCTGATCGTCACCGCAGGATAGCTTGGCGGCGCCTCAGTCTTGGTTGGAGCGCTCTCAGAAGGAGTGCCGCGGATGATCTCCCGCAGATAGGTTCCGCGAATAGGAGCCAAGGCAAACGTCAGCAGCAGGATAAGCAGGCCAATCAAGGCAAACTGTCGTCGTCTGCTGATCCAGCTCAGGCCACGGCGGCACGCGCGGATGACGCATCCGGTAAATCCCAGAATCACCGCCCAAACCAGCCACCCGTCCCAGTAGAAGTAGCCCAGCGGGAACAAGGCCAGAATGCTTAGGCGCGTCACCCACTTGTGGGCTCGCGGCGCAACCGCATAGAGAATGTGTCCACCGTCGAATTGTCCGCCAGGCAAGAGGTTCAGCGCGGTGGCGAACATTCCCACCCAGGCCGCGACGCCAACGGGATGCAGATACAAACTTGCTAGCGAAGCGGCGTGCGGCGTGAATGGCGCCAGAGCGTCGACGAACCAGGCTGAAGATGAGCGGATAGCCGAACTCCAGCGCCGAGCTTGGACATCCCGGGAGGCATGGGCTTGGAGAGCGCCAAGTCCCCAGCACAGCACGGGCACGGCAACCAGGAAGCCGGCGATCGGCCCGGCGATGCCGATATCGAACAGCGCCTGACGCGAGCGGATCGGCGACTTGATGCGGATGAGCGCGCCAAACGTCCCGATCAGTGTTGGCGCAGGAACAAAGTAGGGCAGCGTCGCGTAGACGCCGTTCTTCTCGGCAAGCCAAAAGTGGCCGAATTCATGCGCCAGCAGAATGCCAATCAGAGTAGCCGAGAACGGAATGCCCAGGGTCAAGACGGGAGGGGTTCTGCCAGATCCACTTGACGGGAAACAGCGGCAGCGCAAAGTTGTCCAGGGTCGAACGCCGGCAGGTCGTGAGTGAAGTTGTATTGCAGGCGCGCTCCCACGATGAGCGTAGTGGCGATGGTCAGCAACAGCAACAGAATGTGCAGCCAATACGGCCTGGATTTGCGGGGCCTGGGAACAAAGACTTGGGGATACGCAGGAACCTCAAACGTGTAGGAGACTCGGCGGCCTTGGGTCGGACATCGCTTGAATTGGATGATAAATGAAACGCGGGCGAAGCACAGGCGCTTCCGCTCGAAGCTGCGCGCGCACGCGCCCGCTGCGCGACGTCCGCCGGCACTACTCGATGGACTGCAGCTCCTTGCCAGGTTTGAAGCGCACCGCTTTGCCGGGAGGGATGTTGACCTCCGCGCCGGTGCGCGGGTTGCGTCCGATGCCGGTCTTGCGCGGCCGCACGGTGAACACGCCAAAGCCGCGCAGCTCGATGCGGTCGCCATGGGACAGGGCCCTCTTCATGCTCTCGAACACGGTCTCAACGGCCATTTCGGCCTTGGTTTTGGTTACACCGGTCTTGGTAACGACTTCGTTGATCAGGTCCAGTTTGATCACAAGTGGCTCCGCTATGTCCGCTCGCCGGTAGAATGGCCCGGCCGCGAGTTTGGCAACGATTCTACCCGACCCACCCGCCTTGGCGTAAGTCTTAGTTCGAGTTTGAGTTACAGGGCGATGCGCGAATCCTAGTGAAGCCCGCGCCCATTGTCAACCGGCAAGTCATTCCGTAAGATGACCTATTCGATTCGAACGCTGCACAAAGCCACTTCGGCTGCCTGCCGTCCCCAAGGAGGTCCATGTCCATCAAGAGTGACCGTTGGATCCGCAAAATGGCCACTGAGCACGATATGATCAACCCCTTCTCGGAGAAGCAAATCCGTGAAGGCGTCATTTCCTTCGGTCTCTCTTCCTACGGTTACGACCTGCGCGTCGCCGACGAGTTCAAGGTCTTCACCAACGTCAACTCAACTATCGTCGATCCCAAAAAGTTCGACGAGCGCTCGTTTGTCAGCATACAGACCGACGTGGCCATCATTCCGCCAAACTCCTTCGCGCTGGCGCGCTCGGTGGAATACTTCCGGATTCCCCGCGACGTGCTGACGATCTGCGTCGGCAAGTCCACTTATGCACGCTGCGGCATCATCGTCAACGTCACGCCGTTCGAGCCGGAGTGGGAGGGTTTTGTCACCCTCGAAATCTCCAACACCACGCCCCTGCCCGCGCGCATCTACGCCAACGAGGGTCTGTGCCAGATTCTGTTCTTCCAGTCCGACGAGCAGTGCGAAACCAGCTACAAGGACCGAAAGGGCAAGTATCAGGGACAGAAGGGCATCGTGCTGCCGAAGCTGTGAAGAGAGTGGTCAGTGGCTGGTGGATAGTGGATAGATCAACAACGTTTAATGAGAATCGTCAACGTAAGTAATCGCTTGTAAAAACCTTCGAATGAAGATCGGTATCGCTGTTCCCAATATCGGACCCGTTGCCACACCGGAAGCCGTCAAGACGGTCGCTCAGCAAGCCGAAGCGCTGGGCTATCACAGCCTTTGGACTGTTGAGCGGTTGTTATGGCCAGTAAATCCGAAGACACCTTATCCGGCTACACCCGATGGCTCATTGCCGGAAGAGTACAAGTACTGCCTCGATCCGCTGGACACGCTCACTTTCGCCGCGGCGTGCACCAGCACCATCAAGCTGGGCCCGAGCGTGCTCGACATTCCGTACTACAGCCCCGTGCTGCTGGCGCGGAGGCTCACCACTATCGACGTTCTGTCGAAGGGACGCCTGCGAGTTGCCTTCGGCGTCGGATGGTCGCCTGACGAGATGGAGGCGGCCGGCGCTGATATTAAGGTGCGTGGTGCACGCGCCGACGAATTCCTGCAGGTGCTGAAGACGATCTGGACGACCGACCCGGCCGAGCATCACGGCAAGTTCTTCACGCTACCCAAGTCACACATTGGGCCAAAGCCGGTGCAGAAGCCGCATCCGCCCATCTTCCTTGCCGCTTACACGCCGCCTGCGATGAAGCGTGTCGCGACCATGGCTGATGGCTGGAACCCGGCGGGCGTTCCCATCGACGGGATGAAACAGATGTTTGGGGCAATGCAGCAGATGGCGAAAGAGGCGGGACGCGATCCCTCGGAACTGAGGATGATCGTGCGCGCCAACCTGCACATAACGGAGAAGCCCAAGGCGAAGGACCGGCATATCTTTGTCGGCACGATGGACCAGATCCGCGAAGACATCGCCGCCTGCGAGAAGATCGGCGCCGAAGAAGTTTTCCTCGAAGTAGGCTTCACGCCCGGGGGACAGTCGCTGAACAACTGGCAACGATGGCTGGAGGAATTCCGGCCAGTAAAGGCGGCGGCCGGCGCGTAGGTCAGCAAGCGAAGGCTTTCACCGATTGCGCTGCACGCATGTGCCGCTGTTGTGCATCGCCGCCAGGCGGTTGCGTGCGCGGGCGTCTCCCTTGGCCGCCGCCGCTTGCAGCAGCACCAAAGCCTGCTCGCAACTGCGCGGCACACCGTTACCTTTGACGTACATGTCGGCCAGCCGCAAAGGCGCGTCAGGATTGCCCTTGGCCATCGCTTTCCACAGCCAGGCGGCGGCCGCGGCCGAGTCGCTGGCATTGTCGGCTTTGACCATCTCTTCCGCGCCGGGCACGATCTTCTTGACGGAAACTTCCTGGTCATCTTCCAGCACGGTCGGCGGTTTTGGCTTGGGTCTTCCAGCAGCCGGTTGAACGCCAGGGGTGGCTTCGGAAGGACTCGCCGACTTGGAAGTGCTCGGTGACAACGCGCTCCTCGGCGGAGTCTGCCCCGTCGCCGCTTGCGTCGCATTCAACGGGGAGTTGGGCACCGACGCTGGCTCTTCTCTCCTGCCTCGACCTCTCCCTGTGGAGTTGTGTTCTGCGCCGGACTCGCGGCAACATCCCCAGCATTCACATTGGAATCTGCCGAAGAATTGCTGGCGGCCGGTGCGCTCAGGTTTGCAGGGACGTTCTGGTCGGCTGGCGGCGACTTGGGCTGTTCTTCGACCTGCATCGCCGGCTTGCCGACGTTGGCGTCAGCCGAGCCGGTGGACTGAGGAGGCGAGTTATGCCCGCTCATCATGTCCCGGAGCTTCACCTTTACGACTTCTACCGGACCATCGTTTGTTTGATTCACCTGGGAACGCCACTCCAGCACTCCCAGGACGGCGAAAACCAGGAGAGCCGCCACGGCAAACCAAGTCAGCCCACGCCGACGAGAAGGCTTGCTGTCTTCTGTTTCGCCGACCGCTCCGCCAGCGTCTCGTGGCACTTCATCTAATCCCAGAAACGAAGGACCAGCGACAATCGATTCGCGTGTTCCGGACTCTTTCGGCGGCAGAGCAGGCTCGCTGAAATCGAGAAAGCGCGGGCGATCGCGACGCTCCTCTCCGGCCGGAGAGTCTTCCAGCCCCAACCGCTGACCAATGTCTTCCGCGGAAGACGTGGAATTCGTGCTCGCCGTGGGAATCTCCGTGGGAACGGTCGCCGCAGCATCTACCGCAACCGCCGGCTCCGGTCGCGACGCTTCCGCGTCACCACGCATAGTTATCTCTTGGGGATCTGCGGGCGGAACGTAGCGAAAACCCTTGACAAACTCGTCCAGCGGGATTTCTGGGACCATGTCCGCTGCGGGCCTTTCGGACTTCACGGTTCCGGAACTGAGCGATGCGGCTCGGGGCATCGCGACCAGCACACCTGTTCGGCCCGCAGCAGGGGGACTACTCGCGTTGTCTGCGGGAGTCGCGGCGGGATCGGGGGTTTTCGTGCTCTCAAGCGGCACGCGGGTGAAGCTGTGGGTGCCCTGCGAGCCCAGCGGCCGATGAGGCAGGGGCGTGCCGCACATCCCGCAAAAGCGATTGCCCGTCTGATTTTCATATCCGCAGGCGCCGCAGAGCACGAGTCCTCCAATCGAGATAATCCTAAATGATGAGGTGGCTATTACGAATCAGATGAAAACAACCGGCCTTGGGTGGTATGAAGCTCAACATTCGTCTTGGTTCGCCTCACCCGCCTATCCGAAAGGGATCGCTCCGGTTCGAGTCATCTGCTGCGACTTCGCTCCCACGCCTTGGCGTACTTCCAGCTCACGTACTCTGCATGATAGAGGTGCAATAGCAACCCCTCGTGGCCATCGAGGAAGCCGCCACGCAGAATGTAGTTGTAGAAGAAGGTCAGCCGCGGGCGGATGACGATGTCCGCGAAGCTGAAGCCATGCGGTCGTTGCGCGACGGCCATCTGCGCCCCCAGCGACGAGTAGCGGTTCATGTGGTCGAGGTAGCTATCGAGCGTTGGGTAAGCGTGGTGCAAGAGATGGTTCTTGAGCTTCGCGGTCGGGCCGTTCACGCGAGCGTCTTCATGCACCAGCCGATCCTCAAACTGGCCAGCCCCGCGACGGAAGAGCCGCAGTTTTGGATCGGGATAGAATCCGCCGTGGCGAATCCAGCGGCCGAGAAAGAAATTCTTGCGCGGAATCCAGAAACCCGCGGCTTTCGGATTCGCAGCCAGCGCGGTTCGGATTTCTTCGGCCAGCGCGGGCTCGACTTCTTCGTCGGCATCCAGCGAAAGCAGCCAGTCGCAGCTGGCCTTCTCGAGCGCGAAATTCTTCTGCGTCGCGAAGCCGCGCCAGGGCTCAAAGTGGAACTTGGCATGGAAGGACTCGGCGACCTCGCGAGTACGGTCGGTCGAGCCGGAGTCAACGACGACGATCTCGTCCGCCCAGGCGACGCTTTGCAGCGTGCGCGCGAGGTTGGCCTCTTCGTTCAGCGTAATGATGACGACGGATAGGCTCAAGTGGACAATGCTAATCGCCGGGAATGATGGCGGGAAGCGAAAACAGTGCCGCCGCTACTCGGCTCGTCTCAATTTCCCACCTAATCCCGGGCTCGCGCCCGGGGCTCAAGGCAATGCCGCCGCTTCGCGGCTGGTTCGAACCGTTTTCGGCTGTCTCCTGTTTCAAGTCCGCACTTCCTCAATGCGGTGGTGGGGCTTGCGGCTGCACCTGCGCTGGCGGTTGCGCAGGGTTCTGCGGTGGCGGCGTGCCCGGCGGCGGTGCGTTGATTCCCGGCACCGGGATGGGCTTCACGTTCGGCTGCGTCAAGTCATTGGTGTTCGCCGGCACGACCCCTGGGACCTTTGGCAGGTGCTGCACCTTGGCGGCTTCGGCGTCGGTCATTTCGATACCGAGCCTCTTCAGCGTTTCAGCAGTTGAGAGGTCAAGCTGTACCTTCGACTTCTCATAATTGGTGGCGGCAATCAGAACGTTGGACTCCGCTTGCGTCAAGGCGCTCGAAGCCTGCAATACCAGGGTGCTGGTGGATGCCCCCATGCGCAACTTCTTCTGCTCAGCATCTAGATTCTGGGCGGCATAATCGCGGGCCGCAATCGCCGCCTGGAGACCGACGTAGTTCTGCTGCAACGCAAACTGCGCCTGCCGCACCTGCAGCCGGATGGTGTTCTCGGTCTGCTGCAAACTCATCTGCGCCTGACGATACTCCAGCACCGAGCGGACCTGGTCGGCTTGGACCTGGCGGTTGCGCAATGGAATTTGGATGTTCACTCCAATACCCTTGTCCGGAGCAGTGCTGTTGAAAAGGTTCTGGAAGGCATCGCTATAACCGGTTGTAGAAATACTTCCCGGCGGCGGACAGAAGTTTCCGCTAGTGCAAAATGGATTTTGAGGACCCGCCAAAGCGGACGCGCCGTAGAAGGCGTACACGTCCACTGTGGGCAGCAACTGGTTGCGAATCGATTTGCGCGAGATTTCGTTGTTGGTGAGGGTTAGGCGTGCGGTCGCGATTTCGGGGCGTTGCTCCAAGGCCTCATTGATTAGGTCTTCGACCGGAGGCATCTGGTATTGCTCCGTGATATTCAGCGTGTCAGTGGGTATCACTGGGGCGATCGCCAGCATTGGGTCAGCTACATTCCGTCGTGACAGCGTTCTTCATGAGCAATTGCTGGAGCTGAAGGTTCACTTGCGCAGTAATCAGGTTTTGTTGAGCCGTGGCAACGGCACTCTGCGCCTGTACCACGCTCAGCGGAGCGAGAGTTCCCGCGGCCACCTGCTTCTGGTTGTCAGAGAGCGTTTTGTTAGCGAGGTCCAGTGCGCGTTGCTGCACGGTCACATTGGAGTAGGCATTGACCAGGTCCCAGTAGATGTTCTCGATCTGCGACACGGTCTGGATGACCTGGAGCCGGAAGGTTACGTCTTCGATTTCCTTGTTGTTTCGGGCAATGCGGATCCACCGCAGGTTGGGGTCGAAGCCGAACCCCGAAAGCAGGTGCTGGCGCAGTTGAAAGCGGAAGCTCGGGGTCAAAGTCGGATTCAGCGTGTTGAACGCCGAATTGGAGGCAACCCGGCTGTTATTGAAGGCCACTGTCATCAGGGTGCCGGTGGAAAATCCCTGGCTGTAGAGGAAGTTGGCCGTCGTCGTGTTCTGTACGAGGCTCGGAGTACCTGTGAACACCGTGTTCGCCTCCGGTGTCTTGGCGCGCTCGCCAGATACCGTTCCTGTGAGTACAGGATCGTAATTGTCGATTGGCGGGCCTTCGCCTTGCGTGGAGGTGACGATGCCTGCTACACCAGCGCCGGCACCACCGACACCGATGGTGGTGCCGCCTGCTCCTCCACCTGTCGAGCCGGTGGTGGATGTCCCCGTGCCGCCGGCGGATGTCGTGCCGGTAGCTCCTCCAGGCGTGCCCTGCACAAGGCCGGCGTTTACACCCAGGGCCACCGCTCCCGAGCTGGTTCGCAGGACGTCAGTATCGGCGATCGATAGGTTGTAGCGCTGAATGCCGATGTCGAGATTGTCTTCCAATGCCATGGCTACCGCGTCGTTGAGCGACAAGTACATCTTGCCGTCAATCAGCAGGTGGTCGATACGTCCGCTGTTGGCCACGTTCAGCGGCGCCACCTCGCGCACCGTGTACACCACGAATGGGTTTGGAAATTGCTTCTTGCCCCGGCTGTAGTCCTGATCGGAGTACGGATGAGCGTTGCTTTGCGGCGCGGGCGCTTGCGGCAATGGCGTCAGCGGCGGATTTGCCGGCGTGGTAGCTTGGGGCGCTGCACTTTGCGCGAAGGTCACGGCGGCAAGCAGGCAAAACAGGGCAACGAAGAACAGTCTTATAGGCAACGGATTCAAGTGCTTCGAAACAAACATTGCTTCGTCTCCAGGAAGTGAGGCTGTACGTTCTGTATCCTTCATTAAATTCGATGATTCCAATCTCTCATGCCAGGAAACTTTGCGAAGAATCATGCGCGGAAATGACACTCGCTAGGGGCAGAAATTGCTTGCAACATTGCAAGTCGCAGGAATGGCATAGTATAGCTGACGCGCGAGTGTCATTCGGGCGGCTTTACACTGCTTAACATAGCTTTACAGAGCGGCGACGGAGCATGTCGGCCCGGCCCGCAGGAGAATATGAGCCGGACCCTAAAAATAACGTTGGCCTATGACGGATCGGAATTTCACGGCTGGCAAATCCAGCCTGGGCTACCGACCGTGCAAGGCACCTTGGCCGAATGCATTAAGCGGCTCACTGGCGAGGATGTCCTACCCCAGGGTTCGGGACGCACGGACACTGGAGTTCATGCGCTGGGCCAGGTGGCGTCGGTCCGTCTGGAATCCCCCATTCCGGAACATAACCTGGTCCTAGCGTTGAATGATGCTCTTCCGCGATCGATACGGGTCACGTCAGTCGAGGCGACGTACAAGAACTTCCATGCGCGACATTCAGCATCTGCGAAAACCTATCGCTACCGAATTTATCGGGAAGCTATTTGTCCGCCCTTTCTGGCCCGCTACGTCTATCACGATCCCTACCCAATGAACGAGGAGGCGCTCATCCGCTCCTCCGATCACGTGGTCGGCACGCACGACTTTACTTCGTTCGCAGCATCTGATCCGGAACGCAGTGCGCGCATCGCAGAAACTCGGGAGGAAGGTCCGGAGCAGGACATTTCGAACATCCGCACAATTCATTCGTCGCAGTGGGTGAGGACCGACGAGGAGCTAACCTACACGGTACGCGGCAACGGGTTTCTACACCACATGGTGCGCAACCTGGTGGGCACATTTCTCCAAGTCGGCAAGGGCGCACTAAAGATTGAGGATGTGCCCCGGATACTGGCGGCCCGCGATCGCAGCGCCGCCGGCCCGACCGCCCCGGCTTGCGGACTTTACCTGGTCAGCGTTGAATATTAGACATGGCTACTCAGGCGACAGCCGTAGGGAACAGCACAATCGTAACCACGAATCCGGCAACCGGAGAGGTGTTGGCTGAGTTGGCTTGTGCCGGCGCGAGCGATGTTCAGAATGCGGTGCTCCGCGCAAAGCAGACACAGCCGTCGTGGGAGGCAATGCCGGTAAGCGAACGGATCGCTGTGGTGCGCCGATTCCAGCAGCTTTTGAGCGAGCGTCGCGACGAGGTCGCCCGGCTGATCTGCCGCGAGGCCGGCAAGCCAGTCGTGGAGGCGCTGGTCACCGAGGTCCTGGTCGTTCTGGATGCCGCAGAATTTTGTATCCACAATGCGCACCAGTTTCTTCGCGAAGAAAAGCTGCCGCACGGAAACCCGGTCATGAAGATGAAGCGCGGCATGCTCGTCCGCGAGCCCTTCGGAGTGATCGGCATCATATCGCCATGGAACTACCCCTTCTCGATTCCCGCCGTTGAGACGCTTGCCGCCCTGGTTACTGGCAACGCCGTGGTACTTAAGCCGTCGGAGTTCACGCCCCTGATTGCGCTGGAGTTGCAGCGCTTGTTACATGCTGCAGGTTTGAATCCCGATCTCATGCAAGTGGTCGTTGGCGAGGGCACGGCGGGCGCGGCGCTGATCGAATCGCCCATTGACAAAATTATCTTCACCGGAAGCGTGCCGACCGGTAGGCGGGTTGGCGAAGCGGCGGCGCGAGAAGCTGCTGCCGGTCGTTCTGGAGTTGGGTGGCAAAGATCCCATGCTGGTGCTCGACGACGCCAACGTGGACATCGCCTCCAGCGGAGCGGTTTGGGGGGCGTTTGTCAACGCCGGGCAAACATGTCTCTCAGTCGAGCGTTGTTACGTCCATCGCAGTCTCTATAACGATTTCCTCGAAGCCTGCCGCAGCAAGATTGCCAAACTACGCGTAGGGAATGGAATCGATTCCGAAGTCGAACAAGGGCCGCTGATCAGCGAACGCCAGTTGCGTATTGTTGAGGACCACGTGAACGACGCCGTGTTGCATGGCGCGCGGTTGCTGCTGGGCGGCAAGCGGCTGACCGAGCTTGGGCCAAACTTCTACGCCCCGACGTTACTCGCGGATGTGACCCACGAGATGCGCCTGATGCGCGAAGAGACCTTCGGACCGGTGCTTCCGGTAGCCCCTTTCGACAACGACGACGAAGCTGTGAGCCTGGCGAACGACAGCGACTTCGGCCTGGCCGCCAGTGTCTGGACGCGCGACCGTCGCCGCGGCGAAGCCATGGCCGCACGGCTAAAGGCCGGCACCGTGATGGTCAATGACGTGATTTCGTGCTTCGGCATCGCCGAGGCGCCGCACGGGGGATTCAAATTCAGCGGCATCGGCCGGACGCATGGAGAGATGGGCATGGCAGAGATGGTCCAGGTGAAGCACGTGGATGTGGACCTGCTGCCCGAACGTCCCAAAACCGTGGTGGTTCGGATATGACCAAAAGCTCAAACAGCAAATGGGCGGATTTATTGATCTGCTGTTCGCCGGGAGCTTGGGAAAGAAGCTCGGCGGAGCGTTGCGCTCAGCGGGACTGGTGCGGCGCGGGAACCGGATCTGAAAACCCGTTCCAGAGAGTTGTTCTCGCTTACTCACCGATCTACCGGGTAGCAGCCTTACCTGAAGGCTAGCGTCGGATTTCGCTACTGTGGTGATAATCTAAGGCCATGCCTTTCCATCCAGACATCGTCGTTACAGCTCCGGATTCTGCGCGAGTGCTTATTGCGGTTGAAGCGAAGACTAACGAGAATCAGTTCCGGCGTCTGGCGAATGATATTCGAGACTATCTGCTGCGAATGAGCTGTCCAGTAGGGCTAATGGTTTTCCCCAAGACTATATGGCTTTACCTCAACACCTATACCGGGCCGGATCGGACCACCATACAAGAGCTTGGCCCGTATCATCTTCGCCGAGCGACTTGGGATTCGGCCGGAATAAACTACGACGAACAGCCTCACTATTTCGAGGCCCAAGTTCAGAGCTGGCTAGAGGAGATATCCGACAAGCAGAGTGTGCCTGGTGCTCCGCCGGAAATGCAAACCGCATTTGAAGCTTACGTTCTTCCAAACTTGTCCTTTGGTGTTATTCGTGCAGCGGGACCGCGATCGGCATCTCGGGCATAAGAGATGCCACATGTCTTCGTCGAGACGAACTGGATCGTGGATTGCTGTGCGCCTGCACACAACCGGGTGCCGGCGGCAACAGACTTACTTCGGCGAGCCCGCGACGGGGATGTTCGGCTCTATCTGCCGGCGATCTGTCTAGCGGAGGCTCGCCGCCCGTTGCATCAGAAATTTCAAACGCGCCTCGAGGCGGACCGCGTGCGACGATACGTCACGTGGGCTCTAGCGCAAGGCCAAGTTTCGATGGAGCACGCAACAGCGGTTCGAACCGTCATCGATCAGATGGAGAATAATGTTCGAAACGACCTACGTGTCATGGAGCAGACGCTGCGCGATTTGGCTGAATCTCCGGGGCTTGAGATCGTGCACTATGACGCCGAGATGATGGCACGCTCAACCGAATACTGTTTTCTGCTTCCCGCATTAAAACCATATGACCAAGCGGTGTTGGCTACAGTTATAGTCCGCGCCGAACGGCTGCTTCAGGCTGGTGAACGGGAAATGTTTTTCTCTGAACTGGATTCGGATTTACAACCGTGGGACAGCAAGGGAGCTAGCCTTGAGAAGCTGGCCCAGATTTATGACGACGCTAATGTCTGGGTATGTGGTGACTATTTGCTTCAGACACCGGCGTTGCCAGAGAACTGGCACGATCGTCCTCCGGGTCTCGAGGAATTGTGATCTACAAGATTCTGTACCAGCTATATCGGCCAACTCTTCTCCCTGGAGTGTGATGGACGGCACGACGGTTTATGTCTTACTGGTTATTTTTGTCGCCACCCTGATTCGGTCCGTCTTTGGATTTGGCGAAGCTCTAGTCGCCGTTCCGTTACTCGCCCTCCGCCTTCCGGTTAATGTGGCTGCGCCGCTGGCGGTGCTGGTGTCGATCACGGTCGCCGCCGTTATCGTGGTGCAAGACTGGCAAAAGATCCACCTGCGCAGCTCGATTTGGCTTGTGCTTTCAACTCTGTTTGGTATTCCACTGGGCCTCTTGTTGCTGACTGCCAGTAACCAGCGGATGGTCAAAGCGGCCCTGGCCGTCGTCATCATGGCCTTCTCGGCCTACGCGTTGCTGGGACGCAGACCTCCGGAGCTGCACAGCGACAGCCGGGTATGGCTACTTGCCTGCGGCTTCTGTGCCGGAGTGTTGGGCGGGGCGTATGGGATGAACGGGCCTCCGCTGGCGATTTATGGCGCGATGCGCCGCTGGTCCGCGCAACACTTCCGCGCGACCTTGCAGGGATACTTCCTGCCGGCCAGCATGATCGGGATGGCAGGCTACTGGCTCGCGGGTCTTTGGGTTCCCATCGTCACCCGTTACTACTTGCTGTCGCTGGTGCTGGTCTTGCCAGCAATCTTGCTCGGGCGGATCGTCAACCATCGCCTCCGGGGAGATGCCTTTCTTAAGTATGTTCACTTCGGTCTGATCTTGATTGGGGCGGCTTTGCTGGTCCAGGCGTTTCGTCCGTAGCTCCCGAATAGGCGGCCTTGAGATATTCCGTGCCACAGGCGATACTGCCTTTATGCCTGAGACCACGCAGACAGAAGCCCCGAAGCTACCGAAACACAAGGTGAAATATAAGAAGGCGTTCCAGCGCGCCTGCAATGAACCAGACGCGAAGGGCAAGCTGTGCGGCGGACACTTAAAGCGCTGGTTCTATCTGGCCGACGTGCTGGAACAGGCCTGCGGGGATGTTCGGCAGGCGTTTGGCGACCAGGCGGAAATCTATCGGTGTGAGCACTGCAAGACGTTGTATCTGCCTAGCGAAGAGGAGCCGCGAGGCAGGAACGTTGCGGGTCTGGGCAAGCAATCCATCTTTGGACTGACTTTGAAAGCCAAACCGGGCGAAGAAAAAGCTAAGCAATAACCCGCGTTTGGGCGATAATCTGAAGCGATGCGGGCCCTGTTCCGCATCTGACCAAGGTGTAACTGGCGCAGTGGGGCGTCGGAAATGGGGTGCTAACGCAAGGTGACCGCCAAAGTTGCTGATCTGATTTACGACTGGAACACGATCTATGCCCGCTCGATGATCCCTGCCGGCAAGGTCCTGCTGAATGACGAGTCACTGCGAGACGGCCTGCAGTCACCCTCGGTCCGCGATCCTTCCATTGAAGAGAAGATCGAGATCCTCCATCTGATGGAGGGGCTTGGCATCAATTCGCTCGATATCGGCCTGCCCGGGGCGGGACCTCGTGCCTTGACGCACTGCGAGGCCTTAGCGCGCGAGATTGGCCGAGCACGGCTGAAGATCAAGGCCAACTGCGCGGCCCGCACCCATCAGAATGACATTCGGCCGGTAGCCGAGATCGTGCAGCGCACTGGTGTCCCCATCGAGGCGGCAACCTTTATCGGTTCAAGCCCGATCCGGCGCTATACCGAGGATTGGACTGACGACTTCCTGTTGCGCACGACAGAGAACGCCGTGAAGTACGCGGTCTCGCTTGGTCTCGAAGTAATGTACGTGACCGAAGACACGACGCGCTGCGATCCCGAAACCATTCAGCGGATGTACAGCACCGCCATCGCCTGCGGCGCGAAGGCCATCGTGATTTGCGACACCTGCGGACACGCCACACCCATGGGCGTGGTTGCACTCATGCATTTCGTGATCAACGAAGTCGTGAAACCATCGGGCGAGAACATTCGCGTGGAGTGGCATGGTCATTCCGACCGGGGCTTAGCGGTGGCGAATTCTCTGGCCGCGCTGGTCGCGGGGGCCGAGGTCGTACACGCCACGGCATGCGGCATCGGAGAGCGAGTCGGAAACACTCAGATGGATCAGATGCTGGTGAACTTGAAGCTCATGGGCATCGAGCCGTGGGGCAGCCAGGACCTGACCAGTCTCAAACAGTATTGCGAGGTCGTCGCCAAGGCTACCGGAGTGCCGATTCCCAAGAACTACCCCGTGGTCGGCGAAGACGCTTTCAAGACCGGCACCGGAGTTCACGCGGCTGCGGTCATCAAGGCCTATCGCAAGAACGATGTGCTGCTGGCCAACAGCATTTATTCCGGCGTGCCTTCACACTACTTCGGCATGGAACAGATCATCGAGATCGGCCCCATGAGCGGCAAGTCGAATGTGCAGTTCTGGCTGGAAAGAAATGGCATCCCGGTCACCGACGAACTGGTGGACCGCATCTATCGCCGGGCCAAGAATTCCGACCGGATGCTGACCGACGCCGAAATCCTGGAATGTGTCCAGGCAGCACCAGGGGTGCAATCGAGTCTGGCTTCTTAAGTCTGTGTGAGCACCGCTTCTGTGCTCGTTGGGGTGGAGTAAGGGCGGCACGGTTCTCGCACAGACTCGTAAGCACTGAGTCACGATCGCCGAAGCCGGGTGAATTGCTGGATCGCACTTGATTCACCGCGGACGTAGGGCGTCCATGTTGCGGAAGGCATCCTTAGCTGACTTCGGGACTCGCTTCTGTGTGTCTTCGTCAACGGCAAATATGCTGGCCTGAGGATTCGATCTGCGGTTGTACTTTCCAGCGGGCGAATGTTGGCCGAAGCTTCCCACGCTGGACGTAAAAGGGTGTCTCCTAGTTTTGACACTCGAAAAGCCAACCTCTTGCGCCTCCCCTTCGTCCAATTCCAGATGTAGTGATTCCACTCTAGTGTGAGATTGTTGGGAGCCAAACGGGAATTCCAACCGGGGGATGTCATGCAGAGACTATCGAACTTGGTGTTTGCCGTCACGATCATCGTTGTTCTCGGATTGGCGGCTCAGTGTTGGGGAGCAGTTGGCAGTTCTTCTACGGGCCCGTTATCAGGAAAGAACAGCGCGAGCACGGGCACCACGCAATCAGCAGCAGAAAGCGAACCGGACGATCAGCGGAGTTCCACCAGCCATCCCCTTGATGTCGTCACTTATCACTACGACGTATTCCGCCGAGGGCAGACCAAACGGGAGAAGATTCTGACTCCCTCCAACGTGAATTCCAACTCTTTCGGAAAGGTTAACTTCTTCCCGGTAGATGGCAAGGTGGACGCGCAGCCACTCTATGCCAACAAAATGGCTGGACCGCTTGGAACGCAAGATACCTTGTTCGTAGTTACCGAACACGACAGCATTTATGCATTCAACGCCGCTTCAGGTGCGCAGACCTGGAAGGTCTCGGCGCTGCTGTCCGGCGAAACTCCCAGCGACGATCACGGCTGCAGCCAGATTTCGCCCGAAATTGGAATCACGGATACACCGGTGATCGATCGAACGCGAGGCCCAAATGGCGTCCTCTACTTTGTTGCCATGTCGAAGGATTCCAACGGCAACTATCACCAGCGCCTGCATGCGCTTGACATGAAGACTGGCGCCGAGCTGTTCGGCGGGCCGAAGGAAATCCAGGCTCAGTATCCCGGAACAGGGGATGGCAGCCAGGGCGGTTTCGTGGTTTTCAATCCCGGCCAGTACGCCGAGCGCGCCGGACTGCTGGAGGATGGCGGCCAAATCTACATAGGTTTCACTTCCCACTGTGACCAGCGTCCGTACACCGGATGGCTGCTGGCCTATGACGCAGGAACACTGCAGCAGACGGCCGTCCTGAACCTCACACCCAATGGCTACGAAGGATCGATCTGGATGTCGGGCGGCGGATTGGCTGCCGATTCCCAAGGCTTCATTTATTTCCTCGTCGCCAACGGGCTGTTCGACCTCACCCTGAACAGCAACGGTTTTCCCGTTAACGGCGACTACGGCAACGCCTTTATGAAAATCGCCATGCCGCAGCTCACGGTCGCCGACTATTTCACCATGTACAACACCAGCTCGGAATCGGCAGCCGACGAAGACCTCGGTTCCGGTGGCGCCATGGTCTTGCCCCCACTCACCGACAATAATGGTCAGGTCCATTATCTGGCGGTTGGAGCGGGGAAGGACGCCAACATCTACGTCGTCGACCGCAACAACATGGGTAAGTTCAACCCGAACAATGACAGTGCCATCTATCAGGAGATCGACGGCGCTCTTCCGGGCGGAGTTTGGTCTGTGCCGGCCTATTTCAACAACACAGTTTATTACGGCTCCAATGGTCATAGCCTGAGGGCGTTCAGCATCAGCAACGCCAAGCTTTCCACCTCGCCGTCCTCCCAGACGACCACCACATTCCCTCACCCTGGAGCCTTCCCCACCGTCTCCGCAAACGGAACGGCCAATGGCATCGTGTGGGCGGTTGAAAACAGCAACCCCGCTGTGCTGCATGCTTACGACGCCACCAATCTGGCCAAGGAACTGTACAACAGCAACCAGGCGGGATCGCGCGACCAGTTCGGTCCCGGCAATAAATTCATCACGCCAATGATCGTGAATGGCAAGGTCTTCGTGGGGACACAAACCGGAGTGGCAGAGTTCGGTCTCCTGCCCTAGCACGCTGTGCCGAGACGCGCAGTGGCAGCGCTACTTATGATGCAGATTCGTTGCAGGGTCAGTACAGCTTTTGCACTCTAGAAACCCATTAGATTGGGGCTGATTTTGTTAAATCCGTGCTCCATCGCCCACACGTCGAGCGGCGCGGTGGCGACCTCGTCCACCAGGGGAACGGCGTGACCGTCCAGGGTCATGTCCACATCTTTCAGGTAGTGCTTACAGGTGTCGCAGGCTTCAACGCGGACCGCGGCCATCCCTTCCGCCGAATAGCGCGGCAGCTTCTGATGATCCACCTCGCCGCAAACCGGACACAGGATCCGCCGAAATTCCCATTCCATCAGGCAGAAGGAGCAAACCAGAAAGCGCTTCCCGCCGTCGCCTTCAGGACGGAGAACTGCGACCTGCGGCTTAGCATTGCATATCGGACATACCGAACCAGAGAACCCGACAGGCTGCGACGCCTGCGTGATCGCAACGTACTCGGCGTAAGGCTGGAACAAGACGCGCGCGAAGAACGAATCGGGTTCTACGTCCTCGGCGTCAGTCGCAGCCAGGAAATCGTGGAGCATCTGACGCTGTCGTTCTGAGGCGCTTCTGCTGATCTCGGCGGCTTCCTGCGCCAGCTTCGAGGGCCCGCACTTCTGTACCAGCGAGAGCACAGCGGGGAACTGCGGCATCGCGACGTCAACATCGAGCCGTTCACGAAATGGGCCCTCGCGGCGAGAAGCCGGCTGCGAGGAAATGCCCTCATAGAACGTCTTCTGAAATTCCAGGATTCGCGAATAAAACGCAAGAATCTCAGCACTACTCGGATGTTGCCCGGCGAGATCGATCGCACGCTCGATGCGCTTACCCCAATCAGGCCTTTTCGTCTGAATCATGGAATCCCGTTCGACGTGCGGCACCTACTATAGCAGCCACAGAGCGCTGGCCGCGTGGTACCCACACGGCCCGGCCGAACGACACGCGCTTCGGCAAACGCTGACAACGCGAAAGAGAAACCCCGGTCGAAAACGGGCTTTGGCTAGGCTTGCACTTGACGATGGTTCGGCTTTCTGCCCGAGTGCTTGCTTGCAGCCGCCAGGTGCCTATGCGATTGATGGTTCGCGGCCGTCGCATGATGACTGGTTTGTCCCTTCGAAGGGGACACACTGGCCTTGGCCGCAGGAGCCTGATCGAAGTGGTCGGGATCAACCTCCTGCTGGCCGTGGGCCTTCATCAACGCCGGGGGAAAAGCGCCCATTGCGAGTATGAGAGCGAACATTCTGAGGGACTTCATAAATACCTCGTTTGAGATTGGACTTGCCGTGGAATAGAGCATCTTCGGTTCCAAAGATTTCCTAACCGGTGCGAAGGCCCAGCGTCAGATTCTGTGTCGTGCGGCAAGTGGTTGAAGGCAAGAAACTAATCGGACACAGAATGTTGACTAAGTAAAATGGGAACATTCAGCGCAGCGCTACTAGCCGGCGCGATATGCTATCCGAAAAGATAGCGAGTCTATCCAAGCGGATAGACGCCACTGCGCTTTGTTAACGGCAGTTGAATGAAGCTCCAAGAAAAGAGCCCGGCAGAGCCGAAAAACTATGCGATCCCGTGTAACCAACCTCTCTTTCCTAACAATCTGGCTAATCGCCGCCACCATTCTCTCTGCACAAGATCAGCCTGCCGACCAACTCCCTCCCGTGCCGGGAAAGGTAGTTACCATCACGCCGGAAGCGGGCTACCGCAACGAGCCTTCCATCGCGGTAAACGCAAAAGACCCATCGCAGCTCGTGGCGGCATACCAGACGAACGCCAGCGTGGCTTACTCGCAGGATGGCGGAAGCTCGTGGAAGACCGCGATCGGCACAGCTCCAAAAGACTATCGCGTTTCCGGAGACGTATCGGTGACCTACGACAAGCGTGGCACGGCGATCCTCTGCTACATCGCCTTCGACAAGCTGGGCACCATCAACTACTGGGCGCGCGGAGCCACGCGCAACGGCATTTTTGTTCGCCGCTCGCCCGATGGCGGAGCGACCTGGGAGGCCGAGGCGCACACGGTCATTGCCCAGCCGACCAAGCCTGGTATTCCTTTCGAGGACAAGCCCTACATCGCCACCGACAACACCAACAGCAAGTACGCGGGAAATCTCTACGTCGGCTGGACCGAGTTTCGCATTGACGAGTCGGTCATTCTGTTTGCGCGTTCTACCGATGGCGGGCAGACCTGGTCCACTCCAATCACAATCAGCTCCCATCATGGCCTTCCGCGTGACGACAACGGTGCGGTGGAAGGTTTTACCGGAGCGGTTGCGGCTGACGGCACGCTTTACGCGGTTTGGGCGGACGGCAACTCGATCGCATTCGCATCGTCGAGCGATGGCGGCAAGACATTCGCGAATAGCCGCAGCGTGATTCAAACCGCTCCACTCTATTTCGACGTTGCCGGACTCGAGCGCGCCAACGGCTTTCCGCAAATTGGCATTGATCCGCGTCACGGCCGCAGAGGCCGCTTGTATGTCACCTGGAGCGACTATCGCGACGGGGACATCGGTGTCTACTGTGCGACCTCGGACGACGGCGGCAAGTCGTGGAGCAAGGCGGTGCGCGTGAACTCCAATCCCGCGCACGACGGAACCGACCAGTTTTTCCAGTGGCTGGCCATCGATCCCGTGACCGGCGCTGCCAACGTCATCTTTTATGACCGGCGCCTCGATCCCAAGAACCAAAAGACCACCGTCACCCTCGCGCGCTCAACCGATGGTGGCCGAACCTTCACCAACTACGCTTGGACGCGCGACGCCTTCATTCCGCGCCGGGATGACTTTCTCGGCGACTACATTGGCGTTGCGGCGCTGAACAACAAGGTATACGGCGTATGGGCCGAGATCGCGCCGCCCGGCGCTCCCAAAGAAAAAGAAGAAAAGACACCGCCTACGGAGCGCCGTCCTCAGACCATTGTTCGCGTGGGAGTGGCCGACTTCGGGAGTGCGGCCAAGCAGATCCACGATTGAGGCGGATGTCTTGAGTGCAAGGCTCCAGCTGAACTTGCAAGAGATGACTATCGGTGACCGTACTGTAATAAGGCCGTTTTCCTATGACTTGCTCCTACGAACAGACCTTATTGGATGGGTTGCGATGGTTGCCGATATGATGAGTTGTCATCCAGAGCGACGCGACCGCGAGAATTTCCGGCCCGCTTCTTATTGGAGTGATTGTGCGCGCCGGGCGGTTGCCGAGTCGAAGGACCCTGTAACCGAAAGGTTTCACAATGCAGCCGAGTGGCTCAGCAACAAATTGGAGATTGCTTGCTGCAATAGGCGTCCAGCGACTCCTCGGTCGCCGCAGCGACCTCGTTGCTGGGGATGACAGGGTAACAATTTTATTGTGAAACTGACCGCGCAGAGGATCGTCGGCGGCGGAGCATATCTATCTTTTGCGCTCATCGCGATGGTCCTGTTGTGGATGATGGGATGTGGTGGCGGGACTCAGAGTACGCCTTCAGAACCCACCCAGCCCCCTCCTCCGCAGCAGTTTGCGCTCACGCGATTGAGCACCGACACCTTCACCAACTCCGACAGCCAGCACGCGACCGAGGTTGAGCCCGGTATGTTCTCTTCGGGCTCGACCATTGTGACTGTGTTCCAGGCCGGCCGCAGGTTCAACGCCGGTGCCTCCGACATCGGCTTTGCAACTTCGACGAACGGCGGCGCTGGTTGGACGAGTGGCTTTCTGCCCAACCTTACCGTCCCGGTCGGCGGCACGTACGCAGCGGCCAGCGATCCTTCGGTTGTGTTCGACAAGGCGCACGGGGTCTGGATCGTCACCTCACTCTTGATCGCGACCGGCACCGACCTGGTAGCGGTGAGCCGTTCGGCGGATGCGATGAACTGGGGAAACCCGATTATCGTCAGCGCCACCAACGATTCCGACAAGCAATGGATTACCTGCGACAACACCTCCGGCAGCCCGTTCTTCGGCCACTGCTACCTGGAGTGGGACGATCCCAGCCAGCCTGCGAACGGTCTCATCTGGATGAGCACCTCAGCCGACGGAGGTTTGACCTGGAGCGCGGCGGTGAACACAGCGAGCCTGTCCACCGGCATTGGGGGCCAGCCGGTCACTCAGCCCAATGGGACGGTCGTCGTACCCATCGAGAACGCCGACGGGACGCAAATGCTAGCGTTCACCTCGACCGACGGCGGGGTCACCTGGAATGCGGCGGTGACTATCTCGACGATCACGGACCACCTTGTGGCTGGAAACATGCGCACCTCTGCGCTGCCGTCCGCCACGGTGGACGCTGCTGGCAGGGTGTACGTAGTTTGGCAGGATTGCCGCTTCCGCGCGGGTTGCTCGTCGAATGACATCGTTCTGAGTACGTCATCTGACGGGAGCAACTGGACTGCACCTGTGGGCATTCCCATCGACGCAGCCACCAGTACCGTGGATCACTTCATTCCCGCGCTCGCGGTCGACCCGGCGACCACCGGCGGCTCGGCGCGGTTGGCGCTGACCTACTACTCCTACCCTATCGCACAATGCACGACCGCGACATGCCAGCTTAATGTCGGCTTTGTTTCGTCGCACGATGGCGGCAACACCTGGAGCGCCGCCACCACGCTCGCGGGCCCCATGTCGCTTAGTTGGCTGCCGAGTACTTCCTCCGGCGTCATGGTCGGTGACTACACTGCCGTAGCATTCTCGAACAGTCGTGTGTACGCCGTCTTCGCGGTGGCCCGGGCAAACTCCGGAGCCACGTTTGACGAGGCAATCTACGCCAATAGCAACGCGCTTACAATCGCCGCCAGCCAGTCGGCCCACGCGGCTATGAAAGCGGCATCGGCTGTCACGCGAAATTCAGACCACGGGCCCAGGAAGTTCTACGATCTGGACCACGAGCACCCCATCCGGCCACAGAAGAGATAACGGGCCAACGATCGGCGCTGTCTGTTAACTCCAATCGGTCCTCGCCGCGTCCTCGGTCGCACGAGACGATCGGGTCACCGCCTTGTACAAGTTCGCTCGCACCTTCGCACCTGGCATCGGCGCGAACAGTAGACCCGCCCCAACTCCCACACCCAGGCCCGCCGCGAACTGCCACGCCCGTGTGCCGGCGGACGGTCTCATGCTCAGTTGTTCGTTTACGGTATCAACAAGTTGTTCTGCAACATCCGCTGTGTTGTCGCGAAGATTGCTGACTGCTTTCTCGGCGCTTTTGCGTGCCATTGCGCTACGTTTACGAATCGTGCCAACCACTTCCGAGGCTACTGCCAGTCCTTCTGCAGCCATGGCGATTGCGGTCATAATCTTTTCCTTCTTGCGCACTCTTTCCCCCTTCGATATCGAATTTGTAGATTACTTTGATTTCGTCTCCAAAGGCCGTTAGGACGACTCGTTGAATCCGAGCCGTCCTATTTCCTATAGCGCGGTTTCTCACGACCGCGATCAACCTTCAGGCTACTTCTCTGCTTGGGATCGGCCGGTCTGATTTGTCGAAGTCGGCATGCGCCTCACCCGTAGAAGACACATCCTGCGCTCCCGTGTGTTCGAGGATCTCTTTGGCCCGCTTGGTCCATTCAGAACTGTCGCAATGCACCGAGATCAGAATGCCGCCGTCTTTGATTCGGCCCTCATAACGCTTCGCTTCGTATTCTGGTATTCCGGCTCCGATCAAAGCTCCCGTCAGTCCACCCACGGCCCCAACGGCGCCTGCGCCGGCCAGGGCAGCGACGATCGGACCGGCAGCGATGAACGGGCCGATTCCCGGAATCGCCAGCGCGCCAATGCCCACCAACCAACCCAAGGCGCCGCCAAGTAGCGCTCCCGTGGTCGCGCCTGTGGTCGCTCCTTCCGGAGCTTTGGTGTGCTTTTCGTGGGCAAATTCCTTTGAGCCCTGGTTGTCCGGGAACAGCACCGAGATATCTTCGTTACGGAAGTCGGCTGCCCTCAGTTGATCGACGCCGCGTTCCAATTCAGCGAGATTGCGGTAAATGCCAAATGCTGCTGTGTTCTTACCTGCCATTTTGGATTCCTTTTTCTTACCTATGTTGGATTGAACTTTCTTTCGGACTGACAACTCAGATGCTGGGAGGCGCTGCGGGTTTGCATCTAGATTTGCCCTTCCCCCAAACATCAATTCAATCCCGAAAGGAATGGTCACGCTTGTTCGCTTCCGGACAGGAAATGTTGAATTCGAACGTACGATCCTCGCGCCAGCTTTCGCTATGACAGAGTATCTATCTTGTTTCCCGATATTTACCTTAAGAAAGATGTGGTCTGTAACGTGTAGCCAGTAGCTTTGGCGAAGTTTCTCCGGTCACACGGACCGAGCCGCGTAGCGGTGACACAGTTCGCAAGGTGAGGACTATGGCAAAAATTGAGCGAGTCCGCCAGGATGTATCCACGTCGTTTGGGCCGGACGATCTCCGGCGGCAATCGGAGCAAGGCTGGAAGCTGGTTGCGGTAGAGTGGGAGCGTGAGCTGCCGGAAGAGGCAGCCGAGCCTAGCGTGCCCGGCGAAGTTCCCTTCGGCCTGCAAGTAGCGCAGGACCCTCCGCCGCGCCTCGAAGAGAATCCCACGGAGCGCGAAATCCTATTTCTGATTATGGAGCTGACCATTCAGGATGGTCCCTACTCGGCGATCGCCGACGAACTCAATCGCCGCGGCCATCGCACCCGCCAGGGAACGAAATGGACGCCGGTCTCCGTCTTTCAGATGCTGCCGCGATTGATTGAGGTCGGCCCCAAAATCTTCGCAACCCAGGAATGGCATCAGCGTCGCGAACGGCTGGCGAAGCTGGCGGCAGGATAATACCGATTTGGCGCCAAGGATCAGTTGCAAGATCTAAGACCACAACGCAACTTCTCGCTTCTTCCTGCGACCCGATATGGTTCAATGACGAGAGCACGGAGAAAACCTCCGTGCTCTCTGTGTCTCCGTGGTGAAGGATTTTTCGACGGGGCGATGGGGCTGCTTTACTGCACCTCTGTCCGGCTACCGCAGGGAGATGACCGCTTTACGGATTCCTGCGCGGAAACTGCCTGCAACTTGGCGGCATTGATCTGCATCCTCACATTCCTGATAGCGACGCGTTGCGCAAGTGCGGCGGCCCTGGCTTGCATCCTCACGTCAAGGTTGTCGAGTCCGCTCATATCAATGGTGACTGGGGTCACCGCGATGGTCTCCACGCTACGCGTCATGCGCTCCTGCATTCTCACGGCGTCACGCCGCGCCCGTTCCGCGTCGCGCATCGCCGTCTCGGCCGCAGCCTGGCTCTGTTTGATTGCCTGCTCGGCCACCTTGGCCTGCGCCGCAGCGATCGGAAGATTCATCTCCGCCAGCAACTCCGCGTCTTCCGGATAGGAGGGGTGCAGTTGGCTCTTAAACTTGGCGATCCAATGGGAGACGATGGAAGGCATCATGTCGCACTGCGAGCCAGAAACAGGTTGGCCGTGCTGACCATGCCGCAACGAGAGCTGTTGCAGTGATTGGAACCCGCGCGAGAATACTGCGAAGGTCGCTATGATCGCCAGGGTCGCCACCAGGTATCTGCGTTCCATACTGCCTCCTCATGCACCTACAGACGGGCCAGCCAGAGGATGGTTAGGACTTTTTTCTTCTTAACGACTACCCTTGGTCAATGCCACGTTGCCTTCGGAGGTACACGTCGATGGCCATGCCGCGGGATTGCGCAAGTCATTGCTGATTATGGGAGTTATCGTGTGGGTTGGGCCTGGCGCTACCGCCGGAGCGTCCGCATTCAGAATCCTTTGTCCGGAAGCGGACAACCGCAGGGGAGAAGGGGAACCCAGCGGGTCCCACCTTCTCCCCCGTGCAAAGCGGTAGCCTTGGGCAGGCGGCCAGTTTGCGGAATTGACTCTCTGCTCATTCACCTTATCGGCACGGCATCGATCAGGCTTTAATCGCACCCTCGGGCCGGAAGATCCGATAGGCCCTCCCCTCCCCTTGCGCGGTCGCGGCAGAGCTTTTCGCCAGCGCCTTGTCAACGCACGCCAGCAGCAGATCGATAGTGAACGGCTTCTGAATATAAGAACTGAGAGGGTCCTGCACCGACTGCTGGAGTACCGCCGTCTCTGCGTAGCCAGACATGAACACCGTCGTCAACCGAGGCTGCATCTCTTGGATGTGCCGGGCCAGATCGAGCCCGCTCATCCCCGGCATCACGACGTCAGACAAGAGTAATCCGATGTGCCCTCGATGCTCGGCGGCCAGGCGTAGCGCTTCACGCGCGCCATCGGATTCCAGTACCTCATACCCAGCATGTTCCAGCACCTGACGTGTAACCTGTCGCACGGTGGATTCGTCCTCCACCAGGAGAATAATCGCCTTCGGCGCCTGAATCGAATTGAACGTGGGGCTCGGTGTTACAGAAGAAATACTCATAGGTTCCACCCGCACTGGCCTTCTGCTGCCGCTCGTCCTGCGAGCGAACAACATCCTCAGAAAGGCACGCCCAGTGCCAGTTGTGGCGGATGGCTGGTGTTACGCCCTAAGTTCACCCGTAGCATAGCGATACGAATAAAAGGCGAAGATACGAGGGCCGTGAAGGTGGGACCATTTAAGGAAGTATTCCCGTTTTGAAGTTCAGATTCGGGAGAAGGCTGACGCTGATCGGGAGAGAAGACTCTTTTCACCAAGCGGAGAACCAAAGAAATCCGCGTTCATCCGTGGGAATCCGCGGCTGCTCTTTTCTTTTGCCTTTTCTCTGCCCTCTTCTAACGAAGGCTCAAACGACTTTGGCGCCGGCTGCGATCTCCAGAGGTGTGCGAGGGGTATCGTGCAAAAGAAAATCACAAATGATGCGGTTGCATTGTTCGGGTACCTCTTCGTAAGGAAGATGACCGACTCCGCGCATCAGAACCAGGGCGCTGTTCTTAAGATAGGATTGCAGGCGATGGATTGACGAGGGAAACACGGCCTTGTCGCGGGAGCCCCAGAGCAGCAATGTGGGAACCTCGCTGATCGCCGGCAAGGATCGCTCGACGAGTGCCAGGTCATCATGCCACGACCTCACAATGCGCAGCAGGTGTTCAAAGCTCTCAGCTGAGTTTAGTCCCGCCGCGTAACCCTCGATGCTGCCGGCAGCGATGCGCTTTGGGTCGCCGTAAAGGCGCTTGAAGTATCGGGTCAGCACGATGTCCAACTTGGGCAGGACGCGCAACATGAACTCGCCGCCGAACCTGGTGGCAAACAAGCGGGTCAGCAACTGACCATTGCTCGACCAGGGATTGATGGGCGAAACCAGAATCAATCGCCGCATACGATGCAGCATGTTCCGTTTCGCGAGCAACGCGCCAAGAACAATACTTAGTCCGCCCCCGCGCGAGGAGCCTATTACGTCAGCTTCTTCGATACCCAGACGGTCCATGAAGCGCAGGACCCCTTCGGCATCAGCGGCCAGCGTGCGTTCCCAACCCTCGATGCGTTGTGAAAAGCCGCAGCCCGGAAGGTCTATCGCGTACACCGAGAAATGTCGCGACAATGGCTCCACGTTAAACCGCCAGGAGAACGAATACCCCATGAACCCGTGGACCAGTACCAGCGCTGGACCGGAACCGGCGCGCCAATACCGCCAAGTGATACCGTCGATGACAACGCTGCATTCCTCGGCTCCAGGAATGTGCGCCACTTCGGGGATTATCTCCAAAGGAGGGGCTGTCGGCAGTTCTTGCATCGGGTGCAACCAATCGCGCGGTCAGACAATCAGAATACTTGATATCGCCTCTGTCGCTTCTACGGGGGAGCTAAACGGTTCCCCCGCTTTTTGCTCCCTTTCGAAATTACTTCTAATTCTAGTCCGCCTTGGTTTCTGGCGCAGCAGGTCACAAGACAAGTGTCATGGCGGGACAGCCGGCAATGGCAGACCAGCTGAGGAGTGCGAAGGGCATGCTTTTCCTATCTCCTCGGCGGGTCTCGGGAGGGGCGCAGCTTCAGCTGCGCCGTTGCAACTCCTTTGTTCTTATGATTCCGAGTGGACTTCGGCCTACGAGAAATCTGCTTCTCCGGTTTTCTCGGCAGCCTCCTCAATCGTGCCGAACGCGACCATCTCAATGATCTGTCATCCTGAGCGAGCGCAGCGAGTCGAAGGACCCCTATGTTGCTCACTCACTTTCCACCGGCACATTTTCCAGCGGACTGGGACTTCAGTCCGCGAGCGACCTGCTCTCCTAGCCCGCCAAACGGGTCCCATATCCCGCCTCGATCTCCGCCAGCATGTGGTCAGTGTCTCCAGCGAGAACTTCGTGTTGCGCGGCAATACGAATGGATTCCAGCTTCTTGCCCATGCTGCCCGTGGGTTCTTGCCGGCACGCGGACTCGAACGCTCGCCGGACCCACTCGGCAATGGACATATGGCGCGATCGCGCCGCCCGCTGGATCGCCCGATATTCTCGGTCCGTCAGAATCACCTGCAGTCGTTTAGGCATAACTTGAGTTTGATTGACCCATCGGCGTGAGTCAACCGGCACTCTTCGTGGAATCGACGAAAGATGGAGTACCCGGTAACTAACTAGGACTGAACTAACCCGGTGCCTTGCTGATGACCAGCACAAGTATCTGTTTCCACTGAGGTTAGGCTCTCGATATGAACCGAACAGTACGCGAGGCCGCGGCGGTATAATTCCCTCGTTATGAGTACGAGAACCAAGAGGCTGGCGGACCTACGAAAGTTGCAAACCAGAGCTGACGCAATCAGAAAGGAGCTCGCCATCAGCCCAGCCGGCGCAGTTCTTTATCAAAGCTGGATGAACGGGGCGGACGACGAGATGGTGATCGTGGAAGCCGACGGATTTGGCCATGCAACAATGCGGGTCGTAGAGGGCAATTACCCGCTCGACTACCTCGCCATCAGTGAAAAGATGTTCCAATCAGAGCAGGACGCACAGGATGCAGCCGACGCCATCGTGAATGGAACGCTCTCACTTGATCCTGCTTGAGTATTCCCGTCGGAATTCCTCATAGACGATCCGAAGTACTTTTTGACGGTCTTCTGCTTCCTCGAAGCTTGAGGCCATCTTGAGAAGGTCGCGTGTGCTGATCGACTGCACCTTCATATCGATTAAGTATTTCTTGACCTCTTTCGCGATGTCGTCGATTACGAGAATGACGTTGCCATCTTGAAGTCGCTCGTTATCAAAGTTGAGTTTGAGCTCGGCGTAAAGACGGTCCGCTTCGGATTCAGTTTGTATTCTGAGTTTCTTGACCTGATAGACCACGCCGAAATTGGTTGAGAGGTCGACCCCCTTGTCGTGAGCTGCTGTGCGTGTGTCGCGGTAAATCCTGCAGGCAAACTTCTCAAGGTGCACCTTGATGACGGCAAAGCTGAAGATTTCAAAATTGGCTGGTGTTCTATCGATTTGTTTACGGATCAAATCGAGAAATTCATCTTTTCTTTCAGCAAGATTCACTCGCAGTTCAACCTTTTCCAGCATTGGCACGATGCCCAGACGCTCCTCGATGTGGTCTTTGATTCGTAACGGAATCCACTCACGAAGGAGTTTGGCGCAATTCGTGTAAGGCGGCTGCAACTCGTACTTAAGATGGCCAACTGACTTCAAAACGCCGTATCGAGACATCCGCATTCCGTAAGCGTCTTCGTACTTTGCGCCGATATGTACGTCGTGCCCAAGGAAGCGCTTAAGATCTCGAACCGAGGATTGATACGCTTTGCGTACTTCCGCATCGGAAAATAGAGTCTTAGCGGCGCTGGCATAGTTTTCCAGCAGACCCAGAGCGACGACGGGCATGATCACCTTGGTTTGCGAATTCTTGAGCATCCGCTCTATTTCGCCTTTGCAGAACATCTCGGAGTTTTCAGCAGCCATCGCTCAATTTCCTGCTCATCACTGAGAAACGATTACGCGCACGAGACGCGACGTGCGGAAAGTGGAAAACGCAAAGGCCATTTTCCTGCTGGCACGAGTGGGCATTTGCCAAGCGTGAGTTCACACTGGCCGGCCCTTGGCCGAGATAATCTCCACCTAACCCCATGGGGAAGACCGGGGATTCGCACACCTTAGTGCTCTCCGAACTGCACCTTCACCGTCTTGATCTCATACGGATTCGTCGGCACGGTCAGCACATTGGGGTTCGCGGCCAGTGACAGCGAACGCTGTGCCACCTCCATCAGGTTCGTCTCCCAAGCTGCAATGCCAGCCTGCGGCAGGCTGAGATGAATCTCGCCCTTCTTTCCTGCCCACTCGTAGAAACGGACGATCAGACCGTCACCATCAGCGGCCTGCTTCACAGCCGTGATCACCACGTTGTCCTCGGCTGTTCCGAAAAACGACTTCTCCGCCGGCAGCGGGCCGGGATGCTGCGTGGTGTCGTATGCGATGAGCGGATAATTCAGTTCGTAGCCCTGGCGCACGGTCATCGCCTCGCGCCATGTGCCTCCATGCGGATAGAGCGAGTAGGTGAACTCGTGACGGCCTTGGTCGGCCACAGGATCGGGCCAGGTCGGCGAGCGCAGCAACGACAGGCGCAAGACGTTGTCCTTGGCGTCGTAGCCGTATTTGCTGTCGTTCAGCAGGCTGAAGCCGTGTACAGGGCCCACCCCACCCTCTCCCTTGGGTGCCCCACCCTTCTTGCCCGTTGTTGGCGAGAGGGTGGGGCCAGAGATGTCGGCCCAGCGCAGCGCCGGAACCTCGAACTGCGCCTGCTCGGCGGGCGTGTTGCGCGTCGTCGGCCGCTCGACGCTGCCGTAGGGAATCTCGTAGGTTGCATGGTCACTGCGCGCGCTCACCGGGAACGCGACTTTCAGCAGGATGTGCTGCTCGTGCCAGTCGGCCTGCATGTGGACGTCAACCCGCGGCACGCCGGGGTACATTGTGATGTCCTGCACGAAGCTTGACTTCTGGAAGTGGTGCTTCACGCGAATGACCGCCCGCAGCGGCGTGTTCTCCACCAGCTTCACTTCGTCGGCCTGCATCAGGTCCCAGTGCTGCTTGACGAAGTCGGCGTCAATGTTCCACGCGTCCCAGCGCTTGGGCTTGTCCACAAAGGCCTGCAGCAGATTGCCGCAGGGCAGCCCATCCGGCGAAGCGGCAGGCGCGCCTTCGCTCGCGACCGGCAGCGCCAGCGCTTCGGTGTTGCTGCGCTTGTCGAACAGGCTGGTGATGCAGCCGGTCTTGGGATCGACCTTCAGGCGAATGAATTCGTTTTCCAGCGAGTCGGCGGTGGCGAACAGGGTCGGTGGTCGCTGCCGGCGATTTCGCCTTGCGGCTCCAGCCGGATGAGCTTGTATCCAGTCGCCGGCACGTCTTCCGCCAGCAGACGCAGAAACACCCAGTCATTTTGTCGGATCACTCTGAATCACCTCGACCGGAATCTGACTTCCCATTCGGATCGATGGCCGCTACTCCGTTGATTGCAGTCGGAAACTGAACCTCGACTTCAACCTCACCTGTCCGCGCCCACGACAGCGGATTGAAGACCAGCACGCTCACGCCATCCGACTTCACACGCGACGCAATGTCGGCAGCGCGATCCGACTTATCTCGATAGCTCAATGCGCGACGCCTCCTCGTACTTGCGCGCCGCGTCGACGTAGTTGATGTGAATGCCCGAGCCCGGCAGGATGTCGTGAAACTGGTTGAACAGGATGTTCTTCCAGGCTGTCGTCGAAGTCTGCGGTTGCGGCCACTCGCGCCGAACAGCGTGTCGATCGACGCCAACTTCTCCGCATTCAGCAGCCAGCACTTCATTCTGCCGGTTGCCGCTTCTTCTCCTCCGACTGCGTGGTCTGCACGCCGCGATGGTATTGGAAGTACAGTTCGCCATCCCAGGTGGGAATCTTCAGCTCGCTCTTGTTCTTCTCCAGATCGGCGAAATACTGCTCCCGCAGTCGAGAAGTTGAGCTGCGGATAGACGCGATCACCCTTCTGCCAGCGCAGCGCCGTGTCAAGGTCCACGCGCGTCGGCCCGCCGCCGTGATCGCCCACGCCGTAGAGATACATCGTGTCCAGCGCGCCAACCGGCGCGGAGTTGGTTCCGCCGTTGTACTTCCACATCATCGGGCCGTAGGTCGCCGCGTCGCGCGCCATCTTCTGCGGATCAATCTGGTTGGCATAGTCGCTGGGGAAATACGTCAGCAGGCGGCTGCCGTCGGGCGCCTGCCACCAGAACAGGCGATAGGGAAACTTGGTGAACTCCGACGCCCAGAGCAGTTTCTGCGTGACGAAGTAGTCGATGCCCGAGCGCTTGTAGATTTGCGGCAGTTGCCAGTTGTAGCCGAAGCGGTCGGGGTTCCAGCCGATGTTGATGTCCACGCCAAACTTCTCTTGGAAGTAGCGCTTGCCGTAGAGAATTTGCCGCACCAGCGATTCGCCGTCGGGCATGTTGAGGTCGGGCTCGACCCACATGCCGCCGATAACTTCCCATCGGCCTTCCTTCACCCGCTGCTGGATTTCGCGGAACATCGCAGGATATTTTTCTTCGATCCACTCGTAAGCCTGCGCCGCGCTGGCGGTGAACTTGAAGTCGGGATACTCGCGCATCAGTTCGCAGCGCGGTGCCGAAAGTGTTGCGCACAACTTCGACCGTCTCCGTCCACGGCCACAACCAGGCCATGTCAATGTGGCTGTTGCCCACCGCCGCGATGCTGAACTGCTTCATGTAAGGCCGCAGCGCGTCGAGCTTGTCTGCGCATCCCGCAGCGAGGCGTCGAAGGCTTGCTGATCGCCCTGGTCGAGCGATCCGAGATTGATGGCCTTCACCGCCATGTCAAGCTGCTGCTGGCGTTCGGCCTTTCCGTCGGGATATGCGGCGATGAGCGGCTCCGCCGAAAGAATTTCCAAGCGCATCAGCGATGGATCGGGACGGCTCGACGGAGGTTCGATCCGTAGCTCGGCGCGCTCGATCCGGGTTGAGTTTCCGCCACAGCAACCGCCACCGCCGGAGTCCAGGACTCGCACGGCCAGCACCAGCTTCTGACCGGGCTGAGCGCTCTGGATGAGCGTGATCGGAACTTGCCCGTCCTCGTCGGTGCGTGCCACCATCGAGCCGTTGGCGAAAACGCTCACCTGAATCGCGTCGTCGCTGCTCACGTGCAAGTCGAGCGCGATGCGCGCGCCCTGCAAGCTGTAGCCGTTCAATTGCGCCGGAACTTCGAACTTCCGCACGCAGCCAGCGAGAGCCGTGCCAGTCTTCTTTCAGCTTGACCTCGGTCCAACCCGACGTGCTGAGCGCCGCGGGATCTTCGCCATGCGCGAGATCAGCGGCGTGCGATTGCCAGCTCGGCAAGGGAATCACCGTGATCGATTGCAGGCGGTCGAGCACCGGCTTGTAGGGATCGGCGGGAGCCGAGGCAGTTTGCGCAAAGACACAAGCGCAAGTCAGCAGAACTGCGAGCAGACAAAGAGTGCGATGCATTTGGAATTTACTCCCAGCCAATTTCGCAATGCGGCCGGTCGGGTTGTGCATCGGAAAGTCTAAACCAGAAGGCGGAAGCACGCAGAGACACAGGCGACGACTGGAAGGCTGAGAGGGAAAAGGGCCAAAAACAACGGCAGGGAAACCGACATTCCATTCAACTCTCGAGGATGCTCTGGGAGCAGGCGCTCCTCCGCATCCTTCGTGCACAGTATTGCAAAGCACAAGAATCATGTCCATCCTCCACGTCACACATGCCTGTGACGTAATTGGGCTGTGAATGGCCGACGAAATTACGCCTTAGTCACCGCGGCTGCCGAAGCGGTTGCTGATCCGACATCCTGACTGCTAATACTCAATCCCCAGCCGATGCTGCATCTCTTCCAGCGTGACCCCCTTGGTCTCCGGGAAAGTAAACATCACGACGAAAAACATCAGCGCCATCATGGCAGCAAAGAACACGAACGGGTAGCCGCCCGCCAAAGCGAATGGCGAAGTAAGGAAAGACCAGCGAAATGGCAAAGTTCATGATCCAGTGGGTAGAGCTGCCCAGACTCTGGCCCTTCGAACGCACGCGGTTGGGGAACACTTCGCTGATATAAACCCAGATGACGGCGCCTTCGGAAATCGCGAAGAAGGCGATATAGGCAACCAGGAACCACACCAATAGTCCTTGATGCTGATTGCTGAAAAATATTACGGCTACGCCGCTCAGGCAGAATGTCATGCCCACGGCGCCAATCAGCAGCAAGGTCTTGCGGCCGAGCCTGTCGATGAGCGACATACCCAACAGCGTCGCGATCAGGTTCATCGCACCGACGGCCACAGCCTGCAAGTCGCCCGAAACCTTGCTGAAGCCGGCCATGGCGAAAATGTCGTTGAGGTAGTACAGGATGGCGTTGATTCCCGCCAGTTGATTGAATGCCGCGACGGCAAACGCAAGATAGATGGGCAAGAGGTACTTGCGCTGGAACAATGGCTCGGAATGGGCAACTCCGTCCACGTGGACCGACGCGATGATGTCATCGAGTTCGCTCTTGCCATCCGGCGAGCCCAATTGTTCAAGAACTTCGCGCGCCTCAGGGATACGGTTCTTGGTAACCAGCCAGCGGGCGCTGCGAGGAATGCCGAACAGCATGACGAAGAAGAGAATGGCCGGTAACGCGGCCACGCCAAGCATCCATCGCCATTCGTTGATGCCAAAGTTTGCCAGCCCGATCAGATAGTTGGACAGGTAGGCGACGAGGATGCCAACCACGACATTGACCTGGAAGCAGCCGACCAGCATGCCGCGCCATCGCGCCGGCGCGATCTCCGCGATATAGACCGGCCCCAGCACGGACGAACCGCCGATACCCAATCCGCCGATGAAGCGAAAGACCAGCAGCGACGTCCAGCTCCAGGAGAAGGCACAGCCCAGAGCCGAAATCACGTAGCAGGCTGCGAGGATGCGAAGGCTCTCGCGGCCACCCAGGCGGTCGCCCAAAATGCCCGAGAACATGGCGCCGACAATCGTCCCCAGCACGGCGAAGGACACCGTAACGCCCAGCTCCTTCGAGCTCAGGCTGAACACCTGGGTGAGCTGGTGCGTGGTCCCCGCTATAACGGCGGTGTCGAAGCCGAAGAGCAGGCCGCCAAGTGCGCCCACGATGATGCTGCGTACGAGCAGGAGGTTGAGTCTGGTCTTCACACCGATCGAATCGCCTTTCGCTCTTCGTTGTTCGCTTTTCGCCGAACCGTTTACAAACTGTTTCAAAACTGTGTATTGAAAAGCCGCGGCTTCGGGCGTGCCGCCCCGAGCCCTATAAAGCCCGGTTTAGCTCCCGAGAGAACTAATCGCTTACCGGTGATTGTGAAACACGGTCTACTCGCTCCAAACTGCCAGCTCGTTGCCGTTCGGGTCCGCAAAGTGGAAGCGTTTACCTCCGGGGAACTCGAAGATTTCGCGGACAATTTTCCCGCCGGCATCCTTCACCTTGCTGTAGATCTCGTCCAACGAAGCGGCATAGATCACGACTAGCACGCCGCGGGTCTTTGCGCCGCCGTCTGCGCCTGCGGGTTGCGCCTCGCTGTTGAATCCGCCGCCCAAGCGACCGTCGTTGAAGCTGGTGTAACCGGGACCCCAATCCTGGAACTGCCACCCGAAAACCTGGCTGTAGAAACGCTTGGTCGCCTCAATGTCAGAGGCCGGAAATTCAATGTAGTCCATCTGGAGATTGTGTTCTTGCTGGCTCATGCGCGCCTCGCCCCCGTTAGAAATTGCGGGGATGAGATTAGCACAGTCCTAAACGCAGCATACTCAATAGGCCCTTTGGCGGACCCAACTCTCGCGCTTGAGCTGGACTTGATCTGGGCACGCTGGACGGGATGGAGCAGAATGCTGGTAGTGCTGAATTCGCTGCAGGACCAGCCGAGCAGACGAAGTGCCGCGCATGTAGTAAGCTATTGCTATCACGCCGCGGAGAGGTGGCCGAGTGGCTGAAGGCGGCGGTTTGCTAAACCGTTATACGGTCAAAAGCTGTATCGGGGGTTCGAATCCCCCCCTCTCCGCCAGAAATCCCGCAATCCCAATCACGTAGCAGCATAGAGCAGGGTTACTGAATCGCGTCCGACTGAGCTGTCGCACGCTCGTGTTAGTGTCCCGAAGGTGTCCGTTAAGGATTTCGGGGCACGGATGTTGTTTTCCAGCTTCGACATCGCATCGCGGACATCATCAGCAGCCGTCTTGATGTAGTACGTTGCTGTGGTGCTCACGTTTGCGTGGCGAAGGATGCGCTGAATCACCATCTCCGGCACGCCCAAGCGATACAGATTGCTCCCGAGTCCCCGCCGTGCAGCGTGCCAGCCGTGCCATTCGGGATAGCGCGCATCCCGCTTGAAATGGTGATCTGCCGTTGCTCGGTGCGCTGCTTCGTCTTTTCGGCAGACCTCGCAACGATTCAGCGCCGGGCAGAATCACCCGATTCACTACGCTGGTAAGCGAGAGCGGCTTGCCCACCGCGTTGGCGAACATCGGGCCGCTCTGCGGATTCCCGCAGCGTAGCCGATGCAGTTCCAACCGCTCTGCGAGCTGGCGAATGACGGGCACCGGCGCACGGCCCTTGCGCGTCTTGGGGTCACTCACGCGGCCATTCCAGACCGAGCGCGAGACGTAGATTTCACCCTCCCGGTAGTTCTCCCAAAGCAGCCCTTGAATTTCCCCATGCCGCAAACCCATGAACGCGGCAACCGCAAACGCCGTCGCAGCGGGTTCGGGGAGCAGCGAAAGAATGCTCTGCACCTCGTCCAGCGTGTAGGCATAGGTTTCCTGCGCTTCAGGGGCGTTAGGGGCGATTGCGGTGTCACGGGCGGGGTTCTCCCCTCGGAAGTAGTCAAGCTGCTTCGCTAGGGTGAAAATCCCGCTGACAACGCTCTTGATGTGCTTCAGAGTGTTTCGGCTGAGAGTGCCGTCACTGTCGCTGCTGGCGATCTCGTTTAGCCAGCCTTGGACATGGTAGGTGCGGGTTTGCTTGAGCCACACATTCCCGCAGCGTGCCTTTACATGATCCTGCCAAATGTCCCGATAGCCCTTCAGCGTCGAAGGACGTTTGTGTTGTTCCACCCAAGGCAGATAGACCCCCTCCACGAAATCGAAGATGGTGACTATCCGCTCAGGTGCAAAACTGCCGTTGTTGACGCTGTGCATGTGTTTCTCGGCTTCGGCTTCGATGTCGGCAGGCGGGCGCTTGCCGCGTGCCGTAACCGGGCCGAGTTGATGTGTCACCCGCTTGCGTTCGATGCTTCCGGCGACGTTGCGCTTTTCCCAATAGCGCACATACCAGCTATCACCGATGCGGATGATCTGTCCCGCTTGCTTGCGAGTCCGCATTAGCTCTTCCCCTTTCTTTGCTGCTGTGCTCGTTTGCGTTCGCGGGCGGCAACGGCTCTCTTTGCGATCTCTCGGCGTCTTGCAGCCGAAAGACTCTCAGCCCTCGCCTTCCCGCCCTTGCTGGCGATCTCGGAGATTTCCGACTGAGGTAAAATGCTTGCCCTCGCCGTACCCCCAAGACGGCCTAGCGCCTGTGCGTGCGGATTTTTCTTTTGGCCCATGTCCAATATAATACATCTTGCTTGGCATAATGCAAGATAAAAGTATCATCACTGGCGATGTTTTTCGAGCCACTGTTGCAGCCGTGGGGAACCCCACTCGAATCTGACGTATCGGCCCAGCCGAATGCAGGGGATGCGGTGATCCTTCGGGGTGCGCTCGCGGGTGTGACTCCGAATCCATGATTCCGGCACTCGCCAACGGGCCGCTAACTCTGCGGAATCAATCAACTCCCAAACCGACGAAACACCGACCTTGAGCCGCGCTGCCGACGATACGGGAGTCAGCAGGTCGTTGCAGTCGAAAACTGTGTTGCTTGCCATCTCAGTTCTTACCTCCCGAAGAGTCGGGCTGTGCGAATGTAACCTCCCGCCCCAGGATTCGACTGTCAACCCAGTTCAACAGTTCATCGAAGGGGATGGCGAGGAAGGCTCGCAGCGTCCCTCGGCGAATTTCTTCTGAGATGTCCCTGCGTGAGCGCAGCGTAAACTTCGGGCGCTTCGCTAGGCTGTTCTTGATATGCCATTCGTCGGGACTAGGGCCTAAGCTCCCGTCTGGCATATCACCAAAAAACGTGCTCGTCCGGGACAAATCGACCACGAGGTAACGTGCCTCAGCCTCCTCCCCGGCTCGTTGCTTTACAGCAATCTCCATCGGGTCTTTTTTCTTCGGGAATAGTTCCTTGAGCGCCTCGCCAATCGCATCGGAGTCGAGTCCTGCAATGACTAATCTGTACGCGACCGCAACCTTGTACACGTCCGCTAGGGTGTACAGGCTCCTTTTTCCTCTGCCTTTCCCTCCGCGCACTGAGGGAGCGAGGCCATACCGATAGCGCAGGCCATCCGCAAAGTTTGCGAGCAGCCACACTGGGATGTTCAGCAATTCCTTAACATCGGAGCGACTAAAAAGTGCACCGGGTGGATTTGAGGGCATCCGTGCTCCTTGTGGTAAAATAAGTATAGTACATCCTAGTCGGTGTTAGCAACTAATTTATTTGGGGAGGACTTGGTTATGCACGCGGTCACTGTTGAACCGAAGCTGCTTCGGCTGGAAGAAGCAGGAGTTGTTCTGGGGGTTTCGCACTGGACTCTGCGCCGATGGTCGAAGCAGGGCAGGCTGAAAACAGTCAAACTCGGCAGCCTCCGGCTCGTACCCCGCGAGGAAATTAACCGTCTGGCGCGGCGAGGGGTCAACAAGAAGTCCAAGTAAGAGGAGCACCATTCGTCCCCGTTTTCGGAGTAAACAGCCGTGAGTACGAACCCGATTACTGTCGTCCAATATGAACTGGCAAAGGCGTTGGCGGTCAAGAGCACCCCCGAACCGGAAGCTATTGACCTTTTGCAGAAGCAAGCAACAGCAGAGGGAGCCTCGCTGTCAGACGAGGCCGCAAAATCGCTCTACGGTCAAGCTACTGTCAGGATGCAGCCTTGGCAGCCCAAGACTGTCTCCAATGCTTTGCAAGGCGCGACGGAGGAGCCGCCGTGGGTCATTAAGGGCCTTCTGCTCGAACAAAGCGCCACGCTCATTTCTGCCCAGCCCCATTCCATCAAATCCCTATCATGGTTAGCCGCGTCGATGCAGGCTGTCGCGCAACAGAAGGTCTGGAGCCACTTTGAAGCACCGAATGTTGAACGGACTCTGTTCATAGAAACCGAAGACCCATTGTGGCTGGTGGAGGCACGCATTCGGGGACTCGCTGAGGGTCTCGCACTAACCGACTCTGAGCTAAACGGCTTCTTGTATCTTCGACCCGGCCCCTTCGATTTGGTTGTGGAGGAGAAGACACTTCGGATGGTGCTTGAACGGCACAAGCCTGACCTCGTGGTGCTCAGCACGCTCCAGAACATGCTAGGAGGACGAAATTATCTGCAACAAGCGGATATGGCTCCGGTCGTCGCTGCGGTGATTCGGCTGGCGGAGGTATCCCCTATTGTTTTGCTGACCCACTCGCCGTGGAACAAAAAACAACGCCGCGCGGCGGGCACCGTAACCCTAACTGCCAATTTTGCAACGACCGCCCATTACGCCAAAGTCGAGAAAGGGGGCAACACCTTTGCACACGTGAAGGTGGACAGCAAGGCAGGTTCCGCAGAGTCGGACTTCTACTTGATAGTGGATTCGGATGGCAACACTGATGACCCGGCCAGTGTTAGGAGCATTGACTATGGAGGCAAAGGATGGCCACGCGGGTCGATGCAACAAGTCATTCTAGAAATTGCCGAGGATAGACCCAACGCAACGCCGAAGGAAATCGCCGTCGAGGTTGGCGGCACGGAGCGGTATGCGCGGAAAGTGCTGGGCAAAGTGAGGAAAAACGATGATGAGGATTAGTTCCGATTTCGGCTCCGCGCCCTTGTTCGCTGCGATTCTGGGTACAGTTCCGGTCTTAGTTCCGGCGTCAGTTCCGGCTTACCAGACAAGGACTTTCAAGCCGCACCGTTTCAGCACGATACAAACGCAGCCTAAGCGACGGGGAGTTCTGAAGGTCGTTCCAACCGTTTGGAGCAGACGCGCCGGGAGCGAAGGAACTACCCGGTGCTTATTTATAAAGCACCGTAGTTCCGTTCCGCGCTGCAATCCATGCAGGCGAAGCCACTTTATGGGTGATGGGTGAGCGGCGCAACAACATGGGCGGCTTTGTGCCTGAAACAAATCCTCGCTCTGTCCCTAAGCCACTGACAACGAGGTGGGTGATGGGCACGGGCCGCCCGCCAACATCAAAACTCAAACGGCCCACAGTCCGGGCATCACCCGGAAGAGTGGCTTGTAAAGCAAAGGAGAAGTTATGGAGTGAAGCTTTGGCAATCTCATTGATCGAGTTCAAGAACATGTTCGAGTTGGAGAAGATGGTCATGCAGTACGAGGAAGGTAACAACATGGCACGCGCATCTTATACTGAATTATTAGAGGCCGCCGGTGGGTACAACAAGTTGGTTGATTTGTACATCCGTGCGCGCAGGCAGAAAGACGCCAAGATGATGGCTAGGATTCGCAAGTTCGCTGGAGCCTACATCGGGGCACCGAACGGGCTTTGGGCTGCGGACATCTTGAAGCAGCTTGACGCAATAGACTGCGAGAGTACTAAGCAGCGTAGGGGAAGGAACAAACCCTCGCTATGATTGGCACGCGTGGCCGCTGGGGATAGCAGGGGAATCACGCCCGCGAATCTCTCGGACGATGGTCTGTGCTCGTGCAATCTCTTCGGGCGCAATGCGGTCGCTGTGTTCTGTAAGGTGGATTGACTGTGCGGCTCTCCCGTCCCGCCTGTCAGTAAGGTATTTAAGAATGTCAACCATGAGCCTCAGGTTGCCCTGCTCTTTAGCCAATTGGTAGGACTCTAGCCAAGCTTCGCCATCGTTGATCCTGTCGAGAATAGACGCAGCCGTGCTGCGCTCTACCACAAGCGAGAGCGAGTGTGGCTTTCGCCCAGCGCCGATACGTGCTCCCCCACGCGCCATGAGTAAGTACCTACAACTATTATACTCCCGCCTTTTTGATTACTTTCAATAAGCGCCTGCTTCTTAGTGACTTATAGAGGCGCTCGAGCTAGCCTCATTATGGCTGCCAGCAGAGGCGAGATAACAACCGAAACAGGTTCGTACTAGCTGCCAAGTAGCGGAGAGTCGTTGTTTTTTCCGTCCCCGCGTACACGTATCAGGGCCGTGGGCAAATCTCCCACAATTCTCGCTTGCAAAAGGCATTTTTGAGGCTCACAATTTTGGTGTAACTCGGAACCTGAGCATTTTCGAGGTGCCTCCATGCGAAGTACATCTGGCTTGCTCGTGTTCATGAATTGGAAAATTCCCTTAATGCGAAAAGTGATGATGTCGCTTCTCCTCTGTCATGTGACGTTCTTGGGCGGTCAGAGCAACGATGCCCCGCATCGGGCATACAGTCCTACGAAAAGCGATTGTCTCGCGAAATCAGAGCAAGCGACGGACTGGGACTGGCTGTCGAAACGCTCTGCCGCTGCGATAAACCAACTTGACTGGGAATTAAGCGTCTGCGTAGGACAGTTTGCACCGCTCAAACCCAAGGGGGCAGATCTAATCCTCGATGCACACGGGATGGTTTCTGATGAGTTTAGGAAGCGAATCGAAAAAGCAATTGGTACGCTACCCAAGGGCACTCAGGCAGAAGTGTGGGCAGCGTTCAACGCCGACATGGGTTTTAAGTGATGGCAAAAGACACAGGCAGGTCGAAGCGCAAACATGAACGGAGAAATTGCTCACATGACAGATGACTCAGCGGATTTTCGGACAATCACGGAGCGACTTACGAGACTTGAAAAACAGAACAGCATGTTCCGTCGCGTGGGAGTAGCGCTGCTCATCGTTGCCGGAGCATTCCTCTTCATGGGGCAGGCACCACCGAAACATCACGGGATAGAGGAGAAGCTCATAAGCACGCAGAAACTCATTCTCACCGATGCTGCGGGAAACATAAAAGGATGGCTGTCCGCGCGGGATGGGAATCGCGTGGCCCTTGTGTTTAATGACTCGAAGGGGAACCCCGCAATAGCCCTTGATGTGTCACAGGACAAGCCAAGGATTTACGTTAATGGCGAAAACGGCGCGGCTGGTGCGGTTCTTGCCCCCACCAGCATTGCTCTGATAGACAATGCAAGTCCGAAAACAGTGTCTTTGTCAATGCTCCCGTCTGGCGCTGGCCTTTATGTAGACGACGGCATCGACACTGGCGCAGCATTGAAGCTGCTACCTACAGGGCCGTTGTTGGAACTCTTCTACAAGAGCCAAACGAAAGAAGCGACGCTGAGTTACACAAAAGACGGGCCAAGTTTAGAGCTAGAGGACGCTCAGGGATATTCAACCGTCGTCGGAAGTGCCTCACTCGTAACACCCACAACGGGGGAGACCCATCAGACTTCTGCTGCCTCGCTTGTCCTGTTCAGCAAAGACAAGCATGTTATCTGGAAGGCACCTTGAGACACCTTGTCACCATTTCTCTTCTGTTGGGTCTGTTGTCTAGCCTGTCCTTCGGACAGGACGACCAAAGGGCAATCTTGCACGTCACCAGTGTTCGCAAGGAAGAAGCTAAGGACTGGTGTACAGCGGGTGAGTGCTCTGCAACGAGATTCACTGTGGAAGGCTTCATAAAAACGGGGGATGACGCCTCGGTTGAATATGTACTGGAGTGCATTGAAGTACTAGCCCACAAGCCGTCACCACATCTCAAGTTTGAGTGCGTTCGAGTACATGCTCACGATGATTATGTTGTCAAAGTTTTTTCAGGCTCAGGCGCTATCGCCTTTCAGCACGAAAAGCAAAACCAGTCCTCAAGCAGCACTGAAATGGCCTACGACATATTGTCGGAAAGGGAGGTTATAAAGAAGAAATCCAAGTGAAGAGGATCGCCAAGGCGAGTGTGTGATATTGATCGCCTGCGCTGAAAAATTTGTCGAGCGCCTAACCCACCAATCCAAACCCCACCCGACCACCGGTTTGGGGGCTTCGTCGCCGCTGGGCATTAGGCGGAGGCCGCATTATGCTCGCATGTGAGCGCAGCAGTAGCCATAAAGGGCTTTGGATTCGCGGCTGCTCGCTGTGGGCGCTCGCGGTCGCTGAGAGGTGGGACACACAGGGGCAGTTCCAGCGCGGAAGTGATTCGGGGCAGAGCGGTTAGGGTAACCGCCATACAGGTCTAAGTGGTTGAAACTATGACGCCAGAAATAGCAGATGTCCCGAGGATGTCCCGAACGAGCGGGTAATGATGGTCGTCCCGTCCGTTCTTAGTGTCCTGTAAGATGTCCTATAACTGCCGAATGACGTAACGTGGCGTGCTCTTTGGTGCGGGAGCGCAACTGTAAGTGATTGGGATTGCGTGGCGTTGCATCGGAGGGGAGAATTGCTAAACCGTTATACGGTCAAAAGCTGTATCGGGGGTTCGAATCCCCCCCTCTCCGCCAGATTTCCTGCAACCCCAATCACTTAGCAGCATTACAGGGCCTTCTGCGAACGAAGGTTCTGTGGACCAACGATAACGACAACGCTGTTCACGGATCTGAAGGCGCGCCGCAGCATGAGCTGTGTCATCTCCCCGTTATAGACACCGCCCCCAGTGGGACCTAGCCAAGAAGTCCAACCGATTTCGATCTCGTTGGTTTCCGCGTTGTATGCGCGAAATCGCGACGACCCGATAATTCGACCATCTTTGGAATCAAGGGCTGCCAATGCTCCGCCCGATTCCAAGGCCTCGCGAAAGAACTCCCTGAAGACCTCTTCTTGGTAACGGTCGTTGTTCGGATGCTGTTCCCAAATGAGAGGATCGGAAGCGACTGAGTAAAGTTCAGGAAATCCACTTGCCTAAGCGGCCTGAGCTCGAGAAGTTCACTTTTCAAAATGGACTGGAGATCAAAGCCGTTCTTTGTGTTCGTTTTCTCCACGCCTAAGTCACAAGGATACCGTAGCGCTCACCTCGTCCACTCGCGTTTTGTGCCATCGCGGCTGGCTCGGGTTCAAGTAACAATCGCTCCTCAGAATCCGACCCTGCCCACACGAATCAACGCCGACCAATCAGGGGACCCGTCCGCGGCCTTGCCCGCGTCATTGATGTGCTCACGCTCCTTCAGCTCTGGAAACGGCAGCCCGCCGGTGACCAGGCGCCCGCGCTCGTATAGCAGCCGATCCAGCGTGCCGTTCAGCAGGAGCTGGTAGTTCCAGGGCTGGGGATTCTTTACATCCGCCGCGATCTTGGTATCCAGCGTCGTTGTGCAGTTTCGGGTCAGCGCGTTATACCACTCCGGATGGTCTCTCAACTGGTTCAGGTAATCGGCATAGATGAGGAAGATCTTGCGCGCCTCCCCGGGTGAGACGGTGGTGCGATACATGAACACCTGCTCGTCCTTGCGGAAGTTGGTGCGCAAGCGAATGACGTCGCGCTCGTCGGCGGTGATGAAGATCAGCTCGTATTGCCGGAAGAACCCGAGGATCGCCGAGTAGTCCTGGCCGACTTTGTAGCGTGCCTCGATCGAGAACGCGATGTGGTCGTTGTCCCCGAATTGGAAGCTGAGAATCGGGTGGCCAATATACTTCGGTCCCCAGGTGGTAAAAAAAAGATCTGCGTAGCGGAGTTGCGACAGGTACACCGTGCGGTCGCTCCAGCAATTGCTGTATTCCTTCTCCGTGATGTAATCGCAGTTGCGCAGGTTGTGGATGGTGACCCGATCTCCGTTGATCTCGACCGAAGTGGTTCGAGCGGCGTCGGGTTGCCAGTCGCCTTCATTCGAGGGCTTCAGGCTGAGCCACCAGGTCAGCACGACGCAGAAGCCCGCGAAGCACAGAGCGGCCGCCCAAAACCGTGGTCTGACCTTGAGCAGGATCGCGATGATCGCGAGCACGTAGATCACGGTCACCGGAATGCGCAGCGCGGTAATCCGAAAATCGATGTAGAGGGCGGCAATGGCCCACAGGGTCATCAGAGCCAGAACGAACCACATAAAGGTGACTCCAATTGCGCGCAGTACCCGGAACCAAGCCGGTGGCGTTGTAGCAGGAAGGCGGTCAGCAGTGTTTGTCATCAACCTACAAATATACAGAGAAGTCCTGCCAACTTCCTTGAAACTTCGTCGCATCTCAGGGATTGAATTTCTGTAAAGGGTAGGGACTCGCATCGCTGTCCGCGAGCCCGATTCCGGGCCCCTCAGTCGCGCCGGCGAGCAGTCCTTCCGAGGAGGTTGATCATGAGACTCGCTGTATCGCTCGTGACGCTCCTGCTGGTTCTCTCCGCAACCGCCTTTTGGCCAGAGTGCTAACTCTGCCAGCGCAAGCGCCAGAGTACAACAAGTAAGCGTTACACAAGGTGAGAGCACAATCACAGGCTGCCTGACCGGTCGCACGGATGAATACCGGCTGACACAAAAAAACGGAACCTACCATCTGCTGATTGGACCGAACGATGCCTTGGCTAAATATGTGGGGCACATCGTCCAGTTGGTCGGCTACCGGGACAATAATCGTGACGCTAGCGCAAGCAGCGATGAAGGTACGGCGCACGGCATGCGCTTCTTCCAGGTCGAAGATATTGTTCCGGAAGCTGGTACATGCAAGTAACTTTCAGATTTGGCGGAGACCCAATTCCCTGAGGAATTTGAGGACGCTGTTTCCGAAGCCCTGCTCTTGGGAGCAGGGCCCTTTCCCGTTCGGACAAGCTAAACTTAGCTGCGCCGCTGCACTGGCGCTAGAAATTGATGCCCACCTCCAGTACGACGGTCGGGTTGCCGGTTTCCGGATTGAAGACGTACGTTGTGAATTCCCACTGCTTATGAGACACGACCACCAGGAACCCACGCTGCACGTCGAGGCTGGTCTGGAAAGCCTTAGTATGTTGCGCCACCGCGCCTACGCGAAACCAGTCTGTCGGGGAGTAGGTTACTTGCGGCCAACTGTAGTAGAAATTCCCAGATTTATGCGTGGTGTCGAATACATATTCATTCGAGATCGACAGCTCGACCTTTTTGTAGGTCAGCGACGCCTCGCAGCCGGGCGCGATCCCATTCGTTCTCCCGAAAACGCCACCAATCATTGGCGTGACCTCCAGCACTAGCTTTTTGCCGGCGCTGAAGTTATAGCCCACCCACAACGATCCCGTGTGCAGGTTCTCGTAGTTGTAGCGAGCCTCCAGGTGGAGCCAGTTGCGGTTCGCCGAGAAAACGGGATCCACGTAGGACGTACCGTCGGGAATGATGTAGCCATCGACGGTGAGGTTGTAGGACCACGGGTTCGTCGCCGCAGAGGGCGAGGTGGCCGGCGCGCTGCTTGGCGGCGTTTCCTGGCCAAACATCGGGCTGCTCAGCAGAACGGCCACCGCAATTACTCCGAGTTGTTGTGTGATCTTCATCCCCCGAGTGCGATCGTTAGCCCAACCATCGCTATGCCGAGGACCACCATCGCCAGTCCTACCCTCGCCGGACGAAACCCCGAGTAGCGGCCAAACGCATAGCCCGACAGAAACAGCAAAACGATGGCAACCCCGTTCGAGAGGCGCAGCGCCAGCCGAGGTTCGTGGATAAAGAGAAACGGAATCACCACTGGGAAGGTGGATAAGAAGACCAGCAGGAACACGCCGAAGGCGGCGAGCCAATCGTTCTTGGCAAGGCGTGGATGCGCGGGCGGCTCAGGCAGCAGCTTCAGTTTTTGCCGCATCAATTCGAATTCTGCCTCCGGCAGCACGGACGCCAGCGCCGGCGGCAACGCATCGGCGATAATACGATGCGCTTTGGCAGCGTCAGTGGTCTTGCGCACGGCGCACAGCGCCAGGATGTTGTGGCCCTGCTCGCTGAGGCAGGCCATCAGGTAGAAGACGGCGTCAATGATTCCCCACGCCAGATTGCAGCCCATCGCGCCCAGCAACATCGTGCGCACTTCGCTGCGGCCTGCTTCGGCGACGCTGAACGAGCAGGTGAAGGTGAGCACCATGATCAGCCCGAACAGGATTTCCGAGACTCGTTCCATCGGATCGAGCAGGCGTTTGCGCGATTTGGTCGAGTCGTCAGGCATGGGTCAGCGCGAAGCCGCAGGCCGCGGCTCGCCTAATGCTGATCATTCAGAATGGAAGCTCCCTACCATAGCAGCGCCAGACCGGCGGGTCAACGATGACTTCGGCTGCCCAGGGCTCCTCGGTCGTCACGCCGGCCTCGACGCTTGGGATGAGAATTGACGAGTTAGAACCAGCGGCGCAATGCTGATCGAAGGGAGCCCGATGCAGCAGGCCAGGAGGAATAAAAACGGGCGGCAAGCTCCCCCAAACCTGCCACCCAACGCCAGCCGTCAAGTTCAACGGCTGAGCCAGTCGTGGATCAATGCGTCTCCACGATAAACCGATTCACTCACCGTATTCAGGTCGTCCGTGTCAGCCCATCAAGGAATCTGCCGTGATTGCGATCTTTCCTCCGGGGGTTGGAGTCTCTATGCTTTGACAAGCCATGGTCAAACCGCGTGCACATGTCCTATATCGGCAAAATACAAGCCAAGGTGCTGGCTCTGCGGAGCATTTGGGGCCAGCCAGTGGAGCTGTACTTGGCTGTACCGCAGTACAGCTGGAGAGCTAGCAGGCCAGACCCCGCGAATCGCAAAGGTTAGGTACGGGAACAATTCAGCTTTCCCTTGCGCCGATCCCGGAGTTACAATCCCGCTGCAACACGCGCAGGGTGCTTCCAACATCACGCGATGCTGTCGCATCTTGCACACGATCTCGTTCTCGCGAGGCGAACATGAAAGTTCTTGTGAGATGTGCCCTTGTGACTGCCATAGCCGCTCCCATGTCTTTTCTGCTGGGTTGTTCGCGGCACGATAATTCCGAGCGATACATTCTGGTCACGGTCAACTCCAAGTTGCCATACTGGCAAACAGCACGTGCTGGCCTGGAGAAAGCTGCCGTGCAATACGGCGTCAAGTCCGATGTCCGCGGCCCTGACAATTACGACCCTGCCGCCGAAGTGCAGGAGTTTCGCGGCGCAGTGGCGCTAAAGCCCGCCGGGATCCTGGTTTCAGTTGCCGATGCGGCGCAGATGAAACCTGCCATTGACGAAGCGGTAAATGCTGGCATCCCGGTCATTACCGTCGACTCGGACGCGCCCGAGAGCAAGCGGTTGTACTTCATCGGTACCAACAATCTGCAGGCCGGCCAGATCGGTGGACAGCGCGTGGTGGACAAGCTGCACGGAAAAGGCAACGTTGTCTTCTACACCATGCCCCAGACCAATCTCGAGCAGCGCCTTAAAGGCTACAAGGACGTGTTCGCCGATCACCCTGGTATCAAGGTGGTGGAGGCGTTCAATATTAAGGGCGATTCGGGCAACGCCTTTGATCGCACCATGCACTACCTAACGGACAAGAGCGCGGAGAGGGTCGACGCCTTCATTTGCCTGGAAGCGTCGGCTGGAAAAGATGTGGCAGAGGCCGTAAAGCGGCAGAACGCCACCGACCGGCTCATCATCGCGATGGACGTGGACGAAGCGACCCTGGACCTGATCAAGAGCGGGGTCATAGATGCAACCATCGCTCAAAAGCCCTATACCATGGCTTTCTACGGTCTGAAGTGCTTGGACGACATTCACCACTACCCCATTGATTTGAAGAAGGACTACTCCTGGGATTCGTTTGCACCCGTGCCCGCATTTGTGGATACCGGTGTGTCGCTGGTGGATAAGATCAACGTAGATGTTTACCTGAAGGCGCGCGGCGAGGCACAGGCGAAATAACCAAGACGTCCTCCATTGGTCGATTCTTGCTCGCGTCCATCCGATGGTGCCCGTCATCTGGGAGTGCCGCTCGTGAGCACAAATCTGCGACTTGTCGCAAAAGTGCTACGCCACCTAAGCGCTCTTGAGCAAAATCGGCGATTGTGGTTCATACTACTTGCAGATCACCGAAGTGAGCTGCGTCTCGCTTCTGGTTCTGTGGGGTGGGTTCGTGTCTCCGGAGTTGGAACATATCCGCCGCGAGGCGGAGCGTCTAACAGGCGAAATGTCGCAGGCCGACTGGCGTCATGCTCCGCCGGGCAAGTGGAGTTGCGCTCAGATCCTCGAACACTTGCTGCTCAGCTACAGCGCAACCACCGGAGGGACGCTGAAAGCCATGCAGATCGGCAAGCCGCTTGGTGGCAGACCCACGTTGCGCGATCGCATCAGCACATTCTATGTGGCCAGACTCGGGCTTCTGCCGTCGGGACGTATTGCGCCGAAGCACACAACCCCGACGAACGGTGCGGGTCTTGAATCACTGCGCCAGTTCAATGATGCGCTCGTCGCCATGGATGCCACGCTGGCCGATGCTGAAAAGCGATTCGGAAACAGAGTCCGCTTGTTGGACCATCCAATTCTAGGACCGCTAACCGCAAAGGAATGGCGACGCTTTCATCGGACCCACGCCAGGCACCACTTGAAGCAAATCGCAGGGCGAGTCAGACAGGACGGCTCCGGCAGGGCTTAAGAACCGCTTTCTCTAGAAGAATCCCAGATACCATCGCCACACTGCCTCGCCGAAAAATACGGCGGCCAGTGAAGATGCGCAGATGAAAACGCCAAACGGAATTTCCCACGCCTGCAACATCTCCCCAAGCGAAGCTCTGGCCTTTCCTGCGCCAATCGCATTGCGCCCGATCCGCGTTAGCGCGTAGAGCGTGCCAATGACCGGCGAAAGGAAAATCACCAGCAAGGTTAGCTTCAGGCCCAGGAAGGCACCCGACATGGCGATCAGCACGAAGTCGCCAGTGCCCATCCCGCATCGCTTGCGCACAAGGAAGTAAAGTCCCGCGGCTATGAAAAAGAAGGCTGCGCCGAGCAGAGCGCCGGCCACCGAATCAAGAAATGCAACCTGGTCGGGCGAGAGATGCGCGCCGTAAGCACGCAATAGAAACTGCGTTCCAGAGTCGTCGGTCGGAGCTATCCACGAAAAGGCAAGCCCCAGCACGATGCCGGTGTACGTGAATTCCCATGGCAGCAGACCGGTTTCGGCATCCATGAACAGCAATCCAACCAGCAGAAAGCTGAAGATGCAGAACTTTGCCGTCAACCAGGTTGGACCGAAGCATACATAACACGCGGCAAACAGAACTGCGGTCAGCAATTCGACGGCGGGATACCGTAGCGAAATCGGCGCGCGGCAGGCGCGACACCGGCCAGCGAGGAACATCCAGCTTAACAAAGGAATGTTGTCATGCCAGCGAATGCACGCACCGCAATTGGGACAGTGCGACCTTGGAGTAACAATGGATTGGTCGCGTGGGATACGGCTGATGCAAACATTCAGAAAGCTTCCGAATACAAGCCCGAGGATGAACAGCGCGCATTCGAAGGTCAGGTCCAAAGCGTTCTGCGGATGTCCTCTCCTACGGCTGATGGAAGCACAGCAGATCTCCACGCAACATCATCTCGCATCGCTGATTGGCGGGCATTTCTCCGACCCAATTCACTAGCTCACGATTGACCAGACGCACTTCAGGTGGGCAACGCAGCCAGCCATGGTCATTCTGTTCCCTGATGGAAATCCCATAGCATGCTACGCCATCGTTAGGCTCTTCGTTCTTCCATTCGAACAGGGAGGCTTCCAGGTCTTCAGAAAGGGTCTCGTCGGGGCGGAGACATAAGACCCAGTGATGCTTTGTGTCCATTGCATAAGCACCGAAAGTCACGCCGGGAATGGCGCTCTTGACAATGGCTCCGTATTGTCGCGCCACCTGCGCGGTGTCGTCTTCCGAGCTGTAGTCGATGACCAACACTTCGTCGCAGGGACGAAGCGATTCCAGAGCGCGACCGAGGCGAAGCGCATCATCATGAGTGTGCAGGAGAGCGGAGATTTTGGGCATGTTCATCCCTAGCGAGGATATCGCAGCCACAAGAGACTGCCTACAAGAGTAGACGCAGAAAAGGCGCAGCCGGTTGTGACTGCGCCTGTTAAACTACCGCCGAGATTTTTTACGAGAGCGGCGTCCTGCCTCCATTGCGGTCATTTGCACTCTGCGGCATGACTGTCAACGGATTGATGATCTGGAAGTTCAGCACAGCCTCCGGAGCCAACTGGATCTGCTGGCCTTTCCTGGAGGCCGCCACGCCGGTTCCCGCGCCAGCTCCGGCAGCCGCCCCAATTGCTGCACCTTTTCCACCACCGATGATGCCGCCAAGTACGGCACCTGCGGCAGTGCCAACGCCGACTTTGGTTGCCGTGTTCTTACCCTCGCCTTTACCCGCTCGCGACCACTGGTTGGTTTGGATGTTGTAGGTCCTGCCGTTCATCGAAACCGACGTCAGCTCCAGGGTCAGAACAGAATTGCCCGCGAAGCGGCCCGCACTCTTCACATCGGCCACTCGTCCGACTACGTCCGCTCCGGATGGGATCACAGTTTCCCCGTTTATCACGATGGGAGCACTAAGCGAGCCGTGGAAGGTGTCACCCACTTGGTTGCGCTCAGAGTCCAGCGGCTCGTTGAGCCGCACCGTTAGCTGCGTTCCAGCTGGAACGGTGATCTTCTGCGGCGGAGGAGGCGGCAACGGCGCGGGAGGAGGCGGAGGCGACTGTATCGCAGGAGCTGTCTCCGGCGGCGGAGTGTTATTGGCTTCTTCTAAAGGTAGAGGATTGCCAACGGGCGCGGCCGACTGTTCTTCGTTGTGACGCTTGCCCACAGCCTCATTCTTGTTCACGCGCTTCGATGGCTTGGTTTGGGAAGGCGGTAGGGTCGCTTGGGGTGAAGCAGTCTGTGCTTGCTGCACCTGGAGGTTATTGACCACGGTCCTTACACCATCGACCAAGGCCGCATCGCTGGCCGCGGCAGCGCGTTCGGCCTCGGCGGTCACGTCGCCGCTAAGCGTCACCACGCCACCAGCAGCCTGCACCTGGATTTGGCGGCTCTCGATCATCGGATCGCTGTAGAACTTGCTTTGCACGTCGCTGGCAATCTGTGCGTCGCTTTTAGCCGGCTTCTTGGAGCAGCCGGCGAACCCACCAAGGATTAGTGTTAGGGCTATTAAGGCATCGAAATATGCCTTGGTTTTCATACATCGCTCCTCGTATCGTTACTTAGATGCTAGAACACGAATCGCGGACGGTTGTCGCTCCCGTTGCCAACGAAAATACCAGATTTTCAATGGATTTGAGATCAGCGGCGTTCAAACGTGACGAACTTGATGCGATCCCTTCGGCTGGATCGCATCACTCGAACAAGTACAGCGCGCCACTCGTCGGGACACCTTTAACAAGCCCGGCTTGCCCGGGCTTGCCGGAGTATTCAGGAAGTTGGCGGTGAGTCGGTGAGGTGGTTGTTGATGGCGAACAAGGCAAGTTCCAGGCGGCTGACAACTCCCACCTTGTCGAAGATGTTAGTGAGGTGATGCTTCACGGTGTCTTCGCTGAGCGCGAACTTGCGCGCAATCTCCTTGTTACTGAGGCCGGCGACGATGGTAGCCAGAATTTCCATCTCGCGCTTAGTCAGGCCATAGTTCCGAGGCGGTTTGTCCCCAGAGGCACTGGTTCGCATGAAGTCCACGATGTCACCTACGGCCTCGCGCCCGATCCAGTACTGTCCACCCATAACGGTGCGGATAGCTTTCATCAACAACTGGGTTGCGGCTTCCTTCATCACGACGCCGCGGGCGCCCATCTGTAGGGCTTGCACGATCTGGATTTTTTCGACCGCGGCCGTGAGCACGATGATCTTGGTCTTGAGACCGTCGTCTTTCGACGACAATTCGCGCAACGCATCCATGCCCGGCACGCGAGGCATCGCCAAGTCGAGCAGCAGAATGTCAGGACCTAACTCTCGCGTCTGGGCAACGGCTTCGGCGCCGTCGGCAGCTTCGCCCACGACCTCCAACTCCGGCTCCGCCTCCAACAGGCGGCGCAAGCCATCCCGGAAAATGGTGTGGTCATCAGCAATGACAATACGCACCGATGGTTCCTTGCTATCCATAAGATTCGTGTCCTTTCTGCGGAACTGTAATCTCCAGTCTGGAACCTCGGCCTGGAGTTGATTCAATCAGCAAGTCGCCTCCAACCGCACGAACTCGTTCCTTGATGACAGTTGGTCCGCGGCGGAGGTCATCAAGCTCTGTCAAGCTAAATCGGCCGGTAAAGGGAAAGCCCTGTCCGTCATCATCGATTACCAGCTTCCAAGATCCGTTCTGCGTGCCGAAGCGGACCATTGCCGACCGGGCGCCGCTATGCCGACGGATGTTGACCAGGCCCTCCTGGACCACTCTCGCCAGTTCACGGCAGGTGGCAGCCGGCATGGTAACTTCCTGCAATTCCGATACGAAGCGGGCTTGAACGCCAGTATCTCTGGAAAAACGTTCTACGAGTTGGGCGATAAAGTCAAGAAATTGATGAGGCCCTATTTCGATCGGCCGCATGCTCTGCATAAGTTCACGGAGGTTCAGGACCTCCTGCCGCAGCAAATTCTGGATGTGTTCCAACTGAGCGGCCAGATGCGCATCGGCCGTGGCGCGGCGGCGGAGAACATCGATTTGCATCTCGATACTGATGAGCGATTGGATCGCGGTATCGTGCAATTCCCGCGCCACCCGCGCCCGCTCCATGGCTCCGGCCCGCGACCGAAACCGCCGGAAAACATAAACGGAATAGAGCGCGGGCGCAACTTGCCGCAGGATGTTCTGTGCAAAACGGAGCTCACGTTCACCGTGCCGCCCCAGACGGCCGTCTACCACCACCAACCGTCCGCTCCAGTCTCCGCCCATCTCGTTGCCGATGACGAGAAGCGAATTGGCATCCGGTACAGGCATTTGCAGATGCCTCAAATCCGGTAGGTCCAGCCGCCGTCCTTCCTCGTCGATCGCGGCCATCCGGCAACCGTTTTTCGCACCTTTACGCTGCATGAAAAAAGTGTGCGGATAAGCTCGCATGAGCGCCGAAGCGGCTTGTGCCGAAGGGATTTCCTGCACCCGGGCATGCGGGGGCTGGGATAACACGACGTCCCACCGGAAAACCCGTCCTGTGCTGCATTGCGCCACGACCTCGTACACCTGGCGGCCGCCAAAGATACGACCGATTTCTGACATGACCTCCTGCAAAACGCTGGCGAAGCGTCCGCCAACTCGAGCCGTGGATAAAAGGCGGTTCGTGATAGCGATTTCCGCCCGCAGCTCCTTCTCGGTTTCGGCGAGGAAGCCGAGCAAGAAACCCGTCATCAACAAGAAGCCGCAGCGCATGATCAGTCGCGTTGGCTCGATGGTGGTGAACAGCAGGCGGTGCAGCCACGCAGGGCCGAACGCCACTATCGCAGCTTGGAGCAAGAGCAACGCAGCACTGATCTCTGCCGTCGCCATGGTCTCCACGAATCCCCATCGAAATGCGGCTGCGATCATGGCGAACAGAAAGAAGACGAAGAAAATACTGTTAGGGGGATCAGTGAACAAGCACAACGCCGCCGGCCAGACGATATCGCTCGCCTGTGTCCACAGGACGAGTCCTCGATTGGGCTGTGGGGCCTTCTGCAGAAGAGCAAGGAGCAGCAGACTGTGAAGGGTGTAACCAACCAGAAGGACGAATCCGAGGTGATAGTAGGAGGCGGTATTGACAGGACGGACTCGCCATGCGATGAGGGAGGTAACCGCCAGGAAAGCGCGCGAAAATGCGAGCACACTTTCGACACGCGGGTCCTCGTACTGTAGACCAGTGGCCCGCAGCCGAGAAAGGAACCTGGGTGCCAGCGGTGACGCGCGCAACGGTTCTTCCTTTTCCCGCTAACCTTAGGGGGTGCCTGATTATGACACGAAAGCGCTATTTGGCAATGAGTTCTTTAACTGGGAAGCTGGCAACCGCACAGTTGTGTTAACTAGTCAATTATCTCAGTCCTTGTCCGCTGTGTTCCGATGCCAGAAGAGCGACTATTATCGAGTTGATAACTCCTCCCTCTCCACGCGCTACCTGAAATCAACGACTTAGGCAAGAATTCCCGGCAAATTCTTGAATGCGTGAGACTTATATGTAAATGCAACACAGGTATAAACTTACAAGCAACGTTGGCATTCTTTAGAACTCCGGTTGGGGAAGGAACAATTGGTCTTATTAACGACTTGGTAATCTTTACTCTTATGCTTGCGAGTCCCCCCCAACAGATCTCTGGCAGATTGAGCATTTGGAAAACCCAATGAAATTGTCAAAGAGCACGGCTTTTCGTATCCTCACGGCGTCCTGGGGGGACGTCAAAGGCGCTGGGCCTCATGAATGGAGTGTAACCGCCTTTTCACGAATGTCAAGTTACGAAAGTACATGTATAAGTTTTGAAACTTCCAGAGCAATGAGCTGGACGGTCGAAGCCGATAGGTCTGGAAGTTTCGATGCTAAGAAGGCAGTGCGGTCAGCTCCGTCGCGCGGTTGATCACCCGATTTGTGACCCCGCTCACTGCTTTTCGTGGGCCCCGGAGCTACATTAGAACTTGCGGCGCAGGGAATTTAAGCGCAACATGGGGTCGCAGAAGCGCCGCAAAGGTTTCCCCAAGATGCCGCGGGACGCGAAACGGAAAAGCGCGCGTCCTGATTCGCACCTTCCGTGGAGATGTGGAAGTTTGTTTCGGGCCGGAAGGAGAGCCACAGCATGAATCGCAAATTTTGGTCGAGAGTTCTATTGATCGTTGCCGGCGCGGGACTGCTGCTGTCTGGGGCGTGGGCGCAGACCGCAAGCAAGACTGGCCCCAAGTACGATATCAAGAATGAAGTGAAGATCAAGGGCGTCATCGAAGAAGTCCGCCAGGTCCCCGGACCATTCGAGGGGACCCATCTGGTGGTCAAAACCGACACTACGACTGTTCTGGTGCATGTGGCGCCCGCTGACTTTTTGAAGGAGATTGACACCGCGTTCAACAAAGGTGAGCAGGTTGAGGTCGTCGGCTGCAAGGCGCCGGACGCGACCGAAGAAGAGATCCTGGCCCGCGAAATCACCGTTGGTCAAAACACCACCACCCTGCGTGACGATAAAGGCGTGCCGGTTTGGGCGGGATGGAAGCCGAGCGGCAAGTGAAGAGAGTGGCTAGTGGTCAGGGGATAATGGCAAGCATCATTGACCACCTACACGAGTTTGGTTCAGTCTAGCGACCTATTTTTCCACCCGCAGAAATTCCCCGCTGGTGGCATTGATGGCGACGCGCAATTTCGCTTCATCCGGAGTGCTGCCGTAAATCACATGCCACACCAACTCATTCTTTGAGGCGTCCCAATCGAGAACGAATATCACCGGTTGCTTGGGATCTTTTGCCGTCAACTTCTCACCACCGTGCTTCTGCGCGACTTCATACGCCTGGGCGCTGTCAATCTTGAGAAATCCGAGGTCGAAAACCCTGGTTGAGCTGTTGCCGGGATTCCAGGAGTCCTCGGCGGAAAAGCTCACGCCCTGTTCCGGCGCATCAGTCCCAACCAGGCCGGACCAGACGAACATTTTCATCGCCCGCTTGGCAGGGGAGGCGAATGAGCCGCGCCACAGACCCGCTTTGCCTTCACTGGTGGGCGTGTCGGGAGTGAATTGCGATTGCAGCCTGAAGAGTTGCGCGTCGCCCGCCCAGCCTCGGGCTGAGACGTACATCTTTTGCAGGGCCGTGCGGCCCGTTTCGTACTGTGCCTGCTTCGCAGCGGGCTTGGCCGTTGGTTTGGATTCGGGAGGGCTCCCGGTCTTAGTGGTCGAGCAGGCTGCAAGCAGCAAGAGCGCGACACACGGCACGGCAATTCTTGGCATGAGTTTTATCCTCAGCAGGCGAAGAAGATTCAACGTCTATTTTGGGGGCGTATGTTGGAAGGGCAGCTTGGTGTAACGGGCTTTGTCAACTTCGATCACGAGCGCAACTCGTCCTGCCGGATTGCGAAGCGGAAATTCCTTGCCAATATACTTGTGCGAGATCGCGTCCAGCGCCTTGAAGTCGGAATCATCACGGAACTCAACCACCCGGCCTTGGATTTGGACCTCTTCGTAGGGATCGTGGAAATCGACCATCGAGAGCGCAATGCGCGGGTCACGGCGAGTATTGCGAACTTTGACGCTGGTTTCTCCGGTGCCGATCACGATGCGGTCATCCTCGAGTCCAATCCAGACGGGCGTGTTGTGGGGCGAACCATCCGGAGTGAGCGTGGACAGGTGCGCAAAATTTGGGCGGGACAGCAACGAACGAACTTCGGGCGTAAGGGCCATATCTCCTCCGTGAATTGTATGCGGCGCGGACGTTTCATTTAGATTCAGCTTTAATTCAATAGGTTAACTATTGATTGGTGATTACGGACTCCCATTTGCCAGTTGCTCCGCCGGCAACCGCGGGGCGAAGCGCATTCCGTAGAACAGTACGATCGCCGAGAGCCCCACCGCTACCACCATCGACGTGAGTCCAATGCGAAGATTGCTTCGGTCCGAGATGTACCCAATCAGGGTGGGCGAAAAGGCGTCGCCGAGCAAGTGGATGGTGAATATGTTGACCGCCAGAGCGGTGGCACGAATGCGAGCGCTGACCGAGTTCACCAGTGCTGCATTGAGAGGAGCGGTGTTGACGAGAATGAAGAATTCGCCCAGAAAAATCGCGGGATACATGGCCGGGCCGGGGGAATAGATGGCCACTATGATCGCCGGAATCGAAAGCGCCATCCCCGCCGCCGAAATCAGTTGATAGGCCGCTGGCGTGCGCCGCAGCAGGCGATCGCCGAGCCATCCACCAAATAAAGTGGCCACCGTCCCCGAGATCACGGTCATGCCGCCGAAGATAGTATTGGCGCGGTCCAGCGGCACATCGCGGATGCGGGTCAGAAAGGTCGGCATCCAGACTTGCATCCCTCCGATCGCGAAGGTCATCATGGCCGCGCCCAGGGTGATGGTCCAATAGGCTTTATTACGGAAGAGACCGAGCACCGTGCCGCGCTCAGCGCTGTCTGCCACGTGATCGCTGGCGCCCCGCACCGGCTCACGTAGCGCCAGCACACCGAACGCTAGTATCAGTCCGGGCAAGGCCGAGATCATAAAGGGGGTCCGCCATCCGTAGTGATGGCCGAGATATCCGCCAACGATGTAGCCCAGCGCGCTGCCCACGGGGGTTGCCAGGTAAAAGAGCCCCATTACGCGCCCGCGTATGTTCTCGGGAAAAAGGTCAGCGAGAAACGCCGGAGAGATGGCAACGAACGTGGCCTCGCCAATGCCAACGATGACGTGGCGCAGCAGCAACTCATCGTAATTGTGGGTGACTGCGCTCAACAGCGTGGCCAGACTCCAGACGAATGCGCCCAGGGCCATGATGCGTTTGCGGGGGAAGCGATCGGCCAGGGGAACGATCAGGGGGGCCGCAATCATGTAGCAGATGAAAAAGGCAGAAGTCAGAAAGCCGACCTGTTCGTCGTTGAGAGCGAACTCCTTCTGGATTAACGGCTGCACGGCAAAGAGCACGTTGCGATCGATGTAGTTGAGAAAATTCAGTGCCGTCAGCAGCAGCAACGCGGCCCGGGCGTTGGCCTTGGGACTCATGGGTGGGCGTGAGGATAACACGAGAGGCGGCGGTTCGCTGATGGTTATTGCGGCCTTCGCCCTTCGCCTCCTATTCGGAGGTGAATCAATTCCTCATCGTATCCGCTGAACGGTCATGCGAAAAGACTTCCCATGCTGGCGGCGGCAAGATAATCTCTCGTGGAGAAGAAACGCGACCAGTGAAAGTACGCAACACCTCCACAGCGCTTGCCTCTTCACCTTGCACCAGGGCGGCCGGCGAGGCAGGCACTAGTCCATCCCTTCTCAGCCGTACCGACAATTCATCGCCCCGGAGAATGTATGCAACGACTGCTCCTCGTCCTTGTTTTTTTCGTTTTGCCGATCACTTTGCCGGCACAAGATCCTGGCCAGACATCCAGTTCAAAGGTCGCGACGGATTCAGCTTCCACGGCTGATCCGCAAGCGGCCCCGAGTCCCAAGCCGGCGGAACCTCAGGAGCGAATGTTTTTCCCCAAGGACTGGTATTGGGGCTGGGCGCAATTTGATCTGGCTCCTCCGCACAACGAGGTTGATCCCAACATGTGCGCGGCCAATGCCGGTCAGTATGGTGGCAAGAACTCACAGTGCAGCGCGTTCGCGCGCTACATGATCTCGGGAACAGTTGAGCTGCGCCCCTTCGGCCAGACCTGGTTGCGCGGGTTCATGGCTTTCTTCGATCCCACGTTCCTGTTCGGCAAGAATGTGCCGCAGTATCTTTACACCTGGTCGTGGAGCGGGATTGGGATGGAATATGCGTGGGGTGTAGGGTACAACCTGCCGAAGCGGTTTGAGGTGCGGTTCACGGGACATCCGGTCATCCAGCGATTCGGAGCGCGCGCTCAACCGCTGGGACCGGCCTGGCTGGGCTCGAACGGTCCGTGGGGCCAGTACAACGCAATCGGGGTGCGGAAGTATTTCGGGACGCGGCGGGAGGGTACGTACTGAGACCTGGCGTCAGCTCGATTCCAGTCTCGGATAGCGCGCAATGACGACTGTGCCGATGCCGCCGCGGGGACGGAACTCGCCTTTCACTTCGGCCCACTTGGGTTTGGTCGCACGCACCACATCTTCCAGCACGCGGTTGACGACGTTCTCCTGGAAGATGCCGAGATTGCGATAACCGGTCAAATATTCCTTCAGCGACTTCAGTTCGAGGCAATCCTTGTCAGGCATGTAGCGGATCCACAACGTGCCGAAGTCAGGCAGGCCGGTCTTGGGGCACACCGAGGTGAACTCGGGAATATCAATCACAATTTCGTAATCGGGGAACTGGTTTGGCCAGGTTTCGATTGGGGGGAACTTGACGTCCAGGCCGGACGCGGCGTGCTCCGGCGTATAGCGCTTGCTTTTTGCCATGAATCCATTGTAGCGATGCAGACCCTGCGTTGCGGAGCGAGTTCTGCCTACCTGGCGCTGGTGGTAGCTTTGGGGCGGACCTCGGACGGGGCCGGTTGCTTGACACCAGGTTGGCTGGCCTTTCGCAGTTGGAGAATCTCCGAGTTTAATTCCGCTCCCAGCAGAACCACGAAGCTCGACCAATACAGCCAGACGAGCAACGCTACGCCGCCGCCGAGCACGCCGTAGGTTCTGTTCAGATGCGCGAACGTCTGGAAGTACAGGCTCAGGCCGTCCGACAGTAAAATCCAGCCGATCACAGAGAAGATGGCCCCGGGTAAAGAGGACGCGAAGCTGTGTTTTATGTCAGGAGCCAGAAAATACAGGGCCTCGACTGCGAGCACAAAGAAAATGCCGGCAAAGACATGGCGCAATATTGGCCAGGTGACCGCGAACACCCATGAAAGTCCGAGGTGAGCGGCTAGAAAGTTGCCGAGGAGCGGCCCCACAATTATGAACGTAAACGCTATGGTGACGAGAATGCTGATGAGGAACGCGAGCCCAAAAGCCAGCAGGCGCGTCTTTAACCATGACCGGGATTCAGGGACGTTATAGGCAACATTCAAGGCTTCAATCATGGTGGCGAAACCGCTGGAACATGTCCACAGGACTCCAAGTAAACCAAAGGAAAGCAGAGCTGGATGACTGCGTGAGGTCACGTCGGCGGCCACTCGCAGCAGCAGTCCGGTACTTTGGGGCGGCATGACGCGCGCCATTGCCTCCACGATGGTGTTAAAGAGATTAGGAATTGGCAAGTAACCGACGATCGTGGCCAAAGCGATCAAGGCCGGGAAGAATGCGAGCACGAAGTAGTACGACAAGGCCGCCGCGAACGAGAAGATGTGGTTCTGGTTTATGTCAGAGCCGACGTTGACGATGACCCGCTTCCACTGCCCGAGGCGCATGGACTTTCTCGAGACTTGGCTTGTGCTTGCCGATGCTATGGGATGTGAAAGGCCAGGTCAAGAAAGAGTTGGCAGGGACGGTCGCGTCTTTCACGAGAGCCCGGACATCAGATAGTTAACGACGGAGTGACCGGCGTTCGACGAGGCTCGACATTCACGGCGGAAGTTGTGGTGTAAGTTATACTCAAGCGTTTGAGCAAAAATGGCAGCTGGAACTGAGAACGGGCGAAAACCCGTGAACGGCAAGCGAACCGGAATCATCCTTATTGCGCTGGTTCTGGCGGTCGTGGTGCTGGCTGCATTCGTGTCTTTCCGTCGTTCGCAGGTGCCTATAAGGGTCGGTCATGCCGAGCGGCAGACGATCACCGCAAGCATATCCACCAATGGAAAAATCGAGGCCCTGAACAACTTTGAGGCTCACGCTCCGGTGGCTACCACGGTGAAGAAAGTTTACGTTCAGCAAGGCCAGTGGGTAAAGCCGGGACAGTTACTCCTACAACTGGAAGATGCCAATGCCCAGTTGCAGGCAGCCCGCGCCGAGGCACAGTTGAAGGGCGCGCAGGCTGACATTAGTGCCGTGGAGAGCGGAGGCACGAAAGAAGAGGTCCTGACCACCCGCAATGCTCTGGTCAAAGCCCAAGCTGATCGCAATGCCGCGCAGCGGAACCTGGAAGCCATGCAACGATTGCTTCAAACCGGCGCAGCCTCACAGGCGGAAGTGGATGCAGCCCAGAACCAGCTACGAGTCGACGACGCCAATGTGCACTACCTCCAGCAAAAGCTAAGTGGACGCTACTCGCAGCAGGAGGTGGGGCATGTCGAGGCACAGCAGGCCGAGGCCCGAGCGTCCCTGGCGGCAGCGCAACAACTGCTGAAGAATTCGAATGTGTCCGCGCCGTGGGAAGGAATGGTGTACTCGCTTCCCGTGCAGCAGGGCGGCTTTGTGAACGCGGGCGATCTGTTGGTGCAGGTAGCAGACCTGCATAAGGTTCGAGTGCGTGCCTTTATCGATGAGCCCGAAATTGGGAAGCTGCAAAAGGGACAGGAAGTCGAGGTCACGTGGGATGCTCTCGCTGGGCGGGTATGGAAGGGCACGCTCGAGACCTTGCCAACCACGGTTGTACAACGCGGGACCCGGGTAGTGGGCGAAGTGACGTGCGTGGTGGACAACAGCGATCTCAAGTTGCTGCCCAACACCAACGTCAACGTGGCTGTGATCACGGCACGGGTGGAAAACGCCCTGACCGTTCCGCGAGAATCCGTGCACCAGGATGCCAAGGGACAATACGTTTATCAGGTGGTGAATGGGGAGTTGCGCCGCCGTGACGTGCAAACGTCAGTGTCGAACCTCACGCAAATCGCGGTTACCGGCAACCTTAAGAGTGATGCCGTGCTCGCGTTAGGAGCTACAAACATGCGTTCCCTGGAGAACGGGATGGCGGTGAAGCCGGTTAATCCATGAAGTCTCTGCGCGCAAAATTCTCGGTTATTGGTCTCCTGCTTCTGACGGCGGTTGTCGTCGCTGCTGATCCTGCGGTCGTGGAGTTGCTCTCGCTCGGGCGCATGAATGAAGCCATCAGCGTGCTGATTACTCGCAACGATGCGGAGTCGGTGCACTTGTTGTCGCGCGCTTATTACGCAACCGAGCGCTGGGATGACGCCGTGAAGTACGGAGAACGTGCGGTCACGCTTCGTCCTGAGGATGCTTCTTATCATCTCTGGCTGGCGCGCGAATATGGGCAGAGGGCAGCAAACTCGAACCCATTGACTGCCGCTGCGATCGCCCGCAAAGCGAAGAATGAATTTGAGCGCGCGGTGCAACTTGACCCGTCGAGCGTCGAGTCCCGGCTCGATCTGGCGCAGTACTACACAGAAGCCCCTGCAATCATGGGCGGAGGACTGGACAAGGCCCGCGACCAGGCGGCGGTGGTGGCCAAGACCAATTCTGGCAAGTCCCATCTGATTCTGGCGCGGATTGCGGAGAAGGAAAGACAATTTCCGGAGGTCGAAAACCAGCTCCGGCAGGCTGCCAATGAGACGAAGGAACCTTCGGAGTACTGGTTGGAGTTGGCGAAGTTTTACCGCGTCCGCGGACGTCCTGACGACATGCAGAAAGCGGTGCAGACCGCACTCGCGCGACCTGGCTTTGCTGTGGAAACGTATTTCGACGCGGCGAACGAGCTGTTCCTCGGTAATCGCGATTTTCCCGATGCCATTCGTTATTTGCAAAACTATTTAGCGTCCGGCGGACTGGTCGAAAGCGCCCCGGCCTTTCGGGCTCATTACCTTCTCGGCCAGATCTACGAGAAAATGGGGCAGGCGCCAGCCGCCATCTCGGAATACCAGGCATCACTTGCGACTCGCCTCCGGATTCGACCGCGCCAGAAAGGCCATCAATCATCTGCAGTAGCCGGAGGGGCCTTACTTGGCGGCCGCCGACCAACTCTCCAGTTGGGCAGTCGCCTGGAGAAGCTGGAGCTGGATCCGCTCCAGATCGAGTTCGGAATCCATTAACCCTCCTGAGGATTCAACCGCCTGAAGCGACGCCTCTTGCAACTCCCGTAGCGGGGCGGTTTCGGCCTGTATGCGCATCTGGGCGCTTTCCAGTTGCGCCTGCGCCAGTTCGTACTGAAGTTGCGCCACATCGCGGGCCGCTGACGATTGCCGGACCGCGCTGCGAAGTTTTGCTATGCTGCTGGAAAGCTCTCCTTTAGCCTTCTCGGCTTCTTTCCGGGCGCTGAGGGCTTCCGCATCTGCAGCCGCGGCACGGGCACGCTGGGCAGCGTTCAGAATTGGAAAGCGGATGACAAGCCCAACCGTCACATTGTTTCGCCTGAAGGTACCGGGCTGGAAGAACTGCTGATAATTTGTCAATGTTTCGTTGATAAGACCATATTGCAGCGCCGCGTCTACAGTCGGGTGAAGGGCCTTGTGTTCGCCGCGAGCACGCAATTGCTCGGCCTGCGCCCGCAGGTTCGCGCTTTCTACAGCAGGACTGGAGTCCAGGTTTCCGGACCCAGCATCCCGATCATCATTGACGTTGGGAAGAGGGGGGATCGAACTGGTAACGGTAGTGATGGACTGCGCCGGTATGCCGGTAAGATCGGATAGGTGGCGACGAAGTATGTCAGCGGAACCCTCCGCCTGGACCAATCGGAGATTACTTTGGGCCGCTTTGAGCTTGGCTTTGGTTTCTTCCAGTGGGGCATCGACACCTTCCTTTACGCGTTCCCTCGCGGTAGATTGTATGTCCCGCGTCACCTTTCGCTCAGCGTAGAGAATTGGCAGCTTGCGCTCCCATTGATTCAGCTCGCAATAGGTGGCGATGACATCCAGCAAGACCTTGTCATGCGTGTCACGCAATCGCGCACCCGATGCGCTCCACTCTGCTTCGGCTGCACGGATGAATTCCCGTTGCGCCTGATTCAAGAGATCCCACTGTCCCGTGATGTTAAAAACGGTGGGCGCCAGACCCTCCAGACTCAAGGGGAAACCGTAAGCATAACCGGCGCCCGAACCGAGGATTACCTGCGGAATGAATGCAGCATTGGCCTCACGATAAACCTCGTAATCGTGCTGCTGACCCGCAGTTGCGATGGTCATCCTGTTGCTGTGGGTCAACGCCAGATCAATCGCCTGCCGAAGGGTCAGGTCCTCCGCCTGCGCCAGTCCAAGCAAGCAGGCAACCAAGAACAGCAAACGGAATGCCGAATATAGTCTCGAAATCGCAGACATGTAATTACCCCTTTGTGATCTCTGACGGAGCAGGCGAGTATACGTCCGGTTCACTCTTCCTTGCCAGTCGGGGCTACGCGCCGGGTCGCAGCTCTTGCGCCTTACCGGCGAACTGGAGAACTGGGCCATTCCGCCTCACTAATCGACCGTTCGCTGCGAACCACAGAATGCATCTAAGGATAAGCGTTTCAAGCGTTTCTCCGAGGGTCCACGCAAATGGTACGATAGTTAGTCACGACTATGCCTTTGAAGACGCTTTTCCTGAATCCACCCTTGTTTGAGAACTACGACGGCGGCGCCAGTTCGCGCTGGCCTGCTACCCGCGAGATCGAGTCCTACTGGTATCCGGTCTGGCTCGCCTACCCTGCCGGAATGCTGGAAGGCTCGCGCATGCTGGACGCCTCCGCCGCATCATGTGAGCGCCGAAGAGACCATTCAAATCGGCAAGGATTTCGACTTCCTGGTGCTGTTCACCAGCACGCCCGGGCTTCCAGGGCGACATCAAGCTGGCGGCCGCGATGAAAGCGGCCAATCCCAGGCTGAAGATCGCCTTCGTGGGCCCGCACGTCACCACCTTGCCGGAGCGTCGCTCAAAGAAGGCACCGCGATCGATTTCATCGTGCGCCGCGAGTTCGACTACGCGACGGTGGAGTATGCCAACGGCAAGCCGCTGAACGAGATTCTCGGCGTTTCCTATCGTGGCCGAAAACGGCCAGATCATTCACAATCCCGACCGTCCGGCGGTCGCCGACCTCGACGCGCTGCCCGATGTGGTGGACGTCTACAAGCGCGATATCGATCCGCGCCGCTATAACGTGCCGTTCCTGCTCTATCCTTTCGTCTCGCTCTACACCACGCGCGGCTGCCCGGCGCAGTGCACGTTCTGCCTGTGGCCGCAGACGCTTAGCGGTCATCCCTGGCGCAAGCGTTCCTCCGACGCAGTTGCCGCCGAAATGGCGAAGGCCAAGGAATACTGGCCCTGGGTGAAGGAATTTTTCTTTGACGACGACACCTTCAACATCCAGAAGGCGCGCACCATCGAGCTTTGCTCCAAGCTGAAGCCGCTGAATCATGACGTGGTCGTGCACCTCGCGCGTCACCACCGATTACGAAACGCTGAAGGCGATGAAAGAAGTCCGGATGCCGGCTGCTGATCGTAGGCTACGAGTCGGGCGACCCGCAGATCCTGAAGAACGTGAAGAAAGGCGCCACGGTGGAACGCGCGCGTGCAGTTCACTCAAGCGACTGCAAGAAGCTTGGACTGCTAGTGCACGGCGACTTCATCCTCGGGCTGCCCGGCGAGACGAAAGAAACCATTCGCCGCACCATTGACTTCGCCAAAGAACTGGATGTCGAAACCATCCAGGTATCGCTGGCGCACGCCTACCCCGGAACCGAGCTTTACGACTACGCCAAAGCCAATGGCTTCATCTTGAACTGGAAGGCTCGCAGATGGTGGACGAGATGGGTCACCAGGTCGCCATGATCGAGTATCCCGGCATCTCGCGCGATTACATCCTGGAGATGGTGCACCGCTTCTACGACGAGTACTATTTCCGGCCGAAAGCCATCTTCCGCATTGTGAGGAGGGCAGCGTTCAACTCTACCGATCGCAAGCGCCTGTACAAAGAGGCCAAATCATTTCTGAAGTTGCGGGCAGCGCGCAACCGCACGGTGAAGGAAGCCAGGCTGCATCAGGAGCCAAGCCTCTTAGAAGTACGCGAGGAACCAAAACCGGGTCTTGTATCGATTGCTCCGGCAACCTCGCCAGGCAACACCAACTCGGAAACGGCAGAGACTGTCAACGCCTAGGAATTTGGCTTGACGTTTCGCAAGTATGTCACCCTCGCCGCAGGCGCAATTTTCGCATCCTGCGGCAATGTCTATCTTGGCCGCGGGCTAGCTTCTTAGAGACGCTTCCGGAAGTCTTCCATCGACATCTCCACATCGCGCAAGATGGCGCGAAGGAGACCCGGTCCAATTGTCTCGCCAGCATGGATCGGAACCACTGTCGCTCTTCCGTCAGGATGTCTCAAGAAGGCGTGGCTGCCGCGGGTGCGTGCGAGCTGGAAGCCAGCTCTTTCGAGGATTCGCACGATTTCCTTGCCCTTCAGGCGAAGCAACCGTGTCATATGGAGATCTGCTGAATACCGACTAGTTCCAAAGTTGCGTTTTCACTGTCTTCACTAGCCAGGCATAGCTCGGTGGCTTCTCGGATACGCCTCATCAGCGTGTCCAGCGTCCTGGCTTGGGTATGACAGCCCCGCAAAGCCGGCACTGTGGCGACATAGTAACCCTCTTCGTCACGCTCAATCAGAACCGTAAATCTTCGCTGATTCCTCACGACTGTAACTCCGGTGCGGTTCTACCACTTGGAGACGACGTAGGCCGTGCTTCAGATCAGTGGGCAGATTGTCGAAAAACAACGCCCTCCCGCGTCAAGCGGAAGGGCGTCCAAGCTTTTTCTGCAATAGGTCGGTCGTGTCGCTGCTTACTTGGCAAAGGCTCCGATAGCCGCGGCTTCGTCATCTTTCACATCGAACACGGTGTAGAGCTTCGTAATCTGCAGCAGGTCGTGGACCTTCTTGGTCAGATGCAGCAACTTCAGTTCGCCACCCTGGTTGCGGACGGAGGTAAAGGCGCTGACCAACTCGCCGATGCCGGAGCTGTCAATGTAGCTGACGTCCCCCAGGTTCAACAAGATTTTCTTCTGTCCCTTCCCCAGCAGGTCCTTGACGGTGTCGCGCAAGACTACGCTGCCTTCGCCCAGAGTGATACGGCCACTCAAGTCGACGATGGTGACGCCATCTACCTGCCGGGTGCTCGCTTTCATACTCACGTGGAAGCCTCCTGGCGGTCCAGGTCATTGTTCTGGAGCCGCTTGATCAAAGTGATTTCAGTGCCAGAATTAAGTTTACGAAAACGGACTTCATCCATGAAGGTCCGCATCAAGAATATCCCACGCCCGGACTGCTTCAAAAGGTTCTCGGGATCGAGCGGGTTGGGAACTTCCTCTGGAATGAATCCCTTTCCCTCGTCGGCAATGGTAACAATCAACTCGGGCCCCGTTTGCTCAAAGGTCAAATTCACGCGCTTGGCCGGGTCATAGGCGTTGCCGTGCAGCACGGCATTGATCATTCCTTCCCGGACTGCCATGGAGATTCCGCCCCGCGTGTCCTCGTCGAAGCCGGCCTGTGACGCGGCCTGGTCGGCCATCTCCTCAGCCTTGTTCACGCTATCCAGCGTGGATTCCATCCGGTACGAAACGCGTTGCGGCGCGGTCATCAATGGCTCGTATTGCCTCTTTGAGATTCGGTCTGGCCCTTTGCGGACCGAATCTTCAGGATGGAGCAGTTTGCCTGTTCGGGCAGACACTTGTCAATGCAAGTGTTTCTTACCAGTCACAGAGATGACCGCGGGTATATCTGTTCGTGAGTCTGGTTTGCCTAACTCGCGCCGTAAGGTTAAGATGGAATTAGAACGATCGTTCGAAAATTCGCTCCGTTTCCGGTTCGACCCTTCTCACCCTTAGATATGCCCGCAGCTTCGACAACGCGCGCCCTGGCAAGTCCGCGATCCCACGACAGCCGCTTTGACCGCCGTTTTGCCGAAATTCTCGATTTCGCCACCGAGATCTTCGCTGACAAGGGATACGAGGGCGCTTCGATGCGAGACCTCTCGCGCCTAAGCGGCATTTCGCTTGCCGGTCTTTATTACTACTTCGAGTCGAAGGAAAAACTGCTGTACTTCATCCAGCACCATACTTTTACTACCATCATCGAACGCCTGCGCGAGCGGCTGGCATCCAGCAATGATCCCGAAACGCGTATTCGCATCTTCGTGCAGAACCACGTTGATTATGCCGTCGCCAGGACGAAGGCGATGAAGGTGCTCTCTCATGAAGACGATGTGCTGAAGAACAGTTATGGCGCAGAACTGGCAGCCATCAAGCGTGAGTATTACCGCATCTGTGTTGGGCTGGTGGACGATCTCGTGAATGCGGAAGGTCTGAAGAAGATTGGGTCGCGAGCTGGTACGAGCCGGGGAGGCGGCACGCGAACCGCGGTAATGGCCCTCTTTGGCGCCATGAACTGGCTGTACACCTGGTATAACCCGCGGGTCGATCCTGACGCTGCGGCATTGGCGAAGGATATCAGCGATATCTTTTTGCAGGGCCTAAGAGGTAGCGTCATAGCATCCGGACCCCGCAACTCGGTGATCGACGCTCCGCGACTGCAGCCAGGATTAGGGCGCTCGATTGAGAGACCCTCTCCGAATAATGGACGATCGTCGCCAGTAAGAACAAAGCTGGGAAGTAAAGATATGCGCAAGACTGGGAAGGATTGCAAACCATGAGCACGGCCCACCCAGCCTCGACCGAGGTGAAGCGCCTCGTCAATTATCGAACCGAATCGGGCGTCGCGGTGATCGAGCTGAACGATCCGCCGGCCAACACCTACAGCTACGAGATGAACAGGCAACTCGACGATGCCATTCTAACGGCGCGCATGGACAACGATGTTTACGTGATTGTCCTGACCGGCGTGGGCGAAAAGTTCTTCTGTGCGGGCGCCGACATCCAAATGCTGACCCGGGTGGACCCCACCTTTAAGTACTATTTCTGCCTGCACGCAAACGAAACGCTGCTGCGCTTGGAGAACACACCGAAGCTGGTGATTGCCGCCATCAACGGACATTGCGTCGGGGGCGGATTGGAAGTTGCCATGGCGGCTGATCTGCGCGTCGCACGCAAGGATGCCGGCAAGATTGGGTTGCCAGAAGTGAATCTAGGCGTGCTGCCCGGCACCGGCGGAACCCAGCGATTGTCGAGGATTGTGGGCAAATCGAAGGCGATCGAGCTGATGGTAATCGGCAAGACCTTTTCGTTCGACGACGCGAAGCAACTGGGGCTGGTTAACGAGATTTTCGAGCGCGACAACTTCATGCAACAGGTGATGGACTACGCGCGTCAGTTTTGCCCACCGAACAAGGCGGCGAAAGCTGTCGGCAGGATCAAGCGTGCGGTACAGACAGGTTGGGAGATTCCGATGGAGGCCGGACTGGCTCTGGAACGCGAAAGTCAACAGTTGCTCTTTGAGAGCGCTGATGCCGAAGAGGGCTTGGCAGCCTACATCGAAAAACGTCCGGCTACGTTTACGGGGAAGTAGCGGTCGAGCAATTTCTTAGTTGACGTCTTGAGCGCAGTGAGCGTGCAGGGGCGCCCGAACGGAGTCGAAGAGCCGGCCCTGAGCGTGTCGAAGGGACCTCATAGTAACGAATGACTACTAGTGCCACAGGTTTCACCCGCATCGCGCTCGCTCTTCAGCCGCCGGCGGCGCGTATCACGCTGAACAATCCGCCGCTGAACGTCATCGACGTTCGCATGATGGACGAGCTCCGTGCCGCGCTGGAGCAGATTGATGCACGGCCGGAGATCAGCGCCATCGTCTTCGCCGGCTCAGAGCAAGCGTTCTCCAGCGGCGTAGACGTGGCGGCCCACACGCCCGACAACGTGCGCGATATGCTCAGCGCATTCCATAGCGTGATTCGCTCGATGGTTGACAATAACAAGCTCACGATCGCCAGTGTGCACCGGCACTGCCTTGGCGGCGGGGCAGAACTGGCCCTCATGTGCGACGTAGCGTACGCTTCGCCCGACTCGATCTGGGGATTTCCCGAGATCAAGCTGGCCTGTTACGCACCGGTGGCCAGCGTGGCCTTGTCTGCCATTGTGGGACAAAAGTTAGCGGCGGAGTTGTTGCTGACCGGGCGGACTCTTAGCGGGCAGGAAGCGCTGGACGCTGGTCTCGTGAATGGGATTGCCGACAATCCGGAGACATTGGTGACCGAATGTGTGCAGCGCGTGTCTCAGCTAAGTCCGGTTGCGCTGGCTTTGGCGAAGAAGGCGTTCTACGCATGGGATTCCATTCACTTCGACAAGGGTCTGGCGCGCGCCGAACAGATTTATCACGACGAGCTCATGAAGACGGCTGATGCACACGAAGGTATCGCGGCCTTCATCGAGCGCCGCCGGCCAAAATGGACGGGAAAATAACGGTATGAATTACGAAGTCACGCCGGAAGAATTGAAGGCGCTGCGCGATTCCGGGAACGGAGTCACGCTGCTAGACGTGCGCGAGCCATGGGAATACGAGGTCGCCAAGATTGCCGGCAGCAAGAATATTGCGATGGGCGACATTCCTGCACGTTTTAACCAGGAGCTGGATCCCGAAGAGCACATCGTTGTGGTTTGCCATCATGGGGTGCGCTCGATGAACGTCACCGCATGGCTGAGGCAGCAGGGTTTCGAAAAGGTGCAATCCTTACAGGGCGGCATCGACCGCTGGGCGAGGCAGATCGATCCTTCAGTACCACTTTATTAACCATGAAAAAAGAACTTATCGAATTACGCGTCAACGGACGCCACCACGAGCTGGCGGTCGAACCGAACAAGCTCCTGCTCGACGCCTTGCGCCAGGACCTTAACCTGACCGGCTCCAAGCGCGCCTGTGACGATTCGTCCTGCGGCGCCTGTACGGTTCAGGTGGACGGCATCCCCATGCTCTCGTGCACGCTGCTGGCGGCCAGTTGCGAGGGCCAGGAGATCACCACTGTGGAGGGTGTTGCCGAGCATGGCGGCCTGGCGGCGTTACAGAAGGCCTATGGAGACTTTGGCGGCTCGCAGTGCGGCTTTTGCACTCCGGGATTCATGATGACCGTGAGATGGCTGCTGGCCAATAATCCCGAGCCCAGCGAGGACGAGATTCGTGAGGCCCTCAGCAGCAATCTGTGCCGCTGCACCGGTTACACCCAGATGTACCAGGCGGTCCGTGCTGCGATCGAGGCGGAGCAAAAAGGAATGAAGCAAGAGCTGGTGGAGACGACGTGAGCAACAACGGATTTTCGATCATTGGAAAACCGATCGCCATGGTGGACGCCGCAGGCAAGACGACTGGCGCCGGCAAGTACACCGACGACCTCAGCCTTCCCGGCATGCTGGTCGGCAAGATCCTGCATTCGCCGTACCCCCATGCGCGTATTAAGCGGATTGACACTTCGCGTGCCAAGGCGCTCGACGGCGTGGTCGCGATTGTCACTGGCGAAGACGCCCCCAACCAATATGGCATTCTGCCGGTCGGACACGACGAGACTGCGTTGGCGGTTGAGAAAGTTCGCTACATCGGCGACAACGTCGCATGCGTCGCAGCCGTGAATGAAGAAGTCGCCGAGCGCGCACTTGAGTTGATCGACGTGGAATACGAGGCGCTGCCCGCCTACTTCGATCCCGAAGAGTCGATGAAGGCAGAGACCGATCTTATTCACGAGAACCGCCCCCACAATCTGGAGAAGGATTATCACCACATTTTTGGCGATCCCGAGAAGGGTTTCAGCGAAGCCGATTACGTGCATGAGGCACGCTACATCGCCAACGAAGTGACCCACGCCGCCATGGAGCCGCACAGCACGCTGGCGAACTTCGAGCTCGATCCCTACACGGGTAAATTGGGACGGCTGACGGTGTGGTCCTCCACGCAGGTCCCGTACTACCTGCAGCACAAGCTCTCACTGGTGCTGGAGATGCCGATGTCGCAGATCCGCGTGATCAAGCCTTTGGTCGGCGGCGGTTTCGGAGGCAAGAGCGAGGTCATCCCGTTGGAAATCATCGCGGCGGTTGCAGCCCGGGCTGCGCTGGCGCCGGTGAAGATCACCTACACACGCGAAGAGGTGTTCTGGGCGCACCGCGGACGCCCGCGCACCATCATCGATCTGAAGACTGGCGTGAAGAACGATGGCCGCGTGACCTCGGTCGCCTGCAAGGTCATTCAGGACGGCGGCGCGTACTGCTCGTATGGCGTGGTCACAATCCTCTACTCGGGCGCGTTGCTGGGCGCGATCTACGACATCCCGCACATTCGTTACGACGGATATCGCGTGCTCACTAACAAGCCGGCCTGCGGGGCCATGCGTGGTCACGGCACGGTCAATGTCCGCTTCGCCTTTGAGTCGCAGATGGACGAGATCGCGGCCAAGCTCAACCTCGATCCGGCAGAAGTGCGGCGCGTTAATCTTCTGAAGCCGCCCGCGATCACGGTCAACGGCCTACGTGTATTGAGCTACGGCCTGCCGGAGTGTATCGACCAAGTGATCGCGCGCTCCGGGTGGAACGAGCGCCGAGGCAGACTTCCCAAGGGACGCGGGCTTGGGGTGGCTTGCAGCCATTACGTGAGCGGCGCGGCCAACAGCATTATTCGGTCTGACATGCCGCATTCGACGGTAAACATCAAGATCGATCGCGACGGCGGCGTCGTGGTGTACACCGGCGCGGCGGAAATTGGCCAGGGCTCAGACACCATGACGGCGCAGATCGTTGCCGAGGTGTTGGGTTGCGATCTGTCGCGGGTGAAGATCATCGCCGCCGACACCGATCTCACCCCGATTGACCTCGGCTCGTACTCCAGCCGCGTCACCTTCATGTCCGGCAACGCCGCTCTGCGCGCCGCAGAGGACGTGAAGAAGAATATTGTCAGCGCGGCTGCCCGCCGCATGGACTGCGCCCCCGAGGACGTCGTCATGCGCAACGACGGCGTCTGGAGGCTGGGTACCACAACGTCAGACAGTAATCCGACAATGTCAGATAAAGGGCGAGACGCTGCGAGCGGGCATGTGGATGGGCAGATCTTGCGCGGCTCAGTCCAGCAAAAGCGCAAGGAGGAAAGCCCGAAGGAGTACCTGAGCTTCGAGGAGGCTGTCGTGTCAGCCATTGATTTCCATGGGGCGCTGACCGGCACGGGATCATACGCGCCCCCGATTGAAGCGCGGGGCGGCAAACACAAAGGGGGAGGCGTAGGACCGTCGCCCGCGTATTCCTATTCCGCGCAGGTGGCCGAGGTCAGCGTGGATGAAGACACCGGAGAAGTAACTGTGCACAAGATCTGGGCGGCCCACGACTGCGGCCGCGCTCTCAACCCGGTTGCTGTCGAGGGTCAGGTGATCGGCTCGGTCTGGATGGGACTTGGCCAGGCGCTCGAGGAGGAGATGATCTGGAAGGACGGCTTGCTAATGAACCCCGGCCTGCTTGAATACCGCAGCCCCTCGTCGGAGGAATCCCCTGACATCGAGTGCATCATCGTCGAGAGCATCGATCCCGAAGGTCCGTTCGGCGCCAAGGAAGCGGGGGAGGGCTCCCTGGCGGCGACCATTCCGGCCATCTCCAATGCTATATACGACGCTGTGGGAGTTCGGCTGCGCGAGGCGCCTTTCACCCCTGAGCGCGTTCTGGCTGCACTGCGCACCAAGAAAGGCATGAAGCGAATTGAGATGACGGAGTCCGTCGATCCCACCGCACCTGGGAAGCTACGCGAACATGGCGGCTCGTTGTGGTTCCGCGGTAAGGGGCCGATGCGGCATGCGCTCGACCCCTCGCGGCGGGCGCACACGCCACCGGAGGTGAGCGGTGAGCCTGCCAGCCTTCCAACTGTTACGCCCCAAGACGCTCGATGAAGCCCTCGCCCTGATGGCCAGACATGAAGGCGAAGTGAAGGTCATCGCCGGCGGCACCGACCTGCTGCCTTCGATGAAGCAGAAGCTGTTCACCCCACCGTACGTGCTCGATCTGCGCGGCGTCCACGAACTGCGCGGCATTCGTAGCGTCAACAACGGAGTGGAAATCGGGGCGCTGACCACGCTCGCGGCCATCGAGCACTCGCAGCTCATTCGTAAAGACTACCCCGTGCTATACCAGGCGGCGAAGACGGTCGCCTCTCCGGTCTTACGCAACATGGGTACCATTGGCGGCAATCTCTGCCTCGATACGCGGTGCCTGTGGTACAACCAGTCGCTGCTGTGGCGTCAGAGTTGCGGCTTCTGCCTGAAGAAGGACGGCGATCTGTGTCACGTTGCCCCCGGTGGAAAGTTTTGCTGGGCGACGTTTTCCGGCGACACGCCGCCGGCTCTGCTGTGCCTGGACGCCGACATCGAAATCGCCGGGCCAGACGGCGTGCGACGTACCCCATTGTCAGACTTCTATGTGAACGACGGCATTGTGCGGCTGCATCTCGCGCCCAACGAGATCGTTACCCGCGTGTTTTTGCCGGAGTCGTCTGCGGGTTGGCGTGGCAGCTACCAGAAGCTGCGCGTGCGCGGCAGCATTGATTATCCGCTGGCCGGCGTCGCCGTGGCCCTCAGGATGCGCTCCGGGCGGGTGGAAGATGCGCGCATGGCAATCACCGCTGTCAATCCCGCGCCTTTCCTGGTCAAAGATGCTGATGCGCATCTCCTCGGAGCGTTACCGACGGCAGAGCTTGCCGAGCGCATTGCCGATCTGGCAGCGAGCACGGCCAAGCCCCTGACTACGTCCGCGCTGACGCCGGAATACCGCCGCGAGATGGTACGGGTCTTCGCTAAGCGCGCGGTGTTGGCTTGCGCCAATTGAGATGATCACCGACTGCCACGTCCACATCCAGCCCATGGAGTTGTTCAAGCCGGAAGCGCTGGCATTGATGAAGAAGTCACGCAAGGACTTCGATCAAGTGGCCGAGTACTGCCGCTCGCCGAAGGCGTTTCTGGGCTACCTCGACCGGATCGGTGTCGATCGCGCTGTACTCATCAACTACGTTGCGCCGGAGGTGATTGGCTTCACGCCTGCCGTCAACGAGTTCGTGGCCAGGTATGTAAAGGAAAACCCGACGCGGCTAATCCCGTGTGGCAGCGTGCATCCGCGGCACACGACCAATGTTCTGGCTGACATGGAGCAGATCGTGCGGCTGGGCATCAAGCTCATCAAGATCCACCCGCCGCACCAGTTGCTTTTCCCCAACGACTACGTCAATGGCGTGAAGGAGCTGGAAATCATCTATCGCGCCGCGGAGGCAAACGGCATCCCGATTATGGTCCACACGGGCACGTCGATCTTCCCCGGCGCTCGCAACAAATATGGCGACCCGATATATGTGGACGACGTTGCAATTGACTTTCCCAAGCTGAAGATTTTGCTGGCGCACGGCGGGCGTCCGTTGTGGATGGACACCGCATTCTTCCTGGTGCGCCGGCATCGTAACGTCTATCTCGATATCAGCGGCATTCCGCCGAAAAGCTCTGCTGAGATATTTTCCTCGGCTGGAAGAGATCGCGCACAAAACTCTGTTCGGCACCGATTGGCCCGGGCCGGGCGTGCCCGAGATCGGGAAGAACCTGGTCGAGTTTCGCGGGCTGGCGCTCAATGAAAGTACGAAAGAGCAGATTCTGGGCAAAACCGCGCTGGAGATTTGGCCGGAATGATCAGGAACAGAATATCAAGAGCCGGTCCGCTCCAAGTGCTTGGGGCCAGATTCTTCCACTCCTGACGCCCTGCGGATTGCCCGCCACAGTTCATCGCAACCCGTGGCCGCCTTCGCGGAAAATGCGATCATCTGCTCCATTGAGACATGCAACTGATCGCCGAGCTTTTGCAAAGAGCCGCGCAGCTGATTGTGGGAGATGCGGTCGGACTTGGTGGCGACCACAACGAAGTTCCGCCTAGCGTGCCGCAACCAATCGAGCAGTTCAAGATCGAGCTGCTGTGGAGGAATCGTCACGTCCACCAGCGCCAGGCACAGCACCAGCGACTCGCGCTTCTCCAGGTAAGGATTGATGAAGTGCGCCCACTTCGCCGTAATTTCCTTGGGCACACGCGCGTAGCCGTAGCCGGGAAGATCAGTAAAAATGAAGTCAGGATCGGGCTTCCCTGGACGCCGCACTTGAAAAAAGTTGATGGTTTGGGTGCGACCGGGCGTGTTGCTGGTCTTGGCGATCTTCGTTCCGACGAGTGCGTTGATCAGGCTGGATTTGCCAACATTCGACCGCCCAAGAAAGGCAATCTCCGGCGCGCCCGGAGGTGGGAACTGCTTCGGGTCAACGGCGGCGGTCACAAAGCGCGTCAGGACTTTCATTGGATTACTGTTCGTGCTCCTCCCCGAAAACGATTGAGAAGAAGCACTGAGTTCGTGAGTTGTCTGGACCTTGTGTAACTCGGTTACACGCATCCGCATTGCCTGACTTCAGGATGACGGCCGACCTGCTGATTACACGAATGGCGCAAGGACAGCTTTACTGATGCGCTGTCGGTACCTGCTCCGGGGTTGGCGGCAACGCCGGGATTCCGGGAGACGCCTCGTCGGGCACCTCGGGGAGTGGACGCTCCAGCGCGAATGCCAGTACTTCATCCATGGTATTGACGAAGCGCAGCTTCATCATGGTGCGCAGGTTTTCCGGCACGTCGGCAAGGTCCTTCTCGTTATCAGCCGGAAGCAGGACTTCCAGGATGCCAGCCCGATGTGCGGCTAGCAGCTTTTCTTTGAGGCCGCCGATGGCCAGCACTTTGCCGCGCAGAGTGATCTCGCCGGTCATGGCGACGTCGCGGCGCACGGGAATCCGGCTCAGCGCGCTGGCAATCGCCGTTGCCATCGTGATGCCGGCAGACGGGCCGTCCTTCGGAATCGCTCCCTCAGGGACGTGCACGTGGATATCGAGGTTGCGATAGAAGTCGCGCGGTAGACCCAGCCTATGCGCACGTGAGCGCACATACGACATGGCCGCTTGCGCCGACTCCTGCATCACGTCGCCGAGCTTGCCTGTCAGCGTCAGCTTGCCTTTGCCATCCACGGTGGCGACTTCGGTAGTAAGAATCGAGCCGCCAACTTCGGTCCAGGCCAGTCCAGTAACGATGCCGACTTCGCTACGCTCATGGATCTCGCTGTCGCGGAACTTCATCACACCGAGATATTCGCCAACGTTGTTCGGCGTCCAGCGCGAGCGAGAACTTGTCGCCTTCCTTCACCACCTTGCGCGCGACCTTGCGGCAGATATTGCCGATTTCGCGCTCCAGGTTGCGCACGCCGGCCTCGCGTGTGTAGTTGCGGATGATGGCGGTAAGCGCTTCGTCCGTGAAGACGATGTTCTGTTCGGTCAGCCCGGTCTGCTGACGCTGCTTGCGCACCAGATACTGCTTGGCGATCTCGACCTTTTCCGGCTCGGTGTAACCGTGCAGCCGCAGCACTTCCATGCGGTCCTGCAGGGCCGGAGGAATGGTGTGCAGCACGTTTGCGGTGGCGATGAAGAACACCTGCGACAGGTCGTACTCCACGTCGAGGTAATGATCGACGAACATGAAGTTCTGCTCGGGATCGAGCACTTCGAGCAGCGCCGCCGATGGATCGCCGCGGAAGTCCATGGACATCTTGTCCACTTCGTCCAGCATGAAGACCGGGTTCTTGGTGCCGGCCTTCTTCATCATCTGGATGATCTGGCCGGGCAGAGCGCCAATGTAAGTGCGGCGATGCCCGCGGATTTCGGCTTCGTCGCGCACGCCGCCCAGCGACATGCGGACAAACTTACGGCCAGTGGCCTTGGCGATGCTCATGCCAAGCGAGGTCTTGCCGACACCTGGAGGTCCGACGAAGCACAGGATGGAACCCTTAGGGTTTTTCACCAGTTGGCGGACGGCCAGGAATTCGAGGATGCGCTCCTTGATCTTCTCCAGACCGTAGTGATCTTCGTTAAGCGTTTTCTCGGCGACTTCGATGTTGCGGATTTCCTTGGAACGCTTCTTCCATGGCACCGCCAGCAACCAGTCAAGGTAGTTCCGCGAAACGGTGGACTCCGCCGACATCGGCGGCATAGCTTCCAGCTTCTTAAGCTCCTGCAGCGCCTTCTCGTGAGTATCGCGCGGCATGCCCGCAGCGTCGATCTTCTTCTTCAGCTCGTCGAATTCGCTCTTCTCGCCGCGGCCCAGCTCCTTCTGAATGGCCTTGATCTTTTCGTTGAGGTAGTACTCTTTCTGGGCGCGCTCCATCTGGCGCTTCACGCGCGACTGGATGGTGCGGTCCATGTTGAGCTTCTCGATCTCGACATCGAGCACATCCCCAATGCGGTTCAGGCGCTCGGCGGGATCGAAGATCTCCAGCAACTCCTGCTTCTCCTCGATGGAAAGTTGCAGGTTAGCGGCGATGGTGTCGGTGAGCTTCGCCGGATCGTCGTTGCGGACGGCGGCGATCATGGTCTCGTAGTTCAGTGACTGGCACAGCTTCACGTACTGCTCGAACAGGCCGGTCACACGCTGCATGGCAGCTTCCACCTGCGGAGTTGGCTCGGTCGAGTACTTGGCGGTCCGCACCGTGGCCTCGAAGTAGCCATCGGTATCCACCACCTGCAGGATCTTGCCGCGCTCCAGACCTTCCACCAGGACCTTGATGTTGCCGTCGGGAAGCTTGAGGCTCTGCACGATGTTCACGATGGTGCCGACCTGGAAAATCTCGTTGGGCTTGGGCTCGTCGATGCTGGCGTCGTGCTGGGTGGCCAGGAAGATCTTCTTATCGCCGGCCAGGGCCTCTTCCAGTGCGCGCACGCTGGACTCCCGACCGACCACAAACGGCGTCATCATGAAAGGAAAGATGACGACGTCCCGGATCGGCATCATGGGGAGTTTCTTGGTTTCGAATTTCTCGCGCTGGGTCACTAAAACCGCCTTGTCTTTCGGAGCATCCTAATCCGCTCTGTGGATAAAAACTGAGTTCGCCTCGCGGTAGCCAGCCGACGGGAAACCCCTTACAGCGTCAAATTAGTTCAAGGATAACATGCAATGGAAGCAGGTAGAAGCTAAGAGAATCGCCCGTTCTGAACCAGGGAAATGGCCAGACTCGACCATTACCTATATGGATGGCCACGCACCAGGATTGGATTCGCTGAACTCGCGGTCTGATCTAAAAAACCAGGGATGCGAAGCTGGCTATCCCGCCTTCTCCATGATCGGCATACTCACGTTGCGCTTCTGCACCATGTCGGCGGTGACTTCGAATTCCTTCACGCGCCGCTGGCTGGGCAGGTTGTACATGAGGTCGAGCATCAGCTCTTCCAGGATCATGCGCAGCCCGCGTGCGCCAACTTTGCGCTGACATCGCTTCTTTGGAGATGCATGCGCAAGGCGTCTTCGGTGAAGCGAAGCTTCACGTTCTCGAATTCGAATAGCCGCTGATACTGCTTCACGATGGCATTCTTCGGTTTGGTGAGGATCTCGATCAGAGCGTCCTCGTCCAGATCGCTGAGAACGCCTACCACCGGCATGCGGCCGACGAACTCAGGGATGAGTCCAAACTTGATGAGGTCTTGCGGTTCCACCTGCGACAGCAACTCGGTGTCGCGTTTGTTGCTCTCGGTGAATGCGGCTTCTTTGGCTTCGTCGGTGCGGAATCCCATGGATCGCTTGCCCAGCCGCCGCCCGATGATGCGCTCCAGCCCGACGAACGCCCCGCCGCAAATGAACAGGATGTTGGTGGTGTCCACCGGCGTGAATTCCTGGTGCGGATGCTTGCGCCCACCTTGGGGAGGAACATTCGCTACCGTGCCCTCCAGGATCTTCAGCAAAGCCTGCTGCACGCCTTCGCCCGAAACGTCACGCGTGATGGACGGGTTCTCGTCCTTGCGGCCAATCTTGTCAACTTCGTCAATGTAGATGATGCCGGTCTGGGCCCGGGCCACGTCGCCCTCGGCTGCCTGCAGCAGCTTGAGAATAATGTTTTCCACGTCCTCGCCGACGTAACCGGCTTCGGTGAGCGTAGTCGCATCCACGATAGCGAAGGGCACGTCGAGCATTTTGGCCAGGGTCTGCGCCAGCAGTGTCTTGCCGGTGCCGGTTGGGCCGATCAGCATGATGTTTGACTTCGAAAGTTCCACCTCGCCGCCGCGCTGGCGGTTCATGTACACGCGCTTGTAATGGTTGTAAACCGCGACTGCGAGCTTCTTCTTGGTCTGCTGCTGGCCGATGACGTATTCATCGAGGAACGTCTTGACCTCAGCCGGCTTGGGAAGCTGATTGGGGGTGGCGACCGGCGCGGTTTCGGAGCGGTCGTCTTCCAGGATGGAGTTGCAGACGGCGACGCACTCGTCGCAGATATAGGCGCGCGGATAGTCAGTGGGCGACGAAATGAGCTTGGCGACGGCGTCTTGCGACTTGTGGCAGAACGAACAGCGCAAGTACTTCTTCAGAACCGGTCCTGGTTCTCACAGCACAGACTCCTTCTACTTGGCACGTTGTCAGCCGGAACTTCGAATTCCGTGCTGCATTTTCCCGTCGTTCAAATCCGGGCAGGAGCCGTGCTGCTCCTGTGAGAAGGCTGCCATAATCGGCCAGGTGGCATGCCCTCTCGCGGACCCTTCAGTGCTCTCGCACCATAACGATATTCAACCACACTTTTCGCGCTCTGCCGCATGACGTTAGTGCCATTACGAGTACAACTTTGGAAGCACTGCAGTCAAAACGCGTCCTACTTGTGCTTGAAGATTATGTCGTCGACGATTCCGTACTCCTTCGCCTGATAAGCGTTCATGATGAAATCCCGCTCCACGTCGCGCTCCACCTTCTCCAGCGGCTGACCACTGTGCTTCGATAGCAACTGGTTCGTGATCTCGCGCATGCGCAGAATTTCGCGGGCGTGAATATCAATGTCGGTCGCCTGTCCCGACAGACCAGACATCAGCGGCTGATGGATCAGAATGCGTGAAGTCGGCAGCGCGAAACGCTTCTTCGGCGCTCCCCCTGCCAGCAGCGTCGCCGCCATACTGGCCGCCTGGCCAATGCAGATGGTGGTCACGTCCGGACGGATGAACTGCATCGTGTCGTAAATCGCCATACCGGCCGTGATCGAACCGCCGGGCGAATTGATGTAGAGCGAAATGTCTTTTTCGGGATCTTCGGCTTCGAGAAACAGCATCTGGGCGATGATCAGGTTGGCGACGTTGTCATCGATAGGAGTGCCGAGAAAAATAATGTTGTCCCGCAACAGGCGGGAATAAATGTCGTACGCCCGCTCGCCCCGGCTGGTCTGTTCAATCACCATGGGCACAAGCATGTTTGTGCGCCTCCTTAACCTGCCCACACTTCTTCCCGGAGGGTCAAAGGGGGAAATGGAATGCAGCCCGCCCTATGCGGACCTGCGGTACAGATGAATCGAGGGTCTTCTCGTTGCGGATGCGATGCCGAATTCTATCCAGCCCTCCATCCTGCGTCAAACGCGCGCGTACCTGCTCAACAGTCTGCTTCGACTGGTTGGCCAGCGCCTGCAACTCGTGGTCAAATTCCTCGTCGCCGACTTCGATCTTCTCTCCGTCAGCAATCTGTTCCAGGATCAACGACGCCTTCACTTCGCGCAGGGCGGCCTCGCGCTGGCCGGCGCGCAAACGCCCGAAGTCCATGCGCTTCATGTCTTCCGTCTTCATGCCTTGCGCAGCCAGGGCGCGCAGTCCGCGTTCCAGGCGCAGATCAATTTGCTGGTCCAGCATCGCTTCGGGGACCGGGAAATCGTTACGCTTTACCAGTTCTTCCACAATCTGGTCTTTGCCACGGTGCTCGGCCTCGTGCAGCTTTCTCCGCCTTCATGTTTTCGCGCAAGCGGTTGCGCAGTTCATCCAGCGTGGTGAAGCTCGGCGCCCAGTTCCTTGGCGAAATCGTCGTTCAGCTCGGGAACGCTCCGCGTCTTGATGCCCTTGACATTCACCTCGTAAGTCATCGTCTTGCCCGCAAGCCGCTTGTCGGCAAAGTCGTCGGCATACTTCACTTCGAAATCGCGCTGCTCTCCCGGCTTAGCGCCGCGCAGGTTCTCGGTAAACTCCGGAATCGTGTCTGCCCCGCCAATCTCGACCATCACCTCGTCCACTTCCACCGGCTTGGCATCAGCCTCGCCATCCTTGGGCGTGCCCTTGAAGCCGACCACGGCAAAGTCCCCGTCGGCCAACGGGCGCTCCTCTTCTACAGGACTGTAAGTGGCCTGCTGTTGCCGCAGGTTGTTGAGCGCGCGCTCTACCTCTTCGTCGGTTACTTCCGTGGGCAACCTCTCGATGTGGATGTCGTCGTAAGGCGCCGACCTTGAACTCCGGCAGTATCTCGAAGCTCGCCTTGAACGTCAGCGGTTCGCCTTGATGCAAGTGAAGATCGGTCACGCGCGGTTGCGATATCGGCTGAAGATTCTGCTTCTGGGTTTCTTCTCGAAAGTAGCGCGGCACCAGTGCTTCGACAATCTCGCTCTTGATCTCATCAGCAAAACGCTGGCGGACAATGGAGGCCGGAACCTTACCCTTGCGAAAGCCCGGTACACGTGCCAGCTTTTGATAGCGGGCCAGCACCGCGTCCGATTCCGCGGTAACGACATCAGCTGGAATTTCAACTGCGATCTCACGCTTGCAAGGGTTTGCTTGTTCGGAGGAGGGGACGTCCGTCGTGGTGGTTTCAGTGGTCAAGAGATCGCCTTCAGAAAGTGGATGTGGCCGTCTGTGGCCCGCCCCGAGTCGCGATGGATACGTCCGGACTTGAATTCTGGCCCCGGCGCTGCGAGTGCTCAAGCTGTGCGGCGCACCGCAGCATCCCGTATGCCTTGCCGTCAGCTATAGCGCAATCTTTAGTGTAAGAGAGCGCTGCCGGACGGTCAAACTAAGAAGGAGTCTGTCGCAGCGCGTCCGAGGACCTATTTTCTTCTGCCTGGGGCCTCGGAGCCCTCACCTAATGCGACCTGTAAGGTATCAGGTTCGGGTGCTTGATTTTCGGGAGGCAGCAAAACAGAAGCGCGCAGTTGATTGAGTTCTGTCCAAGTCTTGCGCCAGCGCGCGGCGACGCAGCGGTCGATGCGCGTGCCCGGCTCGGGAAATGCGAAGCCGTCATAAAACTGCAGGAGGTTCTGCCGAAGCGCATCGTCCATGTGGTTGAAGTTGTCAGAGGCTAGCTCGTCGAGTAATTGGCGATAGGTATAGTCTGCCAGCGGATACTCGCCGCGCCGGGTCGGCTTACCAGTATCAAGATCAATATTTGGCGTTTGCGGGTCTTGCTTCTTAATTTCGGCTAGGGCCTTCCCGAACCGATCAATCGTCTGGTCCACGCTTTTGAAATATAAGTCCTCCGTCTTGGGTGTCGGCTCTTTGACATCGATGTCATGCAATGGCCCAACTTTGGGCAAGACTTTGAACAGTCCCGCCATGATGTGGGCTCCCGGTCCGGGCTCCTTATAGCCGGAGCCCCAGGACTTGCGATAATCGGCCTTCGACAGGTGATAGAGAAAGTGTTGCCGGTTGAAATTCGGGATCTCCCGTTCCAGCTCATCACCCTTTTCCACCAGCGCGACCTTCGTCATCTCCGGAACGATCTGGCTGACACTGCGCCGGTAGGTTCCGATGGCGAGCTGCTCATGGGGCATGACTTCGGTGATTTTGAGTCCATAGGTGTCGTAGAACGCGCGCTCCAGAAGCGGCGCCGAGACTTCGAAGCCGATGAAGTTGTGGTAGTCCTCGGGAGCGTAGCGGCCCTTGGCGACCTGTAGCACGTCGAAGCCGAACTCCGTCGTCAAGTGGGCTTTGTGGTCCACATCATAGGGAACTGCTGGCCCATATTGCCGGGCGAGTTTGGGAAATTCAATGCCAACCGACAGATTGATGTAGGGATGCCCGTTGATATCAGCAATGTAGTGTGACAGCGCTCCCAGCGCGAAAGCGTATTCGTCGAGAGTTTGCGCGTCGTTGAGCATCGCCTGGACGAAATCACCGGTGCGCACGTAATGGGTGAGGTCACTGAAGGCATGGCTGCCGAATGGGTAATAGCCAATGTCCTGGATGACACTTCCGCCGTAGGCGTAGGCATGCGCCTCCACAAGGTCGTCCGGCGTTGCATCAGGGAACCGCGCCAGCAGCAGCCCCTTGATCTGCTGGTTCCACAACAGGTCAATGATCTCTTCGTGGGTCAGTACGGAGTAACCCGCGCATTCGGGCGCCCAAGCAAGCCCCCACATCATCAGGACCACGCAGAACAGCGCCAGGTGCAAGCGATAACATTCGTATCTCATTCAGGGAGGGCGTTCTCAAATGCGGCCAAGCAGCAGCAAGATAACCAGGACCAGCACGATTAGTCCCAGACCACCGGAAGGGTAATAGCCCCACCCGCGGCTATACGGCCACGAGGGAAACGATCCGACGCTCAACAGCAACAAGATTACGAGTAGTACGATCAACATAATTAGGACCTCCTTAAGCTCCCGTTTCAGCCGCGTTACGGTGCCGGGCGAAAGCTCTCAATTGGAAGCGGTTTGTTGCTGTGCAGGATGCCTCGCAGAACAAGCCTTCTTTGTTCGGCGCCAGGCAACCTTTGCCGAGGGAGGAACTGCGCTGCGCCTCTGACGTTTATTGTGTAAAGTTCATTCATGCCCTCGGCGCTCACCATCCTCAATAACGAGGTCGTCAATTGCACGCGCTGTCCGAGACTGGTCGCTTATCGTCAGCAGGTTGGCCGCGAGAAGCGTCGTGCCTATCTGGATTGGGACTATTGGTCGCGGCCAGTTCCAGGCTTCGGCGATCCACATGCCCGCGTGCTGGTGTTGGGACTCGCACCCGGCGCACACGGCTCCAACCGCACTGGGCGACCGTTTACCGGCGATGCCTCAGGCAAGTTCATGTATCCCATCCTGCATAAAGTGGGCTTCGCATCGCAGCCCAACGCCGAGCGCCGAAGTGACGGATTGGAGCTGATCGACTGCTACATCACGGCGGCAGTTCGCTGCGCCCCGCCCGACAATAAGCCACTGCCTTCAGAGCTGGCCAATTGCGCACCTTTTCTGGATCGCGAGCTTGCCATCCTGAAGCGCGTAAGAGTCGTGGTCGCGCTGGGCAAGATCGGGTTTGACGCCTATCTCAATTACCTAAAGCGCAATGGGATCGTGCAGAGCAAGGCGGGATACCTATTCGGGCACGCCAAGCGCTACACGCGATGCCAAACGGCGTGGTGCTGTTGGCTTCGTATCACCCATCGAACCAGAACACTGCCACCGGCAAGCTGACCGCCGTCATGTTCGAAGTCAATTTTCCGTGAGGCGAAGAAGCTCGCTAGTTCCGATTGAAGGCAAGCGGGTTTGTGATCTCCGTTGAGAACGGCCCGCCCTTACGTCGTCATGCCGTTGCCAAGCAGAATGGGGCAAGTTGCAGAGACCCGCAAGCTGGCAACCGTCCAAGCCCGGCCATCCAGCGAGCCCAAGCCCGGCCATCCAGCGAGCCAAGGATTCCTTCGAGCGGTGGAAGTTTCTTGCCACATTGCTGCAATCCGTTGCACCAAACCCTGCTAATATCATTGAATCTAAACGGCATTCTTCGGCACTTTACTTGCAACAACGAACCATAGTACGGAGGCGAAGTGTCTGCCATTCCGCCTCGAGTGCGAAACTCGCCAGGTGAGCCGTTTTCACGGTTGCGGAAGCCACGGCCTACGTGGGACGTTAAAGCTGCCTGGGAGAGTTCTTGTTGTAATATGTGTGGGTTTCGTCTGAACCGGAGATCACAACCGGGAAGTGCGCCACGGGGAGAAGTGATGCGAAAGCTACTGCTTTTGTTGACACTGTTGACCGCCTGGGTTGTAGCACGCGCAGATCCGGTGAATGTGGATTTTGTCCGCTTCAACAATAGCGGACAATGGCAAAATGGCTACCCCTATTGGGTGTTTCTCCAAGGTAAGGGATTCGAGCCGGTGATGTGCGATGACTACCTGCATGGAGGAGACGCCGGACTTCGACTGGCTGGCCAACGAGACCATTCTGGGCACCAAAGATCTTTCGCTGACGCGGTTCGGCAACCAGAGCGGCGCGCTCACCCTGTACGATGAGGCAGGGTGGCTGCTGCTGCAGACCAGACAGTCGGGTATCAATCAGTGGCAGGAAATGAACTCAGCGACTTGGAATTTGTTTACCCCGTCAGCTCCATGTGATGCTGGGTGTGAGTTTTGGCTGGCGGCTGCCCAGAAAGCAGCCGATAAGGGCTTCCAGGGTACCGACTTCAACCTGGTTGGCATCCTCACGCCGTTTCACGACCAGCAAGGCAATGATCCCAACGGACCGCAGGAATTCATCTACCTGGTGGATGGCGTCCCAGATTGCGCATTCTGCGCCCCGGGTCCAAGCAATGGGAATGGGGTCATCCCCGAACCTGCGACGTTCTTGATGGTCGGCACGGGAGCGGCCGTGCTCTGGCGACGCAAACGAATCGGCTAGTCTCGCTTCATGGCCGGAGCGAAGCCCTTTGAAATTGTCATTTCCCAGCTACCTCCGGGCCGCCATCGAGTCATGGGAGAACGGGGTTCCGATAATTGGGATTGCAATGACAGCCGAACTGTGCTTAAATTCGGCAACTTTCAACCCTAAGGCATCCACTTTGGGTTAGAGTGATCCGATTTCTGGCTGATAACCTAAAGTGTATCGATCACCACCCGTCACCAGCGAGTCTACTTCGTGCGAACCGATGGGAGGCGCGCGCAGTAGTCCATAGCAAGAAAGAGGGAGTCACCATGAAAAGACGTATGAGAAACGCCCTTTGGTCATCTGCATTTGGCATGAGCCTGCTGTTGCTGTGCGGCCCGACTTTGTTCGCGCAAGCCAACTCCTCTGCAAGCCCAACAGTACGTCACGCGGGCACGTTTTGGGTTACGGCGCCGCTTAGGGAACTGGCCAAGCTGCCGGCGCGCCCTCACTACGTGCTTCGTGCGAACAGCCCTCTGCGCCAGAGTCGAAGGCGTCCCGCTGGCGCTGTGGTTGACACAGTGGAGCAGAGTGCTCCAGGTGGTGGCTCGAATTTCTCAATCTTCGAAAACGGTCCCGGGCTGGGCCTGGGCTTCGGTGGTTTCGATACCACTTTCAACTATCCCGATGACAACATAGCGGTTGGTAAAGACCAGATCGTGCAGATCGTGAATAATTCCGTCGCCGTGTTCGACAAGTCACTCAACGCGCTGACGCCGGCCATTCCAATCAGCATACTTCTAGGAGAGATAGGTGGCGAGTGCGAAGCGGACACACCCGAGGGCCATCCCATCGCTCAGTATGACAGACAAGCCGGTCAATGGCTGATTGCGGAAAACGTAGTCAGCGCGCGGCCCTACAAAGGCACGGCTTGTATTCTTGTTTCCACAAGCTCGGACGCCACCGGAAACTATTACGTGTATGAGTTTTCTTTGGGCGATGGCTATCCCGACCTGGCAAAGTGGGCCACTTGGCCACCCAGCTTTATTCAGAGCAGTGACAACTTTGGCTCGGATGCCCACACTTATATGGGTCCTGACCCTTGCGTCTACAACCGGGCAAAGATGCTCGCAGGCGACCCGTCGGCGGAACAGATATGTCTCGGTTCCCAGCTCACCACCAACGACTTTGCGCTGATGCCGGCCGATATGGACTCTCCTGCGCTACCGCCAGTTGGCGAGGATGAGTTCCTGTTCAGCTTGTGGGACAGTTCCAATTTGGCTCTCTACTCGATTCACGTTGATTGGCCGACGCTGACTGCAAGCATCACAGGCGGGGACGGTTCCCAACTCTTCCCGGTACCGCCGTTCAACCCGGCCTGTAACGGCCAATACCTGGCGGCTTGCGTTCCACAATTGGGCAGTCCCGACCTGCTGGACGTGGAAGGCGATCGTCTGCTCTACCGGGTCGCCTACTACAACGGCGTCCCCCCTAAAATCCCTCCGAACGCCATACCGCCGTCTTTTCAGCACTGGCTGGTTCTCCACGACGTAACCGCCTCGGGCGGTAACACGGCTGAGAGGTGGTACGAGTTTTACTCTTCGATAAAGAACATACCCGTTACCAGCATCGGGCTCTTGCAATCGGGGACCTATGCTCCGGACGACGTCAATTATCGCTGGACTGGATCGATCGCTCGCGACATGAACGGCGACATCATGCTGGGCTACAGCGAATCTAGTTCGGATATCTACCCGTCCATCGCGATCACAGGGCGTACTGTCAGCGATCCGCCGGGGACCATGGAGCCTGAGTTGTCCGTTCTAAACGGCGACGGCCCGTACAACGATGTGTTTGATGAGGACTTTGACCGCTGGGGCGACTACACCAGCATGCGCCTGGACCCGGCAGACAACTGTACTTTTTGGTACACCAGCGAGTACTACTCGACGACAGGCCTGCCCGGCTCGAGCTGGAGCACCCAGATTAACTCAGCCCGGTTCTCTGGTTGCCCACCGACGAAGTAGGCTCACCGCTTGTTTTCCTGACGTTTACCCCGGAGGCAACTCGATCTTGCCTCCGGGGACAATTCCAGCCATAATTGATCGTGCACCCCTACGCGCTCCACCCTGACCGCGCTATTACGCAGGCGGGAAGGGCTCCCTGTAAAACGGGACGGAGCGGCTGTTCTTTCCGGCTGCACAAATCCCCACAACAGAGGAAGCGATGTCGGCAAAGTACATCTTTGTGACTGGCGGTGTGGTGTCTTCGCTTGGCAAGGGACTGGCAGCGGCCTCCATCGGCTGCCTGATGGAAAGCCGCGGCCTGAAGGTCGCACTGCAGAAGTTTGACCCCTATCTAAACGTTGATCCAGGTACGATGTCGCCGTTCCAGCACGGCGAGGTCTTTGTCACCGATGACGGGGCGGAGACCGATCTTGACCTTGGTCACTACGAACGCTTCACCCACAGCAAGCTGACCCGCGACAATAACTGGACCACTGGCCGCATCTACGAAACCATCATCGCCAAGGAGCGCCGCGGAGACTACCTGGGCAAAACCGTCCAGGTGATCCCGCACGTCACCAACGAGATCAAGAGCGCGATGAAGAAGGTAGCGCAGGACGTGGACCTCGCGATTGTAGAGATCGGCGGCACGGTCGGCGATATCGAATCGCTGCCCTTCATCGAAGCTGTCCGCCAGATGCGCCAGGAGCTGGGCCGCGAGAACACGCTCTTCGTCCATGTCACGCTGGTGCCTTACATCGCGGCAGCCGGCGAGCTGAAAACCAAGCCCACACAGCATTCCGTCAAAGAGCTACTCAGCATCGGAATTCAGCCCGACATCCTGCTGTGCCGTACCGACCGGTTTCTGTCGAAGGAAATCAAGTCGAAAATTGCGCTCTTTTGCAACGTGGAGAATGAGGCTGTAATCACGGCGAAGGACGTGGCCTCAATCTATGAGGTCCCTCTGGTATTCGCGCACGAAGGAGTGGACCGGCTGGCGCTGCGTTATCTGCACGTGGAAACCAAGGAGCCCGACCTCAGTCGCTGGGAAGAACTCGTGCACCGTGTCTATAACCCGAAGGATGAGGTCTCCATCGGCATCGTGGGCAAGTATGTCGAGTATGAAGATTCGTACAAATCTCTGAAGGAGGCCCTCGTTCATGGTGCGCTGGCGTACAACCTCAAGCTCGATGTGAACTGGATCGAAGCCGAAGGGCTGGAGGCGAAGGACCAGAGTGTCCAGGCCCAACTGGAGCACGCTGATGGAATCCTGGTGCCGGGCGGCTTCGGTAAGCGTGGCATTGAAGGCATGCTAAAGGGCATTCAGTACGCTCGCGAGAATAACGTGCCGTTCTTCGGAATATGCCTGGGGATGCAAACCGCGTGCATCGAGTTTGCACGCCATGTCTGCGGGCTGGAGCAGGCGAATTCCAGCGAGTTTGATCCGGCGACGCCGCATCGCGTCATTTACAAGCTGCGTGAGTTGCGCGGAGTGGAGGAATTAGGTGGCACCATGCGCCTAGGCGCCTGGACCTGCAAGCTGGAGCCCGGCACGCTGGCTCATGCCGCGTACGGGCAGAACGAGATCAGCGAGCGCCATCGCCATCGCTACGAGTTCAACCGCGAGTACGAGAGCATCCTTACCGCCGGCGGCCTTCGCATCAGCGGCTCGACCCCTGACGGCACCTACGTCGAGATCGTCGAGATCGCCGACCATCCGTACTTTCTCGGCTGCCAGTTCCATCCCGAGTTCAAGTCGAAGCCGCTGGAGCCACATCCGCTGTTTTCGTCCTTCGTGAAGGCATCGTACGAGAACCGCCTTCGGCGGCGGAACCAGCGGGAGGAAGTAGCGGTGGAAATGTTTCTGCGGCCGGAGAAGGTGAGACACTGAACTCCGGCGCAAGAAAGAACCCCAGCAAACAGGTTGTCTGCTGGGGCGAACTGGTCCAGGTCGAGCGGAGTTACACCGTTGTGGTGAACAACTTCTCGGAGAGGGTCTCCTCAACCGTGTAGTACTTCACCACCGGTGGAGTTGCAAAAAAGGTCTCGATCATCGCCTTCACCTTCGGATACCACTCTTTCTCGTAGTACTCGGCATTCTTCTGGGTCTCCCAAAAGCTGATGGTGAAGATCTTGTTAACGTCGGTCTCGGCCTCGAGAACCACGATGTCATGGAAGCCGGGGGTCTTCTTGAGGATCGGCAGCACCTCTGCTTTGAACTTCTTGAAGAATGCGGTCTTGGTGTCATGTTTGAGGTTCACTTCGATGGTGCGAGTAAACATGCATTGCCTCTCTTTCAAATGAAAGTGCTCAAGATGGGTGGTGCGGGGGCGTCCGGAACGAGAGACATTAGAATGTCGAAGGTCTGTTTCTTCCAGTGTCAGCTGGGTATAGGTAAACAAGACCGAGGGTCTTATTCCGGGCGCCCAACGGCAGTTCGAAGTTTGAACTGGCGGTGAGAGTTTGTCAGTGACCTGTGACTCATCGCTGTGTGACAACGAGGCCGCTGCCGATTGCCCCGTAAAGTGTGCATCCGCTGTTCTTGTCGGTCATTCAAGGCCCGGTACGAAACCGCCTACGCCGCCAGCAGGTAAGGGAGGAAATCGCGGTAGAATTGTTCCATCGGCCGGAAAAGGCGAAGGACTGATGCCGAGGAGGCGAACCAGTGGAAATCTATGCCGATTTGAAAATCACAGGGGAGGAGAACCTAGAGCAGTTCTTGGAATCTTTGAGCGAAGCGTTGCCGGAAGGCTGGTCGCGCAACTACCAGGCAGAGGCGGGATTGTCGCTACCATCTGACTGGCGACAATATTGCTTCCACTGTGACTCGCAGAATGGACGTATCGCCGGTGATGTATGGGTTTCCAGCTCACCGCAGGAGGGGGCGTTCGTCTCCAACGTGCTGCCGGGAGTCGAAACCGGGCTCTCGATGCTGACCCCCGCCCAGTATCATCAAATACTCGAAAGTTTCAGGGATGAAGTGCTTTTGCCCGTGACGCGAGGCAAGCATCTCCAAGTCTATCTTGGGGATTACACGGTGGACATCGAGCATTGGCTTTCCCAGAACACAGCAAAGCTCCTCCGGGGCTTCTCTCGGTTGGCAAACAAATCATCCGGCTCCTCTCACCCTGCCGACCGGAGACGGTGGCTCGATTTCATAATCGCTGCGCATGGAGAACACTCACAGTTGCATGCGGATGAATTGTTGAAATGGCTAGTCGAAAGTGAGGGTTGGTCGAACGACGTTGCTCAGCACCTCGCCCTTGAATACGATTTCGGGCGATCTCTATTGCGCCGCTTGAACGATGAGTAAGGCGATATCCGCCGTCGTTGGTGAAATCCTGTCGTCGCCAGCTCCAGTTGTCCTCTGGGATACATGCGCGCTACTCGACATCATTCGGGCCGTCTACAGGAATGATGTCGATACTCGCTCTGTGGACCGGGCTCACAGATTGCTGTTGCGCGTCACTGCCAACCCGAGGGAAGCCTGGTCTCTAGCGAGTGAGATTGTCGAGCAAGAATTTCGAAGACATGAAAGTATAGTCGAAACGAGACTCGAAACTCTTCTGAAGGCGTTGGACAGTTGTGCTTCCGATCTGCGTCGGAGCGGTCGGTACACCCTCAATTACTCAGTGACTGCGCCTATCGCCTCGTCACTCCATGACCTCTCGGTGGACTTGTTGAGCAACACCGAGATAGTCGCGTTGGATCCAGTCTGCGATAGACGAGCAGCTTTCCGCATGGCTGCAGTGGTGCCACCATGTAGGAGTAGAGGCAGCAACAGCAGCGCTGATTGTCGCATCATTGAGCATTACCTGGAGATTGCGAAACAGCTGACTGCCGCCGGTTTCCCTTTTCGAGTTGTGTTCGTGAGTTCTAACAAGAATGATTACGGTGAGCCAAAAAACATAAAATACGTGCTGGGTGTGGAATTTGCCGCTGCCAAGCTCGAATATGTCAAAGATGCCCACTCGGCGGCTGCATTGCTGGGAATTTGACCGAAAGTTTCAAAGTCGGCGACGTCACCATCGGCGGAGGACAACTGTTCCTCATCGCCGGGCCATGCGTCATTGAGAGCGAGGCCCACGCGCTGAAAATGGCGCATGCGATCGCATCCGTCGCTCGGGAAAAGCAGCTGCCTTACATCTTCAAAGCTTCGTACGACAAAGCCAACCGCACTTCGATCCACAGCTTTCGTGGTCCCGGTCTGGAGGAAGGTCTGCGCATTCTGCGCAAGGTTCGCGAGACGGTGAAGGTTCCCGTGCTCACCGATGTCCACGATGCTGCCGACGTGCCACGCGTCGCAGAAGCCGTGGATGTGCTGCAGATCCCCGCCTTCCTTTGCCGCCAGACCGATCTGCTGGTCGCCGCAGGAAAGAGCGGATGCGCGGTCAACATCAAGAAGGGACAATTCGTGTCGCCTTGGGACATGCGCCACGCGGTTGAGAAAGTCCGCGAGGCCGGTGGCGAGCGCGTCTTCCTCACCGAGCGCGGCGCATCATTCGGCTACAATAATCTGGTTGTCGACATGCGCTCCCTGGCCATCATGCGCAAGTTCGCGCCCGTGGTCTTCGACGCGACCCACTCGGTGCAGCTTCCTTCGGCAGGTCAGGGCAAGAACGAAGGCGACGGGAGTGAGCCACCGGGGTCCTCGGAACCCGCCGGTGTTTGCGCGTTCTGGGGTAGAAAGTGGAGGCCAGCCCGAGTTCATTCCGCTGCTGGCTCGCGCGGCGGTGGCCGCCGGTGTGGACGGCATCTTCGTCGAGGTGCACGACAATCCAGCACAGGCGCTGTCCGATGGCGCGAACGCGCTCGACCTCAAGCTCCTTCCGGAAGTCTCGACCAGCTCATCGCTGTGCACAACTGCCGTCGCCTACGTCGCGTAAACATTACGGATTAGGGCTAGCTGGTTCAATGACGAATTCCGCTGTTAGCTGGCTGAAAGTGACCCTTTGGCCTTAAAATATTGGGAGTCTCACGGCTGGCCGTTATCCTCACTGATAGGCCCCAACAGACCTGACATTGGTGTCCCCGAAGTGTGCTGAATCCCGCCGCGGGCGGGCAAGTAACCTAAAGGAGTTTTGCTTTGTCTAAAAAGCGCTTCCCATTCACGTCCGAGTCTGTGACCGAAGGTCACCCGGACAAAATTGCCGACCAGATCTCCGACGCCATCCTCGACGCCTGCATTAAGGAAGACCCCTACAGCCGCGTAGCTTGCGAGACGCTGACGGCCACCGGCCTGGTCGTGATCGCCGGCGAAATCACCACCAAAGCCTACGTCGATTTCCAGACCCTCGTTCGCGGCGTCGTCGCCTCCATCGGCTACGACAACGCCCTTTACGGCTTCGACTCCAACACCTGCGCGGTCATCTCCAGCATCAACAAGCAGTCGGGCGACATCGCCATGGGCGTGGACACCGGCGGCGCGGGCGACCAGGGCATGATGTTCGGCTACGCGACCAACGAAAACAGCGACTACATGCCGACCCCAATTTCGCTGGCGCACAAGCTGACCCACCGCCTGAGCGAAGTCCGCAGAGATGGCACTCTTCCTTACCTCCGGCCCGATGGCAAGTCCCAAGTCACAGTCGAGTACGACGAGAACCACAAGCCAGTCCGCATTGATGCGGTGGTGGTTTCGAGCCAGCACTCCGAGACGGTCACGACCGAGGAGCTGCGCGCTGACATTCTGAAGCACGTCATCCAGGCCGCGCTGCCCGAGCAGATGCTCGACGAAAACACCAAGTACCACATCAATCCGACCGGGCGTTTCGTTATCGGTGGCCCCATGGGCGACACCGGACTCACCGGCCGCAAGATCATTGTGGACACTTATGGTGGCATGGGGCGTCACGGCGGTGGCGCATTCAGCGGCAAGGACCCGACCAAAGTAGATCGCTCAGCCTGCTACATGGCGCGCTATATCGCAAAGAACATTGTCGCTGCCGGCCTCGCCGATCGCTGCGAAGTGCAGCTTGCTTACGCCATCGGCGTGGCCGACCCGGTCAGCGTGCTGGTCGACACCTTCGGCACCGCGAAGGTTGACGAGGGCAAGATATCCGACCTCGTGCGCGCCAACTTCAAGCTGACGCCGAAAGGCATCATCGAATCGCTCAACCTGCGTCGTCCGATTTATCGCAAGACGGCGGCGTACGGACACTTTGGCCGCAACGATCCCGACTTCACGTGGGAGCGCACTGATAAAGCCGCGGCTCTTCGCGAGCAGGCGGGATTGCAGGCGTCGGTTCAGGCAACCGCGGTAGCGAAGTAGCAGTTTCGAGTTTCAGGTTTCGAGTTTCGAGCCTGCAACTTTTATTCCAAGCGCGCGGGTGCGCTTCATGAACAATGAAGAAACTTGTCCACAAACACAAAGGCGTTGGTCAACTTGAGGCAGGAACATCTGCCGGGTCAATACACGTTGCATACGAAATCAACGAATATCGAGATGTGATTAGCGCAGCCAGCCACGATGACCCACATGCAACGATAGAGGGGCTTCGCTCGTTTCGAGGGGCTCTTCGCACCAAAGACGGCTCGGAGCTACCATTCGGTCGGCCTGACTTGACGTTACCTTTAGGCGACGGCCGAAAGCTGAGGGTCATATTGACTTCAGCTACTGGTACGCGGGGAGAGCTCTCGGGTACTGGAGGATTCTTTTAGGCTGACACCCGGATTGCTAACTCGAAACTGGAAACTTGAAACTCGAAACTGTTACTTAGGAGCTTATGTCAACCACACCTACTCAAGCCACCGCCGGCGATGTCGCCAACCTGGCGCTTGCCGATATGGGCCGCAAGCGCATTGACTGGGCCAATCAGTCCATGAAGGTCCTGCAGATCATTCGCAAGGACTTCATCAAGAGCCAGCCGCTCAAGGGCATCCGCATCTCGGCGTGCCTGCACGTTACCGCCGAAACCGCCAACCTGGCCATCACCCTGCGCGATGGCGGTGCTGACGTTGTGCTGTGCGCCTCCAATCCGCTGTCCACGCAGGACGACGTTGCTGCCTGCCTGGTGCGTGACTTCAACGTGCCGGTCTATGCCATCAAGGGCGAGGACAACGATACCTACTACTCGCACATTCTGTCGGCGCTGGACCACAAACCCAACATCACCATGGATGACGGGGCCGACCTGGTCAGCATCGCGCTCACCAAGCGCACCGACATTCTCGATGGCGTAATTGGCGGCACCGAAGAGACGACTACGGGTATCATCCGGCTGCGCGCCATGGCGAAGCAGGGCGTGCTGCGCTATCCCATCATCGCGGTCAACGACGCCGACACCAAGCATCTGTTCGACAACCGTTACGGCACCGGACAATCCACCATCGACGGCATCATTCGCGCCACCAACTTCCTGCTCGCCGGCTCGAAGTTCGTAGTCGCCGGATACGGCTGGTGCGGCCGCGGATTGGCCAGCCGCGCGCGCGGGCTCGGCGCTGAGGTCATCGTGACGGAAATCGATCCCACCAAAGCGATCGAAGCCGTTATGGACGGCTTCCGCGTGATGAGCATGGACGAAGCCGCGAAGATCGGCGACGTCTTCTGCACCGTCACCGGCAACAAGAGCGTGCTGCGCAAAGAGCACTTCGAAGTGATGAAGGACGGGGCCATCATCTCCAACTCCGGACACTTCAACGTCGAGATCGACATTCCCACCCTGGAGAAGATGTCGTCGTCCAAGCGCACCACCCGCGCCTTCGTCGAAGAGTTCTCGCTGAAGGACGGGCGCAAAATCAACTTGCTGGGCGAGGGCCGCCTTATCAATCTCGCCGCGGCGGAAGGACATCCACCGTCCGTGATGGACATGAGCTTCGCCGACCAGGCGCTCTCGGTCGAATACCTGGTAAAGAACCACGCTTCTCTGGAGAAGAAGGTTTACGTGGTTCCCGAGGATCTGGACAAGCGTGTCGCCAAACTGAAGCTGGAGTCGATGGGCATCAAGATCGACCGCCTGACTCCAGAGCAGGAGGAGTACCTGGCAAGCTGGAGCGAGGGAACGTAGGTGAAAGGGCACGGCTTCAGAGGCTGCTGAAAAAAGCGATGGCACCTGAGAAGGCACGAGCTTTTCCACCGTCAAATAGGTTATGTAAGTAAACATGCGTGGAGACGAGAAACAACAAGCTGCGATGTTCAGCTACATCAACCTGGAACAGCGCGTGCCCGCCGAACACCCGTTGCGCGCGATCCGAGGGATGGTCGACCAGGCTTTGGCCGATCTGTGGTTGCACTTGGACGCGCTGTACGCCCGTCGGGGACGGCCGTCGATTCCTCCGGAGCAACTGCTGCGGGCCCTGCTGTTACAGGCGTTGTACGCGGTACGCAGTGAACGGCAGCTGATGGAGCAGATCGATTTCAACTTGCTGTTCCGCTGGTTTGTGGGGCTGGGGATGGATGAAGTGGCGTGGGATGCGACGGTGTTCACCAAGAATCGCGACCGCTTGCTGCAGGGCGAGATCTCGCAACGGTTGCTGCTGGCGGTGGTGGAACAGGCCCGGGCGCAGAATTTGCTGAGCGCAGAGCACTTCACGGTGGATGGAACGCTGCTGGAGGCCTGGGCGAACCGGCGTAGTTTCGAGGCCAAGGATCCGCCGCCGACCAAGGGCACGGGAGCACGGGGGAAGAAGTTGCTGCGGGACACCCATGAGTCGACCACGGACCGGAAGCGCGCCTGTATAAGAAAAGCACGGCGGGGGAGTCCAAGCCGAGTTACCTGGGGCATGTAATCATCGAGAACCGTAACGGGTTGGTGGTCGCGGCCTGCGCCACGCAGTCGAGCACGACGGCGGAGCGGGAGGCGGCGCTGGCGATGCTGGACGCGATGGAGTTGGGGGCCGCAACCGTGGTGTCGAGTGGGAAGCGAATGACACTGGGGGCCGACAAGCTGTATCAGGAGGAGAAGTTTATCGCGGCCCTGCGCCAACGCCAGATCGCGCCGCACGTGGCGGAATACGAAAAGCCTTCGCTGCAGTGGCCGAACTTTCTGACGGAGGCCGAACGCAACGATCCGGGATTGGCCATCAGCCAGAAGAAACGCAAACTGGTGGAGAGGGTGTTTGGTTGGGGCAAGCTGGACAGCATCATGCGCAAGATCAAGTTGCACGGGCGGGGGCGGGTCGACTGGTTGTTTCGCCTGTTGGCGACGGCCAACAATCTGGTACGCATGGTGAAGCTGAGAAAGTTAATTCCCGCACAGTAAGCGCCGGGAGCAGTGTGCCTGCCGGGTGTAACGAAGCCTCGACCGAGCGAAAAATACGATGCAGAACGGCTGCCCAACTCGGGAAAAATGAGCACGGCGAAAAGTTGCAACAACAGCAAGCGAATTTTTCAGCAGCCTCTTCAGCCGTGCCGAAAAGGTGCAAATCCAGATTGGGGCTTCAGCCCCGGTTCTCAGAGGGCGGCAACGATGCCGCCCTTTTCAGCCACAGTGAGCACGGATGGCACGACAGCAGGAGAGATCAAGATTTGATTCTCCGTGCCCTCCGTGCCTCCGTGGTAAAACGGGCTTCTTAGGCTCCCGCTTGCTTGCGTTCGCACTGCTTGCCGTCGCGGCAGCTCTTTCCGTCCTTGGCCATGTTGCATTTGCCGTCTTTGCAGCAACCGCCGTCCTCGCCGCAACACGACATCTTGCCGTTCTTGGCCATCATGGGACACTTGTTCGCGGCCTTGCTATCGCCCGACATCATGTCGCCTTTGCCGTCTTTCGACATCATGCAGCACTTGCCGTCCTTGCAGCCGCCGCCATCATTACCGCAGCAAGCCATCTTGCCGTCGGCCTTGTCGTGATTGCAGCAAGGGCAGGTTTTAGCTTGATCGCCGGCAGGAGGCGGCGTGGTTTGAGTTGCGGTCTGGGCCATCAAGCCCAAAGCCATGACTAGCGTACTCAGAATTACCAACAATTTCGATTTCATGATTTCCTCAAGAATTCGGGTAGCGCGGACTCGGTCATCCGCTGTGACCAACACGCAGCGGCGCGCAACACGCCGTTGCAGGCAGAAGGTCGAGCGCCGTTTCTAAATTCTGAGGTCCGTCTTCAGATCGAAAACAGGTTTGACGAACGCCGGAGAATCTCCAACCTTGAGAAATGCAGAACTGCTCTGTGGAGAAATGAACATCGCACTGGCAGTCACACTGGCGCTCGACTGGCCGAACCGGGACTTCCCGGATACGACTATGAAGGTGAGCGGCGGTGCAGGCTGATTACTCAGGTCGCAACAAGGTGGAGGCGCAAAGGAGTTAGCCGGACGAGACGCCGCGTGCGACGGGCAGCATGGCATCAAGCCAGCCTGATGCCGCATATGTCCCATTAGGATATGGCACTGTGAGGCATCGCCCGCAGCGGAAAATATTCCGGCCGCGCTTGCCGCCCACAAAGCGACACTCAACGCCAGCATCAGCGACAACGCTCTCCGGATTGGCGGTTCCGAACTCATGCTTACTGAAGTGTCGCCTCTGTACCGACCCAAGGTCTGTGATCTTGATCACGCGGCGGTGGTTTGACGGGTCACTGCTGGAATCGTTTACATTGATTGCTGCCCCGAGAGTTGCAGGGTTTGCGAACGCGGCGTCGTTCTAGTTACAAACTATCTCATGATTCGCTCTGTCTCAGGGCACGTCTTCAGACGCCGCAACGAGATCAGGAATGGCTGGGCTTCAGAGACTGTGTCGCAACCTTGCATGCACCAGCCGCGAAGCGGCGGCATTGCCTTGAGCCCCGGGCGCGAGCCCGGGGTCAAGTGGGAAATTGAGATGAGCCGCGTAGCGGCGACACGGGTTGCGACACAGTCCCTTAAGCCAGGGCCTTGTTGCGCGTCGTTCGGCACGGCTCAAAGACGTGTCCTGATACAACACAAGATGATTTACGAGATCAGTTCTGGTAAATAACTCCGCTCCTAAGGAGCCTGTGTCATAGCTCAGGTCGGAACCCGACGGTGGAACAAACGCCGGATGTTGATGCCTAATCAGCCGCGCAGCGGCGGGATGGTGTTAGCCGCGGGCGTAAGCCCGCGGTCAAGTGGGAAAATAATCGAGCCGCGGAGCGGCGGCACCAGCTATGACACAGACTTCTAAGAGGCTCAACTTGAGGAAATCGCTTCTGTTTATCGGATTCATTTTGGCTACCCTCACCATCGCCTTTTCCACCCCCAAGAGTGTGAAATCTGCTACCGCACCCCGGGAAAATCGGATCTTCGGCGGTCTGGCAGCCGCCCGCGGACTTCATAACCAAGGCGCATGCCGCCTGCGACAAGGCAATCCCCCGAACTACGCCGAGTGCTTCATCGATCAGATGTCGAAGTCGGGGGCTCCCGCCGATGCGGTGAGCTTCACCCGCACTGCTATATCGCCAAAGCGATGGCCAGGTCGGAATCATGGTCGACTTTCACAAAGTTGGCCCGGTGGACGTTGCACGAGTCATGTATCCTCTGCGCGCCAACGAAAATTACGGCCTGCTGCTGATTAACGGCGATCCCGCCATCCTGGACGTGGATGACCTCAAGAAGCTCGACCGTGCCGCCATGGAGCAGAATCCGATGTACCAGTCGGTGAAGCAAAAATATCCCGCGACGGACATCTGGCCGGGCGACCGCAGCGGCACCACGTGGCCGCAGGTCAATCCGCTACCCGATGGCGGACAGCAGTTCATCGTCGGCTATCCCCTCATCAATGGATGTCATGCCTGCGCGCACGTAGGATTGGCGCTGTTCGCGTGGGACTTCGACGCAACAGGGAAGTTCACCGGCACGAAATACGTACCCACTCCGCCGCCGCCGGAACTGATGCGTCCGCCAGCGGAGCCGCAACAGCCTTCGCGGCCGCAGACGCCACCCTCGCCGCAATAGTCGTCTATGCCTCGAGCAGCGAGCAACGTGGATCGTGTAGCGGCAGCGATTCGCTCCCGAAATGTTTACGGAACCGCCTTTGCCCGGCTAAACTCCATTCACCAGCTCATGACGCAACAAGGGGAGTCGATGCGCAAGCCACTGTTGTTTCTCGCTGTACTTGTCGCTGCCAGCCATGGTCTCGCTCAATCGAAGCCCGGCGTAATTGGCTCGTCCGCGGTGTGGGAACCGTCCGCAAGCTTCCTCGCCAGCGCCAGCGGGGCGTGCGGCAACTCGTCGGAAGGACGCAAGTATGCCGACTGCTTCATGGCCCAGATGTCGAAAGCCGGCGCACCTGCCGACGCCGTGGGCTTTACCCGCGAACTGTACCAGGAAAACCGTGGCGATGTTGGAGTCATCACCAGTTTCAGCCACGTCGGTCCGGTGGATATCGCCTGGGTGCTCTATCCGTCCCACCAGCCGAGCAACTATGGCTTGTTCCTGGTCAACGGCGACCCGAAGCTGGTCAACGCCGAGGACCTGAAGCAGCTCGATGAGAAAGCCATGCGGCAGAGCTTCCAATTTCAGGATGTGCTAAACCAGTTCCCCAAGGCGGGACTATGGCCCGGTGATCGCGACGGCCGGACCTGGCCTAACTCGCAGCCCGGTCCTGACGGCGGGTTGCAGTTCATTGTGGGCTATCCGCTGCGCAATGGATGTCCGACTTGCGCCCATGCAGGGACCGCGCTGTTCACCTGGAACTTCACCGCCGACGGGAAGTTTACCGGCACCTCGTTCATGGGGTTAACGCCGCCGCCGCTGACGAATCGCAGCGCCCTCGCAATAGTGACTGCCGGGCTTCACGCTATTCCGTGTTCCTTGGCGTAATTTGACCTGCTTTTCCTCACAATACACAGCCATTCACTTCGCTGCACCGAGAACTGGCATTGAACCGGTCGAAGCTGGGGGACTACAGTCCAGAGGGAGTGGGCAACGCCTCGGTTACTCTTTCGGTTCACCCGGAACCGGAGTAAAATACAATATGTAGCGTTTCCCTCTTGACATCCACAAGATGTCGGGAGTACTCTCCGTTTCCACGTGGTATTTTCCGGGCCTTCAGATGGAAGCGCACGGAAGGGTTCCTCCCCCGAAAACCGAAGCGGCAGAGGTGACCGCCAAGGCTGGCAGTTGGGCCAAGTTGGACGGATTCTCCTTGGGATTTGTGAGTTGGGCTGAGGGATTAGCGAGCGAACGCAGAGTAGTTCCTCTCCGCAGGGTTGCGGGGAGGCTTTAGACCAGGGTTCCCGCCGCGCTGCGGTGGGATAGCAGGACCGACGAAGTCATCGCTGAGGCGATGGCATCAGCGGAGTTCCTTTTCAAGTCCATGCGGTTCGAGCAAGCGACATACGGTCGTTTGCCAGGACTGTTCTTGCGGTGGCGGCACAGACAACCAACCGGGGGCCTCATCCTGCCTGGGATATTGGGCTGGCAAGGGGCCCCCACAACCTTTGGGCAGAAATATTCCGACGAGTTGGCTTCTTGCGACCGTTAGCAAGGAAAGTGGGAGAGGCCTACGAGCTTGGTCCGCATCCGACGATCGATGCAGATCGACACAAGCCCCGCAGGGGCGGCTTAGTTTAGCCAGCACGCAGCCGCAGGCGGAGTGCTGGGTAGAGTGGGAAGTTGATCCGAGTCCCTTCAGGGACGGCACAAGATACAGCGGGGCTTCAGTCCCGCGCAGGACCTTCGACTCCGCCCGTTCGCAGGATAACGGGCTTCGCTCAGGATGGCGACAAGTAGATAATTCGATCAGGGAGCACTAGCATGGCCGAATACCACCACGACGACAACGACGACCACCACCGCCACCACGCAAAAGAAAAAGGCGCCCGGCCTGACCTTCAAGCGCTACTTCACCAAGGCGGGCGTCTCGCCCTACGACGAGCTGGAGTGGGAGCTGCGCCTGGCGCAGATCACCGACTCGCAGGGCGGCATCATCTTCGAGCAGAAGGACGTCGAGGTCCCGAAGGACTGGTCGATGACGGCGACCAACATCGTCGCCAGCAAGTACCTGCACGGCCCGCTGGACACGCCCGAGCGCGAGACCGGCGTGCGCCAGCTCGTGACCCGCGTCGCTGAGACCATTCGCGACTGGGGCATCAAGGGCGGCTACTTCCGCAGCGACGACGACGCGGCCATCTTCCACGACGAGCTGGCGCACCTGCTCTTGCAGCAGAAGGCGGCGTTCAACTCGCCGGTGTGGTTCAACGTGGGCTGCGATCGCATCGAGCCCAACTCCGACGCGCAGAACTGGCACTGGAATCCGCATCCCGAAGCCCAGCGCGTTGAGTACGGCCGTACCGGCTATCGCAATCCGCAGTGCTCGGCCTGCTTCATCAACTCGGTGCACGATTCGCTCGACAGCATCCTCACCCTCGCCAAGACCGAAGGCATGCTCTTCAAGTGGGGATCGGGCACGGGTACGAACCTGTCGCCGCTGCGCTCCTCCACCGAATCGCTCTCCGGCGGCGGTACCGCCAGCGGCCCGCTCAGCTTCATGAAAGGCTTCGACGCCTTTGCCGGCGTCATCAAGAGCGGCGGCAAGACGCGACGCGCCGCCAAGATGGTCATCCTCAACATCGACCATCCTGACGTGGTGGACTTCATCGAGTGCAAGCAGAAGGAGGAAGCCAAAGCCTGGGCGCTGGTCGAAGCCGGATACGACGGCAGCGGCCCCGACAGCGAGGCCTACTCGTCCATCTTCTTCCAGAACGCCAACAACTCCGTGCGCGTGACCGACGACTTCATGTACGCCGTGCTGCGCGACGGCGACTTCTCCACCCGCGCGGTCAAGGACGGCCGCCCGGTGCAGACCTTCAAGGCGCGCGAGATGCTGCGTAAGATCTCCGACGCCACCTGGCACTGCGGCGATCCCGGCATGCAGTACGACACCACGGTCAACCGCTGGCACACCTCGAAGAACACGGCGCGCATCAACGCCTCGAACCCGTGCAGCGAGTACATGTTCCTTGACGACTCGGCCTGCAACCTCGCCAGCCTGAACCTGATGAAGTTCGCGCCCAACGGGACGTTCGACGTCGAGGCCTACCGCTACGCCTGCGCCGTCATGATCACCGCGCAGGAAATCCTGGTGGACAACAGCGGCTATCCCACCGAAGCCATCGGCAAGAACTCGCACGACTACCGTCCGCTGGGACTCGGCTACGCCAACCTCGGCGCGCTGCTGATGGCCGCGGGCCTGCCCTACGACTCCGATGCCGGACGCGACTACGCCGCCTGCGTCACCGCCATCATGTGCGGCGAAGCGTATCTGCAGTCGTCGAAGATCGCCGAACTCTGCCAGCCGCTGGCGCCCGCCACCGAAAAAACGTCTGTCATCCTGAGCGACCCCGAGCGTCGTCGAGGGCGGCGTCGAAGGACCCCTATACCCGCGAAAGTGTAGGCGCTGCCTGTCCCGGCTGGTACATCAACCGCGAGCCCTTCCTCGACGTCATTCGCATGCATCGCGCGTCGGTGAACAACATCAACCGCACCAACGTTCCCGCCGCGCTCTACGAGGCCAGCAAGGACACCTGGGACGAAGCCCTGAAGCACGGCGAGAAGTTCGGCTATCGCAACGCGCAGGTCACGGTGCTGGCGCCCACCGGCACCATCGGCTTCATGATGGACTGCGACACCACCGGCATCGAGCCTGACCTGGCGCTGGTGAAGTACAAGAAGCTGGTCGGCGGCGGCATGATCAAGATCGTCAACAACACCGTGCCGACGGCGCTGTTCAAGCTGGGCTACACGCCCGACCAGACCAACGCCATCGTCAGCTACATTGACGCCACCGGCACCATCGAAGGCGCTCCCGCCATCAAGGAAGAGCACCTGCCCGTCTTCGACTGCTCCTTCAAGCCGTCGAAGGGCACGCGTACCATTCACTATCTCGGACATCTGCGCATGATGGCCGCGGCGCAGCCGTTCATCTCGGGCGCCATCTCCAAGACCATCAACATGCCCGAGTCGGCCACGGTGGAAGAGATCAGCGAAGCCTACATCCAGGCGTGGAAGCTGGGACTGAAGGCAGTCGCCATCTACCGCGACGGCTCGAAGAAGGCACAGCCGCTCAGCTCCATGGGATCGGCCACCCATAAGTCACAGAAGGGCGATGCGCTTGCTACCGCTGTAGTCGAACCCGAGGACGAAGCCGCCGCTCCGCCGAAAGCCACGCGCCACCGCCTGCCCGACGAGCGCCTGTCCATCACTCACAAGTTCAGCGTTGGCGGACACGAAGGCTACCTCACCGTCGGCCTCTACAAGGACGGCATGCCCGGCGAGCTGTTCATCACCATGGCCAAGGAAGGCTCTACCGTCAGCGGCCTCATGGACAGCTTTGCCTGCGCCGTGTCGCTGGCGTTGCAGCACGGCGTGCCGCTCAAGCTGATGTGCGAGAAGTTTGCCCACACCCGCTTCGAGCCCAGCGGCTGGAGCCATAACCAGGACATCGGCTATGCCAAGTCCATCATGGATTACATCTTCCGCTGGCTGCAGTTGCGCTTCCTGACCGGACAACAGCAGGCGCTGTTCGACGGCCTGCGTCCCAAGTACGTCAATGCCCCGCCGCCGGGCGTGCCGGACGAGAATGGCTACGGCGCTCATGCACCCTCAGCGTTGTCATCCCGAGCGGAGGCGCACCCGGGACGGGTGCGCCGGAGTCGAGGGACCCCTACTATTGGCGATGCACAATCTCGGCTGGGCTTCCCCGGCGGCGCAGAAACCCGCCACGTCCATGCCGCCGACGCCCTGAAGGAGTTGATCGACATGGGCGACGGCCCCGTCTGCTCGGTCTGCGGCGCCATCATGACGCGCAACGGAAGCTGCTATAGATGTATGAGCTGCGGCAGCACTAGTGGGTGCTCGTAGGCTGGGTTTTACTGGCCATTGACAACTAGTGTGGGTGAACCCATGAGATGAGAATGGGACCTCATAAGGTGAGAATGGGGACCCCATAAGACGAGAATAGGACCCCATAAGGTGAGAATGGGAAATGATGAAAATGAGGTCCTGAGTATAGTTCGTTGAGTATCGCGAACTTTGAACAGTTGGTGAAAGCGCAGTTTTGGAAAACTGCGAGAAGAATTGAAGTCCGTTATTCCGCCTGCTAAGAACCTAGTCAGACGGCGCTCGGAATAGAACTCGAATCAGGCGCTCATCTGAGTGCGCCCGGAAGTTTACCACCCGTTGTGGCGACAGCCCTCCTGAGACAGGACCGATCCCCTTGGTAAGCCCCGGCCAGTCTCATTAATCGGTGTGTTGTCATGGTGGTTTTTTTCGTCGCACGTCGCTTTCAACCTCAAGTTGACCAATCCTTGAAAGTGCTGCCGCACCGCTACGCCCCGAGCGCCCGAACTGCTGAGCAAAATCGCTGTGACTCCATTGGATGGCCGCAGCTGCGTCTGGCGGTGTTTCACCTGCTTAATGCATGCAGACCCCCCAACCAACATGACCTCGAGTCTTTACGCGGATGGCAAAAGGCATGAGTGCGCTTAGACATCTGTACGGCGAGGTCATGTCTATCCAGGATCTGGCCGACGTTTCATCCGATTGCCGGATTCTGCGAATCGTCTTCTCATCCGCAGAGCAAGTTCGCTCGCGACGAGTCGTGACCCGCTCGCGCTTTCGCCCGACCGGAAAATATCCCAGCTGGAAGATGGAGCGCATGCTGCAGTGGGAATCGATGAATGAGCTCCTTGCATTCCGTCTGCTGGATTGTGATCCGAGGGTTACGGTCTTCACCGAGCAACCCTGCGAGATCGTCTATGTCGATGGGACCGAGATCAGGCGGCACTATCCAGATATTTACGCCGAAATAGACGGTGGCCAGGAGCTTTGGGAAGTGAAAGCAGAGCGCGAGGCTTCGCGGAATGAAATCCTAACTCGGACCGAGCTGTTGACAAGCGGCCTACAACAGTACGGCTTTACCTATCGAGTCCTGCTGGATCACGAACTGGCTAAGCAGCCAAGACTCGAAAACACGAAGACGCTGCTGCGTTACGGTCGACGTACGGCAAGTGATGACGAACGTGAATACGTACGCCTGGCTTTGAAGAGTAAGGGCTACCTCAGCTGGTCCGAGGTTTGCGAAGGCACCTTTGGCACGCACAGCCGGGAGATCGTTTGCCGTCTCGTGCTTGAGGGTGTGCTGAGTTTCGATTTGGATTCACCTTTAAGACCGAGTAAACAGTTCCTTGAAAGGAGGAACCACTGACATGGGAACCGCTGCGTTCGAACGAGACGCCGTCGTCGAGATCGATGGTCAGAAGTACCGCATGCTGCGAAAAGTGTCGAACACGTGCTGGCAGCTTCAGCACAGCAAGACGGCACGCATCTTGGAATTGGAGCAGGAGCAACTGCTCAGAATGTATGCCGATCGCAAGCTCAAATTCGCGAACAGTGCCGGAAGAATTGTGCGCGCAAGAGACTCACATCGAAATATCGGAAACCGGAAAGCTGCGCCGCCTGTACGTACTGGCTGCCCTGGAAATGCATACCCTCACCGACCTCAAGCAGGCCATCTCGAAGGTATGGCGTAAGACAAACAGGTCCGACAAACCACCCGGGGCTAAGAGTGTGTATCGCTGGAAGAAAAGGTTTCTAGAGTCAGGCTCTGACATTCAGGGCCCTCGAGGACGCACGGCATAGTGGGAATAAGACTAAGCGGTTTCCTCCCGAAGTGCTGGAGATATGCGAGCAGTCGATCGACACGGTGTACATGAGGAGAGAACGAAAGCACTTGCAGGACGTGGTCGATCAGGCCATCGTCAAAGTCCGGGAAGAAAACCGAATGCGTCCCGCTGATATGACACTGCCGCTTCCCACACGACGCCTGGTGAAGCGCCTCGTGGAAGGCATTCCTGCATTCGACCGGCACACGGCCCGTTACGGGCATGATGCAGCGCTGCGACGCTTCCGCTCGGTCGAAGGGCACCGTGTGACTCTCGAACCCCTGGAGCGAGCGGAAATCGATCACACCAATCTGGACCTGTTCGCCATTGACGATGAGACCTTGCTGCCCCTCGGGAGGCCGTGGTTCTCGGCCTGTGAAGACGACTACACACGTTGCATTTTGGGTATGTTCATGGGTTTCATCCCACCGAGCTTCTTGACCGTTTCGCTGTGCCTGAAAGATGCCTTCCTCCCGAAGACCTGGCTGAAACAAGCTTATCCCGACATCCGGTCGGACTGGCCCGCTCATGGAGTCATGCGGGAACTCGTACTGGATAACGGTCCCGAGTTTCATAGCGACAGCCTGGAACAGGTATGTCTGTTTAACGGCATCGAGATGCACTATGCCCCGCGCAAAACTCCTTGGTTCAAGGGAAAGATCGAACGCTTCTTCGGGACCCTCAATGAAGGCGTGGCCCATGGCACGCCGGGAACTTCATTCACCAACATCTTCGAGAAGGGCGACTACGATCCAACGAAGCACGCGATTGTGACGTTTTCCACCTTGAAGAGGATCGTCCGCAAGTGGCTGGCGGACGTTTACCATCAGAAACCTCATCGCGCTTTGGGCATTTCACCGGTTGAGATGTGGAACTCCAGCATCAACCCGGAGGACATTCGAGTTCCCGAGGATCCGGCGGTTCTGGATGTTGTCATGGGCCGCCGATACCGGCGAGCGCTGACCCACAAAGGCGTCGAGTTTCAGGGACTCTACTACAACTCCCCCGAACTGCATGAACTGCGCTGCCGGCGAGGCAGTGAACTGGCGGTGGAAATTCGGGTGGACGAGAGCGACTTGGGGCACATTTTCCTTGTGTCGCCGGAGGAAAAGGAAGTGTTTGCGGTGCCTGCCCTGCGACGCGACTACGCGACAGGGATTGGGCTGTTCCAGCACAGGGTGATTCGCCACTACCAGAAACGACACGCGAGTCTGGAATCGGGTCCGGACGGATGGCTGCTGGCAAAAGAAGAGATCGTCGAGATTATCGAGAGTGAAACGCGGCTGAAGCGGAAGCGATGCAACAAGCGCGTGGCCCGTTGGGGAGATTCCAAGTCGGCTGGTAGTCAGACAGAGTGGGACGGCGGTTCGGTTCCAAGCCAAACCTTGCCGCCTTCTGTCGACACCGGCACAGAGTGTCCAAAGGAAGCCTTCGAAGAACGCGAGTCGAAGGTCAGAGTCCTTCCGGTCACGATCCAGGATAGGTGATGTATGAACAGCCTGGCCAGCCTGGTTGACCGCACTCTGGTTTCCCATGCACCCTTTCAAGCGGCAGTTCGGGAGATCGAAACCTGCTTTGAATTTGCGCGAGAAGCATCAGAGCCGATCTGCGTTGCTCTCGTCGGACCGTCGCGCACGGGAAAATCACGTGTCCTGGACGTTTGCGAACGGAAGCATCCCAAGGTCCGTCGTGAGGATGGAATGTACGTTCCCATCCTGCGCGTCACCACCCCATCGAAGCCAACCGTAAAGGGTCTTGCCGAAGTCTTGTTGGAGGGAATGGGCGCCGTGGACGCAACCCGCGGCACCGAGAACGAAAGAACCCGGCGCGTAAAGTGCCTGATGCGCAATACGGGAACCCGAATGCTGATGATCGATGAGTTTCAGCACTTCTTCGACAAGGGCACGAAACTGATCATGCACCACGTCGCCGACTGGCTCAAGATTCTGGTGGACGAAACCCGGTGTGCGCTGGTGGTCGCGGGGCTTCCATCCTGCCAGACCGTCATCGATTCCAACGAGCAATTGGCTGGACGGTTTCACGCACCCATTCTGATGCCGCGATTCTCGTGGCAGGACCTGGAACAACGGGAAGAGTTTATCGGGATCTTGCAGGCATTCCACGGGGTGCTGAGCCAGCACTTTCAGACGCCCGAGTTTCAGCAGGAGGCCATGGCGTTCCGGTTCTACTGCGCCACCGGAGGACTAATCGGATATCTGACGAAGATCTTGCGGCGATCGGTGTGGCAGGCGGTTGCGACGGAGAAAAGGGAAATCACGCTCGAAGACCTATGCAATGCGCACGAGAAGGCCGTGTGGTGCGGGCGAGTTCCGCAACGTCTTCCAAGACCCTTCGCACGCAGCTTCAAACTCATACCCACGGTTGACCTGTTGACAGAGGTGAGCCTAATCGGAACCGTCCACGTACCTGCGGACGAATCCGACATTCCTCCGGCGAAGCCCCCGAGATCCGACCGCCGCAAGCTGGAGGCGAGTCGGCGGCTGCATGGCTGGTGGCGCGATGACCACGCCCGCTGTTGGTGCGTCACCCCGCTCCTTTCCCAACCGAAAGCCTGTTCGGCTACATCCTGCGACTGAGCGAGGAGAATGGCTATACGACGCCATGGAGCCTGCTTCTGCTTGCGCAGATCAGACAGCACGAGGCACGGTCCACCGGCATGAAGGTGGCGAAGCTCGCGCAAATATGCAACCGGCCCCAGACCGAACTGCAGTCCATTTCCTATCGATGGCCGGGCGATCGCCAGAGGTCCTGTCGGTTGCTTGGCCATTTGCTCACACCTTGGGAGTTGGTTGTAACCCGACCTAAACTGTGTCCGGAATGCGTCGCGGAGAAGGGGTTCATTGAAGCTCACTTTGACCTGTCGCTCATGACTGGATGTCCCGTCCACAGGAGGTCACTGCTTTCCGGCTGCCCCGGGTGCATGAAGCCACTGCGCTGGCTCCGGCCGGGATTGCTCGAGTGTCACTGTGGCGCGAGTCTACGAAACGCCGATCTGCCTGCGATTTCGATGGCCGAGTCTGATCTGCTCGACATCGTTCGACGAAAGATACTCGGCCTCGCCACCGGCCGGGACTATGCGTCGAGAGTCCCTGGTCCCTATCTGGCAGTCATGAGTCTCCAGCCACTGCTGTCATTGGTTGGGATGCTGGGAAGGCGCCGCATGGTGGTCGACAACGATTCCGACCGAATGAATTCCCGGCGTATTGTTTTCGCTGCTGCTAGCGTCCTGTCCGACTGGCCAAATAACTTCTTTCGGCTCCTTCGCGGAATCACAGAAGGCGTGCCGACGCACGCCTCGTCAGGTGTCGCACGAGGGAGGCTTGGTGGAGTCTACCGCTCACTACTCAATCTCGGACGGATTATGCCGACAGAGCAAGCCGACTTCCTGAGGATTGCATTCCTCGATTTCATAAGGAACGACTGGAGGCCTGATTTCATCGACAGAAAACTGATGAGGCGATTAAGAACAGGCGATCCCGAGCGGTTCATATCCAAAGCTGCGTTCGCTCGGCGCTACGGCATCAACACTAGAACGGCGGCTCGTTTTCTGGAAGACCAAGGAGTGCCGTCCAGGACCTTCCGATGGGGCAAGTCGGAACGCAAGTTAATTGACAGCGCGGCAGCAAGGCCCTGCCCCACAATCCCGGGCAAGATCTATAGGGTGAGACAGACCGCGGCAATGATCGGGATCTCCGTCGAGTTGCTGAAACGCCTGAAAGCGAATGGCGATTTCGAAGTCAACCATTGCTCAGGACGAAACCGGGGTTTCATGAGTTGGACATTGAGGCTTTCATTCAGAAACTGAAGAGGCTAGCACCTCCTAGTGAACCCCGCGGATCTGCCCTCGCCCAAGTACATCCGTTTCGCAATCGTTGCGCGCGGATGGTATGGTTCCGTCGAGGCCAAGGCAAATATCGTGCGAGCCGTCTTGTCGAGAGAGTTGCCGGTCGTTGGCAACGTCGACGGAACGGTGGCGGGGTTGCTGGTGTCGTATGAGGGATTCCAGCGTTTAGCGCACGACGAACGGGCGCGTGCGAACGGAGATACCAGGACCATTGCCGAGGCCGCTCGCCTGCTGGAATGTAATACCAGGTCAATCCGGCGATTGGTTGAATTGGAATGGCTCAGAGCCAGACCGACTCCGAAAGCCTTCCGGGTTACAGAGGAGTCGATCGCTGAATTCAAGAAGCGGTATGTCTCTCTTCTATCAATCGCAAGAACGACCAACAGTGCCTCGTGGGCGCTCCAGAACATCTGCAAGAGATGCAACCTCCCGATGCTGGTCGCAAGGCAGCCGGGCAAGAAGAGCAGCCAGGCGTTCATTCGCGCGGAGCAGCGGCAAGAGCTGTTCTGCTTGCGGTCGGGCAGAAGTCCGAAGTCGTGTTCAGCCGAAGTCGTGTGAGATGAACTCATCGTGGCTCCTCAATAGGTCCATCCGGCGTGCATCACGATGCCATTGACCATCAACAAGTTCATCACCAGTCCGATGATGTTGCCGACGTAGATCGCAGGCTTGCGATTGAGCAATCCATAGATGACCCACAATAAACTTGCAAGGGCGAAGATGGACCAGGTGGTCAACGATTGACCGGAAGCATGCTGGCTGTGCGTGAAATACAACTTGGTAATCGACGGCAGCGTGGCGAGCGGCTGCACAATACCGGTGATGACCATGAGTGGCTCGAAAACCTTAAGCCAACGCAGATACTCCGGTGAACCTGTCTTCAGAAAATACATGCCCTTGGTCTCCTTGGATCGTCTCCGACCGTAACGCTATGTTGGACGCGTGGGTCGGTCACCCGGCGCCTTGATCGTCTCTCTTTCCGGGCCCGAGGGCTGCGTCTCCCGCCAGGTATGTCAACTGCGTCGGGCCCGCTAACCTCGTGCCTGCAGCCTCAATAATTTCAGCGATCTTCAATATCACGTCCTGACGAATACCAGTGAATGCCGCCCAATCGCCGGTCTTGGCGTAGGCGAACAACTCCATTTCGAAAGCAGCGCCGGCAAAATCCATTACCCGAATTCTTGAGCTTCCCGGTTCGATGGATGGATGCTTGTCAAACATGTTCTGCACATGGTCCAGGATGAACCGTAGCTGCTCGACCGTGGTTTCAATCCGCAGCGAGAAGGTTTGGTTGAGCAACAATTTAGGGCGGGCCTTCATGTTTTGGAACTGCATCTGCGCCAGCGCCCCGTTGGGTACAACCAACAGATTTTGGTCTAAGGTCCGCAGCTTCAGAGAACGCAATCCGATATCTTCGACCGTTCCGAGCTTGCCACCGATCTCGCAGAAGTCGCCGACATGGACAGCTTTGTCCATCAGTAACGAGACCCCGCCGATGATGTTCTCCAGTGTCTTCTGCGCTCCCAGCGCGACAGCTAGTCCTCCGATGCCGAGGCCGGCGAGGGTTGTCTTCACGTTTATTCCGAACAGGGCCATTGCGGCAACGAAGGCGATGAGCAGCATCACGATGTGGGTGAGTCGCTGCATCATGACGAGGATCGACTCCCCGCCGCCGCGTTGTCGCGTCCGCTTCACCGCATGGTCGAATCCCCGGTCGATGATCCGGCTCACCAGCCACGCGATACATCCCGCAAGCAGGGCTGCCAGGAAGCGAAAGTAGTAGCTGCGATACAGAAGAGGCGGATCAAGCAAGTAGACGAAGAAGCCATGAATCAGGATCGCGATGATGCACTTGAGCGGCGTGCCAAGAGGCGTTTCCCAGACTGTTCCGGAAAGGATGTTTTCGGAGCTTGTACCAGACCCGCCGGGGCGCACTGAGCAGAAACGGCAATAGCCACGCCAGTAACCACGAGATCGGGATCGAGAGCAGCCACCCGAGCCATTGCGCTAAGGACATCCCAAGTACATGTTGAGTGCTGAGAGCGGCAGGCACCATTCGTTCGGCCAGCGTCGGCCCTTCGCTTTGCATTTGGGCATAGAGGTCCGGAATTTTCGCAACCGTCTCTTGCGAAATCAGCCAAATCTTTCCCGTACTCCGGATCATCCACCCGCACCAGGATGAAATCGACTGTCGTGCTGCCTACCGATATCACGCCGGCACGTACCTGGCCGGGCGGAAGTCCAGCTTCAACGGTGCCTTTGGGATCATCGCTCAATAAGTCGACGTTGCCCTTGAACCTCGAGTGCAACGCCTGAAATTCCTTTGCCACCTGAACCAAGTTCGCATCTTGACCGGGAGGCGGTTGCAAATAGCGAGCTACAGTCGCGAAGTCCTGGCGCTCTGCATACTTCAGAGCGCCCATCACTGCACCACGGGGAGTTTCACGTCCGAGCGGATCGATTGGTCGCCGCAGGCTCAGACTTTGCTGGCTGCGGGGCAGATGTCGGAACCTGGGCTCCCGACTCCGCCGCAAGGCTTGCGAAGAGGAAAATAGACAGGAGCATGCGGAGAGCGCACGGCCAGATGAGCGACTCTATCCCTTGTCGGTTCTCTCTTGTTAAAGGCATCTCTGTTTGATCCGGTCGGCTGACGGTCGACACAGCAAACTCCGTACTTGACGTGGTCGCTATGTCTTGGATTGACCCTTCACAAATCCGCCTGCCTTACCGGCGTCCAGAAGCTGCTGCGGATCCATTCGGCCGAAAAGCTCGATCAGCTTCGCGACCACGCCGGTCCATCCGGTCTGGTGGCTGGCCCCGAGACCAGCGCCGTTATCGCCGTGGAAATATTCGTAGAAGAGTATGTTGTCCTTCCAGAGCGGATCGGTCTGGAATTTCTCCGTGCCCCCGAACACCGGCCGCCGGCCCGACTTGTCGCGCAGGAAGATTCGTTCCAGACGATTGGCGATTTCGTGCGCTACTTCGAACAGGTTCATCAATTTGCCCGAGCCAGTGGGACACTCGATCTTGAAGTTGTCGCCATAATAGAGGTAGTACTGCAGCAAGGCACGGATCAGAATCGCGTTCACCGGCATCCAGATCGGCCCGCGCCAGTTGGAGTTCCCCCCGAACATGCCGGTATCGGATTCCGCCGGAAGATAATTGACCCGGTATTCCTGGCCCCCCACATTGACGATAAACGGATGCTGATCGTGGTATTTGGATAGCGCCCGTATCCCGTATTCACTGAGGAATTCGTTCTCGTCCAGCATGCGCGAAAGAATCCGGCGCAGCCGTGTCCTCATTCACCAGCGCCGCGATACCGCGCTCGCCATACCCCAAATGCCCGAGCCCGGTTGCGTGAATGCTCTGGAGCAGTTCGGGCATGCGCTGCATCCGTTCGCGCAGGATCTTCACCACTCGCGGCGCCCGTTCGCGCTGCCATGGCTCGATCACGGTGGTAGCAGCCAAGGGCAGCAGGCCCACCATGGAGCGAACTTTGAGCCGCCTGGCGCTACCGTCAGGGAGGCGCAGGACGTCGTAGTAGAACCCATCCTCCTCGTCCCACATACCCTCAGGCCCCATCTGATTCATGGCGACCGCGATCCAAATGAAATGCTCCGCAAACTTCAGTGCCATGTCTTCGTAGAAATCGTCGTGGGCCGCGAGCTCGACGGCGATCTCCAACATGTTCTGGGAGAACATGGAGACCCACGCCGTGCCGTCAGCCTGCTCGAGGCTGCCGCCGGTGGGCAGTGGCGCGCTGCGGTCGAAGACGCCGATGTTGTCCAGCCCCAGGAAGCCGCCCTCAAACAGGTTCTTGCCGAAGCGGTCTTTGCGGTTGATCCACCAACTGAAGTTCAACATCAGCTTGGCAAACGAGCGCTTCAGGAACTCGATGTCGCCTTTGCCTTTAAGAGCTTGCTCCGTCCGGTACAAGAAGATTGAGGCCCAGGCGTGTACCGGCGGATTGACGTCGCTGAAGTTCCACTCGTAGGCCGGGATTTGACCGGTCGGATGCAGGAAGAACTCCTGCAGCATCAGGTCGAGCTGGCCTTTGGCGAACTCCACATCGACCGTGGACAGAGCGATGGTGTGGAAAGCCAAGTCCCACGCCGCGTACCAGGGATACTCCCACTTGTCCGGCATCGAGATGATGTGCTGGTTGATCATGTGAAACCATTCGCGGTTTCGGATGATGCGTCCGCCTGGTTTTATCGGATCGATGCCGTGCTCATCGAGCCATTTGTCCACATCGAAGAAGAAATATTGCTTGGACCACAACATTCCGGCCAGTGCCTGCCGCATGACCAGCGCCTCATCCGCGGTGACACGTTCCGGAGTTATGGATTTGTAGAACTCATCGGCCTCGCTCTTACGGGCCTGCATGGTCGCATCGAACGTCTTGAACGGATCGCCTATGGCCGCAGGCGCCAGATCGCTGAGTCGCAGACGGACGGTGGCGGTCTGCCCCGTCCCTACATTCAACTGATAATGTGCCGCAGACTTGGTCCCCGTTTTCGCGGGGTTGACCGCATTGTGATTCCCGTTGACTACGTAGTTGTTGATCCCATCTTTCACGAACGGAGTGGGGTTGGACGTGCCGAAGAGCCGCTCGTTGTTGGTCTCATTTTCCGTGAACAGCAGCGGGACATCTCCTTCGACGTAAAGATAGCGGTCCCCCAGTTCAGCGTGCGAAACTGCAACAACCTGTACACCTCTTGGTCCGGAGACCTGCTTCAGAGATGGCCTGGGTGTATCTGGCCACCATGTCCAGGTGTTGCGAAACCACAAGGTCGGCAGGACATCTATCTTGGCCGCCTCAGGCCCGCGATTACTCACGCTAATCTGGATGAGGAGGTCTTCCGGCGAGTCTTTCGCATACTCCACGAAAACATCGAAGTAGCGGTCCTCGTTGAAGACGCCGGTATCCAGCAGCTCATACTCCATGTCGCCACGGTTGCGCCCCTTATTCGTCTCGATCAGATTGCTGTAGGGATATTCCGCCTGCGGATACTTGTACAAATACTTCATGTACGAGTGCGTCGGCGTGCTGTCGAGGTAGAAGTAATATTCCTTAACGTCTTCGCCGTGGTTGGCCTCGCTGTTGGTCAGGCCGAACATCCTTTCCTTGAGGATGGGGTCCTTGCCATTCCACAAGGCCACACAGAAGCAAAGCAACTGCTGAGAATCGCTGATGCCGGCCATGCCGTCTTCGCCCCAGTGATAGGCGCGCGAGCGGGCCTGGTCATGAGTGAAGTAGTCCCAGGCATTACCATCCTTGCTGTAGTCCTCGCGGACCGTCCCCCACTGCCGCTCGCTAAGGTAAGGCCCCCATTTTCTCCAGGGCTTCCTGGCGGAGCCGGAATAATGTTGAGTTCTGTAGTCCTCGAGCGTGCCTGCTTCTTGGAGTCTGTCTGATTCCGGATTTTGTGACATTTTGACCTTCTCCTTATTTAGACATGCGTAGCAGCACGGTTGAGGCCGTGCTCCAATCCCTCACCTGCGCGCGCTGGCAGCCTGGGGCTGACGGCGCTCTCACCGGACGGTTTTCTAGCTGCCCGCGATTCCCGTGAAACCCTGCACGCAAGATGCCTCGGGACGTCCAAGTCACTTTCAATGAACGGCCAGTATAGATCGTCAGCTTTGCTACCGCGATCGAGACTTGGTGTGCCCGCGAACTCTCGATCTGTTGCCGCATCAGTTCGAGTCTCCGCCGCATTCCGTAATCCGATTCGGAGCTGCAGCAGCCACGTCGCAAGGATCGGACATACTCGACTTCAGCTCAGAGCTTGCCGCGCAGGCTCCACCCGAGCATGAGCAGTCCGCTGGCGACGATCCAGCTGCCGGCGACCCGCACCGCGATGCGTGCCCATGCCGCTTGCAGTTGAACGACCAGTGCGGCGCCTAGTGCGACCACAATGAACACCGCGAACACGAGTCCGAGCAGCGCGACAGAAGCAATACCGGGCTGGCCCATCCCCGCTCCATTGAGGTATCCGTGATACAGACCCACAAATGCTGCCAATGCCGTGGTCGCGCGTAGAGATAGCTTGGCGTCTGTGGCGACCAGCCCGCCCAACAATAGGAATGTTATTGCGGTCAGCACACCGCTGGAATTCGCCGTTGTCGCAGCAAGTCCGGCAAGACCGCCCACGAGCCACGCCGTGGGAAGCACGAAGAGTGCTCGACGACCGTAGGTCGCACCGCGAAGTCCGGCCAGCAACGCGAGAGCGAGCACTGGAACCACGTCCTCCGCGCTCGTCAGGAAGTGCATCAGACCGTCATAGATGGGTCCCATTCCGGTTGAGGTTAAGTGAGCTTCGGCCGGCGCGGGACACATCGCGACCGCGAAGACAACGATCGCGTAGATCGGCATATTGGATTTGCTTGCAACTTTCATGTGAACGCTTTCCACATGAAAAAGACGCCGCCCACCGCGACGAAGGCGCCGGCGACGCGCAGCATTTGCTGCCCCCACATCCAGCGATGGACGACGCCAATGCCGATGCCCACTCCGTGCAGGCAGCCGGTGGCAATAACGAATCCAATACTGTACAGCAGGCCGCTCTCCCCGGGCGGCAGTTCCGTGCCGTGCGCGTGTCCCTGGAAGATGGCGAAGAACGCGACAAGCACAGCCGCGGACGCGAGGGGCGGTCGAACCTCGAACATCACGGCCGCCCCGAGCAAGATGGCGGAGGCCGCAATGCCGTATTCAACTCCGGGGAGCGGTACGCCCATAAGGCCCAGCATTCCACCCAACGCCATGACCATGGGGAAGGCGACAGGCAGAAGCCAGATGGCGGGGGAGCCGAGTTGTGCGCCCCACAGGCCGACGGCAACCATCGCCAGTACGTGATCGAGTCCAGAGATCGGGTGCTTAAAACCGGTGAGAAACCCTTTGGCTTCGCCCGCCTGTGGGTGCGCCAAGGCAACTTGTGCCCAGAGCAGCATCGGCACAAGCAACGTCAGCCATCGCGTCGCGCTTTGTCGAGTGCCGCGCTCAAGCTTGCTGTCCGCTGTCATAGCCCGCATACTCCCCTCATCGCGCACCTGCCAGAAGCATTGCGACGCGCTGTATTGTCCAGTACGCGCCAAGCGTCCCCACGGCGTACCCAGGCATCGCTTCAGCCCAGCGCGGCCAACGAATCGCCAAGATACGGAAAGAACGCTCCAGCAAAAGCACCAGACCCACAAGGCTCAATTGGCCGATTTCCACGCCTACGTTGAAGGTCAACAAAGCCAGTGGCAGATCGGTTCGTGGCAAGCCTGCGCTCGTCAATGCACTCGCAAAACCAAAGCCATGCAAGAGTCCGAATGCAAATGCGACCACCCATGGATGACGAATGGTGAAGCTGGTTTGTCCACGCCAGACGCGAACGATTTCAGGCCCAAGAAAGAGAATGCTCAGGGCGATGGCTGCGTTAAGGGGAACGACTGGCGCACTGGCGATAGCCCAGCGTCGCAACTCCGAGCGTAATGCTGTGGGCGACGGTGAAAGCGGTGATGGTTTTCAGCAGCATCCAGCGGTCTTTCACGATCAGCAACAACCCGAGCACGAACAGCATGTGGTCGGCGCCGAAGAGGATGTGCTCGACGCCGAGCTTTAGATAGACGCCCGCCACTGACCAGCCGCTTTGCCGCATCGGGATGATGGCCGATGGTTCCTGCCCCGTCAGCCGCTGCACCCACTTCGTGCCGTCGGCAAATTCAATGCGGACGAGCGCGTCCGTCATCGTGCCTTCCAGCCCACGAATATAGAGCGTCTGTCCGCGCAGCGCAGGGGCACGCAAGGTCCATTCCTGGATAGCTGCGCCCGGAGGCGTGCTTGTCGTCACCGGCGTCACTGCTTTCGCGTCGCCGGAGAATTCGGGCTCAAGGGATAGCCGCCCTTCGCCGAGCATGGGAGTCTTCCAGAGCACGCTGAACTCGCCCGGCTTTTCTTCGCGCAGTTCGAGGTACGCGGGCCGGAGTTCATGGGCGAATGCCAGAGCGGCGGAAAATAGAATGGCCAACGCCGCCACCGTTTGCAGCAGCCCACGTGCCGAGGTCGCCGCTCGGAGAATCAAGAGAACCGCTTTCATTGCGGTACCTGCGCTAAGGTTGCGTTCGGTTGCGAGGCGAGCCCTTTCGCTTGCACGGCTAACTCGTTGACCGGACCAACGAGCGGCTCGACGTCCTCGTCCACGACCACGTGGTATTTCTTCAGCAGACTTGCGAAATACTGTTCATCGGCCTTGCGCTGATGTTCGTCCCGCCAACGTTCGCGCACTTGTGGTTCCACCTCGGAAAACTCAAGCTGTCGCGCCGGCCGCGCGTCCGTCACGCGCACCAGATGCAGGCCGAAACTGGACGTGATAGGGCCATTCCATCCGCCCGGCTTGAGGGCAAAAACCGCATCCGCGAATTGGTCTCCGAACTGACCGGCGACGGCTTGCCTATCCTCGTCGGTCAACTCGCCGCCAAGCGGTAAGGGATCGCCAATGTTTCCGCTGACTGCCGCGCCGCGCGATAGAGCGGCGTGTGCAGCCTTGGCATCGGCCGCGGCGTCGCGGCGTTTTTCCGGATCAAAGAAGACCTGGGTGAACGAAACGTGCGCGCGAGCCTGGAAACTCCCCAGGTTCGCTTCGTAAAAGCGATGCAGATCGTCGTCGGTCGGCGCAGTGAGCCGCGATGTGTCTTTCACGACGAACTCGACCTTCTGCGCAAGACGGCGGCGGATGACCAGGTCGTCCTGATCCAGACCCATCGCTCTCGCTTCGCGGCCGAGCAGTTCCTCTTTCAGGTATCCGGCGGCCAAGGCGTGCAACTCCTCGCGGGTCGGCGGGCGCTGATGCTGACGCTCCCATGTTTCCGCGAGAAACGCCATTTCCCGGGACGTGATGCGCACCGGGGCACCGTTGTCCCAACTGCCGGCTTGGCCGCGATGGAGCCACCCGTACACGCCAAACAGCAGCGCACCCAGCACTAGAAAGTGCAGGAGTGGTTCGTTGAGCCATCGTTTCATGGCTTGTACCAGATGGGCGAAGTGTAGGCCCGGCCGGTGGTGGTCATCGGAACGTTGGCGGCCATCTTGATGCCGAAACGCTTCTGGTCATAGGCCGTCCAGCGAGGCGACGGAATCTGGATCAGGCGCACGTAGTAAAACGCGTGCTCCTGGGGATCGAATGCCGGGTCCTTCCAGTACGCAGAGAGATAGGCGGCACCGATGGAGTTGCTGTAGGTGGCATTAGCCACGTCCACCGTGTTGCCCACTGACGTCTTGCAGCGGCCATCCGGGCCGATCTTGCGCCCGCCGGAGACCGCCACATCGAAGATGCGCTCCTGCGCCTTTCCGTCCTTGCCCACCCAGCCCTTAATAATCTGGATGCGGTCGAGGTTGGAACCGTACGGATCGCGCTGTGCAAAGACCACGAAGGCAGGGCTCTTACCAGCCGGAGGGTTGGTCAGATTGCCGCCCATGGGCACGCCACGGGCGTAGCCCTGTTCCGCGAAGTTGGGGCTGTCCTTGTCCGCCGGCACGAAGTCCCAACCCCCGAAGACACGTACGATCGGCCGCTCACCCGTGGTGGCATAGACTTCCTTGCGCTTGAGCGCGTCCCAGATCGCCTCGCGGGTGTTCTCGCGCGACCACACCCCGCCCAGGCCCGCAGGTATGTCCTGCCAGTAATAGGACGCAACCTTGCCGTCCGCGTACTTCAACATCGGCAGTTGCCAGCGCGTCGGTGACGGCGCATCCCAAATAAACTGCCCGAAGAAGTTGTCTTGCCGCGAGTCAACCACGCCAATATGGGCATCGCTGGCGCCCACCATGCCGAACTGGTAGGGGTTGGCGCCAAGCTTTGCTTCCAGCTCCAGCCCAGTCTTGAGCGCCGCGCGGGCGTACTCGTACTGGAGCATGTCCTTCTTTTTTGGCACCGGGTGATCCGCGAGATTGCCGAAGTCCCAAAGTTCGAAGTTGGCGAATTCGTCATTCGGTGAAAGGTAGGGGTGGGCCTCACCGTCACCCTTGATCTGCGTCACCTCCATGAGCGGCTCGTGGCCGATGCGCGACTCGGCGTAGGCCACGGTCCATGGGTTTGCTGTCGTAGGTCTCGGCCGTGTACATGAGGCCATTGCTGAGATTGCCGTTATGCGGGATGGCCAGTACCTGACCGCCCGTTTTCTGCACGTAATCGTCCATGTATTTCCACAGGTCCGCTGGATTCTGGCTGTCGAAGGCGGAGTAGGGAATGGTCTGCTTCACGCGATCAACGTTGTCGCGGAAGATGACCGTGCGATGAAGATTGTTGCCGCCAGGCACGGACGTCCATTCGAAGCCGTGGAGCGTGGTGAAAACGCCTGGCTGGTTGTACTTCTCGGCTGCCTCGTAGGCTTCCGCCCAAGCCGAGACCTGAAGCTTGGGGTTGTTGATCGGGTCCTTGGCCGAGGCGATGGTCTGGAAAACATCCCACGCGCCCTCAAATTTCTGCTGTGGGGTTCCCCTGGACAAGTCGTACCACTTTTTGCCGGTCGGGTTGGCGAGCAGCTCCGGGTTGCCAGATGCAAGTTGCCCGGATAGACCGAGAAATTCGGCATGGTCGGTGATGGCGAGCCAGTCCAGCGGCCGTTCCAGTTTGAATTTCAATCCGGTAGTGGTCATGACCTCATGGCCCATGGCAGACTCGAACAGTTGGTCGGGGCCCAAGGTGATTCCCATCAGTCCGGAGTCGGCGGAGAGATCGGTGTGGATATGGGTAAGGCCCCAGAGGACCCGGTTCGGGTAGGTGTGGCCCACATTGGGAGAATATGGCCCGCCTCCGACGACCTGCGGCGGTGTCGGGGTCGCCGGGTGGTCCGGTTTCCCGTGCTCCTGCGCCGCGTCCGGCCGCTGGCGCCGCAGCGAACGCTGTGCCAGGTTGCGACTTACTGCAGCCCCACGTCGCAACCAGCAGTCCGATCAATACCAGAGTGAAAATGCAATTCGCTAAGCGGTTCATCATTATTCTCCAATCGACGGAACGGTTTTGTCTTTTCCTTGCTCTTGATCCCGTACTGCTTTTCTGAGGCCCGAATTATGTCTTCCCCTAAAACTTCAAGTGGCCCTTTGCGCCAGCCCATCAGCAACATGATGTGCCCAGGCCGCGATCGCGAGAGACGGAGGCGTCCCAGCCGCAGCCGGCAGGGCCGAAGCGTCCGCAATGAATAGGCCCGGATTCCCGTACACTTCGCCTTTGTGATCGACAACGCCACGATCCGGAGTTGGGCCAATGCAGGCGCCACCCCAGGCGTGGACGGTGATGGGTTTCTTGATCGCCCAGGTCTTCAGGCCGCTTTCGGTTTCCAGCGCGCGGAAGACTTCCCGAATTTTCTCGAAGACCGGCTGTTGTCTTGCGTCGTAGTCCACTATCACGCGCCCCTTTTCGAACCTTGCCGATGCCGCTCCCGTGTCCGCTCCCATTCCAATGAGTGGAGTTGTCTTCGCCAGTTTCTTTTTCCAGCCGGGCACCAGCGGCACGGTATCGATGCCGGCCAAAGCCCACATCCCTGTGAACGGAACGTCCTGCCCGTCTACCTTGAAGCGGCCAAGAACCGGGGCGGTCTCGAACATGGGAGGTTGCGCCGAATTCTTGAACCAGGCGCCAATAAAGTCTCCGTTACCGCCAAACGTACGGCCCAGAGACGGCATCGGGTTGAGGCCACCCGGCTCCGAACTGCCGGCAAACAGCAAGCGCAGCGTGCTCATGGTTCCCGCGGCAAGGATGACCCGTTTCGCTCGGACCACTTCCTTCCGCCCATTGCTTAGATCAGAGAAATGCACGGCATACTCCGCCGGACCGGCACCCGAGCCTCGAACGATTTTGGCGACCTCGCACATGTCGCGAACAGTTACACCCTTGTTGAGCACGGGCGCCAGATAGATGAAATCGACCGACGCCTTCGCCCCTCCCCTCGATCCAAGAAAACCGTCCCCGTCAAACGCGCACGTCTGGCGCTTCACTCCCCCCTCGCCTTCGGTCACTTCCCCGACTTCGCTCTGAGAGCGGGGAACCTTCATCGCCAGACAGGGTTGCGGGTCAGAAGGGCGACATCTGCCCGACGACGCGGGCAGTTCCTTCCAAATCGAGTGGGGGAGCAAAAAATCCTCGGACAATGGCACAGCCCCCATATCGGCCAGAACTTTGTCGTAGTACTTCTCGATCTCGCCAGGATCCAAATCCGGATGACGACCGGCCCAGTAAGCCGGATCTTGCGGTGGCACGAGCATTCCGAACCAGCCATGACTTCCCCCGCCCACTGCCGAAACCGCAAAGACATCGATCCCCGGAAAAGAAAACACCTCGTACAGGCCGGACTTGTTGAACGTCAGGTGGCGACCGCCTACATGAAGGGTTCGCAGCATATGCGTGACTGCCTTCATGCCGTATGGAAAAGGTGCTCGTTTGGCAATCCCCATGGAGCGGACCGGCAGTGAATCACGCCACGGGCCGCGTTCCAGCACAAGCACCTTGAGGCCCGCCAAGGCCAGCCGGTTGGCTGAGATGCTCCCGCCGAAACCGCTTCCAATAATGACTACATCTGCGTCGTAGGCGCTCATTACGCTCTTGAGATTTCTGGTGCCACTCGGTTGGGGTGGTAAATCCACAAAATCAGGCTCACTGCCAATAGCATGGGCACGTCCGCCCACATGTGCGCATGTTCATTGGGATAAAGGAACGCCTGCGGGATCATCAGCAAGGCGTGAAAGACATTGGCAAGGATGCCGAAGTCGAACAGAGCAGCGTTGGCCTTGGGATCCCTGGCGCCACGGATCATCAGAATCGCCCACGCCAGATACAGGACGGCGATCATTAATATGTAGGGGTGGAACGCGTCATAAGGCGACTGAGGATGGGCCGGACCAATCTGTGGGAATCCCGCCGGAAGCATGCCCCACAAGAATCCAGGCGAATAGACAAAAGGAGCGAGGGCCATGCTGACAATGAGACCCCAGCCGATAATCCGCATCACCAGGGCCGATTGCTGCAGCCCCTTGTTGGCACTGTTCATGCACACCCCACCGCCGGAAATTCACGCGACGCCTGGCAGAATTGGTTTGCCTTAAGTTACTTGGGGGTTGGTAGCATCGGCTATCCGTTTTGGGCCAGTCACGAGGTATTCATGTCTAAGCGAGCCATCGATCTACTCCGGCGCCCGCCAGACTTCAAGTTGCCCTTTGTGCCAGGCCTTCGACAACATAACTGGCCGTGCTTGTCCGCACACCGTTCTAGGTTCCCGCGATGCCTTTGTTCTGCAGGATCTTGACCGTGACACGCCGGTTCTCGGCTTGGCCCTCTTTCGTGGTGTCGGGCGCGACCTGCTTGCTGGTGCCCATCGCGCCGGGAGCCAGCATGTTGGTGAGCGGAATGCCGCCCTTCTGCTCCAGAAGCTCGGTTACGTTGTTGGCCCGTTCCGTACTCAGCTTCTGGTTCATAGCAGAAGAGCCCACCGCCGATGCATATCCCTTGACCTGAATCATGTAACCATCGATGGTCTTGGCCTTCTGGGCCAGTTGCAGCAGTTGTGCCCTGTATTCCGGAGCGACCCCGACCTTGCCGTTGGCGAACAAGACGTCCACTTCTCCCAGCGTGTTGTACTCACCCAGTTCGCTAAAGCGCTGGTTGGCCTTTGCTGCAGCGGCCTTGTTTGCGGCAATCTTGGCCTCGTCAGCCGCTTGCTGCTTCTGCTCCGCCGTAAGAGCCGCCTGTTGTTGTTTGAGATTGGCCTGTTCCTGGGCCAGTTGCGCCGCCTGCGCCGCTTCCGCCGCCTTTATCGGCGCCATGCTTGCCTGCATGTCCTGTGCAGTCTTAAGGTCGGAGCCCTTGAACTTGACGTCTTCCGCAACGAGCTGGTTGTTGACGGTGGACCCTTTTACCTCAACCGGCAGGCCAGGGATCAACGCGGTGAGGCCCATCGTCTTCTTTCGCATCTTCAGGCCACCTTCGACCTCTTCCACCTGCGTGCTGTTCGTAAGGAGAACGACGACGTTTCCGGCGTCTGCCGTTTTTACCGTCATGGTGGCTCCGCTGCGACCGTCGATCACTCCCTGAATTTGTGTTTGAGCAACAGCCGAGCCACAAAACAGCAGAAGTAATGCCAGTGACAAGGTTGCGACCGACGTGATTACTGAAATCTTTGGTGGCTTCATTTCTTCCTCCTGAACGATGCTTGAAGCGAATCCCGTCACGAAAATTCACACAATGCATTGCGGAATTGGTTTTCAACAAGTTACTTGGGAGTGGTAGCATCGGCTATCCGTTTTGGGCCAGTCACGAGGTATTCATGTCCAAGCCTGAGCCATCGAACTACTCCGAATACATCATTCGCGATGCCGATTCCTACGGGGCCGTGCTTTCCGAAGCCAATCTGGAGATTTCCCAGCTCGAACCCGGATGCCTGAGCGGTCGTCATGTGCGCCTCGGCCTGCCAGGCGGTCAGTTCTCCAATGTTGAAACCAGCACACAACTGCGCGGAAACGGCACTTTTTCGAATCTGTGGACGCTCTCAGTGATACTGGGAAGCACAACCCGGTCGCGGCAACACGGAATGGAGGTGCGTGCCGGGTCGCTGGTGATTCACCGGCCAGGTGTAGAACACGACGGGGTTTACGGACGGAACTTCAAGGTCGCTTGCTTCACGGTTCGCGATGAGGTTCTTGCAAATCAGTTCCCTCAGTTCGCTCCTCACGTTCAAGATGCAATGCGCCTGCCCTGGTCGGTGTTTGAGCCGCCAGCCAACTCGCGATTGAAAATCACCCAGCACTTTGCGGAGGCAGCGGCGATCATTCAGTCTGACCCGAGGGTCCGCAACTCTCCCACCGCGGTGGCAAAGTTCGAGGAGGAGTTGGTGGGTGAATTCCTGGAGGCCGTTGAGCAACAGTTCCCGGCGCGTTCACATGGAGCGGAGCAGCGGGCCGCTGCGATGGTGCGGGAGATTGATCAGTATGTGCACAAATCTCGCATGGTCGACTCCTCGGTGGCCGAACTCTGCACTGCGTGCGAAGTGCCGCGACGGACTCTGAATCGCGCGTTCCAAAACGCTCTTGGCATGGGACCGGCCACCTACCTCCGTCGTGTACGGCTGAATGGTGTCCGTCGTGCTTTGCAGCAGCGAAGTTCGGGCTCGACGACGGTGACCGATGTCGCTCTTGAGTTCGGCTTCTGGCACCTCGGTCGTTTTGCTGAGCAATACCATGAATTGTTTGGTGAATCGCCCCATGAAACCCTGCGCCGCCAAGACAGAGGAATTGGAGCAGCTTGAACGCGACGTCGGAGGGTCACGACCCATTCTTCGCAAAACGCGTGGCTGATGAGTCGTTGCTCGCGACTGAAGCAATTAGTTGAGTGCAAGTTAGCGATAACAAGCAAGCCGTAACCGATCCCGAACAGAACGCTCCAGCCTGGATCGCGCATGAGTCGGCGATTTCTCAACACCTATCTGCGCCGACCGCACTTCGCGATAGCATCCGAGTAGCCGACCACTCGGAAGTCACTGCATGCGGCCTCGAATTGGAATACTGGGTGCGACCACTGTGACAAATGCTGCATTATACCTGACCGATCTTTCGGGTTCTGTACGCCTGTGCCGTCGCCCCTACACGTTGACGGAGGGTGCCGAATCCTAGAAGATGAAGCAACCCGGGCAAACTCCAAGAAGCAGACAGTCTCTTCATGATCGGCCAGGTCGTCTCGCATTACCGCATTCTCGAGAAACTCGGCGGCGGCGGCATGGGTGTCGTCTACAAGGCCGAGGACGTGACCCTTCACCGCTTTGTCGCGCTGAAGTTTCTGCCGCATGGCGTTGCCCAAGACCCACAAGCGTTAGCCCGCTTCCAGCGAGAGGCACAGGCGGCCTCCGCCCTCAACCATCCCAATATCTGCACAATTTACGAGATCGGCGAGCATGACGGAATGCAATTCATCGCCATGGAGTATTTGAATGGCGCGACGCTGAAATATCTGATCGCCGCCCGTACCCTCGACGCGGAAGGCATTGTCACCATCGCCATCGACATAGCCGATGCTCTCGAAGCCGCCCATGCGGAAGGCATTGTTCATCGAGACATCAAGCCCGCGAATCTGTTTGTAACCCGGCGCGGTCATGCCAAGATTCTCGATTTTGGACTGGCGAAGGTCGACCGGGAAAGCTGCGGCAGGCAGTAGCGACGACGTAGAAACCCTGGTCGACGACCCCGAGGGAGAGCACCTCACCAGTCCGGGCACGATGCTGGGGACGGTGGCCTACATGTCGCCCGAGCAGGTGCGAGCCAAGGAGCTGGACTCACGCACCGACCTGTTCTCTTTCGGAACGGTGCTCTACGAAATGGCGACTGGCAAGCTCCCGTTCGACGGCTCCAGTTCGGGAGAGATTTGCGGCGCCATCCTGCACCAGAACCCGCCACCGCCGTCACAGATCAACCCACTGGTCCCGGTGCGACTGGAAGGGATCATCCAGAAGGCCTTGGAGAAAGACCGCAACCTGCGCTACCAGCACGCTGCCGAGATGCGCTCGGACCTGCAGCGGCTGAAGCGCGACACGGAGAGCGGGCGCAGCGTGACAGCAAGTTCGGCCATCGCGGCCGTGGCGCAGGAAGTGCCTGTCGTTCAGCCGACAAAACACTGGCGGATACTTGTTCCCGCGGCCGTGTTGGTGTCCGTCGCGCTAATTGGGGGCGGGCTCTACTACTATCGCTCGCATCGAACCAAGCCACTGACCGACAAAGACACCATTGTTCTTTCCGATTTCGACAACAAGACTGGCGATCCGGTGTTTGATGACACGCTGAAGCAAGGGCTCTCGGTGCAGCTTGAGCAATCACCCTTTCTCGACCTGGTTTCCGATCGGAAGGTGAATCAGACCTTGAAGCTGATGGGCCGTCCCGCCGGTGACCGTTTGACGCCGGAGGTCACACGCGAGGTCTGCCAGCGCACCGGCAGCAAGGCCATGCTGACTGGCTCGATTGCCGAGCTGGGCAGCCAGTACGTGATTGGCCTGAAGGCGGTGAACTGCAGCACGGGCGATGTGCTGGCGGAGGCGCAGGAGCAGGCGGCGGGCAAGGAAGCGGTGCTCAAGGCCCTGGACGCAGCGGCACTCAGCATGCGCAGCAAGCTGGGCGAGTCGCTCAGCTCGGTGCAGAAATACGCCACGCCGGTGGAGGAAGCGACCACACCATCGCTGGAGGCGCTGAAAGCCTACAGCCTGGGACGCAAGACGCTGCTTGCGAAAGGAGAGCACCGCCGCTCTGCCCTTCTACAAGCGGGCGGTGGAACTCGACCCGAATTTCGCCATGGCCTACAGGGCCATGGCGGTCTCCTACGCGAACCTCAACGAGGTGGGGCGGGCAGCGGAGAATGCACGCAAGGCTTACGAGCTGCGGGAGAAGGTGAGCGAGCGGGAGCGGTTCTCCATCGAGGCGCTCTACTATCATGATCGCGACGGGAGAGCTGGAGAAGGCGGCGCAGACTTACGAACTCTGGCAGCAGACCTACCCACGAGACTACGTGGCTTACTCGAACCTGGGATACGTTTCCGCGCTCCTTGGAAACTGGGAACAGAGCTTGGAGGAAATGCGCGATGCGATGCGTCTGGAGCCGAACAATGTGGTCAGCTACGTCAACCTCGGCAACGGCTACACGAGCCTCAACCAGCTCGATGAGGCGGAGGCGGTGTACAAGCAGGCGGAGGAGCGCAAGCTGGAGGATGAGAATCTCCTTCAGGACCGCTACCAATTGGCTTTCCTGAAGGGCGATGCGGCGAAGATGGCGCAGTTGGCCTCGGCTGCCATGGGCAAGCCGGGCGCGGAAGACCTGCTGCTGGCCGCGCAAGCGTACACGGAAGGCTGGTACGGCAAGCTGAAAGACGCACACGAACTGGCCGGCCGGGCGATGAATTCGGCCGAGCACAACGACGCCAAAGAGACCGCTGCAGCCTACCAGGCAGCGGCGGCGCTGCGCGAAGTCGAGTGGGGCGACCGGGAGCAGGCACGCGCCGAAGCTAATGCGGCGTTAAAACTGGCACCAAACCGCGATGTCACGGCGGTTGCGGCGCTGGCCCTGGCGCGAGCCGGCGATACGGCGGGCGCAGAGAAGCTGGCCACCGAACTCAACAAGACATTCCCTCTTCACACCGTGGTGCAGAGATATTGGCTGCCCACAATCCGGGCAGCCGTCGCCCTGGAGCACAAAGATCCGAACCGGGCCATCGAGCTGTTGAAAGAGACCAGCGACATCGAACTCAGTCAGGCCACATCCAGTCTTTCGATATACCTATGTCCAGTTTATCTAAGGGGAGAAGCCTATCTGATGCTGCACGACGGCAACCGGGCCGCGGCAGAATTTCAGAAGTTCGTCGACCATCGAGGACTGGTGGTGAACTTCCCATGGGGCGCGCTGGCCCGCCTCGGCCTGGCTCGCGCCTACGCCATGCAGGGCGATACCGCCAAAGCCAAAGCCGCCTATCAGGACTTCCTCACCCTCTGGAAAGACGCCGACCCCGACGTTCCCATCCTGAAACAAGCCAAAGCGGAGTACGCGAAGCTGCAGTAATTCTGGCCTTGACCCTAAAAAGCCTCAGGCATTGAAACCGATGATAGACACATCAGTCGGATAGGTGTTGATTAATCAAGCCATCTCGTAACCCAACTGAACCGGACATAATGCTCCGAGCAGCATTCGCTTGTCACATTGGCCCCAAACCGGCATGTGGAAAGTGTCGGCGTTTTCATCTAATGCGTCAATCTGCGGCGATATTCTCATCTCATGCGGTCCTCGATTCTCATCTTCTGGGGGCACGGTCAATCTAAGTCGCTGTTTTTACAGCCCCGCCATTCTCACGTTATGCGTAAACCCACAACTAGCCACTGGCCACTAGTTTCTGCCGAGCGAGGACGCGCTGAACAGCGCGCGTCCGAGTCGAGGGATCTGCTGTAAGCGGCGTTGCGAAGCGCCGCGAGTAATTTAGTGAGGTGAGTAAGACGTACTGTGAAGGGGGCACGGCACGCCGTGTCCCTTTTCTGCTTGACCGGTGAGATACCCGGCGCGAGGAAGGATGACCATGTTGGCAATGAAGTTCGTTCGATCCTGCCGAGCATCCTGTGCTTGGTTTGCAGCTTTGTGTAGCTTCGTCTGTGTTGGATGGTCTCAAGAAGCCCCAAAATTGGGCGTGAACACCTCACAGCCTGAGGAGTTAGTAATAAACCAAATAAAAAAGACAGTCGTTTTCTTTACCACATCCTATATAGAAAACAATCAAAGAAAGAGTTGGGGAGGAACCGGATTTTTGATCCTTGCTCCCGTTTCAGGCACGGAAAAAGGGGGGCTAGTATGGCTTGTTACCAATAAACATCTACTTCATCCTCCAGATAGGCCATTTTTTGATCAGGTTACCATTCGAGTGAATACAACTGAGTCGTCCCCGCTTGCCGGACAGGCTCAAGATCTGAGGATGCCGGTCGTCGATCAAGCCGGCAATCTGCGATGGGTCGTCGACGATGATCCATCCGTGGATCTTACCATCGTTCCTGTGAGTCCTGATAAAACCCAGGACGTAATGTGGACTTCTACGGATACATTTCTTACTCGAGAGAGTTTTAAGAAGTTACGAGTGACAGAGAACGACGACATCTTGTTTGCAGGACTTTTCGCATCTTACTATGGAAGAAAACGAAATTACCCTCTTGTGCGTCATGGAAAGTTGGCACTTGTAACCGACGAGCGCATACCAATAGACTCGCGAGACGCCACGAAAACAGAAGACTTGATTCTGGCCGAGGTCACTTCGATTCCCGGCAATAGCGGGTCGCCAGTCTTTCTGCGAATCGGCGGAATCCGAGAGGGGGATGCACCGAAGTCTGGATTCCAGTACTACCTGCTTGGCATCATGCAGGGTTGCTTCACGACAAGCACCGACGTTTCCTTCGACTTGACAGCCACAGCACGCGGTGAGTTACCAGAAAACAGCGGGATTGCTGCGGTAATACCGGCGGAGAACCTCCTACACCTCCTTTCACTGCCCCAAGCCAAGTCCCTTACTTTCGTTGCCCAAGCGAACTCTCTCAGGAATCAAGGGAAGTACAACGATGCCGAGACGTTCTACAAGCAAGCAATTTCTCAGATCGAGGCTCCTGGGCCGTCCAAGGATCCACAATTGGCTGGTGTCCTCGATGAATACGCCGAAATGTTGACCCTATCCGGGCGAAAGACCGACGCAGAGAATATTAAGAAAAGGGCTGCGTCTATACGATCGGCTATTGCGGTTCTGCCCAGCGTCCCAAGTACAAGGTCGTGTGATGACGCCGAATGCCTTAAGCTGTTGACATCATCGGCGGGTAGCCCACCCTAAGAACGGACCTAGTCAAACCTGGGGTGCCCCACTCAACCTTCTTTTGGTTGGGCGGGGCATTTCGCATCTACCAACGAAAATCCCAGCCCTAGGCCCAAAGATGGCTAGAACGGGGCACCCGGCAGTCCATCAGCCCGAAGGGCGTCAGAATCGTAGCCCAGGGTCCCGAGCGCAATGGACACGTGATGATATACTTCCCACCCGGCAGTTCTGAGTTTGCCTGAAAGTTCGTTCCTGTGCTTTTGGGACGAAGCCGTCCCAAATGATGTCTACAGAGACCGATAATGTCATAGCGTGTTAAGCGAGCCACAACCCGCTCCGGTCGAAGCGGACCGCCGCTGGGACGTCTTTATCAGTTATGCCAGCGTAGACGGCCCCACCGTTGCGCGCCCGCTAGCCCAGAAACTTGCAGCCCAAGGTGTAAGTGTCTGGCTTGATCAAAACGAACTCCTCCTCGGCGACCGGCTCCGCGCAAAGATTGATGAGGGTCTTTCTCGCTCGCGGTTTGGTGTCATCATTCTGAGTAAGAGTTTCTTTGATAGGCACTGGCCGAAGCAAGAGCTGGACGCTATGGCTGCCCGGGAGTCCAACGGTCAAAAGGTGATTCTCCCGGTTTGGCATGAGGTAGATCATGACCTCATCGCGGCCTCTTCGCCGCTGCTCGCGGATAGAATCAGCGTTTCTACGAGTCGTGGCCTGGACCGCGTTGTTGTTGATATTCTTCGGGTTGTCCGTCCTGAGGCTGTGAATGGCCTATTACTCCACGAGCCACCATCCCTCACCTCGGCTCCACTTTCTCCGGTTCGTAAGAGTAGCCCGATTCCAGCGATTCGTAAAAGTAGAATGATTTGGTACGGGGCCGTGACATTGATCCTCGTGACTGCAATCATTTGGGCAGGGTATTGGCTCACTTCTGGACAAAAACCGGACATTACACCGGGAGCCCATCGGATCCAGTTTGTCGTTTGGAATTCTCTTTCCCGCAAGCCAGAAAACAGAAACGAGATTCATTTGACGAATGAGTATCTGGCTGTCGTTATCTACGGTGATCGAACATTTGATGTAAGTGAGATTGACATCAATTCTGTTCGTGCTGCTGACGCGTCGCTTACAGGTCAGGGCGTGCCCGCCGCGATGTTTTATCCGCCCGACCCCAAGAAAGATCGCTCTTACGATGAGAATCGTGACGGCTACCCAGATATGAAGTTAGACTTCAAGATTGACACTATGAGGCAGTTGGATTATCTGTCCACCGACACAAAGCATCTTCGCGTCTCGGGGCTCTTATCGGGATCAGGGCAACGCTTTGAAGGAGTTGAGAGGGTTACTGTCATTCCGTAGATAGAGATTGCTACGCAGTTGGCCCACCCAACTGCGATTCGGTTTTGTGTCCACGCCGAACTCTCGAGGGTGCGGCGGGTGGCCCAACTTTTCGCGGCCTTTGCGAAAGGCTGGGAGCAAATAGAAGAAAAGGGCACACAGCGAGTAGCTAGTCAAACGCCTTTTGCTTCGGTGTTTCTCGGGTTAGAAGGAAATCCGGCAAGTGACAGCAGCAAGGAGTCGTAAAATGGGCCTTTTTGGATTCTCGCTTCGACGCCCAAGATGGTTGGGTGGCAGGCAACCTTGGCATCTTGATTATGTCAAACTTCCAAGTTACGGACAGATTTACTTTGATCATCTCATAGGGGAGTATGACGCAATGAAGCGTCCAGAAACCCGAGACCCCGAAGCCGACCGCGATGCCAAGTCTCTGAAAGAAAGATATCTCAAGGGAGAGAGACACCTGACTTGGGGTGACCTTTGTGCCTTCGAGGGACTACTTTTGCGGCTCCGAACCATTTCTGAGTTGCGTGAGCAGGTTTGGGCGGTCGAAGCCAGATACAAGGCGATCGCGGCAGGCGCGGAATATGAGGACCATGCAAAGTTGGTACCCCTCGACGCCAAGACTGCGAGCGAGGACGAGTTGCGGTCTCGAATTGAGGTGTTGCTCAGTGAACTTTATCGCCTGTATATGGTCACGGCCTGTCGCGAGGACATGCGAAGAGTCGCGTCACGTAGCGTGAGTATCGTCTTGGTCATTTTCCTAGCATTATTTTTCGTTGCTGAGCGTTACTCGGAAGGGGGATTTCACAGCGGTGGATCGTTCGAAATTCCGGCCATTCCTGCAATATGTTTCGCCGGTGCAGTGGGAGGTTTCATCAGCGCACAGCGGCGACTCCAGAGTGTGTCGAAAAGAGGTGAGTCGTTGATTGACCTAATTGAGCTTTCAAGCAAATCTGGGTACTGGCTCGCACCACTGACGGGAGCCGTTTTTGCTATCGTACTCTACCTGCTATTCGTAGCAAAGCTGTTGAAACCCCCTCTATTCCCCACCATAGCGACACCTTCGATCGGCTTGGAAACAGGGATGCCGTTCCGAGCCTTTGCTGTCGGCACAGGACCCTGCGCTGGATTGGACTGGGGACTGCTGCTGATTTGGTCGTTCATCGCTGGATTTGCAGAGCGATTTGTCCCAGATGCTCTGGATCGACTGGTTGCTCGAACTCAAGAAACCGGCAAGAAGACTCAGACCTAAATGTGGGCCACAGGGGCGGGTGGCCCACCCTAAGAATTGACCTAAATCAAGCCTGGGGTGCCCCACTCAACCTTCTTCTGGTTGGGTGGGGCATTTCGCATCTACCAACGAAAATCCCCGCCCTAGCCAAAAGATGGCTAGAACGGGGCACCCGAGAATTTCTTCTTCCGCACTCAATACCCAGCCCGAAGGGAGTCACAATCGTAGCCCGGCACGTGAGTGCTGGGTAACCGTCGTAAATGAACCGGAGTCACTTCAGGGACGGCACAATCTCCCAACTTTAATACAATCTCGCCTTTGAACAACGACCTGTGCCGTCCTGCCGGACTCATCCTGTGTATACCGCTAACCCAGGACTCACGTCCTGGGCTACGTTTGTACCGCCCTACGGGCTGGGTGCCTCCTTGACTTCGATAAGGCGCGCCGGTCGCATCCGTTACCGATCGCCTCACATCTTCGAGGCCTGCGACGGGTGAGGGCCGTCAATCCTCAGCTCGCAGGGCGTCACAATCGTAGCCCCGGTCGTGAGACCGGGGTAAGGGTTGTAAATGAACCGGAGTCCCTTCAGGGACGGCACCTCAAACTGACGGCTTGGACAAGGTGCTGGCATGGTTCCTGTACCGTCCTGCCGGACTCACTGGACTAACAAACCTGACCCAGGACTCACGTCCTGGGCTACGATTATGTCGCCCTTCGGGCTTTTCATTGGTCGATTTTGAGCGTCTAGAGCAGAACGCGATACTGTCCCGAGCCCTCGAACGTGAGATCAATGGAGGTCTCCCAAGATTTGGAGCTGTTGCCGGCACCCAGCGCCCTTCATCCCCACTATAGTGTCTTAGATACACACCACATCGGTGACTTACGTCACAGCTTATGCTGTTGTGCACATCGTACATTTCTCTCTTGTGGGCAAAATTCCCACCGAAGCAACAGAAGCCCTTCGACAAGCACAGGGCAGGCTTTGGGTGGAGCACCCGCGTGTGAAAGAAGCCTGAGTCATGTCACGCAAGAGCAAACAACCCGACGAATGGCTGGACACCCTGCTTCCGGCGCGCCAGTTTCCGCAGACGCCGCTCATCCCCGGCGGCGGCACCGTCACCACGTCTGAGTCCGTACTGGAGATCCCGCTCGACAGCCTCGATGCCAATCCCTACCAGACGCGCACCGTGTTGGACGAAAAATCCCTCGACGAGCTGGCCGACTCCATCAAGAGCATCGGACTGATGGAGCCTATCGTGGTGCGCGCCAGTGGCGGCGGCCGCTACCAGGTCATCGCCGGAGAGCGGCGCGTCAAGGCCTGCTACATGGCCGGCGTCTATAAGGTTCCGGCGGTGGTGCGGAACGTCAGCGACGAGCAGGCCGCGGCCATGACCATCATCGAGAACCTGCTGCGCGAGGACGTCAATCCCATGGACCAGGCACAGGGCTTCCGTCGCTTGGCCGAGGATTTCGGCTTCAGCCGGGAACAGATAGCCGAGCGCACCGGCAAAAGCCGCGCCTCTATCTGCAACTTTCTCCGCCTGCTGCAACTCCCGCCGCGGGTGCAGGAGATGCTGCGCCGGGGCAAGCTGAGCCTGAGCCATGGCAAGGCCCTGCTGGAGCTCTCCAACTTGGAGGATTCCGTGTTGGTGGAGTATGCGCAGAAGATCGCGCCGTTGTCGGTCCGCAAGGCGGAAGAGCTGATCGCGGGTTTCCTCGGCACCCCCGGTTCCGACCCGACCCTGATACCGGGTCGCTACCTGCGCCCGAAGTTGTCGATCGCCGAGCATCAACTCGGCAAAACCCTGGCCACACCGGTTGCCATCATTGAAAGCCGGGGGAAAGGGCACATCCGCATTCCCTTCGCCGATCTGCATGAGTTCGAGCGCCTGTACACCTTCCTTACCGGCGAGAAAATGGAGCTAGCGTACCCGAGGGGAGCCCTCGGAGAACGAGCTTCGAAGGTGAAAGTCCTTCCGGTCACCATCCAGGAAGGGTGACGTATGAACAGTCTTGCCAGCCTGGTCGACCGGGGCGTGGCCCACCCAGAGAAATGACCTAGTCAAATCTGGGGTGCCCCATTCAACCTTCTTTTGGTTGGGTGGGGCATTTCGCATCTACCAACGAAAATCCTCGCCCTAGGCCAAAAGATGGCCTAGGACGGGGCACCCGGGAGCATCCACGAATACGAGAGTTGCCTCTCTGGTAGGCAGCACGTAAAATTGTGCTGCACGTAGGAGACGGGAAGGCATGAAGACCAATATCACATTAAAGCTGGACGCCGACTTACTGCGGGAGGCGCGAATTCTGGCTGCCGAAGAGGGCAGTTCGGTGAGCGCTCTGGTGGCCGCGCGGCTGGAGGAAGTGGTGCGGGAGCGCAAGGGATATGCTCGGGCCAGGCGGCGCGCGCTTGCCCAGCTCCGGGAAGGCTTTGATTTGCGCTGGACACCTCCGGGCTCACGGGACGAACTCCATGAGCGATAAGTGTTTCGTGGACACCAATGTCCTGGTGTACGCTTATGACCGGTCGGGGGGACCGAAGCACGAACGCGCACAAGCACTCATCGAAGAGCTCTGGAATTCCGGCTCAGGAGTCTTGAGCACGCAAGTCCTTCAGGAGTTTTGCGTGAACCTTCGTCGCAAGGCCGGCCAGCCGTTGGCGGTTGAAGATGTCCGTCGCTTGATACAAGATTATTCCAGTTGGGAGATCGTCGTTACTACAGCGGACTCGATCCTTCAGGCCCTCGATATCGAAGCCCGCTACAGGATTTCGTTCTGGGATGCGCTTATCCTTCAAGCGGCAGAAAGTTCCGGCGCTACCTTGGTTTATTCGGAAGACCTAGCAAGCGGGCAGAAATACGGCTCCGTTCGCGTGGTAAACCCGTTCGGGGAATAGCGGGTGAGAATTCGACCTGCGCCCACCCTCTCGCCAAAAGCGGGCGAGAAGGATGGGGCACCCCCAGGTTGACGGTTACCTGCGAAAGGGTGGGGCACCCGCCACGATGCGCAGCAGGGCGAAGGTTACCATTAAGCAGAAAATCTTAACATCGGGAATGAGCGGTCAGCTTTTAGACGTCAGCCGTCAGCCGTGAGCTTTCAGCCCTCAGAGCGCCTGGATCCTCTAGATAGTCAGTAGCGCTACCACTTTTTAGCCATTGTTTGTATCCGATTCCTGTGTAGACTTTCTTCGTTGTTGAAAGCCACTTTTTGAAAGCCCCAGGCCGTTTCCCTGTTCCCCGGTTCTGTACCTTGGCCTGGATGTTACTAATTGAGGATTGCAAATCATAGTGACGCGACAGCGCGACGCAAGAGTCGGCAAGTACCTCTTGAGCTGTCATTATGAAACGTCCCGTTATGAAACGTCCCGTTTTTGACGCAAGCAATTACCCTGGTTTGAACCGCAACAACAGATCAATCGTGTTGCTCGCGATGTCTTCGTCACTGTAATTTTGTAACCCTCCAATTCCTAATTGGAGGTTATGCGATGCGCGCCACACTGCTTGTCACAGCCATCGTGCTGTGTCTCGTTCTCCTTCCCACTATTGGCTCGGCCCAGGCCCCGGTGACAGGTGACACTTATGTCGTTTCGTCGTCTCCCGACACAAACTACGGGAGCGGTTCCTTGCTGGCCGTTCAATCCACCAGTGTTTACACCCTCATTAGATTTGACACCACGCGATTGCCAGCCGGCATTACGCCTGCCCAAGTCACTCATGCTACGGCGAAGTTGTTTGTCACCGCAGTGACGACTAAAGGCAATTTCGATGTCTGTCTAGTTACCAGCTCATGGGCAGAAACAGGTGTGACCTTTCACACGCTCCCAACTTACGGATCTTGTACTTTGGGTGGTAGCGTCGTGAAGGCTAGCAAGAATCAATACCTCGAAGTGGATTTGACTACATTTGTACAAGAGTGGCTTGGCGGGACTCCGAACTACGGCATCTTGCTGAAGCCATCTTCCGGCTCCACGATTTCGGCCTCCTTCGAGGCTAAGGAAAGCACCGCCACCAGCCACGATGCGGAACTTGACGCCGGTGTAACTGGCCCCGCCGGGGGGACGGGCCCAACCGGGCCAACTGGCCCGACGGGCGCTACTGGTGCACAAGGTCCGATCGGTCCTGTGGGTCCGCAGGGCGCTACGGGTGCGACGGGCGCAATGGGTCAGGGCTTCACCTTCCGCAACACGTTTGACAACTCCACCGACTACAACGCCTACGATGTGGTTACCCACAACGGCTCGACCTACGAGGCCACGACGGCCATTCCGCACGGAGGCGGCCCGCCGCCCGGCGGCAACTGGGCGCTGATGGCGCAACTAGGGGCGACCGGCCCGCAAGGTCCACAGGGTAACCCTGGTGCAACCGGAGCGCCGGGTCCGATGGGTCCCATGGGTCTGCAAGGCGATACGGGTGCGACTGGCGCAACGGGAGCGACGGGCGCAACCGGCCAGGGCTTCACCTTCCGAGGCCCGTTTGACGGCGGCACTGACTACAACGCCTACGATGTGGTGACCTACCTCGGCTCGACCTACGAGGCGACGACGGCCATTGCCAACGGAGGCCACAATCCCGACGCCGGCCTGCCATGGGCGCTGATGGCGCAACAAGGGGCCGCCGGGGCCACCGGCGCAACCGGCTCACAAGGTCCGACCGGTGCACAAGGTCCAACGGGTTTAACGGGCGCAAACGGTGCACCAGGTCCGCAGGGTAACCCTGGTGCAACTGGAGCGCCGGGTCCGATGGGTCCCATGGGTCTGCAAGGCGATACGGGTGCGACTGGCGCAACGGGAGCGACGGGCGCAACCGGCCAGGGCTTCACCTTCCGAGGCCCGTTTGACGGCGGCACTGACTACAACGCCTACGATGTGGTGACCTACCTCGGCTCGACCTACGAGGCGACGACGGCCATTGCCAACGGAGGCCACAATCCCGACGCCGGCCTGCCATGGGCGCTGATGGCGCAACAAGGGGCCGCCGGGGCCACCGGCGCAACCGGCTCACAAGGTCCGACCGGTGCACAAGGTCCAACGGGTTTAACGGGCGCAAACGGTGCACCAGGTCCGCAGGGTAACCCTGGTGCAACTGGAGCGCCGGGTCCGATGGGTCCCATGGGTCTGCAAGGCGATACGGGTGCGACTGGCGCAACGGGAGCGACGGGCGCAACCGGCCAGGGCTTCACCTTCCGAGGCCCGTTTGACGGCGGCACTGACTACAACGCCTACGATGTGGTGACCTACCTCGGCTCGACCTACGAGGCGACGACAGCCATTCCCAACAACCAAGGCACGCCAGACATGAACTCGCCCCCATGGGCGCTGATGGCGCAACAAGGGGCCGCCGGGGCCACCGGCTCACAAGGTCCGACCGGTGCACAAGGACCAACGGGTTTAACGGGCGCAACCGGTGCAGCAGGTCCGACCGGTCCGATTGGTCCAGCGGGTCCAACGGGCGCAACTGGTTCGCAGGGTCCGGTCGGCCTCACCGGCTCGCAAGGGCCAATTGGCCTTACAGGACCACAAGGGCCCCAGGGCCCCCCAGGTAGCAGCGTAACTACTCGTACGTGGCTTTTTTCGTACCAGGGGGTGTGCCAAGCCGGCGCCACGAGCGCTCCGATAAATTTTCCGTCCGTCAATGCACCATCTTATCTGCCTTGTACCGGCACGATCACCCCGGAGTGGCAGATTCCCGCTGGCAACACGTCCGCTGTTTTTTGGGTGAAGCTGCGTGTTCCAACAGGACACACCGGGGCCTACACGCTGACCACGACTTTCCGAAGCTCGGCAACCGGTTCAGCAACATTGCAGCCCACGGTAGCGTGTGTAGCGGCGGGGCAAGTACCGGACAATCCCCCGTTCTCTACCGCTGGCATCAATTCAATTTCGCTTTTTCCGGCCGGAGGTCTGCAGAACGTAACAGCAACCGGAGCTTTCACGCCATCCTGTGCGGACGGCGCCGATTTGTACGTGATGTTCACGTTCCCAGCTAACAGCGTAGCCAGCCCAATTAACTTTAGCTACGTAGGTTTGGCTGTTCAGGGGGCGTTATGAAACATGCTTTCGCTATTCTCTTGCTGATCTTCGCGGTCTCAGATCTTGGAGCGACGGTGTTTACCGCCAAAGCCAGCGGGGACTGGAACAGCGGCTCGACTTGGAGCGGCGGCGACGGAAGCAACAACTGCCACACTGGCATTCCATGTATGACCGATACCTACTCCGGCGGCCCATCCAACGGTGACACGGCGAATCTTGGCGGATTTGCTGTGACCTGCGCCGGGGGCGGTGAAGTATGCACCGTAGGAGCCAGCAACGGCAATGCTACTAGCTGCGCCGCTGGAACTGCGGCGGTTGTCGATACCGCAGGTGGGAGTCTTACAATCGGCGGGTCAGCAATCTTTGTCTACGCTGGTGCAGTGTGTCTCCAGTACGGCACTTTTGTTGCACAAGCAGGCTTTAAGATTTACCACGATTCGTCTTGGACTACATCTCCGGTAAATTATCAATTCACTGATAACACTGGTTCTGCCAGCCAAACCGCTGGATGGACGATTGGCGGAAGCGGAGCTCCTTCACTGTGGGAGGGCGATAGCTACTATTCCCCAAATGCTTGCCAATTGACGGGGCAAGGATGCAATACCAATTGTGCATCTCCAAACATAACGGGATGTAAGGCTGGCTCTTTGGCCGGGAATGCAGGTATCGGTAACGTTGGCTACGGCAGTGCCACGAACACGACGTTCAAAGACATCGTTGGCAACGGCAATGTGCTCTGGTATTACCGCGCTACTGCCAACGGAAAAAACATGACTTTCACCAATGTAAAGTTTATCAACACCGGGCAAGTTGGTGTTCGTAGTTCTGCGACGACAACTTTTACTTTCGATGGAGTTTATTGTACTGCTAGTACTGGTATGAGCAGTGGTACTCCGAAGTTTCTTACTTATGGATCCGTTCTAACCGGCGGGGCCTCAGTCACGATCAAGAACTCTTACCTGGAATGTAGCATAGACGTCTCAGTAGGTTCCGCTGGTATTACCTATACTAATACCGTATTCAAGGAGCCGTGGAGCGCAGGGGCTAACTATACGCCTGGCGTATCGAATTTGTCTGTAGGTCTTTTGAACATCGACAGCGCACACAGCGATCAGTCGCTTTATTACTATGACGCCTGGATTGCCGGATCCACTGAGGGCGCAGCTGACAAAGGACTTCTTCCTGCAACCTACATCGTCAACAGTGTCCTTTGGGTGCCTCGCAATGAAAAGGGAGGGGTTCATCTACATCCTTCCGATCAGCATTGGAGTGGACTGTTAGGCGGTTCATGGATTCAGAAAAACAATGTCTATGGAGCGTTCGGCGACGTCGACACGAACCCTGCAACGATAACCTCTCAAGTTGGTCATCCAACGGGTGGCAACCCCGCCTCTGCAACGGCTATTACTATTAGCGGAAATGTACAGCCTTGCGGCGCGTTTGGTCGGGGGACCTTAATGGGAGTTGGTATATTCTATTCCGTAGCTGGAGTAAACGGAGGTAATATTGCCCCCGGTGCAGTTACGGTTCAAAATAATGTTTATTGCTCCGCCGTAGGAGATTTAACCACTCCTACCCTTAATGGTGGCGGATTTGCTTCGGCAGAAACTGTTAGTGAATTTAATGCTACAAACGTCAACGCCAACATATTCTTCCGCGCTGACGGCGTGGGAGTTGGAGCCGTTCCTGAGCTTTATTCCTACACGGCTGGAGCTTCTCAACTCGCTAATGATCCCGGTCTTGGCGGAACCCCATCTTTTCACAGTGTCAACTACAATGCGGTAATCAATATGGCTCCCGCATTTGCCAACGTTGCTCCTTGCGGTACTTACGGGAACGCTTGCGCTTGGGCGACAATTGGCCCTAAAACAACGACCGAGCTTATGATCCCCAATCAGATGCCGCAGATGGTCGAACCGACTCGTAGCGTGCTGGACTTTGGTACCTACTTGAACAACTCCGGCCTGTATCCATTTACCAACTACACTAGCCCACAGACGATTGACATTGGAGTTGGCACTGTCGCCACGTCATATCAGGGAGCCTGGAATCCAAGCCATAGTTATAATGTCGGTGACGTTGTGTACGTCGATGGTTCGGTGACAGGCTATGCTAATGCTTATGGTGGGCGCAGAAGTTATTGGATTTGCAAGATAGCCCACACGGCGGCGAGCACAAACCAGCCTATCATCGGGAACGACGCTAGCAATCCATATATGGGGCCCACCGCATTTTGGGAAGATGCGTGGATGACTCTGTGGCTGAAGCCAAATGTGCTGGCTGGCACGACTTTTGTTGATGGCGCTCTGCCAGCGCTCTACTCATCTACTTCCACCTACGCGATTGGGTTGCTGAATCGTTATGTAAGGCAAGGCTTCATCACACTCGATCCGCGCTTGTGGGGGCAGCCTCAAGGTACGGCTGGCTGTAGCACAAACCAAGGAGCCGCCGGAGGATGGGTTGAGTGCGGGGCAGTGCCGCTGCCAATGATTCAGCACATGCCTCCAAGCGCTATGGTGAACTAGTTCTGAGATACCTATGTTTGGCGGGTGGCCCACCCAAAAAAACTGACCCAGTCAAAACCTGGGGTGCCCCATTCAACCTTCTTTTGGTTGGGTGGGGCATTTCGCATCTACCGACGAAAATTCCCGCCCTAGCAGGATGCTGAAAAAGTACTCCTAATCCACAGGCACGTGTGCTAAGAAAGCAGCATGCGAGGCACCGATCATCAGCAAAGCCACATGTTCAGTTATTTGTCGCCGGAAGCGCGGGTACGGAAGGATCATCCGCTGCGGGTCATCCGCATGATGGTAGACGAAGTTCTGCGGGCACTGTCGCCGCAGTTTGATCGCATGTACGCCCGCGAGGGCCGGCCATCGATTGCGCCCGAGAAGTTGCTGCGGGCGCAGTTGTTGCAGATGCTGTACTCGATTCGCAGCGAGCGGCTGCTGATGGAAGAGATCGATTACAGCATGCTGTTCCGCTGGTTCGTAGGGTTGAATTTGGACGAGGAGGTATGGGATCCGACAGTGTTCACGAAGAACCGGGACCGGCTGCTGGAAGCCGCAGTGGCCAAGCAGTTCCTAGCGCAGGTGGTGGAACAGGCTGGGGCGAAGGGCCTGACCTCCGACGAACACTTCACGGTGGATGGCACGCTGCTGGAAGCCTGGGCCGGCGCCAAGAGTTTTCAGCGCCAGGATGGCAAGAACCCGCCCTCTTCCGATGATCCCGGCAATCCCACGGTGAACTTTCACGGCGAGAAGCGGTCGAATCAAACGCACGCATCGAAGACCGATCCCGAGGCCATGTTGGCGCGCAAGGGCGACGGCAAGGAGGCGAAGTTGAGCTACAGCGGCAATCTGTTAGTGGAGAATCGTAACGGGCTGATCGTGAATGCGATGGTGTGGGAAGCCAACGGAACGGCCGAGCGCGATACGGCGCTGGTGATGCTGGAGCAGATTGCCGGCACCAGGCGCGTGACGGTGGGCGGCGACAAAGGCTTTGACACGGCCGACTTCATTGCTGAGTGCCGCCACATGCAGGTCACACCGCATGTCGCGCAGAATGACGGTCGGCGCGGCGGCAGTGCCATCGACCAGCGGACCACGCGGCATGAAGGCTACCGCATCAGCCAAAGGAAGCGGAAGCGGATCGAGGAATGTTTCGGTTGGCTCAAGACGGTTGCTCTGCTGCGGAAGGTACGACATCGTGGCTTGTTCAAAGTGGATTGGGTGTTCACCTTCGCTTGCGCGGCCTATAACCTGGTCCGCCTGCGCAACCTGTCACTACGGGCGGCGTAAGCCAAGGGAAAAGTGTGTCAGCTGCATGTAAAAAGCTTCAGCAGATAGTGGAAATATGCTGAGCCGAACTCTCTCCCCTCTCACTCGATGACCGAAGCGGACACAGTTCGCCCAAATCAGAGGTTTTTCAGCAGCCTGCTAGGCCAAAAGATGGCCTAGAACGGGGCACCCGCCGCTTCAACTGGGGCCACCGCCATGCCGCCAAACCTGACCCCAACTCGCAGCCATAGCAGGATGCTGAAATCCACTCCCATCTCCACCATGGAAACTCGATAAGAAGGGGGCATCCGTGGAGATGACGACAGCAACAAGTCAAACCAATGCCAACAGCTTGAGGAATGCCTCCTAGCGAAATGCAGAAGCTGCCGAAGGCGGTGCCTTTCTTTTGACGTGTCGCTGGCACACCCTCAGATCACGGGTCTGCAGTTCGCGCGTAGGCACGAAGATTGCTCGATCACACGCTGGCATTATTGCCGCTGGCGGCTCTGGTCGTCGGCCACTGCGTGAACCTGCCTATGCTCTGTCCCCTCCGTCCTGTGGTGCGCACTTCAGCTTCAAGTCTCTCGGAGCCATCCTGGGTCACCAGATGAACAACTTGTCATGTGCAGGCAATGGGCTCTTCATGTCTAGCCGCTAGTCTGACAGCTACGAGGTATTTCCTCCGATAAACAGCTTGAACCAGGAAAGAAGGCACGGCACAGATGACGCGAATTGCAGGCGTGGCCAGCGCATTTCCACGCCAGTACTATCGCCAGAAGGAGGTCGTTCATGCCCTTAAGCGGCACTGGAGCAATGAGTTGGGAAATCCAAAGGTTCTCGACCGTCTACTGGCCCGAATCGGTGTCGATGGACGGCATTTGGCTTTGCCCATCGAAGCCTATGACGACCTGACCACGTGGGGAAAGTCGAACAACGCCTGGATCGAGATCGCCGAAGATCTCGCGGAACAGTCGATCTGCCGAGCGCTTACGCGCGCCGGCCTTTGCGAGGCCGACCTGGACGCCATTTACTTCGTCTCGGTTACTGGCGTGGCGAGCCCGTCAATTGACGCGCACCTGATGAACCGTATGAATCTGCGTCCGGACATCAAGCGAAATCCGATTTTCGGCCTCGGATGTGTCGCTGGCGCAGCGGGCCTGGCCCGTGCTGCAGACTACGTCCACGCATTCCCCAAGCAGTGCGCTGTGCTGGTTTCGGTGGAACTTTGTTCGCTCACATGGCAAAGGAAGGACCTCTCTGTCGCCAACCTCATTTCCTCTGCGCTCTTCGGAGACGGTTCGGCGGCGGTGATCGTAGCCGGGAGCGAGCGCAGTGTGGCCGGTCCTCAGGTGCTTGGTACAAGATCATCGTTCTATCGCGGCACCGAGGACGTGATGGGTTGGGACATCTCGGAAGAGGGCTTCAAGATCGTGCTTACGCCCGAGGTTCCGGAGATGGTGCGAAAGCACCTGGCGCGAGATGTTGACAGCTTTCTCGCCGACTACAACCTCGATCGCCTCGATATCGATACGTGGATCATGCATACCGGCGGTCCCAAGGTCCTGGAGGCTACCGCTGACGCATTGGACCTTCCCGATAATGCGCTCGACGTGTCGTGGCAAACTCTGCGGCGCGTCGGCAACCTCTCGTCTGCGTCGGTGCTACTGGTGCTGGAAGAGTATATGAACCGGCGCCGCCCGGCGGCAGGCAGTTACAGCATTCTTGCAGCCATGGGCCCGGGCTTCTGCTCGGAACTCGTTCTGCTGCGTTGGTAGAGACAATGTACAAATCCATTTTCCGAGCGAATGTGCTCGTTGCCGGCGGAGGTACCCGCTGGACTGGCAGCGGCGATTGCAGCTCGGCAAGCGGGTCTTGGCGTCACCGTGGTTGACTGCGCGGAGCCTCCGATCGACAAAGCGTGCGGCGAGGGCATTATGCCTGATGGCCTGGCAGCACTTCGCCAACTCGGCGTCCGCATAGGTCCCGGGCAAGCAGCGCCGTTTCGCGGCATTCGTTTCCTTAACGACGATGCTCAAGTGGAGGCGGATTTCCCTCGCGGGGCTGGCTATGGAATTCGGCGCACAATCTTGCATCAACTGCTGATAGAACGGGCGACTGAAGTAGGTGCTTCCTTGTGCTGGGGCGCAAGGATCACCGGTCTAACCCCCGAAGGAGTTGCCATCGGCGGGCAGCACGTCCGCTGTCGCTGGTTACTCTGCGCTGATGGGCAAAACTCTCTGCTCCGCAGACTTGCCACCCTCGACGTCTCCCACTCCGCACGACGCCGCTTTGGATTCCGTAGGCACTATAGAGTGGCACCCTGGTCAGATTTTGTGGAAGTACACTGGAGCAATTGCGGTCAGATGTACATCACTCCGGTCTCGGACAACGAGATCTGCGTCGCGTTGATCACGCGCCGTCCTGGGCTTGGATTGGAAGAGGCGCTGCCCCACTTCCCCGTATTGCAAGCTCGCCTGAAGGATGCGACGCCCGACGACCGTCACTTGGGGGCTTTGACAGTTACCCGTCGCCTTGCTGCCGTTCAACTCGGCAAGGTTGCCCTCGTGGGAGAAGCATCGGGTTCCGTAGATGCCGTTACGGGCGAGGGACTGTCGATGGCGTTCCAGCAGGCAATCGCTCTCGCGGAGGCGATGCGGGCCGGCAGTCTCCAGCAATACGAAATGGCTCACCGCCGCATTGCGCGCCTTCCGCGTATGATGTGCACTCTCATGCTGGCCATGGACAAGCATCCCCATTTTCGTCGTCGAGTATTTCGCGCACTGACATCGGAGCCAGACTACTTCCGCCGGTTGTTGGCGCTTCAGACAGGAGCGATTTCGCCCTTGGCCTTTGGCTTCCGCGAGACGGTGTCCCTCGGTTGGCATCTGCTGGCTGCATAAACTCGAGGCGAATCAGAGGAGCAGCGATTTGAAGTTGAGGGATCCAATTCATCCAGGGCGAATGTTTCGCATTTGTTTTCCCGGTATGTTCGCCTGGTTGTTGCTGTTGCCTTCCCTGGTTGCGGCGCAGCAGATAAAGTTCAATCTTGACCCCGCCCAAACCAAGATCGAGTGGACCTTGGGGGACGTCCTGCACACCGTCCATGGCACATTCAAACTAGAGAGTGGCAGCGTCACCTTTGACGCGAAATCCGGCGATGCCAGCGGCGAAATCATTGTGGATGCGACGAGCGGCGAGAGCGGCAATAACGCTCGTGACAAGAAGATGCACAAGGAAGTTCTAGAGAGCCAGCGCTATCCGGAGGTTATCTTTTCTCCCAAACACGTGATAGGGAAGGTCGCGGATCAAGGAACATCGAACATACAAGTGCAAGGCGTATTTCGTATCCATGGCGCCGACCATGACCTCACATTATCCTTGCCGATTGAAAAGAGCGGCGACGAAGTCAAGGCGAGCACAAGCTTCTTGGTGCCCTATCAAGATTGGGGCATGAAGAATCCAAGCACCTTTATCTTGAAAGTCGAGAACAAAGTGAGCATCAGCATCTCGAGCGTCGGCCGCATCACGCTAGCCGGCGCAGCATCCGCAGCGCACTAAAATGTCGTTAAGAAAAGTCGTTTCGCGAGCCCTAATACAGTCATTGAGTCGGACCATGCGGGCGCGAAATTGCTGATGCGACTTAGCGACTGACCTTCTCGCCTACGGCCTCGCCCAACGTGAGCCTAATCACCGCACCGCCCGCACCGGGGTCGGCGATCTCCACTCGTCCTCCATGCGCTCTGGCTACCGCGTCAACAAATGCCAATCCCAAGCCGTGTCCAGCGGAATGCGGTCCCTTCACAAAACGCTCGAAGGCATGGCTGCGAAGCACTGGGGGAAATCCGGGACCGTTGTCTTCGACCGTAAGTACAGCTTCGCCCTCCTTCGCGATTACTGATATGTTGACCCGACAGCCGGGCGGGAGGTGCGCTATTTCATTGTCGAGCAGATTGGCGATTGTCCGGTTCAACAGCGATGGATCTGCCTCGATCAGTACCGGCTGGAGATGAGTCGCGACTTCATGGCCGCGCTCTGCCATCGCGGGCTGGTAGAGGTCCACCAACTGACGCACCAGTTCAGAAAGCTCTACGGGTTCTTTCCGTGTCTGCAACGCTCCGGCATCGGACTCTGCGAGGTCGAGCGTCGTATTTAACAATTGCGAAAGCCGGTCGAGACCGTCGATCGCTTCGGCAACACACTCCTGCCATCGGCCCTCATGCCCATCAGACAGCGCGACCTCCAGACTTCCGCGGACGGACGTGACAGGGCTCTTCAGGTCGTGAGCTACCGAGTCGGTGAGAATGCGCATCTGGTGGACGGATGACTGAACGCGGTCCAGCATGCGGTTGAAGGTGCGCGACAGGCGGGAAATTTCATCGGAATGCGGGCCTTCTGGCAACCGGCTGCTCAAGTCGTCACTGCCGATGCGCGATACCGCATCGCTGATGCGCTCCACTCTGGTGAGAGTACGGTATGCTGCCAGCCAAGTTATCAGGAATCCCAGCGCAACCGTCGCGCCCCATACCAGGAGGCAGCGCACCGTCAGTCGATTCAGCATCTGCGCCCCGCCGAGGTCGGCAAATCCCAGATATAGTCCGCCACCGTCTTTCTGGGCGTGATACACAACCCGGAATGCCTTTTCCCATCCCTGCACGCGAACATTGGCTGGGACTCCCGGGACCAGCGGCATGCTAGTCACCGCCGGGATAAACAGTTCCTTGGGAGTCGGCCCCACCCAGATCGGTTCCTGCCGCGGTTCCGTCTTAAGGAAGAAAACAGAAGCTTGGTGCTTGCCATAGGCATCGCTCGTATCAGGCACTTCCCGGGAGGCAAGCTCTGCCACCTCCTGGACCAGGCGGTCATACAGCGCATCACGCGGGGTATTTTCCGAAACATCGGCCAGCACTTCGGCCTCCCCGCTCAGCCAAGCGTCGCTGCGCTCGCGAATGTCTCTCGCGATCAGTAGATACATGATCGCGAAGGCCACCGCACTTCCTAATGCGAAAGCCACGGTCGGCCAGATGGCGATGCGCCAGGCCGCTGAATGGCCCTGCGAATTATGATTCTTTAAGAACATAACCAACACCGCGGATGGTATGTATGAGTGGCCGCTTGCCGTCGCCGTCTACCTTGTTGCGCAAGCGGTAGATTTGCACATCTACCACGTTCGTCGCGGGGTCAATGCGCATGCGCCACACACGATCCAAAATCATGGTGCGCGTGACTACCCGTCCAGCATTGCGCACTAGTAGATCGATTCCATAATAATGTTGCAATACAGCGTATCGTGGTGTAAGCTCCTCGTTGCCATTACGAGGAGGTTTGTCGCTTGCCCTTCGTCAGCCGCCGCGCCCCGTTGAAGTTGAGCAACAGCGAGATTGAAATGCTGGCTATGCTCTCGCAGTCGAGAAGCGAACCGGCCGGCCGGGTCCAGCGGGCTTCGATTCTATTGTGCTATCACGCGGGAGACACAGTTTCAGAGATCGCTAGAACCCAAGGCACGAACCGGCCGCGGGTTGAGCGGTGCGTGAGCAAGGCCCTGGATTTGGGCGTGGCGCAGGCGTTGGTCGATCTGCCGGGCCGGGGCCGCCGACCGGCGATGACGGCGGAAGCGCGAGCGTGGGTTGTCGCTCTGGCATGCCAGAAGCCGAAGGATCTGGGCTATGCCCAAGAGTTGTGGACCACAAGGTTGCTGGCGAAGCATGTCCGCACACACTGGCACGCGGCTGGCCACCCGAGCCTCGCCAAGTTGGGGCGCGGAACGGTCTCCAAGATTCTCAACGCCAACCAGGTACATCCGCACAAGATCCAATACTACTTGGAGCGACGCGATCCTGAGTTTGACGCAAAGATGGTGCAGGTCCTGCACGTTTACAGGGAGGTGGAGATCTGGCGCGAGAAAGGCGCACCGCCTGCGGATTTGATCGCCGTGCTTTCCTATGACGAGAAACCCGGCATTCAAGCCATCGAGAATACCGCCCCAGACCTGCCGCCACAGCCAGGAAAGCATGCCGCCGTAGGGCGAGATCATGAATACATTCGGCACGGAACACTGTCCTTGCTGGCCGGCATCGATTTGGTGTCGGGCGAGGTTCTCGGGTTGGTGCGCCAACGGCATCGTAGCGCGGAGTTCATTGAATTCTTGAAGCTGGCCGACGCACGTTATCCCGCGGGCGCACGCATCCGTATCGTGCTCGACAATCACTCTGCGCATATCTCCAAAGAGACACGGGCTTTCCTCGGAGCCCTGCCCAACCGCTTTGAATTCACCTTCACACCCAAACACGGGTCCTGGCTCAACTTGATCGAATCCTTCTTCGGCAAAATGGCCAAGACTCTGCTGCGCGGCCTTCGGGTCGCCTCAGCAGACGAGTTGAAGTCGCGGATTGAACTCTACCTCCAGGAAATCAATGAGACGCCCGTGGTCTTCCGCTGGAAGTACAAACTGGACACTCTTTCCGTCGTTTAGCCATTGATATACTATATAGGAATCACTATACTAGGTACTCAAGCAGGGCGAACTCCTGTGCCGTCAGTTGCAGCGGATCATTGCCTCTGCGGGCATCGCGCCGGATGAGATCCAATTCCAGATCGGCTACGCGCAAGAAAGTCGGTTCCAATTGAACTGGCGTGCTATGCCGCAGGAGATTGCGAATTCTTGCCAGGAGTTCAGCCAGCGCGAAGGGTTTGGTCAAATAGTCATCGCCACCCTGTTCAAGCCCCCGAACCCGCTCATCGACGGAGCGGCGCGCCGACAGAATCAGCACCGGAGCGGTATGACCCTGGGCACGGCAGCGCCCGATCACGTCGAGCCCATCCATGTCGGGCAATCCGAGGTCGACGATGAATCCGTCATAAACTTCTTCGTCTGCTAGTGCTAACGCCGATTTCCCGTCGCGTGCAACATCCACTCGATAGCCCGCTTCGGTCAGGCCGCGATTCAGAAACTCTCGAATCGCCGAATCATCCTCCACGACTAACAGTCGCACAACTCTCCTCTTGCGATGTTCTTGCCGAACCTATCAGGATAGCGCTGAGCGGCTCTCCGCTGCGCTTCAAACGTTCATCGCACGGCGCGCGAGTCCCAACGCATCGCTCCAGAATGTGGTGGAGTTATGAACTTCTGCTACGACTCTTCGTACTGATTCCGCAAACTCCTCAATGTGCTCTTCTTTCGCAACCAAAGGCGGGTTGGACTTCAACACCATGAAGTTGTTTCCACATACTTGCGTAAGAACCCTCTCGCGGCGGAACAAGTTCATGACCAGCATCTGTCCAAACATGCCAGGATGGACAGCTTTGAATGCTTCGAAGGAAAGACGCAGCGTGGTTTTGGAAGGCGCCTTGAATTCGATGCCGCTGAGCAGGCCCATGCCGGGAGCAGCTTTAAACATGTCATATTCAGAGAGCGCTCCTCTCAGCCGTCGGCGTAGCAGATCGCCAAGATAAGTGGCACGCTCGCCAAGATTCTCGTCCTCCAACACATCCAGTGTCGCCAGCCCGGCGCGCATCGCCAAACCATTTTCGCTGAAGGTCGAAGTGTGCACTATGGCCCGCTTAAGTGAGCTGTATACGGCACAATTTATGTCATCGGTCATCAGCACGGCAGCGACCGGGACCAACCCCCCACTGAGAGCTTTCGCCAGAATGACCATGTCGGGCTGCAGATCGAAGTGGTGCGCCGCGAGAAACTTTCCGGTGCGGAACATTCCAGTCTGCACTTCGTCCAGGACGAACAATGTGCCGTACCGCTTGCATAGCGACTGCACCTGCCGCAGATAATCCGGGGAAGGTATCCTGACTCCGCCTTCCGACTGGATCGGCTCAACGATGAAGGCCGCGAACTCCCTGGTCTGGAGTTTTCGCTCAACTGCAGCAGCATCGTCAAAAGGAACCGCATGAGTATGCTGTAGCAGCGGCCCAAATCCCCCGCGCCAGAATTCATTGTCCATCAAGGAAAGAGCTCCGCAGGTAAGGCCGTGGAACGCACGCTCCGCGTACAGCAGAGCATCGCGGCCAGTAGCAGCCCGCGAAAACTTTATGGCGGCTTCTACACCTTCGCTGCCTGAGCTTGCGAAGAAAACCTTACTCAAACTGCCGCCGGCCAATCTACATAGCCGCTCCGCCAGTTGGCCCGCCAAATCCGGGACATGGCTCTGCAGCATCGCCGGACCGGAGCGGTCCAGTTCTTCTTTCAAAGCCTCGATAATACGGGGGTGATTGTGGCCCGCGTTGTGAACGCAGTATCCGGAAAGGAAGTCCAGATAGCGGTCACCGTCTTCGGTCCACAGTTCCGCTCCCACACACCGCTCGTAACGCACGTTCATGTCCAGCAAATCCAGGAATCGGACCCACTGAGGATTGACACGCTCTGCATACCTTGAATTGGACGAGACAACTGCAACTGCTGGCTTCAATGATCCCCCGAAAGTGTTGACAGAGATGGTTCCTTACAGCTTAGATAGGCAATGTGGAATTACTTTAGCAGCCAGATGACATTCTCTTCATCTCGTCTGGCGGCACTACCGCCTGCCCGAGACTCGAATGACAATCTCGTCATGCGGGAGAAAGATGCTTGTCAGGTGCGAGGCGCACAATCATAATGTTAAATTCTCATTCATCATAGGGCGGCTTCGGTTGAGCTCCGGAAGGATGACCGTACCTCGATCACGATCACCGGTAAGCCACGGAATTCTCGAGTGCCTGGTTTTGCTCGGGTTGATGGCGCCTCTCTGCGGTTTCGTCTGGGCGTCCGGGCCCACCGACGTTCCAACATACTCGATCAATCTTTCGGTAATCGACGAGAAGAACCAGCCCGTTCCCAACGCAACGGTTGAGATTCGCTCAAATGGCGGCCTCACGAGTACCTCCACGACAAATAGCACTGGGAAAGTGGCGCTCGCAGTCAGCGCTACGGGGATCTATTCGCTCAACATCCAGAAGAAGGGTTATCTCTCGGATGAGACCACGGTGGAGGTGAGCGTAAGCAACACTGCTCAGGAGCTTGACGTTGTCTTGAGCGAAGCGGCGCTGAGCCAGCAAAGTGTCGAGGTCAAAGGCGAAGCTTCGAATCCGGTCACTGAACCGGCGAGCAGCCAAGCCACGCTGGCTACCGCCCAGGCCAAGAACACCGCACTGAAACCCGCAACTCTGGCGGATGCGCTGCCTCTGATTCCCGGGATCGTGCGCGCCAAGGATGGCAGCGTGCGCATCGCCGGCTTCGGCGAGGACCACAGTGCGCTGCTGGTCAATTCCGTTGATGTCACCGATCCTGCCACCGGCAGCTTTGGCCTCAGCGTGCCCATCGATAGCGTGCAGACCATTCAGGTTTCCGAGATGCCCTACCTGGCTCAGTATGGGAAGTTCACGGCGGGTGTCGTTTCGGCCGAGACGCGTCGCGGCGGCGATAAGTGGGACTACAGCCTGAACGATCCCTTCCCCGATTTCCACATCCGCAGCGGGCACATCGAGGGCGTCGCTGATGCTTCTCCCCGGTTCAATCTGAGCGGGCCTCTGGTCAAGGACAAGCTGTATTTCGTGGAGGGCGCGGAATACCTCTTCAACAACCAGGAGGTGCGGACGCTACCCTATCCGGAGAACCTGACCAAGTCGACTGCCTTCAATTCCTTCACCCAGCTTGACGCCATTCTGACTCCCAAGCAGACGTTGACCGCGAGTGTGCATTTCGCCCCGCACAGTTTGCAGTACGTCGGTCTCGACTACTTCAACCCTCAGCCGGTGACGCCGGATGCGAATTTCCACGAAACCACCGCGATGATTACTCATCACTGGCAGATCGGCGATGGACTGCTGCAAAGCACGTTCGCCGGTACGGGCATTTCCAGTGAAGTTTCGCCGCAGGCCAACGCAGACATGGTCCTCACTCCGGGAGGAAACCAGGGAAATTATTTCAGCTATAACTCACGCTGTGCCACCCGCTTTGTATGGCAGGAGCAGTGGACGCCACGCGCCCTGCACTTCCACGGCCAGCACATTTTCCAGGTCGGCTCTGTCCTTGGGCACAGTGAAAATGAGGGGAATTTCCTGGGCAATCCCGTGATGTTGCAGAATTCCAGCGGCCAGCTCATACAGCAGATTCGTTACGTCGGTGGGAAGCGGTACTACGTTTCTGATACCGAACCAGCCCTCTACGGCCAAGATCACTGGATCCTCAACCCGCACTTTGCGGTTGACGTCGGGGTCCGTGTAGAAGGGCAGACCATTACTTCCACGACGCGGGCCGCACCGCGTACTGGGTTCGTGTGGTCACCGGGCGACTCCGGGACCACCGTGGTCCGAGGTGGCATCGGCATCTTCTATGACTCGGTGCCGCTGGATGTTTACGCCTTCAACAGCTACCCGAACCAGGTGATCACTAACTACAACGCCCAGGGCCTGCCTGTCGGGACGCCGGTCCTTTATCTCAACATCACCGACCAGGAGGCGCAATCGAAGTTCCCCTTTATCGACCGGGGGTCAAAGACCGGAAACTTCGCTCCTTACAGCACGGCGTGGAACCTCGAATTTGAACGCACGGTAAAGCGCTGGCTGGTGATACGAGCGAAGTACCTGCAAAGCCACGAGCAGGACATGATTACGCTGCAACCGGAACTCATTCAGAAGCAGGCTGCCTTCGTGCTGATCTCCTCGGGATGGGCGCAAACCCGGCAGGCTGAATTCACGGCCCGCATCGGGTCCGCCGCCCCGCGCCAGTTCTTTTTCTCCTACGTGCGGCAGTATGCCTACGGTGACATCAACGACGCGAGCTCCTACCTGGGGAATTTTCCTTCGCCGGTGATTCAATCGAACCTGATCGCCAGCCTGCCCAGCGAAATTCCCAACCGCTTCCTGTTTTGGGGGAGCTACGGTAATCTGCCGAAGAAAATCACTTTATCTCCACACTTCGAATACCGCAATGGATTTCCTTACCAGCCGACGAATGTGTACCAGCAATGGGTGCCCACCACCGGGCCTCAATACCGCTACCCGAATTACTTCGCGTTAGACATGCGCGTGTCCAAGGATGTGCAGGTAAATCTGCAGCACGCGGTGCGGCTCTCCCTCACAGTTCGCAACTTGACCAACCATTTCAATCCGTTAGAAGTGCATTCCAACCTTGCCGATCCCCAGTACGGAACGTTTTTCGGCAACTACGATCGCAAGTTCCTATTTGACTTCGACTTTTTGTTCTAAAGCCAAAGGTGTGAGGACAAATGAGCCCAGAGCAGAGCGGCGCATGTCCTGCTGATGCGGCTGAGAGTCAAGATGAAAGTCCGGGCAGAGTCGAGCTAACGACCAACGTTTTAGGAAGTATTGGGCAGGGTCTCCATTCCAAGTCGTCTGAACTAAGTGCGTTAACATGAAAAAACTCTGGCCATTCTTCCGGCATGCGTTTGACCCTGGCTGCGGACTCGGCCCGTAAACCGTGTACTTCCTCTGACGTTTACACTTGAGCGGCATGCCCAGAGGTGCTTCCCAGACTGTTCGGAAAGTGAATCCTGTTTTGCCGCCTGAAAATTCTGGAACTTATGGGCTTGAAACTTTGCGGCACCAGGCCTGAGCAGCGATCTGCACCGGATCCCAGGGGCTGCTCAATGGAGGCGTGTAACTGAGGTCAAGATCGTTAAACCCATCCACTGACATTCCGTGGAAAAGTGCAGCGGCGAAGATGTCGATGCGCTTGGCCACCTCCGACTGCCAGTGTCCGACAATCTGCGCACCCAGCAACCTTCCGCTGTCAATGTCTCCGGTAACCCGCACTCGCATCTCATGGGCGCCCGGATAGTAAGCTTTGTGGTCCCAGGCAACGGTCTCGACTGTGAGAGGATTGAATCCTGCTGCTTTGGCCTCGTGGTCACGAAGCCCGGTCCGGGCGGCAGCCAGGTCAAAAGCCTTCACAACCTGCGTGCCGACACAGCCGGCAAAATGCCTGTTTCCTCCAACGGCATTCTCTCCCGCCACTCGTCCTTGTTTGTGCGATGTCGTCCCGAGCGGCAGATACTTGTACTGCTCCAACACCCGATGCCATGTTTCGACGCAGTCTCCAGCCGCATAGATATCGGGGATGTCGGTTCGCATGGAGGTGTCTACCCGGATGGCGCCTTTCTGTCCCGTCGAGATTCCGGCACGCACCGCGAGCTCAGAGGCAGGCTTTACGCCCGCGGCGACGAGGACCAAGTCCGCTGATTGTTCGAATCCATTTGTTCCCGACACACGCAGACAGCCCGAAGACTCAATGCCTGTCACTTCAACGTTCGTCTTCACTTCGACGTTGTGCCGCTGCAACTCATCGCCAATTAAGTCTCCCAGCTCTGGATCAACGGTGGCCAGCACGGACGTGGTTTTGCCAACTAAGGTAACTTGCAGGCCGCAATGCACCAGTGCATCCGCCATTTCCACGCCGATGTAGCCCGCTCCTACGATGATGGCAGAGCGAGGTTTGGCCTCCAACAATCGCTGCTGCACTGCAAAGGAATCGTCCATTGTGTGAAGAGTGTGTACTCCCGGCAAATCAATTCCGGGGATTTCAGGAATGAGGGGCCCCGCTCCGGTTGCGATCAACAAGCGGTCATAAGAGAGACTCTTGCGCCGATCCTGGTGATCCACGACTTCAACAGTCTTCTTGTCTGGATCGATCGCAACCGCTGTATGCCAGGTGAACAGTTCGATCCCTTCGAACTCCGTTCTGTGGGCGAGTTGATGCCAGTCAGGCGTCTCTCCACTCAGGAAGAACGGCAATCCACAGATGCTGAAGTTCGGGTAGCCATCGGCGAGGACTACGGTTATTGCGGCACTGGCGTCGAGCTCACGCGCCCTCAAAGCGGCGCTGATCCCCGCATCGCTACCACCGATTATGAGAAATTTCCCATTGCTTCCCATGCGATTTCGGTCCTCCACCCTCATTTAAGCGGTTGGCCGTTTGCTGTCAATTGGCTTAGCAACGCTTGCCCCTGCTGTTGGACCGATGAAGGCAGCTTCGCATACGAGAGATCTACCGCCGAGTCTTGGCCCGCGGAAATTGCGTATGCGATGAAATCCCTCACTGCCTGACGGTCGAGAGCATCGGTGCCGTCCTTCCGTACCAGAATGAACGTCAAGCCCGAGATCGGATACGCACCTTTGGCCGACGCAGGAGGGTTCACAATGGGTATACGTACGTCGTTCGCCAGCGCCTCACTGAATGCGCCAATGGCCGCCGCAGTCGATGCTGGACTCGCAGCTACGAACTCGCCCGCCTGGTTCTGAATCGAAGCGGTCGGCACGCCATTTTGTTTGGCGTAGCTGAGTTCCAGATAGCCAATCGCTCCGGGAGCCTGTTTGACGATATCAACTATACCTTTGCTGCCGTCAGCGCCGATTCCAACCGGCCACTTTACGGAAAGTCCGGTACCTGGATTCGCGGCCCAGTTCTTGTCGACGCTGGTGAGGTAGTTCGTAAAGATGTTCGTTGTCCCGCTACCGTCCGAACGGTGGACGACAATTACGGCGGCATGCGGTAATTTCACCCCAGGGTTGTCTCGGGCGATAGCCGGATCTTGCCAGCTTATGATGTTCCCAAGGTAAATGCCGGCCAAAGTCTTGGCGCTGAGTCTGAGGGGAGCGCTCAGGCCGGGCACGTTGTAGATGATGCAAACGGGGCCAGCACTGGCTGGCACTTGCACCATCGGAGCGATTTCCTTGACTTGATCATCGCTTAGAGGGGCGTCGCTGGCGCCGAACTCAAGAAACCCTTTCTTCATTTCCTCGATCCCGGCTCCGCTGCCGATTGGGCGATAGTTCACATGAACGGGATGCGTCTGTTCGTAGCTGCTGGACCAACGCGCCATCAGAGGAGCAATGAAGGTGCTGCCAGCCGCTCCTAGGGTACGCGTGTTGGTGCCGGTGATCGGGGCTTCTTTCGCTTTCCCCTCTTCTGAATAGTCGCAGCCAGCGGTTACAGCAAGCGCCAGCGCCGCCGCGACGAATAGGCTAAAGGCCAGCGATTGATGTTTGCGCATGAGAGAAGCCTCCTTGAATTCGGGGTTATGGAGTGCCAGCACAATGGATGCCTGCAAACCAGGTTCTTGGTTCGCCGTTGTCTTCTATCGTAGGCGTAGCCGGGCGCGTCAATTAGGCACGGCGAAAAACCGGACGTCGATATTCGATCCCGAGCCCGAAGGCTTACTCTTGAGTTCCAAGGTGTAAGCATCGCCGGGGAGTGTTTTACCCAAAACCAAATCAGAGTCGCTTTGCGATATCACGTGGTACTCGGGTCCCAACTCCTGCGTCACCCGAACGAGGTAGACTTGCGGCGTCGATTGGCTTTGGACGTGCCAATCGACTTCCACGTTACCGGGTCGTTTTGCGATAGCTGGTGGGCCTTGAAGCGTGTCCTGCGATGAGACGATTCGTTGCTCAACCAGATGCACCTCATCCATTACATCCGGGCTGGGCTGGCGCCCTCGGTGGCAAGCTGCGAACTGCAAGACACAGCACAGCAACAGAGGGTTCACAATCCAAGCCCGTTGAAACCTATTGCAAGCCCGACGGTCCGGAGGTGCCCCCTGCCAGTTCGCTGCGCGGCAGTCGCTGCCTAACACAGCTTGGTCGGATGGAGAGCCTTCCTGCTCACGAATCTGTTCTCTTCCAAATTGACAAACATTGGTGATCAACATTGTCGCGGAGCATGGTACCATGTGTCTATGCTTGTATGTGAATATATGGTTAAAGCGATTTGAGGCGGGCTCCAGACTTTCTGGCCTGCGGCCCCGATTGTCGCGAGGTCGGAGCCGCAACGTTCAGGCTCCGGCATAGCTCAGAAGAATCAGCAAGGAGAACTCATACATGTCGAAACTTCAGGTATATGACCCGGCGATGTGTTGTTCCACCGGTGTTTGTGGGCCCAGTGTAGATCCTGTCCTGCCGCGCTTCGCGGCCGATCTGGAGTGGCTGAAAAGCAAAGGCGTCGAGGTTGAGCGATACAATCTGGCGCAAGACCTTGCCGCATTCGCGGCGAATCCCACAGTAAAGCAGGTTCTTAGCTCGCAAGGCACGAAGTGCTTACCGATGGTGCTGGTTGATGGGAGAGTGGTGTCGCGGAGCGACTACCCCACTCGCGAGCAACTCGCAAACTTTACTGGTGTTCCCTATGAACCTGGCCCGGTGTTCAAGGAGCGCGCGGCCGATCTCGTTGGTATTGGCCTGGGAAGCTTGGAAGCAAAGAAATGAAGCTGCCTGGCGAGATGACCCGAAATCTTCTCTTCACCGGCAAAGGCGGAGTCGGCAAGACCTCTATTGCGTGCGCCGTTGCCGTTTCATTGGCTGATGCGGGAAAACGCGTTCTACTGGTGAGTACCGATCCGGCCTCGAATCTCGACGAAGTGCTCACCACAAGTCTTGGGATACGCGCAACAGCGGTCGAGAGCGTACCCGGTCTTTTCGCCATGAATGTCGATCCAGAAGAAGCCGCGAGGGAATACCGCGAACGCGTTGTCGGTCCGTACAGGGGAGTTCTGCCCGAATCCGCCGTGAAGAGCGTCGAGGAGCAGTTGTCGGGCGCCTGCACTCTTGAGATCGCAGCATTCGATGAGTTCGCAAAGTTGCTGGGCGACGATCACGTCACGACCCAATTCGATCACGTGATCTTCGATACCGCACCGACTGGACACACGCTAAGGCTGCTGCAGCTTCCCGCCGCCTGGTCAGGATTCATCGAGACCAACGTCGGTGGGACTTCATGTCTAGGCCCTTTGGCCGGACTGCAAGCGCAACACCAACTCTACGACAACACGGTACGGGCTTTGTGCGACAGCGGGAGAACCACGGTTTATTTGGTGACGCGGCCTGAAAGCTCTGCGCTGGCCGAGGCCGAACGCACGCGCCGGGAACTGGAAGCTCTTGGTGTTTGCAATCAGCGCCTGATTGTAAATGGTTGCTTTCGGGCCGGTGAGAGGAATGACGTAATTGGCGAGGCGCTGGAGAGTCGCGGCTATGCGGCCCTGTCGGCAATGCCGAATGGAATTCGCCAACTGGCGCGATTGGAAATCCCACTCGTGTCGAGAGCCTTGATTGGGGCAGATGCTTTGCGAGACCTAGGAGGAGCAAGCTCCAGTTGCCCGGAGGATTTTGAGCTCGATCATGACGTCGTTGCCTTTCCTCCCTCTTTGGCGGGGTTGATTCCTGACATCGCCGCCCAAGGCAAGGGCGTGATTATGACCATGGGAAAGGGAGGGGTTGGGAAGACAACGGTTGCAGCCGCAATTGCAGTTGAGTTGGCACGCCTGGGTCATCCTGTTCACCTGACCACCACCGATCCCGCGGCTCACCTCACCATGGCCCTGGAGGGAAGCACGCCCGGTCTGACGGTCAGCCGGATCGATCCTGCGGCTGAGATTCGCGCTTACACCGAGGAAGTCTTGCGTGAATCGGGCGAGGGCTTAGATGAAAAAGGGCGAGCGCTACTGGAAGAGGACTTGCGGTCGCCTTGTACCGAAGAGATTGCCGTCTTCCGCGCTTTCGCCCAGACGGTAGATCGTGGAAATCACGGATTCGTTGTGATCGACACGGCGCCAACCGGGCACACGCTTTTGTTACTGGATGCCGCAAACGCCTATCATCGCGATGTCGAACGCAACTTAAGCTACATCCCCGACAGCGTTCGCCGACTTTTGCCCCAACTTACGTGATCCTGACTTTACGAAAATCCTGATCGTGGTTTTGCCGGAAGCGACGCCAGTCCACGAAGCTGCACGGTTGCAGAGCGATCTTGCTCGGACTGGCATTACACCCTATGGATGGATCGTCAATCAGAGCTTTGCCGCCACAGATACCAAGGATCCTATTCTCTCGAAGCGGGCAGGAATTGAAGTGCGCTACATCAACGAAGTAAAGAAACTTTCCAAAAGAGTGTATTTGCTTCCTTGGCAGCCGGACGCCCCAGTCGGAGTGGAGCTTCTACAGGAACTGGTCGAAGCCGGCTCGCCCCGATAAGGATAAAGAGGTGCAATTGATGAAAGAGTTGGAACAGTACTTTAAAGCATTAGGAGACAACAATCGGCTGCGGATCATTAACCTGCTACTGCACGGTGAGCTTTGCGTATGCGACATCCAATACGTTTTGGAGAATACGCAGCCGAACGTTTCCCGCCATCTGGCTTACCTGAAAAACTCCGGAATGGTGCTCGATCGTCGCGACGGCTACCGCATCTATTACCGCCTCACCGATCCGGGAGAGGCGACCAAACGCTCGCTGTTTGATTTCCTCCGCCATGTTTTCGGAGACGAGGAGCAGCTGCAGCGAGACACGGAACGTCTGAAAGATGCCATTGCGGCGGGTTCTTGCACAGTCAGTGAATGGAAACCCTATTCCGCTCTGAGCAGGCCCAGGACTGGTCGATCCTCTTCGCGCGAGGCAGCCAGGGTTTGATTTATTCGCAGTTGCGAGGTGCAACCATGCAAGGACGCTACAACGTACTGTTTTTGTGCACTGGCAATTCCGCCCGCTCAATCATGGCCGAGGCCATTATGAAGCGTAAGGGTCTTCCGAATTTCATTGCACATAGCGCAGGCAGCCATCCGGCCGGGTTCGTGCACCCCGAGGCGCTGAAGCAGCTCGAAGCGGCACGGCTACCCACCGAGGGACTGCGCAGTAAGAGCTGGGAAGAGTTCGCACAGGACGGTGCCCCTCCCCTGAACTTCGTATTCACAGTCTGCGACAACGCCGCGAAGGAGGTCTGTCCCGTTTGGCCAGGGCAGCCGTTGACCGCCCACTGGGGCGTTCCCGACCCGGCCGCCGTCCAAGGTACTCCCGATGAGGTAACTCGCGCTTTTCGCGACGCGTTCATGATGCTCGACCGCCGAATTATGCTCTTTATGTGTCTGCCACTGTCGAGTCTCGACAAGCTCGCCATACAGAAAGAGATTGATCGCATCGGCCGCGAATGAACGCGACTCTCCAGCGACGGATCGTGGCAGAGTTTCTCGGTACGGCGTTGCTGCTTGCCGCAGTTGTGGGTTCGGGAATTATGGGCGAGCGACTTGCTGCGGGCAACGTCGCTATCGCTCTGCTTGCGAACACCATAGCTACCGGCGCAGCGCTTGTGGCCCTCATTCTCACCTTTGGTTCGATATCAGGCGCACACTTCAACCCGGCCGTAACGCTCGCTGATGCTTCACAGCGGGGGCTTCCGTGGGTTGAAGTCCCGGCTTACCTGGTTGCTCAGATCACAGGAGCATTTGCTGGCGTTGCCGGCGCTCACTTAATGTTCGGGGCGCCGCTGTTTTCCGCGTCACAGCATGCCCGTAGCGGTGGTGCTCAGCTGTTCAGCGAGTTTGGTGCGACGTTCGGACTGCTCTCGGTTATCTGGGGTTGCGTGCGAACCCGGAACTCATTGGTTCCTTTCGCGGTGGGCGCCTATATCACCGCCGCCTATTGGTTTACTGCATCCACCTCGTTTGCAAATCCGGCGGTAACGCTGGCTCGTTGTGCGAGCAACACGTTTGTAGGAATTCGGCCCGCCGACGTGCCTGGCTTTATCGCCGCTCAGCTCCTTGGTGCTTTTGCTGCCACCGCGCTGTTTCGCTGGCTCGTACCGACGCTTCCATCAGAGGCGTCGGCTGTTCTCGTCCCACATGAGGAAAAAGAAAACTCGAAACATGGAACATAAGCAACGGGTGGTCATCTTGTGCGCTGGCAATTCCGAGCGAAGTGAAGCTCGCCGGTCCGCCGTGGCGGCGTTTTCATCTTATGCGTCCATTTGTGGCGATATTTTCATCTTGTGGGGTCTCTGATTCTCACTTCACGGGGGCACGGTTAATAACTTAGCTTGGCAATCTGCTGACGCGAGGAAGCTCCCTGCCCCGCGGCGGACAACAGGCGGCCGAAATGCGCGTCCTGGCGAAAGGCTCCGTTAGAAACCTCGCAGCACCGCTCTCGCGGTGCTGCGGCACAAGTGGGACACGGCACAGACAATGTTTGCGCCGCGGTGAGATCAGTGATTTCCATGTTTAGACCATTCACCTTTGGGTACACACTGCTTCATTTGAGTTAGGTGCAGGAATACCTAGGCAATTTTCTTCTGGGTCCGCTCCACACTTTTACCCCAGTCCCATACTTGCTTCTCGGCCTCCCGCCGTGCGATTCCGTAGATCTCCTGGATCTTCGCTGCAAGCTGCTGGCGCTTGCCAGATATTTGCTGCAGATCGTCATCGCTCAGCTTGGCCCAGTTTTCCTTTGCGGAGCCTATCAATTGTTCCCATTTGCTTTCGACTTGTTCCCAATTCATCTGGGTCTCCTTAGCGAATTAGTGCCATTCATGTTGGCGTCCCGTAGCGGATGGCCAACCCTACCAATTAACCAACCAAACCTGGAGTGCCCCGCCGCGAAATTGCGCCAGGGCCCGCTCGTAAAGTGGCCGCTCTTTATGGCTTGCCGATGTGGATAGTTGAAAGGGAATGAACTAGCCCAAAGACATTCAGCAGCCATAGCACCACGGCTATGACAACCACAGCGTGCAGGATCGACTTGATAGAACTCGCCATAGGAATGAAGCGATCCACCAGCCACAGAAGGACACCGACGACGATCAGAACCACGACAACTTGAAGTAACGGCATCTTCTTTTTACCTTTCCGAGCGAAAACCCTCGACGGGCTTGAGCTTCCCGTCCTTGTTGTACCCGGGTTCTTCGGGTTATCAGGAACGGTTTGTGTGTTAGCGCCCACTTTCGCAAGGGACGCCAAGCAACGGGACACACGAAGCTGGAGTAAGTCCGTCGCCATGCCGCTGATAGCGCAACTGGCTAATGCAGCGGCAGCCGAATTACGGCTTCTGCTGGACGTTGTCGTGCTTCTGCTTGTAGATTTGCTTGGACAGCTTGTCCTGCTGCTGGTGGAGCGCGTGCTGGTCAGCGGAGGTCAGATGGCCACCGTCTGCCGTGCGCATCTGTTGCTTTTCTTTGGTCAGGTTCGCTTCCTTGGTTTCCAGGTTGGCCGTTTCATGGGCAGTGAGCCCGCCGTTCTGAACGCCGTTCGCGATGCGGTCCTGCTGGTTTTCCTTGCGCTGGTGGACGGTCTGCGGCGGCGTGGTGGGAGGGGTAGTGGCGGTCTGGGCTGCGGCCGGCAATAACATCGCCGCTACAGCGGTGGTCAAACATACAGCTTTCCATTTCGTGGTCATCATAGGTTTTTCTTTCCTCTACTCTCAGTTTTGACTTTGTGTGCGTTAGCAAAGTAAGCACGTGATGCTTTTGCGAGTCGTGCTCCATCAACTTCAGTATTTCCGGCAAATGCTATTCTCTGTTGCGCTTCGGGTGCGTCAGTACAGCTGATCAGCCAAAGCGTCTCCAGCTGTTACAAGATTAGACGAGGCAGCATTCCCATGTCTGTTCAACTATGCTCACATGTTCGATTTAGTAGGCTCTCCTAGGTTGTGGGTGCCTGGCCCATCTGTACAATTTGTCAGTTGTGGGTGTATGACTGGATGGGCTGCGGCTGAGGCTGCGGCCCCTTCCGAATGGCCTGCACAGCGTCGGTGAAGGCGAGGACGAGCGTAGCCAGCCATGCGTAAGCGATATAGATTCCCCAGTGGTCCATCGGTTCAACCTCTCCGTTTTCTCGATGCATGACGCTCTAGCCTCGCGCGCCGGAAATCGCATCGAAGTGCGATATATCCCAAGCTGCGGCCTGCGATTAGCCCTTAGTATGCGATCGTCTTAGAGCAACCCGGTGTGCGTCGCGCTTTTTCTTCTTCTTCGCTCTTAGGGCATCGGCACGCTTAGCCGCACCGCGATCCAGAGAAGCATGCTCTCTTGGGTTCGTTGGCACGCCTGTTGGCGTTGCAGTTGGTTCCGGAATTTCTGTTACCGGGGTAGCCATCTTCTTCTCCTTTGCTTATGACGCTTGGGCTTTCGTTAACTTGTTTGTGCTCGCTTTGACTTGAGATTGCGCGACGAGCAAGAGTTCTTGCTGGCAAAGAAGCCGCCTCTTTCAGACCTGGGTCGGCCGGCACCGTGAATGCAACCTCTCCCGACCTGGTGCTGAATAGAGCCTCATAACGAGACATTGATCGCAAGGCCTTCTGTTCAGCATGCTCTTCCTGTTGCTTATTCTTTTGCTGCTTGGCATGCTCCTCTTGCTGCTTCTCCTCAGGTTTGGCTTCCTCTTGTTCGTGCTGTGCGAACACAGGAACAAGGGTTCCGAGAGCTGCAAATGCTTTCATTAGTATTGCCTCAATTACAGAGTAGGCGCACGACCGACGAATAGCTGTATCCTTTTGACCGTTGGGACTTTCTTTTTGCCCGGGGCCTTCAACATTGCCGACCGGGTCTTGAACGTTGCTGGCGTTTTTCGCCCCTGCCCGGCGCGCCCAATCCAAGCTTCTTTTGCAGGAATGGGGCTTTCCGGTTCGGGTCAGCGACACCCTTCGGCCTAATTGCCACCCACGAGTTCCATCAGTTCGGTCTCTGCCTGGCTCCAATCCTCGTCGGCTCGGTTGTGGATTCTGCCGCGAGACTCGTAGATTTGATAAGCGCGGGCTCGTATCTCGCCGTCTGAGAAGGTACGCACCGAATCTTCCTGGAATGGTTTTGCCTGTGTGGAAGGGGCAGACGTCTGGCTAACTTGGACTTTGGGTTTGGACACTTTGACTCCTGGACTGCCAACACTAAGAGGAGAAAACTCCAGAACGGCTGACCTAGTTCAGGGGGTCTGAATGAGAGGTAGGAAATCTCTCTCACTTTTCATCGTACGCTGATTGATCAGCATTGTCCAAGTTTCTGTTTTTCCCCGGCTGCAGTGCCGTTTAATTAAGGATGCGGGCCGGGATGAGAACCGTGATAGGTTTGACAACGCTCACGCAACCAGATACAGTCGAGATAGAGGCGGTTTCCACCTTCTCCTCATTCAGGTTCCCTGAACATAAGTCAGCCCATCTGAAATCCTCTTCATCTTATGCGACACGACCTTTAGGAGGTTGAATAATGTACGCACGCAATGTCTCGTTTCGCCTGAAATCCAATGCGCATTCTGATTACACTCGCACATTCGAAAACCAGATTCTTCCTTTGCTGCGCAAGCAGAAGGGCTTCAAAGACGAAATCACCTTGTCGAACCCCGGCAGCCAGGATGCGGTGTCGATCAGTCTTTGGGAGAGCAAGGCGAACGCAGACGATTACAACACCAATACCTATCCGCAGGTGTTGAAGACGCTGGCGAACGTAGTCGAGGGAACGCCGAGAGTGCAGGCGTTTGAGACGGTCATCTCGACCTACCATAACGTCCCAGTGGCCGTCTAAGGCTTGGCGGTGGGCCCACCTACCGCTCCACGTGTAGAAAATTCGGATCGTGCCCCACTCGAGCTTCTATTGCTTGGTGGGGCATTTTGTCCTACCGACGAAAATCCCCGCCCTAGGCCAAAAGCAGGTCCCCTTTGGCAAGCTCAGGGCAGGCTCTCGACTCCGCTTCGCTCCGCTCGGGATGACAAGAACGGGCGCCCGGCGCCGGAGTTCCAGTGTGTTCTGTTTTGAACAGACTACTCGATCGTCGATCTGTCACACTTCTCTTTGGAGGACTTCAATATGAGCCTAGAAACGATTCTGATTATTGTCTTGCTTGTGTTCCTGCTTGGTGGAGGCGGTTGGTACTGGGGACGCGGGCGCGCTTAAGGCTACCAATTCTGAAACGGCCGTTAAGCAGCCGAAGCCGGGTTCTCGCCTGGACACGGGCGAAAGTCCCGGTTGGCAGTATGGATCGCCGCTTCAATCGAGAGGGGCATATGAGTCTGTTCGATCTGGTCTTCGGTTGCTGGCACAAACGGTGCAGCTTCCCCATGACCGTGCGCGGCAAGCTGCGCCGCAGCACTGCAGCAGCCGCTGTAACCGGGACTTACGTTGTTTGCCTCGATTGCGGCCGCGAGTTCCCGTACGACTGGTTACAGATGAAGATGCTCGCGTCCAAACCCCGCACTGCGGAGGCGGCACAGCCCCTTACCATCGTTCCGGGTCTCAATGCGGCTTGAGGCCTGTGCTGGGCCCTTCGCGAAGACAACCTCTGCATCCGGTCCGGCAGACACTCTGCTGTTCCTGGGCGGTAACGCAAGTCCCGCTCCCTAATGAGGCAATTCTCAACGATAAGGAGAAAAACGATGAGTACGAGTACCACGGATGAGATTAAAGGCACTCTTCATGAAGTGAAAGGCAAAGTCAAAGAAATGGTAGGCCAAGTCACGAACAATCCCGACTTAGAGGCTGAAGGCAAAGCCGAACACAGGACTGGCAAAGTTGAAAAAAAGATCGGGCAGATCAAAGAAGTGTTCGAGAAGTAGATTAAGCGGGCGGGTGGCCCACGAACCAAACCTGGGGTTACCCCACTCAACCTTCATTGTGCTCGGAGCCTGCCCTGAGTGAAGTCGATGGGTGGGGGCATTTTTGTCCTACCAACGAAAATCCCTGTCCTAGCCAAGAGCAGGTCCCCTTCGGCAAACTCAGGGCAGGCCCTCACCTCCGCTCGGGATGACAGAACGGGGCACCCGAGCCTTACTTCTCACGCGCATCAACCCTTAGCCCGAAGGGCGGCACAATCGTAGCCCCGGTCCCTTCGACGTCGCTCAGGGCAGGCTGTGAGACCGGCATAAGGGTTCTAAATGAGTCACTCAGGGACGGCACATCAACCGAAATCTCCGAACGGCTGAACGCGACATGCGCTTTTGGCCAACAAGGCTAGGGGCAGCGAGCAATTGTGCTCAGATTACTTGGTAACGGGACCGTACCATCGTATCTGACGCAAAAAAGGAGAATCGATGATATCCAAGAAACTATTTGCTTTGGTCCTGGGGTCGCTCGTTGTGCTCGCCCTGTCCCTGCCAGTAATGGCACAGAGCACCACACAATCCAGCACCTCGACGACGACCCAGAATCCAGCACCCGCGCAGACGCAGAGCACCACCACTACGACTACGCAGGATCCGGCAGCTCTGCCGCAGGCCCAGACCACTCAGACGACCGATACCACTACAAAGTACAACAAGCATCACAAAGTGAAGCAGACTGACACCACAACCAGCACTACCACGCCGCCGGCCGATCAGGTGAAGAAGACCGACACAACGACCACCACAACCACGCCGCCGGCCGAGGTGCAAAAAGACACCACCACGACGACGACCACAACCGCGCCCCCGCAGCAATAACTTGCGGGTAATCGGCCGGGTGTCCCACCTCAACCTTCTTTGGGTTGGGTGGGGCATTTCGCATCTACCAACGAAAATCCCCGTCCTAGGCTAAAAGATGGCCTAGGGCGGGGCACCCGAGCCACTAGCCGTATTCCGTGCTCGACGAGTGGCGGGCGGAACTCCGGATCGGGTGTCGAAGTCGCCGAGGGCTCGCAGCAATCGCAAGCTGACGGCCACATCCGTCTTAGCCATCGCGATGGCGGGAAAATCGGGTTAACACAGTGCGCAGAACGTTCCTGACTTCCTGGGCTCCCGCCGGCCCGGATCAACGGTAGTGGCTCTTCTGACCGACTCCGCAATGCGAGGCTTTGCCATTTCTTTTTTCACTTCTCGGAGGATAGCCTCGCTGAACGCTCTCTTGTTGTTCTTGCGTGGCATGACACCATCATCATGTCATGCTCCAAAAGCTAAGAATGGTCAATTTAGACCGGACGAGGAGATTCTGGAGATGCATTCTTGCCCGTATAATGGTAGGCCTTGCGCTGGGAAATCCGCTCAAGAACCGCAGCGCCCTCATTCCTGCAGAAAAATGTTGAGGAGGGAGTTGTGAACCTGAATCTCGCCGCCGTCATATTCAATGAATCCCAGCTTTCTGAAGCGATTCATGAAAAAACTCACGCGGGATCGGGTTGTGCCAATCATCTCAGCCAATACCTCCTGGCTGATCTTGGGAACCACCGTCTCCGGTTTGCTTTCCTTGCCAAACTGCGCGAGCAATAACAGAATCCTCGCCAGCCTCTTTTCGCTGGAATTGAAAAGCTGATCCACCAGGTCCGCTTGGATGCGAGCGTTCCGCGTGAGAAGAAAGGAAACGAACATGCCGGACAATTCTGGTTCGTCATGAAGTACCCGAACCATTTCCGCCTTGCTGATCCTGAGCAGGGCACACTCGGTCAACGCGGTAGCAGTCGCAAGTCGAAGAGGATGCGGTGAGGCCATGCTGTTCTCACCCAAGAAATCTCCGGCACCCACCAGGGTGATCGTGGCTTCTTTTCCATTTGCCGAAGTAACAGTGACTCTCAGCTGGCCCTCCTGCACGTAGAAAATAGCGTCAGCAGGGTCGCCTTGCACGTAGGCCACCTGGTCCTTCTGAAGATAGAGAATTTTTCTGCCCAGCCCAGCTCTCGCGAGAAAGGTCTTGGCATCGAAAACCGTATCGCCATTCTTGGGTTGCGGCTTGGCCCTTTGAAGCCGGGAAGGCTTCCCAATTTTGCCAGTGTCGGGTTTCGGAAATCGCACCGAATCAACCGATGGAACCCGTTTGGCTACACGGCTTGTGCTGCCGGTTGGCGTGGCCCTCGCGCTCATTTCGCACCCCCTAAGGGCCGGTCTTTACCTTTCACCATGATACACCTTAAACCTTGATTGATTGCGATCCCTGATCAATATTGCACGGTTTACCAGTTGTTAATTTCAGCCGGTTGAGCAATTTTGCACAGCCACCTCCGTTCCTAAGCGGTAGGCTCGGTTTGTCAAAGGACTTGCACGCCAGTTCCAGGAGGTGATTCCGATGCGTCGCCAGAGACCCTCTGGGTTGCATCTTCTCCTCATTGTGCCGGTCACCCTTTTGGTGTTTTCTGCGCGCTTAACATTGACACAAGAAAGGCCGTCTGCAAGCAAAACCCAAACCCAATTGTCGAGTCTTGCTACGCAGTTTGTATCGGTTCCAGAAGCCAAACTACGTTTCCATCCGGCATACGAGAATTTGTCGCTGCCCTCGGCACCAAACCAAGGACAAACGGCGTCACAAGTGAAGCTCCGCTCACTTGACATCGGCTACCATCTTTCGCTCACCAGGAACAACGCTTTGCCGGAGCTGTGGCAGTTCAAGAAGATAGATGAGCCGCAAGTTAAAGCGAACCGGTTCCTCGGCAACGCCTCGACCGAGTGGCTTACGGGTGTCATCCCCCATAATACGGTGCATTATCGTACGCCTGATCCGGGCGGCGACGTGGCCTATTACGGCCACCGCATCCCATGGGCTGGCCGGGTCATTCTGAGCATTGGTAAGCAAGCTAAATTTCATCCGCGAGTCACTCGTGTACTCGAGGTAATACAGCCGGGATTAGGCGCGGGAAAACCGTCTCCCCCCGGTGGATCGGCAGGTAACACCCAAGTCGTCGGGCGGGGCCCATTTCGCTAGCTGGGTGGCGCAGCATGAGGACGTCTGACCAGCTTTGCCATTTGTTAACCGGTAGGATCGGTTTGTCGAAGGGAGTCGCATGGATGCGTACCTGTGATCCTGTCCGAAGGAAGCATCCCCCGCGACCGGCCTCGATATTGGACAAGGTCGCGCCTCGAGCGCCGGATTCATGCGCCACAAGCTGACGATTGGATCCGTGTCACAGCGGACGAGATCAAATTGTTGGGAGACGTTGATGCCAAGCAAACGCGCGCTAATTTTTAAGTCCGAGATGTTTCTCAAGAAAATAGGTAGCCGGAGGACCAGCCGGGAGTACCGGAACAAACAGCCAATTTTCTCCCAGGGCGACGCTGCGGATGCGATGTTTTATGTAGAGGCAGGCAATGTGAAGCTGACGGTCCTATCCAAACGCGGCAAGAAGGCCGTCATCGCTATTTTCCGGCAAGGTGACTTCTTCGGTGAAGGCTGTTTAGGAGCGCCGTCGTTGCGGATGTCCACCGCAACAGCAGTGCAGCTGTCCACAATTGTGCGAGTGGAAAAGGCGATCGTCGTTCGCATCATCCACGATGACCCTGTCTTCGCAAGGCTATTGATTGCGCATCTGCTCTCTCGCGTTGTCCGAATCGAAGAAGACTTCCTCGATCAACGCTTCAACTCCAGCGAGAAGCGGCTGGCACGAATGCTCCTGTTGCTTGCGAACTTTGGGACGCAATCCAAGCCATATCCTGTCATCCTGAAGGTGAGCCAGGGCACCCTGGCGGAGATGATTGGCACCACCCGGTCGAGAGTAAGCTTCTTTATGAACCGGTTTCGCAAGATGGGCCTCATCGATTACAACGGCAGCTTGCGAGTACACCGGGCGCTGCTCACCTTCCTTCTGCACGAATAAGCGCCCCACCCAGAGTCGGACATTCCGACCCCTACTTAAATGGTAATGTGAGCAATTTTGAACAGTTTTCTTAAGAGCAGCAGACTACCCTAAACAGCTCGGAACCAAAAATACGCGGTTCGGCTGGACTGGGAGGAGCAGTCATGATCGACGTTATCATCGCTGACCATGAGGAGCTTTTTCGTATTGGGATGGCGGAGATACTGGCAGGCACCGACGACGTTCGCCTGGTAGTCCAGCCACGTTCTCCCGAGCAGTTGCTGCAAGCGCTGCAAACGATCACACCTAAGGTGCTGCTCTTGTCGACGAGTTTCTTGCCAGCGTTTTCGAAGATCGAGCCGGTGTTGAGGCGGGACCGGACTGCGCTGCTGCTGCTTGCCGAGGACAACGACCGGGCCGCCTACGGGCGTTGGTTACGAGCACAGGGAGTCGTCTATCGTTCGATGGATGGGCCCGGTCTCGTGGATGCGATGCGCCGAGTGGCACAAGGTGAGTTGTTCGTTCAGGACCGCAGCTCCGACCTGAGGGAAGACCAGTCCGAAGGTGCATGAGGACAAAGCGAAATTCCTGCCACCGCTGGCAGCCGGTTCGGCGTCAGGGGGGATGGTTGGGCAACTTGTGACCGCTCCAAACTATCGGCTACCGAATTGAGTGCTGTAATCGTAGCCGATCATCAGCGCAATTACACGGCTTGCACCAGCGGCTACATGCCTTGCGACCACGCCGCGCTGACCTCCGCAGAGGCAGGCTCCATCGCGGCGGAAGCAAAGATAGCCACTCGGTGAACATCACCGTTAGCAGGTAACGGTTTGTTTCGCAGCTCACGGAATAGACGCAAAGAACCTGATCGTTCGTTGCGGGAACGACTTTACTTTTCGCAAATGACCCTATTTTCAGCCCACTGTGCCGTGTGTAGGGGAAGCCAATTCAGAGCTACGCCTCCTGAGGGATGGCTTGAAATGGTCATCCTGCCTCGCCTGTTCCTATGCCCGGGGCGCTGCATTGTCTGCCACAAGCGACGGTATTTGCCCACATTCCAACGATGGACGGCAGCCCCAAACTCCTGGCGATAGACGAGCCGGCGGTTTCCACTGCGTATCGATCACTCAAAACAATTCTGAGCCGGGTTGTCCGGGCATTTCGGATACGCCCGAAACACCTGCTCGATGGACTTTCGACACCCTCCAGAGTTTGAGGGGTCTCACAGTTTTCTTTCCAGGGAAACCCCTCATCGTGCTTGTTGGTTAGCTAGGGTTGTTGACCACGACGTAGGTCGTGTTTCCGCCAGAGAATTGCGGCTGATAATAACTGCCGCCGCACTGCTGGTAGGTAACGCCGTTGGCCACGACTGTCGTGCAATTGGGCGGAAGGGTATGAACCATTGAGCCGACCACCACCGCAGTCGCTGTTGTCGCTGCTGCAACCGCCACGGCCGTACCAACCCCGCTGTGATAGCAGCAACCTCCGCCACCGTAAGAGTTGTAGCTACTGTGAGTGTTCACGTTGACGTCGCGGTTGACGTTAACGTTGGTGTTTTGACGTTGGTATTCCGGTTGACGTTCGTATTGTTGTTGACGTTCGTGTTCCGGTTGGTATTCCGGTTAGAGCCATCGTTCCGGTTAGAAGCAGCGCTTTTGGCGCCACTCGGCTGGTTGACATTGCTGCGCGAACTCGAACGCACCGATCCATTGTTGCTGTTACCACCGCCACCACCAGGGCGCGTTGCGGCAACGGATGGTGCGACCAAAAGGAGCGCTAGCGAGAACGATAGAAAGGGTCGAATGTTGATTTTCATGCTATAGCTCCTAGTTGCTGCCTGCGGCGGCGGATATGTCTTCGGCGAAAGGAATCTTGTGGGCATCCGCCGGAGGATCGAAGACGAAGGCCGCATCGTTGTAGGACGGCGCGAGGTTCCAGATAAGGACCGATATGTGCTGGGGACGAGCGTCGTCTGTGGTGGTGGTCAATACGAGCTTCTTGGGCAGTGGGTGGTCGCCCAACTGGATCCAGACCTGCCAGTCAAGGCCAGGCTGCCGATAGGCATAATGCTCGCAAGTGATTCCGCCGACGTCACCCGGTCCAAAATCGCTGGCTTCAGTGATTTCGTTGGTCGAGGCACGCGGGCCGCCCCACAGAAAGAGATCGAGAAGGGGGATCTCGATGCCGTACTTGTCGCTAGCGACGTCGATCAATTGACCGATGGTCGCGGGCGCGTCCACGGTTGCGTAATACCCCGCGCGACGGGCGAAAAGAGTGAATGTTTTTCCGTCATAGAGGAACAGGCGCGACTTCTGGTCCCCTTGAACCTCGACACGAAGCCGGTTGGGCTGGGCGGCCAGGATGCTGGTGGTGTGAGCGTACGTCAACTTCTCTCCGTCCGCCAGAACATCCTCGGAAGTGACCGCCGCCGTAACCTGGAAGTCCTTGAGTGATCGAAGGTAGGTGCCCATTTGGTTCAGGGCATCCATCGCCACCGGATCGATCAGGTCCGATTTTTGGGGACTGGGCTGTTGCGCCGGCAACGGCGCAGCAAGGCCAGTTGCGAGCATCAGCAATGCGATTGCGTATCCAACGTTTCGTTTCATCAATTTGTTCTCCATCTCTGACTTATTGCGGCGGCGCTTCGGTCGCAAGAAAGGCGGCTTTGTCGTCGCATGTAACCTGGGTCTCAATACAAGAGAGGGAACGGTGCTTGCTATCGCCAAATTCTTGTAACGGCTGACACTCTCCTGGCTACTCAAGGTCGCTCTCGCGGCAGGCAGCCTTTCCCTCAGTACAGAAAATAGCCTTGGAGCCGCTACTGCGGTACTCGGAAAACTACTCGACTGGAACACCGAAGAAATACGGCATCGGCAACCTGTTCCGCTGGCCGAATTCTCTGGCCTCGCTTCCATACCTTCCGGCCCTCGTGACACCGTAGTTCTACGGGCAAGTAATCGAGTAGTTTTCCGAGTACCGGAGTGGCGGCCCAGAAACTATGCTCCGGGAACGGGTGAAGTGGCATGGACCGCGAAGGTCAACTCGCTCAAGGTTTTCCAGCGAGTCGGAAATGACATTTTCCGACAACTATGGTTCAAGCCTAGTTCGATCCGCGTATCGACGTTCCAAAAGGAATCCGGCATGCAACTCACAGGTATCGGTATCAGTTGTGAACAGTCGAAATATCCTGAGTCGAGACTGCAGAGGCTGCTGGCACTGCGGTGGCAACGGGAAATCATCGAATGTTGGCTTGACTGTCCTAAAACACCGGCAGAATCTCAGGTACAACTCCAGGAAATGCTTACTCACGTGAATTCTGAGTTGCAGGCGCTGGAGGCGGCATACCCCTCAATAAAAGCAACGCAAATATAAAACGGGCTGGATAAAGCCAGGCGCGTATTTCGGGCGGACAGCCCGCAAGAACAGGAATACCCCTTATGAAAAAACATTGGTTACGCGCCGCGCTAATTGCCTTCGCGGTTTTTGTCCTGATCCTGATTGCACTCCCGTTTCTTGATTAACGTGAACAGCTTCCGCCCGAAGATTGAATCGGAGGCGAGCAGCGCGCTGGGGCGGCAGGTTACGATCGGCAATCTGAGTTTATCGATCCTCTCGGGTCACGTCGAAGCTGACAATATTGCGATCGCGGACGATCCTGCCTTCAGCAAATCGCCGTTCGTCACGGCACAATCGCTGAAGATTGGCGTCGAACTGATGCCGCTTATTTTCTCGAGGAAGGTGAAAGTGACCGAGATCGTGCTGGAGCAGCCGAAAATCAACCTGCTCAAGGCCACCAACGGGACATGGAACTTCTCCAGTCTCGGCGGACCTTCTACGAAGAAGCCGGCGGAGACAAAAAGTGGCGAGTCGGGTCCGCCGCCAGATGTCTCAGTGGGCAAGCTCAGCGTGAACAACGCCAGGCTGACGGTTGAAAAGGTAGGTTCCTCACGGAAGCCTCGAGTCTACGACCAGGTCAATATCGAGGTGACAAATTTGTCCGCCACTTCCCAGTTCCCGTTCAAGCTCACGGCGGTGCTGCCCGGCGGAGGGGACGCGAACATCTCGGGGAAAGCCGGCCCAATTGACCCTGCGGATGCCGCCAAGACTCCGTTTGAGACCGCGGTCAAGGTCAACAACATGAATATCGCGGCCTACGGATTCGTTGATCCGGCGACCGGTATCGCAGGGATGGCGAACTTTGATGGGACACTAAGCTCCAATGGAAGTCAGGCAAAAGCCATCGGAACCTTTACTGGCACAAAACTGAAGCTGTCACCCAAGGGAACGCCCGCGCCCAAGACTGTTGTAATCAAGCACACGGTAGAGGTCGATCTCGCCAATGAGTCGGGAACTGTGACGCAAGGCGATATTTCTATAGGCAAGGCGCAGGCCCATCTGACAGGAACATTCCGCACCCAGGGTGAGACGGAGGTAGTGAACCTCAAGCTGAACGCGCCAGCTATGCAAGTTGAAGAGCTAGAGGCGATGGCGCCTGCGCTCGGCATAGTGCTTCCCACAGGTTCGCAACTGAAGGGTGGCACGCTGTCCGCGAAACTGGACATCGCTGGGCCGGTCGACAAACTGGTCATCACCGGCCCAGTGCGGCTCTCCGATACCAGCCTGTCCGGCTTCAATCTGGGATCAAAGATGGGAGCCATGTCGGCATTTGCCGGAAAGGCGGTATCAAGCCCCGATACCTCGATTCGCAATTTCAGTCTGGACGCGCGGGTCTCGCCTGAAGGCACGCAGGCTAACAACATTAATCTTGATGTTCCTGCCATTGGAGTGATCACAGGAGCCGGTACGGTAAGCCCGGAGGGAGCGCTCGCCTTCAAAATGCTGGCGAATCTGAGTGGAGGAATGGTAGGCGGCGTTAGCAAGGTGGCCTCGGTTGGCAGCGGCAAGGGTGGTATCCCATTTGCCATTGAGGGTACGACCTCGGATCCGAAATTCATTCCAGATGTCGGAGGAGTGGCTGGAAGCCTCGCCACCGGTGCGGTGAAAGGTGCGGCGTCGGGAGCGGTAGCAGTCCCTGGTGCAGCGACAGCCGCTCCCACAAAGGCCGTTGGCGGGCTCATCGGAAAGAAGTAGGAGTGGAGGAACAGTTAGCGGTTGTAAGCTTCGTCACTGGCCAGGACTCCAGGTGCGGCGGGCACCGAGGTATTGGCCAGCGATGGCCTCCTCAGACTCCGAGCCATCCACGACGATCCGCCTTGCCTTCTGGATCCGAACCCACTTGCCGCACCCAGTTGGCTTGTCCGGGCTCGTCTCCGTTGGCTTGACGGTCCGGCCCCACCGTAGTTCTTCGGGGGCTAGCGACGTAGTTTTCCGAATACCTTGCGGGCACTTCTGAAGCTACATTCCAGAAATGGGGAGAGCGGCGTGGAACCAAAGCGGATGTTGCGACGGGGGACTTGAGCGATGCTGGGGGGTGCGAGCGCTTTCCCCCAAGCTCAGGTATAGACAAGTGAAGTTTCTCTATAAGCGCTCGGCCAATACAACGCCTTAGAAGGTGAGCATGAAAGACACGCCAGAGGGGAACGTGGACGTTCTCGATCCCGAAGTTTCTCTTATTCGCGGGGGACCGTTTTACCGCGCGCAGCTCAAGACCCGACTCATTCTCCCGCACCAATGGAACCTCGGACGGCGCCTCATTTTCGCCGTCGCGATGGGGTGGATCCCTCTCGTACTCTTGACCGCCCTGTTCCAACCGGGCGCTGTCGTCGCTTTACTTGCCGACTACAGGGTTGCATCGAGGATGCTCATCGCGGCGCCTGTCCTTCTGCTCGGCCAGGTTCTGATGGAGTCAAAGTTTCGCATGATCTTGAGTCAGGTGCGCGAAGACCTTATCGCACCTTCTGACTTGCCGCGATTCGATGAAACGGTCGGGTGGCTCATTCGCCTCCGCGATTCAATGCTGCCGGAGTTGGCGATTGCCGCTCTGGTGTGTTTCCACGTTGCCTCGTCATTCACTGGGAAGATCAGCTTGGCTGGCCCTTGGGCCATTGAAGGCGCCTACCTAAGTCCTGCCGGCTGGTATTACACAATCGTCAGCCAGTTGATCTACCAGTTTCTGGTGGGTCTCTGCCTGTGGAAGTGGCTGCTGTGGACGTTCTTCCTATTCAAGCTGTCGCGCATGAATTTGCAGCTGATGGTTTCACGTCCCGACCAGCATGCCGGCATAGGGTTCTTGGGGATGTCTACTGTGGCTTTCGCTCCAATCGCTTTTGCGGTTGCTGCGGCGGTAGGGGCAACTTGGCGTCACGAGATTCTCTTTTCGGGAGCGGACCTGGGGAGTTTCAAGCTTCCTGCAATCTTGTTGCTCGTGCTGGTCGTGCTGATTGCGGTGGGCCCCTTGCTGTTCTTTGTCCCGAAGCTGGCTCCCCTGCGCCGCAAGGGTATCCTGCAATACGGGAGCCTGGCGCATATCCACAGCACCGAGTTTCACGACAAGTGGATCCTTCATCGGAAGGGTCGGGAACTCGAGTTCCTGGCAGCGCCCGAGATTAGCAGCCTCACCGATCTAGCTTCCAGCTTCCACAACATCGAAGAGATGAAACCCTTGCCGCTGGATAAGGGCTCGTTGGTCGCGCCAGTTCTTGCAGTCGCGATTGCGATGCTGCCAGCCATTCTTGCGCAGATTCCACTGAAGGTGATCTTGAAAAGCCTGCTGGCGGCGATGAAATGAGGGTGCGCCCTGGCAAGTCTTCGAGCGCTCAGTTCAAAGCTACAGGTAGTGATTCTTCCCTACCTCTGATCAAATTCCAGAGTTGGCCAACCGGGAATTTTGCGGCTGGGCACCAGCTCCTTTGCTAGTTGAGCAACCCATGCGGCCGACAGTCTTAATTGCCGATGGCCACCGGCTGTATGCGGATGCCCTCAGCGCAATGTTGAGTCCGGCTTATGAAATCGTAGGCATTGGCACCAACGGGCGGGAGCTCACCGAACTGGCTGTGCGATTTGAGCCAGATCTGATCGTGACTGGCATCTCGATGCCGGTCTTAAACGGCCTGGAAGCCGTCCGCGCTCTCGCGACAACGGGTCTGCATAGCAAGGTCATCGTTCTTACGATGCACAGGGATGTAAGCCTCGCAGTGGAAGCGTTTCGTTCGGGAGCGTCTGCATTCGTGTTAAAGACAGCAACTCTCGAAGAATTCAGGAAGGCCCTCCAGGTCGTACGGGGAGGCGGAAGTTACCTGAGCTCGCAGTTACCCTCCGACCTGGCCATTGTTCTCGCAGAAGCTGCCAGTTATCCGGGGGTCGGTGGTTGAGCCTCGCCGAACGCGCGAGGTGGCAGTGCTCGCAAGGAGCTGCGCCAGCGATAGGCAACAACAACGGCCGACATCACCACAGTCTCCAGAACAAAATAGACAAGGATGAAAACAAGATCGTCGAACCGATGCAGTGTCGTGACGGCAATGACGGCGAGCACGCCTATGTTTCGTGCAGGGAAAGCAGTCATATAACAGACTGCGTCACGGGCGGCCAGTCGCAGAACTCGGCTCATCCCGGCTGCCCCAGCCAATGCCGCCAAGACTAGCGTTGCACTGACCGTAAGATTGGTCTTCAAGTCTGTGGTCAGCTGGCCCGCTCGTGTCACGCATATGAACACGCAAAGAGCCACGATACCGATCGCGCAAGCGGCCTGAAGAAGCAGCGAGAATCTTGCCACATTGTTGGACCGAAAACTTCTCAATCCCATTCCCAAAAGGATTGGCGCCCACGTCAGCGCGAAGATCTTAGCTAGCAACGTTCCAGATGGAACCATGAAGAGGAACATTCCACCAAGCAACTGGCCATAGAGCGCAAACGTCAGGGGAATCACGATGGGGGCCAACAAGCAGGAACAGGCGCTGGCCGATACCGAGAGTGCCAGATTGCCCCGTGCGAGCAACGTGAAGAAGTTTGCAATATTGCCAATTGGACAGGCCGAAAGCATGAGAACAACAATCTTCGTTGTTTCTGACATGGGCACTGTGCGGATCACCAGGATGCCGAGCGCCGGAAGGAGCAGCATCTGGCTAAGCAGGAGTCCTGGCAATAGGAGCCTTCGCCGGGCAAGGTCTGGGATTTTGCTAATCTCAAGTTCCAGCCCTACAACCAGCATCGTGGCAGCCGTCAGGCCGAAGATGACTGCATCCAACGTCAGTCTCACGATTTCTCCAAAGAGGCCAGAGTCTGAGGATAGAGCGGCTCATGCTGCGGAATGGCCTGGCTAGCCAGGTTCCTGTTGAGTTAGTGGCACCGCCGGAACTTGCACAACAATCTCAGTGCCGCCCCCGGGATTACTGTTTACGACCAGTTTTCCACTCAGGAGCCGCACGCGTTCTTCGATGTTCACCAGGCCTATACCTTGACGGCCTTCCGCGTCAGGGTCGAAACCCTGGCCCTCGTCGCGAACACGCATTTCAAGTTGGTCTGCCTGCCGGGTAAGGCTCACGCGCGCGCTGGTGCTGTCGGAGTGCTTCGCGATGTTCATAAGGCTCTCTTGCAGCACACGGTACAAACAGATCGCGGCCTGCTCTGAGGCGTCCTGGTCGGAAGCCGACACTTCGAACGCGGTCTCGATTCCGCGGGCACGCTGGAACTCTTCGCATAGCGCTCGCAAGGCACGGACGAGTCCCAGTAATGCCAGCATTGTGGGATGCAGTTGGTGCGATAGGTCGCGCAGGTCCCCGGCAACGGCGACAATCGACTCTCTGACGTCCTCAAGACCTGCATCCATTTCGCCAAGCGTGGTGGCTCGATCACGTCCAGCGAGGTTTCCAATTTTCACGGAAACTAGAGCCAGGCGCTGGGTAAAGTCGTCGTGAATTTCACGCGCGATTCTGCGCCGCTCCTCCTCTTGCGAATCGACGAGACGTCCGGCCATGGCGAAAAGCCTTTCCGCCGAGGCCTGTAGCTCTTCCTTCTGCACTAGGAATTTGATTTGTGCACGGCGTCGTTCGAAGAAGCGGGAAAGCCGCTCGCCAGCCGCTACCAAAGTGTCGATTACTTCCTGGTCCGATGCAACGAGCCCTTCGCTTCCGAATTCGATGATGGCTTCGACTTTGTCTTCCACCAGGACTGGAAGATGAATGCCAGTGCGCAGACCTGCGTCAAGGGACGCCTGCTCTCGCGGGTAGCGCTTCGGGTCTTTAGCAGTGTTCGATATGTCTCGAAAGAGGGGTTTGCCTGTGCGGAGCACCTCTCCAGGCGCGCCTACGTCGGTCGGCCACGTCATACGACTGCTCATGTCGAACAAGGTGGCGAAACGTTCCCGGTCCTTGACGTACACGATGTGCGCAGACTTCGCCATTTCCGGCTCGTCATCGTTGATGAGGAGAGCGTGAGCTACTGGAAACGCCATCGTTTCGCAGATCACATTGAGGCACCGCTGCAAGGCTTCACGCATAGTCGTCGCGGAGTTCGCAATCTCGGCAACGTCCTGTACCAAGCGTGCGTGTCGGGTCGCCCGTTTCTGTTCGCTCAGGTCCCACACTGAGCCAGTGAAACCCAGGAACTGGTTCTGCGCATTGAAACGTGGCGATCCGCGATCCCGGACCCAGCGATAGCCGCCATCTTTGTGTCGCAAGCGATATTCATGCGCGAACTCGTGTCGCTGGTCGAAGGCAGCGTGGAAAGTCGCCCTAAGCGCATCGCGATCCTCAGGATGTACGAAGTGCGGCCACCGATCCCCAAGGGCGTCCTCGAGCCGTCCACCGGTAAACTCCAGCCACTGGCGGCTAACGAAGATACATGCCTTGTCAGGTCCGGCCATCCAGATCATCACGGGTGCAGCGTCGGCCAGCGAGCGAAACTCCTGGTCGACCGTTTGTGGAGTTAGGCGGCCAAATCTCTCGGCAGTGATATCACGGTGGAAGATGATCGCGTTTGTACCGAATTCCCGCCACGGGTGTACGGTCATGCGGAACCAGAGAAACGTGGGTGGCATGGGGCGTATGTACTCGTGCTCAAAGTGCTCCCTTTGTCCGCTTAAGACCGCTTTGATACCGGCCAGCGCACGGGACACCCCATCATCAGCAGTCGAGGATTGAAATAGCGCCAGGTAGTCCATTCCCACTGGGTTGCTGGCGGCGAAAATAGCTTCATTCCTTCGAGGGAGTTCCCTCCAGGCACGATTAACGGCAAGCACGCGGCCGGCGCCATCGATGACCACGCACGGATCGGGCAGCGCCTCAACAAAGGATCGCAGCAGGCTATCGTCCAAGCTTGGCGATACAGCACGGGCGTTCACTTTTCTCTCCCCTTAGGACGCTGCAGGTTAGTTGGAAGCACATCAATGACCGGCTCAGTGCTAAACGGTACTGTCGAGCGGTCTAACAGTGATCAAACCGATCTTGATGGCATGTTGCACCAGTTCGGCATTGGTACGGATCGCCAGCACGTTCATCAAATGATATTTGTACGATTCTGCGGTCCTAGTCGAGATGTTGAGTTGAGCTGCGACTTCTTTCATGGTTTTTCCCTCGGCCACGAGCTGGAGCACTTCGCGCTGGCGCCGGGTGAGCTGCGGAGCCCGGTCGGACGCTGGGCGATGGGCAGCTTCCGCGAGAACTGTGACGAGGTCGCAGGGGAACTGCGGACTGAGGTAGTGCCCGCCACGGTACACAACTGCGAGGGCCTCCTTTAGTTCATCGCCGCGCGCGGTCTTGATGACGAATGCGGACGCTCCCGCTCGAAACACCTGCACCGCAAGGCTCATGTCCACGTGCATCGTCAGAACGATGAACTTGCTGCGCAGACCCATTGCTGTGAGATTTTGCACCGCGTCAAGACCGTTCAATAGAGGCATCGAGAGATCGGTCAGGATCAGATTTGGCTTAAGTCGGATAGCCAATTCGGTGAGTTCCCGGCCATTGGTAGCTATGCCAACTACGTCATAAACCGGGCTTAACAAGGAGCGAAGGCTCTCCGCAAAGAGCTGGTGGTCATCGGCAATCAGGAGTGTGGGCCGCATGGTTTTCTCCCTGGGAAAGAATTTGGAGCCCGATCGCCCGATCGCAAAATCCTGTTGGCTAGTGCAGCATTCGATCAGCGGTGAGGAAAAATCACGCCCCTATATTGCCGCCAGCATACCCTAATTCCTCTTCAGTGTACTACCGTAATTTTACGGTATCCAGCACTGCTTGCTGGCAAAAGTCGGTTACCCCCCGCAACCGCGGCACTCCGAGTCACTCACTGCCACGTTCAGATGTAAACGCCGTCAGGCGATAACCAGCCACACCCGTATTTTTACTACCCATCATTTCTGTAGGTTTTACGGATTGTCGTAATCGCCTCTATCCCCGACAGTTTAAGAACACGAGGATGCTACTCGAGCTGGGAAGCGGGCGCTATCCCGGTCTCGATAACATATCGCCTCCGCACTCCTCGCGTGTCCCGCCGCGCACCGCGGATGCTGGGGGGCTTCTGCGGTGTGCCGGGACAAACTGGAATCCAGCCAAAAGAGGCATCACCATGATGATGATGAAGATGTTGAGAGACAAGGCCTGGAAGACCAACCGGGTCGCTCACGCCGCCGCGTTTGCGCTTGCTGCCGCTGCCTGCCTATTCACGATAGCGTGCAGTAAGCCGGCTGGGGGAGCGAAACCAGCCGATGTGCTAGCGGCCGCACCTCCGAAGCCGACCACCGCGATCCCGCACAACCCACTGAAGGAAGCCTACTTCGGCGAGCAGCACTTGCACACTGCCTATTCACTGGATGCCTACATCGGTGGCGCGCGGCTAATGCCGTCCGACGCCTACCACTTCGCCAAGGGCGAGGCGGTGGAAGTCGGCGGGGTGAAAGTCCAACTCGCCAAGCCCCTCGACTGGGCTGCAGTCACCGACCACGCCGAGTACATCGGCGAGATGTACTCCACCATGGTCGACGGAGCTCCCTGGCCATGATCAGGATCTGCTAAAGCAATTACGCGGCTTGAGTTCGATGGAGGAACGCGAGAAGTGGTTCCTCGACTACGTAGTCAAGAGCAATCGCTCGACGACGCCGCAACACCCACCCTTCTACGCTGGTCCGGAGACTTCGGTGAACGCCTGGAAAGAGATCCTGGCTGCCACCGAGGAAAACTACGAACCGGGGAAGTTCACTACCATTCCGGCCTTTGAGTGGAGCTGCGCCTGGAAGGGAGCCAACCTCCACCGCAACGTCTTCTTCCGCGATATGAACGTGCCCGAGCGGCCGATGAGCTACATCGACCTCAATCACGAAGAGGATCTGTGGAAATGGCTCGCAAGTCTGGAAACACAGGGGATGCATGTCATCGCCATCCCGCATAATTCCAATGCCAGTAAAGGCATGATGTTCTCTCCAAATGATTCGGCGGGAGATCCGATCACCCAAGAGTATGCCGAGATGCGCAGCCGCTTCGAGCCGCTCATCGAAATGATGCAGATCAAGGGAAACTCCGAAGTACACCGCTGGTTCTGGAGCGCTGACGAGTTCTCCAACTTCGAGAACGCCGACTCCATCGGGGACTACAGCGATCGCGATTACAAGAAATACGGAAAGAGCAATTGGGTTCGCTATGGCGTGACCAAGGGCCTTGCCTACGAGAACTCCCTGGGCATCAATCCGTACCACTACGGATTCGTGGGTGGTACGGACAACCATGATGCCTTAATGGGAAATGTCGCTGAGGACAACTTCGCGGTCGGCAGTCATGGCGCGGCCGACAACACGGTAGAGAAACGGCGGACCGGCGAGGTCGGAGGCTGGATCAAGGGCAAAGACCTGAATCCTGGTGCGCTCACCGGCGTCTGGGCGCCCGAGAATACCCGCGAGGCGATCTGGGACGGGTTAAAGGCGCGAGAAACCTTTGCCACGAGTGGGCCGCGCATCAAGGTGCGCTTCTTTGGCCAGCTCGGCAAAGTAGAAACCCCAGTCAACGCAACCAGCCTTGTCGAACGCGGCTACGCCTTGGGCGTTCCGATGGGCGGAACGCTCAAAGGTCCTGCTAGAGAAGCACCAAGTTTCACCGTCTGGGCGGTCAAGGAGCCTGAAGGCGCCAACATCGATCGGATCCAAGTGGTCAAGGGATGGGTTGACGCGAAGGGCGAGCCGCACGATCAGGTCTTTGACGTGGTCTGGTCGGGCAAGAGGTCGCGCGATGCAAAAGGGAAAGTCCCTCCAGTGGGCAACACGGTTGACCTGACAAAGGCCACGTACACCAACACGATCGGCAGCGCGGAGTTGATGGGCACTTGGACCGACAAGAACTTCGACCCGAAGCAGCCAGCGCTGTACTACGTTCGAGTGCTACTGATCCCGACTCCGCGATGGAGCACGTATGACGCGGTGCGGGCCGGCCTGCCATTGTTGGCCGATGAGGCATCGACGGTGCAAGAGCGGGCCTGGTCTTCGCCCATCTGGTACACGCCGCAAAAACAAGGCAGGAAATGATGCAGAAATCGCATTGAGTCGGATCGGAATGTCATGGTCGAAGGTATCCAAATTCTCCTCCCACCCGGGAGTCGAAGACCGATCTCCGCCATTTCTCTGATCGGCTGGCTTTTCATGGTGATTTGTTTGCCCACGTGCGCCTAGGAACCCGGGATGCTTTGGTTGCAACCCTAACTTGTGACCCTTTCCAGGCGAATTTGTTGTTGCAGAAAACGAGGAACTGAGTTGAAGAGTCTTTCGTTAAAGAGGTTGCTGCTGGCGGTCTCCGTGGCTTTCGGCATCGCCCTTATATGCGGCTCGCGGACAGCGATGGCCGAGGAGGGCGGCACCGGGCACTATTTCCCAGGTTCGATGGCGGATATTGCCGACGCCGTGCCACCCGATCCCGCCTTTATTGTTCGATACAACCAGATCTATTACGGCGGATCGGCTGGAAAGAACCAACCCCTGCCGATTGCAGGCGTCACAGCTCTTGGGGTTCACGCAACGTCATGGGGAGAAGGCATCACCCTCCTCTGGAGACCTCCACTGGATCTGCCCAAGCGCTGGAGTTATGCCATGTCGGCTACAGTGCCTTTTCTCCAAGTAACCATCGATGCGAATGCAGTCGTGCCGATCGGTGGGGGGATCAATGTTGAGCGCTCGGGTAGCCTTGGGTCGCTGGGTGACTTGGTCGTTATGCCGCTGATGGTCAACTATAACGTTAATCCAAGTTTCAACGTGAACTTCCGGTTTGCCGAGTATCTGCCGACCGGCAGTTACCAACTGCACCGGCTGGCGAATACGGGAAAGAACTATGCGACCGCCGAGCCGACAGTCGCGTTCATGTACCTGGGGCCGAAGAATGGGCGCGAGGCCGACCTGTTTATTGGTTTTGACTTCAATACCGAGGACGACGCGACGCACTACCAAACAGGAACCCAATTCCACATGGAGGGCACATTGGCCCAACATCTGCCTCTTGGAAAAGGGCTATTTGGTGTTGGAGTCACCTCGTTCTACTACCAACAACTCACTGGAGACAGCGGTCCTGGTGCAACCTTCGGAGAATTCAAGGCTACTGATGTCGGGGTTGGCCCGGTGCTCACCTACCTTAAGAAGACGAAGAAGGTGCAAATTCTTGGAGATCTCAAGTGGCTGCCTGAGGTCTACACCAAGAACCGGCTGCAGGGAAACATAGCCTTTCTCAAGATCGTCTTCAAGTTCTGACGACCCGTTGGGCTCGTGGTTGGAGATCGAAAAGAAACAGAGGCTTCTCATGACGACGCAGAAACGAAAGACTTTCGGCTACTCGGCTGCCATAGTAGCGGTTGCAGTTGCGTTTGTTCTCGTGCTGACCGCTGCCTTCAGCAGTCCAAAGGCAACCCAATCCACGGATCAGCAACCCGATGCTGCTGACCAAGTCGCGGCGAAGGGCGTTGTTGACACCGAAACTGATGCGCCAGCAGCGCAGCCGGAGGCAATGGGCAATTGGAACCGCGACTATTCTCCGTATGCCAACCGCAAATACCCGACCCATGTCTACTTCGGCGACACCCACCATCACACTGCCAATTCGGGCGACGCGTTCATGGCTGGCGACCGGCTAGGCCCCGAGGACTCCTACAAGTTCGCGCGCGGCGAACAGGTTACTTCGTCGTCGGGCGTGCCGGTGAAGCTGTCACGGCCCCTGGACTTCCTGGTGATTTCGGACCATGCCGAGGGCCTTGGCGTCATGTACGAGGTCTATAAGGGCAGTCCGGTGATGATGGCGGACCCGACGGTCAAGCGCTGGAGCGAGGCGCTGAAAGCCGGCGGGGAGGAGGCTCTGAAGGCAAAGAACGAGGTTGTCTCTGACCAGGCACAAGGTAAGCTCCCATCGGTCGTCACCGATCCGAAAATAGTAGGACCTCTGGTTAAGTCGGTTTGGCAGGCCTATACCGCCCTGGCCGAGAAGTACAACGAACCGGGTCGTTTCACCGCCATGATCGGCTACGAGTGGACCTCGGTGCCAGGCGGCAACAATCTCCACCGGAACATACTGTTCCGGGACAACAAAGACAAGGCCGACCAGATCATCCCGTTCTCCTCATGGCAGAGCGAGGACCCGGAGAAGCTCTGGGAGTGGATGGCCAAGTACGAACAGAAGACCGGAGGTAAGCTCCTGGCCATCCCCCACAACGGAAATCTGTCTAACGGACTGATGTTCGCCCTTACCGATTTCGAGGGCAATCCCATGACCACCGATTACGCGAAGCGAAGGCAGCGATGGGAGCCACTTCACGAGGCCATGCAGACCAAGGGTACGAGCGAGACGCATCCTACACTCTCGCCCAACGATGAATTCGCCAATTACGCCGTGGTTGGCTGGGATGTGGGAAACCTGACACTCGAGGGCAAGCCAACGACACCGGAGATGCGGCCGTATATGTACATTCGTGGCGCGCTGCTCAACGGCCTCGCTCTGGAGCAGAAGATTGGAGTCAATCCGTTCAAGATCGGAATGATCGGCGGTACCGACGTCCACAATTCGCTGACCTCAATTGAAGAGGACAACTTTTTCGGCAAGTTCCCGATTCAGGAGCCGCACCCCGGTCGCTGGGCCGGTGTCGCCAAGCAGGGGCTGGGTTTCACTCGCAAAGACTGGATCTACACGGCTGCGGGATATGCGGCGGTGTGGGCAACCGAGAATACGCGAGAAGCTTTGTGGGACGCCATGATGCGTAAGGAATGCTATGCCACCTCCGGGACGCGCATGACGGTGCGATTCTTCGGTGGCTGGGACTTCAACCCACAGGATGCCCGCACCCGCTACCTCGCGGAGATCGGTTATCGCAAAGGCGTGCCTATGGGCGCCGATCTGCCCAAGGCTACCAATGGAGCGAAGGGCCCCAGTTTTCTTGTGGCGGCAATGAAAGATCCCATCGGTGCGAACCTTGATCGTGTCCAGATCATCAAAGGCTGGCTCGACAAAGATGGCAAAACCCACGAGAAGATCTACGACGTCGTCTGGGGCAACGCCGACCGCCGCAAGCTTAGGCCGGGCGGCAAGTTACCCGCAGTCGGCGATACCGTGGACGTAACCACCGCCACCTGGACCAACACCATCGGGGATCCTGAACTGATGGGCGTTTGGACGGACCCAAACTTCGACCCGTCGCAGCGCGCTTTCTACTATGTGCGGGTGCTTGAGATTCCGACACCGCGCTGGACCGACTATGACGCAGTGCGCTTCGGGGACAAAATGTCGCCCGAGGTACCGATGAAGGAACAGGAGAGAGCATGGACATCGCCGATCTGGTATACCCCGGAACATTAAAAGATGTCCCGGTAGACTGCGCCTACGAGAGTGACGTCCGTCCCGTCCGCACCATGCGACGGGCACGCTGGATTCCCTCAGCAGCTTCCGTGAAGTCATTCCTTCGCGAGCCGCTCGTCCATTTCCTGGTCTTGGGCTTCCTCATCTTCCTTTTCTTCAGGTGGAGCGGAGGGAGTGCGAGCCCCGGCTCGCACCGCATCGTCATCACGCAAGGGCAAATCGAGACCTTGGCGGTGGGGTTCGCCCGCGGCTGGCAAAGGCCCGCATCTGAGGCCGAACTGAAGGGGTTGATCGATGACTATGTCAAGGAGGAAATCGCGGTGCGCGAAGCAGTGGCGATGGGCCTCGACCGCGAGGACGTGATCATAAGGCGGAGGCTTCGTCAGAAGTTGGAGTTCATCACGGAGGATACGGTCGCGTCGAACCCATCCACGGACGCCGAACTGCAGGCTTGGATGACTCAGCATCCGGAGTCTTTCCGCTCCGAGCCTCAGGTGGCTTTCCGCCAGGTGTATGTGAACACGACCCGTCGCGGCGCCGCCGCCCGTGCCGACGCAGAGAGGATTCTTGCGCAGCTTCGCGCTGGCGGCCCTCATGTTTCCACCGACCGCCTCGGCGATTCGACCATGCTGCCCGCGGATCAGCCGCTCGTGCCTCTCCGCGAGGTGGCGCGATCGTTTGGTGATGATTTTGCACAACAATTAATAAAAATAGAGCCGGGCCAGTGGGCAGGCCCAGTGGAGTCATCCTTCGGTCTGCACCTTGTGCTGGTGGAGAATGAAATTGTGCCCACACAGCCGGCTCTGGCCGATGTCCGTCCCCTTGTCGAGCGCGAGTTCCTCAATGAGCGGCGGAAGGCGGAGCTTCAATCACTCTACGAACGTTTAAGCAAGAAGTACGCGATCACCATCGATAAATCTGAAGCGGCTCAAGTCCAGAGTGCCGCTCTAAGCGGGAGTATGCCGCGATGAGAGTTTTTCGCTGGTTCTGCGTTGGCCTGGCGTTAGCAATTACGGCTCATATGCCAGATGCCTGGGCGCACGAAGCTCGCCCTGCCTACCTCGAAATCAAGGAAACTGCGCCTGGCCAGTTTAGCGTGTTATGGCGCACACCTTTGCTCTCGGGCATGCGGCTGCCGGTGATGCTGAAGCTTCCAGATAACGCGCGGAACATCAAAGAGCCCTCCTTGCAGGAACTGGCTGATTCGCTGGTCGAGCGCCGCTGGATCGACGCGGGCCCTACTGGACTCGCGGGCAAGCGCATCGAGTTCGTGGGTTTGCAAGGCACAATCACCGATGTTCTGGTGCGAGTCGAGATGCTGGACGGAAGAAAATCCACCACCATTGCCCGTCCGTCGCAACCGTGGGTCGAGCTCGCCGCTTCACAGACTTCGTGGGGAGTGGCGGGCACATATATCGTGCAAGGTATCCGGCACATTCTGTTTGGCGCCGATCACATGCTCTTCGTGCTGGGGCTACTGCTGATTGTGAAAGATCGCTGGATGCTGCTGAAGACCGTGACGGCATTCACGGTGGCCCATAGCATCACGCTGGCGATTGCGACGCTCGGCTTCGCGGAGGCTCCCATGCTTCCGCTGAATGCTGCGATTGCGCTGAGCATCCTCTTTCTCGGTCCTGAAATCGAGCGCTCGTGGCGCGGCGAGACCAGCTTCACCATTCGCCATCCCTGGGTCGTGGCGTTTGCTTTTGGATTGCTGCACGGCTTCGGCTTCGCCAGCGCCCTTACGAGCGCCGGTCTACCGCGACACGAGTTGCCACTCGCCTTAGTCACCTTCAACGTGGGTGTGGAGATCGGCCAGCTCAGCTTCGTCGCGCTTGTGCTCTTGCTGGAGCGGTCCTTCCGAGTTCTGGAAGTGCGCTGGCCTCGCTGGACACAAGCCGTCCCCGGCTACACCGTGGGTAGCCTAGCAGCCCGTGGCGCAAGTGGTGGTTTTTCTGCAAGGCTGGCGACGTAGCCGGGTGCGCAATCTCACGAAGCACTTGACAACGGATGCGGAAGGCCGGCTTCTGCAAAGCCGATTCATTTATCCGACCCCAGAAGAGTAAAAAACGAACAGAACAAGCCTGCCAGAGCTGGTCTCTCAGCTCTCGCGGTGTGCCCGCACCCAGCATCTGGCGCAGGATCAAGCCTCAAGTTCTGAACGCTCCGACATGAATCAACTGCACGCTTCAAAATGTTGCCCGTCCGCAGCGCAGATGGCCCGCGACGCATGCCGCCAGTTTCGTAGCACGTTGTGCCCAAGCTGCGTTCCACCGAACTCAGGAGCCACGTCGCCGCAGTAAACTGCTTGCCGCGCTACGTCAAAACACCCGCCGCCGCATTCTCATAGACTGCCTGCTGTTCCGAGCTGGCTTGCCTGTCGGCCATGTTAGCTGGCCCTTGCTGCTCTCCGGTATATAGCTGCAACCTCGTAACTCTCACTCTGGAGGACTGCGCCGCATACTACGGTCCAACTCTTCGACCGTTGCGTACCGCTCGTCGCTTCACTCCACCCGCCAACTCCGCCACTGTCATGCCGCTTCGCCATAGTTGCGTCCATCAGCTACCGATCCGGAGTTTGCCGCCCATGCGGCACGACATCGTTCGCCCACGCACCTGCGCCCCCGTCCAGATCACGCTGCTCATCCTTGCGGCGGCTGGTACGCCCGCTCATCTTCGACGCATCTCGAGCGCGACTCCCAGGTCTGTTTGACATGTCTTACCCGACGGTCCAAGGTCTTCGATCGGTTTCGAGCCCATTGAGCTACATCCGCGCAGAAATTCCTCGTAACTCTCACCCGTGTCGCGCCGTACGATCGAGCGCATCGCCGCGTCAGCTTCCAGCGTCGTGGCATCGATGGCGATCCGCTGGCCCTTCAATAGCCCGCGATCGGCCAGCACTTCCAGCACCCAAGTGAACACTTCGCGATGCGTGTCCACATCGATCAACCGCCGGGTGCGCGATATTGTGGACGTGGTCCGGTGTGTTCTCGTCGAGGCCAATGCCCACAAAACGCCGCAGCGCCAGTGACGTCTGCCAGCCGCCAAGCAATGCCGCGCTCCGCCCCGATGCCTTCGAAATATCCGATCAGCAGCGAACGAAAGTAAATCCCCGGCGTCAGTTGAAGGCCGTCCGTATCCTGGCCGCATAGAACCTCGCACACCGCCCCTCGACAAACTCGTCGAAGCGCTCCGCCTCCAGCAACTCGTTCAGCCGCTGATAGAACGGATGCCCCGGAGCCGAGGCCAACTCCGTGTGCGCAATCCAGATGTCCTCTTGCTTCTCCCGCTGCTTGCGCGTGCCCATTGCCATGCGCACATTCTACGAAGAGAGTCTGTGAATACCTCAAATGTTTTTGCTTACGCTAATCTAGACTTGCACCACTGGGTGCTAGGCGCATTCTAGACGTTCCAGCGGCTGGCGATTCTCCTGGGAGGTGGGTAATGAAAACGCGACAGCATGCCGCGACGCGATGGATAGCCGTGCTCGTTCCAATGATCCTCTGGGCGCAGGTTGCCTTCGCGCACCCACAGGCAGGCGAAGCCAGGGGTTTTGTCACAGGTTTTAGGCATCCGATCTCCGGCCTCGATCACGCTCTGGCGATGGTAGCCGTGGGTCTTTGGGGCGCCCAGTTGGGCAGTCCTGCGATTTGGGTGCTGCCGGTTGCCTTTCCGATGGTGATGGCGTTTGGCGGAATGCTGGGATTGATGGGCGTGCCGCTTCCTGGAACGGAGATTGCGATTGCGGCCTCGGCGATCCTCTTGGGCGTGGCAGTCCTATTCGCGCTTCGTCCAGCGCTCCCCTTGGCCGCCTTGCTGGTTGCCTTCTTCGCCATCTTCCATGGGCATGCTCACGGTACCGAGTTGCCGCCCGGACAGAACGGTTTGCTTTACAGCATGGGCTTTGTCATCGCCACTAGCTGCCTGCATGCCGTTGGAATCGGAATTGGTGCCGTCCATCGTTGGCTTTGGGGCCAGCGATGTTTGCGCTTCGCCGGGGCAGGCGTCGCGATGGGCGGGTTCTTCTTTCTGTGGAAGGTCTTCGTATGAACTCTGGCACCAAATCCCGGTTGCCAATCTATGCTGCAGTACTGTTCTGCTTTGCGCTCTGCCCGATGCCCGCCAAAGCTCACCTGAACTCGACCGGCATGGGTCCGATCTACGATGGGTTGATGCACTTTCTAATGAGCCCTGAGGACTTCGTGCCGGTACTCGCCTTGGCGCTGCTCGCCGGATTGCGCGGCGCTGCTTACGGACGACGGGCGCTTTTCACGCTACCGGCAGCATGGCTATTGGGTGGCCTCATCGGAATCAGGGCGGCGGCCACGAATGGGAACGCTATAGTTTCGGCAATCTGGTTTCTCCTGTTAGGCGGATTGCTGGCTCTTGATACAAAGCTCTCGCTACGGTTGCTCACCGCATTAGCGGCACTGCTCGGCTTATACAGCGGCTACCTCAACGGGACCGGTATGGGGGAGTTCGGCACCGCATCGGTTGCTCTCTTCGGATTAGTGTTCGCTGTGTTCGTGCTCGTGGCTTTCGCAACCGCATTTGTTGTCCAGTTGCGCGCGCAATGGGCCCGCGTCTCGGTGCGCGTAGCCGGCAGCTGGATTTTTGCCAGCGGGCTCCTGATGCTGGGATGGGCGGTTCGAAGGCACTGAGGCCTCTGGTCCAAAAGCTCGCTTTAGTAGGACGATTCTCGCGCCTGCACAGCCTGCAAAATGAAGCCGCGGCGACACCGTAGTTCTTCGGTGCTCTCAGGGAGTAGTTTTTCGAATACCTCGACCTCAGGTCCGAACCTATCCTCAAATGAAAAGGCGTCGGCCTTACACCGAAAGGAACACGAAAATGCGCATTCCACGCTTAGTTTTCCCGATGATCGCGCTTTTGCTCTTCACAGCAACAGTTTCGATGGTTCCCGCGCAGGCGCAGGGTCGCCAGCTTCACATCAACAAGGCTATTTATGGCAAGAACGGACGGGGGATCGACGTAACCAACCATCTCCGCTCCTTGATACAGAACAATACGCTCAATGTGAAAGTCAACAACAACAACATGGGAGGAGATCCAAACGTTGGTGCGGACAAATCCGTGAAAGTCGAATACACATACCAGGGACGCACCAGCACGAAGGTTGTTAAAGAAGGCGACCGGCTCCAATTGCCCTGATCAGGTTACCTCACCACATTTGAGGAGAGTTTCTCAACAATGCTCGTCCAGTCCAGCCGCTCAACGGGCGGAAGGTGATGGAAAGCAAATAGACCGCCGCACAGCTAGGTGTTGAGGACGAACCTTTACGGATACGAACGTCAATACGGTTCTGCCCTGTTGGCGACCTAGCGCGAGACTCATAGATTCACATGACATTCATACAGATAAGTTGACGCGACCTGTCGGCAACCTCTCACTCTCTAACAGGCTCCTGGCTTCACGATAGATACCGCGCTCAGCTACACCGTAGCTCTTCGGGGTGCCGCGTGTGTAGTTTTCGGGATATCTTACCCGGTCTCCAACCCGTAATGTTCAAGGGGACGAATTCGTGAACACTGGCCGACTTATCGTTACCGATCAGCAGGTCCAATAACCCGCACTTCTAGGCCGTCGTTCGGCGTCGACTAAAATCAAATAGCAAACGATGAACTTCGTCCAGATCCCCGGGGCGCGACACGCACGCAACGGGCATGGACGTTAGCGAAAACCAAGGCGATTTCGCCGCCTTGGCCGCGAAGGTCTAACACGACGTGGAGTTGGGCAGCAGCCGCAGAAAGTTGCGATCCATTGAAGGAGGACGTATGCCAAATGAGAAACAGGAAACGCCGCCAGTGCGCGCCAGGCGCTGCAGCGAAAAGGAACAAATCCTCTCGAGTTTGTGCCCGACAAAATACCTTTCGACACTCCGTATGGCCCACCGATATCACTAGACCGAGCCCAGGCGGTTATTCACGCGGCGGTGGCAGAGGCGAAGAAGCGGAATTGGAAGATGAACGTAGCGGTGGTCGATTCCGGCGGCAACCTCGTCGCCTTCCAACGGATGGACGGCGCGATGCTTGCCTCCATTCAGATTGCCGAGCACAAGGCACGAGCAGCCGCGACCTTCGGCGCGAAACGAAGCAATTCGAAGATGGTATCCAGCTTATGCATCTTAACTATCTGCTCGCGTTCGATGGGATCATTGCGTCTCGCGGCGGCATTCCACTGATCGACCAGGGGGTGATTATCGGCGCAATCGGTTGTTCGGGGGGCACGGATTCGCAGGACGAGATCGTCAGGAAGGCAGGCGCGGCAGTAATTAACCAACCCCCGGCAAGGAACAAATGATCCAGACCTGGAGAAAGCGTTGGGGTAATCAACCGGTTTCCGAGACAAACAAATAGACAGGAGAATGCCATGGCAACTGCAAGCACACTTACGAAGCCGGCACAGATTCGCGTGACCCGGCGGTCGCCAGCCTATTGGCGTGTCACGATCGACAACCCGCCGATCAACGTCATGGGTCCGGAAATGGTCAGGGAGTTTCAGGGAATCATCGACGCTCTCGAGGCCGACGAGCAGGTCAGGGTCGTGGTCTTCGACAGCGCGGTCGACGGCTACTTCCTGAATCATTCCGATTTCATGGCCAAGCTTGAGGACCTGACCGCAATGCCGGAGGGCCCCACAGGCCTGCCGCCTTGGCCGGACTTTCTGGTGCGTCTGACCCGCTTACCAGTCGCTTCCATCGCCCTCATCCGCGGCCGTGCGACCGGCAACGGCAGCGAGATCACGCTGGCCTGCGACATGAGTTTTGCCAGCCGCGAGAAGGCCATCATCTCGCAATGGGAGGTGGGCGTGGGGATGGTCGCCGGTGGCGGCCCCATGGCTCGGCTTCCCAAACTCATCGGCCGAAACCGCGCCCTCGAGGTGCTCTTGAGTTCGGAAGACATCAGAGCAGATCAGGCCGAGGCCTACGGCTACATTAATCGCGCCCTGCCTGACGCCGAGCTAGACGCGTTCGTAGAGACGCTCGCGACCCGGATCGCCAAGTTCGACAAATGGGCGATCGCCCAGACCAAGCGCCTCGTCAACACCAGCCTGCCGCCGGACGTCGAGCTCGGCGCCGGGTGGGATGCGTGCATCGCTTCGCTCGGTCGACCTGCCGCCCAGAATGGGATCAAAGAGCTGATGGCGCGCGGCTTCCACAAGCCGGGGGATGTCGAAAATCGGCTCGGATACTACCTGGGCCAAATCGCGCGCTAGGTCGGCGCTCGGACGCGGTTCCGAACTCCGGACGTTGCGGATGGGACGCGCTCGAAGCCAAGCTTGGCGGACGTGTTTCGAAAGTCTGTGGTGATGTTTTACATTTTCTGCACGAAGGAGGGTTTATGTCTCAGAAAGCCAGCGCCGTAAGGCGTGCCCAGCAAAGCGAAGTCCGGCCTCACCAACTCGGGCAGGAGGTTTTCAAAACCATTTTGTCCGAAGATGTCGATTGGAAGCCGTTCCCCGCGTTCCCGCCTTCCGTCCGGCTGGCCGTCGTCGTGGGTCAGCCCTCGGAGGCCGGCCCTTACACAATCAGGGTCAAAGCGCCCCACGGCGAGAAGCTGATGCCTCACAAGCACCCAGAGGATCGAGTCTATACCGTGATTTCCGGCGTCTTTTATATCGGACTGGGCGAGGAATTCGACGCGAGTACGTTGGAAGCCTATCCGCCCGGCGCCGTGATCATCCTCCCCGGAAACACGCCCCATTTCCACTGGGCGAAATCCGGCGAGTACGTCACGCAAGTAACCGCGATGGGGCCGCTTGGACTGGAATACCTCAGCGCGAAAGACGATCCGCGAAACATCAACTCGTAGGAGGAGTCTGAGCAGCTTTTTGTGGGCCGAAAAAGAACGAGTTTTCTAATCTTGAGTTTGGAGCACAAGATGAACGATCAACAAAAGAAGGAGCAGGATTCTGGAGTGCGAGATCAAGAGATCCGTGCGGCACTAGATCAGCATTGGGCGGCGTCCGATGCCAACGATTTTGAAACGGAGCACCGCATCTATGACGAGGACGCGGTGCTGGAATACCCGCAGTCAGGCGAGCGAACCCGCGGTCGACGCAACATACAGAACCAACGCGCTAGTCAGCCGAGCAAAAAGCGGTTTGCTGTTCGACGAATCATTGGCAGCGGTGATCTTTGGGTCACCGAATTCATCCTGACATATGATGGCAACCCGTCTTACACCGTGAGCATCATGGAGTTCAGGGGCGACAAGGTTGCGCGGGAAACACAGTACTTTGCGGATCCATTCAAGGCTCCCGCATGGCGCGCTCAATGGGTCGAACGGATGGACACATAATCTCGAGGCGCGAGAATTCGCTAACGACAACGCCATTTGCGGTTTGCAGCATACGATGGTGGGACAAGAGAAGCGGGGGATGGTCAAGGGTGTGGAGTTGCTTCCGCCACATTCGCATCCGGAGGATCAACCATCACCTGGACCGGCAGGGAGAGTTCCAGCCAATTGGGAATCGCTACTGCACTAGCTGGCGTCGATCGATTTTTTGTGGATGGGAGCGGGACTCGGGACACCGTATTTGTAATGAGCACCGTATTGAGGGGAGCCATCAATGAACGGCGTACAAAAGGAGCCATTAATGAACGCGATACAAGTCGAACAGAAGAGTTATGAGATGCCCCCGCGCGAGGGGATCAGCATCGCGCAGTTTCTCACCGTCGCCGACATCGAGCGATCGGCCCGCTACTACGAAAAGGTCTTCGGCGCTCGCATTCTGAGCCTGGGTGACGGCAACGCGCCTGGGTACCTTCAGCTTGCGAATATCTGGATGATTCTGAACGTTGGAGGCGGGCCGACCGCGGATAAGCCGACGGTAACGCTCAGCGTCCCCGACCCGAATCACATCAACAGCTTTATGAATTTCCGCGTTGCGGATATTCAAGCGTGCTACAAATTATGGAAAAGTCGAGGAGCCGAGTTCATCACGGAGCCAATACCCAAGTACGGCGAGATACGCTGCTACATCCGCGATCCTGACGGTTACATTATCGAGGTCGGGCAGAGCACCGATCTCACGTACGGTTAACGCTCCGCCCGGATGGGGTTGCGGATGCTCTCTTAAAGCCTTCCGGGCTGCAGTTTCGAGCCAGTTCTTTGGTCTTGATCGATACGTTCGTCCAACGGAGTCGTCGTCGCGCTTCTGCCAATCTTGCTTTGAACAGTCGCTCGCTCTGACATCGAAAGGGGTACCAAATGGACGGCGCCAATGAACTGAAAGAGACCACGCGCGTGACCCCGCCTGTCGCCTCGAACACGCTTAGTGTGAACGTTTTTACCGCCCCGGGAAAGACCATGGTCGGCGAGCGGCCAAGGCCCTTCGGCGAAGCGCTGGGCTTTGACCCGATCACGTCGACTTTAATCTTCGGTGAGCATGACGCGGTGCTGGTAGACGCAATGATGACGGTGGCTGAGGCCGAGGCTCTGGCAGATTGGGTTGCTCTGCACAACCGCAACTTGGAGACCATATATATAACGCACGCCCATTTCGACCACTTCTACGGTCTGGGCATTCTGCTCGGCCGTTTCCCGGGCGCGCGTGCGATAGCAACGCCCAAGACGGTGAAGGCCATGCAGATGTCGTTCACTCCCACAGTGGAGCGGCTAGCCCGCCGGTGCTTTCCTGGGCAAGTGCCCACCAAGTTGGTTGCCCCTGAGCCCTATGAGTACGACACGTTCACTCTCGAGGGCCACGAATTGCGCATCATCGAGCAGGGCCACACCGATAGTGCCGATACGACGTCTCTACACGTTCCATCGATCGGTCTGATCGTCGCTGGCGACGTGGTGTACAACCAGTGCCACATGTACGTTGGCGACACAACCCCCGAGAGCCGAAAGAATTGGATCGCGGCCCTAGACCGCTTAACGGCGCTGAACCCGGCGATTGTTGTGGCCGGTCACAAGAAGCCTGGCGCGCCCGACTCTCCGTCGACGATCCAAGACACCAAGCGTTACCTGGAGGACTTCGATCGGCTGCAGAAAACCGCGACGTCCGACCAGGAGCTGTTCGATCAGATGACGGGGCTATACCCGCATTGGGTAGCCAATCAATCGTGGTTGATGTTCGGATTCCCGCAGCCATAACCCACATCAACCGCGACGGGCCCGCCCTTGCGGACTTTGGGAAACAGTGGGGACAGACGGAACGTTCCCCAATTTCAATGAATGGGACGTCCCGTCTGTCCCCAGTCTTAGTTCCGATTTTAGAGAGGAGAACAAAATGACAAAAAAAGGAAAAGTATTGGTGCTGGTCTCGAGCGGTCACGGCTTGCCCTTGAAAGATGGCAAGGTTTATGCCGGCGCTGGCTACTACCTCAACGAGCTGACGGTTCCGGTTCGCGCCCTGATGAAGGAGGGCTACGAAATCACTTTCGCCAACCCCAAAGGCAACACGCCGCAAATGGATGTCAATTCAGCTATAGCCCAGTTCTTCGGTGGGGACGAGGCTAAGCTTCAGGACTATCTGAAATTCCGCGACAGCCTGACTGGGCTCAAAAATCCAACTCGTATCTCGGATGTCATCGCATCGGGCCTGGATCAATATGACGCTGTTTTCGTCCCTGGCGGCCATGGCCCGATGATGGACCTACTCGATGATCCCGACGCGGGCACCGTGCTGAGGCACTTTCATAAAACATCCAAGCCTACGGCAGTGCTCTGCCATGGCCCGATTTCACTTCTTGCGGCGCTTCCGAATTCGACGGAAGTGGTCGCCGCGCTGTCGGCGGGCGATGCCGCTGGAGCACGCGCAAAGGCTCAAGGCTGGATCTATTCCGGGTATAAGATGACTATCTTTTCGACAGCGGAAGAACAGCAGCGGGAGCCGCTTGAGATTGGTGGTAAGGTTCTCTTCTACCCGGACTTCGCCTTGCGTACGGCGGGCGGTGACGTAAGTGTGGTCGCTCCATGGCAGAGCTACGTCCTTCAAGATCGCGAGCTGATCTCAGGTCAGAACCCGTTCTCTGATGAAGCGCTTCTGAAACTTCTTCTACCGGCACTCAACGGGAGCCGTCAATGAGCAGCGTACAAATCGAACAAAAGAGCTATGAGATGCCCCCGCGCGAGGGCTCACCGTCACACATTTCATCACCGTCGCCAACATCGACCGATCGGCTGATTTCTATGAAAGGGTCTTCGGCGGCCGCATTCTAAGCAGAGGCGACAGCAAGGGTGCGTCTGGGCACATTCAGATCGCGAATACATGGCTGATTGTCAACGTCGGGCGCAGGCCCACCCCGGACAAGCCGTCGGTAACGCTCAGCGTCCCCGACCCGGATAAGATCAACGGCTTTATGAATATCCGCGTTGCCGATATTCAAGCGTGCTACGAGTTATGGAAAAGTCGAGGAGCCGAGTTCATCACGGAGCCAATACCCAAGTACAGCGAGATACGCTGCTACATCCGCGATCCGGACGGCTATATTATCGAGGTCGGACAGAGCACCGACGTCACATAAGGCTGACGCTCGGCCAGGATGGGGCGCGGACTTAAGCGCTGACACGTGCGGACCGAAGCTCTACGTTATTAGGATTGATGCCATGTGATTTGCTGCGACGAAAGAACTACAGACGGTCGACAGCTACTGTCGGCTTTAATCAAGCAGACAGCCGCTAAGTCCTGATTAGAGCGGTTGCCGGACAAGTCGGTGTGACATCGGGTAACCTTACATCGCTTCCCTTCGATGGAGGGACAAGAGATGGATTGGAAACGGGTGGTCCAGTTTGCGCTGCTGGGTAGCAGTGATTTGGAACAATATGCCATCCTGCTGGTACGCGTTTCGCTCGGGCTGTTCTTCGCCATCTCCGGGGCAAACAAATTGTTTGTCGCCGGCGGCACAAAGCCTGTTTACGACACGCTCGTTAAGGCCAAAGTCCCCTTTCCCCGCCAGACGGCTTATTTCGTGGCCGGCGTCGAGTTCGTTGCCGGATCCTTGCTGACCGTGGGGTTGCTTTCGAGCCCGGCCTGCGCGGCTTTATTGATCGATATGGTGGTCGCCATCCTGACTTCCGCGCTTTCCGCCATGCCTAAAGGACTTTCACCTCTTAACTGGCTCGACGATTTCCTCTACCTTCCGGAAGTCCTGTACGTGCTCTTCTTCATCTGGCTGCTCTGCTCTGGTCCGGGACAGTTCAGTGTTGATTACTGGCTCGCCGGCAAGTTCTGGAGGTGATTGATCGACGTGTATTGGTTCAGCCTGAAATGGAACGAGGGCGCTTTCCGTTGTGAGTGATCCGCCCCTTGGGGCAAGGTCATTGTAGTTCCACTACATCCATTCGTCTCAAACTTCCGGTTTATCCGTTATTTATCATTTATCCGGTCCTTGATCGAGTAGACTGGACCCACTCTGCTTACGGCCAACCTATACCCGGCTCTTTCGGCATACGAACGTATCGAACGATACCTTCGTCTAATAGATTTCTTTTCGCGCTGATGATGTGATGGCGCATGTGCATCGAGTGGGAGGCGCAATGACGAAACCGACAAGCTTTCAAACGGACATTCGCCCGCTCTTTACGGAACGGGACATTCAAGGCATGAGCAAGGCGTTCAACCTGGGAAGTTACGATGACGTCAAAAAGCACGCTGCCGCCATCTACGATCGCATTCGGGGAATCGGTGGCGCGGTAATGCCGCCCCCACCGCCAAGAGGAGAAGGTCCTTGGCCGCAATCTCGCATTGAACTATTCGCCAAGTGGATGGCGGACGGGTTCCCACCTTAGTCGGCCCCCCAACCGGCGGGTGGCCCAACTAAAAAAACTAACCTAGTCAAAACCCGGGGTGCCCACTCAACCTTTTTTTGGTTGGGTGGGATAGTTTACTCGCGCAGATCCTGAATTCTCCATCGTACACGAATCCTGATCGCCCACTCATTCGCATGCCCAAGGCACAGTCAGATGCCTTTATAGAACCCGGCAGGCACGTCCAAATTGAACCCTCCGAGGGTGATTAGGAAGGAGATGTGACGGAAGGGGCCGAGCAACGAGCTACTTCATGAACGTGCTAATCTCTGGTGCGACCGGGCTCATCGGGAATGACATAGCGGGTTCGCGTCGGAAAGAGATCGCGTACCGCATGTTAGCAATACCGAATCGCACGGCACCCGTCCTTCCCCGCGGCGTTGAGCTTATCTGGGAGAGCACGAGGAGGCTAATGTCGGACGCAGTAACTCACCCTATCTCTCGCCGCGACTTGCTTCGCGGCGCTGCCACGGGAATGATTGCACTAGCGTTGGGAGACCTCAAGGCTGCAGAGCGGGCGTCCAAACCTCCCAATATTGTTTTCCTGCTTGCGGACGATCTCGGCTTTGCCGATGTTTCCTGTTATGGACGGCCTGATCTCAGCACTCCTAATATCGACCACATCGCCGCAACAGGAGTACGTTTTCTCCAGGCCTACGCGAACTCCGCGGTGTGTACCGCGACCCGCACGGCCCTCATCACCGGCCGATACCAGTATCGCTTGCGCGTAGGTCTGGAAGAGCCTCTGGCAGGAAATCCTGACGTCGGGTTGCCACCGCAACAGCCGACCCTACCGTCGATGTTAAAGAAGGCTGGCTACAGTACGACCTTGATCGGCAAGTGGCACCTGGGCGTGCTGCCGAAATTTGGTCCTCTCCAGAGCGGCTACGATCATTTTTACGGATTTCGCGGCGGTGCTGTCGACTATTTTTCGCACGCCGGAGGAAGTCATAAAAGTGATCTTTGGGATGATGATGTCTCGATCCAGCAGACAGGCTATCTGACCGAGTTGCTGGGAAGCCGGGCGGTGAAGGTCATTGACGCGTATGCAAAGTCCAAGCAGCCATTCCTGTTAAGCTTGCACTTCAACGCGCCACACTGGCCTTGGGAGGGTCCTGGCGACGAAGCTGAGTCCGTTCGGCTGTCGCAACCGGGAAGCGGAGGAATCTTCGATCTCGACGGTGGATCGCAGAAGACCTATCAGCAAATGATCGAAGCCATGGATCGGCAGATCGGTCTCGTGCTTCAAGCCCTGGACGCGAACAGACTGACAGAGAACACCATCGTAATTTTCACCAGCGATAACGGAGGAGAACGCTTTGCCGACACGTGGCCCTTCACCGGCAAGAAGACGGAGTTACTGGAAGGCGGACTGCGCATTCCCTCGGTAATCTCCTGGCCCGCGCGCATTCCTAAGAACCGGACAACGGAACAGGTATCGATCAGCATGGATTGGGTTGCCACCCTGCTAGCTGCTGCGGGAGCCGAAGCCGATCCTGCTTGTCCGCTCGATGGGATCAATCTTCTGCCGGTGCTAACGCAAAATGCCCCTCCCTTCCCGCGTAAGCTGTTCTGGCGTTACAAGGCCAACGCGCAGCGGGCTGTCCGCGACGGCGACTACAAGTACCTGAAGATCCTCGACAACACGTTCCTTTTTAACGTCGTTGACGATCCGTTGGAGCGTGCCGACTTGAAGCAGCGCCAAAACGATGTCTATCGCCGGCTGGTTCGAGAGTGGTACGACTGGAACGCGACAATGTTGCCGGAGATCAAAGAAAGCTTTACCCACAGCTTCGATGGCAAAGAGCTTGCTGATCACTTTGGAGCGAAACCGCCGGACCAGACGCCGGACATTCCGACTCCGCCGGAGGACCAGTAAAGAGAAGCTTGTGGTAGCGAAATACATACCACCCGATGGAGTCGTGGCGCTGCGTTCACCCTATGCGATAACTGACTCAGCAAATCGGCCGGGTTACGCGGATGGCCCACCCAACTGCGATCAAACCTTGAGTCCCACGAAACTCTCGAGGGCGCCCCATCCAAGCTTCTCTTGCTTGGAGCCTGCCCTCGAAGTCGAAGGGTCGGGCATTTCTTCCCTGCCAGCGAAAAATCCCCGCCCTAGCCAAAAGATGGCTAGAACGGGACACCCGGCTGCCAAGGACTCGCGTTTTAACACGAGACCCTCTGTCGGTCCGTAACCGCGAATCGATTAAGCGGGAACCGTAAGAGACCGTCAAGTTGGGTAAAATGCTCTTCAAGCAAAGGAGAGATTCATGGCGATCCACAGCAAGGAAGAAATTTTCTCCAAACTTGACGACGAAGTGTTTGGAACAAGCTTTCTTCCACGTCCCTTGCCCAAGTACAAGGTGCCCAAACACGAGACTGATCCTGCCGCGGCCTACCAGCTGGTGCACGATGAGCTGTTGCTCGATGGGAACTCGCGTCAGAACGTCGCCACTTTTTGCCAGACGTGGATAGAGCCTGAGATTCGCAAGCTCATGGATGAGTGTCTGGACAAAAATATGATCGACAAGGACGAATACCCGCAGATGGCAGAGCTTGAGTCGCGCTGTGTCCACATGCTGGCCGACTTGTGGAATTCACCAGATGCTGCCAACACCATTGGCTGTTCCACCACCGGATCGAGTGAAGCTGCCATGCTGGGCGGCCTTGCCCTGAAATGGAAATGGCGTAAGGACCGCGAGCAAGCCGGAAGCCAGCCGGCAAGCCCAACTTGATATGCGGTCCGGTGCAGATTTGCTGGCACAAGTTTGCGCGTTACTTTGATGTGGAACTACGCGTGATTCCTTGCCAGGGCCAGCGGCTGCTTATGTCGCCTGAGGAAGTGATGAAGCGCTGCGACGAAAACACCATCGGAGTTGTACCAACCCTCGGCGTGACCTACACGCTTCAGTATGAGCCGGTGCAAGAAGTGGCCGCCGCGCTCGACGCACTTGAAGAGGAACATGGACTCAACATCCCGATCCATGTGGATGCAGCCAGCGGAGGCTTTATTGCGCCGTTTATCCATCCTTCCGTGGTTTGGGACTTCCGGCTTCCACGAGTGAAATCGATCAACACCTCGGGACACAAGTTCGGTCTTGCGCCGCTCGGCTGCGGGTGGGCCGTCTGGCGAGAAGCGGAGGACTTGCCGGAAGACTTGATCTTCAGGGTGAAATACCTGGGCGGCAACATGCCAACCTTCGCTTTGAACTTCTCGCGGCCTGGAGGCCAAATCGCGTCACAGTACTATAACTTCGTGCGGCTGGGGCGTGAAGGTTATACGAGAATTACGCAAGCTTGCGCGGACGTAGGCACCTGGTTCGCAGACCAGGTGAAGAAGCTGGGAATGTTCGAGCTGGTGTATGACGGCCGCGGCGGAATTCCAGGTTGCACCTGGACAATCAAGAAGGGCGCGGACCCGGGCTTTACGCTGTATGACCTGGCGGACCGGCTGCGAGTGCGGGGATGGCAGGTTCCCGCTTATCCCATGCCAGCCAATCGAAGCGGTCTGGTAGTACAGCGGGTTCTGTCGCGCCTCGGACTCAGCCGCGACCTTGCGGGGCTGTTGTTCGAAGACCTGGAGCGCGCGGTGCGACATTTCGAAAAGCATCCATCGCCCAAATCGCTAACGCGGAAAAACGCCGGAGGATATCATCACAACTGAGCTTGATGGGATAGGTCATCCCACCCAACCAAAAGGCGGTTGGGTCGGGCACCCGGGCATTGCAGACAGACGACTGGAAACTGGGAACTGAACTGGGTCACGCACGCGCTTTATCGATCATCGCTTCCCAGATACCCTTGGATTTGAGAATGAGTTCAACGGCTTCGCGGACCGCACCGTCACCGCCGCGGGCTCCCGTAGTGTAGTGCGCGGCCTCTTTCACCTCAGGGGCAGCATCACCCACGGCCACGGCAAGGCCAACGCGGCGCATCAAGGGGATATCCGGAAGGTCATCGCCGATATACGCGACAGCGGAATCGGAGACGCCCGCTTTTTGCAGGATTTCTTCATAGGCCAGCATCTTCACCGGCTGTTTCATGTAGATAAACTCCATCTTCATTTCGTGAGCGCGGCGGAGGAGCGCAGCACTTTCGCGACCGGTAATACAGCCCGTACGCAGGCCAGCGGTTTGCGCGAGAGTGAGGCCTTGGCCATCGTGCGCGTCAAAGGTCTTGATCTCGAGGGCGGTGCCGTCGGGTTGCGAGAGCAGCGTGACACTGCCATCCGTCATCGTGCCGTCCACGTCCATGAGGAGCAGTTTGATTGGCGCGGCCCGCTTCTTGAGCGCGGCAGAGATTTTGGAAACACGAACCAAAGAAGCCTCCGGGGGAAGGTAAGAGAGAGTTTACGTTACGTTAAATAGCGCAGCAAATAGCGGAGCCAGGCTGATTATCATGTGCGCAATTTGGCTCTTGCAACTTGAGAACGATCCGAGTCCCTGACTCGAGAAACGCAGAGCAGCTTCTGCATCGGCGCCGATCCCCTCGCGAAACTCTCGAAAAAATCGCGAACCTCGCAAGAAAAACGGATGCTTCCCGACAGGTAATCTCCGTGGGTTGCAAGCGTCATCTTGTAAGGCTTTGAGAATCTGTAACTTGCAAAGTATTACGGCACAAGCCCACTTTGGTCACCGGCATGCACTTCTCGCAGGTTAGGGATCGTCAGCCACAGGAGACCACACAGTGTATGCATGGGGCGCGGAAACGGCCGGAAGCACGATACCTCCGGTGCTGCATTGGGGGAGCATGACAGAGTTCCCCCCATTTCGGTTAGACCTTATCAACCAGTGCCTGTGGTGCCGGAAGGATGAAGGCGACGAAGAACGCATTCCACTGCCACCCAAGACGTTTGCGATGCTACGTTACCTGGTAGAGCATGCCGGGCGTCTGGTGACCCAGGACGAGTTGCTGGAGGCCCTGTGGCCCGAAGTGTACATCCAGCCAGAAGTACTCAAGACCCACGTTCGCGGCATTCGAGTCGCCCTCGGAGACGATTCCAAGAATCCCTGTTTCATCGAGACTCTGCCGCGGCGTGGATACCGGTTCATTGCTCCTGTGAAGGAGACGTCGCGCCCGACGAACCTGGGTGGCGACTCCCCGGCCAGCAGGCTAGTCGGCCGGAACGAGGAACTGGAACGGTTGCGAGAGTCTCTACGAAGAGCGGCGTGCGGCGAGCGGCGACTGGTCTGGGTCACCGGCGAGCCGGGCATAGGGAAGACAGCCCTGGTCGACGAGTTTCAGCGCCAGGCCGCTGCCCATGGCTCGGGCTTCCGCATCGCGCGGGGACAGTGCGTGGAAGGCTACGGGGGCACAGAACCCTATTACCCGATGCTGGAAGCATTGGGACATTTGTGCCGCGGTCCGGGGGCGGATTCTGTGGTGCAGGTTTTGGCTGCGCAGGCGCCGACTTGGTTGGCACAGCTTCCTGCCTTGATGAAACGCGAGCAGCGGGAGAAGCTCCAGCATGAGATCCTCGGTGCTACGCGCGAGCGCATGCTGCGGGAGATGGCTGAGGCCCTGGAGACGATCACGGCCGAAGGTCCACTGGTACTGGTATTCGAGGACCTGCAGTGGGTAGATCCTTCCACCGTGGATTTACTCTCGGTCGTAGCCCGCCGCCGCCAACTCGCCAAACTCCTGGTGATTGGCACGTACCGCCCCGTGGATGTGCTGCTGGCCGATCATCCTCTGAAAGGTCTCAAGCAGGACCTGGTGGTTCACCACTTGTGTCACGAAATTGCCCTCAGGCCGCTGAAGGAAGCGGAAGTGGCTGAATACCTGGCTGCCGAGTCCGAGGGAGCGATACTGCCGGACGGCCTACCTGGATTGATCTATCGACATTCGGAGGGCAATCCGCTGTTTATGGTATCGGCGTTAACCCACATGAGAAACCGGGGCCTGATAGCAGTGGAGAATGGAAGCTGGCGTCTTACTGTGCCAGTCGAGACGATCGATGTGGAGGCGCCCGAGAGTTTGCGGCAGATGATCGAACTGCAGATCGAGCGTCTGGATCCTGACGAACAGCGCGCCCTTGAGCTTGCCAGTATTGCCGGCTCTCCGTTCTCAGTGGCAAGGGTGGCTGCGCTGGGGCACCTCGGGCCGGCGACGATGGAAGATGTTTGTGAGCGTCTGGCGCGGCGCCACCATATGCTGCGACCCGTAGGCCGTCAAGACATGACTGACGGCACCGTATCCACACGGTATGAATTTGTCCACGCTCTGTACCGGGAAGTCCTCTATCGGCGTCAGACGCAGGGACGCAGGATGAAACTGCATATGCGCTTGGGAGAACTATTAGAAGCATCGCTCCGTGAAGGTTTAAAGGAGGTGTCGCCCGAGCTCCCACGTTACCCCGCAGAGAGTTCGGATTGGACCGTGTCGTGAAACCCCGCAAACGCCCGCTCTGAGCGCGCTGCCTCCACCATCTAAATGCTCACCAGGCTTAACACCTTCGAGCTCCATCTGTTGTTCAGTACATCTTCTTGCTGTTCCTGATGTAGGCCAGCTCATTTCAAGACGGAGTCGAGACGATTTCTCCACCCCATCAACACGACAACACCTCCGGGTTGTTCTAGCCTATGCTGACAAAGGTGATTGTGTGGTACAAGGACTGGTACTCTGCCACTCAGTTTCTTCGAACCACGTGGCTCCTTACCCAGGGGGTGTTTCTTGAGAATCGAACAGACAAGATGGACTTGAGGCACGGCGGACACTTGTGGGCTGCGCCGAGCCAGGGACCGGGTGCAACCTTTCAGTTCACTCTCTTGAAGTACCAGTAGAGGCGCTCATGCTAGAACCAAAACCATCCAGGCGACGCAAATGAGCATTCTCATGGAGCAAAGACGGACCTATAGATTCTGGCGCACAGCCACGGAATGCTTGCTTGCCAGCACTGCTCTAGCTTAGGGTTGACCTCTGTCGTTTTTCGTCTCCATGTCACTCCCGGGCTTGCCGCCATCATTTTTCTCACTTTCATCGTACTGACTTCCCTATGGGTTAGTTTCGTTACATCGGCCTTTATCTCCATCCTGACCGTATTATGCTGGGACTACTTCTTTACTCAGCCGCTTTTCAGTCTTCGGCAGAACAGTCCCGCGGACGTTGCCACAACGGTTGCGTTCTTGATCACTGGGTTAGTCGTTGCCCGCCTGGTGTCGAAGGTAAAGGGGCAGACCACCGAACTCGAGCAGGCCAACGAGCAGTTACGGTCGGAAATGGTTGAGCGCACGCGGGCTGAGGAAAAGATTCGTCAGAGCGAGGGGGAGTTTCGGCAGCTTATCGATGTGATTCCGCAGCAAGTCTTTGTTTTCGACGCGGACTGGAGTCCTGTTTTTGCCAACCGACGGGAACGCGAATACACCGGCCTCACTCCGCAAGAGGCGCAGTCAAAAGACGCAGTTGCCAGGATCTTTCATCCCGAGGATCTGAAGAAGTTAGAGGTCGCCCGTGAGCGGGCGCGTTCCGACTGTGCCCCGATTGAGATGGAGGCACGAATACGGGGAAAAGACGGAGGATATCGCTGGTTCTTGATCCGTGACAATCCGCTGCGGGATGAGCACGGCCACGTCCTGCGGTGGTACGGCACGCGCACCGACATCGAGGACCGAAGGCAGGCAGAGGAAGCTGTGCGCCGCAGCGAAGCTTATCTGGCCGAAGCGCAAAAGCTGACCCACACGGGCAGTTGGGCTTCAAAAGCTGACGTAGTTTACTGGTCAGACCAAAATTTCCGAATCTGGGGCTTCGACCCGCAGCACGGCCCCCCGACTCGCGAGATGTTGTGGCAACGCGTGCATCCAGAGGATCGCGACAAGGCGCGAACACTTCGGGAAGACAGGACGCGAGCGAAAACAGATTGGGACGACGAGTTCAGAATCGTTCTGCCTGACGAAACGGTGAGACACATTCATGCAGTCGGCCATCCCGTTTTCAATGCGCGCGGAGAACCTGTGGAATTCGTCGGTACGCATGTGGATGTTACGGAACGCAAGCGCGCCGAGGAAGAGCGCGAGAGGCTCCGCCAACTAGAGGAGGATCTCGCACACATCAATCGCGTGAGCACGATGGGGGAATTGGCGGCATCTCTGGGACACGAAATCAAGCAGCCGCTTTTCGGCATTGTTACCAACGGTAATGCTTGCCTGCGCTGGTTGGCCGGAGATTTACCGAACCTCGCCGAAGCCCGCGACGCAACCCGGAGAATTGTCCGCGATGCCAATCGAGCCAGCGACGTGGTGACTCGGATTCGGGCTCTCCTGAAAAAGAGCGATACAGTTAAGGCCGAGCTGGACATTAACCAAACGATTCGGGAGATTGTCGCTTTGACCCGGGGCGAAGCTACGCGAAAGCGAGTGGCGATCAGCATGGACTTGGCTGCCGATGTACCGCCGGTGTCGGGAGATCGAGTGCAATTACAACAGGTTATTCTCAACCTGATCCTGAACGGCGTTGACGCCATGGCGTCCATATCAGACCGGCCGCCGGAGTTGCAGATCGCTTCACGTAGGGACGGGCCTGACAAAGTCCTGGTTACAGTACGGGACTCTGGCGCCGGCATCGATCCGCAAAACCTGGAAAAGATCTTCGATGCTTTTTACACAACCAAGCCACAGGGCATGGGTATGGGGCTGGCCATCGGCCGCTCCATTGTCGAGAGGCACGGCGGGCGCTTGTGGGCGGAGTCGAACCAGGGCCCGGGTGCAACCTTTCAGTTCACTCTCTTGAAGTACCTTGGCAAGAACTGATGCTGGGACCCAAGCCAATCGCGTTTGTTGTGGATGACGACCTATCGGTGCGGGAGGGTTTGGGAAGTCTCATTCGAGCAGCGGGGCTTGCAGTGCGGACCTTTGCTTCTGCGCAAGAGTTCTTAGCCTATTCGCGAGAGGAGGTGCCGAGTTGTTTAGTTCTGGATGTCCGGTTGCCGGGCTTAAGTGGGCTCGACCTGCAGCAGCGAATGGCCGAAGTAGGTCTGGAGATCCCCATCATCTTTATCACCGGCCATGGCGACGTCCCAACGTCGGTGCGGGCGATGAAGGCCGGAGCGGTTGAGTTTCTTACCAAGCCTGTCTCTGATCGCGATCTGTTGGACGCAATTCAAGATGCCATAAAGCATGACCAAGTGGCGCGCCAACAGCGATCAGAAATTGCCGGATTACGGAGCCGATATGAATCCCTGACACCCCGCGAACGCGAGGTCATGGGATGGGTGGTTTCTGGACTGCTCAACAAACAGGTGGCCGGCGAGCTGGGCACGAGCGAAGTTACCGTCAAAGTGCACCGTGGCCATGTGATGCACAAAATGCAGGCTGACTCCCTCGCGGATTTGGTCAAGATGGCTGGGGCGCTGGGCCTCGCGCCTCCCAAGAAATTCTAGGCCAACCCTTCCGGTCGCGAAACTCTCGAAAAATTCGCGAAATCCCTCAACAACAAATGCAGCCTTTGGCCAGCGCTTTCTGAGTTTTCACGGAAGATCGCTCTTATAACACCTTTAGAATCTGTTGATTTGATAGCCGTCGAGGGACGAGCCCAGTTTGGCTGCTGGAATGCACTTGCATGTGTCGAGGAACTAACATGGCAAGCATAGTCCAATTCACGCCCGCGCCTTCACGATTTTGGCCGGCAATCGCGGCTCAGGAAGAAGCAGACAGGAAGCGGTCGCATATGCTCATGAGACGTTACGAAGCCTTGCTGCGCCTGTCAAAGTGTCTGACCTCGGCGCGGCCGGAAGACATGGTCAACAGCATCGCCGCCGAACTGCGCCCGGTCGTTGACTTCGATCTCCTCGACATCGTGGTCAGTCCGGCGACTCCGAGCGAAGGGAACCCAGGCGCGGACCAGTCTGCGTGTGAGTGTCAAAGCCAGAATTCTTCCGGGGATGCCGACGAAGGAGATGAAAGGCCGGCACACAGTTCTGGAGTAGCCTGCCTCCCCCTCGGCCAGGAGATCAAGACTCAATGCTCTCTGCCGCTGATCAGCCGCAGTTCGAAGCTGGGTTTCTTCGTGGTAGGACGATTTGACGAGAGCGATTTCAGCGACGGTGACGTCGAGTTCCTCACCCAAGTGGCGGGCCAGGTGGCGATGGCCATCGACAACTCCCTGGCCTACCGTCATATCGCGCATCTCGCGGAAAAACTCACGCCCGAGAGCATTTATTTCGAAGATGAAATCTCTACCGAGACCAACTTCGAGGGGATCGTCGGCCGAAGTTCTGCGCTCCGTTCGCTGCTGAAACAAGTCGAAACCGTAGCTCCCACCGATTCCACGGTCCTTATCTATGGCGAGACCGGGACGGGCAAAGAGCTGATCGCCCGTGCGCTGCATAATCTCGGCGCCCGGCATGCCTGTCCCTTCGTCAAGCTGAACTGTGCCGCCATTCCGACCGGACTGCTGGAAAGTGAACTCTTCGGACATGAGCGCGGCGCTTTCACCAGCGCCATCGCGCAACGCATCGGCCGCTTTGAGCTGGCCAATCGCGGAACCATCTTCCTGGATGAGATCGGCGAGATTCCCCTCGAGCTGCAGCCCAAACTGTTGCGCGTCCTGCAGGAGCGCGAGTTCGAGCGCCTGGGAAGTTCGCGCACCCTCACCACCGACGCGCGCCTGATCGCCGCAACCAATCGCGATCTCGGCACTCTGGTGCAGGAGCAGAAGTTCCGCTCCGATCTTTTCTACCGCTTGAATGTGTTCCCAGTCCGCGTCCCCGCACTGCGCGAACGGCGCGAGGACATTCCGCTGCTGGTGCAGCATTTCGTGAAGCGTTTCTCGCAGCGCATGAACCGGAACATCGAAAGCGTTCCCAAGCAGGCTATGGATGCTCTCATGAACTACAGTTGGCCGGGTAACATCCGGGAGTTGGAGAACGTGATCGAGCGGGCGGTGATACTGAGCCCCGGTCCAGAGTTGAAGGTTCCGGTTGCCGAGCTGTCGCGGCTGGCTCCTGCCGCCGATGGCTGGACGCCGCAGACGTTGGAAGAGGCCGAACGGGCGCACATTCTGGCGACTCTGAAGAAGACCCGATGGGTACTGGCCGGACCGAACGGCGCCGCCATACGGCTGGGGCTGAACCGCTCGACCCTGCAGTTCCGCATGAAGAAGCTCGGCATCGCGCGCCCCGGACTGTGATTGGAAGTAGCCTTACCCTCGCCCCGGAATCTGATTGGGAGTAGCCTTACCCTCGCTGCTGCTGGCACAAAGGCTGGTGGCCTTTGCTCACCTATACCATGGGATAGCCTATACCAAGGGATAATTGATCCCCCAGCCGAAGAATGAAACTATGTCGATGAAAGGGTCGCGATGACTCCAGTTCCCGTTATTTCCGTGGTTGACGACGACGACTCCGTGCGTGAGTCCCTGCAGGCTCTCATTCGGTCGGTCGGATTCGAGGTGAAGGTATTTCCTTCGGCCGAAGAGTTCTTGCATTCAGAACATCTTCATAAAACGGACTGTTTGATTCTCGACGTGCGCATGCCAGGCATGAATGGGCTTGAGCTTCAAGGCGAATTGAAAGCCAGGCGTCTTAAAGTGCCAATCATCTTCATGACGGCCCATGAATCCGACGACGAAATCCGCTCGCGAGCGCTTCGAGATGGCGCCGTTGAGTACCTGATCAAGCCCGTCAGCGAGACAGTCCTGCTGAACGCAATGGATACAGCGCTGAGTTCCAAGTAAAGGTTCCTGTCAGGAGACCGCAACGATAGGAATGATAATCAAGGCGATGAACATAGATGACACAACAACATCCCACATAAGCCGTCCGGAGCCGGCGAGATCTCGCTGACCCTTGGATGGGGGATACGGAGCGCCCCATGAGTGAGACGAACGTCCCTATCTATATCGTCGATGATGATTCGTCAGTCCGCGAAGCTGTTGGAAGTCTGATTCGCTCAGCGGGCTGGCGGGCGGAGCTCTTTGCCTCAGCGCAAGAGTTTCTGGCCGGCCGGCGCAAGGATGTGCCCAGTTGCCTGGTTTTGGATGTGCACCTTCCCGGACTGAGTGGGCTCGACCTGCAACAGGAGCTTGCCAATAGTGATTGCGATATGCCGATTATTTTTCTCACTGGCCAAGGCGACATTCCGATGGCGGTGCAAGCCATGAAAGCAGGGGCGCTTGAGTTCTTGACCAAACCTGTCGACGACGAAGTCCTCCTGGCGGCCATCCACCGGGGAATTGCACGACACTACCGGGGCCGGGAAGAGGCAAGTGCTGCCAGAAGCGGATTGGGAGAGATTGTTGGCACAAGTCCCGCATTGAGTGTCGTCCGAAACCAGATCAAGGTCGTGGCGCCATCGGACTCCACGGTGCTGATTTTGGGAGAAACTGGTACGGGCAAAGAGCTCGTAGCACACGCGATCCACGAGCGATCAGATCGGTCAAAGAAGCCCTTCGTCAAAGTAAATTGCGCAGCCATCCCGCGCGACTTGATCGCATCGGAATTGTTCGGCCATGAAAAGGGAGCTTACACCGGGGCACTGCAGCGCCATCCCGGCCGCTTTGAGCTTGCAGAGGGTGGAACCATCTTTCTCGACGAAATCGGAGATCTATCCGCAGAGACCCAGATCGCCCTGTTGCGGGTTCTACAGGAGCGTGAGTTCGAGCGTTTGGGAGGGAGTCAAGTCATTCGAGCCGACGTGCGTGTGGTTGCTGCGACCAATCGCGACCTGCGGGCCGCCATCGCCGCTGGCAGCTTTCGCAGTGACCTGTTTTACCGGCTCAATGTTTTTCCCATTCGTGTTCCGTCTCTACGGGAACGCAAAGAGGACATTCCCCTGCTGGTCGAGCATTTCCTTCAGCGCTATGCAAAGAGGGCCGGAAAGAACATACGCAATGTGAGTGAGAACACGCTGGAGCTGCTGAAGTCGTATCCTTGGCCGGGGAACATTCGCGAGCTCCAGAACGTGATTGAGCGCTCTGTGATTGTTTGCCAGACCGAGGACCTCTCGATCGATGAGAGTTGCCTCGCTCAGGAAGTTGTCCCACATCCCGAGGCCTATCAGTCGATCGACGAAAAATCTGCATCGGAGAGAAGCGCGATAGAGATTGCGTTGGCGGAAACTAAAGGCCGGGTAGCTGGGCCTTCCGGGGCAGCAGCCAAGCTAGGCATGCCGGCATCCACTCTGGAATCGAAGATCCGATCGCTAAACATCAACAAGAACCGCTTTAGAGTAGTTTAGGCCGTCAGCAGCCTGCTCATTCGGCCCCGGCAAGGGACCGTGCGGGTCGGCAAAAGCCCAAGTGCCGCGCCTTTGTTTGTGCCCTGCGCCTACCAATCTCATACGGACCTGCTGTGGCAACTAATCAGAAATCAGTGGTCTCATACTAAGTCGTCGAATCCTGGTGTGGCTGGGCAGCATAAACCGTCCTGCTCCCAGTTCCGATGCATCCACCTGCCTAAGGCGGTGTCAATGGGTCGACAACTGCCAAGGAATCGCGCGCTGCCATGTGTAGTCTTTGAATAGCGACAATCGGTCCGCCCTTTCTATCCTCCTATTCTGCAGTCACTTTCTCCGACTCTAGCTGAAGCCCATGCTGGCATCCAACGTGCTCTAGCTCAGGTAGGGCTAGTTAATAATCAGTTTTCACTAGCGGCCCAGGAAGGTTGTTATGAAGTGCGAGTTGTGTAGTTCAAGTTATCAGGAGCCAGAGCAGAGGCTCTGCCGGCCGTGTATGGAAGCCGTGGCGCGGTTATGGAGCATAGCAAACCAGGAAGGTCAATTGCTCGCTTTTGTAGCAGCACCCGTAGAAGAGCCAATGCGGATCGGGTCTGCTTCCAAAACTGCAAGACCGCCCCACGCGATCTTGTAAAGCGCAAGGTTCAAATCCTGCCCACCGGTTCTGACGGTGGAGGTTCTCTTGTATGAGGAGCATATGGAGTTGATCAAGGCAGTTACGGGCATCGGTGCAGACTGCATATCGGCGATTCGAAACTGGGTCTGTCCGGAATGTGGCGGACAAATGGGTGGACGCTCGAAACCATTCCAGTGCCACGGTCGATGCGGGCGAGATTGGCGCTCGGTCTGGGAGAGGGCACTCGACCGCCAGCGCAAGCCTGGCCGCCGACTGGGTCGCCCATTTGCGAGCCCGGACCAGTTGGTGCAAAGCGGAGCGATCAGCCAGGGCCATGGGTCTGCTATTTCCACTTTCTTATCGCCTGCGGCCAGAGGATCTTCTCAGCGTCGAATGTCCCGCCGCATCGGACGGGTGGCTATCTGAGATCAGACGGGGGTCGTGGGGCCAGCGCCGAGTAGTGACACTCTTGCGAGAAAGGCGATTCGTGCTTATGACAAGGGAAATCAGGACCATTTGCGACGCCGGGGGAGCCCCCGTTCTTGAGATCATCAAAGAAGAGGAAACGGTCACGATTCTAGAGGCCGAGGACATGGACCGGCGGATTGAGCTTCCGCCCACTGTGATACCGGCAATCATCGATTACTTGGAGAATCTTTAGGAAACTCAGGAATATGCTGAATCACGCTGGGCGTTCGACCTCCAGATGGACGATTGCAAAGGCCAAATCGCTAAGCCTTCAGTGAAGGACAACCGAACCATGAATGACGCTGACTCGCTGTACCGCTGTCATTGCGGCTATCTGAAACAACCCGAGGACGGAATGCACCTAAGCACGGTAAAGTGCTCGCTCTGCTGCTGCCCGATGCGGCAGACCGAAGAACGACAGTCTCCGGACTCGCGCTGCCTGTTCACCAACGTCGGCGACCGTTAGCTTTGAGGTGGCGCTGTGGATTCTACGCTGCCGATTCAATCTTGCGTTCGGGCCAGATTGCGGTAAACGCCAGGCCGACAGCGATTCCTATCGAGACCTCAGAGAACCCGTGGAGCGCCATCACCCATTCGTTATTGGCGCGGGGAACGAGCATCACAATCGCCAATGTGATGCTGGCGTAGCGATAGGCGCTGCGCTCCACTCGGAACCCCGCACACACAAGTCCAATTACGAAAACAGCGATACCGAAAACAAGAACATTACCCGGGAAATACGTGCCAATCACCGCTGCGACGGCCGCGCCTACGGCTGTTCCGGCGAAGCGCTGGGCTGAGATGGGCAGGGCCGCTCCCAGAGTCGATTGCATGACAATTAAGGTTGTGATCGAAGCCCAGTAGGCCTCCGGCAGTCGAAACAAGCGGGCGACCAGCAAGGACACTACGGCGGCGACTGCAGTTCTCGCCGAATGAATAAGGTTTGCTGGGTTCTCTTTCGCGATGATGAGCTTTTTCAAATAGTCAATCGCCATCTGACTCCTTGCTTCACATATGCCGGCTGCGCCGCATTCGTCTGAGTTTAGTCTCTAACCTCTGAATGCCGATTGGGTGACGCTTTCTGCATGCGACACCGGAACCGGCAGATTGGAAGGCGAAGAAGGTGTTAAATAGAAAAAGCAGCTGTCCAAACGCCGGGTAGAGTCTTACGTGACTGACGCTTGGCACCCAGTGTCGGCGGTTACTTACCTTGGAAGACAGCGGTGAGGTGGGTCATGTTCAACAAGTCCCTGAGATGCGGGTGCACATTGACAAGTTCCAGGTAGCAGCCGTCGGACTTGGCGGAAACGTAAATGCCGAGCAGGCCTCCCAAGCCGGAGCTGTCAACGAAAGTAACTTCGCTCATATCGGCCATCACGTGCTTGTGCTGCGACGACAGGCTCTTGACTTCTGACTTCAACAGCGTCGAGGTTTCGTGGGTGAGGCGGCCACGACAGATAAGGGTCGGCGTGCCATCAGACCAGGCAGAGCGGTCAATGCTGAGTTTGCGTTGCGGTGGTGGAGCCGGATTGGCAGACATCGTTATCCCCTGGTTGAATCGAGCAGTGCGTCCGCAAAACTCGGGGCGGAGGCCCACTCGATCGAGGGAATTATAAACTAACGTAGGATTCTTGGCTCACGATGGCAATGAATGGCTTCCACGGGGAGCATCGACCTTCCGCCACCGTTGGCTCTTCCCAGGCGCCAATGGCTTAGTTCATCGGCCTTGCTTCAGATCGCGAATGTTGGCGGCGACAGAACGGCGGCTCTTATCATGGTTCTCGAACCGCTCCTCTGCGGTCAGGAGATTCTCCTCAACAGTGTGAGTTCCCTTCGCCATAATCGTAGCCAATGCGGCGCCCAGGGCTGTCCGCATGCACCAAAACCGGCCACCAGCTTTGACTCGAGTCGATCACGGAGATTTGCCACGAGATGGCCGCTCCTGGTCGGCTGATGGCCGATTGCGATCCCCCACTCAACGCGAATGACCCTAAGGGTACAGACACCTGAGCTCATAGCACTTGCTTCAGATCGCGAATGTTGGATGCTACGGTCTGCAGCACCTCTGCCGTGTTGCCTTCGAACACCAACCTACCCATGCTCAGCGCATAGCCGCGCATCTGTTCGAATGTGATTCTTGGTGGCATGGATAGGGCGCGTGGATCGGTGACGAAATCGATAAGTGCCGGCCCTTTGTGGTCCAGCGCGCGCTTGATCGCCGGCTCGATACCTTCGTGCTTCTCGACGCGTTCGCCGAAGATTCCAACCGCCCGAGCGACCGCTCCGAAATCCGGGTTCTTAACGTCGGTGCCCCAGGGTACGTAGCCCGCGACCTCCATCTCGGCGCGCACCATGCCCCGAGTGGAGTTGTTAAACACCATGAACTTGACCGGCAGATCCAGTTCCGCTGCGGTGAGGATCTCCCCCATCAGCATGGTGAAGCCGCCATCGCCGCAGAAAGCGATGCTCTGCCGCCCCGTTCCGAGGGCCGCTCCGATTGCCTGGGGCATGGCGTTGGCCATCGACCCGTGCCCGAACGAGCCCAATATCCGCTGGCCGGGACGCATGTTGACGTACCGGGCCCCCCACACGACACACATGCCGGTATCCAGGGAGAACACCGCGTCGTCGGCAGCCAGTTTGCCGATCGCTGTCGCCACCATCTCCGGCCGCAGGCCTTTTCCGCCGCCGGGATGGATTGCGTAGGTTTGCAAATCGTCCTCGGCTTTCTTGCGCGCTGCCAGCATCTTGTCGAGAAAGTCCCGCTCTGTACGCTGAGTGAGGCGCGGCAGCAGCGCTTTCAGGGTCTCGGCCACGTCGCCGACCAGGCCAAGGTGGACCTTCGCGCGCCGGCCCAGATGGCTCGGCTGCTCATCGATCTGCACGATCGTCGAGTCCTCCGGCATGTATGGGTGATAAGGGAAATCGGTGCCCAACATGAGCAGCAGGTCGCAGTCCGCGATCGCCACACTGGCTGCACCCCAGCCGAGTAGCCCCGTCATGCCAACGCCGTTGGGATTCTCGGCCTCCAGGATGTCCTTTCCGCGGAAGGTGTAGCCAACCGGAGCATTCAGCACTTGCGCGAGCCTGAGGACCTCATCACGCGCATCCATACAGCCCGCACCGCCGAAGATCGCAATATGCCTGGCCTTGGCGATCAGAGCTGCGACCCGATCCAGGTCGCTATCCAGTGGCCGCACCAGCGGGCGTTCCTTGCAAAGCGGATGTTCCAACATCGGGTGTTCCATCGTCCCCGCGGAAACATCTCCCGGCAGGATGATCATGCCCACGCCCCGTTCCAGAATTGCAGCCTGCATCGCCAGCTCCGCCAAACGCGGCAACTGCAGTGGCGAAAACACATAACCAATGTACTTGCAGCAGTCGAGAAAGATCTGATCGGGACGCGTTTCCTGGAAGTACTGCGTGCCAATTTCTGGGCAGGGAATATGAGTGGCGATAGCGAAGACCGACGCCTGATTACGCTGGCAGTCGTACAGCCCGTTCAAGAGATGCAGTGAACCCGGACCACAAGAGCCGATCACCGCCGAGGGACGTCGGGAGACTTGGGAGTCGGCGCCGGCGGCGAACGCGCCAGCTTCTTCGTTGCGCACGTTGACGAAGTTGAGCTTGCCGTCGCTGCGGCGGATTTCATCGATGACTGGATTTGCGGAGTCGCCGACAATGCCATAAATGTTGCGCACACCGGCTTCGATCATCATCTCGACAAGATAAGAAGCGACTGTCTTTGCCATTTTCCCTCCTGGGCAAGCGAGAATTGGCGCTTTGACGCGCAGCAGCCCAGACTATAGATCACGCGAAGAAGTCAAGCGCACTATTTTCTTGCTGGGCAGGTGCCGCTCTCGCAGGTAAAGCTATCGCGAAAAAACCGCTACTTCTTCGCAAGAGCAGGTGACGACTGCTGGCAAGCGCGCTTTGGCCGCCAGTACTGAGGACACAACCGCAGAAATTCTCATGGCAGCCTGCGAGAGCAACCTGCCAGCCATTTGCAAGCCACTGAAAAGCTTAAATTTATCGATCCGACAGGTGTGCCAGCCGGCTGGCACCTGTGCGGGCACCCACCAGAGTGCAAATGCCTGTCTGGAGGAAGCAGTAAGGCTCAAGTGCAGGCTTATGCCCCATTTGCGTCAGGGACTCGGCTCCTACCAGCGCTTGGCCTTTTACTTGCACATCATTAGTGCGTCCCGGGCCCTAGTCAGTCGGAGCAATCAGAATTCATTCTGGAGGGCGGAAAGTGGCACACAAAATGAGAACCGGACTGAACAAGACTTTGGATCCCTCGCGACGCAGTAACGATGCGCAGGAGTTTGAAGGCGCTCTCAGCCGCAAAATCGTAGGCCAGGATGTCGCGATCAAGAAGGTCACCGAAATCTACCAGATGTTTCTGGCGGGATTGAACCCTCCGCGCCGGCCAGTTGGAAACCTTCTTTTCCTGGGACCGACGGGGTCCGGCAAGACACGCGTCGTCGAGGCCATGGCCGAGGCGCTGTTTGGCGACCCGGGCGCTTGCATCAAGATTGACTGCGCCGAGTTCCAGCATTCCCATGAGATCGCCAAGCTGATCGGCTCGCCTCCAGGCTATCTGGGTCATCGCGAGACCCACCCTCTATTCACCCAGGAGGCGCTAAGCCAGTGGCATACCGACAAGCTCAAGCTGTCGATTCTGCTTTTCGACGAGATCGAGAAGGCCTCCGACGCCTTATGGCAGTTGCTGCTCGGCATTCTCGACAAGGCTACCTTGACGCTCGGTGACAATCGCAGGATCGATTTTTCGCAATGCATCATCATCATGACCTCCAACCTTGGCGCAACCGAGATGAGTGAGCTCATCAACGGCGGCTTGGGATTCGCCCAGAAGCCGGCCCACCTCGACGCCCGGCTCGACAACAAGATCGACATCACCGCGGTGGATGCGGCACGCCGTAAGTTTTCGCCCGAGTTCATGAACCGCATCGACAAGGTGGTGGTCTTTCGCACCCTGCGCGCCGAACATCTCGAACAGATTCTCGAAATCGAGCTGGGAATGTTGCAGCAGCGCATTCTTCAGACCACCGGCAACAACCAGTTCGTATTTAGTTGCACGCCTCCGGTGAAGGGATTCCTGATCAGCGAGGGGACCGACATGAAATACGGCGCGCGTCACTTGAAGCGGGCCATCGAAAGGCATATTGTGTTTCCTCTGGCGGACCTGGTCGCAACCGGGCAGGTGAAGCTGGGAGACTTCATCCGCATCGATCGGAGCAGCCATGGCGAAATGACCTTCGTGAAGGAAGCCGAAGGAGCGCTGGTCCCCGTCCTGCTGGAGCGGTACGGACTGGAGTCGAGCTGGCACATCGCGGCAGGCAATTCCGGCAAAGCCCACGCGGCAGCCGGAGATTAGTAATGACGTAGATGTGAATCCCATGAACGAAATCGTCCGATATCTCGCTCGGCACGGCTATCCGGTGCTGTTTGCTTCGGTCTTTGCGAGGCAGCTTTGTCTGCCGATACCGGCGATCCTCTTCTTGCTTGCAGCCGGGGCCATGGCAGGCAACGGCCGACTGAACCTGGCGCTGGTCGTCGCTCTTGGCGCAGTAGGGTGCGTCCTGGCCGACCTGGTCTGGTTCGAAGCTGGGCGGCTGCGGGGCGACGACGTCGTGCACTTCATTCACCGGTTTTCGTCAGCGTCAGACTCCAACGCAGCGCGCATCAAGCGGCTTTTTGCCCGGTACGGCACAAAGGCCCTGGTCGTCGCCAAGTTCGTGATTGGACTGGACGCCATTGCTCCACCTCTTGCCGGCATGTCGGGCACCAGCCTGCCGCGTTTTGTCTCCTTTGATGGTGTGGGAGCGACGCTCTGGGCGGGCCTGTATGCCGGACTTGGTTATGTCTTCTACCAGCAACTGGACAAGGCGGCTGCTTATGCCAAGGGCATGGGAGCGATCCTGACGGCGATTGTGCTCCTGCTGGTAGCTGTCGTGCTTGTTCGCAGGGTGGTGCACTGGTGCCGTCTGGCGCGGGAACTTCGACTGGCCAGGATCACTCCCGAGCAGCTCAAGCGCGAGTTAGATCGGGGAGAGAAGCCGGTCATTGTAGATGTCCAGGGTTGCGTCTTTCATCGAGCTTCGCACGTGGCAGGCATTCCGGGCGCGATTCGGGTGGATGGCCGACGGCTTGGACAGTATAGGGACACGCCGATACCGGATGACTGGCGAGGCCGCGACGTGGTTCTCTACTGCTCCTGCCCGAGTGAAATCACCAGCGCGCGAGTAGCTCGTTTACTTATGCAAAAGGGAATAAAGCATGTCCGCCCGCTTGCCGGTGGGCTGCAGGGCTGGCTGGATCGAGGCTTTCCGGTCGATTCGCCCGTTCCAGGCGCGCAGGTTACCAAAGCCGCCAGAGCAAGCTGAGCTTTCAGATTTTCAGGTTGGTTAAGCGGGTTGGCCGGGCCGCGTGCCCGGCCAACCTGAACTCGCTTACTCACCTCTGACGAGCAAATTCCAGCAGGTGCTAATGCGCCTGGTACGTTTTCGTGTCTTTGGGTACGTTGTAATCCGTACCATTGTTCCCACCGACAGTGAAACTGCTTATGGTGATAGACCCGCCAGTTTGGTCGAATCCGAGCAGAGAGCCAGTCTCCCAATACTGATTACCGCAATTAGCGCCGCCTATTCCATAGGACAGGTTCGTATTGGTGATGCCAGCCGCCTTGAGACGCGCCGCCAACGGGCTATCACTTAACTTCTTAACAACGTACCAAGTAGCGGTATATGGATAGAGGCATCCGGTAGCGCCGGTAGCTGGCCCGAGGGACCACACCGTAGACCCACCCTGCCCGATGCCCGGGCCGCTCACCGTAATAAGTTCGGTTGAGTCGTCTGGACCCAGGTAGGTACCCGCTTTAAAGTGGTCGACTCGGACTTGCGGCGACTTGGTGTACTGCGGATAACCAGCCGAGACCGTCAAGTTGCCGTTCGCGTCCACATCAAACTGGACCACCACGTCAAAGTAGAGGATCCCACCCGCGGTAACGACTGGGAGCGACGACGCGCTGATCGTATTACCGGAACCGGTTAACGTGGAGTTCTGGAACTCCGCGTAGGGCGGCGATTGCGAAAGCTCGGTTTGGGTTGAAGCAGCGTTCTGGGTTTGCGCGTGCGCGGCGGTCGTCCAGGCTACGCTGAAGATCATGACGAGTGTGGCGAGCCGCGCGGTGCGGCGCCAGGAATACAGGCTTGCACGAAGTGACATGTGTAATCTCCTTTTCGACGTTGGTTAGCGATTAGCAAACTACCAGTTGGCCCTCAGCCAACAACCAGTGATGGAAGCAGCTGACTCGAATCTTGTGTGCTCCAAGCCCCCTAGGTCGTTATCCAAATCCGGCAGCAGAAATCGGCAACACCTTGTTTAATGGTCAAGTGTGGCAACTTGGAGACACTGTTTTCACTTGATCCTTTAACCGCCATGGCACAAACTCCCCTAGTCCGAAAAAGCATTGCCAAGAGCTCACCCTGATTGCTACCATTCGACCCACGCGAAAAACATGTGCTGGCCGCCCCGCTGTGGTAGAGCGACTCCGTTTTTGGCTTTCACTTAAGAACTGCGTAAACCGGGATGAAAAACCGTCATGCCGCATCAGTCTCACAGAGACGGCTTCCCTGACGCTGGCAACACCAGGTCGACCTTAAAAGCCCAACGAGACCTGAACGACGTTTTTAGCCTGGTCTACGAGGAACTACGCCGTCTGGCCTCGTTCATTCGGCGAAACGAAGTGAATGCCACCCTCAACTCCACTGCATTGGTGCATGAAGCTTGGCTGAAGCTGAAAGACTCGCCGCATCTGGCGGAGACCTCGGTGGATCACTTCAAGGCAATCGCAGCGAAGGCCATGCGGCAGGTGCTGGTCGATGGGGCGCGGAAAAGGAATGCCCAAAAACGAGGCGGAGATGGGGTAGCCATCTTCGTGACGTTAGGCGATTCCACCGAAGCGCTGGCATCGTGCGACGCGGAATTGCTGGCATTGGATGCCGCCCTCGAAGAACTGGCGCAGCTCAACGCGCGGCAAGCCCAAATGGTCGAATGCCGGTTCTTCGAAGGCCTGAACGTGGCCGAGACGGCGGCGCTGCTCGGCGTTTCCGAATCGGTTATTGAACGGGACTGGCGGGCAGCTAAAGCGTGGCTGGCGGGCAAGATGCGCGCCGACAAGGAGTAAAACCGCATGGACGTCGAGCGCTGGGAGAGAATCCAAGCCATTTTTCACGCAGCCCTGGCGCATCCGGAGGATGAACAGGGAGCTTTTGTGGAGACGGCCTGCCGCAATGCCGCGGACGTGAAGGTCGAGGTGCTGGCCATGTTGGCCGCTGACGGCCACGGTACGTCACTGTTGGATCGCGGATTGCATGATGTTGCGTATCGCATGGTGGGTGCTCCGTTCCAGGCAACCGCATTGCAGGAAGTTGGGCCATACCGGCTCAAGCGGGTGCTGGGCGAGGGCGGAATGGGCGTCGTCTGGCTTGCTGAACGTGAGGACGCCGGCAATCTGGTCGCCATCAAGTTCCTGCCCCACGCTGGTCTTTCACCTGCCCGCCGCGAACGTTTTGCCCGCGAGATCAAGACGCTGGGAAAACTGAAACATCCGTTTATTGCGCGCCTGTATGACGCAGGCACCCTGGCCGATGGAACACCCTGGTTTGTGATGGAGTATGTGGAGGGCTTGCCCTTCACCGCTTACTGCCGCGAGCACAAGCTGGGAGTGGAACAACGGCTGCGGCTCTTTCGTTTGGTTTGCGAGGCCGTGCAGTATGCGCACGGGCAGGAAATCATCCATCGCGACCTTAAGCCTTCCAACATTCTGGTGGAAAAAGACGGAACGCCCCGGCTGCTCGATTTCGGCATTGCGAGGGAGTTGCACAGCCTGAGTGAGCCCACGGACCAGACACGTGCAGGTTTGCGTTTCATGTCTCCCGACTACGCCGCGCCGGAGTGGATTCGCGAAGGCAGCGTGGGGTTCTACACGGATGTTTACTCGCTGGGTGTCATTCTCTACGAGATGCTCGCTGGACGCCTTCCCTTCGACCGGTCTGGTACAGCGGTCGACGGAGCGGAAAGCGAGCTCGTGAAAGACCATGCGGAAAAGCCGTCGGTCGCCGCCCGTCGTTTGGCGGAAGTACCAGAGTCACAGGCGCCATCGGCCATCAGCAAGGCTGCATGGAACGATCTGGATGTGCTGTGCCTCAAGGCGATGCGGACGGACCCGCATGAGCGGTATCAATCGGTTGAAGCATTAACGCGAGACCTGGACCACTACCTGAAGGGTGAGCCTCTGGAGGCGCGGCCTGACAGCTTTCCTTACCGGCTGGGTAAGTTCATCCGGAGAAATCGCAAGGCGGTGCTCGCGACCTCGGTGGCCTTGGCGTTGGTGGTTGGACTGGTTGTGTTCTTCACCGTGCGACTGGCAAAGGCGCGCGCCCGCGCCGACAGGGAAACTGCAATAGCGACGGCGATGAACCATTTTCTTGCCGACGACTTGCTCGGGCGGAGCGATCCGTTCAAAAGCGGAGAAGCCAAGGAATCGTTCGCAGATGTAGTAAGTCAGGCGTCGCCTCGAATCGATTTGCAATTTAAGGACGAGCCCGCCGTCGCAGCCCGACTGCATCAGACAATCGCCAAGGCATTCGACAATCGTTCCGACTTTCCGCGAGCACGCAGCGAGTATGAGCGCGCAAACGTGCTCTTTCAGCAAGCTGAGGGACCTTTGTCTCAGGATGCTTTTTCAGTGAGGTTACAGCGTGCCTCCATGGAGGCACGCAGCACCGACCCCGGCTCGCTGGCGCTCGCTCAATCACTTCTCCGCGATGCGGAGGCGACAATCTCCCAGATCGCACGGCCGAAGGGGGACTTGGCGGTTTGGGTCTCCTTGACTCGTGGCACGATCGACATCATTGCGAGTGACGCTCGAGCCGCCAATGAGAATTTCTCCGCCGCGTTCCGTCAGGCGCAGTCGATCTCATCCTTTGATAGAGCTGCTCTTTCGCAAATCAAGCAATTTCTGGCATTTTCTTACATTCGTTTGGGCGACGGCGCGAAGGCGGAGTTGCTCTTGCGCGAACTCATTCGGGATTATTCCAACACCTCTGGGCCAGACAGCCCCAGAGTCCTGAGAACTCGTGTGTATCTTTCGCAGGCCTTACTCATTCAACATAAGTACGCCGAGGCGTTGCAAGAAGCCAACCTGATCTATCCGGCTTTAGTTGAGAAGCTGGGAGAAGACCACGAGGCGACGCTGGGAATTTTAGGTGCCCGAGCGGTATCCGAAGCCTCTCTCGGGATGTGGGACGATGCAATACGCGACGATCTTGCCACGTACCGTCTCTCCGTACGCAAGCAGGGTCCGCTTGCATTCCGATCCGTCGCATCGCTTTCCGATGCTGGTTTGTCGCAATGCGAGGCTGGCAAGTACGCCGAAGGCGAACGGAACACGCGCAAGGCTTTTCAGGATGCTACCCAGGCGTTTGGGGCCCGCGCCGGGTTGACCGGGGGCTGCTCCTACGCGCTCGCGACTTGCCTGATAGGGGTCAACAAACTGGAAGAAGCGTCGCAGCTCTTGCAGAACATCGACACAAAAGCCGTCAGCCAAACCAACGGCGAAACCACAGTCGGGGCCCAAATAGCCCTGGCTCAGGCGGAAATTGCGCTTCGCCGAGGAGACTACGGCTCGGCGCAACGCTACGGCGCGACTCGATGAGCGACAAGCGGCAGAACAACCAGCTTCAGATAGTGCTGGCCTTTGCCGACGAGGGGAGGAGTGAAGCTCCAAAGGCTCCTCGGCGAAGGGACCGAAACGCTCACGGCGAAGCGCATGACTGAAAGCCCGGCTATAGCAGGAACAACTGATGGAAGAAGTCTGCGAGCGGGAGAACTGCTTGCAGGCTTTGAAGCGAGTGAAGTCCAACAAGGGCAGTCCGGGCATCGACGGCATGACGGTCGATGCGTTGCCCGGCTACTTGAAGGAGCACTGGCCAGCCATCCGGGAACAACTGCTGCAGCGGAACTTATCAAGCCGCAGCCGGTGAAGCGGGTAGAAATCCCCAAGCCGGACGGAGGGGTGCGCCAGCTGGGCATCCCGACGGTGCTGGACCGCATGGTCCAGCAGGCGGTGATGCAGGTTTTGCAAAGCAGATGGGACGCGGAGTTTTCCGAACACAGTCACGGGTTCCGGCCCGGACGTTCGGCGCATCAGGCGGTAGCCAAGGCCCAGAAGTACGTGGCCGAAGGACGCCGCTGGGTGGTGGATCTCGATCTGGAGAAGTTCTTCGATCGGGTCAACCACGACAAGCTGATGGCGGCCGTAGCGCGACGGGTCGCCGACAAGAGGGTGCTCAAGCTGGTGCGGGCGTTCCTCACGGCGGGCGTGATGGAGAACGGGTTGGTGGGTCCGGTGGAGGAAGGCACGCCGCAAGGCGGGCCACTCTCGCCACTACTGTCGAACCTCGTGCTCGACGAACTTGATCGGGAGCTGGAACGGCGCAAGCACTGCTTCGTGCGGTATGCGGACGACTGCAACATCTACGTCGGCAGCCAACGGGCAGGCGAGCGTGTGAAGCGGAGTATCACGGCTTCATCACACGGCGGCTCAAGCTCAAGGTCAACGAGCAGAAGAGTGCGGTAGCGCGGTCGGCAGAAGCGTAAGTTTCTCGGCTTCAGCTTCACGACAGGCACGCGAGCCCAAGCGGCGTATCGCCATATAGATAATCGACGCCGCGGCGCCTGTGTTTGATCCCCCCGACGCCGACCCTGCAGAGAAGAAGTCGCTGCAAAAACTCCGCACAGCGATCGATTCGCACGTCAGGGCTTCAAAATAGTCCTCGCTTCATTCTCTCCCGCTCACCTTGGGCGCGTAGGGGTTGTCGTCCACCACCTGCCAAACCGTGTCGAGAAGGCTGCCGTCCACCCACTTCACGACCGCGACGGGACGCTCCAGCAGGCGCGGCTTGGCAGGTTTGCCGCCGCAGATCTTCTCGACCTCAGCCTTGACCTCCTCGATCGGCCGGATGGGCAGACCTTTGCCTTTCACCGCGTCGAGCAGGTCTAGCCGCCGCGGGTTGATGGCGATGCCGCGCTCGGTCGCAATCACGTCAATCAGTTCGCCGGGGCCGGTGACGGTCGTGACTTCGTCTACGATCACCGGAATGCGATCGCGGAAGGAGGGCACGGCGAGAATCGTGCATCCGGCGAACAGGCAGTTCTGCCAGCCGCCGATGCCGTGCAGCAGGCGTCCGTCGGAGTGCGTGACCACGTTGGCGTTGAAGTTGATGTCGACTTCGGTCGCGCCCAGCACAGCGGCGTCCACCATGGAGGCGAAATTTCCCTTGCCGTGAAAGTTGTACGAGGTGAATGGGCTGGTGGCGACGTGGCGCGGGTTGCTGGCAATCGAGCGCACCGCATCGAGGTCAAACGTCTGCCCGTCGAGGATGTAACCGATGAGGCCTTCGTTCAGCAGATCGACCAGGTACTTGGTCGAGCCGCCGCGCACGAAGCTGGCCTTCACGTTGGCCGCTTTCATCATGCGCGCCAGGTAGTCCACGAAGGCCAGCGCGATGCCGCCGGCGCCGGCCTGGAACGAGAAGCCATTGCGCATGATGCCGCTGTCGCGCAGGAAGAGCGCCACCAGCTCGGAAATGCGCAGCCGGTCGGGGCTGCGCGTGATCTGCGTGGTGCCGCTGACGATTTTCTCCGGGTCGCCGATAGAATCGACCTCGACGACGAAATCCACGTTGTTGCCTTGGATCTGCCAAGGCACGCACGGAAAGGGAACGAGATTGTCGGTCACGACGATGACGCGGTCGGCGTAGACGGAGTCGGCCAGCGCGAATCCCAGCGAGCCGCATGCCGACTTGCCGTGCGAGCCGTCGGCATTACCGAAGAAGTCCGCGGTGGGCGCGGCGATGACCGCGATATCAATGTGAACTTCGCCATCCTGAACCGCCTGCCAGCGGCCGCCGTGCGAGCGCAACACGCCCATGCCGCGCATGTGGCCGTGCGAGCAGTAATCCCCGAGCGGGCCGTTCATGCTGCCTTCGATGTGGTGCACCGCGCCCGACTTCATGAGGTCGATCACCGGCTCGTGGCAGGGAAACGACGCGCTGGGGAACCAAACGAGGTCCTTCGCGCCCATTCGGGCTGCGGTTTCGAGCGCAGTGAGCGCGACGCGATCGCCGTTGCGCAGATGATGATGGCTGCTGATGGTCATGCCGTCGCGCAGCCCGCAGAGGCGCAGCGCAGTCTCGAGGTCGGACACGCGCTTGTCCCCGTTTGTGGGATAGTCGCTGTTGCTGCGGATGGGCGGCGCAGCTTTTTGGCCGATGGGACGATGGCCGTCCACGCCAGTATAGGGAGCCTGCTCGCGGCCGTTGACCGTCGCCGGGACGCGACGGCCGATGGCGTTGGTGATCAAGCCGGAAGTTGTGACGGTCGCGGTCATTGCTGTTCTCCCGTTGCCGGGTGCTCGGTAGCAATACCCATCTGCTTCGCGCGTGCAACCAGTTTCAGGGCGCGATGCACAACGGGAGCGTCAACCATCTTGGAGCCGAGACTCACGACTCCCAGGCCACGCGCCTGCGCCACTTCGTAGGCCGCTACGATGTTCAGCGCCCTTTCCAACTCTGACGCTGTGGGAGCAAAGGCGCGATGAATGATCTCGATCTGGATGGGATGCAGGCAGCCCATGCCTTCAAAGCCCATAGCGCGCGAGGCCTCGCCCCAGCGCAGCAGGCCGTCGGCGTCGGCGACGTCACTGTAAACCGAATCGATGGCCTGCACGTGCGCGGCGTGGGCGGCGTTGACCACTCGCATGCGCGCGTAGAGCGATTCTGCGCCAGCGACGGTTTTCGCCACGCCCAGGTCGGCCGTGTAGTCCTCCAAACCGATGGTGATTCCTGCGATGCGATCGGACGCGGTCGCGATGGCGAAAGCATTCTCGATGCCGAGCGCGGATTCCAGAATCGGCATCAGCCAAATTGGGCGCGCGACGCCGGTCCGCTGTGCCATAGAGTCAATAGCTCCCACAACGTCAGACACTTGGGTGGCGGTTTCGACTTTGGGGATGAGAATGAGATCGGGCGCTTGCGGAATCACTTCTTCCAGATCTGCCAGACCGAGCGGCAAGTGGTTGATGCGGACCATGCGCTCAGCCGGGCCAAAATCCACCGCGCGCAGCGCATTGCGCACCAGTAGCCGCGCAACGTCTTTTTCGGCGTGGTGCACGGAATCTTCGAGGTCGAGGATAATCGCATCGGGCGCGTGAAGCCCGGCGTTGATGAAATATTTCGGCTCATTGCCCGGAAGGTAAAGCCGCGAACGGCGCAGCCGGTCTCGCGCGGACGGCGCTCGCAGCGTCACCGATTCGGTCAGCGCGGACTTGCCCTGGCCGAGACCGGCGCGACGCACCGCCGCCTCAATTCGGGCGGCAATCACGAAGGGCAGCGCGCCCTCGTCAGTAATCCGAAGGGAAGCGTGCTCGACGCCGAGCGCGCGCAATACATCGCGCGCCTGCTGGCGAATGACGTCGCCGTAATAGAGCTCAACGCGAGAGCGCAGCTCGATTTCGATCCCGCCACCGGCACGCTCTTCGAAGACGACGTGCAGGTCGGAACGCACGTCGCCACCCGAGCGTCCCGCCTCGCCGCGCTTCGTCTTAGTTTCTACTGCTGCCGAGAGAGTCAAAAGAAAGACCTCCGGGGCTGAAGCCCCTGATTTGTTAAGGCGGACCGGACGCTGGCCTAAAGGCCAGCTCTACCGTGGTTGCCAAGCATCTCCGACGCCGTCAGGCGCGTGCCAGAGCCACCTCCACCGGCACGCCTAGCTTGGCGATGATGGCGTCGGTCATCTGCGTGGTCGAAGCCGCGCCCTGGGCCAGCGATTTCGCGCCTCCGGGAATGCGCAGCATGTCGTAGGTCCGCACCCCGCCATCTGCCACGACTGCGGCGATCGCGGCGCGAATCTTGCCTGCCCTGTCGTTCTCACCGAGGTGGTCGAGCATCATCGCCGCCGACAGAATCATCGCGATGGGGTTCACGATCGGCGAATCCAACTCTGCATACTTCGGCGCCGAACCGTGCGTCGGTTCGAACACCGCGACCTCCTCGCCGATGTTGCCCGAGGCCGCGAATCCGAGCCCGCCAACCAGCCCGGCGAACGCGTCGCTGATTACGTCGCCGAACAAATTGCTGGCGACGACCACGCCATAGTCCTCGGGATTCTTGGTGAGCCACATGGTTTGCGCGTCAATGTTGGTGGACCACAGCGGGATATCGCTGTAGCGCTTCTGCACTTCCCGCGCGACCTCTTCCATCATGCCGGAGGTTTCGCGCAGCACGTTGGGCTTCTCGCAGAGGGTCACCGACTTGTAGCCAAACTTGCGCGCGTGTTGGAACGCAGCCTCGCAAATTCGCCGTGCCGCGGGGCGCGTGATAATGCGCACCGAGACCGCCAGGTCCTCGCCGGAGACTTTGGCGAACGGTTTGAACTTGGCGTGCAGGCCCAACGCATCGCGCACCTGCTGTGGCGGGTTGGTCCATTCCACGCCGGCATAGAGGCCCTCGGTGTTTTGCCGGAAGACGACAACGTCAACCTTCGGCTCCTCGAAACCTCCGGCTGGTTTCTTGCGGATGAAGTTCAGAGGATTGCCGGGGAACGACAGGCACGGCCGCATGCACACATCGAGATTGAAGATCTGCCGCATCGACACGATCGGGCTGAAGTACTGATGGCCTTTGCCTCTCAGCGCAGGAATGAGTTCGGCCTCAGCTTCTTTCTTAGGCTTGGAGGTGATGGCGCCGAACAGGCCCACTTTGTGCCGGCGCAGCAATTCGATGGTGCGCTCGGGAAGGGCGTTGCCCTCGTGGATCCAGCACTCCCAGCCGATGTCGGCGTGCACGTATTCACCCTCGAAGCCGGTGGCCTCCAGCACCCGAACCGCCTCAGGCAGCACCTGGTTGCCAATGCCGTCACCGGGCATGGTTACAACGGTATGTTTCGACACGAATTCAAACTCCTTTTCATCAATACTCCCAGCCAATTCGGGACCTCAGTTAGCGGAGGCCTGTTGGCTTGCGGTCGAGTTTCGCCCACTGATAGCCAGGTACCCCCTGTGCCCCTCTTTAGAAACAATGACTTGCGTAACTAAACCATTATAACCTATTGACCTGCAATGAGTTATATGTATCTGATTGAGCCGCAATGTTTTAACTATAAACCTCTGCAGCCTGTCGTAACTTCTGCCTCACCAGATTCTCCACGCCTCCTGCAACCACCAGCGACTGCGGCACGCTGCCCAGCGCCGGGAAGGCGAACTCCTCGCCCGCATAGCGGATCGTGCTTCCGGCGAAATTCAACCTCGATGTCATCCCCGGGAATGATCGTCTTTTCCTTGCGCGAGATCGCCTCAGCAAACCTGGAGCACAGCCGGTTCACCAGCTCCGGCGTCTCGATACATAGAAATCCATTGTTGAAGGCGTTGCGCAAATACGTCTGCGAAAAGCTGCCTGCGATCACCAACGGAATGCCTTTGTATTTCAGCGCAGTCACGGCCTGCTCGCGGCTGGAACCGGTACCAAAGTTGAATCCGCCGACAACGACGTCGCCCTCTCGCGTGCGGTGGGCGAACTGCGGATCGTAATTCTCCATCACCACGCGCGCCATCATCTCCGGCGTCATGTCCTCGCGGTAGGTGTAGTCCTTGCCGTAGATTCCGTCGGTGTTCAGATTGTCCTGGGGCAGGAAGACGAGCCGCCCGCGCAGGCTGCGCGGGAAGCCGGGCAGGATCTCGACCTTCTCCGCCGGGGCTGCACTCGCCGCAAACTCTTCGGAGTGCTTCGTCTAAGTGTCGCGACCCTCGAACTGCAACCGGCCCGCAGATGTAGCCCGCGACCGCCGATGCGCGCCACGACCTCGGGACTGCCGAGATAGCACTGCGCATCGCGCGAGCCCATGCGGCCCTTGAAATTGCGGTTGGTGGCCGAGATGCCGACCTCGCCCGCCTCCAGCAGGCCCGTGCCCAGCCCGATGCAGGGCCCGCATCCCGAGGGCAGCGGATGCGCGCCCGCGTCGAGCAACGTCTGCCAGATGCCGCGCTTCTCGGCTTCGTCCTGCACCGCGCGGCTGGCGGCGGCGAGATAGAGCTTGACGCCGGGCGCAACTTTCTTGCCGCGCAACACCTTCGCCGCAGCTTCCAGGTCCTCCAGCCGCGAGTTCACGCAGGAGACGAGATACGCTTTCTGGATTGCCACTCTCTTCTTCGCGATCTCTGCAACCGACTGCATCACCTGCACGGTGTCCGGGCCGGAGACGTGCGGCGTGACCTCGGCGAGATTCAGCACGATGCGTCCCGCGTAAACCGCGTCCGCATCAGGCGCGGGAGGATTGCTCGCCACTCGGCAAACTTCTCTTCCGGAATGCGCGTGACGCCACGCGCCCGCAGCTCGCGGTTGCGCGCGTCAAGATACTGCAGCGTGACCTCATCCACCGGAAACCAGCCGACCAGCGCGCCCCATTCGGTGGACATGTTGGCGATGCTCAGGCGCGCGTCCATGCTGAGCGAAGCCACGCCCGGGCCGGTGAACTCGACGGCGGCGTTCAGCACCTCTTCCTGGTTGTACAGGCCGCAGAGCGTGACGATCACGTCCTTGCCGGTCGCGCCCGGAGCGAGATTGCCTTCGAGCACGACCTGCACGGTGCGCGGAACCTGCCACCAGAACTCGCCGGTCGCCCAGATGGCAGCGGCGTCGGTGCGCACCACTGGCGTGCCGATGGCGCCCAGCGCGCCGTACATGTTGGAGTGCGAATCGGAGGCGACGACGAACGTTCCCGGCAGCACGTACCCCTGCTCGACCATGATCTGGTGGCCGATGCCGGTGCCCGGCGGATAGAAGTCGATGCCTTGCTCGCGCGCGAACGCTTCCATGCCGCGATACTTCGCCAGGTTCGACTCCTCCTTGTTCTGGATATCGTGATCGGCGGTGATGACCGGCTGTGCGGGATCATGAACTTTCGTCGCGCCGATGGCCTTGAACTTTTTCATTACAGCCGAGGTGTTGTCGTGGGTCATCAGGTGGTACGGACGGATGGAGAGGAAGTCTCCCGCGCGCAGTGGGCGGTCGGGGCCCTCGATCATGTGAGTTTGCGCGATTTTTTCGACGATGGTTTGGCCCATGTGCTCTCCTGTGTCGCGGGCTAAAGCCCGCTCAGGATAATGAAAAACGAAGCTTTCCCAGCGCTTCCGCGCCGGGCTAAACTGAGTCGCCCCTGCGGGGCTTGTTCCTCCGTTACCTCGTTCCGCTGCCACATTTGAAGAATGTTCCTTACCTGGCTCTACCCGGCTTTGAACAACTTCATCAACTCCGTCACGCTCGACTGCTTCTCCAGGTTCCAGATCGCGTCGATCGCGCGGCGGCGGGCTTCGCGTGACATCACCGGCGCGGCCAGCGCCTCAAACTTCTCTTCGATTTCCTTATCGGTTAGCGGATTTCGCGGGTCGCCCTTGGGATAGTCGAGCTGCTTGGTGAACTCGCGGCCGTCAATGGTATGAATCCGGACGATGACGCGCTGCAGGGCCGGAAAGACTTTTTCAATTTCGGGATCGGCAACGACCTGCACCTTGCGCAACTGCGCCCGGATCACTGGATCCATGATCTTGGCCTGGGTGAACTGCAAGGGCGTGACCTGCCGCTCGGCAATCGCAGCCGCGATGACGTAAGGCAGGGAGTGATCGGCGGTCTCTTTGGTGTGCGGATCGTACTTGCTGGGGTCGCTGAGAATGTCAGCTCCGCGCGCGGTGGTGCGAATGTGCACTTTGGCAATCTGTTCAGGGCGGAGATCGTTGTCCTTCACCAGCGCGAGCACCGCCGAGATCGGGGTGTGGGTCAGGGCTTCGGTGGGAAACGCCTTCATCCCACATTGTGTGATACGCCAGGACTCGCCCAGCCCGTCAGTCAGAACGTTCAACTTCCATTCCGGTCCGAAGCAGTGCACCAGCCCTTCCTTGCCGTCGATGACGTGCTCGGGGCCGGTGTATCCCTTCTCCGCCAGCAGCGCTGCGAGCACGCCGCTCTGCGCGGCCAGCGGGTCTACGGTGTTCTTCATCATGGTCAGCTTGCCCGCGGTGACGGCACCCAGGGTGACGCGTGCGCTGGCGCTGATGCCGATGGCATGCTGCATCTCTGCTGCGCTAAGGTGCAGCATGCGTGCAGCAACCATCGGCGACACAAAGGCGGTCAGGGTCGCATGATGCCATCCCCGTTCGCGAATGCCGGGGAAGGCGGCTTCGCACAACCGCATCTCGAATTCGTGACCCAGCACCACGCCGACGATCGAGCTCGCGTCCATCGCCGCCCGCGCGCTCGCAGGAGGCGATCGCGGCCGGAAAAATATCAGACGGGTGGGAAGGATCCTGCTTCCAGTAGATATCGTTGTAGTCCATGCAGCGAATCATCAGCGCGTTGGCCAGCGACGCCGAAACTGGGTCCATCTGCTGGCCGCTGCCGATGACGGTGGCCTTGCCACGTCCGGCAATTTCGTTCAGCACCTCGAGGGCGATGATCACGTCGTGCTGCTGATATCCGCCGAGGGCGCAACCAATGCTGTCAAGGAGGAAGCGTTTGGCCTGATAGATAGCCTCGGGGGAAAGGTGCTCGAACTTAAGGCTGGCGGCCCACTCTGACATTGTGGCAGTGATGATTGTCTTGGTGGGCGCTGGTGCGGTTGTCGTGGACATAGGAATCTTCGTCTCCTACTTGGCCAGGTTCTTGAACGGCAAGAAAGCCATGAAATCGGCGTGGTGAACGATGTAGGCTTCGGTGGTGCGCTTTACCAGATCGCCTTCCGCAGCGTGAGTCGCAATGATATGGCACACCGCGTCGGGCACACCGCACTCCATCGCCAGGGCCACGCCGGTAAAGGGATGGCGCAGCAGCTCGCCGCGCTCGCTCTGCCGGGTCTTGCCGTCCACGTTTTCGTATTCCAGCAGCTTGCCGACGTCGGCGAGGATCGCACCCGCGATTACGGTGTCCATATCGATAGGCAGAGCTCGCCCCATAAACTCGGTCATGCTCTCGGCAGCCTTGCGCGCGATGTGCACCACGCAGCGCTTGTGCTCCATGAAGGTCGTTGGGCAATTGGGTACCAGGAGCGTAAAGGGAATGCTGTTGAGATCGTCCGGGGAGAGCGGGCTTAGTTCGAGCGCGCGCTGCCAGGTTTTCGTGACCTGCTCGCGCAGCTCGGGCGCCTGTATCCACTCGATCTCAGGCCACAATTCGAGGACCGCTTCGCGCATCGGCACTCCTTCGCCGCATCCCATGTAAGCAGAACCGGCTTGTATGGGCACCCTCTCGGGACTAAATTGCGCCCGGCGACTGACAGGGCGAGACTCCAATCCGAGAGGCAAACAAGTATTCGTATCATTTGTCTCCGCAAGAAGCTATGACGCGCGTCACAGAAAACTGGGCCGGTTTTGGAGGAACCTGTTACTCAAGCAAGGCAAAATCCCCATCCAGGCGATGATGGCATGGATGGGGCAATCTCAGAATATTAGTCCGTGCCCGCGGCCTAACTACGCTGTTTAGCCAAGATGGCGCGGACGTCGCCAAGAACGTCTCTCTCTCTGGCGCCGAAGATATCGCGGAAGTGCACGGGTTCCATGACCTCGGGCCGGATCTGCCGGATAGCGAGCCGGTCAGCGGCGATGCGTTCGGCGAGTCGAAGCTCGGGGTACACCTCATCGATGGCCGAGATGACGACCGCGTCTTCGATGGCGATGGCCACGCCCGGATCGAACCAATGGGCGGGTTCGCGCACCTCCGGGCGGACCAGAAAGGAAGCGGAGACGGCCGCGCCTCGCTGGGAAGCGATCGACCCGAGCAAACCCTGGAGAACGTGGACGGGCTCGAGCCAGTCCCGACGGAGCTTGAGTTTCAGCGCGTCGTACCAGATCAGATAAAAGCGGTAAGTGCCGGCCGGAACCGAGCTGAAGGGTTTCTTGCTGAATTCCTTAAGGAAGCCGGAAAGTTCTTTTTCAAAGATTGTGCCTCGCAGGGCCTCGCTGTCGAAGGAGTAGTTCTTGACGGCCCCCTTCTCGGCGACTTCCACCCGTACGGGCAGGGTTGTGGTTACGACGAACCCGATCTGCGCCGCCGCGCGGTCGAAAGCCGCGTCGATTTCTGTCTGGCGCTCGCGCATGGTCTGGTATACCTGGATTAGGTCGTCGTAGAGACGAATGATGGCAGGATGGGCTGGTTCGGTCCAGTCCCTAAGCCGCGCAAAGGATGTCTCGCTCACATGTCACCTCGCTGGGAGACGGACACTAGCCGTGTCCGTATTAGGGGTCGGATCGGCGACTGTCTACTGGCTAGCGCAAACTACGGCTTCACCGGTCCGATTTTCTTCCGCCAAGCGGGCGCGGAAGACGTGGTAGGGAACAGGGGCTCGAGCGACGCCAAACAGATCCACAGCTTCCCAGCCGGAACCTGGGCGAGTGAACTCGAGACCTGGGATTACGGGAACGGGGACCCGCTGTTCCCCTGTGCCGGAGCTGAGCAGCTCGGGTGGGGCAAGGGCGGGACCGGGGATTCCGGAAGCTTTCCGGGCGTAGGTATCCTCCAGCCAATTAAGGATGCGCTCGCCGCGAACAAGCAGATCACGGCTCTGACGATCAACGCGGCCACGGAGTTCTCGGGCAAAACTGCGGACTGCGCCGTCATCCGCCGGGTCGCAGGCGGCAACGAAGTCGTAGATTTCGCAACCACGCTCGTAAGTGTCCAGGTTGGTCTGCTTGATGAAATTGCGGACGGCCGCCCTTAGCGTTTGGGTCAGCAGTTCAGGGTGAAAACGCCGCATAAGCTGGAAGTAAAAGTCCACCTGCATGTTGAAGTAATGCAGGCCAAAGTCGCTGAAGTTGCGATCGAAGAAGGCGTAGTTGGCGATCTGATGGAATGCTTCTGAGCGCGGATCTTTGAGGCGATAGTCGTACCCGAAGGCGTCGCCCAGCAGGCGCCCTTCCCGCAGCAGCTTGCACTCCAGGCCGGTGCCCGGATAGGCCTCCGCGCGGCAGAAGTTGAAGGGGTTTTCGTGGTGACGCTCCATGAACCGCAAGTTGACCAGAATCTCATCCAGAGCGGTGTCGGGCTCGAACATGAGCAGGTTGTACGCGACATGGACATCGAAGTCGTTCAGTATCCGCAGCGCGTTAAGGATGTGCTCAACACTTTGCTTGCGGTTTAGGTTGCGAAGACCGTTTTCGGAGGCGTTCTCGACCCCGAGGAAAACGCGGAACAGTCCAAGTTCGTCGAGGATACGAATGGACTCTTCGGTAATACTGTCAGGCCGGGCCTTGACCGCAATTGCGATCTGACCCACGCCATTGCGGCGCAGCCCGTCTCGAATGGCGGCGAAACGCTCGGCGGCCTTGACCGGATTGGGGAGGAAGAAGTTGTCGTCCTGGAAGTTGAGGATGCGGATGCCGTGACGATGATAGAGGTCACTCACTTCAGCGACGATGCTCTCCACGCTGCGGATGCGGAACTTCTTTCCGCCGCCCCGCTCGTACCAGGCATTGATGCTACAAAAAGCACACTCCCGCCAGCAGCCCCGGCTGGTGAGGACACTGGCAATCGGCTTGTCGAAGTAGGAGTGGAAGGTGGTGCGCTTGGGCCAGGGCAACTCGTCGAGTTTGTCGGGATTCCCGATGGCGGGGTTGGTCTGAGGCAAGCCTGCATCATCGCGATAGCAAAGGCCGGGCACGCGATCCAGATGATCCAGATTTTCCACGAGCGAGCACATGAGCTCCTCGCCTTCACCCAGGGCGACCGAGTTGAAGTCCGGAAATTCGGTGACCAGGCGCTGGCAATTGAACGAGGCGAACGGACCTCCCGCGATCACGTGGCCGCCAAATCCGGCTTCGCGGATGCGTTTGGCAAGGTGACAGAACTGGCGCCCTCGCGAGGTGAAGACCATCGACAGACCGGCGACCTGCGGTTCGAAAGCAAGAGTCCGTCGCACGGCCGACTCCGTGTCCTGCTCCGAATTGAAGGGAACAATCGCGACGTCGTGGCCGCGTTCTTCCAGCGAGGAAGCGATATAGCGCAACCCGAGGTTTTCTTCCAGTTCCGCGCCAATGAGAGCGACGTTCATGGCGTCCCCTCCGATCGTGTGGTTGCCTGTCAGCTTCGGCCTTTTTCGATCTTCTTGCTGTGCGCTCCATCACGCTCGGTTGTGACTTGGCGAGAGCGAGCTTCGTGATCGGACTTGATCTACGACACGACAATCAGCCGGCACACTTCGTCCCATTCGTTACATCTAATTGCCGTTGGCTTCGTCTAATCAGATACACGCCAGGAGGGATCTTGAAGATCTCTGAAGTATTGCAAGCGTGGGGCTACATTCTTGCAGGCAGGACTCCTGCCATATCGATTGAACTCACCCGCGAGTGTCCGCTTCGCTGTCCGGGGTGCTACGCCTATGATGAAGAGCACCTGGGCAGTCCAGGAGTTACGCTGCGTCAGCTATCGGATTACAAAGGCAGCGCCCTGGTGCAAGGCGTGCTGCGTCTCATTGACGAGCACCGCCCGCTGCATGTGTCCCTGGTGGGAGGCGACCCGCTGGTGCGTTTTCGCGAACTCGAAGAGTTGCTGCCCGAGTTGGACCGGCGTGGCATTCAGGTACTGCTCGTGACCAGCGCTTTTCGCCAGATCCCGGCGCGATGGAATGCGCTGTCTCGCCTGAACATCGCGGTATCCGTCGATGGGTTGCAGCCGGAACATGATCTGCGGCGCAAGCCCGCCACTTACGCACGCATACTGAGGAGCATCGCGGGAAGCAAGGTCACGATTCATTGCACCATCACCGGACAGATGATGGATCGGCCGGGCTACCTCGAAGATTTCGTTCAATTCTGGAGTGCGCGCGAGGAGACGAAGAAAATCTGGATGAGTCTTTTCACACCCCAGCAGGGGGCCAGAGCTCCGGAAATCCTGACACCCGACCAGCGCAGACAGGTCATCGAGGAGCTGCTTCGATTGCGGGTTGCGTATCCCCTAATTGGCATGGATCAGCGCACGATCGAAGAGTTCCGGCATCCGCCGGCTTCGCCGGAGGAGTGCATCTTTGCTCAGACCACGCTAACGGTTTCGGCAGATTTGAAGACGCGAATCACACCGTGCCAGTTTGGTGGCACTCCCGACTGTTCACAGTGCGGCTGTTTTGCGAGTATGGGTCTGGCCGCAGTTGGTCATTATCGAGTATTGCCCGGAATTACGACCGGTCAACTCTTCACCCTATCGGCGTTAGTCGGAAAGGGTGTCAACAAACTTCGATCCTTACGCGATCCCAGAGAACCCGTTGACCCTGAAGCCACGGAGAACCGGGAGGCGGCATGAGGAAGCGGCCCGTGCAGACAACGCCACGGCGTGCGATTATCGCGGCAGGATGTCGGTCAATGCCCACTCGATGCGATCCACCTCGTCGCGAATCACCCGAATCGCTTGTTGATGGCCGGGATACGGCACGGGCGGGATGGCTTCGACCGCGTGGCGAATTCTATGGTTACGGTCCCAGATCAAATTGATCTTGGCCGAGGCCTCCATACGGTTCTGGTAGATCTTCTTAACCACCTTCGTCGCCATCCAGGCGAATGCCAGGCCGAACAGCATTTCGATGGGGAGACGGTCGGTCGCGCCATCGAAATCGAAGAAGGCCAGCCGATAGACGGCTTCGCCAAGACCCAGGGAAGCGAATATCACTCCCAGACCAATCAATCCAACCGTCAGGCGATCAAACGGTCGAAGCTCCAGAGAAGGTTTATTCATGCCACGGTATTGGTTGACTGACATCGCTTCCCCCAAGGATGGGTAAAGATTTGAATGTCCTATTGTGCTACAAATTCCGGGTTTTTGGACACTGTATTACCCGCAATTTAATTTTTGGTGTCAGATTCGCCGATTTTGGAAGCACTAGAGTCAAACACTGCGGACAAATTCCTGATCGGCAACGGTGACTCGGAAAGCGAAGTATTGGAAGGAACTACGCCAGTCTCCGGATCAGCAGCATGGTCTGATCATCAGTCTGCTTGCCGAATTTCATTGTGCTAGAGCGAAGGTCCCGATAAATCTCCGGCAGCGGTTCTTCCGCGAAACACAGGAGCAGCGATTTGAATTCGTTGAGCCCCATCTCCCGTTCCCTGGAATCGAAGACCTCGGTAAATCCGTCCGTAACGACAGCCAGCAAATCTCCCGGGAGCAGTGAGAGTTTGGAGATCTCGAAAGTCTGGTTCTTGAAGAGGCCAATGGGAACGTTGGAGTCGGAGTGCTCGATTATGGTCTTGGTTTGGGCTTGATAGTGCAGGATTGGCAAGTGGCCCGCGAGCGCGAAGGCAAGATCGTCGGAGCCATTACCGCCCACATAAGCGAAGGTGAGGTAGTTCGCGGGCGAGGTGAGAGGTTGCATCACATCGTTGAGATCCGTGAGCAGATCGGCCGGCTTATTCAGCTTGGTCAACTGCATGGAAGCCGTGCTCTTGATCATGGACATGAGTATGCCCGCGGCTACTCCATGGCCCGAGACGTCCGCAACAAAGGCGTGCCAGCTTCCGTCGCTCTGCACAATGTCAAACAGATCGCCACCCACTTCGCTGCTGGCGATGGAAGTACCAAACAACTCGATTGTGCCGATAGTTTCGTGTCTCGGCGGAACGAGGTTGCGATGGATCTCGCCTGCCAGTCGCACCTCGGTTTGCGTCCTGAAGAACCTTGCTCCCTCGCGGTTGAAGAAGACAGTGAACAATACATAACCGGCGACAATCAGCGCGATCGCCAGATATCCGTTGAGCTTGAGCTTGTGCTGCAGCTCCGCGGCTGCCAGCGTGTGGTGAGGGCCGGAGAACCAGTTCAGAATAAGGAATGCGGCGAATTGCAAAAGTCCGACAACCCAGAACAGCCAGATGATCCTTCGCGTGCCGGCATACGCCCAGCCAATAGCGAACCCTCCGCTAATAAGGACAGCGCCAATCAGCTCCAGCACGGACTGCGATTGAAAGTCCGTGTTGGAACCGACCAGAATCAGGGCAGCAAAGAGACAAAAGACACCAGCAAAGAAGAGGACAGAAGACGAAACTGGCATCATCTTCCAGGCCTGCGCATTTTCTTCCCAGCGGCTCATAAGGTTTTGACGCGAGGGATATCAATTTACCGCATGACAGGCCTCTCTGGCACCAAGGGTATGGGAACCGACAGAGCCAGCGACGGCAAGAGGAAATATTGCCGGCTATGCGATCACCCTTATCATTGCCCTCCTGGAAGCGAGCTGTTCTCTGGTCACATGGACCAGGTGACGCTCTCAATTTGGCGGGTGATTTCCGCGGCGGGAGTTTCGGGGGCGAAGCGCATAGGCTTGCCGACGACGACTGTAAGCTCACCTGCACGCGCGATCTTGCGCCCGGCCATCTTCATCCCGAATAGCCCGTCGATCCGCATGGGCACCACGGGGACATCCAAGCGTGCGGCGAGCATGCCGATTCCCGAGCGGAATGGGCAGGGCTTGCCGTCCTCGGTGCGCACGCCTTCGGGGAAGACCATCACGCTGTAGCCGCGATCGACGGATTCGCCGGCATAGGCGAAGCTCTCGCGCACTCCTGACTGCTGCGGAAGCGGGAAGACATTGAACAGCGCGACTACCAGCCAATATCCGGCCTGATACCACCAGCGAAGCAACGGATTCCAATCGCTCGGCGGGCGCCACATCTTCCACAAAAGCTCTCCCCACATCCCAACGGTGAGCTTGTACCGCAGGCGCGGAGTGAGCGCGCGCAGCACGAAGCCAACGTCGATGTAGGTGATGTGATTGCACGTGATCAGCAACGGCCCCTCAACGCCTCGCAGGTTCTCGCGGCCAACAATCTTCGGGTGCGCCATGATCAAGGTCGCCGGCCAGGTGAGCAGGTAATAGATGAAGCTGCGAATCCACGTGATGGGCCAGCGCTGTGCCCACCTGGGATAGCGATACCCGCTTTGCAGCGATTGCTGGGGCTCGCGCAATAAGCGCTCCAAGTCGGCGACGGTGCCGACCTTGGTAAAATCCGCGTCGTTCAGGTCAACCTGGTAGCGGTCTTCCAGCGCGCTCATCAATTCGACGCGATCCATGGAATTGAGGTTGAGGTCGTCGTCGAGCCGGGCCTCGGGAGCAAGCGCGCCGACGTTGCGGCCGGTAATGCGCGCGATCATTCCGGCCAACGTGCCTTGCGCGACGCTTCCTTCTCCATCGCCGGACGTGAAGTGTTGTTGAACCGCCTGCTGGATGACTGCCGTCTTCGCCTTCTGCGTGGGCGTGCGCGGGAAATCCTGCTCCGGCCACAGCAGCCAGCGGTGCATCTGCTGGTACTCTGCGAGCTGCCGGTTGGCATGCTTGACTGCAGCTTCCGGATCGGAGGAATCACGAAGGAGGAGCACGGCGCACGGCTCGGCGTTGCCGCCGTGTTCGAGGCCCACCACAACGCAGTCGCGCACTTCGTGTTGCTGGCGCAGGGCCGCCTCCAGATCGTCGGGATAAACATTCATCCCCTCGCGGGTGACGATGACGTTTTTCTTGCGACCCTTGAAATAAAGGTTGCCTTCCGCGTCAAGTTCGCCGAGATCGCCGGTGCGAAGCCAGCCTTCGTCGGTAAGTACCGGCTTGAGTTCTTTGCTCTGCCAATAACCGGCGGCGACATTTGCCCCGCGTACCAGGATTTCCCCGGTCTCGTCCAGCTTGATCTCGCGCCCCTCCAGCACCTTTCCGATCGAGCGCCTGCCGGTATGAAAGGGATGGTTCAACGAGATGAGCGAGGTGGTCTCTGTCAAACCATAGCCTTGGATGACGACGAAACTCAGGCGCCGCCAGAACTCTTCGGTCTCGGCGTCGAGCGCCGCGCCGCCGGAGATGAACGCCCAGAACTTCCATCCGAACTGATTGTGGATTCGGCGAAAGCGCCACCAGCGCCAAACCAAGTTCTGGTCTCTTGCTTCCTCGAATTGCCGCTGAAACCACGCCAGCCGGCCCGCCGATTCCAGGTCGCGCACGACCTTGTCCTTCAGCGACTCCATCAGCCGCGGCACCGCGACCACGACCGATACGCGCTCCCGCTTGATGACGCGCATCACCTCGGTCGGGTTCAGCGTGTCCTGGAAGAGCACGGTGGCAGCCAGCAATTGCGGCAGGAAAATCCCGAGAAACTGCCCGAAGACGTGGCTCAGGGGCAGCAGGTTCAGGAAGCGCAAGGGGTGGAAGATCCGCTCGTAACGCAGGTACGCACCGATCTCGCGCTCCAGCGGTTCGAGGTTGGCGAGGATGTTGCCGTGGGAGATGACTACCCCGCGCGGCTCAGCGGTTGTGCCCGACGTGAAGACGATCTCCACGATGTCGTCGCGGGTGAGCGGCGGAGGGGTAACTGGAACATCGGACCGCACCGCAATTCGCTCGCGCAGACTCTCCAGGTGGAGCGTGGGAATGCCCTCAATCCGGTTCTCCGACGAGCACACGCAGAGTTTTGCGTCTACCTGCTGAGCGACGCGCTGGGCGAAATCGGGAGTCGCGATCTCGTCGATGGGAACGACGATTGCGCCACGTAGCAGGCATCCGAGAAACGCGACCACCCACTCGGCACAGTTCTCGCCCCAGATGAGGACTTTGTCACCCTTGGCGATCTCCCGCAGGTCCAGCTCGCGCGCAAAACGATGAGCGTTGGACAGCACCTCGCCATAGGTCCAGCGCTGCACCCGATAGCCGCGATGATGGACGTAGGCCCCTTCGCGCGCATGGCTGCGAAAGTTGTCGAGGTACTCTAGGATGGTGGTGCGTGGCATCTACAGCCAGTTTAGCTGTTTCAAAAAAGCTCGCGAAGGATAGCCCGGAGTCCTAATCGCTGGAAACAGCAAACTGGTTGAAGTGCGTCATCGTCGCCTGGCGGGCGGCGCGCTCCCGGATGGCCGAGTTCAATCCGCGGAAAATCACCTTGTGGATCGGTAAGAGCGCCCACCAATACAGGCGTCCGGCTAGCCCGCGAGGACGAAACAGCGCAGCAGAGCGCAGGCGCGTGGTTCTATCCGGATCAGCCAAGACTTCGAATTGCAGATAGGCTTCTCCGGGTACCTTCATCCTCGCCCTCAGGCGCAGTCGCCCGCCGGGCTCGATTTCCTCCACTTGCCAAAAGTCCAGCTTGTCGCCGGGCAGTAGATGGTCAGGGTCACGCCGCCTATCGCCCATGCCGACTCCGCCCACGATTCGGTCCAGCAGCGCTCGCAGGCGCCATAGGGCGCTGGCATAAAACCACCCTCGCCGGCCGCCGATTCCTTCAACAATTTTGAACACCTGCGATGGCAACGCCGCCGTGTAGCCCTCGCGAATCTCCGCCACCCACCCTTCGTGCTCCATAAATTGCCGGCGAAGGGACGGCTTGCTGTCCGCCTGCTTTTCCGCCCATAGCTCGACCGTCTCGCCGAAATTCGGTACCTGCAGCGCTCGCTCCAGGGCTGCCTCATAGGACATCGGTTGAATGTTGGGGAACAGTTCTCGCGCCAGCCCATCGCGGCAGACCACTTCACTGCGCAAGCCTTCAATCAGTGGGCGGGAGATGCTGGGCGAGATCGGCGTAAACAGGTCAACCCAGTAGGACGACAATCGCGGCGTCAGTACCGGGACCTGAATCAGGGGGCGGCGCAGTCCTCGATGCGCGGCGTACTTCAGCATCATTGTCCGGTAGGTTTCCAGCGAGGGGCTGCCGATATCAATGGTCTGCCCGGCCGATTCCGGGACCTCGAGCGCGGCGACGAAGTAGCTGATCACGTCATCGATCGCGATGGGTTGGATGCGCGTCGTGACCCAGCGCGGACAGATCATGATGGGCACACGTTCTGTGAGATAGCGGAGCATCTCGAACGAGGTGCTGCCTGCACCGATGACCACTGCCGAGCGGAACTCGGTCAGTGGAGGGCCGAACTGGCGCAGTGCTTCGCTGGTTTCCTGGCGGCTCAGCAGGTGGGTCGAAAGCTGACTCTTGCGATCACCAAGTCCACCCAGATAGATGATGCGTTCCACCCCCGCTGCCTTCGCGGCGGTGGCGAAGTTGCGTGCAGCGGTTTGATCCGCCCTGCGAAAACTGCGCTCCCCGGCTCCCAGCGAGTGGATGAGGTAGTAGGCCACGTCAACACCGCGAAAGATTCCGTCCAGGGTTCCGGGCTTAAGGGCGTCGGCTTCCACGACGCTAACCCGCCGTAGAAACTTGCGGGTAAGCTGCCGCGCGTCCCGGCCCATGCAGACCACGTAGTGCCCGGCTTGCAACAGCGCCGGTACCAATTGAGGGCCGATGTAGCCCGATGCCCCACTGACCAGGATGTTCACTGAATGGCCTCCCGCAGGAGCATCCGCCGCCGCTGCTGGTTGCGAAGGACCCGGTCAAGTCGCAAAAGGCACTGCCAATGATCCGGGCCCCGGTTGGGCGCGGCAGCCGAGCTTTCGCCCGGCTTTACCGCGCAATAGGAGTGACCGTCGCCGGTGACGGGAATGCCTAGCAGGATCTTCGCCCACACCGGAAGTTTTTCTCTGTCTGTCATCGTGTCCTCCCTCGTTGCTAAAGCCTCTGATCCACTGGTTGGGGTTATGCCCGGCTGGCGGCTGCTGCATGTCCCTTCCAGCGCTGCTGGATTCCCCTCCAGAAGATTGCCTGATAAATACCGGCCAGTCCGACCAGCGAATACACAATGGAAGTGAACACGGAAGTTTCCCCGAATCGCATGCCAAACAGCAGCGCGACCAGGTCAATGTGAGCTACGCCGACGGCGCCCCAATTCAGGGCTCCGACGACGACAAGTACAGCGGCTAAAACATCGAGATTTTTCATGGTTTCTTCTCCTGCACCAGGCGACTGAACGGATCGGCCTGTCAGCCGCAGGTGATGCATTAATTATGATGAAAAACATTTTGCGTAGGCCGAAATTCAATAGGAGGGGAAACAATTCGTGTAATCACAGCGATAAAAAGTCAGTTAGTTTTGCGTGGAATGCAAAATTGTGGCGCGGCATCGTTTACTCCGGGATGAGAAAGCGGGCCGCCACCGGAGAGCGTTATGGTTTTGTGAGGAACCCTGGAGGTTGCTTGCGTCCCGCGCGCGCTTCTCGCTACCATCGATTACTCATGAAACAGGCTGTCTTCCGCGAACGCAACAAGCAGTATTATCGCGTTCTGCACGCTCCCATCTGGATCTGGGTGTTCTGGGTTTTGCCCGGATATCCGCTGACTTACGACCTGTACGCGCACGGGCCCGACGGGCGCCATTGGATTTGGCTGGCGATGGTGGTGGCCGGCGTGGCGTGGCGCGGGTTCAAGGGCCATATTCCGGGATGCGAGTTGCGACCTTACATCACGCATTATGGCGTGCATCAGCCGAACCTGCCGTATCGTGTGGTGTGCTATACGGCGGCTTGGGTTGACCTCATCGTGCCGTACACGCTGAACCTGATCGGGTTGATTGTGGCCTCCGTCAACGGCCGCTGGCTGCTGCAGGAGCTATACGAATACGGCTATTATCCGCTGGCCCTGGCGGTGGTGCTGGCCACGGTTTCCGATTGGACGCCGCGGGCGCGCCGCGACACCTTTGGCGAAGGCGTCGAGCGGGCCTGGTTTTACATCGCGATCTGGACGGTCGTGCCGACACAGGTGATTAACTGGGCCGCGTGGAGGCTAGGCAAATACATGGACCTGCCGCCGTTGCCGTTAGCGCATGTTCGACTGGCTGTGTGCGTGATTTCAACAGCGGTGTTCTTCGCACTGGGCTATGCGGCGAAGCTGCCACGCACCCAGCGGCATTACGAAGGCGTCGCCGCAGCCGGGGTTTGATTGCGGGTCAACGCGGCGAATTCATGGCTGGCTGTGGGAGCGGACCGCGGCCAGCAGGTTCTTGGCCTCCGACGCATATGGCCCGTTAGGCTGGGTACGCAAAACGGTTTCCAGCTCGGGCACTGCTTCTGCGTTCTTGCGCATCCCCAGCAGCACGTGCGCTTTTGCTAAATGCAGCACAGCCGGATCGTGCTGTGAGAGCTGTAGCGAATAGTCGATTTCGCGCAGGCCCAATTCGTAGCTGCGCAATCCAATGTAGGAGCGCGCGAGTTCGTAGTGCACCTGCCAGTTATCAGCGGAGACGCTGGGAAATACCGACAAAGCTTCGAGCGCTGCATCGTACTGCTTCATGGAATTGTAGGCAGAGCCGAGAGTCACATAAGCAAGGGCCAAGTTAGGATCGAATGCGATGGCTCGCTTCAACTCGGGGCAAGCAACCTCCGGCTTGCCATCCTGCAAATCAAGGAATCCCAGCACAGCCAGCGCTGCTCCGTAGTCAGGATGAAGCGCCAAGGCGCGCGTCGCCTGTTGGCGGACCTTCTTCCAGTCGTACTTCTGCCAGGCTTCCATGGCGGCGTTCAGGGCTTCTCTCGCTTGGCGCGGAATTGTGAGTTGCTGGACCGAGACGGTCTCGACGCCGCGCGCATTGGGTTGCGACAGCGGCAATTCCACGCCAAAGTGGCTGTCGGTCGTGTCGAACTGGATCTCCCGTCGCGGGGGCAGGATTCCGCCTGCGACTGTGACCTCGTACCGGCCGGGCGGAAGATTGTAAAACGAAACCGTGCCATCTTGTCCGGTCCTGGCGCTGGCCATAATGGAGTGCGACTTGACATTGCGGACCTCGACGGATATGCCGATCAAAGGGCGGCCAAAGGTGTTCTGCAGATGGTAAGTCAGTGAGCCGTGAAGCGGTGCGAGGGATGCTGCATTAGTCAACGTTGGAGGATTGAGTTTCGCGTTGGCCTGGTTGGTCTGCGCAGTGACCGCAAGAGAAGTGGTGAGTAACAGGATAGGAAGCCGAAAACCATGCGTGAATATTCGCCGAGGGCTGGCCTCCGCGAAGCTGGCATTACAACGCCGACGTATGTTGGCAGCTTGCACGGGCTATCTCGCGAGCAGGGGTGCGAAACTCCCAGGAAGCTTTCAGGTCAATTGTGCAAGCTGGTTATACTGCGTCGTCGCCGGTTATGCCATACCACAGAAGTGCCGATTGGAGAAATTTAACAAGCAGAGATTGCCGGGTAATAAGAAAGGCGGCCGCTTGGCCGCCTTTCCTAACCCTGAGGCTCGAGATCTACAGAACCTGTACGTTCTCCGCCTGCCAACCCTTGGGCCCTTTGACCACGTTGAACGAGACGGCCTGGCCTTCCTGCAAGCTGCGGAAGCCATTTGTCTGTATTGCAGAATAGTGAACAAATACATCTTCGCCATTCTGACGGCTGATAAAGCCGTAGCCCTTCGCGTCATTGAACCACTTAACTGTTCCTTGTTCCATGGTGATACATAATCCTTAAAGGTGATATAGCTGCAATTCGATCGGGATGTGATGCGGCAGGGATTGCTGTTAAGCAGGAAACTGCTGCTGACAACGTCGATCAATCGAGCACCCTCATAATAGCAGTCCATGTCAAAAAGCCCAAATAATTTTGCCTTTGCCGCGCCACTACGAGTCGCCAAAGCGCTCGTATTCTCAATGTGTTACCTTCTTCGGAGCAAGGCGAGGCTCGACATTGGGTGTGCTGGGATTGGGATGATGATCGTCGGAACCGGCATTGATATAGCAGAAGTAAAGCGCATCGCTGCCTCCATCGAGCGCTTCGGGCGGCGGTTCCTGGAGCGGGTCTTTACCCCGGACGAGATCCGCTATTGCGAGTCGAAGGCGAACAAGGCAGAGCGCTACGCCGGACGCTTCGCCGCCAAAGAGGCGGCCATGAAGGCCCTCGGCACCGGCTGGAGCCGCGGGGTGACCTGGCAGGATGTAGAGGTGACCCGAGTTCCGGGCGGACGCCCGACGGTAACCTTCCATCGGAAGGCGGAGGAGTTCTTTCATCGCCTCGGCGCGGTGCGCGCCCATCTTTCGATTACTCATACCAACGATCTCGCGATGGCGCAAGTTCTCCTCGAGTCCGGCGAGCCAGAGGGGCGCTGACGATCCTCCAGTGCACTTAAGTTTTGTTCTCGTAGTAATCTCAATCGTCCATGATCGAGACGTCGGAACAACCCATTACCGCAATGGTTGTCACCCAGCTTTCTGGCCCCAGGGCGATGCTGGCGGTCGCGCTCATGAGCTTCTCGGCACTGCTGCTGGAACTTGGCCTTACCCGGCTGTTTTCGGTGGTGCTGTTTTACCACTTCGCCTTCCTGGCGATTTCGATTGCGCTGCTAGGCCTGGGAGCAGGCGCGGTCTTCGCCTCTCTGCGGCGCGAGTGGCTGGAGCGCTGGACCATCGGCGAACTCGGCGCGACCTTGTGTGACGCCAATGCGCTGATCATTCTCGTCGCGCTGGAGGTGGTGCTGCACTCCTCGGTCGCGATGCATCTCGACTGGGCCAACTTCGGACGGCTGACGGTCCTCTACCTCGCGGCGGCGGTGCCGTTTTTCATTACTGGTCTATTGTTCTCCATCGTTTTCGCGCGACATCCGGCGCGTATCACGCAGCTCTATGGGGCCGATTTGCTGGGCGGCTCGCTGGCCTGCCTGGCTCTGGTTCCCCTGCTCAACACTATCGGCGGCCCCAACACGATCCTGTTTGCAGCCGTCGCGGTGGCACTGGCTGGACTGGCGTGGGCCAGGTCGCGAACGCGTTGGATGCCGGCGGTTCTGGCGCTTTTGTTGCTGGCGCTGATCGCGGTCAACTTGCGCGGCAAGCTGATCGACATCGTGTACGCCAAAGGCATGAGGCGCGTGGCGCCGCTCTTCGCCAAGTGGAATGCGCTGTCGCGGGTGGAAGTGGATGAGCAAGGCTGGGCCAAGGTCATCGTGATCGATGCCGATGCCAGTACGTATCTCATGAACACGGACCCGCATCACTGGAACGCCGCGTATCAACGCAACCTCATGTCAGCCGCGCCTGCACTGGTCAACGTGCTGCGTCCGCACGGCGACTACGCCATCATTGGTCCGGGCGGAGGGGTAGATGTGCTGCGCGCCGTGGCCAACGGCAGTCCTAACGTTACTGGCATCGAGATCAATCCCATCATCGCGAATGACATCATGCGCGATCGCTTCGCGGATTACACTTACCACCTCTACCAGATTCCCGAGGTTCACATCCACGTCAGCGATGGCCGCTCGTTCATTCGCAACAGCCAGGATCATTACGACGTGGTGCAGATGACGCTGGTGGACACCTGGGCTTCGACGGCGGCCGGCGCGTTTGCACTCAGCGAAAACAATCTGTACACGGTGGAAGCCTTTCGCGAGTATTTCGAGCACTTGAAGCCCGACGGGATGATCGCGATTACCCGCTGGGAGTTTACCCAGCCGCGTGAAGCGCTGCGCGTGGTTTCCCAGGCCATGGAAGTGCTGCGCCAGCTTGGCGTGCAGGACAGTACGGGAAATTTCATCGTGGTCAGCGATGGCCCGCTAGACGTTGACGGCCGCCCCGTCCTGGTGCTGGCCAAGAAGTCGGCGTTTACAGAGGAAGAGCAGCTAGCGGTGTTGAGGCACATCAAGGGCGCGACCCCGGATGAGGCTCGGCTCAATCTGCATGTGCTCTATCTTCCCGCGACTGGGGACCGGCCGGGGATGGCGCACCCGGCCTTTGCCGGGCTGATTCGCGGACAGGACGCCCGTGCGTTTTCGACGAACTATGCTTACAACGTTACTCCGGTGACCGACAATGCGCCGTTTTTCTTCTTCACGCTGAAACCGGAGCAGGTCTTCCGCGACTTGAACCAGGGCGGCATCGACTGGAAAGTGAATTTGGGCATCGCCATCCTGGGCCTGCTGCTTATCATCTCGATTGCGGCCGTGATCACATTCTTGGTGGTGCCGCTGGCGCTCTCGCCGCAGGCACGGGCAGGGCGAAGTGTGCACCTGCTCTATTTCATCGCCATTGGGTTGGGTTACATTCTGGTCGAAATCGCGTTCATCCAGCGCTTCGTGTTGTTCCTGGGAAATCCAACGTACGCCTTGACCGTGGTCATCTTCCTGATGCTGCTTTCCAGCGGAGCCGGCAGCCTGCTGTCGCGCCGTTGCTTCCGCCAGCCAACCCGGGTGGGTTGGGCGGTGGCGGTCATCGTGGTAGCTCTGCTGGGCTGCGTATTGGTTTTGCCGCGGCTGCTGGAAACTCTTGTGGGTCTGCCGTTCTTAGTGAAGCTGTTGGTTAGTGCTGCAATTCTGATACCGCTTGGACTGGCGATGGGAACGCCGTTCCCCAGTGGGTTGCGCGCGCTTTCGCATAGCGCCGCAAGGGATGAGGGCGGGCCCGCGGGGCGTGGCGCGCTGGAGTGGGCGTGGGCGATGAACGCCGCCTCGAGCGTGCTCGGCTCGGTGCTGGCGATGGTAATTGCGATTCAATTCGGATTGAATGTGACGCTGGCTTGCGGCGCAGGAGCCTATTTGCTTGCGATGCTGTTGCTGCCGACGTTTGGAAAGACAGCAGCGAGAGTTTAGGTCAGGACGTCGTCCGCTCGGACTATTGCTATTCCCCTGCCAAATGCTGAGTGTCCGGTGCTCCCATTTTGCCTCACGCGAAAGAGACATTCGAGAAATCCTCGCGACACTTGCCACGCAGACAACATGAGTTGCTATAATCACACGCTTGGGTGATTTGCGTCACACCCTTTCGAGACATGAGCAATCCGTACGAAGCTGGGCACCGACAGGGGTAATCGGGCCCAAACCCGCAATCCTGGAAACGCTTCATACATGGCCCAAGTTTTTCATCGTAGTGCGAATACAATTGCGCGGGCGTCGATCATCGGCGTGGTCGTGGTGGTGTCGGTGCTGTTGTGGGCGGCCTTGGAGATGCAGCGCTCGCCCTACGCAACCTATCAAGACGTCGCGCAAGCGCAGCCCGTGCCCTTCAGCCATCAGCATCACGTGTCGGGCGATGGCATCGACTGCCGGTACTGTCACACCTCGGTGGAGAGTTCCAGCTTCGCGGGCATTCCTCCCACCAAGACCTGCATGAACTGCCACTCGCAGATCTGGACGAATGCGCCCATGCTGGAGCCGGTGCGCGAAAGCTACCGCACCGGCAGGTCGTTGATCTGGACGCGGGTGAACGATCTGCCCGACTTCGTTTATTTCGATCACAGCATTCATATCAATAAGGGTGTGGGCTGCGCGAGCTGCCACGGCCCGGTGGACAAGATGCCGCTCACGTACGCGGCTAACTCGCTGCAGATGGAGTGGTGTTTGAACTGCCATCGCGCGCCGGAGAAGTTTCTCCGTCCGCGCGATCAGGTATTTAACATGCGGTACGAACAGCCCAGCTCCGACAATCCGGTAAAGCTGGCTGACGGCAGCGTGTTCACCGACCAGATCGCGCTGGGTACGGAGTTGAAGCACCGCTATAACGTCCGCAGTGTTGAAGGCATTACCAGTTGCAATACGTGTCACCGGTAGCCCGGTTGGGGCAGCTGACGCGCGCGAAAAGCTTGACTAACGTTTTTTTCGGGACCCTACGAGCAGAATGGAAAAAGAGAGCCCAAACAAGCCTGAGGCAGTCTGTCCCAGCAAACTGGAACTTGCCGAAGTCAAGGAGAAGCTGGCGCGCGCCAAGAGCGGCCCGCAATACTGGCGGAGCCTGGAAGAACTGGCGCAGACCGATGGCTTCTACGAGATGTTGCATCGCGAGTTTCCGCGGCAGGCTTCGGTCTGGCCGGAAGGCTCGTCGCGCCGCGACTTCCTGAAGCTGATGAGCGCCTCGATGGCGCTGGCGGGACTCTCGGCCTGCGTGAAGCAGCCGCTCGAGCCCATTGTTCCGTACGTGCGGCAACCGGACGAAATCGTCCTGGGCAAGCCGCTGTTTTTTGCCAGCGCGATGCCGTTCGGCGCGTACGCCACCCCGGTTCTGGTCGAAAGCCACGAAGGACGTCCGACAAAAATCGAAGGCAACCCCGAGCATCCGGCGGGGTTGGGAGGAAGCGACGTCTTCGCGCAAGCTTCCATCCTCGACATGTACGATCCCGATCGCTCGCAGATCATCACCTATCGCGGCGCAGATGAGCACATGGAGCGATTTCGCGACAGCGCTCAAAGGGCCGTTGAATTCGCAGAAGGCGGTGAACGGAAGCGGGCTGCGGATTCTAAGCCGCTCCCATCAGCTCGCCAACCATGGCCTCGCTGATGGATGCAGTGCAGGCGACGTATCCTGAGTCGAAGTGGGTGCAGTACGAACCGGTGAATCGGGACAACGTTCGCGCCGGTTCGCAGATGGCGTTTGGGCAGTTCGTCGAAACCCGTTACAACCTGGAGAAGGCGGACATCATTCTGTCGCTCGACGGCGATTTTCTCTCCAGCGGATATCCTGGATTCCTTTATTACGCGCGCACGTTTGCGGCGCGGCGCAATCCCGATCTTAAGGAGAAGATGTCGCGCTTCTACGCGATCGAGAGCACGCCCACGAATACCGGCGGCAAGGCCGACCATCGCCTGCCGGTTCGCGCCTCGGAGGTGGAGTCGCTCGCGCGCGCGATTGCTGCCGGATTAGGTGTGGGTGGCGGCGGAACTGCGAAGCCGGAGCAGCAGAAATTTGTCGCGGCGCTGGTGAAAGATCTCCAGGCCCACAAGGGCGCAGCGGTTGTGATCGCGGGCGATAACCAGCCGCCCGCGGTGCACGCGCTGGCCCACGCCATGAATCAGTCGCTAGGCGCGGTGGGCAACACTGTGATCTACACCGATACCGTAGAAGCCAAGCCGCAGATGCAAACCGCCGCGTTGAAGGAACTCGTCGGGGACATGAACGCCGGCAAGGTGGACCTGCTGATCATTCTCGCCAGCAACCCAGTTTATGACGCGCCGGCGGACTTCGAGTTCGCTCAAGGCTATGGACAAGGTCCCACTGCGCGTGCAGTACGGCTTGTACCAGGACGAGACCTATGACCACGTTCACTGGCACATCAACGGCACGCACTACTTGGAGCAGTGGGGCGACTGTCGCGCCTTCGACGGCACCTGCACCATCACCCAGCCGCTGATTGCCCCGCTGTACAACGCCAAGAGCCCGTACGAGTTCATTTTCTCGCTGGTTGGCTCTTCTGAGACTGCAGGCTACGACATTGTTCGCAAATACTGGCAAGGGCGGATGCAGGGTAGCGACTTCGATGCAGCGTGGCGCAAGGCGGTGCACGACGGCTTTGTCGCGAATACGGCATTCCCGGCCAAGAGCGTATCGGCGAAGGGCGGGATTCCGACACCCAGAGTCGCCAACGGGAGGCGACAAGGGCGGGGCACCCAGCGCTGGCGGCGACCTCGAGGTCATGTTCCGCCGCGATCCACTGATCTACGACGGCACCCGCGCCAACAATGCCTGGCTGCAGGAGACGCCGAAGCCGCTTATCAAATCTCTGCTGGGACAACGCCGTCCTGATCAGCCCAGACACGGCGAAGAAACGTGGCCTGGTCACCGGCGACGTCGTAGAAATCGATGTCAACGGTCGCAAAGTCAAGGGTCCGATCTGGCCTCAACCCGGACATCCCAACGACTCCATCACAGTTTTCCTCGGTTACGGACGGACGAAGGGCGGACGGGTCGCCGACGGCGTGGGCTTCGATGGCTACCAGATTCGGACCAGCGAGGCTCCGTGGACTGCCAGCGCCAGAGTCACCAAAGTCGGCAGCGGATACGGTTTCGCTCATCCGCAGGGATTCCAGTACATCGACTACTCCGACCTGCCCAAAGGCACCGAGCCGCTGAAGAACCGGCACATCATCCGCAAGGCGACGCTGGAAGACTTCATCAAGAACCCCAATTTTGCGCATGAGGAGGAGGAGCAGGTACCTCCCGAGATGACGCTTTATTACCCCTACCAGTACACCGAGCTGAAGTGGGGTATGACGATCGACATGAACTCCTGCATTGGCTGCAAGACGTGCATCGTGGCTTGCCAGGCGGAGAACAACATTCCGGTCGTCGGCAAGGAGCAGACCATGCGCGGCCGCCAGATGCAGTGGCTGCGGGTTGATGTGTACTACGAGGGCGGAACGGAGAATCCCGGCTATGTACTACCAGCCGGTTCCGTGCCAGCAATGCGAGAACGCGCCCTGCGAAGTGGTTTGTCCGGTGGGCGCCACGGTGCACAGCACCGAAGGCCTGAACGACATGGTGTACAACCGCTGCGTCGGCACGCGCTATTGCTCCAACAACTGCCCGTACAAGGTGCGCCGCTTCAACTTCCTGCTGTTCCAGGACTGGACCACGCCGCAGTACAAGATGATGCGCAATCCCGAGGTGAGCATTCGCAGCCGCGGCGTGATGGAGAAGTGCACGTACTGCATCCAGCGCATCGCCCACGGGCGCATGACGGCGGAGAAGGAAAACCGCAGCGTCCGGGACGGTGAAGTCGTTACGGCCTGCCAGCAGGCTTGCCCGGCGGGCGCCATCGTATTCGGCAATCTGAACGATAAGGACAGCCGGGTGGCGAAGATCAAGGCCCAGCAACGCAACTACAGCCTGCTGGAAGACCTGAACACGCGTCCTCGCACTACCTACATGGCGGTGGTGCAGAACCCGAACCCCGAACTTGAGCAGTCGGAGCCCAGTTAGCGATGAAGCAGGGTCCAGAGGAAAAAACCGCTCTACTCGAAACGCCGTGGCAGGATGAGCCGCCGGTATTAACCGCCGGGTCAAACCTTCGGCAGCATGACCGACCAGATCGCCGACGCCGTGCTGAAGCGGCCGATCGGTTTGGGCTGGCTGGCTGGGTTGGCCATCGGCATGGGACTGGTGGCGCTCCTGATGGCGGCCGTCACTTATCTGTTCCTGGTCGGCGTCGGCATCTGGGGCATCGAAGTTCCGGTGGCGTGGGGCTTTGCCATCATCAATTTCGTCTGGTGGATCGGTATCGGGCACGCCGGCACGCTGATCTCAGCCATTCTGCTGCTGCTGAAGCAGAGCTGGCGCAATTCCATCAACCGCTTTGCCGAAGCCATGACGCTGTTTGCCGTGGCCTGCGCCGGCATGTTCCCTCTGCTGCACATGGGCCGCCCTTGGCTGGCCTACTGGATGTTCCCCTATCCCAGCAGCATGGGAGTGTGGCCGCAGTTCCGCAGCCCGCTGGTGTGGGACGTTTTCGCGGTTTCGACGTACGCCACCATCTCGGCGGTCTTCTGGTATGTCGGCCTGGTGCCCGATTTCGCGACCATGCGGGAGAAAGCGGTCAAGCCGCTACACCAAATCAATTTACGGAATTCTGGCGCTGGGCTGGCGCGGATCGGCCCGCCACTGGAAGCGCTACGAAGCGCTGTACATTCTGCTGGCAGGCATTGCGACTCCGCTGGTGCTGTCAGTGCACACTGTGGTCAGTTTCGATTTTGCGATCGCCATCCTTCCCGGCTGGCATACCACCATCTTCCCGCCCTACTTCGTGGCGGGCGCCATCTACTCGGGCTTTGCCATGGTGCTGGTGCTGGCGATTCCCATTCGCCACTACTACGGTCTGGAGAACATGATCACCATGCGCCACCTGCAGAACTCGGCCAAGATCATGCTGGCGACCGGGCTGATCGTCGCCTACGGATATTTCTTCGAGGCCTTCATCGCGTTCTATAGCGGCTCGACCTATGAGCGCTTCATGATGCAGAACCGCTGGTTTGGGCCCTATGCGGTGTTTTACTGGTCGCTGATTCTGTTCAACCTGGTGTTACCGCAGGTGCTGTGGCTGCCGAAGGTCCGGTCCAACACCAAGTGGCTGTTCCTGATCTCGCTGGTGATCCTGGTCGGCATGTGGCTGGAGCGCTTCATCATCATCGTCACCAGCTTGAGCCGCGACTTCCTGCCGTCGTCGTGGGGTCATTACGTGCCTACGCGCTGGGACTATGCGGTCCTGGCCGGCACCATCGGATTCTTCACCGCGGCGATCTTTATCTTTATTCGCATCATGCCGGCCATTTCGATCTTCGAAATGCGCACCGCTGCTGCCGGAGGCGGAGGTGAAAGCCAAATGAGTCATAAGGCGCTTGCACCGGCAATCTACGGTTGATGGCGGAGTTCGACACCCCGACCGATCTGGTGGAGGCGGCCCGGGCCGCCTATGCCGCTGGCTACCGCAAGATGGACGCCTACAGTCCGTTTCCCATCGAGGAGGCCAGCGAGGCGATTGGCTTTCACAAGAGCCGTGTGCCGCTGGTGGTGCTGCTCGGCGGGTTGCTGGGCGGTCTTTCCGGATTTGGGTTGCAGTACTGGATCAACGTGATTGCCTATCCGCTGAACATTGGCGGCAAGCCGTATGACTCGTGGCCGGCGTTCATCGTTCCGACGTTTGAGATGACGATCCTCTTCGCCGGGCTTTCCGGCATGTTCGGGATGTTTGCCTTGAATGGCTTGCCGATGCCATACCACCCACTGTTCAACGTGGACCGTTTCTCCAGGGTGACGCGCGACAAGTTCTTCCTCTGCGTGGAGGCGGCCGATCCCAAGTTCGATATTGTGGATACGCAACGATTTATGGAGAGTCTGAAGCCGGTGTCGATTGCGGAGGTGCCGCATTAATCGGCCAACTCAATCTGGGGTCGGGACGATTACAAAGGACCGCCGCACGCACTGGGCCGGCAAGGCCGCGCTCTACCTCTTGCTTGCATCAGCATTGCTGACGCTGGCCGGTTGCCGCGAAGACATGCAGAACCAGCCGTACTACCGTCCGCTGCGCGAGAGCGACTTCTACGCCGACAAGCGTTCCGAGCGTCCGCTCATCGCGGGAACGGTGGCGCGCGACCATCTGAACGCTGACACGCTACTTTTACACCGGCAAGATCGGCAGCAACGATGGCGACTACATGCCGTTCCCGGTGACGGCCGAGGTTCTGGCGCGCGGACAGCAGCGCTTCAACATCTACTGCTCGCCGTGCCACGGCGAAGCGGGCGACGGTAATGGCATGATCGTGCAGCGCGGCTACAAGCACCCGCCGTCGTATCACATCGATCGTCTGCGCAAGGCCCCGATGGGCTACTTCTTCGACGTTATGACCAACGGCTTTGGAGCCATGCCGGACTACGCTGAGCAGGTCCCGACGAAAGATCGCTGGGCGATTGCGGCGTACATTCGCGCGTTGCAGTTGAGCCAGAATGCCAACCCGTCGGACGTTCCCGCGGGCCAGCAGATCGCCGACGCGCCGCCACCGGGCGTGATGATCATGCCTCTTTATGACACCCAGGGCGCGACCACGGCTGCGTCCACTCCTCCCAAGCAGGGCCCGGCAGAAGGAGCGGCCGCCCAAGCCATGAGCAACGAGACGATGTACAGGCAGCAAGCCGACCGATTACCCGGTGCCCACTGAGGCAGCGCAGTGGCAAAAGCGAGCGCTGATTGTCGGGGCGGTCGGCGCGCTGCTCTGTGTCGCTGGTGCGGTTACCTCGTTGGAGCAGTTCCTGCGTGGCTATCTGATCGCTTACATGTTCTGGCTGGGCCTGAGCCTCGGCTGCCTGGCCCTGCTGATGGTGCAGTACCTCTCGGGAGGCTTGTGGGGGCTGGTGATCCGCCGCTCACTGGAAGCCGCCAGCAAATGCCTGCCACTGATGTTCGTGCTGTTCCTGCCGATCCTCCTGTTCCGCACCAGCCTTTACGCCTGGATGACGAATCCGGCGCTGACGGAGAGGAACCACTGGTATCTGAACACTCCCGGATGGATCGTTCGGTGGCTGGTGTACTTCGCAGTGTGGATCCTGCTTGCGGTTATTTTGACTCGCCGTGGCGACAAACAGGACAGTCCTCTGCCTGGGGGCATCCAGCCTCGCTTCCAGGGATTGAGTGGCTTGGGATTGGTACTGTACTCGTTGACTGTCTCGTTCGCGGCGGTGGATTGGGTCATGTCGCTCGATCCGACATGGGGCTCGACCATCTACGGCCTGATTTTCATCGCGGGGCAAGGCTTGTCGGCGCTGGCCTTCAACGTCATCCTGCTGACCGTCTTTACCCGCTACCGCCCGTACCGCGAAATCATCAAGCCGATGCAGTTTCACGACCTCGGCAAGTTGATGCTGGCGTTCGTGATGCTGTTCGCCTACTTTTCGTTCTCGCAGTGGCTCATCATCTGGGCGGGAAACCTGCCGGAGGAGATCAGCTGGTTTCTGCACCGCATCCGTGGAGGATGGGGCGTGGTGGCGCTGATCATTATTCTTTTCCACTTCGCGCTGCCGTTTGCGCTGCTGCTGTCGCGCGAGCGCAAGCGCGCCGGGGAGCCGCCTGATCGGGCTGGCCGTTGCTGCTGATGTTCATGCGGCTGGTGGACATCTACTGGTACGTGGTGCCGAACTTCGCCCACGAGCAGGGACATTTCTACCTGAGCATCTGGTACATCGTTGCGCCGATCGGTGTGGGTGGGTTGTGGCTGGCGTTCTTCTTCTACAACCTGCAGCAGACGGCCGCTGTTGCCGGTTTACGAACCGCAAATACCGATTTTGTTGCACCAGAGGGGCCATGGCCACTGAGAATTCCAGTTACGATCCGTTGCGGAACCCGCAGGTTGATTTCGATCGCACCGACCTGAGTCCGCGCGGCATTCTGCTGTTCCTGATCGGGCTGCTGCTCTGCGGCGCGTTCATCGAACTGGTGGTGTGGGGAATGTTCCGGTTCATGGCGAAGAGCGATGTTCTGTTTCCTCAGCCCCAAACCAACCCGATGGCGAGTTCGCAACCGGCGCCGCCGCAGTCAACGTCGCGCTCGATATTCCAGAACGCTCCGGCGGTGAGCATGGGAGTGTTTCCCGAGCCGCGATTGCAAGTGAACGACGCGGCCGACATGAGCAAGTTTCTGGACTCGGAACAGCGAGCTGCTGAACCCGCCGCAGCCGTTCAAGGACTCGACCGGGACGATACATATTCCGATTTCGCAGGCGATGAAGCTGATCGAGGAGCGGGGTCTTGCCGGTGCGGCCGAATGCGCCGCCGGGCGATGGCTCACGGACGCAAGAGACTAATAGCTTGAAAGCAGAAGGTGGACAGAAGCAACCATAGCACCGGTACCTGAACCCGCCAGGGAGGAATTTGTTTTAGCCCAGGGTGTAAGTCTTGAGGCAGCGCGCAAAATACGATCGAGTCTAGTAGAGAGGGCACCAAACACGCGCCTCGGCGCGAGAAGTGGATGTAAAGCATTGAGGAGTTCGCAGCTACATATCGTGAAAGGACTGTTGGTTGGAATCCTGGTGGCAGCCAGTGCGGCCGCCCAGCCGCCGTCTGCCTTTCAGGACCGCAGCACCCAGCCCTGCTTCGCAGTTGAGTCCGGCCGATCTGTCGAACATTGGGCATCGATCAGCGGCTCGATCAGCAGTTGCCGCTCGATCTGCAGTTCAAGGACGAGTCCGGCAAGACGGTGAAACTGGGCGACTACTTTCACATCCGGGTCGGCCGGTGATCCTGAACCTGGTCTATTACACCTGCCCAATGCTGTGCGGGGAAGAATTGGCGGGCGAGGCAAGCGCGCTGGGCGTGCTGCGGTTCACTCCCGGAAACGAGTATGAAGTTGTCTCGGTGAGCTTCAACCCGGACGAGACGCCGAAGGATGCGGCCGAGAAGAAGCAGGTTTATATCGCCCGGATGAACGAGCATCTGGAGCATAAGACCAACGGCGATGGCTGGCACTTCCTGACCGGCCAGCAGGCGGAGATCAAGCAGCTTGCCGACGCCGTCGGCTTCCATTACCGGCGCGATCCGCGCACCGGGCAGTTCATTCATGCCGCGGCCATCATGATCGTGACGCCGACGGGCAAGATCGCCCAGTACTACTACGGGGTTGAGTTTTCCCCCAAAGACATTCGCCTTGGCTTGATCGAGGCGTCGCAGGACAAGATTGGAACCTCGTGGACCAGGTGTTGCTGTATCTGCTATCACTATGACCCGAAGACCGGACGATATGGCGCGGTCGTCACCAACATCATGCGGGTGGCTGGCGCGGCCACCATGCTGATTCTCGGCGGCTTCCTCATCGTGATGTACCGCCGTGATTCTCATAACGGAGAAAAGGGAACAGGACGGGCCTGAACGATATGTGGAAGAACTTCCCACTCTTTCCTGAACGTGCCTCGGCCATGGCATGGCAGGTGGACGGACTTTATTTCTTGCTGACCGCGGTGTCGGCGTTCTTCACGCTACTGATCTTTGTGCTGGTCTTTCGTCTTTGCGGTCAAGTACCGGCGGTCGGCACATCCTCATCCGGAGCAGATCGAAGGCTCGCTGCCGCTGGAACTGGCCTGGACCCTGATACCGCTCGGCATCTGCATGGTCTTTTTCGCCTGGGGATCGCTGATCTACTTCCAGGAGGCCCGCCCGCCCAAAGGACGCGATGGAAGTCTATGCCGTGGCCAAGCAGTGGATGTGGAAGTTCGAGTACGAAGACGGACAGCGCGACATCAATGAGCTTCACGTCCCGGTGGGCCGCGACGTGAAGATGATCATGAGCTCGCAGGACGTCATTCACAGCTTCTATGTGCCGGCCTTTCGCATCAAGGCGGATGTCCTGCCTGGCCGCTACACCGAGACCTGGTTCCGTCCCACCAAGCCGGGCACGTATCACCTGTTCTGCGCGGAATATTGCGGCACCGACCACTCCGGCATGATCGGCCAAGTGATCGTGATGGAGCCGGCCGCGTATCAGGCATGGATGAGCGGCGGAGGTGCACAGCGGTTCGCTGGCGTCCGAATGGCGAGCAACTCTTCCAGCAGTTGGGATGCGCTACCTGCCATCGCTTCGACACTCAGGGACGCGGGCCGAACCTGACGGGCATTTTTGGCAAGCCGGTGCTGTTGGAGGACGGACGCACCGTTATGGCCGACGAGAACTACATCCGCGAATCCATCCTGAATCCGGGCGCAAAGATCGTCTCCGGATTCAAGCCCATCATGCCGACCTTCCAGGGCCAGGTCTCGGAAGAGAGCTTGATGGCGCTGGTGGCTTACGTGAAATCGTTGTCGCAACAGAAGGGATCGGCGAGCAACCAGCAGGCTGCTTCGGAGATGTCGAACGCGCAGTGAGGTTTTAGAACCCTGAGGAAGTGACATGGCTACCGCAGTACAGACCGTCGAGCGCGAGAACTACCTGAATTCCAACTACGGCATCAAGTCGTGGCTGCTGACCACCGATCATAAGCGCATCGCGATCCTTTATCTGATTTCGATCACCGTGATGTTCTGGATCGGCGGCTTCTTCGCCATGATGATCCGGCTGGAGCTGCTGACGCCGGCCGGGGACCTGGTTTCGTCCGACACCTACAACAAGCTGTTCACCATGCACGGGATCATCATGGTCTTCTTCTTCCTGATCCCGTCGGTGCCGGCGGTGCTGGGCAATTTTCTCATCCCGCTGATGGTCGGAGCCAAGGACCTGGCGTTTCCCCGGGTCAACCTGCTGAGCTGGTATCTGTACATCATCGGCGGCGCAACTGCACTGGTAGCGATGATCACGGGCGGCGTCGATACCGGCTGGACCTTCTACACGCCCTTCAGCACCACGTACTCCAATACCCACGTGATCGGGGCTGCGGTCGGCATCTTCATCACGGGTTTCTCCTCGATTCTCACCGGACTGAACTTCATCGTCACGATCCACCGCATGCGCGCGCCCGGACTGACGTGGCGCCGCTTGCCGCTGTTCTGCTGGTCGAACTACGCTGCCGCCCTCATCATGATCCTGGGAACGCCGGTAATCGCCATCACGCTGTTGCTGGTTGCCTTCGAGCGCGCCTTCCACATCGGGGTGTTCAATCCGGCGCTGGGCGGCGATCCGCTCCTGTTCCAGCACCTGTTCTGGTTCTATTCGCATCCCGCGGTGTACATCATGATTCTGCCGGGCATGGGCGTGATCAGCGAGATCATCACCTGCTTCTCGCGCAAGCGCGTCTTCGGATATGAGTTCGTCGCGCTGGCCTCCATCGCCATTGCGGTGCTCGGATTCCTGGTCTGGGCGCACCACATGTTTGTCGCCGGCATTTCGGTTTACGCGGCGCTGGTCTTCTCGCTGCTGAGCTACTTGGTGGCGATCCCCTCGGCGGTGAAAATCTTCAACTGGACGGCGACCCTGTACAAGGGCTCCATCCGCTACGAGACCCCGATGCTGTACGCGTTCGGCTTCATCGGCCTGTTCACCGTCGGCGGCCTGACCGGCGTATTTCTGGCCTCGCTCGGCCTCGATGTGCACGTTACCGACACCTACTTCGTGGTGGCGCACTTCCACTACGTGATGGTCGGCGGCATGGTGATGGCCTACATGGCCGGGCTGCACTTCTGGTGGCCCAAGATGACCGGGCGCATGTATCCCGAGGCTGGGCCAAGCTTTCGGCGCTGCTGGTGTTCGTGGGATTCAACACCACATTCTTCCCGCAGTTCATTCTCGGCTACATGGGCTCGCCGCGCCGCTATCACGCGTATCCGCCGGAGTTCCAGGTGCTGAACGTGCTCTCCACTGCTGGCGCTTCGATCCTGGCCGTTGGCTACGTGCTGCCCATGATTTACTTCCTGTGGTCGCTGCGCTATGGAGAACCGGCGGGCCCGAACCCATGGAACGCTGTCGGCCTGGAGTGGATGACTCCGTCGCCGCCGCCGACCTTCAACTTCGACGAGACCCCGGTGGTCACCTGGGAAGCCTACGACTACGAGCATCAGCCGCAAGAGGAGGTCACCGTTGGCCACCAGTGAGATCCAGGTCGCTGAACACGCGCTGCAGCACCACTTCGCTGACATGGAGCAGCAGAAGGAAACCTCCACCTTCGGCATGTGGATGTTCCTGCTGACGGAGATCATGTTCTTCGGCGGGCTGTTCTGTGCGTATCTGGTCTACCGCGCCTCCTACTATCAGGCCTTCGTCGAGGGCAGCCAGAAGATGAACATCTGGCTGGGCGCGACCAACACCGCGGTGCTCATTTGCAGCTCGCTGACCATGGCGATGGGAGTTCGCGCTGCCCAGATGGCCAAGCCGAAGCTGATGATTGTTCTGCTGCTCATTACCATCGTGTTCGGCTTCGGTTTCCTCGGCATCAAAGCTGTCGAGTATCACGAGCACTGGGTCAACCACGAATTTCCCGGACCGAACTTCCACTTCGAGACCGGCGACCCGGCGCACCCGCCGACCGATCCCCAGCACACCGAAATTTACTTCTCGCTGTACTGGGCGATGACCGGGCTGCACGCGCTGCACATGATCATCGGCATCGGCCTGGTGACATGGATCGTGATTGTGGGCGCGATGGGAGCGTTCACGCCCGAGTATTACAATCCGGTGGAAAATGTGGGATTGTACTGGCACTTTGTTGACCTGGTCTGGATTTATCTATTCCCGCTGCTCTACCTGATTAGTCAAGAAGCACGGCGGCTAACGAGGACGCATGGCGAACCACACCGAACATCCGGACTATGTCGGGCACATCATCCCGGCCAGGATCTACTATCGTGATTTGGGCCCTCCTGATGGTGCTGACGGCCACCACGGTTTTCGCGGCGACGCTTGAGCTGGGCGTCTTCAACATCGTCCTGGCGCTGCTGATTGCCACCATCAAGGGCACTCTGGTCGTGCTGTTCTTTATGCACCTGCGCTACAGCACCAAGCTCACCATGGTTACGGTCATCGCCTCCATCTTCTGGCTCTTCATTCTGTTTTCGCTCACCATGACCGACTACATCTCGCGCGCATGGTCTACGAACCTTAGCCATTGACCTTTTGTTCCCGACGAAGAGCTCTGCTGCGGCGGGGCACTTTTCCTCTCTATCGAGCGGCGAGTGGCGAAACCCGCGCGTCTATTGCGCCATCGCGTAGTAGCCGTGTCGCGCATGCACCTGCAATTTCTGAGGAGAGCGCACTTCAATCCTCAGAGAGTGGAATCCCGGCGTGGAGAGCTGGGGCGGGAACGACACGTAATATTGGGTGCGCATCTGCTCCTCGATTTCGGCGAATGCGCCTTGCAACTCCTTCGCGGACTTGGCGACAACGAAAGCGCCGCCTGTCTCATCCGCCATGCGCTGTAAGATGGCGTCGCCCTGCAACCGCAAGCCCTTCTTGTGTACCGTCAGCGCGTAGATCTGAATCTCGCTTCGCTGCGCCGTCGAGATTAGGTCCTGAAGGCTGCGAAGGCTGTGCGTGTCATTGCCGTCACTGAGAACTACGATGGCACGATGCACGAGGGTGCTGTCACCGTCTCCGGCCATATGATCAACGCAGGCCGAGTAAAGAGCGTCGAAGAGGACTGTGCCCCATCCTGGCTGCTGCGCACTATTCACCGCCTGAATCAATCTCGTTCGATCGTTGGTGTCGTCTTGCCAAGTCTGGACGCCTCCGCCAAACGCCATGACGAAGGCACGATCGGTTTGGGGGCGCAAGACCCGATTGAGGAACTCGAGCGCGGCAGCCTTTTCCTCGGCGAGCGCACGCTTGACCGAATCGCTGACGTCGAGAATGATGCCCAGCCGCAAAGGCAGATTCTCATCTCGCGCGAAGCCCCGGAGCTTCGCGACGGGCGACTGGTCGTCGAGGATGCGAATGTCGTCCGGCGAAAGGTCTTGTACCAGGCGGCCGCGCTCGTCCGCGACGGTGAACTGAAGCCGAACTTCGGGTACAGTTCGGCGGATGGTGTATCGCGGCGCGGTGGAGAGATTCATATCAGTCATTGCAGCAACGCTCGCGGGCGATAACAGCGGAAGTCCGGGGGCGCTGCCATTCGTATATCTCCCGGTGGCTGCAAACGAAATTGCCAGATCCGGTGCGGCAGTGGAGTTGTCGGATCCCCCGCTGGCCCATTCGTCGATTCCGGCGAGTGTGGCGGCGCTCATCGCCAACACCACCCCGTAGATGAACGCCACCCTCCGCACACTCGGGTAATCGGCCACACGCCGTAGAAGCTTGAGAAGAGACAGAACTTTGCCTGCGAGAGCGGCAGCCAAGCCAGTTGCCCGTCCGGGTAATCGAACACTCCGGCTCGCCGTTGCGAGAGGACAGACTCCGGCTCGCACGGTGGCCCGCACCGACGGCAGCTTCGAGCCCAACAACCTGATACCCCACACACTCGTTCGGGAGTGTTACAAAGTTGCCGTTTGGGATGCAGATTCCCGCTGCGAAGTTGTCGAATGGTTTCATCATCCTGTAACACATATGTGCGTATCTTATGGGTGTGATACCGACACAAGAGAGCCAATCACCCACGCTCGGCTACAATACAGCCGTGAAACAGACCATTTTCGCCGTGGAAGACGACACTGATATTTCACGGCTGGTTCGTCATCACTTGGAAGCCGCCGGCTACGTCGTCCGAACCTTTGCCGCAACCGCCGGCGTGATCGCCGAAGCCGAGAAGCAAGTCCCCACGCTCTTCCTTTTGGACATCATGGTCCCGGGAGGCGACGGGCTGGAGCTTTGCCGTCGCATTCGCCAAACCTCCACTCTGAGTATGATTCCGGTGATTTTTCTGACCGCCAAAGTCAGCGAGTCCGACCGCGTCATCGGATTGGAGCTCGGGCGCGGACGACTACATCCCCAAACCGTTCAGCCCGCGCGAACTGGTAGCGCGGGTGCGCGCTGTGCTGCGGCGCTTCGAGCGTCCGCTGGCGCCCGCCGTGGTGAAGGCCGGCGACATCGAGATCGACAGCGGCGGCATGACCTTGATGGTCCGCGGCAAGCTCACCCAAACCACGGCCACCGAGTTTCGCCTGCTGGAATATCTGGCGCGTCATCCCGGACGCGTATTCACCCGCGACCAGGTGCTGGACGCGGTTTGGCGCGACACCCATTACGTCACGCCCCGATCGGTGGACGTTTATGTGCGGCGCATTCGTGAGAAGATTGAAGAGAACCCCGACGAGCCTCGCTATCTCAAGACGGTCCGCGGAGCGGGCTACCGCTTCGAGGTGCCTAAAGCGTAAAGAGTCACGTTGAGAAGTCGCATCTTCCTCAAGCTGTTTCTGGCGGCGCTGTTGATCATCGCGGCCTGCACCGTCACCTTGTACGTGCTTATTGAGCACGCTTGGGAAGACATGTTGCGCAGCCAGATTGAGACCTCGCTCCGCGAGAAGGCGCTGATGTTCGCCTCCCGCGTCGAAACTTCTCCGCCTGCTTCCCTTGGCGAAATCACCGCCCAGGCCGCGCGCGCGGCGGATGCGCGGGTTACCGTCATCGATTCCACTGGCAAGGTGCTGGCGGACTCGGAAGCCGATCCAGCAAAGATGGAGAATCACGCCACCCGGCCGGAATTCATGGCTGCGTTGCAAGGCCAGGTGGGAAGCTCGACAAGAGTGAGCCGCACGCTGGGCACGGACCTGCTTTACGTGGCGGCGCCGATTCCGGGTGGCGCAGTGCGCATGGCTTATCCCCTCTCTTCCATTCATCAGGCCAATGAGCGCATTCGTCGCGATCTGATTGAAGGCTCTGCCTTCGCGGCGCTCCTGGCAATGGCGCTGGCGTTCCTCGGGACACAATCGATTGGCCGCAGGCTGGTGCGGATCACCGATTTTGCCGAACGGGTGGCGGCTGGCGATCTGTCGGCACGAATCGAGGAAGAATCCGGCGACGAGATTGCTCACGTAGCCTCCGCCCTCGACAAAACCGCCCGTAAGCTGGAGGACGGATTCCGCGCTCTCGACAACAGCCGGCAAACGCTGGAGACGCTGCTCAACTCCATGCAGGAAGCCGTGTTGGCGGTGGCGCAAGACGGGCGTGTGTTGTGGGCGAACCAGCGCATGGAGCGCCTGGTTCCGAGCGGGATACGTCTGGGAGAGCCGCTGGTGCAGTCGGTCCGCGATCCGGAGATACTGGCTTCGGTGGAGGATGCGTTGGAGCGCCGCGATGTGACCGTAGCGCGCGCGGCCAAGATTTTCTCCGGCCGTATTTTCGATGTCACGGCTGCGCCGATGCCGGGAGGAGGCGCGGTCGCCGTGCTCCACGACCAAACCGAAATCGAGCGGGTGGAGAAAACCCGCCGCGATTTCATTGCCAATGTTTCGCATGAGCTGCGTACCCCGCTGACCTCCATCCAGGGTTACGCCGAAACCTTGCTCGATCACGACAATGTGCCGGGGCACGTGCGGGAGTTCATCGAGATCATTCGCAAGAATGCAACACGAATGGCACGGCTCACGGAAGACCTGCTGGTGCTGGCACGGGTCGAATCGGGCGAACAGAATTTCAATTTTCAACCTACCGCGCCTCGCGAGTTGCTGGATGACGCGGTGCAGACTTTTCAGGACGTAGCTGCCAGCCGGGGCATCGAACTTTCGGTGATGGACACGGCATCTTCTCCGGTGTCGGTCGATCGCGATGCGATTCAGCAGGTGTTTTCCAACCTCATTGACAATGCCTTGAAGTACGGCGACACGGGCAGGAAAATTCTGGTGGGCGCATGCGAAACCGAGGAGGGAGTGCAGTTTTACGTGCGGGATTTTGGCTCCGGGATTTCCAGCGAGCATCTTCCGCGGCTGTTCGAGCGTTTTTACCGCGTGGACAAGGCACGCTCGCGCGAATCGGGCGGTACCGGTCTCGGCCTGGCCATCGCGAAGCACGTCGTTCGCGCGCATGGCGGCACCATCAAGGCGGAAAGCGAACTGAACCATGGCTCGACCTTCTACTTCACCTTGCCGCGGCAGCCGGTGCCGGTACGTGCGTAGCGAGTTTTCCAACTCCTGCAATTCGAGTTCGCCTCTCTGTGAATTTCAAGCAAATTTCACATCGGTTTCACCGGAAATTCATAGATCGGGGTTATCGTCTAAATTACTCTTCCGTCCATTTACTTAAGGTGCTGGCACAGGAAAGACGAAGCCAGCAGCTCGCTTACCGATGTCTGTGGCAGCTTCGAGAGATCACAATGGGTTCCGCCGAACTTGCGCCTCCTAATCCCGACGCGATTTGTGCGCAACTGCGAGAGCAAACCTTGCAGGCTTGCCAGGTCGCACGCATCGCCGCCGGCATTGTTGCCGAGGGCATCGCTACCGGCGTGGGGTCACTGTTGGAAGGCGTTCGTGAGCGCGAGAAAGAGCTTGACACGCTGGACCGCGTCATCGATCAGGGCGTGACCGCGGTCATCACCCGGGTGAGCGAGGACCAGGCGCGTGAGCTGCTGGCCTGCCTGAAGTTCATCATTGACCTGGAGCGGGTTGGCGACCTCCTGCTCAACTGCAGCAACCGCGCCGCCACCATCGGCAGCCGCATCGACCTGCAGGACATCCGCGACCTCACCTTAATGGCCTCGCGCCTGGAGAGGATGCTGGGCGATGTTCACGACGCGTTCCGCGAGCGCGACCTCAATCGTGCCCTTGCCGTACTGCGCTCCGACGCGGAGCTTGACCGCTTGCGTAACCTCATCTTTCTGCGGCACCTGGAAAACCAGGAAGGCGCGCACCGCCAGGAGAGCTTCCACGTACTGTTCATGACACAGTCTCTGGAGCGCGCCGGAGACCACGCCAAGAACCTCGCCGAGGAGGTTTGCCATCTGGTGAGCGGGCACAGCGTTCGGCACGTGCTGCGTACCTACGACAAGCCGGTCGAGCAGATGTTTATTGAAGACCTGAAGCGGCGCCAACAAATCGCAAAATAATTCAGCCTGACTCCTCTGGCTGGGGACAGATAATAACTGATAAGGCACTCCCCCTCCCCCACCCGCATCCTTTAGAATCATCGGATTACGGACTTTTCCCTGGCAAGTCGTTGATCCACCAAGGGTTTACGAGCATCTGCTTTGATTGCAACAGTTACGAAGCCGCCTTTCGCTTCCGAAGAAGCCCGGTGAGCTCGGAGACGACGGGATGCCCAGGTAGTTCCGGAGTTGGATTGTCAAAGAACAACCGACTGCGCGCCCTGAGCGCGATGGAGGACACGTATCCTGCTGGCACCGGGAGCGGTCCTGCTTCCGAGGTTAGCGGAGAGCGGCCGTTTGTCAAGATTACGAAGGTACGTGTCAGGTAACTGTACTTTAGTAATGGATGAATCCGGAGGTAACCTGCTGGGGAGCCCGTGGCTTAGGCGCCCGCGCTGAAGGTGTGCCGTTCAGTTAGCTGTTTTCGGAGGGGTGACATCGCACAGTCCGTCCCGGTAGTCTCGACGCATGGCCAAACCAGTTCCCATCGGCACGCGCGCTGAAGTGGAAAAGCGTGTCGAGTTCAAGAACACTCTGACGGCGTGGCGGGAGGAACTGCCTCCGGTGCTGTCCACGCCCAACATGATTGGATGGATGGAGGCGGCGGGTTTCGAAGCGCTGCTGCCGTTTTGCGAAGGCGACGAGGTCAGCGTGGGCACCGCGATCAATATTATTCACCGTGCCGCGGCGGGTATTGGCGCGACCGTGAAATGCGAAGCCGTGCTGGAAGACTTCGATGGGCGCTTCTATGCATTCCGTGTTACCGCAAGCGACGGGACGGAGACCCTCGGGCACGGCGTCATCAAGCGGGCCATTGTCAGCAAAAGCCAGTTCGAAGCCAGGCAACGGGCGAAGCAGGCCAGGCTCAGCACGCCCGACGCGCGAGGGTTTTGATATACCCTGAAGAGTTCGCTGCCGGTGAGCTTCTCCCGCGGAGGATGGCGTGCTGATTCGGCCCCTGCCGTTGCTCAACTTCTTCGTCGCTGTCGTGATGTTCTCCATCGGGCTGCGGGTCAGGGGTGGAGAACTCCTCGGTATCCTGCGCAACCGCGCCCTGTTTACGCGCACCCTGCTGGCAAATTGCGTACTCATACCAGCCATAGGCTTCGCGCTGGTTCGCATCTTTCCGCTGGCGCCGGATGCGAAGATCGGAATCCTGTTGCTGGCTGCGATACCGGGAACGCCGATCGCCTTGCAATTTACGCGGCAGGCCAAAACCCGGCTGGCCTTCGCTGCCACCATGACCTTCGCGCTGTCGCTGGTGAGCATTGCCATGACTCCCCTAGCCATCGAGGTGATGCCGGAGACCGTACAGCGCAATCAGCGGCCGATCCTGGTGCTCGTCGGCAACATCGTTCTGTACATCGCTTTGCCTTTATGCGCCGGCTTGTGGGCGGCGCGGCGGGCGCCGACGGTTGCTCCCCTGCTGGTTTTGCCGCTGGGCATTCTGGCCTCCGTCGTTTTCGTTTTCCTGATGTGGGAGACGCGCCTGGTGCGCCGTGAGGCGTTCTATGCTATCCGCGGCGGCGGGGCTGTCCTGGCGATGGTCCTCTTGCTGCTTTTTTCCATGTTGATCGGCTGGTTCATAGGCGGCCCCGACCGCGAGTCCCGGCGAGTGACGGCGACCGCTACCGGCATGCGCAGCGTGATTGTCGTGCTCTATGTGGCGCGGTACTGCTTTCCAGGAACCAACGTTTACATGGTCCCGATTGTTTATCTGTCGCTAATGGTGCCCACGAACCTGGTTTTCCACCTGGCGTTCACCGGATGGCATAAGTGGAGACCGGCGAGGGCCACGTAGGGCGGTGAAGTCAGGTACTTCGCGGATTCTCGCTGGGAACGTCATAGTCATAGATCCTTTTCTGCTGTAGGGGTTCTTCTACTCGCCAGCGAGGCGTTGGCTCGCTCAGGATGACAGCAGAAAAAGAGGGTCAATCAGCGTGAACTTGCCAGATCCGCGGTTAAATCGCTTTCCTGTTTACAATCGTCTGCGATGTCGTTTCGCTTTCAGATCGAGGCGCGTGACGGCGCAGCGCGCGCAGGGCGGCTCTTTACCCCGCATGGCGAGGTGCAGACTCCGGTCTTCATGCCGGTCGGCACCCTCGCGACGGTGAAGGGCGTGCCGCAGGACACGCTGGAAGAACTGGGCGTCGAGATCCTGCTGAACAACACGTATCACCTGTACTTGCGGCCGGGCGTCGAGATGGTGCGGCAGCTCGGCGGGGTGCAGAAGTTCATGGCGTGGGACCGGCCCATCCTCACCGACTCGGGGGGGTTCCAGGTATTCAGCCTCAGCGATCTGCGCAAAGTGACGGAGGAAGGCGTGGCGTTTCGCTCGCACCTCGACGGCTCGGCGCATTTCTTCAGCCCGGAAAGCGCCATCGCTGCCGAGATCGGGCTCGGCGCCGACATCATCATGGCGTTCGACGAGTGCACCGAGCATCCCGCGGAGTATGCGCGAACGCGCGGCTCGATGGAGATGACGGTGCGCTGGGCGCGGCGCAGCAAGGATTACTTCGAAGCTCACAAGCAAGAAGTGCCGTGGTTCAATATCCCGCGCGGACTAAAGTCCGCGCGGGATGTTAGTAATAATGCCCTTAACGGCACGGCTAAAGCCGTGCCCCTTCAAAACAATGTTGAGCGTGGGGAAGCGCAGACCCTGTTCGGCATCGTGCAGGGCGGCATGTTTCCCGACTTGCGGCGGGAATCGGCGCAGCGGACCGTCGAGATCGACTTCCCCGGGTACGCGATTGGCGGGCTGAGCGTTGGTGAGCCGGGTGCGATGACTTACGAGATGGTAGACGCCGCGATTCGCTTTCTGCCGGAGGACAAACCGCGATACTTGATGGGAGTCGGTACGCCGGAGGAGATCGTCCACTATGTTGCGGCCGGGGTGGACATGATGGACTGCGTGCTGCCGACGCGAGCGGCTCGTCACGGGCTGCTGTTTACCTCCGAGGGGCGCCTGACGATCAAGAATGCTCGCTTTGCGAATGACGAAGGCCCGCTCGATGCGAACTGCCAATGCAAGGTCTGCGCCCGCTATTCGCGGGCTTATTTGCGACACCTGTACGCCTCGAACGAACTGCTGGCGCAGACCCTGAACACCATACACAATCTGGCCTATTACATTGACACCATGCGGAGGGTGCGGCAAGCTATAATACTTGGGGATTTCGCGAAGTTGCTTTCTGGTGTCCGGCCCCCACATCTACCACCCCAAACCGCGCAAGCGCGGCGCGGCTTGGGAGCCCCGGGAAAGGCGTAAGCGTTTCCTGAGCAGCCGTCTCGTGGTTCAGGGCTGCACGGCGAGGCTATAAAGCTTGTCGGGAAACACCGGAATCCGGCAAAACGCGTTACTATAGTGGTCAGGGCTGTGTCTCTGACCCGCGCTGATGCGCCGGCTGATAGATACCAGTGTTCGGTTGGAACTCCGAAACATCCCAAGTGTCCCGGCTTCGAGCAGTATAGAACGCCTGCTTTGCGGCACGAGTAGAAGCCTGCCCTGAGCGCAGTCGAAGGGTCGTGCTTCTTCAAAGCAGGCAAACTCGGGGCTGTGTCTTCAGGAAAGTCGAAAATGGTTAGACAGGCAGATTTGTTGGCGCAGGGCATCGGAGGCGGGACCGCCCCCATCCTGATGATGGTTGCGATCTTCGCAATCTTCTATTTCCTTTTGATCATGCCGCAGCAGCGCCGCCAGAAGAAGTGGCAGGCGATGCTGAAGGAAATCAAACCGGGGGACAAGGTGGTCACCAGTGGCGGCTTAACTGGCGTTATTATGTCCGTCAAGGACGATGGGGTCATCCTTCGTGTGCCGCCGGACAACATCAAGATTGAAGTCGCCCGCTCCTCGATCGTCACGTTAACCACCGCGGAGGGCTCTTCCAAGTCTTAACAGGGCTGTTGTTTTCTCATGAACAAGAATCTTCTTACCAAGACAATTTTGATTATTGCGGTGCTGATCGCCTTTCTGTTCGGCATCTTCGGTATCCCGAGCAGCTTGAGCGGCAAGGGTCTGCTGGCCGCGCTGCAAAGCCGCATCCACCTCGGACTCGATCTGAAGGGTGGAACCCACCTCATTCTGCAGGTGCAGGTCAACGACGCCATCAACGCCGATACCGATCGCGCGGTTGAGCGGCTGAAGGAAGCCCTCAAGAGCGGCAATATCGCTTTCGGCGAAATTTCCAAGCCCGATCCGCAGAACCACCCTGAGCTGATTCAGATCAAGGGTGTACCGCCGGAGTCGTCTTCGGAATTGCGGCGGATCGTCGGCGAGAAGCTGCCGGATTACGACCTGGCGTCTGGAGCGGAGAATTCGTGGACGCTCACCATGAAGCCGTCGGTCGCCAATGACACCAGGAAGAAAGCGGTGCAGCAGGCAATCGAGACCATCCGCAATCGAATTGACCAGCTCGGAGTTTCGGAGCCGGTGATCCAGGAGCACGGACTGGGCGACTACCAGATTCTGGTGCAACTGCCCGGCGTGGACGATCCCGCGCGAGTGAAGGAAATCATGCAGTCCACTGCCATGCTGGAAATCCGACAGGCGGTTGGCGGCCCTTTTCCCAGTGAGCAGGCGGCCATGCAGGCCAACGGCGGCGTCCTGCCACCGGATACGGTGCTGATGAAGGGCACCACTCCCCATCCCCAAAGCGGGGAAGAGAGCACCGAGGTGTACTGGCTGATAAGCCGCTCTTCAGCAGTCAGTGGAAGCGATCTCCGCACGGCCGATTCCGGCCACGATGAGAATGGCCGCCCCGATGTTAACTTCACGTTGACCGGCGATGGCGGACGGCGCTTCGCGGCGTTCACTGGCGCACACGTCAATGACAAGCTGGCGGTGGTGCTCGACAACCGGGTAAAGTCGGTAGCCACCATTCAGGAGCAGATCCACGATCAGGGGCGCATCACGGGCTCCTTCAGCCCGCAGGAGACGCAGGACCTGGCATTGACGCTGCGCTCGGGCGCGTTACCGGCTGGTATCAAGTATTTGCAAGAAGTGACGGTGGGGCCGTCGCTGGGCTCGGATTCCATTCGGCAGGGCGTGCGCGCGGCGATCATCGGCATGATTGCGGTCATGGCGTTCATGCTCTTCTATTACCGTGCGGCAGGCATCAATGCTGACCTGGGGCTGTTCCTGAACCTGGTTATCCTGCTGGGCTTCCTCGGCTTCACCGGGGCAACACTAACGTTGCCCGGAATCGCGGGTGTCATCTTAACGGTCGGTATGGGCGTTGATTCCAACGTCCTGATCTTCGAGCGCATTCGCGAAGAGCTGCGGCACGGCAAGACGCCGCCGTCGGCGGTGGACCAGGGCTTCGCTCACGCCTGGGTCACCATTGTCGACACGCACGTGACCACGATCGTTTCCGCCATCATCCTGTTCTTGTTTGGAACGGGCCCGGTGCGCGGCTTCGCGGTGACCCTGAGTTTCGGTCTGGCGGCCAACCTGTTCACTTCGGTCTTCGTGTCGCGCGTGATCTTCGAGTCCATTCTCAATCGCCACCAGCGTGGCGAGGCATTGAGTATCTAGGGCTGTGCCTTTCTGCGGAGAAGGCGTTCACCACGGAGACACGGAGGACACGGAGGAAGGAATAGAATTCAGAGTGAAGTTTGTTGCACCGAAGGATATTCATGATTGGCGAGATTGAGCGGACAGGCGCACTTGCGCTCGCAGAAGCAGAGCTAAGTGGTGAAATCATTGCAGCCGCTATCGCCGTGCACCGTGAGCTTGGGCCGGGCTTGCTGGAGTCGGCCTATCAAGTCAGCATGTGCCGCGAGCTGACACTGAGACATGTCCCTTTTCGTTCACAGCTGGAACTGCCGGTTGAATACAAAGGCGTGCGTCTGGATTGCGGGTACCGTATCGATCTGCTCGTTGATGATCGAGTTCTTGTCGAGCTTAAGTCAGTCGAGCGCATTCTCTCGGTTCATGAAGCGCAATTGATAACGTATCTTCGGCTGAGCAGAATCCACGTTGGGCTGTTGATCAATTTCAACGTCCCGGTTTTGCGGCGAGGCATCGTTAGAAGAATTCTATAAGACTCCGTGCCCTCCGTGCCTCCGTGGTGATTGGCGTTTTGGTTAGTAGTGGGGAGGCTGTTTCTAGCAGGACGGTTCCGGGCAGGAGACAACGTCGTTTATGGTAAGGGGCTAGCGGTGGAGTTATTTCGTAATACGAACATCGATTTTCTGGGCAAGAAGTGGTACTTCCTTGCCTTCTCACTGATCTTCAGCGTCGCCGGATTGCTGTCTATTTTCTTCTGGCACGGCATCCCGCTGGGCGTGGAGTTCCGCGGCGGCACGCTGGTCTATGTCAAGTTTACTCAGACCCCGGATCTCGACAAGGTCCGGCACGACATGGACCACGCGGGATTGAAGAACCCGCGAATCCAGCGTTTCGGTCCCGTCTCCGGCAACGAAGTCCTCATTGACCTGGGCCTGCAGGAAACCAGCGAGGCGGCGCTTGACAAGGGAAAGAACGCGATTATCCAGGCCTTGCAGACGCAGAATGCCGGCAACGAAGGCAAGCAGGACCTGAACAACAGCGGCACGCCGACTCTGGAGCAGTATCTGCTGCAAAAGGATCCGCTGCACCTGGGCACCGACGCCGCTACTCAATACGAGGCCACGGCACAGAAGATCGAGGATTTTCGCAACAAAGAGCGCGGTGGAATTCTGAACTCGGTGGACGATCTTCACGGCGTTGTGCAGCCCGAGGTGATCAGCGCCCTGAAGGATGGGTTCTACACCTCTGACTTCGTGGTGCGCAACGTCGAGATCGTCGGACCGCAAGTGGGCAGCCAGCTTCGCCATCAGGCCATCATGGCGACCTTGTATTCACTGGCCGGAATGCTGGTGTATCTGTGGTTCCGTTTCGAGATGATCTACGGTATAGGCGCAGTTGTGGCCTGCTTCCACGACACCATCATTACTGTGGGCTTCTTCTCGTTGCTGAATAAAGAAATCAGCCTGACGGTGATTGCCGCGATCCTTACGCTGATCGGCTACTCAATGAACGACACTATTGTCGTCTTTGACCGCATTCGCGAGAACATCAAGTTGTTGCGCCGCGAACCGTTGACCGACATTGTGAACAAGAGCATCAACCAGACCTTGAGCCGGACCATTCTCACCTCCGGCCTGACGTTTCTGACGGTGCTCTCGTTGTATCTGTTCGGCGGCGAGGTCTTGCGCGGATTCTCGCTGGCTCTGGTGATTGGCATCCTGATTGGGACCTATTCATCGATCGCGGTGGCGGCTCCGATGCTGGTGGCTTACCAGGATTGGCGGGCGCGCAGGGCTGGGGAGGCGGTCACAAGGAACATGAGTTCGCCTCGGACCAAGGCCCGGGAGAAGGTGAAAGTGAAGGCGTAGGGGGCTCGCGTTTTGAGCCGCTTTTGGGGCCGACGGTCCAGGATACCGGCTTTCGTTGAAGTTAAGTGTGCAATTTGCTTTTCGGGGTGTATACTTCGGTCTCTGTTCGGGGGGCGGTCGCCCAAGGCTGCCAACTTGGTTCTGCGGGTTATAGATGTGGGGTGGCGCTTACGGTTTCAGGGAGCAAAAATCGTAAATCCGGTGTCTAAGTAATCAAAAGCATTCGACGGAGAACAAGCCATGTTTGAAGACAGCCTCATGGAATCGGGAGGCAAGCTCAAAACCAAACGGGGAGTGACCACGCTCTTTTCGTTTATTTTGCAAGCTGTGCTGATTGGCGTCCTGGTGTTGTTGCCGTTGATCTTTACGGAGGCCCTGCCTAAACAGCAGTTGATGACATTCCTGGTTGCTCCGCCTCCTCCGCCACCGCCTCCGCCACCGCCGGCAGTCGCTCCCGTGAAGGTGGTGAAGCCACAGACCGAGTTGGATAACGGGCAATTGCGCACTCCGACGGCGATTCCGAAAAAGGTTGAGATGATTAAAGAGGACGAGCCCCCGCCGTCAGGTGTGGCCGGTGTGGTGGGCGGCGTGCCGGGCGGAGTTCCCGGCGGAGCGATGGGTGGAGTGCTGGGCAGCGTAATCGGCAATGTTCCGACTGCGGTGCCGAAGGCGGCGACCCCGCAGCGTGTGCGTGTGTCCCAGGGCGTGTCGCAAGGTTTGCTGATCCATAAAGTGCAGCCGCAGTATCCGCCTCTGGCTCGCCAGGCGCGTGTGCAAGGCACGGTCGTGCTGCAGGCATTGATCGGCAAGGACGGTACCATTCAAAACCTGCACGTGGTCAGCGGACATCCGATGCTAACCTCTTCTGCTCTGGAAGCCGTCAAACAGTGGAGGTACAAGCCCTACTACCTGAACGGCGAGCCGGTGGAAGTAGAGACAACCATCAACGTGAACTTCACGTTGGCGGGCGGGTAGAGTTTTGGACGGTTGTGGGCAGTCCTTATTGTGCTCTTGGGATTGAGTGTGGTTGCAGCCTTCGGGATTGCAGCCGCTTTCTGATGTTTGTCTGCGCCAGCAGCCGGTACGCCGGCAGCAACGGGAAGCCGGGCCAGAAGAAGTTCGAATCACCTGCGGTACAGAATACTTGCAGTAACCTGATGTAAGAAGAGTTCCGAGGAGGAAAAGTCGATCCATGTTCCTAGCTAATGTTGCAACCTATGCCCTCAGCCACGTGCCCTCGGCTGCAGCCTGGATATTCCAGGAGGCGGCGGTTGGTTGGGATCCCGTCTCTCTGTGGAAACAGATGGGATGGCTGGCGAGAATCGTCGTTATCATCCTGATCATCATGTCCGCTTGGTCGATTGGCGTGATGATCGATCGTGCGATGGCGTTCAGCGCCGCTCGCAAACAGTCTCGCGCCTTTGCCCCCGCCGTCGCAGGGGCCCTGCGTGAAGGCAAGATCGAAGAAGCCATCAAGGTTGGCGAGCGCAACAAGAAGAGCCACCTGGCCAAGGTGGTCACCGCAGGCCTGCAGGAGTTCAAGGCCCACGGCGACTCCGCTGACATCCCGGGCGAGCAGATCGAGGCCTCCAAGCGCGCCCTGGAGCGTGCCGAAGCCATCACTCACGCCGAGCTGAAGCGCGGTCTGGGCGGCTTGGCCACCATCGGGTCTACGGCGCCCTTCGTGGGGTTGCTTGGCACCGTGGTCGGCATCCTGAACGCGTTCAAAGAGATTTCGACGCAGAAAGCAACCGGTCTGGGAGCTGTTGCCGGTGGCATTTCGGAGGCCCTGGTGACCACCGCCATCGGACTCTTCGTCGCGATCCCGGCCGTCATGATGTTCAACTACTTCACCAACAAGGTGGAGGCCTTCGATGTGGAAATGGACAACAGCTCCAGCGAGCTGATCGACTATTTCCTGAAGCGTCGGGGTGTCCGCCGGTAGCTGGATGTCCAGTGTGGTTTGCACTGGCCCAGCTTGAAGGAGGTTGAACTCTATGGCAATCGCAGTACGCAACGAAGGCTCCAAGGTCAACTCCAACATCAACGTCACCCCCATGGTGGACGTGATGCTGGTGTTGCTCATCATCTTTATGGTCATCACGCCCATGCTGCAGAAGGGCGTCAGCGTTGACATGGCCAAGGTAAACAGCCCAACGCCCATGCCGGATGCCGACAAGGAGGATTCTCTGTTGGTGGCGGTCATGCGCGACGGGAAGGTCTTCTTTGGCACCGACCGCATTAAGGTCGAGGATTTGTCGTCGAAGGTGAAGGACCGTCTGGCCAACAAAGCGGACAAGCGGGTCTTCATCAAGGCTGACGCTCGCGCCAAGTATGGCGATGTGGCGGACGTCGTGGATAATATACGTTCAGCGGGAGTTGACGATGTAGGCCTGTTGACCGAACAGAAACAAACCGGCGCGACCGGGAAGAAGCCGCCGGAACCCGGTGCCAGTACGGGCGCTGGCGCTCAGTAGCAGGAGTAACTTATGGGAATGGCAGTTGGAGGGTCCGGTGGGGGCCCGTCGGCCGATATCAATGTGACGCCGCTGATTGACGTGTTGCTGGTGTTGCTCATCATTTTCATGGTGATCACGCCGTTGACTCCGAAAGGCCTGGACGCGCTGGTTCCCCAGCCGCCCAAGGACCAGACGAAGCAGCCGCCTCCGAGCGACCGCACGGTGGTCGTGCAGATACTGAAGGGCAGTGGAGACACACCTGCGCTCAAGATCAACCAGGACGACGTCACTTGGGACAACCTGGAAGGCCGCTTGAACGACATCTTCAAGACCCGCGCAGAAAAGGTGATGTTCGTGAAGGCCGATCCGGACCTGACGTTTGACTATGTGGCGCAGGTGATCGACATCGCGCATTCCGCCGGTGTCGATAAAGTTGGCTTGATTACGGCCAAGATTGAGGCCGGCGGTTAGCTATCCGCGAATACGGAACGTGATTCGGGCATTACTCTTCCTTCTGGACGGGCGGGACGCCGTGTGACGGTGGTCCCGCTTTCCCTCGGAACCCGAACGACCCTAATGGAGAGTGATAGCAAACATGAAAATATGCGTACGGGTACTGACACTGGTTGCCGTGCTGCTGGTACTGTTTTCGGCGGTGGGTTGCAGCAAGCTGAGAGCACGCGACCAACTCAATAAGGGCGTGCAGGCCTACAAGAACGCAAAGTACGAAGACGCGATTGAACACTTCAAGAACGCGGTGGAACTGGATCCCAGCCTCGTCAATGGCCGCCTTTATTTGGCTACTGCGTATGCCCAGCAATACATTCCCGGCGCCGATTCACCTGAAAACAATCGCTACGCAGAGCAGGCTATCGATGTCTTTAAGCAGGTTTTGGCCCTCAATCCTCCCAAAGAGCAACAGGTCCACAGCTTGAAAGGCATTGCTTCCCTGTACTTCAACATGAAGAAGTTCGATTTGGCCAAGGAGTATTACCAGAAAGTGGCCGACCTCGATCCCAATGATCCTGAAACTTATTACTCCATCGCGGTGATTGATTGGACGCAGGCGTATCAGCGGCGGATGGACGAGCGCGCCAAGCTTGGCCTGAAACCGACCGACGAACTCAAGGACAAGAAAGACTGCGCGACGTTCGTCAAGACCGTGAAGGAGCAGAACGAACCGCTGGTGCAGGATGGAATCCAGAGGTTACAAAAAGCGCTGGAGCTGCGTCCCGATTACGATGACGCGATGGCGTATTTGAACCTGCTGTACCGCGAAGAAGCCGACCTGCAGTGCGACAACCCCGACGCCCGCAAGACCGATCTCAAAACTGCGGACGACTGGGTGGACAAGACGATGGCCACCAAGAAGGCCAAGGCGGAAAAAGCCGGACCGAGCGGCGTCGTAACCATGCAGTAGTTCCTCGCAAAGATTGCTGCTTTCCCCGCAAGCGCCCCTCCGGCAAGAGGGGCGTTTCGTTGCCCTGAACTTGTAACGACTCTCCGGTTTTTGAGGATAGAATATGGAGCATTATGGCTACGACAACGGCGATCAGCGTTGAGGAGTACCTCAACAGCAGCTATGAACCAGACATGGAGTACATCGACGGACATCTCGAGGAGAGGAATGTGGGCGAGATCGAGCACTCGGACGTAATTGCTGCCATCATGGAATGGTTTCTGAAACATGCAAAGGAATGGCAGATCCGGGTCCGCCCGGATGTTCGCACGCAAGTCGGTACCACACGCTTTCGTGTGCCGGACATCGCCCTTTGCGCCCGTTCCAGTCAGGATAAGCGCATTGTGCGCGAGGCTCCGGTGGTGGTCATCGAGGTTCTGTCTCCGGAGGACCGCATCAGCCGCTATCACCAGCGCATCGCTGATTACCGTGCCATGGGCGTTAAGGGTATCTGGGTCGTCGATCCGGAGAACCGACGCGGTTGGGACTGCTCAACCGGCAACTGGATCGAAACTACGGATTTCCGGTTGACACCGGTCTATATGAACCTGGCAGAAGCATTGGCGGAGCTGGAAGCCTAACGTGTCTAAGCCACAGGCTTGAACACCATTGGAACTCCGTCACACGGGCCTGTGACGTTGCCCCTCCCCTTTTGTGACCCATGCAGTACAATCCTTTCTTCTGTCGAGGCCTCCTATGTTCAAACGAGTCCTGATTGCCAATCGTGGCGAGATCGCCGTACGCATCATCCGCGCTTGCCGTGAGATGGGCATCGAGTCGGTTGCCGTGTTCTCCGACGTAGATCGCAAGGCGCTGCATGTCCGTAAGGCGGATTACGCCTACCACATCGGGCCACCAACCGCGAGCGAGTCGTACCTCAACATGGATAAGATCCTTGACGTAGCGCGTCGCAGCGGGGCCGAGGCGATCCATCCCGGCTACGGTTTTCTCTCGGAGAATGCGCGCTTTGCGAGGGCCTGCGCTGATGCGGGGTTCAAGTTCATTGGCCCGACCGCGGAGTCGATGGAGATGATGGGCTCGAAAACGCGCGCCCGGCAGAACATGAAGCGTGCTGGCGTGCCATTTGTTCCGGGCTCCGAGCGCGGGTTGGATGTGGAATCGGCTGAGCGACTCGCGGAGCAAATTGGTTATCCGGTAATGCTAAAGGCGGCGGCGGGCGGGGGAGGCAAGGGCATGCGCATGGTCAAAGCGCCTGAAGAGTTGCGCTCTGCCTATGAGAATGCCCGCAGCGAAGCCCAGCGTTCCTTCGGCGACAACGAGGTGTACCTGGAGAAGTTCATCACCAACCCGCGCCACGTTGAGATGCAGATTTTCGGCGACGAGCATGGCAATGCTGTCTATCTGGGTGAACGCGAGTGTTCGGTGCAAAGGCGTCACCAGAAGGTGATGGAAGAGTCGCCGTCACCGATCGTGGACGAGGAGATGAGACGGCGTATGGGAGAAGTCTCAGTCCGCGTCGCCAAGGCCGCGAATTATCACAACGCCGGCACTGTCGAATTTCTGGTGGACGAGCAGCGCAACTTCTACTTCCTGGAAATGAATACGCGTTTGCAGGTTGAACATCCGGTGACCGAACTCGTGACTGGACTCGACCTGGTGCACCTGCAAATGCACGTGGCGGCGGGCGAAAAGCTGCCGTTCAAGCAGGAAGACGTCAAAATGCGCGGACACGCCATTGAGTGCCGGGTGTACGCGGAGGACCCCGACAACAATTTCTTTCCGTCGCCGGGTCAAATCACTCGGCTCATCTCGCCTTCGGGCCCCGGCATTCGGCGGGACAGCGGCATGTACGAGGGCTGGAAGGTACCCATCGAGTACGATCCCTTGCTGGCGAAGCTAATCGGCTACGGTGAGACCCGCGAAGACGCGATTGATCGGCTAATGCGGGCGCTGTATGAGTACTTCGTCGGCGGCATCAAGACCAACATATCTCTGTTTCGCAGAATCTTGCGCGACCCGGATTTTCGCGCGGGCAAGCTGGATACTGGCTACCTCGACCGGTTGCTGGCGAAGCCGTATCGGGAGACAGACGGGCAATATCCGCTGATGGCTGCCATTGGAGCTGCGATCTTTGCGGCTTCGGAATCAAAGGCGACCCTCAGCGAGGCTCTCGGAAACTCCAGTCTCTCGACCGACAACTCCGTTGCTTCTCGGGCGTCGAATTGGCGGCGAATTGCCAGGGCCGAGGCGCTGAGGAAACGGGTGAGGAGCGCAACGTGACCTACGATGTTGTGGTGGACGGCAAGACGCATCAGTTGGAGCTGACGCGTGGCGAGAAGACGTGGCATTGCAAGATCGATGGCCAGCAGATCGAAGTTGATGCCGCAGTCACCGCGCGCGACGTGCTCTCCGTCCTGGTGGGCGGTAAGGCTTACGAGATCAAGCGCGAGCGCTCGCTGCAGGGCGACCTGCACATGGTCATAGGAAGCGCGCGCTACGCCGTGGATGTACAAGACCCGCGCTCGCTGCGCACCCGGCGTGCCGTGGCGGGCACGGACGCCGGTCCACAACGGCTCAAGGCGCCCATGCCGGGCAAGGTCGTGCGCGTCCTGGTGCAGGAGAAGGATGAAGTCAAGGCGGGGCAAAGCATCCTGGTAATGGAAGCCATGAAGATGCAGAACGAAATGAAGTCGCCCAAAGATGGCAAGGTGCAGAAGATCCTGACGGCGGAAGGCTCTACCGTCAACGCGGGAGACACGCTGGCGATCGTCGATTAGAAGGAAACGCAAGCTAAGGATTGATCCGCGCGTGTCCGCACAATTCGACTTACTCTACTTCATGCTGCTCGCCTGCTTCAGAATGTCATCGGCGAAATAGTTCTGAACGGTGGCCTTGTCGCGGATGGATTCGTAATAGGCCGCTTTCAGCAGTTGCTCGCGGCGATCGCGGAGTTGCTCGCGAATGGCCTGCTGTACGCGCGGATCCTTCAGCTCCCGCTGTCCGGCAGATTCCTTGCTGATGAGCTTTACGATGCGAAAACCGTAGATCTGGTGGCTATTGGGATCGGCGACGATCAGCACCGTCGTGTACTGTCCGGGCTTCAACTTGTTGATCGCTTCATAGGCAGTCTTGTCTGTTTTGAGTGAGGATTCGGGAACGAAACCGAGATCACCGCCATTCTGGGAGGTTTCCGGCTGTTCCGAATAACTCATGGCGACGGTGGCGAAGTCCTCGCCACTGTCTAGACGGTTCTCGATCATCTGAATCTTCTTGCGCGCCTCGGCCTCGTTCTGGGCTTTAACACTCTTCACCTGGGGATTAGGCTGGGTGGTCACTAGGATCTGCGCCAGGCGGTACTGCGGCTCGATCAGATTGAACTCGGCCTTGTGCTGGTTGTAATAGCGGGTGATGTCCTCGTCAGAGATGTTGATTTTCGAATTGATCTCCTTGTTCAACACCTTTTCGATGGTGATTGAACGACGCAGGTCGCGTTTGAAGTCGTCGAGCGTGATATTCCGGTCTTTCAGCCGCTTGTCAAACTCCTCCTGTGTGTAAGGCGCCTTGATCTCTGCCAGCTTGCTGTTGATCTCTTCATCGGTGGCAAGCAAGCCCATCTTTTCGGCGCGCTGCATCAAAATTTCGTTGTCAATCAACTCGCGCAGGATACTCAGCCGCAGACTGTCAGCCTGTTCCTGGCTGGGTTTCTGCGGCGCGTCCGCGGTCTGATTGTTGTAGTACTTTTCGACTTCGGTGCGGGTAATTTTGCGCCCGTTCACACTCGCCATCACGTCGGCGCCATCCTGCTTTGCTGAACAACCCAGCCCAAGCAGCATCAGGACGGCGGCCAGCGACAGGCTGGCTGCAATTGCGAGTCTCGCTTTAGGCTTGCCGATTGCGTTCAATGTTTGCCCCTCCCGGGAGGCATAAATAGCAGGTCAACCGCCTTAGACGGAACGGTCGGGTCCTGACTGTGTGAGGCCCATCCGGTTACTTGCTAACGGGCGCCTGGTGCGGAGTGGCTGGCGCCGCCGGCGGCTGCACGCCCGCCTCCAGAAGTCGCTGGTTCAAAGCCGCCTTCACCTCTTCGAGGTCCACGGCCCCTTCCAAGCGCTCGCCGTTGACGAAGAGGGTTGGCGTCGCATTCACGCCAATCGAATCAGCCTCTGTCATCGAGGCTTTCATCACAGTATCCGGCTGAGCCTTGATGCACGCCTGCAAGCGGGTCGCGTCAGCGCCGTTTTTCTTGCCGATATCCAAGGTTAGATGGTCCAACTCGTTGAACGAATTTTGCACGTCCTTCTGAGATCCGCTGATGGCACGCTGATTTGCGTGTACGTAATCGGCGAATTCCCAATAACCGGGGCCGCTCTCCTTAGCAAGGCAATTGGCATTATTGGCAGCATGCTTCGCCCAGGGATGCATGGATAGGGGGTAATCCTTGTAAACGATTCTTACTTTGTCGCCATATTCAGGCAGGATCTCGGTCATCAGCGTGCTATGCATCCGGGCGCAGAAGGGGCATTCGAAGTCGTCGTAATTGATGATGGTGACCTTGGCATCGGGATTTCCGCGGACCGGCCTTCCCGCCACATCTATCTTTTTCATGGTTGCGGTATAGGGGTCCACGCTCAAATCGATCTTGGTCATGCGAAGCAGGGTCTTGCCGTCCTTCGAGACCAGGAATTCCATGGTCTGCGATTTGTCCTGACGGCTCATCGTGACCGGCACGGTGTCGTAGTTCGCAAATTCGCTGGGAGTGCGCGCTCCAACCTTCACATTTACATCAGCAGGAACACCAAAATAGGCGTGGACTTGCCGCTCGATGCGCTGGTTTACGTCCAAAGAAGCGGATTGCGGAGCCGCATTTGATTGCGCCGAGCACCCAACGCACAACAATAGCAACAAGACACCTAATCGTCTCAACACTGCAAATAACCACCTTTGAGGGATGAACATGAACCTTTGATTATCTCACGGGGGCTGGCCCATCCGTGCCGACGCCACGGGAAGGCAATCACCAAAAGAAGCCCGGAAGCTTCTGTATCTTAGACGTGCAGCACCATGCCAGAGTCAACGCAGCGGCTTCTTCGCCTCTGCGAGGGAATGAATGGGCAGCAACGCATTCATGGAGCCCGAGCGAAAACCTTCCAGATCGAGAGTCACGTAGGAAAATCCCAGGGCCTTAAGGATGCGTGTGAACTCAGCGGCCATCTCCATAGTCATCGCCAAGGGTAACTCCTCGCGGGCGATTTCGATGCGAGCAATCTCACCGTGATGCCGAACTCTAACCTGCCGAAATCCAAGTTGCCGTAGCGCGTCCTCGCCTTGCTCCACCGCGGAGAGGGCCTCTCGCGTCACGGGCCGGCCATACTCAATCCGAGAGGAAAGACAGGCGGAAGCAGGTTTGTTCCAGATGCGCAATCCCGCTTGTAAGGCCAGTCGCCGGATGTCCTGCTTCGTCAGGCCGGCTTCCAGCAACGGCGCTGCCACCCGGTGCGCCCTAGCGGCCTGCTGCCCAGGACGATAGTCGCCCTCATCATCGACGTTTACACCGTAGGCGATCGCATCGAACCCGCAGCGCTGCCGGTACGCCTCCATCGTGCTGAAGAGCTCGTCTTTACAGTGATAGCAGCGAGCACCGTCGTTGCGGACGTACTCCGGCCGCTCCATCTCGCCGGTATTGATGACCGTGAGCGGGATGCCCTGCTCCTCGGCGAAAGCCACGGCATCGCGCATTTGCGAGCGCGCCAGGCTGGGAGAATCCGCCAGGACCGCGAGCATGGCACTGCCCAGTTCGCGGTGCGCCAACCAGGCAAGGAACCCAGAATCAACTCCCCCGGAGTAGGCCACGAGAAGCCGTCCCAGCGAACGCAAACCTTCCCTCAGGGCGCGGGACTTAGCCTCGACAGTTTCCGCATCGGCGGACAGACTTGCAGGCAGCGAAGACATCGATCAATTGTAACCAATTGTGCCGCAAGCAGGATTGGATCCTAGTAAATCCTTTGAAGGCGCTTGATCGTTCCGAAGGTACCAACATTGGTGAGGCTGAAAGCGAAGTGGTACGCGTTTTCATTCCGCACCAAGCCGAGGGCATAACGCTGGTACTCAAACGTGACACCGCAGCAATCCCAGTTGTAATTGGTTTGCACGGTAGACCCCTGGATGAAGTGCGATCGGGCGTCCACCGCTACTGCCACGGCTGCGCTCAGACCCCTCTTGCCAAGGTTTCCATAGAGGAGCATGGCTCGATACTGATCGAAGATGGTGGGACTAGGAGGCGGCACAATGAGATAGCTTTGGCCGGCATTCAGGTACCAATTACCCCAACGATAGCCCGCAAAAACCATACTCGAATTTACCTGGTGCACCACCGGGTCGTAGTCCAGCGCCCATGAGAAGTCGGCGGACCCAGCCTGTATCTTCAAGCGAGAGATGATGGGTGAGAAGTTTCGCGGCTCGGTGAGGAATGCAATCCCAGTTAAGTCCACCGTGCTGTCGAACACGTTCGTTTGTCCCGGAACCAGTGCGCCGCCAAAGGTCCGGTTCATGTAATACTTCTGGGCCAGCTCCCACGTGACCACGTCACGGGACACTCCTTGTTTGTCGTCGCAGGTGTCCTCCTCCGGCATGATGTCGACATCGAGGGCTTTTTCTAGATCTTTCTGGTCTGCGGCGGTCAGCCAGTCGTATTTCGGATTGCGAAAGCAATTGCTCGTGGATTTCGTTTTCTTGGCATAAAGCCGGTTTACGATGCCGTATTGAACCTCATTGGTGTCGACCAAAATATCGCGCTGATCGAAGCGAATGATCTGGCTGAAATCATTGATACCGGTCTGGTAGCGATAGGTGACGTGGGGCTCGACGGTGTGCTTCAAGACGTAACCGAAGAGTTTGCGATCGAAGATCTTCGCGAAGGAAGGTGGCCGAATATCCATTGAACCTGAGAAAACAGTTCGGTTGATGGGATTGCTTACCGCTACTACGGTTGTAGAGCCCGGCTCAGTCTCCAATCGCTGGGTGTAATAGGTTTCGCGCACACCGGCCTCGGGCCGGAAAGTCCAGCCGTTAAGAAAGGTTGGCATGGAAACATTGGGGTAGGCGTCGAGACGTCCGACCACCGGAGCGGTCTGGAAGCCGATCTCGTGGCGGGAAATACCTTCGGCAGCGAAATCGTAGGAATACATGAAGCGTGAGCGATTGAAGGGCCGCTCCATCGAGGAGAACTCGAAGGTCGAGAGGTGTGCGATGTCGATTACATCACCGGGAGCTTCGCTCTGATAGTCCTGGTAGCGTGAGACAAGGTACCCAAGTGAGTATCCGTTCCGGTCCCGGTAGATATATCCATTCGAGCGGACTTCGGAGTTGATGGCCTCGGTGTAACTCTGGGCAAAAGCCAAGCGAAAAATGTAGGAGCTCAAAAAGTCCACCGACATCGCGCCCTGGAAGTCGTCCGGCAAAGCCAGAACTCCGTTTGCTCTTACCTCTTCGCCGCCCTGATTCTGTCCGGTCGGGGGATATCCCTTTTCATCAACCACGCCAAAGTATTCGGCGTGAAACGTGTACTTATATCCCACCGCCCGATACACCCCGCGTTGCGCCCAGCCGCGTCTGGAAAATAGGGTTGCGCCAATCAGGGCATCGGAATTGCGATTGATGGCCCAGTAGAAGCCGTCTCCAATTATGGTGCCCCGGGTGTTCGACGTTCCGAACACGGGAATCAGAAAACCGCTCTTGCGGCCCAGGTTATCCGTCGGGTGCTCGACGAACGGGAAGTAGAAGAGGGGAATACCGTGAATACGCAATGTGGCGTGGTGCATCTTCGCTTCCTCACCCATCTCGATCGTCGCGGTCTTCGCATTGAACTCCCATTTGGGTTTGGGCAACTGGCAGGAGGTAATGTAGCCATGATGGACGAGGTAAACATCGGGACCCAGCTTGTCCACCACCTTGCCGGTGTAGAAAAACGGCGTCGAGGAGGTCAGGAACATCATGTTGTTCTTGAAGCGCAGTCCAGTCGAGCCCGTTACGTCGTAGAACGTCCCCGTGTCCCGGCTGACATCGTAGGTGGCATGTGATGCCACCAGATGTTCATCGTGAGGTCCGCCGTCGAAGACTACATGTCCAGTAGCGGTGACCTGGCCAGTGGTGGAATCGTAGGTCGCCTCGTCGCAGTGCAGGACGTAATTGTGAAAGCGAATTTCAACGTGGCCTCGGCCCTTGTAGATGTCTTGATTCTTCTCCTGTTGGTCAGCGCGGATCAGCACTTCGTTTCGACCGAGCGGGACGTTGACGGCTGGCCGCGGCGGCCCGAGTTCCGGCTCGCTGCTGGCCTGCAGTTCCTGCTGAATGATCTGTTCCGTTCTCTGGTCCCGTTCTCCGGTGTCGGTGACGACGTTGATCTCTGGCGGCGGTGGGGCGGACTTCGGTGTGGCCTGCTGAGATGGTGTAAGCGGCCTGTTTTCAACGGGAGCTTCAGGTTTTGAGGTAGAGTCTGGCGGGGTCGACTCCTGCGTTTCCTGGCCCGAAATCTCCGCCATCTCAGACGGACGCAACTGGCTGGTTAACACACCCGGTTGCAGAAACAGATGACAGGCCACCAGCGCCGTGATAATCAATCGAGTGCGGGAAATCATCCTAAGGGCTGCATCCCTCCGCCGGATCGCTTTGGTTGAAGAGAACTTTGCAACTTAGCACGTTGCACGGCGACAGGCAAAATTGCAAACTGGCCCTCCTTGATTTCGCGCAGCTCTGGACTCTTCTTCTAAACCCGCTGGGTGCCCACTGGTTGCGGCAATTATGCAATCGGAGTGCGCAGACTGACGTGCGCCTTGGACGGGCCTATGCGATCTCCTTTTCTCATGATCAGACATAGAAGGGCTACTCGCACGACGACATGACCGAACATCAATCTTTGCGCCCCGACGACGCCGCTGATTCCGGCCAGCCGACCCCGGAAGTCTGGCGGAAGGAAATCCACTCCCGGCTCGCTCATTTTCGCACCCGCCGCGGACGTCGCATTGAGGGAGCATTCTCCATGCGCTTCTCATTTCCCCCTGGCGACCAAACTGCGTCCGCGCCGGAGGCGGATATCGAAGAGCAATCTCCGGAACATGACATTCCGGGCTCGGAAATTGCCACGCCAGTGACACCTCCTCCGAGTGATGTTGCCAGGGCTGAATTGCCTGTGGTGACGGCAAAACCCGTCGTGACCCCAGAGCCGGGCGAACTCACGCCGGAATCCGCTGTCTCCGCGGTCGAGGCACCGGTGGAGGCGAATCCGCTACAACTTCCGGCGGAGCCCGAGCCCCAACCAGCTACCCGTCCGCGGCCCAGACTGAGGCGCAAAGTCATCGCCTTCCCGCGCCAGCCGGAAGCCGCAGAGAGGGTTCATTCGCTGGCGGATCCGGTTGTGCCGGAGCAGCCGCGAATTCTCGACGTCCCGGAAGAACTGGAGGCATTTCCCACTCCGTTCCTGGACGGATTGCAATTCGAGCCGGCAACGCAGGCTTCTGTAGTTTCCAGGGACCACATTGAGTTGCCGTTTTGCGCCGTCAGCATCTCGCAGCGCCTTTACGGCGCCCTGATGGATTGTTTAGTCGTGGCCACGGCTACCTTTGTTTTTGCAGCGATTGGCCATAAGATGCTGCCCGACCTGGTACTCACCAAGCCGGTGCGAGTTACTGCAGCACTCGTGCCGGTACTGCTCTGGGCTATCTACCAATACCTGCTCTTGGTTTACGCCGGCAGAACCGTCGGGATGCAAGTAGCCGCAACTCGCCTGACGACCTTCAAAGGACGTCCACCCTCCCTGCGCCATCGGCGCAATCGCGCGCTCAGTCTTTATTTTTCGACGGCCTCCCTGACCATGGGGTTGCTCTGGGCATTCGTCGATGTTGATGGCCTGTGCTGGCACGATCGTATAAGCGGAACGTACACGACGAAGCGAGAATAGCGAAGCCAAACAAGATCGCACGTCATAGCCGGATTCCTGATGCTTGCTCCGACTCCGGCTCTCGCAATGTCACCCAGACGGCCCTTCTCGTTCCTGTATGTCAACCGCTATGTCAACCGCCGGTGGCAAGCCGGGCGAGAAACCACAGGCGACGTCGGCGGCAGAGGCTGTACACTGATATATCCTTGCCGTGCGCTGCTCGCGGCGAGCGCTGTCCCCAAACCCGGGAACAACTATGTCCACAACAGCTCCGAACCTGCAGCGGCCTGCCATCAAAGTCTTCGTCGCCACCTCGGTGATGCTGACTTTTATTTCCTTCTGGCGGGCCGCAGCCATCGTCCTATCCGACCTGGCCTCATCGGCTTACTACGTGGGCGGCGATGCCGAGAAGGTGATCGGGAAAAGCGCTCCCTGGTTCGTGCTGGCGGTCATGTTGTTCAGCTATGCGGTCCGGGCTATCTACATCGAGTCGAGCGCCATGTTCGTCCGCGGCGGCGTTTACCGTGTGGTGAAGCAGGCCATGGGCGGAACCCTCGCTAAGCTGTCGGTATCAGCCCTGCTTTTCGACTATGTGTTGACCGGACCCATCAGTTCGGTTGCCGCCGGGCAGTATGTCGCCGGATTCCTGGATGACACTTTCCAACATCTCGGCTACAACATCCACGTTCCCGACAACTCGTTCGCGGCTGCGTTCGCCGTGTTGGTGACTCTCTACTTCTGGTGGCAGAACATCAAGGGCATTCACGAATCCAGCGAGCGCGCACTGTGGATCATGAAGATCACTACCGTGATGGTCGTGACGCTGATCGTCTGGTGCCTGCTGACTCTGGCGCAACGCGGAGGGCATTTGCCGCCATGGCCATCCCCGATGGCCATGCACCACGACCGGGAGTCGCTCGGCTGGCTACTAGGGACCTGGGCGGCGCGCATTCCGCTGATCATGCTGCTGGTAGGCTTCGGCCATTCAGTGTTGGCCATGAGCGGCGAAGAATCGCTGGCGCAGGTCAACCGCGAGATTGAACACCCCAAACTGAAGAACCTGGAGAAGACCGGGCTGGTGATCTTCCTGTACAGCCTGTTTTTCACCTCCCTGGTATCGTTTTTCGCGGTCATGATCATTCCCGATGGGGTGCGTAAAGACTATTTCGCCAACCTCATCAGCGGTTTGGCCATGAACGTGGTCGGCCCCTACACGCTGCGACTGTTTTTCCAGGGGTTCGTGGTCATTGTGGGAGCTCTGATCCTGTCGGGCGCGGTGAATACAGCGATCGTTGGCGCCAATGGCGTGCTCAACCGGATGGTCGAGGACGGTGTCCTCACCACCTGGTTCAAGAAGCCCCACAAACGCTTTGGGACCAGTTATCGTGTCATCAACATGATCGTTGGCTTGCAGGTTTTCACCATTCTCGCCAGCGGCGGCAATGTGTACCTGCTGGCTTCGTTGTACGCGTTCGGCGTCATCTGGAGCTTCTCCTTCATGTCGCTGGCGGTGATCGTATTGCGCTATACCAGTCCTGAGAACCGGGAGTGGAAGGTACCCGGCAATATTCAGATTAAGGGTGTGGAAATTCCCATCGGACTGGGCCTCATCGCTCTCGTCCTGTTCTCCACCGCCATCGTGAACCTTTTCACCAAAGAGCTGGCTACGATTGCAGGGGTAACGTTCAGCCTGGTGTTCTTCGTGGTGCTCACGGTCTCCGAGCGCAAGACAGCGTACCAGCACGCCGCAGGCGAGTCCGGCCTTGAACAGTTCAACATCGCCGCCGACCGGGAACTCAGCGCGCAAGCCATGGAGGTCCGTCCGGGCAACATTCTGGTTGCGGTGCGCGATCCCCGCAATTTGTATTATTTGCGACAGGTACTGGCCAAGACGGACACTACCAAGACCGATGTGGTGGTAATGACCTCTCGGGTCCAGCACCGTGAACACTCCTTCAGCGGCAGCGAGGAAATGGATACCTCGGAGGTGTTCAGGAAGTACGAGCAGGAATTGTTCACTTCGGTGGTTGCGGCGGCGGAGAAAGAGGGAAGGCACGTTTCGCTGCTGGTGGTGCCCACCAACGACGTGTTCGAAAGCATTGTGGCGACGGCCCAGAGGCTGCACTCGTCCGTCGTCGTGTGCGGCCTGTCCAACAAACTTTCCGCCGACGAGCAGGGCAAACTCACCGGCGATGCCTGGGAGCGGCTGCCGGAGCCACGGCCGCGATTGCGGCTGGTGGTGGTTGAACCCAACGGCAATAAGCACGAATATATGCTGGGGCCGCACACCCCCAGCATGCGGCAGGAAGACGTGGACCTGCTGCACAGCCTGTGGAAGGAAGTGACCAGCGACCCTCGTTATCGGGAGTTGCACCATTACCATGTGCTGAATGTGGCCCTCCAGGAAATGGCCGATCGCATGCACAACGGCGCCTACCGCGAAGAAGTCATGAAGGAAATCCAAGACGAGATGGAACGGCGGGGCAGTGCTCCGCTCGCTGACGACGAGACTACGCCGCCATCCACATAACCTGCAGCTGAGATCGGCGTAGGGACTTCTCCCCGTTTGCCGAGTTGGATTCAGATGGTGTTTCAAAAGCCAGCCAGCCGCTTGTCAGTCCTAAGCGTCACGTCGAAGCTCCTCGGTGTGTCCCTGTGCATCTGCTGGGCGGCGGTTCTCAGCGGATTGTCGTCAGCGCAAATCGCTAACCCACCGTCAGGCACAGACGCCGGCAGTTTCACTGTGAGCGGCACGGTCGTGAACTCCGTGACTGGTGCGCCTGTCGGCCGAGCATTGGTGAGAGTCTTCGCCGTGGTGCCACGCACGGCTTTTACCGACAGTGAGGGGCATTTCCAGATTGAGGGAGTCCAGGAAGTCGCCGGTCTTGCAGTCCAGAAGCCCGGCTACTTCAGCCCGCAAGAGCTGGATAACAGCGGACGGAGCAGGTTGACCATCGGCCCGCAAACCGGGCCGATGGTCTTAAAGCTTACGCCGCAGAGCGCGATCTCTGGTCGAGTAACTGATGCTGCTGGTGAGCCCATTGAGCGGATGCCGGTTAACCTCACCGAGCGGACAGTGCGCGAAGGACGCCGTCGTTGGGACTCGCGAGGCTTCGCTCAGACCGATGAAGATGGCAAATTTCGCTTTTCCAACCTCATGCCCGGAACGTACTATCTCGCGGTCGGGCCCGCTAGAGAGGAAGAACGTCTTCTTGCCCGCGACGAGAAGCCTAAAACAGGCTACCCCAACGTGTACTATCCAGGTGTCAGCGACTTTACCGCTGCGTCGCCCATTCAAGTGGTCGCAGGACAGAATGCGGAAGCCAACTTAGCCATCAGCGCTGTGCCGGTCTATCGCGTCTCAGGCACTGTGATCGGATATCCAGTCGAGCAAGGCGTCGGAGTGCAGATTCTCGACCAACTGGGCCAGGCGCTTCCACTTGCTGGCCGGTTTTCCGCGGACACGGGTACATTCGACTTTGAAAACATCCCGCCAGGTTCGTACGTCTTGAAGGCCTCCTCACAGGCTGGCGATAAGCCCCTTCGCGCCGAGACACGTCTCAATGTGAGCACAAATCTTGACAATGTTCATTTGGCATTGGGACCGGCGATCTTGATTCCGGTCCAAGTCCGACTGGAGGCGCGAGATTCCTCGAACCTGACCAGTCCTGCATGGAGCCAGCAAAGGCCGCCAGTATCGGTACGTCTGATCCCGCTCGAGATGCTGACTGCTGAGGCAAGCTCGACATCTCCGCAACAACGCCCAGGACATGAGGCGATGGTGTTACCGGATGTCGAGCCCGGAAAATACGCCGCGAACGTGATGACGTGGGGCCCATGGTACGTGCAGTCCGCCGGATACGGACCTACCAACTTGCTCTCCGATGACCTCACCGTTGCCCCAGCCCAGAACTATCCCATTGAAATCGTCCTGCGCGACGACGCTGCCACCCTGACGGGCGACGTCAAGTCCTCCGACGGAACCGAGGCGCCGGCGACCGTGCTCGTCGTTCCACAGTCCTCGCGAAGGAGCGTCAAGCTTGGGCAAGCATTCCCGCCGAACGGGTTCACCATGAGGGGTCTTGCTCCCGGCGAGTACCTCGTCTTTGCCTTTGATCGTGCCGACAAGATCGAGTACGCCAATGCCGATGTCCTACAGCCTTACGCCTCACAAGCCACTCACGTCACGCTCGCTCCGAACCAGGAGACGCGAGTAACCCTCAACCTGATCCACGCCGGAGATGGAGAGTAGCTGTGGCTCTTTTCCGGGTGGTGTTCGTGGTGCTCTGTGCGATTGGGTTGTCCGCGCAACTGCAGCAGTCTGCTTCGGCACCCGCAGCGTCCGGGCCGCAGAGCTACCAGATCGCGGGGGTAGTTGTGAACTCGCTCACCGGGCAGCCGATCGCGGCAGCCTCGGTTGCCATCGGTCCCACCGCCAATCTGAACGGCGATATTTCCAAGGCGATTACCACCGGTGCTGACGGGCGCTTTGCCTTTACCGGTCTGGTGCGTGGGAAGTACTCGCTGGTGGCCGCGGCGCGCGGTTTCGGGCTGCAGTCGTTCGAACATCATGACGCCTACGCCACCGCCATTGCGGTCGGGCCTGACCTCGATTCGGAGCACCTCGTTTTTCGCCTGGAACCGGATGCCTCCATCGAGGGGCAGGTGACCGATGAGAACAACGATCCAGTGCAAAATGCGCTGGTGCGCCTCTTCGAGGAAAGGATTGAAGGTGGGCAGCAGAAAACTTTTTCCCGGAACCAGGCGCAAACCGACGATCAGGGGCACTTTCGCCTCGGTCATCTTGGGCAGGGAACGTATTATCTGGCGGTCGCAGCGCGTCCATGGTATGCGGCGAATCAACGCTCGGCGCTGCGGAAGGGATCGGCTAACTCTGAGGCCGACGCTCGGGCGCAGGAGGCAGCACTTGACGTAACCTACCCGCTCACCTTCTACCCCGAGTCGCCGGAGTCGGCCAGCGCCAGCCCCATCGTGCTGCATCCGGGCGAGCACGCCACCGCGGACGTGGTCATGCACGCGGTTCCGGCGTTGCATCTGCGAATCCGCATCGGCGGTAGCGTAGCTGGCAACACGGGCAGTAATACGCTGTTGGCAACGGGCGCTATGACTTTCCCGAGAGTTTCCCAACGCCTCTTCGGGGAATATTTGGACCCAGTATTCAATGCGCCCGTCTCCAGAGCCGAGCCCGGTGTGATTGAGATTATGGGCCTGGCGCCGGGTCACTACATCATCGAGGTGCCTGCGTCGCGCGCAAGCAACGAAAAGGCCAGCGGTCGCGGCTGGTACCAGGAAATTGATCTCGCCGGCGATGCCGAATTGAACGCCAGTGACGCGTCTGCGTTCGCCAACGTCAGCGGCTTGGTGTTGTTCGAGGGCACGACGAGCGTACCCAAAGGCGCTTCGCTTCGAATCTCCAATCCAGTCACCGGTGAAAGTTTCACCAGCGCCATTTCCGACAAGGGGCAAGCTGATTTTAGTACCAACTCCGTAAGGCCCGGACGTTACAACGTATCGCTCGGCACTTCGGAGGGATTCTTTCTCCGCAAGTTGTCGGCCAGCGGGGCCAGACTGACTGGCCGCACCCTTGAGATCGGCGCTTCGAGCAGCGTACGTATCGTCGGCGTCGCGACTCGCGGCATGGGACAGGTGGACGGCGTCGCTCTGCGCGACGGCCAACCTTTCGCCGGAGCGATGGTTGTCCTTGTCCCACATGATTTCGCAAACAACGCGCCGTTGTTTCGCCGCGACCAGAGCGACAGCGATGGCACCTTTACCTTGCCTAATGTTGTGCCTGGGCAATACACGGTCGTCGCAATCGCGAACGGGTGGGAGCTGGAATGGGGCAATCCTGCTACGTTGCAGCCTTACTTGAAGGATGGGGAAGCCGTGCAAGTTCCGGTCGCGGGTAAGTTGCAAATCAAAGTTCAGGTGCACTGAGCGCCTGTCTTGTTCGCGCCTCAGTGCACCAGTCCGCTGACAAAGGCGACCACAAACAGGAGAACCAGAGCGCGGCGCCAGATTCTTCCTTCCGGCAAAGGGCCGCCGCCGGAAATCCGAGGCGGTACCCAGAACAAGGCGACGATGGCCAGAACAAGGGCGGGTACAAACAAGAAAGTCAGCAAAATGTATTGCGAGCCTCCCTGCGAGAACACTGTCCCGCGACGCAGGGGCGTGGCCAGGGCATCTCCCAGGAACCAGCACAAGATGGCGCTGCCCAATCCTGCTATGGCACCCAATATGCGCAAAATTGGAGATGTCATCGGAGTCGCTAGCAGTGTAACAGCGCTGAACCTTGCCGCGCAGCTGGGTGTTACGGCGAAGATTAACGCTTAATGACGTGATGAACGAGTACGCATCCATCGGTGAGGAGAAAAGCCAGGTCGGTCCCGCAGCCCGGAAAGGGGTCTTGAGCGTTGTCCATGTCCCACCCGGGTGTGCATGGGCAGTCGCGTTACTCATCATGATTGCCAGCACGAGAAGAACTTGGACGATGCCCAAGCCTTAACTGGCAGATTCTAAAGGGGCTGCAAGTGGGCAATCCGCAGCCCCTAGGGTTTTCTTGCCGCGATCACGGGAGAAAGAGGCCTCGGTGAGCGCCTGGCGGGATGCGCGGTCGATGAAATTCAGCTAGGCGGTGAGCCGTTTTTTCGCCTTGATCTCATCCAGAAGCGCGTTGATCTTGTCTTCCCGCTCCAGCGCATGAAACCGGCCATCGATGTCGTCGCCCAGAACGTCACCCTTGGCCCGGCCCAGGGCCTCCTCATGGACCACCTTCGAGCGCATCCGCTCGAAGGTACGGTTCTCCCCCGAAGGCGTGGTTTGAGCGTCGGCGGCACGGTTCACCGCTCGCGAGCGGCGATGTTGGGCGATCAGCAGGTCGGCTTTGCCGCGGGCCTCCGAAAGCTTCAGCTCCAGATTCTTCAGCGCCGCCTTCAAAGCCTCGACCTGGACCTCCTGGTCCGCGATCTGCTGGTCGAAGCTCTCAGTAAGCTGCTGGAAGCTCAAGGCGCGCTCCAAGGCGGCGCGGGCCAGTTCGTCATCCTTTTTATCTACAGCACGCTCGGCGGCGAGCATGTAGAAGAGGTGTTTATCGGCGTTTTCCTTTTTCTTCTTCCCCAGGACATGTAGGTCGGCCAGCGCGATGGCCACCTGCGTCTTCACCTGGATGAACTGGTTTTCCATGTCCAGGATGACTTGCTTCAACATCTTCTCCGGGTTCTCGGCGCGGTCCACCAAGTCGTTCAGGTTGGCCCGTACCAGGGTTGCTACACGATCGAGTAATGCCATAACCAACTCCCCTGCTCGCGTTGCGGCGAGCGCGCCTAGAATTGCTCGCCGCGATCCGCAGCCAACAGGAAGGCGACGAGCAAGCCTCCTACAGCTCCTACCAGAACTGCTACTTCCCGATGTGTGATGACACTGACCAGAACTCCCAGTAACGTGCCAACCAACACCAGGTTCATCTCAAGGTCCGTGCCATCGTTATCGGAGTACATATGCATCCTCGTAACTAAAGCTCGAGTTTCCCACCCTTGTCGTCTGGTGTTGGCGACAGGGTGGGATCAGTCACTTCACTTACCTGCACCCGCAGCCTTCGACTTGCCATCGCCATCGCCTGGCGGCAGCTCGTCCGGCCGGTTCGGTTTGTCGCCAATGGTCCTGATCTTCCCCAACAGCTCGGACATCTTCATGCCCGAGAGCGCCTCAAACAGGGCCGGCACTTGCGCCGCCATCTGGGCAATGTCCCCGGTGATCTTGTGCATGCCGGCGGAGTTGCCATCGCCAGTTGACACCACGGTGATGCGATCGACGTTGGCCAACGGGCTGGCCAGAGCCTTCACCACCTCCGGCATGTTGGTGAAGAGCTTGTCCACCACCGCGGCCTGGTTGTACTGCTGGTAGGCTTCGGCCTTCACGTTCATGGCCCGCGCTTCGGCATCGCCCTTCTTGAAGATGATCTCGGCCTCCGCCTCGCCCTGGGCACGGATCGCGCTGGCGTGGCCTGCTGCTTCGACCGTGAGCCTCTGCCGTTCGGCTTCGGCCAGGGTCTCGATTCGCTGGCGCTCGATTTCCGCCCCCTTCAACACGGAAGCGATCAGCTCCTTCTCGCGGCGCAGGATTTCAGCCTCTTGCACCTTCACCTGCTGTTCCTTCTCGACTTGCTGAATCTTTACCGCCTCGGCCGTCACCTGCTGCTGCATGACGTTGGTCTGGATCTCGTACGCTTTGTCGGCCTGCGCCTGCTGGCGCTTCACCATCTCGGTGTAAGTTGCCCTCTTCACCTCGAGATCGCGCTGTGCCTCCGCTTGCCGCGCCTGCGAAGCAGTCTCGGCAGCGACCCGCTCCTGGTCAGCTTGCGCCTTGGCGATGGCGGATTCGCGCAGCGCAATGGCGCGCCGGATGGCGGTGTCGCGCTCCGCTTCTGCCGTGGCGACGTCGGCGTCGCGTTTGATGCGCGCGATATCGGGACGCCCCATGTTGGAGATGTATTCGTTCTTGTCGCGAACTTCCTTGATCGTGAACGAGATTACCTCCAGCCCCATCTTGTTCATGTCGTCGGCGCAAGTGGAACGCATGCGGTCGGCCACCATCTCCGGCTGCTTTACGATCTCTTCCACCGTGAGTTGCCCGATAATGCCGCGCAGGTGCCCTTCCATCACCAGCCGGATCAGGGCTTCCCGGTCCAGCGGCGCCTTGGTAAGGAACTGCTCGGATGCGGTCAATACCGATTCCGGATCGGACTTCACCTTGATCTGCGCCACCGCCTCTACCGTGACCGCAACGCCCTGCTTGGTGTACAGGTCCTGCTGAGGAGCAACATCGAAGGACATCAGCTCTAGCGACAACTGACGGCAATTTTCCACCATGGGAAAAATGACCGTGCCGTGTCCCTTTACGACCCGGGTGCCGCGAAATCCGTACACGACCAGGGCCTCGTTGGGCCCAGCCTTGCGGTACAGCCGGGCAAAGATGGCGGTCAACATTACGACCGCCGCCACCGCCGTCCAGGCGATGATTAGTACTTCGGTTGGTATGTGGAATCCCATAGGGCCTCCTTAAAAGACCGGCGATTAGCAGTTAGCAATTCAGCCCGTCCCTAGCTAGCCGCTAGTTGCTAACTGCTAATTGCTTCTTCTTTCGCCATTTCCTCCCACCGTCTTACGTACGCAATACCTTTCTCGTAGCGCGTGACGATTACCTCGGTTCCACGCGACAGGGCCTCGCCGTTTTCGCTGCGCGCGCCGCAGGTCTGTCGTGTGCCCTCCTGCGAAAAGATGATCTCGCCGGTGCCGCCCTCGCGAATCGGGCTGCTGATGCGGCCCAGAACGCCCACCCGCTCATAGTCTGCCGGATCGAGTTCGACGTCATGCCTCATCAACACCTTGGCCAAGAACCAGAAAACGATCAGTGCCCCCGCTAATCCTGCGGCGATGGCAAGCATCAGCACGCCCGCAACCACCAGCGAGGAATAGCGGGTCAGCAGGTAGCCCGTTCCGCCGAACCACGCCAGAAAGGCGGTGATGGTTCCAAAGTTCAGGAACGGCATCTGCGCCCCGCCGCCAACGTGAGCCCCGCCAGCAAAGTGGGCGCCGCCATGCGGCACAGGAACGTGCACGTGCGGCATGTGAAAGCTTCCACCCAGGAACGACAGCACGCTCAGCGTCACTCCAACCACAAAGCACACGAGATAGAACATGGCCCATGTCATACGCTCGCTCCCGTCAACTTCTTGTGCCGCCCGCCGCGCTGCCGGGGTCCCCAGCGAGCGCCGCCTTTGCGCTCGCTGGGGTGGACGTGCGGTGGCTCACCCAAGTTCGGTTTCAAAACCTCGGTCAACCTCTCTACCAATTCGGGCGCTTCCAAAATCGCTCCCAGCAGCACCAGGCACTTGCGCGAGTCCTTATATTTGGCCACCTGCAGCAGCGCCTGGCTCAACTCAGGATCGCGCGCAAACTGCTCAGCTCCGTTGATCAGCCACAGGTCGAGCCGGTCTTCCATGGCGCGCAAGTCGCTGGTCAGCTCGGTGTGGTAGCCCTCGGGATCGTCCACCAGGTACCCGGGATGCACCTTGAAGAAGCGCGCCAGCAGCATTCGGGATGCGTTCGTCAAATGCGGCCGCGCTCCGCTCTCAATCTGCGACAGGTACGACTGGCTGAGCCCGCTGCCCATTTCCTTCTTCAGTGCGACGACCAGGTCCTGCTGCGTCATCTCGCGGCCCAGGCCGCGCAGGGTGCCTTCAACCAGGCGCAGGTAGCGAATTTTCTCGCCGAGTTTCATATTACAGATTGCGATTATAGCATTGCAATCTGCAATGTCAAGAACTGGATTTGGTTTGGAATGACAGAGTTGCCGGAGGCCGAACGATTCGAAGAGGAGGCGAGGAAGGCGTGAAGTACGATCGCCGTTTTGGGTTCGGAGAAGGTGTAATGGTTAGAACCCGACCTTACAGGTAGCGCCAACGAGTCGCTAGTTGTCGGACATCGAGCAGTATTCCGGGCCGAAGCTCTCAACTTTTGGCTGCCGATCACCCCAACAGCCAACTCGGTTATGGGATCGCGAGGGCGAGTGCAATAGCTCACGCAGAGATAAACAGCGAAGGATACATGTCCGCTAGGAATGCCAGAATTCGGTGGTGGGGTCGTAGCGTGGAGATGACAATTCGCAAAAAGAAACCCGCCACTTGGCGGGTCTTGGTTCACGGAGAATTCAAGCCATCAGTTTCAGTTGATGGTATCCACACTTCCCGCATCATCCCCCACGAGCCGATCTAGGGTGCCGAGTACCTTCGCCTTTAGAGCGAAGTAGGTGTGCAAGTCCATCTTGGCCTTGATAAGTGTGTCCATCATCACGTCCAAAGCCAGTAGATCGCCGCGCTTCGGCAGAATGATCGGTTCGAGTTCGCCAGGTACGGCTACGCCAGAATGATTCTTCGTCTCGGAGAGAACCCAGTTGTACTCATCTTCCGCGATGACGCCGAAGCCAAAGTGCTCCAGAATTTCTTTCATCGCCCACGGGGGAATACATGCTACTGCAGGCATGGCTCAGTGGCCTCCTTCGCAGCCAACAAATTAATCGGAACGTCGCGCCAAAACTCTCTGTCAAACGGGCGGACGTCAATATATTCCTTGCTCTCGTCCTTCTTGATCTGCTCAGCGACCATTGATGTTGCCCGGGTCATTCCCCGATTGCGTAATGCGCTGTGGAGAATATCGCGCTCGTAGCAGGCCACTAGAAACAATTTGACCGCGCTGACAACCGCTTCCTCGGATTCCTCCTCTGTCCGCCCTTGGCTGTAGAGCTTTAGGGCGGGACAGTATCCGACGTAGACGTTGGCCTCATCGTCTCGGCGCGTAGCAAATTTCAGCCGGAATGATACTTGTACGGTGCTCATAGCGCCCTCTTGGATGGCACAACTCTGATTGCGCCCCACGGAAAGGAGTATATCACCGTAATGAAATCCGCTAGTACCAACGGCGGTGCTGCCCCGCCGCTCAACAGACCCCAATTAACTCCTCCAGTCTCCATACATGGTCGGCGAGATTGGCTTCAGTTATGACAGGTCATTTTGATGCTTGCTTTCTTCGGGCAAGCGGAGCAAAATGACAGTGGGTGTCAACCCTGTCCTTTGGCTTCGGCCCGAGGATATGGCCCTGATAGCGGTTAGCGCCGCTACCGAGGCTTGTTTGACAACTTGGCGGACGTGGCGGGACTCGAACCCGCGACTCGTGGCTTAGCAGGCCACCGCTCTCGAAGACTGTGTTGGCAGCCTTGCGGTCTTGCGACTCCACCTGAGCTACACGCCCATGCGAAAGGCCAGCGGTTTCGATTAGCTACCGTCACTCGCTGGCCTTTTCCTTCTTGTTTTCAAATTCCCACATAATGTCAGTGAGCTTGTACACCAACTCACGTTCTTCCCCACGGAGAGCCAAAGGGTCAAAGTCACCACTCAGTGTCAGAACTCCTGACGCCTGTGGTAACCGAATCACCTTGGAGTAATTCGCCTGCTGTGGTGGTGACGGCAGCGGTGGTTCCGCTTGCTGTTTTTCATGCTGTTGCTTGGTTCTTCGCCCACCGTTCTTTTACCCCTACTGTCCGCGTTCGCTTAATCAAGTGATTTGATACGGGCAATCCCGCGAATTGTGCGGCCTTGATAAGGAACGCCATCGCCTTCTTAGCAGTAGCTCCGCGTACATTCTGATCATGCAATGCGTTTTCTAGCTGCGATGGTGAGGCTTTCGAGATGTCAACCTTGTGGAATAAACCCGCATACGCTTTGGGCAAGAGCTTTGCCAGCGCTTGCTTTCTGGTGGTTTCGTCTGCAAGAATGGCCAACTCTGGTGAGGGGTCGCCATCTTTCGTAATCAATCCTAAGGCTCGCAACGACAGAAGCAAATGGGAGATTGTCCCGCCTGCAAATGTTGGGAATGCGGAGGAGTCAATCTTTGATGGCATCCCGTGGCTTTTCAGGTAGTCGAGTGCCGTGCAGAATGTGGCAAATGGAACGTAAGGAACTGCCGCTGATTTGCTACTGGTATCGGTCTCTGCGTCTTGTACCATAAGGAACCTCTAACGGTATGGTATCAAATACTGCAATTCTGTCAACCCCCTAAATGCCGATTATTTTTGCCAATACCGTGCGGTATTTCTTAAACTTTGCGGTATGAAGACCAAAGCATCAACAGTAGCCTTGTCGTGGAAAAGCAGGTGCGGGTTCGAGCCTATGGAGGGGTTGAACTTCTGCGCAGAGTTATTGGTTTTGATTCAGGTATTGTGCGCGTGTGCTGCGAAGAGGAATGGCAGCGAGCGCAGCGGAGAACTCGGAGCCAGCGTGTATCGGATTCAGATTGTCCGATGTGATTGCGGTCGAATGATGGGATGCAGCGAGGGACATCAATTGTGCCGCCAATCTATATCCACACTAAAACACCACTACCCAGAATTCTAGATCGAGGAAGTAACTCGGGCGCCATCCAAGATTGGGAATCCGCTATAGAGTTGGACGACCCCGCTCGTCCGAGGGGCGCTGGCACGCCCGGAAGGCATGAATACGGCGTGGGGCATGAGACAACACTGATCTACTCAGGCAGCAAGGGGGTCCGAGGTCAGGTCTGGCCCATTCCGGATAAGGACTCCCAGCTGGGGTGGTTACCCTATCCCCCAAGACATTACGAAAGTACAGTTACCGAACAT
>CAWAJA010000021.1:0-435500 GCA_963782275.1 uncultured Acidobacteriaceae bacterium | reverse complement strand
GAACTCTCCGCCAGCGCCGGAATCGTTGCCCGTGTCGGCGGACCATGGCGTTCTTGGCGCGGCGGACAAATCGACCGCCTCTTACGCCCCGACGTCCGCCTCTATCCCGGCCAGTCTGGCAGCGCGCTCGTCAACGGTCGAGGTGAACTGTTAGGCGTCAACAGCTCGGTCCTGGCACGCGAGTCGGTCATTACCCTGCCCACCGAGACCGTCGATCGCGTGCTCAAAGAACTGCTGGAGCGTGGCCATATCGCACAGCCCTACCTTGGGATCGCCATGCAGGAAGTTCCCTTGCCACAAGAGTGGCGCGCCAGTGCCGGTTCCGATCAGGAGCATGGTCTCCTGGTCATGCATGTCGCGCCCGACGGGCCGGCTAAGCGGGCGGGCATCAATCTGGGCGACCTTATCGTCAGCGTCGACGCGCAGCCGGTCCACGGATTCCACCAGTTCCACCACCTGCTCGCGCAGAAAGCACCGGAGAAGCGGTGAAGCTGCGTGTGCTTCGAGCCGGAAACGCTACTGAGGTGGAGGTTACGCTGGGCGACCGGCCAAGGCGATAACCATGTCGAGCAGCGGGCTCAGCACCATGCGCAAGCCAAAGCACCATCAGCCATCGGTCAAGCCGGTGCGCGTGCTGATCTCCGCTGCCTCGTCGATCACCCGCGCAGGACTGGAGCGGCTTCTCGAGAAACAGCCCAGCGTGCACCTTGTGGGCGCGATTAGCGGCGCCGACGGCCTGCCACCGGCAATCGCGGAGAACGATCCCGACGTGGTGCTCCTGCACCTCGAAGCTCAGTCACCGGAGACAAACTGGGAAGAATTGATCGCTCTCGAAGTTCCTATCGTGCTGCTGGCCGACGAAGCAGATCTTGTCAGCGCAACGGCCGCTCTTGCTGGCGGAGTGCAAGCCATCCTTCTGGGTGACGCAACCGGAGCTGAGTTAGCCGCAGCCGCCCACAGCGCCGCGGCCGGATTGCTTACGCTCTCGGGCGATCTCGCCGATCTTGTGCGCCAGAGTCTGCTCGCTCATTCCCGCGAGGAAGCCGACGACTCTGTGGAAGACCCTGCCCCCATCGCCGACGCTTCCGTAGAACACCTCACCCTGCGGGAGCGGGAAGTGCTCGAAATGATGATGGAGGGTCTGTCGAATAAAGAGATTGCCGCGCATCTCAACATCTCAGCCCATACCGTGAAGTTTCACATCAGCTCCATCCTGGGCAAGCTGGGCGCGTCCACCCGTACGGAGGCGGCTGCGATTGGTCTACGCCGCGGACTCATCACCATCTAGAGCCTGGGGCTGAGTCAGAAACCACCAAATTTGGCTGTGAGTATCCTTTGGTGCTCGATGTGACGGAATGTCAGGTTAATCCGCGGTAGCGCGACATCAGGTTCTTTTGGTACCTCATGCTTGAAGTTTTTCTGGGTGTTTCCCGCCATGATGAACAGGCTTCCGTGGGGCAACCGTTCCGCAAAGGCAACCGCGCCATTTTTCTCTTTGAGACGAAATAAGCGTTCGGCCCCCAGACTGACCGAAGCGATCACCGGCCCCATTTCCGGCTCCGCATCCGCATGCAGGCCGACGCTGTCATTTCCGTTTCGGTAAAGGTTACAGAGCACGGCGTTGTAGCCCAGCCTCGGCAAGCTCAAATTGGAATAAGCAACTGCGGGAGTGGCCCCTTCAACGCGAGTCCTCAGGGAGAACAATTCTGGAATCCAGGAGAGCGGCTTGTACTCGCGCCGCGAATATGTGTAGTTGGTGCCGGGATCGCCATAGTACGCTTCGTCGCGCGGCACGGCATATTTGAAGGAAGATCTGTGTCGCTGCCAGGCGCACTTCGTCAGCAGGATGTTGAACAAGATCGTCGCTTCCTCGGCTGGGAGGAAATTCTTGTCGTAATAGATTTCCGCTCCTGGGATGGGAATCGTTTCCATATTCGTGCTACTCGAAAAGGCCCGGCTGCGCAGCAGTGTCTTCGGGTTCCCGAAAGTTGCTCAAACCAACGCCAACCAGCCGATAGCGTTGCTGCGGACCGAGATCAACCCGCTCTCGCAGCTTCAGGGCGATGTCCGTCAATTCTTCGCAGGAGGAGGGCGGGGAGCCTGGCGTATGGCTGCGGGTGAGAATCTTGAACTCGCTTGTCTTCAGCTTGAGAACAACCGTGCGTGCCATCCGTGATTCTTTGCGCGAAGCAGACCAAAGCTTTTCTGCAAGGCGCCGGATCATGGGCTCAGTTTCTGCCAACAGCACATCGTGCTCAAAAGTATCCTCGACGGATATCGATTGTGTCGGCCTGTCCGGGACGACTTCGTTTTCGTCGATGCCGCGGGCAAGCTCGTGCAGGCGCTGACCATAGCGGCCGAAGTGGTGTTCGAGTACGGGCAAGTCGAGAGTTCGCAGATCCCTCACCGTCTGTGCTCCAAGTTTCGCCAGCTTCTCTCCCGTAACTTTGCCGACGCCAGGCAAGCGTCCAACGGGCAATGGCAGCAGAAACGTGTCTATGTCCTCAGGCTGGATGACAAAGAGCCCATCGGGTTTGCGCCAGTCAGAGGCGAGCTTTGCCAAGAACTTGTTTGGCGCTACTCCCGCAGAGGCTGTCAGATTCAATTCCTGACGGATTTGCTCACGGATCGTGCGCGCCACCAGGGTAGCTGTCGCCAAGCCGGTCTTGTTCTCGGTGACGTCGAGATAGGCTTCGTCGAGAGACAGTGGTTCTATCAGGTCTGTATGACGCTTGAAGATCTCCCGCACGCTGTGTGAGACGGCACGATAGCGCGTGAAATCCGGAGGTACGAAGATCGCATCGGGACACAAGCGTTCCGCTCGTATTGCTGGCATGGCCGAATGCACACCGAAGCTCCTGGCCTCGTACGAAGCAGCGCAGACGACAGAGCGATTGCCCTGCCAAGCAACGATCACGGGCTTGCCGCGCAGCTGCGGATCATCGCGCTGCTCGACCGAAGCGTAAAACGCGTCCATGTCGCACATGGATGATTTTTCGCACAATCTTCCGGCAACAATACTATTCTGGGTCCCAGAACAGGGTGAACGCGTATCGGGCGGATCGTTAACTGTCGTTGCGGTAAATTCTAGAGATGCATGCAGCCGTTCTTGCTTCGAATTTCTATTCCGCACTCGCGATTTCTGTTCTCTTCCTGCATGCGCTGTTCATTTTGTGGGTCGTTTTCGGTGCCTTGCTGACACGCTCGCGCCCGATTCTTCGCTGGCTGCATGTCGGTTCTCTTGTGTGGGGAATCCTTACGGAACTGCTTCCTTGGCCGTGTCCTTTGACTCTGCTGGAGAACTGGCTCGAAGGCAACGCCGGAGTCGAGCCTGACCAGGGCGGGTTCCTGCTCCATTACTTGGACAAGCTGGTCTATCCGGATATTTCTTCAACCATGCTAACGATTGCGGCGGTAATCATCTGCGCTCTGAATCTTGCGTTCTATGGCCGGCAAGTCTGGATCGCTCGACTGCGATAAGCGGCCTGTGCAGGTCACCCACAGGCGCCCAGGTCTTGGCGATCTATTGGAGAGCGGCGACAAACGACGCCACCAACGGAGGGACTTCCCCGCGAAGCGCCGCCCGTTCGGGCTGGAAAAGTGTGGCCACAAAGAATGGGTGTCCGGATAGCTCCACCGCGCGCACTTCGCCGGAGAGGTCATGCGCGGTGGGTCGAAGGCTGCCGCCGAACAGCAGCGGCTCATATTCACGGTTGAGACCATAATTGCAGTGGTACCCTTCGGTGATTCGTGGCTTTCCATAGGCCTGGTAGAGCCGCGTGCCTTCCTTCAGTAGGATTTCGCCGCTCTTTTCTACCATCGAACAGGACAGCGGTGAGATTACGCGGCAGACAGCTTCGGGATTGTCCTCGGCGTGGGCGGCTTCGCGCAGGTCGCAAACGTTGCGGGCATATTCCAGCAGCGCGTGCTGAAAGCCGGCGCAGGTTCCGAGGAACGGAAACCCCTGCTCCCGGGCATATCGGATCGCTTCCACGGCACCGTCGGCATTCGCGTAAGGACTGGCAGGCACGCACCAGATTCCCGCAAAATCGAGCAATTGGGCCGGCGGGTCTGCGATCGAAGCGGTATGGAGCCAGACGCCTTCAACGTTGTCTCCGGTTTGGAGGCTGGCCAAACGCAGTGCCTCGGGAATGGCCTGGTGCGCGATGACAGCGGAATTGTAATCGCCCACGAGAGCGACGAGCCGTTTGCCAGTCATGTACCCAAGAATACAGGCTTGGCAGTTCCACTTTAGAATTGGATCTCAGGAATCAGTGATGTGTGGCCGCTATCGTCTTTCCAGACGCAAGCAATTGATCGCGGAATACTTCGAGACTGATAACGAGGTCGATTGGGAGCCTCGCTACAACATCGCCCCGTCTCAGCCCGTCGGAATTATTCGCCAAGATCCATCGACACCGGAGCGGCACTTCTCTCTGGCTCGCTGGGGCCTGATTCCGTCCTGGGCCACGGACGCCAGCATCGGCTTCAAGACAATCAACGCCCGCGCGGAGACGGTTACAAATAAGCCCGCGTTCCGCGATGCCTTCGTGAGCCGTCGGTGCTTGCTTCCTGCAGACGGCTTTTTCGAATGGATGCGAAGAGGGAAAGGAAAACAGCCCTTCCACTTCGGGATGCACGACGATTCCCTGTTTGCATTAGCCGGGTTATGGGATCGATGGAGAGACCCCGAGGGCGCCGCTGTGATTGAGTCGTGCTCGATTCTAACCGCCACTCCGAACTAGCTGCTGGCGACTGTGCATGATCGAATGCCGGTAATCCTCCGCCGGGAAAACTACGATCTATGGCTCGATCCTAGCTTTAAGGATATGAAGGCGCTTGCAGAGCTTCTGGCGCCGTTCGACGCCTCTTTGATGAAGAAATTTCCGGTCAGCACAAGAATTAACGCGGTGGCGAATGATGATCCGGATTGCGTCGCGCCTTGGCAGAGTTCGCCGCCAGCTCAGAGTGCCCTTTTCGGGTAGTACAGCAGCTTATCCTGGCGGGCTTCCTTCACCATCTCGACGAGCACTTCCCTCGTATGTGACCGCATCGCCACTATCAAACACAGCGTCATAAGTAATCGCATTGGAGGGAAAAGCTTTCTCCTGGAATCAGGCGACTCATTCCGGTATCAGGAACCTACGTTCACAGTTTTTCCGATCCAATTTGGTTCATCAGTCGCTGCACGAAGCAGGCAGTCGGCGCAATCGTCAAAGGAAAGCGGAACGAGTGGCGAGACTCGTGCTAACGGACCCGCCGTATAGCGTCCCTTCGCCGGCTTATCTGCCAATACGACAGGGCGAACGATGACCCACTCCATGTCTATTTTCTGCGTCATCCGCTCGGCGACCGCCTTGTCAGTAACTGCAGCAGTGAATATCCGGCCCGATACGCGGACAACAAAGCGGTTGGGAAAGGAGAGCTCGCGTCCATCGCTCAAGCCGATACCACTTTGTAATATGAATCGCCGGACGTTCGCACGTTTGCATTCGGTGAGAATGCTGGCGACACCGACTGACATGAGCGTTCCTGGCGATAGGTTCTTTTCTGGTCCGATGCAGCTAATGACGGCCTCCACGCCGTCAAGAGCACCTGTTAAGCCCCCTGGGGAAAGGACATCTCCTCGGACGAAGGACAGCCGGTCGGCAGATGACAGTTGCTCCGGATGGCGAGCAACGGCCGTAACGAAGTGTCCTTGTGTAAGTGCGTGCTTCACCACTCTGAGTCCCGTCGCACCCGTCGCTCCAACAACCGCTATCTTCATATTTCCTCGCCGTTGGCACCCACCACGATGATTCCTATCGTCAATTTCATTACCGGAGTTCATCGCCAGCACAGAGCGCGCTTTTCGGGTAGCGCAGCGGCTTATCCTTCACGCGCCTGCCTGACCATCTCGACGAAGACCACTCTCGTTCGTGTCGGATCGTTAACCTCCCGCAGAAACGCAATCCGAGTTCCCTTCAAACCATCCTGGGTCTTCAGGCGCAGGTGAAAGCCTAGGCGATCGACCGCAGTCATCTCCGCCTGCTGTGCTTCGATGCCGGCAAACTGTTTGGCGAGGAGGATGAGCGCATCCTTATGGTCGGCGTTCATTTGGACGAAGCTGCATCATCATGGCACTGGCTGAAGAAAGCATGCAGCAAATACTCCGCGATAAGACCTGTGCCGAATACCGCGTCTACTTGACCGGCCGCGAACCGGAAATAAGGATGTCCACCAGTCTCTTGGCGCTTTGCTGCCAGTCAGGGCTGGACGCTACGTGGGAGACGCCGATTAGGGCCCGAAGCAGATCGAATGGTTCAAGGTCCTTGCGCATGTCGCCGCTCTTGATCGCGCGCTTCACCAGACCATCGATCGCTCCCTGGATACGAGCGCGGGAGCCTTCATACAGCTTCGTGGGGCCTCCGACGAACGTATTCAGCACGGGCGCGATGATCTGCTTTGTCGCGATGTAATCAACGAACAAGAACATCCAGGCACGCAGCGCTTCAATCGGTGGCATGGCCTCGGCGAACTTCCGTTCCGCTCCGGCCAGCTTTTCCACCTCAGTACGATAGACCGCCTCGATCAATGCGTCGCGCGTCGGGAAGTGGCGATACAGAGTTCCCGCTCCAACACCTGTCTCTTTGGCGATGTCATCCAGGCTGGCGTTTGCGCCTCGCCGGGTGAACGCCTCTTTGGCCACTTCCAGAATGCGCTCTCGATTACGCTGCGCATCGGTGCGCGGCTTTCGCCGTTTTGATGGGGAACGTTTCGTCGCCATAACTTTCAAAATATTTGCAACCGGAGACAGCCTCCGTTTATCGTATCTAGTGTTTCGGAGACATTCTCCGTTTTACAGAAGGGTTGGCGGTTCGTCAAGAGCGGTGGCGCAAGACTCGAACCCACCAGTACGACCAGTACAAGGAGGAAAACAATGGTGGAAGCATTTGGAGCCCTCGACCACGGAAGACGTTTTGTCCGGCGTGAATCTGCAAGGTAAGCGCGTCCTCGTTACAGGCGTTTCGGCCGGGCTAGGCGTGGAGACGGCGCGGTCTCTTGCCGCCCACGGCGCCCAAGTTGCGGGCGCGGCCCGGGACTTGACGAAGGCGAAAGCGGCTGCCGCACAGGTGCAAAAAGACGCTGCAGCCAAGGGCGGAAGCTTCGAACTGGTTCAGCTTGATCTTGCGAGCCTCAAGAGTGTTCGTGCCTGCGCCGAACGCCTGCTAGCAAAAGGCCAACCGTTCGACGTGGTCATCGCCAATGCGGGAGTGATGGCCACCCCGTTTGGCCACACCACCGACGGCTTCGAGACGCAGTTTGGCACCAATCACTTGGGCCACTTTGTGTTGGTGAACCGGATTGCACCTCTGCTCCACGCAGGCGGACGCCTCATCAATTTGTCGTCCTCGGGGCACCGCTTCTCCAACGTCGACCTCGAGGATCCTAACTTTGAACGGACGCCCTATGACCCTTGGATTGCGTATGGCCGATCGAAGACGGCGAACATCCTGTTCTCTGTTGCTTTCGACCGACGCCACCGTGAGCGTGGCGTGCGTGCTGGGGCTGTACATCCGGGCGGCATACAAACCGAACTTGGTCGTCACCTGGACCCGGGTCAACTCGAGGGAATGGTCGATCAGATGAATAGGCAGCTTGCGGCGGAGGGCAAGGCGCCCTTCCAGTTCAAAACTATCCCGCAAGGAGCCGCAACTTCGGTGTGGGCTGCAGTCGTGGCTCCCGCAGACGAGATCGGTGGCCGGTATTGCGAGAACTGTCATGTCGGTCATATCGTGCAGGACCACGTGACCATCAGCGCCATCAGCGAAGGAGTGCGTGGATATGCGCTCGACACAAATAGTGCCGAGGCGCTTTGGAAGAAAAGTGAAGAACTGGTCGGCGAGTCCTTTAGCCTGTAACGAACAACAACCCTTTGGGGATCGCGACGAAATATCAACAAGACTAGGAGAAAACGAAATGCTTCACCAAACCAGTCTCGCCGGCAGTTTCGCACTGCCTGGCACATCTATGACAGTGAGTCGTATGGGATATGGCGCCATGCAACTCGCTGGTGCGCAGGTGTGGGGACCGCCGCGTGCTGTGGATGCCGCCATAGCTGTTTTGCGGGAGGCGGTAGATTCTGGAGTTGACCACATCGATACCAGCGACTACTACGGTCCGCATGTTACCAATCAAATCATCAAACGTGCACTGCATCCTTACCCGAATGGCCTGGTTATCGTGACCAAGCTGGGTGCGCGCCGGGGCGAAGACAAATCCTGGATTCCTGCACTTTCGCGACAGGAACTGATCGACGGAGTACATGACAACCTCGGAAATCTGGGACTCGACACCCTGGATGTCGTCAATCTGCGGGTGGGAGGGATGACGGAACCATCGGAGGGATCGATTGAGCAACCGCTGACGGTGCTTGCCGAACTCAAGCGTCAGGGACTGATTCGTCATATCGGGCTCAGCAACGTTACTCCCAAGCAGTGGGCCGAGGCTCAGACCATGCTCGATATCGTTTGCGTGCAGAACTTCTACAACGTGGCGCACAGGAAAGATGATGGCTTCATCGAGGAGCTCGAGACCAAAGGTATCGCTTACGTTCCGTTCTTCCCGCTTTGGGGCTTCACCCCATTGCAGTCATCGGTACTCGACCAGGCGGCAGCGTCACTCAACATTACGCCGATGCAGCTCGCCCTTGCGTGGCTCTTGCAGCGCTCGCGCAACATTCTGCTGATCCCCGGAACGTCGTCCGTCGACCATCTTCGCGAGAATCTTGAGGCCGCAAAGCTGCAGCTTCCCCCTGCTGTGCTTGACGATCTTGACTCGATCGGCCGAGGTCCGGAGACGGTGATCCCGGCCTCAGAACATCAAACGAAGGAGTGATCTATGAAAGTATTTGTCACGGGAGCAACAGGATTCATCGGTTCCGCCATTGTTGAGGAGCTAATTAACGCGGGACACCAGGTACTCGGCCTCGCTCGCTCAGATGCAGCTGCCGAGTCTCTCGCTGGGGCAGGAGCCCAAGTACGTCGCGGTTCGCTCGACGATCTCGAGAGCTTGCGCAGCGGAGCGGCTGCTGCCGATGGCGTGATCCACGCTGCCTTCATCCACGACTTCACCCACTACGCCCCGTCTGCGGAGGCGGACCGTCGTGCCATCGAAACGCTCGGAGGCGCGCTAGCCGACGATGACCGCTCTTTCGTCGTCACTTCCGGGACCTTGCTCGTTCAGCGCCAAGGCACCCTCGCAACGGAAAACGATCCGCCCGTTACAACCTTTCCTCGCAAGTCGGAAGAGACGGCGCTTGCGCTGGCGTCGCGCGGAGTCCGCGCGTCGGTGGTGCGCCTCCCGCCATCGGTCCATGGCGAAGGCGATCACGGCTTCGTTCCGCGCCTCATCGCCATCGCGCGTGAAAAGGGTGTGTCGGCGTATCCCGGTGACGGGCTTAACCGCTGGCCCGCGGTCCATCGGCTCGACGCCGCTCATCTTTACCGGCTCGCACTGGAGAAGGGTTCAGCGGGAGCCCGCTATCACGGAGTTGCGGACGAGGGAATACCGGTTAGAGACATCGCTGGCATAATCGGCCGCCGCCTGAACTTGCCGGTCGTCAGCAAGTCTCAAGACGAGACAGCCGACCATTTTGGTTGGATCGCGCAATTCTTTGGTATCGACTGTCCGGCTTCCAGCGCGCAAACGCAGGAACTGATGGGATGGCGCCCGGTTCACTCCGCGCTCATTCCCGATCTCGATCAGGCGTACTATTTCGCGACCGAAGTGGCAGCGTAATCGAGAGTTGTTGCAACGGCAAGCGAATCTCCGAGATCTTATACCAACAATCCGAATGGCGGATTGAGGAGTCTAATGCGTTATGCGTGTACGAAAAGACTTAATCGGTCTCATCGCAACTGTTCAGTCAGTTCTTTTGTTGACCCATTATCTCCTCTATGAGACGTGGACCTTTTCGCCCGCAGGGGGCGAAACCCCCGGCGCGTTCTGGATCAAACTCGTCCTCGAGTTTTTATCGGTGAGCTTTGTCGCCGCTTCGCTGCTAGCCTTTCGCTACACGAACGCTGCGCTGCGGGCGTTTTACAGGATTGCTGCAGTTTGGATAGGTCTGGTGAGCTTCCTCTTTCTCGCGGCGGTTTCCTCCTGGATTATTTTCGGGGCTGCCCGGCTGGCCGGGCTGGACATGAACTTTCATCGGTGCGTGGAGTTGTTGTTTGGGCTTGCCGTTTTCGCTGGACTCTACGGGGTATTCAACGCGAGTTGGACGCGGATTACGCGAACCACCGTGCGGCTCGCGAACCTACCGGCGGCCTGGCGCGGGCGAAAAGCCGCGCTGATCAGCGATGTACACCTGGGGCACGTGCGAAACGGCAGTTTTCTTCGGCGGATGGTGGCGAAGATTCTGAAGGAGGACCCAGACGCGATTTTTATCGCGGGAGACTTGTATGACGGCACAGCCATCGATGCGGCGCGAGCAGCCGAGCCATTGAGAAAACTGGCCGCGCCACACGGCGTCTACTTCGCGGCAGGAAATCACGAGCAGTTCGGGGATGACAGCAAATATCTGGATGCCATCGCGGCGTCCGGAGTGCGCGTGCTCAGCAATGAGAAGGTGGAAGTGGACGGTTTGCAGATTGTTGGCGTGCCCTTTCGGAACGCGACGCAGGATGGCCAGTTTGCGTCGGTGCTACGGGGCATCGGCGTGGACCGCGAGCGCGCCAGCATTCTATTGACGCATGCCCCCGACCATCCGGAGATCGCGGAAGCGGCGGGCGTTTCTCTGCAACTCTCCGGGCATACCCACCTTGGACAATTCGTACCCTGGAGTTGGATGGCGCGGCGGATTTACCGACAATTTGTGTATGGTTTAAGCCGGATCGGGAAGATGCAGGTTTTCACTTCGAGCGGAGCAGGAACCTGGGGACCGCCGCTGCGGCTGGGATCGAATCCGGAGATTGTCATGCTTCAGTTCGAGTAAGGTTTAGGAGACTCGGCTGACGCGAGTACTTGCCGTTGGCGGTGCAAGAGGGCCTGAAACTTCGTGTCGGATCTTTCATCCAAACCGGAGTCATCTAAGCTGTACGTCCCTGTCGTCTACCCGAAGCAGGAGTTTGATGCATGTTTGAGAGTATTCTCTGCCAGGTAACTGAATATGATCCCGACGTTCTCGAGTCCCTTATTGGCCTTGCAGTCGAGATTGCTCGCGAAGGGCGAGAGGGAAGACGCATTGGAACCCTATTCACACTGGGGGATGAGAATGCCGTGCTCGCCAGATCCCGAGCCTTGATTTTGGATCCCTTATTGGGACACCCTGAAGCTTCGCGGCATGTCACCAATCTCAATCTGCGCGGAACCATCAAGGAACTGGCGCAGCTGGACGGTGGGTTTGTCGTGAGTCACGACGGAGTTGTTCTCTCCGCGTGCCGCTACCTCGATGCCGTGGCCGCGGAAGTGGACGTGCCGCTCGGACTGGGCAGCCGTCACATTGCCGCCGCCAACATGAGTGCTGTTACCGAGGCTGTGGGCATCGTCGTTTCGGAGAGTTCAGTGGTGCGACTTTTCTGTCATGGACAACTGGTCGGCGAAATCATTCCCGAGGCTTGGATGATGGATCACGCCGCCCACCTGCGTGGTACCGTGAAACGGGAACAAGTCGGGGAGTTAACGCTGCTGACGCCAGATCCGCGACAAGCCTCAACCGCACGGTCAATGCGGGCGGCCATTAACATAGGGAGCGAACAAACGTGACGGCGCTGCAGGAGTTCAGATGCGAAGTCTGTGGAATCGTGACCAGTGACCCTATCCACTGGTTCGTGATTCGATGTGGAAATTCCGACCTCACCGTGCAGCGATGGAATTCTGAGACTGCCCAAGCTGTCGGAGCCCGACATTACTGCGGGGAGGCTCACGCCCAGGTGTACATCAGCCGCTGGTTTGAATCGGTTTGCACACCGCCGAAGCCAAGTTTCGTGTAACAGATGACCGGCGAGTTCGTAGAATTGACAGTTAGGTAGTTACGCGACAGTCTTCTGGCGCCGCACGGGAATCAGGATGCTCTCGCTGTTGCTCGAGACTTAGACTCGAAGATCTAGTCCCTCCTTCAAGAGTCTGCGGTGTGAATTCAGTTTATGACCACCAAACGGTGTACCTGGGTCAGCATGGACGATCGGCTTATGCTCCAGTATCACGATCGCGAATGGGGTGTACCGGTCCACGATGACCGCAAACACTTTGAGTTCCTAGTGCTCGAAGCGGCGCAGGCTGGGCTCAGTTGGTCGATCGTGCTCAAGAAGCGAGAAGGTTATCGCCGTGCGTTCAATGAGTTCGATCCCGTGAAGGTGGCGCGATATACCGAGAAAAGAATTCAGAAGCTCACCTTGGATCCAGCGATCATTCGAAACCGCATGAAAATCGAAGCGGCAGTGCGCAATGCCCGGGCGTTTCTCGCAATTCAGGAGGAGATGGGAAGTTTTGACGCTTATTGCTGGCGGTTCGTCGATGGACGACCCAAACTCAACCGGTGGAAGGCAATGCGGGAGATTCCGGCAACCTCACGTGAGTCGGACTCTTTTAGTAAGGATCTCAAACGCCGCGGGCTCACGTTCGTTGGTTCGACCATTATTTATGCGCACATGCAGGCGATCGGCATGGTGAATGATCACCTCGTCGATTGTTTTCGGTATCGAGAGGTTCGGCGGCTGGGTTCCGTCACGTAGCCCGCCCAGAAAACCGGCTGTTCAGGCACGGTCGCCGTCTTTGCCTCATGAAGACCCTAATGGACGAATTTTCTTTTGAAGAGGGTGGCGCCGATGTGCACATTCGAAAGAAATCCAAGGTTGGCCCAGACGCACAGAGGAGCACACACGTAGAATCTGGCATGTTTTGCAAATACATTAGCGACCCTTGCTAGTGAAGACGCGGGGGTCCGAGCTCGTACCGCAGCGTTGGCGCCCACTTTTGAAAGGGCAGGACTCGGACGGGCCTTGATGGACCAGACTCGACTGGCTGTATCCTTTATCCGAGGTCCGCTATGAAGTTCCAGCAGTTCTCATTTGGGCAGATTCGGATCGATGGCATTGAGTACGGCTATGACGTGGTGGTCGACAGAGGCAAAGTGGGCAGACGGAAGAAGAAAGCTTCCAAGAAGTTCCGCGAAGCCTTCGGACACACACCGCTTTCGCTGGAAGAGAAAATCCCGTGGAAATGCCATCGCTTGGTGGTCGGCACGGGCGAAGGAGCACTACCAGTGACGGATCAGGTCAAACGTGAGGCTAAGCGGCGCAAGATTGAATTGCTCATCCTGCCAACGGAAGAAGCCATGGAGCTCTTGAATCAACACACCAGAAGCACCAACGCAATTCTCCATGTGACCTGCTGAGCGTTAGATCCACCGACCAGGCGATGTCGTTCATTGGCGGCCTTACGCTTGGCGCGCCTGCTTCGCCATCTCGACGAACACTTCTCTGGTTTGCGACGGATCAGAGACCTCCCTCAAGAACGCTATTCGAATTCCCTTCACGCCATCCAGGGTTTTTAAGCGCAGGTGAAAGCCTAGGCGATCCACCGCCGTAATCTCCGCCTGCTGTGCATCGATGCCTGCAAACCGTTTAGCGATGAGGATCAGTGCATCTTTGTGGTCAGCGTTCATGTGCTGCATGATGTCTTTCTTGTGCTCAGCCAGCGGATCGGATTGTGCCTGGGAGTATTCCGAGGCAGCTACCCATCCCATCACGCCGAAGCCACCCACGTAATAAACATCGATTACGTCTAAGCGATAAAAGAAGAAGTCCTCGAAATCGACCCAGTACTTGCTGTCGGGGTAGCCCGTTAAATAAGCGGTACGTGCGGCGGCCAACTCCGGCTCCGGGATTCTGAGGGCACTTCCTATCAATGTGACTCTCGAGGAACCGAGTGGATCTCCGCTCGCATCAGGTTCTGTCACAAACAGGCTGGCGCGCGGATCGGCCTGCAGATTCTGCGTATGCATGGCCATGGTGCTGATCAGGAAAATTGGGCGCCCCTGATCGTCGAGCGAATAAGGCATCAACGATCCGAAGGGGAAGCCGGGTTGTTTTCGCGACAGGGTCGAGAGGCTACCAATGCGGCCCACGTGCATCAACGTGCGTGTTCTCTCGGCGAACGAAGGCTCGGGAACTGCAGACTGACCACTCGTCGCGCCGCCCGCGTGTTTTCCGAAGGAAGAGGAAGACATGGTTGATCGCTTCCCGGCTATCCAGCCGATTATGTGATGATATCTCCCAGCACCCGCCCGCGGGTTTCGAATGCGTCATTGTCAGCCTTTGATGCCTGCCATGACCGGGTTATGCTGTTCCACACAAATCGCGGTGGCATCGTGCACAATCTCAGGGCGGGCGCATCCTTGATTTTCGACGGCATTCTGCTACAGGTGGGTGTCTGCGAGAAAACTATCGGGCACCGGAGGTACGGTTGAAGGAATTGCTGAATGACACAGCCGTGCGTGCGGCAGAGTACCTTGCCGGCCTCGGCGGCAGGCGGGTCGCTCCTGACGCAGACCAAGTCGCTCGTTTGCAGGCACTGGCAGGGAGTCTGCAGGAAGAACCCTGCGACCCGTCGTCGGTGCTGGTACTCCTCGACGACTACGGGTCGCCGGCAACCGTGGCCAGTGCTGGCGGTCGTTATTTCGGGTTTGTCACTGGGGGCACTTTGCCTGCCGCGCTCGCTGCGAACTGGTTGGCTGGAGCATGGGATCAAAATGCGGGCCTCTGGATCCAATCTCCAGTGGCCGCGTTTCTCGAAGAAATCACCGCGGGTTGGCTGCGGAAAATCTTCTGGCTCCCGGCCTCTTGCGGCGTTGGTTTCGTCACCGGCGCAACGATGGCCAACTTTAGCTGTTTGGCGGCCGCGCGGCATGCTCTGCTAAATCGCCAAGGCTGGAACGTCGAAGAACAAGGACTGTTCCGGGCCCCGGAGATCCAGGTCGTGGTCGGAAACGAAGTGCATGCGTCCCTGCTGAAAGCGCTGTCGCTGGTCGGGTTAGGCCAAAAGCGAGTGACCACGGTTCCGGTTGACGAACAGGGCCGTATGAGGGCAGATGCGTTGCCGCCGTTGAATGACCGGACCCTCGTCTGTATTCAAGCGGGAAACGTCAACACTGGGGCCTTCGATCCCGCGAAGGAAATTTGTTCTCGCGCCCATGCCAGCGGCGCTTGGGTGCACGTCGACGGCGCTTTCGGACTGTGGGCTGCGGCAACGCCAAGACGAGCTCATCTGCTCAATGGTGTCAGCGAAGCCGATTCCTGGGCGACCGATTGCCACAAGTGGCTCAATGTGCCGTACGACTCAGGACTGGCCTTTGTGCGTGAAGCCGACCGTCTTCTTAGCGCGATGGCACTGAGCGGCGCCTATCTTCAGTTCAGTGACCAGCGAGATGGAACGCAATATACCCCGGAAGCTTCCCGTCGAGCGCGCGCCGTCGAAATATGGGCCGCGCTGAAATCGCTAGGTACCGGCGGACTTGCAGAAATGATCGAACGAAATTGCCGGCTGGCCGAGCGCTTCGCCGTCGGCCTTCGCCAAGCCGGCTACGCTATCCTGAACGACGTCGTCTTGAACCAGGTATTGGTATCGTTCGGTGAGGCAGAAATCACACGCCGCGTGATTGCCGAGATCCAGAGCGACGGCACGTGCTGGTGCGGGGCCACTCAGTGGCAAGGTCACGTCGCGATGCGCATCAGCGTGTCCAGTTGGGCCACCACAGAAGACGATGTAGATCACAGCTTGGCAGCCATCATACAGATCGCAAAAGCAGCGCGCAGCTGGGTTACTTCCGAATAGCCGTGACTCGGGCGATGATGGGTTTCTGGGAGCACCGGTTACCACCAATTAGCTCTCCTCTTTCTGGACAGCCTGTACAATGCCGTCACACATGACGCTTTGCTCACGACCAAGCCACCAGGGATGGTTAGCGTGTGACATGATTTTCGTCTTGCAACCTTCCAAATATGCCGGAACTTCCTGATATCGTCGCCTATGTCCACGCCCTTGAATCACGGATCGTAGCGCAACCGATCCAGCAAATTCGGTTGGCGAGTCCCTTTTTGCTTCGCACCGTGGATCCATCAGTTTCGGAGGTAGAAGGCCACGTTGTCCGTGAACTGCGGCGGATTGGCAAGCGAATAGTCATCGGAATGGAGGGCGATCTCTGGCTGGTGTTGCATTTGATGATTGCCGGCCGCTTGCACTGGCGACAGAAAGGAGCAAAATTGGCGGGACGGCAAAGTCTGGCAGCTTTCGATTTTCCCCACGGCTCGCTTGTGCTCACCGAAGCCGGCACAAAGCATCGCGCGTCGCTGTACGTGCTGCGTGGGGAGGAAGGGTTGGAATCCATCGACCCTGGTGGAATCGACATCTTCGCCAGCGATCTTAGTTCATTTCGTGACGCACTCAGCGCCGAAAATCGTACGCTCAAGAGGGCTCTCACCGATCCCCGCATTATCAGCGGAATCGGCAATGCCTATTCGGATGAGATCCTGCACGCTGCCCGACTGTCTCCGATTGCGCTCACCCAAAAATTAAAACCGGATGAGTGGGAACGGCTGTTCACGGCGACTCGCGACACTCTCAAGCTCTCGATAGACCGGTTGCGCAGTGAGGCGGAAAAGGGTTTTCCGGAAAAGGTGACTGCTTTTCGCGAGGGGATGGTGGTACACGGACGTTATGGGAAACCATGCCCGAGATGCGGCGAAAAAATTCAGCGGATTCGTTACGCTGACAATGAAACCAACTATTGTGCTCGCTGCCAAACAGGCGGGAAACTTCTGGCGGATCGAAGTCTCTCGCGACTGCTGCGGTCCGATTGGCCGCGTACGATGGATGAACTTGAGGCTCTAAAGCGCCGATAGAAATTCCTGGGTTGGATTACGCCGCCGCCGACGTTGACCGGTCGCGGACGGGCACATCTGGCGAGATCCTGCGCGAGGCACCGAAGCTTGCCGAGTAGGGTCTCTTTACGACGTTGCTGGATCCGCGTCGCTTTGGCCTCGGAACAGCTCTCGGTGCCCACCATGCAGTTGAGTCCGGCACAGCTGCTGGCAAAATCGTCGTCGACGTCGCGACTTAGTTCAGACTGAGGGGCCGAGACATTAAGTGATAGGGGAGACAAGGGATGGATGAGGTAATCGAGAGACCCACCGCGCTATATCTGGAGGATTTACATGTCGGCCAACGGTTCACCTCCGGCTTGTATCACATGGACGAGAGTGGGATCAAAGCGTTCGCTGCGGAGTTCGATCCGCAGCCCTTCCACCTTGACGAGGCGGCTGCGCAAACCAGCATTTTTCGCGGGCTGTCTGCGAGCGGGTGGCACACGGCCGCTGTAGCTATGCGCCTCTTGGTAACGGGCGGGCTGCCCTTGGCTATTGGCATCATCGGCTTGGATGGAGAACTCGCGTGGCCAAAGCCCACGCGACCCGGCGACACCCTGCGGATGGAAAGCGAGATACTCGAAATACTGCCCTCGCGCTCGAAACCGAACCAGGGCGTTGTCAAAGTACGAAGCACTGCATTGAATCAACACGGGGAGCCAGTGTACGTATTTACGGCAAAGGTCCTGGTGTTCAAGCGCCCGTCCGCATAGCAGGACTTACCTCCTCACTTTATAAGCCGTACGTCCGCAAAGACAAAGCCGTCCCGCTCGACCACCTGACCGCTTTCGATTGGTATTGCTTGACGAAACATTGGCCCGTCGTAGACGCAAGTGTGGAACTCGCCGTTTTCGCCACACGGATCGGTCCCTGTGGGCAACTCGTGCAGGAATGCCTCGTCCAGATCGCGCCCGGCAAACTGCCCCGGCATCTTCTTCGGATCGACGCAGACGATACGCGCCTTGACCCCAGAGGCCATCATCCTGCGTAGGAGACCGCGCGTCTCAAGTCCCCAGATCGGAAACAGCGGAGTGAGGCCCGAGCCGCGCAGGCGGTCTTCGCGGTATCTGCGGATATCCTCCAGAAAGAGATCGCCGAAGGCAATTGCCTCGACGCCGGAAGCGACTGCCGCGTCGCAGGCTCTCTGCATGGCCGCTTCATACTCTCGATTGGAGCACGGCCAGGGCAGTGGAATGATCTGTAGCGGCAAGCCAGCGGCGCCGGCCTGAGCGTCCAGCACATCGCGCCGGGTGCTGTGCATGGCGACGCGGTCAAATTCGCTGTTGAGGGTCGTAAGCAGCCCGACGATCTTGTACTCCTCACTCTGCTGCAGCAGATGCAGCGCCCACGCACTGTCTTTGCCGCTACTCCACGACACCAGCGTTGAAACCTGAGATTTCATGCCACTACACTAATATCAGCGAAACCGAATAGAACAAAGCCATACCGATACCAGACACTGCCTCCTCGCGCCTTTCAAAAGCCAATATCCGGCAACCAAAAACCTGAGAACTCGTCCAAGTACTGTGCTCCTGTTGCGCCGACGAAGTATCGTGTTGCTCACGGCGGGTGCGATGCTGTCCTTCATCGGGCGCTCAAACGCGCAGTTGCCGGTGCAGCCGCCCCTTAAAGTCGAGTTGATCTCCGAACAGGCCAGGTCGTCGCCAGGCCAATCTCTGTGGGTTGCTCTGTTGTTCCGGCTGGATCAGGGTTGGCACATCTATTGGCAAAATCCGGGGGATTCAGGTCAGCCGCCCAAGGTCCAGTGGGAGCTGCCAACGGGTTTTGTGGCTGGCTCGATCCTCTGGCCGCAGCCCATACGTCTCGGAGGAGGATCGGTTGTAGATTACGGCTACGAAGGACAGGTACTGCTGATGGCTCCCATTCAGGGGCCGTCAAGTCGCAACGCGACTCCGCTTCCAAACCTCTCCGCAGATGTGAAATACATCGTCTGCCGCGACGTATGCATACCCGGAAAGGCTCATTTGACGCTGTCAGGTCCTGGGGGTGGCGACTGGGCGCCTTGGCGCGCGCTTTTCGAGCAAACTCGGAAGCAGCTTCCAAAGCCTGCGCCTGCCGGCTGGAAAGTGACTGCAGCATCGGCCGAGCAATATTTCATCATGTCGGTGCACGCGACGCAGCACGTAACGGACGCGAGTTTTTTCCCGCTCGAGCCGGGCCAGATCGACAATTCAAGCCCGCAGGATTTTGCGCCGACTCACGATGGATTTCGCCTCACCCTGAAGAAGTCGGACCAGTTAGCAAAGCCGATTGCCACGCTGAAAGGCCTGATTGTCCTTGGGACGGGCCGCGCATTCGAAGTTTCGGCCCCCGTCGTTCCGTGATAAGCGAGAGCATCTGGGTGGGTTTGGAAGAAACGTTCGAGGATGGCTGGGTTTAAGAAAAGCCAGGGAGGCATGATCGAAATGAGAAAACGGGTTGCTGCACCAACCGCAATCGGATTCGCTTTGATCGCGTTATCGCTCGGGTGGGCGGCGCGCGTGGGCGAACCGGCGCCCGACTTCACCGCAACAGATACAAATGGTCAAGTCCATAAGCTTTCAGAATACCAGGGCAAATTTGTTGTCCTGGAATGGACAAACCGCGGCTGCCCTTATACGCAGAAGCACTATAACAGCGGGAACATGCAGCGCCTGCAGCGTGAATGGACTGGCCGGGGCGTGATCTGGCTGACTGTAATTTCGTCTGCGCCGGGTAAGCAGGGTTACGTGACCGCATCCGAAGAGAATGCCTATCTTAAGCAGGCTAACGCCGCACCCACTGCCGTTCTGCTAGATCCCACCGGCACTCTCGGTCACCTCTACGACGCAAAAACCACCCCCCATATCTTCATCATCAACCCCAAAGGATCGCTGGTTTACAACGGGGCGATTGACGATCGGCCGACTACTGACGTTTCAGATGTGAACGGCGCGAAGAACTACGTCTCGCTTGCGCTCGCGGAGGCCACATCAGGCAAACCGGTTAGCAACCCGACATCACGTCCTTATGGGTGCTCAATCAAGTATGCTGACTAGACAATGATTCCCTGCCAGCGACATCTCTTCGATATCCCCGATGACGTCGGAATCGAGTGGGAAAGCGCCGTCTTACCGCGTTAGCCGTCGGGTGTCGAACAGTTCCCTGTCATGGTAAGGAAGCCGAGAGTAAACCAACCGCCGGACAAAGACGTTCAGACTTTCGATTATGCTTTCGCCTTTTGCTTCGCAGCCCAACGGGCTTTCATTAAGTCCGACAATTTCTTCCTGGCCGCAGCGGTCATAGCGGGACGGGTCTTTGTCTTCGCGGGGGCAGACTTCTTCGGAGCAGACTTGCGCTTCCACTTTGCCCAGCGCTGCTTCATAGCCTCGGAAATCCGCTTACGGGCTGCCGCGCTCATGTGTCGCCCTGTGGGCAACAAAACCCGAAGAATTTGCGGCAACCTTCGCCGCTACCTTCAACCGGGGCCCTCGACGAGGTCGTGGCCGGCTATACCGAGGATGCCGTCCTCAATCTCGGCGGCGGTGATGTGCAGCGCAGGCATTCCCAAATCCGTGCTGCGCTCGCCAATTTTCTCGCCCCGCGCCTGCCGATGCAGGTCACGCCGCGTACGCACTCTGTCTCGGGTGACACCGCGTTGGTGATGTTCGACTGGGTGATCGACGGCATCGCACCCGACGGGCAAAAGGTCCTAATGCAAGGAAGCGCGGTGGATGTCCTTCGCTGCGGGCAAGACGGTTACTGGCGGCAGTTTTTGGATTGCCCCTTCGGCTCAGCGACCGAGCCGTCGTGACCTTCCGGATCGGCATGAGAAGACTCCCATCAAGTCGATGCCTGTATGTCAATGGCGTTTCCTTGAGCGTCGCTGAGAGAGTGGGGCAAGTCTTAGCTGTAGTCAACGTACGAACGAGCCTTCACCCAAACCGAGGGAGTGCTCGAGCTGCGTGAGAAGGATGGGCGCGCTTCTCGCGGGATGCTTCGAGCGCCCACGACCTTGGTGCTGATCATCTTAGGGATGCGCAGGAAAATCAGATCTGTACCCGCAGGAAGTCCGCAATTGACAACGAGCGTAACCTTTTCCAGCCTGGCAGCTCTAATTGGCAGGATCATGCCGAACACGATGAGACTTTTTCTTCTTTTCCTGATTCCGCTGTGGCTAAGCGCATCTTCTTCGCCGCTGATGCCTGGCCTGCAAACGGGGAAAGCTGCTCCGGCAATTCATGCGCGCGACCAGTTTGGCAAAGAGCAGACTATCGCCTCGCTGATGGGCCCGAATGGTCTGGTCTTGCTGTTCTTCCGCTCCTCCGACTGGTGACCGTTCTGCAAACAGCAACTGGTCCAGTTGCAGGGAGCACATGAACAGTTTCGCAAACAGGGACTCGGCGTAGCCGCCATCAGCTACGACAGCGAGGCGATTTTGCAGGACTTCACCCAGCGCCACAAAATTGACTATCCGCTGCTTGCGGACCCGCAGTCTGAAATCATTCGCCAGTACGGGGTGCTGAACGAACAAGCGACAGGATTCACCAAGGGCATGGCGGTTCCCGGCTACTTCTACATCACACCCGATGGGCTGATCAAAGAGAAGTTCTTCGAGACTGCCTACACCGACCGCTACACCGCGAATAATCTGCTGCTGAAGCTGTTTCCGCAGTTGGTCGAGGGAACGGGCAAAGCGGTTCCTAGTCCGTACATCAAGTTGAGTCTCTTGCAGTCGGATCGAGCCGTGGTTCCAGGAAGCCGTTTTATTCTCGTGGCCGAGGTCGAGTTGCTGGCCGGCACCCACGTTTACGCTCCCGGTGCGCAGGGATACAAGCCCATCCAACTGGTCTTGGAAGCTCCTGCTGAACTGAAGCTCGAGCCGCCACGATACCCTGAAGCCAAGGTCCTGTATCTTACCGCTATCCAAGAATCGGTGCCGGTGTTCGATGGCAAATTCCGCATATTCCAGGATGCGACCGTATCCGCAGACCGCAAGTTGATGGGCTCGATCGGGGCAGGCAAGACTGTCACGGTCAAAGGTACCTTGCTTTATCAGGCCTGCGACAGCACCACATGCTATTTCCCGCAAAAGACAGAAGTATCATGGGATGTGCAGGTGGTGCCTCTCGATAAGGAGCGGGCGCCCCAGGTGATTCAGCATAAATAACCTCATTGGCGGGCTGCAGCGTGATGGACAATCTTGAAACGGCGGGGCAAGAGCCGCCGCCCACGGAGCCGCTCAATTTCGAGCGCTTGTCGGAAGCGGAGCAGTTGCGACGGTCGGTTGCGTTCTACGAAACGATGCGAAAGCGACGGACGGTGCGTGAGTTCTCCTCCGACCCCGTACGTTTCGAACTGATTGAGAACGCGATCAAAGTGGCGGCCAGTGCGCCCTCGGGGGCGAATCAGCAGCCGTGGAGATTTGTGGTGGTATCCAATCCCGAGATCAAACGGGAAATTCGTGAGGCCGCCGAGGTAGAAGAAAAGGAGTTTTACAACGGGCGGGCCCCCGACGAGTGGCTGGAAGCTCTCGCCGTGCTGGGCACAAATTGGAAAAAGCCGTTCCTGGAAACTGCTCCTTACCTGATCGTCGTTTTTCGGGTTGATTATGGGTTGAGTGTGGATGCGGAGGGACGAGAGGTAAAGACCAAGCACTATTACGTCATGGAGTCGGTGGGCATCGCATGCGGGATGCTGCTGGCCGCCCTGCACACGTCGGGACTGGTGACGCTGACACACACGCCCAGTCCGATGGGTTTCCTGGCAAAGATTCTCAATCGTCCACGCAATGAGAAGCCGTTTCTGCTGATACCGGTGGGGTATGCTGCCGAGGGTGTGACGGTTCCCCGGATTCACAAGAAATCTCTCTCGGACGTGCTGCAGTTGATGGCGTGAGCTACGAGCCGCGATGACCAGACCCAGAAAACGAGCTGCCGCGAAGCCTCCAAGCAAGGGCTCACGCCAGAGTGCTTTTCGGGCGGCGATTGCGCAGTTTGCTCCCGTTTATCTCGATAAGGCCGCGAGTCTGAGCAAGGCCATTGGCATTCTTCAGGGCGCGAAGAAGAGAGAAGTAGAGCTGCTGGTTTTTGGTGAGACCTGGCTGCCGGGCTATCCTGCTTGGCTGGATGTCGCTCCCAAGGTTGCTTTCTGGGACCACCCTCCCACGAAGCGAGTCTTTGCCCGCCTGCGGCAAAACAGCATTGCCGTGCCGGGCCCCGAAACCGCTGCTTTGTGCAAGGCAGCGGGCGAGCTGGGGATCAGCGTCGTGATCGGAGTGAACGAACGGGTGGACTCTGGTCCGGGAAACGGGACGCTTTACAACACACTGCTCACCATCACCTCCGACGGAAAGCTCGCCAACCGCCATCGCAAACTTGTGCCCACCTACACCGAAAGAATGATCTGGGGAAATGGGGACGGAGGTGGACTCACCTCGGCGGGAATTGGGCCGCGCATCGGCGGACTCATCTGTTGGGAGCACTGGATGCCGCTCGCCCGCATGGCCATGCACAACTCCGGCGAGCACCTGCACGTCGCGGTCTGGCCAACAGCGCACGAACTGCACCAGCTGTGCAGCCGCCACTACGCTTTTGAGGGACGGTGCTTCGTGCTGGCGGCTGGGCTGATGATGCACCGCCGCGACATTCCGGCAGAGTTTCGAACCGAGGCTGAATTGGCGGCGGCTTCCGACGAATGGGTCGAACGTGGCGGTGGCGCGATCATCGCGCCGGATACCCGTTATCTGGCGGAGCCTGTGTACGATCGCGAAGAGTTAATCGTCGCCGATCTCGACCTCAATGAAATCGATGAGGCGGTGATGACGCTGGATGTTTCGGGACACTACTCGCGGCCTGATGTCTTCACCTTTGAAACCAGGCCCACAACGAAATAGCCAAGGGAAAATCGGGGCAGGATTGATGATGACTACCACGCCGCTTGTCAGCCACCAGTATCGGGCCTCCCAAACCCATCTGTGTCCGCTTGGGTAGTTAGCCGGCAACTCTTACCCAATGCGGTTACGTCAACGACAGGCCGTGACCGCGCGAAGGGGTAACGGCACAACCTGCCCGGTCGCCAAGTTGCAGAACCCGCCTCGATACGAAACAGCGCCATGGTGCAGCAGCTGTGTCAGCATTCCCAAAGCCTGATAGGCGAGATTCTGGTTGATGAACGGTTCCTGCCGGGTTAGGGCTTCTGCCGCGCTGCAAGACGGCTGATCGTCATCCTTTACACCGGGCTCGGCAATCTCCGGAAAGAGTTCCATGACTGACGGCAGGCGATTCTCCTTCTTTTGATTTACTCGATTCTTGGGCTGCCCAAGAACAAACTGGCCGCTCGAGGCGTTGTTGCCAAGGTCAAGCCAGTACAGAACTCGTGAATGCAACGCCCATTTGTCGATGGCCCGCCTGGCTTTGCGCGTATCGACACAGCCGATCACAAGATCGACTTCTGCGTTCTTGGCAATCTGCTGTATCTGTGCCTGCATACCCTGCCAGTTCAGGCCCCAGAAGAGGTTGATCCGGTGTGCCAGTACGATGGATTTTGGGAACCCGATTTCGGTTCGGCAAAAGGGCTGGCGCACGCAGTTCGTTTCGCTGACCGTGTCGGGATCGATCAACGTCACCTGCAGGCCGCCAGGATGGCCGAACGCCAGCATGGCCTGGTGGAGGTAGGGGAGACCGGAAACTATGGCGCTGCCGTTGCCGCCACAGCCGACCACCAGGATGCGAATCGGACGTTCCAGTAGCTGAGGATCGAGACTGTGCATCATCATTGCCTTGACTCTAGAGTCTTCAAGTGTTGGTTTAATGTCTCCAGCTCGACGAGTGCCGACAGCGGAAACCGTTCCTTCCCTACCAAGCTTTTCCAAAGTGCGGTCGTTCCCCCACGGCGCTTCGTCAAACGGCCACCGCCGCCCGGATGGGTGAATTCACTCTGGAAGAAGGCTTGCTGCCATGCGGCAATTGAGATCACGGTCAACGACTTCGGGGTGCGCATCGTTCCCGCACAAACGGCGCCGTTGGCATCGATATTCCAGTAGGGCGCTGCGGCCAGTCTGTTGTCTGCACCCGGCCTTCGGCTGGAAGAAAGTGCGCGGACATGCAAGACGCTGTTCCGCACCACGAACAGCAGGGCCGGGTGCGGAAACCGTTTGCCGGAGACACCTTCAAGTTCCGATCCAGCGCGGAAGAACATTGGCCTTACCGCCGCCGGCGTCCACCACGCCAGGAGGTCCGGAGTTCGCGCGACGACGTGATCGGGCAAGAACTCCACCGGGCAACCGGTTCCCAACTGACGGACCAACTCCCGCAGGCTCGCCGTACTGAGCAGTTGTCCGGCCCCAAGAACAGGACTTCCATCGCCGTCTTGCTGCACCACGCCGTGGACGGTCGCCATGTGACGGTTACCGTGGTCGTTCTTATAGAGAAGCACGGCCGCGTACAACTTCAATTCGAGTTCGTGTCCGACCTCAATGCTGAATCGCATGTGGATTTCTCCCGGAATTCAAGGAGGCGTTCAAAAGAGATTTTGGGGGAACGACGTGCGGAGCGATCTATTCCATCGTTTCCAGCGCTGCCATGGTTTCAATACCATCCCACAAGTTCTGCAGGCGGATGTTCTCGTTCGCCGAGTGCTGGTTATTGTCATAGTTGGCGATCGGCACCATGATCGTGTGCGTACTCAGAGTCTTCTCGATCACCTCAAGCGGGACGCTGCCGCCCATGGTGGGAAGCTTTACGACCGGGCCGCGTGCGCTTTCGACGGCCGCGATGACCTCCTGCGCAATGGGTAGGTCCATGGGCGTCCGGACGGCGTTGTAACCGACCGTGTCGCGCTTCACGTACGCCACTTTTGGATGGGCGAGAAGCATCGCCTTGTCCGGGGGCGCGTCGGTGACGAAGTAGCCTTGCGAGGCGATGTATTCCACCACCCGTTGCTGCTGCGTCTTCCAGTCGAGTCCTTTGACCAGGCGCAGGTCGATATCGACGGTGGCGGTGGACGGAATGACGTTATTCGCTTTGGCTCCGGTGCGCGCTGATGCGAAGCCGTCGATGTTCAGTGAGGGCTCGTTCAGGAGCGCGAGCAGGCCCTTGCCATTGCCATCAGTGTGCCCCAGCTCGAACTCCTGGCGCAGCTTCGCCTCGTTGCGCGGCGCTTCAGCGATGGCCTGCTGTTCCAGCGGGCTGAGCGGCGCGACGCCGTCATAGAAGTGCGGAACCAGCACATGACCAGTGTCATCCTTCATACCAGCGAGCAGTTGCGCCAACATCATCGCCGGATTGGGCGCCCAGTTGCCGTAATGGCCGCTGTGCAGTTCGCGGTTTGGCCCGTAAAGCGTGATGGCGAGATGCGTCACGCCGCGTGCGCCGAAGACCACGCTTTGGTGTCCGCTCTGGTCAACCGGGCCATCGCAGATGAGCCAGACGTCTCCGCCGAGTTCGCCGCGATACTTTTCCAACACGGCACCGAGGTTTGTCGAACCTGCTTCCTCTTCCCCTTCCCATACGAAACGCAGATTGGCCTTGAGCGGAATACGCGCGGCCTGTAACGCGTCGAGCGCGGTGAGTTGGGCAAGGACTGCAGCTTTGTCATCGGAGGAAGAGCGCGCATACATCCGTAACTCGCCATTGACCATTTTCGTCACTGGCGTAAAGGGCGCTTTGGTTTCCCATTCGTCCGGAGTAACAGGCTGACCGTCGTAGTGCGCATAGAAAACAATAGTGTGCTTCGCGCCGGGCGTCTTGATCTCGCCATAGACCACAGGATTGGCGCCGGGCGCGAGAAGCAGCTTAGCTTCAACGTGGCGGCGCTGGAGCATCCCGACTAGCGTTTCGGCGTTGCGCTGGATGTTCGGTTTGTCGCTGGCGACGTTGGGGATGGCGAGAAGACTGGTGAACTCTTGCAGGATTTGCTGCTCGTGCGCCGTCCGCCATTGTTGGGCAGCGTCTTCGGGCGTTTGCGCGAAGAGGAATGCTGCAGGAAAGAGAATCGCGGCCAAAGCTGCAATTCTTGATAGTCGCCAAGTCATGGCGAAGAGTATACGCAAAGCGTGTCGTACGCCAGTCAGTGCGAGCTTTCATGCGGTAACCTCGGGCAAAGCGACTTCCTTCGGCTGCTTGTCGTCACGAAGTCCCAAGAAGACGGGTTGCCGCAGCTTCTTTTCGGCGGTCAGTTCCTGATAGGAGATTTGCGCCACCAGCCTCGGCTTCAGGAATGTGACGCCCCTCTCGCAAGGAGGATCGACTAGCGCGATCTTATGGACGATCAAAGGCTGGAATTTCTTGTAGAGAGCCGCCAGGGTCTTTCTGTCGAATCCCGTGCCGACCTTGCCGACGTGGCGGAGCGTGCCGTCTTCGTAGACGCCCAAGAGCAACGCTCCGAAATGTTGGCGTGATCCTTCTGGCGCGGTGAAACCCACGATGACAAACTCGTCCTCCTGATGCACCTTCACCTTAAGCCAATACCTGGAACGCCGCTCGACGTAGGGGGAGGAAAGATCCTTCGCAACCAGACCCTCATAGCCCCGGCGTTTCGCCAGCTTGTAGGCTTCGAGACCGTTGGCAGACAGACGCCGGGACAGCAGAAGGAGACCGTCAGTTGGCACAACGTTCTCGAGAGCCCTGCGTCGGGCCGATAGCGATTCCCTCCGTAGATCTGCACCGCCGGCATAGAGGCAATCGAAGACAGCGTAAAAGGCCTCGCCCTTGCTCTGTTGCAGAAGTTGAAACCGGGATACGTTCTTCCGGTCAAAGACGACTACCTCCCCATCGAGCAAGAAGGAAGCCGGTCGCAGCTTTGCAATAGCGGCGACGACTTCCGGGAAATCCCCGGTGCGGTCGATATTATTTCGAGAAAGCAATGAGACGTGTTTGCCTTCCTTGTAGGCGAGGACGCGAATCCCGTCGTACTTCTCCTCGTACACCCAGCCGGGCTCGTCGAACGGTTTGGCCACAAGAGTGGCGAGCATAGGCTGAACACGGAATGGGATTCGGTCGCGCAATTCTGTTCGAGTGCCTCTTTACGCTTTCACTCGCCGGTGTTCGGACCAACAATATAGCCTAAGTCTCCTATCGGTGATTTAGGCACGTCTCTTGCTGCCTTCGGCGCAGTTTTCACTCAAACGTACCGTGAGTACCAGTACCCGCATCAGGGTCTCCAAAACTATGAATGCTTGTCGCACGCTGGCAGGATCAGGGGGCCGAAGCGGGATGATGAGGTTGGGTTCCGGCGTTTCCTGGCCCAGTATTCGCATTCATCATCGAAACATGCCATCACGGCGTCGCTGGGTCTGAAGTGCAGCAGGATGGCGGGAAGAGGAAGATCCAGCGAGTGGTAGCTGCGTTGGTACTCGAGCCATTCTTCGTCCAGACATGGGCGCTCTATCGAGTGGGAGATGCGGTGCAGCTCGAGGGTCGTCTCAACTAGCTCTTTCAGCCATTGTTCGGTGGGTAACGGGAAGGAATCCAGGGATTGCGTGGCCCCTGACGATTCGCAGCCTTCGAGGCACTCCGGCAGGTCTTGTTCCAGTTTAGGAATCTCGTACGAATCGGGATCCTCCTCCCCTTCCGCCCACTCGACCATCTGCTCGATCCGGTTGCGGGCGTCCCAGTCGTCATAGACGCGCACCCAGCGATACAGGGCTTGGCGGAGGGTGTTGTAGAAGGCTACACCCATACCCTGCTGACACCGTTCCAGGTCTTCAATAGCCGTCCCAACGCCTAACGGAAAAGATGACTCGGTGTTGAGGACTAGAAAGAGCTGGCCATTGGAATCGGGGCCGTCATCGGAATAGCTGGTATCGACGATGGATTCTCCAAGCGTCAGGTACAACTCAAAGTGCTCTGCGATCATCTCCTGGCCGTGGTCTCGGAGAAAGCGACGAATTACGGAATCAACCAGTGCGGCAGGATCTTTTCCTGCCGCACTCCGGTCGGATTCACTGGCCATATCAATTTCGACGAGGGTCTGGGCCAGTGCGGTCAGGTCGGAACAACCAAATGTGATCCGGCTACCGGCATGAGCCCCCTCCAGCTTGGGAATCCCGATCAGGCTGGCGGGATCGGCCAGATACCCGGTCCGGGGAAGACGGGATCCCCGCTTCCTTGCAATGAGAGAGCCCGCGCGAGAGTACTGCTTGCTTCTTGCAAGTCTGGGCATTCGAGCCACCTCTGCATCAACTCGGTCAGAGGGTTGACGCTGGCCTGCCGACCCTCTGATTCGCGGATTTCCTTTAACAGCGATTGTTTGCTGGCGTCCGGCATCCCATCATCCCTTCGATCCGATAGCGCGCTCGAAGCTGTAGCGCAGCCGCTCACCGACCGTCTCGGGGCCGGTAATGGCTGCGTTGGTCAGCTCGGGAAACTGAGCGGCGTAGAAAGAACGGACTTCCTCGATCGAGAAGTTGGGATTGGGATCGGCCAGCGTGGTCCCGTGATAAACGAATTCTCGTTCGACCAGGTTGATTTTCATGATGCTTCACCTCCCTCTGTAGGTTGACAGGATTAATGACATTCCTGCCAGGGTTACTGACATAAATTGCCAGAGTTAATGACATGGATTCTGAGGTTGTCAGAGTTAATGAAATTTCTTGCCTCAGTTCTCGAAAAACCTTGCCACATTTCATGAAAAGGTCCTACGTGTGGCGTAATCCAAGCGAACCGGAGGAGCCAGAAGTTGCCACTTCCGTGCGTCCGGTACTGTCGATGTGATGGAGGACTTCCTAAATGAGGATAGAGCGAGGGCCTGTCAGTATTGTGGAACCTCGAGGTTCAAGCCCTCGATCATTCCGAAGTGCTTACGGTTCTTGGTCACCAACGTGAGCCCCTCTTCGATCGCGATGGCCGCAACGAGCGAATCAAAGACGTGTAGGCCGTGAGATTTCGCGTACTGTTTGAGGAGTTCGTAGGCTCGCGAGCCTGTGGACCCCCGAAGCGGCACGATCACGTAAGCTGACAGGAACGTATCGATGTCGGCGAGGTCTCGCTTATCCCGCGCCCCGACGATGAGTTCCAGGGCCGAGATCTGTGAGATCGCCCATCCCTCGGGCAGCGCATCAATGTATTCGCGTGCCGCCGGTTTGCCGCGGGAAACGTCAATCAGGACATCGCTGTCGATCAGATAAGGCATGTAGAACTCTTATGAGGCTTCGTGAAGGAAGCGTTCAGCCCCGAATATCGCGTCGCAGATTGCTGATGTAATCGACACTGTCACCGATATCAGTGCGGTTCCTCCACATGCCGTAAAAGGCAAAGTCCCGGACAGAGCGGGATTTCGCCTTGAGGCGGTCGGCGTACGAAGGGACGCGCACCTCGACGATGGTCCCTTCGCTGAGAGCGACGTCCTCAAGGGGCTTGAAAACGCCATCCTCGTACTTTGCAGTGATAGTCATGGGCTTCCCTTACCGAACCCTGTGCCCAAAATGCCCTTCGACGGTAGTGGGTTCGTGGCTTCATGGTATCACCAGAATTTGATCGGGGCTTCGGCTCGACGAGGGCTTGCGACTTGACGACCAGCCAAACGGAACGCCGGGGTTATTTCTTGGCTCGGGGTTGATGCCTTCTGAACAGCGCGTAGAGGGTCACCTCTTAAGATGATCTTCGCCTAGGCCAACGGTCGCACTGAGCAGGGCGCTGATTCGCGAGCAGGACTGGATTTCCGGGAAAAAAGCCGCAATGGGCACACTGAAGAACCGGGCCAGCTTATCCAGATCTGAAATGGATGGCTTGTAGGTAGTGGTTTCCCACCTGGAGATTGTGTTGGCGGTGGTCTTTATCGCCTCAGCCAACTCTTCTTGGCTGATGCCTTTTCCCCCCACAGTCGTCCTAAGTTCCCGAATCCTTTCAGCAACCCGGTGGTAAATATCGGGTGTTTGCCGAGTCATAGCAGCCGCCATTTTTTCATGTTGACATTCCTCGCTATTTATTATGCATCCTTTTATAGGATATATCAATCCTTAATAAGGATTAACCTCGGATCGGAAGAATCAACTTGTATGTTGTGGGATGGAGGGCAGATGCGCGGGTTTAGCGAGGCGGAGCCCCGTGGCAGCCAACTAACTTTCATCACATCACGTGAATCCGCTCGGCCGTTAGATTTCTCCCATCTGAAGGCGGGCACGCGAACCCGTCAGCCGATCGAAATCGGGTATACAGGGCAAGATTGCTGATGTCTTCGGTGGCCGCTCGCGACACGCCGAATCACAGAATGAACTCAGAGGATTCCGGATACTGCTGGCTACCGGTCGAACCGATAATTGGCAAGAGCAACCCTTCCGTTTGCAATATCACCATGACGGCGTCAAACACCGTTATACCCCGGACATTCTGGTGGCTTGGGGCACATACCGTGAAGTTGTGGAGATCAAAGAAGACGCGGAGGCCGACTTGCTGGAGAATCAGAAACGGTTTGCGTTAATTCGCGAACTCCTTGCAGAGCATAACCATCACTTCCGAGTTTGGCGGCGTTCCGAAATCTGCGCAGAACCTCGCCTCACGAATGTCGGCTTCCTACTGCGCTATCGATGCGTAGACGTCTCGCCGATGGAGCATGAAAGCATTCGGCGAGTTTTTTCCTTTAATCCCCAGCTGCGCCTACGGTCATTGGCCGGAACCAAAGGAATTGTTGTTCAAAGCGTGCTTCGAATGGTGCTTGATGGCACGTTGCACGTTAACTGGTGGAGAACAGCTCACCCTGGACGCGACAATAAGCAGTGCGCCGATTGGTCCCCAGGTATGGCCCGTTCCGCCACGTGGCACGCAGCCACTGGCTGGCACAAGGAGATCCGATGTCGCTGTGTGCGTTTAGAAAAGGACATCATCTGAGGATCGGAGTAAGTGAATTCCTGATCTTGCAGCGGCTCCCAGATAAGAGTTGGCAACTGCAAAACACGGCCACTGGCGAATGGTGCACTTATACAGAGCACGATCTGCTCGACCGGTTCGCCAACAATGAGTTGTCGTTCGTCCCCAGGACCGATGGCGATGGCATTGCCAACAAACTCGCCGACAAACTTATGCGGGATCTCTCCTGTTATCCACCAGGATTGGTTACCTTGGCGAAGGTCCGAATCGAATATTTGAAGGAGATCGACCGGCGACAGCCTATTGCAATCACACAACGCACAATCGAACCGCTCGTCCGGTCGGTATCGGGGCGAGTCGGAGACAGCAACCCACCCGGATGGCGCACGGTCTGTCGAGACTATCGCAAGTGGTTGGCTGCGGAGCGTGACATACGCGCCGTCATTTTCCGGTACGGTGATCGCGGGAAACGCGGCAGTCTGCTGCCTTCCGAAGTGAAGACCATCAGTGATCAGGTCATTGACGAGTTGTACATGGCGGCTGAACGCAAGCGCGTGCCCGAAGTGCATTCGGAAATCCTGCGGCGTCTCACAGATGCAAACAAGTTCCGTCCTGCGCCTGACAGGCTCCCCATTCCCAGTCTGCGAAGTACCTATCGCGAGATTTCGCGCAGGTCACCCTATGAAGTGATGGCAGCGCGTTACGGCAAACGCCGCGCCGAGATGGAGTTCAGGGCATCAACCCGAGGACCGGAAACATCTCGTGCCCTCCAGCGCATGCAAATGGATCACACTCCAGCCGACATCGTAGTCGTGGACGACGCCACCATGTTGCCGTAATGCGGCATGCCGATTTTCTTTGCCAAGAGCCGGATGCCAGGGCGTGTCTTCGCGTCCCGATAGTTGAGGTAGATTTCTCGAATGAGCTGGTCGATCTGGTCGGTGAAGACGTATTTGCGGCGGCTCCGACCTTTGATGCGATCGGGATCGCAGCAAACCAACTGTTTAAGGTGGGCTGTGTACGAAGGCCCAGCGCGGACCTGTTCGGTGAACATCTCTTCCATATTGTTTCTCTTCTGGGGTAAAGCGATGTAGGCGTCCGGTGTGGAATCCCCGGATCATTGGTGGCGGATGTATTGACCACAGATTTCGCGGAAATGTCGCGTCGTTATTGCGTTTCTTCGACACCCCGCGCTACGCTGTTAGGCTCCGGCTCGCGTCGGCGGGCAGAATAATTCAGTGTCAGCGAGGATACGCGGATGGGTATCGTCTCACGTGGCTTTTCCGGTCGACGACAGTCCGCAGATGTAAAGCTGCCACCGGGCCAGTACCTCACAACCGATTTCCCTGTCTTGTCCGCGGGCCCGACGCCGCATGTTCCGCTCGACCGGTGGGAGTTTACGATCGGCGACGGCACCAACATTTTGCAGCGATGGGACTGGAAGTCGTTTCGCGACTTGCCCACCGAGACGTTCACCGTTGATCTGCACTGCGTTACGCGATGGTCGAAACTCGGCACATCCTGGGAAGGCGTCTCCCTCGATACGATGCTTGCAGACGTGAAGACTGATGCTTCTTATGCATTCGCGCATTCATACGGTGACTACACCACCAACCTGCCGCTGAAGGATCTCAAGAACAAGCAGGCGTGGATCGCGTTCCGATTTGACGGCAAAGATCTTGCCGCCCGAACACGGCGGCCCCGCGCGCCTTCTCGTCCCTCATCTTTATCTATGGAAAAGCGCCAAGTGGGTGCGAGGCATCACGCTGTTGCAACAAGACAAGCCGGGCTTTTGGGAAAGCCTCGGCTACCATAATTATGGTGACCCGTGGCGGGAGCAGCGTTATCAGGGCGAGTAACTTGGCGCGTCGGAACGGTCGTTGCTCTTCACGACGAAACGACGACGGCACGGACGATCACATTTCGACGTCCCGGATTGGCCGGGTCACGTCGCAGGCCAGCATGTCGACGTGCGTTTAACGGCCTCGGATGGATACTCTGCGGTTAGGTCGTACTCGATCGCTTCTGCGCCGAACTCCGAAAAGCGCGTTGAACTAACCGTCGAACGACTGCCTGACGGGGAAGTCTCGCCCTATCTCACGCAAGACATCGCTAGTCGGCGATCGTTTGGAGTTGCGAGGTCCGATCGGCGGATGGTTCGTGTGGCGCGCCCAACAAACCGAGCCGATCCAGTTGTTAGCAGGAGGTTCCGGGCTTGTGCCGCTTATGGCTATGATTCGCTCGCGTGCGGCGGCGGGCAGTACTGCGCAGTTTCGATTGTTGTATTCCGTGCGCGAACCGGAAGCTGTCTTGTACCGCGATGAACTGCAGGCGCTATCGGATCATGATGGTACCCTGGCCCTTACCTACGCCTACACACGAGTTGTTCCGAAAGATTGGCCGCGACCGCCTGGCCGCATCGACGCCGATCTCATCGCGCACACGACCTGGCCCTCAAACCTTTTCCCGACTTGCTACGTGTGCGGCCCTACATCGTTCGTAGAGAGTGCTGCTAGTCTTCTTATCGCCGCAGGCAACGATCCTAATAGAATCCGGACTGAGCGTTTTGGCGCCACGGGAGAACCGCGATGAGCTCGCAAACCGACGACTATCTTGACGGCAACGCTGCCGCAGGTGAATTGAGCAACATATTCGCCATCGATATCACCGCTGCAGAGGGACAATGTGCGCATTGTGGAGCGACAAAGCACTTTGCCGAGGCGCATTTGTACACGCAAGCTCCTGGTTTCGTCGCGCGGTGCGCCGCCTGTCAGCACGTACTCCTTCGTGTTGTGACAGCTCGCCAGCGCGTGCTTCTTGACATGCGCGGCATGACCTATTTGATGTTTGACACTTCACGGCTCCACGATTCCAGCCAATAACTCGGATCTTCACGGCGGTGTTACTCCGGGACTGGGCTTGGTTGATCACAAATCCCTTGGATTGGGGTAATTGTTGTTAGCCTCAAGGAATACTCATGGCACTCGTCTATAACTATCTCTTTCCTGTAATGTGGCTTAGCTTTCTGGCCTATTGGTGGGCGATTTCGAGGAACGTCAAAGAAACCGAGCGCCAGGAGTCCGCGGCGTCGCGGCTGACGCGCCTGGTTTTGATTGTTTGCGCGGCAGCGCTTCTCTGGCTCTCCAAGCGTTCCGCTCGCTTTGCTAAACGAGCGATTTCTTCCAGACGGTGCCTGGTGTTTCTGGAGCGGCGCGGCCATTACCGCAGGTGGTCTACTCTTTGCTGTCTGGGCGCGTCGTCACCTCGGAAAAAACTGGAGCCAGGCCGTCACCCTGAAGGAAGGTCACAAACTCATTACCAGTGGCCCCTATGCCCTGGTCCGCCACCCCATCTATACCGGGTTTCTACTGGCGTTTGTCGGTTGCGCAGTCGCCCGTGGCGAGTGGCGCGGGCTGCTTGCGGTAGCCCTTGTCTTCGTCGCACTATGGCGCAAACTAAGGCTCGAGGAGAAATGGATGCGCGCGCAATTCGGCGAGTCGTATGAAGCTTACTCCCAGCGGGTGGCGGCGTTGGTGCCACATGTCATCTGAGCGCGATCAAGGCCGCTGGAGATCCGCTGACTACCCGGGTTTCGGCCAATGTGCAGAGGCTCCTCGGCGATCCTGCTGTCCTACAATGAGCTTTATGACTGAGAGGCCAAAACGCACACTGTTGGAGTCAGAAACGCGCACTCCGGGTAATCGACGATCACTTGCGAGGTTTCTCTGTGGTGAGCCTTGCGCGCTAATTGGAGCCGCCCTACTGAACCGGCGATGGCGCCGGACCAGAAGTAGCAGTTAAGCAAGGTGATACTTCTTTGCCGGTGATTGGGTTTTGACGGGGTAGCCGGCGGCCGCAGTTCGGGCAAAAAGTGACGCCCGTGCCAGTGGCGAGTCCGTATTGCTTCACCTTGCGGTACGCGGTGGTTTTGCCAATGCCGAGCTGTTGCGCGGCGGCAGGGATGCTTCCTCCGGTCACTTGGAGAGCTTTTTCGAGCGCCGCTTTTTCAAGGTTGTTGAGGTTGAGGGTTGCTGGGAGGGCAAGTGAGCGGCTGATTGCTTTGTGGCAACTAGCCGATCCCATTTCGTAAGCGCGGTGCGCTAACCGTTCCGGGTCTAACGACCCTCCTCGCGCCGCTCGTGAAAGTGACCCTAATATAGCTTTGTCCGTTTCGGGGATCATGAGTGACTCCTTATAAGCTGTTTGGTTTTCTTAGTTGATTTCTGTGAGGAGAGCAGGAATGCTTCACGGCTGCAGTGACAAGATGGAAACTGCATCAGGCCGGCTAGCTTACTCGTATAATGTCATTGAGCTTGACGAGGAGCAATTCATGAAAGCGCGAGTAATGATCAGTTCGGTTGTAAAAGACATTGTTCCCCTGGGGAATACTTCTCGTTTGAGGAACGTTTGGCATGACCCAGATGGTCTGATCGGTCGGCTCCGCGCAGCGGGGTACGAGGGCGGCACCGACGTTTCGTTCAGTGCGCTTCGCCCTGAGATTGCTCGGCATTTGACAAACAAATACTCGTTTGAGGTCTACATCTTCGAAGACCTCCCAGGTGAAGGTCGCCCCCCGCGGAGGAGACTGTCCTCGAAGCTACCAATAGCGATCTGGTGATTGGGATATTCGGCTCCTTGACAGGCTGGCCAGTTCCAGATCAGGACCCTCTAACGCCTACTCTGCGGGAGTGGCGGGCGGTACTGCAGACGCCGTTGAAGTTCCGAGTCTTTTGGCTTAAAGGATCCGTGAAACCAGCGTCGCTTCCTGGTGATTTGGGCAAAGTCCTTCAGCAACTGGCAGAGTACAAGACGGGAAAAACCTTCACCGAGTTTTCTGATGCCTGCGATCTCTTTGTAAAGATTGACCGCGAGGTCCAGTTCTACATCAACCGGGCTGTGAAGAAATATGTGAGCGACATTCTTGCCAAGGAACCGGGGTCTGAAAGCGAAGATTGGCTTCTATCGGATTATCGTAGCCGACACCAGAAGATGATCTCCGCACTTGGGAGGGTTGCGAATAGCCTCCAGATAGGGAGCGAGTGGCCGGTCAATGACCACAAGCAACCAGTCTCACTCAATTGTGTTCCGGACAGCTTTTCAATTCCCGAGTCCCGCAAGTTCGCGGCCTATGTATTCGACACCGAAGCTGAGAACCGGACACCGGGCTCTCTTGGAAAATTGCATTTTATCGCTGCGTTTGGTGGGATAACAGACGCGCAGATTCGTCGCCACATTGGCAACATTGAAGGGACAGAGATCTACAAAGGCGCCTGGGGGTTCTTCGCATCAGAAGCTCAGACTGGTATACAGTGCGTCTACCTTCCGCATTGCACGAGTTCACTGGTCATGCAGTCGCGCCTTTCACAGGCCCAAGGTTGGTTGCCTACTCGTATTCAGAAGATTAGGGAACTGGCGGGTCGTCCGCAGCAGATTCTTGATTTGATTGGTGCGACTACACTACCGAGGCCGAAACCTGTTCGCGGAACCAGGGCGCTTGGCACGCATGGACGAGACAGATTAGAGAGGAATCGCTGACAAATCCGAGCCTGCCGGTCAAAGCTGCATCTGTAAAATCTCGAGCTCTGATGACCACACAGATTGCGCGCCTATTGTGCACCTTAAACAGTTTCCAAGGATGCTTACCGACCGACCGCCGAGCACAACAGCATTACGGGCAAGGTTTATTGAGAGCGACCGGCTCACAACGTTGGAAGTCCCCGCAGGACGACCGGTTGCAAGCGTCGGCGAAGTCTATCGCTTCGGCCATGCAGGGCAGCACTGCCTCATCCGTTCGCCAAGCATGTGCAGAGTTTCTATCGGTTGCGTCTGGCTTCTACCTGGTTCGGCAGCCCGCGATCCGAGTACTTGCTGCCCGCCCGCTTCGAGTCCGCGAAGGCGGTTCGTCGATTGAGTTATTCGGGGACTACCATCCCGAAACAATGCTCATCCGTCTCTGGATGCGGACCGCCATCCGGAAACAAGTCACCTCGTTCGGCACGTTCCTGAGCACCCTCTGCCACGAGTTTTGCCATCACCTCGACTGCCAGCGCTTCGGGTTTCCCGAGTCGTGGCACACACGTGGCTTTTACGAGCGCACTGCTGTGCTCTACCACTACGCACGTGGCACTCCGGTGAAACCCCTGTTCTGGGTCCGAGCGCCCGGCGAGCGTTGGCGGATTGACTGGCCTCGAACCAATCGTGGAGCCTGACTTCTCGACGAAATGCCGACGCCCAGACACACAGAATATGCCGCTGTGGGGTTCTGTGAAACCCGGAACACATCTCCCTTTTGCTTTCGACTGCCGACATCAGACGAAAGGTTGTTTTTCGCGGTCAATGAGCACACAATTCGTGATTGCTGGGACAAAATGGAATTGCCGGATTGATGTTTTGATCGGATTGCTGTTTTGCACCAAGCCAAAAAGAGAGGGATTATGGCCAAGAAAGCTGAAGCTACCAACAGCGTCTACAAACTGGTGGAGGTAATCGGCACAAGTACGCAGTCGTGGGAGGATGCGGCAAAGAATGCGGTGGAGACCGCCGCACGTACGCTGCAGGATCTGCGCATTGCCGAAGTTGTGAAGATGGACATGAAGGTCGAGGGCGGCAAGGTGCAGGAGTACCGCACGCGCGTGTTGCTGTCTTTCAAGTACAAAAGCTGAGAGCTCGGCCACCTGCCGAGATCTCTCTATTGGTTTAATGGCTGACAGGACAAGTCGGGTCGGTGCGCCGATGTGCGGGTGGGCTTGCAGAACAGCAAATCTTTCTTTGGAGCAGAACCGCGGTTTCGGTTGGCCTGTCAGAAGAGCGACAGTTGGCCGGATTCGGTGGTTTTGTGGGAGTAACCGCGCGGCAATCTGGCAGTCTCCACGAGGGCAGTGTCGGGAATCGACTCGGTCGTCAACGGCAGCATCGTAGACGTCTCGAGATCCTCTTGCTCAACGGGTGTATCCACTGGCTGTCCCTCTGCCACTGCCGACGTCGAGGGCCGCAGCTGCTGGACGTTTCGCCAGACTGAATCGGCTGATTCACCGATTCCCTTGTTCTCAACCAGCTCCCGCGCCATCGCCGTGAGCATGTCGTCGTCGCCGTCGATTGCCTGGAGACCTTCGGAAGCAAACTTGCCCTCCATGGCCAAGGCCACGAGCAGTTTCTTGCCCATCAAGCGGAGGCAGACCTCCTGCATCGTCCCTTTGTAGGCAAAGAACTTCACCTCCACCGGACGTCTCTGTCCGATACGCCACGACCGGCGGCTGGACTGGCGCAATGTATGCAGCGAATAGCCAGTCTCGTGAAACAGGATGGTCGGAAAGTCCAGCAGATCCAGCCCGGTCTCAACGATCTTGGGATGGCAGATCGCGACATCGATTCCACGGCGCAGCTGCTCGCGGTACCAGGCTTCTCGCCTGTGAGTGGGAACGCTGGCCCGCAGAATCGCACGCCCGTATTCCCTCGCTTCGAAATAGCTGTTCCAGCCTTTCGACAACGTCGTGCTTGTTGGTGTAAACGGCAAAGACCTGGCACTTGCGGCCGCGTGCGAGCTGGGCTTTGACTTCTTCGATCAGTGCCCGCTCTTTGGCATAGGTTTCGTTCTTGTCCAGATCAACCGTTTCGGCGATGACAAACGATTCGCGGCATTTGGTTTCTGGGTCGAATTCAGACCCGTACAGAGTGCCAAAACCATACGGATGGTCCGGCCAGGCCAGCAGAGCATTCAGCATGGTGCTGGCCACGCTGCTGTTTCCGCGATGCTCTTTCAGGCAGGCGGTGATCTCCTCTTCGAGTTCCTCATAAGCCGTCTTCAGCGGCTCTTCCATCGCCACCGGCACGACTTCCTCCCGATAGCTTGGCAAACCGTCCGAGATGTCCTCCAAGCCGATGAACGCGCAGTGGTCCATCAGATACTTGCCGAACAGCAGCGGCGAGGCACCGGGCTTGCGCTTGATCGTGACCGTCTTCTTGGTTTTCCTGGAGCAGGCGTTGTCTTCGACCGTGATCCGTTCAATGGTCTCGATCACGCCGAAGTCGCGGGTGAAGCGTTCCCGCCCTGCGGAGCCCCACTCATATCCGTCCTCGATCATGCGTTTGGCATCGGTGCGGAACAGCGTGTTGAACAGATCATCCGCATAGCCAGAAAGCAGGGTTCCCGTCAGTCCCAGGAACCGGTCGTGCCGTTTTGTTGAGCACTCCAAGTGCATTTCCCTGGGCAGTGTCGCCGGCCAGTTGGTGGATTTCATCCGCAATAGCGTAGTCCCACCATTCCGGCATGTAGCGGCCCATGTATTCCGCTGGCGCCATGCGGGCAATCTTGTTACAGTCCGCCTGCCAGAGCGCAGAGTACTTGGTCTTCCCCGCCTTTGAGTCCTCCACGATCTCGTGCAGGCGCTTCTTCTCGAAATCGAGCGCGCTCAGACGCACCCCATCCGTCTCGACCGGACAGCCGGTATCCGGGTTGGTAAGCGACCCGAGATAGCGTCCGGAACGGCTCTTGCCGTAACAGTGCTTCCAGAAATAGGAGAGCTTTGCTTTCTCTCGGCCAATGCAGAAGATCGTGGTTCCCGGACAAAGCTTGCGCCAGCCATTACGCCCCAGACGACGCAACTCAGCTCAACGAGGTGTGGAGACCCTCACGCACGATTTCGCCGCGGCGCAGTCGGACTTCGTTGATGCCATGCGGCTGTGTCGGATCGCCGCCGTTACGCATGTCATCGATCAGGAACACTCGCACCTGAGGCAGTGTTAAGAAGGTTTCTCGCGCCCATTTCTCGACCAGATGCGGTGGCGCCATGACCAAACCCGAAAACGGTCTGCCGGCGCTATGCACCAGCATGCTTCCCAGTGCGATCAGCGTCTTGCCCGCACCGCACTCGGCGACCACGTTGGCGTTGCGCGCCAATTGCCACCGCTTGCTCACCCCCATAATTGCCAGGGTTTGGGCCGGATACGGAACCCGTACCATCCGGGAAAGCAGTGGAGACGGAGCCTCATCGGCACCATAGAGGGCCGGGTAAGAGGCGAGGATCCGGTTTCCGATCTCCTCCGAGTGTCGTTCGAGATATGTTGCGATGTCGGTTATGTTGTCGTGCTTCACTGGGGCCTCGTTTGAAGTGATTCGTTGGGAGTGGATCGCCACATAAAAAGCGGGGGACGCCGGATTGGATCGTCCCCCGCGGGAGTCGACGAGATACAGAAAGAGAATGGCTCAGAGCTTGCGCAAGAACTCCATTATGCTGGGATCAGCTCGCCACTTTTTCTTGCTTCTGCGACGGCCGCCTCCTGGATCGCAGGCGGCCAGAGCCTTTGCTTTAATGGCCAGGTCTGTTTCCGCATAAATATTGGTTGTGTCCAATGAAACGTGGCCCAGCCATGCCCTGATTGTGTTGAGATCAACGCCAGCGCGAAGCAGGTGGGTTGCGGTTGTGTGACGAATCGTGTGCGGGCTGATACGTTTGGTTTTTAGTGATGGGACTTTTCTTGCCGCGGTTTCCGCATGACGAGCCACGAGCGCATGGACTCCAAACCGCGTTATGGAGTCGCCGTATCGGTTGAGGAACAATGGATCAGAGGGATCTCGTCCTCGGATGAGCGGTCGGAGTTCAGCCATCGTCTTTTTCCAGAGCGGACAGAACCGAATCTTCCGGCCTTTTCCACGGATCTTCACCGAGCCGGTGCCCGTTGCATCCCAAGTCAGATCGTCGATTAAGACTCGCGCCGCCTCGGTGGCTCGTGCGCCCGAGTTGTAGAGAAACAAGAGCAGGGCGTAATCTCTTTGGCCGTGCTCAGTCGCGTGATCCGGGGCACGAAGAAGTTCGTCGATCTCATCTTTTTCCATGTACGGGACCGGATTTCTCCATGCTCGTTTAAATGGAATCTTACGAATCTGTGCGCACCATTCCACATGCTCTGGGCTAGATTCGCCTGTGAACCGAGCGAAGGCGTGGAGGGTAGCAAGCCTCTGATTCCTCGTGGCGACCGAGCAACTTCGAGCCTGTTCCAAGTGCGCCAGGAAACCCGAAACAATGCTGGGCGAGAGGTCGTCGATTACGAGCTTGTCGACTGCTGTTTTGAGCTGGGTGGCGACGAACGGCAGGAATAAACAGAAAGTATCGCGATAGCTCTGTTGCGTGTTTCTCGACACCCCGCGCTCGTGCATCAGATGCTCTGACAGAAAACGGCGAACCCAGAAGCCAACAGCGGCGTGATCAGCCATTGTGCACCTCCGCGAAGACATAGCGCTCAAAGCAGCGATTGGCTTCTTGAAGCAGCTCCCGCGTCATCTGGAGGTAGACAGATGTTTCGTCTACTCCGCAGTGTCCGAGGTACGTGGATAGCAAAGGGAGCATCCTCTGAACGTCTTTCCCCTCGCGATACCAAGTCACGAGACGAGTCACGGCAAACGTATGCCGAAAATCATGGAGCCTCGGCTGATAACGGGCAGTATCGAATCGCAGTACGCCGGCCTCCCTCCTCAGCCATTGGAACTGATGGTCCGCATGATCGTTTCGGATCGCCATTCCTATCTTTGTGGCCAGAAGGGTCGGGGGCCGCTCGTACCCGAAGCCCGGCCGATGTCTCATTCGGTAAAGTCTCAAGATGCTGACAAGATCTTTCCCAATCGGAACCAGTCGGGACTTGCCGAACTTCGTTTCCCGAATGGTCAGTGCCGTCTTCCTGAAATCCACATCTTCATGCTTCAGGCGAGTCGCCTCACCCAAGCGCAACCCTGTTCCGTAGAGCACGATGATCAACGTGCGCATGGTGTCTGGCGACAAGGGGCATGCTGGCGGGTAGTGCGAATCAGGAACTCCCAGCAACCGCCGTATATCTTCAGTTGAATAAATGTAGGGAACGAAACGCGGCGGTCGATCAGGGATTGAGGTGGGGAGTATTCGATGTTGCATGTAACCACGGCTGGTTGCGTAACGGAAGAAACAGCCGAGAGCCGAATACCGATGAAACCAGGCGCTCGTAACTGTCGTCACCTTGGCCTGGCAGGAATGCTTCGGCGTGTTGCGCCGTCAGTTCATCGAATTCGACATTCCCGGTTTTTCTGAGAAAGGCTTTCAGGACGCGGGATGGTGTGGTGTAGGGGCTGCCCAGTGCCTGCTTGTATTGGATGAACTCTTCAATGGCGGGAGCGAGTTTCATTGGAGGCCTCCTAACCCGAAGTTGGAAACCTCCCGGAGTGAGCTCAAGCGCTCCTTTGCCCAGTCTGCCGTAATCGGCTGCGTCTGGGTTCGCAGGTACTCCGTTAAACTCGATAGCTTCACGCCGGCAACCTGGCCCAATTTCTTGCGCTCGACCTTTGCGTAGATCTGCGCCGATCGTGGTGAGCGGTGACCGAGGTGATCACCAATCTCCTTAAGCGAAAAGCCTTCGTCCAGCAGATGTGTGGCGCAGGCGTGGCGCAAACTGTGTGGGCCATAATGCGGCAGCTGGCAACCAAGGGCTCGAATGTGAAAGGCGATGGAGGAGGAAGTACCGTGCGTCATCATCCGCCGATGAGGTTTGTGTAGCGAAAGAAAAACAAAGCGGGAAGAACATCGGGGACGCACTGTCCGCAAGTATTTCAGAATGGCATTTCCCACCTCTGTGGTAAGTGGAAAGTCCTGAATTCGCCTATTCTTCAGACGACGCACCCGGATCTTTTCATTGGTCCAGTCCAGGTCATCCAATGTGAGAGCACAAACCTCCCCTATGCGCAGACCGTATACCGCCAGAAGCAGAATGATTGCACGATCCCGAATATGGCCCGGACGTTCTGTGTTGAGGCTCGCAATCAGACGTCGAACCTGTTCCCAACTTGGGCCTTCCGGAAGTCCAGCCATTGAATAAATGCGAGGGCTCTCGATCGTCTCCGCCAATCCAGGCATGCACCAATGGCGCTGGCTTGCATAGCGGAAAAAGGCGCGCAGTGACTGGGCATATGCTTTGATTGTTGATCTCTTCCAGCCACGCGCTTTGTTCTGGACAAAGTACGCCGCGAGAGTCCGCGGGCGACACTTCCTTCAGAGAAATGCCCTGCTTCCCAAGCCATTCGAAGAAAAGGTTCAGTGCTGATTCGCGCGTGGAAACGGTTTGGTCTGTATATCCTCTTTCGTCCCGTAGCTCTTTAAGAAAACTGTCGAGCTCTGGCCTGAACTGGGGATTGCGTTCCGGATCACGCCACTTGCCCAGAAAGCGAAACCAATTCTTGGCGACAAAGACCAATCTTTTCGTTGCGGTCTCGCGCGTTTCGGCTGTGGAACTCGGCGCGCATGACTTCGCAACGCAACTCCTAGCCGCTCGGACGATCTGCGCTTCCGTGATCTCCCCCGCTTGTCGCACGTTCACCCGTTCCGCGATTGCGAGCAAGAGTTTGTTCACGTTTCGGAGCGTGCGCAAACTATGGCCCTGCTTGTTCAGGTCACAAAGAAAAGCACGCCGCTCTTCAGCAAACCGGCCCATCTTGTAAACGCACACCCAATTACTGCGTTTCATCAACTGGTCGAACATTTGGCTGACTCCTTGGAGTGAATTTGAACTCAGCCAAGTATGCAAGTTATGTGGCCATGGACACGCAGAGCGACGAGAAAGGAAGGTGCGCCCATGAAGGACGACAACATAACCGACATCGCAACATATTTGAGTTATGTGGTGCACAACATAACCTCAAGTACTGGTGAATCGTATCTAAGCTCTGCATGGATTTCTCCGGACAGGAGGTGTGAAAGTGCGCGTGTGGCGCGCGTAACGCCTATGCGTCAGAATGGACGAGATGAAGCTGGAAGTGGATTGCTACTCTGGGCGGACGGCGGACGAAAGGCCGGTTCGATTTCGGCTTGAGGATTGCCAGTACATGGTCGAGGAGGTGCTTGACCAGTGGTACGGCCCACAGGATGCCTTCTACAAATTACGCGCGGACGACGGCAATCTCTATATCCTGCGCCGGGAAACATCGGCGCCTGACGGGCCTTGGCATCTGGTGTCGTTCCGGCAGCTGCCGCGGAGTTGAAGGCTAGCGGTTAATCACATCTGTGCCCTTGAATTTCTCCTGCCGTCGGCTCAGGCTTTGACACGAAACACCTTCGCGCGAGTGTGTAACGGCGTGTTCGAATTTCGCGTGGGGTCGTTCGCTATGGCTTCGTCCGGTAAATGATGGTCTTGGCACCATCTTCGGTAACCTTAAAGTCCGATGGCACGGTGAATAACGACGGGTCAGGCTCCCCGCGTTGGATGTTGGTCAGCTTGAAGGTCTGCTCGCCCATCCTCGGATCGCTCCTCTTGCTCAGAACAATCGTCTTGAGTTCAGGCGAAGTCCATACTTCGGTGACAATGCTGATGGGCCGGTCATTGCCGATCTTACCGGCGGGAATGGTTTGCGTGGTGCGCGCTCCAGTCACCTGCACACCTTCCATGGTTTGCGAGCCAAGGTTCTCCGTGTTGACTTGGGCGTCGTCCTCGATTGCTATGCGTTTCTGCAGCACCATCGGCGGTGGCGGCAGATCGGCCGGCGAAAGACCGCTCACGGTACGCATAACAAATGTGCTGGTGGTCCCTGCTACGCCCGCCATACTGGTTCCAGCTGGCGGCATCGGGTTTTTCCACGCCGTCTTGTCGGTCAGATTCAAGGTGTAAGAGGTACCCGCCACAGGATCCTGGAGGAACACGAGATGCGGGGCGTCGGCGGCGGAAAGATTGCCGATTGCAGGCAAGGGAGCATCCTGTCGGGTGCGGCCTTGGGAGTCCCGCGCCGTCAAACCGCTGCTGCTTTGCACGATGTGAGTGCCATCGGCGAGTGTTTGCACCGATTCGTTGGTAATCGTTGCGGAATAGGGCGCCCCTTTCACCGCGGCGCCGGGACCGCCGATCGCACCGAAGGCAATTGCAGTCGCGGGGCCAGAGGTTTGAAAGGTCACGTTTCCGCCATCTTGAGCGATTGCGCAGCAGGACGCCGCCAAAATAAGAATCAAGGTACGTTTCATGGTTGGGTCGTTCTCCTTTTCAATCCAAAAATCATGGTTGCAAGCGGAGTCCTTGAACTGATCCATCTGCAAGACTTAAGTTCGCGACGAAGTTAACCCCCTCGGGGACAGCGCCGGGAGGGAACATTGCGTCGCCTGGGATGGCGATCTGGATGGCTGGCTCAGCCACCGCCCAATTCGCGGTCTGAGTTTTCCTGTGGGCGGCAGCGTGTCGCCGCTGAACTGGATTGGGCGTATTGGTAACAGTTCTCGGGGCGATCGGCGGACGAGCCTCTGCCACTCGCGGAACAACAGGAATCTGTTTGACTGTGCGCGGCAGTGACGCCAGCACCAGCACAACGACCGCCACCGCGGCGGCCCCTGCTACGACGGGTACCCAGCGCGGGAGTTTGCGATGTATCTTTGTCACCATCGCAGTCTCCAGTACCACATCGCAGTAGGCGGCGAATCCGCGGCTCACGTCCTCATAAGCGGCGACGCGCGCGCGGCATTCCGCGCAAGCCCGAACGTGCCGCTCCAGAACCGCGGCTTCGTTCGCCTCGAGCTCGCTGTCCATCCAGGCAATCAGACGTCCTGAAAAGTCACACATTGCATTTCTCCGCTAACTTCTTGACGGCGCGGTCCACCGTGTCGCTCACCGTTGAAGTTGGAATCCCCAGCACTTCGCCGATTTCGCGATATCGCAATCCTTCCGCGCGCAGCATGAGGCACTCCCGTTCCGGCGCGGCCAAGGAGCGGATCGCCTTATCCAGCCGATGAAACTTCTCCTTTGCCAGCACCGCCTGCTCCGGCGTCGCCTCTTGCGAAATCGAGTCGAAGACTGGATCGAGAGGCCCGCTGAGACGCCGGGCATAGCTTTTCTGACAATTCCGGGCGCGGTTATGGGCGACGCGAAACAGCCAGCTGCGAATGTTTTCCTGCGACCCGCCCGCGGCCAGGTGCTTATGCATGCTAAGAAAGGCATCCTGTACTACATCCTGCGCTTCCTCGCTCGAGAGCCCGAGGCCGGCCAGATATCGCAGCAGGGGTTTGCGCAGTTCGCGATACAGGGCGCTGGCCTCGCACGAATCGGGCGCAAAACGCGCGAGTGGCAGGTTTAAAGAGAAAGAATCGCCACTCATAAGGTCCCTAACATCGCGCCTCTATTTATAGAACATTTGAGGGGTGGGATTTTCCGGAGGCTTAGAACGTTTTGCTCGAAAGGGCTGATTTTGGAACCTGACGGTCGTCGCCTTGCCGATTCGTCCACTGCGGCTCAGAGACTGACCACCTTCAATCTTCCTCCGGTAACATGAACGTCATCACCGGCTCGCCGTCATCACCTGGCCCAGAAACCGCCTTCAGCGTTACCAGCCGCATCCCCTCTGGCCCACCCCTGGCGGTCGCGTCCACCCTCTCCTTCGACAGCAGGGAAGGATCCGCGACGATGCAGTAGAAGTCGAACAGCAGGTTGCACGGGTCAATGCGTCGGGCCGGGACTGTTCCCTTGACGGCGGCATGAAACATCCAAACCACATCCCAGAAGCGGCCTTCCAAACTCTGGTCTGGCGGCAGGTTGGACTCTTCACCTATGGGCCATATGTATCGATGAAATGCTGTGGCGGTCATCGCCAGCGGCCACTTCATAAGCTGGCGGCGCATCTCACCCATGTGAGCTTGCTCGCAATCGACAAGGATGCCGTCCTCCATTGCTTGTTGGCGGCCGTAAATGCTGATTACCTCAACTGTGTCGTCGCCAATGCACCCGGGCCGGTGTTTGCCGTTCATGCCTCGGCACGACGCACAAATGCGGTCGCCTGTATGTAGCAACACCATAAGTCGGGTCCTCCCAGAACTGTTGAAATGTGCTTGTCTAGCAGGATGCTGAAAAAGTACTCCTAATCCACAGGCACGTGTGCTAAGAAAGCAGCATGCGAGGCACCGATCATCAGCAAAGCCACATGTTCAGTTATTTGTCGCCGGAAGCGCGGGTACGGAAGGATCATCCGCTGCGGGTCATCCGCATGATGGTAGACGAAGTTCTGCGGGCACTGTCGCCGCAGTTTGATCGCATGTACGCCCGCGAGGGCCGGCCATCGATTGCGCCCGAGAAGTTGCTGCGGGCGCAGTTGTTGCAGATGCTGTACTCGATTCGCAGCGAGCGGCTGCTGATGGAAGAGATCGATTACAGCATGCTGTTCCGCTGGTTCGTAGGGTTGAATTTGGACGAGGAGGTATGGGATCCGACAGTGTTCACGAAGAACCGGGACCGGCTGCTGGAAGCCGCAGTGGCCAAGCAGTTCCTAGCGCAGGTGGTGGAACAGGCTGGGGCGAAGGGCCTGACCTCCGACGAACACTTCACGGTGGATGGCACGCTGCTGGAAGCCTGGGCCGGCGCCAAGAGTTTTCAGCGCCAGGATGGCAAGAACCCGCCCTCTTCCGATGATCCCGGCAATCCCACGGTGAACTTTCACGGCGAGAAGCGGTCGAATCAAACGCACGCATCGAAGACCGATCCCGAGGCCATGTTGGCGCGCAAGGGCAACGGCAAGGAGGCGAAGTTGAGCTACAGCGGCAATCTGTTAGTGGAGAATCGTAACGGGCTGATCGTGAATGCGATGGTGTGGGAAGCCAACGGAACGGCCGAGCGCGATACGGCGCTGCTAGTGCTTCCGCGAATGGTCGGTCCGCCGCAATCGACGCAGACACTCGTTCACGCGGTAATCAGGCGGCCTTCTTGTTGAGCTGGATTTCGGGCCATTCGACGGCCCCATTTTGGGTAGGAAAAGCGAGCCGATTGCTTCGCAGCCCCTTCCGAAGCAGCGCCAATAACTCTTTTCGCTTGGCCTTGACGGCGACTGCTGAGTATCCAAACGCGGGAAGTGGCTGAATACGCTTTTGCGATTGCAATTGCGAAATCATCCACGGCCCCCATTCCGGCGTGGCCGGCAAGCCGTAATGACGCACCAGTGAAGACCAGATGAACAAATGGTCGTCGCTGATCAGGAGCAGTTTCCCATCGGAGGTCGTGTCCGCCAATTCCTGCGAGCAACTCACAAGATGCCTCAGCGGCCGCTTACGGCCGGGAACCACGATGGAGCCCCGGAAGCGCAGCGGTTTCTCGCCCAGCGAGACGATGCTTTCAGCACCGTAAGGATCTTCGATGGTGAATGAGTCGCCATTGGCAAATGCCGCAGCCAGAGCACCAATCTCCACGTCGCCGCCAACCACTGAGACCAAGTGGGCTTTGCCTCGGTCTTCTCCTACAAAGGCGTCTAGAAAAACACGAAGATTGGTTGCAGTCTTCTCTGTGCGTCGCCGATAAACGAGTCTGCCGAACCGCTCGTGGGCATTTTTCATGGCAAGAAGTCTCCTGCTAAGCACGTCTGGGTACCTAGCGCGGGGTCAGGAGGTAAGAACCTTCGTGGATGCGCAAGAGATACGACGAGAAGTTCTAGTCATTAGTCGAATCGACGTTTTAATGACCGGACAACGAATCTCAGGTGTGGCGCAGCCAGTTCTCCCGAGGAAGATCTTTGACCTGCGCGAACTCCTTTTCGTTATCGGTGACGAGGGTGTAACCAAGGGCCAACGCCTGTGCAGCAATGAGTAGGTCATTGGCGCCAATCGGCCTGCCCGCCTTTTCAAGCCGGGCGCGCAGCGCTCCGTAGGTGGTATCGACCGGCGCTTCCAAGGGAAGAACCTCAAGCGCACCGAGCACCGCCTCAAGCTGGGCCGTCAATCGAGGGGACTGTTTCTTGGTTGCGCCGTAGCGCAATTCCGCAGCAACGATGATGCTGGTGCAAACCTGCGCCTCTCCAATCTCTCGGATGTGCTGCGCTACGCGGCCTTGGGGGTTGCGGACCAGATCGGAGAGAATATTGGTATCGAGTAGGTAGCGCATCAGAGATCAACCGGATTGGGAGGTAGATCTGGAATTGGCGGAAAGTCCTCGTCGATGGGCCTTAATGTCGCTAGTACCGCAAGCAGCGACTTGGGTGGAGTGGGCTCGATGATCAGCCGGTCGCCTTCCTTGCGGATTAAGGCGTCCTCGCCAGGGAGCTCGAACTCACGAGGGATCCTGACTGCCTGGTTTCTGCCGTTTTTGAAGAGCTTCACGTGTCGTTCCGGAGCCATATCCACCTCTCTAGCCTATGCCACAGCATATGCCACTCCCGCGAGCTTTGCAATTTCGTCCTCGGCAGTCTGTGCGAGGAAGTTCATTCGGCGGATCTGTTAGGGACTTCCTCCTCCTTGGTCTCCTTCAACTCGATGATCTGGCCACTCTCGTATGCAAGGGTCAGTTCATGGCTGAACCGTTCGCGTTTGCGAATGATGGTCTCCCCCTCGGTTTCGCATTCCTCGTTAAACTCGTCGACATACTTCACCGATCGCCAGTGCGCAATGTGCCTCGTCTCGCCTTCCCCGAAGAAGCCGTTGAGCATGCCGCTACAGGCCAGCAGTCCAACGTGTCCTTTATGAAGCGGGGTCACTGGCCGGCCCGACATCTTCTGCTGTTTGCGGACGAGAATGCCGCGCGCATTCTGCATCGCGACAGACCGCTGCACGGCATCCTCAATGTCATCCAGCGGCAATCCGGTGTACGTGATGGTCACTGGCGATGATGGTGGAATTGCGTAACGCTCACTCACTTCTTGGTTAAGTACCGGCAGTAACTGCGGCTTATACGCAATTCGCAGCAACTCCTCCGCTCCCTTGGGTTCGCCACGTAGATGCGCTTTCTTTCGTGTGCCAAACACCACTACCTGGTTAAATCGGACAGACTCTGGATGTTCCAGTCGAAAGACGCGAAGCCGATCAAACTGGCTGGCCAGCAGACGTGCGCATGTGCCAACTGCGGGAGCCGGAACCACAAACACCAGGACGCCCTCGCTGGTCACCCACCGATAACAGTGTTCCAGGAAAACCAGTTCCATCCTCTTATTACTGTGCGGTCCAAACTCGTTGTCGTAGGGCGGGTTAAGATACAGGAGCGAGCAGGATTCCGCTGGCACTCGGCACTCAAACGCGCTGCCGTGGACGGTGATAACGCCATTACGTTTGGCGGCTTCGGCGCGATCGGCATCCAGTTCGATTCCTGCCAGATAGGCGCCGCTGTCGCTTGTGATCTCCAGCAGAGCGGTGCCGTCTCCGATACAGGGATCGATGGCCGCATATGGCGCGGAGGACATGAGCAAGGCGCGGATGTTTCGGGCTTCCTCGATCGGTAACGGGTAGTAGCCCAGCTTGATTCGGGAAAAAGGTCGAGACATTTTCGATCTCCGAGAACATGTTGAGTCTGCTCGTACACAGCCTCCTGCGGCTTGGCGCGGGCGAGAGGATAATTCTGAGATATGAAGACACGAGGACTTGGCAGTAACGGTCCGATGGTCTCCGCCATAGGGCTCGGATGCATGGGAATGAGCGAGTTCTATTCCGGCCGCGACGATGCGGAATCGATCGCCACGATTCATCGCGCACTGGAACTTGGCATCAACTTCCTCGACACGTCCGACGTGTACGGGCCGCATACCAACGAAGAACTTGTTGGGCGGACGATCAAGGGCAAGCGCGATCAGGTGTTCCTCGCCACGAAGTTTGGCATCGTGCGCGATCCGGCCAATTCAAATCTTCGCGGCGTCAACGGCAGGCCTGAGTATGTTCGAAAGGCAATCGAGGGCAGCCTGAAGCGCCTCGATGTAGACCATGTTGACCTCTATTACCAGCACCGAGTCGATCCCGAGACACCGATTGAGGACACGGTAGGCGCGCTTGCAGAGTTGGTGCGCGAGGGTAAGATCCGCTACATCGGATTGTCTGAGGCTTCACCCCGGACCATCGAGCGTGCCCACAGCGTCCATCCCATTACCGCTGTGCAATCGGAGTATTCGCTCTGGACCCGCGACCCCGAACCTGAGGTGCTGCCCACGTGCCGCAGATTAGGCATCGGCTTCGTGCCCTACAGTCCCTTGGGACGCGGTTTTCTCACAGGTGCGATCACTAGCCCCGAGGATTTCGAAGCTGACGACTACCGTCGCCAAAGTCCGCGCTTTCAGGGAAAGAACTTCGCCCGCAACCTGGAATTGGTCAGCAAAGTGAAGGAACTGGCGGCTGCCATTGGCGCGTACGCCAAGCCAGCTCGCGCTCGCCTGGGTTCTATGCCAAAGGTGAAGACCTGGTTCCGATTCCCGGGACGAAGCGCCGCAAGTACCTCGAAGAGAATGCTGCAGCAGTGGACATCTCGCTGTCGGCTGCTCAGGTTAGTCAATTGGATAGCATCTTTCCACCTGATGTGGCCGCTGGCGAACGATATGCTCCTCACATGATGGCATTGGTCAACAGATAGCTGAACTCAGGTACTCTGTAGCGGTCGGCAAAGTGGTCGTGGTCCAATTTGGAAACGGGTTTCTGCTGGAATTCCTGAAGTCTTCGATTAGCTGGCGCACTATGCAGCGGCGCTCCAACAAGCGATTCAGTAAGCGTTGCAGTTCTGCACGTTCGCCATACCACTCGCATGGAATCTCGTCCGCAACGCCCTGCAACTGCCGCGCGGGGAATCTCTCGATCCGCGACAGCCATGGGTCAAAGTCGTCCCACGATTCGATCCGCTCATAGACATCATTGAGCCCGTAGACTCCCCGCAGCGGAGCGTCGGGGAAACTCCACTCGCCCGCATTGAAGCAATAGCCAAAGTCGATGAACGATGCGGTGTATTTCCGCTCGCGAATGTTCTTGTGGAATACGACCTGCCGGCCATCGGCGTTGGCAGTCCACTTGTCAAAGGCAAGCAGACCGGCGAATTCCCTCAAATTCCTAACCCGCCCAAGCATTGTCCCTGGCAGCCAGTCCAAGACCTCGCCGGGTACCAGGGAAGAACCAAATTGAAGCCCGGGTCGCGCCGCAACCGCCCGGCCAGCTAGGGTGAAGGTGATTTGCTGCTCCAGGATCGTCTCTTCGTCCACGAGAATAATGACCGGTTCCGGCACGCTGAGCCCGATCATCCGCGCCAGACGGCAGGCCAAGTAGTCATTGGCCAGCACCCTTGTGCACTGTGGGTTGCCCTGGAGTTTGGTCACGTATTTCCTGCCGTCATCGGCCAGCATGATGCGCGCTTGCGAGCCGCCGCGGACTTGAGAGATTTGTGTGACTGCCTTCAGAGACACGTTTCCGCCTCCGCATGTTTGTCGTGGAGTTTTTTTGGTATGGACGCCATTTCTGGCTGTGTTCAACGAGCGAAGGGCACACCTATCCCTGTGCCCTCGCATTCGTGGTGGCGGTGGTGGTGATTAGGCTGCGTGATGTTGGTCGAGAACCAGCGAGTTCTTCGAGGCCGAAGACCACGTGTTGCAACGTCTTCAGGTCAGAAATCTCGCCGAGAGGAGGGGCTTGGAGCTTAGCGAGCAACGCCGCAACAGTGTTCGGATCGAGCCTCTTTGTGACTGCTTCCAAACGATCGATCCCGCGCGCAACTGACTCCAGCATCTGTAGAACATTCCGCTTAACGGCGGGATCGCGGATCAACTTCGGCTGATTGACCCGTCCGTACTCGCGCAGGATGTTGCGGTACAACACTGTGCCGACAGCCTTTTCCATGCTCAGGATGCGCGCATCGAGATCGTCGCCGTTGCCTCCGCTCGCGCTGGCTGTGCTGTCTCCGGCTTGAGTGTGGCCATTGCCGGAAACCCTTGGGGAATTGCTCCTGTTCGCTTGGTTTCGTCCATTTGGGCCGTTGGAGGCTGCAGCGGCGCTGCCGTTGCCATTCCCACCCGAAGGCCGCATTCCTTTGCGCCAATTCTCCGGAAGGGCCCAGGCGAACAACGCCGGTGTCCTCACTGGCTGGCGGTTCTGGTCGAGATCAACCCAAACGGCTTGGATATCGTAGAAATACCGGCCAAGACCAAAGCACGAACAGGCCCGCTTGAAGGCCTGCGCATCGGCTGACGTCATGCCGTTATCGTCGTCGGCCCATTCTTCGCCGGTGCCTGAATGCGACCCAATGCCAAGGATCGTGACCGTGCAGGTGACTAGGACCTTACCCGAGACGATGCTCTCGCCCTTCTTTACGCGGGTGATATTGGTCATCGTTTCTACCTTGTATTCGCGGGTCCAGCCTTGTGGCGTGAATAGCGCGTTCAGCCGGTCAGTGTAGGCGCGGGAATCGGCGTACGGCACGATCTGACCGCGCTTCTTGTCGTTGGTTGTGTTGGTAACCCGCCAACGGACTTGGTCGGGCGAAAACGGGACTTCAAGCTCCAAGAGGAGCTTGGTCACATCCAGTCCCGAGGGAGATGTCGTTGTGTCTTCAGTTGGCATGGCGAGGCACCCTCCTTCAGGTACCTGAGGTTTTGTTGAGGCTGAGTTGTGGCGTGGGGAGAAGCGAGCTAGGTGTTGGCTGGGTTTGGGTCGGATACCACGGGCTGCTACTGGCGGTTTTAGAACGGAAGTATAGGGCTTTCGCGGTGGCTATTTATCTCGGTAGCGGGCGGGATTTCTCGCAGCTCACGGTCCACAAGCCGAGAAGCAGATTCCTCCGCCTCCGCTTCGCTCCAATTAAGTACTGTTAATCGCGTCGCAGCAAGTCCCCTCATGCTGTGACCATCTTCGCCGACCAGCTCTTTACGAATGCTCCGAAGCGGTCGAGCGCCTTGGAGAAATTGTCTCCGGCGGCGGCAAAGCCCAGGCGGAAATGCGAGGGCGCATCGAAGCAATCGCCGGGAGCCAGCAGGATTCCACGCTCGGTGGCGGCCTGGCAGAACGGGCGGTCGTTCTCTCCGCTCACCAGCCAGGGGAACGCGGTCATGCCGCCTTGCGGCGGAATCCAGCCGAGTACGTCGCGATGGTCCGCCATGAAGCGCTCGAGGAGCTTGAGGTTTCGGGTGGCGGCTTCCTGGGTCTTGCCGAGCACGACGTTACGTTTGCGGATTGCGATTTCCGAAAGAATTTCTCCGGTGGTGGTGTTGCAGATCGAGAAGTAGGCGCGCGCGGTCCAGTATTGCTGGCGGCGCTGGGCGTCGTGCTCGATCATCCATCCCGTGCGCACGCCGGCAATCGAAAATGCCTTCGACAGGTCGGCGATCACGGTGGCGTGCGGCAGGCGCGCCGCCGATTTCGTTTGCCTTCCGTGGTAGATGGGATGGTAGACCTCGTCACTCACCAGCTGGATTCCGCGCTCGGCGGTGAAGTCGTGCAGGGCTTCCATTTCGCCGTCGCCGATGGTCGCGCCCGTGGGGTTGTGCGGGCTGTTGACCAGGATGAGCTTGGTCTTCGAGTCGGCGAGCCGCTTGATCTCGTCGGGGTCGATGCGGAAGCCGTTCTCGCGGCGCACGCGATAGAATCGGGTTTCCAGGCCAAGAGATTCCGGGAGCGCCGAGAAAGTAGTGAATCCAGGCAGCGGGATGATTACGTTCGCGCCGGGCTCGGCGGCCAGCCACATCAGGGCCACGAGCGCCTCGGAGGCGCCGGTCACGATTTGGACGGCCTCTACCGGGACACGCTGCATTTCAGCGATCGCCTCACGCAGACTGTCGGCGCCGGCGGGGCGGCTGTAGACCAGGTTGTGGTTCAGAAAGCGGTGGCGCGTTTCGTCGTCGGCGAGGGCGAGGATGTCGTTTACGGTCCACGTCGGTCCGGTGCTCGCAGCGAGGTTGAATTCTATGTCGTGTTCGTACTGGTCGAGCCAGGCATCGAGCAGGAAGGGCTTGAGTTGCATGCGAGCACCTCGAAGGAGAAGTTGGTTCCTGTTATTGATTCTGCGAGTCGGCGCACGGGTGATTTTTTAGTTTACGCGCGATGAGAATCCAGCGCCTAAACAGTTTGCTGCAAACCCAACGTTGGGCGGCCTCAGCCCGCACTTAGAAGAAGGTGGAATGGAGGGGGAGGAGAGGTCTGGGAGAGAGGAGGAGGAGAGGAGGTGTGGGTTGACGCATAACGTGAAAATGGCAGGGCAGCAAAAACGACGACTTAGATTAACCGTGCCCCCATGAAGTGAGAATCAGAGACCCCACAAGATGAAAATATCGCCACAAATGGACACATAAGATAAAAACGCCGCCACGGCCGATCCGGCGAGCTTCGCTTCGCGCGGAATTGCCAGTGCACAAGATGACCACCCGTTGCTTATGTTCCATGTTTCGCGTTTTCCTTTTCCTCGTGTGGGACGAGAACAGCCGACGCCTCCGACGGAAGTGTTGGCACGAGCCAGCGAAACAGCGCGGTGGCAGCAAAAGCACCGAGGAGCTGAGCGGCGATAAAGCCAGGCACATCAGCGGGCCTAATTCCCGCAAATGTGTTGCTCGCAGAACGAGCCAGCGTTACAGCAGGATTTGCAAACGAGGTGGATGCCGTGAACCAATAGGCCGCGGTGATGTAGGCGCCCACCGCGAAGGGGACCAATGAGTTTCGGGTTCGCACACAACCCCAAATAACCGAGAGCAAGCCGAACGTCGCGCCGAACTCGCTGAACAGTTGAGCACCCCACTACGGGCATGCTGTGACGCGGAAAACAGCGGCTCTCCGAACATCAAGTTAGCGCCGGCAACGCCAGCAAATGCTCCTGTGATCTGAGCAAGCAGGTAAGCGGGTACCTCAGCCCAAGGGAGCCCCCGCTGTGAGGCGTCAGCGAGCGTTACTGCCGGATTGAAGTGTGCGCCCGATATCGAACCAAACGTAAGAATGAGGGCCACAAGCGCTGCGCCGGTGGCTATGGTGTTCGCAAGCAGAGCGATAGCGACGTTGCCCGCAGCAAGTCGCTCACCCATAATTCCTGAACCCACAACTGCGGCAAGCAGCAACGCCGTACCGAGAAACTCTGCCACGATCCGTCGCTGGAGAGTCGCGCTCATTCGTGACCGATGCGATCGATCTCTTTCTGTATAGCGAGCTTGTCGAGACTCGACAGTGGCAGACACATAAAGAGCATAATTCGGCGGTCGAGCATCATGAACGCGTCGCGAAAAGCGCGAGTTACCTCATCGGGAGTACCTTGGACGGCGGCCGGGTCGGGAACGCCCCAGTGGGCGGTCAACGGCTGCCCTGGCCAAACGGGACAGACCTCCTTCGCGGCGTTGTCGCAGACTGTGAATACGAAGTTCAGGGGAGGGGCACCGTCCTGTGCGAACTCTTCCCAGCTCTTACTGCGCAGTCCCTCGGTGGGTAGCCGTGCCGCTTCGAGCTGCTTCAGCGCCTCGGGGTGCACGAACCCGGCCGGATGGCTGCCTGCGCTATGTGCAATGAAATTCGGAAGACCCTTACGCTTCATAATGGCCTCGGCCATGATTGAGCGGGCGGAATTGCCAGTGCACAAAAACAGTACGTTGTAACGTCCTTGCATGGTTGCACCTCGCAACTGCGAATAAATCAAACCCTGGCTGCCTCGCGCGAAGAGGATCGACCAGTCCTGGGCCTGCTCAGAGCGGAATAGGGTTTCCATTCACTGACTGTGCAAGAACCCGCCGCAATGGCATCTTTCAAACGTTCCGTGTCTCGCTGCAGCTGCTCCTCGTCTCCGAAAACATGGCGGAGGAAATCAAACAGCGAGCGTTTGGTCGCCTCTCCCGGATCGGTAAGGCGGTAATAGATGCGGTAGCCGTCCCGACGATCGAGCACCATTCCGGAGTTTTTCAGGTAAGCCAGATGGCGGGAAACGTTCGGCTGCGTATTCTCCAAAACGTATTGGATGTCGCATACGCAAAGCTCACCGTGCAGTAGCAGGTTAATGATCCGCAGCCGATTGTTGTCTCCTAATGCTTTAAAGTACTGTTCCAACTCTTTCATCAATTGCACCTCTTTATCCTTATCGGGGCGAGCCGGCTTCGACCAGTTCCTGTAGAAGCTCCACTCCGACTGGGGCGTCCGGCTGCCAAGGAAGCAAATACACTCTTTTGGAAAGTTTCTTTACTTCGTTGATGTAGCGCACTTCAATTCCTGCCCGCTTCGAGAGAATAGGATCCTTGGTATCTGTGGCGGCAAAGCTCTGATTGACGATCCATCCATAGGGTGTAATGCCAGTCCGAGCAAGATCGCTCTGCAACCGTGCAGCTTCGTGGACTGGCGTCGCTTCCGGCAAAACCACGATCAGGATTTTCGTAAAGTCAGGATCACGTAATTGGGGCAAAAGTCGGCGAACGCTGTCGGGGATGTAGCTTAAGTTGCGTTCGACATCGCGATGATAGGCGTTTGCGGCATCCAGTAACAAAAGCGTGTGCCCGGTTGGCGCCGTGTCGATCACAACGAATCCGTGATTTCCACGATCTACCGTCTGGGCGAAAGCGCGGAAGACGGCAATCTCTTCGGTACAAGGCGACCGCAAGTCCTCTTCCAGTAGCGCTCGCCCTTTTTCATCTAAGCCCTCGCCCGATTCACGCAAGACTTCCTCGGTGTAAGCGCGAATCTCAGCCGCAGGATCGATCCGGCTGACCGTCAGACCGGGCGTGCTTCCCTCCAGGGCCATGGTGAGGTGAGCCGCGGGATCGGTGGTGGTCAGGTGAACAGGATGACCCAGGCGTGCCAACTCAACTGCAATTGCGGCTGCAACCGTTGTCTTCCCAACCCCTCCCTTTCCCATGGTCATAATCACGCCCTTGCCTTGGGCGGCGATGTCAGGAATCAACCCCGCCAAAGAGGGAGGAAAGGCAACGACGTCATGATCGAGCTCAAAATCCTCCGGGCAACTGGAGCTTGCTCCTCCTAGGTCTCGCAAAGCATCTGCCCCAATCAAGGCTCTCGACACGAGTGGGATTTCCAATCGCGCCAGTTGGCGAATTCCATTCGGCATTGCCGACAGGGCCGCATAGCCGCGACTCTCCAGCGCCTCGCCAATTACGTCATTCCTCTCACCGGCCCGAAAGCAACCATTTACAATCAGGCGCTGATTGCAAACACCAAGAGCTTCCAGTTCCCGGCGCGTGCGTTCGGCCTCGGCCAGCGCAGAGCTTTCAGGCCGCGTCACCAAATAAACCGTGGTTCTCCCGCTGTCGCACAAAGCCCGTACCGTGTTGTCGTAGAGTTGGTGTTGCGCTTGCAGTCCGGCCAAAGGGCCTAGACATGAAGTCCCACCGACGTTGGTCTCGATGAATCCTGACCAGGCGGCGGGAAGCTGCAGCAGCCTTAGCGTGTGTCCAGTCGGTGCGGTATCGAAGATCACGTGATCGAATTGGGTCGTGACGTGATCGTCGCCCAGCAACTTTGCGAACTCATCGAATGCTGCGATCTCAAGAGTGCAGGCGCCCGACAACTGCTCCTCGACGCTCTTCACGGCGGATTCGGGCAGAACTCCCCTGTACGGACCGACAACGCGTTCGCGGTATTCCCTCGCGGCTTCTTCTGGATCGACATTCATGGCGAAAAGACCGGGTACGCTCTCGACCGCTGTTGCGCGTATCCCAAGACTTGTGGTGAGCACTTCGTCGAGATTCGAGGCCGGATCGGTACTCACCAGTAGAACGCGTTTTCCCGCATCAGCCAATGAAACGGCAACGGCGCACGCAATAGAGGTCTTGCCGACTCCGCCTTTGCCGGTGAAGAGAAGATTTCGGGTCATCTCGCCAGGCAGCTTCATTTCTTTGCTTCCAAGCTTCCCAGGCCAATACCAACGAGATCGGCCGCGCGCTCCTTGAACACCGGGCCAGGTTCATAGGGAACACCAGTAAAGTTTGCGAGTTGCTCGCGAGTGGGGTAGTCGCTCCGCGACACCACTCTCCCATCAACCAGCACCATCGGTAAGCACTTCGTGCCTTGCGAGCTAAGAACCTGCTTTACTGTGGGATTCGCCGCGAATGCGGCAAGGTCTTGCGCCAGATTGTATCGCTCAACCTCGACGCCTTTGCTTTTCAGCCACTCCAGATCGGCCGCGAAGCGCGGCAGGACAGGATCTACACTGGGCCCACAAACACCGGTGGAACAACACATCGCCGGGTCATATACCTGAAGTTTCGACATGTATGAGTTCTCCTTGCTGATTCTTCTGAGCTATGCCGGAGCCTGAACGTTGCGGCTCCGACCTCGCGACAATCGGGGCCGCAGACCAGAAAGTCTGGAGCCCGCCTCAAATCGCTTTAACCATATATTCACATACAAGCATAGACACATGGTACCATGCTCCGCGACAATGTTGATCACCAATGTTTGTCAATTTGGAAGAGAACAGATTCGTGAGCAGGAAGGCTCTCCATCCGACCAAGCTGTGTTAGGCAGCGACTGCCGCGCAGCGAACTGGCAGGGGGCACCTCCGGACCGTCGGGCTTGCAATAGGTTTCAACGGGCTTGGATTGTGAACCCTCTGTTGCTGTGCTGTGTCTTGCAGTTCGCAGCTTGCCACCGAGGGCGCCAGCCCAGCCCGGATGTAATGGATGAGGTGCATCTGGTTGAGCAACGAATCGTCTCATCGCAGGACACGCTTCAAGGCCCACCAGCTATCGCAAAACGACCCGGTAACGTGGAAGTCGATTGGCACGTCCAAAGCCAATCGACGCCGCAAGTCTACCTCGTTCGGGTGACGCAGGAGTTGGGACCCGAGTACCACGTGATATCGCAAAGCGACTCTGATTTGGTTTTGGGTAAAACACTCCCCGGCGATGCTTACACCTTGGAACTCAAGAGTAAGCCTTCGGGCTCGGGATCGAATATCGACGTCCGGTTTTTCGCCGTGCCTAATTGACGCGCCCGGCTACGCCTACGATAGAAGACAACGGCGAACCAAGAACCTGGTTTGCAGGCATCCATTGTGCTGGCACTCCATAACCCCGAATTCAAGGAGGCTTCTCTCATGCGCAAACATCAATCGCTGGCCTTTAGCCTATTCGTCGCGGCGGCGCTGGCGCTTGCTGTAACCGCTGGCTGCGACTATTCAGAAGAGGGGAAAGCGAAAGAAGCCCCGATCACCGGCACCAACACGCGTACCCTAGGAGCGGCTGGCAGCACCTTCATTGCTCCTCTGATGGCGCGTTGGTCCAGCAGCTACGAACAGACGCATCCCGTTCATGTGAACTATCGCCCAATCGGCAGCGGAGCCGGGATCGAGGAAATGAAGAAAGGGTTTCTTGAGTTCGGCGCCAGCGACGCCCCTCTAAGCGATGATCAAGTCAAGGAAATCGCTCCGATGGTGCAAGTGCCAGCCAGTGCTGGCCCCGTTTGCATCATCTACAACGTGCCCGGCCTGAGCGCTCCCCTCAGACTCAGCGCCAAGACTTTGGCCGGCATTTACCTTGGGAACATCATAAGCTGGCAAGATCCGGCTATCGCCCGAGACAACCCTGGGGTGAAATTACCGCATGCCGCCGTAATTGTCGTCCACCGTTCGGACGGTAGCGGGACAACGAACATCTTTACGAACTACCTCACCAGCGTCGACAAGAACTGGGCCGCGAATCCAGGTACCGGACTTTCCGTAAAGTGGCCGGTTGGAATCGGCGCTGACGGCAGCAAAGGTATAGTTGATATCGTCAAACAGGCTCCCGGAGCGATTGGCTATCTGGAACTCAGCTACGCCAAACAAAATGGCGTGCCGACCGCTTCGATTCAGAACCAGGCGGGCGAGTTCGTAGCTGCGAGTCCAGCATCGACTGCGGCGGCCATTGGCGCATTCAGTGAGGCGCTGGCGAACGACGTACGTATACCCATTGTGAACCCTCCTGCGTCGGCCAAAGGTGCGTATCCGATCTCGGGCTTGACGTTCATTCTGGTACGGAAGGACGGCACCGATGCTCTCGACCGTCAGGCAGTGAGGGATTTCATCGCATACGCAATTTCCGCGGGCCAAGACTCGGCGGTAGATCTCTCGTATGCGAAGCTGCCTTCATTAGATAGATCCGGCGTGCCCGGCGTGAGAGCTGGCGATAGAAGAACGGATCATAATCAGGGCGCCAGCTGATCTGAGCAACATCAAAGTCACCCGGGATACGCAACTCAGAGCACATCCGCTCCAGCTCCGCTTTCTCGACTGCCCGATTTTCCAGGCGCAGCCGGAGCTGATCCAGAGCCCGCGAATACTGGCCGAAGCGATGATAGGTTGTTCTGGCCGTCTCCAATTGCTGCTGGAAATCGGGCGGCAGTTTGACTCCCAACCGACTCGGCAACGCAGTTTCCCAGGCAACGATCTCCCACCCCGCACTACGCTTGCGGTATTTGCTGCACTGGACGAATGTGCCCTCGACCTCGATCTTGGTCCCTAACAGGTGCTTCCACTGATTCCAGTTGCGCTCCCAGAGTGTGTGCAGGACGGCTGGGTCGAGCCAAAACTCCAGCTTGCGCCGCGCGTCGCGGCAAAATGCTCGGTCGTCGTAGAAATCACATTTGCGCAGTGGCACATGGAACCGTCGGCGCCGGAGATCGGGCGAAAACGCGAGGATGCGGCGGGCAAAGAATGTTTGGCCGTCTCGGGGAGGCTCGCCGGCCACGAGAAGAGAGCCCAATCCACCATAGGGAAATATGGCGGGGACTTCGGGATCGGCGAGCAGAGCGTCATAGCAAGCGCGCAGCTCCGGCTGGCCAACGATGTTGAAGGCCCGCTCCAGCGCCACTCGCTCTCTGTGCGGCACACCCGCCGTTCTTAGCTCCAGATCACGCAGCTTGAAAGCCACGCGAAGCTCTGAGGGCGAAGCACTGGCTGGGATGCGCAAGACCTCGTACAGGGCGGGATGATCGACTCTCTCGGTTGTATGCGGGAGGCGATAGAAGTACTCCCGCAGGACCTCGCAAGGCAGAAAAATCGTATTGATGCCAAGGCTTCCACGGTGAACTTCGGCAGAAACGAAGTGCTGATGTCGTTTGTCCGGCCTGGGCTGGCTGATATATCCGATTGGAGCCTGGTAGATATAACGGCTTGTTCCGGAGGCGGCATTCTTGGTGATGAGGATTTCCGGACCCGCTGCATCTGGTGCTGGAATCGGAAACGCGATTTCGTCTCCGAGGGCGACGTAAGGAACGAGACTGCGGGACAAAAGAAGTTTTGTTTGGTTCGCAAACATGCACGCGGCTGGATCCGATCCGCGTTCAATTCTCACCACGCGCTCGCGGCACACCGGAATGGACGGGCTGGAAGGTGCAAGGGCCATGCTGTCGGCGGGCAGTATAGAACTGCTTTGCGGAAGTGCGAAACACCACTTCGGACATGAATTCAACCCTTCCGACGCATTAACTGGTTGAAGACGGTTGCCATGGTCTTGAGCGAGCCGGTCAACCGCGCTGTTTTCCTTCGAAAAGCTGCTTCGGAGAGCCGCAATATAAGCTCAGAGTTGCTCGTTTCGTGAGGAGTCTTGCAATTCCCCCTACAAGCCCGGAGTCTGACAACCCAATGGTGACTCACTGAAACCCCGCTCCGGAAAGTTCAATAAGGTCATCGAAATTCGATATAGTTGAGTTGCGGAGCCGCGAGTCAGCGGTCCGTCGCAAGCGTGGGGATCATGTCAGGCTTCCACCCCTCTCGCCGGAACTTCCTTAAAGCAGCCGGAGCGGTTGCGGGTGCCACTCTGCTATCCCCACCGAACCTGTCGAGTCAGTCGGCGCTGGCGGGCGATAATGAAGCTGCTTCGCCGAGCGAGGGTCCAGCCGACTACACCCTCACGATCGCCACCACGCCCATCGAACTGGCACCAAATCGCATTATCTCGGTCACCAACTACAACGGGCAGTTCCCCGGACCGCTTCTTCGCCTGAAAGAAGGCGAGCGAGTAACGATTGATGTTCTCAACCAGACCGATACGCCGGAACAACTGCATTGGCACGGGCAGTTCCTGTCTACCGATGTCGATGGAGCGGCCGAAGAGGGTACTCCGTTTATACCTTCCCACGGCAGCCGCAGAATCTCGTTTGTGCCGAGGCCATCGGGGTTCCGCTTCTATCACACCCACGTCCGCGCTGGAGCGAATCTCGCGGCAGGCCAATACAGCGGACTGGTCGGGCCGGTTTACATCGAACCGAAACAGCACGCTGGCAACTACGACCGCGAAGTGTTTCTTACGCTGAAAGAATTCCAGCCGACCTTCAGTCGCGGTGGAGACATGGCGATGGACTTCCTCTCGCCAGCCCAGACAGTCCCGGAACTCAAGGATGCCGGCGAGAACAAGATGAAAGCTTCGCTCGCGAAGGGTACGTGCGCAAAAACTTGCGACGTATCCACAAGCTGTGTTCGTAGAATCAGCGCATGGCGATGGGGACACGCAAGCAGCGGGAGAAGCAAGAGGGGATATGGGTCGCGCACACGGAGTTGGCAGCCGCGCCGGGACATCCGTTCTACCAGAAGCTGAATGAGTTGCTGGAGGCCGAGGGCTTCGACGAGTTTGTCGAGAAGCGGTGCGCGAAGTTCTACGCGGCCAAGTTCGGACGGCCCTCACTGACGCCGGGGATCTACTTTCGTTCTTTGCTAATCGGATATTTCGAAGGCATCGGGGCCGAGCGCGGGATTGCGTGGCGACTGGCGGACTCGCTGGCGCTGCGGCGTTTTGTGGGCATTGGGTTGGACGAGAACACGCCGGACCACTCCACGATATCGCGCACCCGACGGTTGATCGATGTGGGCACCCATCGCGAAGTATTCAGTTGGGTGCTGGGCGTACTGGCGGATCGTGGACTGCTGAAGGGCCAGCGGATCGCTATCGATGCTACGACGCTGGAAGCCAACGCGGCGATGCGCTCGATCGTGCGGCGCGACGCGGGAGAGAGTTACGAGGAGTTTCTGCGAGGATTAGCAAAGGCCTCGGGCATCGCAACCCCGACCCGCGAAGACCTGGTAAGACTGGACCGCAAGCGCAAGAAGCGCATGTCCAACCAGGAGTGGAAGAGTCCAGCGGACGAGGATGCGCGGATTACGAAGATGAAGGATGGGCGTACCCACTTGGCGCACAAGGCTGAGCATGCGGTCGATCTGGATACGGGCGCGGTGCTGGCCGTCACCTTGCCGGGTGCCGATAAGGGGGACACGACGAGCTTGGAGGCAACCCTGTGCGAGGCAGGCATGACCGTGGCGGAGTTGGCAGATCGCGAAGCGGAATTGCGGCCCGACCAGGAGCCCCAGGTGAACGTCAACGGGATCGAAGAGTTGGTCACCGATAAGGGGTATCACAGCGGCGCAGTCCTGCAGCGGGTGAAGCATTACGAGGTACACAGCTACATACCGGAAAAGCAGCAAAAAGGGCGGCGTAACTGGCAAGGTAAGCCAGCGGAACAGCAGGCGGTTTACGAGAATCGGCGGCGGGTACAAAGCGAGTACGGCAAGAGCTTACTACGGCGACGTGGCGAGTTGGTGGAACGCAGCTTCGCGCACTGTTACGAGACCGGCGGGCTGAGGCGCTGCCACCTACGCGGACGGGACAATATTTTGAAGCGGCAGTTGGTTCATGTCGGAGCGTTCAACCTGAGCCTGATCCTGCGCTAGATGCTAGGTGCGGGCACGCCGCGAGAGCTGAGAAGCCGCTTCGGCAGGCTCGTTGTCAGCGTTCTTTTGCTGCTCTCGTACGGAAATGGTCAGCCACGATGTCGCAGCCGCCGCATTTCCGCGTCGGTTGCCAAGTACGTCGAAAGGTCGCGTACCCGGCTGAGCTGTCTGCTTTGCAGAAAATCAGCTCCTTCCACCACGGACTGCTATACCCGATAGCCGTGGAAGGGCCTCTTCGCAGCCGATTGGCGGCGCCCGCCTCTCTCGGGATTATGCCTGGATCGCGGCGTACTCGGAAACAACCTCGCCGCTTTTAGTCGCGTGAGGCTCCAAGAGTGACTTGGGCTGGTGTTCGGTAGAGGCCGGTCTGAATTGACCGTTCTTGCCTCTCGACGCGTGACATGATGGGAAGATGACGCGGAAGAAGTCAAAGAAGAACGGATACACCCGAGCGACGCTCGCCGACATTGCGAGAGAAATGGCGAAGCCCCGCATGGCGGAGTCGGCCCGCAAAGCTGCTGTCGCTGCACATGGGCCGAAGGTCAAGGGGCGAGCAGAATGGGCCCTAGACAGGTAACAATGCCTCTGCGGTTGTGGCTTGGAACCAGAAGTGATGGGCGCTGTACCGACGCTGACTTCCGCAAAAGTGGTCGTTTCTGACCAGACAACTCATAGGAATATCGCGTAACGTGAAAATGCATGCAGATAGACAGAGATTCAGGGCCGCGAACCTGCGGCCTTTCCTCTTTGCTAGCGGGAGACATCCCGCCACCAGGGCCGACATGGCATAATATTTTTCCCCGAAGGCGCAGTTTACATGCCAAGCATGATCAGCGTGCGTTTTTACGATGATCGACTTGTACAACGAAGATTTGCGTGGAGTAATCATGAGTTCTCAAGTAGTGAACCTACAGGTGACCGCTAGCGTACCGATTAACTGTGATTTCTGGTCGGAAGATGATGGCTGGAAGCGGCTCTGTAAAAGCCCGTCGATCACGGTTCGTGGCAGTAGTTTCGAAGATGCCAAAAAGAACATGGCTAGTGAATTACAAGCGCAAATCGAAAAGTTCCTGCGTCAGCGTCCTATGAGAAATGCGCGGCGAGTTGCCTGAGCCAGGCGCCTTCGCAACCCGCTCTCAGGAACCGGAAGGCCGTCAACCTTTGCGGTATTCTTTCCACTCTTTTTCCACTGCGCGCGCCATTCGTTTCGCTGCATCTCGCAGCCAATTCGACTTTCTGCTTTGTAGGTCTTTCAAAATGTCGTGAACCTGACGTTGAGTGCCTAGATGGACATTGGCGGCTTCAGATCGGCATAAGCTTCTGCAAGAGAGAAGCCACCCGGAACTCAGCCAGGGCGGCTTCTGTGCTACTCAAATCATCCCCTAAGAAGAGGATTCCCTGTCACGATATTCCGCCAAACGCTCGGATGTCTGGTCAATCTTGCACAAACCGGGATTAAACTGCACCGCTACCGCACGAAGAGAGCTTGTTGACCTGGCTGCGCGACGGGAAGCGCAAAGGCGGATCGCAAGGCTTCATCGGGGGTTTGCGGTGCGCGCAAGCCTGAACCAAGGTTTACGCGAAGAGATTGTGGCAACGGCGAAAGCGCAGTCGTACAGCGAAGACTGCGCTGCGATCTAAAGAGCGCGCCGCGGGGGTGGAAAACGAAAAAAGCAAATCCCGTCGACTTCGCTCAGCGCAGGCCCCCGACTCCGCTCGGGATGACAACGGTGGAGACTGAGCTCCGATCGTGACGCTCTTCCGACTATTTGCCACTCACGAGGTCCATTAGTTCGGTCTCTGCCTGAAACCAATCCCCATCAGGAGTGTTATCGGTTCGGTCGCGAGACTCGTAGATCTGGTAGGCGCGGGTTCGTATCTGGTCTTCTGAGAAGGTACCCGCTGAATCTTTGATCAAGGTCTCTTGCTGTTTGGAAGGGTCAGGCTTCTGGCTAACTTGGACTTTGGGATTAGACACTTTAACTCCTATGACTGCCACAACCAAGGGGAGAATACTACAGAACGGCTGACCTAGTTCAGGGGGTCTGAATGAGAGCCAGAAAATCTCTCTCACCGTTAATCGTACGCTGATTGAGCGGCGGCGTCCACGCCTCATCTTCTTATTCGCATTGCAACCAGTGTTAGCTTCGCAATAGTTACGGGCTCAATGTAGTGAGTAGGCTATCGTCATTTGCAATCGATTTGACAATGATCGCGCGATCAGCTATAGTTCGTATTGAGGATAGTTCCCAACTCTCTCCTCTTTCAGGTTCCCTGAATATAAGTCAGCCCATCTGAAGTTCCCTTCTTCTTATATGCGACGCAACCTTATAGGAGGTTGAATATGTACGCACGCAATATCTCTTTTCGCCTGAAATCCAACATGCAGTCTGATTACACGCGCACTTTTGAGAACCAGATTCTTCCTTTGCTGCGCAAGCAGAAGGGATTCAAGGACGAAATCACGCTGTGCAACTCCGGCAGCCAGGATGCGGTTTCAATCAGTCTGTGGGAGAGCAAGAACAACGCGGACGAGTACAACACCAACACCTACCCACAAGTGTTGAAGACCTTGGCGAACGTAATTGATGGCACGCCACGGGTCCAGACGTTTGAGACGGTCATGTCGACCTTCCATAACGTCGCCGTAGCCGTGTAATTCCGGCAAATCTGTGGTCCGGGAAGGCGGTTAATCGTACTTTCCCGGACTACACCGTATGTGAAGAACCCACCACCGCCGACGAGCATTCCCGCTTGTCGCACCTTGGTTGTAAGGGCGTGATTGATATATGTATGCCATCAATCGCGCATGAAGGATGACAACCATGCATCTATTCCAAAACGCAGAAACGATCGATCGCCTAGTAAAACAGGGCGAAGTCGTTTTGACAACTTACCACGCCGAGTACGATAAGGATCCGGCAAGCTTCCATGCTGAGTTCCTCCGTGGCGACTTCGCAGGCTGGCGCAGCACGGTACACACGTTATACGGCGATTGCGCGGAAGAGATTATTGATCGCGTTTTGATCAAGACACACTTGGCCATTCCCGGGGACGAAATGCGATACGGTGCCGCCCATGGCCTTTGAAATCATTCTCGCCCGGAGCAGTTGGGTCAGCATTCCCAACGCTTGGTAGGCGAGATTCTGGTTGATGAAGGGTTCCTGTCGAGTTAAAGCTTCAGCCGCGCTGCAAGACGGCTGGTCGTCGTCCTTCGTGCCTGGCGCGGCGATTTCCGGAAAAAGCTCAGTCACTGTCGGCAGGCGGTGCTTCTTCCTTTGATTTACTGGGTTTTCGGGCTGCCCAAGAATGAACTGACCGCTGGAAGCGTTGTTGCCAAGGTCGAGCCAACAGTACGCGCGAATGCAGCGCCCACTTGTCGATGGCACGCCGCGCTTTGCGCGTATCTACGCAGCCAATGACCAGATCAACTTCTGCGGTCTTGGCGATCTGTTGTATTTGTGCCTGCATAGGAAGCTGTACCCCTCGGCTACACCGCACAGCGCTGACTGCTTGACAGCCACCTGGGCGGGGCCAAATAATCGGCAGGAGGGTAGCAGCCATGCGTGTCGTATTGTTAATCAGCGCTTGGGCGATCCTCTTGCCACTGCAGGCGAGCGAATCAGGCAAGCTGTTCGTCTCGGCTGCGTACTTTCCGGTCGGTGCTTTTCCGAACGATATCGGGGTCGGCGATTTCAACAACGATGGCAAACTAGACATGGCTGTTCCAGACCGAAACGGTGGCGTATGGATTTTTCTCGGCAAGCCGGGGGGCTTCGCAAAACCAGTTCTCTACGCCGCTGGTGTCTTGCCAGAGAAAATTGCGGTGGGTGACTTCAATGGCGATCATATTCTCGACATCGCCGTGACGAATGCAAACAGCGGCAACGTGAGTGTGCTGCTGGGCGCCGGGGACGGGACGTTTCAGCCGCCTATCAACACCCCATCGTTTGGCGAACCAGTAGCGATCGTGGCCGGCGATTTCAACCACGATGGCAAGCTCGACCTCGCCGTCGCCAATACCATCTATAGTGGCATCGACATCCTTTTGGGAAATGGCGACGGAACGTTTCAAGCACCGGTCGCCTACACCACGGCGTTAAATCCGAGTTCCATCGTTTCGGCCGATTTTAACGGCGATGGGGTTTTGGACCTGGCGGTGGCCAACGCGGGTTATATTTCCGATCCGGGAAGGACCGTAAGTGTATTGATCGGCAAGAGCGACGGGACGTTCGCCAGCGCCGTGAACTATACGGTTGGCTTGCAGCCGTTCAGCGTTACGTCGGCCGATTTTAATGGGGACGGGATTGCGGACCTGGCTGTGGCGAACTATGCGAGCGGGACTTATTCGGTGCTCCTGGGCCGCGGGAATGGCAGCTTCCAAAAGCTGAAGGATTACTTTGTTGGGGAGAACCCGTTTGCCATCCGCGCGATTCACCCGGCGGGGCAAAGCGCCCCTTGGCTGGCGCTCTCGGCGGGCGCCGGCACGATGCTGCTGGCAGGCCAAGGCAATGGCAGCTTCAAGCTTGCGGCAACGTATGATCCGACGGCCTTGGTAATCAATGAAGGAGATTTTAATGGCGACGGCCGCCCCGATCTGGCCTTAATAGCGAAGACCGGCTTGGCGATCCTCTTCGGTCTGGATAATGCCCGCTATTACGCTTCTAAGGACCGGCCGGCGTCGGCGCCAGGCAATGTTGCGGTGGGTGACTTCAACGAAGATGGATTTCTGGATCTGGCGACCAGCGGAGGACAGATTCTCTTGGGTGATGGCCATGGTGGATTCCGCTCCCCGATAAGCCTTGCGGGCGTGAGTGCAGAGTCGGCTGGAGGGACCGCGGGCGGAAGAGTCATAGCGGCAGACTTCAATCACGACGGGCATTTGGATCTCGCGATCACCACCCATGGATTAGCTGTCTACTTGGGTAATGGCGACGGAACTTTTCAGGGCCCAATGAACTATCCGGCAGGACCGTACCCGGAGTGGGCGACGGCCGGGGATTTCAACGGCGATGGCAATGTCGACCTCGCGGTTATCGATTCCGAAAAGAAGCGTATCGCGATCTTACTCGGCAATGGCGACGGATCGTTTCAAAAGCCAATCTACTTCGCGGCGGGAGAGGCCACGTCTTCGGCGGCGGTGGGCGACTTCAATGGAGACGGAATTCTAGACTTGGCTGTGACGCACAACATAGGCGGTGCCACCGGTTGGGGTGGAGTGCGGATTTTGCTTGGGGTGGGAGACGGAACGTTTGTCAAGGGGCAGGATTTCAACGCGGGGCAGACACCGAACGCGATCCTGGTGGCCGACTTTAACGGAGACGGAAAGCTAGACTTGGCGACCGCCAACGCCGGCGGCAGTTTGAGTATTCTTCGGGGCCATGGAGATGGCACATTTGCCGCACCCGTAAACTATCCGTCGTACGGCCAGACCACTGTGTCCATTGCTGCCGGCGATCTCAACGGGGATGGAATCACCGATATTGTGCTTGGGAATCTGGACAGTGCGAACTTGGTAGTCTACCTGGGCCAGGCGGGAGGCAGGTTTGCGTTAGAAGGAGTATATGTAACCCTCCCCATTCCGGATGGATTAGCAATTGCAAATCTCGTCAGCGGCAGGTTACCGGACTTGGTGGTAGCGAGCTCCGTGGAGGATATCAGTGTCATGGTGAATACGGTCGCACCGTAAGTGCTGACGCCCCGAGACGTGGCTGTTAGTTGTGCCTCAGACGAGCAGGCCGTCTTTCCTTCAGCGGGCACACCTTGTTTCTCGACGGCGTCTTCTCGAGCCAGCGCAACCGATTGTCCCGCCTGTGTGCGCCGGCGCCGCAAATGGAACATGTACCTATTTTCATGCTTGACTGTATCGGGGACGCAAGCCCTCGCTGACTGCTGAGCAGGCCGCCGGCCGCGTCAAGCGACACCTGCGCCGGAGGCGCCGGATATCCGCCATCGCTCCCTCCGGCGAAGGTGTGAATCACGCGGTGTTTCCACGGCAGAGTGGAAGACGGTACCAGCCGCCAGGAGCAGACCGTACCCCCCGGGGCGCATTCCTTCTGCTTCGCGCTGCATAATGTGGGCCGCGGGATCGTCGGCTGGATTTGCGATAGCCGCGTGCGAAAGCGAATCCCGGCGGAAGCCGGCCCCTGGGTCACGTACGTAAAACACCATTGCTCTTCCGGTGCGAACGCCAGTGACCTCAACAACCTGCTCAGGATTAAACGCCGCTCCGTGCTCCATCGCGTTCAGCAAAATCTCTCGCAGTGCGTGCATCACCTCGCTCCTAGTATCCTCAGGCAATTGAGCACTCAACTCTTTCGCAAACGTCATGAGCCGCTCCGCCGTGATGAGCCGGCAATTTACCCGGACTGACACCCAGCCCGGCTTGGCCGATAGAACTTGTATGTCGTCTCGCCATTGGCTGTCGGATGCTGCACTACTGGCCAGGTTCGCGATCTCGCGTGGGTCAAATGGCGGTGTGAAGCAGGCGAATACTCGGGCACGCAGGGCAGCAATGACTTCGTCCGGGGTGCTATGACGAGCCAGGACAATGCTCTTTACCCCAGGCCTGATGGCGCGCATCTCCTCCAGGAGGGCCAAGTCCTCCTCGACAGTGCTGTCGGGACTGGTGATCACGACTCCGAACGATCGCACGCGCAACCGGGTGGAGGGTGTCGGCATGACCAGCCGAATACTCCATGGGGAAATCAGCGGCTGAGAGGGCACCGCCGATCTCGCGGCTGACTTGGGTATCACTTCCAATCACGAGGACCCTGCTCATCGGCATGCTCCCTGGCGATCGAACTTGCGAAAGCGTTCCACTCTATTCGCCTGCTTCCCAAGAGCGGAAAGTGTCATCTTACGAGGTTAGTCCCAAAGCACATCTCGTGGCGAATGCATTGCTAGTGATAAAATCGCCATCCCGCTCGTAATCTCGGCTGACGCTCTGTTTGGGAGTCACTTACCTGTTGCCACCGTTTTTCGCTGAAAACCGCAGCGGTATTGAGTACGCTGCGCGGCGCAGCGGGTACACGACGAATGGATCGCTAATTGCTGGGCTGAGTTCGTGGAATTGAAGAGCGATCTGCCGGTGCGTGTCCGCCTTAGCTCCCCGCAGACGCGCAATCAGGCCCCCGGTTTCAAGGGCATTAGGTGGGTGATCCCAGCCGAGACCAAGTTGGGTGGATACTTCGAGGCTTACCGCAATTTATTTGGTACAGCCTTGGTTGTTCGCAGTCTTGACGCAGGTGGTACCACCCGGGCCTTGTGCTACACCCTTTCCATTCTTGCTCTTAACTTCGCCGCCATTGCTTGTTCAAGTGGTCGTTACCCCGTTCGAGTTCTTCTGGGCAACGGCAGCATTGCCCGTATTCGGGTTGACCTTAGCGGCAGTCGTTCCGTTACCGCAAACAGTCTGACCGCGCCGATTCTTGACGCAATCTCCCGCAAACAAACTCGAAGCAAATAGTAGACACGTTATCAGCACAAAGTTTTTCATTTCCAACTCCAAGATGACACTAGCACATCTCGTTGACGGAAGGGTTGAAAGAAACGGCCGAGATACGGCTGAATCCGTAACGCGTCAAAGTAGTTCCCGCTCGCCTCCACGCCCCAGACTAGGGACGGCCCCCCGCCTCCGTCCAGCGCCACCTGAGCATCAAAGCTGACATTGCGATCACGCAGATCAGGATAGTCAGGATAGGAGTGCCCAAAATCCTTGTCACCCTCGCGCTCGATTGAATAGAGGCTTTCCGCCTGAGGAACATTCAGCGGCCGGAGGACAGAGTAGAATCCGAGAGGTGTCCATATGAAGCGATTTTCTCTCTTGGCGATCAGCTGGCCAGTCGCTGGTTTGGTCTGGCTTCGACCCGATCAATCGAGCGGTGGAAACTGCACAGCAAGTACGAGACCGCGTGCTTGAATCCGCCCAGTTTATTCCTATCGACTCACTCGGAACGACGGATGATTGCGGATTCTCACCCTTCGCCGATGATACCTCGACCTCGCGAGAGACCGCGTTTGCCAAGATACGAAGCCGGATTGAAGGCACTGCACTGGCATCCATTGCTCTCAGCGTCTGAGTCCGGCCAGTATTGATGCATCTTTTGTGGTACTGCCAAGGTTCTTGCCGAGCCGCCGAGCCCTGCGGCATCGCCACAGCTACATTCTCCCTCCGCCGTCTCCAGGGAACGCCAAGACTTTTCCGCGTAACCTGATGGGAGATCCTCCAGCACCTAGCCCTGAACGTCAGCTCCGTCTAGCAGGTCACACATGAAGCCTGTGATACGATTTCGACCACTAATAGCCATGCCGTGTCGCTCAAGAGTGTCCTCTTGGCCTCGAAGCGGCGCGATTGCTGGACACCCAAAGATCGCTTTTATGCGTCCTTCACATATCCGCGTTTTCATCTTTGTATTAGTGTCGTTGGCGTTTATCGGTTGGGCGATTCCGACGGCAGCCAATTTCATCATTGAGTACAACTGGTGGAAAGAGGTCGCGCAGGTTAGTACGTGGGTCAGCATGCTGTGGTATAGCATTGCCCCCGCAGCCGTGGGTGCCCTGGTGGCCTTCATCGCACTATACACAGCTCATGCGCGCGGCTTGCACTTCGCCGGCATCCGTCAACGGGATGTACCCCATATACTCCCGCCTGGTTCCAGTCGGCCTGGCCCTGATAGCGCTTGTGTTCACGTCCGCCTCGATTGACTTCTGGACAGTCATGCGCTTTTTCGGGTCGCGTGGTCTCGCCGCACCTCCCGACGCTTGGCAGGACCGTGTTTTTTCGCACGCCTTGCCGTTTTATCTGTTCGATCTTCCTTTCTATTCGGAACTACTCGGATTTCTGTTTGTATTGGCGATTCTTTCCGCCCTGCTGTTTTGGGCCACGGCCCGTGGATGGCAGTTGGTCGAACGCTTGCAATACGGCCGGTTTGAGGATGGGCCGACGGAAAGCGATTGATCTTGGAGGCTACCTGCGGTTGCCTGGCGCCACACGCACCCCTTTCGTCCGCGTAATGGCAGTGATTTTATTGCTCGGTTTTGCTGCCTGGGTTTATCTGGGCAACTATGAGCTTCTGTTCAACTCTCACGCCTTCATGACCGGCGCCGATTACGTGGATGAAAAAGTTACTCTCCCTCTGCGCTGGCTCCTCATCATCTCCGCTTTAGCGGCACTGCCGCTGGTTTGGATGTCGAAATTCAAGCAGGCGGTCGTCCTTGTGATGTCCTGTTTGATCCTGCAATTGGCCTGCGCCGGCCATCGTTCGCGCTGTCTACGTGCGACCGAATGAAATCTCAATCGAACGGCCCTACATTGAGCGCCATATCCAGGCGACCACCGCTGCCTTTGGCCTTAACCGGAACGCCACCGAAAGCCCGTTCACACCCGTCCGGTCAGGGCGTGGTTGACCCTGTCCAGGACGCAACGCTGCTCGCTAATGTTCGGCTCTGGGACCTTCGAGCCTACGGCGCAACTATCACTCAGATTCAAGCATTGCGCCCTTACTACACTTTCCCCCAACACCGACGTTGATCGCTATTTCATCAATGGCCGGATCAAGCAGGTATTGCTGTCGCCTCGCGAAATTGACGTCACCCAGTTGTCCGCCGAAGCGAGCGAGAGTTGGATCAATCCTCGGTTCATCTATACGCATGGCTTTGGCGCAGTCGTAGCAGAGGTTAACAAGATCACGCCCGACGGCCTGCCCGTCCTGCTTATCGAGAACGCTCCTCCGGAGATCAAATCGCCGGGCTTTCAGCTCTCCCGGCCGGAGATCTACTTTGGCGAGAGAACCCAGGATCCGGTCTTTGTTCACACCGCCCGCGAAGAGTTCGATTATCCGTCTGGCGACCAGAACAAGTATTCGACTTACCAGGGCTACGGGCGGTTTTCCGGTCGGCTCTTTCCCTCTTAAGATTGCCGCCGCGATTTCCCAGGGTGAGCCGAACATTGTTTTCACGGGGTATCTGACCGGGCAAAGTCGCATGATGATTTATCGCAAGGTGCAAGCAAGACTGGCGCATCTGGCTGGGTTCTTGCACTGGGATCAAGATCCGTATCTAGTGATTACCGATGACGGCAGGCTGGTTTGGATGGTGGACGGCTATACAACTTCTCTCTCACATCCGTATTCGGCGCCACTTCCCGTGGCTGGAATCGAGGAAGGCGCGAATTACATTCGCAATGCAGTGAAAGCCACTGTGGATGCCTATACAGGGGGGATGTCCTTATATGTATTCGATCCGAGCGACCCCATCATCCAGGCTTACCAGAAGCTGTTTCCAAAGTTATTCCGCCCTGCGTCAGAAATGCCCGCCGATTTGCGCCGGCACGCCCGCTATCCCGAGGCTCTCTTTCGGACCCAGGCAGAGGCGTACCGAATCTTTCATATGCGCGATCCTCAGGTGTTCTACAACAAGGAAGACATTTGGGAGATTGCGCGCGACCTGTTCGGCCAGTCTGGACAACCGGAGGCCGTAGCACCCACCTACGTCGTGGCTACCTTGCCTGGGGAGAAAGAACCCGAGTACCTGCTGATTCTGCCTTTCACCCCACGCGGCAAGGACAATTTGATCGGCTGGATGGCCGCTCGATGCGATGGTGAGCAACTGGGGAAACTGATCTTTTATCAACTCCCGAAGCAGCAATTGATGTACGGGCCCATGCAGATTGAATCGCGCATCGACCAGGACCAGAACATCTCCAAGGACCTGACGCTGTGGAACCAGCAGGGCTCGCGCGTGCTGCGCGGAAACATTATCGCGCTCCCTGTGACGGGTGGCTTCCTTTACCTAGAGTCCATTTACATTCAGGCAACTGAAGCGCGTATGCCGCAGCTCAAGAAAGTTGTACTGGCTATGGGCGACCGGCTAACGTACCGGGACACCTTTGACGAGGCCCTGTCCGATCTAACGGCAGGACCAGTGCCGGCAGTAGTTGCTTCCGCTCCCACGCCCTCCTTGGCGAATAGCAAGGAAAACGTACCCACCCTGGCTGAGCGCCTTCACCATCTTCGAGATCAAGCCGAACAACTGACACGAGAACTGGAGACGCTAGAAAAGGAAACAGTCAAGAAGTAGATTCAGTGTCGTTCCTGGAGCTTCGGGCTTCGTTCAACGAACTTGTGCAAGAGCACGATTTTGCAGGACAAGAGACTAAATGTGGAACCCTGGTTCCGCGGCGACCCCTGATTCGCATTTATTGCGGAATTGCCAAGCGAAAAAGCGGGCCGCAGAGGTGGCGGAAACAGACGATCAAACCAGCGCACACTTAGGCACGCCGCCTGTTCCGTTCCGCCCGTTCAAACGGTGGGGTATGACTCGCGGACTCGGCGTATGGACGCGCGTGAATTGATGAAGTTTACCGTGTAGGCCGTCCTGGTTGGAATTGGCAACATGCTTGCGCCGAACGGGAAGAGCACGAGTAAAGTGACAGGATGATCTAAGAAAACTTGCGCGCCTTGGCCTCCTCACGACTTCTGTTATTGCAGTAGTTAGAGTTGCCGCAGAAGATTTGGCGCGTCACGAAACTTTGATATGAAACCAGTGCATTGTGGCTCGCAAAATTTCTAACGTATTCAGAATGAATGACTTGGGGCCAGCGTGCTCGCAGACATGTCGCGTACCGGTAGTTTCAGCCTGCGGCAGCTTTCCACGACCGAAAGCTTTCCACGACCGAAAGAATCACCGCAATCTTAGGTCCCGCCTGTGGACTGCCGATGTGTATCCAGTTCTTCCGGCCCAGAGCCACGGGACGCATGGAATTCTCCGCAACGTTATTGCGTGTGCCTTGCAAGGGCACACTTTCCTCCCCGGTGAAAACACTGAGTCCCTCGCGGTATCAGCGCAAGACTCGGGGCCGAGTAGATCGCTAGTCCTTTCTCGTAAGAATTCTGCTTCATGCCGGTTTAGCCCGGCGCACTGAAATCGCCATTGCACAATAATCGGGCTGGTCGGATTGTGAGTGTAATCGCCTGTTCACGCCAGCTATTTAAGACCATGCTAAGCTTGGCTCGTGGAGGTCCTATGACATGCAAATGGTCTGCAGTTGGGACTGCGCTCCTTTGTGGTTTTCTCGCTATCCCGCTCGCCTTTGCCGGCGCCCCGAGAGAGCGCGTGCTCTATCGTTTCCAAGGCGGCGCCGATGGAGCCACTCCATTGGCCAGCATGATACCCGATGGGGATGGCAATCTTTATGGCACCACGAACCTGGGTGGAGGTAGCGCGAGTTGCCCCTCCGGTTGCGGTACGGTTTTCCAATTATCGCCACCGGCGGAGCATGGCGGAGCTTGGACTGAGACAGTGCTTTATCGCTTCCAGGGCGGTAATGACGGCGCGTATCCTCAGAGCTCCTTGATTGCCGACCATTCGGGCAATCTCTACGGTACAACTTCCGCGGGTGGTGACGGCAATTGCATCGTGCTACAGAGCAAGGGCTGCGGCACCGTCTTCGAAGTGGTGCGGCCATCCACTCCCGGAGGCGCCTGGACTGAGTCCGTGCTTTATAGTTTCCAGGGCGTGCCTAGCGGCAGAGGACACGGCGACCTCGCCGGACCGAACGGTATCGTGGTGGACGCCGCTGGAAATCTCTACGGCATGGCTTGGAGCGGCGGATACTGTCGCACCGATGAAACGGGAACGTATTGCTACGGAGGAGGCTACGAGTTAGAGAAGCCGTCCGCGCCCGGTGATGAGTGGAAGGAACAAGTAATCCACATTTTTCATGACCCGACGGGCGGTCCTGCCGGCCCGGTCTTCGACAAGGATGGCAATCTCTACGGTAGGGTGGGGTGGGGCAAGTATGGGTTTGGCGAGATATTCCGACTGGAGCCGCCGAGCCCGCCCGCGACTACCTGGAGCAAGGTATCTGTGTACGACTTTCAGGGGCCCGACGGCGCATTCCCCGAGCCGGGCTTGGTCTTCGATAAGGATGGCAATCTGTACGGCGCGACCCTGGGGAGCCCGGGATATGGATCGCCCAATGGCAATGTCTTCCAATTGCGCCCAACGCGAAAAGGCCCGTGGACTGAGTCGGTTCTATACGACTTCACGCCCCCTGGCGCTGGCAACTCCCCAAATGGCGGGCCCATTGTGGGTGCGGATAGACATATTTACGGCACGGCCGCCCAAGGCGGCGAGTTTGGCTTTGGAGTGGTATTTGAGCTTATACCTCTGGGAATGCCGGACGGCGCCTGGAGCTACGAAGTGATCTACAACTTCGGCAGCGGCCACGGTTCGGAGTCGGTTGGACTGTCCTTGGGTAAAGACGGTGTGCTCTATGGCACGACTCCGGCGGGTGGAAACCCGGTGTGCGGTGACGCCGGCGGCTACGGCAATGGTTGCGGGACGGTGTTCCGGGTCATTCCGTAGCTTAGGCTGATCTAGAAGGTCGTCAATGAGACAACGTTTCTGCGATCCTCTACAAGCATCTGCCGGAAGAGATAAGTGGGTGGAGCATCCCACCGACCACAAGCCGTGATACTTCGCTAGCTTCCCATGGAATACCGGGGCTAGCGTTTTCTTGATCGAGGCTCGTTGAGGGTCGGCTGCAGCTTCCTTAGCGTATTGATCCCTTGATTTCTAGGAAAATCAAAAACTCAGATGTTGCAGACTCGGAGGGCCAGGTAAGGTCAAGGGCTTGAGTATAGGAAAATCAAAATCTCGTGTTGGCGTGAACGAGTGGTCGGCAATCCTCGGCGTCGCCCTAGCCGGCCATCGCTCGGACATGGGGTCAAGTTTCTGCGCACCTGATCGTTCCCTTCAGGCGGTGATCTTTTGTTGTCTCATGCGGCGGGCGCGGTCTCGGGCAATGAGTTCTCGCAAGTCGTAGCTGTACGGGCCGTAGCCGCGAAAAGACTTGGGGTCAAACAGTCGCTTGATGCCACAGTCGGTACAGACTCGATAGGAATAGTGGTCATCGTATCGCGTAGGCCAGCTCAGGTGGGTGTGCCAGCACCCGCGGAGGAGGACCACCGCGGCAGTGCCTACTCCCGCAGCGGCAATGCTCAGAGGCCAAGCCCAGCGCCAAAATCTCCCGCGTGACACGTCGAAACCTCCGCACGTCCGCTCGCTTTTCCGCTCCCGATAGATTGGATGCTGTCTAAGCCTTCTTCCGCTCCGTCCAACATGCCTTCATCAAGGCCGACAACCTCTTTCTGGCGGCTGCGCTCATCAGCTTGCGACCAGCACGTTTCTTCGGGGCAGCCTTAGCCTTCTTTGGCGCAGCCTCGCTTTTCTGCTTTGCCCACCAGGCCTTCTTTGCAGCACTGATTCTGGCCCGCACAACCGAACGGAGGGACCCTTCTTGGCTCGGGCATCGTCAGCGGCGGCAGCCTGACGGACACGTTTATTTCCACCAACCAGTACGGGTACGACATTGACAAGGTCTCGGCGACAAACCTGAACGTGACCGTGACTTCAGGCAGCACTTACTGGTTCAACGTGCAGAACGCGACGGTTTCCAACGGCGATCCGGTGTACTGGGATAAGAACAGCGGCGTAGGTTGCCACTCCCAAGGCTGCCCCTCGCAGGCGGTGGAAAGCATACCCTTCCCTGTGTCCAGCCCCTCGGGACGCGCGTTTAGGCAAGAGAGCGGAACGGGCGTTTCTCGTCAAAGTGGGCGTGAGCGCTCAATCTTCGACGGGCCCATCTTCCGGAGTGCGGCGAACTGGAAAAACAGCAATTAGACAAGGGCAGGCAATGGCGCCGCAAAGATGCTAAGAACAGCTATCGCCCAACCTCAAAGACGGTGCCGCAGCCCCCGTTGCAAGATGTGGAGCCTCCGCCCTCGGAGGCTGCGCCGTAAAGGAGGCCACCTCGGCCCCATATCAACCCGGCGAAAGGATCGGCGCCGTCACGGCCACCCTTGAAGATGTGAAGGACTGTTTCCGTCCAGGGCGAGCCCTGCTCAGACGGAGGAGCAAGCGCAAAAACCACACCGCACCCCAACCCCAGGTTGCAGCTTCCATCGCCGCCATAGAAGGTCGTACCGTACAGATTTCCCTTTGCGTCAAAAATTGGCTCCGATGCCGGTTGGCTTCCGTCGGCGTATCCGGAAAAAATATAGAGCAGAGTCTCGGTCCAGGGCCCGCTGCCGCCGGCCGGAGGGGAAAGTTCGAACACCGTGCCTCCAGTGGTGGTGTCCCCACCGTAGCCCGAGGTGGTGCCATAGAGGTTACCGTTAGCGCCGAAAATTATGCCGTTCGGCGAAGAACCGTCTCCCCCTTCAAATTGGTGGAGCACTTCCATCTGCCAACCTGTGGCTTTACGCTCAAGCTCGAAGACCGTGCCGCAGTGCTTCGCGCGCACCGGATTGCATGAGATGTTATCGGCACTGCGGGAGCCATATAGATTGCCCTTGGCGTCGAGAATCAGACCATTGGGCTCGTCCCCGTCTCTAATCACCCGGAAAGAATGGAGCGTGGTCTCGGTCCATGCCCCGCCTTTGACAGCAGGCGGCGCGAGTTGAAAGATTGTTCCAACTCCTTGCATGCCGTATTGACCGCCGTCATTGGTCGTGCCATACAGATTTCCGGCAGCGTCCTGGACCAAGCCGTTGGCTGGAACGCCCCCGTCGTCGCCGCCGGTGAAATTGTAGAGGATGGTCTCAGTCCAGGAGCCACCCGGCTCAGTGGGCGGGGCCAATTGGAACACCGTGCCATAGCCGAATGGGGCATTGCCGCCGTATTGCGTTGTGCCGTACAAATTGCCTGCTTTGTCCAACACCATGTGCTCGGCCGAGGGCCAAAGACCGTCAGGGTTACCGGCGAAGGTGTAGATTGTGTTCTTGGTCCAGGGATCGCCAGGCTTGGCCGGCGGCTGTAGCTGGAAAACAGTGCCGCAACCGTAAATGTCACAGGCGGTATTCCCGCCATACGTTGTCGTTCCATAAAGGTTGCCGGCTTTATCGGCTATCAGAAAGCCGATCGGATTCCAACCGTCGGCGCCGCCCTGGAAGCGGTAGAGTGAGGCATATTTATGGGCGACTGCCAACGCACTGCCTGCCAGCACAAAAACGACAAGAAACACAACACAACGGCTTGAGGCGGATAGGAGCGAGCGGCTCATGGAAGTCTGTCCTCCGGATCGAAGGGATCGCAGCGCGAGGAGCCACGCCAAAGGGAAGGCCCTGGACGTAAGACCCTTCAGTATCGTTTCAACCGGCTTGCACCGGTCATGGCTTCCCCGCACCGCGTTTGCTCAAACGCTTGACGATAGTTTCGCTCATTGATTTTATGCCATGTCGCGAAACAAATCTTCGTGGCCTTTGCTGAGCGCCGGCCCGTTGCTTCCAACTGAAAGGAACTCAAGGTTGTACGCCATGCGCCCAGTTCATCGGATCGGTGCTGAGAGTGGACGCAAGCGCGAAGGCATTCACTTGAGCGGATAGTCGCTAGCTTTGATCGGAAACGCCTCGGGCAGAACAGTTCCGTTGGTCGGAAAAAGTCGATTCGAGGCGTTCCCCGCGGCCCACATCGGTCGGTCGGATCGAGGAACTCGAGCTTGAAACACTGCGCGTTCTCATCAAAGCCCCGGCTCATCGCCCGGCCGTCGAGATAACGTCCCGGCAATTTGGATTTGTCCTTGCGCTGTCTGCCGCCACTACTTTTGCTATGTCCATGGCGTCCTTTCGTGACCTCAGTGCGCAAAGAGTGTAACAAACATTGAAACACGCGGCGCAAATCGCGCCTAACCGGGGGCTCCCGGGCCCTACCGTTAGCCGGCTAATTATTCTCCTCGAGTCGTTCGCCGCCCATGGACTTCACGGGATACCGGAAGATCGCCTCCACATGTCCGATTTCTATGAGCATGCTCGATCCCGATGATCTGTTCTTCCTTGAATCGACTCTTGCGCACGACTCCTCCCTCCAGTTGCTGCCCTCATTCACAGCCCTCCGTGGGACGTTTTCGTACCCGTATGGTCCATCAGATTCCCTAACCCGCCATTCGGATTGTTGGCGTAATGTCTCTGAAATTTGCATGCGGATCAAACCACACGAGCGCAGTTGACACCGATATGTCGCAGACCTATACTCCGCTGCAAATCTCGCTTGGGAGGATGTGTATGTCGAAACGTACGCCAGCCGTTTTTCTCTTCGCCGTGGCTTTCGCGGCGCTCAGCGCACTAGCGGCCTTAAGTCAGGAGCCAATTCTCACGCCCCAGAACAGCAACACTGCCGCTCTCCTGATCGCAGTCAGTCCGGTCGACGAAAACGTGGTCTGGGCAGTCGGAACGAACAGCACATTTGTCGTCACGAACGACGGCGGCAACACTTGGCGATCCGGCGTCGTCCCGACACCCAACTCGGCAGACGTCCAGCTTCGCGATGTGCAGGGCGTGAGCGCTCAGGTGGCGTACGTGCTCTCTATCGGGAACCTCCCCGCTGATTTCGCTATCTACAAGACCACCGACGGCGGCAACACCTGGACTCAACAGTTCCAAAATCAGCTCGTCGGCGCTTTCTACGATTGCTTTGCCTTTTGGACTCCCACCAACGGGATTGCACATAGCGATTCGGTGAACGGCGTGTTCCCCGACCTGATCACTACCAATGGGATGACGTGGCAGAGCATTGCCAACAACATGCCGCCGGCTTTGCCCGGCGAAGCCTCGTTCTCCTCGAGCGGAACCTGTGTGGCAACACAGAGCACGAGTAATGCCTGGATTGCCACCGGCGGCTCAAGCATCGCCAGAATTCTGGCCACGAGTGATGGAGGCAACACGTGGGCCGCATACAACACTCCGCTGCATAGTTCGCCCACGGCGGGTGGGTTTACCGTGGCTTTTCGAGACGCTTCCAACGGTATCTTGGGCGGCGGTGATCTCTCGCCCAGCAATGCCTACCAGGCGGCGCAAACCGCAACGTCGAATGACGGCGGTCAGACGTGGCAGCTCACCAACTGGCCGCCGGTGGGCTACGCCATCTTCTGTTTGGCTTACTTGAGCAACACGACTGGTTTCGGCGGGCGGCAGCTCGACACTCGGAGCCGCGCGACGCGGAGCCCAACGGATTACACCCGCTACGTCGTCGTCACTGCCGATATCGGAGGCGCAGCCTGGACGCCCGACGAAGGGACCACGTGGTATCGGCTGAACGGCGTCACGGGTTATTGGGCCGTGGCCTTCGCGAATCCGCAGAATGGATGGATGGTAGGAGTGAATGGAACCATTCTGAAGGTCAGCTTCCCTTAGCAGGCTGCTGAAAAACCTCTGATTTGGGCGAACTGTGTCCGCTTCGGTCATCGAGTGAGAGGGGAGAGAGTTCGGCTCAGCATATTTCCACTATCTGCTGAAGCTTTTTACATGCAGCTGACACACTTTTCCCTTGGCTTACGCCGCCCGTAGTGACAGGTTGCGCAGGCGGACCAGGTTATAGGCCGCGCAAGCGAAGGTGAACACCCAATCCACTTTGAACAAGCCACGATGTCGTACCTTCCGCAGCAGAGCAACCGTCTTGAGCCAACCGAAACATTCCTCGATCCGCTTCCGCTTCCTTTGGCTGATGCGGTAGCCTTCATGCCGCGTGGTCCGCTGGTCGATGGCACTGCCGCCGCGCCGACCGTCATTCTGCGCGACATGCGGTGTGACCTGCATGTGGCGGCACTCAGCAATGAAGTCGGCCGTGTCAAAGCCTTTGTCGCCGCCCACCGTCACGCGCCTGGTGCCGGCAATCTGCTCCAGCATCACCAGCGCCGTATCGCGCTCGGCCGTTCCGTTGGCTTCCCACACCATCGCATTCACGATCAGCCCGTTACGATTCTCCACTAACAGATTGCCGCTGTAGCTCAACTTCGCCTCCTTGCCGTCGCCCTTGCGCGCCAACATGGCCTCGGGATCGGTCTTCGATGCGTGCGTTTGATTCGACCGCTTCTCGCCGTGAAAGTTCACCGTGGGATTGCCGGGATCATCGGAAGAGGGCGGGTTCTTGCCATCCTGGCGCTGAAAACTCTTGGCGCCGGCCCAGGCTTCCAGCAGCGTGCCATCCACCGTGAAGTGTTCGTCGGAGGTCAGGCCCTTCGCCCCAGCCTGTTCCACCACCTGCGCTAGGAACTGCTTGGCCACTGCGGCTTCCAGCAGCCGGTCCCGGTTCTTCGTGAACACTGTCGGATCCCATACCTCCTCGTCCAAATTCAACCCTACGAACCAGCGGAACAGCATGCTGTAATCGATCTCTTCCATCAGCAGCCGCTCGCTGCGAATCGAGTACAGCATCTGCAACAACTGCGCCCGCAGCAACTTCTCGGGCGCAATCGATGGCCGGCCCTCGCGGGCGTACATGCGATCAAACTGCGGCGACAGTGCCCGCAAAACTTCGTCTACCATCATGCGGATGACCCGCAGCGGATGATCCTTCCGTACCCGCGCTTCCGGCGACAAATAACTGAACATGTGGCTTTGCTGATGATCGGTGCCTCGCATGCTGCTTTCTTAGCACACGTGCCTGTGGATTAGGAGTACTTTTTCAGCATCCTGTTAGGGCCGTTCTACAGGGTTAGACAGAGGGCTGGCGTGGCCTGGCAACCCAGAGCTAATTGCTAGTTCCTCTTCTTGGGGCGAAACTCAGCGGGGCGAAACTCGGCGGGGCGAACCTCGGCATGGCAAAACTCACCGAGGCAAACCTCACCCGAGCGGACCTCAGCGTGGCGAACCTCAGCGGGGCGGACCTCCGCTTGGCGAACCTCAATGGGGCGAACTTCGGCGGGACGGACCTCAGCCGTGCGAACTTCAGCGAGGCGAACCTAGACGGGGCGGATTTCGGCGAAGCCACTCTCGGTCGGACTGTCTTCGCCGATGTCAACCTGAGCACGGCCAAAGGACTGGAGACCGCGCGCCATAGAGGACCCTCCACCATCGGCGTAGATACGATCTTTAACTCCCAAGGCAAAATGCCGGAAGTCTTCCTGCGCGGCGCGGGCCTCCCGGACGACATCATCGGATACATCAAGTCGATCGCAGGTGCGATTCAGTTCTACTCCTGGTTCGCGCACGATGTTAAGGCCGGCGAGAAGCTGCACGAGCAGATTGACGCGGTCATCCGCCTGCATGACAAGCTGCTCCGGATCTTGTCGAAGCACAGCATGAACAGCGAGTGGGTGAAGACGGAAATTTTCAACGCCCGAGAGCGCGAAGTTGCGGAAAAGAAGAGGAAGTTGTTTCCCGTCCGGCTCGTGCCCTTCGAAACTCTGTATGACTGGAAATGCTTCGATGCTAAAACGGGCAAGGATTTGGCGCGCGAGATAGCCGAATACTTCATCCCGGATTTTGCAAACTGGAAGGACCACGATTCGTATCAGAACGGGTTCGAGCGGTTGGTGAAGGATTTGAAGTCACCAGATGCAGGGGCGAAATCCCACAGCGCTAGCTAAGGACTAGCTGACGGAAGAAAAACAATTCGCGGGCTTGTTGGGTGTGCGGAGGCGCAGGGGTACGCGAATGGAGATTGGCCCTGGCGCGGGATGCGGGTGTACGGAACCGGGGGCGGGCGTCGATCACGGGAAGGGGAGCGGAAGACGTTTTGTGCGTTGATGGTTTTTAGTTTGTTTCATCCGAGCGCATAATGCTTACGTTTTGCGGAAACCCATATGAGATGCGCACTCCTGATGGCGGCTATCATCGAGGCAACCCGGTGGCGAAACGCGCTTTGGAACCCGCGACCCCTTCACGTGAGGTCGCGGGTGCTCGTTCCTGCATACTTATTGGAAACTGTTTCCTTGGAGCTACTCTGATGGGCTATTTCTCGGTTGATCTTGGAGCGGCGGTTCCCTACGTTGTTGAAAGTTTTCTCGCGCTCATTGGCAAAGATGCGGCAACGAAGGACGTTACAGAATGGTTTTGCGAGTTGCAGAGAGTAGGCCTAGAAGAATCATCCTATGTCCAAGCAGTGGGTATGCACCAGCCCGTTCCGATCGAAGACATGTACCAGCCCACAACATTAATCTGGCTGGCGCGACATGTCACCCTCGAAGTCGGCAAAGAACGCAAGACACTTGAACTTCCGGATAAACCTATTTCTTTTGATGCCTTTGTAGAATTTCCAGGGAACGTTGTAATCTTAGCCGGACCGGGCTGGGGTAAGACCACTTTGGTGCGCTTTGTATTCCAGAGATATGCTCGGACGTCACAACCAAGTCGAATCCCGGTGCTCTTTCCATATAGAGATAGCTCCGTTCAGCAGGAAAGATCAGGAACGATATGTTGAGGCATTTTCAAAGGCATACGGCACACCTATTTCAGCTGCAACCCTGATTTCCGACCTGGAGGCACGCGGTTTTAAGGATTTCCTTGCTCATCCATTACTGCTTGCGTTGACGTGTATTGTTAGGACTGGGCCCTTGAACCTCCACTCTAGAAATGCAATCAGCCTCATAAGTCGAGCAATTGATACTTTAACCTTTCGTTGGGACGAGGCAAAAGGAATCTCTCGGGACACGAAGCTTCCCCTGGACGGGCGAGATCGCGTGCATTGTCTGATGAGAGTGGCCTATCACACGGATACCCCTCTTGTTAATGAGCAACGAGCTTTAGACCTGGTTCGTGAACAGCTCGATCTGCTGCGTTGGGAAAACCTGGATGCAAGGCAGGTGTTACTTGAGACAGCGCGATTCTACGGAATCTTCACTCCGACTGTTGCAGGCGAATGGGAGTTTGTACATAAAACGCTCTACGACTACTTGGGAGCCCGATTTTGGGTCGAGGTAGGTAAGTTTAACCCGGCAGAAGTTAAGCAGTGGACGGCAAAGGCTGCTTATGCGGCCTGTCTCACGGCGGACGCAACGGAGAGCATGAAAGCGTGCTTAAGAGGCAAAGAGACGCTTCCGATGTTCGCGGAGATGTTGAGCAATGACGCTCCCTTCGATCACGCATCGATAGGCGCCACTGGCTCCGGGTTCTACCTAAACGCCCCGAGCCATTGTCGCGGGCAGCACGAGAAATCAAGGCCCCGTGCCGCATATCCGCCAAAGCGTTTAAGGCACGGTCACGAGCAGACTGGCTCCGTGCCGGCAGCTTGCTAATCGCAGGGTGCTGCGACCGTGGTCCGTGTGGTTGCCGTTGTTTTCTCGGAGCTTTGGACTTTATCATCGCAACTGCGCTCTGGCGTCAGTCTCCCACGGGGTTCGGGACGAACCGGAACGGGGCAAAACATTTTGGTGCGATAGCGGGATTTTCTTGTGAAAACCAAGCTGACTTTTGGTGCGATAAGCATCGCGCGCGGCAGTGTCAGCTTAATTTTTGTGCCGATGCTTCGCTTGACAGGTATTTGAGAGTGTGCTGAAAAAGACGAAAAAGTCGGAGAAGTCGACGAAAAAGCTTGGCAGACCCGAGGCGATCAAGGCTGAAGATCTGCTGAACAGGCATCAAGATCTCAAACAATTCCTGGAACATAATTGGGGGCGAATCGGTTGGGAGCTTCAACGGATACGCAAGCCCGAGCACGTCAGGACAGTCCTCAAACTTGTACCAAGATTGGAGTCGGGCAGACCGTTTCACCAGCAACCAGCGGCTTGTTTGCTCGAAGACGGTGAGATTAAGGTCGAGAAGCGCGAACTTGACCTGATGCGCCAACAGTACCAGGATGCGGCTGATACTGAAAGACGCCTCTGGTTGGAGTATTATCACAGCGCTTTCGAAAAGGCAGGAGAGGCGGCGATTGCGCTCAACGCGGTTATTTCTCAATTCGAGCGTGTACTCAGCTTCTATCCATTCGTTGTTGTTATTGTTCTGATGGCAAGAGCGCTGGAGGTCTCATCTTCCGAGAGAATAGCCAACTTTCCAGTATCGTAACCGAGCTTTGTCAGATATTGGCAGTAACGGTCGATCATCAGGTCGTCATTTTCCTGGAAGCTGTAGAACGTGTGATCATGTGAGTCTCCCAGGAACTTCGTGAACCACTCAATCCCCAGCTTCGACGAGACTGTGCCGCTGAAGATCGTAATCGTCTTGTTCGTTTCGCCGAGGCTGGGACGGAGCGCCCGGGCCAGAGACGGGAAGGAACCGGAGAAATACGGACCGAGAATTCGGATACCCTCTTTGGCGGGTGGCTGAGACGCCGCCTGGACTGCCTGGATCCACTCGACCGCATTGTGAAATTGCGAGAGATTGATGCCACCGGTAGGATTCTCGCCAACCACGAAGACAATCAGGCCTTCGCAGTAGGGCGGGACGGGAGCGCCTTGATCGCTGCAGGGTGGCAAGGGCTGGCCGGCGTTCTGCGCGGGCTGACGTGGCTTCGAGTCCGAAGGGGGAAGCGCCTTGCGAAAAACCAACACTCCTGGCTGCTTCTCCTGCGCGGCCAATAGTTCGTCAGCGTTCTGCTGGTCCTTGAGAGATCCGTACGACCTGCTCTCGTTATTCCAGGGCAGCCAGGAACCATCGTAGTTATAGCCCTGATCCTGGGCTGCCTGTTGCAGTGCCTCGGCCAGCCGATCGAAAAGCAGAGAAAAGTGTGTATGTACCGGATCAGGCAGGGTAGCAATGATGAAATGCAATTCGGGCGCTGGCGGGAAATGCGCGTCTGGCAATTTAACCGTATTCGACGGATTTTCAAAACAAGAAGGGGGAGGCGTCACAGACCCGGCGGAATTGAATTCGCTAATTCGTTCTCTGATCTCCCGGCAAGGAGCCAGAAGCTCTTGCTGCGCAGGTTGGGGGGCCGCCGGCCCATTATCCATCGGGGAGCCAGTCTGCGCAGACCCCGTGGTCGCAGGTTCCCCCTTGCCGGAGGGCATAAAAAACAAGCCGACTGCTGCCAGTGCGAGAGCTATTGTCCCAAAGATTCCCGTGTTGCGGTTCATTGCGCCCCCTTGCGGAAGCGATATGGATCCACTCTCCGAAGTGACGCGGACTCCGTGAGAGCCAGAAGGTGGTTACCGTGAATGTCTCAGCGGCAGGGATTTTAGACCAAAACCATGGTCCGAACAAGAACTTTCCAACTTTCCAACTCTAGGGAGTCTCTGGTTGCTAGCAAGTTTCTGAGCGGTGGACGCGGCCCGTGGAGATTCTGTCTGGATCACGGACCACTCGGAAGTAGAGATTCACTTGACGAGAACAGACTTCGCGTGAGCTGACGCTTCAAACTCCTGGATGATCGGCTACTCAGGAAGCGAGGTTGGCGCAGATAGGTGTTGTGAAATCCCCAACTCGCACTCAAAGTCGTTTTCCTGTGCGCCGTCCGAACGTCCAGGGAAGTCATCATGTTTACTTGCCTGCGCTGCAGGTGGGCTCTTCGTGTACAGGGAGACGACATGACGGCCGGTCATGCAGCCTTCGATGCACACCGGTGTGAGGATTTTCCGCGAGACGAGGAAACATGAGAAATCTCGCGACAGGCTTTCTGCGCCAGAGCCGATGCGATAAAGCTCTTGCCGACGCCGGTCGGACCCAACACGAAAACGTTTTCGTGGTTGCGGACCCAGGCCGAGTCTTTTGGCAGAGCACGCACCACCGTCTTGTCCAGGCCCCGCGCAGCCCGATAGTCGATGTTCTCCAGCAGGCCGCTGCCCTCAGTTTGGCCGCTTTCAGCCTTCGCGCCAGCGCCTGGTTCTCCCGCCAACTCCATTGTTGATCGACCAGCAGAGAGAGTCCTTCGAGGAGACTCAGTTCGTTGATCGCGCGATCTTGCTCCTGCGTTTTCAGGGCCTCGACCATGCCCTGCAACCGCATTGCCAGCAGTTTTTCCATCATCGGTTGGTTCAGCATGAGGTCGGGCCTCCTTGGTCGAAGTACTCGGCGCCGCGGAGGTTGTCATGGGTCATGGGTGGGGAGCCGGGTTAGCGCCAATCAAGCGCTCAAACGTACGGCTCATGCAGGTGAACAGGCGCAGCGACTCTCCGGACGCGCAGGTTAATCAGTTCCACAAAAACTGAGAAGCCCATCGCAAGTAGATATAGCCCTTCGGTAATAGACTTCACCTGAAGCTTTGCGAACGCTTTTCTCCAGCAAGCTGCGCACCGCTGCCCGCGATTGCAGGGAGCCAAGAGGAAAGTCCGCAAGACCGGAAACTATAGCACCCGCGATCTCTCGGTTTTTGTTGCGATGCCGTGACGATTGGACTCTTTGCCAAGCACGTCGTCATTTCCGTCTGTGACGGTCCTGGTAGTGAAGACGAGTTTCGGAGGCTGCTTGACGGCCCTCATGCAGGAATTACAGCCAGAGGGCACGTTTGAGGAATGGCTGGTTGTGAAGACCACAGAAGGCATGTGGAGGCTTCGCCGCGCAACCCGGTTTGAGTTCATTCGATGCCGGGATCACCCCAAGATCGTAGGGCTCCAACACTTCGTTTATCTGATCGGCAATCGTGTGGCCGTCACCGATATTCTTGAAGTTCGATGGGTCCAGGTATCTCAAACTTTGTCAATGACAAACTCGACGGTGTCGAAGCCGCTCGGAGGAATCTTCAGGAACTGCGACGTGGGTTTAAGATCTCCCCAGGAGGTATCTCGTGAACAAAAGACTCTGTTTTGCGTTTGCTGCGTTGATGGCGGTTCCCGGTGCTCTGCTCGGGCAGGAGAAGTCACCAGCGCAGGCCACACCGCCAGTGAACCCGATTACCGCGAGCGAAAAAGGTCTGTACTCGCTTGTGAGCAACGCCGTCATCGGTGCGGCGCAGAAAATGCCGGAAGAAAACTACTCCTTCAAACCGACACCGGACGTTCGAAGTTTTGGCCAAATCGTTGGCCATGTGGCCGACGCTTCGTACATGTTCTGCTCGCTAAGCCTCGGCGAATCCAACCCAGCAAAGGGAATCGAAAAAACAAAGACCTCGAAGGCCGACCTTGTTGCCGCACTTAAGGACGCCGTTGCGTACTGCAACAATGCGTTCGACAGCATGACTGATGCAAAAGGCAGCCAGATGGTGAAATTCATGAACTTCGACATAGCGAAGCTCACGGTGTTCTCGCTCAACACGGCGCACACCGATGAGCACTATGGGAACATGGTGACCTATCTGCGAATCAAGGGGATTGTGCCCCCGACTAGTGAAAACCCACCCGGACAAGCACCGAGGTAAAACGCTCACAGCAGCTGAGTCCTTAGCCGGCAATTCGGAAACTTACCATTCAGGGTGTAATGTCAGCGGCACGAACCAGAGAAATGCCGGATCGGGCAACATCCGGGTGGATGTGTGGAAGCACTGAACGGTGCCAAGAGCTCGCTGGACTAGTAGAAGATTAAGAATACGGTGAGGGGCAGTCCGTGAGGACCAGCCCCTCATTAGACATTGGCCATGCCCATGGAGGCTACAAGCCTCCGCGGGAATCAATGTCCCACGCCCACCATCTGCACCGCCAACAGCGCTTCCAGTCCACTTCCAGAGATGGTCGTACAGATCGTCAGGCAGCCGTCTGCAGTTTGCTACCTTCGATCATCTTTGAGGCCATCCCTTGTCTTATCAGCGGCTTAGACGATCATCCTCAATTCATCTTCAAATCAGCCCTTAACCATTGAACAGAAAGCGAAACGGGCGCATTGTGCCTCACGAGAGCGGGAAATTGAGAGAGCTCAAAGACTTGCTCTTTCGGGGGAAGACTGCCGGAGGTGTTTTGCCAAGACGCTGACGGTGAGAGTGGCTACGCGGTGAAAATGCTCGGCACATTTGAAATTAACCACCGTCACAACCAATGACCATAAGGAGGTCACTATGAAAAAAGTAACTTTACTCGGAACCCTGATCCTGATCATGGCCCTGGCGCTGTGCGCCAGCGCCCAGCAGATGATCGACTTCACCGGCTTAGCCGACACCACTTCGCCGCAACCGGTTCCGAACGGATATCAGCATCTGGGATGGAGCGGGCTGTTCTACGTTGACGCTTTAACCTATGGCGACGCGAATGGCAACCCCAACAGCGGACCTGGCTTCTACAGCGGCCCGGAGGCGCTGGTGGCATTCGGCGGCGGTCCCATGTGCTTCCCTAAGTACGGTGCGAAGGTGGCCGACGGTGTGCCGACCAAGAATATCTGTGAGAGTGTCATCTCATCTGGTATCGGTCCAACGGCCTTCTCCTACTTCAAAGTCGATTTGTTGAGTATTTCGTCCGGCTGGACCTCTGGCCTTGCCACGTTCCAGGCTTATAAAGACGGCGTGCAGGTGGGATCGGACTGGCAGCAGCCCCTGACTACTGAAGCGCAGACGTTGAGTGTCTCGGCCGGGACTCTCCCGAACTGGGGAAAGATTTCTGAGCTTAGGATTCATCCAAGTCCTAGAGGGTCGTTCGTGCTCTACGTGATGGAGGTGGAGCAGAAGTAATGCGGCCGCCATCCTCCGCGCTAAACGGCACGCGATGACGGACGCTAGCCACCGAGGGGCGGACCAACCCCGCCGCCCCGCAAGTTTCTTCCCCGAAGTGATACGCAAGGAGCAGCCCCCGCGGTGAAAGCTGCTCCGTTTTTTTTTGAATTGACCGTCGCCACAACGCTTGACCCAAAGGAGGTCACCATGAAAACGCAAACCAACAAACACCACACCAACGTAGTTGCAGTTCAACCCCAAACCACGTTCCATAAGGAGGATCGTACGAAAACGCAGAGCTCCACCACACTGAAACTGGCCATCTTCTTCGCGATGGTCATCACCATGGCCCTGTCGGCAGTTTTGTTACTCAGTGCTTTCGGCACATTGGCTAGGGCGGCCGACATACCGGAAGCTCCCAGCTCGGCCACTCCGACCAAAGAAACGCAGAGCAGAATCATCGAGTCCTACGCTCGGTCTTCCCTGAGCTTTGAAGTGAACCGCGGCCAAACGGCGGAGCAGGTCAAGTTCGTATCTCACGGGCCGGGTTACACGCTGTTTTTGACCAACGACGAGGCCGTGCTTGCGCTAAAAGACAATTCCAGAATGCACCGAGCCGACGGTGCGGTCCTGAGACTGCAACTCGCGGGCGTGAACCGTCACGCAACCCTGAACGGGTTGGAGGAGCTGCCGGGGAAGATCAACTACTTCGTCGGCAACGAGCCCAAGCAATGGCAGACAAGTATCCCGACTTACGCGAAAGTTGCATACCACAGTGTCTATCAAGGCGTCGATGTCAACTATTACGGCACCCAGCAACAACTGGAATTCGATTTCGTGGTAGCGCCCGGTGCTGATCCGAACCAGATCGCACTCAAACTGCAAGCCGACTCAGCCGCCAGGGCAAAGGAGCAAGGTTCCCTGCGGGTTGAGAAGAACGGCGACCTAGTAGAGTCAACCCGCGCCGGCGAGTTCCGTCTGCGTAAGCCCACTGTCTATCAGATGGTAACCACCGCTAGGGGGGTTGAGAAAAAGTTAGTCGAGACCAAGTATGTTCTCAAGAACAACAGCCAAGTTGGCTTCGAAGTCGGATCCTACGACAAAACCCGCGAACTCGTGATCGACCCGGTTGTTCCTTTCTACTCTACCTACCTCGGGGGCCGAAAGAACGACTACGGCTATGGTATTGCCGTGGACCACGGAGGCAATGCCTACATTACTGGGAGCACGGCTTCGCTGAAATTCCCGGTTGGCCCCTGCATCATGTGCATCTACAACGGTGGCGCGTTCGACGCCTTTGTGACCGAACTCAATCCGGCTGGTTTCCCAGTTTACTCAACCTATCTTGGAGGTGCCGGCAACGACTACGGGTACGGTATTGCTGTCGATTTCAACGGCTCGGCCTATGTGACGGGCAGCACGAACTCCGTTAACTTCCCAGTGCTCGGTTGTGTGGTGTGCGCGTTCGCAGGAGGAGCGTCGGACGCCTTTGTGACCCAGCTGGCGCCGGGCGGAGGTGCCTTGGTCTACTCTACGTATTTGGGTGGGAATGGCAATGACAATGGCCGCGCTATCGCAGTGGACAACGATGGCGACGCCTATGTGACGGGCAATACGAGTTCGCTGAACTTTCCGGTCGCGAACTGTTTCCAATGCGTCTACAACGGCGGAGCAGCGGACGCATTTGTGTCCGAACTCAGACCTGGGGGAGTGGGATTTGTGTTTTCCACATACCTGGGAGGGAGTGGCAATGACTATGGTAACGGAATCACCGTGGACCCGAACCAACGGCCGATTGTGACCGGCAGCACAACCTCGCACAACTTCCCAGTCGTACCTGGCTGTTTTCAATGTGCCAAAGGTGGTTTATCCGATGCTTTCGTCACCAAGTTCAATTTCGCCGGAGCCGGCTTGCAGCATTCCACTTACCTGGGTGGCGCGGGCAACGACTATGGCTATGCGATCGCACAAGATCCACAGGGAGGAATCTTCATTACCGGCAGCACGGCGTCGCTGAATTTCCCAGTCGTCGCTTGCCTCCAGTGTGCATTCCAGGGCGGAGCCTCGGATGCGTTTGTCACGCACTTTAGTCAGACCCTTGCGGGTCTGTCCTACTCCACGTACCTCGGTGGCGCAGGTACCGATTCCGGCAGCGGAATCGCCTCGGACGCTGCAATGGATGCCATAGTTACCGGCTACACGAGTTCGGTGAACTTTCCGGTCGCGAACTGTTTCCAATGCGTCTACAACGGCGGAGCAGCGGACGCATTTGTGACCAGCCTCGTTCCACCCGGCCCAGGGCTGAACTTCTCAACATATCTGGGTGGAACGGGCGACGACTATGGATACGGCATCGGGATTAACCTGGCCTTCAATCCTTTTGACGTGTTCGTCACCGGCTCCACAACCTCGCTCAACTTTCCGGTCCTGGGTTGCTTCCAATGCGTCAAGGGTGGAGCATCTGATGCTTTTGTGGTTGGATTACCTTGAGCGACGGTCGTAGACGCCGAGTAATGTGCTTTGCGGCGCGAGAGCAAATTGTCCCCGCGCCGTTTCTGTTTTTACCTTTGGTCGTTTGGTCAGTAGACAAGTCTGGTGCTCGATTCCCCGCGTAGGCAGGTCGTGCGTATGCTATTCGCGGTTTAGCTGTGCGGTTCGTAACGGGAATGGAGCTTAGTAAGTCCGAATCGGTATATCTGATTTTTATGACGCGGAGACAGGCCCACGCCGCGGGAATTAACAATGCGGTCGGGTGTCATTGGCAGGCGCGGCGCAGGGGATAGGTCTTCGAGTAGTAGGGCAGGAGCGCCTTCGACTTTCGCCAGCCCTTCGGTGACCGCGCGCGTTCAAGGAAATTCAAATTGACCACTACCGGCGGCTCCGTGCTGTCTGATTGGTGGTGCACCAGAGCGCCGGCTAAGCAGCGCTAAGCAGCAAGACCTTCATAGGTGTTGCCTCGGTAGCATCCATAGTTTTGCTGTGGCGCCACAAATCCCGAATATAATGCTCCTCCGTGCCATCCAACGGAAGCGCCGTTAAGCCCCAACCAGATAATGCTCTGATGACGTCGCAGTCTCGCACGCTCGATTTAGCGCCGCCGAAACCCTGGCGCCGGTTGGTTCCCGCGTGGCTCCGTTCGCTGATCTGGGTCGATTCCGCCGCGAGGTATGACGCTTTTCTGTCGTATAGCTGGAAGGCCGACAGTGAAGTCGCGCCTGTAATCCAATCCGTTTTGCAGAGGTTCCTGCGCCCCTGGCACAAAGTGCGAGCCAAGACGATATTCCGCGATCTTTCGTGTCTTCCCGCGGGCTCTAGTTTGGAGGATGAGCTTTTCGCGCGCCTGGACCGGTCAACTCATCTCATCGTGCTTGCCTCTCCGGAAGCGGCCAACAGCCGCGGCATGGAGATAGAGGCCGGGCACTGGTTCAGCGCACCGCGAGAAGGACAGCAGGTGCTCATCATAGTCACTGATGGGGAGTACGAGGAGTGGGACGCTATAAGGGACCATCTCCTTCCCCCGGCCGTCCGAGACAATCTCAAGAAGAAGCCGCTGTGGGTATCTCTGAAAAAGCGTCGCAGCGCGATTCTAGCAAACCTTAAAGACCCGAAACTTCGTGGGGAATTGACTGAGGATCTGAAGCAGGTCTTCCTTTGCCTATACCCTAAATACACCACTTGGGAGGAGTTGCAAGGCCAAGAGGGGTCTCAGCGGCGCGGTTTGATTTGGCTCTTGTCTGGGGTCGCGTTCCTTTTTCTATTTCTTGCCGTGGTCGCCGCCTGGTTTGCGTGGTATGCACTAATACAGCGCAACTTGGCCAATGCGAACGCGGAAGAAGCAGGTGTACAGAAGGTCATCGCACAGAGGAGGCAAAAAGATGCAGAAGATGCGGCAAAGAGCGAAAAGGAGGCACGCAATGCGGAAGCCCTAGCACGCCAAGACGCGGAGACGAATGCCACGAAGGCAAAGACGCAAGAGGGTATCGCCGAACAGCAAACGGTAGAAGCTCAGAGGGAAGCTGCCGTGGCCCGCGGTCGTCAGTTCGTCGCGAGCTCGATCTCCACTGAGGACAGTGATCCCGAGCTCTCCGTACTGTTCGCAGCCCAAGCTGTGAGCGCCACCTGGCCATGGGGCCATCTTGTTCTCCCCGAAGCGGAAGACGAATTACACCGCGCCGTCATGGCGTCGCATTTGAAACTAACCTTGGGCGGCCACACCAGCTATGTGACCAGCGTGGCCTGGAGCCCGGATGGCAAGCGGCTGGCGACGGCGAGTGATGACAAGACGGCGAAGGTGTGGGACGCGGCCGGCGGGAAGGAATTGCTGACTCTGCGCGGCCACACTGACGCTGTGCTCAGGGTGGCCTGGAGCCCGGACGGCAAGCGGCTGGCGACAGCGAGTGTGGACAAGACGGCGAAGGTGTGGGACGCGGCTGACGGGAAGGAAGTACTGACCCTGCGCGGCCACACCGGCCCGGTGTCCAGCGTGGCCTGGAGCCCAGACAGCAAGCGGCTGGCGACGGAGAGTGGGGACCAAACGGCGAGGGTGTGGGACGCGGCCAGCGGCCAGGAAATGCTGACCCTGCGCGGCCACGATCAGTATGTCACCAGCGTGGCCTGGAGCCCGGACGGCAGACGGCTGGCGACAGAGAGTGGGGATAACACAGCGAAGATTTGGGACGCGGCCAGCGGCCAGGAGGTGCTGACCCTGCGGGGCCACACCAGCCCGGTGTACAGCGTGGCCTGGAGCCGGGACGGCAAGCGGTTGGCGACGGCGAGTAGGGACGGGACGGCGAAGGTGTGGGACGCGGCCAGCGGCCAGGAATTGCTGACCCTGCTCGGCCGCACGTACTCTGTGTCCAGCGTGGCCTGGAGCCCGGACGGCAAGCGGCTGGCGACGGCGAGTTATGACAAAACGGCGAGGGTGTGGCACGCCGCCAGCGGCCAGGATCTGCTGACCTTGCGCGGCCATCACGATCAGGTTGACAGCGTGGCCTGGAGCCCGGATGGCAAGCGGCTGGCGACGGCGAGCTATGACAAAACGGCGAAGGTGTGGGATGCGGCCAGCGGCCAGGAATTGCTGACCCTGCGCGGCTACAATGACGCTGTTCTCGGTGTGGCCTGGAGCCCGCCCCAGACGGGAGAGGACGAGCGGCTGGCTACGGGGAGTAGGGACGGGACGGCGAAGGTGTGGGATGCAGCCAGCGGGAAGGAAATGGCGACCCTGCGGGGCCACACCAGCCCGGTGTACAGCGTGGCCTGGAGCCCGGACGGCAAGCGGCTGGCGACAGGGAGTTTCGACCAAACAGTCAAAGTGTGGGATTGGGCCAGCGGTCGGGAAGTGCTGACTCTGCATGGCCACAACGGCTATGTGAAGAGCGTGGCTTGGAGCCCGGCCCAGACGGGAAAGGACGAGCGGCTGGCGACGGCGAGTTATGACAACACGGCAAAGGTGTGGGACGCGGCCAGCGGCCATGAATTGCTAACTTTGCGCGGTCACGCCGGCCCGGTGTTCAGCGTGGCCTGGAGTCCGGACGGCAAGCGGCTGGCGACGGCGAGCGGTGGAACGGCGACGGTGTGGAATGCGGCCAGCGGGAAGGAATTGCTGACCCTGAGCGGCGGCATTGGGAGCGTGGTCTGGAGCCCGGACGGCAACCGGCTGGCGACGGCGAGCGGTGGAACGGCGACGGTGTGGAATGCGGCCAGCGGGAAGGAATTGCTGACCCTGCGCGGCCATACCCTCCCAGTGTCCAGCGTGGCTTGGAGCCCGGACGGCAAGCGGCTGGCGACGGCAAGTTATGACCACACGGTGGAGGTGTGGGACGCGGCTAGCGGGAAGGAATTGCTGACCCTGCACGGCCACACCGGCTCTGTGACCAGCCTAGCCTGGAGCCCAGACGGCAAGCGGCTGGCGTCGGCGAGTGACGACAGCACGATTCAGGTTTACGCTATGGACATCTGCGACCTGATGGCGCTCGCTCGGCAGCGGGTCACCGCCCATCCATCGGATGAGGGCTGCAAGAAATATCTTCAGGTTGAGAAGTGCCCTCCATTCCCAACGTTGGCGCCTTAAGGAATCTCACTTAAGCCGAGTGAGAGCATTACATCGGCAATCGAAATCACCGTTGCGGTATGGCGTGCTGTTCCTCGAAGCAGGACTTCAGGTTTTCTAAGTCCACAGGAAGGCGGGCCTGCGAGCCCTCCGGCGCAGCCCTTAGGTATTGGACCGGCCAGGATATTGCCTGCCCCAGCTCACGGGCAGCACGCAGCGGCCAATAGGGATCGCGTAGCAGTTCGCGGGCGATGATGACGGCATCGGCTTGGCCGGTGACGACGATATGCTCTGCCTGTACGGGAGCGGTGATCATCCCCACGGCGCCGGTTAGTATGCTGGCTTCGCGGCGGATCTGCTCGGCAAATGGCGTTTGATACCCGGGGCCGACGGGAATTTTCGCAGCAGAAACGTTGCCGCCCGAGGAGCAATCGATGAGATCAACTCCCAGTTCTTTCAATTGCCGGGCCAACTCGACTGATTGTTGAATGTCCCAGCCGCCGTCGCTCCAATCGCTCGCGGAAATACGCACGAACAGCGGCGCTCGCTCGGGCCACGAAGATCGAACAGCAGCGACCACTTCACGCAGGATTCGCGTGCGATTTTCGAACGAGCCGCCGTACTCATCCGTCCGCCGATTGCTCAGCGGCGAAAGAAATTCGTGAATCAGGTATCCGTGTGCGGCGTGAATTTCGAGCACGCGAAAGCCCGCCTCGCAGGCGCGGCGCGCCGCTTCGGCGAAGGCGGCAACGATCTCTTGAATGCCGTCGCGAGAGAGTTCCCGCGGCATCGGATAGTGCTCGGCAAAGGGCAACGCGCTTGGCGCCACCACATTCTTCCAACCGCCTGCGCTTTCGGGAATCGCGCCGTGGCCTTCCCAAGGCCGGTAGGTACTGGCCTTGCGGCCCGCATGGGCCAACTGCATTCCGGCGACACTACCCTGCTCATGAATGAAGCGGACGATGCGGGCCAGCGGCGCAATGTGCTCGTCGCTCCAGATACCCAGGTCCTGCGGACTGATGCGGGCTTCGGGAAGCACTGCGGTGGCTTCCGTCAGCACCAGACCGGCCCCGCCGACGGCGCGGCTGCCGAGGTGCACAAAGTGCCAGTCGTTGGCGAGTCCGTTGACGCTGGAGTACTCGCACATGGGCGAGACGAACACGCGGTTAGCAAACGTAAGGTCGCGAATGGTGAGCGGATCGAACAGGTGAGCCATAGGTATTCAAAGTAACATTTGTGCGACCTGCCTCCCGGGGAGGGTGTCGCGGCGGAGATGAAGAACCGTTCGGCAGAGAATCCGGGCTAGTACTTAGTTGCAATGAAAAGCGGTCTATGTCATGATTGGGCATGAGCAAATACCCCACCGCCCTCACATTGACGCCAGAAGACCGCTCCACGCTGGAGAGCTGGGTTCGCGCGGGTAAGACCGAAAGGCGTCTGGCATAGCGAGCCCGCATGGTTCTGGCCGCCGCCGACGGTCAAGGCACGCTTGCCATCGCCCGTGCGCAGCGCAGACGGCCCGCAACCGTCAGCAAGTGGCGAGTACGTTTTTCCCAAGCTGGTTTGACCGGGCTCCAGGATGCCCCGCGGCCAGGAGCTGCGCCGCGCTACGACGAAAACACCCGGCGCCGCATTCTGGACCAACTGGACCAGCGGCCGCCAGTCGGCCATGGGAGCTGGACCGGAGCGTTAGTGGCGAAGGCCTTGGGGGATGTATCCAAACATCAAGTCTGGCGCGTGCTGCGTACCCAAGGAATTCACTTACAGCGGCGCCGTAGCTGGTGCATCAGTACCGATCCGGAGTTTGCCGCCAAGGCGGCCGCTATCGTTGCCCTGTACCTGGACCCGCCGGAACACGCGGTCATCCTTGCGGTGGATGAAAAGCCGCATATTCAAGCCTTGGAGCGAGCCCAAGGCTATTTAAAACTACCCAACGGCCAAGCCGTGACCGGTTTCAGTCATGAGTACAAACGCCACGGCACCACGACCCTGTTCGCCGCCCTGAATGTGCTCACCGGCCAAGTCAAGGGCGGACACGCTCACCGGCGTCGACGCCGTGATTTTCTTGCCTTCATGAACGAGGTGGTCGCACTCTATCCGGGCCGGGAACTGCACGTGGTGATGGACAATCTCAATACCCACAAACCGAAACATGATCGTTGGCTGGCGCAACATCGCACGGTCCATCTACACTTCACGCCCACCCACGCCAGTTGGCTCAATCAGATTGAATGCTGGTTCAGTATCCTGAGCCGGCGCGCTTTGCGCGGGGCAAGCTTCACCTCGCCCCAGCAGGTGCGCGAGGCGATCGACCGATTCATAGCTGCCTACAACCAAACCGCCACGCCCTTCGAGTGGACGAAACGCCAGATTCGCAATGTGCATCCCCATTCATCTTACGCTAATCTACGCAACTAAGTACTAGGGCCCGTATGAGGGCCTAAACGAGTCAATTTGATTGTGGTTGAAAAGGCAGGGGAACAGTACAGGATCAAGGCATTTGGCCACGGTTTCAGATCACGCCGTAGTCTGGAGAGCTTGCTCTATCGCTTCGGGCATCTTGAGTGCGGCACCCCAAGCCCAAGCTCGTGAATATTCTTGTTCCCCAAGACGTTCTTTGGCGTGAATAAGGGCGCTCTCGCGTTCGGCAATCAGCGCCGGGGGAAGTGCATAACCATATGGGCCCCTGATATTTCCAGCGGCAGCGGCCAATACGACCAAACGCACATTGTTTTCCTGTCTCGCACTGATGAGGGCGAATAGTTCAAGGGCCTCAGACACACCACGCGAGTCATCGACGCCGCGGGCCAGGGTGATCCCTTCCTTCAGTTGACCAAGCGCGCCCTGAAAGTCACCCGCTTCCAGCGCGGCCCAGGCCAGAGTCCGTAACGAATCGGCAACGCATTTGTTATCTACCAAATTACGCCGGATATCTAGCGCCGTGTGGGCGTAACGGTTCGCGGTCCTCAGATCGCCCGAAACGATATAACAGCGCGCCAGCGAATTCAGAGCGAACGCTCCTTCGCGGTCATTCTTGGCTGATTCAAACTGTCGCAGGCTCTCTTCCAAAAGAAGCACCGCATCCTTGTTGTTTCCCATTCCAAGGGCGATAAATCCCAGATTGTAAGTGGCAACTGCTGCATTCCGGGCGTTGTTGTTCAACCGCTCTAACTCCCTGCATTGGGTTTGAAATGCCTGCGCTTCCGGGAAATTTCCCTTCATCATCGCAACTAGTCCGAGACCGCTCAGCGCGTCTGCCATTTCCACTTGATCATTGCGGGTTTTGGCGATTTCGCTGCACTCCAGGAATAAGTCTTTGGCGCGTGCAAAGTTGGCCATCCGGTATGCCAGCATTCCGGCTCCACTGAGTAGTTTGCACCTCAATTCGGGAAAACCCTCCGCGCCACGGATCGCAAGAACCTTCTCAGCGCGGTCGAGTCCTTCCGTATAGTAGGCGCGGATCTCCATGAATCGCCACAGCGCAACCATCAACCGTAGACCGGACTCGGGCTGTTCCGTTTCGATGGTCCAGCTTAAAGCGGCCCGGAAATTGGCTATCTCTGTCTGCAGGGCTTCCAAAGTCGCATTTTGCTCCCCCGTGAGCAATTTTGGAGCTGATTGTTCCGCAATCCCAAGGAACCAGCCGGTATGCCAGCGCTGGTGACTCTCGGATTCCGAGGGTGTTAGCTGCTGCTGAACGAACTGGCGAATCGGATCCAGAAATCGGAACCGCACTTTACCATCGACCTCTTCACGTAAGATCAGGGAACTGTTTACAAGTTCTCCCATGAGTTGCTCGATCCGGTCTCGCTGTATTTCCTGGCTGCAGACGGCCGTCGCAGCAGGAAGGTTCCAGCCGCCGACAAACACCGCGAGACCGCGCAAAAACAGCTTCGACTCCTGAGTGAGCAGGCTGTAACTCCAGTTGATCGCTGCGCTCATGGTCTTCCAGTGACGCAGGTCTCCGCCATAACCTTGATTGAGCAAGTCAGACGTTTCCTCACTGATTTCCTGGGTCGTCTTTATGTTGAGACGGGCCGCTGCAATCTCAATAGCCAGAGGAATACCGTCCATAGCTTGGCAGATTTTCGCCACTGCGGATGCATTCTTAGAGTCAAGGGCGAAGTCGGGCAAGCGCTGCTTTGCTCTTTGGACAAATAGTTCTACCGCACTGCTCTCTGCAATCGCTGTAGGACATAACTCGTTAACCGCGGGAATGCTGAGAGTGCTCAGCGGGTAAACGGATTCGAACGATTCCTCCAGCGTTTTGCGGCTGGTTGCAAGAATCTTCAGCCCTGAACACCCGCTCAATAGGGATCCTGCTAGTTCCCTGCACGGGCCGGTTAACTGCTCGCAGCTATCGAGAATAAGAAGATGGTTGCCAGTGCTGAAGTAATCAAGCAACGACTCGTTTGGAGGGTGGGTCGGACGCTCGGGAACGCCGATCACCTTTCCGATTTGAGAAGGAAGCAGATTCTTGTCGTCGGCCGTCACCGCGAGATCCGAAAGCGCGACATACCAAACGCCGGCGGGAAACTTTTCCTTCACCGCGTTCGCTACTTCAATGGCGAGGCGACTCTTACCGCAACCTCCTGGACCGAGGATCGTGATCAGTCGATCGATCTTCAGGTTTTCCGCGAGTCTATCAGCGAGCTTAGCGATGTCTGCTTCACGTCCGACCGTTGCGTTACCAAGGACCGGGATGTTATGTGGAATGACTCGGCGGGGTGGAGGGAAAACTTCTTCGATCTTCTCGGCGAGATACGCCAGAATCGCTTCGATCAAATCGTGCTTCCCGTGCGGGTACCAGATGGGGATGATCGACAGCGAGTCTAGTTCAATCTTCCGCTGCTGCGCGGCAGTGTCGGCTTCGTCTGGCGTTGCTCCATCGGGACGCTCGACTATAGCGAAATGATAGATCCGATTCGGGAATTGTTTGGTGACATTACTTAGCACCCGCATGGTCCGGTCCTGAGCCAAACTGCAGCCGAGGAACAGCATACAGTGGGTTTCAAGCAGCAAGGTTAGCAGGTGGGGAAGCGGGAGGGACACATCCATGCACTCCGGTGACGAGTGACCGTAGGCTTTTTCGTATTCTTCGAGCGTGAGGACGCGGTTTTCGAAGTCCTCCCAGTCGCCATGTAGCTTCAAAAGAAACGGCTTGCTCTGTTGAAGTGCTTCGACGCCGTATTTCGCTTGTGATCCGGGAAACGCCCGGATGCTCAATGTTGTGCTGGCGGAAGCAAGTTTCGATTACCCGATCGAAGTTTGTCGTAATAAGCCGAGCATCAGGAAAACGTACAAGTTGCGCGACGGCTCCAGTGATGGGCCTGTCTCTAATCACGGAGTCTCCACACTGCTGTCCGGTTAAAAGTCGAAGAGAATCAGTTGGTTGGCGTTTTCCGCGAAATTGACGTCCTCATCGATCGTCTGAAGGGCGCATAAAATGGGCGTTTTCTCGAAGAGCGTGAGGCTGAGAATCTGTAGGATCTGATAGAGGCTGGATTCCAAACCCAAGCGCTTGCGCACGATCGCCACCAGCACATACACGGACGCGGCGATCCAGATTTGCGTCTTCACCGCGTTCTCGCTGGTGCCGTAGAAAGCCTTGATCCGGAGGTGCTGTTTGATCCATTTGAAGAACAACTCTACTTGCCAGCGCTGCTTGTAGATGCGGGCGATAGTCAGCGCCGGAAGCGTGAAGTTGTTGGTCAGGAACTTCAGCCGCTTGCCGGTTTCAGCATCGCGGTAGCTCACCTTTCGTAGCGCATCTGGGTACACCGAGGCCGACTCGAAGGAAGACAGAATCACGATCTGGTCCGAGCAGACGCCCGTGCGCTTGTCTACCGGATGGGAGTAGCGCCGCTGCAGCAATACATTCGACTTGGTGCGCACCACGAAGAAGGCTGCACTGAGCGTGAACACGAATAAGCGTTGGAAATCGATGTAGCCCCGATCCATCACGTAGAAGGCCCCAGCCTCTGGCATGATCTCGTCGAGGAGGTTCACATCATGCACGGCACCCCTGGTAACGCGGATAAACGTGGGGATGTTGCCGTGCAGGTCCAGCAGGGTATGCAGCTTGACGGCGGCCTTGTGCTTACGAAACTTAGCCCACGGGAACAAGGAGAGGCAGAGGTCGATGGTGGTGGAGTCTAAGGCATACAGGCTCTGATCCAGATCGATGCCGATGGGATCGCGTGCATAGAGCGGGCGCGCGATGGCGATCAGAACTTGCGCAAAGTCGGCGTAGATTCGCCAGTCCCGCGATTCGTTAGCATCTGCCAGCGTCGAGCGTGCCACATGGCTGCGGAATCCCATGTGATAAAGCTTGTTGCCGATGGAGCGCAGGCACGCCTTGATGTCGCGTAGGCTCTCGCGGTAGGTCAACTGGGCGAAGGCCATGGCCAGATATTGATCCCAGCAAGACAACTTCTTCAGGTAGCGATCACCAGAGTAGCGGGCGATGCACTTGTGGAACTCTTGATGAGGAAGGAACTCTATCAGTTGAGAAAAGACGGTGCGCCCAGCGTTCATTCGGCATTGTCACTGCTCCGAACAATGCCGCCAAGCACGCCTTTATCGCGCTTCCGCGTTTCAAATCGTTTTCGCTCCAAACCCGACCTATCACACTCAATCTACGTCGCTTGCGCTTTCATCGCGAAAGTTTCCCCGGACACCAGTGGAGTCTCCAAAAGCCTTCGCAAGTTTACTTTGGAAGATTGAAGGCATCAAAACCGCGGTTAGGTCTGAAGCGGCCTCTTCATACTGCTTATCCCTAATTCGCGACTGAATCTTCTCTTGGAGTTTGTGGCGGTTAGCCGCCGAGGCTTTCAGGAACTCGTCCCAGAGCTGGAATCCCCATGATTTTTAGAGTCCCGCTCCAACGAAAGGAAGCACGCTCCCTTTTTCCTTCTGACAGCGTTCGACCAAGAACGGCAAGGAATCCCCATTGTCGGAGTCGTCACCCAAGAGCTTCTGGATCTCTGCGTCGGAAATCATTCGTTACATTTCCTTGCGGACAAATGACCCCAGCACATCGCGAAGAAGGATTGCTCTTGGACCATGTGATACAGATCCGTGTACGCCCAACCCCGCCGCAGGGTCAGCTTGAACGCTGTGGTTGCATTATAGCCACAGTCCTGAATTGTGGGGCCCTGGAACGGTTTTCAGATCGAAATCCGGCGCAATTTAGCGCACGAAGGGCGATTATCACGGCGAAGAATATCAAGACGCGGAACGTGCATACGACGCGGCCCTAACGGCTCACAACGAGTTATTCCGCAGGGGCTATTGAATGGCGCTAACGTCGGCGGGCTCACTGCCGCTGCAGAAGCAGAAGGTAAACAAGATGCCAGTGGTTTCCGAAGCGCAGCGCAAGTATTTCAAGGACCACGCCCAGGACTTGCAGAACCGCGGCGTCAATGTCGACCAGGAAACACAGCCGATGAACGACAGGATTCTACCGCCCAGCGCGCCGCCGCCTAAGAAGCGGCTGACATTCGGCCAGCGCATCGGGCGAGGTTGATATGCCAGCTAGCGAAATAATGGGCCTCTACAAAAAAGGGAAGCTGCACAGCGGCGGATCTGGCGACATCGTTACCGACCCGCACCAGGCCAAGGCTATTCAGTTGAGCTACCTGCGCAAAGAGGGCCACAAGATTCCCAAGAAGAAGAGTTTTGGCGATCGCATCGCAGAAGGATAAGAACACCATGGCAAAGCTCACAATGGCAGAACGGCGCCACTTGCCGCTCTCTTCGTTCGCCGTCCCTAGCAAGGCTCCCGGACCGGGCTCTTACCCGATGCCAGACAAAGCGCATATGACAGCCGCCGAGGGATTGGCCGGCATGCACCACGAGTCTGGTGCCGTCAAGGGCAAGATCAGGGCGAAGGCCAAGAAAACCTTCGGCCAGCGCATCGGAGAATCCGATTCCTAACAAGTTCATTTCTAGGAAAATCAAAAACTCAGATTCTGCAGACTCGGGTGACAGGTTAGGTCAAGGATTCTTCTGTGGCTTGGAGCCCGGTGAGGAGGGATCAGAGGACGTATGGGCCCCGTATCAATAGCGCCGCATTCGGGCGAGAGGAGCCTGGCCGAGTTCGGAGAACTATTGCTTCGCCCGGCGGCGCACAGGTTGGCGGCAAGCTGCATCAGGTTAAGGCAGGACCATGCATCGCCTATCGTCCGGCTGTCGGAAGAGCCCTGATGGGCACAGGTTGTCTGCGTCCTACCCAATGCATAGGATTACCGAGTTCATCGATGAGCGGATCAACCCCAAAGTGCTGCTTGAGCGAATCACGCCAGCGCTGACGTGGGGGTTTGGGGCGTGGGTGCTGAGCTAGAAGAGCAAACACGGCAGCTGAAGTCAGCCGCTTCTTCCGTGGTGCCAGCAAGCCGAAATAACGCATGGAGTGCTGGTATCGGTCCAGAACGTGGGGAGAGAGCATGGCAACAAATTCCGCCGGTGTGCAGCGGGTCTCCTGAAACGTCTTCGTCTTCGTGTCTTTAGCCATGTAGACCACTTCATCCTCGGTCACCTTGAGGATACGGTTTTGGGCAATGGGAAGCCGGCGGATATAGCGCCCGGCGTAACCCAGGAAGTGAGCCTTGGACATCCTAGCAGGCCGTGGTGCAAGTCTGGATACGTGCGCAAGAACTTGTGACGTATCCACAAGCTGTGTTCGTAGAATCAGCGCATGGCGATGGGGACACGCAAGCAGCGGGAGAAGCAAGAGGGGATATGGGTCGCGCACACGGAGTTGGCAGCCGCGCCGGGACATCCGTTCTACCAGAAGCTGAATGAGTTGCTGGAGGCCGAGGGCTTCGACGAGTTTGTCGAGAAGCGGTGCGCGAAGTTCTACGCGGCCAAGTTCGGACGGCCCTCACTGACGCCGGGGATCTACTTTCGTTCTTTGCTAATCGGATATTTCGAAGGCATCGGGGCCGAGCGCGGGATTGCGTGGCGACTGGCGGACTCGCTGGCGCTGCGGCGTTTTGTGGGCATTGGGTTGGACGAGAACACGCCGGACCACTCCACGATATCGCGCACCCGACGGTTGATCGAAGTGGATACCCATCGCGAAGTATTCAGTTGGGTGCTGGGCGTACTGGCGGATCGTGGACTGCTGAAGGGCCAGCGGATCGCTATCGATGCTACGACGCTGGAAGCCAACGCGGCGATGCGCTCGATCGTGCGGCGCGACGCGGGAGAGAGTTACGAGGAGTTTCTGCGAGGATTAGCAAAGGCCTCGGGCATCGCAACCCCGACCCGCGAAGACCTGGTAAGACTGGACCGCAAGCGCAAGAAGCGCATGTCGAACCAGGAGTGGAAGAGTCCAGCGGACGAGGATGCGCGGATTACGAAGATGAAGGATGGGCGTACCCACTTGGCGCACAAGGCTGAGCATGCGGTCGATCTGGATACGGGCGCGGTGCTGGCCGTCACCTTGCCGGGTGCCGATAAGGGGGACACGACGAGCTTGGAGGCAACCCTGTGCGAGGCAGGCATGACCGTGGCGGAGTTGGCAGATCGCGAAGCGGAATTGCGGCCCGACCAGGAGCCCCAGGTGAACGTCAACGGGATCGAAGAGTTGGTCACCGATAAGGGGTATCACAGCGGCGCAGTCCTGCAGCGGGTGAAGCATTACGAGGTACACAGCTACATACCGGAAAAGCAGCAAAAAGGACGGCGTAACTGGCAAGGTAAGCCAGCGGAACAGCAGGCGGTTTACGAGAATCGGCGGCGGGTACGAAGTGAGTATGGCAAGAGTTTACTGCGGCGACGTGGCGAGTTGGTGGAACGCAGCTTCGCACATTGTTACGAAACCGGCGGCATGCGGCGCTGTCACCTGCGCGGACGGGACAACATTTTGAAGCGGCAGTTGGTTCATATCGGCGCGTTCAACCTGAGCCTGGTTCTGCGAAGGCTGCTGGGCGCGGGCACGCCGCGAGAGCTGAGAAACCGCTTGGGCAGGATTGTTTTAATCGTTTATTTACTCTTCCGGGGTCGAATAAACCAGAATTGGCCTTGCAGAAGCCGGATCTCCGCGTCCGTTGCCGAGTGCTTCGCGGGATCGCGTTTCCGGCTACGTCGTCAGTCCCGCAGAAAACCCGCCTATTGCGCCACGGGCTGCTAGGGGTGAGGTGGATGTGCCAATAATCCCGCTGCACCTCTTCATGGATGACTTCATTGAACTCCTCGGGCAAGGAGGATCTCCGCAGCAGCCCATCCCGATTCGCCTTCCAGAGATACGAGGTGACCGCAAACCGCCATAGAACCATGATCTGCTCGCGGTCAAACTCCAACGATTCCACCCATCTGGCTTCAGCTGGTTTCAGTCCGCCGGCGGAAACCATCATGTGGAGGTGCGGATAATGATTGAGACGCCCACCGAAAGTATGTTGTATGACGATTATGTAGAGGCGCGCTTGATACCGGTTCCACGCCCACTGCTGGAGCGCGGCAGCACCCAGGACTGGCAAATCGTGTTGTAGATGCCGATGGGCTTTGAAGACCGGCCAGAAGACATTGGGCATGGTGAGGACAATGCCAACGAAAGATATATCTGGTAGCGTGGCCCGCTGCTTTTGCAGCCAGTGCAGCGTCCCACGATTTCCGCAGCTCGGGCAGCACTTCGATTTGCAGGTGTGGTAGAAGACTTTCTCACCCGCCGGGGATGCGTAGACTTCACCTCCCAGAGCTGGCGTTCGGCACGCACATACCTTGCGGAAATTGTCACATACGGCAGCGCGTTCGGCCGGATGATCCCACTTGTCTTGGGTCAATTCCAAAATTTTCTTCAACGGATTCTCAGCGCGCTTCATGGTTGCTGCTCCCCTTGACTTTCCAAGGCTTGCAAAAGCGCATTGGAAAGTAGAATGACCTCGCCTGAAATTTGAACCGTGCCGACGAGGACGGAGGCCTTTCGCTGTGTATCCATCGCTGCCAAGGCCCTCTCGATTCGCTGAATGTCGAGTTGTCCTTTTTCTGCTGTATGTGCAGTGCGATGCCGATGTAGGAGCGAATCGATCGTGCTCGTGATCCCACGGAGACTTCGGTACAGCGTGAGTTGGTCGAGCTGCTTCTCAGGGTTCCGCAGCCAAACATCGGCGCGATGAATACTCACCTCTCCCTCGCCAAGCGCCTCCAGCAGCTCCGGGCACCCCGCTTGGAGCAGCCTCCTGACCTTGGCGAGAGTGCCCTCGGAAACTCCGGCTAGTCTGGCGATCTCTCGCCGGCAGTTGATTGCCTGAGCTTCCGACAAAGTTGTCAAACCCTTGAATTGTCCGCCTAGTCGCTGGTTCTCTCGTGCCCGCTGACGAAATGAAGGCTCGTAATCCAGCGCCAGGAGTACGCGATGGTAGGGATTCAGTTCCGGGTCCTGGTGGGAGTGCTCGATAATCCACAAAAGGGCTTCCTCTTCGTCCAGGTCATACTCAAGACAAGGGAGTCGCTCAGGCCCCATTCTGCGAGCCAGTTCACACACCTCATGGCCCTTCAGAATCGTTCCATCTCTGGTAACTGAAACAGGGTCAGGCTTCGACGGCCAGTTTTCGGCAATGGCTGAGAGCCGAGCCACGGATAGGCCCAGATTGTGCTTTACCCAACTTGGATGAGGGTGTAGCTCCCAGGGAGAACGCGAGACGAGCCTGTACCGAACGTAACTGGGGTGCGGGCGGAGTTCGTCCAGGCGACAGGTTACGAGTTGCCCGGCTCCGAGGAGATTGGCGTTGTCATTCGTAGGCGTTGTCATTCGTGGATTCCATGTGCTTATCCCTTGAAATTTGTTTGGAGCGAGTCCAAAGAAAAGCCGCCCCGTGAAAGGGCGGTCAATGAATGTAGTTGGACAGAAACCTCGGGATTCACCAGAAACAAGAAAACCGCCTTCCGGCGGTTATCTGAGGATGTGTCTGACTGGATTCCTTGTGCTTCCTAGAACTCGGCCTCTTGTTATCAATGTTGCAGTTCTGCCGTGGCGCCTCACCGCAGGTCAATAGAGGGAGCCGAACCGCTCGTCCACTTCGCTGGCTTCCTCGTCTCGCCGCGCACTTCCGTCAAACGGCAGTGACTTCAGTGTTTGTCACGATGCTCAGCCGCGTGCCGACTGGGAACCTGCGCTGGAACTCCTCCCGCGTATTCTCGGTGTCGGAACAGTGGATCTGGATGGTCTCTAACAAAAGGCCCTTCTCGATTCCTTCGATTCCGTTGGTCATGACCTCGGCGAACTCCCCGTCGTTGTGTCGAACCTCACCTTCTACTCGTTTGCGGATAATCATTTGTGTCTTCTCCATTTCTTTGTCTGATCATCGCGATGTAGCCTCGCTGCGTGTGCGCGCACCGGGATTCTCACCCGCTTCGCTCACTGGCTTCTTCGTGCTCATACTTCATTGACCTCTGTTTGGCTTGAGTCTATTCATTGCACTCGTGGTTTCTTGGAGGTTGGCCCTGGGGTAATTTGGACATAATCGTGGACGAGATCAGTTCGTCTACGAGAATCATCGGGAATTGCCTCATCATCGTCCAAAGCACCGGCGGTTTCGGCAACAAAGGCATAAATATCACCAGCGTAGCCCGTGATTTCCTCTACCCCGAGCGCCGCCTCCCAACTTTCCCGTTCGGCGCGGATCGCCGCTTGCAACTTGGACCGCACGGTTCTTCTTAATTCGTTTGTCGTCATGTTGTACTCAACCTTGCTTTCCGCTCTTTTACTGGTAAGCATTTGTGTCTTCTCCTTCACCCTGCCCTTCATCCGCATTCTCCGGCGGTGGCAACCTCGCTTCCGATATCCGATAAGGGATACGGTACTTCCCTGCTGAGTTCGTGAGGCGAACACCAGCATCCGCGTGTCTGTAGCAAGTTGGGCACAAATTGGGCACAAAAACCGGGTGTTCATAGTGCCCTTTTCAAGCCCTCATAACCCAAAGGTCGGTGGTTCAAATCCACCCCCCGCAACCAAATCAACTCCTGCGCTATCAAGCTCTTCGAGGCGAGTGCTCAGGCCCAGCGGCGGCCTCGTCGGCTCCTTTTAGCTCCCATTAACCGCAATTCGGTATTTCGACGGCCAATCCTTCGAAGAGAATTCCTACCACCAAGCTATTCGCGGCACGCTTGTGCTCCGAGACAGCCTGGGTGTACGTGTTCATTGTGCTCTGGATGGTCGAGTGCCGCAGTAGCTCTTGCTGCACCTTAATATCAGTGCCAGCGCTTCGCAGCATCGTCGAGTACGAATGACGAAACGTGTGCCACCCGATTTTCCCAATACCAGCCCGTTGCGCTGCGGGCCTCAGATGGCGCTGCAAAATGTCCTGCTGTGCCCGTGGTCGTCCAATTCGATTTGCAAAAACCCAGTCGTCCGGATCCGTGTGCAAACTGCGCTCTTGCAGCTTCTGCAGAGGCTCGGCAAGCTGGGGATCGATAGGAAGCGGCTTGCGGGAAGCTTCGGTCTTGGTCTCGCCAGCTCTGCCGTTTACCACTCCCCTTCGTATCAGAACCGTGAGGTCGGCCCAATTGAAGTCGCCCCACTGCAGGCCCATGATTTCGCTTGCGCGAAGACCGAGACAGGCCGCAACCAGAACCATCGTGCGGTATGGCTCGGCTAACTGGCCGAGCAGGCGACGGATTTCCGTGTCGGATATGATCCGCGGTATCGACCGACGTCCGCCGCGCTGCCGCACCAGGTCAATGGGGTTGCGGTCAGTCAACTCCCATCTTCGAGCGTGTTCATAAATAACGTGAAACAGGCCTCGCAGATTGACCTTGGTTTTTGGCGCCAGCGGTAACGACCGCAACCACTCTTCGACTTCAAACGGCTTGACCTGCTCCAGTAAATGGTCACCCCATCGAGGACAAATCCAGCGCTTGAGGGTTGACGAATGGGACTGTTGTGTTGAGTGCCGCCGCTCCGGCAATTCGTGTTCAATGTAGCGATCAACCAGGGTGCGGACGGTAATAGGTCTTCCGAACCGATGGCCCAGGTTCAGGCGGAGCCGAAACAGTTCGATGGCCTGTAAGGCGTCGCTCCTTGTGGGGTACTGGGCCACTGTACCGATCGTCCTCGATCGACGGTAGCGTTGACCCTCTGCTGTTGTTTCGTAAAAGCGAAACTGCCACACGTCTTCACTCAACCTGTGGCTCCTCTTGGTTAAACATCCATACTGAAATCTACGTCGCTTCATCTTTTCTCCTGTCTGACTTGACGCGCGCCGGGCGGAGAAAAGTCTATTTGAGAACTTGGATCTGCTGGGCTGGAAGAAACGAGTAAACGGTCCCTCTCGGGGAACTTTGTCGAAGGTAAGAGATTGACCTAGCGGGCGTTCCACTCGCGCTCTTTGGGTCCGCTGCCCAAGGCCAGACGCATTCGAAACCGTTGAGATGTATTGTGGCCCAGTTCAAGAGGTCGATCGCACGCTCCCGATTGCTCCAGCACATTAGTTAGGCCACGTATGTTTGGGGAGGTCACCCACTACAACCATCCCAGAAGCAGACTAGGACGAAGCCGCTGGCGCGGCGGACGCTACCGCGTATGGCGAACCCAGCATTGTTGGAGTAGCTGACGTAGTGTGGGTCACAGAGAAAGGAGACTCTTGTGACCCGTCTACGCCAGATGATGCTGGAAGAACTTCAGCGTCGGAACTACTCGAAGAGCACGACCCGCTATTACTTGCAGGCGGTAGCGAACTTTGCCCGCCATTTTGGCAAGTCACCGGATAAGCTCGGGCCTGATGAGCTGCGAAGCTACCAAGCCTACTTGCTCCGAGAGCGCAAGCTCGCCGTCGGCACTGTGATTGCCCGTGTCGCTGCACTGCGCTTCTTCTTCTTCCGAACTCTCAAACGACATGAATTTCGAGAAGATTTGCCCTATCCCAAGGATCACCGACGACTCCCCACCGTGTTGAGTCTGGAGGAGGTCGCGCGGCTCATCAATGCCGCCGGGAACCTTCTGCAGCGCGCCCTGCTGATGACCCTCTACGGCACCGGGATGCGGCGCACCGAAGTGTCTCTTTTGAAGCTCAGCGACATCGATAGCCAGCGCATGATGATCCGCGTGGAACGCGGAAAAGGCGGCGCCGGCCGTGACGTTCCTCTCAGCCCGGCGCTGTTGGAAACCCTGCGAGAGTACTGGCGCTGGAAAAAGCCCCGCACCTATCTGTTCCCGAGTAGCGAACGCAAGCGCGGCAAGGAACAACCCATCTCCGACAAGACCGTGTGGTATGCCTGTAAAGAAGCTGCTCGCCACGCAGGTCTCACGAAGCGGGTCAGCCCTCATTGCTTGCGGCACAGCTTCGCCACACACCTGCTGGAAGCGGGAACCGACCTACGCACCATTCAGATTTTACTGGGCCACGGTGATCTGGAAACGACGGCCAAATACCTGCATCTGTCGCAACGGCATTTACGGGCCGTCGCCAATCCCTTGGAAGGTTTGCCGCTTTCTCGCATAGAGGAAGTTAACCGTCAGTACCACCGTAAAAAGAACCCATGACTCGGCCCGCCGTGGAGGTGGCTGACATCCTCCGCGCCCAAGGCCAGATCGCTTTCTCGACCGCTATCGATCGAGCTTGGATTTCCAGCAGCTCAAAGCCTTGCGAGCCATTCAGCGCTGCCGCACCGCTGCCCTCGGCGGGCATCGCGATGCCTGCCAGAGCTGCGGGTATCAGGCCATCTCCTACAACTCGTGTCGCAATCGCCACTGCCCCAAGTGTCAGGCGCAAGCTCGCGAGCGCTGGATCACAGCACGGCAACGCGATCTCCTCGACACCAGCTATTTCCATGTGGTCTTTACCGTGCCCCATGAACTCAACCTACTGGCCTTAGAAAATCCAACTCTCTTTTACGATCTGTTGTTCACCGCCACTGCGCAAACCTTGCTGGAAATCGCATCCGATGCGAAGCACCTCGGAGCCGAGATCGGCGTGATCGCCATCCTGCACACCTGGGGACAGAACCTGCTCCTGCATCCCCACATTCACTGTGTCATTCCCGCCGGCGGGCTCTCGCTGGATCATCGTCGATGGCTCCGCCCGCGCTATCCTTTCTTCTTACCCGTCAAAGTCTTGAGTCGCGTCTTTCGCGGCAAGTTCCTCGCCGGTCTGAAACGCCTCCACCGCCGTAAGAAGCTACAGTGTGCCGGCCCGGCTGCGGCTCTCGCCGACCCACAACAGTTCGCGAAACTGCTCCGTCGTCTGCATCGCCACGACTGGGTGGTCTATGCCAAGCCCGCCTTCGGTGGTCCGCTGCAGGTGTTGCGCTATCTGGGTCGCTACACCCACCGCGTGGCGATTTCCAATCATCGTTTGTTGGCCTTCGAAGCAGACCGGGTGAGTTTCCGTTGGAAGGATTACGCCCACGGAAGGCAAACAAGGCCGAATGACGCTGGCGGCAACGGAGTTTCTACGCCGCTTCTTTCTGCACGTGCTTCCCAAAGGCTTCGTCCGCATCCGTCACTTCGGGTTTCTCGCTAATCGCTTTCGCGCCTCTCGCCTGGCGCTATGCCGACAACTGCTGGGTTGCAGTTGCTCGATGCCGCCAGAAGTCAGATCCAACGAAGTCCATTCCGACAGTTCCTCCCTCTGGCATTGTCCCCGCTGCGGCGCAACGATGATCGTCATTCAGAGATTTACAGCCGCGGAACTATCAACATGTACGTACTTCGATTCTTCCTAGCAGCTCCGTCGGTAACGACGCTTGGATGTGCGCCAGCACGCCGACGCCCTCGTGTCTCCACCTTGTCGCGATTGCCCCTTTTCCAACCTTCCATTCCATCCGTTTGCCGCTCGACCCATGATCACCAGCGAGCTTTCGCACACCCACGGTGCCCTCCGGCCTCGCAATCCGACTCCAGGCGGGCATTCAAATCCCATAGGCCCGCGTCCACCGCGCCAGCGTCTTCCTCCTAGTCTCCTTATCGAAAACGCCTCGGACCCAGTCTTCCGCCCTTGCCACCTGTCCTGCCCGAGGCGTTTCCGATCAAGGCTAGCGACTTCAAGGCTAGCGACTTCTGACCCAAAACAATTTCTGTTAGGGTCCGTCTTTGGGGCAATCCGAAAGAAGATCCCGGCCCCCTGTGTCCCGACCATCCAGTCCCGCATCGGCGTCAGTTCCCAGAAGTCGATTCCACCCTAAGGTTTAGACCAGGTGCTGCGACTAGTGTTCCGCGCAGGCTTACTCCCAAGATAAGAGAATCAGAAAAGGACCTTCAGCGAGAATTGGATCTGTCGTGATGTGCCTGAAGTCTTGCTGATGTAGCCGAATCCGCTGCCGCGCAGGACATTCGAAGGCAACCCGAAGTTCACGAAATTGAAGATGTTGAAGAACTCGGCGCGAAACTCCAGGGTGCCAAATTCGGCGCCGCCGCGGCTGCCGAACGGAGTGTCCTTGATCAGTGCGATATCGAAGTTGCGATAACCGGGCCCGCGAAACGTGTTGCGACCGAGCGTTCCGAAATAACCCTGGTTCGGTCCGGTACCGCCTGGGAGGTTGATAGGGATGCTAAAAAACGAAGCGTTGTCAGCTCCCCGGCCGAAGTAGTCGGCAGCCACGAAGCCGCTGGTCGTCAGTTTTGGCATCGTCACCAGGTCAGGGCGATCGGCTCCGCTGGCGCCTGCCCCCGTCTGCTGCACTCCGGAGTAAACGGTGAAAGGCGGACCGGTCGTGAAGGTCGTAATGTCGAGAAACTGCCAACCGTAGGTCAAGGAACGCGGAGCGGAACGAAGAAAACTCACTTGATTGAGCGGGAGTACCTGGATCCAACTAAAGGTGAATACTTGTGTCTCGTCGAAGGTCGATAGTCCTTTTTCCGCGGCCGGATTCCACGGGTCCTGAGGAGACGTCTGCAAGATGACGCCGGCGCCTGCGATCTGTCCACCCTGAACCGAACTGGTATCGTCGAGCGACTTGGAGTAGGTGTAGCTGACTTGCAGACCCGTGCCCCAACGTGCCGAATTCTTGCTCAGGCTGGCCTGCAATGCGTTGTAGGACGAATGCGATTCGCTGGAAACCACGTAAATCGTACTGGCGCCTCCGATGGGCTTTCCGGCGGCGTCGAACTTGGTGAACGGAGCAAACGCGGGATCGGCGCCGGTGTAGCTGTTGGGATAGAAGACAAAGGGAAGATGTATTCCCGCAGTACCCACGTATGCCAGGGTTGCGTCGAAATCGCGAAAGTTGTGCTCAACCGAGAGAGTCCAGCTGGCGATGTAGCCGTTGCGGAAATTGTTGGCCACTGCAGACAAGGCCGGCAGTTGCGCCTGATGACCTGGAACCTCGGCGGCGACGGCATCCTGGTAGCGCTGGAGATCCATCACAGTGTTGGGCTTAGCGTCGGTGCTCTGCCCGTTGGGAAAGATGAGGTTGCCGGAGATGTCGTAAGCCGGCGGCAGGGGTATGACGGCAACGCTGTTCTGGAACGGGACTGCGCTGCCCGGCTGCGCGGTGATAAAAGGATTGAACAGATACGGTACCGAAGCCGTTAGAAAGTTTTCTTGCCAGAGGTTCATGAGGCCGGTGGTGATCGCTCCACCCGCATGTACCACCGTGTTCCTGGCAAGGGCATAATCCGCCGCCAATCGCGGACCCCATCCGTTCCAGTCGAACTGGTAGGGCGGTTGCGGGTTCACGACGAAAATCATGTTGGCCTGATGGTCCCAATACGAAGCCCGTTGGCCGTTGGCGAAAAACTCGGGCAACGACGTACGCTTGGTCGCTTCGGCGATGCGACTGTCGACTTCATAGCGAAGGCCATAGGAAAGCGTCAGGCGCGACGTGGCTTTCCACGCGTCCTGAAAGTAGAAGTTGTAGGCCTGGCGACGGACTCCCGCCGCGTCGAACTTGCTGCCAACGGGAGTGAATTCGGCTGGAAGGCTGATGTTGTAAGAGTAAGGTGTGGCAGTGAGCAGGCCGGTGAGCGAATCGGGCAGCGGATCACCAACGTTGATGTTGTGCTTGCCGCTCAGTGACTGAATCGCAACCGGCGAATACGCCGTTCCACCTCCAAACGAGTAAGCGCCATTGGGAGCAGTGCCGAAAACAGTGGTGTCGCGGTTTATGCGGATCTCCGCGCCCCATTTCATCGCGTGATTTCCGCGCACGCCCGTCATGTTGAAACGGAACTGATAAAGATTGCCGTAGGATCCAAAGATCGATCCCGCGGGAGCGCCGTATGCCCTCAAACAAACCGTCACCAAAGAGGATGCCCGGTTGCGTGTGATTGGCAGCAGGGAAATTGGGTGTACTGCGGATGTATCCGAGATTAGCCTGCAAGGTCAGGTGGGGATTGATCTGGCGCGCGTAACTCAAGTCCGCGCTGCGCTGGTGATCAAAGAACTGAATGCCGAAGCTCGGATTGATGGCGGTTTGATCAGGATTGGTAACCGGACCGGTGATCTGGTTGTAACTGAAGCGCCCAAATAGCTGCGACTTGCTGGAGAGAGTTTGGTCCAATCGCACGGAAAACTGGTCGTAATCCGTCGAAACCTTGGACGATGTTTCATACGTACGCGCACCATAGGGACCAGTCGGATCGTTCGGCAGAGGGTAAGCATCGAGTATCGGTTTGATCGCCGGATTCACCGGAACGATGAGCGTATCCCCCGGGAAACTGGTCGTGTCGATCCCCTGGCGTTCCGCCGCCGTGGGCACCGACAGCACCTGCGTGGTTCCAAGAACCTGCCGGAACCCCTGGTATTCGCCGAAGAAGTAGGTGCGATTTTGTCCGTCGTAGCCAGGCAGCACCACCGGACCTCCGACCGTCCCGCCGAACTCATTGCGATTGAACGGCGGTATGCGGCGACCGTTCAGTTCAACGTGGTCGAAATAATTGCGCGCGTCGAGCGCAGCGTTGCGGAAGAACTCGAACAGGCTGCCATGGATGGCATTCGTTCCCGACTTCGTGACCACGTTAGTGAAACTCGCGGCCCCGTGACCGATCTCGGGCAGCATCACGCCGGAACTGGATTGCACTTCCTGGATGGCATCGACATTGAAGGTGGAGAAGGTAGCGCCACCCATTTCAGGATCGGTGGTGTCGGCTCCGTCCATGGCAAAGACAGAGGTCACGCCGCGCTGACCGTTGACGGCAAACTGCTGCGTGAAATTTGCAGCTCCGTTGGTGTCGGTCATGGTCCCCGCCGCCAGCAAGAGCAGCTTGCTGAAATCGCGTGAGTTGAGGGGCAAACTCGATACTTCTGATCGAGAGAGGTGCTCTCCCCCGCTTCCCTGAGGAGCTGTCGCAGTTTGCCCCTGCCCCAGGACGAGACTGGCATCCGCTACGGACAACTGCAAATTTGTCTTGAGTGCGACGCCCTCGGTGACGACCAAGGATTGCGCGGCCTGGTAGATGCCCTGCTGCGTAACCACAGCGACTTTGTACGTGCCGGTTGCAATCGCTGAAAATGCGAACTCTCCGCTGTCCTTTGTTCTTACCGTATAAGCGCTCTTGCCGGAACCGTCCGAAAGGATGACGGTGACTCCAACGATTGGGGTCCCCGAATTGTCTCGCAGTATGCCAGACCACGAGGCTTCCGGCAGCGCGGCTGAAGGTAAGACACATAAGCCCTGTAGTATTGCCAACACCAGTACAGCCGCGGGGAATCGGGCCCAGCGTAACGAGTAGAGCGTTGACGCCACCAGCTTAGTCATCATTGAGGGACTCTCTTCGGCGCACTGCAGTTTCTCGACCTCCATGTCGAGAAGAATGGGCACGGATTATCTTGACGCTTGTACACTGACGGCTTCAATTCTTATCTTACTCAGTCGGATGTCGCGTGAAGAAGCTCCCATATAGACACGACTGTCAGGAATAAATTTCCAGTCGTTGCCACCAGACAACACCAAGTTGTCCACAAACCCTAGTGCTGTATCGGATGCGCCCTACAGTCAGTGTGCGGGTAGGCTCGGTGCTGCGGGCGCGTCCGATACAGCGGTTTGAAGGGAGCGGCCCGTGGGGAGGGCGATTATGCCTATTCAATCGTGCTGGGGTTAGGAGAGAAGCTCGGGGAACAGCTATTGGAGCGGGCAAGAGCGAGGCGAGGATTGGTTGGGTGAGAGCTTGCGTATGGTGGGGACGGGATTTTGGGTCGAGGTTGGGAACGGACAGCTGGCTTAGGGGCAAGCAGGGCGCAGCACGCCTGCGAGTGGTGAGGGGCACCGAGTGAGAGAGCTGGGAAAGGTAGTTTCATGCTGCGGCTCCGGAGAGAAAGGGTGGCGAGCGGAGTTGGAGTTGGGCGGCGGTAAGTCTTTCGATGACCACCATGGGCCCGCCACAGTTGGGACAGAGCCAAAGCGGTCTGGTTTCCTTGACGGTGGAGGCTTGTGGTTGGGTTTGCGGCTGAACCACTGCGAGGGCTTGTCGGCAAAGTGGCAGAAGAGTGGCCCGCCGCCGGTTGGCGAGAAAGCCGAAGTGGCGAATGCGGACGAAGGCTTTGGGGAGCAAGTGCAACAGGAAGCGGCGCAGGAACTCATCGAGCGATAAGCTCATCACTTTCTGTTCATTGTGGTGAGCCGAGTCGCGCCAACGAAAAGTGACTTGGTCGCCGGCAAACGAGATCAGGCGATGGTTAGAGATGGCCACGAGATGGGTGTAGCGGCCAAGATACTGGAGTACATACTCGGGGCCACCGAAGGGTGGTTTGCAGTAGACCACCCAGTTCTTTCGAAACAGTGGTCTGAGCCAGGCGGCGAAGATCTTGGGCTGAGCGATCGGTGCCAGATCGCCCGCGAAGTGGAGTTGCTGTTGTTGAAAGGCGGACTTGAGGCCGGCGACGAACTTTCCACGAAACACACGTCTCAGCACCGGGCGGGGAAGAAAGAAGCGAGGGTGGGATGGAATCCAGTGGGTGTGATCCAGCGACAGCCCACCGGCAGGGACGACACAGTGAACATGGGGATGAATCTGCAGCTTCTGGTTCCAGGTATGCAGCACACTGAAGAAGCCGATCTCGGCCCCGAGACGTCGGGGATTGCGGGCGACCCTCGAGGAGAGTTTCTGCACTGGCCCGGAGTAGTACATCATAGATGATCTTTTTGTTCTGCAAAGCCAGGGGCGCCAGCTGCTGAGGCAGAGTGAAGACGACATGGGCGTAGGGCGAGGGGAGAAGTTCGCGGCGCCGTGCTTCAAGCCAGCGTTCGCGGGCGCCGGTCTGGCACTTCGGGCAATGGCGGTTTCTGCAGCTGTTGTAGGAGGTGGTGGCGCGATGTCCACAGCGGGTGCACTCATCGATATGGCCGCCGAGTGCGGCGGTGCGGCAACGGGCAATGGCCAGCAGCACTTTGATGTGCGGCCAGCGAATCCACTGGCGGCTGCGCTCGAGGAAAGCAGTTCCTGCCGTGCGGACCAGGTCGGCCACCTCCAGAGGGGGCCGAATCATTTACTCCTCCTGCGGTGACCTGGCTTTTAGCTTGAGCGAATCCAGAGGACTGGCCGTGGCCTGGAGGTGACGTTGCGAGAGATGCAGGTAGATCGAGGTCTCTCTTAGATCATGATGTCCCAGGAGTAGCTGAATCGTGCGCAGGTCAGCCCCGTTTTCGAGCAAGTGGGTAGCGAAACAGTGGCGCAGGGTGTGGGGATGGACTCGACTCTGCAGGCCAGCGCGTCGGGCGGCCTGGCGGCAGGCGTGATAGACGGTCTTGGGGCGCTCAACCTAACCGTTGGCGAGGTTTCTGTATATGCCATTGAGCACCCGTGAATGGGTGCGGCGATCACGCTGCAGTCAATTACACCACGCACGGCGACGCGGTACGAAGTGGCCTGCCCCACCAAATGCACAGCTGAGCAGATTGCCGGCCTTATCTATGTGAACATCGCCAAGAACTTCCGCGGTAGCGCAGAGGCATTCAGGAAGTATTTTGAGAAGCTCGGCCTTCACCTGTTCCAATGAGTCAATACCGGAGGTATCAGAACTGATTCGGGTTGGGTGTGCGAAAACCCGAGTTGTCCGTGCAACTCCGAGTCCACGAGCGAAACATGAAGAAAGGCACTTCGTGATGATTCGGTTTGCCAACGGCAGACCAAGTTGGGAATCCTGCCCGAAATCTTGTGTTTGCGGGCAGGCGAAACGCCCGAACCCGGGCGGCGCAATATATCAGTCACTTAGCGGAAGTTATTTGTGGGGGTAATTGGGCAAGCCATAGAATGTAAGGCTGAGCGGCTGAGCATGGGCGCCAGCTTTCCATATGAGACACTTCACGTTACCGTGGTTGTCGTCCGGTGATTCTTATTCCACTTCTTCATCGCTCTCTGTTGCGCTTTAAGTTGTTTCTTCTGCGCTTTGGCTTGCTGTTTGTTGTATTTCTTCCATGCCTTCTGCGAGTTCTTCTGAGCCTTGCGTTGCGAGGAATTTGTGCTGGCGTGGGCAGCCGCCGGCCCCGACACCGCCAGCCCAATAAGAAAAACCAGAACGCAAGCTGTAACTCTCTTCACAAGCTCACCATGAAACTGGCTCTGGCTGGATTTTACAATGCGCGCTCGACCGAGTCGCGTTTGAGTGGTCGTAGAGCTTGTTCCAGAAGCCACAGCCCAAACCTGGTGCGCGTGTCCGGATTTTCTGGGGAGGTCGCCATCTCCATTCTCCTTCACCGATGACCCATTGAGGACAGACCACCCCGCAGCTCATGTCTTTGGGCGCGATTCCGGCGGTACCAGGCCAGCGACACGGTAATAGACCGCGAGCTGTCCATAGTGCTCTCCGGAATGCTCGATAAAGCCGTAGGCATAATCGACGATGCGAACATACTGATGGGCGTAAGGATCGACAACCAATTCGTTCACCCCTTTGTCACCCTTTCTCTGGATTGCTGCTGCGCCGTCGGCAAAGGACTTCTTCACGAACGCGACTACGTCAGTCTTGGACTTATACTGATCGCGTGGGGGATTTTCGCTGGCGGGCGGCTTCTCGCCAAGCACCACGTTGGTGAAGTAATAGTTGACGCCGGATGCGTGCAGGAGTTGCTCGGCGAAACTACGTTGCGCCGGAGTGGGCTTGAAGTCGTACTTGTCCTCGGGGAAGTCTTCCGCCATCGCGATCAGTTTGCGTCCGATGTCGTTCCACGACTCGAGCACCGCCTACGACGGGCTAGACGCTGGTTTGACGGCCGCATCTTTCCTGGTCGTGTTCTGTGCCGGCGCCGGAAAAGTCAGAACGCCGGTTGCCAGAACCAGAATTGCGATAGAACATGCTTTATTCATTCGTCTTTTCCTCTGATGGTTGGTTATCGTTCGCCCAAAAAACATTGTACATCCACAAAATCAGTGACTTGGCTCCATCGTTTCGGCCAACATTCGCTTACATCTCCGGCCGATTCATCCCCGCCCTTGCCTCGTTCTAGCGGCGGGATGGTGATACGTTCAAATTCGGCGTTCAGTTTTTCAGCGAGCGAGCGAAATGGGCTTAGAATGGGTACTGTTTCCGAGGCCAAGCACATTCTCATCGACACGAGCCGCAAGGAAGATGGGCACGTCGACCGGTCGTACCTATTGCTTAGCACGGCGCGATGCACCCTTAACTGAGAGGGCACGCCAGGTTCTCAACCGACGGGAAGCTGCCGAATCGTCGTTCCCTTTTGCGCACACGAATGAACCTGCAGGCCCCTTTGCAACCGCCTTGGCCTTGTCAACGGCCAAGATCCGTTTTGACGATCGGGCGCTGTTCTCTTCGCTTGCCCGTCCCGTCGGGAGGATCGGCGCGCTGTTTCTGGTGGCCGTGTTAGTCATTCATTGCGGGATAACGCCGCGGGTCGCCGCCGCTGCGGCGAATGCGGGTCAGGCTCAGACTGGCAACGGTCAGACCGGTCAGACCTACACTGGTCCTTATTTCGGATATCCACCGAATCCACTTAAGCCAACTTATTCCAAAGAAGAGGAAAAGGCGCTTGGGAATGTCCAGACCGCTTTTGCTAAATACAGCAGTTCGTGCGCCGCATTGTTCAAGCCGGAATTGATCGGATTGAAAGGAGAAGTCCCTGTGCCGGTGGAGGTTGCGGAAACGCTGCGGTTGAAGGCAGGGGAGGCTTTGATGGATCCCAATAGCCTTGCCGGCGCCTTAAGTGAGGCCAGCGTCTTGATGTCTCAGCCCGACTCGCAGCTGACGGAATGGCAGCATCACATCGCTCAAGAACTGAAGACGCCGCTGCCAGATTATTGGAATATGTCGCTCAAAGAGCTTTCCGAGTTGGCCAAGGAGGCTATGAAGAACTACATCCAGCATGAGATGAAGACCTCTAACTCAACCAACAGCGACGCTCCGGCACATTTGCTCCATGCCTTTCTATTTGCCCGGCAACTCTATGCGATCAGACTTGCGGAATTGTGGAGACAACCTGAAACCCACCAAGACTCCCGAGTTTTGGACTACGTTCAGAGCCTATTGAGCGATGGCAAGCCCGGCAATATCGCGAGTATGCCACAGGTGATCCCCGACGGCGGCAGGCCCGTGACGTTCGTTCTTTTCACTCCCTACGGTGATGCGGTGATGGAAATGAGTTCGCTCGACGCACCTGTACCATCGAAGTCAGGCAAGAAGAGCGAAAGGCTGCAACGTCATTCGGCCATCCGAATCGAAGTTGTGATTGCCACACGCCATGGCGCGACCTTCGAATTTGTGCGCTACTACGTTTTTGAGAGAGTTCCGGATGAATATACGGCGAAGGACGGACCGCCTTTTGCCGACTTAGCTCTTGCGGACCTTCGTTGGGTAATGCCCCCTTCCTCGGAGGATCAGCTCACATGGTCGGCTGGCCGTGCGTCGATAAAGAAAAACGATACCTTTCCTTTCCAGGACGAGATGGTGCTGCGCCTGACGCCCGCCGATCCCTATCTATCTGCGAACTACTTCTACGGTGGCCCCCTGGGGCCTGCGAGACCCGGTGAACCAGCTGTTAGCATTGAGTTGCTGCAGCAATTGGAAGCCAAAGAACGCCTGTCATCCCGGCCTTTGGCAGCCGTCGTCGCTGCGCTGGAGAGCGCGCCTTCCGGGGTCAGCATTCCGTCGGCCGACAAGCCAGCACCGGCTGTGACCGTCATGCCAGGCCATCCACCCTCTTCTGGGCCCTCCAAGCCGGCCAGCGGGATCAAACCGATGTTTACGACTGACATACGCTTTACGATTCCAGGCACAAATCCCATAGGCAAAGACCTGATCGACAACGCCACAGAAAACGTCAACAAGGCCGTTCAGTGGCTGATTCCGCTTATCGCTAACGCAACGGGCCCGTGGGTCGAACTCCTGAATTCGCAGCCCAGGGACGTCGCCAACGGCATCATCGGGATTCATTTTTCTGTTAGCCCTACACCCCTCTCTGCGAGCCCTACACCCCAGCTCATCATGTCGAAGGCGACGGCCAGTCTGTCACTTGGGATTCCGGTGGAGCATTACCAGGATCCCGGGGCGATCTTTGAAGACGTGCTGCAGTTGCTTATCTGGAATCTACCGCCCCAACAAAACCGGGTCGCACAAGACAAGCTGGTGCAAGAGATCAAGCAATCAGCCGGGAAGTTCCCCTACCTGGGCGATCCCCTACCGCCGGAGGTCTTAGCAAAACTTGGCGTAGGAACGGCTTCACAGGCTAAGTCGCTCGACCCCGATACTCCCGACACCGGCACCAGCACGGGCATCTATGATGGCGACATTCAGGGACGGGTGATTGGAAGCACTGTTAAATGCTTTAACTTCCTATTTAACAAGGGCGTGCCTTATTTCACGCGGCTGCAGAATGTTGCCCTTCATAAGGCGACGGAGAGCCCGGAAGCAGGCGATGCCGAAACGGTAAGATACTGGCAAAGGGTCGCCGCAACCCTCGGCGAAGATATTCGCAGCATCAACAGCCTGCTGGAACCTCTTCCACACCAATTGAGGGTTGAATTCTACTTCAGACCGGAAGAGCAAACGACAACGCGCGGAAAGGCGCCAAGGCCGCCGAAGATACCGAAATCTGAACCAGGTGTTCGTATGACGATCGCATTGACCAAGGAGGCTTACGAACAAGGTCCCGCCGTCGTGAAGGATGCATTGATCGAGGAGTTGAGCAACCAGGTTGGCGGCCTCCCGATCCGCAGAGCCGTGGATGATTTTTTCCTGCTGTTCGGAGAGGACCCGGCAAACAAGGGCGACTACTTCGCAGTGACGATGCAGCAATTGCATCCGCAGCCGGATGAAGCCCTTGGGATCCTTTCCAAACTGTGGCCGACGCGGGCAAGCGAGCAGGCGGTTGGCAAGCCGCCCTCGGCTGATAGCAACTGACCTAACGGATTCTCCCCGAAGCAGCCTGAACATCCTCTGTTATCTCTTGCTGCGGGTCCGCAACGGCCTGGCATCCAGGGTTGGGTGCGCACAAGAGATGCTCGGTTTCTAGGAAAATCAGAAACTGAGATGTTGCAGACTCGCAACCGTTTTATTCATCTTGTCTGCCGTAAGTTCTACTTTGCGCTAACGTGCCGGGAAAACTTGTTTAGGCTCTTTGTCAAGGATTTCCTTGGCTTCCTGCACCAATCTGCTTTCGCGAAGCTCAGCATCATTCTTGTTCACTTCGCTAGCACGAACCTTGAAAGCCTTGGCTTTCCTGTGGACCTCCACAAATGGGTTTGTGTACTCCTGATCTTCCATGTTGTTTTACCCCTGGACTCGGATTGTACTCTGTCCTCCGGCCGCTGAATGTTCCTCAGGCGGAAAGCCTCTATTCAATCGAGCGCGAGGGTGACAAGGATTTTGGGCAATCCTATGCTGACTATCCTGATCTGCGTGATCGCAATGTCAGCTTTGATGACCTGGCGGGGTACGGCATCGCTCAGGTGGCGCTGGACGGAGGCGGGGGGCCGTCCCTAGTCTGGGGCGTGGAGGCGAGCGGGAACTACTTTGACGCGTTACGGATTCAGCCGTATCTCGGCCGTTTCTTTCAACCCTTCCGTCAACGAGATGTGCTAGTGTCATCTTGGAGTTGGAAATGAAAAACTTTGTGCTGATAACGTGTCTACTATTTGCTTCGAGTTTGTTTGCGGGAGATTGCGTCAAGAATCGGCGCGGTCAGACTGTTTGTGGTAACGGAACGACTGCCTCTAAGGTCAACCCGAATACGGGCAATGCTGCCGTTGCCCAGAAGAACTCGAACGGGGTAACGACCACTCGAACAAGCAATGGCGGCGAAGTTAAGAGCAAGAATGGAAAGGGTGTAGCACAAGGCCCGGGTGGTACCACCTGCGTCAAGACTGCGAACAACCAAGGCTGTACCAAATAAATTGCGGTAAGCCTCGAAGTATCCACCCAACTTGGTCTCGGCTGGGATCACCCACCTAATGCCCTTGAAACCGGGGGCCTGATTGCGCGTCTGCGGGGAGCTAAGGCGGACACGCACCGGCAGATCGCTCTTCAATTCCACGAACTCAGCCCAGCAATTAGCGATCCATTCGTCGTGTACCCGCTGCGCCGCGCAGCGTACTCAATACCGCTGCGGTTTTCAGCGAAAAACGGTGGCAACAGGTAAGTGACTCCCAAACAGAGCGTCAGCCGAGATTACGAGCGGGATGGCGATTTTATCACTAGCAATGCATTCGCCACGAGATGTGCTTTGGGACTAACCTCGTAAGATGACACTTTCCGCTCTTGGGAAGCAGGCGAATAGAGTGGAACGCTTTCGCAAGTTCGATCGCCAGGGAGCATGCCGATGAGCAGGGTCCTCGTGATTGGAAGTGATACCCAAGTCAGCCGCGAGATCGGCGGTGCCCTCTCAGCCGCTGATTTCCCCATGGAGTATTCGGCTGGTCATGCCGACACCCTCCACCCGGTTGCGCGTGCGATCGTTCGGAGTCGTGATCACCAGTCCCGACAGCACTGTCGAGGAGGACTTGGCCCTCCTGGAGGAGATGCGCGCCATCAGGCCTGGGGTAAAGAGCATTGTCCTGGCTCGTCATAGCACCCCGGACGAAGTCATTGCTGCCCTGCGTGCCCGAGTATTCGCCTGCTTCACACCGCCATTTGACCCACGCGAGATCGCGAACCTGGCCAGTAGTGCAGCATCCGACAGCCAATGGCGAGACGACATACAAGTTCTATCGGCCAAGCCGGGCTGGGTGTCAGTCCGGGTAAATTGCCGGCTCATCACGGCGGAGCGGCTCATGACGTTTGCGAAAGAGTTGAGTGCTCAATTGCCTGAGGATACTAGGAGCGAGGTGATGCACGCACTGCGAGAGATTTTGCTGAACGCGATGGAGCACGGAGCGGCGTTTAATCCTGAGCAGGTTGTTGAGGTCACTGGCGTTCGCACCGGAAGAGCAATGGTGTTTTACGTACGTGACCCAGGGGCCGGCTTCCGCCGGGATTCGCTTTCGCACGCGGCTATCGCAAATCCAGCCGACGATCCCGCGGCCCACATTATGCAGCGCGAAGCAGAAGGAATGCGCCCCGGGGGGTACGGTCTGCTCCTGGCGGCTGGTACCGTGGATGAGTTGATCTACAGTGAGATCGGTAATGAGGCGCTGCTCATCAAGTACGTCGGTTCAGCCTCGGCGGTGAATGGGACGTAGCCTCTGGTATTGCTACTACGTCGCGACCATCGATCATGAGAACAACCCGAGTGTCCTGTATCGCGTGTGGACAAAGGATGGTCACGAGGAGTTGGTACGAGGAGCTGCGTTCGGCGACCTCGACATGCGAGCGATGCGCAACGACCTAACAGCTGCGGGCGGCGACGTGTACGTGGGCAGCCGCCTGCTGAACATACCGCACAGCATCGTGAGCCCCTCGATTCTCTTCGACGATCTCGAAGTGAAGCCGGCGAACAAGAATCGAGATCAGCTTCCTGAGTACCCACCACCGCCGTTGACCCCGGCGAAGTAAACCTCGAACTCGTCAGCCGGCCCAAGCTACTGAAACAGGTGTGCGCAAGGCTCGCCCTCGGCATCGCTCTAGCGGCGGATGATCATGCGTCCGCCCCGTCGGCCCGATATAAATCGGCTGCTCCTATCAGAACGTGGGGTCAATGCCGTACTTGTCGCGGAGAAATCTTTGAAGAGTTTTGGGCAAAACCCCGCTAAGCTCCTGCCAGGTCAGAATGGCCAGCCTTGATCTCAGCTCGCAACTTCGTACCGCCCGCAAAACGCAATACCAAGCATCGCCCAAATCAGGCCGCCGGGCGTCACAGAGGACAAGAAAGGATCGCTGGCAATGATGCGCTGCCAGAACTCCGCGGATCAACTGATAGGAGTGGTGTACACCGTGTGACACGGGAAGCTCGTCTATATCGAAGACCACGTCCAGATCCTTGTATCGAAAAACAAGGTCAGCCCGAGCAGTTTGAAAGCCGCTTTCTGTCAGCTTCGCCTCAACCAAGAGATGGCCTAAGCTCATATCAATTTCGGTTCGATCGGTGCGTCCGCTGATCAGTGGCGTCCCCGCTTTAACGCCGAATTGTGGCCGCAACCCAGGCTCAGTCCCGAGAAGAGCACATAAAGGCTTTCGAGCGGTCACGCCCGGATAGCAGAAAATGTTCATCAGAAGCGCATCGGAGCTATTGGCGCAGTCAAGTTCTCGCCGAGTACGGTCCTTCGAGTGAGCAACTCTCTTGCTGGCCGTGTAGCACTTCTTCAGCCGACGGCTCCAGTCGGGAAAGGCGCAAATTCGCCGATAGGATGCTGGCAGAAAGTTGCCGTACTCACCATTGACGTCCTGATATAAAACGCTGGGAACGGCGCCGTAAGTCGATTCGTGAACGACCGCTTGCGCACGTTCCAGATTGCGTGCGCCAAGTTCACGACGTAGTTGTATGGACGATAGCCTCACTTGCATGAGAGTCTGATTCGCCGGAATGACAAGCAAGTTACCGGGTAGCATTTTCGTCATCGGAGGAGCGCCTTAACCCTCTGCCGTTTCGTTACCCCGGCTGGCCCCTCCCGCGTGGTTTCCTCGGCCCACTTCATCACCTGACTTAGCCGGATGCGATGCTCTACGGGCGGCCGTTCAATGGCAACTGCAAACTCCGTCGTCGGACCCGGTTTGGGCACCATATGATCGTCTCTGAACCCCGCCGTTGCAAGAGCCACCGCTTCGTAGACTGATTCGGCCTGAACGTGGGCAGTGCGTGACACCCCATCGGAGTCCGTGAACGAGACCTTGCAACGGGCGACGGCCATGCGGGGGATTATAGCGCACAATTCGCTTTTTGTTCGCTAAAGTCCAAGTGCTAATTTTGTCACTTTTTAGAATGGCGCACCCCGCGGAGGCTGGCTGCGGGCGGCGGGCTGATGTCGGCCCTCACCCTCTTACAAGACCGTCTAACTGACAGAGGTGTCCATATGAAGCGATTTTCTCTCTTGGCGATCAGCCTGATTCTGCTGGCGACGATTTCCGCCCCGGCTGCGCCCAATCCGAGTACCGCGAAAGAGCCAGCTTTCCCGGGCATTCTGGCGAATGCGCGCTACGTTTACGTGGCCTCCTATGACGGAGATCAGTTCGATCCGAATCTGCTTCCCGAAGACCGGGACGCGATCGGCGCTGTGCAGAACGCCATTCAGCAGTGGGGCAAACTGACGATCGTGTACCGGCCCTCCGAAGCCGACATCATCATTCTCGTGGTGAGCCGGCCTTCCGAAGATGTCCTGGCCGTGTACGATTCGTGGCCGAGTGGCAATTTTCTCTGGCGCGTCATGGGCCGCGACGGTCTCCAGTCCGGCGAGACTCCTCTGGTCACGCAATTTGAAAAGGGATTCGAGAGCGTGCAGAAGCACAAGTAGGCTTCGCACGCGCGTGCTGTGCGGGACGACGGCACCAAAACGCTTCCACGGAACCTGAAGTATCGGAGATCAAAATCTCGTCCCGGCATGACTTGTCGCTGCGGGTTCGTTGGTTGAACGAAGGAACGCAGATCGTCCTGCTGGCGAATCCGTAGCTTGGCATAAGGGGGGAAAGAGAGGAGCCGGCTATCGGCATTTGTCTTCCGCCAATCCGGGTTCTGAGTGTAATCTTGCCTCGGAAGGGGCGACGTGGGTCTTTTGCACAGAACTTTCTAGAACCCACGGAAACGTAGAGGTCCCATGGAAACCATTGCAGAATACAAAGCCCGCATCCTCTCCTACATTGAAGGCAAGGACCCTCTCCAAGTCCAGCGCAAGACGCCGGAACTTCTGGCGAACCTGGTCGTTTCAGTCCCGGAAAAGGAACTCTATCAGCGCCCCTCGCCGGACAAATGGTCAGTGGCAGAATTGCTGGCTCACTTTGCCGATGCCGAGATTGTCAGCACCTGGCGCTACCGCCAGATGATCGAGCACAACGGCTGTCCACTGCCGGGCTACGATCAGGAGCTGTGGCACCAAGCTGGGCGATTACCGATCGTGCAGGCCCGAGGCGTCGTTGATGTTATTTCGCCTGCTACGCGAGTCCAACCTGCGAATGTTCGCGCAGCTCACGCCCGAAGAGTGGCAGCGCAACGGTATTCACGCTGAGCGCGGTCCGATGACCGTCCGCGACCTGGCGCTGCAAATCGCCGGTCACGACCTGAACCATATTGAACAGATACGGAAGATCCTGGGAGAATAACCCGCGCCCGCCTTCGCATCCGCGATTTCGCATCCTCGTGCAACAACTGGCAACTAGCGGTTGGTACCTGAATGACGCCTAGTAACGAAACACGCCCGGCGCGACCTCCACCTCGTTGGGGAACTTGGTGGCCACGTCTGGTTCCGCTGCGGGAAGTGCGGGTTGCGGCCCTGCAAGTCCCTGTTGCGCCACTTTTTCGAGGCCCCCCTCATCGCGGACGACTCTCGCCATCGTTGTTGAGCCCCGGTAAATGCTTGGGAAAACGCGCGGAGCCTGCTCGGCTGACACAGGGGTGGTAAAAACCACAAGATTTCGGGCAAGGTGCAGACCTACGGCAAACCATGCTTGATCTTCATAAGCTTACGGAGCAGTTTGGATGAAAGAACCTCAGTGATTTCCATCACAAAACGGCTCTGCAAGCCCGTGGCCGGAAATGGAAGGACATTGTGCGGAGTCTCGCCAAGCCCAGCCAGCTGCGAATGCTCTCATAACGTGCTTGGCGGTGTCTTTCTTGACGATGAATCAGAACTTGGGGATGACACCGTCTGACGCGTTCCGACAACGGTTCTGCGCCGTCTCGCTGATGCTGTCGGCTTTAACGCGGGAGCGCTTGAGGCGGCTTGAGCCGCAACCTCGACTTTCAGTCGCCCTCAACCCTACCGCCTTCAGGCCGTAGTTCTAGAGGCTCATCGCGTGTCGCTCTATGTTCAATATTGAACAGACAGTGCAGCAGGCAGTGCTCTATGATCTAACCTTTCGTCTAGGAGGTTCTACCTTGCGAATGCCAGCCGATAATGGCGCAAGATTACACAGCGCCACCTCTCCTCTGTCTCCCGCGTTCGCTCATCGTACCCTCGATGATGGCTCGGTCGATTCAATCTGCACGAACTGCTTTACCACAATCTCCCGCACATGGGGTGATTTCAAGGTGACCGCAAAAGAACTTGTTGAGATCGAAGCCGCTCACGCGTGCAATGAATCGCTTAAGTCGAAACGGTTCTAAAATTCAAGCCGGACCATCGGCAATGCAAGACCCTGTTCGACAAGGCCATTAAGCAGGGTCGTTAATCCGTCGCACAAGTCATCGTGTGATCCACGCCGAGATTGAATATCTGTCCAAGAGCTGTTCGCAGCCGGTCTGTGGGAACAGCACCGTGCCGTTCTGGATGTACAGTGCCACCGCCCGCAACGGACTCCGCTTGTCGGTCGGATGCTTGACCGGCACGACAGGAAGCATCTTGCGCTCCATCTCCTGGAATCCCCGCCTTCTGTTTTATTCGTGGGATATACGGGGCATTGAGGGGGGAGTGATGGGGCGGACGAGGCTACGGCTACCTTCATTCACCTTTGCGGCACAGATTGTCATCCACGGGTGTATACTGCGCCCATTCCCAACCCATGACGGGGGTTGAACCACTTTGGCAATCCTCATTGGATTTGAAGGACAACCGCAGGACTTAAATACCCTATTCTTCAGCGGATAAGAACATTCCGACGGCAGCCAGTATTATCCACAGCCTGCGAGGGTGCAGAGAGGATCCGGTCTGCATCGGAGACATAAGCAAACCCAACGGTCAATTCTAGCGCCCGGTGACGGCCTACCATATGAGTCGCATAAATATCTTCTTTGGCAGGCACAGGGCGCGGCACAGGGTCCGGTGTGCCCCAACGCGAGTCCTGCAATTGTTGACCACGGTCTTTCCGTCCGGTCTTGTCAGACACCCCTCCGTCCCGTCTTGACTCTGGATCGAATTCCAGACTACGGCCTCAGCTATCCTGCCGGAAGCGACAGCATCGATGTTCGCGTATAGTTCGCGCGATTGAACCCGACATTCCTCTGGCCGCTACTATGTCTTTTCGCGAAGTAGCCACCACTGTCCGCCTGGTTCTAGCGGGCAAATGATAAGCCCACGCCGTCGGCCTAGATAAACCGGCTGCTCCTGTCAGAGCGCGGGGTTAATGCCGTACTTGTCGCGGAGAAATGTTTGGAGAGTTTTGGGCAAAACCGCACTGAGCTCCTGCCAAGTCAGAATGGCCAGCCTTGATCTCAGCTCGCAACTTCGTACTGCCCGCAAAACGCAATACCAAGCCTCGCCTAAATCAGGCCGTCGGACGTCACAGAGGACAAGAAAGGATCGCTGCCGATACTGGGTAGTGGGGCGGCGGCCCGAATTGGAGTGCAAGCGCCAAGCCTGCTGACTCTGACCCGCGAAGGCTCCTCAACCAAAGACAGCGGTATGGAGGGCGTTCACTGTCGTAGTTGTGCTGTCGCGGACGTTGAGCGAGAGCACCACGGAGTCACCGACTCCGGTCCTCAAGTCGGTCACTCTGACGAGCAAGTCGTATTCTTGGGCCGCGTCAGCCGGGAGATAGCCAGCTAGCAGGCCCGACTCCCGGCCGATCGCCAAGCCTTCGGGGGCCCCGGACAGAGCGAACCTTATTTCGTCCGCCGTTCGGAAGCGCATGTCGTAACCTTGGCCATCCTTGTCCGCCGAAACCAGATGTCCCACGGACGCGGACACTTCGATCATGGCCTGGTAGTGGGCGCCCGACCGCCCGTCGGGCAGCTGCCCCCGGGTCAGGATCAATGGGTGGGTCAGTTCCGCCATGTCGGACGGCCCGCTCTCGCGGCCAGCTTCGTCCACAGCCGTAACCCGGTAGTAGGCTCGCCAAAGCTCGGCGGGGAGGAGCACGCAATTCATCTGGCTGTTCGTATCCAGCAGCAGGTTCGGCGGGGAATCTCTAGTCCCGTCATGGCCTGCATAAAATTGGTAGGCTGTTTCATTCGCGCTGAAACCACGCTCCGCACTTCCATAAACGCGATAGCGTTCGGGTTTGGCGCCACCTCGGCCCCGGTTCCAGCTGAGAGTGACTGTTCGGGAACGGGAATGAAACCGCGCACGCAAATTTAGAGGTACGGCGGGCGCGACAGCGGAAAACGAAAAGACTCTCGACCATGGCCCCCACACACCCTCCCTGCTGCGTGCTCGGACACGCCAGTAGTACATATCGCCCGGATTCAGCAGCCCGCGGTAAGGAAGCTCATATGACGCTGTGGCGCGATTGGCGGTTCGCGAGATTAGTCTGTGAAAGTTGGGAGAGAGGACCCAACGCAGGTCAGGGTACTCGCTAAGCTGAAATTCGTAGTCCGTCGCTGGCGCACCTCCGGTTGGGGGCAGCCAGCGGAAATGAATGCGCGTACCATCCGCGGTGCCACCGTCTGCAGGATATAGGGCGGCTTGCGGCTGCTCTGGCACTTCGGCCGAAGGGCACTCCCGCCAGACGTGAGTGACCCTCACCTTTCGGCCAGGCCCGCTCTGGTCGGTATATACAAACGAATTCTCGCCCAGGCCTATGGAGGGTAGGGCAAGGCGAGCCATCTGCAAGGTCGACCGAAGATGCAGGCCCTTGAGGCAGAGCGACGGCTTATGCATGTTGCCCAGCAGATCGAGACGCAGCAGGTACCTGTAGCACGCTGAGCCGGCTGCGGGAAAGAAATCGTTTAGATCAATATGAAGGCGCGCATAATCGCTGACATAACTGGCACCCGCCTCCTGCCAGTTCTTTCCGTTATCGAAGCTCAGATACGCTTTCAATTGATCGCTTAGATCTGCCCGAGCGAAATCGACTTTCAACCTGCCGCCTACGATTGGGTAGGGGCTCTCTACCGGCAGGATCACTGAACCGCAACGGGCTGTGGCATAAAGGCCCGCCCCCAACACTCCCCATTGCCGGAGTTCTAAGCCGAGAGTCTCCAGATACCGGAGCGTCGCTGGGCTGCTGAGGTCCGGCGAATAGCTAAGTTCGCCGTTCATCACATGTTCCGCGAGGTGCCAGCGCCGAATCCACGCTCTGCTCGAGACACCTCCGAATTCCTTCCCGTGGAATCGCCCTCCCGGGTTCCAGGCCCAGGTGATTGCTTCTCCCGGACGCAGGACAAAGTCCATTCGGTGTTTCGTGAGGCTGCGGTGCTCGTCGGAGCGCTTGCCCTCGTAGGAGTGCAAAGCGGCCGATCTCTCATCCGCAAAGCGATCTTCGAAATGGAGCACGGAATAGTTATGCGTGCGCTTCATCAGATCGTGATCTGCCACAATGTGGGCCTCTGAAGCAATGGTTTTGTTGTCACGCAGAAGGCAAATCGTGCTGTCGTCCGAATCCAACAGATGCCATGCACCGTCGTAATACACTTCTACCGTGCTGTGCCCATTCGGAAACCCGCGGCGCACCTTTAATCCCGCCGCGCGCCAGAGATCACTGATGATCTTGCTCTCATTGTGGCAGAGAGTGTAGCCATAACTGTTGAACCGCTTGACGGCATCGTCAACCTCTTCGTCGTTGCTGGTCGCGTGAAAACGGTTCTTGATCTCGAATTCCCAGATTCGACGCGCCTTTTCACAGTCGCTCATGGTTGGAGTGACGAGGGAATCTACGATCGCCTGTACTGAGCGAGTGTCCGCCATGTCTTTTCTCCGTAGCCACGGATTGACGGCCAAAACCTCGCCAATGTTCTCTACGCGCACATAGAGGTTCGGCTCCCAGTACTGCTCGAAAGCCCAGTAACCAACCGGGTCCCGCGTGCTCTCACCGTCGATTTGACCTTTCATGACGATTTGGTATTCGTGCCTGGTGGATTCGACCAGCTCGGTGTGGTGTCGAGGTTCACTCTCGTGCAGGCCGGCTGGGACCGATGGCGTTACTGTAAGCAGCAGATGTTCCAATCTCACGATTCCACCTGCATCTGATTTGGGCTCAACCAGGCGGTCGATTTGCGCATCAGGTTCGCATTCGTGAATAGCATTTCGAACAACTGAGCGCACGCGCGCGGGCAACGAACGGATGTCGCCCGCACAATAAGCCACTGCTCCGGCGATTCCACGCTCGCGCAGCAATTCTGCAGCTCTCCGGCATAGCGACTGCACTGCCAGTTCTGAACTCTTGAGCGTCGCCATACCTTGCTTTATCCGGAATTTCCTTTTTGATCTCGAAAACGGCACCATAGTACACCCGTCTCGCCCTGTTGCAATTGAAAAACGTTTTTCTGTCGGAGCCGTCCCAGAGGAACAAATTCCCCAGGTTGTAGGCCAGGAGGCTCAGCGCTAGCCGCACTTGGTTCGAGCGGAACCGATGACAAGAAAGGCGAGTCATCTTCACGGTTTGCTTGCCTTCTTTGATCCACTGCTCTGCCGTCCCGCGCTTGTTCTAGAAGCGCACCACGCTCCGCCTGGGTGTCTCCAGGTTGGTCACGATGAATCCGAACAAATCGCGCAGATCCGCCGCGCTTTTCGGTGGCTCGAACGTCTTCAGGCACAGTAGCCAGTCACCAGCACCAGATAAGGATCGCAGGAAGCACCTAAGAGCAAGGGGCAGACATGGGCCGATAAAAGGGACTTAGCTCGGTTGTTTCAAGATAATTGGCGATAACAGGACGTTATCATTCCCGAAGCATAAGTCAGAGCATCTTCATGACGCGCTTTCGGTAGCCTTGACTGGATGCAGGCTAGCAGGCTGCTGAAAAACCTCTGATTTGGGCGAACTGTGTCCGCTTCGGTCATCGAGTGAGAGGGAGAGAGTTCGGCTCAGCATATTTCCACTATCTGCTGAAGCTTTTTACATGCAGCTGACACACTTTTCCCTTGGCTTACGCCGCCCGTAGTGACAGGTTGCGCAGGCGGACCAGGTTATAGGCCGCGCAAGCGAAGGTGAACACCCAATCCACTTTGAACAAGCCACGATGTCGTACCTTCCGCAGCAGAGCAACCGTCTTGAGCCAACCGAAACATTCCTCGATCCGCTTCCGCTTCCTTTGGCTGATGCGGTAGCCTTCATGCCGCGTGGTCCGCTGGTCGATGGCACTGCCGCCGCGCCGACCGTCATTCTGCGCGACATGCGGTGTGACCTGCATGTGGCGGCACTCAGCAATGAAGTCGGCCGTGTCAAAGCCTTTGTCGCCGCCCACCGTCACGCGCCTGGTGCCGGCAATCTGCTCCAGCATCACCAGCGCCGTATCGCGCTCGGCCGTTCCGTTGGCTTCCCACACCATCGCATTCACGATCAGCCCGTTACGATTCTCCACTAACAGATTGCCGCTGTAGCTCAACTTCGCCTCCTTGCCGTCGCCCTTGCGCGCCAACATGGCCTCGGGATCGGTCTTCGATGCGTGCGTTTGATTCGACCGCTTCTCGCCGTGAAAGTTCACCGTGGGATTGCCGGGATCATCGGAAGAGGGCGGGTTCTTGCCATCCTGGCGCTGAAAACTCTTGGCGCCGGCCCAGGCTTCCAGCAGCGTGCCATCCACCGTGAAGTGTTCGTCGGAGGTCAGGCCCTTCGCCCCAGCCTGTTCCACCACCTGCGCTAGGAACTGCTTGGCCACTGCGGCTTCCAGCAGCCGGTCCCGGTTCTTCGTGAACACTGTCGGATCCCATACCTCCTCGTCCAAATTCAACCCTACGAACCAGCGGAACAGCATGCTGTAATCGATCTCTTCCATCAGCAGCCGCTCGCTGCGAATCGAGTACAGCATCTGCAACAACTGCGCCCGCAGCAACTTCTCGGGCGCAATCGATGGCCGGCCCTCGCGGGCGTACATGCGATCAAACTGCGGCGACAGTGCCCGCAGAACTTCGTCTACCATCATGCGGATGACCCGCAGCGGATGATCCTTCCGTACCCGCGCTTCCGGCGACAAATAACTGAACATGTGGCTTTGCTGATGATCGGTGCCTCGCATGCTGCTTTCTTAGCACACGTGCCTGTGGATTAGGAGTACTTTTTCAGCATCCTGCTAAGGCTCTACGAGAGGCAGTGCCGATGCAAGCTGCAAGTCGATCATCAACTGGACACGCCGATCCAACTGATAGAACAGCGCCGTGTTCCTCGCCGACAGTACTTTGCGGAAGGCCGGAACATACTTCAATCGCAACTCCGAGACCGCCTGGTCAACGCTGATCCACTGCTTAACAGCACTGTCAGCCTGTGCGTCAGTCAGATTGCCCTGCGCCTGCACGTATTGTTTGATCAGCTCATACTTCGTGTTATTGCTCTTGACAAGTTCCGAAACGTACTGATCATAAAGTGGCCAGAACTTTTCTGCCTCGGCGTCGGTGAGCGTCAGGTTGGCGGCAATGACCTGCCTCCGCTGGGAGCGCAAGTTCTTCCGCAGCATCTGGATGTCTTCGTCGGAAAGGGCTTGATCCTGCTGTGCGGGGGCAGGCTGCACCGTGGTGCTCGGGGATTGACTTTGCGCACGGCCGAAGCCGCAACTGAGCAAGATTACGATCCCCGTTAAGAGCGTCGTGAAACCGAAATTCTTGATCCGGGACATAAATTCCCTTCCTTTACGAGTCGCCCCCAGTTGCGGTGAGCGAGACGGGCAATTGTCGCCCTTGCTGGTGCTCCCCGGCAACCAATTTTGATAGGCCGGGCCGTCGAGAGTCGGATCTCTGCTGCTACTGGGACGCTCAGTTCCTCACCCCGGGAACTTTCAGTTTGACGCGGTACAGGCTAGTACTGGCCGTGATGTAGAGCGTCTTGTCGTCTTTGTCGCCCCAGGCCACGTTGCTCACGCGCTCGGGAACTTTGATAGTGCCGATGTGCTTACCTTCAGGAGAAATGATCCAGACGCCGCCGGGACCGGAGCCGTAGATATTTCCCTTTTTATCGGCCCACAGGCCGTCGGGGCCGCCATCGGCTGGGTCGGTGGAGGCATCGAGAAACAGAATGCCGTTAGTCACTGAGCCATCGGGCTGCACGCGGTAGCGCATCCACTGCCTCTTCCCCGATTCAGCGACGTACAGGAAGCTTTCGTCCGGGGAAAAAGCCAGGCCGTTGGGACGGGCGAGATCCCTAATTATCAGCTGTAACTTTTCGCGCTCGGGCGGGGCGCCGGGCTCATGCTGGCGAGCTCCGGGTATCCGGTACACGCCGTTGACATGCAGCTCTTTCTGCGGGTCGTCGTCACTTTGGGAGGGCAGGCCGTAGGGAGGATCGGTGAAGTAGAGGGAACCGTCGGATTTGTAGACCAGGTCATTAGGGCTGTTGAGCTTCTTGCCTTGATACGAGTCGGCCAGAATCGTGGTTTGGGCCTGGGGATCGATGGACTCCAACCGCCAGACGGTACGCCCAGCGTGGCCTGCGACACTGACTCGGCCGTCGGCATCTAGGGTCATTCCGTTCGAGCCGGGCTCGGTCCCTTTGAAGGGTGCCGAGCCTCTATAACCGCTGGGGTGCATAAAGACATTTGCGCCCTTGCCGGGAATCCACTGGATGATGTTGTTCGCCGGAATCTCCGCAAACAAGAGGGTGCCTTGGCGCGTCCATACCGGGCCTTCCGTCCATTTGTCGAAGCCAGTGGCTACGCGCTCCAGCCTGGCGTCGGGCCCTACGATCTGGTCGAGAACGGGGTCGAGCTTCTGAATGTCCTGAGAAAACGCCGACGCCATCACAGTCGTGAGAATCAGGGTCAGGAGAAAGAGCCGGTGGCTCGCCATGCGACGGATTGTACTGCAAAATCAGACATGAGCCGGGCGGGTTCTAATTGGAACAAATGCGCAGCTAAGTCACTGATTTTGTGGAAGTACAGCTTAACGCAGGCTCCGATTGAGCACAGGTTGACCTGTTAGTTAGCACCTTTATGATGCTGCGCTAGGTTCGGGCTCTTTGTGCCAGACCACCTGCTCTACCCGGCCGACGAGGAACACCCAAGACATTGTGCCCGTCAGTGCAACGGCTGTCAGGATCGCGAAAGCCCAGTAAAAGTGGCCGGTCCGACCTACGACGAATCCAGTGATCGCCGGAGCCACAACCCCGGAGAGATTACCAACGAAATTCTGGAAACCTGTCCATCGCCCCGCCGCTTGCGGGCCTGCAAGCGTCTGTGTGATTGCCCACACATTGGAAGCGGCCATGCTGAAACACATCACACCCAATATCAACATGACCACGCTAGCGATTGGCCCGCTGACAGCGGACAGCCCCAGGAAAATTCCCGCCAGGGCCAGTCCTCCACCCGTAAATGCCTTGCGAACGCGAGTGGGAGTTTCTCCTGATATGATCCAGCGGTCGGAAAGCCAACCGGACAACGTTGCAAAGCAGGCGCCCAGCAGGTACGCGGCGCCTCCAATCTTGGCCATATTGTTCATTGAGAAGTGGCGCTCGCGCACCAGGTAGAAGGGCAGCCACGTGATCAGGAAATAGTTCACGTAACTGACGCAGAACAGCCCGGCACATGTTCCCCAGGCGGATCGCAGCCGCAGGAACTCGGCAAGAGTCGGAGCGCCCGTCGTGTCGCGTTGCATTGAACCGCTCGCTTCAGGCATCCACTTGATCCAGGGAAGTAGCCAAAGCAGACTGACCAGCCCCAGCACGACAAAGAACGGGCGCCAGCCGAATCTTCCTATCAGCGTGCCACCCATGAGCATGCCGAATCCGGGTCCCACCACCACACGGCCGCTGTAGTCATGCGCCTTCTGGTGACCGGCGGCCTACCTTTAGCCAATGGCATCATCGGCTTGGGTGGAGAGCTCGCATGGCCAAAGCCCACGCGGCCCGGCGATACGCTGCGGGTGGAAAGCGAGATCCTCGAAATACTGCCCTCGTGCTCGAAACCGAACCAAGGTGTCGCCAAAGTGCGAAGTACTACATCGAATCAACACGGGGAGCCAGTGTACGTATTTACAGCAACGGTCCTCGTGTTCAAGCGCCCGTCTGCGTAGAAGTGACGTGCGAGCGAACCTGTGATCGAAATCCAATGCCCGAACATCGTTCATTATGTCCGGTCACAAGGCGTCTGCCATCTGCGTTACCAGCCGCATCCCCCTCTGGCCCACGCCTGGCGGTGGCGGTGATGGTTTCGTTCGGCCATAGTGCCGGACCAGGAATGAACGGCCCCGTCTCCCAGATATCATGGAGGTAAGGAGGTAGGTATGTTCCCCAGCGCCCAGCAGTTCACGCGGCGTGAGCTGATCGCGAAAGCTGCCGCCGTCACCACCGCAACCTTACTTAGTCCTCGCACGCTCCTGGCGGCTCCCGAAGCCAAGGAACCAGAGGTCACAGCCACCGAAGACCTGATGCGCGAGCATGGCGTGCTTCGCCGTGCGTTGCTGGTATATTCCGAGAGCATCCCGAAGATCAGAAGTAACGCCGCGTCGCTTGACGCCGGCGCGCTGTATCGCACCGGAATCCTGTTTCGCGACTTCGGCGAAAACTACCACGAGAAGATGCTGGAGGAAGAACATATCTTTCCCGTAGTGCGGAAGGGCACCGGCGAAGCGCCCAAGCTGGTGGACATCCTGCTGGCGCAGCATGCGCGGGGGCGCGAGATCACAAGTTATTTGCTGGCGGTGACAAAAAGCGGCCGCATCGCAACCGCCAACGCTGAGCCGCTGGCGCGCTCGCTGGAGGCGTTTGTCCTGATGTATCGCAATCACGCCGCGCGCGAAGACACCGTGGTGTTTCCCGCCTGGAAGACGCACTTCACCAACAAGCAGCTCGACGAACTGTCCGACCAATTTGAAGACATCGAGCACAAGATGTTCGGAAAAGATGGCTTCGACGATGCGGTGAAAAAAATCAGTGCCATCGAGACCACGCTCGGCTTTGCCGATCTGAGCCAGTTCACGGCGCCGCCTCCGCCGGCGATCAAGAGCTAGATATGGCGAGGAACGAAGGTCCCGACTGGGCGGCGCGCACCGCCAAAGCGCTTCTGCTCATTCGCATTCTGGTCGGCTGGGTGTTCGTGTCGGAAGGCATTCAGAAGTTCCTGTTCCCTGCTCAACTCGGCGTGGGGCGGTTCGAGAAGATCGGGATTCCCTCGCCTCATTTCATGGCGCCGTTTGTAGGAACCGTCGAGATCGTCTGCGGGACGCTGCTGCTAATTGGGCTGTTCACGCGGCTGGTGGCGATTCCGCTGCTCGCGGTAATCTCAGTCGCGATCGCCACAACCAAGATTCCGCTGATTGCCAAGAGCGGGGTGTGGGGCATGCTGCACGAAGCGCGCACCGACTTCAGCATGTTGCTGGGACTGGTCTTTCTGCTAATTACCGGTGCCGGAACGTTGTCAGTGGACGCACGCCAGCAGCGTCGGCGATAACTGCGGAACGCTACTGTCCCATCATCGGCGCCACCACGAAGCGGCGGAAGAAGCTGTCGTTGTTCCACTGCGGCCGCTGCGAATCATCGGCAACCTTTATCGCCAGCTCTTGCACAATGTCTTCGAACTTGCCGGCCGCGGCAAGATCGACGGGCTGGTTCACATCATCCGAAGGAGCGTGATAGCGCTCGGTGAGCCATTTCTTGTGAGTGGCAGCTTCCGGCGACCCTGGCTTGAAGCCGACACTCATCGCTACTGACGGAATTCCCTGCCGGATAAAACTGTACTGATCGCTGCGGATGAAAGAGTTTCGCAGCGGCTCCGGATCGGGCTGTACCTGCACGCCTTCCTGCTGCCCGACCTGTCGCACCACGCTGCCGAGGCTGGACTCATCCAGCCCGTAGACCGTAAGGATTTTCAGCGGGTAGATGGGCAGGAACATGTCGGTGTTGATGTCGGCGACGATCGAACCCTTCGGCACCGTCGGATTGGCGGCGAAGTATTTCGATCCCAGCAGGCCTTTTTCCTCGGCGGTGACAAAGACGAACAGCACCGAGCGCTTCAGCTTGGTTGCGGAATGCTGCAGCGAGTTGGCGATGTCGAGGACCAGCGCCGATCCCGATCCATTGTCCATGGCACCGTTGTAAATGCGATCGCCGTTAATCGGCTCGCCGATGCCGAGGTGGTCCATGTGCGCTGAGAGCACGACATACTGGTCCTTCAGCTTGGGATCGGTGCCGGGCAACTTGGCGACGATGTTGTCCGATTCGACGTCTTTCTGAATAACCTTCGCGCGCGCTTTGATGCTGGCGGCTAATGGAAATCGCGGCAGGGGCTTGCGTTCTTTCGCGAGATCGGCGAGTTGCTGAAACTTGTATGGCGAGCCGTCGAACAGCTTGTCGGCATCCGCGGGATTGAAGACCACCAGCAGCTTGACGCCTTGCGTCTCGTTGAGAGCCGGATCCGCCAGCGCCATGCTGGGACGCGTCCGCGCCAGCCTCATTCGGCTCCAGGGAATATCCATCGAGCCTGGGTTCGGGATGGAGATAAGTCCGATAGCGCCGGCATCGCGCAGTGTCTTGGCCCGCTCTGATGTTGACTGATAATGCGATGCCAGTGCCGACGGCATCTCCGACGGAGAGCCGGAGATAATCACCGCTACCTTGCCTTTCAGGTCGAGGCCGGCAAAATCGTCATAGTCCTTCTCCGGCACGCGAAGGCCATAGCCAACGAATACCAGCGGCGCATCAACCTCGGGAGCGAGATCGACGCGCGTGCTGAACATGGCGTCCTGTCCAAGCACCAGCGGTTCGTCTTTGCCATTGCGCACCAGCGCCAGGATGGAGCCCGACTCGTCAATCTGCCGGCTCACGAGCTTCACTGGCTGATAGAAAGCCATTGACGCCGGCGGGCTCAAGGCCGTCGGCCTTGAGTTGCTCGACGATGTACGCAGCAGCTTTGCGCAGACCTTCGCTGCCGGTCTCGCGGCCTTCCATGTCATCGGCAGCCAACACCTTCACGTACTCCCACCAGCTCTTGCCGTCGAAGTTGGGGGCGGCAGAGACGGGAGCGGGAGTGCTCTGAGCAACGAGCACAGTGCAGAGCAGCAGGAGAACAGCAGCACGATTCAGCATCGGGATGCACCTCATGAATCCGAATTGGCATTCTCGCCCAGGGAGCGGCGGGATTCAAGCGGAGGGAAATTTGCTCGCCAGAAATAATGGGGCGGAGTACTAATCCGCCCCGATTACAGGGAGTTTGTGATCTATGCCGAGACTGGCTTCACGCCCTTGGGAGCGGTCGGCCCCACACCATTGGGAGCGGTCGGCCCAGAACCAGGCTGAGGAGGACCGATGGGCCCGCCTTCCGCACTGGCCAGGAAGCGAGAGATTGGCCCTACGCCCTTAGGAGCAATCGGTCCAACACCCTTGGGCGCCGTCGGGCCGCTACCAGGCTGAGGAGGACCGATGGGCCCGCCTTCCGCACTGGCTAGGAAACGAGAGATTGGACCTACGCCCCTAGCACCCCGTGGTGCAAGTCTAGATTCGTAAGCAAAAACATTTGAGGTATTCACAGACTCTCTTCGTAGAATGTGCGCATGGCAATGGGCACGCGCAAGCAGCGGGAGAAGCAAGAGGACATCTGGATTGCGCACACGGAGTTGGCCTCGGCTCCGGGGCATCCGTTCTATCAGCGGCTGAACGAGTTGCTGGAGGCGGAGCGCTTCGACGAGTTTGTCGAGGGGCGGTGTGCGAGGTTCTATGCGGCCAGGTACGGACGGCCCTCACTGACGCCGGGGATTTACTTTCGTTCGCTGCTGATCGGATATTTCGAAGGCATCGGGGCGGAGCGCGGCATTGCTTGGCGGCTGGCAGACTCACTGGCGCTGCGGCGTTTTGTGGGCATTGGCCTCGACGAGAACACCCCGGACCACTCCACAATATCGCGCACCCGGCGGTTGATCGATGTGGACACGCATCGCGAAGTGTTCACTTGGGTGCTGGAAGTGCTGGCCGATCGCGGGCTATTGAAGGGCCAGCGGATCGCCATCGATGCCACGACGCTGGAAGCTAACGCGGCGATGCGCTCGATCGTACGGCGCGACACGGGTGAGAGTTACGAGGAATTTCTGCGCGGATTAGCCAAGGCCTCGGGCATCGAAACCCCGACCCGGGAAGACCTGGTGAGACTGGATCGCAAGCGCAAGAAGCGCACGTCCAACAAACACTGGAAGAGTCCAGCGGACGAGGATGCGCGGATCGCGAAGATGAAGGATGGGCGTACCCGCCTGGCGCACAAGGCTGAGCATGCGGTCGATCTGGACACGGGCGCGGTGGTGGCCGTCACGTTGCCGGGTGCCGATAAGGGCAACACGACGAGCTTGGACGCAACCCTGTGCGAAGCAGGCATGACAGTGGCGGAGTTGGCGGGTCGCGAGGCGGAGTTGAAGCCCGACCGTGAGCCCAAGGTGAACGTCAACGGGATCGAAGAGTTGGTTACCGATAAGGGGTATCACAGCGGCGCAGTCCTCCAGCGAGTGAAGAGTTACGAGGTGTGCAGCTATATACCGGAGAAGCAGCAAAAGGGGCAACGTAACTGGCAAGGCAAGCCAGCCGAACAGCAGGCAGTCTATGAGAATCGGCGGCGGGTACGAAGCGAGTACGGCAAGAGTTTACTGCGGCGACGTGGCGAGTTGGTGGAACGCAGCTTCGCACACTGCTACGAAACCGGCGGCATGCGTCGCTGCCATCTCCGCGGACGGGACAACATTTTGAAGCGGCAGTTGATTCATGTCGGAGCGTTCAACTTGAGCTTGATCCTGCGCCAGATGCTGGGTGCGGGCACACCGCGAGAGCTGAGAGACCGCTCTGGCAGGCTTGTTCTGTTCGTTTATTTACTCTTCCGGGGTCGGATAAATCAGAATCGGCTTTGCAGAAGCCGGCCCTCCGCATCCGTTGTCAAGTGCTTCGTGAGCTTGCGCACCCGGCTACGTCGCCAGCCTTGCAGAAAAACCACCACTTGCGCCACGGGCTGCTAGGAGCAATCGGTCCAACACCCTTGGGAGCGGTCGGTCCGCTACCGGGCTGAGGAGGACCGATCGGACCGCCTTCCGCGGTGGCCAGAAAGCGAGAGATTGGCCCTACGCCCTTAGGAGCAATCGGTCCAACACCCTTGGGAGCAGTCGGTCCGCTACCCGGCTGAGGAGGACCGATGGGCCCGCCTTCAGCACTGGCCAGGAAGCGAGAGATCGGACCTACGCCCTTAGGAGCAATCGGTCCAACACCCTTGGGTGCAGTCGGTCCGCTACCGGGCTGAGGAGGACCGATCGGACCGCCTTCAGCACTGGCTAGAAAGCGAGAGATTGGGCCTACGTTCTTAGGTGCATCCGGCCCGACGCCCTTGGGCGCGGTGGGGCCAGTCGAGGTCGGCAGCGAGCCAGAGTTAACAGTTGAGGCGCTGGCGCCGAGCGCCAAGGCCAGCATAAAAGTGGGCAACATTACCGTCTTCATCGTGATTTCCTCTTCTATCCTTAAAGTATGTTTGCGGCGTGAGCCGGAAACTGAATTTTGCTGCCGATGTTGCCCCGTGGAAGGAAACCGTCTGCTTTCGCCTTCCGAAATCCAAGAGCCATCACCGGCGGCGAGTGGAAAGTACCAAATCGGCTTTCTGGAGTCCTAAAAGACCACTTGGAAACGCATTAAGAATTTATTGGGAATAGGTTAGGCGAGTTAATCTATTGAAGATTCTGCACTTACCTTATTCGACACAAACCCTTCGGCGAGATGGTTGGGGGCTTCGGCAGCAAGCGTTCGCCTCGGGACAGCAATGCTTCCAGGAGATACTTGGCATCTAGTGATCCCGACATCCGAATTGCGAGGCAATTTACACGGGTGATAGACTGAGCTCACCTACCAGATTGAGCGGGAGTAACTCAGTGGTAGAGTCACGGCTTCCCAAGCCGTTGGTCGCGGGTTCGATCCCCGTCTCCCGCTCCAAAATCAGTTGCCAGTATCAGTAGCCAACGGCCAGTTATGCCGCGACCGCTTCCGGCTCGCGCAGGAAGCTGCGCCCACGCTTCTCTTTGCCGAAAATGAGGAGCATGGAGAGTATGGCCATGACGACCAGCTCGAACGCCACTAGCGCCCAAGCATAGCCGAGGCGGTCACGCAGCGCGAACTCGACGGTGGGCGTGGAAGCGGCCAGTAGAATCCCAATCTGATACGTGAAGCCCGGCAGCAGGCCGCGCACCGCATCCGGCGAGAGCTCGTTGAGGTGGACGGGAATGTTGCCCCACGCGCCTTGAACGCCCATCTGCATGATGAAGGCGCCGGCAGCGAGAACCGTAAGGGTGCCGCCGAAGGCCCACGCAGGCATGATGGCGGCCGACACGGCCAGTGCGGCCAGCATGCTGTAGCGGCGACCGATACGCTCAGAGAGCAGGCCGAAGAGGACGGCTCCCGTCACCGCTCCCACGTTGTAGAGCATGGTGATGTAGGCGACGGTGTTGGGCGCAATCCCATGCGCGTGCTTGAGGAAGTCGGGATAGAGGTCCTGAGTGCCGTGGGAAAGGCAGTTCATCATGAACATCAGAGCGATCATGTACAGGCTGAGCCACTTGTACTGCCAGGCAATGCGCGGGCCGTCAATGGTGCGCGCGACCCGGTGCTGCTTCCACGCCTCGGACTCAGGGACCTTAGTGCGGATATAGAGCGCCAGCAGCGCCGGAATCCCGCCCACCCAGAACATGGCGCGCCATCCCCAGTTGGGCAGCACCAGCCGGGCGGCGAAGGCCGCCAGCAAGTATCCGATGGAGTACCCGCTCTGTAAGATTCCCGAGAGCACGCCGCGCCAGCGCACGGGGGCATGCTCCATGGCGAGCGACGCGCCGACGCCCCACTCGCCGATGCCGAACAGAGCCCGCAGAATCAAGAACACGGTGTAGTTGGGGGCGAAGCCGCAGAGAAACTCAATGGTCGCGAAGAACAGCACGTTGGCCATCAGCGGGCGGCGGCGGCCGTAACGGTCGGCCATCATGCCGAAAACAAGCGCGCCGACGGGACGCATGGCGAGCGTTAGCGTGATGCTGAGGATGATGTCGCGTTTGGGGACGCGGAAGTGCGCCGCCAGCGTGTCGAGCAGAAAGATGACGACGAAGAAGTCGAAGGCGTCGAGCGTCCAGCCGAGAAAGCCGGCGCCCATGGCGTGCCAGCGGTCCGAGTTGGCCTGCGGTTCCCTGGTGGAGAGGTCTGCCATCGCGCACCCTCAAGTTGCAGAGAAGGTAACAGACTGTTCGGGTCGAAAGCCAGCTCGCTCTAGCGACGGCCAGAAAACTCGCTGACGGATGAATTTGGGCTTACAGGGAAGTTGAGCCGTCGAGGCCGGTAACATATAAGTTACACTGAGTAGTGTGATCGAGATTCGCCACTACATCAGCCGCACCGGGATGGACGTCTTCGACGCTTGGCTGACACAACTGGCAGATGCTCGCGCGCGGGCGAAAATTGCGACCCGGATCAACCGCCTCGCGGTGGGAAATTTTGGGGACTGCAAGCCCCTAGCAGCCCGTGGCGCAAGTGGTGGTTTTTCTGCAAGGCTGGCGACGTAGCCGGGTGCGCAAGCTCACGAAGCACTTGACAACGGATGCGGAGGGCCGGCTTCTGCAAAGCCGATTCTGATTTATCCGACCCCGGAAGAGTAAATAAACGAACAGAACAAGCCTGCCAGAGCGGTCTCTCAGCTCTCGCGGTGTGCCCGCACCCAGCATCTGGCGCAGGATCAAGCTCAAGTTGAACGCTCCGACATGAATCAACTGCCGCTTCAAAATGTTGTCCCGTCCGCGGAGATGGCAGCGACGCATGCCGCCGGTTTCGTAGCAGTGTGCGAAGCTGCGTTCCACCAACTCGCCACGTCGCCGCAGTAAACTCTTGCCGTACTCGCTTCGTACCCGCCGCCGATTCTCATAGACTGCCTGCTGTTCGGCTGGCTTGCCTTGCCAGTTACGTCGCCCCTTTTGCTGCTTCTCCGGTATATAGCTGCACACCTCGTAACTCTTCACTCGCTGGAGGACTGCGCCGCTGTGATACCCCTTATCGGTAACCAACTCTTCGATCCCGTTGACGTTCACCTTGGGCTCACGGTCGGGCTTCAACTCCGCCTCGCGACCCGCCAACTCCGCCACTGTCATGCCTGCTTCGCACAGGGTTGCGTCCAAGCTCGTCGTGTCGCCCTTATCGGCACCCGGCAACGTGACGGCCACCACCGCGCCCGTGTCCAGATCGACCGCATGCTCAGCCTTGTGCGCCAGGCGGGTACGCCCATCCTTCATCTTCGCGATCCGCGCATCCTCGTCCGCTGGACTCTTCCAGTGTTTGTTGGACGTGCGCTTCTTGCGCTTGCGATCCAGTCTCACCAGGTCTTCCCGGGTCGGGGTTTCGATGCCCGAGGCCTTGGCTAATCCGCGCAGAAATTCCTCGTAACTCTCACCCGTGTCGCGCCGTACGATCGAGCGCATCGCCGCGTTAGCTTCCAGCGTCGTGGCATCGATGGCGATCCGCTGGCCCTTCAATAGCCCGCGATCGGCCAGCACTTCCAGCACCCAAGTGAACACTTCGCGATGCGTGTCCACATCGATCAACCGCCGGGTGCGCGATATTGTGGAGTGGTCCGGGGTGTTCTCGTCGAGGCCAATGCCCACAAAACGCCGCAGCGCCAGTGAGTCTGCCAGCCGCCAAGCAATGCCGCGCTCCGCCCCGATGCCTTCGAAATATCCGATCAGCAGCGAACGAAAGTAAATCCCCGGCGTCAGTGAGGGCCGTCCGTACCTGGCCGCATAGAACCTCGCACACCGCCCCTCGACAAACTCGTCGAAGCGCTCCGCCTCCAGCAACTCGTTCAGCCGCTGATAGAACGGATGCCCCGGAGCCGAGGCCAACTCCGTGTGCGCAATCCAGATGTCCTCTTGCTTCTCCCGCTGCTTGCGCGTGCCCATTGCCATGCGCACATTCTACGAAGAGAGTCTGTGAATACCTCAAATGTTTTTGCTTACGAATCTAGACTTGCACCACGGGGTGCTAGGAAAAGGCCTATGGGAGTTGCGAATCGATTGGGGACCCGGCTACCGGGTCTATTATGCATTGATTGGTAGGTCTTGTATTTTGCTTCTTTGCGGCGGTGACAAACGAAAACAGTCGTCTGACATCGACCGAGCAATACGCTTCCTCAACGACTACCAAGAAAGGAGCGGGATCCAATGAAACGTAAAGTTAGCGTCTCCCACGACGAGGCGATAATCCGCCGGCTTCGCAAGGATCGGGACTTTGCTGCGGAGTATCTCAAGGCCGCATTGGAAGATGAGCACGAACCACGGGTCCTGCTGCTTGCCTTGCGCCATCTAGCCCAAGCTCAGGGTATTGCCAAAGTCGCCAAAGCTGCCGGAATTGAGCGCGAGAGCCTTTACCGGGCATTGTCGGCTCACGGGAACCCTCGTCTATCGACGTTAGTCGCGGTGACCAAGGCCATCGGTTTGCGACTCACTGTGGAAACCGCCCCATAGCGGTACGCTTCTAGCCGCTGTTTTCGGCCTTCACCGCAACAGCGCTGCCATGTGCTGCGAGCCTTCCACCAATCCCAGCGACCAGTTGGCTGCGTTGATGAAGAAGTTCGGGAAGAGGCCAATCCAAACCGTACCAGCGGCGGTGATGGTCAGCGCCAAACGCATCGCTGGGCTGGTTTGTACCGGTTCGGCATCGACCGGTTGCCGCATCAGCATCGCGTTGGCTATGCGCATGTAGTAGTAGAGGGCTACCACCGAATACAGAACGCCGATTGCCGCCAGTGTGTAATGGCCGGTCTGGATCAGGCCGAGGAAGATGAAGTACTTGCCCCAGAAGCCTGCCAGCGGCGGGATTCCGGCCAGCGACAGCAGGAAGACCAGCATCAGAATGGCTTCTGTAGGCGCCTTGAAATAGAGGCCGGCGATGTCGTCGATCTCGTCCCCGATGATGTTGCGCCGGCGCAGCGAGGTGATGACCGCGAACGCGCCCAGGTTCATGAAGGTGTACACCAAGAGGTAAACCAGAATCGCCACGATGCCGGTGGAGTTGTTCTGGCCATCGCTGGCGATCAGTCCCAGCAGCATGTAGCCGACGTGCGCGATCGAGGAGTAAGCCAGCAGGCGCTTCAGGTTGTTCTGCGTGATCGCCGCCAGGTTGCCGCCGGTCATGGTGGCGACCGAGACGAAGATCAGCAGCGGAACATACATCGAGCGCAACGGATAGAGGCCGAAGAGGAAGATGCGCAGCAGCATCGCCCAGGCCGCGGACTTCACAGCGACCGACATGAATCCGGTCACACTGGTGGGCGCGCCTTCGTAGGCGTCGGGCGCCCATTGGTGAAATGGCACCGCCGCGATCTTGAAGAGCAGACCGGTAGCGGTTGCGAGCAGAGCGAAAATCGCCACCGGATCGTTCGGTCGGGCCGCCAGATCTTCCTGCAACTTCTGCGCGATCACCTTCAGGTTGGTGCTGCCGGTGAGTCCATAGAACAGCGACAGGCCATAGGCAAAGATTCCGGACGAGAACGCTCCGAGCAACAGATACTTCAGTGCTGCCTCATTCGACCGCTTGTCGCGGCGCAGGAAGCCGACGAGGACGTAGGTCGAGATCGCCATCAACTCGAGCCCGATGAAGATGAGCACGATGTCGTAGCCAGCCGCCATGCACATCATCCCAACAACGGAAAACAGCAGCAGAGCGTAGAACTCGCCGTGATTTTCTTTCTCGACCTCCAGGTAGTGCATCGACATCAGGATGGCGATCGCCGCGCCCAGCAGGAACAGATAGAAGAAGTAAAGCGCGAAGCGATCGACCAGCAGCGAATTCATGAATCCCGTGCTGGTGATGGATAGGCCCTGCCGCGCCGCCGCGTTATAGGCATAGTGGAGCTTGCCCACCGCAGCCGCCGAAAATGCCAGGCCGATGAGTGCGGTGATGGCGTTCACCTGCTTCCACTGCTTAGGGCAGCATGAGGTCAATCATCAGGATGCCGAGCGCGAACACCGTCAGCAGCAGCATGGGCAGCGCGAGCAGGTAATCGTTACTGGTGAAAGACAAATATTGTGTCAGCGAGGTGGTCACAAGTTCATCCTCACTTGCCGGCCGCGGCCGGAGCCGCAGCTAAGTTGGCCTGCGCAGTCTTCACCGGCGCAGGCTTTTGCGCCTCTGCGACACCGGTTTGCCGGACATCTCCCGTCGTTGCGGGCTTCTGGCTCTCGGGCGACCTTGGCGCTTCAGGTAGTGCTGCCGGAGTTTCCGTCTGCGAGCTTCCGTTTGGCTGGCCTGCGACCACGGGCTTGCTCAGTCCCGGATAATCGGGGCGCACCGTGGCCACCAGGTTGTTCACCGGCGTGGCGAGAATCTGGAAGAACGGCTTGGGATACAACCCAATCCAGAAGGCGATGATCACCAGCGGAATGAAGGTCGCCAGTTCCCTTCCCGAAAGATCGGTCAGCTTCTCGTTCTTGGGATTGTTCACCTGCCCGAAGAACACTCGCTGGTAGAGCCACAGGAGATAAGCTGCTGCGAGAATTACGCCTGGCACCGCCCAGGCCGCCCAGACCTTGTTCTCCATGAACGTGCCCTGCAGGATGGTGAACTCGCCGACGAAGCCGTTCAGCAGTGGCAATCCCATCGAGGACATGAACATGATCAGCGTGATGGTCGCGTAGATTGGCATCACGTTGGAGATGCCCCCGTACTCGGCGATCTCACGCGTATGCCGCCGTTCATAAAGGATGCCGACGATCAAGAACAGTGCGCCCGTAGAGATGCCGTGGTTAATCTGTTGCAGCACCGAGCCGCTCAGGCCCAGCGGGCTGAGAGCGAAGATGCCGAGGGTGCAGAAGCCAAGGTGACTGACCGAGGAGTACGCCACCAGCTTCTTCATGTCCTTCTGCATCAGCGAGACCAGAGCGCCATAGATGATGGCGATAAGCGACAGCACGATCACGAACTCGCGCACCCATGGTGTCATCGAGACCGCCGGGAAGAACGGCAGTGAGAAGCGGATGAGCCCGTATGTCCCCATTTTCAGCAGGACGCCGGCCAGGATCACGGAGCCCGCGGTTGGTGCTTCCACGTGCGCGTCGGGCAGCCAGGTGTGGAAGGGGAACATCGGTACCTTGATGGCGAAGCCGACAAAGAACGCGAAGAACAGCCAGATGCCTGCGTGGCCGCCGATCTTGGGTGCGGTCGCGTAGAGATCGGGCAGATAGAAGGTGTACACGCCAGTCAAGGTGTGGTGATGGAAGTAAAGGAACAGGATGCCAAGCAGCATCAGCACCGAACCGAACAGGGTATACAGGAAAAACTTGATGGCGGCGTAAAGCTTGCGCGGGCCGCCCCAGATGCCGATCAGCAGATACATTGGCACCAGCATGGCCTCCCAAAAGACGAAAAACAGGAACATGTCGTTAGCCATGAAAACGCCGAGCATGCCCGTCTGCAGCACCAGGAACCAGACGTAATACTCTTTGACGCGGTCCTGAATGGCCTGCCACGACGACAGGATCGAGATCGCGCCCAGCAGCGTCGTCAGCATAATGAGCAGGAAAGAAATGCCGTCGATGCCGATCACGTAGCCTGCGCCGATGGATGGGATCCAGTTGTTGGGCGAGCCCTCGACGAACTGGAAGCCGGCGCGATCCTTCAGCGCCCAGAACCACGGGATCAGTGGCAATGAGACAGCGAATCCCAGGAAGCCGAAGATGTTGCCGACCCAGCGGATGGCGTCCTTGTTCTCCTTCGGCACCAGCATGAGGAGAATAGCGCCCACCAGCGGCGTGAATAAGATTATGGAAAGAATATGGTTATACATTTTTATTAGCTCTCAGCTTTCAGCCGTCAGCTTTCAAAGCGAACTTGGTAGAGCCGGCCTTCAGGCCGGCGTAAACTTCCTCTTTCGCAATAAGGGGCTTCAGCCCCGTCGGCGGTTCGTTTAGTCGAAATTGACGTGCGGCTGACGAATACGGATAGTCAGATGCCGACTCGACCAAACCTCTCCGCGCCGGATTCTCTAAGATGTACTTCGTCGTTTTCCCGTACTCCTCAGGGTCTCGAACTCGCCGGTCGTAATAGCGCGGCTGCCCGACGGCTCGCAGGAAAATCCCCGCTTCGCGCAGCGAATGTGAGAATCCACCTTTAATCAGTTGGACAGGGCGGCTCACGTGCTGCTCGTCGGCGATCGACAACAACAGGTGAATGTGGGCGGGCATAACCACGTACTCATGAAGTTCGAACTCTTCGGCGTCGCGATATTTGAACGGCGTTGCAATCATCAGCTCTGCAACCTCTTTTCGCTGGAAGAGATTTTGGTGCATGTGTGCGCAGGTCGTCATAAAGTAGGTCGTCGTTACAAGTAACCGTGGGGCTAAAGCCCCCAGAATTCAAGGGTGGCTGCGTTTACGCGGCCCTAAAGGGCCGCTCTACCAGGTGCAAATACTCTCAAGACGGCGCTAAAGCCGCTCTACCGCTCACCACTTAATCACGTAATAAAAAACGAAGCACACCAGCCCAGCCACCATTACCAGCGCGTACCACTGCACCAGGCCCCACTGCACCAAGCGCACCGGATATGAGGCCAGGCGCGTTACCAGCGCGACTCCGTTTACGAAGAGGCCGTCAATAATCCACTTGTCCCAAAGCACGGACAAGTTTCCGGTCATGCGGGTCGTCCAACCTGCGCCGTTGACGGTTCCATCAATCACGTCTGCGTCAAACTTCCACGCCGCATCGCCCAGACCCATCACACCCAGGCGCACGGGTCCCACCCTCGCGCGGCCGGTGAAAATCCAGTCATAGATCTCGTCCACGTACCACTTGCGGAAAAGTGTCTTGTAGAAGCGAGGCGAGACCTCGTCGATCGGCTCCTTGTAGCCCTTGTCAGCATTCTTGTAGGCGCGTTGCGCCAACCACCAGCCCACCAGCGCGGCGCCCACTGAGGCGAACATCAGGGTGTATTCGATCGGATCGGTATGCTCAACCTGCTGCTCGCCAGCCGCCAGCTGAGCGGCTTTTCCGCCCTCTTCCAGAGCTACCGCTTCCTTGGCGAACACTGGCTCCAGAAACTTCTCGAAGCGATTCGAGCCGCCCAGGCTGTGCGGCATGCCGAGGAAGCCAGCCCCGACCGAGCAGATTGCAAGAATGACGAGTGGGACAGTCATGGACTTGGGAGACTCGTGGATGTGGTGCTCGACCTCGTGCGACATACGCGGCTTGCCGAAGAACGTCAGGTAGATAAGCCGGAACATGTAGAACGAGGTCATCAGCGCCGTAAGAAACGCGATATACCACAGATAGCGATAGGCGCCCGCTTCTCGGGACCACGTCTCCCACAGAATCGCGTCTTTCGAGAAGAAGCCCGCAAACCCCGGAATGCCCGCAATAGCCAGCGTCGCAATCAGCATGGTGCCGAAGGTGGTCTTGATCTTGCCGTGCAGCGCGCCCATGTGCTGCATTTCCTGCTCGCCGCTCATGGCGTGTATCACCGAGCCTGCGCCGAGGAACAACAGCGCCTTGAAGAATGCGTGGGTGAAGACGTGGAAAACGCCGGCTGCGAATGCGCCGACGCCGAGGGCAAGAAACATATACCCCAGTTGCGAGACGGTGGAGTACGCCAGCACGCGCTTAATATCGTTTTGGACCAGGGCGATGGTGGCGGCGAAGATGGCGGTCAGCGCGCCGATGATGGCAACCGTCTTCATCGCATTGGGCGCCAACACGAACAGCGCGTTGGAGCGTGCCACCATGTACACGCCTGCAGTCACCATGGTCGCAGCATGGATAAGAGCCGATACCGGCGTTGGGCCCTCCATCGCGTCGGGCAGCCAGACATAAAGCGGGAACTGTGCCGACTTGCCGCAAGCGCCGACAAACAGCAGCAGGCACGCAGTCGTGATCACCGGATCGCCGATGTGGAATTGTCCGCTGCGCGCCAGATGATTGACCGTGGTGTACTGCATCGAGCCGAAGTACCAGGCGATGGTGAACATCCCGAGGATGAATCCGGCGTCACCGATGCGATTAACGATGAAGGCTTTGTTGGCGGCGGTGGAGGCGGACTGGCGCTGGAAGTAGAAGCCGATCAGCAGGTACGAGCACAGACCAACGCCCTCCCAGCCGACAAACATCACCGCGTAGTTGTTGGCCAGCACCAGCGTCAGCATGGAGAACATGAACAGGTTGAGATAGCCGAAGAAGCGGTAGTAACCCCCTTCATGCCCCATGTAGCCGATCGAGTAGATATGGATTAGCATGCCCACGCCGGTCACAAACAGCAGCCAGATCGCGGACAGCGGATCGAGCAGGAAGCCGGCATCGGCGCGAAACTCGGCCGGGCGGCCGCCGTGCATGACGTAGCTGAGGGAGCTATCGCCCGTACCCATCCAGGTATACATCACTTTCTCGAAAGGCTTGCCGGGATGGGCGGCGGAGTAGTCCGTGTACTGCCAGACCGCGAGGCACGCCCACGCGAACGCCAGCACCACCACGCCGACGCAAATGCCGCTCACCGCCGACTTCGACAGCTTGCGTCCGAAGAAGAACATGCAAGCCGCACCGATGGCCGGGAACAGCGGCATCAACCAGATGTGGTCAAGAAAAAACATGATTAGTCTCAGCAACCAGCAATTAGCAATTAGCGACTAGCAATTAGCCAAACCGAAATCCTGTCAATCTCACATTCCATCTGCTCTAGCTCGTAACCAGCTGCTGGTTGCTAGTTGCTCGCCGCTTCTTTTACCACTTCAGTAAATCCACCTCGTCCACGTTCACCGTCTCCTTATTGCGGAAGAAGGCGATGATGATGCCGAGGCCGACCGCTGCTTCGGCGGCGGCGTCGGTAATCACGAACACGGTGAACACCTGCCCCTGCAATCCGTACAGCCGCGAGAACGCCACCAGGTTCAGGTTCACGGCGTTCAGGATCAGCTCAATCGACATCAGGATGATGATCACGTTGCGCCGCGTCAGCACGCCAATGGTGCCGATGATAAAGAGCGCGGCAGCAACGACCAGGTAATGCAGTGTGGTGATCTCAGCCATCTCAAATCCTCTTCTTGGCCATGACGACCGCGCCCACGATGGCCACCAACAGCAACAGCGACGCAATCTCAAACGGCAACATGTATTGGCCGTACAACGCGACGCCAATCTGCTGCGTGTTGTCCGCCTCAAGCCCGCGATATCCCTGATAGAAAACCGATGGAAACGCGCCCCGGCCGGTGCGATACACAAAGAGCAGCAGGCCGCCGAGCGCGAGCGCGGCCACGGTGCCTACGATCCACTGCTTGTTGAACTGAAACTCGCGCACGTTCTGCTCCAGGTTGATCAGCATGATCACGAACAGGAACAGCACCACGATGCCGCCCGCGTAGAGCACGATCTGCACAGCAGCGACGAACGGCGCGTACAGCATCAGGTAGAAGCCCGCCAGCGAGAGCAGCGTCACGATCAGCGAGAGCGCGGCGTGCACCGGATTACGGCGCGTGATGACCGCGATGGCGGACACGATCGCCATGATCGCGAGAAAGTAAAAGAAGAAGGTTGTGGCAATCGGATTCATATTGCGCGCCTCTGCCGGACCGCAGATCCCTCGACTCCGGCGGCCAACATCAGGCCACCTCCGCTCGGGATGACCCTCGAGGAGCCTGTTCGCACAACTGACAACTGACTACTGGCTACTGACAACTGCTTCACTTCGAATACCTCACCGGCTCCGGCCCGCGCTCCAGTGCAGCCTGGTCGAGCACCATGCCCTCGCGGCTGTAGAGCGCCATCTCGTAGTCCTGGGTCAGCTCCAGCGCATCGGTCGAGCAAGCCTCGGCGCACAGGCCGCAGAACATGCAGCGGCTCAGGTCGTACGTCCACGAAACAACTTCCTTACGCTTGGTTGCTGGGTTGCGCTCACCCTTCACCACGATCAACTGCTCGGGGCAGGCCAGCGCGCACAGGTTACACACAATGCACAGCGACTCGCCCGTATCTGGATTGGAGTTCAGCCGCGGCTGCCCCCGGAAGCGCTCGAAGATCACCGGGCGCTCCAGTGGGTATTGCTCTGTGATTGCTTCACTTGGCGGCTGATAGTGAAACGTAACCTTTAAGCCCTTGATCAGGTCAACCAATAAAATTTTCCGAATCAGTGGCGACAGACTCACGGCAGCACCCTCCGGGTAGAGCCGTCCTTTAGGGCGGCGTCTCCGCGCTGTTTTCTGTATTCCCAGCCGGCTTCAGCCGGCGGCACGTCTTCCGGGCTAAAGCCCGTCAAGCTTGACGCCAATCTGGACGCGAGCCTGAAGGCTCGCTCTACCAGTCCTTCCTGCCTCACTGCACCACCCCCAGAATCGCCGACGTCAGTTGCGGCAGCAGGCCCCAGATCGCAGTGGCGATCAGGACGCCCAAGCCAACCGGCAGCAGCACCTTCCAGCCCACTCTCATGAGCTGGTCAAAGCGGTAGCGCGGGAAGGTTCCGCGGTACCAGATGTACAAGTACATGAAGCATGCGACCTTCGCGACAAACCAGAAGATGTCCTGCACGCGCTCGCGCACGCCGGGGAGCAGCAGCACCAACCCTACGAAGCCCAGCAAGGCACCGAATGTCCCCAGGCCGACGGTCTGGATTCTCATTTGCGGGATCTTCGGCATGCGGATAGTCCCGAGGAAGCACAGGCCCGCGAGCACAAAGAACGACAGCGCCGGGACGAACGAGAAAGCCAGGTCCCAGGCGGAACCGCTCAGCCAGTTAGGGAATGGCCGCATCCATCCGCCGAGCCATAGCGTGACCGCGATCGACGAGACCGCAAGCATCGCGGCGTATTCCGCCAGGAAGAAAAGCGACCAGCGAAATCCGCTGTACTCGGTGTGGAAACCGGCAACCAGCTCCGACTCGGCTTCCGGCAGATCGAACGGCGCCCGGTTGGTTTCCGCAACCATGGCAATGGCAAACACTCCGAAGGCGATCAACCCCAGCGGGAAGAACTTGAAGATGAACCATGTCTGCTGCGCGTTCTGCGCTTCCACAATGCCGATCATGCTCAGCGTTCCGGTGCCCGTCTGCAGGCTGGTCATGAGCACGGCGGAGACAATCGCCAGCCCCATGGCAATTTCGTAGGAGACCATCTGCGCGCTGGAGCGCAGCGATCCCATCAACGGGTAGTGTGAGTTCGACGACCAGCCCGCCATAATGATGCCCAACACGCCCAGCGATGACACGCCCAGCATGAACAGGATGCCGATGTTCATGTCGGTCACGGCATGGGTGCGGCCGAACGGCACCACCAGAAACGTAGTGAATGCGGTCATGGTGACGACGACCGGCGCACTCCAGAAGACCAACTTGTCGGCGTCGTGGGGGATGATGTCTTCCTTGATCAGCAGCTTCAGCGCATCGGCGAAAGGCTGCAGCAATCCGTGCGGACCGACGCGCATGGGGCCAAGACGAATCTGCATGTGAGCCAGGATTTTGCGCTCCAACCAGTTCATGGCGATCACGGCCAGCGACACGCCGATGGTGATCAGCAGGATGTAGATGGTCGCCCAGAACATGCTGCCGGCTTCGCCGGGGGTCGCGCTGCTGGATAAGTACGATTTGATTGCGTCAAGCATTAGCGATCAACCTCCCCGAGCACGATGTCGAGCGTGCCGATGACCGCTACCACGTCGGCCACCAGCAGACCGCGCACCATCTTGTCGAGGGCTTGCAGATTGACGAACGACGGTGGCCGCACGCGCACGCGATAGGGCTGCGTGGAACCGTCGCTGACGATGAAATATCCCAGCTCGCCTTTAGGCGCCTCGATGGAGTGATAAACCTCGCCCACCGTGGGCTTAATCACTTTAGGCACCTTGGCCATGATCGGCCCTTGCGGCAGGCCGTCTACCGCCTGACGGATGATGCGCACTGCTTGGCGCATCTCCTGGATGCGAACCAAATATCGGTCATAGGTGTCGCCGTTCAGCCCGGTGGGGATTTCGAAATCGAAATTCTTGTACGACTCGTAGGGCTGCGCTTTGCGCAGGTCCCACTTCACGCCGCTAGCGCGCAGAACGGGGCCAGTCACGCCCAGAGCAATGCAATCTTCCGGATTCAGAATGCCAACGCCTTTTGTACGCTCCACCCAGATGCGATTGGTGGTCAGCAGCTCCTCGTACTCGTCAAGCTTGGGCAGGAAGAAGTCGCAGAACCTCTGGCAGTCCTGTTCGAAGCCGTCGTAAGCCTCATAAATGCAGCCGCCGATGCGAAACGCATGCGTGGTGAGGCGCGCACCGCAATACTTCTCGAAGATCTTGAGGATCTCTTCCCGGTCGCGGAAGCAGTAGAACAGCGGCGTGAGTGCTCCGATGTCGAGAGCGTGCGTTCCCAGCCAAACCTGGTGGCTGGCGATGCGGCACAGCTCGGTAAGGATGACGCGGATGTATTGCGCGCGCGGCGGCGCTTCCACGTTGAGCAGCTTCTCCACGGTTTCGCAATAGCCCAGTCCGTTGGAGACCGAAGCCACGTAATCCATGCGGTCCACGTACGGATTGAACATGGTATAGGTGCGGTTCTCACCGATCTTCTCTACACCGCGGTGCAGATAGCCGATGACACATTCCGTCCCCAGAACTTTTTCGCCGTCCAGCTTCAGGATGACGCGCAACACGCCGTGGGTGGACGGATGCTGCGGCCCCATGTTCAGGACCAGCTCGGTAGCATCAAGGAAGGTTTCGTCCTTGGTATCGAGGTCGAGATAGGCGGTGCGGTCGTTCTTGTCGCTCATTGTCCACTCTCGATGCCGAGGTTGATCTGCACCCATTCCTGGTCCTGCTGCAGGATTGGGTAGTCCTTACGCAGCGGGTAGCCCTTCCAGCCGTCGGGCAAGAGGATGCGCTTCAGGTCGGGATGGCCGTCGAAGGTGATGCCGAACATGTCAAAGACTTCGCGCTCCAACCAGTTGGCCGTTTCCCAGATGCCGACCGCGGTGCGCAGGCTCTCGCCGTCCTTGATTTGCGTTTTCACTCGTATGCGCTCGTTGTGTGGGAACGAGTACAGCACGTACACTATGTCGAACTGCGCCTCGCGCTTGGGATAGTGAACCGCGGTGATGTCCACGCAATAATCGAAGAGCTCGTCGTCCCGCATCCGCAAGAGGATTTCGTAAACGATCGAGCTCTCCACGACGAAGTACTTCTGCCCCATGTAGATGCTGGCTTCCTTGATCCCGGAACCATATTGGCTGCGCAGGCGGGTCACCAGCTCGGACTCCCAAGGCTCCGGCTTTGGCCCCTCGGGCTTTGGCGGAGCGGCGGGCTTGGCAGCGGCAGCGGACGGCCGGTTTCGGCGCGGCAGCGCCGGTTGCCGGCTTCTCGCCGGTTGGCGGAACCGTTGCTTTGGCCGCCTCGGCGGTTTTTGCTGCGACTGGGGGTTCGGCCTCGGCTGCTACTTTATCTGACTGAGCTGCAGTGGGTTCGGCGGTCCTCGCAGCGGGCGGCTTGTCGCCGCCTGGCGGGGGAGAGACGGGATTTGGTCCTTTGGTTTCTTCCGGCATTTTCTCTGCTTCCCTGCGGTGCCGATCCCACATCGTCCAGCACTCTAAGTTTTAGCAGCTTGGCGTGCTTATCATCTTGTGCGAGGGTCACTTCGCGCTGTGACCGCAATCACAAAATGGGTGTCGGCTTGAATCCGCGTACAAAAAATCCCATCCGCGTCCTACGACGCGAATGGGCCAACTTCACACTGCACCTGGAACAGCTCCACGGCAACTGTTTACACCCACTCCAAGGCACCCTTTTTCCAGATCCAGATGTAACCGACGATCAGGATACCGAGAAAGATCATCATCTCCAGCAACCCGAACAGGCCCAGCAGCTTGAACTGCACCGCCCAGGGAAAGAGGAAGATGGTCTCCACATCGAAGACCACAAAGAGAATAGCGACGATGTAAAAGCGCACGGTGTAGCGGCCACGCGCGCTGTCGAAGGGTGTGATGCCGCACTCGTAGGGCATCAGCTTGGTTTTGAACGGGTTCTTGGGACGGATGAGCGCGCAAAGCGCCACCGTCCCGGCGGCCACCAGGAACGCAACAAAAGCGAATATGAAGATAGGCACGTAGTTTTGCGGCATAAATGTGACTCACACGTCACACCGAAGTGTGACACTAATATCAAAGAACCCGTCAATATACTGCCTGGCGGGGACGCGATTCAATGACATGCGTCACAAAATTAACTTTCTCCCGTCGCGAATAGCTATATGCTGTTTGGCCGCAGGCCCTTACCTGTCGCGGTTGTCGCGGATCGTCCATAACCTGAGGGCATTATGCACTTTCAGAAAGTCCGAGAACCTCGTTGGCCAGCTTTCGTAGCCATGGTGGCTGATGGAATTCTTTACCTGGCTCTGCCGGAAAGGCTGTCGGTCGGCCCCGGATGGCTGCTTCTGGTCATCATCGTTCTCTTGCTGATTCCCATTACCTTCACGTATCAACTTGGACACTACAACATAACCAGGATCCTGACGTTCGCAGCCAACGGAGCGATCACCCTGGCCCTGATTGGTTCGCTGGTCCTGTTGGTGCAGGGATTGCCGCTGCACAAAGATTCACCGGGAAAGCTCTTGTTTTCGGCGGGGGCACTTTGGATCACCAACGTGCTGGTGTTTGCCCTCTGGTACTGGAAGCTTGACGCTGGCGGTCCGCTGGGGCGCGACCAAGCCGGCGGGGCGTCGAAGAGCTCATTTCTTTTCCCACAGATGGTGCGGCAGTCAGAGGCAGATCGTTCGTGGTCACCGGAATTCCTGGACTATTTCTTCCTGGCCTTCAACACCAGTACGGCTTTTTCCCCGACCGATACCGCCGTCCTGTCCCGCTGGGCGAAAGTCGGCATGATGTTGCAGTCGCTCATCTCGCTGTCTATCATCGCGCTACTGGCGGCACGCGCTGTCAATGTTCTTTGAGGTTGCGCCCCGCCGGAGGAGGTCGAGTGGAGATCGCGGTGCGAACTGCCGTGTTTGCGCTGGGAACGTGGCCCGCGCTGTTGTCGGCGGCTACATGTCGCGTCATTTTAAAACGGAGGTGGCACTTTCAGGACCTGGCGAAGAGACGTCGATCGATTGGACTGAGGCCATCCCAATGCAAGGATCTCAGGAGTAGTATCTTTGAGCGGCGACAGCCAAGCCGCCACCGCCGCAATGAATATGGTCTCCACGATGCTCAAGCCGGTGGAAAGTATGACGAGCAGCAGGATTTGGCGAGGATCCCGATGCAGTTTGGAGAGCTCCCGAAGCCGGAATCGGAGTTCACCGCGTACTTCGCACATGTAGCGCCAGATCAACGCAACATGCGCCTCGATCTACAAAAGGCTCGTGCCTGGGGTTGTATTTAAGAAGGAGAAGTGACGGCGCGGACGACGGGCGGTAATCTTGAACCAGTCCTCGGAATCGTGCTGGGTTGCTGAGGTCTGAGATCGAAGATAACTTAAATGAGAAAGCGGGAGCATAACCCCATGTCATTTCGACGGTGGAAGACCGCGAACCTTCTCCGATACTCAATCGCCGGATTGTCGGCGTCGGCGCTGGCCCTCGTCATGTTGAGCGGTTCGCACCTGACTATCGCACAGGAGGCGAAAAGGCCAGTCGCGCTGACAGGCGATGCCACTCTGGTTGCCCGCGGCAAGTACATTGTGGAAGATGTGGCGGTCTGTGGTAACTGCCACACCCCCCGCAACTCGGACGGGGAGCTCGACCGTAGTCGCTGGCTCGCTGGTGCGCCGGTACCTTACCTGCCAGCCCGACCCGATCCGAATTGGCCAATCGTGGCGCCTCGTCTCGCCGGCTTGCCGCCCACCACCGATGCCGGGATGATTACGTTGCTGACAACCGCAATCTGGATCACGGGCAAGCCTCTGCGCGACCCCATGCCGCATTTTCATATGACGCGTTCTGACGCGGAGGCCGTATTGGCGTATCTGAAGTCGCTCAACCCGACCCAATAAGAGAGGCTACGCGACCGGTGAGCCAGGAAAGCGCCATGACAGACAAAATTCGGACGCCGCGCGATACAACGAAGCGAAACGACGATGACTCCAAACTCTGCAGTCGAATTTCTGATATGGCTTCTGATCGCAGCCTCGGTTATCGCCATGGTGGCCGGTCGGCTCCGAATTCCCTACACCGTAGCGCTGGTGATCGGCGGCTTGGTGCTGGGTACCGTCCATTTGCCTATCGTGGAGACCCTGGTCAGCCATCAGCCGGACTGGCTGACCCCCAATATCGTTCTGGTAATTTTCCTTCCGGCCCTGCTGTTTGAAGGCAGCCTCAAGCTTCAGATTCGGCAGCTGCGCGATAACGCGTTGCCCATTTTGCTGCTGGCAACGGTGGGTGTGCTGGTCGCAACCCTGGTCACCGGATTCGCCGCGCACTGGCTGGTAGGCCTTCCGCTGCTGGTGGCATTGGTATTCGGGGCAATCACGGCGGCCACCGATCCAATTTCCGTCTTGTCGATCTTCAAAGAGATGGCGGTTCCCAGGCGGCTGTCGATCATCGTAGAAGGGGAAAGCCTGTTCAACGATGGAACGGCGGCTGTCCTGTTTGGAATTCTGGTGGCGGGTGTTGCCTCGGGCAACCTCGGTTTGCGGACCGGAGTGCGGGACTTTGTGGTGGAAGTCTTGGGCGGGGCAGCGCTAGGTCTGACCCTGGGATACGTCTTCAGCAAGTTCACTCAGAAGATCGATGACCCCTCAATCGAGATCACACTGACCACGGTCCTAGCCTACAGCTCCTACCTGGCGGCGCAGACGCTGCACCTTTCCGGGGTGATTGCAACCGTGGCTGCAGCGCTGACGGTGGGTAATTTCGGAGCGCGATCCATGAGCCCGCGGACCCGCATCGCTCTGTGGTCTTTTTGGGAGTATCTGTCTTTCATCGTCAATTCCCTGGTCTTTCTTCTGATCGGACTGCAGGTCCGGGTGGGAACTCTGCTGCGCGACTGGCGAGCGACGCTGCTGGCCATTGCCACTGTCGTTCTCGGAAGGGTCCTGTCGGTCTACGGCCTAGTGCCTATCAGTAACTTTCGCGGACCCAAGATTCCGTTCAGTTGGCAGCATGTTTTAGTGGCGGGCGGGATTCGCGGCGCCCTCGCGCTGGCGTTGGCCCTGAGCCTGTCGACGACGTTTCCGCATCGCGAACAAATCCTGGCCATGACATTCGGAGTAGTGGCCTTCACGATCATATTCCAGGGCTTGGCCATCAAGCCTCTGCTTCGCCTCCTTGGTATAAGCACTATCCGCGAAGACGCCTATGAACTGGCGAGGGTGCAACAGATCGCGGTGTCGTCGGCCCGGGCGGAGTTGGACGAGTTACTGCGCAACCACCTGTTGTCCGGTCCGGCTTATGACCAGCTTCGCCAGGAACTCGATAAGCAGCTAGAAGATGCAGAAGGGCAAGTGGCTGAGCTGTATGAGAAAGACACCACGCGGATTCGCCCCGAGATTCAAATGGCCAAGATGAAGCTGGTCGCCGCCGAAAAGGGCGCGATTGAGCAAGCCGTTAATGATGGTCTCGTCTCCCAACAAACCGCCAATAAGATGATCGAGGCAGCCGATAAAGAGCTGGACGCGCTCAGCGCGCCGCCTGAAGGAAGCCGAGAACTTGCCAGCGATTAGCATCGGCGATACGGTGTTAGACTCCTCCGTTCGTCGTGTTCTGAGCCCACCATGTCAGATCGCATCGAGGATTATGCCCTTATCGGTGATTGCGAAACCGCAGCGTTAGTGAACCGCCTCGGCTCGATCGATTGGCTTTGCTGGCCCCACTTCGCTTCGCCGGCGTGCTTCGCTGCGCTGGTTGGAACGGAAGAAAACGGCCATTGGTTGATCGCCCCGCAAAACGCAACACCGGGTACGCGCCGCTATCTCGATCACACTCTCATCCTCGAAACCAGCTTTGAGACGCAAGCAGGTCGCGTCGTGCTGCTGGATTTCATGCCGCTCCGAGGCCGCAACTCTGACTTGGTGCGCATCGTTCGCGGGGTTCGCGGTCGAGTTCCGATGACGATGGAGTTGGTGTTACGGTTCGACTACGGCCGTTCTACGCCATGGGTCACCCGCTTGCAAGATGGCGTCCTCAGGGCGATCGCTGGTCCTGATATGGTCGTGCTGCAAACGACCGCACCGATTCGCGGCGAGAACCTGAAAACCGTCAGCGACTTCACCATTCACGAAGGTGAGACGGTAACATTCGTGCTCAGCTACGGGCCCTCGTACGAGGATCTTCCCCAGCCCGTTGATCCAGAACAAGCGCTACGCGAGACCGTCAGTTTCTGGCAAGAGTGGGCTGGCAAAGCCCATTTGTGTGGTGAATATGCCGACGCGGTGGAGCGATCGCTAATTACGCTGAAGGCGCTCACCTACCGCCATACGGGAGGAATCGTCGCCGCGCCGACCACTTCTTTACCTGAACAGTTGGGCGGACCGAGAAACTGGGATTATCGCTACTGCTGGCTTCGGGACGCGACGTTCACGCTGCTCGCCCTGATGAACGCCGGCTACTTTGAAGAGGCCAGTGCCTGGCGGGACTGGTTGCTGCGAGCCACCGCCGGAAGTCCGGACCAAGTGCAGATCATGTACGGCATTCGTGGAGAGCGCGGGTTGATCGAGTGGGAAGTGGATTGGCTTTGCGGATACGAAGGCTCAAAGCCCGTTCGTATTGGCAACGCAGCTTCGGAACAGCTCCAGCTTGACGTTTATGGTGAGGTGGCGGATGCGTTTCTTCATGCCCACTTGGGCGGCATACCTCCCTGCGAGACGGCACTCGCGTTGCAACTGTCTCTCACTAACCATCTGGCCGCGATCTGGCAGCAGCCCGATCAGGGCATATGGGAGGTCCGTGGCGGGCCACAGCAATTCACCTACTCCAAGGTCATGGTATGGGTGGCATTTGACCGTGCCATCCAAAACGCGGAAAAGTTTGGGCTGCAGGGTGCAGTGGATCATTGGCGAAAGGTCCGTCACCAAATCCATTGTGAAGTCTGCGAGAAAGCCTACGATTCGCAACTGGGCAGCTTTACGCAGTCGTACGGATCGAAAGAGTTGGACGCTTCATTGTTGCTGATCCCGCTGGTTGGTTTCCTGCCGTGGACGGACCCGCGAGTTGCTGGAACGGTCGGCGCGATCGAAAAATACCTCATGCCAGATGGTTTTGTTATGCGCTACAACACCGGCAATGTGGATGATGGCCTTCCCGCAGGAGAAGGAGCTTTCCTGGCTTGCAGCTTTTGGATGGTCAGCGCTTTGAAGATGCTTGGCCGGAACGACGACGCGAAAGGGTTGTTTGATCGCCTGCTGAGTTTGCGCAATGACGTCGGTCTGCTTGCTGAGGAGTACGACCCTAAGGCAAAGCGGCAGCTAGGGAATTTTCCGCAGGCGCTTTCTCATATCGCGCTGATCAATGCCGCTTTCGAGTTCACGCGCGCTAGCAGTCCGGGACAACAACGAGCGCAGTCCAGCCCGGCGCAACCGGGCGGAAGCGCAGGCTAGATTTCGGGCGCCGGAGGCTGGGGGGCAAGAGAAACACCAAGCCCATACTCAGCCTCTACCATGATTAACACTTCGACTGTGGCTTTTGCCAATCATATAACCCTTGCCAGCGCCCAGTCGGCCTCCACCCGGCGCCTATCTTATCTTGGATATGATGATAAGTTGAGTAGAGCGGGATGAGTCGTCACAAGCTGGGTCCTGCGTCGTGTGGGGAGAGATTTTGGCATCACCTTCGACTGCGCTTTGGTATAAGGACGCCGTCATCTACCAGGCGCACGTCCGCGCCATGTACGACAGCAATGGGGATGGCATCGGTGATTTCGGGGGTTTGGCGCAAAAACTTGATTACTTGCAGGAGCTGGGCATTACCGCCATCTGGCTTATGCCTTTCTTCCCCTCACCGTTGCGCGATGACGGCTATGACATCTCCGACTACACTTCTGTTCATCCCAACTACGGCACGCTCGACGACTTTAGGGGTTTCCTCGACGCGGCCCACGATCGGAGAATCCGGGTCATTATAGAGCTGGTGCTGAATCACACCTCTGACCAGCACCCATGGTTTCAGGAGTCGCGTCAATCCGTCGATAACCCTCGTCGGGACTGGTATGTGTGGAGCGATACGGACACTCGCTACCACGGTGCGCGAATCATCTTCCTCGACACGGAGATGTCCAACTGGGCTTGGGACCCAGTTTCCAAGAGTTACTACTGGCATCGTTTCTTCAGCCATCAGCCCGATCTGAACTTTGACAACCCCGCGGTCCGCGAAGAGATCTGGAATGTGGTGAAGTTCTGGCTGGAGTTGGGCGTCGATGGATTCCGGCTGGACGCCGTCCCGTACCTCGTCGAGCGAGAGGGCACATCCTGCGAGAATTTGCCCGAGACCCATGCCGTGATTAAGGAATTACGCCGGCGGCTTGACGAAAACTTCCCCGGCAAGATGCTACTGGCGGAGGCGAACCAGTGGCCCGCCGATCTCGGGTCTTACTTCGGCGACAGCGACGAATTCCACATGGCGTTTCACTTTCCGCTCATGCCAAGAATGTTTATGGGGTTGAAGTTGGAAGATCGTAAGCCCATCACAGAAATTCTCCAGCAGACCCCCAAGATCCCAGATGTATGCCAGTGGTGCCTGTTCCTTCGCAATCATGACGAGCTCACTCTGGAAATGGTAACCGACATGGAGCGCGACTACATGTATGACGAGTACGCGCACGACAAAGGGATGCGCCTGAACCTGGGAATTCGGCGCCGCCTCGCGCCCCTGTTGGACAATGACCGGCGGCGTATCGAGCTCATGAACGGCATGCTGATGTCCCTTCCTGGAACGCCCGTCATTTACTACGGTGACGAGATTGGCATGGGCGACAATATCTATCTGGGTGATCGCAACGGGGTGCGCACACCGATGCAATGGGATGGGGGCTGGAATGCCGGCTTTTCCTCGGCGGACCCGGAAAGCCTTTACTCGGCCTTGATCCTGAACCCGGTTTATGGCTATCAGGCGGTCAATGTGAAGTCCCAGAAGTCGACTGCAACATTCGCTGCTGTCCTGGATGCGTCGCATCATTCAAGTGCGAAAATCGACCTCAGTTTTCGGGCAAGGCTCTATGGAGTTTCTCTACCCGGCAAACCACAGAGTATTAGCTTATGTCCGGCAACTCGGCGGGGAGACGGTCCTGGTCGTCAACAATCTCTCCTCCTCGGCGCAAGCGGTGGAACTGGATCTCAGCCGGTACAAAGGGAATATTCTGGTGGAAATGTTTGGCCGCAACATATTCCCGCGCGTAGGCGACCACCTGTACTTGCTGACCATGGGCCCTTATCAGTTTTATTGGTTTCGCTTGCGCCGGATCTAATAGGCAGGGGACCGGTGAAACGAGGGCCGGCGGAATAGTTTTCTTCGCCTGAACGAGAGGACTTTCGGCAAGCCTTCATGGAGATTCGCAGTGGCCGAAGAAAACATCTTGTCCGATGAGCTGCTACGCCAGTTGATCAGCGTGGGCGAAACGGACATTCTCGTCGGTGTGCCCACGTACAATCAAGCCAAAACGATCGGCCATGTAGTGCAGGTTGTTCGCGAGGGTCTGCTGAAATATTTCCCGCGGGAGCGTGTAGCTATCCTGAATGCGGACGGCGGTTCGCATGACGGCACGCCCGACCTGGTCCGCTCGGCATCCATCAGTGACGCCCGTAATACAGGCAGTGACGCCCGTAATACAGGCGCCTTCCACACTCTGCGCACGTTGCACTGCGTCAGCAGCCAGTATGCGGGCCATCCCTCAAGTGGAAAGGCGATGCACATCATCGTGGCCGCGGCTGACCTGTTGCGCGCCAGGGCCTGCGCCATCATCGCTCCAGAATCGTCGGAGATCGCCCCTGAATGGATCGATCGGTTGCTTCGCCCGATCTATCGCGAGCATTTCGACTTCGTGACGCCGGTGTATCGCCGCCATCGCTTCGAGGGGATTTTGGTCACGAACCTGATGTATCCCATGGCTCGCGCTCTCTACGGGATGCGAATCCGTGAACCACGTCCGGGGGAGTTTAGCTTCTCGGATCGTTTGGCCAGCCAGCTGTTAGGGCAAGAGCTGTGGCAGAGTGACGCTGGCCGCCTCAGCCCAGAGGTTTGCTTCACTACCACGGCCGTCGCCAAGGGTTACCGCTTATACCAGTCCTTTCTGGGGCCGAAGGGACATCTCGAGCACTCGTCCGATCTGGTTCATGCCTTGCGGCAGACAGTGGCTCCTCTTTTCTGGTCCTTGGATCGGAACTACGAAGCATGGAGCGCGGTTCGGGAAACCCAAGCCGTGCCGACGCTTGGTCCTGAATACGAGGTGACGGCAAATTCAGTGCACGTCGACTACAACCGGCTCGGCCAGATGTTTCGCTCCGGCGTCGGGGACCTGGAGCCAGTCCTCAAGTCCATTCTCTCGCCAACAACGCTGGCCGAGTTGCAACGCGTGGCTGCTGCTGAAGAGGACAAGGTCCGCTATTCCGATGAACTATGGGCCAAGACGGTTTACGAGTTTGCCGCCTCGTATCACAAGTCCGTTATCAGTCGGGACCACATCATCCAAGCCTTGGCGCCGCTGTATCGGGGAAGGGCCTCCACTTTTGTGGCGCAAAACCTGAAAGTTTCTGGGGAAGAACTGGAACACAACATCGAGGCTCTCTGTTTAGCTTTCGAACGCTTCAAGCCGTACCTGATCGAGTTGTGGTCGGAACAAGAAGGGGGTTCATGATGGGGGAGATGATCGTACGCGAACTGAACCAGGTCTGGGATGAATTTGTCCGAGCGTTTGCCCATCTGCTACCCCGCTTGCTGGTGATGCTGATCATCGCCGTGGTGGGATGGCTGGTCGCTTATCTGCTGAGAATCTTGCTGCGCAATTTCTTACGCTTAGTGAAGTTCGACCGTTTCTCCGAGAGGGCAGGGGCTGCGCAACTGCTCAGCAACGCCGCCCTGCCGTCCCCTTCCGCACTGTTGTGCCAACTGGTCTTCTGGCTAGCGTGGCTGGGTTTCCTTCTGGTAGGAGTCAACGCTCTGGAAATTCCTGGTCTGCAGGGGCACATTTCCGGTTTCATCTTGTTTCTGCCCAGGTTTTTCGTGGCCTTGTTGATCCTCTTTCTTGGTGTCCTTGCTGCGAACTTTTTTTCACGTGCCGCTTTGCTGGCGGCGGTGAATTCCAACTCTCCCTCCCCGCACCTATTGAGCGATGCCCTGCGAGTCGTCATCGTAGTGCTGGCGGTCTCCATGGCATTCGAGGAGCTGGGCTTGGCGCAAAGAACCATTCTGACGGCATTTTCCCTCGTGTTCGGGGCGCTGATGCTAGGTCTTGCAATTGCCTTCGGGATGGGAGGCCGCGACCTGGCCCGGCAGTTTCTGGAGAAAAGGTTCTCGGGACAGAGAGCAAAGAAGGGCAAGGAGGACGAGCTGTCTCCCTTGTGAGTGATCACTGCACGGCCCTTGAATAAGCGCCAACCCTATGATAATATTGAGTTTGGTGCAGGTCTTGGTCAAATTCGCGGTGGTTATCCTGTTGCTACTGAGCGTGATAACCATCTTTGTCTCTCCGGCTGTGGACCTCCAGCCCACGGTCTTGCGAGCCTTGAAATTGGCCAACGTGCTGTTCGCCGTACTCGTTTTGGCGGGCAACGCGTTGTTCGCCCGTCTCAATGTCCCGCTCGGTCCCATCACCACAATCGTTGAATGCCGCTGCGGCCTTTGGCCACCATCGGACCTTTTCGAGCTGAACTGTACTCGTCGGTGCTAGCCCGACTGTTTACCCTCTCTTTTCCCATAGCCTGAAGGAAACTCAAGCGCCGGAAGCCGGCATCCACTCAGGTTCCCGCTCGTGAACCGGATGGAGGAGCCATGAGGCACACTCAAACATACGACACGGCCGTTGATTCCCAAAGGAGGCTCGCCGACTTCTTTGCACAGCTCTCGCGTGCTCCCGAACGGGCCCTTCTCTTGGACTACGACGGAACTCTGGCGCAATTTCGATGTGACATCGATAAGGCCACTCCCTATCCGGACGTCCCTGCTTGGCTGGATCGCATCCAAAAGGTCACTGACACCCGGTTGGCGATCGTGACGGGTCGCCGAGCTTATGAGGCAGCGCTGCTGCTGGGTCTCCAGCGCATTGAAGTCTGGGGCTGTCACGGCCTGGAACGGCTTCGTGCGGACGGGACCTTCGACATTGCGGAAATCGATGACCACTTGCTGCAAACCATCTCCAGAGCGAACGAACTCCTGACGCGACAGGGTTTGTCTGACTTCCTGGAATACAAACCTGGAGGAACGGCGATTCATTGGAGAGGACGTGAAGCCCTCTCCGCCGAGGTCAGGCAGAAAATTCAATGCGTCTGGTCCAGCCTGGAGAATAAAGAAGGGCTAAGTTTAGAGGCCTTCGACGGCGGTATGGAAATCCGCATTGCGGCAACCAATAAAGGCGATGTCGTTCGCAAGATCCTGTCGGAGATGGGAAGCGGAGCCGCAGTCGCTTACCTTGGCGATGATCGGACGGATGAAGACGCCTTTCTGGCCTTGGCGGGGCATGGCCTGAGCGTACTGGTTCGGAGCGAATTCCGTGAGACGGCCGCCAAAGTTTGGCTCCGCCCGCCGGAGGACGTTTTGGCCTTTCTGGCCGATTGGACGGCCGCCTGTGGGGGCACATCATGACAACCGCCAAACAGCGCATCGTGTTCGTCTCCAACCGCCTGCCGGTCATGATTGAGAAGACTCCGGAAGGGCTCCGCGTCGAACCCAGTTCTGGAGGACTAGTCACGGCGCTGCGGCCCCTGCTCAACGACTGTGCGGGAGTCTGGATTGGCTGGACTGGTACCGATGCGTCTCGGGGTGTCGAGCGCATCCTGCAAGAGCATTCCCGTCGAAGTACGTTCGCCTTCAGGCCCGTATTCATGTCACGGGAGGAGCGGTCCCGCTTTTATCGGGGATTCTCCAATGAGGTCTTGTGGCCGCTGTTCCACGACTTGCAGTCACGATGCAATTTTGATCCGACGTACTGGGATACCCATCTCACGGTGAACCGGAAATTCGCCGAGAAAGCCGCAAGCGAGGCCCATCCCGGAGATCTGATCTGGGTGCATGATTATCACTTGATGTCCGTCGCCGCCAGCCTGCGGCAGTTGGGTGTTGACGAGCGCCTGGCATACTTTCACCATATTCCGTTTCCCAGCCCCGACATTTTCGAGAAGCTGCCCTGGCGCGAGGAAGTCCTGACAGCGCTGCTGGATTTCAACATAGTTGGGTTTCAGACGGCTCGCGATCGCCGAAATTTCGTCGCCTGTCTCCGGCACTTCGTTAAGGCCGCCGAGATCAGGGCCGTTGGGGACCATGTGATTGTCGACGAGCGTGGTCGCACCACCCTGATTGGGGCGTTTCCAATCAGCATTGACTTCGACGAGTTTGCCCGCGGCGCTGCCAACGAACAGGTTGCCGCCCGGGCCTCGCAGCTCATTCAAGGCCTGCAGGGCTGCCGCATTCTCCTGGGCGTCGATCGTCTCGATTACACCAAGGGTATTCCGGAGCGGCTGGCGGCATTTCGGCATTTGCTCGAATTCCATCCCGAAGTGCACGGGAAGGTCACCCTGGTGCAAGTGGTGGTGCCGAGCCGCGAAGATATTCCGGAGTACCGTGAACTAAAAGCCCAGATCCAGCGGGCGGTGAGCGAGATCAACGGTCACTTCGGCGAACCGGACTGGGTTCCTGTGCACTACATTCATCGCTCGCTAGACCGGGCGGAGTTGCTGGCGTATTACCGCGCTGCAGACATTGCTCTCATCACTCCCCTAAAAGACGGTATGAACCTGGTTTCCAAGGAATATTGCGCCGCGCGGGTGAGCAACGATGGGGTCCTCATCCTCAGCGAGTTTGCCGGAGCGGCCTTCCAATTGCGTCAAGGCGCAATATTGGTCAATCCTTACCACACTCGCGCTGTAGCCGATGCCATTCGTGTTGCGCTCGAGATGCCGCCTGCTGAACAGCGGCGCCGCATGCGCCGTCTACGAGAGCGCGTCCGGCGGGAAAACATCTTCCACTGGCGTGACACATTCTGTCGCAGCGGTGACTTAATAGCTGGTCCGCTCACCGGCGCGAATGTTCAAACCGAACAATCCGCGCTTCAGGGCCAACGAGTTGGCGCATGAAGAAATTCAAGACAGAGACTCGGACACGTCGAATCGCGGAAACTCGACTTACGCCGCTAAGTTCTCGATCTAATGGTGGCCAGGGACGGAGTTGAACCGCCGCCAGCCTTTTCAGAGCTACGTTATGCTGTACGACTTAACTGACTCCGGTGGCCGCCTACTCACCATCGCCGAAGCAATCGTCGGCCAGCTTTATCCCGCGACCCTCATCAGCGCTCTCGTGGCCATGGCCATGCAGTCCCGCCGCAAACCCTGAGCCCGGGCTTGCCTCCTGGTGTGTGCGTGTCAGTTCTTCGCCGAATCCCCGCCATTGTTCATGAAATGTAACTGTCAGAGGGAACACACGGTTAACGGATTGACAGATGGAATCCGCTGTCAGCGTGGTTTCGCCAAGTGCCAGATTGCAGCTTTACACTACGTCTGGCGTTCCATCAGTGCCTTTCTCGGCAGGCGATTCGAGGCATACCCTGATCTGTCTGTAGGATCAGAGCGAGCACAGGCAGGCGCGAGGCAATAAAGGTAGATTCGATTATCAGAGGCCGTGGGGTTGGAATTCGAACCGGCCATGCTTGATTAAGCTTGTCCTAATTCGATTGGGATGGGAATTACGGCCTGTTGAGGATTTGTGAAGGTCGCGTGGATGTCCAGGTAGAGTGGAGCGAGGATGGATGCGAGATTCTGGGTAAGGGTGATCATGTCGACCAGCGGCGGAGGAATTGGCAGACCGGCTGTTGCGTAATGCCTTTGAATCTCCTGCCGTAATCTCGCGGCAGATTCCGCGATGTCAGGAGCTGTGCCGGAACCTTTTCCGGTCACTTCGTCGGCCATTGCGCGCGCTACCAGCGCCATATCGTCTTCGAAAGCAATCTGGGCTTCGGCGATTGGTTGGGGTAATTCTGGGAGCCGCTTCTCAAAAAGGTATTGCAAAGAGGTGACCAGCACCTGCAGGAGGATACCCAGCGTAGGTTGCCAACGCTTGATGTCGTCACGAATGGCTAGCTTCCATGCGCGCGAGGGCCCGAACTCAAAAAGTACGGCGTCGGACTGCGCCTTCACGGCATTGAATCCGTCATTGATCTGATCACGTAACTGCAGGACCCGTATGGCTGCTTCCTTGCGGTCGCCTTTCCGCGATTGTTCGGTGAGCTCGGCCATCAGGCGCAAATTGCGGGCAAACGCGTCCTGCATCTCCTGGAGGGCATCTTTCACCCACAGTCGATCGAAGACCAGCCACATGCATACGAGGCCGAGCAATACGCCGACGACACGATCGCGGGCGATGGCCAGCGAAGATTGTATGGCGAATTCCTGCAGGTTAATCAGATAGAAAGCCAGGGCAAGCTGCACGCCGAGATAAGAAAGGCGGGGGGTTGCGGTAGCGATCCAGGCGGAAATTGCAGCGACTATGGCAAACAGCACGGTGAATCCGGTGATTCCATCCAAATAAGGCAGCACGAAGACCTGAGCACCCATGCCGAAGACGAAGCCGCCAATGATGGCTCCGCCCAGTCGAAGAAATTGCTTTTGCCGGGAGGAGCCGATGGTTGACAAGGCCGTGATGATGCAGGTTGCGATCGAAGTGCTGAGCCCCGGCCAATTAATTGACTGGTAAACGACGTACGCTAGCATCGTGGCCGCCGTACCGCGTATTGCAAATTTAAGGTGGTCGTAATTGGAGAATGCATCGGGGACGAACAGCCGTTGCCGCACTTCATCCACCGGCGGCGCAAGCAACAGTGCGTCCATGCTCTCTGAACCGGAAAAGGCTTGCGGAATCAGCGCGACCGTTCTTTCCATTTCGGGGAGAAGCGGCAACTCCGACGGCTGAGCCTCAACGGCGATATCGATTGGGTGGGGCAATTGGCGTTGCTGCAAGTCACGGCAAAGATTCGCGATCTGGTTTGCCAGGCGCAGGCAGCGCTCGCGATCGGATGGGTTCAGCCTGATAGGCTGGTTGGAACGAACCACGTAGAGGCTCCCGGTAAGATCGGTCAAACGTCCCAGCAGAGCCGTGGCCACGTTCATTTGCGCGATCATCTGCGGCGGAAAACCGGAACGCAGCAACTGTCTTCGCATCGCGGAAGTTCCGCGCGCTGAATACAGGGCGATCTGCTTTTGCAGTCCCTCGCCTACGGGAAGATCCGCCGCAAGCTGACGTAGCACGCCCTCGGCGGCCTGCAGCCTGCCCTCGAGGGCTTGGGTGAGTTCGGTCACGGGATGTACGCGGCGAAAAACGTACTCCACGGCGACTGTCACCGCTGCGCCGACAACCACGGAGAAGCCCAGCCACAGCGTATTCTCGGTGCGCTGGTTGACGGTAACCCAGTTTTCATTCCACAGGGGTATCGCCCCGGCAAGGGTGAAGCCAAAGCCGACGGCAGTGAAGTAGTCGGGCATGATGTGGATCACATAAAACGACAGGAAGAGCGAAAGCGCGATCCACAGAAAGTGAGTGAGAGGGTCGTCGACCATCGTCACCACTCCGACCAGGGTGTAGCACGTGGCGATCACATAGACGAACGCTGTCCGAACTGCAGAGTTCAGCGTAGCTCTGGGATTCTCACGGCTGAGGAAGAGCGTGTAAATGGCTCCGAGGAATCCGTACGGAATACGAAAGGTCATCACCAGCACCATGGTGATGGTGGCCGCGATGGTTATGCGGCCCACTACCCAGGTACGCCCTGGGTAGGGAGCCAGTTCAGTCTTGAGAAACTGCCAGAACCAAGCAACGGCATTGTCCAGAGCCTTTGACGGCGCGACCGCGGTCAGCGCCTGGTCCTGGGCTGACATCCTACTGCGTCCTTCCGGAGCGAGATGGTCGGATGACCACCACCGCCGATTCGCTAAGACGGAACGGCTCGGTCTCCGGCGCTTGGATGCGCACGCGGACTGGAAAACGCGTGGCCAGGTGCACCCAGTTGAGAGACCGTTGCACATCGGGCAGTCCGGGCGCGAACGTTCCGATCAGCGTTGAGTCCGGCTGCACGCCAAAGCCAACGCTGTCCACTATGCCGTCGTATCGGACATTGGGACGCGAGAGCACGTACACATCGGCATGCACGCCTGGTTTGATGTGCCGGAGCTGAGTTTCGCGAAAGTTTGCCACTGCCCACCAAACGCGCGTATCGATCAGCGTGAAGACCTGCTGGCCGGTGTGCGCGTAAGCACCCTGGGAGATGGTGAGATTCGTTACCCGCGCGTCGAAGGGCGCATAGACCCGGCAATTATTCAGGTTGTATTCGGCAGTACGGATCGCTGCGGCCTTGCCCTCGCGTTGTGCGCTGAGCGGCTCAAGCGTTAACACACTGTGTTGTGACTGGGCCAGCTGGGCATGGCTTTGTTGCATCGTGGCCTTCGCCTGTTCATATTGGGCTTTGGCCGATAGCACTTGCGCCTGGGCCAGCGCCACTTGCGAGCGCGCTTGATCTACCGCTTGCTGTCGTGCTGTTACCGCCGTCCTGGCCTGATCCACCTGGTCCACGGTGACAAACTGCTTGGCAAGCAGCGGCTCAATGCGATGAAAGTTATTGGATGTGTACAGGAGTTCTGCTTGGGCGCGATCCAGCTCCGCCTTAGCGCTGGCGACGTTGGCTTGCGCTTCGTTGACAGCTGCCGCGGCGCGATCGACATTCGCAGCGGCACTGTCAGTATTCGCCCGTGCAGCGCCGACCGCACTCTCTTGCGATGCAATCGTCCGCGTCTCGTCAACAATTTGGCCCTCGAGTGTGTTCAGGTCGGATCGCGCTCGCTGCAATGCATATTCATACGGCCGGGGATCAATCTCAAAGAGCAGCCCGCCCTGCTTGATGAAAGCATTGTCCTGGACCGCAAGCGTCGTAATTGGGCCGTCAACCTGGGGAGCGATACCAATGAAATTGGCAAACACCTCCGCGTCATCGGTGCGAGGGTACAGAGTGGTTTCGTATATCACCAGTAGCCCTGTGATTAGCGCGGCGGCAGGGATCGCCACGCTGACTATTTTTCCAAGGCGTTTTCGCTGAACAGGAGTGTCGATTTCAGGCATGGCATCTCTCCGGTTCAGCTGAAGAACAGTAGCCAGATTGAGAATGTGAAAAACGCGGCCAGACAGGGGTAGACCAGGATCAGCGGCGAAAGTTCCTGTTCAAAATTAGCGCGCACAAGCAGAATCCGTACCATGACGGTCAGCAGTATGCCAATAACTCCGCACAGAATCCAAGCCGGAAAGAACGACCCGAGAATATTGAAAGACGGCGCCCGGGAACAGCCGGTCGCGGAGAACGTGGCCGCAGTGCCGGCCACGATTACCGCAAGCCGCAGGCGGGGTGGATCAGAGGATGCTTCCGATTTCGTCTTCATGTCACGGAGCCTTCGCATATAGTAGATCGCCAGTTTGATAGGCCAGAGCAGCCAATCCAGTCAATAGTCGGGTCCGCGCCGTGACGTCTGCGGTGCGCGCCTCTGCCAAGGTACGCTGCGCCGACACAACGTCGATTTGGCTGCGCACTCCGTAATTGTAAGACTCTAACGCAGCATTGTAGGACTCCGTTGCGGCCTCCAGCAGCGCCGCAGCAGCTTTTTGTTGACGGAGCGCGGTACGGGCTGTCGAGTACGCTGACCACACCTGGTTTTCCACTTGATCGCGAATCGAGTCAACTGTCGCCGCAGCTTGTTTCTGATTCGCTCGCGCTCGGGCCAGGCGCTTTTCCCTGGCCAATCCGTCAAACAACGTCCACGATAAAGTGAGCTGCGCATCCCAGGCTTCCTGGGTTGGGGAGTAAACTCCGGCTAGTTGCTCCTGCTGTCCGTAGGAACGGGCGAGGCCAGCCTGGCCATCGATGCTCAGCTTGGGAAAGTAAGCCTTGCCTGCCGCTTTCACTTCCGCCCCTGCGGCACGGAGTTCGGCGACCCGTTGCATCAGATCGGGCCGCTGTGAAAGCGCCTTGTCGATGGACGTCTCGACCGTGTCGGCGATGCTGTCTGGCATCTTAATGTTCTGAATACTCTCCACCTGAAACGAGGTCGTGGGCGAAATGCCAAGGGCTGTCGCCAGGTCGCCGTGCGCAATCTCAGTTGCCCCTATGGCTGCCTGCAGATCGTAATCAGCTTGCGCCGCGGCGCTGCGTGCTTCCAGCACATCGGGTAAGGTTGCCAGCCCGTTCTGGAGCCGGGCCTCGGCCGCCTGCTGCACTGTCTGTGCATTCTTCAGGTTCGCTTCGGCCGCATCCTGCTGTCCTTTGCTGTCGAGTAGCCGATAATACGTTTCCATAACCTGGAAAATGAGTTTGCGGTGTGTGTCATTGAATTGAAAATTAGCAACCAAGAGATTGCTCCTGCTGATCGATATCTCCTGCAAGCGCTCCCCGAAATCAAAGATGATGTAATCCAGACGAAAAACCGGAGAGAAGGTTTCTACCGTTTGCCGCTCAAAGGTGGGGCCAAAGAAAATGTCCGTCCGCGTACTCCCCGCCAGGGCCGCGGCCGCCAGAGTCGGATACAGGGTGGATTGGGCGATTCCCAGATCGGCAGCTCGTGCCTTGGCGTTCTCCCAAGCCACGCGAGTCTCCGGATTATTCTGTTCGGCAATGTTTACCAGGTCCGACAGTGTGTAGATCTTCGCAGGATCCAGAAAGCGGGCCGGAACGAGCCGTGCGGGCGTTTTGAGTGGCGGCTTCGCCGAGGAAGCGTCCCAAGGATGGTCGGGAACGGGAGGCGCTTTCTGGGCGTATGAGATGCCTTCAGCAAGCAGCATGCCGAGCATGATGATTGTTCGTCCAAGAAAACGAGACATTCGCTAGCCAGGATGCCGCTACGCGGCCGCTTCTTGAAAGTAACGGGATGATAACACGCCGGACTCTGTTGGTTCCGCATGGCCGGCGCGCATACGGGTTGGGAACATCAACTTCTGAAATTCCATTCATGAAGGTTTCATATGGCTATGAATCCCGCGATCTCAAGCGCATTTCGTAAATGAATCCTGAACTAAGTTGGTCGGGACTGATCAAAATCCATCGCGACCGGTGCGTATTCCAGTCCGGGAACTCTCGACCATGTTCCAAACCATCAGGCACAGAGCTTTGTGGACGGTGGCTGCGGCAGCGGACCTGCCTGAGAGCTGTAGGCCGGTCATTTCTGAGATGTCCTCTTAGAAGTATTGCTCGCTGCCTTGTTGCAATTCCGCTCGCGGACCGCAGACGAGTGGCTCGCACGAGGCAGCCAGAAACATGCCGTCACGCTACTCCACTGGCGTCCACCCTTCATCGGGGTTGTAGTTGCTGATGGAAGGCGCGGTGTCGGTCGTCGCCGGCCCCAGGTCCTTCTGATAGACAACGCCTTCGCGGCTCAACAGGAACGACATCACACCGGAGTCTCGATATTTGACCGGAGTGGTTAGGATCGCAAACCCGCCCGTCATCTTTCCGTCAACGATGTAGCTCTTGGCGCCGCCGTTGGCTTGGTCTCCTTGCGCGGTGAGAATGCGGAAAGAATAGCCATCGAAGACCGGCGGCGCGCCGGGTGGTGTTGCGGCGATGATGTCTTTGGCGAAATCATTCACACGTCCGAGAGGACTTGATGGCTGATCCGCGGGAGCCTCCCAGTACAATCCATTGCGTTCTCCAGGGCTGCTGAGAATGTTCTGAGCATATTGGCGGACCGGCTTTCCGTCGCGAGTGCTCTCGAAGTAGAGTTCCTCGGCACTACCCATGGCGGAGAGAGCATCAATGGCCAGGAGTTCATTCTTCCCGATGCGGCGCGCCAGAATTTCTTCTTCCCCGGCCGACGTATCGAAATACCATCTGGACAACGAATTCTGCGCCAGCGGAATAGGGTAAGGATAGTTGTCGGCGCCGAGGTAGAGGACTTGACTGCCGTCTGTCATCGCGACCCAGCGATTCATCCGGTCATACTTGGCGACGAACGAGTTGAGGGACGCTTTGTCTTCGTCCGGGTCACCCGAGGTCAGGATTGCTTTCGACTGGGGACCAAGGATGCGCGTGAGTGCGACCTCGTCGTCGGCACGCGCTGCCGCGTGCAACGCCTGTCCAGCCTCTACCGGGGTGGAAAAGGTCGCCTGTGAATCGTCGTCTGCTGTTGCACCAGCTGCCTGTCCAGCGCAGCCAAAGATGACGAACAGGATCGCTAGCAGAAGTACCGGAAGCGCCAGCGGAGCTTCCCACTTGATCGAGTGTCTTGCGTGCGGTTCCATGTTTCTACTCCTCATTCTTCTTTTTTCGCTGAAAGTTATTTTGAGAACGTGTAGGCTCGGCGTTCGAGTAGGCGCTTAACGGCGATGTTGTCCCCCGCCGCCGTGAGAAGGTTGCGAGTGCATCGCGGGTCTCCGCATCGCTGCCCCCTGCGTACCGCTCGGATGCATGCTGGCGCGGCCACGATTGGACTCAGCGCGGGCCGAGCGACCGTCGCCGCTCATCGGGGAGCGGTACCGCTCGCTGCCCTTGGAGTTGGTGCGCGCCCCCTCACTGCTGCCAAGGCGGCCCTGCGCGGCGGTTGCCCCGGACGGATTTTGTGTGCCGCCGTTGCCGCCGATCAGCCCGTGATCGCCGTTCTGTCCGCCATTTGGTCGATCAGCCGAATTCGTGCCGGACGCGTCGTTGTGCCAGCCGCCATCGGGACCGTAGTAGCCGTTCGGGTGATAGGCGCCGTTCGGACCATAGTGCGTGTCGGTGCCGGGATGGTAGTTAGCGTCGGGGTGATACGAGCCGTTCGCAGCGTAGTACGCACTGTTTTCTGATCCTGTCGCGCCCCCGGCGTGGTTGGTGGGAGTGTCCGGGTGCCAGCCGCCGTTCGGGCCGTAGTATCCATTCGGGTGATAGGCGCCGTTAGGACCGTAGTGGGTGTCAGCGCCGGGATGATAGCCGTTGTTGCTCGCGTTGCTCCAAGTCCGGTTGTTGATATAGGTGTTGTTGTTGTAGATGATGGTGGAACCGCCGCCACCACCCCAATTCAATCTCCAGGCGTTCCAGCCCCAGCCGAAGCCGGCTCCCCATCCACCACCACCGAAAGTAGCTCCGACTGTGACTGCAGGTCCGAAAAAGACACCAACGGAGGCCACGGGTACCGGCGGAGGCGCGTAGAGCGGCACCACCACGGGCGCGCCGTAAACCACAGTCGGGTTGTATTGCGGAACATAGACGACCTGAGGATTCGCAGGTTGAATCACGATGGTATTGGGAGACGGCTGAGTGACTGTAATTTGAGTCGTGGACTGCAGCGTCCCTGCCGCTTGCGCCCTGACGCGCATCGTTTGCACTGCTGCCATGACATCTGCCTGTTGGTTCGCGAATGCTTGCCCGAGGCTCGATGTCCACGAGAGGTTATGCGCCAGGTTATCCAAGACGGAAGGAAACTGCGTCAACGCCTTGACGCTGGGGTCCCAGGATTGCTGCTCTACAGCCTGCGCGAGCGCCGTGCCAGTCAGGCTTTTGTTTTGTGCCAGCCAGTCATCTGCGTACGCAACCTGGTCTGGATTCGTAGACGCTGCAAGCACCTGCGCCACCAGAGCGTCGGGGTACAGCGCAATGGGAGCAACCAGAGCGTCGAGTTGAGCCGACGACAGAGGCGCGGGTGTCGGCGCGGAACTGCCAAGCGTGGCGGAGTCAGTCGCCGGTGGTGCAGTAGGTTGAGGCGCGGCCGCAGCGGGCGCCGGAGGTACTAAGACCGGCTGGGACGCATAAACTGTTCCCGTTGGTGGGTCTGCCACCGATGCTGCCTCCGGGCGTACAGCCTGCCACGGGGCATGCTTGCCGTGAAGCCCATAAGTTCCCGACATCTCATTTCCGCTAACCTGTCCCCAAAAGTTGAGCACATTGCGAGTCACTGTACTGAATCGGATGTGATGCCCGTTGATCTGACCTTGAATCGGACCGGACTGATCGGGGCCTTCGAAGTGCCCCGTGAGGCTGTTGCCGTATTGCTCGATTTGAACGTGCTTCACGACCGTCTCGCCGTTCTGAATGTTGGTTGAGTAAATCGTCCAGTTGCCTTCCACGTTGTCCGGCGGTTGCTGGGCCGGCACAGTTGTGCAAAACATCAGGAACAGGAAAATCAAGCCAGCCAGGCTCAATATCGCTTTCTTTCTTTTCATGACATCCCCCTAGTACTACTGTGTTACAAGAAGCCTCGCAGGCAGCAGGGACACCTGGGCAGGGAGCGGGCTAGGTGGGTGGCGATGTGGCGGCGCAGGGTGGCGATCGAGAATGGATTATGCCGTTCGGTCCGCACCGGCAGCGCCGCGAGGCGTGTATGAGGGTTGCCTACGGGGTAGGCGAAGCTGGAGGTCGACTGCCCGCAGTGGCGGCGAACCTGGGGCGGGGGGAAAAAGGCACCGCTCCAACACCAGAAACCCATAGGCGGCAATGCAAAGCGTGGCGTGATGATGAAATCCGCGCCAGTTGCGACCTTCATAATGTCCCAGTCCGAGTTCCTGCTTCAGTTCCTCGTAATCGCGCTCGATGCGCCAGCGCAGTTTGGCGGTGGCCACCAACTGGCGCAGACTGATGGCTTCCGGCAGGTTCGACAGCCAGTATTTCGTCGGCTCCTTCTCTGCCTTCGGCCACTCGATCAGCAGCCATTGCTGAGCATGCGGCTCACTGCGCCAGTAGTCTCGATGCGCCACGCGCACGCGCAGCCGGGCAAAACGCGAGCGCAAAGTGCCGCGCGTGCCTTCGCGCCAGCTTACTCGCCGGAGATCGCTGGCGCTCAGGCACACAGCCAGCTCTTTCACCGAAAGCGGCTGATGTTGTTCATCCCTTCGCAGCAGCTTGGCAGGACGCCCCATCCTGCTTCTGGCCTGGGGCGGAAGCGGCGCGATGCCCGGTGGCCAGACCGAGGTCGAAGATTGGATGCCCACGACATACTCGAATCCCAGCGTTTCCAGACCCTCGCGGAAGCCATTATCGTTGCCATAGGCGGCATCGGCCAGCACCACACCACGCGGCACATCCTCGTTCACCAGCGAACGGATCTGTGCCAGTGCAATCTCAGACTTGGTCTGGAACCGGACTTCTGCAGGCACGCCGGCTTGCCTGCGTCGTTCCACATCGTTGGCCCAGATTTCGGGCAGATACAACTGGTAAGTCGCAGGAAGGCTGGTCTGCGCGGTGGCCAGAGACACGCTGACCGCTATCCGGCAGTTCTCCTGCTTACCCAACTGCCCACAGTACTGCCGCGTGACGCCAACCGAATGACTGCCTTTTTTAGGAAAACCCGTGTCATCCACGAGCCAAGCCGCCAGCCCTTGCCGCCGCGTCATCACGGGGAGCACCTGGCGGCGTACTTCCTTCAGCAGCGCGGCATCGCTCCAGGCCGCATCGGCCACGATGTGATGCAGCGATTGGTGCATCTGGCGCACGTTGCCGGGAGCCAAACGCGCAGCCATGGGCTCGACGCTCTTTCGCTCGATCGGCAGCAATAGGCCTTTTGTGTAGTTCTCAATGGGACTAACCCGATCAGCGTGCCCGGCAGCCCGAGTCAGACTTTCCAGATAGACCTGCAGGCGCCCCGACTGGCGGGAGAAATCCGGTTGGCGGCTGTTCATCGCCCTCAACGTACTACCCCGTGTTCATCAGCACCAGGGAAATCAGGACCCCGTATTCAGTTTATAACACAGTAGTACTAGGTGGTTGTGCGGGCACGCTGTCCATGCCGAAGCATCACGGTTCGGCAATTCACCTCGCTGCTCTTAACCGGCTGCGTGCTTATCGCTTCCATGGCAGTACTATGCGGCCTTCACGGCTGAACACACATCACGAGATAAGTGGCTTTTCCACTAACGCTGCTGGGTGTGCGCGGAGATACCACGATCGGGTAAGGCAGAAGCAACCCTGGATGGACCAGAAAGGAACGGAGGCGAGAAAATGCTGGATCGATCGCAGGAATTGTGGCGCTAGCCGCGAGCAACCAGCGCCACGGTTATGGTTGGACTTGGAACCTTGGTCCACCGTTGTTCGTTCCTACTGACCGGTTCCAGTGAGCGTGATCAACTGCGTCGCCGGATTGCGATTCAGTGAATTGTCCTTCCCTTCAGCGGTGCCTTGGATCAGACCCGTCCGGGTCGGATCGAAGCTGATGCTCAGGTTGCAGCTTGTGCCCGGCGCCAGCGAGAAGGTGCTGGTGCAATCCGGGGGCGTGCCGGAGCCTGCCATCTGCTCGAAGTTCGGCGGCATGCTAAACCCGCCTTCGAGGGCATTCAATTGCTGATTGCCCACATTCTCCGCTGTGATCGACAGCGGGTTGGAGGCTTGGTTTACCGGAGTCGCGGGGAAATTCAGCGCCGGGGGCTGCGAGCGCTGGAGCTCCAGCACCTGGCTGTGGTTGGTATCCGCGATGAAGAGATCACCCGCTCCGTCCAGGGCGACACCGCCTGGATAAGAGTTTGTGTCCAACGTGACCGGAGAGCCGCCACCGGCCGGGATCTCCTCCACCCCATCGTTCACCGTGATAAACAGGTTGCCTGCAGCATCGACAGTTACAGCCAGGGGATCAGGCAGCCCCGAGGCAACGGTAGTCTGAGAGCCACCGCCGACCGGGATCTTTACCAACCGGGCGTTTCCGTTATCCGCAACGAAAAGGTTGCCCGAGGAATCCAACGCCACACCCCAGGGAGCGTTCAATCCCGCTCCCAGAGAGAGTTGGGTACCACCAGCAGCCAAAACCTCCAGCACCTGGCTGTGGCAGAGGTCCGGGATGAAGACATTGCCCACGCCATCTACAGCAATACCGTATGGGCAAACCCCTGTGGCCACGGTGCTCGCGGAGCCACTGGGAGTGATCTTCAATACCTGCATGTTGCCCATGTCGGCGACGAGTAGATTACCCGCCCCATCCACCGCTACCGCCGTCCCGTCCGACAGGCCGGAGTACAGAACATTCTGGCTGCCGCCGCCCGAGTTCGCGGGAACCTCGACCAAATCGTGAGTATTTACTATGAATAGATCGCCGGCCGCGTCCATCGCCACGCCGTTGGGCGACGCGAGGCTGGCTACGTTCTGCGAAGTGGCTGGGTCGAAGGCAATCTGCGGTCCTTGTCCGACGCCATACAGCATGGTCGACACCGCCAAACTACCGTCGGGTCTCGTGATCTGGAGAACGCCGGTACGGAGCCCGGGATATTTGGGCGAGAATTTTACGCTGACGGTGCAAGTCGAACCCGCCGCCAGCGACCCGGGGCAGGTACTGCCGGCCACAGTGAAGTCGAGGCTTGCCTGGCTCGAACCCTGGTTCAAGGTTTTTATGTGGCCTAAGTTACCGCTCGCCGTGACGGCATAGGTCAGGATCACAGTTGTGCCGCAATTCGAGCTGCAAACCCTCACGGCGCCGAGATTCGCCGATATGGTCGAGCCCTTTAACACGTGGTTGGTATTCTGGTCTGACACGAAGAGATCGCCGGCTCCGTCCACCGCAATAACGGTAGAGGCCACTCCGGAAAGGACGGTGAATTGCTGACCGCCTCCCGCCGGAAGCTCAACGACGCGATTGTTGCCCGAGTCCGCGATGGACAGGCTGCCACTTGTGTCTACCGCCAAGCTGGTGGGACCATTGAGGCCGGATCCGCCGAAGGTCCTCAGCTGGCCGCCGCCACCCTCAAATACCTGATTGCTGTTGGCACGCGTGAGGAAGACATCACCCTCTTTATCCACGGCGATTCCCGATGGGGACGGGAAGTTGCCAACCAGGACGCTAAAAACTCCTTCGGCCGAAACCTCGTCCACCTGCCCTGCCCCTAGGTCTAAAACGTAAATATTGCCCAAGCGGTCCACCGCCACCTGCGTAGGCGTGACGAAATTACTGCTGAGCGTAGTCTGGCTTCCTGAAGGCGAAATTTTCACGAGGCTGTTGGAGGTCGTGGTTGCATAGACGTTACCGGCTCCATCGACCGCAACGCCAATGGGCCACAAGCCGGTAGCGACCACAGACTGGGTTCCGTCAGGTGTTATCTTCACTATCCGCCCGTTGTTATCCGGACTGTAGATGTTTCCTGCTGCATCGGTCGCTATCTGTCGAGCATTGGACAGACCAGAAGCCGCCACCGTGGTCGCAGGTTGGGCAAGGCTCAGGTTTACTTGCGCGTTGAGTACGGCTGGTAGCAACGCCACCAGAGCTATGGCCAGCACCGAGAGCCTAAAAGTATGCGAAGCAATACGCTTCAGGGTTGTTAGTTGACGAGTTATCTGCGAGATGTGTTTTGCTTGGGTTTTCATGATCTGCCTTACCATCCTCAATTTCCAGAATTACGAATGTAAGCAAGAGACTGGGGCCCGCGACGCACTTACTGCGGTCGGTGCAGCCGTTCCTACCGCTCCCATCCGCTACGGTTACTATGCGAGCGCTAAGCAGAATGCGCATCACGAGATAAGAGGTTTTCTAGCTACCACTGCCGGGTAAATGCGGGGATAACAGAAATGGGGATACGTTGCGTACCGCGACAGGTTTCATACTGAGGTACCACTATCAGGCGAGCCCGCAGAAATTCGGCGACGGTTGACAACTCTCGCATGGTGGGATCGCGAACTTCGGCGATGGCTGTTTGGTCCACCATCACCGAACTCGGCGTCCCGTGAAAAAAGCAACCAAATCATCGTCAAGAATGAGTGCATGAATTCGAGATTCCCGACCTATACTTGTGGCAAGTGAATCATGGTGTTTCCCGCCGAGTTGCAGGGAATCCCGGGGGAAGATGCCAGTCACCCGGAAGGGTTCATCACCAGATCAATGCGCATCTTGCGTTCAGGAAGGATCGAAGGAAGTTTCCTCTCGGCATCCAGACTCTGTTTGTATGTGGTCCTTCTTTGTGTTCCCGCGGTCGCGCTAGATCCCAGCCGGCAAATTTCGCAATACGCCCACACCGCCTGGCGGGTTCAAGACGGAGTCTTCAGCGGTGGGCCGCATGCCATCACACAGACTAAAGATGGCTACTTATGGGTTGGTACGGAAGCCGGTCTGCTGCGCTTTGATGGAGTTCGTTTTGTTCCATGGACGGCGCCAGCCGGCAAGCGGCTTCCCAGTCAACGGATTTACTCTCTCCTGGGCGCTGACGATGGCAGCCTGTGGATTGGCACTGCCAGAGGCCTAGCACATTGGAAGGATGGGGACCTTGTCGCCTACCCTACTGTGCCAGATTTCATTGAGTCCATCTTCCAAGACCCGCAAGGCACGGTCTGGATAGTCCGCTCTGGAGTACGCGACCAGCAAGGCGGACTGTGCAAAATCGCTGATGCCAGTGCGGTGCGCTGTTATGGACCATCGGATGGGATTCCGTTTATCTACGCGCAGGCGATTGCGCGGGATACATCGGGCAATCTGTGGGTCGGCAGCTCGAATGGAATATGCCAGTGGAATCCCACGTCGGGGAAGGCCCACGTTTATCTTCGCGAGGAACTGGAACGAGCGAAGGGGCTGCAAGGAGTGAGTTCCATTGCTGCGGATTCCAGTGGCGCTCTTTGGGTGGGCGTAGCGTGGTCGGGAAAGGGACTGGGGCTGCAACGGTTCGACGGGGGAGCATGGAAGGATCCCGCGATACCCGGACTTGATAGCGGCAGCGTAAGAGTCAGTGCTTTGCTGATCGATCATGACGGCGGTCTCTGGGTGGGCGGCCAAAACCATGACACCTTGCGGATCTACAAGGGCAAGGTAGATCGTTTTGGCAGCGCCGATGGCCTCTCCAGCGATTCGGTCAACGGCTTCTATCAGGATCGAGAGGGAGACCTGTGGGTTGTCACGACAAAGGGAATCGACCGCTTTCGCGACGTGCCCGTGGCGACGTTTTCAAAACGCGAAGGCCTGACATCGGAAGAAGTGCAGTCTGTGCTCGCCGCGCGGGACGGGACGGTATGGATTGCAAATTTACAAGCTCTGGAGCTCTGGCGGCAAGGCAAGCTATCTGCGATATCCCAGGCAAAGGGACTGACCGGCCGCCTGGTAACTTCGCTGTTTCAGGATCACTCCGACCGCCTGTGGGTCGGCATTGATAATGGATTGAACGTCTACGACAAGGGCCAATTTCGACCCGTTAACAAGCCGGATGGTAAGCCAATCGGAGTGGTGACAGCGATCACCGAGGATTCGAATCACGATATCTGGGCAGCGGTAACAGCTCCGGCGCTTGTTCACATCAGCGATTTGGAAGTGAAGGAGGAAATCTCTCCGCCCCAAATTCCGCGCGTCCGGTCTTTGGTGGCCGATTCCGAGAGTGGCATCTGGCTAGGACTGGAAAGCGGAGACCTTGCCCGATACCGGCAAGGCCAATTGGAGACCACTGCCACTATTCATTCTCCAACTTCTGGCGCTGTGGATAATCTGTTTGCCGATTCCGATGGTTCGGTGTGGGCTGCAACGGGCGATGGGTTAATTCACTGGAAGTCGGGGCGGGTAGAGACTCTCAGCTCGCGCAACGGTCTTCCCTGCAACTCTGTCAGCGCAATCGTGGCTGACGACCGGGGCTTTTTGTGGTTGGATGCTGCCTGCGGATATATAGCGATTGCCCGGCCGGAGCTGGAAAACTGGTGGCGGCAACCGGGATACCAGGTCAAGACCGAACTGCTGGATCCTTTCGATGGAGCTCAGCCCGGCCCGACGCACTTCCGCCCCACGGCCACTAAGTCGGCCGACGGCAAGCTGTGGTTCGCAAACCAGAACATTCTGCAGGAGATTGATCCAGGTCGTCTGCACTTCAACGATGTGCCCCCTCCGGTGCACATTGAACAAATCATCGCCGACCATAAAGCCTACGCAACAACAGGAGAATTAAAGCTTCCTGCGTTGACACGCGACCTTGAAATCGACTACACCGCGCTCAGCCTGGCGGTCCCGCAGAAGGTGCACTTCCACTATCAATTGGAAGGTCACGACGCGGAGTGGCAGGATCCACAGGGCCGTCGTCAAGCTTTCTACACTGATCTTGCACCCGGTACGTATCGCTTTCACGTGATCGCCAGCAACAACGACGGCGTGTGGAATGAAACGGGCGCGAGGATGACCTTTACGGTCTTGCCGGCCTACTATCAAACCACACGGTTTCGAGTGTTGTGCTGCGTCATCCTTGCATTTCTCCTATGGGTTTTCTACCGGCTCCGCCTTCGGCAAATTGCCGCTCGTATGCAAGACAGGCTGGAAGAACGCCTCGAGGAGCGTGAGAGGATTGCGCGCGACTTACATGACACCCTGTTGCAGGGATTTCTCAGTGCCTACATGCAGCTCGATGTCGCCAATGACCGTTTGCCCGTCGACTCGCCAGCGAAGCCTCTGGTACAGCATGTGCTCGACCTGATGAAGCAGGTGAGTGAGGATGGCCGAAACGCGATTCGCAGCCTCCGCTCGCCGCATCCTGCGTCGGGTGGTCTGGAACAAAAGCTCGCCGAGATTCGTGAAGAGTTTCCCCTCCAGGAGCAGGTTGATTTCCGAGTCATCGTGGAAGGAAAGCCCAATGCGCTACATTCTGTCATTCGCGAGGAAGTTTACCGCATTGCCCGCGAAGCCATGATCAACGCATTTCGCCATTCCCAGGCGAGCCGGATTGAAGTTGAAATCAAATATGCTGCGCGAAGCCTGCACATCATGGTGCGCGACAATGGCTGCGGTGTCGATCCGGAGGTGCTCCAAACAGGACGCGAAGGACACTGGGGTCTGTCGAACATGCGGGAGCGAGCGGAGAAGATCGGCGCCAAGTTCTCAGTCTTGTCCCGTGCCGGCACGGGGACCCAGGCGGAGCTGTCGGTGCCCGGCAAAGTAGCCTTCGAAACTACGCCTTCGGAGAGTTGGCGGAAGCGGCTGACCCGATGGTTTCCAGGGCAGACCAGGGCCGATCTTCCTCCCGGCAGAGAGTGAGCAAGAACTATGAACGACCAAACACGTATAGGCGTCTTGAGCGTCGATGACCACCCGCTCCTGCGCGAGGGAATTGCTACCCTCATCAACAACCAACCAGACATGTGCATAGTGGGCGAGGCGTCCAGCGGGCGGGAGGCTCTTGAACGCTTTCGCGAACTGCATCCCGACGTCACCCTTATGGATGTCAGGCTTCCCGATTTGAGCGGCATCGACGCGATGATTGCCATTCGCAAAGAGTTCCCTGAGGCACGCGTCATCATGCTGACGACATCCGAGGGCGATGTCGAAATCCAGCGGGCGCTCGAGGGAGGCGCTAAAGGTTACATGCTGAAGAGCATGCCGCCGAAGGACCTCGTCGAGGCGATCCGTCAAGTCCATGCCGGAAAAAAACGTATCCCACCCGCCATTGCGGCCCATCTCGCGGAGCACTACAGCGACGAGGCACTTACTGCGCGAGAAATCGAAGTCCTTCAGCAGATTGCTGGCGGCAATCGCAACCGGGACATCGCCGAAAGGCTCTTCATCTCCGAAGAGACGGTCAAGGTGCACATCAAGCACATTATGGACAAGCTGGGAGCCAGTGATCGTACACAAGCCGTCGCGATAGCCGTCCGGCGCGGAATCATCCACCTCTGAAAAGGGCATCCCGCTGTGCTCAAGTATCCCCCGATAGTGGTAGGACAAAATTCCGAGCTCTAGGGATTCGCCGCGCGCTAGCAGGCGCTAGTCTTACTTACGTGGGATTCATTGACACTATGGATCCCCGGGAGTTGGGCTTGCGAAAGCTGTATTCCACATTCCCCGGCGCATGGCATGGCATAGGTTTGCTGCTGTTGCGAGTGGCGGTTGGCGGGACACTGATCCTGCAGGGTTCGGCCTATTTGCCTCACCTTAGGGAACTGCGGCTTGAGATATGGTCGGTCTGCCTGCTGGCGTTCGCCAGTGGCATGGCGCTTCTGGTTGGATTTCTGACTCCGATCGCGTGTAGCTTGGCAGTATCGGGGGGTATTGCCATCATGTTCTCATGGCTTCCCAGAGCGAATTGGAATGTCTTTGCCTGCAACCCGCTGAGTCTCGCTGCGATCATTGTCGCCGTGGCTTCTGCTCTCCTGGGTCCCGGGGCTTTTTCGCTGGATGCCCGCTTTTTTGGACTGCGCAAAGTCATCATCCCTCGGCCGCCCGCCGCGCCTGAGCCATAATCTGTGCGGCTAACCGTTCCGTCATCTTTAATTTTCATTCCATCATCTTTACTGACCGACCGTGAGCAACTTATCCCTCACCCGGTCGTGGGAGTAGAGATACTCCTGACAAGGGGTATACCGGTGAGTACCAGACCGTGGTATGGAAAAAACGCTATATTTCGTGATGTGCTATCGGCATTGAGTCCCGCATCATGCTTCCATGACACATAGAAAGAGCTCAGCCGGTCTCGCATTGAACATCCTGGCGTGCCGTAGCGTGCTGCAGGAGATTGCCCGCTTATGACTTCTCTAGCGCAGCGGAACCTACTTCACGACAAGATACGGTTAGCCGTGACCCTGACCGGGATCGTGTTTGCCGTAGTTCTGATTGTTATCGAGTCGGGATTGTATGTGGGCTTTACGCAAACCACATCCTGTTTGATCGATAACTCCCACGCTGATCTTTGGGTGACCGCCAAACACGTGCCCTATCTCGAGCTCGGAACGCCTTTCAACGAACGCAAGCTTTACCAGGTGAAGGCCGTGCCCGGCGTGGCTGACGCAGAGAAGCTCATCAACAGATACACGCGATGGAACCGCCTCGACGGCGCCCAGCAGACGATCCAGGTTGTGGGCTTCAATCCAGATGCCGCTCTGGGCGGCCCTTGGAATGTGGTGGAGGGGAGCGTCCACGATTTAAAAACCCCCGATGGCGTCATCGTGGATGAGGTCTACAAGAAGAAGCTGGGAGTGAGCCGGATCGGCGAAGTGTTCGAGATCAACGGGCACCGGGCGCGGGTGGTTGGTTTTACCCGCGGGATCCGTGATTTCACAACTGACCCCTATGTCTTCACCAGCTTCCGGCATGCCCAGGATTACGCGCCGCTGCAGGACGACCAGACTACCTACATACTGGTCAAAACCGGGCCCGGCGCCGATGTGGATGAAGTCCGCAGAAATATCTTGGCTCGTGTGAACGATGTAGACGTACTTACCAGTTCGGAGTTCAGCCGGCGCACTCAGCGGTACTGGACGTTTACCACCGGCGCCGGTATCGCCATCCTGCTGGCGGCAGTGCTGGGATTGATCGTGGGATTCGTGGTAGTGGCACAGACCATCTACGCCACCACCATGGACCACTTGAAGGAATTCGGCACGCTGAAGGCGATGGGTGCACCGAATAGTTATGTATACAAAGTAATCCTGATACAGGCGGCGATCGGCGCGGTAATCGGGTATGCACTGGGGATGATCATCAGTGGCTTCGTGATACGTTTCGCTCAGCCCGCCGGCGCGCCCATCCTGATGAACGCGTGGATGGCGATCTCGATATTCCTTCTAACGCTGTTCATGTGTGCCGGGGCAGCGCTGGTTTCCATTAACAAAGTGACTCGGCTCGATCCTGCGATGGTTTTCAAAGGATAAGGCCCGCGAGGAGAAATGCGATGAAAGCTGCAATCGTTGTACGGGACGTGACCAAGACTTACGTGGAAAGCGCCGCCAGTGTTCCCGCCTTGCGTGGCGTGGGACTGGAGGTTCACCCCGGCGAGATGGTTATGCTGGTGGGGCCCTCAGGCAGCGGCAAGACCACGCTCCTGTCGATCATGGGCTGCATTCTCCGGGCCTCTTCCGGAAGCGTTCGAATCGCTGGCCAGGAAGTCGGACACCTGGAGGAGAGCCGCCTGCCTCGCGTTCGCTTGGATCACATTGGCTTCGTGTTCCAGGGCTTCAATCTCTTTCCCACTCTAACTGCGGGTGAAAACATCGAGCTCATGCTCGACCTGAAAGGCGTGCGTGGGCCGCAGGCGCGAAAGCGTGCCTACGAACTTCTGGAGCGAGTGGGATTGGCCGACAAGTTCGACGTGGTTCCCGCCAACCTCAGTGGCGGTCAAAAGCAGCGCGTGGCGATCGCCCGGGCGCTGGCCGGCGATCCCGAGATCATTCTGGCCGACGAGCCTACGGCCGCGCTCGATTCCCACAGCGGGCGTGCCATCATGGAGATGATGCGCAATCTGGCGCATGAGCGCGGACGGGCAGTGCTCATCGTTACCCACGATCCTAGAGTCCTCGCCTTTGCCGATCGCACCATCCGGATTGAAGACGGAATGATCGCCGACAGTGTGCCCGAGATGGCCGTTCCCGTTGAACTGCTGGCCCAGAACTTCCACCAGACTTCTCATAGCTGGATCCAGTAACAGCGCAACGCCTTCTCCCCGTATGTAGTGCGGGGAAAAGCGCCGCCGTTGGTACTAAGGGAGTTCTTGATTTCAATTTTGCGCGCTTTGGCGGTTCCAATCGGCATGGGAGTACGTTTTACTAGCCCTCAAACCGGGCCGCAATTTCTTCAATGCCGCACCGTTGACCTTCTACGCACCGCATCGACAGCTTCTCCATAACTACATAGCGGTATTTGGGAAGGCCCAACTACAGGTACCCCCCCATGTCCCCGCAGTGGTACCGAAAAAGCCTCCTATCTCGTGATGTGCATTCTGCCAGGATCCCGCATAGTACCTGCATGACACACAGAAATGCAGGCGGTATCGCAGTTAGCCGGGACCGCGAGCGTTTCGATACTGAGCAACTTTGAATGGAGATTACTGTGATCAAGAAATTGGGAATTCTTTGTGCGGTCGCCGTCACGGTCTTGACGATATCAATGAGGTTGTTTTCCTCGACGCGCCATAGCACCAACAACCCCAAGCCGGCCGCGCTGTCCTCCGATTTGTCCGATGTCGTTGCCGGACCAGGGAGGATCGAGCCCGTTTCCGAGAACATCAAGGTGGGCTCGGAGATGAGCGGCAAACTGAAGTCGGTGAATGTGGAGGAAGGCGACTCCATCCGCGCAGGCCAGGTGCTGGCGGTGCTGGAGAATGACGACTACCGTGCGGAACTTGCCTCCTCTGCGGCGGAAGTGCAAGCCAAAGAGGCGACACTGCGCAAGGTGGTGAATGGAGTCCGGGCTCAGGAGCGGTCGGAGGCCTTGGCGGGCGTCCGTGCTGCCGAGGCAATAATGAAGAATGCCCAAGCTGAATTGCAGCGGCGCCAGGAACTTTATCAGGGTGGAGTGATCTCGCGTGAGGAGTTAGATCACTATACCCGCGAGTACAACGTCGCAAAGGAGGAGTACCAGGAGAAATCTGACCGCTATTCACTGGTGAACACTGCCACTCGGGAAGAAGATGTTGCGTTCGCCCAGGCAGATCTGCAACTGGCGCAGGCGCACCTAGCCGAGGCCCAAGCCAGGTACGACAGGACCTTTATCAAGTCCCCAATAAACGGGATCGTTCTCCGCAAGCACCACCGCAACGGGGAAAGCGTCTCCAACTCTGCCACCACGCCTGACCCGGTCCTGACCATCGGCGACACCGAAATGCTGCGCGTGCGGGTGGACATCGATGAATCCGACGTGAACAAAGTGCGGATGGGTCAGAAGGCCTGGGTCACAGCGGATGCCTTCGGCAAACAGAAGTTCAGCGGGCACGTCGTGCGCATCGGCGAACTGCTCGGCCCCAAAACCATCCGCACCGATGAACCTACCGAACGCGTGGACCGGAAATTCCTGGAGGTCCTGGTGGAGTTGGATCCCGCAGCAAACTTGCCCGTCGGCCTTCGCGTGGACACGTTCATTCTGTCCGGTGGCGAACAGTCCGCGGCGCTCCGGTAGGTCGCTACATCGCCCCTGAGCGCACGCCTTCATCGCCGATCCAGGACCCCAAAACGTGAGTATGGGACGCACGTGATGAAAATGGGGTCCTGAGTACTTGAGCGGCTCGTTGTAGAAGGTCTGGCTCTCACCTCGCTCGTAGTGAGCGTTCTTCCATTCGTCGGCGAAACGTGCCGCTCGGGCTCTGATTTCGTTCCAGCTAAGACGCATTTTTTGGCCTAGGGCAATACCCGGTAGAGCACGGCTCACGCGAAGAATGGCGGCGACAGATTGTGGAGTGTCGCCTTGGTTAATCAGGGCCTCAGGCGCGCCGCTTGCACTCCGGCGATAAGCGGCAGTGCCGCATTTCATGCACTGTGCGGGGATGGGCGGCTCCCCTGCGAGCGCTGCCTAACGGCAGCGGGAGGACAGTTGACACGCCACCCCTGAAAGGGTGCTGCACAGCGCCGGACCGGCGCTGAATGGGACTCGCTGAGAGTGCGTTTTCTAGTGGGGTATCCCGCGAAAACTGTGCCTTTTGCCGCGTTGGACGCAATGCAGAGATTGTCCTAGACTGCCCGTAGTACCCGTTGGCCAGGGGAGAGAGCTAATGATGGGCGTTTCACGTACAAGGTCGGCGGGAGCAAAGGTGACAGATGAATCCAGTTTTCTCCTTAGGCGAACACCTATTCATTCTGGGCTGGAAGCAGCCGTGGACGTCACGGGACGCGATTGATGGATGCGGCTCACGACAACGAAGAAGTAACCGGTGGACAAGCCGCACATGAGGACGCCCATCAAGCTCTCGATCGGTCCGAGGAGACGCCACGGTTTCGCCAGCACCACGTCGCCGTAGCCCAAGGTGGTGTACGTGACCCCGGAAAAGTAGAACGCCGCTTCGGCATTGGGCAGGCATCCGCGCCAGAGATAGAAGAAGCCCCAGATCGAGATCTCGGCCAGATGGAGCAGGACCAGCCACCAGATCATGCGAAGCAGCAAGCGGGTAATAAGCCAGGCACTCGGCGTCGCGGGGTGATGTCTCATCAAGCGCCGCAGGAGCACAGCAATTCCGGTGGCATGCACGCCCACGGTGAGGAACGACAGAACGCACGCGCTGAAGAAGATCGAGATCATTGGTTATCCACGGAGAAGAACAGATACAAGGCCAGGCCGACCGCGTTTTCGGGATGGTTCTTGTGCCCGCCTGTGTTGTTCTCGTGTTCGTAGTACGGGTTGAATTCTACATGCCGGCCCACAGGGAAAAGGCTGCCGGCATAAAGAGCCGTGGTGCTCCACTTGTTGAACTGGCTCTCGTAGAATGGCTCGACGGCGACGTAAGGGATAAGGTGGTAGGAGCGCACTGCGATCGTCCGCTCAACCGTCAGTTTGTTGCGATAGCGCCAGGTGAAATTGCCGCTTCGCCAGTCGAGGTCGGCACGGTTGCGGTCCGACATGCTGAATCCGGCGCTCATGGGAAAGTTGAAGGTCGCGGCCGTGATCATGCGATTTTCGGTGGGAGTGTCCGGCTCCCCAATGTAGCGATATCCAGTTTCCAGCACGAGAAATCTTTGCTTCGCATCGTCGAGATCGAACGCTCTCACGTCTTTGAGCTTGACCAACGGATTGAGGTAGAGCTGGACGCTGGGGCCAATTCCCGCCTGCGCCGAATCACCGCCGTCCTGATCGTCCTTATATAAGCGCCGGAGCAAAAATAGACCGTATTACGCCGCGGGAGCGGCGTGATGCGGCGGAGTAAAAGTAGACCGCCGGATTCTGGTTTCACGAGGTAGCGAGGCCTGCGGGGTAACGGAAGTGGTTCGGTTCCGTTGAGCCGACGGCCGAGATCGTGGGACACCGGAGGGATGTACCCAGTGGAGATCTATGGGCGTATACGGCGTGCGGTTTTAGTCGAGGGCAGAAGTCAACGGTCGGTCGCGCGGGAGTTGGATTGGCCCGGGTGACGGTACGCAAGATGTTGGGTTATTCGATTCCGCCGGGCTACCGGCGGAAAGAGCCACCGAAGCGGCCCAAGCTGGGACCGTGGCTGGGCGTGATCGACGCCATTCTGGAAGAAGACAAGACCAAACCAGCCAAACAGCGGCATACTGCCAAGCGGATCTTTGACCGTTTGCGGGCAGAGCACGCGTTCACGGGCGGTTACACCATCGTGAAGGATTATGTGCGCGCCGCGACGCTGCGCCAGCGCGAGATGTTCGTTCCGCTGACCCATGCTGCGGGTACGGCGCAGGCCGACTTCGGCGAGGCGCTGGTGATCGTCGGTGGCGAGCAGCGGAAGGCCCACTATTTCGCGATCGACCTGCCGCATTCGGATGATTGCTTCGTCATGGCGTTTCCGGCGGAGACGACGGAAGCGTTTCTGGAAGGCCACATTCAGGCCTTCGCCTACTTCGGTGGCGTTCCCACCTCGATTCTGTACGACAACACGAAGCTGGCGGTGACACGGATTCTGGGCGACGGTACCCGGCAGAAGACGCGGGCCTTCGCCGAGTTGCAGAGCCACTATCTGTTTGCCGACAAGTTCGGACGCCCGGCCAAGGGCAACGACAAAGGCAACGTAGAGGGCTTGGTGGGTTACGCGCGGCGCAACTTTTTGGTGCCGGTGCCGCGTTTCGCCAGTTGGGAGGCATTGAACGCGCACTTACGGGAGCAATGCCGTCAGCGCCGCGAGCAGCGGGTTCGTGGCGAGCCGGAGACGATCGGAGAACGCTTTGCGCGGGACCGGGCGGCCTTGTTGCCCCTGCCGGTCAGCGAGTATGAAGCCTGCGAGAAGCGGGTGGCGCGAGTGAGTTCGATGTCGCTGGTGCGCTATCGCACCAACGATTACTCGGTGCCGACCGAGTATGGGCACCGCGACGTGCTGGTGAAGGGCTACGTGCACGAGGTGGTGATCGTCTGCGGCAGCCAGGTGATTGCCCGTCATCGCAGAAGCTACCAGCGCGAAGACATGGTCTTCGATCCGCTGCACTACCTGGCTCTGCTGGAACAGAAGGCCGGGGCGCTGGACCAAGCGGCGCCGCTGGCGGGCTGGGAGCTGCCGGAGTGCTTTGCCGCCTGCGACGGCTGCTGGAAGCGCGGCTGAGCAAGGGCGGCAAGCGGGAGTACGTGCAGGTGCTGCGCCTGCTGGAGACGTTCTCGATCCAGGACGTCGAGTGGGCCATCCTCGATGCGCTGCATCTGGGTACGATCAGTTTCGACGCGGTCAAGCATCTGCTGCTGTGCCGCATCGAGCGGCGGCCGCCGCGGCTGGACTTGGAGAACTATCCGCATCTGCCGCTTGGCCGAAGTACAAACCACGCAGGCCGCCGACTACATGGCTTTACTTTCGCCGTCACCCTTCAGCTTGCCGAGCGAGGTGACGCGATGAGCGGCCAAACCAACACCGCTACGGCGGACACGCCCCAGGTGCTGCTGGAACATCACCTGAAGCAGCTGCGGCTGCCGACTTTCCTGCGCGAGTACGACAAAGTGGCGCGACAGTGCGCGGCCGGGAGGGTGGACTATCCGCGTTACCTGCTGCGTTTGACCGAACAAGAGCTGCTGGACCGTGAACGGCGGGCCACCGAACGCCGCATTCATCAAGCCCGCTTCCCGGTGGTCAAGAGCCTGGACACCTTCGAGTTTCTCGCCATCCCGGCAGTCAACAAAGCGCTAGTGCTGGAACTGGCGCGCTGCGAGTTTCTGCTGCGGCGCGAGAACGTGTTGTTGCTGGGCAACTCCGGTACCGGAAAAACGCACCTCGCGCTGGCCCTCGGCCAGCTCGCGGGCGACTATATGGCTGTGAAATCATTGGATTACCTCGGGCTCAGACAAGCTGATTGCCTGCATCCGGTCATTGTCCGAATAAGGGCGGCGGCTCACCTCTGCCGATTCGTTATATCTCGGCTTCAGCTGGCGCTTCTGGGATGGCTGCATACGTGCAGACAGAAGTTACGTCTCTGTGACTAGACCAAAAAGTCGAGAGCAACCCCAATATGCTTCCAACTTCCTCCTGATAGCCTTCCCCACGCACAGCGGCCGTACCGAAAGGTACGGCCGTCTCGCCACCTTGAAAAGATACGGCTCTGCGGAACGTGTGGTTACAAGAGTGCTTTGAGAATCTTCGAAGTCTTTACTGGAGTAATTAAAGCAATGAGATCTGAACTGGTGTTTGCTGCCGAACGTACTCTGCGTAATCGGTATAGCCTCTGCCGCCTGGTATCGACGGCTACTCGTAAGTTCCATTGGCCTAATACTCGGGTTGAGGAAACTACAGACGCTGTTCTAACTAAGGCACATAGCCAACGCAAGCGCCGGAGCAGTGAAGCTCGACAGCACCGAAATCCAGGTCAAAACTGTTTTGGCTGGCGAGTGACACTGCCGAAATTCGGGCAATATTGACTCCCACTGTGCCTTTGCGTTGTAACGCGATTCCCAATGTTCGTCTAAGCGAAATTCGATCTTCCCACCTAACTAAGCGCCTATTCTGATGATCTCCACGGGCGCGATTTCCTGCCACAGTCATCCAGCACACGAATAGGATGTGGTGCCCGCATGCGGGCAGTGATCTTACCGAAGCACAGTTATTGGGCAGTCGCACGATCGAGTAAGTGCTTTTAATCTCGGAGCTTAGAGTGACATGCTGCTTGGCATGCCTCGTGCACAAGTCAGGCTGTCTCGTTAAGAGACTTGATTGGGCACTCGTGAGCAGGAAGGTATCGGAATGTCTTGCAAAACTCCTAAGAAACAAAAAGCACGGATCACTCGGATCATCATTACTGCGGCTCTAGGAATTCTGAGCGTAGGCATGGTTGCATGCAGCAAAGGCAACGCTGCCGTGCCAAAGATAGTGACCGAAGTATTAATTGCGCAACCTATTCAGCGTGACGTCCCACTGCAGCGTGAATGGGTGGCGACCTTGGATGGTTACGTCAACGCTGAGATACGGCCGCAGGTGTCCGGCTACATCATCAGCCAAAACTACAAAGAAGGATCGGATGTCAGCAAAGGACAGGTCCTGTTCCAGATAGACCCAAGACCCTTCCAGGCTGCTCTTGACAGTGCCAAAGGAGAACTTGCCCGGGCGCAGGCCGAGTTGGGCAGAACGACGCTCGACGTAGAGCGCGATACTCCGCTCGCTGAGCAAAAGGCCATTGCAAAGGCTCAACTCGATACCGAAATCCAGGCCAAGCTCGCAGCACAGGCAGCGGTCGAGTCGGCGAAGGCGGCTGTCGAACGCGCACAACTCGATCTCGGCTGGACGAAGGTTACTTCGCTGGTCGATGGAGTGGCGGGGATCGCCGAAGTGCAGATAGGCAATCTGGTAGGACCCAATGTCTCACCTGACTTCCGTTTCGCAAGTGAACCCGATCAAGGTCTATTTCCCAGTCAGCGAGCAGGAGTATCTGCGAGCACAGCACATCACCACAGGAGGTCAGCAGATCAACCTTTTCGAAAGCTCCCCTGATCTGATCCTGGCCGACGGCACGGTGTACCCGCATAAGGGCAAAATCCTGCTGACGGATCGTCAGATAGACCCCAACACCGGAACCATTCGACATGGTTGCGGCATTTCCTAATCCGGGCAACAAACTACGCCCCGGCCAGTATGGGCGTGTGCGGATACAAACCAGCATCGAGCAGAATGCGCTGCTGGTGCCGCAGAGCGCGGTCAAAGAAATTCAGGGAGGCTACCAGGTCGCGCTTGTCGGCGCCGACAACAAGGCCATTATTCGACCAGTCAAGGCGGGAGAGAAGGTAGGAACGATGTGGGTGATTGAGGATGGCTTGAAACCAAGCGACCAAGTCGTTGTGGAAGGGGTAAGCAAGTTGAAGGACGGAACTCCCGTGGTTCCAAAGCCCGCAAACATTCAGGGGGAGGAACGCTGAGCCATGTCGAACTTTTTCATCCGGCGTCCGATCGTCGCCATCGTCATCTCGATTCTGATGGTGATCGTTGGTGCGATCACCATCGTCAGCCTTCCTGTCGCGCAGTTTCCGGACATCGCTCCCCCCGAAATCCGTGTGTGGGCCCTGTACCCGGGTGCCGATGCCGAGACGATGGAGAAGGCCGTCGCCACGCCGATCGAGCAGCAGATCAACGGCGTCGACAACATGGACTACATGTACTCGCTGAACTCGACCAACAACTCGAGTACGGCGCTGCTGGTCGATTTTGATCTCAAGACCGACCCCAACATGGACCTCATTCTCACCCAGTCACGCCAGGCACTGGCTATCGGCCAGCTTCCGCAGGAGGTCAACCAGATCGGTATCGACGTGAAGAAATCACTGACCTCGCCGATGATGCTGATCGCGCTGTATTCACCCAAGGGCACGCACGATGCGAAGTTCCTGTCGAACTACGGCTTCATCAATGTGAAGGACCCCATTGCGCGCTCTTACGGTGTAGGTCAGGTCCAGATCTACGGCATCGGCGAGTACGCGATGCGCATCTGGGTAAAACCCGATCAACTGGCGAAGCTGGGTGTCACTGTCAATGAAGTCGTGAATGCGGTGCAATCGCAGAATACGGTGAATCCGGCGGGTCAAGTCGGAAGCGAACCGGCAGTCGCAGGCCAGCAGTTTACTTATGCCGTGCGTGCCCAAGGCCGACTTAAAACGCCGGAGGAGTTCGGCGACATTGTTGTTCGCGAAGGGGCCGATGGCGGTGTGGTGCGCGTGAGGGACGTCGCCACCGTCGACTTGGGGTCCCAAGACTACAACTGGGTAGGCCGACTCAACGGTCAGCCCGCCGCGCTCGTCGCTGTCTATCAGTTGCCCGGTTCCAACGCTGTGGAGACGGCGAAGGGCGTCCGGAAGCTCATGGCAAGAATGAAGCAGAGCTTCCCCGCGGACGTGGATTACGCGATAACCCTGGACACGACCGATGCCGTACGGGCAGGCATGGAGGAGATCGTCCTTACGCTGGTGATCGCTTTCGTGCTGGTGATCCTTGTTGTGTACCTCTTCCTGCAAGACTGGCGCGCCACGGTCATTCCAATGTTGGCGGTGCCTGTCTCGCTGGTGGCTACCTTCGCTGTCTTTCCGTTCTTCGGCTTCTCTGTTAACACGCTTTCGTTGTTCGGGTTGGTGCTGGCGATCGGCCTGGTTGTGGACGACGCCATTGTCGTAGTCGAAGGCATACAACGCCACATTGAAGAGGGCCTGACTCCGAAGGATGCGGCTCGAAAAGCAATGGATGAGCTGACCGGCCCGGTCGTGGGTATCGCACTGGTCCTGTCGGCGGTGTTCGTACCCACGGTATTCATTCCGGGTATTACTGGCCGCCTCTATCAGCAATTTGCATTGACTATCGCGATCTCCGTCATCATTTCAGCTTTCAACGCCCTGACCTTGAGCCCGGCGCTTGGGTCCTTGTTTCTCCGGCCCAGGAAAGAGACTCATGGGCCGCTGGCGAGGTTCTTCGGCTGGTTCAATCGTGTCTTTGCCAGCGGCAGCAATCTCTATGTACGGGCGTGCCATAGCCTGATTCGAAAAAGTGCGGTAGCGCTGGTGGCAGTCGCCGCATTTGCGGTGGCCGGTGTTTTCTTCGCGAAGGTGCTGCCCTCCAGCTTCCTGCCCGACGAGGACCAGGGATACATGTACATCCAAATGCAACTGCCGGAGGCATCTTCGATCGAGCGAACCTCAGAGGCTGCCCGTGAGGTGGAAGCTGTCCTGAAGTCCACGCCCGGAGTCAAGTACTACACCACCTCGATTGGCTTCAGTCTGCTGAGCCTGACCCGCGCCAGCTACAACGGGTTCTTCTGGGTGACGCTGCAACCATGGGAAGACCGCAAACAAATGGAGGAGCAGTTCCAGGTAATCAAGGCCAAGTTGAACCTGAAGCTCCTCACGCTTCCGCAGGGCACCGTCTTCGCCTTTTCTCCACCGGCAATTCAGGGCGTAGGCACCTCGGGCGGATTCCAGTTTGTACTGGAAGACCGCTCCGGAAAGGAATCCGAGTTCCTGGTGAACAACCTGAACAAATTCCTGGAGGCGGCTCGCAAGCGGCCTGAGATCGGGATGGTCACCACCACGTACATACCCAGCACACCGCAAAAATTCGTGTATGTGGATAAGGAGAAGGTGCTGAAGCAGGGGGTGAACCTGAAAGATGTCTATTCCACTCTTCAGACGTTCCTGGGTGGCCAGTTCGTCAATTACTTCAACCAATTCGGCCGCGCCTGGCAGGTGTATGTGGAGGCCGAAGCAGCTTACCGCGCCAACCTCGACAATGCAGGACAGTTCTACGTTCGCAATAGCAAGGGGGAGATGGTTCCGCTATCGGCGTTGACTCGATTCGAGTCACGTTACGGACCGGAATTCAAGATGCGCTTCAACGAATATTCGGCCGCGCAGATTATCGGCAGCGCCGCACCAGGCTACAGCTCAGACCAGGCCACCGCAGCCCTGGAAGAGGTCTTCCACCAAACCATGCCGCCGGAGATGGGTTTCGATTACATGGGCATGTCCCGGCAGGAACAGAAAGCGCGCGAGGGCGTGCCGTCGTGGGTCGTCTTCGCCATCTCTCTGCTGTTTGTCTTCCTTATCCTCGCGGCGCTGTATGAAAGCTGGTCACTGCCGTTCAGTGTTCTGCTGAGCACGCCGGTCGCGGTTGCCGGCGCGTTCGGCCTGTTATGGCTGCGGCGTACCGTGCTCGGGATGATCTTCCCGGCCTTCATGGTGCAGATCGACAACGACGTTTACTCGCAGATCGGGCTGGTAATGCTGATCGGACTGGCGGCCAAGAACGCCATCCTCATTGTGGAGTTTGCCAAGGAGCAACACGAAGTCTATGGCAAGCCAGTGGTGGATGCAGCGTTGGAAGGTGCCAAGCTGAGGTTGCGGCCAATCCTGATGACTTCGTTCGCATTCGTTCTCGGTTGCGTGCCCTTGTTCATCGCCACCGGCGCAGGTTCCGTCGGCCGGCAAATCATGGGCACCACCGTAATTGGCGGGATGCTGGCTGCAACCGGAATTGCCATCTTCATTATCCCGGCGCTTTACGTACTCGTGGAACGTATCACGGGTGCGGATAAGAAACAGGAGGAGCATGCTCCTGCGCTTCCGGAACCGGCTGCGGTGGAAGGGGACTAACGTGAAAAGACTAGCCACAATTGCAATGCTGATGTTAGTGGCCACCGGCTGCACGGTTGGTCCCAACTACAAGAGACCAACTGTGGATGTGCCGGGCGGATTCCGTGGCGCCGCACCGTCGGCGGAGGGCGCACAGTCCGGCACCCAATCTGGTGAGAAGAAACCGGAGCAGCAACCGGGGCAATCCGCCGCCCAACCGCCGCAGTCAGCGGCCAGCTCGATAGGCGACGAGAAATGGTGGGAGGTTTTCCATGATCCGCAGCTGCAGGACCTCATCAGGACTGCGCTGAAGAATAACTACGACGTCAATATCGCAGCGGCGCGCATCCTGAAGGCCCAGGCGCAATTAGGTATCACGCGCGCTGACCAACTACCCACACTGGGCGTAGGCGCGGCAGCGATCAATTTCGATGCGCCGAAAAACAAGTTCACCGGCAATACTGAGTCTAGCGTCAATGCAGTAGACGCCAGCTTCAACTGGCAGCTCGACTTCTGGGGCAAATACCGCCGCGCCACTGAAGCGGCGCGCGCAAATCTGGTTGCGGCACGCTGGGCGCGGGAGTACGTGATTTCTACGCTGGTGAGCGATGTCGCTGCCTCGTATTTCCAGCTTCGAGCGCTGGACCTGCAATTGGAGATCTCGCGCCGCACACTGGCTGCGCGTAAGGAGTCGCTGAAGCTGACCCAGGCCTTGGTAAGCGGTGGCGCGACCAACATGCTTGACCAACGCCAGGCCGAGCAACTGGTCGCCGCTGCGGCTGAAAGTATTCCAGATCTCGAACGTCGTATTCAGCAGCAGGAGAACTACATCAGCACTCTGCTGGGGAACAACCCTGGCCCAATCGCGCGCGGCCTACCGCTGATCGAGCAGCCGCATCCGCCAGAGGTGCCAGCCGGACTTCCTTCCAGTTTGCTGGAGAGGCGGCCCGACATCCGGGAAGCCGAGCAGCAACTCGTGGCTGCCAACGCGCAAATCGGAGTAGCGAAGGCCGCCTACTACCCCAACATTTCTTTGACCGCTAACGCGGGATATGCCAGCTCAGCGCTGACTAGCTTGTTTACGGGCCCAGCCGGTTGGTGGGCTTTCGGAGGCGCACTAACGCAACCCATATTCGCCGGCGGCAGAATCAAGTCGGGCGTCAGGTACACCGAGGCGCAAAAACAGGAATTCCTACTAATGTATCGAAAGACGATTCAGGAGGCTTTTCTCGGTGTCTCAGACTCACTGGTCGCTTACCAAAAGGACCGTGAGTTTCGCGAATATCACGAGCAACTGACGGTGGCCGCTCAGGATTCGGCACGTCTCTCCGAAGTACGGTTTGGCGGTGGCCGAGCCAGCTACCTGGAAGTGTTGACGAATGAGACCAATTACTTCAATGCTGAGCTGGGACTCGCGCAAGCACGGCTCAATGAGCTTCTTGCTTTGGTGGATCTCTATAGAAACCTGGGCGGAGGTTGGCAAAGCTAACCGGCTATGAGGTGAGAAATTGAAACAAAAAGAGAATTCCATGACGAATGCAAGTGCGGTTCTAGAAACAGGCCCCGCGCAAGCGGTCAGCCCAAGAGGCCGTTTCTTTGCCACCCAGGCGTTCCACTATGAGGCGTTGCGGAATGCGGGATACATCGTGTCCAACTGTGCCGACCTGGGCGAGGTTCTGGAGACGGTGAAGGTCATCGACGAAGGCGATGTACAGAGCTGGTACACCGCGTGGAAGGCTACGGGCGATCGTGTGCTTGCGCTGGCCGAGCGCACTCAAGATTCCCTCAGCAAAGGCGGGGCCTACATGCGCGCTTCTACATACCGGCGCATGGCTGAGTTTCTGCTGCCGCCCGACGATCCCAAGCGTCCGGAATCGCTCGAGAAAACAGGGAGTTATTTATTTAAGGGCCTAGACACGCTCGGCGTCCGCTATGAACGCCTCACCATACCGTACGGCGCGGGGAGCCTCCGCGCATTGTACTTCCCGGGGTGGCGAGGGGCTGAGAGTAAGCCATTACTCATGTTTGGCGGCGGCTTCGACTCGATTCTGGAAGAATACTATCCCAATTTCGCCGAGGCCGCGCTCAAGCGTGGCTACTCTGTGCTGACTTACGAAGGACCAGGCCAGGGCCAGGCGCTGCGCAAGTACGGCCTCACGTACACACCGGAATGGGAAAAGCCAGTTAAAGCGGTGCTCGACGAATTCCTCCACACTCACGCCCAACCTTCGAAGATTGTACTCATCGGCATGAGCCTGGGCGGTTATTTCGCGCCACGCGCCGCCGCCTTCGAAGAACGCATCGACGGCGTAGTGGCATACGACACCTGCTACGATTTCGGTGCGCTGGCGGCTCCACTCCTAGCCGCAGCGAGAAATCCTCTCGCGATGAACAATATTGCTGTTTCGTGGGCCTACCGCAATGCGCTGTGGACCATGGGCACCAAGGACGTCGACGAAACCCTTCAGGCATGCGCTGCTTACACGCTCGCGCCTGTCGCCGATCGCATCCGGCAAGACGTATTGATCCTGGCAGGCACGGAGGATCATTTCATTCCGTTCCACCAGACCGCGGACTTCGAGAAAGCACTGGTCAACGCACGCAGCGTGACCACACGGATCTTCGATGGGCCATCGGGCGGCGCCGGGCACTGCCAGATGGGCGCCTTAACGCTCTATCACGCGGCCGTTTTCGATTGGCTCCTGGAGAAGTTCCCCGCAAGTCCAAGGGGGTGGGAGAAGGCCCCAACTTGAGTGCTGGCTTCCCGAGTATATTGACCTCAGAGCAGGTAAACAGGAGTTCTGCAAGCTTGCCATGACAGATCAGCTATCAAAATTACAAGCGGCTAATGGGAGGTATCGCACCCTGCTGGAACTGACGACCGCCATTGACAAACAAACCAACGTACAGACGGTGTTGAAGAGCCTCCATAGGCTGCTTTCCGGAATCATTCAGTTCGACAGTGTCGCGATGATGCTACTGGCGAACAATGGAACGGCGCTGCGCCTGGTAGCTTTTGAACGAGGTCCTGCAGGACCTCACATCGATCTCGGAGGTGAAAGCTCATACGCAGGCACCGAAGCCGGCCGTGCCGTCGAGGAGCAACGTACGATCTACGTTCCCGATATTCGCGCGGAGATGTCGAGATTTCCAGACACAGCTCCACCGGTCAGCACCAGCGAGCTGCGCAGTGCATACATGGTTCCACTTTCTACGCCAAGGCGGAAGATTGGAGTGCTGTCCTTTGCAAGGCGCGAAGAGGGCGAAGCCGGACCGGATGAGGTTGCTCTTATGGAGGCCGTCGCTTCTCATGTAGCGACAGCTCTTGAGAGCGCGATGGCTAGTGATGATGCCGAGTCATATCAGAGGCAACTGGTGGCAGAACGCGACCGTTGGAAACTGTTGCTTGAGGTCAATAACCATGTCATCGCGTACCTCGACGTGAACGAACTGTTCCGCGCAGCCTCTGTCTCGCTTCGTAAGCACTTCGACAGCGATTTTGCCGGGATCTGGATCATCGACAAAGACCAGAATCGCCTGCGGTCCATGGCTTTGGATTTCCCTGGCAGTCACGGCTTAATGGACGACATGACGATGCCGACGCTCACAGCGGAGGACCTCCATCGCATGAAGACCCGCCAACCCGAACTGTGGACGCGTGCAGAAATGCAATACCTTCCAGCCACGGTTCTTGCGCCGATCACGTCCGAAGGCATTCAGACACTGCTCGTCACGGCACTTCGCGCGCCGAGCGGACCTCTAGGTGTGATCACGTTGGGGAGCAAGAAGGCGGATCACTTTCGCGCCGACGACCTCGATTTGCTGGCGCAGATTGCTACGCAGATTTCTCTGGCTCTGGACAACGCTCTTGCGTATGAAAGCCTGAATGCTTCGCGGAACCGGATCGAAGAGGAGCGCCTCTACCTCGAAACAGAGCTTCGCGCCGAATATAACTTCGAAGACATTGTGGGCAAGAGCGCCGCACTGCGCAAGGTCCTGCAGCAGATCGAAATCGTCGCGCCTACCGATTCAACGGTGCTGTTGCACGGTGAGACGGGAACCGGGAAGGAATTGATCGCGCGCGCCATCCACAGTCTCAGCTCCAGGCAGAACCGCACGTTCGTTCGCCTGAACTGTGCAGCCATCCCTTCCGGGCTGGTTGAGAGCGAACTGTTCGGGCATGAGAAAGGCGCATTTACAGGCGCCCTGATGCAGAAGAAGGGTCGCTTCGAAATTGCCGACCAGGGCACATTGTTTCTTGACGAGATCGGGGATATTAGCCTCGAATTGCAACCCAAGCTACTTCGCGCCTTGCAGGAGCGGGAGTTCGAGCGTTTAGGCAGCGCCAAGACCATTCACGTCGATGTGCGCCTGATTGCTGCAACGCACCGTGACTTGCAAGCAATGATGCGCGACAACCAATTTCGCGACGACTTGTTCTACCGGCTAAATGTCTTCCCCGTGGAAATTCCGCCGCTTCGGGACCGCCGTGACGACATTCCTCTGCTGGTGAACTTTTTTGTCTCCCGTCTGTCTCGCAAAATGCAGAAGCATATCCAATCGATCCCCAAAGAAGCCATGGAGGCTCTGACGAATGCACCTTGGCCAGGCAATATTCGCGAGTTGGAAAACTTCATTGAACGGGCCGTGATCCTCACGCAAGGCAGCGAGCTCCGGGTGCCGCTCAAGGAGTTGAAGAGACCGTCAGTCGCCAGCACCACATCCGGCTCGAGTTTTCAAGAAGTAGAGCGCCAGGCGATTGTGGAGGCGCTCAAAACCGCACAGGGAAAAATCTCGGGACAAGGCGGCGCAGCGGAGCGGTTGGGACTGAAACGCACGACCCTTCAGAACAAGATGAGAAAGCTGGGAATTGCACGTCAACCCGCGAGCTGAAGCCACACTATCGGAACACATCGCAGCATAAGCATTATCTCAGTCACGCGCTTCGTGACATGCACCGCCCCAATTGCGGTCAGTGCCCGAATCCGGGCAGAATTCGAAAGCGGAGAATACCGCTATGTCATTGCTCGAGAGCCACTTTGCAAGCAATCAGGGTTGGCGTCCCACCTGCACTGAGAAGAGTGAATGGTCAGCGAACTTTCAAGGAGGTAGGAAAAATGACCCGTTTGAAGATGCATTGGCACTTGGTTCAGGGGGCGGATGGAAGAAAACACCTCGACATGGCATGGGAAGCGGCGACGGTCCGCATGGTGCGCAGGCTTGCGGGCGGCAGGTTAACCAGAGTGCGAGGCGAAAGTAGATCCCGCCGACAATCATCATTTTAGTATCCCTATTGGGAGCAGAGCGCGATGTTGGAATCCGATGCGGGCTGACAATTATCGACCATTTGGTATCGCAGCATCCACCGCATTCGAACACACCGGCCACTGACAAGCGGCAGTGAGAGTGATACATTAGCTGGCAAATAAGCAGCGTAGCAACTGAACGGGACCATACTGTCTGACGCTGTTCGGCTACGAACATGGGAACGATAGCTTCTCGCCGACCGCTTCTACTTCGTTTCAAATGGGCCCGCGGCGCGTTTGCGGCCACGCTAGGCTCCTGTCTCACCTGCCTATTGTTGCTGGCAGGCACGGTTCACGCCCTCGATCCCAACCTGCGTGTTACCCAGTATCTGCATAGCTCCTGGCGGATCCAGGATGGCTCCGCGCCGGCCGGCATGTATTCGATTGCGCAAACGTTGGACGGCTTCCTCTGGTTCTCTTCCGAGTCCCAGGGCATGTACAGATTCGACGGCGTCCGATTTTTTCCCTGGCCTCTGTCCATTGACGGTAGAACCATCAGCAACTTTGTGAGTGTTCATGGCGACCGTGCCGGTGGGCTATGGGCAATAAGCAACCATGAGGTCATTCACCTCAAAGGCGGGGTTGTCGTTTCGCATTTGGCGTTGGAAGGGCTTCAGTCGCTTGGAACGGTGAGCGAAGATGCAGATGGCTCACTCTGGCTGGTGCGAAGCTCCAACGGAATTTCCGACGCCCCGCTCTGCCATGTTACCGACCGGGTGGTCCAGTGTTACGGAAGATCTCAGGGAGTACCAATCTCTCCCGCTGATTCCGTTTTGCCGGATGGGGCAGGGGGTTTTTGGATTGGAGGGCAGACTGCCCTCGTCCACTGGCAAGCCGGCGGGTCGCAGATGTACCCGGTTCCAGCGCTTAAGTCCAACGCGGGGCAGAATGGGATAGTGGCCCTGGCGCATGGTCCCGATCAATCTCTTTGGGTCGGCATAAACGCAGAAGGAGCGGGGCTCGGTCTTGGACAGTGGAAGGAAGGAGCCCTCAAACCATTCGTCACCCCGACCTTCGATGGAAGTACCGTACCCGTCTACGACATCATCTTCGATCACGATGGCAATCTCTGGGTCGGCACGGTTGGCAAGGGGGTGTTTCGAATCCGCGGAACTACTGTGGAGCACTACGGACGCACAGAAGGCCTGTCCAGCGATACCGTGCGCACCCTGTTCGAAGACCGGGAGGGGATCGTCTGGGCTGTGACTACGAATGGTATCGACAGTTTCCGCGATCCGCGTGTGACCACTTTCTCGGCATCGGAAGGCTTGGGGAAGGATGCGGCAAGCGGGGTTCTGGCGATTCGAGACGGCACCATTTGGGTGGCGAACGCGGAATCGCTCGATCACATCGTCAACGGGTCCGTCTCCTCCATTCGTACCGGCAGTGGCCTTCCCGGTCATCAAGTCTCCTCCCTTCTCGAAGACCGTTCCGGCAACCTGTGGGTGGGAGTAGATGACGGACTGTACTTGTTCACGGGTGGGAGTTTCCGTCGCCTGCGCGAGCCAAATCAGAGGCCGCTCGGACTCGTGGTTGGAATCACCCAGGATATTGACGGCGATGTTTGGGCAGAGTGCGGCAATCCTCGAAAGCTTGTGCGCATTCACAATTTCGAGGTGAGCGAAGAGTTCTCTGGTTCGCAAATTCCACCCGGCCATACGCTGGCGCCCGATCCACACGGAGGAATTTGGATAGGAACTCTAAAGGGCGACCTCGTACTCTTCCGTCACGGAACTTTGCAGAAGTTCCCGCTGCCGACGAAAGGCAACCCGGTTAGTCATCAGATCATTGCCCAGGCAGACGGGTCCGTTCTTGCCAGCTCAGACGACGGGCTCGTCGGATTGCGGCAAGGTAAGGTCCAGCGTATGACGACGGAAAACGGTCTGCCCTGCAACTCGGTCATTACCTTCATCCCGGACAACAGACAACGGTGGTGGCTTTATACCGCTTGCGGTGTTCTCGAGTTGCCGGATTCTGAGCTTCGGAAGTGGTGGGCCAATCCGGGAACCGTGGTTCAGACCCGCCACTACGATTTGTTAGACGGAGCTCAGCCGCATACCCCATCCTTCAACTCAGCCGCGCTCTCTTCGGACGGGCGCGTCTGGTTTGCCAACGGAGTTATCGTACAAATGCTGGACCCATCCCGGCTATCGCAAAGAGCATTGCCGGCGGAGACCTACATCGAATCGGTCGTGGTTGACCGGAAGGAAATCGCGGCAACCGATAACCTCAAGCTCTCCCCGCACCCCCGTGACCTGCAGATTGATTACACTTCGCCCACCTTCCTGATTCCACAGAGGGTGAGATTTCGCTACCGGCTCGACGGCTATGACCGTGACTGGCACGACGCCGGTACACGCCGGCAGGCGTTCTACACGGACTTGCCTCCCGGGAAGTATTCCTTTCGTGTCGTCGCATCGAACAGTGACGGCGTCTGGAACGATAGCGCCGCCAAGCTGGATTTCTCCGTCACACCCGCGTACTACCAGACGAATTGGTTTCGAGGGTTGTGCGCGCTGTTCTTACTCGCGCTGCTGTGGGTGGCCTATCAGTGGCGTGTCCGGCAGTTGCGTCATCAGTTCGAAATGACGCTGGATGCGCGCGTCGGCGAGCGTACACGCATTGCGCGGGAGCTTCACGATACTCTGCTGCAAAGCTTCAACGGGCTCCTGCTCCGTTTCCAGACTGTTTCCCAGTTGCTGCCGGAGCGACCGATCGAGGCGAAGGAGATGCTGGACAACGCGATCGACCAGGCCGCCGGTGCTATCACGGAAGGCCGGGATGCGGTGCAGGGATTGCGCGATTCGACAATTCAAAGCAATGATCTGGCACTGGCGATAAGTACAGTCGGAGAAGAACTCGCAGCGGACTCAACCGGCCACCGCCCTGCATTCCGTGTAGCCGTTGAGGGCCAGTCGCGAGACTTGCATCCCATCCTCCGCGACGAAGTGTATAAGATTGCTGCCGAAGCGCTCCGGAACGCCTTTCTTCATGCAAACGCAAAGCAGGTCGAGGTCGAAATCCGCTATGACAATGAGCAATTCCGCTTGCGCGTACGGGATGACGGAAAGGGCATTGATGCAGCGGTTCTCTCGGCTCAGAGCCGGGAGGGACATTATGGATTGCCCGGCATGCGGGAGCGCGCCACGCTCATAGGAGGCAAGCTGACAATATGGAGCGAAGTTCAGGCCGGAACCGAAGTGGAACTGCGCGTTCCCGCCAGCACCGCCTACGCGACCGCTCGCAAACATTCGTGGTTCGCTGGAAAATTTGCTCCCAGCGCGAAGGCATGAAATAGCAGACCAGTCGTGAGCGCCGATATCTAGCAAATGCGAATCCTTGCCGTAGACGACCAGCACGGCCTAGAGCGCGACCGAAGTCCTGATCTGTTCTCTTTGTGTACGTTTGTGGGGGGACCGGAACTAAGGCGTCACAAATGAGCAGCCCATCACTTCAAGATCCTAGAACTGCAGCTTCAGCGCTTCAGCGCCAGTTGCACCGAGCGCGGACCGCCAATCTGATACAGCGGATTCAAGCCGCCGCTCTGGCCGCCGCTGCCCAGCCAGGCGTTCAACGACTGCGTCGAAAAGCCAAACTGCGGAGACGTCATGTAGTTGATCGGCGCGCCAAAGTTGGGATGGTTGAAGATGTTGAAGAAATCGGCGCTGGTCTGCAGCGAAAAGCGGTCGCTGAGCTTGAACATTCTCTGCAAGGTGAAATCAATCTGGGTGGCGCTGAAGCCGCGCAGGGCATTGCGTCCCAGGTCGCCCTGGCCGCTGACGGGCACGGTAAAGGCCGCCTGATTGATGATCCATCCACCGGGCGCAGTCGGGTCGGAGAGGTAGAACGGCTGGCCGGGCACGACATTCGGCCGCTGCACGCTGCTGGCGCCCGAGACGAGACTGCCAGGAAAGGGATTTTTCCCGGTCACGACATTCACCGGCGGAGCGTTGCGCGCATACACGATGGTGTTCACCGACCAGTTTTTCAGAATCGGCTTCGCCCATCCGGCGCGCGGCCCGGGCACGCTGTAGGACACCGCGCCGGTGAAGGTTTGACGTCCGGTTGCGATCACAATTCAACCGCGCCTGAAGGCGCTCCGGTTCAGAGCCAATTCCTGCGGGATTGGGTTTAGGTTTCTGCTGCGTCACCTCCGCGGGTCCGTCATTGATTTTCGTCCTTGACAGCTCCGGGGACCAAGAGAAAAACGCGAGCGTAACAAAGCTTAACAAGGTATTTCCCAAAACGGGAATGAGCGTTAAGGCCCGGAGGGCCGCCGCCAAACGTCAGCCCAGCCCGGCAGGGCTGGGTGTCGATTCCCCCATATGGCCCGAGCGCCGGAGGTGCGCCACCAAACCTGTTATCCTACGTGCGGCAATGAGCCATTCCTATTCCAACAATTACGTCCACGCGGTCTATAGCATCAAAGGCAGAGAAAATCTGATCCCACCGCAGTTCGAGAAACGACTCTATTCGTTCATTGCTTCTGTCGCGCGAACATAAGATCCCGCTTCTGGCGGCGGGAGAATGCCCAACCACAGCCATCTCCTCTTTCTCCTGCCTGCAACAATGCCTCTGGCATCAGCGATTAATACCTTCAAGGCAAACTCGTCGCGATTCATGCGTGAACAGGGGTTTGCGTTTCAATGGCAGAACGGATACGGGGCCTTCAGCGTAAGTGTTTCGCAACTCGATAAGGTAACCGCCTACATTCGCAGTCAGCGTGAGCACCATACGAAGATGACATTCGAGGAGGAAATTCCTGACGCTGTTGAAAAAATCGGGTGCGCCCTATGATCCAAATACGTGTTCGGATGGATCGCGCCTCCTTTACCCAGCCCTGCCGGGCTGGACTGGCGTTTAGTGGCGGCCCTCCGGGCCTCGCGGATGTTCCCTCCCCCTCCCAGCCTGCCGGGCTGGGCTGATTTGGCACACGACCCTCTGGGCCTCCGGAAATCGGGTGCTCATGATGACAATTCGTAGAAATGAATTCTCTGCGCTCTCCGTGCCGGAGCCTGCGCTGAGCGAAGCCGAAGCGTGGTGAATAAAACGCCGACTGGATTAAGATGTACCCAATATGCGAATACGGGCCGTCATCGCGCTGGGCATCCCGTTGGCGTGTTGCGCTTGGGCTTCCGCGTTAGACCCATCGCTGGACATCAGCCAATACGCGCATACCGCATGGACCTATCGCGACGGATTCATGCAAGGGGCGGTCAATGCAATCGCCCAGACGCCTGATGGTTATCTCTGGCTCGGCACGCAGTCGGGTGTAGTACGCTTCGACGGCGTTCGGGCCGTGCCGTTGCCTCTGCGGCCTGGGCAGCAACTTCCGAGCACCTCGGTGGGAGCCCTCCTGGCGGCACGCGACGGAACCCTCTGGATTGGCACCCTCGACGGGCTGGTGAGTTGGAAGAACGGTCAACTGACTGCATATCCGGCGCTTGCCCGCCGCACTGTTCTCGCGCTTGTGCAGGATCGCGCCGGAACCGTGTGGGCGGGCGGTCTCGCGGGACCGACGGGAACCCTCTGCGCGATTCGCGGCGAAAGCACCACATGTTATGGCGATGACGGAGGTCTCGGCACCGTAGTGGCATCGTTGTATGAGGATAGCGACGGCAGCCTGTGGGTAGGAGCGGCGACAGGCCTGTGGCGATGGAGGCCCGGTCCTCCAACCCGTTATTTGGCGGCACCAATTAGCCGGGGCGGCAAGATGACGCAAGGCGATCATGGGTCAGGCCTCGTAGTTGCTGTTGGCAGCGTGCGTCAAATCATTGGAAGAACGGTCACCGATTATCCTCTACACGGCGTGCCGTTGCCTTTGACTGCTGGAAGTGTTCTTCGCGATGGCAACGGTGGGCTGTGGATCGGCACAACCGCTCATGGGATCGTGCACTCGTACGAGGGTGAAACAAGCGCGTTTACCCACAACGATGGCCTGTCGAGCGATCAAGTGTACGCCCTTTTCGAGAGCCGTGAAGGATCAATCTGGGTGGCCACTGCCGAGGGTCTCGACCAATTTCGAGAGTTGCCAGTCACCTCGCTTCCGGTGAAGCAAGGGCTGTCTAGCGCGACCGCGAACTCCGTGCTGGCGGCACGCGACGGGAGCTTATGGGTCGGCACTTCGGATGGGCTTTATAGATGGAAAGAGGGACGCACGACGATTTATCGGAGGCGAAGCAATCCCGGCCTGGCCGACGACGATATCCAATCGCTCTTCGAGGATGAGCGTGGCCGCATTTGGGTTTCAAGCTTTCGCGGGCTTGCGGCGTTTGAGAAGGGGAAGTTCACTCCGGTGCCGTCGGTGCCCGCAGGGGCGAAAAATGCAATCGCAGGCGACAATCACGGCGGCCTCTGGCTGAGTCTGTTTGGCACCGCGAAAGATTACAGTCTGGCGCATCTGGCGGGCGGCAAAATCGTTGAGCAGGTGCCCTGGCTGAAGCTGGGTGGCGGTCCCGGGACCGGCCTCGTGCCGGACCCGGACGGCGGCATCTGGACGGGACTGTTGAGCGGCGGGATGGCTTATTTTCGGGCGGGGCAAATACGGAACTTGCCATTGAGCGACGACGGGGCAAGCGCCCGGAGGGTGTTGGACGTTGCACGCGATCGCGACGGCTCGATATGGGCCACAACCAATAATGGTGTCAGCCGGATCAACAACGGGCGCGTGGCAACGCTGACCACCGCGAACGGGTTGCCCTGCAACACCGTCCACTGGATCGTCGAAGACGACCTGTCTTCCTACTGGCTGTACACGCAATGTGGACTCCTGCGTGTCGCTCGAACCGATATGGACTCCTGGATCGCCGATCCGAGGCGAGCCATTCGGCCGACCAGGTTCGGCGTTGAGGATGGAATTCGGCTGGTTCCGATCCTTAAGGGCTTCAGGCCCGCGGTCACGAAGGCGTCCGACGGGAGAATCTGGTTTGTAAATGGGGAAAAGGTGAGCTTCATCGATCCGTCCCGAGTAACTCTCAACATGCTCCCTCCCCCAGTCCACATTGAGCAGATTACCGCGGATGGCAAGACGTATGAAGCGAGGCCTGGTTGGCGCCTGCCTCCGCACGTCCGTAATCTGCGGATTGATTACACCGCACTTAGCCTGGTGGTGCCGGGGAAGGTGCGCTTCCGCTACAAGCTCGAAGGCGAAGACAAGGACTGGCGAGAAGTCGTCAATGATCGCCAGGTGCAGTACACGAACCTTGCGCCGAAGCATTATCGGTTTCGCGTCCTTGCTTGCAACAACAGCGGCGTGTGGAACGAGGAAGGCGCGGCGCTGGAGTTTGTGATCCCGCCCGCGTGGTACCAGACGAACTGGTTCCGCTCGCTGTGTGTAGTGGCGTTCCTGTCGCTGCTTTGGGGGCCGTATCAGCTTAGGGTGTTGCAACTGCGGCGGGAGTTCAATGCGGCGCTGGAGGCGCGCGTGGGCGAACGCACGCGCGTAGCGCGGGAGCTTCACGACACCCTGCTGCAAAGCTTCCACGGGCTGCTGCTGCGGTTCCAGACTGTTTTCGAGTTGCTGCCAGAGCGCCCAATGGAGGCGAAAGAGAAGCTGGGAGGCGCGATAGAGCAGGCCGCTGAGGCGATCACCGAAGGCCGGGATGCGGTGCAGGGATTGCGCGATTCCACCGTGCAAGGCAACGATCTCACGCTGGCCATAAGCACCGTTGGAGAAGAACTCGCAACCGAGTCAACCAACGACCGACGTACAGCATTCCGTGTAGCCGTTGAGGGCGAGTCGCGAAATCTGCACCCGATCCTCCGCGACGAGGTCTACAGGATTGCTGCCGAGGCGCTACGGAATGCGTTTCGGCACGCCCAGGCGCGGCATGTCGAGGTTGAAATCCGCTATGACAACGAGCAATTCCGATTGCGTGTGCGTGACGACGGAAAGGGTATTGATCCGGCGGTTCTCTCGCGCTCATGGCCGTTGAGGGACATTACGGCTTACCCGGTATGCGGGAACGCGCCAAGCTGATAGGGGGTAAGCTGACAGTATGGAGCGAAGTGGATGCTGGCACGGAAATGGAACTACGCGTTCCCGCCAGCACCGCCTACGCCACCCCTCGAGGACGTTCTTGGTTGGCCGAGAAGTTTGCGGCGAAGGCATGAAGTAGGAGACCAGTTATAGGTGCCGGCATCTCGCAAATTCGAATCCTCGCGGTTGACGACGCTTACGACTAAGAGCACTTGAGCGGGGACCATGGTGTCTGCTCCTGCTCGGCTGGGCACATGCGAAGAATGGCTTTTCGTACAGAGCTTCGGGTTGAATTAGACCGGTGTCGCAGGACCCTTGCGGCAGTTTTACGCCGTTATCTCGCTTGCGCATCAATGCTGGCAGGCGGGGTTCACGCCCTCGATCCAGACAAACGTGTCACCCAGTACATACCTACCCCCTCGCGAATACAAAATGGATCCACGCCGGGGCCGGTGTGCCTGATCAGGTCATTGCACCTTCGTCTCCAGTGGGCTGGCTGCGTCATTCTCGGAGCGACTTGTGTCTTTGTCCTTTCGGTAGCGCTAGGTTGTAATAAGAAGAACCAAGCTGCTCCGGACGTGGTACTCACAATCATCGACCAATCGTGGGTCGACAAGGAGTCTCAGGCGCGCCTCGGTGAAGAACTCAAACAGTTCACCCAAGAGACTGGAATTCGGGTCCAGGTCATGCCCGCGCCGGAAGTGGCAGTAGACCAACTGGAAACGTGGCGCAACCTGCTGGAAAGCGGGGCGAAGGTTCCGGACGTTTACGGCATCGACGTCATCTGGCCTGGGATTCTGGCAGACAACCTCGTCGATCTCAAAGCCTACGTGCCTGAGCAGGAAATCGCAGCGCACTTTCCGGAACTCATCAAGAACAATACCGTAAACGGCCGGCTTGTGGCTTTGCCTTACTCCCTCGGCGAAGGCCTGCTCTTTTATAGGGTCGACCTGTTGCAAAAGTACGGCTACACTGCGCCGCCGAAAACATGGGAAGAGCTTGAGAAGATGGCGAAGCGGATTCAGGCTGGTGAGCGGGCTAAGGGGAATAAAGATTTTTGGGGTTATGTGTGGCAAGGGGCGCCTTCTGAGGCTCTGACCTGCAACGCTCTGGAGTGGCAGGTTTCAGAGGGCGGCGGGACCATTCTCGATGAGAACAGGAAGGTTACGGTAAACAATCCGCAGGCCATTGCCGCCTGGAATAGGGTCCTGCGCTGGGTTGGGTCGATCTCGCCGCCGGGAGTAACCGCCTACAAGGAGTGGGATGCCTTCAACATCTGGCAAGCGGGAAACGCTGCCTTCATGCGCAACTGGCCGAACGCGTACGTGGCCGCGCGCGCTGAAAACTCGCCTACCAGAGATCACTTCGATATCGCGCCTCTGCCGGCGGGGAGGGCTGGGCCGGCCGCAACTTTGGGAGGACAAGGCTACGGTGTTTCGCGTTATTCGTCGCACCCGCGTGAGGCGGTGATGTTGGTTCGCTTTCTGACTAGTCGCAAAGAGCAAGCCAGGAGATGCCACACGTCCGCTGGGCCGCCGACGATACCTGAGCTATACCAGGATTCCGAGGTCCTGGCCCAAAATCCATATTTCTCCACAATATTGCTGGTGTTTCGCCAAGGTGTAGCGGTCCGGCCGTCTACCGGCAGCCGGGAAGGCGTACCCAGATGTCTCGCGCACGTACTTTGAAGAAGTCCATGCCGTGCTCAGCCATAAGAAATCCGCCTCAGAAGCCGCCGCTGACTTGCAACAGGAATTGGCGAAGATACTCGAAAGATCTGCGACCCGCGCGAACGCACGTCTTTATCAACAGCCAGGGCTTGCGCGACGTTAGTGAGATCCGAGGATACTGTTTAGGCGAATCCACCTCAGCATGAATCCATTGTGTTTAGAACTGTGAATGACACGCGCCGCACATTCGCGAATCTGTTTCGTCGAAGCCATCTGACGATTGGCGTACGTCTGACTGCGTGTTTTCTGGCAATTGTCGTATTGATGATCGCTGCGGACGCGGTAGCTATTTGGCAGCTCCGTCAATTGGCTGCTCACACGGAAATGCTGAATACAGCTGATATGGCATCGTCGGCCATTGTACGCCTGCACCTCGACGTGAATAGTTTTAGCGGTAAGGTGGCCGTTCTGACGCGGAGTCACGACGCGCGTCAATTCGTAGACGAAGCGGCTTCGGTGCGAGAGACGTTTCTGCGGCATCTTCGAGACGCAGAGCAAGCGCTCAGTTCGTCGCCAGAAATCGCACAGGGCGGTTTGATCTCAAGCACACTGAAGACTCTGAGAACAACGCTGCCCTCTCAAATTGACAGTGAGATCGAACTGGCAAACGCTGGCGATTGGCCTGCTATTCAACTCCGATTGACGGGACAAATCCAGGATTTGATCGATCTGAGTTCATCCCTGGTGGAGGGGGTGGAGGAGCGGGTATTTCAACAACGGGCAAGTATCAACGAAGAGACCGAGCAGGTGCGCCATCGCCTTTTCATAGTAGTCCCGTTCGCCTGGTTGCTGACATTGCTCGCGGCCGCCGCGCTGGGATGGTACGTCACCAGGACTATTACTGTCCCGCTCGCGGAACTCGCCTCGGGCGCCCAAGCGTTGGCGCGCGGCGATTTTCAGCATGAAGTCCATGTCACTGGAAATGACGAATTGGGCGTCGTCGGGAGAGCCTTCAACCATGCGGCGCGGCAATTGCGTCACCAGTTCGAGATCACCCTGGATGCGCGTGTCGCCGAGCGCACACGGATTGCGCGGGAGCTTCACGATACCCTGCTTCAAAGCTTCCATGGTTTGCTGCTGGGATTCCAGACTGTTTTCCAGTTGCTGCCAGAGCGCCCGATGGAGGCGAAAGCGAAGCTGGGAAGCGCGATCGAACAGGCCGCCAAGGCGATCACCGAAAGCCGGGATGCGGTGCAGGGATTGCGCGACTCCATAGTCGAAGGCAACGATCTCGCCCCGGCCATAAGCACTCTCGGAGAAGAACTGGCAACGCACTCAAACAACAATCGACCGGCATTCCGTGTGGCGGTTGAGGGCGAGTCGCGGGATCTGCATCCCATCCTTCGCGACGAGATCTACAGAATTGCTGCCGAAGCGTTGCGGAATGCATTTCAGCACGCCCAGGCACGGCGGGTCGAGGTTGAAATCCGCTATGAAGATGAGCAGTTCCTAATGCGTGTTCGGGACGATGGAAAGGGCATTGATGCAGCGGTTCTCTTGGGCCAGGGCAGTAAGGGACACTTCGGCTTGCCTGGTATGCGGGAACGCGCCACACTTATGGGAGCTAAGCTGACAATGTGGAGCGAAGTGGATGCAGGTACGGAAGTAGAACTGCGCCTTCCTGCCAGCACCGCTTACGGCACAGCTTGGAGAAGCTCGTAATTTTCACAAAAGTTTGCCGCGAAGGCGAAGGCATGAGTTAGGAGACACGTCATGAGCGTCGGCAACTCGCCAATTCGAATTCTCGCAGTGGACGACCATCCACTCGTACGCCAAGGAATCGCCGGTCTGTTGGGAGTCCAGCCGGACATGACTTTAGTTGCGGAAGCGTCCACCGGTCGCGAGGCCATCCAGCAATTCCGCACTCATCATCCCGACATCACGCTGATGGACTTGCAAATGCCGGAGATGAGTGGGCTCGACGCGCTCATTGCTATTCGAAATGAATTTCCGGAAGCAAAAGTTATTGTGCTGACGACCTACGTAGGCGACGTACAAATTCGCCGTGCGCTCAAGGCCGGCGCTCAAGCTTATCTGCTCAAAAATACGTTACATAAGGAATTGCTGGAGACGATCCGTGCAGTGAATGCCGGAAAGAAGGCGCTTTCCCCAGAGGTCTCGTACGAAGTCGCCGAGCATGCGACGGATGACGCTCTGACGCCGGCAGAAATCGCTGTGTTGCGACTGATCGCAGCCGGCAATGCGAACAAGCAAATTGCCGATCAGCTTTCCATCACCGAGGAAACGGTTAAGAGCCGGGTCAAGAACATCCTTTCTAAATTAGGCGCCAACGACCGGGCGCACGCCGCCATGATCGGTTTGAAGAGAGGAATCATCGAACTCTAGTTTCCACCCCCCTTGCCTAACGGGCCGCAAAACGGTTTTCGCTGTTCGCGGTTCTTCGCAAGCGCAGGAGCACGACACTTTTTTGATGGCGAGCGAGAGCGATCAGCAACGATTCTGCTAACTCGAAAGAGTGACGATTTCACCTCTTTCTGGGGTTTCGACTTGCCTCAGCAATGTCACATGCTAGTAATGACGGTAAGGGTGCGTATTGCGACGGTTATATTCCACATTCGCTGGCGGCTGGCCCGGTACAGGTTTGCTCCTGATGCGCTTGGTTGTCGGTTCCGTACTAGTTGTGCGCGCGGGCTTGCGGTTGTGGGGCGATCCCTCCGCTAAACATCACAATCACTGCCGCAGTCCTCCTGGTCGCGGGGTTTCTCTTGATGCTCGGTTTATGGACACCCATTGTAGGGAGCTCAGTTGCAGTCATTGAAGCCTGGAAGTTCCTGACGCTACCCGGAGACAGATGGCTTTGGCTGTTGCTGGGAACCGTCAGCGGCGCCCTCGCTATGCTAGGACCAGGTTTGTGGTCGGTCGATGCTCGTCTCTTCGGATGGAAGCGGGTGGAAGTCCCACCTCGAAAGCCCGTTTCGAACTCTCCTTAAGCTATTGCCCTCCCGAATTTCCTGACTCAAAAGTGGGCTGCGATTCGCCTCCCTGGAGTTTGCGATTTGCCCCGATCTGGGGCTGTGCGCAAACGGAGTCTGGTGGATAATCCGTTCATCGACGAACCAAAGCCTCCCGCTACAGATTCAAGCCAATGGGGCAAGAGGCGGGGTTCCGGGATAGGAGGCGTCATGCCAGAGATAGAGAATTTTAAGGACTCGGTTGAGCATTGTTTCGAACTCGCCAGCTCAAGCAACTTCCGGGAAGAGGATGTTGCCTTAGAAGCATTCGAGTTGTTAACCGCCAACGAGTACGACTGCGTTTTGGCACACGGACTCGGCGTAAGCCTGTAAGGAGATTTTATGGATCTGGATCGGATCTACGCCCTGGCAACGAGAGTGAAGCAAAGGCTTCACTGTTCACAGACGAGAGCAGAGTACATAGCATCGCTCCTGGCACTGGAGCACACCGTTAGCAAAGATAGCTTTGAGCTGCTTGCTGAAATCCAAGCTATTCATTCGTTATGTAGTCACTCTGCTATGTAGAGTGATAGATAGGTAGGAGGATGATATGGGGTACGCGGCTGTTGCGTTCACAGATCTGGAAGGGCTCGCAGGAACAAGCTTTCCAAACTAGGCGGGATCGAAGACCAGCAACTGTATCTGGGATCTGAACTCAGCTCTGAGCACGGCTTCGAAGGCATCATCGGAAAGAGCCCAGCCATCAAGAAGGTGCTGGAACAAGTCTCAATTGTGGCGCCTACGGATGCCACCGTCCTGCTCTATGGTGAGACCGGCACGGGGAAGGAGCTGATCGCGCGCGCCATTCACAACCTCAGCTCCCGGCGCGCGCGCAGCTATGTGCGGATGAACTGCGCTGCCATTCCATCCGGACTGCTGGAAAGCGAACTGTTCGGGCACGAGAGGGGTGCATTCACGGGAGCTCTGATGCAAAGAAAGGGCCGATTTGAGCTGGCGGACGGCGGCTCGCTGTTTCTCGATGAGATCGGCGATATCAGCCTGGAGGTGCAGCCGAAATTACTGCGTGCGTTGCAGGAGCAGGAGTTCGAGCGCCTGGGAAGCGCCAAAACGATCCAGGTAAACGTACGCATAATTGCCGCGACCCATCGCGACCTTCCAGCCATGATTCGGGAGGAGAAATTTCGCGAGGACCTGTTTTATCGACTTAATGTTTTTCCGATCGAGATCCCGCCCCTTCGGGAACGTCGCGAGGACATTCCACTGCTGGTGAACTTTTTTGTGTCGGAGCTGTCACGAAGAATGCGGAAGCAGATTAACTTTATTCCCCAGCGAGTGATGGAGATCGTGACGAACTGTCCGTGGAAAGGTAACGTCAGGGAATTAGCAAACTTTATCGAACGCGCAGTCATACTTTCCCGTGGCGAGGAATTAGAAGTGCCAATGACCGAACTCTTGGTCTCTAACTCTCTCACAGTTTCTGCCCCAGCGTGTACCTTCCATGAAGCCGAGCGAGAGGTAATCATCGAAGCTTTGAGAGCCGCGTCGGGACGCGTAGCAGGCGATGGGGGAGCCGCCGAACGGCTCGGATTGAAGCGTACGACTCTGCAACACAAAATTCGTCGGCTCGGCATCACAAAAGCACAGTACCGATGCTAGCCGGCTTTCATTCTTAGCATTGCATTGCCTCTAGAATTAGCAGGCCAAGATCGAACACAGGGGGCTGTAACTATGAACCACATAGCGCTAAGGATCAGCGGATTTTTGACGCTCCCGGACTAGAGGAGTAGAACCGAATGACTGGGAAGAGGAACAGAGACAAAGTGATCGCCGAAATCACAGTTTCTCATCTGATGCGACTGCCCATCGAAAACCGCTGCCCTGTGCCCCTCTTTCTCGAGCGCCGCAGGAGATGTGGAAGCACATGATGCAGGCTGGCTTGGATTTTTATCGCATGCAGCTTATTGCCGCAGTACACTAGCCGACCGCGATAGAAAAGATCCCCGCTTTTTCCGATTGTTTTTGCGAAATGGCCTTGAGCAAAGCAATCACACGGTCGCTGAACGGCAAGGGCCGCCGGGCTGTTGCCGCACTTGCTCTTGGGATCGGAGTGGGACGCAGTCCCAGCTGATGTTCTTGAAGAGAATTTCGAACCACTTCACCGTTTCTCAGACCTAAGTCCAGCATGATTTCTGGACCGCCGTTGCCAGAATGGCGGCAATGCCCACATGAGGGCTAGCACCCCGTGGTGCAAGTCTAGATTCGTAAGCAAAAACATTTGAGGTATTCACAGACTCTCTTCGTAGAATGTGCGCATGGCAATGGGCACGCGCAAGCAGCGGGAGAAGCAAGAGGACATCTGGATTGCGCACACGGAGTTGGCCTCGGCTCCGGGGCATCCGTTCTATCAGCGGCTGAACGAGTTGCTGGAGGCGGAGCGCTTCGACGAGTTTGTCGAGGGGCGGTGTGCGAGGTTCTATGCGGCCAGGTACGGACGGCCCTCACTGACGCCGGGGATTTACTTTCGTTCGCTGCTGATCGGATATTTCGAAGGCATCGGGGCGGAGCGCGGCATTGCTTGGCGGCTGGCAGACTCACTGGCGCTGCGGCGTTTTGTGGGCATTGGCCTCGACGAGAACACCCCGGACCACTCCACAATATCGCGCACCCGGCGGTTGATCGATGTGGACACGCATCGCGAAGTGTTCACTTGGGTGCTGGAAGTGCTGGCCGATCGCGGGCTATTGAAGGGCCAGCGGATCGCCATCGATGCCACGACGCTGGAAGCTAACGCGGCGATGCGCTCGATCGTACGGCGCGACACGGGTGAGAGTTACGAGGAATTTCTGCGCGGATTAGCCAAGGCCTCGGGCATCGAAACCCCGACCCGGGAAGACCTGGTGAGACTGGATCGCAAGCGCAAGAAGCGCACGTCCAACAAACACTGGAAGAGTCCAGCGGACGAGGATGCGCGGATCGCGAAGATGAAGGATGGGCGTACCCGCCTGGCGCACAAGGCTGAGCATGCGGTCGATCTGGACACGGGCGCGGTGGTGGCCGTCACGTTGCCGGGTGCCGATAAGGGCAACACGACGAGCTTGGACGCAACCCTGTGCGAAGCAGGCATGACAGTGGCGGAGTTGGCGGGTCGCGAGGCGGAGTTGAAGCCCGACCGTGAGCCCAAGGTGAACGTCAACGGGATCGAAGAGTTGGTTACCGATAAGGGGTATCACAGCGGCGCAGTCCTCCAGCGAGTGAAGAGTTACGAGGTGTGCAGCTATATACCGGAGAAGCAGCAAAAGGGGCAACGTAACTGGCAAGGCAAGCCAGCCGAACAGCAGGCAGTCTATGAGAATCGGCGGCGGGTACGAAGCGAGTACGGCAAGAGTTTACTGCGGCGACGTGGCGAGTTGGTGGAACGCAGCTTCGCACACTGCTACGAAACCGGCGGCATGCGTCGCTGCCATCTCCGCGGACGGGACAACATTTTGAAGCGGCAGTTGATTCATGTCGGAGCGTTCAACTTGAGCTTGATCCTGCGCCAGATGCTGGGTGCGGGCACACCGCGAGAGCTGAGAGACCGCTCTGGCAGGCTTGTTCTGTTCGTTTATTTACTCTTCCGGGGTCGGATAAATCAGAATCGGCTTTGCAGAAGCCGGCCCTCCGCATCCGTTGTCAAGTGCTTCGTGAGATTGCGCACCCGGCTACGTCGCCAGCCTTGCAGAAAAACCACCACTTGCGCCACGGGCTGCTAGGCATCGGCACTGTAGATTTGACTTCTCTCTAGTAGTTTCAATAGCTTGCGGCACTTGAAGTCTGGTACGCCATCTGCAACGTAGTGCTATCGGAGGCCTGAGAAGCCCCAAAACAAGCGGAGGCCAAGATGCTGCGAATGCAATTCTATGAACTTCCGGACGGCATAAAGATGCGATTGGAAGGCCGGCTCGTCCGAGAATTTGCGGAGCATGCCCGAACGCTGATCGGACGCTCCGTCGTTCCCTCGAACCTGGTTGTAGATTTGTCGGAGGTGAGTTTCGTCGACGCAGTCGGCGAAGAAGTGCTGCTGTGGTTAAAGGGAATCGGGGTGAAGTTTGCCGCCGAGTCTGCTTATCCCCGCCATGTCTGCGAATGTCTGCAACTGCCGATGGATAGCGACCGGTCGGCAGGTTATCAACACGTACGTCACAGAACTGGCAGGCGTGCCCCAGGATGCGAACCGAGCAAGGAGCAAGCTCACGTCCCACTTCAAGGAGAAACGCAGTTATGAAGTCCCTACACCCAAACCCGACAGAGAGATGCCAAATTTCAACAATTGATGTGGCGTTGCAAAGTGAAATGCAAACGCTGGAAGACTTGTACTGGTTCGCAATGGCGCTGACTGGCGATCCAGAATTTGCGGCCAAGCTAGTGGTCGACACCAAGAAACTGCCCTCGACAGGCCGCGGTGTATTCCGCAATTGACTCGCAACTGGACAGCTGAGTCAGTGGCTGTGTCACTGAAGTCTAGATAGGGGACATCTCGGGTTGTCCTGCGTGAGATTATGAACGCTATCGTCGAGTTCATCATGAAGCATGGCTACTTAGTACTGTTCGGTGCAGTATTCGTGCACCAGGTAGGATTGCCAGTACCGGGACCTCTGTTTCTGCTCGCAGCCGGGGCGCTCGCCGCCGCCGGGAAGCTGGGCCTCGCCACCGCGCTCTGCCTGGCTGTGATTGCCTGCGTGCTCGCTGACTGGTTGTGGTACGAGGCGGGCCGGCTTCGGGGTGACAAGGTTTTGCACTTGATTCACCGCTTCGCGCCAGACCCCGATGCCGCCGATCAGAGGGCGAAAAAGACCTTTGCCCGGTATGGGCCTTCTATTCTCGTGTTATGCAAGTTCGTCCCGGGACTGGACGCGGTAGCGCCTCCCCTAGCCGGAACATCCCGCACTAGCCGTCTCCGGTTCCTGACCCTTGAGACAACTGGGGCAGGTCTCTATTCATGTGTGTATGCCGGACTCGGCTTTGTCTTCAGCAATGACTTGGACCGCGTTGCTGCCTACGCTGGCAGAGCGGGAACACTTTTGGGGGACTCGCGTTGGGTGTACTCGCTATTTACGGCATCCGCAAACTGGTTCGCTGGCGTCGCCTTAACGCGCGAGTTTCGGCCTGCGCGGACCACAACAGCTAAAGCGACGGGATGCGAAGGCTGCGTCGCCAATTCCTGCAGGATCGCTGAAGGGCTTGACTATGGGCACCAAGACTGTACCGAAACGGCAGGCATTGCCGGATGCTGCCACACTCATTAACTCTCGATACGGATACGGTCCAGGGCAGTTCGCCGGAACCAGCGAAGCACTGTATGAGCGGCACCTCCTGTTTGACAGTGGCGTCGATCTGGCTTTTTTGACTAGAGACTTCGTGAATAATCCAGGCTAGACGTGCTTTGCCGGTCCGTGCTCGTACTGCGCGGCATTGCAAATGACTCCTATGACAAAGTTGCTGCGCAGCTCGGGGTCAGCCGCAGCGCCGTCGAAGCAGCATATTGTGTTGCATTCGACACTCTCGAACTCGCCTCCGACGGCGTGCTATGCAGTGCAGATGTTTCGGCGCGTCACATTAACAACGAACGAACGCTCGCCGACTCGACTGCTTGAGGGTGGCTGGTGTTCCGACACCAACCACTCGCGGTGCCTCGGATGAGGTAGCATCGTCCGCGGGCGTCCCGCTTGGCCAAAAAGACGGGCGTAGGGTGCGGACTGAAGGATGAAGTACTGTTCCCCTACCGGCTCTAGCGCTTGTCGCATCGAATCCTGAAACATCCGTTTCACGATCCCATGCTGGCATGCTGCCAGTGACCGTATCAGGGCGGGCAACTGTCCCTTCTGAGCCCCTAATGCGACTGCTAATCAACCATTTAGCCATCATCAGGTTCGGCATTAGACGTGCCCTCTTCCACAATGGCGAACGCCATGCGAGGTTTTATGCTGAACGTCACAAAGTTCTTCAACTTTTTATTCGGTTGTTGGCACGGCAATCTTAGCCGTGCCTTCACCATCGGCGGACGGACATATCGGGTGTGCTGTAACTGCGGGGCCGAGTTTGATTATTCGCTGGAAACCATGTCGATTAAGCACCAGCAAACGCGGCTCCCCGCCCGCCACGCGTTGTCGGAGGCGTGAGCCGTGCGCTCGCCTAACGACGCGGAGATCCAGCTATGACAGTGCTGAGTGCCAGGTGGTCCTGCGGCACGCACGCGGCGGAGCCCGACTATTCCGAAGATGGGGAATCTCATACAGGAGCGACACAATGCCGAAACTTTTCGTGGGAATACTGATATTTTGTTTGCCAGTCTTTGCGATCGGTCAATCTTCACCTGCGTCATCGACATACCAGCTGGCGACCATCATCACGGTTAATCCGCATCCGTCTGCGGGAAACTCGAATCCCGATGACGCGCTTTACGAAGTGTCGGCGGTAGTAGGGCGAACAGGTTACGTTGTCCTGACTCCGTCGCCGTCACCGTCGGGAGCAATACGGTATGCAGTTGGCCGTGAAGTCCTCGTCCACGTAGGCGATAACACAATTACATGGAACGACATCATGGGCCAGTCTCACGAGGTGCCGATCATAAGCAAAAGCCCGTTTGCTGATAGCTTCAAATCTCAGGACTAGCCAATCGAGGATTCTACTTCGTACGAAGCAGAGCATATTAGCGGAAAGGAAGCTCAATGAGGTTTATTCAACGACTGTCATTCTTACCCCTGTTCATCCTTTTTATAGCTTCTCTCTATGCACAGGATGTTCACTACAACTACGACCACAACGCGAACTTTGGAGCCTACAAAACTTACCAATGGGTCGACCTCCCGGGCCCGGGCGGGGCGGTGCCGGATCAGTTGATCGACCAGTCCATTAAGCGTGCAGTGGACGAACAACTCGCTCAAAAAGGTCTCACCAGGGTCGAAACGGGTGCGGATCTCTACGTTGGCTATCACGCCATCGTCAGGGAAGAAAAAGGCATCAACTTGTCGGCATTTGGTACCGGCGGCGGCCCCTGGGGATGGGGCGGAGGTTGGGGCGGATTCGATAGCGCTACAGTCACCGGCCAAACATCCACTATTCCTGTCGGAACGCTGCTCGTAGACCTGTATGACCCTGCAAAAAAGCAGCTGGTCTGGCGCGGAGACGGCACCAAAACCATTGACCTTAAGAAAGACCCTGATAAGAACTACAGGAACCTGCAGAAGGCGATGGCCAAGCTCTTTAAGAACTATCCGCCTCAGGCCGGCAAGTAACGAGGAGGCTCAAGTTGAAATTACGCTGGACCATCGGATTCCTACTAACGTGTGCGCTGGCGACTTCCGCCAATGCTCAAGAGAATAGCGGCGTGCAAAGCACCCAGCAGTCGTCGCATGTACAGAAAGCGACGAGCACGACTTCGACGACGCAGTCGTTCTCGCGGGAGGAGCTCGACGCGCTGCTCGCCCCGATCGCGCTCTACCCCGACGCCCTGCTCAGCCAGGTGCTGATGGCTTCCACGTACCCACTCGAGGTCGTCGAGGCGGACCGCTTCCTCAAGCAGAACCCAGGACTCGGCGGAAAGGCGCTCGACGACGAGCTTGCCCAAAAAAATTGGGACCCGAGCGTGCAGTCGCTGGCCGCATATCCCAAGGTGACCGCGATGATGAGCGCGAAGCTCGAATGGACCGAGCGCCTGGGTGACGCGTTCCTCGAGGACCAGGGGCGCGTGATGGACACGGTGCAAGCCTTGCGAGGGCGTGCGGAAGCCGCCGGCAACCTGAAGTCAAACTCCGAGCAAACCGTGGTTCACGACAAGGAGACGATCATCGTCGAGCCCTCACAGACCGAATACGTGTACGTGAAAGACGACGATTACGATTGGCTCCTAGTGTACGGCATGTCGTCTGAGGCGGCTTATTACGATTATTACTATTATTATCACCGCTACTACGGCTACGCGTCGGTCAGGGTCACCAACGTCAGGATCAACGACTGGCACAGCACGGGATATCACATCGATCATGAGCATTGGGGCTGGGCCAAGGCCGACTGGGGCAACCGCAATCTGAAGCTGAACACCAGTAACAATCGGTTCTGGGACGAATCGAGACGCACGGCGCCGGCGCAAGGGAGCGCGTGGCAGCACGATCCAGTGCACAGGCGAGGCGTCGATTATCCGACCTCCGCCATGCGCGACCGCTTCGCGGGCGCCAATCCCGCCGCGGGCCATTCGCTTGAGGGAGGAGCCCCATCGGCATCTCGTGGTGGGCCGCCACAGGGCGGGCCCGCCTCCGGCGGGCTGCCGCAGGGTCCGTCCGGGTTCGGCGGGCCGGGCGCCGGCGGACCGTCGCCGACGGGAACACCTCAGTCGCCGAGCGCGCCGCCGTCTGGACCCCTAGGAAATATGGGGCCGTCGTCTGGCGGGCTGCCGAGCGGCGGATTTCCGTCTGGCGGGCCGCCGGCTATGGGGCCACCGCCGATGCCGCCACCGCCGATGCCGCACTGACACCAAACCTGCGGAACAGCCTTCCGCAGATGTAAAGGAGAACCTCGTGAAATACATCATATTGCGTGCAGCATTCCTTGCTCTGATTGGTGCGGCGCCTCTTGCTGCCTTCGCGCAGTCCGATTCATGTGCAGTCATCGTCAATGTCTTTGGATTCCGGAATGCGAATGGCGACTTGGGCGTTGCCGTTTTCAGTTCACCGGACGGATGGCCCGAAGCAAATGAAAAGGCAGTCTTTCACCATGAATTTCCAATTCAGGGAGACGAGGCCACCGCCCAATTTACCCTTCCACTAGGGCGCTATGCCATTGCCGTAAAACATGACCAAAACGAAAACGAGAAGATCCATCGCAATTTCATGGGCAAGACTAAGCCTAAGGAGGGATTTGGATTTTCCAACAACCCCGAGGTACGTCACACTTTGCCTGGATTCGAGGATGCGGCGTTTCGGGTCGCCTGCCCCAGCACCGAACTGGCGATCGCGCTTGACTACAAATAGGCATTTGCGAGACAGGTGCGTTTCGCTTTGCGGGATGGCAGGACGCGTGCCTTGCGAACTATGTGTGAAGCAACAGAGACATGAGTAAGGAGATAAAACAATGGTAGCGAGTTCCAGTGTATCCAAGTTCCTCATCTTGCTAGGCGTGCTGATGTCAATGGCGATCCCGGGATTCTCCCACGATAAGAATGAAACCATCGGCGCCACCGCTTGGGGAACCGGCACCCAGTTAGGGGCCAATGTCAACGTGACGCTCATCATCTACCAGTATTCGACTCCGGCGGACCACGACGTTCTCGTGCAAGCTTTCCAGCAGGGCTCCAACGAGGGTCTCGTCAAAGCTCTGAAGAAAATGAAAGCGGTGGGCCACGTCTCAATCACTGGCACGCTCGGGTATGACGTCAGCTATATCGAGATGGTCCCAACCCCGACCGGCAGAAAGATCCTCTTTGTGACCAACCGCCGCATCGAGTTTGGCGAAGCCTACTTCGACACGCGGTCGAAAGCCTACGATCTGAGCGCCGGTGAAATCGATATCAATACCCAGGACAAGAGCAAGAGTAGCGGCGTCGTGTTCCCGGCAGCGCAGTTGGGTATCAACGACCAAGGCCAGTTATCCATCAACCTGCTGCGGAACCCCTGGAGGCTAGGTGGGATCATTGACTGGCCGGGAACGCCGGGCGAGAGCTAGCGGGCGGAAGACCAAACTGTTGAAAGGACGAGACACAATGCGCGATCAAAGGCCCAATAAGAAGCTTGACACTATAGCCTGGGCATCGGCTCCACGAGTGGCGCAGATCATTGTGGCGGCCGTGCTGCTGATGCCCTTACTCGCCTTCGCATACGACCCCGGTGCCGACGCTAGAGCAAGAAGAGTCCCGGGCCGTTGCTCCGCGCCAGTCGGCGCCCGCGCAAACCGAGGCGGAGGCGGGCGGCGGCGGAATGTCGCGGCACTTTTCCGCTGCGGCGCTGCACGCCCTCTCGACTCTGAGGAGCATGCGCAGCGACCTGGCCTACACGATCAACAATGGCTATCCCCTGGAGAAGCTATGGCTGGCCAGCGACCGTAACCGCGCTGCCGATGCTCTGGATCTGGCCGCCCTCGCTGCCTCCACGGAGGCTGATCACGCCACTATGCGGGAGCTGCTGGAGTACTTCGACGCCCTCCAGCGCTGGAGCGATGAACTGCTAGTCGAAGATCGCGAGATGCGTATGGCCCAACACTACATGTCGCCTGGCGCCTTGCAGAACGACGAGCAGTACCAAGCGTTGCTCGTGAGCGAAGCAGCCTTGAGCACCCGGCTTGGCAGCATCCGCGCACCCGGCGGGTTGGACGCTGCGGAGGAGAGTTCCAGTGCGTATGCCGGCGATAACCGATAAGGCGCGAACAAACATTTTCAAAGAAGTAGTACTAATTACACCGCAAGGATAAACATTACATGAAAGCAGCTTTCATCAGTTGCGCCGGCGGGAAAGGCGGGCCCTCCACAACTATCGATGCTGGCGAGCCGGAGATTGGCAGAGGATAACTCCTGCCTCTGAGGTGCAACTCATGGTCTTGGCAAGACTCCAAGTTTCCGTTGTTCTAAAGCAAGAGGATGAGGCCCCTGCCAGTCTAGCGTTCTAAGTGCCCGCGGAACGTCAACCTGTCGCGCCGATCGGCACCTCAGCCCTCCGAAGAGTTCCTAAATACATACAGTTACGCTGGACTCGTTTGGCTCGGCGCTTGCAATGTGGAAGGCAGGAGTGTTTCATGACCCTCGGAATCACTAAGTCAGCGGGCGCCCTTGCCATCGTGCTCTGGGCAGGTACACTCAGTCAGGCTCAGGAACCTCTGCAGCAGGCGCCGCAGACGGCAACGATCATGGGAACGGTGCTCGATATCACCGGCGGCACGGTTCCTAACGCGACTGTTGTCTCGCAAGGGCGGAACGAGAGTCGCACCCTTGTGACAGGGGATGACGGCTTTTTTAAGTTCGACGGTATTAACCCTGGAACACCGATCCTGATCCTCGTGACTGCATCCGGGTTCAAAAGCTGGACCTCCAACGAGATTATTCTCCAGTCCGGGCAGTCCTTCATACTGACTGGCGTTACTCTCGCGGTCGCACCGGTAGAAATCTCAGTGAGCGCGGTTACCCCGGAGCAAGTCGCCGCCGAGCAGGTGAAAATCCAGGAAAAGCAGCGCGTCTTCGGCGTCGTACCCAATTTCTACGTAACCTATGAGCACGATGCTGCACCGCTAACACCAAAACTAAAGTTTCAGCTTGCAATGAAGGCGTTAACGGACCCGGTCACGATGGGTGGCTTCGGCCTGAACGCCGCAATTTATCAGGCAGCCGATTACCCGGGCTACCGTCAGGGTGCAGCCGGTTACGGTCAGCGCCTTGGCGCAACCTTTGCCGGCGGCTACACCAAGATCTTGCTTGGCGATGCGCTACTGCCCTCTCTCTTTCACCAGGACCCCCGCTACTTCTATCAAGGTACTGGCACAACGAAATCCCGCCTTCTGCATGCGATGGCAACCCCATTTGTCACCAGAGGAGACGACGGGCGTCGTGAGATCAATTATTCGAACATCATTGGCGACTTGGCATCCGGCGCGATTGCGAATGCCTACTATCCGAGCCAGGACCGTGGCGCTGCACTCGTAGCTCGCAGTGCGTTGATTGGCGTCGGCGGTCGCATGGCCCTCGGCATCATCCAAGAGTTCGTGTTGCATAAGTGGACGTCTCGACACTCCAGTCAGCCCTAATTTTGCCTGGGAGATCGGCTCAGGCGTATCTGCGTCGGGATCTAAGAAAGCGCGGTCCTCGAGGCTTGCTTCTCGCGGAACCTTCCAGTTTTTGCTCAATCGACCCCTGCGCTTATGCTTCAACCGTCACCTGGACGAATTCATCGGCCATACCGAACCCTGCCTCGCTAGAGGGCGATGCGGCCCTTCCCGAAAACCTGCCCAAATGTGGGCAGAAAGCTGCCACTGCCTATGTACGGTCGACAGTTTTGCCCCGACCGTCCGGCCTCAGTTCGTCAATACATTGACTTCTCAGCCACTTACATTGATCACACCTTGGCATCTGCCTTGCTCCTTAGATCGAGTAGTCCGCAAGTTGGAGATTCTGTCGTTCGAATCCATCGCTTGCGCGAACAACAAGAGGTGGCCAACCATGAAAGGGAACTCCGCAAGACAGACGAGCTATGGCAGTCGTTACAGCTTCCGCACACTCCGAGCCCTTATTGTCATGCTCGTATACTTGGGCTGTCTCGTCGCGCCCTCGCTCTCCCATGGGGCTGAGTTGAGCCAAGACACTTTGGTCTATTGGAATGCGTACCTCGATGCTGCCCGTCCACAAATGGTCTCCCAGACACCCTTTCTGTGGGTCGACCAGAAGCCCGAGCGCCTTCAGCGTGTCCGTGATGGTGAGATTCTGGTCTCGTCCGTCGGGAAGGAAAACCCAAAACCGGTGGCCTCAGGGTTGATCCACGATTGGGTGGGCGCGGCCTTTCTTCCGAATGCCAGTATCAAAGACATTTTGTCTGCCGCGCGTGATTACAGCAACTACAAGGAGTACTACAAGCCCACGGTTGTTGATTCCAGGTTGCTTGGCAGCGACGGGCCCTGTGAGAAGTACTCCATGCGCGTGGTGAACAAGGAGGTCGTCGCCCAAACGGCGCTCGATATGGAGTACGAGACTTGCTACTTCAAAATCGACGACCGGCGATGGTACAGCACCACGCACACCACGCGGGTGCAGGAGATCCGGCACCAGGGCCGCCCGGACGAGCAGGAGCTTCCGCCGGATCATGGCAGCGGCTACATCTGGCGCCTGTACAGCGTCGCCAGGTTTGAGCAAAGAGACGGCGGAACCTATGTGGAAGTCGAGGCGATTGCCTTGAGTCGCGACGTTCCTACTGCGCTACGCTGGGTGGTTAATCCTATCGTGCGCCGCGTCTCAAGGAACTCCATGCTCGTCTCCCTGCAACAGATGAAGGGGGCGGTCCGCTTGACCGAAGATGCGGAGCGAGCTGCCAATCTACCCACGACTGCCCACAATGGCTCTCGAGGCGCTTTCGCTTCAGAGGTAGGCATGGCCAAGAGTTTTGCTCCGGCCGGGAAGCCGTGATTCAGGATTCATCGGCACGAGCCAGTTCCTGTCGGCCAAGCACAAGCTGACCAAAGCAAAAAGACAGAAGTAGACACGTAAGATGGAAATTCCACACCATCTTTGCTGTTGTTCCTTGCCGGACGATTTGACGCAACTAGTGAGGAATCGACATGGCAAGCTTAGCTGAATTCGCGTTCGCTTCCCCAAACCTCTGGCAGGAATCCGCAGGTCGGGAGCAATCAGATAGGAAGCGGTCGGATAGGGCTCACGAAACGCTATGGAGCCTTACTGCGCCTCTCGAAGTGTCTGACGTCGGTGCAACCAGAAGACCGGGTGACCAGCATCACAGCTGAGCTGCGGCCGGTCCCTGCCGCCGTTTCCGTCCAGAGCCCGCTGCAAATCCTTTGCTTCGATCTTTCTGTTGTCCGTCAGCGCGTAATTCGCTCCCTTGTCTACGCGACGACGGAAAAGGCATTGATTCGGCGGGCTCTCGCGTCAGGGCAGTGTGGCGCTCTCGCAATGTTAGGACCAGGTTTATGGGTCTTGTCCGTCGATGCTCGCCTTTTTGGGTGGAGGCTCATCAAGATTCGAACTCGGAAGAGTTAATTCCCACCCCCTTAAGAGGGTATTCCCTCATCTCAAGAGAGTCGCTCTGGCGTCCCGATATAGTCGGCACAGGACTCGTTCTGGGCTTTCGGCAAAGAGGAATTGGTTCGACAATGCGTGACAAGAACGAAAGGATAGAAAGTTAAACTAAAATAGTGAGGAATTGATATGGCAAGCTTAGTCGAATTCACTCCCGCTCCTCCACAGTTTTGGCCGGAAGCCGCAGCTCAGGTGGAATCCGATAGAAATCGATCAGATGCCTTCATGAAACGCTATGAAGTATTACTCCGCCTGTCACGGTGCCTGACGTCGGCGCGGCCAGAAGACTTGGTAACCAGCATTGCCGCTGAACTGCGTCCGGTCGTCGACTTCGATCTCCTCGACATTGTGGTCAGCCGCGAAATAAATCCGAACTGTGGAGAAGCGGATGAATCCGTCTGTGAGTGTGAAAGCCAGTGTTCTTCCGCCGCGAGATGTTCCGGAGTAAGCTGCCTTCCTCACGGCGAGAAAATCAAGGCTCAATGCTCTCTTCCGTTGATCAGCCGCAGCTCCAAGCTGGGTTTCTTCGTGGTAGGACGATTTGACGAGAATGATTTCGGCCAAGATGACATCGAGTTTCTCGCTCAGGTGGCGGGCCAGGTGGCGATGGCCATCGACAATTCCAGGGCCTATCGTCATATCGAGCAGCTCACGGAAAAACTCAATCCCGAGAACATCGAGTTTGAAGATGAAATTCCTAGCGAGACCAACTTCGAGGAAATCGTCGGCCGGAGTGCGGCGCTCCGTTCGCTCTTACGGCAAATCGAAACCGTTGCCCCCACCGATTCCACCGTCCTTATCTATGGCGACACTGGGACAGGGAAAGAACTGATTGCGCGTGCGCTGCATAAGCTGAGCGCGCGGCATGCCTGTCCCTTCGTGAAGCTGAACTGCGCCGCCATTCCGACCGGACTGCTGGAAAGTGAACTCTTCGGACATGAGCGCGGCGCTTTCACCAGCGCCATCGCGCAACGCATCGGCCGCTTTGAGCTGGCCAATCGGGGAACCATCTTCCTGGATGAGATCGGCGAGATTCCGCTCGAGCTCCAGCCCAAGCTGTTGCGCGTCCTGCAGGAGCGCGAGTTCGAACGGCTGGGAAGTTCGCGCACCCTCACCACCGACGCGCGCCTGATCGCCGCCACCAATCGCGACCTGGGCGCTCTGGTGCAGGAGCAGAAATTCCGCTCCGATCTTTTCTACCGGTTGAATGTGTTCCCCGTCCGGGTTCCCCCGCTGCGCGAACGGCGCGAAGACATCCCGCTGCTGGTGCAGCATTTTGTCGAGCGCTTCTCCCGGCGCATGAACCGGAACATCGAAAGCGTTCCCAAGCAAGCCATGGAGGCTCTCATCAACTACAGTTGGCCGGGCAATATCCGGGAGCTGGAGAACGTGATCGAGCGGGCAGTGATTCTGAGCTCCGGTCCAGAATTGCGGGTTCCGGTTGGCGAGCTGTCCCGGACTGCTTCTGCGGCTGATGGTTGGAAGCCGCAGACCCTGGAAGAGGCCGAACGGGCGCACATTCTAGCAACCCTGAAGAAGACCCGATGGGTGCTTGCCGGACCGAACGGCGCAGCGCTAAAGCTGGGTTTGAACCGCTCCACCCTGCAATTCCGCATGAAGAAGCTCGGCATCGTGCGGCCAGGACTCGTTTAGAAGTAGCCTTACCTTTGATGTTGTCAAGCCAGAGGGATACCGCTTCGCCCCGAGTGGGAGCGGGAGCATTTGCGAATGGACGAAGAGGCGGGGATCCCTGTCGATGAGCATCGATTCGACTCGGCACGATGGGAAACCTTTCCTTTTCGATATGGTTGGCGCGAGGCATCTGACATATAGATAAGCCCATTTATGTCACACGTCAAGCACTTCTTGGTCTTCATCATTACTCCTGCGATACCTCACGGTGCGTTCAAAATGAAAGTTACCTTTTGCGTTAAGGCAGTCTCCGTACCCGAGACGATGTTTCCGAATTGGGGTTCCCTCACGACCTTGGCAGCTGCGACATAAGAAGAAGTGAGAATAGCAGCTACGATAGTCAAAATACGGCAGGCGGCGAACTACCATGCATTGACTTTACCTGTTCATCGTCGGCCAGCCTCTGCAACCCCAGGGCACTGGCTCCGTTCTTTTGACTGGTGACCCACCACATGGCTCGAAACCACAGGGTGAGCGGCTTGCGAGTATCCTGGAATCGGCGCATCACTGCTGATCTCGCAGCTAGCGGGCTGGGCGACAGCCGTTGGTCCTGGCGCGGTGTTGCTTGCAGTATTCTTCTCTGCGTTGGTAGGCATCGGCTTTGGCTACTATCCGGCGAGAAAGGCTGCGTATCTGGATCCGATCGAGGCCTTGCGGAACGAGTAACCTGTTGGATCGGGCGCTGCGAAGGATATTCAAACTGCCAAGAGCCTCGATCGCGGTCAGTAGCTTGACGACGATCTCTCCTTGTTGGCAGATGTTGTGTTCTGGTGATTGTCGTGAAAAGTTAAGGCCGGGATGGGATGCGCCAGGTGCGGCGTGATTCCTTCTTGCCTGCAGGCGGCCAAGCCGGGGAGCGCGGAGCCGTAAATAGCACCTGCCTCAAACCCAGAAGCCTAACATCCTCAGCAAATACTATTCCATCGTCCGGTTCGTTTCCCCTTGGCAGTGGACCTGTCTCTTTCCTTCGAGGGCACAGTCTCGGTTGTCGTCATTCTTGCTCCCCCCATCCGACGGCTGAAAGGGACGCAAGTAGCTGTCCAATTTTCTTCAACAGCAGGACCGGACCTTCTCCCGTTGTGACAATGCAGTCCGCGCTGGTGAGACTCTCCTCCGTAATGGGGCTCGGTGAAACCGCGATGACGGGAATGTTTTGTTTGCACTGTTTGATTTTGTGGGCGACGATTTCACTGGCCGTGCCGTGCATTGCATAATCGAGCAGGACAAGGTCCACCGGATACGCCTCGAACATGCTCAAAGCCTGCTCGCCATCGGTAGCACTCAATACTCCGTATCCCGCGCCTTGCAAAATCTTGTAACGCGCGTAAAGAATTGCCGAATTCTCATCGACGGAAAGAATGACCGGAATGCGGTTCCTAGACTCCGTGCGCTCTCGGGCAACGTCGGCCGGTCTTTTCGCATGTCGGAACTCCGCTTCTGAACGAACAACTCGCCTCGAGCTACTCGGCGCATCGCATCCACGATGACGGGTCCATCCATCGAACGATAGACGATCCCTTGTGCTCGCAACCAACGCATATAGGCGACCCGGTCGTTCTCCTCAGCGAGCACGAGCAGTGCGGTCTTGCTCCGCTTCAACATGGGCTTGATCTTTGAAAACGCTGGCAGAAAACTCGTCGAGAGGACTAATACGCGAGGTGTGAAACCTTTCAATACGCTCAGCAACTGTTCGGGAGACTGCGCCTGACCTACGACGCAAACGTCGTCTGCGACCGCCAGTACCTCCGCCATTCCAACCCGAAAAAGCTCTTGATGGTCAGCGATGATGACGTCGATCATGATTGCACCTTCCAGTCCTGCCGAACTGCTGCATCAGTTCCGAGCTTTGTAAGATAATCCTGGTCTTTTCGAAAAGATGGTCAAAATTGAACACCATCCTGCTTTAGTGTCAGCAGAGAAAATTGGAGGCGGGAATACGCGACGTCGAATGGGCTGCTCATTCGTGGAGAAGGCGCGATGGTGATGAGGGCCCAGAGTTTGGAGCACATCCGTACCAGCGTAGTTGGCACGCGGATCGCCGGAAACATGGGCCGGCCGCGCCGACCGTGAGAATGCGCTTCTGTCCTGAGAAACTTATTGATGGAACCGTTGAGCCTAATTGTGTTCTGTTTTGAACAGACTGCTCAATCGTCAATCTGTCACACTTTTCTTCGGAGGACTTCAATATGAGCCTCGAAACGATTCTGATTATCGTCCTGGTTGTGTTCTTGCTTGGTGGAGGCGGTTGGTACTGGCAGCGCGGGCGCGGTTAACGCGACCGGTTCTAAAACGGCCGTCAAGCAGCCGAAACCGGCTTGTCGCTTATGAAGACGGGCGAAAGCCCCGGCTGGCGGCATGGACCGTAGCTTCAATCGAGGAGGGCTATATGAGTCTGTTCGATCTGGTCTTCGGTTGTTGGCACAAACGGTGCAGCTTCCCTATCACCGTTCGCGGCAAGCTGCGCCGCAGCACTACAGCAGCCTCCGTAACCGGGACTTACGTTGTTTGCCTCGATTGCGGCCGCGAGTTCCCGTACGACTGGGCGCAGATGAAGATGCTAGCGTCCAAACCCCACACTGCATGGGCGGCAGAGCCCGTCACCATCGTTCCCGGTCTCAAAGCGGCTTGAGGCCTGCGCTGGGCCGTTCGCGAAGGCCCACCCTTTGTGTCCGGTCCGGCGAACAATCTGCTGTTCCCTGGGCGGGTAACGGAAGTCCCGCTCCTTAATTAGGCAATTCTCAACGATAAGGAGAAAACCGATGAGTACGAGTACGAAGACGAGATCAAAGGCACTTTTCATGAAGTGAAAGGCAAAGTCAAAGAAACGGTAGGCCAAGTCACTAACAATCCCGACTTAGAGGCTGAAGGCAAAGCCGAACACAGGGCCGGCAAAGTCGAAAAAAAGGTCGGCCAGATCAAGAAAGTGTTCGAGAAGTAAATTAGGCGGGCTCTGTCCGGAGCAATGTTCCTGCGTTCGAGCAACTGACGCCCTGGCGTTCCCCGCTCAGCACTGCAGAGATTCGGCGGGCGTCATCTTGGCGCTCGGAGTTCTGTATTAAAGCGGGCCACACATATCAGCCCCACGAACCAATCGCTTCGGCGCACGAGCCCGCCCTGCTGCCCCCGTAAACGCTTAAATCACAGTTAACACGATCGCAACAACTTACCAACAACAGTAAAGACCAGCAAAAGGAGAAGTGAAATGTCGGATCAAGAAAATCGCAACCCACAGCACAGCGATCCGCAGAAGCCTGAGGACAAGAAACCTGTAACGCAGCCGAACGTGCCAGTGCCGCCGAAACAGGAGGTCCCGAGCGGACAGCCCAAAACCCCGCAGCCGGCGCAGGAGAAACACGATCAAGAGAAGAAAAAGCCGGCTTAGGCTGCAGTGGATTTAGATCAATGAAATGAAAAGGATCAGGGCGGCTCGATCTACATAGAGCCGTCCTGAGAAAAGTCGAGGTGATTTGGTCGTCGAGCAATCTGATGTTTCGGAGGGTTTCGCCCTCACAAGTTCGTCCACAGAATAACGTGGAATGGAAAGGGAGTGCTTATAAAGAAGTACGCAATTGCTTTGTTAACGTTGTCTTTGGGAACCTTCGCGTTCGCTGGTCCGGGGCAGCAAGACCCTAATGCGCGCCTAAAAGCTGCCGGCCTGGTCATGAACGAGATCATGGCTGCGCCCGATAAGGGCATTCCTGAAGAAGTGCTGAATGGCGCCAAGTGTATCGCTGTGGTGCCGGACATGGCGAAAGGCGCCTTCATCGTCGGCGGAGAGCATGGTCGCGGTGTGGTCACCTGCCGCACGGCTCATGGTTGGAGTGCGCCGGCATTCATTTCGATCGGTGGCGGCAATTTTGGCTTCCAGGCTGGCGGTCAGTCAGTCGATCTCGTCATCTTGTTCATGAATGACAAGGGTGTGCAGGGGCTGCTCTCGAGTAAGTTCGAACTGAGCGGTGAGGCATCAGCCACAGCCGGCCCGGTTGGAAGGCATGCCTCGGCTGGCACCGACTGGAAGATGAACACGGAGGCCTTGAGCTACTCGCGTACCAAAGGCCTGTTTGCTGGAGTCGCAGTGGATGGCGCCAAAATCCAGCAGGACAATGACTCCACGGTTGCGTTCTACGGCAAGAATGTTTCCTTCCGTAAGACTCTGTCAGGCAATGTGCACGCCCCGGCGGGCAGCGACCCGTTTCTGGCGGCGGTAAGGGCTGCCGTCAACAAGGCAAACCAGCACGAGGCTGCCGAAAAGAAATAGTTGAGGTTAGCCGGTGTGCCTGCAAAACTGCGGCACGCCGGCAATTGAAGGTCGCGGCGTTGTCAGCGAGGTATTGTCAGGGGGAGACCGCGCCGATCAGCGTCGCGATTGTTCACCAATATCCCGCTTCGGTGAGCGACGGGGTCCGATGCAGTTCAACGGATCGTTTCTGCAAGCTTTTGTTGGCTCCAGCCAAGTCATCGTTATGAGCGTGGCGAGTGTGCTGCTCTCGATCATGGTTGCCCTGATCCCTTTCATCGCAAGCCGCGTCGTCCGTGGCGACATCGGCGGCACCTTGATGACTGTGATCAGTGGAGCAATGACCGCGGGAGCGGTGGCGTCTGGATTGGCATTCGCCGGCGGGGGGAGGTTTGGCTGCAGGTCGGGCGGCGCCGTCCGGCGGGCCGCCATCCCCTACGTCAGGTGGTTCCGGTGCTCTCCGTCAAGGTAGCGGAGCGGTCGGCCAAAGCCCAGGCGGAGGCGTTCAGGCACTGAATGCTGGTGGTGGCGCCGTGACCGGCGATTCGAGACCACCCACACCGCCAAGTTCCGATGGAGTCAATGGCGCAGCAGTTGCAACGATGTCTGCTGGCGGTGAGTTCCCCTCCGCTAGTTCAACTCCTTCCGCTCAACAGGGCGGCAACGATTCGCCTTCCGCTGCCGCGCAATCAGGTAGCGGCTACAACGGCCGCAGCCTTGCCGGTTTTGCGGCTTGGCAGGCCGGACACGCGATTGGCAGAACCATGCGATGGGCAGGGATGGGTGCAGAATGATGAGAACACGACAGTCGCGGAGAGAAACACCCGAGGTCGCCAGCTTCACGAGGTATTACGAACACGACGGCATGCTGCGCGCATACGCCAATCGCGCCATGTTCCTGGCGATCTTGTTTGCAGTAATTGCGCTCAGCTCGCTCGCGTTCGCCATCTACGTCCGCATCCAGCCGCCCACGGTTAGCCGACGTCGTTGAAGTAAACCCCTGGCTGATTGAGCACTCACCACAATTGCGCTTCGAGCTTTGTGGCCGACAGACCCCGATCACTGCGGGCCCGTCATTTGGTTCACGTTATGTGGTGCCACCAACGGAAGGGGAGGTGCACGATTACCTTTCCGAGAAGATGATTGGGCGAGTGCGTAATCTGCGCCACTTTGCAGGAGTACTGGCCTTCGACAAATGGACGTGCAACGCCGACGGCCGCCAAGCGGCTTTCTGGAAGCGCCGGGGCGAACGTAAATTTACCGCCAGCTTCATCGATCAGGGTTACTGCTTCAACGCAGGGGAATGGAGTTTTCCCGATGCGCCACCCTGTTGGAGCGTCGCACCAAAGTACGCGACTTGATCCTGTCGTTCAAGAACTCTTCCCGCAATCCCTTTCCCATTTGGTCTTGACTAGCGGGCGGCCGTATTGTTTTGCGGTTCGTAGTGCCTAGAGAATGTAAGAAACGGATGTAAGGGCGGTTTGTTTCGTGGGCCTACACAACGGCGACGCGACGCAGGCACGCGATGAGCCGGTCGCAGTCCTCCACCGTGTTGTAGACATGCGGAGTCACTCGAATCGAACTTCCACGGACGCTGACGAACACCTTCTCTCTCGCGAGCATTTCAGGAAGCTCCTTCGAAATCGCCTCTTTCCTCCGCAGCGCCAGGTAGTGGGGCGCTCGCAAGGGTTCGGCGGGCGCGGAGAATCCCAGGTTCGCCGCAGCTTCAGCCAGTTGACGGTTGAGCGCTCCGATCGTCCCGGAGATCTGCACGACTCCCCAGTCCAGCAACTGCTTCATGGCACGTAGGGCGGCGGGCAGCAGCGCAAAATTGGAGCGCTCACCCATGTCGAATCGTCGCGCGCCCGCGTCGTAGGTTTCTGTGTATAGGATCAAGCTGGCGAAATCTCTAGCATTGGCACGCTGAATCCAATTCTCCTCCAGCGGCATTCCGCCCTGCCATTTGGGAGCGACATAGAGGAACCCGATTGAATAGGGACCCAGCAGCCATTTATAGCTGGCGGCGACCGCGAAATCCGGTTGCACGTCGTGCACACTGAAGGGCAACGCACCGAGCGACTGGGTGAGAACGAGAACCAGCGCCACACCGAGCTTACGGCATGCTTCGCCGACGCGCACGAGGTCGAGTCTTCCGCCGCTCGTCCACTGCACGTGTGGCAGTGCGGCAATGGCCACATTGTCAGTCAGGGAATTCAGCACGGCTGCGGTCCAGTCGTTGTCTTCAGGCCACGGGACGATCTTTAGAGACGCGCCGTTATCTTCGGCTAGACGCTGCCAGGCATAGTAATTGGACGGGAACTGCTCCTCGAGTACGAGAATGCTCTGGCTTTTATTCACCGGCAAATTTCGCGCGGCGGTTGCGATGCCGTAGCTGGCCGAGGGAACGATGGCGACGCAGTCGGCCGAGCAGTCAAAAAGCCGCGCGGCAGTTGCGCGAAATTCTTCCGAGCCGGTGAAGAAATGACCGGGCGTAATCTGCCACGGCTGTGCTTTGCGGTTAAGCGCCGCGGTTCCGGCCTCCAGTGCCGGCTTCATCAGGGGTGACATGTAAGCGCAGTTCAAGTAAGCGACGTCGTCGGGGATGTCGAAGAGATGGCGCTGGCAGGGAATCATCGTCTAGTAGATCGATTCCATAATAATGTTGCAATACAGCGTATCGTGGTGTAAGCTCCTCGTTGCCATTACGAGGAGGTTTGTCGCTTGCCCTTCGTCAGCCGCCGCGCCCCGTTGAAGTTGAGCAACAGCGAGATTGAAATGCTGGCTATGCTCTCGCAGTCGAGAAGCGAACCGGCCGGCCGGGTCCAGCGGGCTTCGATTCTATTGTGCTATCACGCGGGAGACACAGTCTCAGAGATCGCTAGAACCCAAGGCACGAACCGGCCGCGGGTTGAGCGGTGCGTGAGCAAGGCCCTGGATTTGGGCGTGGCGCAGGCGTTGGTCGATCTGCCGGGCCGGGGCCGCCGACCGGCGATGACGGCGGAAGCGCGAGCGTGGGTTGTCGCTCTGGCATGCCAGAAGCCGAAGGATCTGGGCTATGCCCAAGAGTTGTGGACCACAAGGTTGCTGGCGAAGCATGTCCGCACACACTGGCACGCGGCTGGCCACCCGAGCCTCGCCAAGTTGGGGCGCGGAACGGTCTCCAAGATTCTCAACGCCAACCAGGTACATCCGCACAAGATCCAATACTACTTGGAGCGACGCGATCCTGAGTTTGACGCAAAGATGGTGCAGGTCCTGCACGTTTACAGGGAGGTGGAGATCTGGCGCGAGAAAGGCGCACCGCCTGCGGATTTGATCGCCGTGCTTTCCTATGACGAGAAACCCGGCATTCAAGCCATCGAGAATACCGCCCCAGACCTGCCGCCACAGCCAGGAAAGCATGCCGCCGTAGGGCGAGATCATGAATACATTCGGCACGGAACACTGTCCTTGCTGGCCGGCATCGATTTGGTGTCGGGCGAGGTTCTCGGGTTGGTGCGCCAACGGCATCGTAGCGCGGAGTTCATTGAATTCTTGAAGCTGGCCGACGCACGTTATCCCGCGGGCGCACGCATCCGTATCGTGCTCGACAATCACTCTGCGCATATCTCCAAAGAGACACGGGCTTTCCTCGGAGCCCTGCCCAATCGCTTTGAATTCACCTTCACACCCAAACACGGGTCCTGGCTCAACTTGATCGAATCCTTCTTCGGCAAAATGGCCAAGACTCTGCTGCGCGGCATTCGGGTCGCCTCAGCAGACGAGTTGAAGTCGCGGATTGAACTCTACCTCCAGGAAATCAATGAGACGCCCGTGGTCTTCCGCTGGAAGTACAAACTGGACACTCTTTCCGTCGTTTAGCCATTGATATACTATATAGGAATCACTATACTAGTCAGCATACTTGACTGAGCACCCGTAAGGACGTGATGTTGGAGTGCTAACCGGCTTGCCCGATGTGGCCTCCTCGAGCGCAATCGACAAGTAGTTCTTCGCGCCGTTCACATCTGAAACGTCCGTGGTGGGCCGGTCGTCAATCGCCCCGTTATAGATCAGGGCTCCTTTGGGGTTGATGATGAAGATATGGGGTGTAGTCTTTGCGTCGTAGAGGTGACCCAGGGTGCCAGCAGGATCCAACAAAACGGCGGTGGGTGCGCCGTTAGCCTGCTTAAGATAAGCGTTCTCTTCGGATGCGGTGACGTACCCCTGTTTACCCGGCGCAGATGAAATTACCGTGAGCCAGACTACGCCCCGGCTGGTCCATTCACGCTGCAGCCGCTGCATGTTTCCGCTGTTGTAATGCTTCTGCGTGTAAGGGCAGCCGCGATTTGTCCATTCCAGGACCACAAATTTGCCCTGGTATTCGGAAAGCTTATGGACTTTGCCATTTGTATCTGTCGCTGTGAAGTCGGGCGCAGGTTCGCCGACTCGCGCCGCCCACCCGAGCGAGAACGCGATCAAAGCGAATCCGATTAGGGTTAGTGCAGCAAACCGTTTTCTCATTTCTTATTATTCCTCCCCCGCCTCCTCTTAACCCCAGTCATCATCGATCGTTTCCTCCAAGTTCACGCGGTTGCTCACGCCTACCGCGAAACGACGGGAGCCGAAACCTCGAAGGCGCGGCCTGGCCCGAGGACGATAAGGCCTTTCAAGTTGGTAATCGGCTTTGTTGACTGGTCCGACTTCTTCAGTGTTAGGCGAAATCCACTGCGAGTCGGTGTAAACTCCTGCGCGCCTGAATTGTCGATCTGGCTCGGCTCGAGCGGGAAAAAGCTCGCGCTTGCCGGTTGCGACCTCGCCTGCACCGACAATACGAAATGCTGTTTGTCCGATACTGCGGTTACTTTCCAACCGGCAGGCAATGGCTTCGAAAGCTGTGCCCGTGTTTGCTCGAATAGCGCGTGCCAGGCAGCCCAGTCGCCGCCCGTTGGAGCTGACAACGTAATATGAGCTTTCCCGGGGGATGCACACGTCGCGGCAAACGATATATTTCACATCCGCGGACAGGCTTGGAAGCGATGTCTCCTTGCGACTTGACGACGCCTGAAGGGGAGCCATCAGTAGCACCTGTCCTTCGTAGCCGTAATCTACAACCGATCCGCCTCCAAGACGTATTGGCTGCGGCCAGCGAATCGAGCCAGCCAAGAATCCCGTGGGCAGATTCCATTGGGTCCTGGACGGCTCACCGGAATCCCCTGGGTTTTGCCAATAGATGTGCCAGCCCGGCTCCAGTCGGAACAACAGACCGACCCACAGAGGCTGGCCTGGTGGCGAGGTAGGCTGTTCGGAAATCAACTCGACTTTAAGGTGCGGCTGTGCAGGCAACTGCGCGTTTGAGCGCCCGACGAAGGCCAGCATCGCACCCGCCGTGAGCAACACAATACTTCGTCGGCGCAAGAGGAGCATTGTTACTTGGACGCGCGCCCAGGCTTTTGGTCGCCGGCTCGGCCTTTGGAAGATGCGGACCCACAAATCCGTTCGCACATCAGTTCTACGCGGACGGACGCTTGAACACCAGGACCTTTGCGGTAAATACGTACAGTGGCTCTCCGCGTTGATTCAATGCAGTGCTTCGTACTTTGACAACGGCCTGGTTCGGTTTCGAGCGCGAGGGCAGTATTTCGAGTATCTCGCTTTCCATCCGCAGTGTGTCGCCGGGTCGCGTTGGCTTTGGCCACGCGAGTTCTCCACCCAAGCCGATGATGCCATTAGCCAAAGGCAGCCCGCCCGTTACCAAGAGGAGCATGGCTACAGAAGCAGTGTGCCAACCGCTCGCGGACAGCCCGCGAAAGATGCTGGTTTGTGCAGCCGCCTCGTCAAGGTGGAAGGGCTGGGGATCGAACTCCGCAGCGAAGGCTCTGATCCCACTCTCGTCCATGTGATACAAGCCGGAGGTAAACCGTTGGCCGACGTGCAAATCCTCCAGATACAGCGCGGTTTGTCTTTCGATTACCTCATCCATCCCTTGTTTCTCCATCATTTACTGTCTCGGCCCCTCGGTCCGAAGCCTGCTACCTCTGCACCAATCGCATCCAGTTCACCTGCGGCCTCGAAAATCCGCGTAGCTCGTCATGCCGAAACAGGAATTTCTATCGGCGTTTTAGAGCCTCAAGTTCATCCATCGTACGCGGCCAGTCAGACTTCAGCAGTCGCGAGAGACTTCGATCTGCCAGAAGTTTTCCCCCGGTTTGGCACCGAGCGCAGTAGTTGGTTTCATTGTCAGCGTAACGAATCCGCTGAATTGTTTCGCCGCACCTCGGGCATGGTTTCCCATAACGCCCGTGTACCGCCATCCCGTCGCGAAAAGCAGTCACCTTTTCGGGAAAGCCCTTTTCCGCTTCGCTGCACAGCCGGTTTGTCCAGAGCTTGAGAGTGTCAAGAGTCGCCGTGAACAGCCGTTCCCACTCATCCAGTCTTAGTTTTTGGGTAAGCGCAATCGGAGACAGTTGGGCAGCGTCCAGGATCTCATCCGAATAGGCATTCCCGATTCCGCTGATAATGCGGGGGTCGGTGAGAGCCCTCTTGAGCGTACGATTGTCGGCGCCGAGTGCGTTACGAAAGGAACCAAGATCGCTGGCAAAGATATCGATTCCACCCGGGTCGACGGATGGCAACGTTTCCTCTCCACGCAGCACGTAGAGCGACGCGCGATGCTTTGTGCCGGCTTCGGTGAGCACCAGCGAGCCGTGGGGAAAATCGAAGGCTGCCAGACTCTGCCGTCCCGCCAACTTTGCTCCTCGCTGTCGCCAGTGCAGGCGGCCGGCAATCATCAAATGCAACACCAGCCAGAGATCGCCTTCGACTCCAATGGCTATTCGCTTGCCAATCCGCCGCAGTTCACGGACAACGTGGCCTTCCACCTCCGTAAGTGGTGGTTCTGAGGTGCGAAGCAGAAAGGGACTCGCCAACCGTACTTGCTCGATCGGCTGCCCTACGACCCGTGATTCGAGGGCGTGGATATAGGCGACGATATCGGGCAGTTCCGGCATATTTTGGAGGCGGCAAGACGAAGGGTGTTCTTTGTATCACTTAAGATAAGGAATCGTGCTTGGTTTCTAAGTCCCGTCGGGTCACCTTCCCCTCCGCCAGTCTCCTGACGGTGCCGTCGCAAAAGAGGTCGTCTTCTACGTCTTTACCGGCGGAGCCAGCGCGACAGCTGCCTCAGCCGTGAGCATCAGGAAGGTAAACGTCTCCTGCAAGCAGAGGGTTACTGTGGTATCGGTCTGGTTCAAATAGCCAATGGAAACGTCCTGGCCGATGTGCAGGTCGAAATCGCCGCCACGGGTGGTCACCACAAAAGCACCGTGGATGGCTGGAGCCCAAATGATTTTGCCGTCCACTAATCGCTTGACATGTTCCAGTACGGGGTATCCCTGATCGCTGGTTTCAGCCAGGGCTGTGTAAACGTCGGCGTCGAGGAGCACCGAGTAGGGTCCATTGACCCCGACGAGCCGCAATTGGCTCAGGCCTTGGGCAATTGCTTCCGGGTACTTTCGCACATCGCTGGGAAGCGTCATCGCTGGATTGCTGGTCCCCTGCCGGATACCCACGATTCCGGCGGCGGCATAGCCTTCGAATATGGCGCCGTCCTCGGCATAAGCGAGCTTGCGCGCGGCGTCCTTTGCCGGCTGCCAGTCTGAGTCGTTCGCGCCACGCTCGACGTCGTCGATAGCCTGGCGCTCCAGCTCGAACGGAACGCGCAGCTCGACCAGCGCCTTTACCTCACGCTGTCGGGCGACGATACCGTCACTCTGGGCCGCGATCGTCTGCAGATGTCCCGTCCCGACTCCGGAGAGGCTGGTGCCTGCCGGCCCGTGCAAGTCGACCACACGCCGTCCCGCGAGGTGGCGCTTAAACGTGCGCGATGTTTCCTCTTCGATCTGCGCCCAAGCGGCATCGGAAATGGGGGCAAGCTCGCGATGCAGATTATTCATGTGGGATCTCTCCTTTAAGGGAACCAATACCCAACGAACCGTCGTTCCCGCGCACAGCCAGAGAGGCTTCAGCCGCTGGCTCGGCGGAAGCCGCTGCAACCGCAGGCTCGTCCTCGGCTACGTTTTCCAGAAATGTCGCAGAGGGCGCGAAGAACAAGTTTCCAGTCACGGCGCGACTAAAGTCGAGCAGCCGGTCGTAATTGCCGGGCGGGCGGCCAATGAACATGTTCTCCAGCATTTGCTCAATCGTACGGGGTGAGCGGCTGTAGCCGATGAAATAGGTGCCAAACTCACCCTGCGCGGCCGATCCGAAGGGCATGTTGTCGCGCAGGATCTTAATCTCTTTCCCATCCTCGACGATGGTCGTGAGCGCGTTGTGCGCCGATGTTGGCTTGACGGAATCGTCCAATTCGATATCAGACAGCTTGGTGCGGCCGATGATACGTTCCTGCGCCTCGGTGGTCAGAGCATTCCAGCCCGCAAGATCGTGAAGATACTTCTGCACGATGACGTAGCTGCCGCCCGCGAACGTGGCATCTTCTTCGCCGACAACCACGGCGTCGATCGCTACCTGGCCCGTGGGATTCTCCGTTCCGTCGACAAAGCCGATGAGATCGCGATCGTCGAAGTAACGGAATCCATGTACCTCGTCGGCCGGCGAAACGGCATCGCCGAGACGTGCCACGATTTGCGTCTCCAGTTCGAAGCACAAATCGAACCGCTTGGCGCGGATGTGAAACAGCAAGTCGCCCGGCGTAGAGACGGCGTGTCGAGTTCCGGCACGAATCTCACGAAACGGATGTAGCTCTGCTGGCTTCGGTGGCCCAAAGAGCCGGTCCCAGGCTTCCGACCCAAATCCTAAAACGCACGAGAGTCCCGCCTCGATGTCACGAAATCCCACCGCGCGCAGCAGTGCGGCAAGGTCTCCACAGAATGATCGAAGAGTGGCACGATTGTCAGGGCCCGGGTTTAGAGTCACCACCAGAAAGATTGCGGCACGCGCAAGCGGTGTGGCTACGGGCTGTGCGATGCCCGGTGTGGCGCTTGTCGTCACGGGCGCGGTCATCGGATCGGATGCCATGGGTTGCCATCCCCGGGGCTGGAGAAATTTCCTGTTCGAAATATCGCCCCCGCCTCGCACCTAAACAATCGGACGGTCAGCTTACCATTGCCGATTAACGGCTGTCCATGCTGCCAGAGCAAGGCGGTGATCGCAAAGAGAATGAAGAGTAGACCACTTTCGCAGCTCTGGTTTGCGCAGGGGCAAACCGCCATGCTGCGCTCAGCGGTAGGGATTGCTGGCCGGTGCGGGAACAGGATGCCGGACAAATCACCCGCAACAGTCTTCTCTCGTTCAAGAGCTCATCGCGAGACGCTTTTCCCAACTGGTATCTGGTGACGGCTCGCGTTACGGGTTGAACCCCGGTAGCTCCACCCGTCTCGCGATGTGATCCTTAATCCAGTGTGCGTCCCACCATTCCTTCGGATCGATCTGGACGCCGTCGAGCTGCATAGCGAAGTGGATGTGGTCGCCTCCGGCCATGCCGGTCTGGCCGCTGACGCCCATCACCTGGCCTTGCTTCACCGCGTCGCCTTCATGGACATCAATCCGGCTGAGGTGGCCATAGATTGTCTGCAGTCCATAGCCGTGGTCGAGGACGATGCAGTTGCCGTAAATTCCCAGAGGAGCCGCGTAAACGACCTTGCCGTCATTCGACGCCTGCACGCCGACGTGCTGCGTAACCGCCAGGTCGTATCCCAGGTGGACCTGCTGATCAATCTTCTGGCCGTGATAGAGGTAATTCCGCACGTCGGCAAAGTTCGACTCCGCCTGGGAGTGAGGCTGGCGGATGAAAGGTCGGGACCATAGAAATCTGTCGGTGGTCTTGAACTGCAGATCGGACAACGCTTTGTTATTGGCGCGGCGCATCTCGCTATTGATTTTCACGAAGCGCGCGACCGGATCACCCGTTCCGTTCGGGTCAAGTTCGCTAATCACCTTCTGCAGGAAGGCGTCGCTCACCTGCAGATCATGAACCTTATACTTCGGCTGCTCCTTCTTCGGAAACACGACTACTAGAGGGCTGGTCACGTCGTTTCCCGTGCCGTTCGCAGCATAAACCAGCGGCACGGTATCCGGCGGCATGTTCCAGGCGAACGCATACATGGAAAACAGGCCCGGCTTGCCGCCAGGCATGGGCCACGCGCGAAATTTCTCATCGCCGACTCGCACGCCCGCTTCTGTCCAGCTCCCCGAAACCTGGAACGTGGCGAGGTCTGCCATCCCCAGATACAGGTAGTGCTGCTCGGAATCAACGCTGACAGTCGGCGGTTGCGTAACCACGGTCAGGTCGCGTTCGGCGCGGCCTGTCCTTCTAAGCAGGTCGTTCGAAGTCGCTTCGACAATCAATTTCGCATTGCCCGCCTGCAACTGGGGTGTGGTTTTAACACCAGCCGTGAAGTTCCAGGTATTGTCGGACGACTTCGACGGCTGCGCCATCTCGAAGACCTGGTACCGGGCGCCATTCTGCTCGACGAACGCTTGCAGCCTGCGAATGCCACGGGGATCGCGTACGTGAACAGTGAGGGGAGTGGCTTGGCCCAGCGAGGTGACTTCGGAAGCAAACTCTACGACAGGTGTTGCTGAACGTGCCGCGAAGAACACGAGCAGCAACACAACAAGCGCAATGACGACAACGATGAATTTTTTCACATTCCAGTGTATCTCCCGACAAGGAAACTCGCAGGTCGCCAGGGATGCCCAATTGGGTTCCTGCAGCCAGCGTTCGGAGTCCTAACTGATTGTGGTAACGCCCGGACAGGGGTATTATCCTGCGGTGGTCAGCGCGCTCTCTTAAAGGCTGGGACAGTGCCCTAGCTGAAATATCCTTGTAGGCTGTCACGCTGTGCGGTCGCTGGAGGTGCCAATGCTTTTGAGGAGGAGGAGTCATGAAAATTCTGGTGGGAATTGACTATTCAAAATCCTCAGGCGACGTAGTTAGCGCCATGGTCAAACAGTTTCGAACAGAGAACACAGAGGTCCGGATCTTGCATGTATTGCAGCCGAGTGCGCCTGCTCCCCCGCAAATGGCGCCGGGCTACGCGCCTGAATTGGAAGATCAGAAGAAGCCAGCCGAGGAATTAGTCGAGCGAATTGCGAGCCAGTTGCGTAGCGCGGGATTTAAGGTGGACGCCCTCGTCGAGGTCGGTGACATCAGAGAGAGCATCATCGATTCAGCGGAAGAGTGGGGCGCCGACCTGATCGTCGTGGGTTCGCATGGGCAGAGAGGCATCCAGCGCTTCTTGCTCGGCAGTGTGGCCGAGTTCGTCGCCCGCCACGCTAAGTGCTCAGTAGAAATCGTGCGCTCGTTAAAGAGTAATTGAGGAAAGGCCGAACGCTGACACCGTTTGCTGCGGAATCCGGAAAAGCATTGAGCCGCAGCGAGCTGCGCAGACTAAGCCCGGCAGAGTTCGGCAACCAGCGTTTCCTGACGTGCCTGCGCGACGCGATCCATGCGACTAAGAACCACACGGTAAACCGTGAGCGAAATTCCCGCCAGAATCAGCAATATCAGCGTCGCAATCCAAAAGTTCCCATAGTGCCGCGCCACCCCGAACGCGCCCGCCCCGACAACCACGACGACAATTTGCACTCCGAAGCTGATCAGCACGGTCATCTGGGACGCGCGCTGTCGTCCGAAGGTCGAATAATCCAGTTTCTTAGGAGAATTGATGGACAGCAAATTACCCACAGAGAAATTCACCGGAGCGGCAAATAACAGACCGGCGAGCGTGGCAACGGTTATCCCCAGTGAAGGCCTGCCGTAAAGCCAGAGCACGGCGATCCACGCCCCAGTCGTTTCCACCACTAGAATTGCTGCGTGAGTAAGATTCTTGCCCAGCACGATGTCGCGAAACCTCACCGGGCACGCGTAGAAGAACTGGATGCCACCGCCGTCGCCGCCAAAGTTGTTATAGACCAGATTACTTAGCGTGAGGAGTGCAAATCCGGCAGCTGTAGGAAATGCCACGTCGGGGGCGTACCCCGGAATGCTCCCCGAGAACCGATCAGCGTTCATCGGTCCAAACCGGAAGATGACCAGCATGAAAATCGGCATGATCAATGTGAGCAACATGGGGCCGCTGCGGAGCAGATAACGGATTTCCTTTTCGAATACGGCTGCCACGGGCGATGCCAACCCGGGCAGATTCCATCCCAATTGCAGACGCCGATCTTTCGGAAGGATGACTGCGGCGGCCGACTCGCTCAGGCTCTCTCCGCGATACTGCGCCCACAGCCGCAAGTGCAGCAAGTACCCGATTGCCAACACAAAAGCGCACAGCAGAGCCAATGAGCCGAGTCCCGACTGGAATCGTGAAAACGCGACTTGCGCCATGGCGTCGGCGGCCAGACCCGGGGGAAGAACTCTCTGCACGGGGGTTACGAGTAAAACGCGCCGGCGCACTTCTGGTTGTGGCCGCTTTTCGAAATATCCCGCCAGCGGTCCAATCAACTGAACGCTTAGGAGCAGAAGAAAAAATAGAATGCCGATGATCTCGCGCGTACGGCGCTGCGCCAGCCAGCGTTCCGCCCAGGCGAATATCATCTGCATGAACAGGAGATTGAAAACAGCGAACACCAGCAGCACGAGTAGCGACCATGGCAGCAGACGAGGTCTCGCAACTCCTATGCCCATCAGAATTCCGAGCGACCATAGGCTACCCAGAGCGGTTGCGGGATCGAATGCGCCATACCCCAACCGCACCAGAAAATACGAGCCGTAATTAAGCGGAAAGCGCAGCAACTCGGAAGAATCCGGGTTGTTCGTGAACGCCGTCGCCATGATGGGGAAGACTTGCCAGAACAAGAACACCGGCCAGAGCAGCAGCGTAAGCAGCTCTGGTTTTCCTTCTGAGACGAAAGAGAATGCCGCTACGCCCATGCCAAATGCGCCGCCGAGTCCAACGATCGCGAACGCTAGCGCCACCACAACGCGCGCAACCAGCTCCAGTTGACCGCGCGTGGAGCGTAGCGAATTAACGAAGAGCCGCCATTGCAGCCAGGCAATCGCTGTCAATTGGCTGCGTCTTACGGCGAAGTCGGCTTTACTCATGATCGGTCACGCGAATTGCTCTGGGAGACAGTTTGCCGGCATCGGAAGCCGATTATGTCCGCCGTCTATCCCAACCATGAGAGTTCCTGATCGGTGCGCAAGCCGCCCACCGTGCGCAGGAAAATTTCTTCCAGAGTCAGTCTTTCACCAGATGCGCCCAAGCCATCGCCCCGCCCTGCAGGCGTCTGCGCCTCCACTCCGGCGCGAAGTTCCTCCAGCGACCCCTGCGCCACCAGACGTCCCTGATGAATGATGGCGACGTGACTGCACAGCCGCTCCACGATTTCCAGGACATGCGAGGTAAGAAAAACCGTGGCCCCACGCGCAATCATGCCTTGTAGCATCGCCTTCAGAGTGCCGGCAGCGATGGCATCCACGCCTTCAAACGGTTCGTCCAGAAACAATACCTTCGGCCCATGAATCACTGCTGCCGCCATCGCCAGCTTCTTCTGCATGCCGTGGGAGTAGTCAGTGACCAGCTTCTTCGGCTGATCGGCAAGCTGCATAAAGTCGAGTAGTTCAACTGTCCGCTTGGCCGCGGTTTCGCGATCGAGTCCGTACATCCTTCCGGCGAAGTTCAGGAACTCCGATCCGGTCAGTCGCCCGAACAAAGCCATCCCTTCGGGAACCACGCCAATCTGCCGCTTCACCTCCACGGGATGGGAAGCGAGATCGAGTCCCAGGATTTCGATCCGGCCCGAGCTGGGCGCTAGGAGACCGGTGAGCATCTTGATGGTGGTCGATTTCCCCGCGCCGTTCGGGCCAAGGAAGCCAAAGAACTGCCCCGGCGACACGCGCAAGTCGATGCGGTCAACGGCGACGAGTCCTCCAAAACTGCGAGTCAGGCCCTGGGTAAGGATAGTGGGTGCAGCATCCATGAACGTCCGAATCTAGCACACCCATCGCGTGCAAGCGCATTGGCGTCGCTGTGTCTTTACTCGCCGAGACTAAGCACGAGCGACGTACGAAGCGGTTCGTGGTGACGTGACTCCGACCACACGGGAAGCTCTCAGCCTAACTCTTTGTCCCCATCGCATACAGATACTCGACATACGAGCGCGTTGCACCGTCGATGCCTTGAATCTTTGGATTGGCCGAATCGATAACGTAATATTCGTCGGGAGCATGTGCGCCGCTGCCGTGTCCCAGCCCGAAGTGTCCTGCCGGCAGGCGTAAGGGATTGCCCGTAAACACATAGCCCGGCCACGAGCCGGCGTTACGCGGCAGCAAAATCGGATCGATGCCCGACTGCTTGTAGACGGCGATTTGTGACTGGATGAGCTGCGAGTCGCCCGACGTACTTGTCGGGTCGTAGCCGCCCGTCATGTTCACCTCGATGTCGCCGAAGCCTTTGTTTTTGAGGTGAGCCTTTAACGCGGCAAGCGCCTCCGCCGCGGTCGTGTCGGGAACCAGGCGCAGGTCCATTTTGGCGACGGCGTTATGCGGGAGGATGGTTTTCCCGCCGGGTCCGGTATAACCGCCGACCAAGCCTTCGATGTTCATGGTTGGATTCGCCACCAGCATCTCCAGCGCCTGCTGCCAGCCGGCATCGTGGACCCAGACCTTGACCCCGAGTTGTTGCTTCGCGATGTTCTCATTGAGGCGGCTGGCCGCGTTCGCGACCATTTTCTTTTCGGCCTCGGAGATCGGCCGCGCCTTGTCCGCGTAGTTCGCAATCGCCGGCGTGTTGCCGTCGGCAGACACCAGCGTGGCTAGCGCCAGAACGAGGTGCCACGCCGGGCTATCGACGCGCGCCTTGTTGCTGGAGTGAATGTCTTTCGCCGGCCCGCGTCCCCAATTCTCGCCGCTCGACACCAGCTCCAGCTCGATGACTCCCTTGGCCCCAAGCGTAAGGGTAACGTTGCCATCGAGTCCCTGTGCCGCATTCGGCATGAAAACCCCGTCGCATTTCTTGAACGCTGCCAGCACTTCAGGCCTGCGCACAATCTGCGGGAAGTGTGGCGAGCCGATTTCTTCTTCCCCCTCGGCGACGAAGACCAAATTGACGGGAAGCTTCTTCCCCGCCCCGCGTATTGCGTGTAACGCCGCAAGAAACGAGGCTTCCGGCCCCTTCTGGTTCACGGCCCCGCGGCCGACGACGACTTTGCCGAGGCCGGGCTTGTCCACCAACGCGGCTTCAAAAGGAGGCGAAGACCACTCTGCTGGATCGGCTTGCTTGACGTCGTACATGAAGTAGAGGCCGACGGTCCGCGGCGCGCCGGCATCGAGCGTGGCGAAGACCCCGGGCTGGCCGTCGGTAGGGATTTGCGTGACGCCGGAGAAGCCTGCACCTTTCAGCAGGTCCATCATCATGGTGCAGCCCTGCTGCATGCCCCGATTCTCAGCCGCAATCGACGGCTGCCGTATCCAGGCCTGTAAGCGTTGCACCGATTCGTCGTGCCGCTTGCCTATCTCGATCCATACTCGGTTGAGGTCCTGTTGTTGGGCCCACGACAACCGCGGCAGAGTCATGGCCGCGGCGCTCACTGCTGCACCTTGAAGGAAGTCGCGTCGGTTCATGACGTGGAACGATAAACCGCGCTCGCGGTTCTGTCCAGGCGAGATCCTTGGACGTTAAATAGGAAAGCGCTTTGAGGTCACGGTCTGTCATCGTGTCCTCCAGCGCTTTCATACCGCTGCAACTTCAGCCACCGGCAACGTTTACGGCGCGAAGTAACTGGAGATGTCCAGGATCAGTTCTGTCAATCCGTCAGCATAGGCATCGATCTTGCCAGCGGTGCCCGCCGGCACAATTGCCATATTCGAGGTAACTGCTCCGTCGAGCGCGTTTAGCGTCGACACCACCGGCTGGCCCATCCCGTCGGGCCATAACGTCAAGTAGCCGAGCGCACCTGAAGGCACCACCGTCGCATTGAACACATATGCCTGCGACGTGCTCGGTACACCACAGGGACTTTTCACAACATCCACGGGAGGACTCAGGGTTCCATTGAACGCGCCATTGCCCAATGGAGGACGCGTGTCCAGCACGCGGCAAGGCGCTAGCGAATACAGGAACAGGCCGTTCTGTCCCGGCGGCGCAAAGTAGCCGTTGATGTCGATCACCAGGTCCGTGTCGTTCGTCGCATATGTGCTGACCTTGCCGCTAGTACCGGCGGGCACAATCGCCGCGTTGGCCGTCACCTGTCCGCCGTAAGCGTTCAGGGTGGAGACTAGAGGTTGCGTTTGACCGGTTGGCCACACCGTCAAATAGCCCAGAGGACCATGCGGCACAACCGTGAAGTTCAGCGAGTAGGCTTGCGCGCTACCGTCCGTGGGTAGGCCGCTGCACATGCTTTCCAGCACAGGAAAGTCGCGGGGCTTCCCGCCCTTCAGGTATGGTCCTCCGAGATCCCCAACCGGGTTGCGCGTGTCCGCCACGCGGCAAGGCGCCAGCGAGTAAAAGGCTAGAGTGGACCCGCTGAGCGGCGCAAAGTAACCGTCGATGTCCAGGATGACGTTGGACGTGTCGGTAACAAAGACATTGACACCTCCGTTGCTCCCGGCTACCACGATGGCGGCATTGGCTTTCACCCGGCCGTCGTACGAGTTCAGCGTAGACACGAGAGGTTGCTTTTCTCCCGTGGGCCACAGCGTCAAGTATCCAAGTGGCCCGTTCGGCACGACGGTCACGTTCAGCGAATAGGCGGTGGCCAACGTAAGATCTGTGCAGCCTCGCGACGGTGCAATTTGCGGAAGGTAGAACGTCTTGAAGGTTCCGCCCGGAATCGGGCCAGCGCCGCCGTACTCCGGCCGGGTGTCCACCAGTCTGCACGGCGTCGCGGGGACGAACGCATCGCTTTGAGAACAACCCGGGAAGCTTGCCGAAGCGATCTGGGTGCTCCAGTCAAAGCTCTGCGTGACCGTGTAGTACTCAGTTGTGTACCAGAAAGTGCAATTGTCCACGGGATCGATCCGCATGGCGCTGTAATCGCCCCAGCGGTTTCCCGTGTCTGGCTGCGAACCTGTTCCATTAACGATGGAAACCTCGGTTTCCAATGTGCCAGCCGCATCGAGCGGCGTGCGTCCAGCGATGAAGATAGACGGGTACATGTTGGTACTGGACTCGCTGTACCCCAGCAGGACGTCATCCTTCTGGTCGCGAGCCACTGAAGCCATCCATCGCCAGTTGGCGTCGGGAGCATACGTACCCTGCTGAAAGATCGCGATTCCGAGTGGCGAGACGACTGTTGTCGGGGCCGTAAACTCCATCCAGCGCACGCCGTTCTGCCCTCCCGAAGCGGTTACGTTAAAGTTCACGTACCAGTGCTGCATCGGACTGGGAAGGGACACGCCGTCATTGTAGTAGGCGAAGCGATACATCAGGCGATCGCCGAGCGAGTCCAGCAGATCCGAAACACCCTTCTGCGGAACGCAATCGCCGCCGAAGTTACCGTTACACGCCGGGGTAAAGGTCGCAATAGATACCAGCTGGGAATTGCCGCTGCCCGTGATGAACGAATTCGCGGGATTAGCGAAGTCAACATGGAAGGAGTACACCGACAGATGGGAAGTGTCCACGTCTCCCAAGCTGCCGATATAAAACTCATCCTGACCTGTAGGTGGCGAAGTTGGCGAGTCCAGATCTCCCGGCAGCAAGCTATCTTCGCCAGAAGTGAGCTGGAAGCACTGCTGTTCCGCGGTGGAGTCCCCGACGAGCAACTTTGCGCGGTTATAGGCGCAGACTTGGGCACCCTGGAACTTGCTGCCGCTGGTTCCGAAGTTGTTTTGCGCTTGAAAGTACCCGGCGGGCCAAATGCCCCACTTGGGATAGTCGGGCAAACCGTTGCCCGGGACCCCGAATTGATAGACGTAGTAGGTGCCCAAGGCATCGGAGCTGGTGGAAACCGCGACGCAAACGGCGTACGGAGCTTCGAACAACACGTTCTGGAAGAGCAACCAGCGGTGGGCGATCCGGTCCCACTGCGCGATCGGGTCGCTATCGTTGTGGCGGGCGCACAAAGTTCCAGGAAGGCCCGACGCCCAAAGCATGTTACCGTCGATGGCTCCAGTTAGCGCCTTGCCGTTCTTGTCGAAAACCGCATACGAGACGTTCACCCACTGGAGAAGCTGCGTGTCGCCAACTGCCATGTTCGTGTCGGGAGGAGCATCGGGTACGCCGTAGTTGGGGAACCCGTTGCCAACCCCAAGAACATTGACACCGATCGGGTAGTTGGATGAGCTCTCGGCCACGTTTTGTTCCACCGGGTCGACAACGGAGGCGGCGGGACGCTTCGGAAGGCGGCGAACCGGATTGGCCTCGTGAAATCCGTACCGAGGCGTAGCTGGCAGCGTGGCCAGAGTCCTGAGAGGCACCGAAATGCCGGAGGCAACAGCCTGGTTGACCGTCGGCTTCGAAGAGTTCTCCTGCGCAGTTAGGGGCAGGCTACAGAGGAGCATGAGTATGCCCAATGCCAGCCTGGACGCGTGAACAATTTTCTTTGTCATCATTCTCGTTCCCCTTGTTCTCTGCCTACTCTTATAATTTCGCTTTCGCCTTCCTTCCGTCAGCCGACTAAACTCGAGTCCAAAACCGCCCGATCATATGTGCGCTCTGGCGTCACAAGCTGCTCGCCGTGGAAGGTGATCGTCCACCACACAATGATCTGCCTCTAAGTGTGAAGTTTCAATAGGTTGTTGTCCATTCGGCCAGGAATTGGGAAGCTGATGTTGTCCCCACTCTTCAACTGCGCCAATGGTACTCTGGGATATGTTCCTCGCATCGCTAACCGGCTTTGCCGCGGGCACGCTGTGCACGCTGGCTTATCTTCCCCAGGCCCTGCACTCCTTCCGCACCAAGTCCGTCCGCGATCTCTCGTTGCTGATGCTGATCAGCCTCAACGTAGGGCTCGTGCTGTGGGTGGGCTACGGCTTCATGATCCACTCGCTGCCCATCATCCTGCCCAATGCCGTCACTTTCTTCCTCAGCGCGCCTTTGCTGACCATGAAGCTGCGCTACCATCCGCGTGCTAAGGCCGCCAAGTCTGGCCAGCCATAACGCAAGTTACGCTGTGACCACGGTCACGAACCTGCGCCCACCCTCCGGCTCCACTCAGGCTCCTCCCGCCACAATCGCCCGAGAGGAGCGCTTTCCTCAACGCAGCCGGGAGGATGGGCGCCAGTATTCCGACTTACCGCCAGGGACCGGCTGCCGGTCCTTAGCGAATCTTGACTTGCCCACGAGGTTCACCGTTAGGAAAGTTCACCGTGTGGACGTTGACGTAGGTATCGCCCGCGCGAATCGCCTCGAACAGGCCAGCCAAGTTACCCGATTGAATACCTTGGGGGATAACCGAGTCCGGGTTGTTCGCCGGTAGCACGCTCACATCCGCTGCCGTGATGACACCGCTAATGCTGCCAGCGGCAGGACACGCGGGCTTGGGGCCTCCGCACAAAAACAGGATGACGCCGCCGTTGGTCTGGCTCGCGCCAAAGTGTATGTGGGCCTGCACCACTGCGCTGCTCATGTTGTTGTAGGTCAGCGTATACGAGATGGTCGTGTCGGGATTGATTTCCGCTTCAAAGCTTCCACTGCTCTGAGCCAGGACAGCCGGGACTTGGTTAAAAGAGCTCAGGGTTGCTTTCAGATAGACGCCGGACTCCGATTGGGCTTGTACCGGGTTTGCGGTCAGTAGTAGCACGATCAAGGACGCGAATGCGAGCGACCCGATCGCGACTTGGAACTGACGTTTCAGGCTTTTACCTTTCTCTGTTGCGGACAGATGAAAGCGTTTCATGGCAATTTCTCCTTTTCTTGTGTTTTGTTTCGCGGCAGTGGCCGGAATTATTTACTTTCGCTGCCGATCTGTTACGGGGGAACCCAGATGTACTTGCGCCTGGCTTCCGAACCGCGATCCATCACCGGCGGCGAGTGAAAAGTACCGCTGATGCGGGTTCCAAGTCCTAAAGCCTGAGTTAAAAGCTGATTGGGAATTCGTTGGGAAAAGCTTGGGTCAAAACATCAGCGCAACCCGCTTGCAAGAAAGGGCGCGAGGGCAGCCTGTCCCAAACGAGCCGAGTGGGATATCCACTGTTAGGTGCTAGGCTTTGCCGTCGCTACGGAATCCGACCCGGCCGTCAAGGCGTGGCCTGGGCTTGGATATTCAATGTGCCGGCGTAGGTGTCGGCAGGCAACTGCGGGACGGTGGTAGTGTCAATTCTGTAGCCCAGCGTGTCGGTTATGTTGCCTGTCCTGTTGCCCGCGTTTATCGCGACGTTGGCGATCCGCAGGCCGGAGGCTGCTCCAACAAAGGGACTGGTATTGGTCAAGGCTGTGTACTGTCCCGCGCCGTTGATTTGTATCATCACCGCAGCCGAAGGAATGTTCACCGTGTTGGTCGGATTTTGATGCACCAGGGCCGAGTTCGCGCTGTTGAAATAGGCCCAGACCGCTACTGCGGTGCGACTCGCCCTGAGCGTGATCCAGGAGGTAGTCACTGTCGTGCTAGTGCTCCCCGCATTATTGGCGGTGTTGGCCTTGAGCGCGAAGGTGATCGCGGCGCCGCTGGTGACGGTGACGGTCAGACTCTCGGCGTCGGGGAGCAGAAGGCGGCTTGACTTGCTACTCTTCGAACCGGTCTTGATTTGACCCTCCGCTACTGATGCCGAAATAAGCAGCAGAACAACCACACCCGCCAACGCGGTGAGAATTCCCCTGTTCATTGCCGCTCACCACCTGCCATTCCCGGTGTTGGAACCGGCTTCGGCGGACCCGCTCTGTCTCCCATCTCGGCAGGGCGCGATGCCGTTCCTTTGAACTTCAGCACGACCGAGATGACGGTCGCATTCTCCTCGCGGGCAGAATGCACTTCCGCGGGCGCAGAGACAATCTCGAACGGAGCTGGGTTAACGAACTCCGCAATGTCGACTTCCAGCCGGTAAGAGCCGGCCCGCTTTGTCCGAAGAAAGAATTCGCCGGAAGAGTTGCTGAACAGCACGTTCTTGTCAATTCTGATTGCCGCGCCCTCCACTGGTTTTCCTTCTTCGTCGACGACGCGGCCCCGCACTATGTACTTGTCCAGATGTTGGGCCACCGGGTCCGGGTTCCTCATCAGCGGCAGCCCCCGGTAGATATATGTGCTACCCGACACGCTGTATTTCATCTGACCATCAGAAGTCACGTAACTCTGGGCGTTCAAGGTCACATTACCGAAGGGGTGAAACCGCACCGTAAAACCCAAAGCCTGTTTGAACTGGGCATTCCCAAAAGGCAGGTATACGGTGGAGTAATCCACATCAATCGAAATTAGGTTTGATTGGAAACTGCCCCCAAAACCCACCGTGGTCTGGCGGGAATGGTTGACCACTTCGAGAATGCTTAGCCGCGGCGAGAGGATCTCGCGGAAGGTCGCCGAGACCGTGCTGCTGGCATTGCTGGTATTTGGGGCGTTGCGGTAGTACTGTGCCCCGGTCTCAAGCCAGGAGGAGACCTTACGCGAAGCCCATAGGATCTGCCCGAAATTCGACTCCTGCTTCTGCCGCGATTGGAAGAGCCCCGTTCCGAGCTGGAACCCGGCGACACCGCCCGAGACCTGAAGTTGATTCACGCTGGCGCGAACAAAAGGCAGGTCAGCATTCTGCTGGGGCTGCAACAGTTGTTGATGGCCCACGGTCACTTGCAGCCCGCGGAAGGGGTTGGCCACCACCAGCACATTTCCCCGGTCTACTTCCGAATTGATGGGCGATTGCACCGTGACCCGCCGGAAGCGGTCTCCTTCGTAAACATAGCCCATACTGGCCCACAGGCGGTTCCGGTTGATGGTCAGGCTGGCTCCCGCATAGGGCTGATTCGAGCCCAACCCGGCGGCCGCGGCGAAAGTCATCCAGTCTCGCAACTTCCAATCCACGCCCTGGATGGAAGTCTGCTTTTGCGAGACGATATTCACGCTGTAGAAGTGCAGCTTCTCCGTGAGGCTCCGGTCAAGATAGATGAGTCCGGCTCCGGCGTCAGCTTTCGCGGCCGGGAAGAATGGAGTACTCAACCCTTCGGCGGTTGCGCCGGCGAAAGCCAACATGTGCCAGCCCATCTTGGTTGTGCTCACTCCGGCGCCGCGAGCCATGAAGTAGTGCACATTGTCGAAGACGTCAGTCGGCAGGTTGACGGGAATCGGGTTGTCCCCCACCAGGAAGTTGTAATCCCCTCTTCGGAAGGAGGCGCTGACTCCATAGCCAAATTGTCCCCCGACGAGCCCGGCCCCAATAACCATTCGTGAGTTTTCATTCTGGATCGTCACCGCCCCGCCTTGCGCGTCAAACAGGGTGGAGCCTCCCCCCTCGATCTGGATGATCTGGGCCACGGCAGGCGGGCACAGAACCAGCAGCGTAACCAGGGCCAGGCAGGGACCTATCGATATCTGCACCCGGTTCAGCAAACCCGCCTCCTGTCAGCCTTACTGCTCCACCTGGCTGACAGGATGCTCGAGGGTAAAGTGCTCCAAACGCAGCACTAGCTTGCTCGGGGTCACACCGGCAGTCCAGGGGATCTCAACCTGCCTTTCACTCTGGGGAAACAACGGAAATCCACCTTGCGTGCTTTCGGTGCGCCCGGTGGAAAGATCCGCTTCCAGCACCCGGCCGAAGGCATTGCCCGCATTGCGGATCTTTACCAGCACCTTCTTGTCCTTGGCCAGATACTCAGAGGTGACCACGGTCAGGTCATTCTTCTGCAGCGATTGTTTCGGCAGCAGATATATCGTGTGGGGAAGCTGTACCTGAATGCGAAGTCCCTGGGCCGTTCGTTCCCGGAACCCGGAAAAACTGGCATAGACGACGAACCAGGCTGGGATTTTGTCGGCTGAAGCCTCGTAGAAGACCGTATAGCTCTGCTGGGGAAGCAGGCGAAAGCTCATCGTGGACAACTTTAATTGAATGCCGGGGTCGAGAGGATGGTAGGAAATCTCTCCCGTCTCCGATACCGAGAAGCTCTTCGCCTCCAGCACAACGTTGAGCGGCTGCAGGGAGTCGTTAGAATATTCGATCTTTCCCTTAGCCGGTTTGCCAGGGGCCTTGACCACATTCTCATCGACCAGGGGACGAACTGTCTGGGCCAAACATAGGCCGGCTGCTACAACCATCCACCCGGCCCAGATGCTGATCTTCCTGGGGGAGAAAATCACATCGCGTCGATAAGGCACAGCTCCCTCCTAAGGAGTGGCTTGGGCTTGAATGTTTAAGGTTCCAATGTAGGTGTCGGCCTGCAGCTGCGGTACCACAGTGGTATCGATCTCATACGCCAGGGTGTCGGTTCGGCTGGAGTTCTTGTTGGCAGCGGTAATCGCCACCGATGCCCCAATCTGTAAGCCTGAAGCTGCCGCATTAAACGGACTGACGTTGGTGAGGGCGTTGTACGGTCCCGAGCCGCCCACCTGGATCTTGACCGCGGCTGACGGAATGTCCGTAGTGTTACCCACAGTCTGGTGGAGAAGGGCCTGGGCTGCAGTGCTGAAATAGGCCCAGATCGCCACCGAAGTGCGGCCCGGCTTCAAAACCCAGGCAGTCGTGATACCGGTCGAAGTGCTTCCGGCATTCGCGGCCGTGTTGGCGGCGAGGTTGAAGTTCACCGTAGCCCCGCTGTTTACGGTTACAGTAAGGGCCTCGGCGAGCGTGGCGTTGAGCGACACGGTCGCATCATTCGAGTTCAAAACTTGTGCCGTCCCCGGCGCACTGAACCATAGCAACAGTACGAAACAGACGATTCCTGGCGCAAAAAAGGCTTTCATTTGAGCTCCGTCGTAATCATGAGAGTGCAAGCCACCATAGTTCCTATAGTCGATACAGTCCGCCTTCTGCGGGCAGCTGTTCGTCCTCTGAAGAAATATCGGCTGCAAACGGCGCTGCTTGAGCCGCCCGCCGGTTCGATCGCAGCCAATCAAGAGAAAACCTTCTTCCCAGGGTGAAAGAGTGAATGGTTCTCAGGCGTCCGAGCCGCGCCATCCTTCTCTGGCCAGGGCGGGGATTTCGCCGGCCGTACGGATCACAGCCCAACGTGACCGGCGCACTTGCCGGAGGCAGGCTCGGCCCGGTATCACGGAAGTGCGAGGAGGAGTGGTTTTGTGTCTCTTCGCCGTCCGCACCCAGTGTGCGACCGTAAGGCTCTTTGAAAAACAGTCGCCAGCAGCCAGTTGCGAACTGTCAGCAGATGTGCTCCTGATTACTAGCTGATAACTACGCCTCTTCCCCACGCTCGCATGTGCCTTCCGGTCTCGGGTAATTACCTGGCATAAGTCATTGCGGCTCTATTATTACGTGTAACTCTATGGTGCTCTATTATTTGCCGGAAAAAAGTTGCTAATCGCATGATTCTAAATAGCACGAGGAGGGGGGTAACCGGGCTGCTACTATTCCGTCCCGAAATGGGAAAATCGTGGATGGTGCGTGGTGGTTATCGAATGGTTAATAGCAATCAGCAGTTCTCGGGAGTTCCAGAAAGAGCAGATCCATCCCCAGCAGGGCCAGCATGGCGAGAATCAGAATGCCGGCGCCGGCGCCGAAGTAGCCGAGGTAGAACGCGATGATCGTTTGGAGGAACGATCCCGCGGCCAGTGGCGAACTCGTGATGTTCTCCATGCTCGGCCCGCTGTCGCACCCAGCGCGTGATCCTTCCGCTCATCATGAGAATCAGGGGGGCGATCAGAAGCAGCCACGGCACCAGCTTCATAAAAGGTTGCTGGCAGGGCTACCAGCAGAACGTAGGCGCCAGCCAAGCCTCCAATGATGCCGGTTATGGTGAGAGGCACGATGACGCGTGCGGCAGGCTGCGAAATTCGTGGCGATAGGCCCAGACGCTGGCCGGTTGGCCAGGCCAGAGCGCGACGGTGTTAGTGGCGTTGGCTTTCACCCACGGTATGCCGACGAACAACAGCGTCGGAAAGGACACGAAGCTTCCACCACCGGCAACCGAGTTGATGGCCCCGGCGATTACAGCAGCGATGAAGAGAATCGGCACGCGCGCTATGTGTTTGAAAAAACGAAAGCCGATACTATCAGCCCAGGATGCTCAATACGAAGTGGATGGACGGAGCCCGGGACGCGATGCTTTGTAGCAGGCGTCAGATCGTACTGTGGAGGAGCGCGGACTTGGATGGATTTGCGCTTCGCGAACTCAGATGTGCAATGTCAAAAGAGGCACCTCGGAGGCCGGAAAGTCCGGGCTCAAAGTGCCCATTATGGCACCTTCCGCCCACCCAGTGCCGGCGGAAGCCGCATGAGCAGCGGCTCTCACTGATGTGACCTGTGGAAAACCCGCATAAAATAAGGCGAAAATGCTTTCCACCGCGATGAAGTTGATATAAGATAACGCACGGGTTGAGCATTCTTAGTGCTCAAGATCTTCAAGGAGGATTTACGAATGGCAACAGGCATGACCAAGACCCAGCTCGTCCGTCACGTGGCTGAGAAGCACGAACTCAGTAACAAACAGGCCGCCGCGATTCTCGAGCATCTGGCAGAGGTCGCGATTCGAGAGACCAAGAAGAGCGGCGTGTTTATATTGCCGGGGCTGGGCCGTCTGGTAAAGTCGAACCGCAAGGCGCGCATGGGCCGCAATCCGCAAACCGGTGAAGCAATCAAAATTCCTGCCAAGACCGTCGTGAAGTTCCGCGTGGCCAAGGCTGCGAAGGACTCGATCGCACCCAAGAAGTAGTTCTCGGTGTCCGAACATAGGCCGGCTGCGTGCCGGCCTTTTGCATTGCAGTTCACTATCCGATTTTTTCAATTACCGCTGCGAAGAACCCATCGCAAGGTTGCACGCCTGGCAACGTTCGCAGGAATTTGCCGTTGAGCAGCGACTCCAAGTCATTCCATACCAGCTCTCCAGCTTCGCGCGAGCGCTGCAGTTGCTTCATGGCAGTCGCGAAGCTGATACCACGGATTGTCGCGCAACACTTCCTCGACAACATCCTCGTTCTCCTCGCGTTCCAAGGAACATGTCGAGTACACTGCACGTCCTCCGGGAACGAGCTGATGCAACGCAGCGCGCAGAATCCCGACCTGCCGCGCGTGCAAATCGCTGAGGTCTTCTGGCGTGAGACGCCACTTGATCTCCGGATTGCGCGCCAGCGTTCCCGTTCCTGAGCACGGCACATCGGCGAGGACGCGGTCGAATCCGCCTTGCAATGGCAGCGCCAGCGCATCGGCGTTGATCACCTGAACGTTGGTTGCACGCACTCGCTTGCGGAGCAGTGTCGGCGCGATGCGCGTGCAGCTCCGCCGCGATGATTTCCGCCGTCGGATTGCGCGCCGCCAACGCGGCGGTCTTGCCGCCTGGAGCCGCGCAGCAATCAAGCAGGCGCAAACCCGCGCCGACCAACGCTGCAACCAGTTGCGAAGCTTCGTCCTGGATGAATATGCGGCCTTCGTGGAACGCTCGCGTTCGGGTTACGTCTCCTGCGAGGACGATGCGCGCCGTTGCCAGAAGTGCTCCTGGCGCGAGTTCAACGCCTTCGCTTGCCAGCTCCTGCTCAATCGCCGCGCTGTCGAGTCGAATCGCGGTGTCTGGAACGCGCTGGTTGTGTCGGCAAATCGTCCACGCGCGCTCCATCCCGAACTCGGCCGACCCAACGCTTCACCAGCCATTCGGGATGTGCGAACTCGCGGGCTAAGAATGGAATCGGATCGCCAACGATAGTTTCCGGAGAAGGCTCGACCTTCGCGGCGGATATCTTTCGCAGCACGGCATTAGCGAACGGCGCCGCAGATCGCTTGTGCGCGCGCTTTACCAGCTCTACGCTCTCGTTGATTGCCGCGCGAGCCGGAACGCGTGTCAGAAACTGCATTGATATGTCGCCAGCCGAAGCGCGTTCAACACCTCATCATCCAGCCTGTTCAGTGGAAGCGAGGATGCTGCGGCAATGATCTCATCCAGCCGCGAGCGCCAGCGCAAAACGCCCATAACCAACTCAGTCGCTAGAGCGCGATCGGCGGCGCTGAGGTTCTCGAGTTTCTCCGAGTGCAGCAGTTCGCTGGCGTAGGCGTTCTGCTGTTCCACGCGCAGCAGGATGTCGAAGGCGGCAGCGCGGGCGGGAGAAACTGGCATGGTCAGCGCTCCGCTGCACCGAGCGCCTCGTCACTCCGCGGCCGATATCCATTGATGAAGTCCCGCGCGCTCATCCGCTTCTTGCCTTCAGGCTGCAGTTCCTGCACTTCCAGCACGGTGCCATGCGCGAAGCCCAGCAGCAGACGATCGTCGTCGATTGCGAAGTGGCCCGGCGCGACCACCGCAAGCGAGGACGCTGGCTTCGCCGCGTGAAGTTGCAGCATTTTATCGCGAAAGTAAGTAAAAGCCCCGGGCCAAGGCTGAAATCCACGGAGCCGGTTCCAGGTCTCCACCGCCGTCCGCGCGAAATTAATGAGCCCATCGTCGCGCGTGAGAATGGGCGCAAGCGTGGCTTGCGTGCCGTCCTGAGCGCGAGGCGTGATCGTTCCGTTCTTCAAACCGGCAAGAGTGGCGATCATCAACTCGGCGCCGGTTTGCGCCAGACGTGGCGCCAGCGTCAGCGCGGTGTCGTCTGGCTTCATGGGCTCTTCGGCCTGCAGCAGGATGTCACCCGTGTCGAGCCCTGCATCAATTCGCATCGTGGTCACGCCGGTGATGCTCTCGCCCCTCGCAATCGCCCACTGGATCGGAGCCGCGCCGCGATATTTCGGTAGCAACGACGCATGCAGGTTTATGTTGCCGAACCTGGGAAGATCGATCATCCACTGCGGAATGATGCGTCCATAGCCAACGACGATGATTGCCTCCGGGGCGATGTTCTGCAGGCGCGCACGAAATTCTTCATTGTTCTTGATCTTCTCAGGCTGGGTGACGGGAAGACCGAGCGCGCGCGCCGCTCGCTTGACTGGCGATGCTGCCAATTCCATGCCGCGTCCGCTTGGGCGATCCGGTTGAGTTGCGACCAGCTTCACGCGAAAGCCCGCACAGACGAGCTTCTCCAGTGTGGGCACCGCGAACAGCGGCGTTCCGCAGAACACCACATCCATCATGGCCGCGCTACCATTCGCCCTGCTTCATCAGCTTGCGGATCTTGCGCTTCATCATGTCGCGCTTCAGGGCGCTGATGTAGTTGATGTAAAGCTTGCCGTTGAGGTGATCAGTCTCGTGCACCAACGCGCGCGCCAGCAGGTCTTCTCCACTGACTTCAATTGTCTTGCCTTCGACGGTCTGCGCCCGCGCCGTCACCTTGCCGGGCGCGTCACCTTCTCGCGGAACTCCGGCAAGCTGAGGCAGCCTTCGTTGGAAGTAAGCCGCCCCTCGGTATGAATGATCTCCGGATTGATGAGCACGATCTTCGCGTCGGGATCTTCCTTGAAGGTGACATCGATGACGGCGATGCGCTTGCTGATGCCGATTTGCGGCGCAGCCAAACCGACGCCGTGTGCGGCGTACATGCTTTCAAACATGTCGTCCACGAGCTTGCGCAGTTCGTCGTCGAAAACTGTGATCGGGGCGGCCGGCTTCTCCAGGACCGGATCGCCGAATTTCACGATGGGATAGATCATTTAGAAGTTTCGCAACTGTTGGCAGTAGCCTTCGAAATTGCGCCGTACTTCCAGCATCGAATCGCCTCCAAACTTCTCCAGAGCGCAGCGTGCCAGCGTGAGCGCTACCATCGCTTCAGCCGCCACTCCGGCGGCCGGAACGACACATACATCCGAGCGCTCGTAAGCCGCCTTCACCGGCTCCCGGCTGGCAAAATCGACAGAGCCCAAGGGGCGCCGCAGAGTGGAGATCGGCTTCAGATAACCGCGCACGCGAATGTCTTGCCCGTTGGAAACGCCGCCCTCCAGCCCGCCAGCATGGTTTGAACGTCGCGTGAAACCTGTAAACGATCCTGCACTCTCGCGCTCGTAACCTATTTCATCATGCACTTCGGAGCCGAGCGAAGTCGCGGCCCGCACGGCATCGCCGATCTCGACCGCTTTCACCGCCTGCAACGACATCACGGCCGCCGCCAGTTGCGCGTCCAAACGCTCGTCCCAATTCGCGTAGGTGCCGAGCCCGGGAGGAACGTTGTGCGCCACCACCTCGAAGATGCCGCCGACGGAGTCACCCGTGCGCAACACCAGGTCCACCTGCTCCTTCATGCGCGCTTCGGTATCGGAATCGGCGCAATTCAGCAGGATTTCTGTTCTTTCTGCGAGTGTCCGGATCGCCTCCCATGCGACCCGAGTATCGAGCAGCACATTGCCGACGGCAATCACGTGGCTCAACACTTCGATTCCCAGCTCACGCAGCAGCAACTTGGCGATTGCTCCGGCAGATACGCGTGCCGCTGACTCGCGAGCGGACGCCCGTTCCAGCACGTATCGCGCCTCGCTGAAGTTGTATTTCAATGCGCCCGCCAGATCCGCATGACCGGGGCGCGGCGACGCGACCCGCTTATGCTTGGCGGGGTCGCCTTCCTCGACCGGCAGGGCCTCAGTCCAGTTTTGCCAGTCTTTGTTGGCCAGCAGGATGGCAATCGGCGAGCCGATGGTGTTGCCGTGCCGTACACCGCTCAGGATGTGGGCCGCGTCGCGCTCGATGCGCATTCGTCCGCCGCGCCCATAGCCCTGCTGGCGCCGCCACAGTTCGCGATCTACGAATTCGAGATCGACTGTCAGACCGGCGGGCATGCCCGAGAGCACCGCCACCAGTGCCTCTCCGTGTGATTCACCGGCAGTCGAAAAGCGCAGCATAAGGAAGGGAGATTGTAGCTGATGAGATCGGCAATTAGCACTTAGCTGCTAGCATTTGGCGGTCAGTGGTTGGGATTTTTCGGTCCGGGCATCAGCACCAGCCTAAGAGGCAACGAACGACGGCCGCCATGGTTTCTAAGCATCGGCCAAGAGCTAACAGCTAAGCGCTAATTGCTAGCCGCCAGCCTCCTTTTGCGACCCGGTAGCAGCATATTTCATCACATGTTCACGGCATTGCATTTGCTGATTGCCCGTGCAATATGCGACAGTGTGATTCGCGATCTTGAGAGGACGCACGTTACTCAATGGCAAAGAAGATCAAATCGAAATCATTTGAAGAAGCAGTGAGCTGGTTCCGCGGACATGGTTTCGACGTACTGGAAGCGCCCGGCACGAGCAATCGCGTCTTCCTCAAGAAATACCATTGTTCAGCTGCAATTGAGCGCAGCGAAGATGGCGGAGTGAGGATCTTCGCCTACCCTGGATACATGATCGGTGGCGAGATCTCCAAGCTGGTGGATCATGGCTACCAAAAGGTGTTGAAGACCAGCAAAACGGAGATAGCAGCCACCGCTGATCATCTGAAGGCGCTGCACGATTTCGCCGAGGAGTTGAAAGAAGGAATCGGCGCCATCAGCCTTTACAACGAAAGCCTGGGCACGGTGAGCGAATCCTACATGTACGACCGGGTGCGCGACCGCGATCTGCCGGAATCGCAACGCCCGGAACGTCCCTGGCAGGAACCTGAAGCCGCGAAGCGCCGCGCCTAGACCATCTCTGGCCCACGATGTTGGAAGTACACCTCGGGTTGTAAGCCCTCCTCCAGAAAAACTCTCCGTTCTGCTGCCAACCCCGCGTGGCCATTCTCTATCCAACTGTAACTGAAGGTAGCGACACTGAAAACAGGTACGGGGTTCCTCCGAGGAGGGAAACAAGGTTATGAAACGAATCGGAATTTTGTTAGCTCTGTTGATACTATCGGCGTTCACCGTGTGGGCGCAGAACAGCGACGATACGCAACGCGACGCCCACCAAGCGGCGGCGCAGAACGATGCCAACGCTGCCGATCAGAAAAAGCAGGATGCCAAGGATGCCAGTAGCAGCAATACCGCGGACCGGGACAAGGTAATTGCCCGGCTGGACGATTCCTCCAAAGTGCTCAATGAACTGCTGGGGGCGCCCGATCAGGGAATTCCCGAGGACGTATTCAAGAACGCTAAGTGTGTAGCCGTAGTCCCGTCCATGATTAAGGGCGGCTTTATCTTTGGCGCCGAGCATGGCCGTGGAGTAGCAACCTGCCGTACTGAGCACGGCTGGAGTGCACCGGCGTTCTTCGTGGTCACAGGTGGAACGTGGGGGGCGCAGATTGGCGGTGAAGGCATTGATCTGGTCATGCTGATCATGAACGACAATGGCATGAATGATTTGCTGAGCGCGAAGTTCAAGCTGGGCGGATCGGGAAGTGTGGCCGCTGGGCCCGTGGGCCGTGAAGCCAGCGCGTCTACGGACTGGAAGATGAAGTCGGAAGTACTGACCTACTCTCGTTCCCGCGGACTCTTTGCCGGGGCAACCCTGAACGGCGCGGTGATCAAGCAGGATGACGACTCCACCCGCGCCTTCTACGGCCGGACGGTTGGATTCCGTCCCACTTTGACTGGGCAGGTTCCAGCACCTCACGAGGCGGATCGCTTCCTGGCTACCGTGCGCCGTGGCAAGACTGAGGCAGTCTCGCAGGCTCGCTAAGCAGTTTCGATGGCGCCAACACGGCGGTGGGCTTCGGCTCACCGCTTTTTTCTGCCTTGACGGCTTTCAGTACACTGCTGGGAACGGAGGCGCGCATGAAACAGTGGGGACTGACGCTCATGACTTTGGCATTGCTGATTGGGAACGTGACCGGACAGAGTTCAGCCGCAAGAAATGCGGACGCCGCTATCCGCCTTGTGTTGCAGTCGCAGGTTGAAGCCTGGAACCATCATGACCTCGACGGCTTCATGGCGGGATATTGGCGCTCGCCGGATCTCACATTCTTTGCCGGAACCACCGAGACCAAGGGCTGGGAACCCACCCTGGCGCGCTATCGCAAGAGTTATCAAAGCGAAGGCCGCAGCATGGGAACGTTGTCGTTCAGTGATCTACAAGTGCAGCCACTTGGACCGGGCGCGGCATTTGTCCGAGGGCAATTCCAACTGGTCATGCCTGACGGAAAGCAGCCGCATGGTCTGTTCACCCTCATCTTCCGCAAGTTCACCGAGGGCTGGCGCATCGTTCACGACCACACCTGCGCGGAATAATCGACGGTGGTTCCGCATCTGCACTCCCCCGGCCTACATCGAAAAGGTCATTGACGGCCTCGCCGGCGGGTGTAGAATCCAACCGTCTCCCCAGCGGACGCACCTTTTCCGCAACGAGGCAATGCAGGCGGTATCCGCAGACGCGGAACTGCACTGGAGGACATCGTGAGCATCACCACCGGCGACTTTCGCTCCAAAATCACCGCTTCCACTCTTCTCGAAAAGAAACAGCGCCAGGAACTCATCACCTGTCTCACGGCGTACGACTACGCCAGTGCGAGACTGTTGGATGAGGCCGGGATCGACATGGTCCTGGTCGGCGATTCGTTGGGAATGGTGATGCTGGGCTACGAAAACACCCTACCCGTCACCATGCAGGAAATGCTGCATCACACGCGCGCCGTGCGCCGTGGCGTGAAGCATGCATTCCTGATCGCAGACATGCCGTTCGCTTCCTATCACGTCAGCCTCCGCGAAGCGCTGCGCAATGCTGCGCGTTTCGTCAAAGATGCAGGTGCGGAAGCGGTGAAGATCGAGGGCGGCGAGAAGCGTGCTCGGCTGGTCGAGCGCATGGTCGAGGCCGAAATTCCCGTGGTCGGGCATATCGGCCTGACGCCACAATCGCTGCACGCCATGGGTGGCTACAAGGTGCAGGGGAAGACGCTGAAGGCAATCGAACAGCTGATGCACGATGCGCTTGCCCTGGAACGTGCCGGCGCGTGCTGCGTGGTGCTGGAAGGCATCCCCCGCGAAGTCGCTGCCATGATTACACACGAGCTGGAGATTCCCACCATCGGCATCGGTGCAGGTCCGGAATGCGACGGGCAAGTGCTGGTCTTCCACGATCTACTTGGGCTGACATTTGCGCCTCCGGCAAAGTTCGTGCGCCGCTATGCCGATCTCGGCTCCGTTATCAGCAGCGCGGTCATTGCGTTCAAAGAGGATGTGAAGTCGGGCGGCTACCCTTCCGATGCCGAGTCGTATCATCTGCCAAAGGAGACACTGTCATCGTTGCAGGCGATTGCGGAACGCAAGCGGGCTGTGCAACTGTAAGGCATGCGAATTTTACTTCGCAGATTACTGATGCTAGTGCTGACGCTTGGTTCTTTCGCTATCGCGGCAGGCCAAACATCCCCACCCACGTCGACCCGAAAGTCTCCGGTTTGGAAGCGCTACTGCCAACCGGACGGCGGCTTCTGTTTCAAATACCCAAGCTCGTGGTTGATGCTGGGCGAGGTCTTCGACGACAAAGGTGTGGTGGTCGCGCCTCCGCAGAAAGAGGACCGCGCACTGTGGGACGCGATTACGGTTGCTCTGGTTGTGCCTCCACCGCAAGGAGACGACGAGCCGTTGGGACTGAACGGTGTCATCGATAGGGCGACATCTGGTTTACGGGAGAACGGACAGAACTTCGAGACCCTGCAGCGTCAGGAACGCACGGTAGATCACAAGCCTGCGCAGATGCTGAAGGCGCGGTATCACGAGAAGGCGAACGGTCGCGACTGGATCGAGGAGATGATCTTCATCGAAGGCCCGGACAATGAAATTTATTCGGTGGCGCTGAAGTGTTCCCCGCAAGATCTGGCGCGACTTGAGCCGGTGCTGGACAGACTGCTGGCGGGGTGGACTTTGTCAGAGTCCCCGGCGCAACCGACTGACGAAGCGCCGCAGAAAACTGTGCCGCAGAAAACGCCGTCCGCCGCATCGCACTGAGAGCTCGTGAAACAAATACCCACCATTGCTGGAATGAAGGCCGCCTGCCGCCACGCGCAACGCGCAGGCAAAACGCTGGGATTTGTGCCCACCATGGGCGCGCTGCATGAAGGACATCTCTCGCTGGTGCGGGCGTCGAGGTCGCGCTGTGACGTGACCGCGGTTTCCATCTTCGTCAACCCGCTGCAATTCGGTCCATCCGAAGATCTCGCCAAGTACCCGCGCGCGCTGGAGCGCGATGCCCTCCTGCTGGACGAACTCGGGGCGGATCTGCTCTTCGTTCCCAGCGTGGATGAAATGTATGCCAGTGGGGCGAAGACTTACGTGCTGGTGGAGCAGCTCAGCGACAAGCTGGACGGAGCGTCGCGTCCTGGACACTTTCGCGGGGTCACAACCGTTGTGGCAAAGCTGTTTGAGATAGTCCGCCCGGACTACGCCTTCTTCGGCCAAAAAGATGCGGCTCAGGTTGCCGTCCTGCGCAAGATGGTCAGCGATCTCAATCTCGACGTGGAGCTGGTGGTTTGCCCCATCGTGCGAGAAAAAGACGGATTGGCGATGAGCTCGCGCAATGCCTACCTCACTCCCGAACAGCGTCAGCAGGCGTTGGTGTTGTATCGCTCGCTGATGCGCGTCCAGGCAGCCGCCAACGCCGGCGAGCGCAACTCCGCAAGACTGATTGCTATTGGCGAGCGAGCGATTGCCGAAGAGCCGGGCGCGCGCCTGGATTATTTTGCGATCGTCGATCCTGACACACTCGACCCCGTGCCAGACACGTCGCGCGGCGCCCTCGTCGCAGTTGCAGCGTACGTCGGCGCGACCCGCCTGATCGACAACATCCTGCTGACCAGCCCACCTTAAACAACGGGTCTCTGAGCGCAACCGGATTGCGGTGAGCACGACACGTTTAGCGCTGCCGTTTCCCTCGCCTCTTGTCGTCCCTCGTGTTACAACAAAAGCAGATGTCCTTCGCCAAGCTTCGCTCGCGCATTGGTATCCCGCAGATTGTCGCGTTCCTGCTTCTGTTGCTCTTCGTTGCACAATGCCTATGGTTCATGGCGCGCGTCCCACTGTCAGCCATGGAGGCCAGCTACATCGAGGCTGGACTGCTGCATTTCGAAGGTCTCTCGAATGCCAGTTCGACCGAACGCTCCGCACTAGTCCCGCTGCTGGCCGGACTCGCCGCCAGAACGAGCGGCGCGGAAAGCAAGATCGCATATCTGAGCGACTACCGCGTCGTGATTCGTCTCCCTTTCCTGCTGGCAGGCGTCCTGCTGGGCGCGTCGCTTTGGTACGTAGCGCGGAGGCTCTATGGGAACATCGGCGGCTACATCGCGCTTGGGCTCTACTCGTTTTCGCCGGTGATGATTGGGTGGTCCAGCCAGGTCAGCCCCGGGATCATCGCCGCATGGGGCGGCTTTGGTCTCATCTTTACCGCCATTGCGGTGGCGCACACGCTTTATGCTCCCCGCGAAGTCGTGCTGTGGAACTGGCGACGCATTCTGCTGCTGGGCCTTTCCATCGCCATCTGCATCGGGGCGCAATTCTCGCTCTGGATCCTGTTGCTGCCCGCTCTCGCTTTCATGCTCTGGGTTGGCCACGTGCGGCCCGGCGCGGCCCTGGCCATCTTCGCCGCGGCTTGCGCCACGGCACTTGTCTTGCTTTGGTCGCTGTACAGCTTCCGTCCTGCGATTTTTGGCACGGCGATGCTCAACGCTGACTGGCTTGGGTTTTCCGCTGCCAACCCTTCGGGGCAGGCCGTCTCCGCTTTGTTCACAAATTTCTTCCTGCAGAACGGAATTGGCCTGGTGCTCTTGCTCGTGGTCACACTGGCCACCTTTGCTGCCTGGAAGCGGGCACGATTTTTTGGCACGACAGCACCACTCATAGTTGGAACCTTGCTGGTTGCGTTGGCTACTCATATTCATTTTGCCGGCTTCACGTTCCTCCTGGTCGCACTACCGTTCCTCATTCTCTTTATGGCCGGGGTCTCGACTGATCTGCTGGAAGGCCGCTACGCGTTGGCGGCCAACACCGTAGTCGGCGGTGTCCTGATCGCCAGTGCCATGATTGACGTTTATGGGTCTGCTCCATCTCACATCCCGAAGCCGATAACAACTTTCCCTCATCCAATGGGTTGGACTACACTGAAGGGCAAATGCGGGGCGTGGGCCAATTCGGAAATACGAAGCACAGCGAGAGTCCCTTCCTGCGCGCGGCTGTGATTCTGGGTGTTGCCGCCCTGCTGGCGCTGCCGGTCGCCGCTCAGATGCACGGTCCACCGGCAACGACGACTGTAGGTGGCCACTTTCTCGCTCCCGCTCCAAGCGTGACCTCGATCGCCGGCCCACACCTGCCGGTCCCTCTGCCGAGCGTCACCTCGATCCCGAACTATGGATACACGAGGTGGTACCCTTACTCGCCCTACAACAACCAGCATCATCGCGGTCGTGGCTACGGTTACAACTATGGCGGGGGCGTGTCGTACGCTATCCCTTATTACATCCCCACGGACGGTTACGGCTACGACTATGTAGGCGGGCCTGACCTGTACTCGGGACCGCCAATTGCTCCCAATGATCCGATTCTTCACATCGTGGTTGAACAGCCCGGCCCTCGCTACCCCAGCAGCGACCCAGATCTAATGCAGGCTCCCCCGGCACAACTTCAGCCTGCTCAGCCGGAGCCTTCGGGGCGCGAGGCCAAGCCCAACGAGCCAAGTGTTCTGGTTTTCCGCGACGGGCATCAGCAAGAAGTCAGCAACTACGCGATCATGGGTCAGACGGTTTACGTATTCGATAAACGGACGCAGAAAGTAGCGCTCGCCGATCTTGATGTTCCCGCCACCATCAAAGCAAACGATGATCGTGGGCTCGAGTTCAAGGTCCCTCCCCAAAAGCGGGCGCCCAAGAATTCTGATCTACAGCAAGACAGTCCTTCTGACGGAGAGCACAAAGACCCCCTCGGACATAGCTTCGCTCGTGCCGTAACCACAGGGATTTCGACTCCTTCCCAGTCCTGAAAATTTACAAGCTTCAGGCGCCGTGAAACCTCCTGCTGAAGGGCGCGTAAGCTATTGAAAACAATACGCCTGCGCTCTACTTCAACCATCGCCTCAATGGTATAATGTGAAGTGCTCTTCATCCGGGCAACCAACAGAAACTGTAACTACTTATCTCCAGCCTGGCGGGCTTTCCTAGAGTTCGGCAACACTGTTCGTGTGCCCGCGAACAGAGCACAGTGCGGTCTTACCAATCGCCTTCAGTGGGCGCGACTTCATAGAGGGTACACGCTGAAAGCGTAGAGCTGACGGCTGAAAACTAATCATGGCTGACGACCCAAACGATCCGAACCAGCAATTACCGCTCGACAATATTGGCCCCGGTGCGGCCAATGTGCAGCCGATCAACATTGAAGAGGAGATGCGGCGATCGTATCTCGACTATTCGATGTCGGTCATCATCGGACGCGCGCTGCCCGACGTGCGCGACGGCCTCAAGCCGGTGCATCGCCGGATTCTTTATGCCATGCACGACATGGGCCTGCTGCACAACCGCAAGCACGTGAAGTGCGCCAAGGTGGTCGGCGAAGTTCTGGGAAAGTATCACCCGCACGGCGACACCGCGGTCTACGACGCGATGGTTCGCATGGCGCAGCCCTTTTCGTTGCGTTACCCGCTGGTTGATGGCCAGGGTAACTTCGGCTCAGTGGATGGCGACCCTCCCGCGGCCTACCGGTACACAGAGTCGCGCATGACGGAGATCGCGGAAGAATTGCTTGCCGACATCGACAAAGATACCGTCGACTTCGTCGCCAACTTCGACGACACCACCGTCGAGCCGCTCGTGCTTCCGACCAGAGTCCCCAATCTGCTGGTGAACGGGTCCAACGGCATTGCGGTCGGCATGGCCACCAACATTCCGCCGCACAATCTCACCGAGATCGTGGATGCCTGCATCACGCTGGTGAACAATCCCCACGCGACGCTCGCTGACCTCCTGAAGCACGTGCAGGGACCGGACTTCCCCACCGGCGGCTTTATTCATGGGCGCAGCGGAATCACCGAGGCGTACCGCACCGGACGCGGGCGCTTCATGATGCGCGCCAAGGCCGCGGTCGAGCACATGACGAAAGACAAAGATGCAATCATCGTCACCGAAATTCCTTACCAGGTCAACAAGTCGAAGCTGATCGAGCGCATCGCCGAGCTGGTCAACAACAAGGTCATCGACGATATCAGCGATGTGCGCGACGAGAGCGACCGCGACGGCATGCGCATCGTCATCGAACTCAAGCGTGGCACCGAAGCCCAGATCGTGCTCAATCAGCTCTTCAAGCACACCTCGATGCAGGAGAGCTTCAGCATGATCTTTCTGGCCGTGATCAACGGCCAGCCCAAAGAGATGGGCCTGGTGCAGGCCATCCAGTACTTCGTCGACCACCGCATCGACGTGGTGCGGCGCCGCACCGCGTATCTGCTGATGAAGGCCCGCGAGCGCGAGCACATCCTGGAAGGCTACCAGGTAGCGCTGGACCGCGTGGATGACGTGATTCGCATCATTCGCGGCAGCGAGAACCGTGCCGATGCCCGGACGAACCTGGTCGAATATTTCTCCGGCAAGACGGTCAGCGTTTCCGAAGGCAGCGCCAACGCCCGTAAGCAGGCCACGCTTAAGGGCGTGGTGCCTGCGCAACTGACGCGTCCCTTCGACACGGTGCAGGCTGATGCCATCCTGGAATTGCAACTGCATCGTCTGACCCGCCTGTCGATCGACGAAATCCTGAAGGAATTGGCCGAAGTGCGGGACAAGATCGCCGAGTACGAGGCCATTCTCGCGAGCGAGAAGAAGCTGCGCGGCATCATCGTGAAGGAGCTGGAGGAGATCAAGAAGAAATACGGCGACGACCGCCGCACCGTCATCCAGGACGAAGCAGCCGAGATCAGCTTGGAAGACCTGATCGCCGACGAGCAGGTTGCCGTCACGGTAAGCCACTCCGGCTACATGAAACGAACTCCGATCTCGACCTACCGGCAGCAGCGCCGCGGTGGGACCGGGCGCAAAGGCATGAGCACTCGCGAAGAGGATTTCGTCGAGTATCTCTTCGTCGCCTCCACCCACGATTACATCCTGGTCTTTACCAACAAGGGGCGCGTCTACTGGCTGAAGGTGTACGAAATTCCTGAACTCAGCGCTGCCGGGAAGGGCAAGGCGATTGCAAATCTCGTCTCGCTGCAGCCCGGCGAGAGCGTACGCGCACTGCTCACCGTGCGCGATCTGGAAGAAGAGAACCGCTACGTGTTCTTCGCCACCCGCAACGCCCTGGTGAAGAAGACTCCGCTGAAAGACTTCAGTAACGTAAGGTCGATTGGCATTAACGCCATCAACATCGAGGAGGAGGATGAACTCGTCGCCGCCAGTTGTACTGACGGCAACCAGATCGTTTTCCTTGCGACGCACGATGGCAAGGCCATCCGCTTTGACGAAGAAAATGTGCGGCCGATGGGCCGCTCCGCTTACGGCGTGTGGGGCATGGACCTCGAACGTGGCGATTACATTGTAGGCATGGCAGTCACTCCCAAGGTGCGCGGCAAGGCCAAGAACGGCGACGCGCAGGAAGCCAACCTCATCCTCTCCGTCACCGAGCAAGGCTACGGCAAGCGCACGGACGTGGATGAATACCGCCTGCAAGCGCGTGGCGGCAAGGGTATCATCAACGTGAAGACCACCGCGCGCAATGGCAAGGTGGTCTCCATCATGCTGGTCAACGAAGAGTCGGAAGTGATGGTCATCAGCCAATTCGGCAAGATCATCCGCATCGGTACCAAGACCATTCGCGAATGTGGACGCTCCTCACAAGGCGTGCGCCTCCTGCACATGGAGGAGGGTGATCGGGTAGCAGCTACTTCCGTCATTCCACCGGAAGAGGCCGCCGAAAACGGCAACGGCGAAAGCGGATTGTTAGTGCAATAGTTGCCTGGAAAGATCAGGCTTCAAGGGCGCCCGCGGGGGCGCCCTTCCCGTTTTCGGGTCGCGCCGCGGCGATCGCTAGTGCCATACCGCAACCGCGGGCCAGCCGACTGTCCTCGCTTGGACTTCTTCCACAAACATTTCACAAATCCATGACTGGTGTGTGACACACGGGGGCCAACGCACACGTACTCTGATCGAAATCACCGGCCGGATCATAGATCACGATCCAGCCAAAAAAGGATCGGAGTGTGGAATATGGCAAGAAAAGAACTACCCGCTGCTGTGTTGTCTGAGACGACTACTCCATCGACGGGAGAAGGCGTTGGCTTTCAATTGCACCGCGTCGTCGAGCGGCGCTCATTTCTCAAAGGCATCGGCATCACCGGCGCGGCCCTGGCGGCCGGCGGCCTGCTGACAAGCAACCTCATCGCGGAGGAGCAGTCTGGCTCACTTACGAAAGGCGATGCATCAATCCTGCGGTTCCTGGCCGCAGCCGAGATCATCGAGAGCGACCTCTGGCTGCAGTACCAGGAACTTGGAGGCGTCCAGGATGACGAAGTCGCCAGGCTCGCCAGCAAGCTGATTCCCGGTTATCCGGCAAAGGCCACCGGGGGAAACCCCCTTTACATGCAGGACCTCCTGCCGCTCGACGGCGACATGTCGCAGTACATTCATGACAACACAGAAGACGAGTTGTCCCATGAAGTATTCATCAATGCCTACCTGGCTTCGAAGGGTGCCGATACCGTCAACCTGGACCAGTTCCGCACTCTACCCAGCAGCAAGGCGACGGGTGCGAACCAATTCGGTCGGCTCACCAACCTGACGCAGCTCACGGTCGACACCTCCTTTTGGACCCGCTACCGCAGCCGCAAGAAGAATCCCGATTTCGGTGACACGTTTGCTCAGGCGATTCCGACCTTGGCGGTTGGCCAGCATCCTGCAATTCCCCGGACTGACAGTGATGCCAATGATGCCGACTTCTTTCAGGCGATTGTCAATACGGCGGGATTTCACTTTGCCTTCATCGAGCAAGGTGGGAGCAGCTTGTATCCCATGCTGGCGCAGCGCGTAAGCAGTGTGGAAGTTTTGCGCATCCTGCTCAGCATCGGCGGAGTCGAGATCGCACACTTCCAGACTTGGCAGGACAAGGCTGGCAATGCGCCTCCCTTGAAGGGTGTTGTCGATCCTGTGACAGGTGTGAAGGTGACCTTCCCGGATCTGAACTCTCCCCCTTTTGGCGGGCAGAACTTCCAAACCAACCTAATCATGCCTGAGCCGACTGCGTTCCTCAGCAAACAGCTGCCGGCATGTTCGATCATCCGCCCAACGGCTACGCAGGGAGCTGCAATGGGAGCTCTCAAGAGCCTAACAGACGATGGGCTTTTCATCGGCCAGTCACAGGAGTTCTTCCAGTTCCTGCTTGATCTGGCTGAAGACGCGGACGCAGCCCGGCGAGAGGTGATTCCCCCTAACGCGGTGTAAGAAATCGTCGAGGCCACTAACTAGTGCCCCGGCGCAACTGGAACCAAATCGCCGAACCCACTAACCGGTGCCTCGGCGCTACCAGAAGGATGAACAGGACTTACGAAAAGTAATGGCTCTCAAGTTCCCCCAACCAACACTTTTCTAAGGTCCTGTTCATTCTGATATCGATTAAATCAGCGGAGGTCATGATGTTTGAAGGTTTGTTCCAACCGATGCACTTAATAGTGATTCTGTTCATCGCACTCCTGGTATTCGGACCGAAGAAATTGCCCGAACTTGGAAAGGGTTTGGGTGACGGGATCCGGAGCTTCAAGAACTCGATGCAGGAAAAAGAGCAGAGTGCGGCAGAGAAAGAACGGGAGACACCCATCACGACGTAGGGTGGCAATTTCATAAATGCCTGACATTCTTTTCATTTTGCTGCTGGTGCTGGTCATTTTCGGCCCCAAGAAGCTGCCAGAGATGGCCCGGCAGCTCGGCAAGTACGCGGCACACTTCAAACGGTTGCGACGGGAACTTACGAATCAGATTGAGTTCGAGATGCTCAAACTTGAAGCAAGAGAAGACGCCAAGACCACTAGCAATCAGAGGACGTGAGCGCCGCTCCCCTTTTCGAATCCGACCTTTGTCCGGCGGGAAGCATGACCGGCATGCAGCCCGAACCGCGTCCTCGCCTGAAAATCGCGCGCGGCTGATGAAATTCGGCGTATGCTTCTAGCGGTTAAGGAGCATTGTCGTGACTGAGAACACGCCCCAGCGGATAGGCGATTACGAGATCATCCGGGAGTTGGGCCATGGCGGCATGGGCAAGGTGTACCAGGTGCGGAACGTTCTTTCGGACCGCATTGAAGCCATGAAGATCATCCTGCCGGATCTCGCCGGCCGCAGTGAATTCACCAGTCGTTTCATGCGCGAGATCAAGGTGCTCGCCAGCCTCGATCATCCCAACATCGCCGCCCTTCGCACCGCCTTCACTGCGAACGATCAGTTTGTCATGGTCATGGAATACGTCGAGGGAGTCACACTCGCCGACCGTCTGGAGCAGGGAGCATTTTCGACGGCGGAGGCCTTGAACTACATCGATCAGGTACTCGCGGCGCTCAGTTACGCGCACGGCAAGCACATCATTCATCGCGACATCAAGCCTGGGAACATGATGCTCACCCCGCAAGGAGTGGTAAAGCTGATGGACTTTGGCCTCGCTCGGTCGGGCAATGAAGTCGGGCTCACTATGACGGGATCAACCGTTGGGTCGCTGGACTTCATGTCTCCTGAGCAGGTGAAATCGGAACCTACGGACGAGCGATCCGATCTGTACTCCGTCGGCGCGTCCCTGTATCAGATGGTGACCCGGCAGCGCATGTTCAGCGCGACTAGTGGCTACTCCCTTATGGAGGCGCACGTCAAAGAAACACCGCGTCCGCCGATCGAAGTCCAGCCAACGCTGCCCAAAGCGGTCAGCGACTTGATCATGATGGCCCTGGCCAAAGACCCGGCACAACGCTTTCAGACCGCAGACGCTTTCCGTAATGCCTTGGCGCAGATCAGAGCGTCGTTGCCGCAGCCGGCGAGCCAGGCGACGACCACGATGGCCGGGGCATCGCCAGTGGCGCCGGTAGGGCCGGCAAGCCCCATCTCAGCTCCTTTGCCTCCATTAGAGAACGTGCGAGCTACTCCCTCAGCCGTCATGGCACCACCAGCCACAGGGAAAGGAGGCCGAGGTTTGCTGCTGGGTATTGCAGCCGTGCTCCTCCTGGCGGCGCTGGCAGGCGCGTGGCTTTACAAGAGCCGCCAGCATAACGAACTCGCAGCGTCGAACGCAGCAAGCGAACCAACTGGCACTCCTCCGCAGACTTCCCCTCCAGCTACTAACCCGCCAGCAGCTACTCCGACCGTACCCAATCCGCCGCCTGTCCCGACTCAGGGAGCTAGTCCTCAAAGTGCGGCACCGAAGCGTTCAGCCCACTCCAATTCGAACTCCACGGCTGGGATGCAGCCCGGTGGATCGGCTCCCGATTCGCAGACGCAGGATGAGGCGGCCGCTGCCCTCGCCCGCAAGAAATTGCTCGACGACATGGAAGCGGAAAGTGACCACCTCGACAGCCGCGCCGCTGCGGTTGAAAGCAGTCTCGACACTCTGGAGCAGCAAATGCACAGCCAGGGGCTCGGCCTGCGTGGCGATATGGTCGCGGCCCGCGGCAACATGCGCAACGACCTGGCGAAAGCCAAGCAGGCTATGGATTCCGGCGACACCGACCGCGCCCGGCACTTCCTCGATCTGGCGCAGCATGAGGTTGAGAAGCTGGAAGCTTTCCTCGGTCGCCGTTGAGCGTGGATGCCTAGTCGGCTACCACAAATATCCTGCCTCCCACCTCTAATAGCGGGATCCTCCAACCGCACCGTAGACGACTCCGCCACCATCTTCTATAAAATGAACGTCAAACTCTGAGCCGCACCTCATACTCTTAGGAGCATCGTTTATGACATCAAAGCACATAGGTATTCTTACGGGAGGTGGAGACGTACCGGGGTTGAATTCGATCATTAAGTCGGTCGTCTACGGGGCGGCCGAAATCGGATGCGAAGTCGTTGGCATTCGCCGCGGCTGGGAAGGATTGACGCACGTCGATCTGAAAGACCCGGCCAGCCGATCGCGCTACATCCAGCCGCTGAACCGCGAGAACACCCGCACCATCGATCGCACGGGCGGTACATATCTGCACAGCTCGCGCACCAATCCCACTCGGATGCCACAGCTGCCGCCTACGCTCCAGGGACAGCAGTTTTCAAGCAAGCAATCCACTAAGAAGGGCGTGACCAGCATGGTGTTCGACGTGACCCCGGCGGTGCTGAAGAACATCGAGACGCTGGGGCTCGACTACCTGATCGCGATCGGCGGCGATGACACCCTCAGCTACGCCGCCGAACTCAACCGGCACGGCGTAAAGGTGATCGCGGTGCCGAAGACCATGGATAACGATGTACGCGGCACCGAGTACTGCATCGGCTTCTCCACCGCCATCACCCGGGCCATGGACGCCATCGAGCGGCAACGAACCACCGTCGGCTCACACGAGCGCATCGGCATCTTCCGGGTGTTCGGCCGCGACGCCGGCTACACCGCTCTGTACACCGCGTACGTGACGGCGATACGCTGCTGCATTCCCGAGTACAAGGTGGATTTGCAGCACCTGATCGAGCTGCTCATCACCGACAAGCACAACAACCCCAGCAACTACTCGCTGGTGATCCTCTCCGAAGGCGCCGAGTGGGAAGGCTACACGGTGAAGGAGTACGGCGAACCCGATGCCTTCGGCCATCGCAAGAAGATGAGTGTGGCCGAGGACCTGAGCAGCGAGATCAAGGCCGCCACCGGAGAAGAAACCGTTGTCAGCGACCTGACCTACGATTTGCGCTCCGGCAGTCCCGATTTCGTCGACCGGATGGTGGCCAACACTTACGCCGGAATGGCAATTGACGCTTTGAAAGAAGGTAAGACCGGCCTGATGACGGCGATCAGCAGCGGCTGCTACGCTATGGTGCCCATCCCCGATCCCAAGCTGGGGCCGCGCAAAGTGGAGATCGCCACTATGTATAACACCGAGCGCTACCGGCCGACCTACGGCCATAAGCTGGGATTGCCGATTTTCCTGACGCGGGCCTAGGGTGAGAACTGACTTTCGTTGGCGGCTGCGGAATGAAGTACCAAGAAACCCCAGCCCGCAGACGAATCAACTAGCTTAGGGCGCAAGAGAATGTGTGAGAAAAGTGATTACGTTGCGATGACCGAGCAAACCTGCGCGGAACCAGCCCCGCGGGGGCGGCTCACCTTAGCCCAGCACGGAGCCGAAGGCGGAGTGCTGGGTAGAGTGAGAAATTGAGGCCGAGCCGCGTAGGAGTCTGTGTCATAGCTCAAGTCGGAACCAGACGGTGGAACAAACGCCGGAGGTTGATGCCTAATCAGCCGCGCAGCGGCGGGATGGTGTTAGCCGCGGGCGTAAGCCCGCGGTCAGGTGGGAAAATCACCGAGCCGCGAAGCGGCGGCACCAGCTATGACACACACTCCGTAGGGGCGACACCGGTTCTCACACAGACTCTGAGGCCCACCGTTCCGTAGGACCCCAAACTCAGACGCAACCCTCGGGACCATTGCTGGGCATTTTATAAAATAGATTGATAAATTTGTAACCGCCTTCTATGCCAACGCGCAGGAGTCTGCGATGGAAAAGGTCAATCTCGCTCAGAAGTTTTCTCTGTTCACCGATCAGTACAGCCCGAAGATCGTCGGCCAACTAAACGATGCCTACGTCAAAGTGGTGAAGCTTCAGGGCGAATTCATGTGGCATCACCACGACAATGAAGATGAGTTGTTCTTTGTCGTCAAGGGCGCGCTACGCATGCGGGTGCGCGAGCACGGGGCCGAGCGCGAGTTCATCGTGAATCCGGGCGAGTTCATCATTGTCCCGCGCGGCGTCGAGCACTTCCCTTCCGCCGACGAAGAAACTCAGGTGATGCTGTTGGAACCCAAGACCACACTCAACACCGGCAACGTCGAGAGCGAGCGCACCGTGCACGAGTTGCAGAGGATTTGACGAAAGCTCCGGGTTGCTGATTGGCATGGAACAGCACTGCACAGCCCTCAATGAGGGTCTCCCGATGCCCCCGTGTTAACGGGGGCGTGCCTTCAGGCGCGCCACACAGGCCTTCCCCCCTCCTGTCATCGCGAAGGCGCGCGAGGGAGCTATGCGACCGAGCTCGACTGAGGGATCTGCTTTTCTGGCACTTCAGTTACGCCTGCGCTGTAGGATGCCGTGAAAGCCTATTTCCTTACTTTCTTCACTCCACCCGAATTTCCCGGCAACGCTTCTCGCAACTCACGAGCCGTCCGCTTGAGCACTGGGTGCCGCACATCCGGCGCAATTTCGGCCAGCGGCTCCAGAACAAATCGTCGTAGGTGCATGGCAGGATGGGGCACGTCGAGCTGAGGAGTGTGGATCACAGAATTCCCAAACAGCAGAATATCGATGTCGATGGTCCGCGGGCCTTTGGGCCTGATGCGCCGGCGTCCCATGTCTCGCTCAATCGCGAGCATCTTCGAGAGGAACTGCCTGGGCATCAGCTCGGTCTTCATCGCGACCGCACAGTTCAGGAACCAGGGTTGGTCCGCAACCTCCATAGGTTCCGTTTCGTAGAACGACGAAACCGCTACCACTTCCCCCAGTTTACGCAGCTTGTCCATCGCAGCCGTCAGGTTGGCCTCGCGGTCGCCGAGGTTCGAGCCCAGAGAGAGATAGACGGTTTTCTCCACGCCGGTATCTTAAGCCGTTTGCCGCAGAAGAGATCCCTAGCTGCGATTGGATGCAACTTTAGTAACATTTACATTGATTACCACATCCGATATCCTCCCATTGGGATCAGTATGTACCCGAGCCGGCCCAGAGCTGGGTTTGCGGCGACAGCCGACGTTCTTTGACAAGTCAAACCGCCCCATTGACGGGCTCTTATTCACCAATCTGTTAATACATCTCCTCACCGACTCCCAAAATTATCTGTAGTAAGTCATTTGAATGGAATACTTTGACAGTAACTCCTTTTGTTCGGAATATTTTGCGAGGATTTTTCGTCCAAGTCGCTCATTCTAATTGACAGGGGGAGGGGGAGGGGTATTAACGAAGTGATAATATCTTCCCAAAATGGGAAGCACACAAGGTTAAGATCTATTGTACTGAATGGTAAACAGCAGTCGCCAGTTGCTGCACGCAATTGCGCCGCCGCATAGATCTCATCCTTGCATAAGAATTGCCATGGCCGCAGGCAAGGACGTTGCCTCGGTTTAAGGTCAGGCAACCTTGACCGGCTCGCAGCGCTCAACCCGTTGGATGAAAGCGACGGCTTGGCGCTCCGCCCAGCGGCCATCGTAGCCGTTGGCTTCGGCAAGGAAGGCGCAATGTCCTCCGTGCTCGGTTTCGACATAAGTGACTTGCGGATTGCGCAGCAACTTCTCGCGCGTGGCGGGCAGCAGACGAATGAAGGGATCGTCGTTGGCGTGCAATACCAATGTCGGCACAGCAATGCGCTCGAGTACCCGGGCGGAAGCGGCGCGAGTGTAGTAATCCTGAGCATCCAGAAATCCAAAATGGCGAGCCGTTATCTGATCGTCGAAGTCGCGCAGGCTGCGCAGGCCGCGCAGATGGCCAAGGTCAAACCGTCCGGGATAGAGCGCGGCTTTGCGCTGGACGCGCCGGCGCAAGCTCCAAAGGAATTTCATTTCGTAGAGGCGATTGGCGCGGTCGTGCAGCGCGTCAGCCGAAGGGGCGAGGTCGATCGCCGGAGAGATGCCGATGGCGGCACGGACTTGCGGCGGAGCCTGATCGCCCCACTCGCCCAGCAGCTTCAGCACCATGTTGCCGCCCATGGAAAACCCCGCGAGAGCGAGCTTGTGCAGGCCGTCTTCCTCAATCAGCGTTCTCGCGACATGCCCTACGTCGCCCGACATGCCCGAGTTGTAAAGCGTTGGGCCAAGCCGTTCAGTGCCGCCGCAATTGCGCACGTTCATGCGGACTACGTTCATGCCGGCACACCACGCCTTGCTTCCCGTGCCGATGACGTATCCCGATTCGCTGGAGCCCTCGAGCCCATGCACGACGATCAGCGTCATCGCCTGCGTGCGGTCCGGCTGCCAATGGCAATGGCACAAGATTCTGACGTCGGCCTCCACCTGAAAAAGACGCTCTTGGGCGGGCGGCAACTGGTTGAGGCGCGGCCAGAAATTACCTGCGAGGGTCTGAGCGTGTCCATTGAGAAACATTCGTCGCGGGCGGAACGGCTCGCCGAAGAAGTCGTGCGCCTGCGTGGTCTCGGCGGCGCGATGCGGAAATGCTGCTCGAGAAGCCAGGCTTTGCGCGCGGGCCTCGTCGAGAAAGTTGGTACGACCGTGCTGCATCTATAATGGTTGTATCATTCTCTCGCTTGAGATGGGAATGCAGCGCCGCTGCGCTGAGGAATTTGGGAGCAATTTATGCCGATTTTCGAATACCGTTGCCAAGAGTGCGGACACAAGTTTGAGGCCATCCTCTTCGGCGAGCAGAAGCCGGAATGTCCGCAGTGCCATACCGCCAAGCTGGAGCAGCAGCTTTCAACGTTCGCTGTTAGCAAGAGCAGCAATGCCGCGCCAGCCGCGGGTTGCGGACAATCCAACTGCTGCATGACAAACGGCGGCTGCTCGGTCAACTAGCGCTTTTGGCGCGGGTTCTGCGCGACCATTTCGTCGCCGGTGAGCCTTGACCGTGCAAAGTGCGAGCGCGCTGAATGTTATAATTTTTGTCTGCGTGGTGGGTGTAGTTCAGTGGTAGAACTCCGGACTGTGGCTCCGGCTGTCAAGGGTTCGAATCCCTTCACCCACCCCAAAATCTAGACCCGCCCTTAGATATGTTTCAACCTTCCCGGCTAGCGCTATCATGGTTGCATGGCACACCAACACTCGCCGCGATTTCTGCAAGTGGTGAACGACGCGAAAAAGCGTATCCGCGAAGTCACTGTGGAAGATGTAAAGGCTAAGCTCGATCGCAAGGAGCAGTTCCAGCTCATTGATGTGCGTGAAGACAACGAGTGGAACAAAGACCACATTCCAAACGCCATCCATCTCGGCAAGGGAATTATCGAGCGGGACATCGAGCAGCAGGTGCCTGACTTTGGCGCCCCGCTGGTTTTGTACTGCGGTGGTGGATTCCGCTCGGCGCTAGCCGCAGACAAGCTGCAACAGATGGGATATACGAACGTGCTTTCGATGGACGGTGGAATCCGAGGTTGGCGGGAGAAAGGCTATCCGCTCACGACTAAGAACGTTGGCTAACGAGCCTCATTAAGCCGGAATTTCCAAGGCGATCGGCGTCATCGGTCGCGGAGCCGCGACCAGCGTCCGCAACAAATTGTCCGTCTGTTGCCACCAGCCATGGAAGACTTCACCGTTAACATACCGAGCCTCCAGCGGATGCCACGCGGACCGCGAATGCAGCGCTGAGTCTGACTGCTCTAAATCTATCTCTGCATCTGCCGTGGAAGTTACGGCGCGTTCGAGCAGGCTAACCGTCACCGATCGTGTGTCCTGCCGGAGCCCTTCGTGAAGCGCCTTGAGCACGCTCTCCTTTGCGCTCCAGAGCAAGGTTAAGAGGCGAGATCGTTCAGCCGCCGACACTCGAGCAACTAACGTTTGCTCATCTGTGGTGAAATAGTCGGCAACGAAGGCGTCGCTGCGAGGCTCGATGAGTTCCAGATCGCAGCCGAGCGCTGCACCGAACGGCGCGATCGCACAAAGTGCAGTACCGTTGCGGTGACTGAGTGAAATACTCGCCCCTGCTGGCTCGCTCGCAACAAACGCCTCTGGTGCTCCGGAAGCTGCCTGTCGTATTTCGATGTCTGCGAGAGATTGAAGATCGCCAGGAATGCGCAAGTAGAGGGACAAGGCGCACTTCGCTGTCCAGCGCCCGAGCCGCCAATCGGCCCTACGCTTAGGAACGCGCAGGGCATTGAGATACGCCGCTTCACCGACGCTAAGCCACTCCAGATTCGCCGGTACAGCCGCCTCGGTCTGCTCCAGCCAATACGCCTTCATCGGCGACCATCACAATCTGCCGCGTTCATCAGGCCAAGACGGCTTGCTGTGACATCGCAGCTTGCAGCGCCTTCAAGGGCTCGGCATCCACGCTGTTCGGGAGCGCCACCGTTTTGTAGCCACTGAGCTGGATGTAGCAGTTCCCGTTTGCATCCACGACTTCCGCATCCACGCTTTGCTCCTCGGGACGAGGTGTAATAACGGCATAGAACCGGTCGGTTGCCGGTTCGGGCACGCGCCACACTCGCACCTTGCGTACATACAGTGGCAAACCCATCTGGCCCAATTCGCTCAACTGCCAAAGGCCTGCGGTTTGGAAACACAGCTCGATCAACCGCGGTGCCACAGCCGTCGGCAAGGTAGACGGTTCATGATTAGTGGGCAAGCCTGCAGCCATCTCGCCAATCGTGCGGTCCCCATCGCGCCACGCACGCCCGACCACTTGGTACGCGGGTCCGTGGAAGTAGACACGATAGATGTCCGGAGATTCAATGCTAAACCCATTCGCAGCAGCCGGTATCTTCACGGTCGGTGTTTCGGACACCTGTTTCGTCAGCCGCACACGGGCCGTGAAGTGCGTGGTTACTTGTGGCTCTGGTTGATTCGGAAGTGACCTCGATCCCGTTAGACGGCATTCCGCCACCACATCTTCACCCTGAGGATGAGACACGGCTTGGATGGTCACTGCGCGTGGCTGGTTACGGTAGAACTTGAAGGGCGCCAGGAAGTTTACTTCTTCGACAGCGCGAACATTCCAGCCGGGAAGCAGACACTGGGCAGCTTCACCGAAGGCCTCGATGCCCATAACTCCGGGAAGCACTGGCGTGCCATCGATCTTGTGATCGTACAAGAAGGGTTGAATGGTCGGATCCAACGTTGTTTCAATGACCAGCCCGTCGTAAACGCCCATCCCTTTGATCTTGCCGATCATCGGGCCTTTCTCGGGTAAGCGCTGACTCGCGGCGTCCAGCGCACTTCCATCGAAGCCACCAGTCGTGTCCCACTCGCTTAGCAGAACGCCGAGACGTTGACCGGCGACGTTCTCTCCGCGTGTGCCTCCTGACGTGAGTTCGCGGCGAATCCAAGGAATACCGGCTTCGGGCGGCAGCATATCGATGCCTGCCAGTTCCATCATCTTCGGGATGGAGCCGCGAGTCGCCATGCCGATCCCGCCCCACGCCGACCAGTCGATGACGATGCCGCGGGTTTGCGGCCGAGTGGTGCGGAAGCTCGACGTGATTTTGCACAATAGGTCGTTTGCGGAGCTGTAATCCGTCTGGCCAGCGTTGCCGAAGCGACCAGCCACCGAACTGAACGCGACCGTCGCGCCGAGGGGCATGTCGCCGATGGCATGCAGAAGGTTGAACCATCCGTCACTCTTGACGTCAAAGACGAGATCGAATTCACGCGGCTCCTTGTCCGGCAGGAAGTGACTGCGCTCGATTCCTGCAGCGTGCAGCAGCACGTCAATGTGACCGCTGCGCTCGCGCACCTGATTGATCACCGCAGCTACACCGGTCGCATCCGTGAGGTTGACGCTGAAGTACTGCGCTGTGCCTCCGGCAGCGTGGACGGCGTCGATCGCGCTCCGAGCAGCTTGCGCCCGCTCCAGAGCCGCCAGTTCCTTTTCCACCAGCGCGGGAGTGGCTCGCTCGCCGCGCGCCTGTATGCGCGCGAACAGATCGCGCTTGAGGCCGTCCTTGTCATCGACGAAGCGCTTCAGATCGGGATTGTTCGGGTCGGGTTCCGGAACCAGATCGAGGAGGTAGAACACGCCGCCGGAAGCGGAGGCCAGGTCAGCGGTGATGGCCGAGACGATGCTTCCAGCCGCGCCGGTGATTACGAACACGCTGTTCTGATCCAGTGTCAGCCCGGGCTGGCCGTCAGCCGCGGGCTTTTCTTGCAATCCAACCGTCCAGCGTAGCCCTCCCTTGTAGCCAATCTCGACTGCGCCAGGATCTCGCAGGGTTTCTTCGATCAGAAGTTCGGCGATTTCCGACACCTTGCGGTCGGCTTCGAAATCAACCGCTTTGACCAGGACTTCCGCGCGCTCGCGCTTGTATGTCTTGGTGAAGCCGACCACCGCGCCGCCCAACGGCGCGACTGCTCCGGCTTCGTCATATCCATGCTGGCCTCCCAGCCGTGTTGCAGCAACCAGGAACGTGCCCGGCACTGCAATCTGTTCGTACAGAGTTCGCATCGTGCTGTAAAGCGACTTGGCGCGTATCTGTAACGCGTCGTGCCATGTGGGCAAGTCCATCTTGCTGATCGGGCCTTCGTAATCCAGAGCTGCGAGCCAATAGACACCTTGCACCGGACCGGCTGCCAACCAGCTCTTGAGAACGTCTGCCAGCGCTTCCGGATCGTGCGCGTCCTCGATACGAAGGACTTCCACACCTTTTGTCTGTAGCTGCTGCGCAAGCGCGTTTGCGACCCCGCCTTTGTCAGGCATGATTACCACGCGGCAACCTGGACCGAGCTTCACCGCAGTCGGCTTGCACAGACTAAGCGGTGGACGAAGCACAGGCACCGGCACGCGGCGCGGAATGTGGTCTGCTGCCTCGAAGCTGGCGGCTCGCTGGCGCTCGGTCGTGGGTACCGAAGCAGAAGGTGTTGCGGGAGCACTTGCGGTCGGAGCCTCAGCGACCCGCTGCCTATCATGTGCGAACTGGATAACATGCGCCAGTGTCGGGAATTCGCGCAGCTTGAGATTCTCGTCGCGCGGAATGTTGTATATGGCCCTTATGGCGGCGAACATCTCCGCCTGCTTGACCGTGTCAATGCCGAGATCCGCTTCCAGATCAAGATCCAGGTCCAACATGTCCTTGGGATAGCCCGTCTTCTCAGCCACGATCTCCAGCACTTTGTCCTTTAATGGAGTCGTCCGCGACCGCTGGAGCGCGTGACAGTTGCTGGCCCGGGAGCGTTTGGTTCAGCGAGTTGTTGACGACGCGGCCGCGCCAGCCAGGTCGGGCCGTTTCTCGTACACAAACCGAATCACATGCGCCAGAGTGGGATAATCGCGCAGCTTGCGGTTCTCGTCGCGCGGAATGCTATAGATCTCGCGGATGGCCGCGAACATCTCCGCCTGCTTAACGGTGTCAACGCCGAGATCTGCTTCCAGATCCAGATCCAGGTCCAGCATGTCCTTGGGATAGCCGGTCTTCTCCACCATCAGCTCGAGGATGCGTTCCTTCACGGAATCACCGGCGCCGTTTGTCGGACATGCCGTCGCTGTCACTGGGGTGACCGTGTCGGTCAGGACGCGAGCCGTCGCGGGGACGGATGTCTCTCTCACCGTTAGTGAGGGTGAAGCCGTTTGAGCGAGATCAGGCCGCTTCTCGTACACAAACCGGACAACGTGTGCCAGGGTTGGATAATCGCGCAGCTTGCGGTTCTCGTCGCGAGGGATGTTGTAGATCTCGCGAATGGCTGCGAACATCTCAGCCTGCTTGACGGTGTCCACGCCGAGGTCTGCTTCAAGATCGAGGTCCAAGTCCAGCATGTCTCTCGGATAGCCAGTCTTCTCCACCATCAGCGTCAGAATGCGTTCCTTCACAGAATCACCGGCACCGTTTGCCGGGCATGCCGGCGTAGACACGGTTGTGATCGGCTCATTGGCAACGGGCGTCGTTGCAGGGACGGATGGCTCGCTCGCCGTTGGTGAGGGGGCAGCCTTCTGAGCAAGATCTGGTCGTTTTTCGTACACGAACCGGATCACGTGCGCCAACGTGGGATAATCGCGCAGCTTCCGGTTTTCGTCGCGCGGGATGTTGTAGATCTCGCGAATGGCCGCGAACATCTCCGCCTGCTTGACGGTGTCAACGCCAAGGTCAGCTTCGAGATCGAGATCTACATCCAACATGTCTTTTGGATAGCCCGTCTTTTCCACCATCAAGGCGAGGATCCGTTCCTTTACGGAATCCCCAGCGCCGTCTTGCGGAGTCGTCACCGCCTGCACTGCTGAAGTCGCTTGAGTCGCGACGGGACTTGGTGGGGCTGCGGGTGTTTCGGTTGCCTTCGGTGACGCAGTAACGACACCGACTAGATCAGGTCGCTTCTCGTACACAAACCGGATCACATGTGCCAGAGTGGGATAGTCGCGCAGCTTCCGGCTCTCGTCGCGAGGAATGTTGTAGATCTCACGAATTGCTGCGAACATCTCCGCCTGCTTGACGGTGTCAACGCCGAGGTCCGCCTCAAGATCGAGATCTACGTCCAACATGTCTTGCGGATAGCCGGTCTTCTCCACCATCAGGGCGAGGATTCGTTCCTTCACCGGGTCGCCGGTTGCTTCGGGTTTTGGCTGGGTCGACGGTTTCGGCACAGCGACTTCGAGCGGCACCGTCGGCTTCGCAACTGCGACGAGAGCTGCCGCCACGGACGGCTGCGCGTTGGGCACCGGCATGCCAGGCACCTGGAGCGTGGTAACGGGCGTTGCCGTCGGTTTCTTGTCCACGACCTGCGGCGATGGTGTTGCTGTGACAACCGGAGGTTGTATATCTGCTGTCCGGGAATCCTTGGCAGTTTCCGCCATCCGCGCTGCCAGGCCTTGGTCTGGCACGCGCAGCGTGCGGTGAACCACTTCCAGATCGGCGACCGGACGGCCTGCCATTCGGCTCAGCCAAGCACTCCACGCGGGCTTATCGGCGATGCGATATGCGTAGCCCAGAGCACTCGGCTTTGGACGGATCCCATCCTTTGTCGGCACCCAGCGCAGCAGGATCATGCTGATCTGTGAACCGAAACCAGCACCCAGGTGCAACGCATATTGGACGGGATAGGCACCGCCCTTGGACAAGTTCAATGGACCCAACTCGGGATCGACTTCCTTGAAATTGGCTACCGGCGGCACCAGCCCGGTTTCCAGAGTCTTCACCGCGACAACATCTTCAATGCCCGTGCCCATGGCGTGGCCGGTCATGCCTTTGGTATTGGCGATCACGATTTGATCAGCGCCGTCGCCGAAGACGCGACGCAGGGCGTGGATCTCCGCAGAGGCGCTCCCTCCACGCGCGGGCGTGTAGGTTTCGTGGGAAACGAAAACCAGTTTCGGCGCGACCTCACTGCGTGCAACGCCGCCACGCGTTTCGGCTTCGGCCACCAGGTTCTCCATCACCTGGCCGATGTGCTGGACATCGAGGCGAGTACCATGGAACGCACTATTGGCCGTCACCGCGCTCAACACTTCGCAAATCGGCTGTATTCCGCGCTCCTGTGCTGCCTCCAGGCTCTCCACTACCAGAGCAGCAGCGCCCATGCCCATAATCAGGCCGTGCCGGCGGCGGTCGAACGGGATAGCGGCCTCTTCCACCACTTCGTCGGTGGCTGCCGCTCCGCTGGCCAAAAAGCCGGCGCCCATCCATCCAATGAGATGGTCCGAAGTGACATCGTCGGCCGAGATGATGACCACGCGGCGACACCGCCCGGCGCGGATCCAGTCCTCCGCCAGTGCAACGGCTTGCGCTGTGGTCGCACAAGCTGCGTTGATTTGCGTGTTAGGACCGCGGGCACCGATGAGTTCGGCGAATTGCGAATGTCCCATCGACAAGGTCTTGAGCAGGAATCGCCGGTCGAAGACATACGGCTCCTTTTCGATTGCGTTGCGCACTTCCGCGATGCGCTGATCCAGTTCCTGCCCAACCTCCGAATGACCATTTCCCATTGCCCGGGCGCGCAAGCTTTCCAGTGTCGCCAGTTGCTCACGGCGTGCCTGATCTGCGTAATAGCGCGCCATCTCATCGGCATACGCGTCCAAGCCTGGGAAGGCGGAGCCGAAAATCACGCCGGTATCGTCGCGCATAGCGTCCGGCAGTCCCCACCGATCCGGTAGCTGCGTGCCTTTGCTTGTGGTCTTGTAGCGCATGACCAGCGGGATACCAGCATCACGCAGCGCGTCGATTCCCGCGCCGATAGCTAGGCGGGTAACCTGGTCAAGGGCGGCCAGGCGCTCGGCTGAAACGCCGAACTCTCTTTCCAGATCAAAGGCGCCTCCGCGGGCCGCCAGCTTGATCACATCCGCCACATCCGTGATGGTCTCGAACGTGGCCTCTCCCTTTTCGCTCTTGACCAGGCGCCGGATGTGTTTGTCCAGCATGTCCTGGCGGAACTGCTTGGGGATCGCGGCAATGAACTGATCGCCGCGCAAGATGCGCTCGATATTGCTGTCGTCGAAGATGCGCTCGGTTCCAGGCAGGCCCAAGGAAGCTCCAGTGATCGTCACCGGCGTGCAGGTCGAGGCGGGCTTCTCTCCACGGCTAATTTGCCAGCCACCCCGCTCGAGAGCGTCAGCGAACCAACGGCCGAGGTCGTTGTAGGAGTTACCGTTGGACGGGCTTTCAGTCGGCGTGGCGGCCGCAACAACTGCCGCCAGAGGTGTTTGTCTTACATCGTTCGCTGGAGCCGTGACCGCGGACTGCGAGGACACCGCTTTCTCCGAAGCTTCGACCGCCAGGTCAGCCTGTCCACGGCCCAATCCCGCGGCATACAGGCCGCAGAGCGCCTGGTTGAAGGACGGAATATCGCCGACCTTGGGATGATTTGTGAACAGCGAAATAATGTCGCCGCGATCGCCGAGAACTTCCTCGGCAAATCCCTGCAACGCCTTCTTCGGGCCAACCTCTACGAAGACCCGCGCCCCTGCGTCGTACAGGGTTTGCAGGCCTTTCACAAACTGCACCGGAGAAGCCACCTGCTGCGCTAATAGGTCGAGCATTTGCGGAACAACCCCAGGGCCCGTGGGATAAAACTCTCCAGTTACGTTCGCAATGACAGGCACCTGCGGCGGCTGGACATGGAGGTGCGACAGCATCTCATGCAAAGGCCCGCTGGCGGGGGCGACGATCGAGGTGTGAAACGCGTGGCTGACCGGCAACGGCCGTACGTCGTAGCCAGCTTGCAGGAAGATCTCCATGGCTTTTTCGACGGCTTTACTGGCGCCGCCGATGACCGACTGCTGCCCGCTGTTTATGTTGGCGATCACCACGTAGTCGCCGATGGTTTTCAGTATTCGCTCGACTTCAGCGAGAGGCGCAAAAACCGCCGCCATCTTTCCGGTGTCTTTCACCGCCACGCGCGTCATGCCGCGGCCGCGGGCACTGACGGCTTCCAGAGCTTCCTCAAAAGTAAGAGAACCGGATGCAACCAGCGCGCCGTATTCACCCAAACTGTGCCCCATTGTCATGTCGGGCTCAATGCCGTAGGCCCCCAACAACCGGGTCAGAGCCAGGTCGATGGTCAGCACGGTGGGCTGAGTGATCTCGGTTTGACGTAGATCCTCTTCAGCTTTCGCGACGGCATCGGCGTTGTTTGGATCGACGAAGATAAACTCGCTGAGCGGCTTGCCCAGCATCGGGGTCATGATGCGATCCGCTTCGGCAAAAAGTTCGGCCACAATTGGTTCGGCGGCGCGAAGCGGCTCGATCATGTTGACGTACTGCGACCCCTGGCCGGTATACAGGAACGCGACTTTCGGAGCAGGGCCGTGTCCGCGAAAGATGCCTTGTGGACGCAGAGCCTTCCAGATCGCTGCCTGGTTGGCTTTCAGCGCCTTCAACGCCTTCGCCGACTTGTCTGCCAAGTCGGCGGCGTTGGCATAATCAATCGCCACGCGCTCCGGAGCGCGCAGGTCCGATTCTGCCGGGGCGGCCGGGACGGGTGCGCTACCAGCCGCGGCATCTTTCTGAACCGCCTGCAGACGCTCGATGAGGCCCGCGTCGGAGGCAGCGCCGATTACCAGGGCGCCACGTAGCGGAGCTTTGTAGGAGACAGCTGCAGGTAACTGAGCCGTAACAGGTGTCGCGCCGACACTCTTCTCCGCCACAACCGGCGGTGGCGCGGTGACCGCGACCGACCGTTTGCCGTTACCGTTAAGCTTGCCGGGGATGTATTCCTCCAGCACCGCGTGGAAGTTGGTGCCCCCAAAACCAAAAGCACTCACGCCCGCGCGTCGCACGCCATCGGTTGGAATCGTCCACGGCTTCAACTCTGTGTTGACATAAAGCGGCGAGTGCGCAAAGTCGATGTCCGGACTGGGACGCTCGCAATGCAAGCTTGGCGGCAACACCTTGTTGTGAAGCGCCAGGGTGGCCTTCAGGATTCCGGCGGCGCCTGCAGCGCCTTTCAGGTGTCCAAAATTCGATTTTACAGAGCCGAGGGCGACTGACCCTGCGGGAAGATGAAAACTGCTGAGGACGTCAACCATGCTCTGTGCTTCGACGACGTCGCCTACGCGGGTCGATGTGCCGTGACCTTCAAACAAAGTGGCCGTGGCAGGCGACAGGCCGGCATTCTCCCAGCCGCGCTGGATACACAGCCTCTGGCCGAGGGGGTTGGGAGCTGTAATGCCCTTTCCCTTGCCATCGCTCGATCCGCCCACGCCGCGCAACACGGCGTAGATTTTGTCGCCGTCGTGCTCGGCATCCGCCAGGCGCTTCAGCAAGAAGATCGCCGCGCCTTCGCCCATTACGAAGCCATCGGCGCCTTCGGCGTAGGGGCGAGTGCCGGTAGCGGAGAGCGCACCAATCTTGCAGAACTTAACAAAGGTGTGGGCGCCCATATTGCGGTCGATTCCGCCGGTGATGGCCACGTCAAAATTGTTCTGAATCAGGCCTTCCACCGCCGAACTGATGGCCGCCATCGCCGAGGCACACGCCGCATCACATACGTAATTCGGCCCGTGGAAATTGAAGACGTTCGCAATGCGGCCGGCAATGCAATTGGCCAATTCGCCGGGCATGCTGTCTTCCCAAATCTCGGGCAGATGCCGGGCCATCCGGTCGTGCAGCTCGCGAGTGATGCTGTTCCGTGATGCCGCAGGCAACGCCGCGAAGCTGGTGCTTTCGGCCAGCTCGTGAGCATACTCCGGAAAGAACACGCGCATCGAGGTAAGGTAATGCCTCTCGCCTGCCATGGCATTACCCAGGATGACTGCGGTGCGATCGGGATCGAACGGCCGCTTGGGGTAACCGTAGTCTTCCAGCGCCTCGCGGGTACAGGCAATGGCCCATTTCTGTGTTCCGTCCATGGCCTCCACAACGCGGGGTGGAATAGGCAAGCGCCACTTCATAGGGTCCCAGGGGTAGTCGCGCACCCAGCCGCCGATCTTCGAGTAAGTCTTGTCCGGCGCATTCGGATCGGGATCGTAATAAGATGCGGGGTCCCAACGGTCAGGCGTAACTTCGCTGACGCTGTAACGGCTGTTCTTCACGTTCTCCCAGAAGGCGGGCACGTTCGGGGCATCGGGCAGGACGGCTCCCACTCCAACAATTGCTATCGCACGATGGGCAGTGTTTTCCATGATGACATTCCTATTTCCTTGGGACCTGGCATCCAGCGTCGATGACACTGGATGCCGGTCTTTATCTCGCGGCCCCTACGAGGGCGGGTTCTTCTTCGCGCTTGGCGACGCGGTTGTAAAGTACATCGGCGATGTAATCCATGTCCGAAATCAAACCGGCCTGAGCGCGGTGGATCGCGGGCAACCTCAAAGCCACTTCGAAGGCATCCATCTCTGAATCGTTCACACCACCGGCCCCGCAGACCCAGCGGACGCCTTCCTCCGCGACCTTTAACGCTGCCTCGCGCGCGAAGGCACGGGCCAGAGTCGCCAAAGCAGTTGCATCGAAGCGGTCATTGGCTTTCTCGTTCAGCCGGCCTTCGGAGGCGAGTGCCGCGCGGCGCGACAAACTGCCCGCACATTCGGCATAGGCGATCAACTCGCCCAGGCGAAGTAGGATGTGTTGATAGCGGGTCAGGCGCGTGGCACGAGCTTTTTCCATCACCTCGGCTAATGCGTGCGCGGCCAGGGCGGCGATGTCAGCGCCTACGGTTGGATTCTTGGCGTGCAGCGCTTCGAGCTGCCGAGCCTGGTCGTGGTAATACTGCCCGCGTGTTTTCAGGTGAAGCTGCCAGCGGTCGCGGCTGATGGTCATCTCCATGATTTCGGAGGTGCCTTCATAAATCCTGGTGATGCGAACGTCGCGGCTGATTTTTTCGACCATGTATTCGTGGGTGTAGCCGTAACCCCCCAGCGCCTGGATGCTGGCGTCAGCCGCCAGATCCCCAGCTTCGGTCGCCATATATTTCGCAATGGCGCCTTCGGTGTTTAAGCTTCCTTCCGTACCGGCGTCGATGCGTTGCGCAGTTTCCTCAATGTAGGACCGCGCTGCTTCCAGACGGGTCACGTTTGGAACGATCAACTTGTGGGTGTATCCCTGCTTTTCTGAGAGCGGTGACCCAGCCTGAATGCGTTTGGTGGAATAAGGGATGGCGCGATCGAGCGCCGACCAGCCCGCCCCCAATCCGAAGGCCGCCACCATCACACGCGTGTACCCGAAGACCATTTGCGCCTGCAGCAGGCCCTGGCCTTCGACGCCGCCGACCAGCCGGTCGGCGTCAACATACACGTCGTTGAGAGCCAGCGCTGCCGTGTTGCTCAGACGAATGCCATGCTTGTCCTCCGGCTCATCGTGAGCAAAGCCCTTCGTGCCAGCATCGACGATGAACCAGCTTGGCCCGGCAGGCGTGTTGGCCAGTATGGTGTAAACATCAGCGATACCACCGTTGCTGATCCACTGCTTGCTGCCGTTGATCTTGTAGCCAACGACCTTGCCGTCTTTTTCGACGCGATCGGCGGTCGTCTTCAGGGCGCCCAAGTCGCTGCCGGCGTCCGGCTCCGTCGCACCGTAGGCGAACAGAATTCCTTCTTCAGCAATGCGACCCAGCCATTTCTTCTTTTGCTCAGGTGTGGCGCCGAAAGTTATGGGATCGCTGCCGAGGAATGTGGCAAATAAGGTGGTTGCAACACCAAGATCGATCCGCGCCATCTGTTCGCAGATGAGATAGACGTCGAAGGTGCTTCCGCCCATGCCGCCGTATTCTTCCGGAATGAACAGGAGTTGAATGCCCAGTTTGTCTGGGTTGCTCATGTATCGGACAATCTCCACCGGGCATTCGTCGCGTTCATCCAAAGCGATCAGCTCTTCGTCCGGCAGGCGCTTCTTGGCAAAATCCCGAAGCGATTTCAAGCTGAGATTCAGATGTTTTCTTCGTAATCATTGGCGGTGCCTCTCTTTTCTTAGACCGAAGCGCCTTTCGCTTCGCGGACCTTATTTGTCAGTTCGGGCAAGAACTCCAGAATGTCAGCCACGATTCCCACGTCGGCGACCTGGAAGAATGGGGCCTTGGGATTCTTGTTGATGGCAACGATGAAGGGATTGCCCTTGATTCCTGCCAGATGCTGGAACGAACCACTGATGCCGCATGCCATGTAAACCTTGGGCTTAACAGTCTGCCCGGACGAGCCCACCTGGCGGGATTTCGGCAACCACTTGGCGTCGACCACCGGCCGGGAGCAACTCACCGCCGCGCCAAGCGCATCGGCCAGCTCCTGAGCAATGGCGATGTTGTCCTTCTCTTGAATGCCGCGGCCGACGGAAACCAGAACCGCGTGCTTGGTGATATCGACATCACCCGCCTCGGCAACAACTGTCTCCAGATAGCGGCGTCTCGCGGCCAAAGCTCCGACCTCTGCTGACTTGTCAACGATCACGCCGTTGAGCGGAACGCTTTCCAGCGGCTTGAATGTGCCCGGGCGAAGATTGAGGACGGCACCCGATGAAGTATCGCAACGTACGTGAGCGCTGATTTGTCCGCCGAATTCCTGGCGAACCAGCTTGAGAGCCGTTCCGTCCGCCCCCTCGATGGCCAATACGTCCGAGACAAAGGCCGCATTCATCTTGATCGAAAGGCCCGGCGATAAATCGATTCCGAAATGAGCGTGGGGGACCAGTACAATACTGTCCTTGGGCAGGATGTTCACCAAGGCTTTGCGGACCAGTTCAGCGTTGGGGTAAGCGATTGCTTGATTCGCAACTTTCCATATCTCGGCGTAGGAAGTGCGTAAACCTTCGCAGACCGTATCGAGTTCTGGACCCCAACCGGCTACGACGGCGGTGGGTGACGCGGTGGCGTCAATCTTTTTTGCGGCAGCTGCCAGTTCGGCGGCCGAGTCATCGGCCACGCCACCTTTATGTACGATGTAGGCGAAGATGCGAGCCATTTAGTTCAACCCTCCTTTGGCTTTCATCAATTCCATAAGTTTGTCGATGATCTCTTCCTGGCTGCCCTGCAGGATCTCGGCTCCCTTGCCCAGCGCAGGCACGAAGTAGTCCACCCGTTTGACCTTCGCTCCGGCTTCCCCGACGGTGGCTGGGTCAACACCCAAATCCGATGCACCGTAGGTTGGAATCTCCACCGACGCCACCTGCCGGATGCCTCGCATGCCCACATAGCGCGGTTCGTTAATGCCGGTTTGGATCGACAGCACACACGGGAGATCGATCTCGTTCATCTCCCTATTGCCGCCTTCGATCTCCCGGCTGACTTTCAGCTTGCCGCCGTCGAGAACCGCGATGGAATTCACCAGAGAAGCGAACGGGTAGTCGAGCAAGGCCGCCAACATCCCGCCCACCTGGGCACCGCCGTCCTCGGCCTGGATCCCCGTCAGGATCAGGTCGTAATGGTTCTTCTGCACAAAGGCTTTCAGGATGGTTGCAATGCCCCTGCCGTCCGATCCGTTGAAGGCCTCGTCTGAGATCAAGACGCCTTGGTTGGCACCCATGGCCATCTCCCGGCGCAACACCTCCTCGTCCTCGTCGCCACCGACTGTGACGACGGTGACGTTGCCACCGTCCCGGGCGGCGATCTGAAGGGCCTCTTCGACCGCGTAGTTGTCCGGTTCATTTACCGAATAGACGAGGTCGTCTCGCTCGATATCGTTTCCGGCACTGTTGAGCTGAATCTCATTTTCCGAAGTGTCGGGCACTCTTCTTACACAAACTAGAATCTCCACGTTCACCCTCCCAAATAACTCTTGTTCCGATCCTCACCGTCCGGCGGTTTAGATCAAACGATCAGGCGTGCGCCAGATCGACAAACTGCTCCGCTCTTCTCGTCCCTGCCGGCTCATTGCGCATAACGTGCCTGTCCACAAGCTCCGTCAAGTCGATAGCGGTCATCTTGCCTTCCATACCCGCGACCTTGATCGCATCTTCCATGTTGACCATGCAGAACGGACATGCCGTCACGATCACATTGGCCCCAACCTCGGCAGCCATCCGGACCCGCTTCACGCCCATGCGCTCTTCTTCCTTAGGCTCGTAGAACAGCATCAGACCGCCCCCGCCGCAGCAGAAGGACCGGTCTCGGCAGCGGCTCATTTCGACCCTCTTCAAGCCGGGGATCGCATCGAGCACATCTCGGGGATCGTCATAAACCTGGTTGTGCCGCCCCAGATAGCACGGGTCGTGATAGGTGTACACTTTGTCTGCAGTTCTCTACCGGATTGAACTTGAGTTTGCCGGTCTTCACCTCCCGGGCAATCACCTGGCTGATGTGCTCCACTGGCGGCACGTCCTTGTAATCATGCTTTAGCGCGTTGTAAGCGTGAGGGTCGGAGGTAACAATGCGCTCGACTCCGGAAGCCTTGATGGCTTCCACATTGTGGTCGCGCAAGGCCATGAAAAGCGTCTCTTCACCGAACCGCCGGACATCGTGACCGCTGTCCCTCTCGGCTGCGCCCAGGATTCCGAAGCTCTCTCCGGTCGCGTCGAGAATTCTCGCCGTTGCCCGCCCGATCGCTTGAATTCGGTCATCGTAAGACGTAATGCTGTCGACGAAATACAATGTGTTGGCGGTGTTTGTAGCGTTCAGTATCTTGACGTCACAGGTTGCCTGGAACTCTTGGGCTTTCGCCCAGTCGGCCTTTTTCTTTTCCATCTTGCCGTAGGGGTTGCCACGGCTCTCAAGGGCCTTCAGTGCCTTCTGGATGGACTTGGGCACGTTTCCGTCGTCGACCAAGCCCCGCCGCAGATCAACGATCTTGTCGATGTACTCGATCAACAGCGGGCATTCTTCTTCACAGGCTCCGCAGGTGGTACAGGACCAGACTTCATCTTCTGAATAAATGCCGCCGATCAGCGCCGTACCATTGCACGCAGCGCCAAACATCGGATAGTGCTGGAAGCTGTAATCTCTTGCCTTGATGGTGATGAATCGTGGCGACAACGGCCTGCCCACCGCATTGGCCGGGCAGTTGTCCGAGCAGCGCCCGCAGTCGGCGCAGGAGTAGAAGTCGAGCATGTGCTTCCAGGTGAAGTCCTCGAACTTCTTTACGCCGAAGGATTTCACCTGGTCCAGATGCTCATCGCTGACGCCCCATCTCACGGGCTTGACCGTTCCTTTGTCCAGCTTCGCGAAGTAAACGTTGAACAGGGACGTCTCCACATGGAACTGAATTCCAAACGGCCGATAGCACAGCAGGAAATAAAAGGTAAGAACGTCCAGCAGGTAAGCACCTCGATGCAGGTTCCAGAGTGTCGCCAGGGAAGCTGCACTCAGAGCATGCTGCATTACCCATGCCAGCGAGAACGCAGCCAAGAATTCCGCGTGGCCCTGCTGTGCCAGCGACGCAGCCTTGCTGGACTCAAAGAGGCTCTCGGACAACATCAGTATGGCGATTAGCGCCAGGAGGAAGATCGCGTCGACCTTGTGACTTTTGCCGTACTTTGCCGGTACCTCATATCGCGCAGGCCTGAAGACCATCCGGCGAAGTGCAGCAATCACCATGCAAGTGAAGACAATAGTCGCGGCGTAGTCCGCAATCACTTCGTAGATATGGCCCACCGTTCCGGAGGAATTTGCCACACCGAAATTCTCGGAGACACCGAGAATGAGCAAAGAGAAGGCACGCGTCGCCAGAATGATGAAGCCGACAAAGATCAGGATATGAACCGTCCCTGCAAACCGGTAGCGCGGATGCTTCCACTGTCCCAGCCAAAATTGCAGAACTCTTTCCAGACGGACCAAAGGGCGATCGAAACGAAAATCACGTTCGCCGCGAACCAGCGGCGTCAAGCGCTTCGCCACAATGTAGGAGAAACACGTGAGACCGAAAACATTAATGATCAGGAACAGGACTTGACCCGAGATCAACCAGTAAGCCGCTTGAGCCGGTGTTTGGAGAGCTTCCACCATGATGCTCGACTTCTCCCGAAAGGCTGCACCTCTGAGGTACTAAGAACGCTTGCGGTTGGGAGTACGGACCCGGAACCCTATAGCACCTGGAAGGCCCATGCCTCTGTATCCTCATTGTGCTTTGCGGGAGCTGACAGGTCTGTGAGGAGCGTCGGCTTACTATGTGAGGGGCATCACATGCACTCGTTCATAACGCACACTCCAACCGGCGTCGGACTCGGTTGTCACGAGGACAGGTGCTAAACGTCACAGACCAGCTTTGGAAAATGTGGGAAAGTTAGATCAACCCCCAGGACCCCAGGCGATAGTTGCCTGAACTCCTTGGAACAGCAGAGGAGAAAGGCCATGAATCCAGTTCCCGGAAGCCCCTTCGACAGCATCGAAGACGCTCACGAGTACCTCACGTTGTTGGCCCAGACGATTTTCGAAACGAAACTTGACATTGAAGCGGACGTGCAGAGAGAATCGAGTTCCAATTTTCCGCGCCGTACAGAGGCGCTGAAGCTCGCCGTCTACACGCTGTCCCGGCTCGAGTTCCACATGAGCAGAAGCAGGCGGATTCTGAATGATCTTCGTACGCTGCGCCGCCTGCTTTTCGAGGAACGGACCCTGACCGCACTGACGGCGCGACCGAAGGCAAACGGAAAGGCAAGAGCTGAGACCCTGATGCCACTTGGCGTTGTAAATCCGTCAGCTCGCGTATCAGGTCCGGTCGCGAGTGCCTGAGAGTCTTGCTGCGCAGTAAGTCAATCGGAAGGAATTTCCCGTGGCAGGCTGTTCAGCTCTAAAGCGGTTGAGCAGCCTGTCAATCGTGTGCCGCCATCGCGGGCGCGATGTCTTCCACATCTACAACGTTGGTCGGGTACTTCCCGGTATAGCAAGCGGTGCAATAGGACGGTTCGTCGCCTTCGCCTGCCGCCTTGCGCAGTCCCTCCAGGGAGAGATAGGCCAAGGAATCCGCCTTGATGTATTCGCGAATCTCCTCCACGGACTTGTTCGCGGCAATCAACTGATTCTTCGAAGGAGTATCTACTCCATAGAAGCAAGGCGAAATGGTCGGCGGGCAAGAGATGCGCATGTGCACCTCTCTGGCCCCGGCATCGCGCACCATGCGGACGATTTTCTTGCTGGTGGTGCCGCGCACGATGGAGTCGTCGATGAGCACAACTCGCTTGCCCTCGAGCACATGCCGCACCGGATTGAGCTTCAACTTCACCCCGAAGTCGCGCACCCGCTGCTCCGGTTCGATGAACGTCCGGCCTACGTAGTGATTGCGGATCAGCCCGATCTGGATGGGGATGCCACTCTGCTGCGCGAAGCCCATCGCCGCCGTCATGCCGGAATCAGGTACCGGAACAACGATGTCGGCATTCACGGGCGATTCGAGTGCCAACTGCCGGCCCATGGCGTCGCGGGTTTGCTGCACGGCGCGGCCGAAAACAATGCTGTCCGGGCGCGAGAAATAAACGTGCTCGAAGATGCAATTCGATTGCGGCTGCTGCGCCGAATAAAAGCGCGAGTGAACACCTTCCGGCCCCACGATGACCAGTTCTCCAGGTTTCACCTCCCGCTCATAGGCCGCACCGATGAGGTCGAAGGCGCACGTCTCGGAAGCGAAGACGATAGTATCGGCCGTGTGCGCCGCCTGTCCCGAAATGCGGCCCATCACCAATGGACGGAAACCGCGTGGGTCACGCGCGGCGAAAATGCGATCGGGCGTCAGCATGACCAGGGAAAACGCACCTTCAATGCGACGCAGCGAATCGGCCATGGCGTCGGCCAGGGTCTGCTCGCGCGAACGGGCGATCAGATGCACCACAACTTCGGTATCGCTGGTGGTCTGAAAGATGGAGCCCTGCTGCTCAAGTTGGGCGTGCACTTCGTGTGCATTGGTTATGTTCCCGTTGTGCGCCAGCGCAATCTTGCCCTTGTTGCATTCCACCATGATGGGCTGCGCGTTAAGCAGCGCCGAATCGCCAGTGGTGGAATATCGCGTGTGACCGATGGCCAGCGAGCCAGAAAGTCGCGCCAGCACATCCGCCGTGAACAGGTCGGAGACCAGCCCCATGCCTTTGTGGAGTTCGACCCGCTCACCGTTGGAGGCCGCAATACCCGCCGACTCCTGGCCGCGATGTTGCAGGGCGTACAGGCTCAGGTAGGCGAGCTTGGAGGCTTCGGGATGGCCATAGATGGCCACCACGCCACATTCTTCGCGTAGCTTGTCGGAGGGAATCAGCATCGCTCACCTGATCAGAGTTTCAAGTGTTCGTAACCATCGGCCCTAGCTCTTTTGCAGTGTCGCCGGGACCAGCCGTTCCTCGGTTTCAATGTGCAAAGCGCGTTCCAGGGCGCATACCCATGCGTCTCGCAACTCGGAAACGCTTGCCGTGGCGGCGGCCGTGCCGTCCACCTGGATTTCTAGTTGATCGGGGACCGTACTTCCAATCTGCTCCGCGGAGAGGCCGTATTGCGCCACTACCTGTTGGATTCGTGGCGCGTTTTGCGGGTCGCACGAAATCAGCACCCGGCTGGCATCCTCGCCAAACAGCACAAACTCAGGAACTAGACCGTGGGAGTCAAGCTCCACGCGCGCGCCAACGCCACGGGCAAACCCGCATTCGGCCAGGGTGACCGCCAGCCCGCCTTCGGAGCAGTCCTTGGCCGACTCCACCAATCCCGAGTCGATCATCTCGATGATCGCCTTCTGCAAAGCGGACTCTTTCTCCAACTCCAGCGCCGGCGGAAATCCCCAGATTTCGCCGAGTATTTCCTTGGCGTATTCCGAGGAGCCAAATTCGGCTTGCACATCGGAAGCATCACCCGCTTCGGAGCCGCGAACAAGTAGCAAAGCATGTCCCGGCCCGCGGAAGTGCGGGCCAACCGCCTTGCGGACGTCGTCCAGGATGCCGACCACGCCTATAACCGGCGTGGGATAGATTCCCTCACCGAGGGTTTCGTTGTAGAAGCTGACGTTGCCGCCGGTGATCGGCGTTTCCAATTCTTCGCACGCCTTGGTCATGCCATCGATGGTCTGCGAGAACTGCCACATGATGTTCGCCTTCTCAGGATTACCGAAGTTCAGGCAATTGGTAGCGGCGATCGGCGTCGCGCCCGTGCAAGCGACGTTACGCGCGGACTCCGCTACCGCGTGCATGGCGCCGAGCTTGGGGTCCAGATAGCACCAGCGCCCGTTGCCGTCGAGCGCCATCGCTAGGCCTCGTTGTGTGCCCTTGACTCGGATAACGCCCCCCTCGCCACCGGGGCCTTCGACCGTATTGGTCTGCACCATGGAGTCGTATTGCTGAAAGACCCAACGCTTCGAGCAGATGTTCGGGCTTGCCAGCAGCCGCGTAAGATCGTCGGTGAACTCGCTCTTCCGGCCCAGCGCAATGTTCTCCGGAACCTCGCGCGGAACCGGCGGCTCCCACCGTTCCATCGGCCGGTGATACAGAGGTGCGTCATCGGTGAGCGCAGCGTTGGGGATTTGCGCGACGACTTTGCCGTGCTCCAGCACTCGCATGGTTGGCTGGTTGATGACGCGGCCGATGGTCACGGCATCGAGTCCCCACTTCTGGAAGACTCGGAATACTTCGTCCTCGCGGCCCTTCTCGGCCACCAGCAACATGCGCTCCTGCGACTCGCTCAGCATGATCTCGTACGGAGTCATGCCGGTTTCCCGCTGCGGCACCAAATCGAGCTCGATCTCCAGTCCTACGCCGCCGCGACCACCCATCTCGCAGGTAGAGCACGTGAGGCCCGCCGCGCCCATGTCCTGAATGCCGACAACCGCACCAGTTTGCATGGCCTCAAGGCAAGCTTCGAGCAGCAACTTCTCCAGAAAAGGGTCGCCAACCTGCACGTTGGGCCGCTTGGCTTCAGACCCTTCGCTGAACTCCTCACTCGCCATGGTGGCGCCGTGAATGCCATCGCGACCGGTCTTGGAGCCAACGTAGATAACCGGATTGCCTTCGCCCGCGGCCTTGGCGTAGAAAATCTGATCACGACGAACCAGGCCTAGCGCGAAAGCGTTCACCAGCGGATTTCCCGAGTAGCAGTTCTCAAATTTCACCTCGCCGCCAACATTCGGGACGCCAAAGCAATTCCCGTACGAGGCGATGCCGCTAACCACACCTTCGAGCACCGAGTGGTTCTTGTGCAGAGTCGCTTGATCCAAGTCGGGCTGAGGTGTAATTGGCCCGAAGCGCAGGGAGTCCATGATGGCGAAAGGACGTGCGCCCATGGTGAAGATGTCGCGCAGAATGCCGCCGACTCCAGTCGCCGCGCCCTGGAAAGGCTCGATAAAGGAGGGATGATTGTGCGACTCGATCTTGAAGGCACAGGCCCAGCCATCACCGATGTCGATGATTCCGGCGTTCTCTCCTGGCCCCTGCACCACACGACGGCTGTGCGTCGGCAGCCGCTTCAGGTGCACGCGCGACGATTTGTAGGAGCAGTGCTCGCTCCACATCACGCTGAAGATGCCGAGCTCGGTGAAGGTCGGCTCACGGCCTAGCGCCTTCAGAATACGATCGTATTCCTCTGGCGCGATACCGTGGTCGCGGAGCTACCTCAGGAGTGATGGGGGGTTCTTTGGCGATGCTGGGTGCGCTTTCAACTGGGTTCATGGCAATCAGGAAGGAAACCCTATTGTCGCACGCACCACCGGCTTGGGGAAGGAAATGATCGCAGACTTGGCTACTCGTCCGCTTCCTCCCACTGATATCCACAAACCAGGCATCTCCAATGGTGCGTCATCGCGCCGGGGACTCGGCGGGAAAAGGAATGGCCGCTGACCATAGTGATTCTGGCCGGGGATTCGCGCCGGCCACTTCGCGAATCTCCAGCGATTCGCACTCCGGACAGCAGCGGAACTTCCTCTGTGTCTTCCTCTTCTTCCTCGGGTTCCTCGGGTTCAAAACCGTCCAGGATTTCCAGGGCGCGAATGACCTGGCTATCTGGTACCTGCAGGCGAATGCCGCCAAACGCAGCGCCCATGTGCCAATTGATGGCGTGCGTGTGCTCGTCACAGAGGAAGGCCGAGATTCCCTCGGAGGAAAGCTTCCCTTGCGCCAGCTTGGCCTCGCCCAAGCTAAAAAACTTCGCAATGGTGACCATTTCTTCGGGCATCGCTGATTCGAGAAGCGTAGGCTAGCTTTCGGCGCGAGTCAATTCCGGCAAACGTACTCGCCGATTGTGTTCGGCGATGGACTCGACTACCTGCGTCGCCACGGAAAGAGCACGCCGACCGTCTTCAAGCGTCACCTCGGGGGTCGAGCGCTCTCGCACCGCTCGCAGAAAGCTTATCAGCTCGGCATGCAGCGGTTCCTGAGCCTCGACCGCCGGCTTAAACGGAGTGATGCCGGGGAGCGCGCCGGCGACCGCACTTGCTGGATTGAACGGATCCAGGCCATCTGCCTTAGGAAATCAGATCGTCGATTGTCAGCACCAACACGTCTTGGCGCGAATAATCAACCGAGACATATTGGCGGGGCTGAAAGAACCGCAACTTGCGGACTTGCTCTGTGCTTACCCGGCTGGCGGTGAAGTTGGCGACGCAGCCGGACTCGAACTCCATGCGCACGTTCGCGATATCCGTCTTCGGCGAGAGGATAGGAAGGCCGACCGCGCGGATCTCTTTCACTGCCGACTTCGCGAACGTCAGCACGATGTCGATGTCGTGGATCATCAGGTCGAGGACCACGTCCACGTCTAACGAGCGCGGCGTGAACACGCTGAGCCGGTGCACTTCAAAGAACATGGGCTGCGTCAACAGGGGAAGCGTCGCCCGTACCGCGGGATTGAAGCGTTCGAGGTGGCCCACCTGGGCGATGCAGCCATAGCGCTCAGCCAGACCGATCATCTCGTCGGCCTCGGCCAGCGTGGCCGTGAGAGGCTTCTCAATCAGAAGGTCGATTCCCTTCGCCATCAGTTGACGCGCGACATCCAGATGGGCAGCGGTGGGAACCGCTACGGAAGCTGCTTGCACGCCGGCCTGTATCATCTCCGCAGATCGACCGAAACGCCGATGTACCGAACTCCTTCGCGACCGTCTGGGCCAACCGGAAGTCGGCGTCCACGACGCCCACCAATCGCAGATTTTGCGATAAATCGGACTGCAAATCGCGATAAACGCGAGCGTGGTTGCGGCCGAAAGAACCTACGCCGACGACTCCGACGCGCAGCGCGTCGCTGGTAACTGGCATATTAGGATTCTCGCCTATCTGCGAGCCATGAAGCAAAAAGCCGCAGCCGATGGATCGGCCACTCCTCGCTGAGAATGGCCCAGCGATCATGGTCTCGCCATACGCCATCGATCATCAGGTATCGAGGAGAGAACCCTTCCTTACGGAAACCCAAACGGCGAACCAGCGCGCTTGAGGCAATATTGGCAGGCTGGATGTTCGCCTCAAGGCGGTGAAAACCAAGTTCCTCGAACGCGTAGTCGAGCACCAGCGACAAGCCTTCGGTCATATAGCCCTTCGCCTCTAATCCGGTGAAGACATAGAACCCGAGGTAAGCGCTCTGCAAGACTCCCATTACCGGCTCACTCACATTAATCACTCCGACCAAGCAACTGTCGGACTTGCGTCGGACCAGGAAGCCGATCGTACGTCCAGTGCGAATGCGTTCGAGGTAAGATTCGTAGTCCTCGTGGCTTCGTGGAGGGAAAACCCACGGCCGATGCAGGCTCTCGCTGCGCCGCGAGGCTTCGAGAATCTCGGCCTCGCAATCTGCGTCAGGCTTCGATAGAAAAACCCGCCGATCCGGGTGAGAATAGCGGAAGCCGCTGTGCGCGTCTTGTTTGTTCATGCGTCGACAAATGGAGGCTGGAAGGTCTTCATATGCTGTGATGCGGAATGTGACTGACTTGCGTCTCCGCGACGATGCAGATTCCCGCTTCATTGGCAGCCGTTATCAGCGCCGCCTTGTCCAGGAGCAGGCATCGCCCGGCATCGAGCGCCAGGCAGCTTGCGCCAGCCTGTTCATGGTTTCGATCGTCTTCAACCCAACGACCGGCACGTCAAAACGCATGTCCTGGTTTGGCTTTGCCACTTTGACCACCGTCAGTGCGCGGCTCAAGGTTGACGGCTCTTTGCCCAGTGATGGCGACGTTCATAATCTCGCCCGCGCGCAGGATGGTCGCGTCCGTTCCTTCCATCGCCTCGACCGCAACGCAAGCGGCCTCGGCAATGACCACCGTCTGGCCGATGTCGAAGCGCGAAAGATGGTGCGCCACGGCGCGCCCGTAAGTAATGTTGGTCTGCTCGGAGTCGGTTGGCCCGCGCTGAGTTAGCACACCTTCGCCTGGCGAGCATGGGCTCAAGCAGCGCGGTGGAGTTCATAAGAGTGATGCCTTCGTCGGCGAGGACCTTGCCCACCGCGCCGATAAGCGAGTCCGTATTTCGCGTGGTCAGCGAGAGCAGCAGCTTGGCAAGCCGCCAATCCGGCTTGATGCTACTGAAGATCTGCTTGTGCTTGACCTGTCCGGCCATGATGGCGCGCGTTACGCCTTCGTTCTTGAAGGTTTCGATCAGCCGCGACAACTCACCCAGTGACAGCCAGTGCACCGCTGTCGCACCGTGCTGCTCGATCTCCGGAAAGGTCTCTTCCTTTATGGCGGCAACGACCACCTGCATGCCTTGCGAACGCGCAGCATCGAGCACCAGGAACGGGAACTTCCCGTTCCCGGCGATCAGTCCGACTTTCTGTGGGGAGTCCGTCATGGGGCTGGTCCGCTTCCTGCTTACTTAATAATTCCTCGCTGCGAGGTTTCGATGAACCGCACCAGCATCTCCACGTCTTCGCCAAGCTCGTGCTCCGAGCGCAGTCTCTCCAGCGCCTGCGAGGTATTCAGCTTGGACGCCAGCAGAACCTTGAACGCGTGATGCAGCTTGGCGATCCGCTCGGACGAAAATCCCCGTCGTTGCAGGCCGACCTTGTTCAGCATGTAAGCATGGGTGTCGCGCTCCGCACTGGTCATGGAGTACGGCAGCACATCCTGCGTGATGGTGGTCCCGCCGCCGACGTAGGAGTGGGCTCCGATGCGCACGAACTGATGGACCGGACAGAGCGCACCCACCACCGCCCATTCCTCGACTGTGACATGGCCCGCCAGCGTAGCGGCGTTAATGAGCATGGCGTGATCGCCGATGAAGCAGTCGTGCCCGATATGCGTGTATGCCATGATGAGAACGTGGCTGCCGATGCGGGTGACTCCGCCACCCTTTGCGGTCCCGCGAGTGATGGTGACGGATTCGCGGACGACGTTGTGGTCACCCATCTCAAGCCACGTGACCTCGCCCGCGAAGCTCACGTCCTGCGGGATCGATGCCGACCACGGCGAAAGGATAAATCTTGTTGTCGCTGCCCAAGCTTGTGCAGGTCCTTCCAGCACGACGTGCGAGACCAGTTCGCAGTCCTCGCCCATCTCCACGTTGGCGCCGACAATGCAGTACGGTCCCACCTCTGCACGACGTCGGAATCTTCGCGGACGGATCGACGATGGCCGTCGGATGAATGTTCATCTGGATCTTATGATGCTTCGGCCGCGACGGCTTCCGGCGACTTCGCCGAGCGATTGAGTAACCGGCAGGTGACGATCGCTTCACAGGCAAGTTTTTCGCCGATGTACGCTTTGCCCTGCATGCGTCCCGCGGTGCCGCGCCAGGCCAGCACGTCCACCTCAATTCGAAGCTGGTCGCCAGGCCTGACCGGCCGGCGGAAACGCGCGCGCTCGATGCCGGTAAACAGCAGCAGCTTTTCTGCGCGGTCGGGAAACTCGGTCAACAGGAGAACGCCGCCAGCCTGCGCCATGGCTTCCACCACCAGCACGCCGGGCATGATCGGATGATCGGGAAAGTGTCCCACGAAGAATGGCTCGTTGACGGTCACGTTCTTGATCGCCACAATACGCTTGGTGCGGCGTGATGTGGATAATGCGGTCGACCAGCAGAAACGGATACCGGTGCGGCAGGATACGCATGTATTTCCTCGATGTCGAGAGTAAGATTGTCGCCACTGTCGGGCGCTTTCGCCATGTCACTCATGAGGGTCCCGTGAAAGTCACGATTATACATTCCGCAGGAGTTGGGACATCGGCATGGCAAAGATCATAGAGATGCGTAAGGCGAAGCTTCCCGAATCGAGCGCCGGCCTCAGCGAGGTCTTGCGATGGCTGACGGACCGTGAGCTCGCGATGGTGGCGTGCGTGCGCGAACTGGTACTGCGCGAATCGCCCACCCACAACAAACTGGCCTGCGATGAACTGTGCTCGTACCTCGAGGTGCAATTCGAGCGCATCGGTGGACGGGTGAAGATACATCGCCAGGGAATCGCCGGAGATCATCTGCAAGTGGATTTCGGCGGCGTCATAGGCCGCAAGCCGCTGCTGCTGTTGGGACACTTCGACACGGTTTATGACGCTGGCACGCTTGCGTCCATGCCCTGGCGCGAGGAGAACGGACGGCTTTACGGACCGGGCGTCTTTGATATGAAGAGCGGCATTGTGCAAATGCTGTTCGCGCTATCCGCACTGCACGAAATCCGCGGTTGCCTGTCGCGGCCAGTGGAGGTGCTGCTGGTTTCCGATGAGGAGAGACGGCAGCAAGAGCTCGCGCGAAATTACCGAGGCTGTGGCCCGGCAATGCGCGGCGGTCCTGGTGTGCGAGCCGTCTGGTCCAGGCGGCGCGCTGAAGACTGCGCGTAAAGGTGTGGGCTCGTTCACCTTGAAAGTCACCGGACAAGCCTCGCATTCCGGACTGGACTTCGAGAAGGGCCAGAGCGCCATCGTGGAACTGGCGCATCAAATCCTGGCCATTTCGCAACTCACCGACCTGGCACGAGGCACGACTGTCAATGTCGGGGTCATTCGCGGCGGCACGCGCAGCAACGTGGTCGCCGCCGAAGCCGTAGCGGAAATGGATCTTCGTATCGCGCACAAAGGCGATGGTGCGGTCATGGAGCGCAAGATCCGGAAACTGCGTCCGGCGAACAAGAACTGCAAACTGGAGATTGAGGGTGGCATCAATCGGCCCCCGCTGGAGCGGACGAAACAGGTGGTCGCGTTGTTCGAGCTGGCGCGAAGAATTGCCGGCGATCTCGGCTTTGCGCTCGAGGAAATTGCGGTCGGCGGAGGCTCCGACGGCAACTTCACGGCAGGCATTGGCGTTCCGACGCTCGATGGGCTGGGCGCAGTTGGCGAGGGTGCACATGCTCAGCATGAATCCGTGATTGCACGCGAACTGCCTCGCCGCGCTGCGCTGTTGGCGGGACTGATAGAAGCCATCGATTAGGTTCAAGCATGAGACCGCGGTACAGGATCGGCGGCAATTCGCACTGTGGATCAACGAGGCCAATCGGAAAGAAGCGGACCGCGCCGCGCTGATAAGGCTTATTGATATGCTGTTGGTGGACCGAACCAGAAACTGACGGCGGGCCACCGAAAGGAACGCAATGCGTTTGCTGCTGAACTGGCTATTAAGCGCAATCAGCTTACTGATCGTCTCGCATCTGATACCCGGCTTTTACGTGCGCGACTTCACCGCCGCGCTGATCGCGGCGCTGGTGATCGGACTGGTCAACGCCACGCTCGGGCTGCTCTTGAAAATCATCACCCTGCCTCTGACCGTCCTGACCCTGGGCATCTTCTGGTGGGTCATCAATGCGCTCATGCTGATATTCGCATCGAACTTCGTCTCCGGCTTCGCCGTCCACGGTTTCTGGCCGGCGTTCTGGGGAGCCGTCGTGCTGTCGCTGATCAATATGGTATTGAAGGCGCTGGCGCGCGATGTAGAGCGGGCTTAGCATGATTTCCCTGTGATACGATTTGGGCATGGATGCTGATCTCCTGCGGCACTTGGAAGGAATGGAGAAGCGTCTGTGCGAGCACTTTGGCGAGCGCATGCATGGGATAGAGATGCATCTGCGCGACCACATTGACGAGCGCACCCATGGTGCGTCGGAGCGTCTGCGCGATCACTTTGGCGGGCGCATGCATGACACGGAGAAGCATCTGCGCCAGTACATTGACGAGCGCTGGCATATCGCGGAAACTCGAATTCTTCGGGCGTTCCGTGCTTGCCACGAATCTACCAGCGTGCGTATGCGGAAGATCGAAGCCGATGTCTCCAACATCAATGCATCCACCACTCAGCAGCTTGACGCCATGCAATCGAAGCTCCTCGATCTGGAAACCAGGATCATTAATCTGGAAGGCCCACAGGGTAGCAGCGCCTGAACGAGACCTGTGCCTCTAGCGCCTCCCAGGTTAGCGTCCAAAGGCCGGACGGGAACCTGGGGAACCAGGCTTATCTATCCAACTGTTTCTTGTCCATAGTTTGGAACACTTTTTCGATCATCTGTTCGGTAATTAAATTCAGATCGTCGGGCAGTCCCGGCATGTTAGCTGTTGCGTCTCTGAGCAGGTCTAAGTTTCTCGTGGTCAGCGGAAAATCCTTGCGGTGCCTGTGGAGGAAGGAGTTGAAGGCGAAGAAGGCAGTCCTACAACCTACAGCGCCGTAGGCACCCCCCATGTTGGGATCGGTCTCGCAGGCCAGCTCCGACACAGCAATTTTGTCCTGTACATACTGCTCCCACTCCTGCCGCTCCTTTTTCCTTTCGTTATGCTGCCTGATCGCCGCCGCTATTGCGTTGCCGAGAGCCGTGCCAATGACTTGTCCCGCCTCGTAGTTTCTTTCGATTCGGACCCGGCTGTAGTTGTCGTTGTCGTAGGTGGTGCAGGAGAGGCTGCCACCTATGCTTGTGCAGTACGACTGCGATGATGATCCGTCCCCACCATAGCTAGTGCACGCAATGTTTCCGCCTGAATCAGAGCAGTAGGTTTGTGTTTGGGCAAGGACGACCTTGGTGCTTAGAGCGAACACGATAATCGTTAGAATCGCCGATTGTCGCATGTCACTAGCCCGCATTATTCGTGAAGGCACTGAGAGTAGTTCTTTGGGCGCTGTGTGCGCGCCGAGAATGGTCGTCGCAGTGTGATTTTGGTTGCACGGGCGGTTCTGATGGGTGTTGGAGTGTGTGCAAGGTAGGCGACGGCGATTTTCGGGTAGAGCTATTCCTCAGTCGCGCTGAGGTGAGAAGGGATGTTTGGGTTGGCAAGGCCGTGCTAGCCAGGCAAAGCGCCCAGCCCCAGCGCTACTCGCCGGTAGACGGACAGGTAAGGAAACGAAGCGGGCAGATGCAGGACCACCCGACGCGCTGAAACCAGTACCCGGGCGCCCAGTTTCAGCAGCCGTTCGCGCAAGGTCCAGACCTGAGCGCGGGCACAGTTGGTGCGCGCGGCCCGCAGGCGCAGCTCCTGCATCAGCACGTAAGCGGCGGCGGTCAGCAGCACCCGGAACTGGTTGGCCCAGAAATCGCTGCAACTGGTGCGGTCGATCTGTAGGTCGTGCAGTTCCTTGATGCGATTCTCGATTTCGCCGCGCTGACAGTAAACCTGCTCGTAGATCCACTGCGGACTCTGTTTCAGGTTGGTGATAACGAAGCGCGGATTGTCTTTCGGTGGTTTGCCATCGGCACGGACGACCTCGGCCTTGATGATGACGCGGCGTTGTCGCGGCCAGCTCTGGGCTGCGTAGTAAGCTTCGCCGTAGACGTGTTCGGTCTCTCCACTCTGCCGGGAGAGTTTGCGGGCGTGGCGCATCGCCGGTTTGGCCTTGCGCTTCAGCACTGCATTTTTGGCCATGGCGACCAGGTATTCGAGATTGGGCTCGGCCTCCAGCAAGTCGAGCAAGTCGGGATGCGCAAAGCCACCATCGAGCCGCACGCGAATGCGCACGCCGGGAAGAAAGTGGCGGATCAGCAACAGCAGGCGGCGCAAAATTCCCACCGCGCCCACGGCGGCGGTGACGTTGCCCGGCCGCAATACGGCGGCACACAGATACTGCTCGGCTTCCTCATTGAAACTGACAAAACCCATCACCGGCAGGTAGCACCAAGTATCGTAGTGGCCGTTGAAGAACGACAGTTGCTGCGCGCCATGGGTGGCATCGTCGGTGGGGTCCAGATCGAGGGTGACGCGGCGAACGCGCCCGCGCAGCCGCTGGGCATGACGCCGGACCACGCTGGCGGCCAAGGTCTCACTCAGGCGATAGAGTTCCTTGCGCCCCACTGCATTTTCGAACCGCGACAGCGTGGGCTGCGACGCCAGATCGGTGCCCTCAATGGGATCACGGTCGAGCAGCATCTTGTGAATCGGATCGGTGGCCAGGCGGGCCGCATCGTTGGCGTCCGGATAGCCACAGGCAATCGCGAACACGCGCTGCGCCAGCAACTCTTCCAGCGAATGATCGATCTTACCGGGCTGCCGCTCATCCTGAAGACAGGAAGCCAGGCAAGCAGTCAATCCGTACTGCCGGTCGGCCGCCTTCAGCAGAATGGCTCCGCCATCGGAGCTGCCCTGCCGCTGGTCAAAGTGAGCAACGACAGGCTTGGAAACAATCTCTGGGAACAACAAACACTGTGTCGTGCTATCGTCGATCACGCGGAAGCCTCGTTTGTTGCTTCAAACACTGTCATGACAACATGTTTGTAGCACAAGAGGCTTCTCGCGCCTCAACTTCGCGAATTATGCGGGCTAGGGCCTCCTTTCCCGGGTGGTCGCCGGTTGAACCGACATAGTTATCACCTGACCACGCCGATTCTAAGCTAAGATGGTCGAAAAGGAGAACCGCAGGTGCACCACCCCGCTGAGCTGTTCCGCATGATCGTCGCCGTCCTGAACGCACAATTTCAGAGCGCAATGAGATTTGAATTGGTCGGCTCCCTAGTCTCGAAGGCGGCCAGCCCACATGACGCGGATATCATCGTCCATGCTTCCTTCCCCATCAGCCTCGGCGCGTTAGCTGCCGGGTTTAAGGGAGGGCGAATTGTGGAGGTGGACCGAAATTCGACTGCGCCGTTTCCGGGGAGACCCGAGGGGCAGGATCGTGTTCGAGTTGCTTGGGGGCCCGGTCTGGCGCTCGATCTCTTCTTTTCAAAAGGAGTGCTCGTTGTTTAGCACGGCAATTCCTAATTCAGAGAATACTGCCGGTGCAGCGTATCGCGCTGCGCCCGGTGCCCCTCGATAAGAGTGAAGGCGTTGTCAAGGCGTAGTTCGCCTAGCAGCCCGTGGTGCAAGTCTGGATGCGTAGGCAAGAAATGTTGAAGTATCCACAGGCTTGGTTCGTAGAATGTGCGCATGGCAATGGGGACGCGCAAGCAGCGGGAGAAGCAAGAGGACATCTGGATTGCGCACACCGAGTTAGCGTCAGCTCCGGGACACCCCTTCTACCAGCGGCTGAATGAGCTGTTGGAGGCGGAGAGGTTCGATGAGTTTGTCGAAGACCGGTGTGCGAAGTTCTATGCGGCCAAGTACGGCCGGCCGTCGCTGACGCCGGGGATCTACTTCCGGTCGCTGCTGATCGGGTATTTCGAAGGCATCGATAGCGAGCGTGGGATCGCCTGGCGGTTGGCGGACTCGCTGGCGCTGCGGCGGTTTGTGGGCATCGGGCTGGACGAGTACACGCCGGACCACTCGACGATTTCGCGCACGCGGCGGCTGATCGATGTGGACACGCATCGCGAAGTGTTCGGCTGGGTACTGAGCTTGTTGGCGGATGGTGGACTGCTGCAGGGCAAGCGGGTGGCGATCGATGCGACCACGCTGGAAGCCAACGCGGCGATGCGCTCGATCGTGCGGCGGGACACGGGGGAGAGCTACGAGGAGTTCTTGCGCGGATTGGCGAAGGCTTCCGGCCTGGCAACGCCGACCCGCGAGGACCTGGCGCGACTGGACCGCAAGCGCAAGAAGCGCATGTCGAACCAAGAGTGGAAGAGTCCTGCGGACGAGGACGCGCGGATTGCGAAGATGAAGGACGGGCGCACGCACTTGGCGCACAAGGCTGAGCATGCGGTCGATCTGGACACGGGCGCGGTGGTGGCGGTCACATTGCAAGGTGCTGACCAGGGCGACACTACGACCCTGGAGGAGACGCTGTGCGAGGCGGGCATGGCAGTGGCCGAGCAGATCGGGCGCGAGGCCGAGTTGCGGCCCGGCGAGAAGCCCAAGGTCAACGTCAAGGGGATCGAAGAGTTGGTCACCGACAAGGGCTATCACAGCGGCGCGGTAGTCGAGCGGGTGAAGAGTTACGAGATACGTAGCTACCTTCCGGAGAAGCAACAAAAAGGACCACGTAACTGGCAAGGCAAAGCCGAGGAACAACAAGCGGTGTACCAGAATCGGCGGCGGGTGCGAGGCAACTACGGCAAGAGCTTACTGAGGCGGCGCGGCGAGTTAGTGGAACGCAGCTTCGCGCACTGCTACGACACCGGCGGCATGAGGCGCACGCACCTCCGCGGACACGAGAACATTCTGAAGCGGCAGTTGGTGCATGTCGGCGCGTTCAACCTCAGCCTCATCCTGCGCCAGTTGCTGGGTGCGGGAACGCCGCGGGAGTGGAGAAACCGCTTCGCTAAGCTGGTTCTGTTCCTTTATTGGCTGGGTTCTGCTCCTTTATTGGCTGTTCCCACGCGCAAGGGATCGAATCGGCTCTGCCGAAGCCGAATCCCGACCGACACGCCGCTGGCCATGCCAAAAATCAGCTACTTCCACCCCGGGCTGCTAGGCGGTGCGCGAGCACCGCGTGCTTCGCCAGATGGGGTTGAGGATCAAGCATTCTGGGGATCACGCGTTAATCATTCTGCGGTGGCGTTACCGCCTTCCACCAACCATCGATACGGCCCCTAACTTCAACCATGATTCTTCTATGCGAACATCCAGTCGTCGTCGCCGGTGCGAAAGTGGAAAACGGCTTTATCGTTTTCCAAGGCCCGCAGGGCCGTCTTTTGCACCGGTTTGCTGGATGCGAGAGCGCCCATTCAAGGTTTCGGTCTGACTGTGCTCGACCAGGGGCACCAACGAGCGGCTCTCGATGTGAACGATCTCTGGATACCCGACATTGGTGCGCAGCATCCAGTAGAGTCGTACGGCCAACTTGCGGGCCGCTGCCACTTTCTCCACCCCCTTGGGCTTGCGGTGGCAACGGTGTTGATATTGTTTACGGAATCCTTCGTCCAGGCGCACCACCGAGTGCGCCGCTTCCACCAGCGTCTGCCGCAGAAAGCGATTCCCTTGTTTGGAAATCGCCCCCAGCCGCTGCCGTCCGCCGGAACTGTGCTCGCGCGGAATCAGTACCAAGTAACTGGCCACCTGTTTGCCGGGTGCCCCACCCAACCCTCCGTTGGTTGGGTGGGAGAGCCTCCCGGTGGGGCCCCCTCAGCGGTCACGTTGAGAGGTGACCCTGGTCACCGACAACGGCGAGCTGATCCGTGACACTGCTGGCTAGAGGCTTAGTGTCTCTACCCGATGCGGCCGCGCTTTGGGCGGGCGCCCGGACGACGATCTTTGACGGTTCGACCCGCTGCCGACGGGTTTTTTCGATCCGGCCTGCTCCCGTTCCAAGCGATAATCACGATAATCATGATTATCTGTATTACTTGATTATCATGATAATCTTGCTTATCAGTATAAGTTATTGTAATTAGATGATTTACTATAGATTACGGCGAGAGGAGCATAATGCGAGGGGGGAGGGTCCTGCCACAGGGTGACCTAAGCGACCCGCCATGCGGCCCAGTGCCGCAGGTTCGCGTCCCGACTTTGGACGCCAACCTGGGATCACGGACACTCACAACTGACATCACATCCTCCCTTGACCGCTCCATTTACAATTCCTTCGGCTGCCAGACTGCCAGGAGATTGTGTGCATGGCCACCACTGCACCTGAGCTCGAGACCAAGTCCCTTCCCGCGAACGCCTATCAGCCGCTGAAAGAGGGTGAGCTCTATGTGCCGCTGGTGCCCACCAGCGTGAGTCTGCCGGAAGTCACCTGGCGCGCGGTGCTCTGGGGCACGCTGCTGTGCATCATTTTCAGCGTCGCTTCGGCCTACTCCGCCCTGAAGGTCGGCCAGGGAATGGAGGCGGCGATTCCCATCTCCATCCTCGCCATCGGGCTGGCGCGCGTGTACCGCCGCCGCTCCACCGTGCTGGAGAACGTGATCATCACCGGCATCGGCGGCGCCTCCGGCAGCGTGGTGGCCGGCGCCGTCTTCACCCTGCCGGCGCTCTACATCCTCCACCTCGACCCCCATCCGGTGCAGACCATCTTCATCTGCCTGGCCGGCGGCTGCCTGGGCGTTCTCTTCCTCATTCCCCTGCGCCGCTATTTCGTGCGCGAGATGCACGGCAAGCTGCCCTTTCCCGAAGCCACCGCCATCACCGAGGTGCTGGTCACCGGCGAAAAGGGCGGCTCCCAGGCCAAGCTGCTGATCCAGGCCACCGTCATCGCCGCCGTTTACGATTTCTTCGTCACCACCTTCCATGTCTGGAAGGAGTACCTGAACTTCCAATTTGTGCCGGTCATGCGATCGCTGGCCGATCGCCATCGCATGGTCTTCAACTTCGACGCCATCGGCTTCATTCTCGGCCTCGGCTACGTCATGGGCCTGCGCATCTCCATGATCTTTTGCGCCGGCGGCGTGCTGGTCAACTTTGTGCTGGTCCCGCGTGATCTGGTTCATCGGCAGCCACATGGGCGACGTCACGGTCTATCCGGCCACGATTCCCATCTCTCACATGACGGCTGCCGAAATCTACCGCAACTATGTGCGCTTCATCGGCGTGGGCGCCATCGCTGCCGCCGGATTCGTCGGCATCCTCAAATCGCTGCGCGTGGTGGCGGGATCGTTCGGCATCGCGCTGCACGCCTTCCGCCACGGCGAAGCCCCGCATATGGAGCGGACCGACCGCGACATTCCGATCATCGCCATTCTCCTCGGCGTCGTGGTGTCGGCCATCGCCGTGGCCGTCTTCTTTGGACAGCTGCATGTCTCCTGGACCGTGCGTGGCGCTGGGCCTGGTGCTGACGCTGCTCTTCGCCTTCTTCTTCACCTCGGTGGCCGCCAACGCCATTGCCACCACGGCGAACAATCCAGCCTCCGGCATGACCATGCTCACCGTCATCATCTCGGCGGTGGTGCTGCTGAAGTTCGGCCTCTCCGGAACCACCGGCATGTTCTTCGTGATGGCGATCGCCGGCATGGTGTGCGTCGCCCTCTGCGTCTCGGGACAGTTCATTACCGACCTCAAGGCCGGCTACTGGATCGGCTCCACGCCTTCGGCGCAGGAGAAGGTGAAGTTCATCGGCGTGGTCGCCGCGGCGATCACCGCCGGCTTGACCATCGTCCTGCTGGCCCAGACCTTCCAGTTCGGAGAGGCTGCGCCCGGAGACATGCGCCAGGTGCTGGTCGCGCCGCAGGCCTCCATCATGAAGGCCCTCGTCGTGGGATTCATGAGCCGCCAGCCGGTCGCCTATATCCTGTTTGGCATCGGCGCCCTGATCACCGTGGTGCTGGAGATGCTGGGCGTCTCGTCCATGGTCTTCGCCCTGGGAATTTACCTGCCGCTGGAACTGACCACGCCCATGCTGGCCGGCGGATTCCTCTCGCACTTGGTGAACAAGCGCGCGGACAAGACGGGCGGCGAGCGGGCCGCACCATTCGCGAGCGCGGCGTCATCATCGCCTCGCGGACTGATGGCGGGCGGCGCGCTGGGCGGCGTCTTCGGCGCGGCGCTGCGTCTGCTGCCCAAGTTTCGCGAAGATCTGATTCAAACGCCGTTTTATAACAACGAGCCGATCTCGCAGACCGTCTCCGCGCTGCTGTTCGTCGGGCTCTGCCTGTATGTCTGGTTCGGTTCGCTACAGAAAGAGAAGGAATGAATAATGGACCAAGTAGGACGATTTGTTGCCGATGCTGTGCTCGGCATCGACACGCTTTGGGGCGGAGACGTGATGTGTCCCTCGGGCACCGGACGCTTCATCGCCGATTCCTGGTTTTCCGATGAGCCGCTGCCCGCTGCCTACACCACGCCCGCGGCTGCGCGCGTGCGCGAAACCGGCGGCGTCGGCGGCAAGACCATCGATCGCGAGGCCGTCGAAGGCTTACTTGCGCGAGGTTGACCTGCCCGAGCCATCGACGGCTGTGCAGGCGAGGCGGAGAAGATCGGCGGGCTGCGCGGCCAGTATCTCGCTGGCCTGACGCTTTGCTCTCGAGACCATGTGGGACCTGGCCATGGAGATGCTCGGCGACGGCAAGCCCGTTCCCTACGAGCGCTGCGTGCAGGCCTCGACCGGCCAGTCCGCCCGAGCCTTCGCAGCCCGAGGCCAAGCGCGAGCGGGTTGCCGAGTTGCTGAGCCGCGCCGGCTATTCGACAGCGAATCCGGCGGCCTGCTGGGCGCGGTCGATGCGTGGCGCCGCGAGCGCACCGCTCCCATGGCGTCGGTCAAGGCTCTGGGCGCGGCGGTCATCGCCCACTTCGACAACCTCAGCGCGGCAAGCATCTGCTGCCGCATCTGCCGAAGGAACTGGCAAGCGTGCCGCGCGCCAACATCGACTTCCTGCCCATCAAGGACGCCTGGTTCTCCGGCTCGATGAACTATCTCGGCCGCGCGCGCAACGCCGACGGCAGTCCGCAGTACGAAGCGACCTACGAGATCAATGCTTCGCTGCAGATCTGCTTCCCGGAGTTTCAGCAGTTGGTGAGCCACGAAGTTGTGCCCGGACACGTCACCACCTTTGCCTATCTGCAGAACCTTTACGTCCGCGGCATGGCCGGCTTTGAAGCCACCGTGCTGACCATGAACACGCGCGCCGCCACGCTCTTCGAGGGCATCGCCAACAACGCCATCCTGATCGCGCACGGCGTGACCGAAGTCGACCAGTTGCCCGACGAAGACATGCAGATCGGCGTGCTGCTGGCCCTGTTGCAGGACGACGCCAAGAACCAGTCGTCCTATCTCACCTGGGGCGAAGGCAAGCCGCAAGCGGAAGTGGCTGCGACGCTGCGGCGCGATTTCCTGGTGAGCGAAGAGCGCGCCGACAAACTGTCCGGCGCATGGGGACGGCATCCGCTGCTGGGCCGGATGTATCTTCCGGCGTATCGCTCCGGAACGGAACGGGTCGCGCAGTTGCGGCGAAGCTTTCCGGCGGAGCGCGTGCTTCCGGCGATCTACGGCTGCTTCGGGCTGGTGGACATCAGCACGGTGGATGAGGTGCTCAGGGAGCCGAAGGCGTAAGCACAGCACAGAGCACAAACCGGGCTCGTCAGGGTCTTTTACCCCACCACCTGCGCGCATTCCATTGGCTCAAGGTGTGCCGTGAAGTGCCGCAGGAAGGGCGCTTCAAACGTCAGCCGCATGCCCTGGATCTGCTCGCGGCGCTCCCACACTGCGAGAATGACCTCGATCACGTAATCGATGTGGCTTTGGGTATAAACGCGGCGCGGAATCGCCAGCCGCACCAGCTCCATCTTGGCCGCCGCGCCAAACATCAGGCTGCCAATCTCCACCGAGCGAATTCCGCCTTCCAGATATAACTCCGCCGCTAACGCCGCGCCGGGAAACTCTTCCAGCGGGACATGCGGCAGAAAGGCGCGCGCATCAAGGTAAATCGCATGCCCGCCGGGCGGCTGCACAATAGGCACTCCTTGTTCGGCAAGATGATTGCCAAGATAGGCCGTAGAAGCAATGCGGTAGCGCAGATAATCCTCTTCCAAGCGATTCCTGTACTCCCACGGCGATTGCCTCCAGGTCGCGGCCGGCGAGACCTCCGTATGTCGGATAGCCTTCTGTGAGAATCAGCAGGTCCTTCTCCTGACCGGCAAGCACTGCGTCATTGGTGCACAGGAACCCGCCGATATTGGCCATGCCATCTTTCTTGGCCGACATGGTGCATCCGTCGCCGAGCGCAAACATCTCCTGCGCAATCTCTTTGGGGGTCTTTGCCGCGAAGCCATCTTCGCGCAGCTTGATGAAATAGGCGTTCTCCGCGAAGCGGCAGGCATCGAAATAGAGCGGGATAAGGTGCTTCCGGCACACTGCGCTGACGGCGCGAGCGTTCTCCATCGAGACCGGCTGGCCTCCGCCGGAGTTGTTAGTCACAGTCAGCATGACCAGTGGAATGCGCTCCCGTCCCACGCGTGCGATCAAGTCCTCCAGGGCGCGAATATCCATGTTCCCCTTGAAGGGATGCCACGCAGCCGGCTTCCGCGCTTCAGCAATCGGAATATCCACGGCTTCTGCGCCGACGAACTCAATGTTGGCGCGGGTGGTGTCGAAGTGCGTGTTGTTGGGAACGACGTCACCCTTCTTGCACATTACGCTGAACAGAATGCGCTCGGCGGCGCGACCCTGGTGCGTCGGGATCACGTGCTGGTATCCGAAGATGTCCTGAACGGAATCGCGGAAGTGATCGAAACTGCGGCTGCCGGCGTAGCTCTCGTCGCCCATCATCACCGCTGCCCATTGCCGGGTAGACATCGCGCCCGTGCCCGAGTCGGTGAGCAGGTCAATTAGCACATCATCGGCGGGCAGCAGAAAGAGGTTGTAATGTGCGGCGCGCAGCAGTTCTTCACGCTCTTCGCGTGTGGTCCAGCGGATCGGCTCGACACTTTTGATGCGAAACGGCTCGATGATGGTTCTGGTCAGCATGGGACTCCCCTTCGTTGTTCGTGCAGACTACAGACCATACTCGCGGATTTACGCGGAAAGCGCAGTGATTGGGGTCACATGAGCAGGAGACGCAAACTGCGCCGACGGAGACAAGGGAGGGGATGGGGTACGCTTCGTTAAGAGCGACGGCGCCGCACGGCGCGGTGCGCCAGCTCGTTCGCCTCATGGTTCTCTTCGCGGCAGATATGCTCGATGGAAAACTCTACCGTGCGCGCCAGCTTAAGGCAGGTCCAGTGCAGGGAGTGCAGACGTGGGCTGCGGCAGGAGTACTCGCCCAGCATCTGCTTGACGACAATCTCCGAGTCGGAATACACGCGCAGCGAACGCGCCTTTACGGCGATCGCGTGCTGCAAGGCTTCCAGCAGGGCAACATACTCGGCAACGTTGTTATCCTGGTGCCCAATCGATTTGGAGATCTGGGTCCTCTCGCCAGCCGGATTCTGAATCACGATTCCAATACCCGCTGGCCCGGGATTCCCGTGCGAGCCGCCGTCCACATAGGCTACGAGGTCAGGCATTGAACTCCTGTGAACAAGATGCTTTAAGACGCAAGATTCGTCAAGCGGCAAATGTGGTTCTGCCGGAAGTGCAGTTTTTCGGTTGTCGTTCTGTGAAAAACATGTGAATTCAGTTCGGATAACAGCATTCGGCGGACGGAACAAGCGTATTTTGTTCGGTTTGAGACAAAAATTTCCCACATCGAAATAAACCGCGTTTGCACCAACCTTCGGCGTTGACAATTGCAATTGCTCCTGTAGGATTGCTTTCGTCGACGGCCGAAAAGGCTGGCAACTAATAGTAGCCAGGCAAAGTAGGCTGGGTGATCCAGTCCAGCGGGGCAACCTGCAGGACGGCCGGACCCGAAAAAACCGACGGCGTTGCGAGATGACCGCCGGGGTTCGGAAGCTGCGAAAGCGGTGATCAACCCAAGGGCTGTGACGGTACATGCGTCCACGCCGGTGACTTCCTCGCAGGAGTCGGCGGCTAGAGCATAACCAAAGTCACAGCCTTTTCCATTTCCTACCGATTCGTAAGCCTTGCTTTACTCTTTAGACCGGATCGTCTCGATCAACCCCGCCGTAGTGGACACATCGATGCCGTGGCGCTCCCCGCCACGCACGATGGCGCCGCCAATCGCATCCAACTCCAGTTGCCGCCGGGCGGCCACATCCTTTTGCATGGAGCTGCGCATACCCGGTGGTATGCTCTCAAAGACCGCCTGAAGCTTTGGTAAGTCAACTTCTGCGCCGCTGGCCTTCGCCACGGCGCAGGCCTCTGCAATCGCCGAATCCAACTTGCGCTTCCACTCCGGGTCGGCGAACACTTCTCCCTTGTCCTTCCCCGAAGCCGAGGTCACCAGAGCGAAGGGCGCCAGAAAGCATAGCTTGCTCCACAGCAAAGTCTGCTCGTTTTGCACGAATTGGCAGGTGAATCCAAGCTCGGCCGCTAGACGCTCAACGAGCGCTCCGAGGGACGGTTTGCCAGTGGCTGCGAGGTTCAGACGAACGAACGGCGAGCGTTGCACAAACCGGCCCGGAGCGACTCTCTCCGCTTCGACTGCGATGGTTGCGGGAATCACGCGGTCCCGGCCAAAGCGCTGGCGCAACGCCTCAATATGGTCCACTCCGTTCAACAAAGGAACCACCAGCCCGGGAGACGACTTCACCGATTCCAGCGCAGTTTGCAGTTGATAAGTTTTGGTCGCGATCCACAGCACGTCCACCGGTTCGGTCAGCTCGGCCACAGCTTTCGCCGGCGCTGTGATCGTGCCGGATGGGCGCTCCAGCGTCAAGTTCTTTGGATATCCCGCGAGCCTCTCCGGCCGAACGATCACCGTGACGTCTTCGCCCAGCGAGGCCAGCGCTGCGCCAAGCAAGCCTCCGATTGCTCCCGCTCCCAAAATCGCGTGTTTCATCAGTCACTCCCCCAGCTTGCCGTCCCGACCGTGGGCCTCTAGCCCGAGCGGAGGGATCTGCCGTTCAGCATTCAGCCAGCGAAATTCGCTTTAGTTACCGACGCGGCGACCGCTGAAACCTGACGGCCAATCCTACTCTGGCTGCTGACTACTGGCTACTGGCAACTGCTTTACTGATAGTCCAATGAGGTTGCGCCCAGAATTCTCCCGTTCCCCGGCTGTTGCACCAGCACGACGACCTTGAGCTTCGCGGGGTTCCAATCGGAGTGCGCGGCGACATCAACATCGGCTTCAAACTGTCCGTTGGCAGCGGTCCCGATCACGCGCAACTGACGCACCACCGCGGCGTGATGCAGCGTGCGCCCTCCATTCTCGCCTCGACCGACTGCGGTTGAAAGATCGTCCTCGGTGACGGCGAGCATGATCTTCGGCCGCTCGCCGGCTGGAGTCTGCACCGCAACATGCACCTTCCGCTGCGGTTCCCAGCGTAGCGTGACCTGCGCAGGTTTGGGCTCGGTCGCCGCCTTGCTTATGTTGCGATAGACCTCCGCCGCACCATTTCCTACTAGTTGAAGGTGACCGTCGATCACCATCTGCGGCGTGTACACCGTAGCTAGATGAAGCTGTCGGGCATAATCGTTTTGGCGGTCGCTGAACGCCGCTGAAGAGAAGCGGTCAGTCCAACCAATGTAGTTCCAGTAGTCAACGTGCTCGCCCAGCAGAATGAGCTGTGTCCCACTAGGCACGCCCTTGCGGCTGAGGTCAACCAAAAGCGCATCAGCGGGCGGACAACTGGAGCATCCTTCGGAGGTGAATAGCTCAATGACCACCGGAGTTTCAGCCAGCGCGCTCGAAACGAGGCTCACCGCAAACGCGGCGATCGCGAGAAAGAGGAAAAGAAACTTCTTCATAGTGCTCGATAGGACTCGCGAGCCGGGGAAATAGTTTCACGCATCAACCTAAATCCTCGAGCGTCCCAAAAGTGCGGTTCGATGACGCTGACAAGACAGCGGGGAAGAAAGATGCACCAAATTACCGTATCTCCACGTCTCCTGAGCCGGTGGAGACTGCGACTTCCGGCCCACCGCCGCGCACTGTGCCCTTCAGTTCGCGCTTGCCCATCGAGCCTTGCACCGTAATGGGCAGGTCGGAATGGATGGACCCGGAGCCGGTGTGGACGTCCAGGTTAAATCCGTTTCCGGTGCCGACCGCCAAGCGAACCGAGCCCGATCCGGTGTGCAGTTGCCAGCCGCCGGTGACATTTCCGTCGGCGCTGATGTCACCGCTGCCGGTACGCGCGCGCAATCCGCCTTTGACGCCACGCAGGTGGACTCCACCAGAACCGCTTTGGATATCCACATCCCCTGATCCGCTAAGTTCAGCTTGAATGTCGCCGCTTCCCGTGTGCCCGTAAAACGGAGCAGCAACATCCTGGGCGCGAATTCCACCGCTTCCGGTCTGCACATGCACGCGGCCGCCAAGATCCCGTAGACGGATATCACCTGAGCCAGTCTGTCCCTGCACTTCTCCGCGGACACCCTCGATGCCGATGCCTCCGGAACCGCTGTGTGCCTGCACGGACGCATCTACTGGCACCGTGACCTCGTAGCTGATGGAGATATGCCGCTTCACATCCTCGGGCAAGTCGTAACCTATGCGAATGTTGTTACCGTTTTGCTGAATCGGCGGATTCGACTCCACCTGGTGTATGGCACTTTCGGCATCGCCAAACCAATTGTTGCTGTGAATCTTGCCATGCACGACCACCTGGTTCGAGCCGCCAGCCTTGATGGTAATGTCACCCGAGCCTGTGGTGAGATCGAGGTTGACAACGCCAGAGACGGTAAGCGTGCGATCAAATTGCCCTTCGACGCGAGCATGCAGGAGCAAAGGGACTAGCAGGAAGCTTAGCAGGAAGGCCACATTGTACTTTTTCATAAAGCCTCGCAGGGAGATGGGATGAATGCATTCAAAAAGGGCTGCCACCGGGAGCCCCCAGCGAGCGCTTGTCTTGCGCTGGCTGGGGGTGACAGTTTCTGGCCGCCCTCGTGACGAGAGAATCCCGCTACTGCTGCAGAACCACCTGGTCGCCCTCTTTGAGTCCGGATAATACTTCGGTCTTGGCGCCGTTCGAAATTCCTATGGTGAGCGCCACCTTGCGCTTGCCTTCCTTGCCCTTTGGATCGGGCACTTCGGTTGATGCCTTCTTGTCTTTGTCGTAGAGGATGGCGCCTTCCGGAATCATGAGCACGTTCTTGTGCTCGTCGAGGATGATCTCGGCGTTCGCGGTCATTTCAGCCTTCAGCTCACCGCCAGGGTTGTTGATGGACACCCGCACTTCGAACGTAGTGACATTGTCTTTTTCAACGCCCATCGGCGAAATCTTCGTGACGTGGCCGGTGAAGGTCTTGTCCTTGAAGGTCTCGACTCGGATCCGCGCGGGCTGTCCGAGATACACCTTCCCGATGTCGCTCTCGTCCACCTTGCCTTTCACGTACACCTCACTGGTATCGCCAAGAGTCATGACCAGAGTGGCGCCGGACCCCAGCACCAGGATGGAGCTGACCGCATCGCCCATTTCTACGTCACGCGAGAGTACTACGCCGTCAATCGGCGCGGTAATCGTCGTGTAGCTTAACTGCTCCTCGAATTGGTTCAGGCTGGCCTGGTCTTTTTTCACCTGGGCCGCGGCCTGCGCTACCTTGGCCTTGTTCACGGTGTACTGCGCACGGGCGACATCGCGCTTGTTGACCGCGAGGATGTAGCTCCTCTGCGCGTCATCCAGCGTGGCCTGTGAGACTACGCCGTCCTTCGACATCTCCTGCGCACGCTCATAGGCGCGCTGCAGAGTGGGAATATCCACGCCCTGTGCGTCAACTTCGGCCCGCTTCAAGTCGGCCTCAGCGCTCTTCAGGTTCGCATCCGATGACAGCAATTGCGCGCGTGCAGAGTTTACCTGCGCCTCGATCTCTACGCGATCGAGTTCAGCCAGCACCTGTCCGGCCTTAACCTTGTCGCCGGTATCAACGTATAGTTTTTTGACGATGCCGCTGGCCTTGGACTTGATTTCAACCTTGGTGATCGGGGTGACCTTGCCGGTTGCGACCACGCTTTTGGCGAGATCACCCTTCTCGACTTTCGCCAGCTTGGTGGGATCAATCTTGGTGCCGCCCCGAGTCGCTGCCACAGCAACAATCACCAGCGCGAGGACCGCGACTGAAACGATCGAAATTATGAGCCAGCGCTTCTTTTTCTTCTTGCCGTTGCCGTTCGCCACTGCAGCCTCCCAACTTGGGCCCGAGATTCGCTCTGCTATTTGGTACGTGGGGAGAATGAGAATTGTTCCGCGAGTTGACAGGAAGAACCCAGACCCAAAACCGCCCCTGCCAATTCAATTAGACCGATGCGCGAAGAAAATTGGTAGCAGAATTGGAGTGGAAAGTGCAGCGATACAAGGTTTACTTCCCGTTTTGGGAGACCTTGCGCAGCGAGATTCTGCTACTAATCACTCTCCGATTACGATTGGTCACTGATATCTGTCGCTAGCCCCGCGGCGTGTGCTGGAAGAGAGCGAACACGGCCCCCTGCGGGTCGGCCACAACCGCCATACGACCGACGTTCTCCACCGTTGTTGGCCCCAAGTATAGCTGCCCGCCGAGTTGCTTGGCCTTATCCGCCGTTGCATCGCAATTTGAAGTCAAGATGTAGGCCATCCAGTGGGCCGGAGCATTGGGATTATGATATTTGGCTGGAGGAATACCTCCGATAAAGTGCTCCCCATTCTTGATGTGCAGATAGTCGTGCTCGGGGTCTTCCTCTTCGGTCATCATCTGCCAGCCAAACAAATCGCCGTAAAACTTGCTGGCACGCTGCGGGTCGGGCGTGCTCAGATCAGCCCAGCAAAGAGTTCCATCTACATGAGCGATGCCGATTCCCGGGTGGTTCTTCGGTTGCCAGACGGCAAACACTGTGCCGGTCGGGTCCTGCAATACCGCCATGCGGCCCGACTCGCCAACATCAAAGGCGTCCTTCAGCACAGTTCCGCCAACTGCGCGCGCAGTTTTGGCTGCTTCGTCAGCGTTGGCGACTGAGATGTAAAGCATCCAGTTCGGAGGTATTCCCTGCGAACGCTGCTCCGGGAACATGGTGTAAACGGCGGCGGCATCGCGGCCTTCGAGCTTGAAGATTGTGTAAACCGCGTCCGGTCCCAGCGGCGAGTCGGACGGCGTCCATCCAAACAACGATGAGTAAAAGGATTTCGCGGCGACCTGATCGGTGGTGGCTAGCTCAAGCCAGCAGAAGGAGCCTAGCGCATGCGAATCAATGTGTGACATGGCAACTCATTTCTTCGCAACGGTTAGGATTGGTCGTTGCGCGAGAGATTAAACTGGTGGGCCCGGAGGGATTCGAACCCCCGACCAAGGGATTATGAGTCCCCTGCTCTACCGCTGAGCTACAGGCCCTGCTCCCAGGCTCAACCCGTACGCCATGGCGAGGCATAAGTATTCTAGCCGATGGTTTCGGTTTGCTTCAGTGACAACCCCCAACCGTCAGATGCGGACGGTGCTTTCTTTCGCCCACAGCGTCGCGCGGCGGAAGGCTTCCGGCAAAGCGCCGAGCAGATCGGTGGCCACCAGCGAGTGCTCTCCGACCTTCTCTGCGGCGACATCGCCCGCCAAACCGTGCATGTAAACCGCGGCGATGGCGGCGCGCGCCACGTCATTCTGCATCTGGCCGATAATGCCCGCGGTCATGCCGGTGAGGATGTCCCCGGTGCCGCCCGTCGCCATGCCCGGATTTCCAGTGGGGTTGACCCATGCAGTTCCGTCCGGCAGCGCGATGATGGTGCGATTGCCCTTCAGCACGAGAATGAGCTGATGCTGGCGCGCGAAGTTGCGCGCGACGTTGAGCCGGTCGGCCTGCACCTCGTTGATCGAGATGCCCGCCAGCCGCGACATTTCACCAGGATGCGGCGTAAGCACGAGCGGACGCCGGCTGCCCTCGAGCCGATCAGTGTGTCCCTGAAATGCATTCAGGCCGTCGGCATCGAGGACCAGCGGCACCTTCGTCAGTTTCACCGCCTCGTGCACGAACTCTGCCGTCTCGGTGTTGCGTCCGATGCCTGGACCCATGGCCACTACGTCAACCGGCTTCACTAGCTGTCCAAACGTACCGCTTTCAATCGCGCCCATTGCGATGCTGCCGATGTCGGTTTCCGGCAAAGGTTCGGTCATCAGCTCGGCGGCGAATCCGGCGACGCTGGCCAAAGCGCTGCCCGGTGTGGCGACAGTGCTCAATCCGCAACCAGCACGCAACGCCGCCATCCCGGCCATGGCTGCAGCGCCGGATTTCCCCAGTGATCCGCCCACGATCAGCACATGGCCATACATGCCTTTGTTGCTGTCCCTCGGACGCGGAGCGAGCAGCGCGGCAAAATCCCGCGGCGTAGTGACTTCGAGATTGAGCCTGGAAACGACCGTCTCCGGCGGCGATCCGATGGGCGCAATGACAACCGGGCCTCGCGTGAGATTGCCAAAGACATGCGCGGGACGCGGCGCGGTAAAAGTGATGATGGCATCGGCATGCGCAATGCCTTCGCCCGACTGCTCCGACATGGCGTCTGAGTCGGCGCCCGACGGAATGTCCACTGCAACGACCGGCTTGCCGCTGCGATTCATGGCGGCGATCGCCTCGGCGTAGAGACCCTTTACCGGCGGCTGAAAGCCGGTGCCGAGGATCGCGTCAACGATGAGGTCGCAGTTAGCCAGGCTGCGCGAGGATTCAGCCTGCAGCTCCTGCGGATTCTGCACCATGATGGGTCGAAGCGGCAGGCGCTCGAACATGGCCAGGGCGTCGCCGCGCAAATCGGACGCCGAGGCGAGCAGCAGGACCTCGACCACGCACCCCGCGCGATGCAGCTTGCGCGCGACCACAAAGCCGTCGCCACCGTTGTTACCCTTGCCACAAATCACCGCGATGCGATTCGCGTTGCCGTGCTGTTCCAGAATGAACTGCGCGATGGCCGAGCCGGCGTTCTCCATCAGCGTGAGCGAGGGCACACCGAAGCGTTCGGTCGTGGCGCGGTCGATCTCCCTCATCTCCGCCGCAGTGGTGATCTTCATATCCGCTCCGTCGCCGAATCTTCCAGACGCCGCAAGCCGCCGGGCTCGCCCATGGCGATGAGGTGGTCGCCAACATGAATCACCTCGTCGGGTGGAGGATTGAAGCGCATGTTCGAGTCTTCTCCCTTAATGGCCAGCACGATCACGCCCATTTCCTGCCGGATGCGCGAAGCTTCCAGCGTCTTTCCGGCGAAGCGCGATCCCGCTTGCACTTGCACCTCTTCGATTTCCAGAGGCTTCTGCTGGTTCATCGCGGTGTCGAAGAAATCGACGACATGCGGCCGCATGAAGGTTTGCGCAATGCGGTAACCAGCGAAGTTGTAGGGCGAGACTACGTGATCGGCGCCGGCCGTGACCAGGTGCTTCTCAGCATCTTCCTCGCTGGCGCGCGCGATGATGTTGAGCTTCGGATTCAGGCTACGCGCCGTAAGAATGATGTAGATGTTCGTCGCGTCAGTCGTGGTGGCGGCAACTAGCCCGCGCGCACTCTCAATATGGAGCTCGCGCAAGACATTTGCCTGCGTGGCGTCGCCGACCAGGGTAAGCCAGCCTTTGGCGGAGTAGCGTGCCAGCTTCCCCTGGTCGCTGTCTACAATGACAAACGGTAGCGGCTTGCGCGCCAGCTCGCGCGCCACGCTGCGGCCGACCCTTCCGGCGCCGCAGATGATGAAGTGGTCCGACAATCGGCTGATCTCGCGGTCCATGCGCCTCCTGCCGAAGACCGATTGTAGCTCGAATTCCAGCAAAGCCTGCGTTGCGCCTCCAAAGAACAACAACACCAGTGCAACACCGGTGACAATGATGAAAGTATTGAAGATTCGGCCACCGGACGACAACGGATGCAGCTCGCCATAGCCGATGGTCGTAATAGTAGTCAACACCATGTAAAAGCCGTCAAACCAGGGCCACCCTTCGAGGAAGTGAAATCCGGCCACGCCGATAAGCATCAGCGCTATCAACGCGAGGAAGAGGATCTTCAGGTTGAACAGGGCTTTCACAGCAGCCATTCTGGCGCGTCGAGAAGCGAAGCGCAATGACGATCACAGGCGAGAGTTCTGAGGGCACTCCTTGGTGAGCAGCTGGAAGCCTCGGTTGCGAGGGCAAGCTCCACCCCAATATCCCGCGCGCGACGGCTAGGCTGGGCTGCCAGAATGTCCTCGTTCGCAGCACTTGTCCCCGAGACAGCCGCCATAAACACGACTGGCGCCGTCCCGTGGGCGACGCCATCGTTTAGTTGTTTTGTTCCGCGGTGTTGCTTACTTCCCGCCGAAGGTGAAGTTAACACCGGCAACGTATTTGAAGTTGTTCTGGCTCGCCGATGCGCCAGCGATGTGATTGGAGCCGAAGTGGGTGTACAGATAGTCCACTTCCACCGGACGAAACTGGATCGTCTTGGTAATTGGGATGTCGAGGCCCAAGCCGTACTCCATGGCGAAACCGTTGTTATTGCCGTTACCCGAGCCACATCCACCCTCTAACTTGCAGATGTTTGCATCGAGATTGGTATGCGCCGCGCCAAACAGGGCTTCTCCGAAGGGCTGGAACTTGCCGGAGTGCTTCTTAATCTGCGGTCCGAACATATAGGTGAACAGGTTGCCGCTCACATTTCCCAGGAATTGCCCGTTTTCCGTCAACTTCTGGCCGCTGCCTTGGGTGTAGCCCATGAAATCGGCCTTTATCCCAAACAAAGGGGAGAAGTTGTAGACGAATCCGCCGCCGCCACCGAAGACGTTGAAACTGGTAAGGGCCGCTTGATTGGGGTGGACGTTAATGAACGAAAAACCTACCGGTACTTCGAACTTGGGATACTCTTGCGCGAACGCAGTCATCCCAAGCACCAACACGAACACAACCAATAAAACCAATTTGTTCTTCACTGTTTAATCTCCTGTAAGCTCTCTCAAATTTTGGTCTCCCGCCATCGTCACATCTCGCCCCGGACGACGCTGAATCCCGGTTTCCCAAGGACTAAAGCCATCGTTCCGGCCATGCGATCGGGCAGGAACTGCTAAAACTGCGAGTGCCGTAATGTAAAAATGCAGAACACGGTCCTAAGTATTTGGCCCACGTACTGAATTCCTACTTTCTACCACTCCTGGTGGCAGAACCTAGCCGCTTGTCGGGGTCGGTCGCCCGACCCAGCCAATCGACAAGGCCCCATCACCCGCATCCAATTAACCGGATGGTTATATCCTCTCATACCGCTAACCGGGACGCAAATCGAAAACGGCAGTTCGCACCTGGCCGAACCTTCTTTGGTACTGGGTAAGTGACGTACAGGAAGGGAGTTAGTCAACCGGCGATTCCGCGATTTTCTGGCTTGTTTTTGCAACAAACGTAGAGCCAGAGCCCCTCGGAAACGGCATTGTCCAAGGGCAGATCGGGTACAGCGTCCTCGGGCTTGGTGGCAGGTAGCTGAGAAGCGACTGCCGACGTTCCAAGAACTCCATTGTCTCGGCGAAAGGGCAGGTGTACAGTACGTAGATTGCTGCCTCGAGTCAGCCGCTCGCGCTTGGCGGCAGGAACGCTGCTATGGGCCACTTTGCTCTTGCCATCCTGCTGATTGGCCCGGCTGCGCCGGGTGAAAATCTGACCGCCGGCACCGCGGCCGTTGCTTTCGCTGCACTCCAAGCCTCGGCGCAATCTTCAGCCTCCCCTTCACCCCAAGGCACAGCTCAAGCCGCGCCGCCGGGAATAGCGGTTCTCCGACAGCGAGGCGTCGACGCTTACCGGGCAGGCGACTATGTGGAGGCGCTCGGTATATTCCGCCAAGTGATTGCGGCCGACCCCAGCGACATCGTGGCCTACAATATTTCGGCCAATTGTTCGCTCAGGCTCGGGGACTATCCGTCTGCCATTGACTCGTTCAAGCAGGCGCTCCAGCTCCGGCCTGACGAATGGCACAATGTGTCGGGACTCATGCGTGCGTACACGCTGGCGGGGATGGTTCCGGAACGCGACGCCCTCCGGAGTCATATTGCAGACCTGGAACATGAGGGCAAGCTACCCTCGACCTTCAATTATGTCTTCGACACATTTCAATCGGGCGACAAGAAAATCGAGGTTGCAGAGTTTCCTCAAATCGCGGGATTTTACGGCGAACGCTATCGGTTCAAGGTTTTTAACAACTCCGGCAAACTGGTCTTCTGCGTGGTGCTTGAGTCCGACTCGATGGAGCAGCCGGCGTGGGCCAAGCAGCACCCAAAGGAAGCCGCGGCGGGCGCTAGACAATTCTCCCTGGACGGGTATGCTAGCGACTCACACTCGACCTATGGATTTTATGACGGCGAGCCAGCCTACGAGCAGGTCCGCGAGCAAGTAAAACAAATTCTTGCCGGGACGAAACACTCACTGAGCAAAACTACTTACCCGACACCTCAGCCCATCCCCGGAGCGGAATAGGAACTCCGCAGGTATGCCCGCCTGCCGAACTACGGCTTGATGGCAGGCAATTGGGAGGCCACCTGGACGTTAAATAGACTGTCCAAGCGCCGATCAAGCTGCATGAACAGTGCCGCTTTGGTACCGGGCAGAACCTGCTCGAACTTCGGCAGGTACTGCAGTCGCAAGCTGATGATGGTCTGGTCGGCTTCGGCCAGCAGTTTGACCATGCTGTCGGCTTCGTCGGGAGTCATGGTTTTGTAAACCTTCGCGTACTGCTTCATCAGCCCGAAACGCGTGTCGTTCACCTTGCGGACTTCGGTGGCATACTGATCATAAAGAGGCCAGAAACCAGCAGCTTCGCTGTCCGTGAGCTGCATGTTCTTCGTAATAAGTTGTTTAGCCTCGGCCTGGAGGTTCTTTCGCAGTAGCGCAACGTCCTTTTCGTTCACTGTCGGCAGCGGAGTGCTGTAGGTCTGGGCGGGCAGCGTGCACGCCAAAAGGCATGTACCCGCCAGCACCAACGCGGCCGCCGTGCATCTGCTCGACACAAGTCCTCGCAAGAACAGCCGGGACGAGAAGTCCGTCCCGGCGTTGGTTCAATCCACAGTCATCCTACTGTTTCACCATCGGTATCCCGGATGCCAATTGCAAGTCGATCAGCAAGGCGACGCGCCGATCAATCTGGAAGAACAGGGCCGCTTTCTTGCCGGGCAGCACCGCCTCAAACTTCGGCATCCACTGCGTGCGCAGATTAGCCATGGCCTGGTCGGTTGCCGCCCATCTCTTAATGAGACTCTTGGCCTGTTCATCGGTCATGGTGTCGTACGTCTGGGCGTACTCCTTGACCAGCGCCACGCGAGTGTCACCAATCTTGCTGGTCTCGGCGGCGTAACCATCGTAAACCGGCCAAAACTTGGTGGCTTCCGCGTCGGTCAGCTGCAGGTTGGCAGCGATGATCTGCTTCTTTTGCGAGCGGAGATCCTCGCGCATCAACTGGATGTCTTGATCGCTGACCTTTGGGCTGGAGGCCGGCTGCTGCGCTTGCTGCGCAATAGCGGTGCCCTGCAGAATCAAGGCACCGGCGAAAATCATTACTGCGGTAATACTCTTCAACATTCTGCTCTCCTTCATTAATCAGTGGTTTTTACTGCGAATCTTGATTGGCCTTCGCCTGCCAGCTTACCACCTCCATCGCCACCAGGCGTGCGATCAGTACCGCCAGATAGAGCTGCCCGGTCAGGGCTTCACCCATCGCAAGCACACGGGCGATCGGGCGCACCGGCGTAATGTCTCCATAGCCGACGGTGCTAAGAGTCACAAAACTGAAGTAAGTCCAGTCGAGAACGTTGGACATTTCGCCGCCGGTGGCGTTGAACGATCCGGGATGCAAGATCCCCGTGAGGTGGTAGGCGTGGGCCCAACCAACCCCGAAGAGCAGATAAACTGCGATCGCGCCCTGAACGCGATACGAAGTAACTGGCCCGGAGCGGAAGACCTGCGCCAGCAACACCAGCGTGATCGCCAAAACCGCTACCAACGACCAGATGCCGGACCATATCAGCAGCGCGCGGGTTGGCGTCAAGAAGGCCATCCAGCGCACGACGACCGCAGCGATGCCCACAAAGCATGCCAGCGCAAATAACCAGCGCCGTCCCCAGGCGATGGCAACTCCCGAAATCAACAGCAGCGAAAAGACGGCATCGCTATACAGTCTTTCGTCATCCTTTCCAAATCCCAGCGAGGGCAGTATGAAACCAACCGTGACCAGCAACGCCAGGAAAAAAGACAAATTGGCCTGCGATTGCCAGCTCTCGGTGATGAGAGCGCGGGCCTTCTCGCGAACAGCATTTTGCTTCCTCTGTCTGGCCGTTTCTGCCATTGACTCCTAGCTGTGCACCAGACGCCTTGCCGCCAGGCTCAACATCAGGCGCGTCATCCCGGTGAAGATCATGCTGATTCCCACCAACGTGCCGATCACCCACAACGAGCTTGAGGGCCATTGCCGCCAAACCAGCAGACCGAGAATCAGGGTGACGATGCCATCGAACAAGATCCAACCCGATCCTGGGAGTGCACGCGCCTGAAAGTAAGCCACCAGATCGAACACTCCTTCGAGCACGAAGAATATCGCCAGAGCCAAGGTGAACGCGGCGACCCCCAACAGTGGATTCAGCAGAAAATATATACCGACGATCAGATACAGAATCGCCACCAGAAGCTTCCAGAGGATGTGGCCGATGCCTTGTGACTGGAAGGCGTGGATGAATTGGAATCCTCCGCTGAAGACGATGAGCCAGGCGATGACAACGACCACGCCCCACGACGTAAGGAAGGGGAGGCAAATCGCCAGGAAACCAAACACAATGAGCACAATCGCCCACACGATTGATTTTCCGGAGCCGAGGTTGGACAGTCCGGCTGGTGCCATGATTGAATTTCTCCTTGCGCATCAGAAATTGCTGCGTACAGCACCCTATCAAGTACCTGCAGGCGCAATCGAGCAGGCGCTCGCCAAACATATTAGCAGCCGCCACGACGCCGCTTCCGTTTTGCGCTGCCTTAGGAGGTTTCTTAATGCCGGAAGGTGGAGGTTCCAACATCGAGCTGGCACATCACCTCAGCGAACACAAGACGGAGTCACAATCTCTCGCTCACGAAATACTGGAGGTTGTGGAAGCCATTGTGCTCGCCATAGTCGCCGTCTCCACTGCCTGGAGCGGATACCAGGCGGCCCTGTGGACGGGACATCAACAGGAACTGTACGCGCTCGCCAACAGGTATCGGGTGCAAGCCGAGGGAGCCGCGACGACCGCCAATCAGGAGCGTTTATACAACGCCTCCACCGTTGTCGAGTGGCTGAAGGCCGAAGCTAGCGGGAGCAAGAAACTCGCCGACCTGTTTGAGCGGCGATTCCTCCCCGAGTTTCGCCCCGCGTTCGAGTCCTGGAAGAACACCGACCCGCTCAACAACCCCAACGCTCCTCCCGGACCGTTCTTCATGCCCGAATACCGCAGCTCCCAGGCGGAAGAGGCGAGCAGGCTAAATGAGCAGGCCACAAAGACCTTCGAGCAGGGCGATCAAGCACGCGGGCACTCCGATCAATACGTGCGAGTGACCGTGACCCTGGCAACCGTGCTGCTGCTGATGGCGATCAGCCAACGCTTCAAGGTCCACGCCGTGCGGGTTGGCCTCGCGGTGATCGCCGCGCTGCTGCTGTGTCTTCCCCTTTACCACATTCTTACCCTTCCGCGAGCGTAGCAGCTGCCATATGACCTCGCCGCATACCGAATCGTTGGGACCATGAAAGAGCAATGATTCTCGGCGAACTCCCCTCCCGAGGGTTTACCCAGAATCAATAACGTAGGCATCATTTATGTCGCAAAATATTGAGCGCGTGAGACTTATAAGCAAAATATTGCGAGATAACGACTTAGCCCCACAATTACCGCTTCCTGCAGGCCAAACTGGACATCACTCACGAAGTATCGGACCCTCAAACTTGTAAGATAAGGTACTGTATAACCAATGACTTAGCGTATCGAAGCCCCGAATCTCCGTTGGCCGCGGCGGTGGCAGCAAGGCACCTTATATAATTTGTATAACATACATAAGACAACCTGGACAATCGCAACTCATTGAACCCGTGAGCCTTAACAGTAAAATATTCTCTGCTGATGACTTACTACCACTACGAGAAGGCCGCACTACGGTGGCTGCCTCCCAGCTCATCTTGGATGAACCGGGACAGGCTTTCCGCCGTCCCGGTTTTGATGGATCTCAACTACTTCACTTCATTGATGGCTGGCGGCTTCCAGCTCCCGTCAAGGATTGAAGGTGGAGTTTCCTTGGGCCAGTACAGCCGCATCATGGGAACGAACTTGGCCTTTGGAGCAGGTAGCCAGTTGACCTCCTTCGCCTTGCCCGGTGAGTCGGCCTGGAGATACAGGTCCACCGAACCATCAGCGTTGGTGACGAACTTGTTGCGCTGGCCCAATGTGTAGCGGTTGAGTGGGTTGGGCACGAAGAAATAACTCGCATCGTACATGGTGAGAGACCAGAAGCCGTTGACTGGAGGCATCTGTCCCTTATCGAAGTGCAGGACATACTTCTTGGAAGCAGCGTCGAAGTCGCTGCCGCTCACGTCCTTTTGCCCAGTGGGATAAATCGCGTCCTGTGGCCGGTTGGCGCCCAGGCCGATGGCGGTGACAAACGCCCGGTCAAGATAATCGGTGCCGTAGACACCCGCCTTTAGCAGGATTAGCCACCCGTTCACCGGCTCAACTTTCTTGGCGAATTCGATGATCTTTGCCTGGCCCAGCTTGGGCACCGCCTTGATGGCTTCCTTGTCGAATGCGCCTAGTTTGCTAGGATCAAAATTCTGCCCCGGTACCAGCCCGATCTTCGCCATGTTTGCAACCATCGGTGCGTCTTCAGCTACAGGAGGATTCGATTTCATCAGTTTGGCCAGATAGGTGAAAAAGGTATTAACGTCCATCCCATCCACCTGATCGCGAACCGCCGTCTTCATGTCGAAAGCGCTATCGACTTCACTCGGTGGCGGTGAGTAAGGTTTGCCATACGAACTAAGCGGAACCAGAGAGAGTTTGTCTTGCAGGGCGTGCACTGCCGCGTAGTCGGCGGGCGTACCGGTGCAATAAATACGGCCCAGGAGCCACACCATCGCAGTAGGAGACTTGTATTCCGTCACGCCCGCCGGCAGCGTGCCCGACCATCCCGGCCCGGTGATGGCGTACTTCTGGGCCTTGTCGCCGGTGGTGCGCTTGCCGGGAACCTGGAAGACGTCTGTCCATCCGTCCAGCATCGGGAGCAGGTAGTAGCGGTCCCCCATGTCGGGAACGCTGAGGATCCACGGCTCCTTCGAAACGTCAAGCCACGCCGTCGTGTACAGGGTATCGGCGTTGGGAGCGGTGACGGTGTGATTATCGACGGCCGGATACGTCCGAAACTTAAGAATCTGTCCCATGGGCGCGTGCGCCGCGTCGGGTGCGGCCACGTTGGTAAATTGCTTGCGGGTCATATCCATCGTGACCAGCGGGTAGCCGTAGATGTATGCGTCAACTGCGGTGCTGACCGCCTCTTCGACACCGGGCTGGCTGGCGGCGGGCTTCGTGCTCGAATCCGAGCATGCCATCATGCCCAGCGCAAGAGCGAGAATCAACAACAGAAATGCAAACTTCATGTGCTCTCCTAATCCCAAGCGGGGCTGCTAGGTCCGCGCTTTGATTGACGTTCTCGTTCATGTTCCCGCGAGGTCTCTATTCTGCAGGCACGCGGAGTCGACCTCGACGAGAGCCCTAAGCGCAACGACCACACACGTAGGCCGACAGGCGGTTCACTCCAACCGCCCGTCAGCCGCGTAATTTTAGGCTTGTCTATGTTCCGGCGATGCCCTTGTTCTGCAGCACCCGGACCACCACGCGCCGATTCTCAGCCTGGCCTTCCGTGGTGGTATCAGGGGCCACCTGATCAGCGGTGCCCATCGCTCCGGGAGCCAGCATATTGGTGAGAGGAATGTTGCCCTGCTGTTCCAGGATGTCGATTACGTTGCTCGCGCGCTCCTGGCTCAGCTTCTGGTTCAGGGCCGCCGAGCCTACCTTCGACGCAAATCCTTGCACCTGGATCATGTAGCCTTTGACCGTCTGGGCTTTCTTGCACAGGGCAAGGAGCTTTGGCATGTACTGCGGGTCAACCTTGACTTGGCCATTCCCGAAGTACACGTCCACTTCATCCCAGATGTTGTACTCACCCAGCTCGCCAAAGCGCTTGTTGACGGCGGCAACAGCTGCTTTCTCCTGAGCGATTTCCGCCGCGTGCTTCGCCTGCTCCTCCTGCGTCGCATGGATCTGGGCTTCTTGCTGCTGGAGCTTCGCCTGCTGCTGTGCGATCTCTTGCTGCTGCTGCTGGGTTTGCTGTTCCACTGGGGCTACGCCGGCTTGGATGTCAGTCGCAGTCTGGAGCGACTTGCTGTTGAACTTAACAGTGTCGGCGACGATCTGGTTCTGGGCGTTGTAGCTTCCCTTGACTTGGACAGACAGACCAGGAACGAGAGCGGTGACACCCATTTCCTTCCTGCGGGCGTGGAAGACTCCCGAGACGTCTTCCACTTGGGTGTCGCCAGTCAGAACAACAACGACGTTGCCCGTGCCTTGAGCCTGGACTGTCATGGTGTTGCCGCTGCGGCCATTGATGACTCCCTGGACTTGTGCGCTTTGCGCCGCCGCAATACCACTTAACAACAGAAATGCTGACAGCGCTACGAAAGTGATTGTTACAATACCACGTTGATTCACAGTCTTTTTCTCCTGTTCTTTGTTCTTGCAGTTGCCATCTGCTCCAAAGGTTGATTGATTGCGACACGACAACGCCTGCTCCCATCGGACTGAATCTCAGGCCGCTGGGCACGACCGGTAGAGATTCAAGGAAGTCCTGGCATCAAGCGACACATCCTTGCAAAAACCAGTCGCTGATTCGGGATGCTGTGGCGGAACATGGAAATTCTACACTGCTTTGGCCGGTCATTCCACCCCGAGTTGAGGTATGGGCCCACCCCACAGCGCGAGCCTGGAGGAGACGACGCTGTAGAATCGCATCCCAGGAGACCACGACATGACCGGCAGCGACCTGTTGAGTATGTACGAATTTAGCTATGGAGCCATCAACCGCAACCTGGACGGCATCAGCCATGAAGAAAGTTTATTCATTCCAGAACCGGCCGGTAACTGCCTCAACTGGGTCGTGGGCCACATCGTCGCCGCCCGCAATACTGCACTCACTTTGGCCGGTGGCAGTCCGATTCTGACCGGCGACGCCGTCACTCCGTACCGGCGAGGGTCTGCTCCGATTCATGCCGGCGACAAGGTGCTAGACCTCGGCACGCTTCGCGGATACCTGGCCGACTCACAGCAGCAACTGATTCCGGCCCTGGCGGAAGTCTCGGAGGAGACCCTGGCTCTTCCCGTGCCCGAGCAATTACGCCGTCCCCCGCTGACGGGGTCGATCGACGCCGCACTCACCCGCCTGGCTTTTCATGAGATGTATCACAATGGGCAGATTGGACTGTTGCGGCGGCTGGCGGGAAAAGCGGGAGCAATCACGTAGAGTGTAGTCGGGCATTTGACCCTGCAGGCCTCGTGGTCAGATGGTCAGGCGCGTCGGATTGTGCAATACCGTCTTCATAACTTCGAGGTAGCCCATGCACCACCCTGTGCGTCACCCTCAGATGACATACGGCACCAACGCCGCCACCCGCCGAGAGTAAGCTTCATACGACTCGCCGAAGTGCGCGAGCATCCATTTCTCCTCAAGCCTCAGTTTGCGCCATAGCGCGACGAAGACGAGGGCCGCAGCCAGCAGCCCGCGCCATTCGCCACGGGCCACTGCGCAGCCAACAAATGCCAGCAGCAGCCCGGTATAGATGGGATGGCGAACCACGGCGTAGGGACCACTTGTAATGAGTTCGTGACCTTCCTTCACGGTGTCGGCTTGGCTCCAGTTTTTTCCGAAGTCATGACGCGCGCAGACCGCAAACAGTCGACCACCTGCGGTAACTGCCGTCGGTGCATCCGTCATAGCCACCGCCCTTGGTGTCCTATCGCTGCTTTTCGAGTCTCTAGAAACGCGTCGGGTCGAGAAGCCTTCAGTAGATCTTCTTGACGTGCGAGATAAATAACATCGCGGGGCCTGAGGCGGTGAACTGCGGTCATGTGGTAATCAACGGGGACGTTCATCCCGCAACGGATTGTGCGCTTACGGCACAGGCGAAGGGCAAGTCATTTCGCGTGCGGTACGACCTGCAGGGAATCGATTCCCACGTTGCGGTCGCGATCGTCAGGACGCCGGCAGGCGTCGTGGAAACCCTCGATTACGATAGCGATCCTGCAGGTGGCGGTGGTTGGGCCAATCAAGTGGTTTTTCCAAGACCGTGCCCGACGCCGGTCCATCTTTGGATTACTCCTGCGGGCCGTCTTAACTGCTTCCAGCAAAAACTTTCAACGTCGAGGGACGCGATGTCTCCCACAATTGAACCCTATTAACCAGAATGTCCTTGTTGAGCTTGCGCCCCTTGTACGTAATGATCGGCGAAACTGACCTCTGGTAACGGGCCACTGACAAGTGCCTTCACCGCTTCGCCTTCAGCATCTCTTGGGCGTGCTTCAACGAGGTGTCCGTCAGCTTCGCCCCGCTGATCATGCGGGCAATCTCGCGGGTGCGATCTTCTGGATCGAGCAGTCTGACCGAGGTCTTGGTCCGGCCGGCGGATTCCCGCTTTTCGATTAAATAGTGTTGATCGGCAAACGATGCAATCTGCGGCAGGTGAGTGACGCACAGCACCTGCTTGGTTCGCGCAAGCTGCTTCAGCTTCTTCCCGACAGCTTCGGCAGCACGTCCACCGATGCCGCTGTCAATTTCGTCGAAGACCAGCGTCCGCTGCCGACCCACCCTCTCACCAAAACCAGGCGAGGAGGGTCGGGCACCCGTATCTAGACCTCCGCGGCCCCCGTTGCGTCGTCGTCCGGTATCCACCCTCTCGCCAGAACCGGGCGAGAAGGGAGGGGCACCCTTACTCCGGCTGCCTAGTCCCGCTTCGATCGTGGTCTTCAATGCCAACATCACGCGCGAGAGTTCGCCGCCGGAGGCGATCTCCTCGACTGGACCTAGCGGCTCTCCAGGATTGGCGGAGATCAGATACTGCACCTGGTCGAAGCCACGGGCGCTCCAGTTCCCTTCTTCGTCCGAACCGCTTACTTCAACCTTGAAGCGCGCCTTCATGGCGAGCTCGTTGATCTCGCTCTCGACCAACTTCTCCAGCCTGCGGGCGGCTTCGTAGCGCTGGCGCGAGAGGCTGCGCGCGGCAGCGAGATACTGCGTCGCCGCGTTCGTTAGCTCACTCCGCAACCCGCGCAGGACCTCGTCCTTGTTTTCCATCTCGTTGAGCTTGCGCTCGAGCTCGTCGCCCAGCGCGATCACGTCTTCCAGCTTCGGACCGTACTTGCGCTTCAGCCGATCGAGCACCGCCAGCCGGTCTTCCACTTCGGCGAGGCGCTCAGGCGAGGCTTCAATCCCAGCGGCGTAATCCCGCAGGGTTTGCCCGATGTCCTCGATGGTGATGCGCGCCGACTCCAACTCCGTCAGCTTGTCGCGAAACTGGGCATCGAAGCGCGATAACTCTTCGACTTGCCGCGCGGCTGTCCTTATGGAAGCTGCGGCGGATGTGTTGCTCTCATACAGCGCGTCGTAGGCTGCCATCGCAGCGCTGAAAATCCGTTCCGAGTTTGCCAGCACGCGCTTTTCGGCCTCGAGCTTGGTGTCCTCGGCGGGTTGCAGGCGGGCGTCGGCGATCTCCTTGCGCTGATAGCTCCACAAATCCACCAGGCGCAGGCGGTCGTGCTCGTCGCGCTCCAAATCGGCAATGCGATGCCTCACCTGGTTCCAGGCATCGAAGGCGTCCGATACCGCAGCTGCGTCCACGCCGGCAAACGAATCGAGCAGTGCCAGGCGCGAGCCCGCATCGAAGGCTAGCACGGCTTCATTCTGAGCGTGGATCACCGCCAGATACGGCGCGAGTTGCTTGAGTACGGTGACCGTTGCCGGCTGGTTGTTCACGAAGACGCGGCCCTTGCCTCCGGTCGCGATGTCCCGCCGCAGAATGAGCTGGTCGTCTTCGCCATCGAGGCCGTTGGATTCGAGCACACCGGCGATGGCTTGCGACTCCGACTCGAAGACCGCCGTCACGACAGCCTTGTCAGTGCCGTGTCGAATTGCATCGGTGGAAGCTTTATCGCCCAGTAGCAGTGCCAGGGCGTCAATCAGGATCGATTTGCCGGCGCCGGTTTCGCCAGTCAGCAGGTTGAGGCCGGGCCCGAACTCGACGGCGACGTTGTCAATGACCGCGTAGTTTTCGACCCGCAGTTCCAGCAGCACGTGAGTTCCCGACTCGCGAAGTTAAGCGCAGTGTAGCACGGCCAAGATTTGGGTTCTGAGGTTGGGAGAACATGGATGACACTCAGAACAACATTTGGTTTGTCATTCTGAGCGGAGGCCGTCGCCAAGGCGAGCTGCCGCAGTCGAAGAACCCCTATATGGGAAGAAACGCCGGGTCCTGCCAGTATAGGGGTCCTTCGACTCCTCGGTCGTCCGCCAAGGCGGAAGACCTCGTCGCTCAGGATGACAAGCAACTTGGTTGGTAAGAATCACGGTGTCCATACCTCAAGCTTAAACTTGCAATAGGCATGAATCAGTTCGAAGTCCGCCTGGTTGGACGTGATTAGACGAGCACCGTGAGACCTCGCCGTCAACGCGATGAGGACATCGAAATGCAAGTCCCGCAGCTTCTCTCCGGTGAACCCCTTATCAACGCCCATTTTGGCAAGCAGCTGCCCGGACTCCAGCCAATTCCCAGCAGTAGGAAAAAGGACGGGATGGTTGCGCTGCAGCGCCCGCAGAAATTCGCGTTCTGCCGGCTTACGCGCCCCGCGCCACAACTCGGCCAGCACGACGGCCGAAGTTCTGACCAGACCCCCGACTGCCTGCATGCGTCGCTCGTGACACCCTGTCCGCAAGTCGTCCACCAGGACCGAAGTGTCAAAAATGATGAGATCACTCATCGAGTCCCGCAAACGCGAGCTTGCCGCGATTCTTCTTCATCAGGTCCTTGAACCGCTTGAGCGCCACAATCTCCCGCAGCGCGACATGCACCGCCTCTGTGCGTGATTTCACCCCAAGGGCCTTCGCGGCTTCGTCGGCCAGTTGGGTATCAAGCCGGATGGATGTCAACGTTACCGCCATGAGTCAAACCTCCTATGTATATACATTATACTATCGCTATATATACGGAACAGGTTGCTAGCCGCCCCAGGCGTCCAAAACGGACGGGAGAATCAAAGATTTCCACAGATATGTGCGTGCCTGCCAGTTGTACAGCCCAGAACGGAGGAGTAAAGTCCGCTGATTGGGATCCGCATCAGGAAAGTAAGGACTCCCAGCGCCACTCCGGCCGACTCCAGTAGAATTGAGGTCAGCGCCGTGATTCATAAGTTCGGCGTCCGCAGTGTTGGGTTAGGACATCGTTACATGGACAAGTTTGTCATCCGCGGCGGCAATCCGCTGCTGGGCACGGTGCGGGTGAGCGGCGCGAAAAATGCCGCTCTGCCCGCGATGGCCGCTGCGCTGCTCACCGAAGAGCCGGTCATTCTGGAAAACATTCCGCAGGTGCGCGACATCGAGACCGAGCGCAAACTGCTGGCCGCGATGGGCGCCGAGGTCGAGCTGGGCTACGGACGCGCGCAACACCGCACCACCATCTGTTGCCGCAATCTGGTAAAGGCCGAAGCGTCGTACGAGTTGGTCAAGACCATGCGCGCCTCAACCCTGGTCCTGGGACCCCTGGTCGCTCGCATGAAGCAAGCCCGCGTGTCTCTGCCCGGCGGATGCGCCATCGGCGCGCGGCCCATCGATCTGCACATCAAAGGCCTGGAAAAGCTGGGAGCACAGATTTCGCAGGAGCACGGCTACATCGAGGCCCGCGCCGAACGGCTCAAGGGAGCGCGCATCGTCTTCGAAAAAATTACCGTCACCGGCACGGAAGACCTGCTGATGGCGGCGACGCTGGCTGACGGCGAAACCATCCTGGAAAACTGCGCGCGCGAGCCCGAAGTCGCAGACCTTGCGGACTTGCTGAACAAAATGGGAGCCCAGATCGAAGGCGCTGGAACGCACCGGATTCGCGTGCAGGGCGTGGAGAAGCTGCATGGCGCGCGGCACCGCATCATTCCCGATCGCATCGAGGCCGGCACGTTTATCGTCGCGGCTGCCCTGACAGGCGGCGACTTGCTGGTATCCAGTTGCGAGCCTCGTCACCTCGACGCCCTGCTGCAAAAGCTGGAGGAGTGCGGCGTACAGGTGCAGGCCAACGGCGACTCGGTCCGCGTGATTGGCGACGGCCCGTTGAAAAGTTCGGACGTGAAGACCGAAGAGTATCCTGGCTTCCCCACCGACATGCAGGCGCAATACATGGCTCTGGCCACGCAGGCTGGGGGCACCAGTATCGTCACCGAGAACATCTTCGAGAACCGCTTCTTGCACGCCCAGGAACTGGTGCGCATGGGAGCCAATGTCAGGATCGAAGGCAGCCGCGCAGTGGTTCGCGGACCGACTCCACTCAGCGGAGCGGCCGTGCAAGCCAGCGATCTGCGCGCATCCGCCTCGCTGGTACTGGCAGCGCTGGTGGCCGATGGAGAGACCATCATCGACCGGGTATACCATATCGACCGCGGCTACGAACGCATTGAGGAAAAGCTGCGTGGAGCGGGAGCGCAAATCCGCCGTATTGGAGAGCTGCTGCCGAAGCGGGTGCAAGCACCGGGAGTGGCGGTGTAGCAAGCAACCGCAGATCACGCGGACGAACGCGGATTTTTCTTGGAGGTTGTCATTCTGAGCGCGGCGAGGCCGTTTCTCGGCTGAGCAGAGTCGAAGAACCCCTATTGCCGCAAAGCATCCAAAACCACGTTTTTCGAGGTTATAGGGGTCCTTCGACTCGCCCGTGCAAAATCGGCACAGGCTCGCTCATGATGACAGACAAGGAACTATCCGCGTTCATCCGCGCAATCCGCGGTTGCTCTTAGTCCGCCACCTGTTTCTCTTCGGTTTCGGGCGCAGCCTCGGCGTCGCAACCGGCTCCGGCTTCGCCTTGGCCGCCGGCGTCGCAGCGCGGGCTGGTGACTTCACGTGGTTTGTCCTCTCGAATTGCCCAATGTGCCAGATATCGCGGGCGTATTCCGTGACCGCCCGGTCGCCGGAGAACTTGCCGATCCGGGCAACGTTCAGGATCGCCTTGCGCCACCAGAGATCTTCGTCCAGATATTCGCTGTCCATCAGGGCTTGCGTCTCGACATAAGCGGGAAAATCGGCGATGTGGTAGTAGCGGTCGCCGCGATGCACCAGTTCATCGAAGATCCAGCGGAACAGCCCGTGTTCATTGGGACAGAAGCGGTCTGACGCCAGCGCGTCCATCACCTCGTGCACCGACGCATCCTTCTCATAGCGCTCGCGCGGATTGTAAGCGCCCTTCTGCTGCATCTCGCGAATTTCTTCCGCCCGCAGCCCGAAGATGTAGATGTTGTCCTCGCCCACCTCTTCCGCGATCTCGATGTTGGCGCCATCGTAGGTGCCGATGGTGAGTGCGCCATTCATCGCCAGCTTCATGTTGCCGGTGCCGGAAGCTTCCATCCCCGCCATGGAAATCTGCTCGCTCAGTTCGGCCGCCGGCATGATCAGTTGCGCCAGCGAGACGCGGTAGTCGGGCAGAAACGCGACCTTGATCAGGTCCTTCACCTTCTCATCGTTGTTCACCACCTCGGCCACGCTGTGGATGAGCTTGATGATCTGCTTGGCGGCCCAGTATCCCGGCGCGGCCTTGCCGGCGAAGACATAGGTGCGCGCGACCGCCGGCATTTCGCCGCGCTCCACGATGCCGAGGTAATCGCGGATGATGCCCATCACGTTCAGCAGTTGCCGCTTGTACTCGTGGATGCGCTTGATCTGGACATCGAACAGCGAGTCCGGATCGACCACCACGCCGGTGAGATCCTGAATGACTCCGGCCAGCTTCAGCTTGTTCTGACGCTTCACTTCCTTGAACGCCTCGCGGAAGTCCTGGTCCTCGAGAAATGCTTCCAGGTCGCGCAGGCGGTTGAGGTCAGTGATCCACTTGTTCTCGTCGAGGGTATGGCTGATCAGATCCGTCAACCCCGGATTGGCCAGCACCAACCAGCGCCGAGGAGCAACGCCATTCGTCTTATTGTTAAATTTCTCCGGCCAAATCTTGGCAAATTCAGGGACTAACGATGCTCTTTAGCAACTCGCTATGCAGCTTGGAAACACCGTTCACCGAATGGCTGCCAACAATGCACAGGTTCGCCATGCGCACCTGCTTTTCGTAGCCCTCTTCGATGATCGACACCTTGCCCCGAGCTTTCCTCGTCGAGCCCGTAGATTTCTTGCGCCTCGCCCAGGAACTTGTCATTGATGGAGTAAATGATCTGCATGTGGCGGGGCAGCACCTTCTCCATCAGCGGGACCGACCATTTTTCCAGCGCCTCGGGCAGCAGGGTGTGGTTGGTGTAGGCCACGGTTTGCTGGGTGATCTCCCACGCCTTCTCCCAAGGCACGCCGTGCTGGTCGGTCAGCACGCGCATCAACTCGGCCACGGCCAGGCTGGGATGGGTGTCGTTCATCTGGATGGCTACCTTCGACGGCAGCAGCTCGATATTGGTGTGCTGCTGGCTGAAGCGGCGCATGAGGTCGCCGATCGCGCAGGCCACCAGAAAGTACTCCTGCACCAGGCGCAGTTCCTTGCCGCTCATCACCGAGTCGGAGGGATAGAGCACGCGGGTAATATTTTCTGAGGCAATTTTCTGCTCGACGGCGCGAATGTAATCGCCGCGGTTGAATATCTCGATATCGAAGTCTTCCGAGGCGCGGGCGGTAAACAGGCGCAGCCAGTTCACCGTCTGTCCCAGATAGCCGACGACCGGCATGTCCGTGGGCATACCAAGAATGATCGTGGGTTTGGTCCAGGCCTGAATCGGATTTCCGGCGGCGTCGTGCTGGGTCTCCATGCGGCCGTACATGGGGAATGCTGACCGCTTCCTCCGGATGCTCGATCTGGAAGGGAGTGCCGTTGGCCTTCCAGCGGTCCGGCTTCTCGCGTTGGAAGCCGTTGAAGATCTCCTGTTTGAACAGTCCGAATTCGTAGTCGATGCCATAGCCGTAGCCCGGCATTCCGAGCGTTGCCATGGATTCCTGAAAACATGCAGCCAGACGCCCCAAGCCACCATTCCCCAGGCCGGCATCGATCTCGCTTTCCATCACATCGTCGAGGCTGACACCAAAGCTGGCCAGCACCTCGCGACAGAGCTCTTCCAGGCGCAGGTTGGACAGGTTATTGCCCAGCAGCCGTCCCATCAGCCATTCCATCGAAAGGTAATAGAGTCTCTTGGAATCCTTGTGACGATAGCGCGACTCGGTTTCCAGCATGCGGTCAACAATGCGGTCGCGGATGGCGAGGGAAACCGGCTTCAGATAGTCAGCCGCCTTCAACTCGGACATGGGACGTACGAGAGTGTACCGAACGTGCCGCAGGATGGCTTGACGCAGAACTTCGGACGGGGGGACCTGCGTTAGGAATTCCGGAGACGACATAGAGAAAGAGCGCCCGTCAACTGTGGGGCGACTCCGGTCCGGCAACCTATCGCTTTCCCTGCGAAGCGGCGTGGTAGAGCGATGGTCATCGTACAGAGGCGCGCCGTCCTCACCAGACCCGCTCGAATTTGACTCGTCCACGATAGCCGCGCAACCCCGCCCGGACTCCCTGCCATTCTAATGCATTCCTTCGGCAACGGAACAGCGGAGTTGAAGGAGCAATGGATTGTGTAAGTTAGGCGCCGACCTCCCTTTTACCTATCGTCGGGGTCGCCGCGTTTCGCAGAATCCATGGGGAATACCGTGTGCTTCGGCGCCGGCATCGGAACATTCCCCTTGGCGGCTCGCCACAGAATCGCGTTCAACACGTTGGTATCAGCGGCGTCGGCTACCGAAAAATTCAGCTTGGCCGACTCCTGCGCTCCCGGGGCATTCGCAGGATTCGCCTGGTAGATCATTCCATTGTCGCGGTTGCGAAAATTGGCCGTAAATGGCGGTTGGTCGCCCGCCCCGGTAAACGACGGCGCCATTACGGCGGCGTAGGCATCATTGTTGTTCATAGGAGGAAGTCCCAGCAGCGTTTCCATGGTGTGGATCATGTTCACGGTGGTGTAGAAGTGGTGATCTACCGCGGGCTGCTGCGGCATGCCTGGCGAATATTTGCTGATCACCAGCGCGATGCTGCGATGAGCATCCACGTGGTCGGCACCATTTTGCGCGTCATCCTCGAGCACGAAGATCGCCGTGTCGTCCCAGTAAGGGCTGTGCGAGACGGCTTCCACCACACGGCCCAGGGCAAGATCGTTATCGGCGACCGACGCGTTTGGCGTTGGCGACCCGGGACGCGTGCCCGCTGTGTGGTCATTGGGCAAGCGCAGTAGCACAAACTGAGGCAACCGCTCGCCCGCGCCACTCTGGCGCGCCCGAACAAACCCGGCGAACTCGCGCAAGAACTCATCGGCGCGGAACTGCTCCGGATATTCGACCTTGAAGTCGGCGTAGTTGGGGTCGAAGTGTCCGCGCAGCTCTGGTTTGGTGGCCGCGTCATAGGCGATCAAAGGGATCGCGAACTTGTAAGGACTCTTCCCTCCCCCCAGATTCTCCGGAAGATCTTCCCCCGGCTTGACCTCCTTGCGCGCGCAGTCCGGGGGATGCTCCTTGGGAGCGCCAGCGGACTCCGGGCTGTTCTGCTGCATGTCTTCGCACCACCAGGTTTCTACGAACTCGCCATAGTTGCGGTAGGTAAGGCCGTGCCGGGCCAGGTTTCCCCAGAGATAGCCGGTGGCCGGATCGTCGATGTCGGGAATGCCAAGGTCCATAGGGATGATGTCTCCTACCGTCCCCTCGAAGTCGTAACTGCGCTCCTTGCTGCGATAGACGATTTGCCACGTCTTCTCGTTGTAATCGCTGGTGATGGCCGAGGTGGACCACACGTGCCCGTCGCCGGAGACTTCGCCACTGTCGTAAAAGTTGTCGAGAATGCCAAATTGCCGCGCCAGCTTATGCTGGTTGGGCGTGATGTCTTCGCCGTACATCACCAGGGAGGAGTCACCATTCGCCTCGCGGATGTCGCCGAAGACTTGGTCGTACGTACGGTTTTCCTTGAGCACGTAGATCACATGACGAATAGGGTTGCCGCCAGGCTGGAAAGTGATTTCGCCGGTGCGACCTTCCATCTGATTGCTGCGTACAACCTCTTGCGTCAGCTTCTCGCGATCGCGCTCTGCCGCAGGCAGGTTCACCCGCGCAATGGAACCGCGAATCAACGAGGGAATATAGGGGTGCTGCCGCTTACCGGGATGCCGAGGATCATCTTCCCAGCCGGCATTCGGGCCGGTGCCTTCACCTTTGCCGCTCGCGATGAACAACTCATCGCCGCGGACGGCAAGAGCCGTCGGGTACCACTCGGTGGGAATGAAATACGCGGCGTGATCGTCTGATTTCGTCGTATCGAACACCGACACGGCATCCGACGACGCGTTCGCTACATACAGTTTGCTTCCATCCGGCGACTGCGCCAGCGCATTGGGATAGCTGCCACCGTAGGTCTGCCCTGGCAAGCGCGTGTCCAGATATCGCTCAACGTGCCCGTCCCTGGTCGAGATCACGGCCACGGCATCGCGGTTGGAGAGCGTCACATAGAGGCGCCGCTCATCCGGGCTTAGCAGCAGCGCCGTGGGATGAGACGACGCATCGATCTCGTTCTTCGGCGGCATTAGCGCAATTTGCCGCACCACTTTCCCGTAGCGCAAATCCAGTTCCGCTACTTCCGACGCGTTCCACAGAGAGCACCAGGCGCGCGTACCATCGTGGTTCACCGCTACGCTGTATGGAAGGCTCGTGGGGATGTACTTGCCAACCGTCAGGTCGAAGCGTTGTATCACTTTCCCCGTGCGCGCATTCACCAACACGGCATCGTCTGCAAGGTTCTCGGCAACGAGCAGCGCATCACTGCCGTCGAATTTCACGACGGCCAGACCTGCGGGATACGGAATCGCCTGCCCTGGAGCCACGCTCTTGGCGTAATAGGTGAATCGCTTCTCTTTTGGCACCGCGACCATCGGAAGCTTCACAAACCGCTCGGCGGTCAATGCGCCTTTCTGCACCTTATATACAGCGATTCCATTGCCGGTATCGCCCGGGTTTTTAGCCCTCGGGATCGGTTAGTGACGCCATCGAGGCATAGAGTTCGGTGCCATCACTGCTCCACGCCAGCCCGAGGAAGTACGTTTGCCTGGCATTGATGCCGAGGCGCGAGTCAGGAAAGTCGCGTATCTGGTTGCTCGTCAGGTCCAGCAAAGCAATCGACTGCTGAAACTTTGACTCGGCAGTTCCCCGGCCGTTGTTCAAGATAGCCAGATACTTTCCGTCGGGACTTAGCGCGATTGCCGTCGGAAAGCTGTTGGTGCGCTGCGGTGCGCCCGGTGCCGGAAGATGCAGCGTCTTGCTCGAGGGCAGTGGGATTTCTGTCTTCTGCGCCGCTGACTGTGCCGCAGCCGTGAGCACGGCACAGGTGACCAACAACGCACAAAGGATGCGATGAATCATTGCCGTGTACGCCACCGATAATGCTCCACCACGCGCGCCACTCCGTCTGCAATGCGCTCCGTACCGGCCACCACTACATCCGCGTGGGCCATGGTCGGATGCACGAAGCGCCGCGCCATGGGAACCACCGTTGTCTGGTATTGCCCCGCCACCGATTCCTCGGTGCGCCCGCGCTCCCGCACGTCGCGCTCTTTGCGGCGCGTGAGGCAAACCTCGTCCTCCAAGTCAACGTAGACCTTGGTGCCCAGGAGTTCGCGCAAGGCCGGCCAGTGCAGCGTGAACAACCCTTCCACAATGATGACCTTGGATGGCTGGAGCAGTTTCGGTCTCCGCGCTTCGACTGTGGGTGGTGAAGTCGTACACCGGTAGCTGCACCGCCTCGCGGTTTCGCAATCGTGCGACCTGCTCGATAAGCAGTTCGTGCTCCAAGGCTTCAGGCGCATCAAAGTTCATCCGCGCGCGTTCCTCCAAGGGAAGGTGCGAGAGGTCACGGTAGTAGCGATCAAGCTCCAGAACCTCGGCCTCCAGCACCGTCTTAAGGTGCTGCGCCAGAAAGCTCTTCCCTGACCCGGAAGGCCCGGCGATGCCAATGAGATAGATCTCAGCGGGCATGAGCAAACCAGTTTAGCTCACGGCCGGAGCCACCGAGTGACAGCGACGTTAATCCGGGGTTCCACGTCTCTCCAGATAGCCCGCGATCTTCGGCACCACCGCTCGCAGCAGGGCGAGAAAGGTTCCGCGAACGCGCTGTCCCGTCTCCATCACTTCGGTGTGGGTGAGCTTCTCGCCGGTCATGCCTGCCGCCATATTGGTCACGCACGAGATGGCCAGCACCTCCAGCCCCATGTGTCGGGCGACAATCACCTCGGGCACGGTTGACATCCCGACCAGATCGGCGCCGATGGTGCGCAGCGCAGCGGATCTCCGCCGGCGTCTCGTAGCTGGGGCCTGGCAGCGCGACGTAAACCCCTTCGTGGATGCCGCCGCCCAGCCGCTCCGCTTCGTCCAGTACAAAACGCCGGAACGTCGCGTTATAGGCGTCAGTCATGTCTGGAAAGCGCGGTCCGAACCGGTCATCGTTTGGACCGATCAACGGGCTGCCGCCTTGCAGGTTGATGTGATCGCGCAGCACAACCAGCGCGCCACGTCTTATATTCTGCGTTGATGCCGCCCGCGGCGTTGGTGAGAACGAGAGCATTCACGCCCATCCACGCCAGCACCCGCACCGGAAACGCAACCTGCTGAAAGCTGTAGCCCTCGTACAAGTGGACCCGCCCTTGCATCACCGTGACCGGCATGCCGTCAAAGGTCCCGATCACCAGCGTGCCGGCATGACCGATCGCCGTGCTCCTGGGGAAGAACGGGATCTCGGCAAATGGAATGCGGACTGCATCCTGCAATTCGCTGGCGAATTCGCCGAGACCGGAGCCCAGTACCAGCGCTATGCGCGGACGCAGTTGAGTTCGGACCAGAATGAATTGCCCTGCCCGCTCAGCGCGCGAGAATTCGTCTGACGGTTCCGGCAAAGGTTCTACATCGGCGGCGCGGTCCTGCTGTAATGTGACTTCCTTCCGCTGTTCCCGCCGTTTTCGTTCGACCGGCGACTGGCTCCGGCCCGGTACGGAACGCAGAGTCTGCTTCTTTGCGGTCCCCGGCTTGCCCGATTTCTGCTTCGCCCGCAAAGCTGAAAGAAGCCTTCCCAGCGCGGGCTCATAGTCGCTTCTGAAATCGACGTGCTGCACGCGGCGTAATCGCCACGGCACGATGCAGTTTTGATAGTAGACAGGGATGACGGTCTTGTTCTCGTCCAGCGCCAGCCCAATCTCGTCCTGGGCGCTTTTGGACCGGACGAAAGCTGGCGAAAGGACCGCTAGCACCCAGGAACAGCGGTCGAGGGCGGCATGGACGGAGGTGTCCCAGTTCCTTCCGGCCTGGATGTCAAGTTGGTCCAGCCACACTCGTGCTCCAGCAGATTTCAAATCCTGGACCAGGCGAAGGACAAATCCAGAATCCTCCCGGCTGTAACTGACGAAGGCGTTTGGAGCGCTAGGGGGCAGTTCGATTCTCCTGCTGTAATGCCGGCCTCCGGCACCTACGTAAGATCACTCGCGACGTGCGTCACTTGCCTAGTTCTTCCAGATACTTCTCCGCTTCCAGCGCGGCCATGCATCCGGTGCCCGCGGCTGTTACCGCCTGGCGATAACGACGGTCGGCCACGTCGCCGCTGATGAACACTCCCGGCACGCGCGAGCCAACGAACCCTTCGGGGATGAGATAGCCTTCACCGTCGCGCTTGAGCTGGTCGCCCACGAAGTCCGCATTGGGCGTATGTCCGATGCCCAGAAACATAGCGCTGGTCGGGAAATCCCACTGCTCGCCGGTCTTCACGTTGCGCAGGCGAAGTCCAGTCACTTCCTTTTTATTCACGTCGTAAACGTCATCCACGACCGTGTCGGTGAGGAACTGGATCTGCTCGTGCTTGCGGGCTCGGTCCAGCATGATCTTCGAGGCGCGGAATTCGCCGCGCCGATGAATGATGGTGACCTTGGTTGCGAAGCGGGTGAGGAACAGCGCCTCCTCCATCGCCGAGTCGCCGCCGCCGATCACCACAATCTCCTTGCCGGAAAAGAAAAAGCCATCGCAGGTAGCGCAGGAAGAAACGCCGTGGCCGATCAGGGTCTGCTCGCTGGGCAAGCCGAGCCATCGCGCCGAAGCGCCACTGGCGATGATCAGGGTTCGCGCCAGCAAGGTCTCGCGGCCGAGGTTTACTTCGATGGGTTTCTTGCCCAGGTCTACTTTCTTCTGGCTGAGATCGACCTTCACCACGTGGCCTGCCAGAAACTCCGCCCCGAAGCGTGCCGCCTGCTTGCGCATGTTGTCGATGAGCTCAGGGCCCTGAATTCCCTCAGGGAAGCCGGGGAAATTCTCCACCAGCGTGGTGATGGCGAGCTGACCGCCGGGCTCGTGCCCGTCTATGACCAGCGGGCTGAGATTGGCGCGCGCGGCATAGAGTGCCGCGGTCAGCCCCGAACATCCGGAGCCGATGATGATGACGTTGCGAACGTTGTCTGCCATAGGACTCGGTTTGATTCTCCCGCGCGCCGGAAGATGCAAGGCAGCCCGGCGGCGCGGCGCATCCATCAAAATAAAAGCTTGGAACTCAGAAGCTTAACGAACGGTATGCCCTCTCGGATTCTAACAAGTGCTGGTTGTTTGCGAAACGGTTAGAATCGTGGGCATGGCAAAGCTTACATTGGTGTACGGCATGCGTCTTCTACCCTCAGAGGAAATCGCAGAGGTCGGTGCGGGCACGGTGAAGCTGAAGAATGGCCGCGAGACCCAGGTGACTCTGCATATCGTCGAGGGTTCGAAGGACGATATCGAGAAACAGCTACGCAACAGCGTGGAAGCCTTTTTCGATCTCTATCCCGAGATTTAGCAGGTTCCGGCGGCCAGTCGTCAGTCGTTCGCGTGGTCTTGACACTGACAACTGGCTACTGACCACTGACGACTGCTCTTATGGCGCCCAAGCTTCCAGATTCGAGCCAAATCAAAGCCTGGCTGAGACGTGTCCTCCGCCCCAGGACCAAGCTTGGGAAGACGACGCTGTGGTTCGGCGGGCTCGCGCTGATCCTCGAAGCGCTGCGGCTCATCACCCGTTCGCCTTCGGGCACGATGTTGAGCGGGTGGGCCGCCTTCGTTCTGTACGTTTTCGTCGCCTGCGGCGTTCTGATGTTGTTCCGCTGGGTGCGCCAGCGGCCTCATGTGGCGGCTGCGCAATCGTTTGATTGTCACCTACGTTTTCATCGGCGTCATTCCCATCATTTTGCTGGTGTCAATGGCGCTGCTTGCCGGCTATCTGTTCGCCGGACAGTTTGCCACCTACGTCGCGTCGGCGGACCTGCAGTCGGAGTTGCAGCACCTCGAGTCAGCCAATACCTCGCTGGCTACGCAACTTCGGAGCATGGTTAGCTCAGGCACCATGACCGAGCGACTCGCCGACGAAATCGCCCGCGCCTCGGCGGAGAGTTTTCGCCATCGCACCGTGACCATATGGGAAGGCGAGCATGGCTTCGTTGTCCCTCCCGACCGCCAGGGCGCCGAAGCTCAACCGATCCGGCTCTCGGCCGAGATCAAGGGCAACTTCAGCGGCATTGTGCTCGATGGCAAACGCCTACATCTCCGCGTAGTGAAGCGCTTTGACGGAGGCCCGCACCGTCTCATCGTAATCTCCAACGTGCCGGTAACCGCGGAGCTGCTGCGCGGCGCCACTTCGCAATTAGGCTCGGTCGCGATCCTTCCGCCGGAGGAGCGAGAACAGCGACACGCCCGTGGCGCAGCCCTCTACTGCGCCGGCCACGACGCTATCCTCGATGGCTGCTCCTCCGCTCCACTCTTCTGCTGTCCCCGATGTGACGAAGCGCATGGCGTCCCGGCCTACCACACTGTCCATCGGCGTCGGCGAGTCACGCGCCACAGTAAACTTGGCCAGCGACAGCGGCCGGGTGGAAGCCGGACGGGTTCCGCCGCCGGTCAACAGCTTCGACTTCCAGTTTCCCTTCGCCACCCGCTTCGGAGCCGTCGATTGGCAAAGCGGAAAATCCCTGGACGGCCTGATGCTGGTCGAAACCCGGCCTTCGATGCTGTATGGAACTTTGTTCAGCACCCTCGGCGAGAAGTCCCGGATCTTTCTCGACGTGCTGACCGGCATCGCCATCTTCTTCGCCCTGATTGAGCTGGTCGCCCTGTTTATCGGCATGCGGCTCTCACGCAGCATCACCAAATCGGTAGCCGAGCTCTACGACGCCACTGGACACATCAATCGCGGCGACCTCACCCACCGCATTCAGGTGCGTACGAACGATCAGATGGCCGCGCTCGAGCAGTCTTTCAACTCCATGAGCGAGTCGCTATCCAAGCTGATCACCGAACAGAAGGAAAAGCAGCGTCTGGAAGGAGAACTGGCCATCGCCCACGAGGTGCAGAACCTGCTCTTCCCTGCCGATCTCTCTGGCCTGCCCACGCTGGAGGTGCATGGAACCTGCCTTCCGGCACGCACTGTGAGTGGCGACTACTACGACTTCATTCCGCTGCGCGAAGACAAGCTTATGCTGGCGGTGGGAGACATCAGTGGCAAAGGCATCTCGGCCGCTCTGCTGATGGCCACCCTGCACGCCTTCGTTCGCGCCTATGCGCTGGAGCCGGAACGTACCCTGGCCTCGGTCGCCATCGGCGCCGGTGTCGCCGGAAGTAGCGCCCTCCCCATGTACTGTCGCAGCGACGGCAATGGCGACTCGTCACTTTCCCCGGCGGTGCTCATGGCCACCCTGAATTACCAGCTCTACCGCAGCACGCCGCTGGAGAAATACGCCACTATGTTCCTCGGTTGCTACGATGCGGGCTCGCGCTCGTTAACCTATTCCAACGCCGGACACCTGCCTCCGCTGGTGCTGAGCGGCAAGGAACGCGTCACGCGGCTGGAAACCTCGGACACCGTCGTCGGCCTCTTCGACGGCACCACCTATCATGAGAGCACCGTCGTCATGGAGCCGGGCGACATCTTCGTCGCCTACAGCGATGGCATCACCGAGCCGGAAAACGAATTTGGCGAATTCGGTGAGGAGCGTTTGATCGAGCTCATCCAACGCCATCGCGACCAGTCCCTGGCCCGCATCAGCGATATCGTCACCGGCGCCGTCTCAGATTGGATCGCGGGCAGCGAACAGCCCGACGACATCACCCTGGTGCTGGCGCGGGCGCGGTAGTCCTTACGCTCGCGCCGTGACCACAGTGTGCGGGCTCATCGGAACAGGATGGGCCTTGATGGCGCTGAACCCCGCCCGGCTATGCATCTCCGACAATTCTCGAAACGTATAGGCGTCACCCGCGGCGGTGGAAGCCAGCATAGTCATGCTAAACGCCGCAGGCAGCGGCGGCGAAACCCGGTCTTCGTTGGGAACGAACTCCAGGGTCGCAGCGCAACCTCCGGGCTTCAGCGAGCGGCGCACTTTCTCCAACAGCCCGACGCAAGTCTCGACATCGAAGTGGTGCAGGAAGTTAGTCAGTAGCACCGTGTCGTACGGACCGCCGAAGTCCACGTCGAAGGCGCTGCCCGCCAACATGTCGTAGCGGTCCTCTACCCCGGCTTTGCGGGCATTTTCCAGCGCCACCCGTAACACCGGCGCCCAATCCAGCCCGGTGACGTGGGCCTGCGGATTCTGTTTGGCGATCTCGATTCCGAACAGTCCATGACCGGCGGCGATGTCCAGCACTCGCATCGGTCCGGTGCGGCCTTCCAGAACGATGGCACCTAACGGCCCCGCCATGGGTGCCATCATCGGGGCCATGCTCTGCGCGAACTCCACCCATATCGGGTTCTCCGGTTCCACCGATCCCTCTCCCGGCAGCACGGTCCTTCCGCTGCGCACGATGTCCGCCAGGTGCTCGTAGGGCTCGCGCATTGCTGGCAGCGACAAGAAACGCGCCACTGAAGCCAGACAACTGGGCGAGATGGGATCCAGGAACGCCGCGCTGGACGGCGTGTGCCGGTAGTGCCCGTCTTGCTTCTGCAACAGGCCGGCGACGACCAGAAAGTCACACAGAATGCGAATGCCACGCTCCGACGCCTTCGCGTGGCGGGCGATGGAGGCCACATCTCCCGGCCCCTGGCCGACGGCGCGGAATATGTCTAACTCGATCGCCGCTTTCAGGGCAAAGGTCCGCTGAAAAGCTTGCAGGTTCTCGAAGACAATGCTGGGCGTCAAAGGGCCGGAAGCAGCGGGTTCAGGTTGCATCGCGAAATTCCTTTCTCCGGGAGCTTCGAGTCGGCTCCCAAGTCTGGATGAATATACACCGTATTCCCGGCTGGGTTGTCGCACTCCGCGCCGAGAACAACGTTCGTTTTGAATCCTATCCGGTCGAAGCAAGGTGCCACCGGGATATTCAATCTGTCAAGCTTCCCCGGTCTGCGTCCGCAACTATCTGATTCGGCAAGCGCCGCTGCTTCGGCTTGACAGCCCTTCGATACGCGTTTTACTGTAAGCGCCCACTGGGGGTGAGGTGGAAATGTCGCTGTCTCCGGTTACCGAACTCGACGACGAACTCGAACAGGGTGGCAAACCCGCAGGCCCGTGCACGATGGTAGTGTTCGGCGGCACCGGCGATCTCACCATGCGCAAGCTGGTTCCGGCCCTCTACAACCTGGAAAAAGCCGGCCTCCTGCCCCAGGAATTCGCCGTTTTGGGCGTGGCCCACGAAGATCTCAGCCCCGAGGAATTCCGCAAGAGAGTTACGCGTTTCTTGCAGGCTGAAGACCACGGCACCGAGGTTTGGGACCGCTTCCAGCAATGCCTTCACTACCAGCAAGGAGACTTCGGCGACGAGGCCACCTATGCAAAGCTGGAAGAAGCGCTGGCCACCATCGACCAGCAGCACGGCACGGCTCAGAATTGCCTGTTCTATATGGCCACCGCCCCCAAGTTCTTTTGCGAAATTGTCCAGCAACTCGGACGATCGGGCCTTTCGAAAGAGGATGGCGGCCGCTGGCGGAGAGTGGTCATCGAGAAGCCGTTTGGTCAGGACCTCGACTCCGCCATGGCGCTCAATAAGAACATCAAGGACGTGCTATCGGAGAAACAGATTTATCGGATCGACCACTATCTGGGCAAAGAAACCGTGCAGAACATCATGGTGTTCCGCTTCGGCAACGGAATCTTTGAGCCGATCTGGAACCGGCGCTACATCGATCACGTTGCGATTACGAACGCGGAGACGGTGGGCGTGGAGCTGCGCGGAGGATACTTTGACACCGCCGGCACCCTGCGCGACATGGTTCCCAACCACATGATGCAGTTGATCAGCCTGACCGCGATGGAGCCGCCCGCCTCGTTCAGCGCCGATGCCGTCCGCGATGAGCAGGCAAAAGTCCTGAACGCTATCCAACCCCTGAGCTCGGAGGATGTGCTGCACCAGGCCGTGCGCGGGCAATATGGCGAAGGCGTGATCACGAAAGAAAAAGTGCAGGCCTACCGGTCGGAGCCTGGAGTCTCGCCGGAATCGAAAACCGAAACCTTCGTCGCCATGAAGCTGAACATCGACAACTGGCGCTGGGCCGGCGTGCCATTCTATTTGCGCACCGGAAAACGCCTGCACAAGCGGCACACCGAGATCAGCATTCAGTTCAAGCGGGCTCCGTTTCAACTGTTCCGGCAAACCGCTGTACACCAACTGCAGACCAATCGGCTGGTGATTCAAATCCAGCCCGACGAAGGCATGGCGCTCGGGTTCGGTGCGAAAATCCCGGGCGCGCAACTCCGGCTGGGATCGGTGGAGATGAGCTTTGAATACGCGAAGTATTTCGGCGCTGAACCCTACACCGGCTACGAGGTCCTGCTCTACGACTGCATGATGGGCGACGCGACGCTGTTTCAACGTGCCGACATGGTCGAGGCTGGGTGGAAAATCCTCGATCCAGTTCTGGATGTCTGGAAGGCGCTGCCGGCCCGTAATTTCCCGAATTACGCGTCCGGCACGTGGGGGCCGAAGGAGTCGGATGACCTCATGGCGCGTGACGGCCGGCACTGGAGGAAAATCGCATGATCCTTGCGGGCGACATCGGCGCCACCAACGCGAGACTCGCGGCCTTCGAGACCGAAGGCAATCGCCTTCAATGCGTGGTCGAGAAGATCTATCCCAGCCAGCAGCATAACGGCCTGGCGGAAATTGTTGGCGACTTCACCAAGACTGAGGGCATACCGACGCAGTCTGCATGCTTTGGAGTCGCCGGTCCGGTCAGACAAGGCCGCAGCAAGATCTCAAACCTGCCCTGGACCATCGATTCACGGGAACTTGCCGCGCAGTTAAAGCTGCGAACGGTTGGATTGATCAACGATCTGGAAGCTTTCGCCTACGGGATTGATGCGCTGGAGTCCAAGGACTTCATCACCTTGAGCGAAGGATCCAGCGAGGCGGAGGGCAACACCGCCGTGGTGTCGGCGGGAACCGGCTTGGGGGAGGCGGGCCTTTACTGGGACGGGTTCCGTCATCACCCCTTCGCCTGCGAAGGCGGACACACTGAGTTCGCTCCCAAGAACGACCTCGAGATCGAGCTTCTTCAATACCTGATGAAGAAGTACGAGAACCAGCACATCAGCTATGAGAGGATCCTGTCTGGTCCCGGCATCAAGAACATCTACGACTTTCTGCGTGACACCTCGAAAGAACAGGAACCCTCTTGGTTAAGAGACCAACTGGCGGCAGCGGCTGATGCTCCAGCCTTGATCTCGGAGTTGGCTCTTGCGAAAAAAGCTGAGATCTGCGATCGAACCTTGTCCATCTTTGTCAGCGTCTTCGGATCGGAAGCCGGCAACTGCGCTCTCAAGTTCATGGGCACGGGAGGGATTTTCGTGGCGGGTATTGCGGGAAAGATCGTGCCCAAGATGAAGGAAGGGGCTTTCATGGACGCCTTTCTCAGCAAGGGCCGTATGAAATCGCTGCTACAGGAAATACCCGTCAAGATTGTCCTCAATGACGATTCTGGATTGATTGGGGCAGCCCGGTTCACGCTCGTCCAAAAGGCGTTCCGGGGGTGATCCGCTTCGATACTAAGCGGGCCAGAAAAGTCACCGTGGTGTGCAATTTTGCACATACATAGCATCCGGCCTACGGTATGATTCCCCTATCCACCACGCCGTTGCGCTCGACGTACTTGGCCGTTGCGGGTGATAGGCTAAAGTCGGCCGCGCCGTTCTTACGACAACGTAGTTCGTCGGGTCGCTTGACTAGTAGTTTTCCTAGTAGCTCAGGGGCGGCTCGTAGGCTATGTTCCCCAAACGGGACTTACTCGAGGACGACTTCGAGATACATCCCTGTGTCAATAAAGGCGGCGTTCATTGTCCAGCGCGTACTTCCGCAAAATACCGGCATATATTCTGCTCACGATGTTCCTCGTGCCCTGCGCTTCGGCGCAGGAGATCAGTGCGATTCCGGCCACGCTGATTATTCCGGACGGCGCTCCCGTCAAGCTTCGCCTTGCGGAAAACATTTCATCCGCCCACGCGCGCGTTGGAGATCGCCTGGATTTTGTGGTCGTGCGAGATGTGAGCGCCGGGGGGTTCACCGTGATTCCGGCTGGAACTATGGCCAGCGGCTCGGTCACCGGGGTTAAGGGAAAGCGGTTCTTGGGAATTGGAGGCCACGTAGCCCTGAAACTCGACTCGGTAGAGCTGGCTAACGGCAATCAGGCGGGATTGCGCGCACACATGGAGGTGAAAGGTGGCTCTCGTACCAAGTTGATGGCGGCAGCGATGATCGCCACCGGCCTGATCTTTCTTCCCGCCGCGCCGATATTCCTGCTCACCCGCGGACACGAAAGCACAGTTGTGAAGAGTACCGAGATCACAGCTCAAATCGATGGCGCTACTTCGATTCTGTCGGCTGGTTTGTTGCGTTCGCGGGAAAATTCGTCTGAGCTGGGCGAGATGATGCATTATCTGCCATCGCGCGTCTTCAGTGGTGAGGGCCGCGAGGGTGACATGCTGAACCTGGTTTTTGTCGCCCAACAGAATGAATTGCAGAGAGCCTTTAAGCGAGCGGGTTGGGTGATAACTGACCAATGGAAACCGATATTGGCCTGGCACCTGTTGCGGCATCGGACTCACGACGCGCAGCTGCCCATGGCCAGGTTTTACCTGTTCGGAAGGGTGCAGGACTATTCCTATGCTTTGCCTGATCCGAACGCGGTCGTCACGCGCCGTCACCATCTTCGTATCTGGAAAACCGACTACACCATGGATGGGACACCAATCTGGGCCGGCGCAGCGACCCACGACGTTGCAATCGAGATCGCGAAACGCGGGCGTTTGATCAACCACAGAATCGACCCCGCGGTTGACACGGAGCGGGATTTCGTTGGAACCGACCTGACGAACACCTTGTCGGTCAGCCGGCAGGAGTACTTGCATTCCGCTGATCCAGTTTTCCTGGCGCAAACCGCGTCCGGCGAGAGTTATCATTCCGACAGCCGCATTCTTCTTCTGGATCTCCAGCCGCTCACATCAACCAAAACCAGCGTAGCCGGTCAATCGTCCGCCGTTGTTCGGATCTTGCCAGCTATCGCAGCGCCAGCGGAGTCTTCCCAGAGCAATCTGACGTCGCCTTTTTGACTGGGGTGAAATGAGGAGCTCTGCGGTAGTAGGCATTGGCGAAGGGGGATCCCGAGAGCCTGCGGGCCAGCAATCTCCAGCGGTATAGGGTAGAGTGGAGACTGGTTGTGAGGATGGGCGTAATCAAACTCTCGGAGCATCTGTGGCTGTACATTGGGATCTTGTTGCTCGCCGCAGGCGCGGCATCCGCAACGGAACAAGGCATAGCGCCGGCTCCCTGCTCCGCCGAACTCAACCTGCCGAGCGACGCAATTGCGGCCAGGCTTATGAGCCGAAACGCCGAGCGAGCGGAGAAGCTACGCCAGGTCGATTCAATCCGGCAATACAACCTGGACTACACTGGATTCCCAGCGCTGACCGCGCACATGCAGGTGAAAGCTTCGTACACCGCACCTGGAACCAAGCAATTCACCGTCGTCTCGGAGTCCGGATCCAGTCTCATCCGCAAACATGTACTTCATAAGCTGCTGGAGTCCGAGTTGGAAGCCGCCTCAGATGCGGCCAACCGCGATGCGGTGGCGCTCACCACAGCGAACTATCGCTTCTTCCTGCTAGGTTGTGAGCCCGGGGAGAGTCGGCCGCTTTACGTCATGAGGGTCGAACCGCTGCACGAGACCAAGTTCCTATACCGGGGGACGATCTGGATCGATTCGAAGGATTTCGCGGTTACCCGCATCGAAGCCGAGCCGGCCAAGAATCCGTCGTACTGGACTATACGCTCGCAAATCCGTCATCAGTACGAGAAAATTGGTGAGTTCTACCTGCCCGCGCTCAACCGGACCGTCACCGACGTGCGGTTCGGCGGTAAGGCCTTGCTCACCATCCAGTATTCGGATTACCGGCTGCCACCACAGCAGTTGGCAAGCGCGCCCGAGAGCGCTCACTAAGCGCACCTGGACAGGCGACAGGCTCTCACACGTTGGCAACCTGCTATGCATCACGGTCCGCTGTCCGGCAAGCGTAAAGCCGTGCCTGCCATTGTTAAATTTCGAGACTACGCGCATCACCACCAGCAAAGTCACATATAATGCTGGGCCATGTTCGCTCGTTTCTTGTCGGGATTCTTGCTTGTAACCGTGCTGGGCTTCGCTCAACAGAAGCCTGACCTTGCTGGAGATTATGCCGGGGCCCTCGGGCCCCTCCATGTAAAGCTCCACCTGACCTCAGGTCATGATGGAACTCTTGCCGGAACTGTGGACAGTCCCGATCAAAACCTGTTCGGGTTGCCGTGCACGGACTTTCATGTCAACGGCCAATCCCTGAGCTTCAATGTGCCGATGGTACATGGCACCTGGATGGGATTCATAAGCGGTGATGGCATGTCGCTGTCCGGCATGTGGAATCAGGGTAGCCCGGTGCCACTGAACCTTACCCGTGTTGCCGCGACCAACGCGGCGAGCACCGCGACAAGCAACACTGCTGCCCCTCCTCGGGCTGGCGCCTCTGAAGTTAAGTGGGACGACTACATTTTCAAGTTCAACCAGGCTGGCACAATGGCCCAGGTCTTCGAGGGAGGCAAAGTGGTCGGTAGCATCCTGACCATGAATGGCGAGCAGCAAGTCATTCCGCTGCCTGGCCCTGATGCGGACAAGCTGAAGAAGTCATTCGAGGACTACAAAGCCTTTAGCGCTCGCAGTCATTCGGGAAATAGTTCGGCTACGGTCGCCACGACCGCGCCAGCTCCTAGCCAACCTGTATCCCCGGCCATGGGAGCAATGTCGGCGTCAGCGCCTGTCGCCGGAAGCGAGACGCCTGCTTCGGCAATTCGTTTTGATAACGCAGCCCATACCATCACGGTTCCGCGACCCGACGGTGTCACGGTCACTTTTGTCGGCGAGGATGTAAAGATAGCCGGCTTTCGCAGGCTGAATTACATTCTGCGACATCAAAAAGGCAGCGCGGGGAGGTTTTTCGAACACACTCTCGGACATCCCGACACGGTGGGAGGGAGCTTGTCCGGCGGAGGCGTGGAGTTCCTGAGGGAAGGAGGTGGAATCATCTACGACTCGGGCATGGGCACCAACAGCGACATGCAGGTGAACAGCCCAGTCCTGACAGCCAAACAGCTGTCGCAAATAGCCGTTGCTGCCGTGGCCAACGTCCGCCAGGTTCCTGGCCACGAGAGCTTCACGCCGCCCGGGTATAACACTTTGAAGGAAATTTCACAGTATCGCTTGCGGTCGGACGGCTCCCGGTAAAATCCGACCTTCGAGAAGTCACGCCGGGGCTTTGAGACAGCTCGCTCGCAAAATAAATTTTGCAAGTTGCGAAGCTTTCCGCGTTCCATGGATAGCTCCTGAACTGGAGCGGCAGTCTTTTTCTGCCTTTAGCTGCTGGTCATCCAGGTTTCGTGCGAGGGAGGCACCGCAAATGCGACGCGCTCGTTTACTCCAGCTGACCTTCCTGTCGGCTTGCCTGCTGGCTCTTCCCCTCTTAGCGCAAGCCCCAACGGATAATGCGCTGACCAACGCGGATATCGCCCGGATGGTGAAGGCGGGTATTCCGGACAGCATCATCGAGCGGGAAATCCGGATGTCGAGAACCAACTTCGGCACCAGCCCGTCTGCTCTGATCGAATTGAAGAATCAGGGCGCGTCGGAAAGAGTTTTGGGCGCGGTTCTCGATAGCCGGATGGCCACTGGCAGGCCTACATCAGAACCCCTTGTGGCTCCCCATGTGTCCGCGCAATCAGCTCCGCCAGGCCCCCACCACTTGCCAACCTTTGAAGCTAAGATGAAGTTCAATTCGACCACGAACGGCAAAATTTCCATGAGCCACAATCAGATCAAGGTTGAAAAGTCGGGAGTGCCTCTCTTCAGCCTGAAATGGAAGGAACAGTAGCAAATGGAAGCGATTCATCCCGCTTCCCTTGCACTTTCAGGCCGGCGCAAACGCCACCGTTGCCGCCCCCAGGGCTGTTTCCAGGACGTAGACATCCGTTGGAAACCAACTCTCCCCTGATTCCGTATCATTAGTCCGTCGGCATTCCCCGTAGGAGAGCTTGATGGCTACTGCGGCTCCCAACCTGGCGCAGGCAAGCAATCACAAAAGCGAAGTCCGCCGGTACAGCAGCGGGGTTGCGGTGGTGGCGTTAATTGTTGCGGCGCGACTTCTGCTGCATCTGCTCACCGCCAACCGCTACGGCATCTTTCGCGACGAGATGTATTACCTCGCCTGCAGCCGCCATCTGGACTGGGGCTACGTGGACATGCCGCCCTTCATTCCGATGGTGACCTGGCTGTTCACCAAGCTGTTCGGGACGTCGCTGTTTGTCATCCGCCTCATCCCGGCAATCGCGGGCTGCGGAGCCATCGCCCTCACCGGGTATCAGGCGTACCAATTCGGCGGACGGCGCTTCGCCATCGCGTTGGCGGCATTGGCCATGGCCGTCTCGCCCGTATTTGTGATTAACGGCCACTTGCTCGGGACCAACGACTTCGAAGCGCTGTTCTGGATGGGCTGCGCGTCCATCGCCATTCGCATCATCCAGACCGGCAATCAGAAGCTTTGGCTGTGGTTCGGACTCCTGGCTGGCATCGGCATGCAGAACAAGTACTCGATGGCCGTGTTCGGGCTGGGTATCGTCGCCGGATTATTGTTCACGTCCGAGCGCAAGGCTTTTGCGCAGAAGTGGATCTGGATCGCCGGTGGGCTGGCGCTTTTGATTTGCCTGCCGAACCTGCTGTGGAATGTTCACCGCGATTGGCCTTTCGTGCAGTTGATGCACAACATCAGCGCCAGCGGCCGCGACGTCGCGCTGAATCCTGTCCAATTCATCCTGCAACAGATGCTGATGGTCAACCCCTTCGCCCTCCCGCTATGGCTGGCAGGGCTAGGCTGGCTGTTCTTTGGCCGCGAAGGGCGGCGCTACCGCGTTCTTGGCTGGGCGTACCTAGTCACGCTGGCGTTCTTCATGCTGAAGCACGGCAAGGATTACTACGTCGCCCCGGCATATCCCATGCTGTTTGCGGCCGGCGCCGTCGTCTGCGAGGCGTGGATCGAGCGCAGCCATCGAGCGTGGCTGAAACCGGTGTTCGTTCTGGTGCTGGTGGTCCCCGCGGTTGTGTTCATGCCGCTCATTGCCCCGGTCGTCAGTCCTGAAAAATTTCTCGCATTCATACGGGCGATTCACTTCACGCCGCCGGTCAGGAGCACAGCCATGCGCGGTCGCCGCTGCCGCAGTACTATTCCGACGAGTTGGGCTGGGAAGCGATGGTAGCCGAGGTGGCGCGCGTGTATCACAGCCTCCCGCCGGAGGTACAGGCCAAAACTGCGATCAAGGCGGGCAATTTCGGCGAGGCTGGGGCCATCGACTACTTCGGGCCAAAGTACGGTCTGCCGCCGGCGATTTGCTTTCATCAAAACTACTGGTATTGGGGAACGCACGGCTACACCGGCGAGAGCATCATCGTAGTGAACGAGGGAAACGAGGGTCGGCACCTTAAGCAGATCAGCGAGCACGCCGAAAAGGTCGGGCATTTCGAGTATCCCGTACGCGCTGGAAAACTTTGACATCTGGTACGCGCAGGGCCTCAAGGTGAGCCTGCACGATATCTGGGAGCATGAGAAAGACTGGGACTAGCTCGAAGGGAGGGGCTGGTGGCGGAGGCGCTGCCGAAACGCTTTGCGCGCAAGGGCCGGATAGCGACGCCCGTCGGGCAGAGCTACTCTCTGAACATGCAAACCGAACTTCAAAACAAATGGCAACAAGTGCTGGCACGCGATGCCCGGCAGGATGGCCGCTTCGTCTTTGCCGTTCGCACCACAGGAGTCTTCTGCCGGCCATCGTGTCCGAGCCGCCGTCCTCGGCGCGATTCGGTCGAGTTCTTCGCCGATCCGCGTGACGCCGAGCGCGCCGGTTATCGCGCATGTCTACGCTGCAAGCCGACCCAGGTCTCCCAGCAGGCGCAATACGTGCTGCGGGCAAGGCAATTGCTCGACACTGCCGAGGGCGTTGTAACGCTGGCACAGCTAAGCAAACGGGTTGGACTCAGTCCGTTCCACCTGCAGCGGCTGTTCAAGCGCGCCACCGGCCTGAGCCCGCGCGAGTATCAGTCCGCTCGCCGCATGCAGCACGTCAAAACTGGACTGCGCAAAGGAGAAGATGTGACCACCGCACTCTACGACGCGGGCTTCAGCTCGCCCAGCCGGCTTTACGAAAGCTCCAACCAGCGGCTTGGCATGACACCGGGCACTTATCGCCGTGGCGGGGCAGGAGCAACGATCACCTTTGCCATTGCGCCTACTCCCCTCGGGCGGATGCTGGTGGCGGCAACCGAACGCGGTCTGTGTGCCGTGCGCTTCGGCGAGAACGCCTCCGAGTTGGAGCGCGATTTGCGCGAAGAATTCCACGCCGCTGAATTGCATCGCGACGATGCTGCCATGGGGAAATATGTCGAGCCGCTGCTGGCCAGCCTCCGCGGCGACAACACAATCATTGACCTACCGCTCGACGTGCGCGCCACCGCTTTCCAGAAGAAGGTCTGGGAGACGCTGCGCCAGATTCCGCGCGGCGAGACGCGCAGCTATACCGACGTCGCGCGCGACATCGGAGAGCCCCATGCCGTCCGCGCTGTGGCACGAGCCTGCGCGTCCAACCCAGTCGCGATTGCCGTACCCTGTCATCGCGTGGTGCGCAGCGACGGAGGCCTGGCCGGATATCGCTGGGGAGTGGACAGGAAGAAAAAGCTTCTCGAGGCCGAGCGGGGCCGACTCTTGACCTCAAACTAACCTTAAGCGGATGACTTGACGTCAACGCATTGATGCCCGACTGCTCAGTCATCCGCAATTCCCGTTTTGAAACCTAGCATCTACCGATAGTTTCCCATCTTCCCGCCACTCATTTATACTCGCCTGTTTGCCCACACATTTAGCGCATCCCTGTCACGGAAGGAGTGCCGGGTGAAGATCCTGGTCTGCATGAAGCAGGTCCCGCAGAAGGACGCGCCGCTCAAGTTGAATGAGAGCGGCACGTGGATTCGTGAAGATGTTTCCTACGAAGTCAACGAGCCTGACGCCTACGCGCTGGAAGAGGCGTTGCGCCAGAAGGAGAAACACGGCGGCGAAGTGGTGGTGATCACCAGCGGTCCGGCGCGCGCACAGCAGGTGTTGCGGGAAGCCCTGGCTAAGGGCGCTGATCGCGCTATTCATCTTGAAGGCGACAGTTTCGTCGCCCTCGACGCTTTCAATACGGCGAAGGCGTTTGCGGCTGCGGTGAAGGACGAGAATTTCGATCTCGTGTTCACCGGACTGCAATCGGACGATTATGGCTTTGCCCAAACCGGCGTCATTCTTGCGGAGTTGCTGGGCTGGCCGCACGCCACCATCATCATGCAGATCGAAAAGAGCGACGGCGGAATCCGCGTGAAGCGCGAACTTGAGGCCGGCTTCTTCCAGTTCGTTGACATGCCACTGCCGGCGCTGCTCACCATTCAGTCCGGCATTAACAAACTGCGCTATGCCACCCTCATCGGCATCAAGCAGGCAAAGAACAAGCCTCTGAAGAAAGTCAGCTTCGATGAGGTCAAGCCGGCGCTCGGCGAAAATCTGCAGAAGATTGAGAAGCTGTACGTCCCGCAGAAGACAAAAAAGACAGAGGTGCTGGAAGGGCCTCCGGGAGAGATCGCGAAGAAGTTGGTGGACAAGCTGCGCAACGAAATGCGCGTGATCTAGAGCGAAGGATAGGCGGCTATGCCGCTGCGCAGCCGAAAGCTGCGTTTGGTCTTTGTAAAACTTGGTGGGCGCCACGGGCGTGTTCCGGCGTGAGCTTCTTCGATATTTGGCAACCGGCTCATAAATCGGCATCTAAAGGGCTGAAGTGATAACGAAAGGAGCTCTGCTGGTTATGCCGGGATTTGATCGCGATCAGGTCGCTATCGACAACACTGTCGAGAATCGCCAACTCGGTTCCATCCTGCTGACCCTTGGTTGGATTCTGCTGTGGATGGATGCCGGACTGGGGATTTTTTTCTTCATCAGCCTGCGCAATGGCTCGTGGTTTTGGCCGATATGGCTGGGCATTCAGGGCGCGCTGGGGCTGGTGCTGGTCATCATGGGAACGCGTTACCGCCGCGCCGTAGGACCTACGCGGCTGGGTCATCGCGATTTGGAGCACACCCTGGCGCAGCAGCGGCAGGACGAAGAGGAGGAGCGGCAGGTGAGCTGAGTTGTCCTTGACCTACGCCGGGGCCTGTTGAGTTTTGGGTAGAGTGAGTGGCAAGTCGGAGTGCAGGAGTCGGCTATGCCATCGGAAGAGAAACGTGAAATCGGCTCAGCTCTTGTGGTTATTGGCTGGGTGCTGGTGCTGTTTGCATTCCTGGTAATGTTTTTTCAACCAGCAGCTGCCAAGCTGGGAGAATCGCGCTTCCAGATCATTGCAGCAGTCCTGGTCGTCGCCGGTTTAGTGCTGAACGTGATTGGCGCTCGCGTGCGGGCCAAGAATCGCTGACGGCCACACAACGGCTGCACAGTATCACGAGGGCGCACCTGGCTGGCTCATAACGTGTTCATAACAGCCGTAGCGAAGTTGTGCCCTGCCGGCGCACTCGGTACGGCGAATAAGAACGGATCCAATGGCAGACACAATCCTGGTGGTAGTGGAGCAACGCGAAGGCAAGCTGAACCGCGTTTCCTGGGAAACGCTGACTGGCGCGCAGGCAATTGCCGCCGAAACCGGCTGGATGCTGGAGGCGGCCGTCGCGGGAAATGGCGTCGGTGAAATCGCGACCGAAATCGCGAGCAAGAAAGTTTCAAAGGTGTACGATCTGGAGTCGGCCAAGCTGGAACCGTACACGCCCGACGGCTTCGTGGCCGCGCTCAAACCCTTCCTTTCGCAGAAACAACCTCGCCTGGTACTGATGCCGCACACCTACCAGGTGCGCGACTTCGCTCCCAAGCTGGCGGCTGCTCTGAACCGCTCCCTCATCAGTGACGCGATTGGTTACAAGTACGAGGGTGGCAGGCTGCTGTTCACTCGCCAGATGTTCCAGGGCAAGTTCGCGGCGGATGTCTCCTTCGTAGGCGAGCCGCCGTATTTCGCCACCTTCCAGAACGGCGCGTTCCGCGGCGACAAGGTCGAGGAAGGCAGCGCTGCGGCGGAGGTCGAATCCGTGAATCTCGACATTGCCGACGGGGTGGTACGCAACAAGCCCGAGGCTCCCTTCAAGGAGGCCAAGCAGGCGGTGGACCTGACACAAGCCGAGATCATCGTAGCCGTCGGCCGAGGCATCAAGGAGCAGAAGAACATCGAGATCGCAAAGCAGTTGGCCGAGGCGTTGGGCGGCGAGATCGCAGCTTCACGTCCCATCTGCGACTCGGGCTGGTTGCCGATGGACCGGCAGGTCGGCTCTTCGGGGCAGACAGTTGCACCGAAGCTCTACCTGGCCCTGGGCATTAGTGGTGCGATTCAGCACGTTGTTGGTATGAAGGGCGCACGGACCATCATCGCTGTGAACAAAGACTCAGAGGCGCCGATCTTTGAAATTGCGGATGTCGCCGTGGTGGGGAACTTGTTCGACATCGTGCCGCCGTTGATCGAAGAAGTGAAAAAGGCGAAAGGCGCGTAAAAGCACTAACCGTAGGGGCGGCATGAGCTATCCGAAGGGCGAGTACACTTCTGACGAACTTGCGGAACTCACCCGTTACTTGCAGGATTGCGCCCGGCAGAAGAGAGTCATCAATTACGATGAAGCGTGCCAAGTCGCCAGCAAGTTCGGCAGGTGTGAGGGCCCACACGACAAGCGATTGTGGGACCTCCTGGGCTACATCTCGAATGACGAGGTCGCGCTAGGTCGGCCTGCGCTTTCAGCTCTCGTGGTCACCAAGGAGCACAATCGTCCCGGCGCAGGGTTCTTCGTGGTTGAAAAGGAATTGGGTCGATATTTGAATGACGACGATTCGACGTGGCTGGGTGAGTTAGACGCCTTGTATAAGTATTGGGCTAAACATTGAACGTAATTCGAGGTGCTGAGACCACGGGCGCATGAACTTGCGCCCTTCTTTATGCGTAAGATTGAGATGCAATCTTGGAATCTGAACCGTCTTCATACTGAAATGCAGAAGTGCGACAATGTCACAGCCAAAAGTGTGATCATGGCTGTACCAATCTTCCCTCGGTAGGTCGAATGATCGTCTTTCGGAAACCGCTTCCCGGTATCGAGCGCCCGTCGATGGACGCCGATGTGGTCATCGTTGGTGGAGGGCCCGCAGGTATGGCCTGCGCTTTGCGTTTGTCGCAACTCATCGACGAGCACAATTCCAGGCACCCTGAAGCACCGCTCAGTAAGGAAAACATATACCTCCTGGAGAAGGCCCGGGAAACCGGGGCACATTGCCTGTCGGGCGCGCTGCTCGATCCCCGCTCCATGCGTGAGCTGCTGCCCGGCTTCGAGAAGGAAGCTCCGCTCGATGCGGCCGTTACGAAAGAAGCGGTCTATTATCTGACCCGCACCGGTAAGTTCAAGTTCCCCGTCACCCCACCTCCCATGCGTGATCACGGCAACTACGTCATCTCGATCAACAAGTTCGTGAAGTGGCTGGGCGGCAAGGTGGAAGAAGCTGGAATTACTCTCTTCACCGGATTCGCCGGCTCTGAGCTGCTATTTGAGACCGGACGCGTCGTGGGGGTTCGTACCGACGACAAAGGTGTGGACAAGAGCGGTGAGCCAAAATCCAATTTCGAGCCCGGCTACGATCTGAAAGCCAAGGTCGTGATCCTCGCGGAGGGCACGCGCGGCTCGCTGACCAAGCAACTCATCGATCGCTTCCAGCTCGACCGCGAACGAAATCCTCAGACTTATGGGGTCGGCGTAAAGGAACTCTGGGAACTGCCTGCCGGTCGGGTTGCTCCTGGTGAAGTCATCTACACCATGGGCTATCCGCTTACCTTCAACGAATATGGTGGCGCGTGGATATACGGCTCTAAGGACAACCTGGTCTCGCTCGGATTCGTTACTGGGCTCGACTATCGCGATCCCCGCCTCGATCCGCAACGCGTGTTGCAGGAATTCAAGAAGCACCCATTCATCGCCAAGCTGCTGGAAGGCGGGAAGATGGTTCGGTACGGTGCGAAGTCGCTGCCCTACGGGGGTTGGTGGTGCGTGCCCCCGCTCGCCGGTGACGGCTGGATGATACTCGGCGACTCCGCCGGATTCTTAAATTCGCAGCGGCTCAAAGGAATCCATCTGGCGATCAAGAGCGGGATGCTGGCGGCGGAGACTGCATTCGACTGCATGCTCAAGAACGATTTCTCGCTCGAGATGATTGAGACCTTCCAGGACCGCGTGGAGAAGAGCTGGATCAAGACTGAGCTCTGGCCAGTGCGCAACTTTCACCAGGGCTTCGAGCACGGTTTCGTCCCCGGCATGTTCCACGCCGGCGTCCAGCAATTCACCGGCGGACGTGGCTTGCGCGCGCGCTATAGCAACGAAGCGGGACATCGCCGCATGGAACCTCTCGATCGGCTTCCGGCAAACGGCGGCCCCGAGGCGCACCTTATCGGTCCGGCGAAGGGCGATGGCAAGCTAACTTTCGATAAGCTTACCGACGTTTATCACTCGGGCACAAAACATGAAGAAGACCAACCGGCGCACCTGGTGATTCACGATACCGACATCTGCAACGAGCGCTGCGTGAAGGAATTCGGCAACCCATGCAAGAACTTTTGCCCCGCCAGCGTTTACGAGATGGTCGAAGCCACCGATACGCCCAGCGGACTGCAAATCCACCTGAACCCGTCAAACTGCGTGCACTGCAAGACCTGCGACATCATGGACCCGTATGAAATCATCACCTGGGTCCCGCCCGAGGGTGGGGGCGGGCCGAACTACGAAGGCATGTGAGAGAGGCCGCGGTTCGCTCTTCGCCTTTCGCTTTTCGCCATTCGCTGGCTGCTGGAAAGGTCGGGACTGAGGAATCTGTTTTCCTGGAACTCTCTGCGCTTCAAGTCGTGCTCAACTTTCTCGCCTAGCTGCTGCTTTCCTCGGGCTTGCGCATCTATAATGACATTACTGTTTCCGACCTCCGCGGCCTAACGGTATACCCAGGGCAGCGGCGGCGGTGTCCCGCGATTTTCGCGGGACCGAGGGTGTGGAGGGAAACGTCCGCGCCTCCCGTGCTTGGAAAGGAAACGATCAGCCGCGCGGTTGTGCTTGCGCGCTATCCTGCCTTTTTTCCCCGCACATTCGAAAACAGTTGGACTGGTCAGTGCTTGTTCAATCTGCCAGGCACGAGCGCCGTAGGCGCGAAACAGCTTAGCCCATCTATGACAACGTCGACCGTGTCAAGGGTTTTTTGCGACACACTTCCCCCGCGTGGTTTTGAGAGAGCGCCATTTCGCTCTAGCGGAAAAGGTTTTTGCTTGCGTCACGACCAAAGCTCGCGTTCTAACCGATACGATGGAACCACTCGCTCCGGTTCCACCATCCATCTATTCGGTGGCTTGCGCACCATGATTAGTCAGTCGAACTCCCGCGCTATCGCGGGAGGCAGAGCGCCCAATCAGCACGTCGGGGATCAACCGCACCCCACTGGGCTAAACAGGCTGCTCTGCATGCGAACCGGACCCGCCGATCTGCCCCGAGGCGAGTCCCGACTTCCACAGCCACCACAAGCGCACCGCCAGCTTGCGCGCCATCGCCACGGCGGCAATCGAGCGGTTCTTCTTCATCGCCAGGCGCACGTACTGCCGCCGCCACTCCGGCTCCCAGCGCACCGCCACGTGCGCCGCCTCCACCAGCAGGCCGCGCAGCAGAGCATTGCCCTGCTTGCTGATGTGCCCCAGCCGCTGCTTGCCGCCGGAGCTGTGCTCGGCGGGAATCAGCCCCAGATAGCTGGCCACCTGCCGGCTGGTTTGAAAGCGCGTGGGATCCAGAATGGTGAGCTCGTAGGCCAGACCCACCACCGGACCGACCCCGCGCTGCTGGCGCAGGCAACGCACCACCGGGCTGGCTTCGGCGGCGGCTTCGACCGCCTGGTCCAACAGCGCGCTACGTCGCTGCAGATCAGCCAGCAGTGCCAGCAGATCACAGCGCTTCTGCTCGGCCCAGCAGGGCAGAGCCAGCGCCTGCAACTGCGCCTGACCTTTGCGGGTCCACAGGGCGCGCCGCAAGCGCAGGCCTTCGTTGATGGCCAGCGCCTGCAGTTGGTTCTTCACCCTGGTCTGCATCTGCACCAGACGATGACGATGGCCCACCAGTTGCCGCAGATTGCGCTGCTCCGGGCTGGGCACCGACAGCCGCGGGAAGCGCTGCTGCAGCAACAGATCGAGCAGCAGTTCGGCGTCGCGGCGATCGGTCTTCTGCTTGCGCGGAGCGGCCGCCCGGATTTTGCCCGGATGCCCGATCCACAACTCGATGCCGCAGTCGGCCAGCAGCCGCTCGAACCAGCGGGTGCCGCCGGTGGCCTCCATGCCCACCCGCACCGCCTGCCCCTGAAGGCTACGGTAAAACGACTCGGCCTCGCCGCCGTGCTCCAGCCGGTGATTGCCGCATTCGCCGGTTGTAGTGTCACAACATGCGATTTGCTCAAAGCTCGGATGATAATCACAACCTATAATCAACATCGCGTCGACTCCTTCCTCCCGAGCTTTTGGTCGTTCGCAGCCACCAATGTACTCGCTGCGAGGGAGCCGACGTTGTCATGAAATCAGCACGGAGCCGAAGGCGGAGTGCTGGGTAGAGTGGAAGATTGATCCGAGTCCCGTAGGGACGGCACAAGTTCTTACAGGTATAGGGTCCTTCGACTCCGGCGGCCCAAACCGGACCGTCTTCGCTCAGAGTTTGTGACTTTATTGATTTGCGGCCTTTTTTCAGCCCGTAACGTCTTTCTTTTCAGCGTCGGTTTTTGACGACGCACAATAAAGTCACAACCTCTCAGGATGACAGGAGCAAAGTTCGCTAAGCGCTAATGGCGAAGAGCGAATAGAGAATACCGAAAGGCGAATCGCGAATAGCGTGCTTCTTACCGACAAATTCGGACGGCGCATCAGCGATCTGCGGATCTCCATCACGGATCGCTGCAACTATAGGTGCGTCTATTGCCGGTCCGGCAACAATGGACCGCAGTTTTCCGAGATGCCGATTGCCGACTATCTCCGCATCGCGCGCATCTTTGTCGGGTTGGGGATCACGAAGGTCCGCCTTACCGGAGGCGAGCCGCTGTTGCGCAAAGGCATTGTGGAGATGGTGGGCGAGCTAGGCCGCATGCGCACACCGGAAGGTGTACCTCTCGACATCGCTATCACCACCAATGGCCACCTGTTGGCCGACATGGCACAACCCCTGGCGGATGCCGGGCTGAGCCGCGTCACGGTTTCGATGGACGCGGTAGATGCGGCAGAGTTCGCACGCATCACGCGCGTGCCGAATGGCTACGACCGCGTGCTCGCCGGAATCCGCTCCGCTCAACGTGCCGGGCTCAACCCGGTCAAGGTCAATTGCGTTCTGCTGCGTGGCTTCAATGACGATCAGATCACTGCCTTCGGTCGCTTTGCGCGTGAGGAGGGCGTCGCCGTCCGCTTCATCGAATTCATGCCGCTGGAAGAGGATCGCGTCTGGTCGCCGGAGATTGTCATAACCCTCGACGAGATCGTGCGCCGCATGGCCGAGTTCATGCCACTGCGCGAAATCGGGCACGCACGCAGCGAGACCGCACGCCGCTACGTCTTCGAGGACGGCATCGGAGAGATCGGCATCATCGCGCCGGTGTCGCATCCCTTCTGCGGACATTGCAGCCGGGTGCGCGTCACCTCCGATGGCAAGATTCGCACCTGCCTGTTCTCCGTTCGCGAGCACGATCTGGCTGGCTTGATGACGCGGGGCGCTAGTGACGAAGAACTGGTCGAGTTTATCCTTCGCGCCGTCAATCACAAGGAAGAACGCCACCACATCGGCGAACCGGGCTTTATTCCGGCATCCAGGACTATGGTGCATATTGGGGGATGACAAGCTCTTCTCCCCCTTGCATTAACCTCCCCAACGCGCCACAATAGCCTTGTTCGATGCTTGTCGCAGCGCCGTGTCAACCAGCAGGCCGCGTCGGGTGAGGCGCGGTTCTTGTTTTTGTAACAAATGCGCTCCGCTGATCATCGAATGAGTGAGAACTAAAGAAGCGTCAACTTGCAGCTCCAACAACCCCGTAGGTCGGGCGCCATAAGCGTAGTGGATCTACTGGAGCCGCAGGTCAGCTTTCAACATCCCCGTTCCAGGACGTGAGCCTTGGCAGTCAACGGGCCCGCGTGGCTGGAGCTGAAGGCAGAGACAAACAGTGGCAACGGCAACGATTACAGAAGCGGCATCCTGCTCGCTTGAAAACTATCTCGTACTCCCTGATCGAACCATGGACGGCCGTATTGCGGCTGCCAAGCGAACATTAGGCAGCGAGTGCGTCATCCTGGGACATCATTACCAGCGCGATGAGGTCGTGCGCTTCGCCGATTATCGCGGCGATTCCTACCGCCTCTCGCAGAAGGCGGCGCAGGCCAAGGGGCAGTACATTGTCTTTTGCGGCGTCCACTTCATGGCGGAGAGCGCCGACATCCTGGCGCGGCCGGGCCAGGCCGTCATCCTCCCCGACCTGAATGCCGGCTGCTCCATGGCCGACATGGCCGACATTACGCAGGTAGAGGACGCCTGGGAGCAATTCGTAAATCTTGGGCTCACCGACGACGAAGGCAACGGCATAACGCCCATCACCTACATGAACGCCACGGCAGCGATCAAGGCGTTCTGCGGCGAGCGTGGAGGCCTGGTCTGTACCTCGACCAACGCCAACGCCGCATTCGAGTGGGCGTTCGGTCGCAACGAGAAGATCCTCTTCCTGCCTGACCAGCATCTGGGCCGCAACACCGGATTCGCTCGCGGCATTCCTTTAGATGAGATGGTCGTGTGGGACCCATACATGCTGCAAGGCGGGCAGACGGTCGAACGGCTGCGCAAGGCCAAAGTGATTCTGTGGAAGGGCCATTGTTCAGTACATCAGCGCTTCCTCCCGGAGCATGTGGACAAGGTCAGGGCGAATTATCCCGGCATCCAGGTCATCGTGCATCCCGAGTGCCGCTGGGAGGTCTGCCAAAAGGCTGATGATATCGGCTCGACCGACCACCTCATCAAAGTTGTGGAGCAGGCGCCCGCCGGAACTTCGTTCGCCATCGGAACCGAGATTCACCTGGTGAACCGGCTGGCGAAGGACAATCCCGACAAGCGCGTCATTACCCTCGACGATTCCGGCTGCCTGTGCACGACGATGTTTCGCATCTCGCCCAGCACCTGTGCTGGGCGCTGGAGAACCTGGTGGATGGCAACATCGTCAACCAGATCAAAGTAAAAGATAATGTAAAGAGGTGGGCGCGCGTGGCTCTTGATAGGATGTTAGAGATCCAATGATTGTTCGCAAGCGTCCTCGGGAAAAACATCTTCGGCGGGTTCCACAGTCCTGGGTGGACCTGCGGGAATACCGCCGCCGCATTCTTAATCGCCGCAAGGCCCAAGCAAAGTTGGAAAGTATCGATATGTCGCGCACATTTACCGTATCCGAAGCCCAGACCCTGTTGCCCGTTCTGGAGTCTCTGTTGCGCTCTGCCATGGAGGCAAAAGCGCTCATCGAAGAAGTTGATGGCGAGATGCAGTCGCTGGCCAACCGCATTTTCATTAATGGCGGCACGCTGGTGGACATCGTTTCGGTCGCGCGCCGCAAGGCCGAGCGCGAGAAGGCCGCGCAGCGTGCCAAGGATGCCGTCGCCGAGATTGACGCGACCGGCGTGCAGGTCAAAGACCTCGACATCGGCCTGCTCGATTTTCCCTGTATCGTGGGAGATGACGTCATCCTGCTCTGCTGGAAGCTCGGGGAAAAGAAAATCACCCATTGGCACGGCGCTGAGGAAGGCTTTGCCGGGCGCAAACCGATAGACGACCGCATCCTGCGAGGGCAGAAGAAGAGCAACTAAAGCTTCACCATGATTCAGCTCTCCTCTGCCGGCAAACGCTTCGGCCCCAAACTCCTCTTCGACAACCTGGATTGGCTGATCACGCCGCGCGAACGCGTTGGCCTGGTCGGGGCCAACGGCACCGGGAAATCGACGCTGCTGAAGATTCTTGGCGGCATGGAGTCGCTCGACTACGGCAGCATCACCCCGGCCAAGAACACAACCTACGGCTACCTGCCGCAGGACGGCCTGCAGCTCTCCGGCCGTACCGTCTTCGACGAATGCATGTCCGTGTTCAGCAATCTGCGCGCGCTGGAGCAGGAGATGGAGGACCTCACCCACAAGATGGGCGAGCTCGACCATACCTCCAGCGAATACGCCCAGGTGGCGGACCGCTATCAGCGCATCTCGGGCGAGTTTCGCGTGAAGGACGGCTACGCCCTCGATTCGCAGGTGGGCACCGTCCTCGATGGCTTGGGCTTCGTCAAGGAAGACTGGACGCGCTACACGGAGGAGTTTTCCGGCGGCTGGCAGATGCGCATCGCGCTTGCCAAGTTGCTGCTGGCGAAGCCGGACCTGCTGCTGCTTGACGAGCCCACCAACCACCTCGATCTCGAAACTCGAAATTGGCTTGAGCAATACCTGCTTGAGTATCCGTATGCCTACGTGTTGATTTCGCATGACCGCTACTTTCTCGACGTAACGGTCGATCGCATCGCCGAGATCTGGAACAAGCGCGTGCAGTTCTACAGCGGCAATTACGAAAAGTACTTGCAGCAGAAGCAGGAGCGGCGGGATTCGCTGGTTGCAGCCTACAAGAACCAGCGCGACCGCATCGAGCAGCTTGAGGCCTTCATCAACCGCTTTCGCTACCAGGCAACAAAGGCGAAGCAGGTGCAAAGCCGCGTCAAAGAGCTGGAGAAGATTGAGCGTATCGAGATTCCGCTGGAGGAAAAGACGATCCACTTCACCTTTCCGCAGCCGAAGCCCAGCGGGCGCTTGGTCGTGGAGTGCTCAGGACTGGCCAAGAGCTACGGCACGAAAGAAGTGTTTCGCGACGTGAGTTTTACCATTCAGCGCGGCGACCGCATCGCCCTGGTCGGCGTCAATGGCGCGGGTAAATCAACGCTCATTAAGCTGCTGACCGGAATCGAGCCGCTTACTGCGGGCACGCTGCAGCACGGCCACAATGTCGAGCCCGATTATTTTGCTCAGGACCAGTACAAGGAACTCGATCCGGAGCGGCGGATGCTCGACGACCTTTCCGACGTTGCCGTGCAGAAAACCACGAGCGAGTTGCGCGGTCTGCTGGGCTGCTTTCTTTTCTCGGAAGACGATGTGTTCAAGCCGATTGGCGTGCTCTCCGGCGGCGAGCGCAATCGCTATGCCCTGGCGCGAATGCTGTTGCATCCTTCAAACTTCCTGCTGCTCGATGAGCCGACCAATCACCTCGATATGCGCGCCAAAGACGTGCTGCTCGAGTCGCTGGAAAAATACAACGGCACGGTCGTCTTCGTCTCACACGATCGCTACTTCATCGACAAGCTGGCAACGCGCGTCTTCGAGATCGGCGGCGGTCGCGTCGAGGTCTTCCCTGGTAATTACGAGGACTACCTGTGGCGTAAGCATAGGGAGACTTCCGGCGAAGCTGTGGCTGAATCAGCCGGCGGAAACGGCCGTGGTAACTGGGCTCCCACATTGTCGGATGTCCCCGGCTATATGGAACAGAAGGCGCAACCTAAGAAGCGCATCAATCCCATCAAGCTCAAACAAATGCAGGAGCGTCACCAGCAGATCGAGGAACACATCGGACGACTGGAGGACGGTATCGCAGAGTGCGAGCGCGAGTTGCAGTCGTTTGTCAGCGTGGAGGAGACCGCTCGTTGGACCGATCTGCTGGCCAAACGGCGTGACGAACTCAAACCCCTGATGGTGGAGTGGGAAGAGCTATCGCAAGTGCTGGAAGTCAGCCGCTAGACTCTAGTGTCGACTCGCGAAATTCTCCCGCGATGTAATTGGCCAAGCCTAGGAACGGGTGAGTGCGGCGCTTCAGCGCCGCGTTCAGCCCAGCATTGTCCCACGGGACTCAGGCATTGGAAAGTTCACCGTGACGCGGCGCTGAGAGACTCTGTCGGAACTTTCCACACAAATTTGTAGTAGCGAGACAGCCGAGAATTGTTCGAACCGGCCGCGTAGCGGCGGCATTGCATTGAGCCCCGGGCGCGAGCCCGGGGTCACGTAGGAAATTGAGATGAGCCGCGTAGCGGCGACACCAGTTGCTCCCCTCCAAGTCATAAAACAACTCTGGAACCGCCGCCCTAAATGCTGATCCACCCAGCACGAATTGCCAGCAGGCTTGCCACCGCAACCACAATCCACAGCAGCACCCCTTGCAGCAGAGGTCGCGGACCAACCTTGCGCAATGCGGCCGGAGAAAGGCTTGCCCCAATCAAAAACAGGGTAATGACCAACATCAGCTTGCCCGCGTTGAACAAGAACCTGTACGCGACTGCGCCGGGTGACAGATAGGTGTTCGCCAGCGCCGCCAGGCAGAAGAACAGAATGAACCATGGCCACTGTATACGCGTTTTGCTGTGCTTGATAGCCGCCGTTCCGAGCGACACAGGGACAATCCACAACGCGCGCGCCAGCTTCACGGTAGTTCCCACGGCCAGCGCAGCCGCACCGTATTTCGCCGAAGCCCCCACCACCGAACTGGTATCGTGGATCGCCAGCGCCGCCCACAGTCCGAATTGGTTTTGCGAAAGCTTCAGCATCAAGCCGATGGCCGGGAAGGTTAGCAGAGCAATCGAGTTGAGCAGGAAAACCGTTCCCAGCGAAACTGACATCTCATCTTCATTCGCACCGACGATGGGACCGACGGCAGCAATGGCGCTGCCGCCGCAAATTGCCGTGCCGGTCGAAATCAGGAACGCCGGACGCGGATGGACCGACAGCAGCTTTCCCAACAGTGTTCCCACGATCATCGCAAAGGCGATGCCCAGAGCCGTGTAGAGGAATCCGCTCCGTCCAGCGCGCAGCACCTCCTGCAGATTCATCCCGAAGCCCAGCCCCACGACCGCCGACTGGAGCAATACTTTGGAAAGGATCCTCGACTCCGCCTTGTACGGGTGGGTGGAGATTGCGCCGAAGATGAGACCGGCGAGCAGCGCCAGGGGCGGCGAGGCCCACGGCGTCAGGCAAAAAAAGAGCCCCAAGGCAAACAGAATTCTGGCATTCATGAATCAGAGAAAATCAGGTGGTGCTATTGTACGTGTCCCCCAATCGTGTGGCTGCAAACTTGCCAGTCGAACACAATTAAAATGGGCCCGCTGCCAAGGAGCGGTGACATTTCCTTGGCCTCGAGCCCATTCGATCCTGAAGCGGATCGGAGGTGATAGTCTTATGTTACGCCCACTTGTGGAAATGTCAAGGAAAAACCTGCGTTAACCTACTGAAATTCTTGGAGTTGTTGAGGTTTGGCATTAGGCTTCAACTACCTGAAAACATGGGGGATGGGGTGCCGCGTAGTTGCCAACAGAGCCGGCAGCGTCTGACCTTCGCTTTCATCCGTCGCGCGGGCGATGCTACACTCTACCCCTTTCCGGCCCCGACAGGACCTCATGCGTAGCAATTTCCGGACACTCTTCCTGCTTACTTTGATGGCGGTGGTTGGCGCCTCGGTCCTGCCGAGCGCCGCTTTCGCCCAACCAGATTCGCCACCTGCGGCAGCCAGCTCACACCACCTCCTGCAATACACCCTGCCTCCCGACAAGCTACAGAAAGCCTATGCCCTGTACCTGCTGAACGGCACCCTTTACTTTGTCACTACGGCATGGACATTTCTGGTTCTGTATCTGATGCTGCGGACGCGCTTCGGCGTGCGGCTGCGGGACTGGGCAGAGCGAGCCTCGCGCTTCCGTGCCCTGCAAGCCGTCATCGTAATGTCGCTGTTCGTCCTCGCCCTGGAGCTAGCCCAGCTTCCCTTCGACAGCTATGAGCACCACATCAGCCTGAAATACGGGCTTTCGGTGCAGCATTGGGGCTCATGGTTTGGGGACTGGGGCAAAGGCCTGCTGCTCGGCTTGCTGATCGCGAGTTTTGTCGGTTGGGGGCTGTACACCGCGCTCCGCCTCAGCCCACGCCGCTGGTGGTTCTACTTCTGGCTGGCAACCATCCCCAGCGTCATTTTCCTCATGGTCATCGAGCCTGTCTGGATCGAGCCTCTGTTCAACAAATTCGAGCCGCTCACCGACCATCACGCCGGCCTGGTCGCGCAGATCGAACGCGTCGTGCAGCGCGCGCGGCATGGAAATCCCGGCGCAGCGCATGTTCGAGATGAAGGCCAGCGAGAAGACCACCGAGTTGAACGCCTATGTCACCGGCCTTGGTGCCACCAAACGTGTGGTGGTGTGGGACACAACCATGGAGCACATGACCACGCCGCAGACGTTGTTCGTCTTCGGGCACGAGATGGGACACTACGTCCTCCACCACATTGCCAAGGGATTGACGCTCCTGCTGCTAGAACTCCTGGCGTTGTTCTACCTCGGCTATAGGCTGGCGAACTGGATGGTGGCGCGTTACGGAGCGCGATGGGGACTACGCGACTTGAGCGACTGGGCTTCCCTTCCGCTGTTGGTACTGATTATCTCCGTGCTTATGTTCCTGGCAACGCCGGCTTTCAATGCGGTGTCGCGTCACTATGAGCACCAGGCCGACCAATACGGACTGGAGGTTATCCACGGATTGGTGCCCGATGCGCCGCTGGCCGCGGCGGAGGCATTTCAAATTCTGGGCGAGCGCTCACTCGATTACCCATACGTTGGCAAGCTGGCCGAGGTTCTGGGCCTGGGACCACCCAACCATCCGGGACCGCATGATCTTCGTGCAGACTTACGATCCCTGGGGCGAAGGCCGGCAACCCGAATTCGTGAAGGACGCACTGTAAATCCCTGCACCTCGTACAATAGTCCGGGAATCCAATCGTTGGCGTTCCGGCCCACGCATCACTCGCAAATAAGCAAGGAGATACGCATGTCTGCTTCGATTCCTGAAAACTTTCTCGACCTCTTTCAGAAACCCGCATTCGGCAGCTTTACTACGCTGCAGGCCGACGGCAGTCCTCACACTACGCCGGTTTGGGTGGACTTCCAGAACGGCGAGATCTGGGTGAACTCGGCGGTTGGGCGGCAGAAAGACCGCGACGTGAGGCACGATCCGCGCGTCGCCATCGCCGTTATCGATCCTGACAACCCTTACCGCTATCTCGGGATTCGCGGGCGCGTGCATGAGATCACCGCAGGATGGCGCGACCCAGCACATCGACAAGATGGCAAAGAAATACCTGGGGAAGGACAAGTATCCGTACGCCCAACCCGGCGAAAAGCGCGTGCTCTACAAGATCACGCCCGAGCACGTGCACACCATGGGATAAACAATTTCCGAGATTTTGTGAGCGAGCGGGCTAGTGGCCCGCTTTTTTCTTTGGGCTTGGATCGGAGCTGTGCCCGCCTCCCGTCCGTTCTTGCCCACGAAGCCGTACGGGCAATGGCGGCATCCTGATTCGCAACAGTAGCCGCGGTTGCGCAGATAGTGGGCGGTGAAGACCATGAATCCGTTCTCGATGTAATAGTCGATTCCTTCGACCAATTGCTCCGGTCATCGTTGCGTGGTCGCCTCGCGCGGCCCTATTTGGGTCTCCCCAAGCCCCTTTAAGCTGAGAGCGCGGGAAGTTCCATTTTGGGACACTTTACAAATCTTTACAAAAAATCCTGTAACGCTTTTTCACCGAAATGCGTTTATTTGTGTGGCCCCCGGTGTCGGGTGCAGCTCCAGGGATTCCACAGCAACGCCGTCGCGGAAGCTGACATACTTGCCGGAGATCGCGGGCACGCGCTCGCCGGGAACGATGAAGCCGACGAGGTTGAGGGGATCGGCGGCGGAGATGGTCACAGTTTCGCCGCTGGCCGGCAGGTTGCGCATGGCGCGCAGCGACTCGACCGCTTCCGGCAGAGCAAACTGCTCGCCGAGGAATCCGTTGACGAACCGTCCGCCGCGCACCTCGCCGCGATCTTCCAGACGGCGGAACGCGATCAGCAACTCGCGCCACTTCGGCAGGTTCGACTCGCGCGCCAGCACCTCGCGGAAGACGACGCCATAGCGTCGCAGCAGCATCCAGCAAGTGGCCTCGACCATCTTGCTGCGGTCGGTACCCTCCGCCGGATAGAGCAGCGACCAGCGGCCGGCAGTATGGCGCGGCCGGGCGAGCTTTGGCGAGCCCACGCATTGCGACGCCGGGGATTGATCAGCGAGCGCAGATTGTCGAAGCCGTCGGCGGTGACCATCCCAGCCGCCACCAGCTCCCACAGCGCGGTTTCGATCTCAGCTTTCAGCTTGCCGGTGCCGCGCACGATGTCGGCGAAGAACGACGCCCCGCGCCGCCGCAGAAATTCCAGCACCGTTCGCGCGCTCTCGCTCAGCACGCGTTCATAGCTCTGCTCCTCTTCGCCAGGCGCGGCTGCATCCAGTCCGAGTCTTCGCGGACGAAGAACGTGATAGGCGCAACGCTGGTGGGCACGACGCGGCGCCGGCCTTCGCCCGACTCCTCCAGCGTCGCCGGATGCGGCGACAGCCGTCCCCAGCCCACCGCGCCAGTCAGGCAAAGCTGATCGAGCGCAGCCGGATCGTACTTGTTCATGCGCGAGGAGAAGACTGTGCTTCTCCCAGGCGTTCGCCGGAATCTCGAATCCCTGCAACTGACGCACGGCTTCCAGCAATCCGCGCTCGCCGCTCAATTGCGACTGCGGAGCGACGTGCTGCCAGCGCAACAGCCAGCGCATGAACTGCGCTGCCGTGACCGGCTCGACCTGCTTGCGCAGCGTGGCGACGGTAAGGTGATGAATGCGCGCCAGCAGTCGCCGATCGCACCACTCGCAGTCGTGCTCGACAGCGGATCATCTGCCCTTTCGCGCAGTGACGACCGGTAAAGTTGCCGCGCAGAATCGGAGCCGCGGCCTCCAGGCGCAGCAACGCTTTTTCCACGTCGGCAGCCGGAAGCCCGAGCCAATACGCCAGCGCCTCCGACGTGACTGGCCCGCAGTGCATCATCCAGCCGGTCACCATCGCGAGCAGCGCGTCATCGCGCGAGGCGGCGATCGACGGCAGTTCCGGAGGCGCCACCTCGAACTTCGCTTCCGGAAAGATCAGCGCGAAATCCTTTGCCCGCTCGGACGCGACGATATAGCGCCGCTCATTGACCTGCGCGCGCAACACACGCCAGCCTTCCATCAGCTCGGCGAGGAACGGCGTCCAGCTCTGCAACAGCTTCCTGCCATTCGGGATCGGCAATCTCCTCCGGAACCGCCACCAGCGTCTGCAGCGTGTCATGCAGTTCGTCGCTGTCGCGAACATCGGGCCGCGCCTCCTCGCGCACGCGCGCAATCGCCGCCTGGTCGAGCCTGCCCACCTCCTGCAGCACTGCCTCGGGCAGCACGCGGCGCATCTGCACCGCGCGCGCACGGCGCTCTTCCAGCGGAGCATCGTCAAGATACGCATACGGATTCGCGTTCAGGATTTCGTGCGAGAACTGCGACGGCACCGGCGTGTCCACCGCGAGGCAGCGAATCGCCCCGCTCCGAATCCCGTCCAGCACCCGCCGCAAGCCATCGATGTCCATGGCCTCGGTCAGCACGTCCTTCATCACCTCCTGGACGAGCGGATGGTCGGGAATCTGGATGTCGCCTACGATGTTCTCCTGGCAGGCGGCCACGTCGGGAAAGACCGACGCGAGCAGATCGTCGCTGCGGATGCGCTGAATCTGCGGCGGGACTTTCTTGCCGCCCTGGAAGCGCAGCAACGCCAGCGAGCGGTTGGCGTCCCAGCGCCAGCGCGTGGCGAAAATCGGCGAAGCCAGCGCCGCCTGCTCCAGGATCTCCTGCACCGTCTCGGTTTGCAGGTAGTGGAAGACGTCGCTGAGCGGAAAGCTGTGCTGCTCGGCCAGCGCGATGTTCAGCCCGTTGTCGGTTGCGGCAGCCTGCAACTCGAAATTGAACGAGCGGCAGAAGCGCTTGCGCAGCGCCAGTCCCCAGGCCTTGTTGATGCGGCCGCCGAACGGCGCGTGAATGATGAGCTGCATCCCGCCGCCTTCGTCGAAGAAGCGCTCGGCGATGATGGTCTGCTGCGTCGGCACGTCGCCCAGCACCGCGCGGCCGGTGACGATGTACTCGACCAGTTGCTCCGCGCCGGAGTCGTCGAGCCCGCACTCGTCCTTCAGCCACGCGACCGCCTTCTGCACCTCGGGACTGGACTCGATGCCGCGCAGACGGGCTCTTGGTTGCGCCTCTTCGCCGTCGGCGACTTCGGGTTGTTCGGCACGGGCAGCGGCGAGCCGTATTCGGCAGCAGCGCGCTGACCCGCTCGCGCAACTCGGCCACGTGCTGCGACAGCTCGTCAGTGCGCGCTGGAGCTTCGCCGCGCCAGAAGGGAATAGTCGGCGGCGCGCCGTGCGCATCTTCCACCAGCACGCGCCCGGAGTTCGACTCCACGCGGCGAATGCGCCACGAGGTGTTGCCCAGCAGCATGATGTCGCCGGCATTGCTCTCGACCGCGAAGTCCTCGTCGAGCGTGCCGACGACGATCTCTTCCGGCTGCACCACCACCGTGAACAGCGCGGTATCCGGAATCGCGCCGCCGCTGGTGATGGCCGCCAGCCGCGCGCCACGCCGCCCGCGCAGACGCCGGTTGACCATGTCGCGATAGAGATACGCGCCATAGCGGCCGCGCTTGGCCGCGATGCCTTGCGACAGCATTTCCAGAATGCGGTCGTACTCTTCGCGCCGCAGTTCGCGATAGGGATAGGCGCGGCGCACGCAATCGAAGAGCGCGTCTTCGTCCCAGTCCTCGCAACTGCACATGGCGACGATCTGCTGCGCCAGGATGTCGAGCGGCGCGGCGGGAATCTGAATGCGATCAAGATCGCCCTGCTTGATGGCGCGCACGGTGGCCGCGCATTCCACAAGGTCGTCGCGCGTGGTGGCGAACAGCCGCCCCTTGGGGACTGCTCCGCGCCAGTGTCCCGAGCGGCCAACGCGCTGCAAGCGCCACCGCAATCGAACGCGGCGAATTGATCTGGCAGACGAGATCGACGGTGCCGATGTCGATTCCAAGCTCCAGCGACGCCGTCGCCACCAGCAGGCGAATCTCGCCGTTCTTCAGCTTGCGCTCGGCGGCCAGGCGCAGCTTGCGCGCCAGGCTGCCGTGATGCGCCGCGACCAGTTCTTCGCCGATGCGCTCGCCCAGGTGCAGCGCCACTCGCTCCGCCAGCCGCCGCGTGTTGACGAAGACCAGCGTCGAGCGATGCTGCAATGCCAGTTCGGCGATGCGGTCGTAAATCTCGCCCCACATCTCGTTGCTGGCGATCGGGCCCAGCTCCGACGGCGGAACCTCAACTGCCGAGATCGAGCTTGCGCCGATGGCCGATGTTCACGACCGCTGGAGCGGGCCGGCCCGCACCGGTGAGAAAGTGCGCAATCTCCTCGATCGGCTTCTGCGTGGCCGAAAGTCCGATGCGTGTCGGCTGATTCGCCAGCAGATCGAGCCGCTCCAGCGAGAGCGTCAGGTGCGCGCCGCGCTTGTCATCGGCGACGGCGTGGATTTCGTCCACGATCACCGTCTCGACATCGCGCAGGATCGCGCGGCTGCTGTTCGCGGTGAGCAGGATGTACAGCGACTCGGGCGTGGTGACCAGGATGTGCGGCGGACGCTTCAGCATCTCGCGCCGCTCTTTCATCAGCGTGTCGCCGGTGCGGACGGCAGTGCGAATCTCCGGCATCAGCAGGCCGCGTTCGGCGGCCAGCGCGAGAATCTCGCCCAGCGGCACTTCGAGGTTCTTCTGGATGTCGTTGCCCAGCGCCTTCAGCGGCGAGACGTAGAGGACTTCGGTGCGATCGTGCAGCTCGCCTTGCAGCGCCTTGCGCACCAGGCGGTCAATGCAGATGAGAAATGCCGCGAGCGTCTTGCCCGAACCGGTGGGAGCGGAGATGAGCGTGGTGCGGCCGGCAAGAATCTCCGGCCAGCCTTGCTCCTGCGGCTCGGTGGGCGTGCCGAAGCGCGCCACGAACCACTCCGCCACCAGCGGATGCGCCCACGCGAGCGCGACCGGAATCTCCCCCACAGCCATAGGAAAGATTGTAGAAGGTTTTTCGACTTTCGCCAATCCTTCGCCCTTTAGGACATCGTCTTGGTGCGAACGGAACTACCTCGTCGCGAAATAGCAGGCGGTCGGCGGTTTTCCGGGCAGAATTGCATAGAAGTTCACGACGGAAGCCGATTCCGGCTCTGGGACGTATCCGACGAATCCGATGTAGCTGGTCTTGAGCCAGGCTGATCGGCATTGCTCGGATGTCCGGGCGCCACTCCCCAACCGCCGCCGAGGCCAGTGATGACTCCGTCTCGTTGTTGCGACGACTTCTAACAGGAGGCCGGCCGATGTTTGCGGTCCCATGCCCAACCCGCTAATACGAAGCGCCGGGCCCGTTTCATCCTGATCGGCGCAACCGATTCCAAATTTCCGGTGCAGTCCGCCGTGCTGCGAGGGGAAAAATGGAGTCCAGGGGCTTGCCAAGTTGAGACGGAAGCGCTACTCGAGAAGACTGACAGCTGATTCTCGCGCATATAAGGAGCTATCGCGAAGCAAGTAGTCCGGTCGGGATAGGCCTGCTTCAACTGCGTCGGGGTCATTGACGCCAGTCAGCAGCGCTGCGGCCGCCACGTTCAGCGCGAAACCGTGCTGTCGTGCTTGTCCGATCGGATAGGACGGGCGAGTGCGCTCCCCACACGAATATCGCCAGCAGGCAGACCTGGGCAACCAGGAAGGAGTAACGCAGCCGGGGACTGCGCGAAGTCGTTCCCAGCAGCAGCAGTCCCAGACAACACCAGAAAAGCAGTGCGACCGTCTGGTAACGCGAAGAAAATGCCTGCTGCAGGCCGAAATTCAATCTACCGTCGCCGTAATCAGGGCGTCCCGACACAGAACAGTATCGTAAGCACAAGTTGAATGGCAAAGGCGGCGAAAGGCGCGAACGTAAGGCAGAGCCGGAAGAAGAAGAGCATCACACGATGCTAAACCGGCGAGCCCGATGAGCTCCGCGGACGACGATGTTGTGCTGCGATCCAGGAGCCGCCAAAATACATGCCCAGATACTTCAACAGCATCAGCGGCGCTTTCCAGGCGAAGCGAGCGGGTCTCGCATGTTCACGGCGGGCGAACATAGTTGATGGAAATAGAGCGCAATGCTGACCAGCCCGGCGACGGCGAAACTCAAAACAGCTGCTGCCAGAGGAAGGCGAAGAGACAGAGCCGCCGCCAACCAGCAACGGCCAGAGAAGATTACCGTTGGAGAGCGAGTAGTTCGCTCCCAGAGCTGCCAGGATCGACAACACAAGAAACTTTGACGACTGCGATCTGTCCGGGTGCTCGTCTGCGAATCCGCTCCAATAGAGCAACAGGCCACAAATGACAGAGTTGCGAACAGACTGCGGCAACACGAAGCAAACTTGAAAGCCCCACATGAAATTCTCCCATTGGGAAGGACAAAAGAAACAGAACGCCGCCAACCCGACGCCCGTGCGCCATAGCGTTCCGCGCCAGTCGCCGAGCACGCGCATGCTCCAGCTCAGCAGCGCCAATGCAACATTTGGATCAAGAAAATGCTGACCAACAGAAACGTCCTGGCGGGCCTGAAACAGCTTAGGTCCGCGGCCAGAAACAGCTTCGGAATGACCAGCCTGTGTTCGTTATGCTGGTGCCAAAGCCAAGCGGGAGAGAGCGGGCTTTCGCCGCCTGCAGCGATTCCCACCTGCGTCCATCCGTCCCAGTACGGCAGGCTCGAATAGCTGACTACCACCATGTAAAGCGTCACGGCGATGGTGAGAATTCCGCCGAGCAGGATTGCATAGGAGAGCACGGAGGCGATACCCGGCCGGTAGTTCGTCCCGCCGCTGTCCAGCGAAACGTCCGGCACTGTCGACGTCGCCGTCACTCGGTTATTATCCGGGCTTTTACCGTCACCGCGCCAACGCACCACAACAGCGCATCCTCCACGTGCTCACGCAGGGCGCTGCTGGTAAAGATGTTCCGCAGCTGTGCCCCTTCGGTCAGGCGTGCCGCCAACTCGGTCAAAATCCCCTGATAGCGGTCGGGCATGTGCAGCTTGGTCGCGCGCACCAGGTCATCGAAGACCAGCAGACAATCGAGGATGACTCCATCGGGATCGACGTTCTGGGAATTCACCCGGTGTAGCGCTTCGGCCACATCGCAAAAGGTCTCGATCTCCTCAGGCGCAGGACCAAGCCGGGACAGGCTGGCATCGAGCGCCAGCGCCTTGTCTGCCAGTTGCGGACGAGTGAAGAACAATACCCGCCCATCGGCCGTTATCGGGCGCTCATTCTCGCCCCCGACGGCGACCAAAGTGTAGAACTGCGGACCTTCGTGGCCGGCATCCACTCGGAAGCCGACGAGAATCAGCTCTTCGTGATGCCGCTGGTGCGGGTGAAGGATCGGAAGCTCGGACATGAGGAAATAGTACACTTCGCGTCGTCAGTTGCCTGTCGTCAGTTGTCACAATTCAGCCGCCGGGCGAGTGACAACTGCTCTGCAAAACCGAATTCGCCGCAACCAGTAGCCTCGGGTATCATCTATCTATTAGATATGGGAAACACATTTAAGACAGCGTTGTTGCTGACGGCGTTGACGCTGTTTCCTGCTTTTTATGGGGCAAGTCTTCGGCGGACAACGGGGCATGGAACTGGCGCTCGGGCTCGCCGTCGTCATGAACTTCGCTTCGTATTTCTTCAGCGACAAAATCGCGCTGGCCATGTACCGCGCGCAGCCGGTCACGCGCGAACAACTGCCGCGCGCCTATGAAGTTGTCGAGCGACTGACCCACAAGATGGGCATTCCGATGCCCAAGATCTATGTCATCCCCGACCGACTCGCCCAACGCCTTTGCGACGGGACGCAATCCCCAGCACGCTTCGGTTGCGGTAACGGAAGGCATTTTGAATCTGCTCAACGACGAGGAACTGGAAGGCGTGCTGGCGCACGAGCTCGGGCACGTGAGGAACCGCGACATCCTCATCAGCTCCGTCGCTGCGACGCTGGCAGGCGCCATCACGCTGCTGGCGCGCATGGGGTATTGGGCCTCGCTGTTCGGAGGCATGGGCGGACGCGACGACCGCGACCGCGGCGGTGGTTTCACTGGACTGCTGATGCTGATTCTCGCGCCGATCGCGGCCACGCTGATTCAGCTGGCGGTCTCGCGCTCGCGCGAATACCAGGCTGACGCCACCGGCGCGCAGCTCACCGGCAATCCCTACGCTCTGGCCGACGCGCTGAAGAAGCTGGACGCATATTCGAAGCGTATCCCGATGCAGGCTTCACCCTCGACCGCGCATCTGTTCATCGTCGCGCCGCTGCTTAGCGGCGTGAGCTTCGCCAATCTGTTCTCAACCCATCCTCCTATCGCCAAGCGTATCGAGCGCTTGACCGGGCGTCCGGCGGAGCTGGATTACTAAGCATCGTCGAACAAAGTTGCGTGAGCGTTGGGGCACAGGCGCCGTGGATCCCTTGCCCGATGGCTACGTGCCGTGGCCCCCAGCGTGCCAGCACTCCACACTGGTTTTCCCGGCATCCTACATTGTAGGATATGGATTTGGAGGTAATGAAGACGCCAGTGAGAGGGCACAAGTCATCTAAACCGGCTTGGAGTTTTCCACAGGCAACCCGCGCCGCCACATCAAAAAACGAGATTGGCAGTCCGCGGCTATGCCGTCGTAAAGTTTTTGTTCCCCGTGCTTTCTTGCAGTTACGCAATTTGGAACTTCGAGTGCGTGAGTCTTTCAAAATTGGCGGCACGCGCACGGTAGAGGTGGTTTACAAACCGCCATGCTGAGGTTGATAATAATCGTGTGTTAAGCAATCAACTTCAGGCCCTCAACTCTCCAAAATCGGCACATCTGACATTGTGGGAGGAGCAGTAAGACATGGAATCCGTAGCTGATCGTCCTGCGGAAGTCGACCATCATGAACGCATTTGGTTTTTCCCCAATAAATTCTGGCAAGCCACCAAGAATATGCCTCCTGAGCAGGCGTCGGCTCTGATGGAAGAAGTGGAGGCTTATGCCGCAGCCCACGACGTGCAGGCGCTCAAGAAGTACCCGTTTGTGTTTGTCGGAGATCCCTACAAGAAGAGCAAGCGCTCACCCGCTGCTTAGCGGCCGTCACTTTTGATCAGGAACCGCCGGCGACTTGTCTTGCGTCCCGAGCCGCGTGAGATGAGGTCGCCGGTTTTGCGATCAGCGGACGAATTCTGATCGCCAGCCCGCTGGTCGCTTCCAGCAAGTATCGGGCCCGGGCGAGACGTTCTGCCGTCGGACTTATTTCTTCCAGTCCTTGCCCATATACGTTCAGCATTCCGTCCCGCTGCTCAACGGAAATCCGCGTAACTTTTCTGTCATGCGCAGAATCGAATGCATTCGCCAATCGCAAAACTCCCATGATCGGCAACAGCTCCGAACGACGCTTTGTCCCAAGTCCCACAAAGTAAGAGTCGCTGGTTTTGGGCAGCGCGCCGCGATGATAGCGTGCCACGGCAGCAACGCAGCGTAACTCCTCTTCGCTCCAGCCGAGCGGCGGCTTCAGTTTGGCAATCATGCGATAGCCGCGCTTGAGATGTCCTGCCTCGCTCTTCTTGCGTCCCACATCATGCACGATTCCCGCAGCTTCAAGAATGCGGCGGTACTCAGGCCGGCTGGAAAGGACGTGATGCTGCGACAGCGCATCAAAGAGTTGCAACGCGATTCGGGTGACGTGCGCCGAATGTTGCACATCGGGATCCAGGAACGACGACCACGTCCGCAACTTCTCCATCGCCGCTTTCTCGAGCGCCGGTCCGCTCGGGAGCTCGGCACGCCACATGTGCCAAAGCGAATTCTTCCCCAGCATCTTGTTGCGGTAGAGATCCAGCCTCTTCTGACGCTCTTCCGCAATCCTCTTCTGCCAGCGTTCGCGGTCTTCAGCCTTGATCTCAGTATGCGCTCGCAGCAACGACCTTAGAACGTCAAGATCGTGCACCTCTCCCAGCGCGTCCTGCAGATCACGCAGGTCCGGCGCCCATTTTTCATGACGCTGAGGAAGAAAGTTCTCCACGGTGTAGCGGAACCGTTTGATGCCGATGCGCAGCTGATGATAGCCCGTTTGGGTGCGGTTCCTGAGAGCCTGCCGATGCAAAGCGTGCGCCTCAAGCAACCGCTCCAGTGCGAGATGCTGAAAGACCAGTCCTTCCAGCGGTACTTTGCCAGTACGTTTTGCCAGCTTGGCATTCAGTGCCGACCAACGTTTGCGATCGAAATTTCGCAAGCGCCTCCTGCGCCGCAGCTTTCTGCTCGTTTTCTTTATGCGACAGCGAATGCAAGAGTACGTGGCGAACGTCATCGTGATCTTCTGAAAGTCGCGTCACCCATTCCGTCATCACCTGCGTGTCGCGCAACTCGCCCAGGCTGCTGAAGAGCGGCTTGCCCAATTTCTTCATCTGCTTCCATTCCGGATCGGGATCGACGGAGAGGAAGCCATCCGCCATCGAGCGGCAACGCCGAATGGCCACGCGAAGGTCGTGCACCGGATCGGGCGCAAAATCCTGGCTGGCCTTGTCGCACTCTTCCAGGACGCGCTGCGCCCAGTAGGCGAGTCCGGCCTTCTTGTCGGGAGTGTTTGAATCAGGCAACATAGCAGTGCAACCCGCCATTTCATTTATACAGCGATCGGGCCCGAGAGGTTAGGCAGAGCAGAAATGGTGCCCTTACGCGCGGAATCGCCCCTTCACAACTCCAGCAGCATACCGACTATGAGCAGTGCCGCGTCAGCCATGACCGCCAGCAACAATATTCCCACGAAGCGGCCCCCGCTGCGCAGGCTCTGTTGCGGTGCATCATGGCGCCTGCAGACGATGGTATGTGCCCAGACATCCCCGTGGCGTTGTTCCTGCGGGCTCTTGTTCATGGCGAGGTAGCCAATGATCCCGAAGAAAAGGGAATCAAAAAAGTATGCCAACGACCGGATCAGCGCGGGTACGGGCCGGCACGGGGTACCGTCTTCCTGGACCACCACCATCGAAAGAGCCAGCTTACCCAGCGTACCCCCGTGCCACCCTTCACAAATCGTTTCGTACGCAACCAAGCCCAGCAGCGAGAAAACGAACGTCGTAAACCTGGTGTGCTGTTGCTTGGCAAGTAACATGGTAGCGGACTGTCCAGTCATGCGAGCAGCAATCACCAGCAGAATCCCAAACAACAATCCGGCAAATAGCGCGATCAACAAGTGCACAATCGCATCGATAGCGCGCGCACCGACACGTGGCCAGAAACCGACTCCTCGGATATCGCCAGGGTCTCCTGCGTAGCCCCCGAAGGACGGTGGTTCGATGTTGATTGTGATGGGGAGCGGGTCAGGCGCTGAAGCGGACATGGCGCACCTCCCATGAGGGACGCAATTATATATTCCTAGTGCAGAAATGAGACAAGCTTATTCTGCTTCGCCACTCTACGACTGCAGAATCCCGCGCATGCTCACCGTCCTAGAGATACACCCGCTCCGCGCTGCGAAGGTTTTTGTAACGCTCGAAGGCCTTGCGATCGCTCTCCAAGCCGACCATCGACTTGATCGAACTGCCGCGGAAGGTGTGGGAGAGCATCTTCCACCAGTTGCGGAGCACGAACATGGGATCGTGAGCAATCACTGCGGGGATGTGCCGCGTCTTCATCCAGCGTTCAGCGCGCCACCGTTCGTACTCGATCTCTTCCGGAGGCAAATGCTCCGTGGCGACTACCGCGGTCGTGCCGTCGTACTCCTCCATGCGTTCAATCATGATCAGATTTCGCGCGCGAAAGTCCTTCGTCATTGGCGTACCGGGATACGGCGTGGGATGCTGAATGTAGGGCCAGTCAACGTACTTGCCGGCGAATTCAAGGTTCGTCTTGATGGATTCGCGGGTGTCATCGGGATTGCCGACGATCAGCCCGCCCACCACATACATTTTGTTCTTGTGCAGGAAATCTATGGCGCGCAGCGTGGCGTTGCCGGTGCGGCGGCCATCCTCGCGAAACTCGTTCTTGGCTGCTGCCTTCAGGAAGACGAGATCGTCTTCCAGAATGTTCTCGATGCCGAGAAAAACGTAGCGGAATCCCGCCTGGCGCATCAGAGGCGCAAGTGTATTGCCATGCATGGCGATGGGCGACGTCATCGCCTGAACGGTGTACGTCATGTCGTTCAAGCCGGCATCGATAATGGCCTGGCACAACGCCTCGAAGCGGCGAACGTTCAGGGTGATGTTGTCATCGACGATGAAAATGGCGCGTGCGCCGTGGTCTCGCGCGTCGCGGATGTCAGCCAGTACGCGGTCGAACGAATAGGTGTGGAAGTTGCGGCCGCGCATCTCGATGATCGAGCAGAATCCGCAATCGAAGGTGCACCCGCGCGAGGTTTCCACCACATCAATCGGCCGTCCCATCATCGTGTAGCCGTTGAGCACCCGCGCACTGCGCTTCGGCAGGCGGATTTCATCGCCTTCGAGGCTGTGCACTGGGCGGGCAGGGTTGGCATGCCAGCCGTCAACGGCACGATATGAGAGGCCTTGAATCTTGTTGAAGCCTTCGCCGCTCTCGATCGCGCGGAGCAACTCGCGAAACGTGACTTCGCCTTCGCCGCGAACAATGTAGTCAATTCCATTGCCGTCTGCCATGTAGGCTTCTGGCGCGAGGCTGGGATCGTAGCCACCAACCGCAACCCGCACGCCGGGACAAAGCGAACGCAACAACTCAACAATGCGCAGCGAGGTCTTGCGCTGGAAGGTCATCACCGATAGCCCAACCACGTCCGGCTTGACCTCAGCCGCCAGCCGCTCAACGGTTTCGCGCACGCTTTGCTGCACCAGGATCAAGTCGGCGACGGCGACCTTGTGATGCGGATCGACGTTTCCTGCCAGCGAAGTCAGCGCGCCATTCGGCATGCGCACCGCGACGGTGGGCATGTGCTCGAAAGAGTCGGGCATGGATAGAAGCAGAATATTCACGGCGTCGCTTGGTGGCCCCCCACGGCCGTACCCCAATCTGTTGGCCTACATGCTACCACTGAATATCCGGGCGAAATGTCGCTAGAATACAAATCTTTAGACGCGTTCCCCCGGCGAGAACAGCGAGGATTCGCCGACCCATAGTTTGTTGCTCAGGCGCACGCCCAGACTCGGGCGGGACTTGCCCTCCATTCTGGCCAGAGCCTCACGGTACGGTCCGACAAAACGGAGCCCTCCGGAAGGTGGCTGTAGACGCGGCGAGTCCAGTTAAGGACGCGCTCGGCAGACGTCTTCTCCCGCTCGCCGTAGGCAAGGCCGAACTCTTCTCGAAGTCGCGCCGGAAGCAGGCGCGCCGTCAAAGCACGATACCAAGAGGGAATTTTCAGCCATGACCCAGCGCCGGAAAGCACGCGCTGTGCCAAGTCCCGCGCGACAGGGCTGACCGCGAGCCTATCGGAGAGATACATAGCGTCCATGTACTGCTGAAACTGCTTCCAATCTCGCGGCCACACGTGCGGCGGAATCCCAAAGAATGTCGCCGAAGTGCGGCTCTCGGCGTAGTACCGCTCGCAGCTCCTCAAGGCGAGCGCCGGCAATACGAGGTCGTAGGCCATGATGGTGCTATCGATCAGTGTCGCGTACACCCAAAGTAGCGCGTGGACCTCGTTCGCTTGGTAACCCGACCCTTCGGTGAAGGCGCCGATCTTCTCCGGCATCGTGCCTTGAATGCTCTGATGCCTGCTGTGCAGATGGCGCGCCACCGCCATGGCCTGTTCGACTGTCCCAAACGAGATGGTGAACATGACCCGGAAGGTTCGATGGAAGCGGCCGATGGGATCGTGCAAAGTTCGGGAATGCTCCGCAATCGCCGCCGCGACCCAGGGATGCGCCAGTTGCAGCAAAGTCGCACGCCCGGCGGCAAGAAACAGGCCCGCCTCGCGATTGACCCTCCAACTAACAGAATCCGGGCCGAAAATCGCTGTTGTGCCCGCCGCCGAGCGCTTGACCTCGTCGAGGCGGCGTTCCAACTCGTTTGCGGATACGATGTGCGAAGGACCATCCATCATATCTGTCATGTTATCGCGAAGGGGATTCTCGCTACTGCCCTTTATAGCATTGCTGGTATATCGCAATTATGCGATGATAAGATCTGGATCTGAAAGAACTCAAGGCATGTCAGAAAGAATCTAGCCGGTACGACGAACTTCCATTAGGAGGAAAAAGCATGCATACCGGCAGCTTCACGATCGAATATGTGACATTGCCAACGGGACGGGTACCAGCCCGCGAGTTCGTGGATTCGCTCGATGACAAGACCGCCGCCCGAATCGACGCATTTATCGAGCGCTTGCGCACGTACGGGAACCGAATGGAGGGGAGGTTTGTCAAAAAACTTTCGAACGATATATTCGAGCTGAGGGTGAAGCAATTCGACCGCATCTTCCGAGTGCTGTTTTTCTACCATCCCGGAATGTTGATCGTAATTACCTCGGGGTTTCAGAAGAAGAGCCAAGATACTCCACCGGGCGAAATTGCGCGGGCCGAGGAACTGAGAAGGCTCTGGCTGAAATACCGAAATCGCTGCCCGGGATCGCAGAAAGGCAAAAGACAACCATCTTGAAGGAGTTGAACAATGAAACGCGACCAGCACAGTGAAATTGTCGAACAGCGCGCGCGAAAGAGCGCAAGCTACCGCAAGGCATTCGCACGCACTCTGCATCAGATTGACCTGGCCCTCCTGGTCCGCGAAATGCGCGAAAGCGCCGGATTAACTCAGGCTGACCTCGCCAAAAAGGTGGGGTCGACGCAGTCGGCAATTGCGCGCCTGGAAGATGCAGAATACACCGGCCACTCGCTCACCATGCTGGAGCGTATAGCGGTCGCGTGTGGCGTCGCGTTGAAGCTTCACGCCGAAAAGAAACCACACTTTGACCGCGAAGTCGCGTTGGTGTAGCGGGGACAAAATGCATGTTGCGCCGTTGACATCAGACGACGATTACGAGCAGGCGTTGCGCCGCGTGGAGGAGCTGTGGGGTTTCTACGCCCGGCAGCCCGGACAGTGACGAACTGGAGGTATTGGTCACGGTTGTGGATGCATTCGAGCGATGGCATTACCCCATCGATGTGCCGGAACAGGCAGTGCCCTCCCATGTTCGTCTCCACCCGTTTTTTCCCCTTCTCGGTTGCAAAAGAGTTAACATATCGCGGGTTCGTCACCCTTTTGGGTGATAGGAGTCACAGCCAGAATGCCCGTTTGGGACTCAAATAGTAACGGTAACCAACTCAATATGTTCGCCTCCTTTCCATCTGCGAACAGTTTCACCGCAGTACATTCCGAAAACATATTTATAAGGTTCGAGGAGGACCTCCATGCCAGTAACTACCCATGCGCCCGCCATTAAGACTCCGGGCAATTATCTCAACGATGTTATGACCCTGGTGAAGGCGAAGAACCCCGCCGAGCCAGAATTTCACCAGGCAGTACAGGAAGTATTCGACTCTCTGCGCCTCGTGCTGGATAGACATCCGGAATACATCTCGTCCAAGATCCTGGAGCGGATCGTGGAACCCGAGCGCGTCCTCATGTTCCGGGTTCCGTGGTTTGACGACCAGGGGACCGTGCAGATCAATCGCGGATTCCGCATCGAGATGAACAGCGCCATCGGCCCCTATAAGGGCGGGCTGCGCTTCCATCCCTCCGTCAATCTCGGCATCCTGAAGTTCCTCGCCTTCGAGCAGGTCTTCAAGAATTCGCTGACCACGCTGCCCATGGGCGGCGGCAAGGGCGGATCGGACTTCGATCCCAAAGGCAAGAGCGACAACGAAGTCATGCGCTTCTGCCAGAGCTTCATGACCGAACTCTGCCGCCACATCGGCCCCGACACCGACGTTCCCGCCGGCGATATCGGCGTGGGCGGACGCGAGATCGGCTTCCTGTTCGGCCAGTACAAGCGCATCCGGAACGAATTCACCGGCGTGCTCACCGGCAAGGGCCTGAACTGGGGCGGCTCGCTGATCCGTCCCGAAGCCACCGGCTACGGCTGCGTATATTTCGCCAAGGAAATGCTGAAGACCCGCAAGGAAACCTTCGACGGCAAGACCTGCCTGGTGTCCGGCAGCGGCAACGTCTCGCAGTACACCATCGAGAAGCTGCTGGACCTGGGCGCGAAGCCGGTCACGGTTTCCGACTCGGACGGCGTGATCTACGATCCCGACGGCATCGATCGCGAGAAGCTGGCCTGGGTCATGGACCTGAAGAACGTGAAGCGCGGCCGCATTCGCGAGTATGCGGACCAGTACAAGAAAGCCATCTTCATGCCCACCGACATGAAGCTCGGCTACAACCCGCTGTGGAACATCAAGGCGGATTGCGCGTTCCCCAGCGCCACGCAGAACGAAATCAACGCCAAGGACGCGACCAATCTCATTAACAACGGGATCAAGGTCGTTGCCGAAGGCGCCAACATGCCAAGCACGCTGGAAGCCACCAAGCTGTTCCTCGAGGCGAAAGTCCTCTACGGGCCGGCCAAGGCGGCGAACGCTGGCGGTGTGGCTACCTCCGGCCTCGAGATGTCGCAGAACAGCGCCCGGCTGAGCTGGACTCGCGAGGAAGTGGACGATCGTTTGCACAAGATCATGACCGCCATCCACAAGACCTGCTTCGAGACCGCCGAGACCTACGGCACTCCCGGCAATCTGGTGAACGGCGCCAACATCGGCGGCTTCCTGAAAGTCGCTAATGCCATGCTGGACCAGGGGCTTGTGTAAGTCCCAGTTTCAGCGTTTGAGTATTATGCGGGGTGGAGCAATCCACCCCGCGTTTTTGGGTGGAAGCTCCAGCAGTTCTGTAAGGGCCGCAGGCTGATCCAGCCCCTTTGAGACTGGCGCTCTTACGATTCCTTCCGGCTAGCGACCATCCAGCATTGCCCTCACGATGCCCGTGGAGCTGAGGGTGGAGCACGGTTGGTTTCCGTCGGGCGGTCCTTGGAATGAGTAAATGTGGACCGACCTGTGCAGCCCAGCGTGAGCCGGCGGTGGCTGTGAGCCATATCTTCTAGTCACCGCACAGCGTGATATGACTCACCGACAGGCTAGCCTGGCAGGGATATAAACAGGGTAGCTCCCATTCTCAACTCGGCCTTCATTCACAACTCTCCTGAATAGGAGGGAAATTCCAGCGATACTTAACAAATTCCGGGCCCGCCCTGGGCAGGGCTACAGGGAACCCTTATCTCAGGTTAGGAGGACAATCAAATGCGGGGAAAACAGGTTTTCAGAATCATCATTGGAATTTTGGCGATCATGGCGCTGACTCTCATCCTGGGGAGCAGCGCTGGGGCAGCGGATTACAAAACGCTGCATAAGTTCAAGCAGACGGGCGTCCGCGGATCCTATCCCTTTGGTGGCCTGACCTTCGACGCCGCCGGTAATCTCTACGGCACGACGGAGCACGGCGGCGCCTACGGATATGGCACGGTTTTCGAGCTCACGCCGAACGGGGATGGAAGCTGGACGAAGCACGTCCTCTATTCATTCAGACACAGCGACGGACACTACCCTACTTCCGGCCTGATCTTCGACGCAGCCGGTAACCTCTACGGCACGACGAACCGCGGCGGGAGCGGCAGCGGAGGCCAAGGTGGCGATCGCTGCGGCACGGTCTTCAAGCTGACCCCGAACGGAGATGGAAGCTGGACTGAGAGCGTCCTCCATTCGTTTAACGGCAGCGACGGAAGATATCCCTATGGTGGCCTGACCTTCGACGCAGCCGGCAATCTCTACGGCACGACGCCCCTTGGCGGCGCCTTCGAAAGGGGCACGGGTTTCGAGCTCACGCCGAACGGGGATGGAAGCTGGACCGAGAGTGTACTCCATTCGTTTAACGGCAGCGACGGAGCCTATCCCTATGCTGGCCTGACCTTCGACGCAGCCGGCAATCTCTACGGCAGCACCGCGGATGGCGGGAGCGGCGCATGGGGCACGGTTTTTGAGCTCACGCCGAACGGAGATGGAGCCTGGATCGAGAGTGTACTCCATTCGTTTAACGGCAGCGACGGAGCCTATCCCTGTGCTGGCCTGACTTTCGACGCAGCCGGCAATCTCTACGGCACCACCGAGGATGGCGGGAGCGGCGCATGGGGCACGGTTTTTGAGCTCACGCCGAACGGAGATGGAAGCTGGGTCGAGAGTGTACTCCATTCGTTTAGCGGCGGCGACGGAGATTACCCTGTTTCCGGCCTGATCATTGACGCAGCCGGTAATCTCTACGGCACCACACTAGAGGGCGGCTCCTATGGCTATGGGGTCGTCTTCAAGTTGAGGCCGACGCCGGCCGGCGCATGGCACTACCGCGTGCTCCATGAATTCCAGGATCACCCAGGTGCCCAGCCCGAAGCTGGCCTGGTCCTCGACCAAACGGGCAACCTATACGGTACGACTTCGGGCGACCGAACAACGACCTTTGGATCGGTGTTCGAGATCACTCCGTAGCTTGGTCTCCGGCCACTCGGGATTTGGAGTTACTCGCCCCGGAGGGCATTTCTGCTGAGCGATGAAGCGGCACAAATGCTGGAAATGGGACGGGTGGCCCGGCCAAAGCTCCCGAGGGTGCCCCATCCGAGCCGGGTTTGCTCGGATGGGGATTTTCGATTAGAAAGTAATACAATACCGTCATGCTGACCGACGACGACAAGAAGTGGATTTCCACTGAGATCTCCAGGCAAATTTCCGGAAGCGAAGAGCGCATGGGAGCACGGATGGAGAAGATCGAAACCGCCTTGCTTACGGAATTTCACAAGTGGGCCTCGCCGGTAATCACGCGCCTGCGCAGCCACTCGGACGCGCTGCGAACCATGGATCTGGAGCTAGAAGCTCTGCAGGGGAGGGTGGATAAAATTGAGGGGCAATGAGCGCCACCGAGTGAAGGTCGCCAACGCCATGCTGGACCAGGCGCTTGTGTAGTCTCAGCTTCAGCGTGTGAATATCATGCGGGGTGGAGCAATCCACCCCGCAGGTTTCTTGTCCGCTTCCGAACACCGCTTCCGCAGACGAACACTCATGCCGAACCCCGGAGACCTTGTTCACGTATATCTCCTTTGATGGCAATTGACTACCCAACGAGAGTTGTGGCCGTCCAAACGCAAGCAGTAGGTTAGGCTGAGGGGTGTCGATGCAGACGTTTCTTCAGGATCTTCGTTACGCGCTACGCCAGCTAAAGAAGAGCCCAGGGTTCACCGCTACTGCGATCCTCTCACTGGCGCTGGGCATTGGCGCCACGACAGCAGTATTCAGCGTCGTCTATGCGGTCCTGCTCGATCCCTATCCCTATGCGGACTCCGACCGCATGGTTCATCTCTTCGCAAAAAATAAAGCCGGAGAAGATCGCTGGATCGGCCTGACCGGTACGCAGTATCAGCAATTCCGCAACGCCAAGTCCGTCGAGAGCGCGGTAGCGGAAGACCAGTGGAGCTTGACGACCACGGGCGGTGAGCTTCCCGAGGACGTGAACGCGGTGTATTTCACCGGAAATGGCTTCAATCACTTTGGGGTGCCGGCGTTGCTGGGGCGCGGTTTGATCCCCAGCGACGCTCCGGAAGGCCAGGATCCCCAGCAGGTGGCGGTGCTGGGTTACAAGTTCTGGCAGCGTCACTACAACGGCGAAGCGGATGTCGTGGGCAAGAGCATCCAACTGGTACACAAGAACTACACCATCGTCGGGGTAGCTCAGCCCCGCTTCACCTGGGGCGATGGAGACGTCTATCTGCCGCTGAAAGTGTCGGCTGACAGCAGCCGACAGTACCAGGTCGATACCAAACTCAAGCCGGGCGTAAGCCATGCCGTAGCCAATGCGGAGTTCCAGGCGCTGTTTGAGCAATTTGCCAAGGAGACGCCGCGCCATTTTCCCACCGACGGTTTCAAGATGGCCGTGCGCGGGCTGAACGAACAGTTCATAAAGGAAATCGGGAGTACTCTGGCGCTGCTGCTGGGTGCGGTGGGACTGCTGCTGGCAATTGGCTGCGGCAACGTTTCGATTCTGCTGCTGGCCCGCGGCACGGCGCGGGAGCACGAATTTGCCGTCCGTTCGGCGGTTGGGGCCAGTCGCTTGCGGATCCTCCTGCAACTGCTCACAGAGTCGCTGGTCTTGGCGCTGAGCAGCGCCGTCCTCGGGGTGTTACTCGCCTACCGAACGGTGTCCCTGATTGTTACCTGGCTGCCGGAGTTCTCCTTTCCGCATGAGGCGGCAATCCGGATCAATTTGCCGGTGCTGTGCTTCAGCGTGGCCCTGGCGATTTGTACAGGTGTCTTTTTCGGGTTATCGCCGGCCTTGCAACTGAGCCGCCCTGCAGTCTCGCAGGTGATGCAAGCCAGCATGAAAAAAGTAACTGGCGCCGTTCGCGGCAAGCGCACCCACAATGCGCTCATCGCAGGCCAGATTGCGCTGACTCTTCTGCTGCTCGCCAGTGCGGGGGCGTCGATTCAAGGCTTTCTCAAACTCAACCACCTCCATTTGGGTTACAACCCTCATAACGTGATGTCGGTTGGCATACCGGTGCATGACAACACCTACACTACCTGGGAGAAGCGATCCACCTATTTCGATCAATTGCTGCAGAAGGTGGCCGCAATGCCTGAGGTGGTCTCCGCCGGTCTGTCGACCAATGCGACGCCGCCCAATAACGGGTTTGACAACAAATTTGAGATCCTGGGCAAGCCGGCCGCGGCGGAGCAGCGGGCGCGGCTGAATCTTGTCAGTCGTGAGTACTTCCCTGTTCTTGAGGTGCCCTTGAAGGCGGGCAGAATATGGGACCAGCCGGAGACCAAGCGCGGCGCCAAGTTGGCGGTCATCAACGAAACCATGGCGAAGCAGTACTTTCCCGAAGGCGACGCCGTGGGTCACCAAGTCCGTATGCCTGACCTGAAGGGCGAACCACCGCTGATGCTGCCCGTCGCGGAGAGTGATGGCTGGATTCAGATTGTCGGGGTGGTGGGCGATGCATTCGACGACGGGTTGGGCAAGCCCATTAAGCCGGCCATCTACGTTCCGTACACAGTCGCGATGCCGATGTGGACGCAGATTCTGGTGCGTACCAAGGTGCCCCCATTATCGATTCTGACGGGCGTGCGCCAGAAGATCCAGTCCGTGGACCCCGATCAACAAGCCGAAGGCCGGACGCGAAGCCTGGAACAGTGGATCACGACCCAGCCGGAATGGGGGCGAGAGCACCTGATCGCGATGTTGTTTGGCGCCTTTGCCGTGCTCGCCCTGATTCTGGCGGCAGTTGGCTTGTATAGCGTGGTGTCCTACAGCGTGGTACAACGCACCAACGAGTTCGGGATTCGCATGGCGTTGGGCGCCCAGCGCGGGGATGTGCTGCGGATGGTTCTTCTCTCGACCACATTTAGCATTGGCAGCGGACTTCTCGCGGGCATCGTCCTGAGCCTGGGGCTTAACCGGGTTATAGAGCATTGGGCGGAGGGCAATTCCATCCATTCAGCCGTTCTTCTGGGCGTGACCCTGTTGCTGGTCGCCGTGGCCACGATGGCGTGCATCTTTCCCGCCCACCGTGCGTCTACAGTCGATCCCATGAAGGCGTTGCGTTACGAGTAGAGTATCCGCCAATTTATCGGCGCATCTTTAGTCAGGACGCTGCGCTACCTTCTCCCCTTCCTCTGACGCCCTAACACTCAAATGTGACAAATCCGCTCGGAACTTAGGCGCGCCCGCAGTAGAATCCTACCCAGAGGTAATTTGGCCTTGCGATCGGTGCCAATCGGCGCCTCCGCCGTCATGGTTCAGGAGGAGTCTGCCTATATCGCTCGGCGCTCAAACCCCACAGCTGAAAATCAGCGATTGGAAACCAACCCTAAGCCCTTTAGAATCTATTATCTGCCAATAAGTGACTGGCACTCAATTATTTGCAAGGAATTCTTGTCTAAACTGTTGATTCTAGATGACAGGGGGAGGGGGGAGGGGGGCCCAGTCGTCTGTGGCGCATGGTCGCTTTTCCCCTGGTTCGCATCGCCTCCGGATCGCCAAGCACCTTGGCAAACGCTGCCCTCGGGGCCCGCTCAGCAGCCAGCGCAGGAGTGGCGAAATTGACCACCACACGTCCCGAGCACGAGGCTCCCCCGGCCGAGCGCCTCTTCGACGCCTTCGAGAACCTGATGCCGTTCCGAGTGAACGACATCCTGCTGGTCTCGAGCCTGTACGACTCATTCATCCTGCGCGAGGACGGCCGCCTCAATGAGCTGCTCATCCGCGAGTCGCTGGAATTGGACCTGCACCAGGTCCCAGGCATAACCCACGTTTCGAGCGGAGCAGAAGCGCTGGACCTGGCACGCTCGCAGCCACGCTTCAATCTCATCGTCAGCAACCTGCACGTTGTAGACATGGACGCCGCGCAACTGGCGCACGAGGTCAAGAAAGCCGGGCTGAGGGTGCCGGTAATTGTCCTGGCCTACGACTACCGCGAGATCACGAATTTCATCGCGCGCAATCCGCAGACCGACGTCGAACGCATCTTCCTCTGGCAAGGCAACGCTCGCATCCTCATCTCGATCGTGAAGTACATCGAGGACAAGCGCAACGTCTACCACGACACCAAAGCCATGGATGTGCCTGTGATCCTGGTCGTGGAGGACGACATCCGCTACTACTCCCTGTTCCTGCCGGTGATTTACACCGAACTCATCAGTCAATCGCGCCGATTGCTGAGTGAAGGCATCAACGTCGCCCACAAGCTGGTGCGGATGCGCGCCCGTCCCAAGATCCTGCTGTCTTCGGACTACGAGAGTGCAGAGATCGAAGCGAGGAGATACCGCGATCACCTGCTTGCCGTGGTGTCCGATGTGGAGTTCCCGCGTCAGGGGATTGTGACACCGGCTGCCGGCTTTGCGCTGGCGCGCACCATACGCGCCATGGTCCCGGACGTGCCCATCGTGCTGCAGTCCAGCCACAACGAGTTCATGGAGCGCGCCCACAAGGAGGAATTCGGCTTTCTTCAGAAGCGCTCACCAACGTTGCTGGTCAGACTTGCGCAACATCCTGATCGAGCAGGTCGGTTTCGGCGACTTCGTCTTTCGCCTGGCTGACAAGACCGAAGTGTCGCGGGCCTCTGACTTGAATGAGCTGGAGACGCAACTGGCGACGGTGCCGGCAGAAAGCATCGCCTATCACGGAGCGCGAAACCACTTTTCGCATTGGCTGATGGCGCGCACGGAATTCGCGCTGGCGCAAAAGCTGCGGCCGCGTAAGGTCTCCGATTTCGCCGACACCGAGGAACTGCGCCGCGACTTGATCGACTCCATCGCTGAGTATCGCCGCGAGCAGAGCCAGGTCCTGATCGGCGAATTCAACCCCGCGACCTTCCAGCCATCGGAAGCGTTCTTCCTCCAGGTCGGCGGCGGTTCGCTGGGCGGAAAGGCACGCGGACTCGCTTTTATACGCCACCTGCTGCATCAGCGGCGAATCGGACGCCGCTATCCCGGCGTTCGCATCGGCGTGCCGGCGACGCTGGTGCTGACCACCGAGGTCTTCGACAGCTTCCTGCACGAAAACGACCTGCTCGATATCGCCCTGCACGGTACGGATGACGACGAGATCATGCGCCGTTTCCTGGCGGCATCATTTCCCATCACACTGATCGACAAGCTGTTAGGTTTCCTTCAGGAGGTGCGCATATCCGCTGGCTGTGCGCTCGTCGAGCTTGCTGGAAGACTCGCAATACCAGCCGTTCTCCGGCGTGTACGAGACGTTCATGCTGGCCAACCAGAATGCAGATATCCAATTGCGCCTGGAGCAGCTGCTGGAGGCGATCAAGCTCGTTTACGCGTCCACCTTCAGCCAGCATGCCAAGGCCTACGTCCGGGCCACGCCGTATCGCCTGGAAGAGGAAAAGATGGGGGTGCTTGTGCAGCAGATTGTGGGCACGGGGCATGGCAATCGCTTTTATCCCGACTTTTCCGGGGTGGTGCGCTCGCGCAACTTTTATCCTCATCCGCCGGTGAGAGTGGAAGACGGCTTTGCCGCCGTCGCCTTGGGACTTGGCCGCTCCGTGGTTGGCGGCGGAAAATGTCTGACGTTTAGCCCGCGGTATCCGCAGAACCTGGTGCAGTTTTCCTCCGTAGATGACATCCTGGCAAATTCGCAGACAGAATTCTGGGCGCTTGAACTGGAGCACGCTGCGCGCCAAGACGGGCCCGCGGCTGACTTGCGCGAAGTTCCATTCAGACTCGACGTGGCCGAAGCTGACGGAACCTTGAAGATGCTTGGGTCGACGTACTCGGTGGACAACCATGCAGTCTATGATGGACTCAGCCGGCGCGGACCGCGCATTGTAAGTTTCGCGCCCATTCTCAAACACGGCCTCTTTCCCGCTGCCCGGAATTCTCGATCAGCTCATGCGCATCGGGGAAGACGCGCTGGGCCGCCCGGTGGAGATCGAGTTCGCCGTCCGTCTCCCGCAGATTCCAACTGAGCCTGCCGAATTCGGCTTCCTTCAGATGCGTCCCCTGGTGATGTCGCGCGCAGGCGAGGACATTAAGGTGGAGCAAGTCGAGTCCGGCCCGCCTGGTTTGCCAAAGCTCGCAGGTTCTGGGACACGGCCGCCTGGAGGACCTGCGCGACGTGATCGTGGTTGACTTCCACCGCTTCGAACGCGGGCAAAGCTTCGAGGTGGCGCAAAGCGTCGCCCATTTCAACGCCAAGCTCAGCGACAGCGGCACGCCGTACCTGCTGATTGGTGTCGGGCGCTGGGGCTCGAACGAATCCTGGCTCGGCATTCCGGTGGCATGGGACCAGATCTCCGGCGCACGAGTGATTGTTGAATCGGGCTTTCGCGATTTTCGTGTCGTCCCGTCGCAGGGCAGCCACTTCTTCCAGAACCTGACCGCCTTCCAGATTGGCTACTTCACCGTCAACCCCGACGCTGGCGAGGGTTTCGTAGATTGGGCATGGCTCGCCGCCCAACCGGCGGCCGGGGAGCACGGCTGCGTCCGCCACTTGCGATTCTCCTCGCCACTAGTCGTGCTGATGAACGGTAAGACCAGCGAAGGAGTCATCTTCAAGCCGGAAGGCATCCAGTAAGAAAGGGGAACATGTTCGTCCCTGCCTTCTTCCATATTTATGGCAACCGTAGCATACTGGCCTTATGAAACAGGAATTAGTTCGTACAACCGTGGACATTCCTGCTCCTCTTTACCGCAAGCTGAAGGAGCAGGCCGCCGCAAAAGGTAGTTCGGTTCGAGAGCTGGTGTTGGCAGGGGTCAAGAGCGTCTTGCTGGAAGCCCAGCGACCGCGTCCCCGGAGGGTGCGATTTCCTCTCATCGTCTCCAAAGGCCCGAAAGTGGCCGTGACCAACGAAAAGATCTATGAACACGTTGAATTTCCTTGATGCCAATGTCTGGCTCGCCCTTCTGTGGGGCCGCCATATGCACGCAGAAAGCGCCCGGTCCTGGTTTGAGCAAGCAAGCGAAGAACAATTCTTCTTCTGCCGTTTCACCCAACTCACAGTTCTTAGGCTTCTCACGACCGAGACAATCTTGGGCAAGGACACGCGGAGCATGACTGGGGCGTGGGCACTCTGGGACCGCATCTGGGCCGACACCAGGATCGCATTCCTCGCCGAACCGGACGGCCTCGAGAAAGAGTTTCGATCGCGCTCGCGGCTATCCAGCCGCTCTCCCAAGGTCTGGGCCGATGCTTATCTGTTGGCCTTTGCTTCGGTCGCGGGCCTTAAGCTCATCACCTTTGACCGCGGGCTCAAGACGCGAGGTGCTGATGTACTCGTGCTGCAATGAGACACACCTGCTCCCACGGCGTCATCTCGAGCTCGGCGCTATCGGCGAACCGACCCGGCGAAGATGTTGGAGTGCTGGGTTATCTATCCGCGTTAGATGTCGCGATACGCTTTTGCGGCGGTGTCTCCGAGAGGCTCTTCGAGACCACCTCGGCAACCAGCGCATTGCCAGCAGAGTTGTAGTGAATGTCTCCAAAGATGAAGTAGCCGAGATACCAGCAACCTGGCTCCAACCGCGGGCATTGTGCTTTCACCGAAAAAAAGGCTGGGAACAACGAGACGAAACGCTTGCACTTGCCTTCACACCACTCGCGCCAGATGCGCACCTGACGAGAATCGGCGGTGTCGTGAGCGATTTGTGTCGGCCACGGATAGACGACGACGCTGATGGGAATGTTTCGCTTGGCCAGTTCTTGCCAAAGCAGGTCCATCTTGGCTTTCTCTTTTGCGATGCCGCCTTCCAAACCGAGCGGCGCATAGCCGGTCTCGAAGGGCTGCGTGTCCGAAACCCTGCGATAGGTCCATGCGCCTCGCTCCTGATCGAATTCGTTACCATCGTCTCCGCGGTCGAGATGGTAATAGCCGAGGCGGACCAGGTTCTTTTCAAGGAACTCGACGATGTCGTCGGTGATCAGCAGGCGTTCGGTGATCCATTTGCGAAGGTTGGAATAGCGGGTGTCGAAGGTGTACTTCCGGTCAGCAATGGATACTGCGCCAGACGAGTCCTTGTCAAAGTACAGAGCAGCTTCGTCCTGCGCGTCAGAGATGTCGATGAAGACGATCACTTCGTCAACTTCAATTCCCTTCTGAATTACAATGCGCGCCGTGTTGAGATAGTTCGATGGCGAGTAGGCTCCCATGCTGCCGTTCAAGAAGTCGTATTGCGGAAAATTTGCCGCAATGCGGCCGACAAACGTATCTTCCCAAGCCGTCATTCCTTCGGCGTGCGAATCGCCAAGAATGAGCACCCGCGGCTTGTCATCCGTCAGCGGAACGTCACGAACTCGCTCGTCCCGAAAACCGAGATTGTTGGTGAACATCGGATACGACGATTTACCCCACAGGCGAATGCAGGAACAGTTCGGCGCCAAAGCAAAGAAGCGTACCGGATCACGGGGAGCGAAGCAGTATCCCTCCGCACCACCGGAGACAACCGAGCCCTGAAGCGCCGAACTGTAGAGATAGTCGAACGCAAAGAACGCCACTGCACCGAGAGTGGCGGAAAGTAGGAAAAGAACGAGTTTGATAGCGACGTTGCGACCTTGAAAATGAGCTATCCGCTCCGGCTGTCCCAAATTCGTTTGTACCGTACTCACGAGTCAGTGTCTCTTAGCAATATCTACTTGTCACGTGAGATCTGAACGTCATCCCAGTAGACGGTTCCCGATCCCGGACCTCGCAACAGATGAATCCGGACCGCGCCTTCCCGTCCGGCGGTGAAGGATTGAGAAATGTTCTGCCAGTTTCGTCCAACGTTAACGAAGGGCGAAGACGTGGAGACGTTGTCGGTCGGGTCATAAATTGTCAATTGCACTGGCGCGGTTGCATCTGGCGAACCAGACACCCAGGCAGAAATCGTGTAGGTCACACCCGGTTCGAGGGAAGTCACATCTTGATAAACGCTTCCTGTTCCACTTTCCGCTAGGCTGTGCGTTCCGCTGCGCGCTCGTGCGGAACTGGCGCTGGCGTTTACTTCCCAGACTGGCGACCACGGGGAAATGTCACCATCTTCAAAGCTGGGATTTGCGATGGCGCTCTCCAGCCTGGCCTCCGGAGTCATCAGGACAGGACTCAATCCGAAATCTGTTTTCATGGAACACAGGATAACTCGATCAAGATCGTGGCACTTTCCCGGCCCAGTTGGACCTTGCTCGATGCGGGCGGCAATTTCAGGACTTACCACGTACGCGGAATCCGGCGAGAGCGCATGCTCCGAGAGAGCGGCGATGGCTTGATGGCAATGCCAGTCGCGTGCGACCTCGGTGTAACGCGCCGATTGATAGCTGTTTATCCTCATCTTCTGCTTGACCGCCAGGAAGCCGAAGGTCCTGTAACTCTCCGGACCAAGCGGCGCTGCGCTGCCGCCACACTGCCAGGCCGGAAGAACAATGAGGTTCTGGTGAACGGCGCCCAACGTGGACCATATCGGCGACTTCAACGGAGATGGATGCTCTTCGCTGATTGTCGTGTGTACCCAATGACGGAGTGACTGTGTGTCGGCAATTTGCAGAAGCAGCGCGCACCCCAGCAAAGCGTTTGCCCATAGCTTGCGGAAGAACAGAAATGGCGCGGCGAGCACGACCACGAGGACTAAATAGTAAGGCGTCCAGAACAAACGTCCGCTTGCCCGCAGCGACGCGAGATACGGAGACAACTTTCCGTTTGGGTCAAGATCCAGTAAAGTTCGCGATCCCAGAGTGACACGGGTGGAAAGCGCGAGCAGTGTAAGTACTACGCAGCAAAGCAGCAGCGGCAAGAGCCAACGCGGGTTTAGCGATGGCAACTTGTTCCTTCGTAAGACAGCCATCGCCAAAACGATCGAAGCCAAAACCAGCACGCCGACGCCCAGGTAGTTGTAGCCTTCGTATTGGCCGGGGGTCGCTCCCGGCAGCCGAGGAAACAGAATGGATGTCCAGCCGCGAGGATCGACGGGGGACAACAGATTGAGGGAGAAGACGCGATAGCCGCCGGTCGTATAGCCGCGTCCTCCTGCGATAACCAGGCCAAGCGAATACGCCACAACGAATCCACTCGCGCAAAATAACAACATGACGCCGGCTGCCCGCGGAAGTGTCAACCTTCTTTGCCAGAGCAGGCTGACCACGCCTGCAGCCAGCACCATCAATACCTGGAATGCAATGTACGGGTTGATGCCAACCGAGACCGCCGCCAACAGAGTGCCGTAAATCACGAACTGCCGAACTGCCTTTGGCGGGTGCGGGTGCCCCACCCAAGCTTCTTTTGCTTGGGTGGGTCGATTAGACTCCGGCCGCACCTGTAGGAACAGCAGCAGCGCTGCGAGCAGCAGCCAATGATTGCTAAGCGAGTAATGCCCCATGAACCGGTAATTCAATGGCGGCACCAGCAGAAAGAAAATGCCGCACAGCACGATCCCCAGCAGGTTCGTTCCTAGAATCAGACGGAAAATCCTGAACGCGAAGAAGAACTGCAACGCACAGGCGAGCACCGCCTCGAGGCCGAAGTACTGCATTGGCTCCGGGAGGAATGGCGACAGCGGTTTTAGCACCACCGCCAGTAGAGGATTCAAGTCCAGTAACGCGACAGATTCTCCCTGCGGATAACCCACCCTGTCGGTGTACGTGAGCGGCCAATGAAGATGTGGGTCCTGCCGAAACAGCTCCCATCCGATGTAGTGGTACGCTGGGTCGACCGTAACCCAATCCACGTTGCTCGGATTCAGCGGTCCGGGTCCCATCACGATCAGGGCATACAGCAACCCAGCCACGACCGCGATTCCAAGGTCGAACCACATCGAAGCAGTCCACTCACGACGAGATGAGCTGTGCCCTGCTCCGACGGAAACAACTTGCGGGTACGACGAATCAGCGGCTGGAGGTGTTGTCTGGGTCCCCATGATTAAGACAGGCGCTATGAGGAATGAGACTACCACAGGCGCGCTTCATGCAATCTGGCCGCAGTAGAGGGAAAACGGGGAAAAACCTCCTGCGAGAAACTGAATCCTTTGATAATTGTTATCATCCAACAACCATGCGCCGGGAGACTTACAACGAGTTTCGCCAGCTGTGCCGCGAGCACAATCTAGCGGCGACACACCAGAGACAAAACATCTACGAAGCGCTGGTGTCACGACCCGGACATTATTCGCCGGAGGAGATCTACGAGCAGGTAAAACAAGACTTGCCGTCGATCTCACTCGCGACGGTTTACAAGAACCTCAAGACTTTCGTGCACGCTGGCATGCTGCACGAAGTCAGCCCTCATCATGGTCCCTGGCGCATCGACGCCAACCGCCATCCTCATCATCATCTGGTTTGCACCCGCTGCCGTTCCATCACTGACCTGCCGGTCGACTCGCTCGCTCCCGTAAAGCTGCGAGGCGCCATCCCTTCCGGATTCAGGGTGGAGAAGTTTAGTATTGAGTTGCAGGGCATCTGCAAAGCCTGCGCAGCTACTGCATTCAAACATTCTTAGCTTACATACTCATGCGGCTCCGCCCGGATGGGGAAGCCGTATGTTCTCTGTAAAGCCCCTTAGCAGTACAAGGTCGAAATGGGGGTCTGCGATATGCATCATCCGCTCAGCGACGAAGCCCTCGATCAAATCTTTCGCCAGGCACGTACCCATACGGCGTGGCTGGACAAGCCGGTCAGCGACGACCTGCTGCGGCAGATCTACGACTTGATGAAGTGGGGGCCGACGAGCTCTAACGGATCTCCAGCACGAATTCTGTTCTTGCGGACGTCCGAAGCCAAGCAGAAGCTCCTGCCTGCCCTGTCGCCTGGCAACGTTGAGAAGACGATGAAAGCGCCGGTGACTGCGATCATCGGCTACGACGTGCGCTTCTACGACAAGCTACCCAAGCTGTTTCCGAATAATCCGAAAGCCCGAGAGGCATTTGCGAACAGCCCGGAGCTGGCCGAGGCTACCGCCAAGCGTAACTCGACCTTGCAGGGTGCCTATATGATCATCGCCGCACGCGCATTGGGGCTGGATTGCGGGCCGATGTCGGGATTCGACAATGCCAAGGTGGACCACGCTTTCTTCGGAGCTGGACGCGAGGAACACGATTGCGATCAGGAGTTCTTCCCCACCACGCACGTGCGCTCGAATTTCCTTTGTAACATCGGATACGGCGACCCTGCCAAGCTATTTCCCGGTAATCCGCGGCTGAGTTTTGAGGAAGCCTGCGTGCTGTTGTAATCCACATCTGTGAAGTAGTTTTGTAAGGAGAGGCACATGAATCTTGATGAAGTCATCGAAAGTCTGCCTTCTTATGCCAAAGACCTGAAGCTGAATTTCTCCAACGTCGTCCGTCAACAGACGGACCTGACGGAACAGCCGTTATGGGGAACCGTGGTTGCGTCGGCCATCGCCTCGCGTAATGAGCGGTTCGTTGAGGCTGCGCTGGAGGAAGCGGCGGCCCATCTAACGCCCGCGGCCCTCGATGCGGCCAAAGGAGCGGCGGCCATCATGGCGATGAACAATGTCTTCTACCGCTTCCGTCATCTGACTTCCAATGAGAAGTACAGCACCATGCGCTCCGGATTGCGCATGAACGTGATGCGCACTCATGGTATTGATCCCCTGGATTTCGAGCTGTGGGCCACGACCGTGTCGGCCATCAACAATTGCGGGGCGTGCGTTGACTCCCACGAAAAATCGCTGCGGGAGAAAGGCATCAGTGAGGAAAAAATGCTGGCGGCCGTTCGCCTCGCGGCGGTCGTCCAGGCAATTGCCGTGGTACTCGACGCGGAACGGGTGAGGGCGCCGCAGTTAACGGCCTGAGTCACGCGTGGGATCGGGCCTCGGGGGAAAAATTTAGGTCTCTGGCGCTTTGAGCTGTGCCAGAATGCCTTCGATACCTCCTCCAGCAACAGCTTCGACGTGGTAGACCAGCAGCTTGCCATTGCGTACCTGCACCCACGCCGGCTCGGGCGGCAATTGGATAACCCGGCCCGTCGCTTCGATGGGAGTCATACCAGGTAATGCGAGCGTCCCTCGCTGGGTGCCCGTAACGTGCGCGACGAAGTGGAACCCGGTCTCCGCGCTCTTCCACATAGGTCGGGTTCTCGGAATAGTCCGGGAAGGCCGTCATCTGCGCTTTCATCGCAGCTAGGAAACCGGCTTTCCCAATACCGTCGAGGCCAGCGCCTTCGAGGCGAAATTCTTCGTCCACGAGTAACGTCATGGTGGCAAAGTCACCGCGATCGAGGGCTTGCGAATAGCTGAGAAAAGTCTCTCGCGGAGTCATAGCCCAAGAACCATACCGGAAGGCGAATTCCCGTTCAACTCCAACTGGGTTACGTCCAGCGAATTCACCACGCAGGCGCATGATTCAGCGCAGGCGTAAAATACCAACATTCGGCGCCATACGGTTTCCGTACAAGCATGACGGCCGTGACCCTGGGAGGTATCGACCCCTTGAGTAATCTTCCGCAGACGTTGGGTGAGCTTCGTCGCAGCCAGCAGTTTTCCGAACCGCGGGTGCGCAACCGGCGCGTGAAAGACGAGATGCGGGACAACCTCATCGCGCGGGTGCGCTCCGGCGGCCCGGTCTTCCCCGGCATCGTCGGCTATGACGACACGGTCATCCCGCAGATCGTTAACGCGGTCCTGTCACGGCACAATTTCATTCTTCTCGGATTGCGCGGCCAGGCGAAGAGCCGCATCCTGCGCGCGCTCACCAGCCTTCTCGATCCGCACCTGCCGTACCTGCGCGGCTGCGAAATCCACGATAATCCTTTCACGCCCATCTGCCGGCGCTGCCGTGAGCTGCTGGCCAACAATCCCGATGAAGCGTCGATCTCGTATCTCACACCTGAGGATCGCTACGTCGAGAAGCTGGCAACGCCTGATGTCACCATCGCGGACCTGATCGGCGACATCGATCCCATCAAAGCGGCCAAAGGCGGCCACGAACTGGGCAGTGAGTACACCGTGCATTACGGGTTGCTGCCGCGCGCCAATCGCGGCATCTTCGCCATCAACGAGCTGCCCGACCTCGCCGGCAAGATTCAGGTCGGACTGTTCAACATCATGCAGGAAGGCGACGTGCAGATTAAGGGTTACCCGGTACGCCTGGGGCTCGACGTCGCGCTGGTTTTCACTGCCAATCCCGAGGACTACACCGCACGCGGCAAGATCATCACGCCGCTGAAGGACCGCATCGGCTCCGAGATTCGCACTCACTATCCGGCAACTCTGGAGGAGGGCATCTCGATCACTGCGCAAGAAGCGTGGACGGAGCGCAATGGTCACCAGCTCCAAGTCCCAAACTTCGTGAGCCAGGTCATCGAGCAGATCGCATTCGTCGCGCGCGAAGACAAGCGTATTGACAAGCGCTCCGGAGTGAGCCAGCGACTGCCGATCAGCGCCATGGAAAACGTCATCTCCAACGCCGAGCGGCGCGCGATTCGTTGGGGAGAGAAGCTCGTGGTCCCGCGCGTCGGCGATATCTACGCTGCCATGCCGGCCATGACCGGCAAGCTTGAACTGGAATATGAAGGCGAGTTGAAGGGCGCCGACACCGTGGTGCGCGAAATTATTCGCTCCGCTGTCGCCCGCACGTACGACAAATATTTTCACGGCAACAGCAGCATGAATCAGGTCGTGCAGTGGTTCGATCTGGGCGGCGAAATCCAGATGCGCGACTCGGCCAGCGCGCAGGAGATGCTGCACAAGCTGCGCAGCATTCAGGGCTTGCTCGACAAGCTGAGCGCACTGGGGCTGAGTGGCAAAGAACCTTCGGAGGTGCTGGTGTCGGGAGCGGAGTTCATCCTGGAAGGCCTGTACGCGCACAAGCGCATCGGCCGTAGCGAGGAGCGCACTTTCACAGCGGGCGAAAAACAACCACCGCGCGAAAAGCCGCGCCTGCGCGACGAGGACGACGAAGTCCCCGACCTCCGGCGGCACAGAAGGCCGTTCAACTAGAACAGGCGGCAACTAGCCTCTAGCAACTAGCGTCTGGGGCTGTAGGCTTTTCTTCGTTGCTAGTCGCTCTTTGGGGCAGCCTGGAATCGCGCCACCACCGCCGTCCCATCGATCAGATCGAGGATGTCCCCATCGATTTTGTAGCTTGATGTCGCCTTGAGCGCGGCGATCAGGGCTTGCTCCTGCTCCATCAGGGGTTGCGGGCACATCATCATTGTTGTGGCAGACGGATTGAACTGTAGAGCATTCTGCTCCACAAGGTACGTTCCAACTACGCCATTGCACCCGCTAGACCCCTCGAGCCTGCTTTGCTCCCGGTGCAACCTGATGTACGGCTGAGTCTTGCCCATGCCGGGCACGGCTGGCTTGCCGTTCAGTTCAACAAGTGACCAATACGTGCCGTGCAACTTCGGCCCACCGCTCTTTTCCGGTTGTGGCGCCTGCACTTTTTGCAGCATGATGTTGGCCTGCATTGGCGCACCCTGGGTAATGACGGGATACGCCGTGGTGGATGTGAAGATCATCGTGCCGCTGACAGTAATATTCGCACGTACCCGATAGGTATGCGCCGGGTTGATGTCCGCAGGATTGAAGGAGACCTGGAAGGAGATGGGCACCTGCTGCCCCGCTGCGGCAAAGACGGACTCGCCGATTAGCTTGGCTGGCGCGTCTTGCAGCGACGTGTCTTCCAAGCGAACGTCTATGGCCGCATCCGGCGGTAGCGCCATGCGCTCGCGATAGGTAACCGTGCCGGTAATCGAGTACTGTGGAGGATTCCCTTGACCCCAGGAAACGCCAGTCAACGCGACGAGTGCAAGTACTAGCACACACAAAACGGGACTGCGGACCATGATCGTTCTCCTTGGCAACTCGGCGGTTCTCGGCTTTGATGGTAAGCGACTTGGTGGAATTGTAGTGGAGCGAGTGGGGACCCACAACGGAGTTCCGTCGACGTGCCTAGCGTTGACCGACCTCTTCTGCTTCACGTAACCTTGAAAGTTATCACCTCCAAGGTACTCATGAAGACTGCTGAGATGACTTCCCTGCGGCTCCACCACCCCAACTCGCGCAAAGGCGGCGCGAGTCGGGGGCCCCGGGTCGCCGAGGACATCACTGAACTGGTCGGCGAAACCCCAATCCTTCACCTTCGCAAAATTGTTCCACCTGACGCCGCCGACGTGTATGCCAAGCTCGAATACTTGAATCCGGGCGGCAGCATCAAAGACCGCGCTGCGCTGGGCATGATCATGAAGGCGGAGAAATCCGGCGCGCTGCAACCCTGGCGCAACCATTTTCGAGGCCACGGCCGGCAACACCGGCGTAGGACTCGCGCTGATCGGCTCCGGCCGTGGATACAAAACCGTGCTTGCGGTGCCGGAGGGTTTCTCGATCGAGAAAGTCACGCTGATGGAAGCCCTGGGCGCGGAAGTTGTTCGTACTCCGCAGGCGGAAGGCATGATGGGCGCCATCAATTACATGAAAGCGCGCGCCGCGAAAACGCCGAACTCGTTTGTCGCGGGACAATTCGAGAACCCGGACAATCCCGACTTCCATTACGAAACCACCGCCCACGAACTCTACGAACAGCTTGGCGGGCAAGTGGATGCCGTTGTCATCGGCTCGGGCACCGGGGGCACGTTCACCGGCGTGGCGCGCTACTTCAAGGAACGCAATCCCAACGTGCTAGGCATTGTGGTCGAAACCCAAGGCTCGGTGCTGGGCGGTGGCCCTGCCGGCGAACATGAAGTGGAAGGCATTGGCGCGAGCTTCATCCCCAAGACCTGCGACCTGTCGCTGGCCGATGAGATCATCGCGGTCAGCGATCACGATGCCTTTGACATGGTGAAGAAGCTGGCTGCCATCGAGGGAGTGCTGGCCGGGTCGAGCGCGGGCGCCAACGTCTTTGCGGCCATCGGCATTGCACGGCGTCTGGGGCCGGGCAAACGTGTGGCGACGCTGATACCCGACTCCGCCGAACGGTATCTGTCGAAAGACATTTTCCACTTCAACGAGAAGCATTGATTCTTCGGCACGGAGGCACGGAGGAGGGAAACCTTTCACCACGGAGGCACGGAGGACACGGAGAATTGATTTTTGTTTACGTCCCAGTTCCTTCGCATGGTGATTCTTTGAGGTCCGTTGTCCCAGAAGACCAAGAATACGTTTTCACCATGCAAACGCGCAGCACATAGACACACAAGAAAATAAATAACTCCGTGCTCTCCGTGCCTCCGTGGTGAAATGGTTCCTTCCTCCGTGTCCCGTGGTGAATTCTTTAGGCTCTTATGTCCAAGAAAAACGCTGGCTTTTCCACTCGCGCCATCCACGTCGGCAACGAGCCCTGACCCATCCACGGGCGCCGTCGCTCCTCCGATTTTTGCGACCTCGACTTACGCGCAGGAAGAACTCGGCGTAACCAAAGGCTACGACTACTCGCGCGCCGCCAATCCCACGCGCACCCGCCTGGAGCAGAACCTGGCATCGCTGGAGGGCGGCATCGCCGCGCCGGTGTTCTCCAGCGGAATGGCCGCCGTGGTCGCGATGTGCCAACTCATGAAGTCCGGCGACCACATCGTCGCCTCCAACAATCTTGTACGGCGGCGTGCCGCGACTCTTCAACCAGATCATGGCGAACTTCGGCCTCGAATTCACTTACGTGGATACGACCGATCCGCGCAACGTGGAACGCGCCATCCGCAAGAACACGCGCTATGTGTACATCGAGACGCCGACCAACCCGCTGATGGGGCTCACCGACATCGCGGCGGTCAGCGCGATCGCACACAAGCGCGGCTGCGAGGTCGTGGTGGACAACACGTTTATGTCACCTTACTTCCAGCAGCCCATCAAGTTTGGCGCCGACATGGTGATGCATTCGACCACGAAGTTCCTCAACGGCCACAGTGACGGCCTCGGGCGGCGTGCTCGTCTGCACGACGAAAGAACAGGCCGAGAAACTGGCATTCATTCAAAAAGCCGCGGGCGCAATCCTGTCGCCCTTCGAGTGTTGGCTGGTGTTGCGCGGCACCAAGACGCTGGCTGTGCGCATGAAACAGCACGACGCCAGCGGACGCGTCATGGCCGACTTTCTCAGCCGGCATCGCAAGGTGAAGCAAGTGTTTTATCCGGGACTGAAGAGCCATCCGCAATACGAGCTGGCGTGCACGCCAGATGTCGGGCTTTGGCTCGATGATCACCTTCGAGACCGGCTCGCTCGCCAACGCCAAGCGGCTGCTCAAACGTGTACGCGTGTGCACGATGGGCGAATCGCTGGGCGGAGTCGAAACGCTGATCTCGCATCCCGCGAGCATGACCCATGCGGCGATTGGGCCTGCAGGGCGCAAGGCAATCGGGCTCACCGATGGCATGGTGCGGATCTCCGTGGGAATCGAAGACGTTGAGGACCTGATCGCTGATTTAGAACAGGCGCTGGGTTAAAGCTCGCTTCTCAGCCCAACCCTGGGGACGAAAATTAACCACGGAGGCCACGGAGATCACGGAGAAAACTTTGTGGAAACCAAAACTCCGTGTGCTCCGTGTCTCCGTGGTGAACGATTTTCGACGGAGCGTCCCGGTTTCGGGCGAGAGGAATCTGCTGTTCGGTGGAGAAGGCAAAAAGCTGGTCCTTCGCTGCGCTCCCAATGACAACAACTCAAACAAAGGACTTAGCCGACGCTGTTGCAGATTTGTCATTCCTGTTTCAACCTGCCCCAGCAGGTCCGTTGCTCGTGATGACAAACCTAACGATGCGTAGCGTCTACTCCGACTCCAGTACCAGAAAGCTCAACTGGTCTGAGCGCTCGATCTGCAGCACGATGGGTTGTCCGGGCTTGATCTGGCGCAGCTTCTGCTTCAATTCCGCCAAGTCCTGAATGGGAGTGCCGTTGACGGCGTGGATGACATCGCCCGGCTGCGGACCTTCCCCTAGCAAAGTGCTGGTAGGGGTCTTTGCGGCGACCAGCACGCCGCCAGGGATACGCATCTCTCCCAGCACTTCTTTTAGCTCGGCGTTAATGTTGACACCGACTACTCCGATGCGGTTCACCAGGTTGTTCGGGCCGCTAACCAAATCGGCGAAGCGCATCGGATCGTCGGGCCGCTGGATCACCTGCACCGGGAGCGTGGTCGCCTTGCCGTCGCGCAACACGCCGATCTCCGCCTTCTGTCCGATCTTGTATGTGTACAAGTCGAGCGCGAACTGGCGCACATTGTTCACCGGCTTGCCGCCAACGCTGGTGACAATGTCGCCGACCTTCAGACCGGCCTTGTCTGCGGGCGAGCCAGGACTCACGTCTTCCAGCAGCACACCGCGATTCACTGGAAGATGCAGTCCTTCGACCAGGTCCGGCGTGATGGTGCGAAGAAAAACTCCAATCTGGCCGCGATGCACATGGCCTTCGGTGCGAATCTGGTCGTAGATGTTGCGCACCACGTCACTCGGAATTGCGAAGCCGAGTCCTTCATTGCCGCCCGACTGCGTCAGGATGAAAGTGTTGATGCCGACCACGTGGCCATCCACATCGACCAGCGGGCCGCCGCTGTTGCCTGGATTGATGGGAGCGTCCGTCTGGATGTAGATGGCGGGATTATCGGGATCGATTTGCCGCGCTGTCGAGCTGACCACGCCCATGGTGACGGAGTTCTCCAGTCCCAGCGGGCTACCAAAGGCGAAGACGATTTCTCCCTGTTTCAGCTTGTCGGACTCGGCGAGCCGGAGCGCCGGCAAGCCGGTCATGTCAATCTTCAGCACCGCAAGGTCGGTTTGGCGATCCAAGCCCATGAGCTTAGCCTCGATGGGACCGAGCGGTTCCGATCGTGCAGCGGAAGACTGCTTCTCCAGACCCTGCAGCCGCACGCGGATTCTCCTGGCGCCTTGCACGACGTGCGCGTTGGTCACGATCAAACCATCGGGCGACAAGATAACTCCCGCGCCGATGCCGTGTTCCGGAGCCAGATACGCCGTGTCCGTCTTTTGGTTCTCGCCGCTCAGCGCATAACCGCTGGTCAGGACCTGCACCACAGACTTGGTCACGCTGGCCGACAACGCCTGCACCGACTCGCTGAACACATGCAGCGGATCGCTTCTCAGGACCTTTGCCGCGTCCGCGGAATTAGTTGGCTGCTCGGTTTGGGCGATGCCATAAATTGGAACAATTGCCAATGCAACGGCAACGATCGCTGGGAACCGGGCGCGAAGGGGCATACATCTCATTCTACGGGAACCTTCTCCCCGGACGCCGAGTGGAACTGATTCACGAATGAACTTCCTGCTGTGCGCGGAATGTGGTTCCTTTTATTTCCGGCTGTGCCAGCGCACGCCAAAGCGAGCCAGGATTGGCTGGCCCAGGGTCACGACCGGCGTGCGTGCAATGTCGTATTGGCTGTTTGTCAAGTTTTCTCCCTGGAAGAACACGTCGAAGCCCTTCGGCAGCGGCCGCGAAACAGTTGCGCTAAGCACGAAGTAGGCGCCGAGCGGCAACAGGTTCTGATCGTCATCGAATTCGTTGCTGGCGGTCCGTCCCTGGATGGCGACGAAAATCTTCAGCGGCGCAGCCCAGGTTCCCTGGAAAACCAGCTCGTTCTTAGGTATCAGCGGAACCTGGTTCCCCACCAGAGCTGGGTTCGCAGGAAACGACGAGACCGTGGAATTGATGAACTGGTAAGCGCAGCTCAGCCAAATGCGGTTGGTCACGTTGTAGTTGATGCCGGCCTGGAGCCCGGGCGCCTGAATGCGGCCCAGGTTTTCGCGCATGCGCACGATGAGTTGCGGAGTGGTGCTGAGGGTCACATTCGCGACCGGATCGGTCACCACGCCCCAGAATCCGACGCCCCAAAGTGTGATGCGGTTTTGCAACATGGTGGCGCGCACTCCGCCTTCCGCTCCGGTAAAGTGCTCGGCCTGCAGGAAAGGATTGGCCAACGTCTGCACGTTGCCGACTCGGAAGCTGCGGTAGAGCTCGTTCAGCGTGGGAGCGCGAAACGAGCGATAAGCGGAAGCATAGAGCACGGTATGCTCGCCCACGCGGTAGGACGTCGTCAGCCGCGGGCTGAAGGCGTTCTGTCCCCGGTCAGGATAGGCGATATAGGTCGGCTTGCCGCTGGTCGGAATTCGCGTCGAGGTCGCACCGTAGTTGCTCCACAAGTCCTCGCGTCCAGAAAACGTCACCGACCACTTCGGCGTGATCTGCACGATTCCTTCGGCGAATAGGCCCAGCGACTGCTGCGTGCCCCCATTCGACAAATGTGCGGTCGGCTTGCCCGCGGAGTAACTGACCTCATCACTGAAGCCCGTGACGCTCATACCGTCAAGACCTGCCAGCAAGGTAAGACGGCTCGCGATCTGCTTTGACCATTGCGCGATCATGCCCATTTGTTGCACCGGAACCCGCTGCACATCAGTCAGTGACTCACTATTCCGATTCGCCGCAGTCGACGAAAAGGTCTGGTAGTAATTCTGGGTCCCGCCATACAAACGCAGCGTGAACAGGCCAGCACCCTCGACATCGCAATCCGTCCCGAAGGCCAATTGCCGAATCGTAGTGTTGTTGACCTGGAGCGGCGTGCCATTGTTCCGGTTCTCTCCATAGAGTGAGCCGTTCAGGAAGATGCGCCCCCGGTCGCCGAACAAGCGCTCCAGGCGCACATCTCCGCTGCCGTATTGCGAGGCGACCGGCGTGTCCACCGAGCCGCGAACGTTTTGCGGCACCGCAATGTAACCGTCGGTACGAAATCCTTCGCCGCTGGCCGACATCGTCCACTGTCCCAAGCGCAATGCGCCCCAACCCGAGCCAAAAGGCGCGTTCTCGTTCCCATACGATCCCTGGATGAAGGCGTCTGTTTGCACCGCGGAACGCGTCTCAAGATTCACCACACCGCTCAAGGCATCGTTTCCGTACAAAGCCGAGACTCCTCCCGGCACAATCTGCACTTCGCTCAACGATGCTTGCGGCACGCGCGCCCAGTAAATCCACCCACCGAAAGGATCGTTCAGTGGAATGCCGTCGGCCAGCACAAGCGCGCGGCTGGCGCCACTGGCGCCCAGTCCACGCAGCGACACGCCCTGCGACGTGGGATTCGCCGTCTGGCTTCCTGATCTGCGCAGCAGAGAAAAGCCGGGCACCTGGCGCAGCTTGTCATCGATAGCCAGCGCGCCCCACTGCTGCAACTGCGTCGAACGCACAACCACCGCGTCGGGCTGCGCTTCCACGTCATCAACTCCGGTCGGCAGGATCGAGGTGCGCGTCGAAGTCACGTCGAGGCTCTGTTGCACCGTCGCCAGCGTGAGCGTGATTGCCAAGTTGTTCTGTCCCGCTTGCCAAGCGGTGGTGCTGTTCGCAAAGCCCGGAGCACTGACCGTCACGGCGCCGCTCTCTCCGGTCACGCCGCTGAAGACGAAACTGCCATCGGGTTGGCTTAGCCGGGTGAATTCCTCCCCATCGACGCGCAATAGTACCTGCGCGCGGGCCACGACGGCGCCGCTACGATCTTTGACCGTTCCTCGCACTTCCTGCTGTGGCGTACTCCACGCGAGTGGCTGGGCCAGGACAAACAGAAGCCCGTAGAGGACGGGGGCCCAAACCTGAACTATGCGAGACATGGGTGCTCTATCTTGCCATATCTAGGGCAGGGCGTTGCTTACCGAGGTGTGAAACTTTGCCGCCGTCTCCGGATTCGCCAGCAACCGTCGATAGATCACGTCGGCGACGAACCCGTTGCCCGCGTCCGTGTAGTGACCGGCCGCGCCGGGAAAATCGACCGCTCCCGCGCCGATGAAGAACTCGTCCAACTGCTGCGGAGAGAGACCGTGGAAGTCGTCAGCCACATCGAGGAACAGAACGCCACGTTGTCGCGCGTATTCAGCCATGAACTTGCGCCACGACGTTTTCAGGTCTCCGCCAGACTCTTCGCGTGTTGGAAGGTAAGCCAGAACCAGCACGCTGTTCTTGGCTCGGTTGATCGCCAGCAGATCGTCAAGCATGTACGACGCGGCCAACGCCGTCTCCTGGTTGAGTTCCCTCCGAGACTCGGTCAGCGCGGGGGCAACGTCAAGCTTCAGCACATGGCGGAGCAGGCGCGTGATACTCAGGTTCGACAGAGCGTTTGTCGCGCGCGATAACTTCGGCGACCAGACTTGCATCGAGCGTGGAACGGGAACGTTCTTCGTCACCAGGCGGTCGTTTTCGACGGCGAGCATCGGCTTCCCATACCCGTTGAACGACGAGTGCTGCATGCGGTAGAAATCGGGTGCGATGAGCGCCAGTATCTGGATGTTGTGGTCCAGCGGGGTTCCGTCGCGCTTGTACCAGAGATAGGCTTGGTCCGCGCCGTATCCGCCTTGACCCATGTTGACGGCCTCGATATTCGGCGCGCGCGTCGCCAGAAGCTGCGGCCAGGTGTGGTCGTTGTCAACTCCGAAGCCCAGGGTGAAGGAATCGCCTGAGCAGATGATGCGCGTCGTGCCGCGCGGCACCTGCTGCGCGAAATCCTCGTTGTTGCGGAACCGCTGCGAGTTCGTCTTCAGATATTTCCCCGGACCGTACATGTTAGGGAGATAGACGTTGGGGAGATTTATCCATCCGAGGTCGCGATCGTACGCGGTGTAAAGACTTTCCGCGACCGGCGGCGACACGAACGCCTCGCGAAAGGCGTAATAGATGCTGGCGATCCCTTCCAGCACCAGTACCAGCACAAGCGTTGCCGCGATGTTGTAGAGGACAAGTGCGGCGATCCGGCGAGCTGAGGATGCGGGGCTCGTCATTGAGATTGCGCTCGCTCGCAGGGTCGCTCGGGATCTAACTCGCGGCTCGCGTCTAGAGGAGGGAAATCGACGCCATCAACTGAGAGGTCCATACGGAATCCGAGTTGGGCATTGTACAACGCTGGGCCGCGTCTCGGAGAGCTTCACCCTCACCGACCCTGAAACGGCGAACCTATACGGCTTGCCATCACGGGCATGGCTTGTCATCACGAGCAACGGACCTGCTGGGGCAGGTTGAAACAGGAATGACAAGTCTGCAACAGCGTCGGCTAAGTCCTTTGTTTGAGTTGTTGTCATTGGGAGCGAAGCGAGGGATCTGGTTTGGATCTTTCGTGAAAAAGGCGGGGCCCAATAATCCTACCTTCCGCAAGTGACTATGAACATTTCAATTCTCGCCATTTGCGCAGCGCTATCTCCGTAGCTTCCGGATCACCCGTCAGAACGAAGCCGCTGGCGCGGCGGACGCTGGCGCGTGCGTGATGACGGCAGTCCTGATTGTTCGGCTTAGATAATTGTGGGTCACAAGGAGGTGTCCCTGTGACCCATCTACGCAGAATCATGCTGGAAGAACTCCAGCGACGTCATTACTCTGAGGCTACCACACAGCGTTACATTCGCTTCATCGAGCGGTTCGCCCAGCACTTCCACTGCTCGCCCGATCGCCTGGGACCGCAGCACATCCGCGAGTACCAAGCCCAGCTGTTCACCGTGCACAAACTGGCTCCTGGTTCGGTGACCAACCATCTCTGCGCCCTGCGCTTCTTTTACATCCAGACGCTCAAGAGGCCCTGGAGCATGGCCGACACTCCCTATCCCAAGAAGCGCCATCGCCTCCCCAAGATTCTCAGTCAGGAAGAGGTCGCGCAGCTCATCGATGCCGCACCCACTGCCTTCTATCGCACTATTTTGATGACCCTCTATGGCACTGGTGTGCGCCGCACCGAGCTTACGCGCCTGAAGGTCAGCGATGTCGATAGCCGACGCATGGTCGTGCACATTCAAGGCGGCAAAGGCCGGCAAGACCGCGACGTCATGCTCAGCCCCGTCCTGCTCGAGGAACTGCGCGCTCATTGGCGACGTCTGCGCAAAAAGTCCGTCTGGTTATTTCCCGGCAACCGCTGGCACAGTGGCGATCACCCCATGGATGACAAGACGCCCTACCACGCTTGCGTCGAGGCCGCCCGCCGCGCCGGGATTAAGAAACGTATCTATCCCCACGTGCTGCGCCACTGCTTCGCCACCCACCTGCTCGAAGCTGGCTCCGACCTGCACACCATCCAGATCCTGTTAGGCCATCACGATCTGAAAGAGACCGCTCGCTATCTCCACCTCTCGCAACGGCACTTGCATGCCACGGCGAGTCCGCTGGACGCGCTAGTGCTGAAGAAAGGCAGGTCGTCCGAGGAGGAGTAGATGAGTCGGCCACAGTTAGAGGTGGCCGACATCATTCGCAGCGCAGGAGCAGACTTCATCGCGCGCAACTGTCATTGGCTCCGTTGGACTCACCTCAAGGTCCTGCTGGCCATCGCGCGCTGTCGCACCGCCGCTCTCGGCGGCCATATCGACGAGTGCACCAGCTGCGGTCATCGTGCCATCTCCTACAACTCGTGTCGCAATCGGCACTGCCCCAAGTGTCAGACTGGTGCGCGTGAACGCTGGATAGCGGCGCGTCGCCGTGAACTGTTGCCCACGCCCTACGTCCATGTCGTTTTCACTCTGCCTCCGCAACTGGCTGCGCTGGCCCTTCAGAACAGGAAACTCATCTATGGTTTGCTGCTCCGGACCAGCGCCGAAACTCTGCTAGAAGTCGCGCGCAATCCCGCCCATCTCGGCGCCGAGATCGGCTTCTTCAGCGTGCTCCATACCTGGAATCAGAAAATCCAACTTCATCCCCATGTCCACTGTGTCGTCCCTGCCGGCGGACTCTCCCGCGATCACACCCGCTGGATTCGATCCCATCCACGCTTCTTCCTTCCCATCGCTGTATTGCGGCGCGTGTTTCGCGGCAAGTTCGTCGCCGGCCTGAAGTCCGCCTTCGAGCGCGGTCAACTGCACCTGGCCGGAGAACTCGCACCGCTCGCTAATCCCAAGGCTTTCGCGGCCTGGCTGCGTCCCCTGTTCCGCAAAGACTGGATCGTCTACTCCAAACCACCCTTCGGCGGACCCGAGTACGTACTGCAGTATCTCGGCCGCTATACCCACCGCGTCGCCATCTCCAATCATCGCCTGGTCGCTCTGGCCGACGGCCAGGTTACCTTCCGCTGGCGTGACTCTGCCGACCACAACCGGCAGAAAGTGGATGACCGTTTCACGGGATGAGTTTCTGCGTCGCTTCCTACTTCACCTGCTCCCCAAGGGCTTCGTCCGCATCCGCCACTTCGGCTTCCTCGCCAACCGAAGCCGCGCCGCCCTGCTGCCACGGTGCCTCGCCGCTCTCCACGCCACTCCACCGACAAACGAATCGCAAACGGCGGCCACTCCTACACACCCGCTGTGGCGCTGTCCCAACTGTGGCGGACCCATGGCCGTCATCGAACGATTCACCGCAGCACAACTCCAACTCCGTTCTCCACCGCCCCTGGCCACGGCTGCATGAAATCACTCGCCCACACACCGCACTGTCGGCGCGCTTCAAAGCGTCTCGCCGAAGTGTGTCTCGGTTACACCCAGACATCTTCTTCCTGTCCTCACCTAGGCTCACTTCGGCCATCAACTCGTCTTTGCACAGGTGCGCCGGCTCCTCCTCCACCCGCCTTGACGACTCCCACGAACTTCTACACCCTCGCTCGCTCCATTCAATTTGCATAAGTCCCGCGTCCGCCGCGCCAGCGGCTTCCTTCTGACGGCTTTTTCGAACGCGACGCCTCACACCTTCTTTCAGCCATGAGCACTCATCCCGGCGTCGTGTCCGAAAAAGCACTAGCGTTATTCGGCAAGTTGGCGTGGCGTGGCGTGCCGTTACCGGACGCTGGCCGACTTCGCGGGAGTTATCGCCCACATGCCAGTTTCGGGACAATGTGACAGGCGAATGCGGCTCGGAACATCATGTCCGCATTATGA
>CAWAJA010000020.1:0-92945 GCA_963782275.1 uncultured Acidobacteriaceae bacterium | reverse complement strand
GTCGGTTACGGCGTTATCTCCCAGATCACCCCGGAATCGACGTTCCGCCTTCGGCCGTCGTGCCGTAAAACTTCCCTGGGAATCGATGCCACCCCGCCGTTAGGTAAGGCTCCATCGCTGCATGGCCATCCCCCGCTGCAGAAATCGTGCAGCGAGGTGTACGTCCAGCCGCCGTTTCCCGGTGTCAGCTTGAAAACCGAACCGAAGTTGTAGGCGCCTCCGTTGCTGGTCGTGCCATAGAGATTACCGGCTGCATCCATGGCCAGACTACCGTACAGCCCGCCGTAACCGCCGAAAGTTGCTGTACAGCACGGATAACGTCCCGTTTCCAGAAGGCGTGAATTCGAAGACCGTCCGATTCCACCGGGGCCCCCGCAGCAGGTTGATCCGTAAAGGTTACCCATCTGGTCAAAGACGAGACCGGAGTAAGGGTATTCCCCGTCGCTTGTGCCCTGAAAGGTATACAGAATTTGCTCCGTCCAGGTCAGCCCTGCAGGAATCAACTTGTAGATGGTGCCGAAGGTGCCGAACGGGCCATTCGTCGTCGTGCCATAAAGGTTGCCGGATTGATCGAAGATAACCCCGCCCCAGGGACGCTGCCCGTCCCCACCTTCAGTCGTGAAGTTGTGCAGGACGCTCTCCGTCCAGGTGCCGTTTGAGGGGGTCAATTTGTAGACCGTGCCGCAGCCTCCCTGGCAGTTCCCCGTGCCGCCGCCGAACGTGGTGCCGTAGAGATTGCCGGCCCGATCGAAGATGAGATCGGCCCCTTCTGGCGGGGCTCCATCGTCGCCTCCGGTGAAGCGATAGAGCACCGTCTCCGTCCAGTTGCCCAGAACATTGGGTGAGGCGTGTGGTGGTCTCAGATTGAAAACCGTTCCGCAGCCGCCTTCGCAACTCCCCCCGCCGCCTCCGGAGGTTGTGCCGTAGAGACTGCCGTCGGGGCCAAAGATCACTCTGGCGGTGGAATTGCCTCCGTCGTTGCCTCCGGCAAAGCTATAAAGCAGAGTGAAGATCCAGCCCGAGCCTTTGCGGGCTACCCGGTAGGCCGTGCCGCATCCCAGGTAGCAATCTCCTCCGGAGAGGCCACTGTATTGGGTTGTGCCGTAGAGGTCTCCGTTGCGGGCCAGCGTCACGCCGCTGGTGGGATAGTACCCGTCCTGCAAGCCATTCAAGTTGTGAAGTACGGTGAAGGTTTGTGCCTGCGCAGATTGCACCGAGATAGTCGTCAGCGCGAACCCAAGCGCAATCGCCAAAACGGCATTCGTCACTGGCAAGCGGGTGAGAGAAATCAAACTCCGAGATGGCTCTTCGATGTGCATTAGCTTCCCCTCCTCTTGTTCTGCCACAAACGAGTCACCCAACGAGCGGCTCAATGCGTCTCTTAGGTGCCCCATTTTAGTCCGGTCTTGTCCAGCGTAGGACAGTTGCATAAGCACATCCCAACGTGATCTGCGCCCTTGCGCAAAATTTGCACGGCACGTTATCAGAGAAAGTGCGGGGACGGCGTGGTTGTGTCTCCGCAGTCCGCACCCAGTGTGCGGGCCGGAAAAGCTCTTTGAAAACAGCTGCTGGTAGCCGGTCGTCAGTCGTCAGGCCTCAAGGTGTTGGTGTTGCCAAGTTGATTAATGCCGCCTACTCGCGGGCGTGAGTAAGTTATTGAGCCGGGGCCAATTTGTCACCGTAAATCACTGCGGCTCAATCATCTACGTATAAGTCTTTGGGCCTCTATTATTTGCCGTGGAATCTTGTCTAAGTTGTTGATTCCAGTTAAAGCGTGGATGGGGAGGGGTTATCGATAGACACGCGTTGTCCCGAAACAGGAAGGAACGCGAATGCTGGCCTAACGTCTGAAAAATCGTTAACATCGTGGGAAGCTGTCCGTTGCCCCGAAAAGCAGGTCCCTCCACCTCGGGCTGAAGCCCTCGGTCGCGATGACAGCCTCGGCGACTGAAGCAAAGGCGTGGGTCGCGGCTAGGGCTGGAATCGCCAATGCGCCAGCCCGTCAGGGCGGAATTGAAGTTAGCCCAGGGCGTGTAAGTCCTGGGTAAGGTTCATAAAATTCCACGAGTCGGCAGGACGGCACAACCACTTGTGCCGTCCCTGAAGGGACTCTGATCAATTAACCGCGATTTCCCAGGGCTCACGCCCTGGGCTACGATTGTGCCGCCCTTCGGGCCCTCGGTTCTGGCGCAGCATGGCGGGTGTCCCAGGTTGGCAAATCGGACCCGCCGGTCGCGATTGGAATTTGCGCTCCTACAGACTGCGCCTTGTATCGGGGCATGGCCTTTCGGCTCCCCTCAAGGCAGGCTTTCAGCCATGCCGAAAAGGTCCTTTCCTGCACCCGGCTTTTTAGCCGCTCAGGGATTTCGCTTTGCGATGGGAAAACGAAGCCCCGCAGGGGCTGAAGCCCGGATCCATTGACCGAGTTACGGCACGGCTAAAAGCCTGCCTTGAGGGGAGCCGAAAGGCCATGCCCCGATACAAGGCGAAATCGTGGTTTGGAGATTTTGTTCCACCGCCGAACCGCAACTTCCGATTGCGGCAGTCTCTGAAACTCAGTTTTCCAATCACCTATGCGGCATGGCTGAAAGCCTGCTTTGAGCGGAGCCGAAAGCCCATGCCCTGATACAAAACGATCTATCAGATAGAGCGCAGCCTCTACAGCTTGTCCGCCTCCTCATCCCTGCCCAACTCGCGAAGGTACTGGACTGGGCCCTCAAACACTCGCAGCTGCTTCTTTCAACCTTGCTTCGACCTGTTCCGTTGATAATCCAATCTGTTGTAGCAGGTTTGCGTAATTAGTGATTGCGGCTTGCAGGTGCGGGTGCTCGTGACCGGTGTCGCGGGTGAATTTCCAGAAAATCCCGAGATGCCGTCGCATAAGCGGCTCGGCCTCGCCCAGCCGGTTCGTGGCCTGCAGCAACGTCGCCAGGTTGTTGAGGTCCCTGGCGACGTTTGGATGGTCGGGGCCGTAGGAGCGCTCATCAATCGCCAGCGCCCGCCGCATCAGCGGCTCGGCCTCGCCCAGCCGGTTCGTGTCCTGCAGCAACGTGGCCAGGTTGTTGAGGCGAATGGCGACGTTCGGATGGTCAGGGCCGAGTGTTTTCTCACCAATTTCCAGCGCCCGCCGGTACAGCGGCTCGGCCTCACCCAGCCGGTTCGTGTCCTGCAGCAACGTGGCCAGGTTGTTGAGGCGAATGGCGACGTTCGGATGGTCGGGGCCGAGTGCTTTTTCATCAATCTCCAGCGCCCGGCGCATCAGCGGCTCGGCCTCGTCCAGCCGGTTCGTGTCCTTCAGCAACTGGGCCAGGTTGTTGAGGCTGGTAGCATAGTCGGGATGATCTGGTCCGCCGGCTTTTCCGAGGATATCTACGACGCGCCGGTGCAAGTGCTCGGCCTCGCCCAGCCGGTTCGTGGCCTTCAGCAACCCGGCCAGGTTGTTGAGGCTTTGCGCTACATCTAGATGATCCGGCCCCAATGCTTTCTCGCGAATCTCCAGCGCCCTCCGGTGGAGCGGCTCGGCCTCGCCCAGCCGGTTCGTGTCCTTTAGCAACTGGGCCAGGTTGTTGAGGCGGAGGGCGACATCGGGATGGTTGGGGCCGTAGGACTGCTCATCCATCGCGAGCGCCCGCCGGTATAGCGGCTCGGCCTCCGAATTTCTGGCGCGCTGTCTCAAGTAATATCCCGCTTGACTCAGCAGCCGTGCCGCCTCGGGAAACGACAAGCTATACTCGTCCACCAAGGCAACGCAAACTTGCGCGCTGGGTACCAGCCTCTCGCACTTGTCCCAAACGGCAAACTCAATGTACGGGAACGCCGCGTTCACCGCGCGCACCACACGCTCCGCCCACTGTGTGCGCTCCTCGTCGGCCATGCGCCACTTCGCCACCGCCTGCACCATGCGATGCACCGCGAGCAACTTGCCAGGGTTACGCTCCAGCAGCGAGAACTTGAAGGCAGCGGCGATGGCTTCATCCCACTTGATCGGATCAGACGCAGCCGCCTGCAATACCGGACCAAACTGTGCCGCTCCCTCGAGGAAGATTTCTTCCGGAATCGCATCCGGCACGAGAAACGCCACTGCCTGCATCAGCTCCGCCGCGGCGGGGTTTTCTTTGGCGAGCTTGTCCAACGAGGTCAGGTACGTGGCCGCAACGGAAAGGTGGTCGGAATCCAGCCCGCCTCGGCGCTCCAATAGCTCCTTGCCCCGATTACGGAGCAGCGTCAGGTAATCTCCGAGTCCGGCGCCTGTCTCCTCGAGGTATGCCCCGGCCTGGTCCAACGCCAGCGGCAGCCCGCCCACTTCCTCCGAAATCTCCCGCGCGAGCGCAGCGTCCTTGGCATTGACGGATGCGAGAGGCGCGTCCGGCCTTACAGGTTCCTGAGAGATGCCCGACGCTTGGCCGCTTTGAAGGGGCACGCCTTCAGAGCCTGCCCTGAGCTTGCCGAAGGGCGTGCCGTTAAGACCGCTACCTCTATTACCCCGAGCGGGCGAACCGGGGTCCCCAACGAGCGCCGTTCTTGCGCTCGTTGGGGTGAAGTTTAGCCCGCGAGGGATTCGGTTCGCCCGCCGCATCAGCAGCAACGCACCCAAATCGTTGTCCATTTGCGTCAGGCCTTGTTTGGCGATCTGTCCCATCGCAGAAGTCTGCGTGGTGATGATGACGTGATGCCCGTTCGCGCTTGCCTTGCGAGCCAACTCACGAACCACAGCGAAGTCTTCGACGTTGTCAAGCACCAACAGCCAGCCCTCGTGCTCCTCCAGCCATAACTTGACAGCGTCGACGATGACACTTTGTTCTTTTGCCTCGCGCTCGGGCAACTCCAGGCGCCCCGCCAACTGCGCCAGATCGGCGAACAGCGCCTCCTGGCTCTCCGCCCTCACCCAGAGCACCGCCTGGTAATCCCCGCGGTGATGGTGGGCATACTGCGCGGCCGTCTGCGTCTTCCCCATCCCGCCCAGCCCGGTCAACGCCGCAATGCCTCGCTCGTCGAGCGTCTTCTTCAGCTCCGCGAGCACCTCCTCGCGCCCGGTGAAGAACGGATTCTCCGGCAGAGGCACGGTGAAGAGCGGCTTTGCTTGCTTGGAGACCGGATCGCGTTGCCGTCCCGGCGAGATGCCCTTAATGCCGCAGATCAAGCGATGCAAGGCTTCGCGATCATGGAGGCCGTCTTTGAATTGGACCCAGGTTCGCAACTCCAGAAAGTCGCCGACCAGCGCCTGATCGCCGCCCGGCAGGATGACCGGTATGACGCGGAAGCCTGGTTCCTTCGCCTGGCGGTTAAGCGCCCGTTGAATTTCCTGGTTAAACCATCCGGCGGGAGTCCTGTTGCCGACGCACACTGCACAGGAACCGGCCTCCTCAAGTGCTTGTGCCAAGTCATGCTGCCACAGCTCTCCGGGAACCAAGGCCCACTGATCGAGCCAGACACGGAGTCCGCCATCGTCTTCCAGACGGGCGCCGAGTAACTTGACAACGTCGGCATCGACATGAGCGTGGCTAAGAAACACATCGAACGGCTTGGTTTGATCGTCAGGCATTGTGCACGTCCTGGGGGCGCACGTTAAATACTCGAGTCAGCCTGAAGCGGAGGCGCTGGTTGTGCCTCCACAGCGATTGCTGTTGCTGGTCGACGCGGCAATCCACACCATCGCCCCGGAGCCTTTCGGACAGGCTCCAGACCCGGTCCATGTGGTCCTGGTTGTCGTGGCTGTAACTGATGAAGACTCGTGGCGCCATATCTGCGCCGGATGATACCTCAAGACAGAGGCTCCTCCAAGCTACTTTCGATTCGAGAGTCGCTGGAGCCAGTGCCGCGCAACGCGGCTCCGCGTTATCGAGGACTGCCGAAGAAATGTCCGCCAAAAAGCCGGTGGAAGGGCACGGCTTCAGCGTGTGCGTGAGAACTAAGCTTCATTAGGCAGTGTAATGAACTATCCCACCAGCCCCGCTGGAATCTGTGTCATAGCTCAGGTCGGAACCCGAGGTGGAACAAACGCCGGATGTTGATGCCTAATCAGCCGCGCAGCGGCGGGATGGTGTTAGCCGCGGGCGTAAGCCCGCGGTCAAGTGGGAAATCGAGGTGAGCCGCGTAGCGGCGACACAGGTTGCGACCCAGTCTCTGAAGCCTGACTGGACATGGGAAAAAATTGAGCCGCGCAACGGCGGCTCCGCGGTATCGAGGACTCCCGAAGAAATGTCGCAAATAGCCGGTGGAAGGGCACGGCTTCAGCGTGTGCGTGAGAACTAAGTTTCCTTGGGCAAGGCCGGACGAACGATGCCAAACCAGCCCCGCAGAAATCTGTGTCATAGCTCCGGGTCGGAATCCGACGGCTGAACAAACGCGGATGTTGATGCCTAATCAGCCGCGCAGCGGCGGGATGGTGTTAGCCGCGGGCGTAAGCCCGCGGTCAAGTGGGAAATCGAGGTCAGCCGCGTAGCGGCGACACAGGTTGCGACCCAGTCTCTGAAGCCTGACTGGACATGGGAAAAAAATTGAGCCGCGCAACGGCGGCTCCGCGGTATCGAGGACTCCCGAAGAAATGTCGCAAATAGCCGGTGGGAGGGCACGCCTTCAGCGTGTGCGTGAGAACTAAGTTTCCTTGGGCAGGGTGGGAGGAACTACGCCAAACCAGCCCTGCTGGAATCTGTGTCATAGACTCAGGTCGGAACCCGAGGTGGAACAAACGCCGGATGTTGATGCCTAATCAGCCGCGCAGCGGAGGGATGGTGTTAGCCGCGGGCGTAAGCCCGCGGTCAAGTGGGAAAATAATGGAGCCGCGGCGCGGCGGCACCAGCTATGACACAGACTCCGCAGGGGCAGCATTAGCCTAGAGCCCAACACCCTTCGGCTAGGCTCAGGGCAGGCTAATCCGCAGGCGGGGTGCTGGGTAGGATAGAAAGAATAACCGAGTCCCTTCAGGGACGGCACCGTTAACCCAGACTCGGAAAGGGCCGACGCCCAGGCAGATCTCCTTGGCATTCCACTTTGGCAACGTGTCTGCCGCCAGACTCCGTTATGGTACATGTACTTTCGTAACTTGACATCGGCGAAAAAGGCGATACACTCGCTACCAGAGGCTTAGTGTCTCTCCCACCCGCCGGGGCAGGGAAAGGTCTAACGGGGACTGACGATCTTTGACAAGTCAGTGGCCAGTGGTCAGTGGTTAGTGGTCGGTGGCTGAAGACGGTCATCCACGGGGTAAAAGGGCAATCCCCCTAGACACGGCTGAAGCGGGTAAGTCATTTGAATGGAATATGGCAAATATCCCTTTACTGTATAAGCAATTCATGCTGTAATGTCCTTATGCCGCCAGTAGATAGAAACAAACCAATACGCGCTAAGTCCTCGGAATCCGAGTATCCGCTGATGCAGTTCATGGTTCAGTTTCCCGACGATGCGGCTTGCCTTAAATGGCTGTGGCGTAACCGCTACTCGAAAGATGGCGTCCACGCTGTATGCCACAAGTGCCGCTGCACTACGGAATTTTCGCGCTATGAGACCTCGCAACAGCGTCAGTCGTGGACGTGCACTGCTTGCGGACATCACGTCCATCCAACAGCGGGAACCATCTTCCACAAGTCCTCTACGTCGCTGCACCTGTGGTTCTATGCCATGTACCTGATGACTAGCACTCGTTGCGGAATTTCCGCGAAACAACTGGAGCGCGAGCTTGGCGTCACCTACAAAACAGCGTGGCGCATGGCGCACCTGATTCGCCACAAGTTGATGCTGCAAGACGATGGGCCGTTCGCAAGCGGGAATCCGGTGGAGATAGACGAGACCTATATGGGCGGAATGCGGCGCGGGTCTGGGTCGGGCCGTCCGGGGTATTCCAAGCCACACAAGAGGGCCGTGCTGGGAATGGTGCAACGCAAGGGAAAGGTTGCTGCGGTCACGGTTCCGAGCGTCCGCACAGCGACCGTCCTGCCCTACATCACAGAGCGGATATTGCCAAAGTCCACGGTGTACACCGATGAGTTTTGTATCTATGACAAACTTCACCGCACCTATAAGCATCGGCGCATCCGTCACGCAGAGAAGATTTACGTAAGCGGGGATGTCCACACGAATACCATCGAAGGATTCTGGTCGCTGGTAAAACGCGGTATTGGTGGTGTCTATCATTCCGTCTCTGCTAGGCACTTGCAGGGCTATTTGAACGAGTACGCTTGGCGCTACAACCATCGTGATGATGCGCGCGCCAAGTTCGAAACCCTACTGATTAGGGCGGTTTCGTGATTTCGGTTTCTCCGGCGCAGCGGCCTTCTTTAGATCGCAGAGAAAGTCGTTGCGCTTGGGAACTGGGATTTCAAAGCCTTTCGGCGTCTTCTGGGTTTTCTTCATGAGGCATCCTCTCCATGGAGCATTCCAGCGGATTAACAGGGCCAATATCCACCTTCAAGAACTGGAATCGCTGATTGAGCGATTCAGGCAGCAATATCAGGACGCACTGCTCCCCGATAACTACCCTACACAAGCTCAGGTCATTGACCCCTTTTCAAGCCCGGAGCCAAGTCCGTCCTTGGCATCTACGACCGCCCCGGCGACGAAGTCCCGGAAGACATTCCCGTCGTAGTTGGCGAGATCATCTACAATTTGCGGGCAGCACTCGATTACCTTGTTTACGAACTCTCTGGGCGCAAGGATGGGACTCAGTTCCCCATCGAGCACTGCAAGCTTTCCAAAGATGGTAAGCACGGCTTCGACACGCGCCGGAGGACATATCTGAACGGCCTTACGGATAGCCAAGTTGCTGCTGTCGAGAACCTGCAGCCGTACAAGGGATGCGGTTGGATGAAAACCCTGCGCGAGATTTCCAACCCAGACAAGCATAGGCATCTCACGGTTGTGGACGGCGGCATGAAAGAAACGATTGTCATCCAACCCTACTTCGTCTTCCCGCCGCCGGATATTCATCCGCACCTGCGTCCCGCCCACCCAGAACGAATATTTGACCTGCAGCGCACCGTCAACGTAACGTTTGCTGACGGAAACCTCGTTTTGGAAACGCTGGAGTTTCTCAAAAGCAGCGTTTCGGGCGTTCTTATAACGTTCAACTCGGAGTTCAAGTGATGAGTCGTTATTCACTCCCCACCCCCGTTTCCGAGGATGGGGAGTGCGACCTTGCCAAGGCAGCTCCCATTATACAGTGATGGGATACTTACCATCAATATTTTGCCTATAACTCCTTAGGGTTCAATATTTTGCGGAGACGGTTTTTATCTTGCCCTTTGTTTTCAATATTTTGCGAGAGGGTGGGGGAGGGGGGTACCCCAACCAAAGTGACGAATTGTCACCATCATATATATGCTATACATTCCATACAGTAAATGGCCCCAGAAGTGGGGCGCGGTTAGCCGGTTAGCTGCTAAGTCCATGGGAATCTATATTTTGCCTGCAACTCCTTTGGATGGAATATTTTGCGACGCATTTGCGGTCAAAGGCATTGATCCTACGTGATGCGCGGAGGGGGAAGGACATCAGCCGAAACGGCAATATCACCTCAAGAATCGGTAGGAGCAGGTTGATAATGTCTAGTGAATTGTGAACAGCACTCATGCAACCTGACCAAGACGTTATAAACCGATGGAGCGCCTCCGCTCCATTCTGGGAGAAGCACGGCGAAATCATTCGGCAGATGTTTGCGCCGATTACGCAAGCCCTCGTCGAAGATGCCCAGATTGGCAGTCAGCACTCGGTTCTGGATATTGCCATGGGTCCCGGAGAGCCGTCATTGAGCGTGGCTGGCTTGGTCGGGCCTGAAGGCAGGATCTTTGGGATCGATCCGATTCCCGAGATGGTGGCAGCCGCTCGTCGAACCGCGGATCGTCTTGGGTTAATGAATGCACAATTTGAGGTCGCTTTTGCGGACCATCTGCCGTTTCCCGCCGAGACCTTCGACGCTGTGATCAGCCGCTTCGGCGTGATGTTCTTTCCCTCTCCTGTCGACGCGGTCCGCGAGATGCTGAGAGTGCTCAAGCGCGGGCGGAAACTGGCCTTGGCGGTCTGGCATTTCGCCGAAAGAAACCCTTTCCACTACACGCTGTCGCGAGTCATCGATCGGTATGTCGAGCCCTCACAACTTGCGCCGGACGCTCCCGACGCATTCCGCTTCGCCTGTCCTGGCAAGTTAGTGGAGGTTCTTACTGAGGCTGGCGTGATGGCTCCCTCGGAGCGCCTCTTGCAATTCAACATACAAGCGCCGATCTCAGTTGAAGACTTTTGGACACTGCGATGCGAGATGTCTGAGAAGCTTCGGGAAAAGATCGCTACGCTTTCCAGGGAGCAGGTGAATGAAGCGAAGGGCCAGGCGCTCGAGGCCTTTCGTGAGTATTCCACAGACCGGGGGCTGAGTTTCCCGGCTGAGGTTCTTATCCTGACTGGAGCCAAGAGCGGTCCGGCATGCAGAAGTGAGCAAAACATTGACGTGTAGGGACCACACGTAAGGCGCGACTCATTAGGCCGATTCGGAAGGTAAATCAGCGAACCGGCCCTGTTGAATTAAGTGTAAGATATTGAAATTAAACTACTTATTGGTGGAGGCGGCGGGAGTTGAACTTTTCGCTGGAATGAAAACAAACAAGTTATTGAAAAATTAGGGACGCCACAAACGCTGAACGCTCACGACTGGGCATTCCATTACACGCGTATTGCACACACGAAAAGACGCGATTCTCGCCGCGCTCGCATTCAGAAAATCATTCATGAACCGACGAACCATTCCCGCGCGTTCTCGAGCCCCGATTGTTTGGATGAACAGGTCGCGTGAAGGTACGGATTGTTTCCTGTTGGCCGATTACCCGCAGCGACCGGCTCGGTTGCGGGATTGCGTGCGAGTTGGCGATTTATCACCAAGTGTTCGAGAAATTGACAAGAACACCATGTCGCGCCTCAAGGCTTCAATTCCCAATCCTTGAGTTTCTTCGCCGCGGTTCCAAATGGGCCGAGCTGGTACACGGCTGCGCCCGCTGGTGAGAAGCTGAACGGTTCAAACGGTTCGGCCAGCATTTTGTCGAGGTATTCTCGCGGCGCGACACCTGTGCTGACGTGGGGATTGTAGTTCCCGCCCGACATCTTCGGCACGAACGTCGAAACATATTGGATGAGGGCCGCGTCACTGGCCGGATCGTCGTGCGGTGCAGTGAACGCGCCGACGGGTCCAGTTTCCACCGTGAACGGCTTCACGGCGGCGATGATATCCGCCTGGAGCTTCAGGATTTCCGGTGTCGGTTTCGCGCAGATGCCCGCGACTCCCAGCGCGCCGGCTGGGGCATAGTAGTACTTGAACGCCTCCAACTTCATGTTGTTCACATTGGCGTTGGCGAGGACCTTTCCGGCGGCGGCATAGACTTTATCGAGGTCCGCAGTGCGAACGAAGCGCTGAATCAGCGTGATGTGCGGGCGGTGCGTCGCATCCAGCGCGAAACCCTTCGGAAACACCGCGAGCAGGCGAGCATTGTTGGCCTCGGCATGCTGAAGCATTGTGGCGTCGGGCTCCAGCAGGATGTCAATGGCAGTGACCGCAGCCGGATCCACTGCTAAGGCAACATTGGTGAACAGCAGCAGAGCGAGCAGAATCTTCGTCAGTCTGATTGTCATCGATCTCGTCCTTAATGGTAGTGAAGGCGGAGCCCTTCGGCCGAAGCGCCCCGCCGTTTCCTTCTGCTACTTCGACCCGCCGCTCTCCTTCAGCTTCTGAAGGACTTCATCCATATTGAAGGCAGCTGCCTTCTGCCGCGGCGGGTAGTCCTTTAAGGTCATCAGGAACTGGCCCACGTAATCCTGCGCCGGGACCAACAAGTAGGCGTGATCCAGCAGCCAGTCGTAGTAGGTGTTGGAAGTGATGTTCGCGCGCTCGTAGGGGTCGGTTCGCAGGTTGAATATCATCGGGATGCGCAAGCTGGTGAACGGGTTCGACCAGATCAGCATCGTTCCCTCGGCCCGCTGCTCCATGAACACAAGCTTCCAGTTGTCGTAGCGCAGGCCGGTCAATTGCTGATCATCGTTGATGTACAAGAACGATACTCGCGGGCTCTCCGCGACTTGGCCGGTCAGGTAGGGGACGAGGTTGTCGCCGTCGAGGTGGACCTTGTAGGTCATGTCTCCAACCTTGTAGCCCTTGAGCAACTCCTCTTTTATCTGCGTATCACCGGCCATGGCCAAAAAGGTCGGCAGCCAGTCGAGGTGCGCGACGATCTGGTTGGACACACTGCCCGGCTTGATATGACCCGGCCAGCGGACCATCGCCGGAACCCGGTAGGCGCCTTCCCAGTTCGAGTTCTTCTCGCTGCGAAACGGCGTCATCGCCGCATCCGGCCACGAGTTCATGTGCGGACCGTTGTCGGTGCTGTACATGACGAAGGTGTTGTCGACGATGCCCAGGTCATCGAGCGCCTTGAGGACCGTGCCGACGTTCTTGTCGTGGTCGATCATGGTGTCGTGGTACGGGCTCTGCCAGCGTCCCGCCTGGCCGAGGCTTTCCGGCTTGGTGTGGGTGCGGAAGTGCATGTGCGAGAAGTTCACCCAGACAAAGGCTGGCTTGCCGGCCTTGTTTTGGCGCTGAATGAAGTCCACGGCCCGAGCAGCGACGTCATCATCGATGGTCTCCATCCGCTTCCTGGTCAGCGGGCCCGTATCCTTGCACACCTGCTTGCCGACCTTGCCGAAGCGAGGATCCACGGTCGAGTCGTCAACAGCCGAGGCCTTGCAGTCCAGCACGCCGCGCGGGCCGAACTTCGCGCGGAACGCCGGGTCTTTCGGGTAGTCAGCCTGTTCCGGCTCTTCCTCGGCATTCAAGTGGTACAGACTGCCGTAGAACTCGTCAAAGCCGTGCACCGTGGGCAGATATTCGTTACGGTCACCCAGATGGTTCTTGCCGAATTGGCCAGTCGCATAGCCGCGCGCTTTCAGCAGTTCCGCGATTGTCGGGTCCTCCTTTTGCAACCCTACCGTCGCGCCGGGCAAGCCGACTTTGGTCAAGCCGGTGCGCAAACCCGATTGGCCGGTGATGAACGAGGCCCGGCCCGCGGTGCAGCTCTGCTCGGCATAGTAATCGGTGAAGATCATGCCTTCTTTGGCGACCCGATCGATGTTGGGCGTGTGAAAGCCCATCAGTCCCATCGAGTAGGCGCTGACGTCGGTCTGACCGATGTCATCGCCCCAGATGATGACGATGTTGGGCTGTTTGGTTGACTGCGCCGGTTTCGATTGTTGTGCGATAAGCGGACTCGCAACGGCCAACAACCACAGCGAAACCAACCAGGGGACTCGTTTTCTATTCACTATTAGCTCCTCTAACTGTATTAACGTGCTGAAATTGCTGATTTCTTCTCGCGGTCGCAACGGGGTTCGGTCGTCGTGTCACGTTGCACACGCGACTCTGCATTGCACCGAAATCGAATTGAGATAAGAGATTTGAGCAGAACTAACCAGTATACGGAGTTCTGCAACCTACAGCAGGGTCGATGGAGCTTCCGGGCATCATATCCCATGAAGGCAGAGGATCATTTCGGCCACGGGTTACTTGGAAACCGACAGTCTGCGGAGATAGTTGAAGTGAACAGGCCAACTCGCACGTAATCAGGCCGCGCGGCAACACCCATTGGATGCCACCTGGCCGTGTCGCAGATGAGGCGATTCACGAGCCTTATGCGGCGGTTCCGAGTCGACGGCACTCTGCCGCAGCCGGGCAAGTGCGTGCTGAACTGATTGATACTCTGGAATGGAAATCAGCGGGCCGGGAGCCGCTGATTTCCATATAAGATACTGAAAATAAAGAAGCTGGTGGAGGCGGCGGGAGTTGAACCCGCGTCCGAAAATGCTGCCAGCAAAGAGCCTACATACTTAGTCTCGTTCCGGCGCCGGTCGCCCGGCACTCTCGCCAACCGCGCTCAGAACGGACAAGAAACGCGGCCGGCCAGCCTGAAGGTCTCGCCTCGAACTCCCAGACGTAGAGTTCAAAGCCAGCTCACTGTGCGACGCCCTTTCCCGGCCCATGAGCAAAGCCGAGGAGGACGGCAACTTAACTAATTAAGCTGCGTATGCCAGTGTTTGGTTGGCAATTGTGTTTTTGCACGCGATTACGGATGCATGCACTCCGGTATGCCTCTTTACCGCAATCACTTCCGTCGAAGCCGTGACGCCCCCGAAGTGAACCACGATCATCTCCACTGTAGCAGCTAGGACAGGGAAGTCAATCGCTGTTATATAGATGACTCCGCATGACCCGTCGACTCCGTGACCGATTCCTGCATCCCCCCACCGGCAGAATCATCCAAACGTTTTACTCGCCTGTTAGTCTCATAGGTTGGTGTGCTGGGTGGAGCAGCGCTTCAGCACTGCATTAGGAAACCGCTCACGAAGCCGGCTTTAGCCGCTGAGGTCGTGTTACCTCAGCCTAAAGCGCAGAATACTATTTGCGTTATCTAACTGCACGCCTGAAAAGGCGTGCTCCACCCGCTACGGGGATGCAGCGAATGCGGATCGTCTCTAAGTTTGCTCGGCAGGTGTGTCCCCGGGGATGCTGTCCGCCGGAGATGATCTGGTGATCCCCGACTGCATCTCCTTCAACTGCATTCCGCACACCACCCGCATCTTCAGCGACTTTCTTTCCTACGCTCCGCAGATTCGCAAGTTCTTTCCAACGCCGCCTGACGCCGAGCACGTGGTGGCGTTCGCCAAATCGGTGCCACAGGATCGCGAACGCCAGTCCCGTGTGGCGGACGCCCTAGAGAATCAGAATCGCGCCTGGGGAGCGTCGCAGCAGACGCTGCGCAACATCGAGCGGCTGCGCAAAGGCGCTTTCGCCGTGGTCACCGGCCAGCAGGTGGGGCTGTTTGGCGGGCCGCTGATGTCGTTACTCAAGGTCGCGTCGGCACTCGCGCTCGCCAAGCAGGTGCAGCAGTCGGGTGTGGATTGCGTGCCGGTATTCTGGCTCGCCACCGAAGACCACGACCTCGACGAGGTCAACCAGGTGCTCTTCCTGACCCACGACTTTCAGCTTGCGCCGTTCAAGGCCAACACGAGCGGAACGTTCGGGGCTCCGGTAGCCCACATTCGGTTCGCGGAAGGGACCAACGACCTCGTAGCGGAGGCTGCGAAGCTGCTGGGTGACTCGCTTGCGGCCGATTACTTGCGCGAAAGCTACGTGGAAGGTGCAACCTTCTCGGATGCTTTTGCCAAGCTTTACGCCCGCATCTTTGCCGAGCACGGCCTCATCCTGCTCGACCCTGCCGATCCCGAACTGCATCGTATCGCGACGCCGCTGTTTGTTGACGCTGTACGCCGTTCCGCTGAACTTGATCAGGCGGTGCTGGAGCGCAATCGCGAACTGCGCGAGGCCAACTACCACGAGCAGGTGAAGGTCACGCGCGAATCCACGCCGCTGTTTGCGCTGGTCGAGGGAGCACGCGTCCCGGTTCACCGCGCGAATGGAGTCTTTGCCATCGGCAAAGAACGCCTGTCCGGCGATGAACTGGAAAAGCGCATACAGGCCACGCCGGAGAACTTCAACGCCAATGTGCTGATGCGTCCGGTGCTGCAGGATTATTGGCTGCCGACGCTGGCCTACTTCGGCGGTCCGGCGGAGGTCGCTTACTTCGCCCAGGGCGCTGTGCTCTATGAGAAGCTGCTCGGCCGCGTCACTCCCATCCTTCCGCGCATGAGTGCCACGCTGATTGAACCGCGCATCGAACGCCTTTTGCTGAAGTACAAAGTGGAGCTGCCGGAGCTGTTTCATGGCGAGTGTCAATTGCGCGATTGCCTGGCTGCGCGCTCTCTGCCTGCCGATCTGAAGGAAAGCTTTGAGCTGGCGCGGCGGGCGACCCAGGTTAACCTGCAACGTATCGCTGCAGCCCTGCGGCAGCTTGACCCTACGCTGGTGGAAGCCGCAGAGCGCGCTGCCAGCAAGGTGCGCTATCAGGTGGACCGGCTGGAGAAGCGTGCCGCGCAGGCCGAGTTGCGCCGGAGCGAGATCCTGGCGCGGCACGCGGCGCAGATCGAGAACGCGCTGTATCCCCACAAGTCTCTGCAGGAGCGCGAGATTGCCGCCCTGTATTTCTACGCCAACCACGGTCCAGATCTGATCAACCGCCTCGTCGACCTGGCCCAGACGCGCTGCCCGGAACACAAGGTGATGACACTGGGCACGAATCAGCCGGTATTACTCAAACCTGGTTCCGTATCCACCGTTGAGTGTTCGCCCGGGCCATCCGCCTAAAGGGACGCGACATCGGCTGCTACATTAAAGCGTAAAGATTGCCGTCGGTGCTGCCCACATAAACCACGTTGCCAACGACGACCGGCGAAGACAAAATCGCGCCCACGCTCATCATCTTGTTGACCCCGATCACCATGTCGTTATAGAAGAAATCGACGAACGCGGCTTCATACTTCGGAGAACCATCCGGCTTGGTGTAGGTGGAACCATTCTGCTTCGAACCGTCCGTTTGGAAGATCCATGCCGGTTTCTGCGTGGTTAAATCAATGGCTATCAGCTTTCCCTCGTGCGACCCGACGTAGAGTGTATTCCCGGCGATGGCTGGTGACGAAAACATGGGCCAGATGAACTTCAGGGAGAACACGGCCGCGCCCGACTTGGCATCGAGCGCATAAAACAGGCCGGAGTCGGAAGTTGTGAAGTAAAGTTTTCCGTCCTGGACAACCGGCGAACCGATTACCCACGAACCTTTATTGCTGAAGGCCCACTTCTTCTCGCCAGTCTTCGCGTCGAGAGCATAGAGATTGGAATCACGGCATCCGAAGTAGACCAGCCCGTCCGACACTACGGCGCTGGATTGGATGCCGACTTGGTTGTGAATGACGGGATCTTCGCCCGTCTTGAAGCGCCATTTCTCCTTGCCGGTGGCGGCATCGAGCCCGTAAAAGTAGCTGTCCCAGCTTCCCACGTAAACCATGCCATCAGCGATAGCGGGCGAAGCGTGTACCACGTCGCCAGTCTGGAACTTCCACTTGAGATCGCCGGAGCTGGCGTCGAGAGCGTAGATAATGCCGTCTCCGCTGCCGAAATACACGATGCCATTCTCGATTGCCGGCGACGAGAGATAAAAGTCAAATGGATCCGGCATGGCTTCTGCGGCCGGCATCGCACCGTGAAGGTGCGTGGCCGTGTACCGGCGCTCTCCCGGGGTCTTAAACTTCCATTTCAGCTTTCCGGTCTCGGCCTCGACTGCATAGAAGTTGCCGTCGTAACTCCCGAAGTAAACCACGCCACCGGCAATCGCGGGTGACGACGTCACCCGACTGTCGGTTTTGAACTTCCACTTCAGCGTTCCGGCATCGAGGTTGATGGCATATAGATTGTGGTCGGTGCTTCCCACGTAGATCGTGTCGCCGACCACCGCAGGTGACGAAATCACCTCGCCGTTGGTATGAAACTTCCACTTGAGCTGGCTGAACTTCGGAACGCCTGCCGCGTTGTAGATGCCGCTATGCTGCGGATTGCCGCGGAACATCGCCGCTTCCTGTCCAATTGACGGCAAGCAAAGGCAGACCGCAACCAGGTAGAACAGCCCGGTCTTAGTGGTCACTCGATTCGTATTCATTAGCAACCTCTCCCGCTGTGCAGGCTGAACGTAGCGCCAGCTGCAGCGTCTGGCGCTGGGCGGTCCTGAATCTATTTTGGTGATTAAACTCCAAGGCTGCATGAGCACATAAGTTGCCAGATGTAAGCGTGCCGAAGCGCTTGAAACATGTGCTAAAAGCATGGAATTCGCGGCATCGGCAGGCTAGTGCCGCCCAGTTTTAGCGGTATATGTTCGAAATTGGGCACTGCCAGGCGGATATTGTGTCTGGAACGTAAGATGATCAGGGGGCGCAGGCGCGGTCGGCGAGCTTGCCGCGAGGCTCCTTGAGAATCGATAATCCTTCCTTTGCAAAATCTTCAAAGGAGAGCTTTGTGTAGATGACCTTCGACGGGTCGCGGAACAGACGTTTGTATCGGGCAGCCTCCTGCAACTTCGCGCTCTTAGTCTTTCCTTTATGGTTGCCGATGACATACACATCTGTCGTAGAACCGCGATTCACCTCTGTGCGCTTCAAAAGATAGCGAATGTGCATGTCGGCGTCAGGCAGAGAATAACCACAGAAAAATATCGTCTCCGCCTCGACCAGCGCCGCCTCCGCGCGGTGCCAAATCTGCTGGAGGTGGAAGTCGGCCATCGCCTTGAAGAACGTGGGAGGAATGACGATTGGCGTCGTTTGCGCACCGCAGCGACGTCTTCCGCATGGCTTCCGTTTCTGTGCCGGGTAGCTTGCTCCTTTTATGTCGCCGGTGTTGGTGAGCGATCCGCAAGTTGGACAACGTAACCAGTTGAGCGACCCGTGAAGTTTGTAGAGCCCGATCGGGTTCTGATTCAATGGAAGAGGATTCGTAAACTCAGTGCCGTAGTCAATACTCCTGCCCCAGCCGCTGATCGCGTTATCGATCAGTAAGTCGTAGTTCAGAGAAATGAAGCAGGTTTTTGGGCGCTGGGTTACTGAGCCAGTACCGGTATTTGAGGCGGGTAGCAATTTCTCTGCCAAGCGCCGATGCCAGCCGGGCAAAGGGGTGGCACCAAGCTTTTTCTCCAACACAATACAGATCAAGAAAATCACGTGTTCACGGCACTGCTGAATTCGGTGTTGATCCCATACTTCTCCGGAGACTCTGAAGTTTTCATCCCGGGTTAGGGCGAGCTCCAGTGTACCGAGCACCTCCTCGAAGGTCGGAAATTCCGTTGCTTCGCTTACTCGATCAGTATCGCGGTTGTAAAAGGCCTTGAAGAATCGACCCAGCTCGAGGTCCATTTCTCTGCGCGACTCATCCTTCGGCAACCGAAAGTACTCACGCAGCAGATCCAATTGAAGCGGGGCGCCGTCCGCCTTAGATGCTCCCGCTCCAAGAAAAATTACGTTCTCAACGCCACCTTGCATAGAGGCTATAATACCCGCATTTGGACAAATCTCATTGGGTCCCGCTCGATAAGAGCCAGGCGTTGTCGAGCGATATCGCTCCCGGGCGGTGCAAGGTTGCGACGTATTGCGCGGGCTGAGTGGGGCTGAACTTGCTTTGTTCCAACACCACCGACTCTCATCCCCCGCCTCCTACCAAAGAACATTTCTCAATCTAGGGATTTGGGTATAGCATGTTGCACCTAGCCTTATTGCGACAAGAGTACAGAGGAGGCCCACCATGAGCCCTGTCCCGGTGCGCGAGAAAGAATCGAAAGAGAAGGCGGCAAGCAAGCCGAGTGCAGTGGAAGCGGCGGTCGCCGAAACTGCGGAGGCGAGCGGCGCCAGTGTGGACAAAATCCGCGACATCCTCTTCGGTTCGCAAATTAAGAACTACGAGACGCGCTTCGCCCGGCTGGAAGAAGCCCTCTCGCGAGAGAGCGCCGAGATCAAGGACACGATGCGCCGGCGGCTGGACTCGCTGGAGGCGTTCTTCAAGAAGGAAACCGAGTCCCTGGCGGCGCGTCTGAAGACCGAGCGCGACGAGCGAGAAGAGGTGTTGAACACTATCTCGCGCGAGCTGAAGGCGGCGTCGGCGCAGCTGTCGAAGAAGATCCTCGACCTCGACAACAAAGCAGCCCAGGATCGCAGCGAGACGCGACAGGAACTGATGGCCGAGTCGCGCAAGCTGCTCGACGAAATTCGGCAACGCAATGACTCCCTTAGCGCGCTGCTCGAAGCCCGTGTGCAGGAGTTGCGCAACGCAAAGACCGACCGCTCAGCCTTGGCGGCGCTCTTCGTCGAACTTGCCGTGCGTTTGAAGGATGAGGACGGCAACAGCAAGGGCAAGCCCAAGCCGATCCGAAGTGCCACCGAGGCATGAGACCCTATGGGCTCTACGCCGGCTGATCTGAAACGCGATCCTGAATACGACCAGGGCCGTGACGAGCTGGCCGAGCTCCGGGCCTTGCTGCTGGGCCAGCAACTGGTTGAGCTGGAGGCGCTGCGGAAACGGCTTGACGATCCCGAAGTTCGAGCCGAGGAGCTCAGCCAAATCCTTGGTGAGGCAGTTGTACTTTCCGTTAAACGTGACGGCAACCTGCAGCGCTCCCTTTACCCCGTTGTCGAGCGCGCGCTGAAAATCTCGATCCACAAGAATCCGGGCCTACTCGCCACATCGCTTGCTCCCATCATCGGCGAGGCCGTTCGGAAGGCGGTTGCCAACGCGCTCCGCGACATGACCGAAACCATCAACTACATGGTGGAGCGCAGCCTCTCGTGGGAGAGCATGAAGTGGCGCATGGAGGCCTGGCGCACCGGAAAGTCTCTCGGCGACATCGCGCTGGCCCGCAGCCTTCGCTATAAGGTACAACAAGTCTTTCTGATCCAGCGCGAGACCGGCTCGGTGTTGCAGTATGTCGCGGCGCCCGGAGAAGGGATACGGGAAGCGGAGCTGGCGTCGAGCATGCTCACGGCGATTGGCGATTTCATGACCGATTCGTTCAACGCCCAGCGCTCACAAAAATTTGAAGGGCTGGATATCGGCGAGTTCAAGCTCTGGGTCGATCACGGTCCGCAGGCGTTGCTAGCAGGCACGATTCGTGGCTCGCCTCCGTCGGACCTGAAAAATGTGTTCGCCCGGGAGAATGAGCTGATTCATGGCGAATTCTCCGGAGCATTGGAGTCGTTCAGCGGAGATGCCAGCATCTTCGATGGCGCGCGCCCGCATCTGCAGAACTGCCTGCTTGGACAAAGTGCAGGTTCGCAGAAACCGTCCCGCTGGTGGCTGGCCGCCGTCGCAGCAGTGCTGATTGCGGTCCTCGCGCTCGGGTATTTCGCTTACCGCCGCAACAGCCGCTGGAACCATTACCTGGCGCGGCTTCGGAACGAACCGGGCATCGTGGTTACCGGCTCGGACAAAGGCTGGAGGCATTATTCAGTCGCCGGCTTGCGCGACCCTCTGGCCTCGGATCCGGTGGAGCTGGCGAAGGATTTCGGCATCGCTCCCGATGAGTTACGAGTCCACTTCGAGCCCTATCAGTCGCTCGACGATCGCTTTGTGCGGGAGCGCGAATTCGATGCCGGGACGCAGCAGGTGGAAGAACAGATGATCCTGTTTCCGGTGAACTCAAGCATGCTGTTGCCGGAGCACCAGTGGCGCCTCGAAAACATCGAAGAGGAACTTAACAAGCTCCAGGAAACCGCTCGCGACCTGGGCCGGGAGATCCACCTCAACATTTACGGACGCGCCGATCAGACTGGCGCCGAAGCCAAGAACGCGACCTTGAGCAAGGAACGCGCCGAACGCGTACGGGACGATCTTCTCGAACGGGGCGTCGCCCCCGAGATGATAACCGCCATCGGCTTGGGCGACGACCAGCCCATTCAACACGGATCGGCCGCCCATCAGTTGGAAGTGAATCGCAGTGTGTCCTTCAAGGTCGAGGCAGCACCGGGAGACAAGCCATGATCCTCCAGAAGAAAATCTGCATGCTGGGTTCATTCGGAGTCGGAAAAACCAGTCTGGTAGCGCGTTTCGTTCAGGGTATTTTCTCCGGCAAATACCTCAGCACTGTCGGGGTCAAGATTGATAAGAAAGAATTGAAGGTAGGCGATCAGGATGTGCTGCTGATGCTGTGGGACTTGGCTGGCGAAGACTCGCGCTCGCAAGTGCAAACGTCCTATCTGCGGGGCACTGCCGGATACTTTCTGGTATGCGATGGTACCTGGGCGGAATCGCTGGTCACAGCGAAGAGCATCCACAAACGGGCGATAGAGACTGTCGGCGACATTCCTTGCATGCTGGTAGTTAATAAGTCGGACTTGTGGGATAAGTGGGAGATCACGGCTCCTGAGCTGGAACAGTTGGTATCCGAAGGATGGAAAGTTCAAGTCACCAGCGCCAAGACCGGCGATGGCGTGGAAGAGATGTTTATGAAGCTCACGCAAGAAATTCTACGCACCAGCCAGACCGCCGAAGCCGCGGGGGAGGCTTGAATCGGGCTGGCATCGCTGGCAACCTATTGCTTCTTGTTGGCTTCGTTGATCAGCTGCGCCACCTTGGAGTCAGGACCGACCGGTTCAACGAAGATGATTTGACTGGGGTTCAGATACATCTTATCGGGGCCGTGCAACTCCTTGCCGCGCTTCACCAGCACGTTCGTAACTTCCTTGGTGTCGGGATTGGTTTTACTGACGATATAGAAAACGTCGGTCAGCACCGGAGTCGAGGTGCCCCAGCCCGCGAGCTTCCCGTAGTAGACGGAATTGTTGATGAGCAGTACGGCCTGGTATGGGGTCGAGAAGGTCACCGCGCTTTCCGATTTCGCGGGCGCACACCCTGTGCCCAGCGCCAAAACCAGACAGACCATACATCCCAGGGCTATCCAAAGCGTTCCGACATTTTGCGGCTTGCTCGCAGTCGTCATCGCACCCGTCATGGTTTTCCCCCGAATCGCTTGTACCAGAGATTGCCTCGCTGCGCAAAGAAAAGAACACGGTCTTGACCGCCGGCGTGAGCCAGATATCAATCCGTGTTCCTCAAAGAAATCGTACTATCGCACCGAGCGCCGCCGCAGTCCGTACGCCACACTGAGCAGCCCGGGGATGAGCACCAGCAAGGTAGCCGGCTCCGGGACGTTATTGTTGGCCGCCGTCAGCTCAACAAAACCATCGGCATTGTCGTAATCAACCAGCCACTTCTCCGTGCCGCCATTGAAGATATCGTTCAGAATACTGGCGAAGGTGCCGCTGATTTGTCCGGGGTTGGCCAGCAGGAACTTGTACATCGAGCCCACCGCCGGATTGAAACCGCCTTGAAGCAGGATGGAGAGCGTACCATCCAGTAAGGCTGACCCTTTGACGTTGATCACACCGAAGTTGGTGGCCGAGATCATCTCTCCCAAGGTTCCATTAGCCAGCTGAATGTAGCCCGTGCCCATCGGCGAGCCTGTGCCGACAATCAATTTCGACGTGCCGTCGATGTTGACGATTCCCAAGTTGTTCAGAAACGGCGGGTCGATGGCCGAGCCGTTGTTCACGTTAATCACGCCGCTATTGCTCAGGCCAGCCAGTGCCGAGAGCACGTCGCCCGGACCGTTCAAGGTGACAGTTCCGGTTGCAGTGTTGGTCAGCATCCCGTTGATGGTGATGGTATTCCCGCCGCTATTGAACTCGCTGGTCAAGAGGTTGCCGGAGTTCATCGCATCGCCCGCGACCTGGAGGACACCCCCATTCTCCAAGTCGACGGTCCCAGAATTGGTCAGGTCTCCGCCGATGGTCAGCCTGGAGCCGCCGCCGTGGCCAAAGAGATGGATCTCGCCGCTGTTGGTCATGTCGCCCCCGACCGTCGCCTTCGAGAGGTCACCCTGGAGTAGGAAAGTCCCGGAGTTATTCACATTACCGCCGATGCTCGCCATGTCGCCGGGGCCCTCGAGCTGAAAGCCGCCGCTATTCGTCAGGTTACCAGTGATGTTTAACGTGTTGCCGCCGCCAGTGAATTCGAAGTCCGTGCCCAAGGTCCCGGAGTTGTTAACATCGCCGTTGATCTGAAGTGTGCTCCCAACCCCCGCATCCACCAGCCCAGCATTGGTCACGCCACCGGTGATGGTCAGTGTGCTGCCATTTTCCACGGCAAGGAGTCCCGCATTGGACACGCCATTGCTGATCGTACCCGTGTCTCCCGGGCCCATCAGCTCGACGATCCCGGAATTAGTGAGCATGCCGCCGATGTTCAGCGTATTGGCCCCGCTCCCATCAAGGCTCGTGTAGATCCCCTGTTCGGTGCCAAAAGCGGAGTTGCTGACATCGCCGGTGATGTCCAGCGTGCTGCCACCCTCCACGTCAACCAATGCCCCTGCATTGTTGGTCAGACTGCCGATGGTCGCCATATCGACAGGGCCCAGCAACACGACGGTTCCGTTGTTGGTAAGCATACCCCCGATGTTCAGCGTGTTGCCCCCGCCGAATGCGCCGGTGAAGATGCCCGGCAAGCCGAAGCCGCCGGCGGAGTTGTTGGTGACATCGCCGGTAATGCTCAACGTGCCGCCATTTACCACGCCGACGATCCCGCCCGCATTATTGGTCAGGCTGCCACCGATCATCCCCACAGCGCCATTCTCAACAGCGAACTCGCCCCCGTTGTTGTTGGTCACGTCCCCCGTAATGGTTCCCTTATCACCCCCGCCTAGCCACCCGAAGTCGAAGTTGTTCGTCAGGTTACCGGTAATGTTTAGCGTGTTGCCGCCGCCCAGGCCGTTCAAGTCCGTGGCCAGGGTCCCGTTATTGGTGACATCTCCCGTAATGCTCAGCGTGCTGGCCTGCTCTACATCAATCATTCCCGAGTTGCTGGCGCCGCCGGAGATCGTCAATGTGCTGCCATTCAGCACGTCAACCATATCGGTGTTGGACAAACCGTTGCCGATGCTTGCCATATCACCGGCGCCCAGCAGCTCAAAGGTATTGGTGTTGGTCAGGGTACCGCTGATATTCAGCGTGTTGCCCCCGGCCAGGCCATTAAAGAAAGTGGCCAGGATGCCTTGATTGGTGACATCGCCGGTAATCGTCAGCGTGCTGCCACCGTCCACGTCAACCGTTCCAAGGTTGGATAGTCCGTTCCCGATCGTCCCCATATCTCCGTGGCCGTTGAGTGCAAACAGCCCGCCTGCCTGGTTGGTCAGAGTTCCAGCGATTTTTAGCGTGTTCCCAGCGCCCAAACCGGCGGCATCGGTCTGCATGAAACCGGAGTTCGTGACATCGCCGGTGATGTTCAGCGTGCTGCCATTCTCCACATCAACCGTCCCAGCGTTGGTCACCCCCCCGCCGATGCTGGCCATATCGCCGGGGCCCAGCAGTTGGAAGTTTCCGTTCGAGGTATTGTTCAGGGTACCGGTGATGGTCAGCGTATTGCCGCCGGTTCCCATGAAGCCAGTGATGATGCCGCGGTCCACACCGGCGGAGGTGTTGGTGACGTTTCCGTTAATGGTGAGCGAGCCGCCAAACTCCACATCAATAAGGCCGCCCGCTAAATTGGTCATCGAACCGGTGCCGCCAGCGAGGTTTATCGTGTTGCCCGCGCTGGAGGATTGCAGCGTGCCACGAGTATCAAAGTTGCCGCTTACGTTCAGAGTGCTGCCATTCTCCAAATCGATCGTCGCAAAAATGCCGTTGTCCAGGTCGCCGCCGATGGTCGCCATATCGCCGGCGCCGTTGAGGACGAATATCCCGCTATTGGTCAGCGTGCCGCTGATGTTGAGGGTATTGCCACCTCCAAAATTATGAAAGTCTGTAAAAATGCTTCCGCTGTTGGTGACATCGCCGGTAATGTTGACCGTACTGCCGTTTTGTGCGTCAAGCACTCCCGAGTTTGTGAACCCCCCAAAGGTTACCGTCAGCGTGCTGCTGTTGAGCAGCTCAATGTTCCCTGCGTTGGAGGAAGCATCGCCTGCAGTGACCGTGCTGCCGCCGGTCAAATTCAAAAGGCCCGTCGCGCCCACATTCAGCGCATTAGTAATGGTGAGGGTCTGCGTCGTGCCGTTATCGGTGAGCTCGGAGGTACTGTTGTTGGCGGCGCCACCCAGGGTAAGTGAGCTGATCGTGGTGCTACCGACATCGAGGGTCACAAGATCATTACCGCCGGAGTAAATGGTCACGTCACTGTTGGAGCCGGGCTCCCCGGCACTCCAGTTGCCAGCACCACTCCAATTGCCGGTGCCGCCGTTCCAGTTGTCGGGCGTGCCGGGAGGGAGGATAAGCACCCCACCGGGATCCCCGCCTTGTGCCAGCGTCAGATTCCCGGCGCCGCCAGAGACACTACTCCCTATACTCGGCAGTTTGCCGCTCTGGAGCGACCGATCGCTCCGGGCTGGGGAACCACTACCGTCATTGTCATTCTCGAATTTCTTGCTGGCGGCAAAGCTGGCGGTTACAAACAGAACAGCACACAGAGACACGATAAGCGACGCACGCTTCACGGCTTGCCTCTCTCCGGTTCCTGGCGGAACCTTTGTAGCGATCGCCCCTAACGCTAAACCCGGAGATTACAACGAGGCCCGGCCAGAGCTACTGATCATTAGGCAGACTACAACCTAAAGCTGGCGACTATCGTGTGTGCACGTCGTCAGCCACCTTCTAGTGAGCATTCACGCCCAAAGACCGAAGTTGGCAAGTTCCTTATGATTCAACGAGTTGCCTGATTTCCTTCCGTGGCGAGAGCCCCGAGTCCTTATTATTCGGTAGAAAAGATTCTCCTAAATCCTGGGAAAAGCCCTGCATCTGGGCACAACTAAAACTTGACCCAGGAAGCGGCTGGTGGCTGCGGCTCTCTTATACGTTGGTCTTTAGGAGCACACAAGTCACAGGCAGACGTGACATGCGCACTTGTTTGGGAGACTTCGCCGCGGTATCAGTGGAATTGCGAGGAGTAGTTGTTGTGTCTTCGCAGGCTGCACCCAGTGTGCGAGCCTTGAAAAGCTCTTTGAAAAGCAGTCGTCAGTAGCCAGTAGTCAGTTGTCAGACTGAAGCGGGTTAGTTTACTGGGTGATAACCATCGTCCTCTTCGCCCCAAGGGCAAGCTTGGCAGCATAGGACAAATCTGCATCCGTAAGTCATTGCGGCTCAAGCAACTACGTATAAACCATTGGGGCTCTATTATTTGCCGGGAAAAAGTTCGTAATCGCATGATTCTAAATAAAGTGATTGGGGGAGGGGGAGTTATCAGTCAGCACGATTATTCACTTGACACGCGTTACTCATTGATATACAATCCTCTCATGGTAAGGATAAACGCTAGTCCTGCTTGGCTTTGTCAGAACCACCAGAGAAAGACATCTTTATCCTTTCGTGTAGTTCTCCCTTCACTCGCTTCACCAGTGTCCGAAGCGGAACATTCTCAAGTGGTCTCCCAGTCTTTCGTTTTTTCTTCTTACGAGGTTCTGCCATGACACTCCCTGAATTAAATCGGTCGTTCTCCACCGACGAAGATTGCCGCGAAATTCTCACTCGACTTCGGTGGCCGGAAAGCGTCGAGTGCCCACGCTGCCAGAACCGAAACGTGTGGTGGATTCAGTCTCGCAAGCAATTTACCTGTAGCGAGTGCAGCTATCAGTTCTCGGTAACCACTGGCACAATTTTCAACGATTCCCATCTGCCACTGCCGATCTGGTTCATGGCCGTGCTGCTCTTGATTGAAGCACGTAAGGGCATGAGTGCCATGCAACTCAAGCGTACCTTGTGGGGCCAGCACAGAGGTTCCTATAAAACCGCGTGGTATCTCTTCCATCGGATTCGTGCTGCTATGGCCGACAGCAGAACGCACCATGCTGGACGGTACAGTCGAAATGGACGAAACCTACGTTGGCGGCGAGCAAACGGGGCATTGGTGCTAAAGCAGCGAAGGCCGCGAAGGAAGTTGTTATCGGAATCCGGCAACGTGGTGGCGACGTGCGCTTCTTCCATGCCGAGGACGCCAAGAGTGGCACTCTGGCAAAGTACATCAAGGAGAACATCACACGAAGATGTTGACGTGATCGTGACCGATGATTGGCGTGCTTATGCCAGAAGCAGTTGGGAGAACTCAGAGGCACATGAAACCGTGAATCACTGGCAGAAAGAGTATGTCCGACTTCGGAACGGACATCCATACCAACACTGTCGAGTCCGCCTTCTCGCTGCTTAAGCGGGGCATCATGGGAAGCTGGCACAAAATCAGCGCCAAGCATCTTCCGGCCTACCTCGCGGAGATGGAGTTTCGGTTCAATCGCCGGAAGCGATCCGATTTGTTCCTTGATACCTTGCGCCATATGGTTACTGCCGATCCGTTGACTTTTGAGCATCTAACTGCCGCTTAAAGAGGAGAATGATCATGACCACGCAGTAAGCCATCATCCTTATTGAGCCGAAATCGTTCGCCAGCCCAGAAAATTCCTGGTCTATGGTTTCGGAGCGGTTACGCGTTCCGACGATACGCTGCTTTTCAATCACGCCGAGATGACCGATGACTATGCTTCTCAACTCAAGAACCCCTGCTTTGAAATAGCTCAATAACAGCCTGACAAGACTCAACAGATGCTTTCGCAATTGCACGAATTAGATGCCCAACTTTCGAATTAATGTGTTGCACCATCGTAAAAGCCTTTGGGTTAAGTTGACTTGATTTCGCGTTTGCTTCGCTCCAGCGTCAGCGTCCCTGCCCGCAATTTGCTCTTCGGATGTACCTGGAAAATAAAATTACCTTCTAGTATAGCCGTGCCACAGCAGCGGGATTTGTTTTGGATGCGACGTATCTCGTTTCCCGGAGTAGTTTTGTACCTGTCGTTCAAGGCCCAGCGCGATAGGAATATGAGGTAGAGCCGCACTTCTTAATAAAAATAAAAGTGTCACGTCCCACATCACGGGCTCCTTCAGATATGTACTTTGCGGCTAAGACGTTGTAGAGAGTTTCAGCAAAAGGCGTGACGCCGGAAACCTGTCGCAATGCGGCTATCATACTCAGAGCAGATGATGCTCCCGGAGCCAATGGCCCAATAGCCTAAGCGGTCGCGGCTAATGATCTTCCCTGGATTTGTTACCGTGAAAAGGTGTGCTCGCTTGCTCTCATCGAATCCGTAGACGAGAAACGTACACCCGAGATTGAAGCTTTTTATTTGGAACGAAAGTGAGGCGAAGACTTCTGGATTCAGTTCCGCTTTCCCTTTTCTCTTGAACTCAGCCATCGTCATGTCAAATCGGCTTAAATGCTCATCCTCAATGACCGTGCGAACCTGTTGCTTGTAGGCCGTCTTGAAGCCGTCCATGACGGTTTCCAGCTTTCCATCTTTGCCCCGCAGTAACCGCTTTGCACGTTCGATGACGAGATCGGCTTCCTCGACATCATTCCCCGCTATCAACGCCGCCCACTGCCGATGAAAAGGCTCGACTTTCGTTATGCCCTCAGTCGAGAATTCTCCACCGAAGGAAGCTCTCATATCCGAGGCGGTCACGATGTACTCTTCAGTCCTGATTATGCTGGTACCGACAATCGCGGCAATGCAGGTTGTCAATCCGTGCCCCCAATCCGAAGCCTTTGGTTCAGGGGTATCATGAACTACTTGGTAACGTGCGTCAAGTGTATAATCGTGTCAGTCAGATAATACACCTCCCGAAATGGGAAGACAGCGGATAGTGGGTAGTGGTTGGTGGATAGTTAACAGCGGAAGGGCAGTTGCCAGTAGCCAGTAGGCCAGTAGTCAGTTGTCACCCTCCGACTAAATGCTAGTACTTAGTTGCAATGAAAAGCGGTCTATGTCATGATTGGGCATGAGCAAATACCCCACCGCCCTCACATTGACGCCAGAAGACCGCTCCACGCTGGAGAGCTGGGTTCGCGCGGGTAAGACCGAAAGGCGTCTGGCAGAGCGAGCCCGCATGGTTCTGGCCGCCGCCGACGGTCAAGGCACGCTTGCCATCGCCCGTGCGCAGCGCAGACGGCCCGCAACCGTCAGCAAGTGGCGAGTACGTTTTTCCCAAGCTGGTTTGACCGGGCTCCAGGATGCCCCGCGGCCAGGAGCTGCGCCGCGCTACGACGAAAACACCCGGCGCCGCATTCTGGACCAACTGGACCAGCGGCCGCCAGTCGGCCATGGGAGCTGGACCGGAGCGTTAGTGGCGAAGGCCTTGGGGGATGTATCCAAACATCAAGTCTGGCGCGTGCTGCGTACCCAAGGAATTCACTTACAGCGGCGCCGTAGCTGGTGCATCAGTACCGATCCGGAGTTTGCCGCCAAGGCGGCCGCTATCGTTGCCCTGTACCTGGACCCGCCGGAACACGCGGTCATCCTGGCGGTGGATGAAAAGCCGCATATTCAAGCCTTGGAGCGAGCCCAAGGCTATTTAAAACTACCCAACGGCCAAGCCGTGACCGGTTTCAGTCATGAGTACAAACGCCACGGCACCACGACCCTGTTCGCCGCCCTGAATGTGCTCACCGGCCAAGTCAAGGGCGGACACGCTCACCGGCGTCGACGCCGTGATTTTCTTGCCTTCATGAACGAGGTGGTCGCACTCTATCCGGGCCGGGAACTGCACGTGGTGATGGACAATCTCAATACCCACAAACCGAAACATGATCGTTGGCTGGCGCAACATCGCACGGTCCATCTACACTTCACGCCCACCCACGCCAGTTGGCTCAATCAGATTGAATGCTGGTTCAGTATCCTGAGCCGGCGCGCTTTGCGCGGGGCAAGCTTCACCTCGCCCCAGCAGGTGCGCGAGGCGATCGACCGATTCATAGCTGCCTACAACGAAACCGCCACGCCCTTCGAGTGGACGAAACGCCAGATTCGCAATGTGCATCCCCATTCATCTTACGCTAATCTACGCAACTAAGTACTAGGTGCCAAGTGCTAAATGCCGCATGCCGAGAAGCAGGTCCCTCCGCTCGGACTGAAGCCCTCGGTCGGGATGACAAGGCAGGATGCATGGCTGACAGCTGATAGCTAATGCGAGAGGCGAAAAGCGAACAGCGCTTGATCTAGGATCTGCTGCTCTCCTCCCGCGCACCACATGTTGTCGGATAGCGCAGGAGGAGAAAGTTGAACTTGCTCGCGGATCAGGCTGCATTGCGCCCGGATGGCGCGCGATAACTAGTTCACGGTTATGTTGACAGCCAGAGATGGAATACCGTTGGTCACCACCGAGAGCTTACTCGGTCCGGTTTCCATGCCTGCTGGTACATCGAAATGAGTGTAAGTGGGTATGTTGCCCGTCTGCACGCCCATGTAGCTGTGATTGTGGGTCTTGGCGTAGAAGACGTGTCCGGTGGCATTGTTCGTGATCCGCACCAAGGGATAGTTGGTGGCAGTTTCGAATTCGTCTCCAAACGCCGCCGCTTGCGACCAGCCATTAAATAGCTTGCCGGAGACAAGATAGCTTTGCCCGCGTGTGGCGACGCTGGGATACGACAAAACCGTCGGAGCCCACGGTTGGAGATAGCTTCCAGCGGCCTTGTAAACTTCCGAGCCGCCGACCAGGACTTCGCCGGTCGGCAGAACGATTAAGCTGCCGCCGTTGCCGAACAGAGTAGGAGTGAAGTTGGTTCCGTCGAATTCGTATAGCCGGGTCGAGTTGCCTTCCACCAGCACCTTGCCGTTGGTCAGCAGCACCGCGAAGTTGTCTCCGGCGTCGTCGCCATTGGGGAAGTCTGGTCCCGGAACCCAAGTGCCAGGATCGGTTGGGCTGCTGCCACGATGATAGACCGACGTATGTCCGGTAGGAGCACCCAGATGGAGCGCGCCGGTCGCGAACACCGTGCCATCAGGCCGCAGGATGGCAGGACCAATTTCACCAGGAGGACAATACTGGCCGCCTCCGTACTGAATGCAACCCACTTCCGGTGGCCCTTGCAGGTTCGCGATCGTGCTGCCGTCAGAGACCCATTGCTGCAGCGAAGGGATGTACCTCTCCGAGTTTGGATTGGTCAGCACATCCACGGTGAGGACTGTGCCGTCGGGCATGAGAGTCCAACCCTCTTCGGCGTTCCAATCGCTCTTGCCGCTCGATCCCAGCGCTGTCCACTGCATGGTGACGGGATCGAGGTCGGCCATTTGCGTGTCAAACTTGCGTCCAATCAGGAAATGGCCGTCGGGCAGAATCGTGGACGGCGAGTCGCCGATGTAGTCCCATCCCGGCGGAGGATTCAGCGGGGTCCAGGTGTTCTGCGCGGGATCGTAGATCGCGCCCAGATTGGTGAAGGAAAACTGGCCAAAGTTATATTCGCCGCCCTCAATCAGCACCCGGCCATCGGCCAGCGTCGCCGAGGCAAAGGCGTAGGGCTCGTATCCCGCAGGCAGGCTGGCAACCTGCGTCCAGGTGCCGTTGACATAGCTTCCGTTAATGTCGGGAGTGAGCTTCCACCAATCGCTGTCGTTGTTGCCCTGAACCAGGACGGTGCCATCGGTAAGTAGAAACGGAACTCCGGCCCCGTCGGGAGGCCGGTTCTTGAGGGTTGTCAGAGTCTGCGCCAGTGAGATGTTGCCTACAACCAGCAAAAGAGTAACTACCGCGAGGAATAGCTTCTTGGTCAAAACAAATCTCCTTGTGAAAGTCGCAATCAACCGCAAATTGTGAGCAATTTTGGCAAAACCTCGTTTCGGTAGGACGTGCAGCAATCGGCGCAGAATGTCAACGCGAAAGGACCTTTCGGAAGCCACTGCAAGGCGGCGAAAACTCAGGAAACGAAGTTCCAAAATTGTGCTTCAAGCCAGAGCCTGTGTCAATTGATCTGGGTCCGTCGAAATGTGAAAACTGGATGAAGCTAAAACGAGCGTCGTAGTAAGCTTTCTACACTCGAGGCGGATGAAAGATTGTGCTGCATAACGTTCTCATTATCGTCGCATGCGTTGGCGCGGCGTTGGCCTTTCTCTACCTGGTGACGCGCGCCTCCACTGCGCCCTCGCGCAAGGAGTCGAACGATTTCACCGGCGCAGTGGTGGCCGTTATTGGCACCACTTACGCAGTGATCCTTGCCTTCACGCTATCGGGCGTGTGGTCCATGTTTCAGCAGGCGCAAGCCAACGAAGAGCAGGAAGCCAATGCGCTGGTGAATGTCTTCCGCATCGCTACACAATTGCAGGACGCGAACGCGGGACAAATTCAGAACCTCTGCCGGCGTTACGTAGAGAACGCGATGGACCGCGAGTGGCCGGCAATGGAAAGAGAACAGATGACGCTGGAAGGCGGCCAGATGATCGATCGGCTCTGGATACTGGCAGGACAGAGCGCGCATGCTCAACCCAACGCCCCGGCGGCTTACCAGCTCATGGAGGAATTACGCGGATTAACGCAATATCGGCGTCTTCGGGCCATGCAGGCCCGCGAGCATCTTCCGGGAATTCTGTGGGCCGTGCTGATTGCGGGCGGCATCATTACGGTCGCCGCCTCCTGCTTCTTCGGGGTGCCCAACTTCCGTTTTCACCTGCTGCAGGTGCTGGTGCTCACCTTCTTGATCTCGCTGGTGTTGGTGGCGATTGCGGACATCGATCGGCCGTATCAGGGAGTTGTGAAAGTGGAGCCGGAAGGCTTTCGCTTCGCCGTTCGTACCCTGAACAACCAGCCAAGCCCGTGACAGACGGCGCCGCCGGGAATTTCTCGCAAGCCAGGGTTTCGCCTAGTCGCAATAGAAAAGCCGGCGAGTTCGTCGCCGACTTGTATGAATTATGTATGAAGCGAATTACGTCTCCAGCGTAGCGACTTCGATCTCTGGCTCTTCGATTGGAATTTCTCCGTTCAGCGTTTTGATGCCGTACTCGTACCCCTTGTCGAACGCCTTGCGGTTCAAGTCGCGATAAGCTTCTGGAACCGAGTCGGCGATGGCGTTGCGCAGCGAATCAGGTTGCAACAGTCCAGTCACCGCTCCGAAGAAGCCGACCATCACGATGTTGAGCACCATCTTCTTGCCCAGCTCTTCGGCCAGCCGCGTCGCTGGACAACTGAACACACGCACGCCGGTTGGAATGGTGTCCACGCGAACCAGGTCCTGCTCGATGATCAGCGTACCGTTCTCCCTCACCTGTGGCGCAAAGATCGAATAGGCTTCGTGCGACATTACCACCAACACGTCGGGACGCGTGACATACGGATAAAGCACCGGACTGTCGGACAGAATGACCTGCGCGCTGCAGGCGCCGCCGCGGGCTTCAGGCCCGAAGCTCTGCGTCATGGTGGAAAAGCCGCCTTCATAGATGCAGCCTGCTTTGCCGATGACAATGGCCGAGAGAATCACGCCCTGGCCGCCAAATCCTGCGATACGGATTTCGGTTAGATGCTGCATTCGCATGCCTCCGCTTCTATGTATTGGTCGCCGAGAGTTTCGACCATCCGGTCGTGCATGAGATCGCGATAGTCGCCGCGCTCGCGGTCCACGAACTTGCCAACCACGATCTCGCCTGACTTGCTTAGTGCGACTTCGCTAGTGGGAGCGCCATTGCGGATCTTGCTGACCTCTTTGTAGAACTTCATGGTATCGAGGCCGTCGCCCATCTTGTTACGCCGCTGATAAAGCGTCGGACACGGCGAGAGCACCTCGATAAAGCTGAATCCCTTCTTCTTGAACATCTCCTGCATGGAGCGCGCCAGCTGGCGAACATGGAACGCGGTCCAGCGCGCGACGTAAACCGCGCCTGCGGCTTCCACCAGATACGGCAGGTTGAACGATGGATCGTAGGTTCCATAAGGATTGGTCGAGGTGACGACCGATCCTGGCGTCGTCGGGGCTGTCTGGCCGCCGGTCATGGCGTAGATCAGGTTGTTCACGCAGACGACCTTGATATCAACATTGCGGCGCGCAGCATGAATCAGGTGGTTCCCGCCGATGGCAAAGAGGTCGCCATCGCCCGAATAGACCACTACGTTAAGCTTCGGCATGGCCAGCTTTAGTCCCGTGGCGAAGGGAATGGCGCGCCCGTGTGTGGTGTGGAACGAATCCAGATTCATATAGCCGGCAACGCGTCCAGTGCAGCCGATGCCCGAAACAATGGCGACATTCTTCAGGTCAAGGTTGGACTCGGTCAGCGCGCGGGCAAAAGAGTTGACGCTGGTGCCGATGCCGCATCCCGGACACCAGATATGTGGCATGCGCTCGGTGCGAAGGAACGGTTCCACAGGATTGATAGGTACAGTCGTCATCGCGCCACCTCCATAATGGCTTGGAGAATGTCTTCGGGGCGGTGCACGCTGCCTCCGGCGTGCCCAACAAAGCGCACCGTGGCTTTACCGGCAACGGCACGTTCCACTTCGCGCACCATCTGCCCCAGGTTCAGCTCAGCTACAACCAGTGCCTTCACCTTCGAGGCGATCTCCGCGATCTTCTTCTCGGGGAACGGCCAGGCTGTGATGAGGCGAAACTTGCCGACCTTCACGCCCTTCTCACGCGCCATATCAATCGAACGCTGCGCAACCCGGGAGGTGATGCCGTACGAGACGACGACTACATCGGCGCCGTCAATCTGGTCCTCCTCATAGAGAATGATCTTGTCAGCATTCCTCTTGATCTTGTCCACCAGCCGCCTTACCAGCTTGTCCTGTTGAGCCGGCTTCATGTCGGGATATCCACGCTCGTCGTGGGTCAGGCCGGTGACGTGTACGTTGTAGCCTTCGCCGGTGCGCGGCATGTCGGGGACGAGATCATCTTTCGGTTGGTAGGCGAGAAACTCACCCGGCGGAATCGTCGTATAGCGGCGCGGCTCAATCTCGATCTGGTCGGCCGGTGGAATGACGACCTTCTCCGTCATGTGCCCTACGACCTCGTCGAGCATGACGAAGACCGGTACGCGGTACTTCTCAGCCAGGTTGAACGCCTTGATGGTCAGGTCGAAGCTCTCTTGCGGGGAATTCGGGCAGAGCGCAATGATCTCGTAGTCGCCGTGCGATCCCCAGCGCACCTGCATCATGTCGCCTTGCGCGGGCAGGGTCGGCAGGCCGGTGGACGGTCCGCCGCGCTGCACGTCCACGAAGACGCATGGGGTTTCCGTCATGACCGCCAGGCCGATGTGCTCCATCATCAGCGAGAAGCCCGGGCCCGAGGTCACGGTAAACGCCTTGGCTCCGCCCCAGACCGCGCCCTGCAAGGTGATCGAGGCGGCAAGCTCATCTTCCATCTGGATGAACGTCCCGCCGATGGTGGGCACGCGCGCGGCAAAGCGCTCCACGACTTCGGTTGAAGGCGTAATGGGATAGCCCGAGGAAAATCGTGCTCCCGCCGCCAGCGCGCCCTCGCAGCAGGCGTGGTCGCCATCGAGAAAATGAGAGCCGGTCAATACGCCGGCCGGATCAGCGTGCATCTTGGGCCTCCTCTGACTCCGTCGTCGCCTTCGCGCCCGCGGCCGGAACAGCGTTCTCCTTCGGAGGCGCGGGTTCCTTGTGTCCGTAGATGGCGAAGTCGGGACAATACATGCCGCACAAGTCGCAACCGCTGCACTTCTCCGGATGGACCATGTACGGAGTGTGATAACCCTTGGAGTTGTAAGCCGAGGAGAGCGCCAGCACGTGCGTGGGACAGAACTCGACGCAGAAACCGCAGGCCTTGCAGCGTTCTACCACGATCTCCACTTTACCTTTGGCCATTGCTGCCCTTTCTTATCGCGGGCGCTCAGAAAGAAACGGGAGCCACAGTCGCGGCTTTTTTCTTAGTGATTTCGCCGTCGCACCTAGTGTTTACGTTGCGGTTGGGAAGCTCACCCTCTACCGAACGATGATTCGATTTTGGCGCAAGCAATACCCAAGAGGAAGTGATTGCGGTCACATTGCGCTGTGAGGTACGACACTCGGCGTACTTAGCTCTCCGCTTTTCGCTCTTCGCGATTCGCTTTTTGGCTATGGCCGTCAGGGCTACCAGGCATTAGTTATCAGCCATCAGCTAAAGCCGAAACGCTGTCATCGCGTTCGAGTTTCCTCCCATGCTGTCATCCCGACCGAGGACTTCAGTCCGAGCGGAGGGATCTGCTTTTCTGCCTGCGGGACTCGGCACGCCGGACGGACCTGGCGCAACCCGAGCGCCGTCGGCGCGCAAGAGCTTAGCCCAGCCTTTCGTCGGGGCCCCCAATCCGCGCCGGTGTTGCGCGGATTGGGGTGATTGAAGGCTGGGAAAACATCGTATTGGAGGGGAGTCCCGTAGGGACGACAGAAGAACACAGGGACGCTTTGGTACTCCGCCGTGCCTGCGGCACTCAGATTTCCTCTCGCCAACCACCCAGCGCTTCACGTCCTGGGCTACGTTTGTTTCGCCCTGCGGGCTCGTGTTGCAGTAGGACTCAACCAGCAACCAGAGTCCTACATAGTAGGACACATAACCGGCCCTGCAAGGGGGATGAGCAGTTCGATTTCCTCAGCAGTTGGCAAGGCTCAGAAGCGGACAAGCTGCGGGAGCGCGAACTCCAATCGCGACCAGTTAGCCCCAATCGAACTATCTGGCGCCCTGCGCGAGGGGCCGGTTTTGCCGCGAGTCGAAGAGCATGTATTTTCACGGACAGATTTGAGATGCAATAGGGTCCCCTCGGCTTCGCTCGGGGCAGGCACTTCGACTCCTCGCTACGCTCGTCGCTCAGGATGACAGATCGGTGGAGACATCGCTCATTTTGGGTCTTCATGGCGATTGAAGTAAGCTTGTGGCATGACACTTTCTGCCCGCAATCAGCTCAAAGGAACCGTTGAGGAGATTCAGCTCGGCGGCGTGATGGCCCACATCGGGGTGCGTGTTGGTGAAAACCTGATCGAAAGCGTGATCACCCGAAGAAGCGCCGAGGAGATGGCGCTGAAGAAGGGTGACGCGGTGAAGGTCGTAATCAAGTCAACCGAGGTGATGCTGCAGAAAGATTGATCACCAGAGAAGTTTCAAGCCGAATTGCACCTGGCGCGCCGTCGTGGAAGTGCTGGTGATTACTCCTGCTGTGCCGGAAAGTCCCGAGGGCGTGAAGACAATCAGGCTGGGAGTATTGAAGTTGGCACGGTTCAACAGGTTAAAGATCTCCGCTCGAAACTGCAGGGAAAGCCGCTCGTGGATGGCCGTGTTCTTGATGGCGGAAAAATCCCAGGTGGCAAGCCCGGGACCGATCAGGTTGTCTCTCACGAGGTTGCCATAAAATCCGCTGTTGGGCGGCGGCTGTAGAAAGGCGTTGGGGTTGAACCACTGGTTCGGACGTGCCGATGATCGCCGAGCCAGTGAAGTCCGGATTGGCGAAGGGCCGCACCGGATTGCGGGTGTCTCCGTTGTTCGAGGGGTTGTAGCTGAGCTGCGGGGTGAACGGGAATCCGGCTTGGAGCAGGACGATGCTGTTCACCGACCAGCCGCTCACCAGTCCGTTGGCAAATCCCGTCAGTCCATTCGCGAACGCTTGCCCCTTCCCGAAGGGCAGGTCATAGACGACACTGATTACGCCGACGTTCCGCACATCGTAGGTGGCGAGACCCCAGTCGGCGGCGTACGTCGTAAGGGTTGGACACCAGTCCCGGCGCGTTGCCCGCGGTGGTGCCGTTGAGCGAATCGCCATCATCCAGCGCCTTCGACCAGGTGTAAACGCCGCGCAGCGAAAAACCGTGACTGAAACGATGGTTGAGGTCGAGCTGCAGGGCGTTGTAACTGCTGTCGCCGACAGAAAACCAGGTCCAGGTGTTGGCCAGCGTGGGGTTCGCCTTCGGTCGGCCAAGAGGGATGTAGATAGGAGCCAGCGGGAACAGGCGCGTTGGCGAGCGCTCCGGGGAAGGTACTTGGATAGGTGGCCGGACAGGGCGACGCGGGACAGATGGTCGGGACCGGGGTGTTGGCATCGAGGCCAACGATTTCATGGTAGCCGTGGGAGCCAACGTAGCCGATAGTCAAAGAAGTATTCGGAGTGAGCTCCTGTTCGACTCGCACGGAATAGGAGATCAGGGTCGGCATCTTCAGGTTGGGCTGGACTCCTCCGGGAACCAGCAACGCCTTGGCTGGCGGCGGGAGCTGAGGGTTGATCGGGAGTTGGGAGACCGGCAGCGCGGCGATGCTGTAGGTTGGGTTGAAAGGCGCGTTCTGGTCCATGCGGTAGCCCAGTGCATCCTGCAGCTCGTTGTAGATGCCGAAGCCTGCGCGCACGACGGTCTGCCCGGGGTAGGGACTCCACGCCAAGCCGATGCGCGGTTCCGGCAGGAACTTGGCGTTGTTCACGGTGAAGGCGCTGCTGGCGATGCGCGGCTGGCTGGAGATCACGCCATCGCTGAATGTGTAGTTGGCGGCGCGCCCGTGGGCCTCATTCCAGCCGGTTGAGAATTCGCCGCGGAATCCCAGGGTCAGCGTCAACTTGGGGCTCACGCGTATGGTGTCTTGAGCGTAGAGCGCGCCAAACAGCGATCGCCAGTTCATCTCCGTGGGCGCGGGATCGTACAGGAAAGAACTGGTAACTCCGGTCAGGAACGTCTGCAGGCTGGTAAAGGTGGCCTGCCCATATTGGCTGAGCGCTATGGTCTCGTTCGATTGGAATTGCTGGAACCATGCGCCGAAACTGAACTGGTGCGCTCCGTGGGTCCAGGCGACACGGTCCTCATAGGTGTACAGATTCCGGGCCATCGTGAGGTTGCTGCCGTTATTGCTGCCGGCGAGGCCAATCTGCGCCTGAGGATTGGAAGCTGCGCTTCCGCCGACGACCACTGCTCCCACGGGATGTCCAACGAGAAAACCTGGAACGCTGGCGGCCGGTGTGCCCGGCGTAGGCTCGCCGGTGAAGAAATAACCCGCGCGCGAAAAACCGAAGCGCGCGGTGTTCAATAAGGTGGGCGAGAAAACGTGCGTCTCCTCCAGACTTAGCACCTGCTCCCGCAGATTCAGGATGTCAGTGCTGTAAGGATTGATCGTGGTTGCTGTGACGTCTGCTCCGTCGTCGATGGTATAGACCGTCGAGAACGTATCTTTTGCAGAAAAGCTGTAGTCGAGGCGAGCGGTACCGAAATACTCGCGAATGGTTTGCAAGGGGCTGCTGGAAACCTGCGCGATGCCGCTGAAATCAGGATCGCTGGGCGACGGTGTAGGCCACAGGTTCAGCAGCGGCTGAACGCTCGGAACCGCTTTCGCCGCGCGAAGCCAGGTCGGGAACGAACGCGACCGAAGTTTGATGCAGGTTTTGGATGAAGGCCTCAAAGTTTGCGAAAAAGAAGGTCTTGTCTTTCTGGATCGGCCCTCCAACGGCGCCACCGAACTGATTGCGTTGAAAAGGCGGCGCGGATCCCTGGTCGAAGTAGTTGGGAGCATCAAGTGCGTTGTTGCGCAGGAATTCATAGACAGAGCCATGCAACTGGTTGGTTCCCGACTGGGTCACGATGGTTACCTGAGCGCCCGGCCGCTTGCCGTACTCTGCGCCGTAGGAGTCTCGCAGGACATTGAATTCGCGCACCGCTTCGACACCGATCAAGTTCTGGCTCGGACCGCCCGGCTGCATGTTGTTCTCGGCCGCGCCGGTGAACTCCACGCCGTTCAGAAGAAACAGGTTTTGCTGGGGCCGATTCCCCGACGCCGAGAAATTGTTTCCGGTGGTGGAGTTCGAGACGCCGATGCCGCCAGTCTTTTCCCATGTGAAGTTGACGATTCCGGGATTGAGAGTGAGGAGCAGGTCGTAGCTCCGCCCGTTGAGAGGAAGCTCTTTCACCTCTTTCTCCCCGACCAGGCCGGAGATGTCCTGCGTGGTGGCATTGACGATGGGAACGTCGGCCACCACTTTCACCTGCTCACTCACATTGCCGATTGGCAGACTCAAATCGACGGTAGCGTCCTGACCCACCACCAGCGAGAGGCCGGTACGGACGCGTTCGGCAAAGCCGGCCTTGCGGGCGCGCACGTCATATTGGCCAATGGGAAGAGCGATCAGTTCGTATCGCCCGGCCTGGTCGGTGACCGTCGAGCGGGAGATGCCTGTGTCCAGGTTGTTGGCGGTTACGGTGGCGCCGGAAACCACCGCGCCGGTTTGGTCCGTGACCCGGCCCGACAGGCTGGCCGACACCTGTGCCTTGGCCGCCAGAGAGCAAAGGCATGACAACAACAGAGCCGCAACCCAGAGCCGACGGCGACCAGACATGATCCTCCCCCGATGAACGACTGGATTCGAGCACGCAGGCCCCACACCATCGGCCCGGGTAGCGCCCTACGATTTAATCGAATCAAACCGTTAATGTCAAACGGATTTAGTCTGGTAGGATGATCATGACTTCGGTGGACTTAATCAGCGCCGCGGCGAGCTGGCCCTTCTTGAGCCTTAGTTCCCGCACTGCGTCGGCGGTAATGATGGAGGTGATGTGCTGATCGCCGATCGACAAGGTAACCTGGGCGAGCAAGCCGCTGATCTTGACATCGGTGACGCGACCGATCAATTGGTTACGTCCACTGACGCGCCGAAACATGCGGCGCCTCTTCTCGGGAGCACCGGTGACAGCGACGCGAGGCAGCAGACGGTCGATTTCCGATTCGGGTATGCGATGATGGCCGCCCAGGGTTTGAACGCTCTTCAGTTTGCCCTGGTAAATCCACTGCTTCAGAGACGCATAGCTGATACCGAGCACTTGGGCGGCATCGCGCGGGGTGTAGAGTTTCGGCATGGAGGATGGCAGTTCTGGTAAAGGATAGCCGCGTTGTGAAGCGATGTGCAATTCTAATTTCACCGGCGGGAGGAACGATTGACTCGACTGCGATATTGGCTCCTTGGTGTTTGCTTTTTCTTCTTTTTGGCTCTCGAACTCTGCGCACAAAGCTTGCAGGTGATTGATGAAGAGGGTCACTCGACTACAATCACTGCCGCCCAGATCGCCAGCGCCCCGCACGTAACCGTGAACGTGAAGGACCATGACACACCGGCGCAGTTTGATGGAGTGCCGTTAGCGACGCTGCTGTCAACCGCGGGCATTCCACTGGGTGACAAGCTGCGTGGACCGCGAATGACCGAGGCGCTGCTGGTTGAGGCGACGGACGGCTACAAAGTTGTCTTTGCCCTCGCGGAGATCGATCCGGCATTCGCCACCCGTGAAATCATCCTCGCGGATAAGCGGGATGGGAAGCCGCTTGACGCGAAGGAGGGCCCATTGCGAATTGTGGCTCCGGGCGACAAGAGGGCGGCACGATGGGTCCGTCAAGTTATAGCCTTAAGAATTGTGGCGGTTAGATGATCGTGGCCAGATCGCGTCCGGGTTCACGCCGGATCCGCCATTCTTACCTCGCTCTCTCATAGGTCGGGCGCGCAAACAGAGACGCCAGCAAGACATGCAGAACACACGCCGGCCAAAGTAGGATCCCGACGAAACCTCCGGCCACTCTGAGATAGCCAAGGTAAAGTCCTGCGAGCAGGTTGTAGGTGAACAGGGCCCAAATGGAATGTGCGGAGGCGTCATCGCCGCCCGGCCAACATGACAGCCCCAAAGCGAGCAGTCCGAAGCCGCCCACGCGGCCGACGGCAACGCCGCTTTCAGAAAGACCAGCGCCCAACAGCAGACTGACGACGAAGGCAGGGTCGGCGATCAAGGCAAGTCCGGTTACCCCCTCGATCGCTGCAGACAGCATCACCAGTGTTCTGGTTTTCATCTCTTGCTCCAAGCCAGCCGATAGTGCGATTACCTGAAACGCTGCACTTCCCTGCTGCGTGATCTCGTGATCTTCATGCTCACTTCGGCCACTGCTTGAACATCTTTTGGACGGCCTTTTCTACCATTTCCTGGTTCTTGTTGCCGTTCTTGTTCAGGGTATCTTGCGCGATCCCTCGCCAAATGAGTGACTGCGTCTTCGCGTCATAAAGGTCAACGATCATGGTGCCCTCCACGTTCTGCTCGGGAGTGATGCCGCCCATTCCTCCGCCGATGCCGCGCATGCCCCACGCGCTATAGGAGGTCTGCTGCCTCATGCCGCTGTTTGCCGTCAGGATGAGGTCAGGGTTCTGCGACTCCTGCACCATTTGGAGACCCTTGCCTTGCATGGCCGAGTTGATGTCCTGCTGGGCTACTTGCGCCAGGATCGAGTTCTGGATCTGGTTGGCGTTGTTGGAACCCCAGGCATAGGTGTGGTACTGCGCGAAACTCGCGCCGTGGTTGTAGTTGACGGAAACCTGTTGTCCGACGGCAATCGTGGATGCGACGCAAAGCAGCATCGCACATAACGCAAATCTCGTTTTCATGACGTCATCCTTTTTCGTATTTTGTGTGCGCTGCCAGCTTGGGACTGGCAGCGCGTTTGTTTCGATTCGGGGTTCCCCACAGCCGCCTAGTTGTTGACTCGGGCCATCGCGTCGTCCACCTTCTTCTGGTCCTCCGCCGTCAACTGCGACGGACCGAGGTTGAAGGTTAGCTTGTCGATGGCCCCGGTGAAGGGGAAGGGACAATCGTAAGTGAAGTCCACTGGCGTGCGCGTGTCGAGCCCGACATCGAAGCTCTCGTCAGCGGGCAGGAGAAACGGAATGGTGTGCTCGATCGTCTTGCGGGCGACCTCTTTGCCATCTACGCTCAGCACGCCCGTGCCGCCCTTGGCGAGGCCGGGGCCGTCGTATTTGAAGTCGAAGACGATGGTGTGTTTGCCTTCACCGAGTGAAGAAAGCCCTTCCCACCGGTAGCGCTCCAGGTCCAGCATGTTGTAGACGAATACAGGCCTTCCCCGCCCGATGTGCAACATGTCGGTGGCGAAAGTCAGAATCAGTCCGACGGCCGCGACCAGCAAGAACGCGTAGCCGAAACGTTTTCTCCACCGACCGGCTGTGCCAATTAAGAGCAGAAGCAATCCGAGAATGAACAAACCCAGTTCGAGGTACTTGAAGGGTTTGCTGTTGAAAAACCAGCTTCCCCCCGGACTCAGCATGATCCCGTAGCCGCCGGATTGGCCGCCCGCCGTGGCGATCATTCCCTCGGCCCCGCCACTGGGGATTGTTACCTCCGCAGTGATGGTGTAGTCCCGGCCCAGTAGGTTGGGCGCATTGCCCATGGGGATGTTGGGATTCTCGCCGGTGTAGGTGAAGACCGTCTTCCCTGCCACCGCGCTCGGTCGCGCGGTAAGCGCGCGCACGAAGCCCGAGTTATCCAGCGGGAAGACCTGGTATTTGCCGGCTTCTTCCAGGAACAGCGCCTGCATTTCCTTCAGTTTGTCGGGCATTTTCGCGGCCAGGTCGTTGTATTCCGAATAGTCCTCTGCTATGTGGTAGAGCTCCCAGTGGTAGTCGTCGAGGGCTGTCTGCTTGCCCGTTCCCATCTCCCAGGATGGCGAGGGCGGCGTGGTGGCCGCGACCCATCCATCATGGTAGATGGCACGGTTGCCGACCATTTCGAAGTACTGTGTATCGCGCTTCGAGGGCGCATTGGCGTTGGCTGAGTCAAAGGTGTAGAGCATGCTCACGCCTTCGATGGGCTTCTGCTTGATTCCGTCGACCTCGTCGGGCGCCTGAATGCCGGCGGCTTCGAGGATCGTGGGAACAATGTCGATGACGTGGTGGAACTGGGTGCGAATCCCGCCTTCGTCCTTGATATGGCCAGGCCAGGAAATAGCCAGCCCTTGCCGCGTCCCGCCGAAATGCGATGCTACCTGCTTAGTCCACTTAAAGGGGGTATCGAAAGCCCAGGCCCAAGCCACCGACATATGCGGGTAGGTCTTGGCCGAACCCCAGTCTCCATAATGCAAGGCATTGAGGGCCAGGACGGGCTTGACTTCCGGCATATTGATGATGCCGTTGTACGCCGTGTACTGATTGAACGTGCCATACACGGTGCCTTCAGCGCTGGTGCCGTTGTCGCCGTCGATGTAGATAATCAGCGTGTTGTCGAGCTTGCCCATCTTCTGGACTTCGTCGATCACCCGGCCAATCTCATAGTCGGTGTAGGCGGTGTAGGCGGCGAAGACCTCCGCCTGGCGGGCGTACATCTTCTTTTCCGCCTCGTTGAGCGAGTCCCACTTGGGCAGCTTGGCTCCCCCGTATTCTTCCTGTCCGTCCGGCCACGGCGTCAGCATCGTGTTCGGCGGAATCACGCCCAGCTTCTTCTGGTTTTCGAAGACCTGCTCGCGCAGTTTTTCCCAGCCCATGTCGAATTTGCCGTGGAACTTGTCGATCCATTCCTGGGTTGGCTGGTGGGGCGAGTGTGAGCCGCCGGGTACGTAATACAGGAAGAACGGCTTGTCGGGTGCGGCCGCGTTTAAGTCCCGCAGATACTTGATAGCATCGTCGGCCAAGTCAGTGGTGAGGTTGTAGCCCTTCTTGCCGACCCAGGGATACACCGCCGTGGTATTGCGGAACAGATAGGGCGTCCACTGGTCGGTTTCGCCGCCCAGGAAACCATAGAAGTATTGAAAGCCCATGCCGATAGGCCATTGGTCGAAGGGTCCGGCAGTCGTGCTGTAGGTGAATCCCGGCGTGTTGTGGTCTTTGCCGAACCACGAGGTAGCGTAGCCGTTCTCTTTCAAGATCTCGGCGATGGTCGCGTTCTCGGGGCCGATGACAGAGTCATAACCCGGGTAGCCGGTGGATAATTCGCCAATGACGCCGAAGCCGACTGAATGGTGGTTGCGGCCGGTGATCAGAGCGGCCCGCGTCGGCGAGCACAGCGCCGTGGAATGGAACTGGATGTAGCGTAGCCCGGCCTTGGCAATGCGGTCCAAATTCGGGGTCGGGATGACGCCGCCGAAGGTGCTCGGCACGCCGTAGCCCTGGTCGTCGGTCATGATGAGCAGCACGTTGGGCGCACCCTTGGGCGGCACCACGCGCGGCGGCCACCACGGCGTGGAATCCTTGTAAGTTTCCTTGATCACGCCGCCGAATTTCGGAGGCGGCGGCGGAAGCTGCTTTCCATTGATAGTGGTGGTGGCATCGGCCTGACCTAATGTGCCGGTGACCTGCTGCGCCATGTGCTCTCGCATTTCCGCCGGCGAAAAAGCTCGAGACGGCAAACACTCCCAGGGCCGCTTTTCGAATAGTTGCTGCAAAACTCATTCGATCTCTCCTCGCAAGTAATGCTGGGTTAGCCTCCGCCAAGGGAGGGTGGCGATGAGTTGGTCCCAAGATCAACCCACCAAGATCCCGCCTACGATTGCGCTCGCCCTTGTGTTTAGCTGTCACCGAGACGAGCCGCCTCCGTTCCAAAACGAACTCTGCAGAGACTGAGCGCACCAGTACAGGTGCCTCAGAAGCGGCTTCGTTTACAACCCAGTACTCCACCCCGGAGTCTTTATTTTGAAGTGCTCAATGGTAACTGACAGGCGTCACGGCAACAAGCCCATTGGGGCGGGCATTTGCCGCAACAGAAGGATTCGTTATCCGATACGTAGCTCCGCATCGGAGTTGGGTCCGCAGTTGAACGAGCGGCGAGGAACCACCTCTCGAAAATAGAGAACGGCGCTCTCGAGGGAGCGCCGTTCACGATTGCTTTGTCAGGAGGAAATCCGGCCGACGGACCTAACCCTAGATACCTCTGCGGGCAGGCTTGATCAGCCCCTCTTCCTCCAGGCAGCGATGTATGTCGGCCCAGACCCGCGGGCTGGGGTCCTCCATGGGCACCAGCAGCTTGGCGCACTCAGCGATATAACGCAAATCGGCAACCAAGTCGGTGCAGACCTCGCAGGTCGCGAGGTGCTGCTGCTCCTGCTCAGTGCCGCCCCCGTCAATGATGTAAGGTAGGACCCTTTGAAACTCCGCACACGTCATGGTTCTCTCTCTGGGGAATGCGGCGCGCCTCGATTCCTCGACAGCGAAACTTTGCCGTCCTCCCCACACCCCGTCTTGCGGGATGCTCTCTTTTGCCTTCTACCGCCTTGCCGCCCTCTCGGCCTTGCTCAGCTTGAGAAGCTCGCGCAGCTTCATTCGCGCCTTATGGAGCTGCGACTTGCTATTGCCGATGGAACAACCCATCATCTCGGCAATCTCATTGTGTTCGTAGCCCTCGACGTCATGCAATACAAATATGATGCGGTACCCGGGCGGTAAGCTTTCGATGGACCGCTGCAAATTGACGCGATCGATGGAGCCGGCGAGCACGTTGTCGCGCGTGCCAACATCCCTTCTCGGTCCGTCCTCCTGCTGCGGCTCCAACGTCTCCTCCAGTGAAACCTCGGGCAAGGTCTTCTTGCGCAAATGCATAAGCACCACGTTGACCGACAACCGATGCAGCCAAGTCGAAAATGCCGACTCGCCGCGAAAGGTGGCGATCTTGCGATACAGCTGCAAGAAGGCTTCTTGTGTGAGGTCCTCCGCTTCCGCGGTGTTGCCCGTCATACGTAAACAAAGCGAGTACACCCGGCGCTTGTGCAGACCGTATAGCGCCTCGAAACTCTCGGCGTCGCCTAGCTTCGCGCGTTCAATGGCTTCCTGCTCGGTGATGCCGCCCGCCAGTATTTTCTTCGCAATCGTCAATATGTCTGCCTAATGAGCTTTCCGCAATAATTGCCCATTAGATGCTCGGTGGGCAGACACACGTTGCCTGGGCGTCGATTCGGCTGAAACAGTTAAGCTGCGGAGGGGATAAGAGTTAACGGACTGTGTGCAGAAATCTTAGGGGGCGGAAAGCGGCCGTTTCGCGATCAGGCCGGGCCACCAGGTGAACTCCACCGAAGTTGTAAAGTCGCGCTGGCGCGTTGGGGCCAGGACCGGTTCCAGCCACGATTCATACTGCGCAAAAGCCTTTAACTGGATGTCTTTACGAATTCTGAGCATAGCGGAAATGCTCGCGTCCCATTGCGTGCTTCCTTGGGGGATGAAATCCTTGGCGATCTTGGCATTGCGAATGCTCACCTGGATGCTGCTTTGGGGATTGATCGTATAGGTGCTCCAAGCCTGATAGCCCTTGCCCTGCCGGCCAACCCAGCTTCCCATCAAGTAGGCATTGTTGATGTACAAATCATGGTAGACAACCTCCCAGTAAAGGAATTCCCCCTTGTTAACCGTCGCGTTTGGTGCGTCGGTGTCCGCCGCTTCTGCCCGGAAATCGAGCCTGGGAATTTTCGGAAAGTGCGACAGATATATGCCAGGGTTGATTCCCGCACGTGCGCGAGGCAGTGGCGAGACGTTATCGTGCACGATCGAGCCGCTGTAAAGAGTGAGCCAGCGCTGCAATCCAGGCAACCGCCAGGAAAAGTCAAACTGGGCATGCCGGGCGCCGGGATCGTTGCGCGAAAACTTGACGTCGGCCGGCACGTTGGTGAAGCTGGTGAAGCTGTTCCAGAAGGACCCGAAGGTCAACGGGACGTGACCTTGACCGGCAAACACTACGGTGCGGCTGATGCTCACTTCCAGGTCGGGCAACGGTTTGCAACTAAACTTTTGCCCGAACATATACGGCCCTGGAGGAAATTGGTGCTGGGCGAGGGAGCCGAAGAAGCTGTCCGTCTCGATGGGACCTAATACTTTCGATAGGCCAGGAATATAAAGCGGCGAGGTGTGTTTGAGCTGGGTCATCCAAAGGGGGGTGGCGTTGTTGCTCATCAGCAGCACGCCGCCTTCGCCCGGCCCCCACCACAGGCTTTGCTTGCCGATCGACCAATCGAACCCGGCAAACTTCATGGCGGCGTAGGTGTCGAGCAGTTGGAAACGGTTGATTGTTGAAAACGGAGTTGCGGGCTGCAAGGGATTCAAGTCCACTTCGGCGATGACAGACCGCTGCAAAAGCGAATAGGCGGGAGCGGACGGGGTGTGCTGGTATTCCCCCGAGACATAAAATGCAAACCTTCTGTCCTCGGCACGAGCGCTGAATCCGGTGCTGTTATTCACACCTTGCTGGTAGGGCCGGCCTTCGTCGTTGATCAGCGTCTGTCCAAAGTGATAGCTGTCGTTAATGGGCTTGCCGGCGATGTCCAGCGTGCGGGTGTAGAGCGTGTCCAGCTGAATGGACTCGGTCGGCCTTCCCTCCAGGGCCTCCAGTTCCTCGGCAAATTCCGTATCAAGGGCTTTCTGAAACTGCAGCATCTGGGGCGGCAAGTCCCCGTGACCTTCGACGTTTTCGTGCATCTCGACCATCATTCGAGCGCACCCCAATCGCGTCCACGGTCTGAGGCCCAGGAACGCAGTGTTGATGTATCCCCGCCCAATCAGCTGTTCCATCGCAGGATAGATCCAGCTATCCAGGGGAATATAGGTGCTGGCCAAGGTCCCGGGAAGAATCGCCGACGTTTGCTCGGCGACAACCTTCAAATCGTCGTCTAGGTTCTTGTTGTGTCTCTGCTTGTAGATTTGCCGTCCGATCTGGTAGCCCATCACACCGCCAACGAAAACGTCGGAAAGGAAATGCTGTTCCGAGGCCGCTCGCGCAATGCTGGTGCCTAGAGCTAATCCGTAAGCGCCGAATTCGGCGAAGGGATTGGGATACTCGTGAGCAATGATGGAGGCAAACGCCCACGTCACGGCTGCGTGGCTGGCGGGGAAGGAGCTGCCTCCCTGAAAGAACACGTTCTGGTAATTCGATTGATAGGGACGGAGGCGCCCCGTTATCCCCTTGATGGCGTAATCCACCCCGAGAGCATTGATCATGGCCTCGGTGGCCAGCACTCCGGTTTCGCGCATGCGCTCATCGTGGGTGATACGCCCCCAGAAATAGGCTGCTCCCGTCATACCCATCGCCGATGCGACGCCCACGTTGGAGGCGGTCTTCCAGGCGCTAAGGTTGCCCAGCCGCATGGCGTAGGAACTGTCGGGATCCGTGACCATCAGGCCGGTCGTGATGCCAGCCGCCGGCACCAGCCACTTGGCATCCCCGGGCTGCAGGTGGAAGGGGCTGGTCCAGATGTCCTTCTGGTCTTCCGCTAAATGCAGGACAAATTTGGACTCGTTGGGATGGGTGACAGGCGCGTAGAACGGGTCGGGCGCCGGATTCGCGGGAGCAGGACTCCCCACTTGCGAAGAAGGCGCTTGCGGCAAGGGCTGCTGTGCGCCCGCAGAAATACCCAGTCCGGAGGTCAAAGCAAGACAGGACAGAATTCGCAGAAGTCTGGCTTTTGGGAATCCAGTTTGGCGCCTGATACTCACTCGGAGAGTTACTCCTTGCTCGGTTGACGCGGGCAGAGGCTTGGTTCGTGCTTCAAGCGGAAACGGCGTAGTAGCGGAGAATGCGTGTGAGCGCGGTAGTCACCTCGGAGACGTCCTGCGGTGACATGGCAGGCGAAAGAGGTAGCGACAACGTGCGTTCGCCTACGAACGTGGCGTTGGGAAAATCCGAATCCTCAAATCCGAACTGCTGACGGTAGTAGGGTTGTTGATGGACCGGAACGTAATGAATACCGGCTCCGATATTCTCGGCTTCAAGCGCCGCAATGATTTCCGTCCGGCCAACCCGCAGCTCTTCCAGGATGAGCAGGGGTGTGTAGAGATGGTAGGCATGCCGCGACTCCGGGTCGGCGGACGGGAGCAGGAGCGGAAGGTCCTTCAGTTGCTCGTTATATTGCAACCAGACCCGCTCGCGCTGCCGCCAGAGTTCTTCGATCTTCGCGAGCTGGGGCAACCCGAGCGCTGCAGCCAAGTCGGTCATGTTGTACTTGAAGCCTGCTTCAATAACCTCGTAGCCGCTGGGGCCGCCCACGAACCGGCTCCAGGCATCGGCCGTCATGCCGTGCAATGAGAGCACTTTGGCCCGCTGAAACACGTCTGGGTCGCGTGTAATGACCATGCCACCGTCGCCGGTAGCAATGTTTTTCGTGGGATAAAAGCTGAAACAGCCGACGTCGCCCATCAGCCCCGCGGCGCTTCCGTGATAGGTGGATTCGATGGCGTGCGCGCAATCTTCTATGACGCGCAGTCCATGCCGGCGTGCGATCTCCAGGATGGGATCCATATCACAACAACGGCCACACATGTGAACCACGAGGATGGCCCTGGTGCTTGGCGTGATTCGAATCTCGACTTGTTCGGGATCGAGGTTAAAGGTGTCACGGCAGCAGTCCACCAAGACCGGCTTCGCCCCGGTGTGCACAATAGAGTGAATGGTGGAGCAGAACGTCATCGCCGGTGCAATCACCTCATCGCCGGCACCAATTCGCAGGGCAGCGAGCGCCAGGTGAATTGCGGCCGTGCCGCTGCTCACGGCCAGTGAGTACGGCGAACCCTTATAGCGTGCGAACTCCTGCTCGAAGCGCTCGACCCGCACTCCCAAGCCGATCCATTGGCTGCGAATGCACTCCGCGACTGAGGCGATCTCCTCTTCCCCGAGCACGGGAGCGCCGAAAATCAGGCGGTTGGCGCGCGAACGGACAGGACTCCCGCCTGCAATCGCCGGCAGCCCATTGGTGTCCTGATAGAGTGCTGCTTTTTCGTCCGAGAAGGGGGCGCGTCTCATTCCAATACTTTTGTCAAAGTTGAGTGTGTGGGTTGATTGTAATGGATTTGAACTTCGCCTGCTGATTGCGGAGGCGCGGGGTCGGCGGCTTGCCTACAAGTCGCTCAGCTATACTGCAGACAGGACCTGCCGGTCGAGATATCTTCTGCGCCTATGCCCTTCACCCTTGCTCATCCAGCCGCCGCCCTGCCTCTAAAGAGGTTGAACCTGGTTTGGTCTGCCTTTATTGTCGGGAGCATGGCTCCAGATTTTCCTTATGTAGTCGGCTCCGTAAGGTACCGGTCCCTGGGCCACAACTTCCCCGGCGTGGTGCTCTTTACGCTGCCGATCTCCTTCGTCGTGCTGTGGGTTTTTCACCTCGCCATAAAAAGACCTGTCACTGAACTATTGCCCGTTGGCATGCAGCGGAGACTGGGCGGACAGCTTGGAGCGTTCAGGTTCGGCGGTGTCACGCGAATGATGGCTATAGCTTTTTCGGTCACTCTCGGCATTGGAACACACTTAGTGTGGGACTCGTTTACCCACGCATACACGTGGCCATGGCGACATTTGATTTTGTTGCGATCCTGGTTCGACTTGCCAGTTGCAGGATGGATGCCTGGATATGGGATCCTGCAATATGCGAGCACGCTTGCCGGGTTGCTTTCTCTCGCAGTGTGGATCCTGCTGTGGTATCGCCAGACAGCGCCAATCCCTGCCCTGGCCTCGCCCCTACAATTCACGTCGCGGGTCTGGCTTGCAATCATTATGTTTGCGACAGCGGTAGCAGCGGGCTTGGTGCGTGCAACGGTTGCCGCCAGTGCTTCGCCGGTCAACTTCTATTGGGACTGGTTCATGTTGCATTTTGGTGTCACTGCTATGGCCGCGGCGTTTTGGGAGATCCTTTTCTACTGCCTGGTAGCGACGTCGCGGCAACACACCAGTCAACCGACTGAGGTCAGTGTGATGTAACCTGCGAAATATGCCTGTGGTCAGCATCATCATGAACGTTCATAACGGAGCTTGCACCTTGCGAGAGGCCCTGGACAGCGTCATGGCCCAGTCGTTCGCCGATTGGGAACTAATCGTTTGGGACGACTATTCCACCGACGACAGCTCCAGGATCGTAACTCAATATTCCGACCCAAGAATCCACTATTTCCTTTCACCGAAAGAAACCTCGCTCGGCAAAGCGCGAGACACGGCCATGCGTCAGGCGCGAGGCAAGTGGATTGCCTTTCTGGACCAGGATGATCTCTGGATGCCGCGGAAGCTGGAGATGCAGATGGCGCTGGCAAACGCAGGCAAGGGAAGCTTGGGTGGGGCGCCCGAGACCCAGAGTACAGGAATCGTGTACGGACGCACCGTCAGGTTCTATCCCAGCGGTCTGGAACGGGATTACGACCAGTGGCACGAGTTCAAGCCGTTGCCGGAAGGCGACATCTTCAGGCAACTTTTCACCAAGGGCTGCTTCATCGCTATGAGCTTCCGCCGTATTTCGTCGCTCCGCGATCGAGGAAATTGGCGGCGTGCCTGAGAGCATTGCAATCATACCGGATTACTACCTCTATGCTGCGGTGGCGCGCCGCTACCTGACGCGAGCAGTCCAGGACGTAGTCTGCCGTTACCGGATGCACGACACCAACATGTCCCGGTTGACTGCAATCGCCATGCATCGGGAGGCCTTGCAGCTCGTCGACCGTTGGTCCGACGCTCTAGACCCCCGCACAGTCGCGCTGTGCCGCAAGAGGCACTTCACCGCGATTGCGCTGGAGGAGATGCGGACTCCGAGCACCGCTTTCCGTGGGTTTTTCCGCCTGCTCACGCAAGGCTCTATCGCTTCGCAGGTGAAACGACCGCTCTTATTCGCTTTCCACATCATGCGACGAAAGCTTCTTTCTCCTCACTGGAAGACACCGGGCGTTCAGGACGTCCCAAAGCAGAGTATCGGCGCTCACGCTCACTCAACCACCCGGGACAATTGAGGCGGCTCAATCACGCCCAGACCGTCGCCGGTATCCGGTCGTTCCTTTCCGCGCCCGCGAGAACCTTCTTCCGCAGGACGAAGATGAGGACTGCAAGAAACAGCAATGCGTAGGAAGCGACCGTCGCCCAGGCAGCCGCATTGGCTTGGAAGCGCGGGATAAATACGAGGTTCAGAACCACGTTCGTACCCGCGGCTGTCGCTAGCGAGTGGAGGACGGCCCGATCATATCCACGGCTCACCAGGACAGTCCAGAGCAGGGAAAAGCAAAAATCCAGGGGCAATGCAATCAGCAGAATCCGAAACAGTCCGACAGCGCCAAGGGTCGACCCGTAGATCAAGGTGAGGATCTGAGGAGCAAGCAGCCCCAGTGCGAGAGCGACAGCCGAGGCGAGAACGGCAAGCCCCCCTAACGCCAGGAGCAGCATGCTGTGGGCGCGTGCCCCGGCTTCCAGCTTCGCCAAGTGGGGATAAAGAGCGTCAGTCAACAGCCAGAATCCCGTGAAAATGACATACAGCGGCTTGCACGCCGCGCTGTATCGCCCCACTTCATACGTAGTTGTGATCGCACCCAGTAAGAGGATATCGGCATTCATGAACACCAGGTTCAACAGGTTCGAGAGGCCAAGAGCAAACACTCGTCGGGGACGCAGTTCATCGGTTGCAGCGATCAGGACTACATCCTGCAGCAGTTGCTTACCCGGCCGACTCCAACGCTGCTTCCAGATGACCCACAGAAAACCTGCTCCCAGTAGCGCACTCAGAATGTTGGCGCCTGCGATCGAAGCTACGGGATGGAAAGTGAAGCGCATCGCCACGATCGCCAGCGCCACATACACAATACTCACGCCGCCTCGCCACAGCGACAGCACTCCGAACTGACCCAGCCCCCAAGCTACCCAATCCAGCGCGAAGGCATAAGGAACTACCGCAAAATCGAAGGCCAGTACACAGGCCCGGGCCTCCGGTGGAACGGGCCCGAGGACGGCATAAAGAGCGCCCAATGCCACGGCGGCCGCAGTCAGCGCCGCTCGGCGCTTCAAGACTAACGGCACCACGTACGCAACCAGTTCATGATCGCGCGCAAGGATCCGTGCCCCGACCAGTTTCAAGCCCTGGTCGGAAAGCTCCATCACGTACGAAGCGACGGTCTGACCCAGGGCGATAATCCCAAGAACTTGTACCCCAAAATAACGGGATACATAAGCGAATAAGGCAAATGTGGCGATCCGTCCGAAGACCTCACCTGTTGCCAAGCGAACGAAGGAGAGGAAGACGTTTCGGATCTTCATCGCGGCACGTGATAAAGCGAGCCTGACCTGGCTACTTCTCGTTCAGCTATACTGCGGGATCGGCATATAGCTCAGCATCGCGGGCGGATGCCTCCCTATGCCCCGGGTCAGCATCATCGTGAACATTCGTAACGGGTCTGCCTACCTCAGGGAAGCGCTCGACAGCGTGATGTCGCAAACCTTCCATGATTGGGAGTTGATTGCCTGGGACGATTGTTCCACCGACAACAGCGCGCAAATCGTGGCTGAGTACAAAGATCCTAGGATCCGCTACTTTTTATCGCCGCAGGAAACGCCGCTGGGCCAGGCCAGGGCTAACGCCATTCAAAAGGCGACGGGAGAATGGCTGGCCTTCCTGGATCAGGATGACCTGTGGACTGCAACAAAGCTGGAGAAGCAGATGGCGCTTGCCGACGAAAGCGCTGGCATTATCTATGGACGCAGCGTACTCTTCTGGCCCAGTGGCCGGAAGCGCGACTACGATCAGGCGCATGAGTTTCGACCGCTGCCTGAAGGCGATATCTTTAAAGAACTATTCCAAAGCGCGTGTTTCATCGCCATGAGTTCCGCGGTGCTTCGCCGCTCGGCGGTGGCAGAAGCCGGCGGGATTCCGGAATGGGTTGAAATGACCCCCGACTACTGCCTTTATGTCGCCGTCGCACGGCGATACCCGGCCCGCGCGGTGCAGGAAGTCGTCTGCTGGTACCGCATGCACAGCGGTAATACGTGGCAGGAGAGCCGGAGGCAGGTATATCAGGAGGTTCTCGCGATGATCGATCAATGGGCTAGTTGTCTTGATCCGCGCATCGCTGTTCAGCGTCGTAGGACGAACGCCACCGGCTTGGCTTTGGAAGAGATGCGGAGTACAGCCAGCGTTCGAACCGGCATCAGGCGGCTGCTCCGTGAAGGGTCTGTAGCGTGGTTGGCTTCGCGGCCATTCGTTCATGCTTGGCGCAGAATCAGACGCTGGGGACGACAGCCATGGTGGCAGAAGGAATGTCCTCAAGTATCAGGCGACCAACCTACCAGACATCGGTGATTATGCATTGGAGATCGAGGAGAAAAATCCACAACCAGAGGAGACATGGTCTCTATTTTAGGTTCCGCATCAAGCTGGCCTGCGCAGCTACTTCCTTCTTGGGAGCTCCGGGGCCTTTGATGACGCGCTTGTCCGAACCTAAGTAGTATTCCGCTACCCTTGTGTAATAGCGGAACCATATCCCTAAGCGTACGATGTTTTTTGTGAGCCTGCTTTTTCCGAAATAGTCGTAAGCGTCGTTGAAGTCCATAAAACTCTTGCGTTGCTCACGAATTGCCGTCAGACCTTTCTGGTTTATGCTTTGGCTTCCATAATGGACCACCTCGGCGCAGGGAGTATAGAAGACCTTATAGCCTTTCTGATTAAGCATGTAGTTGTAGGCCAGATCAGCCAGCGACCAGCGGAAGCGCTCATCCAGCATGCCGGCCTGCTCCCAAGTGGAGCGCCGTATCATGTATGCCGTCGTGCCGATGCTTTCCACCTGCTGCGCCTTCGAGTAGTCGAACTCGGTTGTGTAGTAACGATTCACCAGCCGGCTCTTGGGGAACAACCTGTGCCAATTGAGGGCCTGTAGGAAGAAAGTACCGGGGCCGGCAAATCCACGAATACAGTGCTGCACGCTCATATCGGGATTCAGCAACTTCGGACCGCAGGTTGCAGCCTCGGGATGTTGGTCCATGAACTGAACGAGCGCTTCAAATGCGTTCCCGATGAGCCTGGTGTCGCTGTTCAAGAGGCAGGCATAACGAGCGCGCGACATGCGCATTCCGAGGTTGTTGTTCCGGGCGTAAAATTCGTTGACTTTATTCCTGACGAGAATGACCTCAGGGAAACTCTCTGCCACCATGTCAGCGCTGCGATCGGGAGAGTTGTCATCCAGGCAGATAATCTCGAATGTGATGCCCTTGGTATGCTCGTAAATCGACTGGATGCAGTTGCGCAGCAAATCACGCGTGTTATAGCTGGGGATGATGATCGTGAGATCGAGCATGGGTACGGTCATCCTCTTTTCCTTTCGAATGGAAGCGCTGCCAGGGCAGGCATGATAGATGGTCCTAGTCGGAGGCCATTCCGCGGCTGGACTGAGGCGCGCTCTCGGGGATAAGACCACGCTCCAAAAGTTCCTCAGTCGCCTTGGCCAGCCGGTCGGGTTCGATGGGTTGCGTCTTGACCCAGGCCACAAAGCGATCCAGCCCATCCTCTAGAGAGACTAGGGGCTCAAACCCGAGCCGCGCCTGAATGGCGGTGAGGTCCGCCAGTGCGTGGCGAATGTCGCCCAGCCGGTACAGGCCGGAAACGACGGGATGGGTTTTGCTGCCAAATCGCTCGCCCAGGAGAAGAGCAACCTCTGCAATCGTAGTAGCGCAGCCTGAGCCTACATTCAGAGTGCATCCGTCGGCCGCCTCAGCGCTCAAGGCCAGAGCCACGGCCCGTGCGACATCAGACACATGGACGAAATCCCGGCTCTCTTGCCCGTCCTCGTATAGACTCAGCGTCTTACCCAGCCGCAGTTGATTGGAGAAGATGGAGAGAATGCCGGTATAAGGGTTCTTGAGCGACTGCCCTTCCCCGTACACGTTTTGCATCCTGAGAATCACCGCCGGAATTCCCATCGCCCTGGTCGCGATGCGCACCAGGTCTTCTTGCGCCAGCTTAGTGGCCGCGTAGATTGAAGCCGGGGCAAGCTTAGCGTCCTCAGGTGTGGCGGCGGCCTCGAGCGAGTCGCCACAACCGGGACACAGGGGATCCCACTGGCCGGAGCCCATCTGGTCTTCGCAGCGTATCGGAGGATAGACGAGTCCGCATTGGGCACAGCGATAGGCGCCCTCGCCATACACCGAGCGGGAGGACCCGAGAATAATCTTGGCTATGTTGTTCTTGCGGTTAGCCAGGTAATTAAGCAACGCAGCCGTGCCGCAAACATTTGTCTCCGCGTAATGCGAAATCTCGTACATCGATTGCGCGGTGCCGGTTTCCGCTGCCAGGTGGACAACGTAGCGCACCTCCGGCAGGACTTTCTCCCAGTCGGTGGGCTGCCGGACGTCACCGCGGCAAATTTCCACCCAAGGGTTTACGACCAGCCCACTTGCCGCGATCTGGGGAAGCGCCCCATGGGTTTGCGGACTCAAATTGTCGAATAACAATACCCGCCGGCCCTGCTCGACCAGGAGTTCGGCAATGTGCCGCCCGATAAATCCAAGACCACCCGTGATCAGTACCTTGCCTGAGTCTATCAACGGATTACCTTCGGTCGAACCTTCCGCGCCGGGCTGCCGACCACGGTTGTATTCGCGTCGACGGAGTCAATCACCATGGAATTAGCCCCGATCACTGCGTTATTGCCGACGTAAATAGGCCCGAAGACCATGCAGCCCACTCCGAAAACGACATTGTCCCCAATCTCTGGCCTCAGCGCCGGATCAAACTTCATGTCAAGCTCTTTCGCGCCAACATTCACCCCTTGGAAGAAGGTTACGTTGCTGCCAATCCGCCGTGCCCCGATTACGCACCCCGATGGGTGGGCGAACAAGAGTCTTGGACCAATCTCGCACCGGGGTGTGATTTCCAGACCAAACAGCACCAGGTTCAAATATGTCAGAAGATTGGGAAGAACCGGAATCCCGGCGAGCATGGCCGCCCGGCTCGAACGATACAGGACGCCGGGAAGAAAGCGGTGATGAAGCAACCGGCCAAGGAATCGAAAAAAGTTGGGCTGGACGTCGGGTTTGCCATCCAGTTCGTATTGGCGGGCTAGATCGCTATAAAGAAGCTGTTTTAGCTGCGACATATATCGCTCTTAGACCTGCGGCACGCAATGCAACCTGGGAGTATTTCTTATCTATTGTGCATCACGAATCGGAAACTCCTGCTATGGCAGAGCTAACCCGACCTTCGCATCGCCGCCGCCTGCTCGGCCACCTCGCGGCGGGGCGCGCCCGGGCCCTTGATCAGACGTTTATCAGAGCTGAGGTGATACTCCAAGACCTTGAGGTAATATCTCAGCGAAACAGCGACCTGCACGAGCAGCTTGGTTACTCGTCCGCTCCCAAAGTAGTTATACTCGTCGCTGAAGTGGATGAGCGCGTTATGTTGGTCGCGCAGAGAGCTCAGCACATCTTGATTAACGCTCTGGCTTCCAAGATGCACGACCTGTGCGCAAGGTGCATAGTATACCTTGTATCCTTTCTGATTTAGCATGTAGTTGTAAGCTAGATCCACCATCGCAACCTGGAAATGCTCATCGAGCATTCCGGCCTGCTCCCAGGTGGAGCGGCGAACTACGTAGGCCGACGTACCAATGCTCTCCACAAGTTGTACCTTTGAGTAGTCGATGTCCGTAGCATAGTAGCGATTCATCAGCCGGCTGTCCGGGACAAGCTTGTGCCAATTAAGGGCCTGAAGTATGAAGATTCCCGCACCTGGGAAACGGCGGATGCAATGCTGCACGGTACCGTCTAGATTCAACAGTTTGGGTCCGCAAGCCGCCGCATCCGGATGCTGATCCATGAACCGCACCAAGGCCTCGAAAGCATTACCGGTGAGCAATGTGTCGCTATCCAAGAAGCATGCATAACGCGCTTGCGACATGCGCATCCCCAGATTCTGATTCCTTGCGTACAGTTGGTTCACAAGATTCCTGACCAGAATCACCTGCGGAAATAACTCGGCCACCATCTCGGAGCTGCCGTCAACAGAATTGTCGTCAACGCAGATGATCTCGAAGCTGATCCCGCGAGTATAACGGTAGATCGATTCGATGCAATTTCGCAGAAGGTTCCGAGTGTTGTAATTGGAAATCGTAACTGTGAGGTCGAGTGCTGTGTCCGCCATTCGCTCCTGCCTTCGGTGACGTCCTATTGGCACTCGCGGTAGAGTGCCAGCGTTTCCCTTCCGCATCTCTGCCAGCTGTACTGCGCGACCACCCTCTTCCCGTTTTCGATCGCCTGGCGGCGGGCTTCCGTATTGTTGACTGCGCACAGCAACGTGCGCGTGAAGGACGCCTGGTCTGCCGGATCGAAGTAGAACGGACCATCGCGGCAAACCTCAGGGATGGATGTGCTATTGCTAGCCAGCACGGGACAATCGGCGGCCATCGCTTCCAAGGGAGGGAAACCGAATCCCTCCGACAATGAGGGATACACAAAAACCTTTGCCGCGGCGTAGGCTTCAGCCAGCAACTCGTCCGAGACCCGGGGCATATTCACTACCGAGTGACCGAGATTCAGCTCTTTGATCAGCTCCATTTCTGCGGGGGTGAACGGACCCCCGCCCAACACCAGCAGATCCAGCGAATCCTGCAAGCCTGAGTCGCAAAACGCCTTGAGCAGACCGTCGAAATTCTTGTAAGGGGCTCGCGAACCGACGTAGAGAATATAGGGGCGCGTTTGCTTCTCTCGCAGTCTTGCGGCGGCCGCGGCGCAACGCGGAAGCGGCGTCAGTCCATGATGGATCACACGGGTTTTGGCCGGATCTACGTTATAGAACTCCAGCAGATCTTTGCGGCTTGCCTCGGAAACACAAATGATGCCGTCGGCTCTTGCAAATAACGATTGTTTTGCCCGAAGCACCTCCTTCAAAAACCGAAATACTTCCGGAAATCGTTCATGGGTGCAGTCGTGGTGAGTAATCACAAGCCGCCGCGTCATCACCATGGGCATCTGGCGGTACGAGGTTGGATGGTAGACGTCCATCTTACCCAGAAATGGAACGATGGAATTGCCTATAAGTTCGTTGCCAACATAGCACCATTTCCCAGGACGCAATGGCCTAGTCAGGGCCATCACCCGCACCTGCCCCGAAGACAACTGCCGAAACGGAAGAATGGTGCCGCTGATCCCCAGGAACAAGTTCGTTTGCACGCCAGGCACGGTCCCCAAGTACCGCATCAGCTCGTAGTGATACCGGGAAGCGCCGCCAGCATTCTGCAGAGAAAAGACCTGATGATCGTAGAAAATTCGCAATAGGTAAGCCTAACGGAAAGGGAAAATCAACTCTGCCCTTGATACGTTAACAAGACCGGGTTTGAGCAGAGCACCTACTTAGTGGCAGAGGCGCCCAGAAGGCTGGCCAGGATGATTGGTTGACTATCTTACAGCTTGTTGTCAGCAGCGCTGGCCTCCAAGAATGGGTCTATATGTGCAAGGTTTTGTCGAACTCCCATCTATGGAGCACCAATCTCGGGCTCGGGTAACACCACGGTTCGGCCCGCAGGCATGCACGCAGCGGTAAGCAATCGGCCAAGGGCAACTATACATAGTGGCATAACAACTGAGTCCTGGAGGATCGCCTTAATGAGCGAAATAAAAAATGGATCACGAAAAAAGGTGAAAGCCATCCACGCGACGCACATGACATACATCGTTGCAAACAGGGTGCCCGACGATCGGCTCTTAAGAGCGCGGAATGCAATCGGCAGAAAAAACAGAAACACGGCGCTGCCTACGATGCCAAAGTTGATGTTGAAAGACACAAATGAATTCATTGCGCCCAAAGGGCTATAAACGGGCGGCCGCTTCCGAAGGGCCGCCTTACCGGGCAGAATCAATGCCGGGATCAAGTTTGAAAAATCGCTAGCCAAATATTTAGGGGAGTTTGTCCATGCAATCCCTCTGGATCCCAGGTACTGAACAAGTGATAAGCTCGTGAGTACAGGTTCCTGTACAACAATGACAACCGCGTCGCTAACGTCGGTATGCGACCGCCAAATAGCGACCGACGCCAAAACAATTGTAAAGCTAGTCGCCACCAACAAAACTGTTCTGAGCCTAAGCCTCTTCTGGAAATTGGAGTGGTAAACGGCGAACATCACGAAGAACGAGGCCGCGTACAGCCTGCTTCCCATCCACAGTAGTAGCATGCAGCCACAGAAGAAGGGGACAGAATAACGATTAACCAGTCGCTCCCGCCACAACATTTTAGGTCGATCCAGCGTGTACATGAGCGAGACCACACCTAATAAGACCACGCAGGATGTTACGGTTCCGCGTGCGGTCTTCGCGGTAAGGCCGGTACCGTAGGGAAGCAGCAGTTCTGCCCGTAGAGTGTAGCAGGTGTAAAACGTTAGCACGCACCCAAGCATTGTCACCAAGGATAACGCCAGCCGTGGAATTCTGGGGGCCAGCACTAATCGGTCGTGACACAAGCAAACAGCCAGCGAGTCGCCAAGGATGAAACAAAGGTATAGCGCCACACATGCCGTCAGATAAGCAACTACAACTCGCTTATCAAACAAGCCAAAGTAGACTATGGACAGTCGCGACGCGAAACGCGACCCAAAGACTCCAACAACTATGGGTGTAATCCAGTAGAGCAAAAACCCGAACGTAAAGGTACTGACATGATTAATCGCAACGAGTCCGTGGGCAACGGAGCGTTTATACGCATACCAGCTTGGAATGACAATTGCCGTGACTAGCAGTAGATCAAGCATTCCGCACCTTGATTAGGTTCCGGCAGGTTACGAACCGATGGAAACGCCCTCGGCGACGTCGAGCCGTTTATACATGCGGATCGCCTCTCGAAACGACCTCTGTTTCAACCGATAGACTTGGGGGGTGTCGAATGTAAGCAGTAGCCGCGCGGCGAAATAGCCCTGATTGGCAATCAACAACGGCAGGCTACCCCAGATACCGAAGCGCGTAAGCAAAAAGTAAAAATAGTTCCTCGTAGTATAGCGGATGATAAATTCAGAACGCTTACCCCCGGTCAGCCCGCCAACGTGGTGCCGCAGTGTTGCTTGCGGTATATAAACTGCCTTCAACCCTGCTTTTCGGGCGCGCTCCATGAAATCGATATCTTCGAAATACACAAAATAGCGTGCGTCCAGACACCCGATAAGCCTAAACACATCCGACGAGATGAGTGCGCAGCAAAGAGGGGCGAAGGTAATCCGCCTCGACTTATCAAACTGACCATGATCGGTTTGGCCATCGCCGAAGTGTTTGGGCCTAAGTCCCCGCAGCCACGACAGGGTGCCACCCGCCGCCCAGATTTTGTCCGGCCGGTCATAGTAGAGTGTCTTTGGTACGGTCAGCTGACAGCTATGTTCCGAGAGACCTGCTAACAGATTTTCGATGAGTTGGGGCCCAAAGGCTGTGTCGTTGTTGATGACCAGGACCGAGTGGCAGGTTGCGTCGAGAGCTGCCTGGATACCTAGATTCGTGCCCGCAGCGAACCCGAGATTCTCCCGGTTGGGAACCACCACGATGCGATCATCCTGGTATGAACCGAGCCTCGCTAACGTATCGTCGGATGAAGCATTATCGATCGCGTAAAGAAGGAAGTTAGAGTGAGTCTGCGCCAGCAGCGACTTCAAGAATTCGTCGATAACCAAGCCGCTGTTGTAAGTGACCGTCACCACCCCAACTCGCTGTTGCCGTGTCATTCTTGAACGCTCCGTGGCATGAGCGATCGGCGCATTGAACCTGCAAAGTTACTGGAGGGGCAGTGGCGCTTCAAACGAGAATCCCGAGGCCAAAGCTCTCTTTGAAATTATAGAGAGTCTTGCCGGTCTGACGAGAAATCTCCATGACCGCTCTCTTAACAGACGGAAAGCTCTCCGTGTCGTGAAAAATGGTGGACTGCGAATGTAGAGCACTCCACAGGCCGCACGCGTAGGTGTCGGCGTAGGTGTGAACGATGTCAACGTGGATCAGGTCATAGGAATTGGTATCCTGCTTGATCCAATCCCGGTAGTCACTTTGCACCAGCCTCACATTCTCGAATGGAGAGAGGCGCTTCACGGTGTCGAGATAGATATTCTCATGCTTGACGCTATGCTTGTCTCCGGTAAACGTATCGACCCCTATGACCGAGGCAAAAAAAGACGAGAGAACGGCCGTCGAATAGCCAGTGTCGACCCCGAATTCAAGGGAGCGATTGGTTCCAAGTTGAAACCGGCAAATAAGGTCTGCGAGCACGCTTTCAATACCCTTCCATGACGATTCGACCTGCAACATTCGCGCCGGCGGCTGACGGCGTTCCGGCACGTAAGGAAGGATCGGTATTCTCGGCTTTGTCAGGCTTGAAACTTCCGCCTTCCAGTACGCCAACTCCGATGCCATCTGTAGAAACCTTCTGACTTGCATACCTGGCAACATAGTTGAAGTTTCACCACCCAACTAGTAAGTCCGTACCGGAAGGGTCTAGGAGTAGCTAAAGCCCTTTCTGAGGCGGCCCCTCGTCAACTGCAGCAGGCCATCCCGTTCATCGAGATTCAGACTTGCAAACCACGTCAGCAGCAAAGTGCTGATCGCCCAGGTGAGCCAGACTTGCAGGCTGAAATGTGGGGCCGCAGACGACCACCAGAGCGGAAGGAGGAGGGCCGACGGAACCGCCGCAATCGCCGGACGCAGTAAGCCTTGCAGCAGTAAGCGACTGCGAGAGATGGCAAGGGATTCACGGGTATAGTGCATGCTCAAAGCGAAGTGCATTGCGACGCTCACGAATGCCCCCAGCAAAGTTCCCAGCGCCACTCCGGTCGCCCCCAGGAAGCTCGCCAGATAGATGCTGCTAGCCAGATTCACCACGGCTTCGCATATGGCTGCTGTCGTCGCAAACTTCTGCCTTCCCGTGGCAATCACCATCGTGGCATACGGCAGACAAAGATTACGCAGGACGTTCCCAAGGATCAGGATACGCATATACGGGACGGAGCGGGCAGCGTAGTCCGGACCGACCCACAGCCGCAGGATCGAATAGCTGCACACCAGAAGAGGCAGGCCAGTCGAGAATGACAGGATCGAGGAATAGCGGGTCGCCCGATAAAGGATGCCGCCCATCTCAACCTTGCTGCGTTGCGTGCTGAGAGCGGATGCTGCCGGCATCAAAGGCCCCAGCAGAGATGACAAGATCAGGTTGACCAGGTTGGAGGGCAGCGCAGCGATGGCGTAGTAGCCAGTCTCGTTGAAGGCGTAATGGCCGACTACAGCGATGTCGAGGCCGCTGACGCACAGCATGCCGGCCGACCAGACGGCGAGCGCGAAGCAGAAGCCCAGCATCTGCTTGAACGCCTCACGGTTGACTGCCGAGAGTCGCACCCGAATCCGACTGGCCAGTTTCCCCCACGCCACAATCTGCAGGAAAGAGGTTACGAGGTTTACGACCGCAACCGCGGCTCCCATGACCGCCAGGCTGCTGTGCAGGAATACTGCCGAGCAGACCACCACCGTAAACAACACTCGGTTGAGAATGGAGATGCTCATGGGCACAACATAAAGCTGCAATCCCAGGAAAATCGCGGCGAAAGCCGAGCAGGACAGGCTAATGGCCAGGGAAATACCGATTAATATCACGCTAATCCGCACATCGCGATAGAGTGCGGCCGGCATAGTCTGGAAGAGTTGTGGCACGCGATAAGCCAAGGCCAGGGTTAGCAAGACACCCACGACGCCGGCAGCCAGCAAGATGACAAAACCTGTGCTCGCGCTGCGCCCGGCACCCGCATAATCGCCTTTAGCCGCATATTCAGCGACATACTTGGAGACCCCGCTCTGAACGCCGAAATCGAGGTAGGTGACATAGGCGCTTAACTGCAAGATGAGCACCCAGGCACCGTACGTCTGAACGGGCAGATGGCGGGTCAGGTACGCAGGCAGAACCAGCGCGACCAGCGATGCAACGATCAGTCTGGCCATGCTGGCCGCTGCATTGCGGGAGAGCGTGGCGACAAACCCGCGAGCGGGACCGGGGGTGACATCGGACATTGAGGAAGCTTCGCTCAAAGAGTTTCCCTATTCTGGTTTGCGGGGTTGCCAGTGGATCGCTATCAGGCGAAGAATTTCAGCGAATGCCGAAGCAGCGCCAGCCGGGCGCGTTCATTCGGGTCCTGTTGCTTGCGCCGCAGGGCTTCGAGGAATAACACTCCCAAGCACGCCAGGACGAATGCCAAGCCCGCAGATACGAGGACAATGAGTAGACGCTTGGGACTGGACTTTCTTTCCGGCTCCACCGCCCGGTCAACTACCTGAACCAGGATGGCATTTTGACCTTCGTCAATCCGCGCGGCTTCGAGTTGTTTGCCCAGGAATTCGTAAAGCGCCTCGTGGTACTTAAGCTCTCGCGATCGGCGAACGTACTCCAACTCCGCCTCCGGGAGCTGGCGCGCCGGAATGTCGATATTGCCATTGCCCAGGGCGGTATTGTTGCGCTCCAGTTTTCCCAGTTCGCCTCGCAGCCCGGCCAATTCGGTCTCCGCGCGCTTCAGGTCGGGATTGTTCGGAGTAGCGTATGAGCGCATCGTTTGGAGCTGCACTTGATGGCTGGCGATCTGTGCACGCAGGTCCGCGATACTTGCGATGACTGTCTTGGCCTGGGCATCCGGCTGGAGCAGCCCGCTCTTCTGCTGCACTTGTTTCAGCGCCAATTCTGCGGCTGACAGTTCATCCCGCTCCGCCTTGAGCTGTTGTTCATAGAACAGCCGGCGCTGGGCCGCTTCTGTGATGGCCAGGTTCTGATTCAGGTTGTGGAGTTCGTCCACATAAGCGTTGGCGATTGCGGCAGCGCGCTTGGGGTCACGGTCGGTGACAGAAACGGAAATCACACCTTCATCGCTAGCGCTGATGTTGCTCCGCCCCTCCAGCTTCTTGCGCGCGTCCTGGTAGCGTTCGATCCAGTAAACCTTACGCAGATCGAAACGATTGATCAGATTGTCCTCGATGGTCCGGCTTTTCAGCATCGCGACAAATAAGTCGGCCGGGTTTTTCAGCCCCAAATCGCCTGCTCCCGCCAGTTTGCTGAGGACTCCGATTTGACCGAGCATCGTGTTCAATGCCGACTGCCTCTGCTGCGGCGGCAGCAGCGTCGTGGTGGCGGTGTACATTTTGGGTAGCAGGAGTGAAATGACCGTCGCGAGCAACGCCACCGCCAGGGTGATTTGCAGGATCCGCATCTTATGCCGAGCCAGTACCAGCAGGAGTTCGATCGCGTCAGCTTCGTCCCGGCTGGCGGTTTCTGGCCGCCTTTCTGGGGCAGCAATACCGTTCTCGAGGGCGGTACCGAGCCCGGAGTGCCCCGCAGGCGGCTTTGGAGGTTGATACATCGGGATCTCTTCCTACCGTGAATTGACCAAATCTGGGGCGCTCGTACTCGCTCTTGCAGAGGGGAAAATCGGATTCAAGACTTTGAGTCTGGCCTCGCTATTTTAAGACGTTGATAGCTGCAGCAGCCAATCCAAAGTTGAACAATATTTGCGACCAGTCTTTAAAGTTGCGCAGGCCGGCGCCCTTGTCGGTTTCCGGCGGAACTATTACCGTGTCCCCCGGCATCATAACCATACTGTCGAACCCACCCGCCCAGAATTTGGGCGCGGTGTCTTTGCTTACTACCGCCCCGTTGGCACGCACTACAAAGATCCTTCCCGAGTCCGCGTCGCGAGTTGGCCCCCCGGCGTTTTTCAGGTAAGCGTTCACAGTCTTGCCAGACTCTTGGATATAAGATCCCGCACTGTACACCTCGCCGACTACGTTCACGGATATGGGCCGAGCCGGCACGTAGAATTGATCGCCATCCTCCAGTGGAATATCCGGAATGGAATCAATCGTGTGATCGGTCGGATGCAGGTTCAAAACAATGCGGCCGTCCGCTTTGAGAGTGCGCAACTTGTCGAGCGTAACGCGCTCCGCCTGGAAGCTCAAATTTGCGGCTGAGACCTCCTGCAAGCTTGCAGCGCTTTGCGAACGCTGGGCGGCACTGCGTGCCGCGTCCCGCTCGGCCTGCGCGATCAGCAGGTCGAGCCGGGCTTGCTGCTCAATACGCGCGGACTCCCGGGTGAACTCCGACCCATATAGATACGCTGAGGGCGCAAGCCCTCCCGCTCTGACGATGATGTCCCGAAGTTTTTCGCCCGGCATGACGCGGTAAACACCTGACGATCCGAACTCGCCTTCCAGTCTGACCAGCTTGGTTTGTTGGCCTTCAGGAACTTTGAGGTCAGCCTGGGAAAAGATCGTAACTACGTCCCCCGCCTGCAGCGCCACGTTGTTGCCCCCATCCTGGCCCAGGATGGCTTTGCCCAGGTCAAACGGAATCAGCTGGGTCGAAAGATCTTGCGGGTTCATCCGCTGCACGACCGCGTAGTTCCAGTCGATCTCGGGAGCGCTGCTCTTCACAACGTTAACCGTGCCAGTGGTTCCGCCGGTATGAGGCCCGGTGAATTCTGCTGCAAGGGCAATTGAGTTCTGTTGCTTCCAGTACTCCCGGGTGATGAGAAAATCACGGTTGGGAATCAGATCGCTGATCCGCATCCCAAGGCGCCAGGGATACCTTCCGGGAGCCGCCACGTTTCCGCGCAGGGTGACAGAATTCTCGAACTTTGGAGACACCGCCGTGAAATTCACGATGTCGCCGTCGGCCAGGGGATGAGCAAATCCCGCCGCATCTAGCGTGACTTCCTCAACGCTACGCACGCGGTGCTCCACAATGTGCTCGATATACACCTTGCCAGTGTAGGCGGTATTAGGAAGGCCGCCAGCCAACCGGATTGCCTCCGACAGTTTGGTTTCGGTCTTGAGTTCGTAAACTGCGGGCACATTGACTTGCCCGCCCATCGCAATTTCGGGACCGCTCGGCGGAACGTAAATGACGTCCTCCGGTAGCAGAACCACGTCTTTGCTTTTGTCACCATTGATCAGGAGGTCATAAAGGTCAAACGTGGATACCACCTTGCCCCCCCGCTTGAGCTGTACTTCGCGCATCGAGCCTCGCGAGGAGGGTCCGCCGCAGGCAAAGATTGCATTGATAAGCGTGCTCAGAGCGCTGACCGTGTACCGGCCGGGACTATTCACCTGACCAACCACGAAGATATCGATTGAGCGCAGGTCGCCCATGGTCACGTTCAGGTCGAAATTCTGATAGATGCGGCCGATGTGCGACCGCATAAACTCTTCGATCTGCGCGTACTTCAGGCCGGACACATTTATGCTTCCGACTTTGGGGAGGAAGACACTGCCATTGCGGTCCACTCTGGCATGAACGTCGAGATCAATCTGGCCCCATGCCCGGATCATGAGTTCGTCACCCGGACCGATGACGTAATCCGCCGTAACAGGGATGTGGTCCACAGGAGCAAAGGTGCTTGGCACATTCTCGAAAAGGCTGGCGCCGTAAATGGGAAGCGCCAGGCCTAACGAGGATTGCACCAGAAGCTGAAAGTCAGTCAATTCCACGTTCTTTCCCACCGGAGTAGGAGGCGTGGGCTGGCGGCCTTTAGGCGCGTTGGTCTGCGTCGTAGCATGTCCGTCTTCCAGCAAGACCACCGGGGCTTGGGGAGCTGGCGGCGCCGGCGCCTGCGGTGCGGCTTGCGACGATGATTGAGCCCCGGCCGCCGCGCTTGCCGCCTGCCCTATCGGGTTCTGCGGCAGGCCATAGGCAGTTTGAGCGAACATGAGCACAACTGCGAGCAAAGCTCGCCCGTCGAGCCATTCCACGAACCGTCGAGCTGTCTCACAATTTACAAATGAGAGTCCCGTAATCTCTTTCAGTCGCAGATACTTCATGCTCGACTCCTTCCCAACCCGGTGTTGACGGAATTGGTCGCCACAACCGTCGCATTCGGTCGGCGGCGAACTAAGGTTTCAGTGCACATTCAAGAGAGGCATCTACCGGTGCAACAAAGTGGCTAGCTTTGCTTTGGCTTCTGCTGAAGTCCGTTCAGCAAGAATTGGGCGTAAAGGGGTGCTGCGGCTTGGGCGTCCCAAACCGCATCTTTTTCGCTGAACAACTCGTGTAGGTTCAGGTGAGCGCTTACCGCGCCTGCGAGCCCAAGGGTCGCAACCGTCGGGTCGAGGTCGCGAATCAGGCCTTTGGCCGCACACCTACTGAAGTAGGCGCGCACAGCGTCAAATATGGGCCCGAGATGCTCGCGAAAAATGCGATCGGCGCCGGGTAACTCAAAACGAGCGACATAAAGAAGCCTCACCAATTCCGGGTGCTCCGACAGGTTCTCGACCATAAAGGCGGCAAGCATTGGCACGATGACGTCCGGATCGAGATCGCTTGCCAGACCGTTTTGGAGCTCCCGCCCAAACTTCAGGCGGTTCAACCGTGATTCGGCAGCCGCCCAGAAAAGGTCAGCCTTCTTGGCAAAGTAACGGAACAGGGTGGCTTCATTCACCCCGGCGAGGTTGGCGATGTCACGCGTGCTGGTACCCTTAAATCCTTGCCGGGAAAACAGTTGGACAGCGGCCTCGACCAGGCGTACTTCGGTTACACTTCTTTCCGCATTTTTCTTCACGAGGTCACCTTTTGGGGGGGAAAGTGTTGCGATCCGGCCGCTACATCCTGACCGGCTCGACCTCATCAACGCCGATTTCGACGGCGACGCTTTGCATAATGAGATCAAGGGTGAGAACCACCCGGAGATTGTTCTTTCTGCGGACCAGAACGCCGACCATGCCAGCAAATGGACCGGAATGGACGCGCACCCTGTCCCCTGCTACGAGGTAGGGATGAGGCTCGCATTCACGGAAAGGAAGCCCAGACCGCAGGGACTCGATTTCGGAGCTTGCCAGCGGCGCTGGTTCGCGTCCCGAACCGACTAGTGACAGCACACCGGGGGTCTGCAACACCCGGCTGTACTCGTGCCGCTCAAGAGAGGCGAAGATGTAGTTGGGAAACAAAGGCCGGTCAACGTTGACCCTGCAACCGTTGTTCCATCGTCGCACCGACCGATAGAGAGGCAGAAACGCCTCAATTTGCCGAACCTCGAACTGCCGGGCTACCGATTTCTCGTGTCGGGGAGTGGTGTAAATAGCGAACCATCGCGACGACTGCTCTCGCGTAGCAATCGAATCCCCGGCCCGACCTTCCGGGCAATGAGATGCCGCCACTATCGAGCCACTGATCCTGGACAAGGCTTCGCCTTCCTCACTTAGTTGATGAGGTGTTTTCTAACGATTTAACGCCCCTTAGCGTATTCACCGATCAAACCGGGAGTAGATCTCCCTTGCGAAAACTTCAGCGAATTCTCCACAACCCGCCTGGCGCGGCGGGAGGCCTTGGAGATAGTAAGCGCCTACTTGTTTCTGAGTGACGCGATTTGATTTTGGTCTTGGTACCTGGCGATTGCGGAAAGCATACGGGCAAAGGGCTCAATACGTCAAGAAAAATCTCGCCAAGGCACCAACCCATTGGCTGGAGCAATTCGTCTTCCAAGCCATCTAAGAAGCAGTAATTCCTGTGGCAATGCAAGTGCTTGCTTGCATCGACGGGCCGCTTTCAGACTGCAGTCAAAGGGCCAAACCATAATTCGGCTCGATCAAAGCCCTTTGGCAACCTGAATAAAAAAGGGAGCCCGAAGGCTCCCCAAGGACTACAAGTCTGATTTCTCGAACTAGAAGATGTACTTCAACACCAGCACCACCAGCCGAGGATGGCTCGAGAACCCGTTCTTAAATTGGGCAAACGAACCAGAGTTCGGAATCAACGCGTTGGTGGTGTTGCCGCTGGTCGTGTACTGGGCGAGCGCCGGCGCGACATCGCTGACGAACCCGGGCACGAACTGCGGATGGTTGAAGATGTTGGTCGCCTGGAACTGGAACTGGAGCTGTTGCCGCTCGGTGATATTCAGCCCCTTCAACAGGGCGAAGTCGAAGTTGTCAATGCGCGGCAAAGCGATGGTGTTACGCGAGATGTTCGACTGTGCGCCAACGCCAGCCACAATGTACTGAGCCGTAGGATCGATGGCTTGGTACGCCACGACGGCCCCCGCACTGTTCTTGAGCTGGCTTACGCCCGTGCCGGTGTTAGGCACGCCGAGGGGATTGAAGATGGCGCGGTCACCCGCGTTATCACCATTCCCGTTGGTATCCACGCCGCTTCGTACCGTCGCATACTCAGGCGATTCAACCTGGTAGATCAGAGACGGCTGCCAATTCCCGACAACGTTCTTCATGAACCAGCTGGAGCTGTTCTTGTACCACGGCACTTGGTACACGATTTCGCCGCTAAAACGTTGGCGGCGATCATATGCGGAATCGCTATAGTCACACGCGAAGCAGTTGGAGTTCTGCGGCCGCCGAGGCGTGATCACGGTCGAGAAGACGTCTGCCGCGGAGTTGTCGAAGGCATGGCTCCAGGTGTAGGCGGCCTGGAATTGCAAGCCGTTGGTAAAGTTGCGGTTCAACTGCACCTGCAGCCCGTTGTAGTTGGAGTATCCCCAGTTCTCGAACCCAACCACGTTGGAGCCGGTAAAGCCTCCTGCGGCCCACCACGGAACAAAGCTGCTGTTGGACTTGATCTGTGCTAGCGTGTACGGCAGCGCATCCAACACCCCCTGGCCCGGATTGGTCAAGAACGTCGGCAGGTACTCGGTCGCACTGGTTATGGGCTGGCGGTTCAAGCGGGCCTGGACCGGCAGGTGAATGCCCCTGGTTCCCACGTAGCGCACATCGAGGACGTACTTCCCGGCGAACTCGTGCTGAATGCCAAGGGTCCAAGTCTCCGAGTACGGCAGTGACTGATTGGGGATGAAGGCGCCGGTCGCCTGCCGCGCTGCCGCAGGATCAGTAAAGGGCTGGGGTGGATTTGAGGGCAGTCCGCCATTGGCCAGGAAGCCGGCGACACTCCAGTTGCACGAGGGACTCGTTATCTTTTGTCCATTGTCACCGTATCCGGTATCGCACGTCTGCTGCACTTGAGGCGGCATGGAGAGAATGCCGAGGTTGTCATACAACACGTCCACGGCCATCGAGAAGCCGCCGCGAATAACCGTGCTGCCCTCGCCCCCCGGATTCCAGGAGAAACCGACTCGCGGCAGGAAGTTGGTGGTCTGCTTCTTTGGCGCAGCGAAGGTAACCAGGCCGGGCACGCTGGAGATCGCGTTCTCTGCCTGCACGTTCTGGGCCAGAGGCACGGTCGTCAACTCGTAGCGCAGGCCGAGGTTGATGGTGAGGTTTGGCCTGATCTTCCAGTCGTCGTTGCCGAAGAAATAAAACGCCTGCTGGTTGCCATAGTAGGTGAAGCTGCCTTCGGAACGCTCGGCAAAGCCGCCCGTATTCTGCGGGGTTGTGGGCGCCAGGTCGAGCAGATATTGCTCCAAGCCCGATTGGAGTACATTTCCTGCGCTATCAGTTGTCGGGAACCATTGATAATCGCCACGGGCGCGCTGGGTGAAGCTCTGCGGGCTGATGGACTGGCGATACTCGCCGCCGAACTTGAAGCTATGCTTGCCCTTGACCCAGTTCACGTTGTCCACCACCTGATAGGTGTTCTGAATCGTAAACTGCGGCGCATTGGGGTCCGGACCAATATTTACGCCGCCTAGGTCCCCGATGGTAATGTTGGGGAAGACGTTCAGCCCCGGAAATGTTTGAGGTCCCACGGGTATGGGTTGATCGAAGCGGTTAAAACCAAAGCGGAACTCGTTGTTCACGTTGGCGTTGAAGTTGTGATACTCGCCAATCGTGAGCAAGTTGTACTTGATTGGAGTTGTAACCCAGAAGCTGGAAATCTGGGCCGCCGTGTCAATACCGGTCTGGTTCTCAAACGCGTAGCGGACGCGCAGGCTGTCCTTCGCCGAAATGTTCCAATCGGCCGAGTTGACGTTGGTCAGGAAGTTCTGGTAACTGGGACCCACGAACCCCACGGGGCCGATTGGAATATCCTGTCCGAGGACGTTGATACCGGTCGCGCCACACGCACTGCTGGCATCGGGCGTCCCTCCAGGCGGCAGGTACTGCTTTAACACCTTGAAATTGTTCGTATTCCCGAATACTCCCTGCAAGGTAGCATAACCGGCCGCGGTGGGAGCGCAGGCGGTCGAAGGATTAGCGGCGTAACCGATAGGCTCGTATTGCCAACTGGTGAAGAAGAACAACTTGTTCTTGATGATGGGTCCGCCAAAGTAGCCGCCGAAACGGTTGTCGTCGTAGCGGACTGCCTTGACGTCAGTAAAATTTTGGGTTTGCGCGACCTGGTAATCGATCGCGTTCAAGTCTTTGTTCTGGAAGTATTCCCAGGCGCTGCCGTGCCAGACGTTGGTGCCGCTCTTGACGGTCTGGTTGAACTGTCCGCCGGACGAGTGACCGAACTCAGGACTGAACTGATTTTGCAGCACCGTAAAGCTCTCCACGTCGTCGTTGGGAATCTGCATTAAAGGTCCGGTTACGGCCTTGTTGTTGTTGTCGACTCCCTCAACGGTGAAGTTGTTGTTACGGGGACGCTGGCCGGAAATGGATGGACCCGTGCCCAAACCTATCCCGCCGCCTGAGGCAACCCCGGCATTCAACAGCGACAGGTTCAGCACGCCGCTGCCGCCGTTGCCAGAGGAAACAATGGGCAAGTCCTCGAGCTGTTTGGCGGTGAAGCTATTCGAAATGTCCGAGTTCGTAGTATTCACTGCAACCGCCTGCCCGCTCACTTCAACCGTCGTCGCCGTGCCGGAAACGGTGGCTGTGATATAGACGGTCTTAGTTTCGTTCAGCGACACAATAACGTTCGTAACGCCGCCCTTCAAGCCGCCGGATGTTGCCTCGATCGTGTAGTGCCCAGTCGGCAGGTCGATGAAGTGGAATTCGCCATTGCTATTGGTTGTAACGGTGTTCTTGAAGTTGGTGCCCAGATTGGTGGCCTCAACGGTTGCGCCAGCCACCACCGCGCCCGTGGCGTCCTTTACGGTTCCATTGACGTTGCCGCTGATCGCCTGCCCCATTAGTGCTACCGGCAAAAGCGATATCAACCCGAGTAACAGAAAATTCTTTAGCAGGTTCCGCATGCTGCTCCCTCCTTGAAGTGGTCGTGCGCAAAACTCAGACTGCCTTTTTCGACTCTACGTTCGCCCTGATATCCGCCAAATGGAGACCCCGTCCGAAGAAACAGATTGTCCTAGGTAGTCCTATTCAGAAGCGCACGTGAATAGCCAAATCGAGCGGCAGTGAATTCAAAATGGAATCAGCAACTTACAGATGTTCTGCACATGTCGCGTTCCGATGGCTATTTTTTTTAATAGCATTGTCGGAGTTGGCATACCAAAATCCGTAGATTCGTGGGACGAAGCCGCCAGTTTATGCTCTGAAAACCGACGACAGCGTGACGAAGTGCGGTGACAGAATGAGTCTCGCCCGTCGCACTTCAGCTCCGCCTCTGGGCTTGCTAAATCTACGCGAGAAGTGCCTTCGGTGAAGCTGGAGGGACTCGGGCTACTTCCCATCCAAGCTTTACCAAGCACCCCCGCCTGCGGCAACGCGCCGGGCTAAACTGAAGAACGCCTGGTTGACCTGCCGACCCCGTGCGGGATGGCTCCGAGTCGCGGAGGCCCGTCCCGCGCTTGTGTACTGTAAGTCGGGAGGTTATTCACTGTGAGCTTGGGTATCTCGCGTAATGCGAGAGGAGAATGGTAACTTGTCTCCGAGACGCAAACTCTTTGGCCGGCTTTCGATCCTGGCCGGAAATGCCGTGCAGGTTGCCGGGATCGCAGCTGCGTGTCTGGCGCTGGCGGCGGCGCGATCGGCACGTTCGGCCACGTTGGCTGTCGTCGCCCTGGTCGCGGGATGGGTCCTCCTATATTTTTTGTTGCCATGCGATCGCCCATTGGATTGCGGGACGAGCGCTTGGCATTCGCTTCGCTCACTACACGGTTGGTGGAACTGGGAATCCAGAAGGGTGGCCAGGCGGGCTGCGGTGGTTGTTCGAGCATCTTCCTTTTCTGGGGGTGCAAACGGAGAAGGCCTCGATGCAACGGGCCAGCCCAATGGCCAAAGCGATTATGTGGTCGGCGGGAGTGACGTCCTCGGCCGTTGTGCCAACCCTGGGAGCGCTGTGGGCATGGCACGCGGGCGCGCCGTGGAGCAGACCGTTCGTTCCGTTTGCACTGTTGTGGGCGGCCGGAACGTTGTCCAGCAATTGGAGGAGCCGCACTGGGGACTATGCCAAGGCCCGGCGCGCGCTCGGCAATCCGTGAGCTCCGCCACAGGCACACGGCGTGGTGGTTTCCCTCACCACTCGTCGTCTTCGTCGTCGATGGCCTGTCTTTCGGGCAGCATGCGTTGGTGCAGGACGCGAACCACCAGGATGCCGCCGTGTTCCAGCAGCCGGTAAAACACAACGTGCTTGCCGTGCTCCAGCCGGCGCAAGCCTGGACGAATGTCGTCACGCGGTCGGCCTAACTTGGGATTGCCGGGAAGCATCTGGCAACAGGTTTCGAGCTTGTCAATGTAACGAGCGGCCTGAGATTCACCCCAAGCGCGGAGGGTGTAATCGCCGATGCCCAGCAAGTCGGTCTCGGCACGGCGCGAGAAACGAAGCGTGGCCACCGGCTAGCGCCGCGTAACGGGAAATTTGAGCGTCTTCCGGACGCGAGCGAATACGTTGCCCTTGGCAAGCCCGCTGGCATCGCCTTGGTCGATGGCCGCGCGTAGCGCAGCAAGCTTGGCCTGGTACTGCTGTTCCTCACGCTCCAGAGTCCGGAGCGCCGCTCGCACCACCTCGCTGGCGTTTTCGTAGCGGCCGCTCTTGACCTTGGCAAGCAGGAAGCGATCCAGCTCGTCGGTCAAATTGACGTTGCGGGTTGGCACCGAGGAGACCTTTCTGATGGGTACGATTTGACACGATGGTAGCACGGTTAGCAAAGATTGCCAACAAGCAGTTCTTGTTCCTGCGCGGAAAATCGGGATTGGGCCGGATAAAGGTGTTGGCAAAATTCCCGCTGGCATTGGCGGCCAGCGGGAGTCGCAATCTTCGACGACATTCACGACCAGCGCCGGTCCTAGATGTCGTAGTACATCTGGAACTCGTAGGGATGCGGACGCAAGCGCATGGCATTTACTTCCTTCTCGCGCTTGTAGTCGATGTAGGTGTTCAGCATCTCCTCGGTAAAGACGTCGCCCTTGAGCAGGAACTGATAATCGCGCGCTAGTGCGTCGAGAGCGCTCTCCAGCGAACCCGGCATGGACGGCACCTTGGCCAGCTCCTCCGGACCGAGATCGTAGATGTCCTTGTCGAGCGGCTGGCCGGGATCGAGCTTGTTCTCGATGCCGTCGAGGCCGGCCATCAGCATGGCCGAGAACCCGAGATACGGATTGCAACTGGGATCGGGCGGACGGAACTCCACACGCTTGGCCTTCGGCGAAGCCGAGTACATCGGAATGCGGCACGCTGCCGAACGATTGCGCCGGGAGTAAGCAAGGTTGACCGGAGCTTCGAAGCCCGGAACCAGGCGCTTGTAGGAGTTGGTCGTGGGCGCGATGATGGCCGATAGCGCTGGGCCGTGCTTGATGAGGCCGCCGATGTACCACAGCGCGAGCTGTGAAAGGCCGGCGTAGCCATCGCCGGCGAACAGCGGCTTGCCGTCTTTCCACAGCGACTGGTGAGTATGCATGCCACTGCCGTTGTCCTGGAAAAGCGGCTTGGGCATGAAGGTCACCGTCTTGCCGTATTGATTGGCGACGTTCTTGGCGATGTACTTGTAGAGCAACATGGCGTCGGCGGAGCGGATCAGGGAGTCGAACTTCAGGTCGATTTCGGTCTGTCCGCCGGTCGCGACCTCGTGGTGGTGGCACTCGACCTCGAGCCCACAGCTCTGCATGGTCAGCGCCATCTCGGTACGCAAGTCCTGGTAGTGGTCGGTCGGTGGAACCGGGAAATAGCCCTCTTTGTAGCGCGGCCGATAGCCGAGGTTATTGTCGACCCGCCCCGAGTTCCAGCGGCCTTCCTCGGCATCGACGAAGTAATAACCCTCATGCTCGTTCTGGTCGAAGCGGACGTTGTCGAAGATGAAGAACTCGGCTTCGGCGCCGAAGTAGGCGGTGTCGGCCAGTCCGGTGGACGCGAGGTACATCTCCGCCTTCTTGGCGATGTAGCGCGGATCACGGTCGTAGCGCTGTTTGGTTACGGGATCGATTACGTCGCAAATCATCACCAGCGTGGGAGCCTCGGTGAAGGGATCGAGGATGTACTTCGCCGGATCGGGGATGAGCAGCATGTCGCTCTCATGAATGGCCGCCCAGCCGCGGATGGACGAGCCATCCATGCCGAAGCCTTCTTCGAACGACGATTCGCTGAGTTGACCGATGGGATAAGAAACGTGGTGCCACAGTCCGGGAATATCGGTAAAACGCAGGTCGAGGATTTGTACATTGTGCTCTTTGACGAATGCCATGACTGCCTTGGGATCGGGCTTGGTATCAGCCATTATGGTTCTCCTTATTGCCACGCGAGCACTCGATTCGCCGCGAGGGTATAGTTTGAATTGCGGTTTGTTCTTTATGGAACGTCGTGTCTGCGCTTCCACCAGCTTCAGCCGTGGAGCGGCACAATCTTCCGGAGTAGGAATTCCGAACTGCCAACTGCATTGTTGGGGAAAAGGTCGTGGCCGCAGGCGCTTGCCCAAAGGTCACTCTCAAGAATACGTGCCGCCGAGAGGCATGGCTAATACAATGTTTTTATGGGAGCGATAACGGGGGTTTATCAGGCGCCAGCCCCATGGTCCTGAAAAAACGGCCGCGCGCCCGTAGAATCGAGAAAGTTATTGGTTTGGCGGCTATCGCTGACTGCCGGCGGCCAACTGTTAGTTTCCATGGACTTCGATCAGCTCGAGACATTTCTAGAAGTCGCACGACTCAGCAGCTTCTCCCGGGCTGCTGAGCGGCGCTTTCGCACCCAGCCGGCGATCTCGTCGCAAATCCGCGCCCTGGAAGAGGAAGTGGGGGCCAAGCTGCTTGACCGCAGCGGCGGCAAGGTAGCGATGACCGCCCCCGGCAAGGTCTTCCAGAAGTATGCAGAAGAAACGTTGGAGCAGCGCCGCATCATGCTGGTGACGCTGGCGGAAATGCATCGCGTACCTCGTGGCGAGATCGTGGTGTCGGCCAACGAAGGCACTTGCCTGCACATTCTGCCGGAGGTCTTTGCCGAGTTCAAACGCCAATATCCGAGTGTTGCGGTGAGCGTCAAGCGGCTGGAACACAACAAAATCCTCGAAGCGATCGTCGACAACTCCTGCGACTTCGGCATCGTTTCCATGCCGGTCCCCGACAAACGCCTTACGGTGGTGCCCATCCATCGTGATGAATTGATTCTGATCACGCCGCCACATCATCCGCTGGCTGGACAGAAGAAAGCGACAGTAGCGGAGGTCGTGGAATATCCGCTGCTGCTGCCTAAAGTAGGCCGCACGCGTGACGCTTTGGAGGCGCTGTTTCACGAGCGCCGTCTGAAACCAATCGTCTCGATGGAACTCGACTCCAGCGAATTGCTGAAACGCTTCGTTGCTGCCGATGTGGGGGTCGGATTTATCCCGCGCTCCCACGTTGCCGAGGACCTGAAAGCCAAGGCGCTGGCCGCTCTCACCCTGGCGGACGCGAGCATTCCACGCGAGTTGGCGCTGGTCTTTCGCAAAGACAAGGCGCTCAGCCGCGCCGCCCTGGCATTCATCGATATCGCGGTCAAGCTGAAGGCGGCGGTTCTCGCGGCGAGTACCGTGAGATGACCGGATCGAACATTCTTTCTAGTTTGTGCCCCTCGGTGTCGTTTTCACACGATCGTTCTGCCATCGTGTGTTATTTTTGACGATTCGGTTTCAACGAATCTCTTCTTTGGAGAACGTACATTGGCGAAAGACATGGTGCCTAAGCGCATCTTCCTCACTAAAGGCGTGGGGAAACACCGGGAACGGCTCACCTCCTTCGAGTTGGCGCTGCGCGATGCGGGGATCGCGGCCCAGAACCTGGTGCGGGTGTCGTCCATCTTCCCTCCCAACTGCAAGCTCATCCCGCGCAAGGACGGGCTGGCCTACTTGTCGCCGGGAGAGGTTACGTTCGCGGTGGTGGCTGAGAACTCCACCCGTGAGCCACACCGGCTGACCGCCGCCTCGATTGGAGTGGCCATCCCAGCTGACCACAGCACGTATGGTTACTTGAGCGAGCACCATTCGTTCGGCGAGACCGACGACGTAGCTGGAGACTACGCCGAAGAGCTTGCCGCCGAGATGCTGGCGACGACCCTAGACGTCGAGTTCGATGCCGACCGATCCTGGGACGAGAAGAAAGAAGTTTATCGGCTGTCGAACAAGATCGTACGCACCGCCAACATCACGCAGAGCGCGGTGGGCGACAAGCGCGGCCGGTGGACGACCGTAATCGCGGCGGCGATCTTGATCTTCGAGTAGGTGTCACGCTAGAGTCTCTCCCAAGGCGCCAGTTTTACTTGTAATAATGTAAGACATGCGAGCAAGCGTAAGCCAGATCAGCACTAAGGGCCAGACTGTTATTCCTGCTCAACTGCGCCAGGAACTGGGCTTGGTTCCTGGCACGCAGGTATCGATTGAGCGGGAGGGGGATGTACTCGTTCTGCGCCCGGTTACCCCGGCATTCGTCCGCAGCTTGCGGGGGTATTTCCGTAACTCAGGGCTCGGCGAGCTCCGCGAACGCGAGCATCGCAACGACAAACGATGACGACCTATGTCGTGGATGCCAGGGCCTGCTGCGCTTCATCGAGGATGAGCCAGGGGCGGCGCGGGTTGAAGAGCTGCTCAACCAGGCGCGGGACGGAGACGCGCGCATTGTGGTGTCGGCAGCAAACTGGGGCGAAGTTTTTTATCTTTTGGCACGCGCCAAAGGTGAAGATCAGGCTGTATCCTACTCGATCCAGTTCCGCAATCTCCCTGTAGAAATTATTCCAGCCGACTGGCACCGCGCCGAAAGCGCTGGTCTGTTCCGTGAGAAATTGCGTCTGCCCTATGCAGACTCCTTCGCCGGTTCTCTGGCCGCCGAGCAGAGTGCGGTGTTAGTCACGGCCGATTACGACTTCAAGAATGCCGCAGACGCGATAACCGTCGAATTTCTGCCGGCGAAACCAAGACGCCGAGGACGATAGTTTTCACAGCTCGGGCCAGCACCAAGAGGCGCGATTGCTCGCGCCTTTTTTCAGTCCTACTGTGTGGGGCGCAGGTTTATTTCTTGGGCTCCAGGATGATTTCCCGCGCCAGGCGATCGCCGATGATCTCGCGCCAACTCGCGCGTTCCTTGTATCCCTCAATCATTTTCTGGTCGTTGCTGTTCAACGCCTGGTTGGCGACTGCCTCAGCCTTGTCCTGGTTGGCTTCCATGGTCGCGAGGTCCTTGAATTCCGTCATCAGCATCAAGTCGAAATCATTTGGACTGTGCGATTCCGTCTGGATGACCATGTAGTTGAGAATCAGCCCGGCTTTCTTAAGGGCTTCTTGCTCGGTCTTCCACTCCGTTGCCAAAAACTCCATGTACTTCAGTTCAACGCCCGGCTTGCCCTTCACGAAGGTGATGTCCCACACCGGACCGTCGTGAAACGGCCGCACGGGGGCAGCTTGCGCGAGCGACAGATTGGGTAGCAGCATCGCCGCGAAGGCTAGTGCCGCGATCATACGAAGTAGGTTCTTCATCAGTTGGCTCCTTGTTGTGATTTGTTAGGTATCCGAAGTGACCAGATCTGGAGCACCGCGTCAGCCGCCACTTCCACGGCATGGCAGTTCTTCCTCCAACGCAGGCACAACTCAACTGCGCGGTATGAAAGCGTAATCGTGTAGCGGAGCCCGGAAGAGATATAAGAATACGGTGCAGGCGCCTAGCGCCACTCACTATTTTCGATATACATTCGGCTGGGGACCCTTCTCCAGCGTCTCGCGGTTCCAGATGAGTCCTTCACGACTGTAGTTCGCCATCTCGAAGTCCTGGGTCAGCTCCAGAGCGTCCACCGGACAGGCGTCCTCGCAGAGGCCGCAGAACATGCAGCGGCTGAGGTCGTAGGTGAATTCTGTCAGCTCCTTGCGGCGTGTGTTGGGATTACGTTCGCTGCTTACTACGATCAGGTTCTCGGGACAGGCCAAGGCGCACAAGTCGCAGGAGATGCACAGCGTCTCGTTGGTCTCAGGATTGTTGTTGAGACGAGGCGCGCCGCGGAAACGTTCCGCAATTTGCGGCCGCTGCAGGGGATACTGCTCGGTAATGGCTTCCTTTGGGTCCTGATTGCGGAAGGTGACCTTCAAGCCCTTGATCAGGTCCACGAACAGCATCTTGCGTATGGCAGTTTTCAATCCACACCCTCGGGGTGAGTGCAGTTTAGCACAGCGCCAACTCTTGACCCGCTGTTCGCCTTCGCTGCTGGCTATTGATTCCCGGCTTCCTTGCGCTCCCGCAGCTCTTCCATCACCGACGAAATCAACTCTTTAGCGTCGGTGATGCCCTTCATCACGATCTGGACGTCCATCGCGGGCCGGCCCGGCTGGCGTGCACTTTGGCAGTAGACACCGTGCTGGCCCACCAGGGTGAGCGCGTCGGTCAGCACGTCGAGGGCAACGGCCAGGCGACCCCGAGGCACACCCATCATGAACTCGTATTGCTCCAGTTCTCTGCGCCTTTCGTCCAAGATGCTCATAAGTTCGATTGTAACGTCCGGGGGGCGACGTGAATAATGGTACAGGGACACCCAAGGGCATCCGTTCGCCATGCAACAGGAGAGTTCAATGCAAAAGAGCCGTCTGTGGATACTTGTCGTGATAGCGATTGCCGTACTTGCCGTGATCATGGTCGCGCAAGCTAACAAACCGGCAAGCCCTCCGGGTGAGGCAACGCTGAAGTTTGACGATGGCAAGACGGTCACCATCCAGTACAGCCGTCCTTCCATGCGAGGGCGCAAAATCTTTGGTGGACTCGTGCCCTACGACGAGGTTTGGCGTACCGGCGCCAACGCCGCTACCAGCCTGAAGACCGATGTTGATCTGAACATCGGTGGCGCCAACGTTCCTGCAGGCAGCTACACGCTGTATACGCTGCCCGGCATGAGTAGCTGGAAGCTGATCATCAACAGGCAAACCGGACAGTGGGGCACGGCCTACGACAAGACTCAAGACCTTGCGCGCGTGGACATGAAGGCCGGTCAGCTCCCGTCTGCTGTGGAGCAGTTCACCATCTCCTTCGACAAGACCAGCGGTGACGCTGCCACTCTCAAGTTGGAGTGGGCGAATACCATCGCCAGCGTGGACGTGAAAGAGAAGAAGAAAGAGAAGAAGTAGGATTGCATCAGCAAACGCACATCGCGGAGGGCGGTGACGTTTCCCTGTGCCGTGGCAAACTCGCCCGTGAGATTGCGGACGTCCAGCAGCGAAGGCCCAGCTCATTGTAACTGGAACAGCGGCAAGTGATTAGTGCAAGCTCGGTTTATGGGGGTTCTGATGGAGAGAATGACAGCTACAACCATCCCACCTAAACAAACGCAGAAAGACGAAAAAGCGTTACAGGATTTTTGGTAAAGATTTGTTAACGGTTCCCGAATTGGAACTCGGTGATCCCGTGGGCGATGGCGGATCGAGAAAAGGAACCGGCGGGATAAAAGAAACTCTCCCACCCAACCAACAGAAGGTTGGCTCGCTCGGCAGTCTTCTACTCTGTGCTTTCCTCGTCCGCCGTGACGGCATCCTCTGGGGAGATGGTGGGTGCAACTTTTCCCGCGAAGAAGCCGGCAACAATCTTTTCAAGCTGAGCCGCAGTCTTCAGATTTGGAGGCAAATCGGCAGCTAACGGGCGTCCGGGATGAAAAGTGTCCCACTTAGACCGAACCTGTTTCTTTCTGCCTTTTCCCGGTGTGTGAATCCCAAAGCCTTCAATGAGCACGTTCCAGAGCGGCTGAAACCGTTCGATGAGCAGAGATTCGCCCAGAGGAATCCAAATGTCGTCTGATGCAAGATAGCGGCAATAGAAATCAACAATCCGGAGGTTCTTCGTCACCCCAATTGACTTGCTGTGCTCAGCTAGACGCTTGAATAGCGCTGGTCCAGGTGCGGCACTCAATCCGAAACCGCCTTTTCGCGCGCCAGGGGGAACGGCCTTTCCCGACGTAGATCGGTTGCTCAAACCTGCCGTCTCGGTTCTTGTCGGCCACAGGATGGTACGGTCTGAAGTTGGCCGTGGCTTGGGGTGTAGAATTCGGCAGAGTGCTACGAGTGTGGGTACCGAGAAACAGCATTTCAGGATTCGTGCGTCGGCCAGCCGATTAAGCAAGGGCTTCCTCGCCGTACCGCAAAAATTCAAAAACCTGTTTCCCGGTGAGAAAAGCCAAATCCAAGTCGTTCTTGACGACGAGGAGAAGGCCAAGGCACTTACATTTCATCCGTACGATCCCATCGGCAAGGAGAATCGGATATTCGGCCTTCACCATTGGTTTTCCAAAAGGAACGTGCGAGAAGGTGATCTGATCTCAATCACCCTCGAAGATGTTGACAGACGGTTATACCGAATCGCCTTAGCAGGATGCTGAAAAAGTACTCCTAATCCACAGGCACGTGTGCTAAGAAAGCAGCATGCGAGGCACCGATCATCAGCAAAGCCACATGTTCAGTTATTTGTCGCCGGAAGCGCGGGTACGGAAGGATCATCCGCTGCGGGTCATCCGCATGATGGTAGACGAAGTTCTGCGGGCACTGTCGCCGCAGTTTGATCGCATGTACGCCCGCGAGGGCCGGCCATCGATTGCGCCCGAGAAGTTGCTGCGGGCGCAGTTGTTGCAGATGCTGTACTCGATTCGCAGCGAGCGGCTGCTGATGGAAGAGATCGATTACAGCATGCTGTTCCGCTGGTTCGTAGGGTTGAATTTGGACGAGGAGGTATGGGATCCGACAGTGTTCACGAAGAACCGGGACCGGCTGCTGGAAGCCGCAGTGGCCAAGCAGTTCCTAGCGCAGGTGGTGGAACAGGCTGGGGCGAAGGGCCTGACCTCCGACGAACACTTCACGGTGGATGGCACGCTGCTGGAAGCCTGGGCCGGCGCCAAGAGTTTTCAGCGCCAGGATGGCAAGAACCCGCCCTCTTCCGATGATCCCGGCAATCCCACGGTGAACTTTCACGGCGAGAAGCGGTCGAATCAAACGCACGCATCGAAGACCGATCCCGAGGCCATGTTGGCGCGCAAGGGCGACGGCAAGGAGGCGAAGTTGAGCTACAGCGGCAATCTGTTAGTGGAGAATCGTAACGGGCTGATCGTGAATGCGATGGTGTGGGAAGCCAACGGAACGGCCGAGCGCGATACGGCGCTGGTGATGCTGGAGCAGATTGCCGGCACCAGGCGCGTGACGGTGGGCGGCGACAAAGGCTTTGACACGGCCGACTTCATTGCTGAGTGCCGCCACATGCAGGTCACACCGCATGTCGCGCAGAATGACGGTCGGCGCGGCGGCAGTGCCATCGACCAGCGGACCACGCGGCATGAAGGCTACCGCATCAGCCAAAGGAAGCGGAAGCGGATCGAGGAATGTTTCGGTTGGCTCAAGACGGTTGCTCTGCTGCGGAAGGTACGACATCGTGGCTTGTTCAAAGTGGATTGGGTGTTCACCTTCGCTTGCGCGGCCTATAACCTGGTCCGCCTGCGCAACCTGTCACTACGGGCGGCGTAAGCCAAGGGAAAAGTGTGTCAGCTGCATGTAAAAAGCTTCAGCAGATAGTGGAAATATGCTGAGCCGAACTCTCTCCCCTCTCACTCGATGACCGAAGCGGACACAGTTCGCCCAAATCAGAGGTTTTTCAGCAGCCTGCTAGTCCGAGCTGAGGGACATGCCGTTAGCTATGTAACTATCCACCGCCTTCTCCCTTCCCATCTCGAACTTGGATGATATTGGTCTACGACCACTCCCCCCACCTCCACCTGGAATCAACAACTTAGTCAGGCAATAAATCACTTGACAAATCAACTCTCATACACTTACAATCCTTACATGAAAGCTCCCAAGACACTCCAAGAAGCCGTCCTGTACTTTTCGGACTTCGGTAACTGCTTGCAATATATGGTGTCTAAGCGTTGGCCGGATGGCGTCATTACCTGTCCAACCTGCGGACGGGATGACGTGTCTTTCCTCGACAATCAGCGAAAGTGGCAGTGCAAGAGCGCCCACAAAAATCGTCAGTTCTCGGCGAAAGTCGGAACCATTTTCGAGGACTCGCCGATTCCGCTGGAGAAGTGGCTGCTGGTGGTTTGGATGGTCTGCAATTGCAAGAACGGCGTGAGTAGCTACGAGATCGCAAAGGCCATCGGCGTCACCCAGAAGTCCGCATGGTTCATGCTTCACCGCATCCGGCTGATGATGCAAGGCAAGGGTGGTTACGGGTCGCAGACCAAACTTGGCGGTGGCGGAAGCAAAGTGGAAGTTGACGAAACTTGGATTGGTGGCAAGTCCATCAATATGCACAAAGAGCGCCGTCTGCGCTACGAGCAGGCTGGTGGACATCACGGCAAAGCGGTGGTCATGGGAATACTTGACCGCGATGCGCGCCAGATTCGCGCTACCGTCGTGCCCAATGTCAAACGTGAAACCCTGCAAACCGAAGTGCTGAACAATGTGAAGTACGGAACTAAGGTCTATACCGACAGCGCTCCGGCTTACGACTTGCTGCACTGGCGCTACATCCATGACTTCGTGAACCACGCCGAGCAGTATGTTGACGGGCAAGTCCACACTAACGGCCTTGAGAATTTCTGGTTGCTGTTCAAGCGCAATCTGCGCGGGACTTACGTTTCTGTCGAACCGTTCCATTTGTTTCGTTACCTTGACGAGCAAGTGTTCCGTTTCAACAATCGCGGAGACAGAAAGCACAAGGTCTCCGATTTTGACCGCTTCAACTTGGCAATGTCCCAAGCGTTCAACAAGCGCCTCACCCTTGCCGAAGTTACCGGAAAGGTTGGAGAAACGCAGTTCTAACCCTTATCGAGGGAAGCGCGGCCCGAAGCGAAAGCTCTAAGCTTTCGCTTTTTCATTCTCGGCAACGATTTCCAGCGAAAACACGAACGGCCTGTCGTCTACAAGACGCACGACGTGTTTTAGGCTATTAGCAAACTCCCCAAGTACTTTCCCCGTCGAATCTCCGCCAAAGCCGTTTGTAAAATCTCCCAAGCAATTCGAGCAGGCTGAGGGAATCCGGTGACAATCTCCCATCGGCACCGATATTGATGCCCCGCATTTGCGGCAATCGAACCGAAGCGCCAGAATGTCCTTTAGTTCAATGAACCGTCTAGTCTGCGTGGTCATTTACTCTTCGCTGCCTCCGCCTCGTTTCTTTTGTTTCTCAGTAGCTTTCGCCGTTCTTTCCGCGTCCAACGCGGCTTTCAGATCGCTATGTGTTGCTTTGAGCAACACACTCATCGTTTTGTCGAATCGCTCGAACTCTGGATTTGATTTCTTCGTCATCCGTTTCCCCTAGCAGCCTTCTCAATGCACTCTTCTTCTACTTGCTCATAGAAGAGACGGCGGGTCTTCGCCATAGCCCTTGCGAGCGAAGCACCTCCGCAATGGACAACCTTATACCGCTTTGGCGCGTACTCGAAAAGAGCGCGCAATGATTTTCTGAGTGGCCTGAGGTTTTGATCCAGAGTTTCATCTTTGAACTTCGCCCATTCCCATGCGAGAAGATCGGCAGCCTGGAGCGGAACGGCATCACTCTTGGGAATGAACGAATCGGTTTCGTGTTTGTACATTTTCTTCAGTTCGGGAGACAAGGACGCACTCTTTACAAAATCCCGCGCCTCCGCTTCATGGGGATGGCCCTTCTCGAAAAAATATGAGATGGAGTCGGTAATCCCCTCCGATCTAAGAACCAAACAAAGCGCGTTCATCGCCCAGTGACAGCAAACCGGATAGGCATGTCCGAATCCTCTAATCCATTTCGGACTAACCTTCTGCATCTCTGGAAGTTTGCACGAAACAGCTACCCCCGCAGTCATCCTTGCGTTTATGATTTTCACGGCTTCGCGCATAAGGCGGTCGCGCTCCGTCGGGGAAATCCCCAAAAAACGACCCTTACAATGTGCGAATTCCTTCATGTGAAAGCCGCCATAGTCCGAAAACAGGTGAGACCATTGCTTGACAAACTTCCGGGCCTGCGGAACGGCAAACGCATAGCCCGCAACGCACATGATTCCGCTTGGTCGCTCACTTTCATCAAAATAGGCCTCGAGCAGCATCGCTATTCGCCTTCTGCCCTCAAGCATGTCTAGGATCGACAAGAAAGCGCTGCTGTTTTCAAGGGCGAACCTCATTGTGCGCCCTAGACTTGATTCGGCAAGTATATTCTTGCCCTTAGTCAAGAAATCCAGGCAAATGCCTGATTCCCAATGGTTTATACGTAAATGCTTGAGCCGCAGTGACTTACGCCATGAAGCGGCTCTATTTCAGAGAGTACGCAAGAATCCTCCGTAACGAAGTAATGAGTGCCCGGCGATTCGGTCCTCCCGCCGCCAGCTGGCCATTGGCAACTGTTTTTCGAAGATCAGCGGCCTCGGAGAGCCCGTGTTGGAATCCCAACGAGGCATGAAGACACTGAGGCCTCACGACGCCAGTGTACTGCCCGGTTCGCCATAGTCAAATTACGAAGGTACATGTCAGGTAACTGTACTTTCGTAACTCGTGGGCGTGGGGTAACCCCGGGACAAACCCTCGGCGGGCTATCGGAATGCTCAATTCGCTTGTAGCCGGAAAGTGGCGATGGTGAATATCTCCGGGCGGTTCAAGAGTTATTTACTTGACAGTCACACATATCGTGCTATCGTGTGCACCACCCAGGGATTCCACTTTGAAAGGATGACCCGATGACTGCGCGCCATAGTCGGTTGGCTTTTGCTATTTTGATGTGTTTGCTGCTTGTGCAGACGGCTCGCTCGCAGCCCGGTACTACGGTGAGGGTGGTTATCGTATACAACTACGATGACCATGGCAATTGCACACAAAGATTTAGTACAACTGGAGGTAACGCGACCGCATTGTTGGTCGACCCGGTGTACAGCGGTAGCTCCATCTCCTGGACCGCAGTAACAAAGGCACAAGGGGTACCCACCGAAACCGCCGCCACATCTTTCGATATTCAGTTTTCGCCCGGAGGATCGCCTTTCTACGACTACAACAGTCCTCGCGGAAATCCCGTGGGTTCGGGCGCGGCAACCGGGGCGAACGGCACGAAGTATAAGTACAGCGGTGTCACTGTTAACGGCAACGCCTGTGGGAATGAGGGCTCGCTCGGCATAGTTATGCGGTAGGCATTGCTGCTCACTGGCGGTTGCCAACTAGCGCTTCGAGTTTGCGAGTTTTCTGAGGAGAGTGAAGAACCATGATTTCATGCTATAGCCGGTTCAAGCCAATCGTCGTGATGTTTGCCCTCTTCGCCCTGTTGAGTTGCACCCCGACCGCTCGTGCTGCGGACGTATGCTCCATCGCACTGGTTGATACCATCACCCTAGCCATCAACGGCGATAACATTTGCACGCAGAAGCTTGGGAATGGGAATCCCGTCCAAGCCCCTGTCTTCGTCAACATAGGCCATTGCGTCACCTATCAAGCAGGTGGCAGCTCATTCGAAGTGCAGTTTGTGCCGGGATCGTCGCCATTCTACAAGTTTACGGTTGCTGCCGGACAGACGCTGAATATAGGGCCAGCACAAGGGACGGCTGGTGACACATACAATTACTACAGCCTTTCGGTAAATGGTAGCCAATGCCTTAACGGCAGGCAATTGGGCATAGTCATGCGTTAGCCGCTTGCGGCTCAGGGGCTGTTGCCGACCAGCGCCTTAAATTGTGGGTTTTGCTGCACAGCTTCGAAGTCTGGCGAATCCTTGATGACCGCCCGCGAATATCCAACCTCTACTGCTTTTTTCAGATAGCTGAGGGCCAGGTCTGTCTGGTTGAAGTGATTTTGGACGACAGCAGCCCGAAACAATACCTCGCCGTCGGAAGGCGCTGCTTCTAAAGCCCTCTGCAGATACGCCAGAGCCGAACTCCTATCGCCAACCATGGCCGAGTAATTCGCAAGATAAACCAGGATACGCGCGTCTCGCGGATTGACTTGCAGCTTGGAAGCCGCGATTGAGATCGCACGCTTATACTTTTCGCCGGCTTGTCCCCGCCGGTCCGGACTCCAGTAGAGCGCGTCCCCTAGGTTTCCCCAATACTCCCAAAGGCCTTCATTGATTTTCACAGCTTGCTCCTGCGCGGCTGTCGCTTCCGGGAAGCGATGCATTAGGAAGTAGGTATAACCAAGATTGGTGTAGGCATCTGAACTCGGGCGAAGCTCGATCGAGCGCTGGAACGCTGCGATCGCGTCCTGATAGCGGCCTTCCGCTATATAAACTCCCCCAAGCGTAATGTAACCCTGATAGTTGTCGGGCGCGAGTTGCGTCGCCTTCAGGAACATCGCGGCGGCAGCGGAATATCGGGCCTGACTGAAGTAGAAGAGTCCCAGCCAGCTATACACCCCCCAGTAGTTGGGGCGCAGGGCGATGGCTTTTTTGTAGGCCGATTCCGCAGCGGCGAAGTCCCCTAAATGGGTGTACGCCTCCGCCAGCCCGCGCAAGGCTTCATCGCTTTGCGGATTCGACTCCACAGCCTGCTTGAATTCTTCCGCCGCTTTTTCATATTGTCCCTGACCGTTGAGGACGTTTCCCAGGCAGACCAGTCCTTCGACGAGCTGGGGATTGAGAGATAACGCTTTCTCGCAATTGCTGGAAGTCTTTGCTAGAGCTCGTTGCCTTTGTCGAGTCGCCGGAACTCCATCCAATAGGCATTACCCAGGCCCGCGTACGCCAGCGCATAGTTGGGATCAATCTTCAAGACCTGGTTGAACTCGGAAATTGCGTTCTCGATGTTCTCCGGTTTCTCATACGCTTGAAGGTATCCCCGCCCGCGGATATACGCCTCGTAGGCAGCTGGCTGGGTATCCTGGTTGACCTTCAACCGACGGCGCTCCTCGGGCTTGATTTGCGCTGGCAACATATCTAAAACTGCGGAGACAACCCTGTCCTGAAGACCGAACGGATCGGTCGTTTCGGCTTCAATAGTCTTGGCGGCAACTTCGCGATGGGTTCTCGAATCCACCAGATAACAGTTGATCCGAAGAGTCGATCCCGAACGCTGCAGATTACTTTCCAGAACAAAGTCGGTTCCAAATTCGCGCCGTGCCTCGTCGGCGGTCTTTACCCCCTGATCGCGAAGGTCCTGCGGCGAAACCACCTGGATGGCGTCGCTGTTGCTGGCTTGCACCAGTTTGGCCGTGACCGTTTCCATCAGGCCCGATCCTAATGCGTTCGTGGCTGGGTCTTGACCCAGCGTGTCCATGGGCAGAACCGCCATGATCTTCTGTTGCACCGGCGGAGTCCGCAGCCGTTCCCAGGCGAGAATTCCAACGACGATTGCGAGCAGCAGCACCGCAGCCACGATCAGTACCACACGACCCTTCACTGTCCTGCCAATTCGCGCCAGTCCTGAAGCCGCTGGTACCGCGACCGCCCGGTGTGGGCCCGATCCCCTGGCAAGCTCTTTTCAGGTCCTCCAGCAGCTCAGTGGCCGACTGGTAGCGAAGGCTGGGATTTTTTTCCAGGCACTTCAGGATCACGGCCTCCAACCCAAGCGAGATATCTTTGTTCTCGATCCGGGGCGATGGAGGCAAGGAATGGACAATGGCATCCCGCAGCATTTGCCCGCGCTGTGGGAACGGCCGTGAGCCGGTTGCCATTTCATAGAGAACTACGCCTGCCGAATAGATATCCGAACGCGTGTCCGGCTCCTTGCCATCCACTTGTTCCGGCGACAAGTAGGGAGGAGTTCCAGCGTACGGTTGCTGAGCCTCCGCTTCCTCGAAGGTGAGGGTTCTGTCCTCGGGCAGGACGAACAATTGTGCCAGACCGAAGTCCAGAATCTTCAGCACGTTGTCGGGCTTAACCCGCAGATTACCGGGCTTAAGGTCGCGGTGAAGAACGCGCTGCGCATGAGCGGCGGCCAGTCCGCGCGCCAACTGGATGCCCAGCGCCACTACCTCCTTCTCCGGCAGAGCACCCGCTCTCAGCCGTTCGTTGAGCGAAGTTCCGGCGACGTACTCCAGCACCAGGTAGTCCACTCCCTGTTCGGAGTGGAAGTCGTACACCGACTCGATGTTGGGGTGGTTCAGCCGGCTCAGGATGAGGGCTTCCTGGCGAAAGCGTTTGCGTGAGGAGACATCGCTCAAGGTCTTGGCGTTGAGCACCTTGACGGCGACATCGCGCTCCAATCGGGTGTCCAGGCGCGGTACACAATCCATGCCGCCAGCGCCGATCTCCTCCATGAGACGGAAATGGCCAAGGACCTGCCCGGGGGTGAGGCTAGGCGCCACCATATCAAATCGTACAAGCGAATCGTATGATGGTTCTGGGCCAGGGTCAACGTGAGATATTGATCGTCTGAGCTTACAGGCACCATGCCGGCAAACGGCCAGACTGGCACGATGGTGTTATTCCGCTCGGTTTGTCCGATAGCTGGCGCGCAACTCCGCCACGATTTCCTCCGCCGCCTGGCGCGCCTCCTCAAGCTTTCCGGCGGAAACGAAATGGCGCCGACGCGGGCGTGTCCTCCGCCGCCATAGCGCTCGCAAATCTTCGCCAGGTTCTCCATGTGGCTGACCGCGTCCAGGGGTTGGAGCCGACTGAGACCTTGGTGCGAAAACTGCTCTTGCTGAGTCCCACGCTGTAAACGCATTGGGGATGCAGATAGTACGGAATGAACTTGTTGTAGCCTTCCAGGTCGTAACCGGTGAGGTCGAAGAAGATCGTGCCGTCCTTACATTCGGGTCGCTCGCGCAGAATCTCAATCGAGCGGCGGTGCCGTTCCATCAGCGGCGGAATGCGCTTGGCAATCGCCGGCTCGGCAATGATCTCGGCCAGCGGCTTGTAGGCCAGCCTCTAATCAGACTGGGGATGAACTTGGATCCTGATTCGCCTCGATCACCATGGTCAGCTTCATGGCCGGAGCCTTCATCTCCACCGCCGACTGCGGATCGTCGTACAGCGCGCCGTCAATGATGTCGGCCCACTCGATCAACTCCGCCACCGGCGCAGGGTTGAAGCCGAAGCGCTGCTCGGTCACCGAGGCAATGAATTTCGTGCAGGAGCGGAAGTCGGGATCGTAAAACTTGGTGTTGCTCAGCTCCTGCTCGAAGTGGGAGGCGTCGTCCGGCGTCAGAAACGCGCTCTGATGATGGTCGAACCACCAGGTAATCCGCGGTGAAGACGAGTATTTGAAATCGACGATGGCATTCTCGTCGCCGGTGAAGTCGTCTTCATTGAACAGCGCGCCGGCGCGATGCACCAGTCCCTGTATTCGAACTCGGCGTGCTGGCGGATGCGCTCGTGGTAAAAGCGCGTGAACAGCGCCGCCGAGCAGGCGCCGTCGAAACACTTGTCGTGATAAAAGACCTTGATCCTCACAGGTCCTTTCCGGTGCGGTGAAGCTGTTTACAGTATAGAGGACTCTGCCCACCAGCGTTGGCTGAAAATGAAAAGTAAATAGAAATGACATTTCGGGCGGGGAATGTCAAGCGCGCGAGATACGGTAGGTGAGGAATTCAAGTAAATTACGAGCTGGCCTGCCTGGGAGCCAGGTCGCCGACGTAGGGCAGCTTGAACATCTCGTGCTGGTAGGCCTTAATGACCAGCAGCAGCCACAGAGCGAGCGTGGCGAGACCATAGAGCGGCCAGAGGATTGCTGCGAAGATCCAGCCTATTACGGGCACGAAGTGCAAAATCGAAGAGACAATGGCCAACCCAATGTCGACGACGATCAGGGCCACGGCGGTGAACAAGCACTGAAACGAGTGGAAGCGCACAAAGCGATTGCGATTGTAAGGCTCAATCAGTAGGAAGATGATGGCAGGAATGATGGTGAAGTACGCGAACATGCCAGCCACGTTCTCCGCTATCGGCGTAGTCGGAGCGGAAGTGGTACCGTAGCTGCCGGCTGGCTGTGGCGGAGAAGGCGAGGGAGTCTGGAGCGGCTCCGGGTACTGCGGCCTTGCCACATTTTGGACAGAATGCCGCATTGTCGGCTATCTGATTGCCACAAGCTGAACAGAATGCCATTGGGACCTCCTCAGCGGCAGAGAGCAGGTAGACTCCCGCTTCGCGGCGGACAATAACAGAGTCGGGATGCGAACGCAAAGTAAAAATGGCTTTGTTGCGTGGGTGCCAACCCAAAATGAAGCTGA
>CAWAJA010000019.1:0-152503 GCA_963782275.1 uncultured Acidobacteriaceae bacterium | reverse complement strand
GCCAGCATTCCCGTACTAGTTGTCGTCCTTCAGTTGCTGCGCCAAATAGTTCGCGATTCCCATTTCGCCGATGGCATGCAACTGTCCTTCGAGCCAGTCGATGTGGTGCTCTTCGTCGTCGAGAATCTTTTGCGCGAGATCCCGCGAGCCATTGTCGCCCAAGCTCACACATAGCTTGATGCCCTCGTTCAGGCGCTTCACGGCGTCGTATTCGAGTTGAAGGTCGTTCTTGAGCTGCGCCTCCACAGTAGCCCCGATGTTGATCTTGAAATAGTCGGTCATGTTGGGAGTGCCGTCAAGATACAGAATGCGCTCCATCAATTTCTCAGCGTGGGTCATCTCCTCGATGGATTCTTTCTTGATCAATTTGGCCAACCGCTGATAGCCCCAGTTTTCGCACATCTCGGCGTGAAGAAAGTACTGATTGATTGCGGTCAACTCCGCCTTCAAAAGCTGGTTGAGAAACGCGATAACTTTAGGATCACCTTTCATATCGCCTCGCAGAACTGAGTAAGTGAACACAAACCGATCCGGGTGTGTCTACAAGAAAATGCACCTGAGCGGATAAACCTATTGTAACGCCCGCGGTATTCCGGGCAACCAGAACCTCCCATATTCCTGGCACCCGCTACCTCTCGGCGATCAGGTACTGCTCGAACTTCCCATCAGGCATCTCGTAGATGATGATGACCAGGTTCTTCGTCGGATATTTCACCTCGTAAATTCGCTCGGTCATTCCGCCGCGAAGCGACGATCCCGACGGCGCGAAGCTTTGAGGGGCACCGAGAGGGCCAAGGCTGCTGGAATAATCTTTCAGTGCCTGGTCGTTGAAATACGAAATTCGCGTTGTCGGTGAACAACGAACGGTCAATCTTGCCCTGCTGCAGACCGTCGTAAACCTTGCGAACCTTTTCATCCTCCTTCTGGTCTTCCGGGTTCTCGGATTTCAGCAGGACGGACCTGACTTGGTTCCCGATCTGAGAAGCCGCTTCGGCTGCATCCTGATTGGTCAGCGCCACGATGGCCATCTTGTCGTCGGGCAGCACAATGTTTTCGGCGGTGAATCCAGAAACCTCGCCACCATGTTCCAGAACGCGATGACCATTCACCGAAGACACGCCGACGCCGAGACCATAGCGAGTCGGTGAGCCATTCTTCAGCAAAACCACGGTTTCCATTTCCTTGTAGGAGGCAGGCTTGAGAACCGTCTGGTTAATCATCGAGATGTCCCACTTCGCCAGGTCCTCGGCTGTCATCGGCCAGTTCGCCGGCAGCGAACATCCAGCCTTGGCCCTCCTTTGGCGCAGGATGCAGCGGTCCGAGCGCATACCGAAAATAACCTCGCGGATCGGTCGGCGGGAGGGCTTTCTCATTCGTATCAGTGACGCTCTTCATTCCCAGAGGCGTGAAGACTCGTTTACCCAAGAGCGTCCACAACGGCATCCCACTGACTTTCTCGACAATAACTCCAGCGATTACGTAATTCGTGTTGCTGTACTGCCACTTCGTGCCAGGATCGAAATCCAGTGGGATGCGGCCCCAGCGCTCGAGAATCTCGTTCGGAGTAACGGGCTTCAACATCATGGGCATCACGTAATCCTGCGGCCAATAGTCCTGATATCCAGATGTGTGGGACAGCAACTCACGAATCGTGACCTCGTTGCCCCGGGTTAGTCCGGAGACGTATTTCGATACCGGGTCGTCGAGCGATAGCTTGCCCTCCTCCGCAAGCATGAGGATTGCCGCAGCGGTAAACTGCTTACTGATCGAGCCGATGCTGTACCGCATCGCAGGAGTCGCTGGGGTGTGCGGATCGAGACGTGCCTCGCCATAAGCTTGCAGGTACGCGATCTTCCCCTCTTTGACCACGGCGAGTGAGGCGCTCGGCACACCTGTTGCGGCCAACACCTTATGTGCGATCTCGTCGATGGCGGCGCGCAATTCGGGAGACAGATCGGATTGCGCTGACGAGGACGAAAGCGTCAGCAAAACAGTGCACAAGCAGAGTAAAGTGCACTTCCAGGAGTTGCGTCTTAAGCGGTGCATGGGTGCCTCGGAGTCAAGTAGTGAAACACGGTACCTCAATGATTTTGAGGACAGCGACCGCAGCCCGCTAATGGATGAGCTGTCCTGTCTTTTGCACTGGGTTGAGAGGATTTGCACTCAATTCTTGGTCGAACCGTCTCTTATTTTGTCTGCCTGGTGCGGCACCTCAGGTGCTGCTGGCACACTGTTCGAGACCGGCACTGTCGCCAGGCGCGGCGACTTGCCGGCCTCTCCTCCCGTGCCCGCTGACCGCAGAGGCTCGGGAACGTAGCCTTCCAGCAGACGATGATTCATGCTGTACAATGCCAGCTCAAGCCGGTCCAAAACCTGAAGCTTGTCGTAGATCTTCCGCAGGTAGTTCTTCACCACCTGCTCCGTAGTACCAACCTCACGGGCGATGTCTTTGTTCTTCAGGCCCTGGGTGACGCCGCTAATGATGAGCATCTCCTTCTCGCTAAGCCGCAACTGTTGCCGGGGTGCAGTTCCCTGCAAGGCCTGAGTTCGATACGCCTGGATGACCCAGCTCACGCTTTGCTTGTCAAGCCACGTTTCGCCGGCGGCAACCTTGCGCACGCACCGCACCAGCAACTCGGGCGAGATGGCGCGGGTCAGGATGCCCTGGACCCCCCGGCGCAGGTAGTCGACGGTTTCTTCTTCGCCCGCTCGTTGCGTCACCAAGACCAACTTTGCCCCCGGAAGCGCACGACGAGCGATTTCACTGACAGCCTCCGCGGGCGTTGGGGATAATCCCGTTTCAAACAAAATGACATCGGTTGGCGTGGTGGCCACCGCGTTGAGAGTCTGCGGCAAGCTTTCCGTCTGTGCCACCACCTCCAGGTCGCTCTCGGCTGCGAAAATCTTGGCCATTCCCACGCGGAAGATTGCCTCGGAATCAGCCAGGATGATTCGGACGGACGTTGGTTTCGCTTCTTCGGCCTCGTGCTTCGTCGAAGGGGCAGGCCCACTCGACTCGCGGGACTTGCCACCCCGGCTGGCCGATCGGGTTGCCCAAGTTGAATTCTCAGATCCGCTCGAATTGGTATTCATCGATGACTACCGCAACACTTCGCCCTGTTGCTTCCTCTGAACATCGGACTACCCGGCCCTGACACTTCACTAGCACTGGGCGGTCCGCCCCCAAAGCCTCCCCAGGCATTTCAATCGTAAATTCCACTGGGGAGTCCACCTGAATCACTGCGTCGGTGTGAAACAGAATTCCACCGGCTGAGATGTCAATCGTTGTAGCGTGGTACTCCTCCATAGCTGTTCGCAACGTAACTTGAAGATGTAGCGGAAACCTCAAAGAATTGCGCAGGTCGGACTGGTGGCCAGAACTCATACTGTCGAAAGGATACATCCAATAATGGCGAATTCATTAGTTACTAAAGTACCACCACAGCTGGTTACTGCAACCGGGAAATTGCATGGCGCCGAAAGAATTCCCGATTCGAAACGGATTTCTAAAGGCGTTTTTTGGGGTGCCTGATGACGCCCCAAGATCCAGAGTAACCTCGACTCAGTAACTGTGACAACAACAAAGGCGGGTCGGTTACTGATTTGCTTCCGAGGTTACCGTGCTAAGCGTAATGCTTACAGTGAGTTAGCCAAAGCCCCCCGTGTGCGCATGAGTTCCATCCTCGGGGCAAGACCGGCTGGAGCAACGATGAAAGAGGTGCAGTTAGGAGCTTCGCAGGAGCCGACCAACCCTCCTCCATAGCGGCGTCGGACGCGAGGGAATCCCGCTGCCCCGACGCTCTCCTCCGCCCTGCGGACTGTGGGGGATAATAGTGTGTTGCTCACGGGCAGGCCGTTCGGAGGCGCAATGGCAGCCATTAAGACGGTGATCGTGAAAGAGGGCATGCCCAGCGTCGAGCAGGCGCGTGCGCGGCTGCAAACTGAACTCCGCACTGCGCGCCAGAGCGGCGTCAAAGTGCTGAAGCTCATCCACGGCTACGGCTCCGGCGGAGTGGGAGGAGACCTGCGCATTGCCCTCCAATCAACCTTGAGACAGATGGCGCAACAGCACGAGATCTTCGATTGCATTTACGGCGAGAACTGGCGCACCAGCGACGAGCGCACGTGGGGGCTGTTAAAGCGCATGCCCGAACTCAAGAACGACAGCGATCTTGGCAAGGGCAACAAGGGAATGACCATTGTCATCTTGTGATTCCGAACAACACTCCCTTTCCCTGCTGTGTTCTCTTTTTCACCGACCCGAATTATTGCCGTATCCTTGGATTGAAAGCTGAGTACAGCAGATCGGTGATGAAGTTCACCAGCACATACGTCAGTCCGATCATCAGAATGCAGCCCTGCACCAGATAGTAGTCGCGGTTCGAGATCGCCTGTATCGTAAGCCGTCCAATGCCGGGCCACGAGAAGATGGTCTCGGTGACAATCGCTCCAGCGAGCAGCGCTCCAAATTGCAGGCCCACTACAGTGAGAATCGGGATCATCGCGTTACGCAGCGCATGACGATAAACGACGGTGTGCTCCGCGAGTCCCTTAGCGCGGGCCGTGCGAATGTAATCCTGCCCCAGTTCTTCCAGCATGGAAGTGCGCACCATGCGCGTAAGAATCGCCGCCAGCGCTCCGCCCATCGTGATGGCGGGAAGCACCAGATGCGCCAGCGATCCGGAGCCGGAGACCGGCAACCAGCCAAGCTCAATTGCGAAGAACAAGATGAGGATTGGCCCCAGCGCGAAGTTCGGGAAGGATAATCCAAGTAATGACACGAAGCTCAGTAGGCGATCATCCCAGCGGTTGCGGCGCAGCGCCGACCGCACTCCGGCAGGAATTGCCAGGCCGAGAGCCACGATCAGCGCGGCAATCGTAAGTTCCAGGGTTGCGGGATAGGCTTGCGCGATCACATGTCCCACATCCTGGTTCAAGCGCAGCGACCGTCCCATGTCGCCGTGAACGATGCCTCGCCAGTAATTCACGTATTGCTGCGCCAAGCGGAACATCGAGGCCGTAGGCGTGCCGCGCTGCGGCGACATCCGTGGCGGCTGCGCCTTCGCCGAGCATCTGCTGAATGGGATCGCCGGGCACAAGGTGTATCAGCAGGAAAACCACCGATACAACCAGCCACACAACCGGCAGCATGTACAGCAAGCGCGAGAACAGGTAGCGCAGCATCAGGACGCCAGCGGCGTTGCCGGAGAATCTTGCGACTTCGCCTGTGGCTGCGCGGGCTCGATCTTGACGGTGTCCACGCGAAGACCGTCCATCGCCGTTACAGTGTAGCGACGACCTTGATACTCGAAGCTGTCGCCGACCGTGGGAATCCTCTGCAATTGCGTCAGCACGAACCCGGCAAGCGTTTCGAAGCCCTCGTCACGCGGCAGCGCGATGTGGTATTGCGACTCAAGATCGCGAATGTTGACAGAACCATCGAGCGTCATCGAGACGGCACCTGGCACAAAAGGCTTCTCGCTCACATCGAATTCGTCCTCGATCTCACCCACCAATTGCTCCAGCACATCCTCGACTGTCACGACTCCAGCGGTTGAACCAAATTCATCCACCACAACGGCGAGGTGCCGCTTGCGCACCTTGAACTCCAACAGCAGGTCGGGCAGCGGTTTGGTCTCCGGCACGACCAGCACCTCGCGCATGATGTGGCGCACGTGCAAGCCGCTGGGCCGGATGACCGGACGGCCGGAGGCGGTGCGGTTCAAGCGGTAGCGCATCCAGCGCATCAGGTCCTTGGCGTAGAGGACGCCGATGATGTGCTCGGGCCCGCGTTGCACATCGTATATCGGGACGCGCGAATGCTGCTCGTCCACGACGCGCTGCAGCGCCTCTTCCAGCGACATGTCGCCCGGTAGCGAGAAAATATCGGGACGCGGCACCATGATCTCGCGCACCGAAATATTCTCCAGATCGAGTGCCCGCAGGATCATCTCCTCCTGCGCCGGGGCCAGGATTCCCCGTCTGCGGGCGGCGGTGACAATCAGCTTCAATTCTTCCTGCGAATGCACGCCGACGCTCGCGCACCAGCCGCGTCCCAAACACTTTCAGGACTGCCTGGCGTGGAAGCCGTCATAAAGGCCAGGAACGGCGCCGCGACGGTCATGAAAACATCCATCGGGCCGGCAACCGCCAGCGCGACCTGCTCGGTGCGCTGCAGGGCGATGGACTTGGGAACAACCTCGCCCAGAATCACCACCAGATAGGTGATCAGGACGAAGGCAACCACTACGGCAACACCGTGCGCGTAAAGATGAGAGTGGGGCAGCGGACGGAACAGCGGCTCCAGCATGTGCGCCACCGCTGCTTCGCCGATCCAGCCCAGGCCGAGGCTGGCAACCGTCACTCCAAACTGCACCGCGTTGAGAACGTGATCGAGCTTCTGATGCAGCTTCTGGACGGTGCGCGCGCCAATGCGATGCGCTGCAATCATCTGTTGCAGTCGCGTCTCGCGAACGCTCACCAGAGCGAATTCCGCGGCCACAAAGAACGCGTTCGCTGCGATCAGCAGAACAACCACCACGATGCGCAGCAAGGCGAAGGTAACCATGAAGCTGAAATCTTACCATCGGCGTACGGGCCGTCGGGGCTTGGTGCACTCGCTAGCCGAGTTGCGGGACAACCTATCCATCATGTCCGCGCGCGCAGGTCTTTTACAATTTCTCGCGCTGCGTTCGCACCTGACCCGCCGGTCAACCCAATTCCCGGATGCGTACCCGACCCGCAGAGATAAAGGTTCTGGATGGGCGTGCGGTACTGCGCCCAGTTGAGTAGCGGCCGCATGGTGAACAATTGGTCCAACGCCAGCTCGCCGTGGAAGATGTGGCCACCGGTCAGACCATACGTCTGCTCAAGATCCTCCGGCGTGATCACATCACGCCCTTCAACCAGCCCGGGGAGATCAGGAGCGTACTCAGCCAGGGTTCGGACCACCGTATCTCCCAGCGCTTCGCGTTGCGAATTCCAGTTCCCCTCGCGCAGCCTGTATGGGGCATACTGCATGTAGATCGACATAACATGTTTGCCTGTCGGCGCCAGCGATGAGTCCCACAATGTCGGAATCGTTGCCTCAATGTAACGGACGCTCAGAGAACTCCCCATACTTTGAGGCATCGAAAGCACGCTCAAGGTAATCGATCTCCGGCGAAATCTGAATTCTGCCCGACAAAAGACCCGCGTCGCCATTGACTCCATTGAACTTCGGCAGCCCTCCCAGCGCGAGGTTGACTTTGGCGACGGTGCCGTTCATGCGGTAATGCTGGAGTTTCTGCAGGAAACCCGGCTCCAGATGTTGCGGTTCGACGAGGCCGAGCAGAGTGCGTTTCGGATCGGCATTCGCAATAACCGCTCCGGACTCTATCTCATCTCCGTTCGCCAGCACGACTCCGGTGGCAACTCCATCCTTCACTCTGATGCTCGCCACTTCGGAAGATGTCCGAATCTCCGCTCCTGCTCCCGTCGCCGCCGTCGCCATAGCTGTGGTGAGAGCCCCCGTCCCTCCGACAGCGTAAGACGCTGGGCCCGCGGGATTGCCGTCCGAGGCCGTCCGCAACAGATACGTCGCGGCCGAACCTGCTGACCACGGTCCGAGGAATGTCCCAAAGATGCCTTGTGCGGCGACGGTGCCGCGCAGCAGATCGGTTTCAAACCACTCCGCTACCAGGTCGGCAATTGCCATCGGTCCCCAGCGCAGCAGGCGATATAGGTCTTTCTCGCCCAGGCCGCGAAGTTTGTGGCCCGCCTTCAACAATTCCCAAAGATTGCCGGATGCGGGATCGTCGAGGTCAGGCGGAGTCATGCCCAACAACAGGTCAATCACTTCGCCTATGCGCGCCAGCGATTTTGCGAATTCAGCGTAATTCGCGGCATCTTTCTGCGAGGACTTGGCGATTTCTTGCTGCGACTTCGTGATGTCACCGTACAACGCCAGCGGCTCGCCATTCGGCGACAACGACAGAACCCGCACCTCGGGTGAATACATCCTTAGGCCGTGATTCACTAGGTCCATGTCTCTCACAATGTCGGACCTGACTGGTCCCGCACTGTGGGACAGCCGCGAACAGCGAAATCCAGTATGAAATTCTTCCGTGATCGCGCAGCCGCCCACGATAGGCCGACGTTCGAGAACGAGCGGCTTGAATCCAGCCTTGGCCAGATAAAACGCGGTGACCAGCCCGTTGTGGCCTGCCCCGAGGATGATGACGTCGCGCGTCGCGGCCATCGTCAGCTAGTCCCCTTGGAGTGCTTCAGGATTTCCAGCGCCGCCAACCGCCCGGGCGCGCCCATAATACCGCCGCCGGGATGAGTGGCCGAGCCGCAGATCCACAGGTTCCTGATCGGAGTCTTGTACTGCGCAAAGCCGGGCACAGGACGCAGGAAGAACAACTGCTCCAGCGACAGCTCGCCCTGGAAGATATTGCCCTCGGTCAGTCCCCACTCCCGCTCCAGATCGAGCGGCGTCACCACCTGCCGGCCGACGATGATGTTCTTCAGGTTGGGCGCGAACTGGGCGACGGTGTCGATGACGTTGTCGCCGAAGGCCTCGCGCTTCTCATCCCACGTACCTTCCTTTAGCTTGTAGGGTGCGTACTGCACGAAGCACGACATCACGTGCTTGCCGGGCGGCGCGACCGATGGATCAGTCAGGCTGGGGATGACCATGTCAATGTATGGCCGGCGCGAGTAGTTGCCGTACTTGGCGTCGTCATAGGCGCGCTCCATGTAGTCGATGCTGGGCGAGATCGAAATTGCGCCACGCAGATGATGGCCCTCGCCCGGCAAGCAGGTAAAGTTGGGCAGCGCATCGAGCGCGAGGTTCACCTTGCCCGACGAGCCACGATACTTGTAGCGCTTTACCTCGTCGCGAAATTCGTCACTAAGATGTTGCGCCTCGATCATCTTCAGGAACGTAAGATTCGGGTCAACACTCGACGAGATAACCGGCGCGAAATACTCATCGCCACTCGTGGTCGCGACTCCGACCGCCTTGGCGTCCCTCACGAGAATCTGCGTGATCGCAACCTGTGTCTTGATCTCGACGCCCAACTCGCGCGCCGCGTCGGCGATGGCACTGGAGATCGCTCCCGTTCCGCCGCGAGCGAAGCCCCACGCCCGAAATGCGCCATCGATTTCGCCCATGTAGTGATGCAGCAGCACATAGGCTGTGCCCGGCGAGCGCACGCCGAGAAAGGTTCCGATAATACCGGACGCCGACATCGTGGCCTTGAGCACATCGGTCTCGAACCACTGGTCGAGAAAGTCGATGGCGCTCATGGTCATCAGTTGCACCTGGTTGTATTTGTCCTCGCCGCTGAGACCCTGAAACCGCCGGCCCAGGAAGAGCAGTTTGAGCAGATCGCGCGGATTCAGCGTGGTGGGATCGGGCGGCACCATGCCCAGGATCGGCTTCACGAAGCGGCACATCTGCAGCATCGCCTTGCCGAACTCCTCGTAAGCCTCGGCATCGAACCTGGAGTGGCGCCTGATCTCGCGCATCGTCTGGCCGTGGTCGTTAACGCGCCACAGATAATCGCCATTCGGCATTGGAGTGAACGTTCCGTCCAGCGGAAGAATTTCCAGGCCGTGCCGCGGGAGATCGAGATCGCGAATGATCTCTGGTCGCAGCAGCGAGACTACGTAGGAACAGACCGAGAACTTGAAGCCGGGGATGATCTCTTCCGTGCACGCCGCACCGCCGAGCACGTGACGGCGTTCCAGCACCAGAACCCTCTTCCCTGCTCGCGCAAGATAAGCGGCATTGACCAGACCGTTGTGCCCGCCCCCGATGACGATGGCGTCGTATTTCCCAGAAGTTTTAGAAGCCATGATGGGTTGTGTCGAAGGGAGAATTCTAATGGGTGGTGAGGGATTTGTCTGTAAGGGCCGCTCTTCGCTGACGGAATCGGGGCTTTAGCGAAGAGCGAATTGCGAAAGGCGAGTAGCGTCCTTTACCGCTCCACTGCCACCCCTACCGCGTTCCCACCGCCAAGACACAGCGCGGCAATCCCTCTATGCATGTCGCGGCGAATCATCTCGTAGAGCAAGGTTGTCAGGATGCGCGCCCCGCTGGCGCCAATGGGATGTCCCAGCGCCACTGCTCCGCCGTTGACGTTGACTTTGTTCAGGTCGAGCCCGAGCTCGCGAGTCACGGCTATGGCCGCCACCGAGAACGCCTCGTTGATCTCGTAAAGGTCAACGTCCTCATCCTTCCAGCCGGTCTTCTTCCATAGCTGGCGAATCGCATCCACCGGCGCCATCATCACCCACGCCGGCGCAATGCCGCTGGTGGCCTGCGCCACGATGCGGGCCATCGGTTTCAACCCGAGTTCCTTCGCCTTCGCCGCGGTCATGAGCACCAGGGCAGCGGCTCCATCGTTCACGCCGGGAGCGTTACCGGCAGTGACGGTGCCATCTTTCTTGAACGCAGCCTTGAGCGCGCGTAGCACCTCAGGCGTGGTGTCCTCCCTCGGTGACTCATCCTTGGTGAACAAAACCGGCGGCGCGCCTTTTTTCTTTGCGGGTAGTTCGACAGGCACGATCTGATCTTTGAATCGGCACTCATTGCTGGCAGCGATCGCCCTGCGATGCGAGTTGACCGCGTACTCATCCTGCTCTGCGCGGGTAATGTGATATTTCTCGGCGACGTTCTCTCCGGTGTTGCCCATGTGGTAATCGTTGTAAACGTCCCAGAGGCCATCGTGCACCATCGAATCCACGACCTTCTGATCGCCCAGGCGAAATCCTTTGCGCGCGTTTTGCAGCAGGTACGGGGCGTTGGTCATGCTCTCCATGCCGCCCGCGACGACGATCCCGGAATTCCCTGTCTGGATAGCCTGCTGGCCGAGCGCGACTGCCTTCAGTCCCGAGCCACAAACTTTGTTGATGGTCATCGCGCTGACGCTGTCCGAGAGGCCGCCGCCGAGCGCCGCCTGCCGCGCCGGATTCTGGCCCAATCCAGCAGAGACCACGTTGCCCATGATGCACTCGTCCACCGTGTTGGGATCGATGCCGGCGCGCTTCACCGCCTCACGTACCACGATGGCGCCCAATTGCGGAGCCGTGAAGTCCGACAGCGAGCCTTGAAACTTTCCAATCGGCGTGCGCACCGCCGAAACAGTAACTACGTCTTCCATGATTGCTCTACCTCACTCCCCAGGATCGGCCTGCGGTCGAACATTATAAGATGGTTTTGCCTTGGCTACGGACGCACAAACCCCGCCCGAAATCCGGCCTCCTCCTGCTGCCAAACGGCGCTTACTTGCCCCCTGGTGGCACACCGCGATCCTCGTCGGAGTACTGTTGTTCGCGTCGCTTAATGGTACCCGCGTCCGCCATCCTCCTGCCGAATACAGCAAGCTGCCGCAGTATCTCTGGGGCATAACCTGGGAGTGGGTGCTGCTGGGCATCACCTGGCTGGGTATTCGTAAGCGCGTGAAGTTGCGGGATCTGATCGGCGGACGCTGGGCGACCGTAGAAGACTTCCTGCTCGATATCGTGTACGCCGGTTCCTTCTGGGTGTGCGCTTTGCTTGTGCTGGGGCTCGGCGCCAAGCTGATGCACCTCGACCAGGCCGGCAAGCTCGAGGGCATGCGCAAGCAGCTGGGATTTCTCACCCCGGGAACCAATCTCGAGCTTGCGGTCTGGTTCTGCATGAGCGCCACCGCGGGCTTCTGCGAAGAGATCATCTTCCGCGGCTACTTGCAGCGCCAGTTCATCGCCATCACCAATTCCGGGCTCGCGGGGATGCTACTCTCGGCCACGGTCTTCGGCGCCTCGCACGGTTATGAAGGACCCGGCCGTATGGTACTCATCGGGATTTACGGATTGATGTTTGGCGTGCTGGCATGGTGGCGCAAGAGCCTTCGGCCCGGGATGATCGCCCACGCCTGGCATGACGCCTTCAGCGGCGCAGTCCTGCGCATGCTGCGGTAAGCTGTATTTCCGGCTTCCTACCATGAGTGGAAATACCTCGAGCTCCTCCGAGCGTCACGCTCAGGCGATGGCCAACGAGCAGGGATTGGCGCGCCAGCTCAGCGAACGCCAGGTGAGCATGATCGCCATTGGCAGTGCCATCGGCACCGGCCTGTTTCTGGGCAGCGCGCTCGCCGTTCGCATCGCCGGCCCGGGTGTGATTCTGACCTACATCCTGGCGGCGGGAATTACTTTGCTGTTGACTGGCTGCCTGGCCGAGATGGCGGTCGCGCATCCCACCGCCGGTTCCTTCGGAGTCTATGCCGATCTGTACCTCTCGCCCTGGGCCGGCTTCGCGATTCGTTACACCTACTGGTCGGCGCAGTCCATCGCCATCGGAGGCGAAGCGGTCGCGGCCGCCATCTACACGCAATGGTGGTTTCCCCAAAGTCCGGCATGGGTCTGGGTGCTCTTCTACTCGGCCGTGCTTATCTTCGTGAATGCGCGCAGCGTGGGCGCATTTGGTGAATTTGAGTATTGGTTCTCCATGATTAAAGTCAGCGCCATCGTTGTGTTCATTCTGCTGGGCGCGGCCATTCTGTTTGGCGTGCATCAGCAACGGCCGATCGGGTTGGAGAACTTCCGCGCGCACAGCGGCTTCCTGCCGAAAGGCTGGTTGGGTGTGTGGCAGGCGCTGGCCTTCGTGATCTTCAGTTTCATCGGCTCGGAGGTAGTAGCGGTCACCGCAGGTGAAGCGAAGGACCCTCGGCGCACCGTGCCCCGCGCTATGCGAAGCATGCTGGCGCGACTCATCATCTTTTACGTTGGGGCCATCTTTATTCTTGTTGGGGTTATTCCCTGGACCCAGATTCAGCCCGGGGAAAGCATCACGGTCAGCCCGTTCGTCCGGGTCTTCGACCTCATGCACGTTCCCGCCGCAGCGAACGTCATCAACTTCGTGGTGCTGACGGCTGCACTGTCCAGCATGAACGCCAACCTCTATCTCGGCACGCGCATGATGTTCTCGCTGGCCCGGGCGGGTTACGCGCCAGAGGTGCTCGGACGCGTCTCCAGCAAGAGCACGCCTCTTCCGGCGCTGTTGCTCTCGGCCGCAGGACTGGGCGTCGCGACCCTATTTGCCTTCGTCTTCCCATCGTCGGCGTATGTTTACATGTTCGGCATCGCGCTATTTGGCGGACTCTTCGCGTGGTTTCTGATTTTTCTGACCCATCTCGGCTTTCGCCGCCACTGGAAGGCGGAAGGCATAGCTCACTTGCCCTTCGTGATGCCGCTGTTTCCCTTGACGTCGATTCTCGGCGGCCTGGCCGTGCTGGCCATCCTGATCTCTACCTGGTGGGTTCCAGGGATGCGCGTCACTCTTGAGGCGGGCATTCCCTGGCTGTTGGTGCTAACACTGTCTTACTTCGCATGGGGAAGGCAACGCCGCCGCGCCGCCTCCTTGCCTTTGCCGCAATCGGCCAGCGCGCCCGAGGCAGGAGAGGAACTTCCATCGAAATGAAAATCAACCAAGGAGGCACGGAGATCGCGGAGAAAAACTTGCTGGAGGGCAAAACTCCGTGCTCTCCGTGTGTCAGTGGTGAATGATTCTTGAGGGGGCGGAGCGCCCTGCCCAGCCTTGCCGAGGCGCCGTCCTTATACTTGCTTACCCTCCCGCCGCCCCTAATGCGGCTTGCTTGAACGTTCCAAAGGGCGACTGTGTCGGCGCCGGCGCTTGTGGAACCACGTGCTTCCGCATGGCCGCGTCACAAACGGCGTAGCCCCAATCAATCAGCTGATGCTGCAGGTCCGTTTCAATCGCCGACAGCCTCGTCGGAGTCGCTGCCAGCTTTTGCGTAAACTTGAAATCGCATTGCAGCGCATTGTTCAGCTGGTAGTTCGCGATGTTGGTGCGAATGCCCCAATAGGTTCCCTCGCGAATCTTGCTTTCATAAGCCGCGATGAGCGTGCGCTTGCGCAAGGCTCCGACCTGGTTATCGATGACATCCAGCACGCGATACGCCTGTCCCAGCCACTCACGCGCCGGGTCGGCTTGCAGGGCGAGGGCGGCGCCACCATCGCTGACCAGAATTGTGGTGCAACGCTTCCATGCGGTCTCCAGACCGAGGTTGTCGTAAACACCTCCATCGCTAAGCACAATCTCCTTGCGGAAATCGGGCGAGGTGATGACCGGCGGCGGATCGCCGTCGTTCTTGAAACTGTTGGGATCGAGTTCAAGGACCGCCGGGGAAAGCACGGGCGGAAACGCCGAGGAGGCGGCTACCGCAGTGGCCAGATCGACGGTCGGGTTCATCACCAGGCCTACCATCCAGTCGCCCATAAAGGGTTTGGAGAAGCGCCACAAGACGCCGGTTTGCAGGTTGGTCGCGTTGAACACGAAGCGCGGCGGGTCATCGGGCAGGTCCTGCAGCGTGGTATTGCCAAATAAAAGATCGCGATAATGCTTGGCGACCTGGTGCGAGACCCCGCCAAAGATGCCGCCGACGACCGAGCTCACGTCGATCGACTTCGAGGCTATCCGGCTGATCGGCTGCGTCACCATTTGGTCAAAGTTCAGCCCACAGCTCTCGCTGTTGAACTGCAACTTGCTCCAGTTCATCCCCAGCACGCCATTGGTGATCGAGCCTCCGGAAACGCTCGAGATCCGGGCGAGCTTGGGCAGGTAGCCCAGTTCGTTCAAGCGCCATAGGGTGCCGAGGTGAAACAGCATGGAGCGATATCCGCCGCCGGAAAGACAGAGCGCAATTCCGGGGGACGGCTGATCGGGATCGCCAGGCTTATCGTGGACAGGTTGTGCCAGGGCTTGTAGTTTGGGCGTTGCGGAATCATCGGCCATAGGTCCTCCTATTCAAGCTTGACAGGTGAAGTATCTACCCGGATATCGGGAATGTCGAGCGACAGAAGAGTCGTTTATCAGACAACTGCACTCTAGCACCCTCCCCAGCCAACTCAAAGGAGAATTGGGAGCGTGACCAGCGATGATTCCGTCGCCGAGGAGGAACGGGCGTTAGCAGTAAGCGGTTAGCTAACAACCAGCGTCAGCTGCGCGGCATTAGAGAATGGCGTGCCAAGAACCCAGCCCGCGGGGCGACTCGGTTTTACTCGGTTTAGCCCAGCGCGCAGCGCCGGGTACGCGCTTTCCAAGCCGAAAATTCACCGCTAGCGACGCACCCGTGAACGGCGAGCACTTGCGATTTTCGCGCACTGGTTTTGTACATGAACTCGCGGCGACCCCGTCCGTTTGTGAAGAAATGTAAATTCATTCCGCGCCGCCGAACTTTTTCCTGCGTCATCCGTCTACACCAGTAACCCAAATCCTAAAGGTGGGCGCCGCAACCCCAACAGATACGCAAACCGGCGCCCACTGCCCTCTCTCGGTTTACTTCAGCTTTTTCCCCGTCGTGGTCAGCACCAGTTTGCCGTGCTTCACCCCTCGCATCGCCAGCATGTGGTTGGCGAGATGCTTCACTTCCCCGCTGCGCCCCCTCATGATGACGACCTCCAGGCAGTTGTCGGCGTCAAGGTGGACGTGTGTCGCCGCCATAACGTTTCCGTGCGAGTGGTGCTGGATCTCGTTGAGCTTGTTGGACAGGTTGGGACGGTGGTGGTCGTAGATCATGGAAAGGGTGGCCACAACCTGCCGGTTGCGATCGATGGCCTCCGACACCAGGCTCTCGCGAATGAGATCGCGTATCGCCTCCGAGCGGTTCTTGTACCCGCGTTTGGCGATCACCCGATCGAACTGCTGCAACAAATCCTCTTCGATGGAAACTCCGGTTCTTGTCAGTTCCGCCATGGCCGTGCCGACTCTCCCCGTAAATTCGCAACCAGCCCCAATCCGCAAACAATATAACCTACGTACTCCACCTGACGGTCTCTCCGGGTCGGGTAAATTGCCAACTATCACTAAAAGAAACGTGACACGAATGTGGAAATCGTGTTACAAAGTAAGGATTCATGCGGGGGACCAGCGGTGGCTGGGCGCTGTCCCAGAGGAGTGGCATGAACGCTTCAAAGCGCAGGTCGTTCAGATCGTGTGGTGCCACGACTGCGCTGGTTAACTCCGCACTTAACTCTGAATTCAAAGTGACTTCAAACGGACAAGGATTCTATTCCTTCCCTAATCTTCCGGTGGGCCACTACGACCTTACGATCCAAGCTACACTCCAGGCACAAACCCAAGCGTTGCAAACCCAAGGATGCAAGATGGGAATTCTCATGCAACTGGGCACCACGAAATGCAAAGTCGTGTCATTTCTTTTATGGATGACGGTATTTGCGCTGGCGGCAGCCGCACAATCCAACTCAGCGCAGATCAGCGGGCAGGGGCTCGACCCGCAAGATTACCCGGTCACCACGACCGAAAAGGGTCATTCGCCTCAGCTGTCGGGAACTGTCGTTGACGCGTCTGGCGCGGCGATTGCTGGGGCTACCGTGACGTTTCGGAGCGCGGACGGTACTGTAGAGAAATTGACCCAGTCAGACAGCAACGGCTCCTTCAGTATTTCTGGACTCTCGGCAGGTAATTATCGACTTATCGTATCGAGTCCCGGTTTTGCAATCAATGAAATGCCCATCACGATAGGAACCAGCGGGGAACCGGCCCCGTTGCGCATCTCTCTGGCTGTGGGCGCCGTGAGCACCACCGTACAGGTCCAGGGCCGCGAGGATAGCCTTATCGGAATTGCCGATTCCGCCAGCCAGGGAACAGTGGGCGCAAAGGAAATCGAAGATCGTCCGATTCTTCGTTCGGGAGAAATTTTGGAGACGATTCCCGGTCTCATCATCACTCAACACGCCGGCGGCGGTAAGGCCAACCAATATTTCCTTCGCGGCTTCAATCTCGACCACGGCACAGATTTCGCCGTGTTCCTCGACGGTATGCCTCTTAACCTGCCGTCGCACGCGCACGGCGAGGGTTATGCGGACATGAACACCGTCACCCCGGAGTTTGTGCAGCGGATGAATTACGAGAAAGGTCCTTATTACGCCGAGGTCGGCAACTATAGCTCAGCTGGATCGGCCAACGTCCAATTTTTTAAGACGTTTCCCCAGAACTTCTTCCTGGTGGAAGGCGGCATGTACGACTATTCGCGGGCCGTTTTCGGCGTTTCGCACAAGCTCGGCCCGGGTATTCTGCTGTTCGGCGGAGAAGCGTACTACGATAACGGCCCATGGAAGCATCCGGATGCCTATGCCAAATTCAACGGCCTTCTGACCTACAGCCAGGGCGACGCCACCAATGGTTTCAGCATCACGGCCCGCGGTTACCACGGACAATGGCACTCGAGCGATCAAATCCCTGAAACCGCCATACCTCTCGTTGGCTTCTTCGGCGCACTGAGCCCGACTGACGGTGGCAATTCACAGCGTTACAGCTTGCAGGCTGAATGGCATCGCCAAGGCGCAAATTCCGCGACGACAATCATGGGCTACGGATTTTATTATGATCTCGATTTATTTTCCGATTTCACGTACTACCTGGATGACCCCATAAAGGGCGATCAGTTCGAACAGCAGGATCGGCGCTGGGTGGTTGGGTTTGACGCAGCCCACACGATTTTCGGCCATTGGTTTGGCCGCAAGATGGAAAATACCTTCGGCCTGCAGCTCCGCAATGATTGGGTTCATAACGGCCTTTACCGCACGGAAGATCGTGTGCGCACAGACAAGAATGATAGCAATGCCTGCAATGACGAACCCATCCCCGAGTGCGATAGCAATCCGGATCTGATCGCGGTCCTGCCCGCGGCCACGGATTTGAATAAGTTCACGGACACGATGGTGAGTTTTTATGTAGAAAATAAAACTCAGTGGGCGGAAAAAATCCGCTCCGTCCTGGCCCTGCGCGGCGACGAAGCAATTTATTCCAACACCAACTTGACTCCCCCCTATGTCGCTGCCGAATTGCCTGGCGCTCCGGTGATTAACTTTGCGGAGCTCAATTCCGGTACGGCGAGCAAGTTCCTGCCCAGCCCAAAAGCAAGTTTGATTTTCGGCCCGTGGTTCAATACTGAGTTCTATATACAGGGTGGATTCAGTTTTCACAGCAACGACGTGCGCGGCGCAACGCAAAGGGTGGAACCGATTTCGCCGGACTTTCCTTTCCCAACCCCCACCACCCCAGTTAGCCCTCTGGTCCAAACCAAAGGCGCGGAAATCGGCGTGCGCACTGTAGCCGTCCCACATCTGCAAAGTACCCTTTCGCTATGGTATCTACACAGTGCTTCCGAACTGCAGCAGGATGGCGATACCGGAGCCACGGTTCCTTCAGCGTCGCCGAGCAATCGCTATGGCATCGAATGGGCGAACTACTACACACCATCGAAAAACCTGGCTTTTGATCTTGACTTTGCCGATTCGAAGGCCCTTTTTACCGAAGTCGACCCGGATGACGCCGCCTACACCAACGTGGGTGGTGGCCAGTACCCTGTGCAAGGCCCGGGTGGCAAGTGGGTACCCGAAGCGGTCGGGGTCGTGCTCTCGGCGGGCGTCACGGTGCAGAACTACAAAGGCTTTTGGGGGAGTCTGCGCCTGCGTGCCTTTGGCCCGCGCAATTTGACATCAGACGCAATTTATCAATCTAGCTCAACGATATTGGTCAATGCAGAGGTTGGTTATCACTTCAATGAAAAATGGCGCGTTTCGGCCCAACTTTTGAATTTGTTTAACGCCTACGATCACGATATCGATTACGCTTATATCTCCCGAATAACGCCAACAGCCGCGGCGGCATTCGAAGACGTTATGCACCCCACCGAACCCTTCCAGGTGCGATTCACGTTGGTAAGAACCTTTGGGGCGAAGTGAACATCGCTGTTATCGGTTCGCGGCAGCGCTTTCCCCTTCCGGGGGCAATTTGCACCAAATCCGAGTACAAGCACCCCACAACGCCGTTTTTCTCCAGAGCACCGTAGCTTATGGGACAGTTTGTTAGTTGTCGGCGTTGACGCTGAGAGAAGCTTGAACCTCCTTGTTCGGCTTCTGAGCCGTTGACGGACGAAACGGACACCGACACTAAATAATCTCCGGATTGCGGACGATACAACCAAGATTGCGATTTCGGCGAGGTTGTGAGCGCAGCGGCTCCACGTCTGGTCCAACTCGCCGCAAAATTCACTTTCTAGACCTGCTGAGCGCTTCCCATCAGCGTTACAGTCCCCATCGGCGTTACAATAGACGCAAGCAGTTACCATGCAGTTAACAGTCCTGCAACCGCAAGTTCACGAGGCGCGCTGGTGGGAGACGATGGCCGACGGGCGTCTTCACTGTTATCTCTGTCCCCGCCATTGCCACATTGGAGAGAGCCAGCACGGTTTCTGCTTCATCCGCAAGAATGAAGGCGGACGCCTGCTGCAGCTTGGCTACGGCCGGCCGGCGGCGATCGCGATGGACCCGGTCGAGAAGAAGCCGCTCAACCATTTTTTCCCGGGAACGAAGATCCTCTCCTTGGGCACGGCGGGATGCAATATGGGCTGCTTCTTCTGCCAGAACTGGGACATCTCCAAAGCCAAAGCCGACCAGGTCAATTCTCTCAGCTTGAGCCCGGAGCACGTGGTCGATGTGGCGCTGGAGCATCGCGCGCCGCATCTCGCCTTCACCTACAACGAGCCCACCATTTGGGGCGAGTACGTCATTGACATCGCGCGCGAGGCCCACGACGCCGGCCTCAATACGGTGATGGTATCGAACGGCTACATCACCCGCGAAGCGTTCTTCGACATTTATCGCTACATTGACGCCGCCAACATCGACCTCAAGTCGTTCACTGAAACCTTCTACGGCAAGATCACGCTCACGCATTTGCAGCCGGTGCTCGACGCTCTGAAGTGGCTGCGCCACGAAACCAGCGTGTGGTTCGAAATCACCAATCTCATCATTCCGACGCTAAACGACGGCGACTCCGAGTTCAAAGAGCTGTGCGGCTGGGTGCTGGAGAACCTCGGCGATGACGTGCCGCTGCACTTCACAGCCTTTCATCCCGACTTCAAGCTGCAGGACAAGCCGCCGACACCCCCGGAGACGCTGCATCGGGCGCGCCGCATTGCACTTCAGATGGGGCTGAAGTACGTTTACGAAGGCAACATTTTTTCGGACGGCGGAAACACCATCTGCCCGGGATGTAAGCAGGTGGTGATCACGCGCTCATGGCACTCGGTGATGGCAAACCGGCTGAAGAATGGCTGCTGCACTAGTTGCGGTGCCCGCATTGCAGGCGTTTTTACGCAGTCCGAAGCCGTGCGAAGGCGGGAGTGGACGCGGTCGCTAGCCGGCTAATTTAGCGATAACGACTGGTCGAACGGAGACATTCGAAGCAGCCCCCACGTCGCCCACCCCACTGCCTGCTAGCACAGCAAAAAGCCCGCCTCTTGCGAAGCGGGCTACCGTGCCGTACATCTACGAAGAACGGATTGCTAGCTGCCGTTCTGGCAAATGCGGGTGAACGGATAGTTCTGGAAGCTCCACCAGCTATTTACCGACGTACTGAGCGGAGCGCCGAAATAACCTAGGAACACCAAGTCCTGTAGGTTATAGGTAAAGCCATTCAATGGGTATGGATAGCCGCCATAGTTCTTGGTGGCTTCCAGCGGATCGCCGACTTCCAGGATTCCACACGGCGTGCCGTTTCCACCATTTGTCAACGGATCGTCGGCCCACTCGCCTGTTTCGTGCGACAACGCGGATACGTCTTGCGAAAAGTCGCCCGGGAAGTCCACGTAGTCGAACATCATGTACGACTGAGCACCGTTGGCGCTGTGGTAGCCGCCGATGCAGCAACCGCCCTCTGTGAGGTACACGTCGTTCACGATAAACATGGGGATTGTGTTGGGTTGAATCTGCTGCTGCTGGGTCATGTAAGTACTGATCTGACCATCAAAGTAGTTGATGTCAACCTCGCCCGCCAAGTGGCCGTTGAACGGATGTCCGGTCTTGCCATATTGCGACGGCACGTTTAGCGTCAGCTCCGGCAACACGGTGAGCCGTGCCGTCAAGCCTCCCAGCAACAAGTGGGAGCTGGTGTTGTTTTGCACGATGCTCCAGAAGTTGCCGCGCTGGAAAGCATCGATGTACTGGGTGTGGCCCAGGTCCACGCCGCCCTGAGTGTAATCGGTGCTCTTGTCGAAGATGGGAGAGGTAAGTGTGCGGGAGAGAGCGCTGAATGGGCCTCCCGACAACGGATCGAAGGTGGTGCCATCACTGAGCACGATCTTGACCGGGATCACGATAGTCGGAATCAATGCTCCCTGGTTGGTGGCAGGATCGGCGCCCACCATGATGTAGTTATACTTTGTGCCGTTGTAGGTAAACGAGCCGTTCCAGGTTTCCAACGAACTTGCTGGCGCGGGCATGTCGGGAGCAGCTGGCTTGGGCGGAAGCACTACGAACCGCGGCGTTACTTTTTCGTTGTTGGCCTGCGCAAAAACAAACGCGGAGGAACAAAATACGGTGAGAAGGGTCAGGGTCATCAGCAGACCCAGACGAGGGCTACATGTTTTCATTCGGTCCAATTCTCCAGTGGTTTCGGTTTGGAATTCGAAGTACAAGTCGTGAAGTAACCGATCTGTTCGCGACACACCTCATCACGAAAATGCGCAAGCGCAAGTCGAGAACGTTGTCCTAGGACATTTCGGGCGATGACAAGCAGGCTGTTCCCCACGGATGGTACTTGAACGCTGGTCTTGAACTATACAACGACTAGCCTACTACTACCATCGCCGTAGTTAGACACAATGTGAATGGTGAACGCGAACGTCACGAAGGGAAAGCCACAAACCTTTGGGGCCGCACACGGAGATGCGGCCCCGCCCTGCCAACTCCTGCCTCGACTGGGTGGTCCAAGTCGGAAGGGATGGAGAATGGGATTCGACCACCCCGCCCTACCGTACGATCTTTGGCGATCTACTACCATACAGCGAAGATGTCTCCGGGTCATGGCACTTTCAGGGGCGTGGGAGAGCGGCGAGCATTTGCGCTCATCCCGCGGTTAGGTGGCGGCGATGCGCCCGAGATTGCCGCAGTGCGATCAAACTCCAAGCCTCAGGATTTTCGGACCGGCATGGTTGCGCAACTCTGCGTCGTACCCGTCGCATTGCGCGCTGCCGCCTGCTGCTTTATCGTTAACGGTTCGCGCCCGATCAAGATGACCGACCATCGCCAGCACTCCCCGTCCGGGTTTCAAAGCAAGGTGAAGACCGATTCGCCACGTTACGAACGCAACCAGAAAGCCATGGCCGAGATGGTGTCCCAGATTCGCAACGAAGAGGAGATCATCCGGCAAGGCGGCGGTGAGAAGGCCATCGCCGCGCAACACAAGAAGGGACGCCTCACTGCGCGCGAACGCATCGCGTTGCTCGTCGATCCGGGCACAGAGTTCTTCGAACTCGGCTCTTACGCGGCATGGGGTATGTATGAAGAATGGGGCGGCGCGCCTTCAGCCGGCACCGTCACCGGGCTGGCTCGCGTGCAGGGACGCCTGTGCATGCTCATCGTGAACGACGCCACGGTCAAGGCCGGCGCGTTTTTCCCTATGACGGCGAAGAAAGTCATCCGAGCGCAGAACATTGCCATCGACAATCGCATTCCGACGATCTATCTCGTGGACTCGGCAGGCGTGTTTCTGCCGTTGCAGGAGGATGTCTTTCCCGACACCGACGACTTTGGCCGCGTCTTCCGCAACAACGCTGTGATGTCGGCCATGGGCATTCCGCAGATCGCCGCTATCATGGGCATGTGCGTCGCCGGGGGAGCGTATCTGCCGCTCATGTGCGACCACATCCTGATGACCGAAGGCAGCGGGCTGTTTCTGGCCGGGCCGGCGCTGGTACAGGCCGCCATTGGGGCGAAGTATTCAGCAGAGGAGCTCGGCGGCGCAAAGATGCACTCGCAGATCAGCGGCACGGTGGACTTTCGCGAACCTGACGACCAATCGTGCATCGCGCGCATCCGACTGCTGGTGGACAAGATGGGCAACCGTCAGCTCGGCGTCTTCGACCGCAAAAAGCCGGAAGAGCCGCTCTATCCAGCAGACGAGATTTACGGCATCTTCGACAGCGACCCCTCTCGCCAGTACGACATGAAGGAGATCATCGCCCGCATCGTGGACGGCAGCCAGTTCGGCGAGTACAAAGCCGAGTACGGCGAAACGGTGCTCTGTGGCTATGCCCGCATCGGAGGCTTCGCGGTGGGCATCGTCGCCAACCAGAAGACCCATGTGCAGCAGGTGGATCACGCGGGCAACAAGCGCACCGAGTTCGGCGGCGTCATCTACACCGAGTCGGCGGAGAAGGCGGCGCGCTTCATCATGGATTGCAACCAGAACCTGGTGCCGCTCGTCTTTCTGCACGATGTCAACGGATTCATGGTCGGACGCGACGCGGAGTGGAGCGGCATCATTCGCGCGGGAGCGAAGATGGTGAATGCCGTGTCCAATTCCGTCGTCCCGAAGATTGCGGTGATTGTCGGTGGCTCATTTGGTGCGGGACATTACGCCATGTGCGGCAAGGCCTACGATCCGCGCTTCCTGTTCGCCTGGCCTTCGGCGCGATACGCCGTGATGAGTGGCGCTTCGGCGGCAGGAACGCTGGTCGAGATCAAGATCAAGCAATTGGAACGCGGCGGCAAGAAGCTAAGCGAGGAAGATAAGAAGAAGTTGTTCGACGAAGTGAAGGCGACCTACGACGAACAGACTGATCCGCGTTACGGCGCGGCGCGGTTATGGATCGACAAGATCATCGATCCGGCGGAAACACGCGAGGCGATTATCACCGCGCTGGAAGCGGCGGCGTTGAATCCCGAGGTTCCGAAGTTTAGTGTGGGTGTGCTGCAGACGTAGCTCTCAGCCATCAGCCGTCAGCTATCAGCTAAGACCCTGAGCCGCGCAGCGAATTGAAACGGGTCTCTGACCAAACATAGGAAATTGGTTTACCTAAACTGGCAGGGTTTGTTCAACAGTGATGAAATATCCGTCACACAACGGTTTGGCTGACAGCTGAAGGCTGATAGCTGACGGCTAGTTACTAATGGCCCATTCCCTCACCCTCTCGAATGTCCCCGCGACGCCTGGCAAGGGCTGCCCGGCCAGATCCCGACCGCCATCAAGGTCGAATACCTGAAGGCGTTGATCGCCGCAGGATTCAAGCACATTGATGCAGTATCGTTTGTCTCGCCCAAGGCGGTTCCGCAGATGGCCGATTCAGAAACTGTCGTGAGCGAACTTGATCCGCCGGACGACGTCGAGATCATCGGCATCGTGGTCAACGAGCGCGGAGTCGAACGCGCCATCTCGACCGACGCCGTTCGCACCGTCGGCTTTCCCTATTCGCTCTCGCCGACTTTCCTGAAGAACAACCAGAACCAGACGCTGGAAGAGAACCTCGACATGCTGGAGAAGGTAAAGCAGAAGGCCGATGAGAGCGGGCTCGATGCGGTGGCCTACATTTCCATGGCGTTCGGCAATCCCTATGGCGACCTGTGGAACGAGGATGAGCTGATCGAGGGTGTCGGACTGCTCGCCGACATGGATTTGCAGGCTATCTCCCTGGCCGATACCGTTGGACTGGCCACGCCGCAGCAGATTGCTGACTTGCTGGGGCCGGTGCTGGAGAAGTTCGACGGCGTAGAAATTGGGGTCCACCTGCACAGCCGTCCCGATGAGGCGGCGGCCAAAGTGTTGGCCGCCTATGATGTAGGTTGCCGCCGCTTCGATTCGGCAGTCGGGGGCCTCGGCGGATGTCCGTTCGCCCAGGACGTGCTGGTGGGCAACATTCCAACCGAGAAGCTGCTGCAGGCCCTGAAGAGCCGCGGCGTGGAATTGCCGCTGCAGAAGCCGATTACGGAGCCGTTACGTCTGGCCATGGAAATTGCCAGTAAATTCAGCGGACCGAGGATGTGAGAAGAGCCGCTTTTCGCTTTTCGCGACGGGGTCTGCTGGAACGTGCTTCGCCTATACGACCTTAGTAACATAGACATTTGTTACCAAATCTGCTAGGTTTTCCTGTCGGACCAGTATGGGCTTTGACCGCCGCCGATTAGTCGGACTGGGCGATCAAGCTCTTTGACAATTCAGTGTCGGGCTCCACCGTGCGGGGAAGGTAACCTGAGGTTGAGTGCCTGGCCGGGAGAGCAGGTCTGGTCTGGTTTAGGCGAAAGTCAAATCCTTAGAGTACTTTGCATTTAAGTCAAATGTTTGGAATACTTTACAAGCAAGTCTGCAAAGCATTGATTATATTGGACTTGATTCGCAATCTAAGTTGAATGATTTGAATACTTTGCCTGTAAAGTATTAGAAACAAAGACTTCGTTGAATTTATTTTTCTCCATACGCGCAGCGGTTGAAGGGTAGATTCCCAACCCAAAGTAACCACTAATGTGCCGTTACTCTCCGCCTTCGAGGCAGATTGGATTTCTTGGCGAACCATGGTAATCCGGCAGCTGGCCTGAGTCTCAGCTCTCAATCAACCACCATGTCCGAGCATCCACGTCGCGAATACACCACCCTCATCCTCGACTACGATGGCCCGCTCGCTGTCGTTACTCTCAACCGGCCCGACAAGCGCAACGCCATCAGCTACGAGTTGATTAACGAACTGCTTGCGCGCCCTCGGCGAAGTCGAGGACTCCCCGGCGCAAATCGTGGTCCTGACGGGCGCCGGCAAGGCGTTCTGCTCAGGAATGGATCTCGACGACCTGCGCGGCATCACGGGCCGGACGCCAGAGGAGAACCTGGCCGATTCCCGCACGATGGCGCTGTTGTTTCGCATGCTTTACGAGTTCCCAAAGGTCACGATCTCCGCCGTCAACGGCCCGGCCATAGCTGGCGGGTGCGGATTGGCGACGCTGTGCGATTTTACGCTGGCCTCAACGGAAGCCAAGTTCGGCTATACCGAGGTGCGCATCGGATTTGTGCCGGCGATCGTCTCGACCTTTCTGCTGCGCCAGGTAGGCGAAAAGCACGCGCGCGACCTGCTGCTCACCGGACGGATCATCGGCGCAGAAGAAGCCTTTCGAATGGGACTTGTGAACGAGATCCTCGCGCCCGGCGAGCTTCTGAGCCGCGCACGCGAGCTGGCGGCCACCCTATTGCGAAACAGTCCAGCCTCGCTACTCGCGACCAAGCGCCTGCTCAAGCACTACGCATCGGACCAGCTCGGACCTCAGGTAGCGGCAGCGGTCGACGAGAACGCGCGCATCCGCGCGACCGCCGACTTCCGCGAAGGCATCAGCTCGTTCCTGGAGAAACGCGACCCTCGCTGGACTGGAAAGTAGACTCCCGCCTGGCAGACTCGGAGGCGGCTGATCAGCCGCGGCGGTTATTTTTGGGCTACAATTGCGATTGCCGGAATTGCAACGATTTTGAATCCAAACGTTCCCATATCTCTCTTGCCACACGACATTTCTTTAAGCAATATTCAGTTCAGAGCTCGACGGACAGACGGCTGCGACTGTCATGCGCAAGCGCCCCGCACATCAGAAAAGGCGATTGCCGCGAGCGCGCAGGCTCATGCTGGAAAAGGATCAGCCGCAGCGAACACGGGGAGAAAAAATGACATTCCGTCTGCACTCCATGGTTGCGGCCTTGCTGTTTCCCGCACTGCTTTGCGCCCAAGCTTCGAAGCCCGCTGCCCAGCCTCAATCGTCCAAGACGGCCGCGGCAACAGCCTCCAGCGGCTCCTATTCCGCCGATGAGTGGCCCGATGAGGCAGCGCGGGCAGAAGATCTTCGAATTGTTCGACTCGGGACAGGCAGGCGCTATGTGGGCCACGTTCTCGGAGGGACTGAAGAAGCGTTCGGGCAGCGAGGAAAAATTTGCCGCCGCCAGCAAGACCCTGAGAGAGCGTCTGGGCGCCGAGAAGAAGATGCTCAACGAGGTTGTGGTTCCTTCCCTGGTGAGCAACACCACCCTCTATTCGCGGCTGTCGGAGTTTAGCAAGGCACAAGTGGAGGTGATCACCACGATCGGGCTGAACGACCAGGGCCAGGTTGACCTCTTCCAGATCGGCCCATCACGGAACCCGCCCCAAGGCCATTTCGGTGGCTACAAGGACGTAACCAAGCTGAAGCTGCCCTTTTCCGGGGAATGGTTGGTGGATCAGGGCGGCCGCTCTGCATTCCTGAACGGGAACTTTTTCTCGGATGACCAGCGTTTCTCCATCGATTTCGTTCTTCTCAAGGGCGGGCGGGTGCTCACCGGCGACGGCAGCGATAACTCCAACTACTATTGTTTTGGTCAGCCGGTTCTAGCGCCGGCGGACGGCCTAGTCGTTCAAGTCGAGGACGGCTACCAGGATAACCCTCCCGGCAAACCGGCTTCGGATTCGACCCACGGCAATATGGTCCTCATTGCGCACGGCAACAGCGAGTTCTCTCTCTTTGACCATTTGAAGCAAAACAGCGTGCAAGTTCAAGAAAGGCGACAAGGTAAAGCAAGGAGAGGCAGTAGCGGAATGCGGAAATTCCGGGCCGTCGCCTGCTCCGCATATTCACTATCAGTTGCAGAACACAGCAGGGCTCCCGTACCCCGACTCGCTCCCGGCGCAATTTGTTGACTACATGGCTGATGGGAAGCTGGTCGAGGTCGGCGAGCCAGTGCGGGGGCAGACCGTCAGCAACGCGCCCGCCAGCGCCGCGTCTCAGCCCGGGACCACAAGTCAGGCGGCCGGCAAGACTCCGCCGGGCAGCCAGTGAGTCGCGCGTGAAGGCCGACAGCCAGCCGCTTCCGGCAACCGCTCAGCCGCACGTGTTCGAAACCAGGCTGCGGGTGCGCTACGCCGAGACCGACCAGATGGGCGTGGTCTATCACTCGAATTTCATCGTCTGGTTTGAGGTTGGCCGCGTGGAGATGATGCGCGAGCTCGGCTTCACCTACAGCGAGATGGAGCAGCGGGACGGCTCACACCTTGCCGTGGTGGATGTGCGCTGCCGCTACAAGTCGCCGGCTCGCTATGACGACCTGGTCGTCATCCGCACCCGGCTGATGAACGTTCGCGATTCCCTCTTGCACTTCGGCTACGAGATCGCGCGCGATGAAGACGGCACTGTGCTGGCCGAAGGCGAGTCCGTGCACATGGTGCTGGACGCGCAGTTCAAGCGGACGCGCCTCTCGGAGAGGTATTTGCCGTCGTTCTTGAAAGCCGCAGGGAGAAGTTGAAAGCCGCTTCACATCAACGGCAACGATCTCACCCTGGACGACTTTCGCCAGGTGGTTTACGAGCGGCGTCCCGTCTTGCTCGAGCCGGAGGCGCGCCTGGCCGTTGATCGCGCGCGCGCCGTGGTTGAAGACCTCGTGGAAAACAATCGCGTCGCCTACGCCGTGAACACCGGCGTCGGCAAGCTTGCCGATCTTCACATCCCGCCGGATGCCATCCGCCAGCTCCAGGTCAACCTGATGCGCTCTCACGCCGCGGGCGTCGGCGATCCACTGGCCGAAGATGTGACCCGGGCCATGCTCCTGTTGCGCGCGAATTCGCTGGCCAAAGGATTTTCCGGGGTGCGCGCCGTCGTCATTGACACGCTGTGCGAGATGCTGAACCGCGGCGTTCATCCCGTTATCCCGTCGCAGGGAAGCGTAGGCGCCAGCGGCGATCTGGCTCCCCTGGCCCATCTTGGACTGGTGCTGATCGGGGAGGGCGAAGTGGCCTATCGCGGCGCACGCATGCCCGCCGCGGACGCCCTGAAGCGAGCCGACATCAAGCCGCTGGTGCTGGAAGCCAAGGAAGCGATCTCGCTCATCAACGGCACGCAAGGCATGCTGGCAGTAGGTCTGCTGGCGACGCTGCAAGTGGAAGTCCTCGTGGACTCCGCTGATGTCATCGGGGCTCTCACCATCGACGCGCTGAAGGGCACCGACGTCGCCTTTGACGAGCGCATCCACAAGGCCCGGCCTCATGCCGGCCAGCTCCGGGTGGCGCAAAACCTTCGCCGCATGCTGGAGGGCAGCGTCATTCGCGAATCGCATCGCGAGTGCCAGATGGTGCAGGATGCCTATTCGATGCGCTGCATCCCTCAGGTCCACGGCGCTGTGCGCGACACCCTGGCGCACTGCCGCGAGGTATTCGAGGTAGAGATGAACTCGGCGGTGGACAATCCCCTGGTTTTCCCGGAAGAGAAGAAAGTTGGCGCCCCGAAACGCACCATGGGAGCGCAAGCTCCCGGCGTTGTCATCTCCGGCGGCAACTTCCACGGTGAGCCGCTGGCCTTTGCGCTCGACTTCCTGGCCATCGCGCTCAGCGGATTGGCAGGCATCTCCGAGCGGCGCCTGGAGCGGTTGGTGAATCCCACACTCAACGAAGGACTGCCTCCATTTCTCGCGCCGGGCGCTGGACTGAACTCAGGATTCATGTTGCCGCAGGTCACGGCCGCAGCATTGGTCAGCGAGAACAAGGTGCTGTCGCATCCCGCGTCGGTGGACTCCATCACCACCTCGGGCAACAAGGAAGACTATGTCTCGATGGGTATGATCGCGGCCAACAAGCTGCTTCGGGTCGTCACCAACACGCGCAACGTTCTAGCTATTGAAGCGTTGGCCGCTGCGCAGGCCATCGACTTCCGCGCTCCTCTGAAAACCAGCAAGCGCGGCGAGACGGCCCAAGCGGCAATCCGGTCCGTATCTTCGCCCTTCACCGAAGACCGCATCTTTACTCCGGACATCGAACGCGTCGCCGAGTTGATCGCGAGCGGCAAGCTGGCGGAGGTGCTGCGCTAATGTCGACTTTCGGACGCAGAATTTTCCCAGTTCCGGCTGTGCTCCTCGAGAGACTAGACTGGAGCGACTAGCCGTGAGGAATTGTAACTACTATTACTTCCATGAAAGTTCCAGATTCCAAGATCAAAGTTGACCCGTCCTCTGACGTTTACCGGTCCGAGAGCCATCCTCTGGACCCATTGTTCCTGCCCCAAAGCGTCGCCGTGATTGGCGCCTCGGAGCGCCCCGGTAGCGTCGGCAGGTCCGTGTTGTGGAACCTGCTCAGCAGTCCGTTCGGCGGCACGGTTTTTCCGGTGAACCCGAAACGACCCAATGTGCTGGGCATCAAGGCGTATCCGAGCGTGCATGATCTGCCCGATAAAGTGGATTTGGTCGTGATCACGACCCCTGCAGACACGGTTCCCGATCTCATTGCCGAGTCTGTCGAGTTGGGAATTCCGGCTGGCATCGTCATTTCTGCGGGCTTCAAAGAGCACGGCGAGCACGGCAAGGAGTTGGAGCAACGGATCGCACAGACCATTCGTGGCAAGATGCGTCTGATCGGACCCAATTGCCTTGGTGTGATGAATCCGGTTCGCGGACTGAATGCGACCTTCGCGCACAGCGTCGCGCGGGCCGGCAATGTCGCGTTTATCAGCCAGAGTGGCGCGTTATGCACTGCGGTTCTCGACTGGAGCTTGCGCGAGAATGTCGGTTTCAGCGCCTTTGTCTCCATTGGCTCCATGCTTGACGTGAATTGGGGCGACCTGGTGGACTACTTCGGCAGCGATCCCCGGACACAAAGCATCGTGATCTACATGGAGTCGATCGGCGATGCGCGCTCGTTCCTCTCGGCCGCGCGCGAGGTTTCACTCAACAAGCCGGTCATTGTGATCAAAGCCGGGCGGACGGCCGCTGCCGCCAAAGCTGCAGCGTCACACACCGGCTCGCTCACCGGCAGCGATGAGGTGCTCGACGCCGCCTTTCGCCGCAGCGGAGTCCTGCGGGTCAACAGCATCGCCGACATCTTCTTCATGTCGGACGTGCTGGCCAAGCAGCCTCGGCCTCGTGGCAAACGGCTGTGCATCCTCACCAATGCCGGCGGACCCGGAGTTCTGGCGACCGACGCGCTTGTAGCCGGGGGAGGCGAGCTGGCCGAGTTATCGGAAGAGACGATGAAAGCCTTCGATGCGATCCTTCCGGAGCAATGGAGCCACAACAATCCCGTGGACATCCTCGGCGATGCCGAACCCGCGCGGTATGCCAAGTCACTTGAGATTGCTGCCAAAGACCCTCACATTGACGGCATGCTGGTTGTCTTGACCCCGCAGGATATGACCGATCCGACGCAAATCGCCGAGAAGCTGAAGCCCTACGCGAAGGGCCTGGGCAAGCCGGTGCTGGCGAGTTGGATGGGCGGCGCGGAAGTTGCGGCTGGCGAGCGCATCCTGAATCAAGCTGGCATTCCAACCTTCCAGTTCCCCGACAGCGCAGTGCGCGCCTTCAACTACATGTGGCGCTATTCCTACAACCTGAGGGGCATCTACGAGACTCCCACCTTACCGCAGCACGCCGATGCGCTGCTGCAGCGGGGAAAGGCTGAGCGCATCATTCGCGACACTCGCCAATCCGGGCGCACGATCCTCACCGAATACGAGTCGAAACAGTTGCTGAAGGCGTACGACATTCCCACCGTCGAGACGCGGATTGCCGCCACCGAGCAGGAAGCGCTGCAAGCGGCGGAAGAGATCGGCTACCCGATCGTGCTGAAGGTGTACTCGCTCACCATCACCCACAAAACCGACGTTGGTGGCGTGCATTTGAACCTGCCGGATGCGAATGCAGTGAAGACGGCATTCCGGGCAATCAAGCAGTCGGTCACCGAGAAGGCTGGCGCAGAACACTTCCAGGGAGTAACTGTACAACCGATGGTAAAGCTTGACGGCTACGAGCTGATCATCGGCAGCAGTCTCGATTCGCAATTTGGTCCTGTCATCCTCTTCGGAACCGGCGGACAACTGGTGGAAGTCTTCAAAGACAGCGCGCTGGCGCTGCCGCCCCTGAACTCGACGCTGGCGCTGCGCCTGATGGAACAGACCAAGATCCTGAAAGCCCTGAAAGGCGTCCGCGGGCGCAAGCCGGTGGATGTTATGGCTTTGGAAGAACTCCTGGTGCGCTTCAGCCAGTTAGTCGTCGAGCAGCGCTGGATCAAGGAGATTGACATCAACCCGCTGCTGGCTTCGCCGGAGCGGCTCCTGGCGCTGGATGCGCGCGTGGTCCTGCACGGTCCGGAAATGACCGAAGATGAACTGCCGGAGGCTGCCATCCGCCCGTATCCGATTCACCTCGTCGCCGAGTGGACGATGAAAGACGGGAACCCGGTGACCATTCGGCCGATCCGTCCCGAAGACGAGCCGGCCATGATTGAATTCCACAAGAAGCTCTCGGAGCGCAGCGTGTACCTGCGTTACTTTCAGCCGTTGAAGCTGACCCAGCGCACCGCCCACGAGCGGCTGACCCGGACCTGCTTCATTGACTACAACCGCGAGATGGCATTGGTTGCTGAACGCAAACTCGAAAGCGGCGCAACGGAAATTCTCGCGGTAGGCCGCCTCAGCAAGCTGCACGGGCGGGACGAAGCTGAAATGGCTGCCGTCGCCATCGACGCCGCTCAGCACAAGGGCCTGGGAACTGAACTGTATCGCCGCCTCATCCAGATTGCCCGCGACGAGAAACTGAAGCGGGTCGTCTCCAACATGCTCCCGGAGAATCGGGAAATGCGGGCGGTATGCGTCAAGACCGGATTCAAAATGTACGCGAGCATGGAAGAGAACATGATCCTGGCAGAATTGGATTTGTAGGAATTGCATAACCCAGAGGAATGGGACGCGAAGAATTCGAGTGCAGCGCCATGTTATGATTCCGAGCTTGCGTGGAGTGTAATCGGCAGCGGTTGCCACGGTGACCGGATCCCCTAACAAGGCCGGTTTGGCGTTTTGTGGGGCGGTTGTGGCAGGCGCGTCCAAGGGGCGATCAAGAGAGCGTGCCAAGCGAAAAACAGGTGAAGTGGTCGCAGCTCCGAGTTGGCCTGACGGTACTCTTTGCGCTGATCACTCTTGCGGTTCTTATCTTCGTCATGACCGGGACCACCGGTCTGTTCACCAAGAAGATTATGCTCCGTGCTTACGTGGACAATGCTGGCGGTCTTCGTATCGGAGCGCCGGTGCGCCTGGAAGGCGTGGACATCGGCAACGTCACCCGGATTCGCGTCGTGCACGATCCCAAGCGTGTCCTGGCGCCGGTGGAAATTGTGATGAAGATTACCACCAGGTACGAAGACACCATGAACAAAGGCTGTCAGGTTTTGCTCACCACGGCCGGCGTTCTGGGTGAGGTCTTTGTGGACCTGGATTGTCGCGGAGCTCAGGGCGGCCCTATCCAAACCGGCGATGAGCTGCCCACCAAGGATGTGCCGCAATTGCAGGACGTGGTGCGCGCCAGCCAGGGCACACTGCAAAACGTTGACACCCTGGTGAAACGGCTGGATAACATCATCTCCTACATTCAGAGTGGGCAAGGATCCATCGGCAAGGTGATTTACGATCAGTCGCTGTTCAACCGCGCCAACGACATGCTGGCTCAGTTGCAGGAGGTTGTGGGCCAAATCAACTCTCCAAACGGGACGATCGGCAAGCTTCTCAATAGTGAAGAGTTGTACAACAAGGCGAATACGGCCGTCGACAACGTGAACAAGATCATTGACCAGATCAACAGCGGCAATGGCACGATCGGCAAGTTCCTGAAGGACCCCTCCCTCTACGACAACGCCAACAAGACCGTGGGGGAAGCTCACCAACTTATTGGAGATATCAACGCGGGCAAAGGAACTATCGGCAAGCTCGCGAAGGATGAAGCGCTGGCGAAGAAAATCGACAATACCGTCACCCGCCTGAACAGCATCGCCGACCGGCTGGATAAAGGCGAAGGAACAGCGGGCAAGTTCCTGGTTGATCCTTCGTTGTACAACAATGCCGACCAATTGCTGGTAGAGACGCGGAACTTGATTGCGGCCGTCCGTAAGGACCCCAAGAAGTACTTGACCATCCATCTGAAGCTTTTCTGATGGAGAGTCCGCAGTTTGTTACCGGTCAGTGATTTTTCAGGCTGACGGCCCCTGTAGTAGGGTTTGAATGAGTGTTTACCATCTCCTCTCCCGGGACGCACGCGGTCCTACCCTAGTTTTTTGTGCTCCGCGATCGTTTGCGACGGGGCGACATTTCTTCGACGAGGCAACGATGCGGATTCGAACTCTCTCACCTCTCGCCCTGCTGCTGGCTGCCGTACTCTCGGCGGCTCAAACAGCGCCTTCCAATTCCGCCTCTGAGTTTCCTAAACAGATTCCCGGCTTCGATCTGACAGCCATGGACAAAAGCGCCGATCCCTGCGTGGATTTCTATCAGTACTCTTGCGGCAACTGGATGAAGAACAACCCGATCCCGCCCGACCAGTCACGGTGGGGCCGCTTCAATGAATTGGGCGACAACAATCTCTACGTTCTGCGCGACATCCTGGAGAAGGCCCAGGCGCCCGGTCAGCACAGCCCAATTGAACAGAAAGTCGGCGATTATTATGCCTCGTGTATGGACGAAGCGGCCATCGAGAAAAAGGGCATCGCGCCGCTGCAGTCCGAAATGGAGCGCATAGCGGCCATCAAGTCCAAGCGGGAACTCATCCCGCAGGTCGCGAACATGCACCGTAACGGCATACCGGCGCTGTTCGCTTTCTACTCCATGCCCGACATGCACGATTCGGCCCGGACCATCGCGAACCTCGACCAAGGCGGCATTACTCTGCCTGACCGCGAATACTACATCAAGGATGACCCGAAGTCAGTCGAAACACGCCAGAAATACCAGGAGCACGTGCAGAAGATGTTCGAGCTTGCCGGTGACAAACCTGATGTGGCCGCCGCTGAAGCCAAAACCGTGCTCGCGATCGAGACCGGATTGGCGAAGGCCGCTATGGACCGTACCGAGCGCCGCGACCCCAGGAAACGCGATCACATGATGCAGACTACCGAGATCGCTACCGCCGCTCCCAATTTCGAGCTGATTCAGTACTTCGCCGACAACGGCTCGCCCAAGTTCAGTAGCCTGAACGTCGGTAATCCCGAGTTCTTCAAGACGGTGAACGAGCAGCTCAACACGGTATCGCTGGACGATTGGAAAGTCTACTTACGCTGGCGCGCCCTCGACACCTATGCTCCAATGCTGCCCAAAGCGTTCGTCGATGAAGACTTTGAGTTCAGCCGCAAGTACATGGCTGGGCAAAAGGAAATCGAACCGCGTTGGAAGCGCTGCGTACGCGCGACGGACCGCAGCCTCGGCATGGCGCTGGGTGAGCTCTATGTGGATAAGGTCTTCGGGCCGGACAACAAAGCGCGCACTGTCAAGATGGTGCAAGCTATCGAGGAGGCAATGCATACCGACATCGGGCAGCTGACCTGGATGTCCGACACGACCAAGCAGCAGGCGTATACGAAGCTGCAAGCCATCGTCAATAATATCGGGTATCCCGATAAATGGCGCGATTACAGCACAGTCGTGGTGGCGCGCGACGACTATGCCGGCAACCACATGCGCGCCGCGGCCTTCGAAGTAAAACGCCAATACAACAAAATTCAGAAGCCGACGGACCGCAAGGACTGGACCATGACTCCGCCGACGGTTAACGCCTACTACCGTCCGCCGATGAACGATATCAACTTCCCCGCCGGCATCCTGCAACCGCCGTTCTACGGCAGCAACATGGACGATGCCGTGAACTACGGAGCCATTGGCGTGGTTATTGGACATGAGCTGACTCACGGCTTCGATGACCAGGGACGCAAGTACGACGCGGAGGGCAATCTCAAGGATTGGTGGACTCCGGAGGACGCCAAAGCCTTTGAAGAGCGTGCGACCTGCACGGCCGACGAGTATTCCGGCTTTGTAGCCGTGAAGGATGACAAGGGCGAAGTGCATCTGAATGGACGGCTAACGCTGGGCGAGAACACGGCGGACAATGGCGGCCTCAAGCTGGCCTATATGGCGCTGATGAACATCCTCGGCAATGCGCAAGTGAAGCCCATCGACGGTTTCACCCCGCAGCAGCGTTTCTTCATCTCTTACGGCCAGATCTGGTGTCAGAACGTCACCGATCAGCAGGCGCGCGTGTTGGCAATTACCGATCCGCACTCGCCAGGACGCTGGCGCGTCAACGGCGCCGTACAGAACTCGGCTGGGTTCCAGCAGGCATTCGGCTGCAAGGTGGGCCAGCCCATGGTGCGCGAGCCGGCGTGCAGGGTGTGGTAGAGGAAAAACGACTGACCGCAGAGACTCAGAGAAGAAAGTCTGCTACGGCCGCGGCAAGGAGAAAGCATGAATTGTTGATCTTCTGTGCTCCTGGTTTTCTGCCTGAAAGGGTTCTCCTTTGTCTGGGTCTCCGGGTTGATTAAGCTCGTGTGTACCTGCTTCGCTACTATCCACTGACCACTATCCCCTAACCACTGGTTTATAGTGTTGTGTGGCGCAGTGAAACCCTTCCCTTCCCATCCCAATCGATTTGTTCTGTTGGCTGCCGCCCTGATTCTGCTGGTGCTGGTCTCCGCCTGTAAGCGCTCCACGCTCGTCCAGCACCAGTACATGTATGTCTCAGCCCAAGAAACCAGCCTGCGCGACCGCGTCGCCACTATGTACAACAAGATAGGGACCGTGCACAACGGCGACCGCGTGGAGGTGCTGGAGAAGCAGCGGCGTTTCCTGCGTGTGCGTACAGACGCTGGTCAGGAGGGCTGGATTGAGGAGCGTAGCCTGGTAGCTCAGGACGTTTACGACGCCTTCCAGACGCTCGCGAAAGACAACGCCAGCCAGCCGGTGCAGGCCCACGGTACGACGCGCGCCGAACTTAACATGCACGACACTCCTTCCCGTGAAGGCGACCATCTCTACCAGCTCAAGGATGGCGAGAAAGTGGACATCCTGAAGCGTGCTACCGCGCCCAAGGTCCCGCCGAAGGCGGCCGCCGCTACACAAGCCGCGAAGAGCAGCGCGACACAACCTAAGCAGCAGACCGCTTCGGCTGCCAATCCAGGCAATCAGGCTCCTTCGGCCTCGCCTGCCCAGACTCCTCAGGCGCCCGTAGCTAAGCCCGGTCTGAAGCCTCCAGCTGCGGACAAGGGAAAGGAAGCGGAGCCTCCCAAGCCGGTGATGGAGGACTGGTACCTGGTTCGCAATTCCGCGGGCCGAGTTGGCTGGGTGCTCCTGCGCATGGTCGATCTCGACATCCCGCTTGAGGTCGCTCAGTACGCCGAAGGCCAACGCATCATGGGCTACTTCGTACTAAATACCGTGCAGGATGGAGACAAGCAAGTCCCCCAGTATCTGGTGTTGCTGAACGAGCCTAAAGATGGGCTGCCGTGGGACTACAACCAGATCCGCATTTTCACCTGGGGCCGAATCCGGCATCGTTACGAGACCGCATATCGCGAGCGGAACCTCGAAGGGTATTTCCCGGTAAAGACAGGACACGAGACGTTCGGCAAGGAAGGCGATCTGCCGACCTTCACCATCCGCAAAGAAACGGAAGACGGCCAGATGGTTGACGTTACTTACAAGTTAAATGGTCCTATAGTGCGCCGCGTGCTCACGCCTGAAGAAGAGGCTGCAGAAAAAGCAAAACATCAAGCCGCGAAACCTGCCAGGCAGACACCAGGACAGAAGCCCGCGCGTGGAAAGCATAAGCATCACTGATGGTGTTAGCGGCTGTAGAACTCCGCAATCGCTGCCACCACCCGCTGCTGCTCGTCCTCCCGCAATTCAGGGAACATTGGGAGTGCGAGCACTTCTTTCGCGGCACGCTCCGACTCTGGCAGATCGCCAGCCCTGTATCCCAGATACGCAAAGCACTGTTGCAGATGCAGCGGAACCGGGTAATAAACCTCGGTGCCAATGCCTCTCTGAGTCAAGAACGCTCGCAACTCATCGCGCCGCAAGGCCCGCACCACATACTGATGGTAGATGTGATAAGCCTCGGGAACCGACGCCAGCAGCGCGATTGGTGCCTGAGAAGTCACGGACTGGGCTTCCGTTTGCACCAATCCTGAATTTGTCAGCAGCCCGTGGTAGCGGCAGGCTAACATGCGGCGTTGCTGGTTCCAGCGGTCAAGATGCTTCAGCTTGACGCGCAGCACCGCGGCCTGCAGCGCATCGAGGCGACTGTTCCAGCCAATCTCCTCGTGGTAATAGCGCTGCCGGGCGCCATGATTACGCAGCCGGCGAACATGCGCAGCTAACTCTTCTTTGTCGGTCGTGACGCATCCCCCATCGCCATATGCGCTCAAGTTTTTCGTGGGATAGAAGCTGAATCCTCCGGCCATGCCCAGCGTCCCAGCCTTCTTGTCGCGCCACTTCGCGCCGAAGGCCTGCGCTGCATCTTCAATGATGTCAACTCTGTGCTCCGTGGCAATCCTGTCGAACGCGTCCATGTTGGCGCACTGTCCATAGAGATGGACTGGCATCACCGCGTGAACTTTGTGCGAGCGTGCTCGCCTCAGTGCAGCCTCAGCGGTGGCCGGGTCGAGGTTTAGCGTGGCGGGATCGATGTCGGCCAGCACCGGCGTGGCTCCGCAGCGCACGATCGTGCTCACCGAGGCAAAGAAACTGAATGGTGTCGTGATCACGCTGGTCTCCGGCCCGACTCCCGACGCGAGTAAGGCAAGCCACAGGGCGTCTGTGCCGGAGGCACAACCCACGCACTCGTGCACGCCCAGATATTCCGCCGCGTCGTGCTCAAACCTCTCCAGTTCCGCTCCGCCGATGAAGTGCTGCGAGCTGAGCACGCGCTCGATGGCCGCCTTCAGCTCATCCGCAATGCTCTCGTACTGGCGCTTGAGATCGAGCATGGAAACAGCTTCGTGTTGGACAGTGGGTGACGGTGGCGCGGGTAGCGGCATAGGGAAAGGTTGATTCTAGCAGCGCGCAGACGCTATTCGGGAAACATCGTCCTTCCCCGCATGGCGACCACTTCGTGAGCCTGATGTAAACTAATTTTCTCACTACGATGTCGCAACAGAAGATTTCGGTCGGAATTCTCGGTGCCACTGGAGTTGTCGGGCAGCGCTTCATCCAGATGCTCGAAGCCCATCCCTGGTTCGAAGTGGCATGGCTGGCCGCCTCCGACCGCTCCGCCGGTCAACCCTACGGTGACGCCGTACGCTGGCGTTTGAAGACGCCTATCCCTGAGCGCGTGCGGAAAATGCCAGTTTCCAGCGCTTCGCCTGAAGGCGCGCCGCGCGTAATCTTCGCCGCTTTGGACGCAGGCATCGCGCGCGAACTGGAGCCGCAGTTTGCTGCCGCCGGCTGCGCGGTGGTCAGCAACTCCAGCGCCTTTCGCATGCACGAGAATGTGCCGCTGATCATTCCCGAGGTCAACGCTGACCATCTTCCGCTGGTCGAAAGACAGTGCTGGCGGAAAGAATCGGGTGGCTACATTGTCACCAATCCCAACTGCTCGGCCATCGGACTGGTCGTGGCGCTGGCACCCTTGCATCAGAAGTTTGGCATTGAGTCCATCTTTGTCGCCACCATGCAGGCAGTCAGCGGCGCGGGATATCCAGGTGTCGCCTCGCTCGACATTTTGGGCAACGTAATCCCTTACATCGCCAAAGAAGAAGAAAAGATGGAAGAGGAAACGCGCAAGCTGCTCGGGCAGTTAAACAGCGACCACATCGAGCAGGCAGCATTCAGCATGACGGCTCACTGCAATCGAGTTGCAGTCGAAGATGGCCATACTGAGTCGGTTTCGGTGAAGTTGCGTCAAAAGGCCGACCGCGCCGAAATCATCGCGGCTTTCAACGATTTTCATCCAGCACCGCAGCAACTCAAGCTGCCTTTGGCGCCGGCCCAACCGATCGTCTACGACGATGCTCCTGACCGTCCGCAGCCACGCTTTGATGTTGATCGTGGCAACGGCATGACCGTCACCGTCGGACGCCTGCGTCCTTGCGGCGTTCTGGACTACAAGTTTACCGTGCTCTCGCACAACACGATCCGCGGCGCGGCAGGCGCGGCCCTGCTCAATGCCGAACTCCTGAAGGTGCAAGGCTACCTGTCGTGACCGCCGACTTGCCACTTTCAATACTGGTGGTGCGGCCGTGATCGTCATGAAGTTCGGTGGCACTTCGGTAGAGGACGCCACCGCCATCGACCGCGTCGCCAGCATCGTGAAGGGGCGTCTGCCCGAGCGTCCGTTCGTGGTGGTCAGCGCCATGGCCAAGGTGACGGACCAGTTGCTCGCCATGGCCGCCGCCGCCGGACGGGGCGATCGCGAGCAGGCGCTCGACATCTGCCGCACGCTTCGCGAGCGCCACTACACCACCGCCGGCGAGTTACTGGGTACGGGCTTGCACACCGAACTGCACACCGAACTGGGCGCGGAGTTCGACTCGCTCGATGAACTCTTGCGCGGCATTGCCGCTGTCGGAGAGCTGACCCCTCGCACTTCCGACTACGTTGTCTCCTTCGGCGAGCGATTGTCTAGCATGATTGCCACAGCCGCGTTTCTCGCGCGCGATATTCCCGCGACGTTGGTGGACGCGCGCCAGGTCATCATCACTGACGCGCAACACAGTCGCGCCGTACCTCAGGTTGACGAGATCAACGACCGTTTACTGGACCGCGTGAAGCCCATGATCGAGCAGGGTCGCCTGCCGATCATGGGTGGTTTCATCGGCGCGACGCGGGAAGGCATCCAAACGACGATAGGTCGCGGCGGCTCCGACTTCTCAGCCGCCCTGGTCGGGGCCGGCCTGAATGCCGACCGCATCGAGATCTGGACCGACGTGGATGGCATGAAAACTACCGATCCGCGTATTTGCACTGACGCCCGCCGCATCAAGGTCATCAGCTTCGAAGAGGCCGCCGAGCTGGCCTACTTCGGCGCCAAAGTATTGCATCCCGCGACCGTGCTGCCAGCAGTCGAGAAGAACATTCCGGTGCTGGTGCTGAATTCGCGCAACCCATCGAATGAGGGCACGCGAATTCTGTCTCGCACGCCGCGTTCGCGCTCGCTTTTCAAGGCCATTGCCGCCAAGAACCGCATCACCATCATCGAGATCGTCGCCGCGCGCATGCTCATGGCGCATGGCTTTCTCGCCAAAGTGTTCGACATCTTCGCGCGCCATCGTTGTGCGGTGGATGTGGTTTCCACTTCGGAGGTCAGCATCTCGCTCACCGTGGATTCGAACGAGGCCATCCCGCAGATCGCGGCGGATCTCGAACAACTGGCTTTCGTGAAGTATTCGGGTCGCAAAGCCATTGTCTGCCTGGTGGGCGAAAACATCCGCGAGACGGCCGGAGTTGCGGCACAGGTCTTCGATGCCATTCGCGATATCAACGTGCGCATGATTTCCCAAGGGGCATCGGAGATTAATCTGACTTTCGTGATTGACGAAGTCCGATGTTCCTGAAGCCGTGCGCCGCTTGCATGCCAAGTTCTTCGCTGAGGTTGATCCTGAGGTGTTCGATTGAATCCAGGGCTGTTGAATGTGGTTGTGCTGGGACCAGGGAAGACCGGGTTGCTGGTCGTCGAGGTCGCTCGTGAACGCGGCCACAGGGTGCAAAGTGTTGACGCTGATGTGAACCAGAATGCTCAGTGGCTTACCCCGGAGCATCTACAGGATGTTGAAGTGGTCATCGACTTCACTGACGCCGGACGCGGTACTGGCAAACATCGAAGCTTCTGTCCGGGCGAAGAAAGGCAATGGTGGTCGGAACCACCGGCTGGTATCGCGAGATCGAAGGGATTCGACGCGCGGTCGAGGAAGCTGGAACTGGCTTCGTCTTCGGCGCGAACTTTTCCTACGGCGTGAACCTGTTCTTTCAGATTGTGCAGGCTGCGGCGCCAGCGTTGGCGCACGGTTACGCTGGGCACATCACTGAACGCCATCACGTTCACAAAAAGGATGCGCCCTCCGGAACGGCCTTGGCGATCCAGCGAGTGCTGGGGCAGGCTGCAGGAGTCCTCCCTGCCATAATTTCTGAGCGCGAAGGCGAGGTAACCGGAACCCACACGCTGGAACTCGCTTCGGCGGGCGATCGCATCGTGCTCACGCATGAAGCCATGTCGCGCCGCACGTTCGCCGAAGGCGCTGTGCTGGCGGCGGAGTGGATCGTCGGGAAAGCGGGCTTCTTCGACTTCAAAGATATCTTCGCCCAACTCTAAACGCCTGCAAAGGCTCCATCTCAACAAGAATGAACCGCGGGCTGCCACGGATGAACACGGATCGGGATTGGCGAGCGGAGCCCGCATTCCTGCGGTATTCGAAGTAAGGATCCGCGTTCATCCGCGAAAATCCGCGGTTGAATTCGGCGATAGAATTTGGAGCATACGAGGATTATCCTGTTGCCATGAAACTGCGTGGATGCGGTACCGCCCTCGTCACCCCCTTTAAGCAGGATGGAAGCATTGATGAGCCTGCCTTGCGCGCCCTGGTGCGCTGGCAGGTCGAGTCGGGCATCGACTTCCTGCGTCCCCTGCGGCACGACCGGCGAAACGCCAACTCTCTCGCACGACGAATGGCTGCGTGTGGTTGACCTGACCATCGAGGCCGCCGAGGGCCGCGTGCCCATCATGGCGGGCGCAACCTCGAACAACACGAGCGAAGCCGTTGCGAAGGCGAAGGAAATCTCGTCGCGCCCGGGCGTCAATTACATTCTGACCGCCACGCCGTACTACAACAAGCCCACGCAGGAAGGCGTCTATCAGCACTTCCGCGCCATCGCCGAGGCATCGGCAAAGCCGCTGATGCTGTACAACATTGCCGGGCGGACAGGCACCAACATTGAGACTTCCACCCTGCTGCGGCTGGCCGAGCTTCCCAACATCGTCGGCGTGAAGGAAGCCAGCGGCAATATCTCGCAGATTGCGGAAGTGTGCGCCAGTGTGCCTGAGGACTTCCTTGTCTTCTCCGGCGATGACGCGGTCACCCTGGCGGTCATCGGACTGGGCGGCGCTGGAATCGTCTCGGTCGTCTCCAACGAAATTCCGGCGGAGATGACCCGCATGACGCAGGCCGCGCTATCGCAACAAGTGGGACACGGCACGCACTGCTTTTCCGCAAGTACCTGCCGCTGATGCAGGCCAACTTCATCGAGTCCAATCCGGGACCTGCGAAAGCCGTGCTGGCGATGATGGGCCGCCTCGAAGAGGTCTATCGCCTGCCTCTGGTACCGATGAAGAAGGACACCCGCGCTAAGTTGGAGAAGATCGCAGCCGAAGTTGGATTGCTGCAAACGCAGCCCGCGGCACGCTAAGGTTCTAGCTGGATTATCCCCATCACCATGTGCCTGACGGCGACGAGACGTACTCGGAGGCCGGTTAGCGTTTATACTGCCCGCCGATGCGCGAACTCCAGCGGCAAGTCGAGTCACTCTATGCGATGGGCGCCGAGGCGGTCACATTTCCAGGAGCTGGCGATGTCTTTCTGCAATTCCGCGAAGGCCTCACCACAGGAGCGATACGCGCAGCCGAAAAGTGCGATGGCCGCTGGCAAACCAATGCCTGGGTGAAGCAAGGCATCCTGCTGGGTTTTCGCATTGGCAGGCTGGCTGAAAGCTGGTGACCCGCAGGCGCTCTCCTTGGTTGACAAAGATACTTATCCGGTTCGTCACTTCTCCGCAGCCGACAATGTACGGGTAGTTCCCGGAGGCTCATCGGTCCGATGTGGCGCCTATGTCGCACCGTCAGTGGTTTGCATGCCTCCCATGTACATCAATGTCGGCGCTTATGTTGACGAGGGCACCATGGTCGATTCGCACGCGCTGGTTGGCTCGTGCGCGCAGGTCGGGAAGCGCGTGCACATCAGCGCTGCTGCGCAATAGGGGGCGTGCTGGAACCGATCAACGCGTCGCCAGTCATCATCGAAGACGACGTGCTGATCGGTGGAAATTGCGGAGTGTACGAGGGAACGCAGGTCGGAGCGCGAGCAGTGCTGGGGGCCGGCGTCATCCTGACGCGGTCCACACCGTTATTCGATACCGTGAAAGGCGAAATCTATCGCGCTACTGCAGACGAGCCGCTTCGCGTTCCTGAAGGAGCGGTGGTCGTGCCGGGCTCACGCGCGACCACCAAGGGTAAGGCCTCGGAGTGGGGTTTATCGTTGTACACGCCGGTCATCGTGAAGTATCGCGACGAGCGCACTGATCGTGGGGTTGAACTCGAAGATATTCTGCGCTAACCATCGAACTCTATGGGCCAGCTTTCCACGCGCCGCCGAGAGAATATCGCCCTTCTGATCGCCGCCCTTGGTGCCGTGGCCGCCCTCATGTGCTGGCGCTTGGCAGGAGAATCCAGCTCGCTCTTTACTGCCTTTCGATGGATCGCCCTGACCGCGCTTGTGGCTTATGGTTGTTTCCGGCGCACGCTGACGGCGTGGATCTTCATCGCTATGCTGGTCGGCGCGGAGATCGGACACGACTTCCCCAACGTCGCGACCAATCTGCGTGTACTCGCGCTGATTTTTCTTCGGCTCATCAAGACCATCATCGCGCCGCTGTTGTTTTCCACTCTGGTTGTTGGCATTGCTGGCCACTCGAACTTGCGGCAGGTTGGCCGGCTCGGTCTCCGTTCCATCATCTACTTCGAGATCGTCACCACCATTGCCATCTTCCTCGGACTCGCCGCCATTAACCTGACCAAGGCAGGCGTTGGTGTTCAACTGCCCGCTACGCCGAGCGCCGAGACTATGCCGGTAGCAAGCTCAGCGCGCAAGACACCATCCTGCACATCTTCCCCGAGAACATCGCCAAGTCGGTGGCCGACGGCGCGGTGCTGGAGGTTGTGGTCTTCAGCCTGATTTTCGCCGCAGCGCTGGCGATGATCAGCGAGCCGAAGCGCCGCCCCATGCTGGCTGTTCTGCGAGAGCCTGGCGGAGACGATGTTCAAGTTCACCAACATCGTCATGTATATGGCGCCGCTCGGCGTCGGCGCCGCAGTGGCCTACACTGTGGGACATACCGGAATCGGCATACTCGGCAGCCTGCTGAAGCTGCTGCTGACGCTGTACGCCGCGCTTGCCGTTTTCGTGTTCGGTGTTCTGCTGCCCATAGCACTGATGTTCGGGGTACCGCTGCGCCGGTTCGTCAAGGCAGCAATCGAGCCGGTGACCATCGCGTTCGCCACTTCGAGCTCCGAAGCCGCGCTCCCACGCGCCATGGAAGCGATGGAGGCGATCGGCGTTCCGCGACAGATCGTCGCGTTCGTCATTCCCACCGGCTATAGCTTCAATCTTGACGGCAGCTCACTTTATCTCTCCGTGGCGGCGATTTTCGTGGCCCAGGTTGCGGGCATGCATCTTTCGCTCGGACAGCAGTTGATGATCGTGCTGACGCTGATGCTCACCAGCAAAGGTGTGGCTGGAGTCTCGCGCGCGGCGCTGGTTGTCCTGCTGGCCACTGCTGCTTCGGTCGGACTTCCTACGGAGCCGGTTTTTCTGCTGCTAGGCGTGGATCAGTTGCTCGACATGGCGCGCACCGCCGTGAATGTACTGGGTAACTGTCTGGCAACGGTGGTGATGGCGAAGTGGGAAGGCGAATTCGGCGTGGAAACGCCTTCGCCCGCAGTCCAGGAAGCGGTGGCGCAGTAGCAATCGAGCGCGGGGCTAACTTGCCGGCATAGCCGCGTTCGTGATCCTGCTGGCCTGCTGCCGCCGAACTTGCAGATGCTTCTGGCGAAAGTGTCCAACGGCGCGTTCGCCCCAGACTTTCACGAAGTAGTAGTTCAATCCCGCGCCGATCACCGAGCTAATGACCGGAATCAGCCGCGCCGTCCACTTCTCGACGATCTCCGCGCTGGCGCGGGCCGCAATTCGCTGAATCACCCGCGGCACGAACTTCGAGACAAACTGCTTCTCCAGCAGTTCGCGGCTGATGTCCACTCCGGCCGCGCTGGCGGCTGCAATCCACAACTCGGCCTCTTCCTCCTCGGTGTTGTAGGGGAAGCCGTAAATCAGGCTGAGCTTCTGCAGCATGCGCAGGGTGATGGCGGCCAGGATGCCGAGATCGGGTAGCATGGTGAACATGCCGCCCATGCCGAGACCAGCGCCTTCGGCAGCGGCGATTCGCATGCTGGCGCGAATAGTCTGCGCCGCAATGTGATCGAGTATTTCCGGGTCAACTGAGTAAACGCCGTTGTAGGTGAGCGCAGGAAGGTCGTACGCCATCCTCAGATGTTCGAGGTATTTGTCGGGATCGACCTTGATGGTCTGGTATGCCTTCATGAAGGCGCGGCGGATAGCATCTTCCAGTCGGCGCCTGACCCACCCCTTCTTCTCGACGTGTGCCATGCTCTTTCCAGTATAGGGTACTTAGCGCTGCAGAGCTTCTGCGAGCCGGAACCCCGAGTGCTCCCCTGTGCTAGCATCAAGACCTACAGATGCCGACGACAAAACTCCAAGTTGTACCTCTCGGCGGGCTCGGCGAATTCGGCATGAATTGCATGGCCATTCGCTGGGGTGACGACATCATCGTCATCGACGCCGGACTCATGTTTCCCGAAGCCGAGTTGCTTGGTGTGGACATCGTTGTCCCCGATATTACCTATCTGATGGAAAACCGCCAGCACGTGCGCGCCATCGTTCTGACCCACGGCCACGAGGACCACATCGGCGCGTTGCCGTGGATGCTCTCCGAACTGAACGTCCCGGTTTATGGCACCGAGTTCACCCTGGCCTATGTCGAAGGCAAGCTGGAAGAGCATGGCCTGCTCGATGATGCGGTGCTCAACGAGATCACGCCCGGAGAGCGTTTTAAGATTGGCCCGTTCACCATCAATCCCATCCAGGTAACCCACAGCCTGGTGGACTGCGTCGCGCTGGCCATTCACACGCCCAGTTGGCATCATTATTCATACCGGCGATTTCAAGGTCGATCCGACGCCGACCGACAACCGGCTCTTCGACCTGCACTCGTTTCGCCGAATACGGCAAGGAAGGCGTGCTGGCGCTCTTCCAAGATTCAACCAACGTAGAGCGCCGCGGCTACACGCCGAGCGAACGCGCGGTGCGGGCCCGCTTTCAGGAGATATTCTCCCGCGCCGAACGGCGCTTGTTCATCTACTTGCTTCTCCTCATCGATCCATCGCATCAAGCTTGCTATCGAAATGGCCTTCGAGAGCGGACGCAAGGTTTCCCTCGTCGGGCGCTCCATGATGGAGTCAACCGAAATCGCGCAGGACCTGGGATACATCGACGTTCCCGAAGGGCTGCTCATCCATCCCGCGCAGATTCGCGATCTGCCGCCGGACAAAGTTTGCGTGCTGATCAGCGGCACGCAGGGCGAACCCATGTCTGCGCTCTCGCGCGCCGCCGTGGACAACCATAAGCATGCGCGCATCCAGTCGGGCGACACGGTCGTGCTCTCGTCCCGCATCATTCCGGGCAACGAGAAGGCGATCTATCGAGTGGTTGACCACCTCTTTCGCCGCGATGCCCACGTCATCTACGATGATGGCTCGTCGCCGCCAGTGCACGTCAGCGGTCACGCCAGCCAGGAAGAGCTGAAGCTCATCATCAATCTGGTCAAGCCAAAGTATTTCATTCCCATCCATGGCGAATACCGGCAACTCAAGCTACACGCCGAATTAGCTGGCGCCATGCATGGGTCGGTGGGCAAGGTTGTGATGATCGAGAGCGGCGACATCCTGGAGTTCGACGAACTGGGCGCGCGCAAGACGGGACGCATCGCCATAGGCCGCGTGTGCATCGACTCCAACTCTATGGGCGACGTGGTGGAAGACCTTGTCATCCGCGACCGCCGCCACCTCAGCGAAGACGGAATTGTGCTGCCCATCATTGCCATTAACAAGCTGACCGGCAAAGTGGAGAGCGCGCCGGAGATCGTGATGCGCGGGTTCGCCCCCAGCGCGGGCGAGAACGGTTTCCTCGACGAGGCTCGCCAAACCGTGATGAACACCCTCGAATCTTCGAGTGATGAAGAGAAGGGCGACTACGGCATGATCAAGGAGAAAATTCGTCAGGACCTGAAACGCTTCATTGTGAAGCATACCTCGCGGCGGCCGCTGATCATGCCGGTGATCCTCGAGATCTAGCACGACCGGGTAGACCGGCGCTTTTAGTGCCGCGTCATACGAAATGTTGAAATCCAGGCTTTAGCCCTGTTCATGACCACCGTCCCCTGGCAAGGTCGCAACCCATCCCACAAAGCACGCTCCATCGTTTGGTTGTTACTTTTGTTGCCGCTGCTCGTCGTAACTCTTTACCCTCCGGCGCAAGACTATCTCCGCGCTGCGTCGCTATTGCAGCGCATCGCTGACCCGCATGCCACGGGGTGGATCGCCAACTATGATGTGTATCCCGTCGACGTGCGAGATGGAACCTTCGACTTCAAAGGCGCCGCCATTCCCGCTCGCGTCTATCTGCCACGTGGGGTCAGCTCCGCGCCGGGCATAGTGGTGGTCCACGGCATGCACGAGTTGGGCATCGATGAGCCACGACTGGTAAACTTCGCCCGCTCTCTCGCGGCGAGTGGCTTTCTGGTTATGACGCCGCTGGTCCCGGGCATTGCCGACTATCGCGTGCAGGCCAAGTCAGCCGATCTCATTGGCACGGCTGTGCAGACCTTCGCGCATCAACTTCAGGTTCCGAGAGTGGGTGTGCTGGCGCTTAGTTTCTCAGGAGGGCTGGCGCTGCTTGCCGCCAGTGACCCGCAATATTCACGATCCATCGCCTGGGTGGCAACGGTTGGGGCGTACTACGATCTGGCTCACGTGCTGCGTTTTTTCGCTACCGGTGAGGCTGTTCGCCCTGATGGATCGGTCGAGCATCTGCCGCCGCATGAATATGGGCCGCTCATCGTCGTGTATGACGAAGCCCAAGACTTCTTCGCACCGCAAGACGAGCCGGTCGCGCATGAAGCCATGAGGCTGCTGCTCTCTGAAAACGTCAAGGCCTCCGAGGAGGTGGCGAAAACGTTGACACCCGCCGGCCAGGAAACTATGCAGCGCATCTATCGGAAGCAGCGCGAGGACTTCTCGCCCGCGCTTCTCGCTGAAATTGACAAGCGGCGGGAGCAGTTGGCCGCCGCTTCTCCCGCCGGTCACCTCAAGTCTCTTCAAATGCCGGTCCTGCTTCTGCACGGCTCGGATGACACAGTCATCCCGCCGACCGAGTTGCTCTGGCTGGAGCGCGACATCCCCAGGAACCGATTGCGCGACGCGCTGATTAGTCCTGCCATGACTCACGTCGAAATCGACAGCAAAGTGAGCTTGCGCGAACGGCTTGCGCTTGTACACTGGATGGCGTTGGTAATCCGCGAAACAAGAGTTACGGAGAGTGAAGGTACCATGCACGTGCTGACTGGCGCCTGGCTTTCATTTGCCGGCGGAAACAATACATTAATCCAGCCATGGTAACGCTCGAACAGATCAAGCTGGCGCAGCGGCGATTGCAGGGCATCGCGGTGCAGACGCCGCTTGTTCCCTACTTCCCGCCGGCTGGCGACGAAAGGCCAGTGCACGAAATGCAGGGTCAACTCTGGCTCAAACCGGAGAGCCTGCAACCGATCGGTTCCTTCAAGCTGCGCGGAGCGTACAACAAGATCGCATCGTTCACAGAACAAGAACGGCAGCTCGGGGTTATCTCCTATTCCAGCGGCAATCACGCTCAGGGCGTTGCTTACGCAGCTCGTGCCTTGGGTGTGAAGTCGGTTATCGTGATGCCCCGCAATGCGCCGAAAACCAAGGTGGACAGCACTGCTGCGCTGGGGGCGGAGATCGTCACGGTTGGGCCTGCAAGTTCGGAGCGACTGAAGCGGGCCGAGGAGCTTGCGCGCGAGCATGGCTACGCCATCGTGCCTCCCTACAACGACGAGCAGATCATTGCTGGACAGGGCTCGGTCGGGCTCGAAATCCTGGAGGCCCGTCCCGACGTTGATCTCGTGCTCGTGCCGGTCGGCGGCGGCGGGCTGGTCAGCGGTGTCTCGGCGGCAATCAAGCTGAGCGGTTCCTCCGCCAAGGTGATCGGGGTTGAACCGGAGTTGGCCAACGACGCCCAACAGAGCTTTCGTAAAGGCGAGATTGTGCAACTCCCGGCCGAGCGTGTATCCAGCACGCTCGCGGACGGCTTGCGCACGCAGTCAATCGGGCTGCTCAACTTTGAGCACATCAGGCAATTTGTGGATGACATCATTACCGTGACCGAAGATGAGATCCGCACCGCGATGCGACGGATCGTCAGCCACGCCCGGATCGTCGCGGAGCCAAGTGGAGCGGTCACCTTCGCGGCATGGCTGTTTCATGCCCACGAATTGCCTGAATCGAAGCAAGCGGTCGTAGTTGTCAGCGGAGGCAATGTCGAGCCACAACTGCTGGCGCAACTTTTTTCGGAAGGCATCGCGACGGAATAATCTCAGGAGTAGTTGGGTGTTGCGCAGACATATTTATTGCTGTTCAATTCTGATCTTTTTGTCGTCCATTCTTGCCGTTGCCACCGAACGCGGCCTCATGCTGCGCGAAGGAATCATTTACATCTCTCCGGACACCTCCTCCGCGAAGCTGTCGAACATTGGCCGCGGCCGCGAGGTTGCCGTGATCGAGCGCACTCAGGGCTGGGCGCACGTTGTGGGCACGGTTGATGTCACCAGCAGCATTGAACTCGGCGAAGAAGAACGAAACGACCGCAACATTACGGGCTGGATCATCGACAAGGGCGTGATCACAACCACAACGCCCGACGGCGACAAGATTCTCTTCGGCGAAGCCTTCGACTCGGAAATGGAAGCCAGCCGCCGCGGAGGCCGTCGCGGTGCTGCGCAGGATGCGATGAGAATTTACTCCCGCATTGCCGAGTACTTCCCGGCTTCGCCGCTGGCGGCTCAATCCCTTTATCGCGCTGCTGACATCCGTTGGCAAATCGAAGCCGAAGACGCAGCCACTCGCCCGTCGGCGAAGATGCGTGACCCAGCCCTCCGCTACCAGATCGACGAGCAGTACATGAAAAAAGTCACAAAGAAATACCCCGGCACCAAGTGGGCCGACCTGGCAGCCTACCGGTTGATCGACAACAAACTTTGCGGAGACTGGGAAGCCGCTGCGAAGTGCCCCGAGATGGAAGCGCAGCTTTACATGAAATATGCAGAGGACCATTCGCAATCTCCCAAGACGCCGGAGGCGCTGTACAAGGCGGCATGGCGCTACTCAGCGCTCATCGTAATCTACAAGACGGACAATCAGCCGAAGAAGGCCGAGGATTCCAATGCGCGCGCCCTGAGTGTCGCAAAAAAACTGATGTCGCAGTACCCCAACGACACCGATTGGTCCAGCCGGGCGGAGCGTCTGGTATATATGGTTCAGAACAACGTGCCAACGTGGGGGCCGAACCTCGAGTAGTCGGTGAACCCCACGGCAATTTTGCACGCAGCTTTCGAAGGTAGATTGGTCGCGGAGGCGATTTGAACGATTACCTGTTGTCAGTCCTGCTTGGTGTCATCGAAGGTCTAACCGAATTTCTTCCCGTCAGTTCGACGGCCCACCTGCGCATCACAGAGTCTTTTCTTGGCATTGACCTTGCCAATGGCTATTGGAAGATGTTTTCCATCGTCATTCAGTTGGGCGCGATTCTCTGCCTGCCGCTGTATTTCTGGAACCGCATTGTCGAGTTCGTTCGCGATTTCCCACAAGGCAAGCGCGACGACCGTACCATCGTCAACCACCCACTTTCGCTCACCGCCATAGCGTTCGTAGTGACCGCGATTCCCGCCTTCCTGCTGACCAAGATTATCGGCAAGCACCTGGAGAGCCTCCCCCTCATGGCGTGGGCGCTGATCATCGGCGGCATCGTGATGTGGATCGTGGACGCGGTTTACGAGCGCTCGAAACATCAGGCTTTCGCGCGCGGCAAGCTTACCGAAGACATGGAGCAAATGTCGATCGGACAGGCCATCTGGATCGGCTTTTGTCAGATTTTTTCGGCGGTCTTCCCCGGAACCTCGCGGTCTATGTCCACCATTACAGCAGGCGAGTTGGCCGGCATGAGCCGTCCCGCGGCCCTGGAGTTCTCGTTCTTCCTCTCCATCCCGACGATGGTGGTCGCCACCTGTTACGACCTCTTCAAATCTTTGCGCCCCCATCATGGCGAACCGAGCGCGATCGGCTCGATGCCCAGCGATGCCCATTCGTGGATCGTGCTGGTCATCGGCTTCGTCGTGTCGTTCATTGTGGCCTACGGAGTGGTGGCGTGGTTCATGAACTGGGTTCGCACTCGCGGCTTCACCGTCTTCGCTATATACCGCATCGTCTTGGGAGCGTTCGTACTCTGGTGGGTCGCACACCTCGGCTAGCGGGGGAGAGACTAGATTGGCAACACCCACACCCGTGATTTCCCCCCGCTGCCGCTCGTCTTTTTGGGATAATAATTTGGCTCTGGCGTACTAGCAGCCCCGAATCGGGGATGTTGTGGGACTACGCGTCCTTAGTGGCGACGTGTTGCGTGTCCGTTTCTGCCTGCGCCGGATAGAGCAGGCAGCATGGGTCCTCGCAAGCGTGGTTCTGCGGCAAAACCGTACGCCAAAATGAACGTTACGCGCGCATTCAATCCAACGGCCAACCGGCGGCTCAACGAGCTGATCGGCTTCCTGATGTTCGTCTCTGCGGTCCTCCTGATCCTCGCATTGGTCTCGTACTCGCCGCTTGATCCTTCGCTGAACACCGCGTCCAATCCTCCCGCGGGAAGACCGGCGCATAACTGGATTGGCGTTTTCGGGGCCATCGTCAGCGATCTTGCCTTGCAGCTCTTTGGCGTTGCGGTTTTCCTGATACCGGTTTTTCTGATGCTTTACGGGCTGCGCTGGTTCCGCTCGCGGCCCATCAGTTCGCCTTACGCCAAGACGCTCGGCGGCATTGCGCTGCTTACGTTCCTCTCCGGACTGATCGGGCTGCTGCCGTGGACTCTGCGTTGGAGGGGAGCAATCCCGGCCGAAGGTTTGCTGGGCCGCATCGTTGCCGATGCGCTGATTCACTACTTCAATCTCGTCGGCGCTTATTTGATTTGCCTAGCGGTGATCGCCGTGGCCCTCTATCTATCGACGGCGTTCTCTTTCGGCGCAATCCAGATCTGGTCGCAGACCCGCTTGTCATTTGTCTATGCCGCACTCGATCGCTTGGCGGACTGGCGTGCTGAGCGTGCTCGCAAGCGGGCGGCCAAAGAACTCGAGAAGAAGCGCGCCGCTGCTGCAGCCAAGCCGGTCGTCACCGCGCAACTCGTTCCGCGACGCACAGCAGAAGAGCCGCCAACTTCGTCTCCGCAACCGTCCGCTGTCCCGGCTCCTCTGCCGCAAACTCAGCGTGGCACAGTGAAGTCCGGTATCGAGCGGATGTTCGAGGGCGAAGCCCCGAAACCCGCTGAGCAAGCTGTGTCCAACGAGCGAAGCGAATCCGAGCCGATCTCCGCCGGCGAAGACATCGCTGTTGGCACGCGCGCTGATAGCACGCCTCGCGGCAAGACCACGATGCCGCGTCTGGCCGGCAGCTACAAACTGCCTTCGACAGCCTTACTGCACCGTCCCGACGAGCACAGCGCCATCAACGAACTGGAACTGAAGAACCGGGCGCAGGTGCTGGCGGAGAAGTGCGCTGAGTTCGACGTGCGCGGACAGGTCGTCCAGATTAATCCCGGACCGGTGGTCACCACCTTCGAGTTCAAGCCCGAAGCCGGTATCAAGTACAGCCGCATCACCAGCCTATGTGACGATCTCTGCCTGGCGCTGCGCGCCGAGAGCATTCTCATCGAGCGCATGGCGGGCAAGTCCACCGTCGGCATCCAGGTGCCCAATCACGAACGCGAAACCATCTGGCTGCGCGAGGTGGTCGAGTCGCAGGAATTCCTTGGTTCGAAGTCGAAGATCACGCTCGCCATGGGCAAAGACATCAACGGTCGCATCGTCACCGCCGACCTGAACACCATGCCGCACCTGCTGATCGCGGGCTCGACCGGCTCGGGCAAGAGCGTTGCCATCAACGCCTTCATCATGTCCATCCTCTACAAAGCCACCCCCGACCTGGTTCGCCTGATCCTTGTCGATCCCAAGCGGCTTGAGCTGGGCAACTACGAAGGCATTCCGCACCTCCACACCCCGATCATCACCGAACCGAAGCTGGCGTCGAACGCGCTGCGTAACGCGGTGCGCGAGATGGAGCGCCGCCTCAAGGTGCTGGCCGAAAAGGGCGTACGAAACATCGATCAGTACAATCGCCTCTTCGATAGCAGCACGCCCAGCCTGTTCGAGGACGGCAGTGAGGCCCGTCCGCTGCCGTTCATCGTCATCATCATCGACGAGCTGGCCGACCTCATGATGCTTGACGGGCAAAACGTCGAGGCGTCCATCACGCGGCTGGCGCAGATGGCGCGTGCCGTCGGCATCCACCTCGTCCTGGCCACGCAGCGTCCGTCCGTGGATGTCATCACCGGCCTGATCAAAGCGAACTTCCCGGCGCGCATGTCGTTCCGCGTCGCGACCAAGATCGATTCGCGCACCATTCTGGACGCCAATGGCGCCGAGGCGCTGCTGGGCCGTGGCGACCTGCTCTACCTGCCCAACGGCTCGGCCCGGGTACATCGTGTGCACGCTCCATTCGTGACCGAGAAGGAGATCGCAGCCGTCGTCGAGTTCTGGCGCTCCCAAGCGCAAGCCCAGTACGAGGAGAACTTCCTGCAGGCTCCGCGCGAGGACGGCGAGGACGGTGGCTCGCTCCGGCGCCGACGGCGAAGGCGACGATGCCCACGACGAGCTCTACCAGGACGCGGTTCGCATCGTGCTGGAATACGGCAAGGCCTCCACTTCCCTGCTGCAACGCCGACTGCGGATCGGCTACGGCCGCGCGGCCCACCTCATCGACCTGATGGAGCGCGACGGCATTGTGGGCGCTGCCGACGGCCCGAAACCGCGCGAAGTGCTCAAGCGCCCTGACTGGCTGAGCGAAGTGGAAGACGCTCTGCGGTGAGTTCATCGAACTCTAATCGACATCGCCTGGCCCGCTTTTGCAAATTTGGTCGTTGCGGGTTAATCTCCAAACGGCTCTTGCTTTACGGGACCCCATGGACCAGGCAACTCTGGTTCAGCGCTGCATATCCACGACTCTCGGGGAACTTCACCTAGCGGAGGAGAATATGTTTATTCTGTGGTGGATCATTGTAGGTTTGATCGCCGGTTGGATCACCGGCAAGATCATGAAGGGCTCGGGTTATGGAGCGCTGATGGACATTGTCATCGGCATCATTGGTGCGATCATCGGCGGCTTCTTGATGCGACTGCTGGGATTTGCCGGCGAGGGCGGCATGATCTACACCATCATCGTCGCTATAATCGGCGCCGTGATACTCACATGGATCGTCCGTTTGGTTACGGGAAAGAAGGCTTGACCATACCGCGCGGTATGCTTTTCGAGCACCGGCCGTTCCGGTGCTTTTTCTGTTGCAACTGCCAGATTGAGTCTTACATGACCTAGCTCGGCCATCAGAGAATCAACCACGGAGACGCGGAGGACACGGAGTTTCAGCTTCGACGAAGGTTTTCCGTGATCTCCGTGGGGAAAGACTTTCGACCAGTGGGCATGGCCTGCTTTTGTCTCTGTCACCTGGCCCCCTCCCTCTACCGCAAAATCCTTTTTCGCGTTAGGATGGCAGCAACTCTGACCATGCAGGCGAACGCACGTATCAGCCACGTTCGTGGTCAGGATTGTGTGTCCGGCAAGTCATCTCGCGTGGTGCTTCCTGTTTTCTTCTCCCCGCGGCCAGAGAATCTGATGATTGGAATTTGCCCGGGCACGCATGTTCAACTTCACCAAGGGGACCCGATGAATTCGCCTAAGGCGGTCGTATCACTGGGATTCATTCTGATTCTTAGCGTTATCTTGACGGCTTGCGGTGGCGGTAGTTCCACCCCTCCGCCTCCGCCGGGTTCACCCACCATCCAGACGGCATTGCTGCCCCAAGGTGCGGTCAACTCCGTGTACGGCGTCGGCGGCATGGGCGCCATTCTGTCGGCCACCGGCGGAACCGGAGCCTACACGTGGAGCATTGCATCCGGCAGTTTGCCCCCGGGTCTCACTTTGAACGCCTCGCAAGGCGTGATTTCCGGCACGCCCACTACTCTTGGCAACTACCCCTTCACCGTGCAGGTCACCGATGCAGCGAGCATGTCCTCTACCAAGGCCTTGAGCATTTACATCGAAGGCGTGGTCTCGATCACCCCCACCCTGTTGCTTACGGGCGCCGCCGGTGTTCCCTACAGTCAAACGCTGGCAGCGAGCGGTGGGCTTCAGCCTTACACCTGGTGTGTCCTCGCCGGAACCCCTGCTGCCTGCGACCCCACGCAAGCCAGCTTGCCTGCGGGTTTGAGTCTAAATACCACCACGGGTGTGATCTCCGGAACTCCTGCGACCAACGGCCCGCCTACGAGCTTCATGATTCAAGTCGCCGACTCGGAGACCACGCCCGCCATTGGGAGCTCCAACTTCACCATCACGATCATGTCCATCGTGACCTCCTCCCTGCCCTCGGGCTACATCAATATCCCCTACAGCACCACTCTGACCGTGGCCGGTGGAAACCCGCCCTATACCTGGAGTTCCGTGGTCGGATTGCCGCCGGGATTGACTCTGGATCCAGCGTGCGCGGGTACCAAGCTGACCACCTGCGCGATCACGGGAACACCCACCCAGCAAGGCTATTACAACGTAGCGTTGCGGGTGTTTGACGGTGAGAAAAATCCTGCATTGGCACTGGCAAACCTTCCCCTCGTGATCTATGGTGGTCCTCCTCTGCTCGTCACCACGACGTCGTTACCCGCAGGCATCGTGGGCATTCCGTATAGCGCTACCTTAATGGCCTCAGGGGGGACTCCTCCCTATGTGTTGTGGATGCTCGCTAGCGGAAGCCTGCCCGCGGGTCTAAGCCTCGACCCAAACGGGGTCATCTCCGGCACTCCTACCGCCTCTAGCACTTCCAGTTTCACGGCCCAGGTGCAGGATTCCGGGGCGCCGCCTCAAACAACCACCTCAGGAACTCTGTCGATTGTTATCACCCCACCTCTCACCAACGCCAACCTTAATGGCAACTATGTCTTCACTTTCAGCGGCTTCAACAGCGGGACGCCAGTGATGATGGCGGGCAGCTTCGTCGCCGATGGCAATGGCAATATCACCAGCGGCGTGCTCGACTACAACAACGGAACCGGCGAGCTGCCTGACAATAACCCAACTCCGCAGACGATCGTTCCGGGCGCGGGCTCGGTGTACAACATCACTCCCGAATGGTTTGGGCACGATGGCGCTGACTACCAACCTGACCGTCTTCCAGTTCGCTGTCTCCATCAGAAGCGACGGCAGCGGAAGGCTGATCCAGAGCGATCCGGCAAACAAGCAGGCATATGGTTCTGGCGCCATCATGGGCAATACCCCACTAAACCAAGACGAAACATTCCCACTCTGCGGCAAGTCCGTCGCGCTGGGATTCTTTGGGTTTGACAGCACGCTAGTTACTCGCTTTGCCGGCGCCGGCCAATTTCAATTTGACCCCAACACGTGTGTCGATGCCGAGAACGGCGTCATGGACACCGACGATGGCGACACCGTGTCCAGCCCCACCTTCACGGGCGCTTTTAATGGGCTTGTTCTCAATACCAGCCGCGGAGTCACAGGCCTAACTCTCAATCCTGGTGGGCGGCACTTCTACGCCTTCTACCTGGTATCGAGCAGCGATCGCAAAATCAATAGTCTGTTCTGGGTATCCACCGAACCAGCTTCGCAGCCTGCCGCCCTGACGCTCTGGTCAGGATTTCAGCAAGCCAGCAGCGCGTTGTGCGGATCACCGAGCAATTGGAACAATTCTTGCCTTAATGGTACTGCGGTGGCCGAACTGAACGCTCTTGATACCAATGGCGCGGTGGATGTCACCGCCGGACTGTTCGTCGGCCAGGGGGCACAGGCAAACAACTGCCAAAACAAAACCTACGACGCAGCCACCCTTACGTACGATGAAAACCAGGGTGGAAAGTCCAATCTCCAACAGTCTTCGACGGGTACATACTGCGTGGATAAGAACACAGGCCGCGTTACACTGACTGCGTTCAATGCCGGACCGTTCGCCGTGCCTCCGGTGTTCTACCTGGTCAAGGGAGGTGAGGCGTTCGTCGTGGGTACCGACCCCGCTGTCACCTCTGGATTTCTCGAGCAGCAGACGGCCTCCTCGTCTGGTTTTTCGAATGCATCGATTGCCGGCCCATACGCGGGCGGCACAATCGCACCTATCACCAAGGACGTGACCAATGCGGTCACCTTCCTGCTTGCCGACGGAAGCGGCAACATCAATGGCACTTCCAACACCAGTGGGCCCGGTGGTCCGGGTGGACCATCGAACTTCACTTACACCTACACGGTAGACAGCACGGGCAGGACGGTTGTCGTCGACCAGAACGGAAAGGCGATAGGCGTCGCCTATGTGATCTCGCCCACCAAGTTCGTGCTGCTGCCTACTGACCCCAACGACACGTTCCCGGCGTTGTCGGTCTTCGGTCAGTGATCGGGCCTGATGCATGAAGGTACTTTCCGTGAACGTGGGCACGCCGCAGGAGTATGAGTGGCGGGGCCTGCAAGTGAAGACCGCGATCTTCAAGAGCCCGGTAGAAGGCCCCGTGGCTGTGAGGAGATTAGACCTCGCTGGTGACGCCCAGGCAGACCTTACGGTGCATGGAGGGGCGGACAAGGCCGTATACGTCTATCCCCACGAGCACTACGCCTACTGGCAATCGCAGCTCCCCGGATATTCCCTTACGCTGGGCAACTTCGGCGAGAATCTCACCACTGAGGGGTTGTCCGAGGAAAGCATCCACGTCGGCGATCAGTTGCAGATCGGTACCGCCGTGTTCACCGTGACCCAGCCCCGCAGCCCGTGCTACAAACTGGGCGTCCGCTTCAATCGCGAGGACATGACCCGGCGCTTTTACGAAAGCCGGCGCTTCGGGTTCTATCTCCGTGTGTTGGGTGAAGGCACACTCCAGGCCGGAGCCGCCGTCACGATCGTGAGCCAGGATCCGAACGCGATTAGTGTCGCGGATGTGGCCAGGCTCTTCACTGGGGACAGCCGCGATCCTGAATTGTTGGGGCGCGCACTGAAGCTCAGCACCCTTCCAACCGGGTGGCGCCAGGCGTTGCAAGAACGGTGGACAGGCCATCGCGACGCGGACTGAAGCGTTGGAAACTGGCCTTGGTACGATGTCGCCATTCAGAAGACGGGCCTAGTAGAGCCTTCCTAGTGTTGCTACGATGCCCCACTAACGGGGAAAGCACAGGGAACTCTGGTGCAAGTTCTTGCACCACCTGCGCCACGCAGTCCTTATGTTTCAAGCGATTACGGCGGAGACAAAATTGCACAAGTTGGAAACAGGGTTTTCCCGGCCGTAGTAGGCACCATTTCGCTGTGGGGTTCGGGAAAGCTTGGCAAGGGGCGATCTCTCTTGGTCGCGACCTGCTCCTTGCGCAGTAACAGACCCTTCGGTGAACACCGCATAGGTGTTCGAGTTAGTCTCAACCTCGCGAGTCAGGACTCTCAACCACGGAGGTAACAACTTGAACAGAAAGCTAGTGTGGTCTCTCTGCTTGCTGGCGCTGGCACTCTGCACAATGCCGGCAATGGCAGACACTCTGTACAGCAACTTTGGCAGCGGAAACAGCGTCTACAACTGCTGCACGGGATGGACGGTCTCTGGAACGGGCACCATTGGAACCAGCTTTATCTCAGCCAATGAATTTCAGGTCACGGCAGGTGGCAGTGTCGGCGAAATCGACGTCGCGGTCGGCCTTGTCGTAGGACCCGATTCGTTCTATCTGGACATCGACGCGGATAACAACGGCACACCTGGAGCGGTGCTGGCCTCGTTTAGCAACCTGAACAGCAACGGGAACAACTTCGGTTCCTGTTGTGCCTTCACCTCCATCACGGGCATTTCGGGGCTCAACCTCAGCACAGGCACCAACTACTGGATGGTGATCGGTCCCAGCAGCACGACCAGCGCCACCTGGGAAGCGTGGAACTTCAGCAACAGTGCTACCGGCACGGATGAGTATTCCACCGACGGTGGCAAGACCTGGAACAGCAACGGCAGTCAGCCCCAAGGCGCCTTCCAGATTCTCAGTGGCGGCGGCGGCACGGGCACTACGCCGGAACCAACTTCTCTCCTGCTGTTCGGCAGCGGAGTGTTGGGTGTGATCGGTGTCTTCCGTCGCAAGATGAAATTCTAACCCCCTGCTACAACCTCTTTAAGGCCGGAGCCAACCAGCTCCGGCTTTCTTTCTTGGACGACCGATTCCCTCCACTTGGTATGTGCTGATCGGCAGCGTCGTCACGTTTGTCATCGGGTATAGTTCCAGTCTGTTGCTTCCGTCACATGACGACCACGACGCACATGCCGCAGCCAGCTAGCAGCCGATCAGCTCCCACCCTCTCACGCGATCTCGGCGTCAGCCACGCCAGTGCCGTCGTAGTCGGTACCATCATCGGCAGCGGCATTTTTCTGGTGCCGGCCGAGATGATGCAGGCAGTCGGCTCGGCCTGGCTCGTCTATCTTGCCTGGATCGTCGGTGGCGTGCTGTCATTTGCCGGCGCCGTTACCTACGCCGAGCTTGGCGCCATGAAGCCGCAGGCCGGAGGCGAGTACGTTTACATTCGCGATGCCTACGGCCCCCTTCCCGGTTTCCTCTATGCCTGGACGTGGTTCGCCATCGCCAAGCCGGCTTCCATCGCGACCCTCACCGTAGGGTTCGTCCGCATCCTCGGAACATTTCCGGTGTTCGCCATCTTCAACCAGGACGCGGTGCGCTCGCCCTTCGCCATCAGCTACGGACAACTGGTTGCCATCGCCGCCGCCGCGCTCATTACCGGGCTGAACTACATCGGCATCAAGCGCGCGGGGGATTTCCAGGTGCTCTTCACGCTGATGAAAATCGCCATCATAGTAGCTGTTGCATTCATGGCCTTCTCCGCTGCCAGCGGCACGTGGCGCAACTTCGAGACCACCTTCCCCGGCGCGAGGGGCGGATTTGCTGGCTTCATGGCGGCGCTTATCGCAGCTTTGTGGGCTTACGACGGATGGAACGACTTGAACATGGTCAGCGGCGAAATCCGCGATCCGGGGCGCACCATCCCGATCGCGCTCATCGCCGGAGTCGGCGCCGTCGCCGTGCTCTACATGCTGACCAACGCAGCCGTGCAATACGTGCTTCCCGCGGCAAGCATCGCCGCCTCGCAGAGGCCCGCTTCGGATGCGACGGCCGTCGCAGTGGGCGCGTGGGGAGCGGCCATCGTCTCGGCTGGCATGGCATTGTCCATGCTGGTCGCCCTCAACGGCACCATCATGAGCGGGGCCCGCGTGCCCTTCGCCATGGCTCGCGACGGCTACTTCTTCAAAGCGATGGCTGACGTGCATCCCGTCTTCCAGACGCCCTCGGTCGCACTCATCGTCCAGCTTGCGCTTTCCGTCATCCTGCTGCTATTCGCGGGAAGCTTCCGCCAACTGTTTTCGCTGGCGATCTTCGCCGAGTGGCTGTTCTACATGACCGCGACCAGCACCGTGTTCGTTCTGCGCCGCAAGGAGCCGAATGCTCCCCGTCCTTACCGAACCTGGGGATATCCCTTTGTGCCCGCCCTGTTCGTCGCCGCCGCCGCCGTGCTTCTGTACTACACGTTCAGCGAGAACATCCGGAATTCGGCGTGGGGAGTAGTGGTGATTTTGGCGGGCGTGCCGATATATCTCTACTTCGCGGGAAGGAAGAGGAAGAAACAATTAGCAGTTAGCAATGAGTGAGCCCCGCTTTCGAAGACAGCCTCTCGGACACACTGCCGTCAGTGAAGCACTCCAGCCAGTTCGGGCTCGGGCTCCATCTCCGGTTCCAACGACGACTCGATTGCCTTGCGTTTCCTAACCGCGCTAGGCGTGTGCGGATGCAAGTCGCGCGCATTGCGCAACAGGAAGAGCAGCGGAATCATGCCAAGGAAAATCACGCCCATGACCCAGAACGCCTCGACGAACGACAACATGGCCGCCTGTTGCTGCACCATGCCGTAAATCGCGCCCAGCGATTTCTTCGCTGCGTCCACCGAGCTGTAGCCGTGCGTCTGGAACCAGTTCTGCAGTCCCTGCAACATCATGCGCATCTTGGGATCGAAGGACGTGACATGACTGACGAGCTGGTTTTGATGCACCTGGTTGCGCCGCGCCAGGAAGGTGGTCATGGTAGCGATGCCGAAGCTGCCCCCGATATTGCGCATCAAGTTGTAGATGCTGGTGGCGTTGCCCATCTTCTCTTTGGCAATGCCGGACATGCTGGCCGCCATCAGCGGAATGAACAGAAACGCCATGGCGCCGCCCTGGATCACCTGCGCCCAGAAGATGTCCCAGTAGCCGGCGTTCAGGTTCAGGTGCGAGAGGCTGAACATGCTCCAGGCTCCGACCACCAGGCCGACGCCGATCAGCTTGCGCGGGTCGTAGCGGTTAGTGAGCTGCCCGGCGATGGGCATCATGACCAGCGATCCAAGCCCGCGCGGCGAGAGCGCCAGTCCAGCCTGCAGGGCCGGATATCCCAGCAGCGTCTGCAGAAAGATCGGCAGCAGAACCAGGCTGGCGTACAGCACAAAGCCGAGCATGGTCATCAGAAAAACGCCGGCGCTGAAGGTGCGATCTTTGAGTGCGCGCAGGTCCACAATGGGGTAGCGGGCCTTCATCTCGCGGATCACCATGGCGACCAGCCCGAAGATGCAGAGCGCCGTCCACACTCGGATCTGATTGCTGCCAAACCAATCTTTGCGCTGACCTTGGTCGAGTACCACTTGCAGCATCCCGAATCCAAGCGCCAAAAAACCGATGCCCCATAGATCAACCCCGCCCGTCTTGTCCTTGCCGATGTAATGCGGGTCGCGCACGAAGGCGCTGATCATCATCATGGAAAACGCACCCACCGGCAGATTGAGGTAGAAAATCCACCGCCAGGTGTAGTTGTCCGTGATCCAGCCGCCCAGCGTGGGCCCGAGGATGGGCGCGAGGATAATGCCCAGTCCAAACGCCGCCATTGCCGTGCCGTGCTTCTTGGGCGGGAAGGTCTCCAGCAGGACCGCTTGCGACAGAGGTTGCAAGCCACCGCCGCTCAGCCCTTGCAGAACGCGGAAGAAGATGAGCCAGTCCAGACTGGTGGCCATCCCGCAGAGCAGCGAGGTCAGAGTGAAACCGGCGACGCACGTCAGCAAAATCCGGCGCCGGCCGAAACGGTTGGCCAGCCAGCCGGCCATTGGCAGGATGACGGCGTTTGACACCAGGTAGGAAGTGACCACCCATGTCCCCTCATCCACGGTCGCTCCCATGTTTCCCGCAATGTGGGGTATGGAGACGTTCACCACCGTGGTGTCGAGGATCTCCATGAACGTGCCCAGCATGACCGCGATGGTCACAATCCAGGGATTGACGGGCTTGGGTGCGTTCTCCGGCATGGTGCTTTACGCCACAATTGTAGGAAGGGGATGTCACTGGAAGATGTGACGGAGAACACAAGAGAGGGTGCAGAGGAAGAGACACTGACAAGAACTTCAGAGAGGCAAAGGTAAAATGGAAGTTTTGGAAGAGCCTATGAAACGAAAGAGAGTCCCAAACAAGAAAACCGTGAAAGCAATGAAGTCATTAGATAGAGGCGAGGGCAAGCGTTTTAAGTCTACCCGCGCTTTATTCCGCGATCTTCGTGTCTGACACCGTCACAGTTGCATGCGTGTCAAAGCGGGGAATGCTCTTGTGACCAACGTCACTTGGTCCAGTGAGCCGCAGTGCTACGATAATTGTTTATGTCCGCTCCCGATTCCCTCTTTGTGCGCGCCTGCCAGCGGCTTCCGGTCGAAACCACTCCGGTCTGGTTCATGCGCCAGGCAGGCCGCTACATGCAGCAATATCGCGACGTCCGCAAGCACCATTCCCTGGTCGAAATCTGCAAGAAGCCGCAACTCGCGGCCGAAGTGACCATCACCGCCGCCGAGTTCCTCAAGGTTGACGCTGCCATCATCTTCGCCGACCTGCTGCTGCCGCTCGAAGTCATGGGCCTGCCCTTCCATTTCTCCGCCGGCGAAGGGCCGGTGATCGAAAAGCCGGTCCGCACCGCCGACGATGTAAAGGTACTGCGCACCGATCGCGCAGCCGAACTGGGCTATGTGGCCGAGGCGGTCGCCCTGGTGGTGAAACACTTCGGCCCCAGGCTGCCGGTCATCGGCTTCTGCGGTGCGCCCTTCACGCTGGCCAGCTACATGGTCGAGGGTGGAGGATCGCGTCACTATCTGGAAGTGAAGAAGCTGATGTACAACTCGCCCGAAGTCTGGGACGAGCTGGTCAGCAAATTGGTGGACGTGCTCGTCGAATACGCAGCCGAGCAGGTGCGCGCCGGCGCCGACGCGCTGCAGATCTTCGACAGTTGGGTCGGGCTGCCTGAGCGTGGACGACTACCGCCGCTATGCGCTCGGTACCGACCACGCAACTCATCCAGCGCCTGCAAAAGGAAACGCACGTGCCCATCATCTACTTCGGCACCGACAGCGCCACATTGCTGCCTTCCATGTCGGAGACCGGCGCGGAGGTCATTGGCCTCGACTGGCGCATCCCGCTCGACGAAGGCTGGCGCACGGTCGGACACAATCACGCCGTGCAGGGCAATCTCGATCCCGTGCTGCTGTTTGCCTCGTGGCGTGAGTTAAAGCAGCGCGCCGAGCACATTCTCCGTCTCGCCGATGGCCGGCCCGGACACATCTTCAATCTCGGCCATGGCATTCTTCCGCATACGCCGGTGGACAACGTGAAGGACCTCGCGCAGTTTGTGCACGAGTTCAGCTCCACCGCCGCAACCTCCGCGAGGACGCTATGAGCAAAGATGCTGTGCTGCTGATCGCTCATGGCAGTCCCGAGCGGGTCGAAGACATTCCCGGAGTTCCTGCAGAACATCTCGCGCGGGCGTCCCATGCCGGAGGCCGTGGTGCGCGAGGTGCAGCATCGCTACTCGCTGATCGGCAGCTCGCCGCTGACCCGCATCACGCGCCAGCAGGCTGATGGCGTCTCGCGTGAACTGGGCATCCCGGCATACGTCGGCATGCGCAACTGGCATCCGTTTATTGCCGACACGCTACAGCAGATGACCAACGACGGGGTGGAGCGCGCCGTCGCCATCTGCCTTGCGCCGCACAATTCGCGGACCAGCGTCGGGCTTGTACAAGCAGGTGCTATTCGGAAACGGCGCACCGTTTGCCATTGACTTCGTCGAAGAGTGGCACGATCATCCACTGCTGATCGACAGCCTTCGCGGAGAAGCTGCGCGCCGGCTGGTCAAAGGCTTGTGCCGATCACGGCTCGCAGTTGCCGGTGCTCTTTACCGCGCACAGTGTTCCGCAGCGCACCATCGCCGAAGGCGATCCCTATGAGGCGCAGACCCGTGAGACCGCTGCGCTGGTGGCAGCACAAGTTCCCGAGATCGGCGCCTGGCGCTTTGCCTTTCAGAGCCAGGGCATGTCAGGCGGCGAATGGCTTGGTCCCACAGTCGAGGACACCATCACAAGCCTGCGAGACGCAGGTCACAGCGGAGTGTTTGTCCAGCCCATCGGCTTCGTCTGCGACCACGTCGAAATCCTGTTCGACATCGACATTCTGTTCCGCGATTTTGCCGGCGAACGCGGCATGAAGCTCTATCGCGCCGAATCCCTGAATGACTCTCCGCTGTTCGTGCGCGCTGTTGCCGATTTGGCACAAGCACGGCTCGGTGTCTTCGCGACCGATTGCAAAGCCGCCCTCCAGCCTGAGAAGATTTCGTTGATCACCTCTGCATGAAGCGGATTGCCATCATCGGTGGAGGCATCTCCGGCCTGAGCGCCGCGTTCTATCTGGAGAAGGCGCGCGCCTCCGGGGCGGAGCTGGAATACACGCTCTTCGAAAGCGGCCAGCGGCTCGGCGGCTCCATGTACTCCGATCGCGTGGAGGGCTGCCTGGTCGAGGCCGGCCCGGACTCCTTCCTCACCGAAAAGCCGTGGGCTCTGACGCTTTGCAAGGAACTGGGCATCGCCGATCAGCTCATCGGCTCCAACGACGCTCAGCGCAAGACCTACATCGTCGTCAACGGCCGGCTGGTCGTCATGCCCGACGGCCTCATGTTCATGGTCCCCACCAAACTGGTGCCTACGGCCCTGTCGCCGCTGTTCTCGTGGAGCACCAAGATTCGCATGGCGCGCGAGCTGCTGCATCCGCCACGTCCCATGCACGACGATGAAACCGTCGCTGAACTTGTGGAACGCCACTTCGGTGCAGAGGTTGTGGACCGCCTCGCTGATCCCTTACTCTCCGGTGTCTATGGAGGCGACGCCGCAAAGCTGAGCGCGCGTGCGGTATTGCCACGCTTTGTTGAGATGGAGGAGAAGTATGGCAGCCTGAGCCGGGCGATGCTGGCCGCGCACAAAAAGATGGCGCAGTCGCGGACCAAGCAGCCGGCGCGTCCTCTGTTCACCTCGTTGAAGGACGGCATGCAGCAACTGGTAGACGCAATCCTCTACCGCCTCGATCCCGAATCGATCCGCCTGCGCAACCATGTGCTGCGCGTCTATCCCGAGGACGGCGGATGGCGCGTCTCGATCGAGTTCAACGGAGACGAGAGTTTTGATGCGGTGATCCTTGCCACCCCGGCGAACGTCGCCGGTACCCTGCTGGATGGCGTGGATCGCGGCCTCGCGCGCAACCTCCTCGACATCACCTATAGCTCATCGGTAACCGTCACGCTCGGCTACTACCTGGACCAACTCAAAGGATTGCCGCCGGGCTTCGGCTTCCTGGTGCCGCGTAGCGAAGGCACGCGCATGCTGGCCTGCACCTTCGTCCACAACAAATTCCCGCATCGCGCGCCCGAGGGCAAAGGCATTCTGCGCTGTTTCTTGGGCGGCGCACGCGACGAAGCGGTGCTGGCCCTTACCGACGACGAGATCCTGGAGATGGTTCACCGTGAACTCCGCGACATTGTGAAACTCGACGCCCGTCCGATGTTCGCGCGCGTATACCGTTGGCGGGGAGCCATGGCGCAGTACGAGTCCGGCCACATCGCCCGTGTCAAGCGAATTGAAAAGCGGGTGTCGGAGATTCCCGGACTGGCCATTGCCGGCAACGCCTATCACGGCATCGGTGTGCCCGATTGCATTCGCTCCGGCATGGAAGCGGCCAACGCACTGGCGCCGGCGCCGGTCGAGTCGCTGTCAACCCAGCAGCGATAGAGTTCCTTTCCTGCATATCACTCGCCCCTCTGCCGAAGATCACAGACTAACTTCGCCAAAAAGCGTACCGTGAAGATAGTCACCTGCAATGCTGACAGGTCGGAGGTGACCCATGTTAATCGTTCTCATTGTTATCTATTGCCTGATAGCTGCCGTGTTGATCTTCGGCCTGACGTTCGGCGAAGAACTGCAAGAGGAGAAGCAACGTAAACCGAAGCGGCTGGCTCCGGTAATCAGCATCGAGTCCGGGAAACGCCGTACCGCGAAGCTGCACCGGCGCGCATAGTTTAGGATGTTGCCTTGGTGCGGCTTCGGGCAAAGTGCCGCGACTGTCCGCGCCCGGGAGTTCTACATGCCAGACGTGCGTCGGGGATTGATCATCGTGAACACCGGCCCGGGTAAGGGCAAGACCACGGCTGCCATGGGCACCGCGTTGCGGGCCGTGGGCAACGGCATGAAGGTCCTGATGCTGCAATTCCTCAAGGGCTCCTGGCACTATGGCGAACTGGATGCGGTGAAGGCGTTCGGCGACAGCTTCGTTATGAAACAGATGGGCCGCGGCTTCGTCAAGGTCGGCGGCGCCGAAACCGATCCCGAAGACATCCGCATGGTCGAGGAAGCGTGGGCCGAAGCAGAGAAGGAGATCCTCTCCGGCCAGTGGGACCTGATCATCCTCGACGAGATCAACTACGCAATCAGCTACAAGATGCTCGACCCGCAGAAGGTGGTCGCGACGCTGAAGAAGAAACCGGAGATGGTGCACGTCATTCTCACCGGCCGCAACGCGCACCCCGACATCGTCGAGCTCGCTGACACCGTCACCGAGATGAAAGAAGTGAAGCACGCCTACACCAAGGGCATCGAGGCGCAGCGCGGCATCGAATATTAGCCCGGGCTGCGCGACAACCCCTCGCCCGCTCGGCTACACTGAAACATCACTCCTATGGCATGGTTCAAGCGGGAACCCGTCGAGCCTCGACACCTCCGGCGAAAAGCGCGTCAAGACCGAGGGCCTCTGGGTCAAGTGTGACCAGTGCCGCCAGATCATCTGGAAGAAGGACCTCGACCAGAACTTCAACGTCTGTCCCAAGTGTGAACGCCATTTTCGCATTGACGCACGCACCCGGCTCTCCTATCTTCTCGACGACGGGCAGTTCCAGACCGAGGACGGCAACATCGTTTCCACCGACCCGCTGAAGTTCACCGATCTGAAACCCTACGCCGGCCGCTTGAAGAAATCGCAGACCGATACCGGGCTCAACGATGCTGTCATCAACGCCCGCGGCAAGCTGGATGGCAAGCCGGTCATCGTCAGCGCCATGGAGTATTCGTTCATTGGCGGCTCCATGGGGGCAGTCGTGGGCGAGATGATTACGAGGGCGATCGAGAAAGCTACCGCCGAGAAGCTGCCTCTGATCGTCGTCTCGGCCTCTGGCGGCGCGCGCATGATGGAGGGCGTCGTCAGCCTGATGCAACTGGCCAAGATCTCCTCCTCGCTCGCCCGCATGGACGATGCCAAGGTTCCCTATATCTCCGTGATGACCGACCCAACCACCGGTGGCACGACGGCTTCTTTCGCCATGCTGGGCGATCTGAACATCGCCGAACCGGGCGCGCTCATCGGATTCGCCGGTCCTCGGGTCATCGAGCAGACCATCCGCCAAAAGCTGCCCGAAGGCTTCCAGCGCAGCGAGTTCCTGCTGCAGCACGGAATGCTGGACGCCGTCGTCCATCGCCGCGACATGAAGCAGTACATCTCTCGAGCGCTGGACTTTATGCAGGTACCCGCGTCGTCGGCGTAGTATCAGTAATCCCGCGCGACGACAGGCTCATGCTGGTCGCGGGGCTGACCAATGATGCCACAGCGTCCTCCTCTGAAATCCTTGCACCCTGAGAGATTTCTGAGCCAGTCAAAGCTTGCCGCCATGGAAAAGACAGCGACTGAGACCTTGATTGCCTCGCTCAAGCCGGGGCAGCAGGACTGTTTGAAAACCCGGCCGGATGGAACCATACTTGATGGGCATCATCGAATCTACGTGCTCCGCAAAAGGGGCATAGAAGTTGATACACTGCCGAGAGAGATCGTAGAAAAAGCGAACGACGACAGAACATGAGAAACGACCTTCATTGGGTGACAGGGCCATGGCCGGGGGGCTTGGCCCTTGTCGCACGGCCGCGCGGTGGTGATTGGCTTCAAGATGAGCTGGAGAGCTGGAAGACGGCTGGCGTTAATACCGTGGTCTCGCTTCTCACCCCCGACGAGGAACACGAATTCAAACTTGAGAACGAAGGGCCCTGGGCAAGGGCTCAAGGTATAAACTTTATGTCGCTACCTATTCCTGATCGGCAGGTGCCGCATTCCGAATCAAGTTTGAACTTGACATTACAGCAAATGGACGACGCCCTTTCTTCGGGTAAGAACGTCGTGATCCACTGCCGCCAAGGGATTGGGCGGACTGGTTTAGTAGCCGCTTGTCTCCTGATCAGCAAAGGCTGGGACCCAGAAACAGCTGTCGAATTCCTTAGCAGGACTCGGGGCACCCCAATTCCGGAGACGCCGGAGCAGCGTAGCTGGATCGATCAGTACGCAGCAAAGATCGCGACTGCTCACCTTCCTACAGGACCAGGGCGCTGAACTGATCTTTCGCGCCCTATACCTCCTCGCCAGAGCAATCGGATCGGCACTCGTTGGCCGCCGTCGTAGAATCAATTCCATGAAAGCCGTCGTCGTCACCCGTCCCGGTGGTCCTGAAGTTCTTGAAGTGCGCGACATGCCCGAGCCCAAGCCCAAGCCGGGCGAGGTCATCGTGCGCGTGGAAGCGGTAGGTGTGAACTTTGCCGACACCATGTCCACGCGCGGTAGCTATCCCGGAACGCCCGAGCCGCCCTTCATCACTGGCCGCGAGTTCGCCGGTATCGTGGAAGCAACCGGCGAGCGCGTGATGGGCTACACCCAATACGGCGCCGCCGCCGAGAAGATCGCCATGAAGCCCAAGCTGCTCTGGCCGCAGCCCGCCGGCTGGACCTCGGTGCAGTCGGCGGCCTTTCCCGTGACCTTCCTCACGGCCTACCTGGCCTACTGGAAGGCGGGCATGACCGCCGATGCGATGGAGCCAGTCCAATGGCTCGACTCACACCGGCGCCGTGTGCTGATTCACGCTGCCGCCGGCGGAGTGGGCACGGCCGCCGTCCAGATCGGCAAGTTGCTGGCGATCGAAACCTATGGTACGGCGTCGTCTGACGAAAAGCTGGAGCGCGTGAAGAAGCTCGGGCTCGATCACGGAATCAACTACCGCGAGGTTGACTACGAGCAGCGCGTGCTGGAGCTGACTAACTCCGAAGGCGTGGATGCCGTCTTCGAGATGCTTGGCGGCGAGCACACAGCCAAAAGCCTGCGCTGCTGCCGGCCCTTCGGCCGCGTCATCATTTACGGTACTGCGACCGGGCAGCGCCATCAGTTTGACTACGGAGCCATGATGGCCAGGAGCCTCAGCGCGCACGGCCTGTGGCTCAGCGTGCTGGCCCAGGACCACGAACTCATGACCCGCAGCCTCCAAGCCATGCAGCCTTGGATCGCCGCAGGCAAGCTGCATCCCGAGATCGGCCATACTCTGCCCATGGAGCAGGCCGACGAGGCCCATCGCCTCATGCTGCAGCGTGCCAACTACGGCAAAATCGTGCTCACCATCGGCTAGAGCTGACTCGGGGTGGGGTGGAGTCCGAGCTTGATCGCGTCCTGGCCCAGGCAGCAGAGAAAAGCGGTGGAAGCGCCGGGCTTCAGCCCGAGCGTAGGGACCTGCTTCTTGATTTGTCATCCTGAGCGGAGGCTCGGTCGCGAGAGCGACCGAATCGAAGTCGAAGGACCCCTATACGGCAATTGCCCCTCACTTTGTCATCCCGACGGAGGGCTTAAGCCCGAGCGGAGGGACCTGCTTTTGATTTGTCATCCTGAGCGGAGGCTCGGTCGCACCCGCGACCGAATCGAAGTCGAAGGACCCCTATGCGGCAATTGCCCCCCTCACTTTGTCATCCCGACCGAGGGCTTCAGCCCGAGTGCGGGACCTGCTTTTGATTTGTCATCCTGAGCGGAGGTTCGGTCGCACCCGCGACCGAATCGAAGTCGAAGGACCCCTATGCCAACTGGTCACTAGCACCTGTGACCGGCGCACTTTCGCTGGTGCCGGTTCTGGGTCACTCTTCCAACGTACTCCGGGCCCCATCGGAGGAATCATGCATTCCACTGGCCGGCCGGTTGCTCATGTAATTGATCTTGAATCTTCAACGAACTCGGACTACAGTTCGACATAATCAAGTGATTAGCGGAGGCGCCACCTCATGAAACGCATCATCGCTATGGTGCTGCTGTGTTTTCTCGCGACGGAGCCGCTGGCGTTTGCTGGAATTGGCCATGATGTAACGATGTACGTGGGCGGCACTGAAAACCAGATCAAAGACGGCACCGAGGGAAAATCATCGGAAAAGGACGAGAAGAACTTTTTATTTACCTACAAGGGGGGAACGCTCGGCATCCCCTACGACCAGGTAAATGATCTGGAGTATGGCCAAAAGGCAGGCCGGCGGCTCGGAGTTGCAATCGCCCTCACGCCGCTTGCCCTCTTTTCTAAGAAGAGGAAGCATTTCCTTAGTGTCGGCTGGAAGGACGAGCAAGACAAGCAACACGCTGCCGTGTTTGAACTCGGCAAGTCAATCGTTAGAGTGACCATTGTTACGCTTGAGGCGCGCACTGGCAGGAAGGTCGAATACGAGGATGACGAGGCCCGGAAAAGCGGGATGGGGGGAATGCCATGATCCAGGCCCTTCTCGTTGCTTGCCTTATGTTGCAACAAGCCGCCGCGCCGCCTGCAGCCCCCTCCCAAGGTCAGACGCTGCCCGCATCGCCTAGAGTTTCCACTCCTGCCGACCTCTTGAAGGTAAAACGCATTTTCGTGGATAGCTTTGGCGATGATCCTATTTCAAAAGAGATGCAGTCGATGGTGGTCGCCGCATTAGTCGCCAGCAAGCGCTTCATTGTCACCGAAAATCACGACCGTGCGGACGCCACGCTAAGGGGAGTAGCCCTCGAGAGAACGCATCAGGAATTGCACGCATTTGGCGACAGCACTGTCGCCGGTCGTTCGGCCATAAGCGACTCGTCGGCAAGTACGGAAACGACAGAGAAGGCGCGCATCTCGCTCCGACTTATTAATCCTGATGGTGATGTTATCTGGACCACCACCCAGGAGAGCAAAGGTGCGAAATACAAAGGAGCAAGTGCCGACGTGGCTGACATGTGCGTAAAGCAACTGATGCGAGACGTCGCGAAATTGGAGGCCAGCACTGCTTCGCAACCGGCTGTTACAGCGGCGCCTACTTCCTCCACCGCGACGCATCCCTGATTGCTCGACGACAAGAATCGCCACCCGGCCACGCATGAGAACTGTTTACATCCTCGGTGCTGGAGCCTCCAAGCACGTCGGCTACCCGCTCATATCTGACATGGGCAAGCAGTGGCTGGAGTGGATGGCAGGGTATCCGGGAGGCCGCTTCCGGGGCTCCGCCGACCTTTTGGCAGGAGTTTTCGGAGTCGCACCCAACATCGAAGATGTGATTACCGAGATAGAGGCCTCCATTGTTTCATTGGCTGAAAGTGAAGCCGTGGAAGATCGACTCCAGCGGAATCGGCTCGGCAATACTCGTGGACAATTGTTGGAGAGCTTGAGGGAATGGTTTCGCGAGCTTCATCTTCGCCCTGCCGATGCTTACGCAGAGTTCGCGGATAGAGTGGTTCAGCCCGGAGACGTGATAGTCACCTTTAACTATGACGATTCGCTTGAGCGGGAACTCAAGCGCGCAGGCAAGTGGGATGTGTCACAAGGCTACGACTTTCCGCTCGGGACAACTGCGCAATCATCGCCAATTCTTGTGCTCAAGCTGCACGGCAGTATCAATTGGCTCGCCCCCATCTTTGGCGGCGTAGCTTCCGGGCCGGTAGCAGTCGGCTCCAACCTCTCTCTTGGGCACCAGCCGGTTATCCACAAAGCCGATGCGGAGTACCTCGGCTACGCTGATTTCTCAGGTCGCACCTATTCGGGCGGCGGTGCGCTCGTGAGCCTGATTCTTCCTGGTCGCAACAAAGAGTTTTTCTACCGTACCCCGTTCGGCATCGAATGGAAGCCCTTCTTTGACCATCTCTGGTCGCAGGCAGAGGAGGCGCTTAAACAGACAAACAAAGTCGTGATTTGCGGGTACAGTATGGACTCAGTCGATCAGCGTGCATACGAGACCATTCTGAACGTCCCTAGTAAGCACGCCAAGATAGAAATTGTCTGCGGCAGTCGGGGAAAACTGATTGCGGATGATTTCCGCAACGCTGGACACGGAGAAGTTTCCTTCGACACAGATGGCTACTTCGAGCAGTGGGTTCGACGGGTTCTATAAAAGGGGACGTCAAGAGAAAATACTTCCTCCTCTGGCGGGTGACCTACCGGGTGCCCCACCCAAGCTCCTGTTGCTTGGTTGCGGGTGCCCCACCCAAGCTTCTTCTGCTTGGGTGGGATTCGCAGGGCAATCACAAGGTCGGTCAGAAAATCTCCTCTTTCTCCAGCTCCTTGACTACCAGCTTAACGACCGCGTCGATCGCTTTCGCCGCCGGACTGGAGCAGTGAGGGCTTGAGTGTTCCAGTATCACTAGAAAAATTCCAACTCAAGCATAAAGGTGATTGTGCGGGGTTCCTGCGCTGGGGAAGAGTTGGTTCTCTAACACCCACTCTTATAACTCTCAGGATAGTAGTCCAGTCTTGTAACTCTCAGGATAGTAGTCCAGCCCGCTCCGCCTCTCATTTTAATTAAGAAAATCCACCTTTGTGGTCTGGACTTCGCAATAAATTAGGTGTACTGTCATTGCACTTTAAAAGGCAAAGTGTCATGCCCCTGGATGGTTCTCATTCCTGATTCCGTGCGATGAACTTTCGATAGCGCATTCAGGATGCATACTAGGTCCGGCATGTAAGAATTTCTCTTCACCGTGGGAGCGCTCCTGCGCTGGCAAGCAGCGTTTTGCGTTCATTTTTCTCCGCGTGCAAATGGTGCCTGTTCAGGGCAGGCATTAGTTGGGGGTTTGGGCTTCGTCTTGTTAAGCCGTCAGGCTTCTTGGAAAACCACAGGGGGATTCTCGCATGGCATTCGCCGATGTTTAGCGAGCTAGCGGGAGTAAGCAAGCTTTTCCCCAGAACTCTCTAGGTCAGCGCCGCCCTTATCATCCCGGGCTCCGCGGCGCCGCATGGTAACCCTCTTCCTTTCAGTGAGCCAAGGTGACGCATCCAGGTCACGGATGCCGTAAGCCCAACAAAATCCAAATCCAAAAGGAGAATCGCATGATCACCACTGGCTACAAAGGATCCAGTAATGCACGGTTCATGAAAGTACTGTGGATAGCCTCGTTGGCGGCCATCATGGCTTGCGCCATCATCGCTACGACGGCTGTTGCCGAAGCTCAGTCCTTTCCTTGCAATGAGCTAACGACGCCTAACTTACTCACAAACGGTAACTTCGGGACGGGCGACTTGACCGGGTGGAAGGTGGCTTTTCCGAATCCTCCTGATCCGTACACCTTTGTGTCGAGCTCTCGCTCGCAGTCGGGCCAAACCTACAACCTTTGGCTGGGTACAATCCCCGGTGAGAACAGAATTTCACAGTCTGTAACAACTCAGGCGGGACAACTTTACTTGGTGTGTTTCTATTTGGCCAATGACCTTTTGGGGTATTCCGGCTTCTGTTGCGGAAGCTCCTTCGAGGCAAAATGGCAGGGCTTCGATTTGATGACCATGGTGCAGAGTGGTACCTTCGATTACCAGTATTTCGTATTTCAAGTGGAGGGAACGGGAAACCCGACGTTCGACGTTCTAACCTTCCAGCACCACCAGGTTCCCGCTTTCTATCATCTCTCCAGCGTGTCGATGCAATTGTGCACCAGCTGCACTTTGCGGCCGCCCCCCGGGAAGCCGAAATAGGCACGCTTTGCTCTAGGGTAGTTGAACATGCCAGATTCGAGGGCAAGCCCGCCACTGGTGGCGGGCTTGCCAATCAGAGGGCCGGGCGCCATCTCTTGTCGCGCTACCACAAGTGTTGGAATTGCGAAATCCTCGCCGTTCAGAAAATCTCCTCCATCTCCAGCTCCTTCACCACCACTTTGACGACTGCATCAATTGCCTTCGCCGCTGAACTCGGATTGAAGGAGCCGCTGATTCCCGTCCAGACTAGTTCTCCTTCGGGCGTCGCGGTTGCGTATAGATTGGTTTCGATGCGCACCGCCCAATCTTCGCACGGTTGGCTTCGTGAGAAAAACGCAAGATTCGTCATTACGAGCGCCCGACTTTGGCGCGAGGAATCCGCTGTTTCGGTGAATCACGCAAAAGCAGATCCCTCGCCACGCTCGTGAGGACAAGGCTGGAATGACGACCGGTTGGTCTAACTCCGTCACAAGCCCACGTGATCCGAGTCCTTGTCTCAAGCGGCTCGGCGCGGTATCACTGAAATGTGCGAGGAGGTTGTTGTTGTGTTTCCTCGCTCGGTGCACCCAGTGTGCGGCCTGAAGAAAAGGCAGTGGAGAGTGGTTAGTGGATAGTGGATAGAGTCATGATCTACTTACCAGTCGATAACTGCCACGTTCCCTGCATTCAGGTAAACAGGTTGGTCGAGGGTCCAATTCGTGCTCGTAACCTATGGCAATTAAAGCACTTATTTCTAAACCTTTTGGGGCTCTATTATTTGCCGGGAAAAAGTTCGTAATCTCATGATTCTAAACAACACGAGGGGGAGGGGGGAGGTTATTAACTGGTTAATAGGCTGTCCCAAAACGGGAAGACAGTGGATGGTGGATAGTGGTTAGTGGATAGTTAACAGCGAGCCACCGCTTCACGGCCGTCGAGAAAAAGCAGGTCCCTCCCTCGGACTAAAGTCCTCGCCCGGGATGACAGCTTAAAGAGTTACTGGCTGCTATAGCTGCTATAGAGGTTCTTCGACTCCGGCGGCCAAAAGGCCGCCGCTCAGAATGACGCCTCTTGAGACCTGCAGCCTCGGCTCAAAGCTGACGGCTGATAGCTGATAGCTTCAAACGGCGCTTGCGCCGCTCGGACTGTCGGTCACCGGCCACTGGTTGCTAGAATGAATTCAATGAGAAGCTGGTCATTTCCCGCAGGACATCTGTTTGGGGTGGATATCCGCATCCATCTCACGTTCGTGTTTCTGCTGGCGTTTGTATGGTTCACGCAGTCGGTGACCATGGGCACCGCAGGCGCGCTGCGTGGTCTGGCGCTGGTCGGCATCATCTTCGGATGCGTGGTCCTGCACGAGCTTGGACACGCGCTGGTGGCGCGCCGCAACGGTGTCGCCGTGCGCTCCATCATTCTGCTGCCCATTGGCGGCGTTACGCTGATGGAGGACACCGGCCAGCGCAACGCCGATCCGGCGCGCGATATCCGGATTTCAGCGGCGGGGCCGTTGGTCAATCTGCTGATTGCGGTCGCCTCGGGCGCGTTCATTCTGGCGTTTATGCCCCAAGTCAAGTTATGGAGCCAGCCCTTCGTACACGCCGGCAATCTGCCGCGGGCGTTGTTCTGGGGGAATGTGTTTCTCGGCGGCTTCAACCTGTTGCCCGCCTATCCCATGGACGGCGGGCGGATTCTGCGCGCGGTGCTAGCCGAACGCATGGATTACGTGCACGCGACGCGGCGGGCGGTCGCCATCGGGCAGGGCTTCGCCATGCTGTTCATCTTCCTGGGTGCGGTGTGGAATGCGTGGCTCATGCTGATTGGGTTTTTCCTTTTCGTGGGCGCGCAGCTTGAGGACCGCTCCGTTGTCTTCCAGTCGATACTGGAGAGCGTGCGCATGGAAGACGTGATGCTGACCGGCTTTTCCACCCTGTCGCCGGCCGACACGCTGGAGGCGGCGCTCCACAAAGCGGTGCACACCCTGCAGGATGACTTCCCGGTGGTGCGTGGCAGCGACATGGTGGGCGTCATCAGCAAAGCGCGTATCGTGCAGGCGCTGCGGGTTGAAGGCAACGGCTATGTGCAGTCGGCCATGGTTCGCGTGTTTGAAATTGCGCAGCGGACCGACTCGCTGGCGTCGGCGTTTCGCAAGCTGGGCGGACGCGGGCTGGCTATGATCCCAGTGGTGGACCAGCACATGCTGGTGGGCATTGTCACCATGCAGAACCTGATGCACAGCATGGCACTGCTGGCCGAGACGAGAAGATTGCGGAAGCAGCAGGAGAGTGGATAGTGGTTGGTTGGTGGTTGGTGGTTAGTGGTTGGTGGTTAGTGGTTGGTGGTTAGTGGTTGGTGGTTAGTGGTTGGTGGCTAGTGGTCATGGATTGTTGCTGTCATCCTGAGCGAGCCAGCGCCGCTTTTGCGCGGGCGAGTCGAAGGACCCCTATAATCTCTAGATTTCTCGATTTTCCCAGCTCACCGCACTCGCCAGTTCAGTTTTGTTGACGACGAATTTATTTCGGTCGGATAACTTTGTGCTTCGAGCGAGAACTCCGCTTCTCGCGAAAACAGCAACGGCGACAGCACGTTGACGCCGTCCTGCACTTGTAGCTTTACAGTCTCGTGCTGCGGTCCAAGGCGTTGCGGAAATTCGACGCTCTGTTGCGAGCCACAGCACAAATAGAGCGACAGCAGATCGCAAAACTGAAGCATGTCAGTCCAATACTCCACTTCCTTTTCGCTTCGCGACTGCAAGCGCAAGAGTCGCCGTTGGCGCTCTTCTTCGCGGGCGATGAATTCGCGCACGCGCTGCGTATCGTCGTCCGAGTACGTTCCCGTGCTCATCCCGAACTGCGCTAGCCGGCGGAAATGTCCGCTGACTATGAGGCCAGCGATCGGCGCGACCGCTTCGGCTGATTCGATGGATCCGTTCCACGCGCGCAGAAAGTCTCCCGCCTTGATCTCAGAAAAGGAGAGCGGCTTCCCTTCTAGGCTCAACGCGATGTTGCTCGCTGAGTATTTGGCTGGGGTCGATTCCATACGCTGGCGACCGCTGTCGAAATCAGCCCAGCCTTCATCGTGCAGGTTGATGCCGCGCACAATGTTGTCGTCGATGTCAGGCGCGCCCGCGATCGCGAGCCGCTCGGCGATCTGGCCCGAAAGTCGCGCGTGGTCAGGTTGGCGCACCAGATGATATTTCGGACACGTTGCCCTTTGCGCGCTGGCCACAGCTTGCCAGGCCGGAACAAAGCCAGCAACGGATACAGATGTTTCTTGAGGTCGGAGAATCATTGGCTGGTGTGCAACGAGCAGCACGTCCCTTGATTGGAATCGAAGTCCCTGCTCGTGATGATAGCTTGGATGATTCTACTTTGGAGTTCTCGCGAGAGGTCGCTACTTCCGGCGAGCCGCGCGTTTGGTGGTGACAGCGCGGATTGGACCGGTCCCAGTCGGCGGTTTGCGGTCGCCTTCGACCAGTTGCTTCAGCACGACGGCGTTGTTGTACTCTTCGTTCTTGGATGCGAACAGCAGCGTCAGTCGCCGCCGTTCATCCTTCAACTCATAGAGCTTTTGCAAGGCGTCGTGGGCCGCCGGTGCGGAGAGTTCTCTCAGATACTGCTCGCGGAACTTGCTCCGCTGCTGCGGGTGTGCGTGAAACCACTTGCGCAACTCGTCGGAGGGCGCGAGGTCCTTTAGCCAAGCGTCGAGCGCTGCAGCGTCCTTGGTCAGACCGCGCGGCCAGAGCCGGTCGACCAGCACGCGCGCACCGTCCTGTGGTGACGGCTCAGCGTACACGCGTTTGAGAGCGATGGTCATGCGAGGTGTATTCTAACTCTGTCGGAGCCGCAGTGTCGGCCTCCCATCCCACAAAGATGAGTCGAAGAACGGACCGTACGTTGGAGCCAAAGCCTGCGCGGTTTGCCTTTCTCTCTGCCCTCGTGCTGATCACGATCACGATCCTTGCCGCCTGCGACACTGAGCCTCGCAAGTCGGACGCAGAACTCGGGCTTAACCCCGAGCAGGCTTACGGACGTAGAGTCTACGATGCGCGGTGTGCTGAGTGTCACTACGCTTATAGCAAGCGCGATCTGCGCGGCCCCAGCCTTGCAGGGTTGTTCAAGCACCCCTACATGAAGAATGGCATGCCCGCGAACGATGACCGCGTGACCGACATCATTCTCCTCGGCCGCTCCAAGATGCCAGCCTTCCAACAAAAGCTGACGCAGCAGCAGTTGCAGGCATTGATGGCGTATTTGCACACGTTATAGCCGTCAGCTCTCCGGCTGTCAGCCGTCAGTCTGTGGCTCGAGGAATGGCAACACTTGCTCGCCAAAATGGCTCAAGCATTATCTATCCGGTGACATAAGGAACTGAAGGCTGATAGCTGATAGCTGATGGCTAACCGCTTTCCACAACTTGTACAATAGTTACGTCCATGGCAAGCGCCGTTGAACTGATCCAGATTGATATTGCTCCACACCGTCTGGCGCCCAAGCCGGAGTGGCTGAAGGCGCGCGCGCCGATGGGCGAGAACTACCACAACCTGAAGACGCTGGCGCGCAAGCTGGAGCTGCATACCGTGTGCGAGTCGGCGCACTGCCCCAACATCGGCGAGTGCTGGAACCATCGCACCGCGACCTTCATGCTGCTGGGCAATCTGTGCACCCGACGCTGTGGATTTTGCGCGGTGCCGAAGGGACGACCGCAGCCGATTGATTTCGACGAGCCGCGTCGCGTCGCCGAAGCCGTCGAGAAGCTGGCGCTGAAGTTTGCCGTAGTGACCAGCGTCAATCGTGACGATGACAATGTTGGCGGCGCAAGAGTGTTTGCCGACACCATCCGCGAGATTCGTCAGCGCATGCCTGGTTGCCGCGTCGAGGTCCTTATCCCCGATTTTCAGGGATTGGAAGAACCGCTCCGCATTGTGATGGACGCGAAGCCTGACATCCTGAATCACAACACCGAAACCGTGCCGCGGCTGTACCGTGTCGCCCGCTCGGGCGCGCGCTACGAGCGAACCCTGCGCCTGCTGGAGCGCGCCAAGGAGATGAATCCTGCGATCCCGACTAAGACCGGCGTGATGGTCGGCCTCGGCGAAAGCACGGACGAGCTGATCGAGGTCTTTCGCGGCCTGGCAGCGCGCAACGTGGACATCCTCACCATCGGCCAATACCTGCGACCGTCGAAAGATCACCTTCCTGTCGCTCGGTTGTACCCGCCCGACGAGTTTCGTTTCCTCAAAGAAGAATCCCTGAAGATGGGGTTTCGCCACGTAGAGTCGGGTCCGCTGGTGCGCTCCAGCTACCACGCGCACGAGCAGGCGGATGCAGGAACCACCCCGCCGCTAGTTTGACGTTTTTGGTAATACATCTGTCGTCGCCGTAATACCTATCACATCCAGTCATACTTTACTCGATTTGAGATACCTTGATATATAATCTAACACCATGAGCAATATTGAATACTCCGCCGTCAACGCTAAGGGCCAGGTCGTCATTCCCGCCGATATCCGCGATCGTTTCGACATCAAGCGGGGCACGCGAATCGCCTTCGTCGAGGAAAAAGGCCGCCTATTTATCCAACCGGTCACAGACGCGTTCATCGAGAGCATGCGAGGAAGCCTCGCGAGGCAAGGTATGCCTGAGAGGCTTGCACGCGACACTGACCGGGAGTTCGCATGAAGTGTCACGTGCTTGATGCAAACGCTCTTTATCGGTTTTTGATGAATCAACCTGGAGCGGATATCGTGGAAGGGTTATTTAAAAAGGCCCGCGATGGCAATGCCACGCTGTTACTATCCGTGATTAACTGGGGCGAGGTCTACTACAACATCGCCATGAAAAGAGGTTTCAAAGAAGCACAAGAATTTATGGGGCAGGTTCGATTGTTACCCTTGACGGTAATCGATGCAGATGAGCAGATCACGGAAGCGGCAGCCCAGTTCAAGGCCGGATACGGACTGCCGTACGCCGACTGTTTCGCTGCTGCCGTAACGGGCAAGGGCAACGTCCTAGTCACGGCCGACGTGAAGGACTTCAAGAAAATCCCCTGGCTGCAAATTCTGCCGTTGCCCCAGCACAAGGCGTAACGAAGCGCGAACGAATCATCACTCCACCACGAAGCTTTTCATCCTGCGCAGCAGCGACTCCGGCGCCTGAACATCCAGATCCACGCAGCCATCGCGGTACTCACGCCCATAGACTCGTGCCTTGGCATCGAGGGTCGCCAGCATTTTCCCTTCCGATTGTGGCACTCGCAAATGCACCCGTCGCACAGGGTCCTCTGCTATCTGAGCGTCGATGTGCTCCAGCAGCTTGTCGAGACCGGTTCCCTTCGCCGCAGATACGTGGATCACATTCTCGGTGTCGCGCACGCCCTCTTGTTTGCTCACCGGTAGCAAATCGACTTTGTTCATAACGTAGAGCCGCGGTTTGTCCTGCGACTCCAACTCGCGCAACACCACTTCCACTTGTGCCTGCTGTTCGCCTGCCGTCGGACTGGTGACGTCGGCCACATGCAGCAGCAACGAGGCACGCTGAACCTCTTCGAGGGTTGCGCGGAAGGCCGAGACCAGAGTATGCGGCAGGTTGCGGATGAATCCGACAGTATCCGACAGCAGCACCTGGCGACGCGAAGGCAGCGTCACGCTACGCAGCGTGGGATCGAGGGTGGCGAACATGCGTGGCGCTCTCCAGCACCCCCGCTTTGGTGAGCGCATTGAAGAGCGTCGACTTTCCGGCATTTGTATAGCCGACCAGCGCAACCGTCGCGATGGGCACGGATTCGCGCCGCTGCCGTTGCTGGCTGCGAATCCGGCGGACATTCTCCAGTTGCTCCTTCACATGCCGGATTCGCCGGTAAATCTTGCGGCGATCGGTTTCCAGCTGGGTTTCGCCAGGACCGCGAGTCCCGATGCCGCCGCCTAACTGTGACATCTCGATGCCGCGCCCCGCCAGCCGCGGCAGCAGGTATTGCAATTGTGCAAGCTCAACCTGTAGCTGGCCTTCACGGGTGTGAGCGTGGCGCGCGAAGATGTCGAGGATTAGCTGCGTGCGGTCGATAACCCGCGCGTCGAGCTCGCGTTCAAGGTTGCGCTGCTGCGAGGGTGTCAGCTCGTGGTCGAAGATGACAAGATCGGGAGAACTCGACGCAACCGCTCCTTTCAGCTCTTCGAGTTTCCCGCTGCCGATCAGCGTGGCGGGATCGGGCTTCTGACGCCGCTGGAGAAACTCGGCAATAACGCTGCCGCCGGCGCTGGTGGCCAATTCCCGCAGCTCGGCCATGGATTCTTCCGGTGAGAACTCTCGGTGTTCTTCAGAATGAGCGTGCGAATGGGAGGCCGCGGCATTTCTTGCGACGCGAGCGCTGGGGGGAATCTTACCTGAAGACAATCCGCGCACTCCAGCAGTCGTACCTGCGTCGGCGCCAGCTTCCAAGCCAGCCCCCGCCCTCCGGAGATTTGTACCCTTGGCTGCAGATCGCGTGGGGAGTTCCACTCCTACCAAGAAGACACTCTCGGGCTGGCTTCGGCCGGTCGGCAACGAGCGAACCTTCGGCCCAGAGTTCATTCCACCGGCGCGAGCGATAGATCAATCCTCGGAATTTGCACTCGAACCCTCGCCAGTCGCAGAGGCGGCGGGCTCGGCAGCAGGCCGGTGTTCGAAGTGCCGTTCGGAGTGAGCGGAGCGGGCCATCACCACGGTGGATATGGCATGCTTGAAAATCAACTGCTCCTGGTTATTGGTTTCCATTACCACCGAGTACTTGTCAAAGGAGCGGATTCTTCCGGTCAGTTTCACCCCACTGATCAAGTAAATCGTGATGACGCATTTGTCTTTGCGGGCTGTATTCAGGAAGGAATCTTGTATGTTCTGTGCTGGCTTGAGTTCCATAGGTCCTCCGCGGCAAACGTGCAAAAATATCCCAGCCCAAAAATCCTGGCCCTTTAAAAAAGTGAGGGTCTGGCGACGATGCCGACCGCTACCGCCGGCGAAAACGCCAACGCGGAAGCGGAACCAAAGTATTAGCTCCTTAACGATAAGGCGGCTGCGGCGCAATTTCAACTAAAACAAGCACATGGCTGAGTGATGTAGAATTCGCGCACCGCCAAGAAGCGGACGCCGTGCACCAGCAAGGCTAGTAAATGCCACACTTTGGAGGCCAAATGCTTGCTCCACTTATGGGGGTATGGACCGCACCACAAATTGATTTTCCTGGCGGTGAAGTAGCCATCCTGATGGTACTTCGCTGGATACATCTTGTAGCCGGCATAACCTGGGTCGGGCTGCTGTACTTCTTCACCCTGGTGAACATGCCGTTCCTGCAGGAGCTCGATGCCAAATCCCGTGGAATTGTGGTCCCCAAGCTGATGCCTCGCGCTTTGTGGTGGTTCCGCTGGAGTGCCGTTGTTACCGTGCTGGCCGGAATCGCCTACTGGATGCACATCGTTGCCACGGACGCCCGCTCTGCCAGCGTGGCTGGCGATGCGGCCTCTCCGGGAAGAATGTTCGGCAGCTTCTTTGTGCTTTGGACTCTGGCTTTCGCGATCGAGATGGGCGCGCTCATGTCGCCCGCGGAGGGCCTGCGCAAGGGGCCAGTCCTGGGCATGATTGTGGCAGTCAGCAGTCATTGGAGCGGCGTATATCTTTTTGTCCCTCAACCAGAACGGATGGGAAAGCAGTCGCGCGCTAGCCATCGGTATCGGCGGAGGTCTGGGCTGGTTCATGCTTCTGAATGTCTGGGGCATCATCTGGCGCATGCAAAAGCAGATGATTCGGTGGACCGAAGCCAATGCTACTGCATGGAACTGCGATGCCACCTCGAAGCCGCGAAGTTTGCGAGGCTCACCGCGCTATGTGCCCGAGTCAACTTTGTCCTGTCATTCCCCATGCTGTTCTTCATGGGCGCGGCCAGCCATTACGCGATGTTCCCAGGGAAGTGAGAACCGATCGATAACCAGCGAGCGATTGAAAAGCACGGAGTAAAGACATCGCTGTGTACCCTACTGTAAAATAGTCTCGTTACCCGGCGAGTAGATTTGGCGCTGAGCGTCCGCTGTTGGCCTGGGACCCGTTGAAGGCCCAGGATGTCTGGTTCGATCGCAAGTTTTACTCCCGAAATTGGCGCTGTTTTCGACGACTGCAAATGGCTGCGGGCGGAGTCTTTCACTGTTCAGGAGAAAAGAATGGCTAAAGTTGCAAAAACGGCTGACCGCAAGAAGGTCATGGACACCACCAAGAGTACGGATTGCCCCAAGTGCGGGAAGCCCACGCGCGTGGTAAAGCGCGTCAAAGACCGGGAACGCGACATTCCTGGCGGTATGTACATTTCGTGCTCGGCCTGTGAGTTTTACGAGAAGCTGTAACTTAAGAGTCAGTTCGGAGGGGCTTGTAAGCTCTGTGTGACATCGAAAGTCGGGCACCAACTTGGTGCGGCTCTTTTTCAGGAAGCCTATTTTCCGGCGAGTGTCTGCCTCCGCGATCTCGGCCTCAATCCGACCCACGGCGTCCCGCCTCCATTTGTCATCCCATGCGCCGCGCTTCTTCATGTAGTGCTCCATGTGCTCCAGGGGATCCTGCGGACTGGGTCAATTGAATCTCACACTCAATCAGTGTGGGGCCGGCCCCGTTTCGCGCGCGATGGATGGATTCCTGGGTGACGCGCCACATCGCCACCGCATCGTTGCTATCTACGATGATGGCCGGAAAGCCACAGTCTCTTGCCACGAAGCTAAGATCGTCCAGCGCCGGGCTCCGTTTAGCAGGCTCAAGGTCGAAGGCAGAACCTCGCTGCAGCACGTAGATGACTGGAAGCTTGTGAATTCCCGCAAACTTCATTGCCTCATGCCAGCGGTCGGCCGTGGAAGTATCCTCAGCGGCCAGAGCGAGCACGACATTGCGCTTCTTCTCCAGCTTATGCGCCAAGGCGAGACCGGTTCCGAGGTTGAACGGATCAATAGAAACCGCGGTAGCCGCCGAAGGTTCCGTCGCGACCACTGCCTCAGATCCGTTCTTACGCGCCGACTGCGATACCACTTGCTCCAGCGAGGCTCCCCTCGCAAGCTGTGCAGGGATGTTACTCGAAGAGAACACAACCGTGTCTGCGAGCCCCAGATCCAGCGCGGCGCCGACAACGATGGCTTCGCGGCCGACGGCAAAGTTCCAGTCAGTAGTGGGCGCACTGCCAACCAGTTGCTGGACGGCTCGCTCGGTGAGCGTACGACACCGCAGCATGGAAACGTACATCCTGCGGAGAACATCATGGTTTGATGAGGAGGCTCCGTTACCATCGGCCGGTTGCGCTCGGCTCGCCTTCAGCGGTTTTGCCGCCACTTTTTTCTTTGCTCTGGCAGATCGACTCTCGCTCTTGGTCACCATCTCGTGCTCCCGGGGATTCGTCATTCTATCTTAAGAAGGAGTTACCTGATTCCGGCCTTACCGAATTTCCAAGCGGAGTTTTCAACACAGGTGTGCATAACTTTGTGGAAAAGAAGATTTGCAATTCGCTAAGTTCCTCGCAATTCGAAACGTCTAGCACAATGCCCTGACTAAGGTGCGGAATGAAACTGAATGGCGGTTCATCGCGTATCGAAATCTCTGATGAGTCCGTGCTAGTCTGGCCGCGTGCGATCCCGCCTCGACAAACTACTGCTGCAACGCGGGCTCGCCCCATCGAGAGAGCGCGCACAAGCGCTGATTCTCGCGGGCCGAGTCCTGGTGAATGAACAGAAGATCGAAAAGGCTGGCGCGAACATCGAAGCGAACGCCGAGATCCGCGTCTTGGGAGACGATCTGCCCTTTGTGAGTCGCGGTGGCCTGAAACTGGCGCGCGCGCTGGAGTATTGGGGGATTGATGTGCGTGGCTGGACCTGCCTGGATATTGGTGCCTCGACCGGCGGTTTCACCGACTGCCTTCTGCAGAACGGAGCAGCTAAAGTCATCGCTGTGGACACCGGCTATGGGCAGATGGACGCAAAGTTGCGCCGTGATCCCAGAGTCCAGTTGCTGGAGAAGACCAACGCTCGCTACCTTGCGCCCGAGCAGATTTGGCCCGATCAAGCGCAGGCGAACCCGATCAGTTTTGTCGCGATGGATGTTTCCTTCATCTCTGCTACACTCGTTCTCCCGGCCGTGTTGCGATGCGCGGCAGCGAATCCGCCTTCCGACCGCCTTGAACTGGTGGTGCTCGTCAAACCGCAGTTTGAGGCTGGTCGTGAGCAGGTGGGCAAGGGCGGAATCGTGCGCGATCCGGAGGCCCAGCAGACGGCAGTGTCTCGAGTCACCCGATCGGTGGAGGAGCTCGGCGGCACCAGTACCGAGGTCATCGAGTCTCCGATCCTGGGAGCAGAGGGGAACCGCGAGTTCCTGTTGCACGCGAGGTTCGATTTCGCGGCAAACGGGCTGGGCTAGCGATTCAGAACGACGGATGCTTACCGCTGGTAACATAGCCCTAAGGTCCATACCCTGAAACATGAAGTCAGCCGCTATCATCTCCAAGCCATCGAAGCCAGAGCTGGCCGACATCCTGCCGGAGCTGCTCTCCTGGTTCCGTCAACGTGGATATCAGCTGTACCTGGACAAAGAGACGGCGCAATACGCCGACGGGGAAGATGTAGTATCGCGGGATGCGATCGGTAGCAAGCACCCTGATTTCGCTCTGGTGCTCGGCGGCGACGGCACGTTGCTTTCCGCTGCCCGTGCCGTAGCGCACGAAGGTGTTCCCATCCTGGCTGTCAATCTGGGCTCGCTGGGATTCCTGACGGAAGTGCCGCTGAGCGAGATGTACTCCACCCTGGAGTCGATTGATGCTGGCTGCTGCTCCAGCGAAGAACGTGCGGTGCTCGATTGCAGCCTGATTCGCAACGGCGTGTGCCTGGCGCATCACTTCGCCCTGAATGATGCCGTAGTAAACAAGAGCGCCATCGCGCGGCTGGTGGATTTCGATCTTGTCATCGATGACACTTTTGTTTTCAACTGCAAGGCCGACGGCGTCATCGTTGCTACCCCGACCGGATCTACGGCTTATTCCTTGGCAGCCGGCGGCCCGGTGCTCATGCCGTCAGTCACTTCCTTCGTGGTTACGCCCGTGTGTCCCCATTCGCTGACTCATCGGCCACTCGTCGTCACCGATAAGGCTGTAATCGAGCTTCGCGTCGAGACCGATGGCGAAGAGGCGTTCCTCAGCATCGACGGGCAGGTGGGCGTGCCCGTCAAGCACGGAGATCGTGTGCTCTGCCATCGGGCTGGCCACACCGTAAGGCTGTTGCGGATGAAGAAAACCTTCTTCGACGTGCTGCGCAACAAGCTGAAATGGGGTCAGCGGTAGGCCGGGCGTTTTTTTCCAAAACCGCTGTGACGCAAATCACAAGCATTCCGCCAATCGACCAGCTATTCTGAACTTCGCTGTCAGGCTGAGATTGCGATCTTCTCAGGATTTCACCAGCGTCAAACGTGCCCTGTGGCTTTCTTGACTTGGTCGTTTGGCGAAACTGATAATAGAGAGTTTGCTTATACGTTCCGCGCTAATAAGGAGTTTTCTCCGTGGCTTCGACGGCCAGTCCTATTGATACGAGTTCTGCTCGAATTGAGAAAGGTGTAGCTCCGCTCCGTGCCGGTCAGGGTTACTCCTTTGTTTTGCGCAGGTTGCACTCTCTTTCAGGAATTGTCCCAATCGGCGCCTTCCTGATCGAGCACTTCATCTCCAACTCGGAAGCGACCAACGGCGTTCAGGCTTACAACGATCAGGTGAAGTTCCTGACCAGCCTGCCGTTTGTGCATGTGATGGAGTGGGTCTTCATTTTCATTCCCATTCTCTATCACGCGCTGTACGGAATTTACATCTGGTATCGTGGCGAATCGAACGTCGGCGAATATCCCTGGACGGGCAACTGGCTGTACACCTCGCAACGCTGGACCGGCATCATCGCCTTCATTTATATCCTTTACCACGTCATCGAGATGCGATTCACCGGAGTGCACCTGATGGGCGGCGGCTACCAGTACGCGTTCTCAAAGGTCTGGTTCGACTTCCAGAGCCCCTGGGTGGTGGCCTTCTACGCCATTGGAATTGTCGCGGCGTCTTGGCACTTCGCGTATGGTGTCTGGCTATTTGCCGCCAAGTGGGGAATAACCGTCGGCGCCAAGGCGCGCCGGAAGTTCGGCTTTGTTTGTTTTGGGTTGGCGATCGCGCTCGTCGGCATTGGACTGTGGACGGTCACCGGCTTCGTGACGACGCCCGCCGACCGGGTTCCCTATGTGGAACACGAGTAGAACTTCGCGAATTACGGGTTTCTTGGAAGGGTTGATCGCAATACTGAAGATTTTATATGGCACATCCTAAGATCATCGTTGTGGGTGGCGGACTAGCCGGCCTTTCGGCCACCATCAAAATTGCCGAGATGGGAGGTCACGTTGACCTCTTCTCTATCGTCCCGGTCAAGCGGTCTCACTCCGTTTGCGCGCAGGGTGGCATCAATGCCGCAAAGAACCTGAAGGGCGAGGGCGACTCTACCTGGCAGCACTTCGACGACACCATCTATGGCGGCGACTTCCTCGCCAATCAGCCGCCGGCAAAAACCATGTGCGACATGGCCCCCGGAATCATCGACCTTCTCGACCGCATGGGCGTTCCCTTCAACCGCACACCCGAGGGACTTCTCGACTTCCGCCGCTTTGGCGGCACGCTTTACAACCGCACTGCGTTTGCCGGCGCCACCACCGGGCAGCAACTGTTGTACGCCCTCGACGAGCAGGTGCGGCGCTACGAAGCAGAAGGCAAAGTCACCAAGTACGAAGCCTGGGAGTTTCTCTCCGGCGTGATCGACGACCAGCGTGTCTGCCGTGGTATCTGCGCCATGGATTTGCGCAGTATGGCGGTGCACACCTTCCCTGCAGAAGCCGTGATCATGGCGACCGGAGGCAACGGCGCCATCTTCGGCAAGTCCACCAACTCGGTGGTCTGCACCGGATCGGCGCAGTCGGCGCTCTATCAGCAGGGCGCGTACTACGCCAACGGAGAATTCATCCAGGTGCATCCGACCTGCATCCCCGGCGAGGACAAACTCCGCCTTATGTCGGAATCGGCCCGCGGCGAAGGCGGACGCGTCTGGGTGCCCCGGCAACCGGGCGATAAGCGCAATCCCAAGAGCATTCCCGACAGCGAGCGCTGGTACTTCCTGGAGGAGTGGTACCCGAAGTACGGAAATCTTGTTCCTCGCGACATCGCGACCCGGGCCATTCACAAAGTGGTATACGAGCACAATCTCGGCATTGACGGCCAGCCGATGGTCTATCTCGACCTGACCCATATTGACCGCGCTACGCTCGACCGCAAGCTGGAAGGCATCCTGGAGATCTACGAGAAGTTTGTCGGCGACGACCCGCGCGACACGCCGATGAAAATCTTCCCCGGCATGCATTACACGATGGGTGGGCTTTGGGTTGATTTCGACCAGCGTACCAATATCGAGGGACTGTACGCCTGCGGCGAGTGCGACTATTCCATCCACGGCGCCAACCGCCTGGGTGCGAATTCGCTGATGTCGTGCATCTACGGCGGGTTCATCGCCGGGCCACACTCGGTGCGTTACGCGCACAACGTCATCAAGAGCGGGCATCACCCGGCGCAGCACGTGTACGAATCCGAGCGCAAACGACAGGAAGAAATCAACTCGCGGCTGATGAATAACGACGGCACCGAGAACCCGTTCCTGCTGTGGCGCGAGCTCGGCGACATCATGACCAAGAATTGCACGGTCATCCGCTACAACAAGAATTTGCAGGAGACCGACGTCAAGCTGGTTGAGCTGCTGGAGCGCTACAGCCGCGTGAACCTGAGCGATCGCTCGAACTGGGCCAACACATCGTTCGTCTTCGCGCGGCAACTCTACAACATGCTGCAACTGGCGCGTGTGATTGCCCAGGGCGCGGCCCTGCGGAACGAGTCACGCGGCGCCCACTACAAACCGGATTTCCCGGAGCGCGACGACGCCAACTGGTTGAAGACCACCAAGGCGTACTTCGCGGCGGATGCCGACGAGCCGCGCTTTGAATTCGAGCAGGTGGATACGTCATTGATCAAGCCGCGTCCACGGCGTTACGACGCGGCAACATAAAGGCAGTTGTCAGTGGCCCGTTGTCGGAAATGCCTACATGCATGGCATCTGACGCTGGCGAAAGGCGAAGAGCAAAAAGCGAAGAGCAAAAAGCGAAGAGCGAAGAGCGAAAATGGCGAATTCTAAAACCGTAATCATCAAAATCAAACGCCAGCAATCCCCCGAGTCCAAGCCTTACTGGGAGGAGTTCGAGCTGCCCTATCGTTCGGGAATGAACGTTACTTCGGCACTGATGGACATTGCGGCCAAGCCTGTGACGCGCGATGGCAAGGCGACCACGCCAGTCACCTACGATTCCAACTGCTTGGAAGAGGTCTGCGGCTCCTGCGCCATGCTCATCAACGGGCAAGCGAAGATGGCATGCTCGGCGCTGGTGGATCAATTCAAGCAGCCCATCGCACTGGAGCCGTTCACCAAGTTCCCTGTCATCCGCGACCTCTCGGTCGATCGCAGCGTGCTCTTCGAGAATTTGAAACGGGTAAAGGCGTGGGTCCCGGTGGACGGCACTTACGACCTGGGTCCCGGCCCGCGGCAGACCGCGGAAGCGCAGGAAGAGGCTTATCCGCTTTCGCGCTGTATCTCGTGTTGTTGCTGCATGGAAGCCTGCCCTCAGTTCAACGATAAAACGGGCTTCGTCGGCGCGGCTGCGATTTCCCAGGTGCGCCTCTTCAACACCCATCCCACCGGCAAGGCGCTGAAGATCGATCGCCTGCAGGCGCTGATGGGCGATGGCGGTATCCAGGAATGTGGCTATGCGCAGAACTGCGTCGAGGTGTGTCCTAAAGACATTCCGCTTACCGGGTCCATCGCTGACGTTGGCGGGCAAGTGATGTGGCAGGCCATCAAAGATTTCTTCCGGACCTAGGCAAGCTTGGTCAACTCAGATCGAACGGACGTCTGAAACCCGGGCGCTGCCGGTGCTAGCTGCTAATATCGAACTCATGGCTTTCCGTGGCTCCAATCATGACCCCAGTTCACGTCCAGGCAGGAATCCCCCTCCTGAAGACACTCATCAGGAAGCGGCTTACCTCAAAATGCTGGGGGAGAAGCAGCAGCCAGTGCGGATCAAACTGATAGATGGCACAGTGCTCAGCGGCTGGATTGAGTACTACGATCGGCGCATGTTGCGGCTGACGCGTGAGGACGCGCCCAACCTGTTCATCTTCAAGCATGAGATCGCCTACATCGCGGAGGACAGCGCGCGCAAGCGCCGCCCAGAAGGCGCACCGGGCATGAAGAACGGCAACTCTGCGAGTGCCGCCAAGTGACCCCGTATCGGCAAGACATCGAAGCGATTGCGCGCGAGGCGGGCGCACTGCTGATGGATTACTTCGCCCGGCGCGTCGCTTTCGAGTACAAAGGCGACGTCGATCTGGTAACCGAGGCCGATCGTGCCTCCGAACGGTTGATCGTCGAGCGCCTGCACGCGCGTTGGCCCGAACACGGTATCGTCGGCGAGGAAGGAACACGCAGTGATCCCGGCGCCGACTATCGCTGGTATGTCGATCCCCTCGATGGAACTACGAATTTTGCGCATGGTTTTCCGGTTTTCTGCGTTTCGATCGCTCTGGTGCGGAAAGATGAGCAGTTGGAGGCGGGCGTCCTTTACGACCCGACGCGTGACGAGATGTTCTCCGCCGAGCGTGGCCAGGGCGCGACCCTTAATGGAAAGCCCATCCACGTCTCGAAAACGGCAAGTCTCGCAGAATCGCTGCTCGGCACCGGTTTCCCCAGCCACAAGCGACATCAGAATCCGAACATCCATTTCTACCACCAGATCACCTTGCGTTCGCACGGCGTGCGGCGGGCGGGATCGGCAGCGCTCGACTTGGCTAACGTCGCGTGCGGTCGCTACGACGGCTTCTGGGAGTTCAATCTCAATCCATGGGACACTGCGGCGGGTGTTCTCCTGGCCCAGGAAGCCGGCGGACGCGTGACCGGCTTCGATGGATCGCCGTTCCGCCTCGACAGCCGCCAGGTGCTGGCCACCAATGGGCTCATTCACCAGGAACTGATGACAAACTTCAAGGAGATCTTCGGGGGCCGCGGGCTGGAGGATTTGCCCTCTCTGATGGAGTATGTAAAGTCGCGGAAGTAGCCGTCTAACAGCCCATGAGGACGTTTAATATCTCCGCCGATATTCGGCAGTTGGCGGTCAAGCATTCGGCCCCCGACCGCCTCTGCGTCGAGACGCGAAGTTTACTCTCTGCCTCTGAGGATCGCGGCCATAAGGCGGGGACTGCGCCGTCCGTGCATAACCGCGACAACCCATAGGGGCTTTTCCTCCGGCGCGTAGGCTATCAGATATTCGCGAACCAAAATGAAGCGCAGAGGCCGCGAGGTCAGGTCCGGGCGTCGCTGGCCCTTACGGGGAAAAGGCACAAGCCCGCGAATGGTTTCAAAAATCTCCGACATGACTCGGTCGGCCGCGTCCGGGTTTTCCTGTGCAATGTAGTGGCGTATATCGTCGAGGTCTGCGAACGCCTCCAGGTGCAGCGCGTAGCCGCTGCTCATGCCGCGCCGTTGCGCTGTGCTTCGGTTTTCGCTTTCAGGCGGGCAAAGGCTTCCTCCCCGTCAATGGGTTTCACCCTGCCGCTTTTCAGGTCGTCGTAGCGGTTGTCGAGCATCTCCCGCGCTTGCAGCGCTTCGTCAAAGTAGCCGGCCATTGCGTCCTCAATCAGGTCGTCAGTCCCGCGTCCGCTCTGCGCGGACAGGTCTTTGAGCTTCTTTTCCGTCTCGGGGGTGAAGTGTACTTCCATGAGCTTCAGGGTACGAGAAATCCCTCTGAGTGGCAATGGTTCAACGGATCGGGATTTGAGACCGAATTACGAAATGTGATCCAGATAGCCTCCGAGGCGCTCGAGTGCTTCATAAAGGCCGGGCCTGTTGCAACACCTGGTCGCGAAATCTCGGCGGCGATCCATTGGGACTTAACACTGATACTGGGACTCACAACAATTCCTCAGCGTCAATTCACAAACCGGCAATCGTAAGCAGGCTGGTGGATTCCGCAGGGTCAACCAGCAAGTCAAGATCGCTCTCATCCGTGTCGGTGCCGCTCAAAACCGATCCGAAGACGAGCGGGTGCGATAGGCCGTTGCGGTTGCGGCTGACAAGCTGCCGCAACTCCGCGGTGGGCGGATGGTTTCATAATGGTGAAAACATTGCCGGAAGAAACGGCGCGCGGCGCAACCGGGCGGAAGCCAAATCTGGTTGCGACCATCCTAGTTGAACACTACCGTCCTGTTTCCACAGATCAGCACTCGGTTTTCAAGATGCCACCGCACGGCGCGCGAAAGGACCACTTTCTCTAGGTCACGACCCTTTTGAATCAGGTCTGCCACCCTGTCGCGGTGCGAGATGCGGACCACGTCCTGTTCGACGATCGGACCTTCATCCAAGTCAGCCGTTACATAGTGACTGGTGGCGCCAATCAATTTCACCCCGCGCTCGAAAGCTTGATGATACGGTTTCGCGCCTACAAAAGCTGGAAGGAACGAGTGGTGGATGTTGAGGATGCGCCCTTCGAATTGCTGGACGAACTCCGGCGACAGGATTTGCATGTAGCGTGCCAGCACAATCACGTCAATATTGTGTTGTCGCAGGACGCCAAGTATCTCCTGCTCGGTCTCGCCCTTCTCCTTCCCAACGACAGCCAGAAAGGGGACCTTGTAGAACTCGGCCAGTCGCTCCGCACTCGCGTGATTGCTGCAAATGACGGGGATCTCGCAGGCAAGTTCGCCGTTATGATGGCGATAAAGCAAGTCGGCAAGACAGTGATCGTAATTGGAGACCAAAATCGCCATTCGGGGACGATGGTCAGAAAGAATGAGCCGATACTTCATCAGAAAGCGGTCTGCCACGTGCTTGAAATGAGTTTCGAATTCACCTATCGGCAGGTTGAAATCCGCCAGGTCCCACTCCAGCCGGGAAAAGAACGAACCCTTTCCGCTGTCGGGATGGTCCTCGGAATGCAAAATACCGCCATGATGCGCGATGATGAAATTGGAAATCGCAGCCACGACGCCTTGCCGGGCCAGTAGCCCCGGACAACTGAGTAGCAAAACCGCAGTTTTCATTGTTTCCAAGCCATCCCCGCAAGCGAAGATTATCGCATTCCGCCACGCAGTCATGAACTCGCCTCCGCCGGCTTTTATCCGAACAGCGAATGATGCCGGAGTTGGACGGTGGCCGCAGAGCTAATGAATCAGTCCGCGAACGGGCGTTTTGCAGAGGGAAAGCGGGCTCCGGCGCCGGCGCAACGTGAGGTTGTCCGGCGTGAGGGATCCCGTCCATCCCCTCTTGTTTCTGAGGTAAAATTACGCAGTGAACAATTCGCTGTTGAACCGCGTTGTTACCAAGCGCCCCGACATGGTTCGTCTCCAAGGGCGCATTCTGTTCCTTACCGAAGACCCTGAGCTCATCGGGCGTCAGCTGGCGGGTGAAGACCTTCCTTGGGACACCCAGCATCCTGAACGCAATCCCAAGCTGCGTGACGACATCTCCACCGACGAAATCACGCCCGCGCACATCTGCTTCTTCTTCGATGAGACGCTGGGGGAATTTCCCTACACCGGTCTGAAGTGCGGCGACGAGACGCCCATCAAGCGCGGCGACGTGAAGCGGGGCGGCTTCGTGTGTGCCGTGAGCGGCAAGCGCCGGGGCAAGGGATCCAGCCGTGAGCAGTCGCCGTACGCCGAGATGTCAGCGGGCATTAAGCTGGTGATCGCTGAAAACATTGAGCGCATTTACAAGCAGAACTGCCAGAACCTGGGCGTGCTGACGGCAACGGACTTTGGGATCATTGACAAAATCCGCCGTGGCGAAGAGATTCCGCTGACCGAGTTCACGCAAGGCGAAGATGAGATCACGCGCCAGGTGATCGAATACGGCGGCCTCTTCCCTTTCAACGTCGCCCGCCTTCAGGGTAAGGCGTTTCTGCCGCCGATCCACACCAAGCCGCGGCCCATGACCATCGCGGAGAAGATTTTCGCGCGCCACATGCTGCGCGATACGAACCATGTTGGCGTCGAGGCGGTGAGGCCCGGCGATACTGGGTTCGCGCGCACCGATCTGCGCTTCAGCCACGAATATGTCACGCCCATGGCAGCGATCTTCTTTGAGCATTTTCTCGGTAAGGACGAGCCGGTCACCGATGCCAGCACCGTCATGTTCTTCCGCGACCACCTCACCTTTCTGGATGAAGTGTTGTCGGAAGAAAAGCGCAAGATGGGCCTGCTCGATCTGGCGACCCAACTGAAGTTCAAGCAGGAAGATTTTGCCAAGTCGCGCGGCATCAAGTTGCATGGCGAGTTGAGCGACCGCAAAGGTTCGGAAGGGATCTGCCACTCCATCGTGACCGAGAGCTACGCTCTGCCCGGCCAGCTCAACGTCGGCTCCGATTCGCATACGCCGCATGTGGGCGCGATGGGATGCGTCGCCTTTGGTATCGGCACCACCGACGTTTTCAACTCCTGGTTCACTAAGGATGTTCGCCTCAAAGTTCCCGAGTCGGTGAAGGTCGTCATTCGTGGCAAGAAACGCGACAACGTGACCGCCAAGGACTTCATCCTGAAGCTGCTCTCGCTGGAGTACATCCGCCACGGCCATGCTTTGGCCAAGGTCATCGAGTATTCGGGTGAGGCCATCGAAGCGCTGGGCGTGGACGAACGCGCCACCATGACCAACATGGCGGCGGAGATCGGCGGCTTCACAGGCATCGTGGCACCGGACCAGAAGGTGGTTGACTTCCTGGTTGAGCGGCGCGGCATGAGCATGAACGAGGCGGAAACGCTGGTCGAAGGCCTGTACAGCGATCCCGATGCGCATTATTCGCACGTGATTGAGCTTGACGCCGCCGACATCTATCCCATGGTGGCGACGCCGGGCGATCCGGGGAATGGCAAGTTCGTGCGTGAACTGAATACGCCGGTGCCGGTCGAGATCGCGTATGGGGGCACCTGCACGGCGGGCAAGAACGAAGACATGGACATGTACGCCTCAGTGCTCGGCGACGCACTAAAGCGCGGCCGCAAAGTGGCAGAGGGCTGCAAGTTTTACCTGCAATTCGGTTCGCAGGAGACGCGCGAGTACTGCGTCCGCAAGGGCTATCTTGACATCTTCCGCGAGGCTGGCGCGATCGTGATCGAGCCCAGCTGCGGCGCGTGCATCAATGCCGGGCCCGGGGTTTCTACTCGTCCCGACCAGGTGGTGATCAGCGCGCAAAACCGCAACTTCCCGGGTCGCAGCGGTCCCGGCCAGATGTATCTGGCAAGTCCGCTGACCGTTGCAGCCAGCGCTATCGCGGGTTGCATCGTGGAGTACGAGCCGGCTAGCCAGCGCGAACCGGCAAGCGTGGCGTAAGGCCCACCGGCCGATGCCTTTTTTGATAGTATCAATATATTGCTACCGACCGGATATACTCCGCTTCGAAGAGATCTTAGGGAGACGTTAGTTTTATGGCTTATGTGATCGCAGAACCTTGTATCGGTACGAAGGACACGGCCTGCGTCGATGCCTGTCCGGTGGACTGCATCCACCCCAAGAAGGACAGCGAGAAGTTTGCGGCCGAAGAGATGATATATATCGATCCGGTCGAGTGCATCGATTGCGGCGCGTGCGTCCCGGTCTGCCCGGTTTCGGCGATCTTCGCGCTCGACGATCTGCCGGAAAAGTGGAAAGAATACACCGAGCGCAACGCCAAGTATTTCGGCCGGTAGCGGCCTCTAGAAGGCTACAAAGGCGTACCTCCGGGTGCGCCTTATCTCTTCTGCGGACGATTCACATCAACTGTTCAATCTTTTCGATCAACACCTCCGGCGGATCGCCTTTGGTGAGAAAAGCGTTCGCCAGCTCCAACGCCTGAGGCGGCAGCGAGAAGTACGCCGAGAAGAAGATGATCGGGATATCGGAGCGGCGCCGGCGCAATTCGGCGGCGACTTCGCCGCCGTTCAAACCCGGCATGTAGTAGTCCAGCACCACCACGTCCACGTGGTTCTGGTCGAAGAGTTCCAGCCCCCGCTCTCCGTTGGTGGCGGTCAGGACGCGAAACCCGTGCCCCTCCAGCATCAGCTTGCGCACGCGCAGACCGATTTTCTCATCATCAACGCAAAGCACTGTCTTCGGGTGGACAGCGTCCATCCAGTTCACCGTTGTTTCCAATTGCATTCGTTTCTCAATATCTCGTCGGCCAAATGCCGTGGTTCTGGGCGAGTGAATGTCTTTGCCGCTCTTACGGCGAGAGCAACGTTAGCTAGACTTCTACTTCCAAATCTCTCGTTTGGCCATGCCGAAAACGTGGTAGATGGAGCTATGTATCACATTCTTAAATGGTTATGACGTGCGTAAAACGACTACTATCAACTCCGTAGCGGTCTCTAAAGAGCACAGCAGGCGGTTCTTGCAAGTCTGATTTGGCAGCGACGCCTGAGCCAGCCATGATTTCGCTCCACCCCCACGGCATGGTATTTTCAAAGACTTAACGCTGAGTCCAATGATCCGCCCCTACAAAGGAATCACGCCAACTTTTCCACCCTCGTGCTACGTGGACGAATCGGCGCAGCTTATTGGCGACGTGGTGCTGGGCGAAAACGCCAGCGTCTGGATGAACGCTGTGCTGCGCGGCGACGTGCACTATATCCGCGTAGGCGCCAACAGCAACATTCAGGATTGCAGTGTCCTGCATGGCATGCTGGGACAATGGCCGGTGGTCGTGGGCGATTGGGTCACCGTCGGCCATTCGGTCACGCTGCACGGATGCGTGGTCGAAGACCGCTGCCTGATCGGCATGGGCGTAGTCATCCTCAACGGAGCGCGGATTGGCGCCGGCTCGATCATCGCGGCCGGAACGCTGATTCCCGAAGGCACGATCGTCGAGCCCGGGTCGTTGTGGATGGGTGTGCCCGGCAAGTTCCGCAAGAAGCTCGATGGCGATGAGATGATCCTGCGGTACGCCCGTAATTATCTCGGCTACCGGGAGCAGTATCTGGCAGAGAGGGAAAAGCAGTAGCCAGTAACCAGTCGTCAGGTATCAGTGGCCGGTTGTCTGCCGACCTATTAGCGAGCTCCGTGCTCTCACGGGAGAAAAGCCGTCGTGTTGCAAGTCGCGAGAGCGCATGTGCTGCGGCTGTCGAAACTGACAACCGACAACTGGCTACTGACAACTGGCTACTGACAACTGGCATACTGACAACTGATTCCCATGATTAAGGCCGTTCGTGGAACTCGTGATCTTCTCCCGCCCGACACCGACCTCTGGAACCGGGTGGAGGCGAAGGTGCGCGATGTCTTCGCGCGCTACAACTATCACGAGATCCGCACGCCCATCTTTGAAGACACGCAATTGTTCTCGCGCAGCGTCGGCGAAGAGACCGACATCGTCTCCAAAGAGATGTTCACCTGGGAGGACCGCGCGCGTGCGCAGAGCGAGAAGGCACAGTCGCTGACCTTGCGTCCGGAGAATACCGCGGGCATCGTGCGCGCCTACATCGAGCACGGACTGGGCGAGAAAGGCACGCTGCAGAAGCTGTATTGCATTGGCCCGCAGTTCCGTCGCGAGCGCCCGCAGAAGGGACGGTATCGCCAGTTCTATCAAATCGACGCGGAGATCATCGGGCCGCCCAGCGCAGGCAGCGAGTCGCCATTGCGCGATGCGGAACTGCTGGAGATGCTGGCCACCCTGCTGGATGAAGTCGGCTTGCGCGACTGGCAGTTGCAGTTGAATTCTGTCGGCTGCGCCGAGGACCGCGCGCGCTATAACCAGGCCCTGCGCGAGGCTTTGAAGCCCGTCGTGCACCTGATGGATGCCGACTGCCAGCGCCGTGCCGAGACCAATCCGCTGCGCGTGCTCGACTGCAAGGTTCCGGAAGACCAGCCCATCATCGAGAAGCTGCCCAAGATCAGCCAGTATCTTGACGAGCCGTGCCGCGAGCACTTCGCCGCGGTGCGTGCGATGCTGGACGCCGTCGGCATCCCTTACACCATCAACGAGCGCATGGTGCGCGGCCTCGATTACTACACGCGGACGACGTTCGAGTTCACCCATGGCGGACTCGGCGCGCAGAGCGCAGTGCTGGGCGGCGGACGCTACGATGGACTCTCCGAGTCGCTCGATGGGCCGAAAGCGCCAGGCATCGGATTTGCCATCGGCGAAGATCGGTTGATTCTCGCCCTGCAATCGCAGGGCGAAACGGCACAGGAGAAGGTGCAGGCGTACGTCGCTCCGCTGGGCGCGGGAATGAACGTGCACGCGCTGAAGCTGGCGCGCGAGTTGCGCCGCGACGGCATCAGCGCGGACCTTGGCGATGAATCCTTCCGGCTGAAGAAGTCATTCGAGCTTGCCGAGAAAGCCGGCGGCCACATTCATCGTAATCGTCGGCGAGAACGAAGTCGCCGCCGGGCAGTTCGCGGTCAAGGATCTCGCCAGCGGCGAACAGGTGCAGGTACCGCGCGCAGAGTTGGCGGCGTATCTGCGTGGCTCGCAACCAAACAGCCCTGTCCGAAGCCCGAAGGGCGTGTCATGACAGCCCAGCGCGCAGTCCCGCGAAGCGGGCGGAGCGCTGGGTACCGACAGGTCAAAGAGCAGTGCCTCGGGCACGTCAACCAAAAAGATAGCGCGAATCGTATTCCACCCCCGATTTGCGGACCAGCGTCAAGAATTCCTGCTCGTAACTCCATTTCCGATGGTGTTCGGCCTGCCTCCCGATGTAATCTAGAACGGTGTCTCGCTGCGACTCGCTTACGCCAAACGCGCCGTAACCCTCCTGCCACGCGAATGGCGGAACATCCGCTTTCATCCACCGCGATGAATGGGCCTTCAGATTCTGAACTGCATTCGCCAAAGTCATCGTGGGAGACAATGCGATCAGCAGATGCACGTGATTGGCTGCCCCCCGGCTACAAGCAGTGAGATGTCTCTTGCACGTGCGATCACTCCCAGGCGCTTCCACAGAGCCTCAGGATCGCGGATCAGCCCGATTCGAGTTTTCGTACTGAATACGCAGTGAACCAAGTTGCGGAAAGAGTATGCGGCACTTGGAATACGCTATTGCACAACACCGCTGAACTCTGTGACCGAGCACACATCGTGATGTGATTGGTCACCCGTCCCCGAGGGACTCGATGCCCGACATCTGAACCCAGCGCTCCGCCCGCTTCGCGGGACTGCGCGCTGGGCTGTCATGACACGCCCTGCGGGCTTTGCGGGGCAGTTTGATTTGAACATTCGCAGCCCCGCATTTCTGTTGCGTATCTGTTGCGTGCTGACGATTCATTTAGAATCAGCCTTTCTCCTCATAAGGACGATCATGCTCGATTTCCTCGGTGACCTGAAACGTACTCATATGTGCGGCGAGCTGCGCGCCTCCGACGCCGGCTCCAAAGTTGTGCTCATGGGATGGGTGAACAAGCGGCGCGATCTCGGCAATCTCATCTTCCTCGATCTGCGCGACCGCAGCGGCATCACCCAAGTCGGTCATCACCGCCGATGCCGGCGCCGAAGTTCACGACCGCGCGACCGCGGTGCGCTCGGAATTCGTCGTCGCCGTCATCGGCCACGTCAAGCTGCGCGATGCCGAACACGGTAAACAAGAACATCGCCACCGGCGAGATCGAGGTCGTCGCCGACGAGCTGCGCATCCTGAACGACTGCAAGCCGCTTCCCTTCTCGCCCGGCCGACACGCGTGCTGGCCAACGAAGAAGTGCGCCTGAAGTATCGCTACGTTGACCTGCGCCGGCCCGAGATGCAGCGCAACATCGAGCTGCGCCACAAAGTCGCCATCGCCATTCGCGAGTATCTCAACTCGCAGGGCTTCTACGAAATTGAGACGCCGTTCATGACGCGCTCCACGCCCGAGGGCGCGCGCGACTACCTGGTGCCCAGCCGCGTGTATCCGGGCGAGTTCTATGCGCTGCCGCAGTCGCCGCAACTGTTCAAGCAGATCCTCATGATCTCGGGCTTCGACAAGTATTTCCAGATCGTGCGCTGCTTCCGCGACGAAGACCTGCGCGCCGACCGCCAGCCCGAGTTCACGCAAATCGATCTGGAGATGAGCTTTCCGCGGCCGGAGACCGTCTTCCGCGTGGTCGAGGGCTTCCTGAAGGCGGCGTTCTCGACCATCGGCGTCGATCTCGCGACGCCGTTCCCGCAGATGAGCTACGACGAGGCGATCCGGCTCTACGGCATCGACAAGCCTGACCTTCGCCTGCCTGCGATGGCCGACGTGCGCGAGGCTTTCGCGGCCGAAAACCTCGAGACGCTGCATGTCGATCCCGAGCTGCCGGTGGTCGCGATCGTCATCCCGAAGGTCGGCGAACTCTCGCGCAAGGAACGCGACGAAATCAAGACGCTGTTCGGCGATCGCAAAGAAGCGAAAGTCTTCGAGGACATCAAGCGGCTGGAGAAATCTTTCCCTGAGGCGGTTGCCAAGATTCGCGAGCTCGCGAAACCGCAAGCTGACGACTTGGTGGTTGTGGTCGGCTGGTGCAAAGCGCACGGAGGCTGCGAGCGCCATGAAAGCACGCCAGCAAGCGTATGCGGTTTATGCCGCTGCGGGACAGCTTCGCCTCGCGCTGGGACAGAAATATGCCGAGCGCCACGGCGCGTTCAAGCATGGCAACTTCCGCCTGCTGTGGGTCACCGACTTCCCCATGTTCGAGTGGGACGAGACCGAAGGCCGCTGGAACGCCGCGCACCATCCCTTCACCTCGCCGCACGAGAACGACATGGACAAGCTGGAGAGCGATCCCGGCGCGGTGCGCGCGCTGGCGTACGACGTGGTGCTGAACGGCACGGAGCTGGGCTCAGGCTCGATCCGTATTCACCGCCAGGACATTCAGGCGAAAATCTTCAAGGCGCTGGGCATGTCTCCCGAGGAGCAGCAGTCGCGCTTCGGCTTCTTCCTCGAGGCGCTGCAATACGGCACGCCGCCGCACGGCGGCATCGCGCTGGGACTCGATCGCATCGTGATGATTCTGGCCGGCGCGGAAAGCCTGCGCGAGGTGATTCCCTTCCCCAAGACCGCCAAGGCCGTTGACCTGATGGTGGACGCGCCCACGCCAGTCAGCGAGCGCCAGTTGAAGGAGTTGGGCATCGCGGTGGTGGGGAAGAAAGACCTGTAGCGCGACCCGGCAATCCCACGCTGGTGTGAAACGCGGAGGAACCATGTCCGAAGCAGCCATCGGGATACGCACAGAGGTGTACGGACTCGAGCTTCACCTGAGTGCTTCGCAGTTGGTGTTGTCCGCCGGTGGCCAGAGCCTGACCGCGCCGATCGTGCTCAGCAGCGACGATGCCGAACGGCTGCGCTTGGAGATTGCGAAGGCACAGCTGTGGGAGTGGAACCAGTTCGAGGCGCTGAAATCGAGGGCCGAGAAGCGATATCGGAACTATCTGGGCTCGTGGTTGGCGCTGTGCCTGGCCGCTTTCAGCGCATATATCGGATACCCCAGCTACTATCCGCCCGTGTTTCTTTCGGCGCTCTCGATTTTCATCTGGTGGAGGGCCGGGTACGAGGAGCAGAAGGCGGACCGTGCAGCGAAGGCAGAGAGAAAGCGCTTCGTTCCCGATTGGAGCTTTTTTCAGCAGCGCGCGGAAGAATCGGCGGGGCCAGTGTGAGGTCGCTGCAAGAGCTAAGCTCCCTCCGTTTGTCATCCTGAGCAAGGTCGCCCCGGTCTTGGGCGACCGAGTCGAAGGACCCCTATAACTGCGAGTAATTTCGGCTCGATAGAGGTGTTTCGACTCGCACGGCCCAATCACCCCTACGAGTGCAAAACCGGCACTCGTAGGGGACCCCGATAAAAGCAGGCCGTGGCTCGCTCAACATGACACCTCGAATTCCATAAGTCCGCGTTCATCCGCGTAATCCGCGGTTGCCTCTTCTCTGTGTCTGTGTGGTTCAACAAACCAAGATTGTCAACTTCCCTTCACTCTGCCAAACTATCCGGTTCGACTTGAGGCTCAGCATGGTGCGCGAGTTCTCGGCTGGCGGAGTGGTGCTGCGGAAGATGCGCGGCCGCTGGTTTCTGGCGGTCATCGAGCCGCACATGGAGCGGCCCAAGAAGCCCAGCGAAAGCGAAGGCCGAAAACGGCCGCTGATCTTGTCGCCCTGCCGAAGGGCGCGATCGACAAAGGCGAGAAGCCGGAGCAGACCGCCCTGCGCGAAGTCAGCGAAGAAACCGGAGTGCGTGCCGAACTGGTCGGCAAGCTCGCCGACATCAAGTATTTCTACGTGCGCAACTGGGGCGACAACGCGCGCGTCTTCAAGATCGTCAGCTTTTATCTGCTGCTGTATCGCTCCGGGCGGCTGGGCAACATCTCACCGCGAGATGCGGATCGAGGTGCAGAGAGCCTTCTGGCTCGCGTTGGACGATGCGCCGAAGTCCTCAGCTACAAGGGCGAGCGCGAGGTGGTCCAGCGCGCCCAGCAATACGTAAAGACCCATCCCGAGCTAGGAGCACCATGCCACAAACACCACACATTGAGCGCCACTTCACGGCGGGCGAAGTTGTCCGCGACGTCGTTATCGGCATGTCCGACGGCCTGACCGTGCCCTTCGCGCTGGCCGCCGGCCTTTCCGGCGCGGTGGACAACAGCCGCATCGTGGTCGTCGCGGGACTGGCCGAAATCGCCGCCGGCTCCATCGCCATGGGCCTGGGCGGCTATCTCGCCGCCAAGAGCGACGCCGAGCACTACGCAGAGCGAGCGCCAGCGCGAGATGCGCGAGGTGGAGGAGATTCCCGACGAAGAAGCGCGCGAGGTGCAGAATGTCTTCGCCGATTACGGCCTTGCGCCGCACGAAAGCGCGCCCGTCGTGCAGGCGCTCACCCGCAAGCCCAAGGAGTGGGTGGACTTCATGATGCGCTTCGAGCTCGGCCTGGAAGAGCCCGATCCCAAGCGCGCCCTGCAAAGCGCCCTGACCATCGCGGCTTCGTACATCGGCGGAGGCTTCATTCCGCTCTGCGCCCTATATGGTGCTGCACAGCGCGCGCACGGCGCTGGTCTGGTCGGTAGTGGTCACTCTGCTCGCGCTTGGGTGTTTTCGGCTACATCAAGGGCCGCTTCACGGGCTCACGGCCAGGCCGCTCCGCCTCGCAAACCATTGTGATTGGAGGACTTGCCGCTGGTGCGGCCTTTCTGCTGGCAAAGCTGATTTCCTAGACTCCAGTCGTGCAGAAAATAATTTATGCGAATTCTCTTGACTGAATGAGGATTCATTCATTACTATCGAGCTCAACTTAATAGGCGCGCGTCGTTGCCATCCTCACCCCACATCTTACGGCGCGCGCTACTTTTACGTTTGGGCCGTTTTGTGTTGCTTTTGCTAACGATGAGGAGAGCCGTGCGGATGTTCGTCTTCGTCTCCGAGTCAGCGTCACACCAAACCAGTCTTATCCGTATTTCAGCAACCGTCCAGAGGAAGATAATGTTCTGTACCGGCGCAGCCTCGAGCTGTGCTGCTGTCTGTGCAGTCAAGAACGAGCTTCTAGCGCTGGAGTTTCAAACGCACTCATGCACGAGAAGGATTGAGAAAGTCGCCGTCCTGGGCGCGGGCACCATGGGCGCCCGCATCTCCGCGCACCTGGCCAACGCCGGTGTTCCCTCCTACCTGCTGGACATCGTTCCGCCCGATGCCGACGGTCCCGTGCGCAATCGCTTCGCCGCCGCCGGACTGGAGGCCGCGGTCAAGTCCAAGCCCGCCGCCTTCTTCGAGCCGTCGCTGGCGAGTCTGGTCACCATCGGCAACTTCGAAGACGACCTGCAAAAGCTGGCCGAGGTGGACTGGATCATCGAGGCCGTCGTCGAAGACCTCGAGCTCAAGCGCGGCCTGCTGCGCAAGGATCGAGGCCGTTCGCAAGCCGGGCACGATCATCACCACCAACACCAGCGGCCTGCCGGTCGCCAAAATCGCCGAAGGCTTCCCCGACGAGTTCCGCCGCCACTGGTTCGGCACGCACTTCTTCAATCCGCCGCGCTACATGCGGCTGCTGGAACTCATCCCCACCGCCCGACGCCGATCCCGCCGCGATGGAAACCATCGCGCACTTCTGCGATCTGCGACCTCGGCAAGGGCGTGGTGCACGCCAAGGACACGCCCAACTTCATCGCCAATCGCATCGGCACGTTCTCCGCGCTGAACGTCATGCGCCTGATGCAGGAGATGGACCTCAGCATCGAGGAAGTGGACGCGCTGACCGGCACTGCCGTCGGCTGGCCCAAGATGGCGACCTTCCGCCTGACGGACCTCGTCGGACTCGACGTTCTGGGACACGTCGTCCGCAACGCGATGACCAACATTCACGACGAGCGCAGCGACCTGAAGCTGCCCGACTTCTTCCAAGCGATGCTGGAGCGCAAGTGGCTGGGCGACAAGACCAAGGGCGGCTTCTACAAGAAGCAGAAGAGCGCCGAGGGCGAACAGCGTCTGGCGCTCGACTGGAAGACGCTGGAATATCGCCCGCAGCAGACGGCCGAAGTTTGCTGTCGCTCGAGATGGCGAAGACCGTCGACAGTCTGCCCGAGCGGCTGAACACGCTGCTGGCGCCGTCGAAAGACAAAGCCGACCATCTTCCTCTGGAGCGTGCTCTCCGACCTGTGGACCTACGCCGCCAACCGCATTGGCGAGATCGCCGATTCCGTCGTCGAGATCGATCGCGCCATGAAGACTGGGCTTCAACTGGGAGCATGGGCCCGTTCGAGCTGTGGGATGCCGCGGGCGTCGCCAAGACCGTCAAGCGCATGAAGGTGGAAGACAAGCCGGTTTCGCCCAACGTCGAGAAGCTTCTCGCCTCGGGCCACGACGACCTGGTACGCCGACGATCCCAAGACCGCCAGCGGCCGCGTCTACTTCGACCTGCGCACCGGCAACTATCGCCCCGAAGAAGTTCCCGCAGGGAGTCTGGTCAGTCACGGTCGCCAAGAAATCCAACTTCGTGGTGAAGAAGAACGCGGGCGCATCGCTGGTCGATCTGGGCGACGGCGTCGGCTGCATCGAGTTCCACTCCAAGATGAACGCGCTGGGCGGCGACATCGTGCAGATGATCACGCAGTCGCTCAAGCCCGGCGGTCGCGGGCGACAACTTCGACGCCTTCGTCATCACCAACGACGCCGGCAACTTCTCCGTCGGCGCCAACATCATGATGCTGCTGATGGCGGTGCAGGAGGAAGAGTGGGACGAAGTTGACCTTGCCGTCCGGCAGTTCCAGAACATGACGCAAGCCATCAAGTTCTCGCCGAAACCGGTTGTGGTTGCGCCATTCGGCATGACGCTTGGCGGCGGCTGCGAAGTCACTCTGCACGCCGCTGCGCGTCAGCCGCATGCCGAGCTTTACTGCGGCCTGGTCGAAGTCGGCGTCGGCCTGCTTGCCCGGCGGCGGCGGCTGCAAGGAGATGACCCTCCGCGCGCTCGACAAGGCCTATCACATCCGGCCGCATGGCCGCGGCGAGAGCGTCGAACTGATGGAAGCCATGAAGCAGGCGTTCGAGACGGTCGCCATGGCGAAGGTTTCCACTTCGGCCTTCGAGGCGCGCAATCTTGGATTCCTTTCCACCGGCGACAACATCACTATGAATCGGGAGCGTGTGCTGACCGACGCCAAGGAGCGGGCGCTGGAGCTGGTGCACGAAGGCTATCAGGCCGCCAGCCCGCGCATCGGACATTCCCGCGCCGGGCGAGAGCATTCTGGCGACGCTGAAGCTGGGCGTGCACATCATGCGCGAGGGCGAGTACATCAGCGACCACGAGGTGAAGATCGCCAACAAGGTCGCCGAGGTGCTGTGCGGCGGCGCGGTCAATCCGGGTACGCTGGTGAGCGAGCAGTATCTGCTCGACCTGGAGCGCGAGGCCTTCAAGTCGCTCTGCGGCGAGAAGAAGACGCAGGAGCGGATTCAGTACACGCTGAAGACGGGCAAGACGCTGAGGAACTGAGTACGGCTTGGAGTTGGGAAAGGTAGACGCAACAAAGCCGCGCGAGCGGCCGCAGGAACGCAGCTAACTGCTTGTGGTTCAATTATGTACGTATAAACCATTGTGGCTCTATTATTTGCAAGGATTTGTCGTCTAAGTTGTTGATTCTAAGATCAAGGCAGTGGGGAGGGGTACGAGGAGGTTCAGTCCTTTCCCGAACTTTGGGACAACGCAAACCGCAGATCCCTCCGCTCGGGCTTAAGCCCTCGGTCGGGATGACAATAGGTGGAAGCAGCTTTTGCTAAATGCTAAAGTGCTAATTGCTAATATGCTAGGAGTTTCTAATGCGTGAAGTCGTAATCGTCAGTGCCGTGCGCACCCCGGTAGGCAAAGCCTACAAAGGAACTTTGCGGGCGACGCGTCCCGATGATCTGGCCGCCGTGGCCATCAAGGGCGCCCTGGAACGCGTGCCGCAGGTCGATCCCAAAGAGATCGAGGACGTCATCCTCGGCTGCGCCATGCCCGAAGCCGAACAGGGCATGAATGTGGCGCGCATCGCTTCTCTGCGCGCGGGTCTGCCGGTCGAGATTTCGGCGATGACCATCAACCGCTTCTGCTCGTCCGGATTGCAGGCGATTGCCATGGCCGCCGAGCGCATTATGGCGGGCGGGGCCGACACGATCGTCGCCGGCGGCGTCGAGTCCATGACCATGATCCCCATGGGCGGCCACAAAGTCTCGGCCAACCCATGGCTGATCGCCAACTATCCCGATTCCTATCTCTCGATGGGCCTCACCGCTGAGCGGTCTGGCGAAGCGCTACAACATCACACGCGAGATGGCGGACGAGTTCTCCGTGCGCAGCCACAAGAATGCGATCGCCGCCATCCAGGCCGGCAAGTTCGACGACGAGATCGTTCCTGTGCCGGTCAGTTTCACCACGCCTAACGGCAGCAAGCCGAAGCGCACCGACATCGTCTTCAAGATGGACGAAGGTCCGCGCGCCGACACCTCAATGGAAGCGCTGCCGCGCTAAAGCCGGCGTTCCACGTGAAGGGCACCACCACGGCAGGCAATTCGTCGCAGATGTCGGACGGCGCAGCGGCTGCGGTCGTGATGTCAGCCGAGCGCGCGAAGGCACTGGGCCTGAAGCCTCTGGCGCGCTACGTCGCGTTCGCCACCGCAGGTTACAAACCCGAGGAGATGGGCGTCGGCCCGGTGTACGCGATCCCGAAGGCGCTGAAGATGGCCGGGCTAAAGCTCGACGACATTGAGGTGATCGAGTTGAACGAGGCCTTTGCCGCGCAGTCGCTGGCCGTCATTCAGGAAGGCGCATCTCGATCCCGCGCGCGTCAACGTCAATGGCGGGGCGATCGCACTGGGCCATCCGCTGGGATGCACCGGCGCGAAGCTGACAGCGAGCATCATCCGCGAACTCAAACGCCGCAATGGACGCTACGGCATGGTCACCATGTGCGTCGGCGGCGGCATGGGCGCGGCCGGCATCTTTGAGAATTTGCAGTAGGAACGTTTTAACCACGGAGACACGGAGGGGCACAGAGGAATTCGAAACAAAAGCAACCGCGGATTTCACGGATGAACTCGGATTGAAGTTAATGACGCTGTGTTTACGGCAGGATTGATGGCGGCTGGAGGTGCGCCGAGTCGACCGCGAGCAAGCTGAGAATTCACAAACAAAATTGAAGGGCGCCAAGCCGGTTTAGCTGGCGCCGACTCGATGCGAGGTCTGCGAACAAACTCTTTGCGGTCAGCAAACCAGCCCCGACGGGGCGGGCACAAGATAGCCCAACGTAAAGTGCCTTCTCTTGGCGCGGAACGCTGGGTCGGCGGTAATTTTTCGACCCGAGTCCCTTCAGGGACGGCACAATATGCGCGTTGTCGCAATTTCTAACACGGAGGTAGCGAGAGAAGATTGCGTCGACGACAAACCAGCCCCGCAGGGGCGCCTCAGTTTAGCCCAGCACGGAGCCGCAGGCGGAGTGCTGGGTGTAGCGGTGCTTCAAATCCGAGTCCCGTAGGGACGGCACAAGCGGGTCTCGAACGTAGGCAATCGCGGATTTCACGGCAACGAGGACGGGCTGTTGCGAGGCGGTTCTGAGAATGGATTCCTCCGTGTCTCCGTGGTGAAAGGATTTTCGCAGTTCAGCAATAGGAAGGATCATTATGGCAACCACCGTATCGGCAGCTCCCAAGACCAAAACCACGGGCGGAAGCTTTCTGCTCGAAGATCACAACCTGGATAACGTTTTCACCCCCGAAGACTTCAACGAAGACCAGCAGATGGTCGCGAAGCTGGCGGAAGACTTCGCCACCAACGAGGTCCTGCCCAACGCCGAGAAGATGGAGCACAAGGACTGGTCCGTCGCGCGCGAACTGCTCCAGAAGGCTGGCGGAATGGGCCTGACCAACGCCGACATTCCGGCGGAGTACGGCGGCTCGGACATGGACAAGGTTTCCTCCGCCATCATCGCCGACTACATGGCCAAGTATGGCAGTTTCATGGTGAGCATGGGCGCGCACAGCGGCATCGGAACCCTGCCCATCGTCTTCTTCGGCACTGAAGCGCAAAAGAAGAAATACCTGCCCCGGCTCGCCACAGGCGAGATCATTGGCGCCTATGCTCTGTCGGAGAGCACCAGCGGCTCGGACGCCCTGAACAGCCGCACCCGCGCTGTGCTCTCGCCCGACGGCAAGCACTATGTCCTCAACGGCGAGAAGATGTGGATCACCAATGCCCACTTCGCCGACCTGTTCACCATCTTCGCCAAGATTGATGGCGAAAAGTTCACCGCCTTCCTGGTGGAGAAGGACTTCCCCGGCTTTTCGGTGGGCGCCGAAGAGAAGAAGATGGGCATCCGCGGCTCGTCCACAGCGCCGCTTATCCTCAACGACTGCAAGGTGCCGGTGGAGAACGTGCTGGGCGAAATCGGCAAGGGCCACATTATCGCCTTCAACATTTTGAACGTTGGCCGCTTCAAGCTGGGCGCAAGCTGCGTCGGCGGGGCGCGCACTTCCCTGCAGCATGCCATTGCGTATGCCAAGGAGCGCAAGGCCTTCGGCAAGAGTATTGCCGAGTTCGGCCTGATCCGCGAAAAACTGGCGCAGATGGCGGCGTGGCTTTACGCGTGCGAGTCGATGGTCTATCGCACCGTCGGCATGATGGATACTGCACTGTCCATGATCGAGCACAACCCCGAAGCCGTGCGCAAGGCGATCGAGGAGTACGCGGTCGAGTGCTCCATCATCAAGGTGTCGGCTTCTGAGATGCTCGACTTTGTCGTGGACGAGACCGTGCAGGTTTATGGCGGCTACGGCTTCGTCGAGGAGTATCCCGCGGAACGCGCCTATCGCGACTCGCGGGTGAACCGCATCTTCGAAGGCACCAACGAAATCAACCGCCTCATCATTACCGGATGGCTGCTGAAGCGCGCCATGAGCGGACAGCTCGCGCTGCTGCCCGCCATCAAGAAAACCATGGATGAAGTCATGGCTGGCCCCTCCGGCGAGGAACTGGAAGGCACGCTGGCCGCCGAGCGCAAACTGGTGGAGAACGCCAAGAAACTTTCCATGCTGATTGCCGGCGCGGCTTCGCAGAAATACATGCAGAAGCTGGCCGACCAGCAGGAGATCATGGGCGCCATCGCCGACATGGTCATCGAGACGTTCGCCATGGATTCCGCTCTGCTGCGTGCGCGCAAGTATGTCGAGGCCAATGGCGAAAACAAGGCTGCGCTGGTCGTCGCCATGACCCAGGTCTATCTGGAAGGCGCGTTCACGAAGCTGGAAGCTGCGGCGAAGAAAGTCATTGCCGCGGTAGCTGAAGGCGACATGCTGCGCACCCAGATGGCGATTGTCCGCCGCCTGGCAAAGCACGAGCCGGTAAACGTGATCGCCCTACAGGAGAAAATCGCCAGCCGCGTGCTGGAGACCGGAAAGTATGTGACGGCGTAGTGTTGGCATAGGGCGCACGAGAAACGATCTCGAGGGGAAGTCGAGGAGTTGACTACAGGATCGCTTTGGAAAATGAACGCGACTGTCGGCCTTTAGGCGGCTCGGGTGTGCAAGTCGCTGATTTCACCCGTTCTGCGAGGGTGATGTCGACCCCACACTTAACAAGACAATCCGCATTCTGATCGACTCCGACAAAGAACACCTTGTCTACCTCGACCAGGACTTATCCCCAGAATGGACATACAACGGGGACACGCCATGCGGTTTTGCGGATGTCGCTAACAGAATCGGGCGACTCGAAACTCTCTCCGCCACGCAGCTTTTGTCGTCGCAACGGGAGCCTTTTGAGCGCCTTCTTGCGGAGTCTATGGCACGCATCTTGGGTGACAAGAACGAGGAAAAAGCGCAAGCGGTTTTAGATGAAGCGGAAAAGTATCTTAAGGCGCGGGGAACTGAAAATGCGAGACGTTGGTACCTTGACGGAGCCGGTCGGATCGCGCTGCTGGGACTAACGGTTGCAGGAGTGCTGTTGCTCGCCCTGAACTGGGTCTCCAGCGCACCATGGCGCGACGTTCTTGAGACCCTTAGCGCCGCTGCCGTGGGTGCCTTGGGCGCGTTTCTTTCAGTAGCAACTAGAACCGAGACTATCACTTTTGAACCGGCTGCCGGACCGGATATACATCGGTTCGAGGGCAGAGTGCGAGTTCTTGTGGGGATGGCAGGGGCCTTATTTGTGGCGCTTGCTATCAAAGCTGATCTCTTGCTCGGAGTGTTCCATTCCCTAACTCACCCGTTTCTTGCATTGCTGGTGGCATGCTTGGTCGGCGGGGCCAGTGAGCGCTTAGTCCCGGGCTTGATAGATACCATGGGAAAGTCAATTCACAGTCGAGGAAACTGATCTTGGTGCGATCGGATTTTGATCCAAACCAAGTGCTCGTTATGCCTAATCAGACTTTCATTGCGGTTTTACACCAGGAAGGACTTTGGTTTGTCGCCGAATGTTCTGAGGTCGGTGTCGTCAGCCAAGGCACAACGCTTAAGGAAGCCATTGCTAATCTTAAGGAAGCGAGGGAGCTTTATCTGGAAGAGTTTCCGCCAAAGGTGTTCTGATCAATGCTTTTCCACCTTTGGTTCTGCGGGTCTTGAGTCAACTACCCGGATTCCCACGCTCTTTTCGCGCGACAATCCTCCTCGTACTGACTTACAATCTCACCAACGATGCGCTTTCTCGCGGTGACCCTACTCTCGCTGGCTGCGGCTCTTTCGCTCGCCGCACAGCAGCCCACTCCGCCTGCCATTCCGCCAGCACAGAGCGAAGCAACGACGGGTCAAGTAACTCCGATGACCTCGCAGCCGATTCCATCACCGGCTGCCGACCCGCAGCAGCAGCAGCCTGAGGCTGCTTCCGCATCCAGTCAGCCCGCTTCACAACCTTTATCGCAAGACCAGCCAGTTCCTTCGACGATGCCGCCTGGCACCTCCGTTGTCCCCACCGAGACCCCGAAAGAGCGGGCTCAAGCCAAGCGTGACTTCGAGAAAGGCGTGAAGCTGAGATCCTCCGGCAAGCTGGACCAGGCGTTCGAGAAGTTTGAGCAGGCGGCCGAACTCAGCCCGCACAATCTCGACTACATCACCGCCCGCGAGTTCACCCGGCAGCAGTTGGTGATGCGAGCCTTGGAGCGTGGCAACAAGGCCATGCAGGAGAACAAAGAGATCGTCGCCATGGGTGAATTCCGGCGGGCTACAGAGTACGACCCGACCAACGACTTTGCCATCCAGAGGCTGCGCGATTCGATGCCGGAAGCTCAGGAGCCGGTGAGCCACGCCATGCGCGTGGTGGAGCAGTCCACCCCTATCGAGTTGCAGCCCTCAGAGGCGCACCACGATTTCCACTTTCGCGGCGACGCCAGAACGCTGCTCACGCAAGTGACTCAGGCTTATGGTGTGGTGGCTGAATTCGACGACTCGGTGCAGCAGCGGCGAGTGCGCTTCGACATCGAAGATGTGAATTTCGCCACGGCAATGGATGCGGCGATGCATGTCACGAAAACGTTCTGGGTGCCGCTGTCATCGCGTCAGGTGCTATTCGCCGCCGACACCATCGAGAACCGGCGTGGCTTCGAGCGCATGTCGCTGCGCACTTTCTACCTGCCGGATGTGAGTTCGGAACAGCAGCTCAACGAGATGATGAACTCGCTGCGCGTGCTGCTGAACCTGCGTTATGTGGCGGCGCAGAAGTCGCAATCCACCATCACGGTCCGCGCCGAGCAACCGATCGTGGAAGCCGCGGCCCGCCTGCTGGAAAGCCTCAGCGGCGGAGCTCCCGAAGTGATGCTGGATATGCGTGTGTATGAAGTGAGCTCCAGTTTGGCACGGCAACTCGGCACCGCCTTGCCTACCCAGTTCACCATGTTCAACATCGGGCCCTCCCTGCTTGCGGGCCTGGGCCAGAACGCGCAGAATCTCATCAATCAGTTGATCGCCTCCGGCGGAATTAACCAGGCGAATTCGACGGCTATCCAGGCATTGCTGGCGCAGCTGGCAAACCAATCCAATTCCATACTTTCGCAGCCCTTCGCGACTTTCGGCGGTGGTCTTACTCTGTTTGGCGTCACCGCCGGTGTGACCGGCCTCATGATTAACTTCAGCCTGAACGACTCCAACCTTCGGAGCCTCGAACACGTGACCCTGCGGGCGGGACAGAACAGTCCTGCAACGCTCAAGATCGGGGAGCGTTACCCGCTCGTGAACGCTACCTTTTCGCCGATTTACAACACGCCCGCGATTGCGCAGGTCATCGGCAACGCGAGCTACCAGGCGCCCTTCCCATCCTTCTATTTCGAGGATTTGGGACTGATCTTGAAGGCAACGCCTCTCATCCACGGCGACCGGGATGTCACTCTAAATCTGGAACTGGCAATCCGTTCGCTGGGAACGCAGACCGTGAACGGCATGCCCATCATCAACAATCGCGAATATAAAGGAACGATCACGGTAATGGATGGCGAATCGAGCGTCGTGACTGGACTGCTTACCCGCGCGGACGCGCTCAGCCTGACCGGCTATCCGTTCCTGAGCCGCGTTCCCGCCCTCAACTATGCAGCCTCAGTGCACGACAAGAATGCGATGGATGAAGAAGTCCTCGTAGTGATTACTCCACACGTTGTCCGCGCGCCGGAGGACAATTCCTTTGCTGTGGTTTTGCCCAGCAATCAATGAGAACCCTCGCTACTTGCCGGTCCTCGGCGGCGCTGACACGCCATTGAGCAAGACCTCACGCGCCCTGTCGATCACTGTATCGTCGTAACCTTCCAGGATGAGCATGTCGTTACCGTGGATTTCTGTGACGACTTTTCCCTGCTCCGTCATCGCTTCGGTGTGGCTGCAATCTGCCGCTGTTGGTCCTGCAGGACACGCCGCGGTCCAGCTGACCTGCTTATAGCGCTTGGGAAGATAGTCGCCATACAGTTTGGCGAACGAGCGCGCAGAGTCGGGTGAATCCCAGCGCGAGAAGTAAAGCATCGCAATCTGGCCCTTGGGAGCAGCCTTGGCATGGGCTGCGAAGTAATATCCGCCGCGCCAATGCGGATAGTAGTTCTGAGGGGCGTCGTCTCCGCCATATTGCTTGGCCAGGAGATAAACGTCGAACTCGCCCATGCCACCGAAATCGAAGCGCTCGTATCCGGGAGCGACCAACTTGTCCAGATCGGGAACGTTCAGCGGAGCGACGGCCTGGTTCTTGAGATATGTTGCCGGCTGCATGATCTGGCGCGTGTCAACCGGAGGGTTCTCCAGCATGCCAGCATAAGCCGCATCTTTGCCCTTACTCGTCAGCACGGTTCGCACGAAGTCGGTTCCCCACGTATAGGGCATCATCAGCGACTCGCGCAGAAACATAGGCGCCGCGGCAAATACTGGTGAGTCCTTGTTGTCAGCCATGCCCGCGCGCATGGCATCGAAGATCTCGGGCGCTGAAACAACATCCTTGCCCATTGGCGCCAGGGTGTAGTCGAGCAGGACGACCATCGCCTGCCCCTCGGCAACACACTGGCGCGCCGCCTGAGCCTCCTCGACAACATATTCCTGCGGGTCGGGAAGCGGCTTGTCGTCTTTCGCGCCCGCCCGTTCCCACTTATCGAGACCGATCTTCTGGTCTTGCAGGGCGTGTGTCAGCTCGTGCGCCAGCACCGGCTTTTGCGTTTCAGGAGGCACCCAATCCAGCAGATTCACGCTCTTCGTCTTTGGATCGTAATAGGCCGCAACCTGCTCGGCCAGCAGGCGAAGAAATTCGCCGTGCAGATCATAGCCCGGAGGCAGCAAGCCGAACTTCTCCAGCACCAGCCGCGACTGTTCGAGTCGCTGCGCGTCCTTGTCGTCCTTCATGCGCTTGTCAACGTACTTCTCCATCGATTCGCGCGTGATCAGATGGCGTTTGACCTGACTCTTGATCGGCAGGCCCGTATCCCGGCTGGCAAAACTCAGAATCACGTCCACCGAGCGAAATAGGTCTTTGGCTTGTGCCTTGGTGATACGCGTCTCGGCATGGGGTGACTGCGAAGCGTCCGAGGGTGCGCTTCCGGGCTTCTGATCTTGAACGCTGAGGCCCGCGCCCGGGACCTCCGTGGTCCCAGATGCCCCCGGCGCTAGCGAAGTGGAAGGATGGGCGGAGGCGTTGGGCGCCGCCGGCGCGGCGGCCTGATCTGGCGTCTGCGCTGTTGGAGGAGCGGCAGGTTGAGATGGCGTACTCTGGCCCCGGACGGAGCCTGACATCAGAACGAAAAGAAATATTAAGGCGAGCGTCGACGTACGGCGCCTACCTGCAGTTTTCCGCAAATAGCTCTCTGGCATGTAGAGACTTCAGGATACAGGAGAAGTTCTAGTCAGTGGGCGCGGTATGTACGCGCGAATCTCTTGAGGGCGCAACTAATCGACATCGCGAACGAATAAGGGGGAGTTGGTAGCCCGTCCGGCGAACGGCTTACCACGTGCCGATGCGGAGCACCAGGCCGGTCCTGATCTGCATCCCTTGCGATGCGTTAATGGGATCGACGGAGGCCAGCCAGGAGTGCGAATATTCTGCGTCCAGGACGCGCCAGGCGAAGGCGCGTCCGAAAACCACATCGAATCCGCCGCCCATGCTCATGGCGAAGCCGAATTGCTGATACTCAACCATGTAGTCACTGCGCTTCGGAAAGTGCGCCAGCAGGCCCTGGTTCCACTCATCCAGCAGTTCTTTCCGCAACTCAGCATTCTGGATGTCATGGGTAATTCTACGTCCCCCGAACATGACTTCCGCGAAAGGCGAGAAGCGGCGCGCCGCACGCGGTGTCCAGCGCGGGCCTACAGCGAACATCGTCGAATCGCCGCTTTGGTTCTTCGGCATATTGACAACCAGGCAACCATTCACTTCGCTCACGATCTGCAAGGCCGGACTCACCCGCGCGGCCCCTTGCCCGCCGCCACCAATGCAGCTTCCTCCGCCCAGGAAACTCTCATAAACGGCGTAGGCGTTGAGTTCGATGGCAGCTTCCTTCGACGGCGGCCGTTCAACGGTTTGGTTCATGAGCGCCCGCTCCTCGGCCGTATGGGGACCGAAAGGAGCACTGATGAGCCCTTCCTTGTACTCACTGACTAGTTCTTTCCGCCGCTCGTGGTTTTCGCCAAATATCCCCGGCCGCGTCTCTCGATGCCAGCCCTGCTTAAAGGCCATCAGGTTGGCAAAGCTGCGAGCAGGATTTCCCAGGCTCCGGGCCACTAGGATTAAATACGGATTAGCGGTGTGGTTTTCCACCGGGATGATGACATAGCGGTCGAGCATGTCTTCGCCCATCATCACCATGATGCCCAAGCCGGGCGTTGTCACAAGATCGATAAAGCCGGGAGACGCGTGCAACTGTACATTCCCCAGCGACGCCTCGCTCACGGGCCCGAGGGTCCATTGCGCACTTCCGACAGCCGCGAAAGACAACGCGCGTAGGCGGCTCATCCAATAAATCCGGCCGTCCCCCCATTCCACCTTGCGGTACAGGGGATCGTTTTGCTGCTCGATAAAGCCGTAGATAGCGCCGTTAAGCGGGTGGCCGACAAAGCCAGCATGCCAGCCGTCGCCGTCATCCCAGCCGCGAGTTTCGCCTACAGAATCGATCCAGTCCTTGAACCACGGCCCGTTCCCGGTGGCATCGCGTGTGCCCGCTTCGTGGGCGAACCGCCACGCGTCCTGGATGGAAATTTCCAGAGAATATTGGGCCAAGGCAGGTTTCCACTGGAAGCGTTGTGCCGACTTATTTTCGGTGTGGAGCATCGGAGTTATCGCTCCCGGCGGGACATTATCGCCCGGGGCTGCCGACCCGCTATCGCCGCTGGGGCGTGCTGGGGTCGTCGCATCCGGCAGAACGCTATCGGCCGGCGCACCCGGAGTGCTGTCGGCGAGACCCGCGGCGCTTTCCGCCGAAGCTTCGAACCTCGTCAGCTTCGCGGGCGCCGAGGCTCCGGCATTCTCCAGCTTCGCGAGAGTGATTTGCCCGAGGGCGCCGGTAACACAACCAAGGAGAAACGGCAGGAGCCAGGCCGTTCTGATCCGCCCAGCCCTCAGCACGCCCCAATTCATAACCATTACTTCAGGTCTCTCGTTTCCCCAGTCTGGCACAACTGTTCAACACACTATCGTAACCCGGCAGCGCCTGGCTACAGTTTTGGGCTTCGTTACCCGATAAATGCTTTCGGAATCAAGAAGTTTAGCAGCTAGCCGCTCTTTGTTGGTATGAGTGTTTGCCGTATGTTAAAGGACCATTAATTTCTCTTTGCGTTACGCTCCGCCAGGGGCATCTTCTCCCGCTAGCCGAGGTGAAGTGGCGCAATCCAGCCGTCAGCCGCTATCATGACTTTCCTGCTGTTTTCTCTCTGAGGAAGGTGCAATGATCCGAATCCGTCGCCCTCTGCTGGCGTACGTTGCCGTACTTGTCTTCGGCGGCCTTTTATCGGCGCAGCAGGAAGGCGCTCCGCAAGAAGTACCCCAGGCCCCTCCCCAACGTAGTTCCGAGCAACGCGCTGCCTATCGCAAAGCTATGGAGGAGGCCGATCAGAAGATCGCCGACGAGGTGAAGGCGCACTCCGAATTGGTCAAGAACCTGGAATATCTGACGACCCAGATTGGGCCACGTCTGACGGGATCTCCGCAAATGCAGGCGGCCAGCCAGTGGACGCTAAAGCGCTTGAAAGACTACGGGCTCGAAGCCCACCTCGAGACAACCGAGATCGCACACTCCTGGACGCGTGGCCTCGAAACGGCGGAGATCACCAGCCCCATTCAGCAGCGCATCGGCATCCGCGCCTTCGGATGGAGCAAGGCCACTAATGGCGAAATCTCCGGCAATGTCGTTACGGTTGACATCAAGAATCCGTCTGACTTCGATCAGTACAAAGGCAGGCTGAAGGGCGCCATTGTCATGATCCGCAAGCCGGCGGATATGACGAAGCAAGAGGCCAATCCCGAGAACGCTTATGACGCCGTCATTCCGCCTCCCCGTGGCGTGCCCGGCGCGAACGGCGGGTTCCGCGGCCGCCTGCGGGTCTTTAACCAGGTCTCAGCCGAGCAGCCTGCCTTAATGCTGATGGACAGCGGCAAGGTAGACAGCCTCTTCAACATGACCGGAGGATTACGCAAATATTCTCCGAGTGAAGTGCCGATGGCATTCCTCACCCACGAAGACTACGACCTCCTGTATCGCCTGCTACAGGCGGGTCCTGTAACCATGAAGGCAAACCTGCCGGAGACTTTCAGCGAAAAGCCCGTTCCAGCCTCTATAACCGTGGCCGAAATCAAAGGCAGTGAGCATCCTGAGGAGCGGGTTATCGTCGGTGGGCACCTCGATTCGTGGGACCTCGGGCAGGGCGCGCTCGATAACGGTACTGGGGCGATGGCAACCCTCGAAGCAGCCCGTACTTTGAAGGCGTTAGGTTGGAAACCAAAGCGCACGATTACGTTCATCTTGTTCACAGGCGAAGAACAGGGCGGCATCGGAGCCGACACCTTCTTAAAAAATCATGCCGCCGAGATTCCCAAGATGGACGCTATTCTGATCCACGATACGGGGACGGGCAAGGTGTTCAGCATCTCGCTCGACGATCTGTGGGAAACCGCTGCACTGATGAACGAGATTTATCAGCCGCTACAGGAGGTATTTGACCTTCAGCCGCTCAGCACGCGCTATTTCGGTTCGTCCGACCACGTGCCCTTTCTGAACAAGGGCGTCCCCGCGTACTTCTGCATTCAACTCCCCGCGGGTTACGGCGAGGCGCATCACAGCCAGACGGACACGTTCGACAAGGTAATTCCTGACCAGATTAATGAAGGAGCGGCCTTCCTCGCAGCCTGGGCGTGGAACGTTTCAGAGATGCCGGAGCCGCTGCCACACCCCGCTGCGCCGGCAGCGCCGATGGACTAAGCAGTTCGTTCACCACAACGACAAAGGGCACAGAGAAAAGAATTGTTAAGAAATTCGGCTCTCGCCTATACGCGAGCCGCCTTCAGAATTCACCAATCCGCTTCATCCGTGAGCATCCGCGGTTGCCCTTCTTTCTTGAAGTTTCCGTGCCTCTGTGTCTCTGTGGTTACACAGCTTCGATTCTACCGCTCTTCACACTTCGATACGCGGCATCCAGAATCAACTGGTTCTTCAGTCCCTCTTCGCCGGGAATTTCGAAGTCGCGCTTCTCTTCGATGGCAGCCGCGAACGCGTCCACCTGCGCGCCATACGCGTCAGCGTTTGAAACTTCCCTGCTCTCGACAAGATCGAACCCCCGCGCGTAATTCCACGGTCACTAGCCGCTCGATGGTGAGCGCGTACAGCGCTGACAGCACTCCGTTTTCACCCGCCACTTCTAGAAACGTCCGATAGGGGCAGCGACCTGAGACAGATACGGCCCCCAGCGCTCCGCTTTCGAATTCCAGAACTGCCGCTGCCGAGGCCTCCAGAGGTCCATGTGAGTCGTAATGCGCCCCCGCCGAAACTGTCCGGACTTCGTCGCCCAGCACGAAGCGCAACGTGTCGATGCAATGCACCCCGATATCAGCCAACGGCCCACCTGTCGCCAATTTGGGATCGTTGAGCCAGGTGCGCGCGCTGGTTAGCATCGGCGCAAGAAAATCGGCGCGCGCCACCTGCGGGCGTCCAATAGCGCCAGCGGCGATACGCTCGCGGATCAACTTCACACTCTCTTCGAAGCGCATAATGTGTGCGACGCCAAGCATTACACCAGCCTTGCGCGCTGCCTCTACCATGGTGCGCGCCTCGCCCGCATTCATCGCCATCGGCTTCTCGCACAGCACGGGCTTGCGATACAGCACAGCGGTCAACACATCCGCGCAGTGTAGCGCGTCAGGACTGGAGACGAACACCGCATCGACGTCGGGACAAGCGCAGAGGTCGGCCGTGGACGCGAAGGCGTGCTCAATCTGGAATTGACGGGCCGAGACCTCCGCCTGCCGCAAATCGCGCCGCGACAACGCAACCACACGGCAGCGCGAAGCGTGCCGGAATCCTGGCATCATTCTCTTCACCGCGTGTAACCCGAAACCGACTATGCCATAGCGAATCATGAATTCAGTATGCCAGCAGAATCCTCAGGTCGCGAACATTGTTGCCGGTGGGGCCGGTGACGATCGCGTCACCAATGGCATCCAGCAGCGGAAAGCTGTCGTACTGCGCCAGTGCCGCCGCCACATCAAAGCCGCGCTGCCGGGCACGCTCGACGGTGGTACCGTCCACGACTGCGCCCGCGGCTTTACTGTTGCCATCGATGCCGTCAGTACCTGCGCTCAGCACGGTGATCTTTTCGCCCGCGACCTGCTGCGCGCAATAAAGTGCGAACTGCTGATTACGCCCGCCGACGCCCGACCTAACGCCCACCTGCACCGTGACTTCGCCTCCGGAGATGAGGCAGGCGCGCGACACTCCGTTACGCGACTGACGCAACCGCCCCAGCAGATGGTCGGCGGCTCGCTGATAATCCCAATCATCGCAACTGTTGTCCACTTCAACCGCAAAGCCGCTCAGCACGGCGCTCTCCACCGCCGCGTTGGTGGCCGTCGCATTTGACAGAACGGTCGCATAGCTCGACTGCCGAAAAGCAGGATCACCCGGCTTTGGCGTCTCCTCCAGAAGATCACGCTCGAACAGCGATCGCACAGGCTCGGGAAAACGTGGCAACAGATCGTAGCGCCTGACGATGGCTTGGCAGTCGTCTACCGTAGTGGTGTCCGGCATGGTCGGTCCCGAAGCCAGCGCATCGAGCGAATTGTCCGGTACGTCGGAAACCAGGACCGATGCCTGATATGCCGGCGCTGCGGCGCGTGCTAAGCGTCCGCCCTTGAGCGCCGACAGATGCTTTCGCACCGCGTTGATTTCCGCAATGGGAGCTCCCGAATGCACCAGAGCTTTGTAAGTTTCGATAACATCGGCCAGCGAAATACCCGCGTTGATGGGCTTCTCAGCGATGGCAGACGCACCTCCACTGATAAGGAACAACATCAGCGTGCGCGGCGAGGATCCAGCCACCAGCCGCAAGATAGCGTCACCCGCGCGCAGCGAATCTTCGTTGGGTAAAGGGTGCCCTCCAGTGAAATAGCGGAAGCCGAAGAGTTGTGCTGGCGGCGGGGTCGGACAATCGACGATTCCGGTTAGACCCGTACCTACGATGCCGCTAAGCGCCTCAGCCATGGTGTGTCCCGCCTTTCCCATGGAGACAACTTGCAGACGCTCGAACGCTTTCAGTTCGTAGACATCTTTGCCGATGCACAACCGTTCGCCATCGAACGCCAAATGGCGCGCGAAGGCGTACGGTATGTTGCATTCGAGCAACGCGCGGTCGAACATCTCTCGCGCGCGGTCACGCATTTCGTTGAACAGAGCTTCCGTCGGCAATGACGAGCGGGACATGCGGGGAGATTATATGCCGCCGATCTTGAATCCTTGTTCGTGCAACCAACTCTCCACCGTCATACGCATTTCAGCCAGGTGGCCTGCGAAAAAATGGTCGCCGGGAACGAACACCAACTCCTTGGGGTCGGCAGCTTGCTCGACGATCTGTTCCAGAGCCTCGTGCGGACCAAAGGCATCGTGATCGCCGCTGACGAAAAGCTTGGGTTTTGAGCATTGGCCGAGAAACGAAAACGAATAGACCCTACCATCGGCTTCGACGGGAGTTCCTAGCGATATAAGGGCGCGGACGTCAGGATCGGGACAGCAGGCTCGCAGACCAGTCGCGGCGCCGAAAGAGAACCCGGCGAAGACGACCGGCAGCCCAAACTCGCGCTTTAGCCACGCCAGCGCAGCCTGTACATCGGCAACCTCTCCGACTCCGTCGTCATGCTGACCGGCGCTCAAGCCAGTGCCTCGAAAGTCGAAGCGGAGGACTGGAAAGCCGAACGAGTGCAGCGCCTTCATGGCGTGGAAGACAACCTTGTTGTGCATGGTCCCGCCGAACATGGGATGCGGATGGCAGACCAGCCCCGCGTGCGTCGCTCCGGACGAACCAACATTCAGCAGGGCTTCCAGCCGCCCCTCCGGCCCGTCGAGAAAGAATGATCGAATTGCCGAATGCGATTGCGCCAATCTCTGCCTGCTCTCCTAGTCTCGGATCCAGCGCCGCCGTTGAGCCTACGCCATGTGGTTGACCGGCCCAATCCTCTTGCCCAGCGGATACGCCCCTTTCACCGCCTTTCCCACGTACTCCTTGGCGGCCCCTACGGCCTCCGTAAGTTGCTGCCCAAGCGCCAATTGGCAGGCTATTGCCATAGCGAAGGCGCATCCCGTCCCGTGGGTCGAGCTGGATTCTAGATGCCTGCCGGGAAAAACGTTCTCGCGTACCACGCCGTCTTCTACGTAGCTGAGGTAGTCGTTCGGTTGGGGCAAATGCCCTCCGGTGATTACCACCGCCCGGCTGCCTAATCTGCGGAACTGGCCCGCAGCCATCCGCAGCCATGGCAGGACTTCCTCCCAAGTATCTTGGGATGGCGCCGCCTCAATCTCGGCAAGAACGGCGGCCTCGTCCCAGTTCGGAGTAATAACATCAGCCAGCGGCGAGACTTCCCTCCGAAGCACTTGGACGCCCGGATTCTCCAGCAAGGCGGCGCCCGAGGAGGAACGCAGCACCGGATCGACCACGACGTTGCGTAACTCCATTTTCATCAGCGTATTAGCCACGGTACGGGCGACCGAAGCCGACCCCAGCATTCCGACTCGAACCGCGGCGATGTCCAAGTCTTCGACCAGCATTTCCAGCGTTTTCTTCACGATATCTGGATCGACCGGCCTCACCTCAAATACTCCCTGGCTCGACTGGACGGTCAAAGCCGTCGGGCAGGTTACGGCATAACACCCGTGTGCCGCCGCCGTTTTGATGTCAGCCGTGATTCCAGCCCCCGAGGACGGGTCTAGCCCGGCGATGCTGAGTACAACCGGCGGCACCTTCATGGAAATGAATGTACCGTAAAAGCGGCTGGCTCGACGCATTAATCTGCCAACCGGCTGGCAGTTAAAGTCGTGTTACAGGCGCCAGATGGCCTCAAATCTCAGTTTATTTTACTCTTATAACTCATTGATATAAAGCTACTTAGATAATTCTACGACCTTCGTGGGTTGACTCTTGCTTCGCGCTGCCAATAGACTAACAGGACAAACCGGGAGGACCAACTTAACGATGAGAGGTGTTTAATGTTACGAGTACTCAGCCAGACTGCGGCGGTGTTAGTTTTCACCACCGCGCTGGGTGCGGCACCCGGTAATAGCACACCGGAATCGCTACAAGGGACCCCAGGACAGACTCAGGAAACCAATCAGCCGATCAAGACCAAGAAGTTCCAGGTCGGAAAGGCTTCGTGGTACGGCCGCATTTTTCAGCACAAGCAAACTGCTAGCGGCGAGCCGTACGACATGTACCAATTTACCGCCGCGCACCGGACGCTGCCCCTCGGTTCCTGGGTTAAGGTCACCGATCTTAAAACTGCTCGCTCGGTCGTTGTTCGCATTAACGATCGCGGTCCAGTCCGTAAGAACCGGATCATTGACCTGTCCTACAGTGCGGCCAAAATGCTCGACATCGGCGCCAGCGGGGTACACCCCGTACGGCTGGATCTGATTCAACCGTCCACCGTAGCCGAAAATGAAGGCCCACAGTAATCCTGTCCTAATGCGTTAAACTGGGAGCCGATGCTGCAACCACGGGATCGGCTCATTGTGGCGCTCGATGTTCCGAGCGCCTCCCAGGCCCGCCAGATCGTACAGACCATTGGCGAGGCCGCAATCACCTACAAGATCGGGAAACAGCTCTTCACGGCCGAAGGGCCCCAGGTTGTGCGCGACCTGGTTTCCTCCGGCCGGAAGGTTTTTCTCGACCTCAAATTCCACGACATCCCAAACACTGTGGCCGAAGCTGTCAAGGTGGCCGCCGGGTTAGGCGTCAGCATGCTGAACGTTCACGCCTCGGGCGGCAGCAAGATGCTCAAGGCAGCAGCCGAAGCCGCCAGTCAGTCGGCTACGAAGCCGCTGCTGCTTGCTGTCACGGTGCTCACCAGCTTGTCGGATTCCGACTTGCAGGAGTTGGGCATCTCAGGCGACGTGCTGACCCAGGTGCTGCGTCTGGGAGCGCTGGCCCGCGCCGCCGGTTGCGGAGGTTTGGTGGCCTCGGCCCAGGAAGCTCGCGGGCTGCGGCGAGCCCTCGGCGAAGGTTTCGCCATCGTGACACCAGGGATTCGTCCGGCAGGATCTGCCTCCGGCGACCAGGTGCGCGTCGTGACTCCTATGGACGCGATAGCCGCTGGAGCAACTCATCTTGTCGTCGGTCGCCCCATCCTCGACGCGCCCGATCCAGCCAAGGCAACGGAAGACATTGTTCGAGACATTCAATCCGCCGCGACCGGCGTCCCGGCTGGAATACGCTAACAGCTTGGTGGCCGTTTATACTTCCTTCTTCATGTTCAACGACACACTGGAAGAAGGGCGCATCCTCACTGACGCGGCGCTGGAGCGATTGCTTCCGCCGGCCACGCAGTATCCATCCTCCATCCACGCCGCCATGCGGCACAGCGTCTTCGCGGGAGGCAAGCGGCTCCGGCCCATCCTGTGCATGAAAGCCGCACAGATGGTCGAGGGATGCGTTCCCGTAGGCATCGAAGAACTGGGCGCCGCCCTCGAGATGCTGCACACTTACTCGCTCATTCACGACGACCTTCCCGCCCTTGACAACGACGACCTGCGCCGCGGCCGTCCCACCTGCCATAAGGCATTCGGTGAGGCTACGGCTATCCTTGCTGGCGACGCGCTGCAGACGCGAGCCTATGAAGTGATGGCGGGCCTGCAGTGCCCGGCGGAGGCGCGCGTAGCTATCATCGCTGAGATCGCCCACGCTACGGGCACCATCGGCGGCATGATCGGCGGCCAGGTCATGGACCTCGAAGCCGAACACGTTCATCCCGACGCGCGGACCCTGGAGTACATCCATCGCTCCAAGACAGGCGCGCTGCTCACTGCCAGCGTGGTCACCGGTGGGATTTACGCCGGTGCGAGCGAAGCGCAAATCGTAGGTTTGCGCAGCTTCGGCGAGAACATTGGACTGGCGTTTCAGATCGTGGACGACGTGCTCGACGTGACCCAAACCTCAGAGCAATTGGGAAAGACCGCCGGCAAGGACTCTGCTCATGATAAGGCCACCTACCCCGCGCTGTTTGGCATCGATGTTTCGATTCAGAAGGCCGATGACCTCGTAACTGCTTCCGACGCAGCTCTCGACCAGTTTGGCGACCGCGCGACGGCTCTTCGCGAGATCGCGAAGTTTCTCGTGGAGCGAAAAAAATGAGCGAGACTTGGTCTCCTGATAATCCAAACTGGCTCCCCTGATTTGTTGTCATCCCGAAGGAGCGCGAAGGAGGTCGCCGCGGCGAACGACCCGAGCGCGACTGAGGGACCTGCTTTTCTGGAGCGTCTCCGACTGCCTCGGCGTTCAACGGCAGCCCAATGTCCGATAACTAGCACCAACCCCCTCCCCACCGGTTCTTTAGAATCATGGTGTTACGGAGGCCATAAACTGGTTGACGCACATGTTTCCGAAATGGGACACTTGGAGTCACCGTGACAGGGCAGCATTCCTATTTTTCGCTTTGATCTTATCAATTGGCCTCGGAGTCATCCAGAAAAATCCTGAATTCTGGCTTCCCGTTGGGAAATCCGGGTTCTGGAGGGACTCTGAGCGCTCGGTAAAGCAAAACGGTATGGTGAATGGTCTTCATGTCGGACGTTCCAAGATATGCAATGCAGACAGCTTCGTCTTCTCCGGGGTGGGAGCCTTCGATCTTATACGATTTGGGAGAACCCTGGAAAATAGTGAGCAGCAAAGGATGTCCGGTGTCCGTCCTAATCCTTTTGTCGGCGTTCTGGCAAGCTACCATGTTTTCGGAAGCCCGCAGCATTGGGCTGCGAACGTGTTCGACTGTAACTCTTTGAGCCGGGGAATGGCCAAAGTTATTGAGTTCGATTGTGAAGTCAATAGCAAACTGAGCCGGTTCAGTTCCAGGAATAATGGTTCCAGAATGCGCATCGCGGGGTTCTCCGTCTGGCCCCACCCATGGTCGCGTCTGGGCTTCCAAAGCTTCGCGAAAATTCATGTTAGCAGTATCTGCGGCTGTAACGAGTTTGGATGTTTGCTCAACCCCGGCTTGAAGTTTTTGGACTTGGTCAGTCATAGCTTTCGCAGCATTGCTGAAAGCGGTAGCCTGAATTCCAGCGCTCGTGGAGAAACTCTCGGCGGCATCGGCGTTTCTACTGGCAGCACAGGCTTGGATGTTAGCTGCATCTATCAACTGAGTAGTTTGTTTGCCAGAAGACTCCATGATTCCTTTTTGTTGGGTATAGACCCTCCATTGAAGTATGCCAACTATCACTATCGCAAGAGTCAGGAACCCGGTAATTGCCTCAGCTATATTAGCTCTGCGCCGATTATTCCAAGCGGTAACAATCCAGAACCAAGTGCGAACTGGGAGGATTGGATTTGGTTCATCATTGGTATTGTGTTGTTTGTGGCCGGGGGATTCATCATTTGGGTTACGTGGGTTGGGGGTAGTGGAGCTGCCGCGTTCTTCGTGGGCGTCTTCGGATTGATTTGCATGATCGGCGGAGGCGGATTGATCTTCCAACATGGAGGATGTCTCCCGTGAGGATTAAACTGGAAACATGAAAGCAGAATATATCGAGGGGCCGAAAGCAAGAGAAAACTTCGAGCGGCTGGCGAAAGCCTTGTTTCAAGCACCTAAAACCGTCACGAAACGTGGATCTAAGGGCCAGCCGACGGAGGCTACAAAGCGCAGATCATCCGGCAGGAAGAAGGGCTAGAATGGCTCCTCTTGCCCCGTCCCTGCTGTCGCGTGGTGGAGCGCGTCAGTTCCTTTGCCCGTTAATTGGGCGTAAGTGAGACGCCTTCCGGCGATCTGGGACATTAGGAGCATGAAGCGGTCGGAGTCATTTAGCGGGTTGTCTCTCGTAGCACGATTGTTGTAGCGGAACACTTGTTCGTCAAGGTAGCGGTCAAGATGGAATGGTTCAACAGCAACGTAAGTTCCGCGCAGGTTGCGCTTGAACAGGCTCCAGAAGTTCTCCAAGCCGTTCGTGTGGACTTGCCCGTTGACGTACCGCTCTGCATGGTTGACGAACTCATGCACGAAACGATTGTGCAGCAAGTCATAGGCTACAGCATTGTCGGTGTAGACCTTAGAACCATACCGAATGTTCTTCAGGACTTCATTCTGCAAAGTCTCACGCTTCACGTCGGGAACAACCTTGCAACGAATCTGCCGCCAATTCGCGATCAAGGATGCCTTGCACAGCGGTCTTGCCAAGATACAAGTCTCCAAGCCGATTTTCGCCGCGAATGTTCCGCAGTTTCAGTTTGCGGCTCTTGTGCATGTTGACAGCCTTCGCGCCGATGAAACTCTCGTCAGCTTCGACTTCACTACCGGGGCCACCAAGCTTGAAAATGGACTTGTTCTTCATGGCCTCACGAATCCGGTGAAGCATGAACCACGCCGAGGTTTGCATAATTCCAAGCGCCTTCGCGAGTTCGTAACTGCTGATTCCGTTTTTGCAGTTGGCGAGCATCCAAATCGCAATCATCCACTTGTCGAGACTGAGCGGAGAATCCTCGAAGATGGTTCCCACTTTGAGCGTGAACTGCTTCTTGCAGACGTAGCAGAACCACAATTTACGAGTCTTAATGAACGAGTGCTTGGCTTTGCCGCAACGTGGACAGGTTACGTTTCCATCTGGCCAGCGGAGCGTGACAGCGGCGTCAAAAGTGCTCTGCGGATCGGAGAAGTAAACCATCGCTTCTTGCAAGGTATGCGGGGTGTCCATGGCTAAAATACTACACCACGAACACATGTGTGTCAACCATTTTATTACCGATTTTTTGGTCAGACGAAACCTATAGGATTATGGGCCGTGCTCGGGGAATGAAGCCCACTCTCGATTTGGCTTTCGACAGCATTCATCCGGACGACCGTGAGCAGGTTAAAGAGCTCCTTAGACGCGCTGCTCAGGACGGCAAAAAGCTGGATTTTGAACATAGACTGCTCATGCCCGACGGTTCCACCAACAATATCCATGTGGTGGCACAAGCGGCGAGGAATGATTCTAATCATGTCGAGTACATCGGTGCTGCCACTGACATCACTGACCGCAAGCAGGCCGAAAATGAATTACAAAAGGCGTTCGACGAAATCAAGAAACTGAAAGATCAATTATTCGAAGAGAACATCGCTCTAAGACAAGAAATCGATCAAGCATCTTTGTTCGAGGAGGTTGTGGGCTCCTCGAAGGCGCTCCGCAACACTCTGGTGCAGGTCGCCAAAGTCGCACCGACTGATTCCACCGTTCTGATCACCGGAGAAACTGGGACGGGCAAGGAACTTGTCGCTCGCGCCATCCACAAGAGGTCTCATCGCTCCGCACGCGCATTTGTGGGTGTGAACTGCGCGGGAACCCCGCGTGACTTGATCGCGTCAGAATTGTTCGGCCACGAGAAGGGGGCCTTTACAGGGGCCACCCAACAACGTTTGGGCCGCTTTGAATTGGCCGTAGGAGGAACGCTCTTCCTCGATGAGGTCGGAGAGTTGCCTGCCGAGACCCAGATCGCTCTCTTGCGGGTTCTGCAGGAACATGAATTTGAGCGTGTTGGCGGAACTAAATCCATCCAAACGGATGTCCGGGTGATTGCCGCCACGAATCGAGACTTGCAGGCGGCCATCGCTGGGGGTACGTTTCGGCGTGACCTGTATTACCGGCTCAATGTTTTTCCGATCGAGGTGCCTTCCCTGCGGGAACGACGGGAAGACATTCCGCTGCTGGTTGAGTACTTCATCCATCGTTATGCGAGGAAAGCGGGAAAGACCATCCGGGGGATGAATGCAAAGAGCCTGGAATTGCTTCAGGCGTACGCTTGGCCGGGAAATATTCGCGAATTGCAGAACGTCATCGAGCGATCAGTAATCGTATGCGACACGGAAACTTTCTCGATAGACGAAAGCTGGCTCTCATGGCAGCCCCTTGCCAACGAGCCGAAAAGCCGCACGGAACTAACTCGAACGCTTGCTTTCCAAGAGAAAGAGATGATTGAAGCAGCCCTGTGCGAAAGCGGAGGCCGGGTCTCCGGACCGTCGGGCGCGGCCGCCAAGCTCGGTATTCCAGGATCTACGCTGGAATCGAAGATCAGGTCTCTAAAGATCAACAAGAATCGCTTCAAAGCCACAGATCCCTCAACAGACCGCATGTAAGCCCCCACATCGGCGCCAGAATACAAGCTTTCGAAAATTCGCAAATTTGCGAACTTTCGAATTGCGGGACTCCATTCATGACCTTGTTTTCAACGGCTTAGATTTGGACTCGTCATTGCAATCCAATTGCTTGTAGCGGAGATCACAGAGGCAAGGATTCTGACGAGAGGGTAGATGCTAAGGATCACGAGAACAACAAACGGAGAAGTGGTCTTTAAGCTGAGCGGTCGAATTGAAACAAAAAACATAGCTGAGTTGGAAGCGCTGCTCAGCGGGGAAACGAGCGGACAGGGCATCTTCTTGGACCTGAGTGACATGATCCTCGTGGATCAAGACGTCGTCAATTTTCTTAGGCATTGCGAAACCGATGGCATCAAGCTCAAGAATTGTCCGGCCTATGCACGGGAGTGGATTAAGCGAGAAAAGGGATGAAATTTGAGCTCTGGATCGCTTTCCGGTCTGCGCTAATCGTGGCAGGCAGCCCTGATGCAGGGTTGGTTACAACAACGCCTGTTCTGGATACTGATTCGATTGTGAAGGAGGAAGCTTTCATCGAGGAGAACGAACTATGACTCACGTCATGATGCGTTCAAAACACACGACAGTCCTGGCAAACCTTGTTTTCTTTGCCGGAAAAGAGTGGACACAAGAAGAAAGAGGAACAAAATGAAGAATGACGAAAGTGTGTGCGGTGGACCCCTGGGCTGAGACAACCAGAACAGTGACAAAGTGCCGTTCGATGAAGTTGCGTTGACATTGAGGCGGCTGCAGCCGCAGAGTGGCGTCGGCTGGTGAAGCGGACGCGGGCTCTGCTGCAGAGCAACCCGCCAGGAATAACCGGCTGGAAACTCATCCATTGGGATGGGCGCGGGCACGGTCGCGAGATCGTGCCCTTACCACATGGATAGATTTCCCCATGCCTCAGAAAACTCATGCCGGCACCTCCACGAGCGTCGGCGATGACAGCAGCGACTGCTCGAATGCAGCCGGCGAGCGGTAATCCAGCGCCGAGTGCAGCCGCTTCTGGTTATAGACGACCTCTAGGAATTCCCTGATGCGCGCATAAGCGTCTGCCAGATCGCGGTACTCGCTGCGGTAAACTTCCTCGTACTTCAGCGTCTTCAGGAACGATTCGCAGGCGGCGTTATCCCAGGGATTGCCGGTGCGCGCCATGCTGATGCGAATGCCGCGCTCTTCGAGCATGCGAGTGTAATCTCGGCTGGCGTACTGCACCCCGCGATCGGAATGGTGCACCAGGGCCGCCGGCGCCCCGCGCTGCGTCAGCGCCATTGCCAAAGCCGTGATCGTCAGGCTGTCCCGCAGCGTGCGGTCCAGCGCCCAGCCGATGACCCGCCGGGAGTAAGCGTCCAGCATCACCGCCAGATAGACGAACTCCTCCATCAGACGAATGTAGGTGATGTCCGCGCGCCAGAGCTGATGGATGCTAGTCAGCACCATCGATTCCGCCAGGTTGGGGTATACCGGCAGATCATGCTTCGAGTCGGTCGTCACCACGAACCTGCGGTGGCGCAGGCAGAGCAGGTTGTCCTCCCGCATGATGCGCTGCACCCGCTTGCGATTCACCGTCCAGCCACGGTGCCGCAGTTCCCCGGTGATGCGCCGGCTACCATAGCACGGCCATTCCAGTGCTATGCGCTGTACCTGATCGCGCAGCGCCACTTCATCGAGCGCCACCGCCGCGACAGCAGATGCCCGGTAAAACCCGGCGCGACTGACTTCCACCAACTGGCACATGCCCTGCACCGTCAAACCTCGTTGCGCTGCGACTTCCCGATGGATTTGTTCGTAGATCGCGCCCCGCCAGCCAGCGCCCGCAGCTGGCGCTGTTCTTCCACACGCTGCAAGGCTCGCTTTAAAAAATCAATCTCCAAGGCCTGTTGCCCGATCTTGCGCTCCAGCTCCGCCACCCGATCCGCCTCGGACCGCTTGTGTCCCGAGCCCATAAACGCGCCTGCCCCCAACCTCTCCTGTTCGTGATACCAGCGGTAAAGCTCGCCCGGACCTACCTCCAACTCCCGTGCCAGCCGTGCCACTGGCTCCCCCACTTGCATCCGCCGCACCGCCGTCAACTTAAATTCCCGGGTAAACCTCCGTTTCGACATACCAATCCCCCTCGCTGAATTCTATGGGCGTTCTGGTTGTCTCAAAATTGGGGTCCACTCCAGTGATCAGCAGTTCTCCGAATCGGCGCAGCTTTCTGAAAACCGGATTGGCAGCCGCCGGAGCAACCGTGGGGGCCGGCTTGCTTGCACACGGCACCACGGCGTTTGCACAACTGACTAGTTCCGGCAGTGACCTCACTGCCGGTGATGTTGCCATCCTGCAGTTCTTAGCTGCTGGAGAAGCCCTCGAGGCTGACTTTTACACCCAATATAACGAACTGGGCGGGATCCGAGACAACGAAGAGCCGGATGGAAGCGGTAATCGAACCTATACCGAAAAACTGAGGAAAATCGATCGCGATTTCCCTCAATACCTTCACGACATAACCGACGACGAGAAGAGCCATCAGAATTTCCTGAATGCATATCTGGTTTCGCAAGGGGCCGCACCGGTGGACATGGAACCGTTCCGCACGCTGCAGGGCGGCACGGCGACAGGATCCAGCGGAGCGCTGCGGTTGACCAACCTGATGCAGCTCACGGTGGACACCAGTTGGTGGACGCGTTATCGGAGCAGCACGAATAATCCCGACGTCAATCCAATCACTTTCCCGCAGGCGGTCCCGGATCTGCACAGCGGGCAGTTCACGGCCATTCCGAGGACAGACGAGGACCTGCACCCCGAGGAACACATTCAGGCAATCGCTAATACCGCTGCCTTCCATATCCCGACCGTGGAACAAGGCGGCGGCAGTTTGCGCCTGGCGCTGGCACAAAGGGCCACAAGCGTGGAAGTGTTACGACTCCTCATCAGCATGGGACCAATTGAGCTGATGCATTTTCAAACCTGGTCAAAATTGGACGGCAACGTGCCGCCGCTCACCGACCCGACCAATGGTTTGACATTCCCCGACCTCAACGCCCCGGCGAGTGCCGCTGACAGGGAACTGTTCCAAACCAACCTGATCCTGCCGGAACCTTGCCCTTTCATCAGCCCCAGCCTGCCTGCGTGTTCGGTAGTCCGTCCGACGAACACGACAGGGGTAGCAATGGGAGCGCTTCATTTTCTGACGGCCATGGGTCTCTTCATTGGTCAGTCGGATGCGTTCTTCGCGTTTATGACCAATCTGGCCGAGGCTGCAGACGCCGCACAGCGCGAATGCTAGCGACTTTGCCATGAGGCTGTGGGAGTCTCCAGCAAACATCAGCCGCAACTCCCACAGTATTCAATCATGCACGCGCGTTATCTGTATCGATGCAGCGCACCCGTATGTTCATCAACCAAATGAGGAGCGAAATATGAAGCACACAAGCATTCTGATCACTGTGAGTATCGCGGTATCACTCGCCATTATCTCTGGGATTGCGCTTTCCGCTATCCAGGATAAGTACACCGTAAAAGTTCCGAATGGGCTCGGATTTTCCGACTTTAAGGGATACGAGAGCTGGCAGTTAATTGCAATTAGTCATAGTGGGGACAAGCTTGTCGCGGTCCTCGGAGATATTGCAACGGTCGACGCCTTTAAGGCGGGTATACCCGATAACGGCAAGGCCTTCCCGGATCGCGCCCGCATGGCGAAGGTCCACTGGAATTCGAAAAAGAATGAGACAGAACCTGGTGAGCCGACGGTACCGGATACCCAGCATGACATCGATTTCATGCTGAAGGATAGCAAAAGGTTCGCGGACAGCGGCGGATGGGGTTACGCCGCGTTCGAGTACGACGCGACGTCGAATACGTTCAGGCCTGCCGACTTGAGCGACAAGCCGCCGCAGGAACACGACGCCAAATGTGGGTACGCGTGCCACACGAAGGTGCAGCAGCAGGACTACGTTTTCACGAAGTATGCGGCCAGGTAAGCGGCGAAGCCAAGATGGAAGACACACTTACACGAGCACGAGAGCTGATGGCGGAAGCGATGGGAATCGATCCTGGGAAGCGCAAACAGTTCGTTACGCTTCAGCGCTCTTGTCCTTCACCGTATCCTATCGTTAAAGGAGATCGTGATGTTCGAAGGTTTGTTTCAGCCAATGCACCTACTCGTAGTTCTCTTCATAGCCCTACTGGTGTTTGGGCCAAAGAAGCTGCCGGAACTTGGCAAAGGTTTAGGAGATGGTATCCGGAGTTTTAAGGACTCGATGCGAAACACAGAAGAAGCACCCGCCAAGGCAGATGTCACGATTTCGTCATCGGGAGCGGACGAAGTAGCGTCGGGACAGCGCGGCTAGGTACCTGCCCGCCGAAAATCGGTGGCGTGCATTCGGATAACACTCTGAACGACTTTATCTTCATATTCCTGCTAGCACTGGTCGTGGTCGGGCCGCGGAAGCTTCCCGACTTGGCTCGCCAGCTTGGGAAGTTTCTTGCCGAGTTCAAGCGCGCCAGCAACGAATTCAAGGATCAGCTGGGCGTAGAAATGCGAAACATTGAGCGGGAAGAGCGCGCTAAGAACGCAACAGATGCTAAAGCACCGGCGCCGGACCAGCCCTGGGATCGGCTCATGAAGCCCATCCGAGAATTGTGCAGGCCCACACACCAGCTGATCTCCGATACCGGCGATTCTCAGCCGACCATGACGATAAAGCAGCCTGTCGAGTTGGCTACGCACCGCTGTGGGGACTCGTAATGGCAAGCCCCTCACTGGAAACCCTCCAGAAATGCTCGGTGGTGGAAGTTCCCGGCATGAGCTTCCTCGAGCACCTGGAGGAGCTGCGACGCCGCGTTATCTATAGCTGCATGTACCTGGTGGCCGGATTCTACGTCTGCTGGTGTTATCACGAGCAGATCTTCGCGATTATGCAAAAGCCGATCACGACAGCGTTGGCAAACCATCACATGCAGCAGGCGCTGGCCTATCTGAATCCGACCGATCCATTCAATATGTATCTGAAGGTCGCATTTCTGGCGGGCATCTTCGTGGCTTCGCCATTGGTGCTGTACCAAGTATGGGCATTCATCGAGCCGGGGCTCCTTTGAAAATCGGTCGGAAACGAGCGTCTGGGGACTACTTCCTTGAAGTCGCCCTGGGTTTAGGAAATCTTCCCTTTCATTTGGCCGTATAACGCCCAACCCGTGCTGTTGAAGAACTCCACCAGATCGCTGCCACAAGGACGGAACGCCGACAATTCGGGCGTTAACGGGCCCGCCCGCAAAGACGTGTGGTGGCTGGGCGAAGTTCCATGCTCTTGCCTTGGTGGCGACTCGAAGCTCGCGGTCTTCTTATTAATGTTGTGATACCTTTCCCGGCAGTTGCCCGGTATGTCTTGGGGGGAGATGTCACGAGCCACTGCAGTGGGAGCCGCCCCTTGCCACGGTCATTATTCTCTGGTCATCCGGACGGCGCAAGAACTGCTGGGACACAAGGACATCAGGATGACGATGCCCCTATACTCCTCTCCTCAACCCAGGCGCGGGACCAATTCAGCAGGTTTTGTTATGCCGATAGGCATAAGATACCGGGACAAACCGCTGGACAGGCAGCAATCAATCGAATAGGAATGGGGTACCGCGCATTTGGAAAGAAACCACAAGGCGTGTGATGCGGACAGGAAACCAGAACTCCGCATCTCAGGCGGAGCAGTCTAATTGCTGTTGGGCAACCGATTAAGGAGGCGTAAGGCGATGTCTAGGAGTATTGGCATGATCGTTCTAGCAGCAGGCACAGGATACTTAGTGCTGATTGCTTGGCTACTGTCGCGGTGGGTCGTGCCCGGTTACCGTGAACACGGGCCCGGGCTCCTGTCCCTACCCGTATGGTACGGAGGTGCTGGCCTGTTCGCAGTTTGGGCGCTCTCCGGACCTCTTGGAGCCCTCATCACCGCTCTTGGCGCAGCTCTCTCTGGGGGCGTATCGGGACTGCGACTGGCGGTGCCGGCAGTGGGAGGTGTCATCCTTGTCGCATGGCTCGCCTTCTTCTCAGTCACATCGCACTATCCCGTTCTCTTCGGCATTGGCGGGGGTCTGATCCTCCTCTGTTTTCTCGCCTCGTGCTTCCAGTGGGCGAGGAACCGAGACACCTTGCCGGAACCTATCAAAGCTTCAGCGGATCTCCGCATTCTAGGCTATGTGTTCCTCTTCAGCGCGGCTTGGGGTTTGTGTGGCCTGCTGGGTGCTCCCACGTACGCTTTGCGGCCGGACATTGCACAACAATTCCGATCAGGGTCAGGTGCGCCGAGCCTGGCCGTGACGGTCTTGGTGTGTTTGGTGGTGGGCTGGGTCTGTTTCGCGCTTGCGGAGCGGAAGCTGTATCAATCCCCTCGGTAACTTGCCTAACGGAGGTTAGCTCTGCATTTGGCTTGTTGTAGCGCGTTCTAACCAGTCAGCTTGTCCTGTGGGCAACTTCGCAAACGTAATGCCACCCAGAACTTGGCCTGTTCGGAGCAAATTTGACGTAAAACGCCCCATGCGCGGATGTGATGCGGCAAACTCGCGACCACATTTCATTTCCGCGCTTAGCCGACTATACGACCGAGTGGATTCCGGGACCCATCGGCGTTTACGGGGAGTAATCGGACGCAGAAGCCGATTTGCCTTCTGGCAGAACCACTTGTGAGCGATCGCGTCGCTGTTCAGCACAAAAACGCATTACGCAGTAGCGGCGGAAGTTGCGGCGAGCAGTCTTCCCGCTCTACAGGCCGGGAGGCTCGTCGCCTTCGAAGTGCCGATCGAACCCGCCGGAGAGTAAGCACTCCAGCCGGTCCGCCTCAGAGAGAATTCTGCCTGGCACTCGCTTTCTTTCCAGCCGGAGAGACTCTGTCAAGCCGTTTATGGCGTTGGCGACATCTCTGTGTATGAGTTGATCATGTCGCGTCAAGTCGATGTAGCTTCGGGCTGCCTCTGCGAACGAAAGGAATTCTCGCGTCGGATACTTCCGCTTCGTTCCGCAAAGCGCCTCCTGGAAAGAACACCATCGATCTACTACCGCCTTGGCTACGCGGTTCTTCTCGGGATTGTCCATCGAATGCTGCCTTGGCGCCCAGCGACACAGGCGCTTGATTTGACCATCACCTTTCTCAATACTATAGATTGCCGGACAAGGCGCAGGGCACGCCAGCCGCGCACTGCCCAGATGTCGAGTTCCTGTGCGCTTTGCTGGTGTATTGCCCGCCGCTCGGGAGGAATCCCAGCGATTGTCGGGGGCAGACTTCCCAGAAGAAGACTTGAACGAAGCCGTGGTACGGCGGACGCTTGCGCGTGTCGTACGCAAGCAGTTTGGATGGGTCTGATCTAAGGTGGCTGGCAGAGAGGAGGATTTCTCTGTGACCCATCTTCGCAAGATCATGCTCGAAGAACTGGAGCGTCGCAACTACGCTCAGACCACCATCGATTGTTACATTCACACCGTCGAACATTTCTCCCGGTATTTCCACCGTTCGCCCGAACAGTTGGGCCCACAACACATCCGCGAGTACCAAGCCGCGTTGTTTAAGAAGTGGAAGTTGGCGCCGAATACGGTGAACCGGCGGTTAGCGGCTCTGCGCTTCTTCTACATCCAGACACTCAAGCGGGCCTGGAGTGTGGCCGAAACTCCCTATCCCAAGAAAGTGCTGAAGCTGCCGATCATTCTCAGTCAAGAGGAGGTGGCTCGTCTGATCGACTCGGCATTGACTCCTTTTCATCGCATCGTGCTGATGACGCTCTATGCCAACGGAGTGCGGCGTGCCGAACTGGCGCGCCTCAAGATCAGCGATATTGATAGTCAACGGATGGTCATCCACATCCAAGGGGGTAAGGGACGCCAGGATCGTGAGGTCATGCTCAGCCCCAAGCTGCTGGATGCCTTACGCGAGTACTGGCGTGGCTTAAAGCGCAAACCCTCCGAGTGGCTGTTCCCCGGCGGATGCAGTCACACGGCGGATTGTCCGATCATCCCCAAGGCCGTCTATCACGCCTGCCGCACTGCCGCCCGACGCGCTGGCCTGCAGGAGAAAAACATCCATCCCGACACCTTACGGCATTGTTTCGCAACCCACCTGTTAGAAGACGGTGCTGATCTGCGAACCATTCAGTTGCTGCTAGCCCGCATTATTCGTGAAGGCACTGAGAGTAGTTCTTTGGGCGCTGTGTGCGCGCCGAGAATGGTCGTCGCAGTGTGATTTTGGTTGCACGGGCGGTTCTGATGGGTGTTGGAGTGTGTGCAAGGTAGGCGACGGCGATTTTCGGGTAGAGCTATTCCTCAGTCGCGCTGAGGTGAGAAGGGATGTTTGGGTTGGCAAGGCCGTGCTAGCCAGGCAAAGCGCCCAGCCCCAGCGCTACTCGCCGGTAGACGGACAGGTAAGGAAACGAAGCGGGCAGATGCAGGACCACCCGACGCGCTGAAACCAGTACCCGGGCGCCCAGTTTCAGCAGCCGTTCGCGCAAGGTCCAGACCTGAGCGCGGGCACAGTTGGTGCGCGCGGCCCGCAGGCGCAGCTCCTGCATCAGCACGTAAGCGGCGGCGGTCAGCAGCACCCGGAACTGGTTGGCCCAGAAATCGCTGCAACTGGTGCGGTCGATCTGTAGGTCGTGCAGTTCCTTGATGCGATTCTCGATTTCGCCGCGCTGACAGTAAACCTGCTCGTAGATCCACTGCGGACTCTGTTTCAGGTTGGTGATAACGAAGCGCGGATTGTCTTTCGGTGGTTTGCCATCGGCACGGACGACCTCGGCCTTGATGATGACGCGGCGTTGTCGCGGCCAGCTCTGGGCTGCGTAGTAAGCTTCGCCGTAGACGTGTTCGGTCTCTCCACTCTGCCGGGAGAGTTTGCGGGCGTGGCGCATCGCCGGTTTGGCCTTGCGCTTCAGCACTGCATTTTTGGCCATGGCGACCAGGTATTCGAGATTGGGCTCGGCCTCCAGCAAGTCGAGCAAGTCGGGATGCGCAAAGCCACCATCGAGCCGCACGCGAATGCGCACGCCGGGAAGAAAGTGGCGGATCAGCAACAGCAGGCGGCGCAAAATTCCCACCGCGCCCACGGCGGCGGTGACGTTGCCCGGCCGCAATACGGCGGCACACAGATACTGCTCGGCTTCCTCATTGAAACTGACAAAACCCATCACCGGCAGGTAGCACCAAGTATCGTAGTGGCCGTTGAAGAACGACAGTTGCTGCGCGCCATGGGTGGCATCGTCGGTGGGGTCCAGATCGAGGGTGACGCGGCGAACGCGCCCGCGCAGCCGCTGGGCATGACGCCGGACCACGCTGGCGGCCAAGGTCTCACTCAGGCGATAGAGTTCCTTGCGCCCCACTGCATTTTCGAACCGCGACAGCGTGGGCTGCGACGCCAGATCGGTGCCCTCAATGGGATCACGGTCGAGCAGCATCTTGTGAATCGGATCGGTGGCCAGGCGGGCCGCATCGTTGGCGTCCGGATAGCCACAGGCAATCGCGAACACGCGCTGCGCCAGCAACTCTTCCAGCGAATGATCGATCTTACCGGGCTGCCGCTCATCCTGAAGACAGGAAGCCAGGCAAGCAGTCAATCCGTACTGCCGGTCGGCCGCCTTCAGCAGAATGGCTCCGCCATCGGAGCTGCCCTGCCGCTGGTCAAAGTGAGCAACGACAGGCTTGGAAACAATCTCTGGGAACAACAAACACTGTGTCGTGCTATCGTCGATCACGCGGAAGCCTCGTTTGTTGCTTCAAACACTGTCATGACAACATGTTTGTAGCACAAGAGGCTTCTCGCGCCTCAACTTCGCGAATTATGCGGGCTAGGGCATCACGATCTGGAAGAAACCACCATCTACCTGCATCTGTCCAAACGCCATCTCAGCGCCACCGCGAGCCCGTTGGACTCCTTGGTCTTGTCCGCTGAGAAGCAGAAACGAGAGCCCTCGCCAAAACCCTAAATGAGTCGCCCTCTCCTGGAGATGGCCGACTTGGTTCGCAGCGCGGGGCCAACCTTTGTCGAGCGTAGTTCCCAGTGGATGACCTGGCAGCACCAGAAGTGCTGCTGGCCATCGCGCGCTGCCGCACCGCCGCCCTCGGCGGGCATCGCGATCAGTGTTCCCACTGCGGACATTCCGTCATCTCTTACAACTCGTGTCGCAATCGTCATTGCCCAAAATGCCAGGGCAATGCCCGCCACCGCTGGCTGCAGGCACGTCAGCGCGAGTTGCTGCCCACCTCCTACGTGCACGTCGTTTTCACTCTGCCGCGGGAACTGGCACCCCTCGCCCTGCAGAACAAGAAGCTCGTCTACGACCTGCTGTTCCGCATCAGCGCCGCAACCCTGCTCGAAGTGGCTCGCGATCCCAAACATCTGGGCGCCGAGATCGGTTTCTTCAGCGTGCTGCACACCTGGGATCAGCGATTGCAGTTTCATCCTCACCTCCACTGTGTACTTGCCGCCGGCGGTATCGCTCCGGATCACTCCCGCTGGATTTCCTCGCGCCGCTCATTCTTTCTTCCCATCAAGGTGCTCAGCCGCGTCTTCCGCGGCAAGTTCGTCGCCGGACTCCGCAGCGCTTTCCTTACAGGCATGCTCCAGTTCCACGGCAACCTCTTGTCTCTTGCGGAACCGCGCGCCTTTGCCGCCTGGCTGCGGGTCCTGTTCCGCCACGACTGGGTCGTCTATTCCAAGCGGCCTTTCGGAGGACCGGAACACGCGCTGCGCTACCTCGGAGCCTATACACATCGCGTGGCTATCTCCAACAGCAGGCTGGTCGCTCTCGCCGAAGACAACGTTACTTTCCGCTGGTGAGATTCCGCCCACGGCAACAGGAAGAGGCACATGACCCTGCCCGTCGAGGAGTTTCTGCGCCGTTTCCTGCTCCACCTGCTGCCACGTGGCTTCGTGCGTATCCGCAACTTCGGATTCCTCGCTAACAGGCAACGCGCTACGCTCCTGCCGCTCTGTTTCCGCTTGCTCCAGAGTTCGGCAGAAAACGTACAGACAACCGCGTCGCCTGCGGCCGATCGTCCGCACTCTTCCACGCTCTGGAACTGCCCGGTTTGCGGCGGAACTATGCACGTCGTCGAGCGGCTCTCCGCGGCTCAACTCCTGCTGCGCTCCCCGCCTCTCCGCGACGAGTACGCTGCATGAACCCGCAACCCCGGCATCGACTCATCTTCGTGCCCCGGCACGTACAGAGACTCTACGTCTCACTCCACTCGGTCGCTTCCCAAACCCTCACGTACACCTCTACCGAGCGCCCTGGCAAGACTCTTCTCTGTGCCCTCTCTCGCTGCAACTGGCGTGGACAGCCGCCAACACCAACTTTGAAACGCGTCGGGATCTGCTTAACCACATGCAAAACCCATAGGCTCCCGTGAGGGCGGCTTCCTTCAAGTCGCTGTATCCGAAGCGCCCTTTCCAAGATCGTGCAACTGCGGACGGTTGCGCGACGGGCGCTTCAGATACAGCCCTATGACTTCGGGGGAGTTAGCTTCTCACGGTCCCTAATTAAGGTGATCTCCACGATTGCGGGACTACTGCAGTTTCGCTTACTCCGCTTTCGCTTTTTGCAGGCTTGGGATGTCAGGTCAGCGTGCTTTAGAGTGAGAGGAGTTGCGAACAGTCGGTGCGAGCGCACCGAAACTCCCGTTATGGAGATCAGAAATTTTCCAGCAGCCAGGCATTGCTCTCGAAGGTCTGCTGGATAAATGCAAGGTGACGACCGTCGGGTGACGGGTAAGGAAAATCGAGCAACTGATTTATACGGCGATTGACGAGCACGCGGGTTTTCCCGTCCAACTCAATGCGCGCGATGAAATACGCTGGCGACCTCCCAGACGCGAACAAAGCCTCGCCGTCCGCCGTCCAACTTAGGTGCCAGATACGCCACCCATGCGGAAGCGGCAGGTTGTGCTCCGTACCATTCCGGAGATCAAGAATGCGGACTTGCTCAGGAAGCTGATCCGGACTCGAAAGCGCAATGCGTGACGCCTCTGGCGACACTCTCCAATCGTAATCCGCAGGCAATCCCAACTTGGTTCTAGCGAGTTCTTTACCCCGGCCCTGCACAGGGTCTAATGCGTAGAAGTTCAACCGACCCTGCTCCCAGTGGCTGAAGACGCAGGAACTGGCAGGGCGAACAGGACAGCGGAAGACATCGGCGTCATCCATCCGAGCTTCCAGAACCTGTTCAGGAGATCCACCCGACACGGGGAATCGCATCAGCCGCTTTGTCGTCGGTGGCTTGTCTCCACCAGGTGCAAACGACCAGTAAAGAATCCAGCGCCCGTCCGGACTCAGCTCGGCGTGGTCCTGGTCGTCCGGCCCCATTATCAGAGGTTCGGCGCTGTCCTGTCCCATCTGTTGCCTGAATATCTGCCTCCTTCCAAGGCGATCGGACGAAAAAAGGACGGTTTTGTTGTCGCGCATCCACCCGGTAAGAAAGTCCCTGCTCTCGCTCACGGTAAGACGCGTTGGAGCAGCCATGTGTGTGCCTCCGTCCTTCAGTTCGGCAACATACACGTCATCCCGCACGTGAGTCTTCACCACAGCAAGACGATTCCCCTCCCTGCTGACAGTCGGCAGGGAGCCCCCATCTTCCTCCCAATTGGTTATTTTCGTTGCTCCCCCGGAGGGTTTCCCGGTCTGCGGGTCGGCTATAATTTCCCGAAGATTCTCGGCCCAAGATCCTCCACCCGTGACGAAGATTATGCGCCCATCGCTCGCCCAAGCCAGCCCTGGGCCATCACTGTTCGTCAGTTGAGGATCCGAAATCACTTCGCTTGGTGGTTCTCCTTCCAGGGATACAGTTTCGATGCTGCCTCCCGCCTGGCGTCCCGCTCTTATATAGGCGAGGCGCTGATCGCTGGGAGACCAGGCCAGGGCCGCGTATGTGTCGTTTTCGCCGCTCAGGATTCTATGGGGATTCTCTCCATTGGCCCCCATCACCCAGATTTCGCGCTCGTGTTCGCTGAGAAATGCGATCAATGAACCTTGAGGTGAAACCACCGGCCCCGGCCAACTATGACTTTGCAGTTTACGTGGGGCGCCGCCGAAAACAGAAGTCACCCAGATCGTGTACCCCTCTGCGTCCGAGTCAGCCGTAAGTAGGAACTTCTCCCCATCCGGAAACCAGACAACGTCCCAGAGGTGCGTTCGCAACTCCTCAGGCAGCGGAACGTCATGGCTCTCTCCGGTTTCGATTACGCTTAGGTGCAGCCCTTTCGAGTCTGTGTACGCGAGATATTTGCCATCTGGTGAGATACCTGCACCGATGAGGCGGTTTTCCGAAGGGTTATGCGTCAATCGCCGCTCGCTTAGCTTCTTGCCGGGGGCGACCTGCTGGCCTTTGAACCAGTGCCGTCCCCAGCCAAGCCCAACAAGAGCGATCACCAAGACCGCCCCAAAAAGCATCATCCATCCGTACCGCCTCGGCTTCTGGACGCCAGAAACGGCATCGGGATGCACCGCCTTCAGATCCGTGCGCATCTCTACCGCGGACTGGTAGCGGGCCTGACGGTCTTTCTCCAGCGCCTTGTTGATGATTGTTTCCAGCTTGGGCGGCAACTGGGAATTGAGGCCGTGAACCGGGATCTGTGGTTGATGGAGGATCGCCTCGTGCACTACTGCCGCTGTTTCACCGCTGAAGGTCTTCTGCCCGGTGGCCATCTCGTACAACACGAGTCCAAAGGAGAATACGTCGCTGCGCGCATCGAGTTTTTCACCGCGAACCTGCTCCGGAGACATGTAACCCGCTGTGCCCATGGCCGAACCTGTGCGAGTGAGATGAGGGTCTGCTGCGGGATGAAGCCCGCTCGAAACAAGAGAGGGGTTCTGTTCGGCACGCCTGAAGGCGGGCGGCTTCAAATCGTCGCGAACTTCGGCTTGAGCGGGGGTTGCCGTCGATTGCTCGTCTTCGTCCATCTCAAGCAGCTTGGCCAATCCGAAGTCGAGAATCTTGCAGACGCCCTTGCTGGTGATGAAGATATTGGCGGGCTTGATGTCGCGATGGATGATGCCCCGCTCGTGTGCGGCTTGCAGGCCATCGCTAACCTGAAGCGCGATGTCCAGCAGTTCTTCCAGCGGGAGTGGCCCCTCGCCTCCCGCCAGACGGTCGCGCAGTGTCTCGCCCTCCAGCAACTCCATCACGATGAAGGGTTGGCCTTCGTATTCTTCGATTTCGTAAATGGTGCAAATGTTGGGATGGTTTAACGATGAAGCGGTTTGGGCTTCGCGCTCGAAGCGCTGAAGAGTCAGTGAGTCAGTCACCAGCTCTTCCGGTAGAAACTTCAGGGCGACGCGACGGCCTAGCTTGACGTCTTCGGCTTTATATACCAGCCCCATACCGCCGCCACCGATCACCTCCAGAACGCGATAGTGCGAGACCTTTTTCCCGACCAGCCCCTTTGTCTCGGTACCAGGCTCTTGCCGTCTCGTCACAGGCGCGATGAATCGATAACCACGTCGGGGTAGCGTCTCAATAAATCTTGGCTGGTCGGCAGCGTCGTGAAGAGCTTTTCGCAGCCGTTTGATGGCCTTATTCAAGCTGCCCTCGAAGTCCACGAAGACATCCGACGCCCAGAGCCGTTTGACCAACTCTTCTCGCGCCACCATCTCGCCGGGGCGCTCTAGCAGGACAGCCAGAATCTGGAAGGACTGGTAGGGAAGGGCGAGCTTCTGGCCGTCTTGCCACAACTCTCCGCTTCGCAGGTCGAGTGCGAACTCGGCGAATTGGACTCGCTGGCGAGTTTCAGCCGGAGTGGGCATTGGTCTTTTCCGGGTGGGGGGAAGTTTAGCACTCTTGGAGGACGAGTTGGCCTTGGAAATATGGCGTCCGCAAAGCAACTGAAAGCAAGCGGCTTGCGGGAGGCCATCTAGAAGTCATTCAAAAGTCAGACGCCCGGTATTGTCGCCGCATTCCTCTGCGCGCATAGTCGCGGCATTCTTGCACCCGTGGGTAGTACGCAGTCGCCCGTTTTCAGAGGGGCATTTTCGGATGCTCAAATTTCAAGTCGAAAAGGAAGGGAGAACATGAGATTAAGGACTGTGACGCTCGTCTTTTCCATGTGCGCATTGGCTGCACTCACCACTTCAGTTCGGTCGTCCGCACAGGAGCTCATTGAGTTCGACGCTCCGGGCGCAGGCACAGTCTCTTCGCCCGCGTGCGCACCGTATTGCGGTACGATCCCCTACACAAACAACGACCTGGGAGTCATAGTGGGTACCTACACCGACGCCAACATTGTGCCCCATGGCTTCCTGCGAACTCCCCGCGGTAGCTTTACCTCTTTTGACGCCCCTGGCGCGGGTCTGGGATACGGCCTCAACCAGGGCACTGTCCCTTACAGCATCAACGACCTGGGTGTGATCGCGGGGCAGTACCAGGATTCCAGCTATGTGTTTCACGGATTTGTGCGCTACCCCGGCGGCTCCTTCGCAACGTTCAATGCTCCGGGAGCAGGCACAGGCGCAGGCCAGGGCACTTTGGCATATGTCATCAATCCAGAAGGAGCGACCGCCGGGAGCTACCTTGATGGGAACAATGTCTACCACGGCTTTGTGCGGTCCCTCCGTGGCCAGATTACGTCATTCGATCCACCTGGTTCAATTAGCACCGGGGTTTCCAACTCAACGGGCTTCAACTTGGAGGGCGCGCTAATTGGGTTCTACTTGGATGCGAACTACACGGAACATGGCTTCCTGCGTGAAGCGAACGGAAGCATCACGGTGATCGACGCGCCTGGAGCCGGGACGGGTAACTACCTGGGCACCATCGCCGCGAGTATTAACTTGAAGGGTGCGATCACGGGATATTCGATCGACTCGAACGACGTGGGTCACGGCTTTGTCCGCCATCCCGACGGCACCTTCACCACGTTCGACGACCCGGAGGCGGGCACAGGCTATAACCAGGGTACGTTCGCTTTCAGCATCGACTCCGACGGGGCAGTCGCAGGACAGTACGCGGACGCGAATAACGTCAATCACGGTTTCCAGCGCTCTCGTGACGGGAAGTTCACCAATTTCGACGCTCCGGGCGCGGGTACGGGCCCCTATCCCCAAGGTACGCGCCCCACGACCAACAATGCGGAGGGTGCTGTCACCGGCTGGTACGGCGATGCAAATTACCTGAATCACGGCTTCCTGTGGCGGCCTTAAGCCTGCCCAGAGCCATGCTGATTGGGAAGCTGAAGCAAGACAAAGGGCAGGATCTCTCGGTCCTGCCTTTCCCTTTCCTTAAATTGCGCCGCATTGCTCCCGTATAGACGGCATTGCAAAAGTAATCGGGGGAGTCCTTCAGCACTTCGTCCTCGCGGTCCCGAAACCGGCTTCCGGGGGGATTACTCCCGTCAAGTCGGCCAGCATCCGGCAACCGCATTGGCACCACCACTTGGACGTATCACGCCCAAACCGCCCAACTGGCTTCCTCGCTGCTGATTTTCGCGGATTAGGAACGAGAAACGCGCATTCCGCCGAACCGGAATGCCTGACGCCCGCGAGGTCCTCTTGGGGGAAGTTAGCCGGATCCGCGTAGCTGAGCCTCTGGCTGCACGACCGAGAACTGTTGAAGAGTTGCTATGGCCAAACGGCTGGGATAGAGCATGACGGACTGATACACCCCAATCCAGTCGCGCAATGAAAGAGGCCAGCCGACGCAGCTTAAGCCCTCGATCCAGCGTTGCAGCAGGCGTTGCAGCAGCACGAGTTCAAGACTGTCGCTCGGACCTGCAATGTCGTGCAGAATGCCGTCCAGCATGAACAGCACCTTACGCAGCATGATCAGTTGATTGGGCAGGCGGACGCCTTGCCACGCGATTCTTTCCAACAGCTCCACGACATCTACCGCCCTCGGTATCCACACTAGCGGCTGTTCACTAAAGAAGTCGGTTACCTGCTTCCGGATTACCCGCACTTTGTCGGCGCCGCGCTTTTTTCCTCCCATACTGAGGGAGTGGATGGCGTTGCAAACGCCCTCTGAATCGCGCAGGAGGACCATCAAGAACAGTAAAGCAAACCGCCGTCGGTGCTCCTCGCTCACATGGCCGGTAAGGGCCCAATCGAGAAGCGTTAGGATCCTAGTCCGCTTGTTGTAGAGAAGATTGCCAGCATGCGGATCTGCATGGAACATGCCATTCGTCCCGGCCGTAAGCAGCGGAACAGCAATCACTGAGTCGATGAGCTGCTCAGCAGTGCGTCGCCGGCGCCAGGTCGGCATACTGGTCACCGCCTTCGTGATCTTCTGCCCATGTTCCTCCGTCATGGCAGTTATCGTGTTCGTACACAATGGCAGAATGACGCGAGGTATGTGGATGGACGCCAGTGAGCGGTAAGCGCGCGATGCCTTCTGCAGGTTCGCCTGTTCGCGGACGAATTCCACTTCATGCTGCAGCAAGCAACGAACGTCGTCAAACGTTTCCGAGAGAACGTGCTCAGCGAAGCCATATTCCTGGTGCTTCGGCCCAAGGTGCGCCGCCAGGCGTGCAAGCAGGTCCATGTCCTCGGCAAAATACGCCGCAATATAAGGCTTCATCACCTTAAACACACCGTGCTCTCGCTGCCGCCGTTCCGGGTTGTACCAGGTAAATCGAACTACCGCGCTAACGCTCGCTTCCGAGAAGATTTTGTCTTTAATATTGACTTTGTACTGCACGATCATCCGGCCTAAGTTCTGCACGATGATGGCCCGGATCTCCTCGACCGTTACATCGCATATCCCGTTTTCCAGTTGTGTGAGTGCTCGTCGCAAACGCGGATGTAGGTGGCGATTCCTGGCGATCACCTGTCCGAGCTTTTGCAATCCTGGTACTTTTGCGATCAACCGGAGAAGACGCTTCTCGGGCGTTGTATTCGCTGGAAGCTCGAGTTGTTCGACTAGCTTAGGCGCGAGCCGCGGGGTCGAGAGATGCGAGCCAAAGTACAACATGGCTTCGCGCACCACCGGCCGCCACTCTGCGTACCGCTCCGGGACCAGGTACCTGACAGATAGGGCCTCAACGATCCACTGACTCGCCTCCTCTCGAAAGTTCTTCCCTTCCTCGCTGTCGAGGATCGTGGCCAGCGCACTCGTCCGGGCAGCCGTGGGCAACTGCAAGAAAACTGCCACTCGTGGATCACTCAATGACTTGTGGATCAGGTGATCGAGCATAGAACACTTCCGGCCGTCGCGATTGGGGTGAGCGCTAGGGAGGGTCGATCCTTGGTTCATGCAAATAGCATCCCCCAGTTCGTATGCCTTTGTCAGTGATGAGGTGTGAAGCAAGGAAAATAGCGCCGGGCCCTCACGATTGTCTCCCGCTGTTATGTCACGCCAGAGACACGCGCTGACAGGCAAGAATCCTCGATCTATGGAGACTTTGAACAGTAACTCCCTAAAAGTCTGGTTCGAGGAAGTGCTGCTGAATTCTGCTCGCGCTCTGATCTCCTCGAAGCTCGTTTCCGGGCGGACGACGGGCAACGGTTCCACAATCCGGTTAAGGAAAGTCCATTATTTCATGCCCATGCTCGCTGGCGATGGATTCCATGGCCGCGAGCTCTAATGCCGGCAGCTTTGCGAGACCCCTACCAGGGCCCTTCCTTGGATGTCCAGCCGGTGTTGCTTGCGGTATGCTGCCCAATCTTTCTCCAGGGCGCGGCTTTGATCCTTTAGCGCGATTTTGAACCGGGCCAACGCCAGGATCAAGGCGCGCACGCTGACACGCGGTTCCGCCGCATGCCCCGTCATCCCACACCTGCGGCAAGTGATAACCGGTGTCTGGATGTTCCGGCCAGCCCGAATCCGGTGCAGCGTTTCGTCTAGTTCGTCCCGCAGGCCGATGAGGGCCGGAATCGACATTCCCTCATGCCATTCCTCTCGCAACCGCGCGACCATTTCTGGAAACCAAGTTCGCTGAGCGTCGCCTGAGGGCATGTTCCGAAGATCTCCTCGCGAGCCGTCCGTTTTCGGTTTCGGCCGCTGTCATTGTAGTCGTGTCGGATGCACCGGGACGACAGTCTCGGTCGACATCTCGAGTATTGCCCAGAGCTGATTTCCTCAGGTGGTGTGTGCTTTGACGTTGAAGTGCAACGCCTGGCTCCCCTGAGGTCCTTTGCGAGAAGATCGCCATTGATCCATTGATCTCCCCGAAGCCCGTTTCCTGTTTGTTGACTAAATCCGCCGTCCTCTCGAAACATACCCGTGTGATCAGATTTACCAAATGTATATGGCGTAAGGCCTCTCCATGCTCTAGAATTCGCGAAAACCATGTCCACTGCAAACGGCGTTCCTTTAGCAAAACGCAGCGATTCGGCGAGACCGTCGTTCGGGAACGCGGGTTCTCTGGACGCAATCTTCAATCCAAGAACCGTCGCGATTATTGGAGCAAATGAGCAGCCCGCGACGATGGGTCAACAAACACTTTCGACCTTTCTGGGCGGCGAGTTCCGAGGTTCGACGTTTATTGTGCAACCGGGCCAGTCATTCGTATCAGGGAAGCCAGCATTCCCGAGCTTAGGAAAGCTACCGTCAAAGGTGGAACTCGTAGTAGCGGTCACGTTTCGGGAAGCGGCCCCTGAGATCCTCGCCGAATGTGTTGAGCAAAACGTCAAAGGAGTGATTCTGATCTCCAGCGGCTTCGGTGCCAATGGGGCGGATCCGGCCCTGGCGGCTGAGCACATGCGCGCGGTACTCCGAGGCAGCCGAACGCGGGTGATCGGCCCCAACGCGTTGGGAGTTATGAATCCGTTGATTGGCCTGAATGCCACGCCCGGCTTGCAGATGCCAATCGGTGGCACGGTCGCCTTTCTCAGCGAGAGCGCCATCCTGGGCAGGTTGGTTTTGGATTGGAGCCTCAAGCACATTGTGGGCTTCAGCGCCTTCGCCTCTCTGGGCACCATGCTGGATGTGAGCTGGGCCAACCTGATCGACCACTTCGGCCGGGACCCGAATACCCGCACCATCGTGATCCAGATCAGCTCGCTTGGGGATGCCCGCTCATTCATTTCTGCCGCGCGAGAAGTGTCGCTCAACAAGCCGATCATCGTCATCAAGGCCGGGCGTGACGAGGCTTCGATTCGCGCCGTGGGCTGGAGGTCGCGTAGTGTGCCCAGCGATGACGATGTTCTGACGGCGGCCTTCGATCGTGTGGGCGTGCTCCAGGTTGATACTCTCGAGGACCTTTTCTACGCCGCCGACGCATTGTCAAAGCAGCCGCGTCCGCGGGGGCCGCGCCTCATGGTTGTCAGCAATGCGGACGGCCCGGGTGTATTGGCCGCTGACAGTCTTATTCGATCGGGAGTGGAACTCGCACAACCTTCCATCGAAACCCGCGAGCAACTGGGGAGCCTGCTGCCGGAGCAAAATCGCCTGGATGATGTTATGGGCGATGGGAGCGCGGAAAGCTACATTAGGGCGGTCGAAATCGCGGCCAAAGATCCGAACTGTGACGGTCTGCTGTTACTCATGGTGCAGTGGGCCCTCTCCGATCCGCAGCGAACGTCGGAGTTGCTGATCGAGCTGAGAAATATGGCGAAGCCAATCCTCATCAGCTACATGGGAAGCGCAGACACTCCTGCTGCCCAGGAGGCGCTGGTCAGGGCATGTATTCCGACATTCTCCTCTCCTGAAACAGCCGCGCGAATTTTCCACTACATGTGGCGCTACAGCTATGACCTGCAGGGGCTCTACGAAACTCCCATGCTGCATGCCGACGGGGACTGGGCCGCACCACAGTTCGCACTCAGCCTTATCGACATGGCTCGCAAGGCCGGACGAACCTCGCTCACGCCAGCCGAGTCAAGACAAATCCTGGCGAAATACGGAATTCCGACCCTAGCTGAGGGAGCGTCTCAAGCAGCGGGGAATAGCGGCCATCGAGCGAGGCTTAGGTCCAGAATTGATGCGCAATTTGGTCCCGTGCTGATGTTTGGCTCCGCCGACCGTGGTCCGGATGTTTACGGCGACCTTATCATTGGTCTGCCGCCGCTGAATGCCACTCTGGCACGCAGGATGCTTGAGCAGAGCAAGTTCTACGGGGCTCTGCTTCACGAGTGTCGGTCGACGTCTCTCCCGGGGCTCGAAGAAGTATTGGTTCGTTTCAGCCAGCTTGTGGCGGAACAACCATGGATCAAAGACTTTGAAATCGATCCCTTGCTAATTTCGGGAGAGGATCTTCTTGCAGTTGGCGGTCGTTGCGAGCTGCACGGCCCTGAAATCCCAGAGCACGAACTGCCGCGCCCAGCTATCCGGCCCTACCCGGTGCGGTACGTTTCCTCCTGGACCATGAAGAACGGGCAGAGCGTCACGATTCGCCCGATCCGCGCCGAAGATGAACCTCTAATGGTCAAGTTCCATGAGGGGCTTTCCGATCGGAGCGTTTACCTGCGCTACTTTCAACGTGTGAAACTCAGTACCAGGACGGCCCATCATCGCCTGTCGCGAGTTTGCTTCCTTGACTATGATCGCGAAATGGCATTGTTGGCCGAACTGCGCGAGCCCGGGACTGGGAAGCGCAAGATAATCGCGGTTGCGACGCTTGTAAAGTTGCCCCCGGAGAACGACGGAGAGGTGGCCGTCCTGATCAGCGATGACTTCCACGGACAAGGTCTGGGAAAGGAACTCATTCGTCAGCTGGTGTGCTTTGCGCGTGACGAGGGACTGCGTCGGGTAACAGCCTCGACAATGGTTGAAAATTTGGGCATGTGTGCCGTTTTTGAAAGACTGGGTTTTCAGGTGTCCACCGACTTTGAAGAGCAGCTTGTTAATGCCACACTGATGCTTGAGTAGGCCACTCGAACTTTCCTCACGGGCATCTCCACGTCGAGAACGCGGCGAGAGCGTTTTCGTCGTGCTCACTCCGGAGCGGAAGGGTCTCGTCCTCGTGTCGCCAGACGATCTCAGTGGTCCGTAAGCGTCCATGCCAATCCGCAGCGGTTTGCACCAATTGTGGTGCAACACGGTTAGGAGTAAATCAGGAGTAAGCGCCCTTTTTGTGTTAGATTTCTGGCTGTTTGAAATGCGGGAAACCCTTATAAACATTGGGGAAGAAGGCGGTAGGCGTGAGGAGACGGGAATCCCTTAACTCTACCTTCGTAACTTGAACAACCCGGGATTCTGGAATACGCTGCGACCAGGCACCCAGTGTGCGCGCCTGCCGGGCGGTAGTGTGCCTCGGCGAGGAACGTTCTTTGATAAGCCAGTCCAGCGACCCGATGATGGGACCTTCCGAACCGACGAGCCACTCTTCGTGCGAGTCCGTAAGAATGTGTGTGAGAAGTCACTTTCATTTGGCAAGGTGGTGGCGCAAAGTCGGTCAACGCCAGCCCCGCAGGGGGCGGCATTAAGATAGCCCATCTATGACAACGTCGACCGTGTCAAGGGTTTTTTGCGACACACTTCCCCCGCGTGGTTTTGAGAGAGCGCCATTTCGCTCTAGCGGAAAAGGTTTTTGCTTGCGTCACGACCAAAGCTCGCGTTCTAACCGATACGATGGAACCACTCGCTCCGGTTCCACCATCCATCTATTCGGTGGCTTGCGCACCATGATTAGTCAGTCGAACTCCCGCGCTATCGCGGGAGGCAGAGCGCCCAATCAGCACGTCGGGGATCAACTGCACCCCACTGGGCTAAACAGGCTGCTCTGCATGCGAACCGGACCCGCCGATCTGCCCCGAGGCGAGTCCCGACTTCCACAGCCACCACAAGCGCACCGCCAGCTTGCGCGCCATCGCCACGGCGGCAC
>CAWAJA010000018.1:0-454090 GCA_963782275.1 uncultured Acidobacteriaceae bacterium | reverse complement strand
CGCCGCGGTCGATCGCGGCACGATACGGATCGCGTTGGCGCGCACCCAGTTGAACCATCCTGAGATGACGCTCGGATGCTTGCCGAGGGCGTCGAGCGCAACTCGCACCACGTTTTCGGCAGGCTCACCGTGATCGGGGCCCACGCTCTCGCCGGCCACCGATTGGAATTCGGTCTGCGTCGGTCCCGGCTCGATCACGAGCGCGTCGATGCCCGTGCCGCGCAGCTCGCCCCACAAGCCCTCGCCGAAGAGCAGATCGAATCCCTTGGTCGCGCTGTAAACCGCATGCAGCGGCAGCGGCTGGCGTCCCGCCACGGAGCCCACGATGATCACGGCGCCGCGTCCACGCTTGACCATCCCGGGCATGATGCGGCTCGTCAGCACCACTGGCACCACGCAGTTCACGACTACCATCGAGCGCAGCCGGTCAGTTGCCAGCTTGTCGAAACGGCCTGCGTAGCCGAAGCCGGCGTTGTTGACGAGAAACGCGATCGGCAAATCGGCGACAGCGTCGGCCAGGCGATCGGCGCCGTCCGCCGCCGCGAGATCGACCGCGACCACGCGCGTATCGACGTGATGCTTTTGCTTGAGCTCCGCCGCCAGCGCATTCAGCCGATCCTCGCGCCGCGCAGTCAGCACTATCGACATGCCCTCGCGCGCGAGCGCCCGCGCAAACTCAAGTCCGATTCCCGCCGACGCGCCCGTGACGAGAGCCCACTCGCCGTACTTCTCACGATACCTGCGCCCATTGTCTGCCATCGCGATCTCCTCCGAGATTTTGAATCCTTCCCGCTCCACTCCCCTCGCCTGAAGGGAGAGGGGCCGGGGGAGAGGTTCCAACTGGTATCTTGCAGCTTAGTCCGTCACACTCCGATTGGTAAAAGGCAAAACTCGGAGCACTCAGATGGCAGAATCGATATCGAAGGCAGTCCTAATCACCGGATGCTCGACCGGGATCGGACGCGCCACCGCCGAGCGGCTCGCGTCGCGCGGATGGAACGTGTACGCGACCGCGCGCAAAGTCGAGTCGATTGCCGACCTGGCGTCGCGCGGATGCAAAACGCTCGCGCTCGACGTATGCGACGAAGCCTCGATGCGCGCGGCCGTGCAGACCGTCGAGCGGGCCGAGGGCGCCGTCGGCGTGATCATCAACAACGCCGGCTACGGGCTCGAAGGTGCGTTCGAGGAAGTGCCGATGACCGACATTCGCCGCCAGTTCGAGACCAACGTGTTCGGGCTCGTCGCGATGACCAAGCTGGTGCTGCCTGCGATGCGCCGACAGCGATGGGGTCGCGTCGTCAATCTGAGCTCAATGGGCGGCAAGCTGACTTTCCCCGGCGGCAGCTACTATCACGCGACCAAGCACGCGGTCGAAGCGCTCAGCGATGCGCTGCGGTTCGAGGTGAAAGGCTTCGGCATCGACGTGATCGTGATCCAGCCCGGCCCAATCAAAACGCGCTTTGGTGACACCGCCGTCGGCAGTATCGCGGCGCCGAAGGACTCGCCGTACGCGGCCTTCAACGTCGTGCTCCAAAAGCAGATTCGCGAGGCCTACGAGGGCGGACCGATGGCCCGCTTCGCGGCCCCGCCCGAGGCGGTCGCCGAGGTGATCGAGAAAGCGATCTCGGCGACGAGCCCAAAAACCCGCTACAAGGTCACGCTCGCCGCGCGAGTCCTGATGGGCCTGAGGCGCGTCCTCCCGGACCGCGCCTTCGACGCGTTTCTGCGCACGCAATTTCCGCCTCCAGCGCCGTGAAGGAATTATGAATCTGGAAACCCTTGGCGTATTCGTCTTCCTCGACGGAATGAGCGCGAGAGACACAGAACAGTTCGCGATTACAGTCGAGAGACTCGGCTACAGCGCGCTCTGGATAACTGAGGGCGCCGGACGCGAAACATTTTCGCATGCGTCCTACCTGCTGGCCGCCACCCAAAAGTTGGTGCTGGCCGCGGGAATCGCCAACGTCTTCATGCGCGAACCGTCGACAGCAATTCGCGCGGCGAGAACGCTCGCCGAGCGATTCGAAGACCGTTTCATACTGGGCCTGGGCGTCAGCGGCAAGGCTGCGAACACGATGCGCGGGCTGCCCTGGGAGAAACCTTATAGCTACACGCGCGAGTACCTGCGCAAGATGAAAATCGATCGGTACGCAGCTCCTTCACCTCGCACCGATCCACCGATCGTTCTCGCTGCGATCCTCCCGAAGATGCTCGAGCTTGCCGCCACGGAAACGGAGGGCACACACACATACTTCGTGCCGCTGGAGCATACCGCCAGGGCTCGCGCCGCCCTCGGTCCGAATAAATGGATCTGTGCCGAGCAAGCCGTGATGCTCGAGACCGATGCGGTCAAGGCACGCACCGCGGCAAGGGCTTACATGGGGATGTATCTGCGTCTTCCCGGCTCGAGTTACCGCAAGAACCTGCTCGCGCTAGGCTTCGAGGAGTCTGATTTCGCCGGTGAGTTAAGCGACCGGCTGGTTGACGCCATCGTTGCGTGGGGTGATGAGAGCAAGCTCCGCGAGCGCGTCGAAGAGCACTACAAGGCGGGCGCGACTCATGTGTGCGTGCTTCCACTGCGGTCGGACGGTATCTTCCGTCCCGACGAACGAGTGCTCGAAGCGCTGGCGCCGTCAAAGTAGAAGCGCGCAGTTACGAGCGCGGCAAGGGCGCGCCCAGTGACTCGAGCTCTGACAAATTGATGCAGCGAGTACATTGCATACGCAGTGAATTTGACGCGTTGACTTGACGTTCTCCACGCGAGAGCCTGCGTTGAAATCGGTCCACGATGAAACGACACCCGCTACTTGCGTTCTTTGCATTGACGTTTGGCCTCACCTGGGGCTTGGGCGCTTGCTTTGCGCTGTTCCCGACTCAGTTGACGGCAGTCTTCGGAAAGGTGTCCGTGACCAATCCGTTGTTCATCCTGGCGGTGTACGCACCGGGTATTTCGGCCATTATCGTGAGCGGCTTGATCGAAGGTCGTGCCGGAGTCGGGCGTCTGCTTGGCGGATTTCTACGCTGGCGAATCGGCATCCGATGGTACGCTGCGATATTCGTCGGAATCCCGATGCTAAGTGTGATCGCGATGCTGCTCAACGCGGCGCTCGCGCGGACGCCGCTGAATGTCGATCACTGGTACCAACTTTTTCTGCTCGGACCCACCGGCCACGATATCGTGCAGGCAGCCGGCGCCGGCGGACTATGGAGCGTGATTCCCGTCCTCCTCGGATCGTTCCTGGCTGATCCGGGGCCGCTGGAGAAGAACTGGGATGGCGGGGATTCGCACTTCCACGGTTGCTCAAGGATCGCAGCGCACTCTCGGCCGGTGTCATCCTCGGCATTATCTGGGGCGTGTGGCATCTGCCTGCGTTCATCCTCGCCGGCACGCCGCAGAACAATATGTCTTTTCCGCTTTTCATGATCGGTGTCGTTGCGCTCTCGGTCCTTATGACCTGGGCCTTCAAGGGTACCGGCGGAAGCGTCCTGGCTGCTGCGTTGATTCATTGGAACTTCAACACGTGCACCGATATGACGCGGATGCCGCTCGCGCTGGTCTCAGTCGGGGTTCTTGTGATCGCGGCAGCGGCAGTGGTCGCAATCGCGGGTCCGGGACTTTCCGATCAAGGGAATACGAAAGCAGCTCTCTCCCCGCAGCAAGCATGTGAACCTGCCCGCCAGCTACGCAATTCCCCCCAACCGCCCCCGTTAAGACAGATTCATATCGGCGAGGTGAATTCGCTACAGTTGAAAGGCGGGAGGGAATCCAATCATGCCGGATTACGGACTGTCCAGAAATTATGAGTTGACGCCCGCAAATATCGACATAGCGGTTACGCGGGTGTCAGCGGGGGTTTACGGTCTTGGGCGCTCGCTAAACGCTGACAGGTCAATCCCGATCCGGTACGTAGGCCGCGCCGATGAGGACGTGAAAGACCGCTTGCAGAAACACGCTAGCGAACAAAAATATCGTTACTTCGCGTTCGCATACTTCCCCAGCGCTTATCTCGCTTACCGCACTGAATGCGAATTGTATCATCAACTCGGCGGACCCGGGGGGCATTTGGACAACAGGGTTCATCCGGCAGCGCCGGCAGGAAGCAATCTTTCCTGCCCGATGCGCTGCGGCAGCTGAGAAACCGGCCTCCTTGACAGCATAGCGAAGGAAAAGCGAAAATAGCTATGCCGTCAAATGAACACCGCCTCCTCACTGCCCCTATATTGCGCGCCGCCTGAGGATCTCGACGCCACTCGCGGCGTCGAGTTTATCGAGATGCCGGTGCGCAAGATTCTCAATCGATGCGACAGCCCGCGCATGCCGTTTCGATGGACTATCAACCCGTATCGCGGATGCGAGTTCGGATGCGTCTACTGCTACGCGCGCTACACGCACGACTTTCTGGAGCTGCGCGACCCGATGGACTTCGAGCGGCAGCATTTTCGTCAAGCGGATGGCGGCCGAGGTCCTGTCGCGCACGCTCTCGCGCACGCCGATCGGCTCCGACGCGATCGCGATCGGCACGGCGACCGACCCCTATCAGCCGGCCGAGCGCAAGTACGGGCTCACGCGCTCGATGCTCGAGGTTTTCGCGCAACTCGGCGGGCTCGACCTCTCGATCACCACCAAGTCGGCCTGGTCGTCCGCGACCTCGACCTGCTGCGCAAGATCAATCGGCGCTCGAAGCTGTCGGTCAACTTCTCGCTGATGACGCTCGACCGCAAGCTCCAGCGCACGCTCGAGCCGCGCGCGCCGCGCCCGGAACTGCGCCTGCGCGCGCTGTTCGAGCTGGCCGCGCGGGAATCCGCTGCAACGTCCTGATGATGCCGGTGATTCCCGGGCTGACCGACGATCCGGCGGCGATCGAGAACGTGGTTCGCGGCGGCGCGCCGCGCGGGCGCATAGGCGGTCTGGTGGCGCTCGCTGTTCCTCAAACCCTCGGCGGCCCGCCGCTTCATCCCGTTCATCAAGGAGCACTTTCCCGAGATGGCGGGCCGTATCGACGAGTTCTACGCCCGCGCGGTGTATGCGCCGCGCGGCTACGACGACGGCTCGGCGCGATCTTCGACCGGATGCGCGCGAACTACGGCTTCACGATGGACCACGAGCGCTACATCGGCGCGACTCCCGCGCAGTCTGCTGCCGCAGCCGCCCGCGACTGAGCTCGTGTTCTTCTTGACACTGGGATTTCCGCAGCGGTCAGTGATTACTGGTGCGCGGGGCGGGACTTGAACCCGCACGGTATTTCTACCACGAGCCCCTCAAACTCGCGTGTCTGCCGTTCCACCACCCGCGCATCGTGGTGAGCGGCCGATTACTTGAGGACTTGGCGGCACTGTGAACGCCGCGCTCCGTGGCCGCGTCCGGCACCGCGGGATTATGGCCGGCCGGTGCAGGCGCCGCTGGATTCGCGTTCTTCGGCGCCGGCTTCGACGCCTGGCATCACGCTCGACGCGGCGCCGGCGAAAACGGCCGATCGAAGATACTGCCGGTGAAGCGCCGCGTCGAGGCATAGGCGAGAAAAATCGACGTCGCAAAAAACATCGCGGCCATCGCCCAGGTGGCCTTGGTCAACACATTGCCGGCGCCGCTCGCGCCGAACACGGTCTGGCTCGAGCCGCCGAACACCGCGCCGATCTCCGCGCCCTTGCCCTGCTGAAGCAGGATCACGATGATCATCGCGACGCAGACGACGACATGAATCGCGACAACGATTGAAACCATCTTGTACTTAGCCTTCAGCCTCAGCGCGTCCGCGCCCGCACGATCCGCACGAACGAGTCAGCCTTTAAGCTTGCCCCGCCGACCAGAGCCCCGTCAATATCGGGCTTGGACACGAGCGAGTCAACGTTTTCCGCCGTGACGCTGCCGCCATAGAGGATTCGGACCGCTGTGGGCGCACGTCGCGACCGAGCCGCTCGATCAGCGTCCGCGCAATGCGCCGTGGATCGACTTGCGCCTGCTCGGGAGTGGCGGTTTTGCCGGTGCCGATCGCCCACACCGGCTCGTAAGCGATCGTGACCGCGCGCGATCTGCGCGTCCGTCGAGCCCTCGCAGTCCGGCTAGCATCTGGCGAGTGAGACCTCGGTGGTATCGGCCGCCGTCGCGCTGCGCCAGGGTCTCGCCGACGCACAGCACCGGCAGCAGGTCGATGGCGCAAGGCGGTCTTGACCTTCCTGTTTATCAGCTCGTCGGTCTCGCCGAAGATGTGGCGGCGCTCCGAATGGCCCGAGGATCACGTGGGTCACGCCATACGCCTTGAGCATCGGCGCCGAGATCTCGCCGGTGAACGCGCCCTTATCCTCGAAATGCATGTTCTGCGCGCCCAGCGCGATCGCGGCGCCGGCCAGTTCCTGGGCGGCGGCCGGGATCAGAATCGCGGGCGGCGCGATCATCACGTCGCGCTCCTTGCCCAGAGCGCGCGGCCTCGGGTCGATCTCCTCGCGGATCGCCTGGATCAGCTCGCGCGCCCCGACCGGCGTCGAGATTCATCTTCCAGTTGGCGGCAAACATTTTCCTGCGCATGTGGTCTCTTTCGCTGCGATTGCCGATTTGTCCGCGCCGCCGGCTACTTCTCCAGCGCCTTGATGCCGGGCAACTCGCTGCCCTCCAGGAACTCCAGGCTCGCGCCGCCGCCAGTGGAGATGTGCGCAGAACTTCGCGGCCCACGGCTGGTCGGCGACCGCCGCCGCGGTATCGCCGCCGCCGATCACGCTTTTGACGCCGCGCTGGTTGGCGAGCGCCTCGCCCACGGCCATCGTGCCGTGGGCAAACGGCGCCATCTCGAACAGCCCAGCGGACCGTTCCAGACCACGGTCTTCGCGCCCTGGATGTCCTCGATAAACGCGCTTGATGGTCTCGGGCCCGATATCGAGGCCCATCCGGTCGTCGGGAATGTCGGTCACCATCTCGCCGGCGTCGCGCGGCTCAGGAGCGACGCGGCGACCACGTGATCGGACGGCAGCTCAAATCGCGACGCCCTTGCGCGCGGCCTCGGCCAGCAACTCGCCCGCCAGCTCGATCTTGTCCTCCTCGACGCGCGAGCGGCCGATCGGGATGTCCCAGCGCCCGCAGGAACGTGTACGCCATCGCGCCGCCGATCAAAATCGCGTCGACCTTGGTCATCAGGTTGCGGATGACGCCGATCTTGTCGGAAACCTTGGCGCCGCCCAGGATCGCGACATACGGATGCTCGGGGTTTTGCGTCAGGGCGCTCAGCGCCTCGATCTCGCGCATCATCAGGAAGCCCGGCGCGCGCTCGCTGAGATAGCGGGTGACGCCCGACGGTCGAGGCGTGCGCGCGATGCGCGGTGCCGAACGCGTCGTTGACGTAAACCTGCTTGCCGCGGGCCAGTTCGTGGGCGAAGTCGCGGTCGTTGGCTTCCTCCTCATGGTGAAAGCGCAGGTTCTCGAGCAAAATGCGCCTGCCCGGCGCTCAGCGCCTTGACCATCCGCCCGGTGATATCGCCGATACAGTCGGGCGCCAGCGCGACCTTCATGCCCGAGCTTTTCGCTCAGATATTCCGCCACCGGCTTCAGCGTGTACTTCAGGTCGCGCTCCTTGGGCCGGCCGAGATGGGAGCAGAGCACCGCCGCGCCGCCTGCTCCAGGATGTAGCGGATGGTGTCGAGGCTCGCGTCGATCCGCGCCGGGATCGGTGATCGCCCCGTCTTCCATCGGCACGTTGAAATCGCAACGCACCAGCACCTTCTTGTCCGCAAGGTCGAGGCTGCGCAAATCGGTAAGCATAAAATCGCGCATAAGCGCCTCAGCGCGGTCTATATCGCTGAGCGCGCTGTCGCGTCACATTAGAGCTGGTTTGCGACGATATGCGGTCACGTCGGCCAGCCGGTTCGAGTAACCCCATTCGTTGTCGTACCAGGAGAAGATCTTGACCAGGCGCTTGCCGAGCACCTTGGTCAGCGGCGCGTCGAAGATCGACGAGTGCGGATTGCCGTTGAAGTCGACTCGATACCAGGGGCTCGTCGCTATATTCGCAGGATGCCCTTGAGCTCGCCCTCGGCCGCCTTCTTCATCGCCGCGTTGACCGACTTGTCGTCCGCGTCGCGCTCGACGGTCGGCGGTCAGATCGACCACCGAGACGTTGGGGGTCGGCACGCGAATCGCGATTCCGTCGAGCTTGCCGTTGAGCGCCGGCAGCACCAGGCCGATCGCCTTGGCCGCGCCGGTGGAGGTCGGAATCATCGCAGACGCCGCCGCGCGGGCCCGGCGCAAATCCTTGTGCGGGCCGTCGAGCAGCATCTGGTCGTTGGTGTAGCTGTGCACCGTGGTCATCAGGCCGTTGACGATGCCGAAGCTTTCGTGCAGCACCTTGGCCACGGGCGCCAGGCAGTTGGTCGTGCACGAGGCGTTGGAGATGACGTCGATGCTTGGCCGGGTCGTAGGTGTTGTGGTTGATGCCCATGCATAAGGTCGCGTCGGCGCCGTCGGCCGGCGCGCTGATCACGACCTTTTTCGCTCCCGCGCTCAGATGCGCCGCCGCCTTGTCGCGCGCCGTGAACAGTCCGGTGGATTCGACCACCACCTGCACCCCCAGCTTGCCCCACGGCAGCTTGGCCGGATCGCGTTCCGCGAGCACCTGGAACGGCTTGCCGTCGACCATGATGTGGCCGCCCTCGACCTTGACCTGATGCCTGAGCCCGCCGTGGATCGAGTCGTGCTTGAGCAGATGGGCGAGCGTGGCAGCGTCGGTGATATCGTTGACCGCGACGACTTCGAGGTCCTTTTTGCTCAGCGCCGCGCGAAAGAACATCCGGCCGATCCGGCCGAAGCCGTTGATCCCGATCCTGATCGCCACAGTCGATTCCTCCCGCTGCGGGTCTATGAAAAAGTGCAAAGTGAAATGCAACGACCCGAACCTTAGATAAGTCCGGGTCTGATGTACAGATTCTACGCCGGAGCACGTCGCGAATGCAGGGGGCGAGAGCACTAAGAAACGATGCGGCTAGCCGCGTTCAAGAAGCCAGCGCGCGATTCGTTCGCCGACGACCAGCGCCGGGACGTTAGTGTTCGCGCGCGGTATCACGGGCATGACCGAAGCGTCAGCGACGTACGCGTTGTCGAGGCCGTGAATTTTTCCCCGCGAATCGACGACCGCATACTGAAACGCTCGCCGGCCAATCCTTCACTTCCCCACCGGATGGTAGTAGTGCCCGCAATTGGCCCTGACGAACGCTGCGACGTCGGTGCGGGTCGCGCGGGCGATTCCCAGGTGCAATCTCCCTGCCCACAAGTCGCGACAGGTTGGGCTTCGAGGCTATCTCACGTGCAAGCGCGATTCCGTCTACGAGCACCTGCAAGTCCTTCGCCTCGGTATCTGACAGGTAGCGATGGTCGAGAATGGGCTTTGCGAAGGGGTCCGCGCTCGTCAGGCTCAGCGCGCCGCGCGAGCGTGGCGTCATTCACGCCACTTCAATTGTCCATCGCCAGCCGGTTGGAGTTGTGCAAGCGGGTCCGCCAACCGATAGATGCGTGGATCGAACGCCTGGCGCATTGCGAGGAGCACGCCTTCGCGCTCGGCTGCTCCTCCGGCATCAAGTGATCGCGCGCAATATACGCGGCCATCATCGCTTCGAGCTCGCGCGTCCCCGCGTAGCTCAGTGTGATCTGCGGATGGTCGTGCAGGTTGCGGCCGACCCCGGGTAGGTCGAGCATCGGAGTGATGCCGGCGGCGCGAAGTTCGGCGGGATCGCCGATTCCCGAGCGCAGCAGAATAGCGGGAGAGCCGTAGCTCCCCGCAGCCACGACTACGCGGCCGGCTTCGATGCGGACGGGGCCCTCGCGTCCAGCTACGACGACTGCGTTCACGCGTCCTGCCTTGATTTCGAGGCGATCGCAAGCGGCGTCGCCAACGATCGTCAGGTTCGATCGCTGACGGACGGGGTCGAGATAGGCGAAGGCGGTGTTCCAGCGGACGCCGTTACGATATTCGCCGGACTCGGCGCCATCCCGAGGTTCTCGTCGAGATCGTTGAGGTCCGCGACGCGCAGGATTCCGGCGGCGACGGCGGCGTCCAACGATTCGCGCTGGTAGGGAGTGATCTCCTCCGCCGACGGAATTCGAACCCGCAGACGCTCCGACGCCGCGTGGAACAGCGGCCGCAGTTCGTCCGTGGACCATCCCGGATTTCCAAGCGCAGCCCATCCGTCGTAATCGAGGCGGCTGCCCAGATAGCGGCGCATCCGTTGTGCGACGAGCATCCGCCGATCACGCGAGCGCGTCCGTAGGGGATGACCCGCGGCGCGTGCAGTTTCCCGCTGTTGTACCCCCAGTCGTGCGAGGTCGGGATTGCGCCGGCGTTGGTGAGGTCAGCCGGCCATCGTCCCGCGGCGAACGGGCCGTAATTGCCGGCCGGCCTCGAGCCACAGCACCGACTGTTCCAATGCTCGCTTGCAAGCCAGCGACGGCAGCCCCGGCGGTGCCGCCACCAATTACGACGGTCTCAGCGAACTTCGGGAGCGCGATGCCTGCGGGAAGCTGATTCTGTTTTCGCGCCATCTTCGCCGAGCTCCTCTGGTATCATCATAAGGCGAAGCGGGTAGAAGGCAACGCGATTCCGAAACGATCGTAGTTAAAGGAGAGCGTGCTGGTTTTGGCTCGGCTGATACACCTATAATAATGCGATTCTTCGGCCTCATGGCGGTTTTATGCCCCATGAGTTAGGCGGCCCTGGCACGATGGGGGTGGCTGACCTGCTGCTGGGAACAGGCCCGGTGGTGCAGGTGGTGCTGTGGACGCTGGTCCCCTTTTCGGTCGTGAGTTGGGGCATCATCATCTACAAGCTGAACCAGATTTCGCACGCCCGGCGCGAATCCGAGCGATTTATCGCGCTGTTCTGGGAGTCCAAGAACCTCGCCGCGATTCATAGTGGCAGCGTCGGCCTGACGCGCAGCCCGGTCGCCCAGGTGTTTCGCGCCGGTTATCAGGAACTGCTCCAGCTAACGCGCGCCAAGCGCCAGGCGGTGGGCGCCGGAGAGCGGCTTTTCGACCGACCTCGGCGGGGTCGAGAACGTGACGCGCGCGATGAAGCGCCGCAGGCCAACGTCGAAATGACCAAGCTGGAGAAGGGCATCACGTTCCTCGCCACCACCGGCTCGACCTGCCCGTTTATCGGCCTGTTCGGCACGGTGTGGGGAATCATGACGGCCTTCATCGGGCTCTCGGCGGCTCATTCCTCGAATATCCAGGCCGTCGCTCCCGGGTATCGCCGAAGCGCTGATCACCACCGCGATCGGCCTGGTCGCCGCGATTCCGGCGCAGATGTTCTACAACTATTTCACCGCCCGGGTGCGCGAACTCGCGATCGAGATGGAAAATTTCACCTCCGAATTCCTCAACATCGCCGAGCGTCATTTTCTGTCGTAGGGACGCCGGCCCCAAAGGGCGCAGCAGCGAATGGCTTTCGAATCGGGACAGCGCGGGCAGTTCGTCTCGCAAATCAACGTCACGCCGCTGGTCGACGTGATGCTGGTGCTGCTGGTGATCTTCATGGTCACCGCGCCGATGATTCAGCAGGGCGTGGAGGTCAGCGTGCCGCGGGTCAAGGCTTCCGCGTTGCCCGGCAAGGAAGAGCAGTTCGTGGTCTCGATCACCCGCAACCAGGAAATCTACCTCAACGACACCAAGCTTGGCCTCGACCAGTTGACCGAGAAGCTACCAGGCGATCGCCAGCGCAGCGGCCCGACCGCGAAGTCTTCGTGCGCGCCGACGAGGAAGTGCCCTACGGGGCGGTGATCAAGACGATGGCGGCGATCAAGGCGGCGGGGATCGAAAACGTCGGGATGGTGACCGAGATGCCGCAGGCGGGCGCGGACGCGGCGGCGGGCGGATCGCTCGGTGGCAGCGCCAAACCTTGACGGCCGCGACCGCTCCTCGCGTCTGGGCTACGCCGGAGCGATCATTCTGTCGGCGCTGGGCCATGCGGTGTTCTTCGCCCTGGTCCTGGTTATCCTGCCGGCCTACTTCCGCCATCCCGACGACGACGCCGCCCGGCTACACGGTGAAAATCGTCGACAACATTCCGGCCGGCGACCTCGGCACCCATCTGCCGCGTCTTACTCAGGACCAGCCGCATCCCGAGCATTCTAAGCCGGCCGTCGAGCAACATAAGACGCCGCCACCGCCGACCGCGCCCGACAACGACAAGACGGTAATCGCGCTCAACATGGGCTACACTCCGACTCCGACGCCCACTCCCGAGCCAACACCTGAGCCGACGCCCGAGCCCACCGTCGAGCCTACGCCGGAGCCCACTCCAGAGCCGACGCTTGCGCCGACTCCGAAGCCGACCGCCGCGCCCCCGCGCCGACACATAAGCCCACTCCGCGGCCGACGCCCACGCCGCGCCATCGCCGTCCTCTGCCGACGCCGACTCCCCTTCCCAGGCGCAGCGCGCATCCCCGGCCCAAAACGACTGAAGTCGTGATCGCGCGCGCCGCGCCGACGCCCAGCGTCAAGGAGCAGCTCGCCGCTTTGCGCGCTAGCCTGCTCAAGGAGCATCTGGCGGAGAGAGCGGCGGCGGAAAGGGCGCGCTCCAGCGGGCCGTCGGGCGGCGGACCGGTGGTCGCCAGCGTACCGCGCGAAGGCGCAGGCTACGGCGTGGGCAGCCGGAAAGGGCAGCAAGGGGATTCAACAGGACCCGCAATTTCTGCTCTACTATCAGACGGTACAGGATCGGATTAAGAAAGCGTGGAATTACGTGGGCGGGAGCGGAGACCTGACTACCAGCGTGACGTTCGCGATCGGCCCCGACGGCAGTCTGACCGGCGTCAAGCTGACGCAGAGCTCTCGGGACCCGGCGTTCGACGATTCGGTGATTCGCGCGATCCGGCGCGCCGCGCCCTTTCCGCCGCCGCCGGAAAAGTACCGCCCGGAGTTCGGCGAAGGCGTCGACGCGGAGTTCAAGCTGGGTGAGCTGAAATCGTAGGGGGGTGGAGAGGCGGCGGACGGGTGGGCGCAACGCGCGCGGCAGGCCCGGATGCCTTGACGGAAAAAATGACAGGCGGTTCATCTCCACTGTGGCGGCCCTCGTGCTGCTGTCGCTCGGCGGCAGGGCGCCGCGCGGCGCGGAACGATCACATGACGTTCAACCAGCCCGGCGCGACCGTCGCGCCGATCGCCGTCTCGGAGTTCAAGAACCTCGGCGGCGACGACCAGGGCACGGCCTCGCATGACTTCGTCAGGATCCTGCGCCGCGACCTCGAACTCTCGCGGCTTCTTTTCCATTATCTCGCCGCAAGTCGTATATCGAGGATCCGCAGAAATCGGGTTACGACCTGGGCAAATTCAACTTCGCCGACTGGAGTTCGCTTAACGCCGACTTCCTGGTCAAGGGCGCGGTGACGGTCAACGGCGGCGTGGCTCGATCGCGGACCTGTTTCGACGTCGCCCAACAGCGCCGGATGTTCGGCACGCGGTTTCCCGGCGGACCGGGCGACGTGGAGCAGATGGCCCGGCGCTTCGCCGACTCGGTACTCAAGGCGGTAACCGGCATCAGGGACCGTTCGACACGCGGATTGCGTTCGTCTCGACGCGCGGCGGCCGTTTCAAGGAAATCTACCTCGCCGTCGCCCGACGGCGGCGGCCTTTTCCGCGTCACCGACAACCCGACCATCAACCTGTTCCCGAAATTCGCCCATAGCGCGGCGAGCGTGCTCTATCTTTCCTACAAGACCGGCGAGCCAGCGCTTTACCTGTTCGGACGTCGCGGGACGCAGACCGAGATCAGAATCGGAAGCGCGCACGGCAACGTGATCGGCGGCGCGCTCTCGCCCGACGGCCACCGGATAGTCGCGGCGGTCGAGAGCGGCGGCAACCAATCTGTTCCTGCTCGAGCGCAGCGGCGAGGAAATCCGCCAGCTCACCGATGGGCACGGGATCAACGTCAACCCGGCATTCTCGGCCGACGGCCAACAGCTCGCCTTCACTTCGGACCGCTCGGGCACGCCGCAGATCTACGTGATGAGCCTCGGCGGCGGCCCGCGCGCCGCGTCACGTTCCAGGGCGACTACAACACCTCGCCGTCGTTCTCGCCCGACGGCAAATGGCTTGCCTATCAGAGCCGCTCGGGCGGGTTTAATATCTTCATTATCCCGGCCGCCGGCGGTCGAGCCCGCCCAACTGACCCAGGACCGGCTCCAACCAGTCGCCGTGCTGGTCACCCGACGGGCGCTACCTGATTTTCAGCTCGAACCGCGGCGGTCACGAACGGCTTTACCTGATATAATACGCAATCGCAAACCGGCAAAGTTATTTCTGCCTTGATGGAGGATGAGGGCAATGACACTTCTCCCACATGGTCATGGTGGCTCGGTGGATAACGGACGGCGACTCCGGACGATTCACCGCGATCGCCGCGGCGGTGATGATGCTGGCGATGGTCGCCGGATGCTCGTCGAAGCAAAGCGGCGCCGGCGCGAGTACATCCGGGCGGTCCGGGAGGGATTGGCGAGAACGGACTGGGCGCCAACGGCTGAACTCGCTCAACGACTGGCAAAAGGGCACGCTGGGCGCGAATGGCCAGGGACCGCTCAGCGATATCCATTTCGACTACAATGACTATTCGGTTCGCGCGCAGGACGGCGAGATCCTGAAATCCAACGCCGACTGGATGGGCAAGAATTCAGCCGACGCGCGTCCAGATCGAGGGCCATTGCGATGACCGTGGCTCCGAGGAGTACAATATCGCGCTCGGCGCCAAGCGCGCCCAGGCGGCCAAGGATTATCTCGAAACCCTGGGCGTCACGGCCGACCGGATGTCGACCATCAGCTACGGCAAGGAGCTGCCGGTTTGCACCGAGGACACTGACGAATGCTGGGCACAAAACCGTCGCGACCACTTCGTGGTTCAGCAGTAGCGCAGGATGGCGGCGCGATGCTCGACAACCGAAGCTCGGATTGGGCGCTCGTGGGGCTGCTCGCGATGGCGATCGGCGCCGCCGGATGCGCGGCGCAGGCGGACGTCGAGCAGGTTCGCAGAACGAGCAGTCGATGCGCGAGATGATCGCCAACGATCAGCAGCAAATGACCACGATGCACGACGCAGATCGCGCGGCTCAACGACCGCATCACCGAACTGCAGCATAACGGCGCGGACACCGACTCCACGCAGACCGCCGCGCTCAAGGACCGCATCGCCAAGCTCGAGGCGCAAGTCAACGCGACCGCGGCCGGAACGATGGCCGTGCCGGGCGTCCCGGGCGCGCCAGGGTCCCCGGCGCTCCAGGTGCTCCGGCGCGACAGCGTCGGTCCCGGCGCGCCCGAGTGCGCGTCCGGCTCCGGAAGCGCCCAGCCGGGCGAAGTCCGGCTGCGGGCGGAGGGCGAGGCGCCCGCCGCAGAGCGCCGGCCGACCGGCCGGCAGTCGGCGCTCGACCAGGAACTCGCAGCCGCCGCGACTCGAACGAGCCGGGCTCGCGCATCTATCGCGACGGCCTGGACGCGATGAAGGCCGGCAAGTATCCCATCGCGGTCGCCAAGTTCCAGGCCTTCCAGCGGGCCCATCCCAAGTCGCCGCTGGCCGAGCCGGCGGAGTATTTCTCGGCCAACGCGCTGTTCGAGCTGGGCGCGCGCGACCCGTCGAATTACAACCAGTCGATTTTGCAGTTCAACGACCTTGCGATGCGCTTTCCCAGGGGCCGCTTCGCCGCCAGCGCGCAATTGCGCGAGGCGCAGGCGTTTTTGCGCACCAACGATTCGCTCGACGCCCGCCTCACGCTGCAGAAGCTGGTCCGCGACCATCCGGGCACGCCCGAGGCGGCGGCCGCCGACGCGATGATGAAAAGTATGGCGAGCAACTGCGCGAGCGACGCGTCAGTGCGGCAGGTGACGGCGCGCGCGCCGCGCCCACGATCGGCACGTCGACCGACACGCGTTGAGCGATGGAAATAATTCGCGACATCGACCCGCTTCGCGCGCATCCGCATCCGGTGGTGGCGCTCGGCAATTTCGACGGCGTCCACCTCGGCCATCGCGCCATCTTGAAGGCCGCGATCGATCGCGCGCGCGCCGCCGCCGGCACCGCCTTCGCCCTGACCTTCGATCCGCTGCCGGCCAAAGTGCTCGCGCCCGCGCGTGCGCCGCGTCTCATCCTGGCGCCCGAGGACAAGCTCGAACTGCTGCGCGCTTCGGGAATCGACGGCGTGATCGTGATCGCGTTTACCCTCGGCGCTGAGCCAGCTCACGCCCGCGCGAATTCGTGCGCGACTACCTGCTCGGCAAAATCGGCGCGCGCGAAGTGGTGGTCGGGCACAGCGTCAGTTTCGGCCACGCCCGCGCCGGCAACGCCGAGGTGATGGCCGAATTGGGGCGGCGGATTGGGTTTCGAGACGATCGTGGTCGGGCCGGTGACGAGTCGATGGCGCGGTGGTCAGCTCGACCCAGATGCGCGAAGCTGATCGCAGCGGGCGAGATGCGCACGGTCGCGCGGCTGCTCGGCCGCAACCATTTCTTGAGCGGCACGGTCGTCCACGGACGCGAGCGCGGGCGCACCATCGGCTTTCCCACCGCCAATCTCGACTCCGAAACCGAATGTCTGCCGCCCGACGGCGTTTACGCGACGCGCGTGATACTGCCCGACGGCGCGTTCGCGTCGATCACCAATATCGGGATGCGTCCGACGTTTGCCGAACCGCGCGCGCATCGATCGAGGCGCACATTTTCGATTTCGATCGCGACATCTATGGGATCGAATAAAGCTCGAGATCGTCGAACGGATCCGCGGCGAGCGCAAGTTCGACAGCGCCGACGCGCTGAAGGCGCAGATCGCGCTCGACCTCAAAAAAGTGCGCGAAATTCTCGCCGGGGCGTAGCCGTCAGCGAATTTTCGGATCCGTTATCAGCCGCGGCGACAGCGGGCGTCTTGGTGAACTTCAGCATGAAGCGATCGGTTTCGCCGCGATGCTTGAATACGAACCAGGTGCGATCGTCCTCAGGATGACGCAGCGCGCTCGACGCTCCCGTCAGTTTGAATCCCGCCTTCTCGACGTCCTTGATCAGAAAGTCCTCGTCGATGCGATGGAGGGTCGCGGCCTGCGTGTCGCCCGTGCCCGACTTGGCGCTGTGATCGACGATCCCGTAAATGCCGCCGGGCTTGAGCGCCTTGAACACCGCCGCGTTGACGTTCTCGCGATTGAGTTTGAAGCCGACCAGGTCGTGATAGTTGAGGTGGATGACGACGGCGTCGAGCGAATCGGGCGGCACCGGCAGCAGGTCGGGCGCGTCGAAGGGCTTGTCGACCTTGACCACGTTCTTGAGCGCCGGCTCTTTGAGACGTTCGTTCCACGCGTCTCCGACTTTCTTAACTTCTCGGAGAAGGGACCGTTCTGCGAGTAAACGGCGCCGGAGGGTCCGACGACCCGCGCGTACAATTCGGTCATGTAGCCGCCGCCTGCGAATATGTCGGCGACCTTCGTGCCGGGTTTGATTCCGTAAAACGCCAATATCTGATCGGGCCGGCGTCCGGCGTCGAGCGCCTTGTCGGCTGCCGGTCGCTCGGGAGAGTCAATCGCGGCGGTGATGTCCGAAGGAATCTCCGCGGAGGGGATCGCTGCGGCTTCGCTCGTGCTCGTCGCGGCGGGCTGAGATCTGCGCCCGCACCGGCGACGAGATCCACGCGATTGCTACGAATGCGACGATAGTGGAGACGATTTGCAGGCGAGTTCCAGTAGGCATTCGATTAGTCATTTCGATTCTCCGCGTTGCGCTTGATTCCGTCACCATTGCCGACAGCTAACACACCGATTGCAAACCGGGCAATGCGATTTCTTCGAGCGCCGGCCGTGCGGTTCAGCGCGAGGCGGTCGTTTTGTTTTCTGTGGTCGCAGCGGAGGCCGGCAGCTTCACGTCGGCATGCGCCCACGCCTTCTTAAATCGAGTTTCGACGGCGGCCGCCTCGTCCGACGCGTTGCGGGCGCGCAGACAGATCGCGAGTCCGTTGAGCGACCATCCATTTTCAGGATTCTGCTTCAGATCGTCGCGAAAGACCTGCTCTGCGTCGGCCGTCCTGCCGGCGGTAAGCAGTTCCATTCCGAGCGTTTGGCGCACCGGATAGTACCAGGGGGGCGGCTCTTCGTAGTTGAGCGCGTCCTGAATGGCGACGGCGTCCTTGAGATGCTTGATAGCGTCGTCGCGATGGCCCCGTGCGGATTCGATCTCGCCGGCGAGCGTCGCTGCGGCCATCGCGAGCAATCGATTGGCCGAGTTGAATCCCACCATGCGCTCAGGAGGCGTCGCCGCAACGATTGCATCGAGTTTGTTCTTTTCATTGGTCGCGTCGTCGGCACGATTTTTCGCCGCGAACGCGAGGCCGCGCGCGTAGTGCCAGATACCGGTCGTGTAGATCAGATCCACCGGCGGCGCTGGCTCTTTCAGAATCGCGTCCCACTTTGCGAAACGAGCTTCCGTGAAATACCGCGTCGGCGACATGAACTCCGCCATCGGCATCTGGCGGACCATGGCGACCGGCACGGCGGCGTCGAGTTCGCGCGACACGCTGAACGCGCCGCGGCTGTTTCCCTCGATCATGTACGAGGCCCACAGGAATTGAATGTTGTGCGGAACGTACATCATCGTATAAACACCCTTGGGATTGCGCTCGCGCAGGTAGACCCGGTCGGCCTTGATCGCGGCTCGTTCGCATTCGACGCGTCATGATACATGCCGGTGCGGACGTAAATATGCGACGGCATATGCACCAGATGTCCCTGCTTCGGCGTGAGCTGTGGCGAGCCGCTGGGCACTCGGCAGGGCGCGCTCAGGATGCGGCGAGGCCTCGACCGCGTGGATGTAGTAGTGATTTGCGCCAAGATGATCCGGATACTTCGCTATCACGTGCGCTCCAGCGTCGCGACCAGTTCGGGTGTGCTCGCCACCAGGCTTTCCGTCGTGAGTCCATAGTTCCCACGGATGCAAATCCATCATCGATTCGGCGAACAGCGCCTGCACGTCGGGATCGTCAGGATATTTTTGCGCGACCTCGCGCATCGCGTTCGCGTACGCCTTCTCGCGCTCGGGCGTCTTGCTTGCCGTCGGGCCCGTAGCGTTTCGCGAGCGCCTCGATGAGCGCCTTCTCTTCCGGGCTTGCTGACGTTGCCTCGAGCGATTGGGCGCGCTGACGATCGCGCCATACGCGATTTTCATTCGCGATCCGTGTTGCCGGGCAGGTTGTAGTTGGGGCCCAAGCACCAGCGCGATGCCCCAGTTCGCCATCGCCAGCTTGGGATCGAGTGCCGCCGCTGCTGCGAACGACTGGTACGCCTCGTCATGATTGAAGCCGTAATCGAACGCGAGTCCCTGGTCGAAATATTTTTGCGCGAGCTCGATTTGGTGGTGACCGGATGATGCACGTTGCCGAGTCCGTCGTAGAGTTGCTCGGGGGCAGGTCGTCGACCTTGCGCGGCTGTTGTTGCGAGGCCGCATCGGCGAAGACAGGCGCGGCGAGTATCGTCGGTGCGAAAGAGAACGAGCGATTCATCGGTGCACCATCAGTGGTGCGTAACCGCCTCGGAAGCTCAAAGCAACCTGCTCGCGAAGCAAAGCCGGGGGAGGGACTTGGGCGATAGCGCGCAGGACAAGATAGACTGAGGCTGGCCATCTCAATGGAATCAGATACCCAAGCAATCGAGGAATCGGCCAACTTCGGCGGCCTGCGCGTGGTCGCGTTCGAAAGCCGGATGGCGGCCGAGACGCAGCCGATGATCGAGCGTCACGGCGGCGTCGCGACCGTCGCGCCGTCGATGCGCGAGGTGCCGCTGGAGGACAATCACGCCGCGCTCGATTTCGCGCGAGCGGCTGCTGGCCGGCGAGTTCGACGTGGTCATTTTTCTGACCGGCGTCGGCGCCCGCGCGCTGTTCGCAGGTGATGGAGACGCGCCATCCGCGCGACGGCGCTGGTCGCGGCGCTGCGGCAAGATCACGACCGTGGTGCGCGGGCCGAAGCCGGTCACGGCGGTGCGCGAGCTCGGATTCGAACCGGCAATCGTCGTGCCGGAGCCGAACACCTGGCGCGAGTGCTCGCGGATCTCGCGCGGCAGATCGATCTCGACGGCAAGCGCGTCGCGGTGCAGGAATACGGAGTCTCCAATCGCGATCTGATCGCCGGGCTGGAGGCGCGCGGCGCGCGCGTCACGCATGGTGCCGGTCTATCGATGGACGCTGCCGGCCGATCGCGGGCCGCTGCGCGCGGCGCTTGAACGCGATCGCCGCGGGCGAGGCCGACGTCGCGCTCTTCACCAGCGCGACCCAGGTCAGCCAACGTCTCCAGGTGGCGGAGGCCGAGGGATGCGGCGCCGGCCGTTGCGCCACGGCTTCGCGCGCGATGGTGGTCGGGTCGATCGGCCCGGTCTGCTCGGCCGCAGCTGCGCGAGCACGGCATGCAGGTCGATTTCGAGCCCGAGCATCCGAAGCTCGGCCATCTGATCAAGGAAGCCGCGCGCAGCGCGCGTCGATTCTCGACGCGCAAACGCGACCGCGCCGCATCGCGTATCGACGTCGCGTCGCCGCCGCGCCCGCCGCAACCGGCTCGCGCAGGCGCCTCGCGGTCGCCGCATCGGGACCATCCAATGATGAGGGCGTGCCGGATGCGAGCCCACGCCCTACACGCCGATCTGGCTGATGCGCCAGGCGGGCCGCTACATGCCGGAATACCGGCAAGTGCGCGAGCGCTCTTCGTTCCTCGAAATGTGCAAGCGGCCCGACCTCGCCGCCGAAGTCACGCGTCACGCGGTCGCAGCGGCTTAAGGTCGACGCCGCGATCATCTTCGCCGACATCCTGCTGCCGCTGATCCCGATGGACGTCGGACTGCATTATGAAAAAGGCGACGGCCCGATGATCGATCGGCCCGTGCGCAGCGACGCCGACCTCGAACGCATCCCGCCGGTCGACGCCGCGGGCGCGCTCGGTTTTGTCGGCGAGGCGATCAAGCTGCGCGCACGGGCCTGGACGGCAAGCGTCCCGCTGATTGGATTCGCCGGCGCGCCCTTCACGCTCGCGTCGTATCTGATCGAGGGCGGCGGCTCGCGCCAATATCAGGCCACCAAGACGCATGATGTACAACCATCCCGAGACGTGGCATCGGCTGATGGAGCTGCTGGCGCGCGTGACCGCGATTACCTGAACATGCAGATCGAGGCGGGCGCCGACATCGTGCAGCTCTTCGATAGTTGGGTCGGCAGCCTCGGACCCGACGACTATCGGCGGTTTGTGCTGCCGCATACACGGCGGCGATAATCGCGGCGACTGCCCGCGACGTGCCGGTGATCCATTTCGGCACCGTGACGGGCAACCTGCTCGAGCTGATGCGCGAGGCGGGCGGCGACGTGATCGGTCTGGATTGGCGCGTCAATCTGGCGAAGCCTGGGCGCGGCTCGGCTACGGCGTCGCGGTGCAGGGCAACCTCGATCCGATCGCGCTGTTCGCCGACGTTGACGAGATTCGCACGCGCGCCCGGGCGATTCTCGATCAGGCGGCCGGCCGCCCCGGCCACATCTTCAATCTCGGCCACGGCATCCTGCCCGAGACGCCGGTCGATCACGTGATCGCGCTGGTCGATGCGGTCCACGAGATGAGCGCAGCGCATGAAGCGTGACCGCTAGGCCTACGACGCGGTTCTGATGGTCGGATTCGGCGGGCCCACGCGCCGCGACGAGATCCGTCCGTTTCTGGACAACGTCTTCCGCGGGCGGCCGATTCCGCGCGAGCGTCTACGAAGAGGTCGCGCATCATTATGAAGCGATCGGCGGGCGCTCGCCTTACAACGAGCTCACGATGCGGCAGGCCGATGCGCTGCGCGCGCGCTTGCGCACGAAGGGTCGCGCGACTTCCGGTCTAGTCGGGATGCGCAACTGGGCGCCGTATGTCGCCGACGCGATGCGCGAGCTCGCCGACGGCGGAGCGCGGCGCGTGCTCGGCTTCATGATGGCGGCCCATCGCAGCGAGGCAAGCTGGGAGCGCTATCAGCGATACGGTCGACGCAGGCGCTGCGCCGCGATTGGGCAGCGATGCGCCGCGGTCGACTATCCCGAGCCCGTGGCATGACCATCCGCTGTTCATCGGCGCGGTTGCGGCGCGCGTCGCGCGAAGCGTTGGCGCGACTCGATGCCGCCGATCGCGACCGCGCGCGCAGTGATCTTCACCGCCCACAGCATTCCGGCCGCGATGGACGCGCACAGTGCGATACTCCGCGCAGATTGACGCAGTCGTGCCGGCTGGTCGCGCGGAAGCTGGGTATCGGCGCTGGACGCTCGCGTATCAGAGCCGCAGCGGCAATCCGCGCGATCCGTGGCTCGAACCCGATATCAGGCAGGTCTTGCGCGGAGCTCGACGGTCAAGCGGCGGTGGTGATGCCGATCGGATTTATCTGCGATCATGTCGAGGTGCTCTACGATCTCGACGTCGAGGCGGCGACAGATCGCGCGCGAGTGCGGGCGTCACGATGCGGCGGGCGCCGACGGTCGGCGACCATCCGCTGTTCATCGAGATGATGGCTTTGATCGCGACCGCATACGCGCGCTGATCGACGACTCGAGGAGAAACCTCGATCACAATACCGGGACCATGAGCATGACGGAGGCTTCCAAGGCCGGATCTGCGGCGCATTGGCCGCGCGTGATTGCGCATGCCGACATGGACGCGTTCTACGCGTCGGTCGAAAACTCGACAATCCCGCGCTGCGCGGCCTGCCGGTGATCGTCGGAGGCCGCAGCAACGCGCGGCGTCGTCACGTCGGCGTCGTATGAGGCGCGCAAATTCGGCGTGCACTCGGCGATGCCGGGTTGCAGGCGCGCCGTTCTGTCCGCAGGCGATTTTCGTTCCGGGCCGGATGGATCGTTACATGGAAATCTCGTGCGTCGTGCGGCGCGTCTTCGAGAGCTTCAGTCCCGCCGTCGAACCGCTCTCGCTCGACGAGGCTTTCATCGATCTCGCCGGCACCGAGCAGTCTGCTTGGGCCGCCGCTCGACGTCGGCGCGCGATCTCAAGCGCCGCGTGCTCGAGGAAACCGGGCTGGTCGCGTCGGTGGACTCGCGCCGAACAAGATGACGGCGAAGATTCTTGAGCGATCTGTTCGAACCCGACGGACTGCTGGTGCTCGGACCGGAATATGCTGCTCGCGATTTCCTGCGTCACGCTTCCGGTCGAGCGGCTCTGGGGCGTTGGGCGCGTGACACTCGCGCGATATGCATGATCTCGGGATTCATGACCGTAGGCGATCTCGCCAGCGCGACGCCGGCCGAGTTGCGGCGCATTTCGGCTCGATCGGAACCCATCTTCGTGAACTCGCTTACGGCGATCGATCCGCGCGCTCGGTCATTCCCCGACTGGCAGCGCAAATCGTACGGCGAGGAAAACACTTTTGAGCGCGATCTGGACCTCGACTCGGTCTGGATTGCGGCGCGTGCTGATCGCGCATGGCGAGGCGATCGGGCGGCGGCTGCGAGCCGACGGCGTCCGCGCGCGCACCGTCACGTTGAAGCTGAAGCTGGCGAGGCCGCTCGGCAGCGGCGTTTTCCGACTGAGTGACGCGAAGCTCCTCTCTCGACTCCGACCGACGACGGGCCGAAATCTCCACGCTCGCGATCGAATTACTTCGAAGGTCGGGGAAGAAGATTGCATTCGGCTCGCCGGGGTGCAGGTGCATCAGCTCGAGCGCGCGGACAATTCGCAACTTGGGCTGTTCGAGTCTGCCCCGGGGGAGGACGCGAAGCGCGACAGGCTCAATCGCGCGCTCGATTCGGTCGCGCAGCGATTTGGCGACGAGGCCGTCACGCGCGGCCTGGCAAAAGCGGAACGCGCCGCGCCGACGCGTCGGATCAAATGAGACGCCGCTTGCAAAGATTGATTAACTATAGTTAATATCTTGCCTGATGCAAGCAGTTGGACGGGACCCGATCTTCCGGGCGATCGAAGCGATGTCGGTGCTGGCCGAGTTGTTTGAGCGGCGGCGCGACGCGCTGGCGCGGGAGGCAGGAATCACGATCGAGCAGTGGCGGGTGCTCGAGGAAATCTCGACCGAGCGTTTTATTCCGTCGATGTTCGCGCGCAGCCGCGACAGTTCGGCGGCGGCCGTGTCCAAGATCCTGCGCCAACTGCTCGACGCCGGGCTGGTCACGGCCGCGATCGGGCGGGCTGACCGCAGAAACCGGAGTTACAAGCTTACCGCGAAGGGAACGCGGACGCTGGCGGAGCTGCGCGCGTCGCGCCAGGCGGCGATCGAGGCGATTTGGACCGGATTTTCGCGCGACGAGCTGGCCGCGTTCAGCGCGTTCGCGATCAAATTGTCCGATCGGATCGAACGCTATTCGCGCGGAAAGAACGGGCGGCGGCGGCGGCGGTTTGACGAAGAAAAATTTGGCAATAGAGTTGTGACGCCGCCGATACGGCGGGAGTTGAAAACGCAATGGCCGCAAAAACTCTGTTCGAGAAAATCTGGGAGGAGCATGTCGTCGAGAAAAGCAGCACGAGCAACCTGCCCTGCTGTACATCGATCTGCACCTGGTCCATGAAGTGACCAGCCCGCAGGCCTTTGAAGGGCTGCGGCTTGCGGGCCGCAAGGTCCGCGCGCCGCAGCGAACGTCGCCACGCCGGACCACAATGTGCCGACCACCGACCGCAGCCTGCCGATCGCCGACCGATCTCCAAGCAGCAGATCGAAACGCTGCGGCACAACTGCAGGAGTTCGGCATCCGCCTGTACGACATCGACGACGCGAGCAGGGGATCGTGCACGTCATCGGGCCCGAATTGGGCTTGACGCAGCCGGGCATGACGATCGTCTGCGGCGACAGCCACACGGCCACCCACGGCGCGTTCGGCGCGCTGGCGTTCGGCATCGGCACCAGCGAAGTCGAGCACGTGCTGGCCACGCAGACGCTGTTGCAATAGCGGCCGAAGACGTTCGAAATCCGCGTCGATGGCAACTGGGCCCGGGCGTCACGGCCAAAGACCTGATCCTGGATTGATCGGCAGGATTACGACCGACGGCGGCACCGGCTATGTGATCGAATACACGCGGCGCGGCGATCCGGGCCCTGGGATGGAAGAGCGGATGACGGTCTGCAACATGTCGATCGAAGGCGGCGCGCGCGCAGGGATGGTCGCGCCGGACAAGACGACGTTCGAATACCTGCGCGGCCGCCGGTACATTTCGGGCGGCAAACAGTTCGACCAGCTGGCGGCGCGATGGCTCGAATGCCGCAGCGACGTCGGCGCCAAGTTCGATCGCAGCGTGGTGTTCGACGCCGCCACGTTCGCACCGCAAGTGACGTGGGGCACGAATCCCGGGATGGTCACCGACGTTGGCGGCAGCGTGCCGAATCCCGCGGAGATTGACGACAAGGAGCAGCGCGAGACGGTTGAGCGCGCGCTCAGCTACATGGCGATCCGGCCCGGCACGAAAATCGAGGATATCAAGATCGATCGGGTGTTTATCGGATCGTGCACCAACTCGCGGCTGAGCGATCTCAAGGCCGCCGCGGGTATCGTCAAGGGCCGCAAAGTTGCGTCGACCGTGCACGCGATGGTGGTGCCGGGATCGCAGGAGGTCAAGGCCGAGGCGGAGAGTTTGGGGCTCGATAAAATTTTCAGGGACGCCGGTTTCGAATGGCGCGAATCGGCAAAGGCCAAGTGCGCCTGCGGCGTTCCCGGTGACGCTGGACGCCGACAGCAGCCAGCTCGTCATCGGGGCGACCGGCAACATCGGGCCGCACCTGATCCGGCAACTTGCCCAGATGGGAGCCAGAACGATCGTCGCGGTGTCCCGCAACCCCGGTACCCGGCTGGCGGAGCTAACCCAAAGCCTCGAGTCAACGGGAACCAACCTGATCCACGTCGCCGCCGACGCGGCCGACCAGGCCGCGATGAATGCATTGTTCGACCGGTTCGGCACGAAGTTGCCCCCGCTCGAGGGAATCTACTTGGCGGCCTTCGCCGGCCGGCCGGTGTTGCTGAGCGAGATGAGCGACGACGATGTGGCCGCCATGTTCAGGCCCAAGCTGGACGCCGCGGCGCTTTTGCACCGACTGTCGCTGAAACACCCGGTGCGGCAGTTTGTTTTGTTCTCCTCGATCTCCGGTCTCATCGGCTCTCGGTGGCTGGCCCACTACGCCGCAACCAGCGGGTTCCTGAGCACCCTTGCCTACGGCCGGCACGTGTTGGGGCTGCCGGCCACCGTCGTTTCCTGGGGATTGTGGAAATCGCTGGCCGACGCGCAGCAACACGAGAGTCAGGTGAGCTCCGAATCGGGACTGCAGCCCATGGCCGACGAGGTGGCCATCGGCGCGCTGCCGCACGCGATGAACCCGGACGCCGGACTGCATTCCGTTGTGGTGGCCGCGGATTGGCCGCTGCTCGCCGCCGCGTACCGCACGCGGGCATCGCTTCACGTGGTCGACGACCTGCTGCCCGCGGCGGGCGACGAGAAGCTGCCCGAAAGCGATTTCCGCAAAACCCTCCGCAAGTGCCCGCCGGAGCGCCGCCACGACACGTTGTTCGACCAAGTCAGCGCACTGACATCCCGGGTGATGGGCCTATCGCCCACCGAGACGCTCGATCCGTCGGCGGGCTTTTTCCAGCTCGGCATGGACTCGCTGATGAGCGTGACGCTTCAGCGCGCACTCTCGGAAGCGCTCGGCGAGTTCCTGCCTGCGTCGGTGGTGTTCGACTACCCGACCGTGTACAGCCTCACCGACTATCTGGCCACCATCCTGCCCGAACTCGTCGAGACGGCCGACCGAGAAATCCCGGAGCCCGCCGACGACTACAACGACCTGACCGAGGACGAGTTGTTGCAACAACTTTCGGAGAGGCTCAGCTGAGCGCGATGACGGCCCCGACTCCTGATCGGCGAGCGATCATCACCGAAGCCCTGCACAAGATCGATGATCTGACCGCCCGTCTTGAAATCGCCGACAAGGCGAGCACCGAGCCGATCGCTGTCGTCGGCATGGGGTGCCGCTTCCCCGGTGGGGCGAATGGCCCGGACCAGTACTGGGAGTTGTTGCGGGCGGGCCGAAGCGGCATCGTCCGGGTTCCTTCCGAGCGGTGGGACGCCGACGCCTTCTTCACCGACGACCACACCGTGCCGGGCACCATTTGCAACCGGGAGGGCGGCTTCCTCACCGGCTGGCAACCCGATGAGTTCGACGCGGAGTTCTTCTCGATCTCGCCGCGCGAGGCCGCCGCGATGGACCCGCAACAGCGCTTGTTGCTCGAAGTCGCCTGGGAGGCGCTGGAACACGCGGGCATTGCGCAGCACACCATCCGCGGGACGCAAACCTCGGTCTTTGTCGGCGTCACCGCCTACGACTACATGCTCACGTTGTCGGGGCAACTGCGGCCCGAAGATCTCGACGCCTACATCCCGACCGGCAACGCGGCAAATTTCGCCGCGGGGCGGCTCGCCTACTTCCTCGGGGTTCGCGGACCCGCCGTAGTCATCGACACGGCGTGCTCGTCGTCGCTGGTGGCGGTGCACCTGGCCTGTCAGAGCCTGCGCTCGCGGGAAAGCGACACGGCGTTGGTCGGCGGCACCAACCTTTTGCTCAGCCCGGGGCCCAGCATCGCGTGCTCGCGTTGGGGGATGCTGTCACCGGAGGGCCTGTGCAAGACCTTCGACGCCACCGCTGATGGGTATGTGCGCAGCGAGGGCTGCGGCGTGGTGGCGCTCAAGCGGCTGGCCGACGCCGAGCGCGACGGCAATCCCATCCTGGCCGTCGTGCGCGGTTCGGCGGTCAACCAAGACGGCGCCAGCAGTGGGGTGACCGTGCCCAACGGACCGGCGCAGCAAGCGCTGCTTCGTCAGGCCCTGACGTCGGCCAGGTTGACGCCGGCCGATATCGACTACATCGAGGCCCACGGGACCGGCACACCGCTCGGCGACCCGATCGAACTCGATTCGCTGAGCAAGGTTTTCGGCGATCGCGAAGACCGCGGTCCGCTGGTGCTCGGATCGGTGAAGACCAATCTCGGTCACCTGGAGGCGGCGGCGGGGATCGCCGGATTCATCAAGACCGTGCTCGCCGTCGGGCATGGCCACATCCCGCGGCACCTGAACTTCCAGCAGCTCACGCCGCACGTCAGCGACGGTGTGTCGCGGCTGACCATCGCCGCCGAACCCATGGACTGGCCGACGACAGGGCACCCGCGTCGGGCGGGTGTGTCGTCCTTCGGTGTCAGCGGGACCAATGCGCACGTGGTGATCGAGCAGGCTGCCAGTCCGGCGCCGGTGGCGTCGCCGGGGCACGCACGCATGTCGGTTGTCTCGACTTTGGTGGTCTCCGGCAAGACACCGACGCGAGTCGCCTCGATGGCCGCCATGCTGGCCGACTGGATGGACGGAACCGGGTCTGCTACAACACTTTCCGACGTAGCACACACGCTCAACCACCACCGGAGCCGTCACACCAAGTTCGCCACCGTGGTCGCGCGCGACCAGGCTCAAGCGGTTGCCGGACTGCGTGCACTGGCCACCGATGCGCCCGCTCCCGGGGTGGTGGGCTGCCAGGAGCGCACGCTCGGGCCGGGCACCGTGTTCGTCTATTCGGGTCAGGGCTCGCAAAGGGCCGGCATGGGCCGCCAATTGCTTGCCGACGAACCCGCATTCGCGGCCGCGATCACCGAACTGGAACCCGAATTCGTGGCCCAGACCGGCTTTTCGCTGCACCAAACCCTGGCCGAGGGCCGCGAAATCACCGGCATCCAAAACATCCAGCCCGCGCTGGTCGGCATTCAGCTGGCGTTGACCGCGCTGTGGCGCCACTACGGCGTACACCCCGACGCGGTGATCGGGCACTCCATGGGTGAAGTGACCGCCGCAGTAGTCGCCGAAGCGCTCACACCCGCCGAGGGGCTGCGAGTGATCGCCACCCGCTCGAAGTTGATGGCCCAACTGGCCGGGCAGGGCGCCATGGCGCTGCTGGAACTCAGCGCGCAGGACACCCAAACGCTGATCGCCAACTACCCGCAGGTGACGCTGGCCGTGCACGCCTCACCGCGCCAGTCGGTGATCGCCGGCCCGCCCGACCAGGTGGACGCGGTCATCGCGATGGTAGCCACCCAAGATTTGTTGGCCCGCCGTATCGAGGTCGACGTGGCCTCCCACCACCCCATCATTGACCCGATCCTGCCCCAATTATGTTCGGCACTAGCCGATCTGGCGCCACAGGCGCCGGTCATCCCGATGGTCACCACCGCTCATCGCGACCACGGCGCCCAACCCCCGTTGAACGCCGACTACTGGGCGGCCAACCTGCGCAACCCGGTGCGCTTCCACGAAGCGATCAGCGCCAGTGCAGGCACCAACCACATGTTCATCGAAATCAGCCCCCATCCCCTGCTCACCCACGCCATCACCGACACCCTCGGCGAGGCCGGTGGCTCGGGCGGTTTCAGAACCATCGCGACCCTGCAGCGCGACACCGACGACACGCTGACCTTCCACACCAATCTCAACTCGACCTACAGCCGGCCTCCCGACACGCCGCACCCACCCGAACCGCACCCGCGGATCCCGGCCACCCCGTGGCAGCACACCCGGCACTGGATCACCGCCACGTCAACGCACAGCGCGAACGCTCACCCACTGCTCGGCACCGGCGTCATCGATCCCACCAACGGCACCCGCGTGTGGCAAAACAAGCTCAACCCCGAGCTGATGTGGCTCGGCGACCACTGCGTCGACGACGTCTGCGTGCTGCCGGGCGCGGCCTACGCCGAAATCGCGCTTGCCGCAGCGACGGAAGCATTCGCGGCCGAGGGCGATCGGTCGTGGATGGTCCGCGAGCTCTCACTCGATCAGCTGATGCACATCACCGACGACACGGTTCTCGCCACCACGCTCACCGGCGACGAACAACTGTGCCGCGTCGAAATGCGCACCCGCAGCGCTTCGGGATGGATCAAACATGCCACCGCAACGGTGGCGCCCGCGCCGGACCATGCAGCGCGCAAAGCCGCACCCAACCCCGGCGGTGATATTGCGGCCGAACTCCATCCCGACGAGCTGTATCAGCGGCTGCGCGACGCCGGCCAGCAACACGGGCCCGCGTTTCAGGGAATCGCGGGACTTACGGTTTCGCCGTCCGGCGCGGCATTCGCGCGGGTGCGGCTGCCCGCCAAGGCCAAGACCGGTTCCGGCAAGTTCCTACTGCACCCGGTCATGATGGATATCGCGCTACAGACCCTGGGCGCGACGGGACTGGCCACCGAGCTGGCGACCGGCGCGACCGACCGACGGGCCACGGTCCTTCCGATCAGGTTCACCGGCATCCACGTGCACGGGGACGTGACGGACGGTCCCCGCGCGGTTGCCACGCTGGCCACCACCGACAGTCCGGATCGGCTGGTCGGTCGGGTGCTGCTGACCGATGCGGACGGACGCACGCTCCTCGAGATCGACGAAGTCGGCATGGCGGTGCTGCGAACACGCGGCGACGCAACCGAACTCAGCAATCGCATGTTCACCCTCGAGTGGGAGCAGGCGGCCTTGGAGAAATCAGCCAATCCGGCCGGCGACGGCGGTTCGCTCCTGCTGATCGGTGACAACGACCAGGACCCGCTGCCGGGCGCACTGGAGGTGGCCCTGCAGGATAAAACCAAGTATTGCGAGCTCCTTCGCGACGACGATGACCAGGCGATTCGGGCGGCGATCAGCCGAACCGGCGCGCATTGGGACGCCATTGTCGTGTTGTGCCGGCCCGGGCGGTGGACGAGTCCCTTTCGGAGCAAGCGCAATTGGATTTGGCGCGGGAACGCACGCTGCGGGTCGCCGACATCGTCAAAACGGTGTCCCGCATGGGCGCCCGCAACAGTCCGCGGCTATGGGTGATCACCCGCGGTGCGCAACAACTAAGCCCCGGCGAGCCGGTTACGCTGGCACAGTCGCAGCTCCGCGGACTCGCCCGAGCGCTGACATTCCAGCACCCGGAGTTGAAAACCTCGCTCGTCTATCTCGATCCGGCCGGTACCGAACCGCTGTCTGGCTTGCTGGACGAACTGCTGGCCAACTCAGAGCAGGACGAGGTCGCCCTGCGCGCCTCGTGGCGCTACGTGCGCCGGCTGGTGGCGGCACCGACGACACATTCCGGCGCCCTTGCCCTCGAGAACCGCGAAACGACGGTGAACGTCGACGCCGGCGGTGCCTTCAAGCTGGAGCTCGACGAGGTGGGCCGGCTGGACGGACTCAAGGTCCACGCGGTCAAGCGCACCCCGCCCGCCGACGACCAGGTCGAGGTCCGCATCATCGCCGCCGCGTTGAACTTCAGCGACGTCCTCAAGGTGATGGGCATCTACCCGGTTCCGGGCGGCAACGCGGCCGTCATCGGCGGCGAGTGCATGGGCGTGGGGACCACGCTCGGCCGCGACGTGGATTCGGCCGCAACCGGACTCCGAGTGGGACAGCGCATCATCGCCTTCGGCGTCGGGACCATTGGTCTCCATCTCACAACGCACCCCAACCTTGTGGTCCCCACACCAGAATCGCTGTCGGATTCCGAGGCGGCCGCGTTCGCGGTCGCCAACCTCACAGCGTGGCACTCGCTGTGCGAAATGGGCGATTGGCGCCGGGCGCAAGCGCGCGCGCACTCCAACTCCGCCACCGGCGGAGTGGGTCTGGCTGCGATGGCCATCGCCAAGATGATCGGTGCCAGGATCTACGCCACCGCCGGAACGGAATCCAAGTGCGCAACTGCTCAGCTCACTCGGGGACGCGTCGAGTACGTCGGTGACTCACGCAGCATCGCCTTCTCCGACGAGATCCTCGACGTCACCGATGGCGCCGGAGTCGACATCGTCCTCAATTCGCTGCCGGGAGAGGCGATCGGCGCGGGCATGCGGATCCTGCTCCTGGCGGCCGGTTCATCGAACTGGGCAAGAAGGATGTCTTCGCCGACGCCTCGGTCGGGCTGGCCGCGCTAGCCCGCAGCGGTTCGTTCTCGGTGGTGGACGTCGACCTGAACATGCGGCTGCAGCCGAAGCGCTACCGCGAGTGCTTGCAGCAGATTTTGCGGCACGCCGCCGGTGCGAAGTTGGCCCCACTACCGGTCACCGAGTTCGCCTTCGCCGATACGATCGACGCGTTCCGGCTCGACGGGCGTCGGGCGGGCACCCCGGCAAGATCGTCATCTCGATACCGCAGAACGGCAGCATCACCGCCCTGGCGCCGCGGCCAGCGCAGCCACTCGTCAGCGCCGACGGCGGATACATCGTCGTGGGCGGCATGGCCGGCCTGGGTTTCGTCTACCGCGCCCTGGCTCGCGCAGCAGGGCGCGGGAATGGTTGTGGCGAGCGGGCGTTCGCCGCCCAGCCCGGAACTGCTCGCCGAGATCGCGGAGCTGACCTCTCAAGGCTGCCGCGTCGAAGTCATCACCGGCGACATCGCAGACCCGCAAAGCGCGCGGCGCCTGGTGGCGGCGGTCGAAGACGCCGGCTTCTCGCTGGCCGGAGTCGTACACAGCGCCATGGTGCTGGCCGACGAGATCGTCCTGCAACATGTCCGAGTCGGCCGCGACGCGGGTGTTCACCCCAAAGGTCAACGGCGGCTGGTGGCTGCACCAGGCCACCGCCGACGCCGACCTCGACCGGCGGGCTGACCCTCTCGTTGCCGCCGTGTCACTTCTCGGTTCGCCGGGTCAGGGCACCTACGCCGCCGCGAACTCGCGCTCGACGGCCTGGTTGCCTACCGGCGATCGCTGGGATTGCCGGCCGCCGGATGAACTCCGGCCCCTGGGCCGAAGGTGGGGCGTGCCCAGTTCTTTTCCGATCTCGGCATCTCGATGATCACGTCGGCCGAAGGGCTCGCCGCGGTGCAGCTGGTGCTGTCCGCCGATCGTGCGTGGTACGGGTGTTAGCAATACGACGAGTCGGCGCCACAGGAACATTGCCAGGTGTCAGCAATAAACATGGCCATGGCCAATTGCGACGGGCGGCAATCATGCTCTCCGCGCACTCGGCGGCGGTCAACGCCGCAATCCGCAGATTGTCAGAGGCAGCCCAGATCCAGAACCCCTTCGCACTCTGTGAATCGCGGCGTGCAAACACTTGTATCTGCTCCTGGCCTGCAGCATTTACGTTGCTGGGTGACTCTTCCCCGCCCTGCAACACATCCACATGTTCACCTGAAAGCGCGGCCGTCAACTCCTCGATTTGTGCGGGTTGATCCAGCTCAATGTACAGCGAGAAGGCATGCCCGTGGAAGATAGGCGCTTGCAGCAGCATCAGCGAAGGTACGGCCAACCTGTCGTTCACCAGGCTCCGGAAATGGCGCTGGATGCGGCTTTCCACCGACTCGAGCGAAGGCAGAGAGCGCTCGCCATAGCGATCCAACAGGTTGAAGGCTATCTGGGAATCGAATACTCCCTTGGGAAGCTGCTGGAAGGAAAGCAGGTTCACCGTTTGCTCGTGCAGTTCGTCCATGCCGCGCTTGCCGTGCTCGGAAGCTGGCTCGAACGCCGTAACAATTGCGCGCGTGATGTTGCCGACTTTATTAGCGCGGAGCATCAACAGGGCGAGAACCACAGCGGCAGGATGCGCAATAGTCACAGGCGCTACCGCAAAATCCACCTTCGGGGGAATATTCAACTCGCGTTCAATCCACGGGGCCCGCAACAGCACGCCCTTTTCGTTTTCCAGGGCGTAGGAGAGATCGATGATGTCGCTACCAGTCTTGCGCGCCATTTGCCAGGTGTTCCGGGTGAAGGTTTCGTCGGAGGCAAAGAACGTGAAGTCCACATTCTCCAGGTGCTCGGGAAGTACGCTCTGGATGAATGTTGGCTCCTCACCTACCGCCTCCAATTGGCCCAGCGATTCGTCATCGTCGAGCAGACGAACCGTCTGCGCCGGAAAATTGCGGTCGCTCAGGACGTCTTTCAGCTCCCGGCCCTTTAGGGTGGCGGCGCCAACGATGGCCACAAGGAACATACCGCCCCAGTGTCCGCCGTCGCTGCGAGTTCCGGCGGTTTTGTTGGGTTCGCTTCTTCATCAGGCGTGAGATACCTCGTCGTGTGGCGGAGGCGGCGGCACAGCCGGCCGGCGAAAAACGAAAGAAAGCCGGGCAAGCACACCGGTAAGGATGTAAACCAGCGCCAGCAAGAACAGCACGTATTGTGAGGAAAACCAAATCAAGGCGATGACGGCGCCAATCACAATGAGCCAGCGGAAATTCTGCGGCTGGCGGAAGTTGATGCCCTTAAAGCTGAGGAAACGCCAGGTGCTCACCATCAGGAAAGCAATGGCGAAGACGAAAACGCCCCATCCGGTGGAAAGCCACCAGATTTGCAAAGGATTGCCCTGGACCAAGTGAACCACCGCCGCGACGGCTCCCGCGCCAGCAGGGATCGGCAGGCCGACGAAGTACTTGCGGCCCGGACGGCCGGGATTCGATGGCTGCGGATTGGTCTGGATGTTAAAGCGCGCCAGGCGGCAGGCTCCGGCCAGAAGAAAAACGAAAGTTGCAATGGCCCCCAGTTGAATGACGCGTCCGCGAATATCGGTGTCTCCCGCAAGCGGCAGCATGCGAAAACCCCAAGTCCAGGCCAGGATCGCGGGAGCGATGCCAAACGTGATTACGTCCGCCAGCGAATCCAGTTCGCGACCGAACGGGCTGGCTGTGTTGGTCAGGCGTGCTATACCGCCGTCGAAGAAGTCGAGCACGATCGCAATACCAATTGCCTTGGCGGCATGGTCGAAGTGCCAGGGAGCGGACGCCGCACCCTGGATCGCCTGCGAGATGGCGTAATACCCAGCTGCGATGTTGCCGGCGGTGAATACGGAAGGAAGGATGTACAAACCCTTCCTGGCCCGGCGCGGCTTGACGGAACTGTCGAACGGTGCGCGTCGAGGTGGCCGTTCATCGCACCTCCGCGGCTTCCCAAATCTGGGACGATACGGTTCGAGGCTGCGCCACTGCGAGGACGCTGGATCCGCCTTTCACGTTGTCGCCCACCCGCACTTTTATGACCGCGCCAGCAGCGAAGATCACGTCTACGCGCGAGCCAAACTTAATGAGCCCCACGCGTTCGCCGCGAGCTACGTGGTCGCCGATCTTCTTGGTAAAGACGATCCGGCGGGCAAGCATTCCGGCGATCTGCTTGAAGACCACGATTCCCGCGTCTCCCTCGACGGTCACTACGTTCTGCTCGTTCAATTCGGCCGAGGCACCGCCCATTGCATTGCGAAATTCTCCTGTTTTGTACTTTACGTCGGTGATGACGCCGGCAATGGGAGAACGATTTACGTGCACGTTGAAAACATTCAGAAAGATGCTGATACGGGTAAGCGAGTGGCCATTCTGTTCTACGACGGAGACGTCTGTGACCTTGCCGTCCGCAGGAGAAACAATGGCGCCTTGCACGGCTGGTATTTCACGCTCGGGATCGCGGAAAAACCATAGGAAAAATGCCGCTAGCAGCAAGGGGACGACCGCCAGAGCGGGAACAGTTAACCATCCCACCAGCACGGCCACAGCGATAAACGCCAGTCCGTAATAGATGCCGTCGCGAACCATGGGCTCATTTGATTATAGAGCCTGGCTTGCAGCCACCCTAATTCGAAGGCTCCACGATCTCGCGCGTAAGTTGGTCCATGTGCTGCTGCACTTCCTGGTATTTCTCTCCCGTAGACGGCCCGGCAAAGCCAGCATGAATGGCATGCACGCGTCCGCTCCGATCGAGGAAGATGGCAGTCGGATAAGCACCGAAGTGCACCAGTTGCGGAAGGGTCTTCTCGATCTGCCCTGGGTCGGTTGTGCCAGCCAGCAGCAGGGGAAAGCTGATCCCGTATTTGTCGCGATAGATGGCGACCTGCCGCAGGTCGCGCGCGGTGTCGTCGACGTACTCATACGCGAGGCCCACGATCACCAGCCCCTGCGCGCGATACTTGCGATAGAGCTGCTCCAGCAGCGGAGCCTCGTCATGGCAGTTCGGACACCAGGTGCCGAAGATGTCCACGATCACCGCCTTGCCTTTGAACTCGGGGCTGCTCTGGTCAACCTTTTTGCCAGATTGATCCACTCCGCTGAAGCGGAACGGCTCCTGGGTGTCCTTGACCTTGGTCAGGCTACCGGCCAGCGTGTTCGGATTCGCAGAGGTGGCGTTGCTGCTGCGCTCGGCGGTGAAGGCCGCGGAAGACTTCACGCCGCCAATCTGTCCCGTTAGGCGGCCATCCGGCGCGAACTCTCCATCTAGTGCCAGCACATGAATGCCGTCAAACCGGCTCAGATGAAAATGAGTCCGGCCAATGGCATCGGTTGAGATGAAGCCGTGCATCAGGCCGGTATCGCCGCTAACCGGTTCCAGGACTCCGGTCACAGCAGCTCGGCCATCGGACGCGGCCATTTTCTGTTGCTGAAAACTGGTGAGAGTATTTTTTTCCGCGCCCTCGGCGCCGGCTTCGCGCAAGATCCAATCGCCGGTGATATCAGGGCCGGTCCAAGGCTTTGTGGCCGCGACCTCACGATGAGGAACCAGCATGACTGGAATGTGCACCACACCTTTGCTGGTCAGGCGGGAATACTCGCCCTCCATCCGCTGTGGTGAAATGTAGTGCAGAACCAGCTGGCCGTCGTAGTAATCGAGCCGCAACGTCAGGGTTTGACCGTCCCAGCTTGCGCTACTGAAAGGCTGCCGGTCAGTTGCATTCGTTAGCACAGCCGTAATGGCGCTTCCCTGCTGCGTCAGGTCGACGCCAAAGCTGACTTCACCAGCCCTGGATTCGATGGAACCGTCCCACAATCCAGCGGGCGCTTGCGCGTTAGGTTGGGTAGCAGATGTGGCCGGCGCGTATAACGCGCAAATGCAGAAGGTAATTGCGATCAGAACGAGACAATGCCACTTACAGCGCGTCAAGAATCATTCCCCACGATTTCTACTGATTATTCACTAGCAGGCTGCTGAAAAACCTCTGATTTGGGCGAACTGTGTCCGCTTCGGTCATCGAGTGAGAGGGGAGAGAGTTCGGCTCAGCATATTTCCACTATCTGCTGAAGCTTTTTACATGCAGCTGACACACTTTTCCCTTGGCTTACGCCGCCCGTAGTGACAGGTTGCGCAGGCGGACCAGGTTATAGGCCGCGCAAGCGAAGGTGAACACCCAATCCACTTTGAACAAGCCACGATGTCGTACCTTCCGCAGCAGAGCAACCGTCTTGAGCCAACCGAAACATTCCTCGATCCGCTTCCGCTTCCTTTGGCTGATGCGGTAGCCTTCATGCCGCGTGGTCCGCTGGTCGATGGCACTGCCGCCGCGCCGACCGTCATTCTGCGCGACATGCGGTGTGACCTGCATGTGGCGGCACTCAGCAATGAAGTCGGCCGTGTCAAAGCCTTTGTCGCCGCCCACCGTCACGCGCCTGGTGCCGGCAATCTGCTCCAGCATCACCAGCGCCGTATCGCGCTCGGCCGTTCCGTTGGCTTCCCACACCATCGCATTCACGATCAGCCCGTTACGATTCTCCACTAACAGATTGCCGCTGTAGCTCAACTTCGCCTCCTTGCCGTCGCCCTTGCGCGCCAACATGGCCTCGGGATCGGTCTTCGATGCGTGCGTTTGATTCGACCGCTTCTCGCCGTGAAAGTTCACCGTGGGATTGCCGGGATCATCGGAAGAGGGCGGGTTCTTGCCATCCTGGCGCTGAAAACTCTTGGCGCCGGCCCAGGCTTCCAGCAGCGTGCCATCCACCGTGAAGTGTTCGTCGGAGGTCAGGCCCTTCGCCCCAGCCTGTTCCACCACCTGCGCTAGGAACTGCTTGGCCACTGCGGCTTCCAGCAGCCGGTCCCGGTTCTTCGTGAACACTGTCGGATCCCATACCTCCTCGTCCAAATTCAACCCTACGAACCAGCGGAACAGCATGCTGTAATCGATCTCTTCCATCAGCAGCCGCTCGCTGCGAATCGAGTACAGCATCTGCAACAACTGCGCCCGCAGCAACTTCTCGGGCGCAATCGATGGCCGGCCCTCGCGGGCGTACATGCGATCAAACTGCGGCGACAGTGCCCGCAGAACTTCGTCTACCATCATGCGGATGACCCGCAGCGGATGATCCTTCCGTACCCGCGCTTCCGGCGACAAATAACTGAACATGTGGCTTTGCTGATGATCGGTGCCTCGCATGCTGCTTTCTTAGCACACGTGCCTGTGGATTAGGAGTACTTTTTCAGCATCCTGCTAGGATACAACGTCAGACGGGATCAAAGGGGCCGAGGCATAGACGTAGCGCGCAGCAGTGAAGACTCGAGTCTTGACCGCCGGGTGAGGCGTTGTACGAAGACTAAACGACCTGGTGGTCAGTCCGGAACTTGAGTTCCAAACTTTGCATCTGGTCCTTCAGGTGGAGTTTCAGCTTCTTTAAACGAACTTCCTCGAGCTTTTCGTCTTCGGAAAGATATTTTTTTTGAATCAAGCTTTCGAGGCGCTGTTGGTATTGAGAATGTTCCTGCGCCAAACGGCGGAATTCATCGTTACTTGCGAGAAGCTGATCACGTACCTGAGTTGCCATTCAGTGGACCTCCGGAGAGCTGAGACCTAAAACGCTAGCACACCCTTGATGCTGGTTCAAGGGACTTTTGTCACGGAACCGCAATAGAAATTCGCAGGAGCAATGCGTCTTCGGTGGGGTTCCGATAATAGTTAGGCCGGCGTCCTTGTTCGCTAAATCCAAGCTTTTCATAGAGTCTGCGTGCGGCGAGGTTGGACTCTCGAACCTCCAATAGCACCGAAGTGGCACCACCGACGTGGGCTCGCGCCAGCAATTCTTGGATCAGCTTCACAGCAATGCCGAGCCGTCGAAGCTCGCGAGCGACGACCACGTTTTCGATCTCCCATTCGTCGACAGCGCAGCGTGCGATTACAAATCCGTCAAGTTGCGTGGCGTCTGATTCGCTCACCGCGACCAGGGTGACGCGGGGTGGAGCGTCTGGGGCGAACAGCGCATCATATTCGCGCTCCGCCCAGTGTGCGGCGCTCGCCGCCTGCTGCTCAAGCGCGCGCATAAATGGCACATCGTCGGCAGTAGCAGGACGGCTCACCACGATCAATGCTTCGGAGCCGAAAAGACCTCCGCATCGGAGCGGCGAATGTAGTTGACATCGATGGTTGCCGGGTCGGCGGTTTCTCCCGCCATCAGCTTGCGAATTCCGATACGGCCGATCTCGTCGGCGTGTACCGCTGGAACGAGCTGTACGTCGACGTTTGCCGCTTGCAGCGCTTCCGCAACTTTAGCGTCCGGCGTCAGAAGGTGGCCGGCAACCCCCGCAACTTCCGTGGTGAATGCGTCCAGCTTTGCGATGTACTCGCGAACTACCACGGCTTGTCCTGCTGACACTTGGTACTCACCGACATAGACTTCTCCACGGCCGGCATCCAACGCTACGGTCGCCGTTTGGCCAGCCTGTCCATAAGTCAAGGCTACCGCTTCCAGCATGGAAACGGTTGCCAGTGGCTTCTGCAGCACCTCGCACAGTCCCTTCACGGTTGCGAGTCCGACTCGCAACCCAGTAAACGAACCCGGACCCGAGACGACCACGAACCCCTCTATCTGCCCTTTGCTGAGTTTGTTCTGCTGGAGCAATTCGTCGATTCGCGGCATCAGTTGGGCCGAGTAAGTACCGCCTTCGAGGGAAGTCTGTTGTAGAACGTGGAAACCGTCACGATCGCCGCTGCAAAGGGCTACGCTTCCCTTTCGGCCCGAGGTATCAACCGCGACGACCAGCATTGGCACCAGGTCCCTCGCTTCGCTCGGGATTTCGGCTGCGGACTCCCGCTCCGCTCGCGCCCGCAAGGCGCCTCAACTCAGACGCCTTCAGGAGCGTCTTCCACCAGCTCCAGCAGCACGCCGCCAGAGCTGGAAGGATGCACGAACACGTAGAGGTGTCCGCCCGCGCCAATCTTGATTTCGTCGGAGATGAGCCGGGTTCCCGATGCCTTCAGGCGCTCAACCGTACCCGACAAGATCGTTGACGTGCAGCTGCGACGTGGTGCAATCCCTCGCCGCGCTTCTCGATGAAGCGCGCAATCGTCGAGTCCGGCGAAGTCGGCTCCAGCAGCTCAATACGGCTCTCACCGACGGGCACCATCGCCAGCCGCACCTTCTCCGCCTCCACGATCTCCTCGGGCATGACATCGAGACCCAGCTTCTCGTAAAACTTTTTGGCTTCCGCCAGCGACTTCACGGCTATGCCCAGATGGTCGATGTAGCTCATTCGGGCTTCCCCAATTCTGTCCACGATCTTCTCCACCAGAGAATACGGGTCGCGCTTGTGTTCAGCAACTTCGGCGGCATAGCGCGTTGGCCACGCCGTCGCTCAGATAGTGAGAGAGCACCCGCTGAAAGAGCGCGTCGCGCAACATCTCGGCAATGCGTTCGCGCCAGTTTTCGATGCGCCGCGCCTGCGCCCGATCGCTCTGCTCAAGATAGTCGCGATATTTCTCGATGGCAGCCCGCAAATCCGTAATGCCTGTGCCTTCGCTGGCCACCGTCTTCACGATCGGCGGAGTCCAATTGTCTTTGCGCATCGCCAGCGACTGCATGGCGCGAATCTCGCGCTCGACGCGTTCGGCGCCATCGCGGTCCGCCTTGTTGATGACGAAGATGTCGGCAATCTCCATGATGCCGGCCTTGATGGTCTGCACATCGTCGCCCATGCCGGGAACCAGCACAACGATGGTCACGTCGGCCAGGCGAACGATGTCGACTTCGTCCTGGCCAACGCCGACCGTCTCGATCATCACCAGGTCGCGCCCGCTGGCGTCGAGCACGGTTGCGACATCGGCGGTCGTGCTGGCCAGCCCGCCGAGCGAGCCGCGCGTTGCCATGCTGCGAATGTAGATGCCCGCGTCGGCGTAATGCGACTGCATGCGGATTCGGTCACCGAGAATCGCGCCGCCGCTGAACGGGCTGGTCGGATCGACCGCCACGATGCCGATGGTCTTGCCCTGCTTGCGGTACTCGCGCGCTACCTGGTCCACGAGCGTGCTCTTGCCTGCACCGGGCGAGCCGGTGAGGCCAAGCAGCACCGCATTGCCGCTGTAGGGAAACAGCGCCTTGAGCAGCTCCGTGGATTCGGGTGTGCGATCTTCGACGGTGGAGATGGCGCGAGAGAGGGCGCGCAGCTCGCCAGCGCGGATCCTGCGGACAAGTTCCTGGACGTGGCTATTCGTGCTCACTTGGCCCGTTCTCTTTTCACGACGCAGCTTCAGTCCTTCAGGATTTGCCGCGCGATCACCAGCCGCTGGATCTCGCTGGTGCCTTCGCCGATGGTGCAAAGCTTTACATCGCGATAGAACTTCTCGGCGGGATAGTCCTTGATGAATCCGTAGCCGCCATGAATCTGCACGCATTCGTTGGCGCAACGCACCGCGACCTCGCTGGAGAAGAGCTTTGCCATCGAGGACTCGAGCGTGGTCTTCATCCCCGCGTCTTTCATGGCGGCAGCGCGATGCGTAAGCAGACGGGCGGCATCGATCTCGGTCGCCAGATCGGCGAGCTTGAATGCGATGGCCTGAAACTCGCTGATCGACTTGCCAAACTGCTTGCGCTCCTTCGAGTACTTTAGCGCAGCTTCGTATGCGCCTTGCGCCATGCCAAGCCCAAGTGCAGCGATGGAAATGCGGCCGCCATCGAGAGTACCGCATGGCGTCGACGAATCCCTCGCCCTCATTGCCCAGCAGGTTTTCGGCTGGAATCTCGCAATCCTCGAAGATCAGCTCCGAGGTGTCGCTGGCGCGCAGGCCAAGCTTGTTCTCTTTCTTGCCGGCACGAAATCCCTTAGTCCCCTTCTCCACCACAAAGGCCGAGAGTCCATGCGTGTGCGCCGTCTTGTCAGTGACCGCAACAACCACAGCGACGTCGGCGTAGTGGCCGTTGGTGATGAAGGTCTTGTTACCGTTGAGCACCCATTTGTTGCCTTTGCCGCACAGCGCTGCAGCGCGCGCCGCCGGCATCCGATCCAGAACCCGGCTCCGTCAGTCCCCACGCGCCGAGGAACTCGCCCGTCGCCAGCTTGGGAATGTACTTGCGCTTCTGCTCTTCGTTGCCGGCAATGAAGATGTGGTTCGAGCACAGCGAGGTGTGCGCCGCGACGGTGATGCCGACCGATCCATCCACCCGCGAGAGTTCTTCGATTGCGGTCACGTACTCGACGTAACCCATGCCTGCGCCGCCATACTCAACCGGGAAGATTGTTCCCAGCAGCCCCAGCTTGCCCAGTTCCTTGATGGTTCCCAGCGGAAACGTACCGGGTTCGTCCCACTTCATCACGTTGGGAGCAATCTCGCGCTCGGCGAAGTCGCGCACCATCTTCTTCAATTGCAGTTGTTCATCCGAGAGCTGGAAATCCAAGAAGGTCCTCCGAGAGCTGAAAGCGCGCCTCTGGCTGAGTAAGTGGCCGCTACTAGAGGCTGTTGCGCACAAAGTCGAAACAGGCGGTTATAACACAAGCACCGACCGGGACGAAACCGTAGTTGGCGGCAGTTGAGTTACCCTTTCGCTCCAAGCTATCCTCAGCCGGTAAGAAATTGATATAGGGAGAACCTTAGGCCGGTTACGCGCATCAACTCAGGTTGATGTTATGGTAAAGCGGAGTGACTGAGATCCTCGAATTCGTGGTGCGCTACGGCTACGCCCTGCTGTTCCTCTGGGTACTGATTGAGCAGGGCGGATTGCCGATTCCTGCCGCGCCGCTTTTGCTGGCTGCTGGAGCACTGGCTGCGCAAGGCCGAATGTACTTTGCGCTGGCTGCTCTGATTCCAGCCTTTGCCTCATTATGTGCCGATACGTTCTGGTACTTCTTCGGCAAGCGTCGTGGCGGCGTTGTTCTCAATCTGCTCTGCCGCATCGCTCTCGAACCCGACTCCTGCGTTCGCCGTACCGAAGCTACGTTCACCAAGTTTGGCCCACGCACGCTGCTGATCTGCAAGTTCGTGCCGGGCCTAAACACGGCGGCACCGACTTTGGCAGGGATGGTCGGCGTCGATCTTCCCCATTTCCTGCTTTTCGACTTTCTCGGGGCCCTGCTGTGGACGAGTGCTTTCACCGGGGTAGGCTTCATCTTCGGCAAGCAGCTCGATCGCGCCAATCTTTACGCCCAGCGATTCGGCAGCTATATGCTACTGCTGTTTGCCACGGGGGTCGTTGCCTACGTCCTGAACCGGTGGCGCGAACGGGAGGTCTTTCTGCGGCAGGTCAAGGGCGACCGCATCACGCCTGACGAACTCAAACACAAGCTGGAGTCGGGTGAGCAGATCGTCATCGTTGATCTGCGTCATCCGCTCGACGTACTCAGCGATCCTCGAACTTTGCCGGGAGCGCTGCAGATCTCGCCCGAAGAACTGGAAAGCCGCAACAGTGAGATCACTCGCGATGGCGAGATCGTGCTTTTCTGTACTTGACCTAACGAAGCAACCAGCGCCCGTGCGGCGCTGCAACTCCGAAAGCACGGCATTCGCCACGTGCGTCCTCTGCTGGGCGGCTTTTACGAGTGGAAGAAGCTCGGCTATCCGATGGTGGACACCGTGGTGCGAGAAGGCGCCGCCTCGGAAGCGCTTCCTCGGGCGGCGGCTCGCTCCGCATAGTTGATGCCGGTCACCGGTCGACTAACCGCTCCAGGTCCTCAAAGAAGCTGGGATAAGAAATAGCAACACACTCCGCGTCGTGGATGCAGGTTTCTCCCTCCGCGCGCAGCGCCGCAATGGCAAACGCCATCGCGATGCGGTGATCACCGAAGGTCTGGATTTCGGCGCCATGAAGTTTCTGACTGCCGGGAATACGCCAGCCATCGGCGGTCTGTTCCACTTGCGCGCCCATCGCCTTCAGGTTTTGCGTGACCGCGCCCAGGCGATCGGACTCTTTCACCCGTAGTTCGCCCGCGTCACGAACCTCCAGGCCTGCCGTGAACGGCGCGATAGCGGCCAGTACCGGCAACTCATCGATCAGCAGCGCGGTCTGCGGCTCCTGCGATTGTGATCGGGCTGGCCAGAGCCGGGCACGAGCGTAACTGTGCCGACCAGTTCTCCGTGTTGCTCCTCCACACGCACCATGGAGATGCGGCTGCCCATCGCGGTCAGTACATCAAGGAGAGCCGAACGTGTGGGGTTCAACAGCACGCCGTCGATCACCAGGTTCGACTCGGGAAAGATCGCAGCCGCGGAGAGGAAAAAAGCGGCAGAAGAAATGTCGCCCGGGATGTATGCTTCCAGCGGATGAAGTGTCTGGCCACCCTGAATTGAGACCGCATTCCGCCGGCGATCGACCTTCGCGCCGAATGCGCGCAATGCCAGCTCGCCATGATCGCGCGTGCGCGATGGTTCCTCGACCGTAGTCTGGCCTTGAGCCAGCAAACCGGCGAACAGCAGCGAAGTCTTGACCTGCGCGCTGGCAACGGGCACTTGATATTCGATGCCGTGCAACTGCGCGCCCTTGATGCGCAGCGGCGCGCAGCCGCCATCTGCGGAGCGAATCTCTGCGCCCATTCTGGTGAGCGGCTCGATGATGCGCTTCATCGGCCGCCGCGAGAGCGACTCGTCGCCGATCATTTCGCTGATGAATGGCTGACCCGCAACGATGCCCGACAGCATGCGCATGGTCGAACCGGAGTTGCCGCAATCGAGGGGTGTAGCGGGTTCTCGCAGTTGCGGACCAAGACCGTCGATGGTGACGGTTCCCTGCTCGTCTTGCCCAACGGTGCAACCCAGCGCACGGACGCAGCCGAGAGTGCTGCCACAATCGGCGCCGGGCGAGAAGTTTTCGAAGCGCGAACGTCCAGCAGCGAGAGCTGCCAGCATCGCGTAGCGGTGCGAGATCGATTTGTCGCCCGGCACGCGCAAGCTTCCCAGGATGTTTCGTGCGGGCTGGACGATGATGGACTTGGGCTCATGCATGGTTCTTTGACTCTCGACCCCAACTCGCTGCTACGTTAAGCCACATCCGCATGCGATCTCGCCAGTAATAATCATTTCACTTCCGCCGCACATGGAGCACCTTCTGCACCTCGGCGACGACTTCGCCGGCTTCATCTTTCACTTCGACCAGGAATGTCGGTTCACATTTCTCCTGAGTGGTAAGCTGGTGGCGGATCTCGTCGATCTGCGCATCGCTCAATCGGAACTCCGCCTTGACCTTGCCTTTCCCAGGTTTGCGGAATCGGATGCTCGCGGCCTTGTCCCACACGATGTAATCACGGCCGAGGTTCTCCATCAACATCAGCATGTAGAACGGGTCGGTCATGGAGTAAAGCGAACCGCCGTAGTGAGTCCCAACGTAATTCCGGTTCCACGGAAGCAGCTTCATCTCGACGTCGACGACCCGGTTGGAGAGCCAGCGCACACGGATTCCGGCGCCAAGGAGCGGCGGCCAGATGTTGATCCAGCGGAGCATCAGCCGTTGCAGTTTGGTGCTCATCAGTCAGTCAAAATCGGACACACAGTAAAGCTTTCTTGGCTGAGATCGCCACTTCCGATCTGGATGATCGATGCGGCCATTTCATGCCCATTCGCAATATACCCGAACCTCAAAAAATGACTGGAATTCGACACCTCTCTTAGTCGCCATTTGGCTTGGAACGTCTAATCTAGGTGCTTCGAAAACTTTAGGAACCTACGGCACTGAGGTCATGTAACCGCCGTAGAGATGGAGGTACAAGTGAAGAGGTATTTTGCTCATCTCATTGCGATTGGGGGTCTCGTGCTACTACTGGCCGGTGCTGGTTTGGCGCAAGACGAGATTGGATATAAGCTTCGTGCAAATGTTCCGTTTGACTTCTATGCTGGGGATACAATCCTTCCCGCTGGAGTGTACACGTTTGATTTGAGCCCATATGGCGTCGTAACCGTTGAGCAAGACTCGACAAGTCATGCCATGTACCTTTCGGGGATGCCGGCCGACCCAGTCAATAACGACAAATCTGTGCTGACTTTTAAGCGCGTAGGTAACGGGTACCAATTGGAGGAACTGCAGGGCATCGACTTTGGTGTGGAGCTGGCACCGGTGACACCGGGCACGACGCTCAGAACCGTCAGCGCGGTGGGGAATGAATCCACCGCGGGTGGCCAGCACTGACAACACAATATAGCGTAAGACTTCGTCTCTGGGTGGAATGAAAGTCGTCCCTGAATCGCTAAAGACTCACTAAGGCTTGAAGAGAAGGCCGTCCTTGCGGGCGGCCTTTGTTTCACGGGGAGGAGAGTTTACTGAAACGCTACGCTACGGAGTCTGCACCGAAGCCGACTCTGTCAGGCTGTTGGTCATCAGTCGAACATCCACGCGGCGGTTCTTGGCGCGTCCGGCGGCACTCGTATTTTGAGCAACCGGATTGTCTTTGCCCAATCCGATCAGGAAAATCTTGAACGCCGGAACGTTGTATTTCTGCGCCAGGTACTGAATGACCGCATCGGCGCGGCGCTGGCTGAGTTCGTAATTGTAATCAGCCGCGCCGGTCGAATCTGTGTAACCTTCAACCTGGATGATGTAATGTTTCTGGCTCTGAATCTGCTGCGCGAAGTCGTCGAGCGTCTGCTTTTCTTTACGCGTTAGCTCCGCCTTGTCAAAGCCGAACAGCACAGTTGTGTCGTTCACCGGCTTGTAGTTGTCGAGATTCTCGACCGTGCCCGCAAGGCTGGTCACGCGATTCCCGGCTTGAGTGGCGTTCTGGTTGGCCTGATCGGCAGCCTGTCCGGCCGCCAACGCTTTCTGGTCGGCCGCTGCGGCCTTCGAGTTCACCTGCTGGATGCCTTGTTGAGCCCGTGTGTCCACCTCCTTGATGTCATGGGTATTCTTCGCGGTCAGATCATCCAACTCATTGACCTTGTTGATGGTCGGAGTGACTTCGTTGCGCACGTAACTCTTGGTGGTGCAACCAACCGTGAATGGCAAGCTGACCGCCGCTAGCGCCGCCCATATTGAGAATCGGTTCATGAAAACAGCTCCTTCTGTTACGACATATCTCGCCGTTCGGCTCAAGCGTGTTGGGAGTTCGTCGTTTCGCTCCATGTGAGTGCATGCAAGCGAACTTCCATTGGTCTTGGTGCAACCTTCCTCTAACCACATGTAGTTCCAATGATTTAGCGCATGAGAGTAGCATTCTGTCGAGACCAGCCCGCGCGCGTCCGGATAAACCTGACGTAGGGCGTAGAATTTTTACCGGGTGATCAGTCGGCGCCAAGCGATCATCTCACTGGGTCTGTTCGACATTGATGGTCTCAATCACAATTGTCACCTGGAACTCGGCGCAACACCTCACCGACTGTTTTGCGTCGATCAGGCAGCAGGACAACCGCGAGTTCGAGGTGATCATCGTGGACAACGCCTCCAGCGATGGCACGCGAGCGCTGCTGCAGGAAGTCGAGCCCCAATGGCAGGTGATCTACAACGATTCGAATGTTGGATTTGCCGCCGGCCAGAACCAGGCGATGCGAGCTTCGTCCGGAGAGTGGGTGCTGTGCCTCAATCCCGACGTGGTTCTCAGCCCCAATTTCGTGAGTCAATTGGTCGCAGCAGCAGATGCGCGCCCAGAAGTGGGGAGCCTTTGCGGAAAGCTCTTGCGCTGGGACTCTGCTGCCGCACATCACCAGACTAACGTCATTGACTCCACCGGAATTTACTTCACGCGCAACATGCGGCACCTTGACCGCGGCGCCGAGCAATGCGATACAGGCCAATACGATCGGCCGCAATATGTGTTCGGAGCGAGCGGCGCAGCCGCGATGTTCCGTCGCGACTTCATCACGGACGTTTCGGTGGAAGGCCAGTTCTTCGATGAGGAGTTCTTCGCCTTTCGCGAAGATGGCGACCTCGCCTGGCGCGCCCAAATGATGGGCTGGAAGTGTCTGTACGTGCCAACTGCAGTCGCCTGGCATGTGCGGCGGGTAACGCCGGAGCGGCGCGCGGAACTGCCGCTGGTCATCAACTGGCATTCCGTGAAGAACCGCTTCCTCATGCGCGGCAAGAATGCGTCCGGCTGGCTTTGCTGGCGGCTGTTCTTCCCGGTCGCGTGGCGCGACCTGATGACGCTTGGATATGCTCTGGTACGTGATTGGCGCATGATCTCTGCGGTCTTTTACCCCTTTCGAGCTTTTGGCAACATCCGGCGCAAGCGGGCCATCGTTCAGGCGCGCCGCCGAGTTTCCGACCGCGATTTGCTATGGTGGTTCTGCAACACGCCTCGAGCCCTGGACGCAGCGAGCGAACAGCGAAAATGAAAATAGCCATCGTCGGCACGCGTGGCATACCCAATCGCTATGGTGGTTTTGAGCGCTTTGCCGAGCAGATCAGCTCGCGCTTTGCCGACGACGGCCACCAGGTGACTGTCTATTGCCGCAGAGCCTTCACGCGGCCAGACGACGTTTACGACCGCCGCGTTCGCCGAGTCATTGTTCCCAGCCTGCACCAGAAGCATCTCGACACCTGGGTGAGCACCTTTTTCGCCGCCGTGCACGTCGCCTGCAGCGACAACGACATCGTTCTGCTGTGCAACGTGGCCAACAGCCCGTTCGCGTACATTCCGCGACTGTTCGGCAAACCGGTGGTGCTGAACGTGGACGGCCTTGACCGCAAGCGCGAGAAGTGGAAAGGCCTCGGCGCGCAGGTTCTGCATCTTTGCGAGTGGATGTCGTCGTTCAGTTCCAATCAGCTCGTGACTGACGCTCGGGCGATTCACGATTACTACTTGGACAAATATGGCAGCGAGTCAGTCATCATCGGCTACGGCTCCGAGGCGCCGGAAACTGACTACAGCTCCGAAGGGGCAGCCAGCGACTACAGCCTTAACGGATTCAATCTTGAGTCCGGCCGCTATGTGCTTTATGTCAGCCGCCTCGAGCCCGAGAACAATCCCGATCTCGTGCTGCGCGCATGGCGCAGTGTGCGCAGCGACTGGCCGCTGGTGGTAGTGGGCGACAATCCCTACAAGCCGAATTACCTTCAACAACTAAAGTCACTGGGCGATGAGCGCGTCCGCTTCATGGGAGCGATTTACGGCGACGGATATTGGGCGCTGCAGAAACACGCCGGAGTCTTCGTCTTCGCGTGCGAAATCGGCGGCGTGCATCCTGCGCTCATTGAGGCGATGGCCGCCAGCAATGCTGTGCTCTATCTCGACACACCCGAGAACGCGGAGACCGCGGGCGATGCCGCAATCAACTACGCCAAGTCGGAGCACGATCTTGCCGCAAAACTGCAATCGTTGCTCGACGATCCGTCCTCTCGCCAGCAGTTGGCTGCACGCGCCAAACAGCGCGCCGACGCGCTCTATCGCTGGGACGTGATCGCGGAGAAGTACGAACAGCTGTTCCAGAGGCTGATGAAGCGGTAATCAGTTGTCACCTGATAGTCGTCGGTGACGAGAGAACCTCCCCTACCCGGTTTTACGTAGAATCAATAACTTAGGCACCATTTGTGTCGCAAAATATTCCATTCAAAGGAGTTATATGTAAGATATAGATTCCTATGGACTTAGCAGCGAGAAATGCGGGCAAAACCTCAATCTGGAGGTACAAAGCTACCAAGTATTTATTATTTAATAAGATAGCAAGGAGGCTTGTTCCGCTCTGTTCTGGCAACTAAGTACTGGCTACTGACAACTGCTTTTTCAAACCGGGCCCGGCTGCATCCTGTCCTTACCTCGTCAACTTAGACACCGTCAGGGAATGAATGCGCATTACCGATAAACAATACCTCTACAGTTTCGAGATGGTGTCGTCGTTTGTATTCCCCGACCACACGTTGGCTCCGTCAAAAGCCAGGTCCTGGGGATAGGCACCCGTGGGGAAAACTCCCAGCACGGTTGCATCACTGGCGCGGATTTTGGCGACGCTGTCTTAAGCTCTGCAACCGCAGTGCTACCTTGCTGTACATTTGGAACCGTCCGCCGTAAGAATTGGCCGCCGGGATATGGCCCATCATAGGCCATCCCAAAATGGAACGCACATCGATGTTTGAACGTACCCACGGCACCATCGCTGCTCGCAATTTCTCCACCGTTCCGTTGTACCAATCTTGGTTACCCAAATGTTGGCCCCGTCGAAGCCGATTCCTTCCGGGTACGGTTCCGACATTGAACGTCCCAAGCACTGCCATCGCTGGCCCGTAGCTTGGTAACTTGGAGCCGCCTTGTATTCGTGACCCAGATATTGGTTCCATCGAAGGTCACTCACGCGGGCATCTCCTACGGTAAAAGTTCCCATCAGGTTGCCACCATCTGGCGCGCAGCTTGGTATACGGTGTTAGTGCACGAAGTTTGTCATCCAGATGTTGGCCCCGTCGGAGCGGACGCCCCATGGGTTCGGACCCACAGTGAAGGTTCCCAGATTGGCGCCGTCGGAAGCCCGCAGCTTGGTCACGGTGTCGGCGTGTTGTTCGCGACCCAGATGTTGGCTCCGTCAAAGGCCACGCCGAATGGTCCGTTACCCACAGTGAAAGGTCCCCAGAGTTGCGCCGTCGTGAGCCCGCAGCTTCTGGACCGTATTGTGCCGTTGTTGTTACCCAAATGTTGCCCCGTCAAACGCTAAGGCAGCTGGGTCCCTGCCCAGCGGAGAAAGACGTTGTCAGGTTGGCCGGATACCAGCGGAGAATCGCGACGGCCTTCGGATTGATCGGTCCCTGCTGCGCCGACAACGACACGACGAGAGCCAGAAAAGCTACGACTGCAAATGCACATAAGCATGAATATGATTTCTTCATCACAGCTCCTCTAGACTCGATACGTTTGAATGACATAACCATGAGCCGTCGTTCTTCTTGCTGGCTACATCTTGGAAACCGTTCGCTGGAGAAATTCGCCACCCAGATGTTGGCCCCGTCAAACGCTACGCCAGTAGGGGTCGGCGCCCGCGGCGAACGTCCCAAGTTGGCCCCATCGGAAGCTCGCAGCTTGGTGGCCGTGTTGGTCCGGTTCGCCACCCAAATGTTGGCTCCGTCAAAAGCCACCCCAGCGGGGCCCGCGCCCGTATTGAACGTCCCAAGTTGGCGCCGTCCGAGCCCGCAGCTCATGACCGTGTGGGAGCCCGAATTGGTTACCCAAATATTGGCCCCGTCAAAGGCCATGCCGATAGGGGTAGTGCCCACGGCGAATGTCCCCATATTGACGCCGTCCGACGCCCGCAGCTTGGTGACGGTGTTGGTCCGTAGTTCACCACCCAAATGTTGGCCCCATCGAAGGCCACGCCACCGGGGCCAGGCCCACTGGAACGTTCCCAGGTTGGCGCCGTCGAGGCCCGCAGCTTGGTAACCGTCGGATCGTCGCAGTTGGCCACCCAGATTTGGCCCCGTCGAAGGCTACGCCGTAGGGGAATTGTCCACGATAAACGTCCCGAGGTGGGCGCCATCGGAGCCCGCATCTTGGTGACGGTAGCGTTGTACGGATTCGCTACCCAGATGTTGGCCCCGTCAAAGGCAAGACGGGGTTGACATCTGGAACGTCCCCAGGTTGCTGCCGTCAGAAGCCCGCAGCTTGGTGACAGTGGACTGGAGTCGGCACCCAAATGTTGGCCCCGTCAAAAGCTATGCCGTAGGGAGCTTGCCCACGGAAAGGTTGTCAGATTCGCCGGATACCAACGCAGCAGCGCGACCGCTTTGGGATTGATCGGGCCCTGCTGGGCCACCATCGGTGCAGCGAGCAAAGCAGCGCTATCGCGCTCATGTCTTCCAATGCATTCTTCTCATGACATGACTCCTTATCCAACTGTCCGGTCTGAATTATCTTGACTCATCCGGCTGCGTTTCCGTGAAGTGACATGCCGTGCTGCCGGCGCTTTGCGGTCGCCCAGCAGCGCAGCTTGCGGCACTTGTCGGTCGTTCTCCACAATCACCGCTTGGAAACGAAATTGTCTCCGTAGTTGGCGACCCAGATATTGGCTCCATCGAAGGCAACGCTGTATGGCGTCCGCCCCGTCGCAAAAGTCCCCAAGTTGGCGCCGTCACTTGCCCGCAGCTTGGTAACGCTGTTGCTGATTTCGTTGGTGACCCAAATGTTGGTTCCGTCAAAGGCCACCCCTGTGGGACCGCTGCCTACCGGGAAGGTGCCTTGTACCGCCCCGTCGCTCGCTCGCAGCTCGGTGACATTGTTGCTGAGGTAATTCGCCACCCACATGTTCGTGCCGTCGAAGGCGATTCCCCACGGGACAGTACCTACGGCGTAGCTGCCGAGATTCGCTCCGTCGCTGGCCCGCAATTTGGTGACAACGCCAGAATCGCTGGTGATCCAAACGTTAGCCCCGTCAAAGGCAACGGCGAAGGCTACGCCGTTCACAGAGTATTTCCCCAACACCGCGCCATCGCTGGCCCGCAGCTTGGTTACCCGGTTGGGAAGCGGCACCCAAATGTTGGCGCCGTCAAATGCCAGGCCAGGACGGGAACTCGATCCACCCAGAAAGTAGCTGCCCAACACTGCGCCGTCGCTGGCCCGCAGCTTGGTGATAGTACTGCCGGTGGCATTGGCAACCCAAAGATTGGCTCCGTCATAGGCCAGTCCCCAAGGGTTGGCACCCGCGTTGAAGGTGCCCACGACGGTGCCGTCGTTGGCCTGTAGCTCAGTAACGGTCCCAGCGCTGTAATTCGCTGCCCAGATGTGGGCTCCGTCGAAGGCCACGGCTATCGGATGCGGGCCAGCCGGGATGTTTGCTGTGAGGTTCGCGGGATACCAACGCAGCAAGGCAACGTCGTCGTAATTGATCGGTTCCTGCGCCGAGATCAACAACGGCAAGGTGAGCAACAGAAGCGTTACAAGCCATAAATGCGATTACAGATTGTCTTTTCACGGCATCATCTCCTCTCAAAATTGCACGGGCGCGAGTTAGGTTCCTCTCGCCGGAGTCCCACGCTTGTCTCCCCGGGCTTGCGAATAGTGGCAACGCGGCCGTCAATTCAAATCGGGACAACCAATGAGGATCAGCAACCGACTTTGTGGGAAACCATCCGGAACCCTCTCTGTTTTCTCGCGCGGGCTGGGCTGCTGTAGGTGGGAAAAAGCCCGGCAGTCTTCCCTCGCCGCGAGTGTCCCAGTTAGACTTTCACGCCTGCGGCGGCGGGTTGTCAGTGACGTCTGCCGCAGCGTCGAGTGACGTTCGAACGAATACCGAACCCACGGTTAAGAGGTGCAGTCTTTGGGTTCATGCCCGCTCGATCGTCACCGAGTTCAACACCACATCCTTGTTGGGTTTGTCCTGGCGGCCGCGCGGGACCTTGGTGATCTTGTCCACGATGTCCTGGCCTTCGACGACTTCTCCGAAGATGGTGTGATTGCCGGTGAGCCACGGCGTGGGCGCCACGGTGATGAAGAACTGCGAGCCGTTGGTATTAGGGCCGGAGTTGGCCATGGCCAGCTTGCCCGCCTTGTCGAACTTGTGCGGCGAGCCTTTGGTCTCGTCCTGGAACTGGTAGCCGGGGCCGCCCATGCCGGTGCCGGTTGGGTCGCCGCCCTGGATCATGAAGTCGGGTATGACGCGATGGAAGATGGTGCCGTGGTACAGCGGCGACTTGCTCTTGCTGCGGGTGCGCGGGTCTGTCCATTCCCGCGAGCCTTCGGCAAGTTCGATAAAGTTCTTCACGGTGATGGGCGCGTCCTGCTCGAACAGACGGCTGACGATGGTTCCTTCGCTGGTGTCGAAAACTGCATAAACGCCGGGTTGGCGGGGCATGAGTAGTCCTTTCGGGAAGATGATGAAGCACTAGATTACATCATTTGGCAGGAAGCAATTAGCAACTTAGCAATTAGCGGCTAGCAATTAGCAACTAGCTAAGAAGCCGTCTTGCACGGGCATGTAACTGTGCCGAGATTGGCATCGTGTTCGCCTTTTTTGGGTTCAGGCTCGAAGCCGACTTGGCGCCGGAGTTGGCCACTGCCGGATGTTGACTCGTTGCTAGTTGCTAATTGCTAGTTGCTAGCTGCTCGGTCCTCTCCGGCTACAATGGCTTCTGCGACGCCATGCCCTCCAACTGGATCTTCTGGCTGGTCTTCAACCTGTTCGTGCTGGCGATGCTGGCGCTCGATCTGGGCCTGTTTCATCGCGAAAAGCATGTCGTAGAGCTGCGCGAGGCGATGGGTTGGACGCTGGTGTGGATCACGCTGGCGGCCTGCTTCGCGGTGCTGATCTATTTTTTCGGCCACACCATGGTTGGGCACGCGGGGTCGAACTCCCGACTCTCACTGGAATTCGTCACCGGCTATCTGATCGAACTCTCGCTCAGCGTCGATAATCTTTTCGTCTTCCTGCTGATCTTTCGCTACTTCCACGTACCGCGCACGCTTCAGCACGAGGTGCTGTTCTGGGGTGTGCTGGGCGCCCTGATCATGCGCGCCATCTTCATTGCGGCTGGAGTCGCGTTGCTGAACAGGTTTCACTGGTTCATTTATGTCTTTGGCGCGATCCTCATTTACAGCGGGGTGGAGTTGATGAGGCACAAGGGCAAGGAGATCAATCCCGAAGCCAACCTCGTGTTGCGGGGTTTTCGCAAGCTGTTCCGCGTGACCAAGAGTTACGAAGGCGAAAAATTCTTTGTACGGCGCGGGGCTGTGCGGTACGCCACGCCACTAGCAGTCGTGCTGGTCATGGTGGAGACTACCGACCTGTTGTTTGCCACCGACTCCATTCCGGCGGTGCTGGCGGTGACGCGCGAGCCGTTCATCGTGTACACCTCGAACGTGTTTGCGATCCTCGGATTGCGCTCGCTGTATTTCGCGCTGGCGGGGATGATTGAGATGTTCCACTTCCTGCACTATGGGCTGTCACTGATCCTGATTTTCATTGGCGTGAAGATGCTGGCGTCAAGCTACATTGAAATCCCGATTGGGGTTGCCCTTGGGGTGGTGGCAGGAGTGTTGGCGGTGTCGGTGGGGCTGTCGGTGGTATTTCCGAAGAAAGCAGCTAGTACTTAGCATTTGGCAGTCAGCCGTTAGGAAGAGCTAAACGCTAAATGCTTGCTTCTTCACGATCCCACATATCTCGCATACAAACTCCGCGCTACTGCGGTGTCCGTGGTGCCTTTAATGATGGCGCGTCCGTCGGGAAAAAGGGTCAGCTCATAAGGGTCACGCCAGAATTTGAGGACGAATTCGTTGTGCCGCACTGGGCCATGGGGAGTCAGCCGGCGGGTAACCTCATCGAAGTCGATAGGCCGCTGCCGCTCGTGAATCTGCACCGAATTGCGACCGCACAGCGTGATGTGTGGACGCCCCTCGCCGGCGAGGTGGACGAAATCGTGCAGGTCGCAGGCACGGCATCCGGCGCGAGGTCTGGCTGCGCTGATCTCGGCAAAGTCGTTAGTCCACACATCGTACGAAAGAAGCGTGCGCCGCAGCTTGTCGCGAGCGCCCACCAGCATCTTCATGGCTTCGGTCGAGGCAATGGAGGCAATGAAGTTCACGGCCGAGTTCAGAATGCCGGAGGTGTCGCAGGTCTCGACCATGCCGCGAGGGGAATCAGGAAAGATACAGGCGAGGCAGGCCATCTCGCCCGGCAGCACCGTCATCGTAACCGCGTAGCTGGCAACTGCGGCGGCGTAAATCCACGGAATGTCCGCGGCTGACCGAAAAGTCGTTAATCAGATAACGGGTTTCGAAGTTGTCGGTGCCGTCGAGCAGAACATCGACGCCGCTGAGCAACTCTTCCGCATTTTGCTGGTGTTAAATCAGCAGTGTGCGGCTCGACGACAATGTCGGAATTGAAGGCCTTGATCTTGCGCGCTGCGGCAATTGCTTTGGGCAGGGACTCGACGGCATCCGACTCATCGAACAGCACCTGGCGTTGCAGGTTGCTGGGCTCGACGTAATCGCGATCGATAATGCGCAGGTAGCCAACTCCGGCCCGGGCCAGCAACGATGCCAGCGCCGAACCGGTAGCGCCGCATCCTATGATGGCGATGCGTGCGGCGGCAAGCCGCTTCTGCCCTTCGGCGCCGATGGGTGGAAACAAAATTTGCCGGGAATATCGCTCAGCGAAATCCACGACTAGACCTGCTCCGTGGAAGCGTTCCTTGTTTATTATAGGGACTTCACATCCACCTCGCCGTTGGCCGGCGGCGGATCGCCGCAATTCGATCGTCGTGGACGCAAGTGCGTGGGCAATCAAGACCTGGCAACTCTCATCGGCAGAGGTCCGCAGGTTAGCAGGTGAACAAAGGCCGAAGCTTGAGGGAGCCAATCACGCCATCGCGTTACAAGCTTGCATCGCTCATCGCCCTATGGACGCTGGTCGCGTCTCTGGCGTGGTCCCAGAACTCCCTCCCGCGGGAACTGCTAGCGGCGGCCTGAAATCTCCTCAAACGGACGCTGCCAATGGCTTTGGATGCCCTCGCCAAGTACGAGGGCCAGATCGTCCGCAACATCGAGTTCCGTGGAATCGACGGGGACCAATCCTGAGATGCTGCGCTAGCTACTCGCAAGTGAAGGCCGGCGAGCCGCTGGATCGCAACAAGCTGCGCAGCAGCATGGAAACACTTTACGCCACGGGCCGCTTTGCCAGCCTGCAGGTGGAGGCGGAAAACGCACAGCCCAACGGCATTTCCCTGGTGTTTGAGGCCACCGAAAACTACTTTTACGGCGACATCAACGTCGACGGCACGCCCAAGAAGACGAATCCTAAGTCCCATCAACTGGTCGACGCCAGCAAGCTCGACTTGGGGGCCCCGTTCTCGCGAGAGGAAGTAGATCGCGCCGTGGAGCGCATGCAAAAGGTGCTGACTGACAACGGATACTACAAGTCTGCGATCACCTATCAGTTCACACCGAATGAGCAGACCCGGCAGATGGAGGTTGATTTCCACGTCGTGCCCGGCCCCCTGGCTCGCGTGGGCGAGGTAGTCATCGAAGGAGATACCGGTATTCCGCCGGACAAAGTACGCAGCCTCACCAAATTGAAGTCTGGTGCGGCGGTGAAGCAGGAAAACGTCACGCGAGCGCTGGAACGGTTGCGGAAGAACTATCAGAAGAACAACCATCTGGAGGCGCAGGTTTCTCTGACCGAACGGCAATACCAAGCGGATACGAACCGGTTAATTACACGTTCAAGGTGGACGAAGGCCCGACCGTCGCCATCACGACCGAAGGCGCCAAGATCAGCAAGGGAGAATTGAAGAGACTGGTCCCGGTATATCAGGAAAATTCAGTGGACGACGATCTGCTGAACGAAGGCCGGCGCAATCTTCGCGACTACCTGCAGATCAAAGGATATTTCGACGCCAACGGTTGATTTCGAACGGCATCCGATCCCGGCGCAGAACCACCTCAACATTCTTTACGTCATCGATTCTGGTGACCAGCATAAGCTGGCCGCAGTCAAAGTGGAAGGTAACCGGTACTTCGACACTGAAACGATTACCGAACGCATGGCGATCCAGCCTGCCAGCCTGCTTGCTGAAGAAGGCCGATTCAGCCAGAGGCTGCTGACCGAAGATCTGGCGTCCATCAAATACCTTTACCAGTCGAATGGCTTTCTGGATGTCAAAGTGAACTCTGAGGTGCGGGATAACTATGACGGCCAGAAAGACCAGATCGCGGTCGTCATCGAGATCGAGGAAGGACCGCAGACGCTGGTGAATTCGCTGGAGATTGTGGGCAACCGCGCCTATACGACAGGATCGTCTGCAGTGGCTGTTGAGCAGCCTTCCCAACCAGCCCTATAGCGATGCAAATGTCGCTGACGACCGGGACAATGTAACCCTCTTCTACTACAACCACGGCTTTCCCGAACGTGCAGTTCGAAGCCGCGGCGAATCCCGCCCCCGACGATCCTCAACGCATGAACGTGGTCTACACCATTACGGAGGGACAGCAGGTTTTCGTCGATCGGGTGATCGTAAGCGGGCTCGAGTTCACTCGTCCTTATATCGTGGACCGCCAGATGCGCATTCACGACGGCGATCCCTTAAGCCAGAACCGTATGGTCGACTCCCAGCGTCGACTCTACGATCTGGGCCTTTTCAACCAGGTGGACATGGCGGTCCAGAACCCCGACGGGCAGGAACCTTCCAAAGACGTACTTTTCAATCTGCAGGAAGCGCAAGCGCTGGACCTTCCGCTATGGCGGCGGAATTGAATTCGCGACCGGCAACATTCCCACCACCAGCAATCCACAGGGAAGCACCGGAGTCAGCCCCACCGGAGTGCTGGAAGTCACCCGCTTGAACATGTTTGGCCGCGACCAGACCCTCACCTTCCGGGCCCGCGTAGGTCTGCTGGTTCGTCGCGGCCTGATCAGCTATGATGCGCCGCGTCTATTTCACCGAGAGAAATGGCGTTTCAACGTCACGGCGTTCTACGACAACGCGGCCGACGTAAACACCTTCACCTCGGAGCGGCTCTCCGGAACGCTCTCAAGCCGAGCAGAAGTACAGCCGGACGACAACGCTGCTGTACCGCATGAGCTGGCAGCGTGTATCCATCGACCCCAACAGTCTGGTCATCGATCCCACGCTGATTCCCCTGTATTCGAAGCCGGTGCGGCTCGCGATTCCGAGTTTCACTTACCTGCGCGACACCCGGGATAATCCCATTGATTCGCACAAGGGGAGCTATACCCTCGCCGACCTGGGGCTGGCGACCAGCGCGCTGGGATCGCAGGCGAATTTTGGCAGGGTGCTGCTGCAGAATCTACGTACTACACGATTCAAGAAACACTGGGTGCTGGCAAGGAATACACAGATTGGAATTCTGCATCCGTATGGCACGAACGACTTTCTAGGGGTGCCGCCGACGGGAACGCTGCCGTCGGAGGCCACGTCGGTGCCGTTGCCGGAGTTGTTCTTTGCCGGGGGTGGTAACTCTCTGCGCGGTTTTTCCATCAACCAGGCCGGCCCTCGCGACATGCAGACCGGATATCCCATAGGCGGTCAGGGACTGTTCGTCAACAACCTGGAAATTCGAACTCCACCGGTGCCGCTCCCCTATGTAGGAGACGACCTCGGGTTGGTGTTCTTCCACGACATGGGGAACGTTTTCGCCACGGCAACGAGATCGCGAGCGGGATGCTGCGGATCCATCAGCCTTCGATCGCGGCGTGCTCTGCTCCGGGCAGCATGGCGTTTTGCAACTTCAGCTATAACCCGCAAGCCATTGGGATGGGTATTCGCTACAAAACACCCGTAGGTCCGGTCCGTTTCGACCTCGGTTATAACTTCAACCCAACCCGTTATCCCATCCAGTTGGCAGAACAAGGTGGAGACGCTGCGGCATATCAACGTCTTTTTCAGTATTGGACAGACATTTTGATGAGACGAATTCTTCATTTCACGATGTACTTGCTTTTCTTGCTGCCGGCGGCCGTAATCCCGGTGTTTGCCGGCGAGATCATCGATGGCGTCGTGGTCACGGTAAACCACAAGCCGATCTTTCGCAGCGACTGGGACGAAGCGGTCTGCTACGAGCTGTTCATGCAACGCAAGCCTGTCGCCCAGGTCAGCGAAAGCGATCGCGTGACCGCCTTGCAGCGGCTCATTGACCGCCAATTGCTGAAGGCCCAGATGGGCGACGCGCATTCTCTGCAGCCGTCCGAGGAAGACTTGCAAACGCGACGTGGCGAAGCTGCGGGCACAGGTTCCGGAGGGCAAAGACGATCGAGGACTGGCAGAAATTGCTCGCCGCTATGGCCTCACTGAGGAGTTGCTCAAGGCACACCTGCGGCCGAAGTGGAAGTAATGAACTTCGTGGAAGTACGCCTCCGTCCCAATGTTCACGTTCATCCGGAAGAAATAGCGGCTTACTACAGGAACCAACTGCTGCCCGATCTGGAAAAGGCAGGCGGCGGCAAGGTGGTCTCGTTCGAAGACGTCGAGCCCAGGATTCGCGAGCTTTTAACTCAACAGCACATGGATGAGCTGCTGGATGCATGGCTGCATAACCTGCGACAGCAAGCTCAGATTCGGACAAGCGTGCCGATTCCCGCGCTGAAGGCCCCAGCGGATCAGCCCAAGGCCTCCGGCGTTAACTGAGAATGCCTGAAAAGACCAAAACCCGGCGTTCGTACACTCGCTTCTGGATCGAGGCGGCGATCGGCGTTGTGTTGCTGGCGACTGCTGTGGCCCTTGCCTGGTACCTGCGGAGCCCGGGCTTCGAGGATTTTGTTCGCCGCAAACTCGTCGCTACCCTGGAAGATGCCACCGGCGGCCGAGTCGATCTGCCGGTCTTTTCACTGGAATCTTCGGAAGCTTGAATTCCAGGCCAACGATCTGACTGTCCACGGCAGTGAAGGGGCCGACCAACTCCCCTATGCGCACGCGGATCGCGCCCACGTGCGGCTGCACATCGTCTCCTTTCTGGAGACGCGAATTCACCTGCAATATGTCGGGCTCGATCGGCCGGTGTTTCACCTCATCGTCTATCCCGATGGCACAACCAACGCACCCGAGCCGAAGGTCAAGCAAAACAATACCAAGCCAGTGCAGCGGCTCTTCGACTTGGCAATCGGTCGCGCCGATCTGCGCGATGGCATGCTGCTGCTGAATGATCGTGAGCTGCCCCTCGATTTCAGTGCAGACGACATTGACGCATCCATGACCTATGACCGCGGCGATCATCGTTATGACGGGACGTTGCGGGTAGGCAAAGTTGATGCAAAGTATCAGGACCTGCGCGATGTTCCCGCCCATGCAGAGATGGAGTTCAGCCTCTGGCATGACACGGCGCAGATCAAGTCGCTAAAGCTCATCTCCGAGAAGTCCTCGTTGGAGGCGCAGGGAAAGCTCACTCGCTTTGACGATCCTCGCATAGAGTTCACCTATAGCACGGTGTTGGATGTTGGCCAGCTCGGAGCGATCACGCGCAACTACGAGCTGCGCTCGGGCACGCTCACAGCCAGCGCCTCGGGCAACTATTCGGAGACGAGCCGCACCACGCGCGGCAAGCTTGCGATACGAGGATTCGAGTATCTCCAGCAAGGTGTCGTACTGCACAATGCAAATGCGACCGCGGACTTTTCCCTGGACAACAACCGGCTTTTGCTGTCCCGACTGGCAGGGCGTTTGCTGGGCGGCGAGGTGACGGGTGAGGCGGCGATCGAAAATCTGCTGGCGTCGAGTTTAACTCCCGCGGCAAAACCGACCGCCGGAAGGACCAATCCGCAGCGGAACAAACGCCCGAGCAAGTCCGGCGAAGCCGAGTCCGTTGCCTCAGCGACGCCGAAGATCAGCGGCCCCGGACCGCAACACGGGACAGCCCGGCTGCGTGTCAGCGGCATATCGCTGGCGGAACTGATGCGCCTGATCTCAACCAAGTCGTTGCCATTGGCGTCGTTGAAACCAGCCGGCAGTGTCGGAGGAACGGTTGATCTGGCGTGGACACGATCCTTGGCGGATGCACAGGGCGAGCTCGCCCTCGACGTCGTTCCTCCTGCGCAACCTGCGGATGCTGAACTGCCGATGAGTGGAACCCTGCGCGGTCACTATAACCTGCGGTCCCAGGTGATGAACGTCTCCGCCCTGAATCTCACGACGCCGCACACGCGCCTGAATGCGGCAGGAACGCTCGGCGCGACGTCGGAAGACTTGAAGGTGGATTTCACCGCGACCAGCCTGAAGGAGTTCGAGCCGTTTGTCGCTCGCTCTCGGCTATGCTCCTTCGCCGATCGAACTGGCCGGGGAGGCGAACTTCAACGGCACGGTCAGCGGCAAGCTTTCCGATTCCCAGATTGCGGGCCATGTGCGGGCCTCGAACTTCAGCTACATCTATACCCTGCCCTCGAAAACCCAAGAACACCCGACACATCCGCCCTCAACACCAGAATCGCTCTTTCACGGCGCATCGGCACATCAGCCGGCGCCACCGTCGGCACCGGAGCAAAGACGGATTCATATCGACGCGTTCTCAGCAGACGTGCAGTACTCGCAATCAAAGGTAGCCATCCATCACGCCGTCGTGCAGGAAGGGAGTGCCCATCTCAACGCGGATTGGACGGCGTCGCTGGAGAAGGGAAACTTTACGGAAGATTCGCTTTTCCAAGTCCAGGCTTCCATTCGCAACGCGGAGGTAGCCGACTTACAACGTGCCGCTGGGCTCGACTATCCCGTGACCGGCACCTTGAACGCTACCCTGGAGGCTGCGGGGACCGAGAGTAATCCTCACGGCCAGGGACAACTCACCTTGACTAGAGTCGAGGCCTATGGACGCCCCATCAAGTCTGCGGGCGCAGACGTGGCGTTCGCCAATCATGAAGCGCGATTCAATCACATTCGCTTGCAAGGTGCCGGTGGCGTGATCGCGGGCACTGCTGCTTACAATTTCAGCAACAAAGGCTTGAGCTTCGACTTGAACGGCGTGAGCCTCGACCTTGCCGAAATTCCTGAACTGCAAGGCGCTCGTCTGCAAACGGGAGGGGTCGCCCGATTCGCCGCCAAGGGTTCCGGCACCATCGACGAACCAGTCATCAACGGTCATCTGCAGGTGAATAATCTGGTGCTCAATGGTGAAAGCGTTGGTGGCTTTGCTGCCGATGTCGTGACCCATGGCAGGCAGCTGCAGCTCACGGCACGCTCGAATTTCTCCAAGGCAAGCTTCTCGCTCGACGGAAATGTCGAACTGGAGGGCGACATGCCGGGCAACCTGACCATGCAGTTCTCCAACCTTGACATCGATCCCTTCCTACGAACCGAGGTAAGGGGGAGAATCACTGGGCACTCGTCGATGGAGGGGCAAGCGACTTTGACGGGGCCGCTCAAGCAGCCTGCGCTGCTAAGCGGCGATTTCAAGATCAATGCCTTCAAGGTTGAGGTCGAAAAGGTCCCCATCGCCAGCGACGGGCCTATCGAGCTGCGGCTGGCCAACGAGGTGATCTCAGTTCAGAGAGCGGCGCTGGTCAGCGAGGACTCGCGTCTCGCACTCAGTGGGAGCATGAGCTTACGCGACAACCGCCGGCTGGATCTGCGTGCCGACGGCAGCGTCAATCTCAAGCTGGTGCATACTCTTGATCCCGACGTCACGTCTTATGGCGGCGTAACCCTCGCCATCACTGTCACCGGGAATACTGCGAAACCCCTGATCAACGGACGCATCGAGATCGTCCACGCGGGCCTGTCCATGATCGACTTGCCCTCGGCACTCGGCGACGTCAACGGGAGCTTTGTATTTAATCAAGACCGGCTGGAGGTGGAGCACCTTACGGCACGCACCGGGGGCGGCCTGCTGACCTTCGGCGGGTTCGTCACCTATGGCCAGACCATCGGCTTCGATTTGACGGCCACGGGCAGCGAGATCCGCTTCCGGTACGCGGGCATCAGCGTGACCTCCGATCAGTCGCTGCACCTGGCGGGTACGTTGCAGAACGCTACCCTGAGCGGCGACGTGACGGTCACGCGCTTTGCGCAAATCCCTTCAACCGATTTGAAGTTAGCGCTTGCGCAGGCTGGCCCTGCGGCCGTACCCAACCCGAAGTCGCCGCTGAATGCGTTGCATCTGGACGTCCGTATACTCTCCGCGCCGGAATTGACAGTGCAAACCTCGCTGGCCAAGTTGTCTGGCGGTGTGGACTTGCGCTTGCGCGGCACAGCGGCGCGGCCCGTCCTGTTGGGACGCATCAATGTCGCCGAAGGGGACATTAAGATCGGCGGAACTAAGTACCATCTGGAGCGCGGCGATGTAACCTTTACGGACCCCATCCGGATTGATCCCGTGCTAGACCTTGAAGCCACAACCCGCGTCCGCGACTATGACATCACCGTTGGACTGCACGGGACGCTGGAACGACTGACTACGACCTATCGCTCTGACCCGCCACTTTCCAGCGAGGACATCGTCGCCCTGCTTGCCTTTGGGCGTACCCAATATGACACCAGCGCGGCCGCGACTCCACAGTTTGGATTCGCAGAGAGCGCATCCAACGCTGTGCTGGGCCAGGCTATCAATCAAACGGTTACCAACCGGATGCAGAAGTTGTTCGGCGTCAGCTCGATCAGAATCGACCCCTCCGTGGGAGGTCCGGACAACAACCCGAATGCGCGTCTGACGGTGGAGCAGCAGGTTACTAACAATGTGACCCTCACCTACATCACCAACCTCACTCGGTCGGCCCAGCAGGTTATTCAATTCGAGTACAACATCAACAGCGAATACAGCCTCCAAGGCATCCGCGACGAAAATGGCGTCGTCAGCTTCGACCTGTTGATTCGGAAAAGGAAGAGGTAGGAAGCAATTAGCGATTCGCAATTAGCAACTAGCGATTAGCGACTAGCAATTAGCAACTAGCAATTGGCGACCGCCGTTAGTCCAGCTCGTTTCCCGGAACTGTCACACTGTGACGGGTACACTAGCCACAGCGACGGTCATTAATAGCGCGGCAACGTCTAGCTGCTAATTGCTAGCCGCTAATTGCTAAGATGCTCGACCCCACTTCCCATCCCGACACCCTAGCCGAGCTCCGAGCGCGCATGGTTGAGGAGCAACTTCGGTCACGCGGTATACGGGATCCGCGGGTGCTGGCGGCAATGGGCAAAGTCCCGCGCGAAGAGTTCATCTCCGGAGAAGACTTCAGGGACGCATATGGCGATCATCCGCTGCCCATCGGCGCGGGACAAACCGTTTCGCAGCCTTACATCGTGGCTGCCATGGTCGAAGCGCTAGAGTTGCGGCCCACGGATCGCGTACTCGAAGTGGGAACGGGCACCGGATATCAAGCAGCGATCCTGGCTGAATTGGCTGCCGAGGTGTGGACCATCGAACGGCACGAAGAGCTGGCCAGCAAGGCGCAGGAGATATTGGCGCGGCTGGGTTACACAAATGTACACGTCATTTATGGCGATGGCAGCGTCGGCTTGCCTGAACGGGCTCCGTTCGAGGGAATTCTGGTGGCGGCTGCAGCACCGCGGATTCCAGATAGCCTTGTCGCCCAACTTGCGGATGGCGGCAGACTGGTCGTGCCCGTAGGCACACGCGTTGAGCAGCAGGTGCATATCGTGCGAAAGCTGGGCAACGAAGTCGTCGTTACCACGCACGATCTGTGTCGCTTCGTGCCGCTGGTCGGAGCGGAAGGGTGGCAGGCCTGAGTCGCATTTGAGTCATGGCCTCCTGCACCAAGCTTTAAAGCCAACCAGAGAGGAGACTTTCGATGAGCAACGATGACCCGTCCGGCTCTGCCGGCCTGAAAACGTCCATATCTGCCATGCTTTCGGTCCGAAACGGGGCAAAGGCAGTCGAGTTCTATAAATCCGCATTCGGAGCGGGAGAGTTGTTCCGCCTTGACGACGCGAACGGAGCAGTGGTCGCGCAGCTTTCAGTGGGAGAAGCCGAGTTCTGGGTCGCTGACGAGTCTCCTGAGCACTTGAACTTCAGCCCTGAATCGCTCGGCGGTGGCTCCGTGCGAATGGTGATGGTGGTGGACAATCCAGATGCCGCTTTCGACCGGGCCGTCGCAGCCGGCGCCACCGTGGTTTCGCCTGTCGGCGACCAGCCCTATGGGTGGCGTGTGGGGCGAATTGTCGATCCCTTCGGACACCATTGGGAGATCGGCAAGCCGTTGCAGAAAGGCTCTTGAGCCTGCGATGCAAAAGCCGTGAGTCGTGTCCTCCAGCTCTTCGCTGCCATTAGAGTCATCTGCGAACAGCGTCAGTGCACCAGGAAGCCGCTAGCCGCGGCGACGATGCCCACGCAGGCCAGACCGATGCCCAAGTACCAGAACCTGCGATTGTCGGTGAGCAATGTGATGGAAGTTATGACCAGCGCGATCTCCAGGAACACCTCGCCCAGGTCAAACCGGTCAGCCCGGCGGCTGGCACGTGCCACCTCGCCTTCCAAGCCCCGAGCTTCCGTCTGGATCTCGGTCTGCTGCTCGCGATACTTGTCGATCTCCGCGTGAAAATGTTTTTGCACATCTTCTGCTCGTTCCGTTTTGGTGTTCTCCAGCGCGGTCAGAAGCTCATCCAGCGCCTCCAGGTTGTTACGGCGCATATTCTTAGCCTGATAATACGCCCACTGGTCGGTGGCCCGGGTCTGCATCAGGATTTCTTCCGTGTGCGCCCGATGTCCCAATAAGGACACGACCGCCACAAACACAGCCAGGATCGCAATGGTCAGGCTTACCGGAGCCAGGTGCTTTCTCTCCTTGGCCTCTGCGGCCGCTTCTTTGGCTTTCTCCATCGCTTCCATTTCAGAGCTCATTGCACCCTCGCTCGGTATTCAACATTGGACCTTACTTCAAGAAACAGTTCTGTCACAGGGCGCGACTTCCAGTCGTGCCCTGAGAGGCAGTCCAAGAAAACGGCTTTAAGCCGTTGTGTACAGTAGCTAAAGCCCGGCGGAGTAGCGCCGTCCTTTCGGCACGGCTGAAGGCCGTCCCCGATACAAACCAAATCATGCAGCACGCGACACCCTCTGTTAAACCCACAAGGCAGTGACTTCATTCCGCAACAGTTTCAGACTAAATCGGAAATAGCGATTTGGTAAGTCAAAGAGCTTAGCGCCCGATCGATCACCCATCAGGGTGCCGCTTTCCACTTGCCACCAATTCGAACGTGCACTAGTTTAGGTGAGTGCCGACTGTCGAGTGCTAAATGCTGACTACTGAATATCGAGTAATTTTGTATGCGGTTGCGCTGCTGATCGGGTTGGCGATTTTCGCCAAGGTCCGCTCGCACCGTGCGCGACAAGCGATTCTCCTGGCCGGCAGCTATGCACTTTACGCGACCTGGGGTATCTGGTTCGCCGGTGTGCTCTTTGCCTCAACAGCGATAAACTTCCTGATCGGTCAATGGCTGCGGCGGAATCCTTCTGCGCTCGTCCTGTGGATCGGCATTGTTTTCAATCTGTTCCTGCTGGGCAGCTTCAAGTATCTTCCAGGAGTCGCCGCTTCCCTTCCCCTCGGTTCGTTGCACCAGTTCTCGCACATCGCTTTGCCGTTGGGCATTTCCTTCTGGACATTCCAGGCAATGAGCTACCTGTTCGACTTGTATCGCGGCGAGGAGCTAGACCCTTCGTTCGCGGAGTTCGCGTTGTACATGGTGTTCTTCCCAGTTGCGATCTCCGGCCCGATTTGCCGCATGCCGGACATGCTTCCGCAGTTCCGCGCCGAGCTGCTTGTGCAACGCAGCGACATCGCGCGCGGACTCAGCCGGATTGCGACCGGCGCGCTAATGATGCAGTTGGGTCAATTGTTGGGACGCGGGATTCTCAACAAGAGCGGCATCAACGCCGGCTTCGATCAGATCACGCAGTGGAGTGGGCCCGACATCTGGTGCCTGGCTTTCGGATACGGGCTGCAACTGTTCTTCGATTTTGCCGGTTACTCGCATATTGCGATCGGGGCGGCGAAGATGCTGGGCTTCATGGTGCCGGAAAACTTTGCACGGCCATTCGCGTCCGACAGCACGTCGATCTTTTGGACGCGCTGGCACATGTCGCTATCGTTCTGGATCCGCGACTATGTTTTCCTGCCCCTGGCAACCCTGCGGCGCGAGATCTGGTGGCGCAATCTAGCGCTGGTCATCTCGATGGTGCTGTTCGGCGTGTGGCACAAAGCCAGCCTGTTGTTCGTGCTTTGGGGCTGCTACCACGGAATACTGCTGGTCCTGCATCGCCAGGTGCAGAAGTTGCAACAGCGCTTGAATTGGGAGCCGCCAGCTGCCTTATGGACGCCGCTTTCGTGGATGGTAACCATTACGCTCGTCAGTTTCGGCTGGATCTTCTTCCGGGCGAATTCCTTGCTGCAAGCCAGGCAGATGTTCGGCGCGCTCGTATCGCCTGCCAGCTACTTAACGCACTTTCTACCGGCACCGCTGTACTTGCTGGTAATTGCTCTGGCAATCGGATACGCAGCGGTGCTGTTGGTCATCGCGGCGCTCGATCGCTACGCGGAGCGAATTGCAACTCCGGCAACCACTCCACGAGCGGAGATCATCGCCACCATTCTGCACGATCGTTGGGTGTGGCTAACACCGATGTACGCAGTCGCGCTGCTGATTGCGACTTGGCTGGTCACACGTGCGCACAGCGCCGGCGCATCACCGTTTGTCTATCGCTCGTTCTAGAGCGACTAGGACGCGTTTTCCTGTAGCAGGTAAAACTTTCCACCCAGCAACTCTCTCGCCGGCTTAAGCCCCGTGTTTTCATTCTCCGTTATCTGGCACAGGTGTTGCACAACCGCTTCTGGTGCCCGGCGTAAGACGCAGCGTTTCGCAGATTTCCAGAGCTGCGTTGGCTTGGGGGAAACGCTTCGCAGCCTGCCAAAGCCCTGCCTACGTTGAGGAAGAGTCGGGCAGCCAGAATTGCTTGGGGATTGGCAGCATACGAGTGAGGCAACTCAGAACCAACAGGACGATTTCCAACCATCCGAAGCTGACTGATCGCAGGTCAGTCAATCGAAAGAATTGGAGGACTGCTTATGAAAAACATCATTCTCACAGCCATGCTACTGGGCTTGCTGACCAGCGTGGCTTTGGCGCAGCGTGGGCGGGCGCCGATGGGCACGAATCGTGGCATGACTCAAGTGGCTCCCATTTCACACACAAACCCAATCGGGCCGACACCACAGATAGTCAGGCCGAATGCCATACAGACGCCGGGGACGGTTCGGCCAAACGCGGTACAGATGCCTCCCGTGACGACGTCGCCAAAGGCGAACCCAACCACAACGAGCCCGACTACCGGAACTGCCTCCGCCGTGGGGACATCGAAGTCCGTGCCAGATGCCATACAGCCCGATGCCAGACAGATGCCTCCCATACCGCACAGCAGCGCTCAGTAACGCCGCCTGACATGGTTCTCGGGCTGGACGTCGGCCATCGTGTTCTGCAGCACTGAGGCCGCGGGTAGCACGTCTCTTACGGGAAGGGCTGAGAGGGATCAGTCCCTTTCCGTTTGGGGCGATTATTCGTGCGAACGCGACGCTTCCTACTTCCGCCGGCCCAGCCAGGAATACTGCCAAGCCACCGAGACGTTCTGGTAATCTCCTCCAAACCGGACGTAAGTGCCATCGCTATAGCTGGCCTTCAGCGATTGGTGCCTGGTGATGGGATAGGCGAACGTGACACCGATGCGGGAGGCAGTCTGCCTGGTTGAGGGATTGCGTACGCCATTGAGAGCGGTAACGCCACCGAACCAGAAGTTGCCATCAAGCGAGGCCCACGTGTGTTGCCTCTTGAAGTCGTAGCTCAGGTGTCCTTCGAAAGAGCCAACGGGCTCTTCGGTTTGCGGTGTTGGCACGGGCTTATTGAAGAATGCATCGTTGGTGGTGTAGAACCATACACCTGCATATCCATCAAGGATCCAATGGCCCCAGCGTTCGGAATAGCCGAATTCCGGCTTGAAGGCCCAACGGTTGATGCCCCAGTTGATCAGCTTGGTGCCGTCGTATTGACCGGTCGGAGCGATGATCCTCAGACTCGCTCCCAGCAGCAACTTCTGGTGCCATTTGGCGAACTCTTTGGGCGCCATCGCCGGACCGCCCTTGAGGTTCACGGAGAGCCGAGCGCTAAAATCCAGCAGGCCCGAGCGGTAAATCGATCGATCCGTGCCCAGCACCTGTCCCGAGAAATTTCCCACGCCATAGGGCAGCGAGAGGTTGAGGTTGGCCGAGCGGCCAAAGAAATTAAACGAATGGTAGTAGGTGAAAACCGATACGCTGTAGGTCCCGGTGGCGCCGGTTATGGGAATTGTCCCGGCGAAATTGAGGCCTCCGTCGTAGAACGAATAGGTCAGGGTGACGGCGTTGGAATGCACAGGTGTGATGAGGTAGGCGCGGGGAGAGAGGTCCTGCGCCCAGCAGGAAGGCGTCAGGATTCCGGCAAGAACCACCCAAAACAGCGCTTTTGACTGGGGTCGCATCGTTTCCATTGCACTGCCCGCTGCGGTTGAATCGCACACCAACCGTGCAAGCCGGGCTAGCCGACGATTGCCTGTCGCCTCCCCAGAATCAAGCGATGCCAGCGACACTACTAGGTCAGGTTCAAAAATGCAAGGCAGACGGAATTCAGAGAGCGACAAAAGAACTCTCCGCCGATCAAGCCCGTCGGCTGTGAGTCCACTACAGGCACTGCGCCTGACTTGGAGCGAAAACTTTGCGACAAAGAATTCCCCTTTTGGTCTACGACCGCCATAGTATTTCGCGTCTTGTATTGACCTGGTAGACTGACGCGGAGTAGATTTCTTCCACGCATTGCTCGACCGCGAATTGCTCAAATTGGAAATGGACGTAAACCTTTGCCGTCGTCAGGCGGCAATGGTGTAGACAAAAACCTGCCTTTGAAAAAAGTAATCACTTGAGGAGAAAAATGAAGCCTTTGCGAATGCTTGGATTCGCCACACTGGTGCTGTGCCTCGCTGTAGGCGTCGCCAGCGCACAGTCGTGGACACGTTTAGCCAACAACCCTCCGGTCAACATCGGTGTCGTCATGTTACTCACCGACGGCACGGTCATTGGGCACGAGGAGAACGATCAAAACGGCAACGTTGCTACGGGAAACTGGTATAAGCTCACTCCCGACATTAATGGCAGCTATGCGAACGGGACTTGGACCCAGATAGCTACCTTGCCAGCTGGATATGGGCCTCTGTTTTTTGGCTCCGCAGTGTTGCCCGATGGTCGCGTCGTGGTGGAAGGCGGAGAATACAACCAATATGGCGCTGGTTTTACCAAACTTGGGGCTATTTATGATCCGGTGGCCGATGTATGGACGTCGGTGAATTCCCCCAGCGGATGGGGCAACATTGGTGACGCCTCGACTGTAGTTCTGAGTGCCGGAACGATGATGCTGGCCGACGCCGTAAGTAGGCAGCAGGCTCTTTTGGATGCGTCGATGCTGACATGGACCAGCACAGGGTCCGGCAAGTTCGACGAGAACGACGAGGAAGGATGGAACTTGCTTCCGGGCGGAAAGGTCCTAACCGTAGATGCCTACGTCAACAGCTACAATGGCAGCGGCATGAACTCGGAAGTCTACGACCCCGGTACTGGCGCGTGGACGAGTGCCGGTAGCACAGGTGTGCAGTTATGGGATTCGGCGGCCAATTGCGGTGGAAGAGGTAGCGCCTCATATGAAGTCGGACCGGCAGTGTTGCGGCCCGACGGTACTGTCTTCGCCACCGGGGCCAACAGTTGTGGCGCTGGCCACACCTCCATCTACAATACGAATACTGGTACCTGGACCCCTGGTCCCGATTTCCCCGGCAATCTCGACATAGCCGACGGTCCGGCGGCACTCGAACCCAACGGCAAAGTTCTGATGATGACCAGCCCGGGGATTTTCAATGCGGGTTCCATCTTCTTCGAATGGGATGGCAGCAGCCTAAATCAAGTCTCAGGACCGCCGAACGCCCCCAACGACTCCTCGTTCCAGGGACACTTGCTTCTGCTTCCCACGGGACAAATCATGTTCACCGATTACACCAATGATGTCGAACTTTTCACCCCCACCGGAAGCAACTATAACTTTGTGCCTTCAGCACTGCTGACCACGGCCGTTCTGGCGCGCGGCGCTTCGTTTACCCTTTTCGGCTACAGGTTCAACGGCGCCTCGCAGGCGGTAGCTTATGGTGACGACTACCAGGCTGCCACTAACTACCCGATTGTGCGCATCACCAACAAGTCCACAGGGCACGTGTTCTACTGCCGCACCCACAATCACAACACCATGGCGGTTGGCTATCCGGGTCCCTCGTATACTCACCTGGACGTACCACTCAACATGGAAACCGGCGCTAGCTACCTCGAAGTAGTTTCCAACGGTATTCCCTCTCAGAAGTATCCGATCGGAGTCCAGTAGAAGCTGGGTGTTGTAAACTGAATGGCGCCACGTTCCCGTGAACGTGGCGTTTTTTTTCGACGCTGCGCAATCGACCTGTAACAATACCTCGGCGAGACCAAGATTGACTTTCGAGCGCAGTTCAGATTAGATTCTTCCATCTCAATTGCTCCACTTGCGTGAGATTTTGTCGTAGTGGTGGTCAGTCGGCCCTGCGTCGAAACCTGCCCTGGAACAAAGCAAAAAACTGAGGAGAACTATGAAGCGCTTGCGAATGCTTGGATTCGCTACAGTCGTGCTTTTGGCTGCCCTAGGAATGGCCAGTGCACAATCGTGGCAGCCCTTAACCAATCAACCCAGTTTCACAGCCGGCGCCGCTCTTCTGCTCACCGATGGCACGGTGATGGTCCACCACGAAGGCCCCAACAATGGATATTCGGAATGGTATAAGCTGACCCCCGACATCAACGGCAGCTACGTCAACGGAACGTGGTCTCAGATGGCCTCGCTGGCATCGAACTACGGTCCTCTCTTCTTTGCCTCAGCGGTACTGCCCGACGGCCGCTTGATCATTGAGGGGGGAGAACAGAATTTCGCCAACTATGTCTGGACTAACATGGGCGCCATCTATGATCCGCTGGCCAATGTCTGGACGCCTATGAATCCGCCGAGCGGCTGGAGCAGCATTGGCGACGCCCAGAGTGTGATCCTGGCCAACGGCACGTTCATGCTTGCCAACTGCTGCAGCGAGCAGCAGGCTCTGCTCAACGCTTCAACCCTGACCTGGACTTCAACCGGTTCGGGCAAGTTCGACGAGAACGACGAGGAAGGATGGAATTTACTTCCCGGCGGGAAGGTGCTTACCGTCGATGCTTACGTCAATCGCTTTGACCCCAATGGCAAGAACTCTGAAATCTACGATCCCGCCACAGGTTCCTGGAGCAGCGCCGGCAGCACGATCGTGCAACTTTGGGACTCACACGGTTCATACGAGGTTGGTCCTGCCGTGCTGCGGCCCGACGGCACAGTGTTCGCTACCGGGGCAAATGGCGCTGGCGCCGGGCATACTTCCATTTACAACGTCAACAGCGGCACGTGGACCGCAGGACCGGATTTTCCCAACGGTCTTGACATTGCGGATGGTCCGGCAGCGTTGCTGCCCAACGGCAACGTCCTGATGATGACCAGCCCGGGCATCTACAACAATGGCGGTGTTTTCTTCGAATGGGACGGGAGCAATCTCAACCAGGTTCCAGCGCCCCCCAATAGTCCCAACGACTCGTCCTGGTACGGACACCTGCTGGTGCTTCCGACAGGACAAATTCTGTTCACGGATTACAGCAACGACGTCGAAATCTACACTCCTGCGGGAAGCCCTTACCCCGGTCTTCAGCCGACAGCGATACTAACCACGGCGGTCCTGGCTCGGGGCGCTTCGTTCACTCTTTTCGGCTACAAGTTCAACGGCGCATCGCAAGCGGTGGCTTACGGCGATGACTACCAGGCCGCTACCAACTACCCCATCGTGCGCATTACCAACGTCGCCACGGGGCACGTTTTCTATTGCCGCACCCATGGGCACAACACCATGGCGGTTGGGTACAACGGCCCCGCTTACACCCATCTTGACATCCCCACCAACATGGAAACCGGTCAAAGCTACCTCGAGGTGGTTGCCAACGGTATCGCCTCGCAGAAGTACAGGATCGGAATACAGTAGACGGCAGTCGGCTACGAACTGAGTGGCGCCACGCGTAGGAGCAAAACGTGGCGCCACTTCTTTGCCTATAGGATTAGCTGGCAGCAAACTCGAAGCACCGGCACCGTCGCCCGCTCAGGCTCGCAGGCCGTGCTCGAGAACGAACTACTTGCCCGTGGACCCGAATCCTTCGGCGCCGCGTGCAGCTTGGCTCAGTTCGCTCTCCACGACCTCACCCGCCAGAAACGGATGCTCCAATAACTGCGCGATCTTGTCGCCTTTGCGGATAGAATATGGCTCGTCCCCGAGGTTCTCCAGCAGCACGATGATTTCGCCACGGTATCCGGCATCGATGACACCGGCATTACACATGAGGCGCTTCCTCGCCAGGCCAGAGCGGGTCTTCACGATGCCGCCTGCGCAGGGCACAAACTCGATGGCGATGCCCGTGTGAACCCCAGCAGCGCTGTGCGCGGCAATCGTGAGGTCTTCGCGCGAGTAGAGATCGTAGCCGATGTCTTCCCCCGGATGAGCGACCGTCGGCAGAATGGCGTCGGGCGCGAGGCGCTTCACTTTCAGCATAGCTACATCACAGGCGGCACCGTGATGCCCATTAGGCCGAGCACGTTGATCAGTTCGCGGCGGACAATTGAGGCCGTGGCCAGGAGGAACTTCTTGCGCCCCTCGTCAGCTTCGGTCAGTATGTGGTGCCGGTGATAGAAGTTGTTGAACTGTTGCGCCAGTTGGAAGGCGTGTTTGGCTGCGAATGCCGGCTCGGTCGCCGCAATGCACTGCTCGATGACGAACGACGTCTTCCCCGCCAGCAACCATAGCTCCCAGATTTCGGTGCCGCTGTCGTCCGCAAAATATCGTGCGTAATCCACTTCGGCGACGAGCGCCTCTTCCGGATCGACTCCGGCCTTGCGAAAGATGTTCGTCGCACGTACCACGGCATATTGCGCATACGGGCCGGTTTCGCCCTCGAAGGCCAGGGCTTCCTGAAAGTCGAAGGCGATCACCGATTGCTTGGTGAACTTGAGCATGAAATAGCGTAGGGCCCCGATGGCGATCTGCTCGCTGATGCGCTCGCGCTCCTGCTCATCGCGATCGGGATGCCGGCTGTCCACCTCCTTTCTGGCGGCAGCGATCAGCGCGTCGAGCAGATCGTCGGCCTTCACACCGAATCCCTTGCGCCCTGAGACCTCGATGTGTGACTTCTCGCGGTCTTGCTCGCTGACCTCGTAGCCGAGATCCATAGCACACCGTGGCGTGAGCGCAACCATCTCGTAGGAAAAATGCGTGTAGTGCGCGGCCTGCTCCGGTGTAGCCGAGCAGTCGTATGGCCTCGACGACCGTGTTCTGCGGATCGCTTTGCCGCGAGTCGATGACGTTGTAGATGGCCGACACTCCGCCGAAGTGTGGATGGTCAGGCTCGCCCTGCTCCGCCGAGATCCACACATCATGGCCGTTGGGATAGCGATAGAATTTGCGATAGCCGAAGTCGCGTCCGAGTAAGCCAAACTTCCATAGGTGGTAGGCGATGTCCTTGCCAACGTAGCCAACGGTGCCGTTGGAGCGCACAATGACCTTCGCGTCCTCGTCGGGAGCGGCCTTCGCTTCTTCCGAATCCGGGTGCCCCACCCAAGCCTCTTTTGCTTGGGTGAGGCGGTTCGTTGATGTAACTGGAAAGCTCGTTTCGCGGGGTTTCGGTCGCGTCATCACCCAGCAGCCCTTGTTCTTTCCCTCGGTCTCGAAGTAGAGCACGCCCTTCTGCTTCAGCAGATCGAATGCGGATTCCCAGAAATGCAGATGAAGTATTTCGCTCTCACGTGGCAGGAAGTCATACTCGATGTCGAGACGGTCCATAGTCTCAAGGTGACGCCGCAAAACCGCCGTCGCGATGATATCGGCGATATTAGCCATCTCATTGCCGCCCTGTTCGATGGCATGCAATACTTCAAGTCGCGCTTTAAGATTTTCCTTGTCCGCCTCGTACCATTGCGACACGCGCGCATAGAGGTCCCAGCAGTAGTAGTCGAAGCGCGGGTTCGACGTGATCAGTTCCTCGATTTCCTGCTTCGACTTCGTTTCCAGTTGCGTGAAACCGACTACCACGTCGGCCACCTGCACCCCGGTGTTGTCAATGTAGTTCTGGACATCGACGATGTGACCGGCGGCGCGCAACAAGCGCACGAAGGAGTCGCCCAGAATGGCGTTGCGCAGATGCCCAATATGCGCGGCTTTGTTGGGATTGATGCTGGTGTGCTCGACCAGAATCTTGCCGCTCACATCGGCCGCGCCTTCGCCCGCATGGCTCAGAACGCGAACAACGGGTTCGACTGGCCAGCGCCCAGGCCGCAACGTCGCGCTTCAGTCGGGCATTGATGTACCCAGCCCCCGCGACTTCGAGTTTCTCGAAGCCATCCGGCAATGTCAGCTCTGCGGCAATCTCTTCCGCAATCTTGCGCGGAGATCTTCGCAAGCGCTTGGCCAACTCGAATGAGAGCGGCAGCGCGAACTCGCCCATCTCCACCGCCGGCGGCTGATCGATGACGACGTTGGCCATCTCGATCTGATACTTCTCGCGCAGAAACGCCCGCACCGCAGCGGCCAGCTGTTTTTGATGTTCCAGGTACATGGAGGCTTTTCGCTCTTGGCTTTTTCGCTCCAAGCTTTCTTTCTTCTCTGTGTCCTCTGGGCCTCTGTGGTGAAACAGAAGTCTGATGAATCAGAATGCGTGATTGTAGCAAACGCGATAATCGCAAGGTTTGACGCTGCATCGGGCCTTACCTATGATGAAGTTTTCCCCCAGCGATTCGGCGGCTCCCATGCGCATTGCCTATCTCGATTGTTTCTCTGGCATCAGCGGCGACATGTTCCTCGGGGCTCTACTTGACGCCGGAGTTCCGCTTGAACTCTTCCAGAAGACCGTTGCCGATCTGAATATCGGAGCCAGTCGTGGAGCTTTCACGCGTGGATCGGGCTGGTATTTCTGCCACCAAGCTGGACGTCGTGGTGAACGGCGAGAAGGACCTGCCACGCGAGGAGTTCTGGGCGGATCGCCATTCTGACGCCGGCGGAGATTCTCACGAGCACACCGCGCGACACGCGAACCATGACGACCGCCATCTGAGCGCGATCCTGCGTACCATCGCGTCGGCACCGGTCTGCGACGGCGCTAAACGCACGGCGAGCGAAATCTTTCAACGCCCTGGGCGCGGCGGAGGCCAAGGTCCACAACGTGGACATCGACGAGGTTCATTTTCACGAGGTCGGAGCCGCCGATGCGATTGTAGACATTCTTTGCGCTGCAGTCGGCGCAGAGGCGCTCGGCGTCGAGCAGTTTGTTTCTTCGCCGCTCAATGTCGGCGGTGGAACAGTCGCCTGCGCCCACGGCGTTTTTCCAGTTCCCGCACCGGCAACTCTTGAATTGTTGCAGGGCGTGCCGATCTATTCCGGCGACATTCAGAAAGAACTGGTCACGCCGACCGGAGCGGCCATTGTCAAAGTATTAGTCTCGAGCTTCGGACCGCGGCCCATGATGACAACCGAGAAAATCGGTTACGGAGCCGGAACCCGCGACTTTGCCGGCCAGGCTAACGTGCTGCGCCTTAGCATCGGCGAGACCGATGCAGCCATGCTCCAGTCCAGAGCTGCCAACGCGAATCTAAACGTGGAGGAAATCGCGATCCTGGAAGCGAACCTCGACGACCTGAATCCGCAACTCATCGGCTACATCGTTGACCTAGCGCTGGCGCAAGGAGCGCGCGATGTTTTTACGACGCCGGTGCAGATGAAGAAGAACCGTCCCGGCACGCTGCTCACGATCCTGGCACGACCGGAGCAGGAGGAAAAACTGCGCGCGCTGCTGTTCCGCGAGAGCAGCACGCTGGGAGTTCGGACGCGTCACGAGAAGCGTTACTGTCTGCCGCGCCGTCACGAAGCGGTTGCCACCCGCTGGGGTGAGGTGCGCATGAAGATCGCCAACCTGAATGGAACCGTGTCGCAGTACGCGCCTGAGTATGAAGATTGCCGCCGCATTGCCGTCGAGCACCACGTGCCGCTGAAGACGGTGATGCAGGAAGCCATCCGCTTATACCTGGACCGAAAGAATGGATAATCCCGGAAAGTTCTACATCACCACGCCCATTTACTACGTGAATGCGCGGCCGCACATCGGCCACACGTACACCACGGTAGTGTGCGACGCCATCGCCCGCCGTCAGCGCATGATGGGCGCGGACACCTGGTTCCTCACCGGCACCGACGAGCACGGGCAAAAGATCGAGCGCTCGGCCGCGGCCGCCGGTTGTTCGCCGCGCGAGTTCGTGGACAGGATCGCCGGCGAGTTCCGCGCGCTGTGGGACCGCATGAAGATCACCTACGACGACTTCATCCGCACCACCGAACCGCGGCACGTGCGCGGCGTGCAGGCCATGTTCACCCGCTTGCAGGAGCGCGGCTACATCTACAAGGGCTCCTACAGCGGCCAATATTGCGTCTTCGACGAGCTGTACGTTGACGTCGTTGGCCCCGGCGCGCCGTGCCCGGAGTGCGGCCGTCCCACAGAAACGGTCCACGAAGAAAACTATTTCTTCAAGCTGTCGGCGATGGAAGATCGGCTGCTGAAGTATTACGCCGAGCATCCCGACTTCATTCGGCCTGAGACGCGGCGCAACGAGGTGATCGCCTTCGTACGCAGTGGGCTGCGCGATCTCTCGGTCAGCCGCACGTCGTTTAAGTGGGGCATTCCGGTCCCCGGCGATCCCAAGCACGTCATTTACGTTTGGCTCGACGCGCTGGCCAATTACATGACGGCGATCGGCTTTGGCTCTGACGATCCCGCAGACCAGAGAAAATTGGAACGCTACTGGCCGGCCGATGTGCACATGATCGGCAAAGAGATTGTGCGCTTCCACTGCGTGTATTGGCCGGCGTTCCTGCTGGCGGCCGACCTGCCGCTGCCGAAGTCGATCATCGCGCACGGATGGCTGCTGTTCGAAGAAAGCAAGATGTCGAAGTCGCGCGGCAATATCGTGCGCAGTGAAACCATTCTCGACACGCTAGGCGGCGACGCGCTGCGCTATTTCCTGTTGCGCGAGATCGTTTTCGGGCAGGACGGCTCGTTCAGCTTCGATGCGCTGGTGCAGCGTTTCAATCCGACCTGGCCAACGGTATCGGCAACCTTGCCAGCCGCACGCTCAGCATGATCAGCGCGCTATTTCGAAGGTGAGGTGCCCTATCCGTCGCACAGCGAGCGCACGCCGGCGGACGAAGCCATCGGCCACCTAGCGGAGCAGACGATTGCCGAGTTCCACTCGCAGTTTCGAGCAGTTCCAGTTCTCGCGCGCGCTGGAGACAGCCTGGTCGCTGGTGGCGGCGGTGAACAAGTACATCGTGGAGAACGAACCGTGGGCCGTCGCCGAACGCGATGACCAGGACTCGCGCGCGCGGCTGGCAACCATTCTCTACACCTCAGCAGAGGCGCTGCGCATTGTGACTGCATTGGCGCATCCGGTTATTCCCGATGCGACGGCGCGCATCTGGACGCAACTTGGGCTGGGTGCGATCGACCAGGTGAACCTGCGCAGGCTCGCCTGGGGACAATTGCAGCTGGGAACCAAGCTCGGCGCAGTCGAGCCCGTCTTCCCACGCGCCGACAAGGGCACAATCGAAAGGATGCAGCAGATGGAACAGCAACGCTCCGCAGAGGGCGCGACCAACGGAGACAGCAAGTCAACAGCAGAGGCCCAGCCCGACGCAACGGGCGCGAGTGCTGCGCCGTCGTCGCCGGGCGCCGCACCCTTGTCGTCCGCCGTTGGCGACAGGGCGGGTACGCCGGCATCCGCTGCCGAGGGCAGCAAAATCACTATCGACGATTTTCTAAAGGTCGAGTTACGCGTGGGCGAGATCAAGGTTGCGGAAAAGGTGAAAGGCGCCGACAAGCTGCTGCGCATGGAAGTGGATATCGGCAGCGAAGTGCGGCAGATCGTTGCCGGCATCGCCAAGGCCTACGAGCCGGAAAAACTGATCGGACGCAAGGTGGTCATCGTTGCCAACCTGCAGCCGCGAAAGTTGCGCGGGCTGGAGTCGAATGGGATGATCGTTGCGGCTTCCCTCGGCGACGACGGCCAGCCAGTCCTGGCGGGATTTCTGGAGGATGTGCCGGTAGGCGCGAAGCTGAAGTAGGGCTCACTGATCGCAATAACTGGTATGCCTTCACGAAAAGTGCGTGATGTAATTAGGCTGATCGACGGCTGGTATTTTGTTCGTACTACCGGCAAACATCGGCAGTATCATCATCCTAGTAAAATCGAGTACGGTGACTGTCGCCGTTCATCCAGCAGAGGACATGAGGCCCGGCACCTACAACAACATCCTCAAGCAAGCGGTTGAAGTGATGCGATTCGCTGTGGTGTTTGAGAAAACGGACAATGGGTGGAGCACCTATGCTGCGGACTTACCCGGGTTAGGCGTCGCCGCTAGTACGCTGGAAGAGACCAAGCAACTGTTAAGGGAAGCTATCGAACTTCACCTTGACGACTTGCGCGCTACTGGCCAGCCGATTCCCCCTGCAGCCTCCCAGACGGATTACGTTGAAGTGCGGATCCCTGCCTGAGCCTTTCGGATCCCGAACAAATCGTGAGTCCAGACGGAACTTGAAACTATCCACTACCCATTGGCCACTGTGCTCTTATGTACACCGACTCTCACGCCCATCTCGATAGCAAGCGCTTTGACGCTGATCGCGCCGAGGTTCTGGCTCGCGCTAACGCAGCCGGGATCACGACCATTCTCGCCATCGGCAACGGCGACGGCCCTGGCACGGATACGCTGGATTGCGCCATCAAGCTGGCGCGCCAGCACCAGGGCGTTTATGCGACGGTCGGGATTCATCCCCACGAGGCGGCACTCGCTAAGCAGGCAGATTTCGATGAACTTGAACGGCTAGCGCGCGACCCCAAAGTCATAGCCTGGGGTGAGATTGGGCTGGACTACTTCTACGATCATTCGCCGCGCGACGTGCAGCAGCGCGTCTTTGTGCAACAGATGGAGCTGGCGCGCTCGGCCAAGCTTCCCATCGTCATTCATTGCCGCCCCTCGGACAACAGCGAGAACGCATGGGATGACCTGTTGCACCTAATTCGTGAGAACTGGGCCTCCTGCGGCTTGGGCGGTGTTTTGCATTGCTTCACCGGCACGGTGGAGCACGCCCACGCCGCGCTCGACCTTGGATTTGTGATCTCATTCGCCGGCAACGTTACGTACCCCAAGGCCCAGAACATTCGCGATGCGGCCTGCATCGTGCCGCTCGACCGCATGTTCATCGAGACCGATTGCCCGTATCTTGCACCAGTACCTTATCGCGGCCAGCGCAACGAACCAGCATATGTCGTCGAGACCGCTGGCGAGATTGGCGAATTGCGCGGCCTCCCGTCGCAGGAAATTGGCGAGCAGACCTCGCGAAATTTTGGCGCATTTTTGGGGCTGCCGAAAGCTGCTTCGTGACAGACCATGCTTTACGGCCTGCGCCTCTGGCGGCCTTAACCGGTTGCAGCCAAAAACAGCCTCTCTTGTTACACTGGATTACTTATGGCGGAATCCTTCGACATCGTCAGCAAGGTTGACTTGCAGGAAGTGTCCAACGCCATTCAGCAGGCGCTGAAAGAGATCCACACGCGCTACGATCTCAAGGACTCGAAGTCCGATGTTCAGATGGATGGCAAAGAGGCGCTGGTGCTCAGTTCTTCCGACGATTTCAAGCTGAAGGCGGTCAACGATGTGCTGCAAGGGAAACTGGTAAAGCGTGGCGTTCCTCTGAAGGCATTGACCTACGGCACAATCGAGGAGGCGGCTGGCTCAACCGTGCGCCAACGTATCACCATGCAGCAGGGGATCCCGATCGAAAAGGCGCGCGAGATCGTCAAGCTTATCAAGAACTCGAAGAAAAAAGTGCAGGCTGCCATTCAGGGCGATCTGGTTCGCGTCAGCGGCAAGGACCGCGATACACTGCAGGAAATCATCGCGATGCTGCGACAGAGCGATTTCGGCATTGACATGCAGTTCACGAATTACCGATCCAACTGAGGGGCGAAGATTGAGCACGACCGTAACCCACAACGCCAAAGAAGTTTTCGACCTGCTGCACGATGATCTCGCTGCCATCGAGCGTGAGTTCGGCCGTGACACGGTCTCAGGCGTGAGCGCGATTACGGAAATTGGCGAATACCTGCGCGCCGGCGGCGGCAAGCGCTTGCGCCCCGCCCTACTTCTGCTCTCTTGCAAGCTGATGAACTACACCGGCCAAGGCGCCATCAAGCTGGGTGCTGTGGTCGAGATCATCCACACCGCGACCCTGGTCCACGACGACATCATTGACGAAGCGCAGACCCGGCGGGGACGCCCTGCGGCCAACACGCAATGGGGCAACGCGAAATGCGTGCTGGCCGGCGACTGGCTCTACATGCAAGCCTTCAAGATCGCCGTGCAGGAACGCAATTTTCAGGTCCTCGACACGCTGATTGACCTCACCCAAGCCATGGTAGAAGGCGAGTTGCTGCAGATCGAGCGCCTCGGCAAGGCGATAACCATGGACGAGCACTTCGAACTTATCTATCGCAAAACCGCCTGCCTGTTTTCGGTTTGTATGAAACTAGGAGGAATTCTTGCCGGCGCCAGCGAAGGCGAGCAGCACCGTCTTGCCGACTATGGGCGGAACCTGGGCATGGCGTTCCAGATCGTCGACGACGTGCTCGATCTCACCGCATCGGAGGAAGTACTGGGCAAACCGGTGGCCAGCGATCTGCGCGAAGGCAAGGCGACTATGGCAGTGCTGCATGCGCTGCAGCACTGCACCCCTGCGGAGCGCGCTACGATAGAGTCCGTTCTCAGCAACGGCGGATTCAACGGCATCACGCCTGCCGACATTGTGGCCATCCTTAACCGCCACGGTTCTATCGATGCCGCCTATGCCCGCGCTGTCGAGTTCTCCAATAAAGCACGCGAGGCCATCTGCACCTTCCCTGACTCACACATCAAGCGGGTGCTGCTGTGGGTGCCGGAGTTTGTGGTGCAGCGGGAGAGCTGAAGAAAGTGAAGAGTGATCGATGGATGGAGGAGAGATGAACTCATCGTTTTCGAAACAGGTACCGTCCAGGCGGCGATTCCTGCAAATGGGCGCAGCCGGAACTATGGCCGGTTTGCTAACCTCCGGCCTGCAGTTGGCAACCCCGCCGCCTGCGCGGGCGCAGAGCACGCTCACGCCAGATGCAGCGTTGGCCGAACTGATGGAAGGCAACAAAAGGTTCGTATCAGGGAACTTGACCGCTCACGATCACGATCTGGCCGTCCTCAAGCAAAAAACCGTTGAGAAGCAGGAGCCATTCGCGGCCGTTTTGTCCTGCGCGGATTCCCGCGTGCCGGTCGAACTGGTCTTCGATCAAAGTATTGGCCACGTGTTTGTCACACGAGTTGCGGGAAACATCATCACTCCGGAGATCATCGGCAGTCTGGAATACGGAGCCGCTGTGCTGGGAACGAAAGTGATCCTGGTGATGGGACACGCCAATTGTGGAGCCGTCAGCGCAGCCATCAAGGGCAAGGACGTTCCCGGTCAGATTAGCGCGCTGTTTCCGCACATCCAGCCAGCGGTAGATCAGGCGGGGCCGAATCTCGAAGCTGCGACCAAGGCCAACGCCAAGATACAGGCGACCCTTCTGAGTCAGGCATCGACTGTTGTCTCCGCCCTGGTAAAAGAAGGCAAGCTCAAGGTTGTGGCCGGTTATTACGACCTAGGGACCGGTGCGGTGACGCTTATCGACTAGGCTACCAGGTCTCAGAACAACGAGTTCATAGTGCCCACTTAAAACCTGGAAGCTGCTCAGTGGTTAGCCATGCCTGCTCCGCAAGAAGTCGAAATCAAGTTCCTCGTGCATGATCGCACGGCGCTCGAGCAGATGCTTCGCGAACACGGGTTTCGCGAAGAGACGCCGTCCACGCACGAAGTCAACACGCTTTACGATCTTCCCGGACAGACGTTGCGCGGCAAAGGCGAACTGCTTCGCCTGCGCGACTACGGTGGGAAATGGAGGCTCACGCATAAAGCAAAGGTGAAACTTGGACGCCACAAGTCGCGCGGCGAGCTAGAGACGGGCATCTCCGACGGCGAGAAAATGGACGCGATCCTGCGCGCTCTGGGCTACAAACCGTCGTTCATGTATGAGAAATTTCGCGCTGAGTGGAGCGACGGAAAGGGCCATGTCGTGCTTGATCGCACGCCGATAGGCGACGTTGCCGAAATCGAAGGCAATTCACGATGGATTGACACCATCGCGCGCGAGCTGGGAGTGAAGCCGGCTGACTACATCACCAAGTCGTACGCTGAACTTTTCTTCGACTGGAAACGTAACACTGGTAGCAAGGCGATGAATATGACCTTCCGCGAGGTAGGCAAGCGAGAGCAGTAGCGAAGGTCCTTTGAGAATTGTCATCACGAGCGGGCTTCAGCCTGCGAGGGATCTGCTTCTCGCAGGCTGACGGATAAGGAGATCCGTCGAGCCAGACTAGGCAGCTCGTGATGACAAACCATAAGAGTGCCACATGTTCCGCGGAAGCCTGCGCCGGCTCCGGGGTTTAGACCTTGCCGGGCCTGAACCGGAGCCGGAAGCAGTGATCATCGAACCTCAACCCGGATACGCACCCGTGATCTTTCTTATCACTCCGTGAACGCGGTGGAACCAGCTCCCTCCGGGGAAAAACATGAAGGGACACTCTCCCGCAATTACCGCGATGCCGTTCTCCTGGCAGAACTTGACAGCCACCGGACTCACCGCTCCGGCGCCGCCGGCGCGATACATCCATACCCTCTTGATCCCCGCTTCCGCACAGTCGCGCACGACCTGGTCCGTGGCCGCCGGCGGTGTCATCAACAGCGCGGCGTCTACCGGCGGACGAACCGCCTGCAACCGCGCAAAACAGGGCTGCTCATCAATCTGTTCCGCCTCCGGATTCACCGGTACGGCATCGTATCCTCGTTTGCGGAATTCACGAAAGAGCGCGAGAGAAAAGTCTTTCGGCTGGCGTGAAACGCCCACCACCGCCAGCCGCTTCTGGCCCAGGAAGTCCTGAATCGTTTGCATGGAGCTCATAAGAACCCCCATGCCAATTCTACTTCTTCAGCCTCTCCAGCACCGCGCCCACGATCAACGGCAGCCCCACCGTCGCATCCACGAAGACCTCGCCGAATTTGCCACCCTCCTCCTTGGGCACAAACTTGCCCCACGACACCGCCTCGCTATACGGACTGCCGGACAACCCGCCCCAATGCACCGGCTCCGGACAGATGCGCAGCCCGTAGTGATAACGCTTGAGTGGCAAATCTTCGCCGCCGCGCCGATGGCGCAGCTCGATGAACGGCCCGAACTGTTGCGACCAGTTGCGCGGCACGCCGCCACCGATAGTAAAGATGCCCAGCCGCGTTTGTTTGAGCAGCGTGTCGGCGAAGAACTCCAGGTCCTCGAACGGATCGTAGCGCAGCGGAGGCAAGTTCTCCTTGCGGCGCATGCGATTATGCAGCGCGAAATCTAGGCCCATCTCGGAGTCGGTGAAGGCGGGCACGAACACTGGCACATTCTTTTCGTACGCCGACTTCAGAATGCCGCGCTCCCTCACGTTCTCGCTGAGGTGCTTGCCGATGGCACGGTTTATTTTGTAGGAGGCGACGATCTGGCTCGCATCCCAGTTCTTTAGAACTTGGGCGAAGATGCGCTCCACGAAGTCGAGGTTTGTCTCCGGCTCCAGCGTGTCGTACACCCGATTGTAGCCAGCCTCGTAAAGCTCGAGGTCATTCATCTTCGGGTCATAGCGGAAGTGCGAGCGCCCCGCCGCCTCCACCAGCCCGTGCGCCATCAGTGCGCCGGTGGAGACAACAGCGTTGACGATGCCGTGATCGATAAGATCGGTTATTACCAACCCCTGCTTTGCCACGGTCATCGCGCCTGCGAGTGTCATCACGACGAAGCATTCCTTGTCGCGGGCCATGGCTTCCAGCACATCGGCGCCTTCACCAAGCTGCCGCCCGGTGAAGGCCGTGTTGCCCATTCCACGAACAAGATCATCTACAGTCTTGATCTTCGACAGGTCCAGCGGCTCCAGCGGTATCAGCTTGTCGGCAATGGGGTCGTGCAGTTCGCGGTCAATGCCTTCACCGTGCGTTTTGTCGTGTTCGTCACTCACAGTTCACCTCGATAAACCAACTCTGTCATCCCGAGCAAGGACTTGAGTCCGAGTCGAGGGACTGCTTTCCACTTAAGAACAAAAGCAGGTTCCTCCACTCGCGGACGAAAAGCGCGTCCGCTCGGTCGGAATGACAGCAGAGGGAAAAATCAGACAATCGAAGCTACAGGTTTGCCGCCGCTCCAGTCAATGAGAACGCAGATAAGGATTCATCGCGCGTTAACAATCCCTTTGGCAGATCTGGTACGCCTCTCGCGGGATGCTATTCTTGAAACGCATTTTTCCCCTGGAGCCGAGTGTTGCCCGAACGGAATTTTCAAATTGGCATTGTGCAGATGTCATGCACGTCTGAGCCCGAGCAGAATCTGGAGCACGCCATCGCGCATGTACGCAGCGCGGCGGCCGGAGGTGCGGACATCGTCTGCCTGCCAGAGTTGTTTCAGACGCAGTACTTTTGCCAGCGTGAAGATGTCGCGCTGTTCGATTTGGCCGAATCCATTCCTGGCCCCACGACTCAACGCCTGGGCGAACTCGCCCGCGAATTGAAGATCACGATTGTCGCTTCCCTGTTCGAGCGTCGTGCTCCGGGCGTTTATCACAACACCGCAGCCGTGATCGACCCCTCCGGAAATCTGCTGGGTATCTATCGCAAGATGCACATTCCCGACGATCCCTTGTATTACGAAAAGTTCTACTTTGCGCCCGGCGATCTCGGCTTCAAGACGTTCGAGACCGACTTCGGCAAGTTCGGGACGCTGGTGTGCTGGGACCAGTGGTATCCCGAGGGCGCGCGTCTGACGGCGTTACAGGGCGCGAGTGTGCTGTTCTATCCGACCGCGATCGGCTGGCATCCGGACGAGAAAGCGCAGTACGGCAAGGCACAGTACGATGCGTGGCGCACAATTCAACGCGCGCACGCCATCGCCAACGGAGTCTATGTTGCCGTCCCTAATCGCGTGGGCTTCGAGACCGGTAACATTCGCGGCAATGAGGCGCCAGGCAAGGGTCTCGAGTTCTGGGGCGGGTCCTTCATCGCTGATCCATTCGGGCAAGTAATCGCGCAGGCTGGGCACGAAAAGGAAGAGGTGCTAGTCGCTGAGGTAGACCTGAAACGGATGGAGGACGTGCGCCGTAATTGGCCGTTCTGGCGCGATCGGCGCGTGGACGCCTACGCACAGATCACGCAGAGGTTCATGATCTAATCCGTGCTCTCTAAGAATCCATCCCAACTTCCCGCCGCACTTGGGTACCGCATGCCCGCAGAGTGGGAGCCTCACGAGGCGACGTGGATCGCATGGCCCCACAATCGTTCTGACTGGCCTGGGAAGTTCGAAGCCATTCCGTGGATTTACGCGGAAATCATTCGCCATCTCGCGCGTGTAGAGCGAGTCAACGTCCTGGTGGAGAACGAGGCGGCCGAAGCGAAGGCACGCGTTTTCCTCGTGCAGGCGCACGTACTGCCGGAGAAAGCTAGCGATCCAGGTGAACCTGCTGGCAACGTTCGGTTCTTCTCCATGCGAACCAACCGGGTCTGGACCCGCGATTCAGGTCCTATCTTCGTCCGCTGCGATGCGCGGAAAGCGGCCGACCTCCCGGCTGTCGCGGCCACCGCATGGCGCTTCAACGCCTGGGCCAAGTACAACGACTGGAAGCTTGACGCTGAGGTCTCAACAACTGTCGCCGAGCAGTTGGGTGTGCCGATTTGGCACCCGACAGTATGCCTCGACGGCAAACCACGGCGCGTTGTGCTTGAGGGTGGCAGCATTGACGTCAACGGAGCGGGGACTCTCATCACCACGGAAGAGTGTCTCCTGAGCGACGTGCAACAACGCAATCCGGGAATCACACGTGCGCAATTGGAGCAACTGTTTGCCGATTATCTGGGCGTGAAGCACGTCATTTGGTTGGAGCGCGGGATCGCGGGCGACGACACGCACGGGCACGTGGACGACATCACCCGCTTTGTTGCTCCGCGAACCGTGGTCACCGCTTACGAACCGGATCGCAGCGACCCGAACCACGAGTCTCTGCGCGACAACTTCCGCCGTCTGATCAAGAGTGCCGATCAATCGGGAAAACCGTTACGCGTGGTCAAACTGCCGATGCCCGCTCCCGTCTACTTCCGTAGACAACGTTTGCCCGCCAGCTACGCCAACTTCTATATTGCGAACCGACTGGTTCTCGTGCCGGTCTTCGGTGACCCCAACGATCGCGTCGCCCTCGATATCCTTGCCGAGGTTCTTCCCAGTCGCGAGGTCGTCGGCATCTACTGCCGCGATTTCATCTGGGGCTTAGGCGCTCTGCACTGCATGACGCAACAGCAGCCATCGGTGAATTAGTTCTTTTTGTTGATCGCCGTCAACACTGCGTAGATTCCTGCGGCCACCCCCGCGTATAAGAAAGCGTTTGCGAATACGATTGTTCCCACACCGAGTACGATCGCAAAAGCGGAGTCCGATGCCGGGCCGATGGCGTACGACAAGATAAACGGCGGGCAGACGACGAGCGCAACAGCCGCGGCAGACAAACGTTGGAAGTCCTCTGGGTGAGATCTCCACTGGAAAAAGACGACCAACGCCACCACCGTGCCTAGCGCAAAACTGAGGCACATCACAAGGACAAAGCTCCTATCACTCTTACCAGATTGTGAGCCCAACGTTGCCACCGATTCTCCTATGCGAGTGTACGCGGTCAGGAGCTTTGACATGGCGGGCCGGAACAAAATCGACCTAACTGCGTTAACATGAGCAGACTCTGGCCCGTAGAGGGAATCAAAAGGCAAACGCTGCTTTCCGTGGAGCCTCCGAATGGTTGAGTACGCGACTGGAGTCACGCTGCTAACAGTTCCAGCAAACAAAATGCCTGCCCACCCTTACCGAACCTCGCGCTCGATCTGCGTGGTTACTCTTCTGTGGGTTTTGCTTGCATCCTCGTGGTGGAACGCCCGCGCATTGGAGCAACCTGCTGATGGCGCTCGCGCCGCACCCACCGTCAACTCTGATTCATCGCTTCCCGACGCTCCGCCCGCGCCCCAGGAAACTCAATCAAAGTCGTTTGCCAGTTCCCTGGGAACTGCGGTCAAGACCATCGGGGAGGACGAACTCCATATCATTAAGTCCCCGTTTTCGCCCAGCGCTCTTAAGTGGGACGCCATGGTAGTCGGGGCCACCGGGATCCTGATCGCGAATGACGAAAGCGTGGCGCATCAGGTCTCGCCCAGTTGGCATAACACCAGTATCGATATCTCGAATGCGGGTGTATATGGTCTAGGCGCGGCCGCCGGAGGCATCTTCGTCACCGGATTGATCACGCACAACGAACACGCGACCGACACCGGCATACGCAGCGCGGAAGCCAGCGTGGACAGCGTAATTCTGTACGCGGCGATGAAAGCGATCCTGGCGCGGCAGCGTCCCTACACAGGCGCGGGCGAAGGGAAATTCTTTTCCGGCAACTGGACCGCCGGCTCGTTTCCTTCCGGGCATGCGACGCTTGCCTGGACGCTCGCCACGGTCATGGCGCACGAGTATCCCAACTGGCCGATGCGACTGCTGATGTACGGTGCGGCGGCTGCAGTCAGCACAACACGGGTGACCGGTGGAGTGCACTTCCCTTCCGATGTCTTTGCTGGCTCCGTGATCGGATTCGGCGTGGGGACGTTCGTCTCGCACAAAGACCGGCAGACACTCATAGTGCCCCGTTCACAGAACAGAATTCAACGCGTGGAGAACGCGGTCCTGGCGCACGTAGCGATTGGGGGCGCCGTAAGGTAGGCCTAAGACCTCATTTGCCCTTTGTGGAACGCGCCAGCCTATTCTGTCAGTAAGCTCTGATGTGTATGTGGTCAGCACCATCCGGGAAAACGTACGGGACCTTGCCGCCCGCCGCTGCCTGAATGTCCGGCCTGACGGCCGGGAACATAGTGCCCCAGCCCCACGTACCATTTGGCTCGAAGGCAGCCGGGACCCGGTCTTGAGGCACCGGGAAAAATACATCGAGACTTACATCAAATCCTGTGCGCCCCCCACTGGGCGGACGAATCCAACGTCATACTTAGCTCCGCTCGGCAAATCTGACAAAAGGCGCTTGACGCCTTCAATCAGCATTTGCTTAGGTTGGAGATAGTGAAACCGGTATCCTTGATAGAACGCAACATCAACCGCCGAGCAAAGGTTTTGGTTACCCACGATAGTCCCATGCGGGCCGCTATTTGGATCAAAAGTTCGCATGATCGTCACACCGCCCCGCTCCGCCAATCTGATGAGCAATTGCTGCAATTGAGGTGCATGCGCGGCCTCCTTTCCAGACACAGTGTCATTATTCATGGCCTGACGGAATCGGTCCTTGGCGCCAGGGCTTAAGAACTGGAACGATCCCAGATCGAACAGGTCACGAATTACTTCATCTGGGGTCTCGAGGAAACTGTTGGCGGCCTGTATCTGGTCAAGAGGTAGGTCCGCCGGCCTCCACGGAGGAAACACCCCTTTTTCGACAATCTCTGTGGCCCACCGAATCCGGTCAGCCGAACCCTTCCAACCCAAACCGTTGAGGATCTTCAAAGCTTCAGCAACCAATCGCTGACGGTTTTGGGCGCTCAGCTTTTGTAACGCCGGCAGCATCGCGTACATCGGCAGACTGTTTAGCCAGTTTGTAGCTGAAGTCCAATCCCCTGTCATGACGGCCGCGTTTAACTGAGCCAAGTTGTCGGTCATGATCGGATCGCCTCCATGGAGGAGCATAAAGCTTAAACTTCATTTACTGCTTCAACACAGTTTCCCACTTTACCCGCTTCCGCGCCTTGCGGTTTGTTCACTGCTGGGGCGGATGGCCCATCTGCATCATGGTGCCCATATCCATCTTGCGATAGCCGGCAGGAATTTCGAAAAGGAGCGCGCCGGGTTCGCCTTCCTGAATGTTGGTCAATTGCCAGGTCGAGTCTTGCCCGGCGCTCTTGAAGGCGCTCTTAATCGGGGAGTGGAGCTTGTGATCAACCCACAGATAGGAAACATTGCCTTGTTTGTCGGTCATCTGCCAATGCTCGCAGACGCGTCCGTTCACGGTTTCCACGCCCAGGTCCTTGCAGGTCATCCCTTCGCTGTTCGCGCAAGGATTGCTCGGATCAGCGAGGGGCTTGATGCCGGCCATTGCGGAGCGGTCCGGCATGTCGCCGGCTTTGGATTGCATGTACATGTGCTGCTGCGGCATCAGCGTGTAGCGGGTCTTGTTAGCCAGATCAATGATGATGACAGTCTCGTGCCCCTGGCCGGACATATCCATGCGCATGTGGCTGCGGCTGACATACATTTTTCCTTTCTCGGGCCCTTGGCCGCCGGTGGGCGTGAACTGCATGTCGGCCGAGAAGGGCACAAGTTGAGGCGCTTGGGCCCCAGCCACGCAAACCAGAATGAGCACCAGCACTAAGGTTGTCAGGACCGTCTGCATTCGCAAATTCACCGGAATCTCCTTATCGTGGAATTCAAACTAGGATTTCCGTTTTGGCATTCTGAGTAGATCGCACTATATACCAAATCGCCTCCGCTGCTGGACTTTCTTTCATCGTTTTTCATCCTGGTGGCTCGGAAGATCCAAGGAAGGGGCCAGCGAGGTTCGCATGATAAGGTATCGGACAAGAGATTAGAAGGCTTCGCCACAATTCCCTTCACGATGACCAATCAAAGAGCCTGGGGCTCGGGGAAGTTACGATACCTTGCGAAGCTACTTTGGATGTGGATTCCAATCAATGGTTATGGAAATGTAAACAGTGCCGCAACCAACGCAGTCGGACACTACCAGCCTTTCCGCCCCCTACACCACGAAGTATTTCGCCGCGGGATGGTGTACGACGATGGCCGACGTGCTCTGCTCCGGATCGAGCAGGAATCCGGTCGTCAGATGCACGCCAATGGTCTCGTCGGGATGCAGGAGCGCAAACAGCTTTGTCTGGTCCTCAAGATTGGGACACGCCGGGTACCCAAACGAGTAGCGCGAGCCGCGATATTTCTGGTGGAAGAGATCGCGGATGTGCGGCGAATCCTCGCCCGCAATGCCCAGTTCCTCGCGGATGCGCTTGTGCGACAGCTCGGCCAGCGCCTCGGCTGATTCCACGCTGAGCCCGTGCAGGTACAGATACTTGGTGTACTCGCCACCCTCGAACAACTTCTGCGTCTCGTGCGAAGCTACCGCGCCGATGGTTACGCAGGACATGGCAAGCACGTCCATGCGCCCGCCACTCTTCGGCAGCAGGAAGTCCGAGATGCACAGCCCCCGCCCTTCACGCTGGCGGGGGAAGGTGAAGTGCAGCGTCTCCCGCGGCACAGCATCGCCCTGCTTCCAGCCGTCCGGCAGGTTGTACACGATGAGGTCGTTGCCGTCGCTCTGCGCACCGAAGTATCCGTACACCACCTTCGGCTCGAACCAGCCCGCCGCAATGACTTCTTCTTCGAGGTTCTTAAGGATGGGCCGGTACTTGGTCTCGACCAGCCGCCCGTAGTCTTCCTGCGAGGCCGTCTTCAATTGCCACTGGTTCTTGAACAGCGCCGTCTCGTTGATGTACGGGAAGATTTCGCGCAGGTCGAAATCTTGCGGCTTGAGCACACGCACGCCCCAAAACGGTGGCTGGGGGATGTTGGGCGCAGGCGGAATCTCGATGTTAGGCGCGGTCGCACCGTCGCCATTGCCACCGACGACGGCAGCGCGCGCAAATTCCTTCACCAACTTGCCTTCGGCGATGCGCTTCTCGCGTGCACCATTGGGCGACGCGAGGTCTTCCATGATGTGCAGTCCAGCGAAGGCGTCGTCGGCGTAAAACACTCCGCCTGAATACTCTCGGCGCAGGTCGTCCTCGACGTACTTGCGCGTCAGGGCCGCTCCGCCGCAAATTACCGGGAACTCCAGCTTCTGGTGATGCAGGTCCTGCACCACGTACTTCATCTCCAGCGTAGACTTCACCAGCAAACCGCTCAGTCCGATGGCGTCAGCCTTCTCCGCAATCGCGGCCCTGATGATGGTGTCCGACGGCTGCTTGATGCCCAGGTTCACCACGCGATAGCCGTTGTTGGTGAGGATGATGTCCACCAGGTTCTTGCCGATGTCGTGGACGTCGCCCTTCACCGTCGCCAGCACGATGGTAGCCTTCTGGCTGCCTTCCTTCTTCTCCATCTTGGGTTCGAGGTAGGCGACGGCCGCCTTCATCACGCCGGCCGAATCGAGCACCGACGGCAACTGCATCTTGCGCGCACCAAATAGATCGCCAACCGTGCGCATGCCATCGAGCAGGATGTTGTTAATCAGGTCGAGCGGCGTGTAGTGGACCAGCGCCTCCTCCAGAAGCTCAGCGAGTGACTTCTTGTTCGCTCCTTCGCCGACCGTCTTTTCGCCGTTGATAATCGCCCACTTCAGCTTGTCTTCGATGGAGAGCGTGTCCACGTGCGCCGTGGTGGTCTCTTCCTTGCCCTTGGTGCCGGCAAAATGCTGCATGTAAACCTGGAGCGGGTCGCCGTTCGACTGGTCGAAGTAGATGAGTTTCCGCGCAAGGTCAACTTCAGCTTCAGGAATCTTGTATAACGGATAGATTTTGCTGTAGTTAACGATGGCCATGTCTAGGCCGTGGTCCACCGCCTCGTGCATGAAGACACTGTTCAAGATGCGGCGCGAATAGGCATTCAGTCCGAAGGAGATATTGCTGACCCCGAGGATGGTCTTCACCTCGGGCAGCTCGGCCTTGATCGCCTTCACCGCTTTCAAGGTCTCAATACCGGCGGTACGATAGTCTTCCTGGCCGGTGGAGATAGGCAATGTCAGAGCATCAAAAATCAAATCAACGGGACGAATGCCGTACTTATTGACTGCCAGATCGAAGATGCGCTTGGCAATCGCCAGCTTCTTCTGCCAGGTGAGCGCCATGCCTTCTTCGTCGATGGTCAGTGCGATAACCGCAGCGCCATAGCGCTTGGCCATGGGCAGGACTTTCGCGGTGCGCTTCTCGCCATCTTCCAGGTTGATGGAGTTGATGATGGCCTTGCCGGGAATGCGCTTGAGCGCTTCTTCGACCACGTCCGCTTCGGTCGAATCCACGGTGATGGGCGCGGGCACGCGCGTGGCAATCTTCTCCAGGATGTTGCTGATGTAGCCTTTCTCGTCTTCGCCCACAATGGCGCAGCACAAGTCGAGCATGTGCGAGCCTTCGTTCACCAGCTTCTTCGCCAGGGTGAGGATGGCGTCGTAGTTCTGCGTCCGCACCATGTTCTTAAAGTGCTCGACGCGCGTGGTGGTGTTCATCTCCTCGGCTACGATCAGCGGTTTGGGATCGAGATCGAGGGGCACCATGGAGTACGCGCTGGCTGCGGCGCCGGCCACCTTAACTTCACGCTTCGCAGGCTCAAGGCTGGCGCAGACTTCCGCCACAGCCTTCAGGTGCTCGGGCGTCGTGCCGCAGCAGCCGCCGACAATCCGCACTCCGTATTCGGTGATGAACTGCTTGTGATAGGCGGCCAGTTCCTGGGGCTGGAGCTTGTAGACCGCACGTCCACCCTCGTTCTGCGGCAAGCCAGCATTCGGCAGCACCGAAACATGTTTGGGAGAATTCGCTCCCAGATGACGCACGGCGTCGTTCATCTCCTTGGGTCCGGTGGCGCAGTTCAGGCCGATGGCGGCGACGTCGAACATCTCCAGCGTGGTTAGGGCCGCGCCGATTTCAGTGCCCAGCAGCATGGTGCCCGTGGCTTCCAACGTCACCTGCACCTGCACGGGAACGTTCTTGCCGGTCTTCTTCAGCGCGTCGAAGATGCCGACGAGTCCTGCCTTGGCCTGAAGAATGTCCTGGCAGGTTTCCAACAGCAGAACATCAACGCCGCCTTCGATGAGCGCCACGGCCTGCTCGGTGTACGATGCGGCCATGGCGTCAAAGCTGATGTGTCCCAGCGATGGCAGCTTGGTCGTCGGCCCCATGGATCCCGCGACGAAGCGCTTGCGCCCGTTAAAGCTGGTGGCAACGTCGCGTGCCAGCTTCGCAGCGGCAAGGTTGATCTCGTGCACTTTGTCCTGCAGGTCGTATTCGGCCAGCACGACGCGGGTCGCGCCAAAGGTATCGGTCTCGACCACGTCGCTGCCCACGCTGTAGAAGGCCGCGTGAATGTCCTTAATGATGTCGGGACGGCTAAGAACCAGCAGCTCGTTGCAACCTTCTTTGCCCCAGTAATCGTCCACACTTGGGTTGCGGGCCTGGATACTCGTACCCATGGCGCCGTCATAAACGACGACGCGTTCCTGCACGGCCTGTAGGAAGTCGCTCATTGGTAGTGAAGGCGCATTCGCCGCTGAGCTTTTAGTATCGCAGTTCCGGTGGACTCCGGGAAGCTAGTACTTAGTTGCGTAGATTAGCGTAAGATGAATGGGGATGCACATTGCGAATCTGGCGTTTCGTCCACTCGAAGGGCGTGGCGGTTTCGTTGTAGGCAGCTATGAATCGGTCGATCGCCTCGCGCACCTGCTGGGGCGAGGTGAAGCTTGCCCCGCGCAAAGCGCGCCGGCTCAGGATACTGAACCAGCATTCAATCTGATTGAGCCAACTGGCGTGCGTGGGCGTGAAGTGCAGATGGACCGTAGGATGTTGCCCTAGCCAACGGTCCTGCTTGGGTTTGTGGGTATTCAGATTGTCCACCACCACGTGCAGTTCCCGGCCCGGATAGAGTGCGACCACCTCGTTCATGAAGGCAAGAAAATCACGGCGTCGACGCCGGTGAGCGTGTCCGCCCTTGACTTAGCCGGTGAGCACATTCAGGGCGGCGAACAGGGTTGTGGTGCCGTGGCGTTTGTACTCATGACTGAAACCGGTCACGGCTTGGCCGTTGGGTAGTTTTAAATAGCCTTGGGCTCGCTCCAAGGCTTGAATATGCGGCTTTTCATCCACCGCAAGGATGACCGCGTGTTCCGGCGGGTCCAGGTACAGGGCAACGATATCGGCCGCCTTGGCGGCAAACTCCGGATCGGTACTGATGCACCAGCTACGGCGCCGCTGTAAGTGAATTCCTTGGGTACGCAGCACGCGCCAGACTTGATGTTTGGATACATCCCCCAAGGCCTTCGCCACTAACGCTCCGGTCCAGCTCCCATGGCCGACTGGCGGCCGCTGGTCCAGTTGGTCCAGAATGCGGCGCCGGGTGTTTTCATCGTAGCGGGGCGCAGCTCCTGGCCGCGGGGCATCCTGGAGCCCGGTCAAACCAGCTTGGGAAAAACGTACTCGCCACTTGCTGACGGTTGCGGGCCGTCTGCGCTGCGCACGGGCGATGGCAATCGTGCCCTGACCGGCGGCGGCGGCCAGAACCATGCGGGCTCGCTCTGCCAGACGCCTTTCGGTCTTACCCGCGCGAACCCAGCTCTCCAGCGTGGAGCGGTCTTCTGGCGTCAATGTGAGGGCGGTGGGGTATTTGCTCATACCCAATCATGACATAGACCGCTTTTCATTGCAACTAAGTACTAGGCCCAGCCAAGTGCGAGGTTTGCAAGCAGTCTGCTACTCCGCCACATCGAGCGGCGCCGCAGATTTGAGCATGGACACGAGGATGTAAGCTACGGCGTCACGCTGGCAGCTCTCTTCGCCGCTCCTCCAAGCTTGATCAGTTTCCCTGGTATGGCTGAGGCGGAGTCGCCGGTGGCGCAACCGGAACGTATTCTGGCTCTTCCGGCATCACGATCCAGGCAATGATGTAGGCCAGTATGCCGCCGCCACCGAACAAGGCGACGATCAGCCAAACCACGCGGACCACGGTGACATCGAGGTCAAAGTACTCGGCGAATCCTGCGCAGACTCCTGCGATCTTGCGGTCGGCACGAGAACGCATGAGCTTACGGCGCGATGCAACGGTGCCCACGCGGCGTCCGCAATAGGGACAAAGATTGGCGTCGTCCTGGATCACTTTTCCGCAGTAGTTGCAGTACATAAGGCCTCCCTGCACTGAGATACGAATAGCATAGGCAGAAGTTCCCGCGGACACAAAGGTGCCGCCGAATCAGCCGCTTACGGGGTCCTATAAGCTTGCTTGATGTAGTGGCGGGCTAAGTCGGCGGTGCCCGAGCTAGAGTTCTCAGCGACGACGGCACGGTATTTCTCCAACGCGCTGTCGCGCTTCTGCAAGACATCGTACATCTGTCCGGCGGCGAGGGTCGCCTTTTGCCGCAATTCTGGATCGCTCGTGCTGCTGCTGGCGGCAAGCTCGTAAGCCTCCGCGGCCTCCTGATAATGGCGCTGTCCCCGCAAGGCCTCACCCAGGCCATAGGCCGGGACTTCAATGCGGCATGAGGAATACACATTGGTGCGGCAATTTGCCATGACTCTGCGATATGCCGCGATCGCCTCCTGCCCATGTCCGGCGGCATTCAGCAGGTGGGCGTATTCCGCGGCTACCAGAGAGTTGCGGGAAAATTCGGTCTGCATGCGGGCGACGACCTGCAGAGCCGCGTCATACTTCTGCTCCCGCCGCAGGAAGAGGGCATAGACAATCTGGGCATCGCTGGCAACTTCGCTGTGCGCCTCGGTGGATGCCTGACGCAGGTAATCCAAACCCTTCTGCTTGTTGCCGCTGATGCCCACGACAGAGGCCGCCACCTTCGTTGGCCAGTTCAGACTGCCAACAATATAGAGGTGGGTTCCGACCAGCACTTTGGCGTCCACGTATTTCGGGTCAAGCTCCAGTACGCGCTCGTGGTCATGGCGGGCCGCCACCGCGCTGCGCAGGGCCGAGAACCAGGCCTTTTCCGCGAGCCCAGAATAGGTGGCGCGCATGCCGCGCGTGACGCCGCGCGCGTATAGCGCGTCTACGTCGTTGGGATTCTTGTCGAGGCGGGCTTGCGAGAGTGCCAGCGCCTGGTCGCTTAACTTCCCGACACGGGCTTGGATTTTGGGATCGAGCGGAGTCGGAAATTTCCTGGTCAAGAAACTGTCACCGGCATAGGCCTCGGTGTCGAGCGCACCGATGCGGAACAGTTCCCTGAAAATCACCGCTTCCAAGGTGTGGTTCACCGCGAACGGATCATTGGGATGGGATTGCTGGGCAGCTTCGAACTCGCGGATCGCCTTGTCGTACTCAAGGTTGTAGAAGTGGTCGAACCCCTGGCGAGTGGCAGAGTCGTTATCAGCCCGGGTGGGGATGGAAACGTTGTCGGCCGCGCCCACACTGGGGAGCAAGCCAGCGGCTGAGAAAATGCAGCCGAGGTACAGCACACACACCATTAGCTGGGAAGGTTTCATCAGCAGTAGTTAATAAGAAGTTTACCCGATATGCCAGGCTGCCTGAAAACAGCGGTGCGTTTTCAAATTTGACATCTCTGTCAGATCAGCCAGGACAGTGCGGGAATTCTGCCTGGCTGGCGATTCTTTGCATGACCGAGCAAAACTTTCGTGTAATTCAGAACACCCTCACCGGTAGACATACCGTCATCTCTTTGCTGGCATTGGACTTGAGTAGTTGTTAACTTTGGTCGGCAGCTTGCGTAGCAGTTTAGCAGGAGAAATCGACATGCCCCAGATAGCCAGAAATTCCAGTCAGGAGTATTGGCGCCCGGCAGACCCTGTGGTAGCGCATGCGATGAATCCCACAGAGCACGTTGTATGTCCGAGATGCGAATCAGAACTGTCCGCCGGTGCCCGCTACTGCCATAACTGCGGCAACGAGCAAGCGCCGGGCCCCGTCGCTGCTCGAAGACTCACGCAGCTCGCAGATTTCGTCGCCATCGAGACCATTCGCCGCAAGCTTGGACTCTCGTGGGGCAGCCTAGTGTTTCTCATTCTGGGTCTCACCTGCATGGTCGGAGCGGTTGTGACTGGGCTCATCTACCGGGCGGAGACTCTGGTGGACTGGCAGGCAGTACAGGTCTGGCGGGCTGAGTGGTTGCTGGGTGCGGCTGCGGCCCTGCTGGCGGGAATCCTGTTGAAAAAGAGCAACGGTCAGGATTGAACCACCCAACTGACGTTCGGCAGCGATACGTGCGATGCGCCAAAGCTGCTAATTGCTAATTGCTAGTTGCCCGTTAAATAATCCAGGTGGTGGTTCTGATTGCGGGGCGTTGCCTTGACCGAGCGTCTCTATTACTCCGATTCCCTCCTCCACGAGTTCGAGGCTCGAGTGGTTGCCGTCAGCGGCAAGGCGATCACGCTGAACCGCTCGGCATTCTATCCCACCAGCGGCGGGCAGATCTTCGACACTGGTTGGCTGGAAGCAAGCGGCTCTGAGCCGTTGCGCGTGAAAGACGTCGCTGAAAACGAGCAGACCGGCGATGTTCTGCACTTTGTCGACGGTTACGCCGAGACTCTGCAACCAGGTTCGGTTGTGCATGGCACGATCGACGCCGAACGGCGTCTTGATCACATGCAGCAGCACTCGGGACAACACGTACTCTCCGCCGCATTTGAGAAGCTGTATACCTTTTCCACCGTTTCGTTCCACATGGGCGAAGAGAGTTGCACCATCGATCTGGAAACGAACGGGGTGGCTCCGAAGCAGATGGAGGCAGCCGAGGTGCTAGCCAACCAGGTAATTGCAGAAGATCGCCCAGTTGAGATTCGCTTTGCCACACCCGATGAAGCGCGCGCGCTGGGCGTGCGCAAAATCCCGTCACACCGAGCGTGAGAAGCTGCGCCTGATCGATATTGACGATTTCGATTTGAACGCTTGCGGCGGGACCCATGTACGCAGCACCGGCCAAGTCGGCGCTATCCTACTTCGCAAAACCGAGAAGGTAAAGCAGGGAGTGCGCGTGGAATTTGTCTGTGGCCTGCGGGCGATCCGTACGGCGCGCCGCGACTTCGAAACCCTTAGCGAAGCGGCTGGGGTGTTCTCTACCCACATCTGGGAACTTCCGCAGCAGGTCAGAAAGTCGCTAGACGACGTCAAGTCGGCACACAAGGCCCAGCATCGACTTCTGGAGGAAGTTGCTGAACTACAAGCGCGGCAGATTTGCAAACGGTGCCGGATAAGGGCGGGCGCAAGTTCGTGGTGCAGTTCTTCCCCGGGCGTGATCTCGGCTTCATCAAGATGCTGGCGCAGAAGCTCACAAAAAGTGGTAACGCGATCGCCCTGTTGGGTTGCGGAGGTCTGCAACCGTCTCTCGTGTTTGCTCAGACGACTGGCCTGCCGTACGACATGGGCGCAATAATGAAGCGCACCGTGCAGGAGTTAGGCACACGGGGAGGCGGCAATCGCGACATGGCCCAAGGCGCCGCCCCCGACAGCGCAAAAGCGGAACAGGCTCTCCGGCAAGCCGCCAGCGCGGTAGGATAGCAGTTGTCGGAACCCTATCAACTGGCAACCGGCAACTGACTACTGGCTACTGGCAAATGGACAACAGCCTCATACTCGTCACCCTGCTGATCAGGCTCGGCGTGGCCGCAGCCATCAGCAGCGTGTTGGTGCGCGCGCGCCGCTTCCGCGTACTGCTGTTTCGCGAGGAGCGCACCCTCGGCGAAAAGATAGAGCTGGTCTTCATCCTTAGCACGCCGATTCTGCTGGGCGTGCTGGTGCGCCATTGGGTGCGCAACTTCCTCGCCGCCGACATCGGATTCGAGGGAGCCATTCTTATGGGCGTGATCGGCGGCCGGCTGGCCGGCGCCGCCGGAGGGGTGCTGACTTCACTGCCGGCGTTGTTTCTGGGCGAGTGGCTCACCCTGCCAATGAACGTTCTCGCCGGGCTTTTGGCGGGCCTGCTACGTCATATTGCGGGGGATCGCGAGGCCATCTGGTCTTTCTCGCCGCTGTTCGATCTCAGTATCTATCACTGGATCCGGCGCAGCATCCGCAAGTCCTTCATCGATTGGCAGACTTCGTTCTTCTTTCTCATTCTTGGTTTGGAATTCGTCCGCATACAGCTGCACCGCATTTTTCCCCGCCGCATCTTCGCGCTCTACTCGGACAACCTTTGGGTCGATCTCGCCATTTATGCCGGAACGGTGATGACGGTTGCTATCGCGCTAAAGGTGCTGAACAACGTGCGCATCGAGATGAAGCTGGAGCAGCAGGAGCGCCTGCTACTGCAGGCGCGGATGGAGGCGCTGCAAAGCCAGATCAACCCCCACTTCTTGTTCAACACGTTGAACTCGGTTTCGTCGCTGGTGCGCCGCGACCCCGATTCGGCCCGCGAGATGATCGTGAAGCTGGGCAACATTCTGCGACGCCTGCTGCGCAAGGGAGATTCGTTTGTCCCCCTGCGAGAAGAGGTCGAGTTCCTCGACGACTACCTTGACATCGAAGTTGCCCGTTTCGGCCGTGACAAGCTGAAGGTGGTGAAGGAACTGGAGCCTTCCTCGCTCGACCATCTTGTGCCCAACATGATCCTGCAGCCGCTGGTGGAGAACGCCGTCAAGCATGGCTTTGCATCAAAGGTGGACGGCGGAAGCATATACCTCCGCAGCCGTAGCGCAGGACACCGCTTGGTAATTGAAGTCGAGGACGATGGAGTCGGTATGTCAGCAACCGGCGCCAGCATCTCCGCAGGGACTGGTATTGGCATGTTAAATGTCACCGAGCGGCTGCAGGTGGTTTATGGTGACGCGGCAGAGATCACGATTGAAAGTCAAGCCGGACGGGGCACTCTGGTGCGGATGGTGTTGCCGGTCCTGCAGGCGGAAGAAATGGGCGGCTCGGTCGCCGGCGCGATTTACGAGGAACGCTCCAGGACGTCGCGATAAAACTGCTCATACATCGGAATGATCTTGCTGGCGCAGAAACGCGCCTGGGCGCTGGCCCGCGCCGCCTTCCCCATTGCCTTCAACCTCGGTTCATCCGTCAAGAGTTCGACGGCGTAGTTGGCCATCGTGTCTACGTCGCCGACCTCCGCCAGGAAGCCGGTCTTGCCGTGCTCAATGACTTCCGGAACACCGCCTTTGTTGGTTGCGATGGGCACCACTTCGCAAGCCATGGCTTCCAGCGCCGCCAGTCCGAAGGATTCCAGCTCGCTCGGCAGCAACATCACATCGGCGACCGGGAGCTTCTCGTGAATACGGTCCTGCTTGCCCAGGAAATCAACCTTGTTGTGAATTCCCTTGTTAACCGCCAGCCACTCGGCGCGCGACCGCTCCGGCCCATCGCCGATGAGCACCAACCGCGAAGGGACCTTTTTCTGCACGCGATCGAAGATTTCGATCACGTCCGGGATGCGTTTCACAGGACGGAAGTTCGAAAGGTGCACCAGGATCTTTTCGTTGGGTCTGGCGTACTCGGCGCGATGCTGCATTGCTTCCGGCGTGCGGTGATACAGGTCGCAGTTCACAAAGTTCGGAATCACTGCAATCGGCGTCTGCACCTCGAAGACCTCGACCGTCCGCTTCTTCAAATATTCCGAAATTGACGTAACACCGTCACTCTGGTCGATGGAAAAGCGCGTAATCGGCAAGTAGGACGGATCGGAGCCCACCAAGGTTATATCGGTTCCGTGCAACGTGGTCACATAGGGCAAGCGACGGCCTTTTCGCGTGTGATCGCATCCGAGCATCTGGCGCGCCAGCATTGCGCTCACTGAATGTGGGATGGCGTAATGCACGTGCAGAAGATCGAGGTCATATATTTCCGCCACTTCGGCCATGCGCGTAGCCAGCGCCAGGTCGTAGGGAGGATACTCGAAGAGCGGATAGCGCGACACTTCCACCTCGTGATAGTGGATGTTCGGCAGCATCTGGGTCAGCCGGATGGGCTGCGAGTAGGAGATGAAATGCACCTCGTGACCGCGCTCGGCCAGCTCCAGCCCCAGTTCGGTGGCGACCACGCCGCTGCCGCCATAGGTCGGGTAACAGGTAATTCCGATTTTCATTGAGGTGTCGTCAGTCATGAATCGGGCTGACGATTGGATGGGAATTCAGGGACCGAGATTCAGCCGCGCATGCCACTGACAACCAACAACGAGCGACTGGCCACTGCGATTACGCTTTTTCCAGGTTTAGCGTTCGCCGGAACGAGCCGCGATCGTTCTTGATCTTCTCTTGTACCATCATGATGGCGTAGATCAACTGCTCCGGACGAGGCGGACAGCCGGGCACATAAACGTCGACCGGAATCCATTGATTGACGCCCTGCACCAGCGCGTAGTTGTTGAATACCCCGCCTGAGGTCGCGCAAGCCCCCATGGAGATGACCCACTTCGGTTCTGGCATCTGCATGTAGAGCTCGCGGATCACCGGCGCCATCTTCTGCGAGACGCGGCCGGCGATGATCATCAGGTCCGATTGCCGCGGCGAGGGACGAAAGACTTCCGCTCCGAAACGTGCTATGTCAAACCGCGAAGCACCCATCGACATCATCTCGATAGCGCAGCAGGCCAGGCCGAAGCTCATCGGCCAGATGGAATTCCTGCGCACCCAGTTCACCACGGCGTCCATCGAGGCCATGAGTACGCCTTCATGCTGCTGCTCGCCAAAAGTGGCACGCAAAATCTGGCTGCGGCTCGTCTGTGAGCCGACGAGGTTGTCGAAGCGCTCTTTGCCCGGCTCAGGATTCTCGAAATGGGGCGGCTGATAGTTGGAACTCATCGTCGGTATTATACCTGCTAGCGTTTTGGATGCTCCGCCAAGCGCCGGTGATGCAGGCGCCTGTGTAAAACGCGCCGGAGCGGTAAAGCATTCTGGCACGCGCGAAGGTGAGCACCACAAGCGCTCACTACACGAAAAATACCCAGTACGCGGCAGCCAACAATGGGGAACGTGAAAAAGCTTTGCGCAAATCCTGACCTGTCAACCATAAATCTCAACAGACACCCGGAACCCGGGGCGCACTCTGTCGGAAGAACCTAGCGATTTCAGAGAGTTAGAATGGAGGCCCTGGGCGGAGTCGAACCGCCGACCAACGGTTTAGGAAACCGCTGCTCTATCCATCTGAGCTACAGGGCCATTGCGGCGTAACCCCATTATCTCACCACAATTGAGAGTGCTGAGTGCCGTGAGAGGCGCGCGGTTCGTGTCCCGCAGCATTCCCGGAGCGCCGCCCCTGGCCGAAGATAACTGCCACAAACTTTCGCTATCTGTGGCACGAATCACGTTCCCTACGGGCACTTGCTCATAGCAGGCGAGAAATCTCTCTGGGAATCAGGAAAGCCTCGGGAGGCGGGGGCGGTGCGACCTCCGCCCAGTTCGGTAAGCTTCATTGCTGCCGAGACCAAAAATAGAGTTTCGCGACAGCAACCCTTAGTGATAGTGTGGGATGCATGGCGTCCGTAGTGCCGCCACGCCACCCCTTAAAATGAGGAGATCCACGATGAAGCGTCATTACGCGTTCGCAGTGCTGTTGACGTTGCTGTATGTGTCTATTGGTAACGCGCAGCAATACCCCATGATGGACATGGTCGCCAATAAGATCATCCAGAAATATCAGAACTCAAGTTGCGAGCAACTGTGGGAGAAGAAGGCACAGAAGGCTCCGCCGTCACAGCAAGAGCAAAATGTGATCCAGTTATTGAAGGGCGATCCCCAGATGCGCGCGGCCTTTATCAACAAGGTCGCGGCTCCGATTGCCAACAAGATGTTCGACTGCGGCATGATTCCGTGATCGTCACTGGCAGCAAGCTCGATCCTGAAAGGTCCATGATGATGCGACACAGGCTTTCCCAACTCGCATGTCTCTGCACGGTTGGTATGCTCCTAGTCGCGGGCACGGTGTATGCGCAGAGCAGCCCGCAAGCCACCAAGAAGAAGCCGGCGCCGCACGCCAAGCCGGCCCCGGCCGACACCCATCCCGCACTCGAACCCAAGGCAATCGAACTCCTTAAGGCTTCGAGTGGCCGCCTTGCGGCTGCTCACACTCTGTCGTTCACAGCGGTCGAGACGTACGAGAGCCCCAGCCGCCAGGGCCATCCGCTGGTCTTTGCAAACAAGTTCGAAGTCACCCTGCAGCGGCCTGATAAGCTGCGGGTCATCACGCTAGGCGACGGTCCTGCCTCGGAGTTCTACTACAACGGCAAGACCATGACAGCCTTCGCACCGGCGGAAAACCTGATTGCTGTTGCCGATGCCCCGCCCACCATCGACGCCGCCATGGAGGCGAACTATCACTTGTCTGGAACCTATTTTCCCTTTGACGACCTGATCGTGGCCGACCCCTACAAGGACATGGCCGCTGGGCTGACACTCGCCTATTACATCGGTCAATCCCATATATTTGGCAATACCACGACGGACTTGGTGGCCTACGTCGACAATGGAGTTTTCATCGAGATCGCGATTGGGGCTGAAGACAAACTGCCGCGAGTGATCCACGCGATCTACTTGGATGATCCGGCGCAGCTGCGCCACAATCTGTTGCTCTCCGACTGGAAGCTCGACCCTGACGTTCCAGCGGATGCTTTTGCGCCGCCGAACGCTGCCAGCGCAAAACGCATTCCGTTCGCTCATCCCCATCCGCAGCCTCCGCCGGGCGCCAAGCCACCAGCGAAGGCCAAGCCACCCAAAACTCAGTAACAAGGAGTACACATCATGAAAAAGATCATCGTTGGCTTTGCGAGTCTTGCGATCACGCTACTGCCGTTCGGGACCGCGTCCGCTTACTCGCACGCGAATCGCTACGGCGGAAGCACTTCACATAGCTACGGCTCGACGAGCCACAGTAGCGCTTACGGAACCAGCTCTTCGCACACCTACGGAGAGGGCTCGTCCCATACCAACGAATACGGCGGAAGCACTTCGCATAACTACGATGGCGGTACGACCCACACCAACGCCTACGGTGGAACCACTTCAGGCGAGGCGGGCTACGGCGCAACTCACACCACTGACTACGGTGCAACGGCCTACCACCCGCCTGCTGATGCTTACTACCATCCGCCCGCGCCGTACTATCCGTATCATCCGCCCACCACTGTGGGCTACTACGGTGCAGGGTGCTACAACTGCGCTTCGACAGCGGGTGCCGCCGCTGTAGGCGCTGCAGTTGGCATGGCTACCGGTGCCGCCATCGCCTCGTCTCAAAGTGCCGCCGCATCTCAGAATGCCTACGCTCAGGGCTACAACGCCGGCGCAGCCAATACGGCCAACGCTGCCGCCGCGAACGCCAATGCCGCTGCTGCCAACGCCAACGCGGCTGCTGCCAATGCCAATGTCGCCGCTGCGTACGCGATGGGCTCGGTCCACGGGGCATTGCCGACGGGTTGCATCACGCCCAACGTTGCCGGCGGAGGTACTTACTACCTGTGCGGAAACACGTGGTTTCAGCCGGCCTATGGCGCGAATGGCGTACATTATACGGTTGTGCCCGCTCCGTAGCCGTCAAATTGCTGGGTCGCTTCAGAGCGTTTTGATCGCCGTGTCAGGGGACGCAACCACGGGCAGGACAAGCCTAACCTTAGGAGGGCACAGAACTCGAGCGTGAGTCCCATCACCATCAGCGTGATCGTGTTCGGGTGCGTGCTTGCCGGTTTGCTGCTTGGCATCCGAGGCCACTCCCTTTTGCCTGACGATCATCGAAGTCCCGAGACGAAAGAAGTTGTAAGACTCGGGATGGGATTGGTCGGAACAACGGTGGCATTGGTGCTCGGACTGCTAGTCGGTTCAGGCAAGGGCTCCTACGATACGCAGAATGCCGAGGTGACGCAGCTCGCCGCAGATGTCGTCCTGCTGGATAAGATTCTGGCCCATTACGGACCAGAAACCGAAGAACTGCGTGCTCTCCTGCGCAGCTCCGTGGCTCGTAATGTGAATGTTATCTGGGCGCGAGACGGTTCGGAAAAGGCCCCTTTCGCGGCAAATGCCGACACCCTCTTCGACAAAATTCAGCAGCTCTCTCCCAGCAACGACGAGCAACGATTCCTACAGTCGCAGGCGTTAAGCATGGCGATTAAAATAGGCCAGACCCGATCCTTGATGTTCGCACAGAAGGCCTCGTCTGTTCCTATGCCGTTGGTGGTCATCATGACCCTCTGGCTCGCGTTGCTTTTCGCGAGCTTTGGACTATTCGTACGCGCCAATTTGACGGTGGTGGTTAGCCTATTCGCCGCAGCGTTGGCGGTTTGCTGTGCGGTTTTCCTCATCCTTGAGTTGTACCAGCCTTACACGGGATGGATTCAGGTATCCGACGCTCCCTTGCGCGCGGCCCTGGCGCAACTCGGGCAGTAGCTGGATGAGCCGTTCACGGCTCGCGCGAAGTGCCCTGTTGCTTGTACGCGCTTACCAGCAGCGCCACCGTGATCGCAACGTAGAGCACGCCGGTGACCCCCTCCAGCGCCGCCAGCATGCGGACCTCATCGTGAAGCGGCACGATGTCGCCGTAGCCAATCGTCGAGAGAGTTACCAGGCTGAAGTACAGCAGTTCGCTTGAACGGTCCATCACCGTAGCGCCGTTGCGCAGGATAGATCCCGGATAGAAGACATCAATGGCAGAGTAGAGGGCGAACCACTGTATCCCCAGCAACAAGTAGATACTGGCCGCGGTGAAGAGGTGCGCATCGGTGACGGAGCGGGCATTCTTCAGATAAGAGAAAAGGCCGACGACCGTGAGTCCAAAAAATGCCGTCAGCAGCCCCCATTTGGCCCCGACGAGCGCTGGGTTAGGGACAAGAGCGTCCGCCGCCGAGCAGATGAAGGCGGCCACCGCCAGCAGAACGGATGGCCACACCCAGCCTTTAATCTTCGATAGCCTTACCGTCGCCAGGATAACCGGCACAAACATCAGCCCGCCGAGGATCAAGCGTCGAAAGTCGCCGTGATCCAGCACCGGATATATCAGAATGACCAGCAGCAGGGACAACAGGAGAAACAAGTCCGGTCGTGATTGTGCTTTGTCCAGCATGCGTTCGGTCGCCATCCAACGCCTTCATGCGGACCATCGCTGGCCCGTTTCTGGACGGTAACTGCCAGCGCGACCCGCAGAGGTTAACGCATTCGGATTCTTCACTGCATCATTGCAGCTTTTGATAATTCGAGTTCTGCTCGTTGATGCCGAGCTGCTTGCTTACGCCGTTGATGTTGGTAGTCGCGACGTGGTTTGTCCCATCCGGCAACTGCGCGAATTGCGCGGAAATGGTGACCGCGTCCTTGGGATCGTTCAAGTATGAATTGACCTGCACGCTCACCGGCGAATGGGTCTGCTCGCTGACCGTCATGGTCATCGAGTCTCCCTGCTTCACGTAGTTCTTGATGACCAGGCTCACCGTGCCGCCGCCCGGTTGTATCGAGATGTTCCCCGCCTGTTTGGCCTGCATCAGGGCCTCGGGATTGGGCGTGGTGTATTGCTTGGCCAATGCGCCGATGTCCTGCCCATACTGCTGGTATTCCGCGGTCTTCTTCTCGACGACGTGCTCTTTCACGCGGCCTTCCCGTCCGCCGCTGGATCCCGCCTTCTGATTGCTGATCTCGGTCTTCTGCTGCTGCCCGTTGACCATCTGGACCTGGTAAACCTTGGTGTCCTTGACGCTGCCCTTGATGCTGATGGTCTCTGTCTCCTGCCAGGTGTACTGAGCGAGCTTTTGCTTGTTGGCTGCTTGCGCATCTTTGATGGCCATCAACTTGTCCGCCATCTGAGGATTTTGCGCTGGCGCTGGAGTGGTTGCGAGTACCGCGGTTGATATCGCAGCGGCCAAAATAAGCGCCACCCGTTTGAATTTGAGCATTTGCAGATAAATCATTTTGTCCTCTCGTTTTTTCCCCAAGTAGTCCTGTCGGGTGGCCCTGTTGCTACTGCACCCGTGTTGCGGCTGGCGGTTTCCAGCTTCCGTCCAGGATCGAAGGTGGTGTTGATGTTGGCCAGTATAAACGCATGACCAAAACGAATTTCCCTTTCGGAGCCGGGAGCCAGTTGGCCTCTTTGCCTTTGCCCGGCGATTCCGCCTGCAGATACATGTCTACCGAGCCGTCCTTGTTGGTGATGAACTTATTGCGCTGGCTCAGTTCGTAGCGGTTGATCGAGTTCGGCGCGAAGAAAAAGTCCGGATCGTACAGCGTGAGCGACCAGAAGGCCTTGGCCGGCGGAAACTGCCCCTTGTCGAAATGTATCACGTACTTGTGCTCTGAGCCGTTGTAATCGTCGCCGCTCGCGTCCTTCTGCGACAGGGGGTAAACGGCGTCCTGCGGCCGGTTCCATCCCGGTCCCAACATGTTGCCCATGGCGCGCAGCGGATAGTCGGTGCCCCAGTTGCCTACGCCAGAAGTGAAGTACAGCCAGCCGTTTGTTGTCTTTTGGTCTTTCAGGAGCTTGACCATTTTCAGCAGCGCCAGCTTGGGGACCGCCTTGATCGCCTCTTTGTCGAACGCCCCAAGCTTGCTGGGATCGTAATCCTTTCCCGGCACCAACCCGATCTTGGCCATCCGCGCCACCAGCGGGGCGTCGGCGGTGGTTGGCGGATTGGTCTCCATCAACTGCGCGAGGCGAGTGAAGTAGGCGTCGATGTCAAGTGAATCCACTTGTTTGCGGACTGCCGTCTTCATATCGAAGTTGGGATCGACTTGCCCCGGCTGCGGTGTATACGGCTTGCCGTATGCGCTGAGCGGCACGAGAGCGAATTTGTCCTGCAAGGCGTGAACGGCTTTGTAATCCTCAGGCGTGCCGGTGCAGTACACGCGCCCCAGCACCCAAACCATCCCGGTGGCGGACTTCACTTGCGTTACGCCGGGCGGCAGCGTACCCGTCCAACCTGGGCCGGTAATAGCGTAGGTTTGCGCCTTGTAGCCGGTCGTTGCCGGACTGGCCACGCTGAATACCTCGGAGTAGCCGTCCAGCATGGGAATGATGTAATAGCGGTTACCCATGTCAGGAATGCTGAGCACCGACGGCTCCTTGGAGACGTCCAGCCAGGCCTCGGTGTAGAGCGTGTCGGCGTTCGGCGCGGCGCAGCAGTGGTTGTCTACCGCTGGATACGTGCGCATACGGATCATCTGCCCCATGGGAGCATGTTCGGCATCAGCCACGGCCACGTTGGTCTGCTGCACCCGCGCGACATCGAACGTAATCAAGGGATAGCCGTACAGGTACGCGTCAACCGCGGTGCTGACCGCTTCTTCTACACCCGGAGTCTTCGTTTCGTTCTTGGAACTGCAGGCGACAAGAAGAACCGCCAGCAGTATCGCTAGACACACGAGTGCGCCTTTGAGCTTCATAGGTCTTACCTCCGGCAACAGGCGAAACGATCATCCAACCCCATGGAAGGCTTAGGGCGCGTGCGAGATCACCCGCGCCCAGCTAAGTCGTATTTCTATGGAACGTAGCTGCAGGCCTTGTCGTAGCCACAGCCCTGGTACGTGTTCTGGAACTCGTCCTGCGTCACCCACGCAAGGTGGTTCGGCGGCGGCGTTCCGACCCTCAGGTCCTTGTCGAGCACCTTGGTGCGGAACTTCCAGGCCGCGGGCAGCTCCTTGAACTGGCTGCCAAGGTCTTTGAGGTTGTCCGCCGTCTCGCCCTTATTGACGAAGTTGGTCCAGGACTGCATGACCAACACTTTCCCGCCGCCCATGTCGATCAGATAAACCTGGGTTCCCTTCTTGAACCGGTACGCGTTGTTGCGATGGATCTGGCCGGGATGGTAGTGGCCTTGGCCGACTGCCGCTTGCATCGCCTCCACGGGTACGACACCCATCCAAACCATCTTGACCGGTCCAAACTGCTGCTCATCGCCGACTTCATAGACCCAGAATTCATCCCAAGTCCAATGACGGCTGGGGTTCAGGAAGACGTTGATTGCGCCCGCGTCTTTGATGATCTTCTCTTTGTCGCCAACGATCTGTGTGAACTGTTCCGGGCTGCAGTGGTCTACGCCGGTCGGGTTGTAGAAGTTCGCGACCGCGTTTTCCTTCGACGTGCCGACGATAGGAGCCACCTCGCAGAACTCATAGTTCGGCCCGACCGCGTGAAGCTGCTTGCCCGGGATGATGTGCTGCTTGGACTGCGCGGCCATGTTCTGCTCGGCGGTCTGGGCGAATGCTGCACCGCAAACCGCGGTCAGCATCACCACAAGCACAAGATTGAACAATACTTTTTGCTTCATGATTGGATCTCCTCGTCCTTTTACAGATAGGGAGTAAACAAACTCATTCTTTACGGGAACCAGAACCTACGGCTTGAAGGTGCAGGCCGTCTGGCCGGCTTCCTCAAAGCATTTGTCGTAGGTGTTTTCCAGGTCGTCCTGCACGATCCAAGCATCTCCGTTGATCGCCTTGATGTTGAGATCGCGGTCGAGGACGGTCACCCGAAACTTCCAACCCGGCGGCAGTTTCAGCTTGCCACCCAGAATTCGCCAGTTGGTCATACGTCAGGTTCGGATCGACAATCTGCGACGACGCTTGCATCACCCATGTGTTGCCGTCTGGATCGTCCAATAGGAAGACCGGCTTGCCCGCCACGAATCCCATAAGGGAGTTCCTGTGACCGATGGTTGGCTTGTAGGCAGTCGAGCCTTTCTTGCCCACCTCCATATCTTTCGGGAGGTCAACCGTCATGAACCAATGCGTCTGCAGTCCGCCGTCGAAGGTTGTAATGTCCTGGGCGACGGGAAGCTGAATCCAGTCGTTGACCCACATCCGTGGGCCGTTCTTGAAAACCCCGAGCATGTCGTACTGCTTCTTCAAGGTTTCCGGGTCGATCTTGGCCCAGAGGTCAGCCGGGCACGTTACAAGCGGATTCGCCTGGTTGTTGAGATACGACGTGTTATAAACGGCCGCCTTCAAGTTTTTCGTAATTGGGTTCCCGCCGATGAGAAACACCTCGCAGTATTCCATCGCGCGCAGGTTGTCGTACTTCGTCATCTTAGCGGTCGCCGAGTAGTCCGGAACCGCCTTCGTGCAACCCGCAAGCAACGAAAGCAACACCAACAATCCCAACAGCGGATAAACGCGAGCTATCTTTCGAGCGAATTTCATCTAACTCTCCCTTTCCTGCAATTTCTTTGTTCTGCACCACTGAAAGCCCGAACCGCAAGGGCTACTCGCTCGTCTTCGTAAACGAGTCTGAAGTCACCTGCAGCGGACGGATGAGTTCCTCGTTATCACAGGAGCTCTACCATCGCAGCTCACGGAATAGTGCTGCCAAAGCTGCTGGCACTTGGAGGTCTGATTTTCTGGATGATCTGTTAGCGATCGGGTGCACGACGAGGGTACCCGCGCTGGCAACGATCACGGGCAGCAGCGTGAGCGCTACGGCAAACAGATAAGGACTTTCATCTCGCATCTCCTCGTCAGAGTCGTCGGGACCTGAGCAGTAACTCACGAGTTCCGGCACGTCTGAATCCTAGATTCAAAATTCAGGATTGGGTGTGACCACCGTCACAGAGGTTGGTGCTACTTTGATGGGATCGGCGGAGAAATGGAGATAACGGTACGAGAGTCGCCGCCGGCGGCCGCATGGAGTCTCGATTCGGGCTCGTCACACTGCTCTGTGACGTAGGAGTCTTGCTCTGGCGAGCGCTGTCGGGTAGGCTGGTCGCGAAGGATGTCGAGGAGTTGTGTTTGCACTGCTCCCAGAACATCCTCGAGAGCAGGACTGTGTGACTCGATCGCTGCTGTCGTTGCTTTGCTCCCCGCCCTTCCAATCCCAGTTGCCAGTGGTCAGTTGTCAATTGCCAGAAACAGCAGATCCCCTTCGGCAAGCTCAGGGCAGGCTCTCCGCTCAGACTGAAGTCCTCGGTCGGGATGACATGGCGAAGAGCGAACGGCGAAGAGCAAACCGCGGTTACAGCGGCTCTCCTAAGTCCTTATTCCGGAATATTTTACCTGCAACTCTCACGGGCTCAATATTTTGCGGGGAATCTTTTCCGGTCGCCCCTTGTTTTCAATATTTTGCGGACGGGATGGGGGAGGGGAGTAGGAGCTTGGGTATATTGGCACCATCATATATAAGTTAGGCTAGATAGACGTCTTTTCAGCGATTTTTCATTGCTAACTACATAGGAGTCAATATTTTACATGTAAGTCGTTTAGATGGAATATTTTACAACACAAATGCCGCCTAAGTTGTTGATTCTAGGTAAGTGCGAGGGAGGGGAGGACCGAGCCAACGCTGCGCACCGTTGTGCCAGCCTTGAAAATCTCGGCCTCGCGCGTGGTTGCCCGAAATCGTCACTGCAACAACCCGTACATGTCCACCTCATTTTCAGCTCCGACGAATACATATCCGTCGGCCACCGTCGGAACCGTGAACTTCACTGCGAGTCCAGCGCCGTCGCGCCCCGAATCTTGGCTCGAATCGTAGAGCTCAGTCCCCAGGTTGGTCGCATCGTAAGCACGCAAAATGGCTGCGCCTCCGCCAAAGGTGTCGTTCTCAACGATCCATACAATCCCGTTCGCGTCGCCATTCGCGGACACGGAAGGCGTTGGTCCGGGATAGTTGAAGCTCTTGAGCGACCTCGACGAGTAGCTCAGGGAAAACAGTTGTGCATTGGGATCAAACGAGAATGCCTTCAGGTAGTCGAATGTGCCACCGAAATAGGCGGTGTTGTTCCAGAAGGCGGGAGCTCCCCATATTCCACCAATGGCAAACGGAATGGTTTGCACGATTTGGCTGTCGTCTCCGGAATGAAAATGGCCCATGTTGTCCCGGTTCACGAGATCGATCGTGCCTTCCTTTCCGGCTTGCACCAGCAGATGAGGATATTTCGCGCCCGGCTGATCGGGCAGGAGCAGTATCCCGCCGGAACCAAGATCGGTGTCGTCGTGATCGAGGCTGAGTTGATCCGACGGAGTGAAATAGTCTGCCACGGTGAACGTTTTGCTCGCACTCGACCATGTCAGCCGAAGGATGCTGTCTCCGTAATCGATGCCGCCCTGGTCAACATCGAAATAGCCGTTGCCGCTGGCGCCATAAATCGATCCAGAGGAATCGGCGTTCAGACCCGAGCCTCCTCCCCAGTAGCCTCCCTCGTACCCGTTGGGTGTGTCCACGGTGACGCCGCTGGGGAGAAGGGTATTCTTGTCGAAGGCCATGATCCATCCGTGGTAGGTGCCGAGATCGCAGTGCGAGGCGAAGGCAATAAACACTGCCCCATTTTGAATCATCAGCCCGGGCCGTTGAGCCTGGACCAAAGGATCAAACGTCAGCACGCCATTGACCGAACCTGTACCGTTGCCGGTAGCCGTGGCACTGATCCGCTGCGGCGTTACTTTATCCAGACCCGTAGTTATGTCCAGCGCGTGCAAAGTCTGATAGAAGGTCGTCTGGTTTGTCTGTTTGTTGAATTCCTTGGTCTTCGCCACCACATACAGGGTGCCAGTGGAGGTGTCGATAACCGGGGTTCCAGTAATCCCGACCTCCGGAACAAGGTCTCCGCAATTCGTGTCGCCAGGGGACGCGACTGTACTAATGACAATGTTACCGCTGGACGCGAGAAAGTTCGCCTGCCAAACCTGTTGTCCGCTATTTACATCGAACGCATAAACCTGATCGTGCTCCGTGGCTATCAAAACCAGGTTGTGTGCTACGCCGTTGATGTTGACGCCCGGCACATAGAGCTGCTGAGCATACACGTATCCCTGCACGGCAAAGACGGAGCGCCTCCCGAACGTCTGCACCCTCACATTCGTTGTGTTGAGCAGAGTCTCGTTGGTGTTTGCTCCAGAACGGTAGTTGTCATTGTGATAGGTGGTGACCGCAATCAAAACGTTCAACGTGTAGTCAAAGGTTTGCTGCTGCGGTGGCTGGGAGGAATCGGTTACCAGGACCTCAAAAGGAAATTCACCAGTCGTGGTGGGAGTTCCGGTGATATCGCCAGACTGATCCATAGCGAGCCCAGGCGGAAGAGCTCCGAGGGTGAGTTGATAGGTGTAAGGAGGCGTGCCGAAAGAAGACTGCAGCGTGAACGCATACGGCTGTCCGACATAGGCGTTGCTGAGACCCTGATTTCCGGCAGCGGTCACCACCAACGTCACGGTGGCATTTTGCTGGATGCCTCCGCCGTTGCCGGTCACTGTGATGGGATAGCTTCCCACCGGCGTATTACCAACCGTGATGGTCATCGTGGAGTTGCCCGACCCCGGCGCTGGGATCGGGTTGGGGTCGAAGCTCACCGTGCTACCCGCCGGAACTCCAGAAGCCGACAGAGCGATCGCGCTGTTAAAGCCTCCGCTGATGGCCGTCATGATCGTGGATGTGCCTTGGTTCCCCTGCTGCACGCTGAGCGATGCAGGCGAAATGGACATTGCGAAGTTTGGCGAACCGGAGGTTTGCGCCACTCCCAGGAATGCGATGGGCGTGAAGTCTCCCGTGGCCTGGCTTGTCCCCACAACCATCGTCAGTCGCGTGCCAGTCAGGCTTACCTGCTGGCTGAGGTTACTGCCCGGCCAGGCCGCGGCAGACCAGTTGTTCCCTGCAGCATCGTAGAAGTAGCCCAGGTTAGTTACTCCCTCGGTCACCGCTGCAAGCAAGGTGTTGCCATCCAGAAACTGAATGAGGCACTCCTTCCAACATTGCTGGTAGCCGGCATCACCCATAGCCAGCGAAAGGTTGTACGTCCCCGGCGACGGCAGGTCCACATAGAACGTCGCCGGCGACCCATTGGTTATGAAGTTAATCCCGGCCAAACGCGGGTCGAGCTTCGAGTTGCGATCCCGGGCTTGCACCAGGGAAGTATTTACCCAGCCGAAGGTCACCCCGTTCACTGTAGTGGGATATTTCGTTGTGGACAAAACATGGGTGTCGCCGGGAGGATCCGTCACGTAGCTTGACGAGTTGCGGAAGTCGAATCCCTGCTGCCAACCGTTGGCCGCCGTCACCGTCAGCGTGACGGTAGTATTTTGCTGGATGCCTTCGCCGTTGCCGGTGACTGTGATGGGATAAGTTCCGGGACCCGTGCTTCCGCCAACCGTAATGGTCATGGTCGAACTACCAGAGCCAGGCGCTGGAATCGGGTTGGGATTGAAACTAACTGTCGTCCCCGACGGCACTCCTGACGCCGATAAAGCGATCGCGCTGTTGAATCCACCGCTGATCGAGGCGGTGATGGTCGAAGTGCTTTGGTTGCCTTGCTGGATGCTGAGCGAGGCGGGCGAAGCTGAGATCGTGAAGTTTGGCTGTTGGGCTGTCACCATCAGCGTGACAGTGGTATTTTGCTGGATGCCTCCACCGTCGCCGGTGACTGTGATGGGATAAGTTCCGGGAGTCGTGCTTCCGCCAACCGTAATAGTCATGCTCGAGTCGCCCGAACCAGGTGCCGGAATTGGGTTCGGACTGAAGCTTACTGTTGTCCCTGATGGCACCCCTGAGGCCGACAACATGATCGCACTGTCGAAGCCACCGCTGACGGTGGTCGTAATGGTTGATGAGCCCTGGTTTCCCTGGGCAACGCTGAGCGACGCAGGCGAGGCCGAAATCGCGAAGTTCGGTAGACCGGAAACTTGGGCTACCCCAAGGAAAGCGATTGGCGTGTAGTCTCCTGTCGTCTGGTTGGTTCCCACCACCATCGTCAGTCGGGTGCCCGTCAGGGTCACTTGTTGGCTGAGGTTGCTGCCCGGCCACGCCGCGGCGGACCAGTTGTTCCCCACAGCATCGTAGAAGTAGCTCAGGTTGGTCACTCCCTCAGTCAGCGTCGCCAGCACCGTGTTGCCATCGAGGAACTGAATTTGGCACTGTCGCCAACATTGCTGAAAGCTTGCATCGCCCATCGCCAGCAACAGGTTGTACGTACCTGGCGATGGCAAATCGACATAGAACTTGGCAGGCGAACCGTTGGTCGTGAAGTTTATCCCCGCCAGCCGTGGATCCAGCTTCGAGTTGCGATCCCGGCCCTGAACCAACGAGGTTTTCGCCCAGCCATAGGTGACGCCATTAGCTTTCGTCGGATAAGCCGTGGTGGCGAGAACATATGTGGAGCCTGACGGATCTGCGACGAAGGCTTTCGTGTTCCGGAAGTCGAATCCCTGTTGCCACTGAGCTGCGGCTTGCCGACCTGTAGCCAGCAACAGGAAAATGCTGGCTACCTTGAATAAGTACAATATGGCGCTGCCACGGAACCTGGAGTTCATGTTTTACCCCACTTTTAGAGAAGTCTTTGCGCCTCTAATCTGGCACTAAACTCGCAATAGTTATATGGCACTATATGGTAGATACGTGACAATTTATATAGCATTAAAATGCCATAAGAGAGCGCAGTGGCTCCTCGCGATGGTTACCTAGAAGATCGGTTTGGGTTGGGCCGACTCGCCGAGACTTGGCTAGGCCTTCAACAAGCGAGCGATGGTATCGAGCAGCACATCTGGCATCTCGCCTTTAGAAAGAAATCCTTCGGCGAATTCAAGACCGCTCGGCTTGTCAGTGGTTCCGGAAACGATGAGAATTGGTACCTCGGGTTTGAGCTCTTTCATTTCGCGGGCGATCTCAGTTCCTGTCTTGGCGCTTAGAAAGTGGTCAGCAATCACCAACTCGACAGGGTTCCGCTTGAGAACTTCCAGGCCGGCTTCGCCAGACGAAGCCGTGAGAACCTCATATCCAGCGATCGACAGCAGCAGCCTGCGGACGCGCAGGGCAACGTCGTCGTCGTCGATACAAAGAATGAGCCGGGGTTTTGGGTTCGCGGATGAGGATGTCATGAGGGCGCCTGCTGAAACCGGAAGTATAGCGCAATCGGACAATAACGTAGGCACTGTATCAGCCCTGATCGTTATCGCGCCAGAAACTTTTCCCTCCCGAAGCAGGGAAAAAGCAGCTCCGCAGCTCAGCATTTCGCAGATTCGCAGCCTTCCTTATCAGCAAGAAGCACGCATCCCTCGGACTACGACGCGTTCTTTAGTACCGTGCAAACCGACGCGCACAGCGCGCCACCGATATTGAAAGTGGCCGCTACTTTGGGATCTTTCCTCTGGATTTCCCTCTGGGCTTTGCCTTGCAATTGCCGGAAACACGTTCCCAGCATGGCCACGCCAGTCGCACCGATCGGATGTCCTTTCGCAATCAGCCCGCCGGACATATTTATGGCGCACTCGCCGTCCACCTCGGCCTTACCTTCAACCCAATAGCGCGCGCCCTTGCCGGGAGCGGCTTTGCCGATCACTTCAGTTCCAATCGCTGCGGCAACCGTGAAGCAGTCATGGATTTCGGCAACATTCACGTCAGCAGGCGTTGCGCCCGCCATGTCGTAGGCCTTCTTCATCGCAGTGTACGCGCCGGTTGGGAACAAGGTGTTGCGTCCTTCCTTCTGCAGCGGATCGGTCGCTTGCGCATAGCCTGCAATCTCCACGCAGTCTGCCTTCGCCACGCCGAGCTTCTGCAAACCTTCTTCAGTCGCGAGAATCAGCGCCGCATAGCCATCGGTGATTTGCGAGCAATCGTAGGTCTTCAGCGGCAGGCCCTCGACAACATAGCGATTGATGCCCTCGATCTTCATTGCCTGATCGAGCGTAATCTGGACCTTATTCATTTGCGCCCATGGGTTGTACTTCGCATTCTGATATTCATTCACGGCAATCTGCGCCAGGTCGCTCTCGCTCACACCGTACACCTGCATGTAGCACTGCATGATCTCGGCAAACAGATGCGGGAATACGAAGACCTTGCCAGTACGCTCATCGGGGTGCGAGTAGTATCCGAGGACCTCGCCGATCAACTTGCCGTCCATCTTGCCGTCGTTGTCGCGCATCTTCTCGTAGCCGATAGCAACTCCGACATCGCCAACTCCGCTGAGGAGCTTGTAGATGACCGCCAGCACCGCCTGGCCGCCGGAAGCGCAAGCGTTCTCCACGGACTCGATCGGCTTGGCCGCCATTCCGGGCACTGCCGCTACCAGACCCGACAGCAAGCCTTGTTTGTTCAAGGTAAAGTTGCAGGCCGAGCCGACCGCGCCAGCGTCAATACTGGAGGGCGAAACTTTGATCTGCTCACACACTCCTGTCACCGCGTTCGACAAGATCTGCGGCACCGTCATGTCCATCAGTTTTCCGAACTTCGACTGGTTGTAGGCTGCGATATAAACAGGCTTGTTCATGATTTCTCCCGATCTTTTCTCTTAAAATGTTTCCCAGAAACCGGCGGGTCACAAATGTATCACTGGCAAGGGACGCTCGTCCGGCCCCAAGGCGTCAGCTACTATTGTCAACCCCAACGTCTTTCATAAATCGTTTTGTATCAGGGCGCGGCTTTCAGCCGGGCCGGGGCCGAGTCAACAACAACGTGGGCTTTGGCCACTGAGGGAGCCTGTGTTAAGGGTACAGGGGCTAAAGCCCGGCCTCTTCCGCGCCCTGTTCGGCACGACTGAAGTCAGGATTGTGCATCTGACGCAAGGTGCTACAATTCACAATCATGCACTTCATTAAAGACAGATTCAAGCACGGAGGACGCATCGGCCAGTGGTGGTGGGCAATGATTTTCGGTGCGTGGACGCTCGTGTGTTCGGCGGACGTATTGGTCGGCAAATACGGTTCGGACTCTTTCAAGGTCGCGTGGGATGCCGCATGGAAGCTCCCCAAGTTTGGCTGGGAGGTCTGGATTATTGGCCTGCTGATGATTACAGTGCTGATGATCTTCGAGGGTTCGTATCGCCACACTCGAAGCCTAGAAGCAAAGCTAGACGGCGTTCCGAAATTGGTCTGCAAGGGTGTGTCTTTCCACGACAACCCCATTGTCGTAACCGAAATAAGACTTGCAGATTCGCCAGCAGTCCCGCAAGCATGGCAAAGGATTGTCGGCAGACCTACCTTCTACCATCTACGAATTGCTAATGAACCAGCAGGTATAACAGACCGACAAACGGCTGAAAAGGTAGCTGCTAGGGTGCAGATATCTCGTGAGGATGGAACATCTGCTGCTAACGAGAGACTTCATCGCTGGGAGGATTCGCCCGGCCCAGCCGAAGCTGGGAAGAGTGCTGACCGATTATTACCATTAGATATCCCCCCTAGCGGTACGGAGTACATGCTTGATATCGCTATGAAGTATCTGGATGATGATGCCTTTTATACGCCAAACAACGAAACCGTACTGAAAGCAAGTCCTGATTGGAGAGAAAAAGATTTTGAGTTTCCGTCAGGCATATACATCGCCAAAATTAGACTACAAGGAAACAACGTTGATACTGTTCTCAAATGTCGAATCGTGAACGAAGGGAGTGGTAAGCCGTTAGAAATTACACCGTTATGCGACTAGCTGTTTGTACTCAAGGTGCTCGGTTTGGAGCAGTCTTAACAGCGTGTCACGGAACAGAAATGGATTTTGGCGATTGTCGAACCTGAAGCACATTTCGTCAAGATAGGCTTGCAGATGTTTTGCGCTAATACGATGCCACGTTCCCATGATGCCGCGCTTCAAGAGCGAGAACGCGGATTCTACGGTGTTGGTATACACATCGCCAATGGCATAAACCCCATCCTTATGGCAGACCGTCTTGTGCTCCGCGAGAACGCCTGCATCATGCAAAGCCTTCGGGTATCCGCCAAATTCATCGGTCATAATCACATCAACATCCTGCGAGACATTCTCGCGGATGTATTTCGCCAGTGTGCCAGACTTCACATCCTCAGCGTGGAAAAAGCGCAGCGCCCCACCACGTTGCCGGATGCCAATGACCACTTCTTTTTTGCATTCAGGATGGCCGGGCTTGTGCTGATGGCCACGTTGCTTACCGCCGACGAAGGTCTCATCTACCTCAATCGTTCCGCCAAGAGGCTTAGGATTTACGGCCTTCATCGCGTCCCTGATGCGATGGCAGAGATACCATGCAGTGCGGTAGTTGATACGCAGTATCCGTTTAAGCTGATTAGCAGACATCCCCTTGCGCGACTGGCAAATCAGGAACGTCGCAAGGAACCACTTAACCAAAGGCAGGTGCGTGTCATGGAACATCGTGTCTGCCGTCACCGAGAACTGGTAGCGGCATGACTCGTTATCACAGTTGTACTGGTCGCGCTTCAGGATGGACGAGATTTTCTCGCCCTTGCACTTGGGGCAGCGAACGCCATTGCGCCAGCGCAGGTGCTCAAGGTAATTGCGGCAGGACTGTTCATCGCCGTAGCGTTCCATCAATTCGCACAGGTCAATGGCTTCGATCATAAGGACTCACCATGTCACGAAAGAAGTTGAAGAAGCACCCGATGGACATGACGGACGAAGAAGCCTTGCGGCATATCTTCCACCCGAAGATTGTCCGCGCCGTAAAGAAGCACCTGAAAGAACAGGAGGGCGGGAGTGGGAAGCCTCAATCACAGAAACAACAATAGCACAGATGCGTCCTTGTGTCAAGTGCATAATCCTGACTGAAGTCGTGCCCTGATACAACCCGAACCGATTTAGGAGATGGGAACTAGTCGCATCCCACCACAGGTTCAAGGTAAACACAAAGGAGAGAAAAAGTTAGTGATGCAGGTCACAGTGGGGGGTTACGAAGGTAACCAGGGGCGCGGCGGCCCACCCTTTCCGGATGAGTCTTTAATCTTGGGGTACCCATCCTTCTCGCTTCCTCCCACCCTGTCCGCAACGGCGGCGGACAAGGGCGGGGCACCCACGATAAAGCTAATGTCTAGTCTCGAGTCGAAAGGGTAGGACACCCGGCTACGATGTGTTCGGCAACGTCGTGGTCCAGCTTTTTCCTTGCTTTCTGACCAAAACTGGGTTATGTTTCGCGCGTTGTCCTACTTTCGCGCGTCCCCCTGCACGAACCTTCATGCATGCGCGACAGACTGGCCGAGTTCTGTAGCCTTCGAAAGCATGACTGGTATCGGCACCGACGCGTGAGCGACAAAGGATTCGAACCCAGAGAACGCTATTGGGAGGAACTCCATGCAAGCCACTCGTCGTCTTCTGCTGCTGTTGGCAGCAGTCACTTTCACTCTGTCCTCGCTGTTTTCCGTTGCCCAGGTCGTGACTGCGACGCTACCGGTGGGCGCTTACCCAGAGGGTGTAGCGGTTAACTCGATAACCAACTACACCTACGTCGCCAATGAGTGCGCCAGCATCAACAACTGCAGCAATGGGACCGTGACAGTGATCGACCCTGTCAACAACACCCAAACCGTCACCGTGGGCTATATCGCCCTTGGCGTCGCGGTCAACTCCGTGACCAACAGAATCTATGTCGCCAATGAGTGCGTCAGCATCAACGACTGCAGTAGTGGGAACGTGACGATAATCGATGCCAACAACAACAATAGCACCACGAGCCTCAACGTCCCAGGTAATCCGAATGGCCCCGTGGCGGTCAATTCAGTGACCAACAAGATCTATGTGCTCAATTACGGCAACCCTGGAACCATGACGGTGATCGACGGAGTCACCAATAACACTTTGACTGTCAATGTTGGGAATAGCCCCGTGGCGATCGCGGTCAATTCCGCGACCAACAAGATCTATGTCACAAATGACATGTACTCTGGAACCGTGACCGTGATTGACGGGGCCACGAATACCACCTCGACTGTCACTGTCGGGCGTTATCCCATGGGTCTCGCGGTCAACTCCACCACCAACAAGATTTACGTAGTGAATGAGTATGGTTCCAATTCCAACCTGGGCTCGGTTTCCGTCATCGATGGCGCCTCTAATAACGTCATCAGCACCGTGAGCGCCGGATACTATCCGACTGGCATTGCAGTCAACTCTACGACTAACAAAATCTACGCGGTGAATGAGTGCGCTGACAATAACTACTGCTACACCGGCTCTGTAACGGTCATCGATGGCGCCACCAATAACAGCGCGACCGTCGGCGGCCTCCCGAGTTTTTACCCTGCCAACGTCCAAGTCGATTCAAAAACGAACATGATCTACGTTGTAGGCAGCTACGGAGAACCCTTAGCGGTGATTAATGGGGCTACCAACACCACTATCACGGTTGGTGTAGGGGATGTAGGGTATAACAGGCAGGGGCTACTAGCGGTCAACGAGTCCACCGACAGAATTTATGTGACGAACAGTTACGACAACACCGTTGCGGTCGTCGCCGGAGACCTCAAACTCCAATTCATCCCGGTGACTCCGTGCCGCGTAGTGGACACCCGTAACCCGAACGGCACCTTTGGTGGACCACCGATTCAAGGTGGAACCAGGCGGGACTTCCCCATTTCAGAGGGTAGCTGCGGCATTCCCGCCACCGCGGTCGCCTATGCGCTAAATGTTACGGTGGTGCCGAGTGGGCCTTTGGGATACCTCACCATGTGGCCTACCAGTCAGTACCAGCCCTCCACGTCAACGATGAATTCTATTGATGGCCGGGTGAAGGCCAATGCGGCGATCCTGCAAGGAGGCGTCAATGCGTCGGTCAGCGTATATGTCACCGATACGACCAATGTGATTCTGGACATCAACGGCTACTTTGACACCGCGAACAACTCCCCCCTTGCGTTCTTCTCCTTGCCGCCCTGCCGTGTCGTCGATACTCGGAACCCAGTGGGCTCTCTCGGGGGACCGTTCCTGGCCGGCGGCCAGCAACGCGATTTTCCGGTGTTGGATGCGACGTCCTGCGGCATTCCCAGCAGCGCAGAAGCCTATTCGCTTAACTTCACCGTGGTGCCCCATGGATTGCTGGGTTATCTGACGGTGTGGCCCACGGGCCACAGCAGGCCGGTCGTCTCCACACTGAACGCGCCGACGGGCACGGTCGTGGCCAATGCGGCGATTGTGCCAGCGGGCAGCGGCGGCAAGATCAGCACCTATGTGACGAACGACACAGACCTGATCACGGACATCAACGGGTATTTTGCGCCGGCAAATTCAGGTCCCAATCCATTGTCGCTGTATCCGCTGCAAGCTTGTCGCACTCTCGATACTCGTTTAGGGCGGGGCGGATGGTTTAGTGGCGAATACGTGCTGGATGTGCTGGATAATTATTGTGCAGTCTCAGGCCAGGCGCAGGCTTACGTATTCAATGCCACCGTAGTTCCTCGGGCGACGCTGGGCTATCTGACATTGTGGCCCGATGGAGCAAACAAGCCGCTGGTTTCGACGCTAAACGCCAGTGACGGGGCGGTCACCTCGAACATGGCGATTGTGCCGACTACCACGGGCTTGATCGATGTGTACGCGAGCGATCTGACCCAGTTGCTGTTGGACATCTCCGGCTACTTCGCCCCGTAACTGGAGTGGATGGCTGTCACTTCCTACGCTTAGAACGGCCCGCCCTCTCGCTTTCTCTGGGAGGGTGGGCACAAAGATCATTTGGTGGTGCCAAGGGGTAACAATGACCGAGGTTTCTCCTCCCACCCCTCGGCAAGCTCAGGGCAAGTTCCTGTCGCCAAAGGAGGGCGACGAGGGTGGGGCACCCTCGATAAAGCCAATGTATATTCCCGAGTCGAAACGGTGGGCCGCCCGCCAGGAATCCCATAGCCACACGCTCACAGGTAAGGAGCCTATGATAAAGTAAGGAAACTGGGAGGCGGCGGTTGCAGAAGCAAGCCAAGATCACAAGCAAGGGGCAAGTCACAGTGCCGCACGAGATCCGTCGCGCGATGGGCGTTCAATGCGGAGACCGGTTGATTTTTGAAAGCGGCGAAGAAGGTGTGTGGGTGCGACCGGTAAGGAAGAAGAGTCCCTTCGCCAAGTACCGGGGAATCGGAAACCCCGCGATCCCATCCGGCCGGAGGGGCATTAATCGCTGGTTGCGGGAGACGCGTGGGCGATGACGACAGCCGTGGATACCAACGTCATCGTAGCGCTCTGGGACCGCGACCCGGCTCTCAGCCAGACGGCGCAATCGGCTTTGGACAAAGCGCTTAGCCTCGGTGGACTGGTTGCCGGCGCGCCGGTCATCGCTGAGCTGATGGCTGCGCCTGGCCGCAGCGAAATTTTTCTCGACACGTTCTTCAGGGACACGGGTATTGCCCTCGATTGGAACTTGCCGGAAGCGGTCTGGCGCGCCGCGGGACGGGCATTTCAGAAATACACCGCTCGGCGAAAAGAGAAGCCCGCTTCGGGCCCGCGCCGCATTCTGGCTGACTTCCTCATTGGGGCCCATGCTTCCGAGCACGGATATCGCCTCCTCACACTCGACGATCATCTCTATCGCGCCGCTTTTCCCGCTCTCACGCTGGTGAGGCTGTAGCCCACGCGCCGGTGCTCCATTCGGTTGTAACTTATTGTCCGGTTCGGGTATCAGAGTCTTGATACCGTGTAGTACTTCGTCCCTGGCCGAGGCAGCGATATTGGCGTGACAGCGGAAGCACACAGCACGGGCTCGGTGGCCGGCGAGTCGCCGGTAACCCGCGACGGTGAGGTGATCGTGCGTGTCCTCGCAGGCGAGCGCGAACTCTTCCACGAGTTGGTGCGGCCTTACGAGAAAAGCGTGTACGTGGCGTCCTTCTCCATTCTGCAGAACGAACAGGACGCAGAAGATGCGGCCCAGGAAACGGTGTTGAAGGCGCTGAAGAACCTGCGCAATTTTCGCGCAGAGTCGAAATTCAGCACGTGGCTCATCTCCATCGCCATGAACGAGGCCCGCGCCCGGCTGCGGCATGCGCGAGTGCTGAAGTTTGAACCCGTGGATGAGTCTCCGCCAGACGAGGACGATGGTTTTACACCAAGCGTTATCAGCGACTGGCGCGAAGTTCCGCTACAGGCGTTGGAGCGGAAGGAATTGCGCCAACTGCTGCAGAAGGCGATCGCCAGTTTGCCGGAGATGTATCGCGAGGTGCTGCTGCTGCGCGATGTGGAGGAGCTCAGTATTGCCGAGAGTGCGACTGCATTGGGGGTTAGCGAGGGCGTGGTGAAAACGCGGCTGCTGCGGGCGCGATTGATGATGCAGAAGATTCTGGCGCCGCAATTGGCATCGAAGAGAAGCGGGGTGTTCGGGCTGTTCCGGAACAGGGCGGGTGGATCATGGTTCTGAACTGCAAGCACGTGTGGGATCAAATCTCCGACTACATCGAGGGCGACGTCGCCCCCGATTTGCGCGAGGCCATCGAGGAGCACCTTGCCCACTGCCGCCACTGCGCCGCGGTGCTGGATTCAACGCGGAACATCCTGGTCCTGATCGCCGACGATCGTACTTTCGAGATACCCGTGGGCTACAGCGACCGTTTGCATGCTCGTTTGCAGGAGGAGATCGCCAGCAGTGAGTAAACCTGCTAGAACTCCTTGTGAAACCAGGGATGGGTTATGACCTCGGCCGCAACCAGGAGGAGCGTCAGGATGGCCGCTGCCAGTTGAAACCAGCGCCGCCGGCGCTGCTGAGGCGTGAGCGGCCGCATGCGCCAGGCGGCTGCTGGATTGCGCCGCAGTCGCTCCTCATTCCACAACAAAAGCAGGCTGATGGCGGCCCCAATCGCTCCGACTGTCAACAGCGGAATGCGAATGGCTTCGCGATGAAGGCCTCGTGCCGGGCCACCGGCTCCGGCAGCCAGTAGCGAGGTTAGGCCGAGCGCGACCCGCAGCCCGCTGAGTCCGACGGCAGCAACGCAGATGCTCTCTGCGGCCGCCAGAGCCAGCGAACCCCAGGTCAATAACAGACGGGTTGGTTTGGAGGACGAGTTTTCGGAATCCGCTGAATTCACGCCTTAGCTACTCTTCGAGTGCACTGATCTTCTTCAGCGCTCAAATACTATAACGGCCGGTGCGCGGTTTTGGATTGGCGAGTAGCCATCGGATGGATCGCGACCCTGAGATCAGTCCGGCACGTCGCCGGGGGACATTTCGTCCACGTAACACCATGTCCAGGTTTCGCCCGGCTCGATGGAGCGCATGAGAGGGTGCGTGGTGCGATGAAAGTGTTTGGTGGCGTGCTTGTTCTTGGATGAATCGCAGCAACCGACATGGCCGCATTCCATGCAAAGCCGCAGATGTACCCACGTGTCGCCGATCTTGACGCAGTCTTCACAAACGTGGACCTTAGTGTGCGTGATCTTGATTTGATCGAGATGCGTGCAGTTCGCGGACATAACACTCCTGTTGCGCAGTCAGCGTTCCAGGGACTTGCGGTCCCAGTTGGCGCACACCGCAGCGGCTTCGTAGGTGCTCTGCAGAAATTCCATCAACGCCGTTTTCGGAGAATCGGCCGTTCGCACGTCGTCGTACATCAGCAGGAATTCTTTCATCTGCGGATGATAGAAGGCCGCCTTTGGGCCGACCCGCTGTTCCGCAAAGCCGGGCGGCTCGGGAGCGGCGTACGAGTAAAAGGCTGGGCCCTTGATGTCACCTCCGCCGGGCCAGAACCCGGCACTGCTGACTTCGTGAGAATAGGCTTCGCGGGTAATCGAATCGGCCTCGGGACGATCAGGCGCGCGCCGTCCGGAGAAGCGCGTCACTACGTGATCGAAGCTCCCCCAGAAAAAGTGGACGGGGCTGGCCTTGCCGATAAAGCTCGTCCTGAAGTCCTTCAAAACCGTGTCAACCCACACTAAGATGCGCCAGAAGCGATGTACGGCCTCGGCGTCATACGTTGCGTGAATCTGGTCCTTCTCGAAGGGAATGGGATCGGTAAGCTCACATGGGGTAGTCCAGATTTTGACATCCACGCCGAGCTCACCCAGTGCGGCCATGAAGCTCTGGCAAAAGGCAGCAACACTTTGGGGTTTCAGCGGCAGCGTTCGCGTGCCACCGTCGCTGGTCTTGATGATCAGCTTGTGGTTGATGAAATCGAACTGGACTTCCACAATGCCGCGGTCATACGGCATCGCGGAGGTAGTCAGGCCGCGCGCCGTGACGTAGAACGGCACATTCCACCAGTGGTTCACCAGTGGACAGAGTTTCAGGCGCACCTTGCCCACAACCTGCGTCCACATGTGCAGCGTTGCCTGTGTGTCCTTCCAGCTGTCAAAGGGTAAGGCGGGAAGAACTTCCTGACCAGATGTGGCGACGGGATTGTTTTCTGGCGACGTCATCGGGCGCCTTTCTGGCGGGCCACTTTACACCACCGTCCGACCTAGATGCGTTGCCCGTACACCAGGATTCACGCGCGACCATCTTCTGGTGCTCGGAAAATGCGGCCGACCGCTTGCGCGATCAGCCGTCGCTCACCCCCGTCTAGAACTTAGAAGGCTGGCATCATGGCTGTCGAGTGGAGGTCGAAGCCACTATCCCTGATTTCGCACCGTATCTGCGGGCAGGAGCGAACTCGTCTGAATTGCTCCGGCAGACGAGTTCGCTGCGCCCCCGCCCGCATGGCGCCTTGACCGCAAGATACGGTCGGTGGATCAGGCAATTGTCAACAAAATGTCACAGTCGTGTAGGATTTCTGTTACCGAGCGTTGTCGAAAAACAACTCCGCAAAATGAAAATGAACTATAGCACCGCTGTCTCGTGCAGCAGGGCACCCTTGGCGAAGCGCTCTGGACTTAGCACTTCCACGTTATCCACGATACTGGTCGCACCGTGAAGAATCAGGTCGGAGACGATTCTCCCGGTCGCAGGAGCATGCATCACACCGTGGCCGCTGAAGCCATTGGCGCAGAAGAAGCCCGGCACCTCAGGCACTGGCCCGATGATGGCATGGTGATCGGGAGACATCTCGTAAAGGCCAGCCCACGCGCGCTTCGGGTTAACGGCCAGGTTTTCGAAGCAGGGGACGCGGTCAGCGGCGCGCACCAGGACCTTCTCAATGAACGAAGGGTCAAAGTCGTTCTTATAGCCTGGCGTCTCTTCAGGATCATTCCACGCGAGCAGGAATCCCCGGCTCTCGGGGCGGAAGTGGAAGCCATTGGTCATGTCAACGACCATGGGGATCGCGTGCGACACGCCATCGAAGGGTTCGGTTGGAACCAACATGCGCCGTAGCGGCTCGACGGGGAGATCGAAGCCCGCGAGCGCGGCCGTCTGCGCTGCCCATGGACCTGACGCGTTGACAACAGTCGGCGTGCTCACAGTGCCGCGTGTCGTTTCTACTCCGCTGATTCTGCCGCCATCGCGGACGATGCCGGTGACCTCCGTCGATCTCCAGAGGGTCGCACCGTTTTCGCAGGCCCAAGTGGTGAAGCCGACCATCACGCTGTAAGGATCGACGAAGCCGTCCGTAGGACAAAAGCTGCCGCCCAAGACGTCGTCAGAGCGCAGCTGGGGAATCGTCTCAACGATCTCATCGCGCGTTACCATGCGCACTTGGGTCAGCCCCAGCGACTTTTGCAGGCGCTGATTGGTTCGCAGGTAGTCCAGATGAGTCGGCTTGGTGGCGACGAAGAGATAGCCTTGCGGGCGGTATTCGGAAGGAAGGCCGAGCCGCTCTTCGAAGCTGGCGTAGCACGGGATCGAATACAGCGACATCTGAATATTCACGGCCGTGGCAAACTGCGCCCGGACTCCCCCCATGCTCTTGCCGGTCGAACCCTTGCCCTGATGGGATTCCCGCTCCACGATCAGCACCTTGCGACAACCCGCTTGGGTCAGATGCCACGCAATGCTCGAACCTACAATCCCGCCGCCAATGATCACCACGTCCGCTGTCTGCATCTGGCTGCCTCTTAAGGCACTATTGTAGTGCCCCGTCTGATGGGCCATACGGTCAACACACTTTAAGGGTAACGAAATCAGCACCTTAGCGCTCGCAGGAATGACTGCTAATTTTCGTGGCTAGGTCGGGATTTACTTGACATCCTGACCGAACAGCCGCAGAATGCGACCATCTAGCCCGTGGATTGCGCGATAGTGGCCTGTGCGCGAGACTTCCCCCATCGAGTATCGCCGCCCGCAAACATGCAGAAATCTTAGCGCGCCGGTGTGCCGGCGCAGGAAAGAAGCAATCACCATGCGATCAAGAATCCGGTATTCCAATTTCGTGTTGGTCTCAGCACTGCTGCTCTGTTTTGGCGTGTCCTTGTCGGCGCAGCAGATCACGTTTGAGGATTTCTCCAACACGAGCTATGCGATGCAGTACCTGCAAAAGAATGGCAGCGCGCACCTGGCCACGTACAACGGCAATAGCGTGCTGCGCCTGACAGATGGAAACCCGGACGGCAAAACCAAACCCGGGAATGGTAACCCCGAAGTGACAACGGTGTACTTCCAGGACACTTCGCGTGCTCTAGGTGTGGGCAAACAGCCGGTTGCAGGCGGCTTCACGACGTGGTTTCAATTCCAGATTCACAATCCGACGCAATGTTGTTCTCCCGGGGACGGGTTCGCTTTCATCATCCAGAATAACGGCGCCACGGATTCCAGCTATGGAGCCACGGGCTCCGGCCTAACAGCCCTCGGAGCGGGTAACGGCGGCGTGGGCTATGCCGGCATCTCCAATAATCTGGCGATCGAGTTTGACATCCTGCAAGACCCGTGGGATTCGAACTCCAACCATATCGCGATCCAGACCTGCGGACCGAACACCAACACTCCGGTGCACCTGCCGGGGGATTACACCATCGGCAACAACCATCATGTGGAGAGCTGCCTTTATAACAACGCGATCTATACGCCGTCCAAGATGCTGGGCGGCACTTGCGGCGATGGCTCCTGCATGGACGGCGCCATGTATAGCGTGGTAATTGGCTACACGCCGCCCGCGATGAACCAGCCAGGAGAACTCGATATCTGGTTCGATCCCGACTTCGTCGGCGGGACGCACACTCCAAAGGGCCCACCAAACGTAACCGTCCCCTACAACATTGTTTACGACGCGGAGACCAATCCGCTCGGACTGAACCTCGACACTACCAACTGCACGCCCGGCCAAGCGCCCTGCGGCTCGGCCTGGGTGGGCTTCACCGCGTCGCAGCCCAGTGACGGCACGGCCCAGGACATTCTGGGTTGGGAATTCACCAACCACTCTCCCACCATGGTGCAGCAAGTGATTCAGCCGGGCGGAGTTCCGACCGTCTTTGCCTTTGGCTCTCACCAGTCGGACGTGACCTATCCAGTCGGATTCCAGAATCCAGGCGGAATTCTGATGACCGTAACCGCGACACCGACGGACCGCAACCAGTTCTACCAGACCCGGCTGCTCGGAACCCAGTTTGCTAACGAGCAGTGCATCGTCTACCAGGGCACGGGCGGGTCCCTTAGCCCCATCCCAAGCGGGAACTGCATTGTTTACTCGTACACCTGCCAGGACCCGTCGGGCAATCCAGTGACCTGCCCGCAAGAGCCGCAGTGTAGTCCTCAGCAGGAGAATCAATGCATTAACATCGACACGTCTTTCCTCAGCTTGGATCAGGTTACGCCGACCAACGCCGACTATCTGGAGAACGATGCGATCGGTTCCAACAACTGGATGAGCATCTTCCTCTCGTTCATGAACGACAAGCCCATTGACGGTACGACAGCGGGAGGGTCAAGAGGCTTTGGCGGAGGCTTGCAGAACCTCTTCAAGGATCGCAAGACCTCTCCATCGAGCGGCATTAAGTTGGGGACGGTTGTTGGCGCGGACATTGTGGCGACCTTCCGGCCAACTCAGCCATGATGGACTGAGCTGGCTTCGCATCGTGCAGTTCTCGAGTTGGCACAAGCCAGCTCAGAGCTGCCCATTTTCTCTTCACGAAGAACGAGGAACCTCCTCGAAACTGAAGTGGTCCTTAGACTCGCCGGCGCAAAAGGAGACGATTCTACTTATTGCTAGAACTCATCTCGTAAATCATTTTGTGTTGTATCAGGTTACGACTTCGAGTCTTGCCGAATGACACTAACAAGAATCCGGGCTTCAGCCCCTGCAAACCAAGTCAGGGGCTGACGCCCAAGTCATTCCGGGTCGCGCTGCGGCACGTCTGAAGACGTGCCCTGATACAAAACGATTTATGAGATGTCAGAATCGTGGTTAGTCAAGATTGTTAAGGTGTGATGCGATAGGCGGCTTTCGTCCTGCGAGAGCAAGCGCAACCCACCCGGCGCAGACGACCGTAAACCCGTAGCCACCCGGACAACATCACAGCCACGCGCCTACGCTGCGCCGCCGCCCTGAGACGACTTGGCCTCGCTGTACATGCTCTTGAGATCGGGGCGCTCCAGGATATGGGCTGCGCTTTTTTCCCTGCTGACGATGGAGTCCAAAATGCGGTCAGCTTCACGATAATGCAGGGGGGCCTCTTTCCCTTTGCCCGTCCTGGTTAGCGCGTTGCCCAGCAAGTACTCGGCGTGCGCCCGCTCCAACAACATGCCCATTTTGTCGATTGGTCCCAGAGCGCTCTCCAACTCCTGCGTGGCGGCATCGGCGTTGTCGGTAGCCGATAGGGCCTGAGCATAAGAAATCGAGGCCCGTACTGCCAATGCTTTTAATCCCATCGACAAGGCCTCGTCCTTTAGTTTCTTGAGAGCGGGTGCGGCTGCCTTAGCGCGGCCCTGGGCCAGATCCACTTGGGCGAGGCCAAGCCGGGCGCGAAGGCCTTCGTCAGGAAGGGCCCATTTGCTCGCGATCTGCCGCGCCCGGTCGTATTGCTGCCGGGCAGAAGCATAGTCGCCGCGATAAAAGTAGCTGTCCCCTAGGTCGTTCCGCGCTCCCGAAGTCGCGTACTCATCCTTCACTTCATCCGCCAACTTTAGCGCGTCTTCGATGGACTTCTGCCCTTCCTCTCCGCGTCCCACGACGGACAGCACGTCCCCGTATCGGGCCATGGCCTCCACCGAGTACCAGGTACGATCATTGGCTTGCTTGAATCCGTCTATCGCCTGCTGGAGGTAGCTCAGGGCGGTATCGTACTTTCCCTGGGCGGCAAACAGGACGCCCATGGTACTTGATTCCAACGCCAGCATTTCCTTGTCTTTGGCCGCCCGGCTGGCTTCCAGGGCCTTCAAGAACTGCGTTTGGGCCGTTTCGTACTCTCCGAGCTTGAAATTCATCTCTGCAAGGTTGCGCAGAGACTCGGTCGCATCGTCGGGCAGATTCAACCGCTCACGAATTTCATAAGCCTGCTGGAAATATGTCAAAGCAGCCTGATACTGGCCTTTGTTGTTGTACGCGCTGCCAATATCGTTGAGGCATAGAGCTTGATCAGGCTCGGCGCGCAATTCACGCGCCAGTTGCAGCGCCTCATTCCAAGGCTTGAGCGCCTCATCGTATTTTCCATGGTCGTGATAGAACTTTCCCAGGTTAATCAAGATGCTAAGCAAGCCCTCTTTGTCGCCAATCTTGCGGTTGACTTCCAATGCAGCCTTGTAGCTGGCCAAAGCGGCATCAGACTGGCCGATCTTGTCCTGCACGGTGGCCATCTGCCCCAGGCTCAAAGCGATGCCACTTTGATCTCCTATCTTCTTCCTGATTTCCAGCGCCTGCTGAAAGTTGGCCAGGGCTTCGGCCGGTTGGTTCAGGTCGCTGTAAGCAATGCCGATTGCCTGCAGGGTCGAGCCTTTTTCTTCCTGATTACCCGATAAGGTGGCGAGGCTCAAAGCCTTGTTGAGAGGTTCCAGCGCGGCTTGCGGGTTGCCTGCCTCGATCTCCACCCGGCCACTGAAGCGCAACGCTCTGATGTTCTTGGGATCGGAGGCCAGTACCTTGGCCAGATGTTTCTTCGCTTCCTCTAGGTTGCCCTCCTTCTCGTAAAGGCGGGCCAGAGCGAAGTGCGCCTCCGTATCATCTGGATTCACCTTAGTCAGGTTCTCATAAGCCGCAATCGCCTTCTTGGTATCGTTCGTTAACCTCGCATTGATAGCCTGAATCAGATACCGGTCCTGGGCGGGGAGGTTCTCACTCAACTCGACCGCCCGGCGCGAGGCTTGGTAGGCCTTATCGTCGTAGTGGAGATTGGAATAAGTCTCTGCCAGCTTCGAGAACGCCATCGCGAAGTTGGGGTCTTCCTCCGTGGCCTTTTCAAACTTGGGGAGGGCCTCGGTATTATTGCCGGCGCGAGCCAGTTGTAAGCCTTCATCGTAGGCCTGCAACGCGGTGACGGAATTCGTTAAGACATGCCCCGAATTAGTGCGCAACTCATTCAAGATGTCCGGCGTGGTTGCGAGTTTTTCGCGGATTTGCGCCGCCAACTTGTCCATGGCGCCGGCGAGATCGTTGACGTTGGCTAGGTCGGCGCTGACAGGGATATCGCGGCCGTTCTTAAGATCGTGAACTGTGGCGATAATCTGGAACTGATTACCGGCCTTTACAAGTTGTCCCGAGATCACAGTGTCGGCGCCGATAGCGTCTTGAATGCTCTTCAGCGTGGAGGCATCCAGCTGGGGTCCTGGTGTAAAGCCCAGATCACGCAGCACATCTTGCAAGCGGCCTGCGGAAACCAGATGCAAGTGGCTGGAACCACCAATCTCGGAGATCAGGTTTTCGGAAATGCTGAAACCGGTCCAGTCAAGGCTGGGATCTCCTGAACCGTTGTGAAAGGGAAGGACGGCAACCGACATCACCGGACCCTGCACAGCTTGAGATCCCGTTCCCGCCGTTCCCAGGTGCGACCGGCTGCGAATTGCGAAATAAGTTCCGGCAATCAGCAGCACAACCGCCGCCGCCACCGCCGCCCACTTCAAAGGAAATTGCTTTGTGGCAGATGGCTTGGTTATCGGCGGCCCGATGACCGATTGGGCCCCACGGCGCTTTTTGCCCTGCCAGATCTCGATTTCGTTGGTCAGCTCCTCCATCGAGGCGAAGCGTGCGTTGGGATCGCGCTCCAGACATTTGGCGACGATCGCACTCAGCGCCGGTGGAATCGATGGGTCAACTTCGGTCAACGGTACCGCAGGCTCTTGCGTTCGTTTGACCAGGCTGGCGATGGCGCTTTCCCCGTGATACGGCATGAAGCCGCTCAGCAGCTCATAGAAGATGAGTCCCACTGCGAACTGGTCCGAGCGCGCGTCGAGCTCTTTCCCCATGGCCTGCTCAGGCGACATGTATTCCATCGTCCCGACCATCATTCCGGTGCGGGTCATGCCGTCGCCCTGGACGGTGCGCGCCAGCCCGAAGTCCATAACGACGACGCGCCCGGCGGCGTCGCGCATGACGTTGCTGGGTTTCAGGTCGCGATGGATCACTCCTTCGCTGTGGGCCGCCTGCAGGCCCATACACACCTGGACCATGATGTTGGCTGCTGCCTCCGGCGAGAGCTTGCCTTCGCGCAGAAGAATGGAGCGCAAGTCATCACCCTCGACGAATTCCATGGTGATGAACTTGACGCCGTCAGCTTCATTCAGGTCGTAAATGCGGATGATGTTCTTGTGCGTAACTTGGCGGGCGAGGATGAGTTCCTGCTTGAAGCGCGCCAGAATGGCGGGGTCTCCGGCCAGGTCGGGACGAATTACCTTCAGTCCGACGACGCGCTCGACCTCCATGTCGCGTGCCTTGTAAACCGCGCCCATGCCACCCATGCCGAGCAGCTTCTTGATCTCGTAGCGGCCCCCGAGGATGTCACCTTCGTGGAAAACGGTTGCGCCAATCGAGGAAAAAATAGGGTGCGGCGGACTGCCGCTAGCTGAGCCGCGTGGCTCAGCCATTGTCATCGCATCGGAACTTTTGGGGGTGATGGGTATTCCCGTGCCCGGTGAAGTTACGTCGGCGGAGTCAATGCCAGGATCGGTCATCCCCTTGGGGTCGAGAGCCGGCTTAGGTGTGGCGGCGGAACTGTCGCCGCTGGACACGGCTATCCCATCTTGCGCTCTTCGCGCTGCGCCTTCTCGATCCCCAGCCATTTTGCTACACTTCCCCTGGGCCGGGCTCCTGCGGAGGCAACCTCCACTGCAAAAGCCGGATTGTTACAAAGTATACCTTGATTTCGGGCTTCGTCGAAGCATTCCAGGGTGATCGACCGGGGACTTGGCACGAGAAAAGCCAAGCATCTGAGCAACGCCAGGCCCTTCCTTCACGGCAATGATCAGTGCACTATGGGCGTCAGGCTGGGGTTAGCGCCGGCGCTAAGCAGAACACTCTTTGTAGTCGCGTTCGTGGCCCCGGTTGCTCCTGCAGACACCAGGTAGAGGATTTCTGCGGGGTTTCCGCTGCTGTCCAGGATGAGCATTCGGCCCGTCGCACTCTGCGCCTGTTGAGGCGAAGGGCAAGAGTTACCGTCTGCAATGCAGAAGGCACCGTTGAACATCTGGTTCATCAGCACTCCACCGCTTCCGCTGCTGCTGTCGTAGGTGGAGACGAAGGTGCCGTTGCCGGCGCCTGGCGGAGGAGGAGGTGTCGCGACTGTGGCTTGCACTTCGTTGGTTACGCTCGGTAGCACCGGATTGGCGGTTCCACCGTAGAAGTTCCCGAACAGCGCGAGGATGTAGATGGGCTGCGACAGGGTCTGTGGCTCGAACACTCCGGTCGTTACATTCGGGTCAGTTCCGACCACAAAACCGGTATTGAACGTCACTAGGTACCAGACCGGCGGATAAGTGCCGAGACCGCTTACGGTAACTCGTCCGCTGGTCTTATCCACCGAGTAAGTAGCGTTCGAGTAGGAGGGCTGGCTCAAAGTGCCGCCATTGTTCTCGTCAAGAGTGTAGGAGGTAACGTTACCGGCGCCATCAAAGTTACCTAACCCCAGCGAAATGTCGGGAACGGCGGTTCCGCTAGCCGTTGAAATCGCATTCAACTCGAATAGGTCGCCGTTGGCGGTAGGGGAACTGCTGCCGAGGGTAGCGTGCAAGTACAGATCGCTGAATGCAGTGGTGCCGCTGCCTGCCGGCCCTCGGTCAGAGATTGACGCCAGTGTCACAGCCGCGCCACTGGAGATGTCATCGGTCTGAACTGCTAACAAACTGGGGAACAACTTGCCAATCGAAGGCCCCACAACGTAGAAGGCGTAATTGACGGTGTTGGAGCCGATGGTAAAGGTCGCGGTTCCTCTGCCGGTACTGGTGCTGAGCGATGAGAGGCTCCCGGTCAAGGGCGCTTGACTCTGCACCGCGCCATTGTCATTGATGTCCGCCTCGCCATTTCCAGCGGCGATATTGCCAGTGGCATCGGTTGCGAAGTAGCCCGCGCCTCCATAGGGATGCCCGGTCGTGTCCACTCCCGACAAGCCAAATGCGAAACTGCTCGAGGCCAGCGAGATCCCCGAGAGACTGCCTTGGGGCCTTCAGCACGCCGGAACCCCATGCACCCGCGGGATTGTTGGTGTCTGCCACCAGAACAATCCTGGAATCGGCAACCAGGGACACGGCAACGCTGAAGGAGTAGGTTCCCAGCGGAGAGACGATCACAATAGTCCCCAGATTGCTGCCGTTTGTGTCCTCCGAGCGTCCCACGCAATAAACCGAACCTGTACCGCTAGGGGCGTCGCTGGCAGAACACTGACCAGTCGCACCAGTTCCTGGCGTCATTGGCGCTGTCATGAATCCGATGCCATCATTCCCGTTCCGATCAAAAACTCCGCTGGTGATGTCGCCATTGCCGTCCGCCACAAAGCTACCAGTCACGTAGAAGACTTGCTTCTGCTGGTTATAGCCGGTGAACGAGAAGGCATAGTTCCCCTGGAGCTTTCCGGTAACGGTGATGCTGAAATTCGCAGTGGCCGTGGTGGGGAAACAATCGGTGGCTTGAATGGTAAACGGAAATGTCCCGATCGGGCCGGTAGGAGTGCCGGTGATCGTACCGTCGGCGTTCAATGTCAAGCCGCCGGGCAGGGGCCCACTGCCCGGCGCAAGGGCGTAGTTATATGGGGGCGGCGGAGCCATGGTGCTGCACGGAATTCCGCCGCTCGCCTTTACCGATGCGCTGTACGCAACAGCGACAACGCCATTGGATAACGTCGTGGCCGGAAATGAAAATGCCGGATTGAGGGTGAGCGTCAGGCCGGCAGTCTGAAAAGCCTTGACGGGCGATTGCGAATCGGTCACCCGAACCGTAAAGCTGTACGCGCCATCCGATCCCGCCGGCGGTGTTCCGCTGAGGACTCCGCTGCTACCCAAACTGAATCCCGGAGGTAAGGCGCCTGAATCCACGGTCCAGGTATAGGGGGCCACCCCTCCGGAGGCTTGCAGCGACTGTGCGTAGGAATCACCAACTGCGCCGACAGGCAACGGACTCGACGTCGTAATGTTCAAGGCACTGGGCCCGTTTTGTGGCGTCTTTCCCCCGCACGCGCTCATCAGCAGCGTGCATAAAACGAGCCCCAGTCCGACCATGGGAAGAGCTTTGGACCGCCTCATGCATCTCCTTTAGGAATCTTAAGCCAGGTTCCCCGGACGCCACTTGCGGCAGCGGCCAGCTTGGCCTGAAACAACACCTGGCATGACACCCAAGGGTCCGACGAGACCGCCCGGGCCGAATGACGAAGAAATGCGTACAAAAGAGCAGAGTAATTCAATTGCATGCAAATGTGAAGATGCCAGCGGTTGCCAGTAATCAGTTGCCAGTGGCCGGTGGTCAGTTGCCTCATTACTGCTAGAAAGCTCCTCGTTCCGGACTTCTGCTTGACTACTGACGACCGACTACTGGCTACTGGTAATCAGCACAACATCGGAATTCGTCCGTCCCCGAGCTACTGCCAGCCTCTTGTTCTTCCAGTCGTAGTCGTATCCGTAAAGGAACAGATCGTCGAAATGGGTCACGAGGCTCGCAGGGCCGCCGGCAATCGGCTGCATGAGGATGTTGGAAACTCCTCTTTCGGTGATCGGATAATAGAGGCTCTGCCCGTCGGCGGAATACTGGAACAGCCCAGAGATGAAGCGGCTCGGTGGAAAGTTCTTCACCGGCAAACCTCCCTGTGAAGGAAGAATCTCAATCATGGGCTTTGTGTTGGCGCCTTGCCCCTCCGCAGCCAGCGCGGCAATCTGGGTGCCGTCGGGCGAGAGGGCCGCGAAGTTTATCAACTTGTCGCTGAGTTGTTTGCTTTCGCCGCCAGCCACCGGCATCTCCATCAGGAACTGCCTGCCATTCTCAGAGCTTGGTGTAAAGGACGAACTTGCCGTCGGGCGAGCAGTCGGGTTCTGCTCGACTTTGCCGTTGGTTACCGCCGTCGCAGCGCCACTCGATAGATCAAGGCGAAAAATATTGATGGCCTTGGTGTCCCGGTTTGGCATATAGAAAAATGCGTAGGCGCCATCCGGGCAAACTGACAGGCCTTGCATCGGAAGGTTTTGCTGGTAGATGACGTTTCGGCTGCTGCCATCGACGTTCATGGTGGAGATGTGGCCGTCGTAATCCAGTGTGATCAACCTGCCGTCCGGGAGCCAGCCAACATTGATCTCGCCATGGTTGTCCATCTGCTTTGGCATGGCGTTGCCGCTGGCATCCAAGCTCATGGTGTACACACCGCTGTCGGGCGTGTTCTGAATCGCGATGAGCTGCTTCCCATCCTTGGTAACGGCCAGAGTGAGATTGCTGTAGGAGCTAAGGTCGTTGGTTATGCGATGAAGTTTTCGGCCCGACAGAGATACCTCTCCAACCTGGCCATTCCAATCGCTGGTGATGTCGTGGAAGATGAGCAGCAGATGTCGCCCATCGGGCATCCAGGTCGGTCTTTTGCAGCCTGGCTGCACCGGCGTAAATGGTCTTCTCTTTGCCATTCGCGGGGTCGAGAACCACCAGTCGGCCGAGATTCTGACTGCCCGGATCGAGTACGGTCGATGCGATCCACTTGCCGTCTGGCGACCAGGCCGGGCCGAATACCCGGGAAGAGGCAGCGCGGCCAGAACGTGCTCCCCGCTGCCGTCGGGCCGCGCGATGATGAGCTTCGAGCTTCCGTCCGGACGAACTGTTGCGCAGGAAAACAATCTGCTGCGCCATCCGGCGAGAAGCTGACCGGACTGTCCACATCGGTGATCAACTTGTGCGGTGTACCGCCCAGCACAGGAATCTGGTACAGGAAGCCAAGGCCAGGATTCTCCGGCTCAATGCGAACGAAATACAGGAAGTCGCCACTGGGCGTAAAAGTCAGACCGGTATAGCGAACCTCAGTGGGCGGCATGATCTGGGCGTTGCTGCCGGTGGCGATGTGCCTCATCCACAGACTCTGCTGTCCGTGCCCCTCGTCCACCACGTTCACCACATACTTGCCGTCCGGCGAAATCGTCGCCAGAACCACCTTGCCGGAATTGGTGAGCTTCTCGATGCTCATGTTCTGGAACGGCACCGGCCCGGAATCGCCGATCCACTGCGAAACCCATTTGTAGGCACCATAGATTCCTGCAACGATCATGGCAACGCTCAGGACTGTAATCAGCCCAGCGCCGCTCTTGTGCTTCTTCGCCGTCTCCAGAATGACGGTAGCGCTGGAGGGAAGGACCGCCGGACTGCTGGCCACGTGCCGCCGGCAATCGGGGATGACGAAGCTGCCGGAATTCCGGTTTGCGACCCGCGACCAGTTATGTCGCGCTTCAGCCGCTTCAGGTCGCTGCGGATTTCGGCGGCGCTCTGATAGCGGAGATCCGCGATCTTTCTCCAACGCCTTGTCGATGATCTCTTGCAGCTTCGGAGGAATCGAGTGGATTCAGCTCCGATGCTGGCCGGGGATTGCGGTCGAGAATGCCCTGGAAGACGACGGCAGAGGTGTTGCCCTCGAACGGGAGCTTGCCGGTGGCCATCTCGTAAAGAATGGCGCCGAAGGAGAACAGATCGCTGCGCGCATCCAGTTCTTCTCCGCGCGCCTGTTCCGGAGACATGTAGGCGATAGTGCCCACTGCCGTGCCCGGGGAAGTAAGCTGCAGGGGCGCAATAGTAGGGGCATCTCCGCCGACGGTTTCTAAAGCAGTGCGGCGATCGTAGGTCAGCTTCGCCAAGCCGAAGTCGAGGACCTTGGCTTGTCCGCGCGAAGTGACGAAGATGTTGGCCGGCTTCAAGTCGCGATGCACGATGCCCTTCCCGTGCGCAACGTCGAGCGCGTCGCTGATCTGGATGCCAATATCGATGATCTGGTCGAGCGCGAGCGGGTTTCCGTTGATCTTCTCGTTCAGGCTCTTGCCGTCGAGCAACTCCATGGCGATGAAGTGCTGGCCGTCGCATTCCTCGATGGCGTAGATGGTGCAGATGTTGGGATGGTTGAGGGCCGAGGCGGCGCGGGCCTCCTGCTTGAAGCGCTCCAACGCGTACGAGTCTTGCTCGAAATCCCGGGACAGAAACTTCAGGGCCACGTGGCGCCCCAGACTGGTGTCTTCCGCTTCGTACACAACGCCCATGCCACCGGCGCCCAGTTGTCCCACGATTGTGTAGTGAAGAAAGCTCTTCCCAACCAGGGTTTCCAAAGGCACAACTCCCAAGTATTTGACTGTATTGCCCGGGAGAGAAGGCGTCAAGAACGCCCCCAAAGGATTACGGGTGAATTGACTGGCAAGTTTGCGGCGTGCGGTCCCTCAGAATTATCCAGATGCTGGACAACCCTCTGGGACGGCCGCGAATCTAAGCCTCACGAATAGGACTCGGCTGGGATGAGTAGCCTCGGCCGGATGAGTTTTCAGACCCACCCTCGCTGGCCGACTGCGTTTGACACCGGGCCCAAACCTCGTAAAAAGGAGATACCCGCAATGTGTAGTTTAAGCACCCGCGTGCTTGCCGCGGCAGCATCGGTGTTCTTGCTCGGAGCCATGGCATGCGCCCAGAGTAACAACATGGCGAAGCCCGACGCGGCAGACCGTAGTTTCATGGATAAAGCCTCCCGAGCCAACATGGCGGAAGTGCAATTGGGACAACTGGCTGAGCAAAACGCTCAGAGCCTGGAGGTCAAGGATTTCGGCAAGCGTATGGTAACGGACCACACCAATGCCGAAAACCAACTAAAACAGCTTGCGGAGAAACAGAACTTCACTTTGCCCAGCAAGCTGAGTGCAACTGACCAGGCAACCAAGAACCGGCTGGAGAAGCTGCACGGTGCAGCGTTCGACAAGGCCTACATGCACGACATGGTACGCGACCATGAACACGACGTTGCCGAGTTCCGGCGCGACGAACAGAACATCAAGGACACGCAGTTGAAGGACTGGGTCATTAACACTCTGCCCACTTTGGACAGCCATTTGACGGAAGCGAAGAAGGTTGCTGGGACCGTTGGCGTCAGTACGGTAGCTGCCAAGTCACATAACGAAGCTCCGATGAACAATTCGGAAAGCACCAAGACGCCGTAACGCGGGATTTCCAGATTCAGGAAGCGAAGAAAGCCGGCCTCTCCTCCGCGGGGACGGCTTTCGAATATTGACGCCCGAGCAGGCTTTCTTGCTGCAATGTTCCTTATCCGAAACTATTGGAGATCGGTCCGATCGGATAAGAGAATCCCGTTGCGCGCGTAGCTGTCGCGCGGCACCTCAACGAAAGCGATGGTCAGCTTCTCAGGTTTGACGTTCAGCTCCTCGCGAAGCACTTCGGTGACTCGCTTCACGGCTCGGCGTTTCTGTTCGATGGTGCGTCCTGCCAGCATCGTAATCTGCACATGCGCCATGGGACCTCCCGCGAGAATTCTTTCACCACGGAGACATAGAGAACACGGGGTTTTGGTCTCAGCAATATCCTCTCAGTGATCTCCGTGCCTCCGTGGTTGATTTTCATCCCTATAGCTGAGCCCCAGACCAATATCACAATCAGGATGGCTCCGCCAGCCTACTTCGCCAATTCGTACCCGGCGAAGAAATAACTCAGCTCGAAGCGCGCCGTGTCCTCGGCATCGGAGCCGTGGACCGCATTCTTTTCGATGCTCGACGCCCACTTCTTGCGAATGGTGCCTTCGTCGGCCTTGGCCGGATCGGTGGCGCCCATCAGGGTGCGGTAGTCGGCGATGGCGTTTTCCTTCTCCAGCGCCATGACGATGATTGGCCCGCTCGACATGAAGTTGGTCAGCGACTCAAAGAACGGCCGGTGAACATGCACAGCGTAGAAGCCTTCGGCCTGCGGTTTGGTGATGTGAAGCATCCTCATGCCGATGATGCGAAAGTTGTTTTGCAGCAGGGTGTGAATGATGTCGCCAGTCGCGCCTTTTTCAACCGCATCGGGCTTAATGATGGAAAGAGTGCGTTGAATGGTTTTCATAAGTTTGCGGTTTGGTTGTTCCCTTCCGGCTTTTCGCCTGGGGCCCTTAGCTCCTAGCTATTAGCTGTTAGCAAAATTCCTTTCTCTTGTGCCTCTGTGTCTCTGTGGTGAACAGAATTAAGCTTTTAGGGTCGCGCCCGTCGCCTTCACCAGCGTTTCACCGATCTCGGCGGGTGATTTCGCAACGTGAATCCCGGCCGCCTCCATCGCCTTGATCTTCTCCGCAGCGGTTCCCTTCCCGCCGGAGATGATCGCTCCCGCGTGGCCCATGCGGCGTCCCGGAGGCGCGGTCTGACCGGCGATGAAACCGACGACCGGCTTGCGCACGTTCTGCTTGATGAAGTCGGCCGCCGTCTCCTCGGCGTTGCCGCCAATCTCGCCGATCATGATGATCGCATCCGTCTCCGGATCCTGATTGAACAAGTCGATTGCATCCACGAAATTGGTGCCGATGATCGGGTCGCCGCCGATTCCGATCGCTGTGGACTGCCCGATGCCGCGCGTCGTCAACTGATACACCGCCTCATAGGTCAGCGTGCCCGAGCGCGACACGATGCCGACGTTCCCTTCCTTGTGAATGTGCGCGGGCATGATTCCAATCTTGCATTTACCCGGCGAGATGATGCCCGGACAGTTCGGTCCGATCAGCCGCGAGTTCTTCGTCTTCAGAAACTCCCACACCTTCACCATGTCCATCGTGGGAATGCCTTCGGTAATGCAAACGATCAGCGGCACGCCCGCATCCGCGGCTTCCATAATCGCGTCGGCCGCGCCTGGCGGCGGAACGAAGATCACGGTCGCGTTGGCGCCGGTCTTGGCCACCGCATCGCTCACTGTGTTGAAAATCGGCCAGCCTTCGTGTGTAGTGCCGCCCTTGCCCGGGGTCACCCCTCCCACGACCTTGGTCCCATATAAAGCCGCGTTCTTAGCGTGGAAAGTTCCTTCGCGGCCGGTCAGTCCCTGCACAATCAAGCGCGTTGATTTATCAACCAGGATGCTCATCGAACCCCCTTGGCGGCAGCGACGACCTTCTCAGCCGCGTCCTTCATGGTCTCCGCCACGATGAAATTCAGCCCGCTCTCTTTCAGGATCACGCGGCCCTGCTCGACGTTGGTTCCCTCCAGCCGCAGCACAATTGGCAACTGGATGTTGGTCTTGCGCGCCGCGCTGACTACGCCGTTGGCCAGCGTGTCCACGCGCAGGATGCCGCCGAAAATGTTGATGAGCACCGCCTTTACGTTCTTGTCGCTCAGCAGGATCTCGAAGGCGTGCGTGACCTGCTCTTCGTTGGCGCCACCGCCCACGTCGAGGAAGTTCGCGGGCATGCCGCCGGCGTACTGAATGATGTCCATGGTCGCCATCGCCAGACCTGCGCCGTTGACCATGCAGCCCACGTTGCCGTCGAGCTTGATGTAGTTCAGGTTGTACTTGCTGGCCTCGACTTCGAGCGGGTCTTCCTCGCTCAGATCGCGCAGCTCCTTGATGTCGGGATGGCGATAGAGCGCGTTGTCGTCGAAGTTCATCTTGGCGTCGAGCGCGAACAGACGGCCGTCGGTGGTGGTGATGAACGGATTGATCTCGACCAGCGATGCGTCGGTGTCTTCCGCCGCGCGGGCCAGCGCCGTCATGAACTTCACAGCGCCGCTGATGTACTTGGCGTCAAGGCCGAGCTTGAACGCGATCTCGCGCGCCTGGAAAGCTTGCAGCCCGAAGCCTGGAACGAGATGCTCCTTGATGATCGCGTTGGGATCCTTCGCGGCAACCTCTTCGATCTCCATGCCGCCCGCCGCCGAGGCCATGAAAACCAGCCGTGCCCGGCCCGCGATCGAGCACGATGCCGAGGTAGAGCTCGCGCGCGATCGGGCAGCGTCTCTTCGATCAGCAGCCGCTGCACTTTCTTGCCCTCGGGGCCGGTCTGGTGCGTGACCAGATTCATCCCGAGGATCTTGCCGGCCAGCTCAGTGGCTTCTTCCGCCGACTTGGCGAGCTTTACACCGCCGCCTTTGCCGCGGCCTCCAGCGTGAATCTGTGCCTTGACGACAATACCGGTGGCGCCGTCGTGCAACAGGGCCTTGGCCGCAGCGTCGGCTTCGTCGCGGGTCTCGACCATTTGCCCGCGCGGCACCGCCACTCCGTACTTCGACAGGATGGCCTTCGCCTGGTACTCATGTATTTTCATTTTTTATGATGACCGCGGGTCGAACCGACCCGCTACTCCGGCTAGACGAGCCGGATCGTCTGCTCCTTGGAAGATTGCGCAAGAGTTACGAAACTGCTGATTGTATAGGAGGGCAGAGAGTGTGGGCAATGACAGGGATCACCGCGCGGCTTCAAATCTGCCACGTTGCTTCCGGCTACAGCGATTTGGTTCCTCGCCGGAGAATGTCATTCATCCGGGATTGCCAGCCTGCACCGGTCGCCTTATAGCTGGCCAGGACATCGCGATCGATGCGGATGGTGACCGGTTTCTTGGTGACCGCCTTTTGCGGCGCGCGCTGTCCCCGTTTGCGCTTTTCCGCGTATTCCGCTAAGTCGGGGAATGTCTTCCGCAAAGGTCTCATGCTCGCCAGTTCTTCATTGGTCAATGGCGGCGAGTCCACATCATCCCAATCTTCTTGCGCAATGTGCGGCGGCTTGTTACGCGCTCTCACTGTATCCCCTCTCCTCTCGCTTATTCGCCTTCCGAAGACTGATCACCCGCACCTTCGGGCCGCGTTTTGTGAATACCAGCACGTGCAATCGTCCTTTGATGTAGCCCGTCGCGACGTGCCAAATTTCGCCGTAAATCTGACGCCTGTCAACGGTCACTAACGCAGTATCGATTCGAATTCTTCCCCCAAAGCCATATCGACTCCGTGTTTCGCAATATTCGCTTCGTTCTTTGCCGGGTCGAATTCAATCGATATCATTTTATTGTACATACAAACAATTATTTGTCATGCGATGACCTACTGTTTCCTTCCTCTTGTTCCGTTCTGCCACTCTTCCCACATCCCGAAGCCCTTCATCTGCTCGTCAAGATGAGTTTCCGGAAATGTCGCCTCAACCTGGGCGCGGCTGAGGCGCGGTCCGATTCGCTGCGGAGCGTTGGCCAACTCGACGATTAAATGCGCCGCCATGGCTTCGTTCTTTTTCAACTGTGCGAAGTCAACCTTGTCGAAGGTGTCTGAGCTGGCGTGGTAGTTGATGAGATAGTTCGCCTCCAATTGATTGGGCAGCAGCGTAGGGACGCCTTCCATCATGAAGTCGAAGTTGTCGGTGCCCACCGTCGCATCGTTCGTCACTTCGCTGGCCTTCCATTGTGCGAAGGGTTGCACCATGGGAGCGAGCGCGGCGTCCACGTCTTTCCGTCCCCCGGTGGAGAAGCTTGCGATCGGGCCAGACCCTTCGTCCAGCACCACCTCCGCAACGATGTTGTCGAGTTCATTCTTGTGGGCGCGCACATAAGCCATGGAGCCCAGCAGGCCCTCTTCCTCGCCGGAAAAAAGTATGAAGCGAATGGTGCGCCGCGGCCGGACGCCCGCCGCCTTGATCGCACGCAGCGAATCGATGACCAGCGCCGCGTTGCAGCCGTTGTCGAGCGCGCCCGTGCCTAGCTCCCAGGAGTCCAGGTGCGCGCCCAGGATTACGATTTCATTCGGCAGCTCGCTTCCCTTCAACTCGGCCACTACATTGCTGGTGGTGATCGGCGGCCCGATCTTATTCGGCATCGAGATTGACATCTGTACTTTTTCGCCATGGGCCAGCAGCCGCGCGATACGCTCGGAATCTTCTCGCGCCAATAGCACCTGGGGGATCACATCGATGTTTCCGGTACTGGTGTTGATGTGCCGGTACAGCAGGTCGTGCTCCCGGCTCGAGGTAAACGCGATGGCCAGTGCCTTCCCTTTTACTGCGCGATCGATAATTCCCGGAGCGCGATAGTACTCCTCAAAGAGGTCATCCCAGGTTTTGAGCACGTCGCTGTGCACCAACACAATCGCGCCTGAAATATCGCCACCCTGCGCGAACTCAGCCGCGGTGCCCATTCCGGCATCAAGCACTCGCGCCGTCGTCGCTTTCAGCGGCGGCCCCCACGCGATAGACTGCGCTCGCACATGAAACTGCACAGGAGCGACGACATTAACCTCGGTGTTGCCCTCCAACCATGAAGTTGGAAGGGTGAACTCTTCGGTGTGGACGGAATCGGCGCCGGCGGCCTTGAAAGCGTCCACTCCCCACTGGATCGCGTTCTGCATGGCGGGCGTGCCGGGAACGCGTCCGCCAATCTCATCGGTCAGCACGCGCAGGTTTTCCTGCAGGGGCGTGGAAGGCTTGAGCACCTCCTGCATGACGCGTTCGTTGGATTGTGCGAAGGTGAAAGGGGCGCTTGCCGCTACAAGCGGCAGCGTGAGCAAGATCAATTTGAATGGGCGCATAGCCAGCGGAATTATCGCGATTATTTTGTCTTGGGTTGTGACGAGTTGCTCTTCGACGGAGAAGTGGAATTCTTCTGCAGAGACGCCACACTCGTCTTCAGTCCAGCCACTTCCTTGTCAATCCGTTGAGTATCAGCATCAATCCTGGCAACAAGTGCTGTGAGGGTTTTCATTGAACCGGCATCTGAAGGCTGTATCGCAGTATTGTAAATCTTGTTAGCATTCTCAATTGCCGAATTCAGTCTGCCGCTTGCTTCCTGCAGATCCGCGGCATTTCTTACGACTTCATCAGTATTTCTCTTCAACTTGTACGCTCGGTCAGCAAAATAACCAGCCGCCACAAGCGTACCGATGAGTACAACAGCCGTGAATCCTGCGAGAACCTTCACGTTAAGGGCGTCCTCAACTTTCTTCTTTTTTTCCGCGAGCGACCCGTCAAAAGAGGCAATTGCAGCATCGGCTTCACTTAGTTTCTGGTGAGCCCTAGCCTCGAATTTCTCTCTCTCTTCTTCGATCTCCTTCACTGCTTCCCGGTGACCCTTGGCTGCGTCATTCAAGAACCCGGTAGTTAGCTGGTCGAGTCGGACCCGCTCGCTCGCGAGCATATCCTTTACCGCTTGCTCAAGGAGTCCTTTTAGTCGTTCATCGTCTATGTGTATGTCAGCCATAGGCTCCGATTTACGATGCCGCAAAAAGTATAAAGCACCCCGCGTGGTCTCCCACCGCCTTGAACCGCCATTCAAATACACGAGACAGCTTATCAGTCGTAATACTCCAGCCCCAGGTGTGTGATCATCTCTTCGCCCTTGAGGTGGCGCAGGGTGTTCTTCAGCTTCATCGACTGGATAAACAGGTCGTGCTCGGGATACAACCCGGGCGGCGTCATCGGCGATTTGAAGTAGAAGCTCAGCCATTCCTGGATGCCGATGCCGCGCAGCTCCGACGACCGCTTCGCCAGATCCAGAAATAATACAAGGTCGAGCACGATGGGGGCCGCAAGAATCGAATCACGACACAGGAAATCGACCTTGATCTGCATCGGATAGCCGAGCCAGCCGAAGATGTCGATGTTGTCCCAACCCTCTTTGTTATCACCACGCGGCGGGTAATAGTTAATGCGAACTTTGTGGCAAATGTTGCCGTAGAGTTGGGGATAAAGTTCAGGCTGCAAAATATGCTCCAGTACTGACAGCTTGGACTCTTCTTTGGTCTTGAATGAGCCCGGATCGTCCAGCACTTCGCCGTCACGGTTGCCGAGAATGTTGGTGGAGAACCAGCCGTTCAGCCCGATCATGCGGGCCTTGAAACCGGGCGCGAGAATGGTCTTGATAAGCGTCTGCCCGGTCTTATAGTCCTTGCCGCAGATGGGCGCTTCCATCTGCTTCGACAGCTCGAGCATGGCGCCGATGTCAACCGTGAGATTGGGCGCGCCGTTGGCGAAGGGCACGCCCTCCTTCAGCGCGGCATAGGCATAGATCATTGAGGGCGCGATGCTTGCATCATTCGCGGTGAGGCCTTTTTCGAATGTCTCGATTGACTTGTGCACCTTCCCGGGCCTGATGAAGGTTTCCGTCGAGCCGCACCAGATCATCACCAGACGGTCGGCGCCGCTGGACTTCTTGAAGTCGCGGATGTCGTCGCGGAGTTGCTCGGCAAGCTCCATCTTGTTCTTGCCCTTCTTCACGTTGGAGCCGTCCAGCTTCTTGACGTAGTTCTTGTCGAAGACCGCTTTGCGCGGCTTGATCTTCGACAAGAACGGCCTGACCTGGTCCAGTAGCGACGCATCTAGCACGCCTGCCTTGCGGGCGGCCGAGTACATATCGTCTTCGAAGATGTCCCAGCCAGTGAAGACCAGATCGCTCAACTTGGCCAGCGGAACGAAGTCCTGGATCTTCGGCGAGCGCCCCTCGGTGCGTTTGCCGAGGCGAATGGTACCCATCTGCGTGAGTGAGCCGATGGGGCTGGAAATTCCCTTGCGCACCGCTTCAACGCCCGCAACAAATGTGGTCGCGACCGCGCCCATGCCGGGAATCATGACCCCGAGCTTTCCCTTCACAGGAGCGATCTCGCCCGAGCCAGAATTCGTGGTTGCCTGCTGTTTGCTTGTCGGCATGCTATCAGTCCGTTTCATGAAAGAATGTACAAACTTATTATCTTCTCGTACCGCAGCAGGCATTGCAATTGAACGGGCGTGAACGGATGTGTTTGCGCCCTGTGCGGTAATTTGAAGGATTTGGTGGAGAGCCATGGCGAAAGAAAAAATCGCAGTTGTAACCGGAAGTTCCAGCGGCATTGGACTGCTGACCGCCGTCGAGTTGGCCCTAAACGGCTACCGCGTAGTGGCCACCATGCGCAATCTCGCCAACAGCGGCCGGCTGGAAGAGGCGGCGCAGAAGGCCGGGGTTCGTGAACGCATATACGTGCTCAGGCTTGACATCACCGAGTTCGAGTCTCTGGCTGGCGCAGTGGACGAAATCATCCGGTCTCACGACGGCATCGACGTGCTGGTGAACAATGCCGGGTTCAGCGTGGCCGGTTTCGCCGAGGACATGACGCTTGACGAACTTCGCCACCAACTGGAAACCAACTTCTTCGGCAATGCAGCCATGACCAAAGCTGTGCTACCAGTCATGCGCGCGCAGAAGTCGGGTCACATCATCACCGTTACATCCGTTGCCGGCCGCCTGGGGCAGCCGATGCTCAGTGCGTACAGCGCGTCGAAATATGCCTTGGAGGGCTGGAGTGAGTCGTTGAGGATCGAGACGCACTCGCTCGGTATCCGAGTGGCGCTGGTTGAGCCGGGGGCGTACGACACCGGCATCTGGGAGCGCAATGTGGTGATCGCCAAGGGCTCGCTCGATCCGGCATCTCCGAACAAAGAGCGCAGCCAGCGCTTCGCCGAATTCGTCAAGAACAGCGCCAAAAATCGGCGCGACGCTCGTGAGGTGGCGCAGTTGATCGTCCGCATTGCGGGAGAGCCCAACCCAAACTTGCGCTACCTGATTGGCGGTGACGCGAAGATGCAAGTCTGGCTGAAGAGAATCGTGCCGTGGCGAAACTACGAACACATGGTGGCGAAGGCGGTGAAGATCGATTGAAAGAAGCAACTAGCAGCTAGCAATTAGCAAGTAGCCGTAGGTGAGCGCCCGCCTGTGAACAACAGTCATTCTCAAAACCGCCAGTCGCTAATCGCTAGTTGCTAATTGCTCTTCTTTAATCCGCTGCCTCTTCCGCCGCTTCCCTGCCCACTCGATGCTGTACGTGTGACCATACGAAATAAATGGCTGCGACAATAAGCACCGCCAGGATCACGGCGTCGAGGCGGTGGAACCACATCTTCAGACGCGGGTCCTTGTCCCATTGTTCGCCCAGCCGCATTCCGATGTAGGCCAGAGCGAAGCACCACGGCCACGAGCCAATAAACGTGTAAAGGTGAAACTTTAGCCGCGGCATACGTGCGATGCCCGCAGGCAGTGCGATAAATGTGCGGATGACGGGCAGCAGGCGCGCGATCAAGACGGCCAGCGAACCTCGGCGCTCGAAGAAGCGATCGGCGATATTGAGTTCGCGCTGGCTGAGAAAAATGTAGCGGCCATAGCGCTCGACCAGCGGGCGTCCGCCAAAGTAGCCGACTTCATACGCCAGCACCGAGCCCAGGTTGCAGCCGATGGCGCCCCAGGTGGCAACCGCCAGTAACGAGAACCGCCCGGTGTACACGAGGTACCCGGAGAACGGCATGATGATTTCCGACGGCAGCGGAATGCAGGCCGACTCGATGGCCATCAGCAGCATCACGCCGCCGTAGCCGCCCGCCGAAATGACACTGACGATCCATGCCCCTACGACTTCAAGAATTTGAGCAATCATGTTGTGTAGTGGAAACCTTCCCTGAGTTATTTCGATTGCAACAGCTGCTCGTTGCTATCTCGGCAGCTTCCCCTCCAGCCACTCTCCAAGCTTTTGCACGGGGCAGCGCACGCCGATGAAGAACTGCCCGAAGGCGGCATACTCGGCGCTGACCTGATCAAAGCGCATTTCGTAAATCAGCTTCTTGAACACCAGCGGCTCGGGAGCAAACAAATCCACGCCCCACTCCCAATCATCAAAGCCGATGGACCCGGTGATGATCTGCTGCACCTTGCCCGCGTAACGGCGGCCAACCATGCCGTGTTCCTCCATCTGGCGCTGGCGCTCTTCGATGGGAAGCATGTACCAGTTCTTTTCCTCGCCGCGCTTGCGGTCCATGGGATAGAAGCACAAGTACCGGCTGTCGGGAATCCTGGGATAGAGGCGCGGATGCATGGCCTGCCGCTGCCGCTCCATTGTCTCCTGCACTTCCCGGTTCCACTCCTCCGACAGAGGCGCAATGCCGCGCTCGGTGAGCTGGCGGAAGAGCTTGACGCTGGAGTCGTATAGTCCTAGTTCGATCACGGACAGGTACGAATGTGTCGGCTCCAGATACTCCTGCAGGGTCGTGCGGTTGAGTTGCAACTCGGCGGCGTTGAGCTCGTCAAACGAGTCGCGAAAGTGTACCAGCATCAGGTCGCCTTTGTGGCCGAGCATCGAGTACACTGCGCTTTGACCCGCTTGTTCGCTGGGCGAAAGCACCACGGAGGCTTCACGTGCAATCTTCTCCTGGCGCGACGTGCTCAGCTTGCGCCACTCCGGCCAGCGGAAACGAAACATTTGATGCAGCACGCTCAGACCCTCAAGGGTGAGCGGCACCGCCGGCAGTTCGGTGGACACAGCTTGTACTCCGGCATTACTCGACGCCATTGCAAAACCCCGCGCTGAATTGATGCTGATGCTCATCCCATTGTAATCTGCTGGCGGAGAAATAACCCATGCCACGCGGCGTCACTCCCCGTCAGCCTTCACGTTCAGGACGTCAGGACAAAGTTTCGAGCAGGCCACTGCGCGCCAAGGTCAAGATCGAGAGGGTGGCGCCTGTCCTCAAAAGAGTCGCCAAGGTGGCTGCGCCCATTGCGGCAAGCATAGCCGCGCCGAGGAAGCCCGCCGCTAAGACTAAGGCCGCCAGCGTTAAAGGGTACAATCCGCTTGCACCTGAACGCGTCGGTGAAATCCTGAATCGGCTTGACCAGCGCTATCCTCTCGCGACCTGCGCGCTGCATCACAAGAGCGCATGGGAGCTGCTGGTGGCGACCATTCTATCGGCACAGTGTACGGACGTCCGTGTCAACATGGTTACGCCGGTGATTTTCGCGAAGTACCCCACTGTCGAGGCCTTCGCGGCTCTGAAACCTGAGGAGCTCGAACCCGACATCCGCTCGACCGGCTTCTTTCGCAATAAGTCCAAGTCCGTGGTCGGCGCGGCGCGCAAGCTGGTAAGCGAATTCGGTGGCCAGGTCCCTCGAACCATGGACGAGTTGCTGCAAATACCGGGCGTGGCGCGCAAGACCGCCAACGTGGTCCTCGGCACATGGTTCAAGATCGCCGACGGCGTGGTAGTGGACACGCATGTGCAGCGCATCTCACGGCGTCTTGAGCTGACGAAGAATGATGAACCGCAGAGGATCGAACAGGACCTGATGAAGGTGATTCCACGCGACCACTGGATTGTCTTCGCGCATCAGATCATTCTGCACGGGCGCGCGTTGTGCATCGCCCGCAAGCCGAAGTGCGCCGATTGTCCACTGGAAAACCTATGCCACGCCGCCGACAAAACGTGGAGCACGGTGGATATCCACAAGAACGCAAAACCCTGAACTCCGCGGCGCCCTTTATTGCAGGTGCTTCATGCGGAATGGGACTTCGACAACTGCCTCGAGCGCAACCGGCTCGCCGTTCTTGGTGCCTGGGCGGAAGTGCCAGCGCGACAAGGCACGGGCCGCAGTTTCATCCAACCGCGAATCCAGGCTGTCAAGCACTTTAATGTCATCCACTGTCCCGTCGGCGCGTATCACGGCATAAAGCGTGACCGTGCCTTCCACCTTGTCGCGCAACACATCCGGCGGATAGGCCGGATCGACCTTCATAGTGGCTACGGGCGCGGATAGCGAGACCTTGTCGTCGCTTTGTTTGAGCTCGGCAAAGTGAATGATCCAGCTTCCCGTCGCTGACGTGAGGTTTGGCATGTTCATGATCAGCTTGTAGGAGCGCTTGGCGCCAAATACTCGCTGCTCAATCGAGCGGTCAGGATCGTCTGACAATGTGGGAGGTGGCGGCGGGGGTGGCCGATCGCGAATGCTGGGAATTGAGGGCTTCATAGCAGCCGCAATCATCTTCTGGCGTGCCTCGGCATCTGGATTGCCAGCAGACTTGTTCGGTGTTCCTGCAACCGCCGACGTAGCCGCCCCCGGCGGAGCGGCGCCGACGCTAATGCCCGGAGGCAAGCCATTCCCGGCGCCTGCACCTGTGCCGCTGCCGTTGCCAGTAGCGGTAACGTTGGGTGTGCCCGGCGCGTTCGGCTTGCCGCCCGGCGAGGCGTGAAACTCTCCACTGCGATTGCCGTTGGGCACGGCGATAGGTCCGCGCACATCAGCCGGATTCAGGCCGAGCGCAATCAGTTGACCTTGGCCCTTGGACGAGGTAACGCTCTGCACGTTTGGAGCCGGCCCGGGAGCAGCGGACGCAGTCGTGTTCTTCGTGGGGTTATCACTTACTCCGCTGGCGCGCTGCGCCGGGACGGGCAGTTTGGGAGCAACGACTTGGGGTTCCAGTTGCGCCATATTGAGCTGACCGGTTTTCAGCTTTAGCTGATCAGCGGTCAGGGCCGGCTCGACCACCGATGGCTGCAACTCGGGAGGGAGCAGCAGCTTCGGCTTCACCTGGGAAACGTCGGCCGCAGGCCCCACCACCTGCGGCTCAAGCTGAGGGACCTTCAGTTGTGAAGCCGAGCGCGCTGAAGCGGCGATGGGCTGCGCGGCGGGCACTTTCGTCCAAGCCACAATATTGGGCAACGCTACATCTTGCTTCAGCTTGATCTTGGGCGGCGTCACGATAGTCTGGTGATTGTTATCCGGTTCCGGCGGTACGGAAAGAATCTCCTGCTTCGCCAGCTTGGGCGCGCCCTTGCGCGGCTTCATTTCCGCTCTGTTGCCAGTATGGATGGGAGGCAAGTACTCGCTGACCGGGTAATATTCGACTTTGGTATTTTCGAACGGCGACTGGAGCTTTGGAGCATGCCTGAATAGCGGTATCGTGCAGAGAATGTAGACTGCCGTCAAAAAGGCGATGTGACCGGCGTAGGATTCGAAGAGGCGCTCGGGATTAACACCAGTCTGGATGAAATAGTCGCGGCGCAGAGGCACCGGTTGGGCTGTGACTTCCACCGGAGGCAGCTCGCGGCGCAGCAGCGAGTCGCCAAGATTGCGCAAGAAAACACGGCCCCACGGCTCCAGTTCGCACAGCAGCATCGGAGCTTCGTGCGCTGAAACATCGCGCTGGGCCTGGACTGCTGTACTGTCCGACATCATCCTCTGCCGCGGGGTAAGTACTGGGATTATAACGGAAATCCGCGCCTGCCGTGGCGCGAGGTGGTACTCGAATGTATCCTTTGGTAAAAGAGCAGCGGCATGCAATGATGGTTACCGGAGTGCGCATGGTAGGCAGAGGTCTGCTTTCAACGGTCCTCGTGGTCTTGCTCTTGACCTTCGCGGTCGCCGGGCAACAGCCGCCTGCGCCGGCCACGCCCAACACTCCCCAAGCGAAGAACGCCACCGACGATCCGTCAGGCATGTATTCCTTCTTGCGCGACGGCGAGTTTGTGCAGATCACTATCGACGACGGCAAGCTCTCGGGCTACATTTCGCGATTTGGCGATACGGAGAGTGACAAAGGCACCTTCATCGACCAGTTCTTCGACAAGGCTTCGCTCGACAGCGATCGCTTGTCTTTCACAACCAAGACGGTTCATGGAACCTGGTACGGGTTCACCGGTGTCATCACGAAAACGACCGGCAAGGAGCCCGCGCAGGAAGGCTACCGCATCATCAAAGGTACGCTGATTCAGCACATGACCGACGCGAATGGCACCGATAAACCCCGGCAGCGCGAAGTGGAGTTCAAGTCCTTTCCGCAGGATCTCAGCAAACCGTAGGACGGTCGCTAATTGTCAGGTCAGTAGAGGCGTCAGCCACAGCTCCTCATGGCTGCAACTACTCTCCATCAGCGTTCTGCGCAGAATGAGTGGATATTCTCTTCTCGATGGACGCAACGTGGCCGTCTTCCATTTCGGCCAGTTGGCGATAGAGCTGACGCAACTGCCCGGGCTCGGCTTTTTCGACCAGACTTGCGTAGTACGCCTGAGCGCCGCGTTCTGCGCTGAGCGCGACCTGCAAAGCGCGATCGCAGGCACTGACCTTGTTCCTCTCTGGAGCGGGAAAGAAATCCCCCTGCTCCAAGCGCGGGACTTCAATCAACTCGACCAGGTCCTCTTCCGTCAAGGCGCAACTGGAGGTCCCGAACCGTTCCATGTACAGGCTCTGGAGCTTCGAGCTGTGGTCTTTTTCTTCGGCCGCCATCTCCCGAAAAACGCCGGCAATCTCCAGCGATTCGCTGTCGGCGAATTCGACAAACATCTCCGCGAACTGGTTGTAGAGCTCGGCGTTGCGTTCTTCGATGAAGATGGCAACGTGCAGGGCTTCCTGAGGATTCAGCGAAGCGAAACTCCGTTTCATGATTTGCTCCGGGAAACTTTAGTCTGATGAGAAATTGTATCGGCAAACAGGCGCGAAGCCGCGCGCTGGGAACAGAAGATTCGTTGCTCAGTTCCAAAGTGGGAAAGTGCAGAAACAGCCTGAATTATCCTACCGTCTGCTTCACTGGCTCAGCCGCCTGCTTGGCCCTGTCCGCTTCGATTCGCGCGATGGTCCGCTTCAACCAATGCCTTACGTTCTCGCGCAACTCCTCTTCCGTCTGGTTGGGCGTGGCGATCGTTACCCCTTGCCGGTTGAGCGGAATGTGGTGGCACGGCACGTCTTCAGTGCGGTATTCCTCGGGGACGAAGTCGTACAGCAGGCACTCGCGGCAGGCGTGCGGGCGCGTTGGATCTCCGTGGTTGGGGCAGGTCAGTGAGTCCTGGAAGATGGAAGCCGGCCCCCACGGCGTGCTGTACCAGTTTCCATAGCCCCCCTGCTCCAGGAAGTTCAGTTCGTAGCGCAATACCTCGAGCACGTCGCGTTTGTCGTCCGACATAACCCCTCCAACCGCAAGGCGGTGCTTTCACGCCTTCCATCCTGCTGCGATTGTGGGCCGAATGCGCACCAACCGGCTGTGATCTAGCTCACGTCTGGGTGTGATTTGTGCACGTCGGAAATCAGCTGAGTGCTGAATGCTTCCCTACTCCCGGCCTTTATGGTTCTTCTTGATCTCGACGTTGAGCCGCTTGATCTTCTGGTTCAGCGTCGAGAGCGGGATGCGGAAGCGGTCAGCGGCTTCGGTCTGGTTCCAGCCGCATTTTTCCAGCATATCGCTGATGATGCGGCGCTCGCAGTCTTCAATGATCTCGAACAGCGACGCATCCGGTGGGTGGTCCATAATCGCAAACTTACTTCCGCGGCCGATCAGATTGTCGGGCAGCAGATCGACGGTCAGGTTCGGACCGGTTGCCAGCACCACGGCGCGCTCGATCACGTTCTCCAATTCGCGCACATTCCCGGGCCAGTCGTAGTCGATTAGCGGCCGCAGCGCTTCCGGAGTCACGCGCAGCGGAAGCCGCTCGTTCTCGCCGGCAAACTTGGCGATGAAGTGTTCCACCAACAGCGGGATGTCGTTCTTGCGCTGGCGCAGCGGAGGCAGGTCAATCGTAATAACGTTCAGGCGATAGAACAGGTCCTCGCGGAACTTCCCTTCCTTCACCTGCTGCCGAAGATCGACGTTGGTCGCGGCGATAATGCGCACATCGACCTGGATTTCGTTCACTCCGCCCAGATGCATGAACTTGCGGTCCTGCAGCACGCGCAGAATTTTCGCCTGCGTCTCCAGGTTCATAGTGCCGATCTCGTCAAGGAAGAGCGTTCCCCGGTCGGCAACTTCGAACAGCCCCTTCTTGCTGGCGATGGCGCTGGTAAAGGCGCCCTTCACGTGTCCGAAGAGGGTGGATTCCAGCAAGTCTGCTGGAGTTGAGCCGGTGTTCACCGGCACAAACGCGCGGTCTTTGCGCGTCGAGTTCATGTGGATGGCTTTGGCGATCAACTCCTTGCCGGTGCCACTCTCGCCCTGCAACAGCACCGTCGATCGGCTCGGCGCGACCTGCGCTACCAGGTCGAAGATGCGCAGCATGGGCTCGCTCTTGCCGATGATGTGCTCGAAGTTGTAACGCTGCTTGAGCGCGCGCTTCAGCTGAATGACTTCTTCTTCGGCACGGCGCCGTCCCACCGCGGTACGCACGTCAGCCAGCAGCTTTTCGTTGTCCCACGGCTTCTGGATGAAGTTGGTGGCCCCACCCTGCATGGCGTTGACGGCGTTCTCCACCGTGCCATAGGCCGTAATCATGATGACCGGCAACTCGGAGTCGCGTTCGCGAATATCGCGCAGAACCTCGATGCCGTTACGCTCCGGCAGCGCGAAATCCAGCAACACCAGGTCGAACGGACGGTCGGCGAGGCGCGCCAGGCCCTCGTTCCCGTCGTTCGCCGTCTCCACCTCGTAGCCTTCCAGATCCAGCAGAGTCTGCAACGACTCGCGGATAGCGGCCTCGTCGTCGATGATCAAGACCGAGCCCAGCGAGGAGAACTCGTCCGCGCCCGGTGGGGCAATTCGGTTGACAGCGGTTTCAGGCATTGACCGCCTTCCTCACCAGAGGGAATTCCATCGTGAAGGTCGTGCCCCGGCCCGGCTTGCTGTCCACTCGGATCTTCCCAGCATGCTCCTGAATTATTCCGTAGGTCACCGAAAGCCCCAGCCCGGTGCCGCTGCTATGGCCGGTCTTGATCTGCGGCTTGTTCTTGGTGGTGAAAAACGGATCGTAGATACGGTGAATGTGCTCCTGCGCGATGCCCGTTCCTGTGTCGGACACCACCACTTGCACCTTGTGTCCGTTGTTGGTGGCTGATCATCAGGGTGCCGCCCGGCAGGCATGGCGTCCTTCGCATTGAGGAACAGGTTAAGGAATACCTGTTGCAGCTTGCCGGTATTCCCATAGATGGGCGGCAGCTCCGCTTGCAATTCCTGCTGTACCGCGATGCGAGCAGTCTTGAATTGGTGATCGAGGAGCGTCAGCGTGTCCTGGATCACGCGATTCAAGTCGACGTTGGTGAACTCTGCGCTCGAAGTGCGCGAGAAGTTCAGCAGGCTATTGACGATCTCCGACGCGCGGAAGGTTTGGCGCGTAATCTTCTCCAGCAGCGCCGATTGCTTCTCGTCGCCGTGCACCTGCTTGGCCAGCATCTGCGCGTAACTCGAAATGACGGCCAGCGGTGTGTTTACCTCGTGGGCAACGCCCGCGGCCAGCAAACCCACCGACGACAGTTTCTCCGCCTGCGAAAGCTGCGACTCCAGCTCGATGCGCTCGGTGATGTCGTCCACGATAATCAAGCGCCCGATCACGCTGAAGTCCTTGCTGACCAGAGGCGCGATGGCGATGTTGGTAACCCGCGTGTCGCCCGCAGTTGTACCCAGACGGAACTTGTACAAGTTGTGGATGCCTGGAGTCTGGCGCACACGGTAATACTCTTCCAGGAATGCTGGAGGCAGACGTCGGCCAGCGAGCGGCCGAGGGCCTCCAGCCGTGGCAAGGCGAACATCACTTCCATCTGCGAGTTCCACGACTCGATGCGGTCTTCAAGATCAACCGCCAACACTCCAACGCTAATGGACTCGACGATGTTCTCGTTGAACTCCTTCAAGCGCTCATACTGGCCGGCCTTCTGTTCCAGCGATTTGTACAGGCGCGCGTTCTGCACCGCAATGCCGATGTAACCGGCCAGCGTTTCGAGCAGCTGGACATCGTCACTGGAGAGGAAATCACCTTCATTCGTCTTGCCAAGACCCAACACGGCGATCATGCGGTTCATCACGGTGCACGGAATGTAATAGTTCAGGTCCAGCCGGCGGATCGCCTCCCGCGCCGGCGGCGTCTCCCGCACCGCATGATGGGTGTTGTCGAAGAACAAGTGGCCTGCCTGCCACTCCGGCCGCTCCACATGCAGGAAGTCGAGATTCAGCCCGCCGGTGTTCGCAATGCCGTACGACTTCGCCAGCGAGAACTGCTCCGGGTCTTCCGGATTCGACACGAAGATCGCCAACCGGTTCGACCAGCAGCGTGCGCGACAGGCGATCGACGATCGAAGTCAAGCATTTTGTCGAGATCGGTCTCCGAGTTCAGATCGCGGCCAAACTCGATAAGCGTCTTCCGGTAGTCGTAGCGTTTGCGGTAGAAAACCTTGTCAAGATAATCCTGCACCCAGTTCTTGAACGGATTGAACAGCAGCGCCGTGACCGCGATGGCCAGGATCAATCCCATCGGCCCGGCGCTGGGGAAGTTCTGGTGGAACAAGCTCCGACGCCACGCCGACCGCCGCGAAGTAGGCCGCCGTTATCGCGCCCGCCGCGATGGTGTACGCCATGCCGCGCTTGAAGATGAGGTCCACGTCCATCAAGCGATAGCGGAAGATGGCGTAGCCGAAGGTAAGCGGCAGGAACACCAGCGACAGCACCGAAACCTTCATCGCCAGCGTCGGGATACTTCCCGACAAGTACGGTATGACGTAGAAGATGGTGAACGGCGCCACCGCGAGAATCGTTCCGCGCGTCACCCACTTCATCTGCTGGCGCAGGATGGCGGTCTCCGCGTTCGATAGCTGTGCCACAGTACGATAGGCCGCGAGCACGAAGTAGGCCGCCAGATACGCCATCGAGACCCGGTCGAGTGTCCAGCGAAGCTGTTCGCTGGGCTGGAACAGCGCCACTGCGCAGATTTGCGCCGCCAGCAGCAACATCCCCGGCACATAGGCCGCCGGGATCAGCCACGGACGCCGATTCACCAGCCGTTTACGCTCGGGAAACACCAGCGAGAAATGCAGGAACAGCGCGGGCTGCAGCAGCCAAGCCACCACGTTCGCCCAATAAACGATCCAGTCGAAGTCGTTGAGCTTCCCGGTGTAATGGAAGGAGTAGAAGATGAACGAGACCAGACAGAAAATGTAGAAGTGAGTGCTCCGGGGAGCGGTCCAACGTCGCAGCAGGACGTAGAGGCCGATGCCCAGGTACACCAGAGCAATAAGCCGCAAGCCACCGTACAAAGTGCGGTCAGAGGGCGCTAGAATCAGCGGAGCCTGCAGGGGTACGCCCTGGCGTACCAGGGAGTAGTTCGCCTTCGACCAAACTCCCACGCGATAGAGCTGACGTTCCAGGCTACCGACGTTGACTACATTGTGCCCATCCACCGCAACCAGGAGGTCGCCCTTCTTGATGCCTGCCTTTTGGCCCGGACCATCGATATCCACCCGTTCAGCCCGCAGATCACCGGCATCTTCCACCCACCACACGCCGTCGTAGGGGGCGACAAACTCCCGCTCTTTCTGAAAATTGATCCACGCGAAGACGATGGCGGCAACGCTGAGCAGCGCCAGAAATACCGCAAAAAAGCGCGATTGTAAGATCCCTCGCCATCGGAGCAGGAGGCCGATGAATTCGGCGCACGGGTGCGCCTGCACTCACGTGCCCCTCTTTGGCTTGCAACTTAGATGCCACGACAACCGCCATCTGCTACCCTGTAAACCTTGACTTATGAATGGCTTCCAAGATTATAGAACAGTAATACTGCAAGGGTTATTATTTTTGGAATTTTGGTGTGAAATTCCGAATAATGGCTGGTTACCAAAGTGCAGGTACTTTCGTGCCAGCTAAGCTCACCTGAAAATCACAACATTCCATTCTTCATAGATTCCGGGATTTGGAGTCCGTAGTTCCAGCTTTCGAGACACTGGAAAACGTGACCCCGAGGCTTCGGCCATTCCGAGGATGAGATGATTAGTGTGGCTCTGACCTCTGGCCTGCAGCCACGAGGTCTAACGCGTCGCCGCTGACAACCGCTTCATGAGCATCGGAACCCTCACAAGTGCTGCCCTCAGCCTCGGCGCTGCTGCGGTTTGGGGAGGAGGCGACTTCGCCGGCGGGATCGCTACGAAACGCGCCAACGTGTTTCGCGTCGTCGCGGGCGCGCACGCCTGCGGATTGGTGCTCATGCTGCTCCTGGCGTGGGTGACGGGCGAACTGTTTCCGCCCGCTTCGTCATTGGAGTGGGGGATAGCTGCGGGGGTTTCGGGCGCGTTTGGCATCGCCGCCCTCTACAAGGCGCTGGCCATTGGGCGAATGGGGATCATTGCACCCGTCGCGTCGGTCATAACGGGAATTCTGCCGGTCCTAGTCGGCATCCATACCGAAGGCATGCCTGATCGAATTCAGTTGGCAGGATTCGTTCTGGCGCTGGTGAGCATCTGGCTGGTAGCTCGGCCAGACGGCGAGATCGACACTCACCGCGGTCTTGGGCTCGCCGTTCTCGCTGGCCTGCTTTTTGGGCTTTTCCTAGTGGCGGGAAAGCAGGCAGGGCACCACGGAGTTTTCTGGCCACTAGTGGCAGCACGCGCTGCCTCAAGCCTGCTCATGCTCACCATCGTTGCGTTTTCGCCACGCGACACTCGCCCCCTGCGCGCGGCCCTGGTTCCAATCCTGCTCTCCGGATTGCTCGACTCCGCCGCCAACGCCATGTTCGTCGCGGCCACGCGCCACGGACGTCTTGACGTCGCCGCGGTGCTGTCGTCACTGTATCCCGCCAGCACGGTGATCCTGGCGCGAGTGCTGCTGAAGGAGCGCCTTTCCGCCACGCAGAATGCGGGCATCGCGGGCGCTCTGCTCTCAGTCGCGCTGATCTCGGCACGCTAGCGCTCTACTGCAACTCACTAGGTCAGTGCACTGTCTTGGTCTTGCGCGACATGTAGTCCATCAGAAGGTATTGGCCGAGGGTGTAGGGCGTGGTGAAGTAGGCTTTGCCGCGGCACATCTCGGTGACCTTCTGCACGAACTGGACGAGACCGTAGTCGGACGCGAGCATGAAGGTGTTGATCAAGATGCCCGCGCGCTTGCACTTGGAAACTTCTTTCAGCGTTTCGCTCACCACCAGCGGATCAAGACCAAAGGCGTTCTTGTAGATGCGCCCGTCTTCGAGGGTCAGCGCTGAGGGCTTGCCGTCGGTGATCATCACGATCTGCTTCATGTCTTTGCGCTGGCGTTGCAAAATGCGCTGCGCCATGCGCAGCCCTTCGCGGGTGTTGGTGTAGTAGGGTCCGACCTTGACGCGGGCCAACTGCGACAGCGGCAGTTCCTCGGCCGAGTCGTGAAAAAGCACCAGCGAGAGCGAGTCGCCCGGGTATTGCGTCCGGATAAGGTGCGAGAGCGCCATCGCCACTTTCTTCGCGGGTGTAAAGCGGTCTTCGCCGTACAGGATCATCGAGTGCGAGCAGTCGAGCATGAGCACGGTTGCGCACGACGACTGATACTCGCACTGGTGGACCTGCAGGTCGCCGTACTCGATGTTGAGTGGCAGATGCAGGCCCTCGCGCTGGATGGCGCTGGACAGCGTTGCGGTGATGTCAAGATTTAGCGTGTCGCCAAACTCGTAGGTCTTGGAGGCGCCGCTGGCCTCGATGCCGGTGGCCTGGTCGCGGGTGTCGTGGCGCCCGAAGCTCGATTTGCCGAGCGAGCCCATAAGATCGCGCAGCGCGCGGAAGCCGAGGAAGTCGAGCCCCTTGTCGGTAATTTCGAAACGCGCCTGTGATTGTGCTTCGCCAACCTGCCCGCCGGCGGTGGAGCTGCGCGCGGGATCGTGCGGTTGGTCCACGCTGATGTAGTCTTCGCGTTCCATGCGCTCGATGAGCTGTTCGATCAACTGCTCCATCTGCTCGGGGCTCATGTTTTCGATCTGCTCGCGCATCTGGTCGTCGAGCATGTCGCTGTTGAGCAGCGCCTCGGCGATGGCCTGGCGCAGGTCTTCCAGCGATTGCTCCATGTTGTGGAAGTCGTAGAAGTCCATGTACTGCTGCTGGAAGCCGCTCTGCAGCAGGTAGTCGGAGAGCGCGTTGAGCAGGTCCTCCATGCTCATCTCGGAGGCGGGCTCGGGAACGTATTTCTTGTACTTGACGAATTTCATAGAACGCCATGTCGCCGCTACGCGGCTCCCGTGTCCAGAACATCACAACCCGGGGCTCGCGCCCCGGGCTCAATTCAACGCGGCCGCTGCGCGGCTCGGTTAAAGCTAGCAGCAAGCAATCAGCGTCTAAGAGATATTCCAAGTCATATTCTATTTCACCCGCCAACCGCCAGTGCCCGGTTGCTAATTGCTAACCGCTTGTTGCCTCTACGGCACCGTTACGGTCACCTGTGCTTTCGAGCGGCCGTATTGGTTCGTTGCGTAAAGAGTGTACGTCGTCGTCGTGGTGGGATACACGACGACGCTCGTCTTGCGAATCGCGCCTACCGAAGGCGAAACGACGTTGTACTCGCCGTTGCTCTCGCTCCAACTCAGTGTCACCGGCTGGCCCGAGCCGCCCGATTGCGTGGCGGTAAAGCTGTTAATGGTGGGATTGGGCCCGGTCGGGACATTGCCCGACATGTACAAGGGCGAGATGAGCAACACCTCAAAATCGGAAGCGGTCAAATTTTTCAGCAAGTCCAGATCGTCATTGTTCCACCGGTCATCGGGCGTACCGCTGATGAACATCGAGCTGCCGTTATCGGCCATGATCATGCCGTATTGCTTGAGCGCGGTCAGGATGACTTGATCATCGGCCGGGAAGCCGGAGATGTCGAAGCTGGCTTTCAGGCGCAGACGCATGCCCATCGGCGCAGCCAGCGGGTTGTTGGAGTTCGCCGCCCAGTGTGACGCAGGGGGCGTAAACGCCTGCTTGCTGTCGTGCAGGGTGAAGCGCACGGCATGATTGATAACACCGGTCGCAACCTCGTCGTACCGAACCAGCCCCGGCATTATAGGCAAACCTGCGGCATCTGCCGAGGTCCAGGTGTACGGCCGCTGCTCATTCTTCGTCAGGTCCCAAACCGCTGCAGAATCGGCGTTCCAACTACCATCGCTCTGCTTGTAAGCGTGGTAGAGCTCATACAGCCAGCAGTTGCCTTTGTCGATGATGAGCACGTGGCGATCGCCGTCATCAGGCTTGGGATAACCCTCGATCGGCGCTTTGGGCGGAATCGGCATCGGACCAGGATCGCTCTCGTCGCCATAAGCAGTGAAGTTGATGTTCACCAAGGCCTGCCCGCCAGGCACCACCTGGTAAGGGATACCGATGCTTGACCCGTTGTACAGCCCGGCGCCGAAGTCAGGATGCAGGTTTACGCCGGAACCGATGAAATTGATGATCGCATCTGAGTTGGGATCGAGCGGAGCGTTATAGATGTTGGTGTTCCAGAGGCTGTCGGAGCGGAACGGAAGGAACCCGTTCAGGCTTCCTTCGCGACCAAGGCTGAGCCCGGAGCAAGGATTCCCCCGTGCAAACTCAGGGATAAAAACCGTGATAAGGATGGCGGCGACGAAGCAGCAGTTGAGAAAAGCCCTATGCATAGCGAATGTCCTTTCTCGGATAGCAACTAGCCGTCACACCCAAAGGCTTCACTTTCGTATTTGTGCAAAGAACGCACTTCGGTAGTCCACTAATTGCTAACTGCTAATTGCTAGTTGCTTCTCACTTGGCGCTCGGCCCTTCGGTCGAGGCGCTCTTCTGCCCCGCGTAGTAGCCGCTGCGTGTGCGCACCTGAAGTTTCTTGTAGCCCTTCGCCTGAGCATCCACCTTTACAGTGCGATAGCCGCCGGCGCTCTGGGGCGTGTCGGGCTTGTACCCGATGGTGTACTGGTTTCGTATGTCGTGGGCGATCTGCGTTGGTGATCGCATTCACCTCGCTCAGGTCTTTGGGAAAGAACGCCTCGCCGCCGGTTTCCTCAGCCATCTCGCGAAGCGCGCCGCTTGGCCCGCTTGGAATGCTCTTCCTGCAACAGTCCGATGGTGTAAACTGTGGGACCATTTTCTACCTGCAGGCGGCGCACGGCCTGCTCCAGTGACTCCCGGCTGGCGTTGTCTTCGCCGTCGGTCACGACCAGCAGCACTTTCTTTTCCAGTTCACCGCTCTTCTTCAAGTGGTCGGCAGAGGCCACGGTCGCGTCATACAGCGCGGTACCCCCGCGGGCCTCGATGCGCTCCAAGGCATCCTTCAGCTTGGGAATGCTGGCGGTGTAATCCTGATCGAGGAAATACTCCTCGTTGAAGTTGACAATGAAGACCTTGTCCTGCGGATTGCTGGCCTTGCACCAGATTGATGGCGGCGGCATTCACCGCCGGCCGCTTCTCGCGCATGGAACCTGAATTGTCGATGACGATTCCCATGGCGACCGGAATGTCTTCGCGGCGGAAGGACGTGATCTTCTGCGGCTTGCCATCCTCGTAGACGGTGAAAGTCGTCGCGTACGAGAGTAGTGACCAGGCGATTGTGGTCGTCCACCACGGTAGCGTGCAGGGTGACCTCGTCGACTTCCTTCTTAAATACAAAAACGTCGCCTTCCTTGGTTTCCGGGGCCTGGCCCGCCGCAGGCGTCTGGCTCTGTGAAGCTGCCGGTTGCGAGGGAGATTGCGCACTTGGCGGCGCGCCCGCCGGGCCGTTTGCAGGCTGCTGCGCCGGGGCTGGCGAATTCTGAGCAGCCAACCAAGTCCCCAGCAGCACGACCAGTGCGATCAGCAGCAGAGACCAATCTCCATTATTCCGACGGCGCATAGTATCCAGTTTTAGCGTAGACGTGCAGAGGCGGCAAGCCCTTGGGGGGATTCAGTCTCACCTTGATCTTCCGCCACTTGCCGTCTTGGACGGGTCCGTTGGGACGGTAGCCGAGCACATATTGGTTGCGCAACTCGATGCCAATCTTGGTGGCCACGTCCGCCAATTCATTGGGCGAATTGATGGTGAACGTCCGCCCGCCCGTGACCTCGGTGACATCGGTGAGCAAGGCGGGGCCTTCGCGCTCTTCCGGCGTCTTGAAGTAGGTGTCGAACAGCCCGATGGCGTAGATTTGCACGTCGGCCTCGCGCACCATGGACTTGATTTCGCCCTCGGTGTAGCGGCTGTGGTTGTCGCCCCCATCGGAGATGATAAGCAGCGCCTTCCGCTCGTAATGCGCCTTGCGCATGCGGCTCATGCCCAGGTAAATGGCGTCCAGCAAGGCGGTGCGGCCTTTGGGAACGGCATAAACCAGCTTGTCCTGGATGTCTTCGACCGAGGAGGTGTAGTCGACCAGCACTTCGGGCTTTTCGGAGAAGGTGATGAGGAAAAATTCGTCCTGCGGATTGGCCGTACGGAAGAACTCGACCACCGCCTGGCGCGACTTGTCGATCTTGTCTGACATGGAGCCGCTGATATCGAAGATCACGCCCAGCGAAATGGGCGCGTCCTCGCTGGAGAAGTGCCGGATCTCCTGCGGCTTGCCGTTGTCAGTGAGCGCGAAGTTCTCTTTCTCCAGCCCGGTCACCAGCCGGTTCATGGGATCGGTGATGGTCACCGGAACCAGTACCAGGTCCACATCCTTGCGGATCGGCTTGGTGTACGTCTTCAGGCTGGGATCGAGTATTGGGCGGCGGCACTGGCGAGCCGTCGGCCTTCTTGGCTCTCGCGAGGGACGACGTGGATCGTCATCCTGTGCGTAGCTGGAAGCCGTCAGGAAACCAGCGACGCAAAGCAATGTGAGCAGCAGGAGCAGACTTGTGGCAGAAACGCACGAGGGATTGGACGGGCAGACCAGCAATATGTCCCGTCCGCCAAACAGGAACTGGATACCGAATCGTCGAGTGCTTTGACCCGAACTCCCAACTGCAACCGCGGGCCATAGGGTTCCCTCTGGAGTGTGGCCTGATGTTATCACAGCGCAGCGGGTGGTCCGATAACATCACCACGACGCCCCCACGCGTAATTGCGCGACGCTTCCACCCTCATTGATGACAATGTCGCGCGGTCGGGTTTCCTTATCCTCAACTGCTACAATCGAGGTGTCCTTCCGAGACAATCCTGCAGCGCCCAATTTCAATATCGGAGGCGATCATCATAATGGCAAAAATCTTCCCGTTTCGTGGCCTGCGCTACAACCCGTCGAAGAGTCAAGCTGGCCGAGGTCGTGACCCAGCCCTACGACAAAATCTCCCCCGACATGCAGGACCGCTATTACGCAGTCAAGCCCTTATAACCTGGTGCGCATCATCCTGGGCAAGCCGCAAGCCACCGACAACGAGCGGGAGAGCGTTTACACCCGCGCGGCCGGTTCGCTGCAGCAATGGCGCAGCGGACAGGCGTGCTGGTGGCGGACGCCGAACCCAGCATCTACCTGTACACCCAGACCTTTCGAGTGCCCGGCGACAACTCCGGCGCGGTCATGGAGCGGCGTGGCTTCATCGCTCTCGGTCAACTGGAAGACTATGACCAAAAGGTGGTCTTCCGCCACGAGCAGACGCTGAGCAAGCCGAAGGCTGACCGGCTGAACCTGTTGCGGGCCACGCAGTCGCACTTTGGCCAGATCTTCATGCTGTACAGCGATCCTTCGGCGGAGATCGACGCTTGCCCTGCGGCAGAGCGGCCCGCCGACGGCCGAAGTTCGCGACGAATACGATGTGCTGCACCGCATGTGGAAGGTCTCTGACCCGGACGTCATCGAGACGGTGCAGGCAAAGATGGCCGACAAGAAGCTGATCATCGCCGACGGGCACCATCGCTACGAAACTGCGCTGAACTATCGCAACGAAATGCGGAAGCAGGCAGACGCCAGTTCATCGGAGGCCTTATGAACGGGTGATGATGACCTTCGTCAACATGGACGCGCCGGGGCTGGTCATTCTGCCAACGCATCGGGTGGTGTTCGGCCTGGAGGACTTCTCCATCTTCGAGATAGTGGCCAAGCTTCAGGCAAATTTCGAAGTCGAGGACATCGGACCGCTCACAGAAGTCGAAGCCGCGATGGAGCGGCTGCGTCAGGCAGGCGAGGACCGGACAGCACTGCTCGCGGTTACGTCACACGGCGGCTTTCTGCTGCGCTCGCGGCCTGCGATGCGGTGGAATGGCGCGACAGCTTATCAGAGCGGCAACGGGCGCTGGACGTGGTGCAACTGCACAAACTGGTGCTGGAGGAGACGCTCGGGATGTCGGAGGAGGACATTCGCAAGCAGAAGCACCTGCATTATGTGCGCGACGCACGTGAAGCGGTCGACCAGGTGCGCTGAAGGCGCGAATGTCGCGTTCCTGATGAATCCGGTGCGCATGGAGCAGGTCCGCGATATCGCGTTTGGCGGCGAAGTGTTGCCGCAGAAGTCCACCGACTTCTATCCCAAGCTGCTGAGCGGGCTGGTGGCCTATTCGCTGCAGGAGGCAGCGCAAGCCTTCGTCGGTGGGAGGGCAGTAGTTGCTGCGTTCCAGCCGCATCTCGCGGCTGCATCTCGCGCTCGCCTGTGCCGCGACCTTGCTAGTGGCCGCTCTGCTGCTGCGCCATACTCCGGTGCACGCGCAGGCGCCCGAGCAAAATCAGATCACGGTTTATTCCCCGCAAACGTCGTATTCCGTTCCTCTGGTTGACGTGAACGGCCAGCCCTACGTCGGTCTGGTCGAGTTGCTCGAGCCGCTGGGTTCGGTTGATGCGCGTCCCGATGGCAAGAAGTACAAACTGCGCTTTACGCCTCCGGGTGGCCGCCCGGAGGAGGTGCAGTTCACCGACGGAAAAGACAAGGGCAAAGTTCGCGGCGAAAATTACAAGCTCTCCGGCAAATTTCGTCCTGCAGAATGGGCGCGGCTATGTGCCACTGGTCGCGGCCACGAATCTGCTGGCAAAATTTCTGGCAACCGAGACCGAATTCCACCCGGCCGGGCGACGCCTGTTTATCGGCACAGCCCCCGAGCGCTTTACCCTGGAATTGCATCCGGGCAATCCTTCGCGCTTGCTGGTGGGCTTTACTTCTGCCGTCAATCCCACGATTGCGACCGAGCCGGGGCGCGTGCGCCTCACCTTTCGCCGCGAACCGATCGCGGCGTCGGGACCTGACAACGTAACCTACAACGATCCCCTGATCACGGGCGCCAGCTTTTCCGAGCACGACGGAATCGCAGAACTCGACATCACCGGCTACCGCTCCCTTGATGGCCAACTTCGCGGATGGCGGCAAGACCATCATCGTGACTGGCGCTCCGCCGCCACCTCCTCCGGTCGCCGCAGCAAGCACCTCCGCCCCCACCGCAGGCTCCTTCGAATGCACCCACCTCTGCGCCACAGCCGCAGACAGCCGGCGGCTCCGCGCTTTCTGGTGCTGATCGATCCGGCACACGGCGGCAATGACATCGGCGCGGCCATCACCCCTTCGTTACCGGAGAAAGATGTCGTGCTGGCGCTGGCGCGGCGGGTACAACGCGAGCTGGCCAATCGCGGCATCGCGGCCGGTCTGTTGCGCAATTCCGACGTTGCCATTTCGCTTGACCAGCGCGCGTCTCGGCAAATGCGGCCCGCCCCGCGCTCTACATTGCACTCCACGCCGCCAATACCGGACGCGGAGTGCATGTGTTCACGTCGCTGCTGCCCGCGACGAACGTCTCGCCGCAGAGCTTCCTTCCCTGGGACACCGCGCAGGCGGCGTTTCTCGATCTGAGCGGCGCGGTCGCCGGCTCGGTGGCCGCAGAACTGGAGGCGCGCAAGCTGCCCAATACCACGCTGCTCGCGCCGCTGCGTCCGATGAACAACATTGCCGCGCCCGCGATCGCCGTCGAGATCGCGCCTCCATCCGAGAAAGTGGAGGACATCGCCAGCGCCGCCTATCAGGAGCAGGTGGCGCAATCGATTGCCGCCGGGATTGCCGCCGTCCGCAGCAAGCTGCCCGAGGTGCGCCCATGACCCGGCGCATCCTTGTGATGTTCGCGGTGCTGGCTGCTGATCGCGCTCGGGCTTGGCGTTTTACGCCTGCATCTGAAGACGCAAAGTGGCGCGCGACGAGCAGCTCGCAGCCCAGCAACAGTTGGCGATGGCCCCACCGGCGAACGGTCCGCCCACGCCGGTCACGCTTTATGTCGCTTCCGACGCTGACGGCACGCTGCGCAAGACGCAGATGAACATTGTCTTACCGCCGGAGCGGTCGGAACGCGCGCGGGCCGTGCTGCGCGCTCTGTTTGGCGCGTATCTGCAATCCGGGTCGCCGCATCCCATCGGGGCGGGCGCGGATGTGCGCGATGTGTATCTGCTCGGCGATGACACCGCCATGGTGGACACCAACTCCGCCTTCGCCGACGCGCATCCTTCGGGCGTGCTCGCCGAGGAGCTAACGGTCGCGTCGATCGTGGCCACCCTGAACGCGAACGACAGCAAGATCACGCGCGTGAAGATCCTAGTCAACGGTCAAGAGCGCGAGACACTTGCCGGCCACGCCGACTTGCAACGGTTCTACCTGGCCAGCAATATTGGCCAGGTCGTAAAGGACTTGCAGTGACTCTTCCGCGCATTGGCGTTTTCGACTCGGGCGTCGGCGGCCTCACCGTGCTGAAGGCCATGGCCGAGCAGATTCCCGCGCACTATTTGTACTTCGGCGACACCGCGCGCCTGCCCTACGGCACCAAGTCGGCGGAAACCGTCGCGCGTTACGCCATCGGAGCAACGCGCTTTCTCGAAGCGCAGAACATCGATCTGCTGGTGATCGCCTGCAACACCGCGACCGCGCTGGCCCTGCCGCTCATCACAGAGGCCGCACATGTGCCGGTCGTCGGCGTGGTCGAACCCGGCGCGGCCATGGCTGCCGAGGTGAGCAAGCAGCGCGCGGCCATCGTCATCGCCACCGAAGCCACCGTCAGCAGCCACGCTTATCGCGACGCGCTGCAGCAACACGGCCTGGCAGGCGTACGAAAAGGCCTGCCCGCTGTTTGTGCCGCTGGTGGAGGAAGGATGGATCGAGCATCCCGTGACCGAGCAGGTCGCGCGCATCTATCTGGGCGAGGCGCTGGCGCAGGCGCCGGGCCAGGCTGATGTTCTGGTGCTCGCCTGCACGCACTATCCGCTGCTCGCGCCGATGCTGCGCCGCGTCGTTCCCGACCACGTGCAGATTGTGGATTCCGCCGAGTCAACCGCGCGGGTGGTAAAGAAGATCATCGAGCAGCGTCGCACCCTGTCGCCAGCGGCGGTCGACAAGGGTGGGGCACCCGAGCAAGATGATGGTGATACTTCTGTCATCCTGAGCGAAGTGAGATCGCCGCTTGCGGCGACCGAACGGAGTCGAAGGACCTCTATCGCTGCGCAGAACCCTGTTCCCGAGCATCGCACTTTCCGTTTCTACGTCACTGATTCGGTGGACAAGTTCAAGCGGCTGGCCGCGCGCTTCCTCGGCCGCCAGGTCGACCACGTCGAGCATGTGGACCTGGGCGGATGATGCCGCACTCGGCTATCAGCACTTAGCTCTGTCCTGGATTGTCATCCCGACCGAGGACTTCAGTCCGAGCGGAGGGATCTGCGGTGAGCGGAGCGACTGCCTCAGGCTGACTGCCTAGTACAATCGCCGCGTATGGTTTATCGCTCCGATAATCGCTCTCCCGAGCAGATGCGGCCGGTCAACATCGTTCCCGACTTCATCTCCACCGCCGAAGGCTCGTGCCTCATCGAGCTGGGCAACACCCGCGTCATCTGCACCGCGACCATCGAGGACACGGTGCCGCAATTCCTGCGCAACAGCGGCAAAGGCTGGGTCACCAGCGAATACGGCATGCTGCCGCGCTCCACCCTGACGCGCACGCCGCGCGAAGCCACCAAGGGCCGGGCCAGCGGCCGCACGCACGAGATCCAGCGGCTCATTGGCCGCTCGCTGCGCGCCGTAACCGACCTGGAGAAGCTGGGCGAGCGCACCCTCTTCCTCGATTGCGACGTCATCCAGGCCGACGGCGGCACGCGCACCGCGTCCATTACCGGCGCCTTCATCGCGATGGGGCTGGCCATGCGCCGCATGATCGAGTCCGGCGCGCTGACCGTCGCGCCCATCCGCGACTACATCGCCGCCACCAGCGTCGGCATCGTGGATGGCGAGGTCATGCTCGACCTCAGCTACGAGGAAGATTCGCGCGCCGACGTGGACATGAACCTGGTCATCACCGGCAGCAAGAAGATGGTGGAAGTGCAGGCCACGGCCGAGCGCCGGCCCTTCGATGACGCGCAACTGGCCAAGATGATGGCCGTGGCGCGCAAGGGCATCGAGTCGCTGATCGCGCGCCAGCAGGCCGTGCTGACGGGCTTGCCGCTGCGGCAGTAGGGGGAGATTGCAAGGAAGTTTGAGGCCGATGGGGAGTTCGCGATAGCCCTTGCCGTTTGCGCCGTCGGACAAGCTCACCAAGAGCCTCGCGGGACTGGTATGAATACGGATAGGAGAGAAATCACATGACGACAAGTGCATGTAAGGTTTGGTTGACTCTCGCGACGTTTGCCGTGTGCGCCGGGATGACGGCATCGGCGCAAAACCAGGACGGTTCGTCCCCAAAGCAAACTGCCCCGCCGGGTGGCAAGCCGAAAACGGTAGTAGGCTGCCTCACCGGTTACGACGGTCATTACACGCTGGGGACCTCGAGTGACAACCTGTACCTGCTGGAGGGCGACCCCGCTTTATTTAAGCGCTATAACGCAAGGCTGGTAGAAGCCACCGGAACTGTCTCTGAACCAGCGCCCGGTACTTCCAAAGAAAACGTCCTGTCGCAGCAGCCGCCCACCTTGACGGTTTCGAAATTGAAGAAGGTGGCGGATGGCTGCGATTAAAGGATCGCTTTGCGAGCCCCTTCAATTAGAATGGATGGTCACGCATAGCGAGCGGCATTTTGCGCGACTGCACTTCCAATCCTCTTAATCGATCCGGGCGCACCGCGCCCGTGGAGGTTCTGCCATGAAAACTACTCCTGGAAAGACTTGCGGGCATCAAGGCGGTTTCGAACGATCGTGGCGTCATCGCCGCGGCCGCCATGGACCAGCGCGGTTCGCTGAAGAAGGCGCTGGGCACCGTATGCCACCGACGCGGGTCTGGAAGAGTTCAAGATCAACGTGACCGAAGTGCTGACCCAGCACGCCAGCGCCATTCTGCTCGATCCCGAGTGGGGACTGCCTGCTGCCAGGCGCCGCGCCAAGGGTTCGGGCCTGCTGCTCGCCTATGAGAAGACCGGCTACGACAAGACCCTGCCCGGCCGCCTGCCTGACCTGCTCGATCTCTGGTCGGTGAAGCGCCTGAAGGAAGCGGGCGCTGATTGCATCAAGATCCTGCTCTACTACTCGCCCTTTGACGACCAGAAGATCAACGACTTGAAGCACGCCTGGACCGAGCGCATCGGCGACGAGTGCAAGGCCAACGACATTCCGTTCTTCCTCGAGCTCGTCGGTTACAAAGAGGGCATGGACGAGAAAGGCGCCGAGTACGCGAAGCTGAAGCCTGAAGTCGTGGCCAAGTCGATGGAGGAGTTCACCAAGGACCGCTACGGCGTAGATGTGCTGAAGGTCGAGATTCCGGTGAACCTGCAATTCGTCGAGGGCGCGAAGTCGTTCAAGGGCACCAAGGCTTACACCAAGAAGGAAGCGCTCGATCACTACCGCGCCGCCGCGGGCGCGACCAGCAAGCCGTTCATCTATCTGTCGGCCGGCGTGAGCAATCCGGAGTTCATCGAGGACCTGGAGTTCGCCGCCGAAGCGGGCGTGAAGTTTAACGGCGTGCTCTGTGGACGCGCCACCTGGAAAGATGGCATCCCGATCTTCGCCGAAAAGGGCGCCGCAGCTTTCCGCGCCTGGCTGGAAGACGAAGGCGTGAAGAACATCGGCAACGTGAACAACGCGCTGAAGGCCGCGACCCCGTGGTACAGCATCTACGAGGTGCCGGAACCAGTGGCAGCGCGATAGGTCTCGTTTTCAGCAAATTTCAAGGGCGCGCGGCGATGGTCTGCGCGCCTTTCTTCTGCTCTGCTACAAGGCCTTTAACTGTTAAGTCAGAATCTCCTTTCGGGAATGCCCTTTCGCAGCATTTTCATATTAAAAGTTATATAATTTGTCCCAAATCGACGACGTAATCTACGTCCTTCACTGTTTCGAAAAGGACAGCCGAAAAACTGCTAGGCGTGACATTAGCATCGTGCAGGAGCGATTGAAAATGGTTCGACAGCGAATACTGGAGGGAAAGCGTGAAAAGCGTCGCCAATAAGCCAAGGCACATCACTAAAGGAGATGTCTTCGACGATCTGGGATTCTCACATTCCGAAGCCTCCGCCCTGAAGGTCAAGGCGGCACTACTGGATGCCATCCTCGCTGAAATCGAAGCCAAAGGATACACACAAAGCGAATTAGTTGGGATTCTTGACGAGTATCAACCTGCGGTCAGCAATCTGTTGCGTGGCAAAATCGCGAAGGTTAGTCTCGAGAAACTCCTGACCTACACGGATCGCCTGCGGATGCGAACGAAGCTCACGGTGATTCGAGCACCAAGGGCTGCGAACCAACGCACCCGCCCGATCCGCAACGGCGCGGCCTTGGCCGTGCGTTAATCACTTCCTGCAGCCCGCGCAGTACCCGCCAATCTCGAAGCGCGCAATCAGAATGTGGAACTGGCAATCGCGCTCCACCTGTCCTTTGACGCGGTCGAACAGGTCGCTCTCGAACTCCTGCACTTTGCCGCACCGCAGACAGGTCATGTGCATGTGGTCGCGCTGCGGACGCCGCTCGTAAAAGTGGCCTTCCCCTTTGACGTGCATCAAGTCCAGCTCATCCACCAGTCCCTGACGCTTCATAGTGCAAGAGTGCGGTATACGGTAACGCGATTGATCTCAGGGTCCACCCGCGCGGCCTTGCGCAGGATCTGCGCGGCATCAAGGTGCTGCTTCGCGGTCTCTATGATTTCCAGAATAATCCGGCGCTGGCGGGTCATGCGAATCCCCCGGCTTAACAAGGCTGTCTGCAGCGCGCCCGGCGCTTCGGTCTGTGGCATCGGCATATGTTGCCTCATTTGTGTTGCAGGAGGTTGCAACCGAGTTGCAATCAAATCTTTGCCAACTACTTGACCCGTTGCCCGATGTTATCGCCTAATAGAAGGTATAGTTGCAACTGAGTTGCAACTCAACTACAACGAGTCATTATACATCAGAGCTGGAAACACCCGGCTCGGTAGGCCCGAGCAGCTCTGTTACAAAAAACAATCTCCTCGTCGGACCTGGGGCTGAGGCTGCGAGCTAAACGGAGAGCACATTTGAGAACTCTCAGATCTATTCCAATGGCTGGCCGTGCTGCTCTGCTGCTGGTCGGAATGATGCTGCCCTCCTATCTTACGAGCCTTGCTCAGGAATATCCCTATTTCGTGACCTACTCCCAGGAAATGGAAGAGCCCGGAAACCTCGACATCGAGATGTTCAACGTCGTCGGCAATCCTCAAGGGGGTAACAGCTTCATCGGGCTCGGACATCGAGTTCGAGTATGGCCTGAAGGGATGGTGGACGACGGAGTTCTATCTCGACGGGCAAGCCACGCAGAACGAGAGCACGATCTTTACCGGCTTCCGCTGGGAGAACCGCTTCCGGCCTCTGTCCCGCGAGCACTGGATCAATCCCGTGCTCTACGCCGAATTCGAAGACACCAGCGCCGACAAAACCATACGCGAGGTCGTGGGTCATGATGGCCTGCCTGATTTTCTGGTACCCAACTGGCTGGCGCGCATGGATCAAGAGCGCGAGATTGAGCTGAAACTGATTCTGGGCAGCAATGTTCACGGCTGGAACATCAGTGAAAACTTCATCGCGGAGAAGAACTTTGCGGGCGATCCCTGGGAGTTCGGTTATGCATTCGGCAGCCAGCCGTCCCTTTGCAACTTGCCGCCAGCGCGCACGAATGCGCCTTTTGCGCGGAGAAATTTCAGGCGGGCGTCGAAATGTACGGCGGCTTGGGCGACACCAATGGCTTCGGGTTGCACCTGACCTCGCAATACTTGGGCCCGACCATCAACTGGACTGCGCCGAATGGAATCACGATGGCGTTCTCGCCGCAGTTCGGACTGAATGGCTACAGCATTCCCGTGTTGTATCGCTTCTCGGTGTCTTACGAAATCCAACAATTCTTCAGCCACTTTCACCGGAGCGGGCAATGACGCGCAGACCTGTCATTGTCGCTCGTCGCGGCGCTTCTCATCGCTCGTTACGTCGCTGGCCGCGTTCGCCACCTCCAACGGCGCCTGGCTGACGAATGTCCCGCAACAGGATCGTGGAAGCGTCAATCCCTATCGCGATCAGCCCGACGCAATTGCGGCCGGGCAACGGATCTTCCTCGATCATTGTGCCCACTGCCATGGCGACGACGCCGAGGGAACCAAGAAACGGCCTTCCTTGAAAAGTGCCCGCGTGCAGCAGGAGGCGACCGACGGAGACCTGCACTGGCTGCTGGTCAATGGCAACCGGGGCCAGGGGATGCCCTCCTGGATCAAGCTGGGCGATCCTCAGATCTGGCAGGTCATTTGCTATGTGAAGTCATTGCATTAAGCCTGGAACGTGTCTGGTCGAATTCCCTGCCGGAGAAATCCTGAGTGTGCTCGTTGGGTGAAGAGAATCGGACTTGCAACCGCTGTTTCTTCTGCTGCCATCCAGTTCATTCCGGTGAATCGGCGTCAACCCGAGTGTCGACCCATCACGGACGATCTACGCCGCTCAGCCGGTGCCTGCCAGATGTGAAGGCAGTCTTCGAACGCTCCTGCAAGAACTGCCATTCCAATGAAACCGCCTGGCCCTGGTACAGCTATGTTGCGCCAGTATCGTGGGTGGTCGCACATGACGTTCACCGGGCCCGTAAAACGATGAATCTCTCGGAATGGGGCCGCTACTCGGCGAAAAGAAAAGAAGACAAGCTTGAAGAAATCTGCGAGCAGGTGACCAACGGCGAGATGCCAGATCACAAGTACGCCATCTTCCATCGCAACGCCCGATCACAGCGCAGGAACGCGAGCTATCTGCCAGCTGGACAGAGGACTCCCGCGAGTATTGATTCTCCGCCGCACAGCGATGCCCCCGGTCCACCCGCTCAATCTCCCTGTAAAATTGATTCCAGGGAGGAAACATTGAGACTCAGTGCTCGAGTTGTCTCTACATCGCTCGCGATCGCCGTTATGGCAGCAACCCTCTGGCTGACGCCGTACATCACCGCCCATGAAGCCCACTTCCTGGAGGCGCCTGCGTCCTTCGCGCAGATGACAAACCCTTATCAGGGCAAGTCCTCAGCCGCAGCGGCGGGCAAGCAGCTCTACGGCCAAAATTGCGCGCAATGCCATGGCAAGAACCTGCAGGGGGTTGGCCCGGCGCCGGCTCTCGATAGCCAGTCCGTTAAAGATGCGAAGCCGGGTCAGTTGTTTTGGTTTATCAGCACCGGCAACGTTGCCTCGGGCATGCCGTCGTGGTCAGGTCTGCCCAAGAATCAGCGCTGGCAGATTGTGACTTTCCTGCAGTCCAAGTGAACGGCCATTCCTACCACAGCCAATTCTTACCACTGAGTCTCCCATGAGCGTCGTCGCTCACAACTGGTTATGAAAATGGTCAGGTTTGTATCAGGGCACGACCTTGGTCGTGCCGAGGCGGACGTTGGAAACGCCCGGCTTTAGCCGCTGCAGAAGCGCTCGCAGGGGCTGAAGCCCAAATGAATCGCGAGCCCTTTTCGGCCCGGCTGAAGCCGTGCCCTGATACAGAGCCATTCGTCCACCGCCTCGGCAATTTTCGAGAGAGGCACAGAGAAATCGAATGCTCACGGAATCCATCGCTGTTTAGCGGTAACTCAGTCTCTTTTTTCGGACGGAAACGGATGTGCAATTGCTTTCCTTATTTCTCTGTGTCTCTGTGGTTGAAGTTTGTTCTGTTCTGCACTGCAAGCCAGCCACGAAATCCGCTATAACTGAATCGTGAGTGCCAGCAATCCCTTTTACGCTCCCCGAACAGCTCTGATCACCGGCGCCTCCAGCGGCATCGGACTGGAGTTGTCGCACTTGTTTGCCCGCGACGGCTATCGGCTGGTGCTGGTGGCGCGCAGCCGTGGCGCGCTGCGCGAACTGGGCGACGACCTCCAGTCGCGCTATCACATTCCGGTGCGGATTTCTCCCAAGGACCTCGCCCATCCGGCGTCGCCGAGCGAGCTGCATTCTGAGTTGCAGGAGGCGGGCATCGTTCTCGATGTGCTGGTGAACAACGCCGGGTTCGGGGTTGGTGGCGCCTTCCTCGATACGGACTGGAACAACGAAGCCGAGATGATGCAGGTGAACATGGTCGCGCTCACTCACCTCACCAAGCTGTTCCTGCCGCAAATCCGCGCCCGCGAAGGCAAGGTGCTCAACGTGGCCAGCACCGCCGCGTTTCAGCCGGGACCCTTCATGAACGTGTACTACGCGAGCAAGGCCTACGTGCTGCACTTCACCGAGGCGCTGGCGGAGGAGCTGGAAGGAAGCGGCGTGACGCGTTACCTGTCTGTGTCCCGGACCGGTGAGGACCAACTTCCAGAAGCGCGCTCACATCGGCGAGACGCGGCTGGTGCACAGTCCGCTGCTGGTGGATGTGCGCGAGGTTGCGCGCATCGGCTATGAAGGCATGAAGCAGGGCAAGCGCGTGGTCATTCCCGGATGGAAAAACCGCATGGTGATGGAGATGCTGCGCATCTCGCCGCGCAAGATGGTGACCAAGATGGTCAGAAAAATTCAGGAGCACAAGAAATAGCCGTTGGCAATTAGCACTTGGCAATTAGTCGTTGGCAGCCGTCGTTAGCGAAGCTTCGCGTTGAACACACTTGTTCACGCGGCAAATCACGCGGAGCACGGCTCTCAGGTCGTAGTGAGCGACCGACCTGTCCCAGCCCAACGGGTAACCCCGGCGGCTGTCGGAGTGATGTTCATAGAACGGGAGCTCCGCAGGCGGAACCCGATCCCGTTGACAGACGATTCGAAACACCGCATCCTCGGAACGGGGTTCAAAGTGCAGTCCATGATCCTGGAGGCTGAGCAACTTCTTTCTGAGGGGAATGAAACCGAAAAGAGGCTCACCGGTATTGATCTCGCCAACGACGAGGCATCTGGTCCCGCCAGAAATCACGATTACGGGAAGCTCTCGGATGACCCACACAGAGCCCTGTTTTCGTCGGTCCTCCGGCTTTTCCTTAGCGCTTACTAAGTCAGGGCAGAACGATTCATCTCCAGGGTAGTGTGTGCGCAACCCATATTCGAATGGAGGGTGAGGCCAGGCGTTGCGTTTTTCGCAAAACTGAAACAGCTTTCCTAAGTAACATGAGACCACATGCTCATCTTCAAAGTCGTGTTCCTGCCGTTTCTCGAAAGGGAACCAATCCGTCATTTCGTCGTCAGTAGCTGTCTCCGATCTGCCAGATGCGATTCTCCAGTGCTCTTACAGCCCAAACAACTCCCGCAGCCGCTTCGTCTGGGCGCGGCTCACCGGGATCTCGGTCTGCTTCTTGTCTTCCATGCGGATCTGGTATGAGCTTTTGAACCAGGGGACGACTTCCTTGATGCGGTTGATGTTCACCAGATACGAGCGGTGCGCGCGCCAGAAGGTGTTGGGATCGAGCGAGTCGAGCAACTCTTCCAGGGTGCGGCAGTTGGACTGGCCCTCCATCACGGTCGCGACCACGGTGATGATGCCGTCCTCGATTGACGCGTAGCAGATGTCTTTCTGGTCCACCAGAAACAGGCGCCCCGCTGACTTAAGCAGCACCTTCGCGGCCGACGGGCGCTGCTGCTGCTCCAGCATCTTGACGATGGTGCCGATCTGCTCGCTGGGTGAGCCGGCACTCTCCAGCTTCTGCCGCGCCCTCTCCACCGCCTTGGCGACGCGCTTCTTGTCGAAGGGTTTCAGCAGATAGTCAACTGCGTTCACCTCGAACGCCTTCACCGCATATTGGTCGTAGGCGGTGGCAAAAACGATTTGCGGCAGCGGAACTTTCTTGTCGAGCAGCTTCTTGATCGCGCCGAAGCCATCGAGCCCCGGCATTTGCACATCGAGGAAGACGAGGTCGGGCGAAAGCTCCTTAACCAGGTTCACGGCCTCCACGCCGTTCTTGCCCTTGCGCCACGACATCCACCTCGAGATCGCGCAAGAGATAAGCCAGCTCGTCGCGGGCAAGCTGCTCGTCATCCACAATGATGGCCGAAAGGGGCACTAACACTCCTGTCGAAGAGTATAAATGCTGAGCGAACGGTTGATATCGACTGGGCCATTCTAGTCTGTCATCCCGAGCGAGAACTTTAGTCCGAGTCGAGGGATCTGCGGTTATCAGTTGCCAGCAAACCGCAGATCCCTCCACTCGCGCTAAGGCGCTCGGTCGGGATGACAACGTTGGTGACCTGAAGACCGACGGCTGATGGCTGACAGCTGACGGCTCTTCCTGTCGTAAACTGAGGAAACGATGGTCGTCATCTACGGCATTCATGCGGTCAGCGAGGCGCTGAAGTCGGGCGCGCGCAGCTTTGAGTACGTCGGTATCGCCCGCGAGCGACATGACCAGCGGGTGCAGCGCCTGATTGACGACTGCCGCGCCAGCGGAGTCCAGGTCCGCTTCCTGCCGCGCGAGCAACTCGACCGCACCGCCAACACCAACACGCATCAAGGCGTTATCGCCGTCACCAGCAGCAAGCAATACGCCGACGTGGACACGCTCCTCGAACAGCGCCACGGCGAGCACAGTTTCCTGGTCGTGCTCGACAGCGTTGAAGACCCGCACAACCTGGGCGCGCTGATTCGCACTGCCGACGGAGCCGGCGCCGACGGCGTCATCATTCCCGAGCGTCGTGCCGCAGGGTTGACGGGCACCGCGGTCAAGGCTTCCGCCGGAGCGTCTGAGCATCTGCCGATCGCGCGCGTCACCAACATCTCGCGCACGCTGGACGAGCTGAAAGAACGCAACGTGTGGACCGTCGGCCTCGACGAGCGCGGTACGCAGAGCTACGACGAAGTCGACTACAACATGCACTGCGCCATTGTGCTCGGGGCTGAGGGCAAGGGTCTGCACGATCTGGTGCGCCGGCGCTGCGATTTTCTGGTCTCCATTCCCATGCTCGGCCACGTGCCCTCGCTGAATGTATCAGTGGCCGGCGGAGTCGTGATGTACGAAGTAGCGCGCCAGCGCCGTGAGAACAGACGACGAACTTAACGAGCGTTCGATTCGGAAGAAGGTCCTTGTCACGCCAAAGAAATCCTGCTCAAGACAAATTCAAGACGCGGTTGTAGTCCTGAGCTGCATGTATAATGCGCATGGCTTCAACGTCGTCACCCACGGGCTCATAGAAGATCAAGTACTTTTCGAATTCCCGAATTCGCCACATCCGTATGTTGGGGAACTTCTCTAATTTCCTGGGAGCGCCCAGGCCCGGTGTTCTTGCCAGTTCCGCAAACGTGGCGCGAGGCGCATCTTGAAAACGGCGTGCTGTAGCGAGGCCGCCATTTTCGCCGATGTAGGCAAAGTGTCGAATAAGATCGCGGCGAGCAGCAGGTCTTACGATCGCGCGGCGGCCCACCTGGGAACTAAGCCTTCTTGCGGGCGCGCATCAATGCTAGACCCTGACGCTCCACGTCTTGCCAATCACGCTCGGTCATTTCGGTGGCTCTTCCGCTTGCTTTGGCTTCTTCGAGGAGGGTCTCGACGCGTCCGCTCCAGGACTCATCGACGGGTATTGGCGCCTCACCCTCCCTCCGCGTCCCCCTTTACTCATCTTTCACTCTCCCTCAACTTCACCCTTTCATTCGCCCCCCCTCAGTGCATGTATAATGCGCATGGCTTCAACGTCGTCACCCACGGGCTCATAGAAGATCAAGTACTTTTCGAATTCCCGAATTCGCCACATCCGTATGTTGGGGAACTTCTCTAATTTCCTGGGAGCGCCCAGGCCCGGTGTTCTTGCCAGTTCCGCAAACGTGGCGCGAGGCGCATCTTGAAAACGGCGTGCTGTAGCGAGGCCGCCATTTTCGCCGATGTAGGCAAAGTGTCGAATAAGATCGCGGCGAGCAGCAGGTCTTACGATCGCGCGGCGGCCCACCTGGGAACTAAGCCTTCTTGCGGGCGCGCATCAATGCTAGACCCTGACGCTCCACGTCTTGCCAATCACGCTCGGTCATTTCGGTGGCTCTTCCGCTTGCTTTGGCTTCTTCGAGGAGGGTCTCGACGCGTCCGCTCCAGGACTCATCGACGGGTATTGGCGAGCCGTCACCCTGGCGGGCCTCCAGCAGAAGTTCTGCCGCCTGTGTGAAGAACTCATCTGGGTTGGCAAACTCTCCGCGGTCAAGACTTTCATGGACGCGCTTCTCGAGTTCGGGCGGCAGAACGACGTTCATGCTGTGCTTCTCCACAACTGATTATCCTATCATTCGGATAAGAGTCGGGCTGGCTGCTGCCCGGCAAGGCATTTCTGCATGCGATTTTTGATGACGCTAATTCTCGCTTTGTCTGCAGGACGCCCCACCGTCGCCATCGATCGCGAGGCCTTCACCATCACGCGGTACCAGCTCGAAGTGCAGATCGACCGCGCCGCGCACGTCATTGCGGTCAACGGCAAGCTTACCTTGCGAAACGACTCCAACAAGCCGCAGAAGCTGGTGACGCTGCAAGTGTCCTCGTCGCTGGCATGGAACGGCGTCGCCCAGGATGGCAAGCTGCTGCAATGGCTCGGCGACAACTACACCTCCGACGTCGACCACACCGGCAGCCTATCGGAAGCCATCGTCACCTTGCCGAAGGAGGTAGCGCCTGCCACGACGGTCACACTCGAGGTGCAATACGGCGGCGCCATCGCGCAAGACGCGACCCGCCTCACCCGCACCGGTGTACCCGCCGAGGTCGCCGCACGCGATGACTGGGACGAGCTCAGCGACTCGTTCACCGCGGTCCGCGGGCTGGGCTACGTCGTCTGGTATCCGGTGGCGATCGAGGCGGTGAGCCTGAGCGACGGCAACGCCGTGTTCGACGCCGTTGCGCGCTGGAAGCATCGGCATGAGCGCAGCGAGTTCGATGCCAGCTTTGCCATTGACGCGGCTGATGCCCAGTCGCCTCTCCGAATTGCGAGCAATCTTCCGGACTCCGACACAGGCAAGCTGGTGGCTGACGTTCACGAAGATAAGACCTCGTACCGGTTGATAGCGAAGACACACATCGCTGAACTTGGCGAGGTTGTTCCTACCTTCGCTGTCGCCAACTACGAAGAGTTGGCGCGTCCAACGATTACGCTTCTCCATGTTGCCGATCACACTTCCCTCGCACGCGACTACGCCCTCGCGGCTGAAACCAACGATCCGCTGCTTCACGAGTGGCTGCCAGAGCCATCGGGTACCCCACCCTCATCGCCACAGGCAAGAGGGTTGGATACAAATCACGCGCGCGTCATCGAACTCACCGACCCCAACGCCAACCCTTGGCAGAATGGCGCGGTACTATTCACGCCGTTGCGTGAGGCGTCGACGGCGACATTGCAGCTTCTGTTGCTGCCAGCGCAGGTCGCGGCGCGATTCCATTCTCCTCACCCATGGTTACAGGATGGCCTGGAGAGACTACTACAGGTCATTACCGTTGAGAACCGCAGCGGCCGGCGTGCGGCGCTGGAGTATCTCGATCAGTATCGCGAGCCCCTCGTCCAGGCGGAAGAGTTGGCGCATCCCAAAGCGACAGCGGCGACGAAGGCACCCGACAACGCGGCTGACAACACCCTGCTCAACACCAACGACGAGCTTTACCTGCGGGGCAAGGGTGGCTTCGTTCTCTGGATGCTGCGTGACATGGTCGGTACTGAAGCCATGCAGCGCTCTATCTCAAGCTATCGCGGTGGAGCTGACAAAGTCCCGAGCTATTTTCAGAAGTTGGTGCAGGCGAACTCAAAGCGTGATCTGGAGTGGTTCTTCGATGACTGGGTTTACCGTGATCGTGGACTACCAGAGTTTCACGTGGAGTCGGCATATCCACGGCCTCTGCTGAGCGAGAAGGAGAAGAACTACCTCGTCACTGCCACCATCGAGAACCGCGGTCATGCCGGAGCCGAAGTCCCCGTTATCATCCAGACTCCGTCAGGGGAGAAGAGTGTCCGGGTACTGGTGAAGGCTGGCGAAAAAGGCGTGGGCCGCATTGAGGTGCCGGTCGCTCCCGACAAGATCGTGGTCAACGACGGCAGCGTCCCCGAAGCCAACACTGGCAACAACGTGTACGACATGCCCCCGCCCCAGCCATGAGAGCGTCGTCGGTGAAGCCGTGCCGATTCCCTCAGCGCATCTACATCCGGCCCACAGAAGAAACGCCGCGAGCCGAAAAAGCGTTACAGGATTTCTTGTAAAGATTTGTTAAGGACTCCCAATATGGGAAACCAGCCCTACGAAACGTCGCCGCCGCGGCCTTGCCGCCTCGAAAGCACCATAAGGGTTTCTATAATAAAGTATTATAAGTTATTGTAAATAAATTGGCAATGGACGATTGGCGAGTTTTCGTCCTTTCCTAGACGGTCCCAGGCAACAATATGCACGACGCCCCGCGCCGCCATGAGCAAAGGCGACGGGTATTCTCTTTTCGCCGAGGTCAGGCTACGAAAATACATGTGCCATCACCCAGATGGCATGCATGCTAGAGACGGAAACGAGATGTTTCCGGATCGCCCACCACGCACCCAGAACCAGAGATCGGCCTTTCGGAAGTGCTCTTTTGTTGACAAGCAGCCAATTCCAGCGATGCCCTGTTCTCGTTACCTGAAGTCACGGTCCCGTGACTTCGCGAGCGCTCGATCGCAAGTTATTCCCTGCCAATGCGCGAGTTTCCAAGTGCGCAGGCATCGATTGGTCCGCGGAAGGCGCATGTGTTGAGGGTGTTGAACAACGAAGCGCGGGTGGATGCTGCCCATCGTTCTTGCTCCCTATTTATGTTTATGTTGTTGGTACCGGTCAGCGATTAACACACAATTCATGCAAATTGGGATGCCGAGGGCAGCATACTAAGTGGTGGGAGTTCTGGTGCAATTCTTGTCTCGCAAGGACCGCCTGCTGTCCCTGTACGCCGGCACCCCACGACTCCGCCGGTCAAATTCTCGCCCAGCAGCTAATCTTCGGCGCGTTCACGTCGCTGCCGTGTGTTATCGGGTACGCGGAGGTGAACCGGAGTTCCTTTTGGTGCGCACCAGGAACGGTCATTGGACTTTTCCAAAAGGTAGAGTGGACGAAGATGCAACCAACGCCGATGCCGCGGCACGGGAAGCTTACGAAGAGGCTGGCGTAAGAGGCTCAGTGGAACCCGTCCCCTTTTTTTCATACCGGCATTGCAAACCCAGACAATTGGGCTCGCGTAGACAAGTCATCCTAGTTGATGCTCATTTGTGCAAGGTCAAGCACTTAGCACCACCACTCGAGGAGTACCGGGACCCAACGTGGTTCAGCGTGCCAAAAGCAAAGCGACGGCTGCAGAAGTCTCGGACGTCAGAGTTTGCGGCTGAAGTCGTTCGCGTGATTGACCGGGCAACAGAACGCATATTGACATCGAAGGGCCTACGGTGCAGAGCTATTAGTCAACGCTAAGTCCCCAGCCGGCAGTGGCGCTCCCTCACCCCGCTTCAGCTCGCTCTTCGGGGCGGCGGACCAGCCAAATCTTAAGGCAATCGCTCACGTGGGATTGCTGTCGCCAATTTCCCGCACGGTGAACTACACGATCGTCGTGCCAAGCATGACGTTCACGGCAAATCGGAATGCCAGCAGGTGATGGTACGCAAGGCCGAGCTTTTCCGCGCTCCTCTCGGCCTTCTCAGACAATGATCGGGATACGGTCACTCGTGTGCCTTGGGCGGATTGCCCAGCAGTCGGTACACAGTCGCCGTTTTAGTGGCGTTCAGCGCGATGTAGTCCTCGGCGGAGTACTGCAGCGAGATGAAGAATGCCTCCGTACGGCGCAGGGCATCCTTGCTGAGTTTGTCGCGGTCCTGGAAGCGGAACTGATAGGCGAACTCGCCGATGAGCGGACGGTGCTCGCCGCGGGTACGCCAGATGGCCACGTTGGCCTTGCAGGTGAGGCCGTCCCCGAAGTCGAGCAGGCCAATGTCCTGCAGGACCTCCTCGACAATGGTGTTGCTGACGAGATGGATCTCTTCCTTGGGGTGCTTTCTGACTTTGGCAAGGATCGGGAGTACGTCGATCAAAGCGTCCATGTCGCGGATATTCTCGCGGCCCATGCCAATCGCGGAGCGATTGAACTGGACGTTGTGGGAGTAGAGTAGGCGGATGCCGCCGAGCTTTTCCTTGAGCGGCAGGGCCTGGACCTTGAACTTGACGCGGTGATCGCCCAGGATATTTGGCCGAACGTCGGTTTCCGCGCACATCTGCAAATCGGGGTGCCGGAACTTGAAGACGATCTCGGGCTCGCCGATGGGGAAGCCGTCCTTGTAGGGGATGCGGCGGCGGAGGATGAAGGCGTTGTTGTAGAGGCGGAAGTCGTCGGTATCGACGAACAGCACTTCGCGGATCTTGACCGGCTGTTCGATGAAGCCTTCCGTCGTGTACTTTACGCCGTGCTCTTTTGCGGGCTCCTTAAAGACCTTGCCGAAGTCGAAGAAGCTCTCGCGCGAGTGGAATTTGTTGGGTCGCAGAATGAGTTTGCAGCAGATGTACTCGACGTGATGGATCGGCATTCCATCGGCATACTGACCCGGCTTGAGCTGGGGGACGCGTCCCACCCAACTGGGGGTTACAGCCTCCTTCTTGGTTAGTTGTTTGCCGTCTTTTATGCGGCTTGGTGCAGTTGCTGTAGCGGTTGGCATTGTGGCTCCTCATTGACGGTTACTTACTTGGTGTGACAACTCTCTTTTGGGTGATTTCAAGCACGCTGCGCTTTCTCGAGTCTCAACCCAGATTGACTCTCACCACGTGGTGAACGGCTTCGCGACGAGATTTGCGTTGAAATATCGCGGATCGCCGGTTACTTCTTCCCCGATCCAACCAGGAAGTGTGACCGATTGATGTTCATCCTTCAGCTCAACTTCGGCGGTGATCAGGCCGCGATTTTCACCCTCAAACTCATCGACTTCCCACACCAGCCCTGCGTGCGATATACGATAGCGGGTCTTCTCAATCAGCGGTCGTTCGCAGAGTCGGTCGAGCATCTCGTTGGCGTCTGCCACAGGAACCTCATACTCGTATTCAGACCTGCTTGCACCCACGGTAATACCTTTGATCGTAAGGAATGCCTTGTCTCCTGCAGTGCGTACGCGAACCGTACGTTCCTTGACGGTGCTGAGATACCCTTGGCGATAGCGTTTGCCACTATCCTGACCTCGCCAGGAATCGTTCTTTACAAGGAACTTGCGCTCGATCTCTTTTCCCATATCATTCTCTCCAGACTATCGTGAGCCGGACGGGTGTCCCGCCAAGCCAAGTGCACGCTTAATCTCCCTTATGTAGCTGGTGTTGGCATCACTGACGCCCAGATCTCCAACCAATTTCAGTACGGCATCCGGATCGACCGATTCCACAGCCACGGTCTCTCGCGGTACACCGTTGAGCGTGATCTGAGAGTACTCGGCCGCACACACTCCTACGCTGAATTGATATCGCGTCTTGGAAACATCCACGATAGTAATTCTCGACTCAGCTCGCATCACATCGTCCAGAAATTCGTCCAGGGCGTATTCAGACTTTGCCCGGAGAGGTGGTGGAAGCTCAAGACTGGGAAAAACCTTGGTGGCTACGACAGAACTTTCCAGCGGAAAGGTAGCTTTCAGTATCGGGTTCCATTGTTCTAACCCGCGGTCTTCAGCGACGAGCAGCTTGATGTCCATGAGGTCGGCGCGGATCTTGGCATTGCATCTGTCAGTTGTATCGGAGACCAGATAAGTTTCCCGGCTGACCGTCTCCTTCGGCGAAGCCAGATGCTCGAGCCGTTCTCTTATGGACGTAAGCGTCTCCGCCCACACCCGAAATTCATATCGGGGCTTGATCTCTGACATGACAGTCCTAGTGAATCGAGGAATCAGAGCCAAGTATACGGACATCACGGGCAGAATCAAAGATTGGTGCCGCTCAGCGAACTTGTGAGTTGTTCTTCACCCTACCCACCTCATCAAGCTAAGGGCTCTTCCTTGTATATAAGGCCGCGATGTCCGTCGACTGCGGGTTTCCTACTCCATGCGTTGTGACATCCGTTTCAATTGATGAAAAATCGCCTTCGCGTGAGCGGAGAAATGGCGATACACTGCGAGGACCCTCAGAAACCAGATTCCTCCGAGTCACGGGCCACCCCGAAACAATCCACGACGTCGAGCGACCTGACGGCCTGCCAGAATCGGCCGGAAACGTGTCACGTCGGCGTGCGTTTGGATCCCTTATACATCCCCACTTGGCATTTGCCGTCGAGGGTAGTATTGACCTAGCCTGCCAATGGGCAGACGAGCGAGGACCGCTTGAGCTACATCCAGTTTCTCGGTGCGGCCGGAGTCGTTACCGGCTCCAAGCACCTGATCAACACAGGCGATGAGAGCGGCAAGCAAGGCATTCAGGTGCTGGTTGACTGCGGCATGTTCCAGGGACAAAAGGAATGGCGCGAGCGCAACTGGCAGGACCTGCCGGTGCCTGCGCGCGAGATTGATGCCGTCATCCTGACCCATGCGCACATCGATCACTGCGGCTGGATCCCGCGGCTGGTGAAGCAGGGCTTTCACGGGCCGATCTACGCGACGCCCCCAACCATTGATCTGTGCAGCATCCTTCTCCCCGATTCCGGACACCTGCAGGAAGAAGATGCGGCGTTCTACAACAAAACGCGGGCCAGCAAGCACACGCCGGCGCTGCCGCTCTACACCATGGAAGAGGCGCAGCAGTGCCTGACGCTGTTCCGACCAGTCAACTTCGGCGAGCTGAAGCAGCTCAACGACCAACTTTCGTTCCGGTTTGTGCGCGCGGCGCACATCCTCGGCTCGGCGATGGCGGAGATCACGCTGACCGCCGACGGCAAAACCTCGAAGCTGCTCTTCTCCGGCGATATCGGACGGGTGCGCGACAACCAGATTGCTCCCGGGAAAGTGGTGCACTCCGGCCCAACCGAGGGCGAAGACTGCGATCTGCTGGTGATGGAGAGCACCTACGGCAATCGTCGAGCATCCGCACACCGATCCGCGGCCGCAGATGGCGGCGCTCATCCGCACGACGGTACAGCGCGGCGGCACCGTTGTGGTTCCGTCGTTTGCGGTCGAGCGCTCGCAGAAATTCCTGTTCCTGCTGAAGGAGCTGATGGAGACCAACCAGGTTCCGAGCGTGCCCGTGCATGCTGACAGCCCGATGGCGATCAAAGCGGTGGACATTTTCCTGAAGCACACCGAGGAGTTCACGCCGGAGACCAAGGCGCTGATCGGCAAGTACGGCTCGCCGCTGGGATGGCCAAACTTCCATTTCGATGTCACGCAGGACGACTCGAAGAAGATCAATGATTCCAAGTATCCCAGCATTATTGTCTCGTCCAGCGGCATGATCACCGGCGGACGCATCCTGCACCACCTGATGCTGCGCCTGCCCGATCCGCGAAACCTGGTGTTGTTCATTGGCTTCCAGGCGCCGGGCACGCGAGGATTCAGCATCAAGAACGGCGCGTCCGAGGTGAAGATGTTTGGCCAGGAGATTCCCATCCGGGCGCAGGTCGCCGCGTTGGAGCAGTTCAGCGATCACGCGGATACTCCGGAATTGTTGGAGTGGCTGCACACGTTTCGCCGTCCTCCGAAGCAGACGTACCTGGTGCATGGCGAGCCGCAAGCGGCGTCGCAGTTGCGCGACGCGATGATCAAGGATCTGCGATGGAACGTGCAGGTGGCGGCGTATCGGCAGAAAGTGCAGGTGCAGTGACAGTATTCACCACAGAGGCACAGAGGTCTGGAAATAAGAGCAACCGCGGATTTTCACGGATGAACAGGGAACGGATTAAAGAGTAGTTGCTAACAGCTAGTATGGTGAATCGTAAATTTGTTTATCAATTTGCGTGACTCTCGATTTTCGCCTCAGGGCCTAAAGGCCATGTTTTCTTGGGCATCGTTCGGCACGGCTGAAGCATGCCCTGATACAAGGCTCTAATATAGATAACGAACTTCTCACTCGGGACACTAGATGCTAATTGCTAGTTGCTAATTGCTTCAGTTTCCCCTGTGTCTCTGTGGTTAGTCTTATAGGAGATTTATGGCTACATTCGGACTTATTGAATACAACGACGCCAGCCCTGAAGTGCGGGCTGTGTATGACGACATCATGGCGACGCGCAAGATCGACTGGATCAATAATTTCTGGAAGGCGCTGGCGCACGATCCCGCGCTGCTGAAGCGCACCTGGGAGGACACGAAACAGCTGATGGCGCCGGGCGCTCTGGATGCGGTGATGAAGGAGTTGATCTACATCGCGGTGAGCGTGACTACAGGCTGTCCGTACTGCATTGCGGCGCACACCGCCTCGGCGCGCAAGAAGGGCATGACCGAGGAGATGTTCCACGAGATGATGTCGGTAGTGGCGCTGGCCAATGCCAACAATCGTCTGGCAAACGGCTATCAGGTCGAGATTGACGAGCAATTTCAGACGCTGGTGAAGTGACGGCGCTCTCCTTCTCCCGAGGGCTGGGTCGCCGTGGCGAGCGAGGAGTCGAGACCCGCCTGCTTACCAACACGCCTTGGGGCTGTATAGGGGTCCTTCGACGCCGGTTCGTCCGCTGGGCGGACGAACCTGCGCTCAGGATGACAGCTTGATGGAAGATTACGTTCTCTTGGGCGGTTCGCTTTCGTGCTCCAGCAGGAACCGGGTCCACCAGCGCGAGGCGCCGCACGATTGCACAGGACGACGGCGGATAACCCGGACAAGGTAGTTGACCGCGATCCCGCCAACGGCCAACAGCAGCATCGCCGGCCAAATGGCTTGGAGCCGTGGATACCGGCTGGCGAGTCCGAGGACCGAAAGGAAGATGATCCAAAAGAGGACAGGAATCCATCGGCGGTTCATGGGGGCTCCGGCACAAGTATAATAGAGCTTCCCCCATGAAAGCCTACGTGTACGTTTCACTCAAGAAAAGCGTGCTCGATCCGCAGGGCAAAACCATTCACGGCGCCCTGAAGAAGATGGGTTACCGCGGAATTGGCGACCTGCGCCAGGGCAAGTACTTCGAGATCACGCTCGACAACGGCATCAGCCGTGAGGAAGCGCAGGCGGAGATCGAGCGCATCGCACGCGAGGTGCTTACCAATCCGGTGATCGAGGAGTATCGCTTCACGATCGAGGGATAGCCGGCTTCGCGACGGTCGGGTCCGGGCGAGCTATAACTCACGGCTTCGCATCGCGGACCGTGACTGCACCATCGAATGAGTAAAGGTTGACAAATCTATGTGCGGGATTGTTGGGTACGTCGGAAACAAGCGGGTTGTGCCGGTCATTATTGATGGCCTGCGCCGCCTGGAATATCGCGGCTATGACTCCGCCGGCATTGCAGTGGCCGGCAACGGAGATGGTTTGCAGGTGCGCCGCGCCGAAGGCAAGCTGCGCAATCTGGAAGAGGTCATCCGGCTGAAGCCGCTCGATGGCACCTACGGCATCGGACATACCCGCTGGGCCACGCACGGACGTCCGACCGAGGAGAACGCGCACCCGCACCGCGACTGCACCGGAAAGATCGTGGTCGTCCACAACGGCATCGTGGAGAACTACGTCAGCCTGAAGAAGAAGCTGATCGAGGAAGGCCACCGCTTCACCACCGAGACCGACACCGAGGTCATCGCGCACCTGGTGGAGAAAAACCTGCAGGGCAACAACGGTCACCGAATCCCGCTGGAAGAGGCCGTTCGCAAGACGGTGCAGCTTCTGACCGGCGTGTTCGCGATTGCTGTCATCTCGTCCGACGAGCCGAACAAGATTGTGGCCGCGCGCAATGGGCCCGCCGGCGGTCATTGGGCTGGGCAAAGACGAGTACTTCGTCGCCAGCGACGTGCCGGCGATTCTGTATCACACGCGCGATCTGTTCTTCCTCGGCGATGGCGACCTCGCCACCATTACGCCTGCCGGCGTGCAGTTGACCGACTTCGAAGGCCAGCACATCGAGCGCCAGGTGCAGCACATCACCTGGGACCCGATCATGGCCGAGAAGGGCGGCTTCAAGCACTTCATGCTGAAGGAAATCTACGAGCAGCCGCGCGCGGTGCGTGACACCACGCTGGGCCGCGTCTCGCTCGATACCGGCAAGGTGTTCCTCGACGAGATGGACATCACCGAGGACGATTTCCGCAAACTCGATCAGGTTTACATTGCTGCCTGCGGCACCAGTTGGCACGCCGGGCTGGCCGGCAAGTTCATGATCGAGCGGCTGGCCAAGCTGCCAGTCGAAGTGGATTACGCCAGCGAATTCCGTTATCGCGATCCGCTGAACGGCCCGGATGACCTGACCATCCTTATCACGCAGTCGGGCGAGACCGCCGACACCATCGCCGCCATGCGGGAGTCGCGCGCCAAGGGCTCGAAGACGCTGGGCATCTGCAACGTGGTCGGCTCCATGATCGCGCGCGAATCCAATGGCACGGTCTATACCCACGCAGGCCCGGAGATCGGCGTCGCCTCGACCAAGGCATTCACCGCGCAATTGACGGCGCTGTTTTTGTTTGCGGTCTATCTCGGACAGGTCCGTGGCACGCTGGACTGCGAGCAGTCGAAGCGGCTCCTCACCGAGTTGACACTCATGCCGGGCAAGCTGGAGTCGCTGCTCACGCGCGACGAAGAGACCGAAGACCTGGCCAAGGAATATCACCGCGCGCACGATTTTCTTTTCCTGGGACGCGGCGTGCACTATCCGATTGCGCTGGAAGGCGCGCTGAAGCTGAAGGAGATTTCCTACATCCACGCCGAGGGTTATCCTGCGGGCGAGATGAAGCACGGCCCCAACGCCCTCATCGATGAAGACCTGCCGGTCGTGATTCTGGCCACGCGCGACAAGAGCGATCCCGGCTCGGTCCTGCGCTACGAGAAGACGCTCTCCAACCTCAAGGAAGTCAAGGCGCGCTCGGGCACGGTAATCGCCATCGCTACCGACGGTGACGAGGAGATCCGCGAAGCTGCCGACCACGTGCTCTACGTTCCCGAGGCGCCGGAATTGCTGGCGCCGATTCTGGAAGTAGTTCCCTGCCAGTTGCTGGCGTACCACATCGCCGTGCGCCGCGGATGCGACGTGGACCAACCGCGAAATCTGGCGAAGTCAGTAACCGTGGAATAAGAGGGGCAAGTCACTGGGCTCAAGCGTCTCTTGCCTGCGCGTTTCACTCCTCTTGAGATTCGAGTTGCTTGGCTTCCGCCTTGAGAAAAATCTCAACGCGATCTGTCGTCCATACCGCGATGCCAGTTCCGAAAAAATCTGCATCTTCGGTCCAGACCGCGGACACCAATCCAAGCGCGGTAGCCAGTACTGGCCAATCGTCCTCGTCGCGACCCCGTAAACGCCGTCTGGCGTCGCTCTCAAAAACGCCGTACAACTCCCGATCCACCGGTTCAATGAGGTGTCGCAGATATTCAAGCGACGCGGTCACGTCAGTATCAGACGTGGCTCGCTTCATCAGCAGGGTAGGCAGATATTTCTCGGCGTCTTCGAAAGCAACGTCAGGAGCGCAGAAGCGGATTCCCAGGGCTGCGTAAGTCTCAAGGAGATACCGGACACGGCGTCCCAGAACCGCGCGTACCAGAATATTCGCATCGAGTACGATCATCTCAACGAGCTGCGCGCTTCCCTTGCCGGCGCAGTCGCTTGAAGTCGGCCACTAATTCTTCTTCATCAACTCCCTGGAGTGCCTCGGCAAGGCGGTCTGCCGCCGCCTTGAGGTCAGCGAGATTGGCCGCCTCGGGCTGCTTGCGACGGGTGGGAACGTACACCCCAAGGGTCTCGCCGCGACGAGTGACGGCCACCGGGGCATCGGATTCGAGGAAGCTTGCGATTCGTTCGCGAAATTCGCGTACTCCGACTTTGATGGTGGTCACGGCCACTCCTTATGGATAGTGTACACACCAGTGTACACTTATGCAAGGTGAAGCAGAACCCGCGAAATTGACGAAGTCGGTAACGGTGGAGTAGGAATTCTTACTGAGTTCGCCGGCGAGAGCGTATACTCAATTCAGTGGGCAACCCGCGAGCCACAACTGTATTGCCTTCTGGAATCTGAGAAGGTCACTCTTCAGCCCTCCTCACAAGTGCTCTTCTAAAGCAGCGACGGCCCGTCTTTGCCGGCAGCGAAGCTAGTTTTCGTGTCCTCCAGAGTCTCCCGCACGCTTCACAGGTGAAAAAGTGAAAAATATATTTGTTGGAAAGATGGACCCCAGCACCACCGAGGACGAACTCCGCAGCGCATTTGTCGTTTATGGAGCTGTCCAGGCTGTCAATATCATCAAGGACCGTGACACTGGCCGTCCGCGCGGCTTCGCCTTCGTCGAAATGGAAAGCGACAAAGAAGCGCGCGAGGCTCTGTTGGGCTTGAATGGCTCAACTCTTGGTGGCGCTACCTTGACCGTGAGTGAAGCGAAGCCCAAAGCCGTCCGCGCATAAGTCTTGAAGGAGCCTGATGATAACAGCATCAAATCTTGGCGCGAATACTGTCCAGCTTAAGAGGTGCGCGCTGCTTATGGATTCAAATCCTGAGAGGCGTGCGTTGCGCAAGAAAATCATGGCATTGCACGGCGTTGAGATGATCGGCGCGGCCGACCTCGATGAGGCAGCATCCATCTGGCATCGCGACCGTTATGACATGGTGCTGATTGACATTCGCAGGAACTATAGCGGCGCTCTGGCCCTTCGCGACGAGATCAAGAAGGACAGCCCAGGCCAAATGGTCGCCTTTTTGGTGGGTAAGCCAGACTATGTCTCCCTCGACCCCGCTCCAGGTTCTTATGTTCCAGAGCAGCACGGAATGGAATGGGGCGAAGCGATGCGAAAGGCCGTGAAGCAAGGTTGCGAGGCGCTGCCGCAGAGGAATGGATTTGTGGAAGCTGGTTTCCGGATTGCCAGCGCGAAGAGGCGCAACGGGGTACAAGCGCAGGCTGATCTGGCCGAAGACCCCTTGCCAGCCTCCGACGATACCGAACCTGTCGAAAACGCCGATAAGGCATCACGCCCACCAACCGACGACTCGATCATCATGGAGGAACGATGACTACTGCGCCCCAGTCTTTGCCCGCTCAATTCGATGTCAAGCTCGACCGCGCTCTCGAAAGCGCCGTGGCCCTGAACTGGAAGGCACTCGTGCAGGGACAGTCAGCCGGCATCGTCCAGATCGAATACCACGTCGGCAACGATCGGTCCGTGGACTGCCTGAAGTTGTGGTGCTCCACTCCGCGCGGGTATTCCAGCTTGATCTGCAACTACTCCGTCAATCCAGGTTGGTCAGGCGGTCCGTGCTTCAGTAATGGCTTTCATTCGCGCGATCTGGGGCGACTGTTGGAATCGATCATGTTGAACCAAAATCTGTTCCAGCTTGTGTCCGAGCCCAATAGCAATGTCGTGATTCAAGTCGGGCCACCTACGCCGGAGCAGATCGAGTCGGCCACGGTTCTACTCCGCGACGCGTTCCCCCCTCCGGTTCCCATTTTGCGCAAGGTAGCTACTAAGCGCCAGGCTGTGCTACCGGTCGGCGCTACCGTCTAACCTCGAATGCGGCCGGTGCTTCCGGAAACGCAATCCCAGCGACAATTCTCCACCAATACCCGCTGTCATGTTGAGCAAGCCCGGCCCCGTTATGGGTGGTGCGAGTCGAAAATACCCCTACTCGAACCCGGAGGTCAGCCGCAGAATAGGAGTCCTTCGACTCCGCTCGGCTGCGCCTCGCTGCGCTCAGGAGGACAGGCGCGGTGGGCCGCGCGTCGATTATGGGCGCGGCGCATCTACATAATCACACGATGGAAACGCAGACTCAGGAACGCCCAACTGTCGAGCGCCAGATCTTTACGGCTCGGCTGAACAAGTCCATTCTGCTCTCGCCGCAGACCAAGCATCTCGAACTTGCGGTCGAGGGAATGGACGAGTTCCGCTTCACGCCTGGACAGTTCGTCTCCATCAAGCAACCCAAGCCTGATGGCAAGGAACACACGCGCGCGTACTCCCTGGCTTCGCCGCCTCGTTCGAATGCGACGTTCGACCTCTGCCTGAATCGCGTGGATCATGGCTTTCTGTCGAACTGGCTGTGTGATCTGGAAGAAGGCGCAAACGTCCAGTTCCATGGTCCGCATGGCCTGTTCACTCTACGCGAGCCGCGCAAGCACGCGGTGTTCATTGCAACTGGCACCGGTATCGCGCCAATTCGCGGCATGTTGCATTGGCTCTTCGAGACGCCCGAACGCAATCGCGATCACGAATACTGGCTGGTCTTCGGCACGCGTTACGAGCACAGCATTTACTATCGCGACGAGTTTGAGCAAATTGAACGCGAGAACCCGAATTTCCACTACGTGCCGACGCTCAGCCGCGGTGGCGATGACTGGTCGGGCCGCCGTGGCTATGTGCAGGACCACGTGCGAGAGATCGTCACGGAGCGCAGCGACATGCAGGCCTACATCTGCGGCCTGCACCAGATGGTGGACGCCAACCGCAAGCTGCTGAAAGAAGAGTTGGGCTGGGACCGCAAGCAGATCGTGTTCGAGCGTTATGACTGACGGATGACCATTCTGGGCGAGTCCTCTTAATGCGCGATGCCCACATCCTCCAGCGTCACTTGCTTGAAGACCTTCGGGTTGCCCAGACGCTTCATCGCGTCCAGAATTTCAAGGCCAGCGAGATGGCCTTCAGCATCGTAGTCGGCAGGGATGCCTTCCGCGAGGTGCTTGGTCGTGACCGTAGTTTCCGTAAAGCGGATGTACAGCGCATCGACTTCCTGGTCGTAAGTGATCCGCATGACAGGCTCCTTAGAAGTACAACTCATCTCATAAATTCTTGCGGTTCGTATCAGGGCACAACTTCAGTCGTGCCGAACCGCGCAGAAAAGGTCGGGGCTTTAGCCCCTGAACCCACAAAACCGGCTCCATCAGGGGCTAAAGCCCAAGTTCTTTGTTGACCGGGCTGCGGCACAGCTGAAGCCGTGCCCTGATACAAAGCGATTTATGAGATAGTGTTGTAATACACGTAATTTCAGTTCGTTCCTTACGACATCATTTCAGCGCATTGCCCAGAAACCCCGACACATCCTGGTGCAACCGGTCGAGCGACTCGGTCTTGATGTACATCATGTGGCCGGCGTCGTAGTAACCGAGCGAAACCTTGGCGTGCTGCTGCGGGTCGAGATTCATATGGCTCAAGGTGTACTGGGTGGCGAAATACGGCGTCGCCAGATCGTAATATCCTGACGCGACGAACAGCTTCATGTAGGGGTTCTTTACAAAAGCCAGCCGTAACGCCTCGCTGGTGTCGGGAAAACCCTGCACAGCCGAGCCCCAATCCCAATCGCCGACGCCGCCACCAAGGACGTAGTACTCCAGGTCGCTCTTGTACCCGAGATCGCTGCGGACATAATTGTTGAAGGTGGCAGTGAACGGTGGACGAATGACGGACTCCGATGGGTCGTAGTAGCCTTCGACGCGCATGTCGGAAATGTCGGGCGCAATGAAGCGCGAGTCGAGGCGGCCCACCTGCAGGCGTTGGCCGCGCAACAGTTCATGGCAGAAAACGCCCTGGCTGATGCGCATGTTGTGCTCGTCGACGACGTTGTGCTCCAGGCCGGTAAAGCGGCTCACCTGGTCAATCAAGCTTTGCCGCTCCTGTGGAGTGAGAGTGTCGCCTTTGCCCAGGGCAGCAGCGTACGGACCAGCAGCAAACTGCTCCGCGTCACGCAGCACACTCTGCAGGTCGCGCTGCTGCAAGTCGGAGGGCAGCTTCTTGTGGTACCACGCGCTTGCCGTGTAGGTAGGGAAATAGAGAATGTAGGGCAGGTCATTGCCGCGAGTAAATTCCAAAGTCTCGAAGTTCAGCACCGAGGAAACCAGCACTACCCCACTGAGGGCAACGCCCCGCCCAACCAGGTAGCCACTCAATCCGGCCGCGCGCGTGGTGCCGTAGCTCTCGCCGACCAGAAACAGCGGCGATGTCCAGCGCTCATAGCGGCTGAGGTAAAGGCGGATGAATTCCCCAACCGAGGCGATGTCGCCCTTTACGCCGAAAAACTTCTTGGCAAATTCCTTCTTGGTGGCGCGGCTGTAGCCCGTCCCGACGGGATCGATGAAGACCAGGTCGGTCTGGTCGAGCCAGGTCTGCTGATTGTCGATCAGCTCAAACGGCGGTGGAGGCATGCCGCCATCGGGTTGCATCTTTACTCGTCGCGGCCCGATCGCACCCAAGTGAAGCCACACCGACGCAGAGCCCGGCCCGCCATTGAAGGAAAACATCAGCGGGCGCCGTGGGCCAGCGTTGTCGAGCGTGTAGGCCATAAAGAATATGTTGGCTTCGATCTCGTCGGTCTCGGTGTTGCGAAGCGGCATCAGGCCAGTCGTCGCTGTGTAATGCAGGACGCGCCCGCCTACGTGGATCTCGTGGTGGGTGACGACGGGAGGAGTTTCCTTCTGCGACTCTTTTTGAGACTCGCTGGATTTCGGTCCCTCGCTCGCCTTCAGGGTTCCAGACTTCTCAACTGTCTGCGGCTCGCTCTCTTTCTGCTGGGCGGCGAGACTGAAGGCAAACATGACGACCAGCAGGCAGAGCCTTGTCACACGGAGACTCTTCATCAATCTTCCCTCGCTCCTCTGTCTGCTACCCTGCGTTCGCGTTCGGCCCTTGCAGATTCGCGCCGCCGCAGTGCGCCTTCATAGCGGCGCTTCTCTTCCTCTGTTTCGGGAATTACAGGCGGAACCTGCAGCCGCCGTCCGTGCCTATCCACGGCAACGAAGGTCAGATACGCGGTCGCGACCTTCTGGCGCGAGGCTGAAATGTAGTTCTCTACTAGAACCCGCACGCCAACTTCCATGGAAGTATGGAACGCGCGATTAACTGCCGATTGCAGTATGACCATGTCACCCACGTGCACCGGCACGAGAAAATCGATGTGGTCCATCGAAGCAGTCACCGCGTAAGAGTGCGAGTGGCGATGCGCAGCCAGCGCTCCGGCAAGATCGATCCAGTGCATCAATCGGCCGCCCAACAGCGCGCCCAGTGGGTTGGTGTCGTTCGGCAGAACGAGTTCGATCATCTCTGACTTCGATTCGCTTACCGGCCTTGCTTGCAAGCTTCCGTCGTTCGGATTCATGGAGTTCCTAATCGGGTTGCTGTCAATATCAAACTGTCATCCCGAGCGCGGCCCTGGTTTTGGAACGCGAGTCGAGGGACCTGCTGTTCCCTACAACATGCAATTGCCGCGCCTGGCTCTTTGTGCCTGCACGTAGCATTCGGCCATGCGCTGCAAGCGCGGATCTTGGTGCGCCTGAATCCACGATCCACTCGCCGCCTCATAGAGCAATTCTCCATGACCCGCCGGCAAATACTCCCGCTCGCAGGCAAAAAGCACGCGCAGGATTCCGTCACGCTCTTCACCGAGCGCGAAGCGCACCGCGTCGGCATGACGTTCGGCCGGCAATCGGCCGCACTTTTTCGCATAGCCCAGATTGCAGCCCGACTTCAGTTCATCTTCGCTCGGACGCGTACCCTCATGCCCGGGAGCCGTACACGACCCCGTCCATCCCGCGCCCAAGGGAAGCCGCTGGGGAAACGGCCAGTCAGAATTAAGCAGTGTTTCTGGCAGAAAGAACGGACAGGCCACATATCCTCGCGCGATGCTCACCAAAGTCAAAGGGTATTGTAATGGTGACCGCTGATTGCTTCCATAATAGCTCGACGCTGCTGGGAAGAGCCTTCTATTATGTACTGTGTGACGACTTTAGCTGAATTCGTTCACGGCCGTATTGCGAGACTAGCCGCTACTGGCGCGGTCCGTAGACGGAAAAGCTGTGAGCGTGAGGCGCTGGAGCGGAGCTTCAAGCAATTGCGTTTCACAATCGGCAAAGGGGCTCTGAAGCGGGAGGACTTGTACGAACGCCGGAAGCCTTCGTAGCCAGCGCTTCGTAATCCAAGCCCAGACCCGTTCCTACGTCGCAGCACACATGTCACTATCATTCAGAAAAACCAGTTAAAGTGAGCCGCTGCTCCTAAGGAGAGCCAACCCATGCCCGACGAAAGCCGTGTGACCGCGCTGAAACAGATCCTCGAAGGGAAACCTGATGATGCCTTTGCGCGCTATGCACTTGGGTTGGAATATTCGGGCGCTGGCGAGACCGACGCCGCCATTGCCGAGTTTCAGCTCCTGCTCGCAGCCCACCCTGACTATACCAATGGCTACTTCATGGCCGCGCAGACGCTTGCCCGCGCCGAGCGTCAGGATGAAGCAAAAGGAATGTTGCGACAAGGCATCGAATGTGCTCGCCGTACTCGCAACCAGCACGCCCTCGCCGAGATGGAAGCGATGCTGGACGAATTAGACGGCGGTTAGTAACAGCGCTCATCCTTCGCCAAAACGAATCAAGCTGATATCCACTGCATAAGCGATAATGGGACAGCAATATGTTCCCGGTTCCCTTATCTGCGCGCCTGCAGGGCGAAGGCTCCGGCAGGAGTGACCGTGGTTCACGTCTGACATTCACCGCCCGAGCGCTGCTCCTGTTCTTGGTCGCGCTCTGCACCGGCCCAACTTTGCTGGCCCAAAGCAGTAATCCTCTGGGAGCTCTGCTGGGCAAGAGCCAGCCGGCAAGCCAAGCCACTCCCGCCCCTACGCCGCCTGCCGCGGCTCAGCCCCCCGCCCCCATTCCGCTGCCGGAGGTGTCCACGCGCGCCGAAGAGCTGGCGCGGCTGCTGCGCGATACCACGGACCAGCTCCCCACACGCGAGCAGCTGAACGCCCTGAAGGCAACCCTGGCAGAACGTGATGCCATCTTGCAAGTCAAGAAAAAAGCAGTTGACACCTTACTGTCTGGATCCCCCAGTGCCATGGAGATGCGGGAGCAGGAGACGTACTGGCACGCCTTCTCCACCGAGGGTGCCGCCACCCGGCGGCAATTGCTGGACTGGGCCAATGCGGCGCAATCGGCCGTTCAGCAACTGCAGGTCCTGCAACCACAATGGACACTGACCCTGGAGGAAAACAAGAATACTCCCGACTTGGGGCCCACCCTCGACGTGATCCGGGACGCGGTTAAAAGCATTCAAACGACCAGTTCCCAGGCGCAGGAACTCTTGCGGATGATCGTCAACCTGCAGGTGATCGCGGCCAATCAGCACCAATTGGGGCTCGACGTGGTTGACCGGCTGGAGGATGCGCGCGCCCGACTGAAAGAAAACGTGCTGCAACGCGACAGCCTGCCGCTGTGGCAGATTTTTGTGCGGCGGCAAACGGAAGGGACGCCCGATTTCTTTGCCAACACCAGCGCACGAGTGATCGGCATCAAGTCGTTTGTGCGGGAGAACTCGGGCGTTTTTGCCCTTCTTGCCGCGTTGCTGCTGCTATCCGTCTTCGGCGCATACCGCTTGTCTGCCCGGCTCCGCGGAATTCAGCCAGCCGATGAACCCCAGGCCTGCGCGCTGGAGATCGCCCGGCATTGGTTGGCGCTCGGAATCCTGCCGCCGCTGCTCATCGCATTCCTGCTGGCGCCTCTCGCGCCCTTGCCCTTGATCGGCCTGGCCATCCTGCTCTCGTTCTTTTCCATCCTGGTGTTGTTGCCGCCGCTGATTGAGCCGCGCTTCCACTTACCGCTTTACTGCCTGGTGGGAGTTTATGTCTTCAATGCGGTACTCGTTTGGGTCACGCTTTCGGCTTCTGCTAAGCGGGAATTGCAGTTCTTCGGTTTCCTGTTGGCGATTGTGCTGTTCGCCTATTTTCTCTGGCCCCGGCGCCTCGCCGAGAGGGAGGCCACGGGCCCGCGCCACGGGCTCCTGCTCTTTGGCGCGCGCCTGGCGCTGGCGGTCCTGACTGTATCGCAGGTGGCAAATCTATTCGGCTATTACAAGCTGATGCTGTATCTGGCGGTGGCGTGCATCTACAGCGTCTTCATCGCCCTTGCCATATTTGCTGCGCAGCGTGTCTTCAGTTTGCTGTTCCTGGCCGCTCTCGAGGCGCCTTCGGCCGAGCGGCTGGCGCTGGTCCGCCTGCACCGCGCGACCCTCGCCCGCTGGATTCCACGCGTGATGCAATGGGTCGGCATCCTGGTGTGGCTCGGCGCCACTCTGGACTTGTTGAACGTACGCACGTGGGTTAACGAGCGGATTGCTGCGTTGCTCGATTTCAATATCGTCGGCGGCTCCGGCAACATCACGCTGGGTGGCGTGCTGGGTTTTTGGGCGATCCTGCTGTTCGGGTTCGCGCTCTCCACCTCGCTGCGCTTTCTGTTTCGGGAGGAGCTGCTCAAACGTCTGCACTTGAGGCGCGGCATCCCCGAACTGATTTCCACCACGCTTCATTACCTGCTTCTGCTGCTGGTGTTCCTTTTCGCCGTGAACGCGGGTGGGGTGACCCTGAACAAGTTCACTGTGCTCACCGGCGCGCTTGGTGTCGGCGTCGGATTCGGCTTGCAGAACATCATCAACAACTTCGTGTCCGGCTTGATTCTCCAGTTCGAACGGCCGATCCGAGTCGGAGATGTGGTGGAACTGGATGCCGGCGTGACCGGAACGGTGACCCGCATCGGCATACGCTCCAGCACGGTTCAGACTTTCCAGGGCGCTGAGGTCATCATCCCCAATGCCAGCTTCATCTCCAGCAATGTGACCAACTGGACGCTCTCCGAGGCCAAGCGACGGATTGAGCTGCCGGTGGGGGTGGCCTACGGCACCGATGCCAAGCTGGTGAAGGAATTGATGGAACGACCCGCCGTCCAGCACCCCGACGTCCTCACCGCACCCCAACCCGCCGTCTTCTTCAAGGGATTTGGCGACAGTGCGCTGAACTTCGAGCTTCAGTTCTGGGTGATGCAGGAAAGCAATACCGTCAGGGTGAAGAGCGAAGTTGCGCTGGAAGTCATGCGCTTGTTGGACGAGGCGGGCATCGAGATTCCCTTCCCGCAGCGCGACCTGCGCTTGCGCTCGGTCGACGTTCAAGCCGCCGAGGCGCTGTCGGGAGACGGCGCAGAGCGCGAAGACATCCACGCGCGAATCAGGTCCACAGAGTAGCCAGAACCTGGATCACCACGCTCCCCCCGACTGTCACAAATCACACACCCTTGTGACGTATGCACTTGTTCCATGTGCGGTATGAGTGTTCCGCTGGAGTGTATCTGGAGTAAAAGCCCTCGAATGCCGCAACCGGGCAATAAGTCGCGTGAACCGCTATCTACGGGCGCTTCCTGCGAATCTTCGCATCACTGCAGGCGGTGACTCCGGGCACATGACGAAGTGCACAACGCATCGGCCGCGCGGTTTTGGAGGCTTTTGGCCAGGGACGCGCGTGGCATACGCGCTCCGCCCGTAGAACTCAGGGATACGATGTAGAGTACAGGGGGTCGTCGTGCTTACACCTTATGGTCTGGACATCATAGAAAGCTGCCTGGTTTGCAAGATGCGGGCAGAACATATTTTTTGCGATCTTCCACCCGCTGCACTGCAGTCTTTCGAGAACATCAAGTACGCCACTGCATACCCGAAAGGCGCAGTCCTGTTTGTCGAGGGGCAGACGCCGCGGGGCATTTTTGTCTTGTGCAAAGGCCGGGTGAAACTTTCCATCTGCTCCACCGATGGCAAGACACTGATCCTGAAAATCGCCGAGCCGGGAGAGGTCCTGGGCCTGAGCGCCACGGTTAGCGGCAAGCCCTACGAGTTAACCGCCGAGACCGTAGACCCGTGCCAGGTGAACTTCGTGAAGCGTGAAGATTTCCTGCGCTTCCTCAAGGAGCACAGTGACGCCTGCCTTCGGGTCGCCGAGCAGCTCAGCGACAAATACAACAGTGCCTGCCGCGAAATCCGCGCCTTAGGGCTTTCTCACTCCGCGGGAGAGAAGCTGGCCAAACTGCTCCTGGAGTGGAGTACCAAGAACAGCGAGGCCACCAAGAGCGAGCCGCGCTTGAAACTGGCGCTGACGCACGAGGAGATCGCACAGATGATCGGCACCTCACGGGAGACTGTCACCCGCCTGTTTGCCGATCTGAAGCGGCGGCAGATAGTACAGTCGAAAGGCTCCACGTTGCTCATCCGCAACAAGACAGCCCTGCGGGCAATGGCCATCGTGCCGTAGGTAACAGCGGCACTTTAGCCAATGGGAGACGGATTATTTCCCGTCGGACGTCTACGCCCATTTTGGGCCTGTCCTTTGTTTGGCAGTGCTTAAGCGGACTTCCTTGTCAACCCTGTGAACACGGTCACCAAAAAGGGTGACTACAATCACAGCATTCAGATGGTCACCAGGGCTATTACCACAGTATGGACACCACGGTGCAGTCGAGTTGCGTGACTTGCGATTTCCGTCCCGACCGGTTCTTCTGCGATATGCCCGCGGAGTCGCTGAAAGACTTCGACAAAATCAAGTCCCTTGCCTTATACCGTCGAAACTCGGTACTGTTCGCCGAGGGGAGGCCGGTCCGCGGCATCTACATCCTGTGTGACGGCCGTGCCAAGCTCTCCATTTGTTCCGACGCCGGGAGACGCTTGACCCTGCGGATTGCAGGCCCGGGAGAGGTGCTGGGACTGGGTGCTGCCCTTTCCAATACGCCGTACGAGATTACTGCTGAACTACTGGATAATTCACAGGTCGTCTTCGTCCGCAGGAAAGAGCTAATGAAGTTCCTGCGCGAGCATCGCGAAGTGTGCTTGCAGGTCGTCCACATGCTAAGCCAGGACCTGCACGGCGCTTACGAACGCGTACGTAGCATTGGCAGCATACGCTCCCACCATCCGCGCATTGTCTTCCACCGCCGCGCCTTGGTGGTCTGACGACTGCATCCCTTTCACTCCGCAACACGCTGCCCTTTTTTGCCCAATGGCACAGGGGTGGTGTTCATCTCCGCCCTGAGTTGGTGTATCGTATTGAGACCGTCGAGCGACTGGCCGCGCCACGACCGAGGTTGGCCCAGCATCTGGGCCATCCCTAAAAACGCGCGCCGGAGCAAAGACGATGCTCACCAGCCGTAAAACGGTCACGACATGGGTGGTCATGCTCTTCGTAGCTGGCTGCCTGGTTGTCGCGGCTCGAGCCCAGGAAAAAGCAGGTGGTCACCCGCCGCAAGCCTCCGCCGCGCTGCCTGGCCAGGCCGGCGCCCAATACGCCGAAACCGACATCTGCAAGACCTGCCACGAGGAAGTTTGGGAGAAGCATTTTGCCGGCACTCCGCACGCGGCGCTGCTGAAGGGCGGCCAGCACGGATGCCAAAGCTGTCACGGCCCCGCGCAAGCCCATGTTGATGGCGGCGGCGACGTTACCAAGATCATTCGCTTTGAAACCCTGAGTCCAGCGCAGACGGCCGCCATCTGCACCAAGTGTCACCAGTCCAGCCTGGAAACGCAGAACTTCTCCAAGTCCGAACATCTGGCGAATGGCGTAAGTTGCACCAGTTGCCACAGTCCGCACGGCTCCAAGGACGTGAATTTCATGCTGGTAAAGCCGCAGACGGATCTATGCTTCGGATGCCACGCCGCACAAAGGGCCGAATTCGCCCGGCCCTACCGACACCGCGTCGATGTCGGACTCATCCAGTGCAGCGACTGTCACAATCCTCACGGGACGCAGGTGGGTCACCAGGTGCGCGCCGCCGCCGGTCAATTCGCGGTCTGCACCAAGTGCCACACCGACACCATGGGGCCGTTCGTCTTCGAACATGCTCCGGTGAAGACCGACGAAGGCTGTCTGTCCTGCCACACGCCACATGGGTCCACCAATCCGCGTCTGCTGCAGGTCAACAACGTCAACTTCCTCTGCCTGCGTTGTCATACGCCAAACATGAACGGCGCCGCGGGTCGGCCTGTCGGACCGAATCACGACCAGTCCGCCAAGTACCAGGCGTGCACCATGTGCCACACGCAGATCCATGGTTCCAACTTCGATCCGGTGTTCTTCCGGTAGTTGAGAGACATGCTATGGGTGTTCGAAAGAATCTCGGCGCTTATTCATCTGGGCTTGCGGTACTCGTGGCTTGCCTGTTCCTGCTGAGCAGCTCACTTGCCCAAAGTTCGGGACAAGCACCGGCCCCCGCTCCTGCGGGCACTCCGCCTGCTTCAGCGGGCTCCCAACCCGCCTCGGGAGAGGGAAAGGAAATCGGCGGCTTTCAGGTGACCCAGTCGGTTGAAATCGGTGGCCGCATCGCCGAGGTCACTGGCAGCCAGCCCATGTATGACACGCTGGTCAATTACCAAACCGGCGCGCGCATTCTCGAGCAGTCGCTCACCATGCGCTCACTGACCCACGAGGACATCTTCGACACCCTGACCTTCAACAGCTTCGGCTGGGGAGGCGATCCTGAGCAGGCAGCACGCCTGCGGGTGGCGAAATACCGCTGGTACAACCTGAACATCAGCTACCAACACATCCAGAACTACTTCGATTACGACTTATTCGCCAACCCGCTGAATCCGCCCACCGGCACACCGTTCATTCCCATCCTCAGCTCTCCGCACAGCTACTACAACCGGCAAAATCTTTACAACTACGACCTGGTTCTGTTCCCCATGCGGAAGCTGTCTTTTCGCGTCGATTACAACCGCAACCGCTTCATAGGACCGTCGCTAAGCAGCGTCCACCAGGGCACGGACGCGCTTACCAATCAGAACTACGACAACACTCTGAACGGATACCGGTTCGGCGCGGACTACCGCGCCACCCCGAAGACCACTCTCAGCTACACTCAGTTGCTTCAATACTACGATGGCGGCACGCTTTACAGCCTGAACACCTTCAACTCCTGGCCGCTGTCCAACGGTGCACTGGTCACGTTTGGACTTCCCTGGTTCAACAGCGGCAGCCCGTGTAGCGCCCCGCTGAAGAATGGGATTGCCAATCCCAGTTGCAACGGATACTTCGATTACAGTCTGTTCCAGCACGTGAGCACGTTCATCCCAACCGAACAACTCAACGTGAGGTCGTCCGATCTGCCCTGGCTGGACTTCAACGGCCAGTGGCAGTACAGCCATGCTCAGTCCAATACGCCGCTGACCGAAATCTTCAGCGGCCTGACCACGCGCAGCAACAACCTGGGCTACAACACCGCGGGCAGCAACTCGAGCGCCAAGTGGAATTCATCGTCCGCCGATGTGTCGGGGACGGTCCACATCAGCGACAAGCTACGGCTGGTGGAAACCTTCCGCTTCCGCAATTTCAGCGTAGCCGGAGATTTTCTGGATCTTACGTCCAATTTCTTCACCGCTGCCAGCGCGGGCTCTGCCACCCTGCTCACTCCCGTAGCCATGTTCCCGGGCACGACCTTGTTGCACGCCTCTGGCTCTCCCGCCGACCTTGTCAATGAGATCAACACCAACTTGATCGGCCAGAACTTTAAACAGAACGACTTCCAGGTGCAGTACGATTTCTCGCGCTTCTTCGGGGTGCGCGCCGGATTCGTCTGGGCGAACTACACCATCCAGCCGGGTAACAGCTATTCGGCCGCTCTGGGCGACATCTACTACCCCAACAATGCGAATCGAGGCAATTGTGTTGGACTGCCTCTGAACCCCGACGGCAGTTGTACCTTCACGGGAGTTCTCGCGCCATTTGGCAATCCGACCACGGAGATCAACCGCTACTCCGGAGTCCTGGGCGCCTGGTTGCGCAAGGGGAGTGCCTTGCACGCCAGCGCTGAGGCCCAATTCGGCGGCGCCGACAACTGGATCTATCGCACTGATCCTCTCGCCTTCTTCAACATCAGAGGCAATATTTCCTACACTCCGCGCCCCTGGCTTATGCTGGGCGGAAACTTCATCTATGAGCACGCCACCAACGACACCACCGGCATCAACTTCAACCAGCACAACTACGTCACCATGGTGAACGCCACCATCAGCCCCAACTCGCGCTGGGGCCTCGACCTGGCCTATAACTTTGACGCCATCCAGCAGAACACCTTTCTCTGCTTTCAAAGTGCTGCGCCTCCGCCCGGATCGTCCCCCTGCCTGGGTGACTCCTCCCTCATGCAGGTTTACGGCCTCTATCAGACCCACACCCAATATGGTTACTTCGCCGCCACGCTCACGCCCATCGAGCGCGTCACCTTCCGCCTCGGCTACAGCATCGTGGACAACCAGGGCAACACCACGCAGTTCAACGCGCTGTTGCCTTTGGGGCCGCTGTCCTCCACCTATCAGTTGCCCCTGGCCGCGGTGGATGTCAACGTATACAAGAACGTGACTTTCAAGGCTGGCTACAACTATTACCAGTACAACGAAGGCTCCTTCGTCGGCCCGACCGCCCCTCGCTACTTCCACGCCAACAACACCACGCTGGCGATCAAGTACGCGTTTTGATCTGGGTTCTTCATCAGGTCGACAACCTTCTCAATTCTGTCATCCTGAGCGACGAGGTCGTCCGGCATTGCGGGACGACCGAGGAGTCGAAGGACCCCTATCGTGGAAAGATCTCCGCATTTATTGTCCGCAACGCGAGCTCAAGTTGGGTCTTTGCAATATAGGGGTCCTTCGACCGCGCTCAGGATGACAAGCGAAGAAAGGCGGCGGGCCACACTCTCCCTTGCGTACACCCCCACGTGACCCACGTCACACCCCCGTGTGAGCACACTCATTGCCCCTTCACCCTCTTCTCAGCCATCGTTGAGTGTTGGCCAGCGCTCCAGTTGCGCCGGCGAAAGCGAGGAGTTTTCGTGAAGCGTTGCGGTCTGGTTTTCTGTGTTGCCTTGCTGCTCTCCATGGGCGCGGCGGCGAAAACCGCCCCCAAACTGAGCAATGACGACTGCCTGGCTTGCCATAACGATGCCAGTCTCACGAAGGATGAGAACGGCAAGCAGGTTAGCCTGCATGTTGATGACGCGAAATTCAAGGCGTCGGTCCATAGCGCGTTCAGTTGCACCGATTGCCACAGCGACATCAAGGCCGTCCCCCACGAGGGCACGCCCGTAAAGCCCGTCTGCGCCACCTGCCACGCCGATCAGCAAGCCGCTTATGATCACGGCGTCCATGCCAAGGCTGCGGCGGCGGGCAATGGCAACGTTGCCAAGTGCCAGGACTGCCACGGCAACGTTCACGAGATACTCTCCTTTAGCGATCCCAAGTCGAAGGTCGCACGCACCAACATTCCGGCCACCTGCGGCGCCTGCCACGGGCAGAAGTTCGTGATGGCCTCGAGCGGAGTCAGCTCCGCGCCATTCACTTCGTACCAGGAGAGCGTGCACGGCAAGGCCGTGGCGTCAGGTTCAGGCACAGCCGCGGTTTGCACCGACTGCCATGGCGAGCACGACATCCTGGGCGCCGGCGATCCCAAGTCCCCGATTGCCAAGCTCAACGTTCCGACGACCTGCGCCAAGTGCCACGACAGCGTAGAGAAAGAGTTCGTCCAAAGCATCCATGGACAGGCGATTGCGCGCGGCAATTGGGCCGCGCCCGTCTGCACCGATTGCCACGGGATTCACAGCATCAAGGCGCCCAGCGATCCCAAGTCTGCCGTCGCCTCCGCTAATGTCGAAAACACCTGTGCCGCCTGTCACGGCAGCGTAAAACTGTCAGCGGAATTCGGCGTCCCCGGAGGACGGGTGAGTTCCTACTTATCCAGCTATCACGGGATGGCGTCGAAAGTAGGTTCGAGCACGGTGGCCAATTGCGCCAGTTGTCACGGCGTCCATAATATCCTGCCCTCGAGCGATCCCCGCTCGACGATCAACCATGCCAACCTGGCCAAGACCTGCGGACAATGCCATCCCGGCGCCAACGCAAAGTTCATCAGCTTCAAGGTGCATTCCGGCGGCCCGGCGAAGGCTGATTTCGGCAGCAAGGTCATCGCCTACATCAGCAAGTTTTACATATGGATGATCGTGGCCGTCATTGGCGGCATGGTGCTGCACAACCTGATCGTCTTCCGCAAGAAGATGATCCTGCGCCGCATCGGGCAGCCGCGAATCCTCTTCCGCATGACGCGGGAGCAGCGCATCCAGCACCTGCTTTTGCTCATCAGCTTCTTCACTCTGGTGCTCACGGGCTTCGCACTACGCTATCCGTCGTCGTGGCTGGCGGTGATCTTCGTCAACGAGGCGGTGCGCCGTGTCGTGCACCGCACCGCGGGTGTTGTGATGATCGTGGTGGGCCTCTACCACATCTGGTACCTCATCACCAAGCCCGACGGACGCCGCCTGATCAAGGACATGTTGCCCGACTGGAAGGACGTCACCGACGTACGTGACGCATTCCGCTATTACATGGGTTATAGCCAGCAGCGCCCCCTGTTCCGCCGCTTCACCTATGCCGAAAAGGCTGAATACTGGGCGCTGGTGTGGGGCATCTTCGTGATGGCGGCCACCGGATTGATGGCCTGGTTCAAGGTCGGCGTAGGCGATCGGGTGCCTGGCTGGTGGGTGGACGTTGCACTCACCATCCACTGGTACGAGGCCATTTTGGCCACACTGGCTATCATCGTATGGCACCTCTACGGTGTAATTTTCGATCCCGATGCCTATCCCATGAATTGGGCCTGGTATGACGGCAAGATGTCCGTCGAGCACTATGAGCATGAGCATCCGCTGGACATGATCGCGATCGAAAAGGCGAAGGGCTCCGAGGAAGAAGCGGAGCCCGCCGAGGCGGGGGAGCCGGCCGAGCCTGTAGGTAGCCACAAGTGAAACTGAACGCTGAAGAAACCCCTACAACTTTGGGGTGAGGCAAAGTCACGTTCGGTTTTTCTGATGGCAATCAGGCTGTATTGTGGTATTTTGCAACACTGAATGTGCGTGAACACCGCTGGGTTGAGGCGAAGAAGGGACAATTACATAAATGACTGAGGACACGCAGAGGGATCCTCTACGCGATCATCCGCCCGTTTCACAAAATCTCATTAGAAATCCCATCAGCCTGATCGGTCTGGCCCTGGCCGGCGTTGCTTTCGCCAACATCGTTCTGCTAGTGCTCATTGACCTGCTCGCCAGCCACCCGTCTCCCTATCTAGGGATTCTCGCCTACATGGTGGCGCCGGCGATTTTGTTTGTGGGACTCATTCTGATTCCCATCGGAATGGCGATCGAGCGCCGCCGCCGGCTCCACGCGGTAGGCGTGCCATTCCATTTCGCGAGGCTAGACCTGAACAATCCCGCGCAGCGCAGCACGGTCGCTTTTGTTCTGAGCTTCGTGGTGATCTTCTCGCTGATAAGCGCCGTGGGCAGCTACAAGGCTTACGAGTTCACCGACTCGATAGATTTCTGCGGCCAGCTATGTCACACCGTTATGCATCCCGAGTTCGTGGCCTACCAGGCTTCGCCACATGCCCGCGTGGCCTGCGTCGATTGCCATGTCGGGTCGGGCGCCAGTTGGTACGTAAAGTCGAAGCTGTCCGGCATTCGCCAGGTGTATTACACCGCGCGCGGCACCTATCCACGGCCGATTCCCAGTCCAGTCCACAACCTGCGGCCGGCGCAGGACACCTGCGAGCAGTGCCACTGGCCGAAAAAGTTCTGGGGCGCGCAGCTCAAGACCTTTACCCATTACGGTGACGATGAGCAAAACACGCCGCGCGTGCTCCGCCTGCTGATCAAGGTCGGTGGCGGCGATCCCAAACTTGGGCAGGCCGGTGAAGGTATTCACTGGCACATGAACATTTCCAACAAGATCACCTACTTCTCCACCGACGAACAGCGCCAGGTGATTCCATGGGTGCGCATAGAAGACCACACCGGCAGGGTAACCGAGTACATCGTAAAGGACGGCGGCCCCACCCAGGCGCAGATTGACAAGGCCGAGAAGCGCCGCATGGACTGCATCGACTGCCACAACCGCCCGACCCATATCTACGTGCCACCCGATGTTTCCGTGGATCAGGCGATCACCGGGCGATCCCTCGATGCTACCCTGCCCTTCATCAAAAAGCAGGGTGTCGAGCTGCTAACAGCCGACTACAAAACCTCGGACGAGGCACAAACGGCGATCGCCGAAAAGATTCCACAGTTCTATCAGGACAAATATCCGCAAATCGCGTCGGCCAAGGCAGACAGCATCAAAGGGGCTGTCGTCGAACTACAGCGCATCTATCGCACAACTTTCTTTCCCTACATGAAGGTGAACTGGAAGACCCATCCCAACAACATCGGGCACCTGTATTATCAGGGCTGCTTCCGCTGCCACGATGGCAACCACGTGAGCAAGGATGGCAAGGTCATCAGCAAGGATTGCAACTCGTGCCATACCGTCATCGAGCAGCAGGAAAGCGGCACGCAGATCGCCTCGTTGCCAACCCAGCCCTTCAAGCACCCGGTGGACATCGGCGACCTGACCGCGGTCAACTGCTCCGACTGCCATAGCGGGGGAGTGGGGCCGTAGGGCAGTAGATAGCGGTTAGTGGGCGGAGAATCCCACCTGTGCAAAAGCAGCTTGTTCTTGGCCAGCCGCCTCTGACTGTCGGGATTGGCTATGAGATGGGGGTTCACGCCTGCGATTCCCGTGACCTTGTTCGCACCCGCAGCGCAGGTCAGTTGCGTTCAGTTTGCCGGGGGATCGTTTTTGGGCGTTTTCGGCGTTACTTTGCGAAACACAAATTCCTGCAGGATGTTCACGCACGCCGACGTCCCAATCCCAATGAGCGTATTGTTCACCGTCGTACCGAAACCATCGCGACTTCCTGCGGGGTAATAGAGATTAGAGATGCCGCCCGCTGCCAGGCTCCCCAGAATCCCCGAGTAGTCCGGCTGCCAGTGGCCATTATCGCCCTTCGTTATCACTGACCTTGATATGGCATAGAGAATTCGTGACTTGGTCGTGCCCGTGCCTTTGTAAAAATAACGCGGGTCTTGTTTCAGAATCGATGGCAGGATGGCGTTGCTGACGTACGTGCCGATAAAAAAGTCCCCGTACGCCGCGCCGAAGCGCCGCGCATAACCCGCCGCGCCCTGTCCGTAGCCGGGGTACGAGTTGTTTGCCTGCTGCCCTCCCGCGATGATCCCGGCGATCATAAACGATGTCGGATCGATCGCCAGCTTCCACGCCAACTCAAACTTCTGCTTCGGGTTCATGGGCGCTGCGTCCGCCACGTAGCTCGCGTAAAAGTTGGGAATCACCGCCAGCAGGCGTTGCTGCTCTTGTTGCTTGATCTGTTCTTCTGCAATCTCTTCCGTCGTTAGCCGCACGCTCACATCTGTGACCACCGGCGCCAACTCAAGCCTGACCGCTGGAACCTGGTAGCCCTCCGTGGTGGTCAGGGTCCCGGACACCGTCTTCGTCTTGAAGCCCGCCAGCCCAATGCTTAGCTCGAACGGTCCCGGTGCAACGTCGGTAAAGGAAAAGTGGCCGTCCAGCGCGGTGGGAGTCACCTGGCCTTGGGTTGTGGCCTCGCAGGTGAGCTTGACCTGGGCTCCGGAAACCGGCGCGCCCGTCACATCCAGTACCGTTCCGCTGATGCTTCCTATGGCCCGGGCATTCTGCGGCTGCCCGTTGGTCGACCTGGTTACATCGGCAGCGCGTTCCTGCGGCTCACCGGCCATCGCGGCGGAGGGTGCCCTGTCCGCCTGCGCTAACAGGGGCGAGGAAACCAGCAAAAGGCCGCAACTCAACCGGATGCCGAGTACCGTGACTCGAAACAACGAGTTTGAACTTTTGTGCCACCCGCTTCGGCCCATTTCTGCCTTTTTCTCCCCACGAAAGCAACACTTGCACAGAACCGGCCTGTATCCGGAAGGTTGCCTTGTTCGCAAGACTAGCACAAAGACGATAAAGACGATTTGGCGGGTGCCCACCCGCATTCCCACATTCGCCAAAAATTTAGAGGCGGGCGCCTGGCAAAGAAGCCGACTTGACACACCGCGCCATTCTCGAGAAGGGAGATGGCAAAACCGCGGATTAGCTGGAACAGGTGAGGGAGCAGCACCGGCGGCACGGATGGCTGCTATCCATACGGCAACGTCATCAAGGGCGCAAACGGCAACTTCGGCGGAACAGCCTCGGGATGCGGCGCTAACGGCCAAGGTGTCGTCTTTGAGATTACGCTGTAAAGAAACTCGATAGCGTCAGGGGCGCCACTCACCGAACCGTTCGGATAGCAGACAGTGCTCCTGACTAGCCATTCGGATAGCAAAGACGCCTCCTACCTAAGACACTTTTCCGCGTCCGCTCGAAATGAGAGTCGCTTCCGTTCAACGAGATCAATAATTTGAAGGTGCGCCAATAGCCTGGCTTGGCCGGTCGCCCGGTTGTGGCACGCTGTTTGCAATAACTCTACACGCCATCAACTTGCTAAACCACCCAGGTGTGGGGACGTAGGACAAGGGAGGTATAAGTATGAAAGACCTTCTCACTCAACTAATCTCAGCCACACGAGGCAACGGACCATCCTCAACCCGCCTGGTCTACCTCGTGAATGGTCTGGCCGCTGTATTTTGCGCTCTGGTGATGACCATAGGAGGCATCATCGTTTACTGCCTGGTCGGCAAGGCAGATGCGATCTATTGGACCGCCGTCGCTGCGCTCTGGACTGCGACGCTGGGCTTCGGCGCCAGGACCAAGAGCCAACAGCAGAAGGGCGCGACGGAGATCGCCCTCGCCCCGCGCAACACAATGCCAGCGACAGCGACCGCATCGGGCGACTAAGCCACGACAATGCCGCGTGCGCGCACATTCACGCATTTGCGAATGTGTGGGAAAAATCGGGACAGTACGCGCCGACAATCAAGAACTGAAACCGTTGCGGAAGTACCCTGTCCCACCCAGCCATGGGAAGGTTGGGCGAGGCACAGGCTCGATGCCCGCACGGCAGCATCGTAGTCGAGGAGTAATGGCTCTGACCTCAGAACGGAAAGCTAGCGGTAATATATCCGTCTCTGGGGAAATGCGCGTCTATTCGGAGTCATCCTCATCCATAGATTCGCTTCTCCCATAAGAGATACACGCCATCCGCATGCAATCGGTTAGTGTACAGTGTTTGTCTGAAATTCTGGAGGATCGCTGTGCCATATTCGTTCTTCCGTCGTTGCGCCGCTGCAGCGCTTTTCGCAGCCCTTTCCATTGCCCTAACCACTGCGATGAATGCGCAGAACTCAGGCGGCCCACAGCCTGTACCGCTGCCTCCGCCCGTTCCCGCCCCGGCGGACACGCCTTATCCCGGCACTATCTCGCTGAGCGTCGATATCACCAACATCACCGATCGTGTGTTGAGTGTCCACGAGACGGTACCGGTTAAAGGTGGCGATATCATCCTGCTGTACCCGGAGTGGCTTCCCGGCACGCACTCCCCAGTGAACCGGGTGGAGAACATGGCCGGGCTCATCGTCACAGCGAATGGCAAGCGCGTCGACTGGGTTCGCGATCGCGTAAATATGCATGCCTTCCACATCCCCATACCGCAGGGCGTAACCGCCCTGGACATCAATTTTCAGTATTTGGCGCCTCTGGACCCGAAGAAGGGTCGTATCTCGTCCGACTTCGCCGATGTCACCTGGAATAGCGTCCTGCTTTACCCGGCGGGCTACTTCTCGCGGCGCATCCTGTTTGATCCCGCCATCCGCCTGCCGGAGGGCTGGAAATTCGCCACTGCGCTGGAGTTGGGATCGCAGGATGGAAACCTGGTTCATTTCAAACCGACTACGCTTAACACTCTCGTGGACTCGCCGCTCTACGCCGGCGTCAATTACAAGCGCGTCGACCTGTCCACCGGCGCGGACAACCAGGTGTTCCTCGATGTCTTTGCCGACAAGCCTGCCGATCTCGAGATCACGCCGGAGGAGTTGCAATACCACAAGAACCTTGTGATCGAAGCTCAGAAGCTCTTCAACTCCCGTCACTACGATCACTATGATTTTCTTTTTTCGCTCAGCGATACGGTCGGCGGCGAAGGGCTGGAACACCATCAGTCCAGTGAGGACGGTACCCACGCCAACTACTTTACCGACTGGGCTGCGGGGGTTGGCGGTCGCGCTCTTCTGCCCCACGAATACACCCATTCGTGGAACGGCAAGTTTCGCCGGCCTGCCGACCTGTGGACGCCCAATTTCAACGTGCCGATGCAGAACGATCTGCTATGGGTCTATGAAGGCCTGACCGATTATTACGGCAACGTCCTGACAGCGCGTTCCGCAATGCGCACCGTGGAGCAGGCACGCGACGTGATCGCGCAAATCGCAGCCTACTTCGACATAAGCCCCGGACGTACCTGGCGCCCCTTGGTGGATACCACCAATCAGCCCATCATTTCGTCTCACGGCGCCGACCGGGAGATCTGGCCAAGCTGGCAGCGTTCTTACGACTACTATCCGGAATCAGATCTCATCTGGCTTGACGCTGACACGAAAATCCGCGAATTGAGCGGCGGAAACAAATCTCTCGACGATTTCGCCCGGCTCTTCTTCGGCATGGACAACGGGAGCTACATCACCATCACTTACACCTTTGACGATCTGGTTGCGCCGTTGAATAAGGTGCAACCGTTTGATTGGGCAGGGTTCCTGCGCACGCGGGTGTACAACCTGGCGCCGCAGACTCCGAAGGATGGAATTACCCAAGGGGGTTATCGGCTCGTCTACAACGACGACCAGCCGGACTGGCTGAAACATCAGGACGGCTCTCAGGGAACGAGCTTTGCCACTTCACTGGGGTTCTCGGTGGATAAAGACAACGTCCTTCATAACGTGTGGTGGGATAGCCCGGCGTTCAAGGCAGGCATCACGCCAGAAATGCACCTGGAGCCGTCAATGACCAGAAGTTCACCGTTGCGGGCCTGCGCGAAGCCATCCTCTCAGCAGAGAAGAGTAAGCAGCCGACAAAGCTTCTGCTAAAGCGTGGCGATGAGTTCGTCACCGTCACCCTGAATTACTCTGGAGGGCTGCGATACCCGCATTTGGAAAGAGTCGAGGGGACACCTGATCGCCTTGATGCTATCCTCGCGCCCTCGAAATAGAAGCGGGCGCCGCGTTGCCGTATATCGCGCTTGTTGCGAATTAAGAATCGTAGCCGGGGGCGCGAGGCGCCCCGCACTCTTTCCACAGCTTTTCCCAATTCCAGAGCCCGCACCCCACTTCCTTCGGCAAGGGGAATCCGAGCTGATGCGCGAGCATACACACCTGCCCGCGATGGTGGGCTTCGTGAGAAAGCATGTAGCACAGCATTTCCACGCCAACCGGCCAGGGCCTAGCCCAGCCGTCTCGGTGAAACTTCTCGATCCGCCCCCCGCCGCCGAGCGCCTCCGCGAGCATCTCCGCGCAGCGAGCGGCGCTCTCCGCCAGTCCCACACGCGCCTGCTGCGGCGTGCAGCGCGCGCGGTTGAGCTGCGTTGGAACCTTCAGCTGCGGCGCTGTAAGCCTGACCCACTTGCAGCGGACATTGTGCACGTGGGTGAAAATCGCCGCAATGGTGCGGACCTTGCCGGGCGGTTGGGCATTCCACGCGGCAGGGTCAAGATGCTCGATGAGAACCTGGTTCATGCGATCGTTGGCGGCAAAGGTCTGGACTGCAGCTCGGCCGAGGGCAGTGTGAATCTTGGGTTGACGGGTGGGCACGGCTCCCTACTCCTCGACCTATGATACTTGCGGGCGGTTCCCCCACACTCGCGCTTTTTGCGGAGATGGGAAGACTCAAGACCGCACGTACAATCAGGAGCTGAGAATGTGCGGGAGTAAGTGTCCTACTCAACCAAAGGAAGGTGGACCGAATATACAGGTGAGAACAACGCAAAAACGCAAACTCGGAAAAAAGCAATCTGGAAGTCTCGGCCATCGGCCTCGGCTGCATGGGAATGAGCTTTTCCTACGGCCCACCCAAAGACAAGCAGCAGATGACCTCTCTTCTCCATGCCGCAGTGCACCGCGGCATCACGTTCTTTGATACAGCGGAGGTGTACGGCCCATTCCTGAACGAAGAGCTCGTAGGCGAAGCCCTCGCTCCGTTCCGCGGGAAAGTGGTGATCGCCACCAAGTTCGGGTTCGATCTGAGTGGCAGCGATAATCGGCCGGGAGCGGCGGGTGTAAATAGCCCGGCCGGAGCAGATCAAGCGCGCCGTCGAAGGCTCGCTCAAGAGCGCTTGGAGAAAATGACCGGCCTGTAAGCGGCCTCAAAGTAGTTGCTCAACTGAAGGAGTTTGGTAATGGAAATCAAGAGAGTTGGCTCGCAACCTTCTGCCAAGGGACCGTCCGAGTGGTTCACTGGCACCGTGCGCATCGATCCCCTTTTTCAAGCGCCCGATCCGGCACTCGTTCAAGGCGCCAGCGTTACCTTCGAGCCGGGTGCACGTACCGCATGGCACACCCATCCGCTCGGTCAGACGCTCATCGTCACGGCGGGCTGCGGCTGGGCCCAACGCGAAGGCGGACGTATCGAGGAGATCCGGCCCGGTGACGTGGTCTGGTTTTCGCCCGGCGAGAAGCACTGGCATGGGGCTACGCCGACCACGGCCATGACGCACATCGCCATTCAGGAAAAGCTCGACGGTAAAGTTGTCGACTGGATGCAACCGGTCAGCGACGAACAATACCACGCCGGCAACAAATAGATTGAGGCGTTGACGAACTTCGGCTGGCGGTCGTAACCACTAATGGTGATGAAATTGGGCTGCCCGGCTTGCCCGAAATCGCCGTAGATCCCCTTCGCATGAACCCAATCTCCATCCTTGCGGCTGGCCAGTGTAGTGACCCCAGGTTAGCGTCCAAGAGACGGACGCGAACCTAGGGTCACCGGGTATCAGCCAGATCGACTCCAGCCTAGTTGAAATTGAACAGGTCCGTCAGATCGCCGATTGCTGGGCTGTTCGACGGAACATACGGGTTGGAAGCGCTCGGTACTGGATTGGGCAGGTTGTCGCGGCTGCGTCCGGTAATCGGCGGCAATCCCCAGTTGTACTCGATGAATTTCAGGGTGGAAACGTGATCGTTGTACTGATGAGAGATGTGGCCCGGCTTGGTGAACGGGGAGACAACGATCATCGGGATTCGGGTGCCGTCACCGAAGAAATCGACGGGCTGAACGTAACCGGAATCATAGTAACCGCCGCCCTCGTCGAAGGTGACGAAGATGGCCGTGGTTTGCCACAGGGAGGGATTTGCCTGCACCTCATCCACGATCTTCTTCACGAATCCTTCAAACAGGTTGAGTTTTGAAGAGGCGGGATGACCATCGACAAATCCGCTCGGCTTAACATACGACACGGCCGGTAGCGTGCCTTTCTTGATCGCGGTATACAGATCGCTGGTGTCCTTCAGGTGTGCCGTGCGCACGGCCGGGTTGGTCATGATGGAGGTCGAGTATTGGAAGAAGTTGCAAATGTTGCAATACTCATTGTTCGGATTCAAATCGTACGGGTCGGTCAGGTAGAGGTTAAACTGGTCGCCATAATAGGCAAACGAGATGTTGTTCTCCAACAGCTCGTCGCCGATGTTACGGACGCTGGAAGGCGGAATCGTGAAGACAGTGTTGTTGTCATTGTTGTCCGTGTAGGCATTGCTTCCATCGCCGAAGTAGCCGGGATTGTAGTTGTTCAACAGGTAATAGCTTCCGGGAGCGCACTTCGGGTCGATTTGATTGGGTAGGTTCGAAAGGTAGTCAAGCACTGGGAAGACGCCAGGTTGAGTGGAGTCGGAGCAGTTGCTGTAGCTGCCGCCCCCATACGAAGGCGATCCATAAGAACCGCCGCCGTAGCCGTCCTCTTTATACCAGTTGTTCGTGCCCTTCTGCGCATTCGGATTCTCGATTTCGTCGACGACACCCTCGTTTTTCGAGCCGATTCCCACCAGTTGATTGTGGGGGGGCATCGCCGGGCGACCCTGGCCATCGCTGAACCAGATGGCGTCGCCGGTTCCCAGCATGATGTGGTTGGCGCCAGTACCGCCCATCACTGCCTGATGGTAGTTGTCACTCATGGCGTAGTTGTCTGCAAGGGATTTCAGATACGGCGCATCGCCCTGAAGGACGTTGTAGAACGACATCGCAGTTGCGCCTTCACCTGTACTCGTCTCGGTGAAGGGTTGTTTCTGCGGCAAGCCGTTGGTCCCAGCGCCGACGCTCACCTCAACCCAGGGAAATAAATCAGCATTGCAGCCGCTCGGGTTGTCGGTCGTCGCGTAGAAGGCGTTGCAATCCGACTGCTGCCACATCTGATAAAAGCGGTGTACCGGGCTGTTGGCGTAAGCATCGTAGGGGAACGAATAGGAGGTGAGTTGGAAGGGTCCGGGAGCAAGGTTATACACGCCGGGAATGCGCGTGTCGATGTCGGGTTTCGACAGAGGTGCGGTGCCGCCGGTGGTCAGATACTTGTAGTAGGCGTCTGCCAGTCCGTTTTCGGCTTTTTTTGCCTCGGCAATAGTACTAAACGGTGGGTTGAAATAGCCTCCCACCACAGGGGGCGGAAGCTGCGGATACAACGACTTGCCGTTCGGGCTGATCTGGAATTTGTCGGCTTTGTTGTCCAGCGCTGAGAACTGCAAGGAAACTCCGTAGTTCGGGCCGGGGCTTCCATCCTCATTGACGATCCCTTTTGAGAGCAGGTTGTCGATCGTCTCACCCGAGACGGTCGGCTTGTAAGTTGCGAACACGTGATCGAATGTGCGGTTCTCTCCGATGATCACGATCACATGTTGGATTGGGGTCTGCGTCGAGGAGCGCGGCAGGGCAGTTGAGCCAGTCTGGGCGCTCATCGGCATGGTCGATGTCAACAAAGCCAGCGCGCTCGCCACAGCAGTAGCACGCCACTTACTTGGAGCAAGATGTTGCAGAGACATGTAATTTCCTCCGTGCGGAGGAGATTACTTCCTGCAAAATCTCACAAGGTGAACCGGCGGTCAAATTCTAATGAAATGAAGGTTGCAGAGTTGTTGCATCCCGATGACTTCACCCTTGTTGTTCGAAAGGTGTTCCAAGATGACGATATTTTTCAAGTCGACTGCTACTCGTCGGCCCACAATCTGGCCTGGTACCACAGGGTCGCGTCCTTCTTTGGATGGATGCTAACTTGGGCAGACTAACTGAGCAGCGCGCGGCGCCCATATTTCGCGCTGTCATCCCGACCCCTCCGCAAAAGAAGCGGAAGGGTGGGGCACCCCAAGATTGATCATTCTCGACCACGCTAATGCGAAAGAGTGGGCCACCCGCGGCGTCCACCAATGGAAAGACCCGCTCCGGAGAGCGGGTCGCGGGTAGGTGAGCGCGAGCGTCAGGGCCCCATGGAACAAATCGACAAGGGATAATCCTGGAAACTCAACCAGCCATTTACCGAGGTGCTCAGAGGAGCTCCGAAATACGGCAGCATCACCAGGTCCTGCAGGTTATAGGTGAACCCATTCAGCACGTAGTGGTGACTGCCGTAGTTGGCCGTACCTTCCAGTGGGTCGCCCACTTCCAGGATGCCGCACGGCGTGTTGTTGCTGATGTATGGATCATCAGCCCACTCGCCGATCTCGTGCGAGAGCGCCGAGACGTCCTGCGAAAAGATGCCCGGATGATCGACGTAGGTGAACTCGGAATACGTCTGGATGCCGCCGCCGCCCTCGACCGCAGTGTGGTAACCGCCAATGCAGCAGCCGCCGGCCTGCGTCAGGTACACGTTATAGGTCAGGAAGATCACCAGCGTGTTGGGAGTGATCTGGGGGAACGAGGCGATAATGCCTTGCAATTTGCTATCGAACCAGTTGATGTCCACCTCTGCTGCCTGGAAGCCGAACGGGAAGCCATTCGTTCCCATATAGGACGGCGGGTTCAGTGTCTGCTGGGCCAGCACCGTGGGACCTCCCAGCAGCACGTGATAGTTCGGCTGGCTCCGCACGGTACCCCAGAAATTGGCTCGCTGATAGGCGTCAATGTACTGCGTGGTGCCGACGTCTACCCCGCCCTGAGTGTAGGTCGTGGTTGCATCGAAGATCGGCGAATCCACTGTGTTTTCTGTCACAGTCTTGCCGTTGGACAGCAGGTGCTTCGGGTTATACGTCGTAGGCGAGCCGCCCGTCGTGATGACGACCTTGAGGGGCACGATAAACGTCTTGACCGTGGTTGAACTGCCAGTCGTCGGGTCCTTGCCCACCATGGTGTACGAGTACGGCGTTGATTTGTAGGTGAAGGCACCATTCCATGTTTTCAGGGGAGTGGCCGGTGCGGCTGTGCCGAAATCGGGTTGCAAACGCAGTGGTAACGTCACGAACTTTCCCGTGACCGGCCCGTTCTCGATGGCGTCGTCTTGCGCCAAGGCTGGCATTACCTTGCAGCACAACAGCAGCGTAAGTGCCATAGTCCGCACACCGCGGTGGATATTCTTAGTGAGCAATATCAATGTCTTTCTCATGTTTTCCGGTCCTTTCGGTTTCGATGTAAACTTCCTGATTCAAGAATGAACAAGGCTTACTATCAGTGTGAGCGGCGGTCGTTGCGAAAACGCAACTTCGAAACCTGCAGGAGCGTAACAGGGCGAGGATCTGTTCTCGTTTGTTTCTAATCTCGAACTTCCCGCAAGAGCGAATCCAGCGAACGCACAAGAAGCTTTCCACGAGTCTTCGTAAGCGCACCGGAGCGCTGCCAATAATTAATGAACCGGCTTGCGTCAAACAACGTAATGGCAGCCGCACTCGCTAGCTCTTCATTGGTGATAGCAAGCTCAATGCCCCCGGCGACCTCCCGGCCAACTGCACGTCCGATATTCGTGAGCACAGAGGCACACCTCTTGCGAGCACTATCGCAGGTTAGAGCAATATGCGCAGTGAGATACCAGTCAAGATAAACCTCCGCGATGGACAACACGTTCTGCAGCAACCTCGGATAACGAGTTGTCAGGCGCTGTAGGGTAATGCGATTCCACATCAAGAACCGGCTATCCTTCACCACCTCTGTACCCATTAGGTATCGACTCGGTTTCGACAACAGTGTTGCACCACCTGTTATCTCTCCCGGCACAAGCCAACGCAGCAAAATCTTCTGGCCATCCTCAGTAATGAAGAAGTGCCTGGCATGGCCATGCGTCAGCAAAAATAGGTGTTCGGCACGGTGTGCTTGATTGATGACTATGGAATTGGCAGAGAATCGCTGCTCTTTGGCACCCCGCAAAATTGCCTTAACGTCTTCTGCACCGAGCCCGTCGAGCCACCGCGATGTTGAGAGCTTGTTCATCAGGTGGATTACCAATTATCCGAAGCCGGATGGGAGCTTATTTGGTGCTTCCGCGCTGCTGTGTCAAAACCGGTTCGTGAAATCAACTGCAAAAAAGGCTGAGCCCTTCTCTGACTCGTTGGTTTTCGCAACCTCAACTTATCAGAGACTCTCAGCCTTCTTCTTCTCGGTGGTGCTCATTCACGGCAAACCAAACCTTGCCGTAAAACTGCTAGGTTGGCCTGCCGTACCACCTTGCCGGTTTGGCTAAGGCAGGAGGAAAACTACATTAGCCACCGGGGTCAGACAATCATCCTTGGCATTGGTGTAGGTAACATCCATCGAACCTTCGGGGCCCGGTGAAATGGTATGCGACGTGGTGTCCCATAATTGGGGCAGCGGACCAGCAATGGTTCCATTCCAATCGCTGTCGGGATCTAGGGTGTCGGGTGCTCGGTGAGGGGTTCGCGTAAATCCGGCAATCTGCGTGTTGTCGATGAACGTCTGTTCAGCAGCAATTTGAGGAAAGGCTGCTGAAACGCTATTCCCGACTTGGCCGTCAGCGCCGATGGTTGTGAAACGAAAGGGACCGGAAGCAGACGGTGGCAGCACGAGCGTATACCCTAGGGTATCGCCGAACAAATGGGTGCCTCCAAAGGTCATTCCGGCAATTCCTGTGTCATAAAACGCAACCGTTCCGTTGGCGTTTTGGTCCCCCGGAAAGACCAGGATCAGTGAAACTCCTTCCCACTCGGGAGCTGACGGTGTACCAACCCAAGGGTCATTGTATACGTTCGCTGCACCAGAGGAGACGTCTACTTCGTAGTCGCCCTGACTCAGCTGCCCCAGTGGGCCGCCAGGACTGCTCGGGACGAGGACTCTGAAAACGGTGATCGTGTCACCGGGCCAGCACGGCGAAGGACCCGTGCCGATTACGGTGCCGGTAAGCTTCTTCTTAAGGCCAGCCTGCTCATTGATCAACTTGACCGTGTAGTACTGTGCCGGTGCAGGCCCTGTGGTAATGATCGCCCAATACATCACGCCGGCGGTGGCCAGTTGAAGGTTTGCGTTTCCACCGGTGATCTGAATGTGGGCCCGAGTTCGGTTGCGCAAACCGGCGCCGCCTGCTGCGTATTGTGAATTTGGAAACACCAACGCTGACGGGCTAATAGAGCCCGGAAGTAGTCCCATCGCCGGCTCTATTGCGCCAAGGTTGGAAGGTACAGGTGTTACTTTCTTGCCAGCCATACAAGGCGCCTTCGGGGTGCCCCAGGAAGAATCCCGTTCCTGCGCGAACACCACAGTTGCGAGAACCAAGAAAGTAAGGGTTACAACACACGTCAATTTTGTTGACAGTCTCGACATTTTCGTGTACTCCTTCCGCGTTAGTCTGCTGCCGGGGTAGCCCCAATGCAAGTCTCCACTCCGGTTACTCCAAACGAACTAGTCCGTGCGGCGGTGCCGCGCCGGTCGGAATTAGCTTTTCGAGTGATTGCAGCGCGAGTGAAAACTGCAAGGGAGGCCAACGGGTCTTACCCGCTAGAAAAGGAACTGTAGCCCGGAGGTATAGGTGCCCAGGGTCACACGGCTCTCGCGGGTCCATCTAACTTGCATCAGCGTCGGGAAGACAACCTGGGTATTGGGCAGAGCGACGTTGCAGCGGAGCAAAGATGCGTCCTCAAGGGGCAAATCTGTAAGCAGGCACACCCCCTCGCTGCTCACGTTTTCGGTATGTCCATGAAAAGTCGCGCGACGATAGTTTCTCGATTCCAGTGAAGGTACCACCCGTATATCAACGTCTACGATGTGGTGATGTCTCAGGACACGTCGCCGCTCGCGGAACCACTGCTTCACGAGGATGTATTATAAATGCCCGGTCAGGAGATTGTAAATTGGTCAGATGGGCTAGCACCCGTGGCTAACTACACGATTTTGCTGACACTCCAAGCAGGCCTTGCCACCGCTAGGACGGCACCACTCTGCCGACTATACCGGATCGAGTCGAAACATCCATCTTTACCATAACCAACCGCAGGAACGCCTTCACCGTATTTGGACTGATGTTCATACGGGTGGCGATTTCCTTGCTGGTCAGCCCTTGGACAAGCAGTTCGACGGTCTCTCGTTCGCGAGCGGTGAGATCGAACTGCTTGGAGAGTTCGGTAACGGCAGCGGTGCCTGACGAAAATCGTTCGAGCAGAAGTGCAATCCAGAAATGTGACTTCCCACGATCATTGCAATCCAGTCGAAACGCGCGACACGAATAGCGGCGGTTGCCTGACCTGAAAAGCTTCACGAAGTCGAGCTCTTCGGAAGTGTGGTGACTTAGGAGGCCTAAACGGACTTTGTCAGCCAGAAAAGTGTCGGTATGCTTGATGCGCTCAGGTTTGGTGGGGTATGCCAGAATTCGAACCGCTTCAGAGTTGAAGGCGATCGGATTTAGAGACGTGTCAAGCAAAAGGAACCCGGGCAGTGCGATCCCAATAGCCACAACACTCACCTCGCATCCTGGCAATGCCACAAGGAGAGCCGGCTGGTAGTTGGTTTCCACGGGGCTCTTGCTCTGTCCGAGGTCAGACGCAGCGGCGGAAGGAACAAACGCGAAGAGGAGAGCCCTGTACCTAAACAATCGAGCCTTCAATTTGACACCAGCTTCTGCAAAAGTCAATGTTAAAATCAGTGATTAATACGGATGGGGTTAGTTCGTTCCTACCCACCCAAAAGGGCCAGTTCTCCTGGTAACGGTCAACTTGAGTCGTAACCGAAACGGATTACATCACAGACTCCGTTTTTCTCCGTTTCCCATTTCGGGAAAAATGGGCACCTTCGTTACCACACTTAACACTTTTCTGCTTGACCTGCGGGATTACGCATCTCTACGCTGAACCTAGCGCGCCAAGGCTGCGCCACACTCGCTAACTGCGGTCCCAGGCGTCGGAGTTGAGGGCCGTCTCGCCCATCGGCGCTTCGTCGAGTTCAGTCTCGTGATTGCTGCGGAGCAAGTGCGATACTGCTTTTTAGCAATGACGGAACTGCCCTCCTATGTCATGCTTTTGTAATGCGTCCGACGTTTCCCAACGGACCCGACTTCACCCACAGCCGCAACAGCGACGGAACCCTCACATCGGTTTGTAATCGCTGTCCGCTGACAATTGCTCGCACCGTTGATGCAAAAGACTTGGCAGAACTAGAATCAAGGCACGTATGTCAGCCGGTCGAAAGACGTCGAGTGGTCCGAATCGTCCATCGAACTTACACCGCGGCCATGCGGGCGGGTGAATCTTTAGCCGACAGATGCAGGAACGTCCTAAACGGGAGGGGTTCGAGATTGTCGCAGGCTGTCAAAGTTGAGTTAATTAGAGCACATCTTTTCTTGCACCCTTGCTCTCGATGCAAGAAGTCCGTGGAGCACCTGAGTCCAAATGATGAGAGAGTTTGCTTCAGGTGTCAATTCAGCCTGAAACACCGCTGGAAGGAACTCGCATTGGGCGCACAGCTCCTGCCCCAAGAAAGGGAGATCAGCCGCTACCACGAGGTTCACTTGTACTCGGGCGACGAATTTTTTCTAGATAGGTTTACTCGTTTTATCGGAGCCGCCCTAAGAGTCGGTGATGCAGTTGTAGTCATCGCGACCGAGTCACACCGGAGCAGTCTTCTTCAGCGATTGCTGGCAAATGGCTTGGACGTTGCTGCCACCATAGACCAGGGAAGATATATCTCGTTGGATGCTGCCGACACACTGTCCACATTCATGGTCAATGAGTTTCCTGATCCGGTGCGATTTGGGGAGGTCACGAGTGCTCTCCTTGTGGCAGCGAGGAAAGCGGCAAGAGGAAAGCATCCCCACGTTGCAGCTTGCGGAGAATGCGCGCCTCTCTTATGGCGGGAGAGGAAGGCGGACGCGGCGGTTCGGCTCGAAGGACTATGGGACGAGGTAGCCAAAACTGACGGTGTAGATATTCTGTGCGGTTACCCTGGGGGGAGTTTTCACGGCGAGCAAGGGAGCGACACACTCCAAAGAATCCTCGCAGAGCACTCGGCAGTTCACGCCCAGTGAAGAAAGCTACGAAGTCGCACATGCGGCGAATATGAACGCAGGCCTCAGCTAAGTTATTGATTCTACGCAGGGGTCTTGAGTAGAGGGTTCCATTTTGGGAATCCATGAAAATTTTCTTGAAAAATCCTGTAACGCTTTTGCGCCGCTTTGCGTTTATTTGTGTGGCCTGGTTGTAGACGACTGCTGTGCTGTGCGGTTGGCCATGACCAATCTGAAGGGTGCCACGGATTTGCTGGCGCGAGAGGAAGCGCCATGTCTCCCCAGGCTGTAAGCCGTTATGTCCGGCCAGCCCCTTCCTGAAGTGACGAACATCACAGGCTGTGGTGATGCCACTCACGGCTGCTTGGGTCGTGAAAATCCTATCGTGGAGACATAGAAACGAGCCGTAATCAGTAACATCGGGGAGAGGAAAACGACCATGACACAAGGCAACGGCATTCAGCATCCGGCGAAGAAGGAATACACGCCGCGGTTGATTTTCTGGGAGGTCACCAAGGGATGCAATCTGCGATGCATCCATTGCCGCGCTACGGCGACGGAGTTGATGTCGCCCAACGATCTGCCGACCGAGAAGGCGCTCGACATCATCTCTCAGATTGCCGACTTCGGAAATCCGATCCTGGTGCTCAGCGGCGGCGAACCGCTTTATCGCGCTGATATTTTCGAGCTCGCCGAATACGCGACCAGCCGCGGCCTGCGCGTCGCGCTGGCAACCAACGGCACGCTGGTCACCAAAGACATCGCGCAGAAGATCAAGAACGCAGGTATCAAGCGCGTCTCCATCTCGCTGGACGGCTCCGATGCCACGACGCACGATACCTTCCGCGGCATTCCCGGCGCTTTCGATGCCGCCATTTACGGCATGAAGAACCTGCAGCAGGTTGGCGTTTCAGTGCAGATCAACACGACGATCGCGCGTCACAATGCCCATCAGTTGCCCGCGGTGCTTGAACTTGCGCGCAACCTTGGCGCTGACGCGCTGCATACCTTCCTGCTGGTTCCAGTTGGCTGCGGCGTGGATATTGCCGCTGAGCAGATGGTGCCACCGGAAGAATACGAACAAATGCTGAACTGGTTCTACGATCAGTCGCTCGAAGGCGGCATCGAGCTGAAGGCCACCTGCGCGCCGCATTACTTCCGGGTTGCGCGCCAGCGCAAGGCCGCCGATCGCCTGGCTGGGCGCGAACAGCCTGCGGCAAAACCACCGACTGCTAACGAGATTGGCCCGACAGAGATGACCATGCCGGGATCGACAGGGATCTCCCTGAAGCCGGGCGGTGGGCCGCCAGTCGGACACACTGGACATCCGACTGGCGGCCACCCCGGCGACATGAACGCCATGACCAAAGGCTGCCTCGCTGGAACCGGCGTCTGTTTCCTCTCGCACGAAGGAGAAGTTTTTCCCTGCGGATATCTACCAGCGCTGGCCGGCGACCTGCGCAAACAAAGCTTTGCCGAAATCTGGAACAACTCCGCGGTATTCGAAGCGCTGCGCGACGACGACAATCTGAAAGGCAAGTGCGGATGCTGCGAGTTCCGCCATGTCTGCATGGGATGCCGCGCCCGCGCCTTCGCCGCCACCGGAGATTTCCTGGCCGAAGAGCCGTTCTGCGTTTATGAGCCTGGCACCTCGAACAAAATGATTCGCGAAACGGCCATCGGCAAACCGCAGTCATGACTTTGGTCACAGCCAATCAGCACGGCGCGAACTACGATCGGAGTATGACAACGCACGTTGTCAACGTACCGAATGCACGGTTGAAGACTATGGTCATCCCGCGCGAGCATGGCGCGTGGGGCATGATGCTGGTTCCGCTCGCGACGGGCGCTGTGGTGGCGCTGCGTACTGGTATCAACGGCGGCGCGCTCACCCTCTTCATCCTTGCGGCGATGTCGCTGTTCTGGCTACGCACTCCAGTCGAGGCATGGCTCGGAACCTCGGCCATCAAGGCGCAAACGCAACAGGAACGCGCGTTCGTACTCAAAACGGTCGTGGGCGGCGCCTTTCTCGCTGCCGCCAGCATTGCGACGTTGCTATGGAACGGCCGCAATCGCGGCCTGCTACTGATCGGCGGTGTCGCAGCCCTCGCTTTCGCAATGCAAGCGCTTGTGAAGAAGCTCGGGCGCAAAGGTCGAATGCCGGCGCAGATCATAGGCGCGGTCGGGCTGACATCCACTGCGGCAGGCGCATATTACGTCGCCACCGGAAAACTTGACAAAGTCGCCCTTGCGCTGTGGCTCGCAAACTGGCTGTTTGCCGGCGATCAGATTCATTTCGTGCAGGTTCGCATTCGCTCCAGCCGTGCGGTCACGCTCGATGAGAAGCTGCGGCAAGGGCTTCCCTTCTTCGCCGGACAGGTGGCGCTCATAGGCATGGTTCTTGCCGCGTGCCGCTTCGGCTTTTTCCCTACAACGGTCGCGCTGGCGTTCGTGCCCGTGCTTTTTCGCGGAACGCTTTGGTTTGTGCGTGGCCGCCAGCCGCTGGATGTACACAAGCTCGGATACAGCGAACTCAGACAGGCGCTGATTTTTGGAGCGCTACTTTGTGCCGCATTCCTGGTGTAACCCTGTGCAAATCGCGAATCACCGATATTTAAGCTGGTTCTCCTCTAGCCACTTGCGGGCGACACGTTCCATTGCGCCTTCCCGGTATTCGCGCCACGTTTCTTCGATGCCTAATTGTTGGATAGTGCGCCGGAAGAGGCGAAAAGCGCCTGCGCCATGGACGGCGCCCATCAATTGAGTGCGAGCATTACAGTCGCGCTGTGCGTCGGCGAAGTCTTGCATCATGCGCCACTCGTCGATGTGTACCCGATCCGGCAAAGGCAGCATGCGATCGTCTTCCAGCGCGCGCTTGATTTTGGGCAGCGCCGCGCGCATCCAATCCGGCGCCTTGTCCCAATCTGCCCCTTGAGCGAAACTGGCCTCTTCCTCGTTGAAGGTGACGATCTCACCGGAATCGGGATCGAGGTAGGACCTCAACTCATCGCTCTGGAGATCGAGGGCTTCGATGACATCGCGCAGGGAAATCACAACCGGCATGAGAACTCTCCGTTGGTTTCACTGGACTGCACGCCGATATTAGCGGCAAATCGCTGGCCGCGCCAGCAATTCGCGCTTTCGCTTACAATACCTGCCAGCGCACCCGCTAACAATGTTTTGGCCGCTCAATTCTAGACAGCGGCCCACCAAAATCGGACTGGGGCAAAGTGATATTCCCCAATGCGAGCGGACAAAGAGGCAACCACTTATGGCACAGCGCCGACTGAGGTGCGCAACCGTGAAAAAAAGAAAGCATGCATCTCTGGCGCTCTTTTTGATTTCGGCCCTCAACTTCGCCGTGGCACAAGAGCAAAACCTGTTTGCAGGAGGAGGTGCTCCGATGGCATTCGCCATCAAGAGCTCAGCGTTCCAAGCTAGCGCGGAAATCCCCAAGAAATTCACTTGCGAAGGACCCGACTCCTCGCCGCAGCTGGAGTGGAGCGGTTCCCCGGCCAAGACCGCCGGCTTTGCCCTTATCGTGGATGATCCCGATGCTCCCGCCGGAACCTGGGTCCACTGGGTGCTGTGGAACCTGCCTGCTGGCGCGCACTCGCTTTCCGAAGGTGTTGCGAAAACCGAAGCAGCTGGACGATGGCTCGCGGCAGGGCCGCAACGACTTCAGAAAGATCGGCTACAACGGGCCGTGCCCGCCGCCCGGTAAAACGCATCGCTATTTCTTTCGCCTGTATGCGCTGGACACGAAGCTCGATCTCGCGCCGGGAGCAACGCGCCGAGAACTGGATGCTGCAATGAAGGGTCATGTCCTGGGAGAAGCTGAATACATGGGAACGTTTCGGCGATGAGCCTGTGCGTGCTCTTAGCTTTTGCTCCTGAGCTGAGGTTGGATCCGCGCCGCGGACAAACTGGGGTCGAAGGTTCCTTATTACAAACTATGGCTTACATCGGCTGTCGACTCTGGCTATCGCGTCAGTGAATCAGACCTTTTCGGCGCGAGATCGAATTGCTGCACCAGCATGTCCACGATCTCTCTGCCGATCTCGAGCGATGCGGTCGCCGCCGGAGACGGCACATTGCAAACGTGGATCATGCGTTTGCTGTGTACAAAATGAAAGTCGTCCAGCAGGTTTCCATTTTTGTCCACCGCCTGGGCACGAACTCCGGAGCCGCCCGCCAAAAGGTCAGCTTCATGCAACTCCGGGACCATCTTCTGGAGTGACTTGACGAATGCGCTCTTGACCCACGACCGGTATTGCTCGGCCAGCCCCATCCGCCAATACTTGCGAGCCATCTTCCAGAAGCCCAGAAAGCCCAGCATCTCCACGGCTTCGCTGAGATCGACGCCCGCGCCCATGTAACCTTCGCGCCGCAACGCGAGCAAAGCATTCGGACCTGCCTCAACGCTACCGTTCACGCGCCGCGTGAAATGGACTCCAAGAAACGGAAATCGCGGATCGGGCACGGGATAGATGAGCGCTTTGACCAGATGACGGCGCTCCGGCTTCACTTCGTAGTACTCGCCGCGGAAGGGCACAATCTCCAGTTCTGTAGGAACGCCAGCCATGCGCGCAATCGCATCGCTGTAGAGCCCGGCACAATTGATTACGTATCGCGCGCGAAAGGCGCCAGCTTGAGTTTCTACGAAGTTGGATTGACCCTCTTCGCGCAAACCGGTCACCTTCGCGTCGAGAACAATCTCGCCTCCTGCCCGCACCATCAGCTCGGCATATTTCTGCGCAACCGCGGTGTAATCCACGATGCCTGTCGTAGGAACCTGCAGCGCCTTGATTCCGCTGCAATGCGGCTCAATTTGCGCGGAACTGCTCGCGGTCGAGCATGCGCAGTCCCGGCACTCCGTTTGCAATCCCACGTTGATGCAGTTGCTCCAGCCGCGGAACTTCCTCTGGCATGGTAGCAACCACCAGCTTGCCGCATTCCTCGAAGGGAACTCCCTGCTCCTGGCAAAAGCGCTTCATGGAGGCAGCGCCTGCCACGCAATTGCGCGCCTTCAGCGAGCCGGTCTTGTAATAGAGACCGGAATGGATGACCCCGCTGTTGTGTCCAGTCTGATGGGCAGCGACGTGATCTTCCTTCTCCACTACGAGGATGTGCATTCCGGGAAGCCGTCGCGTCGCTTCGAGGGCAGTCGCCAATCCCACAATTCCTGCGCCAATAATTAACAGATCTACTTCACGATCGGCCATGAGGTTCTAGCGGAGTCCAATTGACACGCGATTATACGAGTCAGGGCTTACTGCCGCCAGGACAGGCGTCACAAGGCTTGCGGCAATGGCTTTAGAACAGTAGTCTAGGACTTCGTCTCGAATCCTTAACACTAGTCTATGCGTGTACTTGTGACAGGCGGTGCGGGTTTCATCGGATCGCACTTGTGCGATGCTTTGCTGGGCGAAGGCCACGCGGTGGTTTGCGTCGACAATCTGCTGACCGGACAGATGCAGAACATCGCTCATCTAGACCGCGAGCCGCGCTTCGAGTTCCTTCAGCGGGATGTCTGCCAGGCCTTCGATTGCGGCGGCGTTGACTACATTTTCCATTTCGCATCTCCCGCCAGTCCGGTTGACTATCTAAAACATGGAATCGAAACTCTGCAAGTCGGCTCCCTGGGGTCGATGAACTGCCTCGAACTGGCAAAGAAATACAATGCGAAATTCCTGCTGGCCTCCACGTCGGAGTGTTATGGCGACCCGCTGGAACATCCCCAGAAGGAAAGCTATTGGGGACACGTGAACCCCATTGGGCCCCGCTCGGTGTACGACGAGTCGAAGCGCTTCGCCGAAGCCGTGACGATGGCTTATCGCCGGTACCATAACGTGGATACGCGAATCGTCCGCATCTTCAACACCTATGGCCCGCGGCTGCAGATCGAGGACGGTCGCGTGATTTCGAATTTCATGCGGCAGGCGCTGCTGGGCGAGGACCTGACAGTTTACGGCGATGGTTCGCAGACGCGCAGCTTCTGCTACGTGAGTGACGAAGTCGCCGGAATTCTCGCGCTGTCGAAAGTCCAACGAGGATGAGCCGGTCAATATTGGCAATCCCGGTGAGTTCACGATCCTGGAGTGCGCGAAGGTTGTGCTTGAAGTTACCGGGTCGCAGCAGCAAGATTCGGCACGAACCGCTGCCGCAAGACGATCCCAGGCAGCGCTGCCCCGACATCAGCAAAGCAAAACAGGTACTTGGGTGGGAACCGGCCATCGATCTCCGCACTGGCTTGCGGATGTCGCTGGATTACTTCAGATCGGCTGTTAACAGGATTGGCGCCCGCGCTTAAGCCGATCCACGAAGCAGAGTGACTAAATCTCGTACAATGGGACTTACGAAGTCGAAGAGGTCCGCTTGATGGACACTCAACTCGAGTTCGAAGCCCTCCGCCGCGAAAGCGCTTCGTGGTGGCACATTGCACGTCGCAAGCTGCTGCGCGACGCAGTGGCCCAAGCTGTGCGCGGCAAACGCGAAGCACGCATCCTTGATTTCGGATGTACGGCGCAATTGGAGTTCTCCGGATAGCCCATATTTCCGCGTTCTCAATGCGCACAGTTCCCTTCCGGTGTTGGCGTTCCGGCAAATTGAAGCCTGGCAAAACCTGATCTGCACTCGTCCTGAGGAGCTGGCCCTGGCGTCCAACTCCTTCGACGCCGTTGTCGCAGGCGATATCCTGCAATCTCTTCCAGATGATCTTATTGCCCTGCGCGAGTTGCGGCGGGTGCTGAAGGATGGCGGGTCGCTATGCCTGACGGTTCCGGCGTATCCGTCGCTGTGGGGCGAGGACGACGAAGCGCGTGGCCATCAGCGGCGTTATACCGCAAGCGAGTTGCGGCGCAAGCTCAACAACTGCGGCTTCGAGATCTCGCGCGTTTCGTACCTGGTGGCGATAGGATTTCTACCCTCCATCCTTGAAAGGGTTGGCAAGAACATCTTCAAGAAGTCCATAGCACTGCATCGGACATCTGCGGAGACGCCGGCTTGGGCAAATGCGGGCATGGTCATGCTGCTTGAGTGCGAGCGGCAACTGATTCGTTACATCAATCTGCCCTTCGGCACGCGCCTCATTTGCTGGGCGCGAAAGCCTGCGCTGGTCGCTGAGCGGGTCACGGTCCCAGCCTGGGAGCAACAGTGGGCGCGGCGGCCGCTGCCGCAAGGTATGGGATAGCGCGGTTGAAATGCCGCTTCATCGGGCCGGTTTTCTTAATCGCGGATCTGCGCGGATGAACGCGGATCTTTTGGGAAGAAATTCAAATTCCGATCCGGGTGTAGCCGCGGCCATCCGCGGTTGATTATTCTCCCTATGCCGGACTGGCTCCTTGCACGTTAGAATCAACTCGTGGCCCTGTTTCGGAGCATCGGAACGACGTTGGAAATGATCAAATGGGAGCATTCCGTCTTGACGCTTCCCTTTGGTCTTACGGGCGCGGTGCTGGCGGCGCGCGGCATTCCCAACCTGCACACCTCCATCTGGATCGTCGTCGCACTGGTGGCCGCACGCTCCGCCGCGATGGCGTTCAATCGGCTGGCGGATGCGACCATTGATGCTGCCAACCCTCGCACGCGAATTCGCGCGCTGCCCGCAGGAAAGTTAAGTAAGCCATTCGTAGCCTGGTTCGTTGTGGTCACGTCGGCGATTCTCATCTTTGCCGCCTACCAGCTAAATCCGCTGGCGTTTTATCTGTCGCCGGTAGCGCTGGCCATCGTGTTTATCTATTCATTTACCAAGCGCTTCACCCGCTGGTCGCATGTGGTGCTGGGCATCGCAATGGGAACCGCACCCGCTGCGGCATGGATCGCAGTTCGCGGCTCGCTCGATCCGCGCATCTTGATTCTCACGGCGGCCGTGGTGTTCTGGGGCGCGGGATTTGACATCCTGTATAGCTGCCAGGATTATGAATTCGATCGCGCGGCTGGCATCTATTCCGTGCCGAAGAGTTTCGGCATACGTAACGCGCTGTCGATCGCCCGGTTCTTTCATGTGATAACAGTGCTGCTTCTCACATGGATGGTGGCGGCTTTTGGTCTGGGCAAGATTGCCGTCGCGGGTGTGGTGTTTGTGGCACTGCTGCTCATCTATGAGCATTCGCTGGTGAAACACGACGACCTCAGCCGCGTGAATGCCGCGTTTTTCACGATGAACGGGCTGGTCTCGATGGCGTTCCTGTTCTTCATCGCCGGAGACCTGCTGCTGGCACGGTGAGTTAGAATAGCGCCATGACTGAAGAGGTTGTTGATCTTCTGAAGAAGGCCCTGGCGCTTCCGGTGGAAGCCCGCGCAGCACTGGCCGGATCGCTCCTCGATACTCTCGACGAAGCGGTGGACCAAGACGTAGAAGCGTCCTGGGAGCGAGAGATCGCCGCACGAATCCAGGAACTGGATACAGGTAAGGCCCAAGCCATCCCATGGGCTGAAGTGCGCCGACGGCTCACTCACAAACTGACTCAGCGTGGCTAAACCGGCGGAGTTCCACTACGAAGCATCTGCGGAGTTGGAAGCTGCGTTTGATTGGTATTTCGACAGAAGTGAACGCGTAGCTGCGGAATTTGTCCAGGAGGTGAATCGGGCAATCGAGATGATCCACTGAAAACCCACAGCGCTGGCCTGTAGGCATAAGGAACACGCGCAGGGTTCTGCTGCAGCGTTTTCCATTCGCAGTTGTCTATCGGGAGTTACCCTCGAAAGTCCAGGTTTTAGCGGTCGCTCACGGGCGCAGGAGGGCGGGTTACTGGAAGGGACGCATTTAGAACGTGCACATATCCCGTGCTCTGTGATTCAGCCAATTCCTGCTATATGATTGGAGATGATGTCGGCTACCTCGCAGACGGCCAGCGCCAAGCCAATCCATCCCTTCCAGACCGATGATTCGCGGCTGCAGCCCATCCACGACAAGGTGATGGCGCAGGAACGCCTCTCGGCTGAAGACGCGCTCGCGCTCTATCGCTCGGGCGACATTCTGGCGATCGGATGGCTGGCAAACCACGTTCGCGAACGGATGCACGGCGACACCGCTTACTTCAACGTCAACCGGCACATCAACTACACCAACGTTTGCGTGGCAGCGTGCCGTCTATGTGCCTTTGGGCGCAAGAAAGACGTGCCCGGCGCGTACACCATGGCGCTGGAAGAGGCTTGGAACACGGCGGCATCTGGTTACACCGAGGCAATCACCGAGTTTCACATTGTCGGCGGCCTGCATCCTGATCTGCCGTTCCAGTACTACCCCGACCTCATCGCCGGACTGAAAGAGCGCTTCCCGCAGGTGCACCTGAAGGCTTTCACCATGGTCGAACTTGCCTTCTTCGCGAAGATCGGCAAGATGACGCCGCGCGAGGTGCTCATCAGGTTGAAAGATGCCGGGCTCGATTCCATGCCGGGCGGCGGCGCGGAGATCTTTTCCGATCGCGTGCGGCACATCATTTGCGATCACAAGATTGATGGCGATCAGTGGCTTGAGCTCGCGCGCACGGCGCACGAAGTTGGCCTGAAGTCGAACGCGACCATGTTGTACGGGCATATCGAGAGCGACGAGGACCGGGTTGACCACCTGCTCAAACTACGCGCCCTGCAGGACGACACGCACGGCTTCCAGACGTTCATCCCGCTGGCGTTTCATCCCGACAACACGCCGCTGCAGCATCTGCCCAAGACGACGGGCATGTCGGACTTGAAACAGATCGCGGTCTCGCGGCTGGTGCTCGACAACTTCCCGCACATCAAGTCGTATTGGCAGATGGTGACTCCGAAGATGGCGCAAATCACGCTGCGCTTCGGCGCCGACGACATTGACGGTACCGTCGGGGAAGAGAAGATCTACCACGACGCCGGAGCGACCACGCCCCAAATGCTGCGCCGCCAGGATTTGATTCGGTTGATTACGGAAGCTGGTCGAGTTCCCTTCGAGCGCGACACCATGTACCGGCCCGTCACGCGCACGGAGACAACCGTCACGGTGGCGGTGTAATAGCTATCTCTTCTGCTCCGGCGCGAGCGGTTTCTTCCCCGGCATGGGCGGCCAACCCTGCGACTGTCCCTGGAAAAGCGCGACTGAGTTCTCATACCGCTTGCCGTCGCCGTCGTGCACGGCGAAGCGCCGCGGATGTTCCGGCAGAGCCGCTCCACAGCGACACGCCTGCGTAGGCGCCGTCCCTCCGCAGGATGTAATAACTCATGTCAACATACTCCAGCTTTTCCATGTTGCCATTGAAGTTGCGGACAATGCGCTTCAGCGTGTCCAGCCCGGCCTCCTGCGGGGACATGCCTCGCCGCATGTTCTCCACAATGGTATGCGCGCCAACGACCTTAATGTTCTCTTCGCCACTGCCGGTCGCGCCCGCCGAACCAACATCCTGATCGGTGTAACTGCCTGCGCCGATGATGGGCGAATCGCCGGCGCGTCCGGAGATCTTCCACGCCAGCCCGCTGGTCGTGGTCGCGCCCGACATCTCGCCTTTCTCGTTTACCGAGGAGCAATGAATCGTCCCAGTCGGCGGTCGCAGGACGCGCTCGATCGCGGCCATACGAAGCTCCGGTTCGATACCAATCTTCGCAGCGAGTTCCTCGATCTTGCGCATGCGCTGTTCCTGGAGTTCCGACTGCTCGTGCCCGACGTAATCGGGAAACTTGAATTTCGGGCTGGCCAGTCCTGGCCCCCACCAGTCGTCGTTGGACATGGTTTCGCGCCATAACTGCCAGATCTTGCGCGAGTGCTCGGTGAGCAGGTTTTCGCGCGGAAAGCCCATCTTGAAGCCGAACTTCTGCGCGCCCTCGCCCACAAGCATCACGTGGCCGGTGTGTTCCATGACGGCTTTCGCCAGCAGCGAAACGTTCTTGATTTCTTCGACGCCGGCCACCGAACCCGCCATTCGCGTGGGGCCGTGCATGCAACAGGCATCGAGTTGGACGATGCAGTCCTCGTTCGGCAGTCCGCCGAGACCGACGCTGTCGTCGTTGGGATCGTCTTCCGGCCCGGTGATGACCTGCATGACGGCATCCAAGGTGTCGCCGCCACTCGCAAGCACGGCATAACCGCGATCGAGATAGTTGTAGCCGTTGTGGGCGCAGATGATGACCGGCTTTTTGGGCAACGCAGCCGGCGAGGACGCGCCGTCATCAGCCTTGTTCTGCGCTTGTAGATCGAGCGCGAGGGACGCGGAAGCCGCGGCAGTTGCGGCAATGAAGTCGCGGCGGGTGAATTTCATGATTTTCTCCCCAGCAAAGCAGTAACGGCCAAGCAGGATAGCATGGAGCAATCACCCGGGGCGCATCGACAAAAAAGGCACAGCGCTTGGCTGTGCCTATTTCGTTGGTTCCGCTTTGAGATTAACTCGCGACCTTCACCGCCGTGTTCTGATCGGAGCGGAAGCGCAGCAACGCCGCAATCCGGCCAACGCGATCGAACTCCTCGTCGTACGGGATGTAAACAATCTCAATTCCACTGCGAAGGGAGTGGCCGACTATGGCATCCCCGATATCTTCGAGCTCGGTATTCTCCTTGCCGCACACCGCGCACGTTGGCGCACTGTGCATGTCCATGTGACCGCAGTTGTAACACTTCACTCCCGGCGCCAGGAAATTCGAGCCTAGAAGCAAGGTCTGCACTTCGCCGATCTCCAGTGAACGCAGAACCCGCCGCAACCCGATTGCGCCCCGCCCATTGCGATGGGCTTCGCCAACCACTTCGCGGATCAAGCTCTGCTTCATTCCCGCATTGTATTCCGCAAGCTCGTGCAGCGCCATCTGCTTCACCTGCTCTGGCGTGGCAGCTTTTGTGTCGATGCGGAAATGACCCACCAGGCGCTGGCGGGCATTGGAGTGCAGTTGGGGATGAAACTCGGACCAGATGTCGTCGTGGCAACCGATTACCAAGCGGTCGCATTGGCCGCGCTCGAAATACTGCTCAATGTAATCAGCGACGGCCTTGAAATGCTGCATGGCCTCGTTCATCTGGCGGCGTTGGGCATGCCCACCATCGTAGCCGCCCCAACCGTCGCTCTTGCCGCGTCGCGTCAACTCATTGACGAAATCCAGCTTCTCGACCACGTCTTCGTTCACGATTTCGAAGATGCGCGCTTTGGCGCGGTCCACCAGCACCACGCACACGTGGTGCACGCCATCCAGCACTGCCACCAGCGGCTTCAGATGAAAGCGCTGATTCAGCAGGACGTTGGTCTTGGGCAGCTGGGCGGGAACGTCGAACTCGCGCCAGAATCCCCGGTGGCTGCAGGCGAATATCGCTTTGGCCTTGCCCCCATTGCCGCGCAACGTCTCAGCCAAGGCATTGATGCGGTCGAGGTCGGCGCGCGCATGGCCATTTCTTCCCTTCTGGTCTGCCTCGCGCAGCGCATTACGCACCAGATCCTTCAGAAGGATCGAGTCTTCGCGGTGCGATTTGTTCAGCGGCGTCGCGGGCTGATAGTAAAACGTAACTGCGCAAGCCTCCGGTGAGTGAAAATTTGCAAGTTCCCGGATGTCGTCTCGCGTAATCATTCCGTCCTCCTCATTGTTGATCTGCTATTCACTTAGACGTACGGAATCGCGCCTTCGATCAGGCGCTACTGGAATACTCCACTAGCTTCTCCTTCAGGGCGTCTTTGATAGGCAAGGCCCGTTGCAGGTGCTCGCGCGCCTTACGAATGGCCGCTCGCACTTCCTCCACGCTGCGGTTGGTGATGTCAGCAATCTCCTCCACCGTGAAGCCTTCGATGGTGTACAGGATGAAGGCTTTCCGCTCATTACTGCCGGCGTCCCGTAGAGTCGCTTCCACCAAGTTGATCAATTCGCGACGCGCGGCCAGTTCCTCGCGGATCGTCCGCAGTGGAATCCGGAATCGCGTCTTCGGTTGCGACATGCCGCTCTCCGAGATTTTCGGAGCTCAGCCTTTCAATCGCTCGCCTTGCCAGCCGGTACAGCCAAGGCTCCAGCTTCATGCGCTCCGGCTTATGGTGCTGTTCGCCCAGCGCATCGGCGATGGCCTCGCCGAGCACGTCATCCACTGCGATCTGGCCGGGCACAATTTGTAGCTCGCGTTCGCGAAAATCAAGTTCGCGTTGGATGAAGCGCTTCAACCGCGGCAGATTCACATCCACGTAGTTGGAAATGTCGTTGGCAGAGACGAGCTCGGGTTTGACCGCGGCAAGCGTCTGCTCGAAGGGTACTGTGCCTCCCCCGACGCGCGCCGTTCCTCGCTTGCGGCCCCACTTGTGATGGTTGCGCAACAGGTCCTTGTGCTTCTTGACCTGCTCGGTCAACTCCTCGAACGCGGTCTTGATCGCGGCCGTTGCGGTCGTGCTGCTCTCATGGGCCGCCATCTGCCCCGACGGCAAACGCAGGTTGAGCGACACCACAACTCCCTCTCGCGCCGAGTTCTCCTCGACAACCCCTTTCAGGTGCACCAGTTCCGGACGAAATACCTGAAGGTATCGCCCCAGTTTTTCCACTTGTTGGTTGATTAGTTTTTCAAGGTCGGAAGTTTTGGAAATCTTGTAGCTGATATGAACGTTCATACCAAGGCCTCTCCGGGTGGAGGGATTCCCATCCGCAGCTACATTCCCTTACAAGAGAATTTTACTCCTCTTATAAGAGAAGCAAGCGGAAAATGATGGGTTGTCCGGACTTTACTGGGCAATAATGGGACGCGGCAAAACTGGCACCGAAGGCGACCCGAATTTCTGTGAAACGGTGGGCGAGGCTTGCGCACATTGCGCATAAAAAAGCAGGCCTCCCCGTGGGAGGGCCTGCCGGACATCTAGCGAAACTCTACCGCTCCGGAATCCGGACCTTTACGTCGGGACGCTTGTCCACATGCACGGTCTCGATAAACCTGACCTTGCTCTTGTTGAGCTTCATCACCAGCGACGACGTACGCACTCCGTCTCCAAAGAAGCGCACGCCCTTGAGCAGGGGACCATCGGTAACACCGGTTGCCGCGAAGATGATGTTCGTGCCCGGCGCCAGGTCGTCGGCGGTGTAGATACGCTTGGGATCGTTGATGCCCATATCCTTCATGCGTTCGGCCTGCTCGGGCGTGTAGCCAACCAGGCGACCGACCATGTAGCCATTCAGACAACGAATTGCAGCCGAGGTAATGACGCCTTCGGGGGCGCCACCCGTCCCCATGACCGCGTGTACACCCGAGCCCAACATTGAGGCCGCGACTCCCGGCGAGAGATCGCCGTCGGTGATGAGCCGGATGCGCGCCCCCGCTTTGCGAATCTCGTTGATCAGCTTCTCGTGCCGCGGCCGGTCGAGAATGATGATCACCAGGTCTTCCACTCGGCGATTCAGCACCTTGGCGATCACGTTGAGGTTATGTGACACCGGGGCCTCAAGATCGACCACTCCCTTGCACGACGGCCCAACCACGATCTTCTCCATGTAGCAGTCGGGCGCGTGCAGCAGCCCGCCCTTCTCCGAGGCCGCAAGCACCGTAATGGCGCCGGGGGCACCAGTGGCGCACAAGTTCGTTCCCTCCAGCGGATCGACGGCGATGTCCACCGCCGGGTAGTTGCCGCCATCGCGTTTGCCAACTTTCTCGCCGATATACAGCATGGGGGCTTCGTCACGTTCGCCTTCGCCAATCACGATGGTTCCATCCATCGGCACGGAGTCCATCACGCCACGCATGGACTCGGTTGCAACCTGGTCAGCGTGCTTTCGGTCTCCCTGGCCCATGGTCTTGGCGGACGCGATGGCCGCTTCTTCGACCACGCGGAGGAACTCCAGTGCGAGATCAGTTTCCAGGTTGGCGGTTGGAGTGTGGTTGACGAGCAGTTCTTCCGTAACTTTGGTTGCCATGTGGCCTCCGGGACGGCGCGGCGTGCGATACAAAAACTATGAGCTACAAGTGCGGATTGCGCAAGCCGATCGCCGTAACTGCGATATGCGTGTAGGAGGGGCAAACGCTTTGGCGCAGCCTTCCCAGCACAAACGCAAAGCATACACCTGATGCGGAAAGTGTTCGAGGACTTTCATCACAATCGGCTGGTCAATAGCATCCATCCGCTCATCGCGAATTGCCGGAACTAACCAGCAAAAGGCCGACATTCCGCCCCCGGATTCCGGCTATTACCCAGCACCATCTCATCCGTTCAACTGGAGCCACAGCGTCAGCTATGGCGTGAATTGCCAGACCGTACCGAGACCATATTTTCCACAGCCACTGGAGCCATAGAGATTGTCCTGCGAGTCCAGCGCCAGAGGACCGGCGGCTGGAAACTGCTCCCCGCTGAAATAGATTGGTGTGCTGTATTGCCAGCCATCAATTCCGTGTTCCAGTTTGAAAATATAACCGAAGCAGTTGCTGGGGATACACCCGCTCCACGGCCCGCCGGTGCCGTACAGCTTCCCGGCGGTGTCCATTATCAGATTGGTAAATATGTCTCCAGAATCATTGGCCCTTAGGACGGTGTACACCCACTTGCCATTCGACGGCGACAGCATGAAAATGACGCCGTAGAAGGTATAGTCGGGATTCCGTTGAAGAGCAATGCCGTACAGATTGCCAGCACTATCCTGAACCAATGCGCTGCTGGCAAGACCGATGATGTTAGTTTGGGGGACTTGGAAACTGTAGAGATTGGTCTATGTCCAACCGTTTCCCGAGGGCGATAGCTGGTAGACAGTGCCGTAGTTATAATCGCCGCCGCCATCCGTTGTGCCGTATAGATTACCGTCATTCCCAATGAGTAGTACGCTGGGTTGCGGGGCAGAGCCCTCCCAGGTAAAACTATAGAGGATTTTCTCCGTCCAGCCGCCACTCGATGGCGTTAGCTCGTAGACGGTACCGCAGCCAGGGACATCGAGATAGCAGTCTCCGCCGTCACCACCCAGCCTTGACGTGCCATACAGATTGCCCAACTGGTCAAAGCCGAGATCGGGATAGGGATCCGCTGCATCGGGGTCTCCTTGAAAGCGGTGGAGCACTGTCTCCGTCCACTCGCACGAGCCACTAAGGCAGGCTGTTGGCTGCGGTCCTACGCTAAAAACTAAACCGCAGCCACCCTGCGGGCAGATGCCTATCCCCCCTCCTAGCGCCGACGTGCCGTAAAGCACGCCCTCCGGGCCGACGGTGACAACAGACTCCGGTCCTCCGTAACTAGGATCTCCGAATTGGAACAGAGAAGTGAACGTCCAGTTCTGCCCCTTTTGAAAAAGTCTATAAACCAGCCAATCTCCCCAATTACCGTCGTCGGTATACGCTGTTCCGTAGAGATTCCCTGCTTTGTCAATCGTTACGCCTGAGCCTACTGTTTCGTCTCTGAAGTCGTAGAGTACCTTGAAGCCGTCTTGCGGCTGCTCGCTGAAACAAGGAGGAGGTGGAGGAGGGCCACCGCCACTAACGTCGAAGGCCTCGGAAGGAATGGTTCCCACCGCATTCTCATAGGCCTGAGACGGACAGCCCGCAGAGTGGCAGCCGACGCCGCTATTCTCATCCCAAGAAACGGGGTCGCCGCTGGGGACGACCGCGTTCTGCAAGTTCAGATAGACGGTTCCGCTGGCATTGACGTTCAGGCCGGATACGGAGATTTTGTCAATGTTGTAGCCGAACTGGTTGGTGGAAATGAACTGGTCTGTGACGCTGGCCGTACCAGAGCCATAGACCGTTCCGCCGTTCTCGCCAGAGGTGATGGACCAGTCCACCGAGGTCACTACGTCGCCTGGGTATTCCCATACCCAGATGTCGAAGCCGCTGACTGCACCGCTTCCAGTGAAGGTATCGGCGACGACGTAGCCGAAGTTAATGGCAGGCATCGACGGTGCCGTTTACCGGGCCGTTCTCGTAAATGACTTGGCCCTGTGGCGAGGAGAGCCGCGTCCGCAGTTGATTGCGGGCCGGCGATTGCTTCTTCGCTTGGGAGGTTGAAGAGTGCAGTCGTGAAGCGTAAGCGGGCAATGTCGCCGCTTCGCGCGCCGTGGGCGGCACGGCGTTCTGCGCCAAGGCGGGCACGATAACCAAGGCGAAGCCGAACACGACAATCGACAGCTGCACGGCGAACAACAGGGCGTTGACTTTGTGCTTCATACGGTCCTCCTCGCGGCCGCTGGAGGCACAACGACCTTCACGGCAGCGATTGCAACCATCGGGAGAAGCCAAGGGTCTTATTTCGCGCGCGGACTCGCCAGGAGTGGATGGGAAAAAGGCCGGGGAATCTTCTCCCGAGACACCCAACAGGATTTCACGCCTGCGGCAGGTAGCTTGTCAGTGACGCATGCCGCAGGGACGAGTGATACAACGGCCAAGCTAGAAACGGCCGGCAACTTGAACTGCCAAGATGCGGCCGCGGTAAGCGCACGATTATTCCTGCGGCGTGAGTTGCCAGACCGTACCCGTTGAGCCTCCGCAGACGCCGGTTGTGCCGTAGAGCTTCCCGCTCGCACCTACCTCCAGGTCCCCGAGATCGTAACCGTCGAACCCAACCAGCGTCTGCTCCTGATGTGGCTGCAGCAGTTTAAGAACGCCGCTCGAAGAATAATAGCAACATACTTGCGAGCCTTCCGTTGCGTAGAGGTTCCCTGCCGGATCGATTGCCAGGTCGGCGAAAACGTCGAAACCATAGTCGGAAAGACCATGACCGTGTAAAGAATCGACGAAGATATCGTAGAGAGTACTAAACTGCCATCCGTCGCCGGACGGTGACATCGTGAAAATTGTTCCGAAAGTGTTCCAATTGCAGCCCCAGGGGTAGCATTGGTACACGTCATAACTACTAATGCCGTAGAAGTTCCCGGAGCGTTCCTCAACGAGACGGCGGATGCAGGGGCTGCTGCAACGACCGAAGCTCGATATAACCCGTTCTTCCCAGCTATCGCCGGAAGGCGCTAGCTGGAAAATCACTCCATATCCGTCGCCGCCTGTAAATGTCGTTCCGTACAGATTGCCGTCTTGTCCGAGCAGCAGGGAGGTAGGTGCGCCGCCATCGCTTCCTCCGGTGAAACTGTAGAGGACCCTCTCCGTCCAGCCGCCGTTGGAAGGCGTCAGCTCATAGACGGTACCCCATACTCCGTATGCCCCGCCCGAGAATGTAGTTCCATACAAATTACCCGCCTGGTCAAAGACCAGATTGCCATTCGGGACCCTTCCGTCAGGGTCTCCCGCAAAGCGGTAAAGCACGGTTTCGCTCCAACTGCACAGGGCGGTGAGGCAGGCAACGGGTGACGGTCTCAGGCTATAAACCAGCCCGTAGTAAGATTGGAGTCCGCCCATCGCGGTACCGTAAAGAGCTCCGTCCGGGCCAATGACAGGTGCGGCAGGGTTTTCCCCGTTGTAACCTCCTGTAAAGCTGTACAGAGGATTGAAGATCCAGTCCTGGCCGCTAGGCGCCAGCTGATAACCCAAGCCCGCGCTGTTGTTGCCGCCCGAGCCCGTGGCTCCGTAGAGCTTCCCCCCTTGGTCAATGGCCAAGCCAGCAGCCGGAGATTGCTCTGTCTCGGTGAAGCTGTGGATGATCTTGAAGCCGTCTTGTGGCATGTCGTAGACGCACTCGGGGCTGCTGCCGGTGATGTCGAACGACTCCGAAGGGATGGTTCCCACTGAGCTCTCGTAGGCCTGCGACGGGCCGCTGTTCTCATCCCAATACACCGGGTCGCCGCTCGGGACGACTGCGTTCTGCAGGTTCAGATAGCCGCCCGCACTAACGTTCAGGCCCGACACCGAGATCTTGTCGATGTTGTAGCCGAACTGGTTAGTGGAAATGAACTGGTCAGTTAGGTTGTTGCCGCTAGCCGTGCCGGAGCCATGGACCGTTCCACTGTTCGGGTCGCTCGTGATGGACCAATCCACAGAGGTCATTACGTCGCCAGGAAATTCCCAGACCCAGATGTCAAACCCGTTGACTGTGCCCCCAGGGAAACTATCGCTGACGACGTAGCCGAAATTGATGGTCCAGGCATCGACGGTGCCGTTCACCGGGCCATTGCTGTAAATCACCCCATACTGCGGCCAGGGGATTCCCGTCCGGTAATGATTGGAAGCTGGTGATTTGCCCGCGGCTTGGCTGGCTTGCGTGTGAAGGCGCGAAGCAAAGGCTGGTATCGCCGCTGCTTCCCGCGCTGTTGGCGGAACTGCGTTCTGCGCCAGGGCTGGAATGACCGCGATCGCCACAGTGAATACAACCATCACCGTAAGCACGGCGCAGGCCAGAGTGGCAGCCTTCTTCTCCTTCATGCGATTCTCCTTTTGCGCTGGTTAAACCCTGGGTCAGTGCATGAGCGAAGGCAGGCCGTTCAGCTCTGGCACCGCCGGGCGCCGCGAGAAGCGAACTAAAGGGTCTTGTTTCTTGCGCCGACTTGAGATAAGCCGGTTGGGGAAAAGCCCGGGAAATCTCCTCCCGCGACACTCATCAGCATTTCACTTCAAGGGCGGGTGTTTTGTCAGTGACGTCTGCCGCAGCAGGAAGTGACACGGAGCAGTTACCGGCGTCGGAGTTGGTTGATTGAAAACTAAGTGAATCCAGACACGAAACACGGCAGCTTAGCTTCGGCTATCTATCCGCTGATTCAGAACCCCGGGTGCCCGGTGATGTGCTCGCCGATGATCAGGGTGTGGATGTCGTGCGTGCCTTCGTAGGTCTTGACCGACTCCAGGTTGGCCATGTGGCGGAAGATGGGATACTCGTCGGCGATGCCGTTGGCGCCCAGGATGTCGCGGCCCATGCGCGCGCACTCCAGTGCCATCCAGACGTTGTTGCGCTTGGCCATGGAGACGTGCCACGGCTTCACCTTGCCCGCATCCTTTAACCGACCGACTTGCAGCGCCAGCAGTTGCGCCTTGGTGATCTCGCTGATCATCCACACCAGCTTCTCCTGCACGAGCTGGTGCGAGGCGATGGGCTGATCGTGAAACTGCTTGCGAAACTGCGCATATTGCAGCGCACAATCATAGCAAGCCATGGCTGCGCCAATTGCACCCCAGGCGATGCCGTAGCGCGCCTGGTTCAGGCAGCTCAGCGGTGACTTCAACCCGCCCGACTCCGGCAGCAGGTTCCCTGCCGGAATGCGAACATCCTGCAACGACAGGCTCGAAGTCACCGAAGCGCGCAGCGACCATTTGCCGTGAACGTCCGCAGCCTTGAATCCGGTCCGGTCCGTCTCCACGATGAATCCGCGAATGCGATTGTCTTCGTCCTCAACCTTGGCCCAAATGATGGCGATGTCGGCGATGGAGCCCGAGGTGATCCACATCTTCTCGCCGTTCAGAACGTAGTCATCGCCGTCTTTGCGCGCGCGAGTGCGCATCGCGCCGGGATTCGATCCCGCGTCGGGCTCGGTCAGCCCGAAGCAGCCGAGAATCTTGCCCAGTGCCATCTTCGGCAAGTACTCCTGCTTCTGCTCCTCGCTGCCAAAGGCGTAGATGGGATACATGCACAGCGCCGACTGTACGCTGACAAACGAGCGCACGCCGCTGTCGCCGCGTTCCAGTTCCTGCGTCATCAGGCCGTACTCGACCGCCGACATTCCGGCACATCCGTAGCCCTTGAGGCTGGCGCCGTAGAAGCCCAGCTCGCCCATGGGCTTGATCAGTTCTTTGGGGAAGCGGCTTTCGCGGTTGCACAGCTCGATGATGGGAATGAGGTTGTCTTCGATGAACTTGCGGGTGTTGTCGCGGACCAGCCGCTCGTCGTCGTTGAGCAGCGTGTCGTACTCGATGAAATCCACGCCCTTGAACTTGATGGCCATGATATCTCTCGCTGGTGGAAGATTTGCAGGTGGGACGAAGTCTTGAAGGTATCAGGCGGCAAAGAGCGGGGTCAAACGCCCCCGCGGGGGTAAGCTACATAGGCGGGAAAAGGTGTCCCACCCCACAACTTCCTGGTGAATCTTTACCGTTTGAGTAAATGGCCAGAAATCGGCGGCTCCTGCGCTCAGCTCGAAATCGCTGGTCTCCCCGCTCCCCACAGCGCACGTGCGTGGGGGAAGGGGCCGTGGCGCGGGCTACGGGATGGGAAGATCTTCGAAAGATTGGGAGAACTCAGTTGAACTAGAGGATGGTTATGACTTGCTCCCTCCAGCCGTCCTCAACTCCGCCAACAGCTCCGGCAGCCCTAGAACGCCTCGAGGAGCAGGTTGGATGACCAACGGTCGTGTTTATCCTTGTAGCTTTCCCTCGTCCTCAGGTGCAACGCGGTTCGTTTCCTGCTTTGCTATCTCGATATTCGATCCGCGAGAGAGGCCGCAAACACGCATTTTCGACTGTGCTGGTTCGGGAATCCATACCGTAGGGGCGGTCCAGATTAAAATCCCGCTTAAGCATTGACGCCAACCGTGGGCCAGTGTACAGTTGCCGCTGCATTTGGGCCACAAACAACAAATTCCGAATGGGAAATCACATAGGAGGGTTACAAACAATGCAGAAAGTTCGTGTGCTTTTGTTAAGTGCCATGGCTGTAATTCTGGCCTGCGGCATTCTCGGCCAGCAAGCGCTGGCGCAAGATGAGGCTGGGAACCTCAAGATCCACGCGATCTCCACCGGTCACGCCACCCCTGGTTCTTCGGATCCCGCTGCCCCGGGGATGTTCCAGGGAATCGTGGCGATGGGCCCCAATCAGCCGGATCCCGGTGACTGGCCCTGCTTCGGCGGCAATCCCAGTTGCGCCGACATCGCCGCGGGCGGCTTGGTCGTCGGCGTGCCCGTGCAAGTCTGGCCCCTCGCCAGCGCCAACGGCCAGATTTACTGGACGCTTGAGACCACTACCTCGGCGGGCACCGCCAAGGCCACAATCAAGGTTACCCAGGGCTCCACAACGATCTTCAGCCTCAGCGGCAAACTCAAGGGTATTATGGCGGATGAAATTTACGCCATTTCGCTTGACGGTGTGACTTTCAGTGGGGCGGTAGCAGGACCAGCTACGATTACGACTACAACAAAGATTGGCACGACAACGATTAAAGGCACAGCAAAAATCGTTCTCCAGTAGTTCCTCACGACGATGCCCGGCTTCGATGCGGGCATCGCCTGCTTTCTCGTGCTCATGGCGCTGCCCTCCTTCACGCGCATCGAGAAGACTAAGAATTGACCTCCGCATGCCTGCAAGAAACTGCATGACCTCGTTGTGGAATTCAGATGAGTAAGCGGAACCTACTGCGATGGTTGTTCCTCTTGATGATACCGGCGTTGGTGTCCCGTTCGTATGGTACGTCTCCAGTTGTGACCCTGCTAGTGACGACCAGCGAAGGCACGGCGTTCGGCACAGGTTCCTTCGTATCCAGTGATGGCCTGGTAGTGACTTGTTATCACGTCATACAGGGGGCAACAGCGATAAGAGTGATAAATCAAGGCCGATTGCTCAACCAACCGTTGACCGTAGAAACTATCGATACCACGCATGATTTGGCAACTCTGCGCGTCCGTAGTGTGGATCACGACTATTTTCCCATTGATTCTGCAGTTCCATCGCTAGCCGGCAATCTAAGGATCTCTGGTTATATAGCAGGATATTTCGATCAATCAGTCGCCGTGCAGGCAACTGGCAGCAAGTTTGGTCCCTCGGGACAAGCCGCGAACCAAGGAAGGCATGAGATCTTTGCTCTGCAGGATGTCGGTTTCATTGCGTTGGACACTCCCATCTACAACGGAATGAGTGGTTCTCCATTGACACAAAACGGCAGGATTGTTGGAGTAGTCTCCGGCAGCAACAATCACGGTGAGAACTTCGCATGGGCCATTCCGATCAAGTATCTCAACTCTTCATCATCCAGACTTGTAGGCAAGAACCCTAATGCTGTCCGCTGGCCACCCCTGAGGCTAATGGGCCCAAATTGGTCCAACATGAGGAGACGGTTGTCAGCCAATGACTTTACTGACGACATCAATGATCTGGTATCGTCTTCTTTGAAAGTGATGCAAATCGCTGGTGCTGCGGATCCACAAATGGGCGAGCGCGCCTTCCAGGGAATCAACGAGACTCAAGCTGATGATAGATGCGGTACCGCAAGCTGCGGACGCGTTGCCCCCTGACAAATCGCCGGGTTTTCGTCAGATTATTGCACCGTTCTTCAACAAATACGACGAGGTAAACCAAGAACTGGCGCCATTCCGGGCGCAGTTGGATGACATGAACGACGCGCTTTCTGAATGGGACGAGGCGGCAGATGATCTCAAGGAAAAGCTGAAGGCCCTGGCCATTCAGGGAACCGTAGCACCTATCGAGTTCCAGCTTCAGGGGCTAACGGACACGATACGCGGCGCCGAGCATTCCCTGGAAAACGACGAAGACGCCTGCATCGATCATGGCAAGCAATCCGATAGTCATGGCGCCTGCCCTTCTTCGGAAGCTATAGAATTCGAAGACCTACGGGATTGCGAGAGCGTGGGCGCCATTCGCCAGACGGTCCTAAGAGCTGTGGCCCTTGAATCGACATGGTATAGGCAAATGAGAGCCTTGGGAGATCTCCGTGACAGCGTGCCGCAAGTGGGCGAAGTAATTCAAGGACTGCTGGGAGAGGAAATACTGCGCAATGCCGAGGCGCATTTTATCCCGTAGTCCGGTTAGACACGAGTTCGGTTCGCTTTTCCGTAGCGCCCTGGACCTAGCCGAAGAACCCGGCACCTCACCGCAATCTTGCCAACCAGCCCAAAGACCGAGCCACCGAAGTAGCAGGCATTCCGCTCCCGCATTCCGCTCTCGCATTCCGCTCTCGCACCCCGCGCCCCAGCGGCTAACAGTCAATCCCCACCCCACTTTCCGCACGCCCCTCGGCCCCAGCGGGGCTTTGCAGTTACAAAGCTCGATGATGGGAATGAGGTTGGTCTTCGATGAACTTGCGGGTGTTGTCGCGGACCAACCGCTCGTCGTCGCTGAGCAGCGTGTCGTACTCGATGAAATCCACGCCCATGAACTTGATGGCCATGCACTCTCTCGCTGGCGGGAGATTTGCAGGTGGGACGAACTCTCGAAGGTATCAGGCGGTGAAGAGTGGGTCAAACGCCGGGAGGGATAGATGTAGATGCTGCAAGATAATGTCACCCCACAACTCCAACGAGAGTTTGTCACTCTATCAGGATGGTGACGATCAGTCAGAAGGAGTTCCCGCGGGGAAAGGTGATTGAGAATGCGGCGGGCGGGGGGCTGAGCGTACGCGAAGTCTCCCGCCTGCTGCCGCTGAGTGAACGCCACGTGCAGGGCCTGAAGCGCCGCTACCGCCCCGATTCCGTAGCCTGGGTACAGCACGGCAATCGCGGACACTCCACCCCGCGGGCCCTTTCTCCTTCGCAGAAGCAGTTGATTTTAAGCCTGCTCTTCGTTGAGGACCATGTGCTCTTGCGCGGCTTTGGCTTCCAGGGCCTTGAGCCGCTTGCGAAAGGTTTCCAGGTCATGCCGCGGCCAGAGGCTCCGCACCCCCGTCGGGGAAACGAGCAGACCGCGATTGGTCAGCTCATTGGCCACCCGCACTTGACCGAAGGCAGGCTTTTCCGCCTGTATTCGTCCTTTAATAAAGGCGGGACGGCCCAGCCACGCTCTTCGGAAAGTCTTACCAAATACACTTTTCGACACGCTGCTCACTACCCGAAAGTGGTTGACAGAAGTGCTTGCTATCCGTAGACTGAAGCAACTCGGTTTCCAATCCTGGCCACAATTAGCTAAGCTAGCAAAGATTTAGAGCCACTTCTTCGTTGGCTGTCAGTGTTTGGGTGAAATACTGAACGGCGTGGGCACTCCCATGTTCAAGGTTTCGGCTTTCAGCAATGTCTTGAAGGACCGTTGGGTGTGGGTGAAGGTTCGCGCGCTTCGGGGTATTCCGATGCAAAGCTTCGTCTCGGTGGAATATGAATCGGAAACGTCTCGTCCCAAGGCACCGTCTCCGTACGAGCGCCTCGGAAGGCAGCTGGGAGGGATTACTTCTTTTTTCTCGGACGAGAGGCGCTCGACTTACGTTCTGGCGGCGGTGGTCCTCTTTTCGCTCTTGCTGGCCACCGGAGCTGCCTTGAGGCGCCGGCCCTGGTGTGATGAGGCCTGGTTTGCAAGCGTCGCCTACAACCTTATCCACCATGGCTTCATGGGAATGACGGTCCTCGACCCGCATGGTTACATATTTCATCCTTATGTTGAAGGAATCGACCGTTACACATACTGGGTCATGCCGGGATACCTGCTCCTGCAGGCGGCCTGGTACAAGGTGGTGGGTTTCAGCTTATTCTCCATGCGTGCTCTCTCAATCCTTTGGGGGGGCGTAGCGCTGCTGTCCTGGTACATTGTGGTGCGGTGGCTCACCCGGGATCGTCGGATCGCTCTTCTGACAACATTTTTCCTCGGCACGGAACAGCACTTCGCGTTTTCGGCGGCGACCGGGCGCATGGATATGATGTGTGCAGCCCTTGGACTGGCCTCCTTGGCCCTGTACATCCGGCTGCGTCAGAATTTCACTCTGGCTCTGTTTGTGGCCAGTTGCGTCTCAGCGGTGAACCTGTTCACCCATCCCAACGCGATATTTGGCATGTTTGCTCTTGCGGTCCTGGTTCTCTATTTCGATCGCAACCGTCTCACGATCCGCTCGCTGTTGCTTGCGGCTTGTCCGTTCCTCTTGCTCGGTTCGCTGTGGGGTTTGTATGCTGCGAAGGCACCCCATTTTTTTGTAGCTCAATTCCAAGCACAGGCGAGGGTGCCCCATCGGCTGGAGCTGCCCTGGAACCCGTGGAAGTCATTCTGGCAGGAAATTGATCTTCGGTACGGCTCGGCCTACGGGTTGGGCCATGGATTTCCCGTTTCGTTGGATCGTATCGTTGTTGCGCTGTACGTGATCTCGATCGTCACGGCTCTTGTGGTTCCTGAAGTCCGGCGCCAGACCGGAACTAAGATTCTGCTCATCTTTACCGGGATAAGCTTCCTGCTTCTGATGTGCTTCCAGAAAAACTGGTATTACCTGGTTTTCATCATTCCTTATTACGCAGCTATTCTAGCCGTCGTCTCCGATTGGTTTTGGCGCCGATATATTAGTTCAAGACTGGTGGTTGTATCGCTGCTCGGAATGTTTATTGCTGTCCAACTAGGAGTCGTGGGCTTCAGAATTGTGCATAATGATTACCGCGGACGCTTTCTGGAAGCCACAAACTTTCTCAAGCGTAATGCGAAGCCCGGTGACCTGATCATGGGAAGCGGGGAACTTGCTTTCGAACTGGGCTTCGATGGACAAGTGCTGGACGATTCCCGGCTCGGATTTCTGACCGGCAAGAAGCCCGAATTTATTGTCATTGAAGCCCACTACCGGGATTTTTGGCTTCCAACTTTGGCCGTATACGAACCTGCTGCCCACCGCTATATCGATAACTTATTCAAGTACAAGTATGAGTTGGTGTATGATCAGGCCAACGACAAATATACTACTTACGGATTTTCTGATCGACCTTATCAAATTCTGAAACTCAGGGACACTCCGTTGCGTTAGCTTGAATTGAGCAGACTATGCAAGTGAGCGGACTCTCAGTGTGAAGGAAGGGAGAGTAGCCGTCGGCGGTCTTCGCTCCGAGTGGTCAGCGCCGTTCTAGACGTTAAGGGTGTCCTTAGCCGCAACCGTCGGTCCGGCTGAACTCTATTAGCCAAGCCAGACACGTTTCAACCCATCCCGAGAGTTCATCCCGGCCTGGCTTTATGTTTCTCAGTATCCGCCGGCCACACGGATGCAGTCCCATTTCAAGCTTCCGGCGTCGTAAATAAAGGTGATGTAATCGATTTTTCCTCCGCCGGTGCTGCTAGCGGGAAGCGTTACCTTCGTCCCGCCAACATATATGGGGTCCCACGAATAGGTTTGCGCATTCATGCTTTTGATCTTGAAGGTCCACTCCTGTCCGTCAGTCGGTTCACCCGTATCTGCATTGATAGTGAGGGTGCCTGAGGGCTGTGTGTTGGATTGGAAAGATATGTCGCCATTGTCAGTGTTGGGCGTGACGGAGGTGGCGTCAACCTCCAGCACCACACGAGGTGTTATGCGCTTGTTGGTTAGAGTTTCTATGCCATCTAGACTGGCGACATAGCGTCTTACTCCAGTCAGTTGTACATAATAAGGACCGTGGGCCACATAGTCGTACGCCCAGCTTCCTTCATTTGCAGTGGATGTCCCGGCCAGTTTCGTCGCGTCAGGAGTACTGCAGCCCACGCAACCTACCAGAAGCAGTGCAAAAAAGCCAACTCGATGCAAAGTCGCCCCCCTCACACGAATTCCCTACACGGCGAACCTCTGCTCCGTCCGCCAACAACCCAACACTAATATATCCATCAACCGGTTCCAGCGCATTATTTTTTTCGGTTCCGCGCAAGCATCGCAATATTCTGTGGCATTCGGCGCTCCCTGTCACCGGTTAGAACCGAGAAGAGTGGTGACCATTCGGGTTTTTCGAGTCCCGGTAGCGACGGCCCGGTATGCGTGGCATTCGTGAGTCCGACCGAGTCGATGATCCTGTGCTGGAGGCGACGGTGGGCGCGATATGCCGTCCCCGTCGTCCTGCATGATCCAAACAATCCCATGGATGTTGCCGTTTGCAGACAACGGACAGCGTCGATGCAGGCCTGCCGAACTTTCTCAGCGGGATTTCAACGTATTGGCAACAGATAACGTTGGGCATTCGGGTCAAACGAGAACGCCTTCGTAAACTCTTTGTATCCTAGTCTGCCCGACTTCCGTCTCGCTCAGGTGGCGGGCAAGGTCAAATTTCGCGACATCCATTAACGCATCTCCGGGGACATGAACCATTCTTTAGTCCAGGCATGGCCACCAAAACCGGTCGATCCGCAAATGCCACGTCACGATCTAAGTGAAGCTGACCAGCGTTGTTACCCTTCTAATCATTTCAGACCGAAGATCTGAAGTTGCTCATACGAGACTACAAAGACCCTGCCATTTTGGACCGACGGGATCAGGAAGGCTCTTCCAGTTTGCCAGGTGCCCGCCTGTGCACTGAAAAGCTGATTCATGGGCGTTGTGGTGTTGCCAGTCTCGGGGTCGAACGCAAGCAGGTTAATTGTAGTGCCGGTCGGATCCGTTGCAATTGCCCAAATAATTGGATTCGATGCTCCATTCGAGGAGACGGTGGTGAAGAAGCCTCCGTTTCGAACGGGCAGCACGGCCGATGACTTGGATAACTTCAGCGAAGGGCTTGGCGAGGTCGACAGGGTCCAGACCATAGCCTTGGTGCCACCGCTCGAAACTACGCGAGCCTGCCCATCATTAAAGTAAGATTCACCACACCAGCATGGGCCGATTTTGTAAGTCCCAAGCACGTTGTTAGTCGTGCTGGAATGGCCTCCCAGGAAATCGCCATTCATAAAGTACATATTTCCGTCTTTGCCCGCAGCCACCGCCAGGTGCGGTATGCTGCCCGGTTGGTCTGGCAGCAACATGATGCCTCCGGCGCCGAAATCCGTGTCGTTCATGTCGAGGGTCGGCTGATTATCCGGGGTAAACAAATCCAGAATCGTAGTCAGATCGGGCGAAAGCTTTACCGCGCTTTCCTGGATATCCGTGATCCCGTCATAGGTTAAGGGGTCTGAATTGCCCGTCACAAAGAGAACGTTCCCCGAATCGTCCGCGGCCAAACCAGCACCGGACATCCAGATGGAGTCAAGAAAGAAATCATTCGGCGAGGTGGCTTGGGTATCAAGCATCTGGTTTGCGGGCAATGGCGTCAAGGTTCCCGCCTGCCAGCCCAGCACCCAACCGCGCGTGGTGGCGGGTAACTTTTCGTAGCCGCCAAAACCTGCGTATATGTTCCCATTCGCCAGCAGCAGGGCAGGACGCTGCCTTGCCAGAAGCGCATTAAAATCGAACTTCGATCCGTCTGTGAGGGTGTGCGACGCTTGTACAATGACGGGCGTCACCTTGTCGGCCAGAGTGGCGAGATTGAGCGCGTGAAGCTTGTAGGTTACGCCGTTTGCAGCACCCTGCTTGTAGATCATGACGTACATGGTCTGTGTGGCGGTATCGATGACTGGCGTCGAATTGATTCCAACCTGCGGTGTACCGACAGGGTTCGGCCCGGGTGGGCCAAAATTCCTGCTCGCCAGAACAGTCCCAAACTTGGCGTCAATCGCGTAAATCGTGCAGTTTTCCGTCGCCACGTAGACAACAGTGTGAAGACTCGTCCCGATTTTGATACCGGGAATGATCAGGGGCTGGGCGTACACATTACCATCCAGCGTTATAGTGTGCTGCAGGCCAAAGGAGCTGCTGTTGACATTGGCCGGCGTCAGGATAGTCTCCTTTGAGTTCCAGCCCGTCCGATGGTTGTCGTACATGCTGGTTGTCACGGAATACTGCTGAGCGAAGGACAAGCTTGAAGATGCGAACAAGGCGAGAGGCAGCGCCAAATTTGTTAGAGAGAGTTTCAAGCTTTTAGTAGTCAACATAACTTGGGGGCTCCTGGAAAGCTGAAGGCATATTCCGAGACGGGGACTACCAGAAGAAGCCCCATATCCATCGGAATGTAGTTGCACAATTATTCAAGAAGTGTCCAGTTTCGTCAAGTGAAAGTTGCGCAAAGAAAGTCGGAGCTTGCGCTACTTAATTCAGGCCGAAGATCGCGAGTTGCGCATACGTGGCGACGAAGACCTTTCCGTTGGCAACCACCGGAACCAGGAAGGCCCTGGATGTACTGTTCCAGTTGCCCGCCGTCCCGCTGAAAAGCTGATTCATGGGTTGAGTGGTGTTACCCGTTTCGGGATCGAACGCACGCAGGTAAACTGGCGGATCAACGCCTATGCCAAGCGAAAGCGACCAAATAATTGGATTCGCTGTTCCATTCGAGGACACGGTAGTGAAGAAACTGACTTTTGGAAGCCCCAGTGCCGGTGATGACGTGATCAAGCTCAGGGAGGGGCTCGGAGACGTTGCCAGCTTCCACACCATAGCGGTGTATCCGCCGCTTGAAACTATTCGCGCTGACCCATCCTTTGGATCCCGAAAATAGGATTCTCCGCACCAGCACCCTCCGATTGGGTAGGTACCGAGTACATTGTTAGTCGTGCTGGAATGGCCTCCCAGAAAATCCTCATTCATCAAGTACATGTTTCCGTCTTTGCCCGCAGCCACCGCCAGGTGCGGTATGCTGCCCGGCTGGTCTGGCAGCACCATAACGCCTCCGGCGCCGAAATCCCCGTCATGCTTGTCGAGAGTCGGCTGATTGTCGGGCGTAAACAAATCGAGAACCGTAGTCAGATCGGACGAAACCTTTACCACGCTTTCCTGGATATCCGTGATCCCGTCATAGGTGGTTCCGGAGGGGTCTGAATTGCCGGTCACAAAGAGAATGTTTCCCGCATCGTCCGCGGCCAAACCAGAACCGGACATCCAGATGGAAGATAGGAAGTAATTATTCGGCGAGGAGGATTGGGTATCAAGTACCTGGTTTGCGGCCAATGGCGTCAGGGTTCCTGTCTGCCAACCCAGAAGCCACCCGCGCGACTCGTTCACTCCATGATCGCAAAAGCTTCCAAAGCCCGCGTATACGTTCCCGTTCGCCAGCAGCAAGCCAGGACGCTGTCTTTGCACCGCGGCATTGAAGGCGGCGGGCGAGTCGTTGGAGAGAGTATGCGACGCAGTGATTAGCCGTGGGTGCACCTTGTCGGACAGGGTGGCGAGATCAAGCGCGTGAATGTAGTAGGCTGGGCCGCTGGCAGTCTGCTTGTAAATGATGGCGTACATGATGCCGGCGGCCGGGTCGATGACCGGTGTCGAGTCGATCCCAACTTCAACCGAATTCTTGCAGCCGAAGGGTTCATGCACGGGCGTTCCGAAATTCCTGCGCAGCAGGACGTTGCCGTTATTGGCGCCTATGGCGTAAATCGTGTTCCCTTCGGTTGCCACGTAGACGACTGTGTGGAGGCGTCCCCCGATATTGACGTTGGAGAAAACCAGGGGTTGGGCGTTCACCTTTTCATCCAACGTTACGGTGTGCAAGAGGCCAAAGGCTGCGCTGCCTACATTGGCGGGTGTCAGGACACTCTCCTGTGAGTTCCAGCCCGTGCGACCTGTATCGTAATGATGGGTTGTCACGGAAAACTGAGCGAAAGACGCGATCGAGCATGCGAGTAACACAAGTAGCATCGCCCTGTTCGTCCGGAAAACCTTCGACCGTCTTGCAGTTAACATATGATTGGAGCGGTTTCTTCTCGCTCGTGAGCTAATTCATTCGCGCGTCGATCATTGCGCCCTAACGGTGTAGTCCGCTGATCGAAGCCGCATGCTACAGCGGCGGTGCGGGTGTGTACAGATCCTGCATCCGGTAGCTTCGGTACGTCTGGTGATCCGCCTGGATATTAAACTCTACGACACCGTCCGGCGTGATCTCAGGATTCTGGGTCAGCAGTTGCCCTATTAATCTGACCGTTGCAAAAATGGTAGTTGGAGCTGCCGGGAATCACTTCCGCCGTCCCCAAACCGTTGGAGTAGGCACCGAGGTCTTGAATCAGTAGCGGCGTGACGGTCTTGTTTGGTACATCCACGGTCAACACATAGCCCCGGCTATGTCCGTTGGGATCGCAATCTTTTACCCAAGTGGTGCCGTTATCGAAAACCGTAAGGACGCTCTCGCCGCCGAACTGAAAGTTGGCGTCGTGTTGGTGTGCAAACCAGGCATACTCCGCCTGCTGCTGGGGAGTGTTGCACAGCGGATTAGTGACCGGATTGTTCATGGTGAAGTCGCCCTGGTTTCCCATCTTCCAGGTCACGCTGCCGTCGCCTGTTCCATTGGCGTAGTTGATGTCGATGACCCAGTCCTGATGGCGCAGTGAAGCCAGGATGCTTCCGTCGCCGACTAACTGGAGGGAGTTTCCGTGCAGCCAATCTTGAGCGGTCGAGGCGAGAAAGAAGACCGGACATCCGGCTTTGCCTATCTGGCAGACCTCACCCAAGATCGCGCGGCGGTTGATATCGAGGAAGTCAAACGCATCCCAAGCCCAGATCAGCTGCAAGTTGCGATTCAGGACCAGCACCTGCTGTCCAAGAACATCGCAGGTCTTTGGGGTGCCGTCGCTGTTGGATCCGCACTGGGCCTTATTGGTTACCAACATTTCGCTTGCGGCTTTCACAGCGATGTTGCCGTTCGACAGACGGCGGATCTCGTGGTCAAACTGGGTAACAGGGCGGCGAGGCATTCCATCCGGACCCTTCATGGTTGCAAGCTGGTCGTTAATGCGGTGCACGTTGGTCTCAAGCGTGATGTTCCCTGCCAGATCGATTTCCTGGAAGGTGTTGTTGTACAAGTTGGTGCTTTTGGAATTAGTGACAAAGAAACTACCGCCTATCTCCGTGCGCGACAACTCACCGACGGGGCGGGGGTAATACCAGAGAATGTTTCCCGACAAGTCCGTCGCAGTGATCAATGCTCCTCCTGTTATGAAATCATCAAGGAGAATCGGGGCGGTCATGCTGCTGGGCGGTTGGGCCGGTGTCAGAACGGTGAAGGTTGGAAAAGTGAGGCCGGCTGGGATGGAGCCGGTGGTAAACGTCAGGGTTCTCCCAGTTTGAACGATCATGCCCGAAGGAGAAACCGTTTCGTGATGCATCTGGTAGGCCGTATTGGGATACATGCCCGCGATGTAGAAGTTTGCCGTGTTGGTGGGGCTGCAGGGAATGGCATTGGTGGTTTGCGGGACCGAACTCCCTGTCTGGTTGAAGCGCACCCTAACGAAGTTACCCTTGGCACAAGGAGGCCCGCTAAACAGGGCTACCAGCGGGTGCGCTGTGGGGTTGACCGCATCGAGGCCGCCTAGCCGGAGCGACGCCACCACGAAACTTTCCTTGGCCTTGGCGCTCGTCTGGTTCGAGGTGTTCTGGACAAGGACTTTGACCTGGTAGGTGCCCTCCGTCTTGCTGAAGGCCCACTGGAGCGTATTGGCCAAGGCGAAGTCCCGAACGATCGCTAGCGAGCCATTGGCCGGACCCACGCTGAACCGATATTGGTGCGGGCCCTGCTCCGAGTCCTGCACGATTGCCGTCCAGGTAATGATGGTACCGACTGGTTGAGGACCCTCGGGTGACGGAGACAAGGTCACGGAGATGGTGGCGAGGGCGCTCGTGGAAAGCAACGTTAACCCAATCAAACAAAGGGTGCGCAGAAGGCCGTTAATCGTCTTGTTCACTTTGTTCCTCTCTTTGTAACACTTAAAGGCGGGGCTGCCCGCGGGCTGCCCGTCTCAGTCCCCTACAGCGGCGGTGCTGGGGTGTACAGATCCTGCATCCTGTAGCTGCGGTAGGTCTCGTGGTGCACTTCAATTTCAAAAGCGGTTGCACCGTCCGGCGTGATCTCAATGGACTGGCTGATCGCTCCATGGAAAATGTGGCCGCTTTCGAAATGGTAGTTGGAGGTGCCGGGAATCACCTCCGCTGTGCCCACACCGTCGGAGTAGTTACCCAAGTCTTGAATCAAAAGCGGGGTGACGCTGCGGCCTGCTTCATCCACCGTCAGCGCATAGCCCCGGCTGTTTCCGTTCTTGTCGCAACGCCTTCTCCGGAGGTTGCCGTTATCGAAGGTAGTGAAGACGCTGTCACCGCCGTACTGGAAGTTGGGGTCGTGCATGTGGGTAAACCAGGCGTATTCTTGCTGCTGGTCGGGAGTGGTACAGAGCGAACTGGTGGGCGGATTGATCATGGTAAAGTCGCCCTGGTACCCCATTCTCCAGATCACGCTCCCGTCGCCGGTTCCATTGGCATAGTCGATCTTGATTACCCAATCCTGACTGCGCAGAGAAAATAAGAGATTGCCGTCCGAGGTCAACTGGATGGAGTTGGCATGCAGCCAGTCGTTAGCCTGTGGGGCGAGGAAAAAGATCGAGCACCCAGGGCTGTCGCCCTGATAACAGACCTCGTTCAGGTTTGCACGACGGCTGATATCGAGGAAGTCAAAAGCATCCCAGGCCCATACGATCTGCAGGTTTGGGTTGAGAATGAGCAGTTGTGCCCCAATGACGTCGCAGGTCTTGGGGTTGCCCTTGCGGTTGGTTCCGCATTGACCGCCATTGGTGACCAACATTTCGCTGGAAGCTTTCACCGCGATGTTGCCGTCAGACAAACGGCGGACCTCGTGGTCAAACTGGTTAATGGGGCGGCGAGGCATCCCATTCGGGCCCGTCATTTGTGCAAGTTGCTCGTTAATCCGATGCGCGTTGGTTTCAAGCGTGATGTTCCCGGCCAGATCGATTTCCTGCACGTTGTTGTCGTACAGGTTGGGTTGGTGGTCATTGTGGACGAAGATCTTTCCGCCTATTTCCGTGCGTGTTAGATGGCCGACCCGCTGGGAGTAGTACCAGAGCACGTTCCCCGACAAATCAGTCGCGCTCTGCAATGCGCCAATGTAACCATGAAGGAGAATCGGGGCGGTAACGCTGCCGGGCGGTTGGGCCGGTGTCAGAACAGTCTCGGTTGGAAAAGTGACCCCGGCCGGGATTGGGCCGGTGGTAAACATCAGGGTTTTCCCAACTTGGACGATCATGCCCGAGGGAGACAGCGTTTCGTGGTGCATCTGGTATTCCGTGCTCGGATACATGCCCGCGATGTAGAAATTTGCACTGTTGGTAGGGCTGCAGGGGATAGCGTTGGTGGTTTGTGAGACGGAACTCCCTGTCTGGTTGAAGCGGACCCGAACGAAGTTACCCTTGGCACAAGGCGGCCCGCTAAACAGGGCCACCAGCGGGTTCGCTGTCGGGTTGACCGCATCGAGGCCGCCTAGCCGGAGAGTTGTCACCACGAAATTTTCCGCGGCTTGGGCGCTCGTGTTGTCGGAGGTGTTTTGGACAACGACGCCGACTTGGTAGGTACCCTCCGTCTGACTGAAGGCCCACGGGAACGTGTTAGGCAGGTTGAAGTCCCGAACGATCGCTAACGGGCCGTTTGCCGGACCCACGCTGAACTGATATTCGTGCGTGCCCTGTTCCGAATCCTGCACGGTAGCCGTCCAGGTGATGATGGTGCCAACCGGTTGGGGACCCGCGGGCGACGGAGACAAACTCACCGAAATAGAGGCGTGCAGGGCGCTCGTTGAAAGTACGGCCAACCCGATGAAAGAAAGGATTCGCAGAAGGCCCTTAATCGTCCTACTCACTTTAGTCGTCACTTTGTAACACTTGAAGGGGCTGCCAGGGGGCTGCCCCTCTCAGTCCCCCTACAACGGCGGCGCGGGTGTGTACAGATCCTGCATCCGGTAGCTGCGGTATGTTGCTTGATTCTCTTGCATTTCAAATTCCAGGCTGCCGCCCAGCGTGTACTCCGAATCCTGACTTTGCGTTCCCTTAAATTCCTGGCCGTTTAGGAAATGGTAGTCGGAAGTGCCGGGAATCACTTCCGCCGTGCCGAAACCGTTGGAGTAGACGCCCAGGTCTTGAATCAGCAGCGGCGTGACAGTCTTGTTTGGTATATCCACAGTCAACACATAGCCCCGGCTGTGTCCGTTGGGGTCGCAAGGCTTAGCTTTCCCCCCACCTAGTATCCAAATGACGGCGTTATCGAAAGTCGAAAAAACGCTCTCGCCGCCGAACTGAAAATTGGCGTCATGCTGGTGTGAAAACCAGGCATACCACCCCTGTTGCTGGGGAGTGTTGCATAGCGGATTGGTGGGCGGATTGATCATAGTGAAGTCGCCCTGGTTTCCCATCCTCCAGATCACGCTGCCGTCTCCGTGTGCATGGTGAAAGTTGATGTCGATCACCCAGTCCTGATGGCGCAGTGAAACCAGGAGGCTTCCGTCGCCGACTAACTGGATGGAGTTTCCGTGCAGCCAATCTTGAGCGTTCGGGGTGCCGTCAAAGAAGACCGGACAGCCAGATTGGCCGGGTCTACAGACGTCACCCGTGACCGCAGGGCGGTTGAGGTCGAGGAAGTCAAACGCATCCCAAGCCCAGATGATCTGCAAGTTTGGATTCAGGACCAGCACCTGCATTCCAAGGACATCGCAGGTGTTTGGCTGGCCGTTGCTGGTTCCGCATTGAGGCCCATTGGTCACCACCAGTTCACTTGAAGCTTTCACAACGATGTTGCCGGTCGACAGACGTCGGACCTCGTGGTCGAACTGGGTAATCGGCCGGCGGGGCATTCCAGTAACCGGGTCCGTCATCTGGGCCAACTGCTCATTAATCCGTTGCGCGTTGGTCTGAAGCGTGACATTCCCTGCCAGATCAATTTCCTGAAAATTGTTGTTGTACAGATCTTGGCTTACGGAATAGGTGACAAAGAATTTACCGCCTACCTCCGTGCGCATCAACTCACCGACGGGGAGGTGGTAATACCAGAGAACGTTTCCCGACAAGTCCGTCGCACTGATCAGTGCATTATGTAGCAGGAATCCATGAAGGAGAATCGGGGCGGTGGTGTTGCCGGGCGGTTGGGCCGGTGTCAGAACAGTGAAGGTTGGGAAAGTGACCCCAGCCGGGATTGGTCCGGTGGTAAACGTATAGGTTGCCCCGGTTTGGACGATCATGCCCATGGGATTAACCGTTTCGTGATGCATCTGGTAGGTCGTACTGGGGTACATGCCAGCGATGTAGAAGTTCGCACTGTTGGTGGCGCTGCAGGGGATAGCGTTGGTCACTTGCGAAACCGAACTCCCTAGCTGGTTGAAGCGGACCCGAACCGAGTTACCCACCTTACAAGGCGGCCCGCTAAACAGGGCCACCAGCGGGTTCGCGGTGGGGTTGACCGCGTCGACGCCATTGAGCCGGAGAGACGTCACCACGAAATTGTCCGTGGCATTAGCGGTCGTTTGGTTCGAGGTGTTCCGGACTACGACTTTGACCTGGTAGGTGCCCTCCGTCTGGCTGAAGGCCCACCGGAAGATATTGGACTGGCCGTAGTCCCACACGATTGCTAACGGGCCGGCTTCCGGACCCACGCTGAACTGAAATTCGTGCGCACCCTGCGCCGTGTCCGAAACAGTCGCCGTCCAGGTAATAATGGTACCAACCGGCTGGGGTCCCGCCGGCGACGGTGACAGGGTCACTGAGATACTGGCGAGTGCGCTCGTGGAAAGCAACCCTAACCCAATCAAACAAAGGATGCGCAGAAGGCCGTTAATCGTCTTATTCACTTTAGTCCTCACTGTTCTAACACTTGAAGGTGTGCCTGCCAGCCCGGCTGGCCCTCTCAGTCCCCCGGCGGCGCCGGCGTGTACATATCCTGCATCCGGAAGGTGCGGTAGCTCCAAAAGTTCGTGGAATCCAGCTCAAAAGCGATTGTACCTAGCGGTGTGATCTCGAGCGATTGGCTCGAAGGTCCGACGATTTCGCCGTTGTCGAAGTGGTAGTTGGAGCTGCCGGGAATCACTTGCGCCGAGCCCAGGCCGGCGGAGTAGTTACCCAGGTCTTGAATCAGAAGCGGGGTAACGGTCATGTTTGTCTCATCCACCGTCAGCACGTAGCCGCGGCTATTTCCACCCGTATCGCAACGTTGGCGACGAAGGTTCCCGTTATCGAAGACAGTTAAGACGCTTTCAGCGCCAAACTGGAAGTTGGTGTCGTGTTGGTGTGTAAACCAGGCGTATTCTTGCTGCTGGTTGGGAGTGGTACAAAGCGGACTGGTGGGGGGATTGATTATGGTGAAGTCGCCCTGGTATCCCATGTGCCACAGCACGCTGCCGTCGCCTTTTCCATTGGCGTAGTTGATCTTGACAACCCAGTCCTGATCGCGAAGGGAAACCAGGAAACTTCCGTCCGCGGTTAACTGGATGGAGTTTGTATGCAGCCAGTCGTTGGCAGTGGAAGCAAGGAAGAACGCCGGACACCCGGGGGACGTTTGTTGACATATCTCATTGAGGCTCGCTTGGCGGCTGATATCGAGGAAGTCAAAAGCGTCCCATGCCCAGACGATCTGCAGGTTTGGGTTAAGTACCAGCACTTCCGTGCCGAGCACATCGCAGGTGTTCGGCATGCCGTTGGTGGTTCCGCATTGACCAGCATCCGTCACCAGCATTTCGTTTACACCTTTCACAACGATGTCACCGTTAGGCAAACGGCGAGCCTCGTGGTCAAACTGGGTGATGGGGAGGCGGGGCATTCCAGTAATGGGATCCGTCATCAGGGCCAACTGCTGATTAATCCGTGCCGCGTTGGTCTGAAGCGTGATGTTCCCGGCCAAGTCGATTTCCTGCACGGTGGCGTTGTACGGTGGGTTCTCGTTTTTGGGGGAATCGATCACGAACATCCGACCGCCTGGTTCCGTGCGCGTCAGTTCGCCCACCAGTAGGTGGTAGTACCAGAGCACATTCCCGGACAAATCAGTCGCGGTCGTCACGGCGCCGAGGATGTTAGCCTGAAGCAGAATTGGCGCGGTGATGCTGCTGGGCGGCCCTGCCGGTACCGGAACGGTTACGATTGGAACAGTGATCCCGGCCGGGATTGGGCCGGTGGTAAACGTATAGGTTGCCCCGGTTTGGACGATCATGCCCGAGGGAGAAACCGTTTCGTGATGCATCTGATATTCGGTACTCGGATACATGCCCGCGATGTAGAAGTTCGCACTGTTGGTGGCGCTGCACGGGATAGCGTTGGTCACTTGCGAGACCGATCTCCCTAGCTCGTTGAAGCGCACCCGAACCGAGTTACCGACCTTACAAGGGGGCCCGCTAAACAGGGCCACCAGCGGGTTCGCGGTGGGGCTGACCACATCGAGACCATTGACGCGGCGAGTAGTCACCACGAAATTTTCCTTGGCATGGGCGCTGGTGTTGTTCGAGATGTTCTGGACAAGGACTTTGACTTGGTAGGTGCCCTCCGTCTGACTGAAGGCCCACTGGAACGTATTAGCAAGTTGGTAGTCGCGAACGATCGCTAGCGACCCATTGGCCGGACCCACGCTGAACCGATATTGGTGCTTGCCCGACGCCGTGTCCGAAACCGTTGCGGTCCAGGTGATGACGGTTCCGACCGGTTGGGGACCCGCGGGAGAAGGAGCCAGCGTTACTGTGATGGTTGCCTCCACCTGTGCAGCCAAAGAAACAAGGAACAGAAGTGCAATCCAGCGAGAAGCGGCAAATGCAAGACGAGAGCTCACGTTGGTTCCTCCCCCCTATATGTATGCATGCAAAAGCGAAAGCAGCCACCGACTCCCGCATCTTCTGCTGCCGGGGGAGACGGCTGTCTGGTGAGCTTCAGCAGAGCTGATACTCACCTGTCAAAGTGGTTGGTAGTGGCAGCCAACCCAAGTGTCGAGTAGACTACCGCCCCAAACTACCCGTGGAACACAGCAAAGTTAAAATGTTGGTTTGAACTTCGTTCGGCGCAAATAAGCGGGCCTTACTTTATCCCGCAACGAGTGGAGTGTCAATTAAAAAATTAGTGACTCCCGCCGGAGATGTTTCAAACGTTGGACTTAAAGTCGACAAGATGGCGGCATGGTTTCGCGTTGTACATCAGGCTATTTTCGTGCACAAACGACGACAGGCGCTGCCAGCAACTACTATGCTAGCAGCGCACTTACTTTGAGATGCTTGTTCCGTATGCCTATGGCACAACCCACTGGCACAGCGTAGCTTTGAACGGCGTCAGCTTGCCACCGCGGCAGCGCTGCGACTGGCGCCGAGAGTGTCGAAGACCTCGTTCCAGATCCGTAGTCCGTCGAGAAACTTTGAACGCCACTCGTGCTGCGATTCATTCCATTTGGGTCCCGCCGCCCATGCCTTTTCAAGTTTCTCTGCGATTTCCCCAAAGCATTCGTGGTAGCTCGTCCCACTGAGCGGAACAGCGCGCAAGGCTTCGCAGAAATCGTCTGTGAGGATCATCCCGTTTCGTTCCACGTCAAGATCCTTCCACAGGTCGTGAGGATTGCGCTCTTGCCGTACCAACGGGTCGCCGAAGGAGATGACATCACCCATGTGTTGAGCTATGCGATCGATGACGTAGCTTGCCCAGATGTCGTCGTACCTCCCAATGTACGGGCTAAGAAAATACGCAGGCAAAATCGCACGCATCAAGGCAGTGTTCTGGGAATTGAAGGGAGACCAGGTGTCCGGTTGCAGAGCGACATTTCCCGGCCAATGGTCCTTGTAGCCGCGTACCACGGGTTGCCGTTCCATGCGGGTGAGCGCATCGATGTCGGGATTGTCAAGCCAGAACCCGGCATTAACCGCCACCCGTCTGCGATCGCGATAACTGCTGATAAATCCAGACTCCGTCCAGCGTTGCTTTTGGGGATAGCCGCGGTGGTAGAAGCGAACCCCGTCCTCCACTTGAAGGAAGGAACAAACGTCAAAAAACCCGGAGGTAGAGGCGTATGTCGGGAGCTCTCGGACAGTGCCGACCACCGAATGCAAACCGACAAAGTCCTGACCCATGACGAAGTTGTCGTCGTCAATCGTAATCACCACGTCAGCGCCATTTTCGTAGGCCAGCAACAGACCGATATTTCGCCGTTGAATGGAATCGAAACGCAGATGTGTCCAGAGCTCCGGGAAACGATCCAGATACTTCTGCTGCGTCGGTATATCCAGATAGGAACAAGGATAGTATTGCGCTACCGTCTTGCAGAACTCGGCGGTTCCAGCGGGGCTCTTGCGGTCGCCGATGACCACGAAATCAACATTCTTGTGGCCATAATAGCGAGCATTTTCCGCGTATTGCACGAGCAGTTTAGGAATATTGATGGTGGTGGTAACGATCGTGATCTTCATTAGCTGTTAATCCTCTCCAAGGCATCGCGGCCAAGCGCAGCGACGCGGTCGTAGGCCTTCTGTAGAACACGCTGGAATCCTTCCTCCCGGGTGATCTCGGGTTCCCATCCCAGCACGGCTTTCATTCCAGCTGGATCACAGTAACGGGACTGCACGCCAACTGGCTTGTCGATCATGGGCTTGATTGTGCCTGAACGGCCGTCTAATTTCAGGAATAGCTGGGCCGCTTCAATGAAGGAAGTTAGAATGCCGGTGCCGATATTGACTCCCGACCCATCCTCGATCTTATTCACTGCCAGCCACATGGCGGTGATGCAATCCTCGATATGAACGAAGTCGCGACCCTGCTGACCGGTGCCCCATACTACTACCGGATCATCGCCTCTGGCGACACGGAAGGCGATGGCGGGGGTTGGGTAGGTCAAGTCCTGGTCTTCGCCGTATCCGGAGAAAGGGCGAACGCAGGCGACCTTGAGTCCATAGCGCTCGGCTGCCAGCCGGCTGAGATACTCTCCCGTCAACTTGCTCCAGCCATAGGTCATGTCGGGCTGCCCGAGTTCCCCACTGGAAAAATCGATCATGCTTTCCCGCAGCGCCAGATGCCCCTCCGCCTGCTGGCGATTAATTGGATACGCGGCACTGGAACTCGCATACAAGATTCTCCCGATTTTCTCTTTGTTGCGTGCCAGCCAGAGAAAGAAAAGGGAGTCAATAGCAAGATCTACCGCCACTCCGATGGGATCGGAATCAATCTTTACTCGTCCGCCCACCACTGAAGCTAGAGCGAAGACGTAGTCGAACTTAGGGAATTCGACGAGTCCGACACCATCTTTGACCGCGCCTAACTGCCTTAACATCGTAACGGCGAGGTCTTCGTGCAAGAACGTTACCGACTGGCCGGCCACGAAGTATCTTTTCAGGTCGCCTTCGTCTGTCGTGTGACTGGCGCGCGGAAGTAGCCATTGGTCTGGGTGCAGGCCTGTACTGAGATCGTCGACAATCCAGATATCATGGCCCATACTTAATAAACGATCGGTCAAGTGCCGTCCCACAAAGCCACAGCCACCCGTGACGAAGCTCTTAGTCATTTTCTTCCTTTAAAAGAAGTCTGCGCCTGGCAGTAAACCTCGTCTTCACCGCGATTCGAAAGTACACAAAGTTTTGCCAAAAGGTGTTGTGAGATACACCTTCCTCACGAGCCCGCCAGACGGCAGGAATTTCAGCGATGCTGGCCCCCAAACGCATCGGTTTCAGAACTGTTTCCAGGAGAAATGGGTGTTTTAATTCCTCCCAGCGAATGTTCTTAACCCATTTCGTTCTGAAAATCCTAAATGCGAAGGTCAAGTCGGAAAGGTTGGTCCCGTAGAGGAGACGGATTATTTGCTGAAAGGTCCAATTCAGGAAATACTTCAACGGATCGTAGCCATGGAAGCCGTCCCTTTGGGTCCATCGTGTAGCCGTCACGATGTCAAAGCCCGTCTCCGCGGCGGCAATCAGGTCCTTGACCGTCCTGGGGTCGGTCTCCAGGTCACTGGCCATCATGAGAACATGCGAACCGGTTGCCCAATCAAAGCAATCGCGCATGGCGCCGCCTAGGAAAGGCAACTTCTGCCAACGGAGTTTAATCAGGGCGGGCTGTTCACGCTCAAGTGCCTCACAGATGGCCAGCGATTCCGGGGTAGTCCGAGTGCACACCACAATCAGAATTTCACTGATCGTCTGGCTATTCTCGTCCAGCAGAATGCGAATCGTCTCTTTCACAGAGGCGGTCTCATCCATTACGGGCAGAAGCACAGAGACCCGCATGGGAGCGTGTTCTGGTGCCGGTTGATATGCGTAGGTAGCAGTCACTTTAGTGCTATGCTCCGGAGACTGCGCTCGAAGCATAGCGGCGCACTCTCCCATCGGAAGCCACAAACAACAACTTTGCTAAGAGGAAGTGGCGCCGCCTCTTTGTAGAAAAACATCCCACCTCGCCCCGCGCCTCGATGTAGCCCTATTTCTTTTGTAACATATTCATAAGGAAGGGACGAGGAACCCTCGTAAAGCACCCTGAGACACCATCAGCCCCGACATCGTCGGCGTCGAATGCATCGATGCGTGACAGTATACAAAAGCAAAACGCTTTTCTCAAGCGGCACGAGAAAAAGCCGTTGGATCATGTCCCCAGGGAAATCTCCCCTAGCAGCCCGTGGTGCAAGTCTGGATGCGTAGGCAAGAAATGTTGAAGTATCCACAGGCTTGGTTCGTAGAATGTGCGCATGGCAATGGGGACGCGCAAGCAGCGGGAGAAGCAAGAGGACATCTGGATTGCGCACACCGAGTTAGCGTCAGCTCCGGGACACCCCTTCTACCAGCGGCTGAATGAGCTGTTGGAGGCGGAGAGGTTCGATGAGTTTGTCGAAGACCGGTGTGCGAAGTTCTATGCGGCCAAGTACGGCCGGCCGTCGCTGACGCCGGGGATCTACTTCCGGTCGCTGCTGATCGGGTATTTCGAAGGCATCGATAGCGAGCGTGGGATCGCCTGGCGGTTGGCGGACTCGCTGGCGCTGCGGCGGTTTGTGGGCATCGGGCTGGACGAGTACACGCCGGACCACTCGACGATTTCGCGCACGCGGCGGCTGATCGATGTGGACACGCATCGCGAAGTGTTCGGCTGGGTACTGAGCTTGTTGGCGGATGGTGGACTGCTGCAGGGCAAGCGGGTGGCGATCGATGCGACCACGCTGGAAGCCAACGCGGCGATGCGCTCGATCGTGCGGCGGGACACGGGGGAGAGCTACGAGGAGTTCTTGCGCGGATTGGCGAAGGCTTCCGGCCTGGCAACGCCGACCCGCGAGGACCTGGCGCGACTGGACCGCAAGCGCAAGAAGCGCATGTCGAACCAAGAGTGGAAGAGTCCTGCGGACGAGGACGCGCGGATTGCGAAGATGAAGGACGGGCGCACGCACTTGGCGCACAAGGCTGAGCATGCGGTCGATCTGGACACGGGCGCGGTGGTGGCGGTCACATTGCAAGGTGCTGACCAGGGCGACACTACGACCCTGGAGGAGACGCTGTGCGAGGCGGGCATGGCAGTGGCCGAGCAGATCGGGCGCGAGGCCGAGTTGCGGCCCGGCGAGAAGCCCAAGGTCAACGTCAAGGGGATCGAAGAGTTGGTCACCGACAAGGGCTATCACAGCGGCGCGGTAGTCGAGCGGGTGAAGAGTTACGAGATACGTAGCTACCTTCCGGAGAAGCAACAAAAAGGACCACGTAACTGGCAAGGCAAAGCCGAGGAACAACAAGCGGTGTACCAGAATCGGCGGCGGGTGCGAGGCAACTACGGCAAGAGCTTACTGAGGCGGCGCGGCGAGTTAGTGGAACGCAGCTTCGCGCACTGCTACGACACCGGCGGCATGAGGCGCACGCACCTCCGCGGACACGAGAACATTCTGAAGCGGCAGTTGGTGCATGTCGGCGCGTTCAACCTCAGCCTCATCCTGCGCCAGTTGCTGGGTGCGGGAACGCCGCGGGAGTGGAGAAACCGCTTCGCTAAGCTGGTTCTGTTCCTTTATTGGCTGGGTTCTGCTCCTTTATTGGCTGTTCCCACGCGCAAGGGATCGAATCGGCTCTGCCGAAGCCGAATCCCGACCGACACGCCGCTGGCCATGCCAAAAATCAGCTACTTCCACCCCGGGCTGCTAGCAGCCCGTGGCGCAAGTGGTGGTTTTTCTGCAAGGCTGGCGACGTAGCCGGGTGCGCAATCTCACGAAGCACTTGACAACGGATGCGGAGGGCCGGCTTCTGCAAAGCCGATTCTGATTTATCCGACCCCGGAAGAGTAAATAAACGAACAGAACAAGCCTGCCAGAGCGGTCTCTCAGCTCTCGCGGTGTGCCCGCACCCAGCATCTGGCGCAGGATCAAGCTCAAGTTGAACGCTCCGACATGAATCAACTGCCGCTTCAAAATGTTGTCCCGTCCGCGGAGATGGCAGCGACGCATGCCGCCGGTTTCGTAGCAGTGTGCGAAGCTGCGTTCCACCAACTCGCCACGTCGCCGCAGTAAACTCTTGCCGTACTCGCTTCGTACCCGCCGCCGATTCTCATAGACTGCCTGCTGTTCGGCTGGCTTGCCTTGCCAGTTACGTCGCCCCTTTTGCTGCTTCTCCGGTATATAGCTGCACACCTCGTAACTCTTCACTCGCTGGAGGACTGCGCCGCTGTGATACCCCTTATCGGTAACCAACTCTTCGATCCCGTTGACGTTCACCTTGGGCTCACGGTCGGGCTTCAACTCCGCCTCGCGACCCGCCAACTCCGCCACTGTCATGCCTGCTTCGCACAGGGTTGCGTCCAAGCTCGTCGTGTCGCCCTTATCGGCACCCGGCAACGTGACGGCCACCACCGCGCCCGTGTCCAGATCGACCGCATGCTCAGCCTTGTGCGCCAGGCGGGTACGCCCATCCTTCATCTTCGCGATCCGCGCATCCTCGTCCGCTGGACTCTTCCAGTGTTTGTTGGACGTGCGCTTCTTGCGCTTGCGATCCAGTCTCACCAGGTCTTCCCGGGTCGGGGTTTCGATGCCCGAGGCCTTGGCTAATCCGCGCAGAAATTCCTCGTAACTCTCACCCGTGTCGCGCCGTACGATCGAGCGCATCGCCGCGTTAGCTTCCAGCGTCGTGGCATCGATGGCGATCCGCTGGCCCTTCAATAGCCCGCGATCGGCCAGCACTTCCAGCACCCAAGTGAACACTTCGCGATGCGTGTCCACATCGATCAACCGCCGGGTGCGCGATATTGTGGAGTGGTCCGGGGTGTTCTCGTCGAGGCCAATGCCCACAAAACGCCGCAGCGCCAGTGAGTCTGCCAGCCGCCAAGCAATGCCGCGCTCCGCCCCGATGCCTTCGAAATATCCGATCAGCAGCGAACGAAAGTAAATCCCCGGCGTCAGTGAGGGCCGTCCGTACCTGGCCGCATAGAACCTCGCACACCGCCCCTCGACAAACTCGTCGAAGCGCTCCGCCTCCAGCAACTCGTTCAGCCGCTGATAGAACGGATGCCCCGGAGCCGAGGCCAACTCCGTGTGCGCAATCCAGATGTCCTCTTGCTTCTCCCGCTGCTTGCGCGTGCCCATTGCCATGCGCACATTCTACGAAGAGAGTCTGTGAATACCTCAAATGTTTTTGCTTACGAATCTAGACTTGCACCACGGGGTGCTAGCACCATAGGGGGAGAGCGGGAGGCGTTTTCCGCATGTGGGTGATTTTATCTCCTTGGTTGCGGTGGACGCGGATGCCCTCGCGGCCGCTTGTGTCGTTGGATTGAAGCGCAAGTGCGCTAAGGGTCTGGTGCCCACGCCTCACATTTCGTGGCTGGTTTTACGTTTGTGAGGACGGTTGCGGAAAATTCCCGGGCTCCCGGCCAGCGTCGCACAGCTCAACTCCTCGTTATTTGCGGAAGAAACCAACATGATAAGTTCCTCCAACAACCCCCGGTTCGATCGGGGTCGATGTTGTGATAAGGGTCGTCGTCGATGCTGCAAAGAGCCAAGGGGGCACTGGAAGAGAAAACCGCCGAGCGAATGGTAAAGTAGACATCGAGAAGACTCAATAGGTAGGAAATGCAAATTGGGGCAGACGATGAATGATGAACAAAATGACGCTGCTGTAGGCCGCGTCCTCCGAGAGCGTAAGGAAGTCGAGGGTCATTTAGCAGCGCTTGAGGCGGATGCTCATAAAATATCGCAGAAGCTAGCGCAGCTTGCCCAGGTGCTGGAGCGAAATCCAGAAGATGCCTGGTTTCACGGACAGTCCGTAAGTATAAAGGGTTACCCGCCGAGGAGCCCGTCGTTTAACATTTCCGATTACAACATGCAGCACGTTGTTGATCTTACCAACGAGATACGGGACACAAGAGAAAAGCTGGATCGGCTAAACTCGGAAGCGTCCAGGCTCGGGTTTTGACCAGCCTTTTCGACCGGCGCTTCAGTGTCGCCGCTAGGTGTTAACGTGAGTTACAGAGCCGGCCCGGCCGTATCGCGCGGCCAGGCACCGTCAATCCGTAGCATCCGCATATAGATGCTCCACCGCCTCAGACTGACTATCACAGCGGGCCCCGTCTCCGACCCGGAGTCAGCACCAAGCTCCCAGGTATCCTCGATGCGAGAATCGAATGTTTCGTACGCCCTATTTCTGGGCTTCGCTCAGCAACTGTTGAAATCGTGAATCCGCACGAAGGTCGGGCAAGTCGGGTTGATGGTTCATGTCATCCGAAAGCTGTGGACTGGCATGGCTAAGGGCTTCAATTGCGCGATCCCGCTCGCCGAGGGCCTCGTACGTCAGCACCGCGCGACGGATTGTCTTGTCGTCGGTCGGCGACAATTCCAAAGCTTGTTTTATCTCCTGCTCCGCTCTGGCTTTATCGCCAAGTCTGGCCGCAAAGTAGGCCACAAAGGCGTGGGTATAGCCTTCTCGTGGGTTGCGAGCCAGTTCCGCGAGCGCCATATCCATGCCCTTCTGAAATGCCGCTTTGGCGGCTGGTAAGTGGCCTAGCTTGTACTCGGCATCCCCTTGAATAAGCCAGTACTGATAGGCTTTTGGATTATTCGCTACAACCAATTCATTCAACGTCTCCTTCGCGCCGCGGTCATTGGGGACCAGTTCCACCAACTGGTCCGCATAGGTAATTGCCGCAGATAAGTTAGCTTTGTCGCGTTCGAATGCGATCAGGCCGATCAACATCTGGCGGTCTGCCGGACGTCTCTGATGAGCTTGCTGCAACACCGCGATTGCCTGGTCCGAATGTCCTATCGAGTTGAGCGTCACGGCGTAGACATAGGTGTAAAGCAGATTCTCCGGCTCAAGCGTCGATGCTTTACCCAACAGGCTGATCACATCCCCGTACTGCCTGTGCCTGATCTTCAATAATGCGAGCGCATAAACTGGCCCAGCCGCATTGGGCGCGACCGCGATTGCCTTTTCCAGCCATCGCTGACCTTCGTCGTCGCGATTCTGTGCGCGATAGAGGTCGGCCAGGTCGACCATGGCAGGCACAAAGTTCGGGTCGAGACGCAGGGCAATTTTATATTCGGTTTCTACGTCACCAGTGCGTCCCAACCTGGCGTACAGATCCGCCAAGTTCATATGGCTTTCCGGACGTTCAGCAGAGGCCATCTCACTGGCGATGAGCTCTGAAATCGCTTGATCGAGTGCCACCTTCTGCGCCCCTTGCAAAAGGCCGGGTGGGGTTCCGGCCAGCAAGTGCGCGGCCTCAATGCGAACCGAGCGAACAGGATCCGTGAGCCGGGGCACACCCATCCGAATCCTGTCTTGCGGGATCAGCGGCGCTAAGGCTCGCACGGCGGCCCTCCGCACCAGCGCATCGTCATCTCCGAGTGAGGGCTGTAAGGTGAGAAACGAAGAAGGAGAAAGGTATCGAGGGATCAGGTCGAGAGCAGTCGCGCGGGCAATGGCCGGCATCTCCGAATCAGCGATCACGATGGTCAGCGCGTGTTCGGCGTTGGGCAAGCCGCGGCGACCAGCATCAATCGCGGCGACGAATTGCGATTCCTGCCGGCGGAGAGGACCGTACCACTTAGCTACGGTATCAACCGCCCAACTGCTGGGCTTGTCCTTGTGGCATTGATTGCACGCATTGGGGGTCCCGTAGGCGACCGAAAAATCGGGGCGTGGCACACGAAAAGTGTGGTCGTGCCTGGCATCAACCACCTTGTAGGTTCGCGTCGGCATGTGGCAGTTGACGCATAGCGCTCCCGGACTCCCGGCCTTGTGATGATGATGCTGTTCGCTGCCGAAATTCGCCAGCGCATGGCACTTGCCGCATAACGAGTTCGTGTTGGCCTGCAGCAGTTTGGTACTGTGTGGGTCATGGCAATCGGAACAAGTTACTTCCTGCTGGTACATCTTGCTCTGAATAAACGAGCCCCACTCGTAGTCTTCGTCAAGAATCTGACCGTCGGCATAATAGACGCCCTCGTCCAATAGGCTCGGTACATATGCATCAAGGAACGGTTGACCCGGCTGATAGTCGCCAGTAATCGCTTGGCGTCGTGAATGACATGGGGCGCAGGTATTGATCTCGTTGCGCGAGCGAGGGTGGCCCTGCCAGCGCAGCGTACCCAGCCTCCATGGATCCAAGGTCGACCACGATCCTTGGGCCCGCTTCAGGTCTACAAGCAAGCCGTCAGAGGTTTCGCTGTCCTTGTACGAGCCCTTCTTGTGAGTTTGCGCCCATGTCACGTGATTGGAGCCGGGCCCGTGACAAGATTCGCAAGAGACATCGATCTCTGACCATTTGGTGGCATAGCTGTCATCCGCGAGATCGTAATTCTTGCGCAGGTTGGTGGAGTGGCAGTCCGCACACATGGAGTTCCACGTTTGGGTGCCTCCCGTCCAGTGCAGCGGATCGGTTGGCGATATCTTCCGATCCGGATAGAGATCAAACCAGCGCTGGCCGCCTTGCTCCTTGCTCTGCGAATCCCAAGCCACGAAGAAGCTCTGCAGTCGGCCATTGCGAAAAGGGACCAGATACTGCTGCAGGGGATAGACGCCAAAGGTGTAGGGCAGTTCGTAATCCTGCGCCTTGCCGTCGGGGCTATCGGTGCGAACGTAGAACTTATTGTCTTTCTTAAAGAAGCTGGAACTTACACCATCTTTCACGAAATGGGCGCCGCTGAAATTCCCCAGGACCGTTGAATCATTCGCCGCCTGCATCGCCTGGGCGTGGTGCGACGTGCGCCAGGCCTGCACTTGTCCTTTATGGCATTGAGCGCAGCGCTGCTGTCCGACGTAGGTGGCAACCGAAGGCGGCTTCGGCCTGTGCCAGCGCCAAAGAACCACAACGAGAAGGGTGACCACGACAGCGCCCAAAATCATCGCGCGCTTAGGGTTAAGTTTCCTGACTTCTTCTATTGCACGCATGGAATGGTCGAGTAGTGGTCGCGAGGTCGGTGCGTTTGAGTTTACCTCTGTGGCGACTCGGGACACAAATGTCTGTCCCAGATCGCGCCGGGGATTGCTCGGTAGTCAGATGGTGCGCGTCACCGTGGCACCGCTACTACTTGTCATGGCCCACCTTGCCCTCAATGGTAACTCCAAAGGCGGGAAGCTCAAATCGGATCAGATTTTCCCGTTGCGAAGCCGGGAGCAGATTTTGATAGATCTCCAGCCGCGACTCATCGGGTTCGTGACTTCCAGCCACAGAGACAGTGGTCAGCAACTTGAATTGATCAGTGTGTAGAACCCGGACCAGCATCTGCATCGATTGCAAGTCGCTCCAGAAATTCGGTTCCAAGACAATATAACGCACCCCGTAGCGTCCAAGCATGTCCTTGAACTGGCTCTCATTGACTCCAAGCTCCTTAACTCCGAATAGACGCCGATTTCCTGGCACGATGAGCAGTAGCTTGTCAGCGCGAATCACCGTCAGGTTCTTACACTCCGCCATGGTTCTAACATTAAATATGAAGGAGCCGTCTCGAAGGCCGGAAAATAAAACCACGCTGCCAGGTGGTGCGATTGAACAGACATATTGAGCGGCGGCACGATATCCCGAGACATAGGGCACATGGTCTGCTACTAACGTGTGGGCGAAAATGCCAACGGCAAGAGCAACCGCAGCGAAGGAGGCTAATTTGGCTGGCAAACCTCGCACTACTGCAAGTACCGAGAAGAAGACTAGCGAAAAGATCAGGAATATTGTGTATCGGTCAAGTTTGAGCGCGATGAGTGTGAAGAACACGTACCCAGCGAATAACCAAGCTAGAAAGAAAAATATTGCCGGCTTCGGCAGTCGCCACTTTTTTTGCAGAATTGCTCCCACGCAGTACACAACTGCCAAAGCCAGCACCGTCCAGCCGACCTGACGAGGCCACTGGCGGCCCACGTACAGCCAACCGGAGAAAGCCGTGCGTGGGCTTTCCACCCAGGCCCCGCCCATGGACTCCTGCACATTAAGACGGCCCCACAGCCCTGTAAAAACCGCGAGAGGCATAACTCCAACGATAAACAGTGCAACGGAGCACCAAAACTCCTTGCGGCGAAATATGGATTCTTGATAGACGTAGTAGAAGGTAAGAAGATATGCAGGCGCGATGAATATTGTCGATTGCTTTGTGTATATCGCGGCAACGAGCAACCCAGCCACCAAATATAAGTCGCGCGGTCTCGTGGAATCCAAATAGCGGAAGAAGAAATAAGAACCCCAGATCAGGAATGCGAATGCCGGAATCTCAAGCATTACTTGCCGGCCCCAGAGCGCCACGGCAGGTGTTCCTACAAACAGTAGCGCCGTCGCAAAAGCGGCGACGCGACCCACCCAGCGACGGGTTAGAAAGTATGCTCCGTATGCAGTGGCAAGAAGGAAAGCGCTAACGGTCAACTGCGCGGTGCTGTGGGATAGTCCGAATAAGGTAAAAAATACAGCCTCTACTAAAGCGAACAACGGCGGATAGAAGAGCACCGTGATGGCGGGATATTGAATGTAATAGTCCATTGCCCACTGCTTTAGGTGAGTCAGGGGCAAACTTCGCGCCATGTCGTGGTAGAACACGCCGTCCATGGCGTGGCGCGGTGCGTCGCTCCACCAGAAATCGCCCGCCCGCGGTGACGTCAGAAACAGCAGAAGCACCGCAACAGTCAGCAACAGCAGGCATACGAGATCCCACCGCCTCGATTCGGACCAACCGCCCTTAGAAGAGTGCAGCATGTTGTCAGCTCGTTATCACGGGATGCGACAATCCGATCCGAACACAGCTCACCGAACCGAGGCACTGCAATTTACACACCTGTACGACCACTACAATAGTTGCTAATGTATAGAACTCAAGTATTGGACGAGTGGCGTCGCTCGTCGAAAGGTGAATGCCGCGGGGGACCGGTTCCATGTCTACCACAACCGCATTGCCGACCGCGCGATCGAGTTACCGCCGCTCAGACTAACCTGGAAGCAACTCCAAATTGACCGTCCAGCAATTCGTCCCCTTTGTCCTTCAAAATAACACAAGCCGCGTTCGCACTGGCATGCCGCAAGAAATTCATTTTGCAGATGAGCTGAATCTTGGAGGAACTATAGCCTCAATGGGCACAGTCAGCAGTTTTGTAACCATCCAACTGAAGGAGGCGGGGACCGGAAAAGTACTCCAGTTCGCTGACTGCCTGCACGAATTCCGCCCGGAATTCGCTGGCGGCAATCGGAGTGTTGACGTTGACGCACACCCCCAGCACAGTACCAGGCTGGAACTTGACCGCCGGCGGCAAACAAGGATCGCTGGCACAGCTGCCGCCGTACGGGAGCGCCGGACTGTATTGCGCAATCTCCACCCACTTGTTCTGCTTCCTGGCGAACAGCTTGAAATTACTGAAGGCGCGGCGGAAATTTATTACCTCGTGTGCCGCGAACAGGCCGACACTCTTCACCGTTACGTCGCCCTTGGTGCGCCACTCGATCCAGTGCACTGTGTCCACGGGTTGTCCATCCGCAAACATCGTGGCCCGCTGAGCGGACCCTCGAGCGCCATTAAACATGTCGGTCGGGTTGTTTGCCGTGCTTGATCCGGTAACCTGCGCGCCGGAGCTGACATCGAACAAGTCAGAACGGCTGATCTGGTTCGTGCCGATGATGCGGACCGCTCCCATAATGGCGAAGGCCTGCCCCGACTTACGCGCTGCATCGGCAGAAAGCTGTTGCGATGATTTCTTGGCCAGCTCCAGCGCCTTCCTATCGCGGTCGATGGTCGCAGGGTCCTTCTTTGCATCAATATCACGCTGTAGAAACGCGGCCTTCTCCAGTTGCACAGTGGCCGCGCGCTGCACTGCGGCTTGCGCCTGCATGGCGCTGACAAATAGTTGCGCGTTCTGGGTGGCCTTGTCTTTTTCTTTGATCGCCTCCTTCTTGGCCTCTTCCGTCTGCTTCAATGAGTCGTTGAGTTTGGCGTTCAAGGCGTCGCTCTCATTCTTCGCGCTAGTTATAGTTTCATTGAGCTTCTTCTGGACCTCGTTCAAAGCTTCGCTTTCAGCGCGGGCCTTATGTTCGACGATGGCGGTCGAGCGCTCGTGAAACGCGTAGATCGCAAGGCCCAACGCGATCACGAAGGCCAATCCGAAAATCGCAGAGGTCCAGCGCGCGCGTCGCAGCGCGCGACGGCCTTCTTCTTTCTCGAGAAGAATCACAGCATCGCGCGCGTTGCGACTTTGCTCCAGGAAGAAAGTGGCCTGCTCGAAGCCAGCCTGATAACGCTCGGCCCAGGCAGCGTTGGGTTGCCAGGTCTGTTGCCAGTCCAGCATGAGCGAAAGTTCCGGATCTGGCATCAATCCGGCGGCGCCTTTGGCGTGCAACGAAGCGTTCTGAACCAGGCGACGGTATTGCGCGGCAGATTCTGCCTCTCGTTCGACCCAGTCTTTCAGCCGGCTCCAGACACGCATCAAGCTTTCGTGGGAAATGTCGATGATCGTTTCCGGCCCAAGCGGCTCCGGAGAGGGCGGCATCAGGAACGAACGGCTCGGCTTGCGAAAGACATCGAGAACGGCAACGACCTCAGCCGGGCTTGCGTTCGCGATTGCGCATAGCGCTGCAAAATTGGTTGGGCGACGGACGCCGCGCGCGTCGCTGCCCTTGTCGGTCAGCGCCTGGAAGACCACTTCGCAGATCTTCTTCTGACGCTCGGTCGTCAGTTCCGCGAACGCCCTTTCCGCATGCTGGTCCAGAGCGTGCGCCATGGTACCAATCGCTTCGTAGTGCGAAAGCGAAATAGGTTCGTTGCCATGCCGTTCGCGCTGCCACTGCGCCCAGGTGCGGTTTAAGGCATGCTGTAGAATCGAAAGCTGGTCTGGGTTGTCTCCAACGTCATTGATCAGCCGGGTGAGGAGAACGGGACTGATTTCTCCGCCACCGACCGCGATAGGGCCGGTTATCGCAGCTCTTCTCTCCTCTCGCGTAAGCCGGGGCACCAGATACTGCCCTTCGTTCACCGCTTCGGGCAGGCCGGAAAAACGTGCACAATCTCCTAGGAAGTCGGAGCGCATCGTCAGCACCACATATATCGGGTGTTCCGACTTTGCCGCCTCCAGCAGCAGATTTACAAATGCCACGGCGCGCTCATCAGCCCAGTTCGGCGGTTGAGAGGAGGGGGAATTCTGCCGTTGCTGGTAGCGGAATAGTTCTTCGAACTGATCGACGATCACTAGCAGATTCGCCTGGCCAGAGAGTTGTGCTTGCTCGAAAAGATCGACCACACCCAGATTGCTCATCCCCAGCGTGCCCTCGATCATATCCTCGAGGGCTTCCCCGCCGAAGTCGAGGGCGGTGAACAGCACCCCAGGCTGGGCGAAAGTTCGGGCCAGGGCCTTAATCGGATCGCCGCCCGGTCGGACCTGTGCCATCCGCCATGCCGAACCGGCGCTGGCCATCAAGCCACGGCGCAGCGCGGGCCTCAATCCGCAGTTCACCAGCGACGACTTGCCGCTGCCCGAGGTGCCAACTACCGCCAGAAAACGCCTGACCGCCAGCTTGTCGACCATCACATCGACCTGGCGTTCCCGGCCAAAGAAAAGATGTTCTTCGTCTTCGCGGAACGGCCGTAAGCCGGGGAAAGGATTGGCGAGCCCGATACCGGCGGCCGTGCTCATGCGGTCGCTCCTGCGCCATCCACCGCAGTAAGGAACTTGAGCACTTCCGCTTCGGAAAAATCTTGCAATCCGTCGATCAGGTTCGGCTCTTCCAGTTCGATCAGCTCCTTCTTAGATTCTGTAGTGGGCTCCGCGAGATAAATGTAGTTGGCCAATAAGGGCTTCGCGGCGCGATAGGCGCCGGCCTTTTTCAGTTCACTTCCGATGGAGCGCTTCCACGCCTCATCCCCGTGGCCGTAAAACAGAATTACCGCGTCACACTCGGCGAGCAGATCCTGGTTGCCTTGGCGAACCGTAGCTGCGTCGCCCTCGAAGAGCGGGATCTGTACATCGCATCCCCGGCCCTTGAGGAACTTGCGCAAGGGAATGGTTGCTTGCCGGTCTCGTTCATCGCAAATCAGGTAAATCAGCCTGCTTCCCTGGCGCTCTACCGGGGGAGGCGGCTCGGGCTTTTCCATTTTCTTGAGCGTGGCATGTATGACTTCCTTCAGACCTTCAATCTCCCCAGTTACCAGATCGGCGCCCGACTGAAGTTCAGGATCCTTCAGGAGCTTCTCGATAAATTGCTGTTGCGCCGCGGACTCCGACGTTGTGCCATCGGGGAGCGAAATGATTCGGCGTAACCCACTCTTTTTGTGTCTCTCGATCGCCAACTCATTCTGCAAGACCGTTACGGACTTCTCGCTGGGTCCGTCAGGCACGACGCCGTATTTTGCGCCCACCAGGTGAATGGACAACTGGCATCGCTCCAGGAAGCTTTTCACCGCGGCAATGTATTCTTCCTCCTCTTTCGGCAATTGCACGTCGGGGAATACCGGATACCCGTGAAGGCGCAACTCCGACTCCACGGCCTCGCGCGCGCTTCGACGATCGAAGCTGCATTCGGCAAGATAGACGGCAGGTTTGGATGTCACTGCCACGGGGGCTTCCGCTGTGGCCTCCGAAGGCTTGCTCGCGGTTGCTGACGGAGACTCGATCTTCTTGATCAAGCCGGCGATGTCATAAGCGAGCTTGGCCAACTTCAGGTTGTACTTCCGGGTAAACTCCTCGCCATAGGCCGGATCCAAGCTCCAGCGGAACCTGCTGTTCATCGTACTCATAGAATGGGTACCCGAGCGCCTCCCTCATCACGGATGGCAGCGGCCCTTCGTCGTCAACCGGCATCTTGATAACTTTCAAGACCCGAGACTTGTTGTCTACAACCAGTCCCCCAGTCGCTTCCGCAGACTTGCAAAACTCTTTCACCTCACGGGTACACCATTCGGACTCGGCGTATCGTGGGGTCAAGACCGACACGAGCAGTTCGGTCTTGGGGAATTGCTGAACGATTTCATCGGCAAAGATGTCGTTGCCGTTTAGTTTCGAGTCTCTCCAGATTTCCGCCTTGCGACCCAACCGCATATTCAGCATGGCCGACAGCGTGTTGTGGAAGCGCGTAATCCACCCCTGCTGCTGTTCGGTGAGCGGAACATTGTCAATGTGCGCGTAGCTGATGAACAAGTTTCGCTGAAATTCCATGGTTTACAGTTTCCCCTTCCCGCAACCAGCTACCAGTCGAGCCTTACAGCGAGCTGGATTCGCCGCGGATCGTGGGCCGATTTGATTTCGCCGAACTGCGGGTTCGTCGTAACCCCGTTTAGGCTGTAGGCGGTTATAGGGTTGTAATAGTTGGCACGATTGAAAAGGTTGTAAAACTCCGCTCGAAAAACTAGATTGAGCCTCTCGCTCACCGGAATGCTTTTCTGGACGGCAGTGTCGAAGTCTACGTAAGCCGGGCCCGTAAACTCGTTGCGGAGCGAATTTCCCAGGCAGGGTGTTCCCGCTGTTCCTGAAAAGAGGGGGGTTTGTCCCAGCACATAATAAGAATTGGCGGATGCAGTGTTTGCGCAAACCAGCGACGGCATGTTGATCGAATTCGTCTGACCGATGTAGGCGCTAGGATTTCCCGTGGTCGTTGGAAGCCCTGTCAGATTGACTCGCTGGGTCAACTCTCCCCCCAGCGGTCCGGTGAAAATCGTGAAAGGTTGCCCACTTTCCGCGATGAAAATGCCGCTTACTGTCCACCCGCCGAAAAGCTTGGATGCTTGGCGCCATGGCAGGTTCCAGGCAAAGTCAACAACGAACCGGTTAGTCAGGTTCAGGTCAGAGGTTGCATAGTCGTTATTCAGGTAATTCGTCGGATCCTGTGGGACGGCGTATGGCGTTGCATAAACCTGTCCCTGTCCGGTAGTCGTCAGTCCAGCGTTGAGTAAGGTATTAAGGCTTGGTGGAGAGGAACTAGGGGCCGGAGGGGTTATCCCCTGCACTTGGAATCTTGTGGTGTTACCAATCCCAAAGACACTTGGATTGCCCAAGCCATAGAACTGTAAAGCATATATCTGAGTGAACAGCGATGTTGGGATTAAAGAGAAATTGACCTGCGCAGCATTGTCTAATGCCTTCGACCAACTGTAAGCAGCATTTGCGGAAAGTCCACGCCAACCTTTGGTATGAGCTTGCACTACCAGGGCGTTATAGTTCCCATGCGCCGTATCCGATAGTGTTTGTATCGGAAGATAGCTGAAGCTGTCGCAGTTCGTCGTTCCAGGTGGCTCGCCCGGAATTGGAGCGCCGGCAGAGTTCGTGCAAAACCACTCATTATTGAAGCCTGCATTCGTGATCGCAGGGATACGGCTGGTAAAGTTCCCCACATACGCAGCCTCAATCGAGACTTGCTGGGTCAATTGCTGCTGGATCGACACGTTGACCTGCTGCGATCGGGGAGACTGGAATTGCTGCGCGTTAATCGCACTTATTCCGAAGGGTGCGGTCGCGGTCTGCGACGACGCGGCACTGGGATCGATGCTGACGAGACTCATATTGCCCATTCCGCACTGGCCCGGCCTTCCGCAATAGGGACTAAGAAAGCTCTGCCCGTAGATCGCCGCTGGATTTGTAGAGTTCGAAGGAGTAGGGCGATTGAACATCAGCTGTGCGATGCCGCTCACTGGCAACTGATCGTAGAAGAGGCCGTAGCCTCCTCGGATCACGGTTGTGGCATCCGCATTGGACCATGCTAGTCCGACCCGGGGACCAAAGTTCGCCTTGCTGCTCTGCAAATTGTATGACGCTTTGGGCTGGCATCTCCAGGGAAGCGGCGCGGCGTTGGCAGGAAAGACGGAGTCGAGCTGGCTGTAGCTAGTGACGGCGCAGTTGAATGAGAATGGATCAAATACCTGAGTGTGATTCTGCTGCACCAAGCCATTGGCGGCCGGATCGTAGTTCCAAATCTGGTTATTGGTTTCGCTCGGGACCGAGAAATATTCATAGCGCAATCCCAGGTTCACCGTCAGATGGCTCCTGGCCCGCCAAGTATCCTGTACATATCCCGCTACGACGTAGGAATTAAACAAGCCACGGTAGGGCGCGGGCTGGTGCAATGCATAGTCAAAGGATGGGTTCGAAAATGCCGTCTGCGGACACATACTGGTGACGGACCCCGGGGGTGGGTTGCAGGTTGCGCTGTCGCTGGTGAACTCGCCTATGTCCGATGAGACTACCATTCCGCGCGTGAAGCCATCGGCGATAAAAATGTCCTGCAAATTCCGGAACTCGCCGCCCATGCGCAAATAATGCCGTCCTTTGGTGAGTGACACGTTGTCAACATACTGGCCCTGGCTGTCGCGCCGCTGACTTGGACTGCCCAAGGGTGCTCCGATCCGCGCGAAGGGAAAGAGTCCGTCCAACGAGGGCGTAATTTCGGTGTAGGAACTGGGGCTCAAAAAAGAAGACCAGAAGGAGTCGTACCAGCCCCCAAAGGCGCCTGGCCCGCCGGTTTTTGTGGCCCCTGCATACTGCGGATCCAGACCGGACAACAGGAACGTCGGTAGGGGGCCGCTGTTCAGGCCTACATTCGATGCGTTGAAGTTCTGGTCCTGCGGTGCTTCCAGCACTTGAAAGCGCGTGAAGGCGACGCGTGCTTCGTTGGTCATGTTGGGCGAAAACTCGTGGGTGAAGGTCAGCGTGAAGTTCTGGTTCAACGCACTTGTGTTGGAACCATTCCCGGGATACACCGTCGAGCTGGGCAGAGTGTCATCGTGGAGTTGATGCAGGTCCTGCAAGTTATAACGAAGCGTCCAGTTTGACTTGTCAGACTGATTGAAGTCGAGCCGCGCCATGTAGTTGTCCACATTGGTGTAGTTGGGGGCTTGTCCCCGGTAGAACTCCAGCACGTCAGGCACCGCAACCACATTCGATTGCGGATACAACGCCAGTACCTTCGAGGCGATTAGGGCGTCCTGGTATCCGGATGTTCCCAAGGCGAACTCGTCCAGATGACTGCGGTCGTACGAACTGGGCACACGCTCAAAGATCGGGTCAGGGTTGTTGATGCGCGTTCCTTCATAGTCGCCGAACCAGAACCATTTCTTCAGGAACGATCCACCGGCCCGTCCTCCGAATTGTTGCGAGGAAAATGGCTGACTAAAGCTGTTATTTCCGGCAAGCACGGCCGCGGGATCAAATAGCTGATAGCACTGCGGGGTGCCGAAAGCAGCTCCGGGAGTGGTGCAGTACTGAGTCCCATTCTCCGCATTCAGGTTCTTCACCGTGGCTACATATTGGTTATAGGTGGCAGGTTCATAGACCGGCTGGCCAAATGGCATGTAGGCCGAAGCCGACGTGGAATTCAAAGGGCCGGCGTAGGCCGCGGCCTGAGCAAAACCGGAGTTGGCATAAGCCGAGAGCGGCGAGTTTGCGTTCAAGCTGTCGGAATTGAAGAAACCAAAAGTACTCCCGTGAAAGTTGCTGGTTCCACGCTGCGTAACTATGTTGACCGCGCCACCTGCCTCACGGCCGAATTGTGCATCCGGATTCGCATAAACAACCCGAAACTCCTGTATGGCGTCGTTTACCTGGAACGGAATCGCCTGGTTGTTTCCGGCAGCAACGTTATTCATTCCGTCAAGCAGGAAGTCGTTGGTAGTCGGTTGCTGCCCGGAGATGCTGAAACTTGCCCCCGCCAAGGTCGAGCCTGCCTGCACATCATGGGTGCTGATGCTGAGGAGTCCTAACGCCAGAAAATTGCGGTTGTAGAGCGGCAGGGTGCGGAGTTGTTCGCTCGAAATGACCGTGCTCATCGAGGTGGAGAGCGTATCCAGAACGATCGGGCGCGACTCAGCGACCCGGCCCGTCGCCGGCGCGGGACTTGGAGGAGCAGTCGACTGCGGTGCAGTTTGCTGCGGGCTGCCATCGCCGGAAGCCGAAGGGTCTGCCGGGCCGCCCGACGGAGACGGGTTCGGCTGAGTCGCGGGCGCGGGCACTGCCTGTACCTCGCAAATGACCGGAGGCAGCAGGTACTTTTTCTCGCCTACCGTCACCGAAAACTTTTGCGCGGCGTATTTCTCCGTCCTGTCAAAGTTTGGAAACCAACACTGGTAAGGGGGGTCGGCGGTCGCGCTAATCACGTAGTCGTCGGAGGGCGTCAGATCGAAAAAGCGATACATGCCGTCAGAATCGCTGGTGTAAGTCCGCAAGATTCCCTGCGATTCATTTTGCAGCTTCTCGTTCTGCAGCTTCAGGATCACTCCGGGTATGGGGACGCCCTGGCCGTTGACCACTTTGTCGGCGTCACCCTCTATGAAGGCCTTGTCCTGAGCGCGCGACACCGCCGCGACGGCGAGGGTCGCTGACAACAGCAGCAAGTGATACCACCGAGCGGTGAACATTCCCTGTCTCCCGGATCCGCCTGGATACAACCTGAGCCTGCGCAGATCGAACAAGCTACTACTTCCCCTGGCTCACTTGATGAGTAACGAGTACAAGAATGTTTGGATACCCAGCGTGTTGTAGCCCGTTGACGCCAGCGGGTTTTCCTCGCGTAATTCCGCGTTCACCGATATATAAACGGTATTGTTGACCGGCGGCGACGTAACACCGGGCGCGAAACTCGTTCCACAACTTGTGCCGAAGCACAAAATTACGACCACCAAAAACAGACCTCCTCCTACCGCCTTACGGCGCAGCTTAAATGGAAGCAAGACCATTCCCACTAACCCGATTCCACCCAGGCCCATCAGAGTCGCGATCACACGGCGCTCGCCGCCCCGATGTAGCGGCAGAACGAGGAGTGCAGACCCACTCGTAGAGACGGTGACCGTGGCACTGGGGTCAGCCCCAGTCAGGACACAGAGGCCAGACAGGCCCGGAGGCGTGGAAGGACTGGGCGGACACATGACGGAACAGGTGATTCCTGTACCTGCGGGTGGCTGGCAGTTCATCACTGCGTAAATCAGCGGATGGTCCTGCCACGCCGCATTCACGGCGACAGAGAATGTGATATTGCCTCCGGGCGATACTGTGCCTGAGCTACCGTCCTCTGGAATCAGCATGAATGGCGTAATAACCGTCACGGTCACAGGGGGCGAGGGAGTTGCGCTGTTGAAGTTGCTATCTCCGTTGTAGGTGGCGGTGACTAAGTGCTGGCCAATGACAAGAGTATTGTTTGTATAACTTGCCACACTACCCTGTCCGTTCGCGTTCGCCACAAGGCTCCCCGTACCTAGAAGAGTAGAACCCTCCATAAAGTTCACTGTCCCTGTGGGAGTCCCGCCGGCAGGAGATTTCACCACGGCGGTGAAGGTCTCGTTGTTCCCATAATTGACTGAGGTTGGAGGACTTGAAATTCCCGGACTTGGACTTCCCGTTAGCGTGACGCTCGGCGTCGCTTTTCCTCCGGCAGGAACCATCACCGTGTTCGACAAACTAGCGGCATAAATGGACGATGCATCCGGCGCGTAGCTGCTCTGAATAGTATGGATGCCGCTTCCGATGATGGGAACATTATTCAGTTGAGCTTCGCTTACCGTGCCGCCGAGAAGGATACTCACCGTATCATCTAGCACGTTAGCCATAGCCAGGTCGGGGACACCGTCACCATTGAGGTCGCCCGCCGCAATCCCCCAGGACGCACTTCCTGCTGAGTAGCCCTGCGGCGGCTGGAACGTGCCGTCGCCCTTGCCCAAGAGAACACTGGCTGTACCGTCCGGATTATTCGTTACCGCTAGGTCAGGAATCCCGTCTCCATTAAAGTCCGTCGTGACAATTTGAAACGGGCTGTTAGCCGCGTGATATTGCTGCTGCGCTTGAAACGTGCCGCCGTCGTTACCCAGAAGCACACTGACGGTATTCTCACCAAAATTGGTTACGGCTAAATCAGCAATGCCGTCCCCGTTGAAGTCACCTACGGCGACTCCGACTGGGGCGATACCCGTGGCATACGCCTGCGGCTGCTGGAAGGTGCCATCGCCGTTACCCAACAGCACACTAACCGTATTCTCACCCTCATTGGCTACAGCTAGATCCGCAATGCCGTCCCGATTGAAGTCACCTACGGCAACGCCATAAGGAAACTGCCCGGTCGCATACGTCTGCCGCGGCCGGAACATGCCGTTACCCTTTCCCAGCAGCACACTTACGGTGCCGTCGTCAAAACTGGCTACGGCCACATCGGGAATCCCGTCCCCGTCCAGGTCCGCGACCACTATCCCGGTAGGATTCCCGCCGACGGGGTAGGTCGTCTGCGGCTGGAAGGTGCCGTTGCCGTTGCCCAGCAATACGCTGACCGTATTGTCATCAAGATTGCTCACGACTAGGTCAAGAATGCCGTCTCCGTTGAAATCGCCGACGGCGATCTCAAAAGGACCAGCCCCGGCCTGAGACACCTGCTGAGGTTGAAATGTGCCGTCGCCATTGCCGAGGCGCACAGCCACTGTGCCATCGCCCTGGTCGGCCACCACGAAATCAGGAAATCCGTCACCGTTGAAGTCGGCTACCGCGACGCCGTAAGGATTTACGCCGACTCCGTACGTCCCCTGCGGCTGAAATGTCCAAGTTCCGGGCCCCGCGAGCATGACATTGCCGAGGTTGAACCCGTTGGTGAAGTCGTTAAACATTACCAGACCTGTCGGCGCGGGGAATCCAAATCCGAACACCGAAACCGTCAAATCGAAGTTGTTGCCGTCGGGTTGGTCCGTCAAGGTTGTGATGCTTGGTTCGGTGCCCGTCACCGTCAACGTTTGCACGAGCGATTGCGCCATGGATCCCGGAATCTGGCCTAGTCCGTTGAAAACGGCCTGCAACGAGTGACTTCCCGGAGCGAACCTCGTCTTAAGGGTGGCCGTACCTATGACAAAGCCTGGCGCGGGATTTTTTCCTACAACCTCCACCGTAGCGAGCGCCTGCTTGCCGTCCAGAAATGTCACAGTGCCGGCGAATAGGCCCGACGAATTGGATAGCGTTGCCGTCAGTGTTGCTACACTGCTCGATGTAGCTGGGTTTGGAGACGCCGCCAGAGTGACACTGAAAGCACCGACGACCGTAAGTTGGAGGGCCCTGGAGTTGCTAGGGCCGAAATTGTTATCGCCGGAATAGACCGCGGATAAAGAGTGCTGACCCAAACCGAGACTTGGAGAGAGGCTCGCAACTCCATTGCCGTCACTATCAATGGTCATCGCGACGGTCGCCAGCAATGTATCGCCGTCGAAGAAACTAACCGTCCCAGTCGCTACTAAATTACCCAACGTCCCCGGCATGACCGTAGCATTCACAACGATGGCCGTCCCTGAGACCACCTCCCCGCCGGAAGAAATCGGCTTGCCATTCGCTGTGATCGCGAGTGTTGTAGAGGTAGGAATCAGCGACCCGTTGACGTTTATGCTGGATAGGCTGCCCGCGTAAAAGCCCTGGTCCGGCGTGTAAGTGCTCTGAATCGCGTGCATGCCGGAACCTTCCACGGGAACATTCTTGAGTTGCCCGGTGTTCACAGTGCCGCCCAGGAGGATGCTCACCGAGTCGCCAGCGTTATTGGCATTGGCGACATCCGGGACGCCGTCGCCATTGAAATCAGCTACCGCGATGCCGTAGGGCATCGCGCCGACTGTGTAGGTCTGCTGCGGTTGGAAGGTCCCGTTACCGCTACCCAAGAGCACACTGACGGTAGGCGGATTGGCTAGGATGTTGGCCACAGCCAGATCGCCGATGCCGTCCCCGTTGAAATCAGCTACCGCGATGCCTTTCGGGTTCAAGCCGACCGCGTCCGTCTGCTGCGGCTGGAAGGTGCCATTGCCCCTACCCAAGAGAACACTGACGGTATTGTCAGTCTGATTGGTTACAGCCAGATCAGTAATGCCGTCCCCGTTGAAATCAGCGACCGCGACGAATGCAGGACCCTGGCCAACCGCATACACCTGCTGCAGTTGGAAGGTACCGTCGCCTTTCCCAGCAGCACGCTCACCATATTGTCGGAGAAGTTGGCTACGGCTAGGTCTGGCATGCCGTCCCCGTTGAAATCTCCTACCGCGACGCCCTCAGGATGATTGCCGACCGGGTACATGTCTGCTGCTGCTGGAAGGTGCCGTCGCCGTTGCCCAGCAATACGCTTACCTTGTCGCCACTGCCGAGTTGGGGTTAGTGACAGCCAGATCGGCAATGCCATCCCCGTTGAAATCAGCGACCGCGATGCCATAAGGGCCGACGCCGGCCGCGTCCATCTGCTGCTGCTGGAAGGTGCCGTCGCCGTTGCCCAACAGCACGCTGATTGTGCCCACAGCACCGTAATTCGTTACCGCTAAGTCAGGAATACCGTCCCCGTTGAAATCAGCTGACCGCGACGGATTGAGGATTCTGGCCGACTAGGTACGTCTGCTGCGCCTGGAAGGTGCCGTCGCCCTTGCCCAGCAACACACTCACCGTGTTTGCACCGTGATTCGTTACAGCTAGATCAGAAATTCCATCGCCGTTGAAATCACCAATTGCGATCCCAATGGGATTAGTGCCCGTCGCATACATCTGTTGCGATTGGAAGCTTGACGTGCCCGGACCCACCAGTCCAACGTTGCCCAGACTGAGCTGCGTGGTGAGGTCGGTGAAGCTCGCGGTCCCCGTGGCCGCGGGGAACCCAAATCCGAACACCGTGGCCGTAAAGTCATAATTGTTGCCATCGGGCTGGTCGGTCAGCGTTGTGATGGTTGGCTCGGTGCCGGTGACAGTGAGCTGTTGCGGTCCGGATTGGCTGGCTTGGAAGACATTATTCAGATTGTACTGCGCGGTCAGCTGGAACATCCCAGGCGCGAACCTTGTCTTGAGCGTCGCCGTGCCCGAGGCTTGCACAACCTGAACCGTAGCCAAGACCTGCTTGCCGCTCAAGAAGCTCACTGTGCCCACCAGAACGGGTTCGCCGTTGCTGGTCACCGTAGCACTAAGCGTCACTACCTGCCCTGCCATTGCGGGGTTCGGCGCAATCATTAGCGATGTCGTTGTCGGCTGGGGAGCGGCGGAGGCCGCCAAGGGAAAGAGGACTAGGACGAGCGACAGCGCGGCCACGAAGAAGACGACTGCATTGCGACGAAATGGGGGCCCGGGGTTCACCAACATCCTGCAATCAAGCATGGACACCTGCTGAGGCGCCACTGACGAAGCGCTTCCTCGCGCCGAGCAACTGGTCGGTCATCGTGACACGGGCAATCGCGCCATTCGGTAGCGTCGCGCCGCGATGCTGGAATCTCAGTTGAAACCTTTGAGCCGAGACCTTAGCACCTAGGGATTACAGTGTCAATGAACTTGTTGACTGGTCTGCGGTTACAGGCTGGCCTCCTCCACCTCCAATCTTTGACCGGCCTGGTTGGTGTGCCATTAATGCCCGCCGCGCTTCCCAATTTCGCTTCCGATACACTGCCAACAGGCGCTGGGCTGCGCTTTTCGACGATGTTTGAACCACTCGCGCGACCGTTACGGACACTTCGGCGGCTGTCAACTCTTCTGGCAGCGGCCCTTTATGGTCTCTGGCGGCATCGCAAGCTGCCGCGCCACGCTTCACGATTGGAATCCGCCGTCTGGCTGCACGAGAGCTGCGCACGCGGACTCAGAGCAATTGACGTCCAACTGTCGGTCACGGGCCAGCTCCCTTTCAGCGGACTTATGGTCAGCAATCACTTGAGCTATCTCGATATTCTGGCCTTCAGTGCTGCCGTGCCTTGCGTCTTCGTATCGAAGGCAGAAGTAAATGACTGGGCAATCATTGGCCGCTATGCGCGATGGGCCGGAACTGTTTTCGTTGTCCGTCACGATCGCGCCGATGCCGCGCGTGCCAACGTCAGCGTCGGAGAGTCGCTAACGAACGGCGTTCCAGTTGTGCTCTTTCCCGAAGGCACGACAACCGACGGTTATCGCGTCCTGCGCTTTCACTCGACCATGTTGCAGCCAGCGATCGACGCCGGGTCGCCGGTCACGCCGTGCGCGATCACGTACGAACTGGACGAAGGAGACGTCGGCCAGGAAGTCTGCTGGTGGGGCGACATGGCGCTGCCACCGCACATGTGGAATTTGATGGGAAAGAAAGTTATTCGCGCACGAATTGCATTTGGTGAACCGATCGAGGCATCGGGTGATCGGAAGAAACTCAGCCACACATTGCACGAGCAGGTGATGCACTTGCACGCGCAGCTTCGCGGAACCCAGACCAGCGGGCAGCCTGCCACCAGGGTTGGAAACACCCGCTCTTAGGCGGAGGCAGCGACCGCCGGCGGCTGATTGTTCACCCAGTCGTCGAGGCCCTCGGGGTGCCAATCAACGTCTCCAAACAACGCGCGGTAGCGGCGGCCTACTTGATGGGCCTGGAGAGGCGGATAAGCGGTATCGTACTCGACGACGGTTAAGTCGCCCGGCTTAAGATGCGCCAGACCTCGTTTGAAGAGATAGACGACTTCCAGGTCATCGTCGGGCATGCTGTAACCAATGAAAATGGCGCGCTTGCATTCCCTCAACATACGCTCGGCTTCGTACCAAATTTGAGTGAGATGGGGATTACGATAGTTTTTTAATTGCGTGGGAGCAACCAGGAGAGGACGGAGCTCGGTACCACAAGTCAGACACGGACTGCCTTGTTGCATATAAGAGGTATCGAGCGTAGCTTTTGCATCGGCTCCCATCAACCGGTTGAGAATCTTGAGATATCTTTTGGATTCGGACGCGCCAAGTTCCAAGCGATGGCAGGTCTTGCAGTACAGAAAGTTGAGCGAACCGTGAAGCTTGAGCAGCGATCCAAAGCGGCGCTGGTCGCTGCGGTAGAACTCGGTGCGGATGTCGCAGTGGTAGTTCGGAAGACAACCCTCAGGGAAACGTTGTTCGCTGATGAACATCAGAGCTGTGTCAATAATAAGGTCGTAATTCAAAGATATGATGCAAGGGTCAGCGGGAGTGGGATAGAGCTTCTGAATCAGGTTGTAGTGATTGTTGGTCTGGGCCTGCAGAAGCTTAAGCTCCAGCAGGTAGAAGATGCCCATTTCTACAGCAGCGCGAATTTCCGACACGCGATCTATGCCCATTCCTTGCGGAAGGGCTGCCTGCGATCGACGGTCAAGTCGAGGAGGCTCATGAGGAGTGGCAAACCAGGATAATCTTCCGGTTGGGCAGTTGGCTGAAGATGGAAATTCTCAATCAAAAATTGTTCGAGCGGCAGCAGCTTGCCCTGGGTGGCCGGATCGCTTTTGCTCTCAAGGATTCCATGCAGAATGTCCTGTGTCAGCGGTCCGCCAACCGACTTCGTCGCCCCTGCCCCTAAGATAATGACAGTGTCGCCCATGCTTCACCTCACGGCATGTCGCCCCTTGCGTCAGCACATGAATGGGAGGAGTGTATCACCGCTCGGATGCACTTTGAAGCCGTATCGGAACGGATTTCTGTTCTGGAGAACGTTGCACGCTAACGCATCAGCATGTCGTAAACCACCCGAAAGGCATCGGGAGTGACGCCAATGCTGCCGCGGTAAGGATTATCCATCAGGAACAGGAGATGGATCTCCAGGCCGAGCAGCACGGCGAAGAAAGCCGTCATCCACAGGTGCATGGCGAGGTCCTTGGGCTGAAAGAACCAGCTCACGGCGAAGCTGAGCACCGCTCCCACGATGACGAACCTCCACAGCGGCCGGGGCAAATGCGAGGTTATACTGTCCAGCCGCAGGCTGCGCTTTTGGACGAGATCGTTGAAAGCGCGAAGGGTCTCGAAATATAGCGCTTGCTGGCCCAGGTTTTTGGGTTCGAAGGACTGCAGCTTGTCCTGGAAACGCCACAGCTTCTGCATGCCGACGGGGAGATGATGCCCTGGCGATGCAGCGCCCAGGCCTCCTCGATTTCATAGCGGGTGTACTCGCGCAGGTCGGCCTCCAGGGCGCTGCGGTCGGGCTCCGGAAACCCGCTAACGTCGCGGTACAAGGCGGCCACCGCACCGGCTTCGAGCGCCACCGCCGTCCGCGCGTCGTTGAAGCCTTCCCACACACCGACCGCGATCAGGCCCAGCATGATGCCGTAGAAAATGGCAACCGTGCTGAGATAGTAGCTGACGACTTCGTTGTGCAGGGCGACGGCGTGCAGGCGGGCCACCCATTTGCGGGAAAGCAGCACCCCACCCATTCCAATGATGGCCGCAATCGCAGGTACCACGATGCCACCCAGCCAGTCCGGCAAATTGGATATGCGTTGCACAGAACTCCCTTAGACAACATTGTTCGGATAGAGATCACACCTTTGCGCCGTCGGCTTTCTCGCTGGGAAAGAGCAGTCCGGAGTCGCCGTCGCCGTCCTGCCAGTCGGGAGCGTCGAGCAGGCGCGCACTCTTTTCCACCTGCTGAACGTCTTCCAGGTCCGCAGCGGCGAGGGACTTGTCGAGCTCGGCAAACTTGCGCGCCACCGGAAACACCGAGCGCTGCATCGAACCAACCGCACGATTGTAGGAATCCACCGCGGCGCTCAGACGGCTGCCAATGTCCTCGAAATGCCGGGTCATCACGCAAAGCCGGTCGTAGAGCAGCTTGCCCGTCTCGCTGATCTTCTGCGCGCTTTCGGCCAAGTTCTTCCGGTTCCATCCGTAGGCGACCGCCTTGAGAAGCGCAATCAGAGTAGTCGGCGAGGCGACGATCGACCCTCTGACTGACGCCGTACTCGATCAGTTCGGCGTCGCCGTCGAGCGCGGCGCGGAAGAAGACTTCCCCGGGAAGAAACAACACCACGAACTCAGGCGTGGGCTGAAATTGGGCCCAGTAGGCCTTGCCGGCGAGATTGTCGATGTGCTGCCTGAGCTGCCGCGCGTGATCGATGAGCCAGGCGTCGCGCGTCGCCGCGTCGTCGGCTTCCAGCGCTGCGAGATACGACGTCAGCGGGACTTTGGAATCGATGACGATGTTCTTGCCACCGGGCAACTTTACCACCACGTCGGGACGGTAGCGGCGGTCTTCGTCGGTGACCGACATCTGTTCCTCGAAATCACAGTAGTTCGAGCATGCCGGCGATCTCGATGACGCGGCGCAGTTGCAGCTCGCCCCATCGCCCGCGCGCCTGCGGCTCGCGAAGTGCCTTGACGAGGTTGCCGGTTTCCGTCTGGAGAGCTTTCTGGGTGTCGAGCAACGACGCCACCTGGGAAGTGAGGGTGCCGTAAGCTCGTTCCCGCGACCTCTCCAGTGCGCGCACCTGCTCGTCCACCTGTTTGAGCGAGTCTGCGATGGGCTTGATCAGCGTCTCAACGGCCTTTTCGCGGGCCTCCAGCTCTCCCTTGGCTTGAGATTGATACTTCTCCAGCGTAGTTCTGGCAAGGTCGAGAAAGTTGGCATTGTTCTTTTGCAGCGCGGAGTTGGCTAGCGCCTGGAAGCTGTTCTCCAGCTCGGTGCGGGCTTCGGAGAGAAGCTGCAGCTTCTCTCTCGTTGCTTCCCGTTCGGAAGCGAGCGTGGCCTCGAGTGATGCGCGCGCAGTCAGCAGAGACGAGATCTCGGTTTGCTTGAGGGACAGGTCTCCTTTGACGGTTATGAGCTCATTCTCCAGGGCAGTCCGGCGCTCCGCCAGAGCGGTGTTCTTGAACCCGGCAGCCAGCGCGGCGACTGCTGCGGCCGCCGCGATGATCAGAAGAATGACGACGGGAATCGACATGATCGGAGCCAGTGGGGCGATGATGTATTGTATGTTGGCCGTGCGCCGAACGAAAGGCCGGAATGCGGCGTCTAATGCCTTACAAGATGCGCTCTCGCAAAACGCCCCGCTTCACTCTTGTTTGTTTATTACTGGCGCTGCTACCGGCGGTCTCGTTTGCACAAGGTCAATTCGATGCCGCAGGCGAGAAGGAGTTAGTCGAGCTTATCAACCAGGAGCGGGCGCGAGAAGGATTGCAGCCGCTGGCCGTGGATCAGCGGCTGACGCAGGCGGCTCGCAATCACACCGAACTGCTGGTAACCCACAGCAGCCTCTCCCACCAGTTTGACGGTGAGCCGTCGCTGCAGGTCCGAATTGCGAATGAGAACCTGCGCTCTGACCGGCTGGCCGAAAACGTAGGGCTGGAGATGGACGTTCCGGGGATCCACGCCGGCTTCATGAGCTCGCCGCCCCATCGTGCCAACCTTCTCAATCCCAACTACAACGCGATCGGCGTGGGAGTGATGCGCAGGGGCGACCGGCTCTACGCCACCGAGGATTTTGCCCATCGTCTGGCGGATTACTCTGAGCCGGAAGCGGACGCAGTCCTCCAAAAAGCTATCGTCAAATTTACGAAGTCGCTCGGAATCCCGGTGCCGACCCGCAAGGCCCAGGCTGCGATCCACCAGATGGCTTGTGACATGGCGCTGATCGACGCCCTGGATACCGGCACGCCAAGAAGCATCGCCGGTGTTCACCGGGTGCTGGCCTGGACGGCCACCGATCTGGAGCAACTCCCCGACGGTGTTAAGACACTGGTGTCGCAGCCGCTCAACACCGGATACTCGCTAGGAGTTTGCTTTGCTCCCAGTGTGAGCCATCCAGGCGGAGTGTATTGGATCGTGATGGTGGCGTACTGAGAGGACCTCTGGCGCGAGATATCAACCGGTCATGCTAACCTCGCTTCGGAGATGCAAGAACCAAGGATTTACGTGGGCACGGCAGGCTGGTCATACAAGGACTGGGAAGGCATCGTCTATCCAGCGCAACTCAAGAAGTCGCAGCATCCGGTGGAGTACCTGGCGCGCTATATCGATGTGCTGGAGATCAACACCTCGTTCTACGGCCATATCAAACCAGAGTGGGGCACGCTGTGGTGCCGCAAGGCCCGCGCGGTGAATCCAGACTTTCTGTTCACCGCCAAGCTGAACCGGGCCTTTACCCATTCGCCGATCGCGGTGGTCGAGAGCACGTCGGCCGAGACCATACGCAGCAGTGCAGAAGACGAGCAACTGGCTAAGGACGGTCTGGCGTCGATCGCCGCCGAAGACATGCTCGGAGCGGTGCTGGCGCAGTTCCCCATTTCGTTCAAGAACACGAATGCGAACCGCGACTATCTGAATGGGGTGATCGAAAAGTTCAAGCAATTTCCGCTGGTGGTGGAGGTGCGGCACAACAGTTGGACCAATGAAGGCACACTGCGCTATTTCGTCGAGAAGGGGGTGGCCTTCTGCAATATCGACCAGCCGCAACTGGGCAAGGCGATTGGCCCCACGGAACACGTCACCGCTCCCGTCGCCTATGTCCGGCTGCATGGACGCAACTACGATCAATGGTTCGACAGCGACTCGCGCAACGATCGCTACGATTACATGTACACGGCGGCCGAGGTCGAAAGCTGGAAGACACGCATTGATGCTATCGCCACGAAGGCACAAAAGACGTTCGTTGTGGCCAACAATCATTTCGAGGGCAAGGCGGCGGTCAATGCGCTGCAGTTAAAGCATCTGCTGAGCGGACAAGCCGTGCCGGTACCCGAGACGCTGTTGAAACGATATTGGGAACTGGGCCCGATTGCGGAAAAGGTGGAGTAGCGGGAATATGTCGCTACTCAATGGGTTCGACCGCGATGGTGGGTTCGCTGCGATCTTCGCGCTCGGGCCGCTGGATCAGAATTGTTGCTGACAGGACAACGACGATTCCCAGAACTTGCATATGCGAAACCAGCTCGCCTAGAAGGACGGCGGTAAGCAGAATCGCCCACACTGGCTCCAGGCAGGCGGTCACGATGGCGCGCGTGGGATCGAGATGCTGCAAGCCGGTGAAGTACAGCGAGAACGGGACGAGCATCGAGAGGATGGCAAAGACTGCCATAAACAGCCACTGTTCGCCGCTGTAGTGCTGGGCGACGATCTTCCAGGGCGGATTCACGATCAGCCAGAACACGGCTCCGCCTAACAGCGCATACATCAGCACCGTCCAGCGGTTGTAGATTTGCAGCAGGTGCTGACCGTACACGTTGTAGAAGGCGAAGGAAATGGCCGCCAATTCTGCCGCTATTACTCCTAGAGCGTTGAAGCGCGGACCGGAAATGGCCAGCCACGGGAAGCCGTGCTGGGCGGCGATTCCGCCAACCGCCAGATCGCAGCCAATCACCGCCAAGACCACGCCGCTGATGCGTCGTAGCGTCGGCCGCTGCAGCCGGCGCGCCAGCATGTAAAGCAGCACCCAGACCGGTGCCACATATTGCAGAACGATCGCTGTGGCAACGGTCGTCTTCTCGATGGCGAAGTAATAGAAGAAGTTCGATGCGGCGAGACCAAGGATTCCGAGCAGGAAAAATTGCACCACATGGCTGCCGCGCACCCGCAGCAAGGACGGGCTCCGCAGCAGAAGAATCGGCGCCAGCATCACCAGCGAGATGGTGGTGCGGCATTGCGCCAGAATGACAGGATCGATAGGCCGTAGGGCCTGCTCACCGCCCAACAACCTGCCGGTGAACACCGCGCGGCCTATGGCAGCCGAGAGTCCCCAGAAGAAGGTCGCAGCGGCGATGAAGAGGTAGCCGCGAAGGGGATGAGGCTTATTCGACGAGGACGTGCAGTCGGACACGCGGTTCGCTATTACCCTTTCGCTTTTCGCTCCCGACGATGAGTGCTGGCGACGCGTCGGTCACGAGACCCTAGCGTGTTCGGCGCTTGCTGCCTCACAGCGTTGTGAGCGTTTACTCAGTTATACCGGTGTCACAAAAGGAAAAGCGAACAGCGAAAGGCGAAGAGCGGCGCTACTCGGAGTGCGGGGAACGTTCCCGCTCTTCCGCGCGCAGCACCCGCTCGAGGGCATAGGGCGCGCGGCGTGGATCGTGGTGGTATCGCACCTGCATCTCACCCAGCAATCCGATGGCGAGCAACTGCACTCCGGCAAGAATGAGCACGGCGGCAAAGACGACCAGCGGCCCGTGCTCCTCCATCACATCCCAGCTCGGGTTTAGGAGCTTTTCGGTCGCCAGCCAGAGGCCTAGGCCTCCACCCGACATGATGGCAAGCGTACCTATGCCGCCAAAGAAGTGCAGCGGACGGGACATGTATTTGAGCAGGAAGCGGATGGTAATGAGATCGAAGACCACGCGGAAGGTACGCGAGATTCCGTAGTGCGACTCGCCCCTCTCGCGGTTTATGTTGCGTATGGGGACTTCGCAAATGGTCGCGCCATACGCCGACGCCAGCGCGGGAATGAAGCGGTGTAGCTCGCCGTAGAGTGGTACTTCCTGCACCACCTCGCGCCGGTAGGCTTTGAAGGTAGTCCCGAAATCGTGCAGCTCCACGCCGCTCAACTTAGCCATGAGCCAGTTGGCGACCCTGGATGGAATCCGCCGCATGACGAAGTTATCAATACGCTGCTTGCGCCAGCCGCTGACGATGTCGTATCCCTCGCGCAACTTCTGCAGGAACACGGGAATGTCGTAGGGGTCATGCTGCAGGTCGCCATCCATGGCGATAACGTATTCGCCCTCAGCATGATCGAAACCGGCCGCCAGCGCGGAAGTTTGGCCGAAGTTGCGACGCAGTTTTACGACTACGACGCGCCGGTCCACTGAGGCGATCTGCTGCAACATCCAGAAAGTATTGTCGTCGCTGCCGTCGTCCACGAAGACCAGCTCGAACGACTCGTTGGTGACTTCCATCACCGCCTTAAGGCGGTCGTATAGCTCGGTTACGTTTTCTTCCTCGTTGTGGAAGGGTACGACGATCGAGTACTTAAGCACAGTCTGTAATTATACCGCCCGGCAGTTCCGGAACGGGAAGACGTTTGCTGGAACAGTTCTCCAGGCTCCTATTTGGATACGGTCAGGCGTTCGAGGTCGCAATGAATTGCAGCATACGACCGATCCCATTCCGGAAAGTCTGGAACTCGGTGATTAGGCTGAGCACCAGATAGCCGTCAGCGGGAAAATCGTAGAAATGTCCCGGCTGTACCAGCACCCCAGTCTGTTCCAGCAAGCGGATGGCCAGGTCCTCGTCCGAACGGGTCGCCGGAATCCGCAACACTGCGTACCAACCACCTTCGATTGCCAGCCGCTGACAAAGCCTTTGGGTCACCAACTGCGCATCCAGTTCCGCGAGGTTCTCGCGGATGCGGTAAATCAGTTGCCGATGGATTCCGCGCCGCTCCTCCAGCATCACCGGAATGGCCCACTGCACCGGAGCGTTCATCGAAAGATAGGTATCGGAGATGACCTCCAGTCGCTGCAACGACTCCCCTTTCGAGGTTTCCGGGCCGTTAACGGCCACCCACGCGACTTTCATTTGCGGCAGACCCGAGATCTTGGATAGCCCGCTCAAGGTGAAGGTCAACGTGTCGCGATTCGACGAAAAAGTCAGCGGCTCGCCCCCGAGGGAATAGTTGAGAAAAACTTCATCGGCAATAATCGCCATTCGGTTGTCGGCGCAAAGGCAATTCAACTTCTCCGCCTCATGCGGCTTCACATAGGAGCCGGTCGGGTTATTGGGATGCACCACCAGCACAGCGCGGCAGGTTGCACCGACCGCGCGAGCGCGCTCGTTCGCGAGGTGCAACGAAGAGAAGTCAATCTGCCAGCCATGGTAGTAGACCAGCTCATAGGGCACGAGCTTTACATCGTGAAGATCGGCGAGAAAATCGAGCAGAGGATAACTCGGCGCCGGCGCCAGAACGGCGTCACCCGGATCGCAGAGGAGCTGCAAGACAAACGAATATGCCTCGCTCGTACTCGTGGTCAGGATAAGGTCGTCGGGTGAGAGCGCACTTCCCCGCTCGGCGTAGTAGCCAGCAACAGCCTCGCGAGCGGACAGCAGTCCCTTCGGCTGCGGTTCGTAGATCAGCGCTTCCCGATGCGCCAAGGCTTGCAGCAATTCGTCCTCACGATAGCGCAATCCAACTTTGGTCGGATTCGACGCGCTAAGGTCGAGCACTTCCCTGCCCGCTTTACGGTGAGCATCCAGCGCCTCAGTGTAGCGGTTGGTGGTAAGGTTCCAGGAAGTGCGCCGAGACGACTCGCGTTTGCCCTGCGAGGGCTGCCACTTTTCCTGCCAAGTCCGCGCCAGCTCTTCGCGAATGATTGGGAACCTCAAGCCGCGTTCGTGGAGAATTTCAGCCGCGAAGCACTTCTCTTCGCGCAGCAATCCCAGCAACAAATGCTCCGTGCCGATGTGCTTGTGCGACAGCCGCTCCGCCTCCTCGGCGGCGTAGGCCAGCACACGCTTGCACTCATTGCTCAGGGGCAGGTCCACGGACGTGGAAACCTTCTCCCGGATGGTCGTGTGACCTTCAATCTGTCTCCGGATGGATTCGACCGAAGCATGGGACCGAAGGAACCGGTTGGTGAGCGCCTTGTCCTCGCGCAGCAGGCCCAGCAGCAGGTGCTCCGTCTCGATGTACGGAGAGCCGAACTGGCTGGCTTCGTAGCGCGCAAAGAAGATTACTCGCCGGGCCTTTTCCGTGTACCGTTCAAACATTGAGCCTCTCCAGGAAGCCGTCAGGATGTCTCTCCCGATCGTCGAGAAAACGCGCATGAAAGGAGGGATTATACAGGGTGCGAATGGTCTGATCTCGGGCCGATGGAGAGGCACGGGCAACCGGGCTGCGAACCGTCGGGCGAGATTTAGTATTCTTTTCTGCCTGGCTTGAACTTACAATGAACCTTATAACTGCACTTGACGAAACCTGTAAACCTCATGGCTCTTGCCCAAGCCCCGACGCCCGCGCCCTCTCCCAAGACGGCGCTACTCATCGGCTCCGATTCCGAAGTCGAGTCTGCGCTCTGCAGCATCCTGACGACGCAGGGTTGGACCCTACAGAAGGCCTCCGGCAATGATGACGCGTTCGCGCTGGCCAAGTCGCGCATTTTTGATCTCATCATCACCGGACGGCACACCTCCGGCCGGGAGGACGTTGCGTTCCTGCGCAGAATCCGCGGCGTACGTCCGCATACCCGCATGATTATCCTTGCCGACGAGAGTACCCCCAATGATGTGATCGCATCCATGCGGGAATATGCCTTTGGATATCTCTCCAAGTCGTTTTCCATGGAGTCGCTGAGCGAGATCGTGCAAATGGCGTTGGACTCGCCGGCCTGGGATGACGGCATCGAAATTGTCTCGGCGACACCGCAGTGGATCAAGCTACACGTGCGCTGCGAGATGCAAACCGCCGACCGGGTGCTGCACTTTATGAGTGAGATCGCCGAGCTCGATTTGCCGGACGACGAGCGGAAAGATGTCGGAATCGCCTTCCGCGAGATGCTGCTCAACGCCATGGAACACGGCTGTAACTTCGATCCCACCCAGTACGTGGAGGTCTCCTACATTCGTACCAGCCATGTGGCAATGTGCCGCATCAAAGATCCCGGACAGGGCTTCTCGCTCGAGGAAATACGCCACGCTGCGGTCGGGAATCCTCCCGAAGACCCCACCGCGCACATCTCCATCCGCAACGAACAAGGCATGCGTCCCGGCGGCTATGGTGTGTTGCTGGCCAAGAACCTGGTGGACGACCTCGTCTACAGTGAGAAGGGCAATGAAGTGCTGTTGGTGAAGTACCTCAATACTCTCGCTGCCCCGAACGCCTGAGAATCGGGCGGCTTTCGTCCTCTTGAGCCGGCGCGCACCCGGCTGCGCGGCTATTCAGTCGAACTCCGATATAATTCGTGACCACAAATAAACCAATGGAGGATGACTCATGAAGAAGCTGTTATTGGCTGGGTCGCTAATCTTCTTGCTGATGCCGGTATTATCGGCGCAAAACCCTTTTGATGGAACATGGAAGCTCGACATGAGCACCGTTCAATTCCCCAAGAAGCCAGATGTCTATCTGCTCCGGAATGGCACCTACGAGTGCAAGAGTTGCGCGCCGCCTTATTCCATCAAAGCCGACGGCCAAGATCAAAAAGTAACCGGACATCCGTATTTCGATATGCTGAGCGTGAAAGCTCTTGACGACCATAACGTTGAACAGACCAGCAAAAGGGACGGCAAGGTTGTGTTTAGCGAAAAGGATTCGGTCTCGGCGGACGGGAACACATTAACTGTTAATTGGACTGACAGCGGCGAACCGAGCGGAGGAACGCAGAGTGGCACCTACACTGCCAAACGAGTCGCCAAAGGACCCGCCGGCGCGAATATGATCTCCGGCTCATGGCGTACCGAAAAGGCGGACAATCCTGCCGGCGTTCTCACTTGGACTTACAAAGTGAACGGCGATGAGCTGACCATGACCAATCCGACCGGGCAATCCTACACGGCCAAACTGGATGGCACAGACGCTCCGTACAAGGGCGATCCCGGCACCACCAGCGTCTCGGTGAAAATGCACGGCAAGGACACACTAGAGGAGACCGACAAGCGCGACGGTAACGTTATCGGCGTAGCCAGAATGACAGTCGCATCTGATGGCAAGAGCATGAAGCTCGTTTACGAAGACAGGCTTCACGGAACTACGACGAGGGGCGACGCACAGAAGCAGTAGGCACCCGCTCCCGGTTCTGTCTCCCATCCCTGGTACAGCGGGAGGGTGGAACCACGCCGTTAAGGCCAGGCGGCCACCCTACTCCGTCCACCGCCTGAACACCAGACACCCGTTCGTCCCGCCGAAGCCGAAAGAATTCGAGATAGCGTAATCCATTGCGACCTTGCGAGCCGTGTGGGCCACAAAATCGAGATCGCAGCCCTCGTCCGGATTATCGAGATTGGCGGTCGGCGGGACGATCTGATCGCGCAGGGCGAGCACCGTAATAGCCGCTTCCAATCCGCCGGCGCCGCCGAGCAGATGTCCGGTCATGGATTTCGTTGAGCTGACCAGCATCTTGTAAGCATGGTCGCCGAAGGCCCGCTTGATGGCGGTCGCTTCCAGTTCGTCGCCCAGAGGGGTTGAGGTGCCATGGGCGTTGACGTAGCCAACCTGCTCCGGCTGCAAGCCGGCGTCGCGCATGGCATTGCGCATCACGCGGTAGCCGCCTTCGCCTTCCGGCGCAGGTTGGGTGATGTGGTTGGCGTCGGCGCTCATGCCGTAGCCCACGACCTCGGCAACGATCTTGGCGCCGCGCTTGCGGGCGAACTCGAGCTCTTCGAGGATGAGAATGCCGGCGCCTTCACCGATGATGAATCCGTCGCGGTCCCTATCCCAGGGCCGGCTGGCGCGATGAGGATCGTCGTTTCGCGTGGAGAGCGCGCGCATAGCCGCAAATCCGCCGACGCCCATTGGGGTAATTGCGGCTTCGGTGCCGCCGGCAATCATCACATCGGCATCGCCGTACTTGATTACACGGGCAGCGTCGCCGATGGAATGGGCGCTGGTAGTGCAGGCCGTGCAGGTGGCTTCGTTCGGGCCTTTGGCGTGATGGCGAATGCTGACTTGCCCGGCTGCGAGATTGACGATCGCGGCCGGGATAAAGAACGGGGAGATCTTGCGTGGGCCACCATTCAGCAGATTGGAGTGTTCGCGCTCGATGATGTCAAACCCACCGATGCCGGAGCCAATGTTGACTCCGGTGCGCTCGGCCAGGTCTTCATTTTCGACCTTGTATTTGGCCATCTGCAGCGCTTCATCTGTAGCAGCGATCGCCAGATGAATAAAGCGCGCCATTTTGCGCGCTTCCTTTTTTTCGATGAACTGAAGCGGGTCGAAGTTCTTCACCTCGGCCGCGATCTGGCAGGCAAACTGCGATACGTCGAAGCTGGTAATACGCTCCACGCCGCTCCTGCCGGCAAGCAACGCCTTCCACACGTCGGGCACATTGTTGCCGACGGCGCAGATCATTCCGATTCCGGTTACAACTACGCGACGCGGCAAACTACTTTGATCCTTTCGCGTGCGCGTTGATGTAATCCACCGCGTCCTTCACGGTGCGGATCTTTTCCGCATCTTCGTCGGGAATCTCGATCTCGAAGGCCTCCTCGAAGGCCATGACCAGTTCGACCGTGTCAAGCGAATCGGCGCCGAGATCGTCTACGAACGAAGCGTTGGCTGTCACCTCGCCCTCATCCGCGCCGAGTTGTTCCACAATGATCTGTTTTACCCGCTCATCTACCGATGCCATGAGGTCAGCAATCTCCTTTCGATCCGCCTGCCCTGGGCGGCGAAAACAATCTGATGTGTCGGGCCGGACAGGCGCTCCTTACTTCTTGGCCTTGGCATGCTCCTCGATATAGGTTACGGCGTCCTGCACGGTGCGAATTTTTTCCGCGTCTTCGTCAGGAATCTCGATCTCGAAGGCTTCTTCGAAAGCCATGACCAGCTCGACCGTGTCGAGCGAATCCGCCCCAAGATCGTCCACGAAGGAAGCACTGGGCGTCACCTCTGCTTCGTCCACACCCAATTGCTCCACGATGATCTGTTTTACCCGTTCTTCAGTCGAAGCCATCGATCTCTCCTGTCGCGCCGCGACGTCTGCCGCGGCGGGCAAACCCGTAAGTGTAATTGCAGCTAGGAAACCGTGTAAACAATGATGGAGGCTCTCCGGAAAAAGAATGTTGACCTGCTTGGAGAGCGCTCGGTACTCGCCGAAACGAGCCCGTTTCATCCTACCCGTTCGAGTTTGCAACGGTCAACGTACGAGTTTACCCGAGCCGATAGAAGCTGAGGGAGGCATCACTCTGATCCAGCCTGCGATACCGCACCAACGCTCCAAAGCGGTCGCCGGGGTCGAACTTCTTCTCATGCTCGGCGACACTGATGCTTGACGGCCGCAACAGCCGCGACTGCGACAGGTAACCGAGAGTACGCTCGTAGCTCCCTCGCATCCGATAGGGCGGATCGAGAAAGGCGTAGTCGCAAACCACGCCGGTGCTATCGAGCAATGGCAACGCTTGTGCCACCTCCCGCTCGTGCAACTCGTATCCGATCGAAATGCCGAGGGATGCCAGGTTTTCGCGCAGCAATCGCGCGTGCTTCTTCGCCGCCTCGACGAAGTACACTTGGCGCGCGCCGCGGCTGAGTGCCTCGATGCCGACAGCGCCGGTACCGGCGTAGAGGTCTAGCCACACGCTGTCCACCACATCACGTCCAGCCGCCAGAACATCGAACAGCGTCTCCCGCAGCCGGTCGCTGGTGGGACGCAAATCGAGTCCTGGGGACGAACGCAGAGGACGGCTACGGTATTGTCCGGAAATTATGCGCATGGAAAGGGCAGCAGCTGCCGACTAACTGCTAATGGCTTCCCGCCCGCGCCCTGGCGAATTCATCGCCTGCCTTCCAGACGATCAACGTTGGTTGATCGGCTGCGAGCCATCCCAGCGCCACGCCGAATCGCGCCATCACCGCATCGCCGCGAAAATCCATGCCCGAATGGTATTCGTCGCTGGGCTGATGATAGTGCTTGGAAACGAAATCCTTCGCCTGTTGCACGCCCCACTCGCGATCATGACCCTGGTATTTAACACCTTCGTCGATCGAAAACGCAGGCACGCCGGCGCGCGCGAAGCTGAAGTGATCGGAGCGATAGTAATGTCCCGCGCCGGGTTGCGAGTCAGGCACAATCTTGAGCCCAAAGTCCCTCGCCGTGCTTTCGACCGTCGGATAGAAGCTGGTGCGCTCGGCGCCGGCAACGGTCACTTCTTCGGGCACGCCGAGTGGCGGAACGTCGTCGTAGTTCAGGTCGAGCGAAATTTCCTTCGCCGGAACCGGCGGATGTTTGCCGAGGAACTCGGATCCACGAAGTCCCTGCTCCTCCGCTGTAACCGAGGCGAAGTAAATGGACCGCTTGGGCTGTAGCCGGGCTGCGGCAAGGACTCGGGCGATTTCCAGCAGGATGCCGCAGCCGGTGGCGTTGTCCTGAGCGCCGTTGTAGATGTTGTCGCCCGGCATGCCAGCAACAATGCCGAGATGGTCATAATGAGCGCTGTAAACAATAGCCTCGTCCTTCAGCTTGGGATCGGAGCCGGGCAACTTGGCGATGACGTTGTTCACGTCAAAAGGCCGGACTTTGCTGACCATCTCCGCCTTCAGCTTCGCCGGCAGCAGAACCGCCTTGAAGCCGGGCTTCTGTGCCGCAGCCATCATCGTGTCAAGATTCATGCCGCAGGCTTGCGCGAGTTTTTCTGCGACGTCAAGTTGGATCCAGGCTGCGACTTTCAGCTTCGGAGCGGGATCGTTGCGCACATACGCGCGCTCGCCCGACCAGGAATTACGCACCACGTTCCATCCGTAGCTCGCCATCTCCGTCTTATGAATGAGAATGACGCCAACTGCTCCCATGCGCGCCGCCTCCTCGAACTTGTAGGTCCAGCGACCGTAATACGTCAGAGCCTTGCCGTTGAAGAATTTGGGATCGTCCGACGGCGGCTGGTTCACCATCATCAGCAGAACTTTGCCCTTTACGTCCGCGTCTTTGTAGTCGTTCCAGTTGAATTCCGGAGCATCAATGCCGTAGCCAATCCAAACGATCGGAGCGTCCACATCGTCCTGTGCATTGGTGGTTTCGTCCATGGCAACGAAGTCTGCGCGATTGCGCAGGTTCATCGCTACGCCCTTGTCCGGAGCCAACGTGAATGTGGTGTCATCCTGCGTGGCGATGCCCACCATCGGCACCTTCTGCATAAAGCTGCCGTTGTCACCGGCCGGCTTAAGTCCATAGAGCGCGAATTGCGTCGCAATGTACTCGGCCGCAATCTCACCTCCGCGAGCGCCAGTGCCGCGTCCTTCCAGCAGATCGCCGGCGAGGAATTTCACTTGCGCCCGGATCTTTTCCGGATCGACTGCAGCCATCGCCTGCTCCGCTGCGAGAGGCAACCCGGCTACACGCGGAGCCGTGCTCGTGGTTTTCTCTGCATGAGAGTCAGCAGGATTATTTCCGCCCTGCGCGACCAGCAAGCCCATCAGCAACGTGACAACCAAAACCATGAAAGCGGGTTTCTGCATCGAGAGGTCTCCTGTCTATCCCACTTTATGAAAACCCCTCATTGTACGCGAAAAAAAACTGGGCCGGACTACGCTTCCGGCCCAGGTTAATCGCGTATCGCAACTGTCACCTTACTTGGCAGAGGCGATGATGGTCACCGACTCATCGCTCTGGTTCTGCACCTTCATCGAAGCCTGTGCCTTCTTGGCGTTGAAGCTGACGCCCAAATCAGGACCCCGTACCTCACGCAATGCATAAACTTCGTCCTCACCCAACTTGAAGATCAGCACGGTCCGTTCATCGCGTGAGCTGTCGTCCGGGAAGCCGATAAGCAAGGAGTTCCTCCCCGTCGCTTTCTGCCCCATGATGGCCGAGTGCGCCCCCAGGTTGATCGAAATTGTGTATTCTCCAGCCGGCAGCACTTGACCGCCAGCCGAGAAGCTGAATGGAATGTTGGCGCGGACCGCGTGTGCACTGTTCTGTGCAAGGGTCGCGCCCGTCAGCGCCATCGCAAATAACGCGAGCGCCACGAGTTTGCTAAGGTAGTTTTTCATGTCACTCTCCTATTGCCACCATTGGACTTCGACTTCGTGGCCTGAGACTCATTGGGTCGTAGCGTTCTGCAACGATGGACTAAGACATTAGATGGAGGAGCGCAGTGGGTGACACTGCCCCTATAGGGCAAGAGTGACGAGTAGGTCCGAATTAGGTGGGAAGAGAAGCGGAAACTTGGTGAAATTTCTGGAAGTGAAAATCGCGTTATTGCGATGTCTCAAAGCTGTGACATAGTACCTCCTGTTGGCGTGTGTGAACCTTCGGCAACAGCGAGAACGCCCCGTCCATCGACGGGGCGCCCGAAGTTTAGCCGCAGCCGATACTAACCGACCTTGGCGAAAATAATAACCAGGGTGAACAGCACCAGCGATTCGATGAAGGCCAGGCCCAGAATAAGGGCCACCTGAATAGCGGGCCGGGCGGCAGGGTTTCGGGCCATGGCCTCGCAGGCCGCGGCTCCGACTCGGCCCTGGCCAAGACCGCCCAAGCCTGCCGCGATGGCGATGCCGAATCCCGCAGCAATCGGGACCAAGTTATTCGCAGGAGCAGCCGTTCCGCCCTGCGCGTACGCCGGCATGGTCATCATCAGGATGGCCAGCAGCGCAAAGACTACGATCATCAGTTTTCGCATTTTCTCTCTCCTTATGAATCGCTGCCAGTGGGTGGTTGACGTTCACCATGCTGACGCCCTCACGCTGGACAGCATTTGGCACGTAGCAATCAGGCCTTCAGGTTCCCGGCTAACAACTTGCGCTAATCGCTAAATGCCGACTCTCAATGTTCATGCGCCACCGCTTCTCCAATATAGACTGTCGCGAGCAGCACAAAAATGTAGGTCTGAACAAACGATACGCCGATGTGCAACAGCAGGAACACCACCGGAATGGCGATGGGAAACAGCGAAATAAAAACCAAGAGTCACCATGTCGCCAGCAAATATATTGGCGAATAAACGGACGGTGAGAGACAGGATGCGCGCTAAGTGGCTAAATACTTCAATCGGAAACAAGAGCCAAGCCAAGAACGGCTCAGGTCCTAGAAAGTTCTTTACATAACCGAAGCCGTTCTGGCGAATGCCGTGATAATGGTAATAGAACCACGTGACCAGCGCGCAGCCGAGCGGTACCGACGGAACCGCCGTTGGCGATTCGAAGCCCGGGATCACTCCTATGAGGCAGCATGTCAGAATGAAGACTCCCAGTGTGGTCAAGTAGGCGGTGTATCGCTCATATCCGTGGCCGATGACCTCGTGTCCCTGCTTGCTGACGAAGGCATCGATGCTTTCCATCGTATGTTGCAGCGGCCCAGGATCGTCAACCGAAAGGCGCGCGCGAACGACCACGAAGAAAATTACTAGCAGGACAAATACCAGGATCTCCATGGCCACATAGTTGCTGATGGGCGCCTGAGGATCGTGCGCATGCAAATGGAAAATACCGAGGATCGCATTCGCCATCCCGGCAAAGTACCTGTTCAGAAGGGCCGCGATCCATAGTTGTTCATGCATGAAGGCTTGACTCGCAGCATTGAATTCGATGTTGCATCAGCACAGTTTCGACCTTAGTCGAAGCGGGAGCAAAAATGACTTAGGAAATCAGAATCCGCGTCGCAATGCGACAAACAGTTCCACAGCGACTTCGCAGACGATGGCCGCAATCGGTAAGCAAATTCCACCGAGAAAGCCGTAAAGACCTGCGCGAGAAACATTAAATATAACATAGGCACCCACGGCGACGAAGACGTATCGCAGTGCCGCGCGGAAGACAACCCCGCGTCCCCGTTCCCGGCTCTGACCCGTCGTTATACGCTCCCCCACGGCTTCGACGGCGCGCTCCAGCCAACGATGATTCGAGTACGAAACGACTGCGCCGGCGGCGAATCCGGCGGCCACTGGCCAGTGAAAGAAGGCAACGCAGACCAGAGCCCCAATGCCCCGAGCGCTAGCATGAACTTGCGGATACGGTCCAGCGCGCGATTGAAAAATTGATCGGCCTTCGATGAAGTTGGTTCGGGCATCGCCATTGGCACAGAACACTGTACCGCAGCGCGCCAGTCGCGGCTCTACTAGCTCTTCAGGCTCTTGTCCCGGGTTACCGTTCGAATCAAGTCAACAAACCCTGCGATCGCACCCACGATGACCCCAGCGAGAAACAGCCAATGAGTGTGGAACCAGTAATCCAGAAGTTTGCCGACGAGCAAACCCACCACCACGGCGGCAGGAATGATGAAGGCGATCTGCGAATAGCGTGCCCACAGAACGGCGGCGGTCTGTGGCGTCTTGTCCTGGTGCTCATCGCTCATGACGCAAGGCTAACACTTCGCTGGAAGCGGCTGCATCGCTAGCGGCGGGCTTGGCCGCGGGACTGACCTGATGCCTACGCGCAAGCACTACACCTTTCGTCAGACCACACCTATTGCGAACAGTCCGCACCTTTCGTGTGTCACTCTGCCACGGTTTGACCTGATGTTCATCAGCCGCTATGATCGATTTGCGGGGTGGAGCAGTCTGGTAGCTCGTTGGGCTCATAACCCAAAGGTCGGTGGTTCAAATCCACCCCCCGCAACCAACGGAATCATAGAGTTGCGGACAAGAGTTAAAGTTGAGCGACTGTCCAAAACTGTCCAATAAGGGAAACTGCCACACAGTTTCCCTTATTTATTGAATGAAAACTGGCTCGCTGCCAGCCGTTCTTTTCAAGAGTCTTTGCACCAGAGGCCGATTGGCTTTGCGCTTGGCTTCCATCGATGCATTGCCATACTGGTCCATCGTGGTGGAAATGTGCGCGTGTCGCATGAGCTTCTGCTGCACGCCCACGGGAGCTCCGGTTTCGTCCAGCCATGCACGGTATGTGTGGCGGAACGTGTGGAACCCGATCCTTCCAAGTCCCAATTGCAGACCCGTCGGTACCAAATAGTCGGCACGAATCGAGTCGGCGTGCAAGGGTCGGCCAGTCGCCGGACTGGGAAAGAGCCATTGTCCCTCGGACTCGAGACATAGCACTTGCCATTTCTTCAGTTCGACAATGAAGCCCCGTTCGAGCGGGACCTCGTCCTGCGAACACTCGGTCTTCAACTTGTTGAGTCGCTTGCCGACCGCTGATCGCTGGATCAGGACGGCCGACCGCTTGAAATCGAAGTCCGTCCAGCGCAACCCAAGGATTTCGCTGATCCGCAAACCGAAGCACAGCGCAATCAGCACGATGGTTCGGTAGGGCTGTGCCAATGCGTCGAGTATTCGCCAGGCATCCTTCACCTGGAGAATGCGCGGACGTTTCCTGCGCTTGCTGATGCCCTTCACTTCGACCAGGTCCATCGGGTTCCGATCGACGCCGATCAGTTCCCAGATCATGGCCCTGTCGAAGAGACGGTACATCAGTGATCGGATGTGGCCTTTGTATGTTGGTGAGAGAGTGAGCTTGCGCAGCCAATCCTGTACCAAGGCGGGGCGAACGTCTTGCAGATACATATCGCCCCACTTGGGAAGGATGTGTTGGCTGATCATGCTCCGGTAGGAGGCAAGAGTACCGTGGGTGATTTGTTCGGCTTCCTGTTCCTGCTTCTGCTCGATAAGGAAACGGTCCAGAACCCCGCAGAAGAGCACTGGTTCCCGGGCAGCAACCCCATCGTTGATTAGCAGCCGCATCCCTTCTGCTGCCTTCAAGGCATGCGCTTCCGTCCTGTATTTTTCTACCGTTCCAACGGTAAAACCCCTTCGTTTTTTGCGACCGTCTGAAGTCGTCTCCCGCCAACGGTAGATCCATACGTCCGGTCCTGTCACTCGTTTGTCGATCTCGACACTACCGTACTGATACCGCGTTCGCTTAGCCAATGTAATCTCCTTGGAGTTCGCGACGCGGGTGGCTGGTTGAGATTAGCTGAGAGCGAAGCCAATCGTCCAGTTCGGAGAGATAAAAGTGCCAACGCTTCCGATCCCTCCCGACCGGGTGGGCGGGAAGTGTGCCTTCTCGGGCCTTACGGAGCACGGTTTTGGGATGCATATGAAGGAAGCGGGCAGCCTCTTGTGGACTGACGGGTGCCTCGCGGACATGGTGCTCCGATTCGGCTGGGGTGGCCCGACTGGTTGGGTTGACATAGATTCCTCGTAAACTCGTGCGTTCTCGATGCGTCGTGCCGGGTTCCGATCGTGGTCTCCGGCATGTCCGCCAAGCCCATGCACGCTTAAGCTTTGATCAACGCGGACAGGCGCATGGAACGGCTTCTCCAGCGCTCTTGTTAACTTCAAATCGGGTGGTAGTCAAACGGACTGATCAGGCGATTGCTGGGCAGGCACCATGGGGTCCGTATGGACTTGCTTGTAATTTGGCAGAGCTGGCAGGAATTTCTTGCTAAAACCGTTCTCACTGCAAAGCGGTGGTACTCCGGATGCGAAAGCTCGGCCTCGCCCTGGAATCATGATCGTCAATAGATTTATTTCACCGATCACACTTTGACTGTGCAAATCAGCTGGTGTGCAGGAGTCCGCCGCCAAGTCGAATGCCACGAAAGTGGGTCGCGAATTGGTCCGTGATTCAGTCCTCCATGGCTGCTGCAAAGTCAATTCCCTCCCCTACGCGTTGCCTGACTTCCTTGAGCCACGCTCGTGGATTCGTCCCGTGGATCACGCGCCCCAGAAAGCCGAGCCGTTCGGCGGCATTGTCTCGGTTTCGTCGAATGTCGTCCTTCGTGATCTTGGTGTACAGGGCAAGAAAGGTATCCATGCTTCGGGGCTTGGCGAAGACGTAAGTCGCGTGGCCGAGTTGTGGGGTTTCGACGACCACGGCTTTCTCCACGTCGAAGATGTATTCATCCCGAAATAGATAGATCCGGCGTGCCCGGCGTGAGAGTTGGCGATAGAAGAACGGGTCATAATCAGGGCGCCAACTGATCTGGGCGACATCAAAGTCGCCGGGAACATGCAGCTCGGAACACATTCGCTGCAGTTCTGCTTTCTCGACTGCCCGATTTTCAAGGCACAGTCGGATCTGGTCCAGAGCCCGCGAATACTGGCCGAAACGATGATAGGCAGTTTTGGCGGATTCGATTTGCTGCTGGAAATCGGACGGCAGTTTGACCTCCAACCGGCTCGGCAACGCAGTTTCCCAAGTAACGAGCTCCCACTGCTCACGACGCTTGCGGTATTTGCCGCTCTGTACGAACGTGCCCTCGACCTCGATTTTGGTTCCTAACAGATGTTTCCACTGATTCCAGGTGCGGTCCCAGAGTGTATGCAGGGCGGCTGGATCGAGCCAGAATTCCAGCTTTCGACGCATGTCGCGGCAGAGTGCCCGGTCATCGTAGAAATCACATCTGCGCAGTGGCACATGGAATCGCCGTCGCCGGAGATCGGGTGAAAACGCGACGATGCGGCGGGCAAAGAACGTCCTTCCGTCACGGGAAGGCTCGCCGGCAACAAGAAGAGAGCCGAATCCGCCATACGGAAATACGGCAGGAGCTTCTGGGATCGGCCAGCAGCGCGTCATAGCAAGCGCGCAGTTCGGGATGACCAACGATGTTGAATGCCCGTTCGAGGGCGACTCGCTCGCTATGCCGCACGCCCGCCGTCCTTAGCTCCAGATCGCGCAGCTTGAAAGCGACGCGAAGCTCGGAGGGCGAAGCGCTGGCCGGGATACGCAAGACCTCGTACAGAGTGGGATGATCGACGCCGTCGGCCGCACGCGGCAGGCGATAGAAGTATTCGCGCAGGACCTCGCAAGGCAGGAAAATCGTGCCGATGCCAACGCTACCCCTGCGAACTTCGGCCGGAACGAAGTACTGATTTCGTTTGTCCTGCTTGGGCTGGCTAACGAATCCAATTGCCGCCTGGTAGATATGGCGGCTCGATCCGGACGCAGCATTCTTGGTGATGAGGATTTCCGAGCCGACTGCATCTGGTGCTGGAATCGGAAATGTGATCTCGTCGCCGACAGCGACAGACTTCGCAAGAAAACGCGACAAGAGAAGCTTGGTTTGATTGACGAACACACAGGCAGCAAGCTCCTCCTGCACCTGTACGCTGACCACGCGCTCCCGGCAGACATGAACGGACGGGTTGAAGGACGCAAGAGCCATGCTGTCGGCGTGCATTATAGGGGGGCCCTGCGGTAGTGCAAAATGGCGACTCCCAGGCAATGTATGCCAAGTTGATTGGCCCGCAAGTCTTTCCCAGCGCCGGTAAAACTTACCGGCCTCCATATCCAACGCGCTTCGTAAGCCTCTTGTTTTCAGTCCACATCCTGTGGCATATCGCTTGCTCTCTGCACATCCTCCACTAACCAGGCCCGGTATGCACCGAGTGAGGATTCGTGTCCCAAAGGAGGCGCTAGTTGTAGCGGCCTTGGTTCTGGCGGTTGTCATTCCCTCCTCGCGTCCCACCTACACGTGGCTCCGAAGAATATCTGCCGACAAGCAGCTCAACATTAGTGATGGGTTAGGCCATCCGGAAAGTTCATCCGATCCACATGTACTCTTGGCAGAAGCTAACCGCCTTTACTGGCTCAACAACGGGCCGAAAGCTGCTCCCTTGTACGCGAAGGCGGAAAAGTTCTTCGCAGATCGAGGCGATAACCGAAATCAGCTCTACGCGCAAATTGGATACCTCAGATCAGAAGCCGAGACGATGTCCTTCGTCGATCTGTCACGATTCTTGAACGACCAGTTGCAGAACCCAATCACGCGCAACGATCCAAGGTTGCGCCTCTGGTGCCTCGCAGCAAAAGGCTACACCGACATCGAGATTGACTATCGGGCGGAGAAACAAGACTGGCTGGAGGCCCAACAGATTGCAAAGAGTCTTGGGGATGACAAATGGGCGACCAGGGCCTCTGGCGAATTAGGCGTCATTGCCTTCCTGGAGGGAGATTCCGAACGGGCAGCAAAGCTCCTGGGCGGAGCCCTAGTCTCAACGATGGCTAATGGCGATAGTGGTGGTCAGATTCGCTTTCTGGAAATGCTGGGAAACGGCCTGGTAGAGGTCAACCGCCCCTCTGACGCCCTGATGTTTTTTGAGAGGGCAATCAAGATCGCGGAGGCGGAAAAGGATTCCGGACTTCCCTTCATGGCGTACGAAGGAAAGGCACAAGCACTGGTCGCGTTAGGCAGACCAGATGAAGCAAAAAGCGTACTCCAGGACGCACTCGCGAAAGCCCGATCACAGCAGAAGCAAGGCCATGAGGCACAACTGCTGATCATCCTTGGGAAGCTCAAGGCGCAAAGCGGAAACCAGCAAGAGGCCATTGCCGATCTGGAGGATGCGGGGCGATTAGCAGAAAGCGTCCGGTTCTACCGCATGGAAGCCGACGCTATGTTCGAACTGGCGAAACTTTATCGTGATTCCGGAAATCTTTCTGCTGCGGATGCTCGTGCGACGCGGGGTCTCGCTGCGAGCCAGCAGGTCGGTGATCGCTATTACGTGCCGCGGAATCTAACAATGTTGGCTGATCTGAAAGCACGACGCGGCCGCATTGCAGAAGCGAAGGCACTCTACAAGCATGCGGAAGACGTCATCGACGGCATGCTAGGCGGCGATGACTCGTATTGGAACAGTTCCATAGCCGCGGCTATGAGTCAGACCTACCTCCAACACTTCGAGCTCGTTGCGAAGGGGGGTGACACCGCTGGTGCATTCCAAATATTGGAACGTGTCCGAGGACGAACTCTGGCCAGCGCCCTGGAAGACAGAAAGACCGCTCCGAGATCGGGGTCTACCGAGGCGGCGACACTGGACAGTTATGTCGCCAACACTCAAACCCGCTTGATGCAGACCAACAGTCCCGTCGAGCGTGAACAGTTGCTTGATGCTCTGGCGGAATATGAGTGGCGGTTGCGCTTGGCGTGGAACGAGGGAGATCAGCGCTTTCCCATTGACCCCGCACCGCTATCCCAGGTTCAAGAGAGCCTGAAGTCAGACGAGACTCTACTGGAGTACGTACTCTCCGAACCGAACTCCTTCTGTATTTCGGTCACGCGCACCACCGTAAACCTCCGAGTGCTACCGGCTGGCCGAAAGGAAATCGAAAAACTCGCCCAGCGCTATATTGATGAAATCCGCGCAAAGAAGACCGGGGCTGAAGAAGCGAAGCAACTGTATGCGTTTCTTGTGCAGCCCATTCCTGGGACATCTACGGACAAGCGATTCATCGTTGTGCCGGACGGCATATTAAACCTGCTGCCGTTCGAAGCGCTACAGAATAGCCAGGGGCAGTATCTGCTAACCTCCGCTGCCATCAGCTATGCTCCCTCCGCCACGGTTCTCGATGCGCTGCGAAGGAGGGACAAACAGCAAGAGCCCTCTCGACCGTTCCTCGGAGTGGGGGACGTTGCTTACGAAAATCAAGGCGGTAAGGGGAAAGCATTCCCGGCTTCCGAGACATTGCGGGGCCGGTTTGTTCGCAGTTTCGCCGACTTCGTGGGAATGCAGCTTCATGATCTGCCGCAGACGCGGAAAGAGGTCGAGAGCATCAGTAGAATTGTTGGAAAGGATGCAGAAACACTGTTTGGTGCGAGCGCCACGGAGAGTGCGTTCAAGAAAGAACCGCTGAATGAGTTTCGCGTGCTGCATTTGGCTGTCCACGGATTTGCCGACCCGCTATATCCGGAACGATCGGCATTAGTCCTTGGGGCCGATCCGAAAGCTGGTGAAGATGGTTTGCTGCAGGTGCGAGAAATTAAGAAGTTACGATTAAATGCCGAGCTGACGACTCTTTCAGCATGCGACACCGGAGTGGGCAAATTACAAGGGGAGGAAGGCGTGAGCGATTTGGCAGAAGCCTTCCTGGCGGCTGGTTCGAAAACCGTTGTCGCGAGCCTGTGGAGCGCGGATGACACGTTTGCCAGTGCCCTGATGGAACGTTTCTACCAGCGCCTGGCGCTTGGAGAAGAGACGAGTTCGGCGTTGCGAGGCGCCAAGCTGGATCTGCTGACGAAATATGGCGAACAAGTGAGCCCATTTTATTGGGCAGGGTTCGTAGCGATTGGGGACGCATCAACACCGATTAGGATTAGGGAGCAATGAATCTGACGCTAGACGAACGCACGAAGATTTTTGACAAGGTCTGCCGGTTGGTGGAAACCAAGCATTTCAATCCCGCGATGAACGGGACGGATTGGGCTGCGCTGGTTCGTAGCCGAAGAGATCAAATCCTCGCATGTAGCGAGCCCGAAGCATTCGAGAAGGAAGTCAACCGACTGGTCGCAGAACTCAAGACCAGCCACACCGGATTCCGGCACGCTGGGATGCGAAATATACCGGCGCGACATGCGATCAACGCGACTCTGCATCGCCTCGCGATGAATGGCACCGAGCGCTGGATGTTTCAGGACGTGCACCGAGGCGGCCCGGCTTACTTGGCTGGGATACGGCCTGGGGACCTGTTGCTCGGAACCGGCGAGCGAGAGATTCGTCCTCCCGAGGATCTGAATTTTTCCGCCGGAGAATCAGCGCAGCTCACCATCCAGAAACTGGACGGCGGAGTTCAGGGAGTCAGCCTTCAGTTGCCCAGGCCCAAGTCCAAGAAGCATCCAGTAACCGCCCCTGAGGCAGTTCACGCTGAAATGCTCAGCGATGAAATCGGCCTGCTCACGGTGACGATGTTTCCAGGTGCGATCGGAATCGATGTGGCAAAGGACATCGATCGAGGAATCGCGTCTCTTAACGGCTGCAGCCGACTCATTGTCGACCTACGCGGCAACACAGGTGGTGGGATCGGCGGACTCCGCCTGATGAGCTACCTTACGCCGGGGAAAATAGAGGTGGGCTACAGCCTGACTCGCAAGCGTCGCGAGCGTGGCTATCGGAGAGAAGAACTGACCCGTTTTGGACGGATTCCGTCTCGCAAATCGACTCTCTTTTGGCTGGCAGCCCGGTATGCCTTCGTGGACAAGTCCATCCTTGTGGTCACTGAAGGCCTGGGTCCACGACGCTTCCACGGACGTGTTGTGCTGATGGTGAACGAGCACACTGCCAGCGCGGGCGAAATGGTGTCGGCATTTGCGGAGGAAAACAAACTCGCGACCATCGTTGGGACCAAGACGCCCGGCCGGCTGCTAAGTGGTGGAGCATTCAAGGTGGGGCATGGCTATATTCTCGGATTGCCTGTTGCCGCCTATCTCACTTGGCAGGGGAGAATGTTGGAAAACGACGGGATCACATCCGGCGGTTTCAACTGAACTCTCACGAGAAGCCTTGCGGGAAGGCAGAGACACACAATTGGAAAAAGCGATCGAGGTTGTCATGAGCTTGTAGCAAGAGGCACAGTCGATTCTTGATCGTTTCAGCTGGCAGTTGCGGTGCTTGTCAATGCGATCTCCGCGGCACACTCGGGATCATCATTCTTAGGAGTATTGACTCGGGTGCTGACGGGATAGCGCTTCATAAGGGCAGAGTTGAACGGCTTTAGCATCTCGGACAACGAAGCGAGGTCTTTGAAACCCGGATCGAGCCACAATTCGTAATTCTCAGGACCCAGAATTACCGGCATGCGGTCATGCACGTCCGCGAGTAGTGCGTTCGGTTTGGTAGTGAGAATCGAGCAGGATTCGATCAGGTTCCCGCCGTTGTCTTTCCATCGATCCCACAAGCCAGCAAAAGCAAACAGCGAGTCATCGACCATTCCGAAGTGAAAAGGTTGCTTGAGCTTCCCTGTCCGTCCCCATTCGTAAAAGCCGTCTGCTGGGACTAGACATCGGCGATATCGAAACGGGTCGCGGAAGGCCGGTTTATCGCCGACCGTCTCCGAGCGGGCGTTGATCATCTTTTGTCCGATGGTGGGATCTTTCGCCCAGTAGGGGATCATGCCCCACCGAGCTAAGCAGAATTCACGACGCGGTCGAGTAGCGTCCTGACGTACGATCCCCACGTTCTGGGAAGGAGCGATGTTGTAGCGCGGCTCCCAATCGACCTCGCTGGCAGCCTCGAAGTATTCTTCGATCAGTTGTTTACGCCTGGACAGCCGGTAACGACCGCACATGATCGATCCATTCCATCTTCGGCTCATGCTGCCGTGACTGCATTTCACAAGCGTCGATACAACTGTGTCATCGCTGATAGACGCCATCGATTTTCTTCATGATCCTCTCGGCCCACTGAACGGCCGCGGCAACGAGAGACTCCGTTCTTGGGCTTGGCTTGGAATCGAAGAGATCTTCGGTCGTCTTCAGATGACGCGCCACCAGGATTCCAGCCACAATCGCGAGCACTCGTTTGCGACCCTCGTCCATGAACGCAGCGTATCATATTCGCTTTTTGTTCGCCTAGCAAATCTGCGGTTGCGATCAAAATACGCGGAGGGGGTATCGGGTCCATTCCAGACCGGGTTGGCGGAGTGCAAGAAAATACAGCCCTGGCGGAACTCCGCCAACGTCGACGTCAGCCCGCAAGCTGACAATGTGATCCTGCAACTGCGCGGTGCCGGTGGCCCCCAGAATCTGACCTCCCGGTGGCCCCCAATCTGAGCGCCCGATTCACTCAGTATGGCGATATCGTAGGCTCCTTCTTTGCTCCCAATGGGCAAGTCCAGAATCAGGTGCTTGGCCGAGCGATGGATTTCGAGAGTTCGCTGATCGGTCTGAGGTGAGTCTTGCCCACGACCCACCGAGAGTTCCCGGAGGTCAAGAACAGCAGTTTCGGTTGGCTGCACCGGATGTTGAGTTCGCATCCACAGCCATCCCGCCACCGCGAAGATGAGAACCGCAGCCACGGCGAGCCACGCCTGTGTGCGGCGTCGTTGACTCGTCGCTTGTTTGCGCAGTTCGGTGAATTCCTGAAAGCACGGACTGCAGGAACCGAGGTGCTCCAGCCACGGCTCGACCTCTGCCAGGCGCAGCTTGCGGAAAGCGATACCTGTGAGTACCGCAGAGTCAGGGCACCCAACGCGCTGGGGGTTCGGAAATTCGCGTGACAGACCCTGCGTCAGCAGATCCAAGACGCGCTTTTCTTCTTTGTTGAATTCTTCCTGTTCGCTCAGACCCTGCCTGCCCTCGTTGAAGTTGCTTTCCTCGGAAGTGCCAAGTTTACCGTCGGGATCAGGATGCGGACCACTTGCTCGCCGTTGTTCGTTCATTTGCCGTACCCCAAGCGAGCCGCAAGCCTGCGAAGCGCATGATGAAATCGAACTTTGGCCGCCTGTTCGCCCAGGCCCACGTGTTCTGCGATTTCTCTCCAGGAATATCCATATTGCCGCGCGGTCCATACCTTGCGCGTCCAGCCGTCCATATTCTGGACGACCTCTTTGACCTGGATGGAATGCTCCAGATCACGCGAAGACTTTAAGTCCCGAGCCCCTGGAAGTTGCTCAAGATCATGGCTTGAAGCAACAAGCTCGATCGTCGCCTGTCTTCGTCGTTCCTTCTTCAGTGCCCGATTGAAGCGATGATGAAAGGCTCCGAACAGGTACGCTTCCAGATCCAGTATCTCCGCGCCTTTTCCATTGCGCCGCTGCCGAGTCTTCGAGACCGACTGCAGCACGCCCTCCCAAACTTCTGCCGCCAAAGCCACACTGTCATCCGAATTCTTGTTCGCGAGTGCCCGGCGCGCATGAGCCTGTACTCGCGGCCAAAGTCGGCTCGCGACAGATATCAGCTCGTTGTCAGGATGGAGCGGCTGCGCCTTGGTTTCTGAGGAACTACTAGAAAGGACCCAATCTGGGTTCAATTCCGGGCTCGGCATCCAGGGGCCTCACATCTCCTAGGGTTCGCCGGCCAGAGTTGAAGATTGCCATCGAATGGGAAGGAGTGTCAAGACGACCGTCTCTCTTTTTACCGTTTCGCAAGTTGGCGACCAGGGCACATCGCACACGCTCCGCGCGATGTAGCTCGACTCCTTTGTCGATTCCTTTCCGTACTTCTGCGGAGGCTCACCACCTTTAGGCGATAACTTTCTTTTGATACTTTTTCCGCCCAGATGTTCCTTCAGTAAGTATGGGGCAATAAACAGCGGACCGAGCATCGCCGCTTAGCAAAGCAGCAGCCAAGCGGCCTCCAACTGCACCGGCAATCGCGCGCTGGAACGTGCAGACTCGGCGTGCTCTCGGCCCAGCTGACGATCAGGCGCTCCTTCGTCCAAAGGAAAGATGTGCGGAACCACGAACGTGGCACCGCGTTGATAACCGCAGCCAACTTCGCTCTGGATTGTTCGTGAGTAACTGCTCGCGACCGGTGTGCATTTCGCATAGTCGCGCGATGCAAGCTCACGATTCTGGTCTGCCTGCAGTGAGGTTGCGCAATGCCCAGTGCTCCGGGACGAAAGGGTAATAAGCCTAGCAAGCAGTTGGCGGCGATCGATCGATTGCTGATTGCCGGGATCAAACTCGGGCCTGCCAAAAAGCGTGATGCAATCAACCGAGTCCTGGAGCTTGTCCCGGACTGGAAGCGTGTAGACTGCTGGAAGCGCATCAATGAGTTGCGGAGGACAGCCAAACGGGCGGCTTTTGAAGAGCGCCACCCAGCCAAGGCAAAGAAGTCAGGGGAAGCTGCCGCACCCGGCGGCCGTTTCGCAGGCCATGGACGCCGGCGGATGACGACAGGTTGTTGAACCTGGCCGGGTACGAACCAGTCAGAAGGATTGCTCAGCGCCTGGACCGTTCGGTCGTCGCGGTCCGCTTCCGGATGGCGGCACTTGGAATGAGTGCGAGAGTCACGGATGCGTGGTCGCTGCGGGCACTGTGTAAGATGTTGCGGGTGCGTCCCTCCCGGCTGACGTATTTCATCGGAAACGGTCTATTGAAGGTGCGAGATGCGCGCATATCGGCAAGCTCCCTGGCGGCGTTTTGCGATCAGAATCGGCCATCTTTGGCCCCCTCCACCCTCGAACGAGTCACGGCTGCCCGCGCTAAGGGAGAGGAAGGATACACGTGGGAACGGGCTGCGGACCTTCTTGGCGTAACCGTGGCCGAAGTACAGAGCGGATTTCCGCTGGCCAGCTAAGGCTCGTTGACACATTTGTTACCGATAGGTCGTTTGAGGAGTTCTGCAAGAAGCACGGCGACCGGATCAACATGACGCTGATCGATCCGGCCACTGCAAAGTGGCTGGTAAGTGAATACGGCGTTTCACAATCCGCTACAAACGGCATGACAGTTTCGCGCATTCAAAAGCATGCCTTGGTGATCAGAGCCTGTCACTGTGGAAGGAAGATCGCCGGCAACGCATACTTCCGGCATGTCAGAACCTGCCAATCTGTGGCCGCGGCTTCTGCCCAATCTCCCAACCAAGGATCGAGGGCCCAATTCTCGGAGTCGTTGGAGCGCTAGGCCGGGCGATCAGTTAACGGTGAGTTCAACATAAGAATCGGCATCCCGGCGCCAGTCCTCAAACGAGGGGTAAGGGCTCGGCAACTTCGAAATCCAGAGCTCATCACAGTGGTCGGCATATTCCATGGTTCGAATGGCCCGCGGATGGCTCCGCACTTGGATGAGAATGGCATCGAACCAGCCCTCGGTTTGCGCGTCCTGGAAGTAAGTGGTCAGCGATCCAGAGCATCAGCCGCTGCCATTCTTGTGTAGCAGCACTGGCCTCCTGTGCTGGCGCTTTGTGCCCGGCGTCCAAGTACCCTGGGCAACGACGTTCCAGCTCGCGCACAACCTCTGCGGGAGGTTCTGATCCTCGCTCCAGCGCCTGTCGTGCCCAGTAGGCAAGAGCCTCACAATCCATGTAACGAGTAGCAGCCTCGGAGAGGCGGTCAGGATGCACCAGCTTCGCCGATGCCCTGGCCTTGCGCTCTCGGGCCGTCAGATGGGCAGTCTCGTCACATTGCGCCGCCATGCCTTTCCACTCCTCGAACGACGGATACTGGACCGGTTTGGCTTTCTTCCACTTCTCGGTGCACTCCGACCAGCACACTTCGGCTCGCTGGTAGCGCGGGTCTCGTACTGCGTAATACGTGCTTGCGAAGAACGAGCCTTCCTGCTTGGCCAAGCCAAAAACATGATCCTCAATCCAATCTTCCAGGCGGAGAACCAGAGGCCGGGTCTTGACTGCTTTGGGCGTGAGCGCTTTTTCCGTTTCAAGAAATCCCGGACAGCGGTTCTGGAGAATCTCGGCTAGCCAGTCAATGATTCGCTCCTCAACTTCGAGGATCGAGCGAGCCCAGAAATTAAACTCCTGCCAGTCGATGTATTGATTGCGAACTTCGTAGAGCCGCTGCCACGGTATCCGACGGGCCTCCTCATCGGCGCGCTCGCGGGCGGCCCGCTGAAGTCGAGCGGTCGAGTCGCGCACGGATTCGCGTTTGGATTTCTTCACACCGGGGTACCTGGGATGGGGACGCAGGGCTGAGTGTCGTCGATCGTCGTTTCGGAGCCTGCTGCCTGCCGCCCTATTTTAGTCGATTTCGCCGATGCCGGAAGCAACTTGTCGTCAGCATTTCCGCCGGGCTTGACCTTCGGTTCCTGCCGAACCGGCGCAAGCCGACGCCTCATTTCCGGAGCGAAAACTCTCACCTTGAATCAACCACGAACTATAGTTCCTCAATCATTTAGCGTCAAACGACAACTATGGGGGTGTGCCCAAACAGATTGGTGCTGATAAACGGCGTGAATCCCGCACGTTAGGTGAGGCTGTCGGCGCTGAGATTACCCGATTGCGTGTGGATCGCGGATGGAGCCAGGCAAAATTGGCGCACGATCTGGGATATACCGAGCGCTACATCGGCCAACTGGAACGCGGCACCAAGAGCCCAACCCTACGAACGCTCGCCGATCTCGCGAAGGCGTTTTCCACGGAGCTTTCCGCCATACTCAGATCTGCCGAACGGCGCCACCGGAACAGTGGGAAGCGCTGACCTTCAGCGGCATGGAGTTATGCCATTCGGCGCGGCGCTTGACTATTCGCTTTTTTGTTCGCCTACACTGACTGGCATGCCGGAAGAACGTGAACGTGGTGCACTGCTCATAGCCGCCTGCCTGATTGCAGCCATTCGGCTGCGGGGAGAGCCCATCCAGCCAAGCCCCAAGTTGAAGGCGACCATTTACGATTCCGTGCAGCTTGCAGTGCTGGTCTGGCGAGAGATACAGGCACGCGGAGCGAAGCCGGTAAACTGACGTTTGCACCGGGGGAATTTTGATGGCTGACACGGCTTTCTTCAGCCCAGAAGTCTTCGTATTTCTGCGGCAGCTAAAGCGGCACAACGACCGCGAGTGGTTCGCAAAGAACAAGGCGCGATACCAGACGTCCATTGTCGAACCAGCGCTGTCGTTCATCAGCGGGTTTGCGCCCTACCTGGGCAGGATCAGTCCCCACTTCGTCGCCGATGCGCGGCCTACCCGCGGCTCCCTGTTTCGCATCTATCGCGACACTCGCTTCTCACCTGACGGGCGTCCTTTCAAAACTCACGTCGGCATTCACTTTTCTCATGCCAGCGGCAAGGATGCTCATGCGCCGGTTTTCTATCTGCACCTTGAGCCAGACAGTTGCTTCGTTGCGGCAGGCATCTGGCATCCGGACAATCGGGCTCTGACCAGAGTGCGGACGGCTATTGCGCACGACATGGAGCAGTGGGCCAAAGTCCGGAAGAAGCTGATTCTTGAGGGAGACAAACTATCGCGGCCGCCGCGTGGATTCGATGCCAGTCACCCTTTTATCGACGACCTGAAGATGAAGGACTTTGTCACGTCGGTTCCGCTCAGCGAGGAGCAAATCTGCAGCGCCAAACTGATGCGGGATTTCGTCTCCTCATGCCGAAAGATGTCGCCATTGGTGGAGTTCACCACCAAGGCTTTGGGGCTGAAGTTCTAGCGAGGCGTGAACCAATGATAGAGGCCGAGACCTTTAAGTCGATCGCCACGCAGCTGATGACCGGTACTTCGGTTAGCGTGGGCGGGATATCCACACCCGTCCGCCGCACAAGTCGACAGCATTTGAAAACCGCCGCATTCAGTGTTGAGGGCCACGAATATGAAGCCATCGAGCAGAATCCGGAGAAACCGAGCCGATGGGGACAGTTGGCTCGCAGCGGTCATCAGGTCGTGCAATTCAAGGACGCAGAGAGCAACAGGTTCGTGGCGGTCGTTGTTGATGGCGAGGTCACGTTCTACGGCGCTAGCAAGAAACGGTCCTGATACCCTTCCCTAGCACTTGCCTGAATCGCTCACGTGACGGTCGTTGCTCGAAGAAAAAGAGGTGAGACTCGCATCCGCAATCGGTGGATCCAAAGCCGACGAGAGGAACTGCGGCTCCTTCAGTCAATTTGATGTGTTCCGCCCAGACATGCTCCAAACGCCGAGTGTCGAGACGGTAGCAGATTTCTTCGACCCTGGTATGCGCTCTCAAGTAGTCGATGTGCCAGTGAGGCCGGCGTGAGAGCTTGAGATGATGGGCGAGTCGGGCACGGACGCCTCCCGGCCCGAGGGCGCTGCCGACATAGACGTAGAAGCCCGACTGAAGCTGTAGAGCGCCGAGCCTTCCTATCTGGATCAGGTCGGTCGATCTCGATGAAAGCACCAAGACGTATGTGCCCGGTCGCGCTTGCTCAATGTCCACGCGATCGTCGCAACCTGAGCGAAGTCTTGAATCCTTTGGCATGAGTGCCAATGGTTGGCTGACGGAAACCGCGCTAGGCGGACTTCTTCTTCGCGGCCCAACGGGCTTTCATCAAGTCCGACAACTTCTTCCTGGCCGCAGCGCTCATCGCCGGGACGGGCCTTCGTCTTCGCGGGAGCAGACTTCTTCGGAGCAGACTTGCGCTTCCACTTTGCCCAGCGCTGCTTCATGGCTTCTGATATCCGCTTACGGGCTGCCGCGCTCATGTGTCGACCCGTGGTTGAACCGGTCTTTGGCGGGCGGCCCCGCCGAGCAGGAGAACCGAGTCCTTCAAGGGCAGCAATGGCATGGTCGATGCGAGTGCGCTGTTCTTTGAGGGCTGCCACTACGTTTGCGATGTCCATGGCATCCTTTCCTGACCTGAGTAAGTGAATTGGCTGAGAGTGTAACAGACAGCTGTGAGGGCGGTTGTTTCGTGGGCCTACGCCGCTAGTCGAGACCAATTGGGAAAGGGATTGCGGGAGGAGTTCTTGAACGACAGGATCAAGTCCCGCACTCTGGTGCGGCGCTCCAACAGCCTCGACAGCAATTGTTCGAGTTCGTCCGCAGCAGAGTCATACCATTCGGACGGAATCTGATCGACGAGCGGCCAGAGCGAGCTTTCAGGAAAGCTCTCGATCCGGCTCAGCCAGGGCTCGAAGCTCTCCCATCCGGTGATACCTGCGTACACGTCATTCCTGCCAAAGACGCCTCGTAGTGGCGCATCCGGGAAGCTCCACTCGCCCGGCGTTGAAGCAGTATCCCTGGTCAATGAAGCTGGCGGTGAATTTGCGTTCGCCGCGGCGCTTCCAGAACGCTGCCTGGCGACCGTCGATGTTGTGGTCGACCTTGTCGAGTTCGTCGACCAGAAGCACGCACGGCTGCGCTTCATAGCGCAGTGCGCGCAACAGCGGCCCTTCCGCAAAAAAGTCCAGCGAGTGAAGCCGGTTTCGTATCTGGTCCCAGTCTTGGCCGAGGTTGGCGGCTTGCGTGTCCAGGAAGAGCTTCTGCAGCGCCTCGTCGAATTTTCCGATGACCTTCTCTTCGGTGATTCCCACGTAGCACTGGAGCCGTTCAACCACCGTATCGGCTGCCGCCGCTACCGCATAGGCCAGCTCGGTCTTGCCACATCCTGGCGGACCTTCCACCAGCAGTGGCTTACGCATGCGAGCCGCAAGATACACCACCTCCAGCGTCACTGGATCGATGATGTAGCGTGCCGCACGGAGCTTGGTGGCGAGTTCGCTGGCAGACGAGAACACATCGGCTTCCTTTCGTCGTGAAAACTACATCGGAAGGGCTACTTTTGCATTTGTTGGTGCGCGGACTTTGCGGCTATTCGGCAACCTTGTAGGTGGGTTCCCTCTCACGTCGGGAGCGAGGGTGCGAAGCGACGAGTGCGTTTCCATGGGCCTAAGGCCCTGACTCTGTTCATTCGCCGCCTCATGCCGGCAGAGCTGCGGCTCTAATCAGACCGTGGAACTCAGAAATCAGAGACTTATTTCACCGATTACACTTTGACTGTGCAACCAGGGGCTTATTCGTTCTGGAGGTCAGACGCGGACAGGCGGTCCGCAGGCCGGACTGTCAGCACATAAGGTCGGTCGCGAGGCGCTTGCCAACTTTATTTCACCGATTACACTTTGACTGTGCAACCAAGGGCTTATTCGTTCTGGAGGTCAGACGCGGGCAGGTGATCCGCTGGAACAGTCGGTACATTAGATCGGCCGTGAGGGCGCTTGCCAACTTTATTTCACCGATTACACTGTGACTGTGCAACCGGGAGCTTATTCGTTCCGGAGGTCAGACGCGGGCAGGTGATCCGCGGGAACAGTCGGTACATTAGGTCGGCCGTGAGGGCGCTTGCCAACTTTATTTCACCGATTACACTTTGAGTGTGCAACCAATTCTCCCCCTCTCGACCGCCACAATGGTTGGACTTGTAGCTGACAAATCTCCGTCGTAACGCTGCGTTTTGACAGCAAAGAGATTTCGCACTACAAAGTGCCCACTGTGACGACCGATCCCATTGTGCTCAGCGACCTGTTGGCGAAACTTGCCCTGCGGCAGCTCCCGTGTGGGGGATGGGCCGCTCTAGCTTCGTCTTCGCAGCCAGCCATTGAGCCGACGTGCTATTCCGCGCTCGTCCTCGGCTCGGCGCCGGTAGGGGACATCGAACGTGCTCAGGACTTTCTGCTCCGGACCCAAAACCCTAATGGCAGTTGGCCAGTCTTCTCCGGCGACGATCAAGATGGTGGCTGGGTCACCTCGCTGGCTGTAATGGCTCTTCGTGATCTGGAGGGGGCGATACCCGCAAGGATTCAGGGCATCCATTGGCTGCTGAACTTCGCCGGCCGGGAATCAAATTGGTTTTGGAAATGGAAGTTTCGCACCGCTGATCGCCACGTTCGTTTCGACCCCGACAAGTATGGCTGGCCATGGTTTCCGGACACAGTTAGCTGGGTTGTTCCCACTGCATTATCGATCCTTGCCCTAGACCAGATACCGTGCGCTTGCGATGGTTTAGAACACGTCGCGGCGCGTGTTGATCGCGGCATCCAGATGCTTTTCGATCGTGCCTGCCCTGGCGGTGGATGGAATGCCGGTAACAGCGTTGTCTATGGTTCCGCCCTCGCACCGCACGCTGACGATACGGCGATCGCGCTGTTGGCGCTGCGTGATCAATCAAAGGAACCTATTGTGCAAGGCTCCGTCGACTACTTGGAACGAGTTGCCGCAACTCTAACGGCGCCATGGAGTCTTGCGTGGGCGATTCTTGCTCTCGATGCGCACCGGCGGCCCACTACTTCGCTAAGCAGTTCTCTTGTTGCGCTTAGTGATCTCTCAAGCATCGAGGACACCAGCACGCTGGCTGTGGTCTGCCTCGCACTTGATTCAGCGCGCGCATTAGAGGCATTTGGGGTAAAGCAGTGAGCCTTACTCGTAGAGAACTCCTGATTGGAAGCGCGGCTCTGGCTGCGGGCACAGCGGTAACGGCTCCTTTTCTTCTGCCCAAATATCATACGGATCGACGGCCGCAGCGATCCCGAGTAGCTATCCTCCATGTCGAGCAATACTCCCAACAGCTCGATCAGATCATTGCCGCGGGTCTCCGACTCTTCCCAATCGACGTCCGAGGCAAGACGATAGTCCTCAAACCCAATTTGGTCGATTACATTCCTGGCAATGCAATCAACACGCATCCATTGCTGGTCCTAGCCGCGGCCGAATCATTTCGACGGCTAGGTGCCAAGTCCGTGCTGGTAGCCGAAGGACCTGGACATCAGCGTGACACGCAACTCGTGCTCTCACAGAGTGGTTATGAGCACAATCTTAGAGACGAAAAGATCCGATTCGTGGACCTGAATCGCGACGACCTGATTCGCACTCCACTACGCGCGAGCTATACGGGAATGCGGGAACTCTGGCTTCCCAGAACTGTACTGCAAGCGGATTTCCTTGTTTCCATGCCGAAGATCAAGACCCATCACTGGTCTGGGGTCACGCTGAGCATGAAGAACATGTTTGGCGTAGTGCCGGGAGCGCGATACGGATGGCCGAAGAATATCCTCCACTGGAAAGGTATTCAGGAAAGCATTCTCGATTTGTGCGCCACCGTCCCCGTCCACTTCGTTATCGCGGACGGGATCGTGGCGATGGAAGGCAATGGACCGCTCAACGGCACGCCGCGGCCGATGGGGAAGATCGTGCTTGCAGACGATCCCGTGGCCGCCGACGCAACTTGTGCGCGTTTGATGGGATTCGAGCCCCTCCGAATCGTTCACCTTCACGAGGGCTCACAATTCCTGGGAAATTTGTCGCCTGCCCTCCTCGACCAGGTTGGAGAAACCGTCGCTGCTCCCGCGGCTCCGTTCGAAGTAGTTCCCGAGTTTCACAGTCTTCGTTTGGCGTGACGGAGCCTTAGGGGTTCCGAGGATACCGATCGACCTCAGCGTTACTCTGTCACGGCAGAAGTGCCGGCGCTGAATGCTCGCAAATCAATGCTCGGGGGTAGTGGTAAGGAGTTCGAGTCTCCTCTTGCCTGCCAATCTTTTGATCACCCGCCGACCTTCCCCTCTTCCGACAACCACAATTACTTACGACTGATCTCGGCTGTAGTTCCGCAGATCGCTGTTGCCACACTTGTCTTAGCGAGCTGCTTTCCCATGCTCGCCACAAGCTGATCGACACCAGACTGCGCGGCGTGACCCATGGCAACAACAACCGAGTTCACGTTCCGGGCGCTTGCGGTGGACGTCTCGCTTACGGTGCCCGCCCAAATAGACTCACCCGTCCGCACATTCACCAGTTCGGCGGATAACTTCACCTCCACCAGCACGCTGCCGTTGTAATCCACTTCGTCGAGCCGCTCCAAACGCCCGCTGAGTAGATAGTCTGGATGTTCCTGCCCGGCATAGGGCTCGACCACCGAGAACAAGCTCGCGGAGCGGAGGGAATCGATTACTCCCGTGGTGACTACGGCGCCCGGATCGGAGGCCCAGCGATGATAGTCGTAGAAACCAACTTCTTCCGGAGTTTCCCGATAGACGATTCGTCCCTGGCGCAAGTAAGCAGGAGTGTCGAAACGTCGGACGGCTACGGTTGCGGACTGACGGGCATCGTTGAGCATGGGCTTCTGAGTCGGCGCCACGGCCAGGGTGTAATAGCTCGGATAGCGGACTTTGCTGGCGCAGCCGCTCATGAGCAGCGCGGTTAAGGCGGTATATACCGTCACGAGAAGCTTCGTTGTCATTGTGTACCTCGTCATTTCTGGGGCACTTTCCGATCTTCCGGTTGTTTGATCCGTATGAGGCTCCATGGCCGCTCGTTCACCGATTCGGTCAGATCGTTCAGGTGATCGGTAGCCATGCGAATGTTTTCCATCGTGTACTCGATGTTCTGTTGGTTGGTCCGAACCACCACCTGCAGGTTGTCGATTAAGGCGCGTGCTTCAACGAGCGTCTTCTGCAGCTCGATGAGGTCCGTTTGCGTCCGGTCACGCAGCACTGTGATGGTTCCATTTGCGTTGGAAACGGTAGTGTTCACGTTGTCGACGGTTGGCCCTAGTTTTGCCGTTACCCGGTTGGCATTTTCGGTCAGACTCTGCACATTTGCAGTAATTTGATCGATTCTTGGTGATGCCCGCGCGATCACGGCGTCGGTGTTGGCGAGAATTGCGGCGACGTGCTTCCGATTCGGCTCTCCAGTCACATCATTTACGTTCGCGAGGACTTGCCGCGCGTCGGCCGTGATGTTATTGATGTCCGTCTGCACCGACGCAATCAAGGTCTGCGCTGATTCGGCAAGCGTGGAGACTTGCCGCTCCATATCGTCCATGCTGATCGTTTCCTGCGACGGGATTGCGGCGCCTGCCTGCAGCCGCGGTGCGTCGCTTGTTCCTGTAGTGATGGACACTACCGGGGCGCTCATTAGACTCACAGACCCTAGTTTTGCCAGCGACTTCGCGTTTACTGGTGTGCCTTGCTTGACTTCAACCTTGATCTCAATCCGCGTGGGGTCGGCCGCATCCGGCCGTACCGAGGTCACCTTGCCGACGTTGATTCCGCCGAACAGGACGTCAGTCCCTGCAGCCAAACCGCCCGCATATCGCAAATATGTTCTGTACGGGGTTCGGTCGCGGCCAAACTGGACGCTGCCGACAAAATAGATGGTCGCGCACAAGATCACCGCAGAAAGCACAACCAATGCGCCAACTTTTGCTTCGGTATTTTTCAACGTGCTCCTCCTGTTATGCCGGCCAGTTCGCGCAGGTGGTCTTGAACGGCAGCGCTTTCGGTGATCGGATCGGGGACCCGATCGAGAAATTGCCGGATGCGAGGATCCGTGCTTGCTTTGAAGGCGTCTTTACTGTCAACGGCTATGAGCGAACCCTTGTACAGCATGGCTACGCGATCAGCGATGCGGAACGCGCTCGCAATTTCGTGGGTCACAACCAGGATCGTCATCTGGAAGGCGCGCTTCAGAAACAGAATCAATTCATCGAGCTCTGCCGATACGATGGGATCCAGACCAGCGGAAGGCTCGTCGAACACCAGTATGCTTGGGTCAAGCGCGATCGCCCGCGCGACGGCAGCCCGTTTTTTCATTCCTCCTGACAGCTCATACGGAAGAAGTTTGCCAGCCGCGCCTAGACCAACTACCGCGAGCTTCATGTAAATCATGATCTCGATCACAGATTCGGCGAGTGACGTCAACTCGCGCATAGGCAGGCCGACATTCTCCTCGGTGGAGAGAGAGTTGAATAGTGCGGCATCTTGAAAGGCCACTCCGACTGAACGTCGTATGTCTCTCAGGGTTTTCGCGGAGCAACGATTGATATCTACGCCCCGAACCAGGACCGTACCCGAGTCCGCTCGCTCGAGTCCAATAATGTGCCGTAACATTGTGCTCTTCCCGGATCCACTTCCCCCAAGCAGCACCATGATTTCACCCGGCTGAATATCGAGGGTCACGCGATTGAGCACTTGCTGTCCATCGTAGGCGACGCACAGATCGCGGACGGAGATGATCGGCTCTGTCATCAGCTGTTCCAACCCGTCAGGTAGAAGATGGCTGTGAAGAACAAGTCCGCCAAGATTACAAGGAAGGTAGACTTCACGACCGCCGAGGTGGTAGCGCTTCCTACCGCCTCCGGTCCCCCTCGTACTCTAAAACCCTCCATGCATCCAACGTGGACGATGATGGTGCCGAAGGCTACGCTCTTCACCAGCCCGCTCAAGACATCGCGAAGCATGATCGAATCGAAGACGTACCCCACATACATTCCTAGCGTCATCTTCGTGCTGAGATACATGAAACCAGCACCGGCCAGGATGCCGAAAACATTGCACATGACCGTCAAGCAAGGAACCATGATTAAGGCGGCAAGAAACTTTGGTGCTAGCACAAACTCAATGGGATCGAGCGCCATGGTGCGCAGTGCATCGATTTCGTTGGTCACCATCATGGTTCCAATTTCGGCTGAAAATGCCGATCCCGATCGTCCGCTCACGACAATTGCGGTCAACAGGGGACCAAGTTCGCGGGTGAACCCGATCGCCACCAGGTCAATCACGTAGCGCAGCGCTCCAAACCTTCTTAATTCCCCAGCCCCCTGGAGCGCAAGGATGAATCCAGCGCACAGCGCCATAATTCCGATCATGGGCAGCGCTGCTACTCCAATCGCGGCCATTTGCCGAATTGCGCTTTGCCAGCGGCCTCGTCTGCCCGCAATTGGAAGCATGCGTGGCAGCGCGAGCAGGCCAGACCAGAACTGACCGCTCAGCCCGCCAACGTAGGCAAACTGACGGATTACAACGTCGCCGATATCTTCGAATGCGTTCACGCGTTTGCCCGCTCCGCTGCGATGTCGAACAGTTGGTCCAAATGGGAAACGTCAAACAGATAGCGTATTTGGCCTTGAATGCCGGTTACCAGCAGGCGCGTCCCTTGCTGGTGAGCGATTCCTGATGCCTCCACCAGCGTCGCCAGTCCTGAAGTGTCGATGTAGGTAACTTGCGACAGGTCCACGACTAGCTCAGGCGGCTTGGACTTTAATGCGATGGCAAGCCTCGTGCGCATGTCCGGAGAGTTATCGACTGTGACGCGGCCCTCAATGGCCACCGTGTCCTGCATTAGTGCCCCCAAGCCGGCAGAGTGGCAACAAACCTCAACGCCGTAGCTTGCATTCGCCTCGTTGTGGCTCGTGATGTGCCACTGTCGCCTGCAACTATTCAGTTGCAATTCCATTGCCGGAATGGAGAGGCCTGCTAAGTACTTGGGTCCAAGAGCGCATAGTTGGTGCAATAAACGGAGATGTCCTACTTGTGGAGGTCGCAGAAGTGACTGTCAACCTATTGACACCGATCCAGGTTCGATTGCCTCCAACAGAAGCGCTCAGGAGCTGCGGCAACTGCAACTAGGGAGCAGCAACCCTTAACGGCGTCCGCGAGACATCGGTATTCTTTTGGGGAGCAGTTGCGATAGAAGAAGGGAGGGATGAAGCACCCGAAGATGGTGCCCAGCGTACCTGATCGTTCTTGTTGATTTCATCGATGATCTGGACAAATAATTGATCTTTTATCGCGGTGCGCTTCAGATAGTCGACAACATAGTTCAAGGTGAATTCAAGGCAGCTACCATCGACGACCAATGTTACCGTGGGTTCGCGTTGCAAGTTCGCGATGCGAAAGTCATCAGTGACACGCTTCCACGACGTTTCCGTTTGTGCTAGGTAGGCATAGACGGTTTCCTTCGCGACTGCGAAGAGCATCTCTCGCGCCAGAACGTGATTACTGTCCAGCGTAAGCCGGATCTTTACCTCATCCCAGACGAAGCGGAACCCTTGTGAGTAATTGAAAACCGGCTGCTTTATAGCCGCTCCGTTCGGTATTCGGGCAATGCGACCGTTATAGAGATCGCCACTTACCCAGTTTCCGATTTCCATCAGAGTTGTTCGCAACGGCGAAATGTCGATCACCTCACCCTTTACATCGCCGACTTGAATCCGATCTCCCACTGCATACAGTTTGCCGACACCGATCGCGATCCATCCGGCGATGCCTGCTATGACCTCCTGCAGTGCGACCGCAACGCCGGCACCTGCGATACCTAATGTGAAGCTCAGCCGTCCAAGGCGATCCCCGAACAGGGCCGCCATGAAGAGAATTCCCATGACATATCCAAGCAGAACGACAAACTTGCGGACGCGATACCGCATGTCGCCCCGGCTGAAATGTCTAGGCAGTCTGTACTCGAGTACGCGAAAAACCAAGTGAATAACAAAAATGCCGAGAACTGCCGCGAACAGCTTAAGCTCCAGTGAAAGCGAGACCGAACGATTTAGCAAATCTTCCCTCATGGCCGGTTTCGTGCCGATTCCAGCCGATTTGTGTGAGGCCGCACGCGTCCACGCAACGGTAGACAGTGAACCGGAAAGACGTTCGCCAGGTAAGACAGATCGAAACGGAATCGCTGGTCTCTGACCATGCGGATCACGGCGAGCCGGACAATTTCCGTTGCGTTTCTGGCGCCGAGCTCGCGCCCGACGCCAATGACCTTCCGCTGATGAGTTGAATCACACAACTTTTCTTACTTTCCACCGAAAGTGAAGTTCACGCCGTCGACGTACGTGACGTTGTTCTGCCTGGCTGAGTAGCCGACGACATGATTCGATCCGAAGTTGTGATGTGGGCAACTATTCATTTACAGCTCCATTGCAGAGTCGGGTGACTGCTCCCGCGCCAAGGATCTGCATAGCAAGCAACTGCAATCATGTACCAGCCTTTGCCCATCATCGCCGCTGCCTAGTCAGCTGCCGCGGCCCTTAAGCTCGACGCGCCTTGCGGCTCGTCGTCCCGATCCTTAAGTCGGGAGTCTTCGGGCGTAGCGCTGCCCCGCAAAATCACCACAAGCAGGGCGATAACGGGCACAGCCAGGTAAATACCGATGATGCCGCCGACCTCGGCGCCCACCAGCACGGCGAAGATCGCAGCCAACGGGTGGATTTCCAACTGGTGCCCCAGAATTCGCGGAGTGATGACGTAATCCTGAGTCAGCCGCCATACCGCCAACAACGCGGCCATCCACCCCCAGTGGGAGTGGCTGGCGATGCCAACCCCTAGAATGACGGCGGCCGTGCTAGCCCATCCGACCGTCGGTATGAACTCCAACAATCCTCCCAAAGCCGCCAATCCAATCGCGTGCGGGAACCTTAAAAGCAGCAGTGCAACTGAATAGAACACAAACGACAAACCACACAGCAGGGGCTGTGCTCTCATGTAGCTGCTCAGAATGAGATGCAGCTGCTGTGATATGGCATATACTCTTGGCCGGCTGTCCACCGGAAAAACCAGTCGAATGAGGCTGTCTGCGATGTGTTCGCCGTCGCGCAGAAAGAAGATGGCCAGAATTGGGATCAGGACCATGCAGAACAGCACTCCCGCAGCATGGGGAATGTGGCGGTCTGCGGTTCGTACAAGGATGTCGATGTCCTGCCTATGCCGCGTCAGGAATGATCGGAAGCGGGCTTCTTGCTTGTCACTCCAGCCGTACTTATCTCCTAGTTCCGTCGCAATTTCTCCGGTGGAGAGCCCATCGAGCAAGATTGGGATCCCGTCGATCAGTTTCACGGTGTTCCTGGCGACCTCAGGGGCAAATGCATGGCCCACGAGCGCGATCATGAACACAAATGCCAGATACGCCTCTACTACAGCGGGGCGCCGCAAGTTCCTGAAGAACAACGAATGCCGCTGCTGAAACTTGACGAACGGGTTCAACAGATAGGCGAACAGGACTGCAAAAATGAAGATCGCAATGACGCTTCGGGCACTGTAAACAACCGCGCATATCGCCGCCACCAGCAGAATGGTCAGCAGGACATTCAAGGTTCGGCGATCTGGGAATGCGGTCTTCAGCCTTGCCCCCTTCACACGACGGCTCTCGGGTGTAATAAGCAAGTCATGTGCCATCGCGCACCCCTTCGAGCGTCCCTCTAACTGATTCATTGAGAGATCGCGTATCCCACGCACTGTGCCAGCACTGTCGGCGGTTTGACAGATAACGGAAGCTTGTGACGATGGTCGTCTGGCCCCGTGGCTTACAAGAATGCCTATCAGCCTGGCCACTCCTAGAAACGCCACAGGACACGGACCTAGACTAAGGTGGTAGCTCGTTGACCTCAGCCTTTGACTTATTCCGGTATTCGGCCCATGGCGTGGACGATCTCGTCGTTGGCCTGGGTGTAATCGAGCTGTGACTGCAGAAGCAACGTCCGGGCATCAAGTTCCTGGGCTGTCCCCATATCGGCTTGGGAACTGAGAGCCTCTCCCCGCACCAGTTCGTCATGCAGAACTCGATTCGATTCGGTCCGCAAGGCCAACAGTTCCTCGGATACCTTCCGCATTTGCTGGGTCCTTTCCAGCTTGTTGTATGCGGTCTGCACTGCCAGTTCGACCTCATCGGTAAGCCTGGCAAGATTTTCTTTAGCCTGAGACAGCTGAGCCTGGCGTTCGCGAACGACAGCACGCTTGCGACCCGAGTCGAAGAGGTCATAGCCGAAGTGAACACCGAAGGTGCCGAAATTACGGGCCAGAAAGGGAACGTTGTCTTGATAGCTGTAACGCGCAAAGGCGTCTACATCCGGCACGCGGAGGTCTATTTTTGCCAGGCGAATCGCAGCATTCGCTTTCTCCACTTCATTGCGCGCTTCGATAATCTCGGGATGGGATGCGAGTGCCTCAGTCACGCAGGTTTCGCGCGCGCAGGCCGGCTGCACATCCGCAGTATTGGGATCGAGATCCAGCGCCGTTGCAAGTGGCAGTCCCATAGCATCGTTGAGCTGTAGCTTAAGGTCGGAGAGCTGTAAGTCGGTGGTGAGCAGCTCCTGTTTTGCCTGCAGGAGTTGCGCCCGGCTTTCGATCAGGTTCTCTTCCAATGTGCTGCCGTATTTCACCTGCTGAACGCGTTCACTTTGCAGATCTTGCGACGCTTTGATTCTGGCTTCGGTGGCATCGCGGTGAACCTGGGCGATCAAAACCCTGTAATAGAATTGGTGGACTTTCAGGGCAACATCGTTCTCCGTTTGTTGCGCTCTCTGTTGCGAGCCATTCAATTCCGCCCGCGCCATATCGTTTACCGACCGAATCTTCAACAATGTGGTCAAAGGCTGGGTCAGTTGGGTCCCACTAGTTGTCAAGTTGCGCCCACCCTGGTTAATGATCGAATTTGCGGTAGGAACCGGGCTGCCTGCGACCGTACCAAGCGTCCCTTGGTAGATTTCGATCAGCTGAGTGTCGGTGAGATGCACGAAACTGCTGTCATTGCGTATGCTGGGAAAATAGGCGCTCTTCGCGACTTCTTTGGCGTGCTGCTTCTCTTCGACTTTGTATCCCGCGATGCGGACGACGTGGTTGTGCTGAAGCGCAACCTGGACAGCCTGTTGCAAGGTAATGTGGCGAGCAGGAGCACCATCTCCAGGCTCCGCGGCAAGGGCAAGAGAGCTGGACAGACCCAATACTATGAGCAGGGTTTTTGTTTTTCGTGTCATCCTTTCGACTCCTTGGCGTGCTTCGGAATTTGCTGCATCATGCTCAGGTCGCGGTAGTTGAAAGGCGACTTGCGGAGCATGGCGACGAGAAGAAGCGCGATGGCGCAGGTCCAAGCGACCAGAAGGAACCCGTCAATGAGGCTCAACGAATACGCCTGAAGCCGTAACCGGGCCGCGATTAGATCAACTGCACGCGCGCCGGCCGATGGCAATCCGGAGGACTTCCCGAAGACTCCAGCCGTCATCGCGTGAATGTTCCAGTCAGTAATCCAGCTTCCTTGGGTCACGTGCAGACCCAAAAGGTTCGAGTGCAACTTCTCGCGGTCGGCGAGAAAGTGGGCCATGTATATGGCCCCGGCGGTTCCACCAAATAGACGAATGGTGTGAAAGAACGCAGAAAACGTCAGGATCCGCTGAGGTTTCGCCAAGCCGCCCGTGAAGACACCCTGCAGAATGATGGATCCCACTAGCCCTATGAGAGAAAACGATTGCCCGACGCCTATGAGCAGCGCGGTGCGATAGTAATTTTCTGCCGCCCACCCACTCGTATATTGGGCGCTCAAGACAGCCGCGATGGCGGTGCATGTCAGTCCGGCAGCGAGGAGAAGCCGAGGATCCAGCCCGCGAAGCAGCAGGAATCCCGCTGTCAACGCTACCGGCAGGAGCGGGATAGCACTCCAGATGATGGCCGGCCCAATCTGATCAGCTTCGAAACCATGGATCGCCAGCGACTGCGGAATCAGGATGATGGTTAAGGTGAGTGTAAAGCGAAACCAGAAGAGCAGACTTCCCATCAAGACGGTGTTCCACCGCCAGAGATAAGGAAGTGCTACCAGCCAGTTGGGACCGCGCATTCGTCGTATGAGCGCGCATAGCATGAAGAACGTGCCAGCCCAAAACAACCCGTTAAATACGCCGGAGCGCCACCAATTGAGTCGCTCTCCCTGTTCCAGGGCGGTAAGCATCAGGGCCAATCCGGCACTCAGGTACAGGAATCCAGCAAAACTGGGCGCAGCTTCGTCCTTCTTCCGTGGTGGTGGTTCGGGGATGCCGAAATAGATGCAGATCATCATCACCGGCGCAATTACCGCCGAATCCCAGAACATCCAATGCCAGGAAAGATGGTCGCGGTACCAGCCATAGAGTGATGGCGCCACATTGACAGCCCCATCGATAAACGTTGCATAGAACGCCATCGTGATGGGTAGGTATCGCAGAGGGCTAATGCGAAGGGCAAAAGTCAGGGTGAGTGGATAAAAGGTGCCTGACGTCAGACCGGCGACAATCAATGCCGCAACCAGCAGACTATAGTTGTGTATAAGCGGCAGCAAGGCGCAGGTCACGGCAAATACTCCTGCACTGAACAGAAGGACCCGCCGTGGACCGAGCAGACCTCCGACGTAAACGATGAACGGCCCTATAAACATGAGGCCCGCGTCAAAGGCGCTGCCCAGCCACGCGCCAGCATCGTAGCTGATGCCGACGTGACCCTTCAGATCAGCCATCCCCAGCGAAAGCATACGAGAGGTAAGTGTGACCAGCCCGGCGCCGATGAGCACGCCGACGATTCCTACCAGAGGCCGAGTAGAAATCTCCGACGGAATCGCCACAGCCGTGGCACGAGCAATCTCTGCTGCGGTGGGAGGACGGTTTATAGCGATGGAAGCAGCCATGATATGCCCGGGTATAACCTCGTACGGAGTGGCTTATAGTTCATTTTTTAACTTCAACGATCCAGGACTTCACCCTGCCGGAAGGTAACAGGCACCTCGACTCTGTTATTGCCAGACGGAGCAGGCCGTGTGGACTCCGCTTTTACCACCCGCTTGCCATACGACCCCGAGCCTCCGTAGAGGTAACGCCTGCCGTCCTGAATCCTGAATATGAGTCTGGCGTCGGTGTCTTTCACCGGGTCTTCGTCAAGAGGAAGAGTGTACGCACCGTCGACCACCTTGCCGTCAACACTCAGGAACAACACATATTCTGTCGCTTCGATCACTTCAATTTGGTAGCTGCCGGCAGGAAGACGGTCGCCTGCAAGCCAGAACTCAAATGGAATCGTCGCGTAAGCAATCATCCGTTTCTGAGCTGTGGCTTGGCCCACCAGAGCCATAAGGCCTAGTAAGCTCGAGATGACTATCAGTCGTTTCGTTCTTATCATGGTTTCCTCGGTTGGCTAACCTTGCTATCCTCTCGTCCGGACAGTAGCGGTAACGGAAAGCCCTGGCCGCAACCTGTTGGCCAGGTCGGCATCATCAAGCGCAATCTTGACCGGGATTCGTTGTACAACCTTGGTATAGTTGCCGGTGGCATTGTCCGGCGGCAACAAGGCAAACTGCGATCCGCTGGCGGGGGCAATCTCAATGACCTTGCCATGGATTACCTGCCCGGGGTATTCGTCGAAGCGAAGGTCCGCCGGATCGCCAACTTTGACATGGGTCAACTGGGTCTCGCGATAATTCGCCTGCACCCATTTTGTCTTGTCAACGAAGGCAATCACCTGAGTTCCCGGAGAAACCAGTTGTCCGGGGCGAGCCTGCCGTTCCCCGACAGTGCCCTCTCCGGGGGCGTAGATCTTGGTGTATCCAAGATTCACTTCCGCCACAGCCAGGGATGCTTCTCTGGCGCGCAGGTCAGCAACAAGTTGCATTTCCTGAGACTCCAGAACAGTCTTCATACGCCGTTCGGCTTCGACTGCCAGTTCATTGCTGCGCAACATGCTCCTAGCCTGTTCCAGGTCGGCATCGCGACTGGCATACAACGCAGCCAACCGCTCCTCGTCAGCGACCGCCACTTCAACTTTCTGCTGGGTGGTGGAATGAGTCTGGTACAGCCCCTCCTGGCGCTTGCGTTCGGAACGGGTACGAACTAAGTCGGCTTGCGTAGCTTCCTTACCTGCCTGAGCTGCAGCAATCTGGGCTTTCGCCTGGTCGATCCCCGCCATTGCCTTCTCAATGCGAGCGTCCTGGAGTTCACGCTGGCGAAGATTGTTTTCGATGGCGGCGTCGGCAGCCTCGACCGCCGCTTTGGCTTGGTCAACCTGCGCCTGAAAATCACTGTCTTGCAGTTCGACCAGCAGGTCCCCTTTGTGCACTTGCTGATAGTCAGAGACGTGTACTGCGCTAACAATGCCCGCAACTTTGGTGCTAAGCGGGGTGAGATCACCGCGAACGTAAGCGTCGTCGGTAACCTGTTCTGCCTTGCCGCCCTCCCAGGAATTCCAGTTCCGGGTAAGGGTGATTAGGACGGCGGCAGCGAGTAGCACGACAACAATGGGAGTTAAGTATTTCTGCCACTCGGGCGTACTCTTCGCAGCAGCGTCCCCGTTGTCTTTCGGAGTCTCCGCCGGCTGCGCAGGTGTGGAGGTCGGGACTCGAGTTGGCGCGTGTACAGAAGAGGCGGACATATTAGGCTCCTATGGTGTCTGGTACAGCGATTCCAAAAGTAACTGGCCGAGTCGCTCTGGTTGAGAGGTGATCTCGCCTTGCAATAGATCAATGAAAGCTAAGACGCTAGTGCAATGCATGATGACTTCTAAACTCTCCGCTCTGTGGTCCTGATGACGACGTGACAAGGCCAATGCTGCTCACGCTGCTGCGCGGGAACACTTGCTACAGAGGTCGCCCGTCGTACAGCAAAAGTATTCGCACTCCCAAATGACAACCGGCGAACCACACGAGCAACGCACTGGCGCCGGCAGGTTCCTTTCCGGTACCAGGAACAAACTGGCTACACCGCCTGAGTTCGCCATGAGAGGCATTTGCTCTCGCTCCGACCCCGGGTCATGGCTTGTTAGCTTCTGCACAGCGACTCCGTGTAAACGAGTTCCTCGTACGCATTGTGGTTCTGCAAGCGACATGCCACATCAAGGATGAGGGTGGCCTGCTCGCAAGTGCTGCACTTGGAGCCATATGCACGATGGCGGGAGATACGATGGTTACGGCGCCTGCTGAGACTTCCCAAGGCAGTGTCAACCCGCTGACACGCAATGACGCACACTGACAGACACCGCGAGCAGCCGGAATAAATTCACATTGCAGGAGTGATCGATGGCAGCGGCGTCTGCATTGATAAAACCGGACAGCACGCCTGGGTGAGTACGGCGTACGCTGTTCGCCACATGGGTTGACTATCGGGTGCCCACGCGCGTCGTCCCATCACAATCAAATCCATCCGGTGTTCTTTAGCAAACGCCACGATAGCGTCAGCAGGTCGACCTGCCTGTACGATGATTGGAGTGATGGCCTGCGCAGCCGGATGCAGTTGGAGAACTTCTCGAACGCGGGCTTTCGCTGCCGCGACTGACTCAGCCGCATCAGCGTCGTTAGAACCCACCCGGTCGTCTCGAACGTGTAGAAGGGTGAGGTCCCCACCCGTCGCTTCTGCCAGCGAGGTGCCATACAGGAGGGCACCCTCGGATTCCAAAGAAAGATCGGTGGGGACGAGAAAATGTTTAGCCTCACTCCCGGAACTCTTCGCTCGCAACACCCGAGGTCCCACGGTGAGCACCGGGCACGGCGCTTCCCTGAAAGCACTCTCCGCCACCGAGCCCAGTGCGAACTTGCGCAGACCAGTTCGGCCGTGGGTCCCGAGCACGAGCAAGGCAGTGTGCTTCTCCTCGACCGTGTCCGCGATGGTCCTCCAAACCGGCCCTACCTCGACGATTGATTCATGGCGTACGCCTTCGAGGCAACCTTCACTTCTGAGACCAGCTTCGATATCTTCGGCCTGGCGCAGCGCGGCATCTGCATCAGCCGATATCCCGTCCGGGCCTGCCAAACCGTAAATGGAAGGATCAATAACATGAAGGACTGACACAGTCGAGTGGTAGCGACGTGCAATGCCCAGAGCATGCCGAAGCGCCAGGAGGGAGACGGGGCAGAGATCGGTAGCGACGAGGATGTGTTTCAACGATAGCATCGGATTGCCGTTAGTCATTCACTAGCTGGCGGTCTTGAATATCTTCGCGGCTTTCGTCTTGAACGCCGTTGCGTTAGATTGTGTTCTCGCAGCCAGATATCTTAGATCTGGAAGGCGACTCGGAAGCAAGGGTTTCCTCAGCAAGGCTGGCAGCTTTCTTCGCGGAGACAACATTTGCTACGCCCGTAACCTCTTCCATTCGCCGCAGGACAGCCGAGAAGTCCTCTTCACCACCGCGCGCCAGCTCAACCGAATTGACGCGAAACGCCGCTTCTGTCGCAGGCATGATGAGCTCTTTTTGCGCAGCCGTACTTAGAATCAGTTGAAAATCTTTGTGCATCAGTCGCAATGGAAACTGCGGGCTGTAGTCGTTACTCGCCGCTCTCGCCAGCTTTCCCACATGAGCCGGAGCGATCACAGCCGTCTTTGCCAACACTTCCAGCAATCGCTCGCGATCAAGGCCAGCTTTCTCCCCTAAGACTACAGCCTCAGCGATCGCCTGCATGCCAACACCCAGCAGCGAATTGACGGCAAGCTTCATGGCTGCTCCAGAGCCGGAATCGCCCATGAGATGGGATTGTTTTGCAATCGCCTGGAATATTGGCTTGGCAGCGCGGAAGAGTTCCCGGTTGCCGCCTGCCAGCAGCGTCAGGGTACCTTCCTCGGCAGCAGGAGTGCTACCGGAGATGGCAACATCCATTACTTCGATGCCAACTCTGGCACCGAGTTTGTGCAGCTCGCGTGAGCCGTCGGGCGAGATCGTGCTCATCTCAAGCACTACGGTTCCTGACCGCGCCACGGCGAAAACCCCCTCAGAGCCCATATAAACTCTCTGAACTGCTTCATCGTCGGTCAGGCAGGAGAGAAGCACATCGCACGTCTGTGCCAGTTCAAGAATGCTCTTCGCAACGACACCGCCCTTCGCAACAATGGCTTGTCCCTTGGCAGGGTCTCGGTCGTACGCGGTGAGCTGGTATCCGTGATTGAGCAGCCGGTGTGCGATGCGGCTCCCCATATAACCCAAACCAATGAATCCCAGCTTTGCCTGATCCGCAGTGAGTTGTTTCATAGTGTCTGCTTCCTACTTACCTCAGAATTGCGCCGTCGCTATCGGAGTCATTACATCAGGAGTAAAGCGTTCGCTGGCAATTTTCGCAGCTTTCTTGGCAAAGTCGGCGGTCGCTTTCAGGTTGTCGCCGAAGAACCGAACTTTACCGTCGATATCGCGCTCCAGCAGTATCTTTCCGTCTTTATCCGTGAACTCACAATGAACAGTAATGGAGGTGGCCCCGCCAACGGTGGTGACGTTTCGCTCCATTTCACTGCCTTTCTTAAAGCCCGTAACCGTAGTATGAAGAGTGACAAGATCGGGGGCTTTGGCGGCATTCTGGTCGCCATCACGATAGACTTGGGAGAAGCTGCCTTCGTTCTTCAGTTGCTGGACCAGGTTCTCATAAAGTGCGACCTGGAATTCGGCAGGCAGGTTGATTTCCCCGGGCTGGATCATTTCCACTTCGATCGCCGATGCCGGTGACTTGGCGATTGAATGCGATTGCGCATGCAGCAGGGACGCCGCATTCAATCCGGCTATGAGTGCACAAACAATCGTGGCAACTTTGATGGACTTCAACGTTGTTGCTCCTTTGCTTCAGATTGCAAACTTGGGTCCGTAGCGGGCTCCGGCTTCGACGGAATGCTTGTACGGGCACCCTGCGCAAGGAGCTGTTCTTTGATAGCTTCGGCGTGCCCGACCGGCAGGCTGAAAATGGCGCCGTGAAGGCCGCTGTTTGAATCCCGGTATTGAATCGTGAGGGTGTCGATCTTATCGCGCAGTAAACTGATCGCCCGCCCTGCCCCGTAGGGCGCAAGCATCGTGAGCGTACCGACAGTGCCGCCGATGGCGCGTTTACTGTCGTTTCCAGTCACAACATCCTGTATGGAAGCCACGGGGACGTCATAAGTACCCTTTGAGTAAACGAAGCTGAAGGATCCGTTCTCTACCTTCAGGCTTCCTTTGGTATTTTGTTTGACACCAGTCAGGCCGGCAACTTGTAGCGCTTCCGTTTCGGCCGGCGCCGCTTGGGTTTGGCCCAGCGAAGCCAGGGCCCCGAGGAATAGCAAAAGAGGCAGCAATGTTGCCCGTTCAAGTTTCACGTCTAAAAGTCCTCCTAACCCTCTAATGCGACCGGCCTGATCGGCTCGGACTCAGTGAGTTCTGTATCAGTCGACTCCATCAATCTCAGCACCCCGCGTGCGACCGAGGCGACGTCTCTAATGCCAGAACCGGAACACGGACCAACGCCACGAGTCACACGTCATGCAGGCAGCACACCGGGAAGAAAAGTAGCGGCGGTGTAACAGCACACAACCAGCGATGATCGGCGCCAACAACCGCCCCGAACTCACCCATGAAGACGGCCAATCGTTTTCTTCCACCGCGGCAACCACCACGTCTTGCTTCGCCTTGCCTGACATTGGCGCTCCCTGCTAAAAGCGTCAGACTTGCAATCAAGGGGAGAACCGTCCCAAGTGACTGAAACAAGCTCTCCCCAAACGCCCGGCCATCGCTTCGGCTGCCAAGCTGCCATGGGGGTATGGACAACTGGGCGCCTTAGTACGAAGGACCACGCTTATGAATTCCCGGCGCCCAGGAGTGCGTGGGATGAACCGGGCGAACCTGCCCGCTAGCCCGTCCTCATATCGAGGGGTGAATTACGGGCGTTGGGCAGTATCTGGATCACGGCCGAGCACTCGCGATCTGCGAATCTTGCTGCAGGCCCTTGCTGACCATGATCCTGACCTCTACTCGACGATTCAGTGCGCGGTCCTTGGAGTCATCGTTGCTGGCTGCAGCATGTGTCTCCCCATAGCCCGCAGGTACGACGATTCGCCACATAGGAACACCGGCGTTTTCGCGCAGGTATTGGGCGACGGCCGCGGCTCGTTGTTCGCTGAGCCTTTGATTGTATTTCGCACCCCCGGTATTGGAGGTGTAGCCTGCAATCTCGATCCTGTATCCGTTGACGTTCGAATTGGACGAAATAAGCTCGTCGAGAGCTGCCTTACCGTTGTCGTTCAACTTATAGCTGTTGTTCGCAAAGTAGACTCCTGCCGAGGCCACGGTCGTGTAGTCGCCCAAATCCGACAGCCGCTGTTTGACCGCCTGCACGGCAACAGCGTTCGCGGCTGCTGCCGAATTTGCCGTCTGTGCTGACACTACTCCCTGGTCTGCCGTGGACTGAGCCTGGTCGGCAGAAGACTGAGCTGTAGCCGCATTCGCCACTCCTTGATCTGCCGTAGTTTGGGCATGGCCGGCCGCTTCCTTGTTCGCGATAATCTGTTGTTCTTGGGCCACCGTGATCGCAAAGGCATCGGGACGGAAGCTGACATTCTTGGCGTCGATCTGGCCTTGCCCGTTCGTGACGCCTTTTGCGTTGATGGTTAGGCCCGGAACCAATGCCGAGGCATTCATGGTTTTGTCACTCCAGAATCCGTCGCGATGGATCTGAGTGCTGCCGCTAATGTTGACGATTTTGGTTGAACCATCCTTCTTATCGAGAATGTTAACCGTGTTACCGTCGCGCGACGTGATCGTGCCTGTGACCTTCGCCTTACGCGCCTTTGCAACGTGGTTTGTCTCAGCCACTGCAATCGGCACCATTGCCGCAAGCAGATACAGGCAAACCGCCGGTAAGATTGCGAAACGAATATGTCTTCCACTGCCGAACTTCATTAAATCCTCCAATAAGGTCGTTATGACAAATGGGGGTGTTCGGCAACAGGCATTTCTGGGCGGATTCCCTAGCCTACTCGCCGAAGCCTCCCCGCTATTTAGAACAGCAACTAGAGTGCCAAAACTCGCGCCCGACTCATCTAGACGCATTCCACTGCAGACTTGGTACTTAGGTGAATGCGCGCGGGGAGTGAGGCTCGAATCGTGTCAGCCTGGGACTGTCAACCTGTCAATTGAAAGGCACTCTGTCGTCAAAGCACAGGGCAGACAGTCGTATTGCGACCGCGCAATAGCCGGGGACTAGTTCTTGGGTCCCGGAAAACGGCTAAGGGCAACGACGCTCTGCTGGAAATTCGGCAAGTCGAAATATCCGCGGCGAATCGTTGACACAATGTACGATGAAACGAAAACTATGCTCTTTCACGGCTTGAAGCGATAGGGCGAGTAACACTTCTTGCCCGGATGGATGGAGGAAGACGGAATGGGAACGATGATCCCGCTTGGAGATGCCTCTCGACGCCCTGTGAACATCCCCGTCATGACAATTCTCATTATCCTTACGAACGCCTGCGTTTTTGCGCTGGAGCTTGTGGGTGGGGATGCGTTTGTCACCAACTGGTCGGCGATACCCGACCAAATTGTTTCCGGCCATCACTGGATCACGATCGTAACGGCGATGTTCCTGCACGGAAGTTGGTCGCACATCATCGGCAACATGGTCTTCTTATGGGCCTTTGGCCCAGAGATCGAAGATGCGATGGGCCCATGGCGTTATTCTGTCTTCTACCTGGTGGGCGGGATCGTGGCTATGCTTGCTCAAGTCGTAGCCAATTCTCATTCAACGGTTCCCAACTTGGGTGCCAGTGGGGCAATTGCCGCGGTAATGGGCGCGTTTCTGGTGACCTATCCTCGCGATCGGATTCGCACAATTCTCGTCATCTTTGTGTTTGTGCGGATCAAATTCATCCCGGCCGCACTGTTGATTGGGTTTTGGTTCCTCACACAACTTTTCAATGCCGGTTCGGTGGCACAGGTGCAGTCGGGAGGCGTGGCCTACCTGGCACACATAGGCGGCTTCCTCTTTGGGGCGGCAACGGCGCGTCTCTTCGAAGAGCCACGGCGAATCGCATAACGATCGAGGCGGGGGTGACTTCCGACCGTTGGTTTCAGAAACTCCGCTTCATCGGTCTTGACCCCGATTGCATATGGTGACGGGCTAGCGAAGGGAGAACCCAGGAGAGTTGGTCTGAGAAACGAGCCTAGCGGTCTTATTCTAGTTACGAGGACTCGAAAACCCAGGTCGAAGAGTAAGGCAGGAGGCAGGGGTCGCCAACGAACAGCGGGCCCCCTGCCTGGGGAGAGGGAAAAGGGACGGGAGTGTGTTGCAGCGCCAGTCGGGGGTATTCGTGGTCGAGTGTTTTTGCCTGCGGGTTTGCATGTAACACTCCTTAGCAATTGCTGTAAGGGCTGGTTTACCCTTAATCAATCCTTGATCTCTTCGTCGTTCCGGATACCGGATCGAACGCCGTTGCTACCTTTCTTATTAGCACTCGAATGGCCAAACTCGCTGGCTGGGCTCAGCAAATTCTTATCTCGTAAGAAGCATTAGAAATAGGCATTCCCTCTGCGATGGCTGCCCGCCGAGCAGGTTTGTATCGCAAAGGATACTGTCAATATTTTGGCAGACGCCATGCCGACGGAAGGAAATTGACTGAAGCTGGATTCCTTGGATGGCATGAGGCAATGAAGGTCCACAACGGCAGTTCCGGTTTAAGGCATGAGCTAGCTTCCAGCTGTCTCGGTACGACTGTCCTCAGCTGCAACCGAATGAGTCAGGAAAACGAGCAGCACGGTATGTCGCACGCCAGCAACTCCAAGATCGCTTTTTACCTTTCCCAGGGTGCGCCAAGCCGTCGGGAGGACAATGTCCCCGTGTCTCGCCGTAGTCGCAGACAACGGGAACGTGCAAACCTGGTCGCCTAGCAGTTCTTGCCTTCCCACGCGACGCCTAGAGCATGCAGAATCAGGGTATCTTGAACCGTCAAACAATCGGAATATATGACGGCCTGGAAAGCATACCGAACATTTGAGTTTTGTGTGCTGCACCACGGTTCATGGCTGACGACGCCACTGCAGTGAGAACATGCGGAATCCGCGGTGTATTGGTTTTCGTGGTGCCAAGCGTTCTGTTTGGGGACTGGCTGTTTGGGTACTGGCATGGTTCTGCTCTCTTTCGCCCTTATGGGCTGCATTTCGAAAATTCTGGCTGTTGGGAAATGATCTCCTCCGGAAGAAGTCCTGCCTGTTCCGTCTCGCTGCCTTCCGTCTTGGTCCGGCGGATCTGCGCTGGTGGGGCTCACCGAAACGGAGCACCTTTCCGCATCGATGCGACGAATCCGTACCTCGGAAGTCTCCGGTGTGTAAAACTCAATGATCGTTGCCATAAACGTTTCTCGCTCCTTCACCAGTATTCCTGTCTGCTGAGTCAGTCACCCGATGATCTGGCTTGTTCTCGCCTACCACTCCCAGCCACACCTACAGCGCACGCAATCACCCAAGTGAAGCTTGCTTAAGACTGCCTTACAGAGTGCACATGATCTCATCCACATGACTCTCTCCTCTTACCGGTGGCCATTAATATTTACTGTTCGACCGCCGCCTCTGGCCAACCCGGAATCGTTACATCCCTCTTAGGGCAATTCGACGGCCATTTTCAAGGCGGGGCGTTGGCAGCGCTTATCGTGTTGACTGGACGAGGTATCGCCCTGAAGATTGATCTCCGTCGAGACTTTGGCATCAACGCGAGTTGATGTCCGCAGGCTCCCCCTTAAAGGAAATGGCGACGTTTCGACATTGGTGTCAGATGCCGGACAGCTGTCGAACAGCACAGGTGGTCCCGTCGCGCATCGCTAAAGCCGGAGGCAGTTGACGGGCGGTACAGCCGGCCGCCGTGAAGTAGCGCTACACGAAAGACAAGGTAAGGGAGAGTGGAAAGTGATCGGAGGCTGTAACTGAGGTGTGAATTTGGGGCTGGGTGGCGTGAAGTGGGCCGCGTGTAAAAATCCAATCGATGGTGCTTCCGCGGTCAAGCAAGGACTTCGCGGGCGTCGTTCGGATCTGCTGGTCGGTGAAGGGACTTGTGAAGCCTTCTTGTTTGAGTTCCGAAATGGCATCATAACGGGCAACGTTCAGATTCATATCGCCCGCAAGCACCATGGGGGTGCTGCGTTTGTACTGCTTCGAATCTCTAATGCATTCACGCAGTTGAGCTTGGCGCAGACTCTGATCCCCACGACTCTCGAGGTGCATGTTACAGCTGACCAGCCATCGTCCTCCCACGTTGACATCGACGACCAAGGCCATCCGCCCGCCGATTCTCTCCTGAAACGGCTCCGTGTCAGGAAGATACCAGCGCGGTCTCCAGAAATTTGACTGTCTTTGGAACCGTAGAACTCGTGCGTTGGATAGAGGCCATGGAGAGAGCGTCGCCTGCCCATGGAAAGCAGGGGAACTGCGCGTGCCCTGAGTCAATTCCTGGAACTCGCGTCCCCAAACGTAGTTCATCTGCAGCCTTTGAGCGATCTCTCTGGCCACATTGAGACGGTTCGTGCGTCTGGCATACATGTCGACTTCCTGCAGAATCAGGAGGTCCGCCTTAGCGTCCGCCAGAAACTCGATCACGCCGCTCAACTGCAATCCTCGATCGATGTTCCAGTCAACAATACGTATGGAATTGGGCGGCCAAAGGTTCCATGTCCAAGGCGCAAAGCTACCTGTTTCGATCGCCTGCTTGGAGGTCACGTCCATTGCGTCTCTCGAGTTGGAGCCGCACTTGTTGCTTCCACCACACGTCGAGGATACAAGAGACCTCTTCGTCGCACAGATCCTTCGCCTACGCGGAACCGACAGAGTCTGTTGCTGGAGATGCCGGGGCTGCAGCGAAGGCGCAATACGAGTAAAGGGATATGAACCAGACCACGTTCGCGCCTATCGCCGACAAGACAAAGGCGACCTTGGTTATGTTAAGTAGAGCAAAGGCCAATAGAGCATACGGCAAGAAGCAGCGCCGGATGAGGAACTCGCAGTGCCGACCGACGTACATGATCGGGTTCGACCGTCGACTCTCGGCTTGCGCCTGCCAGATCCCGAGATATTGCTCAGGACGTGCTCCGGCAATACGACGCCGGCCCATCCCGGCGACAAGGAAGCTTAAAACTGCCCCGACGAGAAGCAGTTCGGTCCAAACCAGGTATGTCGATCCTGATGTCTTTACCAAGCCGATAGCCATACCGGAAAAAATGAACAAGTAGTAAAGATAGTCGCAGATTGTCTCCAACCAGCAGCCGAAGGCGGACTCTTGCAGTCTCAGACGGGCAACCTCCCCGTCGCATCCATCGAGAATGCTGGCCCAGACCGACAAGATCGCTGCGAAGACCGTATTCCAATATCCTCCGCAGGCAAAAAAGAGACCTGAAACAAAGCCCACCGCAAGAGTAAAAAGGCTGACCATGTTTGGCGTGATCGGCCATTTGATGAGCTGCCGGCTGATGGGGACCGAGATCCTGCGATTGAATTGTGCGAATATTCCATCAGTCGGTTTCACCAACCAACGATTCAGTTTTTCCTCCGCGGCAACACGGTCTGCCTCAGTGAGCACCTGCTGCCACCGGTCCGTAGGAACATCTCTATGCTCCTCGGCGTTTTCCCCCAGCAATGAGTACAGCTCGGTGTCGGTGGCAGTCTCGCAACGTGCGGCGATCCTGGTTGCTACGGCTGAGGGTAACGACCAGATCCCAATGGGCTTGTCTCCCGATACGGACGCCAGCGCATCCGTGGTTCCATTCCATGCGAACGCGTCGCGCAGCAGTGCCGGGTAGTACGCGGTGTTGCCGGAAACGACCAGCAGTGGATCCTGTTCAGTTTCGACGGCGAGACGGTCCAGAATAGCGCCGATGTTACGAGTACTTGGCGCAACCTCGAACCACTCTACGGATGCCGGGAGTCGTCGCGTGGCCGCAAGCTCGCGCCGCAGCACTGACGCGTTGTCCGGGTCCGCGCAGACGATAATTCGTGTCGCTCCGGCTTTCTGAATTCCGAGGATGGTGCGAAGAATCACCGGCAAGGTGCCAACCTTCATCAGGGGCGATCGCACGTCGTACACTTCTTGCGGACTACCGGGGATAACAATGGCTATGCGGGAGCGAGCCGCAAGCTGCGGGGCCGGGTACCCTGCCGCCGAAGGTCTTTTTCCCGGCTTACCGGGAGATACGTTGATATCCTGGCGCCGCTTCTTCGGCTTTGTGAGCGCGACCAGGCATACGGCGCCAATGCCAGCCCAGAAGATCGCCCGAATACGCCTAGCCACAGCGACCACCATCCCAGTACCGGCTCCGAGGCCAAATATTCTCGCTATGAGAACGTTGCCGCCTTCGTACGTTCCCACGTTGCCGGGATTGAGAAGTCCGACCACGTTGACGAGCTTGGTCAGGGCTTCGAATATCAGTGCGCCAACGACACCGATGTTAAAGTCCATCAGCCGCAGAACCACGTAGATTTCGGAGAGCGCCGCAATATGCGTAACAAGGTTGAGGCCGAAACTCATCCAGAATGCTTTCGGGACATCTCGCGGAAAGCTAAATAGCTTGTCCTCGATGGCGACAATTAGACGCTCACGTTTTTCCAGCCAGGATCTGCAGTAACGAAGCTTTTTCGCAAAACGTGCCGGGCCAGTTAGAATCGGCCACTGCTTCTGAACAGCCAGGGCCAACGCAAGCAGGAGGGCCATCAATGCGGTAGCAAATATCGCCGCGTACGATACCCAGCGATGCGCCAGATTCATGCTGAAGGCGGCCGCCACGATCCCGACCAGAGCAACCAGCGCCCCGGTGACCACAAACAGCCCGCGATCCATCGTTACTGAGGACACCCTCGACGCAATCGGAAGCTCCGAATCAAGGGCCGAAACTCGCAATCCTTCGCCGAAGGCTTGCCCGAGAATTCCTAGCTGTCCTACAGCTTCTGACGCCAGCCGGAGCTTGATGAACTGGAGCAAAGGAACTTTGTTTCCCTCGCCAGGCAGCGCTAGCCGCCATGCCCACGCCTTCGCCACGTGGCCGACCCCGCCCAACGCGATGACCAAAGCAATTCCCCAGCCGAGCTTTTCGACATCTTGTGTCAGCTTCGCAAATCCGATCTTGTCGACGAGGTATGCGAGCAGGGCACACCCAAAGATAACGGTCAGCAATCGAAAGATTCGTTTGTTAGTCGAAGCGAGCTTAAGCACGGGAGAACTCCTCTCGTACGGGTGTCGTGCAGACGAACTGGCAAAAAATGCTTTCCGCGTAAGCCAGGGCTTCCGGCGTATCAACGTCCTGCCATGACGCATCGCCAATATCGAAGGCGTGGAATTTTCCAGCTTCAGCCAGTTTTCTCATGCCATCGGACAGAGAGCAGTTGCCGCCTTTCTTCGCCGATTCGAGGGCGTCAAACAGCCCCGTGCCGCATAGGAACATGCCCGTATCGAACCCATCGTAGTCAACGAGGGTTTTCCCGATTGCTATGATCCGGTCGCCATCTCGTCTAACTTTGGTTGCGTCATCCAGGTCAAAGACACGATCGAGATTCGAATCAACCGCCAGGACAACTTCGTCCTGCCGCAGCGGCTGCCGAACCAGGGCCTTGGCCGTTGCGGCGTCAAAGATGTGATCGGACATTAGCAAGAGAAACGGTCCGGAGATTCCGGCGCGGGCCTTAAGAACGGAAACACCGTTGTCCTTGTGGTAGTCCGGATTCTCGATGCACGACACCGTAATACCGCCGAAGTCCTGCTCAGCAACCCACTGCTGAATGGCATCGCCACGATAGCCAACTACAACCACCACGCTCGTGATACCTGCCTGTTGCGCTCGTCCTATGACATGCTCCAACAACGGCCGACCCTGTAGTTGGATGAGCGGTTTGGGTATAGCGCTTGAACGCTGGACGAGGCGGCTGCCATTGCCAGCGGCCAGGATGATGCATTGGTTTACATTGGGCATCGAGGTATCTCCCTTTGCTCTGTCAGACTGTTATTTATTCAGAGGCTGTAAGTTCTCTGCTCTTGCTGTCTCGGATCTGCCGGACGGCCTGGGCGCGTAGTCAAAGTAGTTGATGGTTACCTTCGTCGTTCCAAAGACACGCACATCCGTTACGCTCTCGGTGGAGTTGGGGAACCACTGCGGACCACTCTTTTTGTAGGTATGGACGAAATGAACGTCCTTAATCCAGAACGAGGGACTCTTGGCCGGCCTACCCTCTACTCGCACGAGGGCGTAATCTTGCACGTCGATCCAGATACGTCCGGCAATCAGCTTCTCCTCGTTTCGCTTGGGCGTGATATCGATGGCGTAGGTTGACCGGCCGCCGATCGTTTCGGTACCGACCATGCGAAAGTCGTAGTTCTGCGGCCCCACTTGAGTCTTCAGGCGTTCCTGGGGGTTCGACGCCTCTTCTTCGGAAGCCAGCATCTTGCGAAATACATGCTTGCCGGCGGCCTTCCAGCCGGCTTCCTCGATAACCTCGAAGTGTTTCGTCCCATCCCCTCCAGCTTCTACGCGCGCGACCAGTTCCGCCTGCTTGTGCATGCGGTCGTTCTCAAGCACATACCGGCGCATTCCCCGATATCCATCCGCTAATGTGCGTCGTTGTGCGTCATGCTGGAGCATCGTCGCTACGATGTTGTTCGCGTCGGGGAGAGGATCGTTGTCGGCGGCCCTCAACGACATTCCCGTTGAGGCTACGAGTACGGCTGCGAAAATGATTTGAGTTTTCATAGCTAGAACTGAAAAACAAGCTTCCCTCGGAATAAGAGCGCGGGACTGTTATAAAACTGGCCGAAATTAGTGCTGGCTATGTCGTTTTGCACGTCGCGGGGATTGAAACGACCGAAGAGATTGAAGATGCCGCCTCCGATTCGCGCTTTGATACGCCGCTCGCCGAATGGCAGCGAAATCGGCCGAGTTATCTGGAGATCCAGGGACGAAAACCGAGGAAACCTGTCGACGTTTCTCGCGCCGATGTATTCGCGATATTCGTTCTCCACCGAGTACGGAAACCCGGTGTGAATGTCGAAAACAGGGACAATGGTCAGCTTCCACGGTCCCTCTATGTCCGCGTGGAGCAAAACACGATTTGGTGCGTCGAAAGGCAGCCGTCCGCGGGCATCGGGTTGAATCACCGCCTGCGGGTAGTTGCCGAAGAACAATAGCGGATCGTTCAGGTCGCCGTAGGCCCGTGAGTGAACGTAGGAGGCGTCCAGCATCATGCGCGGTAGCCGGTATCTGCCGGTTATCTGAAACTCCCGGTAGGAATCGGTTCCCGCATTGGAAAGGGTGATAGAGGCTGGGCCGTAGCCGGAGCTGGGAGAAACCACGAAGTCTCTCGTTGTGGTGCGTTGCTCATAGGCGACCCGGAGGGTGAAGTGCTCCGAGACTTGTCTTTCAAGCGCAAGATTCCACGCTGTGCTGCGCGGGTTGTGGAGTTCTCCGCCAATGCGATTTGTATAAGCGGTTGAGGCGAGGGCCTGGCCATTTGGACCCAGCAGAGTCACAGTCCGGTCCGGCATTTCGTCAAAGACCGGGTAAATAAGCGGTACGCGATCATAGAAAATACCTACGCCCCCCTTAAGCAGCGTCTTGCCATCATTGGTCAGAGCCAGCAACAAACCCAGGCGCGGAGCAGCATGAGTCGAACTAGTCACACTATCGCTGTCAAATCGAAGCCCTAAGTCGAGCGTCAGGCGGTGCCATGGTGACCACTGATCCCCGACGAACCACGTAACTTCGTTCTGATTGGTGCCGAAGTAAGTGGGGGGGGCAAATGTCAGTCGCTCTATTGGCAGGTAGTCGGCTCCCAAAAGCTCGACGGGCAGGAAGGTTTCTCGTCCGTTATATGTCGAGTGGGAGTATTCCGCCCCAAGCTTTATCTGGTGAGAACCAAGGAAGTGCTTGGGAGCCATTTGATAGATCTCTTGCCAATCGAATCGACTGGCTCGTCGGGCCTGGCGGTTGAAGAACCCGCCCTGTGTCGTGTCAACCAGGAGTTGGAAGGGATCGTTGTTTTGGGCTGTGACGTCCACGTCGTACCGTTTAAAGCTGAGCTGAGATGTGAGAACGCTGTCGGGCCCAAGCAAATAATGATCCTGCCCATAGAGCTGATATCCTCGCTGATGGAAGTCTCCGGTCGAGGGCTGAGGGGTAAATGTATTCAGCCCAAGGTAGTCCAGCTTCTGCGGATAGACTGCAAGGGAAACGGTTGCCGTCTGTTTCTGGCTGATCGTCAGGTCGTACTGGCTATACCAATTGAAGCCCTCCAGCTTCATATCCCGTTGCAGCGGAGGCAAGCTGTTCACCGGCGTTTGGATAAATCGATACTCAAACGACTCGGTTACTGCAAGCCGGTCCTTGATAAGGGGACCAGTAAAGGTCATCCGCGGCGTGGCCGATTCTATGCCGACAAAGCTGCCATCGCGTACGCGTGGTCGCGGTAGGATGTTTTGGATCGAAAAGTGGTAGCCCTCGAAGTCACCGGTCTTTGTCTCGACGTTCGAAACGGCCCCTGCCAGCTTCCCATACTCGGGGTCGTAGGGGTCCGAAATGACTTTCACCGACGAAACGACGTCGATTGGCAAACTGATGGCCGGGCTGCCGGTGGCCGGGTCGGTGACGTTGGCGCTATTCACGAGCGCCCCGCTCTGCGTGTTCCGCGTGCCCTTCAAGTTCACCAGCCCGTCGGGGCCGCGAACGACCCCTGGAACGAGAGGAAGCAATCCTTGAAATTGCTCGCTGGCATTGGGAGCGTTGATTACTGTTTTTTCGTTGATGGTTTCGGCCGCCGGAGACGCGGACGTTGAATCATTCGCGGTTACAGTGACAGAGGTCTTAACTTCGCCCGGCGTCAGCCGGATGGGGAGCTGAATTGTCTGGCTAGGTTCAAGTGTGATGCTCAGGTCTGCCTTTAGAGTCTCGAAGTTTGCCTCAACTGCATAAATGCCCGGCGGAAGATTGTCGAAGGCGTACTTGCCCTCCCCATCCGTTCCTGTTACCGCCATCACTGGCCCGCTAACCAACACCTCGGCCTTCGGTATGTAGGACTCACTACCTGGATCTCCGACAAATACGATTCCTTTCAGGCTGCAGGTTGCACCTCGAACATCCTGCCCGTATCCGCCTTGGGTCATCCAACAGAACAAAGTGAACGCAACAGCCATTTGCCCGAACGCGGTCAACACCGAGCCGTGACGGGCGATGGATGCTCCATTGCTTCGAAGAGTGGTGCCGCGTCGTTTTGCAATCCGGGACAATGTGGTTCACCTTCCACCTCGACAGAAGGCACGCACGATGCCAAACAAAATGACAGGCAATTGTGGCGAAGAAACTATGAGTTATGAGCGCATTAGGCAGAACGGCAGATGCAGCGCGAGGGCATCGATGTCATTCGTTCGACGTTGATGTCAACCACCTGTGTCAATTCTGGCCACCCGAGTCTGTTGCGCGACAGCCGAGGAATTGGAAGAGCACAAGTTTGCAGCTGTTCACTGAATTTCCAAGGGCACTTCTGATGGTGGGTTGGCGCAATCCGGCTAATCGATGCTCTGCTTAACCTTGGCCATGGCGAATACCAATCTGAACTCAAGTTGAATTACTGGGAAATGAGGCTCCTCACTGCATTGCAAGAGCCTCGTTGCCTTCGACGTGTCGCATCTTGCGAATCAAGTTCTTGTGTCAGTTCTTTGACACGAGATTCTTGTCAGCGTGACGACCTATTAACGCCGCAAAGAGAATGAGAGAACGCTTGCTCCCGTAGAGCTCAGTTATGCGGCGCCGATGCGTTTTGCGTGAGTTAAGTTCCTTGGAAGTTAAATTGCAACACCCAGAGGGAAGTCTGATTCAACAGGGAGCGCATCGTCGCGGAAAACAGGAGTTCGGCGGGAATTTCCCCAGCGCTGACAGTGGAGCGAACCGACGCCCGGGTTGGGCTGAGGCCGAAAACAACATGCCATCGTTCCCAACACGCCGCGCCTATGGGATTCTTCCAGTTATTGTGCTCCATTGGCTCCTGCAGGCGAGCGTCGCGTTTGCTCAGAGTGCGCCAGAGTCAGCTGATCATCCATGGCATACCTCTTCGGAGCTGCAGATCGAGAACGATGCCAGAGGTCTTCCTGGCGCAACCTTCCACATAGATACCGCCAAGATTTATTCGTTGCCGGAGTTGATCGACCTGGCGGAAGCACACAATCCAGCCACTTACGCTTCGTGGGAACGCGCCCGTGCGCAGGCAGCGACCTTGGGCATAACACGTAGTGAGTTGTTTCCCGCGCTGGCGGCTGCTGCAGCTTCTCAGACCACTCGCCAGGAAATCTTGTTCGGCAATCGCTTCAACGGTCAAGTGATCCAGGACTTCCAACTGGCGTTCGAGCTGAACTACACCGTTCTTGACTTCGGCGGCCGCTCCGGTCGAATCAATGCGGCAAGCGCGCAGCTTCTTGCGGCTAATTTCGCTTTTAACGACAGCCACCGGAATGTCATTTATCAGGTACAGCGCGCGTTCTACAGTTTGTTGAATTCGATGGGCCAGGAGGATGCAGCGCGAGCAAGTCTGGCAAACGCGACCGCCGTGCAACAAGCAGCTGAAGATCGGCTGGCACATGGCCTGGCGACGCTGCCCGACGTGCTGGAAGCGCGGAGCGCGACGGCGCAGGCTGACTATGATCTGCAAGCGGTGCTGGGATCTGAGGAGATTGCACGGGGCGACCTCGCAACTGCGGTCGGCGCCCGCGCGACCACGGCGATCCAAGTCCAACCCCTGGATCAGGTGCCCACTCCCGAGTCGATCGACGATACGGTCGAGCAAGCGATAGACCGTGCACTCGGACAACGTCCTGATCTCATGCAGCAAGTATCCGAAATAAGGTCCGCAACTGCCAGAGTCAAGGAAGCGAGGGCGGCATGCTACCCCGTATTGAACCTCACCGCCAGCCCGGCCATCCCATCGTTTTATGGCTTACAGTCGCCGTACCCTTGGACGCATACGGCGGACTTGACTGGCACTTTAGCATTCAACCTCACTTGGGTCGTATTCGATGGAGGCGCTCGAAAAAGCAGGTTGGCAGAGGCTCAAGCAAACGTGCAAGTGGCAAAAGCACAGGCCAATGTCGCGCGCAACCGAATTGCCGACGAGGTTTGGACGGCAGCCTCGAACCTGAATACCGCATTGCGGCAACGAGTGGCTGCGATCGCTCTCGTGCAGGCCGCCAGTCAGTCGTATAGCGCGGCCTTGGAATCGTACAACTACGGGGTGCGAAACTTACTGGACGTAACCGCCGCGCAGCGAACCCTAGCGCAAGCTCGCTCGGCGGATGTTTCGGCACAAACGCGGGTGTTGACTTCACTCGCGGATCTGGCTTTCAGAACTGGCGACTCCCTTGGCGTCCATACGAGACCCCGACCATGACTGAGATTCGCGGACCAGTGTTCAGCGTGTTCGTACCTGCTCTACTGCTGATGACGGGTTGCGGACGAGCTCCTTCATTCGACATTCTGGGCTCGTTCTTTCCGGCATGGCTCATCTGTCTTGTGGTGGCCGTTTTGCTTACAGTCGCTTCGCGAGCCCTGTTGATGCATTACGTTGAGATCACCTGGCCGGTTCTCATCTATCCAAGCCTCACCGCCATTTTTGCCTTCGCGTTGTGGCTTGCTCTGTTCCGCTGAACAAGGAGCAATGAGTATGGAGACAAATAAGAGTACGCGAATGCGCCAGCTTCTCGGCCGCTGGATCAGCGTTGCGATCTTGGTAGCTGCAGTACTCCTTGGACTCGCCGTGCTTTACCGCGCGAACCACTATCCACGGACCGAGGATGCGGAAATATTTGCGAATTTCATCGGGATAGCGCCACAAGTCGACGGCCCTGTCATCCGGCTGAATGTGAAAGACAACCAGTTCGTGAAAAAGGGCGAACTGCTGTACGAAATTGATGATCGCCCCTACCAGTACGCTCTTGAGAATGCCCAGTCGGAGCAAGCGGCTCTGGAGGGGCAAATCTCCGACGAACAACGAAAAATAGCAGCATTGGTGAGCGCAGTGTCTGTGGCGAAGGCGAACATCCACAGCATGGAAGCCAACGTGACAAACGCGGAGCGGGGGGTCAGCCGAGCGCGCGCGGAATGGAATTACGCGAACAACAACCTGCATCGCCTTGAGCCACTCTTAAGCAAGCAGTTTGTCACTGTAGACCAGGTGGATAAAGCCAAGAGTTCGGAAATAGCTGAGGCCGAAGCTCTGAAACAGGCGGAGTCACGGCTGCAGCTGGCCCAGGCTGAATTGAACTCAGCTTTGGCGCAGCACGAACAAGCCGGTCACGCAGTCACTACGCTCGAACCTTTGATCAACCAGCGCGGAGCAAAGACAGCGGCGGTGGAGACCGCTCGCTACAAACTGGACAACTGTCGGGTTTACGCGCCATTCGATGCGCGGGTGACCAATCTCACCATCTCAGAGGGTGCCTACGCTCACGTCGGCCAGCAAATGTTCACGCTTATCGACGCCCGTACCTGGTGGGCAATCGGCAATTTCCGAGAAGGCCAGCTCAAGCGCATCGCTCCAGGAATGCGGGCCGAGGTCTATGTGCTTTCGAATCCAGACCTGCGGTTCTCTGGTGTGGTGGACAGCATCGGATTTGGCGTGACCCCGGATCCCGATGTGATTGGCAACTTGCAATCCGGGCTTCCGGATGTGCAGCGCACCCTGAATTGGGTACATCTCGCATCACGATATCCAGTTCGCGTGCGGGTGGACAATCCCACGCCTGATCTGTTTCGAGTCGGCGCGTCAGCCGTAGTTACGGTTCGGGGCAATTGAGAATGGCAACTATGGCCCAAGACCTGCCCCAGTCACCTGGTCCGCTGACTTGGGTGAGGGGATTCCTCAAAGAAGAGCTCACACCATATCCAGGCCGGGCTGCACTGGTAGGGCGCATGACCGTTGCCGCTACCCTCGTGATGATCGTCTGCATGACGTTTCGCATCCCGTTCGCATTCCAAGGCGCAATATATGCACTTCTGATTTCTCGTGATAGCCCGCGTGCAACCCTGCAATCAGCGGCAACTATGTTTCTTCTTACCGGTATAGGCACCGCATATCTTCTGATTTCGGTGCGGTTTGTCATCAGTTCCCCGCTGCTTCATTTTCTCTGGGTTATCGGGTCGTTCTTCCTGACTTTCTATGCGATCGGCACTCTGGCCAACTACAGTGCGGCGGTGTACTTCGCCATTGTGATGTCGGTAGGAATTCCCTTGTGGGACCGGCATGTGTCGGCCGAAACCAATGTGGAAGATACACTCCGGCTGTGCCTTTCAGTGTTGATTGGCGTCGTGATTACTGCGGCGGTAGAAATGGCGTTTCTGCGGCTACGGCCTCGGGACGAGGTTATGTTACCTCTTACGGAGCGACTGACAGTAGTCGAGAATTTGTTAACCTGCCACGCTGAGGGCCGCACTGTTGATACCGGCATCGAGCAAGAAGTAGTCCGACTGGAAATGCGCGGAACATCACTACTACGACGCACCTTACGGCGCTTGAACTATTCGACCCAGTACTCCGTGGAGATCGGTGCTGTCGTGGTTCTTGTAGGCAGGCTCGTAGACCTCGCAGCAAACCTGACCCGTCTCAACTTCGAATTATCGGCCACGCACCGGCGACGATTCCGGAACTTAGCCTCTACGGTGGCAAGCATTCGTGATGACTTGATGAACAGGCGAATTCCGCAACCGGTTCAGTTCAATAACGATGGTCAACCGGGGAATCTCGTTCCGTTGCTTGGCGAGATGGAACATACCGTTACGCTCATCCCTCAGGTGTTTGCGGACTCTGCATCAATCCAAGCGTACTTGCCGCCGGCAGATGAGGCACGGCTACAAACACTCCTTGTCCCGGACGCACTCGTCAACCCTGAACACCTTCGCTTCGCGCTAAAGGGCAGCCTGGCCGCAACCAGTTGTTACATTATCTATAACGCGATCGCGTGGCCGGGCATCAGTACGGCGGTGACCACGTGCCTGCTGACGGCACTGACGACCGTTGGCTCATCTCGTCAAAAGCAGGTTCTTCGCATCACAGGAGCCATCGTTGGCGGCTTTCTACTTGGGATGGGCTCGCAGGTCTTTATCCTCCCCTACATCGATTCCATCGCCGGCTTTGTAGTTCTTTTCGTTGCTGTCACCGCCCTGTCTTCCTGGTTCATGACATCGAGTCCCCGCTTGTCGTACTTTGGAGTTCAGGTCGCTCTGGCTTTCTACTTGATCAACTTAAGCGAATTCACAATGCAGACCTCGCTGGCGGTCGCTAGGGATCGGGTTGTCGGCATTTTGTTCGGTCTTTCCATGATGTGGCTGGTATTTGATCAATTATGGGGTGCGTCCGCTGCGGTACAGATGAAGAAGACCTTCGCCTCCAACCTCCGGTTGTTGGCGCAGTTTACGAGGGGGCCGGTTTCCCGGGACCCGAAGGCTGTAACAGCACTAAGCTTTGCTCTTCGCGAGACAATCAACACGAACCTTGATAAGGTAAGAACCCTCGCGGATGGCGTTCTGTTCGAATTCGGGCCTTCGCGCGAGCAGGATCTCGCATTGCGTAATCGCATTCGGCAATGGCAACCGAATTTGCGCATGCTCTTCATTACGCGAATTGTCTTGCTGAAGTACCGCCTTCGGCTTCCCGGCTTCGAGCTACCGGAAGCAATCCGACCGGCACAGGAGGGCTTCGATGACCGATTGGCCGCCGCACTGGACGGCATGGCCGATCGAATGGAGGATGACGGGCCAACATTACAGCGGGGGGTGACAAGTGAGTATGCCCAACTCGAGCAAGCGGCATGGAAGGCCTCGCCGAACCAACACCAGCTCACGCCCCAGATACAGTCGTTTCTCCTTCTCTCGCGCAGAATCGCGGACCTGACAGACCGCTTGGAAAGGGAAATTTGAGTGTGTTGCTTTTCACACTGGTGGATTGATGACGGTATCCAAGTGACTTCGATGGCGTTCTGGTCGCCCGTGGCAGTGTTGATCTCCGAGCCTTTGGCGGCGATTATGATGTGCCGAGGATCTGAAATGACGAACCAAGTGACTGAATGTATATGAATAAGCCTGTCAATCAGGATGTACCGATTAACGTAGAAGGAGAGGCCTCGTTTTTGGCGACACTCGATTCGGATCCCCGGCTGGCGACTACGCCTACTGTGTCGTGGTTTGCGTGGGCGGTTCTTATCTACATGCTGGGGGTGATTCTCTGGGGCGCATATGTTCGAGCCAGCGGGTCCGGTGCGGGATGCGGTAATCATTGGCCGCTTTGCAACGGGGAGGTCATCCCGGCGTCGCCGACGAAACAGCGGCTGATTGAATTCACACATCGAGTCACCAGCGGACTGGCGCTTATCTCCGTGCTTGCGCTCTTTTTCCTAACGTGGTGTGTTACCGCCCGCCGCGCATGGGCCCGTGTCTCCGCCGTCCTCTCCGTGGTCCTTATGCTTAACGAGGCCCTGCTCGGAGCCTTGCTCGTGTTGCTGCATCACGTTGGTAATGACCAATCCGCATCACGTGCCGTCTTCCTCTCCCTCCACCTTGCCAATACCTTATTGCTGATTGGATCGATTGCGCTCACGGCACATTGGCTGACTGATCCTCCGGCTCGGACCAACTTCAGCGGTACAAAGGCTGTACCGATTGTCGTCGGTTTGCTGTTTGCCATACTCATTGGGATTAGCGGTGCGCTTGCCGCCCTCGGAGATACTCTGTTTCCTGCTTCATCGCTGAGCAGCTCAATACGGTCAGACTTCTCGGCGGCCAGCCATTTTCTGCTGCGCTTGCGCTTACTGCATCCTGCCACAGCGATAGTCGGGGCAGCCTACGTGATCTGGCTCGTTGCCAGATGTGTTGTGAGTTCTTCCAGGGTTACCCGTCGGCTTGCCGTCACGCTCACTCTGCTCGTCTTACTTCAGCTCTGTTTGGGAGCGCTGAACGTATTCCTGCTTGCGCCGATCTGGCTGCAGATGACACATCTTCTTGTAGGAGACCTTTTCTGGATTCTCCTGATTCTTGCTTCTGACCAGGCATTGCGAATGCAACCCAGCCGCTGACCAGCGCCATATAGTTCGCGCAGATATCCCTCCAACAGTCGAAGCTTCAGCAGAAATGCCGGCGCTCCGCTGCGCGCTCAATTCACATGGCCGTGATAAGCCCAGTGAGCGAATCAGCGTTTTCGATAAACCGGCGGGTATCGATATTGAGTGACTCAAGGAACATGCTCTAGAAGTGCACGAATGAAGGCTGTGGTAAAGCGAGCTAGCGATCGGCTCTATTTGCAAGCATCCCGCGGTCCATTGTGGCGCGCCGGGCAGCCGCTCAAGCATTGCTTATGGACCGGGCTCCTGGCATGTTCGAGAACCTACAACGAGATCACTTCCCAAGTCCGGTCAGGACATGCCCGAGCTTGTTTCGCTTCGCCGTCAAATAACGCAGGTTCGAAGGTGAAGGAGGGATTTCAAGAGGCAGCCATTCCGTAACCGATAGCCCATAGCCTTCGATGCCGACTAGCTTACGTGGATTGTTGCTTAGAAGCCGCATGGAGCGCACGCCGACTTCGCGCAGGATCTGCACCCCAATGCCATAATCTCGCTGATCCGGTTTGAAGCCAAGTCGTTCATTGGCCTCCACCGTGTCGAAGCCCTCATCCTGCAAACCGTACGCGCGAATCTTGTTAGCCAGGCCTATGCCCCGCCCCTCCTGGCTAAGGTAAAGCAGCACACCGCGACCTTCGCTGGCGATCTGACCCAAGGCTTTGTCGAGCTGCGCGCCACAGTCGCAACGGACAGAACGCAGCACATCGCCCGTGAGGCATTGTGAGTGTACGCGCACGAGCACGTCCTGCCCATCTCCGATGTCGCCGCACACAAGAGCAATATGCGTTTGCTTGTCGACCTGGTTCTCGAATGCGTGGAGCCGGAACCTTCCGTATTCCGTCGGGAGCATTGTAGAGGCCACACACTTGACGACCGAATCCGTCCGTAGGCGATAGCTGATCAGGTCGGCCACGGTGATCAGCAGGATCTGGTGACGAAGGGCAAATTCGCGGAGCTCGGGCACTCGCGCCATAGAGCCATCTTCGTTCATGATCTCGCAAATAACGCCGGCAGGTCGCATACCGGCCAGCCGGGCCAGATCCACGGCAGCCTCGGTTTGACCGGCGCGTGCCAATACTCCGGCATTCCTTGCACGCAGCGGGAACATGTGCCCAGGACGGACCAGATCGACTGGCTTCGTCGCTGGATCGATTGCCGCAAGCACCGTGGTCGCACGGTCTGCGGCCGAGATTCCGGTCGTCGTACGCTCTCTTGCCTCAATGCTGACACAAAACGCCGTATCGAATCGCGATGAGTTCTTGGGCACCATCAGCGGGATTTCGAGTTCATCGAGCCGCTCGGGAGTCATCGCCAGGCAAATCAAACCTCGGCCGTACTTCGCCATGAAGTTGATTGCTTCGGGGGTGATCTTTTCCGCTGCCATGGTCAGATCACCTTCATTTTCTCGATCTTCGTCATCGGCGACGATCACCATCTCGCCCGCGCGTATCGCCGCGATGGCATCCTCGATTTTGGCGAATTGGTCTGATTGGTTACGAGTTGCTTTCACAATTTCAAGCTTCTGGAGCATATGTGTACTCTTCGTCACTAGAAATATCCGCTATCGAAAGGCGACTTTCAGCACGAACACCAACGGAAGATAAACTATGGACGCTGCGAGCAGTCGGCGAGCAGATCCCCTCGACCGCTGAAGCACGAAGTCCAGGCCAAAGTAGAGGAATCCCAGACCTAACAGTAGTCCGGCGCAATAGATTACGACTTCGTGCCCGACTGAAAAGCGCACGACGCTGATGGGGATTAAAGCAAGCAGCGGTAACATCGTTTGCAGAATCACGAGAGCAACTCTCGCGTGCCCCTTCGGTAACATCGAGTAACCCGCTCGGTCGTAGTCCTCGCGGTACATCCATGCGATTGACATGAAATGCGGGAACTGCCACAGGAAGACGATGGCGTAGAGTAGCCACGCCTCCATATTCAACGTTCCGGCTGCTGCGGCCCAACCAATCAGTGGAGGCATAGCCCCGGGAAAGGCCCCGACGAGAACGCACAGAGGGGTTCTTCTTTTGAGTGGGGTATACAAGAACAGATAGGAGCATAGGGTGAAAAGCGCCAGCAGACTTGCAAGCACGCCGGCGCCTATTGCGAGATAAATGCTACCCGCCACTGACGACACTATCCCAAAGGCTAAGACAGCACGCGGTTCAAGACGACCAGCGGCCGCCGGGCGCCGGGCGGTCCTGCGCATTTGGGCATCGAACTTCCGTTCGATGTACTGATTCAGCGTCGCCGTCCCGCTTGCAACCAGCAAGGTTCCGACCAAGGTGTTGAACAATCCGAGCACTGAAAAGTTTTGGCCTCCGCTTGCACCACCCAGATAAAAGCCCACAGAGGTTGTGATCAAAATCAGGAAATTGATTTCTGGCTTGGTTAGCGCCCAGTAGTCAGCGAGCAAGCTGGACGCTGTAAAGATCTGACGCTCCACGGCCGGTGCGTCGAGGGTGGTTACGATAGGCTCGCCAGACATCTAGACAACCTCCGTACTCTGTGGAGCCGTCTGAAGTCCCGTGCTTAACATGGGCGAGAGTAACCGCGCTGTGACGATCGTCCCTGCAATCAGGTAGACCACGGTGACGCAGGTCCACATCAACGCGCCGGCGCATTGTTGGTCCTCTAGGGCGGACAGGCCGAATGGATGTGAAGAGGATAAGTAGACGGGGTACACCACGCGGTCGCAAAAGACGAGAAATCCGGAAAGAATATCGCATGGCAATGTAGCCAGGAAAAGATACACAAGCAACGACCACTCCGGCCATTTCGAGGCAGTTGACCCAGGCTGGACGACAGGCCGCCAGAAAAGAAGGCCAGTTACCAGGAACGATGCGTGTGCAATCCCATGCCAGGTTCCCGATTGCATCCCGAGCCTAAAAAGAGCGGGAATGTGCCATCCGACGAGCGTGGCAGCCGCTGCAAACCAGCAAACTGCGGGATGTGTCAGGGCCCTCCGCATTTGCCGTACCGCCGCCGCCCGCGACAGCGGATGGATGACGGAGTGCACGAATCCCCGCGGTAGGCCCTGCAGTACGGCCCTCACAGGTGCACCGAGCCATATCATGGGAGCAGCAAATGTCATGAGGAGTAGATGTTGGATCATGTGGGCTGTCAGCAACTCGTGATCCAGCGCAGCCAGGGGCGAGGCCACCGCCGCCCAGACAAAGAGCAGTCCGACGAGAAAACTGGCGGCGTGCCAGCCCTCAACCGTGTCCTGGCTGAACCTGCGAATATGAACCCATCCACGCACATAGACCAACGCCGTGAGTATCAAGACGACAGACACCAGGCATGTTTCGAACGAGCCGTGATGATCGTGTGGCATCGATGGTCATCCTATGGCTGAGCGCTGAGAGGTTTCTGGCCACTTTCACCAAGTACCGTGTCACGTGATGCATCGCGCGCAGGGGCTTGCCTCGCTGGGTGCAGTGTTTCAAGAAATGCCACCAGGGCCGTGGTCTCCGCCGGGCTCAAATTCTTTCCGTAGGCAGGCATGTTCCCGCCCCCTTGAATCACCTGCCGAATGAGTTGGTCCTGTGTCAGTCGAACGGCGACGCTGTCCAGGGCCGGGCCTCTCTGTCCACCGGTAGCGCCAAGTGCGTGGCAGTTGCGGCACTGCTTTACCTGAAACACGAGCGCGCCCTGACGTTCCAGTGCAGTTGTGCCATGTACGAAGCGATCCGGAATGGGATCACCGCTCCAGGCATTCATGTGCGGACTCCACGGTGCGGATTGCGCCATACGGGTAAACGTTCCGAGTATGACTGCAATCAGCAGGACCGTGAGAACCGCAATCGGCCGCCGCTTCCAGCTCTTTTCTCCTTCGCCGGAAAGAAACGGTAGAAGGACCAATGCAACAATCGCCAAAGGCGGGCCGATGAGAAGGAACGGCGTCTCCATCGATGGAGGGAGCAGTGAGAGTAGAGCGTACAGCCACAGGAAAAAGTAGTCTGGCTTGGGGGCAGTCTGGATGATCGTCGGATCCGGCTGGCCGGTCGGCCCAAACGGGCCGAAGTAGAAAGCACACGCCGCGATGGCCAGGACAATAAACCCCGCGAAAAACATGTCTTTCCAAATCGCATAGGGGACAAACGGCTCGCCGTCTTGCCTCGTTAGTGTGTGATATTCGCGCTCGTAGGTGGCGCGCCTGACAATGCGACCGGGCATCGGCCATTCGTTGATCCCCAGCTTCAGCACCATCAAGAGATGCAGGCCTACGAACGCGATCAGCAGTCCAGGAATTACGAATACGTGCAGCGCAAAGAACCGCGAGAGAGTTGCGCCGGCAATAATCGGTCCACCCAACATCAGCTTAACCGCTGCCGGACCGATGATCGGAACGCGGCTGGCGATCGATGCGCCAATCCCTAGTCCCCAATAGGCGTCCTGATCAAAGCGCATGATTTGACCTGTGAACGCCATGCCCAATGTCATCAATAGGAGGAATACCCCAATGATCCAGGTGAGTTCACGCGGGAACTTATAGGCCCCGAACAGAAATACCTGCACCATGTGAATCAGGACAATCGCCACCATGAAGTTGGAACCCCATCCATGCATCCCGCGGATGAACCAGCCGAGCGCCACGTCGTGATTGAGAGCCTGCAGGCTGCTCCATGCCTCTCCGGCTGAAGGCACGTAAATCAGCGCCAGCAGAATTCCAGTCACAAGTTGGATAAGGAAGACGGTGAGCGCTGCACTACCGAACACATAGAACCAGCTTGCTGTGTTTCGTGGTACCCGATGTTCCGCGGCTTCGCGAATGGGCGCCGCGAGCTGCAAGCGATGATCGAACCACTCTCCAATCTTGGCAGCTAGGCGCATGGCGGCTTCTCCAGGCCCAGCGCAGCAGTCGGTCCTCCCGGCGTCGGCAATTCTCCGGCCTGAATGGTAACCAGACCGTTCTCGACCTTGTACGCGTATTCGAAGAGTCCGCGCTCAGGCGGTCCGGACGCGCGCGATCCGTCGCGGTAGTACGCTCCACCATGACAAGGACACATGAACAACCCGGACTGGGGAAACCAGCGTACTGGGCACCCAAGATGCGCGCAGTTGATAGCGAAGACCTGGAACTGGTCGCCTGTAACCCGCCGCACCCAGCAAGCGGTGTCCACGGTCTTGCCATCTGTGGGCATCACGTTTGGATTCCGAAAACTAGCCAGCCGCGTCTCTCCCTCGGGAAAGTCGCTCACAGACCCAAGTGGCACCCATGAGAGGTAGCCGTTCGCGCGTCCATGCGTGACGGAAGAGAAAAGAAATCGTGCGATCGGAGCGGCCACTACCATGGCCGCCAAACCGTTGAACAAGACTCCAAGTTTCATCAAAAACCCACGGCGGGAAGCCGTAGCTTCAGTCGACGAGGCGATAACAGGTTTGGTCGACATATCTGGACTCCTAGTGTTGCGGGTAATTCGAAGCGGAATATGGTTGGCCGGGGCTTTGCACGCGATGTGACGCCAGCCATGCAACGACATCTGTGATCTCCTGATCGGTCATCGGCTTCCCCACCAAATTTCCACGCCAGTCTGGTGCTCCCAGTTCAGGACGACCAGCGATGACGATCGTACGTAGCCCTTGATCGCTGACGAGAGCCAAGAACGAATCGTTCGTGATGGAGCTGCCCTTGGAGCTACCCTGACCTTCTGGCCCGTGGCAGGATGCGCAATACGTTCCATAAACAAGTGCGCCATGTGCGGCGTTGCCCGTAGTTTTTGCCGAATATGCAGGCGGGTTGCTCCCCTCAACAATTCCCTTGCGATCCCAACGCGAAAATATTCCTCTCGTAATCACATCAACCTGTTTATTCGTCAGCATTCCTCCTGCGCTCTGCGCGAAAGCGGGCATGGAGGTTCCGCGTGCGCCGTCGGCGATGACCTTGCGCATCGATTCTTTGTCTACAATCGCCAGGTAGACCGGATCGGAAACAGCGATCGCTGCTCCTCCACGGCCTTGCGCACCATGGCAGCCTGAGCAGTTTTGCGCGTAGAGAGTGGGAAAGTCCAAGACCTGGTCAGGCGCTACAGGTTCGGAACCAGTTTGGGGCTGGCCATGCGGAGAGCTGCATGCGGAGAGCAGCAGGGTCAGCACCGCGGACGTAAATAGATAAAGAGGCCGGTTCACGGGCGCTCCCCTCTGTCTCGTGGTCGAGTAACTCCTGGTGCTTCGATGCCCGCGCGCATGGCGAATGAGAGGTTCTCGAAGGTCGGCATGGCCGTCTGACGCACGACGACAAATCCGGCGACAACGCCGAAAGCCACTTGCGAAGCAACGAACCAGGGCCAGTCAATGTGACTCGCGAGCAATGGATTCACCAGGGACAATATCGTGTAAAGCAACCCCGACCACAGAACTGGGGCGATCAGTCCTCCAAGCACGATCGGTCGGCGCGCGAACATTGGAAGCATCGCGCCATACAGCAATCCGACAAGGGTCGAGACGAGGAGATGCAGCCCCAGAGCGATCGCCAAGCTATCTGCATGAAACAAGTACAGCTGTGCTGAACCGAGCTTCAGCGATTCGGCGTACACCGTCGCCGCAAGAAGATTGATTGGATACCAGATGCTGCCGGCCTTCAGCACGCCGTAGGTGCAGGCCAGTACCGCCATCGCTACGCTCCCCGCCAATCCACCCTTCACGCCCGCCGATACGGGGTAGGTCTCAACCGGGAGCCACACTCGGAAATGATCTGCGAACGCCAGCCGTTCGACGACGCGGCGCTCGGTGGTTATACGAATATCTTCGGAAACAACGGGCAGAACCTCTTCGTGCTCGTGAGGAAAGACTTGGCGAAACCAGCCAATGCAGCCTGCTAGAACAAGCACTGCGCCAAGGACGCTGACCGACACGCTCGTAACGAGGCCCGCACATAACAGGGTGAATCCAAAAGCCAGGGTAAACGGCCACGCTGTCGGCGCGGGCACTTCAATTTCGCGCGGACTTCGAGGGCTTTCGCTCATTTGTTCGGTTGCCAGCAGAGTTGCCATTCCTTCTCCTCAGCGCCCCACAATGTAAACTACGGTGAAGACCACTACCCACACAGCGTCGACAAAGTGCCAGTACATCGAAAGCACTTCTGCGCGACGGGACTGCTCCACGCCCACACGTCCAGCCAAAGCGAAAATGGCGACAAGTAAGAGCATGACCAGACCTGCGGTGACATGGAACGCGTGCAAGCCGACGAGCGAGTAATACGTTGTCCCAAACAGATTGGTAGAGATGGTGAGGCCGTGTTCGTAAATCAGCCTGTGCCATTCCTGGCCAGTGCCATACAAGAACAAGGCGCCGAGAGCGATGGTGAGCAGCCATAAGCCGAGGAACGCGACCACCTTATCGCGCTTAAGGGCCTTTGCGGCGAAGTGGATAGTCAGGCTACTCGATAACAGGCAGATCGTGTAGAGGATGGGGGCTTCCAGCACCTGGCGCGGTGTCGGGCCGCTGACGCTCTTTCCCAAGTAGAACAGATAGGCGACGACGAAGATCGTGAAGATCGCCGACTCGGCAATAATGAGACCGGCCATCGCGACCTTACCGCGATAGGGAAGGCTCCAGGTCGCCGGTGCTTGTGGGAACGGACTTGCTAATGTACTCATTGCTTTCTGCCTTTATTCATAGCGGCTATCGGGATCGTCGGGATGCTTCAGGTCCCACAACGGGCGCCGGCTCGCGACTACTGGAATGGAGGCAAAGTTATACGCGGGCGGCGGCGAGCTCGTAGACCACTCGAGTGTCCATGCATCCCATGGATCGTTGCCGGCCTTATCGCCCTCGAAATAGGAAATAATGAGGTTCGCTACAAATATGAGAATGGCGATTGCCTGAATGAAGGTGCCGATCGTGATAAGCAGGTTCAAAGTGTCCCAGCCGCGACCGGGCTCGTATGTGTAGATCCGGCGCGGCATGCCGAGCACTCCCGGAATGTGCATCAGGTCGAAAGTCACATGAAATCCGATCAAGAAAAGCCAAAAATGCCATTTGCCCAGACGCTCGCTCAACATTCGGCCGGTCATTTTCGGATACCAGTAGTAGAACGCGGCAAAGAGAGCAAACAGAATCCCTCCGACGATCACATAATGGAAGTGCGCAATGACGAAGTACGACAGACTCAGCTGCCAATCGAACGGCGCACAAGCCAGCATGATGCCGGTCAGTCCGGCGAGGAGGAATTGAAATAGAAATCCAATAGAGAACAGCATCGGCACCTTGAACTGGATCCTCCCTCCCCACATCGTTCCGAGCCAGTTGAAGATCTTAATTCCCGTAGGGATGCCCACAGCCATGGTGGTGATCGTGAAAAAGCTATTGGCGTAAGAGCTCATTCCGACGGTGAACATGTGGTGTGCCCATACGCTCATGCTCACAAATGCGATGCACACCGTAGCCGCCACCATAACCGGGTATCCGAAAATTGGTTTGCGTGAAAACACCGGAATGATTTCCGACATGAAAGCAAAGCAGGGAATGATCAGTACGTACACTTCAGGATGGCCGAATATCCAGAAGAAGTGCATCCACAGCACAGCCGACCCACCCGCCTGTGCATCGAAGAAATGGCCTCCCAGATATCGATCTATCAGCAACATGATCTGTGCCGCGGATAGAGGGGTGATTGTGATCAGAACCATTCCCGACATCACGAGGTTAAGCCATGCCAGCAAAGGCATGCGGCTGAGTTTCATGCCCGGGCATCGCATGCACAGAATGGTCGCGATAATATTGATTGCAGTTCCGATGGTTCCAAATCCGGAAACCATGACCGCCAGGGTCCAATAGTCTGAACTGTGGCCTGGAGAAAACGCACGTGCTGTCAAGGGTGCATACGCCCACCATCCCACGTCTGGTGCATTGCCGGCGCCGTACAGCCCATTTCCGCCAAGTAAGCTGAAGTAGAGAAGCAGCGCACCCAGGAACGACAGCCAGAAACTGAAAGCGTTGAGCCGGGGAAACGCCATGTCACGAGCACCGATCATCAAGGGAACGAGGTAGTTCGCAAAGCCGAACAGGATGGGCATGGCCACGAAGAAAATCATGGTCGTCCCATGCATGGTGAACATGCGATTGAAAACCTGCGGAGAAACAAAATCGTTGTGCGAATGCATCAGCTGAATGCGAATGACGAGGGCCTCGATTCCGCCGAACACGAGGAACACCAGCGATGACACAATATAGAGAATCCCCAGCCGTTTATGATCAACTGTGGTCAGCCACCCGTGCAGCGTTTCGACCAACGGCTTCCCTTCAATCTGCGCGCCGGGAATAGTAATTGCATTCGATGCCATAGTTAGTCTTCGGTCCGATCTAACGGAGCGTCTCCATGTAAGTCACGACTGCATCCAAATCCGCATCGCTCAACTGCATAGCTGGCATGAGCGAACCAGGTTTGATTGCGTTCGGGTTCAGAATCCAAAGGCGCAGGTTTTGCCGCGTATTTTGGGCCGCACCGGAGGCGATAGTGGCGCGACTCATCAAGTGCGTCAGGTCCGGACCAAAGCGCCCGTTCGCGGGCGTGCCGGTCACGGTATGGCAATTGATACACGCCGTGCTTTCGAACACATGCCTTCCCGCGACGATTGTGTCGTCATGAACGGCGGGTTGCTGTTGGCCGCGAACCCAAGCGGCAAACTCTTCAGGACTGTCCACCGAGACACGTAGCAGCATCTTCGCGTGTTGGACGCCACAGTACTGCGCGCACTGGCCGAGGAACATTCCGGTGCGGTGCGGATCGATCCACATTCGGTTCGGATGATTGGGAACCAGGTCGGTCTTGCCCGCAAGCTCCGGGACCCAGAAACTGTGGTCGGTGTCGGCAGAAAGTAAATTCAAAACCGTAGGAGTCGGATGTCCGGTATCGCTAACTGGAATGTGCAGCTCGTTTGCGGTAACGATCCCCAGCTTCGGGTAGCGAAACTCCCACCAGTATTGGTGACCGATGACGGTGACCTCGATGGCCCCCGCTGGCTCGGGAGCATCCTGTATCGCGTGGATCACGCGGGCGGTTGCCAAATACAGGACAACCACAATCAAAACCGGAATGATTGTCCATGCCAACTCAATCTGTGTGCTCCCGTAGACCTGAGCGGGTTCGCGGCCTGCATCCCCAGGTCGGCCGCGGAACTTAATGACGGAGTAGACCAGTAACGTAAACACCACGACAAAGATGATTCCGGTGATGGCAAGCACAAACACAGATAAGTGACGGACTAAGTCGGCAGGGGTTGAGGCGGGAGCAAAGATATTCGTTGGACTGTTGAGAAAGTCTACAGGTTCACCAACTGCGACCGCAGCAACACCCACGAAGAGGAAAATCGTAATCCCCCGTATCAGCAAGAGGCCCGAAGATTTCATTCGCCGCATCAAGGTTTTTCTTTTTCGCTTTCCAATGCCGCACTTTTCGGCTACGCGGCTTGTGTTGAACTCGCCGTCTCGAAACCGCTGTTCCGCAACGAAACCGTCCTCGCGGGTGAGTTATGCAATCGGGTTACCAAATCGCGACGAGTGGCGTCCGTTTCATCGCATTGCGCTAAGTCCAGAGGCTCGCTGTCGGTATCGTTCACGCCACGGACCTAATCGCAGGTGTCGATCAAACCGACCCTGTCAAGTCTCGAACAGTCCACTGTCAAGCCTTCGACAGTGCGTCGAAATCAGGCCACGATTCCGCCGTCCATTTGTTGACATTGCCTTGGAGGCGGCCGCTTGAAACGGCGCAGGTGAGACGGTTGGCCGAGCAGAACATATGGAAACACAATTGCTCCACATTCGGTCGGCAGCGTTGCCGAGACTTAAATTCGGTTCGAGGAAGGAACGACATGGCGAAGAGAGTAGCTGATCTGCTTGTAGATGTCCTGGTGGATGCAGGCGTTAAGCGGGTCTACGGTGTCAGTGGTGATTCACTCAACGGAATAACAGATTCGATTCGCACGCGAACGCAGATTGAATGGATTCACGTGCGTCACGAAGAGGTCGCGGCTTTTGCCGCAGGAGCGGAAGCGCACTTGACGGGGAGCCTGGCGGTTTGCGCCGGCAGCTGTGGGCCCGGGAACCTTCACTTAATTAACGGTCTTTACGATTGTCACCGCAGCCGCGTACCCGTGCTGGCTATCGCGGCACAAATTCCAAGCGTTGAAATCGGCAGCGGATATTTTCAAGAGACTCACCCTGACTATCTCTTTGCTCAGTGCAGCCACTATTGCGAGCTGGTCTCGCAGCCGACCCAGATGCCTCGCGTACTCGAGATTGCGATGCAGACTGCGCTCTCGCGACGCGGGGTTGCAGTGGTTGCCTTGCCAGGCGATGTGGCGATGCGAGATGCCGTCCACGAAACTCCCAGGGTCCATTTTCCCGACGCCAAACCTACGGTCTGTCCCTCCGAAGACGAACTCAACATCCTCGCTGACCTCCTGAATCGCTCGGAAAGGATAACCATTCTCGGCGGCGCTGGGTGCGCAGGAGCTCATGATGAACTGGTCGAAGTGGCGGGCAAGCTACAAGCTCCCATCGTCCACGCAATGCGCGGGAAAGAGTTCATTGAGTACGATAATCCGTTCGACGTCGGTATGACCGGACTGCTGGGATTCTCTTCCGGCTACCACGCGATGATGAACTGCGATGTGTTGCTGATGATCGGGACCGACTTCCCGTATCAGCAGTTCTTCCCCAAGAATGCCACGATTGTGCAGATCGACGTCCGCGGCGAACAGCTCGGGCGCCGTACCAAGCTTGACTTCGGCTTTGTCGGTGACACGAAAAGCACGCTGCAGGCCCTTTTGCCAAAGCTCGAGCAAAACCAATACGAAGCGCATTTGAAGCGATCGCTTGAGCACTATCGCGAGGCGCGCACGGGCCTGGATGAGGTGGCAACGGCCAATTCCGGAAAGAAAACCATTCATCCCCAGTATGTCGCGCACGTGCTCGATCAGCTTGCGTCGGAAGACGCAGTCTTCACCTGTGATGTGGGGACCCCGACGATCTGGGCTGCCCGGTATCTCAGGATGAACGGTAAACGAAGGATTATCGGCTCTTTTACGCACGGGTCCATGGCCAATGCCCTGCCCCACGCCATCGGCTCGCAGGCCAGCTATCCGGGCCGGCAGGTGATCTCTATGTCGGGCGACGGCGGCTTGGCGATGCTGATGGGGGACCTGCTCACGCTTCGCCAACAGCAATTACCGGTAAAAATAATCGTCTTCAAGAACGAGTCACTTGCATTTGTCGAACTGGAGATGAAGGCCGCCGGGATCCTGGATTTTGGAACGGATCTTCACAATCCAGACTTCGCGAAAATCGCCGAGGGAGCGGGACTTCTCGGCCTGCGGGCGCAGACGTCCGACGACGTAGAACCCATGATTGCGCAAGCCCTCAAATATGACGGCCCGGCGTTGGTCGAGGTCCCGGTGTCGCGTCAGGAACTCTCCATGCCACCGACGATCACCGTAGAACAAGCCAAGGGTTTCAGCCTGTTCATGCTCAAGGCGGTGCTCAGTGGACGCGGGGACGAAGTCATCGATCTCGCTAAGGTCAACCTGTTTCGCTAGGGCCAGGAAATTTGAGGCATCACATGACCACACAACCAATCACCGTGTCGCCTATTACGTACGAAGCAACCAGCGCCTCGCGAGTTCGGGCCTTCCAATTCGCGTGGGCGCTCGGCTTGTTGTTTTACTTTCTCGAATATGCCGCGAGATCTGCTCCTGCGGTCATGATCCCCCACTTGTCGCAGGCGTTCGGCACGACGGCGGTGGGTGTCAGTGCGATTCTCGGTGCCTACTATTACACCTATTCGCTTTCCAGCCTTATCGCCGGCGCCGCGCTGGACCGGGTCGGCGCGAAAAAGGCCGTCCCGATCGGCATTCTCATCCTGGCGGTAGGCTGTCTGCTTTTTAGCGTGTCGAGTGTGACCGCTGGATACGCTGGGAGGCTGCTACAAGGCGCAGGTTCGGCCTTCGCTTTCACCGGCGCCGTCTATCTCGCGACGCACGGTTTTTCGGCTCGCTGGCTCGCCACTGCCGTAGGCGTCACACAGTGTCTCGGGATGCTGGGCGGAGCGGCAGGTCAGTTCGTAGTGGGACCTATGCTCGAACGCGGCATCGCCTGGCAAACGGTCTGGCATTCACTTGGCGCGGCAAGTCTCGCAATTGGTGTGTTGCTGTTCCTAATCACTCCTGCCGAGAGCCGCCCATCAACCGCAAGTTCCGGCTGGACATCGGTGCTGCGCCCTTATACGGTCGTATTTCGCAACCCGCAATCCTACCTGTGTGGTCTCGTGGCAGGTCTTCTCTTTGCGCCCACGACCATCGGCGACATGACCTGGGGAGTCGCCTTCTTTCAGCGCGAAAGGATGTTGAGCTATCACGATGCCGTGGTTACAGGTTCGCTCGTTCCCCTGGGCTGGGTAATTGGTTGTCCCCTCCTCGGCTGGCTTGCCGATAAGATCGGCCGTCGCAAGCCTGTGCTGATAGGAGGCGCGACAGTCATGTTGTTGTCTGCCGCTGCCATTGCTGTTAGTACCAGCCACATGGCCGCCGAGGTGGGCTGCGTAGTATTTGGAATGGCCTCAGGCGCGGCGATGATCCCGTACACGATCATCAAGGAAGTCAATCCCGACGAGGTTAAGGGCAGCGCCACAGGCGGTATTAATTTCCTTACCTTCGGAGTCACCGCAGTGCTTGGGCCGATATTTGCCAATCACTTCGGCAGAGGTATTGCAAGCGCGTCAAATCATATCGCCCACTTTCGCGAGACTGTCCTATTTTGGATCGCCAGCATAATCCTTGCGATCCTGCTGAGTGCGTTTCTGCACGAAACCGGGCAGGCGCGCAGCAAGGGATAATCAAGGACTCTTCGATATGAAGTTGTTTTATCTCTTTCTCGCGTGCCTACCTCTAGCAGGCGTGGCGCTGGCGCAGGACAGTGGTCAGGATCCGAAGTTCTCCACGAATGCCACCAATCTAGCTGGGGAGGTGCAGGCTCTCCGCCAAGCTCTCGCGCAGACCCAGAAACAGTTAGCTGCGGAACAACAAGAAATCGAGGCCTTGAAAGCAAGCTTGAAGACGGGCTCGACGATCCCGGCTTCGAACGGGGCATCACCGAGTCAAGCTGATGAGAGAACGTCTGATTTGACCTCGTCCATGATTGAGCCACCCCGGTCACTTGAGGTCGCAAAGGGCGGAAATAAAGCAATCGCTCAACAAGATGATGCCAAACAGGACTCCAAGCAGTCGGCGGGCACTTTCAGATTTGGAGACGCAGTACTAACTCTCGGCGGATTTGCCGACTTAGAGAACATCTTTCGCACCACAAACACGCAGAGCAACATCGCCACGTCCTTTGCATCGATACCCTACAGCAACACCCCCCAGGGAAATGTATCCGAGTTCCGCACCACCGCGCAGTATTCGCGCCTGAGCGCGAAGGTTGAAGAAAACTTTCGTGGGAATGAGGTGACCGCCTACATCGAAACCGATTTTAGCGGTAACAGCGCGCCGAGCGTCTATCAAAGCGTGAACGCGCACACGAACAGGCTGCGACTCTATTTTGTAGACGTGAAGCACGGTAAATGGGAATTCCTGGGCGGACAAACATGGAGTTGGCTGACCCCGAACCGTACCGGCATAGGACCAATGCCCACCGATTTGGCGCTTACCTATAACGAGGATCAGAACATTGGAATTGGTTTTCCTTTCACCCGGGCTGCGGAATTCCGGGTCGCCTACCATCCCAACGAACATTGGGCGATGGGAGTGGGCATTGAAGATGCCAATCAGTTTATCGGCAGCTACGTTGCACTCCCCACGGGCTTCAATACCGTAATCAGCCCACAGTTTGATAACGGCTCCCAGATTGGCGCCGCCAATGCCTTCCCGGACATAATCTCCAAGCTCACCTACGACAGAGATTTCTCGGGCAGACATTTCCATGCAGAACTTAGCGGTCTCTTTACGGGCGCGCATGTATCGGTCAAGCCAACTGGTTCGAGTTCGTTCCAGACGCATGACACCGTGGGGGGCGGCGGCCAGATTGCTGCGAACTATGAACTGTTGCCCAAGCTCACGCTGCTGACCAACGCATTTTGGACCGATGGGGGCGCACACTACTTGCTCGGAACGGGACCGCAGGTGGTGGTCCGTCCTAATGCTGCCGGCACGGATATAAACCTGTCCATGCTGCATGGCGGAGCGGGTTCTGCAGGCCTCGAGTGGAGAGCGAGCCCGAAAGAGGCATTCGCTGTTTATTACGGAGCGGATTACTATTCACGATATTATTTTCCCGACACCACGAACACCGCGCATCCCGAGACCATCATCGGGTATGGCGGACCTGGGTCTCCCAATACCAACAACCGGAGCATCCAGGAGGTGACCTTCGATTGGGTGCAGACTTTCTGGAGCAGTACCAGATACGGAGCGCTGCAGACTTACGCACAGTATTCTTATCTGACTCGTTCCCCCTGGTATGTAGCTCCAGGCGATCCCCAAAATGCGCACCTCAGCATGCTCTATTTCGGGGTCCGTTACGTCTTGCCTTCCACTTCCGGCACGCTGCTCCGCGTGCCTTACCCAAACTAGAGAGGAGGCATGTAGGTGGACGAGATCATCGACCTGCCGTGCATCAATCTGCTCGGCTAACGATAGGTGACCGCAAACAGAAAGGGACGACACGCGAATGGTCAAAGCGCTACCCATCACTCCAGCAGGTGCGTCGGATGTCCCTCGCGGCATGGATCTTCTCAATCGGCAAGGTCTGAATAAAGGCACAGCTTTCACGGAGGAGGAGCGCACAAGATTTGGTCTGCACGGGCTGCTTCCGCCGCAGGTCGAAACCCTTGAGGAGCAGGTCGTCCGCGCCTATGGCGCCTACCAGAGAAAAGACGATGACCTGGAGCGGCACATCTACTTGCGCGGGCTCCAGGACACGAATGAGGTCCTCTTCTACAGACTGCTTCTCGACCACATCGAAGAAATGATGCCGATCGTTTACACGCCGACCGTTGCGTTGGCATGTGAGCAATTCAGCCACATCTATCGTCGCCCGCGTGGAGTATTTATCCCCTATCCTCTCCTGGATTCGATCCCCCAGTTGCTGCGAAATCGCCCCAATAAGGACGTTGATGTAATTGTTGTGACCGACGGCGAACGCATTCTGGGCATCGGCGATCAGGGCGCCGGAGGACTTGGCATCCCCATCGGCAAGCTTTCCCTGTACACGCTGATCGGTGGTATTCGTCCCGAACGAACGCTACCAGTAGTCTTGGACGTGGGGACCAATAATAACGACCGACTGCACGATCCGGAGTACCTCGGATGGCGCCATGAGCGAATCTCCGGGCAACCTTACTTCGACTTCGTTGACCAGTTCGTGCAGGCAGTGCAGAAGGAAATGCCCGGAACATGCCTGCAGTGGGAAGATTTCGCGACTCCTCATGCCCGACCAATCCTCAATCGCTATCGCGACCAATTGTTGACCTTTAACGACGATATCCAGGGAACGTCGGCGGTTGCTCTTGGTGCCATCTTGGCAGCCGTCAAGGTGACTGAAAAAAGCTTAAAGGAGCAGCAGATCGTCATGCTCGGCGCGGGTTCAGCCGGCATTGGTGTTGCCGATGGACTGTGTGCCGAAATGAAAGAAGAAGGACTATCTCAGGAAGAGGCACATAGCCGCTTCTGGATCATCGACAAAGATGGCCTTCTGCACTCGGGCAGAAAAGACCTTACTCTCGAGCAGAGTGTGTATGCCCAGCCGGAGAGCCGCGTTTCCGGGTGGCCGCGAACCTCAAACTTACACATCGGACTTGCCGACGTAATTGGAAGCATCAATGCGACAGTTCTTATTGGTCTTTCAACTGTTGGCGGAGTTTTTTCGGAACAAATTGTTCGTGAAATGGCGCGCAAGGTTGAGCAGCCTATTATTTTCCCGCTCTCGAATCCCACTTCAAGATCAGAAGCGAACGCGGAGGATTTGATCCGCTGGACCGATGGTCGCGCACTGGTGGCGGCAGGTTCTCCATTTGCTCCAGTCAGCTACGATGGCCGCAAGATTCCCATCGCGCAATGCAATAACGTTTACATCTTCCCCGCATTGGGACTTGGCGTTGTAGCGTCGGGTGCTCGCCGGGTTACAGAGCCGATGATGTTGGCAGCAGCTCGAGCGCTTGCCGGAAATTCGCCGGCCCTCAAAGACGCTTCTGCTTCCCTGCTTCCTCCCCTGACAGACCTCAGGCGGGTGGCTGCGGAGATTGCGGTCGCGGTTGGAATTGAGGCACAAAGAGATGGCGTCGCTCCCAACGTAACTGAGGATGAACTGCGTGAACGAGTGCTGAAGACGCAGTGGACGCCTGCTTATACCGCGTTGACATAATCGTAGTAAGCATAGAGTATCCGCCTCCCCACAGTCCTTGTTTTCATGGCGATGGCATCGTCCCGGACGGCAGCCCGGCCACCCACCACCTGAGGGGTCGATGCCCGGAATCATGTTTCCAGTGCAGGCACGTTCATTTCGTGGGCTGAGGTCGGCAAGGTGAAGTGGAACGTCGCGCCCCGACCGGAGTTGGCGGTTGCCCATAACCGGCCTCCATGCGACTCGACGATGGAGCGACTGATTGCCAGCCCCATGCCAGAGCCCTGCGGCTTGGTGGTAAAGAAAGCACTGAAGATCTGATCGGACTTTTCGGCCGGCAGTCCCACGCCAGTGTCACTCACCGAGATCATCACTCGGCTATCCTCTCCCAGTTGCGACTTAAGCGTAAGTACTCCGCCTGTCTCCTTCATCGCCTCGATGGCGTTGAGCATCAGGTTCATGAGCACCTGCTGCAGTTGCACACGGTCCGCGGTGATTTTGGGAAGGTCGTCGGCAAGATCCATGCGTATGGAAACTGCATACTGGTTGGCCTCGCCCCGCATTAGCACTACCATTTCGTGAACAATCTCGTTCACGTCGACCAACCCACGTCTTGGAGGAGATTTCTTGTACAACGACCGCAAACGGTCGATGATGTCACCGGCACGCTTTCCATCCTCCAGGATTCTTGTCGTCGCCTCGCACGCCTCTTCCAAATCTGGCTGGTCGCGCTTAAGCCAGCGCAAGCAGGTGCTCGCATTTGTAATTGCCGCGGCAATGGGCTGCTTAAGCTCGTGAGAGAGCGAGGCGGCCAATTCACCCATCATGCTCACGCGATTGATGTGAGCAAGGTCTGCCTGTAGCTGTTCGGCGCGCTTGCGGTCTTCAATGTCGGTGGACGTACCGTACCACTTGACGATCTTGCCATGTGCATTCCGCAGCGGCACGGCGCGAGTCAAGAACCAACGATACTGCCCGTCCCCGGCCCGCCGGAAGCGTACCTCTTGTTCGAAGGGCTCGCCGGTCGCCACCGAGACGCGCCACTTCTCCAGGTACCGCTTTAAGTCTTCGACATGAACAGCAGATTCCCAACCTGAGCCCACCGTCTTCTCGCTCGACATACCCGTATATTCCTCCCAATGGCGATTGGCGAAATCCCGGGAGCCATCGGGCAGAGCGGTCCACGCGAATGTCGGAATGGTGTCAATCACATCCCGAAGCTTTCTTTCCTGACGCCGCAGTTGCCGAACACGCACTCGATAACCCGCCCAAAGTAACGCGAGGAGGGCGGCCACACAGAGCGCGCGGAACCAGTTCGTCTGCCAGTACGCCGGCGCAATCGCGAAGTCCAAAGACGCGCCTTCTTCATTCCAAACGCCGCTGTTGTTGCTGGCGGTCACGCGGAAGCGGTAATTGCCCGGGGCGAGGTTTGAATACTGCACCTGGCGCTCGTTGACCACTTCTCTCCAATCGCTATCCTGTGGCTCCAGCTTGAAACGGAAGCGGACTTTCTCCGGCGCTACGAGGCTGAGAGCGGTGAAGTCGATCTGCAGATCCCGAATCAACGCCGGCAGTCGTACGTCCGCAATCGCCGCGCCCGGTAAGTTCTCCCAATAAATCTTGTGGTTGGCTATGACTTGCTCGATGTGAACTGGCGGCGGGACTTTGTTGACAGCAAGATGGCGCGGATCGACGATTTGCACGCCTTCTCCGGTTACGAACCACAGTTTGCCATCGGTGGACTTCGCGACGCGGGGACCGAATTCGCTGGACGCAGTCGAACGGAGCCTGACACCGTCCGCCGCAGCCCAAACCGTGGTTTCAACTCTATGCTTCGGGTCGGCGATCCACGCGTCCATTTCGGACCGCACAATGCGTACGAGGCCGCAGGCGGTATACAACCAAAAGGATCGGTCGTCATCCTCCATCGTCCAGTGAATTGTGTCGCACGGCAAGCCATTCCTACTTGTCAGCGTAGTGATGCGACCATCCTTGAGACGGCTAACCCCAGCGTGGGTTGCGGCCCATAGGGCACCATCCCGATCGAGTTGGAGGTCGGCGATACCTCCCTCGCCGAGACCATTCGCGGCTGTGTATGACGCGCGGATCTGATGATCCTCGAAATACGACAGTCCCCCACCCTGCCAGAATCCAAGCCACACTCCGCCCTGTTCACGGCCTGAGAGCAGAACCTGAGCATGTTGGGAACGTCCCAGCTCCGACCAGGGGATTTGCTCAACCAAGCGGTCCTCCAGCAAGTGCAACAGAACCGTTTCCTCTGCGAGCCACAGGTTGCCGGCTTTATCCCCGGTGATGAAGTGTACTTCTCCGCCGGGTAAGGCATTTGTGCCAACGAACCTGCCTTCCTTGAAGTAAGCAAGTCCATGACTCGTGGACACCCGGATTCGCCCACGATCATCCTGAAACAGCGACTGCGGTGCATCATTCGGCAGTCCACTAGCCTTGCCGAAGATGGTCGTTTGTCCGTTCTTCCACCTGGTCAAACCCTCGTGCGCGCCAATCCAAATGCTCCCATCTGTGGCACCGAGCACGGATTGAGTAGCATCGCTAGATAAACCTTGTTTCACGGACAGGGTAGCGACTGGGAGCTCTCGAAACCGGTCGAGCCCTCCAGTGGTGGCAACCCATACATTGCCTTCACGATCCTCAAAAAGGCTGAGCACGACATCGCCTGAGAGGCCATTCGCTCGCGAAAATATGTCTGTCCGGCCGTCATGAACATGGATGAGTCCCCGCTCTACGGTTCCGATCCAGAGACCGCCATCGCGGTCCCGGAGGAGTCTATTCGAATTGAGCTCGCTGTCCGGGAGCAGTCGGTTCGAATTGATTGGGCTTCGAATGGGATACGGTTCGAGGTTGTCACCGACGAGCTGAAGGAGTCCTGCGCCGTGCATAGCGACTAACAGCCGTCCATTGTCGGCCTGACTTAGACCAATGAGCTCCGTCGGTGTTGGATATTGCCTGGGAGGACCGTGCTTCATTCGCCAAAGCCCAGATTGTGCGGCGGCCCAGAGACTGCCAGAGCTGTCCTCATACAAAGACCAAACGGCCCGGCCGAAGGCGCCATCTTCGCCGTAGCACTGCGCGCCGTCGCTTCCTATTGCGCAGAGGCGGCCGGGATTCGCCAGCGAGCCGGCCCACACTGTTGCTTCGCGGTCCTCGAACAGCGATGCCACAAAGTGCTCACCAAGCTCCGGGCGCCGGGTCAGCTTGCCGCCACTCCATGTTGCAAGGCCAACAGCCGTGCCAATCCAAAGGGTGCCATCTCTCGTGACGAGAAGGCTGGTGATTGCATTGTCAGGAAGGTGCTGACCCGCAGGCGGTTGCCAGGGGCTGGTGTGAATGCCATCGAAGCGAAGCAAGCCGAATTCTGTGCCGAGCCAGAGATACCCATCGGGCGTCTGGGCCATCGCGTAGATGTTGCCCTTGAAGGACCCATCCTGAATGGTCCACGCGGTATGCGCGTATTGGCTGATGTCCAGCGATGGGTTTAATGCTGAAGCACAAGTGCAGCACACCAGCAGAACGCCCAGCGCGATCGCGACTCGTCTCTCCATGTAGTAGGACATCTTATCTCTTAGGGGTACCGGCAGGTTCAACCGTCGCATCCAAAAGAACGGAGGCCTGCTTCTCCTAGCAGCGCCAGGGAGTCTCGTCATCAATCGCATCCCGGGCCCAGTCGCGAACACCGGCGCACGCCCGAGGCCACTTGCGTGGCGGCCGAAGACGGCGGCGTGTCCGGGAAGCGGTGACGTACCCATGTGATGGTGGGAGTCCGACAAGCACCACCACGGATGGCCACCGTGGTCGCGGCAATAAAGTTGTGGGGGAGAAATGGTAACGAATGCCTGATGGGCGATGCCTCCTTTTCGGGTGAGCATGTCCCGTACCATTCCCCAAATCGCCCCCAAGGCAAAGCCCCATTGCCTTCTCCCGCAATTACTTTGCGCGATTCATCGTTTTCTGCACGTTCAGAGAGATGATCGCGGGTGTCGACGGAAAGACAAGTGTCAACGAGTGTGACGAATAGCCGACAGTTGGTGAGAAGCGTAACTGGCGCCGCCTGTGTAAACCCTTCAGGTCTAAGGCCAATCGATCTGCGGCTCTCTGGCAATCGTGGTGCTTTTACATGCAGCGAGGAGAGCTACCGCCAACAATTCAGCGCAGTCATAAATTTAACGCGCGTCATAGACGACGAATCGAAGGCACTCTCCTCACTCGTCGCTAGGGAGTCGCACATGAATCGGCTTCTGGCTGTGGCCGAGATGACCGACCCGTATACGACCGCGCGAAAGAACAAGTCGTCCAATCAGAAGCGGCACGGCCCGAACCAAGTGAGCACTAAGACCAAGACAACGCGAGAAAGTCCGGCGTGGATCGCAGTTATCGGTCTTCTAGCTATGTTTCCGTCATTTTCTGCAGCCTCCGGCTTCAGTTGGCTGGTTCGTCAGGCAAGCGGCTTTAAAATCAGCGACTTGCTCCACATAGGCAAGCGGTTATTGCTGCCAGATCTTCCACGCCCGCCAGTTGCGTGCATCCTTATTATTATAATTGTCCTTTTTACCGGACCAGGCTGCCGCCGCTCCGGTCGAGATGCTTCCGAGATCACTCTAACTCTCATTGATCAAAGTTGGGCCGATAAAGGCACTCAGCGTCGTCTTAACGAAGAACTGGACTCATTCACAAAGCAAACTGGGGTTCGGGTGCAGGTCCTCCCTTCACCCGAAGGAGCCGTGGAGCAACTGGCCGCCTGGCGCAAGCTGCTGGAGAGCGGCGCAGAAGTACGCGACGTTTATGCAATCGACGTGATTTGGCCCGGGATTCTCGCCAACAACCTCCTCGATCTGAAGGCGTACGTGTCGGCGGAAGAAATCGCCGCGTATTTTCCGAAGCTTATTGCGAGCTACACAGTCAATGGCAAACTTGTCGCTCTTCCGTACAACATGAGCATGGGAATGTTGTTTTATCGGAATGATCTGCTGCGAAAGTACGGGTACGACACACCGCCAAAGACATGGGACGAGCTCAAAGTGATGGCTAGGCGGATTCAGGCTGGCGAGCGCGCCAAGGGCAACAAGGATTTCTGGGGCTTTGTCTGGGAAGGAGCGCCTTCTGAGGCATTGACTTGCAACGCCTTGGAATGGCAAGTGTCAGACGGTGGCGGGACCATTCTCGACGAGGATGGCCGCGTCACCGTAAATAACCCGCAGGCGATCCATGCCTGGAGCAGGGCGGCGCGGTGGGTGGGGACCATTTCGCCCCCTGGAGTGATAGCGTACAAAGAGTGGGATGCTTTCAATATCTGGCAAGCAGGAAACGCGGCGTTTATGCGCAACTGGACTAGCTCATATGTGGCGGCGCGTGCCCAAGACTCGCCAACAAGGGATCGATTTGACGTTGCCCCGTTACCGCGGGGCAGCGCGGGCGTCGGAGCAACTTTGGGTGGAAACGGCTAGGGTGTTTCGCGCCATTCGCTCCGTCCGCGCGAGGCAGCAATGTTCAGCTGCAGCAAGTGCTCATGAATCTTTTGATTAACGGGATCGACGCCATGAAGGGGATTGACGGCATGCGCGAAACCACAATCAGCTCGAAAAGCGATGCCGGTGATGAACTACTCGTCGCGGTCAGTGACACGGGCGTAGGATTACCGGCAGAGGCGAATCAGATCTTTGATGCCTTCTTCACAACCAAGGCTCATGGGACAGGGATGGGACTAGCGATCAGCCGCACCATTATCGAATCTCACGGCGGCCGTCTCTCGGCGACGTCGAACGCCAGCCGCGGTGTCACTTTCTACTTCACACTTCCCGGAGTGAATGGTATTCCAGCGTGACGAAGGAAGATGCATCAACGGTATTCGTAATAGACGACGATCCATCGATTCGTCGCTCCATTCAGGGACTTCTGAAATCCGTGGGACTGCGCTCGGAGGCATTCAACAGCGCTCAGGAATTCCTTGCCAGGCGCGGCACCGATGGACCCAGTTGCCTCGTTCTCGATGTGCGGCTCCCGGGCCCCAGCGGCCTTGATTTTCAACGACAGTTGGCCGACGCAGGTATGCAGATTCCCATCATCTTTATTACGGCGCATGGGAACATCTCGATGTCAGTGAAGGCGATGAAATCCGGCGCAGTCGAGTTCCTGACGAAACCATTTCATGATCAGGACCTGCTAGATGCAATTCAGCAAGCACTCGAACGCGACCGAACTCGGCGGCAACAGGAGAGCGACGTGGCCGAGTTGCGGAAGCGCTATGACGAACTCACCCCTCGAGAGCGCGAAGTCATGCAGTTGGTGGTCACTGGAATGGTCAACAAGCAAGTAGCGTCGGAACTGGGAACCACCGAATTCACTGTGAAGGTACACCGAGGCAACGCCATGCGTAAGATGCATGCTGACTCTCTAGCTACATTGGTCAGGATGGCGGACAAGCTGAGGCTACCGACAAGCAAGTAATTCAACGAGCGGTTGCGGAACCAGGAGCCCAGATTCGAGCCAGACAGCAGTCGCTCAGTGCCGGATTCGCGCGACGCGCACAATTGCCGATCCTTAGGGGGTGAATCGGCATGACAGATGGTCGCACTGACATGCGATCTCGACATCCTCCTCGCCCGCAAGACGACAACTTTCTCCACAGTAAGTCTGCCCCTCCTTCACTTCGCAGAGGCAGGGGATATGCGCACATATTCGAATATTTTTGCTCATTGATCAACCTCTCCCTTGACGCCGCGTTGCGGCGCCAGGCGCACCGCCAAGCATGATTACGCGTAGCACCGATGATCTTAGGAGCACTTGCCCTGCCACTCGGCAGCATTTGTCTTTCCTGTCTTTGAGCACCGCGTAAGCCGTTGACATACATCCGTCGAGTTCTCAATGAACTGCTGTTGGGTCAAGTTCTGGCATGTGAGATGTGACGGTAGTTCGACTGCAGTGTCATGCCGCGCACTCATCGTCCCCCCCAACCAAGGTATAAGCAAACCTATACCAAATGGCAATTGTGAACCTGTCTCGCCTGACGTAATCTTTTGTCATGGTTAGCCAAGCGAAAACCAAAACCGTTGCCATCGTCGATGATGATGAGTCAGTCCGGAGGGCCCTGCAAGGGTTGTTGAAGGCAGTCGGCCTGGCGGCAAAAGTGTTTGCTTCTGCTGAAGAATTTCTGGACTCTGGCGAACAACACCATACCGCGTGCCTTGTAACAGACATTCGCATGCCCGGAATGTCGGGCCTAGACCTGCAAGCCAGGTTGAACTCACAGAATTGCAGAATTCCTACAATCTTTATTACCGCACACGGAGATGCAAACATGCGTTTGCAGGCGCTTCGCGCCGGGGCTGTGGAGTTCCTGGCGAAACCCTTCAGCGATGATGTGCTGCTCGAAAATGTAAGAGCAGCTCTCGAAATGTAGATTCAGGTTGGAACGATCTACGACTGGCAGGAGGTTCATGTGGCGACACCGGTAAGCCTTAGGCCTGGCGTGACTGACACTGGCCAGCGCCGGTTCGAGCAAATCATCGGTAACAGTCCCGCGCTGGAAACTGTACTTGAAAAGGTCGAGCGAGTAGCGTCGACCACGTCCACAGTCTTGATCGAAGGAGAGACCGGGACTGGCAAGGAGCTGATTGCGCGCGCGATTCACACCCTGAGCCCGCGCTACGGACGGCCATTCATCAAGCTGAATTGCGCAGCCATTCCGCTCGATCTTCTCGAGAGTGAACTTTTCGGCCACGAAAAAGGCGCGTTCACCGGCGCGATCGCCCAGAAGATTGGCCGCTTCGAAATGGCCCATACTGGCACCTTGTTTCTCGACGAAGTGGGCGACATTCCGTCAGCACTCCAACCGAAGTTGCTGCGCGTCCTGCAAGAACAGGAGTTCGAGCGCCTGGGAAGCGGCCGTACGCACCAGGTGGACGTTCGCCTCGTTGCCGCCACAAACCGTAACCTCGCGGAGATGGTTGCTCAACAACAGTTTCGTACCGACTTGTACTATCGCCTCAATGTCTTTCCGGTTGCCGTACCGCCTCTTCGCGCAAGGCAAGAAGACATCCCGGCGCTGGTCGCACACTTTGTAGACTTTTTCAGCCGCAAGATGGGTAAGCAAATCGATGAGATTCCAGAGGAGACCATCGCAGCGTTCACGTCATATCCCTGGCCCGGAAACATACGCGAACTTCAGAACCTCATCGAGCGCGCTGTAATTCTGGCGAATGACGGAGTGCTCCCAAACACATTACCCGCATCTCCGATCAGCACATTCGTGTCGTCTCCCATACCGTCTATGTCCGAATACGCGGCGGCGTTGGCTGTCCCAATGACGCTCAGCGAATCCGAACGAGCGCTCATTTTTCGGACGCTTGAGGCCACCGGTTGGGTGATTGGAGGAAGCAATGGTGCCGCCGCAAGGCTTGGTCTCAACAGAACCACTCTGATTTACAGGATGAAGAAGCTCCGCATTGAGCGGCCACCGCGTCGCGCTTACCTGGCTGAAATGCCTGCCACCCCTGAGCAGTCCAACGCGCCGGCAGAGCTAGATGAATCGCTCGGCGCTTCCTGACGTAGTCACCCGCCCTGCTGTCATCGGTCCCCTGGCCTACCGTCCCCCTGACCACCGCACTTCGATTGCGCAATACTTAACCACCGCCAATCCCCCGTTCTCCGTGCCCCATCGATGACACGCCGTCAACTTATTGACATCTGCTGTCGAGAACACCCCGTAGGCTAGTGAACCATCCCTTATTTGTTGCTTGGATAGACGTGCGGTTTTGGCAAACGAAGTGCTCTCACAACGCTGAAGGATGTGCCGAATGTCAGCCCGTCAACATTGGCACCCCGCAATCTATGGAATGAACTGCGACGCAGGTTGAACTACAGACCGGGCCCGCAGCTCGCACAGGACGAACTTGTGATGTTACGCATGTACCGCAAATTTATGATTGGCACGGTGTGCACAGTGTTTCTGACTTCGCCGCTCGCGTCCGATGGGGCAGAGTTGAAAGGAAATACCTTGCAAACTTGGGACGCCTATGTCGAGACCGCGAACCTGAAGATGCGTGACCGCGCGCACACAACCTTCCTCTGGGTTGACGAATCGCCTGATCGCATCCATCGGGTTCGCGAAGGAGAAATCCTGGTGGATTCGATTGGTGACCATAACCCTAAGCCTGTGCCTTCCGGTCTGATCCACGACTGGATCGGGGCAGCTTTCATCCCCCATGCCAAGCTTGAAGATGTTCTGTCCGCGGCTCGTGATTATGACCACTATAAGAATTTCTACCAACCGACAGTTGCAGATTCCAAGGCACTCGGCAGCGAAGGAACTTGCGACAAGTACTCAATGCGCCTAGTGAACAAGGAGGCCGTAGAAACCGTGCTCGACGGCAACTACGAAGCCTGTTATCTCCAGCTCGACGCGAAGCGTTGGTACAGCATCGCTTACACCACAAGTCTGCAGGAGGTTCGGGGCTGCGGCCGGCCTGACGAGAGGGACCTTCCCCCGGGCGAGGGTAACGGCTACGTCTGGCGGCTCTACACGTTTACGCGGTTTGAAGAGAGAGATGACGGCGTCTACGTTGAACTGGAGGCGATGGCGCTCAGCCGAGACATCCCCGGTGCTGTTCGCTGGGCGGTCACACCCATTGTGCGCAGAATCTCGAAGAACTCGATGCTGACCTCCCTTCACCAGATGGAGGAGGCCGTCCGCACCAACGCGGCAAGCGGCAATGGAGCCAAACCGTCCATAGTTGCTGCGAGTGGCTACGCACCAGTGATCGCTTCGAGGGCCAAGTAACAAGTTGTTTGTAAGGTGTTGGAGGTGCCGCATGACCCGCTCTTGGAGTAAGCCGCTGTTTGGAGTCCAATGCATGGTGGGTCTGCCACGAGGGTACGCCGCTGTGGTTGAGGATTTTGGCTCTGTTGCCGAGGCAAGCGTGCGCTCTCCAGTCGAGCCAACCGTCAGACAGTCATTTGACGATGCTGACTCTGCCCGCAGGTGGGCAGAAGAGCAAGCCGCTGTCGTGTGCCAAATCGAACTGCCGAACGCGACGTTTGCCTTGAGTGGGGATTTTCGTTCCTTCAACCAGACCGTCGTTGTTACAACCGTTCTTGACCTGGCTGGGTTCAGCCCCATTCAAGGCGCCTTGATTGGCGGGTTTCGTTCGCACCACCGCACCGTAGCGGTTGGACCGGTTTGACCAAACCACTCGGCAAAATTGTCAGAAATCTTCTTTCGCGACTATTTAGAATTAATGACCTAGGAGGAAATTGCTCGCAAGTCATTGCTAAATATGGAAGTTATTCGTATCCATTTCTGCCCGTGGGAGTTAGGTGGCACGTGTTTCGTCGTATGTTCGGTTTCCCGGTGAACGGGTTTATCGCCGCGAAATAAGGATCGGCGGGCTTGCGGGGCTTCAAAGACCGTCGCGTCGGCCGCGCCGCTCCTCAAGAAGGACCAACCCGTGGTACCGGGCTAGTTGCCACAACTGCTTGATACAATCGGTGGCCGAGGCGCCGGATGCATCTCCAACGCTATGGACTTGCGGTTCTTTCGGTCGGTGTCGCATTGGGGGCGGCGCTACTGCTGCAGCATTTCCATTTCCAAGAAGCTGCCGTTCCGCTGCTGCTTCTTGCCGTTGCCATAAATGGCTGGTCTGGAGGGCCCGGACCTGCGGTGCTGTCGGTCGTCCTGTCCTCAATGTGCTTCGACTACTTCTTCGTGCCGCCACTCTACAGCTTGCGCATCACATCGTCGGATCTCCCATATGACATCCCCTTTGCCGCGTTCGCCGCGCTTTTGTCATGGTTTGGCACGGTTCGGCGCCGCGTCGAAGAAGATCTGCGCCAGACTCGGGATAAGCTCAAGGTCGAAGTAGAGGAGAGGTCCAGCCTGCTCGACCTGACGCACGACTCCATCTTCGTCCGGGATGTCAAGGGGACCATCACCTACTGGAATCGCGGCGCGGAAGAATTCTACGGATGGTCACAGCAGGAAGCGATTGGCAAGCGACCCGCGGATCTCCTGCAAACCGTTTTCCCAAAGCCGTTCGAGGAGATTTGGCAGGAGTTGCTGCAGACCGATCGATGGGAAGGCGAACTCACGCAGACCAAGGTGAATGACGTCCAGGTGATCGTGGCCAGCCGGTGGTCCCTGCGGCGCGATCACGAGCGCCTTCCGGTGGCGATCCTCGAAACCGGCAACGACATCACCGCACGAAAGAGCTGGGAGGAAGAGATACAAGCACTCAACCAGGAGCTTGCTAAACGTTCCAGTGCGCTCGAGGCCAGTAATAAGGAGCTGGAAGCCTTCGCCTATTCGATATCGCACGACCTGCGCGCCCCACTACGTCACACGGCAGGTTTTGCCGAACTTTTGCGCAAGAGTGCGGCTGCATCTCTCGATGAAAAGAGTCGGCGATACCTGAAGATGATCCAGGAATCCGCAAATCGAATGGGCAGTCTGATCGACGACCTGCTCGCGTTCTCGCGAATCAGCCGCACCGAAGCGCACTATTCCAATCTCAGCCTGCAGCAGCTCGTTCAAGAAGCCATGGCCGAAGTTGGCCAGGATGCTGGCGATCACCAGATTATCTGGAAGATAGATCCCCTGCCCGATTGGTATGGAGATCGCCCGATGTTGCGGCTGGCGCTGGTCAACCTGATTTCCAACGCTGTAAAATTCAGCCGCACACGCCCTCAAGCCAAAATCGAAGTCGGATGCACCGAACACGATCACGAGCACGTAGTACTGTTCGTTCGAGACAATGGGGTCGGATTCGACATGAAATATTCCAACAAGCTGTTCGGCGTCTTCCAGCGTCTTCACCCGCAGGAAGCCTTCGAAGGCACAGGTATAGGCCTAGCCACTGTGCAGCGCATTGTGCACCGGCATGGCGGCCGTGTCTGGGCGGAAGGCACGGTAGGTGGCGGCGCCACTTTCTACTTCTCACTTTCCAAAATCATGGGAGCTTACTGACAAAATGGAAGCCTTAGGACGCATCTTACTCGTCGAAGACGACCCCAAAGACGTTGAACTTACGCTGACGGCCCTGGATGAATACAATCTAGCGAACGAGGTCGTGGTCGTTGGCGATGGCGAGCAGGCGCTGGATTATCTGTATTATCGGGGAAACTTCATGCGACGCGCTCGCGAGAACCCTGCGGTTCTCCTGCTCGATCTGAAACTGCCGAAGGTCGATGGACTCGAAGTGCTGAAGCAGATCAAGGGGGATGAAAATCTAAAGTTGATTCCCGTGGTCGTGCTCACGTCATCGCATGAGGAAAAGGACATGGTGGCCAGCTACCAACTGGGCGTCAACGCGTATGTGGTGAAACCCGTGGATTTTCACGAATTCGTGAACGCCATTAAGGAACTCGGCGTGTTTTGGGCCGTTATCAACGAGCCACCGCCCGGGAGCATAAAAAAGAAATAGTGAGTTGTAGTCGAGAAGTCCCAGGCAGCGCTCGGCCCGACCGCGAAAGCCCAATTGGCCCTGAAATTGCTTGAATCTACTGGGGATCTCATTGTTGCGAATTCTCTATCTCGAAGATGAACCCATGGACGCCGAGCTTGTTCAGGCAAGCCTGGAAGGTGAAGGCGTCGTCTGCGATTTGACGCGTGCAGACACTCAGGCCGGTTTCCTTGCATTCCTTCAACTCGGTGGTTTCGACCTGATCCTGGCGGACTACACTCTTCCCTTATTTGACGGTATTTCTGCCTTGAAAATTGCCCAAGAAGTATGTCCGGAGGTTCCCTTCATCTTCGTGTCCGGGACTCTGGGCGAAGAACTGGCGATTGAAGCCCTCAAAATGGGGGCCACAGACTATGTCTTCAAGACGCGTCTTTCGAGAATTGGGCCTTCCGTTCGTCGGGCATTACGCGAAGCCGAAGAGCGAACAGAGCGTAAGCGGGTCGAGGAGGCACTGCAACGCAACGAGGCCTATTTAGCGGAAGCCCAACGGTTAAGCCACACCGGCAGCTTTGGCTGGCAAGTATCGAGCGGAGAGGTCTTCTGGTCCGACGAGACATTTCGGATATTCGAATTCGAACCAACCAGCCAACCTACGGTTGAACGGATACTGCAGCGAACTCACCCGGAAGATAGATCGCAGGTGCAGCAGATTCTCGATACTGCATCCCCGCAGAAGAAAGACTTTGATTTTGAACACCGTCTGCTGATGGCGGATGGTTCTGTGAAGTACGTTCGCGTTGTAGGTCATCTATCAGCTCCGGGCGAATCGGATGATTTGGAATTCATGGGGGCAGTAACCGATATCACCGAGCGCAAGCGAGCCGAGCGAAAATTCCGTGGGCTTCTGGAATCCGCTCCGGATGCCATGGTCGTGATGAATCGGCAAGGCCAGATCGTGTTGGTCAATGCCCAGGTGCAGAAACTCTTTGGCTATCAGCGGGAACAACTGGTGGGACAGCAGATTGAGATTCTGGTGCCGGAACGGTTTCGCGCTCAACACCCTAAAGATCGCGCCGCGTACTTCGACCAACCTCGAGTGCGTCCCATGGGCGAGGGCCGGGAGCTCTACGGACGGCGGCAAGATGGCACGGAATTTCCGGTGGAGATCAGTCTCAGCCCGCTGGAGACGGAGGAAGGCACGCTGGTATCTGCTGCTGTCCGCGATATCACCACGCGCCACCTCGCCGCAGATGCTCTCCGCCGGACGGAAGCAATCTTGTCTCAGGCTCAACGCATAGCCCGGATCGGAGTCTGGGTGACCAAGTCGCCGATGATCCCCGAGTACTGGTCCCCCACTGCCTTTGAGATATTTGGAATCGATCCCGCCGATGGGCCCCCAAACAACTCGCAAGAGTTCATGCTGCACGTGCACCCGGATGATCGCACGCGTGTGCTGCGCGAGACTGACACTTTGGAGACGGGCCGCGTATTTGAATGCAAGTATCGCATTGTCCGTCCGGACGGCAGCATCAGGGTTATTCGCGAGGTTGGCTCGCCGGTGGACGACAGCGGTAGTGTGCATCGCTTTGTCGGCGCGTGGATGGATATTACCGAGCAGGAAGAGATGACCCTGGAACTTCAGCGTCGGGGTGCCGCTCTCCAGGACAGCGAAGAGCTATGGAGAGCCACCTTTGAGAGTAACCCGACCATGTACTTCATGGTGAACGGTGCGGGTACGATCGTCTCGCTAAATGCGTTCGGCGCTGAGCAGCTTGGTTACAGCGTGAGCGAACTGGTAGGGCAGCCCGTTCTGAATGTTTTCTACGAAGCAGATCGCGCGGCTGTCGCGAAACATGCGGACGATTGCTTCCAGCAGCTCGGTACGACAATGCGCTGGGAAGCCAGGAAGATTCGCAAGGACGGCACGATGCTCTGGGTCAGAGAGACCGCCAATGCTGTCTCCCTCAAGGATCGGCCCGTGCTGCTGGTTGTTTGCGAGGACATCACAGAGCAGAAGCGTGCCGAAGAGGCTGCCCGCCGGAGTGAAGGTGAGCTTCGCGCGCTGATTGAAAACGTTCCAGCTATGGTATTCATCGCATTGCCTGGACCCTCCAATGCATTCGCAAGTCGGGGTTGGCGCGAATACACGGGACTGTCCGCGGAGGACACGGCAGGATCTGGGTGGCAGAGTGTAGTGCACCCGGAAGACCTCGAAGAACATATAGAGAAGTGGCGGGTGCGCTCAACGACTGGTGAGCCGTTCGAGAGCGAGACGCGTTTCCGCCGCGCGACGGACGGGGAGTATCGCTGGTTCCTGGTTCGGGCTGTGCCGCTCCGCGATGAAGCCGGAGACATTCTCAAATGGTATGGAGTCCTAACGGACATTGAAGACCGCAAGCGGGCGGAGCAAGAGCTGCAACGCAGTGAGGCTTATCTGGCGGAAGCGCAGAAACTAAGCCACACCGGAAGTTTCGCTTACAATCCCGGAAACGGGAAAACGGTTTACTGGTCCGAAGAATTGTTCCGAATTTTTGGATTGGATTCTCAGTGCGGGGTGCCGCATCCCGACGACTCCTTTAAAATCCTGCATCCAGACGACCGTGAAAGGGCTGCTGAAGAGACTCGCCAGCGATTCCCCAAGAAAGCTCAGTTTTCGCAAGAGTACAGGCTGTTACTGCACGATGGGACTCTCAAGCACCTCCACGTGATTTGGCGTCCGGTCCTCGATAAAGACGGTGAATTAGTCGAATACGTAGGTACGGCAGCGGATGTCACGCAACGCAAGCGCGCTGAGGAAGAACGTGAGAGGTTACGTCAACTGGAGGCAGAACTCGCGCACATCAACCGCGTGAGCATGATGGGAGAATTGGCGGCATCACTTGCTCACGAACTCAAGCAGCCCATCGCCGCAGCAGTCACTAACGCTAATACCTGTGTGCGGTGGCTCGACCGGGACGAACCAGATATGCAGGAGGCGCGTGAAGCGGCCGCGAGGATCGTAGAGGACGCTAACCGTGCGGCTGAAGTAATCGACCGTTTGAGGTCCTTTTACACGAAGAGCGCTCCGGCGGAACGAGAGTCGGTGGAGGTGAACGAAGTCATTCGCCAGATGCTCGTCCTGCTGCGCAGCGAGGCCAATCGGTACTCAATTCCGATGCGCACAGACCTTGCCGCAGAACTTCCCAAGGTCGCGGCAGATCGCGTGCAACTGCAGCAGGTGTTTCTCAACCTCATGCTCAATGGCATTGAGGCGATGAAGGATACTGGTGGTGAGCTTACCATTCGGTCGGAACTGGGCCCGGACGAAAAGCTACTGATCTCCATCAGTGACACCGGTGTGGGTTTACCAGCGGAAAAGGCCGACCAGATTTTCAATGCTTTCTTTACCACCAAACCGCAAGGTTCCGGCATGGGGCTGGCAATTAGCCGCTCCATCGTGGAGTCGCATGGCGGCCGCTTGTGGGCTACATCCAAGGGGGGGCGCGGCGCGACGTTCCACTTCACTTTGCCGAGCGCGGGCAAAGAGGCCCCGGTTCGCGCGACCGTGACGTGATGCTGGAACCAGATCTCCGCCATCCATGTTCGCTCGGCGCAGTACATTCGGGACAAAACCCGACGTCGTTATGTCCTCCCCGGTCGATGCGGAGCATTTCCGTGGGAGATGCTCGTTCCAGCTGGTACCGTGTCCATCCTCTTCGGCAGCTCTCTGAGTATTCACGATGCGGGGCGAAGAAGGTCTGTCCTAGTCGGCTCAACCTCGGTGCTATTTGCATTGTGCTGCTTGCTTTGCTGCTGGAAGGCTGCTCTCGATCGTCCAAGCATGAACCGGTCACGTTATCTATTGTGGATCAACAGTGGACCACCGAGAATTTTCACCAGGCGGAACTGCAGGAGCTGGCAGAATTCACCCGGGAAACCGGGATCCAGGTCAAGTATCTTCCTGCACCGGAATCGTCAGGCGAACAGCTGGCTCTGTGGCGAGAATTACTCGGGTCCGGCGCCGGCGGTCCCGACGTGTACGGCGTCGATGTGGTCTGGCCTGGGATGCTGAGCGAATACTTCATCGACCTCAAGCCATATTTTGGCGATGAAATCTCCGCCCAGTTCCCTGCGACCGTCCAAAGCTACATGGTGGGCGACAAGCTAGTGGCCATGCCGAGGGATGCTGGTATCGGTATTTTGTACTATCGTACTGACCTTCTGCAACGCTACGGATATCGCACGCCGCCCACGACGTGGGATGAACTGGAGACCATGGCGGCCCGGATTCAGGCTGGGGAGCGAGCCAGAGGTAACAAAAAGTTTTGGGGCTATGTGTGGCAGGGGGCCTCTGCCGAAGCCTTGACCTGCAACGCACTGGAGTGGCAGGCTTCGGAAGGCGGCGGGCGGATCATCGAAGATGACAAGACGATCAGCGTGAACAATCCGCAGGCGATCCGGGCGTGGCAAAGGGCGGCGCGTTGGGTGGGCTCCATCTCACCACCCAGCGTAGTCGCATACAAAGAGTTGGACTCGCTGAATGTCTGGGCCGCCGGTAATGCAGCTTTCATGCGGAACTGGACTGTGGCCTACGCCGACGGCCAGGCGTCAGGGTCGCCCATCCGAAACAAGTTCGATATCGCTCTACTACCCGGCGGTAAGGCAGGCCGCATGGGGACCCTGGGAGGAACCGGGGTGGCGGTTTCCCGATTCTCGGCTCATCCCAGTGACGCTATAAGGCTGGTACGGTATCTCACCAGCCCCGATGAACAACTGAAGCGATTTCAACTCATTGCCGGTATACCCACTCGACCGGCACTCCTCCAAAGGCCGGAAGTGCTCGCAGTGAATCGCCATTTTGCGCTGTTCGCTGAGGCGTTACGAAATGGTGTGGTTTCTCGTCCTGCCAATGTCACCGGCACAAAGTATGAAGACGTGTCCCACGCTTACATACAGGCGGTACACTCAGTATTGACGGGTGAGAAAGCCGCGCCCCAGGCGGCCGCGGACCTGGAGAGGGAGTTGATTCGCATCACCGACTTCAAGCCCGGCCCGCCTCCGACCGATTCAGCGAAGCCTTGATAAACAACCCCGATGGATCAGACCAGCAATTTTCCTCAAAGGACAAGAAGTGTGGGAGCGAATAGCCACCAGGTCTTCCGACTCAACATCGGTCCGCGTCTGATCCTGTGTTTCGCGGTCATCCTTCTGGCGGTGTTTGTTGGCGATGCCGTCATTCTCTGGCAATTCCACCTCATCCGCGCTCAGGCAGAGCAGCTGAACGGCATCGATCAGAAGCTGGTTGTCGTTTTGCGGGTTCATACCAGCCTTCTGGCGTTCCATGACAGGCTGCAAGAGCTCACGGATTCAGAAGATGCAGCCCGATTGGTTACGGAAGCCGGACCTCTTCGGACCGCAGTACTGGCGGAAGCGCAACAGGCCAAGACGGTGCTGAGCTCCTTGCCATCCGACCTGCGAAGAGATCCGACAGTCCTGCCTACTCTTGAAGCCATTCAAAGTGCGCTGCCGGTACAGCTTGATGCCATCACCGCACTGGCCAGATTGGGCGACTGGGCGGCCGTACGCCAGCGGGTAGCGAACGAGATATGGCCATTGAATTCCCTGAGCTCGGCTCTGGTCGAGAAGGTGGATCATGAGGTAGGACAGGAGCAAGCGGAAATCGTCGAAAACACAAAGCGAGTAGAGCAGCGGGTTTTCCTCGCTGTGCCTATCACAGCCGTTTTCATACTTTTGATCGCTGCCACTCTTGGTCTGGGCATCACGCGCAGCATCACCCAGCCACTGGAACGACTAGTGGAGGGATCAAAGGCACTAGCGCGAGGTGACTTTCAACATCAGGTCGCGATTGCCGGCGAGGATGAACTGGCTCACCTGGGTCGAGTGTTCAACGATACGGCCCTGCGCCTTCGAGACCTTTACGCAAATCTGCAGAAAAGCGAAGATCGCCTCCGTCTCGCAATCGATACCATTCCTGCTTTGGTGTGGAGTGCTCGGCCTGACGGCTCCATCGATTTCGTCAATCAACGCTGGGAGGAATACACGGGTCTCTCGCTCGAGGAAGGACTCGGGTGGAAGTGGGGAGAAACCGTTCATCCTGACGACATCGAACGCTTCGTCCGGGAATGGCGGACTACCGTGGCCTCTGGCGAACCGATGAGGACGGAAGTACGAGTGCGTGGGGCTGACGGTGAGTATCGCTGGTTTTTGGTTCGCAATGTGCCGCTGCGTGACGAAAGTGGAAATATCGTCAAATGGTATGGTTCGAGTACCGACATCGAAGATCGCAAGCGCGCCGAACAGCTACAGGCCGACCTTGCTCACATCAACCGCGTGACCACGATGGGCGAACTCGCTGCATCGTTGGCGCACGAAATCAAACAGCCCATCGCTGCTACCGTCACGAATGCGAACACCTGCCTGCGCTGGCTTGACCGAGAGCAGCCCGATCTCGAAGAGATACGCGAGGCGGCAATCAGAATCGTGGAGGACGGAAAGCGTGCCGGGGACATCATCGACGGCTTACGGTCGTTGTATAAGAAGTCCCCTCCGCAGCGTGAGTTGGTCGAGGTAAACGAGATTGTCCACGAAATGGTCGCATTGCTGCGGGGCGAGGCCAACCGTTATCGGGTATCGATACCCACCGATCTTGCTGCCGACCTCCCTAGAATTGAGGCAGACCGTGTGCAACTGCAGCAGGTGCTCATGAACCTCATGCTCAATAGCATCGAGGCCATGAAGGACACAGGCGGAGTACTTACGCTTAAGTCGCAACTGGGAGAGGATGGTCGAGTGATGATCTCGGTGAGTGACACTGGCGTGGGACTGCCGGCTGAAAAATCCGACCAGATCTTCAGTGCCTTCTTTACCACCAAACCTCAAGGCAGTGGCATGGGGTTAGCAATCAGCCGTTCCATTGTAGAGTCGCATGGCGGCCGCTTGTGGGCCATCACCAACTCCGGTCGGGGCGCGACCTTTCATTTCACCCTGCCAACCGCAGCTTAGTCACTGAAAATGCCCTGCAGTTACCTGATTCCGGCCGTCTATTGCAGCGAAGGTGCCCCACCCAAGACCCTCTTCTTGCCTTGAGTGGGGGGTCGTTCGAACCACCGAAGTTTACTTCGTACAAACTGAAAACCGCGCTAAAGTTTTGCATATGAGCCCGGCGTTGGTCACCAGCCAACTCACGTAGATGCGAGGATTTGGGTCACGCTACGCGGATTAGCTTCTTATTCACGAACTCGCCGATACCCAGGTCCGAGAGTTCGCGGCCATAACCGGAGTTTTTCACTCCACCGAATGGCAAATCGGGCGCGGTCCAGGTCGATTTGTTGATAAAGACCATGCCCGTATCGATCTGGCGCGCAACTCGTTTCCCGCGCTCGATATCCTTCGTGATCACCGATCCACCCAGTCCGTACGGAGAGTCGTTAGCAAGGTCGATCGCTTCCTTTTCATTTTTCACGCGGAAGATCAGCGCAACCGGGGCAAAGAACTCGACATGGAAAGCCGGGTTCTGCGGAGTAATATCGGTCAGAATGGTAGGCGCTAGAAAGTAGCCGGGGCGGTCAAGCCGCTTGCCGCCCATGAGTATCTTCGCGCCGCCATCGACCGCCATCTGGATCTGTTTCTCCACTGACTCCAGCGCACCCTTCGTGCAGAGTGGACCCAGCGTAGTGTTAGGGTCCATCGGATCACCAGGGACCAGGGCCCCAAGTTCGTTGCTGAAGCGCCCCAGGAACGTGTCGGCGATTTTTTCGTGGAGGATGAACCTTTTCGCCGCCACGCAGCACTGGCCAGTGTTGTTCATTCGACCCCAGACACCCCACTTGACAGCGGTATCCATGTCAGCATCGTCCAGGACAATGAATGCGTCGCTGCCGCCAAGCTCCATGGTTGATTTCTTCAGAGCATGCCCGGCTTCAGCAGCAACCGCCGAACCCGCCCGCTCGCTACCCGTCAGCGCGACGCCTTTGATTCGCGGGTCCGCAACCGCCTTGGCAGCCTGCTCGTTCGAAAGGAAGACGTTGGTGTAGACGCCTTCGGGGGCGCCGGCATCGAGAAAAAGCTTTTCGAAAGCCAGCGCGCACTGCGGCACATTGGGCGCATGCTTCACGATCAGAACATTGCCCGCCATCAGGTCCGGGCCGGCGACGCGTGCCAGCTGATAATACGGGAAGTTCCATGGCTCCACGCAGAACAGTACGCCCAGCGGTGCGTTCTCGATGAACGCCTCGCCTTCCTGCACTTTCAATTTCCTGGGCGCGAGAAACTTTTCTGCGTTGTCGGCATAGTAGTCCAGTATATCGGCGCTCAGTTCCACCTCGCCTTGTGCCTCCCGAAACAACTTTCCCATTTCTAGAGTGATGGGCTTGGCAAACTCATCGAGTTTTTCACGTAGAATCGCGGCTGCCTTCTGAAGGACCTTCTTGCGTTCCGCAAGCGACCTCAGACTCCAGACTTTCTCATAGGTTTCTTTGCTTCTTGCAATGATTGCCTCCAGTTGCGCATCCGTATGCTCATTGAATGATTTGACCAGCTCTTCGGTGTAGGGATTGATTGATTGGTATTCCATAAGTTATCTCCTTTTGTTTTTGTCTGCTGCTGCAACTATCTGGGACGTGCTCCGACCCCAGACATCTCTCTGCCCAATTGAACGGGCCGGATTTCGGTTGCGCTTGGCGTCCGACTGCTCTGACCACACGCGGACTTCTTCGCATACTTGAGGACTTCCGGTCCCGTATTGGGCGAACTGTATCGATCTTTCTCTATACGTGATCGGTGAGGACCTCCCAGCTAACGCCACTGACGCCTGGCTCCAGGCTTAATCGGCTGACAATTTGTTCCAGCACCGCGTTCTCATGGCCGATGCTCGTAAGAGTCGCATCTACCTCCACTTTGTCCGTGTGCTCAACGTCGTCGCTCTTTAGCGACTTGAGAAACAGCGGCTGCCCGCTTAAGGACTGCAGCAGAAGCGCACGCAAATGAGCCTCCTGATCAGCGCGGGCCGTAATCCGAAATAGACAGCAAACTTCCTCGTCAGCCGGCACGGTCCCGTGATTTAGAGCATTCCCGATAGGGCGGAGGGCAATATTTGCGCCAAGAATTGCGATCGCGCCGATGGTCGCCGATCCATACCAGCCGGAACCCGATAGCGTCCCAATTGCCGCCGAACACCACAGCGTTGCCGCGGTGTTAAGCCCGCTGACGCTCAGCCCGTTTCGCAGAATCACTCCTGCTCCCAGGAAACCAATGCCCGACACAACTTGTCCGGCAATGCGAAAACTGTCTTCCGGTTTTCCCGCCAGCGCGGAGAGCATCACAAACATTGCAGCACCCGCCGCGACCAGGGCATTGGTACGCAGTCCGGCCATCCGATGCCGCCATTGACGCTCCGCGCCAACGATTGCCCCGAGAAGCAGCGCTAGTCCCAAACGAATCGCAAAGTGATGCACCAGCATTTGTCCGGCCCACATCCCTTCTCGCTTCCACCCGATTGCTGAGCACTTCATGCTCGATGTTTTGCTTCTCTATAAGCTAGAAGCGGTAGGAAGCTCCCAACGCAAACTGCGATCGCACGTGCAGGTCGACACCCGGCGCTATGTTGTTGGCCACTTGAGCGACACCGAAATCAACATTCAACGGCAGTTCGGCGCGAGGGATCACCCGCGCAAAATAGGTTAACGTCGTCGGCAGGCTGGCCCCCGGGAGACCGGCTATGTGGCGAGGCTCTTGCATAAACTCTGAGCCGACTATGACCTTGCTCTGTAGCGGACCAGGAACTACAAATCCAACCGCGCCGAAGAGCCGGCCCTGCCAGTTAGTCGCGTTGCCCGCTATCCCCAGAACCGAGGCGTTCGTGGCTTTTATGCCGAAGTTGGCGACGATGGGCAAGACCTTGAAGTATGTGATCGTCTTGGTAGCGACCAGATAGAAGTCTTCATTGTGCGTATCCTGGTTATTCAGGACTCCACCCACGCGCTGCACATTGGTGCGCGCCACGAATCCCAGGGAGATCGCGGGAATATAGTTGTGGTTTCCTGCGTTCTCGCTCAGCACATTGGCTTTGCCATGGAAGATGTTGAACCCACCGTTGAACAGCGGGCTCAGACCGGGTACTGACCCATCCGAATTGAACGCGCGAGTGTATCCAACTTCAAATCTCTTCAGGAAACCGATAGTCCCCGAGGCTTCGTAGAACCCTCCGAGCACATTGCCGCCGTTGAGGTAGTGAAAAGCGACAGCCGGACGCCCGAAGCCCCTTGTAGGCGAAGGGCTGGTGTATGCGAAAGGCGTTATGAAGGCTCCGGTCTGTCCCTCCCAGTTGAGGCTTTGTGCCTGCCCAGCAGGAGCTACCGCGATGAGAAATATTGTAAGCAGACCCCAGCCGCAGCTTGCGCGTCGTGCAAATGAGGCGTGTCGAGTGAAGTATTTAAGAATGCACCAAACTGACATCCGTGATCCTCCTAACCAACGTCATTCTCAAAAGCAATTGTCCTTCCACAAAGGACAGTTGCGCCTAGCGGTCAGGATCTACCATTGTTGTCAGCGGGAAAGAGCTGGTTCGTTTGTTCGTGAGGACGGAAGGTGAGACGGCAGCCTGACATGGATGTCGAGCGCCTGACGAAATCGTCGAAGCATAGACGCGCTCAGCGGCAAATGGTCGGCTTTGAGGAAGCCGTAGGTGCATCTTCCGCAGTCACGCTCGTACACCTCCGGCTGCGGGAAGGGTGAAATAGAACACAGCGCCGCTGCCGGCGTTCGCGGCAGCCGATAGACGGCCCCCATGGGACTCAATTATGGTGCGGCTGATCGCCAATCCCATGCCTGTCCCGTGAGCCTTGGTTGTAAAGAAGGCATTGAATATCTGTTTCGCGTCCGGCGGTAACCCCACGCCTGTGTCACTGACCGCGACCAGCAACTCATCATTCCCACCGCTTTTGGAACTTATCGTTATTTCACGAACGCCGTGAATACCCTTCATCGCGTCCATGCCGTTGATCATCAGGTTCATGAGCACCTGCTGCAGTTGAACGCGATCGCCCATCACGTTAGGGACAGCGGGGGCGAGTTCGCTGCGGATGGAGATTCCGTACCGTGCCCCTTCATTTCGCAACAGCGCGATAATCTCCTTGATTACCTCGTTAACATTGACCATCTCGCGTTGCGGAGTGGCTTTCTTGTAGAGCGATTTCATACGGTCGATGATCTCGGCTGCCCGCATGGCATCTTCAATCATTCTTGAGGCAGCGTCGCGCACCTCTTCCAAATCGGGGTGGTCGCGCTTGAGCCACAGCAGGCAGGTATTGGCGTTGGTGACAGCAGCAGCAATGGGCTGCTTGATTTCGTGACCCAGGGACCCGGCCAGCTCCCCCATCATGCTCACGCGGTTGATGTGCGCGAGCTCTGCCTCCAGTTCGCGGAGCCTCTCGCGTTCCTGCTCGGCGCGTTTGCGTTCCGTTACATCCACATGCGTACCGACGACTTCTACAGGTTCTCCGCGCGCATTGAAGACTGGATGGCCGACCGCATGGATGTGTCTCACCACGCCCCCAGGCAATACGATTCTGAATTCGTGGGCGAAATCTGATTTTGCTTGCGCCGCGCTGTCGGTGTGCTCGCGCACTCTTTCGCGATCCTCTGGGTGGATCTGTTGCAACACCTTTTGAAGGTCCATCGGGCCCTGTTGAGGATCAAATCCCCAGATTCTAAAATTTTCCTCGGACCAGTAGACAGCACGACCTCCGTCTCTATAGGCCCAACTTCCGGTGTGAGTCAGTCTTTGCGCTTGCGTTAAGTAAGCTTCACTTCGCTGCAGTGCTTCCTCGGCCCGCTTGCGCTCGACGATCTCGGCTTGCAACTGCTCGTTGGTTCTCACAAGTTCGGCGGTGCGGGCCTGCACCATGTCTTCCACTTCGTTGTAAGCCTGCTGTAGCGCCTGCTCCACGCGGCGTCGCTCCTGAATTTCCCTTTCGAGATCCTGGTTGGCGGCGCGAAGTTGAGCGGGGCTCGGGAGAGCCACCGCTTCCGGTACTAGGCGTACAAACAGTGCCGCAGTGGCCACGGACGCCACCGCAGTGATGGCTTTGAGGACACCCGCGAGCCGGTAAGTGCCGTGCCAAAGCGTCCAGACTTCCATCAGGTGCGTGGTACCGCAACTGAAAATGAAGATTCCGAACATCAAGAACATCCAGTGAAAGGGGAGGTCGCGTCGCTTTCGGACAAAATAGACGAGCGTCAAGGGGATTACATAATATGACAGCGCGATTATGCTGTCCGAGATCGCGTGGAGCCAGATAATTTCAGGCCGCCACAGATAGCAGTACCCATGACTCATGAAATCGGACGAGAATAGTTTCGTTAGGAATTCGTGCATCTTCCACTCCTTCCTCCTCGGGGCTCACTAGCTAGAATTCGAGTCGCAAACGAAGCTCGAACGGACCTCAAGCTCCGCTCCGACGTTGAATCCTCCTATATGAAGTCACCCATTCTGGCCTATTTTTGGGGACTCGATGTAAACCTGCGCAGCAGGAATTCCTGCGCCAAGGAGTAAATAGCGTGTTCGGCGGTGCTGATGGCAAAGTTCCCGAACACCAGTCCCACCCCGCGATTCGACTGGGGATAATAGGCGTTCGAAATGCCGGCTGCTATGAAGTCGCCACCCAGGCTTGAGTAATTTGGCTGCAGGTGCCCGTTGTCGCCCGGGCAGATAAATGGGTAGGACAGTGCGTGGACAATTCGAGACGTCGTTGTTCCCGTGCCCTGGTAGAAGTAACGTGGATCCTGGTGCAGTAGCGATGGCAGGATCGCTCCGCCAATCATAATGCCGGTAAAGCTGTTGGCAGCAGTGACTCCGAACCGCTGGCCGTACCCCTTAGCGCCTTGCTGAAAGTTGGGGCTGTCTGCTGCCTGGCGTATGCCCGCAACAAAGCCCACGCCAAGCACGGTTACAGGATCAGTCGAGAGTTTCATGGCAAGCTGGAATTTTAGTTTTGGAGTGAGCGGTGCGGGATTGCGGTCGTAAATGACATAGAAATTGGGAATGACGCCGAAGATACGCTGCTTTTCCTCCGCTGCTACTTGCTCGGTAGCAATCTGTTCCGACGAGTAATGCACATTAACGCTGGTTTGTACCGCTTCCAGCCGGAGTCTAGAATCAGTGAGGATTTTGTACTGGCTCGGCTCGAGGACAATGGGGGCCGATGTCCAAGCTGCAAATCCCTCTGCACGGATCGAGACTTGATAAGGGGTTGCCGGCGTGAGATCGCGGAATTCAAAGAAGCCTGTCTCATTCGCCGTGATGGTATAGCGGTCGCTCGATTCGGGACCCTGCAAAACCACGGTTGCACCCGGAACGGTGTCGCCGTTTTGGTCGGTCACAGTTGCAGCAATGGTTGCGGGGCGCTCTTCTGGGGTCAGGACGTCCTGTGCCAGGATTGGGACCGTCAACGCCAACGCGAACCCGACTATAGGCAGGAAAAACCGCGGCGCCTTCACGAGACCTGTAATGTATCTATCCATGTTCACAACATCACCATAGTGGTCATCAAGGTTGCTCGGCGACGGTCTTCCCTCCCGGAGCCACGCATCGTCGCTCAACCATGGATGATGCAATTAACGTGCCACGCCCGTGGGCCCTAAATTACGGGAGACTGGAGTCGTTGGAATAGCGGTGTGCAGTTAGTCTGTCGAAATATTGGCAGTGACGGAGCATGGATGAACGTTCGTCGGGGTCTGGTCACGTTCTCGAAGCACGGGCAGCAATGACGTCCCTGATGTTGGCTATCTCTGGTTGCCTCGTCGCAGCCTGTTCGCTGGCTCCGCCGCTTGCGTAAGCAGGAGCGCCAGCCCGCGGGTTCGCTAGGCCCGGGTCTTCGAGTTCAATCAGCCGGGTGACAATGGCAAACAGGAAGCTCGCGGAGAGCCCGCACATCAGTACACCTGTAACGCTTTCTACCGGGCCCATCGCTCGCCATACTTGTTTGAGAAATAGGTCTCCAGCGCCGACTGTCGAATAGCTGGCTGCCGAAAAATAGAACGCCGATTCCCAGGTTGCAAAGCATTTCCAGCGATAACACGACGCCCACAACAGGATCTCTAACATGTGCAAACAGACAAGTAGACTGGTGAATCGCACTACGAGTACAAAGGAGTGGAAAAGCCCGAGCTGGTGAATGCCGTTGGGAAACTGAGCTTTTATCCACTGGATGAGAGCCGCCATCCCGGCGGCCTGCATTGTAAGTGTCAGGGTTACAAGAATGATCGTTACAAAGCCTTGGTGCACGAAAGTCATACAGTTCACACATCAAAGCCAGTTGAGCCGTGCGATGTACTTACTGCGCTTAGTAGGGCGAAGATCGCAATGAATCAACCTACCCGATTGGTCGGCTTGACGATCTTTCTCCGAATCATTCTGGGACATTGTGATGTCCTTTTCCCCTGACCAAAAATGCCGTGGCGTAAGTTATTCCCAGCTATTCGCAGCTGTGGAGCGCTATGTATTTGGCGTTGTTCAGAGCCGCTCCAGTTTCTGACCATGCCAGGCTCGGGATCAGAATGTAGAGCGCTGCCGCAATTGCCACGACCAACAGCGCAATTTTCGTCATCTTCATGATTTTTTCCAGTTGGCCGGTGCCCACGTTCTACGAATCCTCAAAAGGAGACACATCTCAATGAGCACTTCGATGAGCATAATTACCTCCGCAGCAGCATGCTCATCGGCCGCTTTTCTATAGAAGTGCCTGCGTACGGTTCGAAATATCCCGCCCCGAGGATGCAATCAGAGCTTCGGATGGGAGCGAACTGTCTGGAACGGGGGTGGCAAAGAGAGACTGATGTTCACGACCGAAGGCAGGCTCCGGCACTGGCCGTTCTGCATGCGAAAGTGCGAGCTTGCGATCCTTGAGGCGGACTGGAGTTCGCCGGCTTACTGACGCGCTTTCCCAGATGGACCGCCAATCAGTTCCACATTGACCCTGGCACTGGAATACGTTCGATCGGCTACCCATACGGCCGCCGCACTCGGGACACACCAAGTTCAGGATTGCGGACAAACAGTCTGCGCTGACAAAAGATGCTGCCATCGTGGTCCTCTGCATACATTCCTCGCAATTACAAAACCTCGACATACGTTCCCGAGGTATGGAATGGGGCTGCGCCTTGACAAGTACAGCCGTGGATCGTGAATGCTCGGCTCATCGTGCTGCCGTGGGAGCCGAACAGGATCGATCTCAATTGCGCATTCGACGAATGTTTCTATCTTCTTTACACCGAACACCTCGGACTCCAACTTCTCTGACCGAGATACACCTCTAGGAGCAATTAAGCGGCCAAACACTTATGTTGGAAGAAAGTCGGACCATGCAAGCGGGTATAAGTAGTTAGCGCCGGCAAGAATGGATTTGAGGAAATCAGCCGAACAGTGAACCACTGGGTCGGATGTCGAGCATTTGACATTGAGGCCAACTACGGACATTCAACTCGTCACTGCCTGCCGGGTGCCAGCTAAGTGATCGAGGCTCACTCACTTCGAGTTTCCTTCAAAGATGCACGAGCGCGGACTGGCCTCCCTGCCTGCGAGTCGCAAAATGGTCTGGTCAGTTTCGGTGACCCGACACAGAACTTCTTGGCACCCACATTTTCTGCTTGCAGAGCTCGTTGCCGAAAAGAGGCCCACGCCATTTCTAAGACAGGGCTGTTCTCGATAATTTCTGGAAGCATTTCACGTTCCATCATTGCCTTTTGGTCGAGGCGTCCCAGGATCGCGACAAGCGAAGGCTCCAAAGCTTCTGCCGAATACTCGCCCGCGTCAGGAGTGTCAGGATATTGACGTGTGTGTGCTGTTTATTGCCGGTTCGCCCTGAATTCCTTAATTCAGTCCTGCCCGAAACCAAAGATTACGCAGAGCTAGCGACGCGCCTCGTTTGGTCATCGGCTTGCTCCTTAGACACTCAAGGAGCGCACCCAATGCCAACATTAAGTCAGCCCCGGACAAGGCGGACCGGTCAATCTGCTCAGGCCGGCGTGCCGGCAAGCGACCGAAAGGTAAATGTGCAGGACAGGAGGAGTTTCCTCGCAGCAGGAGAATATACGACGCCTTCTGATTTCTGCCGGACGTTTAAGCAAGATATGAAGCACTTGTATCTGCTTTCGTTGCTGCTCACGGGCGGGCGACGCTCAGCGGTGCAGTGCTTTGTGTCCAGTCTGGGCGATTGCCTGGATATGAAGCCGGTCTTTAAGGACTGGACTGACTTTTGGACGCGACATATCGTTCTGCACAACGCAATCCGAATGTTGAGTCCGGCAGTCAATCCTAACGGCGAGGATTCGCGCTCTCACGTCAGCCAGCTCGATACGACTCTTAGTCCCGTTCTTCGCGCTGTGCTGCGGCTCAAGCCATTTGAGCGGTTTGTCTTTGTTATGTCGGTGCTGGAAGGATATTCGGATCGTGATTGCGCGCTGCTGCTCGGATCGTCAACTCGCGACGTGGTGGCCGCAAAAGCAAATGCATTTGAGCACCTGGGCAGGACCTCGCAACCGAATGACTTCCCTGTCGCGGCGCTGGGTTCACAAACCGAAAACGTTAGCTTCATGGCGGTTCAGAACTGAAGCTTAAGCGCCAGTTGCACTGAGCGCGGGCCGCCGATTTGATAGAGAGGGTTGAGGCCGCCGCTCTGGCCGCCGCTGCCCAAAAAGTTATTCAGCGTCTGCGTCGAATGCCCGAACAGAGGAGAAGTGAGGTAGTTTACCGGGCTGCCAAAATTCGGGTGGTTGAAGATGTTGAACATGTCGGCGCTCGCCTGCAGAGAGAGCCGCTCGCTGAGTTGGAACCGCCGCTGCAGCGTCAAATCGACCTGCGAAGCGTTAAAGCCGCGCAGGGCGTTGCGTCCCAGGTTTCCTTGGCCGCTGGCGGGAATGCTGAAGGCCGCTGGATTGATGATCTTTCCACCGCCTGCGGTCGGATCGGCAAGATAGATCGGCACGCCGGGAACCACATTCGGCCGCTGCACGCTGAAGGCTCCTGACAAGAAACCGCCAAAGGGATTCATCCCGGTCACGACATTCACCGGGGGAGCGCTGCGCGCGTACACGATCGAATTCACCGACCAGTTTTGCAGGATCGGCTTCCACCTTCCGCTGTGCGGCCCCGGAATGTACCAGGAGACAGCACCCGCGAAAGTATTGCGGATGTCGTAGTCGGACGGGCCACGATCCGATACCGCCGATGCGCCCGGCGGCGTATTTAGAAAACTTGAATCGAAAGATGCGTTGTCAATGGAATGCCCCCACGTATAGGACACCAGCGCTTGGAGCCCGTGTGTCAGGCGATGACGGTACTGCACCTGAAGGGCGTTATAGCTGGAGTCGGCTCCGTTGGTCATGATGTCAACTTCGCCGGTGAAGTTCGGATTCGGCGCGTCGTAGAGATCCTGGCGCATAAGTTTGCGGCCAGCGGCGCCGAGGTAGGTCAGAGTCAAGGCATCGTTGTTGCCGAAGCCCTGTTCCAGCGCCGCATTCCATTCATAGGTCCTGGGCAAAACGTGATGATTGGGATCCACAACCGCGAGATACACGACAGGTGGACTGGTGGTGAACGGAGGCGGCGCAGCATTCGCGGCGCTCAAGGGAAACGACGTAGAGAAAATTAGATTTCCCTGGGCATAGGGGAATGCACTCGACCCGTCCGCCGCAGAAGCGTACCCGAGATCGTAGAAGATGCCAGCTCCGGCTCTGATGACCAAGTTTGGACGCGGATTCCAGGCAATGCCAAGGCGCGGAGCGAAGTTGTCGTTGGTCGCGTGCCACAAGGGTGTGCCAAATGGAGCCAGCGACATGGTTGCAACATCATTCACCTGGTTAACGGTCATGGGAAGCGTGTTATTGGGCGATGAAGGGGCGGCGTTGTAATCCCAGCGCAGGCCATAGGTGATGGTCAATCTTGGCGTGGCATTCCACGTATCCTGAGCGTACAGGCTCCAGTTCGAGAAGACGAGGGTGGATGGGAAGTACGCACCCACAAATGCCTCGGGTACGGTGTTGGTCAGAACGTTCGACAGGCTGAGGAACAGGTACTGAATCCCATACGGCTGGGTGTTCTCGTGCGGACTCAGGCGTCGGTAATCCAGCCCGAACTTTAGCCGGTGTGCGCCAACGACGTAAGAAACGGCGTCCGTGACGTTGATCTGCTGGATTACATTCCTGCCCAGTTCGCCGACTGTATAGCTCAACCCAAAGGGATTGAAGTCGCCATAAAAGGGAGTGAATTCCGCCGTTCCGTCACCAAGATCCTTCCCGTTTGGTTTGGGAAAGGCGTTGAGCAGCGGCTGCACTGCTGCCGGCGCACTCTGAATAGTTGCCAGCGTAGGCTCATACGTATTCGCTACGTGCGGCTGGCGCACGATCAGCCCTTCATACGAGGCGAAGAAAAACAGCTTGTTTTTCTTGATGGGCCCGCCCACCACTCCGCCGAAGTCGTTCTGCCGCAGCTCTGCCTTGGGCAGTCCGGCGTTGTTGGCGAACCAGTCGTTGGCGTCGAGCACATCGTTGCGGAAGTATTCAAACGCCGTACCGTGAAACTCGTTGGTGCCGGACTTGCTGACAACTGAGACCTGCGCGCCCGGTGTGCGACCGAATTCAGGGGCAAAGGTTGAGGTCTGGATGCGGAATTCCTGCAGCGCATCCAGCGAGATCAGGTTGCTCATTCCCCCAAAGCTGTTGGTCAGAGGGAGCTGGCCTGCCCCTCCTTGGAACAGATTGGCGCTGCTGGTCGCCAAGTTCGCGCTCACACCATCAACCGTGAAGTAGTTCGCGTCCGGCCGCTGGCCATTTACGCTGAACTGGCCCTGCTCCAAAAGGCTGGTTTGGGTCAACACCACTCCCGGTGTGAGGTTGATGAGTGTGCTGAAGCTGCGCCCGTTCAGCGGCATATTGGTCACGAACTGGTTGCCGATGAGCGTGCTCACCGTGGCGTCAGAGGTGTTGAGCAGCGGCGCCTCGCCTTCCACCGTTATGGTTTCGGTCGGGCTGCCGATGGTCAACGGGAAATCCTGCCGCGCCTGCTGGTTGGCCTCGACCACGAAACCGGTCTGGTGAATGGTCTTGAATCCGTTGGCCTCGACCGTGATGTTGTACGGTCCGGGCGGGAGCGCGGGCACGCTGTAAACACCTTGCTGGTTGGAGACAACGTCGCGAGATGCGCCGGTGTTGGCGCTCTCGACAACGATGTGCGCGCCGGGCACGGGGCGATGGTCGGGATCGAGGATGTAGCCGTAGATGGTGCCGGTGGGCGTGCCTTGGGCCGCCGCGGCGACGGGTAGCAAGAGGAGCGCGAGGGTGAGGGTGCGCCAATGAGTCATGTCGTCATGCTCAGGAGGGTCCCCGGGAATTGAAGACAACAATACATGTCTTTCGACGCTACCGATAGGGATACGTTGGTATAAAGTGACGGGCGGTACCCCCTCCCCCCTCCTAGCGAAATTCCTTGTTTTCATGAGGATAGCGAAAGTTTCCGTGCAAATTCGTCTGCGCGTAGGAGTTACAGGCAAAATCGTCCAAACAAAGGAGTTACGTGAGGATTTCTTGAGGCGCAGGAAGCCGTCGGTGGGGAGATGGGTGAAAAAGCGAGAACAAGCGTGACCCATCACAGGAGAAACCTACTGAGGATGAAGATACAAGTCTCCCTCATCCTTCCGGGTAGGAGTGTAGGAGATCGTATTCGGGAAGGATAGGACGCAGGTCACGGGGGAGTGTGATGTGGAGTCGAAAGTGGATAGTGGATAGTGGTTAGTGGATAGCAAAGCAGATTCCTAGCGGGCTGAAACCCGCTCGTAATGACAGGAATAAAGGAACAGTACGGCGCGCCTAAAGGCGCGCCCCTTCAAAACCAAACCCTGGCTTGGCGCGGGCCTGAAAAAGAGGTTGCGGAAAAAGTCGAAAAGCAGATTCCCCGCGGGCTGAAGCCCGCGAGGAAAGACACAAATAAACGGCTTGGACGCTGGCCTGAAGGCCAGCTCTACCCAATGGTCTAATATTAATTCCATGGGCAACGCGCACAGCCGGGCCGCGGTCGCGCTGGGCATGATGCTGGCGTGCTGCGCTTGGGCTTCCGCGTTAGACCCATCGCTCGACATCAGTCAATACGCGCACACCGCGTGGAAGGTCCGCGACGGCTTTAGCAAAGGCGAGATTGACCCAATCGCCCAGACCCCTGACGGTTATCTGTGGCTGGGTACACAGTTCGGGTTAGTTCGCTTCGACGGGGTGCGGGCTGTCCCGTGGCAGCCGCCACGAAATCAGCATCTCCCTCCCGGCACCATTTTAAGCCTCCTCGCTGCTCGAGATGGCACACTTTGGATCGGCGCCAAGGGCCTGGCAAGCTTGAAGGACGGCAAGCTTACGCACTATCCGGAACTTGCCGGGCACTATATTTTTAGCATCGTTGAGGATCACGAGGGAACCATATGGGCCAGCGGACTGACGGAACCCAGTGGGAAGCTCTGCGCGATTCGGAACGGCAACATCCAATGCTATGGAGAGGACGGAACTCTGGGTCTCGGAGCGTTCAAACTGTACGAGGATAGCAAGGGCAATCTCTGGGCAGGAGTGCTGAACGGGCTGTGGCGTTGGAAACCTGGCCCCCCGAAATTCTATGCGCTGCTCGGTGAGACAGACGGTATACAAGCCATCGGGGAAGACGCTGATGGCGCACTTTTAGTCGGATGGAAGGGCGGAATGTACCGGTTCATAGACGGAAAAACCGAGCCCTATTCCCTTCGTGGCGCTTCCCATCAGTTCCGGGCCACGAGAATTCTCCGTGATCGAAATGGTGGTCTGTGGATAGGAACACGAGACCGGGGCCTTCTGCATGTGCACGAAGGAAGGACGGATGTATTTTTGGCGACCGACGGACTCTCTAGCGATCACGTTTACTCCATCTTTGAGGATCGTGAGGGCAATATTTGGACATCTACGATTGGGGGGCTCGACCGCTTTCGTGACTTTGCCATTGCCACACTTACAGCCAAACAAGGGTTATTGGAAGACGTTGTGGGGTCTGTTCTAGCGGACAAGGATGGGAGAGTTTGGCTCGGAACATATGGCGGATTAAATCGATGGGATGACGGGCAAATTACAATTCCTCGCACCGGCAGTGCGAACCTGGACGGGAAGCTCGACGGCAATAACCCAAGTTCTCTTTTTCAGGATGATCGCGGGCGTATTGTGGTTTCCACACTTCGCGAGTTAGGTTATCTGGAAAACGGCCGGTTTACCCCTATCAAAGGCGTTCCTGGCGGACCTAAGCTTTCTATCACCCAGGACACAGCCGGGAATGTTTGGGTGGTAAACGAGCCCGTCGGTCTCTTTCGCATATCACCTCAGAATGATGTCCGACAGATTCCCTGGTCAGACCTCGGACATAAGGACCATGCCAGCGTTCTGTCTGCTGATCGCAGGCAGGGTGGGTTGTGGATTGGATTCTTTCTGGGCGGCGTCGCCTATTTCTCTGAGGGGCGGGTCCGCGAATCGTACACAACAGCGAATGGGCTTGGCGCGGGCCGTATCAGCGACTTTCAATTCGATCATGACGGTTCGCTCTGGGTCTCAACAGAAGGCGGGCTCAGCCGGTTGAAGAACAATCGTGTGGCTACGCTGACCAGTAAGAACGGATTACCCTGCGATACGGTTCATTGGGCGATTGAAGGGGACGACCATTCGTTCTGGCTGTACACGCCTTGCGGACTGGTACGAATTGCCCGCTCCGAGTTGGACGCTTGGACTGCCGCCCTGGACTTCGCGATTGCGCCGGCGTACTGGCAGACGAACTGGTTCCGCGCGCTGTGCCTGCTCACGTTTGCGGCGACGCTCTGGACCGTTTATCAGCTTCGCGTCCGCACTTTGGAGCGGCGCCAGGCGGTGTTAGAGCGACACCAGGGCGAGATCCGCGCGCTGAACGAACAGTTGATCAAAGCGCAGGAGGCGGAGCGGATTCGCATTGCCGGAGAGCTGCACGACGGCGTTCTGCAGCAGATCACTTCCCTTACTCTCCGGCTGGGCACGGTGAAATACCAGGTGCCGGCCGATTCGGAAGCGAAGGCAAGCATCGCCGGTTTGCAGCAGGAACTTATCGGGATAGGAACGGATGTCCGGCATTTGTCGCATGAGCTTCATCCTGCGGTGTTGCAGGAGTCAGGCCTGCCGGCGGCGCTGTCGTCGTATTGCGAGGAGTTCAGCAAGGTGCGCGGCCTTCCGGTGTCATGCGAGGCGGCGAGAGTGTGAAGGAGTTGTCGCCCGGGGCCGCGCTGTGTATCTACCGCATCGCACAGGAAGCGCTCGGGAATGCCGCGAAGTATTCGAAGGCCAAGAAGGTTGAGGTTCGGCTGACGCGGTCGGACGGTCGCGTGTGGCTTTCGGTGTCCGATGATGGCGTTGGCTGCGACCGCAGCCAGGCCGGAAAATCGGGAGGCCTGGGGCTGATCAATATGCGCGAGCGCGTGCACCAGCTGGACGGCACGTTTGAGTTCGATAGCGAACCAGGGCGCGGGACTACGGTGAGGGCGACGGTTCCCTTTCGAGCGGCGTCGTAAGTTTCGGGGCAAACCGCGGGTCGTCCGCCAGCTCGTGTGTCATCGCGTCACCCACCACGCAACTCCACCGACCGTCAGCCACAAGGCAACCGCGATTGCAGAGCCGTACAGCAAACCTTTGAAGAACCTCATGCCTTCTGCCGCTGATTCGGCATAAATTTCGGCGCCGCCGCTTACCTTGCTGACAAGGACGACGATGCCATGGTTCGCCATCACGCCGAACTTTGGGGCATCCATGCTGGGTTAGACTTCAAGCCTATCGATGGCGTCGCGTTGAAGTTGTGTATTTGGTTTTATTTGCGGTTCATCACTTCAGGGATTGGGCTTGCAGATCATGCTTATCGCGACATCCCGGTCACGCGCCGTCGGGCACGCAATAAGTTTGCCGGACCGCGATGGAACATGAAGCCATACCGCGCCGACATCGTCTCTAGCGAGTACTCGCGCTCGGCGCCACAATCGCAGCACACTTGATAGGTACGGCCATGGATCGTGAACACACGGCTCATCGTGCTGTGTCGACAGCCGAATAGGAATTCCAACGCGCGTCCGATAGATGCTCTCACTTCTCCGAACTCCGGCAGTTCAATCTCAGCTCCTGTTGCCAAGACACATGTCTATGAGCACTTCGGTGACCAAATACTTTGGAGCACCAGATGTCCTCCACTGCAATCCGAATTAAGTAGCTCGAGTTGAACGGATTTGTGGGAAGCACCGAGCCCGGTGCTCGCATGTCAAACGTTTGACGGCGAGGCGAAATGCGGACGTCCAACTCGTCACGATTCTGGGGATGACGGCGTGGCGGCACGTGGCGAGATGTCGGAGTCCACTGAGAAGCAAGAACTTAAACAAGGGGATCGATTGGCACGCAAACTGCCCTATCGAAGGTGGCCGTCAAACGGCGATGGAGTCTTGCAGACGGTGGTCGGAGAAGAGTGAAAGCTGACCTCGTCGGATCTTCAAGGTGCACAATGAACATCAAAAATCCTAAAGCTACGTTCTGGACAGTGCTCGTGACAGTCAACTTGATGTCTTTGGTACTTCCGATTGGTCTCTTACTTCAGGCAGACAGCGAGCCATTGCGGCTTGCCGCAGTTCTTGCGACCTACGGGACTGCATTCCTGCTTATGATCGCGGACACAGTCAGTATTTGCTGCTCATACTTCATGGACGTCTGATCCGGCAGCACCGTCGGCCCTACAGCCGTGTTACCTTGCGCTTCTCGAGATCACTCTCTCGCCGCTTTGGTAAATGAAGTGCAAATATTTAGATCATGCGGTTTCCCTTAGGTATGCGAATTTCTACATCTGACAGTCTAGCGCAGTGAGGGAATTCATGAACCGAACCGTTCCATATCGAAATGAAGACGCTTTCAGTGCGGCAGACCCCAAACCACCGACGAAGAGCGCGAACCAAGGTCCCTTCGATCCCGGAGCAGACAATGCACACTGGAGTGACGTCGCGGTAGAGGATGATTTTGGCTTCGGCGTCCAGTACTCAGGGAAAGTGAGTTAATGCTGTTGCTTCAACCAACGACCGAGCTTCTATTACAACACGACGAGTTGATTCCTCGCCCGGTGCAAAGCACGATTCGATTTCTTGAGGAGCGCGGTGTTTCAGCCAGATTCAGCCGCAACCCGGTAGCTTGTGGCTGCGAAGATGCTGCCACAAAACGCTTGCGGAATGGCAGGCGCGGGATTCCGCTGACTAATGAACTTAAGTCTCTCGCCGGAGCCTACATTACTTGCGGCTCTTCGGAGCAGGTTTTTCTCTGTCATATACCGGCCCACCGCCGCTTCGATATTCGGAAGATTCGCACTGCGCTGAGCGCTCCGCAACGTCCACGCTGGCTCTCGGCCGAAGGATGCCAAAGGCTTGGGATCGGCTTTGGGCGCGTGAATCCGTTCTTTGCGGGAATACAACACATCTTCGATCGAAGCTTGCTGAGCCGAGAGGGTTCGATGATGACGAACGCCGGAGATCGCACCTGGGCCGTTGAATTCTGCCCTGCCGATCTGATTCGCTCGATTCATGGGTCGATCATCGCTGACGTCCTGGTCTGCGACGCAATCGATCAAGACGACAGACAAGTGAGACTGTCGAAGGTTGACCTCATCGCATCGCGCGAAGCACAAGCCCGCGAGGGGGCGATCGTACAGATTTGATTCTTGTCGTCCGGCTTCCGCCCCGGCTCCGTCGGCTATCTAGCTTCGGGTCAAATCATTTAGTCGCTACTCCGCGAGGCAGAATAGCTTCAAGTACGTCGCCGGCCTAAACTTCACCTCGGGGAACAAGTAAGGCGAACGTCGAGCCCCTGATCAAGTAGACATTCACCGGAGACAGTCAAGGTCAACCAGACTCAAACTGCCTTTCTCGATTCTCTTATGCTCGTGACTGTGGCTGGTGTCCGGGCGTCATGCGCCGCCTGGAAAGGTTCTGGCCCGTGATACTTCACGATCAATCGGGAACCGCGTTGCCCGGTCACGTAGCTCCAAACCCATTGCAGAAAGACGCTCCAACGTAGACTAGAAGTCGCCAGGAATTGAAGGTGTATGAACGCCCACGCCAGCCAAGCTCCGAAGCCACTTACCTGCACCTTTCCGCTTTGCAGCACAGCAAAGCCCTTGCCCACTACGGCCATGTTTCCTTTGTCGAAGTACGAAAATCGAGCCGGCGGTGAACCGCCGGTAACACGGCGGTAAATGACCTTTGCGGCATGACGTCCCTGTTGCATCGCCACCTGCGCAACGCCGGGCAGGGGTTGGCCCTTTTCCTCGAGCGAAGCGGTATCGCCGATTACAAAGATCTCCGGATGTCGCGGAACCGTGAGGTCACTTTGAATGCGCACGCGACCAGCGCGATCAGTCTCTACTTGCAACCATTTTCCCGCCGGCGAAGGCGTAACGCCCGCCGCCCAGATCACGGTCCTGCTCTTGATCCGCTCGCCCGCGACAACGACACCGTCGTCGTCAATCTGATCAACCCCGTGTCCCAGCCGCACCTCAACGCCTAACTTATTGAGCCGTTGTTGCGTGGCTTCGGACAGACGCTCCGAGAAGGCACCAAGAACTCGTGGCGCCATATCAACCAGCACGATTCGAGCCGAAGCCGGGTCAATTCGTCGAAAGTCCTTCCTCAATGTGATGCGGACGAGCACGGCCAAAGCACCGGCCATCTCCACGCCGGTGGCACCGGCTCCCACCAGGACGAAGGTCAGCAGGTCGCGGTGCTTGCTCGGGTCCTCTTCTGCCTCCGCCAGCTCAAACGCCTGCAGAACCTTGTTACGAACAGCCACGGCATCCGCGAGGCTCTTCATGCCCGGCGCAAACTTTTCAAATTCGTTGTGGCCGAAGTAGCTGTGCGTGGCTCCGGTGGCGAGGATCAGGTAGTCGTACGGGACAGCAACATCGCTGCGGTCGGGGTTGGTGACAAAGACACACCTCTGTTCTTTGTCTACCCCCGTCACCTCGCCCATGATGACCAGAGCATTTTTCTGATCGTGGAGAATTCCGCGGATCGGCGCTCCAATCTGACTTGGCGTGAGCGCGGCCGTCGCCACCTGGTAGAGCAGCGGCTGAAAAAGATGATGGTTGGTGCGGTCAATCAAGATGACCCGCACAGGCGCTTTTCGAAGAGCTTTGGCGGCCGCCAACCCCCCGAAGCCGCTGCCGACGATGATGACTGTTGGTGTGGTCATTCGTGTCCCCGATTCACTCTTCACGCCCCCGGCACACCGGATGCCCGCTTGAGCCGCATGGCTCCGCTCTCCTGCAGCTTGTCAATTTCGGGGATGGTCGGCGCATCATTTGTCTCCATCCTGTTTCACAACCGCCGCTTGCTCCGGTGGAATGGTCTCGGCAAGTTCATAAGAGTCACCGTTGGGATCGACGAGCGGCACCGGTCTGCGCCATGATGACCGACTTTGACAGACTTGCCATGAACAATCCTCCTGGTAATCAGTGCTCGATCTCGTCGTCACGGACGCATTACCTAGAGCACTCGGTGTGCCAAGTTGCCGCCCGGGCTGAGATCGTTAAGAAGAAATGCCGTGGTCGCTTGATCAGAAGTGTTTACGCGAAGCAGGAACAACGCGGCAGCGTCATGGTGGCGTTCTTCGACTGAAGAAAGTGTCGGTCACCCTTTTCGAGGTCAAGTCCCCGGGTGCAAACGGCTTCTCACAGACCAATTGGTCAGCATTTCGACGCAACACTCTGTCAACGTGTCAACACCCTGACATTGCCAGTCTTGCGAACAGTTAGTGCCTCGCCACTACGAACGATGGGACGGTTTTGAGTCTTTGGGGTTTGTCGCGGTGCATTGCAACAAGCGCGAGCCGTGATCCGTTTGGCAGGGCGATTGCTTCAACATTCTCCGTAGAAGATTGGAGGCAGAATTGGGGCACATGAATTCGTCTAGTTTCTCTACCGTAAACCCGGCCACCGACGAGCAGATTGAAACATTCCCCTTCTTTGCCGCTCCGGAAACAGAAGCTGCGCTCGCGCGCGCTGAGAAGAGCTTCAAGTCGTATCGGAAGCTCTCCGTGTATCAACGCGCACAGCTGCTCTCAAAGCTTGCCGCAACCCTACGGCAGAACAAGGCACAGCTGGCGAAAGTCATCACAACAGAGATGGGAAAGACTCTTTCTGAAGCTGAGGCAGAGGTGGAGAAGTGCGCCTGGGAAGCAGACTGGTACGCGGAGCACGGGCCGCAGATGTTTGCAGACGCACCCGCCGCGACAGGCAGGGTCGAGGCCTATGTCTCGTATCTGCCGCTTGGGCCAATCCTCGGAATCATGCCGTGGAATTTTCCCTTATGGCAGGCGACGCGGATGGGTATTCCGACTCTGCTGGCCGGCAACGTAGTCCTGGTAAAGCACTCGCCCAACACGCAGAGGAGTTCGCTCGAGCTTGAGCGCGTGATGCTTGAGGCCGGATTTCCGGAAGGGGTGTTTCAAAACCTGATCCTGAGGACGGAAGACATCGTCAACGTCATCAATGACGGGCGCGTACAGGGTGCCTCGGTTACTGGAAGCGTGCGCGCCGGTTCCGCGGTCGCCTCTGAAGCCGGAAAGGTGATCAAGAAGACGGTGATGGAACTGGGCGGCTCCGATGCCTTCATCGTGCTTGAAGACGCTGATATCCCGAAGGCAGTCGCCGCGGGTATCAAAGGACGTTTCAGCAACGCAGGTCAGATTTGCCTGGCCGCAAAACGGTTCATTCTGGTCGGAAAAATCGCCGACGAGTTTGAAGCGCAGTTCGTAAAGGCAGCGCAGGCGATCAGGGTCGGCGATCCGATGGATCCAACAAACCAGATGGGGCCAATGGCACGCGCCGACCTTCGCGATTCCTTACACAAGCAAGTAGAAAGCAGCATTGCGGCGGGCGCACGCGTGCTCTGTGGCGGCAAGCCCAAGGACGGCAAGGGCGCCTTCTACGTGCCCACCGTGCTAAGCGGCGTGACTCCAGGGATGACTGCCTTCGACGAGGAGATGTTTGGACCGGTCGCGACGATCACCCGGGTCCCGGACGTCGATGCAGCCGTTGATGCTGCGAATGCAAGCCAGTTTGGACTGAGCGGCAATATATGGACCGGCAACGTTGACCTGGCACGCAGAATGGCGCGCGACTTATATACCGGTGGTGTCTTCATCAACGGTGTGACGGCGTCGGACCCTCGCGTGCCGGTAGGTGGCGTCAAGAACAGCGGGTATGGCCGAGAGCTCTCACATTTTGGCGCGCATGCTTTTGTGAACGCTCAAACTGTTTGGATCGACAATGCGGCTTAACGTCGTAGGGAAAGCTGTCCATGCATGAACGCATACCACAGTAGGGGCTCGATAGACGTTTGAGAGCTGGGAAATCGAAACGCAATCCGTAAAGAGAGAGGACCATCACATGACTGCTAAAACGATGACAGAACCAACAAACACAACACCGGGGCAACCCTCTGATCTTCAGGAAAGAATAAACAAACTACGCGAGATTTACGTCGACGCTTCAGAGTTCTCGAAGACTGCACTAGAAAACGTGATCCGCTCCGTGCAGTCCGGTGAACCCGCCAAGAAACCGGTTTCCATCGGAAGCGCTGGCCGGATCGGTGCCCGCCAGGGGAAGGTTTCGGAGCTGACGGCCATCCTTCCCATCAAGCCAAGCGGAGCGAAGCGGATGCGCGCTTTCCTGGAGCTTCTCCACGGAGACCTGGGCAATCAAAGCGTGGACCTGGTTGGTACCGTTCACGACATGCGCTGGGTCTTTCTGGATAACGACACGAAGATTCTCTTCGCCAGCACTTACGACGGTGATTGGGATCCTTACATCGACGACTTCGGCACCAAGATCCCAGATATTCTCGATCTCCAGTTCGGTGAAATCGAAGGCTGGCCGGGAATTCGCAGCCCGAAGATCAAAGACTTCATCGTGAAGTACCAGATCCCGGCGTTCTTCTGGTACGTCGCCAGTCCGAATTTGACTGTCGTGGAGACAAAGCGCCTCGAGAAGATCGCCCCGGCGGTTGAGCAATTCCTCGACCAGGTGGCCTGAAAACGGAATCCTGATTTCCGGCAACCGAGACGACAATCCGGCGCAATTTGACCGATAACTCATGAGAAAGAGGTAGGCTTCCATGGAGTATCAAACGATTAATCCCTTTACCGAAGAACTGGTTAAGACATTTGCGCAGCACACGGACCCGCAGCTCGAGTCGATCATTGCTAAAGCAGAGGAAACATACGCAACCGACTGGAGTTTGAGGTCGCTTGCGGGGCGTAAGGCCGTTGTCAAAAAGGCGGCGGCGATTCTGCGCGAGAAGACTGACGAATTCGCGAAACCTGTAACGCTGGAAATGGGTAAGTTGTTCCGCGAGGCGCAGTGGGAGGTCGCACTGAGCGCAGACATCCTCGAATACTATGCGGACAACGCCGATAAGTTCCTGGCTCCCGAGAAACTAGCGGTTAAGGCAGGAGAGGCTGTGATCGAGAACGCGCCCTTGGGCGTGCTTTTCTGCATCGAACCGTGGAACTACCCTTACTATCAGCTAGCGCGCGTCGCGGGACCGAACCTCATGCTCGGCAACACCGTGATCAGTAAGCATGCGCCGAATGTGCCGCAATGCGCCCTAGCATTCGAGAAGCTGTTCCTCGACGCCGGCGCTCCAGTGGGGATGTGGACAAACATATTTATTACTAACGAGCAGTCGGCCAAGGTAATCGCCGATAGCCGGATCAGAGGAGTGGCGTTGACCGGCAGCGAAAGAGCGGGGTCGGCGGTCGCTTCCGAGGCGGGCCAGGCGCTGAAGAAGAGCACGATGGAACTCGGCGGCAGCGATCCATTCATCGTCCTGGATGATGCCGACCTCGATACCGCCGTGAAGTGGGCGGTGTTGGGCCGCATGGAAAACACCGGTCAAGCCTGCATCGCGGCCAAGCGCTTCATTATTCAGGAAAGCATTGCCGACGCGTTCCTGAGTCGGTTCAAGAACGGGCTCGAGACACTGAACCCGGGCGATCCGATGGATCCCGAAACTTCATTGGGACCGCTCTGCACTGAAGGAGCTCTTGACGGTGTCCTGAGTCAGATCGACACTGCCGTTAAGGGCGGCGCGAAAGTGCTGCTTGGCGGAAAGAAGCTCAACCGGCGCGGGTTCTTCCTCGCTCCGACCATCCTCACCGACATCACACCCGACAACCCAGCCTTTCACCAGGAGTTCTTCGCGCCGGTCGCCATGGTCTTCCGAGTGAAGAATGAAAAAGAGGCTGTAGACCTGGCTAACGACTCGCCTTACGGGTTGGGTGCAACAGTGATCACAAAAGATGTCGAACGGGGAAAACGGATCGCGCGTCAGGTCGATTCTGGGATGGTTTTCATCAACCAGGTGACCGGTACCGCACCTGACCTTCCGTTCGGAGGTGTGAAGAACTCCGGCTACGGGCGCGAGCTATCGCGTCTGGGCATCGGTGAATTTGTGAACAAGAAGCTGATCCGGGTTGCTTGAACATAGGCCAAGGCAATTTTTCTAGCCTTCGACGCGCTGCTTGCCCGGCGTACTTCTATGGGAGCGGATTTACACCATGACCAAACTCGAAAAAGTCCTCTATACCGCAAAAGCTCACACCACCGGCGGCCGCGACAGCGGCGCATCCCGCACCGACGACGGTAGGCTGCAGGTTACGCTGTCGCGTCCTGGCACATCGGGCAGTGGCACCAATCCGGAACAATTGTTAGCGGCCGGGTGGTCAGCCTGCTTTCTTTCGGCGATCAAGTTGATCGCCGGCAAAAGGAAAATAGCGCTGCCGTCGGAACTGGCTGTCGATTGCGAAGTCGATCTTGGCACGACCCGTGGAGGGGTCGGCCTGGCGGCCGCACTGAACGTGAGCCTCCCGGGCATGGAGCAGGAAACAGCTCAGTCCCTGGTGGACGCCGCGAGCCACGTGTGTCCGTACTCGTTAGCCACAAGTGGCAACATCGAGGTGAAGTACAGCTTGATTGCATCCGAATCTGTGGATCGCGTCGGGGAAACACAGCATGCCTGAAGCTGGCATCCGTAGTCGCCGGAGTGTTTTGCGCAAGGCGACGGTGACTCTCTGCGCTGTCGGCCCCGCAAATACCGTTTGCGACGGGAAGCCGGTCACCGATTTCAATTGAGCCTTAGAAGGAGGGTGCGGTGGCTTTGTTGGAAGAGCACAATCAAACGACTCCAAGCAGCAGCTCTGTGACGCTCGATCTGCACGAGATCCAGGCAACGGTGCTGCGCTATCGGCCGGAGCCTTACTACGGCACGCACATCAAGATGCACATCGACGATGCACGCAGCGGCCGTGAGTTCCTGCGGAGGCTCGCGCCGCATGTGGCTTCCGCAGCCGATTGGTGGAACGCGACAGACGCCTGGATTGCAGTCGCAATCAGCTACACCGGCCTCGTGGCGCTGGGTGTGCCCGAGGAGTCACTGCAAAGTTTTCCCGAGGCTTTTCGCGTAGGAATGGCTGCGCGTGCCGATCAACTGCTTGACCGCGGAGACAACGATCCTAAGAACTGGGACCAGCCCTTTGGCAGCGGCCAAATTCATATCGCCATCAGTGTTTTTAGCGACAGCGAAGAAAAGTGGCGCCGCACCATGGCGTTGGCGCGCCAGCAGTATCACGGATTTTCGGGCGTTTCGGTAGTAGGCGTTCAGGACTTCGGCGCTCAGCCCGGCGACCTCAATCCGCTCGGTTACAAGGACGGTATCGGCCAGCCCGCAATAGAAGGCAGTGGTGTCGATCCACTACCCGGACAAGGTCGTCCCATCAAAGCGGGTGAATTCATCCTCGGTTATCCGGGCGAGGCCGGCGTGCCGCTTGCGACGTTGCAACCTGATGTGCTCGGGCGCAATGGCACCTTCATTGGTGTGCGCAAGTACCAGTCGCGGGTAGGAGCGTTCAACCGGTTCCTGCGAGACAATGGTCAAACGAACGAAGAACGTGAGCTGCTGGCCGCGAAACTTGTTGGTCGTTGGCGCAGCGGCGCACCATTGACGCTCGCGCCGGTCAAGGACGACCCCTCGCTCGGCCAAGACCCGCAGCGGAACAATGACTTCACTTACGCCAACGATCTGAACGGCAAACAGGTGCCGCTCGGCTGCCACATGCGCAGGGTGAACCCACGCGATACCAAGCTGCCGGTGCTGACTGACGTGAACATCCATCGCATTATCCGGCGCAGCACGACCTACGGAGCGCCATATGACCCGAACGCGCTTGCGGTGAGCGATGATGAGGTGCCGCGCGGGATCTATTTCCTTTTCATCAGCGCTAAGGCGATGGCCACCATGGAATTCCTGCAACGGGAGTGGATCAACACAGGGAATTTTACAGGGCTTGGTGAAGAACGCGATCCGCTCGTAGGCCTGCAAGAAGAAGGAGCCACCTTCACGATTCCCAAGGATCCGGTGAGACGGCGCGTCCACGGCATCCAATCATTCAACGTGCTACGCGGCGGCGAGTACATGTTCATGCCGAGCCTGTCAGCGCTGCGATGGTTGGGGGATCTCGCAGGTTGATGAGCTGGGCTTTGCCTGCCTTCACGCGAGGGAGCATGGATGATGCTACGGTCAGACCCCAGACAGGCTACGACGCGTATAGGTCCAATGGCCTCTCAGAACGGAAGGCGCTGATCGCCAGGACATCAATTCGGAGGGCAAGTCACAATGGACAAGCTTCTTTATGACCGCGGGCTCGCCAAGCGCCGGGAGGTGCTGGGCGATTCCTATGTGGACCGCGCGCTCGCAAGCGTAAATGATTTCAATCGCGAATTTCAGCGGCTGGTGACCGAATACTGCTGGGGCGAGGTGTGGGGCGAAGACACCTTGTCGCCTCGTGAGCGCAGCATTCTCACTCTCGGCATGGTCGCCGCGCTCGGCAAGATGGGCGAGTTCGCCAATCATGTCCGGGGGGCACAGGTCAACGGACTTACGCCGATTGAATTGCGAGCGGTGCTCATCCAAATCGCTATCTATTGCGGAATTCCGGTCGGCGCCGACTGCTTTCAGATAGCAGACACGATTCTCAACGAGAACAAGTAGCCCACTTAAAGGATTACACACATGTCCGATCACATCTCTGGGCCCCGCGCCATCGCTGATCCGGTCATCGATATCACGGACGTCTATGCGTTCCCTTGTCCGGAGAGCCCGGATCATCTCGTCCTGATCATGAACGTGTTTCCCTACGCCGGCCCATCAGCCTTGTTTTCCGACGCGGTCATTTACCGGTTGCGCGTGCGTTCCGTATCCGTTGCGCCTGACGGGCATTCGTTTGTTGTTGCAGCCGACGAATCCGTATTCGACTTCACATTCAGCGCTCCACAACCTGAGCAAGATGGCCGCTGCACGCTGCCAAATGGCGACGTGGTCACATTTCGCGTGAATGACGAGAACGGCGGCAGAGGAAAAGGCCTGCAGATTTTTGCGGGGCAGAGGTCCGATCCTTTCTTCCTTGACGGTCCGATGGCCGAGAGAACAATCGCAACAAGAAAGCTTGCCTTCAAAGCGGTCGGATCCGACAGGCTCTACGGCAAGAATGTACTGGGGATCGTCCTCAGGATCGAGTGGCCGACCGCCCTCAAGGGCGGCCCGATGTTCGCTGTGGTTGGCGAGACGCTAAGCGCCGGCAAGCTGCCGGTGCGGCTGGAAAGAGTCGGGCGTCCCGAAATCAAGAACATCACCCTGAGCGCGAAGATCTTCGACACCGTAAATCGGGATCTCGAGATCCGGGACATCTATAACGAAGAAGACGCTTTCAATCTTTCCAAACACTATGTCGGCGCGTATCGCGCGCGGTTGAACGCCAATCTCGCCTTCTTCGACAGCCTTGACGCTAAAGTTGATTGGCCGCTTGACCAGCAAGGAAACCACCCGCTAACCGAACTCCTGCTCTCCGATTTCCTGGTCGTGGATGCATCCAAGCCGTTCTCAGAGATGAGCTACTTTGAAATCGAGCGGGCCATGCTCGAAGGGCGCGCGCACTCTAACTGCGGAGGAAGGTGGCTCAACGAGGACCTCGTCGACTCTCTTCTCACCTTGTACGTCAACGCCGGAAAGGGTCCACGCATCCGCGACGGTGTCGACGCTCCGATCGCGTGGTCGTCGACGGTGTTCCCCTACATGGCACCACCCAATCGCCCAGAGGATGCCAAGTCATGATCGACGAACGCCCGCTCACCGACGGCACGATTGCTTTGCTGAATCTCGAAGCCCAGATCGACGCCCTGGACCCGGAGGTCAGGCATGGCTGCGCAAGCGTCGAAACTCGAGCAGGTCTCATCGAGCTGATCTCACTCCGCGGCCTGATCCTCGGCCGCATTGCAGATTACGATAGGGCAGAAGAGATCGCGGAACAGCTCTTACACGACGCGCCCATGAACCCACAAGCGCTGCTCGCTCGTGCGCGAACGCAGGCCGGATTTCATCGATTTAATGATGCCTTGTCCCACGTCGATCGGGCCGAGGAGCTGGGGCTCGATCCCGAAACAGCGAATGGTGAGAGGGCGGCAATCTTCCAGGCTCTCGGACGATACGATGAATCCCTTGTCCTGCGAGAAGAAGCCGTAGAGCGCCGAGCAAGCTTCGAAAACCTGGCAGCGCTAGTCGGGTTGCATGCCGAGCGCGGCGAAATCGAGGCAGCCGAACGGAGATACGAGGAAAGCCGCCATCAGTATCGCGGTGTCTCACCGATTCCTCTGGCGCTTCTCGATTTCCAGCTGGGATTCATGTGGATGAACGAGGGCCGACTGGATGACGCCCGGGCGTCATTCGAGGCTGCGCGGCGGCGTGTGCCCGCTTACGCCCCGACGCGAGGCCATCTCTCCGAAGTCGAAGCGGAGTTGGGTGAAATTGATTCCGCCATTTCGCGCCTGCGTTCGCTGGCGGCATCATCGGATGATCCTGACTATGCTGCGCATCTGGCCGGCATTCTTAGGGATGCCGGCCGCCTCGACGAATCTCGGCACTGGCGGCAAGTGGCGGCGGCGCGCTATGACGAGCTGATTGCGAGTCACCCAGAGGCTTTCGCAGACCATGCAGCCGAATTCTGGCTCGCTGCGGGTGCCGACCCGGACAAGGCGCTCCGTTTGGCGAAAATGAATGTGGAGGTCCGCAACACGCCGCGAGCCCGAGACCTGCTCGCGCAGGCCGTTGCCGCACAAGCGTGATCTTCACAGCCGGGCGCGATGATTGACGCCGCAAGAGTTATTGCAAAGGAAGTTCAGAAACGCGAAGAACTCCCTGAACTCTTTGTGGATTCTGGGATCTTACCGATGAAAGTTGTCCACAACGTCTGGCACCCGTTCAGGAAGCACTGAGCAGCGCCGCCAAATATCCGGAAACAAGAGAGTTGAGGTTCGGCTCAAGCGATCCGACAGTCGCGTTTGCCTTTCTGTGTCCGATGCGGGCGTTCGTTGTGCCCCCAACCAGATCGGAAGATCCGGTGCAGATCGATATGCGAGAACGCGTGCTCCATGTGGACCGGACGTTCGAGTTCGATAGCGGACCAGGGCGCGGGACGAAAGTGAGGCTGACCATTCCTTTTCGAGCGGCTTCTGGCGGTGCAGCAGTACGGGGTCATGAAGCTCGGGTCTGCACGCCCGATGGCCTGATCCAGTGTGTTTGGGTAAAGATTTTGTAGGGGCGCTGAGGATGCTCCGGCGACATCAATTTGGGTGGTGCCGGCGTTGACCAAGGAACGGCTTGTTAGCACCCACGCGCTACATCGGGGGATTGCCCAGCCTAAGAGCATCCTGTCACCAGGCGATTTTCAACGCGAATTGGAGCTGCCGGGATGATGTCGCAGTCGTCGTAATCAATCCTGCGGTTGTTACCGGCTGTCCATTGGCGGTGTACAAGTTATTATTCGAGACGGGAGGCGAGAAATTAGAGTGATTCAACACGTTGAAAAACTCCACCCGGAACTGAATGTTGAAGCTCTCCGAAATCCGCTGAATGGGATTGTTCTTGAACAGGGCCAGAGCAAGGTTCGAGAGGCCCGGTCCAATCAGGCTGTTCCGACCCCCGTCTCCCAATCGGGTGGCGGGGGTGGGGAAGGAGAAGCATTGTGTTTTGATGTAATGCACCGGGTTTCCGGGATTGATGGCAGACTCGCAACCTGGCCCAAATATCCGGTCAGGGAAGTCGAACGGATACGCGCTCTTCAAGCCGAGCGGGTCTCCCCCGATCTCGGGCGTAAACGGCAGACCGCTGCTGACCTGATAAATCCCGCCAATTTGCCAACCGCTAACGAACCAGCGCACGCTACCCTGGTCCCGGGGCGCAGGAATTTGCCAGATTGCGTTGAACACAGCATTGTTACGGATATCGAAGTCGGACAGTGCACGGTTCAGCCTCGTATCGAACCACGGTAAGTTAAATACGGAATTGAGGAATTGGTTGCCGGCGACAGAGGCGGAGCTGGTGTCGATGCTCTTGGCCCAAGTGTATGAGGCGCCGAACTGGAGTCCTTTCGTCATCTGCCGAACGAGGTGCGTCTGCAATGCGTCATAGTAGCTGCTGCCATCCCATAGAACTCCCGTGATTTGCCCGGCGTTGGGATTGACGCGTTTACCGCTACCCGCAGGAGTCGGCCAGAAGTATCCAGCCGAAGTGTGGGAGGTTGGTAATACGATGCTCATATCCTGAACCTGGAAAGGCTGATGGACTCCGTGAGATCCGACATACGCGACCGTCGCTACCAGATTGCTTCCCAATTGTTGTTGGATATTGAGATTCCAGGTCATCACGTAATTGCGCTCGGGATTTGAATCAACATACATGTAGCGCAGTTGATTCGGTGTGAGCAGAGTGAATGCCGTACTCGGGAAGCTTCCTGCTGGCAGTCCTGACGAGAGCGTTGCTAGTTGGAAGAACGGGGCAGCCATGTAGGCGTTGGCCTCGAACTCATACATAAGAGGCAGAACATCGTAGATGCCGAAAGCTCCTCGAACAGCAGTGCTCCCTGCACGAAAAGGGTCCCAAGAGAATCCAAGTCGTGGCTCGAAATTAAGATAGGTCGGGTTGAAGAAATATGCAGAGCCGAGATGGGGCGTGGCGTCGGTGATGTTCCGCAGGTTGGTGAGCCGGCCGTTTACTTCCGTCGGTACAGTCGCCATCTCATATCGGACGCCCAAATTGAGGGTGAAGTTCGATGCCAGATGGGCGTCGTCCTCGAAATACGTTCCCACGATCGTTTGCCGAAAGTTGAATGGGGCCGCTTCTTGGGTGAGCGCTGCACTAAATGCCGTCGGCTGATCGGTCAGAAAATTCGCGAGCGATGTAAAGTTAAAGACCCCATTCGGCTTTGATGTGCCGAGCTCATTGTCCTGTAGCCGTTCAACGTTCGCGCCGAACTTGAACGAGTGCCGTCCCTTCGTCCAAAACAGGTCGTCATAGACCTGGACTGAATTGAAGACATAGTCGATTTCTCCGCCTGCACCGGGGCCGCCCGTGTAATTGGAAATTCCAGTTGCACCAATGAACCCGACCGGTTTGCCAGGGACAAATCCATTGCTGGGATCGCCCGCAAATGGAAGCAGCGCCTTGATTGGCTTCATCACGTCGGCGCGCACGCGGCTGAAGCCAACCCGAAACGTATTCAAGAATGCTGGACTGACAATTTTGGTGTATTCCGCCGTTGCGAGCTGATTACGGGTGAGTGTTCCTGACACCACGGTTTGAAAGAGATCGGGTGACGTGAGGGTACTGTTGTCGAACAGGTATGTTCCGCGCACCAGATCAGTAGTAGAAAAATCCTGATCAATTCGGGTGACAAAGAAGTCCTCGCTTCCAATCTGCTGGCTGATCGAGGTGAAGGTCCCTGTGTCCCCTTTGATGTTGCTCGTCGGCAAAGGATAAAGGGCTAGATAGGGTTTTATAAGCGGACTAACAGTTACGGCTCCCGCGACGAGTTGGCCGTTGCGCGCTGCCTCTGTTGGCACAACTGCGAGCTGAGTGACACTCTGGTCTTGCCGAAGCCCCTCATAATTTGCGAAGAAGAAGGTGCGATTCTTCTTTATTGGCCCGCCCAGGGCAGCCCCGAATTGGTTGCGCCGAAATGGCGGAATCGTGGGCGGATCGAAATAATTCCTCGCGTCAAGCGCGCTATTGCGTAAAAACTCGTAGACGGAACCGTGCAGCGTATTTGTGCCCTGCCGGGTAACGGCATTGATTACCCCCGCCGAAGTATTGCCGTAATCCGCCTGAGGGTTTGCGGTTATGACGGAGAACTCCTGGATGGCATCGACCCCCAAACCAATGCCGAGGGCGCTGCCTGGACCGCCATTCGAGTAATCATTAATGCTGATTCCGTCAACGCGGTAATTGTTCTGCTGCGGGCGCCCTCCGGAAACCGTCAACTGCGTTCCCAAACCGCGAGTTCCGCGGATAAGGAAGTCGGTAGCTGCCGCTTGAGTTCGAATGTCTGCAACGCCTGGCTCCAGAGTTGCCAGTTGAGTCCAGTTGCGGCCATTAAGTGGCAATTCGCGAATAGTGTGGCCGTCTACCACCGCGTCCAACATTGCACCGTTTGTTTCTACGGTCGCTGCCGCACCTTGAACCTGAACAGTCTGGCTGGCGGTGCCGATTGCCATGGTCAGATTCACTTCAACGTCGGCGCCTACCGTGAGTGTGAGGCCGGTGATAGCTTCAGACTTGAAGCCCTTGGCTGACACCGTAACGCTGTAAGGGCCAGGCAGCAGATTCGGCGCGCTATAAAAGCCTGATCGATTCGTGACCAGCTCCCTCGTGAGATTGCTCGCTGTATTCTTGATTATCACCTGAGCGTCGACGATCGCTGCACCTGTGCTGTCAGTGACTGTCCCGGCAATGCGTGCGCCGGCGACCTGCGCACACAGTGGAACTGCCAAGAAGCCCGAGAGCACGACGGAAAGAAAGCAAGGAACCGCGTGTGACGGCACCCTTAGATCCGAGTTCGCTTTTCGATCCACTCTGTTACCCCCTTTAACTGCGGGGAGAATCCTTACTACGAAGCACGAGGATTAGAACGATTGGCCGACATTACGAAACGTGCGGGTAGCGATTTCCTTTAAGCAGGCACCTATGTTACACCTGCGGGAGCGATGGCCATTGCCAATTTGTTGGCATTTATTGGCCGGACAACGGGTCCATGGGAAACCTGGTGGATTAAGATATGGGCTCGTATGGAGAAAGCCCAAACAAAGGCGGCCGTATGTCTGGCTCTCCTGCTGGCATCCAGTGCTTGCGTTTTTGCGTTAGATCCTTCCCTCGATGTTAGCCAGTACGCGCACACTGCCTGGAAAATTCGGGAAGGTTTCACCAGGGGCACCATCTTTTCAGTGGCTCAAACCCCTGATGGTTATCTCTGGCTGGGCACGGAATTTGGGATGGTCCGTTTCGACGGTGTCCAAGCCATCCCGTGGCGGCCGCCAGACGGTGAGCAACTCCCCAGCAATTGGATCACTGCCATTTTGGTTGCCCGCGACGGTACTCTTTGGATTGGCACAGAGAAGGGGCTTGCCAGTTGGAAGGACGGCAAGCTTACCGAATATCCAGACGTTGCCGGATCCGTCGTTACGTCACTGCTGCAAGACACCGAAGGAACACTTTGGTTTGGGGTTAGGAACCCCGGCAGGCTCTGTGCCGTCAAAGTCGCCAAGACGCAGTGCTACGGAGCCGGGAGTTTTGGCTGGTCCGTACGTGAATTATTCGAGGACCACAAAGGCAATCTATGGGCCTCCGCTCAAACGGGTCTGTGGCGATGGGCGCCTGGTCCTCCAGATCACTACCGGTTGCCCGATGGCCCGGTAGAGGCCAAGGCGCTAATCGAAGGCGACGACGGCGCACTCTTGATGGCAACCGGTGTGTCCGGCCCGTTTGCGGGCCCGGTTAATGGTTCGATCGAAGGACTGAAACAGCTTGTGGACGGGAAAATTCGGGGCTATGCACTTCCGGGGATCGCCGGGCAGTTCACGCCCACTCGCCTGTTCCGCAGCAAAGATGGCAGTTTGTGGATTGGCACCACGCAAGGTCTATTGCACCTGCACCAGGGCAGGATCGATAGATTCTCAGTCACTGACGGTCTCTCCGGCAATTTCATAAGGGACATTTTCGAAGATCGTGAGGGCAATGTTTGGGTCTGCACGGAAAATGGCCTTGATCGGTTTCGTGAATTCGCGGCACCGACAATTTCGGAAAACCAGGGTCTTTCAACTTCCGCAGCTTACCTGCTCGAAGCGACCCCGGATGGAAGTATTTGGACTATCACCGCGGATGGCTTGAATCGGTGGCAAAACGGGCATATGACCGTTTACGGCAAGCGAACTGTGCCAGACCAAAACGGGGGAACGGATGAGGGAGAGCTCATCATCGACGCGAGGGTAACAGAAATCGCGAACAGCGGACTTCGAGGAACCGTTCATTCGCTGGGGCAGGATGATCGGGGACGACTGTGGGCTGGTGGTCGCGAAGGCGTGTTCTATTTTGACCGTGACCGGTTTGTGCTGGTTCCAGGCGTTTCAGGCGGAAATATACTTTCAATCGCCGGGGATGGAAATGGGAAGGTTTGGATCAGCAACAACGACGAGGGCCTTGTCTATGCTACGCCAGAGGGTGCCGTTCAGCGTATTCCTTGGGCCCAATTCGGACACAAATTCGGAGCGGTAGCTTTGCTGCCTGGTGGGTTGCAGGGCGGCCTGTGGCTCGGATTTTTTGACGGAGGAATAGCCTACCTCAAGGACGGCCAGATCCGCTCTTCCTACAGTGTCGCTGATGGGCTGGGCAATGGCTCAGTGAACGACCTTCAACGTGGTTCAGACGGTGCTGTGTGGGCCGCAACTGAGGGCGGTTTGAGCCGGGTGAAAGATGGCACCGTCGCGACTCTTACCAGCAGGAACGGCCTGCCCTGTGACGCCATTAATTCGGTGATCGAAGACAACGAACATTCCCTCTGGTTGTACATGGCCTGCGGCTTGGTGCGGATTGGGCGTTCCGAGTTGGACGCCTGGGTGCGTGATTCGAAGCGGAGCGTCCAGACCACGCTTTTTGACAGCTCTGACGGAGTGAGGAGTCGCGCCCTTGCGGGCGGTCACAGCCGACTGGTGGCCAAGTCGCCAAATGGAAAAATATGGTTCTCGCCCCCGGATGGGATCAGCTTCATCGATCCGCAGCACCTTCCGTTCAACGGACTTCCGCCGCCGGTGCACATAGAGCAACTTACCGCCGATGGCAGGACCTACGCCGCGTCTTCAGGATTGCGCCTGCCCCCGCGGATCCGCGATCTCACGATCGATTACACGGCGCTGAGCCTCGTTGTGCCGGAGAAAGTGCGCTTCCGTTTCAAACTGGAGGGCCAGGATAGCGACTGGAGGGAAGTCGTCAACAGCCGTCACGTGCAGTATTCAAACCTCGCTCCGGGCAATTACCGCTTCCGCGTGACCGCCAGCAATAACAGCGGCGTGTGGAATGAACAAGGCGCGTCTCTGGACTTCGCGATTGCGCCGGCGTACTGGCAGACGAACTGGTTCCGCGCGCTCTGTGTGGCCGCCCTCCTCGCGTTACTTTGGGCGGCTTATCGACTTCGTATTCGGCAAGTGCGGCAGAAGGAACAGAAGTTTCGCGAAGCCATCGAGACGATTCCGGCAATGGCGTTTATCGTAATGCCCGACGGCGCCCGCACATTCGTAAACCGGCGCTGGGTCGAATATACGGGGTTGACCCTGGAGCAGGTGGCAGGCTCAGGTTGGCAGAGTGCAATTCATCCGGACGATCTCAACCGAGTTGTCGACAAATGGCGGACGTCACTGGCCACGGGTGAGCCTTTGGAGTATGAGGTGCGGTTCCGCCGCGGAGCGGATGGGCAATATCGCTGGTTTTTGATTCACGCCGTACCGATGCGGGACAAGGGAGGAAGAATCGTCAAATGGTATGGGGTCGCCGCCGACATCGAAGATCGCAAACGCGCCGAACAGCTACAGGCAGACCTTGCTCACATCAATCGCGTGAGCATGATGGGAGAGCTCACCGCATCATTGGCACATGAAATTAAGCAGCCCATCGCTGCGACCGTCACAAATGCGAATACGTGCTTGCGCTGGCTGCAGCGCGATCAGCCCGATCTTGACGAGATACGCGAGGCAGCAAACCGCATCGTCAACGATGGAAAGCGTGCCGGTGACATTATCGACCACTTACGGTCGCTGTACAGGAAGTCTCCTCCGCAGCGTGAGTTGGTGGAGGTGAACGAGATTGTCCACGAAATGGTCGTGCTGTTGCGGTCTGAGGCCAGCCGGTACGGAGTCCCGATACGCACCGATCTTGCCGCCGACCTGCACAAAATTACCGCAGACCGTGTGCAACTGCAGCAGGTGCTCATGAACCTGATGCTTAACGGCATCGATGCAATGAAGGAGGCTGGCGGAGTACTTACGGTCAAGTCGGAGCTGGATCCCGACGGCCGAGTGATGATCTCAGTGAGTGACACCGGTGTAGGGCTGCCGACCGAAAACGCCGACCAGATCTTCGATGCCTTCTTTACCACCAAGCCTCAAGGCAGTGGTATGGGGTTAGCAATCAGCCGTTCCATTGTCGAGTCGCATGGCGGCCGATTATGGGCAACGACCAACTGCGGGCGCGGTGCGGCTTTCCACTTCACCCTTCCAATCGCCGCCTAAGCAGTGGAAGAGCGCTGTGTGACCGCTGCGTTCGGTGAATCGACTCTTCTTCAAGAACACCGAGACCAGCCGTTAGGCGACGATGTTCTTCGCGGTCTACGAGGATGAGATCCTACGCTTGCGTTATGCCTATTGGATGGATCAGGGCTGCGATTCCCTGAGCAACTCTTGCAGATGATCCTCCCAGATCGCCGGAAGCGTATGTGTTCCGTGCCCTCGAGTTTGATCGGTAACCGGCAAAAGTACGTATTTTCCTTTGGGAACGCGTTTGATCTGCACTTCCATCATCCCGAGTTCCGGCGGATTGATGAAGTCATCGGCGGAGTTAATCGCCATTACGGGCACACGGACTTTCTCCAGGTTGGGCGATGGGTCGTAGTTGCGCGAAGCATCGAAGGCATAGAGAAAGTCGTTGGCGTCAGTCGACGCCATGCGGGTATGAATGAAATTGTCCAGATAGGTGTCGGCTGCATCCCGCGAAGGATACTGTTTCTGCATCTGTAGCGGACTGCTGCCCATGACGAGCAGCACATCGAGCGCTGTTTTCAAACCTGGCGGAGGCGTTTTGTACTCACCGTTCTCCCACGCGGGGTCCTGGCGAATTGCGTCCATCGCCATCTTGCGCATCATGCGATTACGGCCGGCGATCTGCACCGGCAAACACGCCAGCGGCATCAGCGCGTCCATGAAGTCCGGATAGGTTTCGCCCCACACCCACGAATGCATGCAGCCCATCGATGTGCCGATGATCAGCCGAAGGTGATTCACCTTCAGCCCGTCAACCAACAGCTCGTGCTGCGCGGTTACCATGTCGTCGTAGTCGTAATGCGGAAAGTGCGCATGCATTCCATCGCTGGGCTTGCTGGACTTTCCATGCCCGATCCCATCCGGCAGGATGATGTAGTAACGAGTCGCATCGAGCAATTGCCCCGGCCCAAACAGCACGCCTGCGAACTGCGGCGATACGAACTGCTTGCCTGACCCAGTCGTTCCGTGAAGGATCATGACGGCGTTCGTAACTCTGCCGCTTGCGTCACGTTTCGGAGTGCCGAATGTCATATAGCGCAGACGCAGGCTTGGCAACACCTCACCTGAGCGGAATTGGAAGTTTTGCGCGACGAAATCACCTTCGGTTGAAATCGGCGCGTTTTGGGCCACCGTGCAGGTCGCGCAGACAAACATGCCGATCCAGACATAGACGAAACATTTCAACATACACATCACCTGCCCATACGACCTTCAGCTTGGTTCCGGCCAATACTACCAAGCCACACACGACTTGGGTTCCGACCGAGAAAGGATTGCGCTGGACCGGTGTGTGCTCGTCATGAAGACAGGTCTGGGCATGCGGTGAAGACGAGCAGCGCGACGTGGCGTAAACGTGATGTACGCAGTGTCGGAAAGCCAAATGTTGCCGCACAAAACCCAGTAGCCACTTTTGGCCCATTTGCTCCAACTCGTTCGTATACGGGTTTTTCCATTTGATTGGGCCGGTGTTGAGACTCGATTCATCGATCTGAATCGCGGCGATCTGATTCCTACCTCACCGCGTGCGGCCGACGCGGGCACGAAGGACATCTGACTTCCCAAGGCAATACGCAAGGCGCGTTTCGGGTCAAGTGAGCCTCTGTGTTAAAATAATTCTCGCATGAGCGAACAGTTATTTACTGGCGGTTTATGGGCGGTTTTGCCAAGAAGAAGCGCCACCGCAGGCAATCTCGGCGGACTGTGCACTGCATGCAAAACCTGCAAAGCCCTTATTCGACTTGGGTTTGCAGTATCGCGTTGATCCTAGACGCGGGGTCGTAGTTCAGTTGGTTAGAACGCTGCCCTGTCACGGCAGAGGCCGCGGGTTCGAGTCCCGTCGACCCCGCCATTCTTTTGAATGGCTTACAGACTTACCTCCTTCCCGATCAGGGGATATTCCGAGGCGCAGCTGCTCTCGGTACCAGGCTTCGCGCCTGTGGGTTGGTACGCTGGCTCGCAGTGTCGCAGCTCGAATGCCCTCCCTCCTAAACAGATGCTCCAGCCGTTCGATTACGTCGTGCTTGTTGGTGTAGACCGCGAAGACCTGGCACTTGCGGCCCCGCGCGAGCTGACTTTTCACTTCCCCGATCAGTGCCCGCTCTTTGGCGTACGTCTCGTTCTTGTCCAGGTCAACCGTTTCAGCGATAACAAACGATTCGCGGCATTTGGTTTCTGGATCGAATTCAGATCCGTACAGAGTGCCGAAACCATACGGATGGTCTGGCCACGCCAGCAGAGCGTTCAACATAGTGCTGGCCACGCTGCTGCTTCCCCGATGCTCTTTCAGGCAGGCGGTGATTTCCTCCTCAAGTTCCTCATACGCCGTTTTCAGCGGTTCTTCCATCGCCACGGGCACAACTTCCTCCCGATAGCTTGGCAAACCGTCCGAAATGTCCTCCAGACCAATGAACGCGCAGTGGTCCATTAGATATTTGCCGAACGGCAGCGGGGAAAGCGATCGAGCTGTTCCTCAGTCCCTTCGATAGAAGCGCCAGCAAGTGTTTGCGTGTCGCTTTGACCGCTACACCGTCGAACCCAAATCCAGAGAGAGGCTGAATCCTCTTTTGCTGCTCCAATTGCGCCATTACCCATGAACCCCAGACTGGCGTGGCTGGTAAACCGTAGTGACATACCAGAGAAGACCAGACGAAGAGATGGTCGTCACTGACCAGAAGCAGCTTCCCATCCGAGGTACAGTCAGCTAATTCCTGCGAGCAACTAACCAGATGCCGTAGCGGTCTCTTACGACCGGAAATCACTATGGATCCCCGGAAACATAGCGGCTTCTCGCCAAGCGAGACGATGCTCTCAGCACCGTATGGGTCTTCCCCCGTAAATGAGTCACCGTTGGCAAAAGCTGCTGCGACGGCTCCGACCTCCACATCTCCGCCAACTACGGAAACCAAGTGGGCTTTGCCACGTTCTTCTCCCACAAAAGCATCTAGGAGAACGCGAAGGTTGGTGGCGGTCTTTTCTGTACGACGCCGATAAACGAGTTTGCCGAAGCGCTCGTGAGCGTTCTTCGTGGCAGGAATTCTCCCGCGTTGTTCTAAATTGCAGCCGCGCGATCAGGAGCGGAGTTGTTAGTGGATGCGGAGGGATGCGAAGGGAACCTCAAGTGACTATGATGAGTCGACGTCCGAATATAAGGGCACCGAAATCTCAGATCTGTCTAAGCCAGTTTTCCCGAGGAAGCTCTTCGACCTGCGCGAACTCCCTTTCGTTATCGGTGACGAGCGTGTAACCAAGGGCCATCGCCTGTGCAGCGATGAGTAGGTCATTCGCGCCAATCGGCGTGCCTACCTTTTCGAGTCTCGCACGCAGCGCTCCGTAGGTTGTATCGACGGGCTCTCCCAAGGGAAGAACCTCAAGCGCACCGAGCACCGCCTGAAGCTGCGCCGTCAATCGAGGGGACTGTTTCTTGGCGGCGCCATATCTCAATTCGGCAGCGACGATGATGCTCGTGCAAACCTCCGTTTCTCCAATCTTTCGTATGTGCTGCGCGATGTGGCCTTGGGGGTTGCGAACCAGGTCGGAAACGATATTGGTATCGAGCAGGTAGCGCATCAGAGATCAACCGGATTGGGAGGAAGATCAGGAATCGGCGGAAAGTTCTCGTCGATGGTTCTCAATGTCGTCAAGACCGCAAGCAGTGACTTAGGCGGAGTAGGCTCGATGATCAGCCGGTCGCCTTCTTTGCGGATTAAGGCGTCCTCGCCAGGAAGCTCGAATTCACGAGGGATCCTGATTGCCTGATTCCTGCCGTTCTTGAACAGTTTCACATGTCGTTCGGTAGCCATATAAACCTCTAGCCTATGCCATAGCATATGCCAATTACTATCATCGTGCAATTCGCTGCTTCGGGCCTTTCTAAAGTCGCGGACCAAGTCTCACGGGCCACCATATGCTCCCTGGGACAACCCGACAAAGCCATAGTGCCGTTCGCCACGGCGAACGAGTCTCCGATAGAACCATGGTTGGCCTTGAGCCCCCCTGTGGCTTGCGCAGCACACAGTCGCCGGACGACGTAGTAACGTGGACCTGAAACCGATTCGCAACTGCCACCGCAGCACTCCACCCATCGTGCCAAGGGGCTGGATGCCAGAGAACTACCCTCTCTGCCGCCGAGGGTGAGGTATTTTCGCTTGACATCCCCCTTCTATAGAACCCGTCCGATGAGGGGGCACCCAGGAGTCGTGCACTTTAACCCTCACGCTCGACGAAACCGGGATGTCAGGGAGCCACCCTGTCCTCCGGCGGAGGGGAAAAGCTTCTCTTGAGGTCCTTTCATATAGAACCCGGGCCGAGTATTATTCGTGAACAGACGACTCCCCTAAAGCATCACGAATAATTCTCTTATCCGCAGCATCTGTGGTCTGAGATTCTAACCGGCCTAGAGTTGAACGTGCGATCGCTCTAGTGTCAGGATCGTTTGCTCTTAGCAGAGAAATGAGCGCCTCGATGCTGTTGCGGCCTCCGGTTTGTGCGAGCGCAGGTATAGTTATAGGTTGCAAGTGCCATAGTGAGGTAGCTTGCACCAGATAGCGGACCGCTTCTGGTTCTTTGATAGTTGCCAATGCGCGTGCAGCGGCCGCGGCATCTTCGTACGAACGGGCCAGCAGGATCTTTTGAAACAAGTTCTCACAAATCTTCTCGATATGCGCTTTGTCTACTGCAGCCACATGCAAGAATAGTTTGCTTTGGAATGACAGAATCCCGTACGACTTACCGTCTCCTCCGCTCACTGACGACTGGAGCTCTGCTGTGATCTTGTATTCGCCGGGCACGTCAAAGTCCATCCACTCGCTCAACACTATGTCTTCGGTATACGTCTGGCCGGCGGGAATACTCAAGATCCCAAGACGATAGATACCTTCCCGTTGTTGCCGCTTCAGTGTTACGCGAGTGCCGTCCGGTCGTTCACAAATGAATCGAAAGCTCCCAACTCGATCAGGGCCTAAGTCGATCTTGACGGTCTGTTCGGTGTTATTGCTAATTGAGACTTTGATGAGGACGGGCTCGTGGACGCTCACGTCGGATGCGTTGGGCGAGAATACCACGCTAACGGGTACCTGCGCTGTGGACAAGGCAGACGCCCCAAAGATGACTAGCACCCGGATTGCTAAGGCGATTGCGAGTGGTCGGCATTGAAGCAAACGCATCTTTAACCCCTAGGGGAGAGGATCGACGGAAGCAGAGGATCCGCTCTTGGTCACCAGGTAGTACCACGTGGAAAGATTGATGTGTTTTGCGACGGTGCGTTCGATGGTGTTGTTTGCGAAGGTTTGCCATTGCCCATTGTAGTAGCCTGAGCAGCTCCATCGGTAAGTCTGCGCAGCGTCGAAGAGGTTTCCCACATATGGTGTCAAGAAGTTGTTATGAAGATGCTGGTCTCCAAAGCCACCATCGGTCCCAGCGATGTTGATTATCGTAGGATCATCAGTAGTGGGTGTCGCTGAATAGGGAGGACTTGGCCAAAAATAGAAGCCGGAGTCGTGACCAAAAGTCGGATATGTCACGTATTCTCCAACTAGACAGCTCGTAAGATCTCCTAGATGCCCGGTTGAAGAGTCCCAGGCGTAAGTAAACTGGAGGACTCCGTTAACATTCTGGCCTGGTCCGACTTGTCGGAAATTGATAGGAGTAGCCACTACAGTCACCGGCTGCGAACCGCCCATGACCGCCTGCGGGCATCTTGGTGCGGGGTGCGTCGCTTGCAATAAATTCTGAGCGCTTCCGGTTGCGGTGCCGACAGCAACTGTATGCAACATCGAGTTTGGCAACGTAGCAACTCCAGGATTGGTGCTCTGCCAACTGTATGCTGTGCCAGTCCAGTCTTCCCACTGTCCGCCGCATTGCTCCAGAGCCAGATAGGAGTCTTGGTTGTAGACTGAGGGAGGCCCATCGAACGGGTTCGGCGTAAGCTTTGTGTCGTATAAGCCGCAGCAAGTACCGCAACCATACGAGGCATGGCCGTAAGTTTTGTCAATCGTTAACTTGCCTTCGTAGAGCAACCCGACAGCTGGATGATCGAGATCACGCAGCTCGTAGGAACCTGACATGGTTTCCGGTGGGATGACATTTCTATCGGAGTCAGGTATTTGATTGCGAATCAGCTGGCCAACGTCCAGCAAAAGCTGTTGCCCCGGCACTAGAAGCTTCTCAACCCGGTATTGGTTTTTACCGCCGTTATAGAACAGCGTTACCTGCGCGGTAGTTTTTTCCGAACCGCCGTTTCCGGTTGTGATCAGTGTATTGTGGGTGGAGTCAACGTGCCACATGCCCCCTTTGAACATCCGGTTCGTGCCTTCAGTGAACGGGCTCTGCAGTCCGTAGCGCGTCTTGGAGTCGTAGCTGATGGCGACAGGTACTAGGTCGGCACTTTTCCCAGCGTAGGAAAGGGTGACGTTGCCCCAATTGGCACTTGCCGGGATGGCACCGGTGTCCTGCAGGAGACCGAGATCGAGAACGCTTACTTGGTTCGACTTCAAGTTCAATGCAGGATAATTGTAGGTGCCCTCAGCATCTTGTGAACGCCAATGGATTGCGGCTGAGACTTGTAATTTATTCTGTCCTGCATTTCGCAGGAACAGGCGAGGATTCAGCACCGTATCCCTCGGGTAGGCGAGCGCGGCATCTGGTTGTCTGAGAGCGATCATCGGAGCGCGAAGGACGTGAGCTTCAACCGATTCATCTTTATCGCGCTCAAATAGCTTCATAATCGCGGCAAGCCCCGTCACTTCGTCGAACACAATCTGGCTGGCGGATATGCCTTCGTTGTTGGGAAAACTGAGAGTGAGGCCACCCATATCAGTGCCTGCCGAACCGCCAATGACTTCACGAATATCGATGCGAGCGGTCTGGAACGGGCCTAGGCTTCGGAAAATGGGGCTGCGGAGGCTGGCAAGTTGCCGCGACTGCGGCTACCAACAAGCAACTTACGTTGACCTCAAGCTCTGTATTCCAGCCCGTTTCAAGACTCCAGTGGGACGCGATGACTTCTTGTTGCGTCGGTTTCCAATCGGCGAGTGCGACCGTCGTCCCAGGCTTCGGAAAGTGGGGCTGCGGAGGCTGGCAAGTTGCCGCGACTGCGGCTAAGAGCAGAATTGAGACTGGGGCGAAGAGGGTTGCCAGGCGATGGTTCATGCGGGCATCCTTCGATTATTTCAGCTTTCGGGACCCCACTTCGGGGGAGCATGGTCACACAGCTCATGGCGCAAGTCAATGGCTCGAAAGTGGTGGCTTACGATGAACCTTTCCCCGTGCTGATCGGCCCAGTGCCCCAGAGATTGCCCTGAGCCGGGTTGCTCTCTACGCTCGCGATTTTCGAATGCGTGGGATTGAATCGGCGCCCCAGGTATATCTCCTCTTCTGGTGCGCTGTAGAGTGTCGCGGACCAATTGCACTTAGTGCCACTTTTTCCTTCTGTTCTGTACTTAGTGCCACTGTACGCTTCAAACGAGGGTTGCCAGCTGAAAGAGGCCGCGCTGATTCGAAGAGAGTTCTGGGCGCGGAGGTGACATTTTATGCTTCAACCCAATGCCATTTTATGGTTCAAGGCACAGTTAGAGAAGACCCAAGCATGGGACCTCGTCAGCATCTGTTTAAGATCACTAAAGTCTCGCCCAAACCGTTGTTTGCAGCGAACTATTGAAGCAATGGATTCTTATCACTCGTAAACTAAAAATTCATCCATGCGCCGACTCGCGGGATCAATAACAGGAACTAATTTTTCCTTCGAGGCACTCGCATGCAACTCAAGCCTTTCCTGCTCGACGCCTGGCTCGACCAGTACGAACACGAAATAGAATTCAACCTCGCTGCGAGCACCGGGCCCAGCTGGACCGTAAATGACATCCTCACCCTCGCCGACGACGAAACGCGCCGCCGATTCCTAAACCACAAACTGGTTTACAGCCGCCCTGCGGGCGCCGACAGTCTGCGCGAGGCTATCGCTGAAATGCAGCGTGTCCCGGTAGAGGCTGTCCAAATCGTGACCGGCGCTTCCGAGGCGCTGGTGGCCCTGATGTGGCTGGCTGCCGAGCCCGGCGCGAACGTCATCATCCCGCAGCCTGGATTCACTACCTTCTCGGCGCTCCCGGAATCGCTTGGCCTGGAAACTCGCTTCTACCACGTGCGCCGCGAGAACGGCTTTCGCATCGACCCTGACGAGATCAAGCGGCTCGCCGACCCCAAGACCAAGTTGATCCTAGTCAACTGCCCGCACAACCCCACGGGCGCGACCATCAGCGACGACGAAATGGAGGCCCTGCACGACTTCGCCGTCTCGCGCGGAATCCAGCTGGTGAGTGACGAGGTCTATCATCCCATCTACCACGGAAAGCAAACGAAATCGGCAGCGCGACTGCCGCACGCCACCGTGATCTCTGATCTGTCGAAAGCATTCTCGATTGCCGGCGTGCGCACGGGATGGATGATCGAGCACAACGCACAACGCCGCCAGCAATACTGGACGGCGCGCGCTTACTTCTCAGTCAGCAACACGACTACTGGAGAAATTCTTTCCGAAATCGCCATCCGCAAACGCCACGTTGTCCTCGGCAAGACCCAGGAAGTCGCCTCCCGAAACCTCAATCTGCTCGAGCGCTTCATGGTCGACCATCGCGACGTACTCGGCTGGATTCCGCCGCAAGGAGGCATGACCGCGTTCCCTTGGCTGTTAAGCGGAGAGAATGCCCGCCCGTTCTGCGAAGCCGCCGTCGAGCGGGGGATATTGCTGGCGCCCGGTGATTGCTTCGATGCGCCCTCACATTTCCGCCTGGGCTTTGCCGCCGCCGGAGACAATTTCTCGCAGGCCCTTGACCGCTTCGGAGCCTTTGTAAAGAACTGGTCGGCGAAGATGGTCACAGCATGATAGAACGCGCAGCGACGCGACCAACTGAACGTGAAGAACGGATCCGAGCAGTTTCCCAACTCAGACAAGAAGGGATTCCCTATTAACTTCTGTCCCGCAAGGAATCGGTCGCACCGTGGCCCAATTAGGAAAGGGATTTCTGCTGGAGGTCCGGAAGTCTTCGATCAGCTGCCGAACTAGGCTGCGTCGCTCCAAGAGGCGATCCAGCAAGCGTCGCAGTTCATCCCGTTCGCCCTACCATTCACATGGAATCTCGTCCGCAATGCTCCGCCACTGCTGTTCGGGGAACATCTCGATCCGCTGCAGCCAAGGAGCAAAGTCATCCCACGATTCGATCCGCTCATACACATCATTAAGCCCGTACACTCCCCGCAGTGGAGCGTCGTGAAAGCTCCACTCCCCAGCATTGAAGCAATACCCAAAATCGATGAACGATGCCGTGTACTTTCGCTCACGCACCTCTTTGTGGAACACGACCTGTCGGCCATCGGCATTCCCTGTCCACTTGTCGAAAGCCAGCACACCGGCGAATTCCTTGAGATTCCTGACGCGCCCAAGCATGGAGACAGACGGCCAGTCCCAGACTTCTCCAGTTACTACCTCGGACCCAAACTGAAGTCCCGGGCGTGCTGCAACAGATCGCCCAGCCAGGGTGAAGGTGATTTGTTGCTCCTCGATTGTCTTCTCCCCCACTTGGACTATCGCCGGCTCAGGCACGGTTAGCCCGATCATTCGCGCCATCCGGCAGGCCAGGTAGTCATTTGCCAGCACCCTCGTGCATTGCGGATTTCCCTGGAATTTGACCACATACCTTTTGCCGTCATCGGCGAGCATGATGCGAGCCTGCGAGCCGCCGCGAAGCGGAGAGAGTTGTGCGACCGCGGTGATAAACATCGTGCCGACTCCTTATCTTCTGTGCGGGGCTTTCAGTTAGGGCTGCTTCGAGGGGGGTGAGGGAGCTAGGCCACGCGTGTCCGGGGCCCCGGCATTCCCTAAGTTGGCGGAGTGATTAAGCTGCGTGGTGTTGGTCGGGACCGGCGAGTTCTTCGAGGCCGAAAACGACGTGTTGCAGGGTCTTCATGTCCGGAATCTCGCCCAAAGGCGGGGCTTGTAGTTTCGCCAGCAGCGACTCGACGGTTTTCGGTTCGAGCCGCTTTGTAACTGCTTCCAATCGCGTAAAGCCGCGTGCTGCCGATTCGAGTAACTGCAGGACACTACGCTTGACTGCGAGATCGCGGATCAACTTCGGCTGGTTAACCCGTCCACACTCGCGCAGGATGTTGCGGTACAACAACGTGCCGACGGTCTTTTCCAACCCTGAGATGCGCACATTGAGGTCGTCGCCGTTGGTTCCGTTCGCACCTCCATTGCTGTTACTGGCTTTGCTATGGCCGTTATCCGAAACCGTCGGAGTGTTGCTTCCGTTGAGTTGGCTTCGGCCATTTGTGCCGTTGGAAGGTGTGGCGGCGCTGCCGTTCCCATTCTTGCTTGAAGGTCGCATTCCTTTTCGCCAGTTCTCCGGAAGCGCCCAGGCAAATAACGCGGGTGTTCTAACTGGCTGGCGGTTCTGGTCCAGGTCGACCCAAATGGCGTTGAAGTCATAGAAGTAGCGACCGAGACCAAAGCAGGAACAGGCTCTTTTGAACGCTTGCGCATCCGCTGACGTCATACCGTTATCGTCGTCAGCCCATTCTTCCCCCGTGCCTGATGCGACCCAATGCCAACGATCGTGACCGTGCAGGTGACGAGCACCTTGCCGGAGAGAATGCTTTCACCCTTCTTTACGCGAGTGATATTGGTCATCGTCTCGACCTTGTATTCGCGCGTCCAGCCTTTTGGCGTAAACAGCGAATTCAGCCGGTCAGTGTAGGCGCGGGTATCGGCGTACGGCACGATTTGGCCGCGTTTCTTGTCGTTGGTTGTGTTGGTAACCCGCCACCGAACCTGGTCGGGTGAAAACGGGACTTCAAGCTCCGTGAGAAGCTTGCTCACAGACTGGCACCGGCAGTTGCTCGACATGCCAGCCTTCAGTTGGAAGGCAAAACGGTATGTTCCACTCAAGACTTTGCTTGCACAATGACGGCGCGGCCACACGCGAGCTTTCCCCAGCCTTGGCCCCAAACGAAAATGGCGACGCTACGGAACCAACTCAAGCGTCGCTTGGAACAAATGGGACTTGGCCCGAGGCACCAGACGTGGGCTGGGCTGGCTGGTGATTCTGAAGTCGGGGTTTAAGCGGTATGCCTATCTGGATGAATCAGGGAAACTCTAAACGTGGCCCTTGTCGTCCCTTTCTTACCGTGCCATTCGTGCCGTCCGCCTCGATCCGATGGCAGCGTTGCGCGAAGAATGATCACTCCAATCCACCTCGCGCTACTGCGATCAAGCGTGTATTGGTGGTAAGTGGATTGATAAAGATGTAAAGTGAGGGCAGTGCGTTCCGAAGGATAGGCCCATCCAGACCAATCCAAGCCCCGACATTTGGCCGCCACTCGTCTCGCGGAGAATAAATGCCCAAAACTGCTGATCTTCCGCCGGTGAAGGCCGGGACTTCGCCTGATCCCCCTCCATTGTTTCCCCCGAACTTTCAACAACTCACCGCATACACAGATTGGCGTAATACCTGGACACACATTGTTTCTGGAAAATTTTCTGCCTCTCCCTACAGTGGCCTTCTGTTTTATGACCAGAACAGTGGCTACGCGGAGTTTTACGAGACCGACGGACAGGGCGGCATCACCTTTTTGCGGAGTCATTCAGGCTGGCGACAGAGCTGGACGCACATCGTTCCGGGCGCGTTCTTTGGCCCTGATCGCACGGGGTTGCTGTTCTACGACCAACAGGCAGGATATGCCGCGATCTACGATACCAAAGAAGGAGATCTTATTAATATTAGCGAACACTCAGGTTGGCGGCCTTCGTGGACGCATATCACGACTGTTCGCCTTCCAGGCAGTGGCGGGTTCAACGATGCCGGAGAGCGAGGACATGACACTGCCCTTGTTTTGTACGACCAGGCAGCCGGTCATGGCGAGATTCACAGTTGTGACGCATCGGGAAACCTGAAGCTAATTATGCAGAGTGACGGCTGGAGAACGACTTGGACGCATGTCGTCGGAGATTCTGTTGCTGGGACCGGGCTGCTGTTTTACGAGGCTTCGACCGGCTACGGGGAGATCTACACAATCTCGGGCGACGAGGCCAATGGCTTTCAGTTTGGTAGCCAAGTGACGAAGACCGGCCTGCCTTCGGCTACTCACATCATTCCGGGCAACTTTGGATGGCAGGACGTAGGATATCTCTTTTACGACCGACAATCAGGACACGGGACATTTGTTTACAACAACACAGGTGAGCCAGACCCCATCCTGATAAGCACGGAGGCTTATACCGATTGGCGTATGACTTGGGACATTGTCGTCCCGGGCGAGTTCTGGACCGCCGATCCTGAAGATGTAAAGTTTCGGAATGGATTCACAGATCTTCTCTTTTACGACAGTGCAAGTGGCTATGGCGAGTTCCATTATCACGAACCTTATGAGGCAATCCTCATCAATCCGCTGGAAGGGTATGCCTTTCCCAATAGCCTTGTTCCCGGTGAAACCATCAGCTTCTACGTGAATAAGCAGAGTAGCGTCGGACCAATTGCCATCACCATCTACCGCCAGGATGCGGATCAGGTACTGATGACCACGATTCAAAACGTCCAGCAGTTCCAGCCCCTTGCGATAGGGCGCTTGGATTATCGAGATGGACCAACATGGCCGCCAGTAGCCGACCTGATAATACCGCCGGACTGGCCGAGTGGTTTGTATGTTGCCCGTGTGGAAGCTGTTCCTCTTGGATCTAACCCGGTCTCCTCAGTAATTGATACTCATGCGCCAATCGCCTCGAAGGTTGTTAGCGAAGTTGCGCAGAGTATGGATATTCCTTTTGTAGTGCGCGCGGCCGTGCCTGGGAGTCAATCTGGAATTCTTCTCTACATACCGGATACGACCTATGAAGCTTATAACTTCTGGGGCGGGCGCAGCCTCTATGGTTTCATGTCAATGGGGGCTGCGACATGGTCCTACGGTTCGCCTATCGATGCTTGGCCTGACTACGTGCCTCCTAGGGCATTCGGTGTTTCATTCGCAAGGCCTTACAGTGATGCTGTTGGGCTTCCGCGGTGGCAGTATTGGGAAGTGCCCTTGATTCGATGGCTCGCGCGGCAAGGGATCGCGGTAGAACTCTGCACTGCCAGTGACCTGCACAAGGATTGGGCTAACAACGCTGGTCTGTTGCAAAACTATCGGCTCCTCATCAGTATCGGCCACGATGAATACTGGTCCAAGGAGATGCGGGACAACGTCGAAGGCTTTGCGACTGCCGGGGGGAACGTTGTTTTCTTGAGCGGCAACGTCTGCTGGTGGCAAGTACGCTTCGATCCTGATGTCCGTGGCGAAATTTGTTATAAGGATCCAGGCTTTGACACATTTGCCTTGACAGAACCTGGTCTCACCACGGGCCACTGGATGGGTGCACCAGTGTGCAGGCCGTCAACAAGCCTCACTGGGGTAAGCTGGAATATGGCAGGTCAATCGCCCGTGTACCGCGTTCGCCAGCCAGATCACTGGGTATTCGCTGGCTTGAACTTCACTACCGACTCGTGGTTCGGGTTTTACAAAAACCAGAACGGCGGCGAGACATCCGTTGTCAATACGGGAGAAACGGACAGTTATCAATCTACACAGTCGGACTCCTGTTCCCCCAGTTCGCCTTCAGGGTTCGCGAGGCTTGCCGACGCACCACCACTCGGCCAAACGGGAGATGACATCAACGCTCCCGTAACGGCGACGGTCGGGATCTTCACGAAAGGGAAGGGGCAGGTGTTTACGGTCGGAGCAGTCAATTGGTCTTTAGGGCTTAGCCAAGGTACCGGCTGGAACGAAATAGACCAGATCACTCGAAACGTCCTCACCCAGTTGGGAAGCGCTCCGTTATTCCGGATCGACGCTGGTTTTGCGACAACGATTGGAACGTCAGTAGCTGTGGTCGCACGCAACCCCGATCACCTGGATCTGTTTGTCACAGGTGCCGATGGTGGGATTCATTCGGCTTACTGGGACAGTGCAGGCGGATGGGCGTCATTTTTCCGGATCGATGCTGGTTTCGCGACAACGATTGGAACGTCAGTAGCTGTGGTCGCACGCACCTCCGACCACCTGGATCTGTTTGTCACAGGTGCCGATGGTGGGATTCATTCGGCTTACTGGGACAGTACAAGCGGATGGTCGTCATTTTTCCGGATCGACGGTGGTTTCGCGACAAAGACTGGAACGTCAGTAGCTGTGGCCGCACGCACCTCCGACCACCTGGATCTGTTTGTCACAGGTGCCGATGGTGGCATTCATTCCGCTTACTGGGACAGTACAAGCGGATGGTCGTCATTTTTCCGGATCGACGGTGGTTTCGCGACAAAGACTGGAACGTCAGTAGCTGTGGTGGCGCGCGACTCCGATCACCTGGATCTGTTTGTCACAGGCGCCGATGGTGGGATTCATTCGGCTTACTGGGACAGTGCAGGCGGATGGGCGTCATTTTTCCGGATCGATGCTGGTTTCGCGACAACGATTGGAACGTCAGTAGCTGTGGTCGCACGCACCTCCGACCACCTGGATCTGTTTGTCACAGGTGCCGATGGTGGGATTCATTCGGCTTACTGGGACAGTACAAGCGGATGGTCGTCATTTTTCCGGATCGACGGTGGTTTCGCGACAAAGACTGGAACGTCAGTAGCTGTGGCCGCACGCACCTCCGACCACCTGGATCTGTTTGTCACAGGTGCCGATGGTGGCATTCATTCCGCTTACTGGGACAGTACAAGCGGATGGTCGTCATTTTTCCGGATCGACGGTGGTTTCGCGACAAAGACTGGAACGTCAGTAGCTGTGGTGGCGCGCGACTCCGATCACCTGGATCTGTTTGTCACAGGTGCCGATGGCGGGATCTATTCTACCTACCGTTCTACACAAGCCGCCATCCGACCGGGGATAGCTCTCGGAAAAATCCCCATCTCGTAGGTAATCCCCGCTGAGGCCACGGCCTCGCGGTTAGGTGTGAGATGCCCTGCTCCCAACAACTATGTGCTGAGGGCTAACTTCCGGGTTGCCTGTTATCCAGGGCCTGAGCGCCAGCGGATGTCAGCCAGGTGCACTTCGACGGGATGCCGACTTGGACGAAGCCGCTGGCGCGGCGGACGCTACCGCGTATAGCGGACCCAGCATTGTTGGAGTAGCTGGCATAGTGTGGGTCACAGAGAAAGGAGACTCTTGTGACCCGTCTACGCCAGATGATGCTGGTGGAACTTCAGCGTCGCAACTACTCGAAGAGTACGACCCGCTATTACTTGCAGGCGGTAGCTAGCTTTGCACGACATTTTGGCAAGTCACCGGATAAGCTCGGACCCGATGAGCTGCGAACTTATCAGGCCTACCTGCTCCGAGATCGCAAGCTCGCCGTCGGCACGGTGATTGCCCGTGTCGCGGCACTGCGCTTTTTCTTCATCCGGACTCTCAAACGACGCGAGTTCCGAGAAGATTTGCCCTATCCCAAGGATCACCGACGACTCCCCACCGTGTTGAGTCGGGAGGAGGTTGCGCAGCTCATCAATGCCGCCGGGAACCTTCTGCAGCGCACCCTGCTGATGACCCTCTACGGCACCGGGATGCGGCGCACCGAGGTGTCTCTGTTGAAGCTCAGCGACATTGATAGCCAGCGCATGATGATCCGCGTGGAATGCGGAAAAGGCGGAGCCGGCCGTGACATTCCTCTCAGCCCGGCGCTGTTAGAAACCCTGCGAGAATACTGGCGCTGGAAAAAGCCCCGCACCTATCTGTTCCCCAGCAGCGAACGCAAGCGCGGCAAGGAACAACCCATCTCCGACAAGAGCGTGTGGTATGCCTGTAAAGAAGCTGCTCGGCACGCCGGCCTCACCAAGCGGGTCAGCCCTCATTGCTTGCGGCACAGCTTCGCCACCCACCTGCTGGAAGCGGGGACAGACCTACGCACCATTCAGATTTTACTGGGCCATGGTGATCTGGAAACGACGGCAAAATACCTGCATCTGTCGCAACGGCATTTACGGGCCGTCGCCAATCCCTTGGAAGGCCTGCCACTTTCTCGCATAGAAGAAGTCAACCGTCAGTACCACCGTAAAAAGAACCCATGACTCGGCCCACCCTCGAGGTGGCCGACATCCTGCGCGTGCAAGGCGATCGCTTCCTGGAGCGGTATCGATCGAGCTTCGACTTTCAGCAACTCAAAGCCTTGCGAGCCATTCAGCGCTGCCGCACCGCCGCCTTGGGTGGCCATCGCGATCAGTGCTCGCGCTGCGGTTATCAGGCCATCTCCTACAACTCGTGTCGCAATCGCCACTGCCCTAAGTGTCAGGCGCAAGCTCGTGAGCGCTGGATCACGGCACGGCAACACGATCTCCTCGACACCAGCTATTTCCATGTCCTGTTCACTGTGCCTCACGAACTGAATGTGCTGGCATTGGAGAACCCCAGCCTGTTTTACGATCTGTTGTTCACCGCCACTGCGCAAACTTTGCTGGAAATCGCATCCGATGCGAAGCACCTCGGAGCCGAGATTGGCGTGATCGCCATCCTGCACACCTGGGGACAGAATCTGCTCCTGCATCCCCACATTCACTGTGTCATTCCCGCGGGCGGGCTCTCGCTGGATCATCGTCGCTGGCTGCGCCCGCGCTATCCTTTCTTCTTGCCCGTCAAAGTCTTGAGTCGGGTCTTTCGCGGCAAGTTCCTCGCCGGTCTCACACGCCTTCACCGCTGTAAGAAACTACGGTGCGCCGGCCCAGTTGCTGCCCTCGCCGATCCCCGGCAGTTCGCGGGCCTGATCCGCCGCCTGCATCGCCATGACTGGGTGGTCTATGCCAAGCCCGCTTTCGGTGGGCCGCTGCAGGTGTTGCGGTATCTGGGTCGCTACACCCATCGCGTGGCGATTTCCAATCACCGGTTGTTGGCCTTCGAAGCGGACCGGGTGAGTTTTCGTTGGAAGGATTACGCGCACGGAAGCAAACAGGGCCGAATGACGCTGGCGGCAACGGAGTTTCTACGCCGCTTCTTTCTGCACATACTTCCCAAAGGATTCGTCCGCATCCGTCATTTCGGGTTTCTCGCTAATCGCTTTCGCGTCTCTCGCCTGGCGCTATGCCGACAACTTCTGGCCGACGATTCCTCAACGCCGCCAGCAGTCAGATCCGGGAAAGTCCATTCCGAGAGCACCTCGCTGTGGCATTGTCCCCGCTGCGGCGCAACCATGCTCGTCGTTCAGAGATTTACAACTGCGGAACTATCCACATGCATGTACTTCGATTCTTCCTAGCAGCACCCTCACCAACGACTCTGGGATGTGCGCCAGCACGCCGGCGTAGTCGTGTGTCCACCCTATGCCAACCGCCCCCTTGCCATCTTTCCATTGCGTCAGTTTGCCGCTCGACGGATGATCCCGACCCCGCCTCCGATCCTTCGCCCTGCTCTCCCATCGCGCAGATTGACGCCCGGCGCACATTCAAATCCCATAGGCCCGCGTCCGCCGCGCCAGCGGCTTCCTCCTAGTCTCCTTATCGAAAACGCCTCGGATCCGCTCTTCCGCCCTCGCCACCGGTCCTGCCCGAGGCGTTTCCGATCAAGGCTAGCGA
>CAWAJA010000017.1:0-349196 GCA_963782275.1 uncultured Acidobacteriaceae bacterium | reverse complement strand
TACGACGACCAGATGTTGAACCCTTCCGCTTCCTGCGCGACGGAGTTTCACAACCCAAACAGCGAACAACGAATCGCTGCCCTTCACTCATGGATGCGCATGAATTCATTCCGGCCTTTCTGAAACAGCATTAGTCACTGAATGGTTTCCCGAACGCGAGCACGGCCGAGTGCGGTGGCCGATGTTGCGTTCCGATTTGTCTTGGCTGCATGCCCATTGTCTTCCAGACGCGGAGTGCTGTCGCATTCATGTAGAGCAGGCGCGCGTGTTTGCGGTCGTAGCCGTGACGGGTGTAGATACTGATTGTCGGAAAGATCTTCATGCCGCCGCACGCCATCAGGAAAGCGCCCATGCTGACTGCTGGAGCGTTCTGGATGTCCTGTACCTCAACTACATCCTGTGCGATGACGGTATAGTCGGGAGATTTCGAATAGAACTCGGGAAGAGTTTGAAAAACGAGGTTATTCGTACTTCCTGTCTCGACTGGATAAGCCGGTCGATACATAAAAGCCTCCTTCGGAGGCGAACTGATGTGAGAGTGTGATTTTATCTACTGGTCTGCGTAAATGCAGATTCAAGTCTGAGCACTTCACGGCATCCGATTGATTTGCAGAAGGTCAGACGGCAACGGACGAGAACTTTCTGGAACGGAAGCGCGTCAGGTTTTGGGGAGCATTGCAACTCCAGTCGTCCGGTGGCTTATCCTGGGCAGGGTGCTCGTCTGGAGCGAAGCGGACAGCTGAAGGCGAGGAAGATGTATTTCCTACAACATCTACGAGTCTACTCTCTAAAGCTTAGTGCGCGGCAAGAAAGCCCACGAATATCTCCGGTCCATGTAAGACTCATGTAACGGAAGCATAACCATCAGTCCTGCAAAATGCGGAACGTTGAACCTTCCGGAACTGGCAGCGGCCGCCTGAGGCTGTCCATCGCCTTTCTCCAGGACGTCCCAGCTCTATCGGACAACATGAATAAATGACCTGCGGTCAGCTTGCCCAATACTCGATGATGCCCGACCGCTGCCAACCCCATGGAAGCAATGCAGCCACACTGAGAACAATCCGGATTACCGCCAAACTGACATGGCGTGATCTTAGTCTTCAAGTCTGCAGATATCGTCTGCGTTGTCCTCGCAAAGATACAGGCTTCGGGACTGGAGGGCGGTGTAAGCATCTCTTGAATGAGCGATTCGTGCATATCCAGAATGGGATATTTGTTACGAAGCGCTAGAAGATCCGAAACGATAAACGATCGCTGTTCAGAGGTGAGAATCTCCGGGCTGATGGCGCCACGCTGCGGCGTAAAGAGGCTAAACCAGACTTTATTGATCTCAGGACGACTGCTCCAGAACTTCAGAAACTCCTCCAGATAACCAGGCCGCGCGGCAATGTTTCCGGTGATAGTCGAGTGGATCGTGACTTTCGTCCCGGCAATATTTTTGAGAATTCGCTCATAGGTTGCAGGTTTACGCCGTTTATCGTGGTCGGCCTGAAGTCCGTCAATGGAGATGACAACGTTCAATCGAGTGAACCTGTTCCATTCAGCGGGGATGGTCCGGAATGCGCTGGTCACAATCTGTGTATGGATGCCGCGCGCCTCCAGTTGTGGAAGCAGTAACTCTAGTTCCCGATAACGAACCAGGGGGTCGCCGCCGACCAGAGACAGATGCAGAGGCTTCTCACGGTCGACGATCGCAAGAATGTTCCTGACCAACTGATCGCCTTTGAAATCTGAGAGTTGACGCAGTTCTGATTCGCCCCCAAGGTGAGCAGAATCGAACGCATAACATCCTGGACAACGAAGCGGGCATTCTTTGGTGATCTCGATTGAGAGAGATGGTTTCCGGCCAGCGAGGATGCCTCTCCATGCCTGCAATACTTCAGTTGTTTTCATCTGTCTCCATTTCAAACGGATCGCGTGTCTGATCGAAGGCTGCTAGGGGGATTCCTGAATCTCATTGTTAGATGTTCCGGATCCGCCTTCGTTTGCAAGGGTATGACAGAATGCTCTTTTTAGGTGTTTTCGCTGAGAAGATGGTTAAGAAGAGATTCAAATGAATGCAGGATGTGAGATGGAAGTACCGAAATCTGTCGGGGAGATTGAGCGAAGATCGCCTGGCTGCAGTAAAGCCTTACTAAACGCAACGGATATGATCCTTGCCGACATGGATGAGCGAAAGATCATCGGGGCCAGGAATATGACAAGCGAATTTCGGGGGGATCGGCACGTCCCCTGCGGGAAAATGTGTCCTACGACATAATCTTGCAAGAACAAAAATATCTGGCAAACGCGAATATACTAACCAGCCAAGGTCATACGGCCTGGGTAGTATGCAGCTGTTGCCAGATCATCGATGATGCCGTCTAGGCAATGTTGGCGTGCTCTGCGCTTTCTGTTTGCTGGCGAAACGAGCGTGGAAGGTCGGATGGGTCAAATTCGACACCATCTTCCGCAAGTTTCTGCGCAGTTCGTGCAAGAGTTGCCCGTTTTGTCGTCATCTTGCCGATCGCGGTTTCACGCTCCGCCTCCGAAGCAAAAGCCTCGTACTTTGCCATGTGAGCCAGCTTGCGGTCGTAGAGATCGATCTCCTCATGGAGAGATTTCAGATAGTATTTGTCTTGCACTTTGACGGGCTTTTGCATAGGACTCCGTGGTACGAAGGCTGGAAGATCAACCGCTTGCGAAGAACGCTTAAGCAGCAAAAGGGAGCTGACGCTCCCTTTTGCTTTAATTCTGGTCTTGTGGTCAGGCGACTTCGACATTTTCGGCCTGCCAGCCTTTGGGGCCCTTCACGACGTTGAAACGTACGGATTGCCCTTCCTGCAGGCTACGGAATCCATTGCTTTGAATTGCCGTGTGATGAACGAAAACATCTTCGCCATTTTGACGGCTAAGAAAGCCGAATCCCTTTGCATCGTTGAACCATTTTACTGTTCCCTGTTCCATGACTTATTCCTCGTAAGATTTTGATGTACCGCTGAACGCAATGTGGAATGTTTTGCGAGTAGAGGCAAGCCGGAACAAGCAAGTAAACCAGATCGGATTCTTCGATCTCCTTTAGAGTATCACCTAAAGGTCGCCGGCGCACTCGATTGCCCAAATTCATCTGTAATGGTTGTGTAAGCCTTTGTTCGGCGTGAAGCGTTCCTTCGAGCCAAGATCGTGAATTCCGAGAGCGGCCCCATAGTGTTTCTGTGTTGTTATCGTGAAAGGGACCCCGAGAACCGCAGCTGATTGAAACAAAAGAGCACGATTGGCGGTTGAAGATACGTTCGAATCCGGGAGTCAATTCCTGCTACCGCCCGCCGGTAATTGACACCTCGCGTTGAGCGGCATGCCTTTCACGCTTGTCCAGTACCGGTGTTTCCCACGAGGCGAACCGGATGCTGTGCAATGCGCGTGTGCCATCGGCTTCGCTGTCGAACTGCAACGCGAGCCTTGCCATGCTCGGGGCATAGTCCGCAGGAAGAGCAAGACACATAAGTGATTTCCTCGTATCAGTTTTACTGAGGAGCATCAGAGAGTTCATGGTCGAGTCGTACTCCACCTGATATCTGCCGGCAGGAAAGACCTTCCCATGCGCCTCGAAGTTGAAAGGCACATTGATGGCCATCGTTTCGGAAGCAAAGGCCGCAATCGCGCTTGTCGCAACAGCCGCCAGGACGAACATACGAATCATCGGTCGCATAGTGATTCCTCTCTATGCACCACGCTATGAAAATTGCTCACGTCTCTGGCAAATGCACGGCTGCAAACTGTCTGACTTGAGATTCTTAGTGTCTGCTCGAGATCACCCGGTTCTAGCACACCCTGGCGCTCCCTGCCACTTCATAATCGAGCTGGGAATGAAGCGAAACGCAGTTCAGCGAGTCCAATACAACGCTTTTCGCCTACGCTCGAAAAAATCCAGTATCTCTTGTGCGCATCACAACCTATGAATTGCTGCATCGTTGATCTGCCTCCTCTGCAGCTGCTGTGACGATTAGGTCACCAACGCTTATGCCAGGCTTTCATAGGATCACTCTCGTTTGAGCGGGCTACCGCTCGGTGCAAGTTGGGGTCCCGATCAAAAGCCCAGGTCCATCACCCAAGTGACGAACCCAGGTTTGTTGGGTACCGCAATCTAATCGGCGATCTCGTTGGACCAGCCCAGTTTGCGCAGTTACCCGAACAAGGCGGTGATGTCGTTGCCTGCCTACGGCAGCGTCTACTGTATCGCGTATAACGGCTCAGATGCGACTTCGTCTTGCATGCGATCGACGAGCAATGCAATCGTGCGCAAGAGGCCAAACAATGCGTGCTCCCGCTCCGAGTACGTGGCCTGTTCGGCGGCGGATGACTCCAGCAGTTTCACCAGACTCTGTGAAGTGCTGCTCTCAAGCGGTTCCCTATTTAGCTGATTCTCGAGACACTCTGCCATATGCTGCAGAGCGCGGGCGCATTCTTCGCGAAAAACGTCATCCATCTGCCTGAAGGCGGTGGACTTCTCGCCGACTTCTCCAAATACACGGAATTGGATCAGCGGGGCCTCCAGCAGATAGAACGTGCGAATGGATGACTGCCAGCGGCGAATACGATCCCGCGCTGCCATATCTACGGCGCGGCGGCGTCCAGTTTCAAAGGGCACTGCATCGGTTTGTGCCGTCACGTCGCCGAAATTGCGGTAGACCTGCTCCCTCTGACGACGGATCTTGAGAATGGCTGCAGTATCTGTGCTTGTCGGGGATCCAGTGATAAGCTCCGCCATGAGACGAAGATTACGAACGAAAATACGAACCATCTCGTCTCCTGCAGGATTTGGATAGAGACGTTCAAAGACGAGCCACATTGCGAAAATTCCCAGCAACACGCCGACTGCACGATCTCGTCCCAAGGTGAGCGAGGTTTGAATACGGAACTCGCTCAAGTTGATCAGATAAAACGCCAAGGCGATCTGCAACCCCGCATACGAAAGGCGCGTACTCGACGTACTAACCCAGGCTGCGACAGCGGTCACGGCGGCAAAGAGCACGGCTAGCCCGCCAACGGAGTCGATATTCGGCAGAATGAAAATCTGCGCCCCTAAGCCGAAAACGAAACCGCCGAGCATTGCTCCCGCGATGCGCAGTACTTGTTTCTGGCGCGAGGCGCCGACGTTTGAGAGTGCGGTAAATACGCAAGTGGTCACCGAGGTGGAAATCCCCGGCCAATCCAGCGACACATAGAGGATGTAACAGATCATTGCCGCCAGCGTTCCGCCGAGAACATAACGCAAGTGCTCAGGATTAGAAAACGCGTCCGCCACGAAGATGCGATTGGCGGCAGGCGGGCTGTCGAGGACCTCAAGACGTGGATCAACTGAACTCGCACCGCTCAACACGGAAGCCATGAGTGAGGTCATTGCCTCGAGTTCATAGAGAAGTGGCGTTCCCTCGTTCGCTATGACCTCAGGCTCCCATTGAGTCGGTTGATTGTTTGACTGTAAGCAAAGGCGAGTCTCGGCGATATGCTGCGCAAGGCGTGCAGCTCGTTCTCGCTCAGCGGCCGGAATCCTGAAACCTGTGGTGGCAAGAGCTGCTGCAAAATCAATCGAACGACCGGTAAGTGAGACCAAGGCGCTGATGCGATTACGACTGGCTGATTGATTACTTGTCCGCGTGATGTGTGCGCGCAGTGCTCCTACTCCCACAACAGCATATTGCGAAAGCATACGACTGGTTTCTGGTGATGATGGACGATTGGCGGCATATTCTTCCATCAGATCTTCGATGTGTTTCAGCCTGACATCGATTCCATCGAGGAGTTCGTCACCGCGATAGATAGCATAAAAAATTATCTCGACACAGACCGTCACGATAACGCCGAGCGAGGCGGCCCCTACTTGCCATAACGAGGTCTCGACATTTTGCTCCCCGGGTCCCGGCAGATACCAGATGGCAAATATGTTGGTCACCATCGCGGCAAGACCGATAGCTACCACATAGTTTGTAAAAGTCCTGAGCAAAAAAAAGAGAATGAAGATGCTAACTGCCTCCCACAAAAAATGCGTCATGGGAGTCGAAGCGAAAAAGCGCCCGCCGACGGGAATAAAAAGGCCGCCGATCACGAATGCTGCCACAAGGTAGAGGCCAGACTTGGCCGTCGATAAGAGATTTTCGCGCGACAGAAGGAAAGCGCACAGCGCCCCAATTGCTCCAAAGGGGATGCGAAAAGTAACGATTAAGATGGTAGTGAGCGTTGCCGAAATGACCATCCGCGCAACGACGGCCCCGCGACCCGGATAGGGAGTAAGTTCCTTCCGCAGAAAGTCGGGAAACCATGTAGTGAAACGCTCCGCATGCGGAAGGTAAGCTCTTTGGGTCGCCATGGCAATTTGCAGAACGGCAGTTACGTATCCTTGTTATGACCTCGATCGCCAATTTCTGAATGATGCTTCGGTTGTCTCCTCAGAAAACCCAAGACGTTCGTCAAGTTCCAGTCTCAATCCTCACGCGCACCTCTTTGCCGGGTTGAAATGCAACGATCAGCGGGACTGCTTCGAAGCCGGGGACAAGGTTGAAGGTGCGCACGCTAGGAATCGGCTCGAAGCGATTTGCGGGATCGATAGTGACGATGAGTGAGTCTTTGGGCTTGGAGATGCGCACGCTCTGCGGACTCACCTGCTCAACCCGCTCGCTCTCTCGGGCAATCACGGGGACGATAAATCGCAGCGAAGCCGACGCGGGCAGTTGACCGGTGGCACTGGCTGCGAGTTCCACACCCGATTCGCCTATCGTCCAGCGCACTCCATACAGCAGGCCGTCGCCTTCGATCGGCTTGTGCGTGTTGCTCATCAAGCGGCCATGGGCCTCGAAGACCACCCCCGTGGCGGAGCGTTTCGCCGAGAGCGTGGCCCTGTAGTCGTTGAGGCTGGTGTATGTGTCGCCGGCGGTACACTCGATGCGCGGCGTGAGGGCCATGTGCGGACCTTCGCGGAATTGCTGCTGGTTGGCAATCTCGACCATCAGGTATTCGGTCATGCTGGCGGTGAGAATCGGGCCGAGCGCCATGTGGTAGAGCACGACAACGCTCCGCCTGAAACGTGGCCGCCGCCGAGTTGCCCGCGCCTGCACGTGCTCCGAGTACTCCCAGTCGTACTCGGTGACAGTCGCGCGCCACGGGCCGACGGCGGCGAGGTTCGTGCCGATCACAGGAGAAGCTTTTGAGACCGTAGGCTCCATCGCGCGGCAACTTCGGGCGCTCGGCGGGCTCGGCGGCGAATCTGCCGCGGTCGAGCACAGTGGCCAGTGCCTTGGCGTGAGTAAATGTGTGATGGATGCAGGGCAAATCGCCGTGCGCGAAGAAGTCGGGGCCACCGTAGAGCAAGCCATCATGGGTGCAGGCGGCCATCAGCTCAGTTTGCGCCGCGCGACCTCGCGGAAGCGCGGATCGAACTTCGACATGAGGACGAAGCCGGGATGGCAACCGTCGCTGGTCCTGCTTCCCCACCAACTCCACTTGTAGTTGCGCGATCCGAAGCTGTTGTCCCATGCGCCATCGGGCAGCATGAACTCGATGTGCGTTTTCATGGCGGCGACGACCTGCTGTTGCACTGGTTTGTCATCGGCCAACAAACTGTAGAGTGCGAGCGACGGCAGCGACTCTTCGACGTTGTAGCCCATGTCCACAGGCCGGCAGCCTTTGGGCGACACGCCGTTGAGTGGATGACCTTCTCCGAAGAGAAACCCATCTGGCGTGAACTGGGCCATGACTTCGTGCGCCAGGGCGCGCGCGCGATCGAAGTAGTGGGCCTCGCCCAGGACCTGCCCGCAGAGCTGAAGGCCAGCGTCGCCGTGACCGGATAATTCACATTGCCGGTTTCGATGGTGATGAAACCGTCGAGGAACTTTGCTGCCGCAGCCAGGCGATCTTTCCATTGCGCGCGCGTTGCCACATCCAGCACTTCGCCGTGATGTTCGAGAGCCTCAGCCAGGGCGATGGTGTGAAAGACGGTGATGCCTTGCCAGGTGCTGAGCGTCACGTCGTTGATCCAACTGCCGTCCGGCCGGCTCACCTGGGCCTGCGACCACTCATGGACGAGTTTCGCAGCGCGCAGATATTTGGCTTCGCCGGTGGTGTGCGCCATTGCGCAGCGGGTACACCGCGTCGCCGCAACGGCCGTGGATGAGGGCGCAGGCGGGGCACAGCAGACCGCCGTGGAAGGCTGGATCGCGCATCGTGACGACCTGCCGGGCCATCAATCCGTCGCACCAGGTCTTGAGGAGGGTGGAGTAGAGCTGGCCTTCGACGGTGGTGGGTGAGGCTGCTGGAGCGGCGTGCGCGACGGCCGGTGCGAAAAGCGTCTTACCTTGCGACGTGGCTACGACGGCGGCGGAGAGGCGAAGCATTTCTCTGCGGGTGAGCTTGCCTTGCGGATGCCCTGCATTCATCGCTGCTCCCGTATCGGGTGGGTATTTTCCTTGCAAACCATAGTGCCGCCGGTGAGTCGGCTATGCGTTTTTGCCGATCGAGGCGATGTAGCGGAGGCCGGTGACGCTCGGGAGAAAACAGTAGGCGCTACCGCGCGTGACGACGAATCGCTCGAAGCCCGTGACCTTGACCGAACTCGTTGGCGAGGTTGGGAGGGTAAAGTCGCTGGAGGATGGGCTGTTGGCTCCGACGAGCGGGTCAAGGCCGGAAATCATTCCACCCACGAAGTTATTCAAATTCAGCCATTGTGACATGAGGAATTGAAACTGATTGGCGAAGTCGGCGTTGATGAAGTAACCGATAAGTCCCCGTTCGATTCCGTCGTTCGGCTGCTCAGGATTAAATGGCGGACCGTAGGGAACATTGCGGCGCATGACGCGTGCCTGCTGGGTGAAAAATCCGGCGACGGTTTCGTCCCGCGGATTACCGCGACGGATATGCGAGCCGATGGGACACGCGATGCCCCTGGGATCGGGTTCGGCCTGACCGGGCGCGGAGGATTTGTACAGAAACATGTTCAGTCGATCGGACGGGATGGGGCAGGTGCCCTTTGGGGAAAGGGCAAGCGGTACGCCAGTGCGCCAGCGGCCCATGAGTTTAGCGGCGAGCTGGTCCGCCGTGAGGCCGACTTTGACGCGGCTGCCTGCAGGTATTCTTCAAAGCCCGCGACATCCTGTTTGAGAATGCGAAAGGCTCCGAAGCTGCCGTTGCGCCCCAGGCTGGTATTTGCAATGCCTTGGCGAATATTGATTGCCGAAGGTATTCTCAAACCCTAAAAGGAAGTCCCCGGCCGGCGAGCTTCCATCGTTGTTGACTCCCAGATCAGGATACGGTCGCGTGGGACGAGGGCCACCGGCCACGAAAGGTTGTGAGAGACCGTCCCGATAGCCGAAATGAACGTACCCGTCAGGAAGAGCCTTGCCATCATGACGGTGAGTGAGATGGAATGCTTTCGAAATGGCTGCGAGCAGTTCAGCGGTGCGCGACTCCATCTCATGCGCGGTTCTGGCAAAGAGGGAAAAAACGGCGTGAACCTCTGACGCAACGCCCAGATTGCCTTCCCAATTCTCAGGAGCGCTGGCGCCCACGTCGAAGATTTTGCTGGCGTTGCCGATCGCTCCGCTGGCGAACTCCGGCGCAAAGCCAGCCAGAAGAGTGGATGGAACGCCGAGAACGGTGAGCCCTTCGTGAGTAAAGGATAAGTTCAGAGTATAGTCAGGTTTGACATGCCATTCGGCGGAGGTAGTGACCGCCAGATGATGTCGGATTTACCGTCGCAGGAACTGCCGGGACTAAGCTGCCGATGACGGCTCTCTGCGGCGTCAGCGTCTGCCACCGCAACAATAAAGTGTCGCACGTGAACGAACGAGCCATAGCCACGCAGAATGATTCCTTGGATATCGTCTAATTCGAGCTTGTCACTGCCATCCCCCTCCCGCTGACTGCGGCGGGTTGCATCGCATTGCTCAATATCTGCATAACGGTGCAATTGGGATAAGCCGAGTAAAGACCCGTCGGCAGGTTGTACTGGCTCACGAAGGCCTGGAACGCGGCGACATTCTGTTGCACGGGAAGCGGAGGCGCCGGGTCGACGCAGGAGAGAAGCAAGTTAAACACATCTCCAACGATGTTCGTGAATGCTTGAATATACGCGTCGAAGTCGCCGTCATAAGTCGTTATTACAAATAGATACTGAGTGCCAGGTATCATCAGGAAACGCGCAAAATGGACCGTGCCTACTTGTGCAAGAGCGGCATTAATCTTGGCCTGGTTCTGTACAAGATAGTCGAGTATGGTTTGATTTTTTCCGGGTTGGATGTTCAGCATTAGGTTGAGCGGACTCTGAACGGGCGGAGAAGCGGCGGACGACGACATAGGAAGTCTCTCCTTCGGCTCAAATTTGTGGTGGAGATAATATAACCACAGATTGGTAAGCCGCGCCGATCACTATGCATAATTTAAATTCGGTTTCCAGCCGCATGGTGATCGCGGTTGAGGCCTCGATGGTCTTCCACGCGTCATCGTCACACCGTGAACGATACCCTTGACCGGATCGATCTTGGTGTCGGTTCCGAAGTCAACGGTTTCGCGCACCTGGATACGCATCTTCCCGTTGCCCATCTCGAATACGTTCTCGATGTAGTTCTTATCGCCGCCGGCAGTGACCGGGTTGCCGTTGATGTAACCGGGGATTGCCTGCTGGCCGTTCTTGCGCCCGAGAGCTTCTTCGATAGACTTGCCCTGGAAACGCTGCCAGCCATGAACACGCGACTCAACAACGTCGGCCATGCGCTTGTGAGCATCATTGCAGGTGCCGCGCATCTCTCTGAGCTGGCGCTCCAGAGTCGGCGCTCCGGCGTGTTTCAGTCGAACGCGAAGTTCTTCGACTTTCTCTTCGGCACATCGGCGGTGGCTGAGATCTTCGCCGAGAGCCCATCCGATGATGAAGCCGATGGTGGCAAGGATCAAATCGGTGTCTCTGGGATGAAATGACAATTTTCGAATTGTTGCCAGAAAGCGAACTCGTGAATCGCGATGACCTGTTCGAAAAGTCTGATCATGAGGGCAAGTTCGAGAGTGCTTTGCTTCGTTTAGATCAGTACCCATGGTTTCGCTTAGCCCCGTTGGAAGTTCACGCAGACTTCACGGATTTAGTTTGCGGGAGTCGAGAAGCGGGGCGGCAAAGAGGCCGTCGTCGAGTGGGCTGAAAAAGACCGCCATGCAAACCCTGCGCTGAGACGTCGGGGATAATTCGTACGCTCACGAAAGGCTTTTGATGTGGGAGGTCGTTTAAATCAGATAACGGAGAACCATGTGAGGTAAGAAATGGATCCTACTTGGAAGATGCTCGTCTATATTTCAGCCGATAACACTTTGTACAACGACGCCCTCGTAAGTCTGCGTCAGTTGACCGATGCTAGTTTGCAGAACAATGTTGATATTACTGTGCAACTCGATGGGCCCACCCCCGACCAGGTATCTCGCTACAGATGCGCCGGGGGCCGCAAAAAACTGCTTTGGGTAGCACCCAATAATTACACTCTCGACCCAAATCAACGGTTACGGCATTTCCTCGGCCTAGGGGACGCAACGCCTTCAGACGCAGCTCCTCTGGGCACAGTCTATTCAGAGGCAGCACCTTCTGACGAGCAGAGGATTGCTCTAATTTTATGGGGACATGGCGCCGGTCTCGACACCTATTTCCAGTACATTGACCCAGCAAAGGTGGCCGACACGCAAGAAGCACAGACTCGCGACGCCGCCAATACCGCGCCTGCGAAGGGCAATGGTGCGGCTGATACGAGAGTCTTCGACCCAGCTCAGCGCGGGGAACGCTAACCTTTACGTAAAAAACATCCAGCTTGCCACAACTCTCAGAGATTTCGCTAATCGGCCGTTTCTCAATGCAAGCCCTCAGAGGAAAATCGGCAAGATTGATTTGTTGGGCCTCGACTCCTGTCTGATGGGAATGGCTGAGATTTGCCATGAAGTTTCCCCATCGGTGTCGCTCATGATTGCTTCGGATGAAGAAGTGCCCGTGGGCAGCTGGCCCTACGATTCCATCTTGGGCGACTTAAATAAATTCCCGGGGATGGACGCCAACACCTTGTCGGCAGTGATCATAAATCGATTCGTGGAGAGCTACAGCAGGAAGGGCCACAGGACCAGGGTTTCCTTATCCTCCATGAATTTGTCGGCTAGCGATGACCTTGTGAAGGCGGTGAAAGGGTTAGTCGATGCGTTGAACGCTGCCTCGAATCCAGCGGCTGACAAGGATGGGCACGTGAAGCGTACGATATTTCGCGCACGCGATGCCGCACGGACTCCCGATGAGGTCACCTACATTGACTTTGTTGTCTTCTGCCAAGAGCTTTCAGAGTCTTGCTCCGGAAGCCCGGCAGTATGCGATGCAGCAAAGAATGTTCGCGATCTGCTCTTGAAATCCTCATACATCCTCTACCATCGTGACGCGCGCGAAGATGGCTCGATGGATCCGTATGGTCTCGCCATCTATTTCCCGGAGACCTTTTCTCTTACCACTGCTCAAATCAACGACGCTGTAAAATCAGACCCGCTGCCACTGAGTGCCAGCGCAAAATTTCCGGCTAGCAACAAATTGAAGTTCCCGGCTAGTAACAAACTAAAGTTTGCGGCTGGCCCGCAGATCATCGGCTATGAAATCCTATGGCCTTCCTACGAGGAGCTTACCTTCAATAAGGAGACGGGCTGGTCTGCCCTGTTAAAAGATCTAATTGGCTCTCCAAATAAGGAGACTGGGCAAACTGCCGAACAGAGCGCTGTACAGACTGATGGACAAGCCACCGCACTGACTCCCGTAGAAAGTAAGAAACAGCCGGACCCCAACCCCGTCTCAACTTCGACGCCCAGGATCCAGCTGCAAGTGTTTATATGACGTAACTATCGTTACTCGGATTGACACATCCTTCGCGGCGCGGGCAAACCACCGCGCCGCCCTTGTGTCAACAAATGAATCGCGAAACGTAATGGAACGGTCCTCGGATGCAAGAGGCGTCTCCGAACTCCGAGAGAAAGAGCGTCTTCAAATTAGCCACCAAAGATAGAGAACGCCGCCCAGTAGTAGGGGTGGGATGTTTCTGGTTTGGACCTGAGGTCATTCTCGGCCTCTTTAAGCGCTTCGACGGCAGTCTTTCCTTCCAGCAGATGGGTATAAAACTGGTGCATCAAGTCACTGCTCGCCTGTGAATCCACGCGCCATTTGCTGGCGACTACGTCGGGGATGCCAGCGCGCATGAATAAGTGCGCCAAACTGCTCGGATCAACCAGGCCCTCGTCTGAGACGGCAGTCTCGCACGCTGAAAGAACGACCAGTTTTAGATTCGCTAGCTCCAGCGTATGAAGCTGTGTTTCTCCAAGCAATCCGGTCTCATAGGCATTTCCAGTCTCAGGAGCAAGTATCAGGCCAGCACCCCCAGCTCCCGAAAGAGAATGGCCAGCAAAGTGGAAGATTTCTGCAGTTGGAAGCATCTGCGTGACATTTGTGAGAGTTGCTTCTGTTCCCGTCAGAAGATGGTGCCGATCGAACCTGGCAGCCACGTCGCGTGCCTCTGTGTCCGCTTCCGGCAGAGGAGCAAGTTCCTCCAGGTCGAGTTTTCCTAACTGGGGGTTTCCCACGGCCAGGATTGTGTTGTGCGCCGACACCGGTCTGGCGGGACGCAATATTTGTGAGTACGCGAAGCTCGGCGACTCAACGATTGCAAATCGATCGCCCAGGTATTTGTCATTGGGGGCTTTGAGTGCCTGGAACGGAACCAGGGTGAGAGGGTCATCCGGTTCAATGACAAGCCTGACCGAACCTCCGAGGCTCGTTTCCATCGGTCGGATCAACCAGTCATACAACTGGTGCGCATCTCGATCGATCGCCGTTCGGTCCGATGAGGGATCAGCACACAGTCGGGTAAACCGAGTGACGGTGGCGCTGAGCGAACGGGCAGTCACATTAACCCAGGAAAAGTGCACGCCATTACGATTAAGCAACCACACCGCAAGTCCGCTTGGCAGCGAAGCCCACGTTATCACTGCATCGCTTGGACTAAGCGTGTACTCCAGTGGAGGAAAAAATGATGTCGAGCCTGGACGGGAGCTATTCTGGCTGGCAAACGGCAGGTCATGTTGCCGTCTGGATCGAAGGACAAGCCGCAGCGGTTCGGCTCGATACCACTCCAGGAAAGCAAACGACCTCGGGCCATCGCGATAATTCGCGCTGTAAATTTCCAACAGTGTCCGGTATGTCCGCGAAGTGTCTCGTTGCCATGCAAGGATCTCTGCTTCCGACGAGAGCGAGCTTTCGTTCTTTTCGATGAGCCTTATTGCCTCCAGAAGTTCGGTTTCAGCCAGTTGCAGTCTACCTGTACGGAGGTGGAGTTCACCTAATGACGCCCAATATGGAACATATGCATATTCGTTATGGATCAAAGGAAGACTGACTTTCGCCTGGTCGGCGGCGGCTCTGATCGTATTCGTTGCATGGTTTTTGCCTTCCCCGGCGCTGGGAATTCCCGTCTCGCTGCTGAGCGGAACCTTGCTCTGCCTGCCTGCTGGTGTAGTGGCCCTTCTGGCCATTCTCTTGAATCAGCCTGCCTGCTTAGTCATCGCGCTCATCGTTTATCCCAAGGTGCATCGCTATCTCAGCAGTCTGGTTGAGTCCGCCCGGGGGATGCCGTGCATGATCGCGGCGCGGGCGAAGGGGGTATCGGAGTTTCGAATTCTTTGTTGGCATGTGGTCCCCGTGATCAAAGGTGAAGTGTTGGCGCTGGCCGGCGTCTCCATCGGCATTGCCATCAGCGCTGCCGTCCCGGTTGAAGCCCTGTGCGGAATCCCCGGCATCGGACAGTTGGCCTGGCAGTCCGCGCTGGCACGTGACCTGCCTCTGTTGAACAACGTTGCCATGCTGGTTATCGCGTGCGTGGTACTGGCCAACTCAGGCGCCGACCTGCTGAGCGAAGAACGGAGGCAGCCGGTATGAAGCGCCTGCGCCTGGCAGCCGCCACCCTGATTTGCACTCTGGTCCTCATCAGTGTCGTCGGCAGTTTCGTCCCTCGATTCGACTACTCCCGGCAGGACCGCGAGCACGTCAACTCACGTCCTTCCCCGGCGTACTGGATGGGCACCGACGACCTGGGCCGCGACCGTTTTGCCCGATTGCTTCATGGCACCCGCGTCTCCATCTTGCTGGCGCCGGCAGCCGCCGTGGTTTCGATGTTATTGGCTTTCTGCATTGGTGCGGTCCCCGGCTTCGCAGGTGGCTGCTTTGAGCGAGCAGCGAAGACCGCGATCGACTTGGTCCTGTCAATCCCATGGTTGTTCCTATTGCTTATGGTCAGGGCCATGCTGCCGCTGAATACCTCGCCGGCCGCCTCCGTGGCTATCACATTCCTGGTGCTCGGATTGTTGGGCTGGGCTGCGCCCGCTAGGATCCTGCTGGCGCGCGCACGATCCATGCGGCAAGCGGAGTTCATCGTCCTCGCCAGGTCAACCGGGGTAGCGCCTCTCAGGCTGCTGTGCAGGCACGTGATGCCAAACCTGCGGCCGGTTCTGCTGGCACAATTCTGGATCTCGGTTCCCATCTTCATTCTGTCCGAAGCGAACCTTAGCATTCTCGGACTCGGGGTTGCCGAACCTCTGCCATCGCTGGGCAGTTTGCTCCGCGAACTCGAAACCGTGTTGTCTCTGCGCGCCGACATTTGGCGCTTTGCGCCGCTGGTAATGCTGGTCCTGATGGTCAGCAGTCTCCAGATCGCCGTCTGCGAGCAGGAGGTCTCTTCATGAAATGCCGCTGTTTCTCGCTACTGATTTGCCTCGTCTTCGCCGTATTCCTTAATACGGCCCTCGGCCTCGATGAACTCCGGTTCTATCTGCGCTCCGAGCCCAAGACCTTCAATCCGCTGGCTGTGGCCGACGACTCCTCGGAGACCATTCGCTATCTCACCGGCGGCGTTCTGCTCCGCTTGAATCGCGACACCCAGAAGCTGGAACCCGAGCTGGCGACCTCTTGGACGGTTTCGAAGGACGGCCGGCAAATCACGTTTGTCTTGCGTCCGGCGATTTATTTCTCCGATGGCACGCCGTTCACCGCCCAGGACGTGAAGTATACGATGGACCAGTTAATGAATCCGGAGCTGCACTCGCCCACGGCGGATTCGTTCCGGTCAGGCAGCGGCAAAGTGGAGTGCACGGTGCTCGCACCCGGCAAAGTTGCCGTCCACTTCCCGGCTCCGGTCGCCGGACTCGACAGGCTGTTCGACCAGGTCGCAATCGTTTCCTCGCAGTCGCCCACTAAGGAAACGGCGGCCCTCGGTCCCTATTATGTTTCCGCCTACAAGCCCGGATCGTACGTCTACCTGCGCAAGAACCCGAACTATTGGAAGCGCGATGCGGCGGGCCGGCAACTGCCCTACCTTGGCGCCATCAAGCTGGAGATTCAGGCCAACCGCGACATCGAGTTGATGAAGTTCAACCGCGGAGAAATCCACCTCATTAACAGCATGGATGCCGATTACTTCGACCGGCTCTCCGCGTCATCACCTGCCATGGTGCGTGATGCCGGCGTGTCGCTCGACTCCGAGCAGATGTGGTTCAACCAGGTGAGCAGCGCACCGATTCCGGCCTACAAGCTGCGGTGGTTTACTTCGCGGAATTTTCGGCGCGCCATCTCCTCGGCAATCAATCGCGACGATCTGTGCAAGGTCGTGTACAACGGTCATGCGCGACCGGCGCTGGGACCCGTCTCGCCGGCCAACAAATTCTGGTTCAACGCTCAACTGCAACCAGTGCGCTTCGACCCGCCGGCGGCGTTACAGCTTCTCCAGCAAGACGGCTTCCAGTTATCGGCCGGCAAACTCCGCGATCGCGATGGCCACGCGGTCGAGTTCTCCATCGTTACCAATGCTGGCAACCGCACTCGCGAGCGCATGGCAACGATGATCCAGCAGGACCTAAAGGCCCTCGGCATCGCTGTGAACGTTGTCACCCTCGACTTCCCTTCGCTAATTCAGCGCATCACGCAGGACTTCAACTATGAAGGGGTATTGCTCGGCCTGGTCAACGTCGAGCTTGATCCTAACGAGCAAATGAACGTCTGGCTGAGTTCCTCTGAAACTCACCAATGGAACCCCAAACAGAAGACCCCTGCCACGCCCTGGGAGGCGGAGATCGACCGCCTCATGCGGGCGCAAGCCTCCACCATGGACGACAACGCGCGAAAGAAGTTCTTCGACAGGGTCCAGGAAATCGTGGCCGACCAGGCTCCGTTTATTTATCTGGTGAATAAGAACGCTCTCACCGGTATTTCTCCGTCGCTCGAAAATGCGAAACCCGTGGTCCTCCGGCCGCAGACCTACTGGAACATCGAGTACCTAAAACTCACAGTGGAGAAGGCCAGCAATGGCAAGTGAGCAACCTCTGTTATCGGTTGATCTGCGCGTGGATTTCCCCAACAAGCCGCGGACTCTTAACCGTGTGACGTTCGAGATCCATCGAGGTGAAATCCTTGGGCTGGTCGGGGAGAGCGGCTCCGGCAAGAGCACCATCGCGCTGGCCATTCTGAAGCTGCTTGGCTGCAAAGGCGGCAAGGCCTCGGGCCGCCTGCTATTTCGTGGCCGTGACTTGATGGCTGCGTCTGAGCGGCAACTGCGCGACCTTCGCGGCCGCGAGATCGGGCTGGTTCTGCAAAGCCCGCTCTCCAGCCTGAATCCCGCGTTACGCATCGGGACCCAAATGGCCGAATCCTGGAGAGCGCACGCCCGGGGAACAAGAAGCGATCTTGCCGCTGCAATTAGGCGCGCTTTAAGTAGCGTTGGATTACCTGAAGACGACGAGTTCCGTGACCGCTTTCCAGCGCAAATCAGTGTCGGACAGGCGCAACGAGCGCTGATCGCCATGGCAATCATGCACTCGCCATCCCTGCTCATCGCCGATGAGCCAACCAGCGCGCTCGATGTCATCACCCAATCGGAAATCATGAAACTCTTCGCCGATCTCAACCGCAGCCTGGGAAGTGCGGTCCTGTACATTTCCCACGACTTGGTATCAGTCGCATCGGTCTGCCACCGCTTCGCGATTCTTCACGAGGGAGAAATTGTGGAATGTGGAAGCCTGGACGAGGTCTTGACACGCCCGGCTCATCCCTACACCCAGCAGCTCCTGGCATGCGTTCCATGGCTGCCCAGACCAGCCACCCCGGCCGCAAGCGTGCCGAAGCTCGTGGCCGATGCCCCAACGGCGATCCTTCCTGCTTTCAAACGCCCCACCTATGCACCGACGCCAGTGACCAGGAAAACAGCCGGTTCCGTTCAATAGGCCAAAGCCCGTCCTCCATCGGCCTGAGCATTACCCTGCCAGGTTCCCTCACTTCATGCCGAACGTCCAACTCAGTCCAGAGCTGGTGCCGTAGTCGCTTCCCGAGAAGTGGGGCGGAGGTTGGTTGTCCCAGTTGCCGTAGAACGAGATGTTCCACGACAGGTCGCTGGTGATCTTGATGTAGTAGGTTGTATTCATGTTGAACTTGACGCGGCCTGGATCGGTGAGCACCGGGAAAAGAACCCCTGCAAAATCCAGATTGGTTTTGTTGAACCTGAACAGCCTCACTTCCGCCGCGAGCATGCCTGCGGCAAGATTTTGCGTGCCTGAAAGGCTGGATTGGTTGTACTCGGTGTTCTGCCAGGCGAAACCGCCGAGAACGGAGATGGTCGCCCGGTTGGTGTTCTTCAAGTAGCGCCCGATGCCTGCGCCGACCGAGGTCTGAAGCTGAATTCCCTGCACCGAGCTCTGCAGGAAGTCGCCCACTCCTGCGTAAAACCAATTGTTCCAAGGTAAGAGATGACGGGCGGTCGGCGTTATCTCGTTCCGCGTGGAAGCGGTAACGCCACTGCTGGAGGACAAGTTGGAGCTCCAGCCAACTCCCGCCGACCATCGCCGTCGAAGATATTCCACCTCGGAGCTCAAGGTGTATTGCACCGTTTCATTTCCTTTGCTGTACGTCGTGCCAAAATTCACGTCGCCGTTGAATCGCTGCCAGAACTTGTCGGAGGTCTCCGCCATCTCCACGATCCGTGATCGGTCGATCGTCATTTGCTTGTCCGCGGTCTCGATGACCTCGATCTTGACCGGTCTGCCTCCCTCCGTCTCTGCGGTGTTCAGAGCCCCTTTGTACACCGACCCGTCCTCGGTCTTGACGATGAACAACTGTTTGCTCTCAATGCGCGCCACCTTGGACCAATCCAGCGAGGAGGTGCCGAGGATATAGCTCATACTCACATACAGCACGCCCCCGCCGAGCCCTTTGACCTCACCGGTAAGGTGGTCGCCGTTCTTCATGATGATCACATCGGTGCTGTCCCGCGCCAACAGAGGCGCAGCCAGTAGAAAAATCGTGAAGCTTAAGGTAACTGCTCGGGTGTTGAAGGCCATTCCAATCTTCATATTGTTCAACCCTCCGGCTTGGCGAGAAAACTGCCGGATTAAAAGCGAACCACAAAATCTAGTACCGCTCGCCGCCAGCAAAGGCCGCATACTTATGGCTCAAAACCGGGAAGGCAAGTCCAGACACAATGGCTCCATCCCACAATGTGGGATATCGAAGCCAGCGAACTTCAAGGGAATCCAGCGCGAGGCTAACCGGACAAACCATGTCTAAGCAGCGAGCAATGTTAGCTGATGCCGTAACCGGCATGCCTCAAAGTTTCGCAATCACTTCTCGGGTACCGCATGAACAACCATCACTTGGGCGTGAACGAAAGCACACCGACCACTGCCCCGCCAATGACAAGCAGAGCAGGGTTGACCTTGTATTTCAACAAGATCATGAGGACGCCAACGGCGATCGCCCCAGTTTCCACTCCTGTGATCGCCCCTTTCGCCATGGTGAAGCAGCCAGCCAGGAGGAGTCCGATGGAGACCGGGGCAAGTCCCCGTTGAATGGAAGTCCTCCATGGCCATTTCTCGAGTTTCTGCCAAGCACGGCCGACGATAAACGCGAGTACGGCCGTCGGTCCGAAAAAGGCAATCAGTACAACGATGGCGCCAAGCATTCCACCCGCCCACTCTCCGATGGAAACGATCATCATCATGTTGGGGCCGGGGGCCATCTGTCCCACGCTGTATAGGTGGATCAACTGCGGGAAAGTGAGCCACTTGTGCACTTCGACCGTAAGCACCTTCATCTCGGGAAATGCCGCCATGCCGCCCCCAACGGTAAGGAGCGATAGATAAGCGAACACTCGAATAAGCGCTGGAATCTGGTTCATTGGGTCGCACTCTGTTTCTGTTCCTTGCGCGGATAATGGAAGAGGATGGCCAAGATCCCAACGCCTATCAGCGCCCGCGGAACCCCCAAGTGGAACCGGTTCACAGCAAGCACAGTCAGCGCCATGAAAACGAAGTCAAACTTGCCCGCGAGCGATTTCTCACTGAGCCCCACGACGGTTGACAGGATAAGGCCAACTGCAGCCGCCGCAACTCCCTTAAGCGCGGCCGTGATCCAGATATGGTCGCCGTGGATGCGGTAGTAGTGGCCCACAACGTACATGAGTAAAGCGCCCGGCAGGCAGACGCCGATGATCGCGACGATCGAGCCCAACGCCCCACGTAACTTCTCGCCCACCAGGATCGCCATATTGGTGGCGTTCAAGCCAGGAAGGCTCTGGCTGATGGAAAGCATCTCCACGAATTCCTTGTCGTCGACCCAATGCCGCTTGGTCACGAGGCTGCCACGAAGGTAAGGCACCACACCGCCGAAGCTGGTGGCTCCGATAATCAGAAACTCGAGAAAGATGTCCGCAATGGAGACATCCTTCGCGGCAACCCCGCACTGGGGTGCGGTTTGCAGAGCAGGTTTTGCGACCGTGTCACTCATGGCTTTGAGGTGCATTGCCTTTCAGACGGTAGACCATCCCCGTCTTGGTTGTGCCCAGCGAGACCCAGTCCTGCACGTCTTGCTGCAGTGAGATGTAGAACTGCTCATTCAGTTTCTTCGCCTTTTCGTTGACGTTTTCCCGCCGATCGAACTTGGCCTGGTAGGCGAACTCTCCCACCAGAGGCATATGCTCACCGCGCGTGCGCCACAGCGCAACGTTGCAGTTGGCCAGGATCCCTTTGCCGAAATCGAGTTCTCCGAGCTCCAGCAGGACCTCCTCAACAATTCCTTCGTTCACCAAGCTGACTTTTTCGTCATCTGACGTCTTCAGAGCGGCGAGCGCCGGAAACACATGTGCCAGCGTTCCCATCGAGTTCTTGTCCGCATCGTGCATCTGGCTCAGGCCGAACACGCAATTGTGCGAGTACAGGACACGAAAACCGCCAATTTCATCCTTCAGCGGTAGAACCTCGGCTTTGAATTTGATACGGTAGGCGCCGGCTATGTTCGGCCGTACGTCTAAAGCCGCGGCCTTTTGCTCGTCGGGATGGCGGAACTTGAAGACCATTTCCGGATCGCCCACCGGGAAACCGTCAAGATAGGCAATGCGCCGCCGCAGGATGAATGCGTTGTTGTACAGCCGGAAGTCCGGGGTGTCGAAGAAGATGATTTCTCGAATGTCTGGCCGACGCCCGGCTTTGGGATCGACAGCAAACCCCACTCCCAGCCTCTTCGCCGTGCGTTGCACCAGCTTACCGAACTCGCGGAAGCTCTCCACCGACACGAAGCGGTCGGGTTTCAAAATGAGCTTGGCTTCCATGTACTGCACCACATCTTGCGGATGTCCATCGCTGTAGGTTGCTGTGCCCGAGGCTGCTTCGTCACCGGGCTGCTGGGCCTTTTTGTCCTTCTTGTCCTTGTCTTTCTTGCCGTCTTTTGACACAGGTTCTTTCCCCCTCTTCTTCCGCGTCGCAAAGCGCGGTACTAATTGCTTGATTGACGGAATTGTTAATATCTACTCCTTAGGGGACAATGCACGCAACTGGAAAAAGATTCTGCTCTTAGCAAAAACGCTGACGAAAAGCGGCCCTGAACACGGCCGGTTCCCGTATGCCACACCCCTCGCGGGTCCTTGGTGGGAATCGCGGCGCTTTCTTTGACTGCGGCAACTCGCCGGGCTACGATTCGCAGCTTGGCGAGCGCCATCGGACAGCGCTCGGAAATTCGAATGCGGAGACAAGCTCCCGATATCGGCAAACGTTTCGCGGTAATCGGCTGCCAGCGACCGTCGCAGCTCGCCGTGGCAGGCGGCTTCATTCGCGGCGGCGTTCGGTGCCTTGCCCTGGTTATATTTGCCCTCGGGCCTGGCAATCCCGCCTTCCCTGCAGATGCCAAGCCCGAGTTGGAGCTACGTCCGTCTGCCGTCACCTTGCCGTCGGGAACTGGACAGGCTACCGCCCTGGTCGTCGTGCACAATCCGACCGGCGCTACCCTGCGAAACCTGAGATTGTCGTGGCCGCCCAGACCGCGCCTCGATATCCAAACAACAATGCCGTTGTCTGTCTCCACCCTTGGTCCTTACCGTGATTTTGTCTGGCCGCTGGCCATCAAGCCGGCCCGAGCGCTCACAGCTCCCGGCGTAACGGGGCCCTCGGCGATAGCAAGACCCGGGGGACCGGAAGCAGGGGTTTTTACGGCAATGGCGCCGCCTTTGGGCCACCCGGAAGCTCAGATCGACGAAACCCTTGACCTTCGCCTGAGCTATGAAACTGTCCAGGGAGGCAGAACCTCGCCACAAGTAATCCTCGCGTCGCTACCCGTCAAAAGCCAGAACTTCGCAGACTTGGACAAGATCCTGGACGTCCAGATCAAGACCACGCTGGGGTCGCTGGACAGCGGGCAATGGGGCTCGATCTATCTTGTGCTCAAGAACAATTCCGGGCGCACTGTCGACATCTTGAACATCGCGCCCATCGGAAGAGGAGTGTTGTTCTGCCAGGAAAGCCAAACGCAGTTGCCCTACGGCAGCCTTCCCTTTTGCTTCTATTCCAGCCTCCACTCTCTGACCCTCGGGCCGCATCAGACAGCCATCGAAGAATTTCCCGTCAAGGGCAGTGCGAGAGTCAAGGCCGGAACATACCTTCTGGTCTTTCAGATCGCGACTCAGTCGTCGGACGGCGGGCCGCCGCTCAGACACAACATGCTCATCAGCCAGGTCGTGGACGTGGACGTCCCGGGCGAGCCGGCAATGGTAACAGTCGCCGGCATCCCGGTGTTTTTCTTGCTGCCGGGAATGTTATTGCTTCTGACCATCGGTCTGTGCTGGTCGCTGGAGGAGCGATGGTGGCCTGCGCCTGACCAGGATGAGTTTCCACTCAAGTGTGCCGGGCCAAATTTCTGGGTGGTTTCCGTAGTGATTTCCCTGCTGATCGCCATCGTTCCCTGGTTGTTCCGCAGGAGGTGGTACTTCAGTCACTATCGATTGCAGGACATCGGTTTGCTGTGGTTCGCTTCCATACTTGCCGGAGTTGGATGCTATGTAATCTGGTGGTTATATCGGAATCACCGCCGTCTGCAAGCGGCTGAAAAAATACGCATGCTGGCAGACGCCGAGGCTGCCCAGTTGAGAACCCGCACCTAACCTCACCCCGCAACGGCAGCCTGTCGTACCGATTTGGGAATGACTGCGAATTTTCCTCACCCATCGCAGCAATTGCCCGCCAGCCGGTGCGATACTGCGCTGTAGATTCGTCATCACCCTTTCTCCTTATAACCCTAAGCACTGAGGGCCCAGCGGTGGCATGCCAAGACGACCATTACGATTTCGATTTCATCGTCATCGGCTCTGGATTCGGAGGCAGTGTAAGCGCGCACCGCCTCGTCGGGAAGAGTTACAAGGTCGCAGTGATGGAGATGGGCCGCCGCTGGACGCCTGACAACCTGCCGCGTACTAGCTGGTCCATCCATCGCTGGTTCTGGCGTCCTGGCTTGGCCCTGCGCGGTTTCTTCAACATGCGCTTTTTTCGGCACGTCACCATCCTGCATGGCTGCGCCGTCGGCGGCGGATCGATTACCTACGCCTCCACCCTGCTTCGTGCACCTGACAAAGTCTGGGACAACGGATACTGGGCCGGGCTGGCCGACTGGAAGTCCGAGATGCCGCACCATTACGACACTGCGTCGCGCATGCTTGGCGTCACCCAAAACAAAATTCTTGGCCCCGGCGATCTGCTGCTCAAGCGCGCCGCCGATGCCGCCGGAGTTGGAAACACCTTCTACCGCACCAGCGTAGGCATCTTCCAGTCGCCCGAAGGCCAGCCCGGCGGTCAGACCGTTCGCGATCCCTACTTTGGGGGAGAAGGACCGGAGCGCACTACCTGCAACGGTTGCGGCGGATGCATGATGGGCTGCCGTCACGGTGCCAAGAACACGCTCGACCAGAATTATCTGTATCTCGCCGAAAAGGGCGGCGCTGCGGTATTTCCCGAAACCCGGGTCGTGGATGTCCAACCGCTGAGCGGCAAGCCCGATGGCAGCCATGGCTACGAAGTCTCCACCGTGAACTCCACCGCGTGGTTGAATCGGCATCCGCAGCGCTTCACTTGCCGCGCAGTCGTCTTCTCCGCATCGTCGCTTGGGACAACCGAGCTTCTCTTCCGCCTGAAGTCAAAAGGCTCGTTGCTGCACATCAGCGACCGGCTGGGCAAACATATCCGCACCAACTCCGAGTCGCTCATTGGAGTGCGAGTGCCCGGCTCCCGCGACGACCTGTCGAAAGGTGTGGCCATCGGATCCGGCATTTACATAGACGAGCACACTCACATCGAAGCGGTACGCTATCCCAGCGGCTCCGACGCGATGTCCGTATGGGCTACCATTCTCACCGGCGGCCGGCCCGGCCCTACCAGGATTGCGCTATGGCTCAAGAACCTCTGGTTCTCGTCCGTGCGCCATCCCATGCAGACTTTTCGCATATTCCAGCCCTTTGGCTGGGCGCGGGAAACCGTGATCCTGCTTTGCATGCAGGCCCTCGACGCCCACATTGACATGTGCTGGGAGCGCCCCTGGTTCTGGCCATTCAGGAGGTTCCTCGTCAGCCGCGGCGACAAGGTGCCCACCTACATTCCACAGGCCAACGAATTTGCGCAGAAGCTGGCTCGCCTGGCCGGCGGCACCGCCATGAGCATGCTTCCGGAAATACTGTTCAACATTCCCGGCACCGCGCACTGCCTCGGAGGCTGTGTGATTGCCGACGCCGCCGAGAACGGCGTGGTGGATTCCCGCCATCGTGTCTTCGGCTACAAGAACATGTACATCTGCGACGGCTCGGTGGTCGCCGCGAACTTAGGAGTGAATCCCAGCCTGACCATTACCGCTCTCACCGAGCGCGCCATGAGCTTCATCCCGCCCGCAGCGGAAAATGCCTGGGACGACGCTGCCGAATCGCACCCAACTCGGCAATCAACCGTCGTTACTCGGTGACCACTTTCGGTGGCTCCAGATAAGCCCAGCGCTCCGCCAGCTTGCCCTCCGCCATTCGCCAGATAACGATCCCCCCGAAGCGCAACTTCTTGCCACTGTCGCGATCGGTGCCCTGCCAGATGTTGCGCACCACGATCTTGTCGCCCTCCACGATGACATCCCCAACGGTCACGTGCATGTCGGGAAACTTCTGCAGCGCGCTGCCAACGTATTGTTTCGCCCCTTGCGGACCGGCCGGGGTGCCGGGCGGCACGTCCGCGCCATGATCGACGAATTCGCTGGCGAAATTCACGTCTCCGATGTCCAGGTTCTTGCGGTTGACGAACTGCTCGAAATGGTCGCGGATGAACCGCTTCATCTCATCCACCGTCATTCCTGCCGCCGTCCCCGCCTGGCTTACTGTCGCCATCACCATCCTCCTTTCTATGCCGGCTGCGCCTGCTCGACCAGGGCTCCCGCAAATTCGCGGACGAACTGTGCCAACCGCACCGGTTGCTTACCCACGACCCGCGCGACCACATCGTCCACTTCTCCTCCCCCGCCTTCGGTGTAATAGCGCTGCAGCTCCAGCAGGGCCTCCACCTGCCAGTCCGGCATGCCCGAATCCAGCATCGACTGCCGCAATTGCGCGACCGGCAGGTCAACATACTTCACCGCCTTGCCGGTGGCCCGCGAAATCTCAGCGGCGACGTCCTGGTAGGTCGGGGCCTCCGGTCCATTCAGCTCGTAGATCTTGCCTTCGTGCCCCGGGCGGCTGAAGATCTTCGCCACAAACGCGCCAATGTCGCGTGTATCGATAAAGCTCACCCGCGCCGTGCCCATCGACGCATAAAACGCGCCTTGCGTCCGGATGGTCCCAGCGAAGTAGGTCAGTATGTTCTGCATGAAGCTGTTGGGACGAATAACCGTGTTCGGCACGCCCGACTGTTGCAGCACCTTCTCGACCTGCGCGTGCCATCGCGGAAACGACGAGTCGAAGGTACCCGCACCCATAGACGAGTTCAGTACCAGGTGCTTCACTCCGGCACGCTTGCTGGCCTCGATGGCGTTGGACTCCAGCTCAACCAGTTGCGGCACCGGCGCGCAGACCAAGTAGACCTTGTCCACGCCCACGAGCGCGCGGTCCAACGCCGTGCGATCAGCAAAGTCGGCGATTACCGTCTCCACTCCACGCGGGGCGCCCGCCGCATCCTTCGGCGAGCGATACATCGCTTTGGCCGGCTGCCCGTTAGCTATCACTTGCTGCAAAACTTGGCCGCCGGCATTTCCAGAGGCTCCTGTGATCAGAATCATGGCTCTTTCTCCACGGATAATTTTCATCGCCGAGCCTGCGACTGGCATCGGTTAGAGCGACTGTAACCCACGTCCTTGGTTCTGAGAAGTACGCACAATTTTGTAAGCCCGGAGGAGACCATGAAACCTCACTTCGGATGTCCGGTGCAGGCGACCTCAAATGTGCTGGCGGGAAAGTGGAAGGTCCTCATCGTCTGGCATCTATCGTTTGGCACGCGGCGTTTCGCCGAGCTTCGCGACCTGCTGCCCGGCGTCAGCGAGAAGGTGCTGACCGCCCAGCTCCGCCAACTGGAGCAAGACGGCGTACTCCTCCGCCACGTAACCCACAGTGTGCCGCCGCGCGTCGATTACCTCTTGAGCGCTGCAGGGCAGGAACTGATCCCCGTGATGCAGGCCATGTGTCACTGGGGTACGAAACACTTGGGCGTACCACCCAACCTGCCGCATCCCATCGCAATACCGGCGTGAATAATCGAAGATTGCGGCGTGATTCCCTAGACGCCCCCGTAGCCATAGACTTCGCCCTTCAGACGCCGCAGATGTAATTTGGCGATGGCCTGTGCGCCCCCTTCATCCTTCCAGTCCAGAAGTCCTGCGACGCCGTCTTCTCTCCTCTTACCGTCCTGCTCCTCTCAGCTGTTTTTCCTATGAAGATTCTCCGATGTCCAGTTACGACTCTCAAGTCACTCGCGCATCGTGCCGATCCTCCATCTAGTAGATGCCATGAGCATCATGCGAGTGGATTGACACGGCCGATGCACCATGTGCTACCCCCGAGCCGCTAACAGCAAGTCCGCCACGTCACCGCCGCTCCAGAGGACAAACGGTGACTATTCGTTGGAATTGGTCTGCGCCGGGGATCTGCGCCCAATGCGGGCCGCGCAGTGGAAGCTTTTCTTGTGGCGGATCTTCCACTCGGGGCTCACGGTGGATGGCCGCCTTGGTGTTGTCGGTATTAACTGCGCCGCTATTTTCCTGCGGCGGAGCCTCCACGCCCAGCGTCAACCCAACTGGACAGGTTGGCACGCAGTCCGCTTCCCTTCCATCAACCAGCCCGCTGGATTGCCAATCCAGCCAGTGCATCAGCCTTCCGGTTGTGCCCCAGACCACTCACCGATTCCAGTTCTGGTATGAAATCTGCGACCCGGGCACGACTCCCGCAAAGCTGGCATGGGCGGACGTCGTGATTGGTATAAACGGAATTTTGCCTCCTGTTGCAGAGCCGTCTACCGGTGTTCCTGAGACGCTGGTCTATGTCACTTACTACCAGGACACAGACAAGTCACCCGCCAACGGGGTTGCGCAGACGTTTATCAAGACGGATGCCGATATTCCACTTCTGGCGTTGGAAGTCGACGGTGTCATGCAGATGAGCGACTTTAAGAATGGCAATCCAGGCTGGGACGTACTCTGCGATAACAGCACGGAATTGCGGAACCGGGTCTTTGCCCATCTCGCCACGGTCACCAAGGCAGGCTACGGCGGTCTGGCTGTGGACAACGCGGCACAAGCGCCGCAGACTTGCACTTCCACGTCCCACCAGCACCTAAACCTCGGCCAGCGATCCGACGACGCCTACCTGACACTCCTCGGCGATGTGCAGGCACGGTTGAAACAGCTTGCAGTTGCTCCTGTGCTGATTGCGAATGCTGGAGATCCTGCGGTGGCCGACCAGACTGGCACCGGCTCCAACATGGGGACCATGTGGACCATCCCTGATTTCGTTCTATGGGAGGGTTACGGCTATTACGATTCGGAAGATCCCGACGCCGCAGGTAGCAACCACGATCAGATTGCCACGACGGTACAAAAAAGCATGGTTTACGGAGCCGATGCCGGCAAGGCAGCCAGGGTATTGGCCCTGTCGTACCCCAAGACTCGGCAGGAAGCGCTGCTCTCGTTTGCCCTAGCGCGCATCTTCGGATTCGCATGGACGGCGAATCTTGGGGACTCACAGAGTGAGGGACATTGGGGCCTGTTCGCAGCCTCGATGCCATGGTCCATTGGCAACCCCCAGGGAAACCTCTATCTGCAAGGTGGTCTCCTGGCACGGCGCTTCACCAATGGCGTCATCTACGCCAATACCGGCCCAACTGCCGTGACGGTGAACATCCCGGAAGCCGGACAACTGGTTACCACAGCCGGAACGTCCTCCGTCCTACCAGGTACCTCTTTTTCGTTGGGCTCCCGCGCCGCAATGGTTCTATTGTTTCAGTGAGCGAAGAGCGGGCCCATCCCAAGCTTTATCCGTGGAGCGCGACAGTTCTAGTACTTAGTTGCAATGAAAAGCGGTCTATGTCATGATTGGGCATGAGCAAATACCCCACCGCCCTCACATTGACGCCAGAAGACCGCTCCACGCTGGAGAGCTGGGTTCGCGCGGGTAAGACCGAAAGGCGTCTGGCAGAGCGAGCCCGCATGGTTCTGGCCGCCGCCGACGGTCAAGGCACGATTGCCATCGCCCGTGCGCAGCGCAGACGGCCCGCAACCGTCAGCAAGTGGCGAGTACGTTTTTCCCAAGCTGGTTTGACCGGGCTCCAGGATGCCCCGCGGCCAGGAGCTGCGCCGCGCTACGACGAAAACACCCGGCGCCGCATTCTGGACCAACTGGACCAGCGGCCGCCAGTCGGCCATGGGAGCTGGACCGGAGCGTTAGTGGCGAAGGCCTTGGGGGATGTATCCAAACATCAAGTCTGGCGCGTGCTGCGTACCCAAGGAATTCACTTACAGCGGCGCCGTAGCTGGTGCATCAGTACCGATCCGGAGTTTGCCGCCAAGGCGGCCGCTATCGTTGCCCTGTACCTGGACCCGCCGGAACACGCGGTCATCCTTGCGGTGGATGAAAAGCCGCATATTCAAGCCTTGGAGCGAGCCCAAGGCTATTTAAAACTACCCAACGGCCAAGCCGTGACCGGTTTCAGTCATGAGTACAAACGCCACGGCACCACGACCCTGTTCGCCGCCCTGAATGTGCTCACCGGCCAAGTCAAGGGCGGACACGCTCACCGGCGTCGACGCCGTGATTTTCTTGCCTTCATGAACGAGGTGGTCGCACTCTATCCGGGCCGGGAACTGCACGTGGTGGTGGACAATCTGAATACCCACAAACCCAAGCAGGACCGTTGGCTAGGGCAACATCCTACGGTCCATCTGCACTTCACGCCCACGCACGCCAGTTGGCTCAATCAGATTGAATGCTGGTTCAGTATCCTGAGCCGGCGCGCTTTGCGCGGGGCAAGCTTCACCTCGCCCCAGCAGGTGCGCGAGGCGATCGACCGATTCATAGCTGCCTACAACGAAACCGCCACGCCCTTCGAGTGGACGAAACGCCAGATTCGCAATGTGCATCCCCATTCATCTTACGCTAATCTACGCAACTAAATACTAGCTCGAACCGCGACATCTACCTCCGGCTCCGGGCGCGCAGTTTCCACGGCCCCAACCCCTGTGCTCTACGTCACAGACAGGCCTCCCACGGATACTCTAATCTGTGCGATAGGTCGTTGTTCACCCCCTCGCGTGACGAGACGAGCAGCGCTTACGCGGCGCGCCGTCCAGCGAGAGGGGAGACCCGCAAGTACACCATTTGGGCAGGTCATCGTAACTGAAACGAGCCCTGCGATCAGGTCCAAGAGTGCCTCACCTTTCTTCGCCCGCTCCTGGCGAAAGGGTGGGAAAGCCCTTGGACCCGGCGCGGGGCTTTTGCATTGGGAGAGTGAATCGAAGCTGTCTTATGGGTCGACCGCGGATGTAACTTGGCGGTGGCACAAAACGATCGAAGAGCGGCCGGACCAACCGCGCAGCGGTGACGGCGCATTGAGCCCAGGGCGCAAGAGGCTGTTACGAAACTCCAGTGCGGGAATGGTCGGTGGAACGAAAGAGTCGAATCGGCGATGGAACCAGCCGCGCAGCGGCGGCTTTGCCGTGAGCCCGGGGCGCAAGCCCCGGGTCAAATGGGGAAAAAATGAGCCGCGTAGCGGCGGGCGCCGTTGCGACACAGTCTCTTTAGCCCCTGCGGAAACTCGGATTTTGCGGGCGGAGAAGCAAGTTCCCTCAGCGGCTAAAGCCGAAGATTGCGTCCGTCTTGCGGCGCGCCTGATGGCGCGCCCCTTCAAGGCCCTGGTAGGTGCAGAAACAAAGACAACCAAGCCCTCGAGAAATCAGGAGAAATGGCAGAAACCGAATATCCAACCATCACCAGTATCGAGAGCCTTGAAGCGGATTCACCTCCCACTCCGTCAGACACCGGTGCTTCTCCGCCTCTTACATTGTCGGACATAAACTCCGCCTCCGCTGAAATCCCCGGCCAGGGCGAAAATAACCCGCCCGCACCCAGCGATTCGGGCGAACAGCGAACCGCGAAGAGCGAAGAGCGTTCCTCGACCGTCAAGCTCTGCCGCCACATCAAGGAAGACGGCGTCTTCTGCGAGATTCCGGCGCTCACCGGACGGCAGTATTGCTATCGCCATCTCCGCCTGCGCGGACAGCAGATGCGCATCGCCCGCGCCATCGCCCAGCGCCAGACGTTCCGGCTGCTGATGCCTCCGCTGGAGGACCTAAACGCGGTGCAGACGGCGCTCATCCACGTGACCGCCGCGCTGGCCGCCGGACTGCTGGACCGGCACCATGCCGGGCAACTGCTTTACGCCCTGCAGCAGGCGGCCAGCAATCTGCGCTTCCTGGCTCGCGCTCAGGCCCGGGCCGCAACCAATGCCTCCACCACGGGCGCCCCATCGGTCTCGCCCTCCGCTGACGAGAGCGTGGGAGAGGCGCCGGCGCGCGTAGTCACGGAATATCCGGAGTTCGAAGCCGAGTTTGGACTGCCGCCGGGACTCGACCTGACGCTCCCGCCGCAAGTGGCCTTCCCGCCTCCGGAAAAAGCCACGGCCGCGGCCACGGCCCAAACCCAAACCGGCATCCACCCTCTCGATCGCTGGACCAAGGAAGCCATTGCCTTGGAGGAACTGGACGAGCGGCGCTCCCAGATGGACGAGAAAAGCTACACCAAACAGGCCCGCCCACTGAATGACAAGCTTCGCCACCGGGCCGAGGCCTACCTGCGCAAGGAGCGGGAAGCGGAGTGGGAGGCGGAGGCGGCGCGCCGCTATGCCAAACAAGACGAGGCGGTGCGGAGGTGGAACAGCATGGACGCCGCCCAGCAGCGGGCCTTCCTGGAAGGCGTGAGGGTCGGCCGCGAAGAAGAAGCGGCAGAGCAGCGCGAGAAGGCGCGGGCCAAGAAGCCGGCGGCCAAGGTCGGCGAGGAAGCGACGGTCGGGACGGGTGAATCGCCCGAAATTGAGGCCGCTAAGTGAAGCAAACAAAGCAGTTGCTCATAACCCATTGGGGCTCAATAGGTTGCCGGGAAAAAGTTGGTAATCCCATGATTCTAAAGAAAGAAGGAAGGGAGGGCGCAGTTATCAAGTAGATAATAGTCGCATTCCGGAATGGAAAGGAAGGCGGCGCAAGAAACGGTAATACATAAAGGTATTTGGTGCAGAGAAGCTGAATGCGTTCACCGCCGCAACGGTTCCAGAAAACCGGAGCCTACTTCGCTGCTGTTGTAGGCTTGGCCTTCAACTTGTCCAGCGCTTCATGCGCCTTCTTGGCGTTAGGACCGTTGGGCAGGATTTTGAGGTACGCCTGATAATTTTCGATCGCGCCTGCAGTGTCGCCAGTTTTGTTGAGCGTGTCGGCGAGCTTGAAAGTGGCCTCAGCATCGTGCGGCTTGTACTCCAGCGCTTCGCGATAGCGGCTGATCGCGGCCCGGTAATTTTCCTGCTTGTAGTAGAAGTCGCCGACCTCGATGTCCTTCATCGCCTTCATCGGGTTCCACGGCGTGAACTCGTCAACGCCGGTGTCGGAGAGGTCCGCTGCAGGATGCTGCTTGGCGTCGTCGTTAGGCGGCGAGATGTCGATCTGGGTTTGCTTGCTGGAGCTCTCATCAGAGCGCGGCGGGTTCTTGCGATTGTCCACTGGCGGCGGAGCCGACTTGTCCACCGGCACCTGTTCGACCGGAGGCTCTTGCGCCACGGCTGCGCCGATCAGCCACAGACAAGCCAGCGCGAGGATCAGGTAACGGAATCGCACATCCATATTGTAGTGAAACCCGGCTCGCCGCGGCGAGTTGAATACTCTGATATGTTTCCTCTCATGGGAGTGCAACGTTCCAGCTTTCGCCGGCGCGCGACGTTGCTCGCCGCGTTCGGCTTGTCATTGCTGCTGTGCGATGCTGCCGCGGCGCAGCAGCTTCGGGTCACGCTCGACCCGGCGCAAACCAAAATCGCCTGGACGCTGGGCGCCACGATGCACACCGTCCACGGCACCTTCAAGCTGAAGAGCGGCGTTGTCAAGTTCGATCCCAAGTCCGGTGACGCCGCCGGCGAGATCGTCGTGGATGCCACCAGCGGTGAAAGTGGCGATCAGGGTCGCGACGCCGACATGCACCAGAAAGTCCTGGAGAGCGCGCGCTATCCCGAGATCGCATTGCTTCCCAAGCACGTGATTGGCAGCCTTGCCGAGCAGGGCAAGTCGAACCTCCAGGTGCAGGGCGTGTTCAAGATCCACGGCGCTGAGCACGACTTCACTCTGCCCATGACGGTGGAGAAAAATGGCGACGCGATCACCGCCAGCACTAATTTCACCGTGCCTTATCAGGACTGGGGGATGAAGAATCCCAGCAAGTTGTTTCTGCACGTGGACAGCAAAGTGGACGTCGCCATATCGAGCGTAGGACATCTCGCGCCCAGCGATAAGGCCCCGCGGTAGAGCGCAGCAACTCCGTGGTGGTTCTTGAGGAGGTGATGGTAAATATGCGCTACTGAATTCTGGCGAGTTCTTTGGCGTAGAGCTGGTTTCCGGGAAATTGGGTTACCAGGCCGGCAAGCAGCACGCGCGCAGTCTGGGGATCTTTGTCGCGCAGCGCGGCCACAGCCAATAGCAGCCGGGCGAAGGGAGCAAGGTAATGTCCTTTGTCGGCGGTGAGGCGCAGCCTCTGTACTCCTTCTTCTTTGTCGGTCTGCGCGCCGGTCATGCGCAAAACCCAGCGCACCGGCGCGGAGCTGCTGCCCAGCAGATAGTTCTCCACGCCGATCGCGAGGTACGCGTCGTAACAAGTGGGATCAAGCAGCAGCAGTTGCTCCGCCAGGGTTCGCGAGGTCTTCATGTAGCTGAGACTGGCAAGATTGCGCTTCTCGATCAGGGCGGCGTAGTCGCCGCGCAGGCCGTTCGCCAGAACCTGTGCGAACAAAGCGTTCTTGTCTTGCGGGTTCTGCGCCAGAACTTTGTTGGCGAGGTCGGTGCTCTTCGTCAGCTCCCGCTCGAACTCGGTCTTTACCGCCGGATCAGGAGTGAGCTTGCTGCGGTTATCGAACTTGTGATCGTCGGTGAACAGGTCCGCTTCCAGAATGTGCAGCCGGTCGAACTCGGAAAACAGATACGCGGCCGCGTTCGACACGTGGCCCATCGGATCTCCAGGGTGCGCCTGCTGATAGGCGCCGAAGGTGGAGTGAGCGGCCCCGAAATCGAGGTTGTACATTTGCTGGAAACCGCGATTGAGGTCAGCCGACGGCGAAACAGTATCGAGGGCGCAGGCCGCCAGACTCGCACCCATGAGCGCGAGCAGCGTAACAGCGGCCTTCGTCCGAGCCAGAATCTGTGGAAGCGAAATCAAAACCTAGCCATCCTCTTGGTTGTTGGATTCGCCAGCCAGCCAGAAGTTGTAAAAAGGTTGTCAACAATGATCCCACAATCCGGCGAAAAGCGCGCGAGAATTAGGGCAGATCCCGCCATCTCGCTAAAGGCGCTCGCCTCAAGGTTGGCAATCACAACGGTCTAGGTCACTCGTCACTGCGTGAATGGTTATGCTCGCCGGATCATAAATGAGAAAGTGGCCTGCGTCTCATCCCAGGAGCCCTTGCGGCCGCTGACGCAGGAACGGAGACAGCCGTGAGTACCAGCACAGTCGCTTCAGGCACCAGTGAAGAACGGATTGCTTATCTCGAAGGCATCGTCAGTCAAGCCCGGACTGCCGCCGCCGTGTTCACGCAATACAGTCAGGAGGACGTCGATCGCATCGTCAAGCCAATGGTCCTGGCTGGACTGGAGCAGGCGCAATATCTGGCGCGGCTGGCCATTGAGGAAACCAAACTCGGGGTCCTGGAAGACAAGGCACTTAAGAACATGGTGGCCACGGAGTTTGTCTACAACTACGTAAAAGACAAGCGGACAGTGGGCGCGATTCGCGAGTTCCCGGAACGCGGCCTGACGGAGGTGGCCGAACCGATCGGGGTCATCCTCTCGCTCACGCCGATCACGAACCCCACTTCGACGGTCCTGTTCAAATGCATCATGGCCATCAAGACGCGGAACGCGGTCATTTTCAGCCCTCACCCCAACGCCCAGCACTGTTGCTATGAGGCGGTACGGATCATGTATGAGGCGGCGCTGAAGCATGGCGCGCCCGAAGGCGTTTTCACCTGCCTGGAATCGCACTCGTTGGAGGACAACGCCTACCTGATGCAGCACAAGGATATCGGCCTGATTGATGCCACGGGTGGTCCAGGGATGGTGAAGGCCGCCTACAGCTCGGGCAAACCAGCCTTGGGTGTGGGTCCCGGGAACACGCCGGTCTACCTGGAAAAAACAGCCGACCTGAACATGGCAGTAGTGGACATCATCACCTCCAAGACCTTCGACAACGGAACGATTTGCGCCTCCGAGCAGACCGTGGTAATCGACGATGAGATTTACGATCGGGTGCTGAAGAAATTTGCCGACCTGGGCACGCACATCTGCAATGAGAAAGAGGCAGAGCTGCTGGCTCGCACGGTGATCGATCCCAAAACCGGATTCATGCAGCCGCTGGCGGTCGGACAGAAAGCCACCGACATCGCGCGCATGATCGGACTTTCGGTTAAGCCGAAGACCAAGCTTTTGATTGCACCGATTCAAGGTGTCGGCCGCGAACATCCCCTGTCGGTCGAGAAGCTGTTCCCCGTGCTAGCCGTTTACCGGGCGAAATCGGTGGATGAGGCGCTCAAGGTTTGTGTCGACGTGAATCACGCCGGCGGGCTCGGACATACAGCGGTCATTTTCTCATGCAACGACGAGATCATCACGACATTCAGTGACGTGATGAATGCGGGGCGGATCATCGTGAATTCACCGGGATCCATCGGGGCGCTGGGGGGCATTTACAACGACATGGTGCCGACCTTCTCCTTTGGATGCGGGACCGGGGGCGGCAACAGCACGATGGACAACGTAAATGTGTTCAACTACCTGAACATCAAGCGCGTGGCGCGGAGGACACCAGCCCATATGTGGTTCCGCATTCCGGACCAAATCTACTTCAACCTGAATGCGGTGGAGAACCTGGGCCATTTCCCGTCGCGCTCAACCATTATCATCACCAATCCGGCGATGGAGCACATCGGCCACGTGGATATTGTCCGGCGCTATATTCCACCGCAGACGCTCGTCCATGTTTCGGTCATTCCCGATGCCGAGCCCGAGGTCAAGGTCGTAATGGAGGGAGTGGAGGCACTCAATTTCTACAAGGCGGACCAAATCATCGCACTGGGCGGTGGTTCCGTGATCGACGCGGCCAAGATCATGAAACTCAAGTACGAATCGCCGGAAGCTGATTTGGAGGAACTGGCAGCGCCATTTCTCGATCTCCGCAAACGCGTCGTCCAGTATCCGACCGAAAAAACCAGCCGGGCGCGGTTGATTGCCATCTCCACCACCAGCGGAACCGGCAGCGAAGTCACTCCGTTTGCCGTCCTGACCGACAAAGAGCGCGGGCGCAAGGTGACGCTCGCCGACTACTCGCTGAGTCCGGATGTGGCCATCGTCGATCCGCAGTTCGTCATGTCCATGCCGAGAGGCCTTACCGCCGATACCGGCATCGACTGTTTGACCCACGCACTGGAAGCTGGAGTTTCCATTTACGCTTCCCCCTACACCGACTCCAACGCCATGCAAGCCATTCGAATGGTGTTCAAGTATCTGCCCATCGCTTATGAGCACCCCCACGATGAAGAGGCGCGCAGCATGATGCACAATGCCGCCTGCATTGCGGCGATTGCGTTTTCCAACGCGTCGGTGGGCGTGAATCACGCGCTGGCGCATGCCTTCGGCGCGCGGTTTGGCGTGGCGCACGGCCGGGCCAACGCGCTCATGCTGCCGCATGTCATTGCCTATAACGCGTCGGTTCCCACCAAGTTCATGCCGTCGCCGAACCAGCGTGGGTATATCGCGCACAAGAAATACGCCATGGTGGCGGACCTGCTGGGTCTGGGCGGTCACACCATTGAGGAAAAGGTGCAGAACCTGGTGGCAGCGACGGAACAGTTACTGGATCGATTGGGTATTCCGCGATCGATCGCCGAACTGGGTATCTCGACGGGAGGAGTTCGAGCGCGCCATGCCCGATTTGGCCAAGATTGCCTTTGACGATCCTTCCGGGCGGTCGAACCCCCGCATGCCGCTGGTGAGCGAATTGATTGAGTTGTTTTGGAGGCCTACAACGGGCGAGGCCCGGCGAAGGCAGCCGGTGTATCTCAGCAAAAAACGGTTGATGAATGGTTGTGCGTATGAATATGACGATGATTCCCGTAGGGCTTGAATTCGATGCCGATTCCGTGGCGCATGCCTTGCAAGAAGCCCGTGTGAAGTTGGACAGCACTGAGGGTGATCTGTGTTTGGATTTCTCTTCCGTTCGCCGGATCGATCCGAGCGCGTTAAAGGCGATGGAAGAGCTAGCCAGAATAGCTGACCAGAAGGCGGTCAAGGTGGTGCTGCGCGGCGTCAACGTCGAGATTTACAAAGTGCTGAAGCTGGTGAAGCTGGCGCCGCGATTCTCCTTCCTGGCCTGAGATGACAGGACCTCCGTCACTCGGGCCGACAGGATTGGCGGTAAGCGCCGGTGTCGAGGTGCGGCTGTTGCATGGACTGTAGCCGTCGTCAGCTTAGAGGTAGCATTTATGCCGAATGACAGCGAAAACAATTCCTTCTCCTGGGGAGACGCGCTCTTCTTATATGTCGAGCGTGAGGGGCAGCCGCTCAATATCGCAGGGGTCAGCGCCTTCGAGGGCGAGATCAAGCTCGCGGATTTTAGGGCGTTCCTCGGGTCGAAGCTTCCACTGATTCCCCGTTACCTCCAGCGCGTGGTGTTTCCTCCCTTCGACCTTGGTCTTCCGAGGTGGGAATTCGATCGCAACTTCGACATACGGAACCACGTCCGCAAAGTAATACTCAAGCACGGTACCGACCAGGAACTCAAGACGTTGGCCGGGAAGATTGTGAGCGAACGACTGAACCGTGAGCGGCCTCTCTGGGATTTCACGCTGGCACGATTGCAAGGCGGACGGACCGGACTCGTGACTCGAATTCATCACTGCATGGCGGACGGAATTGCCGGTGTAGGTGCAATGAATGTCATCATGGACACGAGTCCCACGCCGCCTCCAATTGACCGGAAGCAAGCCGCGATCGAGCCGTCGGCGAAGCAGAAGGATCCAACCGCAGCCTTTCTGGACGGACTGGCCAAGTCGTATCTCTCGTTGGTCAATGGGGCGCTTACTCTGGAGACGGGACTGCTGAACATCGCTCAGGAAGCGGTAGCGAATCCGGCAAATCCACCGGCAGAGATCATCCGCCTGATATCGGAGCTGGCCGCGCCGGCAGAGCAGTTACCCTTCAACACGGTCTGCCGTGGCCCGCAGAAGTTTGCCTGGACCGAGGTCCCTCTGGCCGACATTAAGACGGTCAAGAATAACTGGGGCGGAACGGTGAACGATGTCATCCTCGCAACCGTCACCCTGGCCTTTGGCCGCTACGCTGAACACCGCGGCGTTGATCTCGCGGGACGGTCGCTGCGAATCGTGATTCCGGTGAACGTGCGCGGCAATGGAAGCGCCACTGAGTTGGGAAACAAAATTTCCTTCGTGCCGGTGCCGGTACCTTTGGACATCCGCGATCCCCAGAAGCTGCTCGCCGTGGTGCGCGAACGAGTGGAGTTCCTCAAGCGTGCGCGCGCCGCCGAATTTGTGGGGCTGCTCGGCGGCGTGCTGTCATCCCTGCCGAGTACTTTCTGGGCCACCGTCGGTCCTGTTGTCAGTCAGTTGCCGCTGAGCCTGTGCAACATTATTTGTACAAACGTGCCCGGCCCACAGGTGCCGCTCTACCTGATGGGGCACAAGATGCTGTCGTGGTATCCCTGGGTCCCGATCGGCGGATTGATGGGAATCAATTGCGCCATCCTCACCTATAACGGCACGGCGTTTTTTGGCTTCACTGGCGATGTGCATGCGGCGCCCGACTTGGAGCGGTTGGAAAAGTTCGTAGATCAGAGTTTTGCTGAGGTGCGGGCTGGCGCCGGCGCTGCAACCCGACCGAAGCCGTCGGTGCACAAACGTGAACGACCACAGGCAAAGATTCCGCTCGCCAAGACGCGGACGGTTCGCAAGAAATCGCTGTCCTCTGCTTCCGCTTCCCGACAAACCACACCTGCTCGGGCAGCGAAGCAGACGGCCGAACCGGAGAAAGCTCTGGCGGTCGAAGCGTGACGGGATTTGGCGGCTCCGATTGTTGCCGTGCCAATTCAGGCAGCACCGCTTTCGCTGAGGGCAGACTCGTCCTGAGAACCTGTCGTCTCGGCTGGCAGAAATACGTTAAAAATTGTTCCGCTCCGTCCGCTGCGTGTGCTGCTGCGGACGCGAATCGAGCCTCCGTGCTTCAGGACGATTCCGCTGCTGACCCACAATCCAAGTCCCGTGCCATTCTCGCCCTTGGTGGTGAAGAAAGGCTCAAAAATCCTCTCGCGGTGCTCAGCGTAGATTCCGGTTCCGGTGTCGGCGATCACCGCCCGAGCGCCTGCTCGCCCTCCACCGTTCCACTCGCGCGAAGCAAATACATGCAACGTAATTTTGCCACCCTGTGGAATCGCCTCGATCGCATTTCGTACGACGTTCGCGAAAACCTGATGGATCTCCTCGGAAAAGCCAGAGATGGTCGTACCATCTTCGTACCGCTTCACAACCGAGATACCGCTGCTTCGGGTCAGCGGCGTGTAAAGACTCAAGATGTTGTCGAGCACCTCTGAAAGATTTACTGGCGCCGGCTTCGAGGACGGCCGGTGAAAGGCAAGCATCTGTTTCGTGACATGCGCCGCTCTCTGCAGCTCTCCCTGTGCAAGACGGAGATGTTGTCGCGCCACGTTGTCGAGGCTTTGGTTAAGTTGGAGCAGGTAGATGAGATTGGTCAGCGACTCTAATGGGTTATTGATTTCATGGGCGATCGCCGCTGCCAGCCGCCCTGTCGCGGAGAGCTTTTCAGCCTTCCTAAGCGCCTCCTCGGCTTGCTTGCGACCGCTGATATCGCGCGCGATGGCCGCCGCTCCCAAAACTTTCCCGGCAGTATCGGTGATCGGAGAAATGCTCAAGGACACATCAACCCTAGTTCCGTCCTTTCTCCGGCGAACAGTTTCGTAATGCTCCACCCGCTCGCCTTTGCGCAGCTTGTTCATAATGTCGGGAAAATCATCGGACCGTTCCGGCGGCATGAGCAGGGCAATCGATTTCCCAATCACTTCCCGTGACGAATACCCATAGAGGCGCTCAGCTCCCTGGTTCCAGTGTGTGATCCTACCGTCCATGTCCTTACTGATGATGGCGTCAGCCGACGATTCCACAATGGCCGCAAGTTGCAGACGCGCCTCTCGCAAAACCTGGTCGCGGATGAGTTGCTCACGTTGGCTTTCCAGGTCTTCCCGTTCCGCAATGACGGCCGCCAATGCGAGGCCCGACAACGAAAGTACCCCGAAGAAGGCCTGCAGCAGAAGGGCGTTAGTGAGCGGTGTATCCTGCGCGAAAGGCCCGATTCCAAGCGCCGTTTTTGCGGTTGCGATGACTGCGATGAGCAAGGTCGATAATGCGCATCCACCCACTCCGAAGCGGATCGCCGCCCAAAGAACGAAGGGAAACACCGCGAACGCCAGGACGTGCAACTTGAACGGAAGCAGTCTCTGGTCACTGAAAATGATGAAGCACGCCAGGCCGAGTAAAACCAGAAGAGCCGCGAATTCCACCACGCGAACACTGCGGCAAACGTTCCACAGCCTGGGAAGAGTAAGCAGCGCTGGCGCCACCAAGAGAATGCCCATGGCGTCTCCCAGCCAGTAGATCAGCCACGCTGAACCGGCGCCCGACCAAGCGTGGGCCCGAGTTGCGAAGAGGAACGTGACACCTACGGACGCGCTCACCATGGTGCTGCCTAAGGCTGCAAAGGCTATAAGCCCAAGGACATCGCGCAAGCGTGACAAGGAAATATCAAAATCGGGGATGCGCCGGAGTAAGAAGGCCCCTGTCAATGCTGCCAATGTGTTCCCACATGCAAGTCCGGCGGCAGCATGTGGAATCGCGCTCCAATTCACCAGAAATGCCGCCGCGGCTATGCCAGGCCAAATTCGATAGCCGAAGAGCAGCACTGCGCTCAGGGCGACGCCTGATGCCGGCCATACAGGTGAAACGTTGTGACTGGTAAACGGAGTGGAAAGGCCAATCTCGCCGGCCACAAAATAGGCGGCAAAAACGAGCAGCACCTGAACGCAATACGCGCCAAAGGATCGCACTACAGCTTTGGTTTGGTCTTTAGCTGGAGACATGGGAAAGCCGCTCCATATATCCGAAGCGGTCGCATCGATCCTCGAATCAGCCGACTGGAGCGATTAGTTTACCAATATCGAAGGCGCCACCGCCGATCCCCCCAAAACTTGGATCGCGGTGCGCATTTCGACAAGTCAAGCACCGAATCTCACTGCTGCGCGGGCCTTCGCTTTGGCAGCCTCTTCTTCTCGACTCTTCGGAGGGGCGTTGGTTTCGAGCGCGCGCAGAAGCCGAGTTGAGATCTGGGCAATTTCATCGACCGCGGCCAAGAAGGGAGCTTCGTTGGCCTTCGATGGCTTGGTAAAACCGCTGATTTTCCTCACGAACTGGAGCGAAGCAGCTTGAATCTCTCCGGGCGTTACTGGCGGATCGAAGTTGAAGAGGGTTTTAATATTCCGGCACATTCCATGACCTCAAGTATTAAAGCTCACCAGCGGCGTAAAAGATGTTACTGGCTATCCCGGCGCTTTTCCGGGTGGCGCCTTACCAGCATGGCCGACATCGTTCCTCGCACGGACAGATTTTGCATGCTGCGTCTTGCGATGACGCGCGGGGGGACGAAGCGTCGCCTGCACTTTACGCTCCGCTGCCTTGGGATTCTGGTCGTAGCCCGGGTCGAACATCGCGATGACTGAAACGGCGCGAGTGGTATAGCGTCTGGCCCACTGACTTTGAATGAGCCCGGTTTGCACCGTTTTCCAATGCTCGGCTTCCAGGTCCGTCTCACTCCCCGGTTGTGTGGAATCGCGATAGGTCGCGTCGTTGATGGCGGTGAGAAATTGGATGAATTCCTCAAGATTCACGCCCATCTGGAACACCAATTGGGTTAATGCCATCTGCTGGGACGCGGTTAGCTGATCGAACTCACGGCAATACGCTCGCGCGTTGTGGATGGCCTGTACGGCCGAGATTCGCAATAGCTGCGTAGCCTCTTCGTCGGTTAGTTCGGGTGAGAGCTGGTGAGTCTTGATTTTTCGACGAAAGCTTTTCTTCTTCCAAGTGTTCAGATCTTTGTCGTACTGGTCAAGGATGAGCTGGAGCCTTCCGGAATCGAGTCCGGCAGCCTTCCAAAGTTGAGCGCTAGAGGGCTCGACGAACGTATGCGGGTTGAGAGGATCGCGCTGTGGGTGCTCCGTCGCCTGAACATCGAGGCTGAATCCCGCTCCTATCAGGGGCCGGCTGGTTTTGGGATCGGGATAAGCGGCCAGTACCCAGCTTTCATGCCTGGCGTCCCGAAGCATATTCATGAAGCTGCCCAGTTGGAACTTGATATCGGAATCCGTGAATTCAAACAGCGGTTGAGGCGCATATGAATTATCGGGCGCCACAGAGGAAGGCAACGGATTTAGGTTTTTCGGCGGCAGCCTTTCAGACGCCGCGGCGGAAGATGGCGTCGGCGTCTCTGGCATTTGGGTCTCTTGCTGGCGAGTTCCAGACGGCGGTGTTTGGCCCAAAGCGTTTCGACCGCAGGCTGCCGTCGCTAAGACGAGCACCCCAACTAGAATGCGTTGTCCTGTCTGCTTCATCTTCCCTGTGGCGCCGTTCGAACTGCCCTATAGCCATACACAATAACCGAAAATCGCTACAACTTGAACAGATTTGAAGATCGCCAAAGGATTGCGGCAGTCGGTCCGCCATTGCTCAGGTGTTGTTATGAGGCTCTCAGCCCGTCACGCGTGGCTCGCAGGGTGTTGATCAGCGATTCGCGCGGCAGCTTGCGGATGATCGGTTCAATGATCCATCCCAATCCCAGCGGTATGTCGCGGGTGAGGGAGACGGCTCGGCACTCTACGTACACACCGCCATCTCTTTCCTGAAAACGCCAATAGGAATACAGCCGCCACAAAAATCCATATCCAGTGTCAGGCTCCAGCACTCTTTCTTTTGCAGTACCGGGGTCTTCGACCTCGGCAATGCGCGTGGTGTAGGAGCGGCAAAACCAGCGCTTGCTGTCCACCGGAGAGTAATGCACGTCGTGATCGGTGTCGAGAACCACGGTGATGATCTTTTTCTTCAGCAGCCGCATGAAGATTTTGAAATCGTTGCCGTCTTGGCTGATCAGCTTGGAATCCATCACATCGGGCTTATAGATCTTCTTATGATTGTCGTAGTTTTGAACCAGGGCGAGAACATCTTCCACCGTGGCGCGCGGAATGAAAACCGCTCCAATCCAGTCGTGAATCAGGCCATTGGGCACCTCGATGGCGCCCCTGCCCGACCAGAATTCTGCCACGATTTCTCCCTTGCTGATTCGCTGGTTTCTCTCGGAGCTACCATCAGACCACAAGAAGGGCCGGTCGCCCTTCAGTGACGGCTCCATGGCCGCTTCGCTATCGCGGATATACTCCTCGAAAGCCTGCAATGTGCGAGGTTTCAGCTGAACGATGTTGGCGGTTTGCGGCATAAGCCTCTCGCCTATTCTGAATCGTAGTCCGCCAATGAGCAGAATGGTCGCCTACGCCTTCGCGGAACTCCGCTTGCTGCGGCGCTTAGGCTTTCGCAGGCGACCCTCCAGTTCAGAAATACGATTGCGCAATTCCTGTATCTCCTCAGCGGGTTCACTGGGGCTTTCTTTCGGCGAACCCTTTACAAGATTTTTCACCAGTTGCAAAGGTGAAAGGGCGGCGGATTGCACCTCACTCACACGACTCCGGACCGAGCTCTGCACATTCTGATAGGCGTCGAATGCCGACTTCAGATACCACATGATGAATTCCTGGCCCACGCGATCGGAAGCGACGATAAGTTGACGCAGCAGTTCCAGCGGCAGCCCGGTGGGTTGTCCCTTGGCGTCCTCCACGATGATCTGCGTCAGAGTCACGCGAGTCAGGTCCTCGCCCGTCTTGGCATCCACCACTTGCAGGTCTTTCCCATTTCGGACGAGGGCAGCAATATCTTCCAGGTTGATGTAGCGGCTGCCGGAAGTATCGTAGAGTCTTCGGTTTGCGTACTTCTTAATCACAATCTTTTTCGGCGTCACGCAAACACCTTCGTTGTGCAGTGCAAATAATCTTAGTCAGCTATTGACAAAATGTCCAATGAATACTACATTTCAATTGATGCTGCAATGCAGCATAAACGGAGGTTGTCATCATGCCCAAAGCAGTAAAGACCGGAACCGCCAAAACTCATGTTCCGGAGTCATCCTTTGTTTCCCTGCTGTCAGGATGGGTGCAGCAGGGGGTTGAAAACTTTTTTGCCACCCAGCGAATCCTGGTGGACCTGGCAATGCGCCAGAACACTGGCGCCGTCAACTTTGTCAGGGAGCGGCTTGGCGATACCGCATATTGCCCGAGCGCGGTGTTGTCTGAAGTAGTAGGCGAGGGAGTGTCCAACTTTATCGAAGGACAGAAGCTGCTTCTCAATTTAGCGAAACAGGAATATGAGATCGTTGCCACCGGCGTGAAAGAGCGGGTGGGCGGTTTCACTCCTGCCGTTGCCGTGACCGATCTGGTGCAACGCAGCTTCGATACCTTTGTCGAAATGCATGAGGAATTTCTGAAAATCGCCAGCAAGCAGACTCACGCCTGGCTGGCGGCGGTAAAGGCCGAGAAGACATACGATCCGGAAGGCCTGGTCGAGGCCGCCCGGGACAGCTTCGACACCTTCGTCCGCACGCAAAAGAAATTTCTCAATGTGATCAGAGAGGAAACCACCAGAGCAACCAGCGGCAACGGGACCGGCAAGAAGATGAAGAAGACGGAAATCACGGAGCTCGCGCAGCAGGCGACGGACTCCTTCATCGAGTCGCAGAAGAAGCTGATGGACGTGGCTGGTAAGCAGATCAATACCCAGCTGAAGGCCACCGGACGTACGCTGGAGATGCTCGCACCTCTCGTGGTGAATCCGTTGCCGGACTTTGCCCGTAAAGGCGTAGAGACCTTTGTGGATACCGAAAAGGCGCTGATTGACACCGTGACCAAACGTCGTCCCGAGAACAAAGGGGCCAGCAAGGCACAAGGCCGCAAGCACCCGGGCCGGCCGATCAAGGTTGAAGTGGCGCATGCCGCCGCGTGAGGCGTGAAGTAAATGGCGGCGTGCAGCTCATCTTGATCCTCAACCAGGGAGTGATAGGGCGCACTTCGCCGGCGTGCCGTTGCCCGTGCAGCGGCACGCTTTTCGCAATCTCAGCAGGTGCGTGGGATGGAAAACGCGCTCGGTTTGGTGATGACCGGCGGCGGCGCCCGTGGCGCCTATCAAGCCGGTGTTCTGAAACGCATCGGCGAGATTAAGCGGGTGCAAACACGGGGGAATCCTTTTCTTATCATTGGTGGCTCTTCCGCCGGAGCCATTAATGGCTCCGCGCTAGCCGCCGGGAGCGACGATTTTGCGTTGGTGACCAAGGTGATCGCCCGGCTTTGGTCGGAACTCAGACCTTCGGATATCTTTCACTGCGACGTTTTCTCGCAGGCTCGTAATTCCCTCACCTGGATCCTGGACCTCTCGTTTGGAGCAGTTTTTGGAGGAGGAAATGCCCGATCCTTACTGGATGCGAGTCCTTTAAGGCACTATCTCAGCACGCGCCTCAATTGTGACCGAATCCAGCAGAACATCAAACGCGGGTATCTTTACGCACTCGCAATCTCCGCGACGAACTACAACTCGGGCAAGAGCTATCTCTTCATTCAGGGGATGAAAGGCCACCCAATGTGGAACCGGAGCCGGAGGGTGACCCTGGCGACCAAGATCACGGTTGACCACATTTGCGCATCGGCTGCCATTCCTCTGGTCTTTCAACCGGTAAGACTCAAGACCGCGCGAGGGACAGCCTTCTTCGGCGATGGTTGTTTGCGCCTGCAGCAGCCCCTCAGCCCGATCATACGGCTGGGCGCAAAGAGGATTTTCGCGATTGGTGTCCGCGGCCAAAGTCTCGAGCACCAGGAAGAATCTGCGGATGAGAGAGATCCCTCCCTGGCGCAGGTCATGGGAGTGCTTTTTAATGTCATGTTCCTGGACCACCTTGCTACTGACATCGAGCATTTAGAACGATTGAATCAACTGTTGAGTAGTGGTCAGATTAGCCAGCCTGGTATCGAGGGGTGTGAAAGGATGCGGCCGCTGACGACATGTCTGGTTACGCCTTCCGTCGATTTATCACAGTTGGCCGAGCAGCACCAGAAAGACATGCCTTATCTTATCCAGTACTTTGTCAGCAGCTTGGGGCGTGATGAGGCTTCCTGTGCAGACTTGATGAGTTATCTGCTGTTCACATCAAAGTACACAACCGATCTCATCGAGATTGGGTATCATGACGCGAACGAGCAAATTGATGAGATCGAGAGTTTTCTCTACTCTCCTGATGATGGAGAGACGGAAGAAGCTCCGGCAGTAGCACTCGCGACAGGTAGGCCGGGACCAGTGAGTCCATCTCCGAAACGACGGTCGGCAAGAGATTCGACGGATTGAAATAGCGACTTCCTCCAGCGTTGGATCTCCACTGGCAGGGCAGCGGTGTCTCCATTTATTGTGTAGGCAAATTCGTGCAGGGGGTGTAAACTCCCGGAGGCTTTGGGCATTCTTGGACCGCTAAGCCATTTCACAGGGACAGGGAGAGCACGGAATCGCCTATGGCTCCGTCGCGTAACGGGTTTCAAAAAGACCACGCAGTAGCAGACGTCACAATTTGGAAGGAAGCGCTCTTCGGCGCCGATCTTCTCCTCCTGCATGCCTCTCCTGTTTATTACGGCCTCGGTGTACCACGTGGCGACGGCTCAGGTGTGGTCGTCGTTCCGGGCTTCCTGGGGACCGACAACTATCTGACGCAATTGCGCTCCTGGTTGGAACGCATTGGATATCGCGCGTACTTTTCCGGCATCGGGCTGAATGCTGACTGCCCCAATATCCTGATCCAGCGGCGCCTGAACGAGAACATCGAGAAGGCTCTGATGGAGACGGAGCGCAAGATCCACTTGATCGGCCACAGCCTGGGCGGCATCATTGTGCGCTCGGTAGCCAACCAGAGACCCGATGACATCGCGTCGGTAATTACTCTCGCCTCGCCGTTTCGTGGCACGGTCGCGCATCGCACTGTTTTGCGCGCCGCTGAACACGTTCGCAAACAGATTCTGGCCGAGCACGGGCAAGGCGTGCTGCCCACCTGCTACACGGGTCGCTGCACCTGCAATTTTCTCGATTCTCTGCGTCGCAAAATACCCAACACAGTGCTGGAAACTGCGATCTACACGCGCAATGATGGTGTTGTCGATTGGCGGTACTGCGTGACCGGGAACCCTGACAACGACTTCGATGTTCCCGGCACCCATATCGGCTTGGCCTTCAACTCTTCGGCGTACACCATCATCGCCCATCGCCTGCCCTTAGCACACTCGGAGGAATAGCAAATAGTCTCAAGCGTCTTCATGGGTTACCTCGTGACGCGCTGCGAGTCAAAATCGTCCGCTCTGAACAGCACATCCGTCCCAATTTGGCAACGAGCGCCGTCACACAGCTATTGTGACGAGAGTGTGGTTCCAAAATGGGAAGCAACGCGTAAATATTCCCATTTTGTTGCTGCATAAGCGCTTCTGTGACTCAAACTGGAATGGAAGCACAGCCGGGCCCGACTACATGTGTTACGGGAGTGTGACAACGTACCGATTCGAGCCCAGCTGAAAACTTAAAACTGCCGAGTTGCCCTGATCGGGGCGAGTCGCAAGGAGATTTTCTATGCGGCGCTCATTTTTCTGCGTCCTTGCTCTATTCCTGTTACTGACCGTTCTCAACTGTGTCTCACAACAAACCGACATCCGCCAGTTCTCAACTTTCAGCGCCTTTTCCTATCTCAGCACGCCGTCGTTGAATCTGGTTCAGCGGGGATTCGATGGCGACTTTGGCGTCAACGTTCGCAGTTGGCTGACACTGGGCGCCGATTTCAGCTACGCCAGTGGCAACAGTTCGCTGCTGCCGAGCTCTCTTAATTCGGCAACGCAGGCGAAATTGGCGCCGATTCTGCCTTATCTGCCCCCGGGGTTCGTATTGGCGGTCCCTTACAACTCTTCAACCTATACATATGAGGCCGGACCGCAATTCAACTACCGCAGACTGCAACACGTGACCTTCTTCGCGCGTCCGGCGCTCGGGGCACTGCACGGGGTTTTCACGGCCAAGCCGAATGACCCGATCACCGCCGGGATTGTCAACGGCCTCTTGAACGGGAAGACGTCCAGCTCTGACACGGTAGTATTTTACGGTTTCGGAGGTGGGATCACCTGGGAGATCACCCCGAACTTCGGTCTTCGTGTCGCGTCCGACTTTGTTCACTTTAATTATTTCTCGAATATCTTGGATGGCGGTCGTAACAGCGTGCGGGTTGTGGTGGGAACGAAGTTCTCGTTTGGAAAGAATATTGTGCGAAAGTAGCCGAAGAAGAGCTCGGAGGCGGGAACTTTTTTCAGCGTGGCAAGTGCCGCCATCTTCGATGGCGGCGACGTCAAGGTCAAGACAGAAAGGGAGAGCAGTGTCCCCGCACCGGCCGGGCAGGTGCGGGCACGCCCCGGGTACAGCTTACCTAAGTCGGTTTGAATTCGAGTTGCTGCAGGCAGACTGCGAGCGGCTCCGGGCTTTTGATCGCCAGGATTCTCAAGCTATTTCTCTGGAGGCGAGGTTGACCATGCGAAAACTGCCAGCAGTTGAAGACGCCAGGGCAATCATGACGGAAGGAACGGAATGGGGAGTCTGGAAATGGCTGCTTGAAAAGAAGCGAGTGCGGGGAATTGCCGATGAAGCCAGGGCCGCCCTCGATGAATTCGAGATGAAGGTCAAGGCGACATGGAGCGACAATCTAAAGATTGCCTACAACCATCTGGTGTTGCAAAACGGCGACGCCAAACAAGCGCGGCAGAAAGCGAAGCCCGGGAAAAAGGATGAAGGGCCCAAGCTCGAGTCTCAAATCATGGCCGCGGTCCAGCGAGTGAAGGAGGCGGACGATGCCGCGTACAACGCTCACGAGGACGCGGAAGATGCCTTCGCCGAAGCAGAGAACCGAATGAGTACCAGCATGGCCCGCGAAGCAGCCCGCAAGGCCCTCGAAGCGTACGATCTGCACGAAGCCGCCATTCGCAAAGCCGAGGCTCTCGCCCGCCCCAAGTGATCGCCAGGCTCGCACACACCAGCGACGACCGCTGCCCCTTCGCTACTGCACCAGGTAAATCATCAGACTGTTGGGCGCCATTTGCAGCTGCAACTTCGTGCCGTCAAGCTGTGGGGGCGAGGCGGCGAAGATTGGTGTCAGAGACTTCGCATTGGCCAGCGTCGTATCCGAAAAGTCCAGTGTGATGTTTTCAGCAACGTCTCGGTTATGAAAGACGATCAGTAAGCGCTCGCTGTTGGTCTCTCGGGTGAACGCGTAATAATTGTCCGCTACGGCGACATGCTTCTGCACTCCTGTGCGTAACGCGACGTGAGCCTGGCGAAGCTTCAACAGACTTTGCACGTGAGCGTAGATGTCCTGCTCTTCCGGCGTGCGACCCGCCTCGGTAAAGGCGTTGTGCTGATCGCCAGGGAATCCGCCGGGGAAATCGTGCCGGTTATCGGGGTCGTCACCGCCGGTCATACCAATCTCATCGCCATAATAAAGCTGCGGTATCCCGCGCAGAGTCGCGAGCAACGAAAACGCCAGCTTCAACTTCTCGCGCGAGCCGTTGGCATCGGTCAGGAAGCGCTTCATGTCGTGGTTGCCGATGAAAGTAACCAGCAGCTCGGGATGAGGATAGAGGCGGTCCTGGCGAAGCACCTCCACAATCTTTTTGGCGGAAGCTCCGTGAGCGACGGCCTCGCGAATGGCGGAATTCATCGGGAAGTCGAATGGCGTTGTGAGACGAGTGTCAATGCCATCGAAGCCGGTCTGGCCGCCCGCCCAGTACGAGGTCACTGTGGGATCGGAGTTATAAATTTCGCCAACGGTGAAGAAGTGCGGGTAATTTGAAAACAGACCCGCATGGTAATAGGCCCAAAAGGCACGCGGCACATAGGGGAAGGTGTCGATACGAAAGCCATCGAGTCCGCCGCTCTCCGTCCACCACAAAGCATTCTGCAGCAGATATTGAGCGACCAGAGGATTCTCCTGCGCCAAGTCGGGCAGGACGTTGGCAAACCATCCTTCGAGCGCGCTCACATAGTTCGCCTGCACAGCATGCGGGTCGGTGATAGGTGGATAGTGATAGTCGTTGTCGAGGTGATGTTCAGTTGTGCCGTGCAGCCAGTTGGGCGCAGGCTGCGATGCCGCCCACGGATGCTTCGGGCCCGACGTGGTTCGGAACCATGTCCAACAGAACCTTTAGACCGAGTTGATGAGCGGCAGCAACCAATTCCTGATAATCCTTCATCGTGCCGAAGTGATCTTCGACTGCATACTCGTCAACCGCACCATAGCCGTGATAGTCGGAGGTGGAGTCGTCGTTGTCATACAGCGGCGTGAGCCAAAGCGCGGTGACTCCGAGGTCCTTGAAGTATTGGCAGGTGTTCCTGAATGCCCTTCAAGTCGCCACCGTGGTAAGTCTTCGGTCCACTACGGTCATAAGTGCCGGGAGCGGCTGCTTTCGGCTGATTATTGCTGGGATCGCCGTCGGCGAAGCGATCGGGCATGATCAGGTAAATGACGTCGTTGGGCGTGATCCCTTGAAACTTGCCTCCTGCGGAGAGCGCGCGCAGCAGCGGCAGAGTTGCGCGCGTCGCACCGAAGAGGTCTTCACGTTAATGCCAACTTCTCCCGGGCGCGTCTCGGGATTCAAACTGAGCCACACGAAAGCGTGTTTGCCGTCGGGTTGCGTTTGTGTCTTGGCGACCGATACCCCGCGATAATCGACTGAAATGTTCGCTCCGGCAAGGTTGTCGCCGTAAAGCAAGACCATAACTGTCGGCTGGAAACCGGACCCACCAATTTGGAGGCTCGACCTTGGTGACGCGAGGCTCACTGCCGGGCTGGGCCGCCGCTGCCAGTGCAAAAGCCAGGACCAACGCGAGAGCAGAAACGTGTGAGCGCGCGAATGCGCGGGTCCATCGCAAATTCGGTATGGTTTCCGGGGCATGAAATTCATGCGGGCATTTTCTCACGGTCGAAATTAACTCCGCACAAGGTTTTGTTGACAACCATGTCCGGTGGCGCTTAGGCTTCCGGTTCAACCGCAACTGGCGAATCGGAGATCACTAATAAGGTCACTTCGCGGGACTGGAAACGTCATGCAAAAGCCGCGCAAAAGCTTCTGGCAAATCTGGAACATGAGCTTCGGCTTTCTCGGCATCCAGTTTGGCTGGGGACTGCAGATGGCCAACATGAGCGCCATCTACGAATACCTTGGAGCGCGCGCCGATCAGATCCCGATCTCGTGGCTGGCCGCTCCGCTGACCGGCTTGCTCGTGCAACCGATCATCGGCCACGCCAGCGATCACACCTGGACGCGGCTGGGCCGACGCCGTCCGTACTTTCTGACCGGAGCGATTCTCAGCTCTTGCGCCCTGATCCTGATGCCGCGTTGTTCCGCGCTGTGGATGGCCGCGGGCCTGCTCTGGATCCTGGACAGCTCCATCAACATCAGCATGGAGCCCTTCCGCGCCTTCGTTGCCGACCTACTTGCCGGAGGAACAGCGCACGCAAGGCTTCGCGATGCAGAGCCTGTTCATCGGGCTGGGCGCGGTGGTGGCGTCGGCGCTGCCGTGGCTGCTGACCAACGTGTTTCATCTCGCAGCCGAGAGCTCCAGGCACGCCATCCCGCTGACGGTGCGACTGTCGTTTTACATCGGCGCTGCAGCGTTCTTCGGGGCCGTGTTGTGGACCATCGTCACGACTCAAGAATATCCGCCGGAAGATATGGACGCCTTTCGCCAGCATAAAGCCGAGCATCGCGGATCATGAGTCATGCTTCGGAGAATCCTCACTGCGATCCGCGAAATGCCGCTGACCATGCGCCAGTTGGCTCCTGTGCAGTTGCTCACCTGGCTTGGGCTGTTCTGTATGTGGCTGTACTTCCCGGTCGCGGTTGCGCGCAATGTTTTCGGCGCGGCCGATCAGACATCGCCGCTCTATACTACGCGGCGTCGAGTGGGCTGGCGTCTGCTTCGGGATGTATTCTGCTGTGTGCTTTCGGCTTCTCCTTCTTCCTGCCGAACCTGGCGAGGCTTGTCGGGCCGTAAACACGCACACAGCCTCTGCCTATTGTGTGGAGCACTCGGATTGCTATCGGTGGCCTTCATCCACGACAAGAATTTTCTTCTGCTCTCGATGGTCGGGGTGGGAATCGCCTGGGCCAGCACTCTCTCAATGCCGTATTCGGTGCTGGCCGGATCGCTGCCAGCGGAGAAAACCGGCGTGTACATGGGCATCTTCAACTTCTTCATCGTCCTTCCCGAGATCATCGCTTCGCTGGGCTTCGGCTGGGTTATGAACCACCTGCTGCACAACAATCGCCTGGCTGCCGTTATCGCGGGCGGCGTCTTCATGGCGATCGCGGCGGTGCTGATGCAGCGCGTCGTCGATCCTGGAGCCGAGCAGGTGGCAGTGGTACCGGCGCGCGAGAACGAGGTTGTGATATGAGATCGCAGCAGGCTAAGCACGGCGCATGAGATTCCCAAGATCCAGCGGCATCCTTCTCCATCCCACTTCCCTTCCGGGACCCTACGGTATTGGCGAACTCGGGCCGAGGCGCATCGCTTCGCCGATTTCCTGCGGATGCCGGACAGCTTATCTGGCAGGTCTTGCCGCTTGGGCCGACGGGATACGGAGACTCGCCTTACCAGTGCTTTTCTGCCTTCGCGGGCAACCCTCTGCTGATCAGCCTCGATACGCTTGCGGAGCATGGATACCTCAACGCTCGTGACCTCAATGAGCGTCAGGAGTTCCCTGCCGATAACGTCGATTTTGGCGCGGTCATCGCGTGGAAGACCCGGCTCCTACGCAGGGCATTTGAAGCATTTCAGCGAAGCGCGCCGGCTGAGCGCGAGGCTTTCGATGCGTTCTGCCGAGACAAGTCCGCATGGCTCGACGAGTATGCGTTGTTCATGGCGTTGAAAGAAGCGCACCACAACGTTATGTGGACGCTTTGGGATCGCGAACTGGCGCTGCGCGAGCCAGCGGCGATGGAACGAGCGCGCAATGAGCTGCGCACAGAAATTGAATGCAACAAGTTCATCCAGTTTGAATTCGAGCGGCAGTGGAATGAGCTGAAAGCGCATTGCAGGCGCAATGGCATTCGCATCATGGGAGACATGCCGATCTACGTTGCGCTCGACAGCGCCGACGTTTGGGCCGATCGCGGATTGTTCGAACTCGATGACAACGGACAGCCGAAAGTCGTGGCGGGCGTTCCGCCGGACTACTTCAGTGCCACGGGCCAACTCTGGGGCAATCCGATCTATCGCTGGGAGGCGCACGCGAAGAGTGGGTACGCGTGGTGGATTGCCCGCTTCCGTCGCGCGCTCGATGTGCTTGACATGATCCGCCTGGACCACTTCCGCGGATTTGCAGGCTACTACGAGATTGCGGCCGGTGAAACAACGGCTATCAACGGCAAGTGGGTAAAGGGTCCTGGCGCTCCACTTTTTGAGGCCCTGGAGCGATCGCTCGGTAAGCTGCCTATTGTTGCCGAAAATCTCGGCGTCATTACCCCAGAAGTTGAGGCATTGCGTGAGCAGTTCGGATTTCCGGGCATGGCGATCTTGCAATTCGCTTTTGGCACGGATCCCCAAGCCCCGAACTTTAGGCCGCATAATTATCCACGTCACCTCGTCGCCTACACCGGCACTCACGACAACGATACCGTCGTTGGCTGGTGGACGGGCAGCGCCGGAGCCGACAGCACTCGCACTCTCGCCGATGTCGAGAAGGAAATGGAATACGCACGGCGGTATTTGCATACCGACGGCCGGGAGATTAATTGGGTCATGATTCGAACCCTCATGGCGTCGGTAGCCGACATCGTCTTGTTTCCCCTGCAGGACGTGCTCGGCGTCGGCAGTGAGGGCCGCATGAACCTGCCCGGAAGCCCTTCCGGAAACTGGCGCTGGCGGTTCCGGTCCGATGCGTTGACGCCCGCGATCGGCGCCCGTTTGAAGGGTCTGGCGGAAATTTATGAGCGGTAAACAAAATACTCCGCGATTCGTGAGCTTGGCAGTATCATGTTCTCCGCACAGGAGAATCCATGTACTTCGAACAGTTCTATCTGGGATGTCTGGCACACGCCTCTTACATGTTGGGATCGGAAGGCGAAGCCGTTGTTGTCGATCCGCAGCGTGATGTTGAGATCTATCTGGAGGCGGCGCAGAAACAGAACCTCCAGATCCGCTACATCTTCGAGACGCATCTGCACGCCGACTTCGTCTCCGGACACAACGAGCTGGCGGCGCGCACCGGCGCAACCATCTACATCGGCAAAGCGGCGGGCGCCACTTTCCCTCATGTGGACGTAACCGACGGATTCGAGCTGCGCGTTGGCAAGCTGCGCATCACGGCGTTCGAAACGCCCGGGCATACGCCGGAAAGCATCTGCCTGGTCGTCACTGACGAAGAGAAGTCGCAGCGCGCCGTGGGCAGTCGCTCACTGGCGACACGCTTTTCATCGGCGACGTCGGCAGGCCCGACCTGTCGAAGACGCACACGCCGCAGCAACTCGCCGGGCTGATGTACGACTCGCTGCACGACAAGCTGCTGACGCTGCCGGATGACGTGCTGGTTTATCCCGCGCACGGCGCCGGATCGTTGTGTGGCCGCAACATGCGCGCCGAGCGCTCCTCGACCATCGGCACGGAGCGGCTCACCAACTACGCCCTTCAGATCAAGAGCCGGGACGAATTCATCCGGCAGATGACGACCAACCTTCCCGCCCGTCCCGACTATTTCCTCGAAGACGCGGCGATCAATCGCGCGGGCGCGACACCGCTCACCGAATTGCCGGCGCTGAAACCAATCTCGGCGGCAGAGCTGAAGGCCATGCTGGAGCGCGGCGCAGTTGCGCTGGATGTCCGCCCCGGCGACGAGTTCGCCGAAGGCCATGTGCCCGGTTCAGTCAACATCGCGCTCTCGGGTCAGTTCGCGTCGTGGGCCGGGGCGGTGCTTGGGCTCTCGTCTGGCCCGGTGCTGATTGCCGGCACGGCCGGAACAGTTGACCGAGGCACGCCTTCGCCTCGCGCGGGTGGGGATCGAAGACCTGGCTGGCTTCCTGGAGGGCGGTACAGACGGATGGAAGCGCGCCGGATTCGAACTGGCACAGTCGCCGCAGATGACGGTGCAGGAACTAACGTCGGTTGAACGATCAGCAGATCTGCAGGTGCTGGACGTTCGCCGGCAAGGCGAGTGGGACGCAGGCCACATCGACGGACGCGGACTGGTATCCGCTCGACCGCTTCAAGGCCGCGTTGCCGCAGCTCGAGTCCAATGCGACCGTCGCCGTGCACTGCAAGAGCGGCTATCGCAGCATGATCGCGTGCAGCCTGCTGCAGCGGGCAGGCCACAACGTGATCAACGTAATCGGCGGCTTCGACGCCTGGGAGAAGGCGCAGTTGCCGACGACCGCCGGAGCCGCAGTGGGCGCGTGAGTTTGACGCTCTCAGTATCCGTGCCCGTCGCCTTCGTCCAGCTTCACCTTGCCGCGGAACATGCGGTAGACGAAGACGAAATATCCGAGGGCGATAATCATGCTCATCGTCCACCACACGAAGCCAACCGCCAATCCGTGTGCGCCAGCGGCGGTGTTGTAAATGGTCAAGCTGTATTGCTCGCCGGTGCTTGCCGGCAGCACGTTGGGATAGAGCGCAAACGCCGCTCCCACCAGCATGCCGACGATGTAGACACACGAAGCCAGGAACGCGCCCTTCTCATTCCCCCGGGAATGGGCGAAGTACAGATACGCCAGACTGCCGATCACGATGACCGGCACCAGATATCCGATAGGCCACTTGCTGTAGTTTTCGAGCACGTGCGGAACGACATACACCGTAGCGATCAAGCTGAAAATAGTAAGCAGCACCTGCACCGGCCACAACGTTGACGCGACTTTGCGCGCCTTCAGGTTCAGTTCGCCTTCCGTCTTCGTCGCCAGATACAACGACCCATGAATGACGAGCGTCACCAGCGCGACCACGCCGCAGATGACGGTGTACCAGTCGAGGATGCCGTTCTGCTCGCCCACGCGCCAGTTGGTCCACAGCGGCTCGAAGAAGTAGCCATCGGCGTTGAAGCGGAACGCCGCGCACGACGTTACCCAGCGCTGCTCCGAAGAAGATGGCCAGAAGAATACTTGCCAGTCCGAAGATGGCGTCGAAGAAACCCTTCCACAGCTTGTCGTCGATGTGCGTGCGGAGCTCAATGCCGATGCCGCGCAGCATGAGGAGCCACAACACCATCGTCAGCGGCAGATAAAAGCCGCTGAAGCTGGAGGCGTAGAGCAGCGGAAATGCGAAGTACAGCGTTCCACCGGCGGCGAGCAGCCAAACCTCGTTGCCGTCCCATACCGGGCCGATGGCACGCAGGATGGTACTGCGCTCCTCGTCGTTCCTGGCGATGAAGAGATGGACCGCGCCGGCTCCGAGATCAAAGCCGTCCAGCAGAACATAAACCGCGACCATTACCGCGACGATCATGAACCATAATAGTTGCCATGGCTATCGCACCTCCGCCGGAGTGACTGGAACCATCTTTAACGTTTTCTTGCGCGGGGTCAGGCCCGTGCTGGATCTCGCGCGACACCAGGAACAGGAACAGCATGGAGAGCACGGTGTACATCCCGAGGAAGCCCAGGAAGCTGAACCAGCCGTTTCCCGCGGAGACCATCTTCGAGTAGCCATCCACGGTGCGCAGCAAGCCGTAAATCAGCCAGGGTTGGCGGCCGAGCTCGGCGGTCATCCAGCCGGCCGTGTTCGCGATGTAGGGGAAGGGCGCCAGCAGCAGCAGGATCCAGAGCATCCAGCGGGCGTTGTACAACTGATTGCGCCAAAGCAGCAAAGCCGCAATCGCCGAAATCGCGATGAAGATGGTCCCCAGGCCGACCATGATGTGGTAGGCGTAGTAGAGCAGCGGAATGTTGTCGGGCCAGTCTTCCTTGGGAACGTGATTTAGGCCTTGCACCTCGGCATTCCAGCGGCGCCAGGTCAGGAAGCTCAGCATCTTGGGAACCACGATCGCGTTGTCGAGCTTCTGTTCGGCAACATTGGGCTGGCCGAGGATGACCAGCGGCGCGCCAGGTTGCGTCTCCCACAGCGCCTCCATTGCGGCCAGCGTGACCGGCTGTTTTTGCGCGACCATGCGGCCTGCCCAGTCGCCAGTCGGGAAAAGCTGCAACACGCTGACGATCAGCCCGGCGATCACACCCAGGCGCACGAAGATGCGGCCCTGCTCCACGTGCTTCTGGCTGAGCAGGTAGAATGCCCCCACGGCACTCATGACGAACGCGCCGGTGATCACCGCGCCGCTCATGTTGTGCGCGTACTGCAACCACGCCCAGGGATTCAGCACCAGCTGCCAGAAGCTGGTCAACTGGAACGAGCCGTCGGCGGTGCGCTCGTAGCCGACTGGGTTCTGCATCCAGGCATCGGTGGCGACGATGAAGTAGCCCGATAGCCACGAGCCCAGGAAGACCATCAGCGCAGCGAACCAGTGCATCCCTTTGCTCAGTCGCTTTTCGCCGTAAAGAAACAGTCCCAGGAAGGTCGATTCCAGGAAGAAAGCGAAACAGCCTTCCATGGCGAGGGTCTGTCCGATGACCCCGCCGGCAAAGCGCGAGAAATGCGACCAGTTGGTGCCGAACTGGAATTCCATCGGGATTCCGGTCACCACGCCGATGACGAAGTTGATGCCGAAAATCTTTGCCCAGAAGCGGGCAGCCCTGTCGTAGCGCTCGTCGTTTGTCTTGAGCGCCAGGGTTTTCAAAATCACGATCAGCGGCGCCAGTCCCATGGTCAACTGCGGAAACAAGTAGTGATAGGTCACCGTGAAGGCGAATTGCAGGCGGTGGATCAAGAGTGCGCTCTCCATTCATTAACCTCGGTAAGCAGCGCTGTCGCGGCCCACAAGCGGCGCGTACCGCATGGGGAGGGCCGGATCACAGCGACCGTTTATTGTCGCTCAGGAAGCGGACATCAAACTGTGACCAACGTCACAGACGCGGGCGTCCGGCGAGTCTTTCCTCTCGATGTTCGGGTCTAAACTGGTAAGATGCGTTGGTCTTTGCTCAACTTGATCATCTGCTCTGGCCCTGATGGCGTTGGCTGCGCCGTTGCTGCTGCATGTTGCGAGCGTTGAAGCTCAACAAAAAACGAAGCGCCTCATTCTGAAGGATGGCTCCTACCAGTCGGTCGTGAAGTACGAGATCCAGGGTAACCGCGTGCATTACCTCAGCGCCGAGCGTTACGAGTGGGAAGACATTCCCAGTTCGCTGATCGACTGGGATGCCACCAAGAAATACGAAGCCGACCTGAGCAGTGGCAAGCTCACGCAAGTTGGAAGAGACACCGGAGGAAAAAGAAGAACGCGAGAAAGAAGAAGCCAACTCACCTGAGATCGCTCCTGGTCTGCGTCTGCCGGGAAGCGGCGGGGTGTTCCTGTTCGATCAGTATCAGGGCAAACCGGAGCTGGCAGAAATTGTGCAGAATGGCAGCGAGGTAAATAAGAGTACGGGCAAGAACACTCTTCGTGCGGCGCTCAATCCTCTGGCCGGCACCAAGCAGACTTTCGAGCTCAAAGGCGCGCACGCGCAGATTCAATCGCATGTGCCGCGGCCCACGATCTATGTTGACATCGACGAAGGCCCGGGGAACGACGTTGCGCTGAGTGACCGTTTTCGGATTGTGCGCGCCGAGATGAAGAACGGCGCGCGCGTCGTCGGCAATCCTCAAGATCTCTGCCACAGGAAAAACGAGCGAGCAGAGCACCGTCGTGCCTGCCAAAGTCGAAGAACTGGGGACCGGCGAGTGGGTGAAAGTCACTCCCCTGGGGATCTTGCGCCCGGCGAATATGCCGTTGTCGAGATGCTCGGCCCGGACGAGATGAACCTTTACGTGTGGGACTTCGGCGTGAATCCTAACTGCCCCGGCAAATCCCAACACATGGCAGCCGGCGGGAAGATGTAGCGACGCGGCAACCAAATTAACATACGGCGATCATCGCTCGGCCATGTATACTCCAGGCATGCTAACGTCTGATCTGCTGATGTTACTTGTGCCCTTCCTTCCAATCCCACCACTCCCACGCCGGAGACGGCGATGTTGTTTCGCCCGGCCTGCTTCACCTGGTACATCATCTCGTCCGCACGATGCACGATGGCCTGCGGAGTGTCGGCGTCCTACCGGATAGCTCGCAATCCCGACGCTGGCCGCAAGTGATACTTCGGGCGTCTTCGCCAGCGAGCCAGGATTGAGCTTGAAACACTGCCATCAGGCGTCGTGGCCACAAACAGGGCCGCGTCCTTTGGAGGTCTGCGGCAGCAGGATGGCGAACTCGTCACCCGCCATAACGAAAAGCGGCATCCACCAGCCGCAGGTTTTCGCGAAGCGCCTGCCCGACCTGACCCAGCAGCTTGCTGCCAATCAGGTGTCCGTGTTGATCGTTGACCGCTTGAAATGATCGAGATCGAGAAACAGAAGGCTGAATTCGTAACCAAAGCGCTCGGGAGCGGTGAACTTCCTCAGCAAGCACGGTAAACAGATGACGCGCGTTGTACAAGCCGGTGCAATCGTCGGTGATGCTGAGTTCCTGAATGCGGCTGACGGCGCGGGCGTTCTCGATGGCGATGGCCGCGTAATCGGCAAGGGTCTGCAGCAGTATCTCGTTGCGGGCGTAGACCCGCATGTCAATGTTCATCAACTGGATGATGCCCAGCATCTTGCCGCCCGGTCCGGACCGGCATGCAGACCACCGAACATCCGTCGGGCGAAGAAATCGTCGTTGCTGCTCTGCTGGAGCGCGAGCGTCCCGGTTGACATCAGAGATTAATAGATCGGCTTCTCCTTGCTCAATGACCCAGCGTGCCAGAGTTTCACCAGTGTCATAACCTGAGAGCATTGACGCTCTCGCAACCCTTGCCCACCGCCGCTGCATAATAAAACTCCTTGCTGGTTTCGTCGAGCATCAGCAGAGACCAGGTCGCCGGCTCAAAGTAGGCGGCCATTTTCTCCATGATTGTTTGCAGGATGGTGTCGAGGTCGAGCGACGACGTTAGCGCCTTGGCAACGTCGTGAAAGATGTCCAACTCGTAGGATTGGCGGTCTTCGTCCGCTGTTGGAAATGACATGCGAGCCCCTGAAACGCGATGTCATCCTCCTGTCCACGCAAAGCGACCATGGGCCCCGACAACCCCAACTCCAAAACGCTCCGGCTAGACAGGACTTACGGGGATTTTGTCTATCTTGACCGGAAATCACGGCTGTTCCACTTCCGGCTGGACTGGTACACGCATGCTTGATTCGAGCATACCACCTCAAGAGCTGTCCGGAGAGAATGCACAAGCAACGAATTCCCGTCCCGGATTGACACCGCCAACGGGACTTCATATGATTCGATAAAGAATCTGGCTAACCTCAAGTGAGTAAATCATTTGAAGAGACCGGACACTCGCGCAAAGGGGTTCGGCGAACGCCTACGGCGGGAGCGCGAGTTGCGTGGCATCTCGCTCGACGATATTTGCGCGACCACAAAGATTGGCACGCGCCTGCTTCGCGCGCTCGAAGAGGAACAATTCGATCTGCTTCCGGGCGGCATCTTCAACAAGGGTTATGTTCGCGCTTATGCCAGGTATTTCGGCATCGACGAAGAACAAGCGGTTGCCGATTATCTAAAGGCGGCCCACGAGGCGCCTCCCGATGTTCGGCTGATCGCCCACCAGAACTCTTCCATGCACGCGATCCGAGCACATTGCCAGCAGCGTCTCCTACCTCGGCGGCTTTCCGCTGATTCCGGTTCTCATCCTGCTGCTAGTGATCGTAGGCGCGGCGGGAGGCTGGCAGCTGTATCAGCAGCGACAGAAGGAAAGTCTGGCGCGGGCACAAGCTGTAGGAGCGGCACCACCGAATTCGGGGGTCAAAACGACCGATTCCAATTCGAGCGGCAATTCCGCTTCCGTGCCAGCCGGAGTTGGACCTTCTGGATCACCCTCAGAGCAGACTAGCCTTTCAGCAATGCCTCCGAAATCGACGGGGTCGAATAATGTGTCTGTTAGCACAGTAGAAGCTGCCGAGAGTTTGCCGCATCCTTCCGGTTCCGCGGCTGCTTCCACCGCAACCGGTTCTGCCAGCGCGGAAAGCGGAGCGCCATTTGAAGTCACGGTCCGCGCCAAGGATCGCGCGTGGGTTGAGGTCAAGTCCGATGGCAAGGTTCTGATCGAAGGAGTGATAAACCCCGGCGATGTGAAGATCGTCCACGCCACGAACAAAGTGGTGTTTTGGACAGGCAACGCGGGCGTGCTGGAACTCTCGTTCAACGGCAAGAACGTTCCCCTGAACGGCGGTGAGAACGACGAGCAAGTGCTAGTCTTCGATTCTCGCGGGCTGCTGCCGCGGCCGGCCGCTCGATGACCTCCTGGCGCGGCAGATCGGCCGCGGAACTCACCATGAAAAACATTGGCGAAAACGTAGTGCGCATTGAGGCCGCCGCCCTGCGCGCACTTGCCGATCGTCTCGCCGGCCCGATGGCGGCCGACTTTGAGCGCGCTGTCGAGATGCTCTACGCCTGTGCCGGGCGAATCATCGTCACCGGCATGGGCAAGAGCGGCCTGATCGCCCGCAAGATCGCCGCGACCTTCACCTCGACCGGAAGTCCTGCCCTGTTTCTTCATCCCGCCGAAGCCCTGCACGGCGACCTCGGGATGGTGGTCCGTGGCGACGTCGTTCTCGCGCTCTCGGCCAGCGGAGAAACCGGCGAAATCATACAGCTACTGGCTACGGTGAAGCGGCTGGCAGTGCCGCTCATCACCATGACCTGCGATGATCTCCATTCAACTCCCGACGAGCCGCGGAGTGGGTCAACCTTGGCGCAGGCCGCCGACATTGCACTCGACTGCTCGGTCGCCCATGAAGCGTGCTCGCTGGGACTCGCTCCAACAGCTTCGACAACGACGATGCTCGCGCTGGGAGACGCCCTTGCGGTCGCGCTCTCCGAGCGTCGCGGATTTAAAGAGGAGGACTTCGCCAATTTGCATCCTGGCGGCAAACTGGGTAAGCGCTTTGCCCGGGTCTCCTCGCTGATGCACAGGGGAGATGCTGTCCCAAGAGTGACTCCCGCGACTCCTATGACTGAGGTCATCTACGAGATGTCGCGCAAAGCTCTGGGCATGACAACCGTCGTGGAAGACGAAAAACTCGTAGGCCTCATAAGCGATGGCGACTTGCGCCGCTTGCTGGAGCGTCACGGCAAACACGTGTTCGATCTCAGCGCCGGCGAATGCATGACGCGTTCGCCCAAGGTTGTTGGGCCGGATGTCTTTGCCATTGCCGCGCTCGACATCATGGAGCAGAAGAAAATCACTTCCCTTCCCGTGATCGACGACAACAGCCGCCTGCTCGGCGTGCTGCACCTGCACGATCTGTGGGGCACGCAGATGGTGTGATTGCGTCTGGTGCACTGCGTTAGAAATGACGCAACCAACAGGCTGCGATTACGGTTGTCCTAATCCACGGACGCACACGTGCTGGCCGCGGTTGGAATTTGCAGCAATCTCTATGACCCTACCGGAGCTGCTCCCCGCGGCCCACATCACATCCACGTGTGATCGCGATCACGGAAGGAAGTTCGCTGGCACGGCACAATTAGGTTACGAGGTGTGGTATGCCGGTCCTGGTGATTGCAATTGTCTTCTTCGCCATTTTCCTTGTCATGGGCGTGATGGGGATATCGGCCATGGTCGCCGAACATCGAGGCGGCAAGCTCTTCAGTGGAAGATGGAGCGACGAGCCCAAGCCGACGAAAGCTGCTGGCAAGCCGGTGTAAGAGTAATGCCGCAGCCCAGCGCTAGCCGCCCTACGAGCGATCCCTGTTTTCATGCATGAAACCCTAGTCTGTTGGTCAGCGCTCCGAGAGTGACCCGCAATTGTCCCCACGGTCGCACCCCAGAGTCACAGAGTCTGCTTGTAACTCAAACCAGCAGAGTGACGTCTTACAGATGCCGCGTGAATCGAAATGAGAGCCTTCCGGAAAATTGGTTTGTGCCCGGCCGGCTAAACCCGCTTCGCGATATACCGGGGCGGGCGATGACCTGCTGATCGGTGCCCTTGTCGCCAGCTTGCGGCTGGGAACGGTCCTGCCGCGCAGTTACTCGCTATCGCTCTCGCTCTCGTCTTCTTCGCTCCAGACTGATTTCCAGGTCTTGTCGGGGTTGTAGGCTTTCATTTGTTTGGCGAGATCGGCAGTCTTGGGACCGAGGTTTTTTTCGTACACAACGCCGTCCGGACCAACCAGGAAGGTCATCACTCCGGAGTTACGGTACTCCGCGGGATAGGCGACGAAGGCGAAGCCGCCGGTCATCTTCCCGTCCACAATGTAGCTCTTGGCGCCACCTTTGACGTTGGCCCCCTGAGCGGTGAGTATCCGGTAAAAGTAGCCGTGGAAAGGCTGCGGAGTATCATGCTGGCCGCCATAGCCTTCACCCGTGGCGTAGGCTACCAGCGGCCCGACGGGACTCTCTGGCTGTCCTTCCTCGGCCTTCCAGTAGAGTCCGTTCTGCTTCCCGGGGTCACTGGCGAATTTTTGTGCGTACTCCTGCTTCTGGCTGAAGTATTCGTCTTGCGCGTCAGCGAGAACATCGCAGACGCGAATGGCCGCAAGCTCGTTCTTGCCGATGCGACGGAACAGTATCTCTTTCAGGCCCGCTTTGGTGTCGAAGTACCAGGTGCCAGCCGCGTCCTTCTTGAGAGGAATGGGAAACGGCCAGTTTTCCGCCCCAAGAATAAGGGTCTGATTTCCGTTGATCTCCTTCGCCCAGCGATTCATCTGCTCATAGCGTTGGATGAAAGAATCCAGAGTCTTCTTGTCCTGCACCTCGTCACCAGAGGAGATGACGCTGGCCGAAGACGCCCCGAGAACAGCCTCGATCGCGGTCTTGTCAGCAGCTTTCCCGGCTTCGTAGAGTGCCTTGCTGGCATCCTGCGGAGTCGCGAAGGTCTTCTGCCCGGGCTCCTGGGCGCAAATGATCCCCCCCAACAAGGCGAACGACGCCAGCAAAACTACCGCGCTCATGAACTTTAATTGCCACTGCATGCATGCACCTTTCGAATTCTTGTCGGACATCTTCATCTGGAAACCCCCAACCAGCCATCGGCAATTTTGATAATCGTCAATTCAATCTGTAGTTGGCGCTTAACGTTTGCGACCACCGCCACCACCACCGCCACTGCGAGCTGCAGGCGCGCTGCGTTGTGCTCCTCCGCCACCACCCATGCTCTGCTTTCCACGACTGCTCTCCGCCCGGGTCTGTCCTCCGGCGCTGTATCCGCTGAAGGCGCCCGACTTGGTGCCGGTGGCTGGCTTGTTTCCATAGCCGCGGTCCGCTGCGGGTGGACGGTTGCCAGCGTTGGGACGGTTGGCGTTATTGCCGGCGTTGGGACGATTGCCTGCGTTGTTACCGGCGTTGGGACGATTGCCTGCGTTGTTACCAGCGTTTGCACGATTGTTGGCATTGCCGACGTTGTTGTTTCGATTTCCGCTGTTGACGTTGTTGTTGCGGTTGGCGTTGTTGACAGTGTTTCGGTTGGCGTTGTTGACAGTGTTTCGGTTGCCGCCGCTGACGTTGTTTCGGTTGCCGGTATTGACGTTGACGGTGTTGCCGCTGACATTAGTGTTGCGGTTACCTGACCGGTTGTAGTTGCCTCCGCGGTTGTAGGCGCCCCCGCCGTAAGAACCGCCGTTGCGATAAACGTTGCTGTTGGAGACGTAAACATTGCGGTTGTAGTTGACCGTGCCGCCGTGCCAGCCGCAGCCCCAACTGTTCCATCCCCAGCTGTTGCTCATGGCGGCTCCGACGGCCATGCCCACGCCGAACGAAATGACTCCCGTGGCCACCATCGCGCCCGTGCTGTAGCCCGGAGGAGCGTAGGGAGTGCCATAAACCACCGTCGGATTATATGTAGGCACGTACACCACTTGCGGATTGGCCGGTTGGATCACGATCACCTGCTGGCCTTCCTGGGTCTCGGTCTTCACCGTTTGCTGGGACGAACTCTTCAGATTCCCGGCGTCCTTGGCCTGCTTACGCAGGTGCTGCACTGAAGCCATCACGTCCTTCTGCTGGTTGTAGAACGCGTCACCGAGGGCAGATGTCCACGACAGGTTTTGCGCCATGTTTGCCAGCACTGACGGAAACTGGGTCAGTGCCTTCACGCTTGGGTCCCATGTCTGAGTGTTGACCTGTTCAGCGCGCTGCGCGTCATTCAGGTTGGTGTTGGCCTGCAACCAGGTATTGGCGGCCACGACCTGGTCGGGATACGTCGAGGCTGCAAGGATTTGTGCGACGAGCGCATCGGGATAGAGCGCGATCGGGGAAACCAGCTCGTCAATCTGCGCCGCCGACAGGTTGGCCTGCGCGGCTTCCTGCATGGCGAAGACAGGCGAATGAACGGCGACAGAAGCCCACGCTTCAGAAGTGGGCGAAGTGACAATCAGGATTCCCCAGGTTAGGACAAACGCCAGGACCCGTTTCAGGCGAACCATTTGGTGCTCCAATCTAAAGCGCCCGGTTGGAAATGGCGCCATCAGGGACTACATGCAAAACTTCGCACGGTCAGACCGCGACAGACTAACAAAAACTCGCTGGATTACGACAGAGGTTGCGGAAGTTTCAGCAATCCGCCGCTGTACCTACTTGATTCTAGTGGCTCGTGCGATAAGGATCAAAGACGAATGCTACCACAAAAGTAGAAGGGCGAGACTGTTGGCACAGTCTCGCCTCGAAAGGAAAGGGGCCCATTTTCGCAGTGTTTATTTCACCACCTGCAACTCGTTGGTCACCTTGAAAACGTCCGGCACACTACTCACAGCGAGGGTAGCCAGGGTCTTGTCACCCTCACTATTTACGAATCCCTTAAGGGTCACTCGCTGCTTCTCCACGATGATGTGAATGCTGGGCGAGGCCTCCCAGAAATACCGCGACAGCCCGCCTGTCCTCACCAGTGAACGATAGACACGGGCACGCGCCTCCTGGTCAAAGCCCAACGGCGGCAGGACTTCGATGTTGTTGACCACCTTGTCCACACCTTCAATGTGCTTCACGACATTCTCAACCGTGCTCTTCGTCGGCGCGTCGATGCTGGTAACGTATCCGGTCAGCGTGACAGTGTGGCCTTGCACGCTGTACTCGAGATCGTCGAACAGCGAGTAATACGGCAGCAGCAAGATTTCGTGGCGGACTTGCTTGGCAATGCGGCCTTCGGCATCGTTCGGGAACCCGCCCTTACCATAGTCAAGAACTACGGGACCATTGCTGGATAGGGCCACGGCTTGCGCCGCGGGCGTTTCGAGTAAGGCCTGCGGCGTCTGCGCCAGCGCTCCGGCGGTCAACGCGAACAGCAAGCCGCTTAGCAGTGTTGTACGCATGTGTATCTCCATTTCTAACGATTTGATGTCCGTACAAACCCTCCAGATGGTGTTTTGACTGGTCTCGTGACACGACTTTTACAACCTTTACAATACTTAACAAGTGGCGCGCCGAAACAACGACGGCGGCTGGTCGTGCATCTCGTTAATAGAAATCGCGTTATGATGCTGGCAGCGTAGTTGTGGGGCCAGCTACGGGGATGGAGGTGCCCGGTGTTCAAGATCATCGCGTTGGAGCGCGAATACGGCGCGGGAGGCAGTTTGGTGGCCGCCCAATTGGCGCGCCGCAAAGGATGGCAGCTTCTCGATCAGCAGCTTACTTGCGAGATCGCCAAGCTCGCTGGAGTGCAAGAGAAGGCGGTTGCGCGACATTCCGAGAAGTGCGACCCGCTGGTGCATCGTTTGGCCAAGGTCTTCTGGCGAGGCAGTCATGAGCGTTCATTGCCGATCGGCGAAGACAAGATTTTCGACGCCGACGAGATGGTCGAATTGGCCCATAAGGTGATCGAGAAGGTCGCCCACGAGGGCCACTGCGTTATCGTCGGGCGCGGCGCGCCGTACATCCTGCGCCACCGGGACGATACCTTTCGCGTCTTCATCTACGGCTCGCGCGAGGAAAAAATTCGCCGCCTGCTCAGGCTGAAGATGGACGAGCAGGAATCCGCTTTGATGGTGGACACTATCGATCGCGAGCGCGCGGCCTTCGTCCGCAAGTATTTCAACGCGGAGTGGCCGAGCCGCCACCTGTACCACATGCTGCTGAACTCGGACCCCGGCATCGAGTACGCTACCGAAACCATTTTGGCGACCATGGATGCGCTGGAGCGGCATCCGCATGCCGCCAAGCATTCGCAGCATACGGCACTGGACCCGATTTCGCACCACGCGTGAGCGAACTCACGCCGAAACCGCCGCGGCTGCGCTCTTCGCCGCTTTCTTGCTTTCCTTCTGTGCGGCCGCCAGTTGCTTGCGCAAAATCCGCATGCCGCTGTCCACGTGCTTCTCTTGCAACGAGAATGGTGGGAGGAAGCGCAGCACGGTGTCCTGCGTCACGTTGATCAGAAGCCCATTGGCGTGAGCGCCTTCCAGGATCGGCTTGCCCGGGACGGTCAACTGCAGCGCCTGAATCGCGCCCACGCCGCGGACTTCGACGGCGATATCGAACTTCGCGACCAACTCGTGAAGCTTCTGCGTGAAATAAGCTCCGACGCGGCGCACCTGTTCCAGCAGGTTCTCATCTTCAAGGATCGCCAAGTATTCCAGCGCAACCCGGCAAGCGAGCGGGCCTCCACCAAAAGTCGTTCCGTGCTTGCCCGGCGAGATGTGTTGCGCGAAGTCCTGCTTCGCCAGAAACGCGCCCATGGGCAGACCGGCGGCCATCGGTTTTGCGATGCAGACCACATCCGGCATGACGCCGAAATGTTGGAATGCAAAGAGCTGACCGGTGCGTCCCATGCCGCATTGGATTTCGTCGAAGATAAGCGCGGCGTGCTGCCGGTCGGCAGCCTCGCGGCAGGCGCGTAGAAATTCCGGCGAGGTCTCCTGAATGCCACCTTCGCCCTGAATGGGCTCGAGCACGATGCCGCAAACCTTTTCGTCCATGGCGCTGCGCAACGCTTCCGCGTCGTTGCGCGGCACAAAGCGCACGCCTTCCAGCATGGGATCGAAATCCTTGCGATACTTTGGCTGGCCGGTGAGCGCGAGCGCACCCATGGTACGTCCGTGGAAAGAGTTCTCCAGCGCGATGACGATGCTCTTCTCCGGACCGCCTGTCGCGTGACCGGCAGCACGCACCAGCTTCAGCGCGCCTTCAATCGCCTCAGTACCGCTGTTGGAAAAGAATGCCCGGTCGAGTCCTGACTTGGCACAGAGCTTTTCGGCAAGCAGCCCCTGGTACTCGTTGTAATACAGGTTCGAGAGGTGGATGACCTTTGCCGCCTGATCGCGAATAACCTTCACGATACGCGGATGGGCGTGGCCCAATGCATTGACGCCCAGCCCAGAGAGAAAGTCGAGGTAGCGTTTGCCCTCGACGTCGTAAACGTACACGCCCTTGCCACGCGAGATGGCGATAGGATAGCGCGCGTAGGTGTTAAGCAGGTATTTCTGTTCACGTTCGACAATTTCTTGATAAGTCACGATGAAGACCTCGCAAAGGTTTCATTGTAGCGAAATCGCCAGCCTTGCTGAACTGGGCCCGGGTCCGCCGTTGACGGAGCCGAGATTCTGCTCCGGGGGAAGCCGCCCAAAATATCGGCCTTGCGGTGCAAAGCTCAAAGGTGCGCTGTTTGAAGCCTGCGGCTTGTAGATGGTGCAGCGCGATTGGCCCGGGGCGCTGACCGAAATCAACTCTGTCACCTCCGCGCGGTGTGGCCGCAGTGCGATCCACACTGGATCGCCCTGGCACGCGACCACATAATCAGCACGGTGTGCGGGATCAAGCAACGCCCACTCCCAGTCAGGATGTTCCGATTCTGAGATCACGCGATGCCGCGGGACCCCGGCCAGTTGCAGCGCACCCGCATGCTCTCCGCTATACATCAGCAAGGTTGAGGAGTGTGGAATATCGGCTAGATAGTTTGCGAGCGCCCGCTCGATCGCAAGGCGACCGCGGGAGTTCACCAGCGCCTCCCGCAATGTGATGGGCGTGTCGCGGTAGGCTGAGAGGTAGCTCCCGGTCATGACGCCGATCAGCACACACCAGACTGCGTTCCTTAATGCGGTCTCATTAACCTGCTCAGTAATGAAGGCGGCAAAGAGAGGAACGAACACCGCAAACACGGGGAGGAACTGCAGACCATAGCGCACGTTGTAATACGAGTGCGGATACCAGACCGGCAGGTAGATGGGCACGCTGCCATAAGCAATAGACAGCGTGTAGAACGGCAGTGGTAGCCAGAGCAGTAACAAAATGCCGTACTTGCGGAATTTCCAAATCGCTACACCAGTTCCTACCAAAGCGGCGGCAAACAGCGCCTGCCCAAACAACTCCGCTCCCATGTTGAGTTTGGCCGACTTCAGAAAGTAAAGCGCCGCCGTAAAGACGTCGTGCTGTCCGGGATAGGTGTGCATCCCACGCCCAGTTGACCGCAAAGCGATTGCCTTGGCTGAATATGGGCCGCTCGCGAAATCGAACGCATAGCCAGAGATAAAGTAGGTGTAGCTCAGCCAGAACACCGGAACCAGCGCATTCAGCAGCAGAAACTCCGAAAACGATTTCGCCATCGCGCGCCGCTGGCTTCGGTTGGAGTTGCGCTTCCACCACAGCACAACGATCCAGGTCGCGATGACGCCGACGACCGCAGCGACGAACCACCCGTCATAGCGAGTGAACGCTCCTCCAGCCAAGGCGATGCCGCAAGCTTCCAGCGCGCGGTTCGGTTTCATTCGCGCCGACGCCACTTGCGAGTCGGAACTCGGGAAGCAGGCCCGAAAAAACTCATCCAGATAAACCAGCGCCCATACGAAGAAGGCCAGAAAAATGGGCTCGTTCATGGCGGTGGTCTGCACATAGAGCAGATTTGGATTAAGCGCGTAAATTGCCGCCGCGAAATAGGCCGCGATCTTCGGGGCTCGGCCGCTCACCAGCCGAAAGATGCCGAGCGTGCCAAGCACATAAGCCACCATGCCTGGAATAGCTCCCGCGATTCCACTGCGCCACAGCGCATCGTTCCACACGAACGGCAGCATCGCGATGTGCTGCAGGGGAAGCCAGACAGTTCCCAGCTCAGAAAGCGACAAAAGCGGATGGCGATTGTCTACCACGCGGCGCGCGATGTTGATGTGCGCGACCGCATCACCGTAAAGAAGGAGGTCCTGCTTTATGTAGTAATAAAGTAGAGCCGCAATAGAGAGCGCGCCAAGCAACAGCGTGAAGCGCGCATCATGGCGCTGTTGGCAATAAGGGTCGCGCGGGGATGCATGATCCACAGGAGTCGAAAGTGACGCAGTCTTCATCGGTCAGGTGCGCTTCGAGCCCAGGGCAGCACTCATTCGGTTGTCCTCCAAGCTTTGGAGTCGAGGAACTCCCGCGGCGACTGAATGAGAATCGAGCGAAATGAACCGAGTCGCAACAAATGGCGGTCACCAGATACGATCACCCGGGCCCGCGCAGCCATTGCACATTCCAGAATGCGATCATCGTCAGGATCCTCCGCAATTACCCTCAGGGAAGCCTTAGCGTCGACGTGAATTCCCCAGCTCCAGAAGTCACGGAGGAGCACGTCAAACTCCTCGGTACTCCAGCCGAATTTTTCCTCCAGAATGCGTTCGGTCTCAGCCTGGATCGGCGTTGAGAAGCAAAACGAATATGCAACTTCGGCCGCCAGATCCAGAACCTCCTTTGGGACACCTCCGAAGACGATCGCGGAAACAATGACATTTGTGTCCGCTACAATTCGCACCTATTTAGGCGCCTTCCTCTGCTCAGCGCGCTTTGTCCGGCGGTATTCGTCGATGACGCGCTCCACCTCCTCAGCTCGGATGCCAAGACTTTCAGCTCGTGCGCGACCAATGGCATTGGCCTCTTCCCACCAGCGCTGTCGCTCGTAGTAACGAAGCGCTTCCCGTACCAGTTCGCTCATGGTTCGATTTTCCTTCTTCGCCAGCGCCTCGGCACGGGAAAGCATCTCCGGCGGAACAGTTATCGAAAGCGTCTTGGAAGTTTTCATGGCAACAGTATAAAGCAACATTTAACACGATAAGACACTACCGCCCACCTGTTCCTGTCGTGCACGAGGGACCCTCTCCAGCTCTGCCTTAGTCCAAATGCGTCAACTCACGAAAGACCTCGAAGCGCTCGTCGATCTCGTCGCGCGTAAGCGATTGCAGCCGCTCGGTGCCAAAGCGCTCCACGGAAAACGAGCCCATCACGCTGCCGTAAAACATGGCGTGCTTCAACACGCGACGGTTCACCTCGCCCTGGGAAGCGATGTATCCCATGAAGCCGCCGGCAAAACTATCGCCTGCACCGGTAGGATCGCGCACTTCATCGAGCGGCAAGGCCGGAGCGCGAAACGGATGATGCCCTCCGGCAAACTCGCCGTCGCGGAAGAAGATGGTTGCACCGTACTCGCCGTGTTTGATGACCAGTGCGCGTGGGCCGAGCTCCAGCACCTTGCGCGCGGCTCGCGGCAAGCTGCTGTCGCCAGCCAGCATCTTGGCCTCGGTGTCGTTGATCAGCATCACGTCCACGCGCTTGAGCATCTTGTCCAGGTTCTGGCGATGCCCGCTGATCCAGTAGTTCATGGTGTCGCCGCCGACCAGCTTCACGCTTTGCATGGCATCGCGCACCCGCATCTGCAACACGGGATCGATGTTGGCCAGAAACAGAAAATCGGTGTCGGCATATTCCGCCGGAATTTGCGGCTCAAACTGTTCGAAGACGTTCAGCTCCGTGTTCAGCGTCTTCGCTTCATTGACGTTCTCCCCGTATTCGCCCGACCAGTGAAAGGTCTTCCCTTTCGCGTGCTGGATGCCGCGAGTATCCACGCCGCGATTGTTCATCACCGCTTCGTTCTCCGGAGTGAAGTCTTCGCCAACCACGGCAACTACGCGAACATCGGTGAAGTAGCTGGCAGAAAGGGAAAAGTAAGTGGCTGCGCCTCCAAGAATCTTATGGCGCTCGCCGAAAGGGGTCTTCAGGGTATCGAATGCGACAGAACCAACGACAAGAATGGACAAATCCTATGTTCCCGCTTTCTGTTCGGAGTTGAAATATTTGCCAACCAGCAGCTTCAGGCGCTCCAGCGTGGCCGCAGGTACAACGTCTTTCTGCGTAATGATGGCGTTCTTCAGGACAGAGCCGCACTTGCAACCACGTGTCTTGGGCATGGCCGTCACCGCTTCGCGCACCACGTTGCAGGCGTGCTCCGCGTTTTTCAGCAGCACACCAACGATCTGGTCCACCGTGACGTGGTCGTGGTCGTCGTGCCAGCAGTCGTAATCGGTGACCATGGCCACGGTGACGTAACACAGCTCGGCCTCACGCGCCAGGCGCGCTTCGCTAAGGTTGGTCATGCCGATCACGTCCATGCCCCAGCTGCGATACAGATTGGATTCAGCTTTGGTCGAGAACTGCGGCCCTTCCATGTTCAGATATGTGCCGCCCTGCGTCACGTTCACGCCGGCGCGACGGCAAGCCTCGGCAAGCACGTCGGCTTCTTCCTGGCAAATGGGATGTCCAAATCCGACGTGAGCGACCAGCCCGTCACCGAAGAATGTGTCGATGCGATGACGCGTGCGATCGACAAATTGGTCGGGGATGACAAAATCCAGTGGGCGATGTTCTTCCTTCAGCGAGCCGACGGCCGACAGCGAAATGACGCGTTCGACCCCAAGTTGCTTCAGGCCGTGAATGTTGGCGCGATAGTTCAGCTCCGTCGGCATCAGGCGGTGTCCACGGCCGTGGCGGGCGAGAAATGCAACCTTCCGGCCTGCCAGATTGCCCAGGACGTAATAGTCGGACGGGGAACCAAAGGGCGTTTCCAGGGCAACTTCGCGCGCCTCAGTCAGGCCTGGCATAGAGTAGAGTCCGCTCCCACCGATGATGCCAATTTCCGCTTCCACCAAGCACGTCTCCTTTCTCCGAGCAAAGCAACGATTATAGCTGGCGGTGCCGGATTTAAAGTTTCGAGTTTCCAGCTGCAAGTTCGGGCAGAGGGAACGGTGCGACGTTTGTGCATTGACGGGACTGGGAAGGTCGCATAGAGTGTGGCAGCCTTCCCACCCCGTCCGCAAAGGCAGCGGACAAGACCCTGCGCCGAGCGCAGCCGAGGGGGTGGGGCGCCCGGCATCCCGAGAAAACCTTCATGTGGCCTCAATTGCTTAGCGCTCTAATACTTTCCATCCTCACCGTTTGCATTCACGCAATCGGCAGCTTCGGCATCTTCTTGTGGATAATCCGCTCCTGGAAGAGACAGCGACATCTCACGATAAGGTTTGTCTGGTTGACCATGCTCACCACGGTCGCGGTACTGCTGGTTCTGCACTGGCTGGAGGTTTTTCTCTGGGCAGAGTTCTACCTCTGGCGAAACTGTTTTTCGGATCGGGAGACGGCCTACTATTTCTCCCTCACCAGCTACACCACCCTGGGTTCTGGCGACGTGGTACTCCGTCGCCCGTGGAGAATTCTGGCGGGCTGGGAAGCCATGATTGGGGTGCTGATGTTCGGCTGGTCAACGGCGACGCTGGTGGCCTTCCTGCATCGCGTTCAGGAGGAACGGGTGAGGAAGTATTTCTCCGAACCCCCGCCCGAGCTGTAAGGCTTGCAGTCGGTCGCAACTCCCATGCCAATCCCGCAACGCTTGTGCGTTGGCTGGGCGGGGAGGGTCGCATGGAGTGTGGCAGTCTCCCCACCCTCTCCGCAAAGGCAGCGGCCAAGGGCCTGGCTCGAGCGTAGCCGAGGGGTGCGGCACCCGCGAACCTCATACGTTGTGGGATGTCGCCTGACCGGCGAACTGGCGTAACCCGAGCGCCGTAGGCGCGGAATCAGGATAGCCCAGCGTGGAGCCAAGCGGAACGCTGGGTGCGGGTTCATTTGAGATGATGAGCCCCGTAGGGGCGACACAGACTCTTTTTGTGTCGCCGGCTGAAGCCGGCTCAGATTTCATACAACAGCCTACCCAGCATTCCGCGCCAAAAGAAGGCGCTCCATGCTGGGCTATCTTGTTTCCGTCCCGCGGAGCGGGACTGGTGTACTGGCGAATCCGGCTCTTACGCCGCATCCATGAATGCATTGATTCTGCCCAGAGCCCTGCGACGTTTGTGCGTTGACCGGGCGGGGAGGGTCGCATAGAGTGTGGCAATCTCCCCACCCTGCCCGCAAAGACGGCGGACAGTAGCCTGCTCCGAGCGCAGCCCGCGCGTCGCGCATCCCACACTGCGGAATTCGGTGTGGAAGGCGAGTTGCTGAAATCCGAGCGCCGTAGGCGCGGAATCAGGATAGCCCAGCGTGGAGCGACGCGGAACGCTGGGTGCGAATTCATTTGAGATGATGAGCCCCGTAGGGGCGGCACGTCTTTGTGTCGCCGGCTGAAGCCGGCTCAGGTTCAGTATGATCAGCCTACCCAGGACTCCGCTACGCTTCGTCCTGGGCTAAGTTCTGTTCCGCCCCTGCGGGGCTGGGGCGCTCGGACTATCAACTGATTCTGCGCCGAAACACCGCGACGATTCTGTTCCAAAGCGCTGCGACGTCTGTGCGTTGACGGGGCGGGGGAGCGTCGCAGAGAGTGTGGCAGTCTCCCCACCCCGTCCGCAAAGGCGGCGGACACAAGGGTGCGGCAGCCGGCAGGTTCGCGGCTTCACTTCGCGTCGTCTCTTAGGGCCCGCAGCGTTGCGCTCACTTCGCTGGCGAGCTCGCCAACAACCTTGCGCTCACCGTCAATCTCTTCAACGTATGCCGAGATGTCCGCTCTCATAGCCTGCACAATCTGCCTGGCATCATCAGCGCTCAAACGAAAGTCGATACCGTCGATGCCAGCTTGAATCCGGGCTGGGACAAGGCTTACCCAGTTCTTCTCGGGCCCCGGCGACACGGTGAAAGCACCTGCTACCTTGTTCGTGTAGCGCTCTCCCATACTGGTAGCCTCTAAGAATTCACCTGCGACGATGAATTGCAGCGGGCACTCCAAGTCGACTTCGAGCAGATGCAGAAATGTACTTGTGACTTTCTTTCCGTAGGCGTTGCGCGGGAGAACAAGCAGCGACTCAACTGCCTTGCTCGGGGCAAAGACGGCCGCAGTATTGCCAAGGCTCAGAGCCGACCTCCCTTCTCCCTCTGGTGTGCCTCTCAGCCTGAACAGCTGAGCCTTGATTGCGAACGCCCTTAGCGAGCGTGCGACCTCGGCTAAGGCCGCCCAATAATAAAACTCCTCAATTCGTGGTGGATCCGTCAAGATCGACAGCATGGCGAGGTCAGCCTTGACCTTTTTCGCCTGCTCGGGTTGAAACTGGCGGTCGATTTCCTCCTCGACATGGCTCAAGTTTGTCGCGCCACGCTGTGCATTTGTCTCTACTTCTGCTATCACTTCTTCCAGTTTCTTCGGATCGGGTTCTTCGTTTTTTCCACCCAGCCTCTCGGCGGCGAGTTTGTACGCATCTAGCAGAAGCCGCAAGCTGTTTATAACCAACCCGGCGTCTATCATCGCGACCATTCACCTTGTTGCAGCATGCTCGGCCACAACGCAGTTCTTGCCTTTCGCCCTTCGGGCGAGCGGTAACCTTGTGTTACGAGTCTTGAGTAGCCCATTGATCCCTCATTACTCGCAAATTCGCAGCATCGAGCATTTGCCGATTACGGTTCAACTCGCCACCACAACGGTTGCGGCCGCCCACAATGAATCGTAAATGCCCCTCATCGTCTCGGCCCCGGAGTGCTCAACTATATACGTGGGCTTCTTCTTCGCCGCGTCCTTGATAGACTGGCCGATCACCCAGCATCTGTTGTCGGCGAAGACAACCCTATCGTGAACATCCGTGCTTGAACGCAGTTCGAAGTTCCCGCGGCTGGCGAACTTTTGTGCGACGGTCTTTACGGCGTCGCTGACCTGATTGGTCAGCACCCGCACTACACTTGAAGGTGCGACACTTTCCATGTAGATATCAAACAATTGGGTGTCAAGGTAGTTGTCAACAACGAACAGCTGGTTAGTCGCGAATCCCACAATGATTTTCAAATCTCGGTAGAACGGGTACTCGGCTCCAGGTTCGTATGCGCCGGTTATCTCCGCCTCGGGCATCAGCAGCTCGAGCTCAGCAATGCTGCTTTTTAGCATCGCTCCAAACGCCCCAATCCTCTTCTCGAAATTGAACTGTAGTTCGCCAGCGGACATTCCCATCCTGTGGGACCCAGCCCACTTTGCACTATGAAACTGCGACACGTTCTCGCTATCTTCTCCGAAGCCATGGTTGAGGATGTTCAGAGTCAGATTCATCCACTCCTGCTCATCGTTCTCGGCCTCTCGATAGTTCCGTCCTCGCAATCGCTCAAGCGCGACATGCTGCCCCCTTAAGGCTACATGCGTTTTTTCGGGCGGGACGTCTGGAGGCTTCGGAGGCGGAGGTGCTGGACGACGCGGCGACATGCGACATTTGTACCACGGAACGGTTGCCCGACCAACGCAGCAATTTTGGGCGGACGGATGGCAATCCCAACCCCCAGGAACGTTGACGGGGCGGGGAGGGTCGCATAGAGTGTGGCCTTCGAATCACCCAAGATCATCCGTAGCATTGGGAAGCAAGCGAGGTCACGCGGCCATGGCAAACCCTGAACATCTCGAAATCCTCAAGCAAGGGTTTGTTCGAGATGAGCTAGTCCGCATCAGCCGGGTGCCCCACCCAACCTTCTTTTGGTTGGGTGGGAGAGTCTAATCTCGAACAGGCTAGGTCGTCCATCATTCGTAGAGTCCCGGTCTCCACACATTCGCAAACACCGCGAATGTGTGGGGCACCCGGCTAAGAGATTCGTTGAAGCAGACCTGCGAGCCTCATGGAGAATCCTCACCCAAAATATGCATGTTGTCGGAAAGCGGCACCCGTTCCTCTCATCCAGTTCTCGGGAACCTGAGCGCAGTAAGCGACGTCCATCAGCCCCACATCAGAGGGGCGTGGTGTAAGCTTCCATCCGATAATCCAATTTGCCGGGAGTTCGTCGGAGAACTCAGGCTCATGAGTCCCCCCTCCCGACACAAAAGCGAGCTGCCTGATGAGACTCTCAGTACGGAAGGTCATGCTCCCGTCCTTCTGGCAGGTCAGATCGCTCACTGATGAACACACCAGGAACATTGCGTGGAAGAGTTCCTGTCGGCGCTTATCTGGTTGCCAACGGACTATCAACCTGCCAGAACCGATACCGATACCATTCCGGCCGTTGCCGGGTATCTGCAGGAGGAGATCGTAATTCAAAGCAACCATGTTCTTGCCAACCGGCTTGCAATGCCACTTATCAAGTTGCAGGGCGGCTTTCCAGTGCCCGCTGTAACCGTGCAGCACGGTAGTAAGGGGAACGCCAGTCATCATAGCTGGCAATGAGTCAGCCCATTCACTCAGTCGCGTTGCCAAGTTGCTCGGAATGCTCCTGGGTATAGCTGACACGTGGTCCGCTTGCGGTCCTCTGGGTTCCTCGCAATTGCTGTTCTGGATACAAGTGATTCCTGCGAGATCCGACGGAAGCTGGACGTCACCAATGGTGTAAATGGCAACTCGTGCTCTCCCCATCCGACCGGCCACCAAGCCGAGCTCAATCATCACGTTGTTGTTGATATCGTGAAGGTTCGCAGCACTGACGACGAATACAGCTCCAAGACATCTCTGGAGCATCTGTTCGAGCGCCTCAAAGGTGAGCAATCCCAACGGGAACTGGTCCTTCCAGCACTCGCCCTGCACTCCTTCCAACCCGGATAGGAACTCGGCTACCCCCTGTGCCAGTTCCAAATCTTTCGAGGAGGACGCGACGAATATGTGCTTCTTGGTGGAATTTACGACTGGTTGCTGTTCTGGCAAAGAACTCACTACACACATCTCACTTCCTAAATGACATTAACCTGCGGCTGTTGCGCCCCGAATGATGCTAATCTTGAACCTAAATGTGGACTGATGACTAGTGTCATCCCGGGCTCTTCTTGAAGAAATCCTCTTCGCTGTGGATATAGGTGCTACTCGTCTCCAAATCTCGATAACCAAGCTGGGCAATTCCAATTTCTAGCGGTCCGCGTCAGAATCCTGATTCCGCTGAACCTTGACGGCCAACTGTTCCAGTGGGAAAGCGGGAAGGCGAAGCCAGTCCGCTCACGCCTGGCCGCCGACTTTACGGGATGGGGGCAGGATCCGCAGAAATTCGAGGCGCAAGTGGAGAACGTCGTCCGGGCGCTGCGAACCGACGAGGGCGCGCGGGAGAAGCCGCCGCAAGCGAAGCTGTAGGGAGGTTCGTTCCGGTATAAGCGCTGGACTTTATAGTCCGTGTGAGAACCGCGATGTAAGGGGAACCACAGACACGTCCTTGTCACAGCATCCCGTGACGTGCGTCCTTGTCCCAGAGCAGGCTTCTCGCAAACAATGGCCTTGAGAGGAAAAATGGTATTTGTGTGCCTCTCGGGTGGCCGCGCCCAGCGCGCAGGCCGTGGAAGCTCTTTGAAAAGCAGTAGTCAGTGACCAGTGGTCAGTTGGCATGAGTCGAACCGTAACGATTATGTCAGCCATCCAAGAGCGCCGATTCTGGGAACACAAAGCGCAAGGAGAGTGCGGTTGCATAAGTCCTTTGGGTGGAATATTTTGCCTGTAACTCCTTTCGATGGAATATTTTGCGCGGAGAAATTTTTTGTGCCTCTTTGTTTTCAATATTTTGCACGGGAGCAGGGGGAGGGGGGTGCACCCAGTCTGTCAGGCACCAACGGTCAGCAATTGAGCAGGAGCTCGAGGAAAATGCACGCTAACTCCTTTGGAATCTATATGAAAGTGTAAGTCCTTATGGCTCTATTATGTGCAAGGATTTTTTCGCTAACTTATTGATTCCACGAAAGAGAGGGGGGTAGCACAGGGACATAAAACTCGTAGAACAGGTTTCTCATGCAGCAACTGGAAATTGAAACTCGAAACTGGAAACCGCCTTACTCCCCCGGCTCGAAGCGATAGCCCACCCACGGTTCCGTCAAAATGTACTTTGGCGAGCCGGCATCCGGCTCCAGCTTCTTGCGCAACTGGCCGACAAACACGCGCAGGTATTCGTTTTGCTCGACGCTGTTGCTGCCCCACACCGCATTGAGGATGGAGCGGTGAGTCAGCACTTTGCGCGGATGTTGCGCCATGTACACCAGCAAATCGAATTCCTTGGGAGTCAGCCGCACTTCCCTGCCGGCGACAGCTACGGAATGCGCGTCAAGGTCAATGTGAAAGTCGCCAAGCTCGATTTTGGTTTGCGGTTCGCTGGTGCTGGGTGGGGAGCGCCGAAGCGCCGCGCGAATTCGCGCCAGCAGCTCGCCGGTGCTGAACGGCTTGGTCACGTAGTCGTCAGCCCCGGAGTCCAGCGCCTCGATCTTGCTGCGCTCTTCGCCACGCACGGAGAGCACCAGAATCGGCACCTGCGAAATCTTGCGCAGTTGGCGGCACAGCTCGATGCCATTCATGTTAGGCATGGCAAGATCGGTGATTACCAGGTCGGGCGCAAAGTCTTTCAGGATCTCCAGCGCGGTCTCGCCGTCGTTGGCCACGCGGATGTCGTAGCCTTGCGCGTTCAGGCTGGTGCGCAGCGCGCGCGTGATTTGCGGCTCGTCGTCCACTACGAGGATGTGCGGGCGGGTGTGCATGTAGAGCAGGCTCAGGTTTCGAGTTTCAAGTTTCAAGTCATGGCAGGAGAGATTTCATCAAGCCGTTTAGCATCCGGAGGAGTCTCCTCCGTTTTGCCAATGAGCTGCTGCGTATTATCAGCACTGAGAAAGCCCAGGTCTGCCGCGATCTGTACCTGGGTTTCGAGCTCCAGGACCGAGCCGCGGGAGAGCGCCAGGAACTGCCTGAATTCCTTCTTCAACATCCGCCCTTGTCCTTCGGCAATATTGCACGGCACGGAAACCGCAGCCCGCCTCATCTGCGAGGACAAGCCATAAATCTCCTCCTTCGGGAAGCAACGAGTCTCCTGATAGATCGCTCTTACCAAGGCCATGCTTTTCTGCCAGACCAGCAAATCTCGATACGAACAGGACATAGAAAACTCACCAAGGTCAGTAACAGAAAATTCCGGATGTCGAAAACTCGAAACTGGAAACTCTAATTCGCCTGCTGCTTTACGATGTGCACGTCCACCGCCGGCGCGTCGCGCAGGAAGCGATGCACGGCCGACATGAACAGATATTTGCGCCAGCCGCTGGTCGCCGAATGTCCAAAGATCATCTGCGTGATGTGCTTCTCGCGGACAAACTCAGCCATGGCCTTCGCGACGTCCTTCCCCTTAAGCCGAGCAATCTTTGCGCCAAGGTTTTCCGCAAATTGGAGATTCGCCTGCAGCGATCGCTGCCTTTCCGGATCGCCGTCATCGACGCCGGTGTCAACGTACAAAACGAACAGCTCGCCATTGATGGCCTGCGCCATGCGGGAAGCTCTCGCCACCAGATACTGTGCAGCCGGATTGGAACTGACGCCGACGCCAATTCGTTCCGCCACGTTCAGATCGCGGCCGGGCGTGGCTTCTGACTCAAGGTATGGTTCCAGGCTGCGATCCACCACCTGCGCGACGTGGCGCAATGCGATTTCGCGCAGGGCTATCAGATTGCTGGGGCGAAAGAAGTTCCCGAGCGCGCGATCCACACGCTCCATGGGATAGATATCGCCCCGGCGCATGCGCGTCTGCAGCGCTTCGGGGGTGACGTCCGATAACACGATTTCGTCCACTCGCTTCAAGACCCAGTCGGGAACGGTCTCGCGCACCAGCACACCCGTAATCTTGTGCACCATGGGCGTCACGCTTTCCAGATGCTGGACGTTCATGGTGGAAACTACGTCGATGTTGTTGTCGAGCAACTCGAAAACATCTTCGTATCGCTTATGGTGCTTGCTGCCGTCGATGTTGGTGTGCGCAAGTTCATCCACCAGCGCGACCTGGGGATGGCGGGCGAGAATCGCGTCCACGTCCATCTCTTCAAAGAGCGTGCCCTTGTAATCGATTTTCCTGCGCGGGACGGTCTCCAAACGCGAAGCCAGTTCCTGCGTCGCTTTGCGGCCGTGGGTTTCGACCACGCCGATTACCACGTCTTCGCCACGGCTTTGGCGGCGGATGGCCTCGCTCAGCATGGATAAGTCTTCCCGACGCCGGGCGCGTAACCGAGAAACAGCTTAAAAACGCCGCTCTTTTTTACCGGAGTGGTCTCTTCCAGCCATTGCTCGGGAGTCTTCTGCATGCGCCCCTATTCTGCGGCAGGAGAGTAGAAAAGTCGATTCGATACAATCATCGCGTGAATTCGCGGCCACCTAACGTTGGGATGCCAGAAAAGCGCTGGTTCGCCATCGCTCCCGAGCGCCTGAAAGCGCTGCTGTACCACTATGCGGTTGCGATGGGAGCGATCGCGATTGTGGTATTTGTTTACCGTCGTCTGCCGGTGAATCCCGACGACGGCGGCGCTGACTTTTCTGCTGGTGGTGTTGGGAGTGGCCAGCCGCTGGGGACTGACGGTCGCAACGACGACTGCGGTGGTCGCGACGCTGGCGTTCAACTACTACTTTCTGCCGCCGGTGCATACGTTCACCGTCGCTGATCCGCAGAATTGGATTGCGCTGTTGGCATTCCTGATCAGCGCCATTGTGGCCAGCCGGCTTTCCGAACGAGCGCGCCGCGAAATGCATGAATGCTAACCGCCGCCGCAAAGAAGTGGAACGGCTCTATGCCCTGAGTCAACAACTGCTGGCCACCGACAATGTCATGGAGCTGTTGAACTCCATTCCTCACTTACGTGCGCGACGCCTTTGGCCTGAAGGCTGCGGCGATGTACTTGCCCAAACGCAAAGAGGTCTATCGCACGGGAGCCGATCATCCGGAACTCAGCGAAGAGCAACTGGAGTCCGTCAGCGGGCGGGGAGAGCTGGTCGTGGATGAAGAGAAACTGTTGTGTTTCGTGCCACTGCGCATTGGCGTCAGGCCGGTGGGTAGCCTCGGATTGGAAGGCGCCGTCCTCTCGCGCGAGACCCTGGAAGCGGTGGGCAGCTTGATTGCGATCTCGATTGAGCGCGCGGGTGCGGTCGAGACGCTCACCCGCGCCGAGGCCACGCGTGAGAGTGAGAAGCTGCGCTCCGCGCTGCTGGATAGCGTCACCCACGAATTCCGCACGCCGCTGACAGCCATCAAGGTCTCGGTCACCACCCTGCTCTCAACACCGCAAATCGAAGCTGATGCCAGGAAAGATCTGCTCAACGTCATCAACGAAGAAAGCGATCGGCTCAACCGCCTGGTGGGCGAGGCGGCGGAGATGGCGCAGCTGGATGCGCACCGGGTGGAACTGCGGCGCGAGACGCACCCGGTCCGTGACGTGGTTGAGGCCGCGCTAGAAAAGTCGAAACAGGTGCTGACCGGACGCGAAGTGAAGGTACAAATTCCTGCCAGCCTGCCGCCTGTACGGGTTGACTTGGAGCGGATCGCCGAGGTGCTAGTGCAGTTGCTGGAGAATGCAGCGAAGTATTCGCCGCCCCATATGCCGATCACCATCAGCGCAGAGCCGGCCGGTAAAGGGACCTGCATAAGCGTCGCTGATCGCGGACCCGGCATCGACGACATGGAACAGTCTCTGATCTTCGAGAAGTTCTATCGCGGACGCGATCAGCGCTACCGGGTCCAGGGCACCGGCATGGGGCTGGCCATCGCGAAGGCGATCGTCGAGGCGCACGGAGGGACCATCGGAGTGACATCGCAGCCAGGCAGCGGCTCAGTGTTTTACTTCACCTTGCCTGCGTAGGGCGAAGCGCTCACAGGGCACCGCTGGTGGGCTCCAACAACAACTCGGAAAGGTTTGCGCTGGGCGGCAGCAGGACGGCGTAGAGCACTGCCTGGGCCAGGCTCTCAACATCGATCATGCGCTCGCGAGGAGCGTTGGGCATGATCTGGTCCCACATGTCCGTGGCAGTTGCTCCGGGCATAAGCGCCATCACGCGAATGCCGCGTGGAATCAGTTCCTCGCGTAGTGACAGGGTGAAGCCCAAGGCGCCTCGCTTGGCGGCGGTGTAGGTGGCGCAGTTGGGAAACACCTGTTTCGCCGCCGCCGACAGATTGTTGACGATGGTCGCACCCGCACGCATCATCGGCAGCGCGGCGCGCGTGCATAGAAATATGCCGGTAAGGTTGGTGTCGATAACATCGCGCCATAGCTCCAGCGTCGTCTCCTCAACCGTTACGGTCGGCTGCGTGATACCGGCGTTGTTCACCAGCACGTCCAGCCTCCCGAAACGCTGCTTCACTGTAGCGAAAAGCGATGAGACGGATTTCGGATCGCGCACATCGCAGGCTTCAGCGACGATTTGCGGTCGCTTATTGGCGGGGAAAATCCTGGGAAGCGAGTTGGAGATGCACTCCGCGCTCTTTGCAAGCGTCGCGCGGTCGCGGCCGGTGATGATTACGCTACAGCCCTCGGCTGCCAGCACGCGCGCGATGGCTTGACCGATTCCGCGGCTGCCGCCGGTTACGACTGCAACCTTGCCGAGCAGCCGTGGCTCACTTGGCGAAGGCATCGTGGCCCGCGTTTTGGATTTTGGCTTGCGGTTGGACTGCGTTTTCTTCGCAGCCATGGGTTAGATTCCATTGCCGTTCTTTTCGCGGATGAGGGAAAGAAATTCCTGCCGCGTCTGCTGCGCGCGAAAAGCGCCCAGCATCGACGAAGTCACCGTAGCCGAATGTTGCTTCTCGACACCGCGCATCATCATGCACAGATGACGGGCTTCGATCACCACACCCACGCCGAGGGGCTGGATCGTCTTCTGAATGGTCTCGGCGATCTGCACCGTCAGCCGCTCTTGCACCTGCAGCCGGCGCGCAAACACTTCCACCAGCCGCGGCACTTTGCTCAGGCCGATCACTCTGCCCTTTGGGATGTAGGCGACGTGGACTTTGCCGAAGAACGGCAGAACATGGTGCTCGCAAAGGCTGAACATCTCGATGTCCTTCACGATCACCATCTCGTCGTAATCCACGCTGAAGAGCGCGCCCTTCAGGATCTGTTCGGGATCTTCGCGGTAGCCCTTGGTGAGATACTGCAACGCCTCCGCATAACGCTCTGGGGTCTTCGCCAGTCCTTCGCGGTCGGGCTGTTCGCCCAGCCGAACCAGCATCTCGCGCGCCAACTCTTCAAAGCTGGCACTGGTCAGGGTCGGGATTTCGATCAAATCTTTCATAAGTCGGCAATTATCCCTCAGCTGTTAGCTCTTAGCATGCGGCACGCGGCCGTGATTTAACTTTGCTATCCACTGACCACTAACCACGGCCTTCGGCTCCGCCTGCATACTCGAAGCTGTTCATCATGGTTTCTTCCAGCCGCACTTTTTCAAGATGAGCCGCCGTAAAGCTTTGTTTCAAAATGTTGAAGATGACCGCGCTCAAATTTTCCGTGGTCGGCACAGTTCCTGCAAATTCTTGACGAACATTCAAATTCTCGTGATCGAAGCGGTCGAGTACTTCCCGCTGGACGGCGTCATCCAGGTCAACCAGATTACATACCATCCCGGTTTGCGAATCGACCTGGCCGCTGACCGTGACCTCGAGTGCATAATTATGCCCATGCCCGTATGGGTTGTTGCACTTGCCATAAGTCGCGAGGTTCTCCGCCTCCGATAGCTCGTCGCTATGCAACCGGTGCGAGGCCGAGAACATGTAACGTCGAGTCAGATGCGCTTTCATGGCTCACCGTAGAAATCGACAAACAGCTCAGGCAACTCATACACGCGGACACGATGCAACTTCGCGACCTGTAATTTGCTCTGCAAGCGGTTCCATATAGCGATCGCAAGGTTTTCGGTCGTCGGAATCGTCGTGAAGAACTCCGGCACTTCCTTGTTCAGGTGGCGGTGATCCAAAGCGTCGAGCACTTCCCGGCTGAGGATCTCCTTCAACTCTTTCAGGTCGACCACAAAGCCAGTCTTGGGATCAACATCGCCTTTTACGGTGACCTCCAGGGTGTAGTTGTGGCCGTGACCGTTGAGGCTGGCACACTTGCCGAAGATGCGCTGGTTCTCCTCGGGCGTGAGGTCAGGATTGTAGTAGTAGTGAGACGCAGAAAACTCACACTTGCGGGTTAGATAGACCATGTTCTGCTGCGTTACACCTCATTCTGTGGATGCGTCACCGAATCGGCCGCTTTCTGGGACTCGACTTTCGAGTCCGCCGAATATTCACGCCCCTTCCAGCGCACCAGTCCTCTTTTATGAGAGATGTCGGAATTCCACAAAAGTACCGCGAAAAGCGGCAAGCCAAATAGCGACAGCACGTTTGACCCCGAATCAAAATGGGCAACCTGAATGCGCTTCCAGAAAAAGTAAAACCATAGCAGCGAGACGGCGGCACCGATCACACAGGCGACCATCTCACCCTGCAGCCCCGCAATGACGGCGAATATTGCGGCCCCCACGATCACGACAAACTCGATCACGCACCGCAACGCCAGACGACGCGCGCTGGGAAACAGCAGCGCTAGATTCTTGGTCCAGCCCTCCCACAACCCGCCAAAGCTGCGGTACATCCGTGTACTCGCCACGTCGGACCAGTGAAAACACAACCCATGCCCGGCTTGCTTAGCACGCTTCGCCAGTTCCACATCCTCGAGAATGGCAGTCGCAACTGCGGCGTGTCCACCGATTGCGTCGTACACTTCGCGCCGGATGAGCAGATACTGCCCGTTAGCTGCCGCCACCGCGGAATTCGGATCGCATACCGCTTTCGGCGGATACGTCGCCGCCAGCTCAGCAAAGATCAGCGGCATCAGGGCACGCTCAGCCAGGCTACCAACCTCCTGCTTCGGCGAGTACGAAAGCAAGTCGGCGGAAGATTCCTTCGCCTCCTGCAATCCGGTCGCGATGGAGTTTGGTGCGTGCTTAGTGTCAGCGTCGGTGAACAACAGCCATTGGCCCTTGGCGGCCTTGGCGCCGCTCCAAGCGGCGTTGCACTTCCCGCTCCAGCCTTCGGGCAGCGGATCGGCAGCTATTACGCGCACCGGAAAGCTCTCCGCGATGGCGCGTGTGCCGTCAGTCGAGTGGTCGTCCACGAGGATGATCTCGTAGCTCGGACCGGATTGCCCGACGAGCGTACGCAGGCAATCCGCAAGGCTTGCTTCTTCGTTCCGAGCGGGAACGATGACAGAGACATCGGGAGTGGACTCAGGAGTCACGCAAATTAGTCCTTCAATTATTATAGGGGTGTGAAGCGTTTCTTCTCTGCCACTGTCCTGGTTTGCGTGATTCTGCTCACCGGCTGCAACAGTGGCTCACATCCGCCTCGCATCGGCAGTACTGCACCCGATTTCACCATACCGGACGGGCAGCACTCCATCTCGCTGAACCAGTTGCGCGGCAAGCCGGTGGTGCTCAACTTCTGGGCGACTTGGTGCCCGCCTTGCATCCAGGAGATGCCCTCGCTGGTTCAGTTGCAGAAGCAGCTTGGCGACAAGGTGACGATCCTCGCGGTCAGCGAGGACGACGACGACAACGCTTACAAGCAGTTCGTGAAGGACCACAACGTTGACCTGCTGACAGTCCGCGACACCAAACGTAGCAACGAACTCTACGGCACCTTCAAGTTTCCCGAGACGTTCGTGATCGACGGCAATGGCAAGATCCTGCGGAAGTTCATCGGCGCGCAGGAATGGACCAGCCCGGAGATTGTGGATTATCTCAAGAAGCTGTCATAAGGAACACCAGAATTCCGTTGCAACCACGCCAGCAATGCTGACGGGTAGCTATAGTCTTACCCGCCTCAATCGCAACGCGTTGCTGATTACTGACACCGAGCTGAAGCTCATTGCCGCCGCCGCAATGATGGGGCTCAACAGTATTCCAAACTTGGGATACAGGATGCCCGCCGCCACTGGCACGCCCAGCGCGTTGTACACGAATGCAAAGAAAAGGTTCTGCTTGATGTTGCGCATGACAGCGCGGCTGAGGCGACGCGCACGCACCAGCGCCGCCAGGTCGCCCTTCAGCAGCGTGATTCCAGCGCTCTCCATGGCGACATCCGTGCCTGTTCCCATCGCGATACCAACCTGCGCTTGCGCCAGGGCAGGTGCGTCGTTAATACCATCACCTGCCATTGCGACAACTCTTCCCTGCCCTTGAAGCTTCTTCACCGCATCGACCTTGTGATCGGGCAGTACTCCCCCTTCGAAGTCAGAGATGCCAACCTGACGTGCGACGGCGGCGGCGGTAGTTTCGTTGTCTCCGGTGAGCATCACCACCCGCAACCCTTCGCGCCGCAGTTCACCAATCGCCTGTGGCGCTTCGGGTTTTACGGGATCGGCGATCCCGAGAAGCCCGGCGGCGCGACCATCGACCGCCGCGAACACCACAGTTTCGCCGCGGTTACGCATTTCCTCGGCCTCGGGCTTCAGCTCAGCGGCATCGACGTGCAGGTCTTCCAGAAAGAGCTCATTGCCTGCCGCCACCTCGTGCCCTCCAACCGTGCCCACCACACCGCGACCGGTGAGCGACCGAAATCCGTCGGGCGGTATCAGGTGAATCCCGTTGCTCTCAGCAGCCTCGACGATGGCCGCCGCCAGCGGATGCTCGCTAACTCGCTCCAAACTGGCGACCAGCCTTACCACGCTTTCCTCGGTCTCGCCGCCTATCGCAACCACCGTCATCAGCTCTGGCTTGCCTTGCGTGAGTGTGCCCGTTTTGTCGAGAGCCAGCGTGTCAACCTTCTGGAGCGTCTCCAGCGCCTCGGCGTTCTTGATGAGGATACCGGCGCCGGCCCCGCGTCCCGTGCCGACCATGATTGCCATCGGCGTTGCCAGCCCCAGCGCACACGGACACGCTATGATCAGCACCGCGACGGCGTTGATGATGGCGTGCGCCAGCCGCGGCTCCGGACCGATCGTGAACCATGCGATGAACGTGATCACTGCAACCGCCAGCACCGTGGGGACGAACCACGCAGCGACTTTGTCAGCAAGCTTCTGAATCGGCGCGCGGCTGCGTTGCGCCTGGCTGACCATCCGGACGATCTGTGCCAGCATGGTTTCGGCGCCCACCCGTTCAGCGCGCATCAGCAGCCAGCCGGTTCCGTTGACGGTCGCGCCAATGACTTTGTCACCCGCCCGCTTCTCGACGGGGATGGACTCGCCAGTCACCATGGACTCGTCCACCGAACTCAGTCCGTCGAGCACGACACCGTCGGTCGGGATCTTCTCGCCCGGACGCACGCGCAGCTTGTCGCCGGCCTTCACCTGGTCGAGAGGGACGTCATATTCGCTGCCGTCATCGCGCATGATGCGCGCCAGCTTCGGCGCGAGGTCCAGCAGTGCCCGGATGGCGCTCGAAGTGCGGCTGCGCGCGCGCAACTCCAGGACTTGCCCCAACAGCACCAGCGCAATAATCGCCGCGGCAGCTTCGAAGTACACTTCGGGCTGGCCGTGTAGGCCCCGCATCCCTTCCGGGAAAAGTCCTGGCGCGATGGTCGCGACCGCGCTGTATAAGTAGGCCACGCCAACGCCCATGGCGATCAGAGTAAACATGTTAGGACTGCGGAATTTTACCGACGCCCAACCACGCTGGAAGAACGGCCACCCACACCACAGCACGATGGGCGTCGCCAGCGCGAATTCAAGCCACGTGCCCACCCGGGGCGTGAGCATATGTGCGAGCGGGCCCATCCGCAGCATGGCGTAGGCGACCAGTGGAACGCCAAGCAACACGCTGGTCCAGAAGCGGTGCGTCATGTCGCGCAATTCAGGATTTTCTTCCTGGGCTGCCGTCACCGTCTTTGGTTCCAGCGCCATGCCGCAGATCGGACAGGCCCCCGGCCCGTCGCGCACGATCTCCGGATGCATCGGACAGGTCCATTGCGTTCTCGTCGCAGCGGCTGGAAGCTCGCGCTCCAGCGCCATGCCACATTTGGGACAGGCCCCGGGTTGCGCCTGCCGGATATCGGGGTCCATCGGGCAGATATACACCGTTGGCGGCGGCGCCGCTTCAGGGGCGAGAGTTATGGCCGGACTCCTCCCGGTAGAACTTGACACCGGCGCAATCTGCGCGGGTTTGGCTCCAAGTTGCACTATCGCGCCCATTCCACCCGGCTTGTAATTCGGTGAGAGGTATTTCTCCGGGTAGGCCCTGAACTTCTCCGCACAACCGCGCGAGCAGAAGTGATAGAGCTTGCTTTCATACTCAACCGAAGCCGCGGCTTTAGAGGGATCAACATTCATCCCACAGACCGGATCTTTGTCGAGTTTTGGAGCCGCGGCGATCCGGGCAGGCGCCGTCCCCTCATGTTTCTGGCCGGCAAACAAGTATTTCTCTGGAGACGACACGAACTTATGCATGCAACCGGGAGAGCAGAAATAGTAGGTTTGGCCCTCGTACTCAGCCTTGCCTCGAGGCTGCGCCGGATCGACCGCCATGCCGCAGACGGGATCTTTCACCGAAACATCCACGATCCGGTTCTCCTGGCGTCCCTGGACTTCGCTCATTCCCTGCCTTTCCCGGTTTTCCTAATCGCGCTGTTCACAAGCGCGGCCATGCTCTATATTGAATGCGGAATTCCGCGCGGATGCAAAGCTGTATCTTCGCACTGTAAGAAGCGCTATGCGCGGGGTTCCGCGCATACTTATCATTGCACGTTTGCGAGAGGGTGGCTCGATGACCACAGTCGAAGTTCTGTTTCGTTACGGAATGCCGCCGGGTGAGACCGAGATGTCTGCGCTTGGGCAGATAAGCGATGTCTACGGCGTACGCCGCGTTCAATTCAATGAGAAGGAACGCACGATCCGCGTGGAGTACGACGCCACCCGCCTGAACGAATCGACGGTGGAGAACCTGCTGCGCAGCGCGGGATTCGATATCCGCGGGAGGCTGGCGCTAGTGTAGCGCCCAGCTGTCGATCATCAGAATTGGAATCGCAGCCAAAGCACAAGAGGCGAAGGCCCCTGAGGGCACGTTGCCTTTGCCATTATCGTTGGCTATCGCGGCCTAAGCGAAAAACGTAACAATCCGACCGCCTGAAGTCATCTGGCGGAGGGCCTGAAAATTGAAGGGCCACTCCAAAAGGGAACTCTGGCCGAAATTCCCTTCCGAGTGACCCCTATTGCGCCACTTCGTCTGCTCTATATGATAGCACTCCCGGTGCCAAAGATTCACAAAGAAAACAATAGAGTTAGTGGCTCCCACATCCGAGGCAGTTGGTAGAACTTTCCAGCATTCGGAAAAATTTACTCATTACTAAAGTGGAGCTAGTAATGCCGCCTCGCCTATGGGATCCCCTAAACGACCTGCGGCGATGCTTTTCCTAAGGTCTTGAACACGGTCAGCACTCCCCGCATTGGTTTCCGCGACCTAAGTGGGCATTGATCCTTGCGCTAGTTCAAACGCCAGGACTTCCGCAACGCGGCGGGCAACTTCGTCTCCCAAACCCGGTCCACCGCTCGGCACAACAAAAGGCTTCAACCTCCGGATACCGCCCTGGTTCTGGTTTGTAGACTCCTCGGTCTCTACAGTCTCGTATTCAACGCAGCTCATAACAACCTCCTTCTTTACTTCTTTCATTCAACCTGCTGCGAGGGTACAAGAGATATTTACATAACTCAAATGAATTGTTTTTATAGCAACAATAACCGAAGATCATGATAAACCTCGACCAGCTACGAATCTTCCAGGCAGTGGCACAGACACAAAGCTTCACTCGGGCTGCCGAAGTGGTGCATCTAACCCAGCCCGGCATTAGCAAGCACATCAAGCAGATGGAGGAATATTACGGCGTTCCTCTATTTGACCGGCTTGGGAAAAAGGTCGCCCTCAGTCACGCCGGTGAAATTCTTTTTGAAGCGACGTAGGAAGTCATGGCTTCGATCACCGCGGCGGAGCGAAGAATCCACGAAGTGAAAGGCTTGCACGGCGGAAATCTAGTTCTGGGGGCAAGCGTTCTCATCGGCATTTATGTGCTGCCGGGCATCCTAGCGATGTTTCGCAAACAATACCCCGCTGTTGAAGTCACCCTGGACATCTCGGTGAATGAGAAGATTGAGGCCGGGGTCCTGGCCAATAAACTTGACATTGGCCTCGTCAGCCACGAGGTGCACGATCCGAAGCTGACCGCCGCCCGGGAGTTTATGACGGACGAATTAGCCGCAATCGCCCCCCGCAGTCATCCATGGGCAAGTAAGACTCGGATCAGACCGCAGGATCTCTTCGGCGAGACCTTCCTGCTGGCGGCCGCGGGTGCCGGGACAAGGGCGGTCGTAGAGGAGCGGCTGAAAGAGAAGGGCATCGTGTTGAAGAAAGTAGTTGATTTCGGAAATGCCGAGGGCGTCAAATGAGCGGTGGAAGCAGGGTTGGGAGTTTCGATTCAAGCTAAAAGCGTCATCCTGCGCGAGGTTTCTGAGGGGTTTCTGACAGGTGTTCCCTTACCAGGAATGGATGCCAAGCTTGTGTACTACTATGTTCGCCACAGGGACAAGCATCTTTCCAATGCGGCAAACGCATTCCTGGCTCTCCTCGCCGGAAGTTCGAAGCCGGAACTCGAACGACGAGACACTCCCTGAGTACGGCAGGTGGTCAGTTGCCTGATGTCGTCCGATCTGTGTTCCTCGTTTGGGTGGGCGACTGGATGGTACTGAGGCCGAGCAGAGGCCCTCGGTCGGCGTATTGGTCGGACCGTGTCGTCCGAGCATATTTCCCGTTCCGCCTTGTCAGGCTCTTCCCGCCCGCTGGTTATTTCTGAAAGAACATCTTCACGGCGACTCCTGCCAGGCATACGGCGAAGATCCGGCGCAACAGAAAGTTCGGCATAAGTTGCGCCCATGAGCCGCCGAAGTAGCCGCCAATGAAAAACCCCAACGCTATGAGGGCCGCGATCTTTACATCCACATGGCCGGCGTTGTAGTACTTCCAGAAAGCCAAGGCCCCAATCGGCAAGAGCAAGGTCGCAACCGAAGTGCCCTGCGCACTCTTCTGGTCCATTCCGTAACCGTAGACAAGGATCGGGATGACGAATACAGCGCCTCCCAGCCCGATCAGTCCCGAGATCATACCAATGGCGATGCCGACTGCCAGCGAGATGAGCAGAGTCATTTTGCCCCCCTGAATTTTTCTCTTGACTCATACTGTCAACGAGTATATATAACGTATAACGTACTAGTATACATAATGTCGTCATACTGTAAAGCGAATTTGAATATCGCGCGTCTAAGCGCTTAGGTTGAACGCGCCAACCGGACCAAGCGAGGGAAAATTGCCAAAGAAAAGAACGCTCGAGTCGTACCTGCCGCTGACACCTGCCGTATTTCATGTGCTGCTGGCTCTGGCCGACGGCGAAAAACACGGCTACGTCATCAGCAAGGAGATCGCCCGCAGGACGGGTAACGAAGTCCGGCTAAGCGCCGGAACTCTATATGGCGTGATCAAGCGCCTGCTGGACGACAATCTCATTGAAGAATCGGATGACCGTCCGGACTTCAGCCTGGACGACCAGCGCCGCCGCTACTATCGGCTGACGAAATTGGGTAAGGCTGTGGCCGAAGCCGAGGCCGAGCGGATGGAGCGGGTGCTGGCTATGGCTCGGGCGAAGCATGTTCTGGGTCCGCAGAGCGCGTAAGGAGAACTAGCCATGGCGACTTCCGAAAAGGTGAGCCGGCCGTTTTCAGAACGCCTGTTCCGAGCCCTGATACGGCTGTTTCCGCAGGAATTTCGCCAGCACTTTGCGGATGAAATGGAAACCGTGTTCCGCGATCAGTACCGCGACGCGCAGGGTGGCGGAGGACGAGCGCGCGCAGGCTTCTGGTGGGACACGGCGCGCGGCCTCATCGTCACGGCGTTTCGCCAGCACCGCGAGATCCTCTTCCAGGACGTGGACTACGCATCTCGCATGATGCGGAAGGAACTCGGGTTCACCTTTGTCGTGATCATCATTATTGGTCTGGCAATCGGCGCCAGCACGGCGGCATTCACCGCGGCCAACGCCATTCTCATTCAACCGCTTCCCTTCTCAGGCGGGGACTACCTGATTCATCTTCACCAACGGCAGCCAGCCGCCGGCATCGAGGACCTGCCGTTCTCGGTTAAGGAAATCGAAGACTATCGCGCCCAGAACCGCACCCTCGATTCGGTTGTGGAATTCCACGCGATGGCCTTCAGCCTGCTCGGCGGACGCGAACCGGAGCGGGTTGACACCGGCGTCGTGTCCGCCAATTTCTTTCGCGTGCTCGGCGTGTCGCCACTCTACGGCAGAACCTTCATAGATGACGATGAGAAGCCCAGCGCGCACCCCGTCCTGATCCTGAGCTACAAATTCTGGCGGCGCAGTTTCGGGGGCGATCCCTCTGTCGTAGGCCAAGCCTACTCAATGAACGACAAGCAGCACATCGTGGTTGGAGTGCTACCGCCAATGCCGCAGTTTCCCGAAGAGGTTGACGTTTACATGCCGACCTCGGCCTGTCCGACCCGGTCGGGAGAACATGCGATGCACGACCGCAGCCATCACATGATGAGTGTGTTCGCGACGTTGAAGCCTGGCGTCACTTTGGCGCGGGCGCAAACCGATCTTCGGCAAATCGCGGACAAACTGCGGACGTCCTATCCCGAAGCTTATCCGGTAGCGAAAGGCTACGACATTGCGTTGCGGCCGGTCCATGAAGAGCTGACGCATGGCATTCGTCCGGTGCTTATTGTGCTTGCGGCCGCGGCAGCCTTGCTACTCCTTCTGGCTTGTTCGAACGTGGCGGGACTCATGCTGTCGCGCGTGCTGGCTCGTACCAGAGAACTAACTATCCGTACGGTCCTGGGCGCCAGCCGCGGCAGGATCGTACGCAGCTTTGTCACCGAAGGTATCTTGCTGGCCGCCGCTGGTGGAGTTCTCGGATTGCTGCTGGCATTCTGGAGCCTGGATGTGGTTGTACGATTCGCCTCGAAATACACCAGCCTTTCGTCACAACTGCATATTTCTCCGCAGGAAATCGCCTTCTGTGTGGTGTTGTCGATTTTCTGCGGAGTGGTCATTGGGCTGGTGCCTGCACTCAGCGTGCGACAAACCCCGATCTTTGGCTTGGAGCTGGGCAACACATATATCCCAAGCCGGATCGGTCTGCGCGCCCGCAGGTTCCTGGTAGCTGCACAATTGGCGCTGTCGGTCATACTGCTGGTGGGAGCCGGGCTCACGCTGCGGACCCTCGTCCAACTCCAGCACGTCAACGGCGGTTTCGAGCCCAGTGGAGTCTTCAGCGCTCGGGTTTACGTCCTGAAGGACAGCTACCCGACTTTCTTCAACCAACTGCTCGCCCGTACGCAGCGCCTTCCGGGCGTGCAAGCGGCGGCACTCTCCAGCTCGGTTCCGCTGTACGGCCGCGGAACGGACAACGACCACTCCGTCGAAATTCGCGGACAACAGGTCCCCGATCATTCTCCGATCCGCGTGCGCATTGTGACACCCGACTATTTCCGTACCCTCGGAATTCCTACGATCGGTGGACGAGGTTTCACGGAACAGGACGACGGCAAGGTAGAGCCAGTCGTCATCGTCAATGAGCACATGGCAAGCCACTACTGGCCCAAGCAGAGCGCAGTAGGCAAACAGATCGCCGTCTCTCCCGAGCGAGAATGGCTAACGGTCGTGGGCGTGGTGGGAGATGTGCGGCAGGACGGCCTCGACAAGGATCCGGTTGACGAGGTCTACGGAAACTTCGCCGAATCCCCTGACGATGTCATGAGCCTGCTCGTCCGCAGTTCGCAAGCTCCCAAAGAACTTGGGGAAGAAATCAAGTGGACGGTGCATGACCTCGATCACGACGCGGTCGTGACCGATCTGCAGCCGCTAATGCAGGTGCGGCAGAATTGGCTGGCCCCGCGCCGGACGACAGCGGTGTTCCTCAGTTTCTTCGCGATTGTCGCGTTATGCATTACCGCTTCAGGCATCAGCGGAATGATGGCCTTGTCGGTCGGCGAGCGCAAACACGAAATCGGCGTTCGACTGGCTCTCGGGGCGAGCCCGGGCAGGGTAATCCGTTCCATGATGGGCCCAGCACTAGCGCTGATCTTAGCGGGACTGGGAGCGGGGTTTGCCATCGCCTGGCTGATGTCAACTTCCATGTCTCGCCTAATCTTCGGAGTGGGACCGCGCGACTCCGTGACCTTCGTCCTTTCCTCCGGATTGCTGGTTGCGGTGGCGGCCCTGGCTTCGTTTGTACCGCTGACGCGAGTGTCAAAGCTCGACCCCGTTGTGCTGTTGAGGGCTGAATGATGGCGCGCGAGGATACAGCCAATGCTTAACGGCACCGCAGCGAAGACGGCAATTGTGCTGGTCGGCACGGCTGTGATGGGTCCTGCATTGCACAGCTACGGCTCGGCAGATAAGGACCACTACCCAGCCCTGCGAACGGAAATGCTTGTCTCTACCGCCTGGCTGCAGGAGCATCTCGCAGACCGCGGCCTTGTGATTCTGTATATCGGTCGTGATCGGAGCCGGTTCGACGCGGAACACATTCCCGGATCGCGCTTCGTGCCTCTCGATGAACTGGTGGAACAACGCAAAGACTCTCTGAACGAATTGCCGCCAGTCGCAGACTTGCAAGCGCTGTTCGAGAGTCTGGGCGTCGGAGACAACTCGCGCGTGGTGCTGTATGGAGATAGCAGCGGACTGCTCGCAGCTCGCGCCTATTTCACGCTCGACTATCTGGGACACGGCGACGATGCGTCGCTGCTCGATGGTGGCTTGGAAAAGTGGCGCTTGGAGGCAAGACCAATTTCCCGGGATGAGCCACACGCCATTCATGCGCACTTCACCCCGCATGTGCAGCCCGAAATTCTCATCAGTAGCGCCGCCATGCTGAACCTTAGCCGCGATGTGACAAACGCGCGTTACTCGCAGCATGTGCTGCTCGATGCGCGTCCGGTGAAAGAGTTTGACGGAGCGGTGAACTCCGAGGCAGTACCGAAGGCGGGCCACATCGCGGGCGCCCACAGCTTGCATTGGAAGAGGTTGATCGCCTCCGAGACCATGCCAGTCCTTCCGGATCCGGCCGAACTGCGGAGCCAATTTGTCCGCGCCGGAGTTGAGCCGGGACAAACCGTCGTCACGTATTGCCGTACTGGAATGCAGTCGTCGTTCACGTATTTCGTCGCCAAGTATCTCGGCTATCGTGCAGCGATGTATGACGGTTCGGTTTACGAGTGGGTGCATGGCGCCGGCAACGAACTGGTGATCTCGCCCCAGCCGTCGATGGTTGGGGCGACTCGACCGTAAAGGGTCCAAGAACAATCTCGCCGATCAGGTGGAGGTAAGAATGAAACGCTATTCAATCTGCATGACTCTTTCCGTTTTGCTCGTAGCAATGAGCGCGACCGCAGCGTCAAGTCCCGCCGACCAGCCCAAAACATCTGGCGCGGCGAAGCCTGAGCTCGTGGTTTCGACGCAGTGGCTCTCGGATCATCTGTCGGATCCTCACCTCGTGATCGTGCACATCGCCCATGACGAGGCCGACTATCGTGAAGCGCATATTCCAGGCGCTCGCTACCTGGCGATGGACAAGTTCACAGATCACAATCCTCCCGGTACGGAACTGCTTCCGCCCGACCAGCTCAAGAAGAACCTGGAAGACATCGGCATCAGCGACGACTCCCGCGTCGTGTACTACGCTCTCGATTGGGACCCGATGGCGACGCGGCTGTTCTTCACCCTTGACTACCTGGGCCACGGAGACCAGGCAGCGCTGCTCGACGGCGGACTGGACCAGTGGACGCGCGAGAAGCGGCCAATCTCGACCCAGGACGCAACCATCATCCGCGGAACCTTGACTGTGCATTTGCATCCCGAGATCGTCGCCAAGATGGACTGGATGAAGAAACAGGTCGAGAATCCCAACCCTAACGACGTGATCATCGACGCACGCCCATCAAGGCGGTATCGCCAGGGACATCTCGCAGGCGCGGAATCGCTCTTTTGGGAAACCGCTCTCGTCAGCGAGAAGGAACCTGTTCTGAAATCGCCGCAGGAGCTGCGGCAACTGTTCGCGAACGCTGGAGTCACCGGCAACAAGAAAGCAGTGTCGTATTGCGAGGTCGGCTTACAGGCTTCGTACACCTACTTTCTCGCGAGATATCTGGGATTCGATGCCGCGATGTACGACGGTTCCTACAGCGAATGGAGCAGCGCCAAACAACCTGTAGTGAGAGGCGATTCTCCGCGGAATTAGAAACATACAGCAACTTCAGCATGATTCCCTTCTCCTACACCCCGAGAGGCACGGAGGCCGTGTAACAGGACGGCTCAGCGGACCACGTTCGCTGGAGGAGCAGTCTCCTGTTTGACCGGGAAAACGTATTTCCCAACCGTCTGCAACGCTTCGGTCCCGCGCACTTCGTCGTCGAGGAGCGGCACAACCGCCCGTACGTTGTCGAAGTCCCGCCATATTTCCTGCATGTATCCGTCCTGCATGGCGACCCGGTTGCGAACGAACTCAGGTGAGTCCCCGTGGACCTGGTCTTTCTGAATCACCATGTTCACAATGACCCCGCCGACAGGAATGCCGAAGTCGTGGAACCAGTTGATAAAGCGCTTGATCACCGCGATGGGCAAGGCTTCCGGCAGCGTGACAAAAAAGAAGGCAGTCTGTTCGGCGTCGGTGAGCAGCTCACGAGCATGGGAGATTCGCTCGCGGAAGGAGAGCAGGTATTCCATCAACGGATCCTGCTCCTTCTTCTTGGTAAAGGACAGCAGTTCGCGCAAGGACTGCGCCTCTTCGCGCGATTTCACCATCTTGTTCACCCACAGGGAATACACCTTGCTCATTCCGAGCAAACGGCGCGCATTGGCCGTGGGCGCCGTGTCGAAGACATAGGCGTCATATTCGTTCTTGAACATCAGGTCAACCATGTTTTCGAACATCGCCGATTCTTCGAAGGCCGGGTTCATGGTTGCGCTCTCGACAAAGGCGTCGGCCTGGGTGGAAACTTCGGCGAACTTCAGAAACCAGCGGATCTTAGTCTTGATGTCCTGTTTGGAGCGTTCAATGGTTTCCTTGGTGTCGATCTCGTACGCCCACAGGTTGGGGACGCCTTTGACCGGGGTCGGCGCGCCGTACACATTCTGGTCCAGCAGACCGCTCAGGCTGTGCACGGGATTGGTAGAAGCCAGCATGGTGCGTTTGCCTTCGCGCGCCAGGTGGAGGGCGGTAACACCCGCCATGACCGTCTTCCCCACGCCACCCTTGCCGCCGAAGAACATGAACTTCATTTTGGGATGCGCTGCAACAAATTCGGTGAAGCTCTGGGTTATCTCCGACATATTCCACTCACATTCTGCCGTTGCCGTACATGATGCCGGCCAGTTTCTCGATCATCGGTAGCCCGGTAACGTCTCGCTCAAGTTCCGGAACGCGCCCCATGACCTGCTTACCGAAAACCTTGTCGATTTTCTGCAAGTATTCTCCCTGCATGCTGAGACGGTTCTTCAGGTAGGGCGGAATCACCTGCCCACCGAGGTCCGACGGAAGCACGCGATTCACCACGTACCCGACGATGGGAACATCGAACTTCGAGAAGAGCTGGGCCGCTTTTTCGGTGTCGAGGATGATCATCTCTTCCGGCACAACCACAAAGAAGAATGCCGTCTTCTGCTTGTCGGTCAAAATGCGCGACGACTGATTGATGCGGTCCTTGATGTAGTTGAGTTCGGTCAGGATATGGTCTTCTTCCGTCGTCTTCTGGCGCTTGATCCGCGCCACCATCTCTTCGTGCTCGCGCATCTCCTGGCGCAGACGGGTGATGCGATTGATCCACTCGTCGTACACCTTGGCCATCGAAAGGTAGTAGAGCGCGTGCCCGAGGGGAACCAGATCGTAGATGTAATAGTCGTATTCGCCCCCGACCACAATATCGACCACCGCGTCAAAAATCGCCGACTCTTCCATCGCGGGTTCCGCCGACGCGGCCTGAATGTATTGCTCAATCTCCTCAGGCACGGCATCGAGGCCGTACATGTCGCGGATTTTCTTGCGGATCTGCTCCTGGTATTCGTGGATGTGCCGGTCGGCATCGACCTCCTGCGCGTAGAGATTGTGCATAATCTCGACCGCGCCCTTGCCAAAAATGTCACGCTGGAAGATGTCGCTCAGCGACGCCTGGGGATCGACGGAGAAGACCAGCACTTTATGACCGTTCTGCGCGAGCCAGTATGCCGTGGCTGCGGAGAACGTGGTCTTGCCCAGCCCGCCCTTGCCTCCGAACATGATATAGCGGCGGTCTTTGTGGGTTTCGAATGCTTCTCGCAATGACATGAATGAGTCCTCGATAACCAGAATTCGCGTCAGCAAGTACCAGACCTGAAAGCCCAGTCCCCGCTTCCTACCCCTCCCTACGGCCTGTGTAGAATCAATGAGTTAGCTATAAAATCTAGGTAAGTAATAGATTCTATTAGACTTACATGTTGATAATTGAGCCATAAGGAGTTACGCGTGAATCTCCGTCAGGAACTGACAATTACGCCCCTCAGAACATCGCGTCCGACACGTCCTTTTCCCGCAACATGCGGCGCTTCCACGTCGAGATATTGGGCACGACATAGGGCAGCAGCCGCAGCGAATAATAGGGTGGAAGAATGGGAACGCCGATGAGGTCCCCCATGGTGATAAGGATGAACAGGTGTTCCATGCTGGCGCGGGTGCGCATGGCGTAGCGGGACATGTCATGCGCGCTCATGCCATAGGCAATTTCCTTCAGCCTGCTGAATAGTCCCTGTTTCTCTTCGGTTTCTTCTTTCTTCTTCGGATCATCTGTCATAATCACAGCTCCGTTCGCTCAGATATCACACTCCGTGCAGATGAAACTCTTCTTTGTCGGAAAGGTCACGCTCGCGCACGATCCTCCGCTTCCAGGTACTGATCATCGGGACCGCGTAGGGTAGGATGCGAAGCGCGTAGAGCGGCGGCATCACGGGGAGGCCAAGCATGTCACCCAGGGTGAGGATCATGAACGCGGTCTCCAATTCTCCGCGCTGCTCCCTGGCCTGCTGCTCGAACTCGAATCCGATCATCCCGTAGAGAAATTCGCGGATTGTATGGCGCCAATTACGCTTCGCCGGCATCGTTACTACACCCATGGGATCGCCATTCCAGGGCAAGCGTGTATGCAATAATGAACCTCGATTTTCAGTCTCATCGCTGCAACCCATGTCAGCCGAGCTAGCCATCTTCGTGGTGGTCGTCATCGCCATCGTCGGGTGGTTCGCGCTCGGAACGCACGTGAACGTCCGCAAGGGCCACCGCTTTCTGGAATGGCTACAGAGCGGATTGCCGCTGGTGGGAGAAAAAACCACTCTCCGCTGGCTTGGCTCTTCCGTTGTCCACCTCCAAATCGAAAACGCGCGCGAGCCTTTCCGCCGGGTCGAAGTGCTCATCGTGCTGGAGCCGCGGGACGTTCCGCCTCTGTGGCTGTTGTCGCGCCTCCGCGGCAGACGCGATCTGCTGATCGTTCGTACCGAGTTGCGTTCCGTCCCCAAGCTGCAGGTCGAAATCCTCGACCAGCAAGCCTGGTCAACCCGGGCCGTCGATAAGGAAGTCCGGCAGCAAGAGTGGCAACTTGTTTCCTCCCACAATCTGCCCTTCCAGGTTTACGCTCTGCCTCCGGTCGCAAACATCGCTGAGTTGGTGACCGAAGCCCGACGACCAGGTCTCTCACTGGTTCGCGTCGGAGCGCGCCGGCCCAACAACAGCCTCGAACTGCAGTGGCGGCTACCTTCACGGCCCGTATCCGAAGCGCGCGCCGTTTTCGAAACGGTCCAACGCCTTGCCCGCCAGGTTTGAGGCTCGCGCTCAAGCCCGCGGGCGTCGTGCAAGCCTCGGTGACTTGTCAATCCGCCGCCATCGGCTGCACCTGGACCGGCCCTTTGACCCGGGTCCAGGCATGCCAGGCATCGTACGCAATAACCAGCGCCGCCACGAACAGCAGGATGGCAACCACGATCATCGCCAATGCGCCCAGCATATTGATGGTCTGTGATGCAATCTGCGGGTTCGACAATATGCTGGCATACAGGTTGTAGCCGGTCACAATGATGGCGGCCATGGTCGTGATGTACATGAACAGCATCGGCCAGAACGCATACCGCGGACTGCGCCCCACTGACCTAAGCCATAGGCTGACAATCAGTAGACTGAGCGCAGCCATCAACTGGTTGGATGCTCCAAACAGTTGCCACAGATATATCCAGGTTCCGCTAAGAACCAGGAGCAGAGTCAAGCCCATGGAAATGATGGCTGAGATGTGAGGGTTCTTGAAGCCGATCCACACATCGCCCAGCCATTCACCCAGGGTGACACGCATGACCCGGAAGACCAACTGCACCATCGTCAGCACGATAACCACGAACACGCCAAAGCCCAGGGCAGTTCCATAAGACTGCTCGATCGCGCCGAATGTGACCAGTCCGAGCAACTTGCCCACGCCATTGGCGAAGGCGCCTGCGCCCGCACCGCCGGCGATGGAGACCGCCACCAAGGCCAGCAACGCGAGAGCATTTTCCGTGAACATGCCGCCGCCGCCCACCGGCAGCGCATCCGTCTCATATTCCAGTTGCCGCGCGGTACCGATGGAACCGACGAGCGAGTGCCACCCAGAGATGGCGCCACACGCGATGGTCACAAACAACATCGGCCAGATCGGCTGGATCGCCGGCAATGTCTGCAGAACATGACCAGCAGCATCCTTCGCCTGGGTCATCGGCACCCAAGCCGCAAACACCTTGGACTGGAAAGTCACGGCCTGTGACATGGCGGCATTCCCGAACAGGCCGCGAACTCCCGCCACGATGGCTCCCAATGCCGATAGACCGATGGTGAGGAAGGTGACCCAAAAGCCGATGTAGTTTGTGGGCTGGGCGAATCGCCAGATGGGCAAGACCGTCCCTAGATACGAGAAAGCGAATATGAAGAGGCACCAGAAGATAAACGAGGGCAGCATCCTGATGGCACCGCCGCTATCCACATACCGCGGCACAATCTGGCCCTGGGCGTTGACCATCATGGTCGACAGCCGCGGGTCGGACCGGGTGGGATCGACGACGGTGTACAAGGCCTTCCCGCCACTAATCTGGTTGATGGCATCATTCAACTTCTCCACGATCGAATTGACCGGGCCAGCAAAGACGACGGCGGCGCCTGGCTTGCCTGCCGGAGTCGTCCCTTTCACCGTGGTCATGCCCCGCGCTCCCCACGCCATTGCACCCATGGTCAGGCCAACCGCGAGGACCGTCGTAACAATCAGGTCCATCTTCCAGCGATAAAGCATTTGGCCCATCAACAGGCCCATGATCGCCAGGACAAAGATTCCGAACGGCACGTCGGCCCTGGGATCAAAGATGCCGGCCATGATTCCTATAAAGGCCCCGGCCAGTAACAAAAGATAGAAGAAGATGAACACAAACAGGATGACGCGGGCCCGCGGCGCGATCAACCGGTGTGCAATGGCGGACAGCGAGTTGCCGTCGTTGCGCACCGCCACCATGATGGCGGAATAGTCACTGGCCCAGCCAAGAAAGGTGACCCCCAGCGTCAGCCATAACAAAGATGGCAGCCAGCCCCAGAGGCTGACGGCAGCAATCGGACCCACGATGGGACCCGCGGCAGCAATGGACTTGAAATGATAACCATAGAGCACATTGCGGCTCGTTGGCATGAAGTCGACCCCGTCCATGTACATCCGCGCGGGTGTAGCCTTCTTCCGATCAGGTTGGATAACGTCTTGGTCAATTCGACGGGCATAACCTGTGTAGCCCAACCAGATCATCACCGCTCCCAAGACGGCAATCACGGGAGCGTTGATGGGCCGCTTGGCCAAGGCATAGCCGCAGCCTACTAGGATGGGAAGGAGAATCAGAACCAGAATCGTGGCCCGGTATTTCATATCCAGCCTCCTTCGGCAAGAAAGCCTGAAAACCAGAAAACCGAAGGCCGAGGTAAACGGCCTTCTTGAGCCGTTTTTCAAATCCAGCGAGGACAGGCGCCAAAAGCATTATAGACCCTCGCACTTAGCCCATGTCGATTCGGTGACCCATATCACCGCCACCGTGACAAGCCATTGGCTCGAAGGATGACAGCCAGCAATGCCGTCACACAGCTCCAGTCGAGACCGCGATTATCCATGTTGCATTCCATCTCTTGTTTTTCTCACCTCGGGCTCGGGCTCGCGCGCTTGCGCTTCCGGTCGTTCCTGGCTAGTTCAGCCCTGCGCAACGGATCAGCGGGCTGATAGCCCAAGTCGGCGGAGAGGATTTTCACCAGCTTCGCCAGCACCTTGGTTCGCGCCCAGTATTTGTCGTTGCCTTCGATGAGCGTCCAGGGCGCGGTGGCGGTGCTGGTCTTTACCAGCATCTGCTCCACGGCTTCTTCGTACGCCGCCCATTTCTCGCGATTGCGCCAGTCTTCCTCCGTCAGCTTCCACGCCTTGTACCCGATGGCTCTTGCGCTCCTCGAAGCGGCGCAGTTGTTCCTGGCGCGAGATGTGGATCCAAAACTTCGCCAGGATGGTTCCAAAGTCGCGCAGTTGCCGTTCGAAGGAGTTGATCTCCTTGTAGGCGCGCTTCCATTCCGCCTCGCTGGCAAATCCTTCTACTCGCTCCACCAGCACGCGGCCATACCAGGAGCGATCAAAGATGGCGATCTGTCCCCGCTCCGGCAGGCGTCTCCAGAAGCGGTAGAGGTAATGCCGGGTCCGGTCTTCGCCGTGCGGTAAGCTGATCGGATATACGACGTAGCCGCGCGGATCGAGCTTCTCCGTGATGCGCTTGATCGCGCCGCCCTTACCCGCGGCGTCCCAGCCTTCGAAAACGATGATCACCGGGCGCTTCTGCAGGTAAACCTGATAGCCCAGCTCACGCAGTTGAATCTGGCGGCGTGTCACTTCGCGGACGTAAGACTGACGATCCAGGGTGCGGGTGAGATCCACGGTCTCCAGCATCAGGCTCCGCCTTCACTCAACGATTCCATGGCGGCACGCAATTCCGCGTCCTTGGAGGTTTCGTCCGCTAATTTGAATCCGCGGTGGCGCCTTGGGGCCCAGTTTTCGTTCGACCGCGCTGATGATGGTCTCAAACACTCGCTTACGGGTATACGACTTCGAGGTGGCTTCGACGATGGTCCACGGCGCGTATTCGGATTCGGTCAGCTCCAGCATTTCCTCTGCCGCCATAAGATACTCGCCGTATTTCTTGTGGCGCGCCCAGTCGGCCTTGGTCACGCGCCAGGCTTCCAGCGGGTCCGCCTGGATCATCTCGAAGCGCCTTCTCTGCTCCTTCTTGCTGATGTGCAGAAAGAACTTCAGGATCACCGTGCCGTCGTCGGCCAGCATGCGCTCGAACTCAATGATGTCGCGGAACGCCTGCTTCCACGACTTCTCGGGAATCGTTCCTTCGACCCGCTCCTCCAGCACGCGCCCGTACCAGCTGTGATCGAAGATGACCATCTCGCCGCGGTTCGGCACCTTCAGCCAGAAACGCCACAACCACGGCCGCTGCTGCTCGTAGGTTCGCGGGGCAGTGATCGGATAAAGCTTGAAACCGCGCGGATCGAGCCGCTGGGTCAGCGCCGCGATCGTCGTTCCCTTGCCCGATGCGTCCCAGCCTTCCAGGACAATGATCGTGGGCACACCGTTGTCCCAGCACGCTTTCTCCAGGTCGTACAGCCGCAACTGCAGGCCGGGCACGATGCTTTTGTACTCTTCCCGGGAGAGCTTCTTCTTCAGGTTGATGTTTTCCAGCATGGGTGAAGGTCAATTCTACTCAGGGCTGCAAATTGGTTTGCAGATTACAACTACGTCGGCGAACGATGTAGCCGAAATGGGTGCCGGATCATTAGTTCAGCTTCGCAGCGAAGACTAACAGTATGGATAGTCGCCATATCCATCTGGATAGCCTCATCAGGCGAAAAGAATTGGGCGATCCTTCTGACAGTTTTCCGCCGTTGGATATCATTGCAAGTAAAGGAGAGTCGAACACCTCTCACTCCCTCCCGGGCTGGCACGTGTCTTGCAATAGTCGCGAGCTGTTGGAAGTCAAAACGGAGATTCGTTTAATTCGTCATGCGAGGTCACCATGAATCCATGGATTTGTTTTCTGCTTATCGCAACGGCAGGCTCAATCGGAGGATTTCTAAATGCGATGATGAGCGAGCTGAAGGTTGCCATGCCAAGCTATCGCAACGGCATTTGGTGTCCGGGAGTTATTGGAAATCTGCTCATCGGCGCTTGTTCGGCCGTCATTTCTTGGTCACTGTACGGGGCCGGTGCTGCCGTTCAGTTTTCAGATATTCAACCCAGAACGCGGATCAGCTTCACATTCTCTGCACTTGCTGGTGCCGCGATGGTTGGTGTCGCTGGAGCGAGGTGGCTAACCAATGAGTCCGACAAAAACCTTCTGAGGGCCAGCGTTGGAAAAGCGATTACCGCGAATAGGCCACCGGACAAGTGTCAAGAGATTCTGGATTGCTCCCCCGTCGAGATGTTAGCGAAGCTGTCGGAGGACCCTGCTTCGATAGCGAAAGGCGCGGCTGCATAGTGCAGTCGGGGTGCGTTCAGGGCCGATAGCCAAGCTGCTGCTCTCCGCCACAGCAAACTTCTGGGCACGCTGCGACTTTGCGTGGTGAAGAGGACAACAGCGGAAGGCTGCTAACCCAAACGGCAGAAACAAAATAAATGGCGCGCCCTGAGAGATTCGAACTCCCGACCTTCTGGTTCGTAGCCAGACGCTCTATCCAGCTGAGCTAAGGGCGCGCAAGCTTGCGGCAAGAGTCATTATAACAAACACCCGTACCTCCGACCGTCGCCAAATTTTTCCAGCTCTCCGCAGCCTAGTAGCTTGACTGCTGAAGTTCTCTCCGCAACATGGGTGCGCTAAAATCGATTTCACAAAGGCATGCTACCTCACCAGTTGCCGCAGGAAGTTGCCGAAGTTTGGATCTCGCAAACGATTCCGGGGAGTAAAGGCGTGTATCGAGAGGCACGACGTTGAGCACGGCCCAGGTAAATCCCACGCAAGCGGATCCGATTTCTGGCGACCACGGCCGCCAACGGCAGATCAAGCTCAGGCTGTTTCTGTTGTCGCTAGCCCTCAGTTTGATTCTCTTTCTCGCTTTCGACTGGCTTTATAGCGCCGCGATCCTGCGCAGCGCCGTCGCGGGCAACACTCAGGGGTTTTGCTTCGCGCGTGACCCAGTGCGTCATTTCGCCTTTCAACCAAACTGCGCGTGCACGCGACCGTGGCTCAGGAATTCGTACCCGTTTTACACCAATAGTCTCGGCTTTCGGGACGAGACGATCAGAGAAGTTCCGGTCGCCGATTTCCGGCCTCGAATCCTCATACTGGGCGATTCCGCTCCCGAAGGCATGACCTCCTGGAGCGACAGCTTTATCGGGCGTGTGGCTGCCAAGTTTCCGCAGTACGAATTTCTCAACGGCAGCGTGGAGGGCTATTCGCCGTCCAACTATCTCAATACCGCGCGCATGGTCTTCGAAAAAGGGATTGACATTGACGAAGTCATCGTCTTCATCGATGTTTCTGATGTTCAGGACGAGGCCGCGTTCTTCCACGACGAAGACGCGTCGGGCGCCGTGGGAATAGCGAGCCAGAAATACTCGAAGACTAATTGGTATTCGGACCTGCGGCTCGGTATCGGCAATCATCTTCTGATCACCAACGACATCCTCCAATTCTTCGAGCGCGACCTGGTCCGATTCGGCTGGTATCACCTCGAACTCGGACATGGCGGCAACGAGTTCGACCTGGAGCGCTCGGCGTGGACCTACCGAAAAGTTTCCGACCGCGACCCCTATGAAACCGGCTACGCGCCGCTGGGTGTTGAGGGCGGAATCGCCCGCGAGAAAGTGAAGATGAATCTCCTGTGGCAGGAGCTGCAGAAACGAAACATTCCCATCAGCGTGGCGGTTTATCCGTGGCCGGCGCAGCTTGCACACGACACGGTCGAATCCCGGCAGGTGCGCATTTGGCGGGACTGGTGCGAGGGCAAGTGCAAGCGCTTTATCACGCTGTTTCCCGCCTTCTTCGCCGTGAAGCAGCGATGCCCCAAGACCCAGCCCGGCTGCTGGTACCTGAGTCATTTTATCTTCGGCGACACGCATTACAATTCCACCGGTGATGCTCTCGCCGCCAGCGTCATCAGCCGAAGTCTGGAAGAAACGCCGCCGGTGAAGCATGAGTAGGCGTTCGCCGGGCAGCTACATCCCAGCCGTCAAACAGAGCTTCGATGGTGGATAATAGCTGCCTGATGGAGCGTGGCATGAAAACGAAGCTGTCTCTGTGTGTCTCTGCACTTCTGGCATTCAGCGTCGCGGTCTACGGACAGGTGAACAAGGGTTCGACCACGCCCCCGCCGAACCCATCAACCGGGCCCGAGTCGACCAGCGATGTCGGTAAGTATGCAAATTGGGATCAGTTGTCCAAGGCGGCTCGCCCGGGAGATTATCTCCGGGGAACGGTCAGCGTGGAGGGCGGTGCGCTTCCCTGGGAGCCGATTGCCGTCACCGTCACGTGCGATGAAAAGCCGAGATACCAGAGTCGCACCGACGTGAAGGGCGTTTTCCTGATCACGTTTCCGACCGGCACAGGTCCAGCCGAGCCGGATGCACAGAGGTCGAAGGCGGCCCAATACATCGGTTGCCAGGTTCAGGCCACGCTGTCAGGCTTTCAGTCCAGTACCATCACCATTCCGAACCGCGACTTGACGGATAACCCTGACATCGGCGTCATCACGCTTCGTCAAGAGGAAGGAGCGCAGGGCGGCACCATGAGCAGGACCAGCCAGTCGGCTCCTAAGGACGCCGTGAAGAACTTCGAGAAAGCTCGCGCGGAGTGGCTCGATCAAAGGCCGGACCGAGCGCAGCATGATCTCGAAAAGGCTGTCCAGATCTACCCGCAATACGCCGAGGCGTGGTATCAGCTTGGGAAACTGCAGGAGAAGTCGAATCCCGGGGAGGCTCGCAACTCGTTTTCCAAGGCAGTGGCCGCGGATCCGAAGTTCATTCTGCCTTACGAACATCTTGCGACTCTAGCTGCCGTGGAAGGAAAGTGGCAGGATCTTCTGGACTACACCACCCACTTGTTGGAGATAGAGCCGCGCGGTACACCACGAGTGTGGTATTACAACGCACTCGCAAACACCAACCTGAAGAACAATAAGGTCGCTGAGGCGAGCGCGCGCAAAGGACTGGCCATGGACCCGCTCCATACGGAGCCGAACACGGAGCAACTTCTTGCGGTGATTCTGGTGGCCGAACACGACTACGCTGGAGCTCTGGAGCATCTGCGCGAATGCCTCACGTACTATCCACCCGGACCCAACGCTGATCTGGTGAAGCAGCAGATCTCACAGCTCGAACATGCAATGACGGCCTCGAAGTAGGGCGGGTTTCAGGTTCAATAGGGTTTGATCCGTCTATCCCTTGCGCATCAACAGGCCCAGAATCGGCATGGCCATCATGACGAAAAAGGTGATGCCGAGCAGCCAGTTCAGCCATTTCTTGTCCGCGTGATTGACCCAGTAGCACAGCAGCGCGGCAAGCAGCAGGGCTTGGGGCACAACTTCCAGCCAGCCTCTGAGCTGGAACCGGATGGGCACCGGCGTGTAAATCATGCCTTCGATCGATCCTGACGCCGGGCCAAACGTGGACAGAATGCCGATTGCGATCAAGATCCATGCCATGAGCAGCCAGCCATGTTTTTTCCCGAACAGGCACGCGCGCAGCGGGTAGAAGACTGATGCGAAGATCAGCCCGCGAAGTGGCTGAAACAGCGGGCCCGCCATTACCCAAGGATCAGAGATTTGCCGCATGCCGGACTCGGGCTGTGCCATGACGGCGGCATAGTTGAGAAAGTGAGCGGCCAGAGCCCCCATTACGAAATAGGTAAGGGTGTGGCAGACGATCGTTTTGGCGGCAAGTGGAAGAAAGCGGGGCTGTAAATGGTCCATGTACGCCCTCAGGGTAGGATGTTAGCAGTCAATCTGCCGTAGGGAGTTTAGACGGCCGGCCAATGAGTGTCTGTGATAAGCGCCCCAAGTCCTGCTGATAACCGATGCCTGAACTCTTCTGCCCGTTCTTTCGGCATCGCCTAGGTGAGGAGATAGAGGCGAACCTCAAGAGAAATTGAGTCTTGTACACTACGCTGAAACACCGCGTCGGCTGCGCTTACCAGCGGTTTCGGCTGCGCCCAAGAAGGGACAGAGTTGGGCCTTTCCCCCACGCACCATTCTGGGTATCATGACCGGTCGAGCGGCGATGGCTTAAGGCGCGCCCAGAGCAGTTGTGGTTATGCTCGGTGAAGAGAAGCCGGCGCTCACGAACCGGATACGATTCTCTAACCTCACTGCCGTAGTAGAAAGACAGGACTATGAAAAAGTCCAGGAAGCGATGTTTCGTGATCAGCCCCATCGGGGATCCCGACACCGATACGCGCAAGCACGCCGACCTCGTGTTCGAGCGAATCATCACGCCGGCTATGGAGCGCTTTCACTTCGATGAGACGGTTCGTTCTGACCATTTGAACGAGCCTGGTAGATTGTCCGATTCAATCTTTCGTCACATTGCAGACGATGAGTTATGCATCGCCGTCCTTACCGACCATAACCCAAATGTCTGTTACGAAGTAGGTATCGCCCACACGCATGGAACTCCGGTCGTCATGCTGCTGCGTAAGGGGCAGCATCTTCCGTCGGATCTGGCGGACTTGAGAACCGTTTTCTACGACATTGAGAACCCGGACAAGAGCATTCAGGCGGTGAGGAGTCACATCGACGAAATCAGCGAGTCGGCGTGGACTGCCCAAAGCATCGTTCCCGGCGCCGTGGCGCGCCAGCGGTTTGAACATGATGTTTTTATTTCGGTGCCGATGACCAGCATGCGCGAGCAATATCGTGATCTGAGATCCAAGGTCTTGGTGCTCGGGGAAGAACTGAAGAAGCACCCATTGTTGCGCCGCGTCTACTCAGCAGCCTTCCGGATCGAAGAGGTTGGGGACGTGGATCCTCAGCCCGTAGCCTGGCAGCGTGACATAGCCGCGCTCCGCAGTAGTAAGTACTACGTGTTGTTGCACCCCGGGCCGGCACGTACCAGCGCGGTGGTGGAAGCAGGGTACGCGCTTGCGATGGGTAAACCATCAGTCTATTTGTATCGCAACCGCGAGGACCTCCCGTTCATGCTGCAGGAAGCAGGCGTGCACATGCTGGCTTACGATGAAGACAGCTTTCGAGAGCGATGTATGCACATCCCTACGCTACTCTCAGCTAGTAAGAAAAACCGGAGATAGCCGATGATCGCATACGCCAGTCAGATCAAAAGGCTGATGGATGCTTACAGCCTCAAGTTGTCCGTAGCCGAGAGCGTTACCACCGGAAATCTTCAGGCGGCGATTGGCTCCGTATCGGGGGCGTCCACCTTCTTCGAGGGCGGGATGACAGTCTACAGCCGCAAGCAGAAGGTCGAGCACCTGGGCGTGAATGATGACCATGCAAGAGAAGTGAATTCAGTGTCTGCACGTGTGGCTGAGGAAATGGCGAGAGGCATCTGTGTGAAGTATGACGCAGACGTGGGCATCGGGACGACTGGGTACGCAGAAGCTCACAATCAGGAAGGCGTCTCGGTGCCGAATGGGTACTTTGCAATTTGGCGACGATCGGGTAATCAAGGTGGGCAGGTTGTCGTCTCTCAGCACATAACAGGCGAGGGACTCGGGCGGGTCGAAATGCAGCAGCACATGACTGTGGAGGTTCTAAAAGCGCTACTCGGATATCTGGAATCCTTGCCCCGCGACACTTAAAGGAAAGAGCCTCCCTTCGAACGCCGCACGGGAAAGGCCGTGCGACCCATCCTGTCCACAGTTCAGACTTCGGCCCGCGCAATCGCCAGAGCGGCGATGGCGGCCGTCTCGGCGCGGAGGACCGTCTCGCCTAGCGAGGCGGCGATCCAGTGCCGTTGATTGAACACTTGCAGTTCATCGGCCGTCCAGCCGCCTTCGGGACCGACGGCTAGTGCCAGCAAGCTGACGTAGCTCTGGGCGCGGAGCAGTTCGCTAAGAGTGGCTTCATGCTCCGTTTCGGCGAGAACGATCCGCAGGTCATGAGATTCGACACGCTCCTCTCGCAATGCTTTGGAACCTTCTGGAGTACTCGGGAGGTCCTGTGCCGTCCCTACGGGACTCGGGTCGTTGTCTTGCTCAACCCAGGGCTCACGCCCTCGGCTAACACCAGTTCCGGCCCTGCGGGGCTTGCTTCTCAGCGAGTCGTTGTACTGCGCCAACGCGAGGGACCTCTCAAGCATGCTACCCCCAAGCACGTCCTTCAGCTTGAACGGCTCGCTGATTTCGGGAGGCGACGCCCGCCGAGACTGTTCAGCGGCCTCGCGTGCGATGCGCCGCCACCGTTCGACACGCTTGGCGGCGGCCAGCGCCAGATGCTTCTCCGTGCGCCGCGCCACCACGGGAACGATTGTCGTCACGTTCAGCTCGGTACATTTTTCGATGGCCCATTCCATGCGATCGAACTTGAAGATGGCCAGCAGCAGCGTGATGGGCACAATCGCACTTGCCGCGACCTCTGCACCCAGCGCGAACTCCACGCGATTGTCGCTCACGTTCGCGACTGTCGCTCTTCGCACACGTTCTCCGCAGGCGACGTCGAACTCCTGCCCAACCCGGGCCCGCAGCGTCCGCGACAGATGCGCGGCATGTGCGCCGGTGAGGGCAGCGCGGTCGGCGGAAAATTCATCGGCAATCCAGCGGCGCCGGGTCATCGGTAAAGAGTAGCAGGGCGGGGCGACCGTTGATCTTCTAACCAAGCAACCGTTCTACTTTTGCGGAATTGGCCTGAGATCGCTTGCATTAAAGTGGTCCTTCGACTCGTCGCTTCGCTCCTCGCTCTGGATGACAAATTGGGATGAGATCCAAGCGGCGCCGGGTCATCGTGTGAAGAGTAGCAGAGCAACGGCAATCGCAATCGAAGCATAGACGCCGCCGAATATCTGGTTCTGGCGGGTGAGCGCGTCTTCGCTAAACAGGCGGCTGTTCAGCAGGAACTCCAGCGCTGAAACCATGCCCACCATCACCGCCATGACCAGCCAGCGTTCCTGGCGCATTTCGGCGCGCAACAGAAAGGGAATGGCAAACAGAGACAGGCCCAAATAAATGAGCCCGCCGATGCGGGCCCTCTTGCGGCGCTTGGGATTTTGGTAGCGCACCAGCAGGATGCGCGCCAGCTCTCTCGGTCGCAGCAGCCGTGCGGCCGCAGGCAGGGCGGTCACAATCAGGAGGAAGAACGCATAGATGCGGAGGGCTTGGTCCAAGAGGAACCGCTATTCGCCTTTCGCTGTTCGCTGTTCGCTAGGCGTTGTCGATCGGTTCAGCGGCAAACTTTAGGGCGGCACGGACGTCGTCAAGGGACAGTTGCGGGTAGGCAGCAATCAGTTGCTCCGGCGTGTCGCCGTCAGCGATACTGCCGGCAATCACACTCACCGGAACGCGCGCGCCCTTGATGCAAGGATCGCCATGATGGATTGCCGGGTCGATCGCGATTCGGTCGCGCCAGTTCATGTTGATGCCTCGATACGAGTTTACTCGCGCCCTACTGGAACATCTCTTTGACCTTGTTCAGCAGCGAGCGGCTGACGGGCTTGTTCTCCACCGAGGTCGTGACGCGCAACTCCTCCAGCAGTTCGCGTTGCCGCTGGCTGAGCCTCGCCGGGGTCTGCACTTTCACCTCGATATGAAGGTCGCCGCGTCCCCGGCCATTCAGCACCGGTACGCCCTTGCCCTTGGCCTTGAAGGTCGTGCCCGTCTGTGTGCCTTCGGGGACCTTCAACGTGTAATCGCCGTCGAGAGTCGGTACCTGTATCTCGGTGCCGAGGGCGGCCTGCGGAAACGAAATCGGCACCACACAGTAGAGATTCTTGCCCTCGCGCTCGAAGAAGGGATGCTCCTTGGTGTGCAGCACAACGTAGAGATCGCCAGAGGGGCCGCCGTAAACTCCGGCCTCGCCTTCGCCAGAGTACAGAATGCGCGCGCCTTCCTCGACCCCCGCAGGTACGTTGACCTTCACCGTGCGCTCGCGGGTAACGCGCCCACGGCCTCGACACTGAGTGCAAGGATCGACGATCAGCTTCCCAGAACCTTGGCAGGTGCTGCACGTGCGCGAGATGGCGAAGAAGCCCTGCTGATAGCGGACCTGTCCGCGGCCGCCGCAGGTAGTGCAGTTGATGGGCGCCTTGCCGGGGGCTGCTCCGCTTCCCTTGCACTGCTCGCACTCTTCCATCCGCCGGACTTGCACCTGCTTGCTGACACCGAAGACAGCTTCCTCGAATTCAAGCGTGAGGTCTTCGCGCAAATCGGCGCCACGCTGGGCGCGCGAGCGGCGTCCGCCTCCCTGCTGACCAAAAATGTCGCCAAATCCGAAAAGGTCACCGAAGATGTCCTGGAAGTCTATGGTCTCGAATCCGCCGAAGCCTCCCGGGCCGGCCGACACGCCGGCGTGACCGAAGCGGTCATAACGCGCGCGCTTCTCCGAGTCGGCCAGGATTGCGTAAGCTTCGCTGCACTCCTTGAAGCGCTCTTCGGCCTCAGGATTATCGGGGTTGCGGTCCGGGTGATACTGGAGCGCCAGCTTGCGATAGGCGCTCTTGATCTCCTGATCGGTTGAAGTGCGGGAGATGCCCAGCACCTCGTAGTAATCGCGTTTCACGTTAGTGGCCAGAGTTATTGTCCTTCTGCATCAACCGAATCTTCACCACAGAGGTACAGAGAAAGTTTCTTTTGAATTCTCTATGTCTCTGTGGTGAATATCACGCATGCTTGGGATTGCGCGCCACGCGCACCATTGCCGGACGCAGCAGCCGGTCCTTCAACCTATAGCCGCGCTGTAACTCGTCGAGCACGTGATTGTCCTGGGCCTCGTCCGTATCAACCATCTGAATGGCCTGATGGACATTGGGATCGAACGGCTCGCCCTGCGTGGGAACAGGCTGCACGCCCAGCTTGGCCAGCGCATCGTGAAACTGCTTGTCGATGAGCTCTATGCCGGCGTGGAAGTCCTCCAGCGACGCGGCGTTGGTCTTTAGCGCGTTATCAAGGCTGTCGAGAATCGGCAGCAGCGCTTTGAGCGCATCGGCGAGAGCGTAGTCCCGATATTCCTGCTGCGCCTTGGCGTTGCGTTTGCGAAAGTTGTCGAACTCAGCTTGCAGGCGCGCTAAGCCGTCGAGATAAGCCGCGCGTTCCGCCTTGACCCGCTCCAGTTCGGACTGTGGCTCTTCAGCCGCGGCAGTTCTGGCGGTCGGCGGAGTTGGCTCGTCACCGTTTTCGGCCGGCGGAAGTTCGTGGTCGAGTTCCAACGCCGCCTCGCTGGAGCCTCCATTGTGCTTCTTTGCTTGCATAAATCTTCCAATATTCCTTGAAAAACCGTGTCGCCCCTGAAGGGGCTCGGGTTCAATCTGCCGGTTACCCAGCACTCCGCCTGCGGCTTCGTGCTGGGCTAAACCAAGTCGCCCTGCGGGCTGGTTTTTCGTAACTCGGGGCACCACCGCAACCCGGGGTTCCTTGAAGCGCACACTCTACGGCGCTCGATTTACTGCAAACCTCGATCCTCTTCTTCGGGGCAATCTCGAAAATTGCTTTGCCACACAATTTCGACCTTACGTTGATTCATTCCAGACTTGATCAAACAAGCGCGCGATGTACGACACGGCCGTTATAGTGTGCTCGTAATCCATGCGAGTCGGGCCAATTACCGCCAGTGATCCCATCACTTCGTCGCCCACGCGCGCCGGCGTTCCAATGAGCACGAAATTGTTTAGATGCGGCATGGCGTCTTCGAGACCCACAACCACGCGCACCGCCTCCTGACGTACGTCCAGATAAACCGAAAGCAGATCAACGACCCGTTGCTTCTCCTCCAGCGTCGCCAGCAATTGGCGCAGGCGCTCTTTGTCCTGCTCGGTGATCACCAGGTTGGACGCGCCTTCCACGTACACCGCTTGCGTTGCGCCCTCCGTGGTAAGCGCTCCCTGGGAGTAGAGCTGCTCCACGGACCGCATCAGACGATCGTATTCGCTGCGCTCCTGCTGAATCCGTTTGGCAATCTCGTTGCGCAGGGACTCCATTTCCCAACCACGAAAGTTCTGGTTGATGTAGGAGGCCGCGGCTTCCAGATCGGCCACGGGGAGATCATTGTTGAGCCGCAGCACGCGGTCGCGCACCATGCCGTTGCGCATGACCACGACGGCCAGGACTTTCTTGTCGCCCAGGCGCTGGAAATACACATGTTCCAGCGCTTTGTGCTGCCCAGGCCCAGACGTAACCGTCACGCCTACGCCATGAGATATCAACGACAGCACGTGCGAAGTGCGCTCCATGAACTCCTGAACATCCTGAAGTCCTTGCAGATTTCCCTGGATCAGGTTTTCGTCGGCGGGCGACAGTCGGGCTTCACCGGTGAGCTGCTTCACGTAATAGCGATAAGCCTTGGTGGTGGGTACGCGCCCAGCCGAGGTGTGCGGCTGCTCCAGAAACCCCGCGTCGGCCAAGTCGGCCATGACATTGCGAATCGAGGCAGCACTCAGGTTCTCGCGATTGCCACGGGTCAGCGTGCGCGAGCCAACGGGCTCGCCAGTGGAGATGTAGGTCTCCACGATCGCCGTCAAAATCTCGCGTTCCCGCCGTCCAATGCCTTCCGGTGCGCCCATGATCTGCCTGGTGGAGTGTAACTTTCCTTTTTGCAATTACTTACAGCTCAAGACAGATTACACTTCCGCATCTTCATTCTAGGAACCAAGCGCTGTGATGTCAAGATTGGCAATCAGCCTTATCGAGTGCCAGTGATGGCAAGAGGGGACGGTAAGGGAGTTCACACAGCGCAATGGTTGAGTGACTTGCTAAGACCGATGGCCGGTAGACAGTTCTAGGATTTGCTGCAGCATCGTATCCCCATCCAGAGACGAAGAATTCTAAGCCGCGGATTTACACGGATGAACATGGATTTCTTTAAGTTCTGACTATTGATCCGTGAAAATCCGCGTAAACCAGTTGGCCGCTTAGCTCTCTACATCGAACTTCCCGTCGGGAGGCGCCGCTCGCCGTCCTGCTACAATGCAGGCGAATCGGGGCGGACTGCAGCCTGCGTCAAACACCCGACAACCCGTCCGTCTTGATCGAACTTCTGGCTCACGACCCCGTATAAATGGACAGCAGTGAATAGGATTTGGGCCAGGAGTTACGTCCCTTGGGAGCGCTGATTGGACGACATCCAAGCTGTCAATGCCCTTGTCCGTCGCTGTGTGGCCGGCGACCCTGCGGCCTGGCAGGACATCGTCCAGCAGTATCATCGGCGCATCTACAACATCTGCTATCGCTTTTCCGGCTCGGCAGAGGACGCGGCTGACCTGACCCAGGAAGTATTCATCAAGATGTACCGCACCCTCAGCACGTACGACACCTCCCGGGCCTCCTTCATGACCTGGGTTACCACGGTAACCCGCAATCTGCTGGTGGACCACTTCCGTAAAGGAAAGTACGACCGGGTCACCGATTCCCTCGACGCCGCGCCAGGAACCCAGGAGGAAGGCCTCACGCTGGCGGAAAAGCTGGAGGACCCCTCGGCGGGGCCCGAGGCGCGGGTGCAGAGCCAGCAGGCGCAAAAGATGGTCCACGAGGCCCTGGCCAGGCTTTCGCCGGAGCTGCGGGAGGCGGTCATCCTGCGGGATTTGCAGGACATGGACTACAAGGATATTGCCATAGTCCTCAAAGTACCCGAGGGAACTGTGAAAAGTCGCATAAATCGGGGACGAACGGAACTTGCGCGGCTCCTCCAACGTAATTACAGGCAGGTAAAGTGATGCCAGACCAGATCCAACCCGGAATGCAATGCGTCGAGGTCGAGGCCTTACTGGCCGAAGCCCTCGATGGCACTTTGCACGGTTCGGCCTTGGCGGCCTTCGAGGCCCACCAGGAGTCCTGCCCTGCCTGCCGCACCATGGTCGAAGAGGCCAGAAGCGGCATGCACTGGCTGAAGGGGTTGGACGAAATCGAGCCGCCGCGCAATCTGGTGCACAACATTCTGGCCCAGACCGTTGGACAGATTCCCGAGCCGCGCGCCGCCAAGGCGCCGAAGGACGAAGGCTGGCTGGAGCGCCTGAAAGGCAGGCTGTCTCCCATCTTCGCTCCCGTAGTTACCCCGCGCTTTGCGATGTCGTTTGGCATGGCGTTCTTCTCTATCACCATGCTGCTGAGCATCGCGGGGTTCCGCGTCGCCGATCTGCGGCATGTGGACATGAGCGCGAAGGGAATCACCCGGGCGTATTACTCCACCCAGGCGCGCGTGGTTCGGTATTACGAAAACATCCGCCTGGTTTATGAGATCGAAACCCGAGTGCGCGATCTGCGCCGGGTGGCGACTCCGCAGAACAAGCCGGAGGAGCCCGCGCCGCAGCCGCAAACCACTCCACCCAAGAGCGATAACCAGCAGGATAAGGATCGCCGTAACCAGAACTACAACCGCGAGATGGGCCAGCCTGCTCTGGCCGCATCTCCGGCCTCGAGCAATCAAGTGATGGATGAAGTGATCGAACAGGCCCGGCTGAACAGGAGAACCGCATGAACTGCGCCAATCATGCCGACGTTCCCGCAACCGCGTACTGCCGCACGTGCGGCAAGCCGCTGTGCAGCACCTGCGCGCGAGACGTCCGTGGCGTTATTTACTGTGAGGAGTGTTTGGCCTCGCATTTGAGCGGCACCACGCCGCCACCCGGCGCTACTGCCGTGCCTCCGGGTGCTCAACCTTCAACCGGCGTGCCCAGTCCCGGCCTGGCCGCTATCCTGGGATTCATTCCCGGCGTTGGCGCCATGTATAACGGCGAGTTCGCCAAGGGTTTCATCCACGTGGTGATCTTTGCCACCTTGATTTGGATGGCCGATAACGTGAGTGGCCTATTCGGCCTGGCGATCGCGGCGTTCGTGATCTACATGCCGATCGAGGCTTACAAGACCGCACGTGCGAAAGAAATGGGGTTACCGCCACCCGATCCGTTCGGACTCAACAATCTGTTCTCGGGCCCAGGCGCACACGCTAGCGCCGCTCCGGGCGTGGCCGCCACGGCGGTCCCGGCAGGAGGTGGCAACCCGCCAGTATTGCCGGAGGGCCAGCTCGTGGACGCGGAATCTTGTCCTTCATCGCGAGTACCGGTGGGCGCTTTTATTCTGATCGGCTTGGGCCTGTTGTTCCTGCTCGACGAAATTGGAGTGCTGCACTTCCACAGTCTCTGGCGCTTCTGGCCATTGGTGCTGATCGTGCTCGGGATTCGTGTCCTGATGCGCAGAACCGGAAGGGGCTGGTGAGGAGATTATGATGAAATACCGATATAACCCCTACTGTTCTTGTAGCCGTTGCCGTGCTCATGGTTTCATGGGGCCTACCGTGCTGATCACGCTAGGCGTGCTCTTCCTGCTCGACCAGCTCACCCACGTCCGTTGGCTGGATTTCAGCAGTACCTGGCCGGCATTTTTGATCGTAATTGGGCTCATCCTGTTCCTGGAACACAACGCTTCGGCTGCCGGTCATGTTTTGCGGGAGTACGGCGCCCCACCGCCGGCGGCACCCGGCGCGCCGGGCTATTCGGCGCAGACGCAACCTCCCGTCGTAACGCCGCCTCCGGTTCCGCTCGGCTGGCGCTCTCCCGCCGGACGCCAATTGGAGCCGGCCTAACGATCCGGAGGTGCACCATGGCTAGCCCTAACGTTTATCCGCCGCCTGCGGCTCAGTATCCGCCACCACCGCCATATCGCTACCGTCGCTCGATTGCTGGACCGCTAGTGTTGATCTTCATCGGACTGGTGTTCCTGCTGCGGAATCTGGGAGTGCGCCTCCCACTCTGGCATTGGTTCGGACATTGGTGGCCGCTGTTGCTCATTCTGTTTGGCGTGATTCGCCTGATCGAACACTCCATGGGACAGCGCCAAGGTTATCGGAGTGCCGGGTTCGGGGCGGGAACCATTCTGCTTCTGATTCTCATTGTCGCCGTCGGGCTTTCGGCGCACTACAGCTCCGACGTGGATTGGGGAGGAGTTCGCGATCAGATCCGGATGGATGACGATCTCGGCATCTTCGGTACCGCCTACACCTATGACGACACGCTAGAGCAGACCTTCCCGGGAGATGGCAACCTGCGCGTGGTCTGCGATCATGGCAGCTTGAACATCTCGCCGTCCGACGGCAACACGCTGCGCATCGTCGTCCACAAGAAGGTGTACGCGCAGAACCAGAACGACGCCAACAAATACAACGACGGCACCAAGCCGCAGATCACGGTTAACGGCACCGCGGTGCTGTTGAACGCCAACACCAACGGTGCCGGTGATCACGGAGTAGAAAGCGACCTGGACATCTTCGTGCCGCGCGGTGCCGCGCTCGACATTGCGAGCAAGCGTGGCGACGTGACCGTCAATGACCGCAGGGCTGACGTGAGAGTCTCGTTGCAGCGTGGCGACGTGGCGCTGAACGATATCGCCGGCGCGGTGAAATTGAATATGGACAAGGGCTCGGTTCGCGCTTCCAAGGTCAGCGGCGATCTCGACGTTGAAGGCCGTACCGACAACATCAGCGTGGATGACTGCGGTGGTGCCGTCCATCTGAACGGCGACATCTTCCAGGACATCCACCTGAGCAAAATTGCCAAGACCGTCGCTTTCAAATCGTCACGCTCCGACATGGAGATTGCCTCCGTGCCCGGCGAAATCGAGATCGCGACCGACTCCGTACGGGGCAACGATCTCAGCGGCCCCAGTCGGGTGGTCACGCGCTCCAAGGAGATTCATCTGGAGGACATCTCCGGCGACTTACAGGTCGAAACCTCGAACGGCGATATTGTTGTTCACGCGGCCAACAAGCTGCCGGTGGGCCGGATGACCCTTACCGGCAAGCGCGGAGACATCACCCTGACGCTGCCCTCGAATGCGGGCTTCCAGATCGAGGCGACTACTCGCAAGGGCGACATCACCTCCGATTTCAGCGCCATCAAGATCAACGAGAGTAATGGCAAATCTGAGGCGAGTGGGACGGTTGGCAACGGCGCCGCCAAGCTGCAGATCACTGCCGATACTGGCGACATTCGTATCTCGAAGGGATAGTTTTTCGTTCACCGCAGCAACACCGAGGCACGGAGAAATCCGTGCCTCTGTTTTCGTGAATAGAGGATGGCGAATCAGGGTGGCATCGAGTCCGCGAACGGCGCGCACCGCGGATCCCTCGACTCGGACTAAATCCTCGCTCGGGATGACAATCGATGGAGAACTCTTTCAACAACTGCTATCCACTGACCACTTTCGCCACGATCCCTTCCACCTCGTCTACAACCTCATCAATGCTCTTGTGTGTGGTATCGATGTGCACCGCGTCCGGCGCAGGGACGAGCGGTGACGCGGAGCGGGTGCGATCACGCTCATCGCGAGCTGCAATCTCGGCCAGCACGCGCTGCGCTTCCTGACGCGAGGGTGAGCCGTTCTGCAAGACTCGGCGTTCCGCCCGGACGGTGGCGTCGGCATCGAGAAAAACCTTCACCTCCGCGTTCGGAAAGACGGCAGTCCCGATGTCGCGGCCTTCCATGACGACGCCGCCGTTTTTGCCCAAATCGCGCTGCCGCATGACCATCAACTCCCGCACCAACGGATGGATGGAAACCCGCGAGGCGGCCGCGGTTACGTCGGGCTCGCGAATGCGCTGCGAAACGTCGCGGCCATCGAGCAACACCCGGTTCCCTTCTCCATGCGGCTCGAGTTGAATCATGGTATTTTCCGCCAGCTTCCGTAACGCGTCGCCGTCGTCCAGTGACACGTTGTGCTCCATCGCCTTGAGCGCCAGCGCGCGATACATGGCGCCGCTCTCCAGATTAATGTAGCCCAGCTTCTTCGCCAGCCGGGCGGCTATGGTGCTTTTGCCCGAGCCCGCCGGACCGTCGATCGCGATGACCAATTTGCGAATCGCGTTCATTCCTTACTGGTGTCCTGCTTGCGACCGGGCGGCTTCGACCGTCCAGCGGCTTTGCGCGGACGACGCTCCACCAGCGGCAAGCCCGGCCGCGGCGGAAGCGGCTGGAAGCGTGGTGGCGGCTTGAATTCATGGTTCGCCGCATGCGTATGCGGCAGTTGCAGCGACGACACTTGCAGCATCACGCGCCCGGCGACGTGCACGTAGCTAAGTTCACGGGCAGCCTGCAACGCGTGGATGCCTTCGCGGACCCGTGCCCGGCCGATGATTTTCGAGAAGAACTGCTCGACTTCTTCCTGCTGCGCGGCCAGCACACAGTCAAGATACTTCGAAACCAGGGCCGTCAGCGACTCGGCAAAGGAAACGTGCATGCCTTGTCGCACCGCCTGCGGCGCCCAGCGAAACAGCACGTCCCAGAAGACGCCTTCGTCCTGCTTATAATCCACTCTCGTAATACGCAATTTGGCCCACAGCTCGTCCAGGGCGCGGTCCAACGCTGCCTCCGAGATGTCCCCGCCGAGCAACTCGCGCACCCGGTGCTTTGAAATCGGGCCATCGTTCTGGATGATGTGAAACGCGTCCACCGCGAGGGGAGAGTATTCCGAGCGTGCGCCCGACTTCGGCGGTTGTCGCGGGTTGCGGTCGCCCACCAGTCCATAGAAGTAAGGGAAAACCGACGCCGACACGATGAAATTGTGCTCGGGGAAAACATTCGCTTCGTATGCCGACTTCTCACGCAGCAGGCGGACCATCAGCTCCTTCGCTTCGCGCGCGTCGGGATCGGCAAATGCCATCTGCACCGTAGGCAGCTTATCGTCGCTGCCCTTGAAAGCGCCCACGAAGGTCGGAGCCAGCACCGGCGGGCGCTGCGGATAGAGCAGACAGAAACCCACCGACTCGATGAACTCGCGCGCCTCTTCCAGCGTGCGGACAGGCTGCCCGTTCAAGCGCCACTTCTCCCGGCGCAACTCTTGTAGTTGCTGTTCCTGCATGGAAAAAAGCTATCAGTCGTCAGCTCTCAGCATTCAGCTAATCCGCCGAATCACGCAAGCCAAGCCATCAAAACCCGATCGCTAGCCCTTTTTGACAACCCGGGGCTCGCATGGCTGAGTGCTGAATACTGACTGCTGAAGGCGCTTTCAGATGCGCTTAAACGCCCGCTGAATATCCTTAACAGAATACCGCAGAACCACCGGGCGGCCGTGAGGGCAGCTCATCGGGCAATCGGTCTTGGCTAGCTCGCGCAGGAGCCACTCCATTTTGTTCTGCTCCAGCGGCATGTTGACCTTGATGGCCGCATGGCAGGCGATGCTGGCGGCGATGTTGGTGCGAATCCTGTCCAGGTTCAGCGACTGCTCTTCGCGCTCGAACTGCTCCAGAATTTCATGCAGCAAGTGCTCCACGTCGCCTGCCCCAACGCCCGCGGTCGTGGTCTTCACGGCGATGGTGCGCGAGCCAAAGGGTTCCACCTCAAAGCCGTTGCGGTGCAGTTCGTCGGAAATCTCCGCGAAGACCGCCATCTGGCCGGGCGTCAAGTCGATGATAAGCGGCATCAGGAGCTGTTGCTTCTCCGGCGATTCGGCCAACCGTTGCTGGCAGATTTTTTCGAACAGGATGCGCTCGTGCGCCACGTGCTGGTCAATGATCCACAACCCCTGGGGATTGATGGCGAGAATAAAGGAGTCGCGAATTTGTCCCACAGGCTTCAGCGTTGCAAGCGATTCCAAGCCGACCGGCGCATCGTCCTCGACCAGGACCGTGGAGCAGGCGTTTTCAGCGCGAACCATTGTGGATGCCACAGCCGGGCCGCCGAACGTCTGCGGACCGAAGCGCGCTACCGGAACCGCGGCGTTGCCCTCGACCGAGAATCCGCTGCCCTCGAATTGCAAGCGCGCACTGAAAGGTGGGACTTCGGGCGGACGCAAGGCGAAAGCCGCATCGGCATCGGTCACGAGCAGTTCATTGCCGGCAAAATCGCGCGCGCCGGGTGTCAGCGAGGGCGATGCCGTTGGCTGGGCGTGAATTTCTGTCATGAAGGCCGGCACAGGCCGGGTTTTCATCAGCACGGCGCGGACGGAATCGCGAATGAAATCGTGCAGCAGAGACGATTGCCGGAAGCGCACCTCCGTCTTCGAGGGATGCACGTTGACGTCAACTTCCGTGAATGGCATCTCGAGGAATAGCAGCACCACGGGGTAAACCGTCGGCGGGATGATGTTGCGATAGGCCTCGGTAAGGGCGTGCTGCACCACGCGATCACGAATCAGGCGGCCATTCACGAAGATGAAAATCGAGTTGCGATTCAGCTTCTGGATCTCGGGACGCGAGACAAAGCCGTGCAGCTTGATCTCGCCCTTCACCGGCTCCTCCGCCGGGTCCTGCTGTTCTTCTTCTTCGTTGCGGCGCCATGGCGGGGGCTGCGGCAGGCCAAAACGCGCCAGCGGCAGCAGCGCGCTCAGCGGAATCAACTGGTCGAGCGTCTCTTTGCCGAAGACCTGGTAGATACGCTGCGAATGGTCGGCCACCGGCGGCGCAATCAGCATCGCGTTGGTGGCGGAGTGCAGCTCCCAATGCATCTCGGGATGCGCCAGCGCGTAGTGCGTGACCAACGACGCGATGTGCGAGAGCTCCGTGGACTCGGCTTTGAGGAACTTGCGCCGCGCCGGAATGTTAAAGAAGAGATCGCGCACAGTAATCGCAGTTCCCAGCGGCAGGCCGGCTTCTTCGACCGTCAACAGCTTGCCACCAGCGATTTCGATTACCGTTCCAGCGCTGTCCTCGGTGGCGTGGGTTTCCAGACGCAACCGGCTTACCGATGCAATGGAGGGCAGCGCCTCGCCACGGAAGCCCAGGGTCGCAATGCTCAACAGATCGTCGGTGTTGCGAATCTTGGACGTGGCGTGGCGCTCGAAGGCGAGCATGGCGTCGTCACGCACCATGCCGCACCCATCGTCGATCACTTGAATGAGCTTCTTGCCACCGGCCTCAACGTTCACGCGAATGCGGCGCGCTCCGGCATCGAGCGCGTTCTCGAGAAGCTCCTTGACAACCGAAGCCGGCCGCTCTACCACCTCGCCAGCGGCGATCTTGTTGGCTACGTTTTCCGAGAGGACGTGAATGCGGCCCATGATTGAGTTGTCAGTAGTCAGTATGTCAGTTTGTCAGTCATCAGCAACTGCAATTCACCAATGCTACATCGCTGACATCCGATGTGATCTTCCAATCACTGACAACTGGCGACCGACAACTGCTTCACTGCCGCGGCGCGTAATATCCCTTGCGCGAGCGCACCTTGTATTTCTTGTTATCAGCGAGGATTTCGATCTTGCGGTACTTGCCATCGGGAGCGAAGTCTGCCGGCTTGTAGGAGACGTCATACTGGCTGCGCAGCTCGTCGGAAATCTCGGAGAACGCATTGGACACGTCCTGAATCTTGAACGGAAAGAATGCTTTGCCACCTGTCTCCTCGGCGAAGTGCTCCATGATCTTGTCGCCGCGCAGCTTGAGGCCGCTGGTGTTGGTTGAAATGGCATAGATGATGACTTCGGCGCGCTGCGCCATCTCCACCGCTTCTTCGCGCGAGACGCGGCTCTGGTTGTCCTCGCCGTCGCTGAGCAGGATGATGGCACGCCGCGTGGCGCCAGAGCTTTTGTCCTGCATGAGTTTGTCGCGGCAGGCGAAATAGATGGCGTCGTACATTGCCGTGCCGCCGCCCGGCCGCAGCATGCGCACGCCGTGTGAGAGTGCTTCGGTGTCATCGGTCATGTCCTGCGTGACTTCGGGCGTGGTGTCAAAGCCGATGACGAAAGCCTTGTCAGAGTTCCGCCGAATGATTTGGTTCAAGAACTCGATGGCCGCTTCCTGCTCGAACTTGAAGCGGTCGCGCACCGAGTTGCTGGCGTCAATCAGCAGGCCGACACGGAGCGGCAGGTTGGTCTCGCGGCTGAACGAGCGAACACTTTCCGCCGGCTTGTTGTCGTCGTAAACCCGAAAATCGTTCTGCGTCAGGTCTTTCACGTAGTGGCCACGCTTGTCGGTGACGGTGAACACCACGTTGACTTCATCAACACGCTTGCGAATGACGGTTAGGGTGTCGTCAGGATCGCCCGAGTCAGCCTTATCGGGAGGCTTGGCGGAGGTTGAGCTTGGAAGCGCGTTCGACTTCGGCGCTTCATCGGCTGGAGCTGGCTGAGGCGTAACGCTGGGTTGCGCACTTGTACTCGTTTGCGAAGAGGAAGGAGGAGTCGTCGCTGGAGGCACAGCCTGCGCCGGTGCACCTTCCTGCTGGGTCCGAGTGGTTGTCGCCGGAGCGGTTTTCTGGGGAGGGAACTTCGTCGCCGAAGGCGCCGTCGGTAGCTGCTCCGCTGGCGTATTCTGAGCTGCGAGCCCCCACGACAGCGCAGCCAGCAAGATCAGGATTAACGGGTACTTCATTGAAACTCATTATAGCCGCTGGTGGAGAACACAGCGCGTCCTAGCTTTTTCTCCTGTCGTAAGTGTTAGCTTGTGAGTTTGAGCCTCTACATCTGACATTGTCATCCCGAGCAACGGACCTGCTGGGGCAGGTTGAAACAGGAATGACAAGTCTGCAACAGCGTCGGCTAAGTCCTTTGTTTGAGTTGTTGTCATTGGGAGCGAGGACTTCAGTTCGAGTCGAGGGATCTGCTTTTCTGGCAACTCAACACTCTAAATTTAGGCGAGCTCGCCGTTCACCCACGAATCCGCAGGAGAAAAGACTCTAGCTCCCGTGGCAGCGGCGCAACGAAGGCGAGCGCCCCTCCGGTTCGCGGATGAGTGAACTCGATGGCTGCTGCGTGCAGGAAGTTTCTGCCAAGGCTGAGAGCGCCTTGCTCCTTCCGCGCCTCGCCGATGCGACTGACAGACCCTGATGTTTCCCGGGTTTTCTTCGCCGATCCTCTCGCCGGAACGGGGATTGGCCATAACTCCTTAGGAGCTCCGTAGAGTGCATCGCCCACCACGGGATGCCCAATTGACGCCATGTGCACACGTATCTGGTGGGTGCGGCCCGTCTCGATGCGTACGTCCAGCAGTGCGAATTTTCCGAACGGCGACTCTATGCGCTCGCGAACTTCGTAGTGGGTGACGGCTGTGCGCCCTCCACTGCGGCGCGTGGTCATGCGGGTGCGCCGGATTGCGTCGCGGCTGATCTCGCTGTCGATGGTCCCTCTCTCTTTAGACGGCCATCCATGCACCAGTGCGATGTAGCGTTTCTTCACCTGCCGGTTGGAAAACTGCTTTGCGAGCTTGCGATGCGTAATATCGTTCTTAGCGACGACAATCAACCCGCTGGTTTCCTTGTCGAGACGGTGAACGATGCCCGGGCGTATTTCGCCTCCCAGCTCCGACAGCGTGCCGAAGCGATGAAGCAAAGCATTGACCAAGGTGCCGCGGTTTCGCTCATCATCAGTAGCGCCCGCACCGGCATGCACCATCATGCCCGCAGGCTTGTTGATGACGGCCAGGTCGTCGTCTTGGTAAACGATGTCGAGCGGAATGTCTTCTGCGATGGCTCGCAGCGGAGCTGGCTGCGGGTCGCCGAGGATGGTAATCTGCTCCCCACCGCGCAGTCGCAGCGATGGCTTCGACGCTGACCCGTTGACCAGCGCCTTTTTTTCTGCCAGCAATTGCTGCACGCGAGCGCGGCTGGTGTCCGGCAGTTGGTCGGTCAGAAATTGATCGAGACGCTGGCCGGCGGCATCAGGTGAAACAAAGACCGTCATGGGGAACCGCACGTCGGGCATGAATGCAGCAGTTTTAGATATCAAGAGCGGCGTGTCGTACTCAAACAGGGTCGTCCTTCGCCGCTCGGAGCCCGTTGGCAAAAAATGGAGCGTGAAAAACCATGCGCATAGGAAATCAGGTATATGATGTTCAGGCCTGTTCGACATTGTATGACGAATAGCACCAGAAACTCGGCCTTGCTTGTTCTGATTTGTGTCGTGTTCCACTTGAGCTGCCTTGCTGCCGCTGATCCTGGAATGCCGGCGGCTCCTCAGGATGTTGCGACCGGTGGAAGCATTGATAACTCAAAACATAGTCCGGTGTGGGTCCTGACGGAATACGCCTGCAAGAAGGGGACTCGCCACAAAGCCGAGAGAGAAGGACTTATATCCGTAGTAATGCAACGCGGCGCGGATAGCCAGCCGACGCGAGTTCTTGGCGTAAGAGATAGTAAGACAGGTGACGTGACCTTTGTACATGTCCTTGACTCAGAATGCTCCGGTGAGCAGCCGAGTGCCGCGGAAGGCGGAGCGAGCTTGGCCCTCAAACATAAAGTCTCGGGAGAAGAATACTTCTACGCAATCTCCAGCCAGGGCGAGTGCCTGAGAGCCCTCCGAGTCGGGTCCCTCGGGCAACTCGTCCCAGCTGATATGAGCACCAAGATCCAGGATTGTCAGAACGAGCTACGAATTTGGTTGAGCGTGGCAGCGAAATGGCAGGCACAGGCGAACGGCTCTGCCAAAACCAAGCCTTGACGGCGCTGACTTACCTGCTTTTTGCCCCTACCGCGCGGAAGCCAGCTTCGCCGACTGCAGCAGGGGCACGCGGCGCATCCACAGCAACCCTCCGGCAATCACCAGCAAGATTGCGATGGCCTGGGTTCCCGACATGAAGCCGAGGAACTCGCCGCGGCCGGGATCTCCGCGGAAGAACTCGATGAAGTAGCGGGCGATGCCGTAGATGATCATGTAAGTGCCGATGATCTCGCCTTCAAATTTCTTGCGGCGGATGAGCCACACCAGGAACAGGCAATTAGCGAGCTCGACAACCATCTCGTAAAGCTGGGTGGGGTGTAACGGCACGTTGAGGGGTGTCCCCACAATCTCATTAGCCAGGGGGTTGTGAAAGGTAACGGCCCAGGGAACGTGCGTTTCACGGCCATAGCAGCATCCAGCGGCGAAACAGCCGACGCGGCCGAAGGCGTGTCCCAGCGCCAGGCCGGGAGCGAATACATCGCAGGTTCGCAGCACTGGCATATTGTTACGCCGCATATACCAAACGCACATGATGAGCGCCAGCAAGAACCCGCCAGACCACACGCCTCCTGCCTGGAAGGTTGACAAGCTGAATATCTCACCCGGATGCTCACGGTAATACCCGAGATCCACCAGCACCATCAGGATTTTGGCGCCGAAGATACCCGACAGGATGGCGATGATGCCAAGGTTCCAGAGCTTGTCGGGGTCGAGGCCCTGCTCGCGGCCAATCTTGACGATGAGCAGGAGGCCGAAGATCAGGCCCAAGGCAGCCATCAGGCCATAGGTGGGCAGGCCGAAATTGCCAAAGTGAACGAGACGGGGGAACACGTTGCTATTTTAGATGCAAAGAGGTACCGCCAGCTTCAGAGGCATTGGTTTTAACCTCTGGAGTCAGCCCGGATGCCCTGTTGGGGTTGCCAAAGCTGGGCCACATAACAAAACGCCGGAGGGCCCGAAAGCGTTACAGGATTTCTTGTAAAGATTTGTCGGAAATATGTACCTTACGCAACCCGTTGAAAAATAGATAAAATGCCATTGTTCTGCTACCCGGCGTATAGGGGAACTAGGGCAATGACGGCGATACTGCGTACACTCACGTTGCAGGGCTTTTCTTTGGTGGCCGACGGAAGATGCAGTAATCCCGAAGACACCTCCGTTATATCGGATGAAGTGCAGAAAATCTTTCCGGTCAAGTCTAGCGTGGGAGTTTTCGCACTATGCTTTTCCGGCGCTGACGGGCTCACCGCACTCGACAGTGGAGAGCAACTTAAACTGCCTCAGTTGGCGATGCGTTGCGTTTCGTCGCTGGAGGACAGAAAGTGCGCCAATGCGGTCGGTTATGCACATCGTCTCGGTCGTTGCATCAAAGAGGCCATCAACGGTTTGGGCTCAGGCCCGATTGATTCGGGAATTTCAGCCGAGCCCAATTCTAACAGGCGAAGTCGGAGACACGATTTGTCGGATTGCCTTAGTTGGTATCGAGAACGTCTGGAACGGGAAAAAGGCCGCTGCCATTGATCTGCGCTTCTATCACATAAACGGTGCATTGTGCGACCCCGACATCAACCCTGAAAGTCCAGTCATCGTGGGCGGGTATAGAGGTTATTCACCAAGCCCAACCGTCGGGCACCTGGTTGTTAATCAACCAAAGGAAGACGAGCGCCTGTCGGCATATCGCCGTCCGATAAGGGAACCGAACAGGATGACATTACAAGATGCACTAGAGGGCGCAAAGGCTCTCATCTTGGCTCATAGCGACCCCGAGGCAATCAAAATCGACGCCAAGTGTCTAGCCGTGGGAGGCCACATTCATGCTGCCACAATCACCCCAGACGAAGGATTCCAATGGGTAATTGCCCCACAGACAAGCAATTTTGTACTTGACACAAGTATTGCGCCAAGTATAGAATTAGACCATGACAAAGAGAGAACGTAATCACCAGCTTTCCAAGTCCGACGTGGTAGCCGACATCCCATTGGCCTGCTCCGACGAATTGACGGCTGTTGAATTCTTTGAGAAGCAGCGCTGGGGCAGCACTCCCGCCTGCGTGAAGTGCGGTAGTGTTGACGTCTACAAGATGCGCGATGCCAAGACGGGCGAGCGCAACAATCGGTTCCTGTGGCGCTGCCACGATTGCAAGGAGCAGTATACGGTTCGCATCGGCACGGTTTACGAGGAATCGCGCATCGAACTGCGGCACTGGGCGTATGCGTTCTGGCGAGCCTGCACGTCGAAGAAAGGCGTCTCGGCTTTGGAAATCAAGCGTCAGTGTCAACTCAGCTATAAATCGGCCCTGTTCATGATGAACCGGATTCGTTTTGCAATGGCACCAGAACCCGGTGCTCCGAAGTTAAGTGGAACAGTTGAATGCGATGAAACGTACATCGGCGGTAAGCCGCGCTATAAGGGCATCAGCAGGGCGGGGCGCGCCTGCAACAAGGTTCCGGTATTCTGTGCTGTTGAAAGAGGTGGCCCACTTCGCCGCCGCATCGTCGCGGACGTGACTGCGCGAACCCTTAAGGGTGCCATTCGCGAAGAAGTTGACAGAATGGCCCGCATCGTTACTGATGACCATACCTCGTACATCGGCATCGGCAAAGAGTTCATCGGCGGACACGAAACGGTCTGTCACAGCACGAAGGAATACAGTCGCGGCGACGTGCACACGAACACGGTAGAGAGCAGCCACGCCCTTCTGAAAGAGGTATCGTTGTTATCTACCACAATGTGAGCCGCGAATATCTGCATCGCTACCTTTGGCAGTTCGATTTCCTGTGGAACAACCGTTTTCTAAACGACGGGGAACGCTTGACGTTGGGCCTGCAAGCAGCGGATGGGAAGCGCCTTATCTACAGGCAGTCAGTAGTGAACTAGGAGTAGGCGTGACAGTCGAACACAGGGTCATAGTTGGGCTTAACGACATAAAAGCTGTCGTATTTGAATGCCGCAAATGTCACGCGCGGATTTCGGTGTTGGCGGAAGACGCCAAAGTTCCCCATTGCTGTCCTTGCGGACAGCAATGGACTCCCGACTACATAGGGAGCGTGAACGCTCCCAAGCTGCCCGCATACCAGAGATTTTGTTCCGTTCTTAGGGAGTGCAGAACGTTACAGGCCAATGGGGCAGCATTTATGGTTCTATTGGAGTTTGAAGCGCCAGAATTTGAGGACAGCATAGCACTTGAAAAAGCAAGCAAAACGCGACAAAAAGACATCAGCGACTCCCGGCCCTAAACCAGACACCCTGAAACTCAAGGGAGATTGGCGGAGTGCCGTCAAGCAGTCACTGAAAAAGAAGAAACCAGCGGATGGTTGGCCTGAATAGGCCACGAGTCCGCGCGGTTGCCCGCCGCTTTTCGGCGCAGTTTGCGTTAAGTACATACTTCCGAGATTTGTTACGGGCTCCCAAAATGGGAAGGAAGAAGCCGACCCGCGGGGCCGTGAACGGTGGGCCGTCAATGAACCCGTCCTATACGGTGGGAACCCGCCGCGGCTCTTTAGGCATTTCCGCATGACGGAACATCGCACACCGAACCGAATGCGAGTCGGGTCCCCGGTTCATTGAGCATTGGTTCAAAAAACGGTTGCCACCAACACCAACTTTGCAGGCCGGCTTTCTGCCCAGATGCTATGCAAAAGGTGCGCGGATGACAAGGGCCAGAGGCCAAATAGTTGGAAATTTACGTGCGGTTAGCAGAGAGAATTACACTACGGAAACACAAGAAAACGAAATTCACGAAACACTTCTTGCGATCTCCGTACTCTTTCAAGAACGCGGCGGTCACCCGGCGCGCCGGGCCTCGGCCAGGACTTCATCAAGCGCGCCTGCCAACTGCTCGGCTCGCGCCGTATAGTCGCTGGCAATGCCGTCGTGCTTGCGCTTTAGCATATGAAACTCGTCGGCGATGTTCAGGGCAGCCAATACCGCGACTCGCAACGAGTCGACGGTCGCCGCTTGCTGCGAGATCAATCGCATCTTGGCGTCAACGTAGGAGGCCAATTGGGCGATGTACTCAGGGTCGGAGCCCCGAAGGTGATAGGTCTGATCGTAAATCTCGACACGAACGCTGCCGTTGCCGTTGGACTGATTCAAACTAGCCTCCCTTGTCAAAGTGGCTAGTGGTAAGTGGATAGAAAAAACCGTAGACTTTCCTAACCACTAACCACCATCTACCGCATTATCACGCCGATTCTTCCATCGTCAAAGCCTCAATTTGGCCGAGCATCTTTTCTACTCGGGTACGTACCTCCTCGCGCTCGCGGCGCAAAGCGACCAGTTCGTGGCGTAAAGTTTCCACCTCTTCTTCGCGCTCATTGAGCTGCTCGCGCAGCCGGGCGGCGTCGCGCTCAGCGGCAACTTTGGCCTCGCGGGCGGACTTCAACAGATCAATGGTGCGCAGAACTTTTTCTTCCAGGGACTTGAAATCAGCAGTGGTGGCGGCAGGGGCAGTTTCAACTACGTTCGCGGGCATGATGAAGAATCGACCTCTCAGAAATTTTGGTACTGCGAGCGCAGTATATCGCAGAAGTTTGCGACCCAATTGTGGATAACTCGCGCTTCCGCAACCCGAACCACGAACGATATTAGAGCTGAGAGCTGCCTGAAGCCGCGGCGAGCTCTGCAAATGAAAAGCCCTCCGCCGAGAGGGCTTTCTGAAAACGAGGCCTCCCAAATTAGTTAGTGCGGCTGCACGGCGACCAAGTTCGGCACCACCTGATTTCCGTTGGGGTCCAGGAGGCCGACGGAGATCTGCTGCACATCCGCCTGGGTGGCAACATCAATACGGTGAACGGTGCCGTCGCTCGCTCCCACGTACACCCGGGTGCCGTCGAGGGTGACGCCGCCGGTGTACGCCGTTACGCCGCCGGTATAGGGTACCGGCGATGGTGCAGAGGTCGACAGGACAAACGATAGCAGCTTCGGCAGGTCACTGATGATCCACACGCGTGAACTGTCCGAGCTGAAGAAGAGTTGCCGGGCGTTGAAATTGCCAACCCCCATGTCGATGGAGCTGATCGTACTTTGCGTTACAACCGGACAGGGCTGCTGTGGAACCTGGGTCAGAGTTCCGGGAGTCGATACCACGTCAACCGAGGGCGAATCCGTCGCCACAGCTCCGGTGCCATCGGGAATCGCCGCGATCAGCGTCGGAGCCGTCGCAGACAATGTCTGCACTTCACTCGAGTCGCAGGTGGAGCGGATATCGATCCCGCCGGGAGAGATTCCGGTGATGTAGGTCAGGCCGCCTTGGGCGCTTATGCCCAGCGCTTTGGCGGTGTAGGGCAGGGTAAAAGCAGCGGAAAACGAAAGCGGCATACCGGTAATCAGTTGATCTCCGTTCACCCACTCGTCGAACCCGCTGTCGGGGGTGTAGCCGGCAGAGGTCGTAGTGCCCCCTTGCGTAAACCCGTTCGAGGCGCTGACCAGGCTGTAGTAATAGACAACGTTATTGACATTATCGGAAAGCAGCATGTAGCTGCTGTCAGGGGAAATCGCGACGATGGTTCCAGGGATGTTCTGGGTAGTAACGGTATTGATGTTGTTGACCAGGTCTACCACCATCAAGCCGGAACTCGAGCCCAAATAAAGATTGTTGCCGGCAGGATCGGCCATGATTGAGTTCGGCAAGTAGGGCAGGGTAATGGCCGTTCCTGCCGTATTTGTCGAAGTACTGATTGGAACCAGGGTTGTCGAGTTCGTGCTCGCGGCGTAGACGTTGGTTGTGGTGCCTCCGGAGACCGTGGCTGTCACCACGTTAAGGCTGTATTGCGCGGGAACTCCTCGGTTGCAGTTCGGATAGCTGCAAGTAGCGGTGATCGACGCCGTTCCCGGTGCAACGCCCGTGAGGGTGGCCGGGTTATTGCCGGTGGTTCCCGCCACGACGGTGACGCTGGCCGTGGACGACGAACCCCAGGTCAGCATGGGCTTGATGTATTGGCCATTGCTATCGTAAACGTCGGCAGTGAGCGGCTGAGTACCAGCTTTGGCTCAACGTGAAGGACGTATTCGAAGAACCCGCGTCGTGTACCATGATGGAAACCGCGGGACACGTAGTATAAGGAACGCCAACGCCGTTCACTCCTGAAACGCTGCCGAAGATGGTCGTGGAACCCGGACTCTCCGCTGTAAAAACGCCAGCGCTATTCAGCTCTGTAATGACATTTGCGGTACCGCTGCACGTTGCTGTGCCATTGGTCAGTGTGGCAGTGTTCGGAGGCGTCGTTGCGCCATACCCGGACGCCGTGACGTTCAGCTGCGTTCCGCTGGCAATCGTGTTCGTGTCTGTCAAGGTTACGGTGGCTTTGGCGTCCACCACACTCTGCCCAGCACCGGTAATGCCAATGAGCGCGGTCACGACAGTGGCCGTACCGCTGCACGTGGCTGTGCCGTTGGTCAGGGTGGCTGTCGTCGGTGCCGTTGTTGCCCCGGATCCCTCCGCCGTAACAGTCAAACGCGTTCCGGCGGCAATGATGTTCGTACCTGTCAAGGGTACGGTTGCTGTGGCGCCCACCACCCCGTTGAAGTTAGATAGAGTGCAGGTTTCCCCGGCTGAACCTGTAATCGTTCCGCCCGACGTATAGGTCGGGCTATTGGTCGCCGCAGAGAAGGTCGGGTCGATGCCCGATGAGCCCCCAAAGCTGAAGTTACTGAGATTGCAGGTTTGGCCCTTTGAGCCGGTAATCGTTCCGCCCGAAGTGTAGGTTGGGCTGGTAGTTGCAGCGGAATACGTTGCTTCGATCCCCGCGGAGTTGGCTACCACGAACAAGTCGTTCGACCCGATGGCAATGGGCCCCACCGTCGAAGTGATATCGCAGGGTGAAGCTGGCGAGCAACCCGGCGCCGAGGTACTGAAAGCGGCGGTTGGCGGGTTCACTATTTGCCCCATGGACGAGCAGCCGCTGGAGGGGTAGACGACGACGCGATCCACCGGCAGGTGCACGTAAACGGTAGCGGTAGCGGTGGCGCTCCCGGAAGTCGCGGTGATTGTGGCCTGTCCTACCCCGCCCTGGCCGAGGGTTCCGTAGCAGGTGATGATGTTGGGGTCCCAGACGCCACCGCAGACCAGGCCCCCGCTGGAGATGGTAGCGATGTTAGGGTTGCTACTGGTGAACGTGATATCGGCCGCTATGATCGAGCCAGCCGAGTTCAGAGCCGAGGCGGAAAGGGTCGCGACGGCGCCTTCGTTCAATGAGATGGCGGTTGGTGATAGAACGATGCTGGCAACGACCGGAGTGGTGGTTTTGGCGCCCCCGCCACAACCAATCATCAAAGAAAGGAGAATCGCCGCTAGGAGTGCAGCCAGAACAGAAACCACGGGGAACCGCCGCATGTACCCTCCCCGCCGGAACAGAGATCCGGCGGATCTATGAAAGCAGAATCATTCCTCACGGAAAGCCCTCAGTGTAGAAGCTGTTAAACCTTTCGGCAAGCGGTCTGGCAATGAGGCGCTGGCTCGGGCTCCAAACGAGGCTCAGCCGACCTTTTGAAACCCGATCTACCCGCCTGAGTTGTTGTTGTGATCCGTGTTTCGGGTCTGGGAGTCGGAGAATCCTTTCATTTCGCTCGACGATGATTGACGAGCCCATCCGTAATTGTTATATTTGAAAAGTTCTGCGAGTTATATTTAGCCTGCCTGTTGTGCCTGGCTGTACGGCAGTAATCTGACGCATCCTGTAGAACGCTGTCGCAGGATGTCCTCGCTGAAACGAGCCTGCGCTTCCGCTGGAGCTTTCCGGTGGGTATGCGGGCCGAGGCAACGAAACGGAGTGCCCTCGTTTTGAATCTCCGCCCTGGCTCGATGCCGGTTTGCGGAACGACCACGGCGCCACCGTCGTACGCCTAACCTGAGCGGAAACCGATATCCCCGGGCCGTTGCGCACCGGGAAATATGGGCAGTGCGTGCGCTGTCCAGCCTAAAGTGGGATGAATTTTGCGCGATGCTGGCAAAGGCGCGCAAATTCGGTCGAGTGCGGCCAAGGATTTGCTGAAAGCATGCCAGCCGAGCGCTGGCGCTGAGTACGAAGGAGCTGCAAAGAGTGCCTACATTCAATCAACTGGTGCGTAAAGGCCGGACAGCGCCGAATTACAAAACGGCCAGTCCGGCGCTGCAGTCCTGCCCACAGAAGCGTGGGGTCTGCACTCGTGTGTACACCCAAACGCCGAAGAAGCCGAACTCGGCGCTGCGTAAGGTCGCGCGCGTGCGGCTGACCAACGGTATCGAAGTCACGACCTATATCCCCGGCGTTGGCCACAACCTGCAGGAGCACTCGATTGTGCTGATTCGCGGCGGCCGCGTGAAGGACCTGCCGGGAGTTCGCTATCACGTGGTTCGCGGCACGCTGGATTCGGTGGGCGTCGCCAACCGCAAGCAGGGCCGTTCCAAGTACGGGGCCAAGAGGCCGAAGGCTTAGTCGAGGTTCTATGCCGAGAAAAGGACATATCGCGAAGCGTGAGCCGCTGGCAGACCCGGTCTACCAGTCCACGCTGGTCAACAAGTTCGTTAACTCCATGATGTGGGATGGTAAGAAGAGCACCTCCCAGTCGATCTTTTATTCCGCCATGAAGAAGCTCGAAGAGAAGGGCGGCGACGAGGCAATCAAGCTCTTTAAGAAAGCCGTGGAGAATGCCAAGCCCGTGCTGGAAGTGAAGACCCGCCGCGTAGGCGGCGCCAACTACCAGGTGCCGGTGGAAGTTAACGCCGACCGCCGTACCTCGCTCGCCATCCGCTGGATTTTGACCTACAGCCGCGGGCGTGGCGAGAAGGGCATGATTGACAAATTGGCGAATGAGTTGCTCGACGCGGCCAATAATCGCGGCGCAGCGATCAAGAAGAAGGAAGATGTACACCGCATGGCCGAGGCCAACAAGGCCTTTGCCCACTACCGTTGGTAAGAGACGCGAAACGCTGCCTTTAAGGCAACGCATCACGGAAGTCTGGTAAGTTGCCCTGGCCAAAGAGGTTAGGGCATAGCAAGAAACGGAAAAGATTGTGCCACGACAGGACCCATTAGAACGCTGCAGGAATATCGGCATCATGGCCCACATCGATGCCGGTAAGACCACCACCACGGAGCGCATCCTGTTCTATACAGGACGCACGCACCGTATTGGGGAGGTCCATGAAGGCACGGCGACGATGGATTGGATGGCGCAGGAACAAGAACGCGGTATCACCATCACGTCGGCGGCCACCACCTGCTTCTGGAAAGACGTTCGGATCAATATCATTGACACGCCCGGGCACGTGGACTTCACCGCCGAGGTGGAGCGCTCGCTGCGCGTGCTGGACGGCGCTTGCGCCGTCTTCGACGCCGTTCATGGCGTTGAGCCGCAATCCGAAACCGTTTGGCGTCAGGCCGATAAATACGGGGTGCCGCGCATTTGCTTCATCAACAAGATGGACAAGATGGGCGCGGACTTTGAGCACGCGGTTGACACTATCCGCAAGCGCCTGAATGCCCGTCCGGTGGCCATTCAGCTGCCCATCGGCCAGGAAGACAAGTTCAAGGGCGTCATTGATCTGATGACCATGAAGGCAATCATCTGGAATGACGAAAGCATGGGCGCTGAGTATGAGGTCGAGGAAATCCCCGAAGAGCTGAAGAAGAAAGCGGCTGCTTACCATCAGATTCTGATCGAGACGGTTGTCGAAAACGACGATCAAGACGAGTTGATGCACAAGTACGTAGAAGGCGAGACCATCGGTGAGGTGGAGCTAAAGGCGGCGTTGCGCCGTGCGACCCTGAAGATGAAAGTCTTCCCGGTGATCTGCGGAACGGCCTTCAAGAACAAGGGTGTTCAGCCGCTGCTTGACGCCGTAGTGGACTATCTGCCTTCGCCGCTGGATGTTCCTCCAGTCAAGGGCAAGGACCCGAACACGGGGAAAGAGATTGAGCGTCCCGCCGACGACAACGCTCCGTTTGCGGCCTTGGCTTTCAAGATCATGTCCGACCCATTCGTTGGCCAGCTTACGTTCATCCGGGTGTACTCAGGCCATCTGAAGCAGGGCGACAGTGTTTACATCAGCGGACGTTCGCGGACCGAGCGGATCGGCCGCCTGCTGAAGATGCACGCCAACAAGCGCGAGGACATCACCGAGATCTTTGCGGGCGATATCTGTGCTTGTGTTGGCCTGAAGAATGTCACGACCGGCGACACGATTTGCGACGAAAATCATCCGATCGTGCTTGAGTCAATCGAGTTCCCGGCGCCCGTGATCGCGGTTGCCGTCGAGCCGAAGACCAAGGGCGACCAGGAAAAGATGGGCATCGCACTGGGCAAACTGGCGCAGGAAGATCCGACGTTCAAGGTCAATACCGATCCCGACAGCGGCCAGACCATCATCAGCGGCATGGGCGAACTGCACCTGGAGATCATCGTCGATCGCATGATGCGCGAGTTCAACGTTCAGGCCAACGTCGGCAAGCCGCAGGTGGCGTATCGCGAGACGATACGCAAGCCCTCGCAGGCGGAAGGCAAATACATTCGCCAAACTGGCGGCAGCGGCCAATACGGCCACGTGCGCATCCGGCTGGAGCCGAACGAGGCTGGCAAGGGATACGAGTTCATCAATGAAATAGTTGGCGGCGTGATTCCGAAGGAGTTCATTAAGCCCGTAGATCAGGGCATCAAGGAAGCCATGGAGGGCGGCGTTCTCGCCGGCTACGAAATGGTGGACGTGAAAGCAACGCTCTACGACGGCAGCTATCACGACGTGGATTCAAACGAAATGGCCTTCAAGATTGCGGGTTCCATGGCGTTCAAGGAAGCCGCGCGCAAGGCCAGCCCGGTACTGCTGGAGCCGGTGATGTCGGTGGAAGTGGTTGTGCCTGAGGAGTACATGGGCACCATCATCGGCGACCTCAGCAGCCGCCGCGGGCGTATCGAGGGCATTGAGCACCGCGCCGGATCGCAGGTCATCAAGGCGATGGTTCCGCTGGCGGAGATGTTCGGCTATGCCACCAACATGCGCTCGAATACCCAGGGCCGCGCGACGTTTTCCATGCACTTCTCGCGCTACGAAGAGGCGCCGCGTGCGGTGGCCGAAGAGATCGTGGCCAAGGTGCAGGGCAGAAGTCCGGCAGGAACGAAATAATGAGCATGCATACGCAGGGTCGGGAGTTCGAGGTTCAAGTTCGCAGCAACTCTAGCACCGCCGAGGAGTGGAAGCGTGCCATGGAGGCCCCTTTGAGCGAGCTTCCTCCACTTGATGAAGAGCAGAAAGAAATGGCGAAGCGATTCGGCATCGCGGAAGAGGAATATGCGCGCGGAGAGCTCGCGAGAATTTACGGCCAGCAGGGACTTAAAGAGCGCGGAGCGCGGCTGGGCAGCATCGTGCAACGGATTGTTTCATCTCGGGATACCAGTTACCGGGTGACTGCGGTGTTGTATGAAGGCTTGAAATCGCGCTGGATTGTCCAGGTTGAAGCTCCTAGTGGAATGCGCAGTGTAAGTATTCCCCGGGAACTGGCGGATGATGTCATCGATTATGAATTGTCCGAATCGCTTCAGCAGCTCAAGCAGAGGCTAACAGAAGCGGTGACTGAGCAGTAGGAGATCGCCTTGGATTCTTTTTCGGTTGGCAAGTGGGAACTGTTGCTCGCTAAGAAAGATGTTTCGATTTGGTTGTCGCCGGAAGGACGAACTGCGATCAAGGATGTTTTCAAGAAGGATTCGTTCCGAGCTCGCGTTGAAGCTGTGGATGAGGTGGGGTTGTGGTTGCGCCTTCCGCGGCAGCCTGGTTCCAGCAAAATCGGCCATACGCTGCTCTTGCTTAAGTGGGTCTATTTGGCGGCCGCCCAACTGGAGGCAGAGGTAAGCGAGACCGGGCAGCAGGCAAGAGAGAGTATCCAGTAAGGTTCGTTACAACGGCTAGTAGAGGACAATATGGCGAAAGAGAAATTTGATCGCAGCAAGCCGCACGTGAATGTGGGCACGATCGGGCACATCGATCATGGCAAGACCACGTTGACCGCGGCCATCACCAAGGTTTTGGGCAAGCACAATCCCAAGATCCAGTTCCGTTCGTTCGACTCCATCGACAACGCTCCCGAGGAGCGCGAGCGCGGCATCACCATTGCCACGGCGCACGTGGAGTACGAGACCGCGGCGCGCCACTACGCGCACGTGGATTGTCCCGGTCACGCCGACTACATCAAGAACATGATCACCGGCGCAGCGCAGATGGACGGCGCGATTCTGGTGGTCGCGGCCACCGACGGTCCCATGCCGCAGACCAAGGAACACGTGCTGCTGGCGCGCCAGGTGGGCGTGCCGTACGTGGTGGTGTTCCTGAACAAGTGCGATGCCGTGGAAGACACCGAACTGATCGACCTGGTGGAGATGGAAGTGCGCGAACTGCTGAACAAGTACGGCTTCCCCGGCGACGATCTGCCGGTGGTGCGGGGCTCGGCGCTGGGCGCGCTGAACGGCGAAGCGCAGTGGGAGGCCAAGGTCGAAGAGCTGATGGACGCGGTGGACAAGAACGTGCCGCTGCCGGCGCGCGACATCGACAAGCCGTTCCTGATGCCGATCGAAGACATCTTCTCGATTCAGGGCCGCGGCACAGTGGTGACGGGCCGCATCGAGCGTGGCAAGGTGAAGGTGGGCGAGGACGTCGAGATCGTGGGCTTCCGCGAGACCCGCAAGACGGTGGTCACGGGCGTGGAGATGTTCAAGAAGCAGTTGGACGAAGGCATGGCGGGCGACAACGCCGGCCTGCTGCTGCGCGGCACGGCGAAGGAAGACGTAGAGCGCGGCATGGTGTTGGCCAAGCCGGGATCGATCACGCCGCACACCAAGTTCAAGGGCGAGGTGTACGTCCTGTCGAAAGATGAAGGCGGGCGGCACACGCCGTTCTTCAAGGGCTATCGGCCGCAGTTTTACTTCCGCACCACGGACGTGACCGGGGTGGCGACGTTGCCGGCGGGCACGGAGATGGTGATGCCGGGCGACAACGTGAGCCTGGAGATCGAGCTGATCACCCCGGTGGCGATGGAAAAGGGCTTGCGGTTCGCCATCCGCGAAGGCGGACGCACCGTGGGCGCCGGCACCATCACCGAGATTATTGCGTAATTTTTCTGGGTGCGGCGCCAGGCGCTGCACCTGTTCCTAAACCGCGGCAGAGACCGCAGGGCGATGAGCCCCAGAAAAGATCTTTGAGAGATAAACAGTGATTGGCAAAGAACGAATCCGCATCCGGCTGAAAGCATATGACTATCGCGTTCTCGACCAGTCCACCGGCGAAATCGTGGACACGGCGAAACGTACTGGGGCACAAATTGCGGGACCGATTCCGCTGCCGACCGTGAAGAACAAGTACTGCGTGCTGCGTTCGCCTCACGTGGACAAGAAGTCGCGTGAGCAGTTCGAGATTCGCACTCATAAGCGCCTGCTCGACATCCTCGAGCCGACGCAACAGACGGTGGACGCGCTGATGAAGCTTGAACTTCCAGCCGGTGTGGACGTGGAGATCAAGGCGTTTGGCAAAGAACACAAATAGCCTTTAGCGGTTAGCTCTTGGCCTTTAGCAGCCAGAGGCGAGAAGCGATGAATCCGGGTTACTAAGAGCTAAAGGCTAATAGCTAAGAGCTTCAAGAACAAAGCTTCCGCGGCGTAAGCCCCCGGTGCAAGAAACTCCGGAACAGGAAGCAGAGTTAAGGAAACGAATATGGCAGTCAACGGAATTCTCGGCAAGAAAGTTGGCATGACGCAGCTCTTCGATGACAAGGGTGACGTTCATCCCGTGACGGTACTGCAGGCCGGCCCCTGCTTTGTGACTCAGCGCAAGACGGTCACCAAGGACGGCTACGATGCTGCCCAGATCGGGCTAGTGGAGTTCATCAAGGAGTCCCGCCTGACCAAGGCGATGAAGGGGCATTTTGCCAAGAACAGCCTGCCACCGATGCGCTTCCTGCGTGAAGTGACGATCGTGGTGGATGGCGACGGACAGGACGGCGCCAAGGTTGGCGACAAAGTGCTGGTGGACATTTTCGAAAGTGAGAAGTTTGTGGATGTCGTTGCCACCAGCAAGGGCCGGGGATTCGCGGGCGTAGTGAAGCGTCACAAGTTTGGCGGCGGTGCTGCCTCGCACGGATCAATGTTCCAGATCACCGGTTCGATCGGCTCCTCCGCCTTCCCTTCCCGCGTGTTCAAGGGCATGCGCATGTCGGGACACATGGGCGTGGACCGCGTCACCACCCGCAACCTGCGTGTGTTGGGCGTTGACAAGGACGAGAACCTGTTGGTCGTCGAAGGCGCGGTGCCAGGGCCGAAGGATGGCTACGTCGTGATTACCAAGGCGAAGAAGCCGCCAAGAGAGCGTCGTGGATTCAGCGGCGCAGGCACGGTCGATCCGTTGAAGGCTTCGAAGCGCCAGGTTGCGAAGAAGAGCAAGTAGCCGCGCTTTGCGGGCGTCTGAGCCCGCCGCGGCTATCCCGAGCGCAGCGAGGGATCTGCTGTTGGTACCAGAAATTGAGCTGGAGCAAGCGCTCCCGATTACGGAAGAACTTATGGCGAAGATTGATGTAGTAAATCTGGGCGGCGAGAAAGTTGGCTCCCTCGAGCTGGCCGACGAAGTGTTCGGTGCGGTCAATGAGGACCTGCTCTGGGAGGCGGTGAAGCATTACCGCGCCGGGCAGAGGGCTGGAACGCACGCCACCAAGAACCGCAAGCTGGTTAGCGGTGCGGGCAAGAAGCTGTGGAAGCAGAAGGGCACCGGCCGCGCACGTGTGGGATCCATTCGCTCTCCTTTGTGGCGGCATGGCGGCACGGTTCACGGACCTCAGCCTCGCTCCTACGACTACGCGTTCCCGCGCAAGAAGCTGCTGGGCGCGCTGCGCTCTGCGCTGGCGGCGAAACTTAGCGACGGCAAGCTGGTGGTGGTGGAGAACTTCGAGCTGAACGAAGTCAAAACGAAAGAGTTCCGCAAGACACTCGATAAGCTGAACGCCAAGGGCACCGCTCTTCTGGTGGAGAGCTCAGCAAGCGAGAACCACAACCTCCACCTGAGTTCGCGCAATCTTGAAGGCGTAGAGCTTCTGGCCGGCAATCAGGTCCATCCGTATCACCTGCTGCGGTACGAGAGCGCGATCTTCTCGCGTCCGGCGCTGGAAAAGTTGCAGGACTCGCTGAAGGCGGCGGCGCCCAAGCGCAAGCACGCGGAGGTGGCGTAATGAAGTCGGCATATCAGATCATTCGCCGCCCGGTGATCACGGAAAAGGGACTGGGCGTAAAGGAAACGGAATCGACCCTGGTCTTCGAAGTCGCAGTCAAGGCCAGCAAGACCGAGATCAAACAGGCGGTGCAGAGCATTTTCAAGGTGAAAGTGGACTCGGTGCGTACCGCCAACTTCGAAGGCAAAGAGCGCCGTCGCGGGAAGTTTGTGGGATATCGCCCCGACTGGAAGAAGGCGTATGTGCGGTTGAAGGCGGGCGAGAAGATGCCCGAATACGCGGAGAATCTGTAAGCGCACGAGTGCAAGTGGCTGCGAGCGATCGCGGCCGCGCGATGAGAAACGAGTAGAAACATGGCAATCAAAACCTACAGACCGGTTACCCCGACGCGACGGTTCACCACCACCACGGTCAATGATGACCTGACGACGAACCGGCCGTACAAACCGCTGACGGAACCGAAGCAGCGCTCCGGCGGGCGCCGCAATTCCGGCGACCTTACCATCTGGCACCGTGGCGGCGGCCACAAGCGCAAGCTGCGCATCATCGATTTCAAGCGTGACAAGTCGGGAATTCCGGCGATTGTCGCCTCTATCGAATACGATCCCAATCGCTCGGCGCGTATCGCCCTACTCAACTACGCCGACGGCGAGAAGCGCTACATCGTGTACCCGGTCGGATTGAAGGTAGGCGCCAAGGTAGTCAGCGGTCCCGAGGCCGACATTCTGGTAGGTAATGCCCTGCCCTTGCGCAACATCCCTCCTGGCACCACGGTCCACAACATCGAGTTGAAACCCGGCAAAGGTGCGCAGATGGCACGTTCGGCGGGAGCCCAGGCGCAGTTGGTCGCAAAAGAAGGCGATTACGCGCTGCTCAAGCTGCCTTCTGGTGAGACCCGTCGCGTGCTGGTCGATTGCATGGCGACAGTCGGACAGGTTGGCAATCTTGATCACGAAAACATTTCCATCGGCAAGGCCGGCCGCACTCGGTGGCTGGGGCGCCGGCCGGTAAACCGCGGTGTGGCCATGAACCCGGTCGATCACCCGCACGGCGGTGGTGAAGGCAAGACCAGTGGCGGGCGGCATCCGGTGACCCCGTGGGGCCAGCCGACGCGCGGTTACAAGACTCGCAACAACAAGCGGACCGATAAGTTCATCGTGACCCGCAGACAGAAGTAGGACTGAGACAATATGGCACGTTCAACCAAAAAGGGTCCGTTCATCGATTCGCACCTGCAGGCCAAGATCGACGGCATGAACCAGCGCAACGAAAAGAAGGTGTTGCGCACCTGGTCGCGCCGCTCGACTGTAATTCCCGAGATGGTGGGACACACGCTCGCGGTGCACAACGGCAAGAAGTTCATCCCGGTATACGTTACCGAGAACATGGTAGGCCACAAGCTGGGTGAGTTCAGCATGACTCGCAGCTTCAAGGGCCACTCGGTGAGGGCGGCGACGGAGACAGCGGCTAAGCCGGCGCCGACGGCGAGGTAAGGGAACAACATGGAATTCACAGCCAAACTGAATTACGTGCGAGTCTCGCCCCAAAAGGCGCGCCTGGTGCTGGATCTGATCAAGGGACGCCGGGTGGAAGAGGCGCTGGACACGCTGTTGTATGCCAAGAAGGGTATCGCCCCGCAGCTGTATAAGCTTTTGCGTTCAGCGGTAGAGAACGCCAACTACGTCAGCGCTGAGAAGGGGCTGGACGTTGATGTGGACCGCTTGTACGTGAAGCGCGCTATCGCCAATGACGGTCCGCGCATGAAGCGCATCCGTCCCGCGCCGATGGGCCGCGCCTATCGCTATCAACGGCGCATCTCGCACCTGGAGATCGCGCTAGAGGAAAAGGTATCGGGCAACGGCAAGGGTGATTTGGTTGAGACGGTTGGGGGAGCGGGACCTGCGAAGAAGACTGCAAGGAAAGTAGCAAAGGCTCCGGCAAAGAGAGTTGCGAAGAAGGGTCCCGCGAAGAAGAAGGGACCAGCCAAGCAGCCGGCCAAGAAGAAATAGGGTTTGCATTCCGCCGCGAATGCGGTGGACGAAAGCGGCGCAGTCGCCGCGGAGAAGAAACGAGACTATGGGACAAAAAGTTCATCCCTACGGATTTCGCCTCGGCATTACCAAGCCGTGGAGGTCGCGCTGGTTCGTGGAGCGCGACTACGACAAACTGCTGCTGGAAGACGTCAAGCTGAAGGCCGAGCTGAAAGAGAAGCTCAAGTCGGCGGGCGTGAGCTCGATCGAGATCGAGCGCCCTGGCAACAAGCTGCGCATCATCATCCGCACCGCGCGTCCGGGTATCATCATCGGCCGCAAAGGCACGGAGATTGACAAGCTGAAGCAGGAGATCCAGAAGCGCACCAACCGCGATGTCTATGTGGACATCCAGGAAGTGCACAAGCCCGAGCTGGACGCGCAACTGGTGGCCGAGAACATCGCGCTGCAATTGGAGAAGCGCGTAGGCTTCCGCCGCGCCATGCGCAAGGCTGTGGATTCGGCACTGCGCTTCGGTTGCAAGGGGATCAAGGTGCGGGTCAGCGGGCGTTTGAACGGCAACGAAATCGCGCGCTCCGAATGGTACTTGCAGGGACGTCTGCCGCTGCACACGTTGCGCGCCGACATTGATTACGGCTTCGCCGAGGCGCATACCACCTACGGCATCATCGGCGTGAAGTGCTGGGTGTACAAGGGCGAGATTTTCAAGGAAAAGCGCCGCGAGCCTCAGGCGGCGCAGTCGGGCGTGTTTTAAGGCTGTGGCTAGTGGTCAGTGGATAGTGGATAGAAAACCCTGACTGTCTAGTGCTAGAGCGTGGCTTCAGCCGCGCGTGTGGAACGCGATTATAAAAAGGGGCTTTAGCCCCCTTGAGCAAGGCTGATCACTATGTTGATGCCAAAGAAAGTGAAGTATCGCAAACAGCAGCGCGGCCGCATGTGTGGCAAGGCCTGGCGCGGCGGCGAGCTGTCGTTCGGCGACTTCGGACTGAAGGTGTTGGAGCCGGGCTGGATCACCGACCGCCAGATCGAAGCCAGCCGCGTCGCCATGACTCGTTTCATCAAGCGCGGCGGCAAGATCTGGATTCGGCTATTCCCGGACAAGCCTGTCACCAAGAAGCCAGCTGAAACCCGTATGGGCAAAGGCAAAGGCGCGCCCGACCACTGGATCGCGGTGGTGCGGCCGGGCAAGATCCTCTTCGAGATGGAGGGGGTGTCGGCGACCGACGCCGCCGAAGCCATGCGCCTGGCTGCGCACAAGCTGCCGCTGCGCACCAAGTTTGTGCAGCGCGAGGGCGTGCACTAAACCGGCTGACGGGGTAAGGATTCGAAACATGAATGTAGAGAAGATTCGCAATTTGACCGATGCCGAGCTGCTTCATCAGCAGCGCGAGCTCTCGGACCAGCTCTTCAAGATGAAGTTCCAGTTGAAGATGGGACAGACCGAGAGCCTGAAGAAGATCCGCGAGCTGAAGAAAGACATTGCGCGCATAAAAACTGTGGCCCGGCAGAAAGAACTGGCCGGCGGCAACGGAGCTTCCACTCCCAAGGCTGCGGTAGCAGAGGCGACTAGCGCGCCCGTGAAAACCAAGAAGGCGGCCACCAAGAAGGCTGCGACGGAGAAAAAGTAAATCATGGCCGAAACAACCGAAAACAGTAAAGCAGCCGGCCGTCGCAAGACTTTGATTGGCAAAGTGGTCTCCACCAAAATGGCCAAGACGATCGTGGTCGAGGTCCGGCGGCAGAAGGCGCACCCCTTCTACAAGCGCGTGGTGGCACGAAGCAAGAGATTCTATGCCCACGATGAGAAGGGCACCGCGCATCTCGGCGATTTCGTAAAGATTGAAGAGACGCGTCCGCTGTCCAAGTTGAAGCGCTGGCAGTTGAAGGAGATCGTGCAGCGCGCCGCGCTGGTGGCGCCGGTCGAAGCGCAGCCTACCGTCGAGAGAGTATAAGCGGCGTAGCAAGGAGAAAAACTATGGCAGTGATGATGAGAACCATGCTCGATGTCGCCGACAATTCCGGCGCGCGCAAGCTGCAGATGATTCTACCGCTGGGCGGTTCCACCGGTCTGGTCGCGGGATTGGGTGACATCGTGACCGCCGCTGTGAAGGAGGCGTCTCCGGACGGCACCGCCAAGAAGGGCACGGTGGTGAAGGCGGTGATCGTGCGCACGCGCAAGGAGCATCGCCGCCGCGACGGCACCTATATCCGCTTCGACCAGAATGCGGCGGTGCTGATCAACGACGTGCACGAGCCGGTCGGGACGCGCGTGTTCGGTCCCGTCGCTCGCGAGCTGCGCGAGAAGAAGTTTCTGAAGATTGTTTCCCTGGCGCCTGAAGTTCTGTAGTCGAGGCAGCCGAGGTAGAGAGAAGAACAGATGCAGAAGACAGTAGACATTCGCCGCAACGATCAGGTGCGGGTCATTACCGGGCGCGACAAGGGCAAGCAGGGCCGCGTCCTGCGCGTCATGCCCGACGAGAGCAAAGTGCTGGTAGAGCACGTGATGATGGTGAAGAAGAACGTGCGCCCCAACCCGCAGCGCAACATCAAGGGCGGCATCGCCGAGCAGGAAAGCCCAATTGCCATCAGCAACGTCATGCTGATGTGCGCGTCCTGCAACCGGCCAGTTCGCGTGGGCCACGAGAAGCATGGCGATCGTCATGTGCGCACATGCCAGCGATGCGGAGCGACGCTGGAAAAATAGTGGATGGTGGTTGGTGGATAGTGGTTAGTTTTGCGCGGAGGTTTCAGCTCGACGGTCTAGTGATCGTAGTTGGAGTCTTTTCTATCCACTGCCCAGTGATCACTATCCACTGAATTGAGTTCCTCACGAACCGGTGCGACACCCGAAACCGTGAGAAAGGTAGAGCGAGAGAATGGCAGACGAGAAGAAGCAGAAGGGTCAGCAGCAGGCAGCTCAGGGCAAGCCACAAGGCAAGAAGGGCAAGTCCGAGCAGGTGGAAGCGGCGGCCGAGCAGCCAGGGGGCAAGCCGGCGCGGCCGAAGGCGACCAATCGCGCCACGGCGCGCTTGCGCGACCGGTACGTCAAAGAAGTGCGGCCGGCGCTGATGAAGGAGTTTGGTCTCGAGAACCCGATGGCCGCTCCCAAGCTGGAGAAGATTGTGGTGAACATGGGCGTGGGCGATGCGACGCAAAATGCGAAGCTCATCGACCCGGCGGCGACCGAAGTCGGACAGATCACAGGGCAGAAGCCGGTGGTCACCAAGGCGCGGAAATCCATCGCAGCCTTCAAGGTCCGCGAAGGCATGCCCATCGGCGTGATGGTCACCCTGCGGGGCGACCGCATGTACGAGTTTTTCGATCGGCTGGTCAACATTGCGCTGCCACGTGTTCGCGACTTTCGTGGCGTGCCCACGAAGTCGTTCGATGGACGCGGCAACTTCACGTTGGGCGTGCGCGATCAGTTGATCTTTCCGGAGATCGACTACGCCAAGGTCGAAAAGCTGAAAGGCATGAACATCACGATTGTGACCTCGGCCGGCAACGACGACCAGGCGCGTGCCCTGCTGAAGCACATGGGTATGCCGTTCAGGCAGTAGCCGGTTGTCAGTTGTCAGTGAGTAGTTTCAAGTTTTGAATGGAAGGCTCCTAGTTGCTAGCTGCTAGTTACTAGTTGCTATTTAAAAAGGAAACAATGGCAAGAACATCACATATAGCCAAGGCGAACAAGAAGCCCAAGTTTTCGGTCCGGCAGCACAACCGCTGCAAAATCTGCGGACGCCCGCGGGCGTACCTGCGCAAGTTCGGCATCTGCCGTTTGTGCTTCCGCGGGCTGGCGTTGCGGGGAGAGATTCCCGGGGTTGCGAAGTCGAGCTGGTAGCCAGTTGCTGGCAACCAGCCCGGGCAGAAGGTAGTCCGTCGCCGCGGGTTCTTTCAGCGACGCAGGCTAAGCGTTGACGCGAACCGTTCGCGGAAAGCTAACGGGCGACGATTTGAGGAGATGGAAAGCACATGAGTTTGACCGATCCGGTCTCGGATTTCTTAACGCGAGTTCGTAACGCCATCAAGGCGCGTCAACAGAAGGTGGACGTCCCGCACTCGAAGCTCAAGGTCGAGATGGCCCGCATCCTGAAGGAAGAGGGCTACATCGCGAACTTCAAGGCGACCGAGGAAGAGGGCCGCAAGGTCCTGCGCGTGTACTTGAAATATAGTCCCGACAATTCGTCGCCCATCTCGGACCTGAAGCGGGTCTCGCGTCCTGGCTGCCGCGTGTACGTCGGGCATACAGACATTCCCCGTGTGCTGGGCGGATTGGGGATCAACATTCTGACCACGCCCAAAGGCGTGATGACCGGACGGCAGGCGCGCAAGGAAGGCGTGGGCGGCGAGGTTCTGTGTGAGATTTACTAACTAGCCGTCAGCCATCAACCATCAGCCGTCGGCAAGTTCTGACAGCGTGCTGGGGCCGACGGTCTTGAGTGCAGAGCAAGGAAAGCAAGCTGAAAGAGCTGACGGCTGAAAGCTGACAGCTGAATTTGAGAGCGAATTATGTCGAGAATTGGCAACAAACCGATCCCGCTGGCGAAGGGCGTAACCTTCGCCGTGGAGGGCAACACCGTCCGCGTCAAAGGCCCGAAGGGCGAAGTCACGACGCATATGCCTGCCGGGGTGAAGTTGGAACAGAACGACGGACACATCGTGGTTGTGCGCGAGGACGATTCCAAGGCGGCGATACACGGTCTGGTGCGCGCCCTGGTCAACAACTCGGTGGAAGGCGTTACCAAGGGCTGGACCAAGGAATTGGACATCGTCGGCATCGGCTACCGTGCGGAACTGAAGGGCAAGGACACCGTGGTGTTCACGCTGGGATATTCCCATCCCATCGAGTACCCGCTGCCTAACGGGATTACGGTGGCCGTCGACCCCAAGCAAACACACCTGACCGTCAGCGGCATTGACCGTCAGAAGGTGGGATTTGTCGCTGCCGAGATGCGCTCTCTGCGTCCACCTGATCCGTACAAGAACAAGGGAGTGCGCTACACCGGCGAACGGTTGAAGAAGAAGGTGGGCAAGACCGGAGCGAAGTGATGACGGTTGTCGGGCGTCTGAGCCCGACGTCATCATCCCGAGCGCGGCGAGGGATCTTTTGACGGTGCCTGGCATTGCCGCACTGCAGAATAGTAATGGCTGAGAGCCAATAGCGAAAAGCGAGCAGCGAAGAGCGAACTATGATTACCAAGACTTCGAAAGATCAGACGCGGCAAAAGGTCCATACCCGCATCCGCAAGAAGATTCTGGGCACAGCAGACCGGCCGCGGCTCAATGTTTATCGTTCGGTGAACCACATTTATGCTCAGGTCATTGACGACGCCCAGGGCGTCACCCTGGTGTCGGCCACGTCGGTGGAAAAGGGTAAAGGCATAAAGGGCGACAAGCGTCCGACCGGGGGCAATGTCGGCTCGGCAAAGGAAGTGGGCAAGTTGATCGCCGAGCGTGCCAAGCAGAAAGGCATCAGCAAAGTGGTCTTCGACCGCGGTGGATACCTTTACCACGGACGGATCAAGGCGCTGGCCGATGCGGCACGCGCAGCCGGACTGGAATTCTAGGAGATGCAAAGGTAATGCCAACAGTTAAGAAAAAGCTTGACGCCGGGCAATATCAGCTCAAGGACCAGGTGGTCTCGATCAACCGCGTCACCAAGGTCGTCAAGGGCGGCAAGAACCTGTCGTTCGCGGCCCTGGTAGTGGTGGGCGATCCAGCCTCAGCGGTTGTGGGCTACGGCTCCGGCAAAGCCAAGGAAGTACCGCAGGCCATTCGCAAGGGCATCGAAGCGGCCAAGAAGAACCTGCTGCGCGTGAACCTGACCCAGACCTCGATTCCCCATCTGGTGCTCGGCCGCTATGGCGCCGGCATGGTTTTGTTGAAGCCGGCTCCGGAAGGAACGGGCGTGATTGCCGGTGGCGCGGTCCGCGCGGTGATGACTTCGGCCGGTGTCCAGAACGTGCTGACCAAATCCATAGGAACCACCAACCCGCACAACGTGATCAAGGCCACCTTCGACGCGCTGGGTAAGCTGCGCGACCGCAAGGACGTGGCGGCGCAGCGCGGCAAGGCGGTCGAGGAGCTGTAATCATGGCGCGCACACGCAAGAAAACAGAAGCGGCGGCTGCAACGCCGGGCACAAAAATGCAGCTCAAATGGGTACGATCTGCCATTGCTTCGCCGGTCAAACACAAACTGGTGATCAAGGGACTCGGTTTCACGCGATTGAATCAGGTGATTGAGCGCGAAGACACGCCCTCGATCCGCGGAATGGTGGCCAAGGTGCCGCATTTGGTTAAAGTTGTCAGCAGCCAGTAGGCAGTGGAAGCAACTAGCAACTAGCGACTAGCAATTAGAATAGGTTGTTCGGCGCAATGGCTAACGGACAACTGACTAGTGTAGGTAAAAAATGAATCTCAGCAATTTACGTGCACCACGAAAAGCAACGGAAAAGCCCAAGCGCGTGGGCCGTGGTATGGGCTCGGGTATGGGCAAGACCTCGACCCGCGGCCACAAAGGCCAGCGGTCGCGCAGCGGGTCGCGCATCATGCGCGGCTTTGAAGGCGGACAGATGCCGCTGCATCGCCGCCTGCCTAAGCGCGGCTTCACCAACATCTTCAAGACCGAGTACGAAGTCGTGAATCTTGAGCGCCTGGCCAGCCTGGGCGAGAGCGAAATCACTCCCGAGCTTCTGCGCAAAGCGGGTGTCGTGAGTTCCAGGAACACGTTGGTGAAAGTGCTCGGCCAGGGCGAGTTGTCGGCCGCCATCACCGTACGTGCTCATAAGTTTTCCAAGTCGGCCCAGGAGAAGATCGAGAAGGCCGGTGGCAAAGTGGAAGTTGTCAGCAGCCAGTCGGCAGGTAAACCCTGACTCCCTGCCACTGACAACCGACAACTGACAACCGACTACTGAGGTTTTGTTTCATGCTTGAGAAGTTGGCCAATGTATTCCGCGTTCCCGATCTGCGCAAGCGCATTCTGTTCACGCTTGGCCTGCTGGCGGTCTACCGGCTGGGCGGCCACATTCCTACGCCGGGCATCAACGCCGATCTGCTCTCCCAGTTCTTCGACCAGAACCGCGGCAGCTTCCTCGGCTTCGTTGACCTGTTCAGTGGTGGCCAGCTACGCCGCCTGACCATCTTCGCGCTGGGCATCATGCCATATATCACGGCGTCCATCATCCTGCAGTTGATGACGGTGGTTTACGAGCCGCTGGCCAAGCTGCAGAAGGAAGGCGAACTGGGACGCAAGAAGATCACCCAGTGGACGCGCTATCTGACTCTGCTGCTGAGCGCGGTGCAGTCGCTGGGCATCGCCATCACTCTGCAGCGGCAAACATTGAGCGGCGGAGTAGCCTTCGTCAACAATCCGGGCATTGGTTTCGTTCTAATGACCATGCTGACCCTCACCACGGGCAGCGTGTTCATCATGTGGCTGGGCGAGCAGATCACCGAGCGCGGCGTCGGCAATGGCATGTCGCTGCTCATCTTCGCTGGCATTGTGGTGGGTTTGCCACGCGGTGTCGCCGACCTCTGGGACAAAGTAAAGAACCAGGCTTGGGGCGCATTCACCGTTCCGGCGATGTTATTGCTGGTGGTGCTGATGATCGCCGTGGTGGCGTTCATCGTCTTCGTGGAGCGCAGCGAGCGCCGCATTCCGGTGCAGTACGCCAAGCGCGTCGTCGGCCGCAAGATCATGGGTGGCCAGTCCACCCACCTTCCGCTGCGCGTGAACTCCGGTGGCGTCATGCCGGTAATCTTTGCGTCTTCGGTGCTGACCTTGCCGCAGACGGCGGGGGCCCTGTTCAAAGACAACCGTTACTTCGGGCCGATGTTGCGAGCCCTGACCTGGGGCGAGCCGCTTTATACCCTGCTGTATGCAGTGGGGATCATCTTCTTTGCGTACTTTTACGTTTCCATCGTCTTCAACCCCACCGAGGTTGCGGACAACATGCGGAAGTACGGCGGCTTCATTCCCGGCATTCGGCCGGGCGCACGGACGGCGAACTATATCAACGACATTCTCACTCGCATCACGCTGGTGGGCGCGCTCTATCTGATCCTGATCTCCTTCATTCCTGAATGGATGATCACCGGAATTCACCTCAATCACTTACCCGGCGCTATCGGCGCATTCTTCGAGCGATTGCCAACCTGGGTGACCAACGGTCTGGGCGTGAGCTTTTATTTCGGCGGCACTTCCCTGCTGATCGTGGTCGGCGTGGCCATGGATACGGTGAATCAGGTCGAGTCGCAATTGGTGATGCGGCACTATGAAGGATTTACCCCGCGCAGCGGACGCATTCGCGGGCGCAGGTCGACGTGGTAAGAAAGCAACTAGCGACTAGCAGCTAGGAAGTAGTAGCTGGCGTGGACATCGCGATTCGAGCGACAACCTAGTTGCTAATTGCTAGCTGCTAATTGCTGGTTCGGAGCTACCGGGAGGCTCCAGTCCGCTGTGGCGGGCAAGAAAGGGCCGATGTTCGGGGCTGAGGGTACTGAACATGGGAGCGCAAACTTCCACGGCAGTGAGCGTTAACGCGAAGGAACGCGTGATTGGTCCCATTATCATGCTGGGACCTCCGGGCGCAGGTAAAGGAACCCAGGCCAAGCTGATCTCTGATACCTTTGGCATCCCGCAGATCTCCACAGGAGATATCCTGCGGGACAACGTGGCCCGCAAGACTGAGCTGGGCATGAAGGCCAAGGGCATCATGGAGCGCGGCGACCTGGTTCCCGACGAGTTGGTTTGCGACATGGTTGCGGAGCGGCTGACGCAGGCCGATTGTGTTCGCGGTTTCATTCTGGACGGTTTTCCGCGCACGGTGCGGCAGGCCGAGTGGCTGGATGGGCAGTTGGAGAAAATGCGGGCAGGCAAGGACGCGCAAGGCCAGCTGGCCTGTGCACCGCCGGTTGTGATCCGGTTGGTTGTAGAGTATAATCAACTACTGCAACGGCTTACCGGACGTCGTTCTTGTCCCACCTGCGGGCTGATTTACAACGTCTATTACCAGCCTCCCAAAGTCCAGGGCATCTGTGATGTTGACGGCACCCCATTGGTGCAACGCCGGGACGATACGGAAGAGGTTATCGCGGAACGCCTGAAAGCCTACGAGCAGCTTACGCTGCCACTGGTGGATTATTATGGCAGCCGCGGCCGGCTGATCGAGGTGAACGGCGATCAACCGGTGGAAGCGGTGGCCACGCAAATGTTCAGCGCACTCGAGAATGTCAATCGTTTGTAAGTCGCGCTCGGAAATCGACAAAATGCGCCGCAGTGGGCGCATCGTACGTCAGGTCCTCGAGGCGGCGAAGGAAGTGGTTGCGCCCGGTGTTTCCACCATGGACCTGGAGCACGTGGCTGAGCGCAAGATCCGGGACTTGGGCGCCAAGTCCGCGTTTAAGGGCTATTACGATTACCCCTGCGTGCTCTGCACGTCGATAAATGACGAGATCGTACACGGTATTCCCTCGGAGCGGCGGGTGCTGAAGGCAGGAGATATTGTTTCACTCGATTGCGGTGTGGTGCTGGACGGCTACTACGGTGATGCGGCCATTACTGTCCCAGTGGGCAACCAAATTTCACCGGAGTTACAGAAGCTCCTCGAAGTAACCCGCGCGTCGCTGTTTCGGGGCATCGAAGCGGCCCGCGCCGGAAATACCGTCGGCGATGTTGGAGCCGCGGTGCAGCAGATCGTCGAAGCCAACGGCTTCAGCGTGGTGCGCGAGTTTGTCGGCCACGGTATTGGCACCCGGTTGCACGAAGACCCGCAGGTACCGAACTACGGAACGCCGGGGCACGGTCCGAAGTTGCGTGACGGCATGGTGCTGGCGATCGAGCCGATGGTGAATATGGGCAAGCCGGGAACGCGGCTGCTGGACGATAAGTGGACTGCCGTAACCGAAGACGGCAGCTATAGCGCCCACTTCGAGCACTGCATTGCAGTGACGAAGAATGGGCCAATGATTCTGACGGAATAGTTGTCATTTGCCAGCGGTCAGTTGTCGGTGACCCGTGTTTCTGGCAACTGACAACTGGCTACTGACAACTATTTCAGGGGTTGAATGAGTAAGGAAGACGCGATTGAAGTGATGGCCGTGGTCGTTGAGCCGCTGCCGAATGCCATGTTCCGAGTGGAGTTGGAGAACAAGCACCAGGTGCTGGCCCATATCTCCGGCAAGATGCGCAAGAACTTCATTAAGATCCTTCCCGGTGACCGGGTCGCGGTGGAGCTGTCACCCTACGACCTGACTCGGGGCCGGATTGTGTACCGCTATAAGTAAGAGTGCCAGTAGCCAGTTGTCAGTGACACTCATGGGAATCGGGATTTTATTGATCGAACAGGCAAAGTTTACCCTAGTGCTAGGCGATTCTTTGCCGGGCTGAAGTTGGTCAAGGTACTTAGAAGTCTCAGAGAGCGGCACTGCCTGAAGCGGCATTCTACCAGCGCGGTGGGCGCGGAACAGTTTAGCCCAGCGCGGAGCGAAGCGCAGTGCTGGGTGTGGCCAAATTGAAAAGCTGAGTCCCGTAGGGACGGCACATAAGCAGGTCCCTCGACTCCGCTAAGCGGCTCGCTCGGGATGACAAGGTTGTGAAGGGATAACGAACGGCATCATGAAAGTACGGGCATCGGTCAAGAAAATGTGTGACAAGTGCAAGGTGATTCGGCGTCACGGCGTAGTGCGCGTGATTTGCGAGAACGCCAAGCACAAACAACGGCAAGGGTAGCAAAAGTGGATAGTGGTCAGTGGATAGTGGATAGAAGAAGCCAACAACAGGTAAGAACTAACCACTGTCCATTAACCACTATCCACTGATCTGGAGCAACTATGGCACGTATTGCAGGCGTGGATCTTCCGCGCAACAAGCACATCGTTATCGCGCTGACCTACATTTTCGGCATCGGAAATTCGCGCGCGAAAAGCATTCTCGGCTCGGCCAATGTGGAGCCTGCCAAGAAGGTGAGCGACCTCAATGAAGACGAGGTCAACCGCATTCGTCAGGTCATCGAAGAGGGCGGCGACGTCGAGGGCGATCTGCGCAAAGACGTCTCGATGCACATCAAACGGCTGATCGAAATCGGTTCCTATCGCGGATACCGTCATCGCCGCAGCCTGCCGGTCCGTGGCCAGCGCACCCACACCAACGCTCGCACCCGCAAGGGTCCGCGCAAGGGCACGGTAGCCAATAAGAAGAAAGCGACTGGGAAGACATAAAACATGGCAAAACCAGCTGGTTCCGCCGGAGCGGACAAAAAAGGCAAGAGCGGAAAGAAGTTCAAGAAGAAGGAGCGCAAGCACATTCCCAACGGACTGGTGCACATTCAGGCTTCCTTCAACAACACCATTGTTACCATCACCGATCCCACGGGGAATACGGTGTCGTGGAAGAGTTCGGGATCGCTGGGCTTCCGCGGATCGCGCAAGGGCACGCCCTTCGCGGCGCAGCAGGCTGCCGCGAACGCCGCCAATCAGGCGCGCGATCATGGCATGCGCGTGGTGGACGTGCGGGTGAGCGGTCCGGGTTCGGGACGCGAGTCGGCAGTGCGTGCGCTGTCCGCCTCTGGATTGGACGTGCGTTCCATCCGCGACGTGACTCCGGTGCCGCACAACGGATGTCGTCCGCCCAAACGCCGCAGAGTGTAAAGGCAGTGGATAGTGGTCAGTGGATCGTGGCTAGAAAGGCCGTAGCTGCGTCGAATCAATCGCTTGACGCATCTAATTGAGTGACCCACTAACAACTGGTAACTGACCGGTGAGAACTGGTTTTTGATCGGGACGAAAGGCCGCCAAGCGCCCGTAAACCGATCGATATCCGGATGCACAGGCTGCATCCCATAAGGAGAACGTAACTTGGCACGGTACAAAGACGCAGTATGCCGCCTTTGCCGCCGCGAGGGCATGAAGCTGTTCCTCAAAGGCTCAAAGTGCTTCACGGACAAGTGTCCGATTGAAAAGCGCAATTTCGCACCCGGCCAGCATGGTAAGGACCGCAAGGCGAAAATCGTAGGCTACGGCCTGCAACTTCGCGAAAAGCAGAAGGCGAAGCGCATCTACTTCACCCAGGAAGGCCAATTCCGCAACTACTTCGAGCGTGCCGCCCGTACCAAGGGCGTCACCGGCGAGATGCTGCTCCAGCAACTGGAGCGTCGTCTCGACAACGTGGTGTACCGCCTGCGGATTCGCGGTGGCGCGCCGGCAAGCCCGCCAGCTTGTCCGTCACGGTCACGTGGCGGTCAACGGCCGGAAGGTCAACGTTCCGTCGTTCCAGGTGAATGTCGGAGACGAGATTGCCGTGCGGGAGAACAGCAACAAGCTGGCGATTCTGGAGATTGCGAAGGACTTTGCCAGCCATCAGCCGCCGCCGGCCTGGCTGGAGGTGGACCGCGACGCCTACAAGGGCCGCGTGCTCTCGCTGCCTAGACGCAACGACATCAACCTGCCCATCAATGAGCAGTTGATCGTGGAACTGTACAGCAAGTAATGAATTGCGGCGCGGAGTCATCGGCGCCGTGCTTTCCTACAATCTTCGCGCCAGATCAGCCGGGCACGGCCCGTGCAGCATGGCCGAACAGACAGATAGGAGTAATGAATGCTTTGGAAAGGATTTCAAAAACCGAAACGGCTGGCTACCGACACCGAGACCTTGACCGACAAATACGGTCACTTCTGGGCGCAGCCGTTCGAACGCGGTTTCGGTACCACCATTGGCAACGCACTGCGCCGCGTGTTGCTGTCCTCGATTGAGGGCGCCGCCGTCACGGCGGTCAAGATTGAAGGCGTCTTGCACGAGTTTCAATCGATTCCCGGAGTGGTTGAGGATGCGACCGACATCATCCTCAACCTGAAGCAGATTCCCTTCCGGCTCAATGGCGACGCGCCCAAGGCCATTTACCTGCGCGCCGACAAGCCGGGCGTCGTCACCTCGGGCATGATCGAGGCCGACGCCGATGTGGAAGTGCTCGACAAGGATGTTTACGTTGCCACCATCAGTGAAGGCGGCAAGCTTGACATGGAGATGCGGCTGAAGAAGGGCCGCGGCTACGTCTCGGCCGATAAGAACTTCGACGAGGACCTGGGTCTCGGGTTTATCCCCATCGACTCGGTGCACTCGCCGGTGCGCAAGTGCAACTACTCGGTGGAAGCCGCCCGTCTTGGACAGATCACCGATTACGACAAGCTGGCCCTGGAAATCTGGACCAACGGATCGGTCACTCCGGCCGACTCGCTGGGACTGGCCGCGAAGCTGCTGAAGGACCACATGAACATCTTCATCAACTTCGAGGAGGAGCTGGAGGCGCAGGCTGCCCACGCCGGCGACAAGCCGGAGATTCGCAACGAAAACCTGAATCGCTCGGTCGAGGAGTTGGAGTCTCAGTCCGCAGCTACAACTGCCTGAAGAACGCCAACATTCAGACCATTGGCGAGCTGGTGCAGAAATCGGAAGCCGAGATGCTCAAGACCAAAAACTTCGGCCGCAAGTCGCTCAACGAAATCAAGGAGATTTTGTCCAACATGGGATTGGGCCTCGGCATGAAGATTGACGAGCACGGCAACGCCGTGCCCGGCGCTACGACGGCAGCGTCAAGCTTGTCGCTGCCGGGTGGCTACGGCAACGACGCCGACTACTAGACGGGCGGAGCCGGGCTTCCTGGCCGCCAGAGCGGCGATATTAGATGGAAGAGCCGGGCTCTAGCCCGGCTCCCAAGGCAATTTTTTTGATGTCGGGGCTTTGCCCCTGAGGAACGGGAAATGCGTCATCGTAGAGCAGGATGGAAACTGGGACGAAACACCGAGCACCGGCGCGCGTTGCTGCGCAACCTGGTGACCTCGCTGATCGTGGAAGAGCGCATTGAGACCACCATCACCAAGGCCAAGGCCATGCGTCCGCACGTGGAGAAGATGATCACACTGGGCAAGCGCGGCGATGTGGCGGCGCGGCGCCAGGCCGCGTCCTATCTCATGACGCGCGAAGCGGTGAGCAAGCTGTTTGACACCATCTCGCCGCGTTATGGCGACCGCGAAGGCGGCTACTTGCGCATCATTCGCGGCGGGTTCCGCCGGGGGGACGGTGGCGAGCTGGCCTTCGTCGAGCTGCTCGGCAGCGAGAAGACGCTCGACGAGAAGCGCCAGAAGCGCGCCGAAATCCGCGCCAAGCGTGCGGAAGAAACTCGCAAGGCTATGGAAGCCGCCGAAGCCGAGAACAAGCAGGTGGCCGAAGAGTCTGCCGCCGGCGAGGAAAAGAAGGAGTAGTATCCAACCCGCTGCGCATCGTGCGCGAGCATGCATGCGCAGCGGGGTGAAATCTAGGCCACAGCGGCGCTCATCGCCTCCACTTCATAGGAGATAACCGAATCGCTGGGTTTCTTTCCCAAGATCTCCGCCTCTGCTGTTAGCCAATCTTCCAGATCGTGACCGTGCTCGCAGCCTCGCTCTTCGTAAAGTTGATACGCTCGCTCCCGAATCAACTCCTCAGTCAATTCGAGCGAGCCCATATCGGGTTTTGCTAAGCGAGGACTCGACGTTTTGTGTGCCATGGCTGGCCTCCTGTAGCTGAAAATTGTTGGGTTCGCCCTGTTAGATATCTCCGAAGCGCTTGGACGTTGCATCGCGGAGATTTCTCGCGGAGTCTTGCAGAACTGCACGCTAGCAGTCCGCCTATCGCCTTCTGAAATTGCAATCCTCCCGCGCCGGCGTGTCAGTCCGATAGCGCACAGAAGGACGATTAAATTCGGGAGAACCTCTCAGGTTCACCCTTTTCACGCTTCTTGAGGGACGCATAGCATTCACAGGCCTGTTGCGCCAGGCGCCTGTGGTCGAGGATGCGGATCTGGCATCGCCCGCAACGAATCACGCCGGCATTCTCCAACAACGACAGCGACTCGGTTACGGACGATCGCCTGCAGCCCAGCAACTCGCTGAGCGATTCGTGAGTGAGTTGCAGTGAGTCTGAGCCGGTGCGGTCGCGAGCCATGAGCAGCCAGCACGTGACCCGTTGATGCACACTGTGGAGCGCATGGCACGCGCCGAGGGCAGCAATTTGTGTCAGATACTGGCTGCTATAGCGGCGCAGCGCGGTGGCAAATTGCGGGCAGACGGGGAGTATGTGCCAAAGCTCGTCTCGGATTAGCTTGAAACCGTCCCCACCAATAAGAACAACTGCTCGGAGCTGCGCGATCTCGGCACCAAGGAAAGCCGGAACGCCAAGAAAACCCTCGCGCCCGATCGCCGCCAGGGCTACGCTTCTTCCGTCGTCCATGACGGCGAATGTGCAAACCATCCCCGACTCGGGAAAATGGAAGCAATCGAGAGCGGTAGCGACATGCCTCAGAATTTCCCCACCCTGCCACGAAACACGTTGCAGATGCGGCTTCAGTTGATTCCATTCTCTACCTGGTAGCCCGCCAAGAATGCTGTTCCCGGGGGAGGATCGAACGTCTAGCAGTGGACAATCTGTCTCTACTATTGCTGACAGAGCGGGGCTTTTCAGGCGGGTCAACCGTCGCGGTCGAGGAGGACGGAGTCGAAACAATTTGACTTTTCTGTGATGGGAATTTCCTGGACGCTTCGCGGTCGGATTCGACGCAACGATCTCTGGTGTCAGCGCCATTGGAACACCTCCAACGCCTAACAACACCCTACGCCCTGTGCCAACTTCTTTCAGTGACCTGTGACACAGGCGCGGGTACATCATGCAAGAGAGCTACCCGTGCCTAACGCGCGCGCACCCCGCGACTCGGCTCCTGGCGCCGCTCTGCGAATGAGTGGCCCGGCCAGTCATCGTGGCGCAGCCCTGTACCCGCAGCAAGTATTTTCACCCTGCTTTAACCGATCGGGTAGATAATGCTGAAAGCGCCGCAGCATACCTCGTCCTTTCGAAGAAGGTCGGCTGGCTGAGCAAACAGCGAGAGCGGGTCGTCCTTCATTTACTGACAGCACACAAATCAAAAGGAGAAATAGCATGGCTGATCTTGAGCAACTGAAACAGAAATACCAGCCGGTTCTGAACACCATTGCCAAGGAAGGTGCTCAGCTAAATGATCTGGGCCTGGCGGGCGATCAACTCTCGCTCAAAGCGACGGCCGTCTCCGAGGCGAGCAAGAACCGCATCTGGGACAGCATCAAGGCTGTGGATCCGAACTTCGCGGACCTCAAACACGACATTGAAGTGCAGCCGGGCCAGCAGACCTACACCGTCGAAGCGGGAGACAATCTGTCGAAAATCAGCAAATACTTTTATGGCGACGCCAACAAGTACGCTGCCATCGTTCAAGCCAACAACCTCGCCGATCCCGACAAGATTCGGGTTGGCCAGAAGCTGGTGATTCCGGAAGCTTGACGCGAGCCTTTGCGCTCGTCTGGTTATCTACGGGCCCGCTTTTCGCCTCGATAAAGGAGCAGAGTTATGGGAATACTTGATCAGCTTAGCGGAGTGCTAAGCCAATACACGAGCGGTTCGGGTCAGCCTCCGGCCGATGTTCATGAACACTTTGACACAGTGGCCCAAGCGGCGCCGCAGGGAATGATTGCCGAGGGACTAGCCGCAGCTTTTCGTTCCAACGAGACACCCGCGTTTGGGCAGATGTTGGGCAATCTGTTCAGCCAGTCCAGTGGCGATCAGAAAGCGGGCATGCTGAACCAGTTGCTGGCAACCGCGGGGCCCGGCGTTCTGAGCCAACTGGCCGGAGGAGGAGCCCTGGCTGGCCTGCTGCAAGGCGGAGCCAAGGAGATCACTCCGGAGCAGGCAGCACAGATTTCCCCGGAGGCGGTGCAGCAGCTCGCCACTCACGCCGAGAAGGCTGACCCGTCGATCATCGACAAGGCAGGCTCCTTCTACGCGCAGCATCCGACGTTGATTAAGACCCTGGGAGGAGCAGTCCTGTCAGTGGCTCTGGCGAAGGTGGCGGAGCGTCAGGCGCAAAGATAGGTTCTACGCCATTCCTTCGGAGGGGAAGCAGGGAGCCGAAGTGTGTCCGTACAGCACAAATACAAGCCATCGGGGCGATACAAAACTACCAGGGCTTGAGCACGGGCTACGGGTTTCATGAAGGACCAGGTGTGCCATAACCACGGCAGAGCGCCGGCTCGCAACGCTTACTCCGAATGCGCGCCGCCCGCCGCTGCGATGAACGCCAGCAGAGGATCGTTGAAATGCTTGGCGGCGAGTTCGTTGGGAGGCGGCGCCAGTTCTGGCTTTTGCAGAGGAACAGGATCGATAAAGTCCTGCCCTTTCGCTGCCAGGGCCAGATGCCACTCTTTGGCGACCCACTCCGACTTCATCGCGTGGCAACACCAGAAGAGATAGAACACGTCCGACTTCGAAATCCGCTCTCTAAGCTCTGCCTCCCAGTTCTGCCCCGCTCGCAGGTTGACGACGTCCACAAACACGTCGAGCCCCTTGTAAGCCGCCTCCATCCCCTGCACCCGGCTGAGCACTTCTGCGCGATCTTCGCTGGCGTAGGAGGCAAATGCGCTTCGATACGCTGTGGTTTGCGAGGGAATCTCCTCCACCTTGAGATTCGCCGCCCCCACTTGCAGCAGGAAAGACATCTTGGCGATCTCGCCGCCGTTGAGACGAATGGATGCCCTGCCCGGGTAAGCTCCTTCCGTTGTTCCAACGGGTACCTCGATCAGAAACGTCGTGTTCCCGATTTCTCCCGTCCACGTGATCCACTTGTGACTGTCCAAACAATTTAGGCCATTGATCTGAAGCCGCACGCTGATGCGGCTTCCGCGCCGTAGTGGGTAAGGCCCCTCGGACTTTACTGCCAGCTCTGATTGAGGAAGGCCTTGTAGCGCGCTCGCCGCCTGTAGTACAGCCGCCCTCTGCTGTTCGACGTGCAGCCAGAATTGAAGCTCATGGGCTGTACCGGGCGCCAGCACGCGCGGACCGGTCAGCGTGAAGTGAACGTTATCCACAGGTAGGTCGCGAGGCACTTCAACCTGAGATGGTTTCTGCATCGTGGCCGGTTCCTCGGCCGTGATTTCGTCGAGCCCGGATTCCGCAAGCCCGAACTCCTCTGCCTCGCGAACCGGGGGAGCCGCCTTCTTCTTCTTCTTCTTGGCCGCCTTGCGCCCGCTCCTTACCCTGTTTAGACGGCCGGGCGCGGCAGCCGCGGGAGCGGGTGCGTGAGGGGCCGGCGGAGGTGCAGCAGGTGCGGGCGCGGGCGCAAGAGGCTCGGGTACGGGTGCAGAAGAAGCGGGCGCGGCGGCAGCAGGCGCGGCGGCAGGTTCCTCCTTGATCTCCCACGCCATGTAATCCGCGGGCTCCTCTAACTCGTCCTGCGACGCGGGTGCATCCTCACCCCCACAACCTCCGGATCCGCCCATCTCGTCCCCCCGCGGGGCCTCAGCCGCCTCTACGGACTCCTCTTCCTCGTACCGCGACGGTGGCGCAGCCGCCTGCTTGTTCTCCTCGTCCTGTTGGGTCCCCAAAACCACCCGCTTGCTTCCGTCTTCCAGTTGGGCCTCCTCAGCAGCTTGTCTAACCTTCACTTCAGCCTCTTGCCTGGGCCTGCTTTCAATTGGTGGTGGCGGGGGAGGTGGTGGCGCCGGGGAATACCTCGCTCGGGCCTTTCCCAAGTAGAGAAAGATAGCTATAACTACGAGGGCCGCAACGGCGCCAAGCAAGATTAGAGAGGTCGCCATGGCGAGATTATAGCTCTCGATCGCAACGTAAAAAGCATGGAAGGAGTTTCTCGACACATGTCCTATTAACAGCCGGGTACACCGGGTCCTGCAAATGATCAGGAGTGCTAGTTTTCACTTCACCGGCAGCGGTTCAGCAGAACACTGACCGTGCCTTCGTTATAACCCGCGAAAGCGAGGTCAAGCGCGCCATCGCCATTCAGATCCGCGAGCGTGAAGCCCCCTCCGCCCCCGACATAAGAGGTATTGCCAGCGACGAACGTGCCGTCGCCATTGCCTAGCAGCACTTGCACAAGACTCTCCGCATTCTCTGTTATCAAGTCCATGTTGCCATCGTGGTTGAGGTCCGCCGCGGCGAGTATTCCACCCGCCTTGGAGGTGGAACCCGCTCGGAAAGTGCCATCCCCGTTGCCCAGCCAGATTTCGTTCCTGCCGTTGTTCGAACTCAGCGCCAGGTCTAACTTGCCATCACCATTGAAGTCGCCCGCCGCCGCTGTGTCTGGGCCGGCCGTCAGCGAGTAAGTGGCGCCTTGGCGGAACGTGCCGTCGCCGTTACCGAGGAAAACCACGAAATCCATGTCGTCGTAACGGGGCAGAACAAAATCCAGCTTGCCGTCACCGTTGAAATCACCGATGATTGCGCCTCTCAGATACATGCCCGACCCATAACCTACTGGTTGTTTGAAACGACCACCCTTTTCCCCGATGAGGATGCTGACCGCGCCTTGGTCCGCATAGTTACCCTGGCTGGTGACCGCCATGTCCAGGATGCCATCTCCATTGAAGTCCGCCAGGGTAATCCATGACGGATAGAGCGCGGGGATAGCTATGCTTTGGCCTGTAGAGAATGTACCGTCGCCATTGCCCAGCAATGCTCGTACTTTCTGTTCCCTGCCCCAACTCAAGACCACCAAGTCCAGATTCTTGTCATTTCCCAAGCGGCCACTGGCAATCGCCACTGGATAGGCAGCGGCATACTCATGGACCGGTGGCGAGAACCGGGCCTGACCTGTGCCCAACACGATTGCGATCAGGCCGTTGAACGTATCGCCCACGGCCAGATCGGCTTTGCCGTCGCCATTGAAATCGCCTGCGGCCACCGCATCGAGATCGGGCAGGACGACGTAGGCGGTTGAACTGGAAAACATGCCGTGTCCCTTACCAAACAGCACCGCTATACCGGTACTGCCTTGATCGCCTGGGTTGCCAGTGACCAGCGCCAGGTCAGCCTTGCCATCGCCATTGAAGTCTGCCACCACGGGATCGACCGCGGATGCTGGGTTGTAGCCTTGGACCAGGGCGAAATTCGCATTGCCCTGATGAACCAGGATGAAAACTCCGGCGCTACCGGTCACCGCCAAACCTGGAGCATTGCCGCTCTCGAGTGGAAAGGCGGCAATGGCGTACGGAGCGAATGGGTGCCCGGCAGCATACGACGTCGCCGGAAGGAAAGTGCCATCCCCCTTATTCAAGAGCACGGACGCCGTGCCATCCTTCCAATTCGCTGTGGCCAGATCGATTTTGCCGTCGCCGTTCAAATCGGCGGCGGTGATGCCGAAGGGTATGTAGCCAACCGTATAGGACTTCGGAGCACCAAACGTGCCGTCTCCTTTGCCGAAGAAAACGCTGACCGTATTGCCGGGATCCGACGAATATCCGGCGTTGGCAACTGCAAAATCGAGGTTACCGTCGCCGTTGAAATCAGCCACCACAACTTGGTTCGGAACAAAGGTCGGGTAGTTGACAGGTGCTTTGAAGGTACCGTCGCCATTGCCCAGCAAGACCTGGACTTGCGACACCAGATACCCCAGGGCAACGATGTCAAGCTTCCCGTCATGGTTGAAGTCGCCCACCGCGATGTAGCTCACAGCGCTGCCGGTGGAGGTGCTAATCGCGGGCAGGAATGTGCCGTCCCCTTTGCCCAACAGCACGTTCACGCTGCCGTTATCATCTGCGACGGCGACATCCAGCTTTCCGTCATTGTTAAAATCACCGGCGACGAGTTTGCGGGGATAGGCGGCCGTTTGGGGGAAACTCTGTCCCTGTACGAAGGTGCCGTCTTTCTTTCCCAACAAAACGTAGAGACGCTTCGAGTACCAGCCGGCCGTCACCAAGTCAGGGATGCCATCGCCGTTAAAGTCCCCGATCGCGACCGAGGACGGAGTTGTCCCCGGCCAGTAAAGCGGATTGGAAAAAAACGGCTGGCACGTCTTGCCGTGTGAGATTGGGGCCGAGGTCTCCGGCGAAGTCACCTGCGCAGCCAGGAAAACCGATAGATTCAGTAACAACAACGCTACAACGGAGAGACGTGACCAGGACAGTAGGGTTCGCATTTGTCTCCTCTAGGCGGGCTAACCAGCGTAGGGTCTGGTTCAGACTGGTGGTGGAATCAAAGCCGGAGATTCTTCGTTGACCCTAAGAATGGCTCCATTGTCCCGCCAAGTTCCTATCCGCGTCAATTCTTGTTTCGGAGCGCGCGCGAAGGGCAAGAAGTTCGGAAGGTCACAGGTTCAATTCGACACCAGGCGATGGCTGTGCCCGGCTATGGCGATTTACGGTACGACCTTGAAGATCGTTCCGCAGCCATTGCCGTTATCGCATGTTGTGTTCCCGCCCGCCGGCGTGGTGCCATAGAGCGCCTGCCCTTTACCGAAGGTCAGTCCACCCAGCGGCGCGAAACCGTCGCTGCCGCCGAGGAAGCTGTAGAGCACATTCTCGGTCCAGGCGCCACCAGGCATTCCCGGCGGCGCCAGCCAGAGCACTACTCCCTTTCCGAATTGGCCGCCTTCCGAGGTCGTGCAATAGAGATCACCATTCTCGCCTAGGATCGGGCCAACCGTTGGCATGTAGCCGTTCTTAACCAAGGTGAAGTTGTACAGAACAGACTCAGACCAGGCGCCAACATGTATTGGACTCAGTTCGAAGATATTGCTATATCCATAACCTGTCCCAAGGCTTGCGCCGTAGAGATTGCCCGCCTCATCGAAGACCAGGCCGGGTTCGGGAAACGCTCCGTCACTTCCACCCTGGAAGTCGTACACTGAAACCTCCGTCCAGGCGCCGCCCCGCTTCGTCGGCGGCTCCAGCCGGAACACCCCGCCAAATCCATACGCGCCCCCTGGCGCCGTGCCATAAAGATTGCCGGTCTTGTCAAAGATCGCACTGGCCGGGGAACCGCTCGGTCCTCGGAAACGGTAGATGACCTTCTCGCTCCACGCGCCTCCGGGACTACCAGGCTTCCTCAGCCGGAAGGCCCCTCCGTAACAATAGGTCCCCGTTTCGTCGGTGAGGCAGTGTCCCCCGTCATAAGCCATGCCGTAGAGATTTCCAGCGTTATCAAAGACCAGCCCGTTCGGCCACGCGGCGTCTCCATTTCCTCTACCCCTGGGCACTCCTTGGAAGCGGTACAACACGTTTTCGGTCCAGGCACCGCCAGGTGTGGTGGGTCGGACCAGTTCGAAGACTGTGCCGCAGCCCACAAGGTCGACGTTCGCGCAGTTGCCGTTACCGCCCTCGGAGGTCGAACCATAAAGATTGCCAGCCTCGTCGGCAATCAGAGGAGCCTCAGGACTGGCGCCGTCATCGCCACCCTGGAAGCTGTACAGCACGGTCTCCGTCCAGGAGTCACCAGGTTTCGCTGGAGGCGACAGTTGGAAAACTATGCCACAGCCGGAGTCGCAATTCAGGCTGCCTCCTCCTAAGGCTGTCGTGCCATAAAGATTGCCGGACTTGTCGGCAATCATGCTGGCCGAGGGATAGTTACCGTCGCTGCTGCCATTGAAGCGATACAGCACTTGGTGTTTCGGGCCAGCCGCTAAGGCGCTGCCGGCGAGTGCCAGGATGGCCAGAAACCCAGAAGGGAACGAAATCCCAATCGAAGACTCTTTGTCTCTCACAGTGGGCGTACCTCGCTCAGATGGGTTTCTCCCTGGCTTTGAAAACGTCGCCATTGTACGCCTCGTAGGCGGCAAATGTCTGAGGTGAGCACGCCGTGCAACCGCTGTTTCAGAGCCTGAAGGACAACCGATCGATCCCGGCTCTCGGGCTCGCTCAACGCGGGACGGAAGTGCTCACCCCTTAAGGACATACCCGGCGAGCGATCAGCACGTCAGTGGAAGCCAGTAGTTGTGCTATCATGCCCGCATTGCAGCTACTCGACTGGCCAAGTCCTGAAGTTTTCGGGGAACAGGACTGTGGTTCCCGTCGAGCACGAAAGAAGGGGTCCGAACCCCGAGAAGGCCATTGGGAGGAAGACCATGCGAGTCACCCGTCGTCTCCTGCTGCCGCTTGTAGTTTTCAGCTTCGCCCTGTCCTGGCGGTTTAGCGTTGCACAGGTCGTGACTGCGACACTCCCGATGGGACCATACCCTGCTGGGGTCGCGATCAATCCAGTGACCAACCGGATCTACGTCGTTAATGAGTGCACCAGCAGCAATGATTGCAGCAAAGGAACCGTGACGGTGATCGACGGAGCCACCAATAACCTCCTTACCACCGTCGCCGTCGGGACATTCCCCACAGCTGTCGCGGTCAACTCCGTGACCAACCAGATCTACGTCGTCAACCAAAGCGGCAACACGGTGACGGTGATCGATGGCGTGACCAATAACACCACTCCTGTCGCGGTCGGGAACCTTCCCAGAGCCGTCGCGGTCAACTCCGTGACCAACCAGATCTACGTCGCCAACGAAGACGATAACACCGTGACGGTGATCGATGGGGTCACTAACCTAACCACGACCGTGAGCGTTGGATATTCCCCCACAGCCATCGCGGTCAACTCCGTAACCAACCAGATCTACGTCTTAACTGGCAACTTCCCCGGAGAAGTTACCGTGATCGACGCTGCTAACAACAACAACACAACAACCGTGACCGTCGGGTACGTTCCCTATGGCATCGCGGTCAACTCCGTGACCAACAAGATTTACGTGGTGAATTATTGCGGCAACGATACCCAAAGCTGCAACCTTGGAACCGTCACCGTGATCGACGCCGCTAACAACAATCAGACGACAACTGTCAGCGTCGGAATTAATCCGAGTGCCGTTGCGGTCAACTCCGTGACCAACAAGATCTACGCGATGAATGCGTGCGCGGACTCCTACTGCTACGGCGGGAGTGTGACGGTAATTGACGGGGGCAGCAATAACACGACGACCGTCGGCGGCCTTCCAAACAGTAATTTCACTAACGTCGCGGTCGATTCAGTTACCGACAAGATCTACTTTCCGGGGTCGTCCTACCACAGCAACTACGTCAACGTGCTATCCGTGATCGATGGGGCAACGAATACTATCCTCACGGTTGGTGTTGGAGATTACCCTGCCGCAGTGGCAGTCAATGAGACCACCCACAGGATCTATGTGCCTAATGGTAGCGACAGCACCCTTTCGGTCATCGCTGGGGATACCACGCTCCAATTCATCCCGGTGACGCCCTGCCGCGTCGTGGACACGCGGAACCCGAACGGCTCGTTTGGCGGTCCGCCGATTCAGGGCGGAACCTCCCGGAGCTTTCCCATCCCGCAGGGCACTTGCAACATCCCACCCAGCGCGGTCGCCTACGCCCTAAACGTTACGGTGGTGCCAAGTGGGCCTTTGGGTTACCTCACCACGTGGCCTACCAGCGAGTTCCAGCCATCCACTTCAACGCTGAATTCTCTGGATGCGCGGGTAAAGGCAAATGCGGCGATTGTGCAAGGTGGCCTCAACGCCGCTGTCAGCGTGTTTGCCAGCAACACCACAGACGTGATTCTGGACATCAACGGCTACTTTACGGCAGCGAGCAATTCCACGCTGGCGTTCTTTAACTTGTCGCCCTGCCGTGTTGCCGATACTCGAAATCCCCAGAATCCACTAGGCGGACCGTCTCTGACCGGCGGCCAGCCGCGTGATTTCCCGGTACTGGATGCGACTTCCTGTGGCATTCCCGGTAGCGCCCAGGCATATTCGCTCAACTTCACCGTCGTGCCGCACCAACCGCTCGCCTACCTGACGGTGTGGCCGGCTGGTCAATCGCAACCGCTGGTCTCGACGCTGAACGCGCCCACGGGCACGGTGGTGGCCAATGCGGCGATCGTGCCCGCCGGTACCGGCGGCAACATTAGCACCTATGCAACCGACGACACGGACCTGATCATTGACATCAACGGATATTTCGCGCCCGCAAGTTCAGGTTTGAATCCGCTGTCGCTATATCCCCTCCAATCTTGTCGGGTGCTCGACACTCGTTACCTGCGGGGTGGGTACTTCAGTGGGGAACTCTTGGTGGATGTGGTGGACAGTTCCTGTGCGGTATCAACCCAGGCGCAGGCCTACCTGTTCAACGCAACCGTAGTTCCTCGCGTATGGCTGGGCTATCTGACGCTGTGGGCAGATGGAGGAAACCAGCCAACGGTTTCCACGCTAAACGCCCTTGACGGCGCAATCACCTCCAACATGGCGATTGTGCCAAACTACTACGGATTTACAGACGCGTACTCGACGAACTTCACCCAATTGATCATGGATTTGTCAGGCTACTTCGCACCGTGAGTAGTCTACGTCCCGGTGCAAAATAGCGTTTCTAGAGACGACGCAGAAGCCATACTCCCGGCGCACGTCTCCAGAATTTCAAGAAAGAGCTGTTTGACACGATCGTCCGAGAGAAGCGGTCACTTCTGCTAACGACCGTAAATGACGAAGTGGACAGCATCTGCTCCATAGCGCCGCTCCAGATCGGTAGGCATTGCGGATAGAGTATCCCGATCCGTCGCCCCTTGACGGCGATGCGGAACACGAGCTCTCGCATCTCACTCCCACCCTTTGGCTAAAGGCGGGCGAAGGGATTGGCACACTCGGCAACCTCTAGAAAGACTGTGTGCACATCGGCGCACTAACCGCTTCCTTCACTCTTTGTGCACAATCCCGCTGACACCCGCAACAAACAGTGTGGCCAGTAGCCAGCCAAGCAGAATCTGGAGCCAGAGAAACCACATGACGAAGCGCGGCGAAGTTGCGAAGCGGCGCAGGAACGAAGGCGCAGCATTGGGATCCTTTGGCGGCCGCAGGCCTAAGGCAATGAGCGAACGCTCCAGCGCCGCCGCGATTCTTGCCAGAGCGCTGCCAGGCTTTGCATCCACTCTTGGTTGAGGACCAGCTTGCGGCTCAGGCTCGAGCGCCCGAGCCGACGCGGCCGCAGGGCCGCCGCTGGAAACCGGGCCAGGGGACGGAGCGCTGGGATTCTCTGCGGCAATTGCGGAGGCACCAGCAGCCGCCTGCTCCTGTGGCTTCTCAGCGCCCCATCGCCACTTGCCACGAAAACCCAGTTTGGGTGCGGGCCGGTTTTGAATCAGCTCCACCCCGGGGTCTGGATGCCACTTGTCGGCTTGGCCCAGCTTGACCAGCGGAAGCGAATTCTCCAATGAATAAATCAGAGGCGAGAAGCTGGGATAGTGCTTTGGAATGTGCGGCTCTTGCGCCGCTGGCTTCTGCGAGTTGGGATTTGCGCCTTCGGCCCCCGCCTCGTGTGGCGGCAGGCCCTTGAATGCCCGGCAGGCATCCTTGTCGGTCGGGACAATTCCGCCTGCTAGATAGCTTCTGCGGTAGATGATCCACCCGATCCCGGTCAGCCCCGCAGCCCACCAGAAGGCCCGTAGAGGATCGTAGCCATGGCCCACGGTCCATCTTAGAGGCAGCCGCCAAATACTGCCTTTGCGTAGCTGTTCTTCCATCGCGATGAGCACCCGCTTCGCCCCTTTGTCATCGCCTGACTCGCGCAGAACCTTCGCCAGTTGCACGTAGGGCCGGGGGTGAAACTGTGACTGCGGTTGCCGCTCAAGCCACTCCTTAATTCTCTTGTCAACGTTGATCCGGCCTGGGGAAATGCGGCCATAGGTAAATCCGTCGAGAAGAAGGTTGCCAGGATGCGGCCAGTCCGTCTTGGGAGAATTAGGAGGCGGTAGGGGGTCATTGAGGCCGGAATCGACGAGTGTGCCCGCCGAGGCATCCGTCAGGTCCAGCGTTGCCTCCCGAAAATTTCCGTTTCTGCAATTGAAGTCCCCACCGATCTGCGCGCCGTTGAGATTCACTTTCCCCTCGGCTTTAAACCCGTCGCGCAAGAAGACCGAGCTTTTCACAATGGTGCGATTGGCGCTGAGAGCGTCACCGTCCTTGTTGCTGAAAATGCCGGCAGAGCAGTCAAGGTGGCCGTCGATTTCTGCGGTGTCCAGATTAACCCGACCTGTGGCAGAGAACGGAATTATTTTCCCTTCTAGGTTCGTATCCTGGCAAAGCCAAACCGAGCCCTTCACTTTGATTCCGTAGGCGACCAGCGCATAGTGGCGTTTACTTGTACTTTTGAATGTTCCACCTCCGCAGTTCAGCTCGCCCCCAACTTGCGCTCCGAGTAGCCACACGTCGCCAATGGCGACAAAACCGTGGTTCAGAAAAATCCCGCCCCTGGCATTGATTCGCACAGCGTTGAATGCTTCGCCACCCTCATCATCGTTGAAATGGGCAGCGTCGCAGGCTAGATCACCGATCTGCGCACTCAAAAAGACCACCCGGCCTTTGGCAGTGGAGCGTCTGAGTAAAACGGAACCCCTGACAAGGATTCCGTTGGCATTCAGCGCGTAGCCGCTCCCCTCAATGTCCTTCCCGTCAGTGTCCTTCTGGAGTGGGTTTGTAAAAGTCCCGGTTTCGCAGTCTAGATCGCCACCAATTTGCGCGCCTTCCAGGTAAACCGTGCCCTCGGCGGCAAATCCGTCACTCAAGAAGACTGAGCTTTTCACGACCGCGCGCTCGGCGCTGAGCGCTTTGCCGCGGGGTGTGATGAAGAGACCGCCGTCGCAGCTAAGTTGCCCGTCAATCTGTGCGCCGCCAAGATTCACTTTCCCTTTGGCAGTGAACGGAGTTTGCATTCCCGCCGCATTCGAACTCCGCCTGAGGGAGACATCGCCTTTGACACTGATTCCGCCGCCGTTGAGCGCATAGCCACTCTCGTTGGTAAAGGTTCCAGCGTCACACTCGAGATCACCACCGATCTGTGCACCCAGCAGCCGCACTTCGCCGTTGGCGGCGAAGCCGTCTCTGAGGAAGACATTGCCCTTGACGTTGATTCCGTCGGCATTGAGCGCATCGCCGCCTTTGTTGGTAAACGTGCCGTCGGAGCACGAAAGATCGCCACCGATCTGTGCGTCCCGTAGCTGCACTAAGCCTTGGGCAGTGAACCCACTACTAAAGAAAACGGCGGATTTCACGATGATGCCATTGGCGCTGAGTGCGATGGCGCCTGGGTTGACGCAAACACCGCCGGCGCAGCCTAGGACCCCACCAACCCGCGCGTCCTCCAGAATGACCGCACCCCGGGCAGAAAAACGCGCCCATTCCCCTTTCGCGTTCGCAATGCCATTAAGAAACACCGAGCCTTGGACGTTGATTGCAGCGGCCGAGAGCGCGAGGCCGCTCGGGTTGGTAAACGTTCCGCCGGCGCACTCGAGAGTGCCATCGATCTGCGCGCCCACCAGAGACACTTCGCCGCCCGCCGTGAATTTGCCCCTGAGGAAAACATTACCTCTGACGTTGGCCGCCCCAGCGTTGAGCGCAGAGCCCTTGTAGTTAGTAAACGTTCCGTTTTCGCAGTCGAAATCCTCACCGATCTGCGCACGTGCGAAGCGCACCTGACCAACGCCGTTGAAACCGTGTCCTAGGAGCACCTTACCCTTGACGTTAATTCCATCGGCCATGAACGCACGGCCACTTGGGTCGGTAAAGGTTCCGCCTACGCAAATGAGATCGCCACCGATCTGTGCGCCCACCAGCACCACCTCGCGGTGCGCGCTAAAGCCGCCTGCGAGGACGACTTCGTGCTTCACAATGACGCCGTCCGCGTAAATCGCTTGGACCCAGCTACCTAGAAGGTCGAGTTCTGGCACATCGGCGTTGTGTAAGTTGATGTCCTCTCTCACGCGGCAATGGCGTAGCCTGAGCCGAAAAGGAATACTCACGTACGAGAGATCAAGAGCACCGACAAACGTGGCCCCTTGCACTTGAATTCCATGCAGGTGAACGTGCTTCCGAGCTAGCTCGTTTGTGCATAACCAAGCCAGCAGTTCGGCGCGGACCTGGCGTCCTGGTCCCCACTCGTCGGCTTCTTTGGGATCGTCGCCCTTATCATTCAGTTTGGAGCAGTCCGCTAGATCGCCGGTGGCAACTTTCTCCAGCAGCAAGTTCTCGGCCGCACTAAGCGGCCCAAACTTGCCCTCCGCCAATCTTTTCAAACCGCCGGCTAGCGCTTGAGGCTGATCGTCCATGGCATTGTGTTGGGAAAGGACGGTTTATATCACGAATGGAAAAAAGTGCAGAGGGAATTCGATGGACCTCGCGGCGGTGCCCCATCCTTTCGCGCCGTTGAGAAAGGACGGGAAAACGAGACTGCCGAGCCTCGAGCTACTGCCCGGCTGGTGCAGACTTGGAAGCGAACACCTTCGTGCAGTTGCAGGCAGGCCACGATTTCGAACAGGTTGCTGGCGGTAGGATTTCCCTTCGGCCCAAACATCTGGTGCAGGCTCTTCACGTGCAACCTAGGCGGCTACGCCCGAACCTGATGCCGCCGGGGCGGTGTATCTCGCTCCGGTTCCATGGTCGTGATGCCCGACAGAATCACGGGTTTGCGATGGGGAAACTCCGCAAGTAGTGAGAGGCTTCCGCCCATGGCTTCAATGTAGCTACGCAACGTCGAAATCAGAAAGTCGCTGCGCTGTTCGAGGCGGGAGACCTGGTCCTGGCCAATGCCCAGGGCCTCGGCGACACGCTCCTGCGTCAACCGCTGCGCGTGGCGTACTTCGCGCAACGACATCTCCCCCCCGACAAGTTGGGCAGCACGCGCCTTGATCTTCTTGCGGCGCGCCGGGCTGAGTTCCTTCATCTTCTGGTCCAGGGTCTTCACGGTTGTCACTTCCCTTTCCTCTTTTCCTTTTGCCGTCCGATACGCGCCCTCATCAGTATGTAACATAGAACATATGTTGTCGGATGCATATTAAGGGCGCTAATTGCTTTGTACGTCACGTCGACTTGTGACGGACGCTCTTGCCTTTGCCTGGCTCGCTGCGGTAGTACTGGCATCGAGGAGAGGTTGTTGTGTCTCCTCAGGGCGCACCGAGTGTGCGGACGGTGAAAAGCTCTTTGAAAAGCAGCCATCAGTCATTCGCTGTCAGCTATCAGCAGGTGCCGTTCTGTTAACGCTCTGGTAAATGTGCTTGGGCGAACGGTTCCCAAAATGGTCCCTCTCGCAACCGGGATATTTACCCTAAGTCCTTGCGCCTCTATTATGTACGTGTAAGTCATTAGGAATCTATTATGTGCGAGGATTTTTGGTCCAAGTCGTTGATTCCACATAGAGCCGGGAGGGGGGAGGGGTAGCCAACTCAAGGACGCCTCGGCCCGGAATGCGGGAACGCCGCGACGGTCGACTCTGAGTACCGAATAGTTAATACTCGCACGAGCCGGACGTGGTCGGACGACTCGCGCCTGCATTACCATCAGAGGCAATGGTTTTGCCGACGATTGACTCCGTCAAGTCCCAGAACACGGCTTGTCCCGAGTCCCGAGTCCGCCGTTGGTGGCGCAGTCCCGTGTTCCTGCTGGCTCTGACGGCAGGCCTAGGCGCGTTCGTCATCCAGTCGGGAGAGCTTGGCACTGCCGACACCACGGTTCGCCTGCAAACGGCGACATGGCTTTGGACGGGCAAGCCCCAGGTCCCCCTCGACGAGTTTCCCGAATTCGTTATACACGGACGCGGAGGCAAGCCCTATAGCTGGTATGGCATTGGACAGTCGCTGCTGATGCTGCCCGCCGACATCGTTGGGACCAAGCTGGAGCAACTGCCGGTGTTCGCCAACTACGGTGACGATCCGGGCGTGCGCAATATCGTGGTCAGCTATAGCACCAACATTCTGATCAGCGTGCTGACCGCGCTGCTGTGTTTTCGTTTTCTGCGGCTGCTGCGCTTCAGCACGCGGCAGTCAGTCGCAGGCGTGATGGCGCTGCTGTTTTGCACCACGCGTCTGCACTACGCGCAGAACATGATGGAGAACAACTACATCATGCTTCTGACGCTGGTTGGCCTGACGTTTCAGTACGAGTGGCTGCTGACGGGCAGCGGCCGCGCGTTGCTGGTTGGCTCGACAGCGTTCGGTCTGAACCTGCTGACGCGCCTCACGACGGGCCTGGATTTGCTGGCTGGCGGCGTCTTTCTGCTGCTGGTGTTGTGGTTCGACGATGTGCGCGGTCGCGCGTTGTGGCAGCGCTTCGTGACCTACGCCAAAACCGCAGCGCCGGTGTATGTGTTCTTTTTGCTGATCGATCGCTGGTATCAGTATTACCGGTTCGGATCGTGGACCAACACTTATGTTTCGGTTTTCGCGCGCGAACAGCGGATGCTGAATCCGTCGCTGCCGCTGGATTATCCCTGGGAACTTCCGTTTCACGTTGGCTTTTTTGGCGCGCTCTTCAAGCCGGAAAAATCCATCTTCCTCTTCGATCCTCTGTTGCTGCTGACGATCCTCGTTTGCGTGCTGGCTTGGAAACATTTTCGCCGCGACGTCAAAGCGTATGTGATCACAGCGTGGTTGCTGCTGTTCGCCTACATCTGCTTCTACGCGAAATATACGATTTGGAGCGGAGATTTCGCTTGGGGCGATCGTTATGTCTCTACTGCTGCCGAACTTGCCGCGTTCATCTCGGTGCCGCTGTTGCTGCGTTATCGCGCCAAGCTTGGACGACTGGCGTGGCGAATCGGAGTTGCGTTGATCGTTGTGAGCTGTGCGATTCAACTGGCTTCGCTCGCCTTCTGGCTGCCGCTGGAAATCTATCAGATGGACACGCTCGGCCATCCGACGTTCGTCGTCGCGCTGCGGTTCAAGAACATCGTCGCGTTCGCCCTCGGCAAGATGGAAGCTTGGCGTCTCACCAATGACTCGATGACCTACGATCCTTGGGATTACGTGCACATCACGACCTGGAACTTCCTTCCCTTCCTGCTGCGCCGCGTCGGCGCTGCTCCGCGCTGGGTCGTAAATGTAGCCTTCGCCGTCTGGTTCGTCGCGCTGGCTGCGACAGCTTGGGTACTTTGGCAGCTTCGGAAGGTGCTTCGCAGCGGAGACTTCGATAGCGATGCTGATGCCGCATTTGACGCGAGACCTGCATCCTGATGGTGCACCGCGCGCCTTCGCGGAAAGCCGCGCTCCGTATATGATGTGTGATTCTAGCGACTCCGTTCTGGAAGCTGTCCATGGAAATGGTGCGCATCTTCGGCCTGCCTGCCGCGCTCTTGGTGCTGGCATTCGTCGCCAACCGGTTGTCCAAGCTCACGCGCGTTCCCGACATTATTGTGCTGCTGCTGATTGGCGTAACGCTGGGTCCGATTCTGCACTGGGTCAATCCCGACACGTTCAAAGGCGCGGTTCACGTTCTCGGGATGCTGGCGCTCATCCTGATCCTGTTCGAAGGCGGACTCGAACTGAGGCTGCGGCAAGCGCTGCGATACTTCCCTGCCGGTTTGCTGCTCGTGGTGCTGAGCTTCGGCTTGACCCTGGCTTTGATCGCACTGATGGGCCGCGCGTTGTTGCACCTCAACTGGAGCGATTGCCTGCTGATCGCAGCGGCGCTCGGATGCACCAGCGGAACGATCGTTATCCCGGCGTTGCAGCAGATGGTTGTACCAGAGCCCGTCAAGATAACCCTGACCATCGAAGCCGCGCTGGGCGAAGTGATCGCGGTGCTCATCGTCGGCAGCATGCTCGAAATGGGACCGCAACAGTCGCTAATCACAGGAATGGCCGCCGACTTCTCCCACAGCATCGTCATCGCGTTGATTGTGGGCATCGTAGTTGGCACAACGTGGTCCCGATTGTGGCCGCTGGTTGCGGGCTTGCCTTACAGCAATATTCTGAACCTCGGCGTGGTGCTCGGCGTCTTCTCCATTTCCCGCTATGCCGGCGGAAGTGGACTGCTGGGTGAGTTGATCTTCGGCGTCACCTTAGCCAATATGCCGCGGACGCCGCACATGGTTCGCCAAGGTCTGCGGATGCTGGCCTTCCACGCCGAGCTCAGCTTTCTGGTGCGCTCATTCTTCTTCGTAATGCTCGGGATTGTAGCCGAGTTCATCAGCCGCACCTATCTCGTTCCTATTCTCGGGATTCTTGCGGCTCTGCTTCTGGGACGGTTTTTGGCCGTGCAGCTCAGCCGATGGGCTGTCCGCGACGTGACCCGCAAGCAAACGGAGTTGCTGTTCTGGATGCTGCCGCGCGGATTGGTCACAGCGGTGCTCGCGTTGGAAATCGTCGATGCTCGCGGCGCTGCGTTTGCATTCCTGCCGGCAATGGCTTTTACTGTTGTTCTGGTGACCAACCTGTTCATCGTTTGGGCTGCAGTGAAGGCCGGACAAGCTCCGGTCGTCGAAGAACCGCCGCACGACAAGTCAATGGCGATAGCCGCTGGCTCCGACGCAGCTCCGCCTGCGCAACTCCCACAAGCCGAATCATGACCAAGAGCCTGGCTTCTCGATTGTCGGACTTGGAAGCAAGCAAGTTTCGCCACGAACGAGGTTGCGCTGGAGCAGTCGAGAAGGTATTGGTTTCGCTCAAGGGCGTCCGCTTCGACGATGCCGAATCACTGATTCGCTTTCATGATGCCCTGCTGTTCCTGCGCGCGTTCCCCCAAAGCCGCAAGGTTATCCAACTGACCGAACGTTTGCTGGCCGGGATTCCACAGCAAGTCGCAAGACTCCGCGATTCTGGCGCCGACATGGAGTTGCTCGACTCGGAGCAGTTCTCGGGCATCGCTGGTACCGTCATCAGCGACAGCTTCACTTACGAGGTAGCGCGCTGGCTAGTACAACACTACCCGAAACAACTCAGCATCGATTGGGACTTCGATGAGCAAGGCCGGCAGTTGGGTGTCAGCCTGCCTCGCTTTCTTCCGCTCCTTGCCGACGACTCCCTGGTCGAAGCCGACACCCCGTATCTTGATTGGATGGGAACCGCCGCTGATGGAGTAGAAGCAGTCTTGCCGTGGTTGCTGCGGCGCCTCGAAGAAGCGCCGATGACGATGTTGCAGAAGACCTCATGGTATGACGCGTTGCGGATTTACGTGTCCTGGAACCTGACTAGCTCTACCGCGAGCCGAACTTACGCGCGCCTCAACCCGCGTGTAATGCACTTCCATCGCGAGCCCCTCATTAGGCGTAGCCAGGTGTCTTTGGAGAAGGAGCTGAGCTCGCCGCCTTTGCCAATCCGTAAGCTGTCGCGCCCACAGGGTGAACAGGTTCTGGACATGGTGCGCGACGCGCTCACGTTGCGTTATCGCGAACTTTATGGCACCACGCGTGGAGATACGGAAAGTGTTGTTGAGGCCAACGTCGGCCGAGGTGTACATATTTTTCTTTGGGGCCTGCCGCCGGACCGGCGATTGCCGCTACGCGCCTATCATGCGGGAATCACCCTCAAGAACGGCGTGCCTATCAACTATATCGAAGGCATCTCGCTATTTGACTGGATGGAAGTCGGCTTTAACACCTTTTACGCGTTCCGCGACGGCGAAACCGCGTGGATCTATTCCAAGGTGCTCCATTTGTTGCACCAGCTAACCGCTGTGAGTTGCTTCTCGGTTTATCCGTACCAGCTCGGCGACCAGAATGAAGAGGCTATCAAGTCTGGAGCTTTCTGGTTTTATCGCAAGCTTGGGTTCCGGCCGGGACGCCCAGACTTGCTGGCGATGACGCAGCGGGAGGAAGCGAAAATAGCAAAGCAGCGCGGCTATCGGACATCGGCTCGCATCTTGCGAAAGCTAGCCGCAGCGCACGTCTTCTACGAGTTTAGCGACGCGCCCAGCGGGTTGTGGGACACGTTTTCTGTCCGAAATATCGGTTTGGCTGTACAGCGCCGGATGGCAGAACAATTCAACGGCGATTGCAACAAGATGTGCAACGCGGTAAGCACTACCCTGGAAAGAATCCTGCAAGTGGATACGGCGACCTGGAATTCCGTCGAGCGATCAGCATTCGAAGACTTCGCGTTCGTTTTGTCCCTGGTGCCTGAACTGAGGCGCTGGACCGCTAGTCAAAAACAGGCGCTGACCCAAATCATTCTCGCCAAGGTATCGGAGGACGAGTCGGACTACCTCCGTCTGCTTCAACGGCACGATCCCCTGAAAGAAGCGCTGGTGAGGTTGGGTTCTTCGCGGCCGGCGCTTGAAGCTCCGCGAGGATGATCCTTGGCATCGTCCTGATCTCGTGAGCGGTCACCCCATGCTGGCCATGATGAACAGTGGCTTCATCTGAAAGCTCTTGTAAAGTGGCCGCAGCCGTTCGGTATTGTAATGCTCCTTCACATTCACCACTTTTTTCGAAGCAACAACTGCTTCGATGGGCACATTATCGTAGCGGCCGTCCTTCAGTACAACCAAGCGTCCATGCATCCCATTCAGTAGAAGGTCGAGCGCGAGATTACCGAACGCCATCGGTACGATGGAATCGATAGCGTCGGGATCGCCACATCGCACCAGATAGCCGAGCTTCTGGTTCATCACGTCCACTGTCTTGCCCTTGTTGTAACTTGCAGAAAGGTCTTTGAGTTTGTGAGAGACCAGGTCGCCGATCCCGCCCAGCTTCCGGTGTCCGAAAGCATCTGCGGCAGCGTCCTCGAAAACCATTTCTCCACCCTCGAACATGGCGCCCTCGGAAATGAGCACTACCGCATACCGGCTTGGATTGCGGCGACGATCGAGCATAAGCATCTCAGTCAGCAACTCAATACTGAACTTGTATTCCGGAATTACGCAGCGGTGCGCTGCTCCCGCCATGGTAGGCAGGATGGCGGTGAATCCAGCATATCGGCCGAACACTTCCAGCACCAGCAGGCGTTCGTGGGAGCCGGCGGAAGTTCGCAGCCGGTTCGTCATCTCAATGATGCGGGTGACACATGTGCTGAAACCGATGCAATAGTCGGTTCCCGGGACGTCGTTATCCATAGTCTTGGGAATGGCGATCACTTTCACTCCCTCTTGCGACATCCGGACCGCATAACTCAGTGTGTCGTCACCACCAATTGGAATGAGATACTTAATCCCCAGCCACTCCAGATTCTTCAGCACTTCGGGCGTGAGGTCGTTTTTTTCCTCGGCATAGGTGGCCTGCAGGTGAGGCGGAACGTTGGACTTTCTTATTCGCGACGGGTTGGTGCGTGAGGTATGGAGAAAGGTCCCGCCGCTGCGACCGGCGCGGTTCACCAGTTCTTCGGTAAGGGTCTGGAAGTTGTCACTGTTGTCGTAGTCTTTGTCCCGCACCATATCTACAAGGCTCGCCCATCCTCGGCGCAGGCCGATGACCTCGTAGCCCTCTCCGAGCGCCCTGATGGTGACCGCGCGGATCGCCGGGTTCAGCCCCGGCACATCGCCACCGCCAGTCAGGATTCCGATGACGCCTTTCCTGGTGCTGATACTTGCCATGCCGAACTTGCCTCTTCCTGAAGTTCAAGTGCACTGAAATCGCGCACAAAATAGTGTATCCGTACCGAAGCGAATCGCGCGATCAGGTCGCACGTTAATACTGGGAGGGTGTCGAGGTGCTCGTACCACGAAGCCTCGCCCATCCTAGCCAAATCAGTGCCAGCAAAGTCAGACCAGCGATGATGGCCTGCGAGATTACGCAGTACAAACACCAGACCTCCAGAATACGGGCTTCGATGTTGGTGAGATAAAGCGCAAACCCGAGGCCGACAAGGACTACCAGCAGGAGCCAGCCGCGGAGCTGCAGAAATGCAACAACGGCGATAAGCAGGTATCCTGCAATACCTATTGCCGCCACCGGCACACCATGGAATACCGCGTACGGACTGTGGTTCACGACGCCGCAGTCCCACTTGTCGTTAATGCGGCAGGGCTCAGAACCGGTGTCGTAGTGGACTTTCAGCGCCAGTCCGGAAACCACCATTCCGGCGAGGGCGAGCACGAGGATAACGTAACGCACGAAATCTCCTATCCTGCGATTGTAACTTGCAAGGACCGCGCGAATCGCTTTGACGTTCCATGGCGAAACCGCCAACTACCATCACAGTCGATTGTGATGTAGTACAATCCACTTGCTTATGCGACGGGTCTCCGCCAGTTTGCTGCTTGCGCTGTTGTGCTTAGGGTTGGGCTTGCCTTTCTTGCAAGCACAGCCCAACGGCGTTCCTGCGTGCTGCCGGCGGGACGGCAAGCACCACTGCGCCATGTCTCCAAACGGGGACGGCTTTCGAACTCCTGCACACGCCTGTCCATTTCGGCATCTCGGGATACTCACTTCGCCTTTGACCGCCCTGAAAGCTTCGTCCAGCGTTCTGAGCATCAGCGCTCACGGGCAACTCCCCATCCGAACCAGGACGCCTCTCATTGCGCTCAGCTCCCCGGATAACACCCAGAAGCGCGGACCTCCTTTCTCGTAGTTCCTGACTCGATTGCACAGGTTAGCTGGATCGGCACCACGCTCGATGGTAGTGCGCGATGGCCACTGCTTTTCGGGAGCCGGTTTTGCCGAATCCGTCTCATGTCCTTCTCTATGCTACGAGAACAGCGGTCCGCTCCTTGGGGTGATCATGATGTCTGCAGCAACCAGATCGCGATTGCGCAGGGTGTGTTGTTGTCTCACGTGCTTCTTGTTTGTCGCCAGCCTGGTGATGCTCCTCAATTCTCCAGCCGCTGCCACCGTTTTCGGCAATGTGCGTGGCGTTGTGCATGATCCACAACACCAGCCGATTAACGCGGCCCGCGCCACATTGCAGGCCGCCGATTCGGCCTACAATCTGACCACCAACACCGGCGCAAATGGCGAGTTTCACTTCGACGCGATCCCGCTCGGCAAGTACACCGTTACGGTTGAAGCTCCTGGATTCGCGCCGCAATCGCAGGCTCTGGTGGTAGTTTCCGGCTCTGCACCAGTGCTTCACTACCAGCTCACCATCGCCGCCACGCAAGAGCAGGTCACAGTGACCGCGGCTCCCGCAGATCTCAATCCCGATTCGCCACGCCGGGACATTCTCATCAGCCAGCAACAGATCGCCCGCTATGCAGGCGTGGATTCCAGCAACAGCTTCAAAATCATCACCGAGTTTGTCCCCGGATCGTACATGGTGCACGACCAGTTGCACGTTCGCGGAGGCCATCAAGTCACGTGGGCGATCGACGGCGTTCCGGTCCCGAATACTAACATCGCCTCCAACGTTGGGCCGCAGTTCAATCCCAAGGACGTCTCGTACCTTCAGGCTGAGACCGGCAGCTACGCCGCGGAATACGGCGACCGCATCTACGGGGTCTTCAACGTCGCTCCGAACAACGGCTTCGAGCGCAATCGCCAGGCCGAGCTGATCGCCAGCTACGGCAACTACAACCAGACCGACGACCTGCTGAGCTTCGGCGACCACACCGCGAAATTCGCTTATTACGCCAGCATCAGCGGCAACAACACCGATTGGGGTCTCGAGCCGCCAACCGATATCAACCTGCACAATCAGGCGCACGGCGGCGGCGGATTCACTTCCCTCATCTACAATCCCAGCCCCAAAGACCAGATTCGTTTCGATGGCGGTCTTCGCCTCGACTATTACCAGGTGCCGAACGATCCGGACATGCAAGCGGCTGGCGTTAGCGATCGCCAGCGCGAGCAGGACATCTTTGCGACCGGCACGTGGGTCCACACGTATTCGCCAGGTCTTATGCTCATCGTGTCGCCGTTCTATCATTTCAACCGCGCCGCGTATGAAGGCGGGCCGAACGATGTCCCAATCACAACGGACAATCGCGGCTCCAACTATGAGGGCGGACAGGTCACGCTATCGTGGCTCAATAACCGGAACAATGCCCGCACAGGGATTTATGCCTTCGCACAACAGGACAACACTTTTTTTTCGTTGGTCGCCAACGATGGTTCGGGGCAGCAATTTAGCCAGCGGGTAAATCCAGGCGGGTATATGTTCGCCGGTTTCCTGGAGGACCAATTCAAGGCGACGCGTTGGCTGACGTTCACCGGTGGACTCCGGATGACGCACTTTTCGGGCGGTATCACCGAAAACGCGTTCGATCCGAGGTTGGGCGTAGCTATCACCGTTCCAAAACTCAACTGGGTGCTGCGGGCTGCTTATTCGTATTATTACCAGGCGCCACCTCTCGACACCGTTTCCGGCTCGCTGCTCGATTTCACCGAGAGTCAGGGACTCGGATTTCTGCCTCTGCAAGGTGAGCGCGACATCCAGCAGGAGTACGGCATCACGATTCCGGTGCGAAACTGGGTTTCCACCATCACCTATTTCCACACCAGCGCGCGGAACTTCTTTGACCACGACGTGATTGGTAATTCAAACATCTTCCTGCCGCTCACAATTCAGGGGGCCATCATCGAGGGAGAGGAAGCTACAATCCGCTCGCCGCTGGTTCTCCATCGCTATCACGCTCATCTCGTTTACTCGCACCAACTGGCCCAGGGTGTCGGCGCCGTCACCGGTGGTCTTACCGATTTTTCCCCACCGCCCGGCGGGTCGTTCCTTCTTGACCACGACCAGCGCAATACACTCTCGGCGGGCATCGAAGGCGATCTGCCTTGGCGCAGCTTTGCTGCCTTCGAAGTCAATTACGGGTCCGGCTTTCTAAACGGCGATGGTCCCGATCATCTGCCCGGGTATACCACCTTCGATCTGTCAGTCGGAAGAAACTTTGGCGAGAACTTCACCGTTCGAGTCTCCGGCACTAACATCTCGAATGTGCGCTATCAACTGGACAACAGCAACACCTTCGGCGGTTCACATTGGGGCGATCCCGCCATGGTTTCGGTGCAGGTGAAGTACCGGTTCCACTATTGACGGCCGCTTTTCGCTTTTCGCTTTTGCCATTCGCTCCTCGCCATTCGCGTTTTGGCTATCAGCTGTCAGCCATTAGCCATCAGCTAAACCCCGAAACGCCGACCTCCGAGCGCAGGACTTCGCGCCGTTACGCTGTCATCCCGAGCGCGGACTTCGGCCCTACTTACGCGGTCATCCCGAGCTAGTACTTCAGCACTATTGCGCTCCGAAGTCGACCCGGACTTCAGCCCCTTTATGCTGTCATCCCGAGCGCAGGCGGCCCGATCTTGGCCGCCGGAGTCGAGGGATCTGCGGTCTCGACGCTAAGCTCCGCTGTTAACTATCCTCTAACTGCTAGGCCCTAAAACCTGTTTTCCAATTTCCGGCCTATCTATTATATAGTTGGTAACCCCCCCTCTCCCTCCCTCATTGTTTAGAATCATACGATTACGAACTTTTTAATGGCAACCTATTGAGCCCCAAAGACTTGCAAGTAACTGCTTTAATTGCAGCCACTTGCGAGACAACATTTCCCGCCGAATTGAAGTTCCTGCGACGGAGCTGAGAGGGCTGTAGTAATCACCGAGTAATCACGGATCGGGATTCATCCGGTACCCAGTCACCGCTACCCACCGTTGTTTTCAAAGACCTTTTTCCCCGTCCGCACACTGGGTGCGACCGCTGAGGACACGAACAACCTTGCCCTCGAACTCACTGATACCGCAGCCGTGTTTAACCCGGCAAGTGCACCCGTCACGCGTGCGAGTGACGGGGGACTCTCTAATGCTCGTGCTCGTGCTTGGAGTGCGAATGCAGATGCGGGTGGGAGTGTGTCAACGTTCCATGGGAGTGGCGGTGGGCATGCACCAGGTTCGCGCGCAGCAGTAACTCGTGGTTCGCCAGAATCTCCGACGGCTTGCCGCTGGCCGCGACCTTGCCCTCTTCGAGCACAACGATACGCTCGGCAATGTCTTCCACGATCTCAAGCTGGTGAGTCGCGGTAATCACCGTTTTGGCAGAACCCTTCCATTCCTGGATCAAGTCAATGATCTGGCTCTGACTGCGCGGATCGAGCGTTGACGTCGGCTCGTCCAGCAAGAGAACGTCCGGGTCAAGCACGATGACCGAGGCCAGCGCTACTCGTTTCTTCTCTCCGCCGGAAAGGCGATAAGGCGGGCGATCGCGAAGGTGCTCAATCTTCATCAGCTCCAAAGTTGCCGCCACCTTGGACAGTACCTGCTCCTTCGGCCACTGCAATTGCAGTGGCCCGAAGGCAACTTCGTCGAAGACCGTGGGATTGAACAATTGCACATCAGGATTCTGGAAGACCAGCGCCACTCTTCGGCGAAATGAGAGCGCGAAGCCGTTCTGGTTCATCAGATCGGGCGTGAGGCGCTGACCGCAGAAGCTGATGGAACCGTGCGACGGAAAACACAGCGCATCGAGGATTCGCAGTAGGGTGGACTTGCCCGAGCCATTAGCGCCAAGCAGGGCGATGCTCTCACCCTCTGCGACTTGCAGCGACAGACCGCGCAACGCGGGGATGCGGTCGTATTCGTAGCCGACATCCTGCAATTCGAAGAGCGGCGCCAAGTGTGGGTTACCTTCCTATCCAGACCGCGATGCCACCAGCACAGAGAAATGCCAGCAGGCCGACATAATCCCACGCCTGCATACGGAAGTCGGAGAGGATGCGAATGTCTCCGCGAAACCCCCGCGACTGCATCGCCAGATACACGTCGTTGCTGAGGTCGATGCTCTTGCTGAGCAGGACGCCGGCGGTCCTGGCCGTCATGCGGCGCTGCTCGGCTGCCGGCAACCGGCCCACCGTCCGGCTCTGACGGGATTCAAACATCTGGCTCGCGGTCTCGACCAGCAGAAAGACATAACGATGCGTCATGGCCAGCATCGCAATCACCTCCTGCGGCAGGCGAAACGAGCGCAACGCCTTGAGCACATGGGTCCACGGAGTACACAGGATCAGGAGGGTGGTGAAGGTCACTGCAGTCTCGACGCGCGCAATCAAAAGCACCGCAGTTGCCACGCCTGGCGCAGTAATGTGGAGAGCCCCGCCGGCAAAAGTCGCGATTGGATTTCCGGGTGTAATAAAGATCGCCGGCAGCGCAATGACTCCAGTGAAGGCCAGCACCACGAGCCACACGCGCTTGGCGAGAGTACCGATATTGACTCGCGAGAGGACGGCGATCATTACCGCGGCCACGAACAGGACGAGTACGACGGCGAGCCGACGCGAGAGCGTAACTGCCAGCACCAGCGAAAAGAGACCAATCACTCGGACGCGCGGATCGAGCGACTGCAAAAGGCCACGCTGGCGCGAAATTTCCTCTGACATTAGAGCGCGGGCCAGCGCTCGGGTAAAAGTAACGATGGTCGCTTGAACGAATCCGCCGCGCTTCATGCGGAATATCTCGCAGCTCGTCGTCGTTGTAGATAGCGCTGCATCAGAAGCGAGAGTGCGAGCAGGAAGCCGACTCCAAACATGGCAGACAGAAGATAGCCGAACGCCGTGCTTTTCACGAACGCGGGCGCATACGCAGGGAAAGGTGCGGTCCAGAGATTGGCGAGCTTCTGCATTCCAGCCGGGACGGCTCCCGCTGGGATGCTGGTTGCGGCAGCCTGCGCTGGCGATCCCGGCCGGGCAAATTCGGCCGGCGACCATTCGCTCCATGCTTTGCCCGCGGCCAGGATTCCCAGCGGTGTAAGCAGCATGAGGAGAGCGACGCGAAGCCACAAACGTCGCCGGGAGTTGGCTGTTGCGCCCGCTGATCGGGGAATCTCGCCACTCGCCCGGATTCCCGAAGTGCTTTGCAGCAGACTTGGGTCGGCCACCTGCAGGTAGCCCACCAGCCCGGCGGAAATCAGAGCCTCGGCCAAGCCGGCGAACGTCAGGTGGCCAATCATCATCGCGGGCAGTGCGACCCTAAACGGATACGGCGCATACAATGGCGTTCCAGCGGCATCGTGAAATAGCAGAGGCTGAATTCCGAACTCTATCGCAGCCGCGAAGGCGGCCGCGTTGACCGCAAGATAGCCAGCGATCGCGGCCGCTACGATCCTTCGTTTGGACGCGAGGCTGGAGCCAGCAGCAATCAGGCGATAGGTTCCATAGGCAACCAGCGAGCCCACAATCGCCATGTTGAAGCAGTTCGCGCCCAATGTAGTGATTCCGCCATCGCCGAAGAACAGAGCCTGAATGGCCAGCGCGATGGAGATGGCGAGGATCGCGCCCGACGGTCCAAGCACGATGGCGGCGATGGTCACCCCGATGGCGTGGCCGGTGGTGCCCCCGGGCAACGGCAGGTTGAACATCATAACCACAAAGGCAAACGCCGCGAACACCGAAATGAGCGGGACCACGCGGCTGAGGAGCAAACGCTTGAGGCGTTTCAGCGCGCCATACCATCCGGCAATTGCGCCCGCGTAAAGCGTTGCGCAAGTGGACGGGCTTAGGTATCCGTCAGGGATATGCATGCAAACCGGCCGAAGTCGAACGTTCCTAATCCTAACTTATATTCTGCACACTCTGATGACTCGGGGCGAGTTGCAGCCGCTCCGCGGGCAAGGCGCTCGCGATGGCGTCGCTGACCGCCTTCATCAGCGAATCGCGATCAATGTAGCTGTGCGGATCAAGCGGCGGATGGAACACGACGATGGCCTTGCCGGGACGCAGCGCGAAGCGTGTCTTCGGCCAGCTCTCAAAAGTGCCGAGCAGAGTGACGGGCACGACCGGCACCCCCGACTCCATCGCCAGGTGAAATGGACCTTTCTTGAATGGCCGCAGTCGTCCGTCGTCTGAGCGCGTGCCTTCGGGAAAAACCACCATGTGCAGCCCTTGTTGCAGGACCTTGACGGCGGCGTTCACGCTTTCGATGGCCGCTTCGCGATCGCTGCGATCGACTGGAACAAGGTCGGCCTCCTTCATACCGGCACCGAGAATCGGGATTCGGAACAGCTCCTTTTTCACCAGCACGGAACATCGGCCAGGCACGACCGGAATGAGAACAGGCGGATCGAGATTCGAGGCGTGGTTGGACATGAAGATATAATTCCGCCCCGGCTGAAGGTGCTCCCTTCCACGGACTTCGATCTTCACACCGGCAAGGCGCACGCCGAGCTGCGCCATCCTGCATGCGACCCAGTAGAGCGGCATCACGTTGCCGGTGAGCAACGCGTAGAGCAGCCCCGTCGGCCCCACGATGAGGGTTGAGAGTCCCCAGAAGGCTAGCATGAAGACGGCGCGGATCATGGAACGGCTCCGGGTTCGTCATCGCCGCGGATCCACGCCGCCCGATGCGCTCTCTGTTCCGGGGTCACGTTCCTTAAATCCTGAAGCTGGTAGACCCGCTGATCGCGAGAGCCAAGCCGCAAGCTGACTTCGCGTTTGCCTCTGTCTGTTCTCGATCTGAAGGCGAACCGTTGCCCCGGGTCGCATCCGCGAGAGTTCGTCGTCGAGGAAGCTATCGGCCGGCGCACCGTTGACGGCGGTTATGCGCTCCCCGGCGACGATGCCGGCGCGTTGCGCTTCGCTGTCGGGATCCACCCTGAGCACCTCTGGCTGCCCGCCCAGGTTTGCGGTGGTCGCGAATCCGGGCGTGGCAATCTCGATTGTTTTGGCGACTACGTGCAGGCCCACAAACTGGAAGAATTCGTCGTAGGGAATTTCCTTCACTCCGGCGACATAGTCGCGGAAGAAGTCGACGAAGCTTTGGCCGGCGATGGCCTCTGCCGCTTGCTCGACTCCCGCGGAGTCCGGAAAGAAAACGTGCCGCTTGGCATAGTGGTCGTTCATCCACTGGAACAAATCGCGGAGTGACTTCGCTGTCGCCGGTCAATTCGCGAATGCGGAGGTCCAACAGAACACCGAGAATGTCGCCTTTGTTGTAATAGCTGATACTGCGTTCCGGCGTACGGTAGAACGCATTTCCTTCGAACCAGGCATCGAGACTTGATTCTTCCGCCGATTGCCAAGTGTGCGCCGGGCGGCGTTGCAACTCGGTAATTTCGGCCGAGACATGCTGCAGATACGCTGCTTCGTCGATGAGTCCGGCTCGCGCCAGCAGGATGTCAGCGACCGTGCTGGTCACTCCTTCACTGAACCACAATGCGCGGGTCTCGTTTCCGCGCTGGTAGTCGATCGGCTCCAGCGATTGCGGCCGGATACGTTTGACGTTCCACAAGTGGAAGAACTCATGCGCGCTGACGTTTGCTACCGGTGACAAGTCATAGCCCAAGCGCTCGGCGCTAACCTCGATGGCGGTACCATAAGCGTGCTCCATCCCGCCACCACCCTGACCGCGCGGAAAATGGTAGAGGAAGGTGTACTCGTCATAGGGGCGATCCTGCATCCAATCGACTGCCGCATGAGTGATCTTGCGAAGCACCTCCTGCAACTTCGCCATGTTGTAGTCTGCTGGATTGCCATCTACCACAATGCGGTAAGTCGCGCCATCTTCCTGAAACATCGACTGCTGGAATGTGCCGACTTCTGCCGGGCTGTCCACCAGCTCATCGTAATTGCGAACGATTCCAATCGCCTGGCTGACCTTGCCGGGACCTGCGCCACCGAGGACATGCACGTCGCGCAACGCCCACGCTGGGGGGACGTCGAGCAGCCGCAGGCTCACCGGTTTCGCACGCAGGATTGGGGAGTACATGAGTACCATCGCCCAGTTGAAGAAGCCGTCGTCTGTATTGAGGGCGCTGCCAAACGGACCAGGGCTATCGAGGTGAATGTTATAACTCACCACGACGCATCCAGGAGGGCGCGGTTACTTCCCACTCGCTGGTTCTCGTGTTGCGCACATCGGCGGGCGCGCCGGAGGCATCCTGCGCGCGCACATCTTCGACATTTGCGGCGAAGTTTCGCACCTGATAGAGAGCATTCCAGACGGGCATGTCGAGCGTGCGCTTCGAGTCTCCTCCCTCGCGAAGCCGAATGCTGACATGCGCGAGATGAGTAGCAGGATCGGCGAGAGCCACAAAATATTCGGTAGGCGCGGGCGGCGAGTTCGCGGGCGAGGCACAGGTCACCGGCGGGATGGCCGCCGCCGTGTTGAGGAAAAATATTCCGAAGACTAAGAGGAAAAATGCGAGGTCAGCAGTGCGGCTGCGGCTCACGCGGTGGTCGAGACCTCGCGCAGAGACTTAAACCTCGCGGGCAACTTTTCGTAGATTCCGCCGAATCCACCGTTAGAAAGGATGGCAATCACGTCACCTGCGCGCAGCTCCGGCGCAATCGACTCCACGATCGCGTCAGCCGTATCGAGCAGCCGTGCCGGTTTGCCGGACTCCCTTAGGGCGGCGACCACGGCCGCCGGATCCAATCGCTCGGGCTCAGGAATGGCTTCAGACTTGAAGATGCCCGCCAACACGACTTCGTCGGCCACGCGGAGACTCTGGGCCAACTCGTCCTGAAACACTTTGCGGCGCAGGGTGTTCGAGCGCGGCTCCAGAATCGCCCACAAGCGCCGCCCAGGATACCGGGTGCGCACCGCCTTCAGCGTTCCCTCGATGGCGGTGGGATGGTGGGCAAAATCATCGATCACAGTAATGCCGTGAACCTCTGCCTTCACTTCCAGACGGCGCTTCACGCCGCGGAAACTGCGCAGTCCCTCCGCGATCGTTTCCTTTGCGATGCCATAGTCGGCGGCCATGGCGGCGGCGGCAGTTGCGTTCAGCACGTTGTACTCACCGGTTAGTGAGAAGTCGAACTCTGCCCATGGATTACCATCCCGCAGCACCCGCCAGCGCGTTGTGGTCGGGGTGTATTTCACGTCTGTGATCCGCCAGTGTGAGTTCTCCTGAAGACCATAACGCTGGACGCGGCAAAAGGCGCGGCTAACACATTCGTCAACGTTCGGATGTCCGTCCCAGGCAATCAAGAGCCCGCGGCGCGGTACCAGGTTCACCAGGCGCTTGAATGCGGTCTTTACTTCTTCGAGGTTTTTGTAGATGTCGGCGTGGTCAAACTCGACGGAGGTCAGAATGGCCGCATCGGGAAAGTAGTGCAGAAACTTTGGTCCTTTGTCGAAAAATGCTGTGTCGTATTCATCGCCTTCCAGAACAAACTCATTTCCAACGCCAAGCATGAATGAGCTGCCGAAGTTTTCAGGGATGCCGCCTATCAAGAAGCTGGGGGCGCGACCGGCATGATGGAAAAGCCACGCCAGCAGGGATGCAGTGGTGGTTTTGCCGTGCGTGCCTGCCACCACCAGCCTCTCACGTCCAAGCAGGAATTCGTCATATAGCACTTGCGGCATGGAGTGCATAGGAATCTTTTGGTCAAGCACGTACTCCAGTTCGCAATTGCCGCGCGATATCGCATTGCCCACGATCACCAAGTCAGGCCGGGGCTGCAAGTTGGCTTCATTGAAGGGCTGCAACAGCGGAATGTCGAGGGCTGCCAGGAAGTCCGACATTGGGGGATATGCCGCATTGTCGGAGCCGGTGATGCTAAAGCCGCGCTGCGTGAGCATTCCGGCCAGCGAAGCCATTGCCGTGCCGCAAATTCCAATTAAATGGATGTGATTCTTCGTCATGCTCTGCGCACCGCTGTTGCCGCGCGACGCGTGCGCACTGCAGGTTGGTATTCCAATGTAACGGTCTCCTCCACGGTCAGCCTGGCTCGCACGCCCAACGGCAGCGTGATATTCCTGTGGGAAACATGGCCAGACTTCAACCCGAACGCGATCGGCACTCCCAGGTCGCCGACAACGCGCACTATGACCTCTTGAAGCGTGTAGTCTTCTGCCCCGCGCTGGTCGCACTTGCGCATCTCGCCGAAGATAATTCCCCTCACTCCTTTCAACTTGCCTGCCAGCTTCAACTGCATCAACATGCGGTCGACGCGGTAGGGGGGTTCGTTGAGATCCTCGAGAAAGAGAATGGTGTCGCGAGTGAGGATCTCATAGGGGGTACCCAGGGATGCGCAGAGCAGCGAAAGACAGCCCCCGTACAGCATGCCGTCGGCTGCTCCTTTCGCAAGCGGTTCCACCTCGGCCGCCTCGAATGCGCGTTGGTACTTCCCGCCAGATGCTACCGCCGCGAACCATGCCTCTTCGTCAATGCCATCAGGCCGGGAAAAATCTCCGGCCGCCATGGGGCCATGAAAGATGACCAATCCCGCGGCATTGCACAGATAGGTAAGCAGCGTGGTCACATCGCTGCAAGCCTACGAAGATCTTGGGATTCCGGCGTATCAATCCCAGATCAAGGTGCGGCAAAAGATAGTTGCAGCCGTATCCTCCGCGCGCGCAGATGATGGCCCGCACTTCCCTTCTCCGGAACATCTCGTGCAGTTCATTCAGCCGTCGCTCCACCGAACCTGCAAAATACAAATCTCGGTCCAGGATGGACGGCAGGTAAAACGGCCGATAACCCATCCGCAGCAGGGTCGCGCATCCCGCCTCCAATGCATCCCGTTCAATCGGGCCAGCCGGCGCGATGATCCCAACCGTGTCACCGGGTCGCAAGGCAGCCGGACACAAACGCTTCGATTGGGAGGAAGGCGGCATCAGGATGGCTTATCTTAAATGAAAAACTCGCCCCGACAGAGCAGCGTAGCCGGCCCGGTGAGAAACACTTCCCCGCTCCACTCCACAGTCTGCATTCCACCCAGAGCGTGCACGCGCACCGGGGAGCCAACTTTGCCGGCATGGATGGAAGCCACAGCGGCAGCGCATGACCCTGTCCCTGACGACATCGTCTCCCCCACACCCCGCTCGCAAAAACGCACTTCGATTTCGTTCCTATCGCTTACTTTCACAAATTCGACATTCATGCCGTGCTTGAAGTCGTGATGGGTCGAGATTTGCTGTGCAACCGCCTGCCAGCCCAGCTCGAATTCCGGGACAAACACCACGTAGTGCGGGTTACCCATCGAGACTGGGATACCGGAGATTTCTCCATACGTGACCTTGATGGGAAAGGGATCTCCCACCTCCGGCTCGCCCATGGAGCTACGAAACTCAAAGCTGTTGCCCGCACGCGCCATTAAGCTGCAGGTCTTCAACCCTGCGCCGGTCCGAATCACAACCGACTCGCGTTTATTCTCTGCACAGTACCAGGCGGCGACGCAGCGCGTCCCATTGCCTGAGATCTCCGCCTCAGAGCCATCGGCATTCAGCAGTCGAACCCGCAAGTCCGCGTCGTTGGCGGGCAAAACCCATTCCACGCCATCGGCGCCGACGCCGTTGTGCCGGTCACAAATGCGGCGGCTGAAGGAATGGACGTCGCTGGGAGCATCCACGAAATCGATAATCAGGAAATCATTGCCGCAGGCGGTAGCCTTGACGAAGGGAACGCTTGCCATCTCAGTCGCTCGACGATGGTAGTCGATTGTAGCAAAGCATGGATGGCACAAGTCTTAACCGCAATTCTGCGGAACGCGGTCCCGTTTCTTCTAATGCTTAATCAGCCACATGGCCCACGAGGCGACGATCACCCCAACCGCAAACAGCACGAAGCAATAAGCACCGTAGCGGAACATATCTTTCGGCGTATGGCGTTGGGTGATACCGAAGACAGTTGAGGCGCAGAGAGCGAACAGCAAGGCGGCGCTGTAATGAGAGAGTTCGAAGGTCATTGTTTCTTGCCAATTGCGATGTGGTACGCGTCAACCGTAGCTATGATGTTCAGCAGGCCTGCCACAACGATGTACTTGGTGCCGTAATCCGCCACGGCGCGATGAATGTTGCCAACACCCCAGTCCATCGATCGAGCGATGAAATACAGTAACCCCGCACCCAAGTCGCCCACAAATCCCAGGATGTCGAGCAGGTCACCGGTATTAAACGCGTACACCTTGCCCTGCATGCCTAGCCCGGCGAAGAACATGGTAAACACCGCGAGCATCAGCAGAACCCCACGAATAAAGCGGCCCTGAAGTATATGACCCAGACCAGGTACCAGCCACCCCGCCAGCGTCACCATGACCGGCGAGGCACCGGTCGGAGTAAGGGCAGCATCTGTAGGACGCGGGCTGACCTTGGCTGTACTCTGCGGGTTGGCCATCAGATGAGCACCAACTCATTCTGCACGCGGCCGGTTACTTCGCCTTTTCCGTTGCGGATCATCATGTTGATCTCGCTGCGCACCCCGAACTCGGGAAGATAGATGCCCGGCTCAACCGAGAAGCAGGTATTCGGCAGTATGTCACGGTCGTCCTTGGTCTCAAGGTTGTCAAGATTTGCTCCGTTGGCGTGAATGTCGCGGCCAATCGAATGTCCGGTGCGATGGATAAAGTACTGCCCGTATCCCTTGCCGTTGATGAACTCGCGCACCGCCTGGTCCACTTCCCACCCATGTATGTTCTTCTTCGTATCGAAGGCCTGTTGCACGCTGCGGATGCCGACGTCGCGCGCGTCACGAACGATTTCAAAGACCTCGCGCTGCTTGTCGCTGGGCGTGCCGACCACGCCCGTCCAGGTAATGTCGTAGTACACGCCGTCCGGCTCGTTGCATTTGGCCCAGATATCGAGGAGCACGAAGTCGCCCTGCCGAATTGGCGCGGAAGTGGCTGCCGTCGGCTCGTAGTGCGGATCGCCGCTGTGCGCGTTGGCGCTCACGTTCGGCGGATCTTCAGTCACCAGGTCCTCACGCTTGAACGCCTCCAGAATCCACTGCTGCATCTCGAACTCGTGGGTGCCACCGTTGCGGGCGCGCTGGCCCAGTTCCCGGAAGAAAGCGGCCGTGATCTTGTCCACCGCGTCGCGAGCTTTGAAGTGGGTAGCCATCTGCGCATCGGTGAGCGTGGCCTCGAAGCGCGCCACCAGGTTGGCTGAGCTGACGATCTCCTTGCCAAAGCTGCGCACCAGCTCCAGCATGCCGGCATCCACCAGCGAGATATACGGAATCTGGTTGTTAGGCGAATACTGCATCACCACCGTGTGGTACGGCTTGAGCATCGCCTCCAGGTTCTGCCACAGTTCCTGCCAGGCCGAATATTCCAGCCTCTTGCCGGGCAGCGAGTCGAGGTGATGGCTCTCGATGCGGTGCACCAGCTTGACCGGTTCGCCGTCCGCAGGGACAACATAGAACCAGCGGCGAGTGACCATCATTTTCTCAGGCAAGCCGAGGATGTGATAGGCGATGGGATCGCGATGATGGTGATCGTAGAAAAGCCAGCAATCGTTGCGGCTGTCGCGCAGCGCAGCCTGAATTTCCGGGAGATTCATGAGTGTCTATTGTAAATGACGAATCTAAGAAACACCTGAACCGCGGATCTGCACGGATGAACACGGATTCTAACGGTCTTCTTTCTTTTTTCTGATCTGCGATAATCCGCGGAAATCCGTGGTTGCCCTTTTTTCCAGCACTCGCTCATGAATGGCTGCCGGCAGCGTCTCGCATGCCGTCCGCAGCACCAGCCGGGGAGTGCGATCGCGAATCGTCATCAGGTAGGCAACGGTTTGCTCCGGATTCGCCTTCGCCGCCTCGCGCAGCAGCCAACCCAGTCCTTTCTGGACCATGTCGTCGTCGCTTGTCAGCAGCATCTCAGTGATGCGCCGGATATCGCCGAAGTTCTTGTGCTGTCGAGTGCTGTGGATAAGGCTCACAGCGGCGGCACGCTGATGCCAGGGCTTGCGCGTTCTCTTCCTGGCCCAGCGCGGCGGGCGCGACAGAAGTGAAGCATCGTTAGCGATCATCGGTCCGATGAGGTAATGCACCAGCCCGTCGTGGTCTGCCCACGTCGAGATGCGGTCCAGCCAGCTTTCGAACAGCTTAAACTCAGGCTTGCCGAACCCCTCTACGATCCCTTGAAGCATCAAGACTGCGAAAACTTTCTCTTCCAGGACCTCGCCGCGAAAAAGCTGATCGGCAACTTGCAGCAGGTACTCGCTGCCGTGCTCGGCCACGATCGTTCGGCGAAATCGCACCGCCAATTTCCGCAGCTCGTGGGTGTACCAGCCGCGCGACTTCACTTCTTCCTTAAAGAACCACTGGACTTCCGCCGAATGCGGGGCGGAGCCGCCATTCTTGATGACCGTGCGGATATGTTTAGCGATGTAGGCAGGAGGTTTATTCATGCAGTTCACTCAGCAGTGGTCTCTTCAGCATTTCCACATCTGCTGCCTGCGCCGTCTCGTCGCCTTGTTTCGGCCGGACGAACCTGTCATAGACCCACAGGAGAATCGTCGTAACGACGCCTACCGCCATAATCACCCACCACATCATTCCGGGCTGGTGTTTTTCCTCGCCGAAGTAGTGAATGAGGAATCCGCCAAACTTCCCTCCAATGAGCGACCCGATTCCCAGTGGGAGGAAGGCGAAGCCCATGTAAGTCCCCTGCTGACCCGACGGTGCAAGCCGCGAAATGTATTCGTAGTAGCGCGGCGATTGGGTGATTTCGCCCAGCGCCACAACAATCAACGTAAGGATCGCTCCCATTACGGTCGGCCTGACAATCAGGATGATCCAGGCGAGCGAGGTGACGAGCGTGCCTATGATGATGGCACTAAAAGCATGGATCTTTTGGGTAAGAATATTGATCACCAGTGTCAGTGCAATCACCACTAGCGGGCCGGTCACCAGCAGAAGCTCGGTATCCGTGCGGGGATTGATGTAGTCGTGAACATAAAGCGGGAGAGTGATGAACTCCTGCCAGTAGACGACCCAGTAGCCGGTAAAGATCAGCAAGAACAACATGAACCGCGGGTTGGTAACGACCGTCCAGAAATTTCTCGCGGCTTGCGAGAGGCTGGTGGTTTCCACTTCATCCGAGCGGCGCGGCTCGCGAAAGAACAGCAACACCGCAAGGAACATCAGGAAGACGCTCAGGGCAGCCACGCGAAAGACGTTTTCCACCCGCATACGCTGATGCACGTAGGAGGCGACATAAGGGCCGGCCGCGCCGCCGATGTTTACTAGCGTGTAGTAAATGGAGTAGCCGATGGAGCGGACATTCTCTTTCGAGGCACGGGCGGTGGTACCGACGACGCTGGGCTTCACCAGCGCCACCCCCAGTGCTGGCAGGGCCAGGACAAAGGTCACCAGGACAACGAGGGGAACATTGTCGCGTACCGGCGCGAGCCACGGCGCCCCCAGTGATCCCAGGAGGAAATAAGCGCAGCTTAGGATGAGATAGGCAAGCGAGAGCGCGCGGCGAAAGCCCATGCGGTCGGCGAGGGTTCCGCCGAACACTGGGAGAAACCATACCAACCCGCCAAAGATGCCCGTGAGGGTGCCAGTCTGCTCAACGGGAAAATGCAGCGCTTCATGGAGATAACGCGCCAACGAAGCGAAGGCCGCGTAATAGGAAAGCCGCTCGAATAGCTCGCTGAGGTTGGCGACCCAGAAGGGGCGCTCAAAGCCGGTGCGAATATCGCGCCAACGCTGCGCAAAGCTCAAAATGTTCTCCTCGTGGAACCAGTTGTCAGTTGCCGGTAGCCAGTTATCAGTTTTGCAAGGCGAAAATTAGAAGGACTCAGGATCAGTTCGCGAGGGGTAAAGCACACCTTCAGATGTGCATGAGGGCAGGTCTAAAGATAGTCCGGCTTTAGCCGCCGAAGTAGTCTTAAGAAGACCTTTACCTCAGCGGCTGAAGCCGCTCACCTAGACGCCGACTTCTATTGCACGCCTGAAGGCGTGCTCCACCCGGAGGCCTTAACTTAGAGCTTCCCGCAGCCGATCTTCCACCTGTGCAGCAGACAGCGACCGCACGCGAATGACTTTGTTTCGGCTGTTTTCCCCGGCGGCTATCGTAACCGACGAACGCGGCACATTCAAAACTTCGGCAAGGAATGCGATGCAGGCTTCGTTGGCGCGGCCTTCGACCGGAGGCGCTGTCAGCGCGAGCTTCAATGCGTCGCCGACCTCGCCGGTGATGGCGTTCTTATTCGCGCGGGGATGAACTTTGACCTTGAACATAGCGCCAGAGGGCGTATCGCGGATCGGAATCATGGTTTGGCGCGCGTCCCAAAGATCGCGGTGCCGAGTCGCACGCAAGTCGATCCTTCTTCGATGGCCACTTCGAAGTCGTGCGACATGCCCATCGATAAGACGTCAAAGGCGACGGCTGGGAAGTTTTGCGCCGCCAGCCGGTCCCGCAACTCGCGGAGCTGGCCAAAGTATGGCCTTGCGCCTTCCGGATCCTCGGTAAAGGGAGGCACGGTCATCAGACCGCGAATGCGCAGGTGCGTCCAATCGGGAGCGCCAATGAAAATGTTTTCGAGTTCGGTCAAATCCGGAGGCACCCCGCTCTTGGCTGCTTCGCTCGCCCAAGTTGATCTCGATTAGCACGTCGAGAGTCTTTCCCAGGTTTCCGGCGGCAGCGTCGAGCCGTTGAGCCAGTTTGGCAGAGTCGAGAGAATCAATGGCGTGAAAAATCTCAGCGGCCTTCGCCGCCTTGTTGGATTGCAGGTGGCCGATCATGTGGAACTCGGCATCGCGCAACTCCGTGAGACCGCCGACTTTTTCTGCGAACTCCTGAACGCGGTTCTCGCCGAACAAGCGCTGGCCTGCTTCGTATGCTTTAAGGATGAGTGCAACCGGAAACGTCTTGGTCACGGCCATCAGGGCGATGGCGTCGGTGCTTCTTCCCGCACGCTGCGCCGCATGCGCAATGCGGTCGTGGATGGCGGAGAGATTGGAGGCGATGGTCATCATGCGCGAGTACCGGATTCGGCCAGCTATAGGGGTCCTTCGACTCCGGCGGCGCAAGAGCAGCGCCGCCTCCGCTCAGGATGACACGATCTACCCTGTGCCTCTGTGTCTCTGAGGTAGTACTCTGCCAGTTGCTACATAATCGCTGTCGGTGGCGCCGGTTCATCGGGACGGCCAGCATTGGCCAGCGGCACCCGCACCATCACGATAGCCAGAATCACCAGCACGATGAAGCCCGAGATCGCACTGGGGTGCTGGAAGATCACCGGCAGCGGCCATTGTTTGTACTTGAAGATCGCGATCACAATCCCCATGAGCGCCTCGCCGGCGATAAATCCCGACGCGGTGAGCACTCCGGCATTTTCGACGCGAGCTTTTTGGGCGTCGTTGAAGTTCTTGCTGTCGCGCATTTTGTCGGTGACCCAGCGGACCATGCCGCCGATGAAGATGGCGAACGTGGTTTCCAGCGGCAGATACATGCCAACGGCGAAGAGCATCGGGCTACGCACTTCCAACATGATCAGCGCGAATCCCATCAGGACTCCGACGACAATTAATGGCCACGCCATCTCGCCGCCGACGATGCCCTTCGCCAGCATGGCCATTAGTCCAGCCTGAGGCGCGGGGAGTTGACGATCGCCGAAGCCGATGCCCCCGCTGTTGATGTTGGCCTGGTTCAGCAGCATCAGCACGGGCAACAGGGTGAAGCTGGCAACCGTCACGCCCATGAAGTCTCCGATTTGCATCTTGCTCGGAGTGCCGCCGAGAATATGCCCAACCTTCAGGTCCTGGAGCATTTCACCGGCAACAGCTGACGACACGCAGACCACGGCCGCGACACCGAGCACCGCAGCGACGCCACTCATTCCCGAGACACCGATAATCACCATCAGCAGAGCAGCAATTACCAGGGTAGCCAGCGTCAGACCGGAAATAGGATTGTTGGACGAACCGATGAGACCAACCAGGTTGCCGGAGACTGCTGCGAAGAAGAAGCCGACAATGATCATTACGATCGCGGCGACGATTCCCCCCTCAGAACGCCGGCGTAACTGGTATAGAGCGCAACCATGCAGAGTAGCACCACCGCCAGTCCGCCAAAGACGATCTTCCCATTCAGATCGCGTTCGGTGCGCGCGGTGCTCGCGTGCGCCGCCGCCGATTTCTTTAGGTCAGAAACCGCGCGCGCCATGCCCGAGCCCAGGCTCTTGCGCATACGGAAAAGCGTGTAGCAGGCGCCGACGAGCATTCCGCCCACCGCGATGGGCCGTACGATAAAGCTCCACACCGCAGCGGCCTGGCCAGCCCAGAACGCTTCGTCGGGAATGGCCGTGCCGGCCGGAGCAAACTCCGCCACCAGCCTCGGTCCGTCCAGAAAGAGAATCAGCGGAACCAGCAGGCCCCAGGCGATAACGCCCCCGGCGAAATTCAACGACGCAAGCCGCGGGCCGATGATGTATCCCACGCCGAGATACGCAGGGCTAATGGCGGGCGCAGACATGGTGGTCACCGCACCAGCGGTGAGCTTCGGCGCCGTCGCCGACCGTCCCATGCGCACAAAACTCTTTCCTAATTGACCGACACTGACGACGAAATCCCGGCTCGGGCTGAACAGGCTGAACTGGCCGAGCAGGTAGATCACGCCGCCGAATCCCATATTCGAGAACAGGATCTTGGCGGCCTTGCTGCCTTGCTGTCCGGCCTTGTGGATCTCCGATGCAGCCACCGATTCGGGGAAAGGGAGATCAGTATCTTCTACCATAACTCGGCGCAGCAATGTCACAAACAGAATGCCCAACACGCCACCCACCAGCATCAGCAACGACGACTTGAGGTAGGCATGCTGAAAATCGAAGACGGGCCACGCGCCAGAAATCACGAAAGCCGGAATGGTGAAGATAGCGCCCGCCGCAACGGACTCACCGATAGAGCCCACCGTTCGCGTGATGTTCTCCTCGAGCAGCGAGCCTCGCATGATTCGCAGCAGAGCCATGCCGATGACGGCCGCGGGATAAGTAGCCGCGATGGTCATACCGGCGCGCAGGCCGAGATAGGCGTTGGCCGCGCCCAGGATAACGGTGAGAATCAATCCCAGTAGCACGGCACGAAGTGTGAACTCCGGCATATCCGTGTTGTCGGGAACGTAAGAGCGGAACTTTCTTGGCGGCGCTGTAAGCGTGGTACTCATGTAGAAAGCCTCGGATGGCGCGCGAATGGGCGACGGCGCAAGTTAGCATGTCAGCGCCACTTGTTACAAGTGCGGGCGCAGAAAGCCCCAAGCAACCAACTCGTCCCTACTCGTCTTATCTGCTCTTGGCAACGATTAGAGTTATGTCATCAGACTGCTCATGCGGGCTGAACTTCCTGACGTCATCAACAATCGACGCAACCACGGCTGGCGAAGGCTGTTCACGATGCCGTCGTAGTGACTCGACAAGGCGGTGTTCTCCGAACTCTTCTCCTATGCCGTTGAAGGATTCGGTTATGCCGTCGGTATAAAGTGCGAATGTGTCGCCTGAGGAGAGTGGGCGTTCCCCTATCGAGCAGTCCCATTCCTTGAAGAGCCCCAGCACGGTACACGTCGAGTCGAGCCGTTCCAAGGAGTCATCCTTCCGGAGCAGGAGCGCGCAGAGATGCCCGCAATTTACGTAGCGTAAGCGCCGCAACTTGTCGTCGTATTCGGCAAAGAACAGGGTGGCGTAGGCACTGTCAGTCGAATTTTCGTGGAATAGCCGGTTTACTGATTGCAAGAAGCGCTGGGGTTGATCCGCGATGGCGCACTGGCTGCGTAGGTTCGCCTGTAGGTTGGCCATCAGGAGAGCGGCGGCGATTCCCTTCCCTGAAATGTCGCCGACCACCAGCCCGAGGCGCTCCCGGCCTAGATCAAGGAAATCGTAGTAGTCCCCGCCGACCTGGCGGGCCTGGATGCAAGTGCCCGCGTAGTCGAGCGTCGCCAGGGGCGGGAGCGTCTGAGGAAAAAGTCTCGCCTGCACCTGCATGGCGATTTCCAGTTCCTGGACAGCGCGGCGCTCGGACTCCAACTTCGCCGCCGCGGCGGCGCGCTGCGCTTCGATGGCCTGGTTCACCTCGTCAAAGCTCACCAAGGCAAAAGAGTTGCCGTCGGGATCTTTGAAGGCGGTGAACACTCCTCCCCAAATCGGTGTCCGGTCTCCGGGCGGTAGCGACTGGTCAGTCGGACCCGGCGCCGGCGCCTCCCGCTCGAACTTGACGCGCTTCAGGCGCGGCGTATATTGAAACCGAACTCCGCGCCTACGCCATTCGCGAAACTTGGCCACGACATCGTCGGTGACAAAAACAACCGGCGTGGGCCTGCCGATGAGCTCGTACTCCTTAGAGTCAGGCTTGGGTGCAACCAGTGAAAGCACGGCGGTGCCGTCCGGAGGGGCGACCGTTACCCAACGCTGACCGGATGCCACCTGGGCATCACTAACCAGATTGAACCCGAGTTGGTCCACGTAGAAGCGCAGGCTTTGGTCCTGATCGCGAACGAAGATCTTAATAGCTTGAATGCTGAGGTAGGGCTCTGGCCGGTCCAGACCAATAGCGAGATGGTCCGCCCAAAGCGCTGGAGGAGAACTGCTCATCGGCGTGATTATAAGTCCAAACAAGGTTTCCGATCGGCAGACGTAACCTCTGCCGTGTAGCTCGATGAAATCTCGGTGAAATCCGGCCGGGGTACCCTTCCCGTCATTGCACCCTTGCATCGAAGTACATATACTGATGGGTCACGGTGCTTCGGGACCGGACAAGCGCCAACCAGCGCTGCTCCGGCAACCCGGGCGCCGGCGACAGGGCTCCATTTTGTGCCACCGAATTGACGCACCGAAATGGGGTGGTCGGAGGGTCGTCTTCAGCAGTCGTGAGACGCTAGAACGAAAACGACGAGATCAGCGCGCCGAGCAACGTGCCGTCCTCGTCGCGCCCTTGCAAGCCCTTCTGCGAAGCGTTTTTTCTGTCTTCTTCCCTTCTGACTGCAGGCTCTGTAGAACTCCTCTCAACAACATTTCCCGGATACCTGTGTGCACCGAATGTCTGGCGGCCATTCAGCCCGCGCGTGCGCCACAGTGTGTGATTTGTGGCGACCGGCTGGCCAGTGCGCAATTGCTGGTGGGAGACGGCCGTTGCCACAGTTGCCGCGACTTCGAACCGGAATTTGCGCGTGCCATGTCGTTCGGCGAATACGAGGGCGGCTTGCGCGGGCTCATTCATCTGCTGAAATACGAGGGAGTTCTTCCTGTGGCGTCGGTGCTGGGCAGCATGCTGGCCGGGACGATCCAGGAACTGCTCCCGGCTTCCCAAAATGTCGTGCCTCTGATGGTCCCGGTTCCACTGCATAAGAACAAGCGTGGCGATCGCGGGTTCAACCAGGCAGAGCTGATTGCACACGCCGCAATGAAGAAGGTGCCGCAGCGGTTGGAACTGGCAACCTCAATCCTGGTTCGCCAGCGCGCGACCATCTCGCAAGTGGGCCTGACGCGCGAACAGCGCTTGGAGAACATGCGCGACGCATTTCGGGTGCATGATCGCCAGAGGGTGCGCCGTCGAACCGTGATTTTGGTCGATGACGTCATGACCACGGGTACCACGCTGTCCGAGTGCGCTCGCGTACTGAAGAAAGCCGGTGCGGAGCGCGTTTTGGCGGCGACCGTGGCACGTGCCTTCCAGGGTGGTTCCTTGCACGTCCCTGACAATATTGCAGAAGGCGAATCTGCTATTTCGGCGGAAGAGGAGGCACGCGAGGCGGTATCTGTCGCCGCTTCGGTCTAAACAGGGTATGTCAACTTCGGCCCATAGCGCAGCGTCCCGGTACGGTAAGTCGCTTGCCGGTTGCATGCACCATGCCCGCGTGGCTGGCGAGGAGCCGCCGCAATGGACAGTAATGCATGCTCCGGTCCTGGTGTTGAACGCGTCGTACGAGCCCATCAACGTTTGCGCTGCCCGTCGCGCCGTCATTCTGGTCTTGAAGGGCGTGGCCATGATGGAAGAGGCCAATGGACACTATCTGCACGCGGCGCGTATTGCCATGCGTGTTCCGTCGGTGATCCGGCTGCTCGAGTACCGTCGCATCCCGCATCAAACGCGTGCCCTGTCGCGCAAAAACATCCTGCTGCGCGACCGCAATACCTGCCAGTACTGCGGCAAGATCCTGGCGGCGGGCGAATTGACCTTGGATCACGTCATCCCACGCTCGCGCGGCGGAGCTTCCACCTGGGAGAACCTGGTTGCCTGCTGCCACACCTGTAATCGCAAGAAGGGCAATCTGCTGCCGCACGAATCCAATATGAAGCTGTTGCGCGAGCCCCGAGCCTTCAATCTGCACACCAGCCGTCACATCATGCGCATGATGGGCCGCTCCGATTCGAAGTGGCAAAAGTACCTGTTTTACTGAAAAAACTTCATAGCGGCTCTGTGTGCATGATCCACGAGTTTCTAACGTTGCCAATCGTGGGTACTTCAGCGCTCAACCTAGCCCTTCCCGATAGCCTCCGCATGAACTCGCAACGCTAGCTTTATCGATAAATCAATCGCTTGCAGGCCGCGTGCCGCCCTTGCTGGAGGCGAAACTGCATCTAACTACGCATAGCGACTTTATCTGCCAAATCCCTTTAGCTGGCAGACATTCATCGACCAACTTTTTCAAAAGTGGGAGACCCATGGGAGATAACGTTGTAGATCAGATCGTGGAGAATCTGCGAGTCTCTGGTACGGAATACTTTCCCCAGCATTCCGAGGTGAAGGCGGTGCGGCTGGTAGGCCACACGCCCAAACCCGATCACTACACCTACGAAATGGTGTTGGAGTTCGCCGACGGCAGTGAGCGAGCCAGCGCAAAGGTGTATCGCGCCAGCAAGTGCGGAGGCCGCGCGCCGCAGGAGATGGCGAAAAGCGAGGCGCAAAACCTTAAGTTCGCTTTTCACGCTGCCGAGAGGTACGGATTAGAGGGCGTGCCTCGTCCCTTGGGCGACTTCACCGGCCTCGGCGCTGTCGTTAGTACCAAGATCGACGGACTACCCTTGCAGAGCATCATCCTCAAAACTGCGTTGCTGCCTGACTTCAGCAGCGGCAATGATGGAGCACTGGAACTGACAGCCCGGCGGGCGGGCAACTGGCTGCGGCGGTTTCACACGGCAACAGCTGACCCACCAGTCGAGCTGGACGCCGAAGGGTTGCTCGCCGAGATGGAGAAGCTATGCGGGCGGGCCAAGAAGAATGGGCTGCCTGATGAGTCAATCCAAGCGATCCTGGACAACGCCAGGAGCGTTCTCAACCAGCAGAAGCAGCCGTTGCCGTCCTCCGCTCTGCTGAACGATTTTGTACCGCTTAACGTGCTGGTAACGGAATCTGGAACCGGCTTCTGCGAGTTCGCCGCCGTTACTCGAAGCGGCAATTCGCTTGTTGACGCTGCCGTGTTTCTAGGTGCAGTTGAGGCGCTGGAAAAATATCCTTTCTGCGATCGCAGCATCACAGCGCTGGTCCAGGACGCCTTCCTCGATGCCTATGGCGTCAGCTCGCAAGAGCAGCAACTGCTGACAGTGCTGAAGATGAAAGTGCTGCTGCAGATGTTTGCGCAAGGCCGAGCCACCGACAAGGAGAGCGCCGAGCGCAAGAAAGTGATGTGGGCCAACGTGATGAAGCGCTTCATCCAGCAGGCGGCTGAGCGCTCGGTGGCGCCAGCAGCGTAGTCTCTATTGCTTCGGCGGCGAAGTCTTCTGCCCTCCGCCCGGCTGCTGGGTACCCGTCTGGGGCTGGTCCTTCGAGATCTCCTGCCCTTCGTAGGTAATCTTTACGTTCGATCCAAAGCGCTTGTAATTCGAGTACTTCACCACTTGCACTACGTGCACGTCGCCGCTTGAAAAGTGCAGCTCGTCATCGACCTTGGTGTAAACCGGGAACCAGTACTTGCCATCGATCTGTTGACGCCACGTGGTGAAGTTAGGAAACAGATTTTCCTGCCCGCCCCGGTGTTTGCCAACACCAAGATCGGGAACGTTTTTGCCGTAGGTTTTCACGATCTGGAAGTCATGATCGTCCACCCAGATGCGGCCCTGGAAGTAACGCCTGTTCTTGTCGATCTGCTTGGGCGCGATGTCGAACACGTAGGTGCCAAGCTCATCTTCCTTCTGCTTGCCGACGTAGAGAATCTGGTACTCCGGAATCTCATCGCTGGTAAGCACAAAGGGCATCCGATGGTTAATATCGTCAAAGTCCTCGCGCGTCATTTGGATGCGCTGTAGAGTGGACTGCGGCGCAAACACGACTTCGTCGAGGCGCTTGCCCTTGTCGTCAAACAGGATGTCGTCAACCTGTTTGTACTCGCCATCGATGCTATCGCCTTCGAGCGTCTGTACCGTAACTGACTGGCGGTAGGTGTACTGCTCCCGCGCGATTTTGAACTGCTTTTCTTTCGCCGCAAACTTCTGGATGATCTCTTCTACGGTGATGCCCTGCGGCTGCGAAGGATCGAGTGGCCCTTCACCACGGTCGGAGGCGAGCACCGGAAGCGCCAGGCAAAGCGCAAGCAGACTTAGGGATAAGGCCAGCAACCGCGGAGGAACTTGAAAGCACTTCATTGGGATGGGTCCTTGAAGCTATTGTATTCGAAGCGGCAACTCCATGTTAGCCGACAGAGTGCCCACTGCGATTTCGTCGATTCACTCCGGTGATTTAGACTAGCCAGTTTCTTAGACGCATATTGTCTTGCTTCGTTTGTGCCCCTCTGGAGGCCTCATGCTGCGCCGCATTTTCCTCATGCTTGTCTGTTGCTCACTCTGCGGCTTCGCGCAGAGCAAGCGCCCCTTCAGCTTCGAAGACATGATGCAGCTCAAGCGCATTGGCGAGCCTATCGTCTCGCCTGACGGTAAGTGGGTCGGCTTCTCTGCGGTGGACGTCAACCTGGACGAGAACACCCGCAAGCCACATCTGTGGATTGTTGCTGTCGGTGGCGGTGAGGCGAGGCGTCTCACGCCTGCAGGCGGCACCGGCGAAGATCGCATTCGTTTCTCGCCGGACGGCAAGCGCATTCTCTTCGAGTCATCTCGCGACGGCGGCTCGCAGATCTGGGTACAGGACTTCGATTCCGGCACGGGCACGCTGACTGGCGAGCCGCGCAAGGTGACCAGCATTTCGACCGACGCGTCAGGTGGCCTCTGGTCGCCGGACGGCAAGAGCATCCTGTTCGTCTCCGAGGTTTATCCCGACTGCAAGGACGATGCCTGCAACAAACAGCGCGATGAGGAACAGGCCAAGTCGAAGGTGAAGGCCAAGATCTTCACCCAACTGATGTACCGCCATTGGAACCACTACTTCGACGGCAAGTACAGCCACCTGTTCATTGTCTCCGCGGATGGCGGCGTCGCGCGCGACCTGACTCCCGGCGCACACGAGGTTCCGCCCTTTACCCTCGGCGGTCAGGACCAGTATGCCTTTTCCCCCGACGGAAAGGAGGTTGCCTATACCGCCAATCTTGACGAGGTGCAGGCGACCAGCACCAACAATGATGTCTTTCTCGTACCCGCAGCGGGCGGTGAGCCGAGAAAAATCACCACCAATCCCGGGAGTGATGGAACGCCGATGTATTCGCCCGATGGAAAGTACATTGCCTATCGCTCCCAGCTCCGTGGCGGCTACGAGAGCGACCGCTTCCGCCTGATGCTCTACGAGCGCGCCAGCGGGAAGATCATCGACCTGACGCCGAACTTCGATCGCTGGGTCGATTCCATGGCGTGGTCGCCTGATTCGAGAACCATCTACTTCACCGCCGAGAACGAAGGCGCAGCGCCTATCTACGCGATCAATATCACCTCACCCAATCCGTGGCCGCAGGAACTGGTCGCCGGCTTCAACGACAGTCCAACGCCGACGCCGGACGGGAAGACTCTCGTCTTCGATCGCATGTCGGTCATGGCCCCGAACGAAATCTACAGCGCGCCATTGCTGTTTGCGCAGTGCCAGATGGCCGTGCCGCCGAATGCCTACAGCGTCCCCGACTGTCTGCTCTCGAAACCACAGCCACTGACCCAGCTCAATGAAGCGGTGCTGTCGAAGGTTGAGATGCAACCGCTGGAGTCCTTCTGGTTCGAGGGCGCGGCGAAAGAAAAAGTCCAGGGCTTTCTGGTCAAGCCCCCGAACTTCGACGCCAGCAAGAAGTATCCCGTGAAGTTTCTCATTCACGGCGGCCCGGAGGGCGCGTGGGGCGACGACTGGTCGTATCGCTGGAACCCCGAGCTGTTTGCAGCCAGTGGCTACGTGGCGATCATGATTAACTTCCACGGCTCGACCGGCTATGGGCAGAAGTTCATTGACGCCATCAACGGAGACTGGGGCGGTGCGCCCTTTCACGACCTGATGCTGGGCCTCGACTACGCCGAGAAGACGTACCCTTTCATCGACAAGGACCGCGAGTGCGCCCTAGGCGCCAGCTATGGCGGGTACATGATCAACTGGCTCGAAGGCCACACCACGCGCTTCAAATGCCTGGTCTCGCACGACGGCATGTTCAACACCGAGTCGGCCTTCGGCACCACCGAAGAGCTGTGGTTCAACGAATGGGAGTTCAAAGGCACGCCGTGGACGAACCGCGAGATGTACCGCAAGTGGTCGCCCCACCTCTCGGCCACGAACTTCAAAACGCCGTTGTTGGTTGTCCACGGCCAGCTTGACTACCGCCTCGATGTCTCGGAGGGCTTCCAGTTGTTCACCACCGTGCAGCGCCTGAAGGTTCCGTCGAAGATGTTGTACTTCCCCGACGAAGGCCACTGGGTGCTGAAGCCGCAGAACAGCCGCCTGTGGTATCAGACGGTGAACGACTGGGTGGACCAGTGGACGAAGCACGCCAAGTAAAAGCCTGTGGGATGAATTGCTTCTACTGCGGGTTGGGCACGTCCGCCAGCGTCGCCTCGGCGCGAGCGACCCGATCCTTGAAGTCAGCTACTTTCTTGTGCACTAACTCTGAGTTGGGATCGACCTTGAATCTCTTGGCTAAGGCCTCCACCTCTGCCTGGCTCGGAGGCCTGTCAAGCTCCTTGACCTTTGCCGCCGCCTTGGGCAGCACTTCGCGATAATGGGCCAATTGTTCGCCCGCTTGTTGCGGAAAATAGCTGAGCCGGTCGCCGGTCTGCATCGCGTCAATCAGTTCGTCCGGAGACCACGCGATTGGCCATGTCTGGTTAAGCGAGTCGTAAGCCTCGCGCAGCCGGGTCATCGCCCCGGCGAATCCATTGAGGTCCGGGCGGCGCGCAAACAGATCCGCGGACCGCGTAACGCGAACCGTAACTGGCTGGTTCACCGGACTGCTGGGCACATTGATCACAGTCGTCAGTGTGTTGCCTTCGAAGCGCCAACCGGTTGCTTCCTTTGCGGGAGCGTAAGGCAGCGTTCTCCCGTCTACTGTGACCGACGTGGGTGGCCAATCTGCGGGCAGGCGAATTTCAGACGCTCGTGCACCGGGCATTCCTGCGTACGTGCCCTTCGCGGCCGCGATCTCCATCGTCAACTCACTACCCTCCTCCGTCGCGCGGAGCTCGGTTCGCGCATCCGCTCCCTGCTGGTACGCGGGCGAGTCTGCGGCGTCTTCGTACAGGATGTAGCTAGAACTCTCGCCGTCGGCGAGGGGGAACACGTTCACGATCAGCGGATCGAGCGGCTTCTGGTTTGAATACTGCATGGCGGGAGCCTCAGGCACGATCGCTCCGGCACGCACGTACACCGGAATCTGCGAGACCGAGAATTTCCGCTGGATAGCGATTGGACCGTGGAAGCGCGTGCCAGTCTGCCACTCGACCCAGTCTCCAGCGGGCAGCCACACCGCCTGGTTTTCCAGACCCGTGATCTTGTCCCCTGGCGCAACGATAGGGGAGACGATCATGTCGGCGCCAAACACGTACTCGTCCTTGTTCGTATAGGCTTCCGCCGCCTCCGGCCAGTCATAGTAGAGAGGATGCAGGAAGGCGACACCCGTGTCGTACGTCCGGCGCGCTTCGGTGTAGACGTATGGGAGCAGCGCATAACGCAGGTGATAGATGCCGCGCATGATGTCCGAATAGGGTTCGGGATAGGCCCAGATGCGGCGTTCCGAGTCAGGATTCTTAGTAGTGTGCGTGCGCAGGATGGGGCTGAACGCGCCGAACTGCAGCCAGCGAGTGTACAGCTCGGGGTCGACCGCGCCGGGCATGTGTCCACCAATATCGTGGCTCCAGTAGGCGTATCCGACATTGGCTGCGGTGGCCGTAAACCAGGGCTGAAACGCCAGCGACTCCCAGACCGAAATGGTGTCGCCAGAAAAACCAATCTGGTAGCGGTGATTACCGAGCCCTCCCCAGCGGTGAAAGAGCAGAGGCCGCTTGCCCTCGCGGGCCTGGTCCGAGAAGTGAACGTAGTTGAGCCACCACGTCGGGTTCACGCCCGGCGTCTTCGTATTCGCCTCCTGCTGCCAGTCAAGCCACCAGAAATCGATGCCCTGCTTCTCCAGCGGGTGATGCAGCAGGTCGAGATAGTTGGTAGCAAACTTCTTGTTGGTAATGTCAAAGGGCACGTACTTCTTGGTCGCGGGATCAATGCCCATTGCCGTGGCCATTGCGGGATAGGCATCCTCCCACGGTTGCACGCCAGAGGCAGGATGCAGGTTGAGCGTGGCTTTCAAGCCTTCTTCGTGGACGTGCTTCAGGAACTGCTCTGGATCGGGAAAAAGCAGCTTGTTCCAACTGTAGCCACTCCAGCCCATCGTGTGACCGGACTGATCTCTCGGCTTCTCGCCCGCACCGCTGGGACCGAAGGTCAGATGCCAGTCCATGTCGATGACCAGGACATCGAGTGGAACGTCGTTTTCGCGAAGGCCGCGGACCAGATCATCAAGTTCCTGATCGCTGTAAGCCCAGTAGCGTGACCACCACGCGCCGAAAGCGAAGCGTGGCGGGAGCGGGATTCGGCCCGCAATCAGGATGTAGTCTCCCAGTGCCTGCTTGTAATCGTGGCCGTAGCCGAAGAAGTACCAGTCCTGCCGCTCACCCGCGGGACGTTGCATGACCCAAGGCCACGGACTGCTCTCCCCGTTGACGAAGCTGAAATCGGCTGAATCGAAGAGAGGCCGCGCCGAGTCGTCAACCAGCGTCCAGCCGTCGCGCGAAAGCAAGCCCGGCTCGATCGGCTCTTTCGTCTTATCTCCCAGCGCTCCATCCAGCGTCCGTGTGGTGCCCATCAGGTTTCCTGTATCTGGCGTTCCGGGATGCCATGTGACTTTCTTGCCGTTCAGCATGAACGTGATTGTGAGATTTTCAGCGGTGAACTTGCCATGGCCTGTATAGGTCAAATCCAGTGATTCGGTCTTGATGCTCACCGCTCCAAGATTGTCCCTGTCCGCGCCGAACTTGGGTACAGGTAGTCTGCGGTTCAGAAAGACGAGCGAGGCATGATCTTCGAACTTTCCGTCCGCGGCCCATTCCATGCGAATTAGCTGCGGAGTGAGGATGGTGAAACGGGCACCGCCAGCCCTGACGATCGCCTTTGGGTCGGCGACGGGATTGTAGACACCCGGAACCGCCGGCTCGTTGCCGGACGATTGCATCTCTTGTGCGCGCGCTGGAGTGGAGCTGAGCACAGCGACCAAGCAAATCGCTGTAAGAACGACGTTAAGAAGTAAGTTTGCAACTAGAAGATGGAGAGGAGAGGACAACGCATCTCTGCGCTTTGTCATGGCGTGGAGATTGTAAACTGCGAAAACCACCGGCGGGGAAAAACCGGGGGATTATCTGGCAGCGAATTCCGGAGCCCTGTGGCTATTGTGCCCGGCTGGCTTTGCCTTCCATGACAGTGGCCCATCCGCCGCCGGGCGTCGCCACTTCCTGCTTAAAGGTGTACGAATCGGGAGTGACGGTGTTAATCGTGTAGCGCGCCTCGGTGACCACGCCATTCAGCTTCTGCTCGGACGTCCAGGTCCAGGTGTTGCCCTGGAACTTGCCCGTCGCCATCTGATGTTCTCCGAGGCTGTTGTACACGTTGTAGGTGTAAAGCCCATCCTCGGGGTTGTAACCCATAACCCGCACGCTGTTGATAGCTCCCAGCGGAGACTTCATAGAGGTTCGGGTCTCGAGGAAGAAACCGTTGGTGACCCACTCGCCTGTTTCGGTCAGGCTGAAAGGCGCTGGATTGCCTTTCGGGCTGAGCCTCATCATGCCCTCCGCCTGCCAGTTGCCTGCAAAGTAACTCATCCTCTGGTGCTGGGGTGTGGGCGTGGGTTGCGGTTGTGGCTGGGCAACGGCCCATACGCTGAGGAACAGGCAAACTAGCGTCGCAGTTAGGACAAATTTCATCGGGATGCTCTTCGGCTATCGGATCTCGATTACGCTGCCGCCGGCAGACTCCTGCACTTCTTTCGTCCGCTCGATGACGCGATGGGCGAAGGCGAACAGCGACTTGGCATGCGGCGACTGGTCGCCCTCGAGCACGATCGGCTGCCCGCTGTCGCCACCCTTGCGGATGTCGGGATCGAGTTCGATGCCGCCCAGGAACGGTACGTCAAACTGCTGCGCCGTGCGCGCGCCGCCGCCCTTGGAGAAAACGTCAATCTCGTGATGGCAGTGCGGGCACACGAAGTAGCTCATGTTCTCCACGATGCCGAGGATGTCCACCTTCACCTGCCGGAACATCTCGATGGCTTTGCGCGCGTCCTGCAGCGAAACATCACTGGGCGTCGTGACCACCACGGCGCCGGTCAGCGGCACCGTCTGCACCAGCGAGATCACAACATCGCCGGTGCCCGGAGGCAGGTCTACGATGAGGTAGTCGAGCTGTCCCCACTCTACCTGGCCGAGAAATTGTTTCACGATGGAATGCAGCATGGGACCGCGCCACACCAGCGGCTTGTCGCCGGGGCTCAGAAACCCGACCGACATCACCTTCAGACCATAACGCTCTGGCGGCAGAATGCGATCTTCGCCGACGACGCTGGGCGCCATCGTAGTTCCCAGCATCAACGGAACGTTGGGTCCGTAAACGTCGGCGTCGAGCAGACCGACCTTGTGGCCCAGGCGCGCCAGCGCGATGGCGAGGTTTACCGCGAGAGTGGTCTTACCGACGCCGCCCTTGCCGGAACCCACGGCGATGATGCTGTCCACGCCGGGAAGCGGCTGCGGGCCGGCCTGCGGCTGGCCCGGCATGTGTGCATGCTGATGACTCAAGAGTGTTCCCGTAGTGATGGGAATGAAGTGCGCAAACGATGATTATACGCTGTGGGAGTGAACAGCTCAGCGGTGCACTGCGCGGCGATGGGCGAGTTTTACTTCCGCTCGTATCGGATCTTGAATACCTGTCCCCACTCGCCATCCTTCTGCATGAAGACGCTGAACCAGTAAGCATCGTTACCGTCACGCACTATCGTGGAGCGGATGTGTTGGGTCTTGCCGTCCGGCTGCATGATGTCGAATTCCTGGTGGAGCGTCTTGGCGTCGGCGTCCGGAGTCGAGGTGCCGATCGTCAACTGGCCCTCGGAATTCGTGTAATAGAAACCGATCGTTTTGGCGACAGGATTGTAGGCGTAGAAGCCGTTGTAGTGCGGTTTGCCGTTGAAGTCGGTGTTGAACTCGATGGCCTGATGATTCGGCGCCCAACGAATATGATTGTCGACGTGCGTGGTCGACCCGTCAGAAGGGTCTTTCACGTCCGACACCCAGGTTCCACCGACCAACCATGCGACCGGCGCAAGCGGGCCGTCAGCGCTATTGCTGGTGGCCGTCTTCGATTGGGCGAATCCGTTGATGGAGAAAACCGCAAGCAGCACGAACACCAACACCCGAGTGGAGCGAGTTGTCATGTAGGATCCTTGGCTGAAGCTAATCGGCGATTCTGCCACGCTGCCGCCCTCGCGGCAAGCGCGATTGGGACGAAACGCTCTGGCGAACTGTTGACTTGCGCACCGCAAACGGAAACCTATAGGCTCCAATGGTTATCCGATGGCAGGTGTGATATGAAGATCGCAAATGACGTGACGGAACTGATCGGCAACACCCCGCTGGTGCGGCTCAATAAGGTGACTGCCGGTTCCAAGGCGACGGTCGTCGCCAAGCTGGAAAGCCAGAATCCCTGCAGCAGCGTGAAGGACCGCATCGGCGTGAGCATGATCAATGAAGCCGAGCGGGCGGGCAAAATCCGTCCTGGCCACACTGTGTTGATCGAGCCGACCAGCGGCAATACCGGCATTGCGCTGGCTTTTGTGGCCGCGGTGAAAGGGTACAGGCTCATCCTTACCATGCCTGAGACCATGAGCCTGGAGCGCCGCGTACTGCTGAAAGCGTTTGGGGCCGACATCGTGCTGACGCCCGGGGTGAAAGGCATGAAGGGCGCCATCGCCAAGGCCGACGAACTGCTCGCCAAAACTCCCAACAGCTACATGCTGCAGCAATTCGACAACCCGGCCAATCCGAAGATTCACCTGGAAACCACGGGCCCGGAAATCTGGAACGACACCGACGGCCAAGCGGACATCCTCATCTCAGGTATTGGCACGGGCGGCACTCTGACCGGAGTTTGCGAGTACATCAAGCCCAAAAAACCGTCCTTCAAGGCGATCGCCGTGGAGCCAGTGGAAAGCCCCGTCCTCTCCGGCGGGCAACCCGGCCCACACAAGATTCAAGGCATTGGCGCGGGCTTCATTCCGAGCATCCTGCGCACCGACTATATTGACGAAGTAATCCAAGTGTCGAGCGAGGACGCCATCGTGATGGCCCGCCGCATGGCCAAAGAGGAAGGGCTGCTGGTTGGCATATCGTCAGGAGCGGCCGTGGTTGCCGCCTTGCGAGTTGCCGAGCGCGAGGAGAATGCCGGCAAGCTGATCGTGGTGATTATTCCGTCGTTTGGCGAACGTTACCTCAGCAGCCTTTTGTTCGAGCAGCTTCGCAACGATTCGCTCGCCATGGTAGCCGAAGGCGTTTAGGACATGTTTGCATCCATGCGTGAGGACGTCGCCGCTGTCAAGGACCGCGATCCAGCGGCCCGCTCCACGCTGGAAGTGGTGCTGCTCTACTCCGGACTGCACGCGCTATGGGGCTACCGCTTCCACCATTGGCTATGGATTCACGGCTGGCGATTCCCGGCGCGCGCCCTGTCGCAACTGGCACGGCTGATCACCGGCATCGAGATCCATCCCGGTGCTCAGATCGGGCGTCGCTTCTTCATCGATCACGGCATGGGCGTCGTCATCGGCGAGACCACAATCGTCGGCGATGACGTAACGCTGTATCAAGGCGTGACCCTCGGCGGGACCGGCAAGGAAACCGGCAAGCGTCATCCCACCATCGGCGACAAAGTTGTGGTCGGCGCGGGCGCCAAGGTCCTCGGCAACATTACCGTCGGCGAGAATTGCCGCATCGGTTCCGGGTCGGTTGTGTTGCGCGACGTGCCCGACAATTCCACTGTGGTGGGCGTCCCCGGACATATCATCTTCCGTGCCGGCAAGCGCGTGGTAATTACCGATCCCAAGCAGATCAACGACCCTCTCTCCGAAGCCGTGGCCGCGGTGGCAACCGAAGTCAAAGCGCTGAAGGAGCAGGTGCGCCAGTTGCAAGGGCGCGAGCCATCTCCCACGAACGGCACCGACAAGCTGCAACAGGCGATCGAGATCGACTACCAGATATAAAGGCTGCTCTTCGCTCTTCGCTTTCGCTCCTGGTTCTCGAGGCTGTCATCCCGACCGGGGACTTTTAGTCCGAGCGGAGGGATCTGCGGTTTGATTCGTCCTTCGTGTCGTGCCTGGCGAGTCCGTTTGGGTATTCCCTTCCGGCATCGTAAACTCGGTTCGGACTCCACTTTCGGCAGTAGAACGCGGCATCCCGTTGGCAACTGTCCTTCTAGCCCGGCAATTGCTCACTCCGCTCGAGCGGATTGACGATGCCGCCCTTGTGATCGAGGACGGGATCATTTCAGCCGTCGGCAGCCGCGAAACCGTGACGGTTCCTGCTAATGCGCATGTCGTCGACTTCGAGGATGCCATCCTTGCGCCGGGACTGATTGACATCCACATTCACGGCGGCGCGGGACACGACGTCATGGAGGGTTCCGGTGAAGGTCTGGTGGCCATCGAACGGATGATGGCGCGCCACGGTGTGACCAGCTATTGTCCAACGACGGTCACGGCGCCGATGGATCAAACGCTGAAAGCGCTGGCGGATTTGGGCACGGCTGCAAAGTACGCTGAGAGCAACGGCCACTCCGCTCCTCCGCGCGCGCGTCCCCTGGGCATCCATCTCGAAGGCCCTTTCCTGAGTCACGCCCGTCGCGGGGTTCATCCGCCGCTTTATCTGCAACCGCCGTCGTTGGAGCTGTTCAACCAGATGTGGGACGCCGCCGAGGGCCGCATCCGCGTTCTTACCGTTGCGCCCGAGCTCGAAGGCGCTCTGGAGCTAATCAGCAACGCTTCGCGCCGAGGCGTGTGCGTCAGTGTTGGACACTCCAATGCCACTCTGGCTGAGGCGCGTGCAGGCATCCAGGCGGGAGCGCGGCACACGACTCACAGTTTCAACGCCATGCGCAGGCTCGACCATCGCGATCCGGGACTGCTGGGCGCCGTTCTTACCGATCGCGCGGTCACCGCTGACGTCATTGCCGATGGCATTCACGTCGATCCTGCGGTAGTCGATCTTTTCATGCGCGCCAAAGGGGTTGACGGGGCCGTGCTCATCACCGACGGCATCAGCGCCACCGGCATGCCGGACGGAACCTACAAGCTAGGTTCATTTGAAGTGCAGGTACGCGGCGATCGTTGCGAATCGCACGGAAAGCTTGCCGGCAGCGTGCTGACCCTCGATCGCGCCGTTCGCAATGCGATGAAGTTTGCGCAACTCAGTTTTCAAGATAGCCTCCGCATGGCGACCCTGAACCCAGCCCGCGTGCTGGGCCTTGCACACCGCAAAGGCGTGCTGCAGGCGGGCGCCGATGCCGATATCGCTGCATTTTCTCCCGCTGGCGAGGTCTTGCGAACCATCGTGGGCGGAGCGATCAATTAATCCAACCCGGAGACGCGGAACATCCGTCACCTCTCCAAGTGACTGCGGTCACTGCTCCCTGGGTCATAGTGAGCGAAGCTCATAGAGGAGAGCTAGATGCTCCTCGTACCTTCCTTATCTGAGCGACCTCTCAAGGCGCGACGCCGTGTGCGGCGCGCCGTCAGTTCAGCTGAAGTTGTGCTGTTTGCCCTCGTCCAATTGGGATTCTCTGTGAGCGCTGCGGCGGAAACGCCTGCTCGAGCAAGTACAGACTTCTGGAGTGGCATCGCAATTGGTTTGGTCGCGGTGAGTATCGTAGTAGCCGTTTCCCGCTCCCGCATCAAGGAGGCACAGCGCGATTCCGCACGCGACCGGGAGCTTGCCGAGCACCGCGAGTACGAACGCAACGTGGCCCAACAAGAGCTGCTGCGACGGCTGGAGGAAGAGCGCGAGCTGGCCAAAGAGAAGATGCAGTTCGAGTCACAACTCTCCGAATATGAGAAATACGCATCGCTGGCACAGCTCGCCCTGGGCGCCGCTCACGAGATCAACAATCCCCTGCTGGGGATTCTGTCGCATCTCGAACTGGAATGGAAAGACGCTACCGAAGAACGGCGGGAGGAGATCGAGCAGTGTATAGAAGGCGCGAAGCGCATTTCCTCGGCAGTGCGAGGCCTGCTGGACTACGCGCGTCCCGGACCGCTGAAGCTGAGCCAGGTCAATCTCCATCGGCTTACCAGCGAGACCCTGAAATTCGTAGAGCACCAGCCGATGGTCCGGCAGATTGCATTACAGAACTGTGTTCCGCTGGACCTGCCCTGCATCAGCGCCGACGCCAACCAGCTCTCGCAGATCCTGATGAACCTCCTGCTCAACGCGGCGCAGGCGACGCCGCCAGGAGGGACAATCGCGGTCCTGGCTGAGAAGGTGAGGTTCGCCGAAATGATCGAGCTACGCGTCCGCGACACGGGGTGCGGTATTCCAGCCGACATCCTGCCGCACGTCTTTGAGCCGTTCTTTACCACCAAGCGCGGCAAAGGCACCGGTTTGGGACTAAGCATCACGCAGAACTACGTGCACAGCCACGGCGGAGACATTCAGGTGGAAAGTATTCCAGACTCGGGCACAACCGTGCGCGTCACCTTGCCGATTCAGCAGGCGGGCCAGCCGGTGCCGCTTGCAGAGGAGGTCATCGTCTAAGTATGGCGTACTCCATCCTTATCGTGGACGACGAAGCGCTTACCCTGCGCACCATTGGCCGCGCGCTGGACAGCGAAGGCTTCGAAGTGTTTCTTGCCGCCAACGGAGAGGAAGCGCTAAAGACGATTTCCGAGGAACGGCCCAACCTGGCGCTGCTCGATGTTGTGCTGCCCGGCATCAACGGGATCGAGGTCCTGCGGCAGGCGAAGAAGATTTCGCCCTCGACCATCGTGGTCATGATGAGCGCCTATCACCTGGTGGATCGCGCTGTGGAGGCCATGAAGCTGGGGGCCTACGACTACCTGATCAAGCCCTTCCACATCTCGGACATGGTGAATACCATTAGGCGCGCGACCGAGATGCTGGCGTTTCGCGTCCGCGTGCACGACACCGTGCAGAGCGCCAAAGGCCGCTACGATTTCGGGCGCGTAGTCACGCAAAGTCCTGCTATGCGCGAAATCCTCGAGATGGCGCGCAGCGCGGCGGAAAGCGACCGTACCACAGTCCTGATCCAGGGCGAGAGCGGCACCGGCAAGGAGGTCCTGGCAAAGGCTATCCACTACAACAGCCCGCGCGCCCATGCGCCGTTGATCAGCCTGAACTGCGCGGCACTGCCCGACACGCTGCTGGAGAGCGAACTGTTCGGCTACGAGCCCGGTGCTTTCACGGACGCGCGGCGCCGCAAGGAAGGACTCATCGAGAAAGCCTCCGGCGGCACACTCTTCCTCGACGAGATCGGTAACACTTCCTTCAGCCTGCAGGCCAAGCTGTTGCGGGTGCTGGAAGAGGGAAACTTCATGCGTCTCGGCGGAACCAAGCCAATCCACGCCGATGTCCGCATCATCACCGCAACCAACAAAGTATTGAAGGAAGCCGTCACCAAAGGCGAGTTTCGCGAAGATCTCTATTACCGGCTGAACGTGCTGCCGCTGTTCATCCCGCCGCTACGGGAGCGCCAGGAAGACATTCTGCCACTGGCACTCGACATCATGCAGCACTTCAACAAAGAGCTGAAGAAGAACTTTACCGGCTTCACCCCGGCAGCCGCTGAGTTGCTGCAGAAATATCCCTGGCCGGGCAACATTCGCGAGCTCCGGAACGTGATCGAACGCACCATGATCCTGTCCAAGGACAACGAGGTCGGTGAAGAGGACCTGCCCGAAGAGCTCCGCGACTACCACCAGGAACCCGCACCCGTAGAGGCGTTGTCCTCATCCTACGATGTCTCTCCCACCGGCGATCAATTCGTTAGCTTGCGGGAACTGGAAGAGCGCTACATCCAGGAGGTGCTCTCCGCTACGGGCCAGAACAAAACTCACGCCGCCCGCATTCTCGGCATTCATCCGACTTCCTTGTTGCGGCGCTTGAAGAAGACCCACGAACTGGTTTAAGGGCTGGCGACCGCGCCGAGCACTTCTCAAGGCCACTTCTGCGCGCCATGCAGGATACGAATAATCAGGATACGAATAATGTGGATCACATCGCCCGTGATCGTATAGACCACCACATACGGTTGAGGTGGAAGCGGAAGTTCCTGCGTCCCCGCTTTCCGGCCGGGACGGCCGCGATGAGGAAAAGTAAGCAAGGCCTGCGAAGCGTTGTAAATTCGGCCTACCTGCTCTACCGCACGTGCTGAGGCGTGCTCGAATAAGTACTCCGCTATGTGTTGCAGATCCTCGGCGGCTCCTTCGGTCCAGCGAAGTTCCATTTACTTTATTGTTGGGATTTCTTTTGCGCCAGGAACTGTTCGATTCGCAACCCGACTTCCTCATGAGTCAGTACTTCACCGCGGTCGACTTGCGCCAAGCCTTTCTCTACTTCGCGGACAAACCACTCGTCGTGTTCAAGGAAGCGTTCTATCGCTTCCCGCGCCAGCACTTCAGCATCCCTTCCGCGTTCGGCGGCAATTCGCGCAAGTCTGGCCTGCGCATCGGAATCGAGACGTACTTCCATCTCGCCTTCAGATTAGGGTTTTGCCGGGCATCTGTCAACGAAAGCCAGCACTTCTCACTACCCTTCGGTTCACAAGCAAATATGGTCGCGACAGATTTGCGCTACTGCAAAGTGCGAGGCCTCCTTTGCAAAACGCAGCGGTGTAACTTTCCCCAATCTGCTCTCAGCGACTAACCCCTTTACCCTTAAAGCCCTTTTCGGGAGTCGATTTGCCCTCCACGTGCACTAGCAACTATGGAGCACGGATCGTGATTGCCTGCCAGAGGTATCGCGGGCAAAGCAAGGAGCGACCCCGATGTCAATCTTATTTGTCCTGCTTACATTTCTGCTGATTCTTACTGTCATGTACTTTCGCCGCCCGCAAGAGTCGTCTGAAGCACTTGCGGTGGCGCCTTCCAAGGGACTCCGAGCGCCAGTCATGGTGCAGCAAGCCGGCTTCGAGGTTCCGCAAGGCTACTGCTTCCATCCCGGTCATACGTGGGTCTTGGACGAAGGCCACCAGAACGCTCGAGTAGGAATCGACGCCTTCGCCGGCAACCTTTTCGGCAAGATTGATTCCATCGAGCTTGCCAGCCTGAACCGCTGGGTCCGTCAGGGACAGAAGCTGTGCACGGTAAAGCGCGAGGGCCGCAGCATTGACTTGCTGTCGCCAGTCGAAGGAGTGCTGGTCTCGGTCAACCATCATGTGCTGAAAGATCCAAACCTGGTCGTCGAAGACCCGTACACAAGCGGCTGGCTGTGCGTGATCAAGGCTCCCGAGCTGGCGATCAACATCAAGAACCTCCTGCAAGACAACGTCGTCGCCGCATGGATGCAGAACAGCATCGCCCGCCTCGGCGCCAAGTTGCAGGAACTCACTCCCGCTCTGGCACAGGATGGCGGCTTGCCGATCAAAGGCCTGTTCTTCCAGGTTGACGCCAGCGTGCAACAACAACTGGCGAAGGAATTCTTCCTGACCTAAGAGCAGATCAGACCAAGACCAAGCGAGGATGCCATGGCAACAAAGAAAGCAATGCTCATCGATATCAAGCGCTGTTTCGGATGCCTGAGCTGCGAAACTGCCTGCAAACAGATCCACGGATTCAGCACCGATCCTGAACCTACGCTTTCTGACACCGCGTTCACGGTGGTCGAGACCCGAGGCGACAAGTTTGTCCGCAAAATCTGCATGCACTGCGAAGAGCCAGCCTGCGCGTCAGCGTGCCCAGTGGGCGCGATCAGCAAGTCCGCGCTCGGTCCGGTGCTGTATAACGCCGACAAGTGCATTGGTTGCCGCTACTGCATGTTGGCATGTCCGTATTCGGTGCCCCGTTATCAATGGACCAAGCTCGCGCCATTCGTCAAGAAGTGCGACCTGTGCTCGGAGCGGATCAAGGCCGGCGGACAACCTGTCTGCACCGAAGCCTGTCCGGTTCAGGCAAGCGTCTTCGGCGACCGCGATACGTTGATCGCCGAAGCCTGGAACCGGATTCGCAGTGATTCCTCTTACGAGCCGCGGATCTACGGTTTGGAGGAGGCAGGCGGAGCCAGCGTCTTCTTCGTCTCCGATGTTCCGTTCGAGAAACTGGGATTCAAGACTGCACCGACGGGCACTCAACCGATGCCAACTCTCACCGCCAGCGCGCTCGGCGACTCGCCCAAGGTGGTGATTATGGGCGGCACCATTCTTTCTGCGCTGTATTGGGTAACGCAGCGCCGCCGCGAAGTAGCGCTCGCGGAGGCTGAAGAGAAAGCAGCCATCACCAAGATGAAAGGCGAAAGGAGCCAGCCATGATCGCCCGCATGAGGTCCGAAATCACGTTGTGGCGCATCATTGTAGCCATCATATTTGTCACCGGCATGTATGCGACGTATCTGCGTTTCCTGGTGGGATTCAGGGCCAGCACCAACCTGACCGACCAGATGCCTTGGGGCTTGTGGGTTGGACTGGGCACGCTTTGCGGAATCGGATTGTCGGCCGCGGGCTTCGGCATCAGCGCCGCCGTTTATCTGCTCGGCATGGAGCGTTACCGTCCAATCCTGCGCGCCTCAATCCTGATTTCTTTCCTCGGCTACATGACCGTGTGCGTTGGATACCTCTACGAGATCGGGTTGCCTTGGCGCTTCTGGCATCCGATCGTGATGTGGAACCGCAACTCGGTGCTGTTCGACGTGTGCGTCTGCATCATGACTTACACCGCAGTGCTGACCTTCGAGTTCGCGCCGGCGGTGATTGAGAAGCTGCCATGGAAACGCCTTCGCGAAACCATCCTGCGCTTCCATCACAAGATCCTGATTGGCGTCGTGCTGGCGGGCGTGCTGCTTTCGTCCATGCATCAGTCGTATCTCGGCGGTCTGTACCTGATCGCGCGCGGCAAAGTCCATCCTTTGTGGTACTCGCAATACATGCACGCGATGTTCTATCTCTCCGCCATTCCCGCCGGACTCGCGCTGGCGGTGATGGCAATCTATCTCAGCATGCGCTCGCTGAACGTGCGCGTTGACTTCAGCATCCTGAGCGATTGCGGCCGAATGATCCAACTCTTGCTGATCGTGTTTGCCTTCTTCAGGGTGCTCGATCTGACGGCCAATCAGGCTTGGAGTTACGCCTTCCAGCGCACCAGTGAAGCCGGATACTTCTGGCTTGAGATGGTGCTGTTCCTCGCGATGCCCATCTTCCTGTTGAGCTACGAGAGCGTGCGCTCAAATCCCGAACGCCTCTACTGGAGCTGTGCGATTGTTGTGGCCGGATTCATGGTGAACCGGCTGAACGTATCCATCAACTCGCTGCAATCGGCGATGGGAACGCACTACGTGCCGAAGTGGACGGAGCTGGCATCGAGTGTACTGGTGATTGCGGCCGGTGTGATCGCATTCCGTTACGCCGTGATCTACCTTGACATCTTGCCCAAGCTTCCAAAGACAGCTCAGAAGTCGTTCACCCGCTGGATGTCGAATGGCGGACTGCCGGCGCAAGCCTGAGGAGGAGGAACAAAAGCCGGCAGTCCAATGAAGGGCCTCGCGATCGCGCGAGGTCCTTTTCAGTCAAGTCGGAAAGGATATATATTCGAGCTGACGGGAGAAGCACGTGGCGGACGAGAACTTTGCAATGAAAGCAGATCTTCGAGCACTTCAGGTAGCGCTGAAAGCCGATATAGAAGCGTCCCAGGAAATGCTCCTGGAGCGGATAGAGAAAACGGAGACGACGCTGCTGAAGGAATTCCGTGGGTGGGCGATTAGCTTCGAGTCATGCTTTCGGGCCAACGAGGTCTTGGTCGGCGGCTTAAACGACGGCTGATTGCTCTGGAAGAGCGGGTCAGCGATATCGAAGGCAGGTCGAGAACGTGATTTGAACGACGCTTCGCGGACTGCTGGTTCCTGATTGCTATCTTCCTCTCGCCACAATCAACGTCATGTCATCGGCCTGCTCGTCGGGACTAAAGCTCTGCACCTCGCTTAAGACACCGTCCAGAATTTCGCCCGCAGGCTGCTGCTGGCACTTCCGAATCGCCGCTATCAACCGCTCTTCGCCGAACTCTTCGCTCTCACCATGCTCGCTTTCTCCCGCCTCGGAAACGCCGTCGGTATAAATCACCAGGACGTCGCCGGGCGCGAGTTCGCAGTCCATGACGTTGCAGTCCCATTCTTCAAACAATCCCAGCACCGTTGCCGTTGCCCCAAGCCGTTCGACGTCGCCATTCGCCCGCATAAGGACCGGCGGATTATGCCCGCAGTTCACATAGCGCAAGCAGCGGCTTTCATCGTCGTACACGGCGAAGAACATCGTCGCATAATGGCTGGTCTCGGTATTCTTGTAGAAGAGGCGGTTGACCGAGCGCAGCAGGTGAGGCACATCCTCCAGCGCCAACGCATATTGGCCACGCAAATTGGCCTGGAGATTGGCCATCAGCAGCGCCGCTGACATCCCTTTTCCCGAGATATCGGCCAGCACCAGACCGAGCCGGCCTGAACCAAAGTCCAAAAAGTCGTAATAGTCGCCGCCGACAGCGCGCGTCTGAATGCATTTGCCGGCGCAATCCAGCGTTCTCAGCGAAGGCGCTTGCTGCGGCAAGAGCCGGCTTTGCACCTGGCGCGCGATCTGCATTTCCTGCTCGGCGCGCCGTTCCGCCTCCATGCGCTCTGCCATCTTCTCCGCCAGCGTGATGCTGCGCATGGCGATGCCAGCCTGACTCGCGACCGAAGCGAGCAAGCGCTTGTCCATCATGGAATACGACTCTTCCGAGAGCCGCGGCCCGAGCACGATTCCTCCTTGCAACTGTCCTTCGCTGGAGCCGCGGATCGGTACCAGGCATTCCGGCTTGAGGGCCTGCAATTGCGTTCCCTGGACCTCGTCGGGTGCCAGTTCCAGCGGCTGGGTGCGCTCGGCCAGCATCGCGATCACTTCCGCCTTGGGAGAGAGCGTCATGGCATCCGGCGGAGGGTTGCCTGCGTAGGCGTGAAACTGTCCCGCTTTATTGTCAAGATATACAAACGTGGTTTGCGGATGCAGCGCCTCCCAGATGTTCTGCTGCAGCAGTTCCGCAAGCTCTCCGCGCGTGGTAACGGTCAGCGTCCTAGCCGCCAGGTTCTCCAGGATCTGTTGCGCGTCGTAAGAGCTGCGGAAGAATGCGCGATCGAGCCGCGTACGCACGCGACGATGAATTTGCGTCGCGCCCGTGATCATTAGCACACCAAAGGTCGCGCCCACGGGAATTGCAGCTTTTGAGCTGGCGGAGAAATGGCGCGAGAACAGCTGCGCCAGCCACAGTGTTGCTCCAACCGAGATGACGATGATCAGAAACATGAATCCCCGCTCCACGACAAAATAGCGGGCGCTGCGCTTCAGCAGGACCGGAACGTCCATCACACGATGTTTCACCACCGCGTAGGCGAACGACAGCGGGAACAGAATCATCAGGAACACACAAACGAAGCTCAGCCAGTAAGGAGGAGTGACGTGCAAATTGTCGGCGACCGCATACAAGGCAACGATGGGTGGAACGCCGATCGCGGTTCCCCAAAGAACCACTTTGAGCTTGCGGCGATCGGCACCGTCGGACGCGCGCACGTTCAAAAGCAGCGACAACCCGCCCAGGAGAAGTGCCCCATAGCCGATAACTTGACGCGCGTATTGGGCGATCTGGTAAGGCACCACCGGGGCAAGAAACGGCAGCACGTCTTGATCGCCGTGGTGAACGCCACCATAACCCAGGCAGATGTCCAGCACCAGGAAAGCCCACTTCAGCCAGGGAACTTTGCGGTCGATAGGAGAGCGCTGGGGAAAAACCGCGAAGAAAAAGTAGAACAATCCGGTCAGCAGACTGCTGGTGATCGTCCGATAAGCCAGCAGGAGCGTTTGCAGGCTGGACGGGGCGGTACAGAACTCGTTGGGCATTGGCCCGGCTGTGATCCAGGTAGCGAACATCAGCGCCAGCAGCCAGGCATCGCGGTCTTCGATGCGCAAGAACAGAACCGCCAAACCCACGACGGCGAAGAAGACCGGATACGAGTTCATGATCTGCTGCGCCAAGGTGTAGGCGACCGTCTTGGTGTCGCCTGGGCCGGACACAGCGCGAAAAGCCGACGTGATGGTCAGAGGCTGCGCCTGTCCGGGACGCTGTATGGTCAGGACGACTTTGTCTCCCGGGCGCGCTCTGAACCAGATGCGCAGCAGCAATCGGTCCCACGACAACGCCGAATCCGCCGTGCTTCCGTTGATGGCGACGATGCGATCGTTTGCCTTCAGCCGGGCCGCTTCCGCCGGCGAGTCCTTGTGCACGGCCCGAACCTCAATTCCGGCAGGCGAATACTGTTCGTCCATGCCGATCTCGACGGGAGGCATCGCCTGGCGAACGTAATACATCCACGCGCCGGCGTAGAGAATGCTCAGCGCCGCAAGGAGCACTGCTGCGACCAACAGCACAGGACGGTAATTGCGGTCGCGCGCTGCGCTCAGAACTTCGGGAGTTTGGATTGCGGTGCTCATGGTTGTGGCGAGCTAAACACAGTGTAGTTCAATCGCAGAGGGCGAACTTAACCCTCAGCAATTAGCTCTTAGCAATTAGCTCTTAGCCTTTATCCAACGGCGTGAATCGCTATTTTCGCCCATCGGAATCGATCCTCCCTTGAAGCTGATCCTCCCCTTACGTCGCTCTACCTGTTTTCAACAACTTGCCGCACAACTGTGCCGCAAAATATAGATTTCACAGCTAGTTACCGGCAAAATATAGAGCGGCTTAGACTTACGGCGACTTACGACGCGCCTTCCGCTTCTTTCGCTCCTTCCTCCTTTCCGATGGGCTCGCCTTGGGGAGACTTCTTTGGCCCTCCGCCGACGGCCGTGGGCTCCTCCGCGCCAGCCAGCGAAAGATCGGTGCTCGTCGGCGACGCCGTATCTGGCTCCGCTGGGACGGCTCCTTCACTGCTGCCCGGCGCCGTCGCCGTGCTGGCCGTTGATGGTTGCTTCTTCTGCGCCTTCCGCGCCTCGTCATTGCGGCGCGCCGCCTCCAGGATGCGGCAGGCTCGCGCCAGCTTGTCTTCGTCGTGATGCAGCCGCCGCCGGTACTTGCGCGCCAACTGCAGCGCCCGACGCTTGCAGGCTTCCGGGTCGCGCGCCGCCAGCTCTTCCAATTCGATATCGTCCTCGGTCACCAGCTCCTCGCCTGCGAGCGAAGTCGTGCCCGGCGAAGTTGCCGCTGGCGGGAAGGCCTCGTCCGGCGGAGTGTCCACATCGAATCCCTCGGGCAGGCCATGCTCTTCCTCGAAGCCGCGCCACGTGGTCTCCGCAACGTTGTCGAAGCGGTCCGATTCGTCCCAGACTTCCTGGGGAAGGCGCACATTGGTGGCCGCCTGTTGCAGGCCATAGAGCACGACGCCTCCCATGTGGCGGTCGAGCTGGCCGCGGAGCAGCGCGTCCAGCACCTGCTGGATGCCCACCTGCACGGAGTACAGGTCTTCCAGCGGCGGCAGCTCCACACAATAGCGCTCGCCGCGCGCCCGGGCGCGGGCCATTTTCAGGCGGCGTCCGCGAATGCTCAGGTGAAAGTGGCAGTAATCGCGGTCGGTCACTGCCGCCGAGCCGCAGCAGAAACCGTCCTCCTTGACGTGGTGGCAGGTTTTGATGACGAGCTTCTCCGGCGGTTTGGGTTCCCAATCGGTGACGCCCAACTCCCGTAAGCGGCGTTCGCGCGACTCTAAGGCCTGCCTGGCTTCGACGAGCTCGGCTCGAATCTCTTCATAACTATGTTCAGACATGGATGACTCCTTGGTAAGAATGTGTGCGACATGCGGACTAGTGGGCGGAGGCCTTTAGCGCTTAGCCTTTAGCTCTTAGCCAACCACAGACGCACAGATGTTTAGGACCTATCTCGTAACTCGCTTTGTATCAGGGCACGGCTTTCAGCCGTGCCGCAACTGGGTCGACGAGGAACTGGGCTTTAGCCCCTGACGGGGTCCGTTTTCGGTTGCAGGGGCTAAAGCCCTGAGCTTGCGACGGGCCCCGTTCGGCACGACTGAAGTCGTTCCCCAATACAAGTCACGACAGCCTTTGCCGTCGAAACCATCTACAGTCACTCTGGAATCGCTCTTAGCTCCGGGCTCTGAGCCAACCCGAGACACAGGTGGAGCACGCCTTTCAGGCGTGCATAAGATAGGGAGTTGAGAGCTTGCGCTTTAGCGCCTGAGGTAAATGGTGGGAAATCACCTCAGCGGCTAAAAGCCGAATTCCTTTGTAGCTCCCATATGCACCGCTAAAGCGGTGCTCCACCCCGATAAGCCAACCCAGGGTTTGCCTTTCCGCGCTGCCCCTCTTCAGTCAGCCAACCCGAGACACATGTGTTGTTAGGAATTGGGCAACGGATCCAATGCAGTGGCGCACTCCGGCCTTACGCTGGGTGAGAGTGGCAGCGGGCAGCGGATCGCGCTGCGCGGGACGCAGGATGGGCCACGCGACGGCCGACCACCGGAACCGGGTCGAGGGGCGACCCGTCACGCTTCGCATCCGCAGTCCGCAATCCCGCTGTGCGGGACGGCCCTCAACTCCGACGCCTGGGACCGCAGTTAGCGAGTGTGGCGCAGCCGTGGCGCGCTAGGTTCAGCCTAGGGATGCGGAATTCGTCAAGTCAAGCAGAAAAGTGTTAAGTAACGTTACGAAGGTGGTATTTGTCCTACTGGGGTATTTACTTGACTCAGGTGGCTACTATATGTTGTGGTTTCGCACCACTGACAACCGCTTTGTACGGTACTGGTGCCACCGCGACAGATTGCTGGACAAGTCGATAGAAGAGTTTGCCACGACTACGGGACGTCCGCCGGTTGAACCGGAATGTGAATTCGTCCAGGTAATAGTCGAGATGTTTCACGACTCACCGCTCCTTGGTGCGTGCCGAGCAGCCAGCGCTTCAGCAGCGACGCCACACGATGAACTCGTGGCATCAACTCCGAGGGCGATTTCTTCTTCCCCCGGAGAAAGGTGACCCGGTGAGCATATCCCCTGGATTCCACTGGATCGTATCCAAGCCAGCCATCCGTGTGGACGGTACTACCAGGCTCGACAGCCTCCTCCACAAAGGGGAGCAGACTCTCCGCCGACGCGTCGCGTATGCGGCGCATCCGGATGCGTCCAATCCCCGCCCCATCCTCTTCCGCAGCAATGACCACCAAGGCCTTGGTTTCCGTCTGTCGCCCGCGAGCGCCCTCTTCCAGACCTCCAATATAGGTTTCGTCCACCTCGATTGCGCCCCAGAGACGATCGCGTCCCGGACGCACCATCGCCCGCCGCAGTTTGTGCAGCCACGTCCAAGCTGTCTTGTAACTTCCCAGTCCCAATACCCTCTGCAACCCCAGGGCACTGGCTCCGTTCTTTTGACTGGTGACCCACCACATGGCTCGAAACCACAGGGTGAGCGGCTTGCGAGTATCCTGGAATATCGTCCCGGCCGTGACCGACGTTTGATACCGGCAGGCGGCGCACTCCAGCAAAACCGATCGTAAAGGCCACGCCCTGGACCCGCCGCAACGCGGGCAGTGAAAACCGTCCGGCCAGCGCAGTCGAAACAAGTAGTCACGGCAGGCGGCTTCGTTAGCGAATCGGGCCTCGAACTCGGTCAGATCCTGCGGGTAATCCTCCATCGACTGCTATACAACATATTGGGGTCACCTGAGTCAAGTAAATACCCCATTTTGTCCTAAAATGGGAAACAGAGAAAAACGGAGTCTGTGATGTTGGAACTAAAATCCCCAGCCAACCAAGAGAAGCTCGGGTGGGGCACCCCAGAATGTCAGGGTGAGCCACCCGCCGCCTCCCGTACCTAGTTCGTCTGCAAAGGAGCGCCCACAGGCGGATTTTCCTTTACCGGTGGAAGACTGGCGGCGTACTTCGCGAGCTTAAGCTCCTGAGGCGAGAGGTTGCTATAGCGCCCGGACTCAATTTCCCGCTGCCGGGCATCGGGCGGCATGCCGCGCAGGGCCCGAATTACATTCTGGACTCGCGGGCGGAGCGGCGGCAGCGGCTGGGCTGCGGGGTTTGGCGACCGGTAGTTGCTGGAGGCGATGGTCGCTGCGTCCGTGCGGCGGCCGGGAGCCGTCGGCGTGTACGCCGCGTAGTTCATGGTCGGGGAGCTGGGGTTAGGAGTGCCTTTCAGTGCCGGAGGTCGGGCCACCGGTGCCGATGCTTCTACCGGGGAGCTGACGCGAACGTCATTGCTGGCACGGTAGACAGTGGCGGAGTAGCCGGATGGAACGCCAGCTGGGACAGAGACATAGTAAGGGTAGTAATAAGGGTTGTAATAATAGGGATAGTAAGGCGCCCAGACGGTAGCGTATCCATAGGGGTACCCGTATCCCCAATAGGGTCCGCCGAAGTTGAAGCTAAGTCCGAATCCCCAGCCGCCGTAACCATAGCCAGAATAGCCCCAGTAGCCGCCTCGCCCGCCGTAGTAGCCTCCGTGCCAACCGTAGTATCCGCCGCCGTGGTAGCCGCCGTTCCAACCAGAGTATCCACCGCCGTGATAGCCGCCGTAGTGTCCGCCGCCCCAGCCACCGCCGTAGTGTCCGCCGCCCCAGCCACCGCCACCGTGAAATCCACCGCCGCCGTGACCACCACGCTGTGCCAGAACGGACTGAGGAGCAGACGCGAGCGTGGCCAACACAACTGCCGCGCAGAGAACTCTCAGTACGATGGATTTATTCATTTCTACACCTCGTGATCCTTACTCAGTTAATGGTAAACACGTTCAAAGGGCGGTTGCAAGCGAGGGCGATAACAGTATCTTCTTCCCCAAAGCCACCTGCCCCATCCGGCTCGCCTGCTTTTGGGGAAAGGACGGGAAAGACAAACAGTGAAGAATCCCCGAACCTACTGCAAACTGGAAAAGGGCCTCGGGGAGGGGCCTTAAAGACAGGTCGAGAACCCTCTTCCCACTCTGTCCGCAGGGCAGCGGACGAGGGTGGGGCGCTCGGCGTCTGCCAACGACCTCGACTGTTTTCCCGCAAAGTGGGCCTCTTTGACCTAGTATTCCTCCAAGTCGGGAGCAGTTTTGTTATGCTGGTGCACCGGCCCTCGTCCTTGATCTTTGCGCTGCGCTCGGTCAGAAGCGGATGCGAAACTGGCGATCCAAACGTTCAGCTTGCCAGGCTGCGATGCACAAGGATGGGAACGGCTGGGATTTCTATTCATTTCAGAAGGAGAAAGCATGAAAAAGAGCGTCGTATCCGTGCTGGTTCTCGGCACTGTACTGCTGGTGTGCAACGTATGGATGTTCGCCCAGTCAGCGCAGCCGCCAGCCGCACAAAGTGCTCCTGGAGCAAATGCGCAATCCAACGTCGCCAGCGACCAGGACATCGAGATGCTGCGTCAAAACATCCGCGCGCAGCGCAAGGAGATCACCGCGCAAAACATGACCCTCACCGCCGATGAGGCGACCAAGTTCTGGCCCATCTTTGACCAGTACCGGAAGGAAGCCATCAAACCGAACGACGAGCGCTGGGCGCTGATGAAGGATTATGCAGCGAACTACGATACCTTGACCGATGCGCAGGCGAACGATTACATGAAAAGAGCAACAGCCGTTGACCAGCAACTGCTGGCGCTGCGTATGAAGTACGTTCCGATCTTCGAGAAGGTCATCTCACCCAAAAAGACGGCAAGATGGTACCAGATCGACCGCCACATCGACTTGCTGATCAATCTGCAGTTCTCCGGGATGCTTCCGCTGGTTAGCCCCAGCAAGTAAATGCGAAGGAGTGGCCCCAGGTTGTCCCTACGGACGGCCGAACCTGGGGCAACCGGCCACCGACCCCGAAATCGGTATAAGGTCCACAGCTTACGGCCCAGATGTCGGTCGCGGAGACCGCACCCACACTGTAGCAATCAGAATTAATCACGGAGGCACGGAGACCACAGAGAAGGCTTCGCAGAACACAAACCTCCGTGTCCTCCGTGATCTCAGTGGTCAAATGATTTTCTCCTAGGTCTTCCCTGCCGCCGATGCCGGGTTCGGCGCAGCTGTATTCCTGGTGAAGGCCTTGATGAGCCCTTCGAGGAACGCAAAGAACACCTCGACGGCGTAGCCCACCAGAAAGGCCACGGCCAGAGGCGATACCGAGGCTTGCTGGGTGTAATTGCCAAACAGGCCAATGACGGTTCCGCCGATGGCGGCGATCAGAAAACGAGCGGAGTTGGCGGAGGACGGAACAAAGGTCCGGGTGCTCATTTGATCTTCAAAGGTCCGCAGCAGGTACGCGCAAGTTCCTAACAGCGCGTAGAGAATAGGAAGAATGCACGAGTTAATTGCCCCATAGAAGGTTGAAATGTCGGTCATGATAGTTTGGGCAAAAAAGCGCACATCCTGATAGGTACTGGTCATGCCATTCCGGGCTGCGGCGAGATCAGTGAGGGGCACGGGAAGCTCGAATTTCTGCTTTTGGTACAGGGAGATCTGGTACCAGTCAGGCTTTTGGCCAGAGGTTTCCTGCGGACGATCGAGTGGCGGAGGAACGGGCACATGGGGGAACACGTAGCGGTTCAACCTCTGGGCCCGGCGGTAAATCGAGCGCACCGTGGAAGCGTATTCCTGGAGGTCGGCGATTTTCTCGCTCAAGCCGACATCAGGCCGGTCGGGAGGACCCAGTTCCGTGGTGAGTTTGACTGCCAGCGCGTTTGCCTTGACAATGTCGGCGCTAATGGACTGGGAAATATTCGAGGTGACGAAGGTGAGGATTGAACTGGGAATGATGATGGCGGACAAAAGGATGGCCCACACCAGATAGACGTGCATGGTGGGGCGAGTCTCGTAGTGGGAGGCCTTAAGGCTTGCGGCGGTTACGGGTTTGAGACGAGCGGCGAGGCGGGCAAGCGCGACGAGGAGTTTGTCGCCCACATCTTCTGTCCATCCGGAGTGAAAAACCTCACGAGCGTGGAGGATGGCGGAACGGGTCTCGGGTTCGATGTCCTCGATGCCGATTTCGGCGGCATACTTCAGCAGGCGCTCGGCGTCTTCCAGAGCTTCTTTGAAATAGGCAGGCGGCCTCACGCCATCCGATACTTGGCTGGATTCAACTTGCGCCATTGTAGTCGCCCCTCCCCCGGTATGCCGCGGTCTGATTTTGCGCGAGGCGCAATGATACCGCGCACGTTAGCTGATTGCACAAAAATGTCGGGCACTGTTTCGATCAGCGATTGGGAAGTCGAGAGCGGGTGGTTTGGGTAAATAGCGGATAGTTCACGCCGTCATCCCGATCGGAACGCCCGGGCCTGGAATCTCCGGCCCGCCTGCGTGCGGACCGGGCGGTTGCGGAGTCGAAAGCCTGCCCGAGGAATGCCGAGCGGGATGCCTGTTCGAGCACACCTTTGCCTGAACCGAGTAAAATGAGAGCAACCGCGTAAGGATGGCGTTTGCCGGACGGGTCCGGCGGGGATTTATACAGGTAAATAATTCTCATGCCGCAAATTGGAAGCTTTACGTTGTTGCTGGCGCTGGCCCTGGCGGCCTATTCGTTCATCGCAGGCGTGCTGGCGCTGTACCGCAAGGACGACCGTCTGGGTGAAACTGCGCGCCGCGCTGGAATCGCCTGCTGGGCTGCGGTCACCGTCGCCGCAATCGCGCTGGTGATGGCAGCCTTCGGCAACGATTTTTCCGTCTCCTACATCATGCACCACAGCAACCGCGACCTGCCCATTGCCTACAAGTTTGCGGCGCTGTGGTCGGGACAGGAAGGCTCGCTGCTGTTCTGGGCGTGGCTGCTGTCAACTTACGCGCTGGTACTGCGGCTGCGCTACAGGGTTGATCCGCAACTGACGGCGCACGCCTCGGCGATCATCGCGGCCGTGCAGGTGTTCTTCCTGCTACTGGTGAATTTCGCGGCCCACCCCTTCGGCCTGGTGAGCGGCCAGATTCCAGCCGACGGCAACGGTCTGAATCCGCTACTGCAATATCCCGAGATGGTCATCCATCCGCCGATGCTGTACCTCGGCTACGTGGGCGTAACCGTGCCCTTCGCCTTCGCGCTGGGCGCGCTGATCATGAGGTATCCCGGCGAGAAGTGGATCCACATCACGCGTCGCTGGACAATGGTGGCTTGGCTGTTCCTCACCTGCGGCATCTTCTTGGGCGCGCATTGGGCGTATGAGGTTCTGGGCTGGGGCGGCTACTGGGGATGGGACCCGGTGGAGAACGCTTCCCTGCTGCCGTGGCTGACCATGACCGCGTTTCTGCATTCGGTGATGATGCAGGAGAAGCGCGGCATGATGAAGATGTGGAACATGTGGCTCATCTTCACCACGTTTCTACTGGCGATCTTCGGGACGTTCCTCACGCGCAGCGGGGTGGTGAGTTCAGTACACGCGTTTGCGCAATCGGGCATCGGCATCTGGTTCGTGTGGTTCCTGGCGCTGACCTTCGCCACCTGCGTGTACTTCTTCGTGCGCAATCGCGAGACACTGAAGAGCGAGCACCGGCTGGAGTCGCTGGTCTCGCGCGAGTCAAGTTTCCTGTTCAACAACCTGGTGCTGCTGGTGGCGTGCTTTGCGGTGCTATGGGGCACGCTGTTTCCGGTGCTGTCGGAGTGGGTTACGGGATCTAAGGTCACGGTCGGCCCGCCGTTCTTTAATCGCGTCAACGTCCCGATTGGGCTGTTCCTGGTGTTTCTGACCGGAGTGGGTCCGCTGCTGGCGTGGCGCAAGACTTCGTCCGACAGCCTTAAACGCAACCTTTTGTGGCCGGTGGCGCTGGGGCTGCTAACCGCCATCGCGCTGATGATTGGCGGCATGAGGCCGTGGGTGGACGCTTCGTATTTCTATTCCCTGATGGCGATTTCGCTGTCGGTGATGGTGACGGCGACCGTAGCGGGCGAGTTCTGGCGCGGCGGGCGGGTGATCGCGCGGCAGACCGGCGCGAACATTTTCCAAGGCATGGTGACCATGACGCGCCGCAACACGCGGCGCTACGGCGGGTACCTGGTGCATTTCGGGGCGGTGCTTGTCATCATCGGCTTTGCCGGCCTGCCCTTCGATCAGGACAAAGAGCAGGAGATGGGCTTCGGCGACAAGATGCAGATTGGCGGCTACACCCTGGTGTGCCAGTCGTACACCCAGGACGACAAGCCGAACTACTCCAGCGAGTGGGCGGTGCTTGACGTGTACAAGCACGGCAAGAAGATTGACACGATGTATCCCGAGCGCCGCTTCTATAAGGCGAGCGAGCAAACGGCAACCATGGTGGCCAATCGCTCGCGGCCTAACGAAGATTTGTACCTGGTGTACACCGGGCGCAATCAGGACACGGGCAAGCCAATCATCAAGGCGCACGTGAATCCGCTGGTGATGTGGCTGTGGATCGGCGTGCACATGGTGCTGATCGGGACGCTGATCGCGCTGATTCCCAACATGAAGCCGACGAAGGTGGCGGTGCGGGAGAAGGACCGCGCGGCAGCAGAAGCGATAAGAGGCGGCGCGGTGAGAGTGGGAGGAGATTGAAAGCAGTGGTTAGTGGATAGTGGTTAGCGGATAGAAGGGTGCTGTGGTCAGGAATGTGCGTTTCTTGCGGATTTTGGTCGCTTGCAAGATTCGATCATCGAGCGGTACCGAAAGTTGGACGCCGCGGTAAGACGAGCCCGGAAGGCGAAACGAGACTTACCCCAGGCGTGAAACCCCGGGTAGGCGTACCGTATGAATCCGACCCTAGGGACGGCACAATACAGTTAGGATGATGAAGCGATGAACGGAATCCAATATGTAACGGACGAGAAGGGCCGCAAGGTCGCGGTACAAATCGACCTGAAGAAACATCGAGAGCTGTGGGGAGACATCGAGGATGTGCTGGTCTCCCGCTCACGGCGTCACGAAAAACGGATTCCGATGGAAAAGGTGAAGGCCGGCCTTCTCAGGAGCGGGAAGCTCTCACGTGGGTAGCTACCAGGTCGCCTTAACGGCAAGCGCCGAGAGGGAGGGAACCGGTTGCCCGCCCAGGTAGTGACCAAGATTTTGCTCCGTCTCGAACGTCTCGCACTGGCGCCGAGGCCTCCGGGCTGCAAGAAACTCAAGGGCGGCGACAAGCAATGGCGCATTCGAATCGGGGATTACCGTATTGTGTACGAGATCGACAAGGCCAGGACGGTCGATGTGACCCGGATCGCGCATCGACGCGAGGTTTACGAATAACTACCCGGTAACTTAACTTGAAACTCGAAACTCGAAACTGGAAACTTCTTCGCATCGCCCAGCTTCTGCTGGTCGCGCTGCTGGCCATGCTCTTCATGGGCGCTGACACCGATGCGCGCTTCAACAAGCTCGGGCATCAGCTCATGTGCATGTGTGGCTGCAACCAGATCCTGCTGGAGTGCAACCACGTGGGCTGCACCTACTCGGAGCGCATGCGCAACGAGCTGATCGCGGCTATCGACAAGGGCGACAACGACAGCTGACGCTCCAGACCTTCGTGCAAAAGTACGGAGCTACGGTGCTAGCCGCACCGACGACTACGGGCTTCAATCGCGTGGCGTGGATCATGCCGTTTGCAGTTTTTGCCGCAGCGCTCGCCCTGGCCGTCTGGTTTGTGCGCCGGTGGAAGTCGCGTGCCGTGGCGCAACCGGTGCCGTCCCCGCGACTTGACCCCGCCGAACTCGATGCGCTACGCCGGAAGGCCCGTCAGGAGACACAATTTTGATCCACTCGCTCTTTGCATTTGCCTTGGCCGGACAAGAAACCGCGTTTGTGCTCTTCGGATGCACGCTGTTTGCCGCCTGCCTCTTCGTGTACGTTTTCTATCAGCCAGGCGAAGTAGAAACCGGCGAGCAGAAGACCCGCCTTACCTACTTATTGGAGCGCAAGGAAGCGACTTACGAAAATCTGCGCGACCTCAATTTCGAGTACAAGGCGGGCAAGTTGAGCGAGCAGGATTATGCCGTCCAGCAGGCGTCGCTAGAGGACGAAGCGGCCGCGATCCTGGCGGAGATTGAGTCGATTGAGAAAGCACGGGCGGTGGTGAGGCACGGGACTCGGCGGCCGGGCCGAGCGAACGAGGGCCGGGCATGAAGAGTCTGGGTCGCCATTGGTGGAGCACCGCTTCAGCAGTGCATAAGAACGCTCGGGCATATGCGGCTTTAGCCGCTGAGGTAAAGGAGCGGATTCCCGCAGGGGCTAAAGCCCCCTTTTATTTTCGTGCCCGGGAATGCACGCCTGAAGACGTGCTCCACCCCATGTTGCATAAGGTCTGGGCAGCGCTTGCTGTTTGTCTACTCATGCTCGGCTCCTTTGCAGCCGCCCAGAACATTACCGGCACGGTCACCAACGGCACAACGGGCAAGCCGTCGGCGGGTGACGAAGTCACCCTGCTTTCGCTGTCGCAAGGCATGCAGGAAGTGGCCAGCACCAAGAGCGACGCCGGCGGCCGTTTCTCGTTTGCAGCGCCAGCCGATGCCAACGCTCCGCACATGGTGCGCGTCACCCACGAAGGCGTGAACTACTTTCCGCCGGGCGGGCCGCTGATGCCCGGCAAGACTACGGCCGAGCTCACGGTTTACGACTCGGCCAAGAAGCTTGACGGCCTGAGCCAGACCGTCGAAGTGGACCGATTCCAGACCGACGGCAAACAGTTGCAGGGGGTTGTGCTCTATGCGATTCGCAACCAGTCACAGCCACCGCATACTCTGGCCGACGACAAACGTACCTTCGAGATCGCACTGCCGGAAGGAGCCGAAGCTGGAGTCCGCGCAGGCCAAAGGCCCCGGCGGACAGCCTATCGCAGCTGAGGCTCTCGCCCGCGTCGCAGAAGAATCATTACGCCTTCAACTATCCGCTGCGTCCTGGCGAGACGCAATTCCAGGTTACGTATCATATGCCGTACAGCGGCGAGGCCAGCTTTTCGCCCAAGCCGCTGGCTGAGGTGCAGCACTTCGTCGTCATGACGCCCAAGGGCATGACCTTCACGCCCAAGAACCCGCAACAATTTCAGTCGATGCCCGACGAGTCGGGCGCCGCGATCATGGTGGTGACCAACGTCAAGCCGGGCCAGGACCTCAGCTTCCACATTGCTGGCACCGGCATCTTCCAGGCCGAAGGCCAGCAGGGGGCGCAAGGCGCCCAAGGCGGAGGTGAAGCGGGAGGCGGAGCCATGGGCGGATCGCAAGCGGCGGGCAACGATAACCGTCCCGGCGGAGGACTGGGCGCGCCGATTGATGCCCCCGATCCGCTGCACGCGTACCGCGCCATCATCCTGGGCGCGTTCGCGCTGGTGCTGGTGATGGGCGGCGCGTATGTGGTTTCGAAATCGAATGTTCGGCCGCACGCCGCAGCTGCAGCAGCAGGTTCAGCCGGCAGAGTTGCTGATTCGTCTGTGACGGCTGCTGATTTGGCAGACTACAGAGAGCCGGCTGCTCCGTCGGGAGATCGCAACACGCTGCTGCTGGAAGCGATGAAGGAAGAGTTGTTCCAACTGGAGATCGATCGCCAGCAGGGCAAGATCAGCCCCGAGGAATACGCCAAAGCCAAGGCTGCGCTGGACGAGACCATCAAGCGCGCGCTGGCGCGAGCGAAAAGCTGATTCGTCGCAGCAGGCGAGAAGCGCATTCATCGCACCAGGCGAGAAGCTGATTCATCCGACGACCCGCCCGACGGAATTCGAAAATCGTCTGCTATAATCAAGCTGTCGCGGTCTCTGATTCAGAGTCAGAGAGTCGATCTGCGCGCCGACCGCGCCGAAATTCCATGCGCGGTAAGGGCAAGTCGGGGAGTGGCTCAGCCTGGTAGAGCACCTGGTTCGGGACCAGGGGGTCGGAGGTTCAAATCCTCTCTCCCCGACCAATATTCTCCAACAACTTACAGCATCACCAGACGCCCAAAACCGTGGCATTTGCGAACAGTAGCCCTAACCTATCGGCAGCGATAGTCAGTTCGGGCGGGTAAGTGGCGAATTGGCGCACGACGAGGATATGTTAGTAACTGACGGGCGGCGCTCGATGCGACCGCGAAGACGGGATCCCGACCGCCAAGGGCGCTTTTTTCCAACTTCCTGATTTACAATGTGTTTTCTTCTGGCAGTGTTTTGCGTTACTCAGCAGCGGCACCTCGCCACTCCCAGGGTGCGGCGGGCAGGGGGACGGCGCGGATAACGAAAGTACGGGGAAGCGCATCACCGTTCCAGTTCTTCACCGCAGGACCTGTAAGATTTGAGTCTTATGCGTCCATCGCATCTCCGGAACAAGATTCTGGCGGCTTTGATTTGGCTGCCGTTGCTTGTACCCACAGTCTGGGGACAAAGCACAGTGCTGATCACACTCGATCAGGCAATTGATTTGGCACGTGTGCACAGTCACTCGCTCAAGGCGACGCGAACTCTTATTCTTCAAAACCAGGCCCAGGAGATTACCGCCAACCTTCGTCCAAATCCAACGTTTCTATTTGATTCCCAGTTCGTGCCCATTTTTAATCCCAGCGATTTCAACGCGAACAACCTCAACCAGGCCCAGCAGTTCGACATTGGAATCGGATATTTGTTTGAGCGTGGCCACAAACGACAACGCCGCTTGCAAGCGGCACAGGACCAGACGTCGGTCACCCGCGCGCAAGTCGGGGATGCCGAGCGCACTCTGACATTCGATGTGGCGCAGCAGTTCATCGCGGTGTTATTGGCAGAATCGACCCTGCAGTTTGCCCTGCAAGACCTGAAGAGCTTTCAACAGACGGTTGATATTGCCCAAGCGCAGTACCAATCGGGCTACATCAGCGAAGGCGACTATCTTAAGATCAAGTTGCAACTGCTGCAATTTCAAACGGACGTGTCTTCGGCCCGCCTGGCCAGAGTGCAGGCATTGGTGGCCTTGCGGGTATTGCTAGGATATGACGCAGTTCCCGCCGATTACGATGTGGTTGGCGACTTATCGTACCAGTCCGTTAAGGCGAAGCTGGAGGACTTGCAAGCCAAGGCATTGCAGGAGCGCCCTGATTTCCGTGCCGCTGAATTGGGGGTAACCGCTGCGCAAAGCCAGATATTGCTGGCAAGAGCCAATGGCAAACAAGATGTCAATGGTACGGCCGACTATACGCACGTTGCCGGCGAAAATACTGCTTCGTTCTTTGTGAATTTCGATTTACCCATCTTCAACCGAAATCAAGGCGAGATCGCGCGCACTCGCTATGTCCTTACGCAAGCCCAGGAGCTGCAGGCATTGGCCAGCGACACTGTACTGTCTGATGTTAGCGATGCCTATGAAGCCCTGCGAAGTAACGAAGAGGTGGTGCAACTCTATGCTTCGGGATACCTGAAGCAGGCTCAGGACTCACGTGACATCAGTCAGTTTGCTTACAAGCGTGGTGCGGCGAGCTTGCTGGACTTCCTCGATGCGGAACGCAGTTATCGCGCAACCCAGCTAGCTTATCGCCAGGCGCTGTCTTCCTACATGACTGCGCTTGAGCAGTTGAGGGAAGCTGTGGGAACAAGGAACCTTCCGTGAAGATATCCAAGGATGGCTGGTCCGGCGCGGCGGCGTTGACCGTTGCCTTTGCGGTCATGCTAGGGTGCGTCGGGTGTCATGGCGCAGGGTCCAGTGCAAGCCAACAGAATCACTCCGCTAACAATTCCAACACCGCGGAATTGTTCACCATTCCGCAGGACCAGATGTCGCATGTGCAGCTGCTAACGGTTGAGCCGACCACGCTAAGGCGAACGTTGCGCTTAACTGGCTCCGTGGCTTACAACAGCTTCCACACGACCCCCGTGATTACGCAGGTCAGTGGTCCGGTCAGCCGGATCGTGGTCGTTCCCGGGCGGAGGGTGACGCCAGCCGAGCCGATGCTATATGTGGCGAGTCCCGACTATTCCCAACTCCGGACAAATTACCTGAAGGCGAGAGACGCGTACGCCCTGGCACAGAAGACGGCCGCCCGAGCGAGAGACTTGTACCAGCACCACGCGCTTGCCGAGCAGAATCTGGAGCAGGCGGAATCGGCCGAGGTACAGGCTGGGGGAGACCTGGTTGCAGCCGAGGCCGCCCTGAAAGTGCTTGGGATTACCAATCCTGATGCTCTGGTGAAGTCTCCGCCTTCTTTCGAGGTCCCGGTGAGGGCGCCCATAGCGGGTGAGGTTGTCGAACAGAACGTTGCCGTGGGTCAGTTGATCCAGGCCGGAGCCACGCAATGCTTCATGGTCTCTGATATCAGCAAGGTGTGGGTGCTGGTAAATGTTTATCAAAAGGACTTGCCGAATGTGCGGGTGGGAGATCCAGTTACGATTCAGACGGACTCCTATCCGGATATTTTCCATGGTCGCATTTCCTATGTGGCGGCGTCCCTGGATCCGAACACCCGCACTTTGCAAGCGCGCATCGAGACCAGCAACCCCGGGGAGAAGCTGAAGAAGGACATGTATGTGGTGGCCACTGTGGATGCAGGCATGATCCAAAATGCGATCGCCCTACCGGATTCTGCCATTCTGCGCGATAGCGAGAACATGCCTTTTGTTTACGTTAATGTCTCTCCAGAGCAGTTTGGACGGCGCACTGTGACCGTCGGGGACAGCCTGAATGGGCAAACCCAAGTAACCAGCGGGCTGAGCCTCGGTGATCGGGTTGTCGGGAACGGCAGCTTGTTTCTGCAGTTCGCAAACTCACTGCAGCGTTAATGTGGGGTAATCCAGAAGTGGGGAACGAAGCAGGAGACGGGTATTGGCGTCGATAGCTGAATGATTCATCGAATCGTACAAGCATCTCTAAGGCAGCGGTTTCTGGTATTGATGCTGACCGGCTTCATGATGATCGCCGGTATCATCTCGTTCCAGCGCATGCCCGTGGATGCGTACCCTGACCTTTCCCCTCCACAAGTTGAACTCATCACGCAATGGCCGGGCCACGCCGCGGAGGAAGTGGAACGCCTCGTAACTCTTCCTCTTGAACTGGCAATGAACGGCGTGCCGCACATGGTGGTCATGCGGTCCATATCGTTATACGGTCTTTCGGATGTCATTCTGACCTTTGAAGACACCACGAACGATTACTTCGCACGCCAGATCGTCTTTCAGCGCATCGCGGATGCCAGCCTACCTTCCGGTGTAACACCCAGCATGGCTCCGCTGTTCAGCCCCAGCGGCCTGGTGTACCGCTATGTGCTTGAGAGTCCGGACCGCAGTCCACAGGAACTGAAGGTCATCGAAGATTGGGTGGTAGAGCGGGCTTATCGTTCGGTTCGCGGCGTTGCCGATGACTCCGGATTTGGCGGCACGACGATGCAGTACCAGGTACTGCTCGATCCCGCCAGAATCTACGGATATCACTTGACGGTTCCGCAAGTCATGGCGGCCCTGGCCGCGAATAACTCCAATGCAGGTGGTGGATTCTACTCGCAGGGTGGCCAGTTTTACTATGTGCGCGGCATTGGGCTGGTGCGCAACACGGATGACATCGGGAACATCGTGCTAGGGAGTAACAACGGCGCGCCTATTCGCGTAAAGGATGTTGGCGATGTCGTGATCGGACACGCGCCCCGATTGGGCGAATTTGGCTATCAAAACAACGACGATGCCGTGGAAGGCGTCATTCTCATGCTGCGGGGCGAGCAGACGCAAAACGTTCTGAAGGGAGTTGAAGCAGAAACCGAGAAGCTTAACCGGCAAATCCTGCCGCCCGATGTTAAGGTCCATCCCTTTTACGATCGCAGCGAACTGGTGAAACTGACTACAGACACCGTGGAAGACAACCTGCTCCGGGGTATGGTCCTGGTGCTGATCGTCCTAATTTTGTTTCTGATTAACCTACGCGCGGCCATCATCGTGGCGCTGACGATTCCACTGGCCCTGCTGTTTGCCTTTATCGTGCTGCATGCCCATGATGGCGCTGCTAACCTGCTGTCGATTGGCGCGATCGATTTCGGCATCATCATCGACGGCACGGTGGTGATGGTAGAAAACATCTACCGTGAGCTCGCGTTACGACAAGGGCAGAACTATAACCTGAACGAAGTAATTCTTGCTGCGGCGAAAGACGTAGACAGGCCGATCTTTTACTCCGTAGCCGTCATTCTCGCGGGTTATCTCCCGATCTACGCGCTCAGTGGACCCTCGGGAAAATTGTTCCATCCCATGGCGGAGACCATGTCGTTCGCGTTGGTGGGTGCGCTCATCCTAACCCTCACACTGGTCCCGGTTTTGTCCTCTTACTGGTTCAAAAGCGGCGTCCGTGAGCATCGTAACCGCGCCTACGAGTGGATGAAGTCTCAATACGCGAAGCAATTGGACTGGGCACTGGCGCGTCCTAAACTGATCATGGCCCTCGCAACCTTGATTTTTGGCTTAACCCTTTTGCTAGTCCCGTATATTGGCGGAGAATTTATGCCCCACTTGGACGAGGGCGCGCTTTGGGTGCGGGCCACCATGCCCTACACGATCTCGTTCGAAGAGGCGAGCAGGATCGCTCCCCAGATACGCAAGATCCTGATGTCGTATCCGCAGGTCACGGCGGTGGGCTCCGAGTTGGGACGCCCCGACGATGGCACTGACCCTACCGGCTTTTTTAATTGCGAGTTCTACGTTGGGCTAAAGCCCTACAAGGATAAGACCTGGGGAGGCGACCTTAATACCAAGGACAAGTTGATTGAATCGATCAACAAAAAACTGACCGCGTTTCCCGGAATCATCTTCAACTATACCCAGCCCGCGGAAGACGCCGTTGATGAGGCCCTGACCGGGCTGAAGAGTTCCCTCGCCGTCAAGATCTACGGTGACGACTTGACAGTTCTCCAGGATAAAGCAGTCCAGATTAAGAATGCGCTGTCCCGCACTCCGGGGTTTACCGACCTGACGGTGGTGCGGGAACTTGGGCAGCCCAGCCTCTTGATTGATGTAGACCGCGACAAGATTGCGCGCTATGGAATCAATGTCGCCGATGTGGAGGCGGTAGTTTCGGCGGCAGTAGGGGGACAAGCTGTAACCCAGGTCATTCAGGGTGAAAAAGTGTTCGACTTGGTGGTGCGCATGCAGCCCCAATTCCGCAGCAGCGCGCATGAGATCGGCGGGTTGCTGGTCGGCACTCCGGACGGTAAGCAGATTCCGGTGAGCCAACTTGCCGACATCCGCCAGGGAAACGGCGCGTCCTTCATTTACCGCGAGAACAATTCCCGGTACATAGGAGTTCAGTACAGCATCGAAGGCCGGGATCTGGAGCGGGCGGTGAGAGATGGTCAAAAGGCCGTCAGCCAGGCGATCTCTCTACCGCAAGGCTATTGGCTAACGTGGGGCGGCGAATACAGCCAATTTCTCGAGGCAAAAGCACAGCTGTCCTTGATCGGCCCACTGGCATTGGTCCTCATTTTCATGATCTTGTTCGCACTATACGGGAACTTCAAATTCCCGGTCACGATCGCGTTAGGCGTCGTGATGACCGAACCGGTCGGCGCCCTGATCGCGCTCAAACTCACGCATACGCCGTTCAGTGTCTCTTCCGTTCTCGGCCTCATGGCGTTGTTGGGAGTGTCGGTTGAAACGGCAGTCATTCTAGTTTCGTACATCAACAAGCTTCGCTTGGAAGGAATGGATATCCCGACCGCAACGCGAGAGGCCTCGCTGCTGCGCCTGCGTCCAATCATGATGACCGCGTTAGTTGCATGCCTTGGGCTGCTCCCAGCAGCACTCTCTACCGGCATTGGTTCGGCCACGCAGAAACCCTTCGCCATTGTCATCGTTGCCGGTCTTATCTCCCGGCTGTTCATCGGATTTTTCGTCAATCCGGTGTTGTACCAGATGGTCGCCCGGGAAGGGGATGTACTTCAGGTATAGCATGATGGGTACGGAAGCGCGGAGTTATGCATCGGGTCGTCGAGCCTCGCAACCAGCCGAAGCATCCTAGGTTTCTGGCCATCTCTACCTCTCTAGCTTTCTTGGTATTGACGCAGCACCGTCTACAAGATCAACCACAAAGCCGAGATGAAAAAAACGATGATCCACTGATCCCCTTCGCGCTGCTCAGAAAGGGGATTGACATTCGACTGCGACCCGGCCGAAGTGGACTGCTGCGGGACCAAAAGTGTCCCACCCTGTCCGCCTGGCTTTGGCAACAGGGTGGGAAAGCCCGGTCATGGTTAATGCTGGTTGCTGATGGTTGCCGTCGTCCCATCAAACTTGGTGATGTGGATGGTGAACGGCTCGTTATAGGACTTGGCACGATCCTGCAGCACGCTAATCCCAACCGCCTCGCCCAACAGCAGCGAGTACAAACTCGAACTGCGAAAGTGAATGCCGGCGTGAATGCCATGTGCAAATGTGGTGTTAAAGCCGAGCTTGGCCAACTCTCCGTTGATGGTCATGCTGTCGGCATCGCCGCCCGTATAGGTTTCAAGCGAGAGGCCGTCCGAGCTTGGCACAACCAGGTCCGTGCCGGAGTTTTGCAGCAGCGGCCGGATCCTCTGGTTGCAGTCGAAGAAGAACTTCAGCGCTGCAATGCAGGCCCCGGCGACAGTTCCATGGCCCGTGGGGTAGCAGGGGTGGGTCGGCGATCCTTCCGGGAACGCCTGCGGTAACAGGTAGCTTCCGTATTGCGAGTGGATGATGGGAAGGACCGCTGAATTGAGCACGTCGTGATGCAGCGCCGCTGCCGCCTGAGGCATTGGGTGTTGGTGCGTGAGGTTCGCATGCACCAGTGCTCCGTACTCCTCGGGCCGCATGCGCAGATTGACAATCCACTTGTGGAACCACGCGGCTTTCAGTGCCCGCGTAGACATCTCGGCCATGGTCGTCGCTGCGTCCAGGTTGCAGAATTCGCTCCCAAAAGTTACAAAGCCATGTTGAGTTCGCGAGCGTCCATAGGGGTAGCCATAAGGGTTGCCCGGATTTACGGGCGCTTTCATCTGGGAGAGCAGCAGCAGCGTTACCAAGTACTCCTGAAAGATGACGTCCACGTGGGTGTAGGCGGCAAGGTCTCGACCCATGCGGAAGAAACGGTACGTCGGGTCAAAGACCAGACTGGCACTGGGCACGAAGCCGTTCTGGACGTTCAGGTATTCGAGCGGCGACGTCATATAGTCGGCCCCGCCTTCGGCGACAGTCGCGAATCTCCGATACTGCTGTGTGATGGGTTGGACGCCCATAAATGTGGGCTGGACAAAAAACTGGGAGACGTAGGGCCCCTGAACGTTGCCATCGCCGGGGTAGAACTGTCCGCGGAATAGGTTCTGCGGCGTGACCGGGTAAGGGTACTCATTATTCTGCTGGCTCCGAATATAAGACATATTGTTCAGGTCGGCCGCCGCCTGGGCCGCCAGCGAACTCGCCGGATAATCGGTGAAGTTCACATCCCGCATCAACGCGGCCCAGTAGTGCTCGACCTCTTCTGCGCCGGTCTGCGCACTGGCAACACTGGGTGCCGGTGGGATGACGGTGGCATGGGAGTCGCGGCCTTCTAGGTCAAAACTTAGAGCACCCTGCGGCCCGTTCAGGGTTGAGGTAAAGCCGGTGCCGCCGGGATTCCCCACCAGGATGTTCTCAAAGTCTGAGGGTCGGCCAGTTTCGAAGGCGTGGAGCAGGCTTCGGTATGCCGTGTAATTCGGTATGCCGAGCGCGTCGTGCTGAAGGCACTTGCTCCAGTTGCCGCTATAGTCGGTGAATCTCCGCGAATCGCCGTTGTCGGGCAGTATGCCGATGTCGATCTTCTCAGCGTCGGCCGTGCTATCGCGGTACCTCCAGCTGGCGTACGCGCGACTCGAAGAACCGTAGGGACACAACCGAGGCTTCGGCCTGCCCGTGCTTTCCCTCGAATAGAGGTTCCAGTGGTATGCCGGCAGCCAGAGCTACAGCGGTGGCGCCGCCGACCCTGCAGAAGGAGCGCCGGCTGCTGTCAGCCGGTCCCGTTGGACCGCTTTCGTCCCGGCCCTTGTCCTGATCGTGATGGTTTACCTCGCCATCAACAGGCGTGGCGTGTTCAAAGCATTCCTGCGGATCTTTCATGAGGTTCTCCCTTCGATGGTTCGTTACCGACGCAGGCTGATCGGGAGAACCAGACAGGGGCCGAGAAGTCGCGTAAGGGCTGCGGGTCCCATTACCCTGGGGAAACCTCCGAGGAGGCTGCGAAGTCCATTACATCCGGCCGATGAAAACCATCAGCCATACAAAAAACCGGAGAGAACTGCGGCGAATGAGAGTAAGTCACAAAATTTCCACTCGCCGCAGGTCGAACTTTCGCTCTCCCCAGAACGCCCAGTCCAGGTTCGCCGTCGATATTGCGCGACGGCGGAAGAGGGCACATACTCCTTCGCGCTCGGCCAGCAGCGCGAACGCACCAAACTATCCACTAACCATCATCCACCGGTTTACGGCATGATCTGCCAGACGACACCGCAACCGGCGAGACCGCAATTTGACTGATTGCCGCCACGCGAGGCGGTGCCGTAAAGATTACCAGTCGAGTCAAATATCACGTTACTGATCGGCGAGCCCCCGTCGGTGCCCCCAGTGAAGTCATAGAGCGAGGTCTGGGTCCAACTGCCGGCTGAGGGTGTCAGCTTGAAAATGCTGCCTTTGCTATTGGCGCCATCGCAATACGTGGTGCCATAGAGATTGCCCGACCCATCCATGACGAGACTGGCTCGCGGCCCGCATTGCGCGCCTCCGGTAAAGCTGTAAAGCGGGTTATACGTCCAACTGCCACCGGAGGGCGTCAGTTCGAAAACCGTACCGCCCCCACCGGAGCCGCCGTTGTCGGCGGCGCCGTAGAGGTTACCGGATTGGTCAAAGATCAGGCCGCCAATGGGGTAGCTACCGTCGCTGCCGTTTTGGAAGCTGTAGAGGACCTTCTCCGTCCAGCCACCCCCTGAGGGCGAAAGTTCATAGACCGTACCGTACCCGTAGGCACCGCCTTGCGCCGTCGTGCCATACATATTACCGGCGTTGTCAAAGATAATCCCAGCAAAGGGTTGCGATCCGTCAGGGCCGGAGAAGGTGTATAGGGGCTGCTCCGTCCAGCCGCCACCCGAACGCATCATTTCGTAAACCACACCATTGTTGCTGCTACCTCCGGCGGGAGTCGTGCCGTAGATGTTACCCGCCTGGTCGAAGTTGAGGTCGCCGTAGCGAGGGTTAGCCCCGTCAGCACCCCCCGAGAAGCCATATAGCACAGTTGCCTTCCACGGGCAGAGTGCGGTCAGACAAGCATTCACGCCGGGTCTCATGCTGAAAATATAGCCAAAGATATAGCCGGCGATGTTGTTCGGGCTAGTGCTATAGAGAAGGCCATCGGGGCCGAAGAGTACTCGGGCTGACAGAGTACCGTCGAAAACGCCTAAAGGGTTGAAGATCCAGCCTGATCCCTTGGGCCGAATCTGATAGACGTTGCCCCAGTTGGTGCCCGAGTTGCCACTATGCGTCGTGCCATAGAGCTTTCCTCCCTTATCCATCGTCAAGCCGGCATAGGGACCCGCCCCGTCGTTTCCTCCGGTAAAGGTGTAAAGCACTTGGTAGGTTTGCGCCTGGGCGGCGTCGGTTGTGACGATTGTCAGCACAAACACAATCGCCAGCGCCAGAGCAGCAGCTGTTGCACCTACGCTTTGCCCGGGCTTTGAAGTCCGAAAGTGTCGCAAGTTCGCCATGAAGATCCTCCCTGGGATTGTTTGAAGCCAGCTTCCGTATTCTGCTATCCCAAGTGCAAGGCAATATACACCCATTCGCCTCCGCTCGTCCCACTTTTTTTACCTTTCATCCCAAGCTGCTCGAACGGCCAACTTTCACGGAAAGCCCCGTACCCGTGAAGTGATGCCGTTGCAGGGAAGCCTGAGTATCGAGGAGTGTCAGCGGCACAACGCAGCGTTTTTCCCCGAGGCGCGTTGGAATGCCCAGATCGGAAGACCATCGTGCTTGCGGTCGTGGCGAGTCTGAACCGAATATCGGGCCCGACGAATCTAAGTCCCCGTCGGAGAAGTCAATCAGACGTTTGCCAACCCGGACGACATGAAGAGACTCGCCTCGACCATTGTCACGGGCCGCCTCGGTCGGCCGGAAGAACTCGCGAGGCCCGTCGTGCTCCTGGCTTCCGACGATGCGAGCTTTATGGCCGGTGCGGAGCTGTACGTTGACGGAGGCGCGGCTCAGGTGTAACCGGACCAAAATCACTATGCGTACATCCCTGATCTTGACGCGCGACAAAACGTCTGGAGAATTAATGCTGAGCCGCTGAATTGGGGTGGTCTATAAGGTGGGTCGAACCTGTAACAGCCTGGCGCTTTGCCAGCGTCAGCTGCAATTGAGTGAACAAAAAGGAGGAACGACAAGTGCCAAAAATGAAAGCGGTACAAGTGCCGAAACCGGGAGCGGACTTCGAAGTCGTGGAACGTGAAATCCCGGAGCCCGGCTCGGGACAAGTGAGGATTCGGGTTCAAGCCTGTGGAGTCTGTCACAGTGACGTGATCACCAAAGACGGCCTGTTTCCAGGTATTTCGTATCCTCGGGTACCCGGGCACGAGATCGCTGGTCTGATCGACGAGGTCGGAGCCGGTGTCAAGAATTGGAAAGAAGGCGAACGCGTCGGCGTCGGCTGGCATGGCGGCCAGGACGGCACGTGCCCAGAGTGCAGGAGAGGGGATTTCGCGAATTGCGCCAGCGCGCTGGTTTGCGGGATCAGCTATGACGGTGGCTATCAGGAATTCATGGTCGCGCCAGTGGAGGCGCTGGCACGTATGCCGGAATCGCTTGATGCCGCCGAAGCCGCGCCGCTGATGTGCGCCGGAATCACCACCTTCAACGCTCTCCGCCGTGCCGGTGCGCTCCCTAGCGATCTTGTCGCGGTTCAGGGTATCGGCGGGCTTGGGCACTTGGGAATTCAGTTTGCGAAGAAGTTCGGTTATCGTGTCGCGGCAATAGGGCGCGGGCCAGATAACGCCGCGCTCGCCAAGAAGCTCGGCGCGGATGTTTATATTGATAGCGCCGCAACCGATGCCGCGGCCGAACTGCAGAAACTCGGCGGCGCGCGCGTAATTCTTGCTACGGCGCCCAGCGGAAAAGCGATGTCGTCACTGGCCGGCGGCCTGGGAGCAAATGGCGCGCTGGTCGTCGTAGGAGCGTCAGCGGATCCCATCGAAGTCTCTACCGCCCAATTGATCTTCGGCAGGAAGCGCATTCAGGGCTGGTCGTCTGGTATCCCAACCGACTCCGAGGACACGCTGCGCTTCGCAGAAATGACAGGCATCCGTCCAATGATCGAAAAGTACCCGCTCGCGAAAGCCGCCGAAGCCTACGCTCGGATGATGAGCGGGAAAGCAGAATTCCGCGTCGTCTTGACCATGTGAGGTCCAACTGCGTTCGCTGAGAGTGAGTAGCGCGCGTCTCGAAGAAAACGTTTGCGGCAGCCGGTTTGAAGATTGACGAGAAAGAAATGGCCTCCAGCGACACTGGCCGGAAATCACCGGAGGCCATACGCCACTTACATTGTGGTGGAGCCTAACCACTAAGAAGTGCGCCGTCCAGACCACCGATGGCTACCCGACATTCCAGCACTTAAATGGTGCTATCGCCTCCTTGGACGGGACAGAGTTAAAGCCGCGTGGTGCGAGAAAAACGGCGTTTCCCGAGGAGGGGTTCCGGGGAAATAGTAACCAAACTTTCGTGGCGATTTCTTGGCAGCCTGTGCGGTCTGTCAGGCCGGTACGGAAAATTCTGATTTGGCAAAGTCCTTGTTTTTAATACTTTGACTGTAAAGTATTCAAAACATTGGCTTTAATATCGAATCTAAGCCTAATGTTGTGAACACTTTACGGACTCCAGCTAAAGTATTCAAAACACTTAACCTACTGGCAAGGTATCTAAAGCATGGGACTTACAACCGTTCACAGCCAGCGCACTCCGCCTCGGCGCTGGTTACCTTTTCTTGGGGGCAGGCGGCAATCCCAGCAAGACTTCGTCGCACGATCTGTTGGTGACCACCCGGCTGCTGACCCCTGGCTGCCGACGGCTGACTTTTCCTCGTAATTGACTTTTCAAAGATCATCGGTCCCTGCGACCCCAAGCCGCAGGCTCAACGGGGGAGCGCCCTCATCGGGCGGGAGAGACACTGGGTCTCACACGCCTAGGGTATCGCTCTTTTCGCCGAAGTCAAGTTACGAAAGTACATGTACCATTGCACAGGCGGCATGCATGCTAAAGACGGAAAACGAGATGGTTCCGGATCGCTGACGATACACCCAGAATCAGCGATCGGCCTTCGGAATTGTTGACGACGAACCGCCAATTGTAACGATGCCCTGTTTTCGTCAAGTGACATTTCAAGACCGTACACGCGAATTTTATCGGTCGGTATGTCCTTGAAATCGCACAGCACAGCTGAAAGACAGGATTGCCACCAGGCCAGCCCCTGGCCATGATACTGATCATTCTTTCCCTCGTGGCCGCTCTCATCGCGAGGTATCCTTTCGCCGTCGCCGCTCTCGCTCTCCTTCATCATTTCGCTCAAATCCGCAACCGGCCGTATCTCAATCGGTCCAAGTCCATACTTAAAGCCTGGAAGCTGTGAGACAAGCTGAATGGCGTGATTGAGGTCCCGCGCCTCAAGGATTTGAATGCCGCCGAGCTGTTCCTTGGTTTCGGCATAGGGGCCGTCGGTGGTCGCGACTTTGCCGTTTTTCCAGTACAGGGTCAACGCGGTCTCCGGAGGCTGAAGAGCAACTTCGGCAACCAGATGTCCGTTGGCGCGCAGATGGTCATTGTGCGCAAAGCATTCGTCGAGCACGGCGTGCCGCTCCTCCTCGGTCATCGCTTCGAATTTCCCTGGCTCGATGTATCCCAAACAGATGAATTTCATTGTTCTTCTCCTCTTGGTGGGAGCCAGCAGCACAGCCTTGCGCGCTGGATCGCTCATTCCGTAGTCGTCGCGCACAGGGAAAATCGACAGCAGAGGCGAACTATTTTTTGTTTCAATTCAGGTTTTATTTCAATTCCTCGAGCCGCCTCACTGGAAAACGGCGCTCCAGGTCCCGTCGCGCCAGCTGTGAGTAGGTTTCCAGCAGCTTAACGGACGTGTAAATGCTGCCCGCCGCATAGGGACGTTTGCGGTATTATTACGACGCAATGTCGACGGAATCCGTGGCACGCGCAAAGACGCAGGCCAACAGCGAATATGTCCAACGAATTGATCGGGTCATCGACTATCTTCGCGGGAATCTGGATCGCCCGGTAAAACTGGCTGAGCTTGCCGATGTTGCCTGCTTCTCGGAATTTCACTTCCATCGGATTTTCACAGCGGTTTCCGGCGAAACCCTGAATAGTTTTACCAATCGGCTTCGTCTTGAAAAGGCCGCTCGTCTTCTTCGTTATTCCGACCAGAGCCTGACCGATATAGCCTTGGATTGCGGTTTTTCGTCGTCGGCCACGTTTTCACGTGCCTTCCGGTCCGGCTACGATACTTCGCCAAGCGAGTTTCGCAAAAGCGGCGAGATCAAAAAGAGCAAGATTTGCAAAGAACTCTTCCCGGAAGATGCATATGGTCTCCCCATGAGCGCGGAGGAAAAGAGAGCCGCGTTTCCAGTGAGATTGATCGACATTCCCGAAAGGCAAGTCGCCTATATTCGGGTTACGAATGCCTTCGAGCTGGACAGAGTACTTGCCGCCCTCAGGAGAGTGGTCGAATGGGCCAAATCGCAGGATGTGTTTTCGCAAGGAACTCTTTTCGGAATGACGGTAGACGACCCACACGTGACGCCAAAACATCTTTATCGATATGAGGTCTGCCTTGCGTCGTCTCTTCCCTTCGAGTGCAGGGAAGGAATGTCGAAATTGAGGATGCCGGCCATGCGATACGCCGCCATCAAGGTTTCCGGCGATATCCATAAGGTAGCTACGGCTTGGGACTACCTTTACAGAGATTGGCTGATCAACAGTGCCTACGAGCCCGAGCATGCGCCGGCACTTGAGGTTTTCCTGGACAAAGAAAGCGCGATGGATTGGTCGCACTTTGAATTGGAGCTATGCCTGCCGGTTCGGAAACCGGCAGAGGTGCGGAGTGGGAGAAACTTATGATCGACGGAATTGGCGGCGTTTTTCTGTTTTCCAACGATACCAAGAGATTGGCGGCCTGGTATCGCGATTGTCTCGGTATCGTTGCTTCAGGCGAAGACAGCGAGTGCAATTCGATCTATGCAACGTTTGACTATCGGGACATTGAAAATCCGGAGGTCAAGAGAACTTTAGCGTGGGCGATCATGCCCACCGATCAAGACATCAAGGACAAACCACGGACGGGTCAGATTAATTATCGCGTGAAGAACTTGAAAGAAGTCCTCGACCATCTGAAGAGCAAAGGCGTCGCGATCGATAAGACCGAGGAATATCCCTCCTACGGGCGCTTCGCGTGGCTCAAAGATCCCGATGGCAATAAGATCGAGCTCTGGGAGCCATCCGAGAGTGAATAGAAACCGGTTACGCAAAATCCAAGCGCATGCGGGCCCAGACCTTGCAATGAAACGTATTCTCCTTTCGATGAGTAGCCCACGATGATGATTCATCGTCTCTCTCCCTGCATGATCTGTGACGTCGGCTTACGCCCCCGCGTCGGCGTAGGAGCTGGTGCGCAAAGGACCGTTCGGCTTGTAGGTACTGATGATGACACCCGAGCCCACAGCCTGCGTGCTGACGAGCGCGAATTCGCGAGGCGGAGTTCCATCCGAAAAGATACGTTTGCCCTTGCCTAGCAGAACCGGAAAGACGAGGCGGGTGGCCCAGCCTACCGTCCTGAGGGTGCCCCATCCAAGCTGGGTTTGCTTGGTTGGGGGTTTTGCGGGATGCGCGATGGCCGTTTTGCAAGCCACCACTCTCCCCCTCGAAGTGAAAGACAAAAATCCCCACCCAACCAAAAGAAGGTTGGATGGGGCACCCGATATTCAATTGTTTAGCAGAGTTCTTGCCTGGGCCACCCGCCAACGCAGGAAATTTCCGGGCTACCTTTCCTGTGCTGGGTGCCAGATGTGCAGAATTTCAACGGCATCGTTTTTTGCGCGGTAGGCGATGATATGCGGCAAGCGCCGCTGCATTAATTCGCGGGTGCCTTCCTCACGTCCCTTGCGTCCACGCAGCGGAAACTTTTTTAATGAGCGGGCAGATTTACGGATCTCAATGACCGTGGGCCGTGCCAAATGAGGTTCGTGTTCTTTGAGGTAATCGTAGATGTTTTGCAAGTCCGCCGCGGCCGTGGGCGTCCAGCGAATACGCATCAGGAGTTAAGCATCCGCTCGATGCGTGCTTCCATCTCTTCTTCTTCGATAAACTCCCCCCGGTCGGCCTGCGCGATGCCCGCTTGCACGGCGGCGCGAAACCGGGCGTCCTGCTCAAGCAGACGCAAGGCGGCATCCTTCACCAACCGCTCGGTATCCGTACCGGCATGACTGGCGATTTGGGATAACTGCGCTTCTTGCTCGGGGGTGAAATGGACTTCCATACCTGCCAGTCTAGGAGCGCGGGTCTATGCTGTCAACGAGGCGTTGCGCTCGTCACTGTTTCGAGGCGGGTGGCCCAGCCTACCCTCGTGCGGGTGCCCCCTCGATAAGAGAGAAGGCATCCGGCGCGGGGCTGGGATGCTGGATCAGATTGTTGCAACGGTGTCAGACCGACTGGTACGATCCTTTCCCGGGCGGGCGTCTTGGAGTGCAGGACGAAGCCGGTAGGGGGTGGGGAATGGGCAGGCTGGTGTTCGGGATGAGGCAGTCTCTCGATGGATACATTGCCGCTAATAGCCAGCTTTTCGGAACGTCGACGAGCTCGGGAGTGCCGGGAGGACCGGTGTTGCCGCCTCCGGGACCGGCGCTGCATCGCCATTTCAACGATCACGTGCGTGGGCTTGCGGGAATGTTGTATGGAAGGCGCATGTATGAGGTGATGCGTTATTGGGATGAGGACCAGCCAGACTGGGACGAGGGTGAGCGCGACTTTGCGGCGGCGTGGCGCCCGAAGCCGAAATGGGTTGCATCGCACTCGCTGAAGTCGGTTGGCGCCAATGCCACGCTTGTCATGGATGATGTGGGAGGATTCGCTGGGCGGCTGAAGGCGGAGATCGATGGCGACATCGACGTTGCGGGGGCGGAGCTTGCTGGAAGTCTTGCTAAGCTTGGTCTGATCGACGAATATCGTCTTTATTTGCGTCCATTCGTGCTGGGCGGCGGCAAGCCATACTTCGCCGCGGCGCGTCCGCCACTGCGATTGGTGAAGAGTGATGTTCTCGGAGAAGATGCGGTGAGGCTGGTGTTTGTGCCTGCATAGGTTTTTCCAGACAAGAGAACGCGGGTGGCCCAGCCTACCGTCCTGAGGGCGGGTGGCCCGGGTCTCGTGCTGTTCGAGACCCGGGTTCCGTCATCGATCACTAGATAGCGTGCTCGCAACATGGGTGGGGGTTTTGCGGGATGCGCGATGGCCATCTTGCAAACCAACCACTCTCCCCCTCAAAGTGAAAGTCAAAATCCCCACCCAACCAAAAGAAGGTTGAATGGGGCACCCGATGTTCAATTGCTTAGCAGAGTTCTTGCCTGGGCCATCCGGCCGAGTGTTTATAGACTGCCGGTTGGGACTGGGCCTGCACGCTCGTAATTCACGATAATGACGCCTTTCGAGGAGGCTGTGCTGTCCGTCACCTTGAATGCCGCCGGGATCGTGCCATCGGCAAACAATCGTTTTCCACCGCCCAACGTTATGGGAAATATCTTCAGCCAGAACGCATCGACCAAATCATGTTTCATGAGAGTCTGAACCAGATTTGCGCTTCCATAAACGTGCAAATCCGGCCCTTCCTGTTGCTTAATTTTGGTGATTTTCTCCGCAATATCTCCGTTTAGAAATACGGACGGCCGCCATTCATGAGAAGTCACGGTATGCGAGGCGACGTACTTGGTCGCGGTGTTGACGGCTGGCCACACGTCACCATGTTGCGGCCAGAATTGTGCCCAGATGTCAAAGGTTCTGCGCCCTAACAACAAGTCAAATGGCATGTTCATCTGCTTTCTCATGGCCGCTCCACTCACAGCGTCGGAATGTGGACCCATCCACCCGCCATACGCGAAGCCGCCACTGGTATCTTCCTCCGGCCCGCCTGGGGCTTGTATCACACCATCAAGGGAGATAAATTCAAGCACATTGATTTTTCTCAAGACTGAGTTCCTTTCGAGTCCTATGTGATTTTCACGGGTGTCCGCGGTTTAGAACGATTTCAGCGCTGCTGTGGCCGGTCTTTGAAGGGGCACGGCTTCAGCCGTGCCGTCTCGAGACACGAACGGGGTCGGCCTTTAGGCTCCGAGGAACCTTGCCCTCAGCGGCTGAAGCCGATTTCATTTCTTCGCTGTTGCGGCATGCCTGAAGGCGTGCCCCTTCAAAACGAGTTACACCTACGCCGAAAACGCCGCAGCCAGGTAATGGCACTTGGAAGCAGGGATGCTGACCCAGCTCGCGGCGGCCCGGGCTGTTTACTTGCTTTCGTCGGGTCCTTGTTCCGGAGCCGGGAAGAATAGAAGTTCGCGCACCTCGCCCACCGCATCGCAGGAGATGGAACCCTTGCGCGCCCACGCGAGTACCTCGTCCATATTGGCGGCTTCCAGTATCCAAAAACCGCCTATGTGCTCCTTGGTCTCCAGGTACGGCCCGTCGGTGACGAGCACCGTGCCGTCGGACTGCTTCCGCACCGTCTTGGCATTGGCGGCCGGGGAAATGCCGCAGGCGAACTTCCTCACGCCGGCAGCAATCATTTCGCGGTTGAGCGCGTGGATCTCTTCGATCATCGCTTCGGTTACAGTGGACGGGTCGAAGTCGTCGGGGAGGTAGTTAGCAACCAGATACTGTGGCATGACTTTTTCTTCTCCTGTAATGGTCTTCGGGCGAGGCGGTTGCCCTGCCTTCACCATATAGTCGAACGGCCAGAGTGGAATTCGACAAGTCGTCCAAGAAATTTTTCTTCATCCGCGCTTTAGAGTCTGTTTGAGACCTGTGTCGTCCCCGGGGGACTCGGATCTTCTCTCCCAGTCCACCCAGCACTTCGCCTTCCCACCCCGTTGCGGCTACGTGCTGGGCTATAATTATTCCGCCCTTCGGGCTCTTCGCTCGTTCGGTTCCACACGCGAACCAAAACTCTTGTTCTCACACAGACTCTTTTAAACTATGCTTTGCGGCTGGCCATCTCAATATCCGCATCGGCTTCTGACGAGTCTTTTTATTTCAACTGCCGAATCCGCTCTTGCAGGAATTGCCGCTCTGGTTCCTGTTGGGTCAGCGCCAGAGCGTTCTCATAAGAGGACCGGGCCTCAGCTGTCCTGCCGAGCCTGCGGTACATATCGGCACGAGCGGAATGCGCCAGGTAATAATTGGCCAATTCGCCATGTTCCAACACCGCGTCGATATGCGCCAGACCTGCCTCTGGACCATCGCACATGGCAATGGCCACGGCACGATTGAGCTGTACAACTGGCGAAGGCTGAATTCGTGCCAATCGGTTGTAAAGCGCAACAATCTGCCGCCAGTCGGTCGCAGCGACCGATTCCGCCTCCGCATGAACAGCCGCAATCGCAGCCTGCAGTGTGTAAGAGCCGAAGCGGCGGGACTTCAGGGCTTTCTCCAGCAATGCCACTCCCTCCGCGATCTGCTCCCGGTTCCAGAGCGAGCGATCCTGGTTCTCCAGCAAAATCAGCTCTCCGGTCGGCGATGTTCTCGCGGCGTGACGGGATTCATGTAGCAACATCAGGGAAAGCAGCCCAATGACTTCCGGCTCTGGCTGGAGTTCGGTCAGCAACCGGCCCAGTCGAATCGCCTCGCCGGTTAGCTCGGCCCGGGTTACCTCCGCTCCCGCCGCAGCCGAATAACCCTCGTTAAAGACGAGATAGATGACCTGAAGCACCGCGCCCAGTCGCTCGGGCAATTCCTGCGGCGTCGGCACCTCGTACGGAATCCGTGTCTCTCGAATCTTTGCCTTGGCGCGCACAATGCGCTGCGCCAGCGTCCGCGGAGTGATGAGGAAGGCCTTTGCTATCTCCTCGGTTGTCAGCCCACACACCTCACGCAAGGTGAGCGCAACGCGCGCTTCCGGCGCCAGAGATGGATGACAGCAGGTAAAAATCAGGCGCAGCCGATCATCCTCAAGGCTGTCCTCTTCCTTGGAGCTTTCCGCCGAACTCCCTTGCGCTTCGAGATATCGCACCAGCTCGTCTTGCGACGCATCAAATCTTGCCCGTCGACGCAGAGTATCAATGGCTTTGAATCGGGCCGTCGAAATCAACCATGGTCGCGGGTTACCGGGTACTCCACTGCTCGGCCACAGGCTCAGCGCAGCCGCAAAGGCTTCGTGCATCGCCTCCTCGGCAAGATCAAAATCACCGAGCAAGCGGATCAGAGTTGCCAGGATTCGTCCCGAATCCACGCGATAAAGGGAGTCGAGCAATTCGCGTATCTGCTCGGTGGAACGCTCGGACATGACGACGACCTTAGCAAAGCAGCTACCCCGAATCAATTGGGCAAACGGCGGATCGATGCAAAGTGCCCAGGTCGTGACTCTGAAATCTGGACAACAGAACGCTTCCTCGGTTGACCCAGAATCGCCAATGCACTCATTTGACCTTCGTACAAGCTCAACCCTACCGCGTTGCTCTCGAGTCACGCTAGTGCTTTTTCGGACACGACGCCGGGATGAGTGCTCATGGCTGAAAGAAGGTGTGAGGCGTCGCGTTCGAAAAAGCCGTCAGAAGGAAGCCGCTGGCGCGGCGGACGCGGGACTTATGCAAATTGAATGGAGCGAGCGAGGGTGTAGAAGTTCGTGGGAGTCGTCAAGGCGGGTGGAGGAGGAGCCGGCGCACCTGTGCAAAGACGAGTTGATGGCCGAAGTGAGCCTAGGTGAGGACAGGAAGAAGATGTCTGGGTGTAACCGAGACACACTTCGGCGAGACGCTTTGAAGCGCGCCGACAGTGCGGTGTGTGGGCGAGTGATTTCATGCAGCCGTGGCCAGGGGCGGTGGAGAACGGAGTTGGAGTTGTGCTGCGGTGAATCGTTCGATGACGGCCATGGGTCCGCCACAGTTGGGACAGCGCCACAGCGGGTGTGTAGGAGTGGCCGCCGTTTGCGATTCGTTTGTCGGTGGAGTGGCGTGGAGAGCGGCGAGGCACCGTGGCAGCAGGGCGGCGCGGCTTCGGTTGGCGAGGAAGCCGAAGTGGCGGATGCGGACGAAGCCCTTGGGGAGCAGGTGAAGTAGGAAGCGACGCAGAAACTCATCCCGTGAAACGGTCATCACACTTTCTGCCGGTTGTGGTCGGCAGAGTCACGCCAGCGGAAGGTAACCTGGCCGTCGGCCAGAGCGACCAGGCGATGATTGGAGATGGCGACGCGGTGGGTATAGCGGCCGAGATACTGCAGTACGTACTCGGGTCCGCCGAAGGGTGGTTTGGAGTAGACGATCCAGTCTTTGCGGAACAGGGGACGCAGCCAGGCCGCGAAAGCCTTGGGATTAGCGAGCGGTGCGAGTTCTCCGGCCAGGTGCAGTTGACCGCGCTCGAAGGCGGACTTCAGGCCGGCGACGAACTTGCCGCGAAACACGCGCCGCAATACAGCGATGGGAAGGAAGAAGCGTGGATGGGATCGAATCCAGCGGGTGTGATCGCGGGAGAGTCCGCCGGCAGGGACGACACAGTGGACATGGGGATGAAGTTGGATTTTCTGATTCCAGGTATGGAGCACGCTGAAGAAGCCGATCTCGGCGCCGAGATGGGCGGGATTGCGCGCGACTTCTAGCAGAGTTTCGGCGCTGGTCCGGAGCAGCAAACCATAGATGAGTTTCCTGTTCTGAAGGGCCAGCGCAGCCAGTTGCGGAGGCAGAGTGAAAACGACATGGACGTAGGGCGTGGGCAACAGTTCACGGCGACGCGCCGCTATCCAGCGTTCACGCGCACCAGTCTGACACTTGGGGCAGTGCCGATTGCGACACGAGTTGTAGGAGATGGCACGATGACCGCAGCTGGTGCACTCGTCGATATGGCCGCCGAGAGCGGCGGTGCGACAGCGCGCGATGGCCAGCAGGACCTTGAGGTGAGTCCAACGGAGCCAATGACAGTTGCGCGCGATGAAGTCTGCTCCTGCGCTGCGAATGATGTCGGCCACCTCTAACTGTGGCCGACTCATCTACTCCTCCTCGGACGACCTGCCTTTCTTCAGCACTAGCGCGTCCAGCGGACTCGCCGTGGCATGCAAGTGCCGTTGCGAGAGGTGGAGATAGCGAGCGGTCTCTTTCAGATCGTGATGGCCTAACAGGATCTGGATGGTGTGCAGGTCGGAGCCAGCTTCGAGCAGGTGGGTGGCGAAGCAGTGGCGCAGCACGTGGGGATAGATACGTTTCTTAATCCCGGCGCGGCGGGCGGCCTCGACGCAAGCGTGGTAGGGCGTCTTGTCATCCATGGGGTGATCGCCACTGTGCCAGCGGTTGCCGGGAAATAACCAGACGGACTTTTTGCGCAGACGTCGCCAATGAGCGCGCAGTTCCTCGAGCAGGACGGGGCTGAGCATGACGTCGCGGTCTTGCCGGCCTTTGCCGCCTTGAATGTGCACGACCATGCGTCGGCTATCGACATCGCTGACCTTCAGGCGCGTAAGCTCGGTGCGGCGCACACCAGTGCCATAGAGGGTCATCAAAATAGTGCGATAGAAGGCAGTGGGTGCGGCATCGATGAGCTGCGCGACCTCTTCCTGACTGAGAATCTTGGGGAGGCGATGGCGCTTCTTGGGATAGGGAGTGTCGGCCATGCTCCAGGGCCTCTTGAGCGTCTGGATGTAAAAGAAGCGCAGGGCGCAGAGATGGTTGGTCACCGAACCAGGAGCCAGTTTGTGCACGGTGAACAGCTGGGCTTGGTACTCGCGGATGTGCTGCGGTCCCAGGCGATCGGGCGAGCAGTGGAAGTGCTGGGCGAACCGCTCGATGAAGCGAATGTAACGCTGTGTGGTAGCCTCAGAGTAATGACGTCGCTGGAGTTCTTCCAGCATGATTCTGCGTAGATGGGTCACAGGGACACCTCCTTGTGACCCACAATTATCTAAGCCGAACAATCAGGACTGCCGTCATCACGCACGCGCCAGCGTCCGCCGCGCCAGCGGCTTCGTTCTGACGAGCTAACCGGAAGTTACGTTTTTGCGGAAGACTCCGACGACGTTGTCCAGAAGTCTTGTTCCGGGACATCTGGCCGGATTAGGAACGGTATACGCCCTAGCATCCATCGACTCCGCTCGTCGCCCGTGATGACAGCATAACGGCTCGATATGACCCAGGGGAGTCGGGATGACAGCGCGACGGGATACGAGTTGCGGCCCGCCTCAACTCAATCCCGACTATGGCTGTGCTGCTAACGCCTCCAGCGCTTTCATCTGCTGCTTAAGGCCCTTCATCGGTTGCTCCGCAAAAGGCGCATCGGACTGCGGGTCGCGGTTATGGGCCTGGATCGCGGGATCGAAGAGAACGCCAGCCGGATCGAGCAGGGCCTGACGAGCGCGTGGAATCAGGATGTATTTGTACAGCAGGCGGTCCGATAGAGAGAGCGTGGTCGCGGTATCGACCTGCGCGAGAATGTCGTACGCGTTGAAGCGTGGGTCCTGGGCGCAGCGGGTCAGGAAGGTGAGCAGGGGTTGAATATTGGTGGCGTGCCCAGGAACAGCGGCCGTGATCGTGGGTACGACGTCCGTCGCGTTGCGGGTAGAGACGGCATGGCAGAGCGCGCAGTTTCCGGTCACCCGAATGTAGCCGATCCTCTGCTTGGCAAAGCCGACCGGCATCTCCCGGCCTTCTTCCCAGGAAAGGCCGAGCGAGGCGTAGCCGCCGGGCCCGGGCATGTACTCGGGAAACATGCGCGGCATCTCCAGCCAAACCCAGTATGGAATCCCGGCAGCTTGCCCAGTGCCAACCGATCCGTAGAAATAGTTGTCGCGCGGGTCGGCTGTGATCCAGGCGGGCTGCGCGACGACGCGGTACATCTTGCACCAGATCCCAATGCCGGCGACGATGGCGAGCGCGATGAGGACGGCGACTGCGATCAGGATTTTTTTCTTCGAGTGCTGGTCCATAACAGTTGCTCCCACCGGTCAGAAGGTTTTCAGGTACTCCAGCAAAGCTCGTTTCTGTTCGGGCGGAAGGTCAGTACCGTACAAGTGGCCTGTGTGCCCTTCATTGCCGTTGCCGCGCTTGGCCGTGTCGTAGGCAAAGAATTTTCGCCCATCCTGCTCGGCGATGGTGGAGACGAAGCCGACGTTCTGCGGATCGTAAACATCATTCCCGCGGTAGAAGAGTTTGGTGCGCGCGTCCGCAGGCTCGAGCAACTCGCGCAAGTTGGGAACCGAGCCGTTGTGCAGATAAGGCGCGCGTAGCCAAATGCCGTCGAGCGGCGAATTGGCGTAACCGTTGGTCTTGCGGAAGTGACTGAAGCGCTGCGGATACGGTGGATCGAATCCCCAGTCTTTCTCGTATCCGGCGTAGAGCGTGCTTTGGTTCACCGCCAGCAGCCAGGTGTAGGAGTCGAGACGGTTGCGGTCGGTGCCAATTCTGTCGATGGCGACAACCGTCCCGACGTGCTCGTCAGGATGCGGCGGATTGTTGCGGAATGGCGCGTCGCGCCAGCCGTGGCAGCCGGCACAGTACTCCTGGTAAATGGGCGCGCCCTGCGCTGCCAGTGCCGCGTCGATCGGATAAGGATAAGCCGGCGGCTTGGCGGTCTCGAGATACTTGGCCATCCGCAATACGCGTGGGGTGTCGAGGTTTGGAGGATACGCGCCGGTACCAAAGGCGGCAGAAAGATTGCGCTCATCCACCGAGGTATTGTTGCCGTCCCAATGCAGTTGCATTCCTTTGCGGGGGCCCTGGTTCCAGATAGACGGGAAATCGCAATTGCCCATCAGTTCTTTCGGGTCAGCGTACTGCATGGGGAAGTTCAACAGGGCCTTGGGAGCGTTGAAGGTGTCAACTCGCCCCGGACCCCAAGTTGAGGTGTCAATAAAGGAGAGCCGTTGGCGAAGGATGATCAGTTGCTCGCGCATCAGGTGGGCCGCGGCGTAACGGAAGATCAGCCGGTTGATCAGGTCGGGCTTGTCCACCCAGCGATGCGGATTGTCCTGCATGGCCTCGATCTGGTCGAGCAGGCGCGGTCCGGTGAACTTCTGGTCCAAAGGTATTGAGGTGAGAAACGTGCCCCATGCGCCGAGGTCGAATCCATGGGCTGGCATTCCGGGGATGACGCGCGCCGGAGCGCCCGGCGCGTCGCGTACCGTGCCGATGTGGCAAGCGCCGCAGTTGAGGTAGACCACATCGATGCCGCGCACGTTCCGCATCGACATGCCGTACGGCAAGGCATAGCGCGGATCGTCGCCCTCTGCGTAGATCATCCCAAACGACGAGTAACCGCGGCCAGGCTTCTTGTCGGGCAGGTATTCGGGAAACAACTCGGGCAGCGCGATCCAGTACCAGTAGGGAATGCCGTCCATCTTCTCGCCGCCGGTCGAGCCGCGCTCGAAGTGGAGAACGTCGTCGGCATAGTCAACCGGACGATCGCGGGTGAATCGCTCGACCGCGTAGAGTCCGATCAGCGCAACCGCCGCCAGGCACAAAAACAAGGCGATGCGAACCCACCGCCGCTTTTCATGGCTTGGAACACTGGCTCCGGGAGAGGCATTCATGATGGCAATTCCTCCTTCCGAGGGAATGACGGGACGCTCGTTGAGGTACCTCGCGAATCGCCGCACAAAACTCTCGTGGTCGCGGCGCGATCGCTCTGGCCGGCTGGCGGGACGGCTTTGCACACTGGCGGGATACACGCTCTTGCGTAAGTCGGTGAAGAAGCCGTGGGGCGTGAATCCTCGCCCCTCGATGGGATCGAAATGCAGCGTCTCCTGGTCGGGCGAGACCTCCTCCTCGAAGCGGATCTCGGCGATGGGGACAAAAGGCCCGCGACTGTCGTTGGTGCGTTGAACTTCGATCCTCACTATCGCCTGGTTGGCGACGGCTTTGGTCAGAACCTCCTCACGGCCAGGGCCGTCTTTGGGAGAGGCCAAGGTCCAGCGGGTGTCGCCCAGGTCCGGGATGAGCCGCACCCATACGTCGAGCTTGCCGTCGTCAATCTTGTATGGCACGTCTCCGTAGTAGACGTTCTGGAAGTAATCAAATTGATCGAGGCCGTACATCCTGCCGCCGGTCGCGAGGTTGAGAATCAACTTCCGCAGGCGATCGCCTCCCGCGGTGCAGAGGAGGTCGAGATCTTCGCCCGGCCGGCGCGTCAGCCTGATCTCGCCCGGAATTGCTGCGGTGAAGAAGCGCGACGCGATGCTCGGAGCGTCGGGAATGTGGTCCGCCAACCAGAGCGGCATCCCCTTTTTCATGACGCCCATGCCGATGCGCATCAGGACACTGCCGGTGAGTTGCTCTGCGGCACGCGCTAGACTGGCGTCCTCCGGCCGCAGCGAACGGACGGTGCCGCGAAACACCCTGCCATCCGGGTGAAAGGTGCGAGCGTTGCGTATCACGCCGCTGATGAACGCAAAGAACCCGGCAGCCCATTTCGCGATCAACGGGACGCGGCCTGTGTCATAGCCATAGCGAACATCCGCTTGCCAGGCCGACAGCGTCCAAAGGAATCCGCTGAAGTCCGTGATGGAGAATGCCAGCGCCAGCGAACCCGGAATCAGGCCTTGCGACCACATGACGGCCATGATCGCCGGCACCAGCGGACGATCCAGCAGAGTGGCGAACACGAAGCCCTGGGCATTCAGGCTGCCGCCGACCGCGTACAGCATTCCCAGTCCGCCGACCAGCAGTCCGGCCAGCCGGAAGTAGTTGGGGCCCTCAACCGGAAGCGCCGGGAGATGCAGCAGCGAGGCCACCCAATACGGCGCGATGAGAATGGTAGACCCGAAGACGACCAGCAGCCAGCCGAATATCTCGACGGAATGGGCCGCGCGCGTCTGTCCCTGCAGTCCGGGGCCTCCAATGTTTCGGCCGTTGCGAACGTCGGCGCGCCACGCCGAAAGCGTCCATAGGAATCCGCCGAAGTCGCTGATGGAGAAGGCCACCGCCATCGGGCCGGGAAGAATATGCCGGTACCAGAGAATAGCCATGATCGCCGGCACGAGCGGGCGATCCAGCAGAGATGCGACAACGAATCCCTCCGCATTCAGTCGTCCGCTGACGATGTAGAGAAATCCCAGACCGGAGACCAGCAGACCTACAAGGTGCAGATAATTCGCGTCCTGAGTGGAGAGCGCCGGAAGATGCAAGAGCGACGCGGCCCAGCGCGGGACGAGGAGGATGATGATCCCAAGGACAAGATCGATCCATCCGAAGTATTCGACTGTACGAGCGGCGCGAGTTTGTACTTTGCCCTTCCACAGGCGGCGGAACATCTCACTCAAGGCAGGTGTCGGCAAGGACGACGCGGGGTCTCTCGGGGCTGTCCTATCCGGAGCTGGTTGGGACGAAAAAGACATTGGGCACCACACTTCTCAGCCTGAAATGCCGCTTCCGTGCAGGTGGTCGTTTCAATCGGAACTGCCTTTGTCGAAACCTAAAGTCGCATAAACATACACCAGCTTGCGTGTCTGACAAAGTGGAAAATGGTCCCGGGCAAGGCCGCGGCGCTCGCGGCCGACATCGTCATCGTTGCCAGCAACATCCAGCGGGTTCAGCTAGCCGGCACAATCTGGCAAGAGTAAAAGGATACAGACTCGAACTTTTGGACGAGCAAACATGCTCAAGCAGTGACTTATTCCAATGAAAAGGCCGAAAGGGAGATCAAATGAAATTTAGTGTGGTTTGGGATCAACCGGGGTGACTTTGTGCGACGCGAACTTGCGCTCCAACGCTTCCAGGGGCGACGGCGGCTCGCTACCATTCGAAGGTGCTGCCGCAGAATGATCAGGCGGCGCGTCACTTGGTACGGTGTCAGCGCCCTCTTCTGAGGAAGTTGCGGCCACCGCGGCGGCAGCCGGCTTCTGCGGCTCAACCGTTCGCGATGCCGCCAGTCCTTTCTCCAGAAATTTCTTAGTGTTCAGCAGCGGGCGAGCCAGCGAAGGGTTGTAGCTGGTCCACGCGCTGTCAAGTTCGGCTTCGCGTTCGAATTGAGCGCGCATGCTTTCCATCTTGGAATCCAGGTCATCGAGGTAGTGCAGCATGAGCGCTTCGGGAAACATCGGCAGCTTGGGCGAGCCGAACTCGTACTGACCGTGGTGGCTGATGATCATGTGCTCAATGAGGATCTTTAGCTCATCCGGGAAGCCTGGCAGGCTCGCCAGCTTCTGGTGCAGCATCTCCAGCTCGATGATCATGTGTCCCAGTAGCTGGCCTTTGGTCGTGTATGCGATCGAGCGCTGGTAAGCGAGTTCCTGCACCTTCCCGATATCATGCAGGAAAGCGCCCGTCAGCAGCAGATCGCGGTTCACCTGCGGATAGTTCCGAGCCGCCAGGTCGCATACTGTGAATAGCGACACCACGTGATCGAGCAGGCCGCCGACAAAGGCGTGATGCAGGGTCTTGGCCGCGGGCGCGTTCTTATACGCTGTCGCGATCGCCTCATCGGACATAAACTCCTTGACCAGCGATTTCAGCCACGGATTCTCAATGCTGTCCACGAACTCGCCCAGCTTGCGCCAGAGCTGCTCGATGTCCTTGGTGGTCTTGGGAATGTAGTCGGTGTAGTCAATTTCCTGCTCTCCCAGCCTGCGCACCTTGTGCATGGTGAGTTGCCAGCGGCCGTTGTACTTGTGAACCACACCCTTGACCTTGACGAAGTCGTCCTGCTCGAAGGCGGAGATGGCATCGCCCACGTTGTCCCACATGTTGGCCTGCAATTGCCCGCTGCGGTCGGCCAGAGTGAGGGAAAGGTAGAGATCGCCGTTCTTCTTCGACTTCACTTGCTTGGACGCGACGACGAAGAGCGAGGTGATAGTTTGGTTCTCCACTCTGGCGCAATCGCAAATGTAGAACTCTTTCATAAGGGACCAGCGAAGCATCGCGACCGCCCAATGCAGCCGCGGTTTCATGGTATCGCACTTGCCTGTGGATGGCGTCAGAGAAATGACGACCAAATCTGCTTGTCGCAACCGGAGTGCACCGATATTGTGAAAGTTGGACGGATCGCTAGACTTAGGCGGGCGATAGATTTAACAAGTGAGGATACGCCATGAAAATCGACGACAAGTCAGGTGCCGGCTATCACCGCGTCGCCAGTGGGGGGGAAGGTGGCCCACTCCGTCGAGATCGAGGACCTGGTGATCGCCGATTACGATAAGAGCGGAGGGGTGCTTGGCATCGAGTTTGTCGACGCCAGGACGCACTTGGGAGACATCGAGAAGTACGTGAAGCTGGCCACTCTTAACCTTACGGCGCCGTCAGCACCGTCTGATACGGATCCAGCGCCAACTGTTTGACTTCGGCGGGCGCCGTCAGGTTGAACCGAGTCTCGTCGCCCTCAGCAAAAACCCGCCCGAGATAAATCTTACGGTCTCCAACCACTCCGTATATGGGAACGCTGGTCACAAGGTCTGGGGGCGCTGAGACCTGCCGAATCGTTCCGCTTGCGGTAGCTGTCCCGGCACTTCGCGAAAACTTGAGGTTGGCGAGTCCGAGCTGGGGAAACGCCGTACCATTCACCCAGCCGTCAAAGAACCAGTCAAGCGACTTCCGGTTTTCAAACCACAGCGAGCGTGGCAGCACCTCTTCCACGGCCTGCTCGAAATCGGTATTCGTAATTTCCTTTCCCTGATAGCGCTCGACCAGGCTGCGCAACAAAGCGAGAAAGACCTTATCGTCTCCGGCGGGGTTCTCTGTGGTGCGTGACGCATCGCGCAACATTTCGCGCAGCATGTGGATGAGCCAGGTCCCGCGCCCGTAGGTGATGATCTCGTAGCCATTCGGGAACATCGAGGACGATAGCCGGGCGCCCAGCGTCACCGGCCCGGCCACGACCTGGCGGCGGCCGTCCTTCGACTCCTTACCCAAAATTTGCCGATAGCCTTCCAGTAGTACCTGCACGTCGGCAGGGCGACTGCGCTCCAGCAAAAGCAGGGAGCAGTAGTTTGCGAATGCCTCCAGCAGCCACTGCTCGTGATAACTGGCCCATGACACCTCGTCTCCGAACCATTGGTGGGTTAGCTCGTGCGGCATCATCACTTCGCTGTAGATCACCTGGTCCACCGGCGACAATTTGATTGCTTCCAGTTGTTCCAGGGACAGATACGCATACGTTGAAAGGAAGATGAGTCCCGGCCATCCCTGGCTGGTGGCGTTGGGATTTTCGGTCAGTGCGAGGCTGCTGAAGGGATACGGTCCGAGCATCTGCGAAAGGTCGGTCAGGGTCTCCGCGGCACGGTTGGCGAGCAGCTCCCCTGTGCTTGCCGGATCCGGCAACGGCGGAGGATCGGGAACCGGCTCGAGGGTCCCGGGTGCATGCGGCGACTGCAGCTGCGACGACCTGTCTTTTGCGATAGGCGCTGCCCGCCGGTATTCCGTCCCGCGCGCAGCGAACGCGTCCACCACGATCTCCCCCGACTTGGCGCTGCTGTGCACATATTCTCCAAGATTGAACCCGGCCACGGGAATGGGCTTCTCACTAATCCAGTGCCCGACGAAACCGTCGCCATCACGCTCCAGTGACACCCGCTTGCCGGTCGCGATCACCGACCATGGCCGCGGAAAGCGAAAAGTGAGATCGTAATCAGCCATGGCAATGCCGCGGTTGGGATACCACGTCCCGCGGGCCCCCACGTAGAGCAGGCCGCCGCCGGCGTCGGAAATCACCGAGCCTGCGTAACTGAAACGCAACTGAAAATGCGCGCCTGGCTGCAATGGGGCGTCGAAGACCACCGCCACCGTGTCATTGCCTTTGCGCGACATCTCGCTGCCTTCCACGGCCTCGTTCTGGATGAACTCCAGCGCCTTGCCCTCGTATTCGACCCGCTTAACCTGCAAGTAGCGCGAGAGCTCGAAGAGCACGATGCGGCTTCCACCCTGTTTGACCTGCACATCGAGGGTAGCGTCCGCCGCCAGTTCGCCGGGAGGGTCCAGGCTTGCTGCGACGGTGTACTTGCTTACGGACAGCACGTCCGGCGTCCACAGCGAACCGCTGGGCCCTCCGAAGCGAGTGTCGGACAGCTGCGTCTTGCGGAGTGACCGCATGGGAAAGCTCATCCACAGGTCGTAATAGACTTGGCTTGCTAGAGGGGAAGAAACCTTTCCCACCATGACCTGCTCGGGACTGCGGGTGTCGAATTCAATATCGAAGACGCCGTAATGCTCACCCACAACCGCAACATGCAGCAGCCGGTCCGCGACCGGCGGAGTCTCACCAGCGGCCGACGTCGCCGGCAAACTGGTGAACGAGATGCAGAGCCGCATGGCATCTGACTGGGCCAGCGCGCGAGCTCTCGTGTCGTTGCGACCGGCGAAACCCGCGGCATCTTCCACCGGACGCAGGTAGGGCTCCAAGTCCTTGGCTGTGTCGTCGTTGAATCGTAAATAGGCGGACGAAAATCTTTCCTCCAGAACGCCGGCGCCGGTAAACAGTCCCAAGGAGGCGCGCTCCATGCGGTCGGGCGGACGCACCAGCAACTCGCCGTCACCCTCGAAGTACGCGCCGGTTACTCTACCGTCAACCGCCTGCGTGAAGGCAATCGTCCCGTCGTTAAGCCACAGATGAACGTCTTCGCGATCGATCACCGCTTCACGAATAGCGAATACGCGCTGAGGGTCGAGACCTACGTCGCGCAGGGCCCGGTACAGTGGCAATACTGGTCCCGAAATGAGCGGGATCGATTGCACTTGCGCTACCGCGGTCAACGAGCACAACAGGAAGAGCGCGCAGGCCAGCGAACGAGCGGCCGTGATGGGCCGGAATGTCATGGTGACTGAATTAAGGATGCTACGAGAACAGGCGACTTGTCATCTTTGGGACCCCGCAGTATAGTGCCGCAGCGGAAAGCCGGCTGGTTTTCGCTCTCAGAAACGAATCTGCCAACCGAGGTGCTTGATGGCTCTCAGCTTTGCTAAAGACATTCGCCCTTTGTTCCGTGATACTCCCGACATCGATACCATGAAAGAGTTTGGCATGGATCTCTCGGCCTACGACGACGTAAAAACTCATGCGGAGGCGATTCACTCCCGCCTGGAAGACGGCAGCATGCCGTGTGACGAAGCTTGGCCCAAAGCCCAAATCGACAAGTTCAAGCAGTGGATGAACGAAGGCATGGCGCCGTAATTGCCGGGGGCGAGTTTTAGGCGAACCCAACCACCGGATGCGGTACGTAGGGCTCCTCCAACGCAGCGACTTCCTCGGCGGTCAACTTCAACGACAGCGCGGCAATAGCGTCGTCGAGGTGCTTCTGTTTGGACGCGCCAACGATGGGTGCAGTGACCACCGGGTTGTGCAACACCCAGGCCAGCGCGACCTGCGCACGGGGCACGCCACGCTTCTGCGCGATCTCCCCGACACGCTCCACGACGCGACGGTCAGAGTCATTCGCCGCGGTGTAAAGCTTCTTTCCGTACTCGTCGGTTTCCAAACGGCTGGTGCTTTCGTCCCAAGCCCGCGCCAGGCGTCCGCGGGCGAGCGGGCTCCACGGCAGCACGCCAATCTTCTCCTCCGCACACAGCGGCAACATCTCTCGCTCTTCCTCGCGATGTAGCAGGTTGTAGTGATCCTGCATAGTGGCGAAGCGCGTCCAGCCGTGCAGGTCGGCGAGGTACAGAGCTTTGCAAAACTGCCACGCGTACATGGACGAAGCCCCGATGTAGCGCGCCTTACCGGCCTTGACCACATCATGCAGCGCTTCCAGCGTCACCTCGATGGGCGTGTCGTAGTCCCAGCGATGGATTTGGTACAGGTCCACATAATCCATCCCCAGTCGCCGCAGGCTGGCGTCAATGCCTGACATAATCGCCTTGCGCGAGAGGCCCCGCGCGTTCAGCCCTTTGCGCAGCGGAAAGTAAACCTTGGTCGCGATCACCACTTCATCGCGATTGGCGTAGTCGCGTATCGCGCGGCCGAGGAATTCCTCGCTGGTGCCATCGGAGTAGGTATTCGCGGTATCGAAGAAGTTGATGCCCAACTCCAGCGCGCGGCGAATGAAGGGACGCGCTTGCTCCTCGGGCAATGTCCAGGTGTGGGCGCCGCGGTTGGGGTCGCCGTAGGTCATGCATCCCAGGCAGATGCGCGATACTTCCATCCCAGTTCGTCCAAGCCGTACGTAGTCCATATCGATCTTTTCAGGCATGCCGCGATAGACACGCGAACTGCCATGATAACGCGGGGACGAATGGTTCGCAGGGCCCGGCGACCCTTCCAGCTGCGGCTTGCTATCTGGAACTGCGCCGCGCGTCCAGGCTCCAAGGCCCGGCGCCGAACTGCGAGATCAGCAAAGCGCCGCCCAACATCGACAGGTTCTTCAGGAACATGATCATCTGTATCTGCGCCATCATCGGATCTTTGATCGCCCAGAAGTTGTGCATCATGGGCGTAACGCCAACTAGGAAAAGCACGACCAGCCAGACTCCAATCCGGACGTGATAGCCCAGCAAGATGCTAAGCCCACCGGCGATCGAAAGTATGCCGGCCAGAGGTACGGCGAGGGCAGCCAACGGCACTCCTTGCGCCGCCGCGTAGGCAATGCTTTGGTGAGAAAAATTATCGAGACCGCCAAAGATGAAAATGAACGAAAACAGCAGCCGCCCGGCAAACACCACGGCGCCGGTCAAAGCGCTTTCGGAAGCGAGAGTGCGGGAAGAGTGAAACGGAACGGGAGCGGAATTGGTGGACATCGAAGTTTCTCCTTTACTGGGAGTATTCGATGTAGAAAAGGCTTACTGGTTACTAGAAATAATTAGTGACAAAAAGGAAGCTGTTACGTCAAAATAACCAAGTGAGGAAAAAGTAAGATGGGCCGTGCCAAAGCGGCGCAAAGTCCCTGCCCTATGGGCGAGTTTCTGTCCGTGCTGACCGGACCTTGGACCCTGCACATCCTGTGGGTCCTCGGCAACGACGGTCCCACCCGCTTCGGCGAGCTGCGGCGCAAGGTGGAAGGCATTTCTTCCCGCATGTTGAGCGACCGGCTTCGTTTGCTGGAAGAACGCGGCTTCATCTATCGGCACTACGAGCCGACCATTCCGCCGGCCGTTACTTACGGCATCACAGACCAAATGAAAGACATCAACAAGGTCTTGGCTGAACTGGACAAAGTAGCGCGTAAGTGGACGCAAGAGGATTCAGGGCGCAATGGCAAGCGTCATTCTGCCGAGTCACAGGGAAAGCACGCCGGCGCCAATCACGCTGCGCGTATGGTCTAATAACCTACGCCACTGCCAGCAACCGTCTGGCTTCCATGCCGTCGAGCACATGCCACAACGCCTGCGCTGCAGCTTCGGCGGCGGCCAAAGCGTTTTCCGCCTGCTCCGGATGGGCCGCGACTTCCGCGCTCAGTAACTCCCGCCACACGTGCGAGTGCTCCACATCGGCGAACTGATGCAGCCTGAAATATCCGCACGTCCTGGCGTCGGCGCCGTAGCGCTCGGCCAGACCGTCTGCCTTCGCTTTCGCCACCCGCGGAACCTGCGACTCATAGGCATAGAACGCTGCCAGCGCTTCGGGAGTTGAACCTTCGCGCGCCACCCGGCGAAACTCGCTGACCAACTTCCGCACCTGCGGCATCGGCTGGCGCTGGCGCACCTGGTCGCGATCAGCGCCCATACCCTCGGCGAAGTCGAGCCACAGCTCGCTATGCGGACGCACTTCGATCTCCTCGTCACAGAGATTGCGCAGCACCGCACGACGCAGTTCGCCATCGTCAAGGCGCGAATGCAGTGTGCTCAGATACGCAGGGAACGCGGCGACATGCTGGTAGTAATCGCTGGCATATTCGCGCAGGTCTTCGCAGGTGAGTTCGCCGGCTGTCCACGCTTTGTAATACGGATGGCACAACAGATCGTAACGGGCAATGCGCTCTTCGAGCGCCGATAGGAAAGCTTGTAATTCCATGATGTACCCCACAAAGAGAGTAAAAACACTATACGGGAGTGTCGGATGCCCCCACAAGCGGGGCCGCCGCGTTGCCAGTAGCCAGGAGTCAGTTGTCAGTAAGAGCTTGGACAGCCTTGAGATACGATGGCTACAACCAGCCCACATGAATAAACGCAAAAAGGCGCCAAAGCGTTACAGGATTTTTGGTAAAGATTTGTTAAGTGTTCCCGAAATGGAACTTTCCCACCTCGAGGAGCGGAAGTTGAACGATCCCACCCAAGCAAAACGGGCTTGTGTGGAGCACTCGCCGCTGTTTGACATAATGATGGAATGGCGATTTCTTTCCCTGCTGAGCGCTGGCTTCCGAAGTCCGTTCTTTGCCTTCGTGACTACAGCTTCCAGAAATTTCTGCGCGATGTAATCGCCGGCGTCACCGTGGGCCTGGTTGCGCTGCCTTTAGCGATGGTCTTTTCCATCGCTTCCGGCCTTACGCCGCAGGCCGGCATCTACTGCGCCATCGTCACTGGCTTCCTCATCTCATTGCGGTGGACCCATGCGATCCGCCTCTACGGCGCGAAAAAGCTGGAAATGTCGAGGATCAGTTGCGTCAATCCGTCGACATAGGCATCGATCTTGCCGCCCGTGCCCGCTGGCACAAGCGCCATGTTCGAGGTCACCGCTCCGTCGTATGCGTTCAACGTCGAAACATAAGGCTGGCCAGTTCCGTCGGGCCATAGCGTCAAATAACCCAACGAGACCACCGGTACCACCGTCGCATTGAACACATAAGCCTGTGACTGCGAGGGCACGCCGCAGGGACTGCCCACCACATCCACCGGAGGACTCAGCGTTCCGTTAAACGCGCCACTGCCGTTACGCGTGTCCAGCACCCGGCAGGGCACGCTCGGATACAACGACAGGCCGCCCTGCCCCGGCGCGGCAAAGTAGCCGTCAATGTCGATCACCAGGTCGGTGTTGTCCGTCGCGTACGTGCTGACCTCACCGCTGCTGCCGGCAGCCACAATCGCCGCGTTGGCCGTCACTTCTCCGCCGTAAGCGTTCAAGGTGGAAACGAAAGGTTGCGTTTGACCGGTTGGCCACACCGTTAAATACCCCAAGGACCCATGGGGCACGACGGTGAAGTTCAGCGAGTAAGCTAGCGCGGTGTTGGGTATATTGCACGAACCGGCTTCCAGCACCGGAAAGTCGCGCGGCACGCCGTGCTTCAAGTACGGGCCTCCGAGATCCCCGGGAGGGTTGCGTGTGTCGGCCACGCGGCACGGCGCCAGCGGATAAAAAGCTAACGTGGAGTTACTGACCGGCGCGAAGTAGCCACCAATGTCCAGTACCAAGTCCGTGGTGTCGGTCACGTAGAAGCTAACTGCACCGCTCACTCCGGCTTGGACGACAGCGGCATTGGCCTTAACCCGGCCGTCGAATGAATTCAGGGTCGAGACATAAGGCCGGCTTTCTCCGCTAGGCCACACGGTTAAATAGGTAAGTGGCCCTTGGGGCACAACGGTGACATTCAAAGAATAGGCGGCGGCTGACGAAAGGTTGCCGCAACCTTTCGCTTGTGACAACTGCGGAAGATTGAACGTCTGGGAAGTCCCCCCCTGGATGGGACCTCCGTCCTCGCGCGTGTCCACCAGCCGGCACGGGGCCACATTGACAAGCTGCAGCGTGGTAGTGCCGCCAATGACGGAAACAGTGCCATCCGCGATATTGGGAACATAGATCATATTGGTCCACTGCTGTCCGGTTAAAAGTCGAAGAGAATCAGTTGGTTGGCGTTTTCCGCGAAATTGACGTCCTCATCGATCGTCTGAAGGGCGCATAAAATGGGCGTTTTCTCGAAGAGCGTGAGGCTGAGAATCTGTAGGATCTGATAGAGGCTGGATTCCAAACCCAAGCGCTTGCGCACGATCGCCACCAGCACATACACGGACGCGGCGATCCAGATTTGCGTCTTCACCGCGTTCTCGCTGGTGCCGTAGAAAGCCTTGATCCGGAGGTGCTGTTTGATCCATTTGAAGAACAACTCTACTTGCCAGCGCTGCTTGTAGATGCGGGCGATAGTCAGCGCCGGAAGCGTGAAGCTGTTGGTCAGGAACTTCAGCCGCTTGCCGGTTTCAGCATCGCGGTAGCTCACCTTTCGTAGCGCATCTGGGTACACCGAGGCCGACTCGAAGGAAGACAGAATCACGATCTGGTCCGAGCAGACGCCCGTGCGCTTGTCTACCGGATGGGAGTAGCGCCGCTGCAGCAATACATTCGACTTGGTGCGCACCACGAAGAAGGCTGCACTGAGCGTGAACACGAATAAGCGTTGGAAATCGATGTAGCCCCGATCCATCACGTAGAAGGCCCCAGCCTCTGGCATGATCTCGTCGAGGAGGTTCACATCATGCACGGCACCCCTGGTAACGCGGATAAACGTGGGGATGTTGCCGTGCAGGTCCAGCAGGGTATGCAGCTTGACGGCGGCCTTGTGCTTACGAAACTTAGCCCACGGGAACAAGGAGAGGCAGAGGTCGATGGTGGTGGAGTCTAAGGCATACAGGCTCTGATCCAGATCGATGCCGATGGGATCGCGTGCATAACATATATTTCTTGCATTAACTGCGAGGAATTGGGGATTATCGCCCACGGCGACGGGAAATGTGTTGTTGGTAGCTCCGTCAATTACCGTCACCGTCCCGGAACTTTGGCATCGGGGATCGTTGCCGCAGCTGTTTGGTACGTAGATCTTGTTGGTCGCCGAATCGACCGCCACGCCATACGGCAAGACTCCTACGTTGACGTTTGTAATATTGTTGGTCGCCCCATCGATCACGGTCACCGTTCCAAAACTGGCGCAGCCAAGATCGTTGCCACAGCTATTTGCGACATAGATCTTGTTGGTCGCCGAGTCGACGGCCAAAGCATACGGATCAGACCCCACGTTGATGTTTGTAGTGTTGTTGGTCGCCCCGTCGATCACGGTCACCGTCGCGAGACTTTGGCAGGTGACATCGTTACCGCATCTATTTGCCACGTAAATCTTGTTGGTGGCAGAATCGACCGCCAAAGTAACCGGATCGATTCCTACGTTGACGTTTGTAGTCTTGTTGGTGGCGCCATCGATCACGGTCACCGTCGCAAGACTGGCGCAACTGGGATCGTTACCGCAGCCATTTGTCACGTAGATCTCGTTGGTCACCGGGTTGACTGCCACAGCAAGTGGCCAATATCCTACCGCGACCGTAGTGGTGTTATTGGTCGCTCCGTCGATGACCGTTACCGTTCCAGGACCCTGGCAGCCGCGATCGGTGCCGCAGTAACTTGCCACATAGATTTTGTTGGTCACCGGGTTTACCGCCACGGCCTCGGGCGCAAATCCGGCGTCGGCCGTCGTGGTGTTATTGGTGGCTCCGTCGATGACGGTCACCTCTCCGAGCCAACTGACGACGTATATCTTGTTAGTCACCGGATTCACCGCCACCGCACTAGGATACAGGCCTACCGCGACGGTAGTAACGGTGTTGTTGGTGGCCCCGTCGATGACGGTTACCGTCCCGTTCGGGCAGTTGGGATCGTTGCTGCAGTAATTTACAACGTAGATCCTATTGGTCACCGGGTTGACTGCGACAGGACCAGGGCTAATTCCTACTGGTAACGTCGCAATCACCACTTGGGCGACGGCAGATGGCAACGCCACGATAAGGCTGAACAGTAGGAGAACGAACTGGAAGCCGCGAGCATGCTGCATGGGCTTGCCTCCCGAGAAATATTTACTGGGTTCGGGTCCAGACCGCTCAACTTCATTAGTTACGAAGATTCCGAGGTGGCAGTCACATCCTTGCGAATGTCAGAAAGGAGTCGCGGGCGCCGGCAATGTTGAGAACTCTGGATGTCTCGAACGTAGCACTAAACGGCGCCCCACGTAAGCAATTTTCGCCAGAAATCTGCCCTCTCGTCCCATTTTGGGAAGTCTTCGTAAGTCTTGGTGAAGCAGCCGATCTTGTTCTTGGCACGGTTGCCGACGGCCGAGGTAGGTGAGTCTGCTAGGTCCGGTGCCCAACCGTGCACCGCGACAGCGAAAGGCGACAAGCGAAGGGCGAACCGCGAAGAAACGAGAGCAGACGACATGCTCCTTTTGTGGGACGAACTACTCGCGTCCCCGTGCTAGAATTCTCAAAGAATACTCCGCGGGGGAATGCTGTTGATTGAGATAGCGCCGTCCATTTTGTCGGCCGATTTCGCCCGCCTGGCCGAAGATGCCAATGCCGCGATACGCGGCGGCGCGACTCTTCTCCATGTTGACGTGATGGACGGCCATTTTGTGCCCAATATCACGATCGGCCCGCCGGTAGTCGCTTCCCTGCGCAAAGCCGTGGATGTGCCTCTCGACTGCCACCTGATGATCGAGAATCCCGACGAGTACATCCCCGCCTTTGCCGATGCTGGGGCCAACTGGATCTCGGTGCACCAGGAAGCGACTCGCCATTTGAACCGCTCGCTGGAGTTGATTCGGAGCTGCGGCGCGCGGGTTGGCGTAGTCATCAATCCCGCCACCACGGTGCAAACCCTCGGCGAGGTGCTCGACATCGTCGATTACGTGTTGGTCATGTCCGTCAATCCCGGATTCGGGGGGCAGAAATTCATCCCCGGCGCAGTGGAGAAAGTGCGCAAGCTGGCGACCATGCGCGCTGCCAAGGGAGTAGACTTTCGCATCGAGATAGACGGCGGGATCGACCTGGAAACAATTGGAGCAGCGGCGCGCGCCGGAGCGGAAATCTTTGTGGCGGGGAGTCACGTGTTCGGACACGGCGATCCGGGACGCAATGTGGCGGCTCTTTTGAAGGCCGCTCAGGAAGCGACGTTGGTGCGCGTTTAGCTGAACAGCGAGGAATACAGTAATTACAGAGGTGCTTAGGATGTTTCGTCGCGTAGTCATCATCGTCCTGATGGGAATCCTGTTGATACCGCTTGGCTCCGTTGCCCAGAGCTACGAGCGCTCCTCAGACTCAGGGCGCAACCAGCAATCAGGCGCAAACTACGACTAACGCTTCGGCCACGAGCGGCACTCAGGCCCCGGCCGCGAGTAGCACTCCGCCCGCCGGCACAAATCAGGCTCAGCCTGCAAACAACACGCAAAAGTCCACCAAGACCAGCAAGAAGAAGAGCAAGAAGGCGCAGAACCCGATTGCCAATGTCGACTCCAAGCAGCCGGACAAAGTACTGTTTGACCGCGCGATGGACGCGATGAAGCACAACAAGTACGATGTGGCGCGGCTCAGCCTGCAGACCCTGATCAACACTTATCCCGACTCGGAATACATCGCGCGCGCCAAGCTGGCGATTGGCGACTCCTGGTATCAGGAAGGCGGTTCGGCCGCGATGGCGCAGGCTGAAAGCGAGTACAAGGACTTCATTACCTTCTTCCCCAACATGCCCGAGGCGGCGGAAGCGCAGTTGAAGATCGCCAATATCCACTACAGGGAAATGGAGAAGGCGGACCGCGATCCTACCCACGCCAAGCGAGCTGAAGATGAGTATCGCCAGCTCATCCTGCAGTTTCCTGACAGCTCGTTGGTGCCGCAGGCCAAGCAGCGACTGCTGGAGGTTCAGGAGGTCCTCGCCGACCGGGAGTATATGATCGGCCACTTTTACTTTATCCGCGAGAGCTACCCGGCGGCCATCGCGCGCCTGCAATCGGTCGCTGATACCTACCCGCTGTACAGCGGCGCCGACCAGGCCCTCTTTGAGTTAGGCAATGCCTATGAAAGGGAAGTCGAACTCATACGCCGATCGAAGTTGCCGGAGGGGCCCAAGGGAGTGCTGATCAAGCAATACACCAACGGAGCGACCGCCGCGTATGACCGCATTCTTACTCGTTATCCCTTGGAGGAACGCGCGGGCGACGCCAGGAAACGGCTTGAGGCTATGAAGCAGCCGATCCCGAAGGCGACTCCGGAAGCCATCGCGCAAGATAAAGCCGAGATAGCCAGCCGTGGATCGGTGGGCACCGTCGGCAAGGTAATGGAGAACTTCCACAAGGGGCCGAACGTCACCGAAGCCGCCAAGGTTGGGGAGCCTACGCTGGTTGATCCGAAGCAAGCGAGCGCGCCCGAAATAGTTCGGGCCGCCAACAGCAGCATTCTGGGCAGCCTCAGTAACCTTAACGGCAACAATACAGTTACGGTTGAGCGAGTAGCAAACGGCGCGCCGCCTCCCGCGAACGCCCCGGTCCCACATTCAGATCCCGCGCCGGGCGCGACTCCTGGGGGGGCGGCGAATGGAACCCCTGCCGCCGCAGGATTTAGCGGCAACACTGCGATTCCCGAGATGGGAAACGATTTGCAACCGGCTGCCAGTGGAGCTCCCTGAAAAAGCGCCTCCACAGGTAAACGATGCCGCACCAGCCGCGAGCACGGATGGCAGTTCGCAGCCGGCTGCCGCGAGCAGCAGCAGTGGCACGCAGGCGCAGGCAGCAGCGGCCAATCCCACCACAGAAAGCTCGTCCAAGAAAAAGAAGAAGAAGCTTCTGGGCATCTTCTAGCCGGAAGAATTGTCTGTTATCAGGCGCGGCTGCGGCTGCGCCTTTCCCTCTCTTACACTGATATCTTGACAACTACTCAGGCTGACGACTGACGGCTTCTCCTTGTAATATCGAAGCTTGACCCTCGTACGTTGAATGGACTGGAATGCCTCACGATCTTCCCAAGGCTTATGAACCGGGCGCGATTGAGCCGCGATGGGCCGAATACTGGGTCCGCGAGAAGCTCTTCCACGTGGAAACCCCGGCGGGCGACTCGGGGCAGCCGGTGTTCACGCTGATTCTGCCGCCGCCAAACGTCACTGGACGTCTGCACATGGGTCACATGCTGAACCAGACCGAAATGGACATCATCGTTCGCTGGCACCGCATGCGAGGCTACATCACGCTATGGCTTCCGGGCACTGACCACGCTGGCATTGCGACCCAGATGATGGTGGAACGCCAACTGGCCGCGGAAGGTAAGAACCGTCGCGACATCGGCCGCGAAGCCTTCATCGCCCGCGTGTGGGACTGGAAGCAGCATTATGGTGGCGCCATCCTTAATCAGATGAAGCGGCTCGGCGCCTCGGTGGACTGGTCGCGCGAGTACTTCACCATGGACGAGCGGATGTCGCGCGCCGTGCGGGAAGCCTTTGTCCGTCTTTACCAAGAAGGCCTGATCTATCGGGGAAAGTACATCGTCAACTGGTGCCCTCGTTGCATCACCGCGGTTTCCGATCTCGAAGTGGTGCATGAGGAGACGCCAGGCAAGATCTATGAGATCCGTTATCCGGTTATTGACTCGAAAGATGAGTACATCGTGGTCGCGACCACGCGGCCCGAGACCATGCTTGGCGACACTGCCGTTGCAGTGAATTCAGGCGACGAGCGCTACCGCCATCTGCACGGCAAGAAGGTCATGCTGCCGCTGATGAATCGCGAGATCCCGATCATCACCGATGACATTCTCGCCAATCCCGAGTTCGGCACCGGCGCGGTCAAGGTCACGCCGGCGCACGATCCCAACGACTTCGAGGCGGGTCTGCGTAACGACTTGCCGCAAATTGACATCATGAACGAAGTCGCGCAGATGAACGAGAACGCCGGGCCGTATAAGGGACTCGATCGCTTCGAGGCGCGCCAGAGGGTGCTCGAAGATCTGGAACGGGGCGGTTTTCTGGTCGGCACAAAGGACTACGTCGTCCCCTTGGGTAAGTGTGATCGTTGCAAGACCATCATCGAACCGCGGCTTTCGACGCAATGGTTCGTGAAAGTCCAGCCGCTGGCCGACCGTGGCATCGAGGTGGTGGAAAAGGGCGACATCAAGTTCGTTCCCGAGAATTACGCCAAGACGTACTTCGAGTGGATGCGCAATATTCACGACTGGTGTATCTCACGGCAGCTGTGGTGGGGACATCGCATCCCGGCTTGGCACTGCAAAGACTGCGGGGAAATCACGGTTGCGCGCGAGACGCCCACCACGTGCCCGAAGTGCGGCAGCAGTCAACTCGAGCAGGATAGCGACGTGCTCGACACCTGGTTTTCGTCAGGCCTCCTACCGTGCTCCGCGCTGGGTTGGCCGGAGAGCACGCCGGAGCTGGACGCGTTCTATCCGACGACGCTGCTGATTACAAGCTTCGACATATTGTTCTTCTGGGTGGCACGCATGATCATGATGAACTGCCACTTCATGCGTGGCCACAAGCATGGTGACGTGCCGTTTGGCACCGTGTACATCCATGCGCTGGTGCGCGATGCCGAAGGCCAGAAGATGTCCAAGACCAAGGGCAATGTTCTGGATCCGATCGAGATCATCGAACACTACGGCACCGACGCGGTCCGTTTCACGCTGGCCTCGATGGCCGCGCCCGGAACTGACATTGCTTTCTCCGAGAGCCGCACGGAAAGCTATCGCGCCTTCGCCAACAAGATCTGGAATGCTGCACGCTTCCTGTTCATGAACGTGGACCGCGCGCAACAGTCGGGCGTGTGGTCTCTAGCCGATTTCGCGTCTTCACCGACGGACCTCGCGCTCAAAGGCGTCGCTGGCTTCAAGGCCGAAACCCTTGAGGACCGGTGGATACTCTCCCGCTTCAATCGCGTGGCCCACCAGGTGCACGAGGCGCTCGAGACGTATCGGTTCCATGAAGCCGCCCACGTGGTTTACCACTTCTTCTGGGGAGAATACTGCGATTGGTACCTGGAGTTAATCAAGCCACGCCTCGCCAGCGATGATCGTGAGCAGGCCCGCAGGGCGTACGAGAACCTGATCGGCATTTTGGAAGGCGCTCTGCGTTTGTTGTCGCCGTTCATGCCGTTCATTACCGAAGAAATCTGGCACGCGCTTTACGACGGTAAGCCGCCGGCGAAGTCGATCGCACTGGCGTCTTATCCGAAAGCCGATCCGGGGCAGGAGGACGTCACCTCCGAAACGGAAATGGCGATTCTTCAAGACCTCATCGTCAGCGTGCGCAATATTCGCGCGGATCTTAAGATCGACCCGAAGCAAAAGTTGGCAATCGAGGTCTTTGCGGACACCGATGTCCGGTCTCTCGTGGAGAGCAATCGCGGCGCCATGGAGCGGCTGGCGAACGTGGAAAGCCTGTCGTTCGTGGTTTCATCGTTGGCCAAGGCAGCGGGGGCCCGCAGCACGGCGCGCTTCGACGTGCGCGTTCTCTACGAACGCAAGGTTGACACCACAGCTGAACGCGACCGGCTTAGCAAAGAGCTCGCCAGACTGACCCAGGAGCTGACGCGCGCAAATGGACAGTTGAAGAATGAGGCATTCCTGGCCAAAGCGCCGGCGCACGTGGTGGAAGGCTTGAGGAAGCGCAAGGCCGAAGTTGAGGTCCTGGTACACAAGGCGAACGAGGCGTTGGGAGAGTTAGGCGCTTAAGCACGTCAGCGCCTGACTCAGGGGAGAACAATCTTGGACTGGACAAGCCGCAGGATCACTGCAATCCTGGAAAATGCTCTGCTGGAAGACCGTGCCACGCGCGACGCCACCACTTACGCGTGCATTGAGCCCAACCAGCGAGCTTCGGCCACCATCCTGGCCAAACAGGATTGTGTGCTCTCCGGTGTGGGCTGTGTTTCGCGCATCCTCGACGTTTTCTCGCGCCTCGACGGCACTGTCACTTCCCATCCCGATGTCACCAGCAACACCGAGATCTTCGACGGCGTACGCCTGCGCAAAGGGCAGGCAATTGCAGTCATCGTGCATAACGCGCGGGTGGTGCTTTCGTGCGAACGCGTGATCCTCAACATCCTGCAGCGCATGAGCGGTATTGCCACCCTGACCCGCAGGTATGTAGACGCGGTTGCGGGAACCGGGACCACGATCCTCGATACGCGCAAGACTGCGCCGGGGCTGCGCATCCTCGACAAGTACGCGGTTCGCTGCGGTGGAGGAACGAACCACCGCCTTGATCTCAGCGACGGGGTCCTCATCAAGAACAACCACATCGCGCTAGCTGGTGGAATAGTGGCTGCACTGGAGCGCGCGCTGCGCAACCGGCGCGGGCCGCAAACCGTCGAGATCGAGGTGCGTTCGCTGGAGGAACTTGATCTGGCCCTGGAGCATGGCGCGGAGGCCGTGCTGCTGGACAACATGACGCCAGATCAGGTGCGAGAGGCGGTTGAACGGGTCAGCAAACTTGATCAGCCGGTGCCGCTGGAAGCTTCAGGTGGAATCACACTGGAAAATGTGCGTGCCTACGCGGAAGCCGGCGTGAGCTTCATTTCTGTGGGTGCCCTTACCCATTCCGCGCCTGCAGTTGATCTGAGCATGCGCCTCGCCCCGGCTTAGTCCGAGGGGCGATCCCGGCAACAAGCCAATGCCCGGAAAACGGTTCTCCGAGCATCAGGATTGCAGAGCACAGGTTGGCACCGTCGTGCAAAGAGGCCGGTGGTTCTAACTATTGACCGCTTTCAACTGGCGCGGTCCTTCGCCGGACAACGCGGAAATCAGCGTGCCCAGGACCTTCTTGAGTTCGTCGGAACCATAGCTCGCGCGGAACTCAGACCGCTCCGCCAACACCCTGGTCCCGCAGCAGGCCCTTGGTCATCCCGATAAACGCCGCGCGAAGTGCCTCCAGATTTTGATCCGAACGAATCTGGCCCTGATCGCGCATATCGGCAAGGATCTTGAAGACGATCTCAGCGAACTGCTGGTAGCCCTGGCTCACGATCACGTCACGATTGTCTTTGCGCACTCGCCCCGCCTCGAGAACCATGAGATTTCGCAGGTCGGAATCATTCTCCAGTTCGATCACGTACGACTCCAGTACGCGAAAAAGCCGATCCGCAGGAGGAGCGTTGGCCGGTACCATGTGCACGCGTGCGGCGACAGTGTTCCAGCCGCGATCAAGGATCACGCTCAGTAACCCTCGCTTGCTGCCGAAATGCTTCATCAGCTGGGATTCGCTGGTACCCGCTTCGCGGGCAATCGCAACCGTGCTGGTGTTTTCGTATCCGTTGTAGGCAAACAAACGCTTCGCCGCCATGAGAATACGGTCATGGGACGAAAGTGGAGGCATGGATTTTACATTAGCTATATCGGGCATAAGCAAAGACCAGTCAAAGCAACCCGACTACGTGGCAGAAGTTGTGGCAGTTATCATCCAAGGCAGGGTGAAAACGGACGGGCCACTCAGCCGACCAACTTCAACTAGAAGTGTCGCAGATGGTTGCCGATTACGCAAGCCGGACTCACTCTTAATACCGAAAAAATTCACCAAATCGGGGCCCACATCTTATCCGAAAACGGGACCAGTAAAACGAAAGCCCGCCGCGCGGGCGAGCTTTCCTGAAACTCCAGAGGTCCTATTGGCTGCGGGATGTCTTTTGAGTGCTGGCGGTCTTGCGTTCCTGAGGATTCTCGCCCGCTTGTTTCATCACCTGCTCGATCAGTTGATAAAGCTGGGTGCGGTCAACGACCTCGACAAATGGCGTCCCGCGCGCGCTGTTGCTAACGACGTAGATGGTTGGCGTGTGATCCACTGGGAGGCGTTGTCCAAGCTGATAGTCAGCCTTGACCTTCGCAGCCAAGTCTCCAGTCGGATCGACCACGAACGGCAGCACTACTTTGTTCTGGTCGGCAAACTTCTCGGTATAACCGCGCAGGTTCTGCTTGGTGACGTACGGCTGGTTCTGGAAGATATACAAGCGGTACTCGTCACCTAATTTCTTCGACTTGGTATCGAAATACCGGGCGTTCACCGCGGCCTCGAAGGACCAGGGATGCTGCGGCAGCGGGAAGTCGTGCTGAACCAGGGGAATGTTATAGGTCTTGGCGGCTTCATGCAGCAGCGGCGCCGCGCGAGCGCAGTCGGGACATTCCAGATCCTCGAAGACGACAATGGCCACTTTCGATCCCGTTGGGGGACGCAACATGGAGGTGTCGCCGCCCCACGCCATGGTTGCGCCGAGCAACAGCAGAACGGGGAGGCTGAGATGTGAGAGAACAGTACGTTTCATTCCAGGTTTTCCTTAGATGCTTTTGCCGGTTCGTCCGGCAGGTTGCGCAGGAATCTCCTTATAGTAAAGGAAAGCGGCCTTGCGAGTCTCGCCGTGCAAGCGCAGTCCACGCGCTGGGTTTGGGGCTAAGAAACTCGGTGTGCTACGATTCTAGGTTTGTTCGGCTTCACCATGCGCAGGACGGCATGGTTCCCCGCCTTTCTTGGGGTCCCTGGAAGACGCCGCTTTTGCGTCTCCTGGGGTAACTGTTTGCCTCTCTGGCAACCTCGGGGTCGCACAAGCACGCGCTTGAGCGCTGCTTCCCGGGGAACATCGCCTCTGAGAGACTCGCGGAGTTACCAGGCGCCAGTTGATGCGCGGTGTTGCTCGGCTCATATTGAAGGAGTCATAGGTGAAGAATTACGAAGGTGCAAACATTCGCAACGTCGCCCTGGTCGGGCATTCACACTCCGGCAAGACCTCGCTGGCATCAGCCCTGCTGTTCACTGCCGGCGCCACGCAACGGCTGGGCCGTGTGGACGAAGGCAACACGGTTACCGATCATGACGACGAAGAAATCTCGCGGGCCATGTCCATATCAGCCGCCACCGCGGTGATCGAGTGGCGCAACACCAAAATCAACCTGGTCGACACGCCTGGCTTCAACATGTTCATCCATGAAGCCGAGATGGTGCTCCCTGCCGTCGAGGCCGCGCTGGTCGTGGTGGACGCGGTCAGCGGTGTCGAAGTTATCACTGAGCGCATCTGGCACTACTGCGACAATTTCGCCCTGCCGCGCGCAATCATTTGCACCCGCATGGACCGCGAACGCGCGGATTTTACCCGCGCGATGGAATCGCTGACCTCGGCTTTCGGGCGGACGGTCGTTCCAGTGCAATTGCCCATTGGTTCGGAAAAGAGCTTCACCGGCGTCGTCGACCTGGTGAGGATGAAGGCTTACACCTACGAGATGGGCGGCAATGGCAAAGCCAAAGTCGGAGATATTCCCGCCAGCATGGAGGGGGAAGCCAAAGCTGCGCACGAGCGCCTGGTCGAGCTGGTCGCCGAAGGTGATGACGCGCTGATGGAAGAGTTCTTCGACAAGGGCACGATCGCCGAGGAGCACATCATCAGCGGCCTGCACAACGCTATCCGCGAGGATAAGATTTTCCCAGTCCTGTTCGCTTCGGGCCTCGGCAACATCGGCAGCGACGAGGTGCTCGACTTCATCGTCGATTACATGCCGACCGCAGTCGAGCGCGGAACGGCGAGAGCCGCGGCCACGGCCAACAACGGTGAGCCTGCGACCCGCAAGGTCAGTGACACCGAACCGCTGTCGCTTTTCGTATTCAAAACCATCAGCGATCCGTTCTCAGGTCGCATTTCGTTCTTTAAGGTTTATTCCGGAGTGCTGAAGAACGACGCGACGCTGCAGAATTTCACGCGAAGCAACTCCGAGAAGTTTGCCCATCTTTCCGTGATGCAGGGCAAGACCGCGGTCCCGGTGAACGAATTGCACGCTGGTGACATCGGGTCAGTCGCAAAGCTGAAGGACACGTTGACAGGCGACACGCTGGGCGACAAGGGTGCTCCGCTCCAGTATCCGCCAGTAACCTTTGCCGAGCCGGCCATCACCTTCGCCATCGAACCCAAAACGCGTGCCGATGAAGACAAACTCAGCAACGGCATCCATAAGCTGATGGAGGAAGACGCCATGTTGCGCTTCTTCCGCGATGCCCAGACAAAGGAATTCTTGATTGCCGGTACCGGCCAACAGCACATCGAAGTCGTGGTTGCAAAGCTGAAGAACCGGTATCACACCGAAGTCAACCTCAAAGCGCCCAAGGTCCCGTATCGCGAAACCATTCGCGGCCGCGCTGATGTGCAGGGCCGGCACAAGAAGCAGACCGGCGGTCATGGTCAGTTCGGCGACTGCCGCATCAAGATGGAGCCTCTGGCGCGCGGTGGCCACTTCGAGTTCGTCAACGAAATCTTTGGCGGCGCGATTCCGAGGAATTTCATCCCCGCCGTCGAGAAGGGCATTGTCGAGGCTGCCGAGCGCGGCTATCTCGCCGGCTATCCCGTCGTGGACTTCAAGGTCATCCTTTACGATGGCTCGTACCACGACGTGGACTCCAACGAGTTGTCGTTCAAGATGGCGGGCCGCATCGCTTTCAAGAAGGCCATGGAGCAGGCCAAGCCCACACTTCTGGAGCCGATCATGAACGTCGAAATCACCATTCCCGACGAATTCGCCGGCGCCATCATGGGAGACCTCAACAGCCGGCGCGGCCGCATCCAGGGCATGGACAACAAGGCCGGCAAAACTGTCATCAAGGCCGAAGTGCCCATGGCCGAGATGCTGACCTACGGCACCGACCTAACCTCAATGACTCAGGGACGAGGCAGCTTCTCGATGGAAATGCACCACTACGACTTCGTTCCCGCCTTGCAGCAGGAGAAGATCATTGCCCAGGCCAAGGCCGAGCGCGGCGAAGAGGTCGAGGTCGAAGAATAGGGTTTAGCTCTTCGGCTGCACGCTATTTGAGCGCCTGCAGCTTCTGGCTGGCCAGTTGCGCTATTGGACTGGCCGGGCTTTCCTTCTGCATCTGCTGATAGAGGGCGCGCGCCTGGTCGGGCTGATGGCTCTCCTCATACAACGACGCCAGCAGGAACTGCGCCGCGCTCTTGCCTACGGAAGCGGTGGGGTGATCAGCCAGATCCTTGTAGAGCGCGATGGCTTGAGGATCGCGGTTGGTGTCGTGATAAATGCCGGCCAACGCCAGTTTCGCCAGGCTGGCAATTTCCTTGTTCCGGCTGTCCGCGACGTCCTTCAAGTCCTTCTCCGCACCGGCATTGTCGCCCATGTCATGCAGGGTTATGCCTGCGAAATAGCGGGCCATACGTCCTGACTGGGTGAAAGAATACTTGTCGGCGATGCGGGTGAACTCGGCATTGGTTACCTTGGCACGCTCCTGCGCCGAGGCGAAGCTCAGCATTTCTGGAGTGGCAGGCGTACCCGCCGGCCGGATGGGAGCGTTAAACTTCTCAATCGCTTGAGCTAACTGGCTTTGCGCCTGCTGGTCGCGATAGTCTACGTACCACCAGCCGCCGAGCACAGCAGCTACGACTACGGCGACCACGATGCCCGCAGCAGTGAGCTTGGATTGATGTTCTACTGCCCAGGAAATGGTTTCTGTGGTCGATGTCCTAAACGAGTCCTGCTTAAGTTGATGTCGAGTGTAACTGCGCACGAAAGGTCCTTATCTGGAATGCCACAAGGTGGGAAAGATTCAGTGTAACAGGCAGCAGAATTGAGGGTCAAACCTGCTAAGAGGATAGCTATGCAGACAGGAAAACTGCTGCGCGTCACCATCCATTTAATGCGCCTGAGGCTCCGTCGCGATCGTGAGACGGAGCATGCTTCGACTTCCGTAAAACACAATGATTTCATTGCTACTCGTGCTTTAGCGGCATAGCATTACATTCAAAAGAAGTGTCCGAGAACGCGCAAAGGGGGCGCCTTTGCGCCTGCCCAGGAGAAACAACATGACCATGAAAACCGCTCTGTTGATAGTGGTACACGCCGGAATGTTCGCGGTGGTGCTGATCCTACCCGCGACCGCGAAAGATCCCGCGCGGGCGAAGAGTTTGTTCGAGTTTGATGGCGCCAGCGGCTACTCGCCGGGCGCTGGCGTAGTCACCGACCGGCACGGGACTATCTACGGCACCACCACCATCGGTGGCGACGGTCCCTGCCTGGGCGGCGCGGGATGCGGCACGGTGTACGCGCTCTCGCCTCCTAGCGGCGGCGGTTCATGGGTGTTCAATAAACTCTACGACTTCCAAGGAGGACAGGACGGGTCATCTCCATCCGCGCCGCTCACCCTGGCCGCAGATGGGACCGTATACGGCTACACGACCGGTGGCACATTCGGTACTGTGTTCCGGCTTCTTCCCCCAGCGATGGGCAGCAATCAGTGGACATTCCAGATTCTGTACGTTTTCACCGGGCATGCCGACGGCAACCTGGAGTCGGTGTATTCACCGCTGGTCCTTCGTCACGGTGCACTGTACGGCATCGCCTCTGGTGGCTCCTTGGCCTGTGGGCAATTCGGATGCGGCAGCGTGTTCCGGCTGAAACCCAGTTCGGGCGGTGGCGAATGGACCTTGAAGACCCTTTTCAGTTTTGAAGGTGGTTCGGAAAGCGGTGAGCCGAGCTGGATTGTGGGATCCACTGACGCCAGCCCACTGTATGTTTCGACCTCGCGTGGGAACGGTGCTGTCGTCGAGATCTCGCCGCTCGGTTCCGGCGAATGGGCCGAACGCGTGATCACGCGGTTCATGGGCGACGCCGACGGGCACGAGCCCTCCAAACTGGTGCTGACGTCCGATGGCACGCTGTTTGGCCTTGCGTTAGGACCACGCACGGGGCTGGTCTTCCAGCTAACGCCGCCCTCCCCCGAGACGGCGGGGTGGACGCGCACGACGATCGCTGCCGTCTCGGATCACCGCTACGGCCCGGTTTCGTTGGCACAAGGTGCTGCGGGTTCATTGATTGGCGCCATCGAGGGCGACTTTGATTTCTTTGCCGGCAGCGTGTTTCAGCTGACTCCACCGACGGATGGCGGTACCTGGGCCTACACCGAGCTTTGGAATTTCGATCGCGGGCCGGACCGCAATCCGCTGAATGTGGTAACGGGACGAGGGGGAAACCTGTTCGGAGTGCTGGAAGGGGGAGATTCTTCGAATGGATCGCTGTTCGAGTTGCAGGGAATAGGTGGTATCTAGGCGGAAGTCGTGCCACGAGCGTCACGCGGGCATGATACAATTTGCCGGTTCCAGTCATTGGAGAGGCCGCGTGACCTGATGAGATTGCGCCGCAGCCGCGGGCTTTCCTTAGGATTACGCCAATGTCCAACGTCATTGAATGCTGCTTGTGCAGCCAGATCGCAGGCGAGCCAACCAACGACCTCATCGCTCGCATGCTTCCCAATCAGCCGTACGTTCGCCGGGTCATGCTGGAGACCCTTTCCTTCGCCGTGCTTCCGAGTCTCGGACCGCTGGTCAGCGGGCACTCGCTGGTATGTCCGAAGTCACACATCCGGAGTTTTGCTCATCTGGATTCGCGGGGATACGATGAGTTCCAGAAGTTGAAGCGAAGCCTCAGGCTGGCACTGCAGCGTTTATATAAGGCCAGTGTTCACCTCTTCGAGCACGGGATGGCTACGACCGGCGACCGGATCCTGTGCACCGTGGATCATGCGCACATGCATTTCGTTCCATTGCCGCAGAGCGTACATCCTGACGCGGTTGAGCACATCGGATGGACGAAATTCGATGGATCGCTCGACGGGTTGAGACAGTTATCCGGTGGTGGAGAATACATCTTCTATGAAAGCCCGGACGGCGACAGCCGGCTCTTGGTACCTGAGGACGGCCAGATCGAGTCCCAATACATGAGAAAACTGCTCGCCAACAGTCTTTCCCGCCCCGAGAGATGGAACTGGAGAGACGACCCGGACGCGCCTGCCGCGGATGAAACCTGGCGATCGTTCGTCGCAATCGGCGATACGATATCTGCAGCTCTCTAAACCGTTCGAGCCTGGCCCTCAGGATCGATTAAGCCCTCTACAGGAGAACGTGGAATCCAGCCATGAGCGACACCTGCTTCGTGATCATGCCCTACGGGCGAAAAAAAGACGTCGACGGAAATGAAGTCGACTTCGACGAAATTTACAAGTACATCATAGAAAAGGCGATCGAAAAGATACCCGGGTTGCAGTGTCAACGGTGTGATGACATCGCACTACCCGGTTGGATCCATGAGCGCATGATCCGTCATATCTTCGAGGACCGGGTGGCGATCGTCGATACAAGCACTTTGAACGCTAATGTCTTTTATGAACTGGGAGTTCGTCACGCACTCAAGAGATGTGTCACTGTCCTCATTCACAGAAAAGGCACTACGTGGCCGTTCAACATCGCCGGCATGAGCTCCATCGAGTACACCACCAACCCGAGCGGTGTGGAAGATGCTAAGGAGAAGATCAGCACCTTCGTGAATAATGCGCTGAAAGATCCCAAGAACGTGGACAGCCTGGTCTATAGCGTGCTGCCCGAGTTGGAAGTTGAAGTCGGTCCAGCCCCGAAACCCAAGCGACTGAGCAAGGTCGAAACAGTTGAGTATTCTCTGGTGAAGTGCCCCCAAAAGCGGATCGGTTTGGTCACTGGCGACCGTGAAGAATTGACCATTGGGGATATTTGGGTCAATTCGGAAAACTCGGAGATGCAGATGGATCGCTTCTACGGGACCACTACATCGGCAAACATCCGCTATCTGGGAGCCAAGAAGCAGCCTACCACGGGGCGCGTGGTCGAAGACACCATTGCGGATGAGTTGGCTCGTAAGATGGGAGCCGAGAAACAGGTGGATCCTGCCACCGTCATCCCAACTAGCGCGGGTGAACTCCAGAGCAACAACGTAAAGTGGATTTTCCATGTGGCCGCCGTGGTCGGTGAGCCGCGAGAGGGTTATCGCCCGATTGAACGTATCGAACGCTGCGTTACCAATGCCTTGAAAAAAGCTGACTCGAAAGAGTTCCGGGAGGAACACCTTTCGTCCATCATCTTTCCGATTTTCGGAACTGGGCCGGCCGGCGGCAGTGTAGAGGAGCATGCTGAACGATGCTTTACCGCAGCAATCGATTACCTGGAGTCAAACCCTACCACTTCGATGGAACGCGTCTACTTCTATGTATGGAGCGATCAGGAGCTGGAGATTTGTGAAGAGGTTCTGGGAAGCATAGAAAAACTGGGGCGCGTAGCGGCTCCTGCGAAATAACGGGTAGCGACTGCAGAGCGCAATCTTGATGTCAAGTGAAACTCAACGCTTCAAACTGGATGTCATCACGCTGGACAAGGCGGATGTATACCTGTCTTGTGGGAAGTGGAACGAAAGCGCCGCGCAGCTCGTCAAGAGATTTGACGAGGCTTACGTTCGGGTCGTTGGCGATGTAACCGACCTGCATCGTGATGAGGAACGTGTCCTCCGCATCATGCGCGCATGCTCCGGGCTGGTGGTTCTGTTGTCCGAGCGACCCTCGGAGGATTCGACGACGTATTCTTTTCTGGTCCGGGATTTGCGTATCGGCGCGGAACTGGAAATTCCTCTGCTGATCTTCAAAGAGGAGGGCGTAATTCTGGACATTAACAAGAGGGCCGATATTGTCACCTTGCAGTTCGGAGGCTCGGAACAAGTTACGGTCCCAGCCGGGCAGGTCTACGGCTCCTTGAAGTATGACGCGAACTCGAGCCTGCAGCCCGATGAAACGTTCGATGCCTTCCTTGCCGAAGTTCTCAAACCGAGCGATCGGATCACACCCTACGCGTTCTTTGTTGGGAGGCTTGAGCGGGACTTCACGCAGGCGCGCGAAGCCATTCGAACGGCAGTCGAAAATGAGGCCGGTATTCCATTCCTGTGGGCCGACGACGGCCGTCATATCACCAATCTGGAAAGTGTCCGCGAGCGAACGCGATTGCTGCTTCAGCACGCTAGTTTCGTAGTTGCCGACCTGACGCTTGGGGTTGAGAGCCCCGACCGCGAGAATCCGAGCCGCGCTCACGAGATCGGAATGGCAATCGCCTACGACCGCAAGCTCTTGCTCTTGAGCCAGGAGCCCAGACGGTATCCGTACTTCTCGATCGGCGACCTGCAGATGGTCTTCTGGTCGACGGAATCCGATCTGGAGTACAAGGTTAGGGAATGGGTCCGAAATTATCGAGACTGCCTCGGACGAACTATCTGGAATCATCGACTAAAGGAGACCGGGCACGAGCCAAAGATTGCGCCTCTCCGGTTTCACTTCGATCCGAACCAGCGTTATATTGGCCCCAAGACTCCCCCGGTAAAAGGATTCCGGCCGTCGCGTGCGGCGCTTGCGGTCAGTGCTGCTGCATTCCTAGTCCTTATCCTGATCACGCTCGTGTTGATCGTAGCGAGGTCGCCGAAGTGATGTGATCAGCTCAGCGCCATTTTCGAGTGAACGTGTTGGAACCGCCCAGCGCACGTGCGTGTATTGCCTCCAGAACGGAGAGATCAAAGAGGAGCAGATCCTCTTGCGCGGCGAGCACCTGTACCTGTGCGCGCCTCGCGGTCAACTAGTCGAAGGCTACCTCGCCATCAGCCCCTACCTGTGCACTGGAAGCCTGTCGCAACTGCCGGCCGAATACTTCGAGGAACTCGCTCGCCTGAAGTCAATCGCGGCTGCGTTCTACGATCAAGCCTATGGCGTCACTCGGTCCATAATGTACGAACAGGGCCGCGGTGGCGGTGGTGCTCGAATCGACAGGGCTGGTGGATTTCCGCTCCATGCCCATTTGTGCTGTTTGCCTTCGGCCGTCGATTTGCATGCGATTCTTGCGGCTAAGTACGTGGAACTCGCTGTGCGCGGCCTGGAGGAACTACCGACGGCCGTCAAGAATCGGCCGTATGTATACGTCGAAGGGCCAGATAGTTCCGGGGCATACAGAACCGCCGTTTACATTGCCAAATCGAGCGACGGTGACGCAGACGTCGAGCAAGAACGGCTAAAGCCTGCCTTAGCTGCGGCTTTGAACATGCCGGAACGCGGAGACTGGCGCGCCTATCCAGGCGATATGGAATTGAGCTGCGTCATTGAGCGCTTCGCGGCGTTCAAACGCGATCTTTACTGGAGGGAGAACTCAAATGTCCGAACTGCCGGATAATGCGAAGGAATTGAAGGGCCTCGCGAGAACTCAACGTGCCTCGGGCCACCATGGCGAGGCGGCGAAGGCACTCGAGAAGGCAATCGCTTTGTTGGAGGGATCCACTCACACAGCCGATCCGGTGTTGCAGCCTGGCGCCGCTGAACAACTCGCGGACCTCTATGGGATGTTGGGTGGTACGTTGAGGGAGCAAGGTGACCTTATTGGCTCGGCGCGAGCCTATGACAAAGGATTCCGGTATGAATCGGATCCGCGCTATGGCATCCATAGCTCGTACAACGCCGTGAACCGCTTAACGACACGAATCCTACTCTATCCGCACTCCTTGGCCGAACCAGCCTCACTGCAAGCCCAGCCAGCGCTGGAGTTCGTGAACGTTCCGGTCGAACTCACCAAACTCCGGGACAGATTGGAAGGCCAGATCGCGGGGGCACGTTCTGATGATTACTGGGCGGCCGGCGACTTGGCGATTGTCTCTGCTCTTTTGGGTGACGATGACGCTGCGGCTAAGGCGGCCGCGCGGTTGGCTTCCTCTTCGCCGCCTCCGAATGCCTACAAGACATACCTTAACTTGGTGAAGGCCTTGGCCGACTTGGACACACCCCGCAAGCGCTCACTGCAACGACTCAAGTCCTAGGATTCCGCTCGCGGCCCTCTTCGATCTCGGCTCCAGGCCCTGAGCGCCCCCACGGAAGGGCCGTTTTGTGCCATCTCCAGAGAGCTTCGACTGAGTTAGTCACCTCCGTACGGCTAAGAAACCCCACAAGTTACCCGCCGATGATCTCAGTACACCCCGAAATGACCGCTGGTGCATTGAGGTACTTAGCGACCTGTCCTATTCTCCACACACTAGAGCGGGCAACCGAGTAAAAGTTACCTGCTCCTTAAAGGGGAACGCTTCCGGAGGTGGGACAACCATCCCGCCTGTTGGAAGGGAGGCGGGTCCGCAATCATAACCCGGCGCCGCTCGACTCGACTGACGCCACAGCCTATGACCATAAGGAGGTCACCATGAAATCCGAGGCTATCGCACCAAACGTGCAGACACTGAGCCCATACTCGCGAGATAACCGAGACCAACCTCTCGACGCTTCGTCTATCCACTGTATTGCCCGCGACGGCGGTAACAGATCTCGCCGTTATGGCGTGCATGGGAATGGGGCGGCCTCTCAGAAGGGAGTTTCTATGAAACGATGGTTCACGAGCATGCTATTTACTGCTCTGGCAGTCTCTGTGTGCGCGGGGCAGGACCCAAGTCCCGCTGCTCATCCCGGGCAAGCCGCAACGCAGTCCTCCGCAGTGCACAGCGCGGCCGCCGTTGCTCAGGAGACCGGAGTCTTTACTGTGGAGTTGGCAAAGTCACTCGATTCCAAAAAGCTCAAGGAAGGGGACGAGGTTGACGCCAAGATGGCGGGAGGAATTCGCACTTCTGACGGCACCATGATTCCTCGCGGCGCGAAGGTAGTCGGCCACGTAACCCAAGCGAAAGCTCGCTCCAAGGGCGACACGGAATCGGCGCTGGCAATTGCCTTCGATAAGATCATTCGGCCGGGTGGCGGAGATATACCTATTAAGAGTGTCGTCCAGGCGGTGGCCCCGAATCCAAGCTCAGGAACTGATTCTGGTGGCGTTAGCTACAGCGGGCTCAGCGAAGCTACTGAGAAAGGCGCCTTGTCCAGCCAAACCGCGCGATCAGTACCGATCCTGAATGAGCAGTCCCGAGGAGTTCTGGGGATCAAAAACCTGCAACTGGGACCCGATGGAGTGCTCATCTCCAGCGGAAAAGAGGTAAAGCTGGATAGCGGAACGCAAATCTTGCTCGACGTAACCATGTAACAGGCGGCAGGAAACGCACAGTCGCGTCGAGTTCTGGAGTGCGAGTAAGCGTGGCGCCAAGCGTTTGCGTTTGTGTGTGGGCGGGAAATCAAGGTCCTTTACATGGCCTTGTTCCCCACCCTCCAAAATCATCCCCATAGGATGATACTCAATGTCCCTGGTCGTGAGGCACGGTTACGATCGTCGCCGCTGAACCGAGGTTTCCGGCAAGATCCTTGGCGCTGACGGTAATCGTGTACTTTCGCCCGTCCTTGTCGTTTCCATTTCGTGACGCCTGAAGCAAGACTGTGAACGAATAGCTTCCCCCAGACCCCAAGCTTATTGGCCCACTCGGTTGAACTTGTCCATACTCGTCGACCACCGCGAAAGCCGCGCTGCTAGTGTCGACTCCCGACAAGCTATCGGTGATTGTGCCGGAGATTGTGACGGGAACCATCTTGCCGTTGGGCGGCCAGAGCGAAGATGGGTTGGCGAAAACGCTCACGGCTGGAGGTGTCAGGTCGACCTTCACCGCCAGGCTGACCAGTGAGCTGATGTTGCCGGCGTTATCGAGCGCACGCAGGTTCGCGGAATTCGTACCCTGACCGCTGATTTGCGTCGAGGCACTGCTCCCCGCGGATACCGTCACCGGACCGTTGTTGATCCAGTAGCGGAGCTGTTCGACGCCGCTGCCGGAATCGGTCGCGCTCAAGTTAACGGTGACCGGGCTGCTGTTGATCCAGCCATGCCCGTTTGCCGAAGGAGTAGTGGTGATCGACGCGATGGGTGGGACGAGATCCACGTTCACTGGCGAGGGCAGCAACACGACTCCGGTGTCCGCTGCTAGGGTAATCGCTACGTTACCACCGCTCACAGAGTAGTTCGCCCCGCTGATCGCATCCTGCAACTGCGTGCCATCGGGGAAGAGTCCGTTCACCGGAATCGATGCGCTGTTGCTGGACGAACCATTGTTCATCGCCACAACCGCGACGTCGGAGCCATTCAGCTCGCGCAAAGGCATAAGTGTTCGGGGCGGTGTTGGACTGCTGGGTGTCGCCCGTAAGCAAACTGACGAACGATCCGTTGCGCAGCACGGGATACTGTTTCCGCAGGTGCGCCAGCGTCGTGTAGTAGCTCTCGACGCTGGTGTCCGGCGGGCCATAAATGGTCGGATCACCCGGCTGATCCGGCCACGGATAAGGCGGCCGCGTATAAGGATCGCCGATGGGGCCATTGTTGCTGTTGGCCAATGAAGGCGAGTTCACGGCAACCTCATCGCCGTAGTACACCATGGGCGCGCCAACGTAGGTGAACTGGAACAACGCCGCCAACTCCAGCCGCTTCTTCGCCTGCACCAGGCCGCTGTCGCCCAACTCGGTCATCACGTACAGCGCGCGGTTGACGTCATGCGAGTCGAGCAGGTTCAGCATCGCCGCCGTGGCCTGCGGCGGATAGTCGTCGCGCACGGCACGGATGGCATTGTCGAACTGGCTTGGCGTGAGACCCGGAATATCATTCGAGCCATTGTTATTGTCGTCGTGCCATTCGGCATTGCGCACGAACCCGGTGATGTTCTTGCGGAAGCGATAATTCATTACCGCGTCCATCTGATCTCCTGCCAACCATTGGCTGGCGTTCGGCCAGATCTCTCCGATCAGCGGACCGTTGCTGTTGTAGCGTCTTGGCGTGGCTGCGGTAGTCGACCCACCAGGCATGCGGGAAGTTGCCATCGTCGGCAACGTCGAAGCGCCATCCTGAAGCTCCCTGGCCATACCAGTACTGGGTTACGTTGCCGGGTGCACGGTAGAAGAAGTCCTTCACCGCCGTCGATGGTGTGGTTGAAAGTGGGCAGGCTGTCGAGACCAAACCACCCGATATAGTCGCTCGTCTGGCAGGGCACGTTGTTGTCGTGAAGTTGAACCACGAACGCCATTGCGAGCCCAACGACAAGCAGGCGCCGATGTTTGGATCGCTTCCGCCATAGCGGTCGTAGCGGTCAAAGTACATGCCGTCGGATGAGGCATGGTTGAATACACCATCCAGGATTACCTGCATACCTCGCCGCTGCAATTCCGTGGACAACGAACTAAAAGCCTGGTCACCTCCCAGCGCCGGATCGATGTGCAAGTAGTTGTCAGTGTCATACCGATGATAGGAACGTGCCGAGAAAATCGGGTTCATGTAGATGGTGTCGATGCCGAGCGACTGAATGTAATCCAACTCGTTCTGCACGCCCAAGAGATCGCCACCGTAGAACTGGTTGCTGAATTGGTTGTAGCAACCCGAGTTCTGATTGCGCGGATCGCAGATCTGCGTGTTCCACTGGTTGTAGGTGAAGGCCTGCTGGCTTCCGTAGTAAACCGGGCAGCCCGTCGTCCCGCCCGCGCGGCAGTAATCGTTGGTCTGGTCACCGTTGCGGAAGCGGTCGGGCATGATGTGATACACGTTCGCGTTCTGCAGCCATGCCGGAGTCTGGAAGTTGGGATCGTAAACCGTGATCTGAAACGACGGGAAGGGTTCACCATCGCTGGCTGCGCCAGTGCCATCCTTGTGGACGTTGTCGTTGTCATCCACATAGTCGTCGCTGTACCAGCCATTCGTCTGGTCGCGGTTGATCTTGAACTTGTAGTAGTAGACGGTTGGCGTGGAAGGCATGGTAAGGGTAACTTTCCACGCGTCGTACTCGGTGCCATTCACGGTGATGTTCTGGTCGAAAGGCATCGAAGTATCGATTGGGCCAGTGGTGGCGCCCGATCCCGTGTCGAACAAGTAGGCGCGAGCAGTCACGCCCCAAATGCCGCTTGAATGAAGGGTGCGGAAGCGCAGGGTAACTTGTGAGTTCTCGGGAACCGCGCCTTCCTGATCGCGGTAGAACGGGTCGAAGGTGTTGTGGTAGAAACCCGCTTTATCGGCGCCGCTGAATCCGGCGGGCTGCTCGTTGGAGAACGGCGGCGTGCTAGTGCCGTTCCCGGTATTGTCGATGGCGAAGTATTGCGTGGCCGAGGTCTTGCCGAACGCGCCAATGTTGTTGTCGCTGGGGACCTGGCCGTAGATGTAGCCTCCACTGGAGGTTAGATAGCCGAAGAATACGAATGACGAGGGAATCGAGCCGCCTGTAATGGCGCTCCACGGAATCGCGACCTCGCGCGTATTTGTGTTGCTGCTGTTGCTTGCGTAGGAGCCGTAATTGGACGTTGCTCCAGTCCAGTTGCCACTGCCGTCAAAATTGCGGTACTCGCGGTATCCGTCCTTGAAGTAGGTTACAAACTTTGCGCGGAAGGGTAGCGACGTGATATCGGACCCGTCATAGTTGAAGCCGGAGAGATTGCCATCGGCATCGCTGCAACAGGTGGGCGGATTCTGCGGATTGCCGGCGACGTAAATCACCGCAGCTTCGGAAAGGTTGGCGTTCACGATGCCGACGTAGAGATTCGTGGAATCCCAAGTCATGTACCAGGTCTGGCCGGTGTTGCCGGCATTGGAGAGGGAGTTATTGCTCCCGTATTCGTTAGAGCCGATAGAACCATCAATGTTCGGAGTGGCCCACTGCGCCCAGACAGGCGCCACAGCAACAAGCACGATGGTGCAAACGAGAGCAAATCTCAGCCCATTACGCCGCATATGATCCTCGCAAATTGGTGGTGTTCTGCTGGCTGGAAGGTGTCGGGAATTCCCGTTTCGACCCAGCGACCCAGTACTATATACCCATAGAGAGCTTCCAACGCACCATTTTTCCTTGGGATGGACGATTCAGCCTACCCACCCGAAGGTGCCACACCGAAGCGGCCATTGATCATGACCGAAATTTTGCGAAGAAAATTGTTTCGTAACGTTGCAATCACGCGAGATGAGCGTAGAATGGGGCCGCTTTCGAGGTCGAAAAGAAAGCGCGCTTAAAGAACAACTATCACCCTTCACATTTCAACCCAGGTTGCCCGAGGTACGACGGTCCGCTGCTGCGGGCATGTCGACTAAATCTTCCAGGAGGTTTCATATGTCCCAAGACAAACGTAGGATTTTTCCCGCCCTGCTGTTTGCCAGTCTTGCGGTCTTGCTGATCGCGGTTCCGGCGTTCTCGCTGCCGGCGAATGGAGGTCGCGGGAACGTCCAGATCCTTGGCGCTGAAGATCCGTCCAAGGTGATTGCCGTGACGTTCTGGCTCAAGCAGCACAACAAAGCCGGACTGGATGAAATGGTCCGGCAGATGTACGACCGGAATTCTCCCAATTACCATCACTGGCTCAATCTGAAGGAATACCAGACGCGGTTCGCACCGAGCGCTGCCGATATGGCCATTGTTCAGCAGTATCTCGCTGCGAACAATCTCCACGTGGTTAACACCGAAAAACTCAATCATGCCGTGACGGCTCGCGGCACCGTAGCTGATATCGAACGCGCGACCGGGGTGCAACTCAACCGGGCGTCGATCAATGGCGAGGTGCGTCGCCTGTCCAGCGCAGAACCGGTAATCCCCGGTGCTGCGGGTAAGCTGGTTTATGCCGTCCAAGGCCTCACCGATACCCGCTACAAGAGCCATGTGAAGCGCGTTATCGACCCCGACACGGGCAAGCCGGAGGCTCCATTCCCGCTCTCCCACCTCGGTCCGTCCGAGCAGTTCTTTAACGCTGACTGCCTTCGCGACACCCAGATCCACACCTTCAAGACACCTGGTGGCGGTCCTTACGCCATCTACTCAGGTACTCGCTACGGCATCAAAATTGGCAAGGGTCCGCCGAATCTTCCCCCCTGCGGATACGATGCACAACAGGTGGACAAGGCCTATGGTCTCCATCAACTGTTTAAGGAAGGCCTCGACGGTACCGGCCAGACTGTAGTCGTCGTCGATGCCTACGGCTCCGATACGATTACGGACGACGCCAACGCTTTCGCCGACATCAACGGACTTCCGCCTTTGACACCGAGCAACTTCGCGATCTATTACCCGACGGGCCCGACGAATTGCGGAGGCAATACTTGCGGCTGGGATGTGGAAACCAGTCTCGACGTTGAGTGGTCGCACTCGGTTGCTCCGGGAGCCAACATCGCCCTCGTCCTGGCACTCGATAACTCCTCCACCAACCTTGACCTGTCGGTGCTTTACGCCATCGCCGAGGGCCTAGGTCCGGTGATCTCCAACAGCTACGGCATCGAAGAGGCTTTTCTCGCAACCTACGATCCGGGCGAGCTCATCGTTGAAAACAACATCAACGAGACCGGCGCCGCGCTCGGTATCTCCGTCAATTTCTCCAGTGGCGATGACGGAGACTTCCTGCTGGCCTACGGTTCGACGACCGTTTCCATGCCTGCGTCTTCTCCCTACGCGACCGGCGTCGGCGGCACCAGCTTGTTTCTCAATACCGACTACACCCTGAAGCTGCAGACGGGTTGGGGCACAAACCTAACCCGCATCGCCGACGTTGATCCCAATCCGCCCATTATCCCGCCGCTCTTCATCGGCTTCTACTTTGGAGCAGGTGGCGGCACCAGCGGTGTCTGGTCGAAGCCTTCCTACCAGGGGAGCTTGCCTGGCTCGTGGCGGCTCGTCCCAGACATCGGGTTCCTGGCTGATCCCTACACCGGCGGCGAGGTCGTTGTCACCGAAGGTGGACAGCAGGGAATTGGAGTCGTAGGCGGAACCAGCCTCGCCTGCCCCATGTTTTCGGGGGTATGGGCGATCGCGACTCAAGCCGCAGGCAGCTGGCTCGGCCAGGCTGCTCCGATTCTTTACAATCTGCCTGCCAATGCGATCACAGATGTGATTGCCGTGAACGGGCCTAACAACATCAGCGGCACCACCAACAGCCCACCTGATCCTCCCGTCTATTACGCTCCTGCGGACTTGTTGGCTCCGGTGCAAAACAGCACTGATTTCGTGGGCGCGTTCTACAACGGAACCTCTACTCGTTGGTACGCAATCAGTTTCGGCACCGACAGCTCGCTAACGACTGCCCCTGGATGGGACAACGTTACTGGACTCGGCACGCCGAACGGCGCCAAATTCGTCAAGGCGGTTGCCGCAGCCAAGTAGCCGGGGAAGTATAGGAAGTAAACAAAGCACAAACCACAGCAGGCCGGAGCAATTCCGGCCTGCTTTTTCTGATCGGATGACACTTCTGCCTTCGCAACGAGTTCGGCATCGTCCAGAGCCTAGTGAAAGATCACAGCTCAATTGACGTGCGCAGAAATGGTCTTTCCCAAGTCGCGTGCCAGCCACGGAAACGCGCTGGTCCGTTGCATCCATTTGACAATCAAGTCGGCGCGGCGCTGGACACCAAATTTGCTCAGAAGGTTCGAGACGTGGAACTTCACGGTGCGTTCGGAGACGAACAACTTGCTGGCAATCTCCTTGTTGGCAAGATTGTCGAGCAGCAGGTCCAGCACTTCGCGCTCGCGGCGGCTGATGTCCACTTCGCTGTCGAGCGACTTGCAGCCCGGCAACTCGGGCAGGATGGACTCGACAAAGCGGGTGAGCAGCTCGCGCGGAACCCAATACATTCCGGCGTCAACCTGGCGAGCGGCGCGAGCCAGTTCGCGTGGCGCCAACTCGTAGGTCAGCAGACCTTTCACGCCCAGCCGCAACAATGGAGAAGTGACGGAATCTTCCAACTTGGGCAACAGCACCAGCATATGGGCCGCGCGCTCTTCCAGACGAAGCATGCGGACAAATTCCAAGGTGGCGATCGGGTCGCTGGCATCAATGACGGCCAGGCAAGGCTGCTCCTCGTCGAACACGTTGGCGCCAGCTTGGGGCAGAAGCAATTCGCTGCACCGCACGATGTCGAACTCAGCGCGCTGCAGCAGGCGGGTAAAGTGTTCCTGCGCGACTGGATGGCTGCAAAACAAGAATAATTTGCGTCTGCCTCGCCGTTTAGCGTTCCGAGTTCTCATGGTGGCGTCCATATGCCGAAGACCTGCTCGTCTGTAGTTCCTATCGGCTGAAATCGGGCACTCTTGACTCAAGGCAAGTCGGAATTCGGTGAACAGCGATCACTGGTCTTCAGGCAGCGTGTAATCGAAATCGTACGAATGCTTTCCCTCGTCGATCTTGATCGCCAGCTTGCCCGCGAGGCCAACCAGTTGACCCGATCCGGAATCAGGCACGACAGTTACTGTCAGTTGCGGAACTCCGCGCGTCATGGTACCAGCGTGTTGCAGGACAAAGCTTCCGCTGCGGCCGTCCAGGGTTCCGGTGACTCGCTCGATGGCGACATAACCACCCGAGCCCTTGACCTCGGCGATAGCGCTCAACATCTCGCCCTTGCTGATACCTTCGAGATCGCCGTGGAACTGCTTCTCGAGCGAAAATCTGCCAAGAGTCGATCCCGCGGCTTTGTCTTCCGGACCCTGCGGGCTCACCTTCACTTCAAATGTTCCAGTTGCACGTTTTGCCATGGACGCTCCCTTCCGGCTATCGATGCGCGTGCGCACTAACTTAACAGATCGCTGTCGTTTTTCTTTGGGAGTCTCCAGCGTGCTGGCCGTCGTCAAGTTCCCACGATTGGCGAACTGGGTTGACGCGGCCGTCGCCAAAGCGTCGGAAGGCAAAAAACAGGCAGCACTCTTCGGCGCGCTTGGACGCGAGAAAAGCCTGCCTGGTCGCGAATCAGGAGAAAAGGAAGGCTGGTGTGCGGTGCCCGGGGCATGCATGCCTAGCGGAGTGAAACATGATGCATGCCCCCACGAGCATCGCTCCCTGCTTGCTGAAATAGACGAAAGCGCAACCAAAAAGTTAGCGCTACCGGCTGTACTGATTTTGATTTTTGTCGGCATGGCGCTCCAAGCCAAGCTGGATCAACTGGTCGATCAAATCGGGATAGGAAATGCCGGTCGCCGCCCACAGTTTGGGATACATGCTGATTGAAGTGAAGCCGGGAATGGTGTTGATCTCGTTGACATACATCTTGCGTGTGCCTGGCTCCATGAGGAAATCAACACGGGCCAGCCCGGCGCAGTCCACCGCCTTAAATGCTGCGATCGCGAGCCGCCGCACCTCGTTCTGTTTGGACTTCGGCAGCTTGGCAGGAATGATCAGCTTCGAGCCTTCGTCAAGATACTTGGCGTTGTAGTCGTAGAACTCCTTGATGGGCACGACCTCGCCGGGAACGGACGCGATGGGATTGTCGTTGCCGAGCACCGAACATTCAATTTCGCGCGCCTTGCTGTTCTTGCCGCCGACGCCCTGCTCGACCACAAGCTTGCGATCGTAACGGGCGGCGTAGTCCAGGGCGGCGGCGAGTTCGCTGGCGCCATGGACTTTGCTGATCCCAACTGACGAGCCCAAGTTCGCAGGCTTTACGAACAGGGGATATTTCAGCCCACTCTCGATCTGCTGGCGAACGCTCTTGGGCTCCATGCACCAGGCGCTGCGCAGTATGGTGACGTGCTTGACCACAGGGATTCCAGCATCGCGAAACAGGCGCTTCATCACGTCCTTGTCCATGCCCGCGGCCGAGCCGAGCACGCCGGCTCCCACGTAGGCAATGTCGGCGAGCTCGAGCAGTCCCTGGATGGTGCCGTCTTCGCCAAAAGTGCCGTGCAGCACGGGAAAGATGACGTCCACGTCGATGGGATTGTGCGCTGCATGCAGTTCGCCGGCGCCGGTCTCGAACGGCATCAAGGCGGAGTGGTTCTCACCCGGCATCGGCGGAACGACCACGGCTTCGCCCTTGGCGAGAACGGCGGCGGCCGAAGTTGTCTCGGGATCGCCGGCGCGCAAGTGGCGCGGATTGGCAGCACCCGACGCATGGCCCTTCAACAGGCGCTCCGCGTGCGCGGCCGTGACCCAGCGGCCTTCCCTGGTGATGCCGATGGGAACAACTTCATACTTCTTCTTATCAATCGCCTTCAAGACCGAGGCCGCCGACAGCAGCGACACTTCATGCTCGCCGCTGCGCCCGCCAAACAGTACACCAACGCGAAGCTTCTTCATCTCGTTCCGTCTCTAAATAATCTTGTCGTGCTTCGCGAGATTGTGTCTCGCGCATAGGAGCTGCACATTGTTTTCGGCTATCGAGGTTCCGCCCTTGGACCACGGCAGATCATGATCAAAATGTAATTCGTCGGTTGCGCCACACAAAACGCACCGACCTCCGTCGCGCTTCCAAACGGCAAGCTTTACCGATGTCGGGATCACTCTTCGCCGTTCTGCGAGGGTGTTCGGAGCTTTCTCGAAGTCCTCATCGCCTTCAACAGCAATAAGGCGAAACTTAAATACCGACCTGTGACCGTCGGACTCACACCGCGAGTCAACTAGGTGAAAAATGCCGTTGTATGACCAGATGCCTTCGTGAAGCTTCTCGTAAACCCGCACTCGTTCAGGGGGCCGTCGACCGAGCTTAGCACTCTGTGCGGCCTCGTGAAATCTGCCATTTTGAGTGAGCCGTCCTGACGGATGTCGCTCTGGCTGATCAGCAAGTTTCGGATTCGGGCAAGCGGCAGTCTTTGGTTGGTCGTGTCCCTCGTAAATAAGCGTCGTACCACCATCCTCCAAACGGTCCCGATATGGCGCGTTCCGACGAATGGACATTAGGATAACGGAATGGTTGCCGCGCAAACCAAAGTTCATTCCCCGCTGAAGACTTGTCCCTTCGCGGCGACACATTTCCACGTAGGAGATGACGTTGTCGCTCACCTAACTACCTGACTTCGGATCGTCACGGTCTACCAGCAATCTTGGAAGGGGATCACGAGATCGATCTTCTTCCCGAACGCAGACAGCGCCAGCCCACGGCCGGCTCCGCTGCATGGTTGCGTCTACCGACGGCACCCGCAGCGAGACCTCATGCTCGCCGCTGCGCCCGCCAAACAGTACACCAACGCGAAGCTTCTTCATGATTGCATCTTAAACTGCGCTCGAGCTTGCCAACAGCCAAGCTCAGGGTGCGAACCTGCGATAGCAATGCCCCGTTCGCAGCGGCCTGTCGTCTCTCGCTTCGCAGGAACTGATGACCGCCACCGGACAGCTGGCAACTGGCACCTGGAACTGCCCCCTACCCCCACTCCCTCTGCAAAATATTGAAAACAAAGGGCTTCCGTAAAAGATGCCCGGCAAAATATTGCAGCCCAAGGAGTTATTGGCAAAATATTGAGCCACAAAGACTTAGGCGGAGGAATTTGCGGATGCAGGCATTTTCACCACGGCGGACACAGAGATCACGGAAAAAATAAGACCTCTGGAAACGGTGAAAAATCTGTGTTGGTCCGTGATGAGTGACGCCGTTGCCGCGCTCATGGGCTACGGGTGGAGATCAAGAGTCCCCAGAAGACTCCATGATCTCCGTGCCTCCGTGGTGATCAAGAACGGTAGGCAAAGGGGGACCTGACTGGTCCGCAGGAATGGGCCACGCGACGGCCGACAGCCGGACCCGGGTCGAAGAGGATGACCCGTCACAGTTCGCATCCTCAGTCCGCAACCCGCGATGGCGGGCGGCACGAACCACGACGCCTGGGACCGTGGTTAGCGAGTGTGGCGCAGCCGTGGCGCGCTAAGTCAAGCGTAAGGACATGCAGTAACCGATGTCAAGAACGGAAGTAATTATCTTGCGGTTACTTCCCAAAATGGGAATACAGGGACTGCCCGGCCCTCCAGCAATGAAGGAGCAGCGGTCAGGCTGTGGCGTAGCAGAGGAAGATAAATTCCGTGACAATTCGATCTTGGCTGAGCTCAGCCTTTTGACTTTGCCGCCCAGCATCTAAATAATTGAACTCGCCCGCGATGGATATCTACGAACAGATCGTCGAGCTGCGCCGCCAGGGTCGGCGGGGCGCCGTCGCCACCATCACCAACGTTCGGGGTTCCATTCCGTCATTTCAAACGGCGAAGATGCTGGTGCGGGATGATGGCTCCATTGCGGGGACGATCGGCGGCGGATGCGTGGAAGCCGAGGTCTGGCAGGCGGCGCGCGAGGTCATGGAAGAAGAAAAGCCGCGCACCCTGACCTTCAATCTGAATAACAATCCCAAGTACGATACCGGACTGGTTTGCGGCGGCACTCTGGAGGTCTTTATCGAACCGGTTCTTCCGCCCGCGCTGCTGTACGTCTTTGGCGCGGGACATGTCGCCTACAACCTTTACAAGGTGGCAACCATCGCGGGGTTTGACGTGGTGGTGGTGGACGACCGGGAGGCCTACGCCAACCGCGAACGCTTTCCCGAGGCGCGCGAGGTCATCGCCGAGGATTTCGAAGCGGTGACGGCGCGGCTGAATCCGCCGGAGTCGTCGCACATCGTGATCGTCACCCGCGGGCATCGCGACGACATGCGGGTGCTGCGCTGGGCGCTGAATACGCGCGCGCGCTACCTGGGCATGATCGGCTCGCGGCGCAAGACCATCTCGATTTATAAAGAGCTGGAGAAGGAAGGCTTCCCCGCAGACAAGTTTGCCAACGTCCACGCGCCCGTGGGGTTGGAGATTGGCGCGGTCACTCCCGAGGAGATCGCCGTCTCCATCGTGGCCGAGATGATTGCTGTGCGCCGTCATGCGGCGCCGAATGTTGCGAGCAAGATGCATGTGTACGCGGAACCACCGACATCGGAGCACGAAGAGCAGGATGCGGTGGAAAAAAGCAGTTTGTAATTGATGAAAATAATTGACGGTAGAGCGGGCCTTAGGCCCGCAACCGCGGCGCTTTCGCCCTATGGTACTCTCATGGTCATGGGCGATTCTTCCGGCATCACCGCGCTGGACGGTCTTCTAGACCCGTTAAGCCGCTGCCTCGACACGGAATCAGCCCGGCGGGTGGCTGAATTTCGCATTGATCCTGCGGTCCAGGCGCGGATCGACATCCTCGCCGAACGAGCCAACAATGGCGTTCTCAGTGGCGAGGAACGGCGAGAGTATGAGGCCTTCATCAATGCTGCCGACTTCATTTCCATCTTAAAGCTGAAGGCCCGTCGACAACTGGAGTCGAACCGCAGCTAGCGATGGACGCTAGCGTGCAGGACCTGGTTCAGCGGCGAGCGGGCAACCGTTGCGAGTACTGCCTGCTTCGCCAGGAGCATAGCGAGCTCACACACCACATCGAGCATATCGTCGCCAGGCAGCACGGCGGGGGTGACGCCATCGACAATCTTGCGCTGGCCTGCCACCGCTGCAATCTCCAGAAGGGCCCTAATCTCGCAAGCGTGGATCCAGCTAGTGGTGAGATTGTCCTCCTCTTTCACCCCAGACGTAACCGGTGGGCCGAGCACTTCTTGCTTCAGGGCGCTCATGTCGTGGGGATTTCGCCCGTTGGTCGCGCGACAGTGCACCTGCTCGCATTCAATGACGAGCGACGCCTCGAGTTGAGGTTTGAACTTCTAGCCCGTGGCAACGGGTAAGGTGAGAGAAACACTACTCCAGATTCTCTGGCTCCAGGGCGATTCCCTTCTCGTCGGCTGCCTTCTTCTCCAGCACTTGCGGACCCAGGCCTCCCAGCTTTTGCCGGCAGCGGTGTCAGCATTTTTGAGGATTCAATTCCGCCACATCGGCTACTATGTCCGTTCCATAGTTTCCTGCCCGGGAGATCGGCTTGACAACAGAGCCACAGACGGCTTTTTTCCGCTACAGCCGTGACGATTCCGAATTTGCCCTTCGGCTGGCCGATTGCCCCACTAGCCTTTTTAGTTGAGTGGGATAGGTTTTTCTCACGATATTTGTATCCATTTACGTCACGCCATGCTATCGCCCACACATTTGCAAACAACGCGAATGTGTGAGGGCAGCCGCATTGCTGCTCCAGTCCAGGTGAAGCCCCTACGGATGGTTCGATGTTGCAGCGGGCGCGGTTTGCTGTGGCACTAATTGAAGCTTGTGGTTGATGCGGGGCCAGTACTGGCGCAGAAGGTTGCCGCCCGCGTTCCCCAGCATGTCGAAGCCAAAACGGCTGAAGGTGTTGGCGACGCTTCGGTAGTTGCCCGGGTAGTAGGCATTGGCCAGGCCTTCGGCCCCCGCCATACCCAGCAAGCCCGACCAGTTGAAGACAGGGTCGCCGGAATCGCTGCGGGTGACGAAGACGCGACGTAAGGCGTATTTGACGGAGCCGCCGAAGCCGAGGTCGTTGCGCACAAAGAAGCGCGGGTCTTCATGCAATGCGGAAGCCAGCAGGAAGGTCCCAAGAAATTGCGACGAAGCCCTTCGGGCCATGGCCGCTCCCAGCCGCTTGCCGTAACTCCCAACGCCCTCGCCGTAGGCGGCTGGTGCGTCGTGCACCTCATTTACACCAGCGCTCAGGTTGGACGCGACGAAGGCGCTGAGAGAAACGCTATTGTTCACGGAAAGCTTGAGTTTCTGCTCTGGGGAGAGGGGGGCAGTGCTGGTGGCGAGATTTGGGAACACAATCGATTCCCGCTGCAGCAGGCTGACAAATTGAGCGCTGCTTTGCATCGCATTGTTGCCCTGCGGCGTAACCCGCGCTTTTGTAACGGATGGCGCATCCGGCAGGGGACCAGACTGATCTTGCTCCTGTGCGCTACTTCTCGGACCCAGCAGGTGCACCGCCAGGGCGAGCGCAAGAGCCAGGCGGAGCGTCGACAGCACTCGTAAGGCGAGTGATGGCCCTACGTCCCTTCCGCTGTGGACGGTCGTCACGACTGTGCGTAGCATTGGCTTGGCCCTCACCCTCTAGGGACCGACACGCTAAGTTGCGTCTAGTGTAGTCGAGATACGTTCCTTCAGCCATAAAATCTCAAAGACAAAATTCGAACCGCGGTGACCAGCGTGATTCTGCGAAAAGCTGGCGCAAAGCCCTCATTTTGGACTTGCGGGCGAAGCTTGCGGACGAAAATCCGGTGGAAGCGCTGGGCTTTAGCCCCGGCTAGGACACACGGAACCAGGGCTGAAGCCCTAACCAAGGAAAGTCGATATCTCGCCGGGCTGTAGCCCGGCGCTTCCACCGTCGGGCAACCACACTTTCGACGGAGCGCCCGTTCTTGGCCGCTCCCAATGACAACAGCTCAAACAAAGGACTTAGCCGACGCTGTTGCAGACTTGTCATTCCTGCTTCAACCTGCCCCAGCAGGTCCGCTGCTCGTGATGACAAATCTTGCGGATGCCGCCTTATGCGCCTGTCGGCATTTATGAGGATTCAATTCCGCCCACATCGGCTACTATGTCCTTTCCATAGGTTTTCCCGCAGCGGGAGATCGGCTTGGCAACAGAGGTACAAGCAGCTTTTTTCAGCTACAGCCGGGACGATTCCGAATTCGCCCTGCGTTTGGCGGGTGGCCCGGGTCTCGCGCAGTTCGAGACCCGGGGACTTCATTCCCCGAGCACGTGGACAGTGCTCTCTCCATCACAGCCCGAGGCGAGGGTTTCTTCCACCCTGTCTGCCTTTCGGCTGAAGCTGAACCGGTGGAGTGTCCGAGTCCGGAAGTTTCGAGACGCGACACCTTTTCCACACTCATCGTCGGACTCTCCCGGATCTCGAAAACCACGAGACACGGAGCACCCTGCACTTGGCGAAGGCTGGGTAGAAGAAACACTACTCCAGCTTCTCCGGCTCGAGCGCGATGTGCTTCTCGCCAGCGGCTTTCTTCTCCCAGTACTTGCGGACCCAGGCTTCCCAGCTTTTGCCGGCGGCGGTGTCGCGCCCGGTGAAGGCCAGGGCGGCGATGTCGGAATAAGAAATGGAAATCTTCTGCGGAGAATTCTGCGGGATGAGGCGCACGACGGAGGCGTCGAGCGTGGGGCCGTTGCGCCGGTCGAAGATGTAGCCTTCCACGCGCGATCCATCTTTGCGGGTAATGGTCACGTCGCCGCGGTAGTCGAAGGCCTGCTCGAGCGCGTCGCGCAGTTCGGCTTCGGTCGCCAGCGCGGGGACCCAGCCCTCGATCTGGTCGTGGTCGCGTCCTTCGACTACTTCGAGTGCATCAACTGTCAAGTTACGTTGTGGTTCGCTCATGACATCTCCAACAATATAGGGGTCCTTCGACTCCGGCGGCCAACATCGGGCCGCCTCCGCTCAGGATGACAGGAAGAGAATGATTGGTCGGAAGGTCGCTCAGGATGACAGCGGGAAAATGACGGTTCGCTCATGATTTCGCTCTTCGCTCTTCGCTTTTCGCCTTTCGCCTTTTGCTGTTCGCCGTGACCGCGGGTTACCTTCAAAACGCGGACGCGACGCTGTTGCACAGTCCACTTACTCATGCTTACCTGGTTAATGGTTCACGCTCGCAATCGTCTGCGTGATCAGTTTGTGGCCGGACTGGCTGGGATGAACGTCACACTCCAGCACGGTGGTCACGTTACTCTTCCCGTTCAGCAAGGCAGCGACACAAGTCTTACCTCCCGCCGGTGCAGCCGCAGCCTGGAATGCCGAAAACGCGTCGGCCACAACAGCGCCGAAATAGGGTGCCGGCGAGGTAATCGCCTGGTTCAAGGCAGATGTCACCTGGGTCACGCCCTGGTTGGAGTAGTCTGTCGAGTAGTAATTCACGATGACGATGGGGCCGACATAGCCGGTCGCGCGCAAGCCGCCCAGGATGGTCGTCATGTTGCTCGCCGCTGTGGCTAACACTTGTGGGAGGCCGGCGGCGATGCACTGCGGGTCGTTGTTGCAGGCCTGTTCCAGAAGATCCACGTCGTTCGAGCCAAGCTGGATCGTCACCAGCGCCGTGCCGCCATGCTGTTGCAGGAAAGTGGTGGCGTACTCCATCTGCGTGGTGGCAGAGCCGTAATCTACGTGCAGGGGAACATGCTCCCGGTACAAGCGGCATCCGTTATCGGGCGCGCTCGAGGACAGGAAGCTGCCGGTCGTCTCACCCGGACAGCTGGCATTCGCCAGGTCCAGGCTCAACGCCAAGCCGGTCCAATCCGGATACCCTACGAAGTTTAGAGGATTGATGTATTCAAATCGCACCTGAGCGAGATAGCCGAATGGGATACTGTCACCCAGCGCAAGATAATCGTTGGAACTACCGGAGCCGTCCCTTGCCGAAGCGGACCCGAGCGCGAACAAGGCGATCATCACGAGGACACCGAAACTTCTGCGTAGCGCCATCACGGCCTCCCTGGGGAAAGTCTAGTTGCGCAAGAATATCAGAACCCGGCTACGACGGCCGTTGCAAACAAAACTGTCCCGGCGAGGCCGCGGTTCGGTCATAGTCCGCCGTTCGCCTTTCGCTCTTCGCCGATCCAAAGGTTACTTACCACGCAGGGCACGGAAATCGCTGAGGAATTCATTCAGTTTTCTTCTCCGTGTGCTCCGTGTCCTCGGTGGTGAAAACACTGACATATCAGGAATTCGTGTCCCCGATCTGTACCAGCGGATTGTAGGCGTGCACCGGATGTACGGTTTCGTTCAGCATGGCGAGCGCTTCGTCGTCCTTGTATTTGGTGGAGAAGGTAGCGCGAACGGTGCCGAGGAATCCGCGCAACGAGCCAAACGTGTCGTGCACCGCCGAGGCTTCGTATCCGCTGTGCACCATGCAATTGGCGCACTTGGGATTGCCGGACTCAGTGCCGTATTTGTGCCACTCAGTCTCGCGCATCAGCTCGTCGAAGGTATCGGCGTAGCCGTCCTGCAACAGGTAGCACGGTTTCTGCCAGCCGAAGAGGTTGAAGGTTGGCATGCCCCACGCAGTGCACGGATAGTCGCGCTTGCCCATGAGGAATTCCAGAAACAGCGGCGACTGGTTGAACACCCACTTAGTCTTGCGGTTCGCCAGGATGGCGCGGAACAACCGCCGGGTCCGGGCGCGTCCGAGGAAGTGTTTCTGGTCGGGCGCCTTGTCGTAGGAGTAGCCGGGCGAGAGCATCATGCCCTCGACGCCGAGCTCCATCATTTCGTCGAAGAAGGCGCGCACGCTGTTGGGGTCGGCGCCATCGAACAGCGTGGTGTTGGTGGTCACGCGGAAGCCGCGCCGCAACGCTTCCTTCATGCCGTCGAGCGCGGCGTCGTATCCGCCTTCGCGGCAGACGGAGAAGTCGTGATGCTCGCGCTGGCCGTCCATGTGGACGGAGAACGTCAGGTACTTGCTGGGCGTGAACAAGTCGATTTTTTCCTTGAGCAGCAGGGCGTTGGTGCACAGGTAGATGTATTTCTTGCGCGCGACCAGGCCGTCGACGATCTCGGCGATCTGCGGATGCATCAGCGGCTCGCCGCCCGGGATGGAGACCATGGGCGCGCCGCATTCGTCCACCGCGCGGAAGCACTCTTCGGGCGAGAGGTTCTGCTTGAGCACGTGCGCTGGGTACTGGATCTTGCCGCAGCCCGCGCAGGCCAGGTTGCAGCGGAAGAGCGGTTCCAGCATCAGCACCAGCGGATAGCGCTTGCGGCCCTTGATCTTCTGTTTGAGGACGTACGTGGCAACCGTCCACATCTGGGAAACGGGAACAGCCATGCGGGGAAGACCTCGTCTGAGTCCGGCTGTCATTCCCAGGTTTGTCATCCTGAGCGACGAGCGCAGCGAGGAGTCGAAGGACCCCTACCGTGCTTGCACACTTGGCGCGAATGAGAACGCGAACTCTCTTTCGCATTTTCTCTTATTCCATGCGACAATGTCAAGGCGAAGGTCTCTTGTGTTGGAAATTCCTCATCTGATTTCGATCCTCATATCGGACGGATAATGCAGTGACCGGCCGCCGCTCCCCCGTCCAATCACGCAGCCTACACACCGTGCAGCGGGTGCTCGATGCCGCCAGTTCCCTACTGGAGCAGATGCCGCTAGAGGATGTAACGACCACGCGGATCGCGGCCGAAGCTGGACTGTCGATTGGCGGGCTGTATCGCTTCTTTCCCGACAAGCAGACCATCATTGACGCGATCGCCGTCCGCCACGTCGAGCAGTTCCGCGCCTCACTCGAAGACACCGTTCTGAAGACCATAGAGCGTGAGATGGCCGACCTGGAGACGTTCGATCCAGCAACGGTCCTCGACAGCGTAGTGGATGCCTACGTTGTCTATCTCGACGCGCATCCCGACTTCCGCACGATTTCGTTTGGCCGATACATCAGCGCGGCGACCAAGGAACGGGAGGCGTCGCCCAACGTGGGGCTGCCCGCGCTGCTGAAGAACTTCATGCTTGAACGGCTCGGCATTCCCAACACGCCGGAGCTTGACCTGATGCTGCGCATCGTGAGCGAGGCCGGGGAGCGGCTCATCGCTTACGCTTACGAGCAGCCCACACGCGACGATCGCGACCGCGTCATCGCGGAGATGAAGCGAATGCTGGCAAATTATCTGTTTCCGCCGGACGGGAATGCAAGCTCATGACCACCCTGCGCAAATGTTCGCGTGCTTCGCCGTGGCTAGCATTGCTCAGCCTGAAGCCAGCGGTAGCAACCCCCCCGCAATGTTCGCGTGCTTCGCCGTGGCTAGCATTGCTCAGCCTGAAGCCAGCGGTAGCACTGGGGGCCCTTGAAGGCACCCCACGAATGATGCGCGCTTAGTCGATGCCGCTACCGCACCGCTCCAACGCTGGAGCCGGCGCCGCCGCCGGAAGCATTCATGCTGCCACTCTGCTTCAGCCAGGCTGCCAGCTTGTTTTGCTGCTGGCCGCCCAGCTCAACGCAGGAGTTGATGGATTCGATCGCTTCCTTCTGGTTGCGCTCGGTCCCGGGGAATGGATGCTGGGCGAAGAACTGCTTCAGCTCGTCGGCCTTTTGCGTACTGCAGAAGCTCCCCGCGCCGCCGAGGAACACTCCTACGCCACCGAGCCCGCCACCCGTCTTCTTCAGGATCTCGTCGAAGTTCTGGCGCATGAAGTCCCACGTCAGATTCTGGCTGGTGGGATTACTCAGCATGTTGATGAGAACGTACAAGTCCTGGCCACGAACGGCAGGCGTCAGCGTGGAGTCGAGGGTTTGTTTGATCAAGGCCTGCTGCGGAAATTCCGCCAGGCCGTAGAAGAAGCGGTAATACTGCTGCGGCGCCTTCACCTTCTGGAACTGCGCCTTGTACTGCTGATAGAGTTCAGCGTCGCCGTGACGGGCCGCGACCGAGACGACCGCCCCGGCCAGCGTCGGATCCACCGATGTAGGATCCTTCATATATTGCTGCACAAGAATGCCGGCCTCCTGGATGACCGCGGGATCCTGTGCGACATTGCCTAACGTGCGGAACAGGATACTGCGCTTCTGCTTCTGTTCCGGCGTGTCACTGGGACGAGCGGCGTACCCGAGTTGCTGCATCATCGGCGAGAAAGCGTTGCGCAGCCACGCCTGGAACTGCGGCCGGTCGGCATCGGTCACGATGTAGTCGTCGATAAAGGTGAGCCGCTCCCCGAAGTGCTCCAGCAGGTCGGAGCCCGGCGTGTTCTTCAACTGGTCGGCGAGCGCCAGATAGTCTCCCACGCTGTGCTTGCCAATCCGCATCAGCGCCCACTCGTTGCTGACCAGCGCAATGCGTTCTTCTGGTGTGAGCACATGCTCCACGGCATTACCCAGTTGATGCAGGGATGCTGCGTCGTAGTCAAAGCGGTAATAGCCCAGCGCGCCTGCGTCGGGAAAGACGAACTTCGAGCAGCCCTTTAAGGTGAACTGCTGCTGGCGCTGGGTGAGCAGGAAGCACTCCGGCTTTCCAGCAGAGGTCTCGCTGACGCCCTTGGCGCACACAGGAATTTGCCAGATCTGGTCGTTGGGCTGGTTGAAGGCAGCGGGCGTTTCCAGGTAGCGCTTCTGCGACAGATTCAACGTGGTGTTGCCGCCTTCGCATTTGGCCTCGACGCCCACGAAGGGAGCGCCCGGCTGCATGACAAACGTGGGCATGATCTGGTCAATGGGCTGCTTCGAACTGCGTGTCATGGCATTCCAGAAATCGGAAGCAGTTGCATTGCCGTACGCGTGTTCCTTCAAGTAAAGGTTTACACCTGCACGGAAGGTGTCGTGGCCGAGGTAAGCCTCCAGCATGTGCAGCACTGCGGCGGTCTTGCCGTACGCGATGCCGTCGAACAGGTTCTCAATTTCGCCGCGGGTTTCGGCTGCCTGGTGAATGGGGCGGATGTTCTGCACCGAATCCCCGCTGAGGGCACGCATGGTGTTGTCCACCACGTCCTGGTTCTCCATCCAGTCGGGCTTCCATTGCGCGACGGGATGGGGAGTCATCCAGGTGGCAAAACCTTCGTTCAGCCAGATGTCGTCCCACCACTTCATGGTGACCAGATCGCCGAACCACTGGTGCGCCACTTCGTGGGCTATAACATCGGCCACTTCCTGCTTGGCGCCCACGGAGGCGGTCTTGTCATCGATCAGCAGTGCGGTCTCGCGATAGATGATGGCGCCCCAGTTTTCCATGGCCCCGGCCTGGAAGTCAGGAACTGCAATCAGGTCCAGTTTAGGCAAGGGATACTTCATTGCGTAGTAGTTGTCGTAGTAGTGGAGAATCGCCTTGGTCGCGTCCAGAGGGAAGCGCGTCAGGTTCTCTTTTCCGGGGACGGTGCAAACATTCAGCTTGATTCCATCCACTTCGTCCGAGGCGCATTTCCAGTCGCCGACGGTCAGCGCCACCAGGTAGCTCGACATCTTGGGTGATTGTGCGAACTTGATGGTGTGCTTGTCGCCTGGACCGGGCGTGTCGGAAACCATCTGCCCGTTGGAAATGGCGGTGTCGCCCTTGTCCACGATCGCCGTGATGTCAAAGGTTGCCTTATAGTCAGGCTCGTCGAAGCATGGGAAAGCCACGCGCGCATCTGTCGCTTCCATCTGCGACACTTCGTATTTCTTGCCCTTGTAGGTGCTCAGGTAGAAGCCACGTAGCTTGTCGTTGAGATGCCCGGTGTACTTGATGTGGACCTTCGCCTCCCCCGCCGGCAGCTGCTTGTCCACGGTGAAGGTCGCCATCTCGTTCTTCTCGTCGCTGGAAACCTTAGCCGTTTGCGTCTGCCCTCCAGCGGTAACCGTCACCTCGTGGAAGTCGATTTCCACCGCGTTCAGCGTGATCGTATTGCTGGGCTTGGTGAGAGTGAGATCGATGGTCTCGTCACCGTCGTAGGTATTGTTCGTGAAATTCAAGTTGACGGTGAGCGCGTAGTGACTGGGATTCGCGCCTCCGGGAAGGCGCTGCGCGACCGCAGCGCAACAGACCAGCAGGCCCGCAGCGAACACAAGCAGGATTCGTTTCATATCACACTCTCGAAAAAATTGAAGATGCCCCACTAGCTATGAAAGGAGGTACGCACGGAAAGCAGCCCGAGTTCCGCGAATATTACAAACATATTAGACGATTCTCCGGAAAATGCGTGAGCGGCAGGATTTGGCGGACCGCCCCTTCATGCGCCTCGTGGAATGCCGTGTTCCGCTCAAGAACGTTTCCTGGCAGCGGTTTACCGCGAACCAATATGCCAATTCCCGGTAGTCCGACGCGTCGAAGACAGCGATGTCGGCGTCTTTGCCCGGCTCGAGACTTCCCTTCCTGCCCTGCAGCCGCAGCGCGCAGGCGCCGTTGTAAGTGGCAGCGACGATGGCTTCGGCGGGCGACATCTTCATATGCGTGCAGGCGGCCGAGAGCACGAACGGCATGGATGGGGTCGGCGCCGTGCCGGGGTTGTAATCGGTGGCCAGTGCGACGGGAACGCCGGAGTCGATGAGCTTACGCGCCGGCGGAAACGTCTTCGAGTCCGAGGAAGTAGTTCGCCGCCGGAAGCAGTGTCGCCACGGTGTCGAGCTTCGCCAGCGCGGAGATGTCTTCGTCGCTGACGAAGTCCATGTGGTCGAGCGAGGCGGGATGGAACTCGATCAGCGGCGCAAGCTTTTCCGGTGTGAGCTGGCAGACGTGCGCTCGCACTCCCAGGTTGTGCTCGACGGCGTTGCGCAGGATGCGCTGCGACTGCTCCATGGTGAACGCGCCGCGCTCGCAGAAGACGTCAACGAACGACGCCAGCTTCAGCTTCGCGGCGGTGGGAATCATGTCCTCGCAGATAATGCGGACGTACTCCTCCGGATCGTCGCGATATTCTGGCGCGATCACGTGCGCTCCCAGCAGCGTAGGCACGACCGTTCCAGCCCATTGGTGTGCTGCCTCGCGAATCGCCTCCAGCGATTTCATCTCGGCCGCGAAGCTCAGACCGTAGCCGGACTTGCACTCAACGGTGGTCGTTCCCTGCGCAGCCATTTCGTCGAAAGCTTCTCGCACGTGCTCGGCGAGCTTCTCCCGCGACGAATCACGAACGCCGCGAAGGCTGGCGCGAATGCCGCCTCCTGCTTCGGCGATTTCTTCGTACGAGGCGCCTGCAGTCCGCTTCTCGAAGTCAATCAGGCGAGGTGCGGTGAAGACGGGATGGGTGTGGGAGTCAACAAAACCGGGAAGTACCACACTGTGGGAGCAGTCGATTTCGTCGGCCTTCCGCGCCAGTTCGTGTTTCGCGACTTCGTCGGTCGTGCCGACGGCGACAATCTTTCCATCGGAGAATAGCACCGCGCCGTCTTCGATGATGCCCAGCTCGCGCATCTGCGAACCGCGACGGGGGCCAGTGTCGCCAGATGCAATGCGCAGAGTTAGCAGTTGCGCAACGTGGACAAGTAGCGTGGCTGGAGAAGGCTGATCGGCGGAGTGCAAATCTTTCTTTCTATGGTTAAGAACAGCAGGTCCCTCGACTCGGACTGAAGTCCTCGCTCGGGATGACAACTCTACAGATCACTGCGCTCAGGATGAAACAAATTATCTGAAAGCTGACGGCTGAAGCGCCTCAAGCTAGTCGCTAATTGCTAGCCGCTAGTCGCTTCCTTCCATCGGCACCTTGATTCCCTTCTCCTTTGCGAAGTTCTTGGCCTCGTCGTATCCCGCATCCACGTGCCGCGCAACGCCGATTCCGGGATCGTTGGTCAGCACGCGCTCGATGCGCTTGGCCATCTCGTCGCTTCCATCCGCAACCGTCACCTGTCCCGCATGTTGCGAGTAGCCGATGCCCACGCCGCCACCGTTATGGATGGACACCCACGACGCGCCGCTGGCGGTGTTCAGCAGCGCGTTCAGCAGCGGCCAGTCGGCGATGGCGTCGCTGCCATCCTTCATCGCTTCCGTCTCGCGGAAGGGCGACGCGACCGAGCCGCAGTCGAGGTGATCGCGGCCCATCACGATCGGCGCCTTGATCTTGCCCTTCTTCACCAGATCGTTGAGCGCCAGGCCGAACTGCGCGCGCTCGCCGTAGCCGAGCCAGCAAATGCGGCACGGCAAGTCCCTGAAACTTGATCCGCTTGCGCGCGAGATCAATCCAGCGGCTGAGGATTTTGTTCTGGGGAAACATCTCCAGCACCAGATCGTCGGTGGTGTGAATGTCGGCGGGATCGCCCGACAGCGCCGCCCAGCGGAACGGTCCGCGCCCTTCGCAGAACAGCGGACGAATATATGCCGGCACAAATCCCGGAAAATCGTAGGCGTTCTTCACGCCGTGCTCGAAGGCAAAGGTGCGAATGTTGTTGCCGTAGTCGAAGGTGACCGAGCCCATCTTCTGCAACTTGCAGCATGCCCTCGACGTGGCGCGCCATGGTGTCAAGCGAGCGCTCGACGTATGCCTTGGGATCGTTCTGTCGCAACTCCAGCGCTGCCTCCAGCGACATGCCGTTGGGCACATAACCGTTCAGCGGATCATGCGCGGAGGTCTGGTCGGTGAGAATGTCAGGCACAACGCCACGGTCGGCCAGCTCGGGAATAATGTCGCCGCAGTTGCCGACCAGCCCGACGGAAATGTTTTCCTTCTTGCGCACGGCGTTCTTCAGGATGCGCAGCGCCTCGTCGAGCGAGTTCACCATGAAGTCGCAATAGCCGGTGCGCAGACGCTTCTTGATGCGCTCGGGATCGACCTCGATGCCGAGGTAGCACGCGCCGGTCATGGTCGCCGCCAGCGGTTGCGCGCCGCTCATCCCGCCCATGCCGCCGGAGACGATCAGCTTGCCCGCCAGTTCGCCGCCAAGGTGCTTCTGCCCGGCGGCGGAGAATGTCTCGAACGTCCCCTGGATGATTCCCTGCGAGCCGATGTAAATCCACGAGCCAGCGGTCATCTGGCCGTACATGATGAGGCCCAGCTTCTCCAGTTCGTTGAACTTCTCCCAGTTCGACCAGTGGCCGACGAGGTTGGAGTTGCAAATGAGCACGCGCGGCGCGTACTCGTGGGTGCGAAAGATGCCGACCGGCTTGCCCGACTGCACGAGCAGGGTCTCGTCGTTCTCGAGCGACTTCAGCGAGTTGACGATGGCGTGGTAGCACTCCCAATTGCGCGCCGCACGGCCGGTGCCGCCGTACACAACGAGGTCCTGCGGTCTTTCGGCGACATCGGGGTCGAGGTTGTTCATCAGCATGCGCATGGCGGCCTCCTGGGCCCATCCTTTGCAGGAGAGCTGGTTGCCGCGCGGCGCCTTCACGGGAACGTAGGTAGAGCTGGACGATATCGGTTGCTACTGGCATGACAGCACGATGGTAGTGCGGAGGAGGAGGAGTTTCAAGTTTCGAGTTTCAAGTTTCGGGAAGAAACGCGAGCCCCGAGAAATCCAAGAGGGCGACGACCGGCTCTTGCTTTGAAACTCGAAGCAGGAAACTTGAAACTAAAATGGGGAGTGGCTGATTGGCCGACTCCCCTCTCTCCGATCAGGTTTGCAATTGCGTCCAGAGTAACCGTCCGGCCGTGACACTGGCAATAGGAAACGGCGATATTCATGTTAAAAGTTTGTAAACTTCATTTCCGGTGTAGTATGTTCATTTAGTCCTACACGGTGGGATATCTTACATTGTTTGATTTGCCGCTGGTTTTTCCTCAAGATATATGCTCCTACAACGTAGGAGCGCTTCCGCAAACCGCCAGCGACGGCGCTCCTGGGCTACTTTGCCGCAAAATCACGGGCGAACTCCGCCAGTGATCGCACCGGAACCCCGGAGGGCCCTTTCGCAATCCAAGGCTTGTTGTCTTCCATCCAGGCGACGCCGGCGATATCGAGATGGATCCATGGAGTGTCCTCGACGAACTCCTTCAGGAACATGGCCGCAGTCACTGCCCCTCCCCAGCGTCCCCCGCTGTTAACGATGTCGGCGATGCTGGACTTGATCATCTCGCGGTATTCCTCGTCCACCGGCAGGCGCCACATCTTCTCGCCCGACTTCTCCAGCGACTTGCTGAAGCTGTTGTAGAAATCTTCGTCATTGGAGAAGATGCCGGCGTTCACCATGCCCAGCGCGACGACGCATGCGCCAGTGAGGGTTGCCGCATCAATCAAGTGGGTGCAGCCGAGTTGACGCGCGTAGTGCAATCCGTCAGCTAGCACCAGGCGGCCTTCGGCGTCGGTGTTGATGATCTCGATGGACTTACCCGACATGGCAATCTGCACGTCGCCGGGCTTCTGCGCCTTGCCGGAGGGCATGTTCTCGGTCGCGCAGACGATCCCAATCACCCGGACGTTGGGCTTTAGCTGTGCGATCGCTCGCATGGCGCCGATCATGGCCGCGCCGCCAGCCATGTCGTACTTCATTTTCTCCATGCCGTCAGCGGGCTTGATGGAGATGCCTCCGGTGTCGAAGGTGACTCCCTTACCGACCAGGCCAAGCACAGGCTTCTTGCGCGCGCGGGCCGGCTCATAGCGCATCACGATCAGCCGCGGCTCTTCGTCGGAGCCCTGGGCTACACTCCAGAAGGCGCCCATCTTCAGCTCTTTGATCTTGTCGGGGCCGTAGATCTCACACTGTAGACCTACCTCGTCGCACATCTGTTTGGCGCGGTCGGCAAGCACAGTCGGCGTCATACGGTTGCTGGGTTCGTTGACCAGGTCACGCGTAAAGTTCTGCGACTCGCCGATGATGCGGCCCTGCTCCATCGCCGTTCTTAGCGACTTCTGGTTCGCTCCCTGCGGAGCGACAATGGCCAACTCTTCGATCTTCTGCTCCTTGCGGTCACTTTTGTAGTAGTCGGGATCGAAGTTGCCGATAAAAGCGCCTTCAACGATGGCCTTCACGGACTCTTCGCCGCCGCTGCTGGGCGCGACAAATGAGAAGCTCTTCAGCTCTTTGGCTTTGAGATTTCGCACCGCGGCGCCAGACAGCTTGCGCAGCTCGGATGAGGAAAAGCTCTTTGCCTTGCCGCCCCCGATCAGCAACAGACGCTTGGCCTTCATCCCCGCAGGCTTGTGCAGCAGGACCGTCTCCATCGCCTTGCCGGTGACTTCGCCGGAGGCGATCAGGTCGGCAGCGGCGGCTATTACCGCCTTGTCGTTGGTCTGAATTCGTGGGTCATGTTTGTCGGACTTGTCTCCGTTGTTATTCTCGGCAGCGTCTAGCACCGGGATGACAAGGCACTCGGTTTCCAGTTGCGAGGGTGATCCGATATGAAGAATGGTTTTCATGTTGATCGCGATTCCGTTCTGATGATTTTATTTCGGCAAACTCGAAGGTCCGCCGATTACCTGCGTCCTCTTTAATATTCCCTTAAGTCTTCCTGCTCCTCACGATGGCCTCGCGGGCTTCCTTGTCGGCAGTCTTGCGGCGCTCGGTCTCGCGCTTGTCCCAGGTCTGCTTGCCCTTGGCCAAAGCCATCTCGACCTTGACCCGGCCGTGTCGAAAATAGAGTTTCGTGGGAATCAGCGTGAGTCCCTTCTGCTGGGTCTTGCCAATCAGTTTGTGCAGCTCATTCTTATGCACCAGCAGCTTCCTCGTGCGCAAGGGTTCATGGTTAAAGATGTTGCCATGCTCGTAAGGGCCGATGTGCGCATTGATCAGCCACAACTCGCCGTCTTTGACCAGACCGTAAGCGTCTTTCAGGTTAGCGCGTCCGCCCCGGACGGACTTGACTTCCGTCCCGCGCAAAGCGATGCCGGCTTCGAACTTCTCCAAAAGAAAGTAATTGTGCGATGCGGCACGATTGACTGACGCGTCGCGCTCGCCACTGGCGACTGGGTCGCGCCGGGTCTTTTTCTCTTTCTGAGGATGATCGCTTGTCTGAGGTTGACGGGCCATAAAACATCAGCGTACGGGAAGGCTCGAAAGCGACTCCATTGTGGCACTGCCCAGGGCGGGAGCAACGATCATGGTCTCGTGCATCACACGAATCTCAAATGCTAACACACGATGAAAGCCACCACTTAGTCCGGAGTGGAGATGCTATAATCGCGCCCATTACACTAAATCTCGTTTGTGCTACTCAGTAGCGGTGTATTCGAATGCAAACCGTGCTCACATTTGGCGTGAGCATAAGTCTCACAATTTCGGTACCCTTTCTCTTCGGCGGCGGGCCCAGGGAGAGGGGCCGGCGCAATTTCCCCGGGGTTTTAGGCGACGTGATTAAGAGTTCTTTCCGCATCTTGGCAGTGCTGCTGCTCGTCGCGGCCCTACCGGCATTGGCCTCGACAGACAAACAAGCCAAGGCTCTGTACGAGCAGGGCAAAGCTGCCGAGGCTCGGGAAGATTACATTACGGCCTACAACGATTACCATCAGGCCTGGGAGCTCAAGCCCGCCGAGCTTCGTTACCGCACGGCGGCTGCCTTCGTGCGGTTCCTGGCGTCGGCGTCTTACGTACATCAAGGCGAGATCCTGATGACTGCGGGAAAGCTGCAGGAGGCACTGACCGCCTTCGAGCAAGCCATCGCCATTGATCCGTCAAGTTTTATCGCCCAGCAACAGGCGAACAAGGTACGGCAGCTTTTGATCAAGAGCCAGAACCCCGCGCCGCCACCTACCCCTCAGTCGAGTTTGACCCGGCGCATGGAAGAAGCTACCGGTCCGGTCGAGCTGGCTCCTATCTCGCAGACGCCCATCATCCTGAAGCTGAGCGAAGACACCAAGACGATTTACGAAAGCATTGGCAAGCTGGCTGGTATCAACGTACTGTTTGATCCCGACTACACTTCGCGCCGCATTCGCGTGGATTTGAACGGAGTCACGCTGGAGGAAGCACTCCAGATCACCGCCTTGGAGTCAAAGACTTTTTGGCGCCCCGTTACGCCCAACACGATCTTCGTGGCTGCCGACACTCCTGCCAAGCGCAAGGAATTGGAACAGAGCGTCATCCGCACGTTTTATCTGACGAATCTCTCTCAACCAAACGAATTGCAGGACCTGGTCAATATTCTTCGCACCCTGCTGGAAACCCAGCGCCTGCAACAGTTCCCTTCACAACAGGCGGTGGTGGTGCGCGGCACCCCGGACCAGATCGCGATGGCTGAGAAGCTCATCGATGATCTCGACAAATCGCGGCCTGAAGTCGTAGTGGAGGTCGCGATCATGCAGGTCAATCGCGATAAGCTGCGCAACCTCGGCATCCAGCCGCCGGCCAGCATAACAGCGAATTTGCAGAGCAACACCGGCACCACGACCTCGACATCGGGCACGAATGTCGGTACCGGAAATGGAACCGTCACCACGAGCACGGGCGCTTCGACTGGCACGATCACCCTGAATCAGCTGGCGAACCTCAACGCCACGAACATCGCGATCACCATTCCAGCAACCACAGCGAACTTCTTGCTCACCGACAGCAGCAGCAAGCTCATCCAGCAGCCCCAAATTCGCGCCTCAGACGGCCAGAAGGCTTCGCTGAAGATTGGCGAACGCGTTCCTGTGGCCACGGGATCGTTTCAGCCGGGCATCGGTGGGGTCGGCATCAACCCGCTGGTCAACACCCAGTTTAATTACGTCGATGTGGGCGTGAATATCGATATCACGCCGCACGTACATGGCCTCGACGAGATCACCCTGAAACTCTCCATGGATATTTCTGCGGTGGACTCGTATCAGAACATTGGCGGCATTCAGCAGCCCGTAATCGGGCAGCGCAAGATCGAGCAGGATATTCGCCTCAAGGAAGGCGAGGTAAGCATCCTGGGTGGGATTCTGGAGAATCTGCAAACCAAGTCGCTGGCCGGGATTCCGGGGTTGGCACAGATTCCTTTTTTTCGATACTTCTTCTCCTCGGAACAGAAGGAGGTCAAAGACAACGAAATCGTTTTCGTCCTGATACCGCATATCGTGCGCGCACAGGACTTGAATCCGAGCAACGTGAAGGCCATCGACGTAGGCACCGCGAGCACCATCTCATTGCGTCGCGACAGCACGCAGTCGTCCACGACGCAGCCCGCGGGTCCACCTCCGAACGGGCCGGGAGCGGCGCAGAACAATGCGTTGCCGCCGGGTGGTCCGGCTGTTCAGCCAGGGGCCGGCGTCACGAATACTTCCGTCACGCAACCTCCCACCGCTTCGGCGCCGGCGGGAAGCGCTATCGTGAGCTTCGACCCGCCGACCCTCGACCAGCCGGTTGGGGCAACCTTCACGGTGAATGTGAATCTGGCTGGCGGACAGAACGTGTATGCGGTTCCTGTGCAGGTCCTTTACAACCCCCGCGTATTACAACTTCTCAACGTTTCCAACGGACCGCTACTTTCCAAGGATGGCCAGACCGTCGCGCTGGTGAATCGCGATGACAGCATGGCCGGAATCCTGCAACTCACGGCCTCGCGGCCTCCCGGAAGCGGCGGGATATCGGGCGACGGTGCAGTCTTTACACTAACCTTCCAGGCCAGAGCTCCTGGGCAAGCAACCCTAAGCATCAACCGGGCCGCGGTGAAGAATGCCGCCATGCAAAATGTGCCGGCGAGCGGCTCGCAAGCGATCGTGACGGTTCACTAGGAGCGGCGTCTAAACTATGGCGATGCGGCGACTCCGGGTCGCTCCACCTCCCACCGCGCAGCTGAGAAGGACTAAGATAAAGGCAGTGCATTCGACGCTTTTCAATTGTGCTCTGGCTGACCACCGGAGACGTGTGTCTCTCTCCATCGCACGCAAGAACGGCTTCACCATGGCCGAATTGATCGTCGCGATGACGATCCTAATGATCCTGACCGCGGTGGCCATGCCTGTGGTGAGGGTTACCATCCAGCGCGGCAAAGAGCGGGAGCTGCGTCGCGATCTATGGGAGATGCGCGACGCCATCGACCGATACAAGGACGCAGCCGATCGAGGCGCGTTCCAGGTGAAGCTCGACAGCCAGGGCTATCCTCCCGACCTCGAAACCCTCGTGAAGGGCGTGGATTCCAACGGCAAGAAGCTGCGCTTTCTGCGGCGCATTCCGGTTGATCCCATGACGGGCAAGGACGAATGGGGCTTGCGCTCCATGCAGGACGATCCCGATTCTGATTCCTGGGGCGGGCAAAGCGTCTTTGACGTGTACACCAAATCTGAAGGTACCGGGTTGGACGGGACGAAGTACAAGACGTGGTAGTTTCAAACAGGTCGAATATGCAGCGACGTTCGCGACAGCGCGGATTCACCTTGATCGAATTGATGGTGGTCATCTCCATCATCATCATCCTGCTGTCGCTGGCGATGCCCAACTACTCAAAATCCATCCTGCACGCGCAGGAAACGGCGCTGCGCGAGGACTTGCATACTCTCCGCTCGGTCATTGATCAGTACACCCTCGATAAGCAGAAGGCCCCGCAATCGTTGCAGGACCTGGTGGACGCCGGCTACCTCAAGCAGCTTCCGATGGATCCCTTCACCAAGTCGCGCGATACTTGGGTGCCGGTCACCGACGATAGCTTGATGTCGCCGGATCAGACCCAACCAGGAATCATGGACGTGCACAGCGGGAGCGACCAGACCTCCAGCGAAGGCACCGCTTACAGCACCTGGTGAACAGGCAATCGCCTGTTAGCATTCTGCCGTTGACTCTTATCCTCCGTTCCTTCCTCGATTCTTAACCGAGCCTGATAGAGTAGACCCTCAATGAACGAATCGAGTAGTCCTAAACCCGCAATTCCCTTTTTCGACGAAGCGGCCGTCCGCGGAGTGTTGCGTTTAGACGAGCTCATCCTGGCGATGGAACGCGCGCTCATCGACTTCTCTGCCGGACGGGTGGTGCAGCCGGTTCGAAGCATTATCCCGGTCAGACAGCACCGTGGCCTGATGGGAATCATGCCAGCAGTCTATGGCGACATCATGGGCTCTAAGCTGGTCAACGTCTATCCTGGCAACGCAGCACTCGGACTGCCCACTCATCAGGCCATCATCGCAATCTTCCGCTCCAACACTGGCGAGCCATTGGCGATGATGGACGGCCGCCTGATCACCGAGCTGCGAACAGCAGCAGTCTCTGCGGTGGCGACGAAGCTCCTGTCATCCCCGGCTGCAGGAACGCTGGCTATCCTCGGCAGCGGAGTGCAGGCGCGGGCCCACTTTCGGGCACTATCTCTCGTGAGGAAGTTTGATGAGATCCGCGTCTGGAGCCGCGATCCGCAACATGCGCATTCACTCGCCGACGAGATAGGCGCTACCACGACCGCAGCGGAAGAAGCCGTGCGCGGCTCCGACGTCGTGGTAACTTGCACCAATTCGCCTGAGCCGGTCCTACGCGGAGCGTGGTTGAAACCCGGCGTCCTGATCAATGCGGTGGGCGCAGTTGGACCTGGGCGCCGCGAACTCGATGACACTGCAATGCGTGGCGCCGTTGTGGTGGACTCGCGCGATGCGGCCCTGCAAGAGTCGGGCGACGTCCTCTTGGCGGGAGCAAAGATTTATGCTGAGTTGGGTGAACTGCTCGCCGGAACAAAACCGCTGCCCAAAACTGAAATCACAGTCTTTAAGTCGTTGGGGCTCGCGGTGGAGGACCTGGCCGCTGCCAACCTTGTGCTGGAAAAACTGAACGGCTAGGGAACAACGGCACAGAACAAGCGCGGCAACGAGGCTGAAATGGGGTAGTGATGCAGTTGAAACTGCATCCTACCTGGAATGGTTTCAACGCGTGCTTTGCTTTGACGCGTCTGCGAATCGCGATTGGGGATTTCCCCAGCCGATCGAGCACGCCCACGATGGCGACGATCCTGGAGTCTGGCGTTGGCATGACTGCAGGTGCAATTGTTATAATGCGGTCACCGTAGCACTAACCCTAGCGCATTCGCGCCCGTGGCCAGGTAGCTCAGCTGGTAGAGCGCAGCCCTGAAAAGGCTGGCGTCGGCGGTTCGATTCCGTCCCTGGCCACCACATTCCAAAGACTTTAGTTCCCATTCCTATTTTCCATTTACCGCTTTACCGGCAGTTGCTGCTCTTGCTCGACCAAACCGCTTCCGATCAGCTCCGTTCTCCTGTGGCTGAACAGAAGCTCAAGAAACATTCCCTGGGCCTTCAGCCTGTCTTCCGACATTGATTTGGCATAGATTTCGAGAGTCGTTTTCAAGTTCTGGTGCCGCAGAATCTCCTGCACTGTCTTGACATCGACTCTCATTTTCACCAGCACCGAGGCCAGCGTCCTCCGGAAGGTGTGAAACCCGAAGGTACGGGGTGGCGCGACCACGCCGGCTTTCCTCGCCGCTACTCTCAGGTAATCCGCAACCAGCATGTTTGCTGCCGGTGGCCTCGCCCCTTTCAAACGAAGGCTGGGAAACACCAGATCCTCATCGTTGGGGTAGAGCGTCTCCTTACGCCAAGCAAGAAGATGCGCCGCCAGCAGCGGATGCATAGGCACGGGAGCTTTCGATGCCTTCGACTTGGGCGGGCCAAAACGTCGTTCGACGTAAGCCCGCCGTACCCGGATCAGCTGGTCTGTGAAATCCAGGTCGTACCACTTGAGGGCCAGGACTTCAGAGACGCGTAGTGCTGTGGCCGCATCGGTGATCACCATCGTGCGGCGCATCAAATCCAGGGTGTCGAGGATGTCAAGCACTTGGGGCAGTGTGAGAATAACCGGCTCGAAGTCACTCACCAGCGACTGGCGTACGAAGCCGATAGGATTGCCGTCCGGCGTGCGCGGCAGAAATCCCTGTCGTTGTCCGTGCACGTAGACATTGTTCATGGCCTTGCGGATCTCGCCCAGGGTTGGATTCCTGAGCGCGAATTTGTTCTTAAGGGCCCTAAGCCAGTCCTCTACCTCAGTCGGCTGGACTGCCAAAGCCGGAGTGGAGCCCCAGCGAGGCAAGGCCCAGCGACTGAGATTGCGCTTGTATTTGCGGATCGTCGAGTAAGCCTTCTCGATCGTGGCCTGGCTCTGATCGTCAGGCAATTCTTTTTGCATGTGGTGCGCCGCAAGTTCCCCGAAAAGCGGCTGCGCACCCATTTCAAAAGGTGATTGGTTAGGATTGAGATGGAGTTCTTCCACGCGCCGCCAGGCTGCTTCTTCGCTTGGATATTCCTTCACTCTGCCGACCTTAATGGGCGTGGCTTGCACCCACGCCCCATCTTCCGGTCGCTGCCGACGGTAGCAGAACACCCAAATATCCCCTGATTTGCGTGGCTTCTTTTGAAGCCATCCGTTCTGAAAGCGTGCCATCACTTCTCCTTTGGAGAGGTGGCACTCCCGGTTGTCGGGGAGTTTCGCTGAGAGCGAGCCCACTCGTCAAGTTCGCTGAGCTTGTAACGCCAAGTCCTTCGCTGATTCCGAGGTCCACTGAGGACAGGGTGGGCTGGAATCTTTCCCTCGCGAGACAGCTTTTGCACCTGCTTCCAGTCAAAAGCCAGGAATGCGGCTGCTTGTTTGCTGTCAACGTAAGGTTCAAAGTGTGTCAGGCTGGCCGGAGTAATCGGACTAAGTTGGGTCGACATAGTTTCCTCATAAATTCGAGCGTGCCAAAAGCGACCTGCCGGATCCCGATTTTGGTCGCCGGCGCGTCGCCACGTCCGTGCATGCGCAACCTTCGGTAAACGCGAACGGGCGCGAGAAACGGCTACTGCAGCGCTCTTGTTAGCTTCAAATTGGTTAGTAGTCAAACACGGTGATCAGGCGAGTGCTGTACGAGCATCGTAGGTGTAGGTGTGGACTTGTTAGTAAATTGGCGGAGCTGGCACAAATCTCTTGCAGATACCGTTCTCACCGCGAGGCATCGGTGATCCGGCTGCGAAAGTTCGGTCTCAATCCGGTGTCACGGCGGTCAATAGATTTATTTCACCAATCACACTTTGACTGGGCAAAGCGGCAGGTACATAGGAAGGCGTTGCTAAATCGAATGCCACAAAAGTGTGCGCGCATTGATCCGTAATTCACTCCGCCATAGCTACTGCAAGATCAATGCCCTCCCCCAAGCGCCGTCTGACTTCCTTGAGCCACGCTTTTGGATTGGTGCAATGAATCACCCGCCCCAAAAAGCCGAGCCGCTCGGCGGTGTTGTTTCGATTCCGCCGAACGTCGTCCTTCCTGATCTTTGTATACAGCGCAAGAAAACTATCCATGCTCCGGGGTTTGGCGAAGATGTAAGTCGCGTGGCCGAGCTGTGGGGTTTCGACGACCACGGCTTTCTCAACGTCGAAGATGTATTCATCCCGAAATAGATAGATCCGGCGTGCCCGGCGTGAGAGCTGGCGATAGAAGAACGGATCATAATCAGGTCGCCAGCTGATCTGAGCAACATCAAAGTCACCCGGGATACGCAACTCAGAGCACATCCGCTCCAGCTCCGCTTTCTCGACTGCCCGATTTTCCAGGCGCAGCCGGAGCTGATCCAGAGCCCGCGAGTACTGGCCGAAGCGATGATAGGTGGCTTTGGCAGACTCCATTTGCAGATCAAAATCGGGCGGCAGTTCGGCCTCCAACCGGCTTGGCAATGCAGTTTCCCAGGTCACGAGCTCCCACTTCTCGCGACGTTTGCGGTATTTCCCGCTCTGTACGAACGTGACCTCGACCTCGATCTTGGTCCCCAACAGATGCTTCCACTGATTCCAAGTGCGGTCCCAGATTGTATGTAGGGCGGCCGGGTCGAGCCAGAACTCCAGCTTGCGACGCACGTCGCGGCATAGTGCCCGGTCGTCGTAAAACTCACATTTGCGCAGCGGCACATGAAACCGCCGACGCCGAAGGTCCGGTGAGAACGTGAGGATGCGGCGGGCAAAGAAAGTCTCTCCATCACGGGAAGGTTCGCCGGCAACGACAAGAGAACCAAATCCACCATACGGAAATACGGCCGGTGCTTCGGGATCAGCCAGCAGCGCGTCGTAGCAAGCGCGCAGTTCCGGCTGACCAACGATGTTGAAGGCCCGCTCCAGGGCGACTCGCTGGCTGCGCGGAGTCCCTGCCGATTTGAGTTCCAGATCACGCAGTTTGAAAGCCACGCGCAGCTCGGAGGGCGAAGCGCTAGCCGGGATCCGCAAGAGCTCGTACAGGGTGGGATGATCGACTCTGTCGGCCGTACACGGCAGGCGATAGAAGTACTCGCGGAGGACCTCGCAAGACAGGAAAATCGTGCCGATGCCAAGGCTTCCCCGGCGAACTTCGGCCGAGACGTAGTACTGGTTTCGTTTGTCCTGCTTGGGCTGGCTGACGTATCCGATTGGAGCTTGGTAGATGTAACGGTTCGGTCCAGCGCTGGCGTTCTTCGTGACGAGGATTTCCGGGCCCACTGCCTCTGGTGCTGGAATCGGAAATGTAATCTCGTCACTCATGGCAACGTAAGGGGCGAGAATGCGGGACAGCAGAAGTTTTGTTTGATTCGGAAACACACACGCAGAGGGCTCCGACTGGCGTTGAATGTTCACCACACGCTCGCGGCATACCGGAATGGACGGGCTGAGGGATGCAAGAGCCATGCTGTCGGCGGGCAGTATAGGACGGCATTGCGGAAGTGCCAAATGCCGCTTCGAATCTTGAGTCAATCCTTCAGATCGCTCAGCTGGTTGTAGACGATTGCGATGATCCTGAGCTAGGGAGTCAACCCGCTATGGTCCTTCACCAAGTTGCTTCAGAGGCCGCGAGATGAGTTTTGCCTTGGCCGTCGCTCGGGAGGAATTTCAGCGATTGTCAGCAGCACATCTCTCACAACAGGACTTCCAGGGAGTTTGGGCTGCCCACTTCTACGGAACGGGCGTTTGAACTAACCCGCTGGCGCGGCGGACGCTACCGCGTACGGCGGACCCAGCATTGTTGGAGTAGGTGACATAGTGTGGGTCACAGAGAAAGGAGATTTCTGTGACCTCACTTCGCCAACGCGTGCTGGACGAACTCCAGCGCCGTAACTACTCGCCAGCCACGACTCGCGGCTACATTCTCGCAATCAAACAGTTCGCGGACTACTTCGGAAAATCGCCGGAACACTTGGGCGGCGACGAGATCCGTCAGTTTGAAACGTACTTACTCCGCGATAAGAAGCTTGCCCCCGGCACGGTCGAAGGACGCATGTCGGCGCTGCGTTTTCTCTACAAGAAGACACTGAAGCGGCGGGACATCGCCTACGATGACTTGATCTTTCCCAAGACTCCCCGAAAACTGCCGGTCGTGCTGAGTCCTGAAGAAGTCAGCCGCATGATCGAGGCTGCTCCGAACCTGATGCATCGCACCATCCTCATGGTTCTCTATGCTACGGGCATTCGCCGCACTGAGGCATCCCTTCTCAAGGTGAGCGACGTGGACAGCGAACGGATGGTTATCCATGTTCGCCAGGGCAAAGGTTCCCGAGATCGTGATGTGCCCATGACACTGAAGCTGCTCGAAGCTTTACGTGAGTACTGGCGATGGAAGCGGCCCAAGGATTATCTGTTTCCCAGCACGGAAGGGCATCGCGGGATCGAGCAGCCCATCTCCGATCACACGATCTGGTACATCTGCAGCGAAGCCGCGAAGCGCGCCGGAATCAAGAAGAGGATTGGCGCACATACACTCCGCCACAGCTTCGCGACAACCCTGATGGAATCAGGAACCGACCTGCGGACGATCCAGCTTCTGATGGGCCATGCGCACCTGGAACATACCACTCGGTATCTCCACATGTCGCAGCGCCATCTGCACGCCGCACCGAACCCGCTGGATCAGATCAGCGTCACTAGCCAACGCTTTTCACGAAAGCGGCCGGACGACTATCAGGCATGACACGACCACCCTGGGAGGTGGCCGATATCATCCGCAGGGCAGGAGACAAGTTCTTCGAACGCTATTGCGATTCGCTCACCTGGACCCAGCTCAAAGTGCTTCGCGCAATCGCGCGTTGCCGCACGGCCGCACTCGGTGGCCATCGCGATCAATGCGTTCGCTGTGGGCATCAGGCCATCTCTTACAACTCCTGCCGAAACCGGCACTGTCCGAAGTGCCAGACCAATGCCAGGGAGAAGTGGTTGTGCGCCCGGCGACGGGAACTGTTGCCGGTTGGCTACTTTCACCTGGTCTTCAGCGTGCCGCACGCGCTGGTCCCGTTGATCTGGCAAAACAAGAGGTATCTATTCGGACTCTTGTTCGATGCCAGTGCCGCAACGCTGCTGGAAGTTGCGGCCGATCCGGCTCGCCTCGGTGCCGAGATCGGCTTCCTCAGCATTCTGCATACCTGGGGACAGACTCTGCAGCGACACCCGCACGTCCACTGTGTCGTACCGGGTGGGGGACTGTCGCCTGATCACTCGCGGTGGATCCGCTCGGCACCCCACTTCTTTTTACCAGTGAGAGTACTCAGCCGCGTTTTCCGCGGGAAGTTTGTGGCCGGATTACGGCGGGCTTTTCAGAGGAAGCAACTTGTCTTCTTTGGCCCGTGTCAGTCGTTGGCGAATGAGAAGGCATTCGCAGCCTTCTTGCGCACTCTGTTTCGGGAAGACTGGGTCGTTTATGCCAAGGCTCCCTTTGGCGGGCCAGAGCACGTGCTTCAGTACCTGGCCCGCTATACCCATCGAGTGGCCATCTCGAATCATCGCCTTCTCTCGGTGGATGGCGATCACGTCACCTTTCGTTGGAAGGACTACGCGCATCACAGTACGTGCCGTGCCATGACCCTGACGTTAGAAGAGTTCCTGCGCCGGTTCTTGCAGCATGTTCTGCCCAAGGGTCTTCCACGCATCCGCTACTTTGGCTGGCTCGCTAATCGCCGGCGCCGGGAGTTGCTGCCGCTTTGCCGGAGGTTACTAGCGGTCGCACCTCCGCCTGCCGAAGCGAACCCCGTTGCAACCGCTGTCTGGCAGTGTCCGATCTGCGGTAGCCCAATGCGCGTTGTGGAGTTGCTAACCGCCGCCCAGATCCAGCAAGAACAAGGGCACCAGGTCTATATCCTTGATAGCTCCTAACCAGGCAGTCCCTTTGACGAAAACCATGCGCGCTTCGGCGTGCGCACAATACGTGTGCCTCGCAGTCGGAAACTATCGTTCCAACCGTCTAAGTGAAGGCCTCAACAGGCCATCTCCGCCCTGTTGCCAATCGGCTCTGCCGGATTCCCCTGAACCAACCAAGCCTGCTACCCCGCCTTCGACGCTCTCACCAACATTCAAAACCCATAACATGAGGGCTCCCGCACCCTGGCGCCAGCGGCTTCCTTCTAACGCCCTTATCGAAAGCGCCCCGGCACTACGCTGAGGCGCTCCGCTTCGCCTTTTCACGCCGGGGCACTTCCGATAAGGCCCTAGCGTTTTACGTCAAGTTGGCGTGACGTGCCGTCACCGGATGCTGGCCGACTTGCCGGCACCAATCAGTCGTGCATCCTAAAGGCTTGCGCGCTGAAGACCCGATTCGACCGGCTCCGCTGATGCGGCCTGCACTTTGAACATATAGAAATTGCCCGCCAGGACATGGTGAATCGTGTATGTCCGAATCACATTCTGGGACGCGGCGCCGATGACATATTCCTCCTGCGTTTCTGGATGGCTGCTACTACTCCAGCGGATGTGGACGGCGTCGTAGCCCGCCGGTTGAATGAAACTGAATGCGAGATCACGTCCCACATGGGCAAAGGTAATCTCTTGTCTTGATCGGGGCGTGGGTGGCTTGGCAGTGTCGCTGGCTTGGAATTCGCCGGAGGGGAGTTGCCCTAAGTGCGGTGCCAGTGACTATCAACATCGCCGCCACGTGCCAAATAGTGAACAACAATCTGGATTTCATAAGGTCTCCTTTTCTGTGTTTTGCAACTGCAGGATGCCGCAATTAGCAGGCTTTGCTGTTACGCATACTGGCCAACAGCGAGTTCAGGCAGATCAGCGCCGAGCCGCAGCCTCGCTGGCGTTGTGGTGACGGCAGAGGCAAGAAGAAGAGGGCAGCGGAGCCTCGCTGCCCTTTCGAACAGTCAGTCACAAGCCGAGGGGCACAAGGCGCGATTGAGATCGGTGCTCATTGTCGCGCTGACTGCTCTGCCTCAGGGACCGAAGACCTATTAACCCCAATCCCGGCAGCCTAATTGGACGGTTCGCGAACATTGTCCCGACTGTTTGCGTTAGACCTTTCGCCAGTCTCTTCTCTTTCTGCGAGACAATGGAGGTCGATCTTGAACACCACGCCGCAGCCTCCCACGGCGGCGCAGGGCGAGCCGGTGACATCGCCGCCGAATGACGTAGTGCCATAGAGGTTGTCATCTTCGTCGAAGATCAAGTTCGCGCTGGGGTTAGCCCCGTCCGCACCGCCAGTGAAGGTGTGGAGGATGGTTTCATTGCCGGCTCGATCCAGCTTGAACACAACACCACAGCCCCCCATGGCGGCGCACGGCGAGTCGGTGAGATCACCCCCGTTGTATGTGGTGCCATACAGGTTGCCCGCTGAGTCCCGGATGACACTTGCAAGGGGAACGGCCCCGTCTGCGGCTCCGGTAAAGCTGTAAAGCACTGTCTCTTTGCCACTCTGATCCAATTTGAAGACGATTCCGCACCCGAGACCGGAGCATCCGCTTAAGTTGCCCCCATTGCCCGTCATGCCGTAAAGATTGCCCTCGTGATCCCGGACCAACCATCCATCAGGGTATGGACCACCGTCCGTTCCGTGGAAAGTGTGCTGCACCGTGAATCTTCCGTCTCGACCAATCTGGTAGACCGTTCCGCAACCCGCGAGTCCCGTAAGATTTAAGACTGTGACACCGCAGAACTGGCTGCTAGTGTCGCCGCCGTTGTCTGCGGCACCGAAAAGGTCACCCGTCTGGCCTAGAAGGAGGTCTCCATAAGGAGCGAGTCCGTCCGCACCTCCGGTGAAGGCGTGGAGGACAGTTTCCTTGCCGGCTGGATCCAACTTGTAGACTACCCCACACCCGGGCAATCCGTAGAATGAGCATGCGAAGTCGCCGCCGAAGACGGTGGTCCCATACAGGTTGCCTGCGTCGTCCTGAACTAAGCCGGAGGAAGGTCCGCCTCCGTCCGTGCTCCCTGTAAACGAATAAAGGGTCTTTTCTGTGTGCGTGTTCGGATCCACCTTGAACACGACGCCGCAACCGGACCACGGTACGCCCTGTTCGAAGCATCCATTCACGTCACCCCCGCCGTGGGTGGTGCTGTACAGGTTGCCTCTTTGATCCCGAAGCAGATCCGCAGCGGGACCGGCTCCATCCAGTCCTGCCTCAAAGCTATAAAGGACGGTCTCTCTGCCGCTCTTGTCCAGCCTGAATACCACTCCGCAACCGACTCCGCCGCATTTGCTGAGGTCACCGCCGCTGAAAGTTGTGCCGTAAAGGTTGCCCTCATGGTCGCGAATTAAGGCCGCTTGCGGGTTTTCGCCGTCCGCACCGCTAAAGGTGTGGAGTACGGCATAAGTAGGCTTCTCCTGTGCTCGGAACGCCATCGCGCCGCCGGAAACCACGCCGGCATTGTTAATGCCATGCGCATCGCTATTCGTTCCTCCCAATATGCCGAGATCTGTGACCCTGTAGTGGGCAGCTTTGGGAGCCTGTGCCTGGGCGGCCAACGCAACCGATAGTGCCACACCAATCAGACTGCCCAGCCATGAAGTTGTAAGCAGTAATCTGGATTTCATAAGGTCTCCTTTTCTGTGTTTTGCAACCGCGGGATGCCGCAGTTAGCAGGTTTTGCTGTTACGCATACTGCCCAACAGCGAATTCAGGCAGATCAGCGCCGAGCCGCAGCCTCGCTGGCGTTGTGGTTAGTGTGGGATTCGCAGGAAGCCGTGGCTGGCCCCGTTACTGTCGCTATAGAATCCGGTGATGACCCGTCCGGCATTGATAGACAGAGGGACGGTGCCTTGGAGGTGGCCTGTACCAGCGCCAGGGGCATCAAAGAGGGCTATGTTGCCGTCGCGGGTTCGGACGAAGCCATGGTTGACATCGTGGCCGTCATTTTCGTAGCCGGTGATCGTCTGGTCTGGGGTGATGCTGGCCGAGAAGGTCCAAATACAGCAAGGCGGATAATCGGCAGCATAAAACGTATCGAAACTCCCGTCACGGTGGCGCAGGAATCCCTGGTAGTTGCCACCATAGGGATTGTTAGGCAGGGGCTGGAAGTAGCTACCTGCAACCGCGCCTTCCGGGTTGATGCTGACGATCTGGCCACCATAAAAGCCGCCCGCTCCTGTATTCATGCCTCCGGGTACATCGAACGTGGTTATGCTGCCATCTCTGCTGCGGATGAAAGCATGCGACCCGTTTGCATCTGTGTAGTCCCCGACGACGGTCTGATCAGGACCGATGAATGTCGGGTTCGTACTTTGAGCACCGGGCACATCGCATTCGGTAACCCTGCCGTCGCGAGTTCGCAAGAAGCCATGACTGTTGAAGTTGGCGTCGAAATAGAATCCGGTAACTGTGCCCTCGGCATCGATGGCGGTGGGATTTGTACCATAGACATCGCCCGGAGAGTGGAAGCTGACGACGCTGCCGTCAGGGTACCGCACGAATCCGGGACAGACCGTATAGTTGTCCGCACACCAACCGCCTGTAATCGTCCCCCATGCATTAATGGCAGCCGGATAGGTGCCGTTGTCCGCGCCGGGAATGTCTACGTTGGTGATGTGGCCGCGCAGGTCACGCAGAAATCCGTGATAATTGAAACCTGAGTCAACGTAGGACCCAGTTACCGCGCCCGCGTCATTGATCGAATAAGGGAAGATCCCGTTCACGTCGCCTGTCACATCGAACGTGATGTATGTGGCTCCGTCGTCGTGACGAGGGAGACCTTGCGAGAACTGTTGCGTTTGTGTGCCGGCCAAAACTGGCTTGCAAGCGCCAGCAATTGCACTGGAGGACCGCCCAAGCTGGCCCCAGCACTGCGTCAGTATTCGTTGCGAAGGTGGGCCTGGCTGCTGTCCTAACAGCGGCAAGCCGCAAAAGAGCAGTAGGCATATCGTCCAAGCAACAAATTTCGTGTTCATATAGTTCTCCTTTTCTGTGTTTTGCAACCGCGGGATGCCGCAGCTAGCTGGTTTTGGTGTTCCGCACCCGGGCCACCAGTGAATTCAGACAGATCAGCGTCCGAGCCATCGGCCGCCTGCGACCGATGTAGCTCTGCCGGAATTGAGCCATTCCTCTAATGCAGGCCGTTCCAGGTTCGAAATCACTCCAGCGTCTTTCAGGTCGATCATTTCCGCTTCCCCCGCACACAGCGGACACCAGGCTGTCGAATTCCGTCCCCGCAGAATCAGCAGAGATTCGGTTTCGATTGTGATCTTCGTCTGCTTGCCCATAAGGTCCTGCTTTCCGGCGCGTCGCTGCGTGCGACTGAAAACGAGCTCAGCTTGCCCGGCAGGCGCTTGAAAAGTCCTTACAAACCTCCTGAAAAGTTCTGATAATTTCTCGCAGGTGGATAACTGCTAGAGAACGAGCCACTTCATAGGACCGAGGTGAGCGCCGACTGCGGCGGTTCAGATCCTGAATCGTGCTAAAATCCACTCCTCCAGCTTGGTGGGGCTCTCCCAATGTCCGCGACCGACAGTCCGAGACTCAAGGAACTGTACGCGTTCGGCCCTTTTTGCGTTGATCCTGAAAAGGAAACTCTGTGTCGTGCTGGCGAGCCTATCCCACTGACGCCAAAGACGTTTCAGATCCTCCTGGTTTTGGTTCGCCACAGCAAAGAGTTAGTCACCAAAGACGACCTAATGAAGACGGTTTGGCCGGACACTTTTGTGGAGGAGGCCAACCTGAGCCGCAACATCTTCATGCTTCGAAAGGCGCTCGGCGAGAGTGCCCAGGATCGCCAGTACATCATTACGGTACCCGGCCGAGGGTATCGTCTTGCTGAGAGTGTGCATTTGGTGCCGGATCAGGAACTCAGCATTGTTGCGGCGAACCACTCCAAAGTGCAGGTGGAGGTCGAGCGGACGAAGCCTTGGGGATGGATTTTGCTGGCTGTGGTCCTCCCGCTTGCGGTTGCCGCCGGCACATTCCGGTTCTTGTCTGCACCGCCCGACAGTTCTGAGTGAAAAGGATACAGTTGTGCTTGCCGATTTTGGCAATACCACCGGCGACCCTGTTTTTGACGGGACGCTGCGGCAAGGTATGGCGGTGCAGCTTGAACAGTCGCCGTTTCTCAGCCTCATCTCCGACGACCGCATCCAGCGGACGCTTCGCCTGATGGGCCAGTCCGCAGACGCGCGGCTTACTCCGGAGATCGCTCGGCAGGTCTGCGAGCGGACTGGAAGTGCTGCCGTCCTAGAAGGCTCGATCGCGAGCCTGGGAAGCCAGTACGTGTTGGGGCTGCGCGCAAAGAACTGCCGCACCGGAGACCTCCTCGATGAAGAGCAGGCGCAAGCAACGAGAAAGGAGGACGTTCTGAATGCGCTCAGTGGAATTGCCAGTAAATTCAGAACTCGCGTGGGCGAATCGCTGTCCACGATTGAAAGGCACGACACTCCGCTCGCTGAGGCGACGACGCCATCCCTCGAGGCCCTGGAAGCTTACAGCACCGCCCAGAAGGTCCACTACTCAAGTGGCGCCGCCGCTGCTTTGCCGCTTTTCAGGCGCGCCGCAGAAATCGATCCCCAGTTCGCCATGGCACATGTATGGCTGGGACGCATGTACGCCGATCTGGATGAGTCCGATCTCTCCGCAGAAGGCGCCACCAGGGCCTGGCAGTTGCGGGATCGCACGAGTGATCCGGAGAAGTTCTTTATCTCTGGCGGTTACGAGACGCTAGTGACGGGAAACCTGGAAGAGGCGCGACAGACTTGTGCGGAGTGGATGCAAACCTATCCTCGTAGTGCGCTGCCCCATACACTGTTGTCGGGGTATATCAGCAAAGCCGCGGGTCAATACGAAAAGGCGGCCGCAGAAGCCCGGAAAGCTATCGAGCCTCGACCCGGATTTTGCCATCTCGTATTTCAACGTTGCCGTGAACGATGTTTATCTTGATCGCCTGGAAGAAGCCGAGAATACCCTCCGGCGCGCGGCCGGACGCGGCCTGGAAATCGATGAGTTCATCATGCTCGACTACGATATCGCTTTCCTGAGAGGTGACCTGGCGGGAATGGAACGGGTAGCCGCTCGGGCTCGGGAACGGTCCGGAGGGGAAACCTGGATCTCCAACAAAGAGTCGTTCGCGCTGGCGTACTCGGGCCACCTGCAACAGGCGAGGAACACGACACGCCACGCGGTGGATCAGGCTCAGCAGGCGCCGCGGCGGGAGAGGGCAGGTCTGTGGGAAGCGGGGGCGGCAGTGCGGGAGGCTTTTTTCGCAAACGCGTATGAAGCAAGAAAGAGGGCGATGGCCGCACTTACGCTCTCCACGGATCGCGAGGTGGAATACGGGGCTGGCTTTGCTCTGGCTCTCTCCGGGGATTCGTTGCACGCTCAAGCACTCGCCGATGACTTGGAGAGGCGGTTTCCAGAGGATACAACAATCCGATTTAGTTATCTGCCGACGCTTCGCGCACGCCTCGCACTGAATCATGGCGACGTTTCAGGGGCCCTCAAAACGCTGCAAGTTGCTGTTCCCCATGAACTGGGTGCGCCGCGCAGCAGCATCCATGCGCTTTTCGGGGCGCTTTATCCGGTCTATGTGCGTGGCGAGGCCTATCTGGCCGAAGGTCGGGGTGCCGAAGCTGTTACAGAATTCCAGAAGATTCTCGATCACCGCGGGATCGTGGTCAGTGATCCCGTTGGCGCGCTGGCTCATCTCCAACTGGGTCGAGCTTACGACATGCAGGGCGACACCGCCAAAGCCAAGGCCGCGTACCAGGACTTCCTCACGCTCTGGAAAGATGCGGACCCGGAGATCCCCATTCTGAAGCAGGCCAAAGCCGAATACGCGAATCTCAACTAAGGCATCGCCTCGCTCTTAAGAGCCGTTCTCATGTCAGCAGACAAAAATCCCCAGATGGACTGCAGTCGATTCCGTCAATGGCACCCGCAGCCTATTGTGTGCCCTTAGGTAACACGGAGCTGATTCCGGGCCAGAAGTCGGCTTGGAGGAAGTTTCACTTGGCCGTGTAGTCGGCGACGCGGAGTTCTGCCCGGCCTCGACGCTAACTGTGTGCCAAGAGGGCGAGATGGACGTTACACGTCAACTTGCCCGCTCCTAAATTCCAATTGCGCTTGCCGAGCAGTTCCGGAGAAAGAGTGTTGGTCTTCACCGCTTACTTCTCCCGCTTCTTCGCCAAGGTTGGAGATTGGGTCTCGATCGCCTTAGCCGCTCCCCGTTTACCACCCTTCAACCGACAGCAAATCTTGAACTTCTTCCCGCTCCTGCATGGGCAGCTGGCATTCGGATCGTAGCTCGAGCTGCGCGCGAAGGTCTGTTTCAGCAGAGATGCTGTGTCCTGATGGAATATATTCCGGAGCATCCCATACAATCGCGGGTCCTTTTCCTTGAGCAACTCCGGCGAGTTAACAGCAGGAGGTGGCGCAGTTCGCGAAAAAAGTTGGGAGAAACACCACTTCGTGTTCCTGCTTACGCGTGGGAAGCCTTTCGTTTGATACGCTCTTCTAGCTGACAATTGATCTCAGACAATATCCGGATGTCTGCAATTGGCTGCTCGGTTTCTGATCCGCGTTTGGAGGCTTGAAATTAAATGGTCGGAATGCTGGTGCATGGAAATAACCACTTCATTTTGTCCGGGCCCTCACCTGACGAAACCACCGCATTGGCATTGGTGCGCCACTGGTCAATTATCCAAATTGGCGAGGCAAAATCGTCGTCTTTCGGCCAGTGGGAGATTAAGTCAAAAGAGTTTCGAGAGAACCTGGAATGGGCGGTAATCGTCACGGGTGAGCGTGAAGTTTCTCCGGGAGTGGCGCAATTACTTGGAGAACTTTCCGCTCGCGGCGTCACCATCCGGAGATTGCATACCGGTTGCTGGTGACGCGCGGATAGAAGGGCAGCGTCGCCCAGTCGCAAGCGCCGAGAGACCTGTACTTGGACGCAAGTTTGCCGATTGTATCCCTCTGATGAGGCAGTTTCGACAGACTCGCTTGCTGTTTCTGTGCGAGCTTGGGAGCCCGCTTCTGAACCGCGAATTCCAGATTAACCTCCGAGTCGCCGACAAACTAGGACCTACTCCATCATGGACACAAGGGCATTTGTCGATACCTATTTGGGTACTTCCGATTAGCCCGTGATCCCCGAACCAGGCCGCGATCTTGTCGAAGCGGCCAAGCGGTCAGGCGCCACAAGGCAAGTTCACATTCCGCCGAACGATCGGTTTGTCATCGCATTGCATTCGCCTGATGGGTATCCTCAAACCGGACTGCCTATCGGCCCTGCGGAGAAAAGAGCCGCAGAGTTTGCTTTTGGGTCCAGCAGGACACTCTCTCCGAGTCCGGTTTAAGCGCAGAATATCCGGAATTGCCGGGATTTCCGGCGATTTTCAGAGGGAAACCGCAGAGTTTCTCTGCAGTTGAGACTTGCTGGCGGAGGGAGGTGGATTCGAACTCTTGGTCCCCTTTTAGTGAATGCCCTAACGTCCCGCGTGTCAGCGAGTTAGCCGGATTTCATTCTAGAAATTAGTGCAGCGGAGAAACGAATTCGGCTTGTCCACGCGATCTAGCAGTCCGGTTTCTGTGGCGATTCAAAGGCGAAGGATGAGCGATCATTGGGCGATAGGACGCTGTGGTTGAGCCTGTTCGAGTCCCAAAATGGTTCGCAGATGACTGCTTCCTCACCGGACAGTCCCAAGTGCAGAAAGAATCTCTCCCGCAGCGCTCGTCCGGGAAAGCAGGATTCTGCGTAATTCGGCGATGTTCGCCCCAGCCTTTCTCAGCCTGAGTTCAGGGAGTCGGGCGCCGCACTCCAGCTGGTGGACTTTTTCCGCAAAGTCCGTCGACCGGAATCAGCTCGCTCAACTTCCCCCAAGAAGACTTGGGGACAACGCCCCAACCCACATCTACCAGTAGGGCGTTATACGGCAAGTTGGCGTGCCGTGCGTTCACCTGATGCTGGCCGACTCCAGAGGAACATATTCCATCCGGTTTAGATAGGGTGCGAGTTGGCCTGATTTCGACAGGTATCAAGTAGGGCCAACTTCCTTGCCCGTGATCGAAGCGCAATTCGTTCATCTTGTGAGCTCCTTCACAGAGTTGTTTGTGACAAACCCGTTACTCATAGAGGAGGCCTAGGTGTATCTTGGAGGCCGAGCAAGGGAGCGTCACCATGTCACACGCAGCCACACGCCCGACTCCAAAGTCCCGCCAACCCGTTAAGAGTCAGCCCCAATCCTCTCCAGCACAGTACTCACTAGCCGAGCTTAAGGCGATGGGCAAAGCGTTGCGGGACAAATGTCCGCGAGCGTCCCACGCCGAATGGAAACCTCCGGGCAACCGACCGGATCCGGTCCGCGTGGTGCTGGAGACCGACAAGGGGCGCATACCCGATCTCGTTCCCCTTCGTCACGGGCGCATGGTCCAATCTCCGTTCACTTTCTACCGGGGCTCGGCGTTCACCATGGCGCAGGATCTGGCAGGCACTCCGTCATCCGGCTTACGCGTGCAATGCGGCGGAGACTCCCATTTGGTCAACTTCCGGGGCCTCGCCACCGCGGAGAGGCAAGTGATCTTCGCCCTCAACGACCTCGATGAAACCCTCCCGGCGCCTTGGGAGTGGGACCTCAAGCGTCTGGCGGCGAGCATCGTGGTCGCCTGCCGCGACAACGGCCTCAGCGAATCCACAGCCAAGGACGCGGTCCTTGGCTGTGTCAGGTCGTACCGCGAGCGCATGGCGGAGTTCGCCGAAATGAAGGTGCTAGACCTGTGGTACTTCTCCATCGAGGCCAACATGCTGATCGCGGGCATCAAGGATGCCGATATCCGTCGCCTCGCCATCAAGCGCTTGGCGAAGGCCCGTGAGAGCGCCACCTCCGAAGGCCTCTTCCCCAAGCTCGTGGACGCTTCGGGCGGGGCGAAGCACTTCAAAGACCAGCTTCCGGCCATCTACCACTGGGAAGGTCACACCGCCGGCGAGATCCACTGGGAAGTCAAGCAGGGCTTCGACCGGTACCTAGAAACCCTGACGCCAGCTCATCGCATGTTGCTCGACCGCTACGAGATGGTGGACGCTGCTCTAAAGGTCGTCGGCGTCGGGAGCGTCGGCACCGCTTGCTGGATGATTCTACTGACGGCCCGCAAAGCAGGAGATCCCCTCATTCTCCAAGTGAAGGAGGCGCGCGCCTCGGTACTGGAGGGCTTTGCGGGAAAGAGCGTTTACCCGAACCACGGACAGCGTGTAGTGAACGGCCTCCGGCTCATGCAGCCGTCCAGCGACATCTTCCTGGGCTGGACGGAGGGCAGGAGAGGACGTAACTTCTATCTCCGCCAGCTCCGGGACGTCAAGATCAAGTTTGCCGTCGAGACGTTCGGGGCGGCCCAGATGAGCCTCTTTACCCAATGGTGCGGCTACTCGCTGGCGCTGTCCCATGCACGCTCCGGTATGCCTCCGCTGATCAGTGGCTACCTGGGTAAGAGCGACACGTTCGACAAGGCGGTGGCCGCCTTCGCCGTTGCCTACGCCGACCAGAACGAATCAGACCACGCTGCGCTCAAACGCGCGATCCACAATGGAAAGGTGGAGGCGGTCATCGAACAGGCGAAGTGAGCCGCTCGCGCAATGAAAAACTCTGGCAGAGGAGAGCGAACCGTCGCCCGCGCCGGATTGAGACGCACCCTGACAGTCCGACAGTCTTGAACCTCGCTACTTTGGGAGTGTTAATTCTAGTTGCCCTTTTCGTGTTCCTTCGCCCTGCCATTGCGGAGTGCAGCTAGGCTTACAGGCGGCGTGGCCGTGATCTGGTAATTGGCGTAGCCGAACTCGTCGCTGCGCGCGGCATAATATGCGCCACCCATCTTGTAAAAAGTCAGATCGAAAGCCGTATTTCCAATTGACGAGACGACCTTGCCGTTCTGGATTGAATATGCGGCCGGCAATTTGCCCACTTCCGTTTCGGTGATGGCGTTCTTGCTAACGTGGGCGGTCAGAACAAGCCCGTCCTTCTGATAGACGCTCTCGTAGCGTCCGCCAGTAACCGTGTTTCGCATCCAAAGGGATTTTCCAACCAGTAGCTCGTTAAGCTGAGCGTTGTTGAGTGGCATTGCTCCTTTTCGTCGCAGATCGGCAACGGTCACGCCCTGCTGCTTATTGCCTTCACGAGCATCCTGCTTTGCGGGCGTGTACCAGATCGGCGAGGTCCAGGCACGTTCTTGAATTGAAGAGGGGACGGATGTGGGCGGCGCCACTCCCAACTTCTTGGCATCGAAAGTGCCCCATCGCGGCGTCGGAATCTGGATCACGCGGGCATAATAAAACGCATTCAGCGTGGGATCGAAATCGGGGTCTGTCCAGACCTTTTTCAGTTCCACCGCGCCGATGGTGTCAGTGTAGCTCGCGTTCTTGACATCCACTGTATTCCCAACTGCCGGGACTTTCCCGGTGGCCGGATCGGGCTTGCGGTCGCCGGACCAGACCACATCGTAGACCTTCTCGAAACTCTGGCCGCTCTTGCTCCAGCCCTTGATGATCTGAATGCGGTCGAGATTACCGTCCTTTGGATCTTTTACTGCCCAGACGATGAATGTTGGTGCGTTCCCTTTTCTCGCAGGAAGGTCGCCTCCCATCGGGACGCCTTTTGCATAACCGGTTTTTACCCAGTCCTTCGAGTTCAAAACATCCGGACTGTACTCCCAGCCACCGAACAGTCGCACTCTGATTCGAACGCCGGAGGTACCAAAAGTCTCCTTGCGCTTCATTGCGTCGAAGATTGACGCCCGAGTGTTTTCCTCCGCCCACACGCCACCTAGCCCGGAGGTTCCGGTCTGAATGATCGTCATGCCAGACACCACCTTGCCCGACAGGCGAATCTCGGGCGTAGGATCGATCATTGCGTGATCGCCGAAGTAGTTAGACTGGCTGTAGGCCGAAGCCGTATTGTGCGAATCGCCCGCGCCTACAAAACCGAACTTGTAGGGGTTGTAGCCGCGCGTGTCCTGCATCGCCAGGCCGTTTTGTGCCACCCCAAAGCTCTGGAAAAACGCCTGAAACAGAGTGACGACATTGATGAGCGTCGCGCTCGGGCTCGATCCCATCAGCGTCTGTGCATCCGGAACGGTCGGAGGCGTATAGGCGCTGAGCGCGGTGATCGAGGCAGTGAGGCTCGAACCTCCCGAAGCCAGCGCCATCGACAGAATATTGTTGAAGCTCGCAAACGCGCCTGACAGCACCAGCGACACGAACGGGATCCATGCCCGCCCGCGGAACGGATTGTGCGGCTGCGACTGCACCCAGAAGCCCCAGGCCGCGAACAGAAAGCACGCCAGCGCCGCCAGATACGCGAAGGTCGGCAAGAGAACCGCAAAGACCTCGCCGATCTGGCTGGCGAAATCGACGAGCCCCTGCACCTCTCGCCCCTATTACTCAATGGAGCCGCGGTCGGCCTTCACCACCCAGGCCTCGCCATGCTGCTCGATTGAGCGCACCTTGCCATAGAAGGGGAGCTCCGTACCGATCGCGACCTCGACCGGCTTCTCGTCCGGACTGCCGTCGATGATCGTCAACATGGCGAGGCCCGGAGAGGCCGCCTGAATGCGGTAATTGCGCGCACGTCATCCGCGACGGCCTTTACGCGCGTCCGCTCCCCACCGTTCGAAGGCCCGCGCCCTCTTTCTCCGGCGCCGACGCAACGCCCCCGGCGCTCGCGTTCTCGGCGCTCGCGACCGCCCGGTTCGCTTCGCTCAGCGCCACGCGGCGAGTGAGATCGGCGAATTTCTCATCGGCGCCGGTCGACAGCATGTCGACTTTATCCTGCAGATCCTTCACCTGGCCGGTCAGCCGCTTAACCAGCGCCCCGAGCTCGGCGATCTTTTCGAGCGTATGCGTCTCGGCCTTCTCCGCCGCGATCCGCGCCCGCGTTTCGCTCGACCGGTCCTTGAGCTCCGTCTCCAGTATATCGAGGCGCGCCTCGATCGTGCCCCCTTCGCCAAGTCCCTGCTCCTGCGGCGCGGGCGCCGGCGTGACCGGCCGCGGCGCGGGCAGCGCGGGCGAGGGAACGGGCGCTCTCGAGCCGGTCTCGCTCACGCCATCGACCAGTCCCGCCTCTCCGCCTTGCGCGGCCGGCGCCTTCGCCTCGCTGGTCGCCGCTACGAGCCGCCCCTCCTCGGACCCCGGATGCGCCCGGCCCGACTGGCTGCGCCGCGGCGACCGGCTGAAGCAGCGCAACTGGCGCACCCGGCGCAGCCTTCGCCACGCCCTCAACCGCAGGCCTGTCCTCCGCCTTCTTTAGCCCCGCGATCCCTCCGACAGGCGCGGTCAGGCGCGGGCACGGCCGCCCAAATCGGCCTTCGCCGCCGCTGGCGCCGGCGAGGCCGTGTTCGGGTCGGCGCCGGCCTTGAAGGACAGCATTTCGGCGAATTCGTCTCCGCGCGTTTCGACGATTAGCGGCCGCTCGTGCGAGACGTTCGGCTCCTCCCGCGGCGGAACGCTGGCCAGCAAGCCGCCGGGGCCTGAGCTTCGCCGGCGCGTTCGCGACCATCCCCGTCTCGACCGGCGCCGGCGAAGCCTCAGTGAGGCCAATTGAGGCCGACGATCGCGGCAAGCGCGACGCCGGCGGCGAGCGCCGCGGCGACCGCAACCTTGCCCCTATAACGCGACCGCCTCGCTACCGCGAGCGCCGAGCCGTCGCGAACTTCCGCCCGGCTCGCCCTCGGCGGCCGCGTTTGCAGCCTCGCCGGCGACGCCTTGCAAAGGAGCCGCATCGCCGACCGGCCATGTCCTTCCGCTCGCCCGCGCCTTCAACGCTCGCAGCCGACGCCGCAGGGGTCTCGCGACCGGCGACGAGCGTCCCCGGGCCGCTTTCCTCCGCAAGCCCGATCGGACCCTCATCGCAAATCGCGGCCGGCGAGGCGGCCGGCGCCTCGTCCCCTTTCCGCTCGCCCTCGCCTCCGGCGCCCGCAGCCCTCGACACAGCTTTCCGCTTCGGCGGCCAGACGAACGCGATCAGTTTGCCGATCCCCGTCGTCCGTCCCCCGCTCGTCTTGCCTTGCCTTCGCGTGCGGTCATTCGGTTCAATCGCGAGCGGAGGCGGCGCTTCGCCGAGAATCGCCTCCCTGTTCGAACCGCCTTCCTCCGGAAGCCCAAATAGGGGCGTCCGCGCAATCGGCGGCGTTCTCCTCAGGCGCGCGAGCTCGGCGGCGTCGCCCGCTTCGGAGGAGACTAAACGGATCTGCGCAGTCATCGAACTCATCTTCCAAATGAGATCACCTGTCTGAATGATCACCGCGCGCGGCGCGAAGACGGATCAATAAACCTAAAAACGGCAGTTGGCCGATCTGAGGTTTTGGCGGTCTGCGATTTTTCGCGTTTTGGTTGCATCAGCTTGGCGCGAGGCGGGGCGGGGCGCGCAGCAGGCGGCCGTTGAGGAACGCCTGGAAGGCGCGCGACAGGATCGCCCGCCATGTTTGCAGGCGGGTCAACTGCTCCGCATTTTTGGCCAGGCCTCGCAGGAACGCGGCGACGGCCGCAAGCGCCTTGGCGGCGGGCTTGGCCTTGGCGTGCGAACTCGTCACGCGGATCGTCGTTTGCCGTGCATGCCGCGTGCGCGTTGCGATCGCCGACAGAAACAAAGGCCGGCTGGTGATCGCCTCGCGGTGGAGACTGGGATCGGCGAGGCGGACGAAAATGTTCCACCAGTCGTAAAACAGCGCGAGCAGCCGGGCCGCGAGCCGGCAACGCGCCAAGTTCGTGCGTCGTGAAGCCGCCCCAGCCCCATTGGTTCTTCATCTCGTCGAAAATATTCTCGCCGTCGCCCCGGTCGCGATAGAGCTGACCGAACGCCTCTGTGTCTTCATCGAGCGAAGTGACCAGAACCGAGTATTCGTAGACTTCCGCCGCTTCGCCGATCTCGACGAACGCAAGCTGCGGCGCGCCGCCATCGTCGCTCAGCGAAAGCCCCGAGAGCGTCCTTCAGGCGCCGGCGCAGCACGATCACGCGCCGCTGCCGGCTCCAGCCCGTCAGCCGAACCTCGCTCTCCTTCGCCTCGAAGCCTTGGCCGGCGTTGACCCATTCGCGGGCGGAGGCGAGCTTCTCGATCATGCGTTTGACGTTGGCGGTCAGCCGCAGCTTGAAGAGAAACGGAAGTCCGCGCGCCTCCGCCTCGCGCATGATCCCCTCGTTGCCGAAGCCGCAATCGCCGCGCAACAGCGCCGGCCACAGGTCGCGCGGCAAACGATCGATGCAGCGCCCACAGGCTTGGCGCGCCATGCTTGGAGGTATGTTCGTCGCCGGGACAAACGTCGACATCGAGAACAAGACGCGTCGAGGCCATCGAATAGGTGTGATAGCAATGGCTCGGACGCCCCGGCTTCTTGGGATTGTAGCCCAGGGCCGCCCCTTCCTGATGGCCATAAAGCGGCTTGATCGTCGTATCGACGTCGAGAATCCAGGGCTCGGCGAGCAGCGGCTCCACGCAATATTGAAGGTGCTGACGCAACCAGGCGGCGCCTTCCGTCTCGTCGATCGCCTTGAAGGCGCGCCTGATCGCGTCCTCGCTGACGATCTTCTTCATCCCCAAGAGCTCCGGCAGCACGGCGTCGCAGCGCAGCGCCGCGATATGCGCGTAGCGCTTGTGGCCGGCGAGCATGGAGAGCATCGTCGTTCCCACAACGTCGCGCCTGTCGGGCGCGTTCGGACTCCGGTAGCGCAGCGGACAGTCGGCGACCAAGGCGTCAAACAACCCGCTCGCCTTGAGGAAATGGATGAAGAACGGCAGTTGCCCAAGCGGCGTCAACGCCGCCTCGTGGTCCCATTCCACCCGGACCGGACCAAAGAAACTGTCAAGATCGACGCCGCCCGGCGGCTTCCTCGCCGACAACCAAGGATTGTTCACCCGACAGGTGAGCCGAAAGAGCTGACGAATCGCGCTTCATGCCCTTCAGAATGAACGCGTTCCCTCCCAGCGCAAAACCTCAACTGCCGTTTCTAGGATAA
>CAWAJA010000016.1:0-1006339 GCA_963782275.1 uncultured Acidobacteriaceae bacterium | reverse complement strand
CGCTTCTCAATCTGAGCTGCGCGTAGCTTTCAAACTACGCGATCTGGAACTTCAGAACGGCAGGCGTGCGCGCAGCCAGCGCGTGGCGCTGGAACGGGCCTTCAACATCGTCGGTCAGCCTGAACTGCGCGCTTGCTATGACGCGCTGCTGGCCGATCCCGACGCACCGGCCATATTTCCGTATGGGGGATTTGGCTCTCTGCTGGTTGCCGGCGAGCCTTCTCGTGACGGAGAAACTTTCTTTGCTCGCCGCATCCTCGCGTTTTCACCGGATCTCCGGCGTCGGCGGTTCCATGTGCCACTGCGCAAATGCGATTTCTATGACGACCGGGCATTGTGTCGCGATGTGCGTCGCAAGCTGGAGTTCTGGCTCGATCCAGCCGCCCTACATACATTCTGGGACCGCACCTGGAATCAGTGGAAGCATCTGTTGGGAACCAAGATCGACGTCGAGGGCACGTTCGTACAGAGCGGCAAATACCGCAAACGCCGCGAGAAGTGGGAGCTCGTTAACTGGGAAACTGCGTTGCCGAGCCGGCTGGAGGTCAACCTGCCAGCCGATTTCCATCAGCAAATGGAATCGGCCAGAGAGACCTATCATCGCTTTGGGCAGTACTCGCGATCTTTGGATCAAATCCGGCTGGCCTGGAACATCGGGCGGTCGAGAGAGCGGACTGCAGCGAATGTGTTCAGAGTTGCGTATTCCTGGTGACTTTGATGTTGCCCAGATCAGCTGGCGTCCTGATTACGATCCGTTCTTTTATCACCAGCTTTCCCGCCGGGCGCGCCGGATCTATTTGTTTCGCGATGAATACATTTTCGACGTTGAGAAAGCCGTCGTTGTCGAAACCCCTCAGCTCGGCCACGCGACCTACGTGTTCGCCAAACCCCGGAGCATGGAGAGCTTCCTCGCCCTGTACACCAAGCTAACGAAGGACGACATTCGGCGGAACCGCGACAATGCCGCCGAGCGGTTGGGCTTTCTCGGCCGCGTGATTCACGGCACGAATCCCAGGGCGTGGCTGAAGGAAGTCAGGCAACGCATAGGTGAGGGAATCGACTTCGCGGCGGCCCTGCGGAGTGAATTACGGACCAATGCGCGCGCCTTTTGGGCATTCGATCTGGGTGGCTCTGGTGCGTACTTGCTGCTTGTCCCAGTCAAAGTGTGATTGGTGAAATATAGTGATGATGCGACGGGCAGGCACCTGCCTAGCAACGATGCCTCTTCAATTGGTGCTCGAATGTTTGGCAGTGAAGCTCGCCACATCACTTGCCGACAAATCAACGCGCATTATTTTCTAGTGACCTGCACTGACTTCAACGGCTGACCTGCGAATGCCCCTTTCAACAACACCCCAAGTCTACCAGGGAATCCGGTCGTCGCAGACCACGACGAGAAACCGCTTGCCGCGTTTTTTCTGGGCACCTTGGCTTTTGACACAAACCGCAACAACGCTTATGAGGAAGCATGAGTTCAAAGCAAATCCAGCCGAACGGTTCGACAAGCGCCCTTCAGGCCGGCGCACCCTTCTTCCGTGAGGAACTGCCCCTCACGGTTCGCGAGGCGGCTGTCTATCTGGGGGTCAGCATACAAACGGTGTATCTTTGGGTGGAGCGAAAGCAGATACCCCATCTCCGCGTAATGGGTCGGAACATCCGGTTTTTGCGATCGGATCTCGAGCCGTTTCGCGCAACTTTCAGGCAAGAGGTGGGAGATGGCAAGACCCAGGAAACATGATGGTGTTGTGTACAAAAGAAGCGGCACCAAAGTTCTCTGGATGTGCTATCCGGATCGAGACGGGAAGCGCATTCGAGAATCAACCCTAACCCAAGACTGGCAGGAAGCTAACCGGAAACTCCGTGAGCGGTTGCTCGCCAGGGACGATAAAGTTCTCGATATCGTACGTAAGGGCGAGCAACTTGAGTTCAGAGAATGGGCGGACTTCTTCCTGGAGAACTATTCCAAGCCGCCTATGCGCGCTGCCAAGACTCACGATGCCAACATGCGAGCCAGCAAACATCTGAAGGATGCCTTTCGGTCTCGCAAGTTGGCCGATCTGAATGCAGATGAAATCGAGCTGTACCTGCGCAAGCGCCTTCGGGACCGCGTGCGCGTCAAGACGGCTGCCGGATACATCGAGCGTCAGGAGCTTAAGCCAGCAACCGTGCACCAGGAGCTACGAGTCCTGCGGCGCATGCTAAATGTCGCTGTAAGAAAGAAACTGCTGCCCTCAAACCCTTGTGCGGGGTTGAATTTCCCGTTGCTGTGAAAGGTTTGTTCCGCCCGCACTATGTCACGTGGTCGGAACAGCGGAGAATCGAGGTCCATGCTCCCGATTACTTGCGCAACGTCGTGCGGATCATCACTGAAACGGGATTGCGCGTGTACAAAGAGCTGATGCCGATGAAGAAGGAACATCTGGATCTTGAGAACGCGGTCGTCTGGATTCCTGATTCCAAGACGCCCAACGGAATAGCGGAAGTGCCGTTGACGCCCTTGGCGGTGGAAGCCTTTCGGGACCAGCTTCGCCTTTCTCCGTGCAGTCCGTATCTATTTCCGAGCGATGAGAATCCGAGTGGGCACCAGAAAACTCTGAAGACGGTCTGGCACGCGACTCTGCGGCGGGCTGGTATTCCGTATTTCCGCATCTACGATCTGCGATCCACCTACGCGACGCGGCTGAGTGCCGGCGGCGTTGCGGACGAGTGGGTCACGCAGCTGTTGAGGCAGGGAGACGCCAAGGTCTTCAAGAAGTACTCGCAGATGAAGCTGCAGATGAAGCGCGAAGCTTTAATCAAGCTGAATCGGCAGGCGAACGAACAGGACATCAGTTTTGACACAGCGAGGGTCAACTGATGGGGTTTTGGCACAGTTTTGACACAGTTTTAGCGGAGTTTGCGCCGAAGAGGGCATCGCTCCGTGGTTCCGTTGGTTGAAGTGGTTTAGAATCAGTGAAGCAAAAGAGTCGGGGCGTAGCGCAGCCTGGTAGCGCACCTGCCTTGGGCGCAGGGGGTCGGAGGTTCAAATCCTCTCGCCCCGACCAAACTTCCGGATTCCAACCGTAATTTTGAGCAAGAAAATCCCCACCCAAGCAAAGTCGGCTTGAGTGGGGCACCCTCATGGTCGGCTGGGCCACCCGCCAAACAAGTTCCGCCTCCACTCGAATCGACAATTTCCGTTTCCTTTCGGCTGTAATCGATTCGAGCAACTCTCGGGAATCCGAGGACGCCGCTTCGCAGCCGTGTCTTTTCGAGTAGACGGTGACTCCGAAAGCGTGTCTCACTTTGGCGAGAATTCGACCTCAACGATAGGCAGCTTTGCAACAGGGGCTGAATTGTCGATGATTTGTTGCCGTAGCTTTTCCGCGTGTTCCTTGGTGTCAATGCCCGTGCCCGTGCATGCCGCGCCCATGCCTGTTAGGGGATGGTACGAAGCAAATGATGTCATGAACTGATGTGTCCAGTCCTGTGTCGTTGTTTCATAGGTAACTTCCGCATGCGTAAAGATTCTACTTACGAGTAAACCGTAATTGGGAGCTTCGCCATAGCCCACATCGCAAAAGAAATAAAGCTGTTTTGCGCCAACTTCGGATTCCTTGGACTTGTAGCGCCAGTTCGTGTCGACCACCCGCTGTTTCTCGAAAGACGCCTCTGCTCTTGCTACATCAACACCTTTTTCGGCATCCGCCCGAGTCTTATAACCAATATGGCACTGCCCGGGACCAGTCGTATTTGGATTTTTATAAGTCTTAAATACGTACTCTCCAAATGCCGCATCCAACTCCGACGTCGAAGCCGAAGTGACAAATATCGCACTGAAATACAGTGTGTCGCTGGGCATTTGGGTTGCAGACCAGCACCAGGCAAAAGAATTGCTAGCCCATGCTCCAGTACTAAGGACGGCTGCGAGAGCCGACAGTTGTAGAGATACCCGAATCGATTTCATGCGCCTCCGATGTATTACGGCTTCCGCCGTGGCTCAGCCGCAACCAATTATGCCGGATCGGGACGCGTCTGCTCCGCCAATTCGGTGGTCAAGAATTCCATTCAGCTCCGCTTGCGGCCCGATTGTACAAATCAAATTGCAACTGGGGGAATTGTCGCGTCAGGCTTTGGGGGGCAAGACTCGGGTCCAACTTGGGTCCAAATGCTGACAAATACCGTATAAAACCGTGCTCTATGACGCAGAGAAACGCTATACGGGTCAATGAGATATACTTCTGTTCACTGCCTTGGGCGCAGGGGGTCGGAGGTTGAAATCCTCTCGCCCCGACCAATTACCTCTTTAAGCATTCTTTTCAAGTTTTTCGCTTCCCACCCTTTCGCAAAAGCGGCGAAAGGATGGGGCACCCGGCTTTCGCGATTCCTCACATCGCCCAAACACTAATACCGCAGCAGCCGCCTGACGAGGCAGAGAAGACGGTAGCCAGCAGCTACAGACCCTTTGGGTCGGGCTTATATCCGGCCTCCTGGAGGTCCTTGAAAAGGGTTCCTTTGAGCTCATCTACCCGCTCCTTGAAGCGCCGATAAATGAGGCCGGCGATATCGCTCGGCTGCTCGACGGACTCTTTTATCAGGATCAAAACGCGCCGTCGGCCCAGCATTGCCAAGACCATTCCCAGTTCCAGGATTACGTTCTGGCGGGCGCGGTACTTCTTCTGCTCTGACTTGCCTGCAACGTGACCCTCATCATCCGGCGTGAGAAGGACGCACGCAAAGCCTACTTTGCCGCGCTTGCCTAGGTAGTGTTCCAGCTTCTCGATGATCGTATCGCCATCAGCGGGCAGATTCTCAAGCACAATTGGTTTCAGACCCATTTTGTGCAAGACCAGTTCCAGCCCCTCGCGTGCCCCGGTGTCATGCCCGTACACAATGAAGACTGGTTTGTCTTCGGCATCGGCAGCGGCCTGTTCCTTCGTTTGTACTTTCACTGCTTTGGCCGGTGTTGCCTGACCCTTCACGGTTTTTGAGAGGTCCGTGCTGGTTTTACCCTGACACACCACTTTGCCGGTATCGAACGCAAGAAAAATCTCACCGTCTTCGCACGTAAACTTTCGACCGTATTGGACTTCGTCCTCCACAAAGTTAACGCCTTCAGTTGTCAAGAACTCTCGGAGCTGATCGGGCTTTCACGAAGGTGGCGACCTCCTGATTCTCACAAATGGTAATAGCGATGGCGGCATATCACCAACTAAAATTAAAAAGCGTGATTCGACAAAAGCAAGTCAAACTCTCAACTGACGGCGCATGCATCGGAAATCCGGGGCCTGGAGGCTGGGCTTGCATTCTCCGCTTTGAAAACCGCACGGGGGAGATGTTCGGGTGTGAACCAAGGACGACAAATAACCGCATGGAACTTCAGGCCGTTATTGAAGGTTTGAAAGCTCTGCGGGAGCCGTGCGCTGTCACGATTTGCACAGACTCGCAGTATGTGCAGCGCGGTATGACAGAATGGCTCCCGAATTGGAAGGCGAAGGGATGGAAGAAGAGCAAGAATTCAAGAAGCAGCCGCGCTGTGCTAAATCAGGACTTGTGGATGCAGTTGGATAGTCTCGTTCCGACACACGACGTTCGTTGGCAGTGGGTCAGAGGTCACGCAGATGATGACGACAATGTGCGCTGCGACTCGCTGGCAAATAGCGCTGCCAGACAACAGATTTCTTCGAACGGAATCATCAAGTCCTGAAGGGCAAGAAAACCGAAGACACACTTGGGTCCAACTTGGGTCCAAATGCTGACAAATACCGTATAAAACCGTGCTCTATGACGCAGAGAAAAGCTATACGGACCAATAAGATAGACTTCTGTTCACTGCCTTGGGCGCAGGGGGTCGGAGGTTCAAATCCTCTCGCCCCGACCAACTACCTCTTTAAGCATTCTTTTTCGAGTTTTTCGCTTCCCACCCTTTCGCAAAAGCGGCGAAGGGATGGGGCCGCGGCGCCTCTTCGTCGTGACTGACAACATGTTCCCAATGCCGCTCGCCAGAATTTTTCTGGTGGATGCGGACAGGTTAGGGGTGCGAAAATGGCGGTTACGAGGAAACTGAAAAGGGAATGAAGTCATCCGCCACACACGCGTGGTTGCTTGCCTCGGTGATGGCCGTTTTGTGGGCAATCATCACCACCATATCCTGGGCCCTGCTCGCTGTGGGCTTCGGACCTAGTAGAGGAAATCTGCGACTCATGACTATGTTGATCATCTGCACGGTGGTTGTCGCATTCGTATGTGCCCACGCTTACCGCGAGGGATGGAAGACTCGGCGCAACGATCACCCTTTTGACAAATGATGACGCCCCCGCTTCGCGACCGCACTGCTACGAAACCATCGCACACAACAGGTGCGAGACACACACGTCAAATCTATTTAGGGTGAGAGCCAGAATCTGAAAAAAGCTCGGGTGGCCAAGCGAATGCTGGCCACCCGAGTTGCTTACGGCAGGTAATAGCGGAAGGAAGTGAAGAACATGTTGTCGATGGCCGTCGGGTTAGCAGGACCTGCCGGCGCCGGACGTATTGCACCTTCGCCAGCCCAGGCGGTCTTAGTCAGGTACGAATACTGCAGACCGAATTGCAACCTTCCCTTGGGACCGTTATAGGGCTTGTACCAGAAGCCGAGCGAGCCTTCCCAGATGTCCTTGGTATCGGCAGTACAGTTGGCCAAGCTGCCGGGGTTGAAGCCCGCGGTCAGTCCGGAGCTGGGCAGCGTCTCGGTATTGCAACCTAGATTGCTGAGGTTGATCGCACCGTAGCCGATGTTATACAGACCCTTCGAGTTTGGGAACTGTGAGCGGTCGGCATACTCCACGCCGCCGTTGCCGTACCAGTCCCACTTGGGTGAGTGATACTCTAACGTCAACAGGGCTTGGTAGCTCTTGATGGGAAACACGTGCCCGTTGGCAGTGATGGTCGCATCGGACAACCCGGCTGTCCCGTAGCGTCCCAGTCCTTTGCCGCCCAGAGCGTGAACGCCAATGTCGAAGTGTTTTTGGAACAGCGACCAGCGAGCGTTGCCGCCACCACCACCTGTCCATGTCGAGCTGTTGAAGGCGCCCAAAGCGCTCGGGGTCGATAGACCGGCGTTGGGGAAGATGCGATCGCGGAACTCGGTGAGTACGCCAAAGATTTCATAGTGTCCAAAACCAGGCTGGAACGCCAGCTTGCCAACGAAGTCGGGCGAAGGATTGAAGGAATAGTTGGCGAGGCTGCTGCAAGTGGTCGTAACGCTGGAGACAGGGCTGCCTGAAAGAGTCGACGAGCAGCCGTTGATGGCGGCGTTATACAGACCGCCGCTATTGCCCTGGGACCCAAGGAGGAAGGAATTGGCGGTATTGCCGTGCGCGGTGAGCGTCTCCTGCGAGTTCTCCACCGAGAAGCCGGCCCACATTTTGTTGTTGAAATTCTTCACGATGCGGAAGCCGTACTGACGGGCCCAGCTGAAGCCGACGGTATATTGCGGGTCGATCGTCAGCGGCGTAGCCTCGGTACGATTATCCTCACCCACCTTGGTTTCCGTCACCAAGCTCCACATTTGTCCGCCGGTGAAGCTCCAGCCGCTATGCAACGCAGCCTGGCCCCACACTTGGCGCTGACGTAGAACGTAGGAGTTGCTCTCGTTGTTGTTCGAGGTCGTGCCCGCGCCCAGGAAGTCAGCCTCGAAATAGCCCGTCATGTTCATGCTGGTCGAGCTTGCCTTGAGCCAGCATCGCACCAGCGCGACTGACGGCCCGAGCCGTAGAACTCAGAGAGGTGCGCCTGTGAAGCGCCGGGATAAGGAATGCCGTTCAAATTGGTATTGATATCGGCTCCTTCGGCGCGCTGACGCCGCACAGTTTCTGCCGCCAGGAAGCCACCCGGAATAATGGTGATTCCCTTGTAGCGAATGGCGAGCGGGCTCTCCAGCGCGGCCACCCGCTTCTGCGTCTCCTGCAGTTCGTTTATGGTGTTGGCATCAACGACCTTCATATCAGCGACATCGTGCTGCAGCGCGCCAACCTCGTCGCAACAGTTCGGTGCTGCAGGCGGCGGCGCTGCCGGCGCCGGCAGGTTCGCGATCTGCTGTTGCAATTGGCGGATGGCCTGGTCGCGGTTTTGCACCTGCTGTTGCAGTTGCATGATCTGCTGCTGTTGAGCGGAAATGGCGTCTTTCATGTCCTGAAGCTGTTTCGAAACGCTTTGCGCGAAAACAGTGGTCGTGGTCAGTACCACCAGCGCTACAGCCAGTCGTAGTTTCATTTCTCTTTTCTCTCCTCAAACCAAGGTAGGCGGATGAGCATAACCAGTTCTCGAACGCCCGAGAACCGCTGTTAACTGAGAATCTGCTGATGGACGTTCTACGGCATCCTATGGAGAGAAAGTTACAGGTTTGTGAACACTTGATGAATGTTCCGCGAATCGCGCCACCGCAAAGACGTCGTAATAAGGCTCAAAACGGTTCCCCGCAACAGTTGTATTGCCGGAGGAAGGGCTCGGTGAATTCTTGGTGGCTTCTGCGTTGAATTCATCATGCTGTAATGTTGTTCATCTATGCTGCGCGTGAGTTTGGCTGGCTTGGATTTGCTGGCTGGTTTCTTGTCGGCCCTGAAAAAACTGCTGATGGAGGAAGGAATGCGAAGGATTCTGGCTATCAGGTGTTCGTGGATGTGGTTTGCGAGCTTGTTGTGTGCGGCGGCCGTGCTGCTACCAGCCGCAAGACTTGAGGCGCAGGAATTCAGCCAGAATGTGAAGGAAGTGTACTTTCCCTTCAACGTCTACAACAAAGTCATTGATCCGGCGGTGCTCGATCGTGATGCCGAATGGCTCAAACAGCACTCCGACGCCAATTTTTGGATTCAGGGCTACGCCGATGTTCGCGGAGATATTTTCTACAACCTCGTCCTCTCTTACCGTCGCGCTCAGTTTGTGAAGACGTCGCTCACCAAGCGGGGAGTTGGCGAGTCGCAGATCGGCTACGCCACGGGATGGGGCAAGCTGTACCCGGTTTGTGATAAGCACGACGATGCCTGCTTCCAACAGAACCGGCGCGTGGATATGGTGCTGCCAGAATTGCTGCCGCCGCTGTAGGCGCTGAGGCCTGCAGTAGCTGTGATTGAGCGCGTGCGTGAGATCGCGATTCGTGGCCCGCAACTCAAGCGGCACGACGGCGCACCGCCGTTTCCCCGGCTTCCGCCGTGTGAATTCTTCTGGTTCAAATCTTCCGTGGCTCGCTTGTTTACCATGAAAGTTGCATCGGGGCTATCGCACAATCTCAAAATGCCCACAAAGCCCTTAGATACATATACTTACTCGTAATACTACAAAATCATGTCACTGCCCAGTTGTGACGTACGTCACAACAAGCTGTGAGAAATGTCCGCAGAGCGTCCCCCTCCCCTCCCTTAAAGTTTTGCCCCAAGCCCAGTTACAGATGGGACGTAACGCAAACTCGTCCCGGTGACACCAGGCATTCCCATCTGGCAAGCGAAATGGGCCTATTTGGAGGCGAAATGCGAGTACGTTTGTGGTCATCGGTACTGCCCTTGGTCGTCATCGCTTGTCTGTTGTTTCCAGCGGTGTTATTCGCTGCGGATGCAAGTGCTGCGACCGCCGTGGATCCGAATAATGCGGCCGCCAGCGCTGCGCCGACGAACAGCGGCGCAAGCGCCGGCCCCGGGTCCGTCATCAATCCCAGCCTGGTCGATCTGCTGGTCAAGAAAGGTATCTTGACAACGACAGAAGCCAACAGTCTGCGCAATACATCCGGCTCGGCCGGCATGGAGCAGTTGCTCCTTTTGCTGAAAGCGAAGGGCGTAGTCAATGACGCGGAGGCGGCAGAGTTGAAGAGTGCAACCGCTGACGCTGAGTCAATGCATTCGCTGGTCGACACCGAGTCGGGCCCACTGACAAGTGCCAGCCTCGTCTCCGGACAGGCGGCGCAAGCCAAACCTCTCGAGCCACCAGTACAAGTGGTGATTCCTGCCATCGCGCCGGTGCGAGTGTTGCCGGTGGATGCGCCGATAAAAGAAGGCCTGGCTCCCGCTCTGAAGTTGGGCGCCGTCAGGGTGACGCCATATGGCTTCATCAAGGCCACGGCGGCGTACGACTCTCTCGATCCTACGGGTGATGATTTTCCAAGGCCGGGCTTCTCGGCCGCTGACACCGGTCCCAACAAGAACCCCGAATTCCATATCAAGGCGCGTTCCACGCGCTTCGGTTCCCGCTTCGAATGGCCTGACATCTCGAAAAACATCACGGTCACCGGACAAATCGAGGCCGATTTCGAGGGCAACTTCAGCGCTGTTGACAACCGCAACGTCTCGTCCATTCGCAGCAATGCGGTTCAGCTGCGTCTGGCCTACGGACGCATCGACTGGAACGTGCGGCCGAACTCCGACGTGTTCTTCGAAGCCGGACAAGACTGGACGATTTTCGGGTCGAGCGCCCTGATGAACCTGTTTGAGACTACGTTTTTTGGCGCCTACTGGGGCAACGTTTACGAGCGTTCTCCGCAGTTCCGCTTCGGCTTGGTACAGAAGCTGGGCGGCTCGCGTAATTGGAAGCTGTCGCCCGAGTTTGCCATCATGATGCCGTCCGAGGGCAATCTCCCGGCAACTGCCGTTACCTGCACCAGCGCAGAAATAACGGCAGGCACATCCTGTGCCGTCGTCAATGGGTTGGCAAGCCAACTTGGATACGGCGAGCGCCAGGGTGCTGACTACGCCGCTCCAGAACTGGAATCCAGGGTCGTTTTGCAATTCCAACTCGACAAGGCTCCCGGCGTTGTTCCGGCGCAGATCCTTTGGAGCGGATTCTACACACATCGCCAAGCGACAGTGCTGGCCTCCGCCGTACCGCAGGATCCGGCCAAGGGATTTCCCGTCAACTTTTACCAGACTGCCTTCTCCAGAGGGGTCGACGCCAGCAGCCCTGGATACGGCAACCAGATCGCAGTCTCACTCCCAACCCGCTGGGCAACTGTGGTTGCCAGCGGTTACATGGGAGCCGACCTGCGGTTCTTCTTCGGTGGCGAGACCTTGTCCAACTACAACCAGGCGGGTGGGCTAATCAACACAGCAAACGGCTTCTCGGTGGATCGCTCTTCGACGGTGGTTTTTGGAACCAACGCCGCCGGACAGGCCGTAGTTGCCCCGCAGAAAGCGGTGCGGGGCTACGGCGGCTTCATCCAGCTCGGCTTCCCGATCTCGCGCTGGTTCAATGCTGAACCCAAGGGCCGCAATGCGGGCTGGCAAGCGTATGTCGAATGGGGTTTAGATGCGGCCAATGGCAATGACTTCAGGTACGCCAAGGACATTGGTGCGTCCGGTGGCGGGCCGATCAAGGACGAGGTCACAGCCTTCACCGTGTTCTACAAGATGAACCCTTGGGTCCAGTTTGGCTTTGAAGAGAGCAAATATACTGGGTATGCTGCAACGAATAACAAGGACGTTTGCACTACGAAGGTCGCCGGGTTGCAAACCTGCACGTCCACCGATTGGCGCACGGAGTTTGGACCGGTCTTCACCTTCTAGCAAATCCAACAGACCTGCTTTACTGCAATCGGCGGCCCGCACGAGCGAGCCGCCTTTTTTTCTCGACAGGTTCGCCGCGCCGTCCGTCCCCCTGATCCGCAGGACGCCATGCCTTCAGCCGTCCCTTTGGAAGCAAAATCTAGAGAGCCTTTCCGTCTCTTGCGCATCTTGTAATTAGGACAGGAACAGTATGAAATGGTTCCACATCGTTCCCGCCTGTTGTGTGATATCGGCGATGGCGCTGTTTGCACAGCAAATTCCGGCTGGCACCGCCTTGCCGGTTATGCTGAATTCCACTCTCGATGCGAAAAAAGACAAGCCTGGGCGGGAAATCTCTGCCCGGATTATGCAAAACGTTCTACTGCCTGATGGGACGCATATTCCTGCGGGAGCGCGCGTCGCTGGACACCTCGTGCAACAAAGCGATCCGAATGCAGCCTCCGGCTCCCGGTTGGTATTGAAATTCGATCAACTCTTAATGCATGGACGTTCCGTTCCACTCGTCACAAACCTCCGGGCAATCGCCTCCATGAACGAGGTCTTTGAAGCGCAACTGCCGACCAACAACTTCGATGAGTACGGTACGACCATAGCCGACTGGACCACCGTACAGGTGGGCGGCGATGTTGTGTATCGCGGCAACGGCCAGGTCATTGCGCCGGACAATCAGGTGGTGGCGAAGGCAACGGTTGGCGGTGACGTGACAGCGAAACTGCCGCCCGTGCCGGATCGGGGATGCCGTGGCGAAGTTGGCGGCAACGACCGCGAGGAGGCCTTGTGGGTGTTCTCGACATCCGCCTGCGGCACGTATGGATTTCGCGATCTGAACATTGCCCATGCTGGAAGGACAGATCCGGTCGGCGAAATCGTGCTGGAGTCCGCGACTAACGTGCACGTGCGCGGCGGCAGCGGGTTGCTGCTTAGGGTTGACGGACTTGGCGCTCCGACCGCCGCCTCCCAATAAACGACGGCGGGACACTCGGGAAAACTCTTCCTTGATTTGCGCTGTCGCTCTCGCTACAGTAGGCCTTTGTCCACCCAAGAGACCGAAACGGATGATTCCCGCGCGCAGGTGGTGGCAACTGGCAGCTCTTTTTGTCGGCATGTCACCGCCACTGGCGAACGCTCAGATCGCCGAGTTCTTTCCTGAGATTGATGTCTATACCGGCCTGACTCCTCATGCCCGGTTCTGGTTTCAGGCCAAGGATGTCCGGGAGGATGGCGCTTCCACACAGGCAGAGATCGGGCCAAGCCTCGACTTCTTTCTCAAGTCCCACGCCAGGCTGCAAGCGCTCACTACTTTCAACCTGGACGACTCGAAAAAAAGTTTGCTGGCGTTGTCGGTCGGCTATCGCTATTTGCCTTCGCCGGGCAATCCCACAGAAAATCGCATTCTGCTGATGGCAACTCCCAACCTTCCCCTGAAGACTGCCTTGCTGCTTTCCGACAGGAACCGCCTGGAGATCAACTTCACGAACGGGAATGCCTACTGGCGCTATCGCAACCGGTTGACGCTGGAGCGGACGTTGACGGTCCACTCCTACCATGCGTTCCTTAATGCCAGCGCGGAGTTCTACTACAACAGCCAGTACGGTAAGTGGAGCGACACTGCCCTTTATGCCGGTTGCATTTTTCCGCTGGGTAAGAAGACAGAGCTCAATCCCTACTACGAACACCAGAACAACACCGGTAAGAGTCCCAATCAGCAGATCAACGGGTTTGGGCTGATCCTCAATCTCTTCTTCCGACGCAATGAGAAATAACGCAGAGTGGATGGATGAATGCCGGTTCTACTTTTCTTTCGGGGGCACTACTATAGATCATCCCGGTTATTGCGGCTTGAGTGCGACGGTCACCATTCCCAGGTTGTTGACATTAGTATTCCATTGCGGAACGTAAGTTCCGGGGGTTGCTGCGTTCAGATACTCGATGGCACTAGCCTCACCAATCGGAGAACTTCCACTTGTGCGGATTATCGAGATCGAAGGCGCCACGGACAGCAAGCCGTCATTTGCGTTGTCACCCGCAAAACAGAGCACAATATCGCGCTCCGCACGCGTGGTAACGCTGCCGCAGCTCACCGCACTGCCGCCGCGGAAGGCGGTTTTTGTTGCCGAGCCGTCCACCACATCCGTCGCAGCCACGCCAGAGACTTCCACCAGGCTGATGTGAAATGCGTGCATGGGATGGGAACTTGCTACCTGGAGGGTTGTAATTCCCTCCTTTGCGTTCTGCACATACCAGACGCATTGATGCGAGCGATAAATGTTAATTCCACAGCCAATACGTTTCCATGTCTGCGAGTGATTGTCCGAGATCGTCAGGGTATCGCCGGCAACGTTCTCCGCAACGTTCACCAGCAGCACGTCGCCATCGGAAACCGGGGCACCAAGTGTGCAGAGCAGCGAGCTAGTACTTAGTTGCAATGAAAAGCGGTCTATGTCATGATTGGGCATGAGCAAATACCCCACCGCCCTCACATTGACGCCAGAAGACCGCTCCACGCTGGAGAGCTGGGTTCGCGCGGGTAAGACCGAAAGGCGTCTGGCAGAGCGAGCCCGCATGGTTCTGGCCGCCGCCGACGGTCAAGGCACGCTTGCCATCGCCCGTGCGCAGCGCAGACGGCCCGCAACCGTCAGCAAGTGGCGAGTACGTTTTTCCCAAGCTGGTTTGACCGGGCTCCAGGATGCCCCGCGGCCAGGAGCTGCGCCGCGCTACGACGAAAACACCCGGCGCCGCATTCTGGACCAACTGGACCAGCGGCCGCCAGTCGGCCATGGGAGCTGGACCGGAGCGTTAGTGGCGAAGGCCTTGGGGGATGTATCCAAACATCAAGTCTGGCGCGTGCTGCGTACCCAAGGAATTCACTTACAGCGGCGCCGTAGCTGGTGCATCAGTACCGATCCGGAGTTTGCCGCCAAGGCGGCCGATATCGTTGCCCTGTACCTGGACCCGCCGGAACACGCGGTCATCCTGGCGGTGGATGAAAAGCCGCATATTCAAGCCTTGGAGCGCGCCCAAGGCTATTTAAAACTACCCAACGGCCAAGCCGTGACCGGTTTCAGTCATGAGTACAAACGCCACGGCACCACAACCCTGTTCGCCGCCCTGAATGTGCTCACCGGCCAAGTCAAGGGCGGACACGCTCACCGGCGTCGACGCCGTGATTTTCTTGCCTTCATGAACGAGGTGGTCGCACTCTATCCGGGCCGGGAACTGCACGTGGTGATGGACAATCTCAATACCCACAAACCGAAACATGATCGTTGGCTGGCGCAACATCGCACGGTCCATCTACACTTCACGCCCACCCACGCCAGTTGGCTCAATCAGATTGAATGCTGGTTCAGTATCCTGAGCCGGCGCGCTTTGCGCGGGGCAAGCTTCACCTCGCCCCAGCAGGTGCGCGAGGCGATCGACCGATTCATAGCCGCCTACAACCAAACCGCCACGCCCTTCGAGTGGACGAAACGCCAGATTCGCAATGTGCATCCCCATTCATCTTACGCTAATCTACGCAACTAAGTACTGGTCGAGTCGCCGATACAGGCGTTGTGCTGCACGATGGCAGGCGCCTGCGCTGATGGCGCGGCCGGCGCAACCAACTCCTCGGTCGGGGCTCCCTGAGCCGCCACGGGCACGGTTTGCGATTGTGGCCGCGGCGTAGTGACCAGGCAGCACAGCAAGAATCCAACTACCATCAGCTGTCTTATGGGTGGCATCGTACCTTTTCCACAGCAATCCAATCGGCGAGATTACCCGGAACCTTCTCCGGAATCTTCCAGAATATTTCGGTGTATTGGAGATTCTTTGCGGTTTCTTTCCATAAGAACGGCCTGGAATTCGACTTGGGACTGCTTCTATCGGCAAGGCATGCCGATAATAACAGTGGACTTAGTCGACAAAATGTCCGGCAAGAAAACCTTCCTCGCTGGCTGTGGTTCCGGCATGCTTGCCTTGCTGGTCGCGGCCACTCTGTTGCCGAAACGGAAGCGAAGCTCTCGATCGACGGAAGGCCCTTCATGCCTTCCTGAGCATTCACCAGTCGAAGCCGAGCGGCGAGACGCGATCGACGCTGCAGGAGGGAGTAGATTTGATAGGCAGTCTAATCCAGCAGTTGATTCATCCGTCCCTGAAGCGGAACACCAGGATCAGGCCCTCGGCAACTTAGCGAGTACCCACTCGAAGGATGGGGATCCACCCGCGCACCGGGCGCCGCCGCCCCATCCAGACACCCAGCCCGCAAGGTATCGCCGATTGAGGGCCACGGACTGGATAACTACGGCCGCTGCCGTCATAGCGACCGTCGCGGTAACCTACTTCGGCGTCACTTTCCAAAAGCAGATGAACAGAGTGACTGCACAACTGACTCAGTCCGAAACCACCATGCGGATCGTAGAAGAGGGAACCAGGGCCGACCAGCGAGCGTGGGTGGGATTGACTGACGTGGTAGTGCAGCCGCTAACCGCAAACGGCGGGGGCTTCACTATCAAATTGGAGAATACCGGGAAAACCCCTGCTCTTGACTTGCAAGTTTCCGACGCCATCACCGTGGAAGACATTGATGAATCGGCGCCGCTTCAGGAGCCAAACGTATCAACTCACAACCCTGCCGGGACTTTGATGCCAGGCGCGGCGTACACGACCGATGTCTGGTTCAAAACCTCACCCGACGCCATCTCCAGCCTGTCGCACGATCAGTTGCGCGCGGTAAACTACGTCCACGTCATCTACAAGGATGTATTCCAGAGGCCGCACGCCACCAAGGTATGTTTCTACTGGCGCAGCAGTTTGCCCAGGGTGAAGCCCTGCGAGGGCTACAACGAACTGAACTGAGGTGAGTTAGTTCTCACAGCAGGTGAGAGCATCCGTGCTGAACCCGAGTTGGTCCTTAGGCTCTATTCGGCTAGTCCGAATCGTTCCCGTTGGCAACTCTAGGACTTTGCGAGTCCTCCAGTGAATTGCCGCAATCCGGCCAGGGCCCAACTTCTCCCAGGTGCCCAGCACACGCATCTTCGCATCCAGAGAGACCACATCGATTGCGAAACGCATGCCGAAGGTATGGATCCCGGATGATGGCTCGATGAGGAGCCCGCATCCGGGTCCCAGGTTGTTGGTTCCAAGCAGGCCTACGAGACGCGCGAAAGCTTTGTCAGCAATGCGTATCCGTGTGCCCACTACGGCGCTCTTGGTTAGGTTGACGATCTCAACTTCACGAGACCCTGGCATGGTCTTTCTCCGGACTATGCAGTCTTACGTCGGCGCATAATCAGGACCATCAGAATCACAGCAAACAAGACACCTGCCGCTGTCCGAATCACCGTTACGCTATCCATGGTTAGCTCCTCTCCTCCTTGGGTTGGTTACCGCTATTACTACTTAAACAACGTGTTCAAGCTCCGGCCGATGGTTAGAAAGGCCGGCCCGAGCAGGACTATAAAGATGCTGGGGAAAATGAACAAAACCAGCGGGAAAATCAGTTTCACGGTGGTCTTGGCTGCCATCTCTTCAGCCTGCTGCCGGCGTTTCATTCGCATGCTGTCGGAAAAAACGCTTAGCGCCTTGGCGATCGGGGTACCAAAGCGGTCGGTCTGCCCCAGCATGCTGACGAAGGCCTTAACCATGTCGAGGCGCGTCCTCTCGGCCATGCCCTGCCAGGCCTCCAGCCGCGCCTTGCCGGCGCGCTGCTCGATGTTGATGGTCATGAACTCCTCGCTAATGGCGGGATGGCTGATGGCCAGTTCCTGTCCGGCACGCAACAGGGCCTGATCCAGGCCCAGGCCTGCCTCCACGCAAATCACCATGAGATCGATGGCGTCGGGCAGGCCCAAGCGGATGGTCTCCCGCCGCCTTCTGGCCATCTGGGTCAGGCACAGGTCAGGAGCCAGATAGGCGACCGCGGGCAGCACCAGCATCCAGAAGCCGCTGTTATTCGGTATGAAGGTGGCGACCACGATAGCGACCAGGGGCCCCAACAAGCGCAGCCCGAAATAAAGGTCAATGTCGCTCTTGCTGCGGCGTCCTGCAGCGATCAGGCGCTGGCGGAGTTTTTCGTTGTCTGCCAATCGCAGACGGGTGCGGACCGAACCCACCAGCGTCAGTGCCCGCTGCACCAGGGTGGTACGCTCCACAACCGGAAGCTCCAGGGCGGAGGGAGTGCGGGTCACCTTCATGATCCGCTTGGCGTGGCGCGAAGGCATCATCATGTACAACCCGACCAGCAGCCCGGCAGCGCAGAGCGCGGTGAGAACAATGCTGATTAGGAGTACCAGGTTCATCGCCATCACACCTTGATATTGACAATCTTGCGAATCATCAGACCACCCAGCACCATCCCGCTGGCGCCGGCGTAGATAAGCTTTCTACCAGTTGGGTCCTCGATCAGCACGCGCGCGTAGCCATGATTCGCCATGTTAATCAGGAAGAACATGATGAGAGGTAAAGCACCCAGGATGTAACCGGTCATTCGTCCCTGGGCGGTGTAGGTCCGCACTTCGCCCTGGATACGAATGCGATCACGGACCACGGCTGCGGTGCGATCGAGCGTTTCCACCAGATTGCCGCCCGTCTCCTTTTGCACCAGCATCGCCGTGACCACAAACTGCAAGTCCTGGGAAGGCACGCGACTGGCCAGCTCCAGCAACGCTTCCCGGTGCGGCAAACCAAAGTTCTGCTGGCGATGCACTTCACGAAACTCGGTGCGTACCGGTTCAGCCGCCTCCTGGCCCACGATCTCGATGGCAGCACTGATCGAGTGGCCGGCGCGCAAGGCGCGGGTGATGAGATCCAGCGCGTCGGGAAGGGCCTGGTTGAAACGCTTCAAACGCCTCCCACGCAACATGTTTAGGTACACGAAGGGCAGGAACAGGGAGACGAGACCAACAACCACGGCGGCGATCCACTCCGGCAGGTAGTAATAGGAGACGGCAAGCCCGGCGGCCCCGCAACCTGCCGAAATCGCCAGCACAACCGGCACACTCCAGGAACTTTCCGCCTGTGAAGTCAGCAGCCGGATTTTGTGCGATACGTTCCAATGCTGGAGCAGGGTGTCGAGCCAGCCAATTTCGCTCAGTTGCGTACGCTTGAATATCTCCGGAACACTCTCTCCAAGGAAAAGGCCTTGGGAAGCCGCCTGGATACCGGCTATTCGTCCCTCGATGGCACGGTCTGTGGCGCTGGGGCGCGTCAGCACCATCACCACCGCGAACGTCAGGATCAGGACGAGGAGGAAAACCAGGCAAAGCAGAATCATGGTTCAGGGGCGGGCCCCTACACCTCCTCCGAAACTTCCAGCAGATTCATGGAGAACGGGATGCCCGAGGCCCGCAGCCTCTCCGCGAACTTGGGAACAATCCCGGTCGCCATGAACCGGCCAATCACTTTCCCATTGGGCCCCACGCCGCGCTTCTCGAAGAGAAAGATGTCCTGCATGCTGACCATATCGCCGACCGTGCCGGCGATCTCCGAGATGTGGGTGACGCGGCGGGTGCCATCGCTCATGCGCGATACCTGCACGATCACCTGGATGGCAGATGCGATTTGCTGGCGCACCGCCTTTTCCGGCAGGTTGAGATTGGCCATCATTGCCATGGTCTCGATGCGGGCCAGCGCGTCACGGGGCCCGTTGGCGTGGACCGTGGTAATCGAGCCGTCATGGCCGGTGTTCATGGCCTGCAACATGTCTAGGGCCTCCTCACCACGCACCTCGCCCACCACGATGCGGTCCGGCCGCATGCGAAGCGCGTTAATCACCAGCTCCCGGGCCCGCACCCCTCCCTTTCCTTCCACGTTAGGAGGCCTGCATTCCAGGCGCACGACGTGTTTCTGCCGCAGCTGTAACTCTGCCGAATCTTCAATGGTGACGATCCGTTCCCTGTCCGAGATGAAGCTGGACAGGACATTGAGCAGTGTGGTCTTGCCCGCTCCGGTTCCGCCCGATACGATGACGTTGAGGCGTGCCTTGACAGCTCCCTGCAGCACCTCCATCATCTCGGGGGTAAACTCGCGATAACCCAGCAAGTCTTCTGCGGTGAGGGGCGTGGTACCGAACCGGCGAATGGAAAGAATTGGTCCATCGACAGCCAGCGGCGGAATAATGACGTTCACGCGCGAGCCGTCCTGCAAGCGGGCATCCACCATGGGCGAGGACTCATCGACCCGCCTACCCACCGCCGAAACGATCTTGTCGATGATGTGCATAAGGTGGGTGTTGTCCTTGAAAACCACGTTGGTGCGCTCCAGCACTCCGCCGCGTTCCACGTAGACGGTGTCGAAGGTGTTCACCAGGATGTCGTTGACCGTCGGGTCCTGTAGCAGTGGCTCCAGCGGACCCAGGCCAAACACCTCGTCCAGGACTTCATTGGCAATGCGCTCCCGCTCCATGGCGCTGAACGGGATTCCCTGCTCGCTGACCAGTTGAAAAATAATCCCCAGAAGCTGCTGGCGGGCGCGGGCATCCTCCATGAAAAACAGCTTCTCGAGATCGAGCTTGTTGATCAGGTCGCGATGAACCGCAGACTTCACCTCCTGCTGAGCCCGTCCCACCATCTGCTTAGGGGCGCGGTTGGTCAGGCTTCCGCCCCGGCTGGCGGGGGGCGCGGTGGCGGTCAGCTCAGCCATATATCCTCCACCAACGAAGATGGACCGGTGCGTTCATTTAGCCCCACAAAGAGAATTTTCGTTTAGGCTGTTCCTGGACGACTTCTGCGGTCGGCGCTAAAATGCCGGCCCATTTCTTCATCTGCAAGGCAAACTCGCTCTTCTGGTCGGGCGCGATGGGCGTGCCGGTATTCATGGCCCGAATCAGCGGCACCGAATGGTTAGGGATCGTAATGGAGATCGGCTGCCTTATGGCGTTCTCGATCTGCTCCAGACTGACCGCCCCTTGCGAGGAAAAGCGGTTGATTACCACCCGGATCTTGGCCGGCGGCACCGAGCACTGCAGCAACCGGTCGATGTAGCGGGAGAGATCGCGCAAGGCGGGAACGTCGGGGGTGGCCACGAGATAAAGCTCGTCGCAGCAGTCGATGGTGACCAGGTTCAAGTCACCGAGTCCGCGCGGCGAATCGATGATCACGTATTCGTACACTTCCGCAAGAAAGTGGACCGACCGCTCGACGGCATCGAGGGAGATGTTGGGCACTCCATCCAACACATTGGGAGAGGGCAGGATGTCGAGGCCGCTGGAATGATGCGTGACAAAGCTACTCAGCAAGGTCTGGTCAAGCCGGCCCACGTTGCGGACCAACTCATAAAAGTCATAGATCGCGCCGTCCACCCCAAGATAGAGGCCTACATGTCCCAGTTGCCGGTGCTGGTCGGCGATAAGTACCTTTTTGCCATAGGCACGGGAAAGAAACATGGCCAGATGGACCGCGAGGGTGGTGGTCCCGGCGCCGCCCCGGCAGCCCATGAATGCCAGGGTCTTTCCCGCAGCCTTGTGCGCCGAATCGCCGGACTTCAGGCGGCCACGAACGCGGGTCAGAGACTCGCACAGCGCCTCAATGGACAACGGCTTGGTCAGATACTCGCTGCATCCCGCCCGCATCGCTTGCAGAATCAGCGCCGGCTCATTCTTTTCCGACAGCGCCATCAGCGTGGTCTTGCCATGCAGCATCTGCTGCAGGGTGTTGGCGGCCTGCACCGCGCGCTCATGGTCTTTGTCGAAATCGATGACACACACCGAGGCTTCCGCGTTCTGCAGCTTGAGCAGAGGCTGAAGCTCGCCTTCATGGGGAGAGTAGTCTTGCAACTCCCCCGCGAAATTGCAGTACTCGCGGAGCGTGGCCTGGCGCACCTGCTCCGCCGAGGCGGGATCGGCGCAGACCGTGATCACGCACATCCCGCTTTGACTCGTATTGGTTTCCTCGACCTTCACAAACCTGCTCCCTCTTCGCTTGCCCGCCTCATCACCGATCCGACAGTCTATTTGGGCACGCCGTGATCGAAATTGTTCATCTCGCCGGGTGGGACACCCAGTTGGGTTGCGCGGGCGGCTTCGTCGGGCCATTCAACGGATCGACGATGGTCGGCGTCGCAATGACGATCAGCTCCATCACCGAATGGTTCAGGTTCCTGGAGCGGAAAAGCTGTCCCAGGATGGGGATGTCCCCGATCCCCGGTATCTTGCTGAGCTGCTCGATGGTGCGACGGTCGAGCAACCCGGAGATCCCAAAACTCTGCCCATCGCGCAACTCAATTTCCGTCTCCGCCTTGCGCGTCGAGATGGACTGGCAAGGTGTAGCCCGCGATGATCACCTGATTGGTGTAGTCCAGCGCGCTTACTTCGGGCTGCACCTTCAGCCGAATGGTTCCATCGGGATTCACGAAGGGCGTGAAGTCCAGCTTGACGCCATACTGCCGGAACTGGATGGTCACGCTGGTTACGCCGCCGCCCCCGGAAGGCTGCACCACCGGGTAGGGAAACTCGCCGCCGGCAAGAAACTTCGCCGGCTGACCGTGGATGGTCATCAGCGTGGGCTCGGCCAGGATCTCCAGCACCCCTTTGTTCTGCAGGTCCTTGAGGGTGACGCCCAGGTTGAGATCGGTGTTGAAGTAGAAGAGATTCAGCACGTCGCTCAGCGTGGCTGTCGCTCCCCCCGGTTCCGCCGACCACGGGAAAGGTCGGCGCGGCTGAACTGGCCGGTCGTCGACAGCGAGGTGTTCTTCCCGATGCTGAATATGTTGATGCCAAAAGCATCCAGCTTTGTCCGGTCAACTTCGGCGATCTCGATCTTGAGCTGGACTTGCGGCCAGATGCCTGGGATCGACCACGATCGAGTTGATGACATCCTTGGAATAAACCAAAGCCAGCTTCCCCGCGGCCTCCGCCTCGGCATCAGCGCCCACCACTCCCGACAGAAACACTCGCTCTTGTTGCGATTCGACTTCGATTTGATCGCCTGGTAAGGCCTCCGCCAGAGCCTTGCGGAGCCCGGCGACATCAATGTCAGCGAAGACCGTGTAGACCGTCGATTCGCCGGTTTCATTCCATACCACGACGGTGCTGGTTCCGGCAGCTTTTGCGCTGATCACCAGCTCATACGGGCTGGCGGTCAGAGAATCCAGGACCTTGGGATTGCTGATATACACGCGGCGCAACCGGTTGGTGGTGGTGATGAACAGCGACCTTCCGACCACCAGATGCAGCGTCTGGCTGGCGCCGTTGGATTCTGCAGCCGGGGCCGGGGCCGGGCCGGGAGCTGCGGTTTGTGGATTGGCCGAGTTCGGCAGCCTGCTGAACGCCCACGGACTCTGGGTTCCGCTGCCCTTCCCGCCTTCCGGCGAAGGGTGAGGAGCCGGTGCGGAGGCAGGCGCCGCCGTAGCCGTAGGCTCTGCTGTGGCAGTCGAGGGAGCTGGCGGCTGCGGATACTCTCCTTGCGCCATCAATCTACCCGTGGAAGACAGCAACAGCGCCCAGGCAATGTACAGCCAAACTCGACGGTTTGTTCTTTTCGCAGCCATAGCTTCACTCGAACCGGACGATGGAATGCTTGTCGCCAATAATGGTTTCCACGACATAGCCTTCATTGTTGACGTTTCTCGGGGCCGCGCGTCCGCCGGTTGGGTGCGGGGTCTCCGGACCCGACAGGGCCGTGATCTCGATCGGAACGGGATTAACCCGGCCGCGGTCGGCCCCATTACGCAGTACGAACTGTATGGTTCCCTGACTGGCGGCCAGGCTCATTTTTTGTGCATCCTGCGGCGTCAGCAGCAGGGTCACCACGTTGGTCGACTGGGCCTTGCCTTGGGGGTCGGGCTCGAAGTTCTGGCCCGTGGTCAGCACTTCAACGTCCTGCAGCACGATCTGTGTCTCCGTCACCGGGGTTGTGCCCTTGTCGGAGTGAAAGGTGACCAGGACATCGACATGCGAGCCCGGAAACAAGAAACCGGCAACCCCCACGACTTCGTCGGATTTCACCGAGGTGGCCCGCATCCCTTCCGGGATCTTTACGGTCAGACCGATTCCCGATCCCGGCATTGCCAAATAGCTATCCAGGATCGGCTGGCCGCTGGCTACCGGGTAGATGACCGCCCGCCCCGCCAGCTCTTCCGGCTTTTTAAACCCGCCCTGCACCGGCACTGAGTCCGGCCAGTCCACCATGACCAGGCTGTCCGCCTTGAGCAGCTCACCGGATTGGAGGGGGCGGGACGCAGCCACATAACGGCGCGTCTGGGGCCGGACGCTGGAGCGGCTTGCCACCTTCCGGCTGATGAAGAATGTCATCGCACCGGACAGCAGCAAGGCAATCAAGAGAGCGATTACAAGGCGGCGTGGATTCATGGTTTCATCTCAGCAGCGCGTTCCAGCACAACACACCTGCTCCGGCGGCAATGGCAATGCCGTAGGGGAGGCGAAGGGTTAGCGGATTGGTGATGTTCAGTTCCGGATGAGGAGTGAGGCCGGCCTTGCCATGGTGGAAGAAGATCCCGACGATGTTCCCCAAGACCGCCTTGAGCTGGCCCTTGGACACCGCAAGCGCCACGGCAAACACTCCGCCCAGCAGCGCGGTCGCAATCAGCACTTCGCCCACGTGGCTCAGCCCCACCAGCACGCTTACGGCTGCCATCAGTTTCACGTCTCCTGCCCCCATGCCCCCGCTGAGGTAGAACAGCAGAAACACTCCTCCTCCTATGACGCCGGCCAGGGCCGCAGTGGCCAATGCCATCCAGCCCTGCAAGAACAGGTGCATCACCAGTCCGAGCCCGATCGCGCTGCCGGTCAGCCAGTTGGGAATGCGGCGCGAGCGAACGTCGCAGGCTGCTCCGATCAACGCACAACCAAGTGCGGTCAGGAGGAATACCCGGTCAAGGTCGTAACTCGGCACTCAGCGCCTCGATGGTGAACTTGCTGTTCGTCAGAACAGCCGTCGCGCCACCTTTCGATAGGTGGTTTCGCTTTACATCTGCCCTATCGGCAAATTGGGAGGAATACGTTATGGGGAACTAGGCAGTTTGGTATGTGCGGTGTGTGCTCGATGGAGAGCCGAAGGACTGGCAGGGTCAACCCAGGCCGCAACCTTTCTAATGTTTGTCGCCTTCCAGCGGATTCCGAGGAGGTAAGCCTGCGCCGCCAGAATGGAAACCACCGCGACCGCCAGACCGCCTAGCACGTCAACGAAATAGTGCCATCCCGTCGTCATGGTGGAGATCGAGATCAATGCCGCCAGAATGCTGACCGGAATCCTCAAGGAGCGGAATCCCCATAACGCCCTAGTGGAGAGGACCGCCCATATAACATGGAAGGAAGGAAAACAAACAATTGGCGCGCCCTGTCCGGGCATCGCGAGAAAGGTTCCATAACCCCGCAATGCGAGCAGAAAACTCTCGCACTGCATCTGCCCAGTGTAAGCGGCTAAGTGATAAATCGTCCAAGGCCCGACCGCCGGGAAAAGTGCGAAAAGCGGAACCCCAATTGAAAAGGCTATGCAGTTTGCGACTAACAATTCCTGGGCTTCTTTTCGTCTGCCCGCCAAAGCAGGCAGGAAGATCGCTACCAAAAGCAATGGGTGGAGCAGGAGGTAACTCTTGTTGAGCACGATCCCAGCCCAAGTGTAGCGTGCCGCCCAATGCATCATGGCAGGAACGGTGACCCCGAGGGAATGGTCGATGCTGGCGAACCCAGCGTCCCGAAGGGGCATGCGCAGACGTGCCGCCACTAACACCGGATACCGCAAAATGGAAGCCAAGACCAACGCCCAAACCATGACGAGCGTCGACTCCCGCCGATCTTCATCGCCCCTCTCGTGCCAGTAGATCGGTAGTGGCAACATCACAGCAAGTATCACCATCATCCCAATCAGAATGGGCACAGCTCCAACAGCCTTGAGCGACGTAAGGATATACCCCGGTACGGACACGACAAGGATCGTCACGCAGCTAACCGCCATAAACAGATGAAAACGCCTTGCTTTAGGCATACCGGGTTCCCCTTGAGAAGCATCGGCTCGGGGGGCAGCCGGGATTAGGTGCTCGGGACACACATCGATGGTTGGAACAGGTATGCGATGACAGGAGACAAGTCAGCGTCACTACATCTATCCGTTTCAGTGGCAGAATGCGGCCAGGACATTTCTGCCTGGCCGCATTTCCTCTTTGGATGACGTGACGCCCAATCGGTCGGGCCGCTCCTGTGGTTAAGTTACGGCGCCAGCCAAGCTGTTCTCAACGTTAGTGAAGGCCTGCGTGATGCCGCCTGCAAGGGCCTTCATCGCAACTACCGCGCCCAGAGCGATCAAAGCCGCCACCAGGGCATACTCGATCAGGTCCTGGCCCGACTCGTCACGAACCAGCTTCTTCAAGGTCTCAAGATATTTCATTCGTTCACCTCAGCGAAGTAGCATCGTGGCCGCGGGACGCCCCGTAAACACAATGCCCAGGAGGAGACTATCGCTTGCGGCACCCTTGTTTATTCCATGATCTTATGCAGGTTTATAGATTTTTCACGGCAAGCGCCGCGCCGGTTGTGGTTGGCCCGGGGAAGATCCAGGTCTTGGAACCAAGCGGAGAGATTTGAGTACTTTGTGCTGGAAATGGCGCTCGCGTGGTTGATGTGGCCGCCAAGGAACTGGCCGGAAGAGAGCACGCGTATTTTGGTTGATGCCGGCAATTTTCAGATGAGCAACCGCTGGGACTGTCCTTTGGAGAATAAATGGGCTTTCCTCCTCTAGCAGGATGCTGAAAAAGTACTCCTAATCCACAGGCACGTGTGCTAAGAAAGCAGCATGCGAGGCACCGATCATCAGCAAAGCCACATGTTCAGTTATTTGTCGCCGGAAGCGCGGGTACGGAAGGATCATCCGCTGCGGGTCATCCGCATGATGGTAGACGAAGTTCTGCGGGCACTGTCGCCGCAGTTTGATCGCATGTACGCCCGCGAGGGCCGGCCATCGATTGCGCCCGAGAAGTTGCTGCGGGCGCAGTTGTTGCAGATGCTGTACTCGATTCGCAGCGAGCGGCTGCTGATGGAAGAGATCGATTACAGCATGCTGTTCCGCTGGTTCGTAGGGTTGAATTTGGACGAGGAGGTATGGGATCCGACAGTGTTCACGAAGAACCGGGACCGGCTGCTGGAAGCCGCAGTGGCCAAGCAGTTCCTAGCGCAGGTGGTGGAACAGGCTGGGGCGAAGGGCCTGACCTCCGACGAACACTTCACGGTGGATGGCACGCTGCTGGAAGCCTGGGCCGGCGCCAAGAGTTTTCAGCGCCAGGATGGCAAGAACCCGCCCTCTTCCGATGATCCCGGCAATCCCACGGTGAACTTTCACGGCGAGAAGCGGTCGAATCAAACGCACGCATCGAAGACCGATCCCGAGGCCATGTTGGCGCGCAAGGGCGACGGCAAGGAGGCGAAGTTGAGCTACAGCGGCAATCTGTTAGTGGAGAATCGTAACGGGCTGATCGTGAATGCGATGGTGTGGGAAGCCAACGGAACGGCCGAGCGCGATACGGCGCTGGTGATGCTGGAGCAGATTGCCGGCACCAGGCGCGTGACGGTGGGCGGCGACAAAGGCTTTGACACGGCCGACTTCATTGCTGAGTGCCGCCACATGCAGGTCACACCGCATGTCGCGCAGAATGACGGTCGGCGCGGCGGCAGTGCCATCGACCAGCGGACCACGCGGCATGAAGGCTACCGCATCAGCCAAAGGAAGCGGAAGCGGATCGAGGAATGTTTCGGTTGGCTCAAGACGGTTGCTCTGCTGCGGAAGGTACGACATCGTGGCTTGTTCAAAGTGGATTGGGTGTTCACCTTCGCTTGCGCGGCCTATAACCTGGTCCGCCTGCGCAACCTGTCACTACGGGCGGCGTAAGCCAAGGGAAAAGTGTGTCAGCTGCATGTAAAAAGCTTCAGCAGATAGTGGAAATATGCTGAGCCGAACTCTCTCCCTCTCACTCGATGACCGAAGCGGACACAGTTCGCCCAAATCAGAGGTTTTTCAGCATCCTGCTAGCATTCCGATAACCAGGCGCTTCACCGCTAACTATTCAAGTTGGTGCAAATGGTATGGAAGGCCGTGTCGATGCCGGTCACAAGGTCCTTTATCCCGGCAACCGAACCAAGGGCGATTAGAGCCGCGACCATGGCATACTCGATCACGTTCTGGCCCGATTCGTCACCAATCATCTTCTTCAAGTTCTCAACGCATTTCATTCATTCGCCTCCGCGAACTAGTGTGCTCGCCGCGAGACAACTTGCCACCACAATGCCCTGAGGCAAGGCTGTGCCTTGCGGCAGCCTTCTGTATTCCATGATCGTATGCGGGTTTGCATCTTTCACCGCAAATCCAGCCAAGTCTCTGATCAACACCTGCTTATCTATCCACTATCCACTATCCACTATCCACTTTTTCTCCCCCCGGCTGAAGCCTCTGCACCCTCCTGCCGATAGGAATGACGCGCACCAATCGCTTGAGGCGCAAAAGAGCCCCTATGACGGTCGACAGGATAGGAGTCTGGGATCGCGCGACGAAGCGAGTCATGCCCATCCTCGCTGATGTTGATCCCCTCCATGATTCAAAAGGCTCTCCCTGGCCGGGCATCAAGCTGGAGCAATTCCAAGTGGAAGACCTGGGGACGCCGGAGGTCTCGACCACGTCGTTTCTGGCCGCGCTCTACTTGAGCGCCGACACTCGCGCTGCCTTGGGACTGCCGCGTAACCGCATTGCCGTCAAGCCACAAGACATGGTCGTGGTGGGTCCGGGAAAGATTCCGGCCCTGGAATCCACGGGAGCGGTTGAATTCCTGCTGCTGGAGATAGCGCCTACTTACTTGATGTGGGCGGCGGAAGAGCTGGCCAGCGGGGAGCAGGTCGATTTTAGCCGGTGCTGGCGGTTCCGCGATGAGCAACTCCGCCACATCATGCTGGCCATGAGTCATGAGCTGATGGCGGGCTTCCCATCGGGCCGGCTCTTCGGGGAGTATATGGGGCTGTCATTTGCCACTACCCTCCTAACCAAGCGTTTGGCGACCGCGGCTCGAACCGGCGAATATCGGGGTGGTCTCTCGCCCGCCAAGCTGAGGCTGATAAAGGCATTCGTCAACGACAATCTCGCCAGCGGCGTGAGCCTGACCGATATGGCCAGCCTGGTACAGATGGGGCCCTGCCATTTCGCACGTGCCTTTAAGGAGTCCACCGGGTTATCGCCCCACCAGTACGTCTTGCGCCGCCGCATCGATCGCGCGGTTGAGATGCTGAAAGACCAGCACTCGAGCCTTGCGGGGATCGCCTACGACCTGGGCTTCTCGAGTCAGGGACATTTCACGACGGTGTTCCGGAAATTCACCGGAACCCAGCCGCGCAGCTACCGCGAACAGCTGCTGTCGCATAAGCAAATCAGCACCTGGAGCAACACTCAGTTTGCGCCCAATGGCTCCGCGCCGTAACCAGCGAATCCGCTTCGCATCGACAAACCGCAAGAATCTGATAACGGCGAACCGAACATAGAAGCCTCGCTCTTGATTCAAAGCTATCGTGACGAGTGCGGATGTTTAACTGGCCGCCTTGTCGGTAGGAGCTGATATGGGAAGGGAGCTGCAACAGCGTTCTTCGGTGGTAGCCGCAAGGGGCGCAGCCGAGGCCGGGACACGTTTGGGCGAGGCGAGAGTCCGGCGGAACAAGTGGACATCCACGGCTGGTACCTCCCTGATGGAATTTGCCCTGGTTGCGCCCGTATTTCTTCTCCTGGTGTTTGCCATCATGGATTTCTCGCGCCTGTTCTACGTTGAGACCACGCTTCAGAACGCGGTGCGGCAGGCTGGCCGATATGCCATTACAGGAAATCATCTGCCTGATCCCCAGCATCAGGGCCAGAACCTCTCCCGGGTAAGTTCAATCACTCAAATTGCCCAGAATGCGGCGGCTGGTCTGGATGTCTCTTCCATTCAAGTGTCCAGCCTGGGCGGAGGAAAGGGCAGCGCTGGCGGCCCGGAAGACACCGTAACCATCTCGCTCACCACCAACTTCAAATTCGTGAGCCCCCTTGTGGCGCAGTTCTTTAAGAACGGCACTTACACCTTCACCGTCAGCGTCAGCTTCAGGAACGAAGCGTTCCCACCTGGTAACACCTAGAGGAGAAGGATGATGAGGATGTCATTTGGGAACAGCGCGACAGAACGCAGGATGGCGGCGGAAGATTCGGGCCAGGCCCTAATTGAGTTTGCCATATCGGCGACCGTGTTGCTCACCCTGGTGTTTGGAGTGATCGATTTCGGGCGCGCCATCTACGACGTTGAGGTGATGAAAAATCTGACCGGGGAGGGATCCAGCATGGCCTCCCGCGGAAGCACCCTGTCGGATGCGGCTAACGCCGTGGTGGCAGCTGCGAATCCTTTGGATCTCAATGACAATGGCCGCGTCATCGTTACCTCAGTCTACAACAATAACAATTCCCTGCAGATCTCCGGACAGGCATCGCAGGGCGGAATAGCCGCGCTCAGCAAGGTCGGTAATGTCGTCGGTGGTAAAGCCACGCTTCCCCTAACGGCAACTCCGGCCGTCAACCAAACGGTCTATGTGACCGAGGTCTTCTGTAACTACAAGACGATCACACCGATCGGTAACTTTCTGAGCAAGAACATATTACCGTCACAGTTGTACGACGTGGCCTATTACTGACAAGGAGCCAGGACCATGAACTTCTTTATTCGCAGCCGCAACAACAAGAAGAATGAGCAGGGACAGGTGGTGGTGCTAGCGGCTATTTCCATGACCGTGTTATTGCTGTGCCTGGCCCTGGCAGTGGATGTTGGGTACGCTTATGTTACCAAGGCGAAACTATCCAAGGCTGTCGATGCTGCCTGTCTCACGGCCATGAGGAACCTTGCGCAAGGACAGGCGACCGCCACTACTCTGGCGAAGAATTCTTTCAATGCAAACTACGGAACGACTAGTCTAGACTCAAGCCCTCCGTCGATCAACGTAAGCTTTACCACCGACGGCAACGGCCAAACCCTTGTCAACATTAATGCCACAGCAACGGTCAAGACACTCTTCATGGGAGTCTTGCCTCAGTTCAAGACCTGGCAAGTCAGCGACAGCGCCCAGGCAACCCGTGGCAAGCTGGTAATGACCCTGGTATTAGACCGTTCCGGATCCATGACGGGCAATGGTGGATCTGCAGCGCTTCCTCCCGCCGTCACCAGCTTTGTCAACGACTTCAACAACACCACGGATGAGGTTGCAATGGCAAGCTTTGCTTCCAATGCAACCGTCGATGTAGCTATCAACTACAACTTTATTACTCCCATTACGAATGCAGTCAAAGCCATGAAATTCGCAGGCGGTACCTTTGGCCCTGGTGGGCTGACTTACGCCAAGAGTCAGAATGAAAGCGTTCCGGTGCAGCAGGGAGCCAACGTCATAAAGGTGGCAGTTTATTTCACGGATGGGAAGGTGAACGAAATTCAAGACACGTTTAACTGTCCGGCCGCAAAGCTGATCAATTACGGAGGATATGATTCGGGCAGCTCGGTTGATTTCTTTGATCCCACTAATGGAACTGATTGGGGCGCCGTCAACTCCAAAGGGTATCCCCCGTACGACAGCAAGCCCGACTACTGTACCGGTGTGACTACGTTCAAGTCTCAGATCGATGGCAAGCAGAAATCATTCACGCGAACTAATGTCACCGCAGACGCCCAGTATCGGGCCCTGCAAACCGCCAGTGCCATGCGGGCCGAAGGTATGTACGTTTATTCGGTCGGCTTGGGCAACAGCGTGGACTCATCTTTTCTGCAGCAGATCGCGAACGATCCTGCCAGTTCGACCTACAATTCGAGTCAACCGCAGGGCTTGGCAGTGTTTGCACCCAGTTGCCCGTCTTCGCAATGTACGGCTCAACTGCAGCAAGTCTTTCAGACCATTGCGTCCAAGATTCTTCTTCGTCTGACGCAATGATGTGGACCCGGGGCGCCCTCGGCCACGCCGCTAGCGGCGTCCCGGCACCGGCGAGAGGCTGGCCAACGTCGTCCGGGCCTGATCCGAGCCCAGACTGTTCAGCTCGGCAGCCTCTCGCAAATAGCGTTCTGCTGCCGTCCGGTCTCCCGCCTTGAGGGCGATTTCGCCGGCGTGGCGAAACATCTTTGCATCGCGGATGCCCGCCGCTAGTGCCGTCTCGATCTGTTTGCGCGCCTCGCTGTACTGGTTATTCACGTACAGCGCCCAGGCGTAGGAGTCCCGCGTGAAGACATCGTGGCGGCGCGCGATCTCCTGCTTGGCGACTTCGAGGGCCTTGGCCGGCTCGTTCGCGTGATCGGCGTAGTAGAAGACTAGCTCGTGGTTCGAGTTGTCGGCCCGGTTTGTCTCCAGCAGCGATTTCTGTTCGAATTCCGCGAACGCCTTCTGAGCTTCGTCGGTCCTACCAGCCAGTTGCAACGCCTCCGCCAGGTCGTAAAGGTTCTCGGCATGCGGCGCAGCCTGGTAGCGCTGCTGCAGCAGGTCGACAGCTTCGCCATATCGCTTCTGCTGGATTCTTACTTTGGCCAGATTGCCCAGAGCGTAGTGATAGCCGGGAAACATAACCAGCGCCTGGCGAAGCAGTTTCTCGGACTTGTCAAGATTCCCGATTGCCAGATTCAGATGTGCCATCTGGGTCAGAATCCAGGCGCCGTCTTCCGCCTGAGTTGGAGGAGTTGACTGGAACGCCATGTTCATCAAGTCGAGCGATCCTTCGATGTCGCCGAAGAGTTCACGCAGGTAAGCCGCACGAGTTATTCCCGGCAGATTACCGGTGCGCAGATCGAGCATCCATTGGCATGCGTTTTCCGCGTCCTTATAGTTGCCGAGCTCGACGTTGGCGTCGGTCAGGAAGCCATAGACCATCACGTCGTCAGGCATTTTCTTGTTGAGCTTGGTGGCTTCCGGCAGCGCCTGGGCAAACTCATGCTTGCCCAGCAGCAGCCACACGTGAATTCGCTCTCCATCGAAGTTGCCGGGAGAGATTTCAAATGACTTCTGCAATGCGGCTTCCGCCTGAGTATAGAAGCTGACATCCGAGGTTTCACGGGCCCGGCGCGAAAGGGCCAGCGCCAGGGCGTTGTAGGCCTCGAAGTTCTTAGGGTTCTTCTCGATCAACCTCCTTGCCACCGCCATACTCTGCTCGGCAGGAGAAAGCTTGGGTTCAGCGGTTGCGCTGGCCTGAGCGAAAGCCGCGACGGCGCTCACGATCAACAATACGAGGGCAGCAAGTTTCTTCATGACACTCCTCATCTTTCAGATCAGAAAAAGTCCGTGGCCGCTATCTCACCGCTGAGGACGGCCACGAAGTAGGGTTAATTTACCGGGCAGACCCCTCCGGGCTGACCACTGCAACCTACCTGGCCAGGACCGATGTGGTGACTGTCGCGACCGCTGTGGGCCGGCATCACATACGGGAATGTGGCGCCATAACCCACATCGTTGAGGTTGACCCCATCGCCGATGCGGGTCCCATACTTGACCGGATCAACCAGGATGCCGCCGACGGCGCGTGCGGCGATGTCCACCGCGTCGTCAATCAACCGGCGTCCGTTGGGAAATCCGGCGTTGTCGCCAACCAGGAGGCCCAGGCGTTTCTGCTGGTCTACTTGCGTCGGTGGGATGCCGGTATTGAGCCGCAGCAGATCAGCGACGGGACCGGCATCGTTCGGCCCGCAGCCCGGGCAGATGGGAGGCTCATACTGGACCAGCAGAAGCAGGTCATTACGAGGAGGTGGAGGCACAGGGATTCCGATGGACGCGAAAATCTGTGCCAGGAGGGGATCGAGAACGAAGTTGGCGAATTGCGAATCGCCGGAGGGATCGCTGACACTGAACGTGTCTTTGAAACCGGTTCCGATGATCAACTCATTGATCAGCGGGTTACCCTCGCGTTGGACTTGAACAAAAGGAAGGGAATTGGGGCTGCGCCGCACCGACAGTTTCTGCCGCGAGGTCGCCCCGTAAGTTCCGATCACCGCTTCTTTATCGCCCGGCGGATGAACTTTGCCATCCTGTGTCAGCATCTTGATGGGAACTTCCAGAACGATCGAGTTCACGTTGAAGCCCGCGACCGCGTCGGAAGCGTAGTTGTTCTTGTCGTCATTGTCTTCCTGTTCGCTCATCACTCCGCCGACTCCCATGCGGAAGTTCAGCGAATCAAATGCCGCGCCCAGGTCGATGTAGAAAGGATCATCTACCGTTCCAGCAAATACACGCACGCCGTTACCCAGGTCGTAAATACCTTGCTGGAACAGGGAGTCGTAATCGGGCATGGTGCGTGGGCCGACATTCGACGGCAGTGCGTACAGAGTCTTGCCCCCATTCAGGTCGATATGCTGGCCGTTCTTGACCATGGTGACGGTGTAGTGCTGGCGCAGGCTCAGCCCTTCGGAGCCAGGCCCGTCCAGCGCGGTAATGGGCGGAATACCGGCGATGCCACCGACAAATCCGGTGAACACGTCCGGCAGACGTATCTCGGTGGTGAAACGGAATTCGAAGGTGATGTCCTCCACTCCGTCGCGGTTGTTGTCAATCTTCATCTGGTACAGCACATTGGGATCGAAGGGGAAGTAGTTGGGGCCGTTGGAGGGTTCGAGAAAAGGGTCGACGTTGAGAATCATCGTGACCCGGTCCGGGTGATCATAGCTGACGAACGCATACCAGTCGGTCACGTCCGCAGAGTGGTCGAGAGCGGTGATCGGCGCCTCGCGATGGCTGGACGCTAATAGGCTGGATGGAACCAGCAGCAGCAGCGCCATGGCGAAGGCCACCCTTGTGTTCAATCGCTTCATTAGATTTCCCTCGGGATTGAAATTGGTGGACGTGGCCGATCGTTCGATCGGCTGTCCAGGACGCGGCGCCACGTCTCAGCAGGTACGACCGGCTCCGTCTACGAACTCAAGTACGCGCAGTGTGTCGCAGCGGATTTGTAGTGGCGAAAAAATCTTGTGTTGTTGCGGGAGGATTAATTCTTGTTGCGGAGGCAATTTCAAGAATGGGTCATCACGTATCCTCCCGGCGCGGGAAATCAAACTACGGAGTTCCTCGTGAGTGTCGCAGCTCAGAACCAGTGATGAAAATGACCAGGTTTGTATCAGGGCACGACCTCGGTCGTGCCGAGGCTAGGGTTGAAACGCCCGGCTTTAGCCGCTGCAGAAGCGCTCGCAGGGGCTGAAGCCCAAGGGAATCGCGAGCCCCTTTCGGCCCGGCTGAAGCCGTGCCCTGATACAGGGCAATTTGTTCAGCACGTCGTCAATTTTCGAGAGAGCACGGTCTGCCTAGAGAGGTGAAAATCAACCACGGAGATCACGGAGAATGTTTGCAGGAATCAAATGTTTGCGCCCCTCTGTTAAGGCGGACGGCTAGACAAAATCGTCTATTCTTTTCGGGGACTCCAACTCGTCATTCCGGCCATCACGGAGGCTCCGCAGTCGCTAGCGCGGCTGCGAGGGGATCGTCAGCAATCGCAGCCACCAGACCGATCTGCAACGCGAGCGACGCGTGCAATTTCTCCGCCGCCAGGAACATCTGCAAGGCTCGTGCCTTTCCAACCAGACGCGGCAGTCGCTGGGTTCCTCCCCAGCCGGTAATCAAGCCCAGGGCAGCGCCGCGATGCCCGAACAATGCATGCGGGCCGGCGATGCGGCGATCGCACGCCAGCGCGAGATCGAGCCCTCCACCCATGCAGTAGCCGTACACCGCAGCGACGGTTGGAGAAGGGAAATTGGCGACCGCGTTCATTAGCTGTTGTCCCATCTGCGCAAAGCGAAATGCTTCGGGCCCGGTCAGAGCCGCGATCTCGTTAAGGTCGGCTCCGGCGGAAAAAAACTGGGTGTTGCCGGTGAGCACCAACCTTGACGGCGGATCCGCGGCGACTTCCTCAATCGCGGATGTGAGTGCCTGCACCCGCGCGCGCGTCAATCGGTTCGTTCCATTATCCGAGACCAGACGGAGGACGACGGCCGCACCGAAGCGTTCGATGGCACATTGCGTCTCACGAATTTGCTGCTGGGAACTCACCGAGGAGTCAGCTTAGCAAATCGGGCAAGGTAAACCGGGCCTGCGCCTTGCGGGGCGAACTGACGACTCCATTTTCGTCCAGGAAAGCGCTAAGATGGATTTTTCGCAGGAGCACCACAGATGGGCCAAAAGCAACATTACTCCTCTCTGTCCCGCAGATCGTTCCTGCAAGCCTCCACCGCCGCGTCAGCTGCATTGGCGTTTCGCATCATGACAGAGCCCATGCTGGCCCATGCCGCGCGCCACGGCAACGTTCCAGCAGGCTCGGTCATGATCGACAGCAACGAGAATCCGCTCGGCCCATGCGCTGCGGCCAGGGACGCCGTAGTGGCGATTACCCCGCAGAGCGGACGTTATCTCGACCATTTGACGGATGAGCTGATCGCACAGTTCGCGCAAACTGTGGGAGTCACAGAGGAGCGCATCAGGGTCTATGCGGGATCGAGCGAGCCCTTGCACTACACGGTGATGGCTTTCACTTCGCCGCAAGCCAGCTTCGTAACGGCCGATCCGGGCTATGAGGCTGGGATGCACGCAGCCCGCAATGCGGGAGCGCGGGTCGTCAAGGTTCCGCTCACCAAGACCTACGTGCACGACGTTAAGGCCATGCTGGCCGCCGCTCCTGATGCCGGTGTGTTCTATGTCTGCACGCCCAATAATCCCACCGGAACGCTGACCGGCCATTCCGACATCGAGTACCTGGTCGAGAACAAGCCCAAGAGCTCGATTGTGTTGGTCGACGAGGCCTACATTCACTTCAGCGATGCGCCGTCGGCCATCGACCTGGTGAAGGCCGGCAAAGATGTGATCGTGCTGCGCACCTTCTCGAAGCTCTACGGGATGGCAGGCCTGCGTTGCGGCATGGCGATCGGCAGGCCGGACCTGGTGCAGAGAATCCAGAACTACGGTGGTGGCAATCCTATGCCCGTGACCGCGGTGGTCGCGGCCACCGCCAGCCTGAAGGAACCTCAACTGGTGGCCGAGCGCAAGCGCATCAACGAGGAAGTTCGCACCGCTACCTTCCAGTGGCTCGAGCGCAACGGATATTCGTATATTCCTTCGGTCTCCAACTGCTTCATGGTCGATACCAAGCGGCCGGCGAAACAAGTGATTGCCGCAATGGCGGACCAAAAGGTCATCATCGGACGGATTTGGCCGGTGATGCCAACCTATACCCGCATCACGGTGGGAAGCAGCGAAGAGATGGAGCGCTTCCAGGTAGCTTTTCAGAAGGTGATGAAGGGGACTGTGACGGTCGGAAGATTGCAACCTGATCCGCGCACAATTGATGGGTACGTGCTGCCGAGCTGATTCTTGGTAATTAGCCGTTAGCTCTTAGCGCTTAGCCTTCAGGCGGTCACGCCGCGCGGCTTCACGTTCCCGCGGATGAACTCGATGATGGAATCCATGGGCGTGCCCGGCTGAAAGACCGCGGCCACCCCGCCCTTTTTCAGGGCTTCGACATCCTGGTCAGGAATGATACCGCCCACCAGCACCAGCACGTCGTCCATCTGGTTCTGCTTAAGCAGGTCCATCACCCGAGGCACAATGGCGTTGTGCGCGCCGGACAGAATGCTGAGCCCGATCACGTCCACGTCCTCCTGCAGCGACGCGTTAACGATCATCTCGGGAGTCTGGCGCAGGCCGGTGTAGATGACTTCCATGCCGGCATCGCGCAGTGCGCGGGCAATGACTTTCGCGCCGCGGTCATGGCCATCAAGGCCGGGCTTGGCAACCAGTACGCGGATTTTACGGACAGGGGACGGGGACATGGATCAGCTCTCAGTCGTTAGCTCTCAGCTAAACCCTGAATGATAAACCGTGGATGGCACTTTGGTAAGGGCACGCTGGACAATAATGGGACCTTGCCGAATGGACGAGTCCAGGATGACCGACTTTGACAATGTGTCACGTTTTGTGCCACATTAACCCCATGCCTTCGGTAAACATTCGCCAACTGCGCGACACGCGCAGGCTGAAAGCCTGGCTGCAACAGGGCAAGACAGTGGAATTGCGCGAGCGAGATCGCCTGATCGCCCGCATCGTTCCCGTCAATGGGGACCAGCCTCCGGTTGAGGTGCCCGACTTCGCGGCCCGCGCCAAGAAGATTTTCGGCGATAGAGTGTTTCCAAATGCGGTCATCGAAGAACGTAGACGAGCGCGCTATTGAGCGTTTACGCAGATTCGAGTTTTTTCGTCTCGCTGTACATACCTGACCAGCACTCCCCGAAAGCCCGGCGTTTGCTGAGTCAGCATGCTCGTATTTGGCTTACGCCGCTTCATCGGGCGGAATGGGCACGCGCCGTCGCCCGGCGTCTTTTTCAACGCGATATCTCTGTCAGCGAGGCGCAAACAATTTATGACAGCTTTGAACGCGATCGCGAGGGCCGCCTTTGGGTTGAGGTGGGCCTGCCGGAAATGGCGTTTGAACGCTGCATCCAACTGGCGAGGCAACAGGCAACTCGCGTTGGGATGGCAACATTTGACACTTTGCACGTGGCTTCGGCCCTGGAGCTGGGCGCCGAACGATTTTGGACGTTCGACGCGCGGCAGGCGAAACTGGCCCATGCGGTAGGTCTGAAAGGCCCCTGATCTAAAAAGCTTCACGCGAATGCGGTCTCGGTGTAGGTGCCGTAAACCTCGCGCAGAGCTTCGCAGACCTCGCCGACCGTCGCATAGGCCTTCACCGCGTTCACGATAAACGGCATGGTGTTCGCCGGAGAAATTTGACCGTCAGTCCCGGCCATAGGCTCCTGCGCCGCAGCCTTCTTCAGTGCATCGAGGCGCCGGCGAACTTCGTCATTCGAGCGCCGCTCGCGCAGCGCCTTCAGCTTCTTGCTCTGCGCTTGAGCGACCTCCTCCCCGATGTAAAGGATGTTGGGTGGCGGCTCCTCGACCACAAACTCGTTGGCGCCGACGGTGATCTTCTCTGCAGCTTCGGTGGCGCGCTGAAACTGATAGCTGGCCTCGGCGATCTCCTTCTGCGGATAGCCCTTCTCGATGGCCTTCACCATGCCACCCATGGCGTCGAGCTTGTCGAAGTAGTCGAACGCGCCCGTCTCCATGTCGAGCGTGAGCCGTTCGACGAAATAAGAGCCGCCGAGCGGGTCGACCGTCTGCGCCACGCCGGACTCGTAGGCAATGATCTGCTGGGTGCGCAGTGCGATGCGCACGGCTTCTTCGGTCGGCAACGCCAGCGCTTCGTCGTAGCTGTCGGTGTGCAGCGACTGCGTTCCACCCAGCACGCCCGCCAGCGCCTGAATGGCGACGCGCGCAATGTTGTTCATCGGCTGCTGCGCGGTGAGCGAGACGCCCGCGGTTTGGGTATGGAAGCGCATCAGCCAGGTGCGCTGGTTCTTCGCGCCGAAGCGGTCCTTCATCAAGCGAAACCAGATTTTACGCGACGCGCGGTACTTGGCGATCTCCTCGAAAAAGTCGTTGTGCGCGTTAAAGAAGAAGCTGAGCCGCGGACCGAACTCGTCCACGTCAAGCCCGCGACGGCGCGCCCAGTCGACATACTCGACGCCGTCGTAGATGGTGAACGCCAGCTCCTGCAGCGCGGTCGAGCCGGCTTCGCGAATGTGGTAGCCGCTGATCGAAATGGTGTTGAACTTGGGGGTGAACAAAGAGCCGAACTCGAAGGTGTCAATCACCAGCCGCATCGAAGGCGCCGGCGGATAGATGTATTCCTTCTGCGCGATGTATTCCTTCAGGATGTCGTTCTGGATGGTGCCGGAAATCTGCTTCCAGTTCGCGCCCTGCTTCTCCGCGACCGCGAGGTACATGGCCCACAGCACCGACGCGGGCGAGTTGATGGTCATCGAGACCGTGGTCTTCTCCAGGTCGATTCCGTCGAAGAGGATTTCCATGTCTTCGAGCGAGTCGATGGCGACGCCACACTTGCCGACCTCGCCTTCGCTAAATGGATGATCGCTGTCATAGCCCATCAGCGTGGGCAGATCGAAGGCGACCGACAGGCCGTGGCCACCGTGCTCCAGCAGATACTTGTAGCGCTGGTTGGTTTCCTCAGGAGAGGCGAAGCCTGAGAACTGGCGCATGGTCCACATCTTGCCGCGATAGCCTGAGGCGTGAATGCCGCGCGTGAACGGCGGCTGGCCGGGATAATTCAGGTAGTCTTCGTACTTCCAGTCGGCAGGAAGATCGGCGGGCGTGTAGAGCCGGCGAATCGGCAGACCCGAGATCGTGGTGTAGCGGGCGTGTCCGTGCTCGTCAAGGTTGACGCCAGTCGTCGCGCCGATCGGCTTCTCGGGAGCCTTCTCCAGCGTAGGAGCAAGCGTTTTCTCGGCCCATTGCTTCTCGGACTCAGATGGATGGCGGCCATTTTCGAACAGATCGGCGAGCGGCGATTCGGCGACAACTTTGCCATTGGACTTGGTGCTATTCGGCATCAGGTACTCCACGATGTGGCGAAGGAAAACTCTCTATCCTAGTAGATGTGGGGAAGGGGGGCAAGGAAGGCGTCATTCCTGCGGTCTTTCGAGCACTTGGTCGCGCCCCGGAAACGCAAACTCAAGAATCCCGCATTCCAGAGAACGAGGCGACGGAGCGGATTGTAAGTGGACAAGGCTGGGCAGCATCCCAGCCGACAAACAACTTTGTTTCAAGAAATTTTCAAACAACCCCAGGCAGCCATTCGGCATCCGACCTCATCGAACGGATGATTCCCAAATTACACGAGGTGATTGTGCGCAACCGGTTGAACGTGATCTTTTCCGTTTTGCTCGTCATGGGATTGGTAATTGTCGGCTTGGGAGCAATCAAGGCTTCGTCGCTCCATCCGTTGGCGCTGAGCAGCAAAGTTGCGGGAGCGTCGCAACCCGACGGGCAGGATCAGCCGGCTCAGCTTGGGTTCATCGGTTATGCAGGGGATGTTCTCACCTATCACTACAACGCCGCGCGTCAGGGACAAAATACGCTGGAGTCGACGCTGACACCATCCAACGTGAACTCCAATAGCTTCGGGAAGGTTGGTTTCTTCACGGTGGACGGCAAAGTGGATGCCCAGCCGCTCTACGTCTACCGGCTACCGGGTGAATTCCATACTCAAAACACTCTATTTGTAGTTACAGAACACGGTAGCGCCTATGCGTTCGATGCTGATGCGGGCGCGCAGGCGTGGAAGGTATCCACCCTGGCGCAGGGGGAAACTACCAGCGACGATCATGGCTGCAGCCAGATCTCTCCGGAAATTGGCATCACCGCTACGCCGGTGATCGACCGCCAGCGAGGGCCAAACGGCGCCATGTACTTGGTGGCGATGTCGAAGGATTCGGCAGGCAAGTATCACCAGCGTCTTCATGCGCTCGATCTGCGAACCGGAGCCGAGCTGTTCGGAGGGCCGGTAGAGATTCAAGCCACCTATCCGGGAACCGGTGACGGCAGCCAGAATGGCCAGGTCATCTTCGCGCCCGGGCAATTTGCCGAGCGGGCTGGCCTGTTGGAGATCGGCGGGGTCATCTACATCGCATTCACCTCCCATTGCGACTTCCGCCCCTACACGGGGTGGTTGATGGGCTATAATGCCCTGACTCTGGCGCAAACCTCCGTGCTCGACATCACGCCCAACGGCAACGAGGGCGCCATTTGGATGGCGGGAACAGGATTGGCTGGCGACTCCCAGGGCAACATCTACTTTCTGGTTGCGAATGGAACGTTCGACACTACGCTCGATGGCCAGGGCTTCCCAATAAACGGCGACTACGGAAACGCGTTCATGAAAGTCGCTACTTCGCCCAAGCTCGCTGTCGCCGACTACTTCAATATGTACAACACGGTCCAGGAGTCTGGTCAGGACGAAGATCTTGGTTCCGGCGGGGCGATCCTATTGCCTGACCTCACCGACAACAATGGCGAGGTACATCACCTGGCGGTGGGTGCAGGAAAGGATTCCAACATCTACGTAGTGAACCGCGACAACTTGGGGAAGTTCAACCCCAACAATAACAGCGGTATTTATCAGGAACTTGCCGGAGCCCTGCCCGGCGGCGTGTGGGCCAATCCCGCCTACTTCAACAACACCGTGTACTACGGCTCCGTTGGCTCACCGCTCAAGGCTTTCCCCATCAGCAACGCCATGCTCGCGACATCACCAAGTTCTCAGACTGCCACCTCGTTTCCGTATCCGGGAACCTCACCGGCAGTTTCGGCTAACGGCAGCAGCAACGGGATCGTCTGGGCGGTCGAGAACAGCAATCCGGCGGTGCTGCATGCTTACGACGCCACCAATCTCGCTAAAGAGTTGTACAACAGTAACCAAGCCGGATCGCGCGACCAATTTGGAGCGGGCAACAAGTTCATCACTCCCCTGATTGTGAACGGCAAAGTCTTTGTCGGCACACAGACCGGCGTGGCGAAGTTCGGATTGCTGCAATAGACAGATCGGCCACGAAACGGGTGAGCGCGTACCATTTTACGCCCGCCGTGGAGTAGTCCTTCTGGCCGTTTTGGGCTGCCGCTTCTGGAATGATGCTCAACTGACTGTTTAGCTGCTCGCCTGTTGCCCCGAAAAAGGCTTTGGATTTTCTACGAAGATGCTGTACCATCTGTCTCTCTCCACTTAACCGACATGCTGGGGTGTCTATGCAAAAGAGAACGCCTTGGGGCGTCCTTCTTGTGATTGTTTGCTTGGCATTATTATTATGCTGGCCTGCGGCGAAGCCACTGTCCTTTGGTGATTTGTCATCATCGCAAGTCTTCGCTGGTGGGTTGCCATCACCACCCGTCGTCGGCTCTGCCTTGTCGCCACCGCCTGTCGCCGCCTCGCTGGCACTACCCACCCAGCGTTTGACCCGGCCGCGCCAGAACGGGGTTATCGGCTACATAGGTGACGTTGTTACCTACCACTACAATGTAGCCCGTCAAGGCTTTACCCAGTTTGAGAGCATCCTGACTCCTTCCAACGTGGACCCCAACGAATTCGGGTTGGTCGACTTCCTTCCGGTGGACGGCAGGGTAGATGCGCAGCCGCTCTACCTCTACAAAATGCCGATGGGCCCTAATCTTCGCAATGTGGTCTACGTGGTCACCGAGAACGACAGCGTTTATGCGTTCGATGCCGACCACGGTCAGCAGCTCTGGAAGGTCTCTGTCGTGCGCTTGGGCGAGACCCCCAGTGATGATTTCGGCTGTTCCCTGCTTACACCAACAATCGGCATCACCGCGACTCCGGTGATCGACCGGCAGCGCGGCGCCATTTACCTGGTCGCTATGACCAAGGACTTCTCGGGCAATTATCACCAACGCCTACATGCGATGGACCTAACCAACGGCAAGGAGTTGTTCGGAGGGCCCACGGAGATTACCGCCACCTATCCCGGTTCCGGAGACGGCAGCCAGAATGGTCAGGTTGGCTTCGACCCGAGACAGTACGCAGAGCGAGTAGGCCTGCTGGAATACGGAGGGAAGATCTACCTCGCCTTCACCTCGCATTGCGACGCTCGTCCCTACACCGGATGGGTAATGGCATACGACGCCGGGACCCTGAAGCAGACATCCGTGTTGAATCTCACCCCCAATGGTTATCAGGGCGCTATCTGGATGTCGGGCGCGGGCTTGGCTGCCGACTCACAGGGCTACATTTACCTGATGAACGGCAATGGCCTCTTCGATACCACCCTTAACGGTCAAGGCATGCCCATTAATGGCAACTACGGGAACTGCTTCCTGAAAATCTCCACTTCTCCCAAACTCGCCGTGACCGATTACTTCACGATGTACGACACCATTCTGGAGTCGCAAGTTGATTACGATCTCGGTTCGGGTGGGGTTGTGGTTTTACCAGATCTTTACGACGACCAGGGCCAGGTTCATCATCTGGCAGTGGGCGGTGGGAAGAACAGCGACCTCTACGTAGTTGACCGTGACAATATGGGTAAGTTCGATCCGGACCAGGACAACATTTACCAGGAACTCTTGGCAGAACTGCCAGCCGGGATGTGGGCGGCCCCAGCGTACTACAACAACACCGTGTACTTTGGGGCTGTGGATCACTCCCTGAAAGCTTTCAGCATCAGCAATGCAAAGCTCCCGACCGTGCCGACCTCTCAGACTTCCAACGTTTTCACATACCCGGGAACCACGCCCAGCATCTCGGCTAACCTGGGCGCCAACGCGATCGTGTGGGCGGTAGAGAATAGCGACCCGGCCGTGCTGCATGCTTACGATGCCACTAATCTGGCGGTTGAGTTGTACAACAGTAATCAGGCGGGATCGCGCGATCAGTTCGGTCCGGGAAACAAGTTCATCACACCCGTGATAGCCAACGGAAAAGTCTTCGTGGGCACCCCGACTGGAGTAGCGGAGTTCGGATTGCTGCAATAACCTGGTGAATCGTAGGGGGCTGCCCCTTGCCGATTCATGTTCCCCCCTGGATTCGCCGATTGACTTCTCAGGCTCCGCCCACGGCGCGGAGTTGGGAGGTTTCCATGCGCTGCTTCCTGTGTGCACTCCTGCTTTGCTGGTCAGGAGTCGCCCAAGGCGAATCTTCCATCTCTCCGGCTTCCCACGCCGGAAGTGGTTCCTTCTACGTGAATGGAATCGTCTATCAGTACGTGGCGGGAGCCGACTACACGGTCGTCGTTGCGGCTCACTCGGTGCTTAACCACAAGTTTGCCGCGCTCAAGGTTCGCGTCTATAACTTGGGCCAGCAATCGGTGACGGTGAAGCCCGAGGAAATCAGCGTGGAGGACGGGCTTGCGGGCCATGCACTGGCCTCCATGCCCGGCGCGGAGCTGGCCCGGCGAATGCGCCGCCCCTACAACTGGGCCCGCTTGGCGGTCAATCCGGTCGCCGGTGACCCAGCCGACCCTCCGCCGAACGACCTGGTCAATCCCCAAGTCCTGGAGATGATGCGGGCGATGGCGGCCAGGGCCAATGCCGCGGGATCTCCCATGTTGCCGGGGAACCGCGGTGTCCTCTACACCGACACGCCGGGAGCATTACAGTCCCGGCCGGCCGCCGTCCCGACCGAGTGCGATACGGTATGCCGGCTGCGCAACCGTGAGGCCGCGGGTCCCGATGTTCTGGTGCAGCTCCAGCGGCAGAATTCGCCCGACTATGTGGAGCAGAGTGCGTTTCTGGCCAACACCATTACACCCCAGTCCGACGCGGACGGAGTCGTTTTCTTTCCCATGCCCAAGCTGGCGCACGGCGTGCCTCTCGCTGCGAACGGAAGGAAGGCCGGGATGGTGCGGGTGATTGTACCAGTGGGGGACGAGAAGTTTCAGTTCCTGCTGGTGGTGGAATAGTTCGGATCGCTCCGCCAGTCGCGGCCGTACGCCTATAATATTCGCACCGTGTGCTTTCTCTTAACCAGATGTCTGGCTCCGCTTCTTCTGGCGATGCCCTTCATGCCGCTCGCACACGCCTCGCAGGGCGATCCCCGGCCACTCGAAATCATTCAGCAATCGCCGCAAACCGCTGTTGCGGGAGAAAGTTTCACCTTACCAATGGTGGCGCAGGGTGGCTTCGCGCCGTATACCTGGAGCCGGGTCGAGGGCGAACTTCCGCCGGGACTGAAGCTGCACGCGCACAAGGGAATAATCTCCGGCGTGCCCACGACTCCGGGCGAGTATCGCTGCACGCTGGCGGTCGCCGACTCCAGCGTGCCTCAAGAGCAGGTACAGCGCGAGCTGACTATCATCGTAATTGCCGGGCTGACGATTGACTGGAAGCAGCCTCCAGCGGTGCAAGGCACCACAATCTCTGGCTCGGTGGTGGTGTCGAATCAAACCGGGCACAGCTTGGACGTCACGGTCATTGTTGTCGCCGTCAACAGCATCGGCAGGGCCACAGCCTTGGGCTATCAGCACTTGAAGCTAGCCGCGGAAGAGTCGAGTCCGGTGATTCCATTCAGCGCTGCTCCGGGGCCGGAAAGGTATACTGTCCGCGCCGATGCCGCCGCCCATCGCAAGAGCGGCCATTACATCTTCCGCGCCAGCAAGCAGACGGCAGATACTTTACAAGTCACCCAATTCTAGCGACACGAAGAATTCGAACTCACCATGGACCATCCCGCACGCCTGAAAACGTTCGAGCGCACTCTGACCGAGCAAGAGCTCGACGGCTTCGTGGTTACCCATCCCGCGAACGTGCGCTACTTGTGCGGGTATACCGGCAGCAACGGGTTGCTGCTGTTCCTCGCCGGACGCCGAGTCTTCTTTACCGATGGCCGTTATACCCAACAGGCGCGTGATGAACTCCAGGGCGCGCGTTTGGTCATTGCCAAAGCTCCGCTGTTGAACGACGCCGCCAAACTGATCTGCAAGCTGAACTCTGCCGTTATCGGCTTCGAGGCCGACTACGCCACCGTCGACGCAGCCGAACAGATGCGGAAGCTCGTTCACCGCAAAATCGACTGGAAACCAGCCACGGGCCTGATCATGCGGCAACGCATGATCAAAGATGCCGAGGAGCTTCGGCTCATCACCAATGCGGTCAGACTGGGCGCCGTCGTCTACAAAGAGGCCCTGAAGGCCCTGCGACCCGGAGTTCGGGAGTCGGAGGTAGCGGCAAGATTGGAGTATGCTGCACGGCTGGCTGGCGCCGACGGGATGTCTTTCGAGACGATTGTGGCGGCTGGCAAGAGGGCAGCCCTGCCTCACGGACGCGCCTCCGGCCAGCCGATACCGAGGCGTGGATTTGTAGTGGTCGATTCGGGTGTTATACTGCGGGGCTATTGTTCTGACATGACCCGCACGGTGCATGTGGGCCGTGTAACCCGGGAAGAGCGACGGTGGTACGAAGCGGTGCTGGAAGCCCAACTAGCGGGCCTTGCCGCCGTGGCTCCGGGCAAAACGGCGGCCGAAGTGGACCAAGCCGCCCGCCGGACGCTCCGAAACGCTGGGTTGGACCGCTACTTCACGCATTCAACTGGCCACGGCGTAGGGTTGGAGATTCACGAGCCGCCTCGCCTTGCCAAGCTGCAGGCAGAACGGCTTGAGCCGGGCATGGTTATCACAGTTGAGCCCGGGATCTATGTGCCCGCCAAGGGCGGCATTCGAATCGAAGACATGGTGGTGGTTACGGGCAGCGGGTCCCAGGTGCTGACCCCGGTCACCAAGGAACTGATCGAGATTTAGGCGCACATTGCACGGGCATGCTGCCCAACGGAATCCGATGAACCAGAAAGAAATCAGGGAACTCATCGAGTTTTTAGTGGAGAAGGATATCGCCGAGTTCGAACTGGAACGCGGCGACATGAAGCTCCACATCAAGCGGGGAGGGGTTCCTCAGCCCGCCCCGGTGGTGCAGGTCGCGCCCGCTGTGGCGGCCCTTGCGGCAACGCCTGCTCCCGCTGCGCCAGTGGCGGCTTCGTCTCCCGCGCAGCCCGCTGGTAGTAGCGTGGCCGGAGGTGTCGCCGCGCCAGCGCCCGCTGCCCCAGCTGCCGACGCCGACCTCCACGTCGTGAAATCGCCCATCGTCGGAACCTTTTACGAAGCCCCGTCGCCGGGGACACCGCCCTTCGTCAAGATCGGTGATTCCGTCCAAGAGGGACAAGTGCTGTGCATCATCGAGGCCATGAAGCTGATGAACGAGATCGAGGCGGAAGTCTCGGGTATGCTCGCCAAAGCTTTTGTCTCCAACGGAACTCCGGTCGAATATGGAACGCCGCTGTTCGGCATCCGTAAGCAGTAGCCGGGCATAACGCAAGCTGGCCATCGAAACTTTCTCTACTGCATGTTTAAGAAGATCCTAATTGCGAATCGCGGGGAGATCGCTCTGCGAGTGATTTGTGCCTGCAAAGAACTGGGCATCAAGGCGGTCGCCATCTACAGCGAAGCCGACCGCAATTCGCTGCATGTAAGGTTCGCCGACGAGGCCATCTGCATCGGTCCACCGCGCCTGAGCGAGAGCTATCTCAATGTCCCGGCCGTGATCAGCGCCGCGGAAATCGCCAACGTGGAAGCCCTTCATCCCGGTTATGGGCTGCTCAGCGAGAACGCGAACTTTGCCGAAGTCTGCCGGGAATGCGGTATCAAGTTCATCGGCCCGCCGCCCGAGGTCACCCGTCTGATGGGCGAAAAGGAAAAAGCGCGCGCCACCATGAAGAAGGAAGGCGTGCCTATCCTGCCGGGCTCGGAAGGGATCATTGCCTCGGCGGACGAGGCCCTGGAGTGGGCCCGCAGTGTCGGGTTTCCGGTCATCGTGAAGGCCTCGGCGGGCGGCGGCGGACGCGGCATGCGTGTCATCCGCAGCGAAGAGGAACTTCCCAACCAGTTTCACGCGGCATACTCCGAAGCTGCTGCGGCTTTCGGCAACGGCGATCTCTACATGGAAAGGTTCGTCGAGCACCCCCGGCATATCGAGTTTCAGGTGCTTGCCGATGAGTACGGCAACGTGATGAGCCTGGGCGAGCGCGACTGCAGCATTCAACGCCGCCATCAGAAGCTGGTGGAAGAAGCTCCTTCGGTGAAGATGACACCCGAGCTGCGCGAGCGGATGGGCAACATTCTGGTCAAGACCCTCAGCAAGATCGGCTATATGAACGCAGGCACGGTCGAGTTTCTCATGGATGAAGAAGGCAAGCTGTCGTTCATGGAGATGAACACTCGTATCCAGGTGGAACACCCGGTCACCGAGATGACGACCGATGTGGACTTGGTCAAGTCCCAGATACTGATTGCCGCAGGTGAGAAGCTGAGCTCCATCATTACTTCTCCGGTGCAGTTCCGCGGGCACGCCATCGAGTGCCGCATTAACGCCGAGCATCCAGAACGTTTCACGCCTTCAGCAGGCAAGATCACGGCGTTCAACACTCCCGGCGGGACGGGAGTACGAGTGGACACTGCAGCTTATGCCGAGGGCATCATTCCGCCGTACTACGATTCGCTGATTGCCAAGCTGGTCGTTCGCGGGCGTGACCGCGCCGAGGCCATCTCACGTATGTCCAGGGCCCTCGAGATGTTCGTGGTCGAGGGCATCTTCACTAGCATTCCGTTGCACCGCCGCATCATGGCCGACCCTGACTTCCGAGCGGGCAACTTTGACACCAAGTTTATGGAACGCTTTCTGGCCGAAGCAAGAGAGGCTGGAAGGTGATTCCTCATGACGTCTAAACGATTTCGGCCACCCAGGCTTTACGCCATCCTCGACGTTGCCTGCCTCGCGCCAGAGCGGCGCACCAGCAGTTGCATCGCTGACTATGCCCGTGAACTCGCCGCCGGAGGCGTCACCCTACTGCAGTATCGAAACAAAGTGGGCAGCACGCGCGAGATGCTGAGCGACGCACGCGAGATTCGCCGCGTGTTGGGCGATAGTGTGACCCTCATCATGAACGATCGCGCCGACATCTGCCTTGCCGCCGACTTCGCCGGAGCTGCATGTCGGCCAGGAAGACCTATCGCCGCAGGGAGCGCGCTCGGTGATTGGCGATGAAAGTATCCTGGGTGTCTCCACCCACAATCTAGAGCAGTTGAAGGAAGCCGACGCCGGTCCGGCGGACTATGTTGCTTACGGTCCAGTTTTTGCTACTTCTTCGAAGCCGGATCACGATCCTCCGGTCGGCGTCGAAGGTATCCGTGCCGCGCGAGCGGCCACCGGTAAACCGTTGGTTGCCATCGGGGGCATTACTCGTGCGAATGCCCGCTCGGTGATCGAGGCCGGAGCCGACTCCGTGGCTGTCATCTCTGATCTGCTCAGCTCCCCAACCAAAGTTGCAGAGGAATTCTTGCGCCTGTTGGTGTAAATTCTTGCGAGAGTTCTCTCCATCAAATTCGAGGCACCTTGGCTACTGAAGCGGAAACCGTATCGGTCGTCTCCAGCGAAAATGAATTCGTGAAAGGTCTGGGCCTGACCAGCGCCACCACGCTGGTCATGGGCTCCATGATCGGCTCCGGCATCTTCATTGTTTCCGCCGAAATCGCCCGCCTGGTCGATTCCCCCGCGCTGCTGATCGCCGCCTGGGTCGTGACCGGATTCATGACCATCACCGGCGCGCTCGCCTATGGAGAGCTGGCCGCAATGATGCCGCACGCCGGCGGTCAGTATGTTTACCTGCGCGAATCTCTCGGCCCGCTCTGGGGATTTCTTTACGGCTGGACGCTGTACCTGGTCATTCAGACCGGAACTATCGCCGCGGTCGGCGTGGCCTTCGGTAAGTTTCTCGGCGTGTTTTTCCCTGCGATCTCCTCCACCAACTGGATTTGGCACATCGCGCATGTGCCGCCGATTCCGATCGGCCCGATGGTCCTGGGCAACATGGATGTCGGCCTAAATACTCAGAACCTGATGGCCATCCTCGTCGTGGTCTTTCTTTCGGTGCTGAATATCTTTGGCGTGAAGACCGGCGCGGCGGTGCAGAATGTTTTTACTTTTGCCAAGACTGCGGCGCTGCTTGGGCTGGTGCTGCTCGGTATTTTTGTAGGACGTAATGCTCAGGCCATCGCCGCCAACTTCGGTACGAACTTCTGGCGTAATGCCGGATGGTCGGCGCTGCATCCCGCGCAGGTCGGCGTCGGAGGACCACTCGCGCTGGTAGGGACCATCACCGTCATTGCCGTAGCTCAGGTGGGTTCTCTGTTCTCTGCCGATGCCTGGAACAATGTGACCTTTACGGCGGGCGAAGTCCGCAATCCGCAGCGCAACCTGCCGCTTGCCCTGGCGCTTGGCACCGGCGCCGTGATCCTGCTTTATGTGCTGGCGAACTTCGTATATCTCAGCGTTCTGCCTCTGGCGGGCGATCCCCACGGAACTACGATTCTGGCGCGCGGAATTCAGTATGCCAGCGAAGACCGCGTCGCCACCGCCGTGATGCAACAGATCTTCGGCCCGGCCGGCGCGCAAATCATGGCAATCGCCATCCTGGTCTCGGCTTTCGGCTGCAACAACGGACTCATCCTTGCCGGCGCTCGTGTTTATTACGCCATGGCGAAGGACGGGCTCTTCTTCCGCGGCGCCGCCCGGCTTCACCCCAAATACCACACGCCGGCGCACTCGCTGCTGATGCAGTGTATCTGGACTTGCATCTTGTGTATCTCCGGCAGCTACGGGCAGTTGCTCGACTACATTATTTTTGCGGTGCTGGTGTTCTACATCCTCACCATCGCCGGTCTGTTCGTGCTGCGCGTCAAGCGGCCGGACGAGCCACGTCCCTACCGCGCGATTGGATATCCCATCCTGCCCGCAATCTATATTTTGATGGCCGTCTTTATTGATATAGTCTTGTTGCGCTATAAACCACAGTACACGTGGCCGGGGCTGATCATCGTGCTGCTGGGGATCCCAGTGTATTTCCTGTGGTCGAAGCGCAATCAGCAACTGGGTGCGCACGAATAATCGCGAAGAAGAGGCACAGCCTGAATGGCAAATCTGCTGAAATGCAAGCCCCTCGACATGCTGATGCGCGAGGCGTCGGAGACCGGCGAACATAGTTTGAAGCGGGCCCTTGGCCCAGTGAACCTCATCACTCTGGGCATCGGTGCCATCATCGGCGCCGGAATTTTCGTTTTGACCGGATCGGCGGCTGCCCAGTACGCAGGGCCTGCGATCGTGCTCTCCTTCGTGCTGGCTGGGCTCGGCTGTGTCTTCGCCGGCTTGTGCTATTCCGAATTTGCCTCACTCATCCCTATCGCCGGTTCGGCTTACACTTACGGCTATGCGACCCTGGGCGAACTCTTCGCCTGGATCATTGGCTGGGACCTCATTCTGGAATATGCCTTCGGCGCCGCTACCGTCGCCTCCGGCTGGAGCGGATATTTCGTCAGCTTCCTGCAGGATTTCGGCATCCACATACCACCGCAGTTTACAGCGACTCCGTATACCCACGTGGGCCACCATTGGATACCCAACATTCTTGTGCAGTATCAGGGACGATGGGAGTTGCTGACGACCATGGAACCAATTCTCAAGCAGAATGGCGTGGACCCATCAACACTGCCCCAGATGACCGGAGTGTTCAATGTTGTCGCCTTCCTGATAATCGGCTTAATCACGACCATCCTCGTGATTGGCATCAAAGAGTCGGCCAACTTCAACTCCGCCATCGTGATTACAAAGGTCACGATTGTGCTGATCTTCATCGCCATTGCCGGTGCGTTTGTGCTGAAGCATCCGGCGCTGGCCGCCGCCAACTGGCATCCGTTCGTCCCGCCCAACCAGGGAGCGTTCGGAGAGTATGGATGGTCGGGAATCGCACGCGCCGCCGGCGTCATCTTCTTCGCCTACATCGGTTTCGATGCCGTCTCGACCGCAGCGCAGGAAGCCAGAAATCCGCAGAAGGACATGCCCATCGGCATCCTGGGATCGTTGGTGGTATGCACCATTCTTTACATTTTGGTTTCCGGCCTGCTGACCGGAATCGTCCCCTACTCGGCGCTGAATGTGGCTGACCCGGTTGCGGTCGGCATCGACGCAACGGGCGTGCGTTGGGGCTCGATCCTGGTGAAGCTGGGCGCCATCGCGGGCCTAGGCAGCGTCATGCTGGTGATGCTGCTGGGCCAGTCGCGCGTCTTCTACTCCATGTCGCGCGATGGGCTGTTGCCGGAATGGGCTGGCGCGGTACATCACAAGTTCCGTACCCCGTGGATCTCATCTATCACTGTCGGCCTCTTCGTGGCCATCTTCGCTGCCCTGGTCCCCATCGGTATTCTGGGGGAACTGGTGAGCATTGGCACGCTGCTGGCTTTCGTCATCGTATGCGCGGGGGTTTGGATTCTGCGTGTTCGCCGTCCCGAACTGCATCGGCCATTCAAAACGCCCATGGTGCCGCTGGTTCCTATCCTAGGCATACTGATTTCGCTCGGCATCATGGCCAGCCTTCCGATTGATACATGGTGGCGTCTCATCATCTGGCTAATAATCGGCATGGTGATTTACTTCGGTTACGGACGCCATCACAGCCGTGTGCAGCGGTCCGTGCCTGACGAGGTGAAGGTCGCCGGGGACTAGGTAGTGCGGGTCTTCAGTGCCGCGTCAACAGGTAGGTCGAATATTGCTCGTCGGTGATCGCGGTAAATGGCAGCATCGCCATTGTGCCATCTGCCGTCTCGACACGCCACCGCTCTCCTTCCTGTTTGGCCGCGAACAACTGTTTCCGCGTGACGCGAGGGGGCGTGGTGGTGATGGCGAACAGCACCAACGGACCATGCAAAAGCGCAACCGTCTTGGGATGCTGCGCGTCTATAGCTTCAAGCCGAGGCTTGCTCGGCAATTCGAGTTCGATCATATCCCCGGTTTTCCATTCCCGATAAACGGAGCCGAACGTTCCCGGCGCGACATGCGGCGCCTCGCGTTTACCATTCACCGAGATCGACGCGGCTTCGGCCCAGGCTGGAATGCGTAGAGAAATCCGGAAGGCTGCTGGGCGCGACGTCTCAACCTGAAATTGCACGATGCTGGAAAAAGGATATGCACCGCTCTGCGACAGTTCGATCTGCGCGTTCTCTTTCGCGAAACGCACTGCGGAAGGGATATACAGATTGACGTAGATTCCCTGGTCGTCGCGGAAGCAAGTATTAATGCGGTAATCGGCGGCCACCTGAGGCAATGTCCCAGAACAGCATGGCCAGCGATGAACAGCGTATGTCTTATGTCCGTTGAAGTTGTAATCGGAGTAGTAGAAAGCCTTTCCGTCGGACTGGAGCGGCTTGGCGCCCAGCACAGTGTTGTACATCATCCGTTCCATGCTGTCGCCATAGCGCGAATCCTGCGTGACCATCAGCAGATAACGCGTCAGCTTGAAATGGGCGTACGCACCGCAGGGAGTTTCGAAGCTGTTATGGCTATCTGCTAAGCTGCCGGCCAGTGCGCCACTTCCCGGAGCGCGGAGCAACTCATCCGGACCCCAGCCCCCGGTCGCGAAGCTTTGCGCCGTCAGCATGGCGAAGGCGTTTTTCGCTGCCCGCAAGTATTTCTCGCTGCCCAGCGTTAGGTAGGCCTGCATCGCCGAACTTAGCGCATTCACATAACTGTAGGCATGCTTGCCCGGCAGCACATTCTTGCCTTCGGCTAACGGATCGAAATAGGTTGCGTCGTCAAGATAACGCACGGCCAGGTCACGGTACCGTTTGCCCGCGCCGCGCTGATAAGCGAGGAACAGGTTCTCCGGCAGGGTGTACGACTCATCCCAGTTGTAGGAGAGGTCCTTCCCCGGGCGCCAGCTCTGCTCGCGGTCAACCGCCCTCTCGGGCAGATGCGGCAGAGCAGCAGCTGTCGTTTGCTTCAGGATCTCGAAGGCGTTCGGATCAGCAGCGAACTGATGGGCGTCGATCAGCCCGCACACGAGCTTGTCATAGGTGTACGCCGGGAACCGTGTCTTTTCGTAGAAGGTGGATGAAATCGTTTGCGCATAGAGGCGATTCAGGCGCAACACCTTCTCGCGCGTCGCCGCATCGCCGGTGATCGCATACATGCGCGACAGGGCCGACACCCACTGCCCAAAGGTTCCCCCCGGACACAGTCCAGCGCTGTCCTTGCGATAGTCATAGTCGGGTTTATACATGTACCAGCCGCCCAGATCTTCGCCCGGCGCATCCTGTCCGCCCATCTGGCGAAACGGCTTCAGCAATCCATCCTCGCTGAGTCCCACCAGGATCGAATGCGTGTTTTCCAGCTGTTTTCCGTGGAGCTCGCTGTGCAGGGTAATGTCGCCATACCCGAACGGCGCTAATGGGCCGCCCGCCTGCGGCGCGTGAGGAAATCCTGACGGCAGAATCTGGCGTGGAAACGCGAGACCTGCTCCCGCAAGTGCGGCGCCTTGCAGGAACGCTCGCCGGGAGATGCGACTGGATAACATCCCGGTCATTATCGCCCATCGGCTAATGACCCGTTAAATTGACGCAAACAGGGATTTGGCGGGACAATGGCAGCCGTTTTTCGGGGGCAAATCCTGAGTCGTCGGAGGTAGCCATGCGGGTAATGCCAGGAATGTCTCAGTCTCTCTGTGTCGTATTAGGGCTCTTGACTTGCTGCGCACTCTCAGCACAGAACAAAGAGAATCGCGTGCGGAATATTGTTCTGGTGCACGGCGCCTGGGCAGATGGTTCCGGCTGGAGAGGTGTTTACGACATCCTTGTCAAGGATGGCTACAACGTCAGCATCGTTCAAGAGCCGGAGACGTCCTTCCAGGAAGATGTGGCCGCTACGAAGCGCATTCTCGCTCTACAGGATGGTCCGTGCATTCTTGTCGCTCACAGCTATGGCGGGGCGGTAATCACAGAAGCGGGGACGGGCCCATCGGTTGTGGGTTTGGTGTACATCGCGGCCCACATGCCCGATGCTGGAGAGAGCGAGGCTGAGGACGGAAAGCGCTTCCCCAGTGACCTCAGCAAGTCTAACGCGATCAAGAAGACGGCAGACGGTTTCACTTACCTCGACCCGGCGCAGTTTCACGAGTACTTCGCAGCCGACCTGACTGCCGAGCAGGCCGCTTTCATGGCGCGATCACAAGTGCTCAACTTCGCGGATAATTTCAAAGCGGTCATCACCACGCCTGCATGGAGGAGCAAACCGAGCTGGATGTTAGTGGCAACCAAAGACAGAGCGATCAACCCTGACCTCGAACGCTGGTATGCCACACGAGCCAAGAGCCACACAGTCGAAGTCGCAGGCGCAAGCCATGCGGTCTACGTCTCCAGACCGAAGGAAGTTGCCGCTCTGATCGAAGAAGCTGCATCGCAATCCCGGTAACCGTCTAATGACATCTAAACTAGCATTGCCGCCTACCGCCCAGGATAAGCCGGGGATCAGAATGTAAAGCACTAACGCAATCGCCAGAATCAGCATCGCGATTTTCGTCGTCTTCATGATGGCTCCTCCGACGCAACTTCCGTTCCCAACCACCCCTCACTTGAGGGGTACAGGCGGATTGCGCTGCCTTTTGATTGCCCCGCCCCAGCCAAAACCGCGCCGGGACGGGGCATTCATCTACGAATCGTCTATTGACCCTTGAGTGCCTGGTTGGGCCACGAGGTGTCAACAACGAATAACCGATCGTTCAAACACCCGCCAGGTTCAACAGGTCAACGATCGTGAACGTACCGGCCGCCACCCTCGGCAAGGTCGGAGTCCACTTCGGGAACATATTGCGATACGACAGCGCGTCAGCGTCGATCACACCGATAAAGACTTGAGCGACGATTTGTGCACCAGCCTCGCCCAAGCGGTCACCCTTGGAATCGTGGTAGGCCTCAGCCAGCAGGTAGTACCACAGGTAACAACTGCGGAGTTGCTCGTCCGTGAGTGGAAGAGTTTTGCCGCCCGAGTCCATTGCTACCTTGCGCAGGTCCGATGCTTCGAGGACATTGGCGACGCCCATCACGCGCGCGACATCCTGACCGGAGGGAACCATGAGGGCCTCGCTACGAAACAGGTTGCGCGTCGCAAGCGACCGCAGCGGGGCTGGCACGTTGGCCGGAACGACCCCGTTGGGAAGGTCAAGCAACAGCGTATTGAGAAATGGTTCGATGCGCTTGGCCTTTTGCGGCGGATGCATCGGGTCACGCTGGAAAAAGTTCGACCACTGCAGCGCAAACGATGGATCCACCGGGCCCCCGCGCAGATCAGTCCGCGGGGTCGTCGGCGCTGCGGGATTGGTGGGGAACAGCGGAACCCCGAGATGGGCAGGATTGACGTCGTAGTTCGCGCGAATAGTGGCGTGGCCGAAGCGATAAGCGGCAACGCTGAATTCGACGGGGATGTACGGTTCGTGTTTTTTCGAGGGCCGGAAGAATTTCGGTCCGTTCGCCAAAATGTTATCGACGATTTTCTGACCGCAGATGAGAGGCAGGAATTCGTGGACCACCATCCATTGATAGTGCCACCGGAGCAATTGCTGCGCCGCCAGGAAGACCGTGCTCTCACCGCCGCTGGTATCTTCGTTGGTCGTGGCCGGAGCGCCGTAAGCGTCCTTGAAGGTGCCCGCCCGGAGGCCGTCCACGATCGCGTTGTGGGCCTTCATGAAGGCGAGTTCGAGCTGTGAGACGATCATGTTTTCATCGTTGCGTGGATCGCCGATCAAGGCCGTGCCCTGCGAACTGCGCGCGAGGTCCGTACCGTTGACCAGCAGTTTCTCTCCGCCCGAGGTGTTGTCATAGATGTAAGGTGTGGCCGAGGGTCCGGAAGCATACACGTTGTCAAGGTCGAGTGCCGGCGTCCGGAAGTTCGTGAGCCCACTGGGATCGGTTTGCCGCTCAAGGCTCGATGTCGGATCGAAGTCGAGATCATGATCGAGGAACTGAGCGAGGAAGGTGAAGCCGGCGGCCAGTGTCGTGCTGTCGTGGGTCGCGGCGCCGAGGTCCATTGGGCCGCCAGCGGCGCCCATCGATTCGCACAGCGCCTCTCCGGTTGGTTGACGAGGATCGAGGAAGGGAAACAGGCGACCGAAGCGGCCTTCCGGAGCCAGTATTCCATCCGGGACGTTACTGCCACGTGTATCTAATCCATGCATAGTGATGCCCTCCTTTGGGGATTCGGACGTAAGTGCCTGCTGCACCCTTAAGACTTAAGGCGCAGGGTGGTTGTGGCGGTCAGCGACTGAACTAGTTTTAGGAGTCGAAGTGACATCGATCTCTTCTCGAGTCCCTCCCAAAAGCCGGTAGCAATCGCTTGCCTGCTGACATAGCAAATGCTCTGCCAAAGGCCTAGGCGGTTCGGTTCCATCGTTACTCGATAGGTAAGGTTCAACGTTTACCACGAGAAGCATGAAACATCCGTTCTGACAGGGTTGACCGGCGTTGCCGTGGGCGAAGGACATAACTATCCGATCAAATAGCTAAGCTATCCGAATTGTTAGTTGTGATTAGGAGCGTACAGGCTACGCCAGAGGTGAGAAGCACCGTGTTATAACTCTCGTTAATGCTAGTCAGTCGCCAGGGATCGATCCATCTGTTCCGCTTTGCGGACGTTGATGTGTTTTTACATTGGTCCTGGTTTGTGGTGGCGGTATTCGAAATCAACGCCCGCGCCGGCAGGTATTCCTCTGTCGCCTGGAACGTGCTGGAGTACTTGGCGCTGTTTGTGATTGTGTTGCTCCATGAGTATGGCCACGCGCTGGCCTGCCGGCAGCTTGGAGGAATAGCGAGTCAGATTGTGCTTTGGCCTCTTGGTGGGGTTGCGTACGTGGACCCGCCCCCGCGGCCCGGCGCCACGCTGTGGAGCATCGCAGCGGGGCCGCTGGTGAATGTGGCGCTGTTTCCGATCTTATTCATGTTCCTGATATTGAGTGGGGCCTTCGGATGGTCGCGGACGATGCCCAATCTCCACGAGTTGGTACGGGCGGTCTTCACTATTAACGTTGTCCTGTTGGTTTTCAACATGTTGCCGGTCTACCCGCTGGATGGCGGCCAGATACTTCGCTCTCTGCTTTGGTTCGCAATAGGGCGAGCCCGCAGTTTGATGGCGGCCACCCTGATCGGTTTTGTCGGCGTGGCGGGATTAATCGTGCTTGCCTTGAAGATTGGGTCCGTTTGGTTTGGGGTTCTTTCCTTTTTCATGCTGATGAATTGCTGGGGAGGACTCAAACAATCGCTGGTGATGCTGCGCCTGGCCAAGTTACCGCGTCACCACGGATTTGCGTGTCCGTGGTGCAAAGCTGCGCCACCCATAGGAAACTTCTGGACGTGCGCAGAGTGCAGGCAGATGTTCGATATCTTCGAAACCCGAGCCGCCTGTCCCCACTGCGCGCTTAAGTTTGAGTCAATCGGCTGCCTGGAGTGCGGCAAGCCGCACCCCATGAGCGACTGGATTGTCCCCGCTTACTTAACTGCGAAGGTGTGATGCCGCGCGCCGACCCACTGAAATGAATCCTTGGCGAGCAACGCGTCGCGTCCAGCAGCAAATCTCGCTTACGCCTGATTCAGGAAGTCACTTAGCCGCCGCTTCACGTCTGGCCATTCCGCGGCCACGATCGAATAGCGGGCCGAGTCGCGAGGGGTGAAGTCAACCGCCAACCTATGGGCGCGGAGAATCCCTTCGAACTTTCCGCCGATGCGTTCGATCGCGGCGCGTGAACGCTGGTTGCGCGGGTCCGTGTGCAAACAGACCCGCAGCATCTGCCAGACTTCGAAGGCATGCGTCAGCATGAGCAGCTTGGCTTCGGTGTTGGCCGCAGTGCGGATCGCCGGGCGAGTCAGCCACGTGTAGCCGATCTCACAGACGTCAGAGACTTGACGGCCGTGCCTCGGGTGGCCCGGCGGCCACGACCATCGCTCCAGGTCAAAGAAGCGGGTTGACCCGATGACGGCGCCGTCCTCCATGCGGACGGTCACGAACGGCACCGCGGTCCCTGCGTCCCGCCAGGACAAAGCGGTATCAACGTAGCTAGTGGTCTCGGCCTTGCCATGCGGCACCGCACTCCACTGATAGAGCACGGGATCGCCGGCCGAGGCGGCTACGAGGGCGTCGACATGGCGATGGTCGAGCGGTTCCAGACGAACATGCCCGCCCTGCAAGACCAGACCTTCTGTTTCCACTTTGTCAGTATGCAATGAGTTCCAACCCGGCCGCAATGGAACGCCCCGACCTCACGCTGATCTTTCGGTACTCCAGCGTGCGCCTGCTTGCGACGACCGAGGCGGGAGAAGACATGGGTCTCCTCACGAGTGTCGCTTGAAGTACTGCACCGCGCGCTCGTGGGCCTCAGCCTTCTCGCGCGTCGCGAAGGTCCCAAGGTTGCGTCGCTTGCCGGTCTTGGGATTCTTCTTGCGCGAGTAGAGGCGGTATTCTCCGGATGGCAGTTTGCGAATCATCGTGTTTCACACCCCTACACAGTTCAGATGCGAGTCATTCTCACGGAGAAGTCAGCCACGATTGAAATGGAGCATTGGGGTCAGGAACCGAAGCCGCAGCGCCGAGAATCAAATGCGAACTGAGTGTAGTCATTTTCTCCGATGCTCGGTTCGGTTGTAGACTAGCTCAGAAATAAATGGGTGGACATTCCTGCCGAGCAAAGCTCGTTTCCCAAAATATGAAGGTCGGTGAAGGTCATGGCCCGGCTGTTATCGGTTAATGTAGGTCTCCCGCGCGACATCCCTTGGGAGGGCAAGACAGTACACACGGCCGTGTGGAAAAGTGCGGTCCAAGGCCGGCGCATGGTGCGGCGCCTTAATGTTGACGGCGATGGCCAAGGTGACTTGGCCGGTCACGGCGGAGAGCACCGTGCGGTCTTTGTGTACCAGATGGATTCTTATCGTTACTGGGAAAAGCAGCTCGGGCGAAATGACTTCGCTCTTGGGCAGTTCGGCGAGAACTTCACCGTCGAGGGCCTTGGCGATGACGAAGTTTGCATTGGCGATCGGTACCGCATTGGGAGCGCACTCTTCGAAGTGACGCAGCCGCGCGTTACCTGCTACCGGGTGGGCATTCGGATGAATGAACCTCGCATGGCGTCCCTGCTTGTCGCGCACCATCGGCCCGGCTTCTACTTCCGGGTGCTGGAGGAGGGAGAGGTTGGAAGCGGAGATGAAATCGTGAAAGTCGCCGAGGATCCGGTACGCATGACCGTGGCCGAGGCCGATGCGTTGCTTTATCTGCCCGGCCATTCCCACGATCAACTGCAACGTGCGCTGAGCATTCCGGCTTTGAGTCTTGGTTGGCAGACTTCCTTCAAGGCGATTCTTCAGGAAGACCAGCAGCGGGGACCGGCGACGGGAAATCCCGGTTTGGGGCCTGCGAGCGAACCGCCACCAGCGTGGGCAGGATTCCGCCCGCTGCGGGTGTCGCAGATCAATCGGGAAAGTAGCAGCGTGCGCTCGCTGGTGCTAGAGCCAGCAGACGGGCACCCACTCAGCCCTGCGCTGCCGGGTCAATTCGTGATCCTGCGAATGCAGCCGAAGCCGGACGCGACGCCCCTGCTGCGCAACTATTCGCTGTCAGACGTCCCCAGTGCCGATCACTACCGCGTGAGCGTGAAGCACGAAGTAGACGGGGTAGCTAGCACCTATCTCCACACTCAGGTGCGGAGCGGCGACGTGCTGGACGTAAGCGCACCTCGAGGCAGCTTCACCCTGCGCCCCGGCGATGGCCCCGTCGTCTTACTGAGCGCGGGCGTTGGAGCGACACCGGTTTTGGCAATGTTGCACGCGCTGGCTGCCGAGTCTTCAACCCGCGAAGTCTGGTGGTTGTATGGGGCACGCAATCGCGACGATCACCCATTCTTTCAAGAGTCGCGGCGCTTGCTACAGGGGCTGCAAAATTGCCGGAGTTACATACGCTACAGCAGGCCTGGTCCACAGGATCAGATAGGCTCCGACTTCGATGCTCCCGGCCACCTTGACGTGGCCGCGCTCCAACAGCTTGGTGTGCCGCCTGACGCCGATTTCTACTTGTGCGGCCCGACTACGTTTCTACGTGACCTGACTTCGGGCCTGTCAGCCTGGGGCGTCAATGCCAGTCGGGTGCATACGGAGATTTTTGGTCCCGGCGCGGCGATAACACCGGGGGTTGCCACTGTCGCCTCTCGACCGCCTCATCAGCCTGCCGGAGCCACCGGAGCGGGACCACGGGTCTCCTTTGCGCGTAGCGGTCTCGATGTCGCGTGGGACCCGAAGTATCAAAGCTTGCTCGAGTTGGCTGAGGCCTGCGACGTTCCCGTGCGATGGTCGTGCCGCACCGGTGTCTGCCATACCTGCGAAAGCGGTCTGATCTCCGGCGCCGTAAAGTACCAGCCCGAACCGCTTCAGGCGCCAGCGGACGGCAATGTCCTGATTTGCTGCAGCCAACCTCGGGAGGAGATTGTTCTAGACCTCTGAGTCCGGATTCTATCTTCGAGTTTGGCGCCCTAGGCGGGCGCTGATCGTTGCCTTGTGATCAATGCCTGTCGGAAGACCGACAGGGCGGGTCGCTCGCACCCGGACAACCTGAAAAGGGCCGTTCCGAATAGAGCGGCGCGGCCCTTTAAGCGAGTTTTTCTTGCTTGTAAGTCAACCGTAATTATCAATCCGGCCGAGGTCAATTCAACGGACGCGGTAGTAGAAACTTTGGTAACGCGTGAGTAACCCGATCTTGGAACGCCGTCCAACCCCAATGCGTCGACGGTTCGCTCGTCTGAGTGACAGTGGAAATCCCGACGAACTACTTCCTCCTCCAGCGCACACCGTCTTTGGTGTTTTCCAGAAGGATGCCCTGGTCGGCCAACTGCGCGCGGATGGCGTCGGAGCGCGCGAAGTCGCGGGTCTTGCGCGCCTGCGAATGCTCGGCGACGAGTTTTTCGATGTCGGCATCAGAGAGAGATGCGGCCTTGGCCAGCTCCGCGGTTTCCGGACTGATCTTGTCATCTAGGCCTTCTCGCTTGGCCCATTCGACCGTCGCGCGCACCTTGGCGGCATCGTCGTCCTTCAGTACGGCGAAGATTTCATCGAACTGCCTCAGTACCTGCAGGAGTCGCGGCACGTTGTCCGCCCGCACCTCGCCGGCATCGGCGGCGGCGTTCACGTCGCGCACCATGTCGAAAATGGCGCCCAGCGCGCGCGCCGTATTGAGATCGTCATCCAGGCCGGCGCGCATTTCGGCTGAGGTCCGTTCCGCGATCTCGGCGATGATGAGGTTGTTGTCGTCGGCGAACTGCGAGGTCTCCAGCCGGCGCTTGAAGTTGCGCAGGCGCTCCACGGAGTTGGCTGCTTGCGTCAGCCCGTCGAAGGTGAAGTTAAGCTGCTTGCGATAAGGCACCGACATCAGGAGAAAGCGGAGGGACGATGGCTTGTGCCCCATCAGGATGAGGTCGCGCGGAGTGAAAAAGTTACCGGCGCTCTTGGCCATCTTTTCGCCTTCAACCAGCAGGAAACGGGCATGCACCCAGAAATGCGCGAAAGGCTTGCCAGTCATCGCTTCCGATTGCGCAATCTCGTTTTCGTGGTGGGGGAAAATGAGGTCTTCCCCGCCGAGATGGATGTCGAAGCTCTCGCCCAGGTACTTCATCGACATCAGCGAGCACTCGATGTGCCAGCCCGGACGACCGGGGCCGATCTCGGTCTCCCAAAACGCCTCGCCCGGTTTAGGCGCTTTCCATAGGGCGAAATCGCGGGCGTTGTCCTTGTCGTATTCGTCCAGGTCCACGCGCGCGCCGTCGGTCATGCCGGCAAAGTCTTTCTTCGAAAGCTTGCCGTACTCGGGAAATTTTGCGATTCGAAAATAGTAGGAGCCGTCCTCGGTGCGATAGGCGAAACCCTTCTCCTCAAGGACCTTGATGAAATGCGCCATCTCTTGGATGTGGTCCGTAGCGCTGACCAGAAACTCAGGATGCTCGATGTTCAGCATATCGGCATCTTCGAGGAAGGCTTTCTTGTACTTGGCGGTGTACTGCTGCACCGAAACGCCGTCGCGCGCCGCGTTGCGAATGATCTTGTCATCCACGTCGGTGATGTTCATGACGTGCTTCAGTTTGTAGCCGCTTTGCAGGAGGAATCGCCGCAACGTGTCCACCACGATGAAGGTGCGGAAGTTGCCGATGTGTCCGTAGTCGTAGACCGTGGGCCCGCAAGCGTACATGCGAACCAGATTGTCTTCCAGCGGGCGGAACTCCTCGACTTTTGCGGACAGAGTATTAAAGAGCTGAAGCGGCATAGAGTTTTCGCGTGTGGTAACAGAATCTTCGATTGTAGGGGGCTGCGAGAAAAGGGGTCAACCGGCCCGATGAAGGACGGAAAACCGCGGACTCAGCTGCGCCTGTGCTCTTTACAGGATCGACCTCACCACGCCGCCGTCGGCGCGCAGGGCAGCGCCGTTGGTCGCGGACGAAAGGGGACTACAGACGAACGTTACCAGGGCAGCGACCTCCCTTGGCTCAGCAAAACGCCTGAGCAGTGAGCTCGGGCGCATGTGCGCGAAGAAGTCGCGCTCTACCGAGGCACGATCGGATTGCTGGTCGGCCGCGAGTTGCTCGACGAACACGTTCACCCCTTCGGAAGCCGTAGGCCCAGCTAGCACCGTATTGACGGTGACGTTGGTTCCGGCCGTTGTCTCGGCCAGCCCGCGCGAGATGGCAAGTTGGGCTGTCTTGGTCGTGCCGTAGTGGATCATTTCGGCCGGGATTTGTACCGCCGACTCGCTGGAGATGAAGACGATGCGTCCCCAATTGCGCTGCCTCATTGCGGGCAGATAGTGACGGCTCAGCCGCACACCGCTCAGGACATTTACTTCGAACATGCGAAGCCAGTCTGCGTCGGTTATCTGTTCGAAGGCTTTCGGCTCGAAGATGCCGAGATTGTTCACCAGAATGTCTAGGTGGGGAAACTTGGCAATCGCCGCTGCGCAGCCGTTGGCCGTGCCCAAGTCGGCGGCAAGACCTTCCACGTCTTTGCCCGTCGACTTCCGAATGGCAGAGATCGCCTGATCCACCCGCTGCTGAGTGCGCCCGTTGACCACTACGTGTGCGCCTTCGGTGGTCAGTGCTTCGGCGATAGCGTAGCCAATACCTGCCGTAGAACCGGTTATGAGCGCGAGCTTGCCTTCGAGTTGAAGATCCATGCAACTTGGATGCGTCACTCCCCGAAACGGACGCGGCGCGCTATGCTGGTGGCTGCCATGACCGTCGTTATTTCCATGCTCCGTGGTGTCAATGTTGGGGGCCACAACCAGATCAAGATGGAGGCGTTGCGAGATCTCTATGGGACGCTCGGACTGCGCGATGTTCAGACCCACGTACAAAGTGGCAATGTGGTTTTCCGGACTGACGCGAAGAATATTGCTCCCCTGGCGAGGCGGATCGAAGATGCGATCGAGCGCAAGTTCGGCTTTCGGCCCAGCGTCATCCTTCGCACCCCTTCAGACCTGAGAGACGTGATCGCGCGGAACCCGTTCGCGAAGCGGCAGGGAATCGATGCTAGCAAACTCCTGGTTACCTTCCTGAGCACGACTCCAAGCTCCGAGGTTCGAGATGAGGTCCTCAGAGTCAAAACCAGTGGGGAAGAAGTGCGGGCCGACGGTCGCGAAGTCTATATCTATTTCCCCGATGGGATGGGCCGTTCGAAAGTGTGGCCGGCGATTGAGAAGGCGCTGAAGAAGTCCGGGACGGGGAGGAACTGGAACACCGTCACGAAATTGCTGGAGATTGCGGAGGGGTTGGACGGTGTGCGCTGATTCTTCCGAGCCAACCACGGGACCTTGGAGATTACGCCGCGCTTATGCGCTGTCTCGGACGGCCACCCTTCTTGCCATTCGCCCGCGCAGCCGCAGCTTTGGCAGCGCTAGTGGTCGCTCCTCCGCGACGGCCCAGTTCTGCCATCCACCGGCTGGTGCCAAATATGTGATTCAGGAGACCAGGTACGTAGTGGTCCACGTCGAGTAGTGGCCAGCGGAGTCCGGTGCCACGGCCAAGGATCTCGACCTTCGACAATTGCGCCGGTTTTGCATCTTGTAGCCCTTGAAGGCTCATACGGGGAATCGACACGCGCACGCCGTCGTCCAGGTGAAGAGTCACCAGGTCAGGCTTCTTCTCATACGCGACCCGGACGGCGCGCCGATCAGATGCTGCGAACTTGCGAGCCTGTTCGAGAGCGCTATCGAATTGTTGGTTGCTCATGATCACAGCGGCTTTGGACTTAGTCATGCATTCTCTCCCACATCGAGACGAGTACGTCAAAATGCTCTGCGGCGGAGTTCAGCACGCGCCGCACAGAGCTTCGCTTGGCATTGCCAGGCCGGATGGCGTCGGAACGATCCGCCAATGCAACGGTGCGGTTGGCGCGAACGTCAACGATGACTTCTGTCTCGTCCACAAAACCGTGCACATGGCGAGGCGTGTGATCCTGCGGATAGGCAACAAATAACACGCCAGCCAAGCGAATGGATGCCACGATTCAAATCGTAACCTAATCCGCTTAGGCTATCAAATGGGATTCTGTGTTTGGGGGTTACGCCACACGCTGAGGCTGTCTATAATGAAAACAGGACATGGCCGTGAAACCTCGCAACAGCAGTCCGCATCACCTCGCTACAGCCGCGCTAAGCACAGTGCTGGGGATGAGTGTGCGCGGGGCATGGTCACAGCCGATCTCATCGCGCGCAGAATCGAAGCTGGCCCCCTGTATGGTGCGTCCCAATCTTTTCTCCGGTGACTAGTCCTCCTTCCTCCTGTCTATAGCCGCGCTCCCCAATCCAACCAGGTTGCACGCGCGGTCCGACCCAGCTCCGGTACACAACCCGTACCCCAAGCCTTTAGAGGAGAAAAAAATGGCTACCAAGACTCTGACGCCAGTTGCTGGTCCGAACATTAAGACCACGCTGCCCGGCCCCAACGCTCGCCGCATTCTGGATGCCGATCAGCGCTACATTTCGCCGTCCTACACCCGTTCGTATCCCCTGGTCGCGAAGCGCGGCCGCGGCGTGATCGTTGAAGACGTGGACGGCAACGAGTTCCTCGATTTCTCCGCCGGTATCGCCGTGACCTCCACCGGTCACTGCCATCCTGAAGTCGTCGCCGCCATCCAGAAGCAGGCTGCCGAACTGATTCACATGTCGGGCACCGACTTCTATTACGAGCAACTGGTGACGCTCGCCGAGCGGCTGTCGAAGGTCGCGCCCATGAAGGGGCCGCACAAGTTTTATTACGGCAACTCCGGCGCCGAGGCGGTTGAAGCGGCTCTCAAGATGGTGCGCTATCACACCAAGCGGCAGAACATCATTGCCTTCTACGGAGCCTTCCACGGACGCACCATGGGCGCGCTGTCGCTGACCGCCTCGAAGCCGCAACAGCGCCGCCGCTTTGCCCCGCTGGTGCCGGGAGTGACCCACGTCCGCTATCCCGATGTTTATCGCGGATGCGTCGGTGGCGGCCAGGAAGCGGAAGCTTTCGCGCTGGGATGCGCACGCTTCATCGAAGAAAAGCTATTCAAGACGACGTTGCCTCCTGAAGAAGTGGCGGCAATCTTTGTCGAGCCCATTCAGGGTGAAGGCGGATACGTGGTGGCTCCCACAGTCTTCATGCAGGAGCTTCGGCGCATTTGTGATCGCCACGGCATCCTGCTGGTGGCGGACGAAGTGCAGTCAGGCGCGGGACGCACCGGCAAATGGTGGGCCATCGAGCACACCGGCGTCGAGCCCGACATCGTCTGCATGGCCAAGGGAATCGCCAGCGGAATGCCGCTCGGCATAACCATGGCGAAGGCCGAGATCATGGACTGGGTGCCCGGTTCGCACGCTTCAACCTTCGGTGGCAACCCGGTCTGCATCGCAGCGGCGTTGGCGACCATGGATGTTCTGGAGCGCGAAGCCATTCGGAACGCCGAAGTTGTCGGAACGCATATCCTGGAGCGCATTGCCGACTGGCCGCAGCGGCTCGACCTGGTGGGCGATGTCCGCGGACGGGGGCTGATGATTGGCGTTGAAATCGTCACCGACAAGAAGGCCAAGACGCCGGGCAGCTCTGAACGCGACCGCATTGTCGAGCTGGCATTCGAGCGTGGTGTCCTCTTCCTCGGCTGTGGCCCAAACAGCATTCGTCTCGCGCCTCCGCTGGTGGTGACGAACGACCAAGCCAACATCGCCATGGATGTGCTGGAGGAGTGCATCAGCCTGGCGGCAATCAAGGGATAACCGGTCGGCGACAAATCACAACTCGCAGCCTGGGCCGCAAACGGCCCGGGCTTTCTTTTTTTGCGGAAGCAAAATACATAGTCGAAGGGTTACTGCGTCTGCTCTGTCGTAATATAGACAGGTTGTCTGCCCGAGGTTAGCCGTGCCTGAGCTGCGCAAAGATCCGATTGTCGGTCGCTGGGTCATCATTTCGACGGACCGCGCCAAACGCCCCACCGATTTCAGCCGCGAACCCGTGAAGATGAAGGGCGGCTTCTGCCCGTTCTGTCCCGGCAACGAAAGCAAGACGCCCCATGAGGTTCTTGCTTACCGCCCGAACGGGGCATCCAGCGATTCGCAAGGCTGGACGGTGCGTGTGGTTCCGAACAAGTTCCCCGCCCTCGGGATCGAGGGAAACCTGAGCCGCCAAGCCGAAGGCATGTTCGACAAGATGAACGGCATCGGCGCCCACGAGGTCATCGTTGAGACGCCCGAGCACGATGCTACTCTTGCCACTCTTCCGGAGAAGCGAATCGAAGATGTGCTCTGGGCATTCCGTGACCGCATTCTGGACCTGAAGAAGGACCGGCGCTTCAAGTACATCCTGATCTTCAAGAACCATGGGTCTCTGGCCGGTGCAACGCTGGAGCACGCGCATGGACAACTGATCGCGCTGCCCATTGTGCCCAAGCACGTGATCGAGGAACTGGAGGGTTCCAAACAGTACTATATCTACAAAGAACGTTGTGTGTTCTGCGACATTGTGCGCCAGGAGACCGAGTCCGGGGTTCGGGTCGTCGCTGAGAACGAGGGCTTCCTTACGGTGGCGCCTTATGCGCCGCGATTCCCCTTCGAAACCTGGATCCTTCCCAAGCGGCATGAGTCGGCGTTCGAGAACTCGTCGTCGCAAGTGTACGAAAGCCTAGCGAAGGCGCTGAAGAACCTGCTGATGCGCGCCGATAAGGTGCTCGATTATCCTGCCTACAATCTGGTGGTTCACACCGCGCCGGTGCAGGAGGCCGCGATGGATCATTATCACTGGCATATTGAATTCATGCCGCGGCTCACCAAGATCGCGGGCTTCGAATGGGGCACCGGCTTCTACCAGAATCCCACGCCGCCGGAAGAAGCCGCTAAGTATCTACGCGAGGCCAAGATTGAATCGACGCAGCCAGCGGTGGCCACGACTTAATGGAACTTGGCTAGTTTCGAGCCTGAGCCGAAACCGGCCCGCACGTGACCTTGTGCAGACTAGAATGGTGCACTGAATTTAGCACCACTTTGGTGTCAAGTAGTATTGCGTCTTACCGTCCCAAGATCACTCTTCTAACGTTTACAATGTATAGGCTATTTTGTCATTGCGAATCGAGGAGCATATTGATGCTGGCTGAGAGTGTCTTCTCCCGAGCATAGGTACAGACCGGATCGGATTCGCAAACCCAACCATCCCCGGAACAAACCTCGCGCCAATCCCGGGAACACCAAGAGGAAAAGAGGACTTACAGCAATGCTCAAGTGTAGTGTCTACGCCATCATGATTTGCTGCTGCATCAACCTGTACGCCGAGCAGGTCACCCTCAAGAACGGCGACCGCCTGACAGGCACGATCCTGAGTGTGAGCGACAAGAAACTCACAATAAAGACGGAACATGCTGGTACCGTGACCATTGACTGGGATGCAGTTGCACAATTCTCGTCCGAGCAGCCCATGTTCGTGACCCGCACTGACAAGCAGGTTGTTTCCGGCGCGGTGAACACCAAGGATTCGGAAGTCGCAGTCACCACCACGTCGGGAACGCAGACGATTCCCATGGCGGATGTTGCGGTGATGCGCTCACCCGCCGATCAGGCGGCGTATGAGAAGTCTCTGCATCCTGGAATGCTGGAGGGCTGGGCTGGCGGCGGTAACCTCGGTCTCGCCCTGGCGAGAGGTAACTCCGACACCACCAACCTGGCGTTGGGATTCAACGCTGCCCGTCCAACCACGACAGACAAGTGGACCATTCAGGCGGCCTCTCTCTATTCGACCAGCACCACCGACAATGTAACGACCACGACGGCAAACGCCTTGGGAGGCTTCGTCCGCTATGATCGCAACCTGAGCAAGAAGTGGTTTGTGTTCGGCTTGCTTGCCGGATCGTACGATCACGCCCAGGACCTCAACGTGCGCATCAGTCCCAGCGGCGGTCTGGGCTTTCACGCGATTGCCTCCAAGGTGACGACACTTGATCTGCTGGGTGGCTTTGGCTATACCTACGAGAACTACTCGTCCGGCTTCAATGGCTCGACGACCGGCACTACCAACAACCTTATGAATGCGACCATCGGCGACGAATTCAGCCACAAGTTCTCGGCCAATACTTCGATCCTGCAAGACTTCTATTTCTTCCCCTACCTGAATGATGGCGGAGGCTATCGCGGAGTCTTCGACTTTGGAATTGCCAGCAAGCTGTACCGCGCGATTACCTGGAACTTGAACTTCGGTGACCGTTACAACAGCAAGCCAGTGGCGGGGAAGAAGGACAATGATTTGCTGCTCACGACTGGGCTGGGATTGACCTTCGGGGCGAAGCCACAGTAAAGAGGGGGAGCGGGCCGTTCTCGATGACTGCAAGAGAAATTCCGCGAGGGCACAGCTTTCCGTGCCCCACAAAAGGAGCCTGGGATCCTCTACTGCCTGTCCTGATACTCCTCGTACCATGCCATCTGGATGGCTTCCAGCTTGCCCTCGTTGGACATTTTGGGGTCGTCCACAAAGGTCGGCAGCTCGGTTACGTAGCGGTGAAGATCGGTGAAGCGGACCTCCAGCGGATTTACGTCGGGGAGCTTGTCGGCAAGCGTAATGCCGATATCTTCCGCGTCGTCCCATCTCAGCTCAGCAGCCATAGATTCCTCGAAACTAAGATCATCAGCGATCAATCGTGGTGAGTTGCCGCTTCAGAGACATAATTGCGGTTCCACGCCGGAATCTCAACCACGACCTCGCCGGGCCTCTCAATCACGGCCTGGCATCCCAGGCGCGAATTCAACTGCAGGTCGGCAGCCATGTCGAGCCGGTCGGCTTCATCGTCTTCCATCTCGCTGAGGCACTCTTTGCCCTTTTTGACCACGACATGGCAGGTGGTGCAGGCGCAGTTTCCGCCGCAGGCGTGCTCCAGATGCAGTCCAAAGTTCATAGCTACGTCAAGAATTGACTCAGGCTTGCCGTGCTCCTGATAGGGCAGCTTGCTGTGCTCAAACTCGAATGTCTTGTTGTCGGGAAGGAACGTGAGGCGGACTGTGTTCGGCCCAAGCGCCTCTTCCGTTGCTGTTCCGCCGCCTTGTGCTTTTTCGTCTGGCATAAACCCTCAGTTGTTTACTTGATCTCCGCCTGCGCGATGGGATGTGGCGCCGCTGGGCCTTCGCCCACATCGGCGGTTGCCATGTCCTTGCCTTTCAGTGCAGCGCCCACCGCCGAATCCATCATGAGTTCGGCCAGGTGCATAGTGCCTTGGTTCAGCACGTCAATCGCGCTGCGAATGGCCTGATAATCGTCTTCCTTGATTACCGCACGCAGCGCAGCCTCCAGCTTTGTGATGTCCGTGCGTTCCGGCGTTGACAATCGCTCCCATGCCGGGTTCTTGCGACCCTTCTCCAGGGCTGCCAGCATCGTGTCCGCCTCATTGCGCGCTTCGATCACCTGCCGCTGGCGAAAATCTTCTTCTGCGTAGTCGAACGATTCCAGAATCATGTTCTCGACCTGTTCGTCGGTCAGGCCATAGCTGGGTTGCACTTCAATCTCGGATTCCTTGCCGCTGCGCAACTCCCGTGCCGAGACGTGCAGAATTCCGTTGGCGTCAATCAGGAACTTGACCTCGATGCGCGGCAGGCCGGCCGGCATCGGCGGAATTCCCTTTAAGTCGAAGCGTGCCAGCGAGCGGCAATCCTTCGCCAACTCGCGCTCACCCTGCACCACGTGCACTGCCACGTTGGTTTGGCCCTCGACGCCGGTCGTGAAGTGCTCGGTGGCTGACGCCGGAATCGTTGAGTTGCGGTGGATGATCTTCACCACGCCTCCACCGAGCGATTCGATGCCCAGCGACAGCGGTGTAACGTCGAGCAGCAACATCTCTTTCGTTGCCTCCGAGCCCCCAGCTAGGATGTTCGCCTGCACCGCCGCGCCCAAGGCGACCACTTCGTCAGGATTCAAATCGCTGTGCGGCGTGCGCTCGAACAGTTCTTCCACCAGTTGTCGAACCCGCGGGATTCGCGTCGAACCGCCCACCAGCACAGCTTCATCAATCTGCTTCGCGGTCAGGCCGGCATCCTTCATCGCCTGCCGCACAGGGCCAACGGTGCGATCGATGATGGGTTGAATCAACTGCTCAAATTGCGCTCGCGAGATCTCGCGCTGATAGCCCTTTCCGCCGGGCAGTTCGATGTCGAGCGTGGTCTTATCTTTTGCGGACAACTCGATCTTGGCCTCGATAACTGCTTTGCGAATCGCCTGTACGATTTCGGCATTACGGCGAACATCCACGCCGAGATCTCCCTGGATATCGTCCATCGCGATGGTTATGAGCAGGTTGTCAATATCGTCGCCGCCGAGGTGCGTGTCGCCGTTGGTGGCGATGACCTCGAAGATCCCCTCGTGCAGCTTTAGAATGGAGATGTCGAACGTGCCACCGCCCAGGTCGTACACGGCGACCGTTCCGTTCTGCTTTTGGTCCAAGCCGTAAGCGAGAGAGGCGGCCGTGGGTTCGTTCACCAGACGCAGGACTTCCAATCCAGCGATGCGTCCCGCGTCCTTGGTGGCTTGCCGCTGCGCATCGTTGAAGTAGGCAGGTACGGTGATGACCGCCTTCGTAACCGGCGCGCCGAAATAGCGCTCCGCATTGCGCTTCAGTTGGCGCAGGATGAACGCTGAAATCTCAGGCGGAGTGAACGTCTTATCGCCCAGCTTGATACGCAGCACTTCGCCAGGGGCGAGATCATCTGCCAGCCGGAACGGGAAAAACTTCAGCTCTTCCTGGATGTCCTCAACCCCGCGCCCCATCAGGCGCTTCACGCTATACACCGCGTGGTCCGGGGTCTCGATCAGGCACTTGCGAGCTGCATTGCCAACGACGATCTGGCCGTTCTCGTCCAGAGCGACGACCGACGGCAGCAAGTTCAGCCCGTCCTCGCCGGGAATAACGACCGGACGGTCGCTCGCCATGTAGGCCACCAGCGAGTTGGTGGTGCCCAGATCGATGCCGACGATGCGTTCGTTTGCCATTCTTAGCTCTTCGCTGTTAGCTCTTAGCTCTCGCCTAGTCTCCTGTCATCCTGAGCGACGAGCGCAGCGAGGAGTCGAAGGACCCCTATACCCGCGTTGCCGCCTTGTGCCGTCCCCGAAAGGACTCAAATCTATTCCCGCCTTCCCCAGCACTCCGCCTGCGGCTACGTGCTGGGCTAAGCTGTTCCGCGCCTACGGCGCTGAATTTTCACCCATCGAGTCCATCAGCAATATCAAGTTTGGGCCCTCACGCAGACGCGACCTGACAACTGACCACCGCCTACTGGCAACTGTTTTTTTTAGCTCTCCAGCACGTCATCTATGTCCCGCAGCAAATTGCGCAGATAATTCCGGCGATTCAGCACATCCACCATCTTGTCGCGCACGGCCAGACGGTCTTCGTCCAGAACGGTTTCGCCCAACTCAGCGCGATCCACCAGCGCGTCCCACTCGTTCCAGGCGTCACCCAGTTCCTGCATCATGCCGTCATACTTTGCCTGCAAATGCTTTTTCGCGTCCTCTAGTTGGCGCTCCAGAGTGCGGTCCTGCTCGCCCATCTTCTTGTTCATCCGCATCTCTTCGAGCTGCATGTTCAACTCGAAAACTTCTTCCAGCAGATTGGGCGGGACAACCTGCTTCTTCAACTTGCCCGTGCGGCGTGCCTCTTCGGTTGCGGCCTTGGACTGCTCTTCCAGTTGCACACCTTGCAGCCGGAGCAGATATTCGGTCCGCGTAATCGGGTCTTTCAGCGTGCGGTAAGCGTCGTTGAGGTGCGAACTCTGTTCCAACGCCCACTGTTGTTCGCGGTCGCTCTTGATGGCGTTGATATCGGGATGCAGGTGACGGCTCAGATCGTAGAACTCGCGCTCCAGCTTCCCGGCCTCCAGATTCAGCTTGTAGGGCAGTCCAAAAAACGTGAAGTAGTCCACTGGAACCGGCGGTTGCACCTTGCCGCATTGCTGACAAAAGTGAGCAGCGCGCATGGCTCCGCAGGACCAGCAATTGCTCTTGGCCGGCTTGCATTGGCTGACAACCAGAATGCCTTTCGATTCGGCGCTCTTTGGTTCAGTTTGGGTCATCGCATCGCGCCGCCACTGAAGCGGCTACTCCTTACTCGTTGTGCTTTCACCCGGCCTCGCGTCCGGGCTAACTTAAATGCCGCCGCATTCGGGCTGTGTTCTTGCGCCCTTGCACGGCCTGCCAAATCAATGCCGCATTTACCGATTGAGATTTCGCGGCTGACGGCCTGCCCAGGCGGGATGAGATCCCGCTTGTGTTCTACGCCGAGTGGGCTGGCTCCTACGAGAACGATGTGCCGCAGCCACAAGACTTCTTCGCGTTCGGGTTCTGGAACACAAAGCCCTGATGCATCAGGGTCTCTTCGTAATCCAGGACCATGCCGTGCAGGTAAATGAACGACTTCGGATCGACAAAGACGCGAACGTCGTCGAACTGAAAGACACGATCGCGTTCGCGCGGCTGGGTGTCGAAGCGGATGCTGTAACTGAGTCCCGAGCAGCCGCCACCCTGCACGCCTAGGCGAAGCCCACCTTCGGCGGGCGAAATGTTCTCTTTCGCCAGCACCGCGCGTATGCGATCTATCGCCTTGTCCGTCACTTGAATACCCTTGGCGGCAGGGGCGGACGTTTCGACCGGATTTTCGATGTTAATCGTGCTCATGGTTTTGTTGCGGCGTACCTCACCTAGAGGCGCGGTCCGTCGATCCTTACTAAAAGTTTACGCCCGCTGCTCAACCGGAACGCTTTGCGCCGAGGTCTGGGTCACGCCATTCTTCTTCTTCCAGTCGCCAATAGCGGCGCGGATCGCGTCTTCCGCCAACACCGAACAGTGGATCTTCACCGGAGGCAGCGACAGCTCCTTCACGATGTCGGTGTTCCGGATGGACAACGCTTCATCCACGGTCTTGCCCTTCACCCACTCGGTAGCAAGCGAGGAGGAGGCAATCGCCGAGCCGCAGCCGAACGTCTTGAACTTGGCGTCCTCGATGATGTTGGTCGAGGGATTGACCTTGATCTGCAGCTTCATCACGTCGCCGCACTCAGGCGCTCCCACCAGGCCGGTGCCCACTTCGGAGCTGTTCTTGTCGAGCGAGCCCACGTTGCGGGGATTGGTGTAATGGTCAAGGACCTTGTCACTGTAAGCCATGTAGTAGTCTCCTAAATTGCAAACTTTCTGAATTGAACTAGTGAGTCGGCTCGGCCGCCCACTGGACCTTCGTCAAATCGATTCCTTCTTTCGCCATCTCGTACAACGGCGACAACTCGCGCAGGCGCTTCACCGTGTCCACCACGCGCTCGGCCACATAATCTACTTCGGCTTCGGTGTTGAAGCGTCCGAGGCCGAACCGGATGGAGCTGTGCGCCAGGTCGTCGCCCGCGCCCAGGGCCTTCAATACATAAGATGGCTCCAGCGTCGCTGAGGTGCATGCCGAACCGCTGGAAACCGCAATATCGTTAATGCCCATCAGGAGCGATTCACCCTCTACATACGCGAAACTGATGTTCAGGTTGCCGGGCAGACGATGCTCGACTGAGCCGTTGATGTAAACCTCGTCAAGCTGGCCCATGATGGCGTCCTTCAGACGGTCGCGGAGAGCGGCCAGTTTCTTGGCTTCCTCGGCCATGCCGTTGTTCGCAATCTCACAAGCTTTGCCGAGTCCCACGATACCGGGAACATTCAGCGTGCCCGAGCGCATACCACGCTCGTGCCCGCCGCCGTCAATCTGCGCCACCAATTGCACTCGCGGATTCTTGCGTCGCACATACAAGGCTCCGACGCCCTTGGGCCCATAGAGCTTGTGCGCCGTGATCGAGGCGAGGTTCACGTTGTCCTGGATCACGTTGAACGGAACCTTGCCGATGGCTTGCACGGCATCGGTGTGAAACAGCACCCCGCGCTCGTGGCAAAGAGCGCCGATCTCGCGGATGGGCTGCAACGCTCCAATCTCATTGTTCGCCGCCATGATGGTAACCAGGATGGTCTTGTCATCCATGGACCGCTTCAGGTCGTCGAGATCGATGCGGCCGTCCTTCTGCACCGGCAGATAAGTGACGCGAAAGCCGTATTTCTCCAGGCGCTTGCAGGTGTCAAGCACGGCCTTGTGCTCGATAGCCTGGGTGATGATGTGGTTGCCCTTTTCCTTGTACATCTCGGCGACGCCCTTGATAGCAAGGTTGTCGCTCTCGGTCGCGCCCGACGTAAAGATGATTTCCTTTGCCGTCGCGCCGATCAGCTTGGCGATGCGCTCACGCGCCTGCTCCACCGCCTGCTCGGCGATCCATCCGAATTCGTGGTTGCGGCTCGCTGCGTTGCCGAACTTCTCCGTGTAGTAGGGCAGCATCTCCTCCAGCACCCGCGGATCGGTCTGGGTGGTGGCATGGTTGTCCATGTAGATTGGTAACTTCACATCCTTGTTTCCATTGCCCGAAATTACATTCGCGCTCATTGCGTGTGACATCTCCTAAACTTGGTCTGCCTTGCTCGTGGTCCAGCCGAGAGTGACCAGCTCCGGTGCCGAGTCGTGCTCCGGTTCTGTCATCTCCCAAATGGTCAGCCGGTTCAAAACCTCTTCGATGCTGCGGCCAACTCTCCGCAGCGGTTCGCGGATAGTGCAACGGTCGCTCTGTTCGCAATCTTCGGTCGCCGCGCTGCACGAAGTAATAAACAAAGGCCCATCAATCGCGCGAATCACCTCGAAAGCGCTGATTTGCTTGGGATCGCGGGACAGCGTATAGCCGCCGTTGGTTCCATACTGCGAAACCAGCAGGCCAGCCTTGGTCAGCTTTTGCAGGATCTTCGCCAACGCCTCCTGCGGCATGCTGTACATCTCGGCCAGGTCCTTGGCGCTGCATGCCCCCAAGTCGGCGTGCTCGGCCAAATGTCGCATGGCGATCAGCCCGTAGTCCGCCTTCTTGGTGAGCTTAAGCATCAGTACTCAGATGTATATGCGACCAAATCAGTCGCAGTTTGATTCTACGACGTGGCGGCGATCCTTGCAACCTTTCCAGCCAGCGGTGAGAATCAGCAGCCAGATGTAACTATAGAGCACTAAACGGCTTAACGAATGGCGATGAATATTGTCGGATATTCATGCCCAAGGCCGCTCGACAGCGCCGGCTGTCGCGCGCTGAGACTGGCGGCCCTGGCATCCAGAATTAACACTCGCGCTGCGGGAAATGCTTGACAACCCGCGCCTGCTGGCTAAAATACCGGACAATTCCAGTCCGCTCGCGTTAGGGGGCGTACCGGTACGAACATGATCCAGCCGGCGTGTAGGACTCCCAACCTCTCATAGAGCGAACCATGGACCAGCAGTGTCTCCATCCTCGTGTCCAAGTGGTCTCCCGTGACGAAGACGCGGAATACGTCGAATGCCTCGACTGCCGCGAGATCTTCGAGTCGAGCGAGTTCCGCGACATGGATATCGAATCGAAAATTACCACCGAAGAAGAGTAGCGATTGGCTCGTGCCAGACGTGCGCGCTGTCTATCGCAGTCGCAGCGCCGCGTCGGCAGAGAATTCTGCATCGGCGAACTCACCGGCAAGAAATCGCGGATAGGCTGCTGCTGCAATCATGGCGGCGTTGTCGGTGGAAAGCTTGCGCGACGGAAAATAAACTGGCACGCCTTCTTTGGCGGCGCGCGCTTCGAAGGACTCGCGCAATTCGCTGTTGGCGGCGACGCCTCCGGTCACGAACAGCGTGGCAACGTTGTGCTCACGCGCAGCCAAGAGCGTCTTGCTGACCAGGTCGTCAACCACCGCCCGCTGGAACGACGCAACCAGATCAAGAGTCTGCTGATCGGAAGCCGCGAGATAGTCTGCGGGCTTGCGGCTCCCTAGTCCGGTCAGAGCCCGCCGCCGCTGTTCAATCCTCTCGCGCATGTCGTGCGTCTCCACGTAGCGCAGGACTGCGGTCTTGATTCCGCTGTAGGAGAAATCCACGCGGTGATCGTCATCGGAGTGGCGGTTCTGGGGATTCCGGTCGCGGTGCTTGATCTGGGCAAAGGGGAACTTCACCGCTTCCGGATTTCCGTGTTGGGCGAGGAAGTCGATGACCGGCCCGCCAGGATACCCGAGTTCCAAAAGCTTGGCGACCTTGTCAAAGGCCTCTCCGGCCGCGTCATCGCGAGTGTGTCCCACATCGTGGTATACCCAGCCGTCTTGGCGACGCTCGGCGAGATAAAGATGAGTGTGCCCGCCGCTCACTACCAATGCGAGCACAGGAAATTCCAACTCGTGGTTCCCTTTCTGCCGCTCTTCCAGCAGGACCGCGTGGATGTGTCCTTCCAGATGATTGACTCCGATGAGCGGCTTCTCCACGGCATACGCCAGCGCCTTGGCATAGCTCAGGCCGACGAGTAGCGATCCTGCCAGCCCCGGCCCCTTAGTGACCGCGATGGCGTCAATCGTTTCGTATGACTTGCCGGCATCGTCCAACGCCTTGCGAACGACCGGCACGATGGCGCGCAAATGTTCGCGTGACGCGAGTTCGGGGACGACGCCTCCGTACGGCTGGTGGGTAGCAAACTGCGAGTACACAACATTCGAGATCAGCTGCTCTCCCGAGCGAACCACGGCCGCGGCCGTCTCGTCGCAGGAACTCTCAATGCCGAGGATGTAAACGTCGCTCACAAGAATATTGTACGAGCCAAGGCGCTCCATTTATCTTTTGTCATCCCGACCGAAGGCTTTAGCCCGAATGGACAGCCTGCCCCGAGCTCGCCGAAGGGGATCTGCTTTTGAAGGGCCTGGAAGGTACGCTGCCGCTACAATCTGTATGGATAACCCCGATGCAGCGGCACGCCACCAACATCGTCCGTGAGCTTCGCAGCAGTGGCTTTCAGGCCTATCTAGCCGGAGGCTGCGTCCGCGACATGCTGCTCGGCGTCGTTCCTGCCGATTACGATGTCGCGACCGACGCCACGCCGTCCCAGGTGATGCGCATCTTCCCGGACACCTATGCTGTGGGCGCGCAGTTTGGCGTGGTGCTGGTTCCGTTGAGACCTCCTACCGGAACTCCCACCCAACCAAAAGAAGGTTGGGTGGGGCACCCCGCCCAAGCACAAGAAGTTTCTGTGGGCCACTCAACCATTCCTTCCGAGCACCCCAACTACGTTGAAGTCGCCACCTTCCGCAACGACGGCACCTACAGTGACGGGCGTCATCCCGACCGTGTGAGCTACGCCACCGACCCGCGCGAAGATGTGCAACGGCGCGACTTTACCATCAACGGATTGCTGATGGACCCCCTGGACGGCAACCGCGTGCTTGATTTCGTCGGCGGCCGCGATGACCTGAACGCCGGTATCATCCGCGCCATCGGTGCTCCCGAGCGCCGCTTCGCCGAAGATAAACTGCGCATGTTGCGGGCAGTGCGCTTCGCCGCGCGCCTTGACTACACCATTGAGCCCCTAACCTTTGCCGCCATCCAGCGGCTGGCGCCGGGAATTCAGCAGGTAAGCCGCGAGCGCGTACGCGACGAGTTGACCAAGATGCTCACCGAAGGTCACGCGCGGAGCGCTTTTGAGTTGCTCGACAGCACCGGCCTGCTGAAGCAAGTGCTGCCCGAAGTGGACCGCATGCACGGCGTTGAGCAGCCGCCCGAGTTCCACCCCGAGGGCGATGTCTGGATCCACACCCTGCTGCTGCTGGAGAAGCTGCCACCGCACTGCTCGCGTTCCCTGGCTTGGGGAGCGGTGCTGCACGATGTTGGCAAGCCACCGACCTTTCGCGTGGCGCCCGACCGTATCCGCTTCGACGGCCACGTCGAGGTGGGCACGCGCATGGCAGAGGAAATCTGCCACCGCCTGCACTTCTCCAATGAAGACACCCGGCAGATCGCCGCGCTGGTGGCCAACCACATGCGCTTTGCCGACGTGGAGCGCATGAAGGAAGCGACCCTGAAGCGCTTTATGCGATTGCCCAGGTTCGACGAGCATTTGGCCCTCCACCGGATTGATTGCCTCAGCAGTCATGGCAATCTGACGCTGTATGACTTCGTTCGCGACCGCCTGCAGCACACGCCGGAAGACGAGATCAGGCCGAAGCCGCTGCTGACGGGCGAGGACCTGATCGCGATGGGTTACCAGCCCGGCCCAGAGTTCCGCGACATTCTCTCGGCGGTCGAGGACGCACAGTTGGAAGGCAAACTCCACGACAAGGACGACGCGCTGAATCTTGTGCGCCGCGCATTTCCGCAGGCGAGCTGAAACCGCGCACTGGAAACTGTGTTTATCGCTCAATCGGGAGGCCGCGCTTTCTCCTGTAGAATCGAACCAGCCTCTCCGGGGCTAAAGCCCCGCGTATTTGTACAGCGCAGACGCAGGCGTGAACGCCTGCTCTACTCGAGACGGCATCTTTCAGCGGCCCAGAAATAGCTTCGATGGATCCAGCACTCATCCGAAACTTCGCGATCATCGCCCATATTGATCATGGGAAGAGCACGCTTGCTGACCGTCTACTGGAGCTCACCGGCTCGCTGACCGCGCGCGAGATGCAGGCCCAGGTGCTGGATGCGATGGACCTGGAACGGGAGCGTGGCATCACCATTAAGGCGCATTCGGTCCGCATGATGTATCCGGCGGCGGACGGCCAGACTTACCAGCTCAACCTCATCGACACGCCGGGCCATGTGGACTTCAGCTACGAAGTCTCGCGGTCGCTGGCCTCCTGCGAAGGCGCTTTGCTGGTGGTGGACGCCTCGCAGGGCGTCGAAGCGCAGACGCTGGCGAATGCCTACATCGCCATCAACAACGGCCTGGAGATCATTCCGGTCATCAACAAGATTGATTTGCCTAGCGCCGACATCGAGCGCACCAAGGAGATGATCGAGGGCGCGGTTGGCCTCGACGCCTCGCATGCGTTGGCGATCAGCGCGAAGACGGGACAAGGAGTGCCTGAAGTGCTGGAGGCGATCGTCAAGCGGATTCCGCCGCCGAAGGGGCGCGCGAATAATCAGTTACAAGCCTTGATCTTCGATTCCTGGTTTGACTCCTATCGCGGTGTTATAGTGCTCGCGCGCGTCATTCAAGGCACCCTGTACAAGGGGCAGCGCATCCGTCTGATGTCAAACGGCCGCGCCTTCGACGTGGAGACGCTCGGGGTCTTAACTCCAAAGCCTGTGGAAGTGGACCAGTTAAGCGCCGGCGAAGTTGGGTTTCTCAGCGCAAATATCAAGAACGTTGCTGACAGCAAGATTGGCGACACCATCACCGACGACCACCACCCTGCAATCGAAGCGCTGCCGGGCTTCGAGGAGCTCAAGCCCATGGTGTTCGCCGGGCTGTACACGGTGGACGCTCACGAACACACGGCGTTGCGGGAGGCCCTGGAAAAGCTGCGGCTGAATGATTCATCGTTCTTCTTCGAGCCGGAGAGCTCAGCCGCACTGGGTTTCGGATTCCGCTGTGGCTTTCTGGGCCTGCTACACATGGAGATTATTCAGGAGCGGCTGGAGCGAGAGTTCAACCTCGAACTGATCACGACTGCTCCCAGTGTTCGCTACAAAGTCACATTGACCGATGGTAGCGTCGTCGAGGTTGATAACCCGTCGCGCTGGCCAGACCCCAGCGAGATAGCCAGGATCGAGGAGCCTGTGATCCTGGCAACCATCCTCAGCAATGAGGAGTATGTTGGCGGCATTTTGAAATTGGTGGAGGAGAAACGCGGCAAGCAGAAGGGATTTGAATACGTGAGCTCGGCTCGCGTGATGCTGAGCTATGAGTTGCCGCTGAACGAGATCGTGCTCGACTTCTATGACCGGCTGAAGACGGTCTCACGCGGCTATGCATCGCTGGATTACCACCTGAGCGGTTCCTGGGAATCGCCCATGGTGAAGCTCGACATTCTGGTCTCGGGCGATCCGGTGGATGCGCTTTCCATCATCGTGCACCGCGACTTTGCTTATGAGCGCGGTAAGGCGTTGGTGTCCAAGATGAGGCAACTTATCCCCCGCCAGATGTTCGAGGTCGCCATCCAGGCGTCCATCGGTGCGAAGGTGATCGCCCGAGAGACCGTGCACGCGATGCGCAAGAATGTAATCGCCAAGTGTTACGGGGGCGACATTTCCCGTAAGCGCAAGCTGCTGGAAAAGCAAAAAGAGGGCAAGAAGCGTATGAAGCGGATAGGCCGGGTGGACATCCCGCAGGAAGCTTTCCTGGCGGTACTTAAAGTAGGAGAGGACTGAAGACACGCCGTGATTTTGGCTCCTCCGGATGGAATTCCTGGCACCGATTTACCCTTATGTTGCTGTGCTGCAAATCAGGGCAAATTGTGCAAAACCTCTGAAAGCTAACTCCATCCCGCTATTGCCCCATACGTAACTCACAGAACATTTACATTCTGCTAAACCGCTGATTATCCGCGTCTTAAATTGCATCACAACATGGGCAGCGTACGTAAATGGCTGAAAGAACACGCTCTGCCCATTGCAGGGGCCAGATTCTCCACAAGGTTTTCCACAGGTCTGAGTATTTCGTCGACCGAACAAGGTCGGCTTCTAGAGACTCAAAAAGGCCGCCAAGGCTTGGCGGCCTGGAACAGCAGCTTGTAACGCTGTTATTGCGGCTTGGTTGCCGCTGGCTTCGTCGCGGCCGCCGCAGCCGGCTTGGTGGCCGACGGAGCTGAAGTCGTACCCGCTGGCTTATTGGTTGCCGCGCCGCTTTGTCTTGGAGTCGACGCCAGCGGGGCGACGCCCGACTGGGCATTGTACGCATCGACAATCGCTTTGGTGATATCCACGGAGGAGGTTGTCATGACGATCGGACCCTGAGGCCACTGATTGGAGGAATCCAGCAATAGACCGTATCCATTGGCCTTTACGTACTTGTCGATCACGGGCGCCATCTTTTGCAGGATGCGCTGCGCAATCTCGTTCAGCTGTTGCTGATATTCATTCTGGGCGTCCTCAGCCGAGCGCTGCAGACTCTTTTGCTTGGTCTCAATGGACTTCACCAGGGTGGCCCGGGCTTCCTCATTCATCTTGTCGCCCTGGGTATTGAGTTGCTTCTTCAGGTTTTCAACTTCGGTGTTGAGGTTTTGCAACTCAGTGCGGCGCGGCTCGAACTTCTTGTTGAGCGCTTCAAAATCGCGTGCACCCTCATTGCTGCCAGCAACTGCTCCCTGCATGTCAATGGTGCCGATCTTGACGTTGCCGGAGGACACCGGGGTTGTGAGGGGCGTGGAGGCGGCGGGTGCGGCGCCACCAGGTGTGGGCGACCCAGATTGGGCCAGCGCCGAGATGGTGAGAACCACTGCGCATACAGCGGTGGCTATGAACTTACGCTTCATTGAGTTGGTGTAGCTCCTTGAACTGCTCCGGGAATTCCTCAGGTGTTCCGGCGAACGCACTCTAGCTGCGTCCTGCCTTGGACTGTCGGAGAATCGTGGGCTGCGCAGAAATGCAGCTGACACACGCCTCCCCAACCAGAAAATTCGGCGGTGCGGATGTTTTCATTATAGGGAACCACGCTCCTCACCGTCAAACGATGCGGATTCTCCGCCGCAGGCAGGCAAGGGTCGTTCGGCTTAGAACGTGGTCGCCACGGTAAAGCGGAAGGTTTTTCTCGGCTCGCGTAACAGGTAACTCGGCTGGAAGACCGAAACCGCCTGAGCGTACGTAAAGTCACCTGCCGCACCCGGCGGGAACATGGCCCGGGTAAGCGGGTTAGGCGAATATACCGTTTCGTCGATACGGAGCGGGTTGTACGCGTAATAGAAGCGGAAGGGTGCATTGACCACCGGCATTATGACTTGCAGTTCCAGTCCGGTGGACATTCGCGGCTGGTAATTGGTGCCTGATACCGGCGTGAGCTGTGCAGAGAACGGAATCGTATTTCCACCAGCACAGGCGAACGTGGGCGTCAGGAACGGACAACCAAAGACCGTGGTTTGCAGGGTTGTGACCTGCGGTCCAGCAATGCGGAGTTGCGATTCCTGGGAGATGAAGTCCATTCCCGTATCGACGAACGCAGCAATCGTCACGGGTCCAACAATGGGCACGCGGTACTCGATGTTGTTGACGATGTTGGTATCGCCCCCGGGGAAGATGATCTGTTCCACGGGAATGGCGATGGTCCAATTTCCTTGCCGCGGATTGGCCGGGTTTAACGGTACCGGTGAGCCGTCTGGGTTTTGCAACGGAATGCTCACAACGTTGGGGAAGAAGGAGACTGGAGAGATGGCGCGGATGTCGAAACCTCGGATATCCGTATCTCCTCCCATATAGAAGCGATCAAAGGGAGGCGCCACCTGGCCACCGTAACCTGAAATCCACGAACCCAGTACTCGGAAGCCAAACGTGTTGCGGCCTTTGTTCACGGGGATGAACTTCTTGTATTCGGCGACCGGCTTGAAATACTTCACGTTGCCGCCCAAGCCGGCGACCTCAGTCGCCATGTAGAAGCTCTGCCCTGAGTGCGGGCGCGACGGATTGTCGATGTGATTGTAGGAGAAGCTAGGCACGATCTTACTGGTGACGATTCCGGTGAGGGAGTTGGGTCCTGAGATGCCGCGGAAGGCGAGGGCTTCAAAGTAATCCGCCGAGGCCTGGCTGTAGGTCGTTACCGAGGAGTCGTCCAAGTTGTAGCTGATGCCGACCCGTTTGAAAGAGCGCTTGATGGGATACGACAACGAGGTCGAGAATCCGGTACTGGTCTGAGTGAAGTTCTGCAACAGGGCCTGATAACTCTGCGGCAGGGCGATGGTCTGGTTGAGCTGGATTTGGGTAAGCGCAGCCTGATTGTAATTGTAGCTGCTGTGGTAAACCGACCAGCCCCATTGGAGCGGCCGGTCGAAGAGATAGGGCTGGGTAAACGAAAGCGTCTCGTTTTTCTGGTACTGGCCGATCTGAAACTGCACCGTCAAGCTTTCGCCCTTGCCGAACAAATTGTTGGTGGTGTAATTGAGGCCTACAAAGGCGCCCGACAATCCACTGACGCCGCCGGTCAATCCGATGCTGTTCTTGCCTTTTTCCTTGACCTTCAGAGTGATGTCTACCGTGGCATCCTGCACGTTCTGCTTGATCTCGGAGTCCTGCTCGGGCTTGAGCACCTCGAAGTACTGCAACTGGTTGAGGCGCAGCAAGCTCAACTCCCAAAGATTGCCGTTGTAAACCTGGCCCTCTTCGATCGCCAACTCGCGGCGAATGACCTTGTCGCGGGTGGTCGTGTTGCCCTGGAACTCGATCCGGCGGACGAAGAACTGCTTGCCTTCATCCAGATCGATGCGAAGCGTAATGAGCTTTTTCTCATCGTCCGGCTCGGTATTCGGCACCGGGGTGAAGTTGATGTAGCCCAGCGCAGCGTATGCCTTGCGAAGGTTGTCTAGCCCCTTGCGGATGGCCTCGGCATCGAAGACGTCGCCATCCTTGATCTTGAACAGCGGCCGCAAACGGGCAGGGTCAGCGACCGCTTTGTTGCCAGTGAAAATAATCTCCTTCAGACGATAGCGCGGTCCTTCTTCCACTGGCAGTTTGATGTCAACCGCTTTGCCAGGTGATGACTTGAAGGGCCAATACCACCGGATGCCGCTGGTGTCATGAATCTGGGTCTGCGGGTCCGAGACCAGCGCCTTGAAGTAGCCCTTGGTCTGGTAGTAATAGCGGACGCGCTCGGCGTCTTCGTTCAGCTTGGTGGAATCGTAGGTGCGAGGAAACAGGTTCTCCAGGAAGATCGAGTGCGGAATGCCAATTGGCTTCAGGTTCTTCATCGCGCTCTGAAGTTCCCGGCTGCATATCGCCTTATTGCCTTCAAAGGTGATCTTCCCCACCTTCACCTTGGGGCCTTCCTTCACCACGAACGTCAGGCCGACCGCTGCCGGCGGGATGGGCCGCACCTCCGAACGAACCGTCGCGAACTGCCGGCCGTGCGCGGCCAGCAATTCCTTGATGACGACTTCGGCGCGCTTCACTTTGGTCGGATCGTATTGGCTCTCCTGGGTGAGGCCGACTTTGCGTTCCTTGAACTTGTCCAGAACGTCGCTCTGGGAGACCGAACTCAAGCCCTACGTACTTGATCTCGCGGATCGTCGGCTTCTCCTTGACGTAGACGTGGATGATCCAGCCCTTGGTGGATGGTTCGCGCTCGATTCGTAGATCGTCGAAATATCCGGTGTTCCACAGCGAGTTGAAGTCCCGTTCCAGGGCCGCCTGATCGTAAACGTCACCCGGCCGGGTGAACATGCGGGCCTTGATTGTCTCTGCCGGGATGCGGCGGTTGCCGTGGACGACGATGTCGGCAACCACGTTGTTCTCTTGGGACACACACGTGCCTGCGAGGAGGAGAAACGCCAGGAGAAAACTGATCGCCGCGGCACAACAGCGGGCCCCGCGAGCCAACGTCGCCGCGGGTCCTACCTGAAGATGGCAAGAAATGACGAAACCTCAGTACAGGTTAATGAAAGCGCAATTATACGGTACGCGTGCTCTGGTTCGAAACCGTACAGCGCGTTCTTCGACGCAGGGATTGGATAACCTAACCCCTGCTGGCAGTGGAAGTTTCGGCGCTGCGGCTCGCCGCCATTGGACTCGTTGCAAGGCAGTGCGGCCAGGGCGCCCGACAAGGGCCCTCGCGGCCCGATTGTTTTAGTTAGAATGAAACCGCATGACCGATATGAAGACAACACGCCTGACGGAAATGGTGAAGGCTGCCGGTTGAGCCAGCAAGCTAAGTCCGGCGGTGCTGGACTCGGTGCTTGGGAAATTAGCCCGGCAACACGATCCCAATGTGCTCATCGGCTTCGAGACAGCCGACGACGCGGGCGTGTATCAGCTGACGCCTGAGCTGGCGCTGGTGCAGACCGTCGATTTTTTTACCCCGATCGTTGATGACCCGTACGTCTTCGGCCAGATTGCCGCCACCAACGCCCTGAGTGACGTTTATGCCATGGGTGGCCGGCCCATCAGCGCCCTCGCTCTGGTTTGCTTCCCTGATGGCGGCGACGTCAAGATTCTGGAAGAGATGCTTGCCGGTGGACTGTCGAAGATGATCGAGGCAAATTGTACCGTCATCGGCGGACACAGCATTCGTGATGAGGAGATCAAGCTCGGCTACGCCGTAACCGGCACGATTCATCCGCAACGAGTAATGGCGAATGGCGGGGCCAAAGCAGGTGATCGGCTGATCTTCACCAAAGCCATCGGCACCGGCGTGATTTCGACTGCGATCAAGCGGGGCAAGGCCGATTTCGCCTGGGTGCGCGATGCCGTGCGCTCCATGACCACGCTGAACAAAGCGGCGGCTGAGATAATTAATGGCGGCTTCGACGTGCATGGCATGACTGATGTCACTGGCTTTGGACTCATTGGCCATGCGCGCGAGATGGCGATGGCGTCCGCCGTCAGTTTGCGGATTCACGCCTCGCAGGTTCCACTGCTGGAAGGCGCGCTGGAATGCATTCGTGCGGGATTCGTTCCCGGCGGACTGAAGGCGAACCGCGCCTTTGCCGAGGGCTGCGTGGAGTTCAACGACGATGTTCCTGAGGAAATTCGTACCCTGTTGTTCGACCCGCAGACTGCCGGAGGCCTGCTGATCGCCGTAGCGGCTTGCGATACGGAGCGCCTTCTTGCCGAATTACGCAGATCTGGGATCGCCGCCGCGGAAATTGGCGAGGTCGTGCCCAAGCAGAAGCCGTTGATCGCCGTGCTGGCGTAGCGCGGATTCACTCGCCTTGTTTCAGGAAGACGTTGTCGATCATCTGCCGCATGAAATGCCCGCCAAATCCTCCAGCGCTGGCGGCCAGTAACTGCAGGAACGCCCCGTAGACCTGGCCGCGATCGTGCGGCCAGCGCACGACAAACTGGTAGTAGGCGAGCACGATTGGAACTCCCACCCATACCAGCAATACCCAGCGCCAGGGCCGCTGCTGTTTCCACACACCGAGAAGCATAGTGAACGCCAGCACGCAAAGCGCGGTGAGCAGAGCATCGTCTACCGTCTGATTGACCCAGCCGGAGAACAGGCCGAGCACCACGGCGATGACGTAAACGACTACGCTGGTGTTCTTCTTTCCAGAACGTGTTTTGTGGGGATTCGCCGGCTCAGGATTGTCTGTCGTGTGCGATTCGCTCTGCAAGCTTCGAGTTTAGCACCCCATCACTTAGCTTCCGATCATCAGGCAGGAGGAGGCGTTTCCGGATCCCCGCCAGCCGGAACGCTGTTGCTCACTCGCACCAGCACGCACGTGGAATTGTCATCTCCGCCGGCTTCGTTCGCTGCATCGATCAGGGTCACGCAGGCGGCTTTCGGCGCGGAAATTTGCAGCAGGACGTCTCGAATCTGCATTGTCATCGACATGGCGCAGAACACCGTCGGTGGCTAGCAAAAGGACGTCGCCCGCCTGCGCCGGAAATTCGCCGAGGTCGGGAAGCGTCGTTTCGTCTGTCCCCAGTGCGCGCGTAATGATGTTCTGCGCGGAGGAATGCTTTGCTTCTTCCAGGGTGAGCATGCCACGTCGCACTTGCTCCATCACCAGTGAGTGGTCCTCAGTGAGCTGAAGCAATTGCCCTTCCCGAAGCAGGTAGATGCGGCTGTCACCAACATTGGCAATGCTAACCGTGCCTTCGGCAAAACGCGCCGCCACCAGGGTGGTCCCCATGCCTGATGTGTTCTTGTGTGCTTCTGCATACGCGATAATCGCATCGTTGGCTTGCTTGACAGCCTCAGCGAGAAGACGCGCCCCGAGCGGAGCGTCGTCGAGGTAGGCATCTTCACCCACAGCGGGCTTGCGATTGCGGAAATATCCGACGACAGTATCTACGGCGATCTTGCTTGCAATCTCTCCCGCCGCGTGGCCGCCCATTCCGTCGCATACCACGAAAATGCCCAGCCGCTCGTCGTAGCCGAAACTGTCCTCGTTGGACGCCCGCACTCGTCCCACATCGGTCAGGCCCGCGACGTCTAGGATTAGGGACATGCGCCCAACAGTTTACGCTGTTTGAGCGAAATCTTGCGAGAGACCAAAGTGCCGTCGCCGGGAGAAACGCTGGGGACTGGCACGAAAATGGAAAGGGGTTGCGCACAAATCGTATTCACCGCTTCTCCGTGTCTCTGTGGTGAAGACACTACGGCCTGGTCTTCGCTATTTCCGGCTCTTTTTCCCGCATATTCGGCTGCTCCAGATGGTAGCGAGTCAAGTCTCCGCACAAGAAGTCGAACGCTTCCTCTGGCGTGTTCGCCCAGTGAAACAACTCCAGGTCCTTTGGCGAGATGGTTCCGGAGTCAACCAGTGCCTGAAAGTTGACCACGCGGTCCCAATAGTCTTTGCCATAAATCACGATGCTGATGCGTTTGGCGAGCTTCTCCGTTTGCGCCAGCGTCAGCAGTTCGAACAACTCGTCGAAGGTGCCGAACCCGCCCGGAAAGACCACCAGCGCTTTGGCCAGGTAGGCAAACCAGAGCTTGCGCATGAAGAAGTAGTGGAACTCAAAGTTCAGCTCCGGGGTGATGTAGTCGTTGGGCATCTGCTCGAATGGGAGGTTGATGTTCATCCCGATAGTTTTGCCACCAGCCTCGGACGCCCCGAGATTGGCGGCTTCCATGATGCCCGGTCCTCCACCGGTGCAGATCACGAAACGATGGCGCTGCTGGCTAATGGACTTGGTCCATTGGGTTACCAGGAACGCCAGCTTGCGGGCGTCCTCGTAGTATCGCGCCATCTCGACATCGGCTTTTGCGAGCCGCAAGCGCTCCTGCTCTGCCGCCGGCGCCAGCGTTGCCGAGTGGGGTCTTTCCAAGACCTGTAACGCTTCCTCCGCCTGCGACCGGCTGTGGAATCGTGCCGAGCCAAAGAAAACGATGGTGTCCTGGATTCGTTCCCGCCGGAAGCGGGTCAACGGTTCCTGGTATTCGGCGAGGATGCGAAGAATCCTGCCGTCCGGGCTGTTGAGAAACTTCTTGTTCTCATAAGCCAGGGGCGAACGATTGTGGCGGTGATGTTCGTCCTTCTTGTCAGCCATGCAGCTCTTATATCGGTCTAATGAGAATTTGCGATGAACGCATCGGCCTGGACGCGATGACCGAGCGTAATTCGGTCTGTTGAATGTCAGGCGTCTGGACCCTCGCGATAGCGGACCGCCTCGGCGATTCCCATCCAGATATCGACCAGGCCCAGGCCGCTGACCAGGCCGCGAACAAAATTCTGTTGCAGCAAATCGTGGACTCGCGGATATCCCCGCAGAAGGGAATTCTCCGCCCAGATGCGTGTCCAAGGCAGTACGGTCAGAATGATGCCCACTTCCAGGCAGAAGAGCACAAAGACGACAAGCCAGAACCGCCTCACCCAAAGGTGCTTCCGCTTTGGCGTTTGTGGCGGGGGCATCACCAAAACCGGCCCATCGTGCTCCGGACGCGCTCCGTTGTGCAGATCGCCGGTGAAAGAACTCATTATGCGCCGCCTGTGTACCGCCAGACCTGAGAAGGGATTTTGTCGAGCCACGTTCTCTGCGTTTCGAGTGCCAACCCCGTCAACTCCGCCTTTCGCCCCAGCGGTCGTGAAATCCATATAGCAGAATTCTATCAGTGCGGATCGAATAGTACGGCTCGCGCTTCGAGTTGATATTCTTTTCCCAGCGCTATTCGAGCGTGAGTACTAAAAGGAGCCAGATGAGTAAGCCGGAATTGCGGAAACAACTGGCCGCGCTAAGCTTTTCAGAGAAAATCAAGATCCTGGAAAAGCTACGCGACCGCAGCCGCGCGATTGCGGTTAGCCGAGCCAAGCTGCGCTCGCGTGAAGCGGAGGCCTCGAAACCTGGCTCCCGCTCGGGATTCGTTGTGATAAGGGCTGATTACAACCGTTAGGGTTCAGCAGCGAGCGGCGAACACCTTTCGGAAATGGTACAGGAGTGCCGTTAGGTTCGCTAGTTCCTCCGAGGTAAAGGACGCGAAGGCCGCACGAAACCTAACCAGGTCCACTTTGTGCTGCTTTTTGATCACGGCCTCGCCTTTCGCGGTCAGTCGCGCGATCAGCTTGCGGCGGTCCTCTCTATCTACCTGCGATTTCACTAAACCATCGCGCTCGAGAGCTGCCATGAGGCCGGAGACGGTTGCGCGCGTCACGCCCATGGCCGCTACGATGTCCTTGTGCGAGATGCCATTCCCTTCGCTCGCCCACAGCGCCATCAGGATCTGGTAACGTGCCACCGATCCCACGGAACCGGCCATCACTGCTGATCGCGTTGTAACATGTTGCGCAGTCGCGCGCAGGGTGAATACCGTTCTCAGCCCCTGCACCTCCCGTTCCGAGAGGCGCTGGCGAATTTTCTTCATGACCGCAGGCGGTGGTCCTTGAGGACGCTCAACCGGCGTTCGAATGCCCATGACTTGTCTCCGGAATAAGTTTGGCGCCTAACTATCTGATACGTCAAATAGTATATCCTCCAGATCCCCAAAACTATTGCGACTATTGTTAGGCACCTAACATCTATTTGGTTAGCTGGCTAACCATTGCAGAATTGGCCCAGCAAAAAGGAGAGTTTCCCATGAATACCGAGATCACCATCCATCCCAAACTGCAGCCTTACGGGCTTACCACCGCAAACCTGGATGCCCTGACGGACTGGTATCGCAAAGTGCTCGGCATGAGCGTCAACCATCGTGCGACGGTACCGTCCGAAGCACATGGACCGGGCGCCGTTTTCCGCCTTTGCATTTCTCAGCAACGATGAGCTGGATCATCGCCTCGTGTTGTTTGAGGCGCCTGGTGCCGCAGTCGACTCCGACCGGCGCCGGCACACGGGACTGCAGCATGTTGCTTTCGAATGCGCCACCTTGGACGACCTTCTAGGCACGTATGTTCGGCTAAAGAACTTAGGAGTCCAGCCGATGTGGGCCGCGGACCATGGCGTGGGCATCTCGTTCTATTACGAGGATCCTGACCAGAACAGAGTCGAGATCAACGCGAGCAATTACAGCGATGCCTGGACCGCGACCGAGCACCTAAGAGTCTCGCGCGGAATGATGATGGCGCATGTGGATCCCGAAAAGATGATCGCGGCACGCAAGGCGGGAGCGTCCGCTTCGGAATTGCACGAGCGCGCCGTCGCCGGAGAGCTTTTCTCCGACCAAGCCGCACAATCCAAGCGCACGTCCATAAGATATTTGGACTAAGAGGGTCAGAATGCACGGGCACTTCCAATCGCGTTCACGACTTGGTTCGGGCGTCGAATTTCGTCCGTTTGTCTACCGGCCCGCGCACGTAATCAGAGTTACCGGCGCCCTGAATAGGGAATCAAGAATCGTGTGTAGACACTTTCGTCGGGGCTTCGTGACTTGATTCATGGAATCCAGCCTCGCTATCCGATACGTGGAATTTAACAGCAGATTATTGGCGATAAATCGCCATATCACAAAGTAATCCGCGCTCACCTTTTCCGCCCTACGGCCAGCGGCTGACAGCTCCCTACAGCAACTCCTCGTTCCAGTTCTCCAGGAACTTCTTCACCTCGGCCATGAACTGGTCGGCCACAGCGCCATCAATCACGCGATGGTCATAGCCAATGCTCAAGTGCATCATCGAGCGAATGGCGATCGAGTCGTTGCCATCCCTGTCGGTCACGACCACCGGCTTCTTCTCGATGCCGCCCACGCCCATGATTGCGACCTGCGGCTGGTTGATGATCGGCATGCCGAACTTCGCGCCAAAGATGCCCGGGTTGGTGATGGTGAACGTTCCGCCCTGCACCTCGTCGGGCTTCAGCTTCTTGGTGCGGGCGCGCTCGCCGAGGTCGCTGATGGCCCGCTGCAGGCCGACGAAGCTGCGCTCCTCGGCGTTCTTCACCACCGGCACGATCAGCCCCCAATCCAGCGCGACCGCGATGCCGAGGTTGATCGAGGAGTGGTAGTGGATGTTGTCGCCTTCCACCGAAGAGTTGATGATGGGCCACTTGCGAATGCCGTGCACCACGGCGCGCGCGAAGAACGGCGTGAAGGTGAGCTTGTTGCCGGTGGCCTGCTCGAACTTCGCTTTCATCTTCTCGCGCAGCTTCACGATGCGCGTCACATCCACCTCAAAAACCCCGTGCACGTGCGCGCTGGTGCGCTTGGAGAGCACCATGTGTTCGGCAATCTTCTTGCGCATGACCGACATGGGCACGATCTCGCCGGGTGTGACTGCGCCGACCGCCGCTAGCGGACCAGTCACCGCAGGCGCCGTAGGCGCGGCAGGCGGTGGCGGCGCAGGCTGGGCCGGCGTTACGACTGCAGGTGCGGCCGGCTTGAGGGGTGCGGGAGCCGCTGGTTGCGCCGCTGCTGCGCCGTGCTTGGCGATGAACGACTCGATGTCTTCCTTGGTGATGCGGCCGCCCAGGCCGGTTCCCGGCACGTGTGCCAGGTCAACATTGTTTTCCTTCGCAATCTTGCGTACCAGTGGGCTGGAGCGACACTCGCTCGCCGGCTTCGCCGGACCTCGCGAACTGCGCCTTGCTCCTCGCGTTCCAAACCTTCCTTCTCGTCCTCGGCAAGATCGGCCGGAATTTCCTCCGCAGGCTTTGTGCTGGCTGGCGCCGGGGTCGCCTCTGCCTGCGCGGAGCGGCTTCCATCCCCTCCGGCAGGCGGTTTCGCCGGCGCCGCGAGCACTGGCCGCCTCACCTTCGGCAGCGATGGTGCCGACCACGGTGTTCACCTGGACGGTTGTACCAGCCTGGACTTTGATGTCCTGCAACGTGCCGGAAGCGGGCGCGGGAATCTCCGCGTCAACCTTGTCGGTTGAGATCTCAAACAGCGGCTCGTCGCGCTGAACTTTCTCGCCCGGCTGTTTCAGCCACTTGGTGATGGTTCCTTCAAAGATCGACTCCCCCATCTGGGGCATGACTACGTCTGTTGGCATATTGTCCTTCCGCGGGATGTAGAGCTGGAATTGCGAGCTTGCAGCAAACCGAACATTATATCGCCTGCAGCCGGGCCTTGCCGTGTTACCCCATCACCAATACGGCCCGTCCCCTAAGCTTGCCAGACTCCATCGGCTCCAACCCTTTGCCCGCGTCACCGCTAAAGGACGGTCGTCGCGGTGGTTTGACTCACTAGGACACGTGGGCTACTCTCGACCGTGGAAAACCCTTTCGCGGTTGTGCAGATCCTCTCCATCACGGTCTTCGTGCTTGCCAGCGCCACCATCTTCTATGCTCTGTTCGGCTATCCGCTACTGCTGGGCTGGATGGCCAGGCGCGCCCACAATCCCGTTCACAAGGACGACAAGCTCCGCACCGTTTCTTTTGTGATCGCCGTCTACAACGGGGAGAAATTCCTCGAGCGCAAGCTGAAGACGATCTTCAGCCTGAACTATCCCCGCGATCGCGATGGACATTCTGGTGGTTTCCGACGGCTCGACCGACCGCACCGACGAAATCGCGCGCAGCTTTGCCAGCCAGGGTGTGCGTTTTCTGCGCGTCCCGCACGGGGGCAAGGCCGCTGCGCTGAACGCCGCCGTTCCCTTGGTTTCAGGTGAGATTCTGGTGCTCAACGACGTCCGCCAGACCCTCGATCCCGACTGCCTGCGCAACGTCATCGCCTGCTTTGGAGATCCCAAAGTCGGCTCCGTCAGTCCCCAGGACGGTCATCGTGGAAGGCGACAGTCACGAGGAGGCAACCACGAGCGCCTACTGGCGTTACGAAGATTGGATCCGCCAGCGTCTTACCCGCATTGATTCGACCTTCGGTTACAGTGGCGCCTTCGCTGCCATGCGCCGCTCCCTGTGGACGCCGCTTCCCCCGGGCACGCTGCTCGATGATGTTTATGTGCCGCTGAAAGCGTTCTTCCAAGGCTACCGAATCCTCTACGAGCCGACGGCCACGATGTACGACTACCCGACCGTGCTGCACTCCGAGTTTCGCCGCAAGGTACGCCTGCAGGCGGGTCTCTACCAGATGCTCAAGATCATGCCCGAACTGCTGAGCTCGCGGAACCGGATGCGGTTTCATTTCCTGTCGGCCAAGTACGGGCGCATTGTCATCCCGTATTGCATGATCGCCATCGCTCTGGCGACTTTCGGCCTGCCACCCCTCTGGCGAGCCCTGGCAGCATGGGGGCAGGTGGTGTTCTATGGATTGGCGGCGCTTGATCCCCTTGTACCCGATCGTTTCCCACTAAAAAAGCTAACCTCTCCGATTCGGACGTTCGTGGTCTTGATGGCCGCTTCGCTGGCGGCGGTGCGAGTGTACTTCGTATCTCCGACCAGCCTCTGGAAAGAAGTGTCCTATCGGAGCGCAACGGCGGAACAGGTTCCACAGCCATCGCAATCGCCGGAGCCGAAGGTGCCGACCGGTAGCGGGGCCTAAATCCAAGCCGCCAGTCAGGTCCCCGGTTAGCTGGTTTTTCTGCTCCGCTCCAGCGTCACGAAATAGTCCCGGCTAATCGGCTCGATGGTCGCCGTGGCCTCGGGAAATTGCGAGAAGATCTGCTTCAATTGCTCTTCGGTATAGAGGAACAGGTCGCAGCGTTTCTTGTAGCGCATGCTGCGCTGCCACCCCAGCAGTCCGCCCGCCACGGGAAACGAGAAGAACGCCTTGTCCTTGGTCAGCGACAAGACTTTGGCAACCACTTTCTCCGGATCAGGCATGTAGTCCATGAAGCCCATCACGATGACGTAGTCGAAGAGCTCCTGCGGAGGATAAGTGTAGAAGTCCGCCACCATGAAGTTGCAGCGTTCGCCGACGCCGACCTTCTTGGCATGCTCGGTTGCGAGCTGCAGCATGCCTTCGGCAAAGTCGATTCCGACTACCCGCGCAGCGCCGCGCTGGGCCAGCGTAATCGAGTAATGGCCGGGCCCGCACCCGACGTCGAGTACGCTCCTGCCTTCGATCGGATTACAGCCCTCAATCGACTTCTCGAAGCGCAGCCGCATGCTTTTGCGGAAGAGGCGATTGATGACGCTATCAAAGAGCCCATTTTGATTACCGTATATCGCGTCGAAATCGTTGGCGTATTGGTGGAAGAAGGTTTGAGTGCGATCAAGTGACATGAGTATTTACCAACTGGGGATAATCGCTGAGGACATTCTTAAACGTGGTTACGGGAAAATCCCGGAATATGCGGCGGAGCTTTCCTTCCGTGGTCTCAAGATTAACGTAGGTCTTGAACCGGCGCTTGCGGCTCATGGGTAACCGCGGATGCGCCGGGTCGATCTCTCGCGGATGAATATAGAACACCACCGGACGGCCTTCTGCCAGCACTTGATGCGCCATCTTGCGAATCAGCCAGTAGGGGAACAGCCGTAGATACCCTCCACCGAAGAAACACATCGGCTTGCCCAGCAGGTCGGCAACGGTAATTGGGACCTCCAACAGCACATCGTTTTCGCCGATGCGGTGCGGTTCCCGCCGCCCCTCCGGCATCCCGCCATGCCCCCGCGCAGCCGGAAACACGGAGGAATCGTACTGGTAGCCGGCTTCCGCCAGCACATCGAAGAACCACGGGGTGTCGTCGGTAGTCGAAAAACCTGGCGCGCGGTAACCCACTACTTCAACCCCGGAGATGTCCTGCAACAGCAAACGAGCGCGGCGTACGTCGTCGTAGAACTCGCCGCGGCTCAGTTCATACACCAGGCGATGCCCATACCCGTGCGACGCAACCTCATGTCCCCGACTGGCAGCCTCCTTCACCAGATGGGGAAACCGTTCGGCCACCCATCCCAGGAAGAAGCAGGTTACTTGAACATTCTTTTCGCTGAACAGATCCAACAGCGTGGTGAAGTTCCTCTCTACGCAAGAGGGCAGGCCCACCCACCGGTCGATGGTCGGCACACTGGGGACGTCCAGAATATGGAACCAGTCTTCAACGTCAACCGAGAAAATGGAGCTCTGCATGGCGGCTGCGAGTGAGCTAGATATATAACGTTTTCGCCCTCCGGCACAAGAGAGAGGGGAATAATCCGATTGGATGCCGGCATCCTGAGATCGCCGGCGAAGTGTAAGAGTCCTTCAGAATGGTGCTGCCATTGTGAGTTCAAATGGTTGAACCCGCCGAACTTTGACCTTCACCTCTACCCGCGACCCGAGTCGATTGATGATCGACATGAGGCGATCGACAGTAAACCGGTCGAGGTTCGCATTGCGGATACGCGAGAAGTCGGCCGCCGCGATCCCGGTGCAGCTCTGTGCGCGGCGCACGCTCAAGCCTTCCCGGTCGAGCACTTTTATAATTTCGGCTGCCAGGATTGCCTTGAATTGCTCGACATCCGCGTTCTTGTGCCCCAGATCGCGGAAAGCGTTGCCGCTTCCCCGCACTACCCCTTGCCGTTCGTATTTCATCGCAACATCTCCTTCAGCATCTTCAACCGTTGCCTGATCCAATTCGATCTCGCGCCTAGGCGTCTTGATGCCCTGCGTCGACTTCTTCTGGAACGCGTGAACGACCCAGACTTCCTCTCCGTGTTGCAAGGCATAGACCACCCGAAAGGCACCTCCCCGAAACGCCAAGGCGATTTCGAACACGCCCGATCCCATGTGTTGCATCGGTTTTGCGATGTCGGCCTTGCTGCCCTCAGCGGCGATGGTCAAGGCCGCGAGGCAGATCGACTGCGCCCCTTCTGGGAAGGCTTCGAATTCTTTCAATGCTGCCTTGATTCAGGAAACAGGCCGTGTCTTTCTGGTCATCAGCCGAGGTTACCTCAAGTCACACGTGAATGTTGTCATATACGACAACATCTGTCAAGAAGCCGCCGGTAAACACAAAACTCAAGGCACATTCAATGCCAGACAGAATCAACTGCATTTGACTCTCTCAGACTCCGTCGGCTAGCCTCAATCCTTGCATGCCGTCCCCGCAAGCTCCTCCCTGTTTTGGCTTGAGCAGACGGGAATCCGGGTCCTCCCGCCGTTAACCCTATGAAATTGCCTCGCAAATTCTTGCCGCTGATACTCGCTTTCGGGCTTTGCGCCCAAGCCATTGCCGGCAACGTCATGCATCCCACGCATGCGCCCAAGGCCATGGTGGCTACCGTGCACCCCGAAGCCTCAAAGGCGGGCGTTGCCATTATGCAGCAGGGCGGCAACGCGGTGGATGCTGCTGTGGCCATTGGCTTCGCTCTGGCGGTCGTCTATCCCGAGGCGGGCAACATCGGCGGAGGCGGCTTCATGCTCTTTCGCCGTCCGGATGGCGAGGTGCACTTCCTCGACTATCGTGAGAAGGCGCCCGCCAAAGCCACCGCCAACATGTATCTTGACAGCCAGGGCAACGTTATCCCCGACATGAGCACCATCGGATACAAGGCCATCGCCGTGCCCGGCTCGGTGGCAGGACTGGCTTACGCCCAACAGCATTGGGGCAAGCTCTCGCTGAAGCAGGTGATGGAGCCTGCGATCCGGCTGGCGCGCGATGGTTTCGTTCTCGAGTACGACCAGACCAGGTCCTTCCAGGACGCCGATCTGGCGAAGTTTCCCGAGTCGCACCGCATCTTCCAGCGCGACGGGAACTATTATCAGCCGGGCGACGTGTTCAAGCAGCCGGAACTGGCCAAGACGCTGGAGCGCATCGCTGACAACCCCGATGACTTTTACCATGGCACCATGGCGCGTGAATTGGCCGACGCGGTTCAAAAGGGGGGAGGCCTGATTACCGCGGACGATCTTGCGCACTACGAAGTAAAGGAGCGGCAACCGGTCCGTGGCACTTATCACGGATACGAGATCATCAGCGCCCCGCCGCCGTCCTCGGGCGGAGTGGCCCTGATCGAGGCCCTCAACATCCTGGAAGGCTACGACCTGACGAAGCTGGGAGACGGCTCAGCCCAGGCCATCCACCTGACCGCTGAGGCTTACCAGCGCACGTTTTTCGACCGCGCCGAGTTCCTCGGCGATCCTGATTTCTCCAAGATTCCGGTGGCGCAACTGATCGACAAGCGATACGGCAATGCCTGGCGCGATACCCTCAGCCTGCGTCGTGCCACACCCAGCAACGAGCTGCGGCGACCGGCGATCTTCTCGCAGTTGGATAGTTATGCCAGCTCCCATCCCCAGCCCAAGTCAGTCCACGAGCCCGAACACACCACGCACTACTCGGTGGTCGATCCTGACGGCAATGCCGTCTCAGTGACCACCACGCTAAACGACAACTTCGGCTCGCGCGTCACCGCCGAGGGCCTGGGTTTTCTGCTCAACAATGAGATGGACGACTTTGCCTCCAAGCCCGGCGTGCCTAACCTCTATGGACTGATTCAGGGTCCCGCCAACGCGATCGGCCCGGACAAGCGCCCGCTCTCGAGCATGACCCCGACCATCGTGCTGAAAGGCGGCAAGCTGTTCCTTGTACTTGGCTCACCCGGGGGTTCGACTATCATCACGACGGTGGCAAATGTCTTCATGGGCGTGGTGGATTACGGGTTGAACATTCAGGAAGCGGTGAATGCACCGCGCTTCCATGACCAGTGGATGCCTGACGATATCAAGATGGAAAAGATTGGCTTTTCCCCCGACACAATTCGTATTCTCGAGCGCATGGGACACAAGATCGACGTCAGCGAACGCTTCTGGGGCGATGCCGAGTGCATCGAGATCGACGGGCAGACGGGCGAGCGGCTGGGCGCCAGCGACGGACGCAACAACGGAAAGGCGGTCGGCTTCTGATGCTGCGGGCAGTGTCAACTCTGGTGTATGCAAGACGGGAGCGGCTGCATCCGGGGCTGCTGGACCAGTTCGTCGCCGGCGGCGCGGAGGCCATCGAGATTTTCGCGGCGCGCGGACACTTCAACTACACCGAACGGCAGCACATTCGCGAAATCGGCAACTGGTTTCGCAGCACCGGCGTGCGTCTTCACTCCCTGCATTCGCCCATGCATCCCGACGAAGAATGGGGACGCGGCGGCACGCCGCCGATCAATATTGCGTCGGTCGAGAAGCTGCACCGCGTTGCGGCCATGGATGAAATCAAGCGCGCCATCGAGGTGGCCGAGCAACTGCCATTTCAGTTTCTGGTGCAGCACATCGGCGTCGGACATGAAGAGGCGAACGAGCACAAGCAGGAGGCAGCCATCAGTTCGCTCGAGCACCTGCACGCCTTCGCAAAGCCGCTGGGCGTGCAGCTCCTGGTGGAGAACATACACAACGATCTTTCTACCCCGGAGAAGCTGCTGGAGCTGCTGCACGCCGGGCGCTTCGCCGATATTGGCGTGTGCTTCGACGTCGGCCACGCGCACTGATGTCGAGTGTGCCGCAGGCTTTTGAAGTGCTTGAAGGAACGCATCCGATCCACGCACGTGCACGACAACAATAAAGACCGCGATTCGCATCTCTGGCCCGGCGATGGCAAGATCGACTGGAAGGAGACGATGGAGCTGCTGCGGACCGCGCCGCACGTACCTCCGCTGCTGCTGGAGATCGAAGGCGTGGAAGGCGAGAAAGTTTCCGAGAAGATGGCGGCAGCGTTCAGTAAGCTGGAGAAGGCGTGTGATAGAGAGATTCTAAGGCCAGTTCTGTGCGCCCGTGCAGTATGCGGTTTATTTCGATGACATCCGCGCGAACCCTGTACACGGCCAAGAACGGTAGGTCAGGAAATATCGAGTTCCCGGGTGTTCTGCTTACGGCCCGGACGGCCTCGATAAGGAAACTGTGTGAGGGAGTTGTACCTTCGTAGATTCTAAGAGCTACGCGCCGGGCTGTTTCCGCGCCGTCATGTTCGTCGATGTAGTCGCAAATCTGTGTGAGGTCTCGTGCAGCGGGTTCCGTCCAGCGAATGCGCATCAGCCGGGATACCGGCGATCAATGATCTTTCTGATTTCTTCGTGTTCGATGAACTCTCCCCGGTCGGCTGCTGCCAAACCCTTCTCGACCTCGCCGATAAACCATTCGTCATGGTCCACGAACCGTTCTACCGCCTCCCGCACAAGCGCATTTCGTGTCGCGGCCCTGCTCGGCGGCAAGCCGTGCGAGTTTGTTTTGCAGCTCCGGGGTAAAATCAACTTCCATGCCCTCAAGAGTATGGGTAGCACTGGCTGGTGTCAATATTGGCTCGGCCAAGCCATCATAACGTGCGGTCGAAATCAGGACTCATGAACGCCTCAACCAAAACGGAAATCACCGAAGCTCCCATCACCACCATCCGCGAAGTCGGCCAGCATGAAGGCCAAACCGTCACCCTTCGCGGCTGGCTCTATAACCTGCGCGAGAGCGGCAAGCTGCTGTTCCCCATTTTTCGCGACGGCAGCGGGATCATCCAGGGCGTGGTCGCCAAGAACGCTGTCTCGCCCGAGCTGTTCGACTCCATCAAGAACCTCACCCAGGAATCGAGCGTGATCGTCACCGGCAAAGTCCGGGCCGACAAGCGCGCGCCCGGCGGATACGAACTCGACGTCACCGACGCGCAGGTCCTGCAGCGGGTCAGCCCGGACGATCCTTATCCCATCTCGCCGAAAGAGCACGGCGTTGATTTCCTGATGGAGCATCGCCATCTGTGGGTGCGCTCGCCGCGGCAGGCGGCGGTGCTGCGGGTGCGCGCGGAGATCATCAAGGCCGCGCGCGACTACTTCGACGAGCACGGTTTCACCCTCACCGATCCGCCCATCCTCACCCCGGCGGCTTGCGAAGGCACGACCACGCTATTCCCCGTGGACTACTTCGACGAGCAAGCCTTCCTGACGCAGTCCGGCCAGCTCTACATCGAGGCTACGGCGATGGCGCTGGGCAAGGTGTACAGCTTCGGCCCGACCTTCCGCGCGGAAAAGTCGAAGACGCGGCGCCACCTCACTGAGTTCTGGATGGTCGAGCCGGAGGTCGCCTATGCCACGCTCGACGACCTGATGACGCTGGCTGAAGAGTTCATCACCTTCATCGTCAAGCGCTGCCTGGAGCGCCGTCGCCCCGAGTTGGAGACCATCGGCCGCGACCTCAGCAAGCTGGAGAAGATTGACACGCCGTTCCCGCGCATCACCTACGACGAAGCGGTGCAGATGCTGCAGGAGGCCCACGCCAAGGGCCTGGTGGAAAACAAGTTTGAGTATGGTGGAGACTTCGGCTCGCCGGACGAGACGTATATCTCGTCGCAGTTCGAGCGGCCGGTGATGGTGCATCGTTATCCTGCGGCGGTGAAGGCGTTCTACATGGAGCCCGATCCCGCAGCGGCCCGACCTGGCGCTTTGCGTGGACGTGCTTGCGCCCGAAGGTTACGGCGAGATCATCGGCGGCTCGCAGCGCACTGCGTCGTACGAGCTGCTGGTGAAGCGCATTCACGAGCATGGGCTGCCGGAAGAGGCGTTCAAGTGGTATCTCGATCTGCGCAAGTACGGCAGCGTTCCGCACTCGGGGTTTGGCATGGGCATCGAGCGCGCGGTGGCGTGGATCTGCGGCCTGGAGCACGTGCGCGAGACCATTCCCTTTGCCCGCACCTTGCACCGGCTGTATCCGTAGTGCTCTGTACCACGGTGTGGTATCACAATGTAGGACGTCAGGATTCCTATGGCAACCAGCCCGATCACCAAACCGCTTGAGAACATCGAGACCAAGCACATCCGCATCATCGGCGTGCCGCTGGACCTCGGCCAGTCGCGCCGCGGCGTGGACATGGGGCCCTCGGCGATGCGCGTCGCCGGACTCGAAGCCAAGCTCGAGGCCCTGGGCTACGACGTAAAGGATGTCGGCAATGTTCCGGTCGCCCTGGCCGAGACCAAGTCAGAAGGCGATCCTCACGCAAAGTACCTGAAGGAAATCACCGATACCTGCTCCAAGGAAGCCGACCTGGTGGTGAAGACCCTGGAGAGCGGGGCAATCCCGGTCGTCCTCGGCGGCGACCACTCCATCGCCTGCGGAACCGTGTCGGGCGTGGCGGAGTTTTATCGCCGCAAGAACCAGCGCATCGGGCTGCTGTGGATCGACGCGCACACCGACATCAACACGCCCGACAGTTCGCCCAGTGGCAACGTGCACGGCATGCCGCTGGGCGCCATCATGGGACTGTTTCCCTTCGCCGCTGACCGACCTCTACGGATTCAGCCCCAAAGTGCAGCCGGAAAACTGCGTGCTGGTCGGCATTCGCGACGTGGACAACTTATGAGCGCGAGAACATCAGCAAGTCGGGCGTGCATGTCTTCACCATGCGCGACATCGACGAGCGCGGCATGCGCACCGTGATGGAAGAGGCCCTGCGCCTAGCTGGCCGCGGCACCGTTGGCTACCACGTCTCGCTCGATCTCGACTGGATCGATCCCGAAGACGCGCCCGGCGTCGGCACTCCCGTCTGGGGCGGCGCCACCTACCGCGAAGGACATCTGGCCATGGAGATCATCGCCGACCACGGACGCATGCTGAGCTTCGAGATGGTGGAAGTGAATCCGGTGCTCGACGAGCGCAACCAGACCGCGGAGCTGGCGGTGGAGCTGGCGCTGTCAGCGTTTGGGAAGAAGATACTCTAGTCAGTTCCACTTGCAGCGACTCGTTGAACATGTTCAACATCAACGCTGGGTGCCCCACCCAACCTCATTTTGGTTGGCTGGGAATTACAAAGACACTATTGTTTACTCAGAATATATCAGTTGTTTACTATTAAATTATCTATATCTTCTCCAGGACGGCCTTAAGATACTTCCAGAAGCTCTCCACCGACGAGATCTGCACCCGCTCGTTGGGGCTGTGGGGATCGACGATAGTCGGACCGAATGATACCATCTGCATCCCCGGATATTTCTCGCCGATGACGCCGCACTCCAGCCCGGCATGCATGGCGATCAGCTTGGCAGGTTCGCCAAAGAGCTTCCTCGTGGACGGCTTGCGCTTTGCGCACGATTTCGCTGTTGGGCTCGGGTTTCCATCCCGGGTAGGCGCCCGAGTGCTCCACCTGAACCCCGCCAGCCGGAATACGGTTGCCACCATACGCGCCGCCGACAGCATGCTGCTGTCGATGGCGCTGCGCTGGCTGGTAACGAACTCCACCGTGTCGCCTTTGGTCGAGACAATCGCCAGGTTGGTCGAGTTCTGCGTCAGCCCGGGAACATCAGGACTCATTGCCAGAACGCCATGGGGCACGCTGACCAGCAGAGCGACAGTGTTGCGCGCGTCGTCGGCATCGAACACCTTCGCCGGCTTGTCAGACTTTCTCGACCGTGATCTGCAATCCGGGATCGAAGCCGCCCAGATCAGCCTTGCCCTCGCTCTCGGCCTTGGCGACCAGCGACTGCAATTCCTTCTCGCGCGCCGCATCCAGCACCACGATGGCCGACGCTTCGCGCGGAATCGCGTTCTGCGCGCTGCCGCCATTGATCTCGGCGATCTCGATGGACAAGCGGTCGAGCGCGCTCTGCAGCACGCCTCCCAGTATGCGCAGCGCATTGCCGCGGCCCTGGTGAATATCGACGCCGGAGTGGCCGCCTTTCAGGCCGGACACCTTGATGCGAAAACCCGCGCCGGCGCCGGCAGGACGCAGCGTAACTTGACGCCGCGCCGTCGTCTTCATCCCGCCCGAGCAGCCGATGCACAGCGTGCCCTTCTCCTCGTTGTCAAGGTTGAGAAAGTACTTCGACTTGAGCAGCCCGCCGGGAAATTCCGCAGCGCCCGTCAGGCCCGTCTCCTCGTCAATGGTGAAAACAAACTCCAGCGGCCCGTGGGCAATGTCAGTGCTCTCCATTACCGCCAGCGCCGCCGACACCCCGACGCCGTTGTCCGCGCCCAGGGTCGTGCCGTCGGCCTTCAGCCAGTCGTCCTTGCGCACGATCTTGATGGGGTCGGTATCGAAGTTGTGCGCAGTGCCCTCGTTCTTCTCGCAGACCATGTCGAGATGACCCTGCAACAGCGCCATGGGCGCAGCTTCGCGGCCAGGATGCGCCGGCTTGCGAATCACGGTGTTGCCAACGTCGTCATGCACTGCTTCCAGCCCTAGCCGCGCCGCAAGCGCCAGAACGTAATTACGCGCTGCCGCTTCCTTGGTTGAAGGGCGGGGAATCGCCGCCAGCGCGTCAAAGTGCTTCCATACCGGTTTCGGTTCCAAATCTACAAGTGCAGATGTCATGAAGGTGCTCCGTGGGAAATCGGATAGATCCATCCTACAGCGAGTTCAGGGAATAGTTAGGATACTCCGCGCCCCAGAGTCGGCCCGTCGCATTTCCGTCCCGCTACTCCCAATTCTGCGCTATCATCGGCCATCTTCCGCTGACACGGCAGACATCGATGCTCCCTGCTGACGAAGCTCTGCAAATCATCCGGGACACGTGGCCATCGAATGGCTAGTTCCTCGATGACTTGCAGCGGATTTCCGGGCTGGAGCCCTACCCTCCCCGCGTACTACGTAGAATCAATAACTTAGGCATGATTCACGTCGCAAAATATTCTTTCCAAAGGAGTTATAGGCAAAATATTCATTCCTAACAACTTAGCATCCGAAAATCAGCAAGAAGCTCCGTTTTGCAGCCAGCAAAGTCTGCTTTGACTACATTGGTAACAATCCACCAATTGGGTTGGATAACTCCGATCCGACCACCGGCTACCGGCTACTGACAACTGTTTTTAAGAGAGCTTTTTCCCGGCCCGCACACTGAGTGCTGCCGGCGAAGACACAACAACCCTTCCTCGCAGTTCGGTGATACCGCTCCGAGCCGGTCCCGGGCAAGTGCACAGGTCACGGTTGCGTGTGATGAGCGGGACAAAGAGAGTCCAGCCCAAGCAAAAGAAGCTTGGGTGACCCGGCGGCACATTGCAGCACATAGACCCTACGTGTCAGAGCTTCATACTTACAATTGTCCAGGACTTGGATAGGTGCCCCGCAGGAGGGCTTGATACCGTGCAATTCCACTAGCTTCCACCTCCTCCAGATGCTCATTCTCTGGAAGCTCCGTGAGGAGTCGTGCTGTTTCCTCGATGGGAAACAAACGATTAATAATGGGCGTTGGGTCTTCCTGCCAAGTGACATTACCCCCCGGGTAGATGAAGTTAATTGCCTGCGCCAGGCGCTTGCGGCTTGCACCGATGAACCTGCGCCAAAAATCTCGTTCCATGCTGGCATCTTCAGCAGAGCTGTCAACCCACACACGAAAAGCCCACCAATCACCTTGAGCGATGTTAACCTGCTGAATCTCAGCCTCCGGACCGTATCTCCGCCGCATCCTTTCAACAAATGCTCCCTTGAGTTCCTCCACATTTACATTCGCAAAATCAGTGAGTATCTTGTTGCGATCCCTGTTCTCTGTGAACCTCAAGAGTCTCAGCGCAAAGGTGTCATCCGCAGCCCGCTCCATCGCGCCCAGGAGCGTTCGCTGAGCACCCGGGGTAGATGAGAGCTTCTGAGCAGCGATAAATACGATATTCAACCCTCGCTGAGCTTCACCATCGGCGTAGGCGTAGTCGGCAGCTCGAATCGACGCGGCGTAGGCGAGTTGCTCTGCTGTGAGGTCATCAAGCTGATCTACTGCTCGGCCCAGCTTCCACAGGAAGTCTTCTCTCTTGGGGTGCTTGGGCGGGATGCCGTTGAGTGCTTGGCTGAAAATGGACTCCACCCTGGACTCAGTTCTCGCTTCACGGAAATCGGACATCAGCCGCCTCAACTCATCGTTACTGAACATCTCTTCAGGAACGGCTGCACGGAAGTAAATGGGAAAATAGTCGGGGTGACAGATGCGTTTCTCTGACTCGGCGACTTCTTGAGTGGTGGGTCGAGACAGACCATAGAAAGTCATGCGCTTGTTCTTCGCCCCGGCGTAGTCTGGAAATATCCAACTAAGCATCGCCTCAACCGCGGCTGGCTCATTCGATCTTGAGATGACTGCGTTCAGATTCTCGAAAAACGTCGCGGCACCCCTTTTCTTTCCTCTTCTGTGAAGTACCGCCCTTTGGTCCAAATGCTTGTGGCGTAAGTTAAGAACAGCGAATTGGTTCGGACGATGCGGTAAACCTCGGGGTAGAAGCGTCTGACTGCTTCGATCACCGCAAGGTCAAAGGCGTTGACTTCACCAGTGATCGGTCGAGAAGCGCTCCGTATGTCATTGAACAACAGACCGATCTTGCGTAGGTTGGTGCAGACGCGCGACAGCGAGCTGTCCCATACACGGTCTAGGAGTTCCGAGAAACTCGCTTCACTCTTCGGTGTCGGGAACCAGCTCTGGTCGCGAAAGCCAATCGTCAACCTTGCTTTGAATAACATACCGAGCATGTCGGGGTCAGGCGCAGAGAGGTTGATTGTCACAGGAAAGAACTTCTCTAAGTAGTCGTAGGACAAGCCGCCGTCTTTTGCTAGCTCCCGCTTGATTTCTTCTTCGCTGAAAGCACAGACAAACGTTACGTTTGGAATTGAGGCCACACCGCGAAGGATTTTGAGGAGAACTAACAGCTCCTCCTTTTGCATCCGATCGACTTCGTCCAGCAAGACGAGAATAGGCGACGGAACGCGCATCAACGCTTCACGAAGTTCGTCGATTTCATCGCGTTGCGACTGGACTGGAAGAATTTCTTTTAACCCTGCGAGGTAAGACACCGAGCCGCTTACAGTTCGAGCATACGCTAGCAGGATGCTGAAAAAGTACTCCTAATCCACAGGCACGTGTGCTAAGAAAGCAGCATGCGAGGCACCGATCATCAGCAAAGCCACATGTTCAGTTATTTGTCGCCGGAAGCGCGGTACGGAAGGATCATCCGCTGCGGGTCATCCGCATGATGGTAGACGAAGTTCTGCGGGCACTGTCGCCGCAGTTTGATCGCATGTACGCCCGCGAGGGCCGGCCATCGATTGCGCCCGAGAAGTTGCTGCGGGCGCAGTTGTTGCAGATGCTGTACTCGATTCGCAGCGAGCGGCTGCTGATGGAAGAGATCGATTACAGCATGCTGTTCCGCTGGTTCGTAGGGTTGAATTTGGACGAGGAGGTATGGGATCCGACAGTGTTCACGAAGAACCGGGACCGGCTGCTGGAAGCCGCAGTGGCCAAGCAGTTCCTAGCGCAGGTGGTGGAACAGGCTGGGGCGAAGGGCCTGACCTCCGACGAACACTTCACGGTGGATGGCACGCTGCTGGAAGCCTGGGCCGGCGCCAAGAGTTTTCAGCGCCAGGATGGCAAGAACCCGCCCTCTTCCGATGATCCCGGCAATCCCACGGTGAACTTTTACGGCGAGAAGCGGTCGAATCAAACGCACGCATCGAAGACCGATCCCGAGGCCATGTTGGCGCGCAAGGGCGACGGCAAGGAGGCGAAGTTGAGCTACAGCGGCAATCTGTTAGTGGAGAATCGTAACGGGCTGATCGTGAATGCGATGGTGTGGGAAGCCAACGGAACGGCCGAGCGCGATACGGCGCTGGTGATGCTGGAGCAGATTGCCGGCACCAGGCGCGTGACGGTGGGCGGCGACAAAGGCTTTGACACGGCCGACTTCATTGCTGAGTGCCGCCACATGCAGGTCACACCGCATGTCGCGCAGAATGACGGTCGGCGCGGCGGCAGTGCCATCGACCAGCGGACCACGCGGCATGAAGGCTACCGCATCAGCCAAAGGAAGCGGAAGCGGATCGAGGAATGTTTCGGTTGGCTCAAGACGGTTGCTCTGCTGCGGAAGGTACGACATCGTGGCTTGTTCAAAGTGGATTGGGTGTTCACCTTCGCTTGCGCGGCCTATAACCTGGTCCGCCTGCGCAACCTGTCACTACGGGCGGCGTAAGCCAAGGGAAAAGTGTGTCAGCTGCATGTAAAAAGCTTCAGCAGATAGTGGAAATATGCTGAGCCGAACTCTCTCCCCTCTCACTCGATGACCGAAGCGGACACAGTTCGGCCAAATCAGAGGTTTTTCAGCAGCCTGCTAGGTCGCCTTTGGCATAACACGTAGTACCCCGGTTGTTGAACCCTTCGGCAAGGTCCGAGTTGAGCCGGATGGCCTCGTTAAAATCCTGCAGCGCACCGTCTAGGTCGCCTTTGGCATAGCGCGTAGTGCCCCGGTTGTTGAAGGCATCGGCATAGCTTGGCTCCAATCGGATGGCCTGGTTGTAATCCTGCGAAGCGGCCTCCAAGTCGCCTTTGGCTTGGCTGACATTGCCCCTGCCAACGAACGCGCCGGCTAAGTCAGGTTTGACGCAGATGGCCTCGTTGAAGTCTTTGAGCGCACCCTCCAAGTCGCGTTTGAGTTTGCGCGTAACGCCCCGATTAATAAGCATGTGAGCATCGTTTTGCCTGAGGCGGACGGCCTCGTCGAAATCCTGTAGCGCCCCGTCCAGGTCGCGTTTCTCTCTGCGCGCGAGGCCCCGGTTGTTGAAGGCGACGGCATCGTCCGGCTCCAGGCGGATTGCCTCGGTATAACACCGCAGCTTTTCATCAGGATCGGCGGCGTTTAAGCCTCGCTCAAACCATTCCTGTGCCGTGAGCTCTTTTTCCGTGACCGCGGGAGCAGTGCCAGCCGCAACCTGCTCGTCTTTTGCGGCTTGCTTTGCGAAGGGTGAGGCCGAGTGCAGAACTGCATCCAGCGCAACATTCAAGTACCGGTCGCGCAGGCGCTGCATGGCCTCCTCAAAGTACTCCACGGGGACGCGCAGCGCGTTGTAATGCTTGAGCGGAGCCAGCGTGCCAGTGAGCCCGCTGGCGATTCCGGGTGCGCCGAAGTCGAAGCCTTCCAGCATCAGCGGCACGATATTGCGCTGGGTGTCGAGAGCTGTCTCAATCTCGCGGCGCAGCCAGTCCCCGGGTTCGCCACAGCGCTCCAGCGCGGACGGCGTGAGCAGCACGACGAAATGCGCGCGTGCCTTGATGTTGCCGATGATGACGCGCTCGAAGTCGCCGCTGGCGACGCCACTGAAATCGAAGAACACGTCGTAGCCGTGGTGGGTCAGGCTCTGGAAGATCGCCAGCGCCCAGGGAGCGTTGGTGCGGCGATAGCTAAGAAAAACCGTCTTCTCGATGCGTTCCATATCTGGCGGCGGTCCCTGCGGGAGGACAGAAGTGAAAGATACCAGAAAGGCGATTGGCGGGATGCGGAGAAAAGCAGGTCCCGTTCGACAAGCTTCAGGGCGGCACTCAGTCGCAAGTGCGTTCTCACACAAGCCCTGCAGCACTGACCCTCGGCCGTGTCTGGGTTCGGCACGCCTAAAGTCCTGCCCTGATATGACCGAAACGATTAGTAGATGCGCTGATCAGGCCTGCGCTTTGGATGAGTCGTCGGCCACCCTGGCCCAACCAGGACCGGCGGAAAGATTCGTCCTCAGCCGCAGCTCTGGTCGTGAAATGCTACATGGTCCGCTTCACGGAGAGATTGTGAAAAAAGTTACTGCTTACATCCAGCTCATTCTTTTCGCTCTGGCGCTTTCGGTGCCCGCGACGGCCCAGGCCAACGCGGCTTCTGAGCGGCACACGGCGCAGAAAAGCTACAAAAAATACATGAAGCAGCAGAAGAAGCAGCAAAAGAAGGCGGTGAAGAACTGGAAGAAACAGCACCCGGTTGGCGCCCAATCGCTTGGCTGATTGAGCTTATTTACGGCCCCGGCTCCACGACATGAATTTGCGAACGGGACCGCACTTCACCTGGCAGTCAAGTCAATAGCACTTAAGTTCTATACGCCTAGGCCAATTTAGTGGTCCACCACAAACCCCTAAAGTGTTGGTTGGAACAGTCCGTAGAGTGCCCGCCAAATGCCCTAGGAGAGCGCTAGCGCCACGCGAACGGTCTCGGACAACCCCAAAGCCTGTCGAATTGGAAGAAGGCCCTAGAATCGCCTCTAAACGCGAAATCCGGCGATTTCCCATTTTGGAACCAAATCCGGCGGCTTCGCGTTCTAGGACTACATTCGGTGCTTCCCGTTTTGGAACTCAAATCTCGAAAAATGCTGGCCTTACGCTTGCCCTGCCGCCGCCCGGTCCGCTAACAGCAACGCCTGGTCGCGGGAGATTCTGCCGGCTGGGATCGAGGTATCTCCATCGCGTAGACGAGGGAACATCGGAACCTTGTCTGCGCCGGTGACAAGCCAAAGAATACGCCGCGAGCGATTCAGTACTGGATACGTTAACGTCATACGCCGCCTTCCCATATAGACACCAGTGAGGCCAACATCGGCGTCAGTAACGTCACAGACGGGATCGCCCGGCACCAGCGATGCCGTGTGGCCGTCAGGGCCCAGCCCCAGGTGAGCCAGATCCAATACCGGAGGCGAACCCGCTATCGTCTCCAGTGTCTTTGCGTACTGCTTTGCCGCCGCCTCCAGATCAGGCATCTCCACCGGCATGGCATGGATATTGTCTAGCGGCAGCGGCGCACGTTCCAGCAGGCTCGCCCGCAAGTGTGTCAAGTTACGATCAGGATCGCCGGCCGGAGCAATGCGTTCGTCTACCTGAAAGACATGGACATCCTTCCAGGGAACCTGTTCGTCAGCTAACTCCCGCAGCATTACCCATGGTGTGTGGCCTCCGCTAACAGCCATGAGGAAACGGCCGCGGGCAGCGACGGCGGCGCGGGCATCGGCAGCAATGGTAGCGGCAGCGGCCCGAGCTACGGCATCAGCATCGGCAAGCACCTCTATCTTCATTGTCTCCTCACTTCTCTGCTGGCTTTTCCAGGTGTCCACCAAACTCATAGCGCATTGCTGACAACAGCTTGTCGGCAAAGTCGGCTTGGCCTCGCGAGCTGAAGCGTTCGTATAGCGCTGTCGTTAGTACTGGACTCGGCACAGCCTCGTCAATGGAGGCCTTGATGGTCCAGCGTCCCTCGCCGGAGTCAGAGACTCTGCCGGCAAACTTCGCGAGTTGGGGATCGCCAGTCAACGCTGACGCTGTCAAATCCAATAGCCACGACGCGATAACGCTGCCCCGTCGCCACACCTCGGCAACGTCGGTGAGGTTGAAGTCGTACTGGTAATGATCGGGATCGCGAAGGGGAGTAGTCTCGGCGTCGATCTCGTGTGTCTGCTTGCCGACGTTCGCGTTGCGCAGGATGTTCAACCCCTCGGCATAAGCCGCCATAACGCCATACTCGATACCGTTGTGCACCATCTTGACGAAGTGACCGCCGCCATTGGGACCGCAATGGAGATAGCCGTCCTCGGCAGTACCGCCGAGTTTGTCGCGTCCCGGCGTACGGTCGATGTTGCCTTTGCCGGGAGCCAAGCTTTTGAAGATGGGGTCGAGATGCTGTACCGTCTCTGTCTCCCCACCGATCATCATGCAGTATCCCCGCTCCAAGCCCCAGACGCCGCCACTGGTGCCGACGTCAACGTAATGAATTGCCTTGGGCGCGAGCTCTTTGGCGCGACGGATGTCGTCAATGTAATACGAGTTGCCGCCGTCAATCAGGATGTCGCCGGCTTCGAGATAAGGCAGGACACCGGCAATGGTTTCGTCCACTACTGCTGCCGGCACCATCAGCCAGACGGCGCGCGGCTTTTGCAGTTTGCTCGCAAAGTCCTGCAGCGAAGAACTCCCTGTTGCCTTCTCCTTCGCCAACTCCTCAACGCTCTTTGGGAAAACGTCGAAGACGACACAACTGTGTCCTGCTTTCATCAGACGCCGCACCATGTTGGCGCCCATCCTGCCCAGACCTACCATTCCAAGTTGCATAGATAACTCCTCGGCGAACAGGATACATCGTCGTTGGCAGTTGAACCAGCGGAGAGGAGACAGAAACAGCGGAGACGTCGGAGAAGGTTACAGCAACGTTACAGGCGTAGCACAGCAACAGCGATGCCGTTGCACGCCCGCAATAATCCTGGAGCTATCACTACGAGCCCGCCGCGCCGGGGCGAGGAGTCTGCATTTTGTTCAGCGCGCAAACGAGATTTCATCGGGACATTCTTCATGCGGCGGTCAACCAAGCCCACTTTGCAATGACAACTCGATGATTTTGGAACGCTATTGCGTGTTACTTTGTTTACTAAATAATTATCTATTGTTAACTACTTGCTATATCTTCGTAATCTTTTCCTCATGCCTGTCATCCTGAGCCGACTGCCCAGCGCCGAAGCGCTGGGCTAAGATTTGTCTCGCCTGTGCCGCTCGGGCGTTCGGGCCAGGCACGGTCAACGAGTGTTTTTTGGACCTCTGAATTACAGTTTCGCCCTTAGATTGCGAAATTCGACATCGTCCGCACGTTTTGGACAAGCTAACAGTAGATTAAGATCGGCCAGCGCCAGGCACTGCGCTCATCCGGACGCAAATGAGCGGCTCTATGGTTTGCGCACACATTGAGCTGAAGGCTAAAGCGGACACGCTAGTTTCCAGGCAGGGGTAGTTCATCATATTTTCATTTCGGAGTCACCCCCCGTTGATGTGCCGAGGCTATACCAGTCGTGCGCCCTCGTCGCTCAATTTCAGAAAGGAAGACTTATGCGTCAGTTACTTGCAACCATCCTGATGGCGGCCCTTGGCTTGGGACCGCTTATGACTCCGCAAATGGCGAACGCAGCCGCCAGCCCTGCTCCGGCACCTGCCGGAAAAGGTGCCACGCCCATCACGCATCTAGTGATCATCTTTCAGGAGAACGTTTCCTTTGATCACTACTTCGGGACCTATCCCAATGCGTTGAATCCCACCGGCGAACCAAAGTTTAAGGCATTTCCCAACACACCCACGGTCAACGGGCTCACCCATGTCTTGCGGTCGGCGAACCCGAACCTGAATCCTGCCAATGGCACGGGTGCGAACAACCCGTTCCGGCTGGATCGTTCGCAAGCCGTGACCGCCGACCAGGACCATGATTACGGTCCGGAGCAGGCGGCGTTCGACGGCGGTGTGATGGACCTGTTTCCGCTCAACGTAGGCACAGCCGGGCCTCCGCCCAATCCTCCGCCGAACAAAGTCAAGACTACGGGGCTCAACATGGGGTACTACGACGGGAATACGGTTACGGCGCTGTGGAATTACGCCCAGTATTACGCCCTGAACGACAACTTATATGGCACGACGTTTGGTCCCTCGACGCCGGGTGCGCTCAACCTGGTTTCCGGGCAAAGCAACGGCGTGACGATGACCTTGAACGGCACCGGAGATGAGATTGACGGCGGTAACGGATCGCTTACAGTGATCGGCGACCCGGACCCAATCGGCGACGTTTGCTCCAACCCAACCAGAAATCAGGTGCAGATGGGCGGCAAGAACATTGGCGATCTTTTGAATGCCGCCGGCATTACCTGGGGGTTCGTTCATGGGAGGCTTTAACCTTTCCACCGTCAATCCCAATGGAACGCAAGGCTGTCAAAGGAGCTCGACCGGCTTGCCCGGCACGACGAACGACTACATTCCGCACCATGCGTGGTTCCAGTACTACGCTTCGACAGCCAATCCGACGCACGCACGGCCCAGCTCCATCGCCAACATCGGCAAGTCGGATGCCGCCAACCACGAGTATGACCTCGCCGACTTCTACGCCGCGGTTTCGGCGGGAAACTTCCCGGCCGTTAACTTCATCAAGGCCCAGGCGTACCAGGACGGTCATGCCGGCTACTCCGATCCTCTGGATGAACAGAAGTTCATTGTTCACCTGATCAACTTCCTCGAAGGGCAGCCGGAATGGTCGACTACGGCTATAGTAGTCATGTACGACGACTCCGATGGCTGGTACGATCATCAACTCGGCCAAATCGTCAACCAGTCGCAGACTTCGGCGGACGCGTTAAACGGTCCGGGCTTCTGCGGCAAGGCGGCGCCCATGCTCGCCGGACCCACCGGGCCCAATGCGCAGGGCCGCTGCGGCTACGGTCCGCGGCAGCCGCTGTTGGTGATTGCGCCTTACGCCAAGCACAACTTCGTGGACCATACTATGACTGACCAGACTTCCGTCCTGCGCTTCATCGAGGATAACTGGCTGGGCGGACAACGGATTGGGCAAGGCTCGTACGACGCGATCGCGAGTCCGTTGGATCATATGTTCGATTTTCGTCAGAACATCCAGAACGACCTGGTGATTCTGAACGAGAACACGGGAGAGGTTAAGTTCGCCAGCTCTCCCGCCATTGACGCTGCAAAGGCGTACACGGCCACTTTGAAATCAGAGCCGTAGCAGGTGCGGACAACCGTAACAGGCACGTGTCTCACCCAACCTTCTCTTGGTTGGGTGGGGCACTTAGCGATTGCTGTCGGGTATGCGATTTTGCGCGCAGTGCCCAGTCAAAAGTGTTCTATTCCTCAACCGCCTTCCAGCTCTTGTCAGGATTGAATTCGGTCATCGCGGCGGCGACTTCGGCGGTCCTTGTGCCGAGTTCTTCCTGGTAAACCACGCCCTTCTGGTTGATGAGGAACGTCATCACCGTATTGCGGCCGATAGGCTGCCACGGCAAAACCGCCGGTCATCTTGCCATGGACGATGGAGTCCTTCGCGCCCAGCTGAAAAAAGTATTAGGCTAAGTCCCTCAATGAGGCTATAGTGGGTAGCTCGTCACAATATTATTAAGATGAAAACTTCCGCCCAGGCGAGACGGGAAGTCTAACCCGTCAATTCGACAATACAGCCAATCAGGATGGAAACGTTAAGACGTTGCTTCGGGACATTTCGCAGGCATGTTTTAGCCGTTGCGCTTCTCGGCGCGGTCGGCTGGACGTTCAGCAGCGTTCCCATTCACGCTTTCGGACAGGCCAAACAGGAAGCGTTGCCGTGCAGCTCTGAGACGACCACAGCGGGGATGCGGAATTGTGAAAACCTCCGCTATCAGAAAGCGCAGCAAGCCATGGACTCGGCGTATGCAGAGTTGATGAAGCAGCTCGATGACGCGGGGAAGGCGAAGTTACGCGCCGCGCAGTCGGCATGGCTACAGTTCCGGACGACTGACGCTGACTTTGAGGCCAGCATGGCCGCCGGAGGAACGCTCGCGCCGCTGATCAAAATCACAGTTATGGCTGACTTGACCGAAGCCAGGGCCGTTGAGTTGAAGAAGTCGTTACAACCGTAGAAACATCTGTGTCTAAAGGAGAACGCTGTGGCAAATTTTGATGTATTTCTTCCCATCCTGCTGCGTTTTGAAGGCGGATATGTCAACGACCCAACCGACCCCGGCGGCGAAACCAACAAAGGCGTGACCATGGCAACCTTTCAGCAGTGTTCTCACGAACTGCTTGGCCTTGACCCCACCTCCGAAAACCTAAAGGCCCTGACCGACGCCCAGGCTGGGGTAATTTACAAGGCGCTCTACTGGAACAAGATGCAGGGAGATGCCATCGGCTTACAGGACCTGGCGAACATAGTCTGCGACTTCTTTGTGAACTCCGGCACCCATGCGACCAAGTTGCTACAGCATGTACTGAATATCATGGGAGCCCATGTCGTAGAAGATGGGACGATTGGCGCAGCTTCAGTGCAAGCACTCGCGGGGCTCGACCAGGTTCAGGTCTATCGCCAGTACAAGCAAGGGCGCATCGCCTATTACGAGGGGTTGGGGCAGAGGTTCCCACAGTTTGTTAAAGGATGGTTAAACCGGGTCAATGCCTTCCCTAATCTCTAGGCACTTACCATAGAGGCACACGCCCCCAGAACGGAAAGCAACTGCGGACCTACGCCGATGAACGCGGATCAAAAAGTTGGGAAATCAAGAACTTGCTGGGGATTTCCCGCGAACTCTGTCGTGTGAGCAGATACAGGTGTACTTTTAGCGAGCTGAACCAGCGCCCCTCGATAGTCAAGTGGCTAATGCGTTCGTAGGGAACCTTCAACTAATCAGAGCCGAGATCATTAACCATACAGGGGATTAACGCGACCGAAAAGGACGAAATCACAGCGATTGTTCGCGTGGTCTACAGCAGTTAAATACTTTTATAGTTCGCTAGATACGTGCTGACTTGCGACCAAGGCGTCAGCCTGGTGACATGTTTTGCAAAATTTGTCTTGACAATGCTTCGCGCGCACCTTACACTCGCTCACCAACTTCCCGCCGAGGAAAAAACAAAGGGGTCAAACGTGAAAGTTTACAAGCTTTTGTTGTTGTGCTGTCTGCTATTGGTCGGAGCAAGTTCGCTCATGGCGCAGTTTACTGTGACTCTAACTCCCAACCCAGCCGGCCCGCAGCCGGTCGGAACTACAATCACGTGGACAGCCAAGGTAAGCGGCGACCCGGACAAGAACCCGGTCTATTTGTATACGTTCAGCGCGAACGTGACGGGACAGCCCACGCTGGTCCGAAGGGGCTACGGGGATACGAAGACCTGGAGCTGGACGCCTAATGCGTTCGAGGGCAATTTCACGATTGGGGCAACGGTAAAGAATACGCACGCGGGCACACAGGGTACGACGAGCACTGCGTACACCCTAACTGCGGCGTTGGTAAGCGGACATGCTGGCATACACCCCACCAATCATCCGCTGGTGGCGTTTTTCAGTACAAAGTCTTGCCAGATTCCCAACTCCATGCGCGTCCGCTTCACACCTACCAGCGTGCCGGCGGGTGGAAACCCGGCCTCGCAGACAACCAACCTGGTGGCGTGCCGCTTCAATACAGCCTCACAAACGCCGGACGATACTACGATGAACTTCTATATCGCCGGCATGTATCCAAACACCACCTATAACATGCACTGGGAGACCGTTAACCCGGCCGGCACCGTCCTGCATGTGGGTACAGACTACCCATTCACGACGCAACCGATTCCCTCCAATGTCTATTTGCCGAGCTTTTCCTCCACCGGGATGACCGGCTTCCCTACGGACTGGCTGGTTCTCTACAGTATCATCACCACACCGGATCAGAATGGCCATATCGAGAGTTCTTCGGCCGTGGACCTGGCGGGCAATGTCGTGTGGTATTCGGCAGCACAGGCTGGTGCGCCATCGGTGCCTCCGGTGAGGACTGAAACGGGAGGTAACTATCTCGGTTTTAATTTCCCAGGCAACCCGGATCTCTATCTAAACGGCTTTCGTGAGTCGGACCCAGCCGGCAATCCGATCCTGGAGACGACGGTGGGCGCCATCAATGATGGGCTTGCCGCCCTGGGGGACACGCGCCCCATTAACTCCATACATCATGAGGTGCGGCGAATCACAGTGCCGGGCGCTGGCGGACCTCATGGCATGATCATGGTGCTAGCAAACTCGGAATACGTTTGCACCAACTGCCAGGGAGGCACTCCGCAGAATCCGGTGGATCTGATTGGCGACCAGGTCGTCGTCATGGACAACAACATGAACGTGGTATGGTACTGGGACGAATTCGATTGGCTCGATGTCAACCACCCGGCGCTCTTCATGGAGAAATGCACCGTCCCTGCCGGCTCTGGAGGCTGCGAACCCTTCGACCCAAAGTTCACGTTCGCTTACGACTGGCAGCACTCCAACGCCTTGCAATATGAGCCCTATGACGGCAGCATCATCATTTCGTCGCGGCACCAGGACGCGGTGTACAAGGTGAACTTCAATAACGGAACCGGAGATGGCCACATCATCTGGGAACTGGGTAATCCTGAGGAACCGGGCGGGATTATTGGCGGAAAGGGTGGTGCGTCGCTACCTACATTCACGCTGACTACCGATGGTGCCACCGGCCCGGATCTCGGCTATCCCTGGTTTTCGCACCAACACGATCCGGCGATTGCGATGAGGGGCAAACTGGTCAACGGAAAACGGTTACTTACGATTTTCGACGACGGCAATACGCGGCGGTGCAACCCAGCGCAGTACCCCGTTTGTACGTTCTACGATCCCACCGCCAACAGCCGGTGCCAGATGTACACACTTGACGAGCCGAATTTGGCCGCCAATCTGAGTATCAATGGTGATGAACAGGCTTACTCCTTCGCCCTTGGCACCTCACAACTGTTGGGGAACGGAAGCATCTCTTGCAATTCCGGAATCGTCATGGGTGCACCGTATCCAACGAATACAGTCGAAACCGACGCGAATGGCAATTTCATTTTCTCGTTCAACGCCACCTCGGAAAACTATCGCAGTTGGCGCATGCAGGATTTGTACACCTCGATTAACCCTTAGCCTGAGAGATTTTCTTCTCTCGGAGTGCCGCGCGTCCCAGGTCTTCTGTGGCGCGCGGTGCTCGTTTCACAACGAACCTGCAGACCAAGGTCAGGGGCTGAAGCCCGAGTCATTCCTTAGACCACTGCGGCACGTCTGAAGACGTGCCCTGATACAGAACGACTTATGAGATAGCTCAAAGCATGTAACTATTCTTCGGGAGAGTGCCTCGTACGCTATTCGCCGCGCCCCCCGGGATGACAACAATTGTAAAGAGCGCTCTAGACGCTCACTCGGCGTGCGCTGCTGCCTTGCTCTGCCTTGGCCTCTTGCTCCAGCATCCGCCGTTTCAAGGTCTCGTAGATGGGATCGCTACGCAACAGGATCGCAACCACCATCGCCACCAACGAAGCCCCCAGCAAGGCCAAAGTCAAATCACCACGGCCGGTCATTTCCATGGTGAGCACGATTCCGGTTAGCGGCGTGCGCACACTGGCCGAGAACAGCGCTCCCATCCCCACCACGGCCAACGCGATGGGGTCGAGGCCCATCCGAGGCAGGGAGTGATTTACGACTCCAGCGAAAAGGGCGCCGGAGGAAGCACCCAGCACTAAGAGCGGCGCAAAGATGCCTCCGGGCGCACCTGCCGCATATGACCAGGGACCTAGCAGAAAGCGGGCGAGAAATACTCCCACCAGCCCACCGACAGCGAAACGATTGGCGAGGATGGCCTGGGTGAGGTTATTGCCGCCTCCCACCAGCGCGGGGGCAAACCAGGCAACAAGTCCCACCGTCGCCCCAATGAGGGCGGCGCGATGGATTGACGCAAGTGTGGGCAGGCGATCTGCGAAACGAAGCAGGCCCACGGTGGCGGCGTTGAAGAGCGCTCCAACCACGCCCAGCAGTGCGCCGAGAGCCAGAAACGGCCCGCCTCTCCAGGCATGGGTCAGGCTGACCTGTTGCACCGTGAAGTCCAACTCGTTGCCCAACATCAATCGCGTGATCCATACTGCGAACGTAGCGGCGGCCAAGGTGGCCACCAGCAACCAGGGCGTGAAGTTGCTGGTCAGCTCTTCGAAGACAAAGATGGACCCGCCGATGGGCGCGTTGAAGGCGACGGCCAGTCCTGCGCCCGCACCGGCCGCCTCGACGACTTTCCTTTCAGAATCGTCCTTAAGGAGCAAGCGCGAGACCATGGAACTCAGCGAGGCGCCCATCTGGACGGTTGGCCCCTCGCGTCCGAGGGCAAGGCCGGAGCCCATGGCGAGCAGGCCGCCGAAGAACTTGACAAGCACGATACCGTGCGGGGCGGGCTTCACCTCACCGCTGAAAACGGCTTCCACGCGCTGGACTCCACTGCCCTCGGCCATGGGCGCGAAGCGAACCACCAGCAGGCGCGCCAAACCGGCGCCCACAAGGCCAAGTGCGACGGGCGCCAGCCAGCCAATGTAAGGCCAGGCGTGCGCCCAGGCGACCAGCGCTGTACGCTGGTTATCGGCGGCGATCAAAAGGTAGCGAAACGCGCCGCCGACCAGTCCCACAAGAATCCCGGCAAGGATGCTGGCGGTGGAGACGCGGATTACGCGCGAGTTTAAGAACATCATGGAGAGCAGGTACGAGTTGTCACCCTGAGCGAGCGGCCGGTTTTGCCGCGAGTCGAAGGGCCCCTATACCGGTACGACTTCTCGACGTGCCTCGTGGCACAGCAGCAAATTAGGCGTTGCTTCCAACCATAGGGGTCCCCTCGGCTTCGCTCGGGGCAGGCTCTTCGACTCCTCGCTGCGCTCGTCGCTCAGGATGACAGACAGTAGTCTCCATCGCGAAGATTGCCAACGGGCTACTGACTACTGGCTACTGGCTACCGACTACTGGCCACTGCCTCACTGCTGATCCCAGCCGCCGCCCAGCGCCTGGTACAACTGCACGTAGTTCTGCAGCTCGGTGTACCAGGCCTGCGACAGATTCAGCGCCGAGGTGAAGTACTGCTGCTCGTAATACTGCACCTCGAGGAAGCTGGTGACGCCGCCCTGGAAGCGGACGTTGGCCAAGCGCGCCATCTGCTGATAGGTATGGGTCTGCTCCTCGATCTTCATGCGGAACAGCCGCGACTGGTAGTAGCCGACGAGGCTGTTGGAGACATCGCCGAAGGCCTGCAGCACGGTTTGCTTGTAGGTCAGCTCGGCTTCGTCGCGTTGCGCCCAGGCCAGGCGGTAGTTGGCCCTGATGCGGCCTCCTTGATAGAGGGGTTGCAGGGCCTGGCCGCCCAGCGACCAGATCGTCGCCGGACCTTGCAGGAAGCTGGTGATGGCGGTGCTCTGCGCGCCGAAGATGCCGGTCAACGAAATCTGCGGGAAGAAAGCGGCCTTGGCCACGCCGACATTGGCATTGGCGGCGACCAGGTTCTCCTCGGAGCGGCGCACGTCAGGCCGGCGCTGGAGCAAGCGCGGAAGGCAGGCCCGCCGGCACTTCTGGCAGGTGGGGCTGGTCCACCAGGTCGAGCCCGCGGGCTACGTCCCCCGGGTTCCTGCCCAGCAGGATGCTGATGTTGTTCTCCGTCTGCGCGATCGATTGCGTCAGAGAGATGACCTCGGCTTCGGACTGTTCCAGCAGCGTCTGCGCCTGATAGACGTCGGTGATGGCGCTCTCGCCGCCCTTGAACTTGATTTCGTTGAGCTTCAGGATCTCTTTGTCAGTCTCTACGGTCTGTTTGGCGTAGGTGAGTTGGGCGTCATATTGGCGCAGCAGGAAGTAGTCGCTGGCTACCGAAGAAATCAGCGTGACCTGCACCACCTCCTGGCCGTATTGGGTCGCCAGAAGAGTCGCACGTGCCGCTTCGGTGGCGCGGCGGTACTGTCCCCAGAAGTCTACGATGTAGGACAGCGACAGGGTGGCGATATCGAAGGTGGGTGAATTTTTCCCATAAAACTGAAAGTTGTGCTCGTTGGTGATGCCGAATGAGCCGTTCACCTGGGGGAACTGATTGGCGCGCGTGATGCCCAGGTTGGCGTTGGCCTGCAACACGCGGGTGGCCGCGATCCTCATGTCGTAGTTGTTGGCCAGCGCTTCTTTGATGAGCGCCTGCAGTGTCTGATCCTGGAAGACTGACCACCATTTCATCTGGGCAAACTGGTCGCCGCGCAGGCTGCCGGCGAGCTCGGCGCGCTGCGATATTGGTCGGGAACGTTGAGCTTGGGACGCTTGTAGTTGGGGCCGACTTTGCAGGCGCAGAGGGCGAGGAGCAGGAGGACGATGGGGATGACTCTCATGTTCGCAGGGAAAAGCAGGTCTCTCGACCACTCGGTCGTCCGCTGCGCGAACGACCTCGTCGCTCGGGATGACAAAAACAAGCGGCGTAACGGCACGACTGAAGTCGTGCCCTGATACAAGGCATGCCTTAAGCCATGAGTTTTAGTCATCGCCGGCTCCTTCCGGAACCGGTCCGATTCCCTCTTGCTGTGGCTCGTGTTTCTTTCCTGAGATCCATAGTCCAAAGCGCTCCACCACGTCGAAACTGACGGGAATGAAGAAGACGGCAAGCAGGGTGGCGGCCATCATGCCCCCAATCACACAAGTGCCCAGCACCTGTCGCGAGATGGCGCCGGCGCCGGAGGCCGTCCACAGTGGCACGCAACCCAGAATAAACGCAAAGGCCGTCATCAGGATGGGGCGCAGTCTCAACCTTGCGCCGGTCAGAGCGGCGTCGACCAGTGGCTTGCCCTTGTCGTATTCCAGCTTGGCGAACTCAACGATCAGAATGGCGTTTTTGGCTGACAGGCCGATCAGCATGACCAGCCCAATCTGCGCGTACACGTTGTTATCAAGACGCCGGTAAAAGAGGGTAATGAACGCTCCGAAGACAGCAATCGGCACACCCAGCAGCACGCTGAAGGGCAGCGTCCAGCTCTCGTACTGCGCCGCCATGATGAGGAAGACGATAAAGAACGCGAGGCCGAAGATGGTGCCGGGCGAAACGCCCTGCGCCGCTTTCTGCTCCTGATACGACATGCCGCTGTAGTCAAAGCCCATCTGGGGGGCATGGTCTTGCGGAAGACGTCCTCCAGAGCGGCCATGGCCTGACCGGAGCTGTAGCCGGGCGCAGCCGAAGTATTGATCTGCACGCAGTTGAACAGGTTGTAACGCATGACGAACTCGGCGCCAGCGCGCGGATAGGTGCTGGTCAAGGTGCTCAGCGGGACCATCTCGCCCGCTGCGTTCCGACGTAGAACTTGCCCAGGTTTTCGGCCTTGGTGCGGAAGTCGCCATCGGCCTGCACGTACACCTGCCATTGCAGACCGAAGCGATTGAAGTAATTGATCAGCGAGCCGCCCATGAACGTCTGGATGGTGTCGTAGAGGCCGCTCAACTGGATCTGCTGGGTCATGGCCTTGGCGTTGTCCACGTTCACCCCGACCTGGGGAACGCCGAACAAAGCGGTCGTCATGGTGCCTTGCAGCTCCGGACGTTTGCGGGCCTCGGCCATAAAGATTTGGGTGTTCTTGGCCAGAAAATCGATGCCGCTGCCCGACCGGTCTTCCAGAATGAAGGTGGCTCCTCCCGACGTTCCCACGCCCGGAATCGCGGGTGGCGGGAAAGAGAATGCAATTCCGGAGGGCACTTTGGAGAGCGCCTGCGCCAGGTGGGCCTTGATTCCATCGTAGCTGGTCTCCGGAGTCTTGCGTTCCTCCCACGGCTTGAGGGAGATGAAGAAGAAGCGAGCTATAGGTAGCGTTGACGCCGCTCAACATGCTGTAGCCCATGACCGAGCTCACGTACTGCACGCCCGGGGTTTCCATGATGATCTTTTCCACTTCCCGGGCAGGCCTCGGAGGAGCGTTGCAGCGAGGACGCGTCCGGCAGTTGCAAGCCGGCATAAAGGTAGCCCTGATCTTCGTCGGGGAGAAAGCTTTTCGGCAGGCGCTTGCCGTAGTAACCGGCAGCCACGGTCAGCAAACCAAGCAGCAGAAAAGCGATGACCCACTTGCGGATTAAATGATGACAAACGCCAACATATCCGTCGGTGGCCTTGCCGAAGACGTTATTGAACCCGCGGAAGAACGCGCCCAGCGGTCCCCACGCCTCCTTCTTGGGACGCAGCAGCATGGCGGAGAGGGCCGGGCTGAGGGTAAGCGCGTTAAAGGCCGAGAACAGACACCGAAATCGCGATGGTGACGGCGAACTGCTTGTAGAGCTGTCCGGTGATGCCGGGAATGAAGGCCGTGGGAACAAACACCGCGGCCAGGATGAGGGCGATGGCAATCACCGGGCCGGAGACTTCCTCCATCGCCTTGATACTGGCATCGTGAGGCGAGAGGCCGTGCTCGATATGGTGTTCCACCGCCTCCACCACCACAATGGCATCGTCCACCACCAAGCCAATGGCCAGCACCAGTCCCAACAACGAAAGGGTGTTGATGGAGAACCCGAGCATGGGAAAGACCATGAAGGTCGCGATCAGCGAGACCGGAACAGCGAGCAGCGGGATCAGCGTGGCCCTCCACCCCTGGAGGAAGATGTAAACCACGAGAATGACCAGGACCATGGCCTCGCCCAGGGTCTTGTAAATTTCGTGGATCCCGGCGCTGACCGCGAGGGTGGTGTCGAGCGCAGTGATGTACTCCAGTCCCTGGGGGAATCGTCCCTTTCGCCTCGTCCATAAACTTGAGGACGTTGGCGCGGGTCTGCAGCGCGTTGCTGCCGGGAGTCAGGTACAGCGCGATGAGTGCCGCCGGCTGGGCCGGCTTAGCTGGCTTCCCCTCCTCCGGCGCCGTTCCCAGCCGCGCCATATAGGAATAGTATTGCGATCCCATTTCCACCCGCGCCACATCTTTCAGGCGCAGGATGGAGCCATCCGGCTGGGCACGGACGACAATCTCATCGAACTCCTCCGGTGTCGGCAGGCGTCCGGGTGCGCGCACGTTATAGGTGAACTGTTGTCCCTGGCGGAACGGGTTGCCCGCCGACCTGGCCGGCGGGATTGACCTTGTTTTGCGCCTTGACCGCATTGGTGATGTCGGAAACCGTCACCCCCAGGCTGGCCAGCCGGTCGGGATTTACCCAAATGCGCATGGCATAGGGACCGGCGCCGAAGATCTGCACCTGTCCGACGCCGGAGATACGCGTCAGCGCGTACTGCAAATTGATGATGGCGTAGTTGGCCAGGAAGATGTTGTCGTAGGCGCCGCTGGGAGAGTAGAGGTCGAGCAGCATGAAGGGGGCCGTCGTGCCCGGCTGCACGATGACTCCCTGCTGGGTCACCTCGGCGGGCAGTTGCGAATTGGCCTGCCCGCTGCCGCATCTGGGCCAGAATCTGGTCGGTGTTGATGTCGGTCCCGAGCTGGAAGTCCACGTACAGCGTCATGCCACCGCCCGAGCTGGCGCTCAACGAGTACATGTAGTTCATGCCGCTGACGCCCGACATCTGCTGCTCAATGGGAGTGGCCACCGACTCGGCAATGGTCGTTGCGTCCGCCCCGGGATAGGTGGCCTTCACCTGGATCATGGGGTCGGCGATGTTGGGAAACTGTGCGGTAGGCAGCTCGAGCATGGCGACCACGCCAGCCAGGACCATCAGAATGGCAATTACGATGGCGACGATGGGCCGATTGATGAAGAATTTCGACATGGTCAGTTGCTCCCTGCCGCTTCCTGCGCGGCCCGGCGGCACGTACGGCTTGGCAACAACGGGAACGCCTTCCTTGGCCATCTCGGGGACCGCCGCCGCAAACTGCTGGACCTTCTGGATGCCTTCGACCACAACCTTCTCGCCCGGCTTCAGGCCTTCGGTGATGATCCAGTTGGGGCCGACGCGGTCGCCCACTTTGACCGGACGGAACAGCGCCTTGTTGTCGGCGTGAGCACAATGATCTGATACTGCCCCTGTATCTCGATGACTGCAGGCTGCGGCACCAGCAGGGCGTTCGGGTTGTCGGCCGTCTGGAAGCGCACCCGTCCGAAACCGCCGGGACGAAGCACCGCATCGGGATTGGGAAATTCGGCAGCCACCTGGATGGTGCCGGTCTGGGTACCCACCTGGCGATTCACATAAATGAACTGCCCTTGGCCGGGTAGGGTTCGTCGTTGGCCTGGATGAATTCGACCGGGCATTTGCTGCATGCGCTCCGGCTGACCTTGCCGGTAATGAGTCGCGTAACCTTGGGAGCGAAGCTGAGAAAAAGGCTCTCGCTAACGTTGAAGTAGGCCCAGATGGGATTGACCTGCGAGACCGTCGCCATCTTTGTCGTGGTCCCCACCAGATCGCCGATCTGCGAGTTGGACACGCCCGCGATGCCGTCGATGGGAGAATAGATTTTGGTCCAGGCCAGGTTCAACTCCGCGTTTGCCAATGCGGCCTTCGTGGCCTGCACCTCCGCCTTGTAGGCAGCCTGATTGGCGAGGTCGGTATCGAGCTGCTTTTGCGGGATGGCGTTCTGGGCGGCCAGCGGAGTATCGCGTTGCACGTCGGCCGTGACCCTCTCGAGATTGGCCTGCGCCACTGCGACCTCTGCCTTGGCGTGTTCCACCGCAGCCTGGTACTGCCGGGGATCGAGGTCAAACAAGAGCTGGCCCTTCTTGACGAAGAAGCCGTTCTGGTAATCCTGCTTGAGCAGGTAGCCCTGCACCTTGGGCGTGATTTCGGCGTTCACCGGGCCATTCAACTGCGCCACCCACTCGTTGAAGATGGGCACGTTCTGCTGCACGACGTCGGCGACCAGGACCTCGGGCGGGCTGGCCTTGGGCTTTTCTTCTTTCTTTTCGCAAGCGGTGAGCAGCAGTAAGGCCAGGGCAAACAAGCCGAAGGCAATTGCGGTTCGATTGCGTCGGCGTCGTAGTAGTCCCGACGGATTGCTCGGGCTGGCATACTTTCGGTCTGGCCCACAGCCTTGCAGCTCAGGTCTGGTTCGCATCAACATTCTCCCGACAGTTCAGTAATGAGGTCGTGCGATTGCTAATTTTCGAATGCAGGGATTTTACCTCTTTTAGTCCCCAATCGGGTGAGTTGTCACCTAGGGGATTCCCTGGCGCCGGCTGAGCCGCCCGATCAAGGGCCGCCTCCAGGCGGACACTCCACTCACAAAAGGAAATCAGATAATATCGAAGTTTGCTGTAATACGCGTCACAGATGGCGCAGATGAGATTTGTATCAGGGCGCGACCAGCAGCCCTGCCTGATACAAATCGTACCTTAGCCGATTCGCGTAACCGGTTTCTAATCGACCCGTATGGCACTTTATCTTGTAACTGGAATTGCGGGCTTCATCGGATCCTCAATTGCCCGCGAATTGGTGAGCCGCGGCGAATCGGTCCGCGGCATCGACAACTTCAGCACGGGAAAGCCGGAGAACCTGGCGGACCTGCGCGCGCACATTGACTTCCGCGAAATCGACCTGCTTGATCTTGCGGGCGTCGCCCAAGCCTGCCGTGGCGCCGATTACGTGCTGCACCAGGCGGCGATCCCATCCGTGCCGCGCTCGGTGGCCGATCCCATCGAGACGAATCGCGCCAACATTGACGGCACCCTCAACCTGCTGGTGGCGGCTCGCGACGCTCAAGTGAAGCGCGTGGTGTACGCCTCTTCGTCCTCGCTTTACGGGGACACGCCGGCGCTGCCCAAGCGCGAAGACATGATGCCCAATCCGATTTCGCCCTACGCTGTCTCCAAGCTGACGGGCGAGTACTACATGACCTCGTTCTTCCGCGTCTACGGATTGGAAACCGTTTCGCTGCGTTACTTCAACGTGTTCGGCCCGTATCAGGACCCGACGTCAATGTACTCGGGCGTGCTGGCGGTCTTCGTCTCCAAAATGCTGGCAGGCGAGCAGCCGACCATCAACGGCGACGGCGAGCAGAGCCGCGATTTCACCTACATTGACAATACCGTCAACGCGAACCTTCTGGCCTGTCATGCACCCGCGAACCAGGTGGCCGGGAGGGCATTCAACGTTGCCACACAGCGGCGCGTTTCGCTAAACGAAACCTACTCCCTCCTTCAAACGCTGACCGGTTACAAGAGCGCTGCGAAGTACGGTCCCGAGCGGGCCGGAGATATCAAACACTCCCTGGCGGACATAAGACTGGCGGAAAAGTGTCTAGGGTATAAGCCAACGGTTGACTTCGAAGAAGGCCTGAAGCGCACGGTGGCCTGGTATCGCGAGCGTGCAGTGGCGCGGACGGTAAGTGCGTAGTTGCGATCGCTAACGCCCGACCTCCGACACTATCCACTCCAGATACGCTTCGCTTCCGCCGTCGATGGCCAGTTCCACGCACTCGGGCAGCTCATACGGATGCAGTTCCTGGAAGGTCGCTCGCAAGGGTGATACTTGTTCGGTCGTGGTCTTGATCAGCAGCAGATATTCCTCTTCCTGCTCGACCTTTTCCTTCCAGCGATACACGGAGCGAATGGGGCCCACGATGTTGACGCAGGCAGCGACACGCCGTTCCACCAGTTGCAGGGCAAGTTTCTCGGCCAGTTCCTTCGAGCCAATTGTGGTCAGCACAATGCGCGCGTTTGTCATGCGGCACTCCTGGTAAGTGAATAGTGGTCAGTGATCGTGGATAGTTGAGGGGCGCTCCACGATTCGCAATTTTGGTCGTGGGGGCGACAGCGGGGTCACGCCCTTCTCCATCCAGTATCCACTAACCACCATCCACTATCTAACTTGGTTCTTTCGCCAGACCTTCGCTTGACGGAGCCTCCGAACAGAAGTCCACTGAGAAAGCCGAGTCGAATCCGGCGGAGTTCGCCGGAGGGCTGTGTGTACTCTTGAGTAGAGCTTTAACTATGTTCTCCATCCGCATTGCCGGAGGTTGGTTCTTCGCCATGCGTCGCGTGCTGGCGACGATCTGCCTTGGCCTGCTGGCGGTTTTCATTGGGCACAAAGTGGTCTTTGGGGCCAACGGCATGAAGGCGTGGCAAGCCAAGCGCGCCGAGGTTCAAAGGCTTCAGCAGCAGATTGACACGGACACCACCATACACGAGCGGCTGCAGCATCAAGTCGATCTCCTGCAGCGCGCGGATCCCAGCACCATCGAGAAGGAAGCGCGCGAGCAACTGGGCCTGGTAAGACCCGGCGAGCATATCCTTTATCAGCCACCGCCCAAGCCGGAGCCGACGCCACTGGCGGAGAACGTCAGCCCGAAGTGAGGGCTACAGCTCGCGGAAAATTTTGCCATTGTGCCTAGCCTGCCGTCTTGATTTTCCTGCCTCCTACAACGATTTCCTCACTTTCCTCGCGCAAATTCTCCCTTTGGAATAGACTTGTACGCGGCGCAATCTGATGGCGACTGCTGCGTCGTACATCACCGGGGATGGACCGGCTCCGCGGAGCGCCCTTGGGGAGGCGCGTTCCACGAACCGGGCGGCCTCGGCTCGGTCGCGATTCTTCGGTCCATCCTTTGATTTTCTAGAACGGAGCAGCCACATGCGTGGCGGCTAATTCAACAGGAGATTCGACCATGACAAGACGCGTACTGTGGGTAATCGGGCTCTATGTGATCAGCATGACCGCGCTGGCAGCGGCGAAAGACATGACGTGGGATGGCTGGATCAGCGATTCCAAGTGCGGTGTCAAGGGCGCTAACGCCGCCCACGCCGCGTGCGCCAAGAAGTGCATTGAGGCGGGCGAAAAGCCAGTGTTGGTCACCGACAAGGACCAGAAGGTTGTCAACATCGCAAATCCTGATGCCGTGAAGGGCCATGAAGGACAACACGTACAGGTAACCGGGACGATGAACGGCAACGGCTCGCTGCAAGTAGCCAAGGTAACCATGCTCTCGCAGAAGGGCGGCGCTGGCGGCGCGATGAACGATATGCAGCACTGACTTGGGTACCGCACGGATAACAAGTACGAAGGGCGGCTGACGCTGTCTTTATTGTGCTTTGTCAATTCATGTGTGCTGTCTCCGGAGGAGCCTTGCCCCTGCGGTTGTCCTGTCATCATGAGACAGGACTTTGGGAATGCGCGAGACCTGTGTTTTGTTTGCAGTCGCGGAATGAGAACCAGAAGACCAGCCCTCAGGGTTAATCAGGTTAGTTAGGCCAACACGGAACCACAGGCAAAGTGCTGGGTAACGTATGTAATCGCAGGAAGCGCTGGGGACACTGGAGCGGAATTTCTGCTAAACCAGGTCTTACAGACTGAGTGGATCTGAGGGGGCGGCGCGGCCCAGAATCCCAACAGCAGATAACTTGAAGGTGCACGGAATGGGTGGGCCGGCCACCCATTCCGTCGTAAGAGGTTAGACCTTCAGTTTGCGCCGGACCACTCCAGCCAAACCCACCACACCCGTGCCCAGCAGTATCAGGCTGCTTGGTTCAGGAGTGGAGCCGCTACCTCCGCCATAGTTGACGATCCAGGCGGCTTGACCGCAGGAGCCGCCGTTGTCGGCGCAGCCAGTGTTGTTCCAGTTCTGGCCCAGAAGCGTACCGTCCCCGGAGTCATTGCTCCACGCGAAGTAGTACGTACTGTTGCCGCCTGCGAAGAGGTCGCCGCCCATGTAGCCGGCAGCAAAATTGGCGTCATTGTTGTAAACGTTGTCGATCGTAACCCCGAACATGTAGATCTTGCCTGCGGTTACGGCCGCGTTCACGTTGTTGAAGGTATACTCAACCAGATTCCCGTTGGTCGAGGTGGTGATAGGGCTGAGGTATTCAACGCCAGCCAGACCGCCGGGAATAAGGTAATTGCTGTTGTCCCAGGCGCCAATGAATGCCTGAAACTGGAAGCCTGCGGGTTGCTCCATCCAGAAGCTGAAACTGGATACGTTCGACGCACCGTTAGGCGTCGTAATCGCCTCACCGTACGTCGCGCTGTTGGGATATCCGATGCAGCAAATCGTGTCGGACCCGTTCCAACCTGGATAGGTATTGACTTGAGCGCTAGCCGGTAGCGCCAGCGCTACCAGAACCAGCACTGCAGGGAGTACATAGCGGGAGAGTCTGGTCAAAGTGGCCTCCTTAGCTCTCTTGGAGCCCATAACACTCTGGAAACCCACACAGGAGCTTCCAAAGCGGCAAAATACAGAGGACATTCCTTTGGAATGACGGAGGTCATTCCGAGTGTTTTGACGTTGTGTCTAGCATGTAAACTGCCACCCTAGTGGACGCGCCCGCCTTATTCTTTCAACCACTTAGGTCTAGTTATAATATGGTTAACATGCAACCGTTTGCATTAACTTTCCCAGCTGTTTCCCCGAGTTCGCCACCCAAGCCCAATGTAGCCAGTTTCGATGTCAGTGCTTTCAACGGCGGAACTCGGCGCTGAGACGGCACCGGAAGAAACTGGGCCCGACCGGATGCTAGACTTGCTTCGAAAGCGATGAGGAGATAATGAAAGCAGTTCGTATTCATGAGTTCGGCGGTCCTGAAGTCCTGAAGTACGAGGACATTCCCGATCCCGTATTGCGCAAGGACCATGTTCTGGTTCGAGTACGCGCGTGCGCGCTGAACCATCTCGACCTGTTTGTGCGCCAGGGTCTGCCGGGTGTGCAATTGCCACACATCCTGGGCAGCGACATTGCCGGCGAGATCGTCGAGTGCGGCGAGTACATTACCGGCCTCAACGAGGGCACGCGCGTGCTGCTGGCTCCGATGGTTTTCTGCAATCATTGCGAGCAGTGCAACAACGGGCGCCAGAATTTCTGCCCTCAGTTCAACGTGCTGGGCAACGGAGTCGACGGCGGCAACTGCGAGCTGATCGCGGTTCCACGCGTCAATGTTATCCCCATTCCCGATGTGCTCGACTTCGACCAGGCCGCCAGTATGCCGCTGGTCTTCCTCACTGCATGGCACATGCTGGTGGGCCGCGCGCAATTGAAGGCGGGCAGACGGTGCTTGTGCTGGGCGCAGGCTCCGGCGTGGGTTCAGCGGCGATCCAGATTTGCAAGATGCTCTCGGCGGAAGTCATCACCACCGCAGGCGACGAGCGCAAGCTGGAGAAGGCGCGTGAGCTGGGCGCCGACCACACCATCGACCATTACAAGCAGAAAATCAGCGACGAAGTGCGGCGCATAACCAACAAACGCGGCGTGGACATCGTCTTCGAACACGTCGGCCAGGCTACCTGGAAGGAGAGCCTGAAGTCGTTGAAGCACGGCGGCACGCTGGTAACCTGCGGCGCCACCACCGGCTACGAGGGCAATCTCGATTTGCGCTTCCTGTTTTCGCGCCAGTTCTCCATTCTCGGCTCCTACATGGGCGCGATGGGCGAACTCAACGAGGTGCTCAAGCACGTCTTCGCCGGTAAGCTGAAGCCGGTGGTGGATCGCACCTTCCCGCTGAGCGAAACCCGCGCGGCGCACGAATACCTGGCCAGCAGCGAGCAGTTCGGCAAAGTAGTTGTGATTCCGTGAGTGCGACAACCTACGAGCTGTCATCCTGAGCCTAGCGCACTATCCACTATCCCTATCCACTGGTTTATCATTGACCCATGAATCTCGGCATGCCAGAGATGATCTTCATCTTTCTCCTGGCCCTGGTGGTCGTTGGCCCCAAGAGGCTCCCCGGCCTCGCCCGGCAGCTCGGCAAATACATGGCCGAGTTCAAGCGGGCCAGCAACGAGTTCAAGAACCAGCTCGAAACCGAGATGATGAACATCGAGCTGGAGGAGCGCGCCAAGAAGCAGCAGAGAGGCCCCGAAGATCCTCCCGCCGGAAAAGCAACCGGAGCTAACGCTCACTCCGGCGCCGGATATCGTCAGCCGCGGCAACTCGGAAGACATCTCCGAAGCTGTAACCGGACCCAGCCAGAACGAAATCGCGCAAGCCAAGCCGCCCACAATCCCCGCGAGCACCGAGTAAGACATGCCCAACCCAGTGCTGGAAACCGCCCAGAAGCGCGGCTCAGAGGAGATGACGGGCATGAGCTTCCTCGAGCATCTCGAGGAGTTGCGCCGCCGCATCATTTACAGCGCGCTGTACATCGTGGGCGGCTTCTTCATCTGCTGGTGGTATCACGAGCAGATTTTCGGGCTCATGCAGAAGCCCATCATGCAGGCGCTGGCCAGCCACCATCTTGAGCAGAAGCTGGTCTATCTGAATCCTACCGACCCCTTCAACATGTATTTGAAGGTGTCACTGCTCGCCGGGTGCTTCGTGGCTTCGCCATTCGTGCTCTATCAGGTGTGGGCGTTCATCTCGCCGGGCCTGTATCGTCACGAGCGGCGATACGTCCTGCCCGTTCATGTTCAGCACCGTGGGGCTGTTTCTGGCCGGCGGTTACTTCGGCTACAAGATGGTTTATCCCGCGGCGCTCGATTTCCTCATCACCTTCAGCGGCCAGTTCACCCCGATGATCACCATTCAGGAGTACACCGACCTGTTCCTGACCATCATCGCGGGACTGGGAATTGTGTTCGAACTGCCCATTTTGGTCTTCTTCCTGTCGCTGATGGGCATCCTGACTGCCGGCTGGATGTGGCGCAACTTCCGCTACTCGATTCTGGTGATCTTCATCATCGCAGCCATCATCACGCCGACCACCGACATCCTGAACATGTGCATCTTCGCTGCGCCCATGATCGTGCTCTACCTGGTGAGCATCGGCATCGCCTGGTTCGTGCACCCCACGCAGAGGAAGAAGAGAGCCGAGAAGGCGGGCGTGGAATGATCGCGCGGTGAGATTGTCGGCGCTGGTAGGCCGTCTACGCGCTTCACGTCCGGGACATGCGCGCGATGCGTTCGGTTAGGTGGGGCGTAAACAAATGGGACCGCCGCCAGCGCATCTCTCGCTTAAGTGCAACTCCGGACGAACATGCGCATCAGAAGGGAAGAGCTACAACATGCGGGTTTGATCGCTGGGTTATACTGAAATGGTTCAATCGCTCAAGAAGAAAGGTGCAGTAGTGGCGACCTCCGGGGTGAAGACGAAGTCCGCGACGGAAACTTTGCTCGACAAGTTCACGGAAATGGCGACCGAACAGTCGAAACGGATGAGCGATAAGGAATTCAAGACCGCCGTTGAGGACTCCCGCAAGGTCATTAATCGAGTCCGCGCTTCTCGCGCACGGCGGCGCGGAACAGCGTAATCCACTCCTTCAAGTTTTCCGCCGTGATATCCGTCAACCACTTTTCACCAGCTCTACGAAATCCTCTTCGTGCCATATTCCAGGATGTCGGGCAGGCCGCGACGAATCTCGGCAATGGCTCTCAGCCGCGATTCGTCGTAATAGTCGCGCCTTCCGCCGCGTTGCTTGGTCATGTGGTGATTGTAGAAAATGCATGGCGGGAACCCCAACAAGGTACCGAAGATTTCTTGGGCAGGCTCTTACAACCTAGCAAACGAGTCCCATGACCATGTGTCGCCCATCACATCGCGCTCGCTCGCGTTTCATTACAATACGTCCATGGACTCATTCACTATTGCAGGCAGGCAGTTCCGCTCGCGGCTCATCGTGGGCACGGGCAAGTACAAATCCGGGCAGGAGACGGCGCGCGCTATTGCGGCCAGCGGCGCTGAGATGGTCACCGTCGCGGTGCGCCGGGTCAACCTTGATCGCAGCAAAGAGTCGCTGCTCGACTTCATCGATCCGCAACAGTATTTTCTGCTGCCCAATACCGCCGGCTGCTACACCGCCGATGACGCTATCCGCACCGCGCGTCTGGGCAGGGAAGTGGGCCTTTCCGATTGGGTGAAGGTGGAAGTCATCGGCGACCAGGCGACGCTGTTTCCCGACGTGCTGGCCACCATCGAAGCCACCCGCGTGCTGGTGAAGGAAGGCTTCACCGTGCTGCCCTACACCTCCGACGACATCGTGGTCGCCAAGCGGCTCATTGATGCGGGCGCGAGCGCGGTGATGCCGCTGGGCGCGCCCATCGGCAGCGGCATGGGCATCCAGAACCAGGCCAACATCCGCATCCTGCGTGAGATGATCACCGAGGTGCCGCTCATCGTGGACGCGGGCGTGGGCACCGCGTCGGATGCGACCATTGCGATGGAGCTGGGCGTGGATGGCGTGCTGATGAATACCGGCATCGCCGGGGCCCAGGACCCGGTGCTGATGGCCGAAGCCATGAAGAACGCTGTGCTCGCAGGCCGGCATGCGTATCTCGCCGGCCGCATGCCGAAGAAGCTATACGCCACGGCCAGCTCGCCGCTGGAAGGCGTGGTGCGGTAAGACAGTTGGCCAGTGGTCGCGGTTTGGGGGCAGACAGAAGACTATTTTATGGGTCAAATGCGGGTCTTTCGCTAAACGCCGGGCCGGCCCAATCCGCTCAACAACAGACTGGGGTCGAACGGCATAGCAAATCTTAGTGGAGTTGAAGCGGAGTTTCGCAGAACCGGACGCCGGTTGAACGACCTTTTCCACTCCGAGGTGCCTCTTACTGCCCGTGCGGCCACATTTTTCGTGTGCTGATTTACTCGTCGATACGCAGGTTTATCGCCTATTCAAGGATGGACAGGAAAATATCCTTTAGGTCCAGCGGATGAGCGAGAACCTGCCGCACCATCGCCTGCGATACCGGCGGGCATTATCCACAGGTTCGAGCCCCATATCCTCTTTCCAAACCATATCGTGTCCAAAGGTCTGGTCGGGACGGAGGTGAGTGTCAGTGCACACTGACGCCCCATGAAAGAGAAAGCTGACCATTTCTCAGGGTTGAAGCTGGGCGCTTCCACGCCCAGCACCATTTCACGCCTCGCTGCTTTGGACGTATAGTAGACAACCAGCGAAGTTCCATGTGGGGCGCAGTATGAATCCGCTTGCTCGTCCTGATGAGGAGGAAAACATCCACGAGCCACTCCGGCTGGCCGGGGAGGCGCTGCTGTCTCCCAGCTTCCTGGAAGCGGTTCCGGACGCCACCTTGGTCGTCAACCAGGAAGGAATTGTTCTGCAGATCAATTCGCAAGTTGAAGATCTGTTCGGCTATACCCGGGACGAGCTGATCGGGCAGCCGGTCGAAGTCCTGGTGCCCGACCGCCAGCGCCCGCAGCACTCACATCATCGAAGGCAATTTACCGACGAGCCCAAGATTCGCCGCATGGGAGCCGGGCTCGATCTTTACGGGAGACGGCGGGACGGGTCGGAGTTTCCGGTAGAGATTAGCCTAAGTCCTGTGCTCACTGGCAACGGGCTGCTGGTGTTGAGCGCGATTCGCGACATCAGCGATCGCAAGCGCATTGAAGAGGACTTGCGCCGCGCCCACAAAGAACTGGACCAGAGAAAAGACCGGCAGCTTTGGCAATACCAGAGCAGGCTGGCCTTGATCGTCGATTCTTCGCAGGATGCGATCATCGGCAAGAACCTGGACGGCATCATCACCCACTGGAACAAGGGAGCCGAGCACATTTACGGCTACAAGGCCGAGGAGGTCATTGGCAAGTCCATTACCATGCTGGCGCCCAAGGAGCGCGCGGATGAGATTCCGCAAATCCTGGAGAAAACCCGGCATGGAGAGAGCGTCCAATATTTTGAGTCCGTTCGCGTCACCAAGGACGGGCGGCGCCTGAATATTTCGATTTCTGTTTCGCCCATCCGCGATACCGAGGGCAAGATCATCGGAGCCTCCACCATTGCGCGCGACATCACGGCGCAGAAGCGGGTGGAAGACCAGTTTCGCCAGGCCCAGAAGATGGAGGCCGTGGGACGGCTGGCGGGAGGAATCGCTCACGACTTCAACAACATCCTGGGCATCATCATGGCATGTAGTGAACTGCTTCGCGCGCGCACAGGCGCCGGGGGCGTCCCGCCAGAGTACATTGACAACATCCAGGAAGCGTCCAAGCGGGGCGCGACACTGACTCGCCAATTGCTTACCTTCAGTCGCCGGCAGACGGCGCAGCCGCAAGTGCTGGACATCAACGAGCGCCTCAAAGACCTGAGCAAACTTCTGCGGCCGATGATGGGCGACGATGTCGAGATTTCGCTGCTCTCGCGGTCGCCGGCCGCGATTGTGGAGATCGACCCCGGCCACCTCGACCAAGTGGTGGTGAATCTGGCAGTCAATGCTCGCGACGCCATGCCGAATGGCGGCAAGTTGATTGTGGAGACGGCTGCCGTGGAATTTGACGAAGCTTTTGCCAGGCAACATCCGCCCATGAAAGCGGGCAGCTACGTGATGCTGGCCATCAGCGACAACGGTTGCGGCATGGACCAAGTCACGGTGTCGCGCATCTTCGAGCCTTTCTATACCACGAAGGAAATGGGCAAAGGGACTGGGCTAGGGCTGGCGACGGTGTATGGCATCGTGCAGCAGAGCGGCGGTCAGATTTTTGTTTACAGCGAGCCGGGGCGGGGAACGACATTCAAGATTTATCTACCGTCGGCGGACCATAAGCTTGAAGCTGCGCAAGCAGCAGTGGCAGAAGGTGCTTTGCCAAGACATGAAGGAACGACGATCCTCCTGGTTGAAGATGACGAGCTCATGCGCCGGCTGGCCCGCCAGATTCTGGAGGACCACGGCTATGCGGTCATCGAGGCGACGGACGGAATGTCTGCCCTGGCGCAACTTGACGGCAAGCGGACGATCGACTTGGTGTTGACCGACGTTGTCATGCCGGGTATGAGAGGGCCCGACCTGGCGCTACGTCTCGTGGAGTCGCATCCGGAGATGAAAGTTGTTTACATGTCGGGCTACACCGGTGAACTGCTCGCCGGGAACCATGGCCTGACGCACGGAATTCCTCTTCTGGAAAAGCCGTTCACCCGGGCCGCTTTGCTGAAGACAATTCATTCGGCGTTGGGCTCGAAGCCGGAGATTTGTTGAGCGGCCTGGAGAGACTGTTCCTGGCTGTAACCAATCCGGATTCCCGGCATCGGATCAACAGCCATGCAGACGGGCAGCTCTGTTCTAACCCAATGCGGTAATAAACCCGTCACCTGCGGAACAGGAGCAACTTGTGGGAACTGCACGCCCTCTGTCCATCCCGGTAATCCTCGGCACCACGCGTCAAGGGCGAATGAGTGAGCACGCGGCGCATCTGCTCACCTCCGAGTTGTCGAAGCATCCGGAGGTCGAAACCGAACTAATCGACATCTCGAATGTGCCGCTGCCTACGGGAGATGCCGGCGAAGCGATTAAAGACTCCGGCTTTGCCGCCAAGATGGAACGGGCCGACGGGCTGGTTATCGTTTCGCCGGAATACAATCACGGCTATTCCGGCCTTCTCAAGCACGTGCTGGATAGCTGTCTGAAGGAGTACGTCCATAAGGCGGTGGGGATTGCGGGAGTCTCGGCGGGACCGTTCGGCGGAGCTCGCGGGATCCAGGACCTGTTGCCGGTGATGCGGGAGTTGGGCCTGGTCACGATCTTCTGGGACCTCAACTTCGGCAACGTGCAGAAGGTATTTGACGCTGAAGGCAAGCTTCTCGACGAATCGTTCTACCGGCGTATTGACAAGTTCGTGGAGGAACTGGTTTGGATGGCAAAGACTTTAGGTTACGGGCGCGAAAACATTGAGTTGAATTGAAGCAGGTTTACTGGAGTGTGAAATGGGCAACGAGAGCAAAATGAGATGTCCCGGGTGCGGCACGCCCATGAACCATCATGCCGACAAGATTATCTACGGATCGGCGTCATCAGAAGGGGTCGGGCCGTTCTTCGGCTCGGTCGAGGAACTGCATCAGTGCCCAGCCTGTGGTGCGGCGGCATCTCGTCCCGAAGTTGTCGCCGAAAATTAATAAAATGCAAGGATGTCCCTTGGATGCGAATAGGGCTAGACTCGTTCGCGACCCAGATGGACATTTTCTACTGCTGGTCCAGAAATAGTGAGAGGTGAGGAATGGAAACACGCCAGACCCTGACTGCTGAGGAAAAACGGCTGGGCGAATGCCGCGATCGCAGAGCGCATTGGAAGCGCTGGGGTCCGTATGTCAGCGAACGCGCCTGGGGGACCGTGCGTGAAGATTACAGCCCCAACGGCGAGGCCTGGCAATACCTGCCCTACGACCACGCGCGCTCGAAGGCGTATCGCTGGAATGAGGATGGAATCGCCGGCATTTGCGATCGCCATCAGTACATCTGCTTCGCGCTGGCGCTGTGGAACGAAAAGGACCCAATGCTGAAGGAGCGGCTATTCGGACTCACCGGCAACGAAGGCAATCACGGCGAAGACGTCAAAGAATATTACTTCTACCTCGACAGCACCCCCACGCACTCCTACATGAAGTTTCTCTACAAGTATCCGCAGGCGGAGTTTCCGTACCAGCAGCTTTTGGAGGAGAACCGGCGGCGCGGCAAGGACGATCCCGAGTTCGAACTCATGGACACCGGTGTGTTCGAAGACAACCGCTACTTTGATGTGGTGGTGGAGTACGCAAAAGCCACTCCTGAGGACCTCCTCATTCGTATCAGCGCAACCAATCGTGGACCTGACCCAGCGCGACTTCACCTTCTGCCCACAATCTGGTTCCGCAACACCTGGTCGTGGACGAACGGGGAGATAAAGCCCACGTTGCAAAAGGGAGCGAACGGCCGCCCCGACACCGTCATCAACATCGAACATCCGAATTACGGGAAGCGCTACCTCTATTGCGAGAACAAGCCGGCAGTGCTGTTCACCGAGAACGAGACCAACAAGCGGCGGCTGTACCACGCTCCAGGGCCGGTGTTCTGCAAAGACGGCATCAACGATTACGTTGTGAATGGACGGCTGGATGCCGTGCAGGAAGAGGGATCAGGTACCAAGGCCGCGCCCGCTTATCGGTTTACGGTCGCGCCGGGCGAGACAGTCACGGTGAAGCTGCGGCTTACCGACCAGAACTGGCCGGCGGGCAAAGACCCGCTTAACGGCGAGTTTGATCGCATCTTCACAGCGCGGAAGCTCGAGGCTGACGACTACTACGCGCGAATTATACCGGCGGACTTGACCAAAGACGCGCGCACCGTGATGCGCCAAAGCTTTGCGGGGCTTTTGTGGTCGAAACAGTTCTATCACTATGTCCAGCGCGAGTGGCTGCATGGCGACCCGGCTGGCCCGCCACCACCGCCGGAGCGGCGACATGGCCGCAACAAAGAGTGGCCGCACCTCTACAATGCCGACGTCATCTCGATGCCGGACAAATGGGAGTATCCCTGGTACGCGGCCTGGGACCTGGCCTTCCACTGCGTGCCGCTGGCGCTGCTGGATTCGGAGTTCGCCAAGGAGCAGTTGGTACTGCTGACGCGCGAGTGGTACATGCATCCTAACGGCCAGCTGCCCGCTTACGAATGGGCTTTGGGAGATGTAAATCCTCCCGTCCATGCCTGGGCGGCGTGGCGCGTTTACAAGATTGACAAGAAGCAGAACGGTAAGGGCGACCGCGCGTTTCTGGTGCGCGTCTTCCACAAGCTGCTGCTGAACTTTACCTGGTGGGTGAATCGGAAGGACGCGGAAGGGATGAACGTTTTCCAGGGCGGCTTTCTAGGTCTCGACAACATTGGCGTGTTCGATCGCAGCGCTCCCTTGCCCACCGGTGGCCACATCGAGCAGTCCGACGGCACCAGCTGGATGGCGATGTATACCCTCAATCTGCTGGCGATCGCGTTCGAGCTGGCCAAGAACGATCCTGCCTACGAGGACGTGGCCAGTAAGTTCTGGGAGCACTTCCTGTACATCGCGCACGCGATGAGCCACCGCGGCAGCGATGGCCACAGCATGTGGAACGAGGAAGATGGCTTCTTTTATGACGTACTGCACCTGCCCGATGGGAGGCGCGAGCCGCTGAAGGTCCGCTCCATGGTGGGATTGATTCCGTTGTTTGCGGTCGAAACTCTTGATCCGGAACTACTCGATGCCATGCCCTCGTTCAAGCGGCGCATGGAGTGGTTCATCGAGAACCGTCCCGACCTGACCGCCAACGCTGCGTGCATGCGAACGGCCGGACGGGGCGAGCGCCGGCTGCTGTCAATCGTTGATGCGAACAAGCTACGCTCTGTTCTGAGGTACATGCTCGACGAGACTGAGTTCCTGTCACCCTACGGCATCCGGGCGCTGTCGAAATTCCACGAAAGCAATCCCTACGTGTTCCGCATGGATGGAACGGAGCATCGAGTTGACTATGAGCCCGGAGAATCGCGGTCGAGCCTGTTCGGTGGCAATTCGAACTGGCGCGGTCCGATCTGGTTCCCAACGAACTTTCTGCTCATCGAGTCGCTGCAGCGCTTCCACTATTACCTGGGCGACGACTTCAAGGTCGAGTTCCCGACCGGCTCCGGAAAGCTGCTGACCCTATGGGAGGTCGCGGCCGAGCTTTCGCGCAGGCTGAGCAGTATCTTCATGCGTAGCGGGGAAGGGCGACGCCCGGTATCTGGTGAGATAGAAAAGTTCCAGTCGGATCCGCACTGGCGTGATCTGGTACTGTTCCACGAATACTTTCATGGAGACAGTGGGGCCGGCATTGGCGCAAGTCATCAGACCGGCTGGACCGCTCTTGTGGCCAAGCTCATTCAGCAGAGTGGAGAAAAGAACGTTAAACCCGCAGAGGCGATTCGCTTGCCGCAGTGACAGACACGAGCATACCGTACGGATCACAATCCCGGGTGAGCAATTCCCAATCTCGTCCTCACGAAGTCGACCAGCTCCGGCGTGACGTACTGCGGTGGGCGGATGCGGAACATCGGCCTGTCCGCCACCGGCTTCAGAGAAATGTTGGACCAGGCGAAGCGATCGGAGCCGTCGTGCAGAATCACGGCGTCGGCGCGGTCGAGGAACTCCTGCGCCGAAGTTTTGAAGTCAGCGGTTGCGGCGTCCAGGACCGTGATGTAAAGGTCAGGCCGCAGGAAGCGCAGCACAGAGTTGGACTCCAGGATGGCGTTCTCCGCGCCAGCCAGTTCCTGACGCAGACGAGGCATGGCTTCGGCCAACATTCCCTGGCGGGTCCGCACCCACAGCGAACGCACCGCACCCGAGACCAGAAAGCGCGAGCTGTCACTCTCGCCGCTGCGGTCACGCTCTTCGGTCAGCGCCCAGGAATGGTCGTCGGTGGCGCAGTCGCAAAGCTCTCCCTTGGCGGAGCAGATGCCGTGTCCGTATTGGGTGATCTTGACGGCAGTCCAGCGGAACTCAGGCAGCGCGGCGATGAGGCCGGCGACGACGCTGGTTTTGCCTACGCTGCGAGAGTGCCCGCCAATGACGATGATTGCCATCACCCTTCGTCCTTACGGGCCAGGCGCGCCAGGACGGCCAATCCCCGCAGATACTCGCGAAGCGGACGTGCAGGCCGGCCCCAGAAGACGACACCCTTGCCGCGAACGATCTTGTGGGATAGGACGCCGCTCCCCGAGCCGAGGATCACGCCGGGCTCGATGGTGGCGTGATCGCCAAGGCCGACCTGTCCCCCGACGACGGCATCGTCGCCGATCCTGGTGCTGCCTGAAACACCAGTCTGCGCGGCAATGACAACGTTGGCTCCAACGCTGGTGTTGTGACCGATGTGCACCAGGTTGTCGAGCTTCGTCCCCGCGCCGATAACGGTCTTTTCCAGCGCGCCCCGATCGATCGTGCAGTTGGCGCCGATCTCGACGTAATCGCCAACAATCAGCTCACCGACCTGTGGGAATTTCTGATAGGGGCCGTACACTTCATCGCGCACAAAGCCGAAGCCGTCGGAGCCGAGCACCGCGCCCGCATGCACGACCACGCGGCGCCCCAGCGTTGTGCCCGGATAGATGACCACGCGTGGATAGAGGTCGCAATCGTTGCCGATCACCACGCCTTCGCCGACATACGTTCCCGCTCCGATGTGCGTGCGCTGCCCGATAACGGCATTCGCTTCGATCACTGCGTGAGCATCGACGCTGACGGTGAGGGCAAGCTTCGCGGAGGAGTGAACTACCGCGGTTTCATGAATGCCAGGCGGATACGTCCTCGGGGGATGCAATAATGCAGCGGCACGCGCGAAGGCCAGACGCGGATTTGCAGCGATCAAGAGCGGCTTGCGTCCCGATGATGACGCGGCGAATTCGCCGGCAATGACCGCGCTGGCCGCCGACGCCAGAGCTTGCTCCAGATGCTTCTCGTCCTGCACGAATACCAGATCACCCGGCTGCGCTTGTCCGATGCTGGCGACGCGGGTGATTTCGATGCCGCCGTCGCCGATGAGACGGGTAGCCGTGAACTCCGCCAGCGATTGCAGGGTTTGAGGCATGAGGGAGTTATAGCAGTGGGCAGTGGATAGTGGGTAGTGGGTAGTTTCGAAAACCTCCGAGATGGAAAACCACAGCCCGGACTCCCAAGCCTAAGCGCAGTTAAAAACAGTGCGCCGGAATCCTCAACGGGTATATATTGCGTCGCAATCATTTTGAGACAGACTTTTGAAACACGCAACAACCCCTTGATTTTCGAAGGTCCGTCCGTCGTCTCAAAACTTACGCTTTCTGCAACAAGCGGCGGGCTCTACTTACGGATCAGGGCTCTTGTGAAAACCGCTACCGCTCCCTTCTTGCTTTTTTGAGTCCATCTCTAATAGGAGAGCTCGAATCCGGTTGCGGTCGGCTTTCTCTTGCAGCAGATCGAAAATGCGCAAGACGTCTTTTTCGGCCATCTGAGTGACTTCCACCTCAATATCGCCGACTTTAATCCTCAGCTTTCGACCGTTTCGAGCTTCCACCCATGTTTTCATCAACGTCAGTACGCTTGCGGTCAGCCCCGATGAGGCAATTGCAACTACAGCATCGCGAACGACGGCCGCGAAATCAAACATGGCCCCATGGGGAATCCGTGATCTTCTCTCCTGCTCGACGAATTGTCTGTACGCAGGCCACGCTTTACGCTCAACATTGAAATCCAGCCCCAGCTCCCGGTCAGACCAATCTGCTGCCTTGCCGAACTCGATGTGATCGGCTCCTCTAGCGTTCGTTTCGTATATGTCTAACAAGGTGTCTTCAGCTGCTGGGACAAACCGGAAGCGGACGAGTTCCAGCCCGTCCTTTTCGTGCTCCCTCCGGGATGATCCGTCCAAATCGGAGGAGGACTTCCAGTATGCCGACATAGAGGCATTCTATTACTACGCAGACGCAAGTGGCCGTTATTGACCCAAAACAGCTAGCGGCACAAAGGACCCATTGTGAACAGTAGGTTGATGGGTTCCGCGCACGCAACAGCCATTCAACTCCGCAATCCGTTTTTTGTGACGGCAGGTGATACGCCCCTCATTCCATAGAATCGAGCCGTGGCCGGTCGGTGGTAAGTCTTCGCCCTGCCGCCGCGCTCGATCATGCCGAACACTGGCTCCTTTTCGTATTTCGCACGCTTGTGGCGCTTTTCGTACCTCGGGGGTCGGGCAAACCGGCCAATGAGGGTCAAGTGATTTTCATTTTCAATTGGCGTTCACATGAATGTCATACGAGGCCATTTGTCCACATTTAGAGGTCACAAATCGGCCCGCGCGACACCTGTCTCAGGCCGGGCCGCCCTGCCTATCGTGTCGGGCCTATATAGTGGTTGTTAGCATGTCCAACCCGGAACATCTGGCGATCCTGAAACAGGGCGTGAACCCGTGGAACAAGTGGCGGCACAACAACAACGAATCCGTCGTGCCGGACCTGAGTCACGCGGACCTGCGCGGGGCGAACCTCAGCGAGGCTTACCTCCTGGGGGCGGACCTGCGCGAGGCGAACCTGCGCGGGGTGAACCTATGTCGGGCGGACCTGAGCCTCGCGGACCTGCGCGAGGCGAACCTCAGCGAGGCGGACCTGGGCTCGGCGAACCTGGGCTCGGCGCACCTGACCGAGGCGGACCTGACCGGGGCGGACCTGCACGATGCTTACCTGGGTGGTACAGAACTGATCCGGGCGAACCTGTTCCGGGCGGGCCTGCGCGAGGCGGACCTGGGCGGGGCGGACCTGAGCCTCGCGGACCTGAGAGGGGCGATCCTGACAGGGGCAAAGCTAAGGCAGGCGACCCTACGCGGGGCGGACCTGCGCGGGGCGGACCTGACCGAGGCGGACCTGTACGGGGCGGACCTGACCGAGGCGAACCTGCGCGAGGCGAATTTAAGTTCAGCTGTTCTCGTCGACACCCGCTTTGATAGAGCTGATCTTACGGGCGCATCGATTTTTGGTATATCTGCCTGGAATCTATCGCTGGAGGGAGCGGTTCAACAAAACTTGCTCATCCAGCCGTCCTGTGCAGATGCACCGATCACGGTCGACGATCTGGAAGTGGCGCAATTTATTTATCTGCTTTTGAACAATACACGTCTCCGTCACGTCATCGATACGATCACCACGAAGCTGGTTCTCATCCTGGGCCGCTTCACACCGGAACGTAAGGCGATCCTCGACGCGTTGCGCGATGAACTCCGCCGTCGCAATTACATTCCGATCCTGTTCGATTTCGAGAAGCCATCTCACCGGGATCTGACCGAAACCATCTCGACGCTGGCTCACATGGCACGGTTCGTGATCGCGGACCTGACCGATGCCAGAAGCTTGCCGCAAGAACTGACGCGCATCGTTCCGATTCTGCCGTCTGTTCCAGTGCAGCCGATCCTGCTGGCTTCCAATCTTGAATGGGCGATGTACAACGACCTTACAAGTTATCCGTGGGTGCTGCCGACGCTGCGCTATGAGAACGAGGAGTCGTTGCTGGCTGGCCTCCAGGCCCAGATCATCGACCCCTCAGAGCAAAAAGCGAACGAACAGATGGAACGGTATAAGGGGATCAAAACGCCAGAAATCTAATGATGCTCCAATAAAATCCGGAACTCCCGTCCCGCCGACCACAAAACTGTAAACAAACCAGATCGCTACACCTAGCTGGCCGCTCGTCATTGACCGTCTCACGGCAACCACTGCCGTATCCGATGTCATCGGCGTTCACAAGAGGTATTTTCTCCCAAACACAAGAGATGGCGGCCAACGAACCGGTTGCACAAAGGACCCTTTGTGAGACAAAAAGAGGCTCGCCAATTTCAGGTTCACCTTACGAGGAAGAGGGCAAAATCGCCGGGCTAATACAACCCCGGCTCTCCTGTCGGACGCGTTTTCCAGCGGCGATGCACCCACAGCCACTGGTCGGGATAGCGGCGCACGTATTGCTCGATGACCTTGGTGAAAAGGGCAGTGTTGGCCACGGTGTCGGCTTCGTGATCGCCCGTACGCACTAGATCCAGAGCGGGATCGAACTCCACGCGATACTTGCGCAGCACCGGGTCCCAGATGGTGAACGCCGGAACCACAGCTGCGCCGGTGTGAAGCGCGACACGCGCCAGGCCGCTGGCGGTGCATGCGGGAATGCCGAAGAAATCCACGAACACACCTTGCGGCGGTGTCATGTTAGTGTCCATCAGAATGCCGACGGTGGCGTTCTCGCGCATGGCCGCGATGAGTCCGCGGGCGAATTCCTGCTTGCCGATCATGGTATTGCCATGCAGTCCGCGGTAACGCGTCACTAGCGCGTCCACGCAAGGATTGTCGAGCGGGCGCACGACGATCTGCATGGGGTGTCCCATAAGGGAGTGGAAGAACGATCCAACCTCCCAGCCGCCGAAGTGGCCGGTGAGGAGCAGCACGCCTTTACCCAGCTTCTCCGCCGCTTCAAAATTCTCGAAGCCCTGATACACCGCGACCTGGGAGGCATTCTCAGGCGTGTAAGCCGGGAAGAGGCAGGCTTCGCCCAGCAAACGGCCGAGCGACACGTACACCCCACGCAAGATTTTCCGCCGTTCTTTTTTTGATTTCTCGGGGAAGGCAAGCTGCAGATTGCGCATCCCCACGCGCCGTAGGCGCAGGTGGAGGTGGTAAACAATCCCGCCGATGAGAATACCAACACCGCGGGCCAGAGGGCGCGGCAATGCGCCGATCAGGCGCACCAGCAGCGCGACCGGAATGTACTGCAATCTGTAGCCCATCGGGAGCTAGGCTCGACGGTAGCACCGGGAAAAAGTGGGGTCAAACACCGAAACCTCTTAGCGCCTTGAGCATCCGCGCATGACGGAGGTTACTTCCGCGAGCCCCCAAATGCGACTGGTCCGAGAAAACGCAACTCAGGCACTTCCCGAAGGAGCTTGATCTCCTGCGCGTGCTGCAGGAACAGTTGCAGCCCCGCATGATTCTCACGGTCGAGGTAGTAGTGAATGTTCTGCGTAAGGTATTGGCGAATGTCGTCCGGGCTCAAGCCGAGCTTCGGAGACCACTCTCTGGCGATGGTGGCGAGGCTCTCCGGCTGAAGGCCATGATCTCGCGAGCTCTGAAATACCTTGGCCAGATCGATGACGCTCGGCTGCCGGTTGAGGGCATCGAGTCGCACCGCCCAGAACGCGAAGACGAACGGCTTGCCCGTTCGTTCGCGCCACTCATGCGCCAGATCGTAGAGATAGTAGCCGGAGCCGCTCGGCACCTTCAGTGCGGCATCGCCGATGAGGAGCGCCGCGTCGTGGTCACGCAGCATGGCTTCGAGTTGCGGCGCGTGCGGCGTGAGCCGGCGGGGGCCTCCCAGGAACTTCGCAAACAGGACCAGCAAAAGGGCGACCGAGGTGCGAGAACTGGAGTCCGTCGCGACAGTTTGCACTTCCTCGATTGGCTTCTTGCTGACCAGCAGAATGGAGCGCACGCGGTCCTTCGCCGCGATGGCGATATTCGGCAGGATGACCAGCCCAGGTATCTCGGCATAGGCGAATGCGGGGATGATGCCGATGTCAGCCTGGCTGGCAGCGAGGGCGGCCGCACAAGCGGACGGAACCGTGTATTCAATATCAAAGTTGCGGCCGGCATCGCCGTGTTCGAAGTCCCACATAAGGGGCGCCGTATTCAGGAATGAGATAGCAGAGATCCGCAGGCCGGGCATGAACCATCGAGTCTAGCAGGCTGGCTTTGGCACTGCCCCCAGTGACGTGGCTCACTGACGGTAACCAGTCGGCAGGTTACCCTCCGTTCATTGGATAGAAGTCCGCAGGAGTCGCCATGGAAATTGAAGCAGCGGTTCGAGCCCATGATTACGCCGTCACCCGTCAACTGCAATGGCTCGCCTTGTCACTAACACCGGGCGTGGGTGCGGGTCGAGGTCGCAGACTGGTGGAGAGTTTCGGCGGCGTCAATCACTTGTTCTCCGCCTCGCTTGCCGCTTTGGAAGCGGCTGGGCTGCCAGCCGCGGCGGCGCAAAGCATTGCGCTTGGCAAGTCGCTGGAGTTGGCCGCCGCCGAACTCGATCACGCCAAGGAAGAGGGCGCGACCGTGATCGTTCCGGGCGACGCGGAGTATCCCCGAAGGCTGTTGGAGATCTACGATCCTCCTCTTGTGCTGTACCTGAAAGGGAACGCGGAAATCATAGATAAACCTGGAATTGCAATCGTCGGCACCAGGCATCCGACGCCTTACGGCACGGGCATGGCCGAGCGTCTCGGCTGCGATCTGGCTGCTCGTGGACTCATCATCTTTAGCGGCATGGCGCGTGGGATCGATACTGCTGCGCACCGTGGCGCACTGAACGCCCACGGCCGCACCGTCGCCATTTGGGGTACCGGGATCGATGAGGTTTACCCGAAGGACAATCGAAAGATCGCAGATCAGATTCTTGCCTGCGGTGGGGCAATCCTGACCGAGTTTCCGCTGGGCACGTTTCCGGCGCCGCAGAACTTTCCTATTCGCAACCGGATCATCAGCGGCATCGCCATTGGTGTGCTGGTGATTGAGGCTGGCGAATTCAGCGGCACGCGGGTGACGGCACGCTGCGCGCTGGAGCAAGGCCGCGAGGTATATGCGGTACCGGGCAACGTAACCAACAAGCTCTCCTGGGGCCCTAACACATTGATAAAACAGGGTGCTGCGCTGGTCGCGACATGGGAGGATGTCTGGGAGGGGCTGCCTGCGGACACCCGTTTGGCACTAACCCCTCCAGAGCAGCCTGAATCGCAGAGTGACACTGCGGCATCATTGTTTCAGGCGGCGGACCTTCCTCCGGCAGAGAAAAAGGTCTTCGTGCTGTTGCGGTCGGATGAGTCCACCCACATCGACCAGTTGGTCGAGCGCCTCACTTCGTATCTCTCCTCTTCGGAAATTTTCAGCGCATTGTTCGAACTGGAGCTGAGCGGCCGGATCAGGCAACTGCCGGGGAAGTACTATGTGCGGACCATTTAGCTGTCAGCCATCAGCCGTCAGCCATCAGCTAAACGGCGAAGGAAGGATTCATGCAGAATTTTCGAAACTTGTCCGTCTGGGAAAAGGCGCACCACTTTACGCTGCAGGTCTACCAGATCACAGAGCGCTTTCCGCGAACCGAGATGTTTGGCCTCACGAGCCAGTTGCGGCGGGCATCCTCATCTATAGCCATTAACCTGGCCGAAGGATGCGGGCGTACGCAGCTGGAATTCGCGAGATTCGTACAGATTGCGTTCGGGTCGGCGAGCGAGGTGGAGTATGAGCTCTCCTGCTCGCTCATGATTTGGGTTTTCTCAGTGATGACGGCTACGAGCGACTCAAGTCCGGCGTGGTAGAGATTAAGAGAATGCTGAATTCGTTGTTGCGGACGATTCAGACCGACGCGCGTGGCTCGCGAGCCGTCTCAGCGCAACTGCCTAAGCGGCTGTAGCGACGAGTTTTAGCTGACGGCTGACGGCTGATGGCTGACAGCTCAGTTTCGAGTTTCCTGGTAATCGTGCTAAGTTTCATATCGCTGAGGTTCCATTGTCCAAAGGTCTAGTCATCGTCGAGTCGCCGGCCAAGGCGAAGACGATCCAAAAATATCTGGGCGCGGGCTACGAGGTGGAAGCCTCGCTCGGCCACATCAAAGACTTGCCCAAGAAGTCGCTCGGGGTCGATATCGACAACGATTTCTCGACCGAGTACGTCGTAATTCCTGGCAAGGAGAAGGTCGTCGCCAAGCTGAAGAAGCTGGCAAAATCGGCCGACACCATCTATCTGGCGCCTGATCCGGACCGCGAAGGCGAAGCCATCGCTGCTCATCTGGCCGAGGAACTTGGCGGCGAGAGCGTGGATGGCAAGAAACGCAAGAAGTCACCAGTCAATATCCGCCGCGTCACCTTTAATGAGATCACCAAGCGCGCCGTGCAGGATGCGTTTCAGCATCCCCGCGATATCGACCGCAATCTGGTGGACGCGCAGCAGACCCGCCGCGTGCTCGACCGACTGGTTGGCTATCAGGTTTCTCCGCTGTTGTGGGACAAGGTTCGCCGCGGGCTCTCCGCAGGCCGCGTGCAGACGGTCGCATTGCGTCTTATTGTCGAGCGCGAGCGCGACATCAAGGCGTTCGTCAAGGAAGAGTATTGGACCATCGACGCCCACTTGCAGGCGGCCAAGCCCCCCGCATTTACCGCGCGGTTTATCGGCATCGGCGACGAGAAGACGCCGATCCCCAATGGCGAAGAAGCAGGCAAGCTAAAGGCGGCGTTGGAGCACGCCGACTGGAGCGTGCGCTCGGTGGACAAGCGCGAGCGACGCCGCAGCCCGGCCGCGCCGTTCACCACCAGCAAGTTCCAACAGGACGCCTCCCGGAAGCTGCGCTTCAGTGTCAAGCGGGCCATGATGATCGCGCAGCGCCTTTACGAAGGCGTCGATCTCGGCGATGAGGGCACGGTCGGACTCATCACGTACATGCGTACCGACTCGACCCGGGTTTCGAATGAAGCGCTGACCGAAGTACGCGAGCTGATTGCGAGCAGTTACGGCCCGCAGTTCCTGCCCGAATCGCCGAATACGTACAAGTCGAAGAAAGACACGCAGGATGCGCATGAGGCCATTCGGCCCAGTTCGGCGCTTCGACATCCGGACGCGATAAAGCAGTATTTGCAGGAAGACGAATACAAGGTTTACAAGCTTATCTGGCAGCGCTTTGTGGCGTCGCAGATGAACCCGGCGGTCTTCGACCAGACGACGGTGGACATTGACGCGAGGAACGGCAATGACGTTTACCGCTTCCGCGTTACTGGTTCGGTGTCTGAAGTTCGAAGGCTTCCTCAAGGTTTACGAGGAGTCGAAGGACACCAAGGACGAAGAGGACGAGGCGCTCAAGCACAAACTGCCGGTGCTTACAGAAGGCCAGAAGCTCACCCTGAAGGGCCTCGATGCGGAGCAGCATTTCACCGAGCCTCCGCCCCGCTTTAACGAGGCGTCGCTGGTCAAAGAGCTGGAAGAGCGCGGTATTGGCCGGCCTTCGACGTATTCCGCCATCATCAGCACCATCCAGGAGCGCCAGTACGTGCAGAAGATTGGCGGCAAGTTCGTCCCCACCGAGATCGGTTTCGTGGTAACCGACCTGCTGGTCGCAAACTTCACGGACATTTTCGATCTGCAGTACACGGCGAGGCTGGAGGAGGAGCTCGACGAAATCGAAGACGGCAAGGAGCGCTGGACCGACGCTCTGGCCGAGTTCTACAAGAAGTTCGAGAAGGACCTCCATTACGCCGAAAAGCACATGGAGAACGTGAAGCGGATGGAGAAGCCCACCGACGAGAAGTGCGAACGGTGCGGCTCGCCGCTGGTCATCAAGTGGGGCAAACACGGATCGTTCTACGCGTGCAGCGCGTATGACAAGACCGACCCCAACAGTTGCACTTTCACGAAAGAAAACCCGATCGACCTGCCGGACCTGGACTCTGCCGATCTGCAGGAGACGACGCAGGAAGAATACTGCGAGAACTGCGGCCGGCCCATGGTGCTGAAGCGCGGGCGATTCGGACAATTCATGGCCTGTACCGGATATCCCGACTGCAAGACCACTCGCCGCCTGGACCAGGCGAAGAAAGTGCCCGACATTCCGCTGGATGAGAAATGTCCGCAATGTGGGCGCAACCTGCTGCTGCGCCATGGCCGCTTCGGAGAATTCATCTCATGTAGCGGCTATCCGGAATGCAAGTGGGTGAAGCAGAACTACATTGGGGTGAAATGTCCGGAGTGCAAGACCGGAGACCTCGCGGAGAAGAAGGCGCGCCGCGGAAACTTCTTCTACGGATGCTCCAATTATCCCAAGTGCCGGTTCACTTCGGCGTATAAGCCGATCGACGAAGCCTGTCCGGAGTGTGGCAGTCCGTATCTGCTGGAAAAGAACCTCAAGTCGGGCACGTTCATGGTTTGTCCAAATAACAAACGCACCGAGCCCGACGAGCCTAAGAGCCGCGGAAAGAAGAAAGCCGGGGATGAAAGTACGGTTAAATGTGACTACTCGCGGGAAATCCAGCCCGTAGCTGTTGCATAATAGACAGCGATTCCAGCCGATACCGCCCGGCCACTTTCGCCGGGCATTTCTTAGTGAAGGAGAATGACGATATGGCAGTGAAAGCGGTTCCTGAGGGTCTGCATACGATTACTCCGCACCTTGTGGTGAACGGCGCCGACGAGGCGCTCGAATTCTACAAGAAGGCATTCGGCGCGCAGGTCGGAGGGGTTCATAAGACCCCCGACGGCAAGGTAATGCACGCGGAATTCAAGATTGGCGATTCCAAGCTGTTCCTCGCCGACGAGTTTCCGGGCATGGGATCGCTCGCCCAAGACGCTTGGTGGCAGTCTCGGTGGTGCTGAATCTCTATATGGACGGCATCGACAAGCTGTTCGACCAGGCCGTGAGTGCGGGTGCGACCGTCACCATGCCGCTGGCGAACCAGTTCTGGGGCGACCGTTACGGTCAGCTCAAAGATCCCTTCGGCCACATCTGGGCGCTTGGGCAGCACGTCGAGGACGTTGCGCCCGAGGAGATGGAGCGCCGTGCCAGCGAAGCATTTGCTCAGATGGCGAAAGCCTGATAGCAGTCCGCAACGCAAATTCAGAATTGCACCACCTCGTGCCCCAGGAAGCCTGGCGGAGGTGGTGCTTTCCCAGCTATCCAGCCAGGAGACCTTATGAGCAAATCACAAGCCACACCAGCAGATGCTGAACTGATTCTGAAGCTTTACGATTTTCGCCGGGAAACGGTGATGCGCGAGGCGCGCAACTTCGTCTTTGACTTTGCGCCGCAAACCATCGACGACGTGATGGCGGTGCTGGGGGACTTTTCGAGCAAAGAGAACGCCTACCTGCGCCAGGTCTTTGGATACTGGGGCATGGCGGCGTCCCTGGTGCTTCGTGGCGCGCTCAACGAAGACCTCGCGCGCGATAACTTCACCGAACTGTTCTTCGTCTATGCCAAGTTCGAGCCTTTTCTGGCGGAGATCCGCCAACGGACGGGCATGGATATCTTCGGCGCCAACATGCAGAAGTTCGTGGAAAGCTCGCCTGGAGGCGCAGGATCGGGTTGCGCGCTTCCAGCAGCGCTTCGCGGCAATGCGCTGAGGCTGTTGGAAGGGGCGCCTAGACGCCTGGCTTCGCAGTGGATTTGGCGGCCAAGCTCAAACGCCTAACTCAGATATTCGCGAATGTAGGGATCGGTGCAGCGGAGCAACTCGGCCGCGGTCCCCTCGAATATGATCTTTCCGTCGCGGAGAATCAGGAACTTGGTGTGAAGGTCGCGGACGTTGCCGTCCGCGACTGGCACCATTTTGTTTTGCTCGCGATCGAAATAATGACTCGCCATGGTGAAGGCGTCCTGCAGGCGGTGGGTCACGAGCAGGGAACTGGTTTGATATACGTCACGCTGCTTCACCACCAGCTCAATGATTGTGTTTGAGGTGACGGGGTCGAGTCCGCCAGTAGGGGAATCGTAGAGCAGGACCTCGGGTTGAGTGATAATCGCGCGCGCGATCGCCACTCTTCGCCTCATGCCGCCTGAAAGCTCCGACGGAAAGAGGTTCACTGTGCGCTCCAGTTCGACGAAGCGCAACGCCTCCAGCACGCGCGCATGGATCTCGTCCGTGATCCTTCCTGTTTCCTCAATCAGACGGTAGGCCACGTTTTCTTCGACCGTCAGCGAATCAAACAGCGCGCTTTCCTGGAACACCATGCCGATATTGCGGCGGAGTTCGAACAGGTCCTGCTCCCGCATCCGCGTGACTTCCTCGCCGAGGACCGTTATGCGGCCGGCATCAGGCTTGATCAATCCCAGCACCAGCTTCAGAATTAGGGTTTTCCTGTGCCTGCCGCGCCCAGCAGGATCTTTGTTTCACCCCGGGGGAGCTGAAACGAAATGCCTTCCAATACCGGGTGGTCAAAGGCAATCTCGACGTCCTGAAATGTGACGACAGGTTCGTCCGGGCGCGAGACGCGCGACTCCGGCTGCCCGACTTGAGGCGCGAGACTCGACATGGCTAGTACTGGAAAAATCCCATTAAGCAGCTTGAGTGATGAAGAAATCGCTGACCACGATGCAGCACGGAGGCAGCGACCACGGCTTGCGTGGTGGCCCGGCCCACGCCTTGTGTGCCCCCCTTGGCCGACATTCCGTAGTAACAGCCGATGGTGGCGATGATAAAGCCGAAGACCACTGGCTTCCTAACCCCATGAACACGTCTCCGAAACGGAGTGCCTGGTAGGCGGTCGTCCAGTACTGGTTGGGGTCAAGCCCCAGCAGAAAGTACGAATACCAAAACCGCCGGCAAGTCCCACCAGGTCAGAGATGATGCTGAGGAAGAACATCATGACGACGCTAGCGATCACGCGCGGCGTCACCAGCTTCTTGGTGGGATCCACTCCCATGGCGCGCATGGCATCGATCTGCTCGGTTACCTTCATGGAGCCAAGTTCGCTGGCCATTCCGCTGGAATTCCGGCCCGCCACCAGCAATCCGGTCAGCACCGGCCCGAGCTCCCGCACCATGGACAGGGAAACCAGCTTGCCCGTCAGGGACAGAGAACCGAACTGCTGCAGGGTGCTGGAAGTCTGCAACGCCAGCACGGCGCCGGTGAAGAAACCGGTGAGGATCACGATGGGAAGTGAACCGACGCCGACCGAGTCGGCTTGCAACAGGGTGTCGGCATAGTAGCGGGGCTTCCAAAGACGTTGCTGAGCGACCGGCCGGCGAGCAGGGAATAATCCTGCACCGCCCCGACTTTTTCTTTCGCGATTTCGGTCGGCGAAAAGATCGGCATTCGGTTCCGGAAAACCTGGAACGAAAAATATATCAGAGCAAGAGGAAACAGACGGTTGGAAAGGAGCTTGCGAGGACACTCGCGGCACGCCACTCTCGTACGGTGAACGTGTGAGGTTCGTCACCACCCCCAGTGATGCAGAGCACGGCGCTGTGTAACCTTATCTCCTATATCTACCGAACAGCTTGCATGATCCTCGCCCAAGCCCGCTGAAGAGGTTCGCTTCCGCAGGTTGGGCAGGAGGATATGTCCAGAGAGGACCATTAATGGCAACAAGTAACGACGGTATGACCGACGTCGGCAGCCGGCCGTCGCCACCGATGCCGCGGCGACGGTTCGTTGAAGTACTTCTAGGGGGCGGACTGGTTGCGACTGCCATCGCCTTTATCTATCCCGTCTTGCGCTTCCTGATTCCACCCAAGTCAGCCGATCTCGGAAGCGATTCCGTCGTGGCCGGCCGGGTTGGAGAATTGACTCTAAATAGTGGAAAGATCTTTCGCTTCGGCAGCCGCCCGGGGTTGCTGATCCGCACTGCCGGCGGCGATTATCGCGCGATGTCGGCCACCTGTACGCACCTCTCCTGCACCGTGCAATACCGGCCTGATCTGCACGAGGTTTGGTGCGCCTGCCATAACGGCATGTACGACTTGAGCGGTCGTAACATTTCCGGCCCCCCGCCGCGCCCTCTCGAGAGCTTTGACGTACAAGTTCGCGGCGATGAGATCTTCGTGAGGCGCCGTCGGGAGGCCTGAGATGAGCCGGATCAGCAACATTCACAGTTGGCTGGAGGAGCGATTGGGCTGGGACGAACTCGTCGCTCCCCTGATGAAGAAGTCGGTTCCCATGCACCGGCTCTCCTATTGGTACTTCCTGGGAGGTATCACTCTTTTCCTCTTCGTCATTCAGGTACTGACCGGGATTTTGCTGCTGCTGTACTACCGGCCGGGAGCGAACGAAGCGTTCGAGAGTGTTCAGTACATCATGACCAGGGTGCAGTTTGGGTGGTTGGTACGTTCCATTCACTCGTGGTCAGCCAACTTGATGATCTTTACTGCTTTCGCGCACATGTTCAGCGTGATGTTTCTTAAGGCTTACCGCAAGCCGCGTGAACTCACCTGGGTCACCGGAGTAATCCTTCTTTTTCTCGTCATGGGGTTCGGCTTTAGCGGTTATCTGTTGCCTTGGAATACCCTGGCCTTTTTCGCTACCAAGGTTGGGACCGAAGTGGCCGGGCAGGTTCCGGTCGTCGGCAAACCCGTAATGATTTTCCTTCGCGGTGGCGAAGAGGTAAGCGGAGCCACCCTGACCCGTTTCTTCGGATTTCATGTTGCCGTTCTGCCGGGCTTGGCGACTTTGTTTCTCCTGCTCCACGTGTTGTTAGTTCAACACGCGGGCATCAGCGTGCCTCCCAAGTTGGAACTCGAGTGGAAGGCCAATCCCGCTGCGAAGCGTGAGATGAAGTTCTTCCCCAATTTCCTGCTGCGCGAATTGATGGCCTGGTATGTGGCCCTGGGCGTGCTGGGCGCTTTAGCTGCAATCTTCCCCTGGAACTTGGGGGTCAAGGCAGATCCGTTTGTGCCGGCGCCCGCCGGGATCAAGCCCGAGTGGTACTTCCTGTTCATGTTCCAAACCCTCAAGCTGATTCCTTCCAAGGTTTGGTTTATCGACGGGGAGGTTCTTGGTGCCCTTGCCTTCGGCGTGGTTGCGGTGGTTTGGCTGCTGCTACCGTTTTTCGAAGGTGATCAACCCTCGAGCACCAAGCGGTGGATTACTGGAGTTGCGGTCTTCGCTCTCGCTTACATGGCAGGTATGACTCTTTATGGGCATTTTGCGAAGTAATATCCAATTACTGGGGCGGTCCCGCTTGGTTTTGTTGGCTGGTCTGCTGCTCGCCCTTATAAGCCTTGGAAACGGGCAAACCGCCAACTCATGCCTCGATTGCCATGGGGCATTGCCCGAGCCCATGGGAGTGAGCCCGGAGAAGTTCAGCCAGGACATCCACGCTCAAAAGGGTCTGACCTGCGCCAGTTGCCACGGCGGAGATCCGACGAGCGACGATCCTGACAAGGCCATGAACCGCACGACCGGATGGAAAGGCAAGATTGATCGCAAACAGGTTCCCGAGCTGTGTGGGAGTTGCCACTCAGATCCTGCCTACATCCGGCAATTCAATCCCAGCCTGCGCACGGATCAGCTGAGCCAATACAAGACCAGCGTGCACGGAAAGCGCTTCGCAGCCGGTGACAGCAAAGTCGCAGTTTGTACCGACTGCCATAGCGTGCACGATCTGCGAGCGCCCAGCGATCCGCGTTCCACGGTCAACCCTGTCAACGTGGCTAACACGTGCGCCCGCTGCCATGCTGATGCCGGGTACATGAGCGTCTACAAGATTCCCACCAACCAATTCGCCGAATACAGCAAAAGCGTCCACCACGATGCTTTGGTGGTGCGCGGGGACCTGAGCGCTCCTACCTGCACCACGTGCCATGGAAATCATGGGGCCAGCCCTCCGGGAGTTGCCTCGGTCGCCAACGTCTGCTCAACCTGCCACGTCTTCCAGGCGCAGTTGTTCGATGCTAGCCCACATAAGGCCGCGTTCGCGTCAGCCGGGCTTCCAGGGTGTGTAACCTGCCACAGCAATCACGGCATCCTGCACCCGACCGACGAGCTTATCGGGACCGGGGACAAAGCTATTTGTACACAGTGTCATAGCGAAGGCGATCCGGGTTTTGTGGCTGCGGGAAAAATGAAACAACAATTGGTTCAACTAGCAACCTCAATCGGCAATGCAGACCAGATTTTGGGACATGCTGAGCGTTCCGGAATGGAAGTAAGTCAAGCCAGGCTGGATCTCACTCAAGCCAGCGATGCGCTGACCAAAGCACGCGTCGCCATCCATAGTTTCAACCCGGCGCGAGTGGACGCCGACGTAAAGCCCGGTTTGGAAACTGCAGCGAAGGGCTCTGAGGCGGGCAAGAAGGCCCTGGCTGAACGCAAATACCGGCGTGTTGGGTTGGGGTTCTCCCTTATCGCTATCGCCCTGGTTCTGGTTGGGCTCAGGATGTATGTCAAGCAGATTGAGAGTTAGAAGGGCCGGAGCCAGCTTTCATCCCGCGATCGGCCGGCGATTTGCCACTTGGCGGGCCGGAGCCGCTTGATTTAGTATGCTGTTCCTAACGGGCGGGTACACGAGAGGTGCCACTTATGTCGTTTCAAGTCGATCGTAGCCAATTCGATCCAGAGTCTGGGTTTGAGTACTACATCTGCTTCAAACCTCCCGTCGAGGTCGATGGCGACGAAGTGCGCTCGCGGATTTCCGTCGAAGCCGCGCTTTCCATCTCGGAAACGGGAGACGTTGCCGATTTAAGCTTCATGTTGCCGAAGATGTGCCGTAACGATCATGCACTTTCTTATCTCAAGCGAGACCCTAACGCGGCGTGCGTCGAAAACCGGATTTTCATTGCGCTGCCCGGACTGAGCGGCGATGCCGCCTTCAATGCTCCAGCGACCCTTGAGTTAGACAACTCAGGACGCATCGTGGCCATAGAAATCAACGGCTGTATTCCCAAGACCAACACCTTTCGCGCCGGTCGCGCATAGCGCTACAGCAAGTTCTGCAGCCTACTCAGGTATGATGTCGGCGTGGAGAATGTAACTGCGTTTGTCCTTGCCGGCGGTCGCAGCTCGCGAATGGGCGTTGACAAGGCCCTGCTTACATTTCGCGAGCAGACGTTGCTGGCGCGCGCGATGGAAATTGCGGCTGCGGTTGCGGGCAAAGCCGTCATAGTTGGTCCGCGAGAGCGGTACGCGAGCTACGGCGAGGTTGTCGAAGACGTCTATCCCGGTTGCGGACCGCTTGGCGGTATCCACGCCGCACTTGGCACAACCCAGACCGAACTCAACCTGGTGCTTTCCGTGGACATGCCGCTTATGAAGCCTGAGTTTCTGGGATGGCTGCTGGAGCAAGCGCGCACCGCCAGTGAACTGATCGTCGTTCCAGACGCGCTGGGTGGACGGCAGCCGCTATGCGCGGTGTATCGCCGGCCGCTGCACGCGCTGGCAGAGCAGGCGCTCAAAGATGGCGACTACAAGATTGGACACCTATTTTCACGTGCTCCGACGCGTTACGTCTCGGAACAGCAAATCCGCGAAGCCGGCTTCTTGCCGGAAATCTTCCAAAACGTAAACACTGCGGCGGAATACGAATCACTGTTGAGGGATGAGCGGGCGGCGCCGGCGAAGGAGAAGGAAAGCCATCGGATGAACGAGCAAAAGCCGTACATCGAGTTCCAGGATGTGCACAAAGCCTTCGGGAGCAATGTCGTACTGAACGGCGTCAGCTTCAATGTGAAGCCGGGTGAGACCGTCTGCATTCTGGGTCGAAGCGGCGTCGGCAAGTCGGTATCGCTGCACCTCATCATGGGCTTCCTCAAGGCCGACGCCGGCAGGGTCCACGTCGCCTACGAAGACATCACCGACTACGGCGAAGAAGACATGGAGCGGATTCGCAAGAAGGTGACCATGGTCTTCCAGAACGGGGCGCTGTTCGATTCGCTTACTGTCGGCGAGAATGTCGCGTTTCCGCTGCGCGAACGCGGCGGGCTCGAAGAAGAACAGATTTACCAGATCATTGACGGATTGCTCGACATGGTAGGAGTGCGCGAGTTTCGCGATCTGCTGCCCTCGGACTTATCCACCGGGATGAAGCGCTCGGTCGCCATTGCCCGCGCCCTGGCGGCGCAACCCGATGCCGTGCTCTACGACGAGCCCACGACCATGGTCGATCCACTGATGGCGCACCTGTTGGGCGACCTGATCAAGAAGCTCAAGCAGCAACTCAAGCTGACCAGCATCGTCGTCACCCACGACATGGCGTTGGCAAAGAAACTGGCCGACCGACTGCTGTTTCTGTACGAGGCCAGGGCCATTTTCTTCGGGACATTCGCCGAAATGGCCCAATGCAAAGAGCCGATCGTGCAGGAGTTCCTCGAACTCGATTCGATGGACTTCGAACGCTACTTCGGCTCGCAGCGTCCAGCGCATCAGCCGCGACGTGTGAGTCGCTAAAACCCCTGCGCCACCAGGCGCTCGACGGTCAGCGAGCCGGTTTGCTCATCCCGCCGGGTCCACTTCTCCAGGTACTTGGCGACGATGTCGGTCTCGATATTGACGGGATCGCCCGGCTTGAGCGAGCCCAGGTTCGTCATCTTGATCGTGTGCGGGATGATGGCGATCGTCAGCCGGAGACCTTCCAGCTTCGCCACTGTCAGGCTGATGCCCTCGATCGAGATCGAGCCCTTGAACACGACGTATTTCTCCAGATCTTCGGGAATGTCGATGTGCAGCCAGAAATCGTCGGCATTCGGAATCGGATCCAGAGCGACGAGTCGGCCGGTGCCGTCCACGTGTCCCTGCACCATGTGGCCGCCCATGCGACCATCGGCCTTCAGCGGCAATTCGAGATTGACCTGCGCGCCGGGGGTGATGCGGGAAAACGATGTTCGCGTCCAGGTTTCCGCCGCCAGATCGGCGCAGAAGGATTCGGGCTTGATGTCGAGCGCGGTCAGGCAGACGCCGCTGACGGCGACGCTATTACCCTGCTTCAACTCTTTGGCGCTGTTCGGTGCGTTGATGGTGATGCGGTGATTACCGCCGCGCTCCACGATGCCGGCGATGGTTCCCACTTCTTCAACGAGTCCAGTAAACATGATGGCGACCTCGGAATGACTTAAGAACTCTTCTCTGATGACGGCACCAGATGTATGTCATCATCGTACGGATCGCGAAGGTACCCTTCTACCGCAAAGTCCTCTCCAAACCTGTGCAAGGTCAGCGCTTTAACGTAAGCCGCCTCGCTGATGTGCCGATATCCCGCGCCCAGGGCGAACGGAATGGAACCTGTTCCGGCGAGGATCTTGGGCGCGTAGTAGAAGAAAATTTTGTCCACAATGCCCGCCGCCAGCGCGGCCCAGTTGACCATGGCTCCGCCTTCGATGATGAGGCTCGTGATCTCGCGCTCGCCGAGATTAGCCATCACTTGCTCGAGGTCGGGCCGGCCGTCGATCGGTGGCGGACCCCCCGGAAAAAGGATGGTGCCGTCTTCGGGTGGCCGTCGCATCGGCACCTGCTCCACGAGCACGCCCCGCGATTCCAGCTCCCGTTTCTTGTTTTCTTCGGCGAAGCAGCAAAAGACGAGCAGGTCCTCTCGTGCGGTCTTGACCACTCGCGAGTCCAGCGGCAGGCGCAGCTTCGAATCAAGGATGACGCGCAATAACGGCCTGCGACGCGGGATTCCGGTTCGGTCAGTGAGCAAGGGGTCATCGGCGATGACGGTGCCCACACCCACCATGATGGCATCATTGGCGTGGCGCATCTCGTGAACATGGGCGCGCGCTTCTTCGCTCGTAATCCAGCCACCGCTGGCCGCCAGCGCACCCGGAGGGCCGCTCTCTTCCGGAGGAGGCGCAATCTTTCCGTCCAGCGTCATCGCTGTCTTCAGCGTGACGAATGGAGTTCTGTGGCGAATGTACTTGGCGAATGCCTCGTTGAGTTTCTTGCGCCTCCGTTTCGCAAAGGCCTTCCTGCACTTCAATTCCTGCGGCGCGCAACTTTGCCAGTCCGCGCCCAGCGACAAGCGGGTTGGGATCGCGCATGGCCGCAAAAACACGCTTCACACCAGCGGCAATGACTGCGTCGGCGCACGGCCCGGTGCGCCCGACATGCGTGCAAGGCTCGAGATTCAGGTAGAGCGTTGCGCCCCGAGCCCGCTCGCCCGCCTCTTCCAGTGCCAGCACTTCGGCATGCTTTTGCTTTTCGTAGGTGTGTATCCCGCGACCAACGATCTCGCCATTCTCGGCAACCAGTACCGCGCCCACGCAAGGGTTCGGGGAAGCCAGCGCTACGCCTTGGCGGGCGAGCTCCAGCGCTTGCTGCATGAACTGCTCGTCAGTCGGGCGTTTGGCTCATGTTCAATCGAACAGCGAATTCACAAAATCCTGCGGAGTTAAAGGGCAACAGGTCGCCGGCTTTCTCGCCCACGCCGACGTAGCGCACCGGCAAGCCCAGCTCCTTGCAGATGGCGACCACCACGCCACCCTTGGCCGTCCCGTCCAGTTTGGTCAGCACGATGCCAGTGACGCCGGCGGACTGGGTAAACAATCGCGCCTGTTGCAGGCCGTTCTGTCCGGTCGTCGCGTCCATCACAAGCAGCGTCTCGTGCGGAGCCGTGGCGCTAAAACGCTGCGCGGTGCGCCGCATCTTGGCAAGCTCGTCCATCAAGCTGGCCTTGGTATGCAGGCGGCCCGCCGTGTCTACGATGACATAATCGGTTCCCGCGCCTTGGCCGCTTGCAGCGCATCGAACAGCACCGCCGCGGGATCGCCGCCCGGCTTGTTCTTGATCACTTCGGTTCCGGTGCGATCACCCCACACTTCCAGTTGTTCGATGGCAGCGGCGCGAAAGGTATCGGCGGCCGCCAGCAGCACCGTCTTGCCCTGAGCGCGCAGGATATGCGCCAGCTTGCCGATGGTAGTTGTCTTGCCTGTGCCGTTCACGCCCACGACGAGGATGACCTCCGGCTCGCCGTCAACCTTTTGCACCGGAGTATTTTCGGCAGCGTCGAGGATCGTCAGCAGCTCATCCTTCAGCACACGCTTCAGCTCCTCGACATTGCCAATCTGCTTGCGGTCCACTTTGTCGCGCAGCGATTGCAAAACGGTGGAGGTGGTTGCCGTTCCGAGGTCGGCTGCGAGCAGCGTGGCTTCCAGATCATCCAGAGTGTCGCGGTCGATTTCCTTACGGATGGCAACAACATCTTCGATCCGCTCGCTGAGGCTCTCACGCGTTCGCGTGACCGCCTCTTTCATGCGCTGTAGAAAACTGGGTTTTTCTTCGGTACTGCCAAATAGGGTTTGAATCATGAATGAATCCGTCGCAAGGCTTCGAGTCGCGCAGTGGCGGGTAGGTACTCGCCGCTCGCAAAAGCGCATGGCGTCGCGAAGATTCAATTATAGACAAGCGATTGCGTGGTCGCTGTGATCGGCAACCGTGATGAGTGGAGATGACGCGCGAATCCTGCACGCCGGCATCGTCATCCAAAACTTTGTTTAGGGGAGATTTTATGGCGAAGTGCGAGCATCTGAAGCATGCGAATCCTAAAGTGCAGCCCAGTGGCGACGTGTGCAGGGATGCGTCGAAGCGGGTCTGCGTTGGGTCGAATTGCGCCAATGTCTGATCTGCGGACATGTCGGTTGTTGCGACTCCTCGCCCGGATCGGCACGCCAACAAGCACTTCAAAGAGACCGGACATGCCGTCATGCAGGCGTTCAAGTCCGGCGATTGGAAGTGGTGCTACGTGCATGAGTCGTACATGTAGGTCGTAAAGTTCGAGGAGTCGGCTTTGGCCACCAGCCAGTTCAACTGTGGTTGCCACGGCTCACCCGTTTGTGTACTCTGTACTGAGTTCTGGGGCTCCGAATCCATTCTGACCAACAATGGCCCTTTCTAAACGCACCAAGCTGCGCCCGCTTGTGATCGCCCGGCTGTGCTTTCTGCTCACCGTTCTGTCTGCGGCGGCTTTCGCGCAAGTTCCATCGCCCTGGGTTGATACCAAGCCCCTCCCCATCGACACCGGTCTCCACTGGCCTGAAGGAGATGCTGCGGCGCCTGCACACCACGGCGCGCCTGATGCACACCGTCGCCCATCCCGACGACGAGGACGGCGGCATGCTTACGCTGGAATCGCGCGGGCACGGCGTCAGCGTGTTGCAGCTCACACTCAATCGTGGCGAAGGCGGCCAGAACAAAGTCGGCAGCAATCTGTTCGATGAGCTCGGGCATCATCCGTACCCTGGAGCTGCTGGCTGCCGACCGTTACTACGGGGTCGAGCAGCGCTTCACCCGCGTCGCCGATTTCGGTTTCTCCAAGACGCCGGAGGAGACCTTCCAGAAGTGGGGTGGCCACGATATCGCGCTCGGCGACATGGTGCGCGTAATTCGTACTTTCCGTCCCGATGTGATCTGTACCCGGTTTCAAGGCAGCTCGCGCGATGGCCACGGCCACCATCAGGCCTCAGGAATCCTGACGCGCGAGGCCTTTCGCGCCGCCGCCGATCCCACTCGCTTCCCGGAGCAGATTCGCGAAGGCCTGCAACCCTGGCAGGCGAAGAAGCTCTACATGGACAACGTCCGGGCCAACGAAGACTGGACGGTCCAGCTGGAGACATCGCAATACGACCCGCTGCTCGGCGAGACCTATGTGCAGTTTGCGTGGAAGGGACTGAAACACCAGCTCTCGCAGGGTGCGGGCTCGTGGACGCTGCCGGAAGGACGCCGCACCAGCTATTACAAGCTGATCGACTCGGCCATGCCGACGCCGCCCGCAGCCGACGCCCACGAAAGCGACTTCTTCGACGGAATCGACACCTCGCTGCCGGCCTTGGCTTCGCGGCTCGGCGCCGACGAGGCAAAGGCGCCGTGGCTGCGTCCGCAGCTCGAAACCATCGCAAAGACGGTGGATGAGGCGCACAGCGGCCGCCAGCAATAACGATCCAGGCTGCGGCGAAACCACTGCTGCCTCGGCTTTAGTCTCACGCGCGCTCTGATCACCAAAGTTGAGAGCTCGGGATTGTCGCCACGGGAAAAAGCCGACCTGCTCGCCGATCTGCACACCAAGGAAGAGCAATTCCAGCAGGCCGCGAACCTGGCGCTCGGTCTCGAACTGGGTGCTGGGCCGGGCACTCCGGACGGACGCCCCATGGCCGAGACTTTCTCGACCGAGCGACGGCGATGTGCTGGCGGCGGTCATTACCGCAGGCAAGTCGTTCCTGCTGATGGCGAAGCTGCATAATGGCAGCTCCGTTCCCGGTTGACTTGAAGCAGTTCACGCTCGACGTTCCGCAAGGCTGGAAGTCCGAGCTGTTCATGGACCGTGTGCCGAAGCGCCTGGGTCCGGGCGACGGCTGCGCTCTGACGTTTCGTGTCACACCGCCTATCGATGCTCAGCCTACCAAGGCCTACTTCCATCGCAACGATCCTGAGACCGACGCGATGTACCACATTGACGATCCAAAATACATGACGCTGGCGTTGCCTCCGCCACCAGTTGCGGCGCATGTGGTGTACAGCGTTAACGGCGAAGAGGGCGAGATTCGCAGCGTCGCACGCACGCCCATGCACGACACTAAAGGCGAAGCCTGGTCGATGCCGCTGGCGGTGGTGCCGCCGTTTTCCGTCGAGACCTCGCCCAGCACGCAGATCATTCCAGCCGGTGCTGATCCCTCGGCAGAACTCAGCGTGGTGATTCGCTCCACCGAGGATCGCGCCAACCGGAACGGTGCGTCCTGAAATTCCCTCGGGATGGAAGGTCGAGCCGCAATCGGCGACCATCGAGTTCGGCAAGCCGGGCGAGCACGCCTCCGAGTTCAAGGTACTGCCTGATGGCGCCAAAGAAGCTCGATACAGTGTGCGCGCGTTGCTGATCGCCGGCGGACGCGATTACAGCGAGGGCTACAGTCTGGTCGCGCGGCCCGACATTGGCGGTTTCTTCTACTATCAACCCGCGTTGCAGCGGGCCAGCGTGGTTGAAGTGAAGGTCCCGCCCGATCTCAAGGTTGGCTACATCATGGGCGCGGGCGACGACATTCCCACGGTGCTGCGACAGGTCGGCCTCGATGTCACCCTCCTGACCCCTGACGATGTGGAGCACGGCAATCTCAGCCGCTTCGGGACCATCGTTCTTGGCATTCGCGCGTACGACACGCGCGACGACGTGAAGAAGAACAATCGGCGCCTGCTCGATTACGTGCGCAACGGCGGAACTCTGGTGGTGCAGTACAACACCTCGCCGGCTGATTTCAACGCCGGGAAATACACCCCTTACCCGATGCAACTCAGCCGCGAACGTGTAACCGTCGAAGAAGCGCCGGTCACGATTCTCGATCCGCAGAGTCCCGTCTTCCATTATCCCAACCAGATCGGGGCGCGCGACTTCGACGGCTGGGTGCAGGAGCGCGGCCTGTACTTCATGGACCAATGGGACCCGCACTTTACACCGCTGCTTGGCGTCGAACGATCCGGGCGAGCAGCCGCAAAAGGGCGGCTTGTTGCTGGCGCAGCTATGGCAAAGGATACTACATTTACACCGGATATGCATTCTTCCGCCAACTGCCGTTCGGCGTGCCCGGCGCGATTCGCCTCTATGTGAACCTGCTGAGCGTGGGACATGAGCCAAAGTAGTCCGGCCGGACAACCGGAACTGATCCGCGGCATCGGACTGGCAGGCGCAACCACGCTGAACATGATTGACATGATCGGCGTGGGCCCGTTCATCACCATCCCGCTGATCGTGAGCGCTGCCGGTGGACCGCAGGCCATGCTCGGCTGGATTGTCGGCGCGGTATTGGCGCTGTGCGACGGACTGGTTTGGGCCGAGTTGGGCGCGGCCATGCCCAGCGCCGGCGGATCGTATCGTTACCTGAAGGAGATCTACGGGCCCAAGACGCTGGGAAGGCTGTTGTCATTCCTGTTCATCTGGCAGCTTTCCTTCAGCGCGCCGCTTTCGGTCGCCTCGGGCTGCATCGGCCTGGCGCATTATGCGGGATATCTCTGGCCGGGCCTGGAGCGCGTACTGGCGGCGCACACGTTGCAACTCGCTGTGCCGCTGGTCGGCATGCTGGAGGCGCGGGTCGTGGTCATGCCGGCAACGTTTGTCGCGATCGGCACCTGCGCCTGCGTTGTGTTCCTGCTTTATCGGCGAATTACCGCCATCGGCAAGCTGGCGGAACTGCTCTGGGTCGTCGTGATGGGATCGGTGCTTTGGGTGATCGTGGCGGGACTCACGCACTTCAGCCCGGCACGCGCCTTTGATTTTCCCGCCGGAGCGTTTCATCTCTCGCACGAGTTCTTCATCGGACTCGGCGCGGCCATGCTTATTGCGACCTACGATTACTGGGGCTACTACAACGTGTGCTTTCATAGGCGGGGAAGTGAAGGATCCAGGCCGCACCATCCCGCGTGCGCTCATCCTGTCCATTGTCGCCGTGGCCGCCCTCTACATCGTGATGAATATTAGCGTGCTCGGCGTGGTCCCGTGGCGCGAGATGACCCAGTTCTCCAACGAGCAGAACAACTACATCATCTCCGTCTTCATGCAGCGCATTTATGGCAACTGGGCCGGACGCGTGGCCGCCGGGCCTGATCATGTGGACGGCCTTCGCGTCGGTATTCTCACTGCTGCTTGGTTACTCGCGCGTGCCTTATGCCGCCGCGCTCGATGGCAACTACTTTCGCGCATTCGCGCGCGTCCATCCCGAGCACCGTTTTCCCACCGTATCGCTGCTGGCCTTGGGTGGAGTGGCGATGCTGTTCTGTTTTCTGCGCCTCGCCGACGTGATCGCCGCGCTGGTGGTCATTCGCATCCTGCTGCAGTTCATTGTGCAGGCGGTTGGAGTGATGGTGTTGCGCATGCGCCATCCCGATATGCCGCGGCCCTTCCGCATGTGGCTTTATCCGCTGCCAGCGCTGCTGGCCATCGCGGGATTCACGTTCATCCTGGTGGAACGAAAAAATTTCCTGCGCGAAATTCGTTATGCAGTTGTGATTCTCGTGATCGGCCTGCTGATCTACATGGCGCGCTCGTGGCGGCGGCGAGAATGGCCGTTCTCCATTGCGGCGGCCGAAATGGAGGCCGCGGGATGACCGTCATCCAGCCAGCGCAGTTGGTCACGAATTGCAGCGGCTCAGAACACCGTCAGCCGAATCCCGCATCAGCGGGCTTACCTTTATCCGGCGAGGCGGTCTGACTTTCGATGGCCACGAGCGGAGCATGGCAGGATTCCCTTTCTTCTGCGGTCGTCAATCCGGCGACGGCCAAGGGGCCTGAGTCCATGTCGGAACTCGGCTCGATTCCAGAGCTTCCCATCGCACCGCCGCGGCACAGCGTGCTTGGCCCGTTGCGCGAGCCACTGTTCCGCACACTTTGGATCGCAGCGGTCGTCAGCTACACCGGCAGCTGGATGCAGAACGTCGGCGCCGGTGGCTGATGACCTCGCTCACCATGTCGCCCCTGATGGTCGGACTGGTGCAGGCGGCCGGCAGCATCGCCGTTTTCTTGGTCGTGCTGCCGGCGGGCGCCATGGCCGACGTGGTAGACCGCCGCAAGCTGTTGCTCTTCACCCAGACTTGGATGGTGGTCGCTGCCGCCGGTCTCGGCGTGCTCACCCTTGCCGGCAAGATCACACCCGCCTTGCTGCTGTTATTCACGCTTCTCATGGGTTTTGGTGCGGTGCTGAACGATCCCGCATGGCAGGCCATCACGCCGGAGATCGTCTCGCACCAGAATTTTACCGCGGGCATTGCGCTCAACTCCGCCGGCTTTAACGTGGCCCGCGCGATCGGTCCCGCGCTGGGTGGATTGGTAATTGCCGCGACGAGTTCCGGCATTGCATTCCTGCTGAATGCGCTCTCGTTTTTCGGCGTGATTTATTTCCTTTATCAGTGGAAGCGCAGGCCGGGACGCATTTCGCTGCGCGCCGATCACATGTTCAACGCGATGTTCGCCGGCTTTCGCCACATGCGGCAGCTCATCCGCAGTGAAGGCGGTGCTGGTGCGCAGCGCCGTGTTCAGCATTTCAGCCAGCGCGCTGCCGGCCCTGTTGCCGCTGCTGGCGCATCCGTTTGGCTCGCAAGGCTACGGCCTGCTGCTCGGTTTCTTCGGAGCCGGAGCCCTGCTGGGAGCGACCCTAATTCCGTTCTTCCGCCGCATGGTTTCGGCTGACCTGCTGGTTGCTGTCTCGACCGCAGTTTTCGCCTTCGCCACCTTTGCAGGGGGCCGCTGGCAGACTTTCGCCATACTGTCGCTGACCATGTTCGTGGCCGGTGTGGCCTGGATCCAGATCCTCGCCAGCTTGAACGTCTCGGCGCAAACCATGTGTCCGGGACATATGCGCGCCCGGGCGATCTCCATGTATCTGCTGGTCCTGCAGGGCGGACTGGCCGGCGGCGCCGCACTTTGGGGGGAGATCGCCGAGCGGTTTGGGATGGCCCGTTCGCTTTCCTACGCGGCGCTGGGCCTGGTGGTCGGCATTCTGGCGACCCTCTGGTTTCGGTTGCATCCCGGACAAATCCAGCCAACTGCCGTCGGAATGGACTAAAATGCTCGAACGCCCACTCGGCTACGATCTGGAACCCACATTCTCACCGGAGGCAGTTCTCATGAACAAGCAAGTTGCTATGGCAATTCTAGTGCTCGCGATTGGCGCAGCAGGAACCGCGGTTTCCGCGAGTGCACAAGCCGCTACGCAAGCTAAACCCGACCAGAAACCGACGTTTGCTATGGTCCTCGACCGCAGCTTCAGCAACGTGGAGAAAGAAGTTGTCGCCGCCGCTGACGCCATGCCGGAAGACAAGTTCAACTTCGCGCCGACCCAGGGAGAATTCAAGGGCGTCCGCACCTTCGCGCTCGAGGTGAAGCACATCGCAGTCGCTAACTACGCGCTTGGGGCTGGCATCCTTGGCGAGAAGCCGCCGGTCGATCTGAAGGGTGAAAACGGGCCGGACAGCATCACCTCGAAGGCCGACATCATGAAGTTCCTGAAAGACTCTTTCGCGTACGGCCACAAAGCCACTAATAGCATCGACGAAAACAACGTTCTGGGACTGGTGGAAAGCCCCTTCGGACCCAACAAGGTCACGCGACTAGGGCTTGCGATCGGCATGATTTCACACCCTCAGGACCATTACGGCCAGATGGTGGAATACCTGCGCATGAACGGGATCATTCCCCCGGCGAGCCGTCCGCAGTAGGCGACTCTTAGATTTGAGCAGGGCAAGGCGCGAGCAATCGCGCCTTTTCTATGCTTGATGGGCGCTGCTGGCCTGCAGCGCAAAATCATCCACATTGACGCCCATATGCCGCAGGTGCTGGACCATGTGATCAATGTAATCGTCGAAAACGAACTGCAGCGTTAGGGGCTTCGAGTCCGCGATGGTGCAGGTGCGCGACCAGGCCGAATCGGGCACGGCTTCGGCGGCGGCCAGCAGTTGGCGATTGAGTGCCGCCCACCGCTCGATGAGCGAATGCCAGTCGCGGTCCTGATAGCGATGCAGCGCCACCCAGGCGTCGCCATCATAGTTCGGCATGGCAGGATTGTCCTCCAGTTGCGTGCGGACAATCCGCTGATGATTGTTGGCCGCCGAATCCAGCAGATGCCCCAACTCTTCTTTCGCCGACCACGCGCCGGGCGCAGGTTTATGCTCCACTTTGTCAGACGGAAGGGCCTGCAGGCGGGCAGGCAGGCGGTCGATGAGCTCTTGCAATACGATCAAGCTTTGCATTTTCAACACACCAAAATGTAGTCCTGTGCAGCTTTGTCGGCAGCAGTCCTTAGGCCATCTCTCTCAAGCGCTCTCGGCGCTGAAGAGAGCATTGTAAATAACTCCCGCGATAGCAGCGCCCACGATGGGAGCGACCCAGAAGAGCCACAACTGCCCCAACGCCCAGCCACCCACAAAAATCGCTGGGCCCGTGCTACGAGCCGGATTCACCGACGTGTTGGTGACCGGAATTGAAATGAGGTGAATCAGGGTGAGACAGAGTCCAATCGCGATGGGAGCAAAGCCTTTGGGCGCTCGCTCGTCGGTCGAGCCCAGGATGACCAAAAGGAAGAACATGGTGAGAACCACTTCTGCCACCAGGCAAGCGAGCAGGGAGTATCCGCCAGGTGAATGTTCTCCATAACCGTTAGAGGCAAATCCAGCCGTCAGGGTGAATCCCTCCTTTCCGCTGGCGATCACGTAAAGTACGCCTGACGCCACGATTCCGCCCGCCACTTGAGCAATTATGTAGTGGGGCAGCTCGGAAGCAGGAAATCGCTTTCCCACGACTAATCCCACGGAAACCGCAGGATTGATATGGCATCCAGAGATAGGGCCAATGGTGAAAGCCATGGTCAGCAAGGTCAAGCCGAAGGCAAACGCAACCCCCAAAAAGCCGATGCCGAGGTTCGGAAATGCCGCCGCGAGCACGGCGCTCCCGCATCCACCAAATACCAGCCAGAAAGTCCCAAAGAATTCAGCAGCTGCACGTTTCGTTAGCGACATACTGCCCTCCAATCAACAAGCCGGAATTTGTGTTTTCACTCCGAGCGACCCAGCTCGATCCGACGGCCGGGGCGGCTCCTGACTATTATGCCCCAGGGGTCGTGGGTCGGACACTGCTGTGAACAACTTTGTTGAAAAAATCATGAAGGCAAAAATCCGCCCGGTCTGATTCACCACAAGCGCAAAACCAGAGCCTGTCGAATACTCCGGTTTCGCTCGCTCATGATGATGAGCAATGAAGTGCTGGGACGCAGGACCTGCGAGTCTGCTGCACCCGGTATAATCGAATTTTCCTTCCATGAGTTACCAGGTTCTCGCGCGCAAATACCGGCCACAAAAATTCTCCGACGTCATCGGGCAGGAGCACGTCACCCGCACCCTGAAGAACGCCATCGAGCAGGGCCGGATTGCGCATGGCTACATCTTCAGCGGGCATCGCGGCATCGGCAAGACCACCATCGCGCGCATCCTGGCGATGGCGCTGAACTGCCGGTCGCAGGACCATCCCGTGCCCGAACCTTGCGGCGTTTGCGACTCCTGCGTCGAGATTCGCGCCGGCAACGCGGTGGACGTGATCGAGATCGACGCCGCCACCAACCGCGGAATTGACGAAATCCGCGAGCTGCGCGAGGCGGCGCGCTACCGTCCGGCGCGCGACCGCTACAAGATCTATATCCTCGACGAAGCGCACCAGATCACCGACGCCGCCTTCAACGCGCTGCTCAAGACGCTGGAAGAGCCGCCCGGGCACATCATTTTCATGATGGCGACCACGCAGCCGGAGGACATTCCGCAGACCATTCGCTCGCGCTGCCAGAACTTCAGCTTTCATGCGGTGCGCTTCGACGACATCGTGGCGCAACTTCGCGACATCGCCAGGCAGGAAGGCATCGAGGCCGACGACAACGCGCTGGCCATGCTCGCCGAAGCCGGCGACGGCTCCATGCGCGACGCGCTCAGCATCATGGACCAGGCCATCGCTTCCTGCGGCACCACGCTGAGCACCGAGATCGTTCGCGGACTGGTCGGCTCGGTGCCGTCAGAGGTGCTGGAAGACGTGATGGACGCGGTCGCCCGCAACTCCAGCGAGGACGTACTGCGCATGGTCGATCGCCTGCTGGTGGAGGGCCAAAGCGCGCAGCACTTCGCCCGGCAGATGCTGCGCTTCCTGCGCAACGCGATGGTGGCCAAAGTCGCGGGCAGCGATTCGCCCGTGCTGCAGATTTCGTCCGACGAACGCGCGCGCGTGGCGCGCGTGGCCGAGCGCTTCAGCGAGGAAGACCTGGCGCGCTTCATGCAGATCATGCTGCGCACCCACGGCGATCTCGGCTACAAGCAGGAGCAGCGCTTCCATCTCGAGCTTGGCCTGCTGAAACTGGTGCATGCGCAACGCCTGCTGCCGCTGGAAGCATTGCTCAGCGGCGAAGCGGGGAAGACAAACGCAGCGGCATCGCCAGCGCGCTCCGGATCGAGTGCTTCATCGCCGGCTCCGGTTGCGGCGCGATCGGGCTAAGTCTGGTCTCGCGATCGTCGAGCGTGGCTGAGCCCGCGGCGACGCGTTCGCCAGCGGTCTCGCCATTCAGTAAGCCATCGCCGTTCGAGGCTGACCGCAGCCGCAAGAGCGGGACCGAAAGCGGAGGCGCCTGGCTTCACGGCTGAAGGCCCCGCCTGTCGCCTGAGATCGGCAATGTCATCGGCGGCGATGGAAGCGGGTCGGCAACGGCGCGTTGCACTGGACACCGCCGCCGGATCCGCAACCGTCGAACGGCGAGATTTCGCCTGAACTCGTGCGCAATGCCGTGCTGGCAGCGCTGGAAGATGCCGGGCACGAGATGCTGGCGCACAATCTGGAAGAAGGCGAGTGGTCGCTGAATGGCTGGCGAGATGTCTCGGTCAAGGTCGCGATTTCGCAGGTGCTGATTGACGTCGCGCTCGGCGACCGGAGCCGAAGCGCATCATTCAAACTGCGCTGAGCAAGGCTGCGGGCAGGCCGCTGAAGTTCAAGATGGTGAGCGGAGGAGCGCCCGTGGCGGCGAAACCGGCGGCGCCGCGTCCGGCCAACGGAGCAGGCGCGCGCAGCCGGGCCATGGCCGATCCCGTGGTGCAGCGCATGCAGGAAAAGTTCGGCGCCGAGATTCGCACCGTGATCGACCAGAAGGACCGCGGCTGAGGGCCGTCGTTTCCCAAAAGGCCGGTAGCGAGGATGGCCTTGTCGCCACGCATAGGTAACAAATGGGCGGATTCAACTTGCAGGAAATGCTGGCGCAGGCGCGGCAGCAGGCGGAAAAGCTGCAGGAGAAGATGCAGCAGATCACTATCGAGGCCTCCTCGGGCGGCGGCAGCGTCACCGTGCGCATGAACGGCCAGAAGCAACTGCTGAGCGTAACCATCGAGCCTGAGGTGGTCAAGTCCGGCGACATCGAGATGCTGCAGGACCTGGTGATCGCCGCCGTCAACGAAGCCTCGCGCAAAGTGGACGACGCGCTGAAGTCCAGCCTGGGTGGGATGCTCGGCGGCATGGGCCTGCCGGAATGTGACGGCCTTCAGCCCGCGCCAGCCGACTAATTGAGCTTAGCGAGGTCACATGTCCAGATTTGCCGAGCCCATGGCTCGACTCATTGAAGAACTGAAAAAGCTGCCCGGCGTGGGCAGCAAGAGCGCGCAGCGCCTCGCGTTTCACATCCTGCGCGCCAGCGACGAAGACGCCGAGCTGCTGGCCGAGCGCCATTCGCGAGGTCAAGGCCAGCCTTCGTCTGTGCTCCGTCTGCAACAACATCACCGACGTCGATCCCTGCATCTACTGCACCAGCGCCACCCGCAACCAGCGGCTGGTGTGCGTGGTGGAGGAGCCCACCAACATCGCCGCCATCGAAAAGACGCGCCACTACAACGGCGTCTATCACGTGCTGCACGGCACTCTGTCGCCGCTGCACGGCGTTGGGCCCGACCAGTTGCGCATTGCCAATCTCGCGCGCCGCGTCGAATCGGGAAGTGTCGATGAACTCATCCTCGCCACCAATCCCACGGTCGAAGGCGAAGCCACCGCGACCTATCTTGCGAGCCTGTTCAAGTCGTTGCCGGTGAAGGTGACGCGCATCGCCACCGGCGTTCCCGTCGGCAGCGACATCGAGTACGCCGACGAGGTCACCATGCAGAAGGCGATGGAAGGACAGAGGAACTGTAGGAACTGTAGGGACCGCTCTTCGCTGTTCGCCATTTCGCTCTTTGGCCCGCATACCTTGCTCTGACCCTCGTTGTCATCCTGAGCGAGGAGGTCGTCCGCTACAGCGGACGACCTACGAGTCGAAGGACCCCTATGTTGCCAAGACTGCTCGACGTCGCAATGTAGGGATTCTTCGAGCTCAGCTCAGAATGACGCGATCAGATTGTGGCGGCCTCTCCTCGAAGTATGATGGCGACAGTTATTTCCTTGCCGCCTTCGCGAAGTACGCATTCATCGCCTCGCCCCACTCCTTGCCTGCTTTTTCATCCCCCTTGGCGAAATGCTGCACATGTTCGTTCGCTTCGGGAATCAGCGCGGTGCGTTCGTAGACGACCGTGACCCCGGTCTTCTGCGGGCCTTGCCGGGTGGCGTGAATGTCGATGAGCGTCGCCATCGCATCGTTCAGCACATATGCGTACTGGATGTGTCCGCGGTGAGATCGAGCGCCGTGTTGATCCACACGCTCGAGTTGTGCCCGTGCGCGACCTTGAAGACCATGCCCTGCTGGTCGCGCGCGGGATTGGGATAAAGAAACTGCGGGTTCCAATCGTGTGCCCACTTCCGCTCCTCGTTCGCGCCGAACAGCGGCACCACCTGCTCGAAGGGCGCGTCCACGGTGAAGGTGAACTCGTTGCGTGTGTGCGCTAGCGTGGATGGTGTCTCCTGCGCGTGAACGCAGACCGTTGTGAGCAAGGGAATCAAGGCGGAAATGGCAAAGACTACGAAGAAAGTTTTCATCGGTGATGCTCCTTGAGTTTGTGGCTGTCGGTGGCCCGGAGAGTGAGGCCATAGATGTTGCGAAGCTGTTCGATTTCCTTCAGGGTTTCGGGAGAGAAGGGCGCCTTGCCCTCGAACGCATGCAGCACGATGCCCTCCAGCAGATCGCCCAGCGTGAGATCTTTTAGCTCGGCCAGTCCCTTGAGGACCTTGAGGAGCCGCTTCTCCATGCGCACCCCGGTCTGCACCCGTTCGACTTCGAGTTGTGAATCTTCATGTTCAGTCATGGTATTTATGTACCATAGTACCTGGATATCACGCAAGTGGGGGCCGCCTGGTTCCCTCTATGCTATTGACCATAATAAGCTTTACTTACAACCTATGAATTCTCGCAAAATGGACTTGACAAGACATAAGTTGTTTGGCAATATACATTGCATTGCAAGGTAATGCTCATGGCACAGCTTAAGTTCAGCACTCCGGAAATCGAGGCCAGTGACAAGTGGGAAGCGCAAATGCGCAAGGGCTGTCTGGAAATGGCGGTGCTCGCCAGCTTGTGGCATGGCCGCCTCTATGGGCTGGAGATTCTGCGGGTGCTGGAGCGTGACTCTCGGCTGGTGCTGTCGGAAGGGACGATCTATCCCATCCTCAACCGGCTTCGGGTGGAGGGTCTGGTGCAGTCGCAATGGGTGGAAGCCGAAGCAGGGCATCCCCGAAAGTATTACGAACTTACGCAGGCCGGGCGCGAACGCGCAACCCGCATGGCCGAGACGTGGACGGAATTTTCTGCCGGTCTCGGCGTTCTAATAGAGCCTGTCTTGAAAGATAAGGAAGAAGTGGAGCGATTCTTATGACAACGACCGAAGAGCAAACGAACGACTATCTGGCCCGGCTTCGCGCAGCGCTGACAGGCATGACATTGGCCGAGCGCGAGGACATCGTCGAGGAAATCCGGATGCACATCCGGGAGCGCTCGGACGATCCACAGACTAGCGTGGAGGCGATTCTTGCCGGCCTTGGGCCAGCCGACGAACTGGCGCAGCAATACCGCACCGGGTTGCTGGTGCAAAAGGCGCGGCACAGCATTTCGCCGGTTGTGATCTTGCGCGCCACGTTGCGTTGGGCAACCACCGGGGTGGAAGGCTTCCTGGTGTTCATCATCGCGTTGTGGGGTTACGGGATGGGAGGCGCATTCATCCTGCTCGCTCTGCTCAAGCCATTTTTTCCCAAGTACACCGGATTGTGGGTCGGGCCGAACGAATTTAATTTCAGTTTTCGCATGGGCGCCACCATGACGAATCCGGCATCGCCCGTTCACGAACTCCTGGGGTGGTGGCTGATTCCGGTTTGCCTAGTCATTGGGGCGCTTAGCCTCGCGGGAACGACCAAACTTATCCAGTTCCTCTTGCGAAGGTTTCGCTGGAAGGTGCCGTTCGTTACGCCGCCTGCGCGGCCCGCAATGATGGCGATGTGAGCAGCGTCGAATGACTGGCTGGTCGCGGAATCAGCCCTTCAGCTTTGCCAGCAGGTCGGAAGGATGGACGGGCTTAGCGAGAATTTCAAACTCGTGGCCCTGGGCGCGGGCGCTCTCCAGCAGATCGGCGGTAGCCGCCTGGCCTGAGAAGAGAAGGATCTTGCAGCCGGGAAGGAATTCGCGAATCCTAATGGCAGCCTCGATGCCATTCATGTCGGGCATGATGACATCGCTGATGATTAGGTCGGGCCGAGTGGCCCTCGCGGTCTTCCACCGCCGACTGTTCCTGTGTAAACCGCCGAAGCGTCATAACCGTTAAGGTCGAGGATTTTTGCCAGCGTGTCCGCGATGATTTGCTCGTCGTCCACCACCAGAACTCGCGGTTTCGTGTTCGCGTGCATGCAGGACTCCTGGAGAGATGACGAAGCCAAAGTGCCGATTATAGCGAATGGCCGCGTTTGTCACAGAATTCACACATCAGATGCGCAAATTGCCTGGACTGCCGTCGAACTTTTGCCGCCCCGCCAAGCTCTGCACCGAAACCGGTGCGCCCGCGAATTCCACAAGCAAGGCTCTTATGCTTCGCCGCATTACCTGATAAAATCTATAAAATCCAAACCCCGGAGATGCAATGCAGGCAATCCTTGCGCTGGAAGATGGACGGATCTTCCGCGGCAAAGGCTACGGCGCAAAAGGCGAATGTTACGGGGAAGTTGTTTTTAACACCTCCATCACCGGCTATCAGGAAATCTTCACCGATCCTTCGTACGCCGGGCAGATCGTAGTTCTCACCAATCCCGAAATCGGCAACTACGGCACCAACTCCGACGACAACGAAGCCACGCGCCCGTATATCGAAGGGCTGATTGTGCGCGAGTTTTCCCGTGTCAGCTCCAACTGGCGCTCGCAGGAGGTCGCCGAAGAATATCTGGAGCGCTACAAGATTCCAGTGCTGGCCGAAATCGACACCCGTGCGCTGGTGCGACACTTGCGTACCCACGGCGTCATGCGCGGCGTGATCTCCACGCTGGAGACCGACACCGAAAAGCTGATTGCCAAGGCACGCTCCATTCCGAAGATGGATGGCACCGATCTGGCAAAGGAAGTCAGCACCCGCAGCGTTTATGAGTGGGACGAAGGCGTGCGTTCGCACGAGCCTACCCAAGTGGTGGGAGTGAAAGACGAGCCTCCGAAACATCACGTCGTCGCCTACGATTACGGAATCAAGCACAACATCCTGCGGCGGCTGGTGGGTGAGCGCTGTCGCGTGACGGTCGTGCCGGCGACGACAAGCGCGGAGGACGTGCTCGCACTCAAGCCCGACGGCGTCTTTCTGTCGAACGGTCCCGGCGATCCCGAGCCGGTGACATATGCGCAAGAGAGCATCCGTCAGATGATGGGCCGCGTGCCCATCTTCGGCATCTGCCTCGGGCATCAGCTGGTCGGCCTGGCACTCGGCGGCAAGACCTACAAGCTGAAGTTCGGACACCACGGTGGCAACCATCCGGTGAAGCAAATGGCAACGGGCAAGGTCGAGATCACGGCGCACAACCATAATTTCGCGGTCGATCCCGACTCGCTGAAGCAGAGCGAAGTGGAGTTGACGCACATCGACCTCAACGACAGCACGCTCGAAGGCCTGCGCCACCGCTCGCTGCCGCTGTTCAGCGTACAGTATCACCCCGAGGCCGCGCCCGGCCCGCACGACTCGCACTACCTGTTCAAGGATTTTGTGAAGATGATGGAGGAGTGGAAGGAAAGATAACTTCAATTTTGAAGGGGCGCGCCTTTAGGCGCGCCGTCAACAGCCAATAATAAATAGGGCTTTAGCCCCTGAGGGACCTCGATTTGAGACCAACTCGACAACAAACCGCCTCAGCTCACACGTACTTTGTCACCTCCCAGACATGGCAACGAAGAACTTTATTTCGCAATGAGAACTGGGCGCAATTGCTTCTCGATACGCTCCAGTCCTATCGAGGTCGCGCCTACTTGCTCCATGAGTATGTACTTATGCCCGAGCACTTTCATGTCCTAATCACACCATCAGTGACTTTGGAGCGAGCCGTCCAATTCATCAAAGGTGGTTTTTCTTACCGAGCAAAAAAGGAACTGCAATCTTCAATGGAGGTTTGGCAAATTGGATTCTCGGATCATCGAATTCGCGACGTTGAGGATTATCACATCCATGTTGAATACATCTACCGCAACCCGGTTGGAAGAAAGCTGGTCGAGAGCGCGGTTGAATATCGCTATTGCTCTGCGTTCCCCGGCAGCCAGAAAGACGAGGTCCCTCAGTGGCTAAAGCCACTCGTGCAAGAGCACGCTTGCGGCGCACCTAAAGGCGCGCCCCTTCAAAAGAGCCAAGCCTTCATCGCGTCTGAAGGTGCGCCCCTTCAAAAGCAGACTGCTCGCGAGCTAAAGCCCGCTCGTGATGACAATTCCGAGGTCCAACTCACACGTTACAAAACCTCTAGCAGCGATCTCAAGGTTTTCTGACTCATGCCACGCCGCAACGACATCGCGAAAGTGCTCATCATCGGCTCGGGGCCGATCGTCATCGGCCAATCGGCCGAGTTCGACTACTCCGGCGCGCAGGCCTGCAAGGCGCTCAAGTCTGAAGGCTACGAGGTTGTGCTGGCCAACTCGAATCCGGCGACCATCATGACCGACCCCGAGATGGCCGACCGCACTTACATCGAGCCGCTCACCCGCACCTATCTGGAAGAAATCATCCGCGTCGAGACTGAGCTGCTGACTGCAATCGGCAAGTCGGGCATCTTCGCACTGCTGCCAACGGTAGGCGGGCAAACCGCTCTGAACCTTGCGGTCGAGTTGGCCGACGGCGGCGTGCTCGAGAAGTACAACGTGCAGCTCATTGGCGCGCAACTCGGCGCCATTAAGAAAGCCGAAGACCGCCTGCTGTTCAAAGACGCGATGACGGCCATCGGTCTCGACGTGCCGAAATCGATGCTGGTGAACAATCTGAAAGACGGCCTGGATTTCAGTAGCAAAATCGGGTTTCCGGTCATCCTGCGCCCGTCGTTTACGCTTGGCGGTACCGGTGGCGGCATCGCGTACAACCGCGAAGAGCTGCTGGAATTGCTGGCGCGCGCTCTCGATCTTTCTCCGGTGCACGAAGTGCTGCTGGAAGAGTCGGTGCTCGGCTGGAAAGAGTACGAGCTGGAGTTGATGCGCGATCTGGCCGACAACGTCATCGTCATCTGCTCCATCGAGAACTTCGATCCCATGGGCGTGCACACCGGCGACTCGATCACGGTTGCGCCCGCGCAGACGCTCACCGATCGTGAGTATCAAGCCATGCGCGACGCCGCCATCGCGGTCATTCGCGAGATCGGCGTCGAAACTGGCGGCTCCAACATTCAGTTTGCCGTCGATCCCCACAACGGGCGCATGGTCGTCATCGAGATGAACCCGCGCGTCTCGCGCTCCTCGGCGCTGGCATCGAAGGCGACAGGATTTCCGATCGCGAAGATTGCGGCCAAACTCGCGGTCGGCTATACCCTCGACGAGATCACCAATGACATCACGCGCAAGACGCCAGCGTGCTTCGAGCCGACGCTCGATTATGTCGTGGTCAAGATCCCCAAGTGGCAGTTCGAGAAGTTTCCCGGCGCGGATGAGGCACTCGGCCCGCAGATGAAGTCGGTCGGCGAAGTCATGTCCATTGGGCGCACCTTCAAGCAGGCGCTGCTGAAGGGCGTGCGCTCGCTTGAAACCGGCAAGCGTGCCGGCGTGGAAAACATCGAGCCGCGCATTCTGACCAAGCGGCTGGTGACACCGAATCCCGAGCGCCTGGCCTACATTCGCTACGCCCTGGCGCAGGGCATGAGCATCCGCGAGATCGCGCTGATGACCAACATCGATCCCTGGTTCCTGCACCAGCTCAAGGAGATCTCCGAAGAGCAATCAAAGCTCGGTGAGGGCGAGGTGGATGCCCAGCGCTTGCAACAACTCAAGCGCATGGGCTTTTCCGACGCGCGCCTCGCCGCAGCCTGGTTCAACGGAGACAAAGGCTCGGTCGAAAAAATGCACCAGCTTCGCAGCCAGCACGGTGTCCAACCTGTTTACAAGCGCGTGGACACCTGCGCCGCGGAATTCGAGAGCTACACGCCCTACCTCTACTCGACCTACGAAGAAGAGGACGAGGCGACGCCGACCGAGCGCAAGAAGGTCATCATCCTGGGTAGCGGGCCCAATCGCATCGGGCAGGGAATTGAGTTTGATTACTGCTGTTGCCATGCAGCCTTCGCACTGCGCGATGACGGTTACGAGACGATCATGATCAATTGCAATCCTGAGACCGTCTCGACCGATTACGACACCAGCGACCGCCTCTACTTCGAACCGCTGACCTACGAAGACGTGATGGCGGTGTACGAACACGAAGCCAAGAGCGGTGCTCCCATCGGCGTGATCGTGCAGTTCGGCGGTCAAACTCCGCTGAACCTCGCGTTGCCATTGAAGGCGGCGGGCGTGCCCATCATCGGAACCTCGCCCGAAAGCATCGATCTGGCCGAAGACCGCAAGCGTTTTGGCAAGTTGCTGGAGGAGCTTTCCATCCCTCAGCCGCGCGGGGCCACCGCTGCCAGCGTTGAGGAGGCTGTGGTCAACGCCAACCGCATCCGCTATCCCGTGCTGGTGCGGCCTTCGTACGTGCTGGGCGGGCGCGCCATGGTCATTGCCTACGACGATGAGTCGGTCATTCACTACATGAAGGAGGCGGTCGAGTACTCGCAGGAGCGTCCGGTGTTGATCGACCACTTCCTCGAGTCAGCTACCGAGCTTGATGTGGACGCACTCTCCGATGGAGAGGACGTGGTCATCGGCGGCATCATGCAGCACATCGAAGAGGCCGGCATCCATTCTGGCGATTCCTCCTGCGTGCTGCCGACGGTGGACATTTCCCGCGCGCTGCTCAACACGGTTCGCGAATACACATTTCAACTGGCGCGCGCGCTTAAGGTCGTGGGGCTGATGAATGTGCAGTTCGCCATTCAGCGAAACCGGGTTTACGTAATCGAAGTGAATCCTCGCGCGTCACGCACCGTGCCCTATGTCTCCAAGGCGACGGGCATTCCGCTGGCCAAGATTGCTGCGCGCCTGATGACCGGCCGCAAGCTACGCGAGTTCTTGCCGGAGAATGTCGAGCGACATACCGATCTCGACACCGGGAATTTCTACTTCGTGAAATCGCCCGTCTTTCCCTGGGGAAAGTTTCCCGGTGTGGACACGGTGCTCGGGCCGGAGATGAAATCCACCGGCGAGGTCATGGGCGTGGCCGACAACTTTGGGGAAGCCTTCGCCAAGGCCCAGACCGCCGCGGGGCAGATGCTGCCAACCTCCGGCAGGGTCTTCATCAGCGCCAACGATCGTGACAAGCCCTTCATGCCGGAACTAGCGCAGCGCTTCGTCGAACTGGGCTTTAGCATTGTCGCCACCCACGGCACGGCGGTAGTGCTGGAAGCCGCCGGCATGCGCGTCGAGCGCGTCTACAAGGTGAAGGAAGGCCGTCCGAACGTGGTTGACCTCATCAAGGGCGAGCGCATTCAATTGATCATCAACACCCCCCACGGCGTCGAGCCCTGGTTCGACGAGAAGGCCATTCGCCGAGCCGCCGTCATGGCCCACATTCCCACCATCACCACGCTTTCGGCCGCCCGCGCCGCCTGCGAAGGCATCGCCGCCCTGCAACGCGGGGAGGCCAAGGTGTACGCCCTGCAACAACTCCACGCCGAGCGAGTGGCCGCGACCAAATAGCTTGGCAGGGACGACCCACATTAACAAACGCAGGAAGGTCAAGAAGCGTGTTACAGGATCGCATTTGCGGTTGTTGGGGTGGATAAGCAATGGGTAGGTTGGTTGTGTAGACTTCGAGCCGGCTTCAGCCGGCGGCACCCGCAGTTGGTCGTTGATTCCCGTTTCGCAGCGGATGGACCTACAGCTTCGCTTGCGGCGGCTTCTCCCGTGCGCCTTCGTCGGTGCGCAACGCCCGGATGACGTTCTCGACCTGCGCCTCGAACTTCTGCGGATCCTGCCCCCATCCCGTGAAGTCGGCGGCCAGGCGCGAGCGGACGGGCTTCGCCTTCCCGCTTTCCCACTTGAACAGGTGGCCGTCAAGGTTCAACGGAATCAGCGCCAGCACCTTCTGCTTGCGTTCCTTCATCAGCAGGCGTTCTTTTTCAAAGGCCGCATCAATTTCGTTGTCCACCCACCAGCTCACCAGCGAGTGCTGGGAGCAGCAGAGCAGGACCTTGTCCCACATCCGGATGCCGTGGTCCACCTGTTCGTAGATGTCGTCGCCGGGCAGCATCTGCTTTTCGTCCAGCCAGCAGCGGATGCCGCGGCCCTGCAGCGTATCGTGCAGGCGGCGGGCAAACAACTTGTCCTCGTGGCTGTAGCTGATGAAGCAGGAGTAGAACTCGATGGGGCTGACCACCAGCGAGTGCATATATTCGATGAAGGTCTCGGGCACGCCGCAGCCGCGCAGAAAGACGTCGGGAATCTTGCCGCGCGACCTGTAGATGGTGTCAATGCCGATGTAGGACGGTCCGCCGTGTTCGACGGTTTCAAGACCCTTGGCCACGCTCAGATCGACATGGGCGAAGACAGTCCCTCCGAAAGTAGCTTCGCCGAAGTCGGTCTCGCTGAGGTTCGCCCGGCGGAGGTCCGCGTCGCTGAGACTAGCCTCGTTAAGGTTCGCCCCGCTAAGATCCGCGCCGCGAAGGTCCGCCCCCCGGAGTGCCGCCCCGTTGAGACGCGCCCCGCTCAGGTTCGCCCATCGGACGTATGCCTCGTCGAGGTTCGCCCCGTCGAGGTCTGCCCTGAGGAGGTTTGCGTCGCGGAGGTTTGCGTGGCTGAGGTTCGCCCCGCTGAGGTTCGCCCCGTCGAAGTGCGCTTCGCATAGCAACGCCCCGTAGAGATATGCCCCGTCGAGGTCCGCCCCAGCGAAATCCGCCTTGCTGAGGTTCGCATCGCTGAGGTGTGCCTGGAAAATGTCCGCCCGGCGCAGGTCGGGGCGGACTTCAGGGTGTTCCTTCCTCCACCTGTTCCACTGCTCCACTCCTTGCTTGAGGACATCGAGATGTTCAGGGTTCGCCATGGCCGCGTGACCTCGCTTGCTTCCGGGACGCTACGTCAAGCCGGACTCGCCATTATGCCAGTCCCGCTTTGCGGGACGAAATAAGAAAGCCCAGCGATTCATCGCTGGGTAAGTTTAGTTACAAGACCCGAGTGCCTCGGGCACGGTACAGGAAAAGCGCATCAAAACGAAACCTTATGCCGTCCCCCTGGGACTCGGGGTTTTTCTGCTCACGCCTACCCACCGTTGAAGACGGTGGGCGTTCTTTTTCCGCGCCCGAGGCCACTCAGGCTATCTTCCCGGGCACGGCACAAATCAACCGAAGATGAACCGCGGGTCGTAATCAATCTCCGATTTCCGTAACATCGCCACAAATTCCTGCTCGAAGCTGCGTTTCTCGTGATGACGCGGTTGCTCGGCGATGTATGCCATCACCGCTCGCTTATTCGAGGCGCTGACGCTGAATGCCGCATATCCCTCCTGCCAAGCGAACGCGGACCCGTGCTGGTTCAGCCAACGGGAACTGTTGCCCTTCAACTCCTGGATCGCCTTTGCCAGCGGCACGGCGGCGGGCAGAGCAATCAGCAGGTGAACGTGATTGCCGGTTCCGCCAGCCATTAAAAGAGGAATGTTCTTCTCGCGCGCTACGCCTCCGAGATAGCGCCCTAGCGCTTGTGGATCAGGGATTGAGTTAGCGCGCTCCTTGGTGCTGAAAACGCAATGCAGGAGATTCGATGTCAACGCGTGTGGCATGGCATGAGGCTAAGGCGTTCGTTGCCGGGCGTCGGTGACGACGGACACAGGGGTTTGTGCCGTCCCCGGGGGGACTCGGACTTTGATACGCCGCCTACCCACCGTTGAAACGGTGGGCTTTCTTATATCGTCCCGCCGAGCGGGACTGCCGTCTGGCGGCTCGAATGGCTGATGCGGACTAGCTCATCTCGAACAAACCCTTGCTTGAGGATTCTTAGATGTTCAGGGTTCGCCATGGCCGCGTGTCCCTGGCTTGCTTCTGCGTTGCTACGGATGATCTGGACTTAGTTGAAAGGCCACACTCTAGCACCCCGTGGTGCAAGTCTAGATTCGTAAGCAAAAACATTTGAGGTATTCACAGACTCTCTTCGTAGAATGTGCGCATGGCAATGGGCACGCGCAAGCAGCGGGAGAAGCAAGAGGACATCTGGATTGCGCACACGGAGTTGGCCTCGGCTCCGGGGCATCCGTTCTATCAGCGGCTGAACGAGTTGCTGGAGGCGGAGCGCTTCGACGAGTTTGTCGAGGGGCGGTGTGCGAGGTTCTATGCGGCCAGGTACGGACGGCCCTCACTGACGCCGGGGATTTACTTTCGTTCGCTGCTGATCGGATATTTCGAAGGCATCGGGGCGGAGCGCGGCATTGCTTGGCGGCTGGCAGACTCACTGGCGCTGCGGCGTTTTGTGGGCATTGGCCTCGACGAGAACACCCCGGACCACTCCACAATATCGCGCACCCGGCGGTTGATCGATGTGGACACGCATCGCGAAGTGTTCACTTGGGTGCTGGAAGTGCTGGCCGATCGCGGGCTATTGAAGGGCCAGCGGATCGCCATCGATGCCACGACGCTGGAAGCTAACGCGGCGATGCGCTCGATCGTACGGCGCGACACGGGTGAGAGTTACGAGGAATTTCTGCGCGGATTAGCCAAGGCCTCGGGCATCGAAACCCCGACCCGGGAAGACCTGGTGAGACTGGATCGCAAGCGCAAGAAGCGCACGTCCAACAAACACTGGAAGAGTCCAGCGGACGAGGATGCGCGGATCGCGAAGATGAAGGATGGGCGTACCCGCCTGGCGCACAAGGCTGAGCATGCGGTCGATCTGGACACGGGCGCGGTGGTGGCCGTCACGTTGCCGGGTGCCGATAAGGGCGACACGACGAGCTTGGACGCAACCCTGTGCGAAGCAGGCATGACAGTGGCGGAGTTGGCGGGTCGCGAGGCGGAGTTGAAGCCCGACCGTGAGCCCAAGGTGAACGTCAACGGGATCGAAGAGTTGGTTACCGATAAGGGGTATCACAGCGGCGCAGTCCTCCAGCGAGTGAAGAGTTACGAGGTGTGCAGCTATATACCGGAGAAGCAGCAAAAGGGGCGACGTAACTGGCAAGGCAAGCCAGCCGAACAGCAGGCAGTCTATGAGAATCGGCGGCGGGTACGAAGCGAGTACGGCAAGAGTTTACTGCGGCGACGTGGCGAGTTGGTGGAACGCAGCTTCGCACACTGCTACGAAACCGGCGGCATGCGTCGCTGCCATCTCCGCGGACGGGACAACATTTTGAAGCGGCAGTTGATTCATGTCGGAGCGTTCAACTTGAGCTTGATCCTGCGCCAGATGCTGGGTGCGGGCACACCGCGAGAGCTGAGAGACCGCTCTGGCAGGCTTGTTCTGTTCGTTTATTTACTCTTCCGGGGTCGGATAAATCAGAATCGGCTTTGCAGAAGCCGGCCCTCCGCATCCGTTGTCAAGTGCTTCGTGAGCTTGCGCACCCGGCTACGTCGCCAGCCTTGCAGAAAAACCACCACTTGCGCCACGGGCTGCTATGCGACCTTCCCCGCCCAGTCAACGCACAAAGCTGCGGGGCGCTTGCTGCGCGGTGCGCTTGTCGTGTCGGAGATTGTGTGTGATGATGTTTTTTCCCTTCATCGACGAGAGCGCAAATAATCTACGCACGGCCGAACGGCTCCATGGCTGACAAGAAAACAGCGGTGCAAAAGCCGACGAGTGACCTGTTCGACGCATTTGCGGAAGACCTAACCGCCGAACGAAGCCTAAGGCGACTAGGTCTATGACCGCATCGAGATGTACCTGAGTAGGCACTTGGGGAGTAAAGCGACTGGGACGATAGTGGGGACATGCAAACCTATCATCGGGTGCACGTCCAATTGAAAAAGAAGGAGCGGCAGCAGATAGCCGGGATGCTGAACCGAGGCTGGGAGTCGGCGCGGGTGCTGCGGCGGGCTTTGATCCTGCGCCAGCTTGATCAGGGACAGACAGCGGCGCAGGTGGCTGGCAACGTGGGCGTGGCCCGGAAAACGGTGCGAGCGATTGCCCGGCGCTATGAGGAGGAAGGGCTGGAGCCGGCGTTGTACGAGAAGCCGCGCCCCGGCAAGCAGCGGCGGCTGGACGCGGGCCAGAGCCAGCGGATCATCGCCATGGTCTGTAGCGAGCCACCCGCGGGGCAGGCACGCTGGAGTGTGCGGCTCATCACTCAGGAAGCCGTGAAGCGGAAGCTGGTGGCGGGCGTGGGCCGGGAAACCATCCGCATTCTGCTCAGAAGCCATGATCTGAAACCGTGGCGGGAAAAAAAGCTGGTGCGTGGCGGAACTGGATGAGGAGTATATCGCCCGCATGGAAGATGTGCTGGCCCTTTATGAGAAGCCGTTGTCGGAAAAGGAACCCGTGGTCTGTATGGATGAGAAACCGATAGTGCTGCATGCCGATCTCCGTCCTCCGCGGTCCATGCGGCCGGGACGGATTGCCCGGCGCGATTGCGAGTACCAGCGATGCGGCACCGCCAATATGTTTTGCGGCGTGGAGCCAAAAGCGGGACGGCATTTCACCTGGGCGACTCCGGACCGATCCTCGCCCCACTTCGCCGAGTATCTACTGGGCATCGCCGAACCCTATCCCGGAGCCGACACCATCCACCTGGTGATGGATAATCTGAGTTCACACACCCGCAAAGCCTTGCTGGAGCAGTTCGGCGAGAAGGCGGGAGGCTGGCTATGGAATCGGTTCACCGTCCACTACACGCCGAAACACGGCAGTTGGCTGAACCAGGCGGAGATTGAGATCAGCCTGTTCTCTCGGCAGTGCCTGGGTCAGCGCAGAATGCCCTCGCTTGGCGATCTGCGACCGGAAGCCAGAGCCTGGAACCGGAGAATGAACCGCAACCGGGTCACCATCGACTGGCGGTTTACCCGCAGGAAAGCACGCATGAAGTTCGGCTACAAAAGAAACCAGATTATGCGGTCAGAGGCCTAGTTATCGTTGCTGCCTCGCGAATTGATTATCTTCTCTATGAAACGTTGAACATTTTCCTCTTGCCAAAACTCGCGAAGGCAAAGGACAAAGACGAATTGCTCGAAGGAGATACTCCACTGTCGACATTTAGTGCTCGCATCAAGATCTGTCGACGGTTGGGTCTGATTGATGAAACGCTGTACATTGCACTCGAACGACTCAGAGCACTCCGTAACTTAAGCGCCCACTCGACCTCCTTCCACGACGGGAAATCCCCGGTCCGCGAGCATCTTGCCGAACTAAAGAAGCGGGTCGCCAACCGCAATTCCTACCGCTTAACTAAAGACAGATTCTTCGACGATAGACCTCTCGAAGCGATCGAAGAATGGCAGTGTCTCCTGTTGACACTGTGCCTTCTTCTCGAGGCTATCCGGGATACAGTGGCGCAAACTACGGGTAGCAAGAAGGCACTGAGCATCGCGGCAAAGTAGAAGGAGTCGTCCACATGGCCAAGAGTAAGAATACCGACCTGAAACTCTCGGTTGTCAGAGCGAAAGTTCTTGGTGTTAAGGTCTATCGTGGCTTCGCCAATTTGTCAGACCTGGCGGATATCTCGAAGGCTGACATCTACGATCAGCAGAAAAACCCCAAAGGCACCCAGCGAGATTTGAATCCGCCACACGCGCGTGCCGCATATGAATACGTAAGAAATAGGGAACTGGGGTTTTGGCCGGAGGTCTTTCTTTGCGCGCGAAAAAAGGACGCCATTACCTTCTACCCGGTTTCTCCGGAGATGCCCGATCTTGGAATACTCCAAATCGACATTAGGGCGGTCAATAAGAGCACGGACATCGCTATATCGCGTGTTGATGGCAACCACAGGCTGCATTACGGCGATGGGAAGCAAAGTGGTTACGCACGTGTTGAGAAACTGGTCTCCTTCTGCTTGTCATATGACCTCACTCGGGAGGAGGAAATTCAGCTGTTTAGGGACATCAATGACAATCAAAGGCGCATGAACACCAGCCACCTCGACGGCATTGAGGTTCGTTTGACACCGGCCGAAGAATTAAAGCATCGGAGCCCAGAGCTTTACATTTCTCAGCGACTGAGCCATGATTCGGCAAGTCCACTTCACGGACGAATTTTTGAAGGTGGGAAAAAGCCGGTCGGTGTGGACATTCCCCTCCGCGGACTGAAGACGGGCATTGAATATATGCTCAGCAGATCGACCCAGCTACCGCACCTGGAGGATGCGGAAGCGCAGTATAGGGTCATCAGGAACTATTTCGATGCAGTCAAGAAGTGGCAACCTAAAGCCTGGGATTCGCCGAGAGATTACATTATGCTGCGGGGTTCGGGTTTGTGGGCCATTTGTTTTATTGGGGCCCAGGTCATTGATCGAGCGTTGCTTCAGGATGAGTACAAAGCCGCGGAGATGCTTGCCATATTACGCTCCGGGAAAGACTGGGACTGGGGAAAAAAGGGCGATTTCAAGGGTCTCGGGGGACGCGCCGGTGCTCTGGAAATCAGCAATCTAGTCACTAAGAAACTGCGCGATGAGAATCGCATGTCCACGAAGCAGCTCTTCGACAAGATCATGGCCGAGGATTCTAGTGAGTGAGCCCGGGTGCCCCTACCGTTGTCCGCCACCTTTGCGGACAGGGTGGGGAGACTGCCGCACTCTATGCGACCCTCCCCGTCCAGTCAACGCACAAACGTCGCGGTGTTTGGGACCCCAATCAATACATTCGGATATGGCATGAAAGCCGGACTCGTCAGCCTGGTGCTCCAGGTTCGCGTCCGTCTTTTGGACGCTAACCTGGGCAGTGGAAGATTCGGGCGCGGCCACGCGACAACTGACTAACGGTGAGGAGCGGAAGGCGCCGCACCTTCAGCCGCGAACTGCAGGATGACGATAAGCTGTTGCAGGGTGAATCCGTAAACCTCGGCGACCTCCGGCAGGGGATTGTCGCCGGCGACCGCCTCGAAGATGTGAACCAGCGGCACCAAGGTTCCGCTGGCCACCCAGACGTTCTCCGTTTTTGTTCGCACGCACTCTGCCGCTGGACACTTTGACCAGTCCAGTTGCGCGGCGTTGCTGACCCAATCTCCCACAAGCGCTTCGAGGCCCGGGACGTCAGCCAAAGAAGGCCCTGCCTCGGAAGGCCTCGAATCAGCCGGGTACGGCACTCGCTGGCCGGTCAAGGCACGCTCTTGCTGGCGTCGTCTCTTCGGCTTCGGTCCAGCCGTGAGCCCTCCGCAGGGAAACTGGGAGGCCCAGGCTTCGAAGGCCTGCACGATGGCCTCCCGCATGGTCAGGCCCTGGCTCACGGCCAGGGTCCGGATGCGCCGTCTCTCGGCTTCCGTCAAGCGGACAAATAGCGGCCTTATCTCGCGTTCTGACACGTGCCATCAAGCTTATCATGATTATCAGCCATTTGATTATCTTGCTTATCAAGCTTATCCTATGGCAAGATAAATGTAAGCCTCGTTGAATCTATTACTTGAGCGAATATCGCCATGTCAAGTCCTGTATTTCTGTCCAAACTTTGCAGGGGGTGTTTCAAGCGTGCCGCCAACCAACCTTCACGGCTTTCAGCCTGCTCGGAGTCGGTGGTTTTGGCTGATGGCTCACGACCGACCCTTTCCGCTACGTCCTATAATCTGGATTAGCTCATAACTACGAGGACCAACATGCTGCTGCACGGAATCTTTCCTCCCATCACCACGCCGTTTTATCCCGACGGCAAGATTTACTTCCGCAAGCTGGAGCAGAACGTCGAACAGTACTCACGCGCGCCGCTGGCTGGCATCGTCGTGCAAGGCTCGACCGGCGAAGCCATCCTGCTCAGCGATGAGGAGCGCCGCGAGGTGCTGAAGTGCGCCCGCGATGCGGCGTCGAACGAGAAGGTCCTGATCGCCGGAACCGGAATCGAGTCGGCCATCGAGACCCTGCGCTTGACCGAGTACGCGTACGACCTTGGCTACGACGTGGCCATGGTGCGCACGCCGCATTACTACAAAGGTCAGATGTCGAACCCGGCGAACATGCTGGCGTTTTACCGCTTCGTATGCGATCGCTCGCCGCTGCCGGTCATCATCTATAACTTTCCGCAGGCCACCGGATACGACATTCCCGCAGAAGTCGTCATTGAGCTGGCGGAGCACCCGAATCTCATCGGCATCAAGGAGTCGTCGGGCTCGATCGAGAAGGTGCAGAAGATGGTGGAAGGCACGCGTCACATCAAGCGCAAAGCGACCGTCACGGAGACCTTCGCCGCTGTCACCGGAAGGATGATGAAAGCCGCGATCTCGCCCGCCGCCGACGCCGACGGAAGCGCAATGGTTCCGGTTGGAGCACTGGCTGGAACAGGTTCTGTGCCCAAGCCCTCGTCCACAGCGGTGAAGGTCGTCGGCGGGCTGAAGACGCGCGAGAAAGAGGTCGGCTTCCAGGTGCTGGTGGGCGCGGCACACAAGTTGCATCCGTCACTCGATGCAGGCGCTGTCGGCGCGATTCTGGCTTTTGCCGACTGTGCGCCGACTGCGTGTTACGAAATTTATGCTGCATGGAAAGATGGCGACGCAGCGCTGGCGCGCGAGAAACAGGAGCGGATCGCCAAAGCTGCCGAACGCATCGTCGGTGGATTGAGTATTCCGGGTGTGAAGTACGCCATGGATTACAACGGCTTTTACGGCGGGACTTCGCGCTTGCCGTTGCTGTCCCTCACCGCCGACAAGAAGGCCGAGGTGGAGCAGTTGCTGGCGAACATTCGCTTATGATGGGGCGGTTGTGTCAAGCTCAAGGCGCACGGGAGGAAATGGTGAAGGCGATTCGAGTGCACGAGTTCGGCGGTCCGGAAGTGATGAAGCTGGAGGATGTTCCCGATCTGCAAGCCGGACCAGGACAGGTTGTGGTGCGCATTCATGCTGCGGGCGTGAATCCAGTGGAAAGCTATATTCGCAGCGGCACGTACGCAGTTAAGCCTAATTTGCCTTACACGCCTGGCAACGACGCGGCTGGTGTGGTCATGACAGTCGGACGAAGGCGTGACACGGGTGAAGGCTGGCGACCGCGTCTATGTCTCCGGTTCCCTCAGCGGCACTTATGCCGAGCAGGCGCTCTGTAACGAAGCGCAGGTGCATCGCTTGCCGGACAACGTCAGCTTCGAGCAGGGCGCGGCGATGGGAGTTGCTTATGGCACCGCCTATCGAGGACTGTTTCTACGCGGTGATGCCAAGGCTGCGGAGACTGTGCTGGTTCACGGCGCCAGCGGTGGAGTTGGCACCGCGGCCGTTCAACTGGCGCGGGCCGTTGGTCTCACGGTGATCGGCACCGCGGGCAGCGAGCGCGGCATGCAGTTGGTACAGGCCGAGGGCGCACAGCATGTGCTCAATCATTCCTCGGAGGGCTATCTCGACGAACTGATGAAGGTGACCGAAGGGCGCGGTGTGGACCTGATCCTGGAAATGCTCGCGAACAAGAACCTGGGCAAGGATCTCACGGTGCTGGCGAAGAAAGGCCGCGTGGTGGTGATCGGCAGCCGCGGCCCCGTCGAGATTAATCCGCGCGACGCCATGGGACGCGATGCCGATATTCGCGCTACAACTATGCTGAATACGACCGAGCAAGAGTACAAGCAGATGCACGCGGCTCTTGTCGCAGGACTGGAGAGCGGAACGCTGCGTCCGGTCGTCGGACAGAAGATCCCGCTGGCGGAAGCGCCGCGCGCCCACGTCGAGGTAATGAAACCTTCCGGCGCGTACGGCAAGATCGTGCTGGTGCCGTGATCGAGCTTAAGGACGGGATCTCGCGAACATAGTTTGTCGAAATTCGATGTCCGGAATTGGAATAGACCTAGAATTAGCAGAGTGTTTCGTTGACATGCTCTGACCGGGAACTATACAGTTTGAGTGCCTCGACTGGTGGTTTCCACAAACTCCTCCTGTCCGGCGCAAGCGACTCCACTTGTGCGACACTCGATGCCTGCCCTGGCTAACGACAAAGAAAGAGTAGATTTCCGATGACACAGATTTCTTCCCGCACTTGCGGCGGCTTCGGCCGTGCCGCGCTCGTTCTCACTTTGATTTGCAGCCTGTTTGTATTCGCAGATTCCAGCCGGTGCGCAAAGTCTATTCCGGCAGCTCAGTCAAGACAGCTTCAGCGGCGGTAGTGGCCAGCACCAGTCCGAAGTTGAGCCTGGGGCTTTCGCCTTTGGCTCGACCATCGTAGCCGCATTCCAGGTGGCCCGCGTCTCCAGCGGCGGCGGCATGGACGTCGGCTTCGCCACCACCACCAACGCGGGTATTTCCTGGACCAACGGTTACTTGCCAGGTCTTACGCAGTGGTACCAAGGCGGCAGCTACTCGGCGGCGAGCGATGCGTCGGTCGCCTACGATTTGAAGCATGGCGTGTGGATGATCAACACCATGCCCATTGCCGCGGGAGTAGACGTGGCCGTCAGCCGCTCCAAAGATGCCTTGCACTGGGACAATCCGATCTTCGTTTCCCGGGCCGGCGATGCCGACAAGAACTGGATCATCTGCGACAACACGTCGACCAGTCCGTATTTCGGGAACTGTTACGTGGGATGGGACAACTCCCAAATCCAGATGACCACCTCCAGCGACGGCGGGCTCACCTGGGGCCCGGTGAAGTCGACCGCCGCTGGCGACTACGGTATTGGCGTGAATCCCGTAGTGCAGCCCAACGGCAACGTCGTTGTGGGTTTTGGCGACTTCAGCGGGGGTATGTCGGCCTTCATGTCCACGAATGGCGGCCAAAGCTGGACGGCGGCGGTAAGCATTGCGAGCGCCCCCAGTCACGGAGAGGCGGGCAACCTCCGCAGCGCCGGTCTTCCTTCCACTGCCATTGACGGTGCGGGTACGGTCTATGTTTCCTGGCCGGATTGCCGTTTCGAGAGCGGCTGCAGCGCCAACGATATTGTGTACAGCAGCTCATCCGACGGGATTCATTGGAGTTCGGTCGTTCGCGTTCCCATCGATCCGATTGGCAGCGGTGTGGACCACTTCATCCACGGCATGGGAATCGACCCCAAGACTTCTGGAAGCACGGCCCACATGGCGATCACCTATTACTTTTACCCGGTCTCGAATTGCGGGAATTCCTGCACGCTTTACGCCGGCTACACACAGTCGAGCGATGGCGGCACAACCTGGACTGCCGGACGCCAGCTCTCTTCGGGCATGCAGCTCACTTGGCTGCCGAACACGTTCTCCGGGCGCATGGTGGCCGACTACGTAGCTACCGTGTTCCCAGCGGGAGGCAGGGCCTTCCCGATTTACGTGATCGCCAATCAGCCCTCCGGTGGTCTCTATCAGCAGGCGGTCTACACCGAGGGTTACGGCTTCCCATTCAACAACGGCTCGGAACCGACTTTCAGTTCGGCGAACGATCAACCCATCGCTGATGCCAAGTCTGACCATCCGCTGAGGAGGCCCGAGGATCGTGATAACGAGCTTCCGTCTCAGGCGGCCAAGACGCCGCCCGAGAGACAGTAGTACGCGATTTAAGCTCTGCGAAAGCCGCTGGCGCCCTCCCGCTGGCGGCTTTTTTGTGAGCAGGATTCGAATCTCCGATCCGCAGTCGGGCAGGGGAATCCGTTATACAATACGCAGGTTTGCCGGTCAGCTAGGACGACAACGGCAGGACAGTTCGCAATGGCAGATGCCGCTAGCAACAGCGCGCTCCATAGCCCGATCACGGAACTCGATGTCCTGTGGGTGACTGCCGGACTTGGTTGCGATGGCGACACCATCGCCATGACGGCCGCGACTCAACCCAGCATCGAAGACCTCGTGATGGGCGCCCTGCCGTGGATTCCCAAGATCAATTTCCATAACCCATTCCTGGCCATCGAGAACGGAGACGAGTTTCTGAAGCCGTTCCATCTGGCTGCTGAAGGCAAACTGCAACCTTTCATCCTGGTCGTCGAGGGTTCGATTCCCAACGAACACAACAAAGCTGAGGGCTATTGGGCATCTTGGGGAACGGACCAGAAGACGGGCGAGCCCATCCTGACCTGCGATTGGATCGACCGGCTGGCTCCCAAAGCCTGGGCGGTAGTGGCGGCTGGTACCTGCGCGACTTATGGAGGGATTCATGCGATGGAAGGAAACCCGACCGGATGCATGGGTCTTGCCGATTACCTGGGATGGCAGTGGAAGTCGGCGGCGGACATTCCCATCGTGTGCGTTCCGGGCTGCCCAGTCCAGCCAGACAACATGATGGAGACGTTGCTGTATCTATTTCATATGGCGGCGGGACGCGCACCCATGATCCCGCTTGACGAGGCCTTGCGGCCAACCTGGTTATTTGGGCAGACGGTGCATGAAGGATGCGATCGTGGCGGCTACTACGAGCAGGCAGACTTTGGCGAAGAATACGGTTCGCCGCTCTGCATCGTGAAACTGGGATGTTGGGGACCGGTGGTGCAATGCAACGTCGGCAAGCGCGGATGGATGGGCGGGATCGGTGGCTGCCCCAATGTGGGTGGCATCTGCATTGGCTGTACCATGCCGGGCTTTCCCGACAAGTTTATGCCGTTCATGAATCAGCCGCCGGGTTCGTTGCTGTCATCCAATGCGGTGCAGACGTACGGGCGAGCGATTCATGCTCTTCGCAGGTTTACCCAGGCATCGCTGAACAAGGAACCCAGTTGGCGCCGCCGCACCGACCTTGCACGAGGATTTTCGGAAACGCGCCGCGAGCCCTAGCCGCGGGTTGGTATACGTGATATGAGCGCTCAGCATGACACAGCGGCGGATTCGTTGCTCGAAGCGGCCCAGCTAGCGGTCCAGGACCTGGAGCGCATGGCCGATGTGGGCGAGCAATCCGCAGGTGACCTCGGCGCAGAGTTGGTTCTGCAGGAATTGGCCAGCGTGTTCTTCGAGAGCACCGCCTCCTATTCCAACCGGGGAAACGGCCCCGATGTCAAAACCCGACAATCTGCAGAAACTCCGCTTCCCAACCTGGAGGCGAAATACCGGGCGCTGGTAGAGCAGATTCCCGCGGTTGTATTCATGGCCTACCTGGACGAGAGGATGGGCGAGACTTACGTCAGCCCTCAGATTGAAGCTGTCCTGGGTTTCACGCAGGAGGAGTGGCTGCAGGACCCCGTCCGCTGGTATCAGCAGGTCCATCCCGACGACAAGCAACGATGGAGCGTGGAAGCGGCTCAGTTGTTTCTTTCGGGCGAACCGCTGCGGTCCTCCTACCGTGTGCTGGCGCGGGATGGGCGAGTCATCTGGTTCCACTGCGAAGCCAAGATGATCCGGCGGGAAGATGGCCGGCCCTGGTTCATTCATGGAGTGGGATTCGATATCACCCATCTGAAGAAGACGGAGGAAGCGCTTACAACACGAGCGCAACGTTGCGTCGGCCATTCTGGATACGGTGGGCGCACTGGTGGTCGTGCTCGATCCCGCCGGACGCATCATGCGCTTCAACCGGGCTTGCGAACAAACCACGGGATACACCTTCGAGGAAGTGCGGTACAAGTATGTGTGGGAATTGTTCACCGCAGCCTGACGAGGCCGATCGCTTCCGTGCAATCTTTGAGCAGATGCGTGCAGGCCAGGTCCAGAATGAATACGAAAGCCACTGGGTCACGCGCGATGGCACGCGCCTCGTGATCTCATGGTCAGGGACCGCACTGCCCGGTGACCACGGAACGCCCGCCTACATTATCGCCACCGGAATGGACATCACCGAGCGCAAGCGTCTGGAACAAGCGGTCCTCGAGATAAGTGTCCGCGAGCAGCGGCGCATCGGTCAGGACCTGCACGACGGATTAGGCCAGCATTTGACGGGAATCGCGTTCATGAGTAAGGTGCAGGAGCAAAAGCTGGCCGAAAAAGGCCTGCCCGATGCGGTGGATGCCGCCAAAATTGTCAGGCTAGTAAACCAGGCCATCGAGAAGACCCGCGAACTTTCCCGTGGGCTTCTGCCCGTGCTGTCGGAGTCTCGCGGCCTCATGTCGGCCCTGCAACAATGGGCTGGCGAGGTGCAAGACCTGTTTGGAATTTCCTGCACATTTGTGTGTATGGAACCGGTGCTGATTCACGATGATGCGGTGGCCACGCACCTTTACCACATCACGCAGGAAGCCGTGAACAACGCGATCAAGCACGGGAAGGCCCGGCACATCGTCATCGCTTTGGGTGCGAGTGGCAGCCGGGGAGCGTTGACGATCAGCGACAGCGGCTCCGGTATCCAGAAGATGTCAGCCACTAACAAAGGCATGGGTCTGCACATCATGAATTATCGGGCGAAGATGATTGGGGGAGCGTTGGAGGTGAAGGCGGGCAAGCCCCATGGAACCGTTGTGAGTTGTGTGTTCCCGATTGGAAACGAGGAGTAGAGACGGACATGACTCCGATGAGCAAGCGTCAGGACAATGTGGTAGGCAGCAAATCGAAAGTATTCGTGGTCGATGACCACCCGATCGTGCGCCAGGGACTGGCGCAGATGATCAATCGAGAACCCGATCTCACCGTGTGTGGTGAGGCCGAGGAAGCGGCGGCGGCCCTGCAGGCGATCGGGGGAGAGAAACCCGACATTCTCATCGTCGACATTTCCTTGAACGGCCCCGATGGACTCGAGTTGGTGAAGAACGTGCGTCTGCGCCATCCGAGCTTGCCTGTCCTCATTCTTTCGATGCATGACGAATCGATCTACGCGGAGCGCGCGCTGCGAGCCGGCGCCAACGGCTACATCATGAAACATGAAGCGGCCGAGAAAGTGCTGCTGGCTGTGCGCCAAATCCTGAATGGCGAAATCTACGTCAGCGAACGAGTGGCCAACCGGATTCTGCATCATTACATCAGCGGTTCTCCGAGCGCGAAGCAGTCGCCTCTGGCCGATCTCTCTGACCGGGAGCTCGAGGTGTTCCGTTTGATCGGCGAGGGCCATAGCACGCGTACCATCGCCGAAGAACTGTACCTCAGCGTGAAGACGGTGGAGACCTACCAGGCGCACATCAAGGACAAGCTGTCGCTCAAGAACGGCCGCGAACTGGTGCAGCACGCCATTCAGTGGGCGATGAACGAAAGAGTCGCATAACGGAATCCTGCTGTCTCATCGGGGAATTCCCTATACACCTTCCGGCGACTTCCCCCAACGCGAAATCAGGTTGTGAAGTGCCCGCCTTTCCCTGATGCTATTTCCCATATGGTGCGTGGGGCACCCAAGACTCTTCGAACCCTGGCCAGCTTGGGCTGGCTCTCACACGTATGTTGACAGCACTTCAGCGGACTTGCGTGTGGAGTTTGGAAAGAACAGACATCGACAGTACTCCGTCATGAATACGTGGAGTTGATCGTTGGAAAGGAGAATCCAACCATGGCATCAGAAGCCGTTCCGCACGGCCGGTCTACGCAGAAAAAACCGGCTGTTGCGGAAATACATATTGTTTGGGTAACCGCTGGTCTGGGCTGCGATGGAGATTCGGTTTCCATCACCGCGGCGACCCAGCCCAGCATTGAAGATGTTTTACTGGGCGCGATTCCAGGCCTTCCTAAAGTGCATCTGCATAACCCGGTTCTTGCCTACGAATGCGGCGACGATTTTCTCAAGCCCTTCTACCTCGCCGAGGAAGGGAAGCTCGACCCGTTTGTCCTGGTGGTTGAGGGATCGATTCCCAACGAGAAGATTCATCACGACAAAGACGGCTATTGGGCTGCTTTGGGCACCGACGCAACCACCGGCCAGCCGATTAAGACGACCGACTGGGTTGAGCGCTTGAGTCAGAAGGCGCTTGCAGTAGTTGCCATCGGCACCTGTGCGACCTACGGCGGAATCCATGCCATGCAGGGCAATCCGACTGGCTGTATGGGAGTGGCCGATTTCCTGGGGTGGGATTGGCGATCGAAAGCCGGTGTTCCCATCGTGAATGTTCCCGGTTGCCCGGTGCAGCCTGACAACTTCATGGAGACCGTGCTGTACCTGCTGTATCAGGTCGCGGGGCTCGCGCCAATGATTCCGCTCGACGATCAACTGCGTCCCAAATGGCTGTTCGGCGCTACCGTGCATGAGGGTTGCGACCGCGCCGGCTACTACGAGCAAGGCGACTTCGCGAAGGAGTACGGTTCGCCCAAGTGCATCGTGAAGCTTGGATGCTGGGGGCCGGTGGTCAACTGCAATGTGCCAAAGCGCGGTTGGATGGCCGGAATTGGTGGCTGTCCCAACGTGGGAGGCATCTGCATCGGGTGCACCATGCCGGGCTTCCCGGACAAGTTCATGCCCTTCATGGATGAGCCACCCGGAGCCAGGGTGTCCACCGGGAGCGCGAGTGCATTTGGCCGGGCGGTCACTGCGCTGCGCTCGCTGACGCAAGCAACCCTCAACAAAGAACCAAAGTGGCGGCATGCTCGTGCTGAGCTCACCACCGGTTATCACGCGAGAGCCTGATCGAGAAGAATAAATAAGGAGGAGCGACCGCAATGGGCACAATAGCTGCTACCGATACCGAGGCTCCCAAGTAAGCCGAAACAGATCGTGGAGATGAACTGGGACCCCATCACCCGCATCGTGGGGAGCCTCGGCATTTTTACCAAGATCGATTTTGCCAACCGCCACGTCGTCGAGTGCCATAGCACCTCTTCGATTTTCCGCGGTTACAGCATCTTCATGAAGGGCAAAGACCCGCGAGATGCTCACTTCATCACCAGCCGCATCTGCGGCATCTGCGGCGATAACCATGCCACCTGCGCCAATTACGCGCAGAACATGGCGTTCGGCGTGAAGCCGCCGGCGCTGGGCGAGTGGATCGTCAACCTTGGCGAAGCCGCCGAGTACATGTTCGACCACAACATCTTCCAGGACAATCTGGTCGGTGTGGACTTCTGCGAGCAGATGGTCAAGGAAACCAATCCCGGTGTCCTTGCCAAAGCTGAGAAGACGGCGTCGCCAAATTCACACCTTCATGGCTATCGGACCATCGCGGACATCATGCGCGCTCTGAATCCCTTTACCGGCGCGTTTTATCGCGAGGCTCTGCAAATGAGCCGCATGACTCGCGAGATGTTCTGCCTGATGGAGGGCCGTCACGTGCATCCGTCCACGCTCTATCCGGGCGGCGTGGGGACCGTGCCAACCATCCAGTTGTTCACCGATTACCTGGTTCGGCTGATGAAGTACGTGGAGTTCATGAAGAAGGTCGTCCCGCTGCATGACGACCTGTTTGATTTCTTCTACCAGGCGCTTCCGGGGTACGAACAGGTTGGTCAGCGCCGAATCTTGTTAGGTTGCTGGGGATCGTTCAACGACCCAGACCACTGCGACTACACCTACAAGAACATGGACCACTGGGGACGGAAGATGTTCGTAACCCCGGGCGTAATTGTTGACGGAGAGGCGGTCACCCACGACCTGGTAGACATCAACTTGAACATTCGCATCCTGCTCGGCAGCTCTTATTACGACGACTGGGAGGATGGCGAGACGTTTGTGAGCAAGGATCCGCTGGGGAACCCGGTGGACAAGCGTCATCCCTGGAACCAGACCACGAATCCCAAGCCGCAAAAGCGCGATTTTGCGGGCAAGTACACCTGGGTCATGTCGCCGCGTTGGTACCACAAGAAGACCGGCGAGCACCTCGCGCTTGACACCGGCGGCGGACCGATTGCCCGGTTCTGGTCAACCGCCAAAGCTGGACTGGTGGATATCGGCTACCTCAAGGCGACCGGCCACAGCGTCAAAATTTATCTGCCCAAGACCGCGTCGCTGCCCGAGGTCGAGTTCGAATGGAAGATCCCGAAGTGGAGCAACGCCATCGAACGAGACCGTGCGCGCACCTACTTCCAGGCGTATTCCGCGGCGGCTGCTCTGCACTTTGTGGAGAAGGCGCTGGGCAGAGTTGCACGCCGGACGGACCCGGACCTGGTCGGACTTCAAGGTGCCGGAAGAGGCTATCGGATGCGGCTTCCACGAGGCAGTACGCGGCGTGCTGTCGCATCATGTGGTGATTCGCGACGGGAAGATTGCCAACTACCATCCGTATCCTCCGACTCCCTGGAATGCCAATCCGCGCGACGTTTACGGCACTCCGGGACCTTACGAGGACGCGGTGCAGAACACGCCAATCTTCGAAGAGAATGGGCCCGACAAGTTCAAAGGAATTGATATCATGCGAGCGGTCCGCAGCTTTGATCCTTGTCTGCCTTGCGGCGTGCACATGTATCTTGGGGAATGGGAAGGTGCTGCAAACCCGCCATTCTCCGATGTTTGGTCTGCAACCTTAGGCGCATGGGTTGCAGTGGGAGGAGTGAGCCGCGCAGTTGTACGTAGCGAATTCATTCGGTTCGACACATGCAATTGCAGAGCCCACTCCTCTTCGTTTTCCCAGGGAGAACTGGAACGGAATGTCCGAGAATAAAGAACTGCAGCAGCGCATTCAGAGAATCGGCGGCTTGGTTCAGGAGATCGAGGCAATTGCCGATCCCAGTGTGCGGGCCTCCACGAAAGAGCTTGTGCAACTGCTGATGGAATTTCACGGCGCCGGCTTGGACCGCGCCTTGGAGATCATGGCGAAAACCGGCGACCCCGGTCTGCGTCTCATCGATGAACTCGGTCGCGACCCGTTGGTCGAGCAGTCTGCTGGTTCTGTACGGATTGCATCCCGACGATTTGGAGACTCGGGTAAACAAGGCCGTGGAGCGGATTCGACCCAAAGTGCAGCGCAACGGCGGGGAAGTGCAACTGCTGCGAATCGAAGATGGAGCCGTCACGCTGCGACTGACTCTGACCGGACATGCTTGTGCTTCCACCGGCGCAACGCTTCAAGTCGATGGTTGAGGATGCGATTTACGAAGGCGCGCCCGATATTGTCTCCATCGCTGTAGAAGGTCTTGAGGGCAAGCCGGCCGAAGGATTTGTGTCTCTCGACAAATTGATGGCGAGCCACTCCATGCTGTCTGGGGCGGACCGATCTCTGGGAATGGACGCGAATTCGTCGCGCGAGCAAAACGTTGCCCGTGCCGGCGGTGAGTTGATCATGCGCACAGGAATTCCGGGGCTACGAGAGCGCATTCGGAACGTTGCGTCAATTTGCCCGGCGGCCGCGTAATGTCGAGCACTGCGAATTGTGCAGCGCTGTGCTAGCTTCTGAGCATCCGCACTTGCTGGACCCGATAGGCCGGAAGCTGGTCTGCTCTTGCGATGCCTGTGCCCTGCTGTTCAGCGGCAAGACAGGCGCCAAGTTCAAACGCGTTCCCCGGTACGTGCGTTTCCTTACAAACTTCCACATGACCGATGCCCAGTGGGACAGTTTGATGATTCCCATCAACATGGCTTTCTTCTTCCGAAGCTCTCCCGAGGGAAGAATGGTCGCGATGTATCCCAGCCCAGCAGGCGCGACGGAATCGCTGCTTTCGCTGGAAGCCTGGGCGGAAATCGTGCAGGACAATCCCGAACTCAACGCGATGGAGGCTGACGTCGAAGCTCTGCTGGTAAACCGCATTGGACACGCTCGCGGATTCTCCGCCGCGGAGTATTACATTCTGCCGATCGATGAGTGTTTTAAACTGGTGGGCTTGATTCGTTTGCACTGGAAGGGATTTTCCGGCGGGACCGAAGTCTGGCAGGAGATCGCGGGCTTCTTCGAAGAACTGAAGGGCAAAGTCCTGGTGCCAAGTGGAGGTTCTCGTGCCTGATTTGAGCTTCCACGTCGAGCGTACGGAGGCTGTGCCGTTCGCGGTAGCGCCTCAACTCGCCGTCAAGCTCCGGCTGACCAACGCTGACCCGGAAGAAACCATCCATACTGTCGCGTTGCGTTGCCAGATTCAGATCGAGGCCACCCGCCGGCGCTACGTCCCGGAGGAGCAGGAGGGACTCCGAGACCTTTTCGGGGAGCCGGAACGCTGGGGCCAGACGCTGCGGACCATGCTGTGGACGCACACCAGCACGGTTGTTCCTCCATTCGTCGGCACAACCGAGGTTGATCTTCCCGTGCCCTGCACCTTCGACTTCAATGTGGCCACGACGAAGTACTTTGCCGGCCTCTCTGAAGGTGACATTCCTCTCTTGCTGCAGTTCAGCGGAACGGTTTTCTACGCGCGAGGTGACGGAGCGCTGCAAGTCATGCTGATCCCATGGGACAAAGAAGTCCGTTGCAAACTGCCGCTGAAAGTTTGGAAAGAGCTGATGGACACCTACTATCCAAGCAGCGCCTGGCTGTGCCTGCGGCGAGATGTTTTCGAACAATTGCACCGCTACAAGGTGGAACGCGGGATTCCCACGTGGGAGGAGACCCTCGAAAGCATGCTCTCCAACGCAGAGGAGAAGGTGCGGTCATGAACAGGGCCGCGGTGGAACGGATTGCCAAGGCCGTGCTGTATGAGGGGTACATGCTGTATCCCTATCGTCCATCGGCGGTAAAGAACCAGCAGCGCTTCAACTTTGGCGTGGTGTATCCGCAGTCCTACAGCGAAGCTCAGAAAGGCTGTGATCCGTGGGTCATGCAGACGGAGTGTCTGGTACAGGGGTCTGCGCAAACCACGATCGAGGTTTATCTCAGGTTCTTGCAATTGACTGCACGTTCTGTCGAAGAGCGAGTCACGCCCGTCACCAACTCGGAGGAATTCGGACGGAGCGGTCTTTATGCCCGTCAAAAGCTTGGAGGTTGACGAGCAGAAATTTTATTCCTGGGAGGAGGCGGTCGAGCGCGAGATCGGTGTTCCGGCCGGAGATGTGGAGGCCCTGGTTCGCCAGCCATTGCAGCAGCCGTTTAGCCTGCCGGCGAACCAGACAACCGAGACGTTAACGGAAAGCAGCGGCCGAATCGTGGGACAAATCGTGCGGACCCAGGATGCCATCGAGGGGGCAATTTACCTGGCCGTCCATCCGGTAGTCGAAGGGGTGTACAGAGTCGTTGTTCGCGTCAAGAATGTTACGCCGCTCAGGGATTGCGAACGCACCAGCCGGGAGAACGCGCTGATGCAGTCGCTGGTTTCAGCACACCTCCTGCTCGGCGTGCAGCAGGGAGAATTCGTTTCGCTGCTTGATCCACCCGAAAGCCTGCGTGAAATTGCCGGCAAGTGCCGCAACGTTGGCGCATTCCCTGTCCTGGTCGGCGAGGAGGGGCAGCGCGATACTATGCTGTCTTCTCCGATCATTCTGTACGACTACCCGCAGATCGCTCCGGAAAGCGCGGGCGATCTATTCGATGGAACCGAGATCGACGAGATCCTCTCGCTCCGAATCATGACTATGACCGACGATGAGAAGCGGGAGATGCGGCAGTCCGACGAGCGCGCCCGCCAGATGCTGGAGCGCACAGAAACCCTGCCGGTGGAGCAATTCATGAAGCTACATGGCGTCTTGCGCGGCCTGCGGCCGATCGAGGAGGAGTCCGAATGAACGAATGGGAATGGCAACTCCTCGAAGACAAGACTCCAGTGGAGAACTTGGAGATCGCGGGAGTGCAAGTGAAAGCCGGCGACCGGGTGCGATTGCATCCGCGCCAGGGCGGCGACGTGTTGGATATCGCGCTTGCCGAGCAAATCGCTACGGTTGAGGCCCTCGAGCAGGACTACGAAGGCAAGTTCCATGTTTGCGTGGTGCTTGATAACGATCCGGGGAGGGACTTAGGGCTGCTGCGGCAGCCGGGCCACCGCTTTTTCTTCGATCCCGAGGAAGTGGAACCTTTGCTCCATCAGAGCACCGCGGAAAACCAGACAACACAAAAACCCAGCATACTGATTGCCGGCATCGGCAACATCTTTCTTGGGGATGACGGCTTTGGCGTGGAAGTGGTCCGGAGGCTGGCGGCGCGCAAGCTGCCCGCCGGAGTGCGAGTAGCGGACTTCGGTATCCGAGGCTTCGATCTCACCTACGCCCTGCAGGACGGATATACGACGACCATCCTTGTGGATGCCTTTCCCCATGGGCAGGAGCCGGGAACGATCTCCATCATCGAGCCCGATATGAACGATGTTGGTTCGCAGGAGGCGCCACAGGCCGGAGTTGACACTCACGGCATGAATCCGCTTAACGTGCTTCGCATGGCGGCCGCAATGGGTGCGCCGCTGAAAGGGATTCTTCTGTTGGGATGCGAGCCGGCAACGCTGGGCCCCGACGAAGGTCAGATTGGACTGAGCGACCCGGTGGAGAAGGCGGTAAACGAAGCAGTGGATTTACTCGATTCAGTGATAAGCAAAATCCTGGCCGGAAATTGGCCAGCCACAGCAATGTGAAACAGAATCGTAGAGAGGAGACGACGGTGGCAACAGAAATGATTCATGCGAGCAACGGAAATTCCAGTGACAGGGACACGCTGTTCATGCTGAGCGGGATCGCGCTCATGGTCTTTGGGGCGGGTTTGATTCTCTCCAATCCCAATGCCCAGCGCTTCTTAAGCAAAGTAGGTGTCGGGAACCTGGGAGCAGGAGTTTTGCCTGACCTGGAGCGCTACATGCGCCTGCGGTCGATGTGAGTGGGCCTAGCCATGATTCCAAACACTCCTCGAAGGAAGGAGATTCATTCGCTTGTCTGAAAGCATAGAACCCAGAAGCGGCAGCGATCCTCGCAGCATTGCCGACGTGTCGGCCGTTCGCTATGCGATCGACTCCAGGATCAGCCGGTTCACGGTCCGGGTGTTTGCCAGCGGAATGCTCTCGGCGTTCGGGCACAGCCCGACGATCGCCATCCGCGATTTTGCGGGAGAGGCTCAGTTCAATCCCGATCGGCTGGAAAGTGCTTCGTTGCACGTTACCGTGAAAGCCGCGTCGCTCACGGTCACTGACGACATCAGCGATAAGGATCGCCGCGAAATCGAGCGCGAGATGCAGGACAACGTGATCGAGAGCGCCAAGTATCCGGAAATCGTCTACGACTGCTCCCGGGTTTCGGTGAACAACCCGGGAAATGGACAGCAGTCGATCACGTTGCAGGGAGATCTGACCTTGCATGGTGCAACCCGCGGTTTGACAATTCCAGTGCGCATTGCCGTAACAGGTGATATGCTGCGTGCGTTCGGGGAGTTCTCGCTGCGGCAGTCGGACTACAACATCAAGCTGGTTTCTGCCATTGGAGGCGGGCTCAAAGTGAAGGACGAGGTAAAATTCTCCTTCGACATCGTGGCCCGCAAACACGAATGACCGGCACGGAGACGACAAGATGTGTTTAGCCATTCCCGGGAAAATTGTCGAACTCTTTCCCGGAACTCCACACTTGGCCACGGTAGAGGTGGCAGGCGTGCGTCGCAAAGTTGATCTGGGCCTCCTGGAGGACGATCCACCGATTTCCGGGGATTGGGTCCTCATTCATGTCGGCTTCGCTATGAGCAAGATCAGCGAGCAGGATGCGCTCGAGCAGATGCAGACCCTCATGATCCTGGGCGAAGACGAACAGGCGATGCAGGAGGTTCGAGGCTACGGTCTTGACGATGCCGACGACAGAAAGCCCTCGTAGGCGGGCGACTTGCAGAGTGTGTATTTCGATTCGGTCTTCGGCCGGAGACCGGGTGTTCATTGGGGGCACAGACCGGGAAAACCATGAGATTTGTGGATGAATTCCGCGATCCGGAAGTAATCACCAAGACCGCCGAGGAAATCCGTCGTCTTGCCGATCCCAACCGGCAGTATCGCATTATGGAAGTGTGCGGCGGACACACTCACGCGATTTACCGGTTCGGCCTGAAGGACATTCTTCCCTCCAATATCGAACTCATCCACGGTCCCGGATGCCCGGTCTGCGTGCTCCCAATGGGCAGGATCGATGACGGACTCGCGCTGGCACAACAACCCGATGTCATCTTCACCGCTTTTGGCGACATGATGCGGGTTCCCGGAACGCAAGGCAGCCCGCTGGAACACAAGGCGCGCGGCATGGATGTTCGTATTGTTTATTCGCCATCCGACGCGCTGAAGATCGCCAAAACCAATCCTGACAAGCACGTCATGTTCTTCGCGATTGGCTTCGAAACGACCGCTCCCTCTTCCGCGCTCACTCTCATGCGGGCCAAGGCGGAAGGCATCCGCAATTTTTCCCTGTTTTGCAACCACGTAACCATTATTCCCGCGATTCGGGCTATCCTCGATTCGCCCGACATGAGGCTTGATGCCTTTATCGGCCCCGGACATGTTTCCACCGTGATCGGTTGCCGGCCCTACGAATGGATTGCCAAGAACGAACACAAACCCATTGCGGTTTCCGGCTTCGAACCGCTCGACTTGCTACAGTCCATCGTCATGTTGCTCCGTCAACTTAAGTTGGGTGAGGCGAAGGTGGAAAACCAGTACAAGCGGGTCGTTCCGTGGGAAGGAAATCGCGCGGCTCTTCGGGCCATGGCGGAAGTCTTCGAACTGCGGCCTTATTTTGAATGGCGCGGCTTGGGATTCATTTCCCAGTCGGCCCTGCGCATTCGCGATAGCTATGCGGAGTGGGACAGCGAACAACGTTTCAGCGTTCCCGGAGTTCGGGTAACCGACCCTAAGGCAGCGCAGTGCGGGGAAGTACTGAAAGGGGTCCTCAAGCCGGCGCAGTGCAAGTTGTTTGGCAGGGAATGTACTCCTGAACATCCGGTGGGAGCGCTGATGGTGTCGTCGGAGGGATCGTGCGCAGCTTACTACAACTACGAACACCGCAAGGAAATGGCGAACAGTCTGGCGTGGCCAGCCTGAAGCCGGATCCTGCTGAAGGCAAGGCGCCCGCCAAGGTACGTTTCCGTGATCCGCAAATTGAAATGGCTCATGGCGCCGGGGGAATCGCCAGCCGCCGATTGATTGAAGGCTTATTCGCTCCTCTGCTCTTCGGCTCGGCCAACGAGCCTTTAGGTGATTCCGCGGCACTCGAAATTGCGGGAGCCCAAGTGGCGATCACCACGGACTGCTTCGTGGTGAAGCCCTTGAGTTTTCCTGGTGGCTCCATCGGCGAGCTCGCCATCAACGGTACCGTAAACGACCTGGCGGTTTCGGGCGCCAGACCCCGAGTCCATCGTCGCCACTTTCATCTTGGAAGCAGGTCTGCCCACGGAGGTTCTTGAGGCCGAGGTCCGCGCCATGGCGCAAGCGGCCTTGCAAGCCGGGGTCACCGTCGCGGGCGGCGATACCAAAGTCGTGGAGCATGGCAAAGCCGACCGGATGTACATCACCACGACGGGTGTCGGTTCGTTCCTCTCCGGTGTGCACATCAATCCCCGATCGGTGCGTCCGGGCGACAAGGTCTTGCTTTCCGGTCCCATCGGTGACCACGGGATCACCATTCTCCTGGCGCGAGGGGATCTCGACCTGGAAGCAGACCTTCGCTCCGATACCCGCTCGGTGTTTCCTTTGGTTGAAGCCATGGCACGTGCGGCAGGACCCGGTATTCGCTGGATGCGCGACCCGACCCGCGGCGGTGTTGCCACCTCGCTCAACGAGCTCGCTCGCGATTGCGGGCTCGGCATCCATCTCAGCGAGGACAAGATTCCGGTCCGCGACTCGGTGCGGGGGGCGTGCGAGTTGCTGGGTCTGGACCCTTTGCACATCGCCAACGAAGGGCAGTTCCTGGCGGTGGTGGCTCCAGAGTACGCGGACCTTGCGCTCAACGCTTTGTGCCAGGCAGATGGAGGCGAGGACGCGGTCATGATTGGCGAGGTGCACCGGCAGCCTGCTGGTTCGGTGCTCATCACGACTGAATACGGAGGCAGCAGGATCATCGACATGCTCGTGGGCGATCCACTGCCGAGAATCTGCTAGAGTGCAAGAATGCCCACCCGGTGCCAACTCGCCAGCCTTGTCGAAGAACGACTGCTTGTGCGCAATCAGCTATGCGAGAGCTTCTTCGCGCGCGAGGCCGACCATTTGGCGGTAGCGTGCCGGGAAATGTCGGACCGTTTCTTGCGCGGCGGCCGCTTGCTCGCCTTCGGACGTGGGCCGTACGCCACCGACGCCCAGCATGTCTCGGTTGAGTTTGTTCACCCCGTCATCGTGGGGAAGCGCGCCTTGCCGGCACTCGACCTCTCGATTTTGTTTCGGCCTTGGATGCAGAGCATTCTGCGCCCACAGGACATCGTGATGGGGTTCGGGCCGCCGGAGGGCGACATCGAGGTCTGGGCCACTCTTCAGGAAGCTCACCAGAATGGGGCAATGACCTTTGCCCTGCCCGGTTCGGAGGGGTCTTACGCTGTGGGACCGGATACCCAGGACTCCTTCATCCATCAGGAAATCATCGAGATGCTCTATCACACATTGTGGGAGACGGTGCACGTGTTCTTCGAGCATCGTGAGCTGGGGCATGATCTCGGCGATACTGCGTTTCTGTATCCGTTTCTGGGCCAGGAGAAGCAGGAGACCGGAGGCTTGCTGGCTGAGGTAGCTGCGTCAATCCAGATGAAAGTGCATGATGACTCAGACCTGCGCACCCGATTGGCTCTCGAACAGGCGGAACATGTCAGCAATGCAGCCCAGGCAATTCACGAACGTATATTGCGCGGTGGCAAGCTTATTCTCTTCGGCAACGGTGGGTCGGCCACCGACGCCAACGATTGGGCGATCGATTGTATTTTGCCGCCTCTGGGATACCAGTCCATCCCTGCCGTCTCGCTCTCGCTGGAGCCCGCAAATATCACAGCGGTTGCCAACGACGTCGGAACCGACGTCATCTTCCTTCGCCAACTCATTGCCCATGCGCAGCCCGACGATGTAGCCATCGGAATCTCCACCAGCGGAGGCTCGCGCAACATCATTATGGCGCTGGAGGAGGCGCGCAAGCAGGGCCTACTGACGGTGGCGCTGCTTGGTTACGACGGCGGCGAAATCAAGCGACAGAGGCTGGCGGACTTTCCTCTCGTGGTACGCTGCGACTATATTCCCCGGATCCAGGAAGTTCAGGCCTCCATGTATCACATCATTCGCGAATCGCTCGAGGTGCTGCGGCGTGGCCAGGCTTGAACTGTTCGGAACGGCTAGTTGTCCTTACACGCGGGAGCTCCGAGAGTGGCTCGAGTGGAAGCGGTCCGAATTCGTGGAATACGACGTGGATGAAGACCCATCAGCTCGCGAGCGGCTGCTGATTTTGGCAGAAGGTCAGAGTTCGGTGCCCGTGCTGGTCGAGGATGGAAAAGTTGTTCAAGTGGGATGGCAAGGACGCGCCTGCGTCCTCGGCGGACAAAACTCAGGATGAGAAGCTCCGGACTCCTTGAGTTACTCGGAGCGAGGGGCTAGCCAGCCGTTGATGTGAGGCCAGGTGTGCTTGCTGGCGCCGCTGCCCGCCATGATCCCGATGTGACCGCCCCTGACATGGAAGAGTTCCTTGTCGGTGCTGCTCACTTTCGCCATGATGGGCTCAGACTGGCAAGCCGGCGTAATGTGGTCGTCCCCGGCAATCACGGTCAACAAATTGGCGCGAATGCGGCTCAGGTCGACGCGCTCTCCACGAATCACCAGCTCTCCGCGCATCAGCTTGTCATTACGGTAAAGGTCAACGATAAGCTGACGGAAGGCGCCTCCGGCCAGCGGAACATTGTCGGTCACCCAGGTATTCATCGCATGCCAGGCTTCCACCATGCGAGGATCGTCCAGGTTGTCCCATAACTTCACATAGTTGCCGACGTAATTTTCTACCGGTTTGAGCGCCTTGGCTCCGTAATCGATCATCTCTCCCGGCATGTTGCCGAAAGCGGCGAGCACCTTGTCAACGTCGAAATACCGCTCGTCCACCCAGCGCGCGAAGGTCAGGCCCTGTTTGTTGGAAAAGTCCAGCGGCGCCGTCAGCAGAATCAGATTGCGCAAACCGTCATCGCCACGAAGCGCGGCATAAATCGTCGTGAGGATAGCGCCGATGCACCAGCCCAGGAGACTGAATTCTTCCGAGCCGGAGATGGCTTTGAGCTTACGGATCGCGCGAGGCATGTACTCCAGAGTGTAGTCGTCGAATTTCAGGTTCTTGTCTTCCGGGCCGGGCGCTCCCCAATCGAGCAGGTAAAGATCGTATCCCTGGTTGACCATGTACTCGACAAAACTGTGACCGGGACGCAGATCGAGAATGTAGGGCCGGTTCATCAGACGCGAAGACCAGTAGCAGGGGAACAGGATGGCGCTTCTCTTTGGGAAGAACGGGAATATAGCGATAGAGCTTCGCCTTGTTTAGCGTCCAGACCACTTCCTTCGGGGTCTGGGCAATAGCGGCTTTGGTGGTCATCACCTTGGTTAGCGTCTTCAGCCGGTTGGCTGCATCGGTATATGGGTCGGTGACAACCGTCGCTTCCGCCATCCTACTTCTTCCCTCTCTTCGTTGTTTTGGCCTGGACCGTCTTCTTAGGTGCTTGCCGCGCGGGTCTGGCTTCACTGTGTGGCGCCGAACCAGACTTCGCCAACAGAGCACGAACCGCATCCAGCTTGGCGTCCAAGTCGTCCAACTTCATCTCGATGTTGGTCATGCGCTCGGCAATCGAGACAAAATCGGCGCGGGACGGCATGGCCAGCTGTTCGAGCGTTTTCAGCATCGCTTTCTCAACAGCTTCGCGAAATGGAGTGGAGACTGTCAGGTACGTGTCGAGCATCGCGCCGGTGGCCTGCGCATAGGCTTCGGTATTGACCATGTCCACCATGGTCTTGGCCCATGTGTCCATGTAGATGTCGCGCACTCCGCGCCACGGCTCCATGGGATCAAACCGCTTCCCATCATTGCTGGGATCGTCCCCCATTTGCCACCCCTTTCAGCACGACAATACACCCCGCCACGAGGATACTCCGCCGGGTGCTTTTTTGCACCCGAGCGGCATCCTTCGCGACTGGCTCACGTTGAAGTAGAGAACCCTTAGTTCTTCGAGGCTTCAACAAACGGTTGGGACGCGATGTTCAGAATCGACTTCTGGGCTTCGATCACGGCGTCCGCTCCGCGCTGGAACGTGTCGACGATGACCGTCGCCGGTCCGGCTGCTGCGCCGAGCTGCTTCTTGGCGCTCTCAAAAACGGCCTTGTTCTGTTCGCTGGCGAATTCCAGGACCTTTTTCTGAGCTTCCACTGAGCGCTCAACCGACTTCTGGAAGGTGCTGGTCACGCCGTCCACAATCTTCGCGTACGCATCGGTCCGCGTCTTGGTGATATCGGCGGCAGACTGGGTCTGCTCGACGACCAGGTCGATCGCACTCTTCTGGGTCTCAATCGCGGTCTTGACTGCCTGGCCGGCAACATCAAAGATGAAGGCAGGCGGCGTTACCGGGAAGTAGCTGAACGCCTTCTTCCAGGCCCCGATCCATTCGGCGGTCTGTTCGGCGGCGATGTCCAGGGTCTTCTTTTGCAGGTCGGCGACACGCTCAACGCTGTTCAGGACCAGTGGAGAAAAGGCGTCCACGAATTCGGGATTTACGGCTGCAGCGGCGGCTGGCGCAGCCTTCTTGCTTGACTTGGAGGTAGTAGGCATGGTCTGCTCCTTTTGAGAACTGTTTTAAGTTTCATGTTGCACTTTATGCTGCATTGCAACATAAGTCAATCTTACTCTTCTTCTGCCGCGTGTCAAGAGCAAAATGAAAAAAAATAATCCTCAAACGCTCATCATCAAGAAATACGAAAACCGGCGTCTTTACAACACCTTAACCAGCCAGTACATCAACCAGGAGCAGGTTGCGCAATTGGTGCGTGATGGGCATGACGTCCGGGTTGTCGATGCCGCAACCGGCGAAGACCTGACCCGGTTGATCCTGGCGCAGATCGTGCTGGAGGACGCCAAGACGCCGGACTCCGTTTTTCCCCTCGATGTACTGCGCCAGATGATTGTGGCCTCCGGCCGGGCCACCCAGGAGAACACTCTGCGCTATATGAAAGCGATGATGGACATGTACCAGAACGCCTTCCGGGCTTTGCCGGCGCCGATGAACCCTTTCGAGCTGATGCAGGGACGATGGGCCCAGCCCGCGTCTGAGGCCGGCCCTCCCCAGTCCAGGAACGGATCGACCGGAGGATCTACACAGCCCGGCCGGACAGGTGCGCCATCCTCTGACGTTGACGAACTCAAGCGCCGCATCGACGAGTTGGAATCCATGCTTTCAAAACGTGTACCAAAGAGGACCGCTCGCAAACAAACTGCCCGACAAACGAAATCTCGCCGCAAGTCTTGACGCAGTGCGGCAAAAGGACTACGCTGTTCTGTTTCGCGGCGCCCAGCCATTGGCCACTAACTTGATCCTTCCTCGACAACGGCGCTTGCCTCACCCAGAATGCGGTAACCAGGAGCACCGATGACTCCCGCACAGCAAGACTCTGCGATTGAAAGGGTTTCTCAGCCGGTCGAAGCCCCAGCGCTTCCCAACGTTCTTCAGCCAATTGAAGTCACGACCAGAGACACTCCCAGCGTTCGCGAAAGACGGCGGCCTGCCCGAGAAAGCGGGTTGCGCGAAAAAGTTGTCGTGATCACCGGAGCCGGCGCCGGGATCGGCCGCGCCACTGCCTTGCGGTTCGCCGAAGAAGGCGCACGAATCGCCGCTTGGGACGTTTCCGACAAGGCTGCGGCTCAACTCGAATCCGCCATTAAGTGGGCCGGAGGAGAATCTCAGTTCCAAACCGTCGATGTCACCAAGGCGAGTGCCGTCGAAGCCGCCGCAGCCATGGTTATCGAGGAGTGGGACCGCATTGACATTCTGATTAACAACGCCGGCATTGTGCGCGACGCGCAGCTGGTGAAGTGGAATGGTGGCAGCCCGGCGTCCACCATGTCAGAGGACACGTGGGATTCTGTGGTCCAGGTGAATCTGAAGGGCGTTTTTTTGTGCACTCGCGCCGTTGTTCCGCACATGATTAAGAATGGTGGCGGAGTCATTCTGTGCGCAGCCTCGGTTGTGGGCTTGCTCGGAAACTTCGGCCAAACCAATTACGTGGCTTCAAAAGCAGGTGTCATCGGAATGACCCGCACCTGGGCACGGGAGCTCGGAAAGCACAACATTCGTGTTAACGCCGTTGCTCCTGGATTCATCGCTACCGATATGGTAAGGGCGATGCCGGAAAAAGTCTTGCACGCTTTGGTTGCACGCACCCCTTTGGGACGCATGGGAACGCCTGAGGACGTGGCCAATACCTATGTCTGGCTGGCGTCTGATCAAGCCAGCTTTATCCACGGTGCGGTAATTTCCGTGGATGGCGGCGTCGTAATCGGCACCTGAGCAGGGAAGCGTCCTAATCCGCCGACAAGCAAGCAGCCGGAAGTCGAAGAGAACCGCTCTCGATGAGCCGCAGTTTTACGACCGCCAAACCTCCGAGGTAATCATCATGGACATAAAGACAGTAGGAGTAATCGGCGCGGGCACGATGGGCAACGGCATCGCTCATGTCTTCGCAAAGGGTGAGTACAACGTCGTGCTGGTTGACGTGGAGCAACGCTTCCTCGATCGCGGACTCGAAACGATCCGCAAGAGCATGGAGCGCGAAGTGACGAAGGCCAAGCTCACGGCCGGGCAGCGCGATCAGGCGCTCGCAAGCATCACGCCAGTGACCGACCGCAAGCAACTGGCAAATTGCGACTTCATTGTCGAAGCTGCTAGCGAGCGCTTTGAAATCAAGGCCGATCTCTTCCGCGATTTGGATGTCATGTGCCGGCCCGAAGTGATCCTCTCGTCGAACACTTCCTCGATTTCCATAACCAAGCTGGCAGCAGTTACCAAGCGGCCCGACAAAGTCATCGGAATGCACTTCTTCAATCCGGTGCCGGTGATGAAGCTGGTGGAAGTGATCCGCGGACTGGCGACATCGAACGAGACTTTCGCGACCGTCAAGGCTCTCGCCGAAAAGCTGGAGAAGACTCCTGTTGAGGTCAACGACGCGCCGGGGTTCGTTTCCAATCGCGTGCTGATGCCGCTGCTGAATGAAGCCATGTATGCGGTGATGGAGGGCGTGGCGACTCCGGAAGCAGTGGATGAAGTTTTCAAGCTCGGCATGGCACACCCCATGGGCCCGCTCACGCTGGCGGACTTCATCGGGCTCGATGTCTGCCTCGACATCATGCGGGTGTTGCAATCCGGCCTCGGCGACCCCAAATATAGGCCCTGCCCGCTGCTGATCAAGATGGTCGATGCCGGATGGCTCGGCCGCAAGTCAGGGCGCGGGTTTTACCGCTACTAGCAGACACTTCCTCCCGCGCCTGGGAAACCAAAATTCTTCTGCAGGGCGAGTCCTCAGGCGGCAACCACTTGGTCTGTGAGCTGCGTCACCCTCTGCTACGGCTTATGTCACACCTCGATGTTTGTAATATCGCATAACCTAAGAGATAACATTCGACGTGGGTGAGCTGAATACCGGACCCGAGGAAAAATAGCCAATGTTGCTGAAGCCTTTCGTTATCAACTCGCACGGTCGCATTGTTTTTCCTGGCAACTTTTTCCCGGAGTTGGACTTCAGGGTATTTAAGACCCTCAAGCAATTCGCTGCAGTCATCCGGCGCGACTTCGGGGAGAAAGCGCCGACCGACCTGGAGATCGTCGGGCGGGTACATGCGGGCGAATACAAGACCCGCTACGAGCTATGCCGCGACCTGGTGTTGAACCGTTTCTGGGTGAATCGCTACACCTTGACAATGTATGAGAAACGTCCCACCCGCTGGGGCGATCTTTCGCGAACGCGAGACGATATTTTCCTGCCGGTGTACAAGCTGCGGGATGCGTCCGCGATCACCACCGCGATCGAGGCTGGCTACCGGGCGTTGCCTCCATCGTGGGACGAAGAGCTGGAAGACCGCAGTTTCGCTATTCTGCTCAACGTTTACAGAAACGCCCTGAGCTCCGGTGGCGAGCTTCGGCCGATCCGTCCGACGGTGGCCGAGGCGTTGGAAGATCCCGCTAATCGCACCCGCCACCTGTTGACGTACGACCCCGACTATTTGCGCTATACCTTCGACGACGTGGTTGACTGCCTGCATCCCGTGCCTGAGCTAGAAGCTTTGATGCGGCAGTGCATGATCCTGCACAACCAGTATCCTTGGGACCCTGCGACCAGTACACAAACGGAAATCGGCAAGCTCAAGGACGACGATTACGTTGTAGCATTCCACCCGCGCAGCGAAGATGTTCTCCGTTTCATCCAGCGGGTTAAGCGGGAAGAGAATTGGGGACCCCGCATTCGTCCGAACCGGATGATCCGGCCCGACACACTGGCCCTGAGTCAGCCCATCAAGCCCTATCCGGCGGTGGATGTAAACAAGCGCTTCAAGGTTCTTCCGCGGTTTGAGGCCATCGCTGTCTACGAGGGCGAGATCGCCTGCACGAATGCGGACATCATCCGCAACCACGCTTACTGCTGGTCGCGCATGAGCGCCGCAGAGATCAGCGAGAAAACCGGAATCGAGCAGCGGCGTTACACCCAGTTGCCGCTTGAGGACATGGCCTTGCTCGCGGCTAAGAAGGCCTTGGCAAAGTCCGGCCGGCGTCCCGCGGAGATCGGCGCCCTCCTGCTTTGCACTTGCACCAGCACCAAGCTCATTCCCTCGATTGCCACCTGGCTTTCCGGTGAGCTCGGCCTTATGCAGACGCATGCTTCGTGCGACATCGTCGCCGCCTGCGCGGGCATGCCTTACGGCCTTGCCGAGGCCGTGCGTCTGCTGCAGGAGATCGAGCGTCCGGTTTTGCTGGTGTGTGCGGAGAAATTCTCCGACAAGATCGGAACGGTGCGGACCTCGCGCATGATCTTCGGCGATGGCGCCGCGGCGGTTGTGGTTGCACCTGCGCCGGAAGGAACGCCTTCCGACATCGAGATCTTCCAGACGTATGCCAGCGGGCCGTGGTCGGAAGTGAACTCCATCATCTGGCCGAACCCTGAGTTCGACAACAACATCACCGTGTACGGCCCGGAGGTGAAGGCACTGGTGACTCGCTATCTGAAGGAAATGATGGGCGAGTTGACGCAACTGCCGAATCCCAACGGCGGCGACGGCGCGCTCATCGACGCCATCGAGCTGGTCGTTCCGCATCAGGCCAACAAGAACATGGTGCTCACGCTGGCCGAGGCGGCCGGAATTCCGGGCGACCGAATCTTCTTCAACATCGAGCGGGTGGGCAACACTTCGTCCGCGAGCATTCTCATGGCGGTTCATGACGCAGTGCGTGAAGGCAGGATCGACCGGCCCATGCGGATTTTCGCGCCCGGCTTTGGCGCCGGCGCGGTTGGTGGCTACGTGGTGATGCGTGTCGATCCCGCGATTGTGAGCGTAAATTCTGAAGACAGGAGTCTCGAAATGGCAAACGTGGCAAGTGGAGATGGGAATTACCAACCGACGTCGCTCACCGGTAAGGTCGCGCTAGTGACCGGCGCATCGCGCGGCATTGGACGCGCCATCGCGCTGGAACTCGCGCGCCGCGGGGCGAACGTTGCCCTGAACTTCCGGGCGGATGCCAAGCAGGCTGAAAGCGCCGCCGACGAAATCCGCGAACTCGGGGGCGAAGTGCTACTCGTCCAGGGCGACGTGGCCAAGAAAGGGGAGGCTGCGCGCATTGTGAAAGAAGTGCTGGACAAATGGCAGCGCCTCGACATCCTGGTAAACAACGCCGGCATCACGCGCGACCGAAGCATGCGCAAAATGACCGACGAAGACTGGGCCGCAGTCATCAACGTCAACCTGAACGGCACGTTTTACTGCACCAGCGCGGCAGTGCCGGCGATGATCAACCAGCGATTTGGGCGCATCATCAATATCAGCTCCGTCGTCGGACAAATGGGCGCATTCGGCCAGGCCAACTATTCGGCCAGCAAGGGCGGCATCATCGCTTTCACCAAAACCCTCGCGCTGGAGATGGCTCGATTCAACATTACCGCCAACGCCATCGCGCCGGGCTTCACTTCAACGGAAATGGTGGATGCCATTCCGGAAGAGATTGCCGCGCAGATCAAAGCGAAAATTCCTTTGGGACGCTTCGCCTCGCCAGAGGAGATCGCCAAAGCGGCGGCCTTCCTTGCTGCCGATGGCGACTACATCACCGGGCAGGAATTGAACGTCAACGGCGGATACCACATGTAAGCCTTCGCATTTTCGTTCCAGTCACGAAAAGTAAAATGTCGACGGGAGGCGGAGGAACATGGCCCAGGATTGCTTGCTCAAGACGGAACCCTCGGAATACTCGTTCGCCGATCTGCAGCGGGACAAGGTCACGGTCTGGGATGGCGTGTCGAATCCGGTCGCGTTGAAAAATCTGCGGGCGATGGAGCCGGGAGCGCGATTGGTCATCTACGAGACCGGAGATCACAAGAGCGCTGTCGGCACCGCGTCGGTGGTTTCGGTTGACGCCGCCGATCCACGAAAGCCCGTGGTGAAGATCAAGGCCGGAGAAGCGCTGGCGCGGACGGTTTCGCTGGCCGAGATCAAAGCCAACAAGCTGTTCGCTGACTCACCTCTCGTGCGTCAGGGAAGGCTCTCCGTCGTGCCCTTGACCGGCGCGCAGTACAAGGCGTTAACGGGCGAGTAGTGCTATCTGGGCCAGGGTCCCTAAGTTGGAACGAGACCTTACGAGCTCGGAAATTGCAGCGCGAAGTTAATGGTCCTATCTTGGTCCCAGTACACGACGCCCAGATACATGCCGGGGCCGATCTCACGGATCTCGTCGCGGATGTGTTTTGCCGCCAGCGAGGTCTTCGAGTAATCGAGCACGATGCACTCTTTGCCGTCGAACCAGCTTGGCCCCTTGTAGACCTCGGCGACAATGGCGTTCAATCCGAAGGCGAGGATGCGGTTTCTCAGTGTCCCGTGTTCGGCATCGAAGGTCTTTCCCTGCCAGCCAAAAGTATTGATCAGGGCGGCGATGCGCTCGCTGAACTTCGTGTCGGGAGCGATGATCGCCGTTCCCTGCAGCTTCCCCGTCGGGGATGTCGCCCGCCGGACTGCTGGAAAAAAGATCGTCAAGTTCTTTCTGGGACATCGCGAGAAGCTGCGGCGCAGTGTATGCCATATTGATTTCCTCCGTGCGCCGAGATGTGATGCTGGACTCGGCGGCGATTGGGTTTTGGAAAGCGCCCCGTGAGAGTGTTGCCCACTATGGCGGTAGAGCGAACTTTTGTCAATGGCAGAGAAGTCCTGCGCAGCCGCCCTCTAAGCGGAAGCGCGCTTGGCATCGGCCAGAATCATGTCGGCTGCCTTCTCGCCAATCATGTAAACCGCGCTGACGATGAAAAAACCCGGGATGCGGGGAAACACCGAGGCATCCACCACGCGCAGACCCTGCGTTCCATGAACACGAAACGCGCTGTCCAACACGCCGTTCTGCTCAGGCGGTCCAATGGCGCAACTACAGGAAGCATGATGGCCCCAGGCGTTATAACGGACGAACTCCCGCAGCTGGTCAGGGGTTTGATATTTGTCGCCAGGCAACTCTTCCTTGGCGATCAGCTTTTGGTCTTTCAGCTTTTGGGTCAGCTTGCGTACGAAGGTGATACCATCGACGACTGAGTCGAGGTCTTCCCCCTGGTCGTCGGTGCCTTCCTCAAAATAGTGGAAGTTGACGTTCGGCATGTCGCGCGGATCGGCTGATCGCAGAGTCACTTCACCCCTGCGGTTGTTGGTATGGGCCTTCAGAACCGCCCACGTCAGGTAATTGAGGTCTTTCACGAAGAGATCCGAATAGTTTGGGAAGTAGCCCTCGAAGTGACCAAGGAAGGCGACGCAGAAAAGATCGGGGAGAGGGCGCCCGGGCGCCGACCGCTTGAACATCGCCAGCACCCCTCCATTGGTGATATATGGCCCGTTCCGGCAGCTTTTCCACTCGCGGAACTGGGGGTCGGTGATGTCAAACTTGGCGCCCTGAAAGATCTGCCACTCATCGAAGTTCATGCGGTTGACCACGCCAACTTCATAACGGTCTTGCAGGTTCTGGCCGACGCCGGGAAGTTCGAACTTGACTTCGATCTTGTGTTTCTCCAGTTCCTCCCGTGGCCCGATTCCGGAGAGCATCAAGAGTTGTGGCGTATTGAACGCTCCTCCGGAGAGTATGACCTCTCGCGAGGCGTACAGACGGCGCGTTTCGGCAGGCCCGTCGCTCGGATAGGTATGGGCACGATAGAGTCGTTCGCCGCTCTGGTACTCGACGCCGATAGCGCGCCGGTTCTCATCGAGGAGCACGCGCGTCACTAGAGCGTTCAGCTCAATCTTCAAAAGCTCGGGGTGCTTGTCGGCAACTTCTAGTACGCGCTCCCGCGAACCAACGCGCGCATGTTTGTGGGTGGTCAGAGGTGTAAGCCGAATGCCGAAGGAGTTTTCTTTCACCGTCCGCCAGTCGTTCGGATCAAGCTGGCTTTCGAAGAACCAGTGTGCGCGCTTGACCACATGCCCGATGTCTTTGAGTCCCTCAAAAAAGCATTCGAAGACTACCTCTCGCAGCTTGCGGTTACCCAGAGAACTCATGGGGATGGCTTTCTCGGTATGCAGCCAACCCCCGAACCCATGGCGCGTGGGGTTGATCCCGATCTTCGAGAGCCAGCGATAAGGGAGGCGGTAATGGCAATTTTCCAGACGCTCGAAATAGCGGCGCATGTTGTCTGCGCTCCATGAGGAGTCGGCCGTGAGAGCTGCGATGTTGTCCCAGTCGGCATCGTGCGGGTAGATCATGATCATGGCGTTGTGGGCGGTACAGCCACCAAGAGTGCCGGCGCGCGGATAGAGCACTCCGTCTACACGCCGATTGCTCCACCACTCCCGGTACTTCGGGTCCTGAAGCTGTACCTCGTCGTTCTTGTAGTGGCGTACGAAGAAGTCCCACTTGAGCGCTTCGTTTTCGCTGGCGAAGGTGTGAAAGCAGGGAACGTCATAGTCGGAAGGGAGCCGATTCACACCGGGTTTGACCGCGTTACCGCCGCTCAGCTTTTTGGGATCGCCGCCCGCCTCCAGCAATACCACGGTGTGTCCCGCCTCCGCGAGCCGCGCCGCCACCGTGCCACCGCCGGCGCCTGAACCCACGACGATGTATTCGCAATCGGCTTGTTGTGTTTTGTCGGCGGTCATGGATGCCTTGCCCGTATGCGCACTTGGTGAATGGAGAGAGTGGATGACCGTTTCGCCCAACCAGCGTGAGCGGCTTTCGAACGTGATTGCGAGACTGCGGCGAGATTATACCCGAGTGATTCGACGCCACAGTAACAACCGTTCGGCACGCGAGGCACAAGCAGTTCGACGAGCGTGGGAATTGCGAGCCTTCGGTGCAAGGCAGCGCGCTAAGGGACTTGTCCGCCGCGCGCCCATCGCCAGGTGTAGTAGCAATAGCGCGACGGCGAGTGGTCCACCAGTACGGGTGGTGGCGGCTGCTTGCCAGCGTAGTCCACCGCCGCGGAAGCTGCCAGACTCAGAATTTCTGCAATCGCGATCAATCCGCTATCTTGAGGCGCAGTCCCATCGGGCCCAACCTTTCCGTCCTGATCGATGTGCATCAGCCCGGAGGTGTGACTATAAAACATATCGCTGGGCGGAACGGTGGTCACAAAGTCCTTCTTGTCCACAAATCGATAGATTCCTAAGTCCGCTTTGTTCTGAACCCGGTCGCAAAATGCCTTGTTCCCGACTCGTGGGGAACCAAACGTGTAGAGAGCCACACCGCCCCGGTTGAATCGTGCGATGGCTAAAGTGGCGAGTGCCGCACCGAGGCTGTGTCCGGTGAAGAAAATTGGCGACTTGGGATTCTTGTTGCGATAGTCCGCGAGCAAGTTGCTGACATCTCCCCACACGCTGTTCAACGCAGACTGAAAACCGTCATGTACTCCAATCTCGGTCGAGTTGAATGGATTCAGCAGCGGATTCCTGAATCCCAGGTGAAACAGGGTTTTCGCAGGCGTTGGGGGCGGAGCCGAACCTTGGTCTTCTTTCACCGGAAAGGCCATCAGATCGATCAGAGAGTCAGTCCAGTCGCTCTTCTCGGTACCGCGAAACGACAGGACCGCGAACTCAGGCTCGAAGGCAAAGAAGCCCTGGGTTCCCTTGGCCGTCCCGCTCCAGTCACCGATGCGATGGACGGTGAGTCCCACGTGGCCCAGAAAATCGTCGAACTTCGCTGCTGGGATCAGGTCAGGTCCAGACCTTCCGTAGGCCAGCATGGCAGCATCAGCCATCCATGCTGCCGTGGCTGGCGTGCAAACCGCAGAGGCATCACTCACGTTTGCTGGATCTGGAATCGGTTGGGGCTGACGAAAGTACTGGTACTCCCGTTGCGGATAAAAAAGATGCTCCCAATCCGGATCGGGCAAGTCGTACCAATGTTTCTGCTGTCCGTTTGGCATGGGTGAATAGTAGCGTAACTTGTGCGATCGGGCGAGATAAATTGATGGTCAACCACGTCCGATTCTTGGCAACGGAGCCAATATTGTCGGCGCGCGTAACCGAGAATCCCATGCCTGCCGGAGATGAAGTCCCTATCGCTTCGAACGCGAGAATAAGCTCACCACTAACATGCTATGGCAGCGACGCGCTCCTTCCGCTATAGTGCAGCGCATTAGAACTCACCGTGCGGGACGCCGCTGGTTCAATCAATTTTTTGTTCGTGATGCCTGTCAGCAGAATTAAGGCATCATCCCTCCGGCTTTGATTTGTTCGGTCTAAATTGGCGCCTAAGCGCTTTGCATGGCAGGATGTAGTCTTCATTTTTTATTTCGGAAAAGGAGCGGAACCCAATGATTCGGTCAATGCGTGGCTGGATTTTGTGGTCTGGACTTGTCGCGTCACTGACGTTAGTTACGGTCGGTTGCAACAAGGGTCCTGAACCCGGACACGTCGAAGACGAAGCCCAGCTCGCGGGCCGTTCTCCGTCTTCGTTTCCCGCGGCCGACGAGGATTATTTCCACGACATGGACGGCGGCGCGGCGCTGAACGGCGACGAAGTCAAGGGCCGCAACATGTGGATCGTTTGGACCGGCGGCGACGACAAGTTCTGGGACACGATGATTGCATCGAGCGTCGGCACAGTTGATCTGCTGAAGACGCTGTCTTCCGCTCCCGGTTTGAAGAACAGCCGGGCTAACCGCTGGGAGTACCTGGGGCTGGTAAATGAGCCATGCTTCAAACAGGCGACGGGACCTGATCCGAACCGCTACGGCCTTTGGTTGGATACCCGCGACCCAAGTTGCACGCCGGATCCGTTCGAGAATGAGAGCAAATATCCGGGAGTAAAGATCGGGGCGCGCGGCAAAAACATTCCTGTAGGTTCGTACTATGGCTATGCCAGCGGTATCGTCGGACTGCGATTGTTCCCCAACCCCGACTTCGACGAAGCGGCCGCCAAGAAGTGGGACCCGAAACGCTATTACGACGATCCGAGTTACTACAACGACAAGAACTTGGTGCGGCCTTATCGCGTTGGCATGTCATGCGGCTTCTGTCACGTCGGGCCCAGCCCGACCAAGCCTCCTGACGATCCGGAGAATCCGAAGTGGGAGAATCTGAGTTCGATCGTCGGCGCGCAGTATTTCTGGACTGACCGCATTTTGGCGTGGGAATCGGACGAAAGCAGCTTCCCGGTGCAACTCTTTCACAGCTACCGCCCGGGCACTCTCGACACTTCGCTCATCTCGACTGACAACATCAACAATCCGCGGACCATGAATGCGTTTTACGCCCTACCGGCGCGCATGGAGTTGGCCCGTCGTTGGGGAAAAGAGACCCTGGCGGGCGGAGGCTTGAACAACAAGCAACTCAATGACTACGTGCACGAAGGCCCGCTGACGCAGTTCTTCCAGGCGCCGGCCACGGTATGGACGCCGCGGGTTCTGAAGGACGGGTCTGACTCTGTGGGAGTCATGGGAGCGCTGAACCGCGTTTACCTGAACATCGGACTATTCAGTGAGGAATGGCTGTTGCACTTCCGCGCGCTGGTTGGCGGGACACCCATCACACCCATCGAAATCGCGGTGGCCAACAAGAATTCTGCCTACTGGCAGGCCACTCAGATGCAGACGCCGGAGACGGCGATGTTCTTCCTGAATCCTAAGATTGCAGCACCGCACAGGCTGCAGGACGCGCCAGGAGGTGACGCGTATCTCAAAGACAAGGCCAAGGAGGAGCGCGGCAAGATCGTCTTTGCCGAGCGCTGTGCGCGTTGCCATTCCAGCAAGATTCCCACGCCTCCGCCCGGAGTCGATCTCGGCGGTTGCTCGGGCAAAGATTACTTGGATTGCTGGAACAAGTTTTGGACTTGGACAAAGACCGATGACTTCAAGTCCAAGATGCGGGCGATGGTCCAGCAGAAGGACTTCCTGGACAACAACTACCTTTCCATTGATCAGCGTGTACCAATTACCCTGCTGCAGACGAATGCTTGCAGTCCGCTCGCCACCAATGCGCTCGGCGGAAATATCTGGGACAACTTCTCGTCGCAGACCTACAAGGACCTGCCTTCGGTGGGATCCGTTACGGTGTATGACCCTTTGACTGGCGCGCCGAGCAGCTATCCGATGCCGGCAGGCGGCCGCGGATTTACGCGTCCGCCGTCTCTTATCAGCGTATGGTCCACCGCACCGTTCTTGCTCAACAACAGTGTAGGGAAGTTCAATGCCAGCCCGTCGGTCGCGGCTCGCATGGATTCCTTTCAGGACTCCATCGAGAAAATGCTTTGGCCCGAGAAGCGCGACAAGGATTCAGTGCTCGGCGACAAGATTCCGGGCCTGATCGATCGCACTAAGGACAGCAGCTATCTTCGGGTAGCAGCCGGTTATCTCCCAGACTTCCTCAAGCCTCTGCTGAGTCCAGGGCACCGCTTTTTCCCCTGGCTCTTCGGAGAAGGAGGCGTGGTGCTGGGACCGATTCCCAAGGGCACGCCGGTCGACCTGCTCGCCAATCTCGACCTGTTGGGTGAAGCGACGACCGTAACAGACAAGCTGAAGCATCAGGAAAGGGTCCTTGACCTGTTGCTGGCCGTCAAGCACGATCTGGAGTCTCTGCCGCCAGGAGCAACTGACGCAGAGGCGAGCAAAGCCTTCACCAATCTTGTCCCGAGGCTGATGGAGTTGAGCAAGTGTCCTGACTTCGTCGTGAACCGCGGCCACTATTTTGGCACCAGCTATTTCCAGGAGGAGCCGGGGCTCAGTGACGACGATAAGCGCGCGCTGATCGAATACATCAAGACCTTCTAGGCGGCGGTACACTGATGCGAGGCGGTCTCCATTAGCCGCGTATCGTGCCATGAAAAGGGTCTTGCTTTGGTCCGGAGTTCTAGTCGTCGTGGCAGTTGCCATCGCGGCGTTGTTTTACCGGCCTTGCATTCCAACGCCAGTCGACGACGCTAAAGCTGCAGGCAAGTCCGTTGCCGATTTTCCTCAGACAGCTTCGCATGCGTTCGATGCGATGGACGGCGCCATCGCGCTCACCGACGACGAAACCAAAGGCCGCAATACGTGGCTGCTCTGGACCGCGGGCGACCAGACGTTCTGGGACCGCATGGCGCAGCAGGCATTTGGTCTCAGCGATCTGTTGAAGACCATCGATTCCCGTCAAAATACAACCAGGTTCCACGACATGGGCCTCGTGAATCAACCGGGATTCGAGCAGGCCACGCAGCCTGATGAATACGGTTTGTGGCTTGACACCGGACCCCAGGAAGATGGTGTCGATCCCTCGGTGTATGGACGGCCGTCAGGAATCGTTGGCCTGCGGGTCTATCCGAATCCGAAATTCGACAACGCAGCTCGACAGCGCTGGGACGCCAATCGCTATTACACCGATCCCAACTACTATAACGATCCCAAGCTGGTACGGCCTTATGTGGTCGGAATGGCGTGCGGATTCTGCCACGTGTCGTTCAATCCCCTGAAACCACCTGACGATCCCGAGAGACCGAAGTGGGAGAACTTGTCGTCCACCATCGGCAACCAGTACTTCAACTCCAGCCGCATCTTCGGCAACGGCGCGACCGCCGACAGTTATGCTTACCAGGTGTTTCACTCATGGCCGCGCGGGACCGTAGACACGTCGTTCCTCGCCACCGATAACCTGAACAACCCGAGCAAGATGAATCCCATCTTCGCGATTCCTGCACGCTTGACGGTTGCGCACGAGGAAGACATTAGCGGCGGCGCGCTAAACTTTCCCGGCGAGCAAACTCACATGGCCGTTCCGCACGTGCTGAAAGATGGCGCCGATTCCGTCGGCATCATTGGAGCGTTGAGTCGCGTGTACGTCAGCATCGGCGAATTCAGCCAGCAGTGGCTGCAGGACCACAATGTGATCGTTGGCGGCAAACCGCAAAGACCGTTCAGCGTGGCCAATGCGGAGGAGAACTCTGTGTATTTTCAGGCGACGGCTGGCCGCGTTCCGAATCTGGCGAAATTTCTGATGAAGATGAATGGCCCGCGCCTCGCAGACGCGCCCGGAGGAAAAGCGTTCCTAATGCAGGATGAAAAACTCTTGCAGCGCGGCAAAATCGTCTTCGCCGAAAACTGCGCCAAGTGCCACTCCAGCAAACAGCCGCCTGCGGATTCCATCAAATCGCAACAGCAATACTTTGACTGGATGCGCGACGAAGTTCAGAAACCTGACTTCCTCGAGAACAACTTCCTGTCCACCGAGGAGCGCATCCCCATCGACGTCGTGCAGACCAATGCCGCGCGCTCTCTCGCCACCAACGCCATCCGCGGGCACGTCTGGGACAACTTCTCGTCCGAAACCTACAAGACCTTGCCATCCATCGGGGACATCGAGGTTCAGCATCCCCTCGACGGTTCGACCAGCAAGTTCCATGTCCCCGCCGGCGGTCCGGGTTATTACCGTGTGCCATCTCTGATCGGCATTTGGGCGACAGCCCCCCTGTTGCACAACAACGCGCTGGGTATCTACACTGGCGATCCGTCGGTCGCAGGCAGGATGAAGGCCTTTGACGACGCCATCACCAGGTTGCTCTGGCCGGAGAAGCGACTCGGCTTCGGCTCCATCTCGCGCACCACAGCCGTGAGCTACATCGAGATTCCAGCACCGTATCTCCCGCAAGAACTTCAGTCTTCTACCCTCGTCAAAGACGGGTTCCTGCGCATCGGTCCGATTCCGACAGGAACACCAGTTGATCTGCTGGCCAATGCCGATCTCGATCTCCCGGACCACGACAAAGCCCTTGATCGCATCAAGCTTTTCGCCAAGGTGCAGAGCGATCTCATCCAGATTCAGGCTAAACACCTGGACGCCAATGCCTCACGTGAAGTCTTGAAGAACATCGTTCCCGACCTGCTGAAGATCAGTAAGTGTCCTGACTTCGTCCAAGACCGTGGACATTACTTCGGGACGAAGCTGCCGGATGACGACAAGCGAGCGCTGATTGAGTACATCAAGACGTTCTGAGGCTGCTGTTCGCCATCGCTTACGTCTTGCTAATGTCCGGCTAAAGGAGGGCCACTTAAACAAACGCATTTCGGCGAAAAAGCGTTACAGGATTTCGTGTAAAGATTTGTTAAGGATTCCTAAAATGGGAATCATTCGTGATACCCAAAGGGGCGCCGTAATCGTAAGTAGCACAACCAGAACGATTTAGCGCCGGACCAAGGGCAGACTGACTTTGAGCGCTTGCGCGAGATGCGGGATGAGGAAATCGACGACCCCCGATATTCCCAAGATGGGAAGATCGTTCTGGAAGGCTGCGAAGCTCACCATGCCGGAGCCCAAGGACCGCCTGACCATCAGGCTTGACCATGATGTTGTGGGATGGCTCAAGAAATAGCGCAGCGGCGACCAGACCGCATACGCAAACGAATCCCCACCCAAGTAAGAGGCTTGGGTGGGGGCAACGGCACCCTCAGCTACGCCGTTTGCGCCAACTTGGGCGGTTCGAGCAACTTCTCGGCTTCGTCGATTAGCACGAGGATAATTTCCTCTGCACTGTTCGCGTCGGAGCTAATCCCTTCTGCAAACTTCTTCACTTGTGTAGCCTTCCCCTTGATGTCGCGCATCGAGCATGCGGCATCCTTGATTTTGGCGAGAACCGACCGGAGGCTACCAACGTCAAACGAACCGTCCGGCGCTTCAAGCGCAAGCAACACTCTCGCAAGCCGATATGCGATATGCATGTTCTCAGCCGTTGTTACAAGCTTGTTGCCGTATATCTGGAAGTCCCCAACATGCTGGGGCAGCATCTCTGATCCACTGGAGACGTAGATCGCGAGATCGGCTGCTCGCTCGTTCATTTCCCGATCAAGGTCAGCCTTGATTGAAGGCAGGCTCATCTGCCTTCTGTTGCGCGCCTCCACAACAGCACTCTTCCCCAGACCGGCGAACAAGACAATGAAATCGCCTGCTCGCGAGCCATTGCTGCCCGAAGCTACGAGTAGCACGTCATCGCCATATGGCTGAGCAAGCCGCGACAGCTCGGTGTGGACCCACTCCTCAAACGGCTTGCCCTTAAGCGTCGAGGATTCGATGACCTGCTCAGCCGCCTTCTTCGCCTCAATCTTCTCTTTCATCTCATGTAGCTCGATGAAGACCGGCTTCAATGCTTCCTGAAGCGCGGCTTGGAGGATGCCGGCACGCCCATCTGCGCCAAACAGCTGTGAAAGCCTTTCGTTAAGGCGATGTGCATACGAGGTTCGGAGGTCAGGGTCGAACATCTGCTGGAACTGGCAGGCGGCATGCTGAATCAGTTCGCCGAGCTTCCCAATCCCACTGGTCTTCTTGTCGGGATCCAGAAGATCTCGGGCACTGGTCTCCAGTTCTTTGTTCCACGACTGTACGTCGCGCCTCGCATCAGCGATCAGTTCGCCGATTTGCCGGGTGTAGGAGCCGCTTTCCGTCGGCGAAAAGCGCTGAGACAAGGCATCAGTTGCGCGTTGCTCGAGCTGGTTCAGAGCCTTTTCAAAGATGCTACTGAGCGTGCCGAAACGCTTTTCGACAAAGTCGACATCGATGGTGGTTCGAACGCGCTGCATTGCGGCGCTTCCGACAGTGATGACGTCCAATATCACTTGTTCTTGAGATTCGGGCGGTTCCGATGAGACTACGCTGAAAAAATCGGCGTTTTTGACCGCCAGATGGTTGATGGTTACAGACCCTTCGCTCGAATTAGTGGTTACAGTGTGCGGCATAAGCGCACCTCCTTTTTGAATTCCGGCCCTTCTGGGGCCGTACAGGAGGCACTTTGCTCGGGATGTGCTTAAAAAGTCTTCAGCAGGGCAGTTAAATAAGCCTTAGAATTCTTCGCAGAGATATTAAGCCTCTCACTGCTGTCCGGTTAAAAGTCGAAGAGAATCAGTTGGTTGGCGTTTTCCGCGAAATTGACGTCCTCATCGATCGTCTGAAGGGCGCATAAAATGGGCGTTTTCTCGAAGAGCGTGAGGCTGAGAATCTGTAGGATCTGATAGAGGCTGGATTCCAAACCCAAGCGCTTGCGCACGATCGCCACCAGCACATACACGGACGCGGCGATCCAGATTTGCGTCTTCACCGCGTTCTCGCTGGTGCCGTAGAAAGCCTTGATCCGGAGGTGCTGTTTGATCCATTTGAAGAACAACTCTACTTGCCAGCGCTGCTTGTAGATGCGGGCGATAGTCAGCGCCGGAAGCGTGAAGTTGTTGGTCAGGAACTTCAGCCGCTTGCCGGTTTCAGCATCGCGGTAGCTCACCTTTCGTAGCGCATCTGGGTACACCGAGGCCGACTCGAAGGAAGACAGAATCACGATCTGGTCCGAGCAGACGCCCGTGCGCTTGTCTACCGGATGGGAGTAGCGCCGCTGCAGCAATACATTCGACTTGGTGCGCACCACGAAGAAGGCTGCACTGAGCGTGAACACGAATAAGCGTTGGAAATCGATGTAGCCCCGATCCATCACGTAGAAGGCCCCAGCCTCTGGCATGATCTCGTCGAGGAGGTTCACATCATGCACGGCACCCCTGGTAACGCGGATAAACGTGGGGATGTTGCCGTGCAGGTCCAGCAGGGTATGCAGCTTGACGGCGGCCTTGTGCTTACGAAACTTAGCCCACGGGAACAAGGAGAGGCAGAGGTCGATGGTGGTGGAGTCTAAGGCATACAGGCTCTGATCCAGATCGATGCCGATGGGATCGCGTGCATAGAGCGGGCGCGCGATGGCGATCAGAACTTGCGCAAAGTCGGCGTAGATTCGCCAGTCCCGCGATTCGTTAGCATCTGCCAGCGTCGAGCGTGCCACATGGCTGCGGAATCCCATGTGATAAAGCTTGTTGCCGATGGAGCGCAGGCACGCCTCGATGTCGCGTAGGCTCTCGCGGTAGGTCAACTGGGCGAAGGCCATGGCCAGATATTGATCCCAGCAAGACAACTTCTTCAGGTAGCGATCACCAGAGTAGCGGGCGATGCACTTGTGGAACTCTTGATGAGGAAGGAACTCTATCAGTTGAGAAAAGACGGTGCGCCCAGCGTTCATTCGGCATTGTCACTGCTCCGAACAATGCCGCCAAGCACGCCTTTATCGCGCTTCCGCGTTTCAAATCGTTTTCGCTCCAAACCCGACCTATCACACTCAATCTACGTCGCTTGCGCTTTCATCGCGAAAGTTTCCCCGGACACCAGTGTAAGCCTCTATTTGATGGGACGGTAAAGCTGGAGAAACAAAGGCACTTTTATGAGTTCGCGGACTTTCGGCTGGAGCCGGAAGAGCACGCGCTCTTCCGAGCTGGGAAGCGACTGCCTCTCACCGGCAAGGCGTTTGATGTCCTCCTTCTGTTGGTAAAGAACCATGGGCGCTTAGTTCGGAGAGACCAAATCATATTGGAAGTATGGCCAGATACCCACGTGGGCGAAGGAAGCCTGAACGTCCAAATCACCACAATCAGGAAGGCATTGGGGCAGGACTACATCCAGGCCGAGCCGAAGCTGGGCTATCGATTCACCGAAAGGGTGAACGAACGATTAGAAGACATAACCGAAGGGACTCCCTCCGCGACGGTAAAGCTGCGAGCTTGGGTGGTAGCGCCTCTCTTGGTTATTGCCGCCGTTGTCGCGATATATCTTGTCGTCCGCTTCAAGACCAAACCCAAACTGCTGCGCGGCAGCCCCGCAGTTGCTTTGTATCAGCGCGCCCTCGACTACGAGCGCATTGGGGACGATGAACAGGCGTTGACCACTCTTGATCAGGCGATTGTGCTGGATTCTGCTTACCAACCTGCTTGTGTTCGGGCAGCATACGTTGCCTACGAGCTTGACGAGGATCGCAAAGCCGCCGGCTACCTTGCGCGATGCAGGGCGACGGAGAGTCAAGACGAGGTGTTGCGACTGAAAGCACAAGCGCTCGACCAGGTGTTGAATGGCGATTCACAGCGAGCCTTGCAGATTTATAAGCTGTTGACGGATACATATCCTCGAGACACCGAGGGCCTCTACAGATTTGCCGAACTGGCTACGACATTCGACCGCATCGAGGAAGCCGAGAAGGCAGCGCGAGAATGTTTGGCCATCGATCCTGAAGACCCATACTGCCGATTCCAGTCGATGTATGTAAAGCTAAAGCAGAACAAGTTTGACGATGTTCTCGCTGACTACAAGACGCTGCCTACCGGTGCTCGGGACTATCCGTGGTTCGACGAGGTGGTGGGTATGGCGCAGTTTGGCAACGGTCGACTCGATGAGGCGGTCCAGGCATTCGAGCGGCTAAGCAAGCACCAAAGGAAGCTACATGGAACAAAGCACTTCACCACCGGAAATGAGTTGATCGCGGACGTGTGGTTATACGAAGGCCGAGTGAAAGAGGCTACCGACCGCATCAAACAATTGATGGAGACTCATGACAATGAATCGGACCTCGGTGGGTACTATGTGTATCTGGCCCAGATACAAGCGGCTGTCGGTGGCTCGGAAAAAGCCGAGCAGTACGCTAACGAAGCCTTTCGCGCAGACCCGGAAACTCTAACGCAAGCTGCGCTAGTACTTGCCAGTGTTGGCAACGCCAGCAAAACGGAACAGCTGTTACAGAAAGACCCAAGCATGGCCCAAAATAATAAGCACTTGATTCGGGGCGTGCTCGCAGCATCTAAGGGAGACACTGCTACGGGCATCGAGGAGATCAAGCTTGCGTACGACTTCGACCCGCGCGATGAAGAAGCGGCGTACCAGCTCGGAATGGCCTACCTCCATGCTGGCGACTATAGGGGTGCACTGCAGATGTTCCAAGCCGTGAAAAACCTGAAAGGGACCGTGCTGGTGGACAACGTGCCCTTGTTGTGGCCCTTGAGCCTGTATCGAATTGCTGAATGCTACGAGCGCCTAGATGGGACATAGCTGCAGCTGAGCCCTACTACTTGGAAGTAGCGAAGATCTGGAACAACGCCGATAGTGATCTACGGCACAAATATCCAGCGGTCAATGCACAATTCAACCGATAGCTGTGGGCCAGAACTTGGTGCCTTAGCTCGGGAATTGGTGGTCCTCACAACCTCTCAACTGCGTCGCTAACACAGTCACACAACGCGCGGCGGGTGCTCACCAGGGTGGAGAAGCGGCCGGCGGAGATCCAGCGCAGGGTGCTTCCGGGCCAGTGCTGGTGGAGGCGCTCAGTCTCGCTGCGCAGCACATAGCCATCACGCTGGCAACCCGCAATGACGGCAGCGTCGGCGCGCATCGGGGCGGGGAAGCAGGTGACGTCGGCCACGGAGAAGAGTTGGCGGGTTCTACCCTTTCGTTTTGGACCCGAACCCATGCTGAAATGGGGTGCCTCATCCCTCGGCTCCGCTCGGGGCAGGCTCTTTCGCCCGCTTTTGGCGAAAGGGTGGGAACGAGACTCTGTGTTCCACGTCACAGCCAAGGGTCGACGAATCCGGATACTCAGTCCGTGATGCCCACCGGTCTAGAACGGCGGTACGGAGCAGATGACCTGCACTTCGTTACTTGCAGTTGTTACCAGAGGCGCCCACTTCTGGCCGACGATAGAGTCAAGCAGCTTTTCCTGGAAATTCTAGAGGAGGTGCGATGGGAGTATGGCTTCTGCGTCATCGGGTACGTCCTCATGTCCGAGCACTTCCACCTCCTGGTGAGTGAGCTAGAGAAGGGGAACCCATCGGTCGTCCTTCAGTTTTGCAGGGTGCCCCACACATTCGCGGCAGTTTGCGAATGTGTGGGAGGTATGCCCTTCTTTATTTCTGGCAGCTCTCGCTGTCCACCACCAGATCCATTGCCCTCAGATAGTGTTGCGCGCCACCAGCGGTACGTTCCCCGGCGGTTGGCCGCATCGCATCACCGACAACTGTAACCGTCTGGTCGACATAGTTGTTAATCATCATGTCGGCCTCGTTAATCCCCCAAGTTGTGCCGTCGCCGGTCCGGAGAAGGTACTCTTTGGCAACGGGACCTTGCTGCAGGCATCCAGTTACTTCAACTGGGTTCCGGTATGTCGCTTGCGATGCGTTCGTAGCGTGGGCGCTGGTAAGTCCCACGGTACCCACGAGCATCATCGCTGCAATCCAGATTCTGATTATGCTTTTCATCATTAACCTCCCGGAAGCGAAATGACCCCGCCTCCCTGTGTTTAGCGTTCTTTTTGATATGTTGTGCCCCTCTCGATCGAGACGCAAACTCGATAGAGACATGAAACGGGCTGCCAAAGCCGCCGTCGAGGGCGGCCTTCTTCCCGGCCAGAATTGCCGATCTTGGCCGCTTACGTGTCTTGCCTTGGTCATCATGCCGCCTTGTCGAAGTCGGACTCACCGCGGACCTGTTCCTCCGCTTGTGCCCAGTCCTCTGCGTGATGGCCATCGTGACGGCCACGCGCTTCGTACAGTTCATAGGCGCGCTGCCTGACTCTTTCCTGCAGGTCGCCTTCGCCGCGATGCGACCAGTTCTGGTTTTTTCCATGTGGTTGCTTTGAATTGAGTAGTGACCTTGTTGTCATGCGACCTCCTTAATGTCGTCAATGTCATCTCGTGTCGTTCTCGCTTCGAGGGTGCCCCGCTTCGAGAGACACCCCCACGTCATTTCTGCACTTCGTAAGGTTCAGTGCCGCGGGCTGGAGCAAACTCTACGCCCCCCACCTCGGCCCGCAGTTCTTCCAGCCTGTACTCGCCTCCCTGGTCCTTAAAAGTCAGCACGGGATCGCCGGCCGGGACTGGTTCGGCGGGCATGCCGGAGAGGAAGAAAGCATGGCCCGTCGAATCTTGTTCGATGGTGACGGCGTGCGACACCGGGTCAACATCAAACGTGTATACCCCTGACGGGAGGCTTACGGGACCCGGCATAAAAATCGAACGGAATGTTTGCACGAGCGGCGGGTTTCATCTCGTCGTCTTGCGCCCAGGCAGCCCCGGCCAGTAGTACGACCAGACCTGCCAGAACAAATAAGTGAACAAAATGCTTTCTCATTGAACCTCCTTCAACGCTGTCCATATTCCTCGACAACGTAGTTTTGTTGGGTACTTAACGCCCAACACCTTAATCCCTTTCCGAGGCGCAATGGCGGAATCAAGTTGGCGAGTGGGAGCCCGCGAGCCGAGCGGCCAACACTGGCCTAAATTAAGGTGCGCAGGCGCGCCACTCATCGTTGCGGAACAATCCGCGACAAGAAGAAGAGAATGCTGGAATTACCGAACGGGCGGAGGCCGGAGGCAGGACTCGGGATCAGATCCCGTGAAGGATGGCGGACTCGAAAGGACGACCGGGAGCAGCCTTGGTTTCCTCCAGATTAGGAGAGGAACCGCAATCACTCCAATAAAAGACACCGGAGGCGCGGTTTTCGACAGCTCCTTCTGGACCTCTTCACCGTCGAGGTAGGCTTGAGTCGAGGCCAGCTTCAGGGTGGGTCTGTGAATCTCATAGCGGGCCAATTTTGCGCTGGTGCAGAGGATGAGAAGAAGCGCACCCAACACAATGCCGCCGAAATACCGCATCGCGGCTACTCTTCTGAAGCGACTTCGGAGACCCGGGAAGTTACCCCACATGAGGGAGACCCCTACTGCGGGCGTGAAATACTCGAAAGTGGCGCTTCTAGAATTGTCCAGTTGCGGCGGAACGTTGCCCGCGAAAACGGCCGCCCCCCGTTACTCACTGTCTGTTAGACGGCGGTTTTCGCAAATCGGTTGCGCCCGGCGCCAGAAGTGTGAGGACTATTTCGAGTGTTTCAGGAGGTGATGCATGCCCGAGCACTTCCACCTCCTGGTGAGTGAGCCAGAGAAGGGGAACCCATCGATCGTCCTTCAAGTTCTGAAACAACGCGTCACCCGGCAGGTTCACCACAAACATCTGTTGCCCACCTTTTTGCATCCCACCCTTTCGCCAAAGGCAGGCGAAAGGATGGGGCACCCCTTCTGGCAACGGCGGTTTTACGACTTCAATATATGGACAAAGAAAAAGCGGATTGAAAAGCTGAAGTACATGCACAGGAATCCGGTGGTTCGCGGTCTGGTTGAAAAGCCGGAGGATCGGCCATGGAGTAGCTTTCGCAATTATGCGACAGGTGAACAGGGTGTGTTGGAGATCGAGTCTCCGTGGACGGGCTGAAAGCGGGAGCGCATGGGAATCGTGCCGCGGGTGAAGATTACGACGCCTACAACTTGGGGCGTTTAAACTGCGGGTGCCCCAGTTCACAGCTTCTCGACCGCGTCGCTACCGCAATCGCATAGCGCGCGGCGGCTGCTCACCAGGGCGGAGAAGTGTCCGGCGGAGATCCAGCGCCGCAATGCTCCCGAAGGGTTTATCCAGTGGGCGACGCAGCATAGCGCCGTGACGAGGGAGTCGCAGTCGGATTGCCGTTAGCGCGAATCAGGCTCCATATTGAAAACGTAACTTCTCCCGGGACTGCGAATCTCACGGCTTATTACCATCGGCCTTGCACCGGACCGAAGAGGAAGCGCAATGAACCGCATCATTCGGAGAAGCATGATCGGGATACTGGCGGGCGTGGCGGCCTCGGCTGCCCTGATCGCAGCCGCTGGTCATGTCGGCATAACCCTGCTGCTCGGTGCGACGATCGGCGCAGCCTATGCGGCCAGCACTGGGCAAACCCGCGGCGCCTATCTCGACAACATGATGACGGCGGGCGCTCTCGGCGTGCCGCTCTGGGGAATTCTCAGCGTCATCACTTTGCCACTGCTGTCGGGACAAATGCCGGAGTGGAGCGCGGCGCAGATGCGCGAGCACTTTCCTGCCCTGGTGGGATGGGTGCTCTATGGCGTGACCCTCGGTCTTCTCGTGCAAGCATTGAACGACATTACTGAGCGCCTGCTTGGCCCCGAACCGGCATCCCAGCCTGCAAGTCCATCGCCGAAGAAACGCATCCTGATTCTCGGCGGCGGTTTCGCCGGAATGAAAACTGCGGAGTGTCTGGAAAGGGAGCTGGAGAAGGATCCGTCGGTCACGATTTCCCTGGTCAGTGAAACCAATGCTTTGCTGTTCACTCCGATGCTCGCCGAGGTGGCTGGCAGCAGCCTGGAGCCAAGCCACATCAGCACGCCTCTGCGCACCACGCTGCATCGCACGGACTTCGTCCGTGGTCGCGTCACTTCGGTTGACCTTGAGAACCGGCGCGTCGTCCTCGATGCCAGTATGGGCGACAATGGAAGCTGCCGCAGCGAAGTCGCCTACGATCATCTTGTCCTCGCGCTCGGGGCGGTCTCCAACTATCTCGGGCTGAGCAACGTGCAGAAGTTGGCCTTCGACTTCAAGAGCCTGATCGACGCGATCCGCATCCGCAATCACGTGATCGAGATGTTCGAGCGGGCCGACCGCGAAAGCGATCCGGCGGTGCGCGTGGCGCTGCTAACTTTCGTCATTGCCGGGGGAGGCTTCGCCGGGGTAGAACTGGCGGGCGCGCTCAACGATTTTGCCCGCGGCATTCTCGCCGACTATCCCAGTCTGCGGCGCGAGGATGTCCGGGTCGTGCTGGTGCATGCACGTGACCGCATCCTACCGGAGTTAAGCGAGTCGCTGGCCCGCTACGCACAAAAGCGCATGGAAGCTCGCGGCGTAGAGTTCCGTCTGAATACGCGGCTGACTGACGCGCGCTCCGGAGTGGTCGTGCTCAGTGATGCGGAGATAACCGCCGAGACGCTGGTATGGACGGCCGGGACCGCCCCCAATCCATTGTCAAAATCGCTGCCCGTGGAGAAAGACAAGCGCGGTGCGGTAATCGTGGATGCCACGTTCTCCGTCCCTGGCCATCCCGGAGTCTGGGCATTGGGCGATTGCGCTGCCGTGGTGGACGCCAAGTCGGGTAAGCCATGTCCACCGACCGCACAGTTCGCGCTGCGCGAGGCTGCAACCTTGGCGAAGAACATCCGCGCCAGTTTGCAGGGCCGCCCGGCAGGCGGGTTTCACTTCGATTCGATGGGCGCTCTTTGTGTGGTCGGCCACCAAACGGCGTGCGCTGAACTTACTGTGCCTTTCGCGCGCAGCAAGTCGATGCGCTTCTCCGGGCTGCTCGCGTGGTTGATGTGGCGGGGTATCTATCTGGGCAAGCTGCCGGGGCTGGAACGTAAGATTCGCGTACTGGTGGACTGGACGGTTGAGCTGTTCTTCCCCAGGGACATTGTCCAAACCATCGATTTACGCTAGAGGAAAGAAAAGGCATCATGTCTGCATCATCGTCACTGACCGCGCTGAACATCGAAACCGATCCGAGGAGTGGGGTGCGAATTGAACCCGCGCTCGGCCTCGTCGTCGGCCTCGGCGGAGGAGCGCTGCAGAGCCTCGCGCTGGGCACGCCGATCACCCACGGCCTGGCGATCGGTGCAGCGTTTGGCTTGGTGTTCGGTATCCTTTTTGCGCGCCGCGCAACCAGCGCCGGCGCCGGATTGATCTGGGGACTGGCCGCCGCGTTCCTCATGTGGCTGGTCCTCCCTGCCGGACTGCTCCCGCTGGTCGCGACGGGCTCACACTCGATGGCGGATCTGGGCGACGCCCGCGACCAGTTTCCCCTATTGGTGGCCTACCTGGTTTGCCTGGGGATGCCCGTCGGCCTAGTGCTGGGCATTCGCGGCGGCCTGCGCTCGATCGCGACCGATTTTCGGTTCAACTGGACTCGGGCCATAGTGGCCGGCGGACTGGCTGGGCTGCTGGGCGGCTTCATCTTTGATCGCTGGATGTCGGCCGGCGAATTTTTCCCGTTGCTGTCCGGCCTGAGCGAGTTGCCGTCGCGCACCGCCAGCCTGACCTTGCAGTTTTTCATTGCCGTGCTGATGGGCGTGACCTTCGGTTTGCTGTTCCAACGTGACGTGCGCAGCTACGGCTCTTGCATGGGCTGGGGCGTGGGATACGCGATCCTGTGGTGGTTCCTCGGCCCGCTTACGATTTTGCCGTTGCTGTCGCGCGCTCCGCTCGACTGGTCCTCCGAGAGCGGCAGCGCCATGTTCGGTGCGTTGGTGGGCCACATCCTTTATGGCTTGATACTCGGCGTGAGCTACGCCACGCTCGACAAGATCTGGGTACGGCTGTTCATCCAATCAGACCCGCTGAACCGCGAAGTGCATGGGCCCGGCCTGCGCGTTCTGCAGTCGATGGGGTGGGGAGCGTTGGCGGGATTCGCCGGAGGTATCGTCTCCAGCCCCATCATGCTGAAGACCGGCGTGCTAACGAAAGTGGCGGGCCTCGACACGAGTTTTACCAACTGGCACGGGTTGTTGGTACACCTGCTGGTGAGTGCTCTGATTGGCATGACCTTCGGACTGCTGTTCCGCAACGAGTCATCTCACTTGGGCGCGGGCCTGGCCTGGGGATGGCTGTTTGGCCTGATCTGGTGGTACCTGGGGCCGATGACGCTGTTGCCGCTCTTGCTGACGGGTGTTTGCGACTGGAGCACCGACGCCGCTTCCGCGCTGCTGCCCTCGCTGATGGGGCACCTGATCTTCGGCGCCGTGACCGCATTCGTCTTCCTGCTGCTGGAGCAAAGAAATACCCGCTGGCTATTGCTGGATCCACGCATTGCCATGCGTGAGCAGCGGCGAGTGCGACCGGTGGGAACACCCGCGCCGGCACTCTGGTTTCTGGTTTTGGGCCTCGGCGTCTTGTTGCCGATCTTATTGGGTTGACGGTTAATTGGCCAAGCTTGAATGGTGCGGCGGAAGTGTGCGAAATTAGCTGCCTCGGCTGCCGATTCCCAGCAGGCTAGGATCGCGTCTATGGATGATGTCTATGCAATCGATGTAGCGAAATCGAATTATCGCGAAGGATTCGACACGGCGGATGTGGAGCGCGTGCTGTCCGCCTTTGCGCCAGAGTTGACGGACATGTCCGACTCGCGTCCCACCCGCTATCGAGCGGATGCCGCCGCGAAGCTTCGCCGTTCCCTTGCAAAGCTCTTCGCTGAATATGAAGCCAAACTCAACGTCATCATCATTGCAATCTCGGTGTTCGGAAACAACGCCTTTGACTATGGATGGCACGAGTTGACGCTTAAGCCACGGAAGGGCGGCGAGCCGGTTTACCGTCGTACCCGCTACTTTGAGTTGTGGAGCAAGCAACCGAACGGTGATTGGAAGATTTCGAAGTTCATGGATAACACAGACGTGCCGGATACTGTTGACTGAGTCACCTGAATTGCCGCTCTAACTCTTCCCCAACTGGCGGTCCAGCTTGCCGTAGATGCGCTTACCCAGGTTGGAAGGAACTTCAAATTCAGCCCCATCCGCGATCAACTTGACGACATTCTTCGTTCCATCAAGAATGGCAGAGCAGTGCTTGCACACCTTAAAGTGTGCTTCCAGGCGAGAACGCAATTCGGGGTCAGTCGCCTCATCGACATAATTCGATATCTCGCGCCACACCTCAACACAGCTGATCTCAATCACCATACAGTAGATGCCTGACGCGAGGATATGTTTCGTTGCAATACATAAGTGTCACCAGGGGCGCACTTTCTTGAATTCGGTCCTGCCGCTGGTCCAGGAGCCGTCTATGCCGGGGGCCAGGGCGTCGCGCATCTGCAGCCGCGCCCGCAGCAGCCGAGTCTTGACTGAGGCCTCGGTAATGCCCAGCACCTTGGCGGTTTCAATGATGCTCATGTGCTGGACGTCGCGAAGCACCAGCACCTCACGATACTTAGGATCCAGCGATGCCATCGCTCTCATCAACGCCTCGCGCAACTCTTTTCGCTGCAACTCCTCCGAGGGGATATCCCGCCAGTCCGCGAAATCTTTGGGCCAGTAATCGCCTTCTTCATCACTCTTCTGCTCGTCGATGGATTCATAAAGGTGGCTGCGGTCCTTGCGGAACCGCATCCGCGCCTCATTGATGGTGATCTGAATGAGCCACGTACTGAACTTCGCTTCCCGGCGAAACTTGGACAGATTGTTGAAAGCCTTCAGCACAGCTTCCTGTGCCACCTCTTCCGCGTCCGCAGGGTTGCCGAGCACGCCCATGGCGGCGAAGTAAATAGCGCGTTCGTACGGACGCATGAGCTCGTAAAAGGCCTCATGATCTCCGCTGAGGCAGCGGTCGATCAGCTGGCCTTCCATCGGCTCAGATTGAAATGTTGATGTAGACATGTCGTCGCAAGCCTACCGGTGCGAGCTGCAGCCCTTGGAAGTGCGGGGCAACGCATCGGAAAGGAGCATTCTAGCCAGCGTTCCTCCGAGAGCACAAGTCGGGGCCTTACTCTAAGTCTTGATCTCCACACTGGTGGTGTTGATCTCGGCATCACCGACGTTTTCCAGCGAATGCGGTGACAGCGGTTGTTGCCATGTTGGCGTATTGAGTTTCGGTGTCTCCAAGCCTTGCCGTGAGTCGACCAAAACAGTGCCAAGATGGTCACGCCGGATGCAATTGCTCCAACTCTGGATGAAGAGCACGCACGGCCAACGATGAGTGTGGATGGGAGCCGTTGCTCCGGGCGGAATACGTGTATGCAATACACGCACGTGTTCGTTTTCAAACAGGAGTGTGTGGTAGTCGGGTGCGGCGACCAAAGCATCCAGCGAATCCGGCCACGGCCAAGTCTGCTCTACGACAGTGCTCGGAGGATCAGACATCGTCAACTCTATATACCTTTGCGCGCTTGACGGAATATCCCTGCATTCGTGGACAGGCCACCAGGGACCCATGTTTGGTCGGGATCCCGTCTCAGTGGTGGGACTCGCCGAGGGACCAAAGGTTACAGGGCGGCGCAACAAGAAACGTAGCACGATGCACCCGGAACGCTCACCCACCGAGATTGGGTGGCACGCGTAACCTTTCTCGCCGTGCTGAATCCCACGGCACATGAGAAGTGAATTCCAATGCACGCCAGCTACGGCGGTGAAATGGTTCGCAGCGCAACTGCTGGCCGAACCCGTGGCTGCCCAAGCCAGGACTGGGCATTGGACGGACAACGCAAAACAGGCGTTCACACAACACTGGCCGGAATACATGATCGAGGGCGTTTGTGTTGGCCTGTTCATGACTTCGGCCTGTGCCTTCTCGGCGCTGCTGGAGCATCCCGCGTCGCCGGTGCGTGCCAGCATCATGAACGCGGTTGCTGACAAACCCGGTGCATGGGCTGGAGAACTTCGCCGAGTTGTTCCGCCAACTCAGCGCCGACCGCAGGGCCATCAAGGTCTATTGCGAGGTCGCCGATGCCAATGCCCAGTTGCAGCCGGTTCTTGATAGCGTCACGGTGGCGCAGTCCGCTTATCGGCAGGACAGGAGTAAAGTATGATCGTGGTCACGAGCCCGGCAGCATTATGGCTCGACCCAACTTTCCCAGTAAACCTCCGCGGCGGGTGTAGACTTTAGTTTCGCAGCCTGTGGCAACCAGAGGTCGATTCCTGGCATGACCTGTGAAGAGGTACAACGCGAACTCTCGAACTACCTCGATCGTGAGCTTCCGGTCGAGGCATGCACGGAAATGGGAAACCACTTCCGCGCCTGCAAGCTGTGCGCCACTCTCCTCCAGGACACGCGCGATATCGTCCTCGCGCTGGGCGACGAACGACTGGTCGATGTCCCGCCCGGCTATAGCACGCGCCTCTACCGCAAGTTGAATGTTCAGCTTCGGGGCTCTGCGTCTAGTTTCGCCGACAAGGTATCATCGGAAGTTCCTTTGGGGATCACAGATGGGGTAGCCGATCTGGGTTCCCATCTGATTTATTTCTGGCAAAGTGAAGAGGAATTTGCCCGGGGTGTGCGGTTCCTCGAACCCGGCCTGCTGGCAGAGGATCACTGCGTCGTCTTTGGTCATAACGAAGCCACAGAGCGGGTTTTCCAGTTATTGCAGGCTAAAGGGTTCGATACCGAATCTCTCACGAAGCAACGCAGAATCACGCTGCTTCGACGGGAATCTCCCGCGGGTACAACGCTTTCGGATATTGAAGACGTGTTCAAGGCTGCGATGCGGGCGGGAGCGCCAGCCATCCGGTACCTGGGAAATCTGGGCTTCGGCGAAGCTCCCTTACCTGGCAAGGGGATTGAGGATGTGCTCGAACTCGAAGCTCGGGTAACGAGCCTCGCAAAGCGTTTTCCTGCAGTCATGGTTTGCATGTACGAAGTGAATACCCTGCCTGGCCGGCTGATTCTGAAAGGCGGATTCCAAACCCACCCCGTAGCCTTCTGCGGTGATCATCTCATCCACAACCCGTACTACGTTCCTGAAGACCACTTCCTGCGCGAGATCCACCGCACACAGTAACTCGCTGGTAATTTCAGAACTCAACACGGCAAGCGCTCGTCATGCATCCAGCTGGCGTTTGTAGCTAGCTGGCGATTGCGATGGCCTGCTGCCGTGCGGCCTGACCATCGTGCGCCGGGTGTTTCGAATCGCGAATGGCCTGAAGGATGCGGTCGACCGAAAAAAATCCAGGGCCAAAAAGCAGCACCAAGAGCGATGCCAATAGAAACGTGAAGGGATCAGCGTTATAGAACTTGCCCGGATCAGAGAACACCGACAGCAATGCCTGGCGGTCGGCGGTCACGTAAGCCATGAGCATGTTTCCTGTGAGTACAAGTCCGATCAGTCGTGACCCCAGACCGAGAGCCAGCAGCGCACCACCCAACAGTTCGAGATTCGAGATGGCGATTGCCGTGAAATGCGGAGCCGGAAGACCGAGCGAAGTAAAGAAGTCGGTAACGCCAGGCAGGTTGTGCAGTTTGCCCCAGCCGCTTTGCATGAACTGCCATCCCCAGTAAAGGCGCACAGCCAGCAAGAACGGCGACTGCAGCGAGCTGGCGGCGCGCCTCAGAAACTCATAACCACGCCCGAAAATAGACCATTGCACACTCATTTCGTTTTCCTCCTGAATCGTGGAGCGAGCCATCGAGCGGGACTTACCCCATCTGCGCAATCGGATTCTCGGAAGTAGTAAATGTTTCAGACAGTCGAAATTCTTAGACGTGGGTCGTAGTTCCTTCAACCCTGCTGATCGGGAATGGAGAAAATGTAAAGGTCGTCCAGGAACTCATGCGGCATACCAGCACCCGCTTTACAATCGAGATCTATACGCAAGCGAGGATCGATGCGAAGCGGCAGGCGCAACAGCGGCTCGTGCAGACAATTCTCTTTGAGGAGGGCGACGGAGTGGCACCCATGATCCAGGGGCGTTCCGATGTCGCAATAGCGTGATCGTGACCTTCTTGCGGGCGATCCGGGTGGATGGGATTTCCCGATCGCACAATGATTTGAGGCACACAGGAGGAGCAATTGGAGCGTTCTGGAGCAACGCAGAACACGCAGATGCCCTGTAAGTGGTTGATTCTATGGTGGGCGCTACAGGATTCGAACCTGTGACTTCCACCGTGTGAAGATGGCACTCTACCGCTGAGTTAAGCGCCCACGCTGTGCGGCAAGTTCATCATTATACACAACTTCGCTATCCACGATCATTACTGCCTCTGCCTCCGGCTCCCGTCGCTTCGAATTTCTATTCCGCACTCGCAACTTCTGTTCTCTTCCTGCATGCGCTGTTCATTTTGTGGGTGGTTTTCGTTGCCTTGCTGACACGCTCGCGTCCGATTCTTCGCTGGCTGCATGCCGGCTCTCTTGTGTGGGGAATCCTTACGGCACTGCTTCCTTGGCTGTGTCCTTTGACTGTCCTGGAGAACTGGCTTGAAGGCAACGCCGGAGTCAACCCTGCCCAGGGCGGGTTCCTGCTCCATTACTTGGACAAGCTGGTCTATCCGGATATTTCTTCAACCATGCTAACGATTGCGGGGGTGATCATCTGCGGTCTGAATCTTGCGTTCTATGGCCGGCAAATCTGGATCGCTCGGCCCCCCTAGCGAGACCAATGCGGAGGCACGACGCACCCAGGCCGCCCAACGCCGTGATAGCAACGAGTCGATAGTACGTCGCTTCTGCGGCGGAAGCGGCACCGCCGTACAGATAGCTCGAGCGGTTCACGACCCAACGTCCTCACAACGAGTTTTGCCCGGTCAGCGTGAGAACAGGTCATCAAGGGACAACGAGTTGTGCTGGCGCAAGCCGATGAGAACGAAGTACACCAACGCATAGATCAGTTGCAGACCTGCGATATCCCAGTCCTGATGCAGGGTACTGCCAAATGTAAGAAGAACAATGAGCAACGCTCCGACTATCAGCGCCACGCGCGTCAATGCCCCGAACAGGATCAACAAACCGATCAACGCCTCAAGCCACGGCAACGCGTACCCGAAGCCCTGGACCGCAAAATGCGGCAACACGGTGCTCTCGAACTGCTTGGTCAGCGAAGCTACGAATGATGCCGGACCTGCCACAATACGACTGATGCCGTGAAGGGCGATATTTATTCCGAGAGTGATGCGCAGCAAAGCGTATCCCAGCGAGAGATCGCTCCCGACTAATCGCTTACGTAAAGCATCAGCATCCTGCTGTTGTGTCGCAAGTATTTGCATTGCTCGCTCCTTCTTTGCCGGCGCAACGATAAGTCCGTGCCGAATCCCGCGTCTACTTGGCCGGCCGCGAACCGGCAATAAGGATATCCACCAGTCTTTTGGCGCTTTGCTGCCAGTCAGGGCTGGACGCTACATTGGAGACGCCAATAAGAGCCCGAAGTAGATCGAACGGTTCGACGTCTTTGCGTATGTCGCCGCTCTTGATCGCGCGCTGCACCAGACCATCGATCGCTCCTTGGACATGAGCACGGGAGCCTTCATACAGCTTCGAGGGGCCTCCGGCGAACGTATTCAGTACGGGCGCGATGATCTGCTTCGTAGCGATGTAATCAACGAACAACAACATCCAGGCGCGCAGCGCTTCAATCGGGAGCATGGCCTCGGCGAACTTCCGTTCTGCTGCGGCTAGCTTTTCTACCTCAGTGCGATAGACCGCCTCGATCAGAGCGTCGCGCGTCGGGAAGTGGCGATACAGAGTTCCCGCTCCGACACCTGCTTCTTTGGCGATGTCATCCAGGCTGGCGTTTGCGCCTACTCGGGTGAACGCCTGCTTGGCCACCTCCAGAATGCGCTCGCGATTACGCTGCGCATCCGTGCGCGGCTTTCGGTGTTTCGATGGGGAACGCTTCGTCGTCATAAAATTTTCAAAATATTTGCAACCGGAGACAGCCTCCGGTTATCCTATCTATTGTTTCGGAGACACTCTCCGTTTTATAGAACGCGTGGGACGGTTCGTCAAGAGCGGCAGAAGTCACGAATTCGAACCCGCCAATACAAGGAGGATGACAGATGGCAATGGTGGAAGTATTGGGAGCGACCTCAACTACAGAAGACGTTTTATCCGGCGTGAATCTGCACGGTAAGCGAATCCTCGTCACCGGCGTTTCAGCCGGGCTCGGCGTGGAGACGGCGCGGTCTCTTGCCGCCCACGGCGCCCAAGTTGTCGGTGCGGCGCGGGACTTGACGAAGGCGAAAGCGGCTGCCGCACAGGTGTGCAGGGACGCTGCAGCCAATGGCGGAAGCTTCGAACTGGTTCAGCTTGATCTTGCAAGCCTCAAGAGTGTTCGTGCCTGCGCCGAAGGCTTGCTGGCAAGAGGCGAGCCCTTCGACGTGGTCATCGCCAATGCGGGAGTGATGGCCACCCCGTTTGGCCACACTACCGACGGCTTCGAGACGCAGTTTGGGACGAATCACCTGGGCCACTTTGTGTTGGTGAACCGGATTGCGCCTCTGCTGCGCGCGGGCGGACGGGTGATCAATCTCTCGTCTTCCGGGCATCGCTTCTCCAATGTCGATCTCGAGGATCCAAACTTTGAACGGACGCCCTATGACCCATGGGTCGCATATGGGCGGTCTAAGACAGCGAATATTCTCTTCGCGGTTGCTTTCGACCAGCGGTACCGTAAGCATGGCGTGCGGGCTGCCGCGGTGCATCCGGGAGGCATACAAACCGAACTCGGTCGCCATCTGGACCCGGGTCAACTACAAGGAATGGTCGACCAGATGAATAGCCAGCTTGCGGCGGAGGGCAAGGCACCCTTCGAATTCAAGACCATCCCTCAAGGGGCCGCAACCTCCGTATGGGCCGGAGTAGTTGCTCCCGCTGACGAGATCGGTGGCCGATATTGCGAGAACTATCACGTCGGCCACATCGTGCCAGATGACGTGACCATCAGTGCCATCAGCGAAGGAGTTCGCGGATACGCGCTCGACCTAAGTAACGCCGAGGCGCTCTGGAAGAAAAGTGCAGAACTCGTCGGCGAGTTGTTTTAGCCTTTAACGAACAACTAACTTCAGGGATCGCTGCGAAATATCAACAAGACCAGTACTTAGTTGCAATGAAAAGCGGTCTATGTCATGATTGGGCATGAGCAAATACCCCACCGCCCTCACATTGACGCCAGAAGACCGCTCCACGCTGGAGAGCTGGGTTCGCGCGGGTAAGACCGAAAGGCGTCTGGCAGAGCGAGCCCGCATGGTTCTGGCCGCCGCCGACGGTCAAGGCACGCTTGCCATCGCCCGTGCGCAGCGCAGACGGCCCGCAACCGTCAGCAAGTGGCGAGTACGTTTTTCCCAAGCTGGTTTGACCGGGCTCCAGGATGCCCCGCGGCCAGGAGCTGCGCCGCGCTACGACGAAAACACCCGGCGCCGCATTCTGGACCAACTGGACCAGCGGCCGCCAGTCGGCCATGGGAGCTGGACCGGAGCGTTAGTGGCGAAGGCCTTGGGGGATGTATCCAAACATCAAGTCTGGCGCGTGCTGCGTACCCAAGGAATTCACTTACAGCGGCGCCGTAGCTGGTGCATCAGTACCGATCCGGAGTTTGCCGCCAAGGCGGCCGCTATCGTTGCCCTGTACCTGGACCCGCCGGAACACGCGGTCATCCTGGCGGTGGATGAAAAGCCGCATATTCAAGCCTTGGAGCGAGCCCAAGGCTATTTAAAACTACCCAACGGCCAAGCCGTGACCGGTTTCAGTCATGAGTACAAACGCCACGGCACCACGACCCTGTTCGCCGCCCTGAATGTGCTCACCGGCCAAGTCAAGGGCGGACACGCTCACCGGCGTCGACGCCGTGATTTTCTTGCCTTCATGAACGAGGTGGTCGCACTCTATCCGGGCCGGGAACTGCACGTGGTGATGGACAATCTCAATACCCACAAACCGAAACATGATCGTTGGCTGGCGCAACATCGCACGGTCCATCTACACTTCACGCCCACCCACGCCAGTTGGCTCAATCAGATTGAATGCTGGTTCAGTATCCTGAGCCGGCGCGCTTTGCGCGGGGCAAGCTTCACCTCGCCCCAGCAGGTGCGCGAGGCGATCGACCGATTCATAGCTGCCTACAACCAAACCGCCACGCCCTTCGAGTGGACGAAACGCCAGATTCGCAATGTGCATCCCCATTCATCTTACGCTAATCTACGCAACTAAGTACTAGGAGGAAACGAAATGCTTCACCAAACTGGTCTCGCCGGCAGGGTTACACTGTCTGGCACATCCATGACACTGAGTCGTATGGGATACGGCGCCATGCAACTTGCTGGTCCGCAGGTGTGGGGACCGCCGCGTGATGTGGACGCCGCCATAGCTGTTTTGCGCGAGGCGGTAGAGTCCGGAGTTGACCACATCGATACCAGCGACTACTACGGTCCGCATGTGACCAATCAAATCATCAAACGTGCACTGCATCCTTACCCGGATGGCCTGGTGATCGTGACCAAGCTGGGCGCGCGCCGGGGCGAAGACAAATCCTGGATTCATGCGCTTTCGCGACAGGAACTGATCGACGGAGTACATGACAACCTCCGAAATCTGGGACTCGACGCCCTGCATGTCGTCAATCTGCGGGTCGGAGGGATGGCGACACCAACGGAGGGATCGCTTGAGGAACCGCTGACCGTGCTTGCCGAACTCAAGCGTCAGGGACTGATTCGTCATGTCGGACTCAGCAACGTTACTCCCAAGCAGTCGGCCGAGGCGCAGACCATTCTCGAGATCGTTTGCGTGCAGAACTTCTACAACGTGGCGCACAGGAAAGATGATGGCTTCATCGACGAACTCGTGACCAAAGGTATCGCTTACGTTCCGTTTTTCCCGCTTGGGGGCTTCACCCCATTGCAGTCGTCGGTACTCGACCGGGCGGCAGCGTCACTCAACATTACGCCGATGCAGCTCGCCCTTGCGTGGCTCCTGCAGCGCTCGCGCAACATTCTGCTGATCCCCGGAACGTCGTCCGTCGAGCATCTTCGCGAGAATCTTGAGGCTGCAAAGCTGCAGCTTCCCCCTGCAGTGCTTGACGATCTCGACTCGATCGGCCGAGGTCCGGAGACAGTGATCTCGGCCTGAGGACCTCATTGCGACAGGTATGAGTTTTGTCCGATTCCAGCCAGCTAAAAAACGAAAGGAGTGATCTATGAAAGTATTTGTCACAGGAGCAACGGGATTCATCGGTTCCGCCATTGTCACGGAACTTATCGCCACGGGACATAAGGTACTTGCCTTGGCCCGCTCCGATAAGTCGGCCAAGTCCCTTGCCGCGGCAGGAACTGAGGTACAACGCGGTTCGCTCGAGGATATCGAGAGCCTGCGCAGTGGAGCGGCCGGGTCAGATGGCGTGATCCACATGGCCTTCATCCACGACTTCTTGAACTACGGGCCTGCCGCCGAGAAGGATCGACGCGCTATCGAGACGCTCGGAACCGCGCTCGTGGGCTCTGACCGTCCCTTGATCGTCACTTCCGGGACCTGCTCCTTCAACGGCAAGGCCCGCTCGCAACGGAAGAGGATGCGCCCGTTCCCAGTTTTCCCCGCAAGTCGGAAGAGGCAGCGCTGGCGATGGCGTCGCACGGAGTCCGCGCGTCCGCGGTACGGCTCCCGCCGTCGGTGCAGGGCGACGGCGATCACGGCTTCGTTCCGCGTCTCATCGGCATCGCGCGCGAAAAGGGCGTTTCGGCGTATGTGGGCGACGGGCTCAACCGCTGGCCCGCGGTGCATCGGCTCGATGCTGCGCATCTCTACAGGCTAGCGCTGGAGAAGGCTTCCGCCGGAGCCATCTATCACGGGGTTGCGGACGAGGGCGTACCGTTTAGAGAAATCGCTGAGGTAATCGGCCGCCGCCTGAACCTGCCGGTCGTCGCCAAGTCTCAGGAAGAGGCAGCCGACCATTTTGGCTGGCTTGCGCTCTTCGTTGGTATCGACTGCCCCGCTTCCAGCACGCAAACGCAGGAACGGCTGGGATGGCGCCCGACACAGCCCGGGCTGATTCCCGATCTCGACCATCCGCACTATTTCGTGACTGAACGAGCCGCCTAGGCAAGAGTGTGCCAGCGGACTATGTGAATCTACACCTGTCAGAGCAATGCTGCCGTTGGCCCAACCGGTTACCAGCGGGGTAACGTCAATCAGGATGAACTGGTTCAAGCTGGAAGCCGTAAAAGCGACGGGATTGCCGCCGGTGGCCGACGCACCCCGCGCAGGAGCGTTGTTGTAGGTCAGCGTGACCTCGGACCAAACCGTCGTTGAGCTGGCTCCCTCGGGCACTACTGGGAGCGAATTTCGGGGTAAAACGATTCGTTGTGTTAAGATAAAATTCGCATGAGCGAACAGTAATTTGCTGGCGGTTTATGGGCGGTTTTGCCAGGAAGAAGCGCCACTGCAGGCAATCGTGGCGGACTGTGCACTGCATGCAAAACCTGCAAAGCCCTTATTCGACTTGGGTTTGCGGTATCGCGTTGATTCCAGACGCGGGGTCGTAGTTCAGTTGGTTAGAACGCTGCCCTGTCACGGCAGAGGCCGCGGGTTCGAGTCCCGTCGACCCCGCCATTCTCTTGAATGGCTTACAGCCTAACCCTTCCCGAGCTGGGGATATTCAAGCTGCTTCCGCAGTACTGGCGTCCAAGGAGTCCCCAGCAGCCAAAATCGACACCTACTGAGATGTGCGAGCCGCACGCAGAGGCCATCTTTGGATAAGTCAAAGTACCTCCCAAAATCCGCCGACAAGTGGACGCTTCTCGCGGCGGCACTGCTGGCAGCTTTCTATCTCGCTACCAGCATCTACATTTCTTCCCATCGTCTCTTCTGGTTCGACGAGTTCTTCACCGTCCGCATCGCGCAGCTTCCCACTTGGATGACCATCTGGACGGCGCTCAGCCATGCCGCCGATTCCTTGCCGCCTTTCTATTACATGCTGGTCCGAGCATTTGGGTCGCTGTTTGGCCGGAGCGAAGTTGTCGCGCGGCTGCCATCGGCCTTGGCCATGGTTGCAGGCCTGCTTCTGACCTTCGACTGCGCACGGCGCCTGACCGACGGCTTGCATGGGTTGATTGCGCTGTCTGTTCTCACCTGCTCGTTCCTGCCTTATTACGGATACGAGGCGCGCTCGTATGCGATCTACTTCATGTTCGCCGCGCTGGGCCTTTGGGTGTGGACCAAAGCATCATCGGCCAGGATGTCGACGGCAATCTTCTTCGGCGCAGCGCTTTTTCTCGGCGTCACCATGCACTACTACGCGGTGATGTGCCTTGCGCCGTACGCGCTGTGGGAAGTTCTGCGCTGGAAGCCCGGGCAACGTCCTTCCGCAAAGCTGATCGCCGGAGTTCGTGGGAGTCGTTGCTCCCGGCTGCACTGTTATCACCGCTGATCTTCTCGTTTTCCCGCAAGTTCTCGTCCGGCTTTTGGAATCGGCCGTCCGTTCGCGGAACTCCGAGCGATCTTCCCGCAGTTGTTTCCCGACGCTCTGCTGTTGCTCGCGCTGATCATGGTATGGATCGTTCTGTCGGAGACCAACCGCGAAGACGCGTCGTGCCGCCGATGGAAGAAGGCGAATCCATTGGCTGGCTGTTTCTCTGCATTCCGCTGGCTGGATTCGTTCTGGCGGAAGTTGGGACCAACGCTTTCTTCAGCCGGTATTTCATCTGCGTTTTGCCTGGCGTTGCCGTCGCATTTTCCTGTTTGCTGTGGCGAAATTTCCGAAAAGACTTTCGTGTCTCGCTGGGAATTTTTCTGCTCCTCGCAACTTGGGGAGTTTGGAAGCAGATGTCGGTGGCGCTGCATCCGCAGTCGGTTGAGGCAACTGGCATCCGCGAGTTTCTCAAGCTGGAACCCTCGTTGCGCATTGAAGGGAAGCGGTACATGGTGTTTTCACCGCCGCTCATCTTCTCCGAGGCCCAATACTATTCGCAGCATCCCGACGACTGCATTCTGCTGCTGCCTCCCGATTTCGAGCAGCAGGCCGACGCGCTCCAATCTTCGCCCGATCCTTATCTGCATCAGCGCCTGCTGCTGAACCTGTCGCAGTTTTATCCCATGCAATTCTGGCGACTCTACAACCTCAAAGCCTACGCGCAAGAGGTTGCGCTCATCGAACCTTCGCAGGACGTTCTGAATGCTCTGCAGCAGTCCGGCTTCAAAGTCGAAGTCCGTTCCGCGGCGCCGCTGAAGGTCGTGTATCTGCGGTAAGTCTCGCTGTTCGCCTTTCGCTCTTCGCCGTTAGCTTTTGGCTCTTCGCCTCGCCGCAGGTCATCCCCTTCGAAGCTGTCATCTCGAGCGAGGACTTCAGTCCCAGTCGAGGAACCTGTTGTTATTTCGACCGAGAGCTTTATTAACTACTCAATTAACTCGACCACCATTCTTCGTCTTTCCCATTTCGGGACGATATTACCAGTTCGTTAATACCCCTCCCCCTCCCCCCTATTACGTAGAATCATCGTCTTAGACAAAAAATTCTCGCAAAATATGCCGAACAAAGGGAGTTACAAGCAAAATATTCCATATAGAGGACTTACGAGCTCGGATTCGTCCCGTCTTTGGAACCTTAAAGACTTCGGTTAACCAAATCGTAAAAGTCAAACGCCGCGTTCTGACGACTGGGAACTGGCTACTGGCAACTGGTTTTCAAAGAGCCTTACGGGCCGCACACTGGGTGCGGCCAGCGAGGAAACACAACAACGCCTTCCTCGCGCACTCCAGTCATATCGCGCCGAAAGGCCTGCCGCAAGTACACAGGTCACGCTTGCATGTGATTAGGACAGCACAGGACTCACCAAGGTTGAGCACGCCCCTACTCAAGGTTTGGCCGCACTACGCCGCTCGGCAATCAACTCGTCCACCAGCGATGTGCCGGGTTTGATATGCCGTCGGATGAGTCGTTTCGCCCGATCGATACGATGTCTCATTGCGGTAATTCGCAGTTTCTCTTTTTCCATGGTTAGCACAGCCTCGTCCCCGGCGTTATGCCAAGGAAGTACGAAGGAACCGGTCACTTTCACGGTTTTGTATTGATAAGTGTACGTACACGATTATAGAATAAATTCGTCAGGCGAGCATGCCATTCGAATGGAACGAGGAGAAGAATCGCACAAACCGCAAGAAGCACGGCGTCAGTTTCGAAGCAGCCGCGCTGGTGTTTGATGATCCATATGCCCTCACGCAGCCGGACCTTGCACACGACGACGAGGCGCGGTTCATCACCCTCGGGTCGATCGGTCCGGATCAATCCTGTTCGTCGCACACGCGAACTATGAAAGCGCAGAGAAGGCGGAAGTGGTCCGCATCATTTCAGCTCGTGCCGCAACATCTCGCGAAAGGAAGAGTTATGAGGAGGCTTACCAGAGAACAGCAACGCGAAATCGCCGCCATCGCCGCCAAGCGAGACGAAGAGATTGACCTCTCAGAGATGCCGGAGGTCGTCGACTGGAGCGGGGCCGAGGTAGGCAAGTTCTATCGTCCCCCGAAGAAGCCAGTGACCATGCGCCTGGACGCCGACGTGGTCGAATGGCTCAAGAGTTACGGACCCGGGTATCAGACCAAGGCGAACATGCTTTTGCGACACGCCATGCGCAGTACCCAGGCGGCAAAGTCAGGGGGAAAGAGACGGAGGGCGTAGGCGCTTTATCTGTCGTAAGGGGATGGGAACCCGGTTCTCCCACCCAACCAAAGAAAGGTTGGGTGGGGCACCCGGCAGGACGCGAACCTCGAGGGGCACCAGGCAGTTATCTCGACCATGTCGTTAGGCCCTCGTCTCCTTCTGGATTTGCAGCCAGCTCTTGCAGATCGCGCTTTATGTTGGGACTGCCCTTAATCGATCGCTTCATTTCATTTAGCAAATAGACACGGGGCAATACAGCCGCTGTGAGCGCTTCGGGGCTGACCAGTCGGTCAAATGCATCTCCGCGCCAACCCTCGCGGTGCCGAAAGGATGCCATTGCAGAAAGGACGGTCCACACCAACTGCGTCAAATACAGCCGCTTCGCAACTTCTTCCACTCGTCCGCGATAAAAATCCCGTCGGTCAGGTCTTATCAGGTCTAGACCATGCTGCAGGAGCTCCTGGAAGACACTGAAGTCTTGGTTCACCTCCAAGAAATTCCGTTCGACGGTGAAGCTTGCGGCCCTCGATTTAAGGTGTGAGGCCTCGCTCTCGGAAACCCAGTTCCACTTTGGAGTGAACCTCAGTAGCAAATCGGAGACGTTAATCTGCCCAGAGCCCTTCTTAATGTGGACCGCTGGGCGGCGGACGTTGGAGCCGTTTGCGGATTGACCGCTACCAGCCCCTCTGCCACTCCCAAGCTTCGCGTCTCCATATTCATCATCGTTGTCACCGGCATCGGATCCGCTCTTTTCCGGTCGAGACACACGTAGCTGGAGGAACTCCTTGTATTTTTCCACTTGTTCACGAACGTATTCAGTCTCGCTCTTGCTTGACAACGATTGGTGCTGCTCTACATAATCCGCCAACTCCCCGGGCATCTTCTTATAGAACTCCTCCGCCCAGCGATCCCAAGGTAGGCCAGTGCCGTCCGGAAGAACCAAACTTGTTCGCGTCAGGTTTGCACTAACAGCGAGTGCGGCTGTCGGTTCAACGTAAATGACGACGTGGTTGTAACCTGCCACGATCCCGAACCTCTGCAGCAAAGGAATTGCCGCGTCGTGCGAAGTGAAGTCGAATAGCTCGTTACGAAAAATCGCTGCAACATGCCCCTGCTTTTTTGTGCCGCTAAAGGCGTGATAGTACGGACGCTTGCGATATAGCTCCACGCTGCGCGCCTCGTCAAGTATCCACCAATTCGGGTAGTGTCTTAATTCGGATTCTGGCGGTGGCCTTAGGTGTTTCTGTGGTATTCGTCGGGGCCGCCCTGAACGAATCTACGCTCTTCCGCAACGTAAACGAGACACCAGCGCGTCTCGTGCACTTCCCGCTTTTCCTTGCCTTTAACCAAATCAAAGTACAGGATTCTCCCAAAGACAACGAGCTGTTCGCCGGGGGACGGACGCTGGTTGATGATCCACCACGCTGGCTCGATTCTGTAAATGGGGAAACGCACCTCCGGAGCCAACAAGTTATGAGGAATGGGGGCTGGCTTGTAATTGGGCGGACTTGGCAGATTCATCGGATCGGCGGCAAATTCGTGCCCGATCTCCTCCGAGATTATCTTGGCTGGGGTTCTACCGTGATTCTTCGCCTTGAACATGAACAAGCGACGTTCCTTGTCGGGATGCGTGGTGACAACAACCCACGGGCGCTCCGAATTGATGACGGCCTGAGCGTTCAGGAAAGCGGCTTCGGCGGCGTCTTTGGCGGCTTCAGCTTGTATCCCGGCATGTTTAATCAAATTATCGTTCGCGTCCGTCTGCCGCTCAATGAGGCGCAAACTCTTGATAGCAGAGCGAACACCCAAAGCTCCGATAATCACCAGCAACCCGGTGAATATGACATACGCCTTGTCCCACCAGTCCTTCCCTGCTTTCGCCACGGTAGTAGGTTCGGTGATGAATACGGTTTGTTGTCCATTTGCGTGGGGTGGGGCTTGGCTGGACTGTTCATTTTTTGGGGCAGCGGTCGTATCTGGGAGGGGTTTAGGTTGAGCGGCTGGAGCCTGCTGGCCCTTGGCCTGATTCTTGACGTTCTGGCGACTGCCAGTGGTGTCATCGGTTGCTTGCCGTGGGACTGGAGAGACTGCCTGACCGACGGCCAGCAACACAGCCAAAAGCAATATGTTCATGGCTGTAAAAGTGTAGCACAACAACACTTGACAGCCGATGATTATTGCGCTACAGTAATTGCCATAGGGAGCACGAATCGTATGGCAAACGTCCTACCGAAAGAGAAGCAGATTGCGGTAATCGGCGCTCTGACCGAAGGTTCCAGCATCCGCTCAATTGAGCGCATCACCGGAATCAACCGGAATACGATTATGAATCTCGGTGTGCGTGTCGGTAAGGGATGCGCCGCATTGATGGACGCGAAGATGCGCAACCTGCAATGCCGCTATCTCCAACTGGACGAGGTGTGGGGTTTCGTCGGGAAAAAGGAGCGACACCTGCGGATTGATGACGACCCGCAGTATGGCGATGTGTGGACGTTCTGCGCGATTGACGCTGAGACGAAGCTGGTTCCATCGTTCAAGTGCGGCAAACGGGATATGGCGACTGCAAAGGCGTTCGTCGGTGATTTGGCTGGCAGGCTAGCAACCCGCGTACAGATTTCCAGCGATGCGCTCCGTGCCTACAGGGATTCGATTGAACAGACGTTCGGCACAGATGTTGACTTCGGCCAGATCATCAAGACCTATGAGCACGATTACTCGCAGCATCCCGAGCTAAAGTACAGCGCACCGAAGTTCGTCTCCGTCGAAAAGCGGCCAGTAATTGGCAATCCTGACATGGACTTTGTTTCTACTAGCTACGTCGAACGGTTGAATGCCACGACGCGCCTGCACATGCGGCGGCTGACTCGCCTGACGCTGGCATTCAGCAAGAAGCGGGAAAACTTTGAGGCTGCGGTTGCGCTGCACTTCGCGTACTACGACTTTGTCAGGCGACACAATACGTTGCGCTGCACTCCTGCAATGGAAGCCGGGATTGAACCGAGTTTCTGGAGTGTGGGCGATTTATTGGAGGCGGCGGCATGAACAATACGGAAGCAATCGAGCCTGAAGGTGGATGGGTAAAGGCTCGCGCCAACTGTCATCCAGAACATATCTTTAAGCAAATTGAAATCGGCGCGCAAGACGATATTGATGTAATCAATTCAGAGCGCAATCTTGATGACGCTACTAGGTTCACGCTTCAGAGGAACTCTTCCGGGAACTTCTTCACTGTCTATCGAACAGTCGATAGGGTTATGCGTGAGGTTAAATTCTACCTAACCCGAGATGGAGTGCGCATTCTAAAAGACGATGGCGAGGAAATTAAGGCAACCTTGACTCTGAACAACTATGGGCGATGTACGTTGAAAGTTAACGGGGAAGAACTCGAGCAGTGGCAAGTTCGTAGGCTCGCCCTCGAAGGGCTGTTCTTTCTAGGGGGTTGGGGTTTTTGAGCTACATCGGAGAGTTGCGCGATGTAATCCGAAAGCTGCACGGCGCAGAGCCTACGCACGTTGAAAGCGTGCCAGTCAAGGAGGAGTTCGGCGGAGAAACGGTTTGGCAGGGAATCGTAGAGGTCTTTGAGTTGCACAATCACCCCAAGGCCAAACTAGTTTACGCATGGGCGCAGGATACTGGTAATCCAGAGCGGCCAGTACGCCACATCACGGTACTACATATACCGCCGATTACATCCGCCATACTAGCTGCAAAGGCAGCAATCCTTGAGGAGTTGCGAAACAGTGAGCCAGAAGAAGCGTAAGCCGGGACGCCCTAAGCTGCCAAAGGGCGAAGCAAAGAATCGGACTTTGCCTGCGGTGCGCTTTGCTCCGTCTGACATGAAGGCCGTAGAAGAGGCAGCAAGGGCTCAGAATCAGACGGTCTCAGAGTGGGTGCGCAGCACGTTGCTTTCCGCTGCCGGGGCGTGAGATGGGCAAATTAAGACACTACCCCAATTCGCGACCGCATCGGGCAGCTCAATGGAGCCAGAATTCAGTTCGAAATCTTTCAAGACTGTAGCGTAACCCTCTATGTTCCTTGTGTGGGGTTTACCGTCGACCAATGCGAGGCGCGACGTAAGCGTGATTCCGTGGGGAATCGAGTAGAACTGCTTGTTTGCGACATGCTGAAACCAGTAGTCCTTGTGCGTAACTTCGCGGGTGTCGGGAGCTAGTGTTGTATCGTGTTGGAGTTCTCTGCCGAGAAGTACAACCATCGTTCCGTGTTCGCCGATTATCGGCGATTTGTAATCCTCGGCATCTTCTACCTGGGAGAGGTCAAGGTAATCGGGATAGGAACCGTCAGGCATGGAAAATTGCTCAAGCCCGTATTGGTCAGTTCTTGGGTCGTGCACGATGCGCACGATAAAGCCCTGCCCTGCTTTCCAGGAGCGAATCTCCACTCCGTAAGGATTCCAGGCTGCGGTTGAGATTTTCGCCCCAACGCCAAAGTTCTCCTCAATCGACTGGCGTTTGCCGGATTCGGCGAGTGTGTTGAAGTAAAGGCGCAGCTCGTGAAGGTCCATGCCAATCCCGTTGTCGCAGAACGCGGCCTTTCGGACGCTTTCATGTTTAAGAAAGTATGGATCCGGGCAGACTTCCACCTGGCCGTGAAACGACGTGTCAGCAGGATTCGCCCTTTTGTACGCCTCTATGGCCTCGAATGCGTTGATTAGAAGTTCTCGTACTTGCTTGAGGGGGCCGACTTCAGTTCCAAGTCGGTGAACCATGAATGAGACGCCCTTAGGGGTGGACGTCATCGGTGTGACGTTCATTTGTAACTCCTCTTTTGCCTCTAGTCCCGGGCGGACGGAAACAAATGGAATTGCAAACAGCCTCCGGGTCGCAAAGCGACGTTTTGGCGTTCGCAAACGAATTGTAACTCCAAAACCAGGCCATCATCAACGGCCACGGCGACAGCGTGCTGAAACAGATGGAAAACAGCAGATTCCTCGCGGACTGAAGTCCGCTCGGAATGACAAAAATAAAACAATTTATCGGCACGGCTGAAGCCGTGCCCTGATACAAAACATTCGCCCAGCGAGTTTTTTCGGTGGCCTGTGAAAAGGCCCACCCACCAGTGGATAGATCAACTCTGGGAACTACTCTCAATTGCCTCACAACGGCAAGCGCATCTTCTTCAGCAGGTCGGTATAGCGGGGGTCGTGTCGCAGGCTTTTCAGCAGGGGATCGATTTTCACCCCGGGCACGCCGGGATCGCGCTGTTCATAAGCGTGTTCTAGCCACTGGAATGCCTTATCCGATTCCCCGCGATAGGCGTACGCCTCAGCGATCTGATATGCCGAGTCGTTCCCGTGAGTAGCAATGAGCTGGGCCAGCGCAACATCGGAATCCTGTTGACGGCCAAGCGCGCGATAGGCCAATACTTCGACCGTAAGTTTCCCCCAGTCGCTCGGCTCTTGCTGCGCCTCTGCGAGCGCCTGTTGCGGCCGTCCTTCCGCAAGGAGAATCTCCCCGAGCGTGCTGTGGGCGTTGGAAGCTTGCGGGTTCAGCTCCAGGGCCTTTTGCAGCACGGTCTGAGCCTCCTGGTAGCGTCCGGCGCAGTACAGCAGATATCCCAGCCCTGGGTAGGAATTGGCCCGCAGCGGGTCGAGAGCAATCGCCCGCTGGTAAAAATCGATCGCCTCGTCAAGACGGCCCAGACTGCGGGAAAGATATGATCGGTAGCGAAGGACGTCGGCGGCGCCCGGCTCCAACTCCGCCGCTCTCTTGAACGAGGTTTCAGCGCCTGCCCAATCCCAGTCACTGTAAATCTGGATCAACGCCAAATTCAGGTAACCGGAGGCCAGGTTGGGGTCGAGCGCGATCGCCCGCTCGGCAGATTCGCGGGCTTGACGGAACCCTTCCGAGGTATCGACCGAGGCGGTAGCCGCCATGGTGTTATACACGGAGGAGCGCAGCGCCCAGGCGGGCGCATATTTTGGATCCAGTTTGATGGCTTCGTCGGCATAGCTGAGCGCCTTGTTGAGCTCTTCCTTGCTCTGTCCGCTGCCGCTGAAGTATCTCCCTTGCAGATACGCCTGATAAGCTTCAGGAGTGGTGCCGCCAGATCCGGCCGAAGGCGATGCAGCGTTGGCGCTCAGCAGCTTCGTTTTCAGCGCGCCACTGACCGCGCCAGCAATTTCGTCCTGCACCGCGAAGACATCGTCGATCTGGCGGTCGTAGGTCTCCGACCAAAGCTGAAAGCCGTCAGCCGCCTCGATTAGCTCCGCAGTGATGCGAACACGGTTGCCTTCCCTGCGCACGCTTCCTTCGAGGAGGTTGGCTACTCCGAGCTTCTCGCCGACAGTGCGTGGGTCTTCGTTCTTGCCGTTGAACTGAAATGCCGACGAGCGCGCTGCTACCTTCAGGCCGGGCATTTTGGTGAGGTCGTTAATTAGTTCTTCCGCAAGTCCCTCGGCGAAGTACTGCTGATCCTTGGCAGGGCTCAAGTCGGCGAAAGGCAACACGGCAATTGAGGTGGGACTCACCGCTGCGGTATTTCTTTTCTTCTGCGCCAGCCAGAGGAATCCGGCGAGCGCTGCAGCCAGCACGAGCACACCTGGGATGGCAAGTCTGCGAACCAGGCTGCTTCCGATGTTGGCTGGGACTTCGGGAGCCGCAACGCTAGGCGATGCGAGCTCTGCAGGGGCCGTTGTTCCAGCTGGCGCAGGCGCCGGCATCGGATCTGAGGCCGTGCGCTGGCTCTCTTCCGCGCCCGCAACCGCGCTGGCACCGCTCTCTAGATCGCGCTTCAGCCGCTGCAAATCGGCGCGTATTTCTGCCGCCTGCTGATAGCGCTGGCCGGGATCTTTCTCCAGCGCCTTGCAGATGATCTCTTCCAGCCGCGGCGGCAAATTGGGATTCACTTGGACCGCCGCTACCGGTGCGCGATTCAGGATCGCATCGAACAGGCTGGCCGCGGTGTTGCCGCGAAACGGCGGTGTCCCAGTCGCCATCTCATAGAGTACGGTTCCGAAGGAGAACAGGTCGGTACGCACGTCCAGTTCCTTGCCCCGAGCCTGCTCCGGAGACATGTAGGCGACCGTGCCCACGAGTGCTCCCTCACTGGTTAAGTGCTTTTCGCCGATTTGCGTGGGCGCGTCAGCAGCCTGTCCGGCGTCGTTCCCTTGGTCCATCTTGGCCAGGCCGAAATCGAGTATCTTGGCGTGCCGACTGTCGGTGACAAAGATGTTCGCCGGCTTGATGTCGCGATGAATGATGCCCTTGCTATGCGCCGCATCGAGTCCATCGGCAATTTCAATCGCCAGCGACAGGATAGTTTCCGTTTCCACGGGGCGGCCCGCGATGAGGTGGTGCAGGGTTACGCCGTCGAGAAACTCCATGGCGATAAAGGCCTGACCGTCCTCTTCGCCGATGTCATAAATGGTGCAGATGTTGGGATGGCTCAGGGCTGAAGCGGCTTGCGCCTCTTGCTGAAACCGTGCCAGGGCGGGCCCGTGACACCAGGTCACGTCATCCGGCAGAAACTTAAGCGCGACAAAGCGGTGCAGGCGTACGTCTTCCGCTTTGTACACCATGCCCATGCCGCCTTGGCCGAGCCGCTCCAGTATGCGGTAGTGGGAAATGCTCAGGTCGATCATGGGCGCCGACGCTCACGGGTGCCTTATATGTTAGGTTGCGGTTCGAATCGAGTCAAAGAAGGTCCCACGAGATCGAGAGATGGAAAGCAGGTCGTTTTCAATTTGAGCGCCTATTTTTGGAATACAGAACCGGCGCTATTTCCCGGCTCCAATGACCTTCCACTGAAACTGCATGACTTCGCCGAAGTGGCGGATGACGAACTGGGGATCGTGGCGGCCGGGATAGATATGGAACTCGCTGGGAATGCCGCGCGAAGCCAACAACTGGTGTAGCTGCTGCGCCCCCTGCTCGAAGCCGTAGTCATCGTTGTTGCCGACGTCGAAGTAGATCTTCATGCGCTTCAGCGCCGCTGCGTTGTCAGTTCGGGCGAAGTAGAAGACGTTATTGCGGTCGAAATACGCGCGATCGAACGGAGAGCCGAAGACATCGCCCATCAGCGAACCTGGCGAGCCGGCGCCGCCGGCGTTAAGGTCCTTTGGCAGCTCGGCGATGAGCGCCGGCATCTGCGCGCTGACCGCGGCGAACTCGCCGGGATACTTGAAGGCAAAACGCAGTGCTCCGTAGCCGCCCATCGAGACTCCGGTGATGCCGCGCGTCGCGCGCGTGCCTTCGGCGCGATACTTCTTCTCCATCTGCGGCATGAACTCCGTTACGAAGAAGTCATCGTAGCGAATCTTGCCGTTCTCGGAATTGAGGTAGAAGGTGCGGCCGGCGCTGGGCGCCAGCACGATGAAGTCGCCGATCTTGCCCTGGCGGCGGAGCTCCGAGATCACGTCCCATCCCCCGAGGTTCAGCAGCGACTGTTCGTTGTCGCCGAGGCCGTGCAAGTAATAAAGCACGGGATAGCGCCGCGTTTTGTCCTGATCGAAGCTTGCCGGAAGGAATGCGCAATAGCGAATGGGGCGGTCGAGAATCGTCGATTTGATGACCGAGCATTCGGCGCGTCCCTGTGCGTGCAACAAGGGAGCGAGAGAGAGTACCAGCAGCGCGATCCCTGCACGGAGTACCCGGGGAATGAGGATTCGAGGTTTGCCGCCTAATGACTGGGCGCGGAAGGTCTTCATTTCTTGATTCTCGGGTCGAACGGGTATTCGTAAACTGATTCGATGCGCAATCGCACCGCGTCGGCATGGAGCGGATTGAGCAGATAATTGAAAGTGGCGGGCACCAGAGCGCTAGGGACTCGTAGTAGAGCCGATCGCTGAGAACGGAGCCATGCCGAACCGATCTCGCGAGTGGTTTCCAATCCGTCCGCCCAATTCAAAGGCAGCTTGCTCATCTCCACGACTTCGGTGGAAATACCCTGGGGTGCGAGGACCTCAAGCATTGTGTAGTTTGGCGGAACGTCGCCGGCGCTAGTGTGAACGCAGGATTCCAAGAGTGCTCCGGCCGGAGTGTCAGCAAGATAGACAACGCGCGACCCTCGCTCGTGCCAGCGACCAGGGGCACGCAGTCCTCCTGCGCCACTCAAATCGCCATGGCGGCTGACTCGCCAAAGCAACATCAGACGAACATGCCTTCGTCGATCTGGACAAGGAGTTCCTCGACGATGCGACTTCCGACGTCGGTCTTCAAAGCTTCAAAAGGCGTACGATCCTGCAGACGCGGATGAGGACGGCGCAGCCAGGCGAGGGCCCGCTCGCGCGATCCGTAAACCGACTCGGCGTGCGAGAGCACTCGCACCAGTCGCAACACGCGGTCGGACTCTTCGACCGTAAGCTTCTCCCGCTTGGAACGCCGGTGTTGCAAGGTTCGGAGCGGAATGACCAGTGAGTCAATTTCGGATCGCGTCAAGCCAAGGGCAAGCAGGCGATTGATGGACGAGGTTGGGAGCTGCCGCTCGATCAAGTCAAGCACTTGCCGCTCGGTGCGGAGAGAGCGCACGCCCAGCCATTCCCCGATTTGTTGGTGAAGTACCGACATCAGCCCACCTCCTCTTTCTGACTACATTATGCCATAAGTTATTCGGCATTTGCCAAGCAGTAAGATCATTCGTACTTCAGTGTCTGCACCGGATCGAGACGTGCGGCGCGGCCGGCGGGATAAAGCCCTGCGAGCAGGCTTACCACAATGGAGAACGCAATCGCCGCGCCGATCAGCCACGGCGGAAGAATCCACACCGCCTCTGCCGGAAGCTGATGCCGGTGCAGGTAGATTCCGGTGCCGAAGTTGATGGCTTTGCCGATGGCGAATCCGAGAGCGATGCCGAGCAGGCCGCCGAAGAAGCCCATCGCGCCAGCCTCGGCGAAGAATAGCCGCTTCACGTCCGTATCGCTGGCGCCAATGGCTTTCATTACCCCGATCTCGCGGCGGCGCTCAAGGACGGCCATGACGAGAGTGTTGATGATGGCCAGCGTCGCCACGGCCAATGCTAGCGAGCCGAAGATGCCGAGAAAAAGATCGAGCACGGTGAAGAACCGCCGCAAGCTCTTAGTGGCATCGAGCACGGAGAAAGTGCGGAACCCCATTTTGTTGATTGCGTCCTGCACCCCGGCGACTTTAGCGGGATCTTTCACGCGCACGGTGAGCGTCATGTAAGTCTTGCCACCACCGCCGCGCAACGAGCTGCGCATGTCGGTGAACTGCGCCATGCTTCAGCTTCTCGGTGAGATCAACCGGGAGAAAGATGCGTCCGCGTGAAACCGTGCGCATGCCGCCGTACGGCTCTTCCTCGATGATGCCGACGACTTTCAACGCTTGCGTCTTACGCACTACGGAGAAACCGAAGTTATCGCCGCTGGCGGAATCGCTGCCGGTGTTCTGCGCGCCGGAAAGCTGCGGCCGGTCAGCCGAGTCCGCAGGCAGCGCCTGCCTTTCGCCGTAGCGCAACGTGACCTCCTGGCCGATGAGCTGCTTGGGGTCATTGGGATTTAGTTCCTTGGCGAACTCATTCAGCAGGATCACTTCGTCGGCCGCAGAACTGGAGAAGAACTTGCCCTGCAAGTTGTCGAAGGCTTCGTTCTCGCGGGCCGACATCGGCAGGCCGGTCACGAATCCGAAGTGCGTCTGGCCGCCGTAAACGACTTCGCCCATCACGCGAACTTCGGGCTCGACTTCCGTCACATATTGTAGGTGCGCCATGTGGTCGCGCGCCGCCTGGTCCAGCACTGGCGCCTTCTCCGGATGCTCGGTCTTCTGATCATCCTCGCGGTCGAAGCCGCGGAAATCCTGTTTCGACGTGACGAACACGGTGTCGAACATACCCGAACCAGCCAGGCGGCGGGTTGCCAATTGCTGCAATCCGACGCCGAGAGACAGCATGGCGACGAGCGAAGCCACCCCGACCGAAATCCCGACAGTCGTCAAGCCGTTGCGCAACTTGGATTGCCGCAGATTGCGCACCGCAAGCTCGAACAGATCGTAGCCCTTCATGCCACCACCTCCTGCGAGACAAGCTTGCCGTCGCCCAGGAAGATGAGCCGCTGCGCGAAACGTTCGGCCAGAGCGCGCTCGTGTGTGACCATGATTACGGTCATGCCGAGCGAAAGGCTCAGGTCGCGGATGAGGTTCAGGATGTCTTCGCCGGTGCGGCTGTCAAGATTGCCGGTGGGCTCGTCGGCCAGCAGGAGCTGAGGACGATTGGCCAGCGCACGCGCCAGCGAGACTCGCTGTTGCTCACCGCCAGAGAGCTCGGACGGCCGGTGTTCAAGGCGATGGCCGAGACCTACACGCTCCAGCGACTGACGCACGCGCTGCCCACGTTCAGCGCGGTCGACCTCGGCAAAGCGCATGGGCAGTTCGACGTTTTCGGTGATGGTCATCGAGGGAATGAGGTGGAACGCCTGGAAAACCATGCCGACATCGTTGCGCCGATAGCCCGCCAGCTCTTCCGACGACATCTTTGCCAGGTCGCGGTCACGCACCAGCACCGATCCCGACGTTGGGCGGTCGAGACCGGCCAACAGATTAAGCAGTGTCGATTTTCCGGAACCGGATTGGCCGAGCAGCGCCACAAATTCGCCACGTTCAATGGTGAGCGTAATGCCGTCAACCGCGCGGATGACGCCACCGCCCATCGGGTAATAACGGCAGACGTTGTCTGTACGCACAGCTTGTGTAGCTTCTGCAGTTGTTGAGGAACTCATCTCTATTCGATTCGATGCTGCCATTGCATTTGCGGGCGCAAGCCAGCGCCTCTCACATAACAATACGTAACCGAAAATGCTTTCGCTCCGTTTTCTGTGTAATGTTTTGTAAAGCTCTGGAGCTACTTTCTTGCCGCAGACGGCCAGCGCTGGCTATAATCCGCGCAAAACAAAGAATCGAGGAGTCTTCGTGCCCATCGGAACGGCGGTCCATGAGCGGACGTTTCCACTTTGCCAGAGCTTGAACTATCGCGAATGGTCAGGTTTCTACGCGGTCAGCGTTTACGAGACGCACCACGAGCACGAGTACAACGCGATTCGGAACGCGGCAGCGCTCATCGATGTGACCCCGCTGTTCAAATATATGATCACCGGCCGCGATGCCACCCGCTTCGTCAACCGCATTATTGCGCGCGACATCAACAAGCCGACGGTCAACCAGGTGATCTACTGCTGCTGGTGCGATGAGGAAGGAAAGATCATCGACGACGGCACGATTACCCGGCTGGAAGAGAACCGCTACCGCTGGACGGCGGCTGACCCTAACCTGCGCTGGTTTCGGCAGAACGCTGTCGGATTCGATGTCGAAATCGATGACATCACCGAGCAGGTTGCCGCTCTGGCACTGCAGGGGCCGACGTCAGGCCGGCTATTGAAGAGTGTTGCCGAAGCTGACATCGAGAATCTTAAGTACTTCCGCAAGACCAGCGGCAAGATCGGCGGCGTGCCGGTGGACATCTCTCGCACCGGCTACACCGGTGACCTGGGATATGAGATATGGATTGCATGGCAGGATGCCGTGAAAGTGTGGGATGCATTGATGGAAGGTGGCAGGAGTTTCGACATCCATCCCACGGGGATGCTGGCGCTCGATGTCGCCCGCATCGAGGCGGGGCTCATTTTGGCCGACGTGGATTACATCAGCAGTAAAAAGGCGCTGATTCCATCGCAGAAGTACACGCCCGCCGAGGTTGGGCTCGGCAAGCTCGTAAATTACGAGAAGGAGAATTTTATCGGCAGGCGCGCGCTGCTCGAGGAGAAGAAGATCGGGCCTAAGCGCGTGCTGGTGGGACTTGAGATCGATTGGAATGAAGTGGAGGCCCTCTTCGACAAAATGGGGCTTGCTCCGCAGACGCCCGCTACGGCGTCGCGTGTGCACGTGCCGGTGTACAAGGGCCGGGAACAAGCCGGCAAGGCAACGTCGACCACATGGTCTCCGTTACTCAAGCAGTTGATTGCTTTAGCCAGCGTGGAGCCGCAGTATGCGCATCCGGGCTCGAAGCTGCAGATGGAAGTAACGGTGGAAGCGATCAGGCACAAGGCAACAGCCACCGTGCGGCAGTTGCCCTTCTTCAATCCGCCGCGCAAAACCAAAACCCCAATCTGAGCGAGCCTAACATTCCCTGGTGGGCACGGACAAAAATGCTGCCGTGAAGTCGGCGGAAACGAAACGTCTGCTAGATTCTCAGCTTTACGGGCGGGTGCCGGCAGGAAGGGTTGCTTTGACTTCTTCGCGGGGATAAAGCAGCCTTTCGACAGTGCGATCCATCGAGTCCAGCAAGCTGTCCGCCTCAACTGGAACGCGGGCGTCTTCGAGCGCAGAATTCCACTCCGGGGACCGCGCCGTTTCGGCTGCAACACTGCTCCGGGTCGGTGCGAATAACGAATATCCAAACCAGACCACGAGCGCCAAGTCATAAGCGGCCGTATTGATCCAGCGCAAAAGCAAGCCATGTACCACTCTATCGCGCGACAGGCCAGAGGCGACGAGCATGTTTACCGAGGCGTACAAGCCGAAACCCAGAGCAATGCCGAACAAGAGATTTCGGCGCGAGATACCCAGGTATTCGCTGAAGAGCAGCAGGAAGAAGACCAACCCGCATTGCATGAGACGAACGCTGCGCCCTGCGAGCAGGATGGCACTTGTAACCGGCCCATTCGCATCTTGACTTGAGTGCCCTGAGGTGACTGCCCACATGACACCGACCAGGAGAATAACCAAGGCTGACCAGCGGAATAGAATTACGCCCAAGTCTCGAAGAGCCTCGTAGGGCCGGAATGCGTTTTTGAAGATCTCATAGAGAACCGCAAACGAAACTAGAACGGTTAATGCAGTCGAAACCCAGTAGGTGTAGTAGTAAAGGGTGTAATTATGCCTCGTAGCGAAAAGAATGGGATCGCCCAGTAGCTGAAGTATCGTGTAGTTAAAAAAATACGGATAATCGTGTTGCAGCCCACGCCTATACATCGCCACCAGCACACCCAACTGGATGGCGGAAGCCACAAACCACAGCACGTAATCTGCAAGGTGCAAGTGCATGGACGTACCCAGAAGCATATCTCTGAAAGACACGCTAAGCAAGCACCTTTTTCGTTACGAAGGCCAACTGTCGCTTAAATCAAGTTAAACTCCTGTTACGAGTGGAGTTAGCGACAATAGCCCATAATGGGAACACTTGCTATAGGACAATAGTGACTCCCATTTGATCGTTGTTGCAGTTCCTGCCCGGCTGGCAGACTGGCATGGGCGCACCATCGCCCGCACGTAACTGGAGCTGATCGTTGTTGCAGTTCCTGCCCGGCTGGCAGACTGGCATGGGCGCACCATCGCCCGCACGTAACTGGAGCTGATCGTTGTTGCAGTTCCTGCCCGGCTGGCAGACTGGCATGGGCGCACCATCGCCCGCGCGCAACTGGAGCTGATCATTGTTGCAGTTCCTGCCCGGCTGGCAGACTGGCATGGGCGCGCCATCGCCCGCACGCAACTGGAGCTGATCGTTGTTGCAGTTCCTGCCCGGCTGGCAGACTGGCATGGGCGCGCCATCGCCCGCACGCAACTGGAGCTGATCGTTGTTGCAGTTCCTGCCCGGCTGGCAGACTGGCATCGGGGCGCCGTCGCCCGCACGCAACTGGAGCTGATCGTTGTTGCAGTTCCTGCCCGGCTGGCAGACTGGCATGGGCGCGCCATCGCCCGCACGCAACTGGAGCTGATCGTTGTTGCAGTTCCTGCCCGGCTGGCAGACTGGCATGGGCGCGCCATCGCCCGCACGCAACTGGAGCTGATCGTTGTTGCAGTTCCTGCCCGGCTGGCAGACTGGCATCGGGGCGCCGTCGCCCGCACGCAACTGGAGCTGATCGTTGTTGCAGTTCCTACCCGGCTGACAGACTGGCATCGGGGCGCCGTCGCCCGCGCGCAACTGGAGCTGATCGTTGTTGCAGTTCCTGCCCGGCTGACAGACTGGCATCGGTGCACCATCGCCTGCGCGTAACTGGAACTGGTCGTTGTTGTAGATCTTTCCGAGAGTGCACACCGGTGTTAGCGATCCATCGCCAGGAGTTGAAGCGAATTGATTCTTGTCGAGATTCTCAGAATTGCAGAACTGCGATAAGAAAGAGCCTTCTTCGATGGAAACCACCTGCGCGGCGTTGGTGGCCAGAATTGGCTCGGTGCCAGCACACAGCGAGCCAGCCAGCATCAGCGTGATAGTAAGAGTGAGCAGAGTGTATTTCACTTGAATTCTCCTTGGTCGGTTCGACCTGAAATTAGAATTTGGTTGTGAGCGATGACGAGTCGCTGTTGAAGTCCGAAGTGGGCAAGGTTAGCGGCATTGGCGCAGACCCTTCTCCAATGACCAGGACGGGGTTGGTTGAACTCACAGAGGTCGGGCCTGCTACGGCACTGAGAGCACCTGCAAGCATCAAAGCAGCTAGGGTGGCGAGCATTGTCTTTTTCATTTGTCGGTACAACCTCCTGAGTCGAAGTTTCTTGGCGACATTCCTCTGGGGCGAGCCGGCGATAGTAACTACTTAGTAAACCTACGGGGTAGTACTAATCGTCGCGTTCCAAGGGCATTCCACCGCTTTACTTCGCGTGTTGGGCTGCGCATACGAGACCCGGATGCATCTGGCGCCCCGCTTCGCATTATATTGCTGGGCATCGAGAATGCCACGGAATTCCATCTTTGTCCTACTTACTAAGGTACATGTACCACCTTTGGGGGCCGTATTGACCTCTGGGAATCCTTCTTACGCGCACTCTTCGTGCGGACGCGAATCGGATTTATCCTGGGTGTGCAAGCTGGCCCGCCCATTAGAATGAGCCACGAGACACGTTTCAACTCGGATCGCTCATCCACCTCTCCTTCCACAACCGAAGCGGACTCGAACGGATCTTTGTGTGCCATGCAGATTTGTCCCAACTGTTCAAGCACTCTAAGGGAACAACATTGCAAGTTGGTCTGCCCGCAATGCGGATTTTTCCTGAGTTGTTCTGACTTCCACTGAGCCCTAGGCGATCCACACCGATGCCCCAATTCTCCTTGAAAGGGATGCGAGACTTGCAGCTCTGCTTACCATTCGCGCAAGATTTAACCGGTTCAGTTATTGTGGGAGCAGCAACAATTCGAAACTTAGGAGGATAGAATGCAACGCACAGCCAGCGCCCACTGGTCAGGTGGTTTGAAAGACGGCAAGGGATCCGTTTCGACGCAGAACGGAGTCCTGAATCAAACCCAGTACTCCTTCAGCACGCGTTTTGAAAACGGCGTCGGCACCAATCCCGAAGAACTGATCGCGGCGGCGCACGCCGGTTGTTTTTCCATGGCGCTCTCAGCCCAACTGGGGGAGGCCGGCATGACGGCCGACAGCATCGACACCAAAGCAACCTTGACGATGGAAAAGACCGATGCCGGCTTCACCATCACGGCCGTGCATCTTGACGTCAGCGCAAAGATCCCTGGCGGCGATCAGGCGAAGTTCGACCAAGCCGCGCAGAATGCTGAGAAAGGCTGCCCGGTCTCGCGCGTGCTGAAGGCCAATATCACCATGGACGCCAAACTGGTCTCTTGAATTATTCCGGCGGCTGCCTGGCTCAGCGCCGGGCAGCCAAGGTTTCCCTTCGACCTTATGGATTCTGGCGAAAAAACGTCGGTGGCGTCGCGACCCACATGTCCCATCGCCTCCAGATTGGATGACAGCTGAGCGATCAGCTTTGAGTCCGCAGAATTTCTCTGATCTCGCGATTGACTTGTGCCGCGTCCTGGGCTGCTTTATCGATCAAGTCAAGCCACTTCCGGCTATTCTCGTCAAGCTTCGCCTGAGCCAGAAGGTACGAGGCCTGCATTATGGTCTCGATTGAGTTACTGAGGTCGTGCGCCAGGGTACGCAGTCTAGTGACCCTTTCGCTTTGTGACTTCTTGCCCTCTTCCATTGCGGGTTGGGCCATCTTCGGACCTGCCGTTTCTGCGTCCCCAAGCGCCATCGTCGACGTTGTGCAGCATTACCTTGGAAATTGGACGCCGATCCAGCATCTTCGATGTTTCGGCACCCAAACTTAGTTGCCAACCGTAGCATACCGCTAGAAACGCAATCACGGACGTCCTGACGTTCCGCCACCTTCCTGGCCGACGACTGGCCCGGCTGGTTGCCTTGGTTTCCTGATTCTCCGGCCCAAGGTTTCCTGCCACCGCGTTGGGCTGATATGATTCCGCCAATATTCTCGCAGGGCGGCGGTTGTCTCATGGCTCGAATCAGGTTGAAAACAAAGCTGGTGCTTGCCATCAGCGGCATGGTTTTCGCGCTGGTCGCCATCTTCTCCTATCTGTACGTGTCGCAGTTGGTGCGGCAGCGCACGGCCGAAGCCTACGACAGCGCCGCGTTCGTCGCTAAGGAGATGCGGGAGTGCGCCCGCGAAGCCTCGCAAATTGATCTCAGCAGCACCTTTGCTGAGGGCAACGATCCCAGGCAGGTGCAGGCGGTCTTGAACGAGGCTCTGCAGAGCGATCCGGGACTCACCACACTGCTGCAATCGATCGTTGGCTATTCCCAAACCATCTACGACGCTTCGATTGCTGACGTCAACGATAATGCGATTGTCGATACCGGCACCACTCCTATCGGCGCCAAGCTCGAAAAGCGTGAGGACTTCAAGCGGGTCCGCGATGGAAGTTTCCTGCAACAGTTGAACGTCGTATATGGCGCGCCAAGGGTCTACGACGTTAAGCTTCCGATTCAGCGCGAAGGGCAGCCCTTCGGCGAGATCCGGGTCGGCATTTCCACCGTCTTCCTTAAGGACCAGGTTCAACCGATGCTGCGGAGTGCCGTCGGTTTTTCGATCGTAGCTATCCTGGTTTCACTCGCCCTGGCCGCGGGTGTCTCGAACATCGCCTTACGTCCTCTGGAAGCCATTGGCCGACGTCTCGACCAGATGACGGCGGGCGTTCCCGATGTAACCCCGGAACCAGATCCTCGAGCCACCGATGAGTACGGGATGGTCAACACCAAGATCGATCGCCTAGGGCGGCAGATCCGTGACGTCAAAGAAGTCTTTAGCGCACTCAAAGAAAATCTCGACCAAATCATGGGAACGTTGCAGGACGGTTTGGTCCTGTTCACCAGTGACACTCGCGTGGTACTCGTGAGCGCTTCCGCCGAACGTTTTGTTGGAAGGCCCAGGAGCGAGATTTTGGGCAACCCGGTAGAGGGCGTTTTTAGCGATGCCAACAAGCTGGGGCGCATTGTGCTCGACGCCTTCGCTTTGCACCAGCCAATCCCGCAACGCGAGATCGAGTTGGAAAACGGCCGCCGCATCCAGATCGCGCTGGATTTCATCGCCGAGCGCGGGGAGCGCATTGGCGCGCTTCTTACCATGCGTGATGCTGAATCGGTCCGCCGCATCGAGAACGAGATCGAACTTTCCCGCCGTCTGGCCGCGATCGGCCGCCTCACCTCGGGCGTTGCTCATGAAGTCAAGAACCCCATCAATGCGATTGTCGTGCATCTGGAGTTGCTACGGGAGAAGATGCGCGCCGTGGATCCCGATACGCGCCGTCACTTGGACATCATCGGGAAGGAAATTCATCGTCTGGACCGTGTGGTGCAGACGCTTGTGGATTTCAGCCGGCCAGTAGAGTTGCGCCTTTCCGATTTCGACCTGCGCCGCCTCACTGAAGATGTTGTATCGCTGGCATCGCCTGAGGCGGCGCGTCAGGGTGTAATGGTGGAAACCGATTTTGCCGGCGAACCGCTCCCCGTGCGCGCCGACAGCGATCTCATCAAACAAGCCCTGCTCAACGTCGTTCTTAATGGGGTGCAAGCCATGAGTGAAGGAGGTACCCTCCGTATCCTGGTGCGCCGCGCTGATGCAGCCGCCGTCATCGAAGTGCGGGATCAAGGAGGCGGAATTGCGCCTGAGATTCGCGATAAGATCTTCAATCTGTATTTCACGACCAAGCAATCGGGGAGTGGCATCGGCTTGGCCATGAGCTATCGTGTATTGCAACTACACAACGGTGCTCTCGACTTCGTAACCGAGATGGGCAGCGGCACAACGTTTCGCTTGGTGCTTCCTTTGGCAGTCGCTCAGGACCTGGAGGATGTACAAGCGGTTACGCGCACGTGACCTATCGGCGAAAGACTTTAGGGGGTAACAACCCCTCTGGCTCTGGGTTTATGATGGGCATACTGACTCTGCTTGCAGGCTTCGACAGTCGCTGATGCCGAAACCAGCAGTATGCACGGGATTCCACTTCGCATGACGTTTGGCCGCCAATTCGCCGTCCTCGTTGTGGCCTTGGGACTGTTGCTCAGTACAGGCTGCCAGAAGAAGAAACAGCAGCTTACGCTGAACAAGCAGGCCCCGACACTGGCCGTGCCGGTTCCTGAGCAGATTCCCGAGGAGACTCTCCCTTCCGACACCACCCCCTGCCAATGAGGAGGCGACGGTAGAGGAGCCGCCACCTAAGAAGCCGCCACAGAAACACCGCAGCGCCAAGAAGCCGGCCACAGCGCCTCCCGCTACCCAGCCTGCCGCCGTCGGTCAAGGTAATACCACTGTCGCCGTGAATCGTCCGCCGGTCAACCCAGCGTTGAAGCCCCAACCGACATGGCCATCGCTGCCGACGTCAGCAGCCAGAAGCTCCTACAACAGAAGCAGACAACCGCGGACCTGCTGGAATCGACGGAGAAGGATCTGAAGAGCCTGAACCGCACCCTCAATCACGATGAGGAAACCATGCTGACGCAGATCAAGTCCTACATCGCACAATCACGCAAGGCCACCAGCGATGGCGACTTCGAGCGGGCCTTCAACCTGGCGAAGAAAGCACAGTTGCTGGCCGATGCCCTGGTCAAGAAATGACACCCGTGCCATAACTTCTATTTCTTTCCTGCACCACTGACTTTCGCCAGCATGTCCTTCGGCGGGCGCCTGGTAGGGTCCGTCGATGGCCGCGGCCTTTTGCAGCGCGGCAACGGCATCCGCTTTGTCGTTGCGCTTGGCGTAGGCGCAACCCAGCCGGAACAGTGCCGCCTGCTGCGCCTGCTGATCTTCCTGCAGCAAACTCACGGCCGTCTTGAGTTCCGGCACAGCAGCCGCCAGCTTGTCCTGTTTCAGGTAGACATAGCCGAGAGTGGAGTGCGCCACGCCCGCGGACAACTTCTGGTTCTTGTCCGTACTGGCTCCCGTCAAGGCGATTACTTTGTTGCAATAGGTCACGGCCTTCGCTGCCTGTTTCGGGTCTTCGGCGTAAGCGTTAGCGAGCATCAGCAAAGTGGGCACGCTGTCGGGATTAGCAGCCAGCGCCTTCTCGCCGTAAGCCTCAACGCGCTGCGGCTGATTCAACTGTTGCAGACTGTACAGGGCGAGCTGCGAGACCTGTCTCTCATATTGCGACTTGGGAAACGCCGGGGTGAACTTCTCGATGTCGCTCATCCGCTTACCGGGATCCTGTTCGCCGGCAATGGCGCTGTAAGCTGCGCCTTCCAGGAACTCGTAGCTGCTCTTGGACGCATTCTGCTCGTCACTGACACGGGTGGCCCATTCCGCATCCGACACCTCAGCGGGTTTTGGCTGGCTCGAGATCGACTGAACAACGCTAGCACCGCGGACGGCGTAATCCACAACCTTGGTGCTGTCTTTCATCGCCTGCGCCACGCCAACTTGTGACACGATGATGTCGAGATTGTTGGGATACAGTTCCAAGGCCTTGTCGCCGAAGTCCAGCGCCTTGGCCGTGTCGCCTGCAGACAAGTATTGGATCGAGAGCTGCCACTCGCCGTAAGCCAGCGCCGGCTTGTTGTCAGCGTATTTCGTGATGAACTCCTCATAAGAGGCGATGCGCTTTTGCGCGTCGCTCTCCGCCGCGATGGCAGAGAGTTCTTTGTCCTCCGGCGATCCAGCCGGGATTGTGATCTTGGTGTTTTGTGACCAGGCTGCGAGAGAAAGAAGCAACAAGCCGGAGAGAAGCAGTTGACGTGCAAAACGCATAATGCACCTCGAGGGCTACCGGCGGGCACATCAAGCACCACGCCGCCCAAGTTTCTATGCCGGGAATCGTAGCGCTTTTCGCGGAGATGCGCTATGAGCTAGCGCACATCGAGGAGTGAGGTCCGGGGGCTCGCCCTACTTCCGTCCCTGCCTCTTTTGTGCGACCACAAGGCCACGCGGGGTGGGTAGCAGTACGACCGAAATCAGTCCTTCGCGCTCGAGTTTCAGCGCGGCCTCGCGCACGTGCTTCAGATGGGAGCTGGCATCGTGCATCAGGACGAGTCCGAAAGGAGAAATCTGCGGTAGGTAGCGGCGCACCTCCTGCTCGCGAATAGGCATGTCGCTATCGCTGAAGAAGAGATCGATCGTGCCGTCAACTTTCATCTCCAGACTCGAATCGTTGCGCAGGTCGATCAGGTCACGGAGCCCGGAAGCTTCGATCTTCTCCTTCGCCGCCGCGAAAACCTTGGGATCAAATTCGCAACTGACGATCCGCCCGAAGCCGTTCATGCGTAAGGCCTCAGCGATGACCAGTGTGCTGACGCCCAGGAAGGTTCCGGTTTCTACCACCAAGTTTGGTTTTATCGTAGTAACCAGGGTGCGCAAGAACTCGAGCACCTCGACCTCGGCGGTCATGGAGTCATACATGCTCCAGCGCTCAGGATGTGGACACTCGGGCGTTGCGCGGTGATACTCCGGGACGATGGCGCCCGCACGCTCAGCGGCCTCGCGCATGATGCGGTGCTCCTGCTTTTCTTTGCGGAAGAGACGGCGGAGGCCCATAGGAATTAGCGATTAGCAACTAGCTGATTAGCAACTAGTCTTACAGTCAGATTGACTCGCGAAGTCGCGATGATCGAGGACTGCGAGCCATCTCAGGGCTCTACTCTAGTTGCTAATTGCTATCTGCTATTTGCTACTCAGTATAAGTGACCCTCACGCCACGCCGCGACTGGGTTACAGTGGAAGCAGGATGAAGCAGATGTGGCAGCACCGGGGGATGCGGCTTATTTTTCTAGCCAATCTCGTCTCCATGATCGGCAGCGGCATGAACTCCGCCGCGGTCATCTGGTACATCCTTCAGGCCACACATTCGGAAGTGTCGCTGGGCCTGCTGGTCGCCCTGCAGACCATTCCCTCCATGCTGCTCCTTCCTTTTACCGGCGTGCTCATCGACCGCGAAGACCGGCGCCACCTGATGATGTGGCTCGACTCAGCTCGCGGGGCGATCATCTTGTTCGTCGCGGTGCTGGTGTTCACGCACCATGTGCGACTGTGGCACCTGTACGCCATGAACGTTCTGGTCGCCATCGGATTCTGGATGTTCTTTCCGACGGTTAACGCGCTCATCCAGGAGCTGACGCCCGACGACAAGATGGTGGATTCGAATTCGCTGTTTCTGGCCGCGTTGCAGGGAGGCTGGCTGCTGGCGGGCGCAGTGGTCGGCTTTGTATACAACCGCATCGGGCTTGGCGGCGTTCTGCTCATCGACTCCGCCAGCTACGCGATTTCCATTGCCTGTGTTTACTACGTGCGCAGGGGACGAGTGATTGTCCCGCGTCCCAAACCGGAGACTGAAGAGATCGTTTCGCCACCGGCAACCGCGGTCGCCCGTTTCCTGCACGAGCTCATGGAAGGGCACCGCTTCGTTTGGCAGAACCGGCCGGGTGCTGCTCATTGGCATCGCATGGGCGCTGTTCGTCGCTTCCATGATGACCCAGGGCGTGCTTTCGGCGCCGCTGAGCGAGCGCATCCTGCACGGCGGAGCCACCGGCTATGGCTGGCTGAATGCAGGATGGGCGGTGGGCGCCTTCGTGAGCGTGTTTTACGCCGCAACGTTCATTCGCCGCCACGGCGCGCATCGCTCCGTAACCGTAACCATGTCGGTCATTGCGCTCTCGCTGTTTCTGCTGCCCACCACGCGATGGGTGGCGCTCGCCGTTCTGGTCTATTTCATCATGGGCTCCAGCCGAGGCGTAGGTGGCATCGCGATCTCCAGCGAAATGATGGAGATCGTCCCGCGCTACATGATGGGCCGGGTGCAGAACATGTTTTCCTTCGGCGCCAGTGCCCTGCAGTTTGTCACTGCGCTAGTCGCCGGCGAGGCTGCACACCGCGACGGGTTAAAGTACGGCTTCTGGCTTGTCGGTGCCATGTACCTCGGTGCCGGTTTCGCCGCCTGGTGGCCGGTCCGGCACAGCTCGGCTGAGGCCTACCAATCAAGTGATTCCGCTGCGGATTGAGGCATCCAGAGCTTGGCTTTTCAACAACATAGCTGCTGATACTGCCCGCCATTCAATGTGCGATAGTCCCGCTGAACCGCCAAATCCGCCCATTTGGCCTATCTCGCTTGGCCCATTCGCCTGCCGGTCATTAATCTCATAAGTGACTAGAAGTGTGGAGCTTGGCCCGGCAAAGCGGGGTATGCCCCACGCTATCCAACTTGTGAGGCGTAAATGCATAAGCCCGTAAAGTATGTTGAAAAAGCTGTTACCGTTGCGGCCAAAGGCGCATGGGTGGTTTTCGACAAACTGAATAGCATTCATCCCAATCCTTCGTTTACGCCGAAGTGGTCGGACAAGCCGCTCCTGAAGTCGTACCAGAAATCGAAGCCGCCACTCGGCTGGCCGCGCGCAACCGACTCTCTATGCCCGAAGTGCGTTCCTGACATCCGCCAGCAGATCATCGACGGCAAACTGCCAGTCGAGATACTGATGAATGAGAAGGCGGGCGAGATCAAGGCGCAGATCATCGAACGCGACGGCAAGATCCTGATGGTGAAAGACTGCCCGACGCACGGCCACTTTGAAGACGTCATGGCCATCGACACTGCGTTCTTCAAGCATCTGGAAGAAGTTTTCCCGGGCCGCGACATCCGCGCGCACAACGACGAGAAGCTGCATCATCACGGCAGCAGCACGGTGCTGCACGGCCGCGGATCGGTGCTGACCATCGACCTTACCAATCGCTGCAACATGATGTGCGATCCCTGCTTCATGGACGCCAACCAGGTTGGCTTCGTCCACGAATTGACCTGGGACGAGATCAAGACCATGCTCGACAACGCCATCACCATCAAGCCGCGGCGCCAGATGTCGGTGCAGTTCTCCGGCGGCGAGCCCACGTTGTCGCCCTACTTCCTCGACGCAGTCGCTTACTCGCGCAAGGTGGGCTACAACAGCGTGCAGGCGGCGACCAACGGCATCGAGTTCGCCAAGAGCTTCGAGTTCGCGAAGCAGGCTGCGGAAGCGGGCTTGCGCTACGCCTACCTGCAATTTGACGGCATCGGCAATGCCGCCAACTCCCATCGCCTGGTCGGCAATCTGTTCGACGTGAAGCTGCAGGCGATCGAGAACCTGCACAAGGCCGGCGTCGAAATCGTTCCCGTCGTCACCATCGTCAACGATCTCAACAACGAGCAGGTCGGACGCATCATCCAGTTCGCGCTCGACAATCCCAAGCGCATTTCGTTCCTGTCGTTCCAGCCAGTTTCGTTTACCGGCCGCGATGAAGCCATTACCGACGAGCGCCGTCAGGCGCAGCGCTATACGCTGTCGCATCTCGCGCATGACGTGAAGAAGCAGACAGGTTTGGGCGAGCCTACTCGCGATTGGTTCCCCATCTCCTTCATGAGCACCTTCTCCGATTGGGCCGATCTGGTGCATGGTCCCGACAAGGATTGGGGCGCGTTGAGCTGTGGCTGCCACCCCAATTGCGGTGTCGGCATGGCGGTGATGATCGACAAGGAAACCAAGGAAGCGGTTCCGGTGACCGCGTTCCTCAACGGAGACACGATCGGGAAGGACATTGCGAAGGTGAACGACGCGGCGCGCGGCAAGTGGATGTCGATTGCCGGCATGACTCTGGCCTTATTGAAGAACTACGACCCGTTCAAGTCGCCGACGCACTTCAAATTCACCGACCTGCTGAAGAAGTTCGACAAGACCTTCGGCGCGACCGGCAAGGATTACGGCAAGGTCAGCGGCGACCGCACCGAGACCGACATCGAGAAGCGCCGCCGCGATCGCTGGAACTTCCTGTTTGTTGCCGGCATGTGGTTCCAGGACCTGTTCAACTACGATTTCCGCCGCACCGAGCAGTGCATCATTCCCTACGCCACGCAGGAAGGCGAGATCAGCTTCTGCGCCTACAACACCGGCGTGGGCTGGCGCAACATCGTGGAGAAGATGCACATGACCGCCACCCTCACCAAGTGGTATGAGGAACACGGGCGTCACGAGATCTTCGCTGGCGGCAAGAAGGTCGGCCTTGAGACCACGGCACACACGCTCAAGCTAGTGGACGAACACGTGAACGCCGAAGCCAACGACACTCTGGATAAGCTGGGCATCGCCAAGAACGCGCGCCAGGAAAAGTTCAAGGCCCGCGAGGAGCGTGTGAAGGCCGAAGCCGAGAAGGCCCGGATGTTGGCGCTCTACAAAGAGCACGTGCTGGGCGAGAAGCCGGCCAGCAAGGAAGGCTTCGTTCCGCTCGGCAACATCGGCGGCATCAAACCTGCAGAGACTGTGATGGAAGAGCGGGAAGCAGTTTACGGAGACTAACGTTTTGACTTGTCGTCCCGAGCGTAGCGAGGGATGTGCTGTTCAAACCGGCCGCGCAAGCGGCCGGGTTTTGTTTCACTTAAGATTTTCGCCTAACTCTCCAGCAGCTCCTGGCTCTTCCTGAGCTGTTCCTTCGCCCTTGCCAATCGACTCTGTGCTTTGCTCATCTGCTCTTTTGCCTTGTTTCGCTCGCGCGTGGCCTTCTCAACCTCTTGATGGGCAGCTTTGATGGCGGACATTGCCTTCTTATGTGATTGAAGCATAAGTAGCAGTGTAAACCTGGCATTCGGAAAACCGGTCGAAACGACGAGGCGATGACACGGGGCAGGCATAGTTGCTCTACATCTGACGTTTGCCCGTGGAGGTTCTAACGCGGGAGGCGCCTCGCTGGACCGGATCCAAAAAAGGTAAGAACGGCAGGGCATGTGCGTCAGATGAACCGCACGTGCTCTGCCGTTTTCTTGAGTAACGACTGTTCGCTTCTCGAGGCTACTTGCCGGGCAGGTAACTCAAGTCCGGGCGGAATTGGATAATTTCGCTCGTCTCGCTCTGCACAGACCCGTTAATTAGATCAACAATGGAATCTGCGTCGGCCTGCCCAAAGGCTTCCTTGAGCATGTCGCGGAAGGGTTTCACGTCAGGTTTGTCCTCGAAGTCCGCCCAATTGGCACGCGGCAGCACGAGCACATAGGTTCCCACGTCCCCGCCGTTGGCCAGTGCATACCATTCGTAATGGACGGGCCACTTGGTTTTTTGGCCCGCCTCGTAAACCCTGCTGATGGCGCCGCGAAAATCTGACCCTTTGCCGTAGCGCACATGAAAGGTAATGATCTCGTCGAACTTGGGAGGCATCCCGGAGCTGTCGGGGTTGCTGATCTTGGGCATGAAATCGTAGTAGCGGCCAACGATGGACTCGACGTAATTTCCGACGACTTTCTGATACTCCTCAAGGTCGGCCTGGTCCGGAACAGCGGGCTTGTCAAAATCGGACCAGTGCTGGCCCAGGCGGCCGACGATATAGGTTCCCGTGTTGTCGCCGCTGAGAGTCTCCCAGACAAACAAGGGCAGCGGGTCCTTCTGCTCCTTATGCCAGGCTGCCTTCTGCTTTCGTCCGTCCTCGTACTGCTTCACCATGCCATTCTTGGGCTTCTGGAACTCCAGCGCGGCAAGGGTCCCTGGTTTTGGCTGGGCGACAGCCGCAAATGCCGCGAACATCATGACACCAACCACTGACAACACCGTTCTCGTTCTCATTTATCCTCCGCTTTTTTTTGAAAGTTATTTGGAGCTCAATTCACGACAGCGCACTTGGCCTATTTCGCTAGGCGCAAGCGACCCCACCTGGCGCCGCAGGAAGCCCGCCAGATCCAACCGTCCCGGGTGTGCTCGGGAATTTTCGTTGAACTTTGGAGACGCCGTGGATTGTACAAAACTATTCCGGCCAAAGATATGCCCCATCCGTGGCGGATGATTGGCGTGGCTCTTTGGCCACTGACTGGCCCCCGATCGGCTACGACCTCACCACCTCTGTGGCACCACCTGATGCTTCATGGGCGGCTGAGTGTAGCCCTTGGGCTTCTGGCGGCCGGGTAGCTTCGGCGGCTTATAGGGAATCTCCTCGTAAGGAATGCAACTGAGCAGGTGCGCAATGCAGTTCAACCGCGCGCGCTTCTTGTCGTCGGAGGGCACCAGGTACCAGGGAGCAGTGGGTGTATCAGTAGCGGCCAGCATGGCGTCGCGCGCGCGCGAATAGTCGTACCAGCGGCGATGCGATTCCAGGTCCATTGGGCTCAGCTTCCAGCGCTTGGAAGGGTCCTCGATTCTGGCGAGAAACCGGCGGTGCTGCTCCTTCTCCGAGACATCCAGCCAGTACTTCAGCAGGATGATGCCGTTGTTGATGAGGAAGTTTTCGAAGACGGGACAGCCTTTGAGGAATTTCTTGTACTCTTCCTCGCCGCAAAAGCCCATTACGTGCTCGACGCCGGCGCGGTTGTACCAGCTACGGTCAAAGATGACAACTTCTCCGCCTGCCGGCAGATGCTCGATATAGCGTTGGGCGTAGACTTGCGTTTTCTGACGTTCGGTTGGGGCCGGCAAGGCAACCAGACGAAACACGCGGGGGCTGACACGCTCCAGGATGCGCTTAATGATGCCACCCTTGCCGGCGGCGTCACGTCCTTCGAAGACGACGACGATGCGCGCGCCTGTGTGCTTCACCCAATCCTGCATTTTCACCAGCTCGACTTGCAGCTTGAACAGCTCGCGCTCGTAATCCTTATTCGTGAACTGGGGAACGGCTGCAGTGCCATCGGCTGGAGCGTCCTTTGTCTCAACCGCAGGCTTCTGTTTGTTCTTGTGGTCCTTCTTGGAGTTCTTACCCATGAGGCCTCCTTTGGATCAAGTTGCACTGTGAAAGACAGGCAAGATTCTACGCTCTTCGCGCAAGTGCAGATGTGATGATCGCATAGGTGGAGTGTGCCATGGACGGTATGGCGAAAGGGCGCCTGTCAGGTGCCAGCCGGTAGTCTAGTACTTTCTCATTATTGCCGCGCCGTCCCGCAATCGGTATCTTCGGCCCACCTTAACGTAGCACGGGGTGAGCTATGTCCACACTTGCGACCAGCCGGCCAATGACACCGGCAGCGTCCACACGCAAAATCGCAGCCGCACAAATTTTTGTTGCGGCACTTCTTAGCGTATCGATCGCGCTCTATTTCTGGGTCGACTCGCGATATCCGGCGCTGCTCAAGAAGCTGCATAGCGGCAGAAGCATCCATGCCGCCGGCCTGCTCAGCTTCGATGCGCGCATGCCGGTGACAGCTGAAATGCCCGCCAGTACGCGCATCGCGCACACCACCGTCAACTGGATGTGGACCAACCGTATCGGCATGACGTTCGGTATCTGCTTCGGCGCGGCCTTGCTCACGCTGCTTCCCATGCTTCCCCGGAAGCGGTTCAAGAGCGCGGCTGCCAATACTCTGCTGGGCGCTGTGGGCGGAGTGCCACTTGGGGTGTGTGCTAATTGCGTCGCCCCCATCGGGCAGAGTTTGTACGAGGCCGGCGCGGAACCGGGCACGGTGCTGGCCACCATGATCAGCTCTCCGACGTTAAACGTGATGGTGCTGGCAATGTTGTTCGCGCTGTTTCCTTTCCCTGTTGCAGTGTTGCGCGTGGCGGCGCCACTGGCACTGATCGCGCTGGTGCCTTGGCTCACCCGCCGGGTTCAGCCTGCCTCGGATGTCGCTGGCATTGCCCCTAATGACTGGGGCTGGTTCCGTCCCGCAACCGGCACTCTGAAGCAGTACCTGAGGAACCTGGCACGACTCGCAGCGACCACGATTCCCCTGATGGTTCTTGCCGGAGTGCTGGGCGCAGTGCTCATTGAACTGGTTCCAGCTCAGGACATTCCAACCAAGGTTACGCTGCTGGGAATCGTGTTGATCGCAATCGTTGGGACGTTCTTGCCCGTGCCGATTGCCTTCGACGTGGCCGCTGCGTTTGTATTGCTCACGCGCGGCGTGCCGACACCTTATGTCGTAACACTGCTGTGCACGCTGGGAGCATTCAGCGTTTATTCGCTGCTTATCCTGGGAAGGACCATTTCCTGGCGCACGGCCTTCGCGGTTTATTCGGCCGTGGCGCTGGTGGGAGCGGTTGCTGGGGTCGGCACAGCGCTGGCGCAGCATAGCCTGTAGTTGTCAGCCTTCCGCCATTGCGGCACGCCAGAAAGTCGCCTACCCCGGTGGCCAGGTCATGTCGCGTCCGCCAAGCAGGTGCAGGTGCAGGTGGAACACCGACTGTCCTGAGCGCGGGCCGACGTTGTACACGGTACGATAACCGTCCTCGATGCCGCGCTCGCGGCCAATCTTCGCCGCAATGAGCTGGCAGTAGCCGAGCATTTCGGCGTCTTCCGGCGAGGCTTCCTTCAATCCGACGATGTGCTGCTTTGGGATAATGAGCACGTGCGTCGGCGCTTTGGGGTTGATGTCTTCGAAGACGTACACCTTGTCGTCTTCATAAACCTTCTTCGACGGGATCTTGCCCGCAATGATTTTGCAAAAAAGGCAGTCGTCCATGACTTGATGGTATCCGAGGAGAGACAATTCAGCCACGGATTAACGCGGAATCGGGTCCAACGATAGTCCGTGTCGATCTGTGTAGATCCGTGTGGATCTGTGGCTCGCTCTTACAGTCTTTGTTCTTTTCGACGCAACTGTAAGTACGCGCGAACTAACTCGTTCAGATCGCCGTCCAACACGCGGTCGACGTCGCCGATCTCGACTCTCGTGCGCAGGTCCTTCACCATGCGATAGGGCTGCAAGACATACGACCGAATCTGCGAGCCGAAATCAATATCGAGCTTGGAGTCCTCGATGTGCCTGGTTTCCTCGCGCTTCTTTTCAAGCTCGTACTCGTACAGTCGTGAGCGCAGGATGCTCATCGCCTTCTCGCGGTTCTTGTGTTGCGAACGCTCGTTCTGGCAGGCCGCCACGATTCCGGTGGGGATGTGCGTGATCCTCACCGCCGAATCCGTCGTGTTGACGTGCTGCCCGCCCTTGCCGCCTGACCGATAGGTGTCAACCCGAATGTCCTCGGGCTTGATGTCGATCACAATGCTCTCGTCAATTTCCGGCGACACAAACACGCTGGCGAACGAGGTGTGGCGTCTCTTGGCCTGGTCGAACGGCGAAATGCGCACCAGGCGGTGCACGCCGATCTCGCTGGTCAGCAGCCCATAGGCATGCTCGCCGTTGACGCCGAAGGTCGCCGATTTGATGCCCGCCTCGTCGCCGGGCTGATACTCGTAGAGCTGCGTCGAGAAGCCCTGGCGCTCGGCCCAGCGGAGATACATGCGCATCAGCATCTCGGCCCAGTCCTGCGACTCGGTGCCGCCTGCGCCGGGATGAATGGTCACGATCGCATTGCGCTCATCGTTCTCACCGGAAAGCAGCGTCTCAGTCTCAAGCTTGTCCACCAGCGCCCGCAGTTCTTCCAACTCGCGCTTCAGCTCCGCGGAAACGTCTTCGCCTTCGTGCGCCAGGTCGAAATAAGCATTGATGTCGCCCGAACGCCGCACCAGTTCCGCTTCGGTGGCGAGCGCGTTCTCCAGGCGCTTCTTCTCGCGCATGACCTGCTGTGATTTTTCGGGATTGGACCAGAGCGTGGGATCGGCGGTCTGTTTTTCGATCTCGCTCAGCTTTTCGCGCAGCTTGGGCGCGTCAAAGATACTCCTGTAGATCGCGCACCTTGTCGCGCAGCTCGGTATATTCCTGTTCTAATTCTTCGACCATCTGTTTGAATATATCCTCTTTCTTAATTACCACGGAGACACAGAGGCACGGAGAAGAAGGGAAGCAATTAATTAGCAACTAGCAATTAGTATTCAATCCGATCCGTGTTCATCTGTAAAAATCCGCGGTTGCTTTTGTTCTTAGACGCCTGCGTCTCTCTGTAAAATCAGGCAATCTGCGGCTGCGCCATCGCAGCCGGCGCTGAAACGCGCAACAGCAGTCCCAGCAAGGTGATTATCGCACACAGCAGCGGAAACCAATCGCCGTGACGGGTGTAGAAGGTTGTGGTTTCCACCAGCGAATACGCCGCCTGCAACTGCGTCCGGCGGTTGCGCCGAGCCTCCGCCACCACCCGCCCATACGGATCGATGACTGCCGTAATGCCGGTGTTGGTGTCACGCAGCAGCCAGCGATCATTCTCAACCGCGCGCATGCGTGCCTGGTCGAGGTGCTGCCACGGCGCGCCTCCCTCGCCATACCAGCCGTCGTTGGAGACATTGACGAATACCTCAGCACCATTTCGAGCGAACTGCCGAACCTCTTCCGGAAAGATGGCCTCGTAACAGATAAACGTTCCCACTCTTGGTGTCGCCGAGTTGCAACGGCGTTCGCGATTGACCGCGCGCGAAGGTCCCGACTTGCTGCGTCAGGCCGCTGGCGAAGCTGAACAGCTTCTCAAACGGCACAAACTCGCCGAAGGGCACAAGATGGATTTTGTCGTACCGTGCCGTCCATGCGCCGCTCGGGGCAATCACCGACGCCGAGTTGTAGATGTCAGGCTGGCGATTCGGATCGCCGGTATGCTCGATGCCAAGTGTCCCCGCGATGATGTAGGAATCGGTCGCGCGCGCGACGTTGGCCAGCGTGCTCCGCACGTGGAGGTCGGTGGCAAAGAACGGCGCCGGCGATTCCGGCCAGAGGATGAGTCCTGTCGTGCCCGGTGCGCTGTGCTCGGGGCGCACGCTGAGCGCCGCCAGCGCGTCGAGCGTTTGCGTAAGATGGTCGAGAGTCCATTCGCTGGAATCCAGGATGGGAACATCCGCCTGCACCATTGTGGCTCCGTGGCTGGTGGGAAACGGCGGGGGATGCACCAACTTCCCGGCGTGCAATGCGATGGCCGCCGCCAGCGACGCTATCAGCAGGAACTTGCGTCGCTCGCGAGGCACGAGAAACGCAGCAGCCACTGCGGTATTCACCAGCACGATCTCGAAGGAGATACCGTAAACGCCGGTGACCGTGGCGACGCGAGAGAGCGGGATGTTGTCAATTTGCGTCGTGCCCAGCAGATCCCACGGAAATCCGGTAATGTAAGTGCGCGCGAGCTCGACCGAGACCCATACAAACGGCGTGAACACCAGCGCGCGCAGGCTGAATCCATTACGCCGCGCCGCAATGAGAGCGAGCAGAAGTCCGAACAAACCGTGGTAGAGGGCAAGATACAACGCGTACAGCAGCAGACACACGACGGAGGTCTGCCACGCCAATCCCGCCGTACACGTGCATAACATAGAAGACCCAGTAATTGCTGCCGAGATACCAGATGACGCCGCTCACATAGCCGAGCCAGAATCCCTGCAACCCAGTCGCGGGGCCGAGAAACTCTCCGTCGTCGGCCAGTACCAAAGTGGCGTCCTGCTCCCGGCATCGAAGGATGGCGTAAATCAGCGGCGCAAGTGAGACCCAGCTCAGGATGTAGAGCGACGGACGGGGAAAGATGAGAACCTGCAGCACTCCCGAGATGCAGGCGAGGATCCAGGCGTTCGGGCGGATTCGTCTCACGGAGCGAGTTTAGCAAAGGGACGCGCGACGCTGTTGGAACGTACTCTTAGCATCAAAGCACGCTCAGTGTGGGCATTGTGCCCTTACCTCTTATTATCCAAGATTGACCATCTTGGACAATGATGATAATTTCGCCTTCAGAGAACATCATGAATGTCCACCTGACACCGGAGCTCGAGACGCTGGTCCAGAACAAGGTGAGGAGCGGCCGCTACAACTCCGCCAGCGAAGTTGTCCGCGACGCGCTGCGGCTTTTTGAGCAGAGAGATAAGATCCGAGAGCTGCAAATCAGAGAATTGAGTCAGAAAATCAATCAGGGCTGGGCGTCCCTGGAACGCGGACCGTCGGTGGACGGAGAGGAGTTCTTCAAAGCGCTCGAGCGAGAGGAACAAGCCCTGGGGCGCAAGCGCAAGCGAGCGTGAAGCGTTTCAAACTCTCGCCCGAAGCTGCCCGCGACATTCGGGAAATCTGGGCCTACTTGGCCCAAGACAGCATCAAAGCCGCCCGCCACGTCCGTCTGCAAATTTTCGAGGCATGCCAGAGGATCGCCGAAAACCCGGGAATTGGACATCGGCGCGAAGACCTTACAAATAAGCCCGTGCTGTTCTGGCCAGCGGGCTCTTACCTCATAATCTACCGCGTCAGCCAAAAGTCACTCGAAATCGTTCGCGTGTTACACGGAGCAGTCGACATTGGACGCCGGTTGGAGATGTAGGCATCCCCAACGACGCGGCTAACTGCTAATTGCTACCTTACTTTATTGCCACCAGCTTGTTCATCAGCTCCGAGTAATCCTTCTTCTCCACACCGTGTACTTGACGGTTGTACTCGTCCACTTTGGCCGAGTAGTTCATGGAGCAGAATTTCGGCCCGCACATCGAGCAGAACGCCGCCTCTTTGTAGTAGGCGTCCGGCAGCGTCTCATCGTGCATGCTGCGCGCGGTCTCGGGATCGAGCGAGAGGGCGAACTGCTTGTCCCAATCGAAGGTGTAGCGCGCATAGCTGATGGCGTCATCGCGGTCCCGTGCGCCCGGACGGTGCCGCGCAACGTCAGCGGCATGCGCCGCAATCTTGTAGGCGATGATGCCGTCTTTCACGTCTTTGTCATTCGGCAGCCCGAGGTGCTCTTTGGGCGTGACGTAGCAGAGCATGGCAGCGCCGTGCCAGCCGATCAGAGCCGCGCCGATAGCCGACGTGATGTGGTCATAGCCAGGCGCGATGTCAATCACCAGCGGGCCCAAGGTGTAGAACGGAGCGCCGTGGCACATCTCGACTTCCTTGTCCACCTGCTCCTTGATCTTGTCGAGCGGCACGTGGCCGGGGCCTTCGATCATGACCTGGACATCGCGCTCCCAGGCCTTAGTCGTCAACTCGCCCAGCGTCTTCAATTCGGCGAACTGCGCTTCGTCGCTGGCATCGGCAATGCATCCGGGGCGCAGCCCGTCGCCCAGCGAATAGCTCACGTCGTGCTTGGCCAGAATTTTCGTGATGTCGTCGAAGCGGTCGTAGAGAAAATTCTGTTTGTGGTGGTGCGCCATCCACTGCGCCAGGATCGCGCCCCCACGGCTCACGATGCCGGTGATGCGCTTGGTGATGAGCGGCAGATACTCGACCAGCACGCCGGCGTGGATGGTCATGTAATCCACGCCCTGCTCGGCCTGTTCCTCGATGACTTCGAGCATGATGTCGGCGTTCAGGTCTTCGATGCGCTTCACCCGCGAGACCGCCTCGTAGATCGGTACCGTGCCAATCGGCACTGGCGAGTGCCGCAAAATAGCCTCGCGAATCTCGTGGATTCCGCCGCCCGTCGACAAGTCCATCACCGTATCAGCGCCATAGTGCACCGAGGTGTGCAGCTTCTTCAGCTCCTCGTCAACGTTGCTGGTGACCGACGAATTGCCGATGTTGGAGTTGATCTTGCACTTCGACGCCACGCCAATGCACATCGGTTCCAACTCAGGATGGTTGACGTTGGCGGGGATGATCATGCGTCCGGCGGCGACCTCATCGCGGACGAGCTCGGGCGCGAGCTGCTCGCGTTCGGCAACGAAGAGCATCTCTTCGGTGAGCAGGCCTTTGCGCGCGAAATGCATTTGCGACATGTTGGTGTCGCCCGTGCGCGCAGCCTCTTCGCGGCGCTTCGTAATCCATTCCGCGCGCGGTTTGGGGACGCCCGCGCCATTGCCGTTGATGCCGCCAGTTGCGCTCATATGTTTGGGAACTCCTGCGATATGAGCCTATTATACTGCTGAAATGTGGAGGCCACACGCGGCAACATTGAATTCAACAGTGTCGCGACCAGACAAGTAAGGCCTATACTTCCTTCCAATCTTCCAACTCAATAGGCGAACGGGCCGAGGTCGACAAATGGCCTTTACAAAAGCTCTTTATTATCCGCGGATTGAAGTTCCCGATGAAGCCTGGCTCAAGACCGCAGCTCTGTATTGGGAAACGATCCAGACCATTGTTCCGGCTTCGATGGATCAGCCATACTCGCGACCGACTGACCTGGAGCTGTTTGACGCAAAAGTGTTGTCGCCCCTGCACGTTCACCCTCAGATGGCATCAATTGCAAGGCTGGCAGAAAAAGTCATTGACTATATCAGTTCGCCCCAGGCGGAACGGCTCCTGTGCGACAGTGGAATTGATGAGTACGCGCTCGTGCACCCCGAGTACGCGCTTTTGCACCCTGATAAGATTTCTGCAATGTTGGAAGAGTCCAATCATCTTCATCCAGACAAGCTTCCGTTCACGGTACAACTTCAACTGGAGCGCGTCTTCCGAAGCAGAAAAAAGGGCGAGTGGCTCAAAGTAGATCCTGCTTTCGCGAATTTTTACATGACGCTGCTCGCAACCGAGCTGTCGGCCGAAACGGGAGCGGGGCTACTGACAGACATGCCATCCGGCGACCAGCTATCGACCCTAGCCCGCCTTGACGGTCCGCTTGGGTTTGCCAACCTGAGGATACCCGTACCCGAGCGTGATCGATATAGGTATGAGCGCCGGGTACTGCCGGGCTCGACAGCGCAAGGTCTCCTGGCTGAATTGACCCTTAACCGCTTAACCGTTTCTCGGGACACCCCGGTTAGCGAGATCTTGAAATTCAGGGAGGATCACAAAAGCGAACTCGGTCGGTTCCGAACAAAGCTTGGCGACCTCACGAAATCCGTCGAGCAGGATCTGCCGATGGAGGCGCTTCAGCAGCGCGTCGCCGACGTCTATTCCAACGAAGTTCGCCCTGCTTTCGAAGAGATGAAAGACTCTCTAAGCGCCTCACGAATCAAATGGGCAGTCGAGAGCTTTTCGAAAACCTCATTTCTATCTGTGTCAACGGGTGGCCTGCTCATGCACATTGGACTGTCGACTCCACAGGCACTCCTGGCTAGCGCTGGAGTTTCATTGGTCGCGTCCGCCGTACTGTACAACACCGAGCGGCGCCAAGAATTGAGGCGGAATCCTTTCTCCTACGTGCTGGCCGCTGAGAAACGATTCGGCTCCTGACTTCAGTCACTCAGGGAAGACCCGAGCGGGGTCCACGGCACCCATACAGCGCCACTCCTCCGCCCAACAGTACCACGCTCAGCGCGATGATCTTCCCAACCGCCAGCGCCTTGTTCGGCTCGCTGGCATCGGGTATCACCGAGCCGATAATGACGGCAGTGGTGGTCAGCATCCCAACAATCGCCAGCGCGATGGCGACAGGCTTGCCTCCCGGGACGAGGATTACACCAGATTCTGCAGGCTCACGCTGCAGGCGAATCATCGCCGCGAACATAAACAGATACGGCACGAAGTTGGTAATGATGGTCATGCTCACCAGCACTTGGTAGGCTCCGTGGACAGTGCTGCCGAATTGGCCCATCAGGATAAAGACAGCGCAGCACAGCGCTTGCACAATGAGCGAAATGTATGGCGTTCCCCACTTCGGGTGGACCCGGCCAAACGCCGGTGGCAAGAATCGGTCGATGCCGGCGACGAAGGGAATCCGCGATAACGCGGCCAGATATGCGCCGACACCGCCCAGGTTCGACACGCAAATCAGCAACGCGACCAGCGGCGCGAGGCCGGTCCAGCCTACGCGCTCGGCGCTGCTGGAGATGGCCTGCATGATGCCTTCCAGACTGTTGACCTTGGGCAGTGCAATCAGCACGGCAATGGTTCCAAGAATGTATCCGGCGGTGATGAGGAAGCCGGCCGCCATGAGAGCGCGAGGAATCGTGCGGCGCGCGTCCTTGATCTCGTCACCCATGAACGACGCCGACTCGGCGCCGCTAAAGGCATAGAGAAGCGTCGCCCACACGCCGAAATTACCCATATTCAACGAGGGCTTCATCGACAGGGCGTTGAAACTGGTAGCTGAGCCAAACTTCCACCACGCCAGCGCGCCAACCACGCAAAGCAGCGCGATCGGCAACCACGTCCCGACTGGCGCCGAGGTTGCTCAGCCACTTGCCGACGTTCAGTCCGACGATGTTCAGCGCCAGCGCCAGGGCGATTCCGAACATCGAGAACGCGATGAAGAATCCCGGGCTTCCCTGGGCTGCCTGCCACTTCGATCCCCCGACGTACAACGAATTGCTCGCCGCGAAATACAACACAGCGGGAAAATACGGAAGGTTGCTGGTCCAATAAATCCAGCCAGTGATGAACCCGGCGAAATCGCCAAAGGCGCGCTTGCTCCAGACGTACATGCCGCCTTCCTGCGGGTAGCGCGAGGAAAGCTCCATGACGCAGAGTGCAAGGGGAATGAAAATCGTCGCCAGCCCGATCAACCAGATGACGATGGAGCTCGGACCGGCGCTGGCGGCAACCGCGATCCAGCGCAAGCTGAGCGTGGCGACTACGTAGAACATCACCAGATCGCGGAAACCCAGCACGCGCTTCGGCTGCGCAGGACCGTCAGTCGCGTTAGCTGCGTGCACGTGGCTGGTGGACGCCGGTTGCATGGTAATTGGTACACGTCCCAGTTACAGAGGGAGAATGATAGCGCAGCGCTCGTTCTGGTCACATACGGCCCGTGACGTGCGTCCTTGTGGAGACATGCCTCTCCGACGTAACAGTGAACAGGGAGGACGAAGCTGTTGTGTGTGCGTTCCCCCTTGCCGCACCTAGTGTTCCGGCCAGATGCTCTTTGACAAGTCGAGTGCCCCATCGGCGGCCTTCCCGCTTGCCAAGCGGCACTATTGAAGCAGCCGTAAGTGTTGCAATAAAAGCAGTTGCTTGTAAACCCCTGCGGGTCAATCGTTTGCCAGGGAAAAGTTCGTAATCGTATGATTCTAAACAACGACGGGGGAGGGGGTGGGTTACTGATTGGTCAATACCCGTGAGCGGTATCTCATCACACTGGCAGGAAATAGCGATAGAACTCGTCGTCGCGCTTCCAGCCGAGGCTCTCATAGAGCTTCTGCGCGGCGAGGTTGTCCATCGCGGTCTCCAAAGCCAGTCCATTCGCCTGCGTGGCTTCGGCGAGCCGGCGGGCGCGCTCCATCAGGGCACGGGCGACGCCGAGCTTGCGCGCTTCCGGCATGACAAACAGGTCGTTCAAAATCCATTGCCGCGTCAGGTTCACGGACGAAAACACGGGATACAGATTCACAAAGCCGGCAACTTTCCCTTCGAGCCGCGCCATGAACAGCACCGACTCAGCCTTGCTGAGCCGCGCGAACAGAAAACGCCGTGCCGCTTCCACATCGGAAGGCTTGCCGTAGAACTGCCGGTAGGCATCGAAGAGCGACGCGACGTCGCCCACATCGGCTGGGGTAGCCTGCACGACTTCCGGAGCGGTGGTTGAAACATGCATGGGGACAAGGAAACACGGCGCGCGCCGGGCGTCAACTCTTTTGTGCAAGGGCCGCCTGCTATCATTTCGCAACCACCAGTTCAGCAGGGCTTCCTGGAAGGGGCACGCCTTCAGGCGTGGCGCGAGCCGCGGAAATCACGTTCGGCTTTTAGCCGCTGAGGGAACGCCTTTTAAACTGATTCGGAGCCTGTGGATGAATTGTTCCCTGCACGACATCGTCGCGTCCTACAACGATCGTGACCCGCTGGAGCGGGCGTCGACGATTCCAGCTGCCTGGTATGTGGATGACGGTATCGCCGAACTCGAACGCCAGGCGGTCTTTGGAGGCACCTGGCAGGTGGTGGCTCGTGCCGATCAGTTGCGGCAGCCGGGCGAATTTGTCACGACCGAGGTCGCCGGCGAACCGCTGGTCATCGTTCGCGGCGCCGACAACCAAATGCGCGCTTTCTACAATGTCTGCCGCCATCACGCGGCGGCGGTCGTGACCGAGAAACAGGGTACCGCGAATATCCTGCGCTGCCCGTACCACGGCTGGAGTTACGGCCTCGACGGCTCGCTGAAAGGCACACCGGAATTCGAGGGTGTCTGTGCCTTCGACCGCTCGCAGAACGGGTTGGTTCCCGTGCGCGTGGAGACCTGGGAGCAGTTCGTATTCATCAATCTCGACGAGAAGGCCGCGTCGCTGATGGATTCCCTCGGTGGACTGGTGAAACGTGTCGCACCTCTCAACCTCAATTCACTGCAGTTTTTCGAGCGGCGTTCGTACAGCCTCAATTGCAACTGGAAGGTGTTCGTGGACAACTACCTCGACGGTGGCTATCACGTGCCACACCTTCACAAAGCGCTGAACAGCATTCTGAACTACAAGCTGTACACCATCGAAAACGAAGACCGCTACTGCCTGCAATCGAGCCCGATGGTTTCGTCCGACGTGGATGCCGCGACTGCTGCCACGCGCACCGGCCACCGCGCCTGGTACTTCTGGCAGTATCCGAACTTCATGATTAACCTCTACCGGGGCTACATGGATACCAACCTTGTGCTCCCCGATGGCGTCAATCGCTGTACCGTGATCTTCGATTTCTACTTTGACGACGTCAGCGAATCGGCAGCCGAGCGCAGCCGGCAAAGCATCGCCGTCGGCGAGCGGGTGAACGACGAAGACGTTGGAATTTGCGAGTCGGTGCAGCGCGGCTTGCACTCGCGCGCTTATGGCGCGGGACGGCTTTCCGTTCGCCGGGAAGCGGGCGAACATCTGTTCCATAGGCTGCTGGCGTCAGAGTTGAAACGAGGCTTGGAAGAGCGTTGTATGCGAACTGGTCAGGTGCTGTGAGCGTCGTCACCTTTGACGTTCATCGGCGCGAGCCTAGGAGCGCATTGGTTATGTCCCACTCTTACAGCGGCTTGCACCGTAATGTGGAATTCATTTGACGCTGGTGGCGCAGCGCAATAGGATGCGCCTGTTGCGAAGCGACCCTGGTCAAAAGGAGTATGGTTGTGACGCGTCCCAAAGAAAACGCATCCGGATTTGGGGCGTCAACCTATGCTCCGGCGACCGCTGCGCTGGCGATTGCGGTCCTATTCGCACTGACCCTTACCGCAAACCCGCCAGCGCAGGCACAAACCTACACGGTCATTCACAACTTTAGCGGCCCCGAAGGGGCCCATCCTAGTGCCGGCCTGACCCGGGACCAGGCGGGGAACTTCTACGGGACTGCGGGGGGCGGCTCGGCCGACTACGGGGCGGTGTTCAAGCTCGTCAATCGGGGCTCAGGTTGGACCGTGACCCGGCTATACAGCTTCACTGGCGGCAATGACGGGGAGTCACCTCTGTCACCCGTCACCATTGGCCCGGACGGCACCCTCTACGGCACCACGATCGGCGGCGGCTACACAGGTGGGGACTATTGCTGGGATGGCGGGTGCGGCGTGGTTTACAACCTGAAGCCTGCGCCCAGGGCGCCAGCCTCGGCACTCGCCCCGTGGACGGAAACGGTACTGCACGAGTTTACCGGTTACCCCTATGACGGTGACCAACCCGTCTATGGCCGCCTGATTTTCGATCAGCAAGGGAACCTCTACGGTACGACTCAATTCGGCGGCAACAACGGCGACTTCGGCATCGTCTTTGAGCTGACGCCATCCGGCAACGGCTGGACAGAAAACATTCTCTACAACCTCGGTTTGCCTACGAACGGGCCTCTCTCGGGCGTGGTGATGGACAGCGCCGGCAATCTCTATGGCACGACCGCCGATGGAGGTGCGGTTTTCGAGCTGAGTCCCGGTGGATCGGGCTGGATGATGACTATTCTGCACACTTTCACCGGCGGCAATGACGGCGACCTAGCCTACGGTGGCCTGGTCATGGATCAAATCGGCAATCTTTATGGCGCTTCGTCTGGCGGCGGCTCGGGTCACGGTGGCGTGGTTTACGAGTTGTCTCCTTCCGGCGGCGGTTGGACGTACAGATCTCTCACTCTCCGGCGCGGAGGGCCCCTACGGAGATCTAACCCTGGACGCGGCTGGCAATCTCTTCGGCGCGGCGTTCGGTGATGGCGCCAACGAGGCGGGGATGATTTTCAAGCTCGCGCCCTCCAACGGATCCTGGATCTTTACCGACCTCCACGACTTCTCCTTCAACACCGAGTACTTTCCTTATGGGGCAGTGACCCTCGACGCCAACGGCAATCTCTACGGTACGGTATCGTCGGGGGGAGCGTATGGGAAGGGCGCGATCTGGGAGATCACTCAGTAACCCGATAGCTGCTAGCCAGCCGGTTTGTTCCACGATGCGGGGTTCGACAGGTACTCGAACGGGTGTCGGTCCTGTTGTCTAGTTACGACGCGCCGCTGATTCTTTTTCCGAAGGCCTTGAGCGGGAAGCGTACCCCTTCAAAGAGGATTTTGCGGCTGAACTTCGACTTGCCCGACTCGCGTTCGGAAAAGATGATGGGGAACTCGCAGAAGCTGGTGCCGCTGCGATGCAGGGTGAACTTCATCTCCATCAGGAAGGCGTAACCCTCAGAGCGGATGTTTTCCAAATCGATCTTGCGCAAGACGTCGGTGCGGTAGCCGACAAATCCGGCGGTCATGTCATGCACCGGCACTCCAGTAAAGAGGCGCGCGTAAAGGTTCGCGCCAAAGCTTAGAGTACGGCGGGACAGGCTCCAGTTCTTAGCGCCGCCGCCCTTGACATAACGTGAGCCAATCACGACCTGGCACGTCTTGAGCATTTCCAGCATGCGTGGCAGCAACTCGGGCGGATGCGATAGGTCGGCGTCAGATTGAATCACGTAGTCGGCGAGGTTTTCCTGCAGGATTTTTTTCATCGCGTCACGGCACGCCGATCCGTAGCCACCCTTGCCGGGCCGCGCCATCAGGTGGACATTGGCGTCCTGCTGCTGAAGGCGGCGGATTTCGTCGGCGGTGCCGTCGGGGGAATTGTCGTCCACGAAGAAGATTGGCTCCGCTCCCACAGCGTTGCGGATTCTGGTTACAAGAGACGCAATGTTCTCCCGTTCATTGTAGGTTGGGATGATGAGCATCGGTCAGTGGATAGTGATTAGTGGATAGAAACGGCATCCAACGTCAGGACGGATTACACAGGCATAATCCGGGTTTTCCATCCAACATTCAATATCCACTATCCACTGGAAATTCGCAATCCTAGGCCGGGTCAGGAGCGCTGATGTCAAAGCGCATTCCAATCATCGGGTAGCGCCGCTAGGCGTCGCCGCTCGGGAATGCGTCTGCGCGCTGGCGTAGAGCGCGTCTATCTCTTTGCGATAGCGCCCTTCCAGGTGACGTCGGCGCAACTTCATGCTGGGGGTGAGAGTTCCGTCGGCAATGCTGAGTTCTTCATGGATAATGAGGACTTTTTTCAGCTTCTCGTATTGCGCGAGATTGCGATTCAGTTCCTCGACGATGCCTTCATACAGCGACTGCACGTGAGGGGATTTCACCAGTTCCTTGCGCGAGGAGAATTTCACGCCATGGTGCTGCGCCCATTCCTCCAGCTCAGCAAAACTGGGCACAATGAGCACCGCCGGAAACTTGCGCTTGTCGCCGAGCAGCGCCGCCTCGCCGACCAGCAGGTTGGCCTTCAGCGAATTCTCGATAGGCTGCGGGGCGATGAACTTGCCTCCAGAGGTCTTGATCAGGTCCTTCTTGCGGTCGGTGATGGAGAGAAAGCCGTCCTCATCGAGGGCGCCAACATCACCGGTTTTGAACCAGCCGTCTTCAAACGCATTGGCAGTTTCTTCCGGCATGTTCCAATAGCCCTTGAAGATGGACGGGCCCCGCACCAGAACTTCGCCATCGGCGGCGATCTTGACTTCGACATTCGATACTGGCTTGCCGACCGCGCCCAGGCGATGATAAATGGGATTGTTCACCGCAATCACGGGCGAGGTTTCCGTTAGGCCGTAACCTTCGTGAATGCGAATGCCGATGTCGGCGTACCAGGTCGCGATTTCGCGGCCCAGCGGCGCGCCTCCGGAAACAAAGATGCGCGCCCGCCCGCCCAGTCCTTCGCGAACTTTGGAAAACACCACCGCGTTGGCCAGCTTCCACGAGAGCGAGGTCGGCGTCTCGCCGCGCAAGATCGTCTCGCGGTTGGCAGCGCCGACGGAGAGCGCCCATTTGAACAGCGCGCCCTTTACGCCGTGCATCTTGTGCTGCACCTGGTTGTAAACCTTCTCGTATACGCGCGGCACGGCCACGATGATGGTGGGCTTCACCTCGCGCATGGCGCGCCCCAGGTCGTCTATGCTGGGACAGTAGGCGATGATGATGGCGTGGTATTGCAGAGCGTAATCCACGTGCCGCGCCGTGATATGCGACAGCGGCAGATACGAGATGCTGAGGTCGTCCCTGCCGATCTCGAACATGTCGAGCGAGACGCTCACGTTGGAGGCGATGTTGCCGTGGGTGAGCATGACGCCCTTCGGCGTGCCCGTGGTGCCGGAGGTGTAGATGAGAGTGGCGAGATCGTCGGGTTCGATGGCCGAGGCGATGTCGTTAAGCTCCGGGTCGGGGCCCGGATTGCCCCTCGCGCAGGAATGACTGCATGTGAATCGCGTTACTGAGCTCCGGGGCCTCGTCCATAACCACGACGTACTCAAGGGTCGTTTGTTCGCGAATGGTTGCGAGCTTCTCGTACTGCTGGCGCGTGGAAACGAAAGCGATGCGCGCCTCGGAATTTTGCAGAACGTACAGCACCTGCTCGGCGGTCTGCGTAGCGTAGATCGGCACGACGACGGCGCCCAGTAGGAGGGTTGCGTAGTCGGCGATGGCCCATTCCGGGCGGTTCTCGCTGAGGATGACCACGCGGTCGCCTTTGGCGACGCCCCAGGCGTGCAGTTGGCGGGCCGCGGAATAAACCCAGCTCCGCAGTTGGGCGGAGGAGATCGGCTGCCAGGCTTCGCCCACGCGGGTCAGCATGACGCGATCGTTGTTGCGGTCAACGACCGTAAAGAAAATTTCGTTGAGGGTCCGAATGCTCATGATTCCGAGATATTGGTGACGCGCCTGTTCAACGCCAAGATAGTAATCCGCCCGCGAGCCGGATGCTGTGACCGGTGACCGCCATCACTGTGCTGTTCGGTTCCGGTTATCGCGGGTACCACCTTGCATCCCATTCAGGAAAATATCCACCACCGCGTCGGCAACGTTGGCCAGCCGGTACTCATGCTGGTTCAGCACCCATGAGGTCACCATCTCATCGAGCGCCCCGAAGAAACAGTTGGCCGCGACCTTGGCCGGTACCTCGGGACGAAAAAGCCCGCTCGCCTGTCCGTCGGTGATGGCGATGCGTGCCAGGCTGAGGTACTCGATCATGTGATGATGCGAGAACTCGGAGAGGAAGCGCGTGCTCTGCCGCAGCTCCATCTGGAAGACGACGGCCAGGTTGCGGTTCGAGCCCAGCGCGTCCAGGTGCAGAAATGCCAGCCGATGCAGCCGGTCGGCCGGATCGGGCAGCTTCTCCAATTCGGTGCGCGCGTGCCGCATAAAGGCATCGAAGGCCGTGTTGATGGCCGTCATCAGAATCTCTTCTTTGTTCTTGAAGTAGAGATAGACGGTTCCGTCGGCGACACTGGCGCGGTCGGCGATGTCGGAGATGCGCGAGGTGAAGAAGCCCTTCTCGGCAAACACCGCTACCGCAGCGTCAAGGATGCGCTGGTACTTCTCGGCATTGCGGTTGGCGGCTGGGCCGCTGGCGGCAGTCAACGGAGGCTGGGGTTCGAGCTTCACGGGGCCCAAGGATTAAAACTGACGGAGATTCTGGTTCGGTCTGCGGCGCTGTAACAACCCCGCTGCCGTGCGGCCAAATGAATGCTCATTCAGTTTATGGGCAGGTCTCAATTTTCGCAACAAGAACCTGAGAGCACCTACGTGATGTTCGATTTCGAACAGGGCAATCGCGCCCATGAACATCTCACTGCGGCTATATGTAGCTAAGGCACTGATTTTGTGTGTCTAAGTTTGGTTGACCACCTGCAAGTTTCCGCTTGGATCTCTTGGGGAACCTGGGTTCGAATTCTGCGGCCTGATTAGAATCGAAGGCGAACACTAATGCAAATTTTTCTGGAGCTTCGTTACGCGGTTCGGCAGTTGCGCAAGGCACCCGTATTCACGCTGGTGGCGCTTGCCACGCTGGCCCTGGGCATCGGCGCTAACACGGCAGTGTTCACCCTGCTCGACCAAGCGCTGTTGCGCTCGCTGCCAGTCTCGCGTCCCGAGCAGTTGGTGCGTCTCCATTTTACCGGTTCTACTCGCGGCCACTTCAACTCCTTCGGCGGTGACGATCACGACTATTTTTCCTACCCGATGTACCGCGATCTGAGAGACCAGAACAACGTTTTCGAGACCCTGATCGCCAGCGATCTGCAAAACGTGAGCGTGCAGTGGAACAACCGGCCTGACCTGGTCGGCTGCGAGCTGGCTTCGGGCAATTACTTCCAGGCACTGGGGCTGCAGCCCGCGCTGGGACGCCTCTTCGTCCCTTCTGACGATGTCCCCAACAGCAGCCCGGTGGTCGTGCTGAGCTTCAATTACTGGAAACGGCAATTCGGTTCCGATCCGGGGGTGATCAACCAGACGCTGCTGATCAACGCGCATCCCTTCACCATCGTGGGCGTAGCGCCGCCCGGCTTTCACAGCATCGTCGCCGGCGCTACCGAAGAAGTTTTTGTTCCGCTGACCACCAAGAACATCATCACCCCGCGCTGGCAGGACCTCGAGGACTTCAACTCGCATTGGTTGATGATCGTGGGGCGGCTGAAGCCGGGAGAGAGCCGCGCCCAGGCGGAAGCTGGGCTGCAGCCACTGTGGCATGCCCTGCGAGCCTCGGAGCTGGCGCGGATTCCCAATGCCTCCGAACACCTTCGTCGCACGTATCTTGACGAATCGCGCCTTCAGGTGCTGGACAGCGCGCGCGGGTTCTCGCCGTTGCGCGACCAGATCGGCACACCAATAGTGATTGTGATGGGCATGGTGGTGTTGCTGCTGCTGATGGCGTGCGTGAACGTATCAAGTCTGCTGCTGGTGCGGGCAGCGGGACGGGTGCGCGAGATGTCGGTGCGCTACGCCATGGGAGCGGGACGCTGGCAGATCATCCGCCAATTGCTAGCCGAAGGCCTGCTGCTTGGCCTGTTAGGCGGAACCCTGGGGCTGCTGCTTGCGCCCGCGGTTTCCTCCGTCCTTATTCGCAGATTTGCGGGCGACACCGCGACCGACCTGCCCTTCTCTTCCAGTGTGGACGCACGCATCCTGCTTTTCAATTTCGTACTGGCCCTGGTAGTCAGCGTTTTGTTCAGCCTGGCGCCGGCTCTGCGCTTCCTGCATCCCGACCTGGTCAATTCGCTCAAGCAGCAGACCGCGACCTCCGCGGGCGGCTCGCTCCGCTTCCGTCGCGCGTTGGTGGGGGCGCAAATCGGCCTCAGCCTGCTACTGCTGGTGGGCGCCGGCCTGTTCGTGCGCACCCTGCGCAACCTGCAGACGCTTGACGTCGGCTTTGCCGCTGACCACTTGGTGAGCTTCGGTATCAATCCGCGCCTGGCCGGCTATCAGACAGAGGAAGTCTTTCCGTTATACCGGCGGGTTTCCCAGGCGCTGTCGTCGCTGCCGGGAACCCGCTCGGTGGCGGGAACCGACGATCCCGATCTCGCAGACACCAGCGATGACGGCAACATCGTGATCGCCGGTTATAGCGAGCGCGAAGACGAGGACATGCAGGTCGAGCAACCTGGCGTTACTCCGGGATACTTTGCCACCATGCAGATTCCGCTGCTGGCTGGACGGGACTTCACGGATGACGATGTTATTGGCAAGCCCAACGTCGCTATTGTGAATCTCGCGTTTGCCCGCCACTTTTTCGGGACGCCTCAGAATGCTCTCGGTCACTTCCTCGGCTTCGGCGGCTCGCGCGGCGCAAGAGACACCGAGATCGTAGGGGTGGCTGGGCGACACGCGCCATGCGCGAGTGCGCGACGACATCAAGCGCACGGTTTACCGTCCGCGCTTTCAGTTGGACAACCCCAGCGCACTTTTCTTCCTGGTGCGCACCTGGCAGCCGCCCGAGGCTGCGCTTTCCGACATTCGGGGCGCCATGCAGCAAGTGGACTCCAAGCTGGCGCTGATCCATCTGCAAACCATGGATGCGCAGATTGCCGACAACCTCTCGGTCGAGCGGCTCGTGGCTTTGCTGGCAGTGAGTTTCGGGGCGCTGGCTATGCTGCTGGCCGCGATTGGTCTTTACGGGGTGTTAGCTTACGCCACGGCGCAACGCACCCGCGAGATCGGCATCCGCATGGCGCTGGGCGCGCAACGCGGCAGCGTGATGGGCTTGGTGCTGCGGGATGTCATGTGGCTGGCAGGAATCAGTATTGCCGTGACGCTGCCGGTGGCCTTGCTGCTGGGACGCCTGCTGCGCAGCCAGCTCTACGGCGTGAGCGCTGCCGATCCGTTGACCCTGTTGGGAGGGACGTTGCTGGTGGCGATTGTAGTTCTGCTGGCGGCTTTGCTGCCGGCGCGCCGGGCGGCAACGGTGGAGCCCATGCAGGCGCTCAGGATGGAATAGTGGATAGTGGATAGTGGTAGTCAGATTCCCAGGTGCCAGGCTCCAGCAGGAAGCGCCGGGTAACATTTATCGAGCTTGACATGGATGTAACTTGGCTCTTGGTCCAGACGTCTATCCACTGTTCACTATCCACTATCAACTGCTTTGTCACATCGCGGTTCGCGCACAATTCAAGTGATGGTTTGACCACGCATCACGAGCGATGAGCACGGATTCGTTCATCATCGGCAATGCCAGCCGCTAATTGCTAAGCAGAGCATCCGCGTTTATCCGTGCAAATGCGTGGTTCAAAAGAATGCAACCACGGAGCAACCGGGATCAGTCGTTGCTAAGCTGCTAATTGCTAACCGCTAATTGCTTCTTCTATATCACATGCAGCCGCAGCCGCATCTTGTGCGCCATGTCCTGCACCAGTTGCAGCTTGGCGGCGACATCGGCTGGAATCGCGGGATGCCGCAACGCCAGCTCTGAAGTCAACAGGATGCCGGTGACCTCGCTCCGCAGCTGATTGCGCAGATCGCGTTCTACGGTTCGCAGCGCCGTCTGTTTTTCTTTTTCGGCCGCGCCGCAACGCCACCTGGACCTCGCGCACCACCCGCTCATTGCGGTGCAGGGACAGATTCACGTAAATCGGCATGGCGGTGCCGGCGTGATTCAACAAGGTGTCGAGGGCGCGGAAGTCGGCCTCCAGCAGCGACTGATCGATGGCCAGGGCCTCGTATTCGCCGCTGCGCAGCCGGGTGACCGCCTGGGGTACCGAGCCCGCCACCTGCGTCTTTTGGCCTGGTGCCTTGTTCCAGCGCGGCAGCGCATTCCTGGGCGCGAGAAGATGCCGTAACTCAGCAGAATCATGATTTGTCTCCTTGCCGCCATCGCAGACACACTTCAGGCGTGCCACACTGGATGCGGCCTTTTGCGAATCCCAATCACTACGGCCCGGCGGTCAGACCGTCGAGCCGTATTCCTTCAGTTTGCGGTACAGCGTGGTTTTTCCGATGCCGAGACGGCGCGCGGCCTGCAGCTTGTCTCCCTTCAGCAGTTCGATGGCATGCAGGATGGCTTGCTTCTCGACCTGCTCCAGCGGGGTGATGGCTTCCGGATCGGAACCCTGGACCTCGGGTTTGGGAAATGCCTGAAAGTTCCGCAACCCGGTTGGCAAGTCGGCGACGTGGATGGTGGAAAACGAACAGGTGGTGCAGGCGCGCTCCAGGCAGTTTTCCAGCTCGCGCACGTTACCCGGCCAGTCGTAGGCAAGCATCAGCCGCAGAGCATCGTCTCCAATGCGTGTGCTGCACCTGGGTGGCGGCGTTGATCCGCTCCAGCACGTTGCCAATCAGCAAAGGAATGTCCTGGGTGCGCTCGCGCAGCGGAGGGATGCGCAAGGTGAGCACGTTGAGGCGGAAGTAAAGATCGCGGCGGAAGGTGCCCTGCTGCACAGCGGCGTCGAGATCGCGATTGGTGGCCGCCAGAATACGCACGTTGATGGGGACAGCCCGCGTGCCGCCCACCGGACGGATCTCCTTCTCCTGAATGGCGCGCAGCAGCTTGGCCTGCAAGTCCACCGGCAGCTCGCCCACTTCGTCCAGAAAAATGGTGCCGCCCTCAGCCGTGGCCATCAAGCCGTCCTTGGCCCGCACTGCCCCGGTAAAGGCCCCCCGCACGTAACCGAACAGCTCACTCTCGATCAGGCTGGGTACCAGGGACCCGCAATCCACGGGGATGAAGGGCTTGTCCCGATACGGCCCGGAATAGTGGATGGAGCGCGCCACCAGTTCCTTGCCGGTGCCGCTCTCGCCCAGGATGAGGACGGGATGGGTGCTGTGCGCGGCCTTGGCGATGATGCGGTACAGCTTTTCCATCTCCGGAGCGTGGCCGACCAGCGAGCCGAAACCGTGCTTCGACTTCAGCTGCTCCCGCAACAGCCGGTTCTCGCTGGTGAGCTTCAGATGCGAGGTCACCCGCTCCAGCACCAGGCGCAGCTCATCGAAGTTGAATGGTTTGGTGATGTAGTCGTAGGCCCCCAACTTCATCGCCTGCACTGCCGATTGCACGGTGGCAAAACCGGTCATCACAATCACCAGGGTTTCGGGACGTATGCCGCTTGATTTCGCGCAGCACCTCCAGGCCGTTCGATCCGGGCAGGCGCAGGTCCAGCAGCACGACGTCCACCGGACCGGCATCGAGAGCGTGATAGGCATGATCGGGCGAGTCCGCCGTCCGGGTGTTGAAGCCCAGCGAATGGGCCACCTCGCGGCAGGACTCGCGCATGGAGCGTTCATCGTCGACGATCAACAGGTTTAAAAGGTTGGTCTCCAAGGTTGGCTCAGTAACGGCAACTGCATCTGCGGTTAACACGTGGCGCATCCCTTCTCCGGCGGCCCAGCCCCACGGCGCCGCCAGCTTCATTTGGGCTTCAGTACTCATGACCATCGTTCCTCTTTCGGGAAAACGGCGCTAGTGCAGGGGTCACATAGCCTTGTGAGTTCGCTTTCGGGAACAAACAAGAGCGAGGGGCAGACGGCGAACGCGCCGAAGGCGGCAGTTTCTCCGGACCTCCAGCGGTCGCCTCTGGCCCCTGCACCGTCACCGCAGCTCATGGTTCCGTGTAGAGAGGGAAGCTGCAAAACGTAACTCCTCTATCGTCTCTTCCCTGGGTCTCGAATTGGCGAAGCAGACGCTCCAGCAGCGCCGGCGCTGCGCTGCGCGTGCCGTCCGATTTCCCGCACCGGGCGTTTCAACCGGCTGTAGGGAGGCAGCTTCCATTCCATCACCTGGATATGGAGCAGCACCGCGTTGACGGTGTTGGCCAGCTGATGCAACATATCAGCGCAATCGCAATCCTTGGCGTGCGAGGAGCGTGGGATACTACGCCACACTCCTCGCCTTCGCCCCTCGAGGAGGCCATCTGTTCGCTGCCTTGGCCATGGAGAAAAGCAGCTTGAACGGAAAAGATGCCGCTCTCTTCTTGAACTGATTCGACTTGCTTGAGCCCGTCCGTGCGAGTCTGGGTGTTCATCTCACTTGGTTCACTGTTTTCTTCGCTTCTCAACGTCTGCATAAAAGCACGCCAGCTACCAAAATCGGCATGGCGCCGAAGCCCTTGCTGCAAACGCACTTACGCGGACTCGCCTGGCGGCTTGTGGCTCACTCTTTCGGTTCTTGGTTCCAAGTTGGAACTGAACCTGTGCTGGTAAGGGGCGGCAAAGCCTTGCCAGATCAGGCTTGTAGGTGATTTCCGATTGTGGGAAGCGACGAGGCGAATGATGTCGAAATGGGAAGGATTGTGACTGTCCGCCCTTCGCCTTTCGCTCTACGCTAAGGCGCGATGAGGACAAAACGCAGCAGAAGAGACGGGAAGCCGGTTTGTACCTCCCGTCCCACTGGTTAAAGTTCCTCCAACCAAAAGCCCAAAAGGCGAAGAGCGAAGCCGAAAAAGCGACCGTCCCTACTGCCGATTGGCCGTCGAACTCCCCTCAGCGGCACGAGCCGACTCCGAAGCTGCCACGCCGCCCTGCTCCAACAGCAGGCCGTTATGCGCGGACGCTCCCAGCAGACGGCCCTGGAAGTTCATGGCGGAGCGGATGGAAACATTCGCTTCTGGGGTGTGCTGCCAGCTTCTGCCCGCCATCCTTGCTTTCGAAGACGCCATGCGCATGGAGCGCGGTCGCCAGCAGGCGCTGGCCGGTGGCGTCATAGTGCACCGCCAGTACGTCGTTCTTGGGAAGTCCGCCCAGCGATGTACTGCCAGTCTGTCCGCCGTCGGTGGAGCGCATCGCGCCCTGGCGGGTTCCCAGCCACAGACCGGACCGGGGGTCAACGTCAGGTTGTAAACCCCACTGACATATTTGGGAAGCGCCACGCCGTCCAGGTCTTTCCGCCGTCCCGCGAGAGATAGGCACCTTTAGGCCCGGCCAAGGTCACCGTGCCATCCTCGTAACTGTTCACTGCACTGAAGTTGCTTTCTCCCTCGATTGGCTGGCCGTACCATTTCTCGCCCTGGTCCACGCTGATGAACAATCCCTGATCGGTAGCTGCAAACCAAGCCTTCTCCCCCATCTGCAGCGAGCGCACCCGGGGCGCGGTGGCCAGGGGAATTACCGGCTTCAGGCGGGACCTTTGGCTTGGCCGCAGGCAGCTCTTGCGCCGGGCAGGTCGCCGCCGCTTTGGAGGATTTCGACTTTGCTACCACAGGCGGCTCCGGCGCCGCTGGCTTGGGCTGCCATTCCGGCACTGGACCCCAAATCATCTTCGCCGGCGGCCAGGAAGCAGCTCAACGATGCCAGCGAGAAGATGCCGTGATTGGTGCCCGCGAACAGCGCTCCGCTGTCCGCCTGCTGCAGGCTGAGGATGTCGCGCCCCGTCCAACCCGCGATTGGATTGCCGCCAGCTCTTGCCCGCATCGTCGGAGATGAACAAGCCGCCCTCTTCCTTGTCGTTCAGCCACTCCCGACATAAAGCCGGCCGGGTCCTTGCGGTCGGCAATCACGGCGCCACTACGCGATGGGTGAAGCCCTGGTTCGAGGTGGTGTAGTGCGCAAAACCGTCGTTGCTGGCCAGCACGCCGCGCATGTCGGTCGCCAGCAGCACGCGCTCCGGATCGCGGGGATCGATCAGCACATCATTGACGATGACATCCGGCGCCGACACCAGCGACCACTTGGCGCCGCCGTCCGCCGTCTTCCAAAGCCCACCCGTGGTGCCGGCGTAAACGATCGAGGGACGCTGCGGATCCTGCTTCAACACCCGCGTGCGAATTGCCGAATGGGGCAGCCCCTGCACCCGATGAAAGACTTCGGCGCCATTGTCGCTCTTGTAAATGCCCGAGCAGGCACTGGCGTAAACCCGGGAAGGCACCTTGGGATCGACGATGATGCTGAACACATCGGAATCGTCCAGGATCCCATCCTTAAGGTTGTGCCAGGTCGCTCCTCCATCGGTGGTCTTCCACGGCAGGTGTCGCGTGCCAGCATAAATGATGTCAGGATTTTGCGGATCGATGGCGACGGAGACGAAGTTCTTCAGCGACGGAATGGTTCTCGATGGCCATGGGAGTTCTCCGGCGAAATGCGCTCCCAGGTTGCCCCGCCATCGCGGGAGCGGAACACTCCATCCAGGGCCCCGATGACCAGCGTGTTGTGGTCGCTGGGCGCCATGGCCATGGCGCGGATGGACTTGCCGTGTACCCCCATCAATTCCCGCCAGGTACGGCCACCGTCGTCGGAACGGAAGACGCCGCCGTCGTTGTCGTCGAACAGGCCCCAGGCCGCGGCATACACCGTGGCCGGGATTGGTGGGATCGAAGATCACATGGTCAACAACGTAATCGTCGCCCGGGCCGAGGTGAGCGAACAGGTTCCAGGAATTTCCCCCGTCCTGCGAAATGAACAGCTGCCCAGCACTGGTGCCCAGGATGATGCGATTGGGATCGCTGGGATCGTAGGCCAGGCTGCGCACATTACCGCCCTCCGGCCCGATCAACTGCCAGTCCGAAGCAAAAGAAAAAACGGAAGAACAGCAATCCCGACGCACAAAACCAGCTTGGCCACAAATCCAAATAGCTTACAGCATAGAAAACAATCCGCCTGCCTAGCTGTGGTTGAAGAGGAAGGAAAGTGCCACGCCGCTCCTGAAGATCATAACTCCGAGGCGCCAAGCTGCTGCACTCCTGAAGAGCGCCGGCGTATCCACTCGGTAAATCGCTGCGCGGGGAGCGCTCGACTGGCGATCAGAAAAAGGCCGGTGAGAGGCGAACCTCTCACCGGCCTAAGTTCAGCTACGGCACCTCGACTACTGCGCTGGAGGCGCAGCAGGCTTGGCCTTAGCCTTATGGCTGTTTCTTGGAGCAGGCGCGTTACGCGACTGCGGCTGCACTGCGCTTTCGTCAACCGTGGTGCCCTCTTCCAGTTGCCCGCCGCACATCGTGCCCTCGGGGACAAAGTAGAAGTGGGTCGCCTTACCCTTGGTTCCGCCCTGACGAGGCTGGACGCGGCCAGCGTCGACCTTGGTCGGCCCGTCGGTGGTCAGGTAGTACTTGACGTTGACGGAGCGCTGCGAACCCAGGGTCTGTCTCTTTGACGACTTCCTTCTCGTCGGTGTAGCCAACGATGTCCAACTTGCCATTGGGCATCTGCTGCAACCGCAGAGAAGTTTGTCGAGCGTGTCCTTGCAATCGTTGTCCACGCGCCACGGCTTCTTGGGGTTCTTCTCGAAGGTACACTCGCCCCAATCCTCGATGCTGACGCACTTCTGTGACCGGCAGGCACGGTTGACCTGCGCCGTGCAATTGCTGCTCAGAGTGTCCGGGTTCCCGCCGGGGCGATTAGTCGTCGCCGTGCCGGTAACGCGTGATGGTGTTGCCGGCATCCGCATTGGTGGCGGTTAGGGTGGCGGTGGTGCCGCTACCGCTCAACTGCCCGCCTGTCGCCGACCAGCTATAGGTCATCGGCCATCCCTGCGGGTCGGTGGCGGTCATGGTGATGGTGGACGGCTCGCCAATCGCGATCGTGGTCGGGTTCGCCGAGCAGCTTACCACCGGCGGCTGCGGCTGCTTGATGGTGAAGTTCGCCGCACACATCGCCGGCTTTATGGGATCTGGCCTGCCCAACCAGGAATGAGTGCCAGAGTCAAAATTCTTCAACTTGGGGTCGGTGATCGTCGAATTCGCCGAATAGTTTCCCGCCGCCACACCAGTAGTGTCGACCTCCGCCGACTGGGCGTTAGCGCTCGACAGCTTGCCGCCATTCGCAGTCCAGGCGTAGATCAAGTATTGAGTATGCTTCGGGGGGAAATTGGCGCCCGTGGTGGTGACCTTCACCGGGTCTGGCGCAAAAACCGCGTCCGGCGTAGCCGAGGCGGTGCAGGTAAGCGGCGGGTTGTAATAGGTGCCAAAGTTGATCACAATGCCCGCTGCCAGACGAATGCTGTTCCATTCGGGCACGTGCCCGCTCAAGCCGCGCTGGGGATAGTTATTATAAATGTAATCCACCTGCGCGAGCCGGATGGCGAACCTCTTGTTAACGTTCAGATCGAAGCCGCCGCCAGCCGCCCAGACCGACCGACCAGTTCGTCCCAGCGCAACACTTCGGCGACTCGTTCGCGGCTCCAACGAAGATGCGGGCGAAAGGTGAGAAGGTGTTGGTGTGGTACTTGTACTGGATGCCAAAGAGAGCAAAGCCGACCCCTATCCCGTCGCCCTTACTGATGTGGCCGCTACCATCCACCAGGACGCCAACATTGTGCATAGTGGGAAAGTAATAGGTACCGGAGATGTCAGCACCACCGACAATATCCGGGACTTTGGAGCCGAAGTCGGCGTAACCGTTCGGATGCAGCCAGGAGTATCCGCCAAAGCCTTCAGCTCGGGGCTGGATTTCGACTTGCGCCGAGGCATATGTGCCCAACAGACAGAGCGCGAACGCAAGAGCAATACACGTCGTAACAAAACGTCTCGGGGTTGAAGCAATACGAGAAGACATTCTTGATCCTCCGGAACTCTAGCAGTACCGTAAGCAAAAGTGGCCCAGCTCGGGTTCAACTCCAATTATCTTTTTGTAATACTAGTGCAGGTATTCGTCCTGCTCGCGACAGCACACGATTGTACATGAACCAGCAGGATTCACAAAGCTTTTGTTGTCTACTAGTTCGTTGTGGCAGCTGTTTACTGACTGTGCACCTGGAAGCCCAGCTGCGATCCGCAGCCCAATTATACATACCCGTTGCCGGAAGTCATGGGTAAATATTCGCAGAGCATGTGCTGGAGAGGCGACACCGGCCGGCTCGACCGCACGTCCGAGGCCGCCGGCGGTCTGCGCTAGGTGCACGCCAATATCGACTCGCGAGCGGTGAGGACGCGACCGGCGCACGCCAACCCGCTGAAAGTGTTACTTTATTGGCAGCCGTCGCTGGATCGCATCACCTTCTGCCCCGGACCTGGCCCGGTTCAAGATTGACGCAAGACGTTTAGTTGGCATCTAACCCGGGTGTCCGAGGCTCATCGGTACACCACGTAGCCACGTCGTTCAAATTGTAAGAGGCGGCTATTCCCATGATGCAAGAAAAAGTTCTAATCGTAGAGGATGAGGAAAACGAGCGAACCGGGTTGGCGGAGCTGGTGCGAGCCTGGGGTTACGACACCGAAACCGCTCGCGACGGTGTGGAAGGCTTGGAACGGACGGAATCCTGGGGCCCCGGGATTGTCATCACCGATTTGAAGATGCCACGGATGAACGGTATGGAATTGCTGGAGCACATTGCCGCCCAACCACATCAGGTCGCGGTCATTCTCCTGACCGCGCAGGGCAGTGTGGATGCGGCCGTCTCCGCTATGAAGGTTGGCGCCTTTGACTTCATCGAGAAGCCGGTCAATCCCACTCGCTTGCGCAACATACTCCAGAATGCCTCGCGCATTCGCGGCGCCGAGCGCGAACTGGAGGCCAGCCGCCGCAAGCTGCGCGACGTCGGCGTGCTGGGTTCGCTGGTTGGGCCTTCGAAGAAAATGCAGGAGGTCTTCCGCCTGATCGAGATGGTGGCCCCCAGCACGGCCTCGGTGCTGATTACCGGAGAAAGCGGCACCGGCAAGGAACTGGTGGCGCGCACCATTCACTCGCTCAGCAACCGCAAAGCCAAGCCGTTCGTCGCCATCAACTGCGCTGCCATCCCGGAAACGCTTATCGAGAGCGAAATCTTCGGGCACGAAAAGGGCGCGTTTACCGGTGCGCTCGAACGCCGCACCGGCTGCTTCGAATTGGCTGAAGGCGGAACGCTGTTGCTCGACGAGATTGGCGAAATGCCAATCGGCACACAAGCCAAGCTGCTGCGCGTGCTCGAGGACCGCAAGCTGCGCCGACTGGGAAGCAAGGCCGAAACATCCGTGGATGTGCGTGTGCTCGCCGCCACCAACAAGCCTCCCGACGAAGCTGTTGCTCGCGGACAACTTCGGAACGATCTTTATTACCGGTTAAACGTCTTCAACATTCATTTGCCGCCGCTGCGCGAACATAAAGAGGACCTCTCCGATCTGGTGCAGGCGCTGCTCGCCGACATGAACGAGAAGCACGGCCGTAACGTCTCCAGCATCGCCGAACCAGTGATGAACGCCTTCCAGGCTTACGCATGGCCGGGGAATGTTCGTGAGTTACGCAACACCCTGGAGCGGGCGGTAATCGTGTGCGATGGAGTTTTGGTCGAGCCCAGGCATCTGCCGCCCGGCTTCGGGCAGGTGATTCCACGCGCGCCCGTGCAGGAGGCTAACGCGGTACGCCTCGGCGTCGGTACAACGGTCGATGAGGCGGAGCGTCTTCTTATTCTGAAGACGCTGGAAGCGACCAATAATAACAAGACGCGGGCTGCCGAGATTCTTGGCATCAGCCTCAAGACCTTGCACAACAAGCTGAAAGAGTACGGGGCGCACAGTGCCGGCGAAGCTGCAGAAGCGGCAAGCTGAGGATCCGTTCTTCGCTGTTCGCGTTTCGCTTATGGCATCCAGTGTTTTTCGCGAGGAGCGAAAGGCGAATAGCCAAGGGCGATTGCTAACTTTGCGCGCCCGCCTGTAGAATAAGTCTGCTTCCTGAACAGCGAGTTGAGTGTCGCACTCGTTTCCACCCGTGCCGAAGTGGCGGAATTGGCAGACGCGCATGGTTCAGGTCCATGTACCCGCAAGGGTGTGGGGGTTCGAGTCCCTTCTTCGGCACCAAGATGCACCGTCTTTCCCAGAGTAAGTCGAAGACTTCTACACATTGACCCACACAGATCCAAGTGTCAAAATACACAGATGGAGATGGCATATGGCTACGAACCTCGCGTTGGACGACCGTCTCATTGAGGAGGCTCGTGCGGTTGGCGGACACAAGACCAAGAAAGATGCTGTCACAGCGGCGCTCGCTGAATATGTCCAGCGGCGCAAGCAGATGCGCATTACAAAGCTGTTTGGCACGATTGACTACGATCCGCGCTATGACTACAAGGCGGAGCGTTGGCGGAAGCGCAAATAATGGTGCTGGTTGATACCTCGCTCTGGTCCTTAGCCCTTCGTCGTAGACGAGAGGATCTTGCTCCTGCACAGAGCCGGCAGGTGCGGATTCTTAACGAGCTCATCTCCGAGGGCCGAGTACAACTGATTGGTCTTGTCCGGCAGGAGTTGCTTACAGGCATCAAGAATCAGGAGCAATTCGCCCGGTTACGAAGCGAGTTGCGCTCTTTTCCGAATGTGATGCTTGATCGAGAAGACTACGAAGGAGCGGCGGAGATAAGCAACACATGTCGTGCCCGCGGTGTCATCGGCAGCATTGGTGATTTTCTGATCTGCTCCGTCGCGGTCCGCAGAGATTGGGCGGTTTATACTGCTGATCACGATTTCGAGCGTTACAGCAGGTGTGTTCCCCTTACGCTGTACCAATGAGCAAAGACAATCCTCGGCAGATAGCGGGCCGTCAATACCCACGCTGCTTGTCCACTACCCATAACAGCGGTTCTCCCGCCAGGTAGCGGCGCAGGTTTTCGGTGTAATGCCCGTAATGGCGCTCCCACATTCGCTCCGTGAGCCCCGCGATGTGGGGCGTGATGAAAACATTCTCCAAATGCCAGAGCGCAGATTCGGGCGGGAGCGGCTCTTCCGCCGTGACATCGAGCGCTGCGCCGGCAAAGCCTCTCGCCTGTACCGCCTGCACCAGCGCCTCTTCATCAATCAGAATGCCTCGACCCACATTGATGAGATAGGCATCGGGCTTGAGTTGCGCGAGACGTTCCGCGTTCATGAGGCGATGCGTCTTGGGCGTTACCGGCACCGCCAGCACAACGAAGTCGCCTTCGCGCAATGCCTGCTCGAGTTCATCGAAGCCATAAACGGTGTCGCGCTACTTCACCGCCGCGCTCAGGATGTTCGCGTACGCCGACCACCCGCATGCCCAGCGCCTTCGCCAATTTTGCCAGCGGTCTTCCGATGCCGCCCATGCCTACGATGGTCATGGTGGCGCCACTCAGTTCGCGCGGACGTGGTTCCGCATTCCACAGGTCGCGTTGCGCCCAGTGTTTTTCCCGCTGATGCTTGACCGCCTGGGGCAATCGCTTGGCCAGCGCGAACGCCAGCGCGATGGCGTGCTCGGCCACCACAGGCCCATGAACATCGCGCGCATTGGTCAGCTCGATGTCGCTGGCCCGCAGCTCCGGCGTCATAAGCTGATGCACCGCCGCCGCCGTCGAGTGGATCCACCGCAGCTTCTTTGCCGCCTTGATCTGCTCCCCGCGCAACGACCACGAGATCGCGATATCGGAGTCGGCGATCTCTTCTGTTACCCGGTCGTAGTTCGGCAGGTGTACCACCGCAAGCTGGGGAAACTCGCGCCGCAAGCGCTCACAGAACCACTCTGGCATTTGCCACAATTCGAAACGGTGATAGAGCGCGATGAGGAGCTTCACGAAGACAGTTTCGAGTTTCCAGTTTCGAGTTTCAAGGCAAAAGAATCGGGCCAGAGGCCGATGTCGGGAAAACACGGGCCACTCGAGACTGGACACTCGAAACTCGACTGCTTTTACGTCCGCCATCACCCGCAGATCGTGCCCCGTCATCTCTTTGGGCTGTGCGATGCCGAGCATGCCCAGCATCGTGGGTGCGATGTCCTGCAGCGCGCCATCAGGGCGCAGAGTAAAGCGGCGCGCATCTCCCTTGAAGTTCGCCGGAGTCACGGCGTGCTCAGTCGCGACAATGAAGGGCACCGGATTAGTCGTGTGTGCCGTGTGAGGTCCGCCGGTTTCGGGATCGATCATCTGCTCGGCATTGCCGTGGTCGGCAGTCACGATCATGGCTCCGCCACGTTGACGCAGTGCCGTGTCGATTTGGCCGAGGCAGGCGTCAACGGTTTCGACGGCAGTGATGGTCGGCGGAATTTTGCCCGAATGTCCCACCATGTCGGCGTTGGCGAAGTTCACCACCATCACGTCAAAGGTGTTATCTGCGATCGCCTTCTTCACGACATCGGCGATTCCTTGTGCCGACATCTCCGGTTTCAGGTCGTAGGTTGCAACCTTGGGCGACGGCACCATCACGCGATCCTCCCCGGGGAAGGGCTTCTCAATACCGCCGTTGAAGAAATAGGTGACGTGTGCATACTTCTCCGTCTCAGCCACGCGCAGGTTGCGCATGTTGAGGTTCGCCATGACGTTCGCCAGAATGTTAGTCAGCGACTCCGGCGGCGAAACCACCGGCAGGATGAAATTCTTGTCGTAGCGCGTCATGCAGATGTAGGTCAGGTCTTTGGGGACGCGGTCGCGCGGGATAACCCGGTCGAGTTCCTCCCAGCCTTCCAGTTCGCGGCCGTCTTGCGGGGTGAAGTGGCTGTTGCGGCAAAGACAGCGCGTGATCTGCCGTGCCCGGTCAGCGCGGAAGTTGAAGTTGATGCAGACATCGCCGTCACGAATCGTTGCTAGCGGTTCTCCGCGCTCGTCTGTGAGAACGAAGGGAATAATGAATTCGTCAGTTACGCCGCGGTTGTAGGAGTCCTTGACGCCCTGCACCGGGTCCGTGTAGCGCCCGCCTTCGGCATCGCCGAAGACCATCGCGTCGAAGGCCTTCTTCTCGCGGTCCCATTTCTTGTCGCGATCCATGGCGTAGTAACGCCCGCTGACGCTGGCGATCTGCCCGACATTGTACTCACGCGTCTTCTGCTGCAGTTGCTCGATGTAGCCCGCGCCGTTAGTGGGCAGAGTGTCGCGTCCGTCCATGAAGCAGTGCACGAAGACGCGCTCCACGCCGTTCTGCTTCGCCATGCGTAAAAGCGCATAAAGATGGTTCTGGTGGGAGTGCACGCCCCCGTCCGACAGCAGTCCGAACAGGTGCAGACGGCGGTCGCCAGTGCGGGCCGTCTTCATCGCGTCGAGTAGCACCGTGTTCTTCTCAAACTCGCCGTTCTCGATCATGAGATCGATCTTGGTGATGTCCATGTAAACGATGCGCCCGGCGCCGATGTTGAGGTGGCCGACTTCGCTGTTGCCCATCTGTCCGTTGGGCAGCCCGACGTAGCGCCCGCTAGTGTGGATCAGCGTGTTGGGAAACTCGGCCAGCAGCCGGTCGTAATTCGGTTTGCGCGCCAGCGAGATGGCGTTCGCCTTGGACGGAGGCGCATAGCCCCAGCCATCGAGGATGATGAGGACCAGAGGGCGTGGCGGAGTATCAAGTATCTTAGCCATGTGAAATTCGGTTCGATTCTTCGCCGAAAAGCTTGCGTTCAAGTTCGGCGCGAGTCAACTCCAAATAGGCGGACACGTCCTTAAGAATGCCGGCGAGCGTTCCAACCCTAAGGCTCTTATGAGCAGGAACTGCGATGTGATGCTGCTTACCCCGAATGTTTGAAGTGAGGCGAATGTGGCTGCCGGCTTGGCGCGTCGGCTCGTATCCATAGCGACGAAGCAGCTTCGATAGGTCATAGCCGCTTAGGTCGCGCGGCAGCTTCGAGCCGAGATTACCTCGTCATGGACAAAGTGCACCCTGATCACCTCCGGCATATCCTCGGGCTCGAAAAAGCAGTGCACCGCATCCCGGACCATCTCCCGCAGCTCCTCTAGGGAGTCGCCCTGGGTAAAAATCGAGTATCCGAGCGCGCGAGCCTCATACCCGCCCTCGGGTGATTCCTCGATTGCGAAGATAATTTCAGAGTCCATCGGGTTGATTATACAGTCCGCGTACTGACCCTCAATCCTAGCGATCCCAGACCGGGCGGTGACCATTGGGAGTTCGTTTGTATTACCGCCTAAACTCTTTCTCCATCAGTTCGGCATGTGCCTTGTCTTCGGTTTCAATCCAAGACACTTCGACACGCTCGATGACTCCCTCCCGCCACAGTTCGGCGTGTACGAACTGAGTTGCTGAGGATGGTCCCCTTCCACCAACACCGCCTATGAAATTGCCGAAGATTCGCTGGCACAAACAGCCCGCATGCCCGTACTTGAGTATCTCTTAAGTAGTGGAGTCTCGAAACGCATGAACAGCCGGAAAAGCTCCCCGCTGGGGCAAATCAGCGACGCTGAGTTTGCATAGGGAGAACCAAGGATGAAAAGACGCAGTCATTTTCGTGTAACTTCAAACGTCGGCGTTCTGCTCCCCTACGCCTTCTTTCCTTCCGCCTCTCCGCGATAATTCAGCGCTTTCAAGCCCAGGAACCTCGCCGCCGGACCGAGTTCTTCTTCGATGCGCAGCAATTGGTTGTACTTGGCAATGCGGTCAGTGCGCGATGCCGAGCCGGTCTTGATCTGGCCGGCGCCGGTGGCGACGGCGAAATCCGCAATGAACGCATCTTCAGTTTCACCGGAGCGGTGCGAGATGACGGTTGTATATCGGTTCTCGCGCGCCAGGTTGATGGCGTCGAGGGTCTCACTGACCGTGCCAATCTGGTTTAGCTTGATGAGAATCGAGTTGGCCACCCCGGCGTCGATGCCGCGTTGCAGAATCGCGATGTTGGTGACAAAGATGTCGTCGCCGACGAGCTGAATCTTGCCGCCGAGCTCGTCCGTCACCATCTGCCACCCCTCCCAATCATCCTCCGCAAATCCATCTTCCAGCGACACAATTGGATATTGCTGCACCCAGTCAGCCCAGAACTTCACCATCTGCTCGCTGGAGTGCTCGCTCTTGTCCGACTTCTTGAACACATACTTCTTCTTTGCCGAGTCGTAAAACTCGCTGGCCGCGGGATCAAGCGCGACGGCAATCTGCTCTCCCGGCTTGTAACCAGCCTGGGTGATAGCTTCGAGCACCACCTCGATGGCTTCGGTGTTCGACTTCACCGACGGCGCAAAGCCGCCTTCGTCACCGACCGCCGTGTTGTAGCCGCGCTTTTTCAGCACGCCCTTGAGAACGTGGAAGGTTTCGACTCCCCAACGCAGCGCTTCGCTGAACGACTCAGCGCCGACCGGCATCACCATGAATTCCTGGAAGTCCACGTTGTTGTCGGCGTGCGCGCCACCGTTGAGGATGTTCATCATCGGAGTAGGCAGCAGGCTGGCGGTGAATCCGCCAAGGTACTGGTACAGCTCGATGCCGAGGTGGTCGGCCATGGCGCGAGCCGCGGCCATTGAGACCGCGAGAATCGCGTTCGCTCCCAGTTTCGCTTTCGTCGGCGTCCCGTCCAGTGCGATCATCGCATTGTCCAACTCGCGCTGGTCGCTGGCATCCATGCCTTCGAGTTCAGGCGCGATAACATCGTTGACGTTATCCACCGCCTTAAGAACGCCCTTGCCGGCATAGCGGGATTTGTCGCCGTCACGCAACTCCAGCGCCTCGTGCTCGCCGGTTGATGCACCGCTCGGGACTGCAGCGCGTCCCCGCGCTCCACTCTCCAGGATGACATCGGCTTCGACCGTGGGGTTCCCGCGTGAGTCCAGAATTTCGCGGGCGAGAATCAGCTCAATTTCCGTCATGGTATGAATCCTGCGTCTCTCGCCGGTAGATTTGCGCGCCGTGGCGGGCTGCGGCGGGAGCAATACGAAACCTGCAATTATACGGGAGCTAGGGACCAGGCATCGGTGACGCGCAACCCAGCGTGCGGGCCGGGAGTCGCCCGAAAGTTATCGGAAATTTGTATTTCTAACCGCAAAAGGGTTTGCGACTGCGCTTGCAGTTGAGTATCCTCTTGCCAGCGGCTTAGGCGCGCCCAGGTACGGCGCCGCGCACGCCCCCGGTGGCGCTGCGACCGCCCGACGGAGACTGAACATCATGTGGAAGTCATCGCGAAGGGAAGACGAGGAGACGACCCCCACCAACCAGCCCAGCACGATCGGTTCGCCGACCACCGCAGCCGGGGCCGCGCCATTACGCTCCGCCGAACCTGTGCGCGACAGCGCCCGCGCCAGTGAGATCGCCACCATTGGGAAGTCGGTGGTAGTGAAAGGCGAGCTTTCGGGCAGCGAAGATCTGGTGGTGGATGGAGAAGTCGAAGGCTCGATTGCGCTGCGCGGTCAGAGCCTCACCATCGGTCCCAATGGCCGTGTGCGCGCCAATATCGAAGCCCGCAATGTGATTCTCCACGGACGCGTGGACGGCGACATTCATGCCAGTGACAGGGTGGAGCTGCGCAAGAGCGCGTCCTTGTCGGGCGACATTACTACAGCGCGCATCTCCATCGAGGATGGCGCCTTCTTCAAGGGCACGATTGATATCCAGAAACCAGAGCCCGGGCAGAAGATCGAGCCCCGGCCGCAGGTTTCAGCCGCAACGGTGCCCGCAGTCACCACCTCAGCACAAGGGTCGCTGCTCGAGCCGAAGAAGTTTTAGCGGTTTCGATGCTGAGACAAGGATGCTAGCCACGAAAACTGTACTTATCATCACGGTGATGATTGCGGCATCTATAGCTGGTGCAAACGCGCAGAGTGCCCCTGCTTGCGACTCGGTGGTGACGAAAGTTTCGTTGGAAGACACTACCGGCCTGACCGCCGAGCGCCAAGCGACCATAACGGCGCTACTGATGGGCCGTTGCTTTCAGCGGGAAGATGGCCAGGTTCTGAGCCGAGCTGTCTACGATCAACTGCGGAGATGGGGGTACAAGCAAGCAACAGTGTATGATCCGGCCAGCATTCTGATTCTCGATAACGGTGTCCATCCCTCCCCGGTCGCGGTTACCATCGATTTTCGCTTCACTGGTTTAGATCAGCCAGCCAAGTGAGGTAAGTCGGCGATAACAGCCCGATATCATTGCATGCTTGGGCGGCATGAAGCGGGAAGTGCGTTTTTCACGCTGTTACCGCAGAAGCATTGCTGCCCTCCCCGACCTGCCCATACAATGGTGCCCAGTGGCTCCTGGCATCTTCAGCAAGATCTTCGGTGGCTCTGGCCGGCAGGGTACAGAGGACGAGTTTGTCCCCGGGGAAAAGATTGCCCGCCGCTCCACCGGCTTCAACGAATTCATCCGCGCCATCTCGCGCGAAGAAGGACTGAAAGTCCTCGACCTGGGGTCCACTTCCCCGGCCAACATCACGTTCATGACCGGCCTGGGACACAAGTTCCACCAGGAAGACGTGCTGCGCAGTGCAACCGACAAGTCACTCGTCATCCCCAACGCCGATGGCGGCAGCACGATTGACGTGCACCGTTACTTTGACGAGAACCTGAACTTCGAGCGGGAAGAGTTCGACGCGGTCATGTTCTGGGACTTGGCCGATTTCCTTCCCGAGCCCCTGGTGAAGCCGCTGATCGAACGCATCCAGGTGGCCATGAAGCCTGGCGGCATCCTGTTCGCCTTCTTCCATACCAAAGACGCTGGCCCTGATGCGCCCTTCTACCGCTATAACATCGCCTCGAAAGACACGCTGGAGCTGCAGCCGGCGCGTGCTTACCGGCTGCAACGCATCTTCAACAACCGGCACGTCGAGAACCTGTTTCGCGAATATTCGTCGATTAAGTTCTTCCTCGGCCGCGACAATATTCGCGAGGTGCTGGTAATCCGGTAGCGACTAACAAAACTAGTTGCTAGCCGCTAGTCACTTCTTCTTGTCTTCCGAATCATGTATGGGATCAACCCTGGCAGCCGCAGCAATTCGAAGACGGCAGGCTTCGCAATCGCAGGTAGGGAAAAGAGCGAACGAACTCGTGCGGCGGCCGAGATCAGCGGAGCGAATTGCCTGCCATACTCTCGCTGGTATGTCGCAACCGCGCTCACGAGCGAATTTCTGCTCGCCAAGAAGTCAACCAAACATTCTGCGGCCAGTCGCCCGCTCCGCAACGCGATGGAGATTCCATCTCCCGCGAAAGGATCGATGAATGCCGCAGCATCACCAACGAACAGCACGTTGCCTCGAACCGGTTGCGGCTCGCGATAGACCAGCGGCGCGGTGCTGACCGACTGGGTCACCACTTGCCATCCAGCGGCCCGCTCGGCCAACTTTGGATGCAGCCTGAACACCTCTTCCAACGAAGTAGCGTGGTCCGAGCGAACCATGGCACACGCGGCTACAACATCTGCCGCTACGGGTTGCACGCCACAGTATCCCTGCTCGAAGAAGTACAAATCGGAGCAAGGCGCGGCGCCAATCTCGCGGAAATGCGCTTTGAGGCCAATCCACTTGGGGCCGGGTGGAAGAGTCCGGTCGGCGGTGAACTGCGACCAGCGGCCGGCCGCGATGATCAAGGCTCTCGACGTGTAGCTGCCGGAAGAGGTCTGAAGAAGGAATGGTCCGTCGCCGTCGATCGCGGTCACTTCGCAATTGGAATCAGCTTCCACGCCCCCACGCTGGGCGGCGCTCCACAGCAGGGCGTCGAGATCGTAGCGCGAGATGCTGAGCGCTGCGGGCGCGACCTTTACGTCGATCACCCTCCGACCAAAAAGGAAACGCGAGCGGTTGATCACCGGCGCCTTGGAAAACAGCGTTGCTGTTTCCGGCAGGTTCTGCGTCAGCCCGAAAAGCAGGTCAAGCGACTCCGCCGAGACAAACTCGCCGCAGACCTTGTGCCGGGGGAAATCCCGCGCCTCAAATAACGCGACCTCCGCGCCCATACGCGCAGCGGTGATTGCGGCCGAACTCCCGGCCGGGCCGCCGCCAACGATGGCGAGGTCGAATTGAGAGCCAGCACTTAGCATTTGGCACTTAGCCTTTGGCATCGCACTGCAAAGTGCCAAATACTAATTGCTAATTGCTAACTGCTAACTGCTGCCCTTCCATATCAGCACTCCCATTCGATAGAGATAATGCTCCGACATTTCGATTCGTTGTGCTACGACATGCGAAAGCAAGGCGTGCATCTCGTAAATGGTATAAGCGCGCCGCACCGATGCCGGCGCATCATGCCAGGTCAGGCGGCTGCGAAACAGCGGCAGTCCCAGATAAGTCAACCCCAGATGTATCGGGCTGCGAATGAGGTCATTGATGAGCATGGCACATTGGCAGACACGAAGTGCCTCGCGCGCAAACCGTTGCAGCCCGTCAGGCTCAAGATGATGCGCCAAGAGGGTACTGCTCACGACGTCGAAAGCGTTATCGCGAAACGGCAGAAGCAGCGCGTCGCCCGCGACCGCGGCTGTGTCATCAGCCGGGAGGTGCGACCAGACACGATCCAGCAACGTGACGTGCAATTCGATACCCTCCTGTGCGAGCGCTCTTTGCGCTGCCAGCGGCACACTTCCGGTGCCCGCGCCAACCTCCAGCAACGACAACTGCCGGCGTCCGGCCGTTCGTGCGAATCGGCGCACTAAAGCGATGGTGGTGCGCGTGCCGCCAAACCAGTCATTGATGTGCCGCAGGTCGGTAAACGAGGCTGCTATCTCCTCGGTCGTGCCCAGGTCGGCATCGAGCAATTCGGCTATTGCCCTGCGTTGCATGTCAGAGTGCCATTTCAGGCTCAAGTGGAACTCAAGCACGTCGTCGGTGCACCACAATAAATCTTGACGGCTTGTTCTCAGCAACACAATAGCAGGGCTTGGCTCAGTACATGGTTGGGGGGACCTCTAGGCTGAGCCTTTTGCAACACCGCTTTCCAATTTTTACCGTTGGATTACGAAGCGAAATCTTGCATTGCATTGTGCAACTTGCGCGTGCCGCATCTCGTCTAATCAAATGGTTACTTATGGGCAATCCAGCCAAGAGGAGCGTCGTGTCCGCAGCAGGAAAGCATATTCGTCGTGCGATCGCCGGTGCTGTCGTGCTCCTTGTGGCAAGCGCGACGGCGACCGCTCAGCAGAAGCCCGATGTAGACCCCCAGGAACTCGTTCGTCGCGCGGCGAAGAACGAGATCAAGGCGAACGATATCCATCAGTACTTCATGTACCGCGACCACGTCGAGTACAGGAATCGTTCCATTACCAAGGAAGTGCTCGAGGCTCCGCATGGGGGCTTGAGCAGCACGATCGCGATCAACGGCCACCCTTTGACCCCGGATCAGCGCGCCAAAGAGGATCAGAAGCTGGAGAAATTCGCCAACGACTCGGAAGCGCGCCGCGAGAAACAGGAGTCGAGCAAGGAGGATGACCAGCGGGACCAGTTGATGTTGACCAGCCTGCCCGACGCCTTCCTCTATACCTACGCGGGAACACAGCCGGGGCCGAACGGCAGCCAGTTGGTGCACCTGACCTTTAAGCCAAACCCCAATTTCACCCCGCCCAATCATGAAACACGCGTGTACGAAGGTATGCAGGGGGACATGCTCATCGATCCCAAAGCCGTGCGCATCGCGAAAATTGACGGTACCTTGTTCAAAGATGTGGATTTTGGATGGGGCATCTTGGGTAGGCTTTACAAAGGCGGCAAATTCTATATCGAGCAACGCGATGTGGGCGGCGGCAGATGGGAGTTGGTGCGGGAAACCCTCGAATTCAGTGGCAAGATCCTTATGATCAAGCCGCTCACGATCTCGTCCACGGAGACGGCAAGTGACTTTCGCCCGATACCCTCGAATCTCACGACCGCCCAGCAACTGGAGTTGCTGCACAAGAGCGACGAGACTGTCGCACAGAACGGCGGCGCAACCGAGGGAACGGACAACAACCACAGGTGATCATTGGTCTTGCCCGGCTTAGGTTAGCTTTTCAGGACTTGCTTCCGCACCGTCAGCTTCTCGATCAAGTCTTTGCGCAGCTCGTAGCCACAACCAGGCTTGTTTCCCACCTTGATGGTTCCCTGTCGCGAAACTTCGACCTCCGGCTCGATGATGTCTTCCTTCCAGTAGCGCTTGGAAGCCGAGACATCGCCCGGCAGCTTGAAGTTGGGCAGCGTCGAAAGTGCCACATTGTGGGAGCGGCCGACGCCCGACTCCAGCATGCCTCCGCACCACACCGGGACACCAAATCGCTGCGCGACATCGTGGACCGCGATGGCCTCCCACAAGCCGCCAACGCGGCCAACTTTGATGTTGACGATGCGGCACGCGCCCAGCTCCAGAGCGGCTTCGGCATCGCGCGCGCTGCGAATGGCTTCGTCGAGGCACAGCGCCGTCTGCAACTGCTTCTGCAGCCGGGCGTGGAAATAGAAGTCGTCGCTCCACAGTGGCTGCTCGATCATCAACAACTTGAAACCGTCGAAGCTCTTGAGGCGCTCGTTGTCCGCGAGCGTGTAAGCCGAGTTGGCGTCGCAGCTTAGCAGGATCTCGGGCCAGCGCGCACGAATTTTCTCCAGCACTTCGACGTCCCATCCGGGCTTTACTTTGACTTTGATGCGCTGGTATCCGGCAGCTAGCTCGGTTTCAATCTTCTGCAACAACTGCTCGTGCGAATCCTGAATGCCAATGCTGACGCCACAAGTAATCTCTTGCTGCGTACCGCCGATCAGCTTCCATAGCGGGATTGCCTTCTCTTGCGCGTCCGCATCCCAGACGGCATTTTCCAGAGCAGCCTTGGCCATGCGATGCTCACGCACCCGCGCCAGCAGCGCCGGAACCTCACGGCCGCTCTCGAGTGTTTTACCCAACAGTGCCGGACCCAGATAGCGCATGGTTACATCCCACGCGCCATCGATATACTCCTCGCTGAAGAACGGACCTTCGCCAGCGACACACTCGCCCCAGCCTTCCAGCCCGTCGCAGTGGGTCGTGATGAGGAGAATGCGGCGTGTGTAGGTGCGCCCAAAGCTGGTCTCGAAGAAATGGACGAGCGGCATCTTCAGCTCGCGCAGGGTGATGGCTTCAATTCTCATGAGTCACGTCTGTAGGTCAGCGGGACTCCCGTTTTGAAGGAGTTCCGCCTCTGACGGTGTGCCGCAACTGCAACAATGAAACCTTGAAAACGATGCTATTCTGTGAGAAATCATAGATCTTCGGTGGGGGCAAAGTAATTATACTTTCTTGCGACCATGTAATTGTTACACCATAGCAGATCGAATGTTCACTCGTAGACTTTCTTATAACTTATTGATAAAAAGCATATTACATTGCGCTTCGTCAAATATGTGGATTACTTTAGTAACCATAACGCCAAAAACTTGGTTACCATCGTGTTAATGACCCGTACCGTTTTGGGCCATATATAAGGCTCCGTGTCATATTGTGGAGTTACAGCTCTGGGAGGTGAGAGCGATGGACCGGACAGCGGTGAACAGACCAAAAAGGTGGGGATGGCTCGCGAGTGTGCGTGACGTCTTGGCAGATCCAAGCACCAGACGAGCCATCACCAACATTGCTTCAATTTCGACCCTGATTGCAACATTGTTTCGGCAAGTTTGCAAGTAAAATATCCGTCAACTCTAACCACCTCTGGATGGCTGGCCACCATCCAGAGGCTTCTCAATTCCCATTGCCCAGCTCACAGGCCCCCTCGAGAGCTTTATGCCCGCGTTACTCGAGAGCCAGTGCGGCACGGCTGAAGCTGTGCCCCCTTCAAAATATGCATCACTTGCTCGCGTACGACCAATCTTCATCCCAGCGTCCCAGCAGGAACGCCCCGTTACCCTGCGCGTCGCGCTCGTAGCCCAGGCAGGCCAATCCGCGCGAGAAGGCCGCCAGAAATTGCGCCCGATTGCGAAGCTGCAATTCGGCGGCTTTCTGCCGGGTTTCGGGATGCGCCTTCCAATCGTAGATGTCAGCAGGCACCCCGACGCGCTCTTCTTCCGCAAATGGCGAATACTTGCCGGTCGAAAGCAGTGTTTCGACGCGCTTCGACTTCAGCCACCACTCCGCCACCAGGCGGTCGGTAGGCAGAAATCCCTGCAACGGGGATGACGTGATGCCGTACTGGTTGATGGTGTAGCGGCGCGCGATCGCCCCCAGACGTTCGAGATTCAAATAGGCATTCTTGATCTCCAGCGGATCGAAGGTCCACTCCAGCAATTCGTAATCGTGGGCTATGGCATCCTCGCGCTGAAACAACTTGATGCGCCTGCCCAGGCCGGTATTCCTAAAGCCATCTTTCACGGCAAGCATGTGCGAGTGCAAATAAGGATGTCCGCTGCGGGTTCCCGGAATGGAGAAGGCAAAGCCCACCAGCGTTCCGCCTTGCCATGCTCCGATGACCTGTCCGCCAATCTTCGGCGCCAGCGAGAAGATGCGAAGCGGCACCAGTTCGTTGTCCGCGAACCCCCACACTTCCTTCTGCAAGGCGACGCAGGCGCGAAACTCTTCCAGCTCCGTGCAATTGCGCAGCACAATCGCGTCTGCAGTCACGGTTTTTCCTGTTGCTTCGACTCCTGCCAAAGCGACTCCATCTCGTCGAGCGAGGCATCCGCTGGATTGCGTCCGTGCTGGCGCAGCCTGTCTTCCAGGTATTCGAAGCGGCGACGGAACTTACGGTTGGTCTTGCGTAGCGCCGACTCCGGATCGAGCGAGAGATAGCGCGCGATGTTTACCAGCACGAACAACAGGTCCCCGACCTCGTCTTCAAGCCGCGCCCGCAACTCAGGAGAAACCTTCGTTCCTCGCGCACCCGCCACAGCGGCAGCCGACTCGGGCTGCGGGCCGGGCTCGGGATACTCTTCCAGATTTTTCCGCAACTCCTCGGTCTCCTCGCTCAGCTTGTCGAAGAGGCCCTCGATGTTCGGCCAGTCAAAGCCCACGTGAGCAACTCGCGAGCTGATCTTGTAGGCCTCGATCAAGGACGGCATGGCCGAAGAGACACCGCCGAGGACAGACTCGGGATGAGCTTTGGCCGACTTCGCATCTTCGCCCTCTCGCTTTTTCTTCTCCTCGGCTTTCAGCGCTTGCCAATTACGCAACACCTCAGCGGGCGTGTCCGCCTTCACATCGCCGAACACGTGGGGATGCCGGTCCACGAGTTTGTTCGATAACCGATCGAGAACGTCATCAATCGAGAATCGCTTCTCTTCCGCCGCCATCTGGGAATAGAAGAGCACCTGCAGCAGGAGATCGCCGAGTTCGCCCGGCAGTTCGTTCCAGTCGCGCGCGTCGATGGCCTCCAGCACCTCGTAGGTTTCTTCCAGCGTGTAGGGCTTGATGGTATCGAAGGTCTGTTCCCGGTCCCAGGGACACCCGCCGGGACCGCGCAGCCGCGCCATGATTGAGACAGCGCGCTCAAATCGTTCGCCTGTAGTCGCCATTACCACAAATCTAAATGACGGCAGACAACGTGCGCAAAAGTAGTACTGATTTACCACAGAGGCACAGAGACTCAGAGGCTCTTGATTTTCATTAGTGTGGCGATCGATTGCGATTTCAAAGTTGAGCCGCAGTGAAGAACGCAAGACCGTGATTTTCTCTGTGTCTCTGTGCCTCTGTGGTGGATCTGGATTGAAGATGCCTCAATCACATTGGCTCAAGGAAGGTGCGGCTCAGCAGGGCGGGATCGTCGGAGATCAATCCATCGACCCCCCAGGCGGCGAGGCGCAACAGGTCGTCGCGCTGATTCACAGTCCAGGCAAACAGCTTGAGCCTGCGACCATGTACCTCGTCAACGATCTTCTGCGAGACCAGCTCGTATTGCGGAACAAACACAGAGATTGGCAGCTCAGTCCAAAGCTGGGCGTACTCAGGGCGGTTGCAGATGAAGCCTAGAGGCAAAGAAGGTTCGAGTTGCCGAAGGCGTGCCAGCACTTCGGGAAAGAACGACGATACGATATGCTCACGCGAGGGCGGCTTGGCCCGAAGTGCCCCAATGACTTCTTCTTCATGGCCTCCGACCTTTACTTCGATGTCGAGATAACATTCATTGCCGAAACGGGCTAGCACATCCTCCAGGCACGACAACTGATTGCGACAGCGCACTAGATCGGAATAGTCGGTAGCTGAGATTTCCTTGCCATCAAACTGCGGATCGTGACACACGACCGCGCGTCCGTCGCGGGTGAACTGCACGTCGAACTCGAAGCCATCGCAGCCGCTCGCGAGGGCGTAGTCGAACGCGGCGATGGTGTTTTCAGCCGGAAGATCTTCTGAGCGCGCGCCGGTAAAGGCCAGCGGACGCGCGCCGCGATGACCAAGCAGCAGCGGACGTGAGAGTGCGGTTTCGAGATTCAAGTTTCGAGTCCCCAGTGAAAGCGCCGAATGTGTTCTCAACCCTACGCAGGATTGGCTACGAATTACTTGAAACTCGAAACTTGAAGCCCGAAACTGACCTCTCAATCCAGATCGAAGTCCCGCAGCGGCTTCCCGGTATCGGGCGTTTCCTTGGCGCGCTTGAGCGCTTCCTGGAATTTCTTCTCCAGCAGATCGCCCTGGTGCTTCTGCGCCTCCACCGATTGCCGGAAGATGGATTCCTTGCGGCTGTCCTGGTCCTTCATGGCGCGTGCCGCCGATTCCAGGTCTTCGAACGTCTTGGGAACCGCCTTGGGAGTGTGCGCGATCACCGCCTTGGTGTCACTGTCGATCTTCAGCAACGCACCGCAGCAGGGACAGGGAACCTCGAATTGGAGCGACGACTTAGCCATGCACGAATCTTACCGCAGGTGAGGGAAACGAACCACTAGCAGTCGCGCCGGGCATCCCAGCACCGTGTCGCAATCTTGCCGCCGAGATTCAACTTCCCGGCTGCGACCGAGTCAGCTGCCGGGAATCTAATGTATTGACTTGATCGTCAGCTTTTCCCATCCGCACACGTAATCGTGCTGCATTCTTCAACGGTCGAAGCTTCGTCCAATCCGAGGAGCTTATTTATGGCAAATACAGTTGAGGTTCTTCCTCCCGAGCGGCCGGTAGAGCAGCAGGGACGCATAAAAACTACTGGCTACGCAGCCTACTCATCCACGTCTTCCCTCCAGCCATTTTCCTTCGAACGTCGCAATCCCGGTCCGAAAGATGTGCAGATCGAGATCCTGTACTGCGGCGTCTGTCACTCTGACCTTCATACCGCACGTAACGAATGGACCAACACAACTTATCCCGTCGTCCCCGGCCACGAAATTGCCGGGCGAGTGACGAAGGTGGGTTCTAAGGTCCGTAGGTTCAAGGCGGGCGACCTTGCCGTCGTAGGCTGCATGGTGGATTCCGACCGCACGTGCGCAGCCTGTAAGGCCGGACTGGAGCAGTATTGTGAGGGCCCCGCCACCTTTACCTGCAACAGCGAAGACAAGATTCTTGGCGGCATGACCTATGGCGGATACTCCAAGACCATCGTGGTTGACGAAGCATTTGTGCTGAGTCCTCCGGCGAACCTCGACCTAGCCGCCACAGCACCCTTGCTTTGCGCCGGCATCACCACCTACTCGCCCCTGAAGCATTGGAATGTCCAGAAAGGCCAGAGGGTAGGCGTCGTGGGTTTGGGCGGCCTGGGTCACATGGGGTTGAAATTCGCCAACGCCTTCGGAGCTCACGTGGCGCTGTTCACCACTTCTACCCATAAAACCGAGGACGCAAAGCGACTGGGCGCACATGAGGTCGTGGTGTCCAAAGATCCGGCGCAGATGGAGAAGCACGTCAATAGCTTCGACTTCATTCTCGATACGGTTTCGGCCGAGCACGATATCAACGCCTATCTCAATCTGCTGAAGCGCGATGGAACCCTGGTGCTGGTGGGCGCGCCCGAAAAGCCGCTGGCAGTGGCTGCATTCAGCCTCATTCCGAGGCGGCGGCAGCTTTCCGGCTCGATGATTGGCGGCATTCAGGAGACGCAGGAGATGCTCGACTTCTGCGGCAAGCACGGCATCGTCTCCGACATCGAGATCATCCCGATCCAGAAGATCGACGAGGCCTACGAACGCATGCTGCGCAGCGATGTGAAGTACCGCTTCGTCATTGATATGGCATCGTTGTAGTAGCTGAAACAAGCGTCATCCCACCCTTTCCGTCAAAGAATGGCCGAAAGGGTGGGGCCCGCTGCCCTGAGATCGGCACGGAGCTCTACCTCAATCATTCCGGAGGAATAGCGTGCCCGCGAAAGATTGGTTCGCGGGCCGATGCGACATGGCCTCAGCCGGGCCGAAGCTCCGTACATCCTGGCTTCCACGCGCCAGGGCTGCCGTTTCGATGGCCCGGGCAATATGCTCCGCGTCCCTTCCGACTCCGACGACGGTAGCGGAAGTCATGGCATACAGGTAGTGCAGACCGACGAAGTAAAGTCCAGGCACACGCGACACCACGCCGCGCTCGTGCATGGGACGCCCGTCCTCACCGAAGATGGGCAGGTCGATCCATGAGAAGCCGGGCTCATATCCCGTGCACCAGATGACGTTTTTTGCATCGAGCGTTCGGCCATCCGCCAGCAGCGGCCGTCCGTTGCGCACGCCGACGACTCTGGGAACTCGCTTGATTCCCGCATTGACCAAGTCATGGGGCTTGATCCGGATAAGCGGAGCGCCACCCGAGAGCAGCTTGGGGCGCAGCCTTCGACCGATGGGGGTGCTCACCGTGAGCACGTGGTGACCGATGAATCGCACCACACCCCACAGAAAATACCGCGCGAGGGCGCCCTCGATCGGGAACGGAACGTGACCCGACTCTTTACCCGACATCCAGGTCGAGCGGGTCTGCACGACCTCCATGCCAATATCGGCCCCCGAGTTTCCCGCTCCCACGATGAGGACCGCCCCGTCCTGCAATTGCGAGAGATTTCGATATTCGTGGGAATGCATTTGGACAATACCGGCGTCCAGATCTCGTGCGAACTTAGGCCGACGAGGAAGTTGAAAGTTTGCCATCGCCACCACCACATTTCTCGACTTGAACCGCCGGCTTCCTGCCGTCACTACGAACCGGCCTCCCTCAATCGCAAGCCTGTCCACCTTGACGCCGGTTTCGACCGGCAGGCGGAAATGCGCCGCGTAAGACTCCAGATAGTCAGCCATCTCCTCCTTGGTGGGGAATACGTCGCCTCGGGCCGGAAACGGCAAACCGGGGAGTCCAGCGTAGCGGGCCGGCGTGAAGAGGCGGAGAGAATCCCAACGATTCCGCCACGCATCGCCGATCCGCTGGTTGGCATCGAGGATCTGAAAAGGGATCCCGCGCTTCGCCAGGTGGTAACCAACGGAAAGCCCCGCCTGTCCACCACCGATAACAAATGGTATGAGTGCGTTTTGAGTACTGGGTTTTCATCGTTTGCCTTGTGAGATGGTTTTCCGCCCGTCCAGTATCCTTGCTTCTAGAGGATAAGATAGTTTGGCGCTCGAAGCATCGGGCGAAGCAACTACATCACTGCGTGAACCGAGGTGGGTAATTCCAGGCCGAATGATCAGCCTCGAGTGCGTCAATGTGCCGCTGTGTGTGACGAACACCCGACCGCAAGGTGGGTGAAACGGTTGCCCAGTGACGGTGACGTGGTTCGGCTCGTGCGGAAGCTATCGTGGTATCGTAATGCCCATTATGCAAGAAACAGCTTCCAGCGATATCGCCGTTCAGCCATGAAAGGCAGTGTTGCTCCGAAGACGGTGGACGAATACCTCGCGGGCGTTCCGGAGCCCGCCCGCAGCACGCTGAACAAGGTTCGCGCGGCGATTCGGTCCGTCGTGCCACCAGAAACCACGGAGTCCATCAGCTATCGCATCCCGATGTTCAAGTACAAGGGAATGCTGATGGGGTTCGCCGCTTTTTCGAACCATTGCAGTTTGTTCCCCGGAAATCTTTCAGTGATGAAGGAGTTCAAGAACGAACTCAAAGATTTCCAGAAATCCAAAGGCACAATCCGCTTCCCCGTGGACAAGCCTCCGTCCGCCGCTCTGGTGAAGAAACTGGTGAAGGCGCGGATTGCGGAGAACGAACGCAGGTCTAAAGGCTGATGGCTTCTTAGCCACCAACCTGCACTACTCGCTTGCGGTGCGGCGTCTTGCGGGCCACCCTTCCGGTTCGAAGAATGGCATGCAGGCTGCTTGGGGAGCGGACAGTTCAGAGGCGAGGACAGCCACTCCCATTTCTCCTTTGTAAAGGCTTTCTGGGGCGAGCTTTAGCGCGGCATAATTATTGGTGTCCCAAGCTGCAGCGCGGGACGCCAGCTCGCGGGCCCGCTCTAACCAAACGCTTTCCCCGGTGTGCTTGTACAAGTTCAACAGTCCATAGGCCTGTCCCGCGAGACCGCAACACAAATTGCTAATCGAATCGATAGATTCCCACGCATGCCATGCTGCCTTTTCCGCCAGCCGCAGATACGCTTCGTCATGGAACACGCGATGCGCGGTCGTCCACAGGAAGATTTGTCCGGCGCTACCGTTGCACCATCCCGGCATGTAGTTGGCCGCACCCTGCCCGTCTTGGGGAAGGACCCAAGGCCAGCGGACGCCCCGGCCCGACGGTTCGGCACACTCCATTAGTTCTTGCAGGCGTTCTTCGAGATGACGCGGCAGTTGCGCGCCGGAAGAGCCGTGCCAAGTTAGCGTGGCGTACAGAATCCCCGCCCAGCCGTGCGCAATCCCGAGGTAAGTGAGCTTCGTTCCCTCCCGCAGAGGAGGCTGTTTGTCGATCTCTTGCCACACTGCCTCCATTGTGTGATTGCCGAATTCCAGCAGCGGGTCGGGCTTCAGAATGTCGCCGTCTCCCAAGGTATCAAGGAGCAGGGAAGTGACCAGCAACGTGCCGGACCGGCCCAAGGCTAAATCGAGATTGTCACATGGCTTCTGCGACATGATCATGAAGCCTTCCAGCGCGGCTCCTTGGGAGCCAACGTCGCACATTGCGTGACTGACCAGCGCCTGTACAGCATGAACGCCGCTTAACGTGTGATAAGGCGAAATCAAGCCGATGATTTCAGGAGTGATCTCGATGTCGGGGTTGTAGTAATTCTCGTTGTTATCCGGGTCCGACACTGCCCTTCTACACCACACATCGGCGAGCGCCAGCAGAGCGGCGTTCTGGCGTCCACAGGCGATGCGATAAAGTCCGTAGGCGATTCCGGCGGCGCCGTACGTGAGGGACGCCTTCGGAGCTGTGCTTAAGCCGGAATGCGCAAGACCTCCTGAGCACCCGACTCGCGCAAGGCTGCGGTCCACTACGCGATCCAGATCTGCTGGATCGGCGCCAGGAGGACTCGGGCGCCAACCGCCTTCTGCTACCTCAACCGCGCTAAGGCGATCGGCAAACTCGGAAATTGAGGCGAAGCGTTCGGACGGAAGCTTGCTAAGCGCCCTGGCGAGAATGCTCTCTACTTCAGGCCACGGGGTCATGCCCCGTTGCGCGAACGGCGCGGGCGGATCTTCCCGGATCTGGCGCATCATCTCATCTTTTGTCAACGAGAAGTCCAGGTAGTGAGCCCCCGTAAGCAAAAAATAAACCAGCGCAGCCAGGGCATATTGCTCTCCGAGCTGGCTTGCCGATGGAGGCGTGTGGCCCTGGCTGACCGCCGCCGCGTACTCTGGCTCAAAGAAGAATCCGATACCTCCTCGTCGAGGCTCGCCAAACTCCCGGTCCACGTTCTCCTCTCGGGCCAGACCGTAATCCACGATTTTGACGCGGCCTCGGTCGTCCACCAAGACGTTTCGAGGATGGATATCGGAGTGAGTAACACCCTGGTCGTGCAGTCGAGAGTAGGCGCGGAGGGTTTGGCAACACATGCTAAAGAGCTGTTTCTGAGCCTCCATCGTTCGATCGCGCTGCAGGCTTTCGGCCGCGGCGCCCGCATCGACACCCTCGCACCACTCGAGCAGCAGATACCGGCGGTTTTCCCACGTCCCATCATCGAGAAGCGCCGGGCTCACTGTACCCGCCAGACGCCGCAGGATCGCGGCCTCACGAGCAAGCATCCGGCTTTCCGAGTGGGAGCTCGGTCGCAGGATCTTAAGGGCGCCCATGGCGCCTGTAGGGCGGCGGACCTGGTAGATTTCGCTGTCTTCGAGGGCTTGCAGGCATCGCAGCACTTCACAATTTGCCACGGCAGCGCCGCGTTCGAAGGAAGGGTGAATCTCCGCGGCCTCTTCGGAATCGGGCGGCACCAACAAACGCCAGGCGATCAGCTGGGTCAACATTGGAAGCGCGTCTTCCAGCGTACGATCCGGGTCAGAGCTAACGGCGCGGCTGTAATAGGCTACGGCCTGAGCAATCGTCTTCGGAGTCTCGAACTCCTTAAGCAACGCGGCGGATTGTGGGTCGAGGATGCGTGAGGGCGTGCGCGACTGCGGGCGGGAGATGGCGAAGTCCCCGTCCCGCGCATCCGCCTGCTCGCGCAGTTTGGCAGGGAGTTCTTCGACGGGTGTGATGACGATGCCTTTGGGCAGAACCCAGGGATCGGTGATGCTCATAAGGTACTAATTCTCCGCTCCAAAACTGCGCTTCCAATCTGTGCCAGCCGGGGTCCAGGAGCGCGTGTCGACCCCCTCGAACTGGAGTCGGCGCAGGGCGAATTGCCACGGCGCAAGACTTGCTGCGTTATCGGCACCGGCTGCGATCAAAGCCACTGCGAGTCGGTTGGTCACCCACAGCCGCCAGCTCTCCTGGCCTATCCAGGGCAATGCCTGCCCCTCCGCCGGTGGATCGACCCCCCAGGAAAGCAAGCCCTCCTCCGCCAGTTCTGCGGTAAAAGGAACCCCTTGGCAGGCGCATCCTGCCAACTCCTTCTTCAGTTGTTCTGCCGTCTCAAGCAAGTCCTCGTAACTACTGAAATAGGCCACCATCTTGTCCGGACGCAGCAGTCCGGGGGCATCTTTGCCGACCTTAAAGTGGCGCACGCCGGTCCGAGTGAGCACGGCGAGAATCACCGGAAAGACTTCGGGCAAGTAGTGGGTCCTGGGACTGATGTACAGTTTACATCCAATTTTTGTCCGGTCGCCGAACGAAGCGCGACTGCCAAAACGGCGCGCTTGCCAGGCCAGCCAGCCGTCGTTGGCGGCAGGGTTGGTGACCTTTGACCAATCTCGGTCAAGCACTTCCCGGCTTCTACCCTCCCGAATTCCTAGATACTGGCTGACTGCGTCAGCGTCGGGAAGGAGTCGTTTCCAATAAGGGGATAGCGGCGCGCGGTTGTACCCGTAGAGCCTGGTCGAAAGCGCCATCGCGTCCACCAGGCCTAAGCTCTGACCGTAGCGCAGGGCCTCGAGGGAAAGGCGCTCCAGAAATCCGGTCTCGGAGGTGGCCGGAACTTCCTCATGGCCGCCGTAAATCTCGGCAACAGCCTCCGCCCCAGAAAGAAACTTGCCGTCCCGTTCAACAGCCAGCACACCATCCAGAACCAGCCGCGCGATTTCTTGACTGCACCCTTCTCCGTGGGTCGCCCGCACGTACTCGGGGAGTCGTCCCGGCTGCTGAAGCGTCAGGTAAAGCAGGGCGGTGTCTCGCGAGACCGATTTGACGCCCAGCCCCGACTTCTCAACCGGACGAAGAATACCGTAGAAATTGGGGTCTTTCTGGAGGTCTTTCAGCATCTCACGCTGTTCGGCAGGCAGCCTGTCGAACAACACCAATTCGTACCTTGGATTCGCACGAAAAACAGACTCCAGAATTCCATCCGGCTGAACGTTCTTCATAGGAAATCATCTCGAAGAAGCTGAAGGACAAGCCACTGAGCGGAAGAAGTCTGGGACTATCGCTTCCGCTCAGTGGTCTTTCAATGGGTTTGAACACTAGCCGCTCGTAGCGCCATCATAGGGACGGACGGCTTCCGAAAGCGTTTATTTTTTCTTCTCTGCTGCGGCCAAGTGCTTTTCGTGCTGCTCGACCTCCTTTAAGGCGGCGTGCAGCTGGGTCTTCATTGCACTCAGGGTTTCCGGGTCAACGCCCTGGCCGTAGGGCAAAGGTTCTGTAGCCGCGCAATACGGTGTTCCGGCGCAGGTTATCTTCGTGTCCAGGCAGGTATAGGTGCCCAACTGGCACGCCTTGAACGTATTCAGCACGCAGTGGAAGGTGAATTGGAACGTGCAACCGAACGTGCAGTAACAGGTGATTTGGTAGGTACAGTGACACAACGACGGGTAACCGCAGTGGAACGTGTTAGCGAGACAAAACTGCGCGCCCCCCGCCTTTGTGATGTCGATCATCAATTCTTTCGCGTCGAACGCCATACTCTTTACCTCTCTTTCCGACAGACCGGTCGCAGTCTGCCAGGACGGTCGCACTATACCCCCGATTGCCTCCGCGTGCAAAGGATTTGTAGGTTACGCCGGCTCTCACGGGACCCGGCTGACGTTGCGCTAGGAGGGCGATACGGGACGCCTCGTGTGGAATCGTCTTGAAGAAGCCGTAGGACAAACCGAGCGGAAGGAGCTCAGGGCTCGCTTCCGCTCAGTAGGGCATCAATGTGTCGGAACATCAGCCACTCGCTGCCATGATGGCGACTCCGAGGGCCTTTGAAACCGGCTATTTCTTTTTCGATGCCGCGGCCAACTGCTTTTCGTGTTGCTCCACTTCCTTCAGGGCAGCGTGGAGCTGGGTCTTGACCGCAGTGAGGGTTTCCTGGTCAATGCCTTGGAAAAGGATCGTCGGATCGTTCGAACCGGCGCAATAGATTGTTCCGCCGCAGGTCAAAATCGAGGCCAAGCAGGTGTAGGTGCCAAACTTGCAAATGTACGTTGGGTTACAAAAGGTAATTTGGTACGTACAGTGACAAAACGACGGATAGCCGCAGTTGATCGTGAAATGGAAACAGCCGAGCTGGGCGCTGCCAGCCTTGGTGATGTCGATCATCAGTTCTTTGACATCGAACGCCATACTCTCTACCTCTCTTTCCGGAAGACGGGACTCAGTCTTCCAAGCGAACGGCACTATACACCCGATTGCCTCCGTGTGCCAAAGGAATTGTGTTGCCGGCAACTATCGTCATCGTAGTCACTAGCCAATTCTGAATCGAACCCGAGAGACAACGCTCGTCTGCATCAGTTGGTGACTCCTCCTAGGGTGTGAGGAGGGCATAACGGCGAAAACAGTGCCCAAGAGGTCAGCGTTCATCGGCGAGAATCCGCGGTCTGTTGGTTCGGCGAAATAACCCGGCAGCGGTTGCGATTCTATCGCAACGCTTCCATGCACTCTTCCAGCACCTCGCGCGACGGTCGAGTGACGCTCTCGGGCAAGCTGGCCAGCGGCTGATCGGTCATGTCGATCATATCGAGGAAGTTCGGCGCGGCGGTGTTCAGGTAGAGCACTCCGGTGAGCACCTCATCGGCAGCATGCGACTCGATCAAGCGCGATACCGCCGTAACTTTGTTGGTGGGATCGTAGTCCTGCTCCAGCTTGCGCAGGCGCAGCGACGATCCGTCGTGCATGGTGACGTTGAGGCTGGAGCCCTCATCGTAGTCCACGTCAATCTCGTGGAAGTGAGGCACGAAATTCAAGTCGTGTAATGGCTCTTCGTGGTCCTTAACAAACTTGTACGACTTGGTCGAGCCTTCGTGATCGTTGAATGTGGTGCAGGGCGAGATCACGTCCAGCAGCACGGTGCCGCGATGCGCCAAGGCTGCTTTCAGCATGGTCTGCAGCTGCTTTTTGTCGCCGGAGAACGAGCGGCCCACGAAAGTTGCACCCAGCATGATCGCCAGCGCGCAGGTGTCAATCGGAGGCAGATCATTGATCACGCCCGTCTTCAGCTTCGAGCCCAAATCGGCGGTGGCCGAGAACTGGCCCTTGGTCAGACCGTACACGCCGTTGTCTTCGATGATGTAGATGATGGGCAGATTGCGCCGCATGAGATGCACAAACTGGCCCATGCCGATGGACGCAGTGTCGCCGTCGCCGCTGACGCCGAGAGCAACGATCTTCGAGTTTGCCAGCACCGCTCCGGTTGCGACCGAAGGCATGCGTCCATGGACGGCGTTGAAGCTGTGCGAACGGCTCATGAAATACGCTGGGCTCTTCGAGGAGCAGCCAATGCCCGACAACTTCACGACACGTTCCGGCGCAATACCCATCTCGTAGAAAGCTTCGATGATGCGCTCGGAGATGGTGTTGTGGCCGCAACCCGCGCACAACGTCGTCTTGCCGCCGCGGTAGTCGAGCACCTGGAGTCCGATGCGGTTGGTCTTTGGCGTAGGCGCGGGCGGCGGTGTGGCTGTGGTCGCCATTTACTTGCCCTCCTGGGAAATGATGTCGTCGGTGACGGAACGCGCGTCAATGGGCAGCCCGTTGTAGTGGCGGACGCTGCGCAGTCTGGCAATGTCAGGCACCGCAACGTCAAGCTTCAGCAATTGCAGCATCTGGCCATCGCGGTTCTGATCGACGACGTACACGCGCTTGTGCGCGGCGACAAACTTGTGCGTTTCAGTCGTAAACGGATAGGCACGCAGGCGGAGGTAATCGGCTTTCACGCCGTATTCCGTTTGCAACTGATCGAGCGTCTCGACCAGCGCGTGATGCGAAGTGCCATAAGCGATGATGCCAACTTCGTTGCCGTCATTCCGCACCATCTCCGGTTTGGGGACCAGCTTGCGCGCGGTATCGAACTTTCGCGCCAGGCGGTCCATGTTGTTCGCGTAGTCGTCAGGCCGCTCGCTGTATCCCGACGTCTCATTGTGCCCGCTGCCACGTGCGAACCACGCCGCGCTGGGATGATCGGTGCCGGGAAGAGTCCGGTAACCGATGGCATCGCCGTCCACATCCTTATAGCGCGCAAAACCGCCCAGCCGATCTAGGTCTTCAGCGGTCAGGACCTTGCCGCGATTCAGCGGCTTCTCGGGATACTGGAACGGCTCCGACATCCAATTGTTCATGCCCAGATCGAGGTCGGACATCACGAACACCGGTGTCTGCAACTGCTCGGCGAGATCGAAAGCATCGCCCGCCATGCTGAAACATTCGGAGACGCTGCACGGCAGTAACATCGGATGCCGCGTGTCTCCATGCGAGAGCCTGGCTACGAAGTCGATGTCGCCTTGCGAGGTGCGAGTCGGCAAGCCGGTCGAGGGGCCGACGCGCTGGATGTCCCAGATGACGCCGGGAATCTCGACGTAATAGCCCAACCCCGCGAACTCGGCCATAAGCGAAATGCCCGGACCTGCCGTAGCGGTCATCGAGCGCGCTCCTGACCACCCCGCACCCAGAACCATGCCGATGGCCGCGAGCTCGTCTTCGGCCTGCACGATGGCGAACGTCGCTTTGCCATCCGCCCCGACGCGGTACTCCTTCATGTAGTCAATCAGGGTTTCCACCAGCGACGAGGACGGCGTAATCGGATACCACGTCACCACCGTCACTCCGGCAAACATGCAGCCCATCGCCGCCGCAGCGTTGCCATCGATGATGATCATGCCGGCGGTCTTGTTCATGCGCTCGACGGTGAATGGGTCTGCCTTGGTCAGCGACGCCGCAGCGTAGTCGTAACCGGCCTTCGCGGCATTCCAGTTGAGATCGGCCGCCTTGACCTTTTTGGCGAACTGCTTGCGCAGAGCCTTCTCGACTTCAGCCATGTCAAGCTCGAGCAGTTGTGCCACCACGCCAACGTAGATCATGTTCTTGACCAGCTTGCGGAGCTTGGCTTCCGGGCAGACCGCGGCGCAGAGCTTGTCGTAGGGCACGGCGTAGAACGTCAGGTCGGAGCGGAGATCGCTCAGCTTCAGCGGCTCGTCGTAAAGGACGGCGGCGCCCGACGCCAGCGACATGACATCTTCCTTCGCGGTCTCCGGGTTCATCGCCACCAGGAAATCGATTTCCTTCTTGCGCGCGATGTAGCCTTTCTTGCTCGCCCGGATCGTGTACCATGTGGGAAGCCCGGCAATATTCGAGGGGAACATGTTCTTGCCGGAGACAGGGACGCCCATCTGAAAGATGGTCCGAAGCAGCACCGTGTTGGCGCTCTGCGATCCCGAGCCGTTTACGGTGGCAACTTGTATGCTGAAATTGTTGACGACAGGCTCACGCACGGCGTCGCGCTCGGCGCCGTGTACTGCAATCTCGGTTGTGGCCATCAATACCCCTTACTACGATTGACGCGTCGGTGGGACGAACACTTTAATTATAGGGCAGTTGGCAAGCCACCGGGGAATGCATCGGCAAAATCACCGTCCCGCTGCAGTTTGGGTCCTTTGTGCGGCGAGCGCCGAAGCCGGTTGAGCCATTCCCCGACGGCGAAACCCGTGAAATAGCGGACGCTCCAATCTGACACTTCCCCAGATGGTCGTTTCGAGAACGGAGCGGATTCCTTGTGATATGGGCTGTTCGCGCCCAGTAATCTACGGGCAGCCAACTTCCGGATTGCCGATCACTCATCCACAAGCTGCTGCGAGGCCTTGCGGTTCCCGTGTAGATTAAGGCGTACGTTCCATCAATGCTTCGGATGCCTAGCAGCCACGAACTAAATATCAGGCGCTATTCTCTTATCGCGTATTTTGCACTGACATTCACGATCTCGTGGATGGGTGCGCTTGCCGTGGCTGCACCGCACCTCATCCGTCACCAGCCTATACCGAAGATGACCGGCATTCTGATGTTTCCTGCCATGCTTCTCGGCCCAAGTTTTGTTGGCATTATGCTGACGAGGATTGTAGATGGAAAACGCGGTTTACGGGACCTGTTCTCCCAAATGTCTTTAGGACGAATTCGCGCGGGTTGGTATACGGTGCTACTCATTCCCCCGGTTCTGGTCCTGACCGTTCTGCTCTTTCTGGAAGGATTCGTCTCCTCGGTTTATGCCCCCAACCGCTTTCTCATGGGCATCCTATTTGGTATTCCGGCCGGCTTCTTGGAGGAAATCGGCTGGATGGGCTATGCGTTTCCTAAAATGCGTTCCAAAAGCAATGGGCTGGCCCCCAGCATCCTACTCGGCCTGCTATGGGCCTTTTGGCACTTACCTGTCATCGACTACCTCGGGACCTCAACTCCACACGAGGTCTATTGGTTGCCGTTCTTTCTCGCGTTCACCTTGGCCATGACGGCCATGCGAGTGCTAATCGCATGGATTTACACGAACACGAATAGCCTGTTGTTGGCACAGCTCATGCATGTGAGTTCGACGGGCTCCCTTGTTCTTTTCAGTCCGCCAGATGTGACAGCTGGGCAAGAAGTGATGTGGTACGCGCTCTATGGAATTGTCTTGTGGGTTGCCGTGGCAATCGTTGTCAAGAGGTTCGGCAGACGGTTAGGGCGGCAAGTCGTCTAGGAACACAATTGAGTTGATTTTCACCTGTTCCGCGGCGTACGAACATTCGAGCGCCTCGGGCGAGGATTCAGGGCGTGTGGTCGGCTATGCGAAATTTATCGTGAAGTGCGGTCGGCACAGATATCATTATGAAATTGCCGTCTCACAAGTAATCGGCTCCCCTTCACCCATCTCGCTAGGGTGGGGACTGAGTCGGCTTGGCCATCAGAAAACCCTATCAACTATAATGGCAACCGCGAGTGAGGCATTGCGTCTCGCCCGCGGTTTTGCAACCGGCCTTCGTTCTCTCGCATCAACGCCAATTGGAGGAAAGATCAGAATGGCATTCGAAGTTCCTGCGCTGCCCTACGACTACTCTGCCCTTGAACCCTACATTGACACGCAAACCATGCACCTGCATCACGACAAACATCACCAGGCTTATGTAACGAACCTGAACGCCGCACTGGAAAAAGCTCCCCAGCTGCAGAAGCTCAGCGCCGAGGAGTTGCTTAAGGGGCCTGGAAAACGTGCCCGAAGCAATTCGCAATGCGGTGCGCAACAACGGCGGCGGCCACGTGAACCACTCCATGTTCTGGAAGATCATGGCCCCGAACGCCGGCGGCGAGCCCAGCGGCGCCATCGCCGCGGCCATCAAGAGCACCTTTGGCGACTTCAACGCCTTCAAAGAGAAGTTCAACGACGCCGGCCTGAAGCAGTTCGGCAGCGGCTGGGCGTGGCTGGTGCGCGACCAGGGCGGCAAGCTGCAAGTCATGAGCTCGGCCAACCAGGACAATCCGATGAGCCAGGGCTTTTTCCCCATCATGGGCAACGACGTGTGGGAGCACGCGTATTACCTGAAGTACCAGAACCGTCGCGGCGACTACCTGAAAGAATGGTGGAACGTGGTGAACTGGGCGGAAGTGAACAGCCGCTTCCAGCAGAGCCAGAAGTAGCATCGTTCCCCCAATCCCACGACGATGAGAACGGGTGCGGCGATCGCACCCTTCTCTCCAACAAACAACCATCTTTTTGCCCGGACCTCGATTGACATCAGTCGGCATTTCGACAAAATCTCGATTTCGTTCCGATCACGACTGACAAAAACTCGGGAGGGGAAAGAACTTTGCAAAAAATGACGATCGCATTTGTTGTCGGAGTGCTGGGCGTCCTGGCAGCCCTCAATGGTCTGGCCGCCTCGGGCAAGCCAACCAAGCAGCAAATCGCCCACGGCGAATACCTCGGTGAAAGTGATCGGACAGTGCGGCGATTGTCACACCCCGATGAACGAGAAAGGCGAATACGTCCCGGGAAAATGGTTGCAAGGCACCAAGCTGACCTTTGTGTCGACCGTTCCCGTGCCCAACTGGGCCGACACGTCTGCCAACATTGCCGGTTTGGAAGGCTGGGACCACGAGAAAGCCATCCAGTTCTTCATGACCGGGCTCGCGCCCAACGGCCAGCCCGCGCGTCCACCCATGCCGCAGTACCACATGAATCGCGCCGACGCCGAGGCGGTAGTCGCTTACTTAGAGTCGCTCAAGCCTTGATCGCACGCGACACACTCGCGCAGCCTTGGTTCATGCGCCGGTTACTAAACGTCAAACTTGACCAAGCCCGACGTTTACGCTCCTTTCCGCGTCGTCCATAACCGAACGCTGAAGTCCACAGTCGGACGCCGCCGGCAAGTCCCGTTGCACGTGAGCCGCTGGTTTTATGGGCCAAAGCTGGCCAGCTTCTTGCACATAGTCGGAAGCATGCCGCCGCTCAACCTGTATCGCCGACACTTCCGCACTGGTGGAAAATTCCTCGCCGGACAGCTCGCTGCTGGCGCTCTCTTCATTCTTAGCCTCCCTGGTCCATGCTGTGGGAGATCACACCATAGGGGAAGCTTGTTGTCATTCTGGATTTTGGTCAACTTACAAAAAATCGCCGTCTCGCACGCGATCTGAGGCCGAGCGCCCGTTCAGGATTGGTCACGGCTTGGGCTTTTCCAACGCGGCGGCCATATGTCGACAAAAAACCTGTTCTAAGGCGGCGGGAAGCGGTTCGTCGTGAGTTATGGCAGCGCCTGATTTTATGACTTGACGCGCCCCTGATGGTCTTAGTGGGCGCTCAGAGCTGTACGCAGTATTTCCCGAGTACCTGCTGAGAGCGCAGAGCGTATACTTGGCAGAGAAAGTCTTGACGGACCCCGATGTGTGCATGGTTCGACGCTCCATGCAGCATTCAGGCTATGTAACTCTGCGACTTTCCAACCCTGAGGAAACTCGGACATCGCAAATGGTCCGAGTGGTGTCCTAACTAAAATCATCATAGAGATCCAAAGGAGACTTATCATGAATTTGACCGCTGAACAACGCGAACAGGTCGCGACTGAACTGAAACGTTTCGCTGGAGACCTCAATTTGACCGACGAGCAGAAAGAGAAGCTCCAGGCCGCTCTGGCGGAAGGCCGAGAAAAGATCGGAGAGTACCTCAAGAACAATCCCAACACAACCAAAGCCGATATCATCGCCAAGGTGAAGGCGAATCGCGACGAGATTCGTCAACGCGTTGTTAAGTTTCTAAGTCCTGAACAACTCACCAAGTGGGACAGCGAGGTTGCCAACGCCAAGGAGTTCTTGGGCCAGAAAGTTGACGCATAAGAACTCAGCCTAAGAGGAGCCAAGGCTTGGTGGCCGGCAACCGAACGTGTCGGCCACCAAAACCTTTGGTGCGTGGGCTGACGCTTGTCAGGTATTTCCCAGGGGTTGCTCGGTGCCCTCGTCCAACAAGCTCGCACAGGTTGCGCCAACTTCCGTCAGAGTCACACTTACCAGTTCACCACCTCGTAGACTCACTTCCATGTAGGAGTGCTCGCGCATCATGTCGTCCGCCACACTATTGATCCACTCCCTGATCCAAGGTTCGTCTGTGTCGGCCATCCGCTCCCTCCTCGGAGTCCATAATCCGGCATTCCCTTCTGTGGGAGAGTGTCCCTTAGACCGGCTTGCTAGTCGAATCGATAATTTTTATTGACACCATTTAGTAAACCGCTTCACCGATGACGGGTCCCAAAGCACGCGCGGTGAGTCTGCTTCGGGCCGAAGCCGGGCCGCGGGCCCGTGGTCCAAGAGGATTCCCACGGTTGGACATTTCTTCACGTGGCCGAGAAAGTGAACCCCCTGGCTGTCCAAAACGTCTAAATGCCAATGGGAGGTCGGGGTCTGGGGCGACACCCATCTGAAGGACCTAGGTACATAGAGGTTTACGCTGGACCGCTTTGGCCTGGCCCCTTGCACTACAGAAGCAGGAGTGTTTCATGGTTTCCGGAATCAGCAGGTCAGCGTGGGCGCTTGTCGTCGTTCTCTGGGCCGCTACTCTCAGCCAGGCACAACAACCTAAGACACAGGCGCCACAGACGGCAACCATCACCGGGACGGTGCTCGATGCAACCGGGAGCACAGTGCCGAAGGCAACGATCGTTTTGCAAGGATCCGCGCCAAACGATCATCGCTCGCTCGTCACAGGGGATGACGGTTTCTTCAAGTTCGATGGTATTAATTCCGGAACACCCGTCCGGGTCGTCGTCAGTGCATCCGGCTTCACGAATTGGACCTCAAGCGAGATCATTCTCCAACCGGGGCAGTCCTTCATCGTGACTGGCATCAGGCTCAGCGTAGCACCTGTTCAGCAGTCGGTGAATGCAGTTACCCAGGAGCAAATCGCCACCGAACAGGTCAAAGTTCAGGAGCAGCAGCGCATCCTCGGGGTCATACCCAATTTCTACGTGACCTACGAGCACAGCCCAGCGCCGCTAACCCCGAAACTGAAGTTTCAGCTGGCCATGAAGGCGCTGACGGACCCGGTCACGATTGTTGGCTTCGGTCTGAACGCCGGGATCTATCAGGCCTTCGACTACCCCAGTTACGGTCAAGGTGCAGCCGGTTATGGTCAGCGCCTGGGCGCTACGTTTGCCGGCGGCTATACCAAGATCCTGCTTGGGGACGCGGTGTTTCCTTCTCTGCTGCACCAGGACCCGCGATACTTCTATCAAGGTACCGGCACAACGAAATCTCGTCTCCTGCACGCGATGTCAACTCCGTTCATCACAAGAGGCGATAATGGCAATCGAGAGATCAACTATTCGAACATTCTGGGCGACTTGGCAGCCGGCGGGATTGCGAATGCCTATTATCCCAGCCAAGACCGTGGCGTAGGACTGGTCGTTCGCAGTACACTGATCGGCACCGGCGGCCGTATTGCGTTTGGCATCCTGCAGGAGTTCGCATTGCAAAAGTTGACGCACTCCCGTAAGCCCTGATGAGCGCTCGCGCAACTACACCGGCTTGCCCTGGCGAAACGTAGGGTATCAGCGCGGTTCCCATCAGCGTGGCAGCCTGGACGACGAGTCGAATCCTCAGGATCATCGGCCGATCATCCCCCGGTCGCGGGCGATCCCGCAAGCAGTGTCCACCCTGGCTGGCGACAAATCTCCAGGTGGTAAGTGAACAGCTCTCAGCGCCCGTTTTGGCTTGAGTACGGGATGGCCTGTTCTCGCCAGTCATCTCAGGGCCAGGGGGGCGCTGGCCAAGGTCGTAACAAGGAGCGCCAGCAGCCGGATTACAGCGGTAAAGCCATCTTCTTCAGAAGTTCAATGTAGCGCGGGTTCTGGTGCAGGCCCTTAAACAGCCCATCGGTTTTGAGATACGTCAAGCCGGAGTCGTGCTGTTGGTAGGCCCGGTCCAGCCACTCGAGTGCTTTGTCCACCTCCCCGCGATATGCATATACTTCGGCGACCTGATATGCGGCACCGCTACCATATCTGGCGATGAGTTCTTTCAATGCGGCTTCCGAAGCCTGTTGACGACCAAGGGAGTGATAAACGAATGCCTCTCCAGTCAACTTCAACCAGTCGTTTGTCTCCTCCTGCATTTCCACCAGGGCTTCTTGCGGGCGCCCTCGCGCCAGTAAGATCATGCCCCGGGGCCGTGTTCAGACGGAGGAGAAGAAAAGCAGGTCCGGCAATTCGATCAAGGCCTTGCCAACCCTCAAGCGCCTTGAACATCCCAACACATCACAGATCTTAAAGCGTGTAACGGCACGGGAGGCTAGTTCGCCCGAGCCGTTTGCGGGTCAAAATCCTTCATCAGCCATACGTCTGATTTCTCTTCGCCCACGCTGACAATGATCTTTCGTCCTTCGGGGCTGATTGTGCCGGAATTGATATTTCCGGCCATGGTGATCACTGACCTTGGCTTTTTCGAATCGCCGAGCCCTATTTGGAGGATCTCTCGTCCACCGGCGAAGGCAAATGCGTATATGAAATTTCCGTCGGCGGACCATCCGAAGGGCCAAACGCCCGGGTAGAGCCTTCCTTCTAAGAACTTTTCCGGGCGGGAAGACCCACGCGCCTTGCACCCCATAGCCCGGATTGTAGGGTGTCGCGATCTTCTTGCTATCGGGCGAAAATATCGGTTTGCCTACGATCCAGCCGTCTGAATCATTCGAAAGGAGTGGCCTCTCCTCCTGAGTTTCAACGTTCAGGCGACGAAGATTATGGAAGTCCCGCGACTGATAGACGACTTCAGGACTCGGAGACCAAGCGAGCGCATAGCTAGTATCCGACGCGTTCGTCTTATCTAAAGGCCGGGCGGCACCGCCGTCGGCATTAACCAGCCACACCTTGGGCGTGCCTACCTTGATTGCAGATGAACGCTATCCGTCGGCCGTCCGGCGACCATGCCGGACTTCCAGCCCAGGCCGACTCAAAGAACGTCAATTGAACCGGCTGGCCGCTGGCGATGCTCATTTTGTTGACGTTGCCCCTAGTACCGTAGCCCATGGTAGAGGCCACCCAGAGACCGTCCGGGGAGATACTGGGACGGTCGTACAATAGAGTTCCCGAGGTGAGTGGTCTCGCTTCTGCGCTTGCTCCCGATGCCGGCAGTTGAATCAACCACAGATTCGAGAAAGACTGTTCCCTTGTATATGCCAACTGTGACCCGTCAGCCGAGACGTGAAATAGTCGCCAGATCCTAAGCCACTTACCAGCACGGATGACCCCGTCGATTGGCCGGAAGCTGGCAGCCTTACAAGCTCAGTTGTGTCTCCTTCTCCCCGGAGATAGTAGATTGCGTCCTCGGTGCGAGACCAGCGAGGGGATCGAAATATGATTCCGTTCTCCGCTTCAATGAGCTTGTGTTGTTCAGTTCCGTCGGGCTTCATCGTCCATATCTGATCCTTATCGGAGGTCTGGGTCAGAAGGAGCAGCATGCCGGTCTTTGCAGAACAGTCGATATCCTTTAGAAACTGGTATGAGGGAGCAGGAATCTTTCGTTCTGCTCCAGTGAGCTTGTTTAATAATCTGATTCCGAAGTCCGCGTTCTGGTATGTAGTCACGATCTGCGATCCGTCAGGTAGCCAGCACGAGTAACCGCTCCCACCGACTCGCCGAGGGGTGCCACCAAGGCGAGAAACAAGAAAGGTCCCCAAGCCCTCACCCTGACCGGGCTCCACACCGACCACGAGTTCGGAGCCGTCGGAGGACCACCTGGGGTGCAACAGCAATTGTCCATGTAGAAGCTCCAGGCTGGGGCCGCCAGATAGGTCTTGCAGCATCAGCTTTTGTTCCCGTCCAGGGCGGCCGGTCACGTAAGCGACTGACTTTCCATCCGGCGAAATCGCGGGGTCGTAAGCATCGCCAACGAATGTAATTTGTCGGTGCGCCAATCGTGGCCCGGACGGACCCGAAGGTGAAGGTTGTGCCACCAGTAGTAAACTGCGACGAGAACGATGCACAAAAGGACAAGACCACCCATCCCGAGCGCAAGTTTGTTTCGCCACCGTGGCAGCAGAGGGTGCACTCGCCGTGGAATCGTGCCGGCGGTGCTTGAGGCGTTGCTACCGTCGCGCTTCAGCCGCTGCAGGTCGGCCCGCATGTCCGCGGCGTGCTGGTAACGCAGATTGCGGTCCTTCTCCAGCGCCTTATTGATGATGTCTTCCAGTTCGGCTGGTACTTCCGGATTCAGCCGGATGGCCGAGCTGGGACTCCGGTCCAGAATCGCCTGAACAAATCACGCCCGAGGTTTCGCCGCGAAAGGGCACCGTGCCCGTAGCCATTTCGTAGAGCACCGCGCCGAAGGAAAACAGGTCGGTGCGCGCGTCCAGTTCCTTGCCCTGCACCTGCTCCGGCGACATGTACGCGACTGTGCCCAGCATTGCACCCGGGCTGGTCAGGTGCTCATCGCTGAGCGTAACGTGCTGGTGCTCGGCAATTCCCGCTGCTTGCAAACCGCGCCTTGCGATCACCTTGGCCAGGCCGAAGTCGAGAATCTTGACGTGTCCGCGCTTGGTCACGAAAATATTGGCGGGCTTGATGTCGCGATGGACGATGCCCGCCCGATGGGCGGCATCCAGCGCGTCGGCCATCTCAATGCCAGCGCCAGCAGCAGTCTCCAATTCCATCGGACGTGCCGCCGATGCGATGCTTCAGCGTTAGTCCATCGAGGAACTCCATGACGATGAAGGCTGCGGCCGTCCTGCTCGCCGATGTCGTGGATGGTGCAGATGTTGGGATGGTTCAGCGCAGAGGCGGCCCGCGCTTCGCGCCGGAAGCGCTCAAGCGCCTGCGGGATCGTGAGCCACATCGCCGGGAAGGAACTTGAGCGCGACGAAGCGGCCAAGCCGCGTGTCCTCGGCCTTGTAAACCACACCCATCCCGCCGCCGCCGAGCTTCTCGATGACTCGGTAGTGCGAGATGGTTTGGCCGATCACTAGCGCTGAATCTTAGGGCCAAGGACGGGGTAAGTCAATGAAATGAGAAGCGGCTAGCTCTTGCTGGCTACGATCACTGGCGTAATATCGCCAAGTCACTCGCAACCCAGAATCGGCCAGACACCTAGTTTGGTCGGCAAACTGGGAGCTCGGCACTTCCCCAAAATGCTATTCAGTGTCCGACCACTTGGAGGTCGTTGGTGCTATGCCTGGAGGAGTTCCATTGGAACCGCGCAGGCCCTATCACACGTGATAGGTCGGCAGATAAGGCAAGCTCTTGCCCTCTACAATTGCGGTCGGATTGTGCACGAACAAAGCGTCTGCGATCTCCTCGCCTGCCAGAGCGGAAATCGCTTTGCGTGCCTCTGACAGCACCGGACTTCGGCGCTTGGGGTCGTGCGCGTCGCTGGCTACAACGTGGACGGCTTCTCGCTTGAGCAGCCACTCGGCCATCTTCTTCGAGCCGCTGCCCCAAAATCCTGTGACCGCGTTGGCGGTAACCTGCACCAGGCAGCCTTGCTCGACCATCTCGAGCACCATCTCCGGCTTTCGCAGCAGGATCTGGTTCCGTTCGGGATGGGTGATGATGGGAACCATCCCGCGACTGGACAGCGAGAACAGGTCCTGCTTCACGCTCGGCGGAATGCCATAGTCGCTGAACTCGACCAGCAGATATTGCGAGTCGCCGATTGTGTATCGCCCGGGATGGGCGAGCGCATCGCGGATGTTGTCGTGGAGAAGTGGAAGTCGCAACCGAGGCTGAACGTCGAGCTTACCGTCGGCGGCTTCGTGAAGCTCGCCCAGCATCTCCGTGATACGGTCGCGATCGTAAAGGAAGGTCGTCATTGCAATGCGGCGTGGCGACGATGTGCGTGATTCCGTCCTGCACCGCCACGCGGCACATCTCGGCGGTCATTTCCCACGACTTCGAACCGTCATCGATGTCAGGAAGGATATGGCAGTGAATGTCGACCATGGCGAAAGAGTTCAACCGCAGATGGACGCCGATTTCGCGGATCAGTTTCTTTTGAAACAAGAACAAATCCGCGTCATCCGCGAAATCCTTCAAGGTTTTTATTTGTACCGCTCCTGCATGAACTCGGTCATCGCCTCGTAGGCCGCGCTCAGCACCGGCTCCTGCGGCAGAAAAACAATGCGGATGTGGCGCGTGCCGGGCTTCTGGCCGAAACCGGAGCCATGCACCACCAGCACGTGCTTCTGCTTGAGCAGGTCGGTGACGAAGGTGAGATCGTCCTCCGGAATCTCCACGCTGGGATGCGCATAAAACGCGCCTTTGGGCGCTACCAGCCTCACTCGCGGCGTGCGCTTTGCCCATTCGATCGTAATGCTCGGCGCGGCGGCGCAACTTTTCGCGCATTTCGGAGATGTGGTCCTGCGGGCCCTCCAACGCGGCGCTTCATGGCGTGCTGGAACGGATGCGGCGCCGAGATTCGCGCGCGCAGCAAACGGTGGACGGCTTCCATATAGGGATTCAGAATCTCGCGCGGCCCGGTTGCAATCGCCCATCCGATGCGCCATCCGGGAACCATGTAAGCCTTCGACAGGCCATTGAAGGTCACGATCGGAACATCCGTCGCCAGCGTTGCGATTGAGATGTGCTTCTCTTGAGGATCGAAGATCAGCTTCTCGTAAATTTCGTCGGCGAAGATGACCAGCCCGTGCTGCCGCGCCAGCTCGAGAATCTTCTCCAGCGTCTGCCGGGAATAGACCGCGCCGGTCGGGTTGTTGGGATTGATCAGCAGAATCGCGCGCGTGCGCGAGTTGATCTTGCGCTCGATGTCGGCGACGTCGGGTTCCCAGCCGTTGTCCTCGTCCAGATCGTAGTCGTTCACCGGGCAATCGAGCTTGCCCATGATCGCGCCGTATAGCGGATATTCCGGCCTCGGTGTCAGCACGTTGTCGCCGGGATTCAGCAGCGCGGTGATGCAGCTATCGATGACTTCTCCGCTGCCGATATCCGATGAAGATGCTCTGGATGTCGCGAAATCCGTTGCGCTCGGCTTCCTTGCGGATGGCGTCGATCGCCGGCTTGATTCCCAGCGACTCGGCATAGCCATTGTGTCCGTCGCGCATGGCCTTAAGCACAGCCTCGATCATGTGCGGCGGCGTGGGGAAATCGAACTTACAGGGATCACCGATATTCAGGTACAGGATCTTGTGGCCTTGGCGCGCGACCTCGTCGGCAACCACGGCCAGATCGCGAATCGCGTAACGCACGTTCGCCATGCGCGTCGCGGGCAAAATTTCGGTGATTTGGTTTATCGCCATGATTCAGTCCTCTAATCAGTTCAGAAGGAACCTTTCATTATGACGCACTCATTGCCGAGCCAGGAGAGTTCGCCGCGGATTTATTGCGGGAGGCGATCATGCCGGTTCCTTACAAGCAAGCTCGACGTAGGCACAAAACTTTTACAAATCGCGACCACTTTCCGCTTTACCTGCGGCCTTCTGGGCGATAAGCTTGGGCCAATCGTCATGCGGGGTGACGTATGCTCAAGCTATGCCTCGCGTTGCCTATTCTTCTCAGTGCGTTGCTCGCTCCAGCCCAGCAGGCCGCCTCCAGCGAGACTGCGTCCCCGGGCAATCTCTCGATCCCGGCCCAGTTGAGCAAGACCGTGCGCGCCGACAAAGCCCACCGTGGCGATCCCGTGGAACTCAAGACGCTGGAAGCCGTGCTGGTGAGCAACGGACTGGTGATGCCGGCCAACACCACGCTTCACGGCCGCGTTCTGGATGCCAGACCCAAGCAGGATGGCAAGAATTCCTGGCTGGTGCTGGTGGTGGATCGCGCCGAGTGGAAGCAGCACACTCTCCCGTTGCACGCCTTCATCGCCGCGCAAATCGTGATATCGCCGCATAGCAATCAGGGCCGCACCGATTCCGTACTTCCGGACAACACGCAGCCTTCCTATCCGCGAAGCAGAAATCAAGGCGGACGCGCGGTAATCACCGATCCGAATCTCGCAAATCTGACCCTTGCGGGCCGGGTCAGGGCGCAGCGCGACAGTGAAGCGGCCCCAGAGCCGATACCCGCAAACTATCCGTCGCTGCGCGACGTCGGCATTCTTCGCGACAAGAACGGCACCACGTATCTGCTCTCCGCCAAATCGAACGTCAAGCTCCCATCAGGCGTTCTGCTGATGCTGCGCGACGAACCCATCGAGCATTCTGCTGCCGCAGAAGGCTCAGCCGCGAGCGGCACATCCAGCGCCCTACCGCAGCCGTAAGAAGAACCTGAATAAGTCGCCGTACTCTTTCGGCGGTTCGCTCTTCGCTCTTCGCTTTTCGCTCCCCGCCTTTCGATGGTCGCGGACTCCGCGCCTTCTCGCTATCATCCCACGACGCCGTCATTCCTTTTTGGCTGTCATCCCGAGCGCTTTCATGCCTGCGTGCTGTCATCCCGACCGAGGACTTCAGTCCGAGCGGAGGGATCTGCTTTTCTCCGACTGGCAAATTCTGTTAACTCCTCTGTAACCACTAACCGCTATTCACTTGTTTCCCATTTCGTGACGAAATAGTAACTGTTTGGTTAACCCAACTCCCCCTATCATGTTGTTTAGAATCATGGGATTACCAAGTTTTCCCCTGGCAAATAATAGAGCCCCAAAGGTTTACAAGCAACTGCTTTTTTCGCAATAACTTACGCCGCCAAAATTCGTCTGTTTGGGACGCCAATCGCAAGTGCCGGGAGATCCCGCATTAACCATCTGGTCATCAGTAGCGCTACTCAATTTTCAAAGATCGATGCCTCCCAGCCACCCTCTTTGGTGGGTTGCCGAGAGTAGAGACACTAAGCCTCTGGTGGTGGAGTGTATGGAGTAACGGCCAATGTTGTCTGTGAACTGGGTCACGGATGTGGGTGATGGCCCCTTCGGGTGTCATTCGGACCGAGCACGTTTATTCATTAGGATTGTCATCCCGACCGAGGGCTTAAGGGTTAACGATTGTCATCCCGACCGAGGGCGTCAGGGTTAACGATTGTCATCCCGACCGGAGCGAAGCGGAGCGGAGGGATCTGCTGTTCTGCATTTGGCAGCTAGCAGTTAGCATTTAGTCAGAGCTGCGTGCGGCGAGCCACTGGCAACTGACAACTGACCACTGGCAACCGCCGTTAACTATCCACTGCCTTCAGGTCCTTCACCAGCCGCTGGAACGCCTCCTGATACGGGTCGTGCTCCTTCCAGTTGCTGAAGTCGGGAATGAAGTACTTTCGGATTTCGCGCCCCAGGTCCTTACCTGTCTTCGGGTCGGGACACTTCCACTTCTCCAGCTCCTCAAATGACACCAGCCGGACCGGAAACAGCACGTGCTTTTCCTGCTGGATTTGCCGCTCCCAGGCATTAGCAATCTCCGTTTCCACCCAACCGCTGTGGATGCTGTGTTCCGAGAGAATCAGCAGCAGCCGGTCGTATCGCCGAATGGCCTCGTCGATTTGTTCGTGGATCGTCTTGCCCCCCCTGAATGTCGTGCGGCGCGAACCAGCAGCGCACGCCCTTTGGCTTGCAGGTCTGCATAAAGGCGGTCGGCGAATTCCTGGTCTTTAGTCGAGTAGCTGATGAAGCAGGAGTAAAACTCGATGGGCCGTCCCACCATCGAGCCGATGTAGGCGATGAACCCGTCCGGCACGCCGCAGCCGCGTAGAAACACCTCGGGAATCTTGCCGCGCGACTTGTAGATGGTATCTATGCCGATGGTGGAGGGGCCGAGGTGCTCGATGGTTTCGAGACCCTTGGCGGCGCTCAGATCCACACCAGCAAAGAGGGTGCCCCCCGCCGAAGCTCCGGTGAAGTCCGCCTCTTCCAGTTCCGCCTGGCTGAAATTCGAAATGCTCAGCTTCGCGCGGACAAGGATCGCAAGGCGAAGGTGCGTCCTGTAGAGGTTCGCTACGGCTAGGTCTGACCCGCGAAGGTCTGCCCTGTTAAGGCGCGAATGAGAGAGGTTTGCCGCGCCGAGGTCCGCCTCGCTGAGATTCGCGCCGCTGAGAGACGCCCCTATGAGTAGCGCACTGCTGAGGTTCGCCCTCATCACGTTTGCCTCGCGGAGCTTCGCCGCGCCGAGATCCGCCCGACGGAGGTCCGCCCCACGAAGGTCCGCCCCGCAGAGGTCCGCCTCGCGGAGCCTCGCCAAGCTGAGATTTGCCTCGCGGAGGTCCGCCCCGCTGAGGTCGACCTCGCCCAGATCCGGGCGTAGTTCAGGATGATCCTCTCTCCACTTGTTCCATTGCTCGACGCCCTGCTTGAGGATTTGGAGGTGTTCAGGGTTCGCCATTGCCGCGTGACCTCGCTTGCTTCCGGAATGCTACGGATGATCTTATCGGGGTCCCAACTCGCGCCGCTTTTGCGCGAGTTGGGGTGGTTCGAAGGCCACACTGTATGCGACAGCCCCCGCCCAGTCAACGCCGGACAATTCGGCGCCAGAAGATCGGAAGCACGCGATTGACTGAAAACATTAGGACTTGCTTACTGTACCTTCGCCGAATAGATTTAAGCGAGGATGATTAGGGTAGATATTTCCCGGGCAATTCCTCCGACTGCATTTTCATATCTGGCGGCCCTGATTCCGGGCTTGTTCTTTGAACTCTCCATTTTGCTAGCCAATCCCAAGCTGATCGCCAGGCTTGTTGCCCAAGCTGAAGCGGCTTACCCGTTCGGTTACTTCTCGCTCTTGGTCATCGCCTTATTGGCTGCGTTCGCTATCGGGAACGGTTCGATACTGTTCGTCCGCCTGATCCAGAAGTTTCTCGGCTTGGTCTACAGGCTAAGGGCATTCTGTTGGAAAGCACTTTTGGAACGGAAAATCCTCCCATCGCTCGGTCGGCTCATGCAGAAGCCGGGCTGGATTAACAAAAGATGGTTTATGGAATTCTATGGATTCCTTGGTATGCGGCGCAGCCAAATCTCTCATCACGTGAACGAGGTTCAGAGATGTTGGCACATAGCAGCAGCGGCATTGCTTGAAAACTCCTATGGAATTAAGCGGAGCAGAGACACCTGGTCGGGGATGTGGTACTCAGTCTTGGGGAAATCCACCGCAGAGCACGCACGCGGAAACCTCTTGATGGTCGCTACGCATGCAATGGGATGGTGCGGCATTGTCGCTGCGCACTTCGCACCAGCGTTGCGGGAACGATATTATATGAGTTTCTTATTACTGCTTATTCTTTGTGGCATCCTTCATGATTGGTGGCTGGCAAAATGGCAGAACGATCCTATCCTGAATGGCCTCCAAAGGACGCGTGCGGTGTTAGATGAGATGCAGAGTGAGATAAAGCATAAGCAAACATTGGCCGCTGGCAAGGACGACGCAGGAAACACTCTGAGCATAGCGCAGGACGACGACTAAAGGGTGCGGAGAAAACATATCGAACACGGGTCAGTTCGGATGGACACGGTTTCCGCCCACCGTTTTGAAACCCAGTGGCTTACAATTGGCGTCGCGGAGGCCAACATGCCAGAGGAATCCATAAGTATTCCGGATGTGAAGAACATCCCAACGCTCATACCAGAGATTTACTACGACCTCATTGCTCGATTTCCCGCAGGTTGCATTCTTGTCGGCGGCTTGGTGGTTCTGTTGGTCCACGGCAGGGTATGCAGCGGTTTGGATAAATTACTAACGATGAGCTCCGCCATCGCCCTTGGTGGTCTAGTTATCTATATAACCTTGGCTTATGCTGCGGGGCTCCTGCTCTCCTCGTGCGGTGCGCTACTAAATGCAGTTTACTGGCCGCAGGTATTCCGAACAGTCGCCGCCGCGTATGACGACGTGCTGGTGGAAAGTTGTAAGGAATTTGGGATAGACACACAAGACAAAGACGGGCGCATCAATGCCTCATTGCTCAGCCGAGCCCAATGTGCGCGCCTCTATAGAATGGGGCACGAGTATCTCAAGCGGAAGGATCTTGAGGCCCGGTTGGTTCTACCGAAGATGCAAGCCGAGGCCGGCCTGGTCACCACCTTGGCTTGTACGGTGATCCTGGGGTTCGCGGCGTACGGGCTTATCGAACACGATATTCCGAGTCGCCGTGCGCTGGGAGTTGGCGGAGTGCTCTTTGTCGCCGGCGTTGCATCCGCGTCGCATCGCACAAGACGCCTCTTCGAACGCCAATTCTCATACCTAGTACTTAGTTGCGTAGATTAGCGTAAGATGAATGGGGATGCACATTGCGAATCTGGCGTTTCGTCCACTCGAAGGGCGTGGCGGTTTGGTTGTATGCGGCTATGAATCGGTCGATCGCCTCGCGCACCTGCTGGGGCGAGGTGAAGCTTGCCCCGCGCAAAGCGCGCCGGCTCAGGATACTGAACCAGCATTCAATCTGATTGAGCCAACTGGCGTGGGTGGGCGTGAAGTGTAGATGGACCGTGCGATGTTGCGCCAGCCAACGATCATGTTTCGGTTTGTGGGTATTGAGATTGTCCATCACCACGTGCAGTTCCCGGCCCGGATAGAGTGCGACCACCTCGTTCATGAAGGCAAGAAAATCACGGCGTCGACGCCGGTGAGCGTGTCCGCCCTTGACTTGGCCGGTGAGCACATTCAGGGCGGCGAACAGGGTTGTGGTGCCGTGGCGTTTGTACTCATGACTGAAACCGGTCACGGCTTGGCCGTTGGGTAGTTTTAAATAGCCTTGGGCTCGCTCCAAGGCTTGAATATGCGGCTTTTCATCCACCGCCAGGATGACCGCGTGTTCCGGCGGGTCCAGGTACAGGGCAACGATAGCGGCCGCCTTGGCGGCAAACTCCGGATCGGTACTGATGCACCAGCTACGGCGCCGCTGTAAGTGAATTCCTTGGGTACGCAGCACGCGCCAGACTTGATGTTTGGATACATCCCCCAAGGCCTTCGCCACTAACGCTCCGGTCCAGCTCCCATGGCCGACTGGCGGCCGCTGGTCCAGTTGGTCCAGAATGCGGCGCCGGGTGTTTTCGTCGTAGCGCGGCGCAGCTCCTGGCCGCGGGGCATCCTGGAGCCCGGTCAAACCAGCTTGGGAAAAACGTACTCGCCACTTGCTGACGGTTGCGGGCCGTCTGCGCTGCGCACGGGCGATGGCAAGCGTGCCTTGACCGGCGGCGGCGGCCAGAACCATGCGGGCTCGCTCTGCCAGACGCCTTTCGGTCTTACCCGCGCGAACCCAGCTCTCCAGCGTGGAGCGGTCTTCTGGCGTCAATGTGAGGGCGGTGGGGTATTTGCTCATACCCAATCATGACATAGACCGCTTTTCATTGCAACTAAGTACTAGCGCTGAATCTTCCTAAGAGTTTGGTCCCCGACAAAACTGCCATACCATCGTAGCCGGGCGCGGGTGCCCCACCCTTTCGCCCGGGGTTGGCGAAGGGTGGGAGCAATCTGTGTCGTCCCCGGGGGACTCGGATTCTTTTCCACCCCACCCACGGTTGAAAACCGTGGGCTATCATCTTTCGCGCCCGAGGCGCTCTGGTTATGCCAGGGCCAGCGGGGCAGACCAAGTCCACATTTGTGAGACGAAGGGGTGCCGCGTGAGTTGGAATTCCAGAAGGGTGAGGAAAAGCAGGTCCCTCCGCTCGGACTAAAGTCCTCGGTCGGGATGACAGGGGAGTGGATAGTGATTAGTGGATAGTGGATAGAAAACACAGGGAAAGCGGGTTCCCTTCGACTTCGCTTAGGGCAGGCTCTCGACTCGGGCTGGAGCCCTCGCTCGGGATGACAGTTCGGCGACTGAACCAAACGCCTGGGTCGCGGCTAAAGGCTGGAATCGTCAATCCGCCAGCCCGTAAGGGCGGAACTGCAGTTAGCCCAGCCCCCCCTTCGGCGTTGCTCAGGGTTTTGGCATCGGGCTCCCGCTGCGCTCACGCCCGATAACGCGCCTCAACTTCGCCTGCGCTTATGGCGGCCTACGCTGAAGACGGAGTCCTGGGTAAGCTGGTTTTATCAATCCTGAGCCAGCTTCAGCCGGCGACACAAGAAATGCGTGCCGCCCCTACGGGGCTCGTGCCTTTATAAGAACGCCCACCCAGGGCTTCCGCCCTGGGCTAACTTCGGTTCCGCCTTTACGGGCTGGAGTCACGCCGTTCGAATCCAGGTGCGAATCACGCGTCATCACTACGGCGACGGGAAGATCCTGTGCCGGGCGCCCCACCCGTTCGCCCGGGGTTGGCCAAGGGTGAGAGCAATCCTGTGCCGTCCCCGGTAAACAAATTTGGATGACCAAGCCTGCCGCGGCCTTTGCCTCGGGTGGGCACAAAGGGCACCTCTACTGCTTTGCTTCCATCGCGACCGCGCGGGGGAAGAGGATGTTATTTTCCAGGTGAATGTGCTGATGCAGGTTGGCTTCAAAGCCTTGCAGCGCATTGTAGAGCGTGTTGTAGCTGATGCAGGCGTCTTCTGGGACCGCATAGTTCCTGGTGACCGCACGCAAGGATCGGAGCGCGTCCCCGGCGCCGTCGTGCTCCTGCATCATCATTCGTACCGGATTCACCACCGTGCCGAACATGGCGGGAGGCACAGGTTCGCCCGCCAGAACGCTCTCTTCCATCCGAAGCACGTAGGGGAAAAGGACCTGCTCTTCCTTCATCAAGTGCACACTTAGCTCTTCCGCCAGGGCGGAGAAGATTTCCTGCACTTGCAGCAGCTCCGGATGGTTCTTGCCGTGGACGGACACGACCTTGGCACTCAGCGCCTGGATACGAGGGCACTCTTCGCGAACAAAAACATGATGGGTACTGGTGATGTGTTCGATCAGGTCGGCGAGCGGTTGATTCTGCCAGGTCTCGATGCCGCGTGGCTGCGAGGTGGTCATGCTGTTTTGCAGGCGTTGCAATGCCTCCTCGACGGAAACCTTGGCTGCAGCGCAGGCTTCGCCGAGAGTACGGCTACCGCCACAGCAGTAATCAATTCCCAGCTTTTCGAACTCACGCGCCGCGTTGGGATTTTCGACGGCGATTTCACCTATGGTCTTGGTTGGTGCGATTGACATTTCATCCCTCCTTACGCGATTCGCCGGAACTGGTTCGGGCCTCGCGTCACCAATCCAGCCTAGCGGGGAGTCCAGCGGGCGGCTATGACTTCTGTCACGGAGATTACAGAAACGTGTAATTCAAGCTTTGACATGAAGCGGTTCAGATTCGCTTGGGCTGGAAGGGTTTCTTGCGGCGAGATCTACTGGCGTTTATCAGGGTCTGAGTCAAAGCCCGTTTCGCTTTCCACTTCGGCCTTCAATTTCCTGAAAGACGGTATCAAGACCGTCCGGTTGTCGAGCTGAATTAATCCCTCCGACTGCAGACGGCTCAGGTTGCGAGACACCAGTTCGCGGACGGTGCCGATCTGCGCGGCCAATTCGCTGTTGTTGGCAGGAAGCGTAACCGAAACCGCGTCCCCATCTCGGCTTCCCTCCGCTTTACCGGCCCGAACCAACAACGCGATCAGGCGGTGCCGGACCGTGGTGAAGGAGGAGCTCTTCGATAATCCCAACCAGGCGGCGCAGCCGCGCTCCCACCACGCGGAGCACTTTGAGTGCGACTTGGGGATGCTTCAGGCAGAGAGCCTGGAAGTCTTGCTTGCTGAAGAAAATCAGGAGGCAATCCGTCACCGCCTGCGCCGATGCGGGATAATTGCCGCCATCGAACACCGGCAGTTCGGCAATCGAGCTCCCCGGACCATCGATTGCCAGTACCTGCTCGCGCCCGCCCGCCGAGGTCTTGAAGATGCGAACGTTCCCCGTCTGTACCACGTAAAGCCCGGCGCAGGGTTCGCCTTCTCCGAAGATCAACTCGCCCGCGCGAAATCGGCGAGACACCAGGCGAGCCGTAAGAAAATCGAGTTCCGGGTCGGATAGGCTGGAAAAGACTGCCACACTTCTTAGTAGCGCCAGCGCGGAAACCTCTTTGTCAGCACGCACTGTACGATTTTACGTGATGTGAAATAGCGAGGCGCAGATCGTCCTAACCGCTAATTGCTAACGGCTGGTTGCTTCCGCTTGTACACGTAAATGTTCCACGTCGAAAGCGGCGGAGAGACGCCTTTGTTGGCGTCGCCGAGCGGGTTCAGGCGTGCTCTTGTCCACCGCCAGCAGGCGGTAATTCTGTGCCGCAGGTAAGTCCTGAACCAGTCGAAGATGTACATGTTGGCATCCTCCTGCGGGAGCCAGGAGAGCGGCACGTCAACGTAAATCAGCAGCTCGGGCTGTGCCTTCTCGATCTCGGCGATCATTTCGTTCTGCATGATGGCAGCGTACTTTTGCGGCTCCATCAGTTCGTAGGTGTAGATGTATCCCGTCGCCGAAGGACGGTCGGCGTAGAAAAAGATCTCCGGCTCGGAGCCCACGATGGCGAGCGGAGCGCCTTTGGGCGTTTGGCTCTTCACCAGCCGCGCAATGTCCAAGGCTTCAGGGAATGGGTTGGCGCCATAGATGCTGCGGCATACTTCCAGCGGCGTCATACGGAAGAAAATCTCGCGCTGGCCGTAGATCGTGTAGGTGAACGCAGCCAGAAAGAGAAGCATAGGCACTGCGCTGAGAGCGGGCGACGGTTTCCACGCGGCTAGCTTGTCGGTGGCGCAGCTCACCGCCAATCCAGCAAGCAGCGATACCGCCGGCAGCACGAGAATGAAGTAGTGCTCGCGAAAGTAGAGTCCGGGACAAACTGCCAGGAAGGAGAAGAGAAGAAATAGTCCTACGAACGCGCCGTGCGACCGGGCGCGAGAGCACCAAAGGAAGGTGGTCAACCCGAGGCCGGCGATCAGCCAAATCAGGAACACAGGTCCCACAACGTGGGGGATGATGTATTTGAAAAGAGCGAAGCCGTCCTCGATTGACACCCGCGAGGCGTACTGGCTGGTGTAGGAGAACGTCCAGAACCAAAATTTCTGGAAGACCCCGGCCTTCAGCATGAGCAGGCAGGTGATGGCGAAGGGAAGTGCACCTCCGAGGGCCAGGGCGCCGAGGCTCGAGGCTAGGTCTTTCCAACGGCTGCGGGATCGCAGCTTGGATTGAAGCAGATAAATACCGCCGAAGAGAAGAAACAGAATGCCGGGCTGCTTCATGACGAAGGCGAGCCCGAGCAGCAGGCCGCTGCAGAAAAACTGCCAGGTCTTGTTGGACTCAATGGCATCCAGCAGCAACAAAACGCCCGCGACTGCCGGCAGCACTACGAAATGGCTGGCATGTCCGGCGAGTCCCAATCCGGAAGGGTTTGCGGAAAGCAGGGCGTAACTGGCGCAAGCCACCGCTCCGGCGAGAAAGCCGAACAGTCGCGATGCGAGAAAGAAGACCAACAGGGATGTGGCCGCGTTGACGAAGATAAGACCGACATGCACCGCAGAAGGCGTTTGTCCCAGCGCTGCCAGGATCAAGGAATACGCGGCGGCGGTGCCGGGCAACTTCATGCTGTAGGCAAGCTGATAGGGTGGGACGCCTTGCAGGATCAGTTGTCCGGCGTAGGCGTACTCGCCTTCGTCGCGCTCCAGAGGCACGGCTCGCAAGCGATAGCGAACGAGCGCGAACGTCAAGATGGAGAGCAGAACGAGTCCGTAGCAGAGGTAAAGCGACCACGCCGGCTTCGCAGAGGTTCGTTGCCCGACATGGACGGATGTGGTCACGCCGTCAAATCCACTGGAGCGAGCTTATCTCGCCAACCGCCTTTGTCCTATGAGGTGGACGAAAATTCAGGGTGGCTTGCGCGCTCGCGCCCGCGGCTCCACGTTTTCAGGGAGAAGAAATAAATGAGGATCTGAAGCACAGCCGCTCCGCAGGTATCGAGCATAACGTCCTGCCATCGTCCGGTTCGCGAAGCCATAAAGGACTGGTGAATCTCGTCGAGGGAAGCGGTGATTACGGTGACCGCCATGCCCAGCAGCACCCACTCCATCCGCCAGAAGTCGTGCAGGTATGCTCCCCAGGGCCGCAGTAACACCGGATTGTTGCGGTCGCGGTTAGTATTTCTCAGCGCGAAGAACACCAGAGCAGCCAGAATTCCGTAGCCGAGAAAGTGTCCGGTCTTGCGCAGGACTTCGTTGAGCTGCTCCACGTATTGTGGGTTAGTGTGCGGGAGCAGGAACGACAGCAACGCGTATAGCCATCCAGCCGTGTTGGCTGACGAAGCCAAGTCGGTAGATTCCAGGCGGATAATCCCCAGCCAGACGACCACCGGCCACCAATTCTTGGTGAGGATGTGCTTTGAGGGCTTCAGCAAACGGATGTGCTCCACAGGCAATTCGGCGCCTGTGTCGGATAGATGCTGCTGATGCACCGAAACGTTACTCGACACGATAATTCGGCGCCTCGCGAGTAATCATCACGTCATGCACGTGGCTTTCGCGCAAGCCAGCTCCGCTGATGCGCACGAACCGCGCTTTCTGCTGAAGCTCGGAGATGGTGGAGCAGCCCACATAGCCCATGCCGCTTTTTACGCCGCCTACCAGTTGGTAAACGATCATGGCGACCGTTCCGCGATAGGGGACGCGTCCTTCGATGCCCTCGGGGACCAGCTTGCCCAGACGATTGCCGTCGCTTCCATCCTCGGAAACGACGGGGACCGAGGAGTCTGATTCGGTGTCCTGGAAGTAACGCTCGCTGGAGCCTTGCGACATGGCGGCGAGCGATCCCATTCCGCGGTAAGCCTTGAACGAGCGGCCCTGATAGAGAATGGTTTCGCCCGGACTTTCCTCCGTGCCCGCCAGCAGCGAGCCGATCATCACGCACCCAGCGCCCGCGGCGATCGCCTTCGTGATATCGCCGGAATACTTGATGCCGCCATCGGCGATGACGGGAACGTCGCTGTCGCGCATGGCACGCGCGGCCTCGGCGATGGCCGTGATCTGTGGTACTCCTGCGCCGGTCACGACGCGGGTGGTACAGATCGAGCCCGGTCCAATGCCGACTTTGATCGCATCGGCACCGGCACGGGCCAGCTCGCAAGCGCCGTCAAAGGTACCAATGTTGCCGGCGATGAGGTCCACTTCCGGCAGCTTCGACTTGATCTCTTTTATGGCTTCCAGGACTCGAGTGGAATGTCCGTGTGCGCTGTCAACCGCCAGCAAATCGACCTTGGCCCGTACCATCTCCTGGGCGCGCTCCAGGTAGTCGCCAGTTGCGCCGACGGCAGCGCCGACGCGCAAGCGGCCATGCGCATCCTTCGCGGCAGTCGGGATACTTCAGGCGCTTCTGTATGTCCTTTACCGTGATCAGGCCTTTCAGGTTGTATTGGTCGTCCACCACCAGCAGCTTCTCGATGCGGTGTTGATGGAGGATGGCCTCTGCATCGCTCAGGGTTGTGCCCACCGGAACCGTGATGAGGTTCTCTTTGGTCATCACTTCGCTGATAGGAATGTCAGTGCGGGTTTCGAAGCGGAGATCGCGATTGGTCAGAATTCCGACCAGCTTTTTGTTCTTGGTAATGGGCACGCCGGAAATACGGTAGCGGCGCATCACCTCCAGCGCATCGGCGATCCTGTCTTCCGGCGACATGGTGATGGGATCGACGATCATGCCGCTCTCCGAGCGCTTGACCTTGTCCACCTCTCCGGCCTGCTGCTCGATCGTGAGATTACGGTGGATGATCCCCAGCCCGCCCTGCTGCGCCATGGCAATCGCCATGCGCGATTCGGTCACGGTGTCCATGGCGGCGCTGATCAATGGGATTTGCAGCTCGATGTTGCGGGTCAGGCGGGTTGTGGTGTCCGCCAGCGCAGGTAAGACATCGGACTTGGCGGGCAACAGCAACACGTCATCGAAGGTAAGCGCCTCAGGCACTGGGAAATGGATCATGGCATATGGTTCCGCGGAGGGATAAACTTCCATTGTAGAGTTGCAGCAGGGGTTAGGCAAACGCGATGACCTGTGGGGCAAGGTCAAGGTCCGAACATGGTGATGAGGTCGCGGCTGCCATGCACAACGTGCAAGATCAGCACGACGTCATCTTCTTTGATGCGATGAATGACGACATAATCATCAGCCGGGAAGCTGCGCAAACCGGGACCCAACCCGTCGTCACGCCGCCGGCCAAGGTACGGATGCCGGGCAAGTAGCCAAAACGCTCAACGATGCTCTCGACAACCCGCGCGGCGACATCGGTGCTACCGCTTTCGCGAGCTAGGCGAATCCAGATGGCGTCAAGTTCGGCTTCCGCTTCGGGCGAAAGAAGAAACTCGCTCATTGCCGGTTGACATTCTGCTCGGCATCAAGCCGCGCCATGCCGCGCCGCTTTATATCGGCCGCAAGCTGTGCCACTTCCTCGTGGGTTGTAATTCGGCGGCCTTCGCCGCGAGCCAACGAAGTTTCAGCCTTATCGACCGCCGCTAGTATTTCCAGCCGTCGCCGCTCACGTTCTTCCCAGAGCAACATGGCTTGCTGCACCGCCTCCTCTTCGCGATGAAGCCGGCCGGTGGAGATTGCCTGACGGATGAATGCTTCTTGATCGGGGGTCAAATGTACTTCCATGCCCTAGAGTTAGGGGTCAACCGGCCGTGTGTCAAGGCGGGACTTCCGTACGGCCGGCTCGTTGAATTTTGGTCCTTCCCGGCGTATAGTTGCATAGAGTACTGCTGTGTTTTGAGGGTCGTAGTCACCCCTTCCCGGCGTGACCGCGGATCCGCGCGTATTCGGCGAAGCACATCGGTGGGCGCGAGCCCACTTTTTATTTCCACCCGTAACCACCCCATCGAGTGCAAAGGCGGCACGCGGCGGGGGCCCCGGCAATCCGCTGGTGCACGGCGACTCCAGGCGGCAGCGAAAGCCTGACGGGCGGTTTGTGCTCGTTCGCCGGGAGCAACTCTTGGGCAAGTAAGGAACGATGGCGGCCGGTTTGGACAAAGTTCGAGAGATCGCAGACCGCGTGGCGCAGTCGAGCGGCCTGGAAGTGGTCGATGTCGAGCTGCATGGCGGGGGCAAAGCCCGAATGCTGCGGATTTACATCGACAAGCCGAACGGAGTGACGCATGAGGATTGTTCGAACTTCAGCCGCGAGGTCAGGCACCATCTTCGACGTCGAGGATGCGGTGCCGGGCGGCTCGTACATGCTGGAGGTTTCGTCGCCGGGGTTGGACCGCAAGCTGTCGAAACCGGAAGACTATCAGCGGTTCATCGGCAGCCTGGTCAAGCTGATGACCCGCGATCCGGTGAATGGCAATCGGCACTTTGAAGGGCGGCTGAAGGCGTTTCAGGATGGCCGGCTTAGCCTGGAACTGACCGGCAGGAAGAAGTCAAAGAAACATGAGGCAGTCGAGCACGGGACTGAAGTCGAGATAGAACTGGCCAACGTGGAAAAGGCGAATCTCGTTCCCGAGTTCTGATGGGAAGTTCAAAGAAGTAATGGAAGTAAGGTGGCGGACATTTTATGGCGAGTGAACTGTACAACGTAATCGACGCTCTGAGCCGGGAAAAAGGCATCGATCCGCAGATCGTCGTGAGCGCGGTGGAGGATGCCATTGTTGTGGCCACCCGGAAGTACTACAAGACGCAGGAGAACCTGCGCGCCGAGCTCGATAAGGAGAGCGGCCAGATTCGCGCCTACGCGGTGCGCACCATCGTTGAGGACTCGGAGCAGATCGAGGATCCCAACGCGCAAATCACGCTGGATGAAGCCAAACGCGTTGATCCGGCTGCCGAAGTTGGCGGAGAGTTGCGCACCTACAAGGCCACGGATGTACTGGGGCGGATTGCAGCGCAACTAGCCAAGCAGGTCATTTTCCAGAAGGTTCGCGAGGCCGAGCGGGACACGATTTACAACGAATACATCGGCCGCGTCGGGGAAGTGATCAACGCCACCATCAAGCGTCAGGAAGGCCAGGACGTCATTGTGGACTTGGGCAAGGCCGAGGGCCGGATGCCGCGGAAGGAGCAGTCGCGGCTGGAATCGTTCGCTCCCGGTGAGCGAGCGCGCATGGTGATCGTCCGCGTCGAAAAAGCCTCCAAGGGCCCGCAGGTCGTGGTGTCGCGTGCCGTGCCCGAGCTGGTGTCGCACTTGTTCCAGACGGAAGTGCCCGAGATTTACGACAACACCGTTGTCATCCGCGCGATTGCCCGAGAGGCCGGCGAGCGCACCAAGATCGCTGTCATGTCCAAGGACAAGGACGTCGATCCGGTGGGCGCCTGCGTCGGCATGAAGGGCATGCGAGTGCAGTCGATCATCCGCGAATTGCGCGGCGAGAAGATTGACATCATCGAGTATCACGAGGATCCGGTGGTCTTCGCTGAAAAGGCTTTGCAGCCGGCCAAGGTCAGCCGCGTGACCGTTCTCGAGGGAGAGGAAAGCCACCTCGAAGTGGTCGTGGACGACAGCCAGTTGTCGCTGGCCATTGGCAAGAAAGGGCAGAACGTCCGTCTCGCCGCCAAGCTGCTGGGCTGGAAGATCGACATCAAGAGCGAAGAAGAGAAACGGCAGGAAGTGGAAGAGCGGATGACGGCAGTGATGAAGCAGCACGGCCACTCCGCTGGAGACTATTCCTGATCTGGAACCCGGCATCGTGGAGAAGCTGGTTGCCGCTGGGATTACAACCGTCGAGGCCGTTGCCGACATGACTCCCGAGCAGCTGGAAGAGGTGCCTGGCATCGGGCCGAAAACGGTGGAAAAAATCAGTATCGCGGTCAATAATTACTTTTCCAGTCTGGAGGCGGCGGAAGTTGCTCCCGAAGAAGCCGCTGCGGAAGGCGTGGCCGCGGAAGGGGCGCCTGCGACCGAGGGTCTTGCGGAAGAGGACGCGACTGCGGCAGAGGAAGCTGCTGCGGACGAAGGTCTCGCGGCCGAGGAGGCAACCCAGGCAGAAGGCTGCCGGGAAGCGACGAGAACCCGCTGCCGGAGGAAGCCGCGCTGGAAGGTGGTGGCGACGAGAGCGCGACGGGTCCGGATTCAGCCGGACAATCCGGCGACGTCGAAGGCCTGTCCGACGAGGCCGAGGCCGCCTCGGACAGCGTCGAGGACCTGGTCGAATCCGGGCAATACTACGAGGCCGAAGTCGTCGAAGGCATCGAAGATGCTCCTGACGCCGATGTAGCCGAAGTGACCACGCACGAGCGGCCGGCGGCGGAGAACGAGAACATTCCCGAGGAAGAACTGCCCGGGGAAAAGAGATAGAAGTTCGAGGTCCGCGGCTGGCGCTGCGGACCGGCAAATTTTTACCGTGAGGATGCTATGAAGTCGTAACCCGACGGGACAATACGGAGGAAACAGGGCGGCATGCAGAAGATTCGAATCAATGATCTGGCACGAGAACTCGAGGTAAAGAGCAAGGCCATCCTCGACGCTCTCGTCAAGGTCGGTGTAACGGAAAAGAAAACGCACTCCAGCTCAATCGAAGTGGATGAAGCGGAGCGCGTGAAGAGATACTTTGCGGAGCATGCAGAGCCCGGCAGCGGCAGCGGCCGCAGCTCGCGCGCGGCGGCCCCGGCGGCAGAGGAATTCAAGCCTAAGATCGACCTGTCGCACATCTCCAAGCCCGGCGACGTGCGCAAGGCCGTCGAGCAAAGGGCAGTGCAAAGTTCCACAGTTACACGCCCGCCTACCGTTTCGGCCCAAACCGTACCAGGTGCGCCGCGACAGACTGTGGCGCCTCCGTCAGCCGATACCTCCAAAACCCGCGCCTCCGATTGCCAAGCCTGTTGTACCGGCTGCGAGCGCCGCTCCGCCGTCTCCCTCGAGCCGCCCAAACCGGCGCCCCGTTTCATTACGCCACAAACCGTGGTTCGTCCAGCCGGCCGCCGTAATAACCCCGCCGAAACCGCCGGCGGCTCCGCAGATTCATGCCACCACCCGCAGTCGAAGCAGCGAAGGCTTCCGAGCCGATGATTGAGAACCAAGTTGCGGTGCTGGACGAAGTCGAAGTAGCGCCTCCGGAAATCGAAGCCCCTGAAGTTGAAGTTTCGGCCGAGACTGGAAACGGAAGCCTCTCCAGCAACGACGAGTGCTGTGACCGCTCCAGCTCGTTCCGCTGCTCCAGCGCCGCCGCAGCCGGGGAGGCGTCCCAGCCCGCCCGCACGCCCGGGTCAACCAGGAGTCGGCGTACTCACGCGCCCCGTCGCTTGATTGTTCCGCAAACCGGGCCGCGGCCGGTGTATCTGGCTCCGCCCAGCGCGGCGCGTCCGACGGCCAACGGAGCTCCGCGCGTGGAGGCATGCCGGAGCGTGGCAAACCAATTTTCCAGCGCCCGCGTCCGGGGGCCCCGCCGCAGGGTGCGACGCGCACGCCGGCGCGTCCGGGCGAGCGCCGCGGGCCACATCCCACGCGTTCCGGCGCGCCGGGCGCCCGTCCAGGATTTGGACCCGGCGCAGGTATTGCGCCGCCGCCCACCGGACAACGTCCGGCCGGCCGCCCGATGCGGCCCGGGCAGCGCTACGTTCCCCGCGGGGTGAAGGAAGGCCCGATGAAGGGCTTTGTTCCGCCGCCACGGTTGTCGCTTTCGAGTGAACCGCTGCCGATCACGCGGAGCATCACCATTCCTGAAGGCATCAGCGTGAAGGACCTGGCCGAAAAACTGGAAATCCGCGCTAAGGACCTGATCGCCCGTCTGCTGGCGCGCGGCGTTTTCGCCACCGTCAACCAGACGCTGGACTCGGACCTGGCAACGCGAAATGGCTCGTCACTTTGGGGCCGAGACTGCGGTCATCAGCTTCGAAGAGCAGTTGGCTAAGGACACGGTTCAAACCGAAGGCGCTGGCGAAGACGGCGGACTGCGCAAGCCGTACCGCGTCCGCCGGTGGTCACGATCATGGGCCATGTGGACCACGGCAAGACCAGCTTGCTCGACGCCATCCGTTCGACCAATGTCGCCGAAGGCGAGGCTGGCGGCATCACGCAGCACATCGGCGCGTACAAGGTCGCGATCACCGATCACCAATTCGCCGGCGTTTGGGCGCGAGATCGTATTCCTCGACACGCCGGGTCACGAAGCCTTCACCCGCATGCGTGCTCGCGGATCGAAGGTGACCGATATCGTCGTGCTGGTCGTGGCTGCCGATGACGGTGTGATGCCGCAGACGCTGGAGGCCATCGACCACGCGCAGGCGGCGAAGGTGCCGATCATCGTCGCGGTCAATAAGATTGACAAGCCCGGCGCTCTGCCCGAGCGGGTGAAGAAGCAGCTCGCCGATCGCGGATTGATGCCTGAAGACTGGGGCGGCAGCACCGTGTTCGTGGAGGTTTCCGCCAAGCAGAAGACCAATCTCAATCTGCTGATGGAAATGATCTGCCTGGTTGCTGATCTGCAAGACCTGAAGGCTGTGCCCGATCGTCTGGCGGCTGGAACGGTGCTCGAAGCCAAGCTCGACCGCGGACGCGGTCCGGTGGCGACGGTGCTGGTGCAGAACGGAACGTTGCACACCGGCGACAACTTCGTGGTGGGCAACGTCTTTGGCAAGGTACGCGCGATGTTCAACGATCGCGGCGTTGCGCTCGACGCCGCGACTCCGGCAACCCCGGTGGAAATTCTGGGTCTCGAAGGATTGCCGCAAGCCGGCGATCAACTTGTCGCCGTCGCCGATCGCGAGAAGGCGCGCGGCATTTCGGAATACCGCGAGCAGAAGGCGCGCGAAGCGCAGCTGGCCAAGAGCTCGCGCGTGTCGCTCGAAGGCTTGGCGGAACAGTTGAAGTTCGCCGGCCAGAAGGAACTGGACATCATTCTGAAGGGCGATGTGCAGGGCTCGGTGGAGGTCTTGAGCGACCTGCTGACCAAGCTGTCGAACGACAGGGTGAAGATCAAGATCCTGCTCAGCGGCGTGGGCGCTATTACCGAAACCGACGTGCTGCTGGCCTCGGCGTCGAACGCCGTCATCATCGGCTTCAATGTGCGGCCGGAGCGCAAGGCGCAGGAACTGGCGGAGCAGGAAAAGGTTGACATCCGCCTGCACTCCATCATTTACGAGCTGCAGGATGAAATCAAGACGCGCCATGACCGGCCTGCTCGAGCCGATCATCAAGGAAACCTATCTGGGACGCGCCGAGGTGCGCGATACCTTCCGGGTTCCCAAGGTGGGCACTGTGGCCGGCTGTTACGTCACCGATGGCGTGATGAAGCGCGATGCCGAAGTTCGCCTGCTGCGCGACAACGTGGTCGTGTTCAAGGGCAAGATCGGCTCGGTGCGGCGCTTCAAGGAAGATGTCAGCGAAGTGCGCAACGGCATGGAATGCGGCATCTCGATCGCCAACTACGGCGACATCAAAGTCGGGGATGTCATCGAGGACTTCGTCACCGAGCGGGTAGCGGCCGAAGCCTTCGTATAGAACGGAACGGAACGTGTCGTCCCGGGACTGATCTCTCCACGCGAGAAGGCAGCTTCCGGGACGTCGTGCAATAGGACGGAAAATGATTGCGTATCTCACGCTCGAGATTCGCATTGAAGGCGCGCACTCGCTCAAAGACAAACGCCAGGTGGTGCGCAGTGTCAAAGATGGCCTGCGGGCACACTTCAACGTCGCCGTTGCCGAGCTTGAGGCAAGCGAGGCGTGGCAGCGCGCGACGCTTGGCGTTGTCAGCATTTCCGGCTCGCGCGACTATCTCGAAGGACTGATGCATAACGTGGAACGGCACGCCATCGCGCATGGCTAACAACGCGGCGGTGAAGTTACCGATTCGTTTGTCGATTTCTTAAGTGAGGCGGAATTCGGTGGCCGTTTGGCCGGGGAACCGTGATGGTCAACGGCGTCCTTTGACCGGGTGGTTGACAAGATGGGCGTATCCTCTAACGTTCCCCCATTTTGCCGGCGTGAGAGGAGAAGTATGGAGAACCGGGGACAAAAGTACCATCGCGGTCGCATGGCGGAAGCCCTGCGGGAGGAGATCGTCGCCCTGGTGGAAGGAGAGTTGGGCGATCCTCGCATCGGCCTGGTCAGCGTCAGCGAAGTCCACATGGCGCGCCGATGGCAAGACGGCGCGCGTGTTTGTGACCGCCGCCGGCGACGAAGACGAGGCCCAGCAGAGCCTTGAAGGATTGAAGGCGGCGCGGCGGCTACATCCGGCATGAACTGGTGAGTCGGCTCGGCATTCGCCAGGCGCCGGAAATCATTTTTGTGCTCGACCGCTCCGACCAGCATGGCGGCCGGATCGAAGAGCTGCTGCATCGCATTCAGAAAAGGAAGCGTTAGGGCCGGACTCGGGACCACAAGGATGCTCGACGAAGTTCTGAATCAGATCGGTAAGAGGCAGACATTCATTCTCACTTCGCATGCCCGCCCCGACGGCGATGCCGTCGGATCGGCGCTGGCCTGCTGCCAGATTCTGCGCAGCATGGGAAAACAGGCGAGCGTCGTCCTCAGCGGTGGCGTGCCGGTCATCTATCGCCCGCTCCCGTACAGCGACACCGTGCTGCGGACCACCGAGCAGGCTCCCGAAGCCGAAGCTGCCATCATCCTGGAATGTGACAGCGTGCAGCGCACCTGCCTGGCGGGACTCGATGCGGCACTATCTCATCAATATCGATCACCACTCGACGGCGCAGGCCTTTTGCCGACGTGAACTGGATCGATCCCAGCGCGTGCGCCACGGCGGAAATGATCTTCCTCCTGGCGCGCAGGGCCGGTGTGAAAATCTCACCTGACATCGCTACTTGCCTGTACACGGCGGTGCTGGCCGACACGGGCTCTTTTTGCTTCCACGGCACCACGGAGCGTACCTTTGCGCTGGCGCAGGAACTGGTGCGCTGCGGAGCAGATCCGGTTCGCATCGCTCACGATGTGTACTTCTCCAACCCAATTTCCAAGATGCGCCTGTTGGGCGCAGCGCTGAGCACGCTGCAGCGCGATGGCAGCCTGGTATGGATGCACGTCGATCGCGCGACCATGGAACTCTGCCACGCCAGCGAAGAGGACTGCGAAGGGTTGGCCAATTACGCCTTGGCGATCGCGGGCATTGAAGTGGCATTGTTCTTTCGTGAACAGACCGACGGGCGCTTCCGCGTGAGTCTGCGCAGCAAAGGTGCGGTGAACGTCGCCGCCGTAGCCGCAGCGTTCGGCGGCGGTGGACACGACTGCGCCAGCGGTTGCGGAATCGAGGGCCCGCTGTCAGCCGCGACCGAGCGTGTGCGGGCGCAATTGCGGATGCGCGGTTATCAAACCCGTGTTCAGTAGCCTCAGGCAATCTCGAACGGACCTACCATTGAACCAGAAACTACAGCCCGCCGGACCGCATCCGCCGTTCGATTGACGTTATTGCCCTCCTCGCATTCTGCGGGTTCTTTTTCATCGTCGGGATACAACTGGTCGGGCTCGTCGGTGCTGACGAGCCTCGATACGCGCAAGTCGCGCGCGAAATGCTGGCGCGTCATGACTGGGTCACGCCGGTGCTCTACGGCCATCCCTGGCTGGAGAAGCCTCCTCTGTATTACTGGTGCGCGATGATCGCCTACAAGGGCGCTGGCGGCGTGAGCGACTGGGCGGCGCGCCTGCCGTCGGCAATCCTGTGTTCGCTGATGGTGTTTTTCATCTACGTCTGGGCGCGCCAGTTCAGGCGCGGAATGCAGCTTGATGCGGCGCTGATCACCGCCGCCTCGGCGATGGTCATCGGCTTTGGGCGCAGTGCCTCCACCGATATGCCGCTGGCCGCGATGTTCACCGCCGCCATGCTCTGCTGGTACGGTTGGTATTCCACCGGAGACCGCGGCTGGCTGCTCGGCTTCTATCTCTTCCTGCGGGCTGGGGACGTTAGCCAAAGGGCCGGTCGCGGTTCTGCTCGCGGGGTTGATTCTTGTCGTGTTCGCCGCCCTGCGGAGCGACTGGCGATTGCTGCTGCGTACGCTATGGCCCGTTGGCATTGTGCTCTATCTCGCCGTGACCTTACCGTGGTTCATCGCCGTGCAGCGCGCTAATCCCGAGTTCTTTCGCGTCTTCTTCCTTCAACAGAACCTGGCGCGCTACACCACCGATCTCTACCGCCATCATCAGCCATTCTGGTATTACCTTCCGGTCGCGCTGCTCGCCCTGGTGCCGTGGATCGTATTCGTGATCGCTGCGGTGGTGGATGCCATTCGCGACTGGCGTTTCTCCGCCGCGCAGCCGGCGGGGGTCGAAGACCTGCGTACCTTCCTGACGGTGTGGCTGCTGCTGCCCATCCTCTTCTTCTCGCTGTCACAATCGAAGCTCCCGGGATACATTCTGCCGGCGGTTCCGGCAGGCGCCATCTTGCTGGCCGACTTCATCCGGAGAAGCGAAGAGGCGCAGGAAAAACCAAACCCTTGGCTGGCCTTGCTGCACGCGCTGCTCTCGGCGGCCATGCTGGCCGCGGCGCTTATCGTTCCATTCAAGCTGCTGAAGCTCGCCCTGCCGCGCAACGCGATCATCGTGGCTGTCGCGTTGGCCCTGACCGCCGTTCTCACCCTCTGGCTGAGTTTGCGTAACCAGGGATATCGCGTTCTCCGCTTCATCACGCTGGTTCCGGTGGTCATCGTCTTCTCGCTGCTTTTGCGTGGAACGGCGCCCATCATCGATGTGCTGCAGTCGGCGCGTCCGGTAAATGCGGCGATCGCGGCGCTCGGCGATGTCCCGACGCTGGCGGTTTACGATGTGCCCCGCAGCGTGGAATACGGCCTGGCGTTCTATCGCAACCAGCCCATTCCCAGCTACGAGCGCAACGAAATTCCCGACGTCGATCACCTGGTAGTGGCCGCCAGTGGAAGCCAGAAAGAACTGGAATACCGGCTGCCGCGCCGCCTCGTCACCCGCGTCGGCGGCTTTCGCTGGCAGCATCTGGATTTTTACCTGATTTCGGCGAAAAATTCCGGTCCGGCTCATCCCTAGATAACAGCAAGCGTCGTTTCTGTTTGCGGGACGTCGCCGAATCGCACTAGACTGGCTCAGCGTATGGCCGCAGCGCACAGAACGGTTGAGGAGTATAGCCCGGCGCCCCGGGCGGTGGAGATTCTCGACCTTCGGCACTTCTCGTCTACCGATCTGCGTCCCCTGCTCGACGAAGAAGTTGAGACTTGGGGCTCGCTGCTCTCGTGGGACTATCGCAGCTCGGCGGACATGATTCTGCGCTATGTGGATGCCAAGATTCTGCCGGGCTATGCCGCGGTCGAGCGGGGAAGCATCGTGGGCTATTCCTTCTTCGTTTACGAGGGAAGCAAGGGCGTAGTAGGCGACCTGTTTGTTTCGCCGCGTCGCAGCGATGCGCACGCCATTGAATTGCAGATGGTGGACCACATGGTGGAGACCCTGCAGCAGTCCCCGGGCATTCATCGGGTTGAAGCGCAGTTGCTGACGCATTCGACCGGAGATCTGGCTGCTCCGTTCGTGGCGGCGGGATTCCAGCGCCACCGCCGCTTGTTTCTCGCCTTGCAGTTGAGCGGAATCGGCGCCCCGCAAATCACCTCGCTGCCGATGCCAGCGGAGATCTATGTCCGTCGTTGGGCCGAGCAGGACTACCAGCCAGCGGCCGGAGTCATCACCGCGTCCTATCGCGTGCACATCGATTCCGAGATCAACGATCAATACCGCACCAACGCCGGTTCCATTCGCTTCCTGAACAACATCGTGCGTTTCCCCGGCTGCGGGGTCTTCGACACGGACTCCTCGTTCGTGGCCATTCATCGGCCCAGCAACGCGCTGATCGGGCTCATTCTTTGCTCGCGTGTAAGGGACGACGTCGGGCACGTCACCCAAGTATGCCTGGTTCCCGAATACCGCCGCCTCGGGATTGGCGAGAACCTCATCGCTCACACCTGGAATTCGCTGCGCAACCGAAACTTCAGCCTGTTGTCGCTCACCGTGACCGAAGCCAACCATCGCGCGGTTGATTTGTATCGCCAGTTGGGCTTCATAGAAGTGCGTGTCTTCGATGCGTTTGTCTGGGAAGGGTAGGAAGTCCCTGCACTACCCCTGAATTCCGCGTCGCGGAATGTGTTCGGCGACCGACCTCACAGATCGCGAACCGCCATCAGTTACACTTTCTGCATGTTGAGTGAAAAGCAGTTTCGTGAGCGCGCCAAGGTGGAGCTGCGCGAGATAGGAAAGCAGGTCGCGAGCCTAGCGACCGATCGCGACATCTATCGCAAGTTGGAGAGCGAGGTCATCGCAACCAACCCCCGGTTGGAAAGCTCGCGCAATGCATTCATCGTCATGGTGCGCGGCGCATACGCCGATGCCATGGCCATTCGGGTGCTTCGCCTGCTGGATGCCGATAGCAGCGGACTCTCGTTACGGCGCGTGCTCGCCCAAATCGGTGAGTATCCGCAACTGCTGCACGACAAAGTTGGAGACCGTGAGTTCGCGAACGATTCGGCGACGCTCGAGCGCGCGGCTGCGAATCTCAAAGCTGCGGTAGACCCGCATTTTTCCCATCATGAGCGGACACCGTCGGCGTTGGCTTCCACACATCGCGCACTGGATGAAGCCATCGACGCCATGATCGCGACCCTCAAGACCTACTATTGGGTTGTGGGGGACGGGTATCTCGACCTGGAAGTGAAGTACGCGGAGGATCCCTTGGCAATCTTCCGCTTCGCATGGATTGAGGGGAAATAGGCGCCAATCGCAACTGGCAGTCCCGCTGTGCGCCTGCACGAAAAGCCCGCTCCTTACGAAGCGGGCTACCTGCTGTACATCTCGTGAGAATGGATTGCTAGCTGCCGTTCTGGCAAATTTTGCTGAACGGATAGTTCTGGAAGCTCCACCAGCTGTTCACAGACGTGTTGGCGGGCGCCCCGAAGTAGCGCAGGAACACCAGGTCCTGAAGGTTATAGGTGAACCCATGCAGCACGTAATGGTGGCTCCCGTAGTTGGCCGTGCCCTCCAGCGGGTCGCCTACTTCCAGGATGCCGCACGGCGTGTTGTTGCCGCCGTTCAGCAGCGGATCATCGACCCACTCGCCGACTTCGTGCGACAGCGCCGAGACGTCCTGCGAAAACACGCCCGGGTGATCGACGTAGGTGAATTCCGAGTAGGTCTGGATGCCGCCGGCGGTGCCTATCGCTGTGTGGTAGCCGCCGATGCAGCAGCCGCCCTCCGTCAGGTACACGTTATAGGTCAGGAAGATCACAAACGTGTTGGGAGTGATCTGAGGGAACGTGGCAATAATGCCTTGCAACTTGGCATCGAACCAGTTGATGTCCACCTCCGCCGCCTGGAAACCGAACGGCGTGCCGTTCGTTCCCTTGGTGGCCGGCGGCTTCAGGGTCTGCTCAGCCAGCACCGTGGGGCCTCCCAGCAACACGTGATAACCCGGCTGGCTCTGCACGATGTCCCAGAAATTGGCCCGTTGATATGCGTCAACGTACTGCGAGGTGCCCACGTCTACCCCGCCCTGCGTGTAGGTGGTAGTGTTATCGAAAATCGGCGAGTCTACCGTGTTGGTTGTTACCGTATTGCCGTTGGACAGTACGTGTTTCGGGTCATACTTTGTGTGCGTCGTCCCCGTCGTGATGATGACCTTGATGGGAACGATGAACGTCTTCACCTTGGATGAACTGCCGGTCGTCGGGTTCGTGCCCACCATGTTGTAGTTGTACGGCGTCCCTAAGTAGGTGAACGTACCGTTCCATGTCTGTAGCGGAGTGGAAGGTGCTGTCAGGTAATCGGGTTGTAAACGCAGCGGCAGCACTGCGAACTTCCCTACGGCTGGACCGTTCTCGGCGTCGTCATCTTGCGCCAGGGCAGGTATTACCACGCAGCACACTAAGAGCGCCAGCGCCATGGTCCGCGCAGCGCGGTTGATGTTCTTACACATTTGTTGGAATCTCCTTGAAGGTTGAACAGTTTTTTTGAATTGAGGAACTACCCGTTCCTGAATGTGAAGGGTTCGCTGATTGTGTTCGCTTTTTACCCACTTGTCAAGTGTTAACCGGCCAAGGGGTGATCCCCGACCCTTGCGACAAAGTTTTTACAAATCCATGACTGACAGGTGACACACCGATATCAATCCAGCCGTACTCTGGTCAAGATCAGGGCCCGAATCACGAATCAGGATCTGTCCAGGAGGAGATCGGAGGTGGCATGTGAAATTCGGTTTCGATCAAATCGAGTTCGCTTCGACGGCGGAGTTGATCGAGTAAAGCCACATCTACCGAGTGCCTGTCGTGAGCCTGATCTTGGCTGCCCTGCTTGACAATTCATTTCTCCGCCGGGAACAAGGCAAGGCGCGGCTCACCAACAATCACGTGGTCAAGCTGGCAGGCAGTTCCCTTTCCGAGAGCGTAGTAGTCCGCGTCATAGGGTCTTACAAGAGCGAATTCGACACCTCGGAGCGTAGCTTGCAGACCCTGAAGAGAAACGGCGTCAGCGACAAGGTGATCGCTGCCATGCTGTCGAAAGAACTCAAGGCGACCTCCTCGGCAGGGTCTCCACGACTTCTCGCCGCTTAGCGCCTTTTTTTCTGGGACAACCTTCGCCAGCATGCACCAGAGGCTAATTGCTGTTTTTGGCTTCCTCTTGACGGGAGTGGAATACGCTGCAAGTCTCCTTGCCGGACAAGCGCCCGAATTCTAAGGCGAATTTGCTTTCGATCGTGCACAAGACAGAATCAAGTTCCCCTTGTTTCGCGTACTCCAGTGGTACGCCACGGCGCAGCTTGTAGTACATGATTGCGAGGGTATTACTAGCGTGGCTCAGCGCATACGATACCGACTTGTCCGCGTCGGTTTTGGCGCGGAACTCCGCCTCCGAGATCTGACGGTCCAATTCGTCGAAGCTGGCTCCGGGAATGACCGCCGCTTGCTTGTTCACCAGTGCCCTCAGGCTCTCGACCGCATCCGGAATGCGTACCGCAGCTTTGCGGTAATCGTCCGAAAGCCTCTTCACATCAGATGTGTCTCCGCACTCGGACTCAGAATCGGCCGGAATACTGAGCACCGCCACCTGCCCTTGCGCCGAAACCGACGCGCCCAGCGCTTTCGCCAACGCAGGAACGCTTACGTACGCGATCCCTTTACGGACCAGCACGTTGTCACCCGCGATTTGCTTTCCCTCGATGGTGATCTGGGTCAAGGGGGTTGGTTTTGTGCGGTCCGCGCCCGGTTGCACCTGCTGGGCGAAGACGTTCATGGCGAGCAGCGCCGCCACGATCAATGGGAGGAAATGCCGCCTCACTTGACACCTCGTTCCTCCGGAAGTCTTGCATTGGATCCGGCCAGATAAGAATGGAACAGCATATACGATAGGCTCTTTCGGGCGCTAAGTCAGTGACGAAGCTCACCGGGAGGAAAACAAGGTCCGCCCCGCGGGCCATCGGCTGCGTGACTTGTCCCCAGTTACTATCCCGCGACGGGCGGATTGGGCGCGGTCTCGTCGGCCTTTTTCACCGCAGCTTCCGCAGCCTCAAAGCCCATCTTGGAGTGGGTTCCATCGCAGAAGGGCTTGTTCACCGACCCGCCGCAGCGGCAGAGCGAAAACGCCACCTTGCCGGTGAGGTCGTACAGATTGCCGTCGGCGTCCACCAGTTCGATGGTGCCTTCCGGCGCCTCCACACGGTAGGGGCCGTTCCTGCGGCACGTGATCTTTACTTGCGCCATCTATCCTCCTGATTATCGCCTGATTATGCTCGGCTTTTCGCTCGGCGCTAGACGCCGTCGATTCATTGTAAGCCAGGGGTGAGGAAATGGCGGGCGCCGCCGCGAGGGATAGAGTCGAATTGCCAGACAGCGAGTCCCGCAGCATCGGCAAGTCGGTGTTGCGTTTCTCAGCGGGGGCAGCGGCACTGCTGCAAAGTACAACATCGCTCGCCTTGAGTGATTCCCATTTTGGAATAAGAACGACAAGTAGCTACACTACTGCTCTTTATCGTGTATTTTTACATGTCAATAGCGAAAAACACAACAATGGCGATTAAACGCTTGATTCTTATTGGCTTATATTACTGCAAATCTCGGAACTTTACCCTCTAAAATGTGCCATACTCAAGAGTAGAGTGGAAGTTGTGGAACAGGCCCAACCCATGGCTGGGCTTTCGCCTTTTCGGTATGGCATCAGCTTCCCCACACCCAGCCTTGGGTCTGGGTGTGGCTGCCTGTACATCGCTCCAGCCAACAACGGGAACATCGTTGTTCCCGTCGGCGTATTCCTGTCCAGTCGCGGACATGGAGGTTGCGCTGGCGGACAATCCCAACTCGAATCATTCCCTAACCCATTCAAAAAATTAGCCCTGGCATGGCTGCTGCCTTGCACTGGCCATGCGGAGAGTTTGAGAGACATGTCAAGCTTTTGGCAAGATCTTCGCTTCGCGCTGCGTCAGATTGTTAGTCACCTGGCTTTGCGGCCACGGCGATCCTGACACTCGCGCTGGGCATTGGCGCCAACACGGGCACCGTCGCTGGAGCCGATGCAGGCGCTACGGGCAGAGTGAAAATCGTGAAAGGACGAAGTCAACCGCGGATTTTACGCGGATGTTCGCGGATCGGAATTTGATTTTTTCTTTTAAGAATCCGTGTTGATCCGTGAGAATCCGTGGCTAGAACAAGGGATTCGATTTTGAGCTACAGGTATAGGGTGAGTTGTCAATCACAGAGAACACGGGGGCAGGAAGAGAAAATCAGCCACGGATTTACACAGAGGAACACGGATTGTTTCAAAACAAATTAAAGAGATTCGATCCGCGTTCCTCTGCGAAATCCGCGGTTAATCTGAATGTTCTTCTCCCGAAGAATCCGTGTTCATCCGTGAAAATCCGCGGTCAAACAAGTCGATCTCGGCCCGCAACGACGCTGCGACGGACTCCGTGCCGGCAGAAACGCAGGTCCCCTTCGACGAGCTCAGGGCAGGCTCTCGGCTCGGACTGAAGTCCTCGCTCGGGATGACAACTTTGTGGAACACGCGCTAATCGCTTGTTGCTAATTGTTAATTGCTAGTTGCTGATTTCGAGGTTTTACCATGCAAACGCTTCTCCACGAATTTCGCTACGCGTTGCGCCAGCTGCGCAAGTCGCCCGGGTTCGCCGTCGTTTCAGTACTGACGCTAGCGCTGGGCATCGGCGCGAACATTGCGGTCTTCTCCGTTACCAACGCAGTGCTGCTGAATCCCAGCGGCATTCCCCACGCCGACGGGCTGGTCGCATTGCGCGCCCGCTACAATGCGATGCCCGATCTGAGCAATATCAGCATGTCCGCGCCAGACTTTGGCGACGCGATCGAGGGCAAGAACATCTTCGCGTCGGGAGCGGTCATGCAGGGCGGCAGTTTCAACTACGCCCGCGAAAACGGCAATCCCGAACTGCTGATCGGCGCCGAGGTTTCGTCTGGCTGGTTCGACACTTTTGGTGTCAGGCCGTATCTGGGGAGGGTGTTCACGCCGGAAGAAGATCAGCCCGGCGCAGGCAATGAGGCCGTACTGTCATACCGCACATGGAAGAAGCGCTTTGGCTCCGATCCCAACATTATTGGTCAGACGCTGATGCTCAACAACCAGGCGTTTCGGGTGGTGGGAGTGATGGGCCCGTCGTTCAACTGGCCCAATCAGGCAGAGCTGTGGGTGCCCATCGCGTTTCCTCCGGCCCGCTACCACGACCCGGACTATCGCTATAACGAGAATCTATTTGCCGTGGCGCGACTGAAGCCGGGCGCGACGCTGCAACAGGCAAATGCGTATCTCAACATGAAGGCCGAGCAGAACATCGCCTCCGAGGGCACGAAGAGTTTCGGCCGGGCCAGCGGATGGGGGATGTTCGCCATGCCGCTCACGGAGTTCATTGGCGGCAATCTGCGCAAGCCGCTTACCATGCTGCTGATCGCGGTGGGCATGGTGCTGCTGATCGCGTGCGCCAACATCGCGGGATTGCAGATGGCGCGGGCGTCGGCACGCGAGCGCGACCTGGCCATTCGAGTTGCCCTCGGCGCGCAGCGTATCCGCCTGCTGCGACAGGCGCTGGTGGAAAGTATCGTGCTGACGGTTGCCGGAGTTGCGCTCGGCTTCGCCGTGGCACTGGCGACCGCGCCGCTGCTGCTGCGCTCTCTGCCCGATGCGCTGGGCACGCAGATTCAACCTTCCTTCCGCGGGCCGGTGTTTCTATTTGTGACCGGCATCGCAGTGCTGTGCTCGCTGTTGTGCGGACTGGTTCCGGCGTGGCAGCGCACCCAGCCGGGATGGTTCAATGCGCTGCAGGAAGGCGGCCGCTCGGGCACCAGCGGCCTGGTGCATCAGCGCGCGCGGGCGTCGCTGGTGGTGGCGCAGATCGCGCTCTCGCTGCTGTTACTGGCCGGAGCGGGCCTGCTGCTGAGCAGCCTGAAGGCACTGCAGCAAGTCGAGACTGGATTCCAGCCCAGCGGATTACTTTCGGCGCGCTTTTCGTTGCCGCAGTCGGTTTACGGCCCGATTCAACCTGCGAGTAGCGCTTCCGCCGTCAAGGAAGAGGTCGCCAAGCAAGCGGCAGCAGCCCGGGATGCCAGCGATGCAAAAGTCGCCGCGTTTTACCGCGCGTTGGAAGACCGGTTGCAGAGTATCCCAGGCGTGAGCAGTGCGGCGCTCGCCGGTAATGTGCCTTTCGATAACCAGGGCGGATCGTCAAGTTTCACCATTAAGGGACAAACGCTCCCGCCCAATGATCCCGGACCCCACGGCAACGTCGGGGTGGTTTCGCCTGGGTATTTCTCTACCCTGCGTGTGCCGCTCTTGATGGGCAGGGATTTCACTCCGCAGGACCGCCAGGGGACAGAACTGGTTGCGATGATTGACACCGTGCTGGCACACCAGTACTGGCGGAAGCAAGAATCCTGTTGGCGAACACATTGGCTTCGACAGCAAAGGACCGTGGTACACGATTGTCGGCCTGGTGGCGCACGCGCGTACGACTTCGCTGGAGTCGGACACGAACGAGGGGATCTTTTACCTTGACGCCGCTCAGGCGCCGCAGTTATCGACGGCGATTGTGGCGCGCAGTTCGCGCTCGCCTGAGGACTTGCAGGGCGACCTCGGGGCGGCGGTGCGCGCGGTGGATCCGAGTGTCCCCATCTACGACGTGAAGACGATGGACGAGCGAGTAGACGAGTCGCTCAGTGGGGCGGCGCTTTGTGGTGTTGCTGCTGACCACGTTTGCCGGGCTGGCGCTGTTGCTGGCCGCGCTGGGGCTGTACGGCGTGATCAGCTATTCGGTGCGGATGCGCACGCGCGAGTTGGGTGTCCGCATGGCGCTGGGCGCGCAGCGTGGCGAGGTGATGCAGTTAGTGCTGCTGCAGGGCGCGCGGCTGGCTGCAATAGGAGTGGCGCTGGGCGCGATCTTTGGCATCGCGCTCAGCCGTGTCTTCTCCAGCCTGCTGTTTAAGGTTGGCGTGTTGCACGCGATGCCGTGGTTTGCGGCGACGGCAATCCTGGTTGCAACTGTGTTGCTGGCCAGCTATCTGCCGGCGCGGCGCGCAGCCTCGATTGAGCCGATGAAGGCGCTGAGGACGGAGTGAAGAAGCAATTAGCAGCTAGCAGTTAGCAATTCGTGCGCGTTCCCACAAAATTGTCATCCTGAGCTTGGGACTTGAGTCCGAGTTGGGAATCGGCTCGTTCTCCCGGCTCCGTTACTGCCCCGGCAGGCTTATTTAGCCGCGGATTTTCGCGGATCAGCGCGGATTGTTTAGGTGCATCCGTGTAGATCCGTGGCTGCCTTCCCCTCCTCTGGCGCGGAACATCCGGCAAATGGGACAATGGCACAAAGGCCCCGCAATCAACTCCGAGGAGAGAATCTATGAAACGCCTTTTGCTGGCGCTGCTGCTGGTGGCGTCGTTGCTGCCCGCGAGCTATGCCGCCGACAACAAACCCGACGAAACGCCCGCGCCTAAGGTCAAAGTAGGCGATATGGCGCCCGACTTCACCTTAACCGATCAGAACGGCAAGAAAGTTTCGCTGCATGATTTCAAGGGCAAGAAGAACGTCGCCCTGGCGTTCTACATCTTCGCCTTCACCGGTGGTTGAACCAAACAGATGCAGGCTTTCCAGCAAAACCTCGCCAAGCTGGAAGCCGCCGATACCCAGGTGCTGGGTGTGAGCATGGATTCACCGTTCTCGAATCAGGCGTGGGCGGAAAAGATCGGAGTCACCTTCCCATTGTTGAGTGACTGGGGCGGCGACGTGACCAAGGAATACGGACTCTACAATCCGAAGTACAAGGCCGCGCGTCGCGTGAATTACCTCATCGATAAAAACGGAAAAGTGATTGAGATGCAGTTGGACTCGGAGGCCATCGACCCGTCGAAAGTAGTGCAGGCGTGCGAGGCAAGAAAGCTGGGGCGGTAGGGATAGAGACAGTTTGCGGTCGTAGAAACGAATTCCTTAGGGGAGTTCCAATGCAGCTTTCACCGCCGCTTGCACGCTTTCCATGCTGGCTGCGGACAAGGCTCCGAGCGGGGGATAGATCACCAACTGCTTTTCCACGGTAGTCGGCTGGTCGCACTTCACCCAGGAGTCGCGGACCAAGCCGGCTTCGCCAGCCTTCAACTTGGGCCGCAACGAGAACGCCCGATGCTCAGCGGTGGAGATGGGCAACACACAGACATCCAGCGAGTGTGCATTCAGGCTGTTGCTGGAGAGGATGAGGGCCGGCCGTTCTTTGTCCAGCGCGATCAGGCACACTTCACCTCGGCGGGGGTACCAACCCCCGGGCTTAGCGCTGCGACGCCAAGCAGTCATTTGCGCCACCAGCTCTTGAGATTGGCTTTCTGAAAGGCGCGGCGTTCCTGGCGGTCGTTGGGCGCATCCGCAAAGAACTCCGCCGCCTCCTCGGAGAGGCTCGCCTTGCGTTCCATTTCCAGCGCGTAGCTGAGGAGCTGATTAACGCGCTCACTGGCGGACGCCTGCCCCTTGGTCCGTTGGATCTCTGAAACAACTCCAGGATCGAGCGAATAAGACTGGGTCTTTCTCGGCTTCGATCGCAACGACGATAAACCGCGCATATTTCTATTGTTATTGCTAATAGTAAACTTGTCAAGTATGATATGAATATTTCCCCGAATGCTCTACGGCGTGCGCCGGTAGCAATAGATGTAGTCGGTGATGACTGGTGGCACGGTCATGGGGATTTCGGTGACCATCACCTGCTCCAGGCCTGAAGGGACGGTGTCCTGCAGCTTATCGTTGGAGAGAAGATAGCCACCGGGTTTCAGCATGGTGGCGACGTTGACCCGGGCGAGCGACTGCTCAAAGCCGCCATAGTAGAGGAAGATGTTGGTCCCGATGATCAGGTCGAAGCGCTCCTCCGGGGGAAGCGGCAGGCGCTGAAAAACGATGTTCATGTCAACCGGCTCGATGCGGGTGACGACGGAGGGGCGAATCTTGACCGCCCGCGTGTCAAAACCCGCGGCCGATTGCGGGACGGGGATAGGCGCGACTGGTTCGCCAATCTTTGCCCCCAGTCCTTGCCAATACTGGATGAAGCTGGCGCGAAACTCGGGTGTCCAACGCCCGTCTGCATACCACGGGAGCTGGACTGTATAGGGGCGCCTCAACGCAGCATTTTTCTTCGCCGCTTCGATGTGCAGGTTCACGCGCGAGCTGATATCCATCGTGTAGAGCTCCACGTTGTCTGGGCTGGCCAGGCCAAGGCGAAACAGGGAGTCGAGGACGGCGAAGGGCTGTACCGTCTGCGGCGGATAGAAATCCACGCCTTCCTGCTTGTTGACGAAGTCGAGGCCCGGGCCCACAACCGCCACTCGCCGAATGCTGCCCGGCTTCAACATTCCGTTGGCCATCATTTTCTGCAACTGCTGATCAAGATCGTAGTCGGGCCACAGATTGCTATCCAGAGAGATACCCCGGTGCTGGAACAACTGGTCCCGGTTCGTCTTCGCTTCCTGGCGGGCCTGCAGAAGCTCCTTTTGCATTCTTGCCAGATTCGCCAGCAGGTATGCTTTGAGCCGCTTTCTTCCTGCTGGTGAGTTGGGCGAAAAGCCTTTCTTTTCGACGAAGGATCGCATCTCGACAAAGCCCTGGTTGCCGTTGGGAGCGGCGAGGGCCTTGATGAGATCGTTGGCGCGGTTCTCGGCGAAGGCATTCACCAGACTGCTTTGCCCATAGCGCACCAGATAGTCATCGTCGATGCGATATTCCTTGGTAAACGTGACACCGAAGCGCAGGAGATTGGTGAGAGTGTCTTCTTCGCCGGTGTCCAAACGTTGCCGGATATCAGCGTCGGATGCTTGCAACCAGACGGCCCAGTCCTTGGCGTTGATATCAGAGCCGGGATGAGCGCTGTTGCCCGGTCCCATTTTCTGCAGAACTGGCTTCGCTGATTCAAGCGACATGAACTCAGGGGTGGGGGTCTGAAAGGGCATTGACGCTGCGAAGGTGGTGAGAATCAACAACAGCGGAGGAGCGAAGCGATAAGCACGCCGGCTGGTCATGTTCACCCCTAATCACCCGCCGCTTCTTCCGGCTGAAGAGCGAGGCGGGCGGAACTGCTCCTGCGGCACACCGCGTAAACCGGGATCCCGGCGGCGATCCATAGGACTCCGATTAGAGCGATCTTGGGCGCTTCCAGCACTGTGTCAATGACCAGCGCACAACTGGCGAGTACGAATATGCCGGGAATCAAAAGCCGGGCGCGCTTGATGGGAGCTGCGAGCTTGCTCCGCCGCTGCACGACAAACAAGCCCGCGACCGCCGCGCCCGAAGAAAGCACAATCGCAAAGCCGGTGTACATGAGGATTTGATCGAACCCGCCAAGCATGACCAGGGCGATGGTCCAGACCGATTGCAGGACAATCGCAAGGGCGGGCGTTCCAAATCTTGGGCTGGTGCGAGCGAAGGCTGGAATGAATGCGCCGTCACGGGCCATGGCGAAATACACGCGGGGCCCAGCGATCGTCATCGCGCTGACGGCCCCCAGCAGAGCCACGATCAGCGCGGGTGTCACCAGTTGCGATCCAGCGCCGAACAAGGCCCGCGCCGCCGCGTCAGCAACGTTGGTGGCACGCCGCATTTGGACTGCCGGGATGGCGTAAAGGTACAGGGCGTTGAGCATGGTGTAGAGCAAGATGACAATGGAAGTTCCGCCCAGAAGCACAGGCCGCATCGAGCGGCGGCTGGCATGGATTTCTTCGGAGACGTAGGCGGCGGCGTTCCAGCCGCTGTAGGTGAACATGACTGGGATGAGCGCCAGCAGCCAGTTCATCGGCCCAAAATGTGCGCCGGAAGAGTGGAAGTGCGACCATGAGCCGTTGCCGGAGCCGAATCCGCGGCCAACGAATATGGCGACCATTCCCACCAGCAGCAACGCCAGCGCATTCTGGGTGAGCTTGCCGGCAGCGAGACTGCAAATGTGCAATACGGCGAACAGCGCTATGACCGACGCCGCGGCGAGGGTGCGCGGCGACAGGCTGACACTGATACCTAAGAGGTCTAGCGAAACCAGGCTGCGGTCCGACGCAAGGCCGGGGAAATACTGGCCGGCAAACAGCACCACAGCGACGGCGCTGGCGGCGACGCTCCCGGAAAATCCCGCGATGAGGGAAGTCCAGCCTGACAGGAATCCCGCCGACGGACCATAGGCCTTCGACAGGTAAACATACTCCCCGCCCGCTGCCGGCCACAGGTTGGCCAGCTTGGCGTAAGAGGCAGCTCCGGCAAGGGCAAGGCCCCCGCCGACGATCCAAAGGGCCAGCATGGCAGTGGGGCTTGGCACAAGGTTGGCAATGAGGGCGGGCGTGGTGAAGATACCAACGCCGACAACATTGGAGACGATCAGCGCAATTCCGTCTCGCTTTCGAAACGTTCTGCGGAGTTGCCCCCCGGCTACCCAGCGAGAGGTGCAGAGTTCCTCAGCTTCGGCTAGCCCCATGGCGGGCCGTGCTTCTTGCCAAGTGGGAGAATCGTACTTAAGAACCTGGTCGCCCATCGCTCACCCAACTAGTCGTGCCCCTGAAAAACACGGGCTAGATCAAGCTCGCTACTGAGTCTTCAGAGCACCTGCCGTTCCATACCACCGACCTTTGCAAGCTTATGGAAACAATGGCTAACTACTGCTGCATTGGGCCCGGGGAAGTGCTTTGGCGCGAAACGCCCCGAGAGCCTGCGGGAAAAGACGCGGGAATGAAGTAAGTTGTGCGCATTTCGGCCACAGCGGCGGCAAGGGTAAACTACTGTGGATGAAGGCGGCTGAGTAGGCTGCGGTGAGTTGACTGGGCGAGCGTCGATCCGCCTAACTGGTACGTTTGTACAAGGCGGCGGAAGTTTGAGGCGGTAGCGAGCCGAGTCCCTTATAGAGGCGAGGAGAAGGTTCCGCGTGATTGGCCGGACCATCGGACAGTATTCGATCGTGTCCAAACTGGGCAGCGGTGGCATGGGCGTGGTGTACGAGGCAGAGGACACTCTGCTCGGGCGGCATGTTGCGGTTAAGGTTCTTCCACCGGAGCTCAGCCAGGCAACTGGCGCTTTGGAGCGTTTTCTGCAGGAAGCGCGCTCGGCTTCGGCGCTGAACCACCCCAACATCTGCACCATCTACAACGTCGAGCAGCATGATGGCGAGTGGATGATCGTCATGGAGTTGCTGGAAGGGCAGACCCTCGACGCCGTTATCCAAAACCAGCCGCTCAAGACCGGACAGCTGCTCGACATCTCGATTCAAATCGCTGAGGCGCTCGATGCGGCGCACCAGCACGGCATCATCCATCGTGACATCAAGCCGTCCAACATCTTCGTCACCACGCGAGGCGTGGCCAAGGTCCTGGATTTCGGACTCGCCAAGCTGGTCAAGCAGAAGAAACCAGTGGCGGAGACGGTCGGCGCGCCGACGTTGAGTACGGCGGCGTCGAGCCACTTGACCACCCCAGGTTCGGCTGTGGGCACCGTGGCCTACATGTCGCCGGAGCAGGCGCGAGGTGAAGAGCTCGATTCACGCACCGACCTGTTTTCCTTCGGCTCGGTCATGTACCAGATGGCGACCGGCCAGTTGCCGTTCAAGGGAAGCACGTCGGCGGTGATTTTCGCTGCGATACTCGAACACGATCCTGCGCCGCTGTTGGAGGTGAATCCTTCGCTGCCACCGAAGCTGGCGCAGACCATCGAGAAGGCGCTGGAGAAAGATCGCGATTTGCGTTGCCAGACCGCTGCCGAGTTGAAAGCTGATCTGAAGCGCCTGCGTCGCGATCACATTTCCGACAAGAGCGTGCCTCGCGCGTCTTCGGGGCAGCACACCGCAGCTGCCCCAACGGCAGGGGCTCCGGCTGGGCAGACTGTTTCGCCGCCTTCCAGCGCGTCGGTGCTAATCGGCGAAGCGAAGCGCCACAAGACTGGAGTGATGGTAGCCGCGGGGGCAGGAGTGATCATAGTTGCGGCTTTTGCCTGGCTGCTCTATTCGCGGTTACATCAGCGGCCAACTCGGGTGGCGGGGCAGCAGATGTCGATCGAGCGCCTGACGCACGACGGCAAGACGAACGGTTCGACCAGCATTTCGGCCGATGGCAAGTACGTGGTTTACGAAGTCGCCAGGGACGGCAAGAAGAGCTTGTGGTTGCGGCAGATTGCGACCTCCAGCGCGGTCAAGCTGGTCCCCGATACCGACGACGGTTTCGGCGGGACGACGTTCTCGCCCGACGGCAACTTCGTGTATTACCAGCAATACTCCAAAGCGGAACCGAACGGCGCACTCTACAAAGTGCCTACCCTCGGGGGTTCTCCACAGAAGATTCTGTCCAACATTCAGAGCCCGATCACCTTTTCACCTGATGGCAAGCAATTCGCATACATCCGGGAGTTCTCGCCGCAAGGCCTCACTTCGCAACTTATGGTCGCCAGCTCCGACGGCAGCGATGCGCGGCCCATTGCCACGGGAAAGCTGGCTGTGGACTGGTTCGAAAACCACGGACCTTCGTGGTCGCCCGATGGCAAGTTTGTTGCCGTTGGCAAGAAACGACTCAATGCGTCAGGCTATAGCAATGGGATTTCATTGTTGGATCTGTCGGGGAAGGAAAGCGCACTAGTGGAGCGGCTGCCGGGCGAAGTGGCGCGTGTGGTCTGGCTCAGGAGCGGCGACGGCTTGGTGTTCTCCGCGACTCCCAGGGTTGGCTCCGCCTCCAGCCAAATCTGGTTTGTGTCCTACCCCAGTGGAGAAGTTTCACGTATCACCAATGACCTGAACGGCTACGGACAGATCAGTCTTGGAGTGACTGCGGACGGTTCGACGCTGGTGACCATACAAGACGTGCCGCACTCGAACCTTTGGGTCGCCACCAGCGATTACAAGGCTGCAAAACAGATCACCCAGAGCGATGAGGACGGCACCAACGGGGTTGACGCGGCAGCCGGGAAGATCGCTTACACCTCGTTTTCGACTGGCGTTTCTAACGTCTACACGGCCAACATGGACGGCTCGGACGTAGTTCAAGTGAGTCCGGGCGATGGATCTTGCTTCTCACCGACGATCTCACGTGATGGACGTTACGTAGGCTTCATGTGCCTCCAAGGTGGCACCCCGAATATCTGGATTGCTAACGCCGACGGCAGTAACTTGCGGCAGTTGACTTCCGGCACCGCAGATATGGCCCCCAAATTCTCGCCCAACGGCGCCTTCGTCTACTTTCAGCACTGGTCCGAGGGCAACGTTCATTTGTTCAAGGTGCCGTTCTCCGGCGGGCAGCCCGTCCAGTTCTCTGAGCTGCAGATCCAGGACCAGTCCTTCTCGCACCGGGGTGACCGCATCCTGGTGCAGTACTTCGATGACAAGACTTCCCAGTGGAAGGTGGCCTTAGTCTCCGCGGCTGACGGAAAGTTCCTGGGACCGGTGGATGTCACGCTCACGACGCAAGGGTTCCCGATGTTCATGCCCGACGACAAGAGCGTAGCCTACGGCGAAACCCACAACTCGGTTACCAACTTGTGGAAGCTCTCACTAAACAGTGACGCACGAACTCCGCTAACCAGCTTTACGTCGGAGGAGATCTTCAACTCGGCCATAAGTCCGGATGGCACGCTGGTCATGGCGCGCGGCCACCACAATACCGATGCCATCCTGATACGCAATTTTCATTAGCGGGTGGGTCTGGCAGTTCAGGCGCCGGATTTCTGAAGCTGGTGTGGCGGCAACCGCCAAGCACGCGCTGCAGTCATCTCCCACTGAGCAAGAATCCCTGCGCAGGAGGAGCGTCGCGCAGTTCTCTCGCCTTTGCAAGCCATTCCAAAGCCTTGGGCATGTTTTCCAGATCGCGATAGCAGATGGCAATGTTGACGCAGATCTTGATTTTCTCTTGCTGGTCATAGGAGTGGTCCAAGGCGGCCTGGTACCGCGCGATCGCCTGTTTCAAGTCGCCACGCTGTTGGTCATAGATGGCGATGTGCAGGTCACTGACGGAATACTCGGGAGACATGGCCGCCGCCCTCCAAAAATGCGCCATCGCCTCTTCTCCTTTGCCCTGCGCCAGCAGCAGGGAACCGAGATTATCCTCGGCCTTCCAATGATTCTTAACCACCTGCTCGGCGTGGGACCAGAGCGTAAAAGGGTCTTTCCAGTAGCTGATTTGACGGTGTGTGGCGACTGCCAGCGCTAGTAACGCTGCGAAACCGAGGCCAGCCAGCGCAGCTACAGGAATGTGGTGCTGCTCAGCCCAGTCCGGCGCACCCCAGCAGATCATGATGAACAGGCCAAGAAAGGAGTCGTACGCGTAACGGTCAGCCATCGATTGCTTACCCACTTGGATGAGGCCGATCATGGGAACCAGCGTCACAAGAAACCAAAGCCAGCCCACGACAAGATAGCGGCGCCGGCGCAGTACGGCGACAAGGGCGCTAACCGCCAACAGAAAAGCCAGTGCGGCGAATGTCTCCCAATGCCAGGTCGAACCCTGGGCATAGGGGTATTCGGGTGCGAGGGCTGACGGCCAGAAGGCCTTTCCGATGTATCGTGCGTAGGAGAGGATCGCGTTTCCCACACGCACCGAAAGAGGGTATTTCCAATTTTCTGGGCGGGCCACTCCTTGTGCCAGCATGGTCAGTCCGGCGTCGGCGGCACATAGAACCAGCAGAGGAACCTTCTCCCAAACCAGCCACGAAAAACTTCTGGCCGGACAAGGCGCTGGCGATCCCGGCGCAGGTGACGACCCGCTTTCGGCAAACATCCGGCGCAAAGGCCAATAATCCCAAAGCAGCAGCACAAACGGCAGCGCAATCACCTGAGGCTTCGCCATCAAGCCTAGAGCGAATTGCGAGGCCACCACGCAGTAGCGAGAGACACGAGGCCCATACGCATACCAACGATATGCACCCAAGGCGAGCAGAAAGAACAGGGTACTGAGCAGGGTCTTGAGTTCGGCCACCCAAACCACCGCCTCCACGTTGAGCGGATGCAAAGCAAAGAGAGCAGCCACCATAAAACTGCGGCCGGTAAAGCCGGTCGCTTGGCGCAGCACCCAGAACAGCAGCAGGACGTTTACAGCATGGAGGAAGACATTGACATCGTGGTGACCAGCCGGGTTAAAGCCCCACAACTTAACGTTCAGGGCGTGGGCTACCCAGGTCAAAGGATGCCAATTCTCGGCATGCCGGGTAGTGAATGCCCAGACGAGCACATGCAAGCTCAGACCGGACTGGATGCGAGGATTCTCGGTGACATACGGAGCGTCATCGATGTTAGAAAACGGATGACGATGCACGGGAGAGTAAACTGGGACAGTTACCAGCAGGAGGAGAAGACCAAGAAAGAATCCCTGATTTCGTACGATAGCAGCGAGAATCGGACTCTGCTGCGTGGCACCAGTTGCTCGGGGATCAAGCCGACGGGAAGCCGCTGTCATCGTGGAAGAAGTAAGTATAGGCTCTCGCTTTTGGGGCCGCAAAGATGAGCGCCGAGGCGTGTTGCAAACTGCAGAGGGGGGCGCTTGCCGCAATTCCCCTCGGCTTCGTAAGATTGTGCACTCTTCGCTTTTTTCCTAGAAGAGTTGCGGATACTAATCGTGCCTGAGACAGCAGCACAATCTTTTTTCGATGATACGGCGGGAGAGATTCCGGTGCGGGGGTTTTTGCATCGCGGGGAGGATCCGGGCGGTGGGTTTCTGGTGCTGACGCACGGAGCGGGCGGCAATTGTAGCGCGCCGCTGCTGGTAGCGCTCGCGGAGAGGTTCTCGGCGTCGGGATTGACCGTATTGCGCTGCGACCTGCCCTATCGGCAACGGCGTCCGCGAGGCGCACCTTCTCCCACGGATGCCAAGATAGATCAAGCTGGGCTGCAGCGCGCCGTCGAATTGATGACGAAACAGTTCGCAGGCCGGGCGTTCCTGGGCGGAAGTTCTTATGGCGGGCGTCAGGCGAGTATGCTGGTCGCCGCCGAGCCAGGGCTGGTAGAAGGCCTGCTTCTGCTGTCGTATCCGTTGCATCCGCCGGGCAGACCAGCGCAGTTGCGGACTGCACATTTCCCCAGCCTGCACACGTCGGCCCTGTTCGTCAGCGGCACCAAGGATTCATTTGGTTCGATCGAGGAATTGGAGGACGCGATCAAGCTGATCCCAGCTCGCAAGAAGCTGGTGGCAATCGAAGGCGCACCTCATGGCCTGACGCTGAAATCGAAGCGCGATGAGGTTCCGGAGATCGTGGTGCGCGAATTCCAATCTTTCTTCGATGGAGGATAGATTAACGGGTCCCGGAGTGCGCCCATCAAACTTGGACGCCCTCGGGACACATGTTGAGATTAGCTACGCCGCTGCGGCTCGCGTCCGGCTGAGCACCACGTAGCGCTCCGACGCCAGCAGAATCCCCCGCACGTCGCCGGAGTAGCAACAATCCACTGCGCCTGCCGCCAGCGCTTCGCTCCACATGCGGTCGTCGGCGAGACGATGAATGCAGACGAATGCGGTGGACGGATACCGAGCGCACAGTTTTTTCAGTTCAGCCATCCCAATGAGTTCAAGGTCAACGACGGCGAACGGAGCATGCAATCGCGCCACGGCGGAGGCGGCTTCCTCCGGAGACTTTGCAACCGCGAGATTACGAAACTGATTCCGCAACGAGGCCGCCAGGCGCTCGGCGGAGAGGGCATCGTGATAAGCGAGAACAACATTGATAGGCCGCATGACAAACCCCTTTTGAAATGGCGGGAGGGGGCGGCAAGAGCCAACCCAATGATAAGGTTCGGTGGACGATTCAACAACTCCGCACCACCCCGGTGCGGCACATAAAATATTGGACGAGCGGCGGCGCTATTTGGCAGCGTCGCCAGATTGCATAGCGGGTTCGAAGGCCTCCGGCTGCAGCTTGCCATTTCGCTTCAGTAGGATTTCTACTTTGCCTTCGGCTTCTTCCAGTTCCTTGCGGCAGGAACCGGAGAGCTTCATGCCCTCGTCAAAAAGCTCCAGCGCCTGGTCGAGGGAGACATCTCCCTTCTCCAGTTCGGCTACGATCTTCTCCAGGCGCTGCAGACATTCTTCAAACTTGGGCAAGGTTCAAGCTCCTAAGAGAATTTTAGTCCAGATTGTCAACGCTGAACGTGAAATTAAAGCGGTGTTTTACACCACGGCACGCTTGGTCGTACCCAAGGCTTCCAGCACATCGACTGCCGCAGAGTAACGTCCGAAGGGAGCGCTGATCTGCGCACCCTGCACCATGTGGCGGACGGCAGCGAGCATGTCACGGGCGATGGCCACACCTTCGGCCCGGGCGGTATCAGCGGTGGTTGCCTTCGCCATGCGGGTGAAGATTTCGTCTGGAATGGAAACCCGGAGCTCGTTCTTCATGAACTCGGCGTTGCGCGTGCTGGTGAGTGGCCAGATGCCAGCCACCACCGGGATACGGCAGTGCTCGATCCGGCGCAGGAACTCCTCCAGCAGGCGTATATCGAATACAGGCTGCGTAACCGCCAGCTCCGCGCCCGCCTCTACTTTGTACTCGAAACGGCGGATTTCCTCGTCGATGTTGGGGCTGCCGGGATTGGCGCCAACGGCGATGACGAACTTCGTCGAGGCGCCGATGGAATTGCCGCCAATGTCCAGCCCGCGGTTAAGGTTGTGGACGATGTTGACCAGTCCAATGGCGTCCACGTCGAAGACCGCGGTTGCATCGGGATAGTCGCCCATCTTGGGCGGATCGCCAGTGATGCAGATCAGGTTGCGGATGCCGATGGCGCTTGCGCCCAGCAGGTCCGACTGAATGCCGAGCACGTTACGGTCGCGGCAAGTATAGTGCAGGATGGGCTCAATCCCGACTTGCTGCTGCACCAGCAGGCACAGCGCCTGATTGCTCATACGCGCCGAGGCGCGCGGGCTGTCAGGGATGTTGACCCCATCCACGCCTACCGATTTCAGGAAGCGCGCCCCTTCTATCTCGCGGCTACCGTCGGTGCCCCTCGGCGGAACAATCTCGACCATGGTGACAAACTCACCGTCCGCGATCTTGCGGCCCATAAGCGACCGCTCTCTCAGCGGCGGCACTTCGACAGGCTCAGCCTTGGGAGGGGGAGTGGGTTTCCGCCCGTTACGGGGGCGAGGGACCGAGGCCAGGAAAGCCTTCATGACGTGGATGTGATCCGGGGTGGTGCCGCAGCACCCACCCACCAGGCGCACGCCTACATCCACAAACCTTCGCGCGTATTCGGCCATATACTCCGGCGAGCAGAGATAGATATTGCGACCCTCCACGGATCTCGGCATGCCGGCGTTGGGCTGAGCCGAAAGCGGCGCTGTAGTGACGGCTCGCACCCGTTCCAGCGCATCCAGCATGGCCACTGGCCCGACGCTGCAGTTGCATCCCACAACATCAGCGCCCCAAGCCTCGACTTGCGGACCATAATGCTCAGGTGCCGATCCATCCAGACAATTGCCATCTTCGTCGATGGTGACCTGCGCCACCACCGGCAGCTTCGGATTGACATCGCGAGCCGCCAGAATGGCCTGATGCAACTCTTCCAGGTATCCGAAGGTTTCGAGGATCAGCAGGTCGATGCCTTCTTCGTCTAGGGCCGTAATCTGCCCGCGAAAGGCATTGCGGGCTTCGGCAAGGGAGATTTTGCCCAAAGGCTCAATGCGCGCGCCCAACGGGCCAACGGCGCCGGCGACTAAGGCATCGAAGCTCTTGGCTGCCTCCCGGGCCAGTCGCGCGCCCTTTCGGTTGATGTCGGCCAGCTTGTCCAGACATCCGTGCTTGGACAAGCGAAACGAATTCGCGCCAAAGGTGTTTGTTTCAATGATCTCTGCTCCCGCGTGCAGGTATTCCTGGTGGATGTCGCGGATGAGATCGGGCTGCGAGACGTTCAGTTCGTCATAGCAGCGGTTGATAAAGATACCCTTGGAGTAGAGCAGGGTACCCATGGCGCCATCGCATAAGACAGCGCCAGCCTGCAAGCGGGGAATGAGCTCCGTTGGCATGAATATTCTGAACCCTAGTGGTGCTGAGCTTGTTTGAACTTTATCGCAAATGACGGAAAATGGCCATCGCCGCTGCGGGAGGTGTGCTGCTGCGCTCTGTTATAATGCAACGGTTTCCAACAACTTAACGCGAATCCTTATGACGTCCGGGGTACAGGTTTGAAGCGGGCTGCAGTCCTTTTCCTTTCTCTCATCTTCGTTCTAATCCTGGTGTATTGTGGCGGGAGCAGCTCCAGTACCACGCCGCCCAGCAAAGTCAGCCACCGAGCTTTTGTGACCAACACATTCTCAGGCGCTTTGCAGATCATGGATACCCAGAACGATACGACGCCCTACACAGCCGAGACGACGAACTCCGCAGGCCAGGTCGTACCGGGCGTACCGGTGACTATCGCCGTCGGAAACTCTGTTACCTGGGCGACGGTGAGTTCCGACCTAAGCAAGACTCTTGTGTTCGACCCCAGCGACAACTTGCTCTACGTCATCACCAACAGCACCGAAGCGATCGCCACAAGCGTGCAGTTGGCTGGCCCGGCGAGCATGGCGGTGTTTTCCTCGGACGGCAATACCGCTTACATTCCAGTACGAACTGTTCCCATTACCGGCGGCCGCGCCGGAGGGATACAAGTCTTCAATATTACCAGCCAGGCCATCACCACTACCTACCCCGTTCCCTCAGCCAGCTTTGCTGCGATTAGCCCCAGCGGGCAATTTTTGCTGGTATTTGCCGACAATTCGGACTCAGTTTTCCTCATTGACACGACCGCAACAACTCCTACCGCAGTGGAAATTCCAGGTTTTTCGCGGCCGGTGAATGCCTTTTTTAGCAGTGACAGCAACACTGCCTACGTGATCAATTGCGGCTGGGAGTGTGGTGATCCCGCCCCGGGCGAGGCTTCAGTGGCGCAGCTGAATATCCCTTCGATGACAATCACGGCTAGTGTGACAGTAGGCGGCGCTAGCGTTGGTCTGCTGAAGAATGGCACCTTGTATGTAGCCGGAACTTCGTTCACCGCGGGTCCGACCTTCGATTCGGTGAACGTCACCAACATGACGCGCAACACTCCCAACTCGGTCGCGATCACCGATGGCTTGCACACCACGATGGCGCTCTCGACTAACAACAAGCTCTACATCGGCGCCGTGACCTGCAGCAATACCACGGCTGGGTGCTTGTCGGTGGTGAATGCCACCAACAATACCGCTGACCCGCCCCTACCACCGAAAGGCGCGGTAACCGGCATGCTCGCCATCGCGAACCGCAACGTGGTATACGTGATCGAGGGCGGATACCAGAGAATTTACGACACCGATACGGATACGCAACAGTCGACGCAGGTCATCTTCCACGGAGCGCTTTCCGACATCGTGCAGGTGGATCAGTAGAAACTCGTCCTCACGGCTCCAGCTTCAAGTGATGCACTCCTGCCTGTTGTACCGCCTGGTGCGAAAATGGGAGGTTGAAGGTGCGTCCGTTGTAATAAGCATTCCACTGATCGTTGTAGTGCCCGTCGAAGATGTTCCCCGACTGGCCATTCACGATATTCAGGGTTGAATTGTCGAGGTCAGAGAAATCCACGGTGAGGCGTTCGGAAGGGCCGAAGTGGGTTGAGACTTGCTTCACGGTTTGACCGTCGCCAGAAAGCGGCTGGCTGCCCGGTCCGGCGTCTTTCTTGAGGATGGGAAAGTGGCTCCAAAAGGGATGCTGAATGTCCACACGATGCACCCGGCCCCACTTCCACAAGGCAAGCGAGCTCGGAGTCTTCGCATCGGCCACAGCTGCTTGCACCGCGGCGGTTAGAAGTTCGTCATAGTTTGCGTAACCATCCGGCAGCCAGCGCGCTGGCTGATGAGCCAGCACGTTCTCCAGCCACACCGGACTCATGAACCAGTGATACTCCTTCCACTCGTCTCCGAGTTTCGGCTTGAGCAGCAACTCCTCCAGCTTCTTCCGCGAGAAGTAGGCGATGGTCGGCGCGGCGGAGTCGGTGGTCATCGTGCCGTCCCAATTGCGCATCAGGTCGGCGGCCTGCTTGGCGCGTTGTGACGCCTTGGGCGTGTGATCGACAGCGTACACCAGACGCTCGGCACAGTAGCGATCGAACTCGGAAAGGATGTCGGTCTGGATCGCGAGCATGTCAGGCGGGGTGAATTTCTTCTTGGCGTTGAGCAGCTTGTAAATCCGCTCCGTCCGATAGGGGCCCATCCATTCGATGCTCAGCAGGTAAGGATACCCGTCCGGGGTGATGCGCCCGTTCGCGGTGGCGATGATGCCCGAAGGCGGGTCATAGACGCCAGGCAGTTGGTCGACAGGAACATATCCTGTCCACTCGTGCGAATCGTCCTCTCCCGGCACCGGAACCGAGCCGTCGCCGGCGGCGCGAATCGGAATCGCTCCTGTGGCCTGGTAGCCGATGTGCCCATCGACGTCGGCATAAACAACATTTTGCCCGGGCGCGCCAAAGTGAGAGAACGCGGCGCGAAATTCCTGCCAGTTCTTTGCCGAGTCCACGTCAAAGAAAACAGTGCTGGAGATGCTGGGATCGTAGATGACCCACTTCAGCGCAAGTTGACGCTTTTCGCCTGGAACAACTTCGGTGATAATCGGGCCGTGCCGCGTGCTCACAACATCTAGATCGACCTCAGGCTTGCCTTTCACCTCGATAATTTCCTTACGATGCTCCGGGCGTGCCCAGCCCTGCGGCGTGAGATAGTCACCTTTGTCGTTGAACTTCTCGATGTACACGTCCTCGACGTTCGGGCCTAGGTTGGTAAATCCCCACGCGATGTAGCGATTGTGTCCGACGATGACGAATGGCACGCCCGGTAGCGTGACGCCGGCGACATCGAAATCTCCGGACGTGAGTTGGGCCTCATACCAGACGTTGGGGATGCGCAGGTCAAGATGCATATCGTTCGATAGCAGCGGTTTGCCCGATGCCGTGTGCGCTCCGGAGACAACCCAGTTGTTGGAGCCGGGGCGGAGTCGGTCGTCAGAGGCCCAGGGTTCGTGATTCTTGTCATCCTGAGCGAGGACTTCAGTCCGAGTCGAAGGCCCCCTATTCAACCAAGGAACTCCTGACTGGCCACGCTCTTGCGCCGAGGCCGCAACCGGAGCAATCCCTCCAGAAGACGCTTTCCTCTGAAGAGCGTCTGCGTCAACTGTGCCGTCCCCACGGGACTCGGACCGATTTCCTACTCCACCCAGCACTCCGCCTTCGGCTGCGTGCTGGGCTAAACTGAGCCGCCCGTTCGGGGCTGATTTTGCGCAGGCCTGCTCCCCTGCCGCTAACAAACGGTGGGACCCTTCCCTATTTTTGCCATCACCAGTGGGCTTCAGCCTGCGAGGGATCTGCCTTTGGGGTTTGCGCGGCGCCGCGTCCTCTTCCTCGTCCGGCGTTGTCTGCCCCGGAATTTCGTCTTCGATTGAAGGAGTCTCGGCTCCCGGCGGATGATCGCGCCACGAGGTATTTACGAACAGATCGGCGGTCAACTCTGGTCCGAGCTTCGCCAGGAACTTTTCTTTCACCAGCTCGTCCTTGTAGAGGCCGTGATTCAGAAACTGGGTCATCGACAAGCCGACCAGGGCAGAATCTTCCACCGTCCACACGTGAGGGAAGTAAGTGAGGAAGCGGAACTCCAGCGGCAGGGTCTTTTGATGCTGCGCGATGTAGGCGTTCACACCGGCGGCGTAGGCTTCGAACTGCGCCCGCTGCGCAACCGGCATCTTGGCTACAGAACGCTCGGCGACCTGCCGCAGGCCGAGGATGCGCTGCTCACGATCAATCTTGATGTACTCCGGACCGAGCACCGCCGACAGCTCGCCCGAAGCGTAACGGCGCGTCATGTCCATCTGCCACAGCCGGTCTTGAGCGGTAATGTAGCCTTGCGCGAACAGCAGGTCGGTAAGGTTAGATGCCGCAATGTGGGGAACGCCTAGCGAGTCGTAGGTCACGATGACGGGATTGCCAAGCCCTGAAAGATGAATCGTCCCATCCACCTGCGGCAGTGCGGCACGCACCGCGCGATAAAACCAGAAATCGAAGGCGAGGAAGGCGATCAGCAGCAGTACCAGGACCGCCACCACCACGCGGAAGACGAATTTGCGGGTTGACGGCCGGGCCGGCGGAGCAAGCGTCGTGGCTACCATGGAGACTTCGATTGTAACCAACTTCCGCGCCGGGAACATGGCCAGCCCCAGCGCGAGCGGTGTTATGCTGATAGCAAATCGTGGGCTCCATGCTGCAGAAGCGCATTGATGATCAGCCAACCATCTCGCGCGAGATGATGCGCGAGGCCGAGGACATTTTCCATAGCCATTTGAAGCGCGTGGGACTGAAGCACACCGGCCAGCGGGATACTATCTTGCGCACCTTCCTCGACACTCGCGACCATCTCTCCACCGACGAACTCTACCGCCTGGTCAAGAAGAAAGATGACCGCATCGGTTTCACGACCGTATATCGAACCCTTAAGCTGCTGGCCGAGTGCGGGCTGGCCAGCGAGGTTGCGTTTAATGACGGGGTCGCGCGTTATGAACACCAGTACCAGCGGCGCGATCATCACCACATGGTTTGCACCGAATGCGGCGCTTCGGTGGAATTTTTTGCGCGGGGGATCGAGCGCATCGAGCAGGAGGTCGGACGCAAGAACAAGTATCTCCCGACGCGCCACACGTTTCAGATTTACGGCATCTGCGAAAAGTGCCAGAAAAAGCAGAAGCGGCCTGCATCGTGAGCGAGTTGGTGCCATGTCGAGTGTCATATGTGCTTGCGTTCCACCGCTAAGTACGAAAATTGACGAAGACGCAGAGATTATGGAAATTAGAAACCAAAACCCCGTGTTCCCCGTGTCTCCGTGGTGAATGGAGAGAGCGTGCCGGCTTGGCACGTCATCTCGTAGAAGTCATGCTCACTCTCACCGAAGCCGCCGAACAGGTTCGCACACGCCGGCTCTCTCCGGTTGAACTGACGCGCGACTGCCTGGCTCGCATCGAGCTGCTGAATCCTACCCTGAACGCATTCATCACGATCACGGGCGATCTCGCGCTGGAGCAGGCGCGGCAGGCCGAAACCGAAATCATGGCCGGTAACTACCACGGACCGCTGCATGGCATTCCGATCGGGCTGAAGGACTTGCTCGATACCGCGGGCGTGCGTACCACGGCGGCCAGCAATCAGTTCAGAGAGCGCATTCCAGTGGACGACGCTGCGATCGTTCGGCAGTTGAAAGCTGCGGGAGCGGTCATCGTCGGCAAGTTGAACCTTCACGAGTTCGCGTTCGGCGTCAGTGGAATCGTGAGCGCCTTTGGTCCGGCGAAGAATCCTTGGGACACCGACCGTATTACTGGAGGCTCATCTTCGGGTTCCGCGGCGGCAGTCGCTGCGGGAATGTGCGTGGCTTCGATTGGGACCGACACTGCCGGATCAATTCGTTGCCCGGCGGCACTGTGCGGCATTGTGGGGCATCGTCCGAGCGCGGGGGTGTTCAGCGCCGAAGGAATCATTCCCCTGGCGCGCTCTTTCGACACGGCCGGACCGATGACGCGCACGGTGAGCGATGCGGCTGTTCTGTTGGAGGTCCTGGCCGGATTGCCAGCTACGACGTCGCCCGGCAATGGCTTGTCCGCGCTGAAGATCGGCGTTGCTCGGAAAGGCTTTTTCGACGACCTACAACCCGACGTAGAGTTGTGTTTGGATAACGCACTCGCAGCCATCGAGAAGATGGTTGCGGAAGTTCGGGATGTCCAGCTCGATGTTTCGCGGCATCGCACTGTTTTCGACGCTGAGATCTACGAATATCACGAAGAGATGGCCGCCAAGACTCCCGGACTCTACGATCCCCACACGCTGGCTCGGGTGCGGAAATGTGCCGGAATTAGCGCGACCGACTACATCCGAGCGCGGCGTGAGTTGGAGGCCGGGAGGCGCACTGCGGAATCCGTTTTCGAACAGGTAGATCTGGTGATCACGCCGACAACACCCGTTGCCGCTCCGAGAATTTCACAGCTACTGCCGCTGGGCGAGCCTGACCTGCGGGATTTCGAGACGAAATTTCTCTTGCGCAACACTGCGCCTTTCAGCGTGCTCTATTGGCCCAGCCTTTCCATACCGTGCGGCTTTACCCTACAAGGGCTGCCGGTAGGCATGCAGATATCCGGCAGGCCGGGAGCAGATGGGAATGTCTTCCGTCTCGCGCATGCTTATGAAGGCGCTACGGAGTGGCACAAGCGGAGGTCCCGGATCGAAAATGGCATCAGTTAATACCTCCAATAGGGGTCCTTCGACTTGTCGCATCGCTCCTCGCTCAGGAGGACAAAGTAAAGAGCACAGAGCGAAAGGCGGAGAGCGAAAAGCGAAAAACTAGAACCCCACAAAAACCGGCTCGGGCGCCAACTGTATTCCAAACTCCCGGAACACGCATGCCTGGATCTCATCTTTCACCGCAATGATTTCGTTCGCGGTGGCGCCCCCGCGATTGACGATAGCCAGCGCATGCTTGCGCGAGATGCCTGCCCGACCCTTGGCGTAGCCCTTCGCGAACCCAGCGTGCTCCACGAGCCACGCTGCCGGCAATTTGCGGAAGCCGTCCGTGACTGCGAAGCTGGGCAGTTCCAACCCGCGCAATTCCAGGCGCGCTGCGAGTTCTTCAAAGAACGATTGCGGCACGCTCGGATTCTTGAAGAAAGAGCCGGCGGTGCGGGCGTCATCATCTCCAGGCACGATCAGCATAGCCTTGCGATGACGGATCTCGCGCACCGCCGCTCGTACCTCGGTGAGAGCAGGCTCACCAGCATGTCCCGCCAAGAATTTTCGCAGGTCGGCATAGTGGATGTTCGGCTTCGCGCCCGCCCGTAGCTCGAACGAGACCTCCAGAATGATGTAGCGGTCGCGCTCCGTTGTATTGAAGATGCTGGAGCGATAAGCAAAGCCGCACTCCGCGTTCGACAGCGTTCTGGTCTCGATCGAGCGCAGATCGAGCACCCGCACTTCCTGAATTGTCTGGGAAACTTCCTGGCCATACGCGCCGACGTTCTGCACCGGCGTGCCGCCGACTGTGCCGGGAATTCCGCTGAGGCACTCCAACCCTGCGCAGTTTGCGTCGACGGCTTGTGCCGCCAGGGCGTCCCAATCAACACCCGCGCCCGCCTTGAAGACCACACTCCCATGCGGCGCGGTGAAACGTGACGCGTTCAAGATACCGACCTTAAGCACCAATCCAGGGAAGCCTGCATCAGCAACGACCAGGTTGCTGCCGCCGCCGAGCACGAATAGTGGCAACTGTTGCGACCGTGCGAAATCGACCGCCTCGATAACCTCAGCTTCGCTCCGTGCTTCGACCAGGTAGCGCGCCGGCCCTCCGACGCCAAGCGTCGTGAACGGGGCTAGAGGAACGTTCTCTCGGATCAGCATAGCCTTTTCAAATTCACTTCGCGCCCATCTGGAACGCCTTGATGACGATATCGTTCGGCTGGGCGCCCACCGGGATGAGCGTTACCAGTGCACGATCGGCGCTGATCTTGGAATTGTCACGCGTCTTCACAGTGCGTACCACAGCGACGTCTCCGGAGCGCGAATCCACCACCAGCAGACGACCTTCATCCGGCGTGAGTGCCATTGCGTCGGGATGACTTCCCACCTGCACAGCACCGATAACGCGCCCTTCATCGATGGCATAGACGCTAACCGTGTCCGATCCGAAATTGCTCATGTAGAGCTGGGTGTTATCGGAGGAAACGATGCCGCGCACGGGGTTGTTGCCAATCAGGTAGGTGCCCGCAACCTCGTTGGTGCCCGTCTCTACGATGGAGAAGTTATTCCCATCAAAGTTACTGACGAACAGTTCGCCGCCGTCAGGCTTCAAGGCAAGCTGAATAGGCAGCTTCCCAACGTCGAGAAGTGTCAGCAGGCGGTCGGACTTCAGGTCGATGGAGGCGAGCTGGTTGGAACCCGGACATGCCACAAACGCCTTGCTCGAATCGGGCAGAATGACGAGGTCCTGCGGTTGCTGGCACACCGGCACCGTGCTACGCACCGCCAGCTTGTCGGCGTCAAGAATCGAGACGGTGTTGTCGGCGCGATTGCTCACCACCACGAGCTTCCCATCGGGCGACACTCTCGCCAGACCGGGCGCACCGCCGACACGAATCGTTGCGACCACCGCCCGTTTGGGTAGATCGATGACGGAGACATTTGCCGAGCCAGAGTTGGCAACGTAAGCGCGCTTTCCATCCGCCGAGACCGAAACGAAATAGGGAGCGCGATGAACGCCGATCGTGGCGACCACCTCGTTGCGCTCGACATCGATGACGCTGACTTGGTTGGACTCGGCGTCAGCAACATAAACTTCGTTGCGCGCCGGATTGGCGGCGACGCCGGTCGGGCTCGCGCCCACCGCGATGGTCTTCACATTCTTGAGCTGCAGCAGATCGAGAACGCTGACGGAATTGCTCTTGCCATTGGTGACGTAGGCGTACTCATAGTATCCGGGATCGACGCTCGCGCGTTGATAACACGCCGTCGAGCCCAAGGCGATCAAACACCACAGCAAGGCAACGATCCAGCGGCCTGCTGTGTTCATCAGCGAGCGGCAACCGATCCAGCACCCGCCGGGACCGGGCTGGGGCGGCGAGCCCCGGGATTGGCGACAGGTTCGGCGATGGTGCGCTTCAACACTTTCGCAATTTCGCGCACTTCGGCCATGAGGTTGTCGAACTGCTCGGGGAAAAGCGACTGCTTGCCATCGCTGAGCGCGCGGTCGGGATCGGGGTGGACTTCGATGATTAGGCCGTCAGCGCCCACGGCAACTGCGGCGCGCGACAGCGGCGTCACTTTATTGCGCTTGCCGGTTCCGTGGCTGGGATCAACGATGATAGGCAGATGGCTCAGCCGCTGCACCGCAGGCACCAGGCTGAGATCGAGCGTGTTGCGGGTATGGTCGGCGAAGGTGCGCACCCCGCGCTCGCACAGGATTACGTCGTAGTTGCCCTCGCTCATGATGTATTCGGCGGCCATCAGAAATTCTTCCAGAGTGGCCGACATGCCACGCTTCAGCAGCACGGGTTTGCGTGCCCGTCCCGCTCTCTTCAGCAGCGAGAAGTTCTGCATGTTGCGTGCGCCAATCTGGATGACGTCGGCGTAATTCTCCACCAGGTCCAGCGATTCGTTGTCGATGGCCTCGGTAACGATCAGCAGGCCGAAGCGGTCGCGGACCTCAGCCAGGATTTTCAGGCCATCCTCAGCCAAGCCCTGGAACGAGTACGGCGATGTGCGCGGCTTGTAGGCGCCTCCGCGGAAGAACTTGGCTCCAGCGCGAGCGACGCATTCGGCGGTGGTCAGTGCTTGCTCGCGCGATTCGATGGCGCACGGGCCCGCGATCACTGCCACCTCCTCGCCCCCGAAACTCGCGTCCGTACCGGGGAAGCGTATGACGGTGTCCTCCTCCTTCAAGTCGCGGCTCACCAGCTTATACGGCTTGCTGACGCGGATGACTTCCTGCACGCCCACCATCTCGTCGAAGGTGCCGGGGTCGAGCTCCATCTCGTTGCCGGTGATGCCGATGGCCGTGCGTTGTGTTCCGGGAATGGAGTGCGCGCGCAGACCCAGCGCCTCGATCTTCTGGCAGACGCTGCGCACCTGCTCTTCGGTGGCGTGCGCCTTCATGACAATAAGCATGGAAACCCCTTGTTGGTGCCCCATAGTGTATCGCGTTAGGCGCGCTGCTGGGAACGGAAAGGCCGGGTACGAGCAGTTAGAATCGTGGTTTCATGGCTGAAAGCTCCCAGAAGAAGGAAAAGGACATCCTGAAGCTGCTACCTGCACCGAAGCGGCCGCCAAAACTCACGTCACGGCGGATTGGAATTCATACGTCAACAGGCGGGGGAGTGGCACTTTCGGCGGAGCGCGCCTACCGCTTGGGCTGCAATGCCTTCCAGATTTTTTCCTCCAGCCCGCGCCAATGGAAGCCCTATGATCTGGCGCGCCCGCAATGCGACGAGATGGCCCTCCTGCGCCAGCGTTACGGACTGACGCCCCTGGTCATCCATGCCAAGTACCTGGTGAATCTAGCGGGTGGGAATCCTGAGTTCCACTCAAAGTCCATCGCGGCATTTCGTGGCGAGGTGGAGCGGGCGCTCGCCCTTCGTGCCGAGTTCCTGGTGCTGCATCCGGGGTCGTATCGTGGCAGCAGCCGGGAGGAAGGCTTGCAGCGGGTTGCACTGGCTATCGAACACGCCGTGGATAATCTCGATTTGAAGGCGGGCAATTTGCGCGTCCTCATAGAGAACACCGCTGGCTCGGAGTTCTCCCTCGGCGGCAACTTCGAACAAGTGGCCGAGCTGCTATATCTGTTGAGCGGATTCGTGCCCTCGGGCGCTTGCATCGATACCTGCCACACGCATGTCGCGGGTTACGACATCGTGAGCCGGGACGGCTTCGCCGACACGCTCGACCAGTTGGATCGAACGGTTGGCGTGAAAAATGTTTATGTCTGGCACTGCAATGATGCGAAGGCGGAGCGGGGCTCGAAGCTCGATCGCCATCAACACATTGGAAAAGGAAGCATTGGGCTGAAGCCGTTTCGGCGTTTGCTGAACGATCCGCGTCTGGCGCACGCAGCCTTCATCGCCGAGACGCCGATCGACGAGCCACTGGACGATCTGATGAACGTGAAGAAGCTGAAGTCGTTGGTGCGAGTCAGATAGTCAACCATTCACCGAAGAGAGCGGGGCCGGACCGGCCGGCCCGCCGTCGTTCACGAATCGTTACAACCGTGCTCCGCCACCCACCGGCAATACCTCTCCGGTGATCCAAGCCGAGTCATCGGAGGCCAGGAAGACGGCAACTTTGGCGATGTCGTGCGGCTCGCCGACGCGTCCCAGAGGGGTGCGCGAGAGCGCGTAGCTTTTGAACTCTCCTTCAGAGGTACCTGCGGCGCGCGTGCCCTCGGTCTCCACCAGTCCGGGGGCCAGGGAGTTCACCCGAATCTTCCGCGGACCGAGTTCCTGCGCCAGGGTACGGGTGATCACATCCACTGCGCCCTTGGTGGCGCTGTAAACGGCCGCGGTCGGTGGAGGCGTGAGGGAAGCTACAGAGCTCAAGTTGATGATCGAGCCACCGCCGCTCATGGACTTGACAGCGGCCTGCGTGCTCAGCAGGGTTCCCAAAACATTGAGGTCGAACTGCCGGTGGTAACTGTCTTCGGTGATTTGGTCCAGGGGCGCGAACTCGTACACGCCCGCGTTGTTGACCAGGATGTCGAGGTTTCCGAACGCTTTTTTGCTCTCGCTGAATAGCTTGTCCACGTCGGCTTTCTTCGAGACATCGGCCTGCACAGCGATGGCCTTTCCGCCCGAATCCTTGATGTTGGTCGCAACCTTCTCGGCGTCGTCCTTACCGCGAGCATAATTGACGACGACATTGGCCCCTTCTTTGGCGAACGCTAGTGCGATGCCGGCTCCAATACCCTTCGAGGCGCCCGTAATCACGGCGGTCTTACCAGTCAGTTTCCCCATTTTGCTTTCCTCCTCCGTACTCATTTCGATGTTCATCAAATTGATGACGGTCTAATTGATGTGCGGGCATGAAGAAAGTTTCAGAGTTCCGAGAGATGGGCGAGATAAGTCTTCCACACCTGGCGCCGGAAGGAGGGTAGCGCGAACTTACCCTTGCGGGCGATCTTGATGAGTCCGGCCGATTCGAGTTCTTTGAGGTGGTGCGAGAGGGTAGCAGGCGTGATCGGGCAGCGTTCACGCAGCTCAACACAAGTGCAGGTTTTCTTGCCGGCGATGTGTTGCAGGATGTCGTAACGCTGTGGGTCGGAGAGGGCCTTATTGATAGCGCGAAATTGCGCTATGGTCAGGGATGGGGGTGCACTGCGAGACTTACGTGCTGTTATGGATTTGCGTGCTGTCATAGTGTCCCGCGCTTGTTCCTCAGAATTGTGGCGCAAAATGGCACTTCCCCGTTTAACAGCGATGATGGGAGCAGAAAACTGCGCGATTTCAGCCATTATTCAACGCACTCCGCATTGTAGAATCAAAGTTTACCCCAGGCTCGTCGAAAGAGCACTTATGGTCGACTCCAAAACCGAAGAGGCAAAGGCACAAGCGCCGAATACGGAATCGCAAGCCCAGGCCGTCCGTTCCGACCGCTACGATCCGCAGGCGATCGAGCAGAAGTGGTTCGAGCGCTGGGTGCAAAATACCGACCTCTATCGCGCCGAGCCTTGCACTACGGCGCGCAAGAAGTACTACGTGCTCGAGATGCTGCCCTATCCTTCGGGCGCACTGCACATGGGGCACGTGCGCAATTACTCCATCGGTGACGCGCTGGCGCGCTACATGTGGATGCAAGGTTACAACGTGCTTCACCCCATGGGCTGGGACTCCTTCGGGCTTCCCGCCGAGAACGCGGCCATCCAGAACAAGACCCCGCCTCGCGAGTGGACACTGGGCAACATCGCGAAGATGAAGGCGCAGATGACGCGCCTGGGCTTTGCCTACGATTGGTCAACCGAAGTCACTACTTGCCTGCCCGACTACTACCGCTGGAACCAGTGGTTCTTCCTGAAGTTTCTTGAGCGGGGGCTGGCGTATCGGAAAAAGAGCAAAGTCAATTGGTGCCCGCAGTGCGCCACGGTGCTGGCCAACGAGCAGGTACTGCCCAACGGCTGCTGTTGGCGGCACGAGACCACGCTGGTGGAGCAGCGCGAACTGGAGCAGTGGTTTCTGCGCATTACCGACTACGCCGACGAACTGTTGCAAGGCTTGGACCGCCTGCCGGGATGGCCGGAGAAAGTCCGCACCATGCAGCGCAACTGGATCGGTCGCAGCGAAGGCACGCTGGTGGATTTCAAACTCGACGGCGCGGCAGGTCCGGCGGGTGAGAAAATCCCGGTCTTCACCACGCGCGTGGACACCATCTTCGGTGCGACCTCGCTACAGCTCGCGCCCGAGCATCCCGTGGTCGCGGACCTGACAGCTGGCAATCCTGACTTGCTTGCACAAGTTGATGATCTGAAAGCCGAGCAGCGCAAGGCAAAAGAAGCGGGCGACATCGGCGCCATCGAGAAGCATGGGGTGTTCACCGAGCGCTATGCCATCAATCCGTTCAACGGTGAAGGGGTGCCCATCTGGGTGGCCAACTACGTTCTGCTCGATTACGGCACCGGCGCCATTATGTCCGTGCCGGCCCACGACGAGCGCGATTACGAGTTCGCGAAAAAGTATGACCTGGACATTCGTGTTGTGATCCTACCGCGCCGCGACGGAGATGAGCGTCGTGAGCCCGATGAGCCGGTGTTGCCGTTCACCGAGGCTGACAGCCTGCTGATCAATTCCGGCGAGTTCAGCGGAATGCCTTGCCAGGAAGCAATTCATAAGATGTCGAAGTACGCTGAAGAACATGGCTTCGGCAAGGCAACTATCACCTATCGCTTGAAGGATTGGGGGATCAGCCGGCAGCGCTATTGGGGCACGCCTATCCCGATCATCTATTGTCCGGCGTGCGGCATCGTCCCGGTCCCAGAGAAGGACCTGCCCGTGCTGCTTCCCGAGAACGTGGACATTACTTTGACCGGCGGCTCGCCGCTCAGCCGGGTACCGGAGTTCGTCAACGTGAGCTGCCCGAAGTGCGGCGGCGCGGCGCGCCGCGAGACCGACACCATGGACACGTTTGTCGATTCGTCCTGGTACTTTTACCGCTACACCTGCCCGTCGCTCGACACCAAGCCGCTTGACACCGACACCGTTGCCTACTGGTTTCCGATAGATCAGTACATCGGCGGAGTCGAGCACGCCATTCTGCACCTCATCTATTCGCGCTTCTGGACCAAGGTGATGCGCGACATGGGAATCGTCAAGAATGACGAGCCCGCCGAGCGGTTATTCACCCTGGGCATGGTCATCAAAGGCGGCGCCAAGATGTCGAAGAGCTTGGGCAACGTGGTCTCGCCCGACGATATGGTGGCGCGCTACGGCGCCGACTCGGCGCGGATGTACACCCTTTTCGCCGCGCCTCCGGACCGCGAAATGGACTGGCAGGACCTTGGTGTTGAAGGCATCAGCCGGTTTCTGTCGCGCGTGTACCGTTTCGTCGTACGCAATGCCCTTCCTGCCGACAAAGCTTGGGCCAGCCGCGACGGTGGCGGCCAGCTTTCACCGGCAGCGCGCCAAATGCAGCGCAAGTTGCACCAGACCATCCGCCGAGTGACGGAAGACTTCGGCGGCCGCTGGCACTTCAACACCTCGATTGCCGCGATCATGGAGCTGCTGAACAAGCTTTACGCTTACGAAGACAGCGTGCAGCGCGGTGAACCGGCTGCTCCGCTGGCGCTGCTGGCCGACGTGCAGCGCAAGCTGGTTCTGATGCTGGCGCCGTTCGCTCCGTATCTCGCGCATGAATTGTGGGAGATCCTGGGCGAGACCTCCGATTTGTTGCGCGCGCCATGGCCGCAGTACGATCCTGAACTCGCGAAGGAAGAGGAAGTCGAGATTGCGATCCAGGTGAATGGCAAGATCCGCAGCCGCATCACCATCCCTGCCGACGCCGAGGAGGCGCAGGTCCGCGACCTTGCGCTCGCCGACGAAAAGGTCAAAGCCGCGACCGCAGGCATGGAGATCATGAAGGTGCTGGTGGTCAAAGGTAGGCTGGTGAACGTTGCGGTGAAATAGATGCGACCAGAAATTACCACTATCCTCACGACGGTAATCTTGGCCCGCAGATAGTGACTTGCCGAAACATCAGTTTGGCGGAACGTCACCCGCCCCTGTGACAGCGTTCACTGACAACGGCGCACGAATCGCTAGACTGGCGACTAGAGGTTTAGTGTCTCTACCCGCGGCAGACGGTGAAAAAGGGCTGCCGCGGGCTTGATCTTTGAAAATTTAGGTGCGGCGATGTTGATTAGCTTGTTACTGATAGCCTCCGCCCCTTCTATGCAGTTCGGGGGCTTGTACCCAGCGTCTTGTCGCGTAAGTCCTTGCGGCTCTATTAATTACTTGTAAAGCCTTGGGAATCAATTATGTGCGAGGATTTTTTGTCTAAGTCATTGATTTTAGGTTGGGCTGGGTGGGGGAGGGTCGCAGAAGGTGAGAAGCGACTCAGCGAGCTCGGGCTTCCTTAGTCGAACTCTTCCTCCTTCGAATGTTGCTTCAATTGCCATCTCCAGAAGGCGTAGAACGGCGCGCCGAGGAAGACGATGGCGATGCCGATTAACGTCTCCTTCGGACGCGTAACCACGGAGTTAAGCGCCCATGCTCCCGCCATGAGTACGTATAGCGCGGGAAGGTATGGATATCCGGTGCAGCGATAGGGACGGGGAGCATCGGGGCGGGTGCGCCGCAACACGAACAGTCCCGCAACCGCCGCCAGGTACGACAGCACCATCATGAACATGACGTAGGTGTAGAGCTGGTCGAAGCTGCCGCTGAGCGCCAGCACCACCGCCCAGGAGCTGAGTGCGATCAGGCTGAACGCCGGCGTGCGATACCGCGGATGCACGCGACCCATGGCTTGAAAAAAAGCTCCGTCGCGGGCCATGGCGAATGAAACCCGCGCGCTGCTGAGGATGGCGCACGACATGGCGCCGAAGCAGGACAGCGCGATCACGCCGCTCAGCCAGCGTGCTGCGCTCGACGAAAACAGGGTGACCGCGGCCGCATGCGCGATGGTTTCTTCTTGCGCGACCCGTGTGATGGGTAGCGCGTAAAGATAAACGGCGTTCACCGACAGGTAAATGACGCCGACCAGCAGCACACCCATCACCATGGCGCGCGGCAGCACGCGCTGCGGATTCTTGATTTCGCCGGCAACCCACGTGATGTAAACCCAGCCATCGAACGCCCAGAAGACGCCGATGAGGGCCACGCCGAACCCGGAAATCACGTGGCCCAGCGTGACCGGTTGGTCGGCTGGAATGCTAACCGCATAGTTCGACCAATGTCCGTGGCCGACGGCGAGGCCGAGCAGAATGAATACTCCGATGGCCGCGAACTTGGCCCAGGTGGCGACGTTGATGAGAGCCGAGCCACGCTTGAGCCCTAACACATTGATCGTGGTCAGCAACACGATGGAACAGATGGAAACAATGTGCCCGCGGGTGAGCGTCCATCCCAGTATGGTCGCCACCGGCGCGTGGGCCGACGCCAAGGGGAAGATCGCTCCAAAGTATTCCGCGAAACCCACAGCCAAAGCCGCGATAGTGCCGCTCTGGCCGACGGCGAAGATCATCCAGCCATAAAGAAATGCTGGAAACTCGCCATAGGCCTCGCGCAGGAAGACGTATTGTCCGCCGGCTTCCGGGAACATCGCGGCCATCTCGGCGAACGCGAAACACGCCAGCAGCGTAATGATGCCACCAACCAGCCAGATGCCGAGGAAGAACCACGGCTTGTGTACGGCAGAGGCGATCGGCCCCGCGGTGAGGAAAATGCCTGAGCCGATGATGCCGCCCACCAGCAGCATCACCGAATCCATGAGCGACAGGCCGCGAACCAGTGAGGGTTCGTGCGTGGCCGGCGCTTGCTGCGAGATCGTCGGGTGCGCCATGGGTCAGCCGATGCCGAGGTCCTCGGGCACTTCCAGTGGCGTCCCACAGACGCGGCAGATGACGGCGGAGCAGTCGCCGCAAGTGAGCGGGTCGTCCACTTCGCGCGCGCAGCTAGGACAATAAAGTCCGGAGCGACCCTGCCCGTTCGTAGGACTTGGAGGAGCTTGAGCCATCAGTTCCGGAGACTGTAGCATAGACATTCGAAATCCGCGAGGACGCGATGAACACCAACAAGACCGCCACCGCCGACGAGCGCTTGCGCCAAGAGTTCAACCAGTGGGCCGAACAGGGCCGCGGCGAGGAGATGGAGCACCACCACATCAGCATTACTGAACAAACACTGGTGATGATGGACCTCAAGCCCGGCGACCGTGTACTCGATCTCGGATGCGGCGCAGGCTGGGCCACGCGGCTCATGGCACAGATGGTCGGCGCGAGCCAGCGATCGGGGCAGGTGATTGGGCTGGACGTCTCCGACGAGATGATTCGCCGCGCCCGTGCGAACTCCACCGATCATGACAACGTCATGTTCGTGGTGGGCTCGGCCCAGAAGATTCCGTGGGAAGAAAACTTCTTTGATAAGGTCTTGTCAGTCGAGTCTTTCTATTACTATGCCGACCAGGAGCGTGCGCTCGCCGAACTGTTCCGCGTGATGGCGCCGCGCGGTGAATTGTTCATCCTGATCAACCTTTACAGGGGCAACCCCTATTCGTTGCGCTGGGTCGAAGAGCTGAAGGTCCCGGTACAGGTTCGTTCCGAGCAGGAGTACGTTGAACTGTTGAAGGCGCACACCTTTGACGATGTGCGCGCGGTGCGCATCCCCGATCTGACACCAACTCCGGAGGAATACAGCGGAAAGTGGTTCAAGAATGCTGAAGAGCTGCGTGAGTTCAAGCGGATCGGAGCCTTATTGTTGATCGCACGCAAGCCCGACTTCCGCTCGCCGCCGCCGGGATACGAGGTGTACTGACCAGCGCTATTTCTTCTCAATCAGGCGCGCCGTAAACACCGCCCCGTCGCGGTTGTCGTGCAGCTTGATGGGGAAGATCAGCACATTCCAATTCCAGTGCGGACTTTTGGCCGGAAGATGGGACGTGCCGCGCAAGCCGCGCCGGTCGATGTAGGTTTCGCGAGTGTCGGCCACCGTGCGCACGATCTCGCGCCACTCCTCTCCAAGTTGCGGAAAGTGCTCGAATAGGTTCTTGCCCACAAACCACGCGCGCTTGTGTCCGTTCATGGCAGCGAAGTAGTCATTGACATATTGCCAGTCGCCGTCGCGGTCGAGAATCTCCAGCACGACATCATCAGCCATGGCAAGCGAGATGCGCGAGTAATAGAAGTCCCGTGCATCCACCACCACGGGACGCCCACGCTTCTTGCCCTCGAACGAGCGCAGCGCGGCCACCAGGTCGTCCACCGAGCTGTATCCCTTCAGCAGATGCATGTCGGCAATGCCACCGAATTTGCGCTCTAAGGTGGCTGACAAAATGATGATGGGAACGTGGGGACGCTTGCGGCGCAGGATCTCGGCGATGTCCGTGCCGAATTTGCCAGCGCCGAGATGATAGTCGAGAACTGCGATATCGATTACCTGCAGCTTGGCTTCAGCTTCCTCGATAGAGCTGGAAGTGACCACCTGGTATCCCTTCTGCCGCAGGATAGCTGAACGCAATACCAGGTTCTCTTCGCGGTCATCGAGCAGCAAAACGCGAATCGGTGCAACCGCCACCGGCTGCGGACCTCCGGCGTGCGGAGGCGCAGGTTTAGAGGTATCTTCGGTCATCAATATGCAGTTAGAAGCAGTTCGGCTTGCTCCCGTCGCCCGGCGGGCATCGTCGCTTAGCAACAAACTTCAGACAAGTGCACGCAGAAAAGCAGATGCTACGGTTCGAGCTTTTCGGGGTCCGTTTTACTATGGCGGCCACGCATCAGACTCCGAACCGTTTTTGCAAGCTCTGGCAGTTTAGTGAAGATGCCGACCGCCCGCAACCATTGTTTGTGATCGAAGGCGGGAGAGCCACTGACCATGGCCCCTGACGGGATGTCACCATGGGTTCCGCTCTGCGCGGTCACCACCACGCCGTCGCCGATATGGCAGTGTCCGGCAACGCCCACCTGGCCTGCCAGAATTACGTTCTTGCCGACCACGGTCGAGCCTGCGAGGCCAACCTGTGCGCAAAGTAGCGTATGCTCTCCGACTGCGGAGCCATGCCCCACCTGCACAAGGTTGTCGAGTTTGACACCGCGGCCAATACGGGTCTCGCCGACGCTGGCGCGATCAACGCAGGAGTTCGCCTGGACTTCGACGTCGTCCTCCAGCACTGTCGGACCGGATTGCGTGATCTTTTCCCAGCGGTCTCCGTCGCGGGCGAATCCAAAGCCATCACAGCCCACCACCGCGCCGTTCTGGAGGACGATGTTGTCGCCCAAAGTGCAATCTTCACGCACAACCGCGTGCGCGTGAGCGAAGAAGTTCTTGCCAATCCGGGCGCCACGATAGATGACGACGTGCGCCAGCAGCACGGCGTCATCGCCGATCTCAGCGTGGTCATCGATCACCACGTAGGCGCCGACGTGAGCGTTCGCACCCAGCTTAGCGGTCGGCGCGATTACGGCGGTGGGATTAACACCGGCTCCGTACTGCGGAGCTTTGTAGAACAGGTCGATCGCTCTGGCAAAGGCGAGGTAGGGGTTCTTGCTCCGCAACATGCCGGCGGCGATGGCAGGGAAGTCCTCGGAAACAATCACGGCTGAGGCGGCTGTCGTCTTAGCGGCTGCGGCATATTTCGGGTTGGCGACGAAGGTGATATACCCGGCAGAAGCGTCTTCGATGCCGGCAACGCCGGTAATCTCGGTCTCAGGATCTCCGCTTTCCAACTTCGCGCCGAGGATCGCTGCAATCTCAGCAAGTTTCATATTCGGATCGGTTCAACCACGAACGTCACAAGCTCGAAGAAAACCTCAGGTGAACATCGGCACTTGGCGCGTGTCCTCGGGAGGCCGACCGCGGCCGCGCGCCTTCTTGTCGCCGATAACCGCGAGTACCGTCATTTCAGCCAGTGCCGAGCGCGGCACAAAAATGCGCTGCGTGTTGGATCGCGTATCGGGCGGAATGATCGAGAAGCCTTCAATCCCCTCCTGCAGTAACGCGTTCGGCATCATCCCCTCGATCGTCTCGTTATCTCGGAAGCGCAGCCGCACCCACAGGCCTTCCATACGCGGCCTGGAAGTGAATGTCTTTCGGGTGAGCGATTCGGAATCACCGAACTCGCGCACGAAGTACACGCCTTTGACGTCGCGCAGCTCGATCGAGACTACGTTGCCGGCAGTATTCAGCAGCTCAAGTTTGCCCTCGGAGATGAACGACGCGCCAACGTAACCGTTCACGCTGTCGCGGTCCATCTTGCGGACAATTACTTTCTTGTGCGTCGTTGCCATGGCTTCCAGACGACGAGTCTCGCCAGCCCCGATTGTCGCACTTTTGCACAAAAAGCGCCCTGCCCAAGCTACTCTTGTAGCCAAATTGTCAACCTTGTGGTATTGTTCGCTGAGTGGCAGTCCGGTTTGGAACAGCCATTAAGTTCCGTTGTAAGAGTAAGTTGCACGAATAGTTGTGCAACTATGTACCACTTATGGGCTACATTTTATACTCTCTAAGTGGAGTCTGACCTAAGGGTCTGATCTTAGCGGACTGGCTGCCAAGGTGGTCTGTTCAGATCCGTTTCGTCTGCGGATATCACCTTTAGAAACAAATATTTAGATGGCAGACTACATTTATAGCATGGAAACGCGGCTCACCCCAGACCAGCAGCGTGGTGTGAGCTTGGTACAAGAGATTGCCCAGCATGCGGGCTTGAATCTATACCTCACTGGCGGCACCATCCGCGACTTAGTCACGGGCTTTCCTATTCGTGACATCGATCTCAGCATCCAGGGCAATCCGCTCAAGCTTGAGAGAGAATTGGAGAAAGCGGGCGTTTCGGTGCAGGGCACTGATGAAGAGCTGCGCACGCTCCACCTGCTCATGCCAGGCAATGTTCGCGCCGAGCTGAACATGACTCGAGCTGAGAGCCACGACAAGCCCGGCAGGCCGCCCGCCATTACTCCCGCCACCATCAATGAAGACCTGCGGCGCCGTGACTTCACGGTGAACGCGATGGCGCTCTCGCTGAATCCTGGTTCCCGCGGACTGTTGTTGGATCCATTTAACGGAATTGCAGACATCGAAGCCAAAGTGCTTCGTGTGCTGCACAACTACGCTTTCCTGGAAGAGCCAGTCCGCTTGATACGCGCAACCCGATTGAGCGCGCGTTTTCACTGGCCGCTGGAAGATCGCACTCAGGCGCGCTACGACACCGCCAAAGAGAACAATTACATCGAGTACATCGGGAAGCGGGCGATTGGCTATGAGTTGGAGCAGGTGGCCCACGAAGAAGATCCGCTCCACGTCATGCGCGCTCTCGACAAGGAAGGCTGGCTGAAAGTGCTGCATCCGCACTGGACCATGGCCAAGATTGACGCCAGCGAACTGGGACAGGTAGTGAAGACGCGTCAGATGGTGAACGATCTTGGCTATCTGGTCGAGACTGGCCCGATCGTGATGTACTTCCTCACCCGCCGCATGGGCGACAAGGACGTTTCCGAAATCCAGCGCATGATTCCGCGGCGCGATTTCGTCGACAAATGGAAGCACTTGGAACATGACGCTCACGAACTGGCGAGGAAGCTGAGCAGTAAAGAGGCAGGTGTACCTTCGGGATCGTGGAAGATAATCACCAAGGCCACGCCGGAAGATATTCTGTTTCTCAGCCTTACCACCAGGCAGCAGGCGGTTGACTATAAGCTGAAGAACTTCTTCGGGAAGTGGCGTCAGGTAAAAGAGAAATTGCCGCTTCCGGAAATGGCCGAACTGCGAATCACGCCGCAGATCCCGGAATATCAGAAGGTTCTCGATGAAGCCTTCCTGATGCTGCTGGACGGCAAGCTGCGCTCGCACACGGAAATCATGCACTTCCTGAAGCCATATGAGCCGCCACCTCCGCCTCCGCCTCCGCCAGCAAAGCGCGGACGAGGCAAAGCGGCCGTGGCCGTAGGAATTGTTGTTCCCGGCGCAGAACCGGCCGCTTCTTCCAAGCGTGGACGCAAGCCCAAAGGCGGGGCACCGCCAGTTCCGGTGCTAACATCGGCCCCAACTCCGGTTGCGCCTGTGCAGGAAACCAAGCCCGCAGCGGCCGGCAAGAAAGCCGCCCCCGGCGCGGAGCCGACGAAAGCGGCGCAGGCTGTTGTCGTCAAACCCGCACCGAAAGCACCGCCAACGCCAGCGAAGCAGCAAGCAAAGCCGACGGCCAAGAAAGTTGCCGCTAGGAAGCCTGCGGCGAAAAGCCCTACTGCGAAAAAAATGGTAGCAAAGAAAGCCCCGGCCAAGAAGGCGGCGGTAAAGAAGCCTCAGGCCAAGAAAGGTCCGGCGAAGAAGGCAGCAGCTGCGAAGAAATTAGCAAAGAAGAAATAGTCCGCATCAAGCTAGATACGGCTGCAGCTCTTGTTCGATTGTGGTTTGGTCCACGGGCTCACCGCGGTTCAGTCGGTCCAGGATTTCGTCCACAACCTGCTTGGCCTGGTTCCGTTCGCGGTGCAGCAGGAAGCCGTCGAAGATGTGTTCGCCGCGCATGGCGCCCTCGATCTCTTTTTCCTTATCGTGCTCCCCGAGTTCGGTAAAATACACGACTTTGTAGCGGCCGCCAAAGTCGGCCTCGCGATAAATCTCAAACATTACCTTTTTGCTGTCGCTCGTTACGGGCATAGATCCGGTTCCAGGTCAGAGTGAATCCTGAATCTCCCGGCCTAGTCGTCTCCCGACGCGGTTGCCGCTTCGGGTTCAGTCTCGGCTTGCGGGAACGCAATGACAACATCATCCCGCCGCATTGACTTGTGCGTCAACTGCATTCGGAGCGAGCGCTCATACTCGGCGAGTTGACGTTCCAGCTCCTTCGCCGCCGCCGCCTTCTTCAGGAGATCTTCGCGGTAGCGCTTCAGGAAGTAGTCAATCGTCTCCACGCGGATCTTGATGGAGCCAGTTGGCTTGTTCTCGTCCAGGTCCTTAAAGGAGAAGTATGGCGTTCCCGAGTTTTCGATAATGTCTTCGATCACGCTGTAGATGGGCGCGTCGTGCCCGCACTTAAAGTTGCTGACTTCTAGCGCCACCAGGTTGGGATGCCGCGCCGTAAACTTCGCGGCCCAGATCTTCTGATTGGTGCTGGCGGAGTAGGCGTTCTTCCAAACGTCCCGAATGTCAAGCGCGTGGGTGATCGAGCCCGACCGCACTTCCTCGCCGAACAGTCGGTCCAGCATGTCTTCGTCAGTCGGCAGCATGCTCTGCGAGAACACCGGGTAACCGAGCTTCTGGAACTCTTCCATGATCTCGTGGTTCAGTCCGGGATCATGATGATAGACGCGGCCCAGCATCACGATGCCCAGCCGGTTCTCGCGCTCCAGAGTGTCCAGCACCTCGCGCGTCCGTTTGCGCATGCTGCGGTCGAAGTCTTCGAAAGCCTGGAAGGCCACATCCAGCGCCCGCTGGTTCTCTTCTTCCGACAGCCCGAGGACCGGCCCCCAGGTCTGGAACATCTGTAGTCCCAGCATCTTGGGATCGTGGAGGTTGAGGATGGGATCGAGATACTCGATTCCGTTTTCCTTGAAGACGTCGTTCTCCTTGGTGAATGCCGCCTTCACCGCGTTGGGCGTCGCGGTTACCGTCGGGCAGGCATTGCTACCACTGCAGTTTTGCAGCGGCTGATGCAGCGTGTCGATCATCGGGAAGAAGATGACGTCAAGCGGCTTCTTCTGGTGCTTCTGGAAGATCAGGTTGTACACGTGCGGGATGCCAATCTTCGAGGGGAAGCAGGGATCGATGGCGCCACGGCCGGCCCCGGCGCGGTACATCTCCTGGCCGGTGAACTCGGAGTACACCAGGTTCTCGGGCTCCACCCCCAGGCTCTCCAGGTAGGCGCTGAATAGCGGCGCGTACAGATACATTTGTAGCACGCGGGGCATGCCGACACGCAGGGTCGAGCGTTTGCTCATCAGCGCGATCCTCTGCTTCACGGCGGAACTCCACGTACGGCGCGTAGGAATCGGGTCAGCAACCTTTCCCGGGTTGCGCGAGCGCCAAACCTCGTGAGCATGCAGATCGACGAAGTTCGGGTTCTCCTTCTTCACCGCGTCGAGGCCGGCTTTGATGCCGCGCATCTGGTTGACATCTTCGACCTGGCCTTTCTCGCAGGTGGAGATGATCAAGCGGCGCTCGCCGTTCTGCAGTGGCACTTTGGACTTGAAGACCGGCAGCGGCGAGGGGGCTTCGACTTCGCCCACGGTAACGTCAATAAAGGTGCGCAGGCAGTTGTTCTTGCAGAAGTAGCAGCGCGTGTCTTCGTTGCGCGTGGTGCGATAGCCGATTTTCTCGACGGCATCCAGCCCGATGAACGTCGTGCGATGACCATTCTTGTAGATACGGGCGGATTCGACCGCGGCACCGATCGCTCCCGACTCGCCGCAGTGTTCGTGAACAATGACTTCCGGTTCGTGCCCGGCGCCGTGGAAGTGCGAATTTATGAAATCGACTTCCGACTTCACAGCGGCCAAGTTCTTCTGCGTGCCCCCTTGCAAAATGAAACGCGACCCCAGCTTGGCGAGGTTGGGGATCCCGGCCACATAGAGGAAGATGTTCTTGGGCAGAACGTTCGCCAGCCCGGCCAGGATCTCTTCCCCGCGCCAGCCCTGCCGCTGGAAGTTGACGATGTCCGACTGCATGAACACCGCACAGCCGTAACCAAAGACCGGCATCGTTTTCGCCGAGAACGCGATGTCAGCGTACTCGTCGACCTTGTAGCCCAACGATTCCGCCGTCCCTTGCAGGAAGTAGCCATTGCCGGCCGAGCACTGCGTGTTCAGCTTGAAATCCTTGACCCGGCCATCTTTAAGGACGATCAACTTGATGTCCTGACCACCCACGTCCACGATGACGTGCGGGTTCTTGTAGAACTTCATGGCTGACTCGGTATGGGCCACCGTCTCCACCAGCGCCACATCCGCCTTGAGCACGTCCTTCAATACGTCCTTGGCGTAGCCGGTGGTGCCGACTCCCAGAACTTCCAGCGTTGCGCCCTGTGACTCCACCTGCTGGCGGAGCGCCACGAACATATCGATGGTGTCCTGGATCGGGTTGCCGCCTGACAGTTGATACGCCTTGCAGAGAATATCTCCCTGTTCGGAGAGCAGCACAGCCTTAGTCGAGGTCGAACCGCCGTCCAGTCCGACAAATCCGCGCACGGTTTCGCCGACGCCGAACTTCGCGCCAATAAACTTCGGGATCGTGTACTTCTTCTTGAACTCGCTTAGCTCTTCGTCTGAGGTGCTGAGGCCTGCCGCGCCCGACTTTGCTTTTTCTGCCTGGCGCCCGACGGTGATGTAGTCCTCGAGACACTCCGTGCCCATGTAGATGCCGACTTCGGGCTCCTCATCCTTGCCGAACTCAACCGCGCCCAACGCCGCGAAATATTGGGCGTTGTCCGGCACTTTGATCAGATCCTCGGGCTTCACCCCTTCGGGGAGCTGGACCTTGCGCTCCTCCCAGGTGCGGGGAATGTTCTGCTGCCAGGCCTCTTTCATGCCGCGAATGAAGCTGTTCGGGCCTCCGAGAAGCAGGACATGTGGGCGCAAAGTGTGGCCGCGAGTCAACACGGTGAGGTTCTGGAGAACGATGGCATCGAACAACGACGCCATCAACTGATCAGGTGGGATGCCCTGCTTCTGGAGGCCGTTTATATCGGTTTCGGCGAAGACGCCGCACTTGCCGGCAACCGGATGCAACTTGATGCCGGTATAACCCTGGTCGCAAAGCTCCGCCGCAGGAATCTTCAGCTTGGCATTGATCTTGTCGATGACCGCGCCCGTGCCGCCGGCGCACTTGTCATTCATGGAAGGAATTTTCTTCTTGCGGCCGGTGTTCTCGTCCTCCTTGAAGACGATGATCTTGGCATCCTGTCCGCCCAGCTCGATTACCGAGTTCACTTCGGGATGCATCTTCTCCACCGCGAGCGACACTGCGGTAACTTCCTGCACAAACTTTGCGCCAATCAGATTGGCCAGCGCGCCTCCGCCGGAGCCGGTGATGAAGATGCGGGCGTTGTGCGGGGCAATGCCAACTTCCTCCTGCATGCGCTTGAGGAACTCCAGAAGCTTCTCCGGCTGCTTGGTCTCGTGGCGCTGGTAATCCTGCCAGATCATCTCGTCGGTTTCGGTGTTAACCACCACGGCTTTGACGGTCGTCGAACCGACGTCCATGCCAACCGTATAAACCGCCTTGAAGCCCGACTGCGCGCTCACTTCGCGCGAACGGGCCAAAACCCGTGCGGGAAGCGACTCTTCGACAGGCGCGGAGTTCAGCAGGGCGTCCAGTTGGACGTCAACCTTTTGCTCGCCCGTGCTGCAGGAACCGTGATGGTGAGGATGCGAATCCACTTACCCTCCTGAAAATCCAGCCGGTTTATGAATCGCCGAAGTTGCCGTCCACGTGCCGGAACCCATGCTTGGCCTGTCGCAACAGCCAAGTAATCACCCTCCGATCGTTGTAGCAGAACGCGAGGATGTGGTTCAGGGTAGAGAAGCAATTCTTCTGGCACTCTTTCTTCATTTCCTTCAACTGCTTAGCTTCAAACTTGTGGTTCTCGATCGTTCCCCAATCATATCCTGCCGAATACATGGGGAAGCAGGGCGCCAGCGTGCCGTCCACGCGAACAATCAGCGAGTTGTGTCCCGCGCGGCAGTTCCAGTCATCGAGTTCGCCCTGGACGAACTCCTTCATCTGCGCCAGGCGCTCCACCGAATTCACCATGTGGTAGCCCGACTTTTGCTTTGCGATCAGCCAGTCCACCAGTTCCGCAACCAGCGGATGGTCCTCTTCGCGGATGAACGTCGGGTTCGAGTACAGGTGCTTGAAGTGAGGCTGCTCGGTCATCGGCGACTCGCAGATGTGATAGTCGGTGGCGATGCCGCTGTCGTGCGCCAATTCCGTCAACTGTCGCACATCGTCCATATTGTTGTGGCAGATGTTGATGTTGAGGAACACCGAGTAGCCGTACTTGTACTGCTTCTTGATCAGGTAATCGAAGTACGAGCGGATTGGCACCATGGCCTTCGGCAGGCCGGGCTTGACATCCCATGCGTCAACCGCGATGTTGAAGGTGGCCACGCCGGCGTCGGCCAACTTGTCGATCACCTCCGGACGCATCAGGCGAGCATTCGTCGGCAGGTAGATCCAAAAGTCATTCTTGGCCGCGTAGTAACAGATCTTATGGGCGAAGTCGGGGCGGAGGAGCGGCTCCCCACCCATCAGCGCCAGTACGCGGCATCCGGTGTCGTGCAGCCAATCGATGGAGCGCTTGGCCACATCCTCGGTCATGCCGCGGACGCTGTTATCGAACGCCCAGCAGTAGTGGCAGTCGAGGTTGCACTTCCACTCGTTGAACAGATAAGCGATGATCGGGTGAAACTCGCCCGGCATGATCCGCGAGCGGAAGAACGGGAACGCCCATCCCTTGGCCGCGCGGTAGATGTGCTTGGCGCTGTGCGTGCGGTGTCCGTTATGGGTTTTCTTGGGGAAGAAATCCTCGTCCCGCGCGGTCATCAGCTCAGGATGCTGCGGAAAGACCGGCATGGGCAGCTTCTGCTCCTTGCCATTGGGGGGTGGAGGCAGCAAACGCGGCTGCTCGGGCGGCTTCATTAGCAGCTCGTGCAACTGCACATCAAGACGATACGTCGGGGCAGCTTGCGTACCTTCTGGTACCTGCACTTCCGGCATGGGGCGGATGACCTTCCTTTCTTGTAACGTTCAACCCTGGTAACGTTCAATCGAAAGAACTAACTTGCCACTAATCGCCGAACGCGGCGGCCACCTCCAGCTTCCGCGGCGGAGTCACCGGCACGCGCGCCAGGCGCTTCTTGCCGTTCATCAGATCGTTGACGTGCAGCACGAAATTGGCTGCGACGCCCGCGTATCCATGAACGTGCGGCACCGGATAGAACAGGTTGCGCAGCTCCGGATGCTCAGCGACGTACTCCTTGATGTCCTCCAGCCGCTTGCCAGTGGACTTTAGCGCCTGCTCGAACTCCATGCGGGCTTTCACCTTGGCCTCGCCGAGCGCCATCTGAACGCGGCTGTGGGCGTTGATCTCGCCTTCGCCGGAAGTTTCGATGGGCAGGAAGATCATCTCCTTGAAGTGATTGGCCACCGCCGACTGGACGCCGTCCGACTGCGACGAAGGCATGCACCCGAAGGGCTTCAGCGCCAGCACCATGTGGCAGAGATGGTTCTTGGTGTAGTAGACGTTCTTGCCGACTTCGAGGTGGCCTTCGCCGCCGCGGGCGAACTCGTTGTAGAAGGGGTTGGCCATTTCGGCCATTTCTTTCTGGTCGATCAGATGGTGCGCGATGTTGCCCAGCCCCTCCACGACGCGATGGTACTGGCGCGCGTAGAAGCGCTCACCGATGCCCAACATCCACTGCTTCTGGCGGAACTTCAGCTCGTTCACCGCCATCTTGTGCAGCTCATACCACTCCACCTTCTTGTACGGAGCATCGAGCGAGCGGCGGGCGGCGGCGCGCGCCTTGGCCTGGTACATCATGTACATCACCCAGGTTGCAATCGGCTCGACCAACACCTGCGCGCCTTCACGCTCCAGGAACTCGAACATGTGGAAGTTGCCGTCGCCCTCGGTGATCTGCGCCCAGAACTCGCCGATGATCTTGACCACCGGCTTCACCCGCAGACGATCCACCTCGATGGTGGCCAGTTGCTCACGAACCGCCGCCAGCGCCTCCTTGTAGGGATCGCCGTAAAGCTGCTCGCGGACCTTGGCCAGCGAGTTGACCCAGACCTCCCACTTCTTGCCTTTGTTGGCGCGGATTTTCTTCGCCATCCACTCCGGCAGGTCTTCGTGGTCTTCGAACGGCTTGCGCTCGCGCAGCATCGTGCAGAGCGTGTCCACCGCTTCGTGGAAGACACGGTCGGTCGTGCCCTTTTCCGCCTCGTAGGGCCGGACGCGGTAGATCATCTCGTTCATGATGTCGCCGAGGTTGAGGGCGTTGAACATGCCCATGCCGAAATCCACCGTAAACTTCAGACCGGCCTCGCCCGAAGCCGCCTTCACGCCGTCATTCTGCTGGAACAGCAGCACCCGGAAGCCATCGAAGCCCGCGTTCTGCAGAGCCAGGCGATACTCGGACTCGTACATGCCGAAGCGGCAAGGTCCGCAGGAGCCGGCGGTGAAGAAGACGTGATTGTTGATGATCTCCTGCTTGGTCATGCCACGGGCTTCCAGGCTCTGGAGATACTGCACCAGATTGCCCACCGTGAAATACGTCGGATTGCACTGCCCGTTGTTGCCGTATTCCTTGCCCAGCTGGAACGCCGAGACGTTGGGCGACCGGCAGGATTTCGCAGCGATAGCCGCATCCTTCGAAGACGGCCTGGATGACCCGTTCATGCTTCCAGGTCAGGCCGCCGAAGAGGATGGTCACCTTGTTGCGCTCTTCCGCGGTGAAGGGCCGCTCCGACGGGACGCTTGAAGTGGCGGACCGGGCCGCTGTCCAGGCCCATCATGCTGGCCAGCCGGGCGCGCTCCTGCGCCAGCTTCCGTTGAATCTCTTCTTCGGTTTGCGGACGAGTCAGTTTGTCCAGCGGGAAATCGATCTGAGTCACGGGCATGGTGATCTCCTTTATGATGTTGATTGGCTTTCTCGTTGCCTGGTTCTAACGGTAATCAGCTGCATCTAGCGACAGCGAGAGACGGACGGGGGGCGAGAAAATTGCAGAGATCGGCCGAAGCGGGTGAAATCTCTCACGGCAAGAATCTTTTTTCGCTACATAAAGTATAAGCTACTCGCAGGGCCGTCTGCGGAGACGAGGCAATACCTCTTCCTCACTCTCCCCGGTGACTGCAATAGTATAAGAGCAAGAGGCGGCACAGTCAAGGGAAGTCGCAAGAATTGATGGCAATATTACTTGCACCCGCCACGCACCAATCTTTCGCGGATACATCCGTGACATCCTTTTTCTCCAGTCCCCGGCATCGGCGGGCATGCTCACGAGTTCCGGCCTCACTTTGGGTCCGAATAACACCGTCGCTCCGCCCACCCTCTATAATCCTTAGGATATTCGAATCCTGTAGTCTGGCTGCGGCGTTGTCTGCCACTGAAACGAGGCTGAGTTGGCCTACTACGACCTGAGGGAATGGATCTCCGCGCTGGACAAGGCGGGGGAACTGAAGCGCATCAAGGCGGAAGCCGATCCCGTGCTGGAGATTGCCGAGATCACCGACCGCGTCTCCAAGTGGGGGCCGCGCGGCAAACACGGCCCCGGCGGGCCGGCGCTGCTGTTTGAAAATGTCAAAGGCTATCCCGGCGCAAAGGTGCTGATTAACCAGTTTGGTTCGGAGCGCCGCATGCGCTGGCGCTCGATGTTGATTCGCTGGACGAGATTGCCGACCGCATCAAGTACTTCATGGACGTGAAGTCGCCGCAGGGCTTCCTGGACAAAATCAAGATGCTGCCCATGCTGGCCGAGATGGGCAAGTTCTTTCCCAAGGAAGTCTCCACCGGGCCGTGCAAGGAAGTCATCAAGCGCGACAATTTCTCGCTCCTCGACTTTCCCATCCTGCAATGCTGGCCGCTCGACGGCGGACGCTTCATCACGCTGCCCTCGGTCATCACCAAAGACCCCAAGACGGGCAAGCGCAACGTCGGCACCTATCGCATGCAGGTCTACGACAGCCGCAGCGCAGGCATGCACTGGCAGCGCCAGAAGCACGGCGCGGAGCACTATCGCGAGCAGATGCGCAAGGCCGCAGCGGCGGGGGAGGCCCATCCCGTAACCGCAGCTCTCGACATGATGGCGCGCTCCGGCGGCGGCTCGCGCGTGGCCGAAGGCAAGCAGGTCGCAGGAAGGATGGAAGTCGCGGTCGCGATCGGCACCGAACCGGCCGTGATGTTCTCCTCCATCGTTCCCGCGCCGCCCGACATCGAGGAGTACATGATCGCGGGTTTCCTGCGGCAGAAGCCGGTGGAGCTGGTGAAGTGCGAGACCGTTGACCTGGAAGTTCCGGCGACCTCCGAGATCGTCCTCGAAGGCTACGTGCAGCTCGATGAGCTGCGGATGGAAGGCCCTTTCGGCGACCACACCGGCTTCTACACCCCCGCAGACCTCTACCCGGTCTTTCACGTCACCTGCATTACTCACCGCAAGGATCCGATTTACTCGACCACCATCGTCGGCAAGCCTCCCATGGAAGACGCCTGGATGGGCAAGGCGGTGGAGCGCATCTTCCTGCCGCTGATGCGGCTCACCATCCCCGAGATCGTGGACGTGAACCTGCCCATCGAAGGCATCTTTCACAACCTGATGATTGTCTCCATCAAGAAGTCCTATCCCGGCCAGGCGCGCAAGGTGATGAACGGCATCTGGGCGCTGGGGCAGGCCATGTCCACCAAGTGCATCCTGGTAGTGGATGAAGACGTGAACGTGCAGGACCTCGCCGACGTCACGCTGAAGGTGCTGAACAACATCGACCCCGAGCGCGACATTCAGTTCACGCTCGGCCCGGTGGATTCGCTCGACCACGCGTCGCGCCTGCCCGATTACGGCTCCAAGATGGGCGTGGATGCCACGCGCAAGTGGCCGAGCGAAGGCTTCACCCGCCCCTGGCCAGACGAGATCCGCATGGACGAGAAGACCAAGGAGCAGGTGACGAAGCGGTGGAAGGAGTTTGGGCTGGAGTGAACCGGCATTCAGCACTCAGTCATCTGATTTCAGCCCAACGAGATTGAAATTTGCGCCTGGACATTGGAGACTTGTTGAATGCTTACCCGTCCTGACCGCTCCGAATACGCTGACTTTTACGCCAACTACATCGCCCGAGTTCCCGATGGAGACGTGATCGCGTTCCTGTCCTCGCAGCCTGACGCGTATCGCAAGTTGCTGGGTTCGTCTCTCCGACGAGGCGGCTTCCGCGCGCCCGCAGCCCGGGAAGTGGAACGTGAAGGAGATCATCGGACATCTGTGCGACGCGGAGCGCATCCAGAGTTACCGCGCTCTGCGCTTCGCCCGCGGCGACCAGAACGAGCTGCACGGATTCGAGCAGGACGACTACGTCCGCGAAGCCCACTCCGATGCGCGCAGCTTGACCGGATTTGCTCGATGAATTCGAGGGAATCCGCAAGTCGACCCTGGCGCTCTTCAAGTCCTTCCCGCCAGATGTCGGGCAGCGCTCGGGAGTCGCCAATGGAGCTCCGGTTACCGTGCGCGCCATGGCTACATCGTCGCCGGCCACACCCAGCATCACTATGATTTGCTGAAAGCGCGGGCGTAACACGTCAGGCGGTCTCACGCAGTTGTTATACTGAACAAACGTCATGGGAATCGTTAAGAACATCGCCGCCATCGCCAAGGGCATGAGCGTCACGTTCATCGAGATGTTCAAGCCCACCATCGTGGAGAACTATCCCGATGGCCCCGGCCCCACGCGCGGCGCGATGTTTCAGGACCGTTTCCGCGGCATGCACGTGCTGCAGCGCGACGAGAACGGGCTGGAGAAGTGCGTGGCCTGCTTCCTGTGCGCCGCGGCCTGCCCCTCGAACTGCATTTACATCGAGGCCGCCGAGAACACCGCCGAGAAGCGCGTGAGCGGCGCCGAGCGTTACGCCAAGGTTTACAACATCGATTACAACCGCTGCATCTTTTGCGGCTATTGCGTGGAAGCCTGTCCCACCGACGCAATCACCCACGGTCACGGCTTCGAGCTGGCCACCTACAACGCCAGCAACCTGGTTTACCGCAAAGAGCAGTTGCTCTCCGGTACTCCCGCGCACGAAGGCGCGAACGCCGTCTTCAGCCAGTACGAAAAAGCCCGCCTAGTACCCAACAAGTAAATCGGTCTCACCAGAAGTTCCTATGCAGGTGGGAAAGCCCTGCCCGCGAAATCGCCTGCCATTAAGGGCTTCAGCACTACAGCACGGCCGAGGCCGTGCCCTGCCAACGGTCCTCCGGCGTTGCGCCAAAATAATTCTCGCAAATGTATTGACACACAGCCTGTAAGTATTAATATGCATATAGATGTATATTTATGCGATGTCGAAACTGTCCCGCCATGCCGCCATTCGCGATGTGATTGCCACCCGCGAAGTGTCCAGCCAGGAGGAACTCCGCCGCGCTCTTTTCCGCCGCGGCCACCGCGTGACCCAGGCAACGCTGTCGCGCGACATTCATGAGCTCGGGCTGGTGAAGACCGCGGAGGGCTACAAGGTTCCCCAGGGCGAGGACGCCGAGATCCACCTCCCTTCCATTGAGCGCCTGATTCAGGAGTTCGTGTACGACGTGAAGACGGCGCAGAACCTGGTGGTGGTGAAGACCAGTCCCGGCAGCGCGCAACCGGTGTCGGCCGCCATTGACGCCGAAGAATGGGACGAGGTCGTGGGCACCATCGGCGGCGATGACACGATTCTGGCCATCGCGCCGAACGCCAAGTCGGCGGGAAAGCTGGCGCAGCGCATTCGCGGATACCTTGCATAAAAATGAATACTCGCATACAACCCGCGGTCTTCGGCGCCACCGGCTATTCCGGATTCGAATTGGTGCGTCTGCTCGCCCGGCACGCCGGAGTGAAGAAGCCTCTGCTGCTCCGGCGCAACGGCGAGAGTGGCGGGTACCGCGATCTGAGCGAGGCCTATCCCCAATTGTCCGGCAATGGCGGATTTCCCTTCGAGAGCTTCTCGTGGCAGCGGATGAAAGATGCCGGCGTGGATGTCGTGTTTCTTGGCCACGCCGCACGAGTTCTCGCGCGAGCTGGTGCCCGAGGCCATCAGCCACGGCTTTCGAGTGATTGACCTCAGCGGCGCTTGGCGCCTGAAGCAGGCGGCGAACCGCAAGGTGTACGGATTCGCGGAGTGCGCGTCGCAACTGGACGAAGCCGCGGTTTACGGCCTGCCCGAGTTGCACGCTGACGCCATCAAGCATGCCGCGCTGCTGGCCAATCCGGGCTGCTACTCGACGTCCATCATCCTCGCGCTGGCGCCGTGGATTCGCGCCGGGTTCGTCGACCTGCAGCACGGCATCGTCTGCGACTCGAAGTCCGGCGTTTCCGGAGCAGGGAAGCAGCCGACGTCCACAGACGCACTTCGTGGAAGTGGACGGCGACTTCTCCGCCTACAACGTTTTTGGGCACCGGCACACGGGCGAGATGCTGGAGCAGCTCGGACTCGAGAACCGCTCGCTTGCAATTCACGCCGCATCTGCTGCCGATTCCGCGCGGCATCCTTTCCACCATCTACGTGAAGCTGGCGAAGCCTGTAAGCGCCGCGGAGTTGGAGCAGGCGCTGCGCGAGTTCTACGCCGGCAAACCCTGGGTGCGCGTCTTCGGCGCCGCGCGACTGCCGCAGATCAAGTTTTCCGTGAACACCAACTACTGCGACATCGGTTTTGCGCTTTCGCCCGATGGCCAGCGGGCGGTGCTGGTTTCGTGCCTCGACAATCTTCTGAAGGGCGCCGCCGGACAGGCCGTGCAGAACATGAACCTGATGTTCGGCTTCGACGAGAAGGAGGGACTGCAATGAAGCTCGTCCTCAAAATTGGCGGGGCCGCGCTCGACGACCGCGAGCTGGTCGGCAAGTTCGCCAAGACCATTCCCGACCTGTGCCGCGAAGGCCACAAGCTGGTGATCGTGCACGGCGGTGGCGCTGCTCTGAGCCGCACCTTGAAGCAATTGGGTTGCGAGACGACCTTCGTCAACGGCCTGCGGGTGACCGACTCGCAGACCCGCGACGTCGCCATGATGGTGCTGGCGGGCCAGCTCAACAAGCAACTGGTGGCGGCGATCGGCGATGCCGGTCAGCCGGCCCTCGGCATCTGCGGCGGCGACCTGCGCATCTTCCGCGCCACCAAGAAGAAGCAGCCCGACCTCGGCTATGTCGGCGAAGTCTGCGCGGTTGACTTTCCCTGGATCGAGCGCTTGTGGAACGCCGGCGTGGTCCCGGTTGTCGCCAGCCTCGCGCTTGGCTTCGACGGCGAATACTACAACGTGAACGCCGACCAGATGGCGTCGGCTTGCGCGGTGGCGTGCGGCGCCGATGCGCTGATCTATCTCACCGACGTTGCGGGCGTGAAGGACGCCGAAGGCTCCGTCATTCGCTGGCTCGACGTGAACGCCATCGCCGAGATGGTGGAGCAGGCGACGGTCAGCGGCGGCATGTTGCCCAAGCTGGAAGCCTGCACCCGGGCGCTGAAGAAGGGCGTCACCCGCGTGCGCATCCTGCCCGCGACGCGCGCCGAAGTTCTGCCCGGATTCTTTACTCATCCCATCGACTGCGGCACGGAGGTAATCGCCTCATGATCTCGCGCAGCTTTGACCGTGCCCTCGAGCGACGTGGCTGAAGGCCGCTGATTCCCAGACATTTTATTTTTTGATAGCTTCCGGCCTCGATTCGGAAGGAGGTTTGACATTGATTGCTACAACAATTCCCCCAGGCGTGAGTCCTTACGTTCAGCCCAGCGTGACCGGCCGCGACCTGACTTCGATCCAGGATTTCATGCCCGACGAGCTAGCCAGCGCTGCTGGAGCTGGCGGCGGCCATGAAGGCGCGTCCGTCGAATTATCGCGGCACGCTGGCTGGCAAGCAGATCGTGCTGTTCTTCGAGAAGCCATCGCTGCGCACGCGGCTCACCTTCGAGGCCGGCATCAATAGCCTCGGCGGCGCGTCGTTCTTCGTGGACCAGACGCAGTCGCGCTTGGGCGCACGCGAAAGCCTGAGCGATGTGGCGCACAACCTGGAGCGCTGGGTTGACGGCGTGGTGCTGCGGACGTTCGCGCACGAGACAGTCACCAACATGGCGCTGCACGCGTCCATCCCGGTCATCAACGCCCTGAGCGATCTGGAGCATCCTTGCCAGGCGCTGGCCGACATGCTGACCTTGCAGGAGCACTTCGGCGACCTGCGCAACGTGCATCTCGCCTATGTCGGCGACGGCAATAACGTGGCCCATTCGCTGATGCTCGCCGCCGCCAGCCTCGGCGCGACCATCTCGGTCGCCACCCCGAAAGGATACGAGCCGAACCCGGACGATCACCGGTGCCGCTCGGGCCCTGGCCGCCGTCTCGGGCGGCGGTGTCGAAGTCGTTCACGATCCGGTGGAGGCTGTTGCCGGCGCCGATGCTGTGTACACCGACGTGTGGGCGAGCATGGGGCAGGAGTCGGAGGCGGCTGATCGCCGCAAGATTTTCGCTCCCTATCAAGTCAACCAGAATCTGTTTTCCTATGCCGCCAAGCATGCGGTGTTCATGCACTGCCTGCCGGCGCATCGCGGAGACGAAGTCACAGAAGCGGTCATCGATTCGCCGCTGTTCTGTCGTGTTCGACCAGGCGGAAAACCGCCTGCACGTTCAGAAAGCCATTCTTGTTTTGTTGCTGGAAGGCGGTGTTCACCGCTTTCCGCCGAGGAGTTCCAATGCGTGAAAAAGTTGTACTCGCTTATTCCGGAGGGCTCGATACCTCCATCATTATTCCCTGGCTCAAAGAGAACTATGACTGCGACGTGATCGCCTACGTCGCCGATGTCGGCCAGGGCGACGACATCGAAGCTGTCGTCGAGAAGGCCTACGCCACCGGCGCCAGCAAAGTGATCGTCGAGGACCTGCGGCAGGAGTTCCTGACGGACTATGTCTTTCCGGCGATCCAGGCGGGCGCGGTGTATGAGCACAAGTACCTGCTGGGCACGTCGCTGGCGCGTCCGATCATCGCCAAGTACCAGGTGCTGGCGGCGCTGCGCGAAGGCGCAACCGCGGTCGCTCACGGCTGCACCGGCAAGGGCAACGACCAAGTCCGCTTTGAGCATGCCTACCAGGCGCTGGCGCCGGAGCTGAAGGTCATCGCGCCGTGGCGTGAGTGGACGCTGCAGTCGCGCGAAGATTGCCTGGACTACGCCGAGGCGCACGGCATCCCGATGGCGCAGAGCCGCGAGAAGATCCACAGCCGCGATCGCAACCTGCTGCACGTCAGCCACGAAGGCGGCGAGCTGGAAGATCCCAACAATGCGCCGTTGCCCACCACCTGGACGTGGACCAAATCGCCGCAGGACGCGCCCGACACCGTCGAGCAGGTGACCATTGAGTTTCACCAGGGCCTGCCCACTGCAGTGAACGGCGTCACGCTCGATCCGGTGGCCATCGTCGAGGTGCTGAACGAAATCGGCGCGCGCAATGCCATCGGTCGCGTCGACCTGGTGGAGAACCGCTTCGTCGGCATGAAGTCGCGGGGCTGCTATGAGACGCCGGGCGGAACGCTGCTGCTCACCGCGCATCGCGAGCTCGAAGCGCTCTGTCTCGACCGCGAGCTGATGCACTTCAAGCAGCACATTGGCCTCAAGTACGCCGAGGTCGTGTACTTCGGCCTATGGTTCACGCCGCTGCGCGAATCGCTGCAGGCCTTCGTGAGCAGCACGCAGGAGGACGTGAACGGCACGGTCACGCTGGCTCTTTACAAGGGCAACATCGACATCGCCGGGCGCAAGTCGGAAACCTCGCTGCATCGTCCGGATATCGCCAGCTTCACCATGGGCGCCGCCTACAACCAGAAAGATGCGGAGGGATTCATCCGCATTCTGGGCCTGCCGGCGCGCTCGCGTGCGCTGGTGCACGCGGAGACAGTGAAATGAAGATGTGGTCGGGCCGCTTCGGCCAGTCGCAAAATGCCGACTTCGAACAGTGGCAGCGCTCGTTTCCTTTCGATCGCGTGCTGCTGCCGTTCGAGGTAGCCGCCAGCCAGGCGCACGCCGCTGCGCTTGCCAAAGCCGGCGTACTGAACGCCGAAGAGCTTTCGCGGACGGTCCTCGCCCTCGAGCAAATCGCACGCGAAGAAATCCCTGCGGCGGACAATCCTGCCATCGAGGACGTGCACCACTATGTCGAGTTGCGCCTGGTGGAGCTGGCTGGGGAAGCAGGCTACAAGCTGCACTCCGGGCGCAGCCGCAACGAGCAGATTGCGACCGATCTGCGGCTCTATGTGCGCCAGCAGATTGATGTAGTGAGCCAGCTGCTGGTGGAATTCGCGGGTGAATTCGTCAATCGGGCCTACGCTGCGGGCGAGAATGTCATGCCCGCTTATACCCACCTGCAGCGTGCCGAGCCCGTGCTGGTGGCGCATTGGCTGCTGGCCTACGTCGAGATGTTCACCCGCGACCTGGGCCGCCTGGCCGATTGCCGCCAGCGCCTGAACGAGTGTCCGCTGGGCTCAGGCGCAGTGGCCGGCACGATTCTGCCGCTGGATCGCGAAGCCATGGCGAGGCAGTTGGACTTCGACGCGCCGACCACGAACAGCATGGACGCGACCAGCGATCGCGACTTCGCCTCGAGTTCGTTCAGGCGCTGTCCTTTGTGGCCCTGCACCTAAGCCGCTGGGCGGAGGAGTTGATCCTCTTCTCGACCACGGAATTCGGCTTCGTGAAACTGCCGGAGGAATTTTCCACCGGCAGCAGCGCCATGCCGCAAAAGAAGAATCCCGATGCGCTGGAGCTGATTCGCGGCAAGGCCGGACCCATCTGGGCCAACGTGACCGCGCTGGTCATGAGCGTGAAAGGTTTGCCGCTTGCCTACAACAAGGACCTGCAGGAAACGCAGCAGCCCGTTTTCGCGGCCGCAGGCCAAGTTTCGAGCATGCTGCGCGTGGCGACCGGCTTTATGGCGACGGTAGAGTTCGACTACAAACGGATGCAGCGGGCCGCGACTCGCGGCTTCATGAATGCCATGGCGGGGGCGGCGTACCTGGTGCGCCAGGGAGTGCCGTTCCGCCGCGCGCACGAGTTGGTCGGCAAAGCGGTGCGGTTGTGTCTGGAGAAAGATTGCGAGCTCGAGCAACTGTCGCCGGAGGATTTTGCGCTCTGCGGAATCAAGGCCGAGCAGCAGTTCTATGAAGCGCTCACGCTGGCTAACGTGCTGGCCATCCATGATGTTGAGGGAGGCACCGCTCCGGCGCGGGTGCGGCAGGCCCTGCAGGCGGCCAAAGAAAAATTATCCATGTATTCAGGAGCTGCCCATGCGTGCGCGTAACGCCAAACTTCCCGATGCCTTTGCCATCGAGCAACTGATCCAGGTCCACGTAGGTGATGGGACCTTACTGCCCCGTTCGCTGCGGGACATCTGCGAGAACATCCGCGACTTCATTGTGGTGGAGAACGAAGGCGAGATCGTCGGCTGCGGCGCATTGCATCTCTACGGAATGCATCTCGCCGAGATCCGTTCCATCACCGTCACCTCGAAGTCGAAGGGCAAGGGAGCTGGACGCGTGCTGGTGGATGCCCTGCTGAAAGAGGCGCAGCACCAGAGCGTGACTTGCGTGTGCCTGTTCACCCGCATTCCCGACTTTTTCGCGCGCATGGGTTTTCGCGTGGTGGAGAAAGAAGCGCTACCCGACAAGGCGCTCAAAGACTGCCAGTTGTGCCCGCGTCAGAATGCCTGCGACGAGATCGCGATGTACATGGGCACCTTGCCGAAGGCGGCCGCGATTTCGCGCCGCCCGCGGGCCCCGCAGCCCTACGTGCAGATCGCGCCTAGCCTTTCGTGATCTGCTCTACTTGATGTACGGCAGCAATTCCTTGAACTGCTGGGTTCCGGAACAGCGCAGCAGTTCGTACATCATCATCTCGGTGGAGGAGATGACGGCGCCGGCGGCGCGCATGCGGTCGAGTCCAATCTTCCAGTTCCACTCCGAGCGCGCGCCCACCGCATCCGAGGCAACGTGCACCAGGTATCCCTCATTGAGCGCGCCCAGCGCTGTCTGGGTAACGCAAATGTGGGCTTCCATGCCGCATAACAACAGGGTGTTGCGGTCGTCCGGCAGCTTCTTGATGCTGGAGCGGAATTGTTCGCTACCAAAACAACCGAACTCCACCTTGTCGATCGTTCTCACCTCACCCAGCAGCCACGCGATCTCCTGCACCGTATTGCCCAGCCCTTTGCTGTATTGCGTCGTCACCATGACGGGGATGGACAATATCTTCGCCAGCCGGATGAGCAGTTGCGCGTTCTTGACCATGGTGTCTTTGTTGAAGATAGGCGGCAATAGTTTTTCCTGGATATCCACCACGATCAAAGCGCATTGTCCGGCCTCAAGCGGGCGGCGCGCAGCTTCCATCGAGTCGGGGGCGATAGTGCTCATCAGCGATGACATAAAGTCCTCTTCGGCAGCGTGGAGTCTCCGCTCATTGTAGCGCGCGTTTCCCGGATCCGAGAATTCATCCACCACAGGGCCCACAGAACACGGAGGGACAATGATCCGCGATAAGAATCGTCTCGAATTTGTACCACTTAGCAGACGGAGGGGCAGAGAGAAGATCTGGGAGAAAACGTTCTGTGTCCCGGTGGTGAGTTTCCCGTCGCGAAAATCCCTATCACCCGAAAGAGGTAACACCAAAGTGTAGAACTTTATTGACTTGCCTTTCACACTGTGTAAATCTTCTGGCGCGGCCAAGTTCCCGATTCGGAGGGCGCGTTCGGCCTTGTGCCTTCACCCTTTTCCCGTCAGGTTTCGGCCTGGTGTCACCGGGACGATGGGGAGCGCGCCCTTCGAATTGGGGAACCTGGTAGCCCGCTGCGGCGGGCGCCGGCAGTGCTGTTTATCTTGTTTGCCGTCATTCAGGTAGCGTCCACGCGGCTGGCGATCATGGTGCCATGCAATCAAAATTAAAAGGAAGTGCCTGCCGAAGACCCCCGGCAGAGAATGGATCAACTCATGAGCACAGCACGCACTCCTGTCAAGGCTGCTCCGCCCAAGGAGAACCTGCTTCTTCCCGTAATTCTTACTGGAGTCACGATAGTAATTGCCATTCTTATCCTCAAAATTCCTCCGCTCTCTGAACCTTGGGCGCAAGGGTACGACCCCACTGGAATCTGGTGGCTCTCTACCCTCGTCGCCGCGGTGCCGGTGATCGTCCTGCTCGGCGCACTGGCCCTTCATGTGAAGGCGCACTATGCGGCGCTGATGGGCCTGGCCGCCGCTCTGCTCATTGCTATCTTCGGCTTCCACATGCCGCCACGCATGGCGGGTGCAACCGCTGTGATGGGCGCCGGATATGGTCTCTTTCCCATTGGCTGGATCGTGCTGAACGTCATCTTCATGTACCAGCTGACGGTCGAAGCCGGCCGGTTCGACGTGCTCAAGCATAGCTTGACCGGCATCACGCAGGATCGCCGCCTGCAACTGCTGCTCATCGCCTTCAGCTTTGGCGCTTTCTTCGAGGGGGCGGCTGGCTTTGGCACTCCCGTGGCCGTCACCGCCGCTCTGCTCATCGGATTGGGCTTCCGGCCGCTGCAGGCTTCGGGTCTGTCGCTCATCGCCAACACTGCGCCCGTGGCCTACGGGGCCCTGGGCACGCCCATTATCGCGTTGGCTGCAGTGACCGGATTCAATGAAAAAGTTCTGGGAGCGATGGCCGGCCGCATCTTGCCGGTCTTCTCTCTTATTGTGCCGTTCTGGCTGATTTGGGCCTTCGTGGGCTTCGCCGAAATGCTGGAAATCTGGCCCGCCATCCTCGTCGCCGGAGCTTCCTTTGCCACCACTCAATTCCTCGTTTCCAACTATCACGGACCGTGGCTCGTGGACGTAATCGCCGCTGTGGTTTCGATGGCCTGCCTGGTCGGCTTCCTGATGATCTGGCATCCCAAACGCGTCTGGACCTTCGAGGGTGAAGAGGCCAAGACTGAGCATCGCGCTGATCACGGTTACAGCCGGGGCGAAGTAACCCGCGCCTGGGTCCCGTGGATCATTCTTAGCCTCATCGTCTTCTGCTGGGGTACCCAGACCGGCAAGCGCATCATGAACACTCCGGAAAAGGTTTTCACTTCGATGGCGAGTTGGAGCACGCCGCCCAGCAAGATCACCAATCCGCAGTTTCCAGTCGACGGTATCAACAAATTGTCGATGCGCATGCCGCCAGTGGTTCCCAAACCAACCAAGGAAAGCGCCGTCTTCGGCTTGAACTGGCTTAGCGCCACTGGCACCGGCATCCTCATCTCGGCGCTTATCGCCGGCCTGGTGATGGGGTTCAATGTGGGCCAGATTTTCAAGATTTACCTGCAAACCATTGTCAAGGTCCGCTTCTCGCTGCTCACCATCGCAGCCATGCTGGCCATTGGGTTCATGACCCGGTATTCGGGGCTGGACGCCACCATGGGTCTGGCGTTTGCACGGACCGGCCACTTGTATCCGTTCTTCGGCACGCTGCTGGGATGGCTTGGAGTGGCGCTGACCGGTTCGGATACTTCTTCCAACGTGCTCTTCGGCAGCCTGCAGAAGATCTCGGCACAACAGGTTGGGGTCTCACCTGTCCTGATGTCTGCAGCCAACAGTTGCGGCGGAGTCATGGGCAAGATGATCGACGCCCAGAGCATCGTCGTGGCCAGCACCGCGACCAACTGGTACGGCCACGAAGGAGACATCTTGCGTTACGTCTTTTTCCACAGTCTTGCCTTGGCCGCCCTAGTCGGGGTGTACGTCTTCCTGCTGGCGTACGTGCCGCCAATCTCGCACCTCGTGGTTCAGTGAGGCGAGTTTGCAGCGTGGATAGTGGAGAAAAATCACTATCCACGATTGCTTTCGGCTGGCCGTTCTGACGTGGACTGTGGACTACTGCGGCGGAGGCGCACTCTGGCCTGCCGGCGGCGCCATTTCCGGACCCCCATGGCCGCGTCCATGACGGCTCATCATCTCCTCGAATTTCTGCTGCTGGTCGGAGTTAAGCACGGACTTGATCTGCTCGTTCGTGCTTTGCCGGATCTGTTGCATCTTGCTGATGCGGTCTTCCTGCGAGAGCGACGTATCCTGGTGTAGCGCCTGCATCTGCTGGCTCTGGCTCTCCAGCATCGGCTTGATCTTCTCCTGCTGGTCAGCGGTAAGGTTCAATTGCTTGGTCATCATCTGCAGCCGCTGGTCGGGACTCATTGGTCCGTGGCCTCCTGGGCCGGCCTGCGGACCCATCTGTGCCCAGGCGGAGGCGCCAACTATGGTGAGGGCCATGGCCAGAGCGGTTAACACCATCAACTTCTTCATCGTTTGAAACTCCTTAGCGCTCGTTGGACGAGCGCAGGTAAATCGTCATTATGGAAGAAAGCCGCGTGCTGACCGAGAGCGTCAACCCCAGCCCAACGATTCGCGGCACGTCCGCTTCCGAGTAATCGAACCCTGCTTGCAGGCTGGAGTTGTCCCCCATCGTTAAGAAGAAATTTTGGAACCTTCGCGGCGCAGCGGAGGAAAGGAGGAACAAAGCGAACTCGGCCTGGGTCTCTCCGGCTAGCCGCATCCTGATTTCTGACCTGCCATAAAATGAGAACATCCGTGACTCGAAAAAGCCACTTCGCTCTTGTCATCTTGTTGCTGTTACCTTCGCTGACGGCCATGGCACAACACTCAGGCCATCACACCGGCACGACTGGCGCCGCCCCCGCCCCGACAGGACAGCCCGAAAGTCCCGATGTGATTACTTTCGAGCGCAGCATCGCCCTGCAAGCCAGGCCCGATCAGGTTGCACAATTTCAAGAGGTGCGCAAGAGCACTGCGGTCGCCTGTACGCAAGCGCACGATTTGCAGCAACGCAGCGCAGGCACCAACTCCAGCGAACTCTCCCGAGGAGCGACTGCGTTGCAAGACGCCGTCGAAGACGCGCAGAGCGACAGCCGCAAATTCCTCGACTCGCTATCCGATGTGCAGCTGTCAGGCTTGAAGAAGTTGACCACCTCCGTAGTCAAAGCCAATTCAGCAGTCACGAAAGAATGCAAGGCGCTCTCGACGCAACTGGAGAAACCCCCGGTTGACTCGATCCGCCTCCTTAGTGCCGCCGGCCAACTGGAGAAGGCCCTGACCGCGTTTCAATCCGCTCAGCTCCACCTGGCACAGGAAATGGGCATCCCGCAACACTGAGACGCCACCTATCACTAACCTCTGCCTTACGGAGTGATCTCCCAGATGACGCCATACGCATTCGCTCCGCCCGCCGACGCAGTGCCGTACAGATTGCCACTAGCATCAATCGCGACGCTGCCGTACGGAATTCCGCCATCGCTGCGGCCGGTGAAGTCGTAAAGGTCGGTTTCCGTCCAGCTCCCGTTCGAAGGCGTCAGCTTGAAGACCGAACCCGCTCCATGAGCGCCGTCCTTGGTCGTCGTGCCATAAAGATTGCCGGCCGCATCCATCGTCAAGTTGCCATACGACCCCGGCAGGTAGCCTGACGAAGTGAAGCTGTACAGTACGTCGAAGGTCCAACTGCCGCCAGAAGGCGTCAGTTGGTAAACCGTGCCGCCACTCCCGGGGCCTCCGCTGCTGGTGCCTCCATAGATATTCCCCGCGCTGTCAAACACCACGCCGCCGAACGGTCGCCCGCCGTCGCTTGCGCTTTGAAACGAGTGTAGGGTGTTCTCCGCCCAACCCGACCCGGAGGGCGTCAACTCGAAGACGGTTCCATAGCCATTCGCGCCACTGGCATAGGTTGAGCCGTAGAGGCTGCCGGCCTTATCGAAGATCACTCCGCTGTAGGGGTTCGCGCCGTCGTTTGCGCCGCTAAATTTGTAAAGCACAGTTTCCGTCCAGCTGCCCCCCGACCGGGTGAGCTCGTACACCACGCCCTGCGCGTTGTTGCCCCCGAAGTAAGTCGTACCGTAGATATTTCCTGCCGTGTCGAAAATCAGGTCACCATATCCGGGATTCGCTCCATCGGTGGATCCGCTGAACCCGTAGAGCACGGTCTCTGTCCACGAGCAGAGCACGTTCTGGCAGAAAGCTGCCGGAGGCTTCAGGTTGAAGACCAGGCCGCATCCCGACCCGCAGTTGCGGCCGCCAAATTCGGTGGTGCCATAAAGACTGCCGTCCGGGCCGAACACCACGCGGGCGATGGGAGCCCCTCCATCTTCGCGGCCGGTAAAGCTGTAGAGCGGGCTCAACGACCACCCCGAGCCTTTGCGCGCCAGCTTGAACACCGTGCCGCGATTCGTCGCCCCACCCTGATACGCCGTGCCATAGAGTTTTCCTCCCCTATCCATGGTCAGGCCGGCCTCGGGATAGGAGCCATCCTGGCCGCCGGTGAAGTTGTAAATCACCTTGTAGGTCTGGGCCTGTGCCGACGATGCCAACGCGGATGTCAGCACCACGGCCAGCGCCACGATGGTCAACTGCCAGAGCCAATGCTCCCCTTGCGGCGATCGCAGCGCAGCCTTGCCGGCGCGCCAGCGCGTAGCCGATTCGAAATTCCGAATTTGCTTTGGGTTCGCCATACTGTTGTCCTTTACGACCAGAGACTATCTCTCTAAGAAACGCGATTCAACCGCAAAAGCTTCGCGCGCTTGAACACTTTCACCGGGTCGAAAGGGGCTCTGCTTATGTGCGCTGTCCAGTCCCGGTTGTCACTTGCCCCTGTGGCACAGGTCACTGACAGGTGTTCGCCGCCAGGACGAGAATTCCATGTTAGCGGGAGGGTAGATCTCGGCCTAGTTCCCGCCCACTCTTGTCGGGCCCGCGCTCGAAACAAGACCCTGTACCTCTCCCGAGAGTTCCAGCGCTTGCGTTGGGGTCGGCGTGACCCCAGCGGGCGCAAGGGGGATCGTATGACGAAGAAGGTTACCGCCCTGCTGTTCGCTGTGCTCCTGTCGATTGTCGTAGTCGGCTTCGCCTTGGTTGTCGTGCCCGCCTTGGCGCAGAACGCCGTGCCGCCCACGGCGCGCGAAGCGGCGACATTGCCCGCTTACGCTTCACGACTGCACCCTTCAACCTCCCAAGCGAAGAAGCGATCGCCGGCCCCCAATCAACTGGGGACGCGGCTCTCCTCGCCGCAGGATCAGATCATTTACGAGAACGGCCCGGTCAACGGCACCACCGATGCCTGGACCATCAACTTCGGCTACGTCGTCAGCGACAGTTTTGCGAACAATAGCGGCAACCCGGTTTCCGGCTTTGACGTCTGGGTATGGGAGTACCCGGGCGACGTAGTGACCTCGGTGGGCTGGTCCGTTACCAGCGGCCCGAACGGCGGAACGGTGTATGGCTCCGGTACGGCCAGCGTCACAGACCAGTTCATTTCCACCAACCAGTTTGGCTACAACATCGACAAAATCTCCGTGTCGGGCCTGAACGTTACCACAGGCAGCGGCACCTTCTATCTCAATCTGCAAAACGCGAGCGTTCCCACCGGCGATCCGGTGTTTTGGGATGAAAACAGTGGCGCCGACTGCCACTCCCAGGGCTGTCCGTCGCAGGCCTACGAGAGCTCGACGGGCACCATTCCTTCCGAAGCTTTCGACGTCGAGGCCAACTGCTATCCGAATTGTACTCCCGAGTGCGTCTACGACCTGCCACAAGACGGCTTCAAAATAATCCACGATTTCACCGCCAAAGAGCAACCTCCGAATGGCGGCTTGGCCATTGATCCAGCAGGGAAGCTGTACGGAACAACAGGTTCGGGCGGCGACGATGGCTTGGGCTTGGCGTATAAATTGGAGCCCAACGGGCAGGACTGGATCTTCACTCCCCTGTACAGCTTCACAGGAGGGGCTGACGGCCAGAATCCTTTGTCAATGATCCTGGGCCCCGAGGGAGCGCTTTATGGTATCGGCGGCAAACAATACTGCAACGGAGGCGACTGCGGCCTGATTTTCAACCTCAAACCCTCGCCGACCGCCTGCCTCACGGCCCTGTGCAGTTGGAGCGAAACCGTGCTTTACCGCTTTACCGGAGATCCTGACGGAAGCCTCCCGAATGGCAATCTTGTCTTCGACCAGGCGGGTAATTTCTATGGAATTACATTCTCGGGCGGTGCATACGGAGTATGGGGTACCGCCTATGAGCTGACGCCTTCCAGCGGCAGTTGGACGGAGAAGGTCCTCTACAGTTTCACCGGAGGAAGCGACGGCGGCGAACCTACCTCCCTGCTGCTGGGACATGACGGCAATCTGTACGGAACAACACAGACAGGAGGCGACAACGGATATGGAGTGATTTTCCAGCTAGTACCTTCCGGCGATAGCTGGGAAGAACGGGTCATCGCCAGCTTCGGTCGTTGCAGCAACCCCTGCCCCCGCCGCCTCATTCAGGAACGCTCAGGCAGCTTCTACGGCATTAGTAGTTATGACGTGTACCAATGCTACCCCTGGGGCTGCAATTGGAACACGTTCGGAACAATTTTCACGATGTCACCTTCCGGCGACGGATGGCAGTTTAGTACTCTATACGATATCTTCATCGATTCTTTACACGGTCATGGTCTTTCCGACTATGGTTTCGACGTTTTCACCGACTTGGCAATAGATCCGGCCGGGAACCTCTACGCCACGGAAGGCTCGCAAGTATGTTGCGTCGTCTATTCGAGCGGCGTTATTAAACTGCTGCAGCCACACCTAGGACAGTGGCTGGTCGGCTTCGATGGGTATTTCGGGAACCTGGAGGTAGGTGCGAGCGGGAAGCTCTACGGTACCACTGGCGCCTGCGGAGGCTCCGAAGGCACGGTTTGGCAACTCACGCCGCAGCAGTAATCGCTCGCTTACCACGGCCGGCATCTTGGCAGTTCAAGTTGCCGGACGCTTCTAGCTTTGCCGTTGTCACTCCCCTCTGCGGCATACGTCACTGACAGGGGGGTGGGGGGGGGTGGGGGGGGGGGGGGGGGGGGGTTGTGGGGGGGGGGGGGGGGGGGGGGGTGGGGTGGTGGGCGGTTTTGTCGCCTCCCCGGGCCGCCTGCGCCTCTCCCGCCTGCACAGCACTACAGGTGTTCGCCGCCAGGACGAGAATTCCTTGTTAGCGGGAGGGTAGATCTCGGCCTAGTTCCCGCCCACCTTGTCGAGCCCGCGCGCGAAACAAGACCCTGTACCTCTCACGAGAGTTCCAGCGCTTGCGTTGGAGGTCGGCGTGACCCCAGCGGGCGCAAGGGGGATCGTATGACGAAGAAGGTTACCGCCCTGCTGCTCGCCGTGTTCCTGTCGATTGTCGTGTTCGGCTTCGCCTTGGTTGTCGTGCCCGCCTTGGCGCAGAACGCCGTGCCCTCCACCGCGCGCGAGGTAGCGAAATTGCCCCCCTACGCTTCACGTCTCGCGCATCCCGACACATCCCATGATGGACGCAAATCGCCGGCATCGGCCTCTTCATGCCGTCGCCCAGCCTCACCGCAGGATCAAGTGATTTACGAGAACGGCCCAGTCAACGGCACCACCGACGCTTGGGACATCAACTTCGGCTACGTCGTGAGTGACAGCTTTGTTAACAACGGTGACACAGTTACCGGTTTTGACATCTGGGTCTGGGAATTCCCGGGCGACCTCCTGAGCTCCGTGGACTGGTCCATTACCAGCGGCCCGAACGGTGGAACCACCTACGGTTCAGGTACAGCCAGCGGCAACAACGTGTCCGACCAGTTTATTTCCACCAACCAGTTCGGCTACAACATAGACAAGATCTCCATATCGGGTCTGAACGTTGCCACCGGCAGCGGAACCGTCTATCTGAATCTGCAAAACGCGGTGATCCCGAGCGGCGACCCCGTTTTTTGGGATGAGAACAGCGGCAAAGGCTGTAACTCACCGGGCTGTCCGTCGCAGGCCTACGAGAGCGCGGTGGGAACCATTCCTTCCGAAGCTTTCGACGTTGTCGGCAACGGCAACCAGGGCTCCCCGTGCTTCTGGAGCGGGAACGGCTTGCAGATACTCTATTCCTTCAGCGGGAAAGAAGACGGAGCCGAGCCCACGGGTGTCGTAATTGACAAGACTGGAAACCTATACGGCACTACCCAATCGGCAGACGGCGGTGCAGGTACGGCCTTCAGGCTCGCCCAAAAAAACCTCAGCTGGACGTTTGACCTTTTGTACAGTTTTCTTGGAGGGGCTAACGGCGACGGGTCGTACGGGGTGACCCTCGGCCGAAGTGGGGAACTCTACGGATCAGGATACGCAGGGGGAATACAGAACTGCAGGAGAGGATATTGCGGCCTGATTTTCAGCCTGCTGCCATCCCCTACCGCCTGCCGCACCAGCATGTGCAGCTGGGTGGAAAACCCGGTTTATGCGGCTACCGGAGAATCGGATGCATGGGGCGCCCAAGGTCTTGTCGCCGACCAAGCAGGCAATCTGTATGGCGTGTCTCCATCGGGCGGCTTAAACGGGAGCGGTGCTGTCTTTGAGTTGACGCCATCGAGCGGAGGCTGGACAGAGAGCATCCTCTACAGTTTCACCGGCGGAAGCGACGGCGGTACACCAAATGGAGTACTGGTAGGGAACGACGGAAACCTGTACGGAACAACGAAGTGGGGAGGCACCTCCGGCAGCGGCACGGTGTACCAACTGACTCCTTCAGCAGATACCTGGGCAGAAACCGTGATTTACAGTTTCCGAGAAGACCCCTACTATCCCTATCCCCCCTTGCCGCATTCTCTGGTTCAGGATAACTCCGGTAATCTCTTCGGCGAGTCCTCCTACGGTAAGCCGGAAGGGGACTTCTATAGCATGCTTTTTAAGCTTTCACCCTCCAATGGTACCTGGGTATTTACGGAGCTTTGGCATGGCGACGAAAGCCATGACTATGACAACTTCAACAACCTGGCTATAGATGCTGCGGGCAATCTCTACGGCACTGGCACGGGTGGCGACGGCTGCGCCGGGCCGCTTAACGTTTTTGGCTACGTCTTCGAGGTAGTGGATGGTAATGCATTCTACCTGTCCTTTTTCGACAATCAACAGTTCTACAGCTCCGGTCCTCTGGCTCTGGATGCCAGCGGCAATCTCTATGGAGTTACTCAGAACTGCGGATCATACGGTAAGGGCACCATCTGGGAGCGTCCGCGCTAGTTGAGTTCCTGCGACTTCACGGAGGCGGGCATTCCTTCAGTCAGGGGTGTCGGCCGTTTCTAGTTCTTGCTGTCATCACCTACGGCTGCGGCACAGGTCACTGACAACGGTTTGCCGCAGGCATGAAATTGTCTTGGGCGTGTGGGGAGAAAATCGCCTGGCCTTTTTCCCACGCACTGCCATTGCGCCCGGGCGGAGAGAAACAAGACCTCGACCTTACTTCTCCCAGGCGTCCAGCGCGCACAGGCTTCAGGTTCGTTTCTTCTGTCCGCGTCGAGAGGAGGCCAAGCCCATGCATAGCAAACAGCGATTTCCCAACGTGATGTTCGGCGCCAGCCTGCGGCCGGAAAGCGCCGCGCTCGCCATCATGTTCCTGCTTTTGTTTCTCCTATTCGTACTTTTGTTCATGGTGTTCACCGCGCAGCCGGTACAGGCCCAAAGCTTCAACGTCATCTACACCTTCACCGGCGGAGCCGATGGGAAATTGCCCTACGCTGGACTAACCATGGATGCAGCAGGCAACTTCTACGGAACGACGTCGGAGGGCGGCTACAACGGAGCTAATTGCTACTACGGCTGCGGCGGAGTGTTCAAGCTGTCGCACCAAGGCTCGGGCTGGGTCCTGACTCCGCTCTACAGCTTCCGAGGCGGCTACGGTGGAGGAAGCTGCCCGCCGTATGTGTGCGGTGTCGTCTTTGAGTTCACCCCGTAACCAAGAGTCTGCCGGACCACTCCGTTTCGTTCCGGCCTAATCAGACGAGCACAGGGGAGGTTTCTGCGATGCCAGCTTCGGAGCTCAAGCTTACGTTCGACGCGGTCTACTACCACGTCACCGACATGGACAGGGCGGTCGCCTTTTATCGCGACACCCTCGGACTTCGTCTGACCTCGCGCGACTATGTCGCTCGCTTTGACATTGACGGCGTTCTCTTTGAGCTGGTGCCTAGCCCTCCCGGGAATATGCTCCCCGGAACTGGCAACGCCCGCTTGAGCCTCGGGGTGACCGACATCCAGCAGGCCGTTGCAGCGCTGCAAGCCAGAGGCGTGGTTGCCACTCCCATCAAGCCCGAACCTGGAGGACTGATCTCCTTTTTCATGGATCCAGACGGTAACGAAATTTGCCTTTGGCAGAACCGCTGACCCTCTCCACTCGCCCCGGCCACTCTAAGGCGCTGTGTCCGACGATGGCGCTGATGTGTCTTGGGTAGTCTCACGGGTCACGCTGTATTAGAAATTTCTTCCCTCGATTCCAGTCGGCGTCCGAACTGATGTCCGGCACTTTCATCGGAACCCAGTCTGTGTTGCCATCCCTGGGCGACCGAGGCTGATGGGAAGCATCCGAGTTCTGCGCCGCAGTAAGTCATGATGAATCAATATTCTACATGTAAACAATTTAGAATCAATATTTTGCGACAAAAATGCAGCCTAAGTTGTTGAAACTACGTGAGGCATGGAGAGGGGAGTTTGCCCGTCAAGCACAGCTTAGAGGCTGCCTTTCGTTCTTCACTCTTGGCTCCGAGCTCTTAGCCGTTAGCTCTTGGCAATCGACGCCACGAGAGATTCTGTTCTGCTAAGAGCTAAAAGCCAAAAGCCAAAAAGCTGCCGTAAACGACAGCGTCCGCAGTTGTATCGCTCATCCCAGCATGATTTACTAACGGTTTGTTCTGAGGAGGAAGTTTTGATTCGCAAACTGACGTTCATCTTCGCGGCGGCGATCTTCTGTGTGTCATGTTCCACTCAAACTCAAGCGGCCGACAAGAGTTGGATTGCGATCAGCAACGGTTACGCCAACATGCTGATCGACGTTGTCTTCAAGCATCATCCGGAAGCGGGAACGCAGCAGGGCTTGAGCCAGTATGACAACAAGATCTCGCAGCCAACGCTGGCCGACGAGAACCTGGAGCGCAAAGAAACCGAAGCCGTGCTGGCGAAGCTGAAGAGCGCGTCCGCGGAAAAGCAGCAACAGGATGTCGCAGAAGACCTGCAGATCATGATTCGCAGGGTCAACCTTAACTTCAAGCGCCAGGATTTTCAGCGTGCGAACGAAGTTCCGTTCTACAACGCAAGCCAGATCGTTTTCGGTGGTCTGCAGGTTTTGCTCGACGAGCAGACGCCTTCCGAGCGCCGTCCTGCGGCTGTGGTTCGCATCCGCGAATATGCTGGACTCGAGCCTGGCTACACCGCGATCACCGAGATCCTGAAGCAGCGCGTCACCGAGCAGATGGCCAAGCCAGGAGTGATTTATCCGGCGCGAGTCGAGATCGAGACCGAGATGGCGCGCAATTCCAACTATCTCGACGGAATCGCCGCGCTCATGCAGAAGTACAAGCTGACTGGATGGGAAGAGCCTTTCGCCAAGCTGAAGACCCAGCTCACAGACTATGACGCATGGGTGCGTGCAACCGTCCTGCCGAAAGCACGAAACGATTTCCGCCTTCCGCCGCAGCACTACGCGCTCGACATGGAAAATTACGGCATCGACATTCCGCCCGAGCAGCTTGCCGCCATGGCGCACCAGGCTTTCACCGAGATCCAGGGCGAGATGAAGGCTATCGCCGCGCGCATCGCGAAACGGCGCAATCTGCCCTCGCTCGACTATCGTGTAGTCATACGCGACTTGAAGAAGCAGCAGTTGGTCGGCGATGCCATCCTGCCGTTCTACCAGGAACGCCTGAAGCAGATCGAAAAGATCATCGTCGATCAGCAGATCGTCTCGCTGCCCGATCGTCCGGCGCGCATTCGCATCGCCACCGCTGCGGAAACCGCGCAACAGCCCGCGCCGCACATGGTGCCTCCGCCGTTCATCCACAACACCGGACAGAAGGGCGAGTTCGTTCTGCCGCTGAACATTCCCGCGGGTCCGGGACAAACCTCGACCGACAAGTACGACGACTTTACTTATGACGCAGCGGCCTGGACGCTGACCGCGCATGAGGCGCGTCCGGGACATGAGCTGCAGTTCGATTCCATGCTGGAACATGGAGTTTCGCTCGCCCGCGTTCGCTATGCCTTCAACAGCACCAACGTTGAAGGTTGGGGACTGTATTCGGAATATCTCATCAAGCCTTATATGCCGCTGGAAGGCCAGTTGGTTTCTCTGGATCTGCGGCTGCAGCGTGCCGCTCGAGCATTTCTCGATCCTGAGCTGCAGGCCGGCAAGATCACGCCCGCCGATGCGTTTCGCGTGCTGGAGACGACGTTGTGTTGTCGCACGCATTCGCCGAGGAGGAGGTCGAGCGCTTTACCTATCGCGCGCCGGGCCAGGCCAACAGCTACTTCTACGGATACACCAAGTTGATCGCGTTGCGCGAGGACACGGAGAAAGCGCTGGGACCGAAGTTCAACCAGAAGAAGTTTCACGACTTCATCCTGGCGCAGGGCCTGTTGCCGCCGGACCTGATGCGCAAAGCGGTGATGGAAGCGTTTGTTCCCGAGCAGCAAAAATAGGACGCCGCTAGAGCGATTGGCCGTCGCCGGTTTGCGCCAAGCTCGCCACATGTGACAATGACTCTATGCCGAAAAAATGCACTACAGCAGTAACTCTACTGATGGCCGGAATGTTTTTGCTCGGGAATGCCCTTGCGCAGACGCCGGCGACAAGCACTCAACAGACTCCAGCGACGAACACGCAAAAAGCGCCGGCGACGAAGACTGGGCAAAAACCTGCGGCGAAGAGCACAACTCCCCTAACGCTCAAAACCCAGAAAGACAAAGTCAGCTACGCCATCGGAATGAGCGTCGCCAAGAACTTGCAGCGGCAATCCGTAGACGTGGACCCGGCGATTGTGGCGCGGGGATTAAAAGACGCGATGGCTGGCGGCAAGACGCTACTCACGGAGCAAGAGGCGCAGTCGGTGCTGACGGAAATGCAGGCCGAAGCGCGCAAGAAGCAGGAAGAGAAAATGCAGGCTGCCGGAGAGGCCAACAAGAAAGAAGGCGATGCATTTCTGGCCGCTAACAAAACCAAAGAAGGTGTTGTCACGCTGCCGAGCGGCCTGCAATACAAGATATTGAAAGAAGGCACCGGGCCGAAGCCCACTGCAACCGACTCCGTCGTCTGCAACTATCGAGGCACGTTGATCAACGGGACGGAGTTCGACAGCTCGTACAAGCGCGGCCAGCCTGCAACATTCCCGGTGAATGGAGTTATCAAGGGGTGGACCGAAGCACTGCAGCTTATGCCCGTAGGATCGAAGTGGCAGCTCTTTGTTCCCCCTGATCTCGCCTATGGGAAGCGCGGCGCAGGTCAGGATATAGGCCCTGATTCCACTCTCATCTTCGAGGTAGAGCTGATGTCGATCCAACCCAAAGGCCAATGATGGGCGTTGCCGACTTACTTATTTCTTGCTCCACTCTTCCTGCGACATCACCGTGAGGGGCGCAACCTTGGCGTTCTGGAGCTGCGCGTTCAGTGGCGGCACCTGCGCGGTGAGTGACTGGAACTTCGCGTTGGCGTCGTCAAGTTGCTTCTGGAGCACAGCCGTGCGTTCGATCTGCGACTCAGTCGGACGGCCAGAAAATCCATTTACGCCGCCGTACAGTTCTCCCAGGTTTTCGCGCAGCTTCTTCTCGCCCGTGATCATGCCGCCTTCTTTCACCGCAACCAGTGAGGAACGGAACTCCTCCAGGTTGTCGGCGAACTTCTGTACCTGAGCCTTGGTTTGGCTGTCGGACGCGTTGCTGGCGCGCTGGCGCGCCTGATCGCGAAGATCGACGGTCGCGTCCACAATGTAGGTCAATTGACCGAGCATGTCATAAAGTTGGACGACCGTTTTATGCTGCAACGCTCGGTCTGCCGCCGTGCTCTTGGTGCGGGGATCAGGGACCAGGTTGATCGTGGTAGTGTAGGTCTCCTTCGCCTTGATCAGCTTTACGGTGTATGTGCCTTCCTGCACTTGTGGACCCAGGAGCGCGAACATGTTCTCGACCAATCCCGCCGCAGGCGGAAGCTTGGGTGGCTTGGCGCGCTCCGGCCACTCGACACGGTTGAGACCGCGCCGCTTGTCGCCCTGCATCGTGGTGACCAGCTTGCCTTGCGGGTCGTAGATCTCGATCAGCAGATCGCCGAAGATATGGCGCTTCTTCTGGTAATAGACAATCGGCGCCGCCTCGGGCAGCGAAGGTCCAACGAAATCGGCATTGCCGTCAAAGCGCTGCTCTCCCGCGGGCAACGTGAGCGCCGCCGGCCGCGAGGGCAGGAACGCAGCGTCCTTGGACATGATCTCCGGAGTAAGCGCGCGCAACGGCAGTCAGGTCGTCCACGATGAAGATGCCGCGACCATGCGTCGCGATAATCAAGTCCGACTCGCGAGGATGAATAGCGACGTCACGCACCGCTACGTTGGGCAACTTGCCGGTGTATTGTGCCCAATGTGCCCCGCCGTCTATGGAGATGAAGAGTCCGAACTCCGTGCCCACAAAGAGCAGGTTGGGATTGACCAGGTCTTCGCGGACCACGTGAGCATAGCCCTTCAGTTCCGGCGTGGAGATGGACGTCCAGGTCTTCCCGTAGTCGGTGGTCTTGTAAACGTACGTCTTCATGTCGCCGGTGGCGTGCCCATCGAAGGTGGCATAAGCGACCGCCGGATCATAATGACTGGCCTCGATCGTGGAAACCCAGGTGTTCGGTGGCAAGCCCGGAATGTTCTTGACCACGTTGGTCCAGTGCTTGCCTCCATCGCGCGTGATTTGGACATTGCCGTCGTCGGTACCGACCCAGATCAAGCTTCCACTCTTCGGCGATTCTGCGATGGTGAAGATAGTCTCGTATTTCTCCGCGTCGGAGTTGTCGATGGTCAGGCCGCCGGAGTTCTCCTGGTGCTGCTTGGCCGGATCGTTGGTGGTGAGATCGGGCGAGATGCGCTCCCAGGACTCGCCGTGGTCGCGGGAGCGGAACAGAAACTGCCCGCCGAGGTAGATCGTGCCCGGAGAGTTTGGGCTCAGGTGAATCGGCGTGTTCCAGTTGAAGCGGAACTCCGGCTCATTGGCGCGCGGCAACGGCTTTATGTCCTTCCTCTCACCGGTTGTCTTGCGGAAGCGGGAGACGTTGCCACCCTGGTATTCGGCATAGGCGTAATCGGGATCGGTAGGATCGGAAAACGCCCAAAAGCCGTCGCCAAAGTCGATGTTGCGCCAGTGGCGATTGGCGATTCCATCGGTAGCACGTGAAGGTCCCATCCAGGTGCCGTTGTCCTGCAGGCCGCCGTAGACGTTGTAAGGATCGGCCATGTCAAAGCTAACGTGGTAGAACTGCGAAACCGGCAAGTTGTTGAGGAACCGCCAATGGTTGGCGCGATCCAGCGACTGATACACCCCGCCATCGGTACCGGTCAACACATGGTCGGAATTGGCAGGGTTGATCCATACGGCGTGGTAATCGCCATGTACGCTATCACCGGGACTTTCGTTCATTGACATGGCTGAGCTGAAACTCTTTCCGCCATCTTCGCTGACGGTCAGGCCAAACCCTGGCTTGTAAACCCGGTCGGGATCGTTGGGATCGGCGATGATACGAGCAAAGTAAAACGGGCGTCCACTGATGTTGAACGAGTTGTTGACCTCCGTCCAACTCTCGCCGGAATCGTCTGAGCGATAGAGCGCGGTGTGGTTCTTGGCTTCGACCACGGCATACACGCGAGTGTTTTTTGTAGCTGGGATTGCCAGGCCAATGCGGCCGAGATCGCCTTCGGGCAAGCCCCTGCGCAGCTCACGCCAGGTCGCACCTCCGTCGGTGCTCTTAAAGAGCCCGCTTCCCGGACCACCAGAACGGAAGCTGAACGGCTGGCGACGCACATCCCACATCGCCGCATAAAGCACGTTAGGGTTCTGCGGATCCATTACCATCTCGGCGCAGCCGGTGTTTTCGTCGCGGTACAGAATCTTCTTCCAAGTCTTGCCGCCGTCGGTGGTCTTGAAGACGCCACGCTCCTGGTTGGAATTCCAGAGATGGCCGAGGGCGCAAGCGTAAACCGTATTGCCGTCCTTGGGGTGAATGACGATGCGGCTGAGGTGCTCGGAATCCGTCAGGCCCAGGTTTTCCCAGGTGTCGCCACCGTCGCGCGAGCGGTAAATGCCGGTCCCCACGGAAACGCTGTTGCGTACCCACGCCTCACCGGTGCCAACCCAAACGGTTTGCGGATTGGAAGGATCAATGGCAATTGAGCCGATCGATTGCGAGGGCTGCTTGTCGAAGATGGGTTTGAAGGTCGTGCCGCCGTCGGAGGACTTCCACACGCCGCCGCTGGCCGACCCGACATAGATGGTCAGCCGTTGTCCCTCGTGTACCGCGGTGATGTCGGCAATACGACCGCCCATCGCGGCCGGACCAATGGCGCGCGCCGCCAGACCACTGAAGGTATCGGAGTCAACGGTTACCTCTTGTGCTGCAGCGAGGATGGACAGAGACGCAAAGAGAGTTGCGAACGCAACGAAACGAAGACGATTCAACATGGCGTGGCCTCGAAGACAAGAGCTACGGCCGGAAGATAGACCGCGCAAATTAGCACAGCTATTTCTAGCGGGAGTGGAGCTCTTTACCCCTCGCATTTGCCTATGCACCGAATCCACGCCCGCTAGGAAGACCTGCGAGATAGGAGCCGCTAGTCCCTAGTCCCATCCACTAGTCACTTCTTCGGCTCTTCCGGCTTGGCTGCAGGTGCCGCGGGCGCTGCCGGCATCTTGAACATCGCGTCATCCACCGGCACGTTGATCTCGATCTTCGCGAGTGTGAGCTTTTGCGAACCCGGGCTGCCCTTGACGCTGGTTTCCATTGCGAAAGGGAACATCAAACCGTTGACCTCTTTGTAGTCGCCCAAGGAAGTTCCCACCTCCTGTTCGGTGCCGCGGACGTTGCGTTTGAGCTCCTCTTTGATCTCCAGAAAGGAATCGGCATCCAGATAGATGGTGATCACGTCTCCATTCTTGAGCGTGGCCTTGAGCTTATAAACGTCGGTGCCCTCCAATTTGTCCTTGCCGAGCAACTCGACCTTATTGCCTTTGCTCTTGTAGTCGACAAGTGGGCCGTCAATGTCAGCGTTCTCCTCCAGGTCCTTCTTGTCGTCGGCTGACATCATTTCCGGATCCTTCTTGCCAGTGAACGGCATGATCTGCCAGGCGTCCTTGCCGTCATAGGCCTGGACCGCAGTCAGACCCTGCATGGTGAACTCGAGCCGCGCCATATCAGGACGCTTCTGGATCAGCGCTCCCGGAGCTTCCATTCCCGGTCCCATCGTCATAATGCCCGTGGAACGAATGGTTTGCACTGACTTGATTTTGTCCATGCCACCGCGGGCCTGAATGTTCTTGGCAATGATTTCGTCCACCGTTTGCGCCGAAAGCACCGGCGTAAGAAGAACGGCGATAGTAGTAACCAGCGATAATTTCCGTAGCATGCAGCCTCCAGGCGCGTTCGCGCCCTGGGAAGTGAATACGTAATCTATCCAGAAACTGTTCCGCACGAACTGTACGGGGCTTGGCCCAATGTGTCAACTCACCAAGCTATGACAGGAATTGGCGGCCTGCTTCGGTTAGGAGCTGAGCTGTCCGAGAAGCACCGATCTCTAGCTCTTCGCCACCTTCAGCTCTGCCAGAGGTCGTGCGAAAGCATTGGTCGGGCTGTGCGAATTGATGGTCAGAACCTGCTTGTAATACTGCGTCGCCTTTACGTTGTCGCCTGATTTCTCGTAAGCCTGCGCCAGGAGAATCAAGACGAACGGATCTTTTTGATTGGCCTTTTGTAGCTCGGCAATTGCCGCCTTGTAATCTTCGCCGTAGAACGCAACGTAACCTACAATGTAAGGATAGAAGACCGTCTGGTCAGGATTGCCGCCTTTGTCGAGAATCGCTTTCGCCGCAGCGAGATGCTTCTGCGCTTCGTCCTTGCGTCCCTGACGCGCGCGAATTCGTGCCAGCGCACTTTCCCAGCGGAACTCCCACAAGTCCTTCTCGGCGGGTGTCATGTTTGGCTTCAGCAGAGCCGTCAGGTGTCCGGTTTGATACCACTGGAAGGCGTTGTCCACGTCGCCCGATTCAAGATAAATGCGCGCCAGTTCATTGGCCGTTCCAGCAGCGTCATCAAACTTTTTCCCGGCATACTGCGAATCGAACGCCTGCTGGTCGTATTTTGCGGCCTGGCTGGCATCGCGTGTGAAAGCGTAAGACACACCCATCGTCCTGAGGGCTTGGACCTTCTGCTCAGGCGTAGCGAGTGCGATCGCCTTGGCGAGATGCACCCGCGCTTCCTGGTATTTGCCCTCAAGGTCGAGCGCAACTCCTGACAGCCAACTGCGCCTGGTAGAGGTTCGGAGACAGTTGCAGCGCCCGCGTGTAAAGAGCGAGAGCCTCATCCTGCTTCCCTTCGCTGTTCAGCTTCTGGCCTTGCTTCACCAGTTCGAGTGCATCGGCGTCTTTGCTGGACGGTTGCGGCATCGAGGTCTTCTGCGCGGGCGTTTGGGCGAGCAGGGAAGCAGCACAAAGCACAACTACTAAGAGGTCAGGAGGGAAGAAATGGAGATTTGGTCGCATGGCGCGCCAATTATGGCATATTGTTTGGGCAGCCGCGAGCAGCTACGCTGCCTTGCGGCGAGTCGCAAACCACGACTTTGAATTAGCGGACTACGTGGGCGGCGGTTATGAGGGAGGTTGAGTAATGACATTGTTACGTGTCCTCACTAAGGTGTTTATGGTTTTAGCTGTGATGTTTTCGCTTATTACGATGGCGGCCGCAGTGGAGCCCGCCGACGAGCATGGTTCCTGCCCCGCCTGGAGCTATTCCGGTGCGAACGGCCCTGAACATTGGGGAGATCTGTGTGCTGACTTTGCGGCTTGCAAGAACGGCAAGGAGCAAGCGCCCCTCGACATCATCAATCCGCACGTCGAGAGCCTGCCCGCGATCCATTTTGCCTACCACCCTGTTCCGCTCGACCTGATCAACAACGGGCACAGCATTCAGCAGAACTTCGCGTCCGGCAACGGCAACACCATTACCGTCGACGGCAAGAAATATGAGATGCGGCAGTTTCACTTCCATCATCCTTCCGAGGAAGCAATCGACGGCAAGCATTACGACATGGTTGCCCACTTCGTCCACCAAAGCCAAGACGGCCAGTATGCGGTAATCGGTGTGTTGATCAAGGAAGGGAAACCGAATTCTCTGATCACTACCCTGTGGGGAAACCTCCCGGCTGAAAAGGAGAAGGCGAACAAGAGTGCTGCCGTCGAGGTCAACGCCATTCACTTGATTCCCGCCAAGCACACTTACTATAGGTACAGGGGCTCTCTGACGACGCCGCCCTGTACCGAAGGTATTACGTTCTTCATCCTCGACACGCCGATGGAACTCTCCAAGGAGCAGATCGCGAAGTTCGCTGAATATTATCCGGACAATGCACGGCCGGATCAGCCGTTGAACGGCCGGACCATCGAACACAGCAAGTGAGTCTAGCTTTATGGGCGGCCTGAGATTGGCTGACGTCACTTGACACACTGGACTCGTGAGATTCGCGGAACCGTATCTCGGGCTGCCTGGTGTACGCGAGGCGTTAACCCAGACCGGCGTGCGATACTGGCCCAATACGAGTGACAGGTCTCATCCATACAAGGGGCTTGCCTGCGGCGGTCGTTGCCATCGGCTTCGCGTTGGTTGCGCGCACCGTGGGCGCGGTGACCGACGGAGGAGCGTTAGCCGGCGTGCTGGTGGCGTTCGTCCTGATGGTCGCTGCGGGACTGTCTGGCTTTGCTCCCCTGGCGACGGTTTTCCTGTTGACTGCGTTGACGACGCGTTGGGGCTACACGCGCAAGCAGACCCTGGGTGTGGCCGAGCGCAAGCGGGGCCGCACCGCCTCCCAAGTTCTTGCTAATTTGTGTGCCGCGGCGTTGTGCGCCTTGCCTGCAATCTGGTTGCCGCAGTTCAGCGGTGTCCTGCTAATAGCGGCGATGGCTGCGCTGGCCGAGGCCGCTGCTGACACGGTTTCCAGCGAAGTGGGACAGGGGACCGCAAACAGCGCCTATATGATCACAGACTTTAGTCCGGCAGCGATCGGGACTAACGGCGCCATAAGCGTCGAAGGCACCTTGAGTGGCTGCCTCGCGGCTTCGGTGGTGGCGTGGGTGAGCGCTTTCTCTGGCCTGGTACCGTGGCAATGGACGCCGGTTGTCGCCATCGCCGGAGCCGCGGGCATGTTTCTCGACAGCGTTATGGGCGCAACATGGGAGAACGCCGGAAGAATGGGAAACGACTCCGTGAATTTTGTAAGTACGACGTTTGCTGCCGACCTTGCGCTGGTTGCCGCGATCGTGGCGGACAAGATCGGCTCTTAAGATCGCTCGCATCGTAGTGACGGCAACGCTTGATCGTCCCTACCAGGCCCTTGGCTTTACAATAAGAATTACAGCCATTTCAGCCTGGAGAACCCTGCATTCGCGCCTACAACCTTTGTATCATCGGATTCGGCAACGTCGGCAAGGCCTTCGTCGAACTCCTCCAAAAAAAAGAGCAGGAACTGCGCGATTTCTATGGGATTATTTGGCGCGTAACCGGCGTTGCTTCGCGGCGACTGGGCTGGCTGGTTGCGCCGCAGGGCCTCACCCCCCAGAGGTTGTTGAGCGCCGACTTCTCTGAGGGGCAGCAGGCAGACGATGTTCGCCAGTGGCTGCGGTTGGGCGGGGCTGACGTAGTGTTTGAAGTGAGCTCGCTGAATGCAGTCACCGGGCAGCCTGCAACCGATCATATTCGCGCTGCGCTGGAGGCAGGTGTGCACGCTGTCACTGCCAACAAAGGTCCGGTCGTGCATGCTTGGCGCAGCCTGACGGAACTGGCAACAGCGAAGAATCGCCTTTTCCTGCATGAGTCGGCCATGATGGACGGCGTGCCGATCTTCTCGCTGTTCCGTGAGACGCTGCCGGCGATCGAGGTCCGAGGTTTTCGCGGAGTTCTGAACTCGACCACGACCGTGATTCTGGAGGCGATGGGAGCAGGTATGAGTTTCGACGATGCAATCCGCGAGGCGCAGCGACTGGGAGTGGCCGAAACCGATCCGTCCAACGACGTTGACGGAATCGATGCCGCAGTGAAGGTCGTGGGCCTCACCACGGTGCTGATGAGGGGAAGGCTTAAGCTCGAGGATGTACCTCGTCAAGGCATCCGTGGCATTGGCCCGGAGCAGTTACGCAACGCAGAGGCGAACGGCGAAACTTGGAGGCTGGTCAGCCGTGCGCGGCGCGGGCCGGACGGAGCAATTACGGCTTCGGTCGCTCCTGAGCGGCTGCAGGCTAGCGACCCGCTTAGCACTGTTCGCGGGACGTCGCTGCTCATCAGCTTCGAAACCGATATTTTCCCCGAACTCATCATTGGCGAGCGCGACCCGGGGCCACAGGCGACTGCCTATGGCCTGCTTGCCGATTTCGTATCCGCGGTTAGGAGTGCATAAGTTATGTCTTCGAATGCAAAAATCGCCGAGCGTGCTTGCAAACTGGATATTGCATGGGTGCGGCAGCAGTTTCCCTCGCGTCAACAGAACGTGAACGGCCAACCGGCCGTGTTCTTCGACGCTCCCGGCGGCACTCAGGTACCGCAGCGCGTCATCGATGCCATCGCGAACTACCTCTCGACCTTCAACGCAAACACGGGTGGCGCTTTTGTTACCAGCCGCCGAACTGACCAGATGATCGGCGATGCTCGAGCGGCGATGGCTGACTTTTTGAATTGTGCAACCGATGAAATTGTCTTCGGCCCCAACATGACCACGCTCACCTTCACTCTTAGCCGCGCTATTGGCCGCGAGCTGAAGAGTGGCGACGAATTGCTGGTCACCTGCCTCGATCACGATGGGAACGTCTCGCCGTGGGTGTGTCTGGAGGAGCGCGGCGTCAAGGTTCGCACCGCTGACATCAATCCCGCCAATTGCACGCTCGATATGTTCGACCTGTCGGCCAAGATTCGCCGCAACACTAGGCTGGTGGCCGCTGGATGGGCGGCGAATGCCGTGGGAACCATCAACGACGTGAATGAGATTGTGCGCCTGACGCATGAGGCCGGCGCAATGACGTTCATCGACGCGGTGCATTACGCGCCACACGGGCCAATTGATGTGCGCGCGCTCGATTGCGATTTTCTGGCGTGCTCGAGCTATAAGTTCTTCGGCCCGCACCTCGGCATTCTTTACGGTAAACGCGAGCAGCTGCAGAGGCTGCGTCCCTACAAACTGCGCGCCTGCACGGAGAAGTTGCCTGACCGCTGGGAGACCGGCACGCAGAACCACGAATGCCTTGCAGGGCTGATTGCGGCCATTGACTACGTCGCCGATGCCGGACGGCGCCACGATCCGTCGGTGGAAACGCGGCGCGAGGCCATCCTTGCCGCCTATGAGTTGTTTCAGCAGCACGAGCACGAACTGGTGGAGCAGTTAATCCACGGCCTGCTGGCGATCCCGGGGATTACCTTCTATGGCATCAAGGACCCGGCGAAATTCGCCCAGCGTACACCGACGGTGGCTGTTCGCATGAAGGGTTACACGCCGCGTGAGTTGGCCACGCGACTCGGCGAGCGCGGTATCTTCACCTGGGACGGAAACTACTACGCCATCAACCTTGCCGAGCGCCTGGGCGTGCAAGATGGCGGTGGCATGCTGCGCATTGGTCTGGCGCACTATAACACCGCCGAGGAAGTGCAGCGCTTGCTAGAGGAGCTGCGAGCAATGGCGTGATGACAAGCATGAACCGCAGATTTGCATGGATAAAAGCACTCAAACGTGTTTCATGATCCGTGTTTATCCGTGAAATCCGTGGCTAATAACTCCGTGATCTTTCGCAACCGTCTCCGGACTGCAGAATAATTCGCGGCGTTGATATAATCCGCCCGTCTGCGGAGGGCCAACGAATGCGCGGCGTGCCTCGCTGGCTGGCGCTGCTGGCAGTGGTCGCGATAGCCGCGGCGATGTGCGCGTTCACCGTTCGCCGCGCGCTGACGCCTGCCGCAATGTCCCTGCAACTCTCCGATACTACGATTCCGGCAGATGGGTTCACCTCCACGGAACTGAAAGTCCATTCTTCGAACGGTCGCTGACCTGCGGGGACTAGAGGTGCAAGTTCAGAACCCGCATGGAGCTGCTGTAGAGTCCGTGAGCGTCGAGGGCAGGGTCGAATCCATAACGATCGACCGCAATTCCGCCACTGTTTCACTACGCGCGGGCGTGCTGCCCGGTGAGACGAAGCTGCGCATCACGGCTCCCGGTTTTACTCCGCAGGAGATCGCCCTGCAGACGACGCTCGACGACAGCGACACAGTTGGCGATGGCACACCCGACTTTCTCCGCCTCCACGATCCTGCCGACCGTGCGGCCTTTCGCCGCTGGTTCACCCTGCTCGCGGAATCACAGTACTACCACGGCAAAAAGCTGCCCGCGGAGATCGACGACTGTGCTGGGCTGTTGCGCTTCGCGTATCGCGAAGCGCTGCGCGAACACAATACCGCATGGGCCAGCGCCATTTCACTGCCCGCTCCGGCGTCGGCGGTTGATGTTCAGCAATATCAGATATCCCGTACACCCCACTCGGGGCAGCGGTTTTCCGGGTGCGCGGTGGAAACTTCGTTGTCGGCGACCTGAGCGACGGCGCCTTCGCGCAATTTGCCGACGTGAAGACGATTTGGCGCCACAACACGTTTTTCGCGGGACGCGATTTCAGCCGGGCGCGTCCCGGCGATCTCTTGTTCTTTCGCCAGGACGGCCAGAAGATGCCCTTCCACGCAATGATCTTCCTGGGCCGTAGTCAGATCGAGCCAGACCGGGGACAATACGTCATCTACCACACCGGGCCGAGCGGCAACTCGCGGGGCGAAATTCGGCGCTGGTCCATTGCTGAACTAATTAACTATCCCGAGGCGCGCTGGCGTCCAATTTCTTCTAACCCCGCCTTTCTCGGTGTCTATCGCTGGAACATACTGCGAGGCGACGATTGATGCGGGCGGACACGTTTGAAGGGGCACGCCTTCAGGCGTGCCGTCAAGCGGCAGCCAGTGGAATGGCTTCAGCCCCTGAGGGACTTCGGGTTTCGGCGGAATGCCAATCACTCCCCGATGGGACTGAAGCACGCAAAAAGCAGGTCCCTCGCCAGCTAAAGCTGGCTCGGGTTGACAATAATAAAGGACTCGCGACGGCGCACCTGAAGGTGCGCCCATTCAAAGCATGCAAATCGCGTAGCGGCGCACCTGAAGGCACGCCCCTCCACCGCCAAACGATCGGTGCGCTCCTCCTTTGCTGCACACTTGTTCTCCCGCTGTGCGCGCAAGATCAGGCGGACACCGAGTCGTTCTTCTCGCTCGCCAGCGAACGCACCTATTTGCCCGGCGAGAAGCCGACTATCTCCGTTTACAGCCACAATGTGAGCTCGCTGGAGTTCCGCGTCTATCGGGTAAACGACACGGTGAAGTTCTTCAGCCAGATGCAGGAGTTGCACAACTTCGGCGGGCGCGGTCCGGCGATGCCGAAGCAGGCACGCACCTGGCTGGAGAAGTTTCATGCCTGGAAGCACCGCATCTGGGCCTGGTTCCGCGACTTCATTCGCGCGCAATTCTCGCCCGAATCGCGGCACAAGATCCGACTTTGGGAGATGGGAGGTGGCGCAAAGAAGCAGGGGCCGAAGGTCGAAACCTACGCACAGGTGCCGGTACTCAATCAGCAACAGGTGGTATCGGTGTGGAAGTGGACGGTCCCGGCGCATGAGCGATGGGAGAGCCAAACCGTAAACATCCCGGCCAGCGATAAAGGGGTGTACCTGGTGGAAGCCACCGATGGCAAGCTGCGCGCGTACACCGTCATCGTGGTCACTGAGATTGCGATCATCACCAAAGCAGCGCCCGGCCGCCTGATGAGCTTCGTGGTCGATCGCCGCAGCGGCGATCCGATTCCGGGAGCGATGGTCCGCGTTTGGATCGACCAGCAGGAGGTCGCGGCTAAGGCGACTGACCAGCAAGGTCTGCTTGACACATCACTGAACCAAGCCAAGCCGGAGAACGTGGCCGTGTTGGCGACAAGTGGCGACCAGTTCGCCATCAACACGCCTGGAGCCTGGAACCTGGGCACCGGGCCTGATCGCAACCTGAAGGGTTACACCTACACTGACCGGCCGGTGTATCGTCCGGGCGATGTTGTGCACTTCAAGTCCATCATTCGCGCCGAGTCGATGAGCGGCTACGAGATCCCGAAGGCCCGCGAACTCAGACTCGAGTTGCGCGATCCGCAAAGCTACCAGACCATCTGGCAGCAAAATGTGACGCTGTCCGACTTGGGGACGGCACATTGGGACTACGCGATCCCCGCCGACGCCAATCTCGGTTTCTATTACCTCTCGATGCAGATGGGCGAGCGTTACGTCGAGGGTGTCAGTTTCTCGGTGGAGGACTACAAGAAGCCTGAGTACCAGGTGAAGGTCACAGCGCAAACCCCGCGTGTATTGGAGGGCCAGCCGATCAAGGCCACGATTGACGCGCGTTATTACTTCGGCGAGCCGGTCGCCAACGCCAAGGTGAAATGGGTGGTGCACACTTCGACTTACTGGCCGATGGGACGCGGGGACGCCGAAGACGAGGCGGGTGCTGATCAGGAGGGTGAGAATCCTGATGCTGACTCGGGCGACAATTACGGCGGCGAGCAGGAACGCGAGATGAGCGGCACGCTCGATGCCGACGGAAAACTGCAAATTGAGTTTCCGACGCGAGTTGATAGCAAGAAGCAGGACTTGGTGTATCGCATCGAGGCGAGGGTGACCGATGCGGGCAACCGCGAGATCGCTGGACACGGCTTTAGCCTCGCCACTTACGGCAGCTTCTTCCTCACGGCCGAGCCGGATTCGTTCGTTTACACCAAGGGCAGCACCGCGACGGTCACCCTTACCGCGCAGGACTACGACAAGAAGCCGGTGCAAACGCCGTTCCGCGTGGAGATGAATCGCTGGGACTGGCGCAAGGGCGCTGGCCCGTCCGTCAGCACGGCGCGGGGTCAAACCGACGCCAGAGGCAAAGCGCAAGTCAAGCTAACCATTCCCGACGCGGGTGAATTTCGCGTGCGCGTAATCGCCACGACGCCCGAGAAGCGCGAGGTTGAGACTACGGCGTACCTGTGGGCTCCGGGCGAAAGTCCCTGGTGGAGCGGGCCAGCGCAGGAACGTGTGCAGATCGTCCCGGACAAGAAGACCTACCAGCCGGGGGACACCGCGCACGTGCTGGTCGTTACCGGCAAAGAACCGGCGTCGGTGCTCGTGACCGCGGAGGGGAACGGCCTTTACTCCGGGCAGGTAATCAAGAGCGCCGGTGGCAGCATCACGGTCGACGTTCCCATCAAGGCCGAGTATGCGCCGAACTTCTACGTTGGGGCAGTGTTCATCCGCGGCAACAAGCTCTATCAGGGATCGAAGAGCTTGACAGTGCCGCCGACACAGCACGAGTTGAAGGTGCAATTGCTGCCGTCGAAGTCACAATATCAACCGGGCGAATCCGCGAGCTACACCATCAAGGCGACAGACTCGGGCGGCAAGCCAGTCGCGGGAGCGGAGTTCAGCCTCGGGGTGGTGGATGAGGCTATCTACGCCATCAAGCCGGACACCACTCCGAACATCATGAACGCGTTCTACGGCCGGATTTACTCGAAGGTGAGCACGGACACCTCGCTGACTTATTACTTCAGCGGCCAGGCAGGTAAGCGTGCCATGCAGCTGGCGGGTGCACGTCCGTCGCGCGGACTGGCGCAGCTCAAACCTGAGCGTTTGGTGCAGCCCAAAGTCCGCAAGGCGTTTCCCGACACTGCGTATTGGGTGGCGGATGTGAATACCGGCGGCAACGGTCAGGTGACGGTCCGCTTCAATTATCCCGACGCCATTACGTCATGGCGCGCGACCACGCGTGGCGTTACCCAGGACACCAAGGTCGGCGGCGCGGTGGTCAACACTATCGTGCGCAAGAACCTGATGGTGCGCCTGGTGGTGCCGCGCTTCTTCCGCCGCGGCGACGAGATCACCCTCTCGACCATCGTGCAGAACTACTTGCCAACGGAGAAGACAGCGCGGGTCTCGATGGAGTTCGTCGGCTTGCAAGTAATGGAAGGTGCGACCAAGGACGTGAACGTGCCCAGCCGTGGTTTGATGAAGGTGGATTACCGCGTTCGGGTGCTCAACGTGGATTCGGCGCGCGTGCTGGGCAAGGCGCTCACCGACGTGGAAAGCGACGCCATGGAGCTCACGTTGCCGGTCGTTCCCTTCGGCGTCAAGCTGGCTGTGGCCAAGTCGGGATCGATTGCCGGACCGGGTGCCAGCGATACGGTGCAGCCGCTGACCTTCCCCGACGGCGCAGAAACGGGCACGCGCAAGCTGAGCATCAGCGTGACGCCGTCGATCGCGGGCACAGTGTTCGCGGCGCTCGAATTCCTGACCTCGTATCCCTACGGCTGCACCGAGCAAACAATGTCAAGCTTTCTGCCGGATGTGCTGGTAGCCAACGCGATGCAGAAGCTGGGCGTCAAGTCGAACATCGATCCTCAGACACTGAAGAAGCAGGTGCAAGCGGGACTCGACCGCCTGTACAACTACCAGCATCCTGATGGCGGATGGGGCTGGTGGCAGAGCGACGACAGCCATCCCTTCATGACCGCGTACGTGCTCGCCGGATTAAGTCAGGCGAAGGCTGCTGGTTTCGACGTGAAGCAAGATGCCATCGATCACGCGGGCGGCTGGCTGAAGCCATACTTCGGTCGTTCGCAAAAAGTGAAGACTGACCTGCGTGCCTACATGGCTTACGCGCTGGTGTTGAGCGGAACGCGCGACACCGCGGTGCTGGATTCGGTTTGGAACCAGCGCTCGACGCTGACGTCCTACGGCAAGGCGCTGCTTGGTCTTGCCATGCTGGAGATGAACGACGCGCGTGCCGGCGAATTAACCAGGCAGCTTGAGGCCGAAGCCAAACAGGACGACTCGCAGGCATGGTGGCAGACCGACACCAACTACCTCATGGATTTCTCCGGCGACACGACGCCGCAGGCAACCGCCTACGCCCTTAAGCTGCTGACCCACACCGCTCCCAACAGTCCGCTGCTGGCGAAGGCTGCCGTGTATCTGGTGAACCATCGCGACGAGGGATATTACTGGGATTCGACCGAGCAGACCGCGATGGTCATCTACGGGCTGACTGATTATCTGGAGCGCACCAAGGAGCTGAAGCCAAACTACAGCGTTGATGTGCAAGTTAACGGCAAGACGGTCGCAAGCAAGAAGTTCACAACGGCCGATGCATTGGCTCCGGCGATGACGGTGACGCTGAACGAATCGCAACTGGCGCCCGGCGCGAACCAGGTTCGCATCGCGAAGACCGGCGACGGGCGCCTGTACTGGTCGGTACGCGGCGAGTATTACTCCAACGAAGCCAAACTCGTGAACAGCGGCAGCTTCAAGCTGAGCGTGGCGCGCGAATACTACAAGTTGACCTCTCAGCAGCAGGGCGACAAGATCGTCTACCACCTCGACAAGCTGGCCGGGCCGGTTTACGTCGGGGACACAGTGGCGGTGCGCATCACCGTCGGCGGCAACGACTGGAAGTACCTGATGATCGAGGACCCGATTCCATCAGGAACGGAATCCATTGCCCGCGATGATCTGTACGAACTGGACGAAAAGCCGGACTGGTGGGGCCGCTGGTCGAGCTATCGTGAGTTGCGCGACAATCGCACCACCTTCTTCAACCTCTACTTCCCACAGGGGCAGCACGAGTATGTCTATCTGCTGAAAGTGGTGAACCCGGGCGTCTTCCGTGTCAGCCCGACGCGAGTGGAGCCGATGTATCAGCCCGAATATCTCGCGACCAGCGACGCATTGACGGTGACCGTGAAATGACGCTTCAAGCAAATCGCATGGGAGTGGCCAAGCTGTGGCTGCTGAACTTCGTCGGCAACGCCGTGGCGCTTGCGGCATGGTATTTCTGGCTGCTCGTTCCCGATGCTCACGGCTGGCAGGTGGCAGGGTCGTTGCTGGCGGCAGTCTGCATCGTCGTGCTGGTGGTGTGGCTGCGTGCCGGGACGTTCGCGTATTTTCGAGCTTGCTGACTTTCGCGATGCCGGTGCGATCTGGCGTGCCTTTCGTCATTCGCTGCGGCATATCCTCGCGCTAGCCCTGTGGGCGGCGTTGCTGGCGGTGCTGATGTGGTTTCTGTTCTGGCTGCGCCGGTATCCGCCACAGTTTGGCGTTTGGCTGTGGCAGAAGCTGCCGGAGTCACTGCGGTTCGCCAGCCCGCAGCACTTGGCGCAATACGCCGACTCGTTGTTATGGTTAGTGATGCTGGGAGCCGTAGCGAAATGGCTGCCCATTGCAACCACAATCGCGGTCTCAGGATTCGGTAAGCCGGCACTGCGCTCCTGGCGCGTACTCCTGCGGCCCCTCTACTGGCTATGGTTCTGCATACTCGTCTTCGTGGGCGTTTACATCCCCTACAAGCTGATCTGGTGGATTTCCCAAGTCAGCGAATTGCGCAAACAGGCCTGGAGCATGGGCCTGCGCTTCTTCGTGGCTTACGCCATCGTGACTACGGCCTGGATTACGCTGGTGTGGATGGTGGGGGTGAGAACGGAGAAGGAAGAAGCAACCACGGATTAACGCGGATGACCGCGGATAAGATATCGCAGTCTGCTTGATCGGCTATCCCTACAGCTTATTTACACCTGGCCCACCTGAAGAAACGCAATCGCGCGAAAAAGCGTTACAGGATTTTGTGTAAAGATTTGTTACGCATTCCCACAATGGGAAACACGCGGGGCAGGTCATCCCACTTTCTTGCCAAAGGCTGGCGAAAGGTGCGAGCCGCCCGGACGGATGCCAGGAGTGTCGCTCCTTAGCCCGCATTATTCGTGAAGGCACTGAGAGTAGTTCTTTGGGCGCTGTGTGCGCGCCGAGAATGGTCGTCGCAGTGTGATTTTGGTTGCACGGGCGGTTCTGATGGGTGTTGGAGTGTGTGCAAGGTAGGCGACGGCGATTTTCGGGTAGAGCTATTCCTCAGTCGCGCTGAGGTGAGAAGGGATGTTTGGGTTGGCAAGGCCGTGCTAGCCAGGCAAAGCGCCCAGCCCCAGCGCTACTCGCCGGTAGACGGACAGGTAAGGAAACGAAGCGGGCAGATGCAGGACCACCCGACGCGCTGAAACCAGTACCCGGGCGCCCAGTTTCAGCAGCCGTTCGCGCAAGGTCCAGACCTGAGCGCGGGCACAGTTGGTGCGCGCGGCCCGCAGGCGCAGCTCCTGCATCAGCACGTAAGCGGCGGCGGTCAGCAGCACCCGGAACTGGTTGGCCCAGAAATCGCTGCAACTGGTGCGGTCGATCTGTAGGTCGTGCAGTTCCTTGATGCGATTCTCGATTTCGCCGCGCTGACAGTAAACCTGCTCGTAGATCCACTGCGGACTCTGTTTCAGGTTGGTGATAACGAAGCGCGGATTGTCTTTCGGTGGTTTGCCATCGGCACGGACGACCTCGGCCTTGATGATGACGCGGCGTTGTCGCGGCCAGCTCTGGGCTGCGTAGTAAGCTTCGCCGTAGACGTGTCGGTCTCTCCACTCTGCCGGGAGAGTTTGCGGGCGTGGCGCATCGCCGGTTTGGCCTTGCGCTTCAGCACTGCATTTTTGGCCATGGCGACCAGGTATTCGAGATTGGGCTCGGCCTCCAGCAAGTCGAGCAAGTCGGGATGCGCAAAGCCACCATCGAGCCGCACGCGAATGCGCACGCCGGGAAGAAAGTGGCGGATCAGCAACAGCAGGCGGCGCAAAATTCCCACCGCGCCCACGGCGGCGGTGACGTTGCCCGGCCGCAATACGCGGCACACAGATACTGCTCGGCTTCCTCATTGAAACTGACAAAACCCATCACCGGCAGGTAGCACCAAGTATCGTAGTGGCCGTTGAAGAACGACAGTTGCTGCGCGCCATGGGTGGCATCGTCGGTGGGGTCCAGATCGAGGGTGACGCGGCGAACGCGCCCGCGCAGCCGCTGGGCATGACGCCGGACCACGCTGGCGGCCAAGGTCTCACTCAGGCGATATTGCGCTGGTGTGGATGGTAGGCGTGAGGACAGAAAAGAGAAGAAGCAACCGCGGAGTAAAGCGGATGACCGCGGATGACCGCGGACAAGCCGTAAGACCTTCGGATCAGCAAATTTGTAAAATATGGGACCAGTCTTCAATATCCGCGTCGATCCGGGCAAATCCGCGGTTGAAAGATTTCTATCGCCCAGCGGAACGTTGGGCAGCACCCCCGTTCGCGACGAGTTCTGTTGGCAGCCCGTTCTGCACCCAATCGATCAACGTTTCCTTGCCATGTTGTCGCGCCAACTGCGCGACGCGGGCGTAAGCGTCGTCGTAGGCGGCACGCAATTGCTCTTTGCTAACAGGAGCGCGTAACGCCTTCTCCAATGCGGATACATCTTCGAAGGTATTGCTTGGACTTGCCTGCGGCTTCGTTCCCGCCAGATACAACACGAGTCCCTCGCGAAACCACAATGGAGTTCCCGCGTGCGCGTACGACTCGATCAGCATGTGCAACAGCTCGTGATGGATCGTGCTCTCGAGTGTGCCCGTTTGCCGCAACACATCAGACGGCTGCAATTGAATGATTCGTCCGCGAGTTGAGGCAGCAACCCATCCGGGCTCGCCGGTGGAATTGCGGAACGCCGCCACGGTCGGGTAGATCTTTAATCGCGGCGCAGAGCGGTATAGGAGTCCAGTGCTCTCCTCGGACTCGTGCATATAACGAGTGGCGACGCTCAGCAACGCCCGGTCGTGCTCGGGCTGCGTCGTGAGCAACTCCACATCTTCGTTTGCCAGTTGCTGCCACGGAGTGCCCTGTGCGCTGACACCGAGCTTGGTTCCGGGATAATAGAAGGCCAGGATTTCGCGATAGGAATGGCCTTCCTCGCCCATGACTTCGGCTCCGACCTGACAAAGTCCGACGCCGTGTCCTGAGCCCCGGCCATGAAACATAACTCGGCTGCCGTCGTCGCTGACGTCGTAGAGATTGCTCTTGAGGCGATCCCATCCAAGGTTGCGGCCAACAGCGGAGCGAAAGTTCAGCGCGGATACAGTTACACTGCTGCTGCCGGTGACGCGCAGAAACTCGACGCGCCCGCTGGGCGTGCGATGTAAAACCGACACTGACCGCAGCGAGCCGGGAATGACGATGCCATCCGCCGTCAGCGAGCGTTGCAGCTCCCGCTTGGACACTTCGCTGCGCCATTGGGTGCTGCCGTTGCGGACGCAGTACTGGTCAGAGTGCTGGCGAAGGAATGGCGCGCGCGCTTCGTCGTTACCCAGGATGAAGCGCCCGTCTTCGCTTGTGCCTCCGCAGTTCGCGGCGTAATAAGTGGCCGCGGGCTCGCCGTCGTACCAGAGAATCTCTCCTGCGGTTGCCTGCGCGATGCTGCGTAGATGCGCATCAATGCCGGCAACACGCACGTCCTGGCAGTGTGTCGTATCGCAAAAGTCGAAGCCATCGAGGGCGTGGCGGCTGCCGAAGTGCATGGCAAAGGTCCGCGCCGCTACTGCCATCGCCTTCAGCGCCTCATCGGACTTGAAGTTGCCGGTCTCGCCCGCGAGCACTCCGGCGACGTACTCCTCCATCGGCATGAGCGCAGTGATGAGCAGATGACCGTCGTTGGCGCGTACCTCGATAGGGAAGTCGGCATGCAGCGGAGGTTCGCCAACGGCGTTCATCTGATAAGCGCCACTGATACGCACTTCACCAATGGCAGACTTGTCATTGTCAACCTGGATCGAGGCCCCAGTTGCCTTCAACGTCAGCGTCGCGAGAGCCACTGCCTTGCAGGTTGCGCACTTTCGGACCTGCACCTGACCTGCTTCGGCGTGGATGCGCAATTCCCGCGGCGGATGCAGATACCAGAGGCGGACACGGAGCGTCTGCGGAAATCCGGCCGACGCTGATGCTTTGGCTGAAGCCGAACGACCATCGCCCGCGCTCCACAATAGGAGAACCAACGTGGTGGCTGCTCCCAGATGCTTCATCCCTGCAACCCCCCAGCGGCGTTCGCCAGCTTGTGATCACGCTCCTCCGCGAATGCCCCGAAGATTTGGCGTGCCAGAGCTGCGGCATCGCTACCGTGTCCTTTCTCCAGGAAGACAACGAGGACAATCTCCGGATTATCCGCGGGCGCATAACCTGCGAACCAACCGTGTGTCCACGGGCCTTCATCGGCCACCGCGGTTCCAGTCTTGCCGGCAACTTTCATGGCCGAAGCTGGTTGCGCCGCTTGCGCCATTCCATAGCTCACCGATTCGTGCAAGCCCTCGAACAACAATGAAGAGAGCTTTAGGTCAGCATTTTTCTGCGATAAGAGCGCAAGGTCGCGGTAAGCGCGGACCAATTCCAGCGGAGTGACGCTAATGCCCCATTCGCCGATGGCTTGCAGTTGCAGCTGCTCGACGGACTGAGCCAGCATAACGTTGCCAGCGGCCTCGTTCGGTTCCAGGCCGGTAGTCGAGTTGAAGCCGGCACGCACAAGATTATTGCGCAGCTGCGCAGGGGTGAGTCGTGTCGCGACACTGGTGAAATACGAGTTGCACGAGTAGGCGAGAGCCGCGGCTGGCCCCAGCGCCTCCCCGGTGTCGGGATGAGGGCAGTCGAGCCGATGCCCCGCGATGGTCAGCGGGCGCTTGCATACCAGCGCAGTGTTCGCATCCACCTTGCCGGCTTCGAGAAGCGCCAGCAATGTGAACGGCTTGATGCTGGAGCCAGGATGGACCACGCGCCGCGCCGCGACATCGGCGTGATACACCGCCAGCACACGGCCTGTATGGACATCGAGCACTACGGCTGCAGCGCGCCGGCCGGCCAGAGCCTGTGAAAGCGCCTTCTGCAGTTGCGAATTGCCCGGCTGCGCAGTTGCGAGCGGCAAAGATGCGGCGTACATCACGATCGCAACGACACTCTTGCAAGCCAGTTTGCGGCGCACCATGGGCTGATTGTAACGGCGCAAGCTATTGGGCAGGGAGTTCCACGGAAGGCTCTACTTTGGTTCCTTGCTTCATGGGCCTACAATTATGTTGTGAGCACCGAAAAACCGGAGGTCGCCATGGAACTGCGGTTGACCGACAAGGAAGAAGAGCTGCTTCGAGAGTTGTTGCAGGACCATCACAAACACTTGCTGCACGAGATCAATAAGGCCGCTCATCACGAGTTCAAGATCGGCCTGCGAAATCGCTGCACTATGGTGGAAGAGATTATCGAAAAACTGCAAGTGGTACATTCCGCCTGACGAAATAGCGGGCGACTCAAGACCGCCGCAAGAATTACAGGGAAATTCTTAACCTGAAGTAAGATGCCCCGCTCATTCCGCCAGTGCGACCATCAATCCCTCCGCTTCGATTGTGACTGCGACGGCCTGCAGCGACGGAGTGATCGCGTCTGCCTCGGCCAATTCCTCCCGACGGAACGTTGTCGGAACACCGATGGCAACCATTCCAGCGGCCTTGGCCGCGCGGATACCTGATGGCGCGTCTTCAAAAACCAGAAATCTCTTCGGGTCATGCCCCAAAACGCGGGCTCCGGCGAGGTAAGGCTCGGGATCCGGTTTTCCGTTCATAATATCGTCAGCCGTGATCATAGTGGAAGGCACCGGCAGCCCAGCCGCTTGGAGCCGCCCGGTGGCCAGTCGCCGTGTGCCCGAAGTCACGATGGTGTAGCGCTCGGGCGGCAACTTCGCAAGAAGCTCCTTTGCTCCGGGCAGTACGCGCAAGTCATCGGTGTCATTGATTTCCCTTTGCTCGATTAGGTTTGTTTCCGATTGAGCGTCGAGCTGGGGAGCGACCTCGCGGACGGTAGCAATCGTGGGCCGGCCGTGCGCGACGTGGACGACATGCTGGGCATCAAGGCCATGCTCCTTGGCCCATGCGCTCCAGACGCGGGTCACGCAAGGCGTGGAGTCAACCAAGACTCCGTCGAGATCGAAGAGGATGGCGTCGCAGGAAAAGGTGAGCATGACTCAGTCTCGCAGACGACCCCAAAACCGGCAAAGTTCCTAAATCGGCAAACCCTCTTCGCGTTGTCACGCAGTTCGGGAAATTCGCCCGCGCATTTTCCGATGGCATCGAATATATTGACTTCGATGCCTCCCTTGGCCCTTACCGATCTGCTGGGCGCGCCGGTCTTTGACCGAAGCGGCGCCGCTGCGGGCAAGGTGCGCGAAGTCGCGGTGATTCCGCAGGACAACTCCACCCAGATTTTGGGTCTGGTCGTGAAGACCCGCGGCGGCGACCGGCTGCTGGTTACCAACGCGGTGAAGTCCATCAACGGGGGCGTGCGCACCAGCAATTCTGTTTCTGATTGGATCACCCTACACCAGCGGCGAGGGCATGCTGCTGCTGGCCCGCGATCTGCTCGACCAGCAGATCATTGATGTTCATGGCCGCAAGGTTGTGCGGGTCAATGATGTTGATATTCACGAGGAAACCGGGCACGGCCGCGTTGTGCTCAAGATTGGCGCGGTGGACGTGGGCGCGCGCGGGGCCATCCGCCGCCTGCTGAAGGGAGTAGTTCCCGCTGCCGCCCTGCGTCCGCTGCTGGCGAAAATTCCGCCGCGCATGATTCCCTGGGAATTTGTCGACCTCATCGAGGTTGATCCTGCGCGCCGCGTCAAGCTAAAAATCTCGCTCGATCGCCTCGCCAAGCTGCACCCTGCCGACATCGCCGACATTGTGGAGGACCTGGCCCCAGCCGAGCGGGAAGCCAGTCTTCGAGACCCTGAACGAAGAGGTCGCCGCCGAAACCCTGGAGGAGATCGATCCTAAACTTCAGGTCTCGATTCTCAGTTCGCTCGATTCCGACCGCGCCGCCGACATCGTGGAGGAGATGGACCCCGATGCCGCCGCCGATGTGCTCCTCGACATGCCGCCGGAAGCGACGGAGGAAATCCTCACCGAGATGCAGCCGGAGGAGCGCGCCGAAGTCGCCGAGTTGATGACCTTCGAGGAAAACACCGCAGCCGGGCGCATGACTACCGATTACATGGCTTTGGGGCCGGGCGCGAAGGTCGAAGATGCCGTCGAAATGCTGCGCAATTTCGAAGGCGGCGTGGAAAGCGTCAGCACGATCTATATCATCGGCGACAAAGACAAGCTACTGGGCGCGGTCCCGCTGGCGAAAATTGTGCTGGCGCCGCCGGGAACTCCTCTGATGATGCTCAGCACCGGCCACATGACCACGGTGCATCCCGGCGCAGACGAGAAAGAGGTCGCGGAGCTATTCGACAAATACAACCTCCTTACCCTGCCTGTGATCGACGAAGAAGGCGTCCTGACCGGCGTGATCACCGCCGATGATGTGATCAGCATGCTTCGCGCCAAGCTGTAATCAGTAGTCAGTAGCCAGTAGTCAGTAGCCAGTGGCCAGTCATGGCGAAGGGAAGATAGGCAAGTCGTATCGATATCTCGTCAGGTGAACGGCCCTACAAGTTCACTGAAGCGAAGTAACTGACTACTGACTACTGGCCACTGCCTACTGGTTGGCGCATTTCGCACGCTGCGTTTATTCTGGGTGGTCTTCAACATCTCACCCTGAACCTCTGGTGTCATGCCCGAAATCCGACGGCTTAGAGTATGGAGAATCCGCCTGCTGATGTTCCTGGCCGTCATCGGGCCCGGGTTCATCACCGCCAACGTGGACAACGATGCCGGCGGAATCTACACCTACTCGGCCGCAGGGGCCCAGTTCGGATATCTCCTGCTCTGGGTCATGATCCCCATGACCGTCGCGCTGGTTGTGGTGCAGGAGATGTCGGCGCGCATGGGCGCGGTCACCGGCAAAGGCCTCAGCGATCTCATCCGCGAAGAATACGGCTTGCGAGTCACGTTCTTCATGATGCTGGGGCTGATCATCACCAACTTCGGCAACGTGGTGGCGGAATTCGCCGGCGTGGCGAGCAGCCTCGAACTGTTCCACATCTCGCGCTACATCAGCGTACCGGTGGCGGGTGTCGTGGTGTGGCTGCTGGTGGTGAAGGGCACCTACAAGAGCGTGGAGAAGGTTTTTCTCGCGGCGTCGTTTTTCTACTTCGCCTACATCATCGCCGGAGTGCTCGCGGGACCGAGCTGGAGGGAGGCGTTCGTCGCCACCTTCAAGCCGCCGCACACCGGGGCCTTCCGCGACTCGTCGTACATTTACATGGTCATCGGCGTGGTGGGCACGACCATCGCACCCTGGATGCAGTTCTACCTGCAATCGTCGATCGTGGAGAAGGGAATTACCCCGCGCGAATACCGGGCCTCACGCTGGGATGTGATTATCGGCTGTCTCTTCACCGACGTCGTCGCCTGGTTCATTGTCGTGGCTTGTGCGGCCACGCTTTATGTGCACGGCGTCCGGCAGATTCACGATGGCGCGGACGCTGCGCAGGCCCTGCGGCCGCTGGCGGGCGAGTACGCCTACATCCTTTTTGCCGCCGGGCTCTTCAACGCTTCGCTGTTCGCAGCTTCCATCCTGCCGATCTCGACCGCCTACACCGTCTGCGAGGGGCTTGGCTTTGAGTCCGGCGTGGACCACAAATTCGAGGACGCCAAGGTCTTCTATTGGCTGTACACGCTGCTCATCATTGCCGGCGGCGGGGTCATTCTGCTGCCCAACATTCCGCTGGTGAAGATCAGCATTCTGTCGCAGGTGGTCAACGGAATTGTGCTGCCCTTCGTGCTGATCTTCATGCTGCTGCTCATCAACAAGAGCGAATTGATGGGCAAGCACGTCAACGGCACATGGTTTAACGCGATCGCGTGGGCCACGACCATCATCATGATCGGGCTGACGATTGCCTGGTTCGTGACCGGCGGGGGAGGCGGCTAGAGAAGTTCGCCGTTAGCGAGCTGTTGCACCAGTTTCCGATCGGCATCGAGAAAGTCGAGCTTCGGCAATTCGCGCCGGTTCACCCAGCGGATCTCGCGAAAGATTCGGTTCTGCATCTCGCCTTCGTACTGCTCGACCAGAAAGAAGTGCAGTTCCACTGCGTTGCCGTTCGCGTAGTGATGCTGTAGCTGCGCAACCTTGCGGCCGATGTGCGCGCGAATCCCGAGTTCCTCGTCGAGTTCGCGCTGCAGCGCTTGCCAGCGCATCTTCTCCCGGCTCAATCTTTCCGCCGGGAAACTCCCATTTCAGCGGCAGCGTCTGGTATTCCGTGCGCTGACAGCACAGGATGTCTTCCCCGCGCACAATGAGCGCAGCCACCACTTGCTTGATCAATGCTGTCTGCCTCGATTCTGGTCTCGCGGCCACCATCACGAGGTCTTCTCCAGGAATTCCCCACCAGCGCGGCACAATGTTCCACCAATCTCGCGGTCCTCATCGGTGAAGGCGGCGGGGGTGTGGCTGTCGATGTCAAGTTCGCCGACCGCCTCGCCCTTCACGAACACCGGCGCCACGATCTCAGACTTTGTCTCGAGGGAGCACGCCAGATAGCGCGGGTCAGCATTCACATCGTCAACCACCAGGTCTGCCCGGACGAGACGGCGGCGCCGCAGATTCCCTGGTTGAGCGGAATACGCTTGTGCGGCGTTTCCGCGCCGACATACGGTCCCAGCACCAGCATGGGATCTTCGCCCGGCCGGCCCTTCTCGATCATGTAGAAGCCAACCCAGTCGAAGTGCGGCGAGCCGTTCCTGCAGGCGCCCGACGATGATGCTCATCAGGTCTTCGACACTTGCGGCAGCGTCGGCGAGCACGTTGAGTTCTTCAGCCAGTTGCTGGTAATTGGTCGGCATAAGTCATCCATTCATATCACAGGCTGCGGAGTTGGCGAATGCCGCCGGGCTTTGGGAACGACTCGGGATGCAGCGCCCACGCGATGGCGTGCAGCCCGCCGAGCAGGCTGGTGGCCGGCGTGTTCAGGAGCTCATCGCTGATGCAGAACACCCGCGCTGCGCGCACGGCCGGCAGCTCTCGTCCAGCCGCGCTGCTCGACGATCTTTTCCAGCGGCACACGATCGCCTGCGCCGCACCATGCGGCCAGAATCACATCCGGCTGGGCCGCCGCGACTTCTTCTGCGGTGATGGTCTGGCCGGGCGGCCCACGAATTCGCCGCCCGCAGACTCCACCAGCTCGGCGACCCAGGGCTGCGAGGCGATGATCGGCTTTCCCCACTCTTCGCAGAACACTCTGAATCTCGGTGTATTCGCGATACGCTCCCGGACTGTCAGCGATCGCACTCTGCATAGTCGCCGATCACGTCTTGCCCGCGATCCCACGCTCCCATGACTCCTGCGATCGCGGAGATATCGGCGTAAATGTCCGCCAGCGTTCGCGGCGCCAAGTCCAAGAAATCGCACCCCGGCCTTCAGTATTTCGGCGACCGCTTCCAGCTGATAGGGAACCGAAGCCAACACGAGGTCGGGACGCGCGGCCAGAATCTGCTGGCTTTGCGCGGTCCACGAGTCAGAGACGATCACCCGGGAGCCATCGGCCACCTCGGGACAAACGTCGGCGCAATACCTGGTGCACGCGACCAGACGATCCAGGAGGCCCAGATCGCGCAGCGTGACGGTGGCGCTGGGCTGCAGCGAGGCGATGCGTCGCGGTGTGTGGTCCGGGGCGCCCAAATCTGTTTGATTATACGAAGCGGCGTTAGGCGGACGTCCCGCGTTAAGCTAAGGATGTCGAACCAGCCATGTATTCTTCTCAACTTCTCGACCACTTCCAGCACCCCCGCAATTCGGGCGAGCTGCCTGACGCAGATGCCCAGGTGCGGATCGAGAATCCCGCATGTGGCGACATCCTGGAGCTGGCAATCAAGATGGATGCCGGGCGCATCGCCGATATCCGTTTTCGCGCCAAAGGCTGTGTGCCGGCGATGGCTTGTGCTTCCGCGATGACCGAACTGGCCGAGGGAAATCCATCCGGGATGCGGCTTGTCAATCAGCAAGCAGCGAGATCGCGCGAGCCGTCGGAGGATTGCCCGTCGGCATCCGGACATGCCGCTCAGTTGGCGATCGACGCCCTTCGAGCTGCGCTAAAGAAGCTCGCTTGAGGTCAGACGACGTTCTATCGACCCAGCATCGGCTGGCATTCGTCCATGCGCCATTCCGGGGTTGCGCCCGCCCGGCTGGCTACCAATGCTCCTACGGCATTCGCGAACCTGCCGGTGAGACTCGCGTCCCAACCCTGCTCGATGCCGTGGAGGAACGCAGCCGCGAAGGCATCACCAGCGCCGACTGTGTCGGCCACCTGCACTTTGAAGCCGGGAATCTCGCAATACCTGCCGTGTTGAAACACCGCCGAGCCACGCTCGCCGAAAGTCACGCAAATCGTTTGGCAATGGTATTGTTCGCTCCAGCGGCGGCAGAAGTCCTCGACTGACGAGCCTTGACCTCCGGTGTTGACCGACGCATCGAGAAACTCGGCCTCGCTGTCACTCAACTTGACGACGTTTGCCAGAGCCGAGAGCTGCTCCACCACTGCCAGGCTCCAGTTGCCATCGCGCAAATTGACGTCGTAAAAGCGCCGCGCCCGAGGCGCAGCTTCAAGAACCTTTACCGTGGAAGCCATCGCCTGGCTCGACATGTGGTAGAGCGTGCCCAAGTAAATCCACTGGGGCAGCAACTCCGCGATGCGGCCGAGCTGAGCCGCGGTGAGATCCACGAAGTCGTACGCCGCTGGCCGCACGATCCTGAACATAGGCTTGCCATCCGCATCGAGTTCGACTTCAGCGATGCCGGTGTTCTTGCCGGGGAGCACCTGTACGAACTCGGTAGAGATACCACGTTCTTGCAGACACTCGAGAGCGCGACGCCCGCGATCGTCCTCCCCAACGGCACTGAGGAGAAACACCTCGTGGCCGAGTTGCCGGGCGTGAGCAGCAAAGTTCAGCGGAGCGCCCCCGAGATATTCGCGGTCCCCAATTACATCCCACAAAATTTCGCCAACGCTGACGATGCGCATGCCGAAGTGCCTCCTCGGGCCTCGTCTATGGTATCGTGCCTCGTCAAGCTCGCATCGCGTTTGCAATCTGCGGGATTTCCGTTATGATTTTCACGCCATGAAGCTTCCTTTCCAGCGCGAGCAAACGGTTGCGACCGTGACCTCCCCTCCGACCGCCGCTGATTTTCCCCCTTTGTCCGGAGCCGATATTGCCGGCATGATCCAGGGCGAGAGAATCGGCGGAGACCTCTACGGCTTCCTGCGCGCCAATCCCTGCCGGGTGGTCTTCGGTCTGCTCGACGTCGCGGGTAGTCACGATGAGAACCATGCCATCGTGGAGGCGGTGAAGCAGACGTTTCACGAGCTGGGCTGTAAGAGCTTCGCCCATCCGGACGTGAACGAGGCCGATGCCATGATGGAGTTCTGCCTCGAGCTGAATCTGACCGTCCGCCGGGCAGCCTCGGGCGTGCGTTCCTGTCCGGCTTTTGTCGGGTGTTACAACGAGGCGTTGGGCACTATCTGCTACGCCAACGCCGGACATACTCCGGGACTGCTGCGCGATCCCTCCGGGCTTACCGAGTTGCCGGCGACCGGGTTGCCTCTCGGGTTGTTTTCCGCCTCCACCTACGAAGCGCCGTTTGTGGCCTTGCAGCCGGGGGCCTCGCTGTTGCTGGTCTCGCGCGGCGTGGTCGAGGCGGCGTATAAGCGGGAGGAGTTTGGCCTCGAGCGCGTGAAGCAGCAGTTCCAGGGTGCTTCGCGCGACAACGCACGCGAGATCGCCACTGGCATTCTCGACGGCGTGCAGCAGTTCCTGCGCACCCCACCTAGACACAACGATGTGACAGCGCTGGCGCTGGTTCGAGCTCCGGGCAAGGCAGTTGCCCTTGGAGCATAAACCGCCCCGGAGAGCATGATACGATTAGAGTTAGGTGCTGGAAATAGTGTGCGTGCTGCAAAGGTAAAGGATTGCAAGATGTTTTTCAAGCGCCAGGAGGTTGACTCGTGGCGCTGATAGTTTTGATCTGGCTAAGCTTATGCGTTGTCCCCTGCGGGTTTCCGATACGGGCGGTGGCTCAGGCTCAGCAACCTCCGGCCGTCCCGGGAGGGCAAACCGGCGCTCCCGGAACCAACCCTTCCGCCGGCGACCAGCAGCCCGCCCAGAAGCTGCCGGGTAACATCAGCGGAACGCTGATTGTTCAAACCGGGGCCGCTCGCTGTCGGCGCTCATGTGCAACTTTCGCGCGAAGGGCAATCCCCAACTCAAGAACTATTGTCGGGCGAAAATGGGCAATACTCCTTTTCTAATCTTCCTCCTGGGCCTTTTCACCTCACGATAACGTCGGAAGGTTTCGGCACCCAGGACTACTCCGGAGACCTGCACCCTGGGGAGGCCTTTATTGTGCCGGAGATCATGCTCTCGGTTGCCACGGCTGTGACGGAAGTGCGTGTCGAACTCACGCAGATTGAGGTGGCGCAAGAAGAGATCAAGGAGCAAGAGAAGCAGCGGGTATTTGGCTTTATTCCAAATTTCTATGTCACCTACGTCCCCGATCCAGCTCCTCTCGACGTCGAAGCTAAAGTTTCAGCTTGCCGGGAGGTCGGTTATCGATCCCTTCACCTTCGTGGCCGTTGGCTTTCTTGCGGGACTTCAGCAGGCGTCCGATGAATTCGGAGCATACGGGCAAGGCGCAGAAGGGTACGCAAAGCGTTATCGGTGCGGCGTACGGTAATGTCGTTGCCAGTACGTTCATCGGAAGCGCCATACTGCCGTCCCTCTTCAAACAAGATCCACGCTATTTCTACCGGGGAACCGGTAGCAAGAAGTCGCGGCTTGGGTACGCGCTCGCGAATGCCGTGATTTGCAAGGGCGACAATAAGAAATGGCAATTTAACTACTCCGAAGTTATCGGGGCCTTCGCAACCGGCGCCATCTCGTATACCTACTATCCGGAGGGCGATCGCCATGGAGTGGTGTGGGAAAACGGCCTGATCAAGCTTGGTGAGAGCGCGATCGCCGGTGTCTTCCAGGAATTTGTCCTCCGGAAATTGACCCCGCATCTTCAGACCCACGCGAAGGCTCAGCCCTAAGCGGCATGATCGTCCGGCGATTCGCCGCAAGGTCTGGCTTGCGCGGTCGAGAAGCGCCTCACAGCGAAGGCAGACAGATCAATCGCCGCCGGCCGCGCCAACGCCCACAATGCCAGCGCCTCTCCAATTGCGGCCGAATGCTTGAATCCGTGACCCGAGCAGGCTGAAGCAAACACAGCGTTTTCGCAACCGCGAAACTTGTCGATGATGAACTTCGCGTCCGGCGTGACCGTGTAGAGGCATGTCGTTGCGCGCAGGCATTCGCCCGAAACATCCGGAAAGCGTGGCCCAATGTATTCGCTGTACATGGACGCGATCTCCGGCTCGCTGACCGTGCATGAAACCGCGTCGGGATCGACCGTCGCCTCGTACTGCTCGGTGGCAATCTTCAGTCCGCCTTCTGGACCGTCAATCGCGGGGAAGCCGTAGAGCATGTCGCGCGGCCGGTTGCCCACAATCCAGATGAACACCGGGAATCGGTCCGCGCTGTACAGCTCGAGATTCTTCGCCAGCGCGAACCAGCACATCACCTGCCTATAGACTTTGAAGTAGCTCAGATACTGATCTCCGAGCAGCTTCTGCATCCATGGCCCTGCAGTGACAATGACGCGCGCGGCAGAATATGTAGCTCGATTGGTCTTGACCGTTACTGAGGCATGCTTGTCCTGACTTATGTCGAGTACGGCCTCCGAGGTAGATACCGTTGCGCCCATCTGTCGCGCCAGCGTCAGCTGTGTTTCGACGCACGCCTCAGGACGCAGAAATCCCGCGCCACTTTCAAAGTAGCCAACCTCATCGCCACTCAGCTTGAACTGCGGATAACGGCGGCGAATTTCACCGGCGTCCAGGACTTCATGCGCGATGCCAAATTCCTGGGCGGTGCTGATGGTGTCCTGGACGAACGAGGTTGATCCGTGATGATTGCCTGAAATGCTCTGCGAAGCCAGAACCAACGCGCCATTGCGAGTCAGCAAGCTGCGACCCGTCGCGGCCTCGAGCTCCTCCCAGATCTGGTTGGAGCGCAACACCAGGGGCACGAACTCGCGTCCCTCGCCAATCGCCTCGCGAGTAATGCGGGTGTCACCGTGCGACGATCCCCGGTCGTGCGGCGGGTCGAAGCGATCAATGCCGATCGCGCGCGCCCCCAGCTTGGCCAACTGGTAGAGCGCGGCGCTGCCCATCGCTCCCAGACCAACAACGATGACATCGGCGCTGTTCGCCATACACGCATGATAAGGGATGGAGGCATTCGCATGGAGAGTCCGCGCAATCCTCAAATTACGCTCTCATCTCGAGCGAGCCCATCGCGAGCGAGTCCGGTAAGCTAATAGTCCACCTTGGTCTCGGCGCTGTATCGACAAACTGATCAAGGCGCCGGCATGCCGGGATACTATAGCTCGGTATATCAGGAAACCGAAAATGCAATGGCCTACCTATCGCTATTTCGAGATCTTCAGCGGTAAGTTCTCGCTGGCCGAGTGTAACCAGATCATTGCACTCCAGAAGCAGACCGATCCTGTGTTTAGCGAACTGCACGATGGGGCTGGCAACAAACTCAGAGATAGTCACCTCTTCTGGATACGGCGTTCGGAACAGAACAATTGGATGTTCGAGCGGTTACTGGCTATTGCGCTTGAGTACAACAAGACCTACCGGTTCGACCTTTGCCATGAGCTCAATCCCGCACAGCTCACGCGATATACAGAAGGTCAACAGTATGGTTGGCATATGGATTTGGGCGAGGGCCAGTCTAGTCTTAGAAAGATCAGTATGGTTGTCGAGTTGGCTGACAGGGCTAGCCATGTTGGAGGCGGAATTGAAATATTCTACGGCGATGACATCAATCCCCAGGTGCAGCTGAATGCGGGGGACGTACTGGCCTTTCCTTCGTTTGTCATGCACCGGGCATCCAGAGTGCAAAGCGGGGTCCGTTGGAGTTTGGTCCTATGGGTTAACGGTCGGCATCCGTTCCGGTGACCGCAGGATCCAGACTCGCTCCCGTGGTACATGCATCGTAATCCAGTGAAGCGGGGACTGGTAGAGAAACCAGAAGACTGGCTCTGGAGCAGCTTTGGGCACTACTGGTTGTCTGGAACAAAACGCCCGGTACCAAGACTAGACTACTTTCCGGGGCAAAGTAGCGCTTCCTAAGAAGCTAACGTCGTGGGCAAGAGGCGATCGTTGATGCTGAGGATGTGAGTTTCAGGTTGCTCGTCCCATGATGGGAGGAGTACCGCTGCTTTCTTATGTGGGCTGCGAGACCAGCCAACGTCCCATGTTAATGAAGTTGTCGGCGATGATCCCCAGTCCTACCCATCTCCTCATGCCACCCGCTCCGTGGTAGCGACAACGCGCCAGCCCGTGCCGCCGCTTGACCACGCTGGTGCGCACGCCGCGATGGGTGGCGGCGGATGCTGGTTATTACTCGCACGCCAACGAAGCAGGCGCGCATGCTCTGGGCGTGAAGTACGTTTCGGTTCCCAACCGCGGCACCCGCAGCGCAGAACGCCGCCAGATGGAGAAGCAGCGCTGGTTCAGGCGGGCCAGAAGTGGCGCACAGGATGTGAAGGCCGGATCAGGTGCGCAGGAATTCCTCGATGGGATATAGTTCTGGGGCTGTTGAGAAGTAAAACGAAAATTCCGGCCGAGACTTGCTCTCGTGAGGAGGCAACATGAAATTACGGAAACTGACTTACGTCATCGTGATCAACCTGGTATTCGCCTCGCTGACGGCGTGGGCGCAGAACCAGAAAGTGAAGCCTGATGGCGGGAATGGATACGGCAAATTCCGGGTGAGCAGTACGACTTTCTACGACGGCGGAACCCTGCCGTCGATCATGGTTTGGAACCAGTGCACAGCCTATCCCGGCGGAGGGAACCAATCGCCCCAGCTATCCTGGACGGACCCCCCAAGCGGCACGGGCAGCTTCGTGGTGGTTGGGTACGATATCACCGCTTCGTTTACGCATTGGGGGATGTACAACATCTCCTGGCGTGCGACCGGGCTTCCCCAGGACGCAGGGGTTGCCGGAAGCAGGTATGGGGTTCAAGTCTCCAATGATTTTGGCGATCTTAGTTACGACGGTCCCTGCCCGCCAACGCAACTCAGCCCGGTGTCCCATCAATACATCTTTACGGTGTACGCTCTTGATACCGCGCTGCCGACATTGCCGACGTTTGGCGATTTCCCGCCCGGCGCGGAAGCGCTTTATCACGCGCTGATTGCCGCAGGCTGGGGCGGCCACATCTTGGGAAGCGCCAGCACCAGCGGCTTTTTCCCGCAGCCCGACTAGGCAGCGTTAAAGCAGGGGAGATCTCCGCGAATGTGATCTCCCCGTAATCGCATGATTCTAAACAAAGCGTGGGGAGGGGGAGGGGAAGGGATTATCAGTTAGATAATATGCGGTCCCGAAATGGGAAAAGAAGAATTAGGAGATAGAGGTTATGGAATAGTTAACAGCAGGTCCCTCCACTCTGGCTGAAGCCCTCGCTCCCAATGACAACAATTCAAACAAAGGACTTAGCCGACGCTGTTGCAGACTTGTCATTCCTGTTTCAACCTGCCCCAGCAGGTCCGTTGCTCGGGATGACAATCTATGAGGAAGCTAAGTCCTCGGTCGGGATGACAGAGTTGATGGAGTGAAGGGCTGATTGCTGAATGCTGATTGCTGAATGCTGAGCGCTGAGTGTTAACCGCAGATCCCTCCGTTCGGGCTAAAAGCCCTCGGTCGGGATGACAATCTGGACGAAGTGAAGTCCTCGCTCGGGATCACAGGGCGAAGAACGAAGGGCGAACCGCGAAAAGCGGCGTGGAGCGAAACGCGAACGGCGAACCGCGAACAGCCGCTTTCCTACTGCTGAACGATTTGCACCGCCTTGGGATGCACCTGCTCGTTCTGGATTTGCGAGGCGTCCCAGCCTCCGCCGAGAGCCTTGACGAGATAGACGGACGTGACCATTTGCTGGCCGAGGAGCTGTGTTGCCAGGCGCTCGTTGGTGAGCAGAGCTGATTGTGCAGTGATGACGTCAAGATAGCTTGTCACGCCGCCAACGTAGCGATTGTTGGCCAGCTCCAGAGCACGCCGCGCATCGGAGACTGCGGCATTTTGGGTGGTGCCCGCTTGCGACAGCGTGTTCAGTCCTGAGAGGCCATCTTCCACTTGCTGGAACGCCGTCAGCACCGACTCGCGATAGTTCGCCACCGACTCGTCGTAGGCGGACTTGGTGGCCGCGAGATTGGCGCGGTTGCGCCCGCCCTGAAAGATGGGCTGCAGCAGGTCGCCACCCACCGACCAGATCGCGCTGGGAGCGGTGAGCAGGTTGGTGATGTCGGTGCTCTGGAATCCGCCGCCGCCGAAGATGGTGAGTTGCGGATAGAAAGCTGCGGTGGCTACTCCCACGAGTGCGTTTTCGTAGGCCATCTGACGCTCGGCAGTGGCGACGTCAGGACGCCTCTCCAGCAGATCGGAAGGCACTCCGAGCGGAACTGGCGGCGGAGTTGCATTCAGCGGTATAGCCGGAATGCTGAAGGTCGAGGCCGGAACTCCGGCAAGCACCGCGATGGCGTGTTCGAATTGCGCGCGCTGTTGCTGCACCAGGTAGAGCTGCGTTTTGGTTGAATCGAGCAATGTCTGCTGCTGCGCCAGATCGAGTCCTGAGGCGACTCCGCCCGCATGACGATCCTCCACCAGTTGCAGGCCCTTCTGCTGAATCGTGACCGATTCCTGGACCACTTGCGTCTCCGCGTCGAGCTCGCGCAGGCTGAAGTAGTCGGCGGCAAGTTCGGCGGTGAGCACCAGATTCACGTTGTAGAGATCGGCTGCGGTGGACTGCAATGACGCGTTGGAGGCCTGGAGACTGCGCTTCACCTTACCGAAGAGATCGGGCTCGTAGTTAAGCAGAAATGGAATCTCGAAAGTATTCTGGGTCAGCGGCCGGTTCAGCGTCACAACCAGCGGACGATTTGCTGAGTACCTGTTACGCGAAGCGTTGGGATCGGTGCTGAAGGTCGGGAAGTATCCGGCCGACGTTACTCGCGCCAGTGAGCGCGCCTGGTTGAGACGATCCTTGGCTGCCTCCAGCGATTGGTTAGCTTGAAGCAGTTGCTGCTCGTAGTTGTTCAGCTCGGCATCGTTGAAGATCTCCCACCAAGCGCCCTTGGGAATCGAGTCTTTCGGCGCGGCGACTCGCCACGGACCTTCAGTCTTGTAGGCAGTCGGCGCCTGCACCGGCGGTCGATGGTAGTTCGGTCCTACTACGCATCCTGCCAGCAACCCGCTGGCGAGGAGACCGAGCGCCAGGGTCAGCCGGCTCATGACTGCTGGCCTCCCTGATTTTCGGGAGCCACATTTACCTGCTGACCTTCCTCCAGGGAATCGGCAGGATTGATGACGATGCGGTCCTCCAGCTCGACGCCGCCCAGGATTTCCAGAGTTGTGCCGTAATCTTGGCCGATCGTGATCGGACGCAGGTGGACTTTGCCATCACTGCCCACCACGGCGACGCGCGGACCTTCCTGGCGAAACAGCATCGCGTTGACCGGAATGGTCAGTTTCTGCGCATTGATGCCAACCCGGAAATGCACCTCGCCGAAGGAGCCTGGCAGCAGCTTGCCGTCTCTATTAGGTACGTCCACCTCCGTCAGCAAAGTTCGCGTCAAGCGGATCGATCGCCTCCGCTGTGCGCACGACCGTTCCCTTGAATTTCTGGCCGGGCAACTCCGGCAAAGTGACCCACGCTTCCATTCCAGTCTTGATGGCTGGCGCGTAATTCTGCGGGACACTGACATACACGCGCAGCGGATCGACGCGCGCGATGTCGAACAACTCCTTACCTGCAGCTCCTCCAGTTGAGCCGGCGTTGATCAAAGCGCCGGGATCGACGTTGCGCTTGGTCAGCACTCCGGAAAATGGCGCATACACGTGCTTGAACGACTCCAATTGCTCGAGGCGCCGGACGTTGCGTCGGCCGCGTCGAGGTTTGCCTTGGCCTGCTGATATCCGCTGGCCTGCTGGTCGGCTTCCTGCTGCGAAACTGAGTCGGTCTTGCGCAGGCCTACATAACGATCGGCGTTGATCTTGGCCAGGTCCATCTGGGCCACGATCTGCTGCCGGGTGGCGCGCGACCTGCATCAACTCCTGGTCCACTTCCGGGGTGTCGATGTCGGCCAGCAGCTCGCCTTTGGTGACGCGGCTGCCGATGTCCTTGTACCAGCGCAGCAGGTAGCCGTTGGTGCGGGCATAAATCGGCGATTCCTCGTACGCCTGCAACGTGCCCGGCAACAACAGTTCCTCGTCCGGCTTCTCCGCTGTGGGATGGACGACGGCCACCGTGGGAATGGATTCGCTCTGGGTCTCGTTTGCCAGCACTTGGCTGTCGTGGATGCGCATGAGCATTGCAATCACACCGCCGACGATCAAGCAGCAGCAGCACGAGGCCAATCAACAACAACGCCTTGCGTGGCGGCGCGGGCGGAAGCTTGGGCGGCGGGGTTATCTCCGGCGCCTGGCGTTCATCGTCCAAGAGCCCGGGATTTGAGTGCGAATCCATAGAAGTCAGTTCTTGTTCAGTTCCTAGCATTTTATGACTGTTTCAGCTCAGCTTGCTTTGCCTCTCTATGGCCGTGAATCATGGCGAAGATGGACGGCACGAAGAACAGGGTCGCTACGGTGGCGAAGATCAGGCCGCCGATCACGGCCCGCCCCAGCGGAGCATTCTGCTCGCCGCCCTCGCCCAGACCCAGCTGCCATCGGCAACATGCCGATGATCATCGCCAGCGCAGTCATCAGCACGGGGCGAATACGCGTGTACCCAGCTTCCAGAGCGGCCTGTACAGCCGGAATGCCGGCGTGCATCCGGTCGCGCGCAAAGGAAACCAGCAGAATTGAGTTGGCGGTTGCCACGCCCATGCACATCACCGCGCCGGTCAGCGAAGGCACGCTCAACCGCGTGTGCGTCAGCAGCAGGATCCAGCAGATTCCGGCCAGCGCTCCCGGCAGCGCCGTGATGATGATGAACGGGTCAAGCCAGGACTGAAAGTTCACCACGATCAGGAAGTAGACGAGCACGATCGCCATTACCAGTCCGATGCCCAGGCCGAAGAATGACGACCGCATGGTTTCGACCTGGCCGCGAACCATGATCCGCGTGCCGCGTGGCAAATGGTCCTCGAAGGGCTTTAGAGCTTTCATCGTGTCCTTGGCCACGGCGCCCAAGTCGCGGCCCTGCGTGCTGACGTATACGTCGATCACAGGCTGCACGTTGTAATGGGAAACCACGGCCGGCCTCGCGGTGGGCGTCAGCTGCGCCAGATTGCTCAGCACCTGATAATTCGGCACGTTGGGGTCGTTGATAGGCATCCCCATCAGGTCCTGCAGCGACGTCACGTGATACTGCGGAGACTGCACCGCAACCTGATAGGTGACGCCGTTCTTGGGATTCAGCCAGAAGTTAGGCGTGGTCTGGAAGCTGCCGCTCAGCGACACCAGCACGCTCTGCGCTACATCGCGGGCAGTCATACCAACCTGGGTGACTTTGGTGCGGTCAATTTGTAGGTCGAGCGTCGGCAACGTCAGCATCTGCTGCACGTGGACGTCGGCAGTACCGGGAATCTGTCTGACTCGGTTGGCGATCTGCTGCGCGATGAAGTAGTTGCCTTGCATGTCAGCGCCGGTGACTTGAATATCGATCGGCGCCGGCAGTCCAAAGTTCAGGATCTGGGTAACGATGTCGGCGGGCTGGAAGAAGAACTCCACGCCCGGGAAGTGGCGGGGCAGCTCTTCCCGCAGTTTGCGGATGTAGCTCCCGGTGGGATGGTGATGCTCCGCATTCAGGCCAACCAGAATTTCCGCGTCGCTGCTGCCGATCACCCCGGAATTGCTGTACGACAGATTGATGCCGGAATTGGGCAACCCGATGTTGTCGAGGATGGTGACCAGCTCATCTCTGGGAATCTGCTGCCGCAGGTACTTCTCGACCTCATCGGTAAGGCGCGCCGTTTCCTCGACGCGCAGGCCGGCACGCGCCCGCAAGTGCAGCCGCATCAGGCCGGCGTCAACCGAAGGGAAGAAGTCTTCGCCCAGGAAGAACACCAGGCCCATCGAGAGAATGCAGAACGCCAGAAAACAGGCGGCGAATACCTTGCGATGTCCGAGCGTGGTTTCCAGAAGCTGGTAATAGCCGTCGCGGAACTTCTCGAACCCGCGCTCAAAGCCGCGCTGATAGCGCCCGAAGATCGTCTTGGGGCCTGCCGCCCGATGCTCGTGTCCGCGCATGATGTACATCACCAGCGTCGGAATCAGGGTCCGCGACAGGAAGTAGGAGGCCAGCATGGCGAAGACCACGGCTTCGGCCAGCGGCACGAACAGATAGCGCGCCACGCCGGTCAGGAAGAACATGGGCACGAACACGATGCAGATGCAAAGCGTGGAAACGAACGCCGGTACCGCGATCTGGGCGGCGCCGTCGAGGATCGCCTGCTTCATCTCCTTGCCCTGGGCAAGGTTGCGCTCGATGTTTTCGATCTCCACCGTCGCGTCGTCCACCAGGATGCCGACCGCCAGGGCCAGACCTCCCAGGGTCATGATGTTGATGGTTTCGCCCAGCGCGCTCAGCAGGATCACGGAGACGAAGATCGAGAGCGGGATGGAGATGGAGATGACGATGGTAGGACGCCAGTCTCCCAGGAAAGCAGGATCATCGCCGCGGTCAGCGCGGCGGCGATCAACGCCTCGCGGATCACGCCATTGATGGAGGCGCGCACGAACAGCGACTGATCGAACAGCGGCTTGATGGTGATGTCGCTGGGAAGCGACTGCGCCGCGATCGGTATCATGTCTCTTACAGCCTGCACAATGTCCAGCGTGGAGGCGCTACCGATCTTGTAAATCGACATCAGCGTGCCGCGCACCCCATCCTGGCGCACGATGTTGGTTTGCGGCGCAAATCCGTCGCGGACGTGGGCGACGTCCCGCATATAGATGGTCGAGCCGTTCACGGTCTTGACCGGCAGGTCGTTCAGCTCCGCGATGGTCTGCGGCGAGCTGTTCATCTCCACCTGATATTCCAGCGGTCCGATCTTGGCCGAACCGGACGGGGTGATCAGGTTCTGCGCGTTGATGGCGTTGACGATGTCGGCCGGCGACAGTCCGTTGGCCTGCAACCGCGGCACGTCCAGATCCACTTGCACCTGCCGTATCTTGCCGCCGTAGGGATAGGGCGTCGCCGCGCCCTGCACGGTCGCCAACTGCGTGCGCAGGAAGTTCTGCCCCAGGTCGAACAGTTGCTGTTCCGGCAGCGTCTTGCTGCTCAGACCGAGTTGCACGATGGGCGTGGAGTTGGCGGAGTAGGTGATGATCAGCGGCGGCGTTGTCCCGGGCGGCAAGCCGCGCAGTGTGACCTGCATCATGGCCGTCACTTCCGCCAGTGCCGTCTGGATGTTCGCCCCGTGCCGGAAGAAAATCTTAATTACGCCAACTCCATTGACCGACTGCGATTCGATGTGCTCGATGTCGTTGACGGTGATGGTGATGCCGCGCTCGGCAGTTGGTGATGATGCGGTCGGCCATCTCCTCGGGCGCAAAACCGCCGTAGAACCAGATCACGCTGATGACCGGAATATTGATGTCGGGGAAGATATCGACCGGCGTGCGCAGAATGACGATGGGCGTCAGGATGATGAGCACCAGCGCCATCACGACGAAGGTATAAGGACGCCGAAGCGCAAGTGCAACAATCCACATCGGTCGGGAACATCTCCAGTCAGGGCCACATAGTGCTTCACTCGCGCGATTCAAGTCAGCATCTTCGATTCGATACGGTACGTATTGGATTCAATATATGCTATGGTGAGTCATGCAGCAAATCGCTTCCGGCCACGAACCGGCGCGCGAACTCGACAATGGGGCCAAGCGCTCTGCCCGGCCGTCCGCGAAGCGAACATGCGCGGCGGGCGATTCTTCGCAGTACTCTGAAGCTGCTGCAACACACCGGTTTTCCCGAACTCACGATCGAAGCGATCGCTGCCGACGCCGGCGTCGGCAAGGCCACAGTGTACCGCTGGTGGCCCAACAAAGGCGCGCTGGTGGTGGATGCCTTCGCCTCGGGCACGGAGAACAAGCTGCACTTTCCCGACACCGGATCGGTATATCAGGACATGAGCCTGCAGATGAACCAAGTTTCTGGGAATTCTGCAGTACCCGACGCGGGCGCATTGTCGCAGCGCTGCTCGGTGCGGGGCAGTCCGATCCGGAGTTGCTGGAGGCATTCCGCGAACGCTTCCTGCGGCCGCGAAGGCAGGAGGCCTACAAGACCCTGCGCCGAGGAATCGAACGCGGCGAGCTTCCCGCAACCTGGACCTCGATCTCGTGCTGGATACTCTCTACGGCGCAATCTACATGCGCTTCCTCATTCGTCATGATGAACTGAGCGAGAGTTATGTGAAGACACGTTTGTCAGATGGTGCTAGGTGGCGCGACCGGGAATTCTCACGCAACGGAACGTAACGGGGCGCGCAAGGTCTACGCCTAGTTTCCACGCGTTGACACTCTTCTTTCCTCATCAGTACGATTCGTTCACCCATGCTCAACGTCATTTCTGCTCCCGTCGCGCGTCAGCGTGTCGAAGTCCGACGCTTGGCTAGAATCCGCCGCGGTGCGCTCGCCGCACTGCTGGTCTCTTCCCTGCTGGCTGCGGCGACGTCCACTTCTGTCGGCCCTGCCGAATCCCAAACTCTACCTCAACGACATCAAAACGCTGGCTGCTCCCGACATGGAGGGCCGCGGCGCCGGGACCAAGGGGCTGGCGAAGGCTTCGAAATATCTCGAGCACCGCTACAAGTCGCTGGGTCTGCAGCCGGCAGGCACGAGTGGATATTTGCAGCCGTTTACGGTCACCACGGGTGCGAAGCTGAAGTCGGACAACAGCTTGAGCGAGCAGATCGGTGGCAAGAAGCAAACGCTGGTGCTCAACCAGGACTTCGTTCCAGCAAGCTTCTCGTCATCGGGATCGTTCAACGGCCCTGTGGTGTTCGCAGGCTACGGCGCTTCGGCCGACGAGTTTCAATACGACGACTACGCCGGCATTGGATGTGAAGGACAAGATCGTCCTCGTGCTCCGCTACGAACCCGAGATCTTTGGAGAAAAGAGCGGTCACCAGGGACTGACGCAACATTCCCAACTGGTGACCAAGGCAATCAATGCCCGCAACCACGGCGCCAAGGCCGTGATCTTTGTCAATGGAAAGCTGGCCGATGGCGAAGAAGACTTGCTGATGCGCTTCGGCAGCGTGAGCGGCCCGACACGATGCCGGCATCATGCTGCTGCAGGTGAAGAACGCCGTTGCCGAGAGCTGGTTCCAGGCAGCGGGCAAGTCGCTGGCCGACGTTCAGCAGCAGATCAATCACATGGGCAAGCCGGCGTCGTTTGCTTTTCCCGAGACTCTGCAACTCTCGCTGAAGATTGACATCGAGGCGACCCACGCGCGGGTGAACAATGTGCTGGCCTATCTCCCGGGCAAGACCGACGAATACGTCATCATCGGCGCGCACTACGATCACCTCGGCCGCGGCGATTCCAATTCGCTGGCGCCGTCGCAGATCGGGCAGATTCATCCGGGCGCGGACGACAACGCCTCCGGCACCGCAGGCGTGCTCGAACTCGCGCGCCTGTTCGCGCCGAGGAAGGGACAGCTTGATCGCGGGATTTTATTTGCCTCGTTCGCCGGAGAAGAGCTTGGACTGTTGGGTTCGGCGGAATGGGTAAAGGAACCGACGCTTCCGCTCGGCAAGTGCGTCGCCATGCTCAACATGGACATGATTGGCCGCATCAAAGACAACAAGGTTTACATCGGCGGGGTGGGCACGGGCTCGACCTTCAAGGCGATTCTGGAGCAAGCGCAGAAGCGATCAAACTCGAATTTCAAGATCGAGTACTCGGCGGGAGGATATTCCGCCAGCGATCACACTTCATTTGTGGCGAAGAAAATCCCGGTGCTGTTCTTCTTTTCCGGCCTGCATTCGGATTATCACAAGCCCTCCGACACTTGGGACAAGATCAACGCGCCCGCGGCCGCGCAATTGCTCGACATGATTTCGGACGTCGCGCTGCAATTGGCCTCGGCGCCGGCGCCGCCGGCCTTCGTGACGGTGGTTGAAGACAAACCGATGGGCGGCATTTCCGGCGGTGGTGGAGGATACGGCCCATACTTCGGTTCGATTCCCGATTTTGGCGAAGTGAAGGATGGGGTGCGGTTCTCCGACATCCGACCCGGATCGCCCGCGGCCAAGGCCGGATTGCGGGCTGGCGACATTCTGGTGCAGTTCGGCGACAAGCCCATCCACAATCTGTACGACTTCACAGACGCACTTCGCCGCAGCAAGGTAGGCCAGGTGGTCGAGGTCAAAGTCATGCGCGATGGCCAGCCGATTACGGCGAGCGTCAAACTCGAGCAGAGAAAATAGTCAACGCAGAGAAACTGTCTGCTTAGCCGTTCCAGGCGCCAAGCGCCCTACGCACCAGGACAAGCTGTCCCAGGTGATAGGCGTTGTGATCGGCGGCCAGCAGCGCTTCGCGCAGGAGCGTTTGTCCTGTCCCATGAGGCAGCGGCGCGAATAGGTCGCACTTGGGATCGGTGACCAGTTTGCGCATCGCGTCGACATGTTGGTCGACGGCCTTTACGCTTTTTTCCCATGCCTCAGCATTCGGCGGAGCCGCAGTCTTAGGCCAGTAGCCTTCCGGCCACGCCGGAGATTTGTGACGGGCGTCGCGGCTGAACTCGACAATATCCAACAGCGCAAGTCGGATGTGTTCCAGTAACTGCCACGCCGAATAAGGAAACCCTTCGGGCACGCGCCCGCGAAGGTCGGGAGGGAAGTCGTCAACCGCGGCGTGAAAGTCCGCGTGCGCTTCGTTCCAGTCGATTGCCTTTGCCAGTTGTTGACGGAGGACTTCATCGTGGCTCATGGCACCTCACCCCATCAAGTTTCAGATGTGAGATGTGGATGCCAGGCTGACGGATGTTTAATTCAAGGTATTCTCGAAAACGCTATCGCCTGGCCGCTGCCGCCCGGCGCCTGCGCTGTTGCAGAATTCTGGTTGCGGATGGGCTCACCAGCACCGTGAATCCGTTCTGCAGGGTGTCGCGATCCAGTTGCACCAGGGTGGCACGTTCGCCTTCAATGCTCCCGCCAAGCACGCGACCCAGGCTCAACAGCGAGTGGCTGCCACAAATCTCGCAGCGCTCGCCAGAGCTGTTGCTAATGATCTCGCAGTCGGCGCATAGCACCGCTTCCAACAGTGGGACAGAACTCAACTCCAGGCGCCACTTCTGTGCGTCATCCATGGAAGGTCTCTCTACTCCTATCTTACGGTAGCTGGTCAAGGTGCGTGGAAGGAAGTGCCGTCTGGTGCCAGAAGCAGAAGAGTAACTACGCCGCCGACCAAATGAACGCCAACAGAATTCCTATCCTGGCGCGCCGGATTCGGCTGGGGGCAGTAAATTGTGGTTCAGCGCGAACAGGGCCAGCTCCAGCCGATTGCCAACCCCGAGTTTATTGAAAATGTTGGTCAGGTGGCGCTTCACGGTTTCTTCACTAATGCGGAAGGTCTGCGCAATGTGTTTGTTGGTGCTTCCTTCTGTAATCAAACCCACAACCTCGAGCTCGCGTGCAGTCAGGCCGAAGGTTTTGCGTGGCGGTGGAGTGGTTTGGGCTGTCAGGTCGCGTAGCACCTGGACGAGGTTCTGCACCGGGCGCCCCTCCAGCCAGTACTGTCCCTGCATCACCGCGCGAACACACGCGGAGAGATGATCGACAACAGCATCTTTGAGGACGACACCACGGGCACCGAGTTGCAACGCTTCCAAAATTTGACGCTTGTCGATGAGTCCGGTCAGGACGATGGTGCGGGTGGTCGTAGTTTCACTGGTCAGCTCGCGCAGGGCATCCATGCCGGGCACCTTGGGCATGGCGAGATCGAGCAGCAGGATATCGGGCTGCAGAGCGCGCACCATTTGCAGCGCTTCAGCACCATCTTTGGCTTCGCCGACAACCTTAAACTGGCCGTCGGACTGCAGCATGTTGCGCAACCCAACTCGAACTACGGGATGATCGTCAGCAATCAGGACCTTGATGGGCGCGGCCACTATGATTCCCCCGCTTCACAAAACTTGTCTTGCTATGCTGCCGAACCTTGGACCGGAACAACGGCATGGCCTAGTCGTCTGGTCAACTCAGCTTCCACGGTGTCAAGCGCTGCCAATGTCTGCCCCAGTAAGATCGCCGCGTCCTCGAAGTTGGAGTCGCGCCCCTTCAGTTCCAGGTCTGCGGACAATCGCGCCACCTCGGTTGCGCCGACTATCAGACTACTGCCTCGTAAGTAATGCGCCCGGTCGCGGAATTTCTCTGCGTCTTCCTTCCCCAATGCAATGCGCAACTGCATCAGGGCTTGGCGGGCCTCTGCGAGATAATCTCGGTACAGCGAAGCCAGCTCTGTAGGGACAGCGGCCGTCGCCTTCTGCAGACGGTCAAAGACGTCGTGAGCTATGAGTTCGTTGCTCAAAGGACTTGCGTTGTCACCCAATTAATTCGTTGTTAACACATAGGTAACGCTTTCGTGCCACTCCCGTCAAGAAGCAATGTGGCGAAACGTGACGATTTATGTCCGGGGACATCCGGCGATCAACGAGTCACACAACCGAAGAGAAAATTCCCCGACCGCTGGAGGTGCGGACACAGGCCCGGCATTGCGAGCAATTGGCTATTCAGCCGTGTTGTCCCTCATGATGCGGGTCAGAGCGATTCCAGCTACAGCGAGAGCACTCAGCGTGGCAGCGGTCCGCAACTTGGAGTTGCGCAATACACGCCGACGCTCGCGTACCAACGCCGCTTCGGGCAGATCACCCTCTGCGAGTCCGGCTCCCTGATGCAGGGCCAATTGCAGCACTTCCGCCGTATGCAGGGCATGACGGTTTGTCAGCTGCGAGATTTGTTCCCGGCAACTGAAGCCGTCGGCGATGATTAATTCGCTGGGTCGCGAATTCCGTACTGCCGGTAGAAGCCCGTGCTCGCCGATCTTCACTGATACGTCGTACTTGTCAGCCTCAAAGCCGAACCCGCCCGCCATTCCGCAGCAGCCGTCGGCAAGGAATCGAACCTTGAGCTGCATCTGCTGCAGCAGTTTTCGCTCGTGCTCAGCACCATGAAGGATCGCCTTGTGATGACAATGAACATGCAGTACTGCGTCCAACCGCAACTGTGGAGGGCGATACTTTGCCTTGCCGACTAGGAATTCGCTGAGCAGGAAGGTGTTTTCCATGATCTGGCGCGTCTCTTCGCGCTCAGGAAACAATCCGCGAATCTCGTCGCGCAGGACGGACCAGCAGCTTGGCTCCAACAGCACAATCGGAATATTCTGCGCGACATAGGGCACGAGCACGCGCATCACATTGCGAAGGTACTGTTTTGCCTCGTCGAGAAATCCGTGGTCGTACAGTGGCCGCCCGCAGCAGACATGTTCCATCGGAACTAAGACCTGATAGCCAGCATGCTCGAGCACTTCGACCGCAGCACGTGCCGTCTGTGGCAGGAAATAATTGTTGAACGTATCGGCGAACACCAGAACCTGGGGTTGTCCGGCGTTTGCCGTCGCTCGCTTGCTGAACCACTCTTTGAAGGTCTCAGGAGCAAATTGCGGAATCGAGCGCTGCTGCGAGATTCCTACGGCCGCCTTCATCAGCTCCCGGGTTCCTGGCGTCGATATCAGCAGGTTCACCAGTCCCGGCCAGAAAGATGCAACTCGCGACCACCTGTCAATGTGCCCAAAGGCGTACGAATGGCGGGGCCGGACGCGTCCTTCCCAATAGTGCGAGAGAAACTCAGACTTATACGTCGCAACGTCCACGTTGACTGGGCAGTCACCTTTGCAGCCTTTGCAGGAGAGGCACAAGTCCAAGGCGTCTTTGACATTTTTGTCGCGCCAGCCGTTTTCGATCGGCGACCCTTGCAGCAACTCCCAGAGCAGGTGGGCCCGTCCGCGCGTGCTGTGGATCTCCTCGCGCGTCGCCATATAGCTGGGACACATTGTCTGGTTATCGGCAACGTCCGAGTTTTCCCGGCGGCATTTTCCGACGCCGACGCAGCGCAGAGTGGCCTCCGCAAAGCTGCCATTGTCCTCAGGGAACTTGAAATGGGTTGGCGGTTCCCAGGGGCGATATCCGGCGCCCAGGCGCAGATCGGAGTCGAGCGGGTTCGCATCGATCACCTTGCCGGGATTCATCTTCCACTCCGGGTCCCAGATGTTCTTGAATTCCCGGAATGCATTCATGATTTCAGGACCGAACATGATCGGCAGCAGCTCGCCGCGCGACTGGCCATCGCCATGTTCCCCAGAGAGAGAGCCGCCATAATTCGTCACCAGTTGCGCCGCCTCTTCCGCAAAAGCACGGTAGTTCTTAATTCCTTCCTGGCTGATCAGGTCGAAGGTGATGCGGCAATGGATGCATCCCTGACCGAAATGTCCATACAGCGCGCAATCGAGGCGATGCTTGTCCAATAGCTTGCGGAATTCGCGCAGATAGTCACCGACCCGGCCCGGCGGCACCGCGGCGTCTTCCCAACCCGACCACGCTGGTGGCTTCCCGGGAACAAAGGCGGTCGCGCCCACACTTGTTTCTCGTAGCGCCCAAACTGCCTTCTCCTCGTTCTCGTCGTCGTAGAAACGAATCGTCGGAGGATGCTCTTTGCGCTTCAATTTTGTGATCAGGTCGTGTGCGCGCGCGTCGGCCTCTTCCGGGGACTCGCCAGCGAATTGCACCATCAGCCAACCTTTGCCTTCCGGCAACTGCCGCAGGGCCTGGAGGTGCAGACCTTTCGTCTTCATGTTGTCGATCAGCTTGTCGTCGATGCCCTCCAGCCCGATTGGCTGCAGTTCGACGATCTCGGCTACATCGTCGCCAGCGCAATAAACGTCCGGATATCCCAGCACGACCAACGTCCGATGCGGCGGGTTCTGGACCAAGTTCAGGGTCGCCTCAAGAACTGTGACGAGCGTGCCCTCAGAGCCCACTAGCGCACGCGCAAGATTGAAGCGGCCCTCGTGGTTCGGGATGAGCTGATCGAGGTTGTAGCCGGAGATGCGGCGGGGAATGTTGGGAAAGCGCGCGCGGATTTCGTTTTCGTACTTCAGGCGAAGGACCCTAATCCGGAACAGAATTTCGCCAATGCGCCCTCCGTGGCCGATTGCCTCTTCCAGTTCGGCCTCAGTCATCCAGCCCGCGGTCAGTCGGGTCCCGTCGTAGGTCAGGACGTCGAGGGATTCGACATTGTTGGAGACCGGGCCAGCCATTTGCGCGTGGACGCCACACGAGTTGTTTCCGATCATGCCGCCCAAGGTGCAATACTGGTGCGTCGCCGGATCAGGTCCAAAGGTAAGACCGTGCTTGTTGGCTGCGCTGCGGAGATTGTCCAGGACACAGCCCGGACGAACCCGGGCTAGTTTGCGGCCGGGATCGATTTCAAGGATCTGGTAGAGATACTTACTCCAATCCAGCACGATGGCAGTGTTGCAGCACTGCCCTGCCAGGCTGGTGCCTGCTCCCCGTGAAAGAATGGGCGCACCAAATTCTTGGGATACCCTGACCGTCTGCACCGCATCTTCCACGCTTCGCGGAATGACAACTCCGATTGGCACCTGGCGATAGTTGGAAGAATCAGTAGAATAGGCGGCACGGCTCCCGGAGTCGAAGCGGACTTCGCCCTCAACTCTGGACCTCAACTGCGCTTCGAGCCCTTGCACGTCAATCTTGTTGCCGGAGACCCGCCCTGTTCCCAGTGAGGACTTCGAGTCGAGAATCCTGAATAGACTCATGCGAAGTTTGCCTGCGAAACTGCCAGCTCAGTGTATCTACCGCGAGAACGTACGCCGATTACGTTATGCTACGTGAAAGGCAGACAGAAGTGTCGCGCCATCCTGGGAGAGCAATGGTGGCTTTACACGTCGCGCGTTTCCGGTCCGGAAACAATGCTACATGAGCTAGTGCGCCACCTAAGTGGTTGAAGGGAAATAACATACTGCAAGTGTGCAAGTCCTTGCATATGCTGGAAGGACAGAGGAATCTACCCTACTGATTACGAATGGGTTGGATCACTTGAGTCTTGGAATGTAAATTGCATATACCGTCCCCGGTGGTGTTGTGCCATTAAAATTGCGCCAGGAGATCTCCGTTCATGAAGATACGACTAGTTCTTGGTGTTCTTGCTGTTCTCGTGACCCTGTCGGTTTGTGCAGTAGCGGGTATTATTGACGACGAGGTGTTGTACCAAGGGACGTTTTATTGCGTGGGCCAGGATGACTGCCGAGCCTTCGCCACTTGGGGCGGTACATCCGCGGGGTACGTCGAGCTCCTTGAGCCGGACGGCAAGTCCGTCAGCGACTACATCTGGGTGGATTTTACTGGAAAGTTGTGGTTTGAATCCGACGATGCAAACGGCAATTTCGCCGTTCTTCCTCCGGCAGGGCTTCCGCTTCTGGGCTCTTTGAAAGAGGATGGAACGCTACAGGAAGTTGACCAGTTTTTCCCCGGCACGGGCGATGGGGGGCGGGCCCTCTTTGTGCAGAGCGTTGAGGCGTCCACGCCTGAACCTTCGACTCTCTTGTTGTTCGGTCCGGCGGCGGTTTTCTTGTTCAATCGCGCGCGACGCCTTCGGCGTAACTAGACCAGCGGCGGCTGGGCACTGGACTGGCAATAGGCCCTGCAGAAACTCTGAAGCAGTCTGTAATACCTGGAGGCGTGGTTCGAACTCGATACCACGCTTCCAGGTTTTCATTTTCTGCAGCATTCTTGGTTAGGGCGTGATCTCCACGACGACTCCGTACCCGTTTGCGCCGCCATAGGCCGCTGTACCATACATGTTCCCCTTGGAGTCGAAGACCAGGCTACTCAGCGGAAGTTCCCCATCGCTGCCGCCGGTGAAATCGTGATATGAGGTGTACGTCCAGCTGCCCTGCGAGTGAGTCAGCTTGAAACCCGAACCGACACGATACGCGCCGTCCTGCCCCGTCATGCCGTAGAGATTTCCAGCCGCGTCCACACTGAGGCTGGCAAAGGGACCCGCATTCCCGGCTAAGCTGTAAATTACTTTTAAGATCCAATTGCCCCCAGATCGCTTCAACTTGAAGACCGTTCCGCCACCGCCCGCGCCGCCAAATATAGTGGTGCCACAGAGATTGCCCCTCGGGTCGAACATCAATCCGGAATCGGGCTCTGACCCATCGTTCAGGTTTTGAAAACTGTAGAGCACATTGTGCGTCCATCCTGATCCGGAGGGTGTCAACTGGAAAACTGTTCCAAAGTTACTCGCACCGCCGAGCAAGGTGGTGCCGAAGAGATTACCTGAATGGTCGAAAATGACTCCGCCGTTGGGAATATCCCCATCACTGCCGCCGGAAAACTGATAAAGCGCGCTTTCCGTCCAAGTTTCTCCGGAACGGGTAAGCTCATAGACGACGCCGCAGCCGAGGTTCCCGCAGCTATGAGGTAAGCCGCCTTGTTGCGTCGTGCCATAGATGTTATCCGCTTGATCGAATAGCAGGTCACCGAGCGGCTGACCTCCATCAGTGCCTCCCGTGAACCGATAGAGTACGGTTTCCGTCCAGGTGCAAGATGGACCTTTGCAGTCGGGACTGAGGTTGAACACCGTACCGCAGCCGTGTCCCCCGCATCCATCACCACCGCCATTGAAAGTCGTGCCGTAAAGATCGCCGTCTGGCCCGATGACTACCCTGGCTCGAGGCTGTGCCCCGTCGTCTCCTCCAGTGAAGCTGTAGAGCGGGTTTGCGGTCCAGCTCGATCCCGAGTGCTTCACCTCGAACACCGTGCCGAATCCCGCGCCGCCCGCAGAGGTGGTGCCGTAGAGATTTCCTGCTGCATCCATGCTCAGCCCGGCGTAAGGATTGGCCCCGTCGCTTTGGCCGGTGAAGGTATGAATTACGTTGAAAGTCACGGCTTGCCCTGCTTGCGTCGCGATGACTGTCAGCAGAAATGTGATTGCCAGAGCCAACTGGGCGGCCATCGCTCTCCAGTCGCCACTGAAACTCCGAAACTCGTGAGTCCTTAGGATCGCCAAAATTCGTCTCCTTGTTCAAAGTAGGTTCTCCGGTTAAGCGCGCTACCGCCTTCAATCCAAGGATTTGCAGTGCCCGTTAACCAGAGTTGTAACCGGTAGTGCGTTTCTTCGCTCTCCCGCCGAGTAACCCAGCAACTAGGTGCAGCGTCGGTTACAATGCCCGGCCTTGTACATTGCGAAGGCTGGAAGGAGAGTTTCGAGAAACTGACAGCGTGGCCAGAAGGTCTAGACGAAAGGCGGGTCGAACTCAGCAGTGTACCGCACTACGTCGCCCTGTCAAGCACTAATGTGGCATCCACAAACCGTTCGCGTGTCAAAATAGCCGAAAACAGCCGCCTGAAATAGACACATCAGCGCACTCATTCCAAGCAGCCGGGGATTGAATTCCTACGATCGTTCGTTCCTTTGAGCGCCAGTCTACCGAGTGAGCGCCAGTCTACCGAGCTTTGGTGTTGGAGAGCGATCGAATGTAGTTGACCATGTTCCAGAGCTCAACCGGCTTCAATCGATCTCCTTCCGGCGGCATATGGCCATGGCCACTCTTGATGATGTAGAAGAGCTCTCCGTCGGTCTTGTTCCTCAGAGTGGCCGGGTCGCTGAAGTCGGAGAGAGTGAGCTTCTCGTCGATCGCGACGTCGCCCTTGCCATCGCCGTTGTTTCCATGGCACATCGCGCAGTCGTATCCGTAATATTTCTTCCCCTGAGCGATTGACTCAGGAGTTGGCTTGACGGGATTGACCTGTTGCGCCGCGCCGGGCGGGACCGTGTAAGAGCCCGGCGTTGCCGCTTGCGGGGGATTTTGGCTTTCCTGGGCAGCTGCGACGAACAGGCAAAGCAAGAGCACCGACAGAATTATGAATGGCTTCAACATGTGGCCTCCTTGTTGGCGACCGATATTTGGACGGCCAGCTGGATACAATTATGACTCTCCTGACGCGACGATTCCGTGAGTTGACTCACACTGACCTGTGACCTAGTATCCAAAGCCAGCATGCTTTTTGTCCCAGGTTCTAGTTGCTTCTGGCAGCCCATTGCCAGAAGGGCTCTCCTCCTTTTCCTCGCACTCGTCGCAAACCCTTCATTCGCACAGCAGGCAGCAAAGCCAGCACCTTCGCGGGCGCAACCAATCGCCAACTTCGTTGATGTCGCGGATAAGGCTGGTCTCACCATGTCGGAAATCTTCGGCGGCGTTGACAGCAAGAAGTACATCATCGAGACCACCGGAACGGGCGTCGCTCTGTTCGACTACGACAACGATGGCTGGCTCGATATCTTCATCGTGAACGGCACGACCCTGGAAGCGGCGAAGGCCGGTAAAGGGCCTACGAACCATCTCTACCGCAACAACCATGATGGAACCTTCACGGACGTGACTGCGAAGTCGGGCCTGGCGGCGAGCGGTTGGGGACAAGGCGTCTGCGTCGGCGACTACGATAACGATGGCTGGGAAGACCTCTACCTCACTTATTACGGCAAGAACCATCTCTACCACAACGATCATGGCGTCTTCACTGACGTCACAGACAAGGCTGGCGTCGGCGGGTCGGGCAAAGCGTGGGGCAGCGGCTGCGCTTTCGTGGACTACGATCGCGACGGCAAGCTCGATCTCATCGTTGCCAATTACGTTGACTTCGATCTCTCGACTGCGCCTGCTCCAGGCGATCGCCCGTCGTGCATTTGGAAGGGCGCGCCGGTGATGTGCGGTCCGCGCGGACTGACTCCTGCGAAGAACATCCTCTACCACAATCGCGGCGACGGCACCTTCGAAGACGTCACTACGAAGGCTCACATCGACCAAACCAACGGCCACTACGCGCTGAGCATTTCCACGCTCGATTACGACGATGATGGCTGGCCCGATATTTTCATCGCGTGCGACAGCACGGCGAGCATTCTCTACCACAACAATCACGACGGAACCTTCACCGATGTTGCCGTTACTGCAGGTGCGGCGTTCAATGAAGACGGCCGCGCGCAGGCAGGAATGGGCTCGACTGTGGCTGACTACGACGGCGACGGGCGGCTCGACATCTTCAAGACCAACTTCTCCGACGACACCTCGACGCTGCTGCACAACGACAAAGCCGGAACCTTCAGCGATGCGACGACCGCGGCTGGTCTTGGCCTCAACACTAAATATCTCGGTTGGGGAACCATGTTCTTCGACTTCGACAACGATGGCTGGCCGGACCTGCTGCTGGTAAACGGACACGTCTATCCGGAGGTTGACAAGTTTCACCTGGGCAGCGACTTTCAGGAGCCGCGACTGCTGTATCACAACAACGGCGATGGCACATTCACCGACATCTCCGATTCAGCGGGAACGGGCATCACGACCAAGGCATCGTCGCGCGGGCTCGCAGTCGGCGATCTGTGGAACGACGGACGAATGTCGGCAGTCATCAGCAACATGAACGCGCGGCCAAGCCTTCTCGAGAACCAGATCAAGTACGCGAACCATTGGATCGCCTTTAAGACGATTGGCACGAACTCCAATCGCGATGGAATCGGCGCGCGCGTCACCGTCAAAGCGGGGAAGCGGCTTCTGGTGGATGAAGTGCGCAGCGGTTCGAGCTACGTTTCCCAGAGCGACATGCGGGTGCATTTCGGCCTCGGCAAAGAGGCAAAGCTTGACTCCATCGAAGTGCGCTGGCCGAGCGGACTGACCGAGCGCTTCGACAATCTCTCCGTCGACCAGATCAATACCGTGAAAGAAGGAACTGGCGTCGCGGTGAAGAATGAGCCTCCGAAGAAGCCATAATCTCAGATCAAATCAGTTTGTCTTGGATGTAGAACCTCCCCTGTCCCGGTTTTTACGTAGAATCAATAACTTAGCCAGGCAATAAATCACTTGACTCAGTGTCCCTATTGGCCCATGATGGGGAGTGCGCGGTGATTTGCGAACTTGCGCATATCGTTCACCCCGACCGCGCCGGAAAGCGGTTCATGGCCATCCTCACTTTTAAGTTCGACGAGAGTTACAAAGACAAGCGCACGCTGGTTGTGGCCGGATGGATAGCAGATGACAAACAGTGGAAGCGGGTCGAGAGTAGATGGCAAAAAACCTTAGCCTTTGAAAACAAGACACTGCCTCCTGAGCACAGAATCAAGAGGTACCACGCTGCGCAAATGAATGCTGGCGACGGGCCATTCAAGGGATGGGACGAGCATCGTAAGCACAGACTGACCAACTAGCTTCTGAAGATACTCAGTAACGGCAGAATGACGGCTGCGGGGTGTGGCATAGACCTCAACGCCTTTGATGAATTGTTTCCCACCCGTAAGCCGAAAGACTATGCGGTTGCCTACATCATTTGCATGGGGACCCTTCTGCTATCCATCGCCGATGAAGCGAAAAAGGAAGGTAATGTTCGGATAGCTGTCATCCACGATCATGGCCCGTGGGACAGGCATGCTCTCGAAGGGTACAACCAGTGGATAGATGATGACTCTTGGGGGCTGAAGGACAGATTTGTGGGCATTACGTCATTGACTTGGAGTGATGATGTCGGGCTCCAAGCGGCTGATTTGATTGCCTACGAAAGTATGCGTGCCATTGATAACGAGCTTTGGCAGAGGGGCACCCCGATGCGGTACGGGTTGCGCAAGCCTGCTCGACAATAACGTGCATGTTCACGGTGTTTACCACGGCAGAGAAGGCCTAGAAGTCGCCGCTAAATTCTACGGGGATAAATATGGGTACAAGTCGGGAGTATCAGAACTTCGACAACCTGATGCACCAACTCGTCAAGGTTCCGCATAGCGAGTTGAAGGCGAGACTTGATGCGGAGAAGACCGCGAAAGTGGGAAAGCGGAAGGCTAAACCTTCCGCTTCGGGCCGCGCTTCCCGCGCCAAGGGCTAGAACGGCGTCGTTTCCCCAATCTTACCAGTTAGCTCGGCATAGGTAAGGCGCTTGCCAACGATTTGGGAAATGGCAAGGTTGAAGCGGTCGAAATCGGTAACATTGTGCTTCTTGGTTTTGCGATTGTTGAAGCGAAACACCTGCTCATCAAGGTAACGGTCAAGATGGAATGGCTCAACAGAAACATAAGTCCCGCGCAGATTGCGCTTGAACAGGCTCCCAGAAATTCTCAAGGCCATTGGTGTGAACCTGTCCCTCAACATACCGCTCGGCATGGTTCACAACGTCATGGACGTACCGCCAGTGCAGTTTGTCGTAGGCGACGGCTTCGTCGGTGTAGACCTTGGTTCCGTACCGCACGTTGCTGAGGACTTCGGCTTGCAGGGTTTCACGTTTCACGTTGGGGACAACCTTGGCGCGAATCTCGCGCTGCTCACGGTCAAGCATCCCCATGACTACAGTTTTCCCGTGGTGCCCTCCGCTCTGCTCGTAGCGCAGGCGGCGTTCTTTGTGCATGTTGATGGACTTTCCGCCAATCCAAGTTTCGTCAACTTCTACTGGGCCGCCTTCGGGTCTACCAATCTTGAAAATGGAGCGGTTCTTTATAGCTTCACGGATGCGGTGCATCACAAACCATGCGCTTCTTTGAGTGACACCGATAGCTGCGGCCAGTTCATAACTGCTAATCCCGTTCTTGCAGTTTGCCAGCATCCAAGCAGCAATCAGCCACTTGTCGATGCTGATGGGCGAGTCCTCCCAGATAGTTCCGATCTTGACAGAGAACTGCTTGCGCGGATGTTTGGTCTTGCACTCCCACATCCGGCGAGTCGAGATGAAGCGCACGTCTTTGCGTCCACAGGTTGGACACTCGACGCCGTGCGGCCAGCGCAAGTTGACCATGTAGTCGAAGCAATTGTCGGGGTTCTCCGAAGTACAAGACGGCTTGCTGCAGAGTCTTTGGGGGCTTCATGGCTAGTTATCGTCCTTCTTTGAATCGGCATTCAATCGCCGTATCATCCCGCGAATTGCGGCGGTCACTTCGTCGATTGGAGTCTTTGTGGGCCTCTCTAAGGTCGAATAAATTTGGAGAATCCGCGCCGTCATCTTCGTATCGACTTCGGCAATCGCCATTTGAATGGCGTGGGCGGTGATCGTCGCTTCGTTGGTTTGGGAGACAAGCGTCTCTAATGTGGTGAGAATAGAGGTTAATGTGTCTCTTAGCTCTGATTCTTTCAAGACGTTATCCCCCTAACCAAAGAGAGGATAGAGCAGATTGGCTACTGAGTCAAGTGATTTATTGCCCTTAGCCACTGAATCACTTGCAAAATATTTATTTCACAGCTAGTTACTGGCAAAATATAGAGCGGCTTAGACTTACGGCGACTTACGACGCGCCTTCCGCTTCTTTCGCCCCTTCCTGCTGCTCTCAACGGCTCGCCCTGCGGAGACTTCTTTGGCCCTCCGCCGATCGCCGCGGGCTCCTCCGCGCCAGCCAGCGAAAGGTCGGCGCTCGCCGGGGGCGCCGTATCTGGCTCCGCCGAAACGGCTCCTTCACTGCTGCCCGGCGCCGCCGCCGTGCCGGCCGTGGATGGTTGCTTCTTCCGCGCCTTCCGCGCCTCGTCATTGCGGCGCGCCGCCTCCAGGATGCGGCAGGCCCGCGCCAGCTTGTCTTCGTCGTGATGCAGCCGCCGCCGGTACTTGCGCGCCAACTGCAGGGCCCGACGCTTGCAGGCTTCCGGGTCGCGCTCCGCCAGCTCTTCCAATTCGATATCGTCCTCGGTCACCAGCTCCTCGCCCGCGAGCGAAGTCGTGCCCGGCGAAGTTGCCGCTGGCGGGAAGGCCTCGTCCGGCGGAGTGTCCACATCGAATCCCTCGGGCAGGCCATGCTCTTTCTCGAAGCCGCGCCACGTGGTCTCCGCAACGTTGTCGAAGCGGTCCGATTCGTCCCAGACTTCCTGGGGAAGGCGCACATTGGTGGCCGCCTGTTGCAGGCCATAGAGCACGACGCCTCCCATGTGGCGGTCGAGCTGGCCGCGGAGCAGCGCGTCCAGCACCTGCTGGATGCCCACCTGCACGGAGTACAGGTCTTCCAGCGGCGGCAGCTCCACACAATAGCGCTCGCCGCGCGCCCGGGCGCGGGCCATTTTCAGGCGGCGTCCGCGAATGCTCAGGTGAAAGTGGCAGTAATCGCGGTCGGTCACTGCCGCCGAGCCGCAGCAGAAACCGTCCTCCTTGACGTGGTGGCAGGTTTTGATGACGATCTTCTCCGGCGGTTTGGGTTCCCAATCGGTGACGCCCAACTCCCGTAAGCGGCGTTCGCGTGACTCTAAGGCCTGCCTGGCTTCGACGAGCTCGGCTCGAATCTCTTCATAACTATGTTCAGACATGGATGACTCCTTGGTAAGAATGTAAGAAGTGTGTGCGCGTATGATTGCATTGGCTGTTTCTCCCGGGGATTGTCATTACGAAGCGTCAAATGGGTCCGCGGCCCACCTATCGGAACGAAAAACTTACGCGTTGTTTGACGGAGTGAAGCGAAGCAATTTTCCCGTCTGTCATCCTGAGCGAGGACTTTAGTCCGAGTCGAAGGACCCCTATTGCTGCGCCAAGCTGGATGGTGGGCATAGGGGTCCTTCGACTTCGCACGAGCCCGCTGGCGCGGACTCGTGCTGCGCTCAGGATGACAACGTAAGGAACGATTTTCGGCGGCAAGGAACATTTTTCAACTAGCGAAGCGAGGAATCTGCTTTCCCCTGCCGTGTGGCGATGAGTGGGAAAGCAGATTCCTCACGGCCTGAAGGCCGTTCGTAATGACAACTCGGGGGCTGGCTCTCAGCCAACCCGAGACACACGTGTTGTTAGGAATTGGGCAACGGATCCAATGCAGTGGCGCACTCCAGCCTTATGCCGGCTGAGAGTGGCAGCAGGCAGCGGATCACGCTGCACGAGACGCAGGATGGGCCACGCGACGGCCGACCGCCGGAACCGGGTCGAGGGGTGACCCGTCACGCTTCGCATCCGCAGTCCGCAATCCCGCTAGGCGGGACGGCCCTCAACTCCGACGCCTGGGACCGCAGTTAGCGAGTGTGGCGCAGCCGTGGCGCGCTAGTTCAAGGCTAGAAAGTCAGCACGGCGAGGTCAAGCACAAAGAGCGAAATTCACTGACGAAGGTGGGGCGAGTTCGATTACGAAGGTGCCACGTTCCTCTCGCCTTGGGGGGTGGACCTGCAAGAACGGGTTAGGACCTTAACCCACGGTGTGAACGGCGTAGGTTACAACTCGTGCGGAAAGGATAGAACCCGGCCGCAGGGCGATGTGACAAAATCGCACAAGAAAAAACCGGCACCCAATCGAGGATGCCGGCCGCTGCGAAAGCAGAATTTCACCTACGGCGTGATCTCCCACACGACACCGCAGCCGCCGTCGCAGTTCCCGTTGTCGCCTCCGGAGGTGGTGCCGTAGAGATTGCCGCTCGCGTCAAACGTCACGTTACTAATCGGATTTAGCCCGTCGTAGCCGGTAAAGTCGTGCAGCGAAGTGTAGTTCCAGGGAGGTTGGATTGCGGGTGTCAGCTTGAAGACGTTGCCGTATCCTTTGCCGCTGCCCCACGTTGTGCCATAGAGATTACCTGCCCCGTCCAAAACGAAACTCCCATAGGGCCCATTGTAGGGGCCCCCTCCTCCATTGGTAAAGGAGTAAAGCGTGGTATACGACCAGTTGCCATTTCCTGCCGGCGTCAGCTCGAAAGCCGTACCGGCCCCGCCTCCACCACAGTTCTCTGTGGAGCCGTAGAGATCGCCCGACGAGTCAATTATCAGGCCGCCGAAAGGATTCCCTCCGTCAGAGCCGCAACTAAAACTGTGGAGGATATTCTCGGTATATCCTCCTGATGAGGGCACCAATTGGAAAACCGTGCCATAGTTACTTTGTCCGCCCACCGACGTAGTCCCGTAGAGGTTGCCGGTGCTGTCGAGGATCACGCCGGTAAACGGAAAATACCCGTCACTACCTCCGAAGCTGTGAATAACGCTTTCGGTGTAGCCGCCGCCCCCTGAAGGCGTTAGCTCGTAAATACAGCCCTTGTTATTGACACCCCCGTTGTAGGTCGTTCCGTAGATGTTACCTGCCTGGTCGAAGATGAGATCACCAAATGCAGGACCCGAACAGTCAGGAGCACTCTTGAAGGTATAAAGCACGGTTTCTGTCCAAGGGCAGAGCGCTGTCTTGCAAGCCGTCGGCGGGGGTTTCAGATTGAAAACTGTTCCGTAGCCATTGCCACCTTCTGCCGTCGTGCCATAGAGAGTGCCGTTCGGGCCGACGATTACTCTGCCTCCTGGCCCACCTCCGTCGCTGCCTCCGGTAAAGGTGTAGATGGGGGTTAAAGATCCGGTTGCCTCCATCGAGCTTCAACCGATAGACAACGCCCTGATCGTTCGCGCCAAAGCGATATGTCGTGCCATAGAGATTTCCTGATTTATCGATCGTTAGGCCGGCATACGGCCATCCCCCATCCTGTCCGCCGGTGAAAGTGTGAATTACCGAGAACGTTTGCGCTTGCGCCGCCGGGCTTGTGACGAGGGTCAGCATAAATACAATCGCCACCGCCACTGCGCCAGTTGCCGCGCCGACACTCAGGCCCTCCGTCAAGCTTCGAAATTGTCTTGAATTTGCCATTACAGTCTCCCTCTGATCGGAATCTCCTTTTTGACTTCAACGCGGCACAAGGTGTACGCCCATTTCCCGTGCTTGCACAGAGCCGAGACAAAAAGCAGGACACAAAGCATGACACATGGTCTGAACCCTGTCATTGTCCAGCAGCAAGTTCTTGTTTGTCCGGAAGCAATGATGGAAAGGACCAAACCCGGGAGGCGCGGGCGGTGCCCAGCCTTTCCAGCAGGCAGGGCCACCTGCCGTCCAAGGGACGCCGGGTTCCCCACTCAACCCTCCTTTGGTTGGGTGAGAGAGGTCACCTCCGCAATGTTTTCTGTTCTTGATCGTCGGTAGGTACCGTCTTGGTTTTTTCCACACATTCGCATAAAGCGCTAATGTGTGGAGAACCCGGGTTGTTCAGTCAGTCGGAAAAGACGAGGACTGATCTGTCCGCCACGTCCGCCACAGTTTGGGAAGCATGCTAACGGCTTCATCCGCCTGCGGATGCAATTGCTGCATCGTTACTGCGAAGTAGTCGCCCTTGTTTGACGAATCCTCTCCAAACAGCAGGAAAAAGTCATCGACGGCTCTGCGGATCGGGATGCCACCAGCTAAGTTAGTGAGCTCTTGGATTAACGCATCCTTCACGGCGCCGGGGCCTTGTTGGTAAGCCTCCTTGGTCAATGCGATGGTCATGCGAACTCCTGGCTCAGATTCGGGCACCTTCGGGGGCTTCTGCGGCGGGTGGCCCACCCTTTCGCCTTAGCGTTTGGTCGAGAAGAATAGATCTGGGGGGTGCCCCCATCCTTCCGCTTCTTGTGCGGAGGGTGGGCACAGGTCTATAACGCGCGTCACAGCACGGGCCTGAGACAACATGTATCTTCGCTCTGTGCTGCGAGGACTCAAAGGTTATCAGCAGGCACGGGACCTGCACTTCATCACCTTCAGTTGTTATCGTCGAGGCCCACTGTTGGGCACTCCGCAGGCGTGCCGCGCGTTCGAACAAACCCTGGAGCGTGATAAGGTTCTTCCTCGCGGACTGAAGAGTATGTGTGACAACGTGCCGTCCCTGAAGGGACTCGATCGATTTTCTTACTTGACCCAGCACTCCGCCTTCGGCTGCATGCTGGGCTAACCTAGTTTCGCCCTGCGGGCTCTACTCCTGACACTACAATCCGCTGCTGCAAACCAAACCTAATTTCCACACAGATTCTGAAGTCCTCGGTTGGGATAACAGTCACAACAGCCGGATGACAAATCATCAATCGGGCAAGAGTCGTGTTACGCTTACGCCTGCATTGACTGTTCCGCGCGAGAGGTGGGAGAGATCGTCATGAGCGGGCCTGCCGAGTCCGTAGATCCGAACGCAGCCTTAAAAAAGCAAGCCGCAGAATATGCGGTGCGCTACGTGAAATCAGGAATGGCCGTCGGGTTGGGCACCGGTTCGACGGCCATCTTTGCGGTCCGATACATTGGAGGCCTTCTGCGCGATGGCACGCTCAAGGACATCGTGGCCTTCGCGACCTCCCGCGTCACCTATGACGAAGCGGTGAAGCTGAATATACCGATGTTGTCCGATGATCTGCCGCGATCGCTCGACGTCACCATCGATGGTGCCGATGAAGTCGATCCTGCACTCAACCTGATCAAGGGCGGCGGCGGGGCTTTGTTGCGGGAGAAGCTGGTGGCCCAGGCCAGCGCGCAAGAGATCATTGTGGTGGACGAAAGCAAGTTGTCACCGCGGCTGGGCACACTTCACGTTTTGCCGGTAGAAGTGTTGCCGTTCGGCTGGCGGTCGCAGGCGCGCTATCTGGAGTCGTTGGGAGCCAAGTATGTCGTTCGCCGGGCCGCGAGTGGGGAAGAGTATCGCACCGACCAGGGCAACATGATCCTCGACTGCGACTTCGGCCCGATTGCCGATCCTGCGGAACTGGCGGTCAAACTGGAAGAGCGGGCCGGAATCGTGGAGCACGGGCTGTTTCTGGGTCTGACAGACGCGGTTGTCGTGAGCAGCGCGAGTGGAGTTCGCGAACTGCTGCGCGATCAGCCGCGGGCATAAGCAGAAGACTAGCGTTGTCTTCAGGTTTTAGTTTTCTTCGCGGCCTCGAACGTCTGCGTCTTGACGATGCCCTTGCCTTCTTCGACCACGATCAACTGATTCAGCTTTAACGTCCTTCAGGGTGTCGACCTGGCCGCTGGGCCAGCGAATCTCGAGCAGTTCGACCTTGTCGGCTTTGCCCAGGCCGAAGTGAATGCGCAGATCGCTCTGCGAGATGTAGCTGCCGCCGCTGCGCACTTCGTCGATCTGCGGGTGCGGCTTCGGCTCGTCGGGAGGATGGCTCACGCACTTGAGGCGCGCGCCGATGCCGCTGCGGTTGGACTTGGTGCCGATGCACTTGACCTTGATCCAGTTGTTGTCGAGCTTGGAGTCGCAGCGCAGAAGCTGAGGGTAGCCGTTGACCGTGTTGACCACGACGTCGATGTCGCCGTCGTTGTCGAAGTCGCCGAAAGCCGCGCCCCGCGAAGCATTCGGGACGTTGATGCCCGGTCCGCGCGTTGCGGCACTTCCTCGAAGCGCCCGTTGCGCAGGTTCTTATAGAGGATCTTGCGCTGCGGGTATCCCGCCTCGGTCTTCAACTGCTCGACCTCGGGATAGACGTGACCGTTGCAGAGCAGAATGTCGGGCCAGCCATCGTTGTCGTAGTCGAAGAATCCGCAGCCCCAGCCGAGATATTGGGTGTGCGCGCCCAGTCCCGCCTGGAAAGTCGCGTCTTCGAAGTTCCAGTTGCCGCGGTTGTGATAGAGCGACGGCGTGTCGCCGGCGAAGTTGGTCTTCACGATGTCGAGATTGCCGTCGAGATCGTAGTCGGCGGCGGAGACGCCCATGCCCGCCTGCGGCTTGCCGTCGGCGTGAGAGCACGCAGCCCGCCTCCATGCCGACGTCCACGAAGCGGCCGTCGTGCAGGTTCTTGTACAGGGCGCTGGCGGTGGAGTCGTCGGCCACGTAGATGTCGGGCCAGCCGTCGTTATCGAAGTCGGCGGTGAGCACGCCGAGGCCGAAGTTGCCGTTGGCCTTGAGGATGCCGGCCTTCGCGCTCACGTCGGTGAACGTGCCGTCGCCATTGTTGTGGTAGAGGATGTTGGTGTCGCCCTTCAGTCCGGGAGGTCCGCAGGCGACCATCACGCCTTTGTAGAGGCACGGGCCGCTCTCCGGCACCGGCGCGGTCTTCAGGTCCATGTCGATGTAGTTGGCGACGAAGAGATCGAGCTTGCCGTCGCGATCGTAGTCGACGAACGCGCAGCCTGTGCCCCAGCGGGTTTTCGCGCCTGCGACGCCGGCTTTCTCGCTGACATCGGTGAAGGTTCCGTCGCCGTTGTTGTGGTAGAGAACATTCTTGCCGTAGTAGGTGACGAACAGGTCGTCGTAGCCGTCGTTGTCGTAGTCGCCGATGCAGACGCCCTGTCCCCATCCGGTGTGCTTGAGCCCGGCCTTCAGCGTGACGTCGGTGAAGGTGCCGTCGCGGTTGTTCTTGAACAGGTGCGAGTAAGGCTCCTCGCCCTTGGGGAAGCCTTCCAGCCGCCAGCCGTTGACCAGGAAGATGTCGAGCCAGCCATCGTTGTCGTAGTCGTAGAAGGCGACGCCGCAGCCGGTGGTCTCCAGCAGGTATTTGTTCTTGTGCTCGCCGCCGAAGATGGTCTTGGCGTTCGAGACCGGCCTCGCTGAGCGACATCGATGAAGGTGACGCCGATGTCGGTCTCGGATTTTCGCGGGAGCAGGGACTGCTGTCCGAAGACTGGCAAGCGGGCGCGCCAGCGAGAGCACGTCGGAGAAAGTGAGCACCAGCGCAGAACGGCAAAGAGATCGCAGAAATGTTCGGCGTGATGGTGGCAAAGGTGATCCGTCTTGCTCGAGCCCGTGCTGGGAGTGAAGCTTATTGTCGGGCAGCGCCGAGCGGTTTGCAAGCGAGGAGCGCCTTTCGGACGGGAACAGCACAGCGTGTATCGCCCTGTGGCTTCGCTTGCCCTCATGCGCTAGACTCATAACCTTTGGAATGGGTACGACGATTCTCGAGGAGGCGCTTCTGATGCGGCAGAATTGCAGCACGAGTCTGGCGTTCGCCGTCAGTCTTGGTCTTGCATCGCCACTTCGGTTCAGGCTCAACCGAAACCTGCCGCTGCCGACGGCCATCCGTGGTGGCAGCACGCGGTGTTTTACGAGATTTATCCCCGCAGTTTCATGGACAGCAATGGCGACGGCTATGGAGACCTGAACGGCATCGCGTCGAAGATGGACTATCTGCATGGCTCGGGGTGGATGCAATCTGGATTGCGCCGTGCTTCCCGTCGCCACAGGTGGACTTCGGCTACGACGTGTCCGACTATGAGGACATCGACCCGAAGTACGGCACGCTGGCGGACTTCGACCAGTTGGAGAAGCTGGGCGAACAGAAAGGCATCGGGATCATTCTGGATTTCGTGGTCAACCACACCTCCGACCAGCATCAATGGTTCATCGAGTCGGATTCTTCGAGCACCGCCAAGAAGCGCGACTGGTACATCTGGCGCGATGGCAAGGGCACGAACCAGCCGCCCAATAACTGGATCTCCGACGTTCGGCGGATCGGCGTGGCAGTGGGACGGCAAGACGAACCAGTACTACTACCATTATTTCTATCCGCAGCAACCGGACCTGAACTGGCGTAACCCTGCGGTGGCTGCGGCGATGTACGGTACCACGGAGTGGTGGTACAAGCGCGGCGTAGTCGGCTTCCGGCTGGATGCGGTCGATACGCTCTTCGAAGATCCCGAGTTGAGGGACAATCCCGATCCTGCCGGGGAAGAACGATAAGGGCGATCCCAACATGACCAACCTGTACAACGGTAAGTTGCCCGAGATCCACGACGTGCTCCAGGGACTGCGCAAGGCTGCGGACAAATACAACGCAGTGCTCATTGGCGAGACCTGGACGATCATGTCGAGCAATTGAAGCACTATCTGGGTCCGCAGAACGATGAGCTGCAGATGCCGATGGACCTGATGTTCACCAAGTTTAAGTTTTCAGCACCCGTGTTCCGCCAGCATGTTGCCGGACTGTATGCGGCTGGGGTGTGGCCGGTGTACGTCATCAGCAACCACGACATCGTGCGCGCCTAGAACCGCTATGGCGGACGGCAAGCACGACGATCAGATCGCCAAAGACATGGCCGGCATGTATCTCACGTTGCGCGGCACGCCCATCATGTATTACGGCGAAGAGATCGGCATGCCGAACAACGATCCGAAACGCAGAGAAGATGTAAAGGACCCCGTCGGGCGGGCGCATTGGCCGACCAGACATAGGGCGCGACGGCGAGCGCACGCCGATGCAATGGAATGACACCCCCAATGCCGGTTTCACGACGGGCATTCCGTGGCTGCCGATTCCGATCACTTACAAGAAGTACAACGTTGCGGCTGAGTTGAAGGACCCCAACTCGATCCTGAACTGGTATAAGGGCCTGCTGGCGCTACGGCATAAAGACAAGGCACTGCTGGATGGCGACTACATCGCCTTGAACCAGGACGATCCCAACGTGTTGTCGTACCTGCGGCGTTACCAGGACGATGCCGTTCTGGTCGTGATCAATATGTCGGCGAACCCACAGAAAGTTAGCTTCGACCTGTCGCAACAGGGCGTCGGCTCGGGCGCGAAAACGTTGATGACCACTCAGTCGTCGCTGAAGGGCGCTTCGTCGGTTACGCAACTGTCTCTGGAACCGTTTGCGGTTTACATCGGTGAGCTGCAGAAATGAAATAAGGTCGTCATTTTGAAAGGGGCACGGCTTCAGCCGTGCCGTAAGGTGCTCTTATGACAGTGGCTTTAGCCACTGAGGGACTTAGGGTTGACGCGAAATGCGAGTCCCACCGGGCTGAAGCCCGAGCCCCGAACACTTAACGGCACAGCTAAGAAGGCTGCTGAAGGAACTGGAAAAGCAGTCGCGAATGGAACTAACGTTCCATCCAGAAAACATGAAAATAGCGAGTGTCTGTAAGTTGTTGATTCTACGTATAGCGCTCGCTATTTTCAGGGCAGATTCCTCGTGGGCTGAAGCCCACTCGGAGTCACAAGAACAAAGACTTATAACGGCGCACCTAAAGGTGCGCCCCTTCAAGACGCGTTTCGACCGACTCTTTCAGTAGCCTATGAAGCCGTGCCCCTTCAACGAGTCGTCTTGACAACTCAGAGATTCCGCCGGCGGGCCCACACATGCGACATTCGATAATCGCCACGACGCTGTTGGGCATGCTGTTGATCGCGTCGGCCGGTCCCGCGAGCCAGTCTCCCGCGCCCGCCTCTGATATCAAACCTGACGCGAATGGTTATGTGGGCAACGAGGCCTGCGCGAAATGCCATGCTTCGATCTTTGAGTCTTATCAGCGGACGGCGATGGCGCATGCCAGCGGTCCAGCAACAGACCATCCGATCGCGGGCGATTTCCTGCACAAAAAGTCGGGAGTGAACTACCGCATCTACACCCAGGATGGGAAGGTGTGGTTGAGCTTCGAGCGTCCGGGTGATCCGTCGGTCCGAGGCAAGCACGAGCTGCTGTACTACATCGGGCAGGGGCGACGTGGGCGAACCTATCTGTATTCGGTAGATGGATTTGTTTTCGAGTCACCGGTGAACTGGTACACCGACAAGCACATGTGGGACATGGCGCCCGCCTACGGGGATGTGCGCGAAGCGCCCATGAATCTTCCCGCGCTAACGTCCTGCATGGACTGCCATGTGAGCGGCATTCAGCCTCCCATCCAGGGCACCGAGAACCGGTACAAGATGCCGGTGTTCTCATATTCCGGAGTCACGTGCGAGCGCTGCCACGGGCCCGGAGCGGCGCATGTCAACGGCGGAGCCATCGTGAATCCGGTGAATCTGCCACCGGATAGGCGCGATGCAATCTGCATGCAATGTCATCTGGAGGGTAATGCTGCGATTGAGCGGCCGGGCAAGCACTTGTACGAGTTTCGGCCGGGGGACGATTTGTCTGACTACATCCGTTATTACGTCCGGGCGAACGATGGCCAGCCTGGTTTGCGAGCAGCGAGCCAGTTCGAGGCGCTGGCGCAAAGCATGTGCAAGAAGAAGTCGGGCGCGGCGATGTCGTGCATGAGTTGCCACGATCCGCATCGCTCCCCCTCGACCGAAGAGCGAGTTTCGTTTTATCGCGGGAAGTGCCTGGCTTGTCACGCCCGGTTGAGCACGAAACATCACGCCAACCAGCCGGATTGCACGTCGTGTCACATGCCCGCCAATTTGAGCACCGACGTTGCCCATACGGCAGTGACAGACCACCGCATCCAGCGCCGCCCGAATATCGGGCCGGCTTTGGTGGATGCCCGAGCCCAACCGTCTCCATCTATGCCTCGTCTGGTGCCGTTTCCAGACTCGCCAGAAGCCGAGCAGGACAATCGCGACATGGCCTTGGCGTGGGCCTCCATGGCGGAAGGCGGCGATGCAGCGGTAATGAAACAGGCAGAGCAGTTGTTGCGCAAGGCGGTGCAGGAGTCGCCGAAGGACGCCGTGCTGCTGTCGTCACTTGGCTACGTGGAACAACGGCGCGGCGCGATCAACGATGCGCGCGAGTCATATCAGAGGGCGCTGGCGCAAGATCCTAACCTGCTCGATGCGGCTACCAACCTCGGTGTGATTGAAGCCAACAGCGGGCATTTGCGGGAAGCGGTGACACTATGGGAGGGGGCGTTCCAGCGAGCGCCGGGTCGAAGCGGTATCGGGATGAACCTCGCAAGCGTACTTTGCGGCGCGGGACAACTCGACCGATCGCGCGACGTTACGATGCGCGTGCTGCAGTTCAATCCTGACCTTGAATCGGCCAAGAAGCTGCTGAACGGGTTGAATGCAACTCCGCCGAAATGCGGAATGTAGGGTTGTAAGGATGGGTCGACCGCAGATCCCGTTCGGCAAGCTCAGGGCAAACTCTCGACTCCGCTTCGGTCCGCTCCCAATGACAACAACTCAAACAAAGGACTTAGCCGACGCTGTTGCAGACTTGTCATTCCTGTTTCAACCTGCCCCAGCAGGTCCGTTGCTCGGGATGACAACCTGGAGGGCGCTGGCGCATCGGCGGACGAGCTCGTCGTTGCGGATGACGAAGATTACCGGGACACTACGGTGCGCCTGCGGCCTTGGCCTTCCCTGGAATCATCCCGAGCTGGTAGGCAAATTCCAGCACTACCGCGTTCGTCCATCCGAAGCCTATGACGTTCTCTTTGTACCCGGCCGTGGCGTTGAACTCCTTTGAGCTGGAGACCACATCGTACTTCTCGCGAATGGTGTTGTCCTTACGGAAGTTGGCGGCGACGGTATTGATCCACTCGCGCGAGACGCGGTCAGCATCCTGCTTGAAGCCGTAGCGCCTCATGCCCTCAACGTCGATGAAGTTGACCGGCGCCCAGCCATACGGAAGGTCCCACTGCACGCCGGTTTCATAAGGGCTCATGGCGATGCCGCCCTTGCGCTCGAAGTTCTTGAGATTTGCCATGAGCGCCTTGGCCTGCTGCGGCGATGCGGCGCCCACCCATAGCGGATAAAAGGTGGAGGCGTACTGATATTTCGATTGCTCGCCCTTGGTGAAGTCGTAATCGAAATACATTCCAGCCTGGGCGTTCCAAAGATATTTGTCGATCAACTCCTTGCGATGTTGGGCGCGCTTGGTCCACTCCGCGGCCTCGGCGGTCTTGCCCAGCAATTTGCTCATCGAAGCCATGTCCATCTCTTCCTTGTACAGGAGGCTGTTCAGGCATACCGGAGCATAGTGATGGGTGCTGCCGCTGAAATCGCCGAAGCGGAAGGAGATGTCGAAGCCGGACTCCCGCATGGCGCGGTCGCCTTTGAAGTAGTCGGCGGTAAATTGGCTGACCGGCGATTTCTGGCAGGAGTTCTTTTCGCCGGGGTCCTGTTCGCAAGCCTCGAAAGTAAACGTCGGCCCAATCAGCTTGGCGGAGGACTTGCCTGGCTCGCCGAGGTATTCCTTGGCTTGCAGAGAAGCCTGAAGATAGCGAAACACATCGCGATAGTAAGGATCGTGCATGGTGGCGATCTCGGGGACCGGCCCATCGCCGTAGTCGTAATAGCGCGACAAACCGGTATTGCCGGCGAGTTTCTCTCCGCTCGTCCACATCTCGTGGTCGCGCTGAATGAACGGGTAGGACTCCTCCAACCACAAGCCCTTCGTCGCCGGATCGGGAAGCGCGTCATAGAGCGCCATCACCATCGAACTGAGGAACGGCGGCTGGGAGCGCGTGAGGAAATAGGTACGGTTCGCGTTGAGAATCCCGCCGTAGTGCTCGATCTCGAAGAAAAAGTTCTCCACCATGCCGCGCGCCAGCTCGAGGCGCCCCGCGCGCAGCAACCCAACCATGATGAAGTAGCTGTCCCAGCCATACATCTCGTTGAGGAAGCCACCGGGCACGACATAAGCGTTTGGCAGATAGAGCACACCTTGCTGCGGCGAGTTGTCCATGTTGAGGCTGCCGAGCGAGTTTATGACCTCCGGTAGATGCTCAACTGTGATCTTGCATTTCTCTTGCAACTCCTTCATTGACGAGGGTTCCGGATATCGGTCGGGCAGGTATAGCAGCGAGTGTTCGGGCACGCGAGCGTCCATGACCGTCTTGCAGTCCATCGGAGATCGGGTCAGCACGTCCCAGCTATGGTCAATGTAGGTAAGTACGTCTGCAATGTTGTTTGGCTGCTGTGCCTGCGCCGAAGCGACGCCCGGCAGGCTGAGCAGCAAAGTCAGAATAGTTACTACGATGGTTGCGTAAGACACATTCACCCCGCGGAAAGGGAAGGTTCGTCCCGGCGCACGAGATTATAAGGTAAGTTGGGTTTGCGCAACCTCAGAGAAAGTGACAGGGCCGCGCGCTGACGGGATCAGAACGTCACGTTGCCGCTCTTAGCCCGTTGCGCAAACACGCTACGGGGATTCAGCGTCAAGGCCTTAGAAATCGCATGGTCAGCGCCCTGTGCGTCGCCCTTCTTTCGGAGGGCCAGACCGAGCCACACCCACGACTCATCTGCGTTGGGGTCCAACTGAACTGACGTATGGAAAGCTCCGATCGCCTTATTGATGTCACCTCCGAAACCTTTGGGCTTGAACATGTATTCCCGGCCCACACTCGCCTGAACCATCGCGCTGTTTGGGTCGAGCGCGAGGGCCCGTTGGTTTTCGGCAGTGACCTTTGGGCCGAACTTTGGACCCGAGAGCATGCCGGTAATTTTCTTCGCGTAAAGATCAGCCAGCAAACTGTGGGCCTCCGCCCACTTTTCGTTAAGGGCAACCGTCCGCTGGGCATGCGCGATGCCGGCATCGGCCCATTGTTGCACGTCCTGTTTATCCCCTCGCATTTCAGCCGAGAATGCGCGATAGTACGCGACGCGAGCCAAACCGAACTCGCATCTTGCATCTTGGGGCGCCACCTTCACGCAGCTTTCGAACAAGGTCTGAGCCTCCGCGAGAGAGCCGTCGCTCAGCGTCGTGCGCGCCTCTGCCAATTGCTTCATGGCGGCGGTCAGGTCAGGTTGCTGCGGGTTGGCCGCCGCTTTCTGGGCATGGGACGTGACGTAAAACGAAGACAGGGCAAGCGACAAAATCAGTGCCTGGCGTACCTTCATTCGGGCCTCCCGATTGGTTTCCGGACGATGAGCGTGATTGCCGCCGAAACGACCCGGCGAATACCCATTTTTTCGCAGATGTGCAATTTTGCTCAGTTTTATTTTCGTGGGCTGGTAACATTGGTCTGCTTGCGGACCCGTCTGGATTCATCATCGGCCCGTGCTCCTCCGGCGGGGGCGTGGAACATGGGCCCCGTTTACACACCAGAACAGATTGAAGACAAGAAATCCGGCGGGAACGTTCGTGATCGGCGATCATCTACAGGCATCACGGAAAATGATTCGCACAATCCTGATGACGCTTTCGTAAGCCGCCGCACTCGCAAGGGAAAAGGTTGGGCCTATGAGCGTTCATCTCGTAAATCCCAGCGACAATTCTTTTGGTACAGCCGTCATTACGCCAAGATGGTTGTTTGTCCTTGCGGCAGCGACACCTCAAGCCGTGGGGGATCCCATTCTTGTCGATGAGTCGCTGGAGCCGATTGTGCCGGAAAGCATCATGCCGGGAGATATCGTCGGCATCAGTGTACATACGGGCAATGCTTTACGCGGATATGAAGTCGGCCGCATGGCGCGCGGGCGCGGCGCGTGGGTAATCTACGGTGGCATCCATGCTACGCTGTATCCCGAAGAGGCCTTCGAACGCGGTGGCGCCCACGCCGTCGTGAAGGGAGACGGTGATATCGCGTGGGGCAAGGTCGTGACCGATTGCCTCGCTGGCAAGCCAAGAAGTATCTACGAGGGCGGACGGATTGAAGGTAGCCAGTTCTTGGCCTGCGCGATGGGACCTGATGCCGCGCGACAAGTATATGTGGGCCTCGGTGCAGACCATTCGCGGATGCCCAAAGCATTGCTCTTTTTGCAGCGTTTGGCGGACCGATGGACAAAAGCCGCGCCAACGGCAGTATCAGAGCGTGATCGACGAAATCGTTGAACTGCGCCGCCGTCGGCTTCCGGTTCATTGCTCTCGCCGACGATAATTTCTATCCCGTGACGTTGACCGATCTGCGACTCGCCCGGGAGCAAAACAACATCGCCAAACTTGAGGAGTTGACGACCATCCGCACAGAGCGGTTCCTGCTCATGGAAGAGCTGGCAAGACTGCCCAAAGACATGGTGTTCTTCACCCAGATCACGATGGAGGCAGGTGAGGACGGCGACTTTCTGGACGCCATGCGGAGGGCCAATATCAAGGGTGCGCTGGTGGGGGTCGAAGCAGTAACCCCGGAAGGACTCAAAGCGGTCTTCAAAGACTTCAACCAGTCTGGCGAGGCTCTGGCGAAGCAACTGCTTACCTTCAAGCAGCATGGCGTCGGCGTCCTGGGTTCGTTCATCTTCGGTCTGCCGACAGATAAGCCGGCAACATTCGATGCGACGGTCGAGATGGCACTGAAGGCCGACATAACATTTGCTCAGTTCCTCATGATGACGCCGTTTCCGGGAACTGTGGATTTTACGCGCTGGGAAAAAGAGCAGGCTAAGAAACCGACGCTGGTCGGAAATGTGCCGATAACCCGGTACTGGCTGATTCCGTCGGAGATTCGGCCGAAGATGTTTACGCCCCATCCCTCGATGAGCTCGGAGGAGATTGCGGAACGCACACAGAAGGTTTGGGACAGGTTTTATACCTGGAGCGCTATCTGGCAAAGATCAGCCTGCGCTCCCCGCCTGCGGTCCAGGATCGCTTTCGTGTTCCTTTCGAAGCTCTACCGGCAGATGTATGCGGGAACTGGAATTTCGACCGATAGCGCGCGCAGAAAGAAGTCCAAGCGGTGGGCCCGGTGGACGGCGAGACAGTGCAGGAAGCTGTTCCAGGCAAAGCCAATGCCAAATCTACAGTCGCCAGTCTGGAGACCTGCGTTGGCATCTCCACTTCCACGTCGTCCCGTGTCTCTGCAGGACGAGAGCGATAACCAGACTGGGCCTTTCGTGGTCATCCCGAACATTTGAAGCCCGTTGTTGGGGTGAGAAATTTAACACCTGGACCTTGGATCACCCATTGCCGGAAGAAGGCGCTAATAGCATCAAGCGTGCCATGATGTACTTTGACTTGCTTCCTGTTTAGAATCTGACCACGCGCAGGTGGGGAGCTATGTACCGCGATCGGCAACGCGTTTTTGTGATGTTGATGCTGATTCTTGGTTTCATGGCAGGGATTGTGGCCGCCGGCGGAGTTGGTGTCATATCCGTTCGCGCCAGCCAATCGCCTGCCGGAGTCGATCTCACGGGCAAGCCAGTTGATCCGCTGCACTCTGATACCGGGAAGCCAGTGGTGCTGATCTTCATACGCACCGATTGTCCAATCTCCAATCGCTACGCCCCAACCATTCAGCGAATTAGTGCGCGGTACGCCAGCAAGACTGCATTCTGGCTGGTGTATCCCGACAAGTCGGAGTCCAGCGCGGCGATCGAGAAGCATCTTCGCGAGTACGGATACAAACTTCCTGCGCTGCACGATCCGCAGCACTCTCTGGTCAAGCTGGGTGAGGCGGAAGTTACACCCGAAGCGGCGCTTTTCGATGCAAGTGGCCAGCTTGAATATCACGGGCGAATCGATAACTGGTACCAGAGTTTCGGTCATGCGCGCAGCGCCCCAACCACGCACGAGCTGGACAATGCCATCCAGGCGGTTCTGAGCGGCAAGAAGCCTGAAGTGACCACTGCCGGCGCAGTGGGCTGCTACATCTCGGACCTCGAATGACCAGTTCGTCCAAGCTATTTGCCGGGTTCGTGCTGGCCATCGCAGTTGCCACTGTGGCAGGCGGCTCCGCCGGGCCCTCAGGGCGCCTGCCCCACGCGAGCGATCCAGCGACCCGCACGAAGGCCACTCAAAACGACTCAACTGGTGGAAGCAGTGCGCCTCAGGTCACCTTCAATCGCGATATCGCTCCCATCATTTTTCACTACTGCGCGTCGTGCCACCGACCGGGCGAGGCGGGGCCGTTCCCGCTGCTGACCTACGAGGACGTAAAGAAGCACGGACACCAGATCGCGGCGGTCACGCAAACACGCTTCATGCCGCCGTGGCTGCCGGAGCCGCAGCCATTGAAGTTCGCCGACGAGCGCCGTCTCAGCAGCGAGCAGATTGCGCTCATTCAGAAGTGGCTGGAGCAAGACATGCCGCAGGGCCGTGCGGCGGACTTATCGCCTCAGCCGCAGTTCGTGAAAGGGTGGCAGCTGGGTAAGCCTGACCTGATCGTCAAAGCGGCGAAGCCGTTTCAGCTGCCGGCAACCGGGATCGACACCTATTGGAATTTCATTCTGCCTATCCCGATCAATGAAAGCCGCTGGGTGAAGGCGGTCGAGATACGGCCGGGCGACAAGCGACTTGTGCATCACGCCAACATCCTGGTCGATCGGCTCGAGCTGTCGCGCAAAATGGAAACGGATCCCGGCGCGGGATTTGGCGGAATGGAAATCAGGATCGAATCGGAGTTATTTGATCCCGACAGCCATTTTCTTTTCTGGAAGCCTGGAACGGTACCTTACGTCGAGCCGGACGGCATGGCGCTGCGCCTTGATAAGGGCACCGACCTGGTGCTCAACACGCATCTTCAGCCGTCGGGTAAGCCGGAGGTAATCCAGCCAAGCATCGGGATATATTTCACTGACAAGCCAGCCACTGAGCATCCTATGTTGGTGCAGCTTGACTGTGACACTCAGCTTGACATCCCGCCGGGCGACGACAACTTTGTGGTCCACGATGAGTTCACGCTGCCGCTGGATGTTGACTTACTCGCGATCTATCCGCACGCGCATTATCTCGGCAGGGACCTTGAAGCTACAGCGACGCTGCCCGATGGCGGCAAGGAGACGCTGATCCACATCAGGCACTGGGACCTGAACTGGCAGGCGGTTTATCGCTACGAGCAGCCTGTATCCCTGCCCAAGGGCACGGTCGTTTCCATGCGTTACGTCTACGACAACTCGGACGATAACGTGGCCAACCCGAACCATCCCCCCAAGCGCGTGAAAGCCGGAAACCGTTCCAGCGACGAGATGGCGCACCTGTGGCTTCAGGTGTTACCGAAGAGCCTTCCCGGTTCCAATCGCGACCCACGTATGGTGTTACAGGAGGCGCTCGCGCGGCACCATGTGGAACGCGATCCTGCCGACTTTGAAGCGCGTTACAACCTGGGAGCCATGCTGCAGGCGTCGGGCGATGTGCAGGGCGCGGAGGCACAGTATCAGGCGGCGTTGCAGCTTCGTCCGGGCGACGCGGTCGTGAACAATGCGCTGGGCGCGGCGCTGCTGGCGTCGGGCGATTTCGACGCTGCCACGGCTCATCTCTACGCTTCGCTGAAGGCGCGTCCCGATTACTTCGACGCTCACTACAACCTCGGAAGTGCGATGGCCTCGCAGGGCAATTTCAACGGCGCAGCGGAGCAATTCCGCGACGCGGTGCGACTGAACCCGCAGGACGCAGATGCAGAAACGAACCTGGGCAGCGCGTTAGCACAGTTGGGGGAACTGCAGGAGGCGAAATCGCATTTCGAACGAGCGCTGCAGCTGAAGCCCGGATTTCCCCTGGCGACCGAGAACTTGCAGCTTGTTGAACAGATGATGGCGGAACGACATCAGTAATGCGGTCTCAGTTATTCTTGCGTTTGTATCGCGACAGTAGGCGGGCGAGTTTCTCTCGAAAGTGCGGTTGGCGCGAGGCAGCAGGAAAATCGATCATCTCGCTGTTGATCACGTTGAAATCGCCTAAGGCCGATGAGCAAACGTCGTAAACAGGTTTGCTGATTAGAACGATCTTGGTATCTGGGTCGCATAGGTCCTTTAGCTTCTCCTTCAGACAAGGCAAGCCTTCGCGGAGTTTAATCTTTTTCAAGGACTTCTTCGCTCGCCGTGGCAACGGCGCCTCGCACGCATCGATTAGGTAAAAGCCGTCTTCTTTGAAATGATCGAGAAACTCTTTTTTGCGTGCACGAAGCTCAGGGGCGCTGATGAACCTATCCGGGTACAGAACCTTCATCATTTCCAAAAAGAGAGAATCGCCACGGGTGACCTCCACGAAATAGAAGAAACGGCAGGAATCCAGAGGCGGCGGCGCTTCGGCCACGAAAAGAATATCTATGGGTTTTCGCAAGAATTTCTTGCGGGCCGATTCGAACTTGTTCTTGCTTTTGATACGCGTCTCCAAAGCTCGGTCGGTTCTTACTGACTCGCTTCCTGTTTTTGCTGTAGCTGCTCGGCCAGCTTCAGCTCGCGCTCAGCATCATCGGTTTTGCCGAGGTCGCGGTAGCTCTGCCCCAGCAGATGGTGGGAGATCGGATTGTTTGGGTCCATGGCCACCGCGCGTTGCAAGGTCCGAACTGCGAGTGCGGCTTCACCCTTCTTCTCCAGGACCTTGCCCATCAGGATGTAGGGCCCGGTTGAAGTTGCGTCCAGCCAGATCGAGCGTTGTAAGAGCCGCTCAGCCTCATCGTACTTCTGCACCCGTGAGTAGGCGTCGGCGAGCTTGTAATAGGCCGCGGCATAGCCCGGGTTGATCGCGAGCTCCTGCCGCAGATCGGTGATGGCCTCCGGAATTCTCGACTTGTACAGATGAAGTTCGCCAAGCAGGAAATGCGCCATTGGCAACTTGGGATCGAGCGTGACCGCCTTTTGGGCGTACTCCTCCGCGACGGGATCGAATTCCTGACGGAAGAGCATGCGAGCGGTGAAGAGATAGCTGGCAGCCGAATCGGCCTTGACATCGAACATCTTAGCGAACGCAACCCGTGCCTGCGGATAGTTCTTGGACTGGATATAGCAGATGCCGAGAATGTAGGAGGCGTCCACATTGGCGCGCGGATACCACGTCTGCACCTTCTCCAGGTAGGGAATTGCTTCGCTCGGACGCCCTGCGAGATAGTACGAGAGGCCGAGCAACTGAACCGCTTCGTCGTCTTTCGGATTCTCCGCCAGGGCCTGCTTCAAGTACTCGGCCGCTTTCAGGTAGTCGCTTTTCTTGTAATAGGCCATTCCCAACTCGCGCGAAAGGCCTGCTGGCGGCGGATTGCGAGTCGCGAGTTCCTGCAGTTGTGCGATGGCATCGTCGTACTTGCCATGTTCGGAAAGACGGCGCGCGTCGGCGAAAATGGCTTCAGACGATTTGTTGGATTGACCCGTGTTGTCCACGAGCGTCGGGCGCTGTGCCTGGGCGACGGCGACTGCGACCAGGAAAATGGCACCGAACCTAAGGTGTGACATCTGGAAACTCTCGCGGGATCATTGGCAAGATTAAAGCACAATCGCGGCAGATGTAGCCGCCGGTTTCGCGCCCGGCCGAGGAACCCGTCTTGAGAGTTGTGCCGTCCCTGAAGGGACTCGGATCTCTCTTGACGGCTTACCCAGCACTCCGCCTGCGGCTCCGTGCTGAGCTAAACTATGCCGCGCCTGCGGCGCTGGTTCGTCGGCAAGCAAATTCCACCGGCGAAGATCAAACTTGCTTCTCACAAACTCGAAGCGGATTCGAGAGGCGTTCGCGGCACGGCTGAATCCGTGCACTTCGCTGCTGGATTTCTAGCTGCTAATCGCTAGCTGCTAATCGCTAGCGGCTAATTGCTAACGGCTGATTGCTGGTTGCTGGCGCTTCCGCGACACCAATGTACTTGTCCGCTCCCCCGTAATAAAAGAGAAATCGGCTACCTTGGCGCACCATGCCCTCGACGAAGACAACGTTCGGAACTTGGCCCACTTTTTCCCAAGTCAGCTCCGGCGCAAAGATCGGCTGCTCGCTTCGGTAGAGCACCTTCCGTGGGTTTTTGCGGTTGAACACCACAACGCCAGTGCGATAGACAAGCTTGTCGTCGGCGCCGTTATAGATGAGAACAATGCCGTTGGGGGTCAGAATAGGCGCGGGACCCGGCTCCACGACTCGGGAATCGAAAGCGCCAGGCCGGCGCGGCAGCACGGGAGTCTTCGTCTCTTCCGTCCAGTGCAACAGATCGGCCGAGGAGGCGAGTCCCATCTGGTCGGTGCCGTCAGCGGCCGTCCCGAGGAAGTACATCCAGTACTTTCCGGCGATCTTCTCCGGAACGATTGCGCCCGATTTCGTCCACTTCACGTTCCAGTTACCTTTATTAGCGGGCAGAATCACACCCTCGCGGTCCCAATGCGCCAGGTCCTGCGACGTCGCCAGGCATAGCTGCGCATCCTTCGTGTTGTAACCGGTGTAAGTCAAGTAGTAAGTGCCGTCGATCTCGGTCAGGCGCGGATCTTCCACGCCGCCGTCTTTCTCGTAATCGGTTTCCGGCCCAAGCACGGGCTCGGGACGCCGCGTGAAGTGAACACCGTCGACGCTTTCCGCAAATCCCAGTCGCGATGTGCCTTGCTTGTCCTGCGCACGATAGAGCATGATGTACTTGCCGTCGTGCATCACGACCGCGGGATTAAATGTCCCTGCCGACTCCCAGCCATCACCCTCCGGCGACAAGATGGGGTTATCCGAGACTCTATGCCACGCTCCGAAGGGCAGCTTCCAACCCGCCGCGAACAGGAAAACAGAGCAGGCGAGCAATGACAGAGCGGCACGACGGAAGAAACGCTGAACCTGCATAGGCCTGGCATTCTACTCGCAGCGACGCTCTCGAAACAGCCGCCTTGAACCAAGCGCTTGGACGAAGTACCTTCAGTAACTGTGTTCCTACCGGGTGCAGCAAAGCGTCTTGGCGAAGTTGTCTCCTGCTCCATCATGCTTCTCATAATTCTCGCGATGGCCTGCGGATCATCCGCGCAGACGATAGCCCACTCGAGCGATGCCCTTGCATCCGGCGCATACCAGCGCGGCCTGACTGCGGCGCGGAACGGTGATCTCCCCGCAGCGCGGTCCGCTCTCGAGCAGGCCGTCAAGCTCAATCCGGAAAATGCCGAGTATCAAAATGCGCTGGCGCAAGTGATGCTGCGGCAGGGTGACATTGACAGTGCGATCCCGCGCCTCCGAGCCGCTATCCGTTTGGCGCCCGATGCGGCGCTGCCTCACGCGGACTTGGGACAGGCATTGGCGACGAAGGGTTTGTTTGCTGAAGCAGCTGCGGAACTTACCGAGGCGGTGAAACTGGCTCCCCAACAGCCCGAGGTACATCATCAGTTGGCGCGTGTTCTGAGCTCACAGGGAAAAATCGACGATGCGATCGCGCAGATGAAGGAAGCGCTGGCCCTGGCGCCCGATCAGGCGGACTTGCATGACGATTTGGGAGTATTGCTGGCGCAGAAATCGCAATTCGCTGAGGCAGAGAAGGAGTTTCGCGACGCGCTGGCAATCGACGCGCACTACGAGCCGGCGCTGTTTCATCTCGGCGTGGCGCTATTGCGGGCGGGCGATAATGATGGCGGTACGCAGCTTCTGACCCAGGCGACCCACGCCAATCCGAAGGATGGTGTCGCGTTCTACTACCTGGGAACTGCCTTGGAAGCAAAGCATGATAACGCGGGAGCGCTGCAAGCCTATCAACAAGCGGCGCAGCTTACGCCCGATCTGGTTCCCCTGCAAACCCGGCTGGGCCTGCTCTTGCAGCGCTCAGGCGATCCGGAAAGTGCCGCTGTGGCGTTCAGAAAAGTTGTGCAACTGACGCCCAACGATCCCGAAGCTTACAACAATCTTGGCCTCGCGTTGATGCAACACGGCGAGGGTCCGGCGGCGGTGAAGGAATTTCAGCACGCCCTCAAGCTGCGCCCGGACGACGCGGCCTTCCGGGGGAATCTTGCTGTCACCTTGATGCAGCAGTCCGACTTTGATGCCGCGGCTGAGCAGTTGCAGGAAGCGCTCAAGCTGGCCCCGGGCAACGCGTCGCTGCATTACAATCTGGCGCTGGCCTTGAAGCTTAAGGATAATTTGACGGGCGCGATCAAAGAATTCCAAAAGGCGATTGAGTTGGATCCCCAGCTTGTGGACGCTTACTACAGTCTCGGAGTAACGCTATGGCAGCAGGGCGATTTTCCGGCGGCTGCCGAGCAGTTGCAACACGCGGTCCAGATTAAGCCGGACTACGCCGAAGCGTATTACACGCTGGGCACGGTTCTGAAACAGATGGATAAATTGCCGGAGGCGGCGCAAGCTTTGCGCGAGGCGATACGGCTGCAGCCCGATTTCATGGGCGCGCACACTACTCTGGCCGCGGTGTTGCGGCAGATGGGCGATGCCTCTGGAGCGGAAGCCGAAAGCCGTGTGGGTGAACAGCTGAGCAAACAAAAGACCAGCCTGCAGGCCGCGACCTTCGCAACCAACTCTGGTAATCGGTTGCTGAACGCAGGTGACATCGACGGTGCAATCTCTCAATTTCGGAACGCCGTCCAACTAGCCCCCGGCTATGCACGGGCGCATCAGCAACTAGCGATCGCTTTGTCGCGCAAAGGGCAGGCGAACGAAGCTGCGCAGGAATTCAAGAAAGCCTCGGAGCTCGACCCCAGGTTGAAACCGCCTGCACCGTAGCTGACATTCATCTTCATCAGGGAAGGTGTCCAATGACTCCACGACACACGCGTTGTTGGCTGCAACTTGCGATCCTGGTTATCTGTGTGGGCGGGCTTGCTTCCGCGGCGCCGGCCCAAGCGGAATTAGCGATTGTCAAGCTTCGCCAGGCGAACTGGTCCTGTCTCGAAATGCTGAGAATTGGCAGTTTATCGACACGGTTGGACCACATTCCGGGCTGCTCGGGCGCGAAGACGGTAGTTTCGAAGCTTGGATCTATCCCCTCAAGCTGTTGCGCGATTTCCACCTCACCTTCCACGTCGGTAGTCACGTGATCCCTGCCGATACCTTGCCACGAACGATTACGGTGCGGCCGGAATCCACTTCCATCCGTTATGTCTACGACTCGTTTTCAGTTTGCGAGACCTGGTTCACACCGCTGCACGAGACAGGTGCAGTGGTCGTGCTGCAACTCGAGAGCGCTGAGGCGGTGGCGACCGAGGCATCCTTTACCCCCGACCTCGCATGGATGTGGCCGGCCGGCTTGGGAGCAGGTTACAGCGATTGGGATACAGCGCTTCACGTTTTCAACTTCGGCGAAGAAGAGCATCGTTTTTATGCTGTTGCGGGATCACCGGAGGCGAGCGACGTCCGGCAGGGCTATACCACGAACTATTCTTCGACGAACGTCGATAGCTTTCAGTTTGGTCCGGGGGTGAAAGGCTCTGCGACCTATCACTTTGTTATGGCGGCATCGTTTCAAGGGCGCAAGCAGGCGAATGACCTCTATCAGAAGCTGTTGTCGCAATGCCCCCAGCTTCAGCAGGAGGCGCGGAAGTATTACAAGCACTATCTTGACAGCACGGTGTCCCTGTCTCTGCCGGACAGTGATTTGCAGGCCGCTTACGACTGGTCACGCATCAGCCAGGTACAGGGACTGGTGGACGAACCGTTCGCGGGTGAGGGGTTGATCGCCGGCTACGATGTGTCCGGCTTCAATCACCGGCCCGGATTCAGTTGGTTTTTCGGGCGCGACTCGATGTGGACGGCGCTGGCGCTAGATTCCGTCGGCGATTTCCAAACCACCCGCACCGCGCTGGAGTTTCTGTCGAAGTACCAAGGCGAAAACGGACGAGTCCCCCACGAGGTTCCACAAACCGTCAGTCTCGTTCCGTGGTTCAAGCTGTATCCGTACGGCTTCGCTTCGGCCGACGCTACGCCGCTCTACATCATTGGCACCGCCGATTACGTTCGCGCGAGTGGTGACCTGGGCTTCGCGCGCGCTAAGTGGGACAGCCTGTGGCGCGCTTATCAATGGCTGCGTTCCACCTATGGCACAAATGGTTTAGCCAAGAATCAGGGCATTGGTCATGGATGGATCGAGGGCGGCCCATTGCTGCCGGTTTCGTCAGAGTTGTACGAGGTGGGGGTGGCGATTGAGTCACAGCAATCACTGGCCGAGCTGGCACGGTTGCTGCAGAAGCCAGAGGCTGAGTCGCTCTCGCAGGAACTGCCAGTTCTCAGAGAAAAGATGGAAACCGCGTTCTGGTCTCCGGACAAGAATATCTATTGCTATGCGCTCAACCTCGAGGGCCAGCGTATCGATAGAGCCAGCGTTCTAGGCACCGTCCCGATGTGGTTTGGATTGCTCGACGATCAACGCGGTGAGCAGTTCCTGAACGAACTCGCCGGACCGCGACACCAGGCCGACTGGGGAATGCGTATCATCCCGGAAGATGATCCTCTCTACGGCCCTACCGGATACCATTTCGGCAGTGTGTGGCCGTTGTTTACCGGATGGGCCTCCGTTGCAGAATATCGCTACCACCGCCCTTTGCCGGCATACGCAAATCTTCGAGCCAATGCGCAACTGGTTTTCGACGGCTCACCCGGACGGGCCACAGAAGTTCTCTCCGGCCGATATTACACGCCGCTGGCTACCAGCAGCTCGCACCAGATCTGGTCGTCGGCAATGATTGTGAGCCCCTTGTTGCGCGGGATGATGGGTCTCTCGGTCGACGCGCTGAATTCCAGCATCCGGTTCGAACCGCATGTGCCCGAAAACTGGACCGATTTCGCGATCCGGAATGTCCCGATGGGCGCCAGTTCGGAGGCACGAACAACGAATTTGACGCTGTCATATCACCATAGCGCCGGTGAGATTACGCTGGAAATCAAACGGCACGGCGCACAGCGCGTACAGCTTGAATTTCTGCCGTCGTTGAGCCTGCGAGCCCATGTCCTGGGCGCGGAGATCGACGGGAAACCGGTCAATTTCAAGACGGTCGAGCCTGCGAACGAAGTCGACCAGCATATCGCGATTCTCGTACCCATAACCCGCGACCGAACCATGATTCGAATCCGGCTACGTAACGAGTTCGGGATTACTTACCCCTACGTGGTACCCCCAACCGGCGCCGTCAGCTCGAACCTCAAGTTCATCTCCGAACGATGGAACGCTGCACATGACCGGCTTGAGCTGCAAGTTGCGGGCGCAAGGGGATCAAAATACCGTGTTCCGCTGGCCGGTGATCTCACCGGACTGACGGTAAACGGCGCGGAGCTTTCGCAAGATTCGCTCCAAATCGAATTTCCAACCGGCCCGTCGGGCACATACGCCACAAAAGAGGTGGTCTTGCAATTTGCAAGTCATTGATTCGCTGGCTCGGAGCGGGTTTCCCGCGATTCGAACCTCGTTCCCATTTTCTGGGTGCCGAACGAGTTTGGGCTGGTACGGGCCCCTTTCGCAAGTAGTACAAAAAAATCGGCTCATAGTGCATTTTTGATATTGACAATGTCGCAAAAATTTTGCTTGACAGGGGATATCTGGCACGATAAATTCCTCGTCACACCTTATTGTGACGATGGTCACCTTCTGGTGTGACTTGGCTCTGGGGACAGATTAACCCGCAACCAAAACAACAAGATGAGTATCTGCTACAAAATCGCAGATGCCGTGAACTGGGGGAGTCCCTCTCTTTTGCGGTCCTCTTTTTTCTCCGACTTCAACCACTCGACTAGTTCAAAAAACGAACCAGCTGACGCAAGTGTCTCAGGCCGAATAGCAGGCCATCACTGCGAACAGATGGACAAGGTGTGGGGGGCAAAATGACGAAACGGTGCGTATGGTTTGCAATAGCGACTCTGATTTTCTCGCTGACGCCAACCCTGGTTTTCGGGCAGGTTACAACCGGCACAATCTTTGGGACAGTGACTGACGCTCAAGGTGCGGCGGTGCAGCAGGCGACGGTCACGGTAACGGACATCAGCAAGGGCACGGTCGACACTGCGACGACGAATGACTCGGGGAACTATACCGTGACCCACTTGATCCCGGATAGCTACTCGGTCAAGATTGAGGCGCCGGGTTTCAAGAGCTTCCAGCAGACCAGCGTCACGGTGATTGCGGACGCCTCTCAAAAGGTTGACGCGCAGTTGCAGGTTGGCTCCGCCAGCGAAACCCTGGAGGTTACGGCCGAAGCCCCGCAACTACAGACCACCAACGCGGACGTCGGCATCAGCTACAACGAGACCTACGTTTCGGACCTGCCGATCTTAAACCGTAACTTTACGACCTTGCTGTTGCTGTCTCCCGGCACGCAAAAGCTGGCGGGCTGGAGCCACGCGGCCACCGAGAACCCGCAGGGCAGCCAGCAGACCATGGTGCAAGGCCAGCACTTCAGCGGTACCGGATACCAGTTGGACGGGACCGACAACCAGGACCCGATTCTCGGAATCATCGTGATCAATCCGAACCTGGATGCGATTACCGAAGCCACGATCGGCTCGCAGTTTTACGATGCCGAGCAGGGCAAAGCGGTAGCCGGTCTGGTGACCGCGCAGACCAAGTCGGGAACCAACGAGCTGCACGGTAGCGGTTTCTGGTACCGTCGCACTGATGCTAACCTGGCTCGCGATCCCTTCACCCAATACGCTCCCAACCCGATTACAGGCAAGTTCATTCCGTCCGACAAGTGGGACCAGTATGGCGGCACGGTTGGCGGCCCGATCATCAAGAACAAGCTGTTTTTCTTTGGTGATTATCAAGGTACCAAGGAAACCACTGGCGTCACCAACAACATCACGGTGCCCACGACGCAAGCGGTCAGTACATGTACTGCTGCGATAGGTTTCTGCGACCTAAGCCAGTACCTGAACCCCCAAATCAACGGCGGTGGCCAGGCCTACTACCCCAATGTAAACAATGCAACAGGGACTACCACCAGCGCGCGCATTCCAGGAAACCTAATCCCGGTAGCCCTTCTTTCGCCACAATCGGTAGCTATCTTGAAGGATTTCCCGGCGCCGACCAACGACCAACTGCTGGGAAACTATGCCGCTGCTGGCTCCGGTTCTTTCAAGCAGAACGCCTTCGATACCCGTGTTGACTACTCCATGAACCAAAGCAACACGTTTTATGGCCGGTTCAGTCTCGCGTACTTCACTCTCTCGGGTAATCCTTCTTTGGGTGACCTCGGTGGAGTCGGATTTGGTCCGGGCCCAGGCTTGGCGGGAAGCTCAAATGTCCACAATTACAGCGTAGCCTCCGGCTGGACGCACACCTTCAGCCCTACGACGCTGCTGGACGTTCACTTCGGGTGGCTCCATTACAATCCACAGACTGCATTCTGGGACCAGGGGCGACCCCGGCTACCGGCTTCGGTATCCCTGGACTCAACCTGCCTTCGCAACCCTTCGCGACCTCGGGTCTCCCCTACTTCAACATGGGGGGTAATGGCCAGCAGGGCAACCAGACCATCTCCGACTTCGGCAATGGCCTTGGCGTCCAGCGCTGCAACTGTCCGTTGACGGAGAGGGAAAACCAGTATCAGTGGGTGGGGAACGTAACGAAGATACATGGCAACCACACCTTCAAGTTCGGCGCTGATTTCCGGTATGCGAACAACTTGCGTATCCCCAGCGATCAGAACCGGGCTGGCGAGCTCACGTTCGCCCAGAACGGGACATCCAACGGAGGCGTAGGCGGACTCACGCTGGCGACCTTCCTGCTTGGCGATGTCACTCACTTCGACCGCTACGTCAGCAGCAGCTTGAATGCGCAGGAACATCAGTACCGCTTCTTTACCTACGGCCAAGACACCTGGCGCGTGAGTCCGAAGCTCACCCTGAGCTACGGGCTGCGCTGGGAACTTTACACTCCGGAATCGGTTAACGCCAAGGAGAATGGCGGTTTCGCCAACATTATCCAAGGACAGATACGAGTCGCCGGAGTTGGCCCGTATGGTCTGAACGGCAACATCAATAACCAGTTGTATGACTTCGCGCCCCGCTTCGGTGTTGCTTACCAGCTTTATGACAAGACGGTCATCCGCGCGGGTTTCGGCGTGAGCTATGACATTGGCGTCTTCGGATCCAACTTCGGCCATACTGTTACCCAGAACTTGCCGGTGCTGGTTTCGCAGCAGGTCAATGCCAGCACCTTCAATGGAAACACCAATTCCGACAGTTATGCTCCGGCGTTTGCTTTGGGGCCTGGCGGCTACACCAGTAACCTACCCGGCGTGGTGGTGGGTGCGCCTGGTTACGTGTTTCCAACGATTCCCTCCACTGGCGTGCTGCCATTGCAGGGCCCCAACGGGCAGGTTTCGCCGCGAGTTCGCCCTCTCAGTCAGGTCGTGCCGTATATCTACGCGTACAACCTTTCTGTCCAGCAGCAGCTCGACAAGTCAACCAACCTGACGCTCTCCTACGTCGGAAACTTGGGCAGGCATGGCTTTGTGGGTGACGGTCCTAACTATAACGTCAACCAGCCTTTCGCCAACGGTTTCCGGCCTCTGCAAGGGAAGTTCACCTATCCCGGATATATCGATCCGACGACCGGTGGAGTGCTCACCTGCTGCAACCAAGACATTGGCAACTATTTCGGTAACAACGCCAACTCCAACTACAATGCCTTACTGGCGGTCCTGGAGAAGCGGATGTCGAACGGTCTGCAGTTCATCACCCACTTCACCTGGTCAAGGTCGCTGCACTACGACAGTAACTACTACACCGACGTTCCCCGAGTGGCGTACGGTCCCTACGACCAGAACCGCACCCTGGTTTGGGTGTTCAACGCGGTGTATCAATTGCCGTTCGGCAAGGGCAAGCAATTTGCCGGTAACGCTAGCGGGGTTTGGAACTACATCATTAGCGGCTGGCAAATCTCCGACACCACCAATTGGAGCAGCGGCCTGCCTTGGACACCTGCTCTAAATAACTGCGGCTCGGAGATCAACTCGGCGGCGCCATGCCGGCCCAGCAAGGGCGCCGGTGGGTTTTCCACCGGAGTCCAGGGGTTTGATCCCGTCAACCACCTGGTTCGGTTCTACACGCCGACGCAAGTGGGTGGCGCCTTTATCGATCCTGGCGCGGGCCAGATTGGCAACGTGGGTTTTGATTCCTATTGGGGACCGAGACTATTCACCACCGACATGACGATATCGAAGAACTTCCGGCTTACCGAGCGGTTCAACTTGAAGTTCGAGATGGATGCGTTCAACATCTTCAATCACCCGGCGCTAAACTTCTCCAACACCCAGAGCGGTGGTGGAACTTGCGTGGCCTCGGGCCCGGCAACGGGTAACTGCGGGTCGAATAACGGCACCATCAACGACATCTCGTGGGGCACGACGATGCGTCAGCTGGAGTTTGGCTTGCACCTGTACTTCTAGCAGCGGATGGTTGAAGCAAGTCACGGGAGGGGGTCTTGAGGCTCCCTCCTAATTTTTTGCGCAAATCCACAATCGGCGGCATAAGAGTGAACAAGCATGGTTGCATGTACCTTACGTTGGCAGTAGCCCTCGCCATCCCAGCCTACCTCCCGCCAGCTTTTGCCCAGGACCAAGGTCAAACTCAGAAACGAAGCTTTCCGTGGATGGATACACGTCTTTCGCCCGATGAACGGGCTGCGATGGTGCTGAAGGAAATGACGCTGGACGAGAAAATCGATCTCGTGCACGGCGAAGGCATGGCGGACTGGGGCAATAAGCCAAGGCCGAACGCTTATCTGGACAATGGTGGCGCCGGATTTGTGCTGGGTGTGCCGCGGCTGGGCATTCCTATGATCCAGATGAGCGACGCGGCGTATGGCGTGCGCATGAGCGCGGAGAACGGCCGCTACTCGACGGCGCTGCCGTCAAATCTTGCTTCGGCGGCGAGCTGGGACCCGCAGGCGGCGTGTGAATACGGCACGCTGATTGGACGCGAGCTGCGCGCCCAGGGGTACAACATGACCCTCGGCGGCGGAGTGAACCTGACACGCGAGCCCCGCAACGGCAGGACATTTGAATACATGGGCGAGGATCCCATTCTGGCTGGCACTCTGGTGGGCAACCGGATCAAATGCGAGCAGGCAGAGCATGTGATCGGCGACATCAAGCATTATGCCCTGAACGACCAGGAAAGCGGGCGCACGGAAGTGAACGTGATCATCGGCAAGCGCGCAATGCATGAGAGTGACCTGCTTGCCTTCGAGATTGGCCTCGCAATCGGAGATCCCGCAGCGGTGATGTGCTCCTACAATGCGGTCAACGGCGACTATGCTTGCGAGAACAAATACCTCCTTACGGACGTGCTTAAGAGGGACTGGAAGTTCAAAGGCTTTGTAGTTTCCGACTGGGGTGCAACGCATAGCACGGTGAAGGCGTCAGCCGCCGGGCTGGACAATGAAGAGCCACTCGATGACTTCTTCGGCGAAAAGCTCAAGCAAGCGGTCCAGGCAGGTAAGGTTCCGATGGCTGAACTGGATGACCACGTGCGTCGCATTCTGCGTTCGGAGTTCGCCAGTGGCATTGTGGACTTCCCGATCGCAGAAAAGCGTGGTGGATGTGGAAGGCGGCTTTGAGACAGCACGCCGGATCGCCGAGCAAAGTTCGGTTCTGCTCAAGAACAATGGCGTGCTGCCGCTTGATCCTGCAAAGTTGCACTCTATCGCGATCATCGGGCCGCACGCGGACACGGGCATGATCTCGGGCGCCGGATCGGCGCAAGTGGATCCGATGGGAGGGTTGCCCCCAAAGTGGCAGGACATCGTGTGGTTTCCGACTTCGCCTTTGAAGGCAGTTACCGCGAAGGCCCCGGGCGTGAACGTGCAGTTTGATTCGGGAGAGAACCCGGCCTCGGCCGCTGCACTGGCGCAAAAGGCAGATGTGGCGATTGTGTTTGCCTACCAGTGGACGAGTGAGGATATGGATTTGCCTAATCTATCGCTGCCAGAGAACCAGGATGCAATCATCGAGCAGGTGGCTGCGGCGAATCCCCATACCGTCGTTGTGCTGGAGACAGGCACAGCCGTGCTGATGCCGTGGCTCGACAAGGTAGGCGCCGTCGTGGAGGTGTGGTATGCCGGCAGCAAGGGCGCGGAGGCCGTGGCGAACATCCTGTTTGGCGATGTGAATCCGAGCGGTAAGTTGCCCATGACCTTTCCGCGCAGCGAATCCGATCTACCGCATCCGCGGCTGGTGAAGCCGCCCCCAGGACCGGCTGAGATCATCAATGGCACTGTGGGTACCAGAGCACGCACGACGTTTAGTGTGAATTACGACGAAGGATTGAAGGTCGGTTACAAGTGGTATGACGCCGAGAACAAACCAGTGCTGTTCCCGTTCGGCTACGGGCTTTCCTACACCACGTATCGCTACTCTGATCTGAAGGTAACGCCGGGAAGCGAGACGACGGTGAGTTTCACCGTTACCAACACAGGGAGCCGTGCGGGGGCGGAAATAGCCGAAGTTTACGTTGCACTTCCGGCCAGCGCGGGCGAACCGCCCAAGCGCCTGGTGGGATGGAGCAAAGTCCACCTGAATGCCGGAGAAAGCAAACAAGTGAGCGTAGCTGTCGATCCTAAGTATCTGTCGATCTTCGACGAGGCCCTAAACGGATGGAAGGTGGTGCCGGGTGACTACATGTTCATGATCGGCGAATCGTCACAGGACCTACCGCTGGTAGAGAAGGTCAGTGTGAAGTAGTCAGGCAGATTCTGGGCCTTTCGGTGTTGAGTTGGTTGCGATCTCGTCCGTTCCGGACGGGAAGAGGTCTGCCTGCGGTTCCCCCAGCTTCTCGAACTCTTCCATGCTGGGCAGCTCGGAAACATCGTTGAGTCCAAAGCGCAGCAGAAATTCCTTAGTCGTCTTGTAGAGGATTGGGCGGCCGATGACCTGCTTGCGCCCTGCCGTGGTAATCAGTTTGCGATCGAGTAGGGTAGCGATGACGCCGGAGGAGTCCACGCCGCGAATCTCGCTGATTTCTGGGACGGTGACGGGCTGTTTGTAGGCAATGACGGAGAGCGTCTCCAGTGCCTGTAACGACAGTCGGATGGGCGGCTTCAGGCTCTTGGCGAAGCTCACCACCACATCGTGGTGCTCGGGCTTGGTGGCCATGCGGTAGCCCCCCGCGACCTGCCGGATTTCCATGCCGCGGTCGGCGGCCGCGTAATCGGCCGTGAGTTCGTCGACGATGGCGGCAAGGCGTGACTTGACGGCGTGCTTCTGCTCTTTCGTGAGATCGCCAGCAGAGAGCTGTTCTTCGTGGGAGAACAAGGCTGGATCTTCGGTCGAGTCCGGCGCGGACTCGCCAGCGGCGTGCTTGGCAGCCTCTTCGGCACGCTGTTCCGCGAGCACGGTGTCGCTCAGCAAGGCTGCAAGCTGGTCCAGCGTGACCGGTTCTTCGGTGGCGTAGATGATGGCTTCGACTTTAGCTTTCAGGCTCATGTTGGGCTGTGTCGCCGCTACGCGGCTAGGATTCATATATACACGCTTACCCCGGGCTTGCGCCCGGAGCTGACTTCAACGCCGCCGCTGCGCGGCTCGGGCAATCGCAACCGGGACAATTCCGCTAAACCGATCAATAGCTTGCAAGTTGAGTTTTACCCTCTGCGTACTACCCGTGGCAACGCCAGTGCAGTTAATCGGCTGATCCGATTCCTTGCTGCTCGAACTGCCTGCGCATTCAAGACGGTGACGGCTGATAGCTGACGGCTGCCTACCGCCAATCATCCTTCACCGGCGGGCTTTCCGCCATCAAGGCGTCGAAATTAGTGTGCTTCTTGAGCACGATCTCGCCGAAGACATGGTCCTGGCGCGCCAGCACCGCCTGCAGGCGTATCAGCTCCAGGATCGCCAGGAACGCGCACACCAGCGCCGAGCGCGAGCGCATGTTGCGCAACAATTGCTTCAAGCGAATGGGACGGTCTTCCAGCGAGAGACGCCGCCGCACGTAATCAATCATCTGCGAAACGGTTACGCTGTCGTCCTCAACATCGAAGCTGGGCTTCGATTTCGCGCGCTCCAGAATCTGCTGGAAGGTCCGGACCAGGTCCACCACGTCGGCGGCCATCTCCGGCTCAGCGCCTTCGGCATTCTGAAATTCCTTTAGCGCCGGATTCGACCACACTGCGTCTTCGATCTGTTGCTTCTGCAGGAGCATCTGCGCCGCAGTCTTGAAGCGCTCGTGTTCCAGCAGACGGTTGACCAGCTCCAGGCGCGGGTCCTCCTCTGCCGTTGGCGCGTTGGGATCGGGCGGCAGCAGCATCTTCGACTTGATGTGAATGAGCAGCGACGCCGTGTAGATGAACTCGGCCGCGACGTCCACGTCCAACTGCTCCATGGTCTCCACGTAATGCAGGTATTGCTCGGTGATCTTGGCAATGGGGATGTCGTAAATGTCGATGTCCTGCTTGCGAATGAGGTCGAGCAGCAGGTCGAGTGGGCCGTCGTAAACCGTGCCGACGATGACGGAAAAAGAGGATTCGTCCGGCCCCTTATGCGCGTGCACGTGCGAAGCCGGCATCTTGGCTGCGGTGTTTGCGGCGTTCTCAGGATTCTCGGACATAGCGACGGAAACGATAGAGGTTCTTCGACTCAAGGCCAACCCCAGGCCGCTCGCTCAGAATGACAGATCTGAAGTGACTTCCCCAGGGACACCCAACACTGAAACAATCCGCCATCACAAATAGACTATCCAATGCTTCTCTGTGCCTCTGTGCTCTGTGTCTCTTCTGTGTCTCTGTGGTGAACCGCTACCTGCCTTCCTCTGCGCTCTACGACGGCGGTTCATAGTCGTGCGACAAATTCGCAGCGCCACGCGCCTCTACCATTGTCGCCTCCGCCACCGCGCGCGCTTTCTTCGATCCCTCTTCGAGAATGTCCCACGCCAGCCTGGGATCGGCTTCGTACTTGGAGCGCCGCTCCTGGATGGGAGCGAGCACCCTCCACAAGCCGTCCGCCGCCCAACTCTTGCACTCGATGCAGCCGATCCCCGCCGTGCGGCAGCCTTCATAAACCTTGGCCATAGTTTCGGCGCTGCTGAAGATCTTGTGCAAGTCACCAACTGGGCACTTGTCGGGATCGCCGGGATCGCTGCGCCGGATGCGGGCCGGATCGGTGACCATGGTTTTGAGCTTTTGACGCAACGAAGCCTCGGGCTCGCTGAGCAGGATGGTGTTTCCGTACGACTTCGACATCTTACGGCCGTCAGTGCCCGGCAACTTCGCCGCGGGGGTCAGAAGCGGCTGCGGTTCCGGGAAGACCACCTCACGTTGGGGATCGCGAGCACCAGGATGCAGCTTGCGTGGGTAAAACTGATTGAAGCGCCTTGCCACCTCCCTCGTAAGTTCCACGTGCGGCACCTGGTCTTCGCCCACCGGAACGAAGTTCGCCTGGTAGATCAGGATGTCGGCCGACTGCAGCAGGGGATAACCCAGAAATCCGTAGGTGCTGAGGTCCTTATCCTTGATGTTCTCGCGCTGCTCTTTGTAGCTGGGTACGCGCTCCAGCCAGCCCAGCGGCGTGATCATGCTGAATAAAAGATGCAGCTCGGCATGCTGCGGCACGTGCGACTGAATGAACAACGTACTGCGCTCAGGATCGAGTCCGGCCGCGAGGTAGTCGATCATCACCTCCAGCGCGTTCTGCTTGACCTCGCGCGTGTCAGCATAGTCGGTAGTCAGCGCGTGCCAATCGGCGATGAAGAAAAAGCAGTCATATTGGTCCTGCAAGCCCACCCAGTTACGCAAGGCGCCCACGTAGTTGCCGAGATGCAGTTTTCCGGTTGGCCGCATGCCGCTCAAAATACGGCCTTTTTTCGTGGCGATAGGCATCAGAAGCTCAAGAATTGGTTCAGCAGCGCCTGGAAGAAGGCCATGAAAGGCGCAATCACATTGCCGACGATGTTGCATCCCGCCAGCGGGAGAACGAAGAGCATGATGATGAGCCCGAAGTAGCCAACTCTGTCATAGACCCGCAGTGTGTCATAGGAGAGAAAATGGCGGATGACGTGGCTTCCGTCCAGTGGCGGCAGCGGGATCAGATTGAAGACTGCGAGCACGACGTTGATGTACATCGCGAGATAAAACAGCGTCGCCAGCGGGCTGGATATGTCAGCGTGCCGGAAATTCTGTCCGATTCGAGTATTCGACCCGTGCTCGATGATCGCCAGTACGAGAATGGCGACAAAGGCCGTCAGGAAATTGCTGACCGGCCCAGCGACAGCGGTAAGGATGTCGTCACGTACAAGGTTCTTGAAGTTACGTGTGTCTACCGGAGTGGGCTTGGCCCAGCCAAATGGCGGAAAGCCCAGGACGATGAGCAACAGCGGCATAAGTATGGTGCCGAAGGGGTCAATGTGGACGATCGGATTTAGCGAAACGCGCCCGAGCATCTTGGCGGTCGGATCGCCAAGACGGTTGGCCATCCATGCGTGCGCCGATTCGTGCACGCAAATGGCGAACAGCAAGACAATGACTTCGAAGAAGATGGTGACGGGATCGAGGTGCATTGCGGTTAGCATTCGATACTAACATGGGGGCAACGGTAGACAGCGCCTGCGTCTACTGCGAGGTGCGGAGAGCACTTTGCAGATCCGGAGACTCGCGCCGCGCATTCAAATTCCCAAAGCTGGCAACCCATTACCGGGCTATAGTCGCCTCCGGGAACATTTACCCAACTACCGGAGTCTATTTGGAGAGGCCCTCTCCGGACTGAGCACGGCGGACATCAGAGGGGCTTGAACGGTGGTGGTAGCTGGGTCAAGGCGTTCGTCACAGAAAGTTGTTGCGGGGTCCGAATCTAATTATCATTGAGGCACGCCTTTGGCGGGAGCAACAGTAGTGAGTGACCTCGCAAGTGCGCTGGGAGTCCGCACCGCGGAAGCGGCGATTGTGTCCGAATTGAAGGCCGGATCGGAAGAGGCTTTCGAATGGCTCATCGCGCATTACAACCAGCCCGTGTACAGCCTGGTATATCGAATTCTGGACGACCCTTCTGACGCGGCCGACACCACCCAGGAAGTTTTTATCAAAGTTTTTCGCGGGATCAGGAACTTCAATGCTGACTCAAGCTTGAAAACCTGGATCTACCGGATTGCGGTGCATGAAGCTTCGAACCGCCGGCGTTGGTGGTTCCGGCACAAAGTACAAGAGACATCCATCGAGCCGGCAGTTGGCGAAGAAGGGTCCGCGCTTGGCGTGAAGGACCAGTTGGTGGACGAGGGCAAGTCTCCGCTGCAAAACGTTTGCGACGAGGAGTTGCGGGCGCGCGTGGAAACGGAATTAAAGGCCCTCACCGAGCCCTATCGTACAACGGTGATCCTGCGCGATATCGAAGAGTTGTCGTACGAGCAGATCGCGGAAGTGATGCAGACCTCGCTGGGGACGGTAAAGTCCCGGCTTGTCCGAGGCCGCGAAGCGTTGCGCAAGCGCTTGGAGCGTCACTTGGAAGCGTTCGGTCTGGGCCCGGCCGTGGTGCGGGAGAAGAAGCGCCAGAAGAGCGGCTCGATGAGTGGTCAGGAGATTGAGGTGATGCCGTGAAGTGCTCGGTCGCGAAGGTCCTGATGTCGTCGTACCTGGATGGCGAAGTGACGCGCAGCCAATTGGCCCAAGTGGATGAGCATTTGCAGATCTGCGAGCCATGCGCCGCGATTTACTCGTCAATACAACGGACGCAGGCGCTGGTTGCCGCGGTTGGACGTAAAGTCGCGCCTCCCGACCTGGCCCTCAGGCTCCGCGTGGCGGTTTCGCAGGAAATGGCCAACGCTCAGCGCCCGCTGTGGGAGTCTTTGCGCGTCCGCTGGGACAATGCGTTCAACGCAGTCATGGTTCCGGCCACCGCCGGTCTGGTAACCACGCTGATTATTTTCGGATTGCTTATCAGCATGATCTATCCCGTGCAAGTCGGCGCCGCAAACGACGTGCCGACCATGCTCTACACCCCGGCGGAGTTGCAGTTCGCTCCGTTCGAGTTAACCATGGGCGCGAACAACGCGGAGGCGCTGGTGGTGGAAGCCTATGTCGGCCCTGATGGCCGAGTTGTGGACTACCGCATTCTCTCCGCCCCTGAGGACGCGCAAGCCATTCTGCCGCAGCTCAAGAACATGTTGATCTTCACCACGTTCCATCCTGCCACCGCTTTCGGACAGCCGACCGCAAGCCGGGTGATCCTTTCGTTCTCAAAGGTGCAGGTCAAGGGGTAGGCGGCAAATTAACGTCGCGAGCGGCTGAAGACCGTAGTACCATTTAGATGATGAGTGTGGTTGAAGAAGTCCGCACTGTAATGCAGGATTTTCTCGCGCCGGAATTGCGTGCGCTCAAGGAACGAGTCTCCGCGCTGGAGCGGAAAGTGGACGAAAACGAGCGCCGGGCCGAACAGCGCTTTCAGGACGCGGAGCGTCGTGCTGAAACGCGCCACACCGAGCTCATCAATTGGCTGAACTTGGCGGCCCGGGTCTCCAAGCTCGAACAGAAGGAATCGACCCAATAAAGCCATTTCAACGCACGCGAAGATATCCATCGTCGAGGCTGCTTTTGGGCAGCCTTGGTCTTTTCTGTGCATGGTATGGGGGCCATCCCGATTTGCGCGCGCGATTTCCACCTCGTAAACTGGTACCACTGATACCTACCGAAATGCAGCTCTTGGCTTTTTTAGCTCCTAGCTTTTGACAATCCGATATCTGGCACAAAGCGGATTGTTATGAGCTAAAGGCTAATTAGGCAAGAGCTAAAGCTGGAGGCTCTGCTGAGCTGTTCTCTTCGTATTCTGATTCTGTCGCTGACCGTGGCGTTGCTGCCTGGCGTCGCTTCTTGCCCAGTCCAAAGCTACTCTCGACGTAAGCGAGACCCTGTTCAGCGTGGTTTCGGCCATGAACGTCTGTGGCTACGATGCGGAGCTGCAATCTTCTTCGCCGATCCGCATCGAAGTGCGGGCGGACTTGGCAGAAGCAAATAAGACGCCGGATGCCGCCTCCGCCCAAAAACAGATGTGCCGCTTTTATCACGATCACCAGCAGGGAGACAGCGCCCACGATCTGGCGCAGTACATCTCGCTGGCCTTGAACCTGAACGGCCCTCCCGACTTCGCTCCCAAACTCAAAGAGTCCGATATGCCGCCGGATTCGACTTATGTGTTGGGATTCCTGCCTCTACTGAAGCAGTACTATGCGGCGGCGAAGCTGCATTCCATCTGGCTCAAGCACCAGCCGCAATACCTGGCCCTGATTGACGAATACCATGATCCCGTCGCGAAAATGATCACCTCGACGGACACTTATCTGCGCATGCCGCTGGCCGGATACCTTGGCCGCACGTTCACCGTCTACCTGGAGCCGATGAGCGCGCCGGGCCAGGTGAACTCGCGCAACTATCTTCAAGATTATTACTACCTGGTGGTTTCTCCCGCCGCTACCAACCTTCACATGGACGCAATTCGGCATACCTACCTGCACTTCGTGCTCGACCCGTTGATCGCGAAGCGGGCCACGGCGCTGCAGCGCCTCAAGCCTATTCTTATACCGTTGCAAAAAGCGCCGATGTCGGAAGACTACAAGCTGGACAGCGGTTTGCTCGTGGTCGAGTGTCTCATTCGCGCCATCGAAGTGCGCACCCCCTTCGATGCCAAGTTGTCCCCCAAAGACCGGCAGGCGATGATTCAACGGGACGAAGCGGAGGGGTTTGTGCTCACCGGGTACTTCTATGACCAGCTGCGAAACTTCGAAAAGGAAAACACCGGCTTGCAGGACGCCTTTCCCGACTGGCTGCACAACATTGATGTGGACCACGAAACGAAGTTGGCCAGGGAGACCGAATTTTCATCGGAAGCGAAACCCGAGGTAGTACAGGCGGCAAAACCTGCATCCCAGGAGAAGGTGGTTTTGGCCGAACGGGAACTCGCCAGCGGTAATCCGGCAGCCGCTGAGAAGCTTGCGCAAGAAGCTCTGGCAGCGAATGAAGACGCGGCAAAGGCCTATTTCGTGCTGGCGCGGACCGCGAGCTTAAGCGGTAACATGCAGGGTGCACAAGAGAACTTTCAGAAGGCGCTGAGCGCCACGAAAGACCCGCGGGTGGCTGCGTGGTGTCACATTTATTTGGGGCGCATCCTCGATCTCCAGGAGGAGCGAGAGGCCGCGGTTGCGCAGTACCAGGCGGCGCTCAAGACGGGTGACAGCTCGCCCGACACAAAGACGGCGGCGGAGCGCGGATTGAAAGAACCGTATCAGCCACCGACGGCCCGGCAGCAACCGCAATAGTTCGCGTTCATCCGTGGACCAGCGGTACGGTCCGTGCTGGAAAGGACAAAGGAATGAAGTCGAGTTTCACAATTTTGATGGTTCTGCTGGCCGCGAACCTGGCGATGGCCCAGGCGAACGCGACCCCCCAGACTCCCACCCAGAGTGGGCAGTCCCAGGGGCAAAGCAGCTCGAAACCCCCGGCGACCAGCAGCGCGCAAGTACCGTCTCCCGCCGCTGGCAATCGCGTTTTGCAGGCAAAATCGGACGATGAACTGAAGGCTTACCAGGCCGCCTCCGCCAAGACGGATCCGACGGAAATGGAAGCTGCAGCCGACGCGTTTGGCGCTAAGTATCCCGCTAGCGAGTTGAAAGGCCAGCTCTACATTCGTGCCATGACCCTTTACGCGCAGGTCAATAATGGAGAAAAGATCATTGCGGTGGGCAGAAAAGCCATCGCCGCCGATCCGACCAACCCGATTCCATTGGTGCAAGTTGCCTCCGTCTTGGCGGAGACGACGCGCGACACCGACCTCGATCGCGAACAGCGCCTGAATGAGGCTGCCAAGGATGCTCAGGCCGCGATCGACAACGTCAATACGGGTCTCATTATTCCTCCCAATGCACCGCCGGACAAGGTCGCTACCGCCAAGACGAATATTTTGACCATGGCGTACGACACGCTGGGCATGGTGAACATGAACAAGAAGGACTTTGGCGCTGCCGAGCAAGCTCTGCTTAAGGCCGCGGACCTCAGCAAGGCCAATCCGGAGGCAGTGATTTACCTACGGCTCTCGGTCACGCAAGACCAGTTGAAGGAGTACCAGAAGGCGCTGGATTCGGCCAACAAGGCGGTGCAATACGCGCCGCAGGGCAGCACGGCGCAGAATTTGGCCAAGCAGCAACAAGCTCGGGTGCAGAAGCTCCTGGAGGCTTCGTCGGCGCCCAGTCCGGCAACGCCGGCGGCAGGTACGCCTGCTCCGGCCAAGCCGGCAACAACCCAGCCGTCAACTACGACTCCACCCACGCCGCACTAGGACAATGAAGTCTGACCCTAACGATCTTTCCGTGTTGGAGGAGGCTCTCGGGCATCGCTTCAACCGCCGCGACATGCTGGAGCAGGCGCTCACCCACGCCTCCTTCGCGCGTGAATTGGAGTCGCAGAATGCTGCCGGCGGCGTCGCTGCGCCAGCCCCGGATAACGAGCAGATGGAATTTCTAGGCGACGCAGTCCTTGCCTTCGTCGTCAGCCAGGAACTTTTTCGGCGATTCCCCGAATACCATGAAGGAGAACTCTCCAAGCTGCGCGCCCACATTGTCAGTGCACGCCACTTACTTCGTCCCGCCCGAGCGCTGAAGATCGGACAATTTCTGCGCCTGGGCAAAGGCGAAGAGAGGAGTGGCGGCCGCAGTAAGAGTGCTCTGCTGACCGATGCCCTGGAGGCGATCATTGCCGCTTTGTACCTTGATGGCGGACTCGAACCGGCCCATCGTTTTATTTTGCAGGCCATCCTCGAACCCGAACTTGCCGAAGTGCATAAGCTCGGCGACAAGCAATTGCCGGTAATGGACTACAAATCCGCCTTGCAAGAGGCCGCGCACGCCAGCGGGCGTCCGCAGCCTCGCTACGTGCTGGTGAAGGAGGAAGGGCCCGATCATCGCAAGCTGTTCACCATGGAGGCGCATGTTGCCGGGTCGGCCGAGGGCGACAACGGCTTCATCCGTCGCAGCGAAGGGAACACAAAGAAGCTGGCGGAACAAGGGGCTGCACGGAAGGCCTGGGAATATCTACAATCATTGAAAGCAGGTTCTGCCAGCGGTAGCCCCGGCCCCGCCAGCGAATCTTCTGAGCAGTCATGAACGAAGTCAGCACCGATACCCAAGTGACCGTCCTTCCCGCCGGGCCGAAGCCGGCCGGGAAGGCCATGTCCAACCGCAGCCATTCTGGCGGCATGGGCGCGCTGCACTCGCTCGCTACCACGATTGTCATCGCGGTTTTCGTCATCACCTTTATCGTGCAGGCGTTTCAGATTCCGTCGGAGTCGATGGAGAAAACGCTGCTCATCGGTGACTACCTTCTGGTGGACAAGGTCCACTATGGACATTCGCGGTTCTGGGGATGGCTGCTGCCTTACCATTCCATTCAGCGGCAGGACATCATTGTTTTTCGCTACCCCGTCAATCCGAAGCAGCATTTCGTAAAGCGGGTGGTGGCGGTTCCAGGCGATCGGGTCCGGCTCATCAACAAGCATGTCTATGTCAATGGCGTTCGCCAGGACGATGATTACGCCACCTTTAACTGGGCTCAACGCGATAGGTTCAGGGACAACTTCCCAGACGGCGGCTTCTATGGCGACAAAATCTCGGCCAAGTGGTTTCTCCAGGCACAAAAGCTTCTGGAGGACGGCGAGCTGATCGTTCCCGAAGGGTCGTTCTTCGTTCTCGGCGATAACCGCGACGACAGCTACGATTCGCGGTACTGGGGCTTCGTGCCCGAGGAGAATGTCGTGGGGCGGCCGCTGCTGATTTACTGGTCGATGGATCGAACCGCTCCCGCCATCGCCACGGAGCTGCCGTCTGATAGACTTTCGAGTCTGGCACGCAATGTAACCGACATGGTCGAAAGCCTGCGCTGGCGGCGCATGTTGCATACCGTGCAGTAATCGTTGGCAGGCTGGTCGATAAGCGAGGAAGGGCTCATTTGGCTGCAACTAAGAACTCAGTGAAGACCGCGCCACAAAAGGCCCAGAAGCCGGAAGCGCAGAAGACGGGGGAGCCACAGAAGGCGGCGAAGCCGAAGGAGACGACTCCGGAATTCATCGCCTCCATGGCCATCGTTATCGTAACCGGGCTGTTCATTATTACCTTTGCGCTGCAGGCTTTCGAGATTCCGTCCAGCTCGATGGAGAACACACTGCTGATCGGCGATCACGTCTTCGTGGATCGCATGATGTTAGCGCCAATGACCCGATGGATGGATAAGCTCATTCCCTACCGCGACCCCCGGCATGGCGACGTCTTCGTCTTCATATCACCAGCTCAGCCCGGACTCTATGTGGTCAAGCGTGTCATGGGCATTCCTGGTGATCGCATCCACCTGCAGGATGGCGTTGTTTATCGCAACGGGGAGCGGCTCAATGAGCCTTACGTTGTTCGCAAGGGGGATTACAACGCCTACCGCGATAACTTCCCCAGCGTTCCACCGAGCGAATACGACGATGTAACCGCGGCGTGGAGGGAGGACCTTCGCTCCCACGTTCAGGACGGCGACCTGGTGGTGCCGGCGGGCAAGGTCTTTGCGATGGGCGATAACCGCGACGTCAGTTTGGATAGTCGCTACTGGGGCTTCGTGCCGCGCGAAAATGTGATCGGACGCCCAATGTTCATCTACTGGTCGTTCGTGACGCCACGTGACGAGTACCAGCGCCAGGGCCTTGCCGATCGAGTGGCATGGTTCTTCGACATCGTCATCCACTTCTTCGACAAGACGCGTTGGTCACGGATGCTGCACGTGGTGCATTGATGGCGCGCCGCACGCGACGGCGAGTGATGTGGGCAACCCTGCTGGTGGTCGTGCTGGGATTGCTGCTCCTGCCGCCGTTCATCAACGTCAATCGTTACCGCAAGCGCGTCGCTGATTCCATAAGCCGGGCACTAGGCCGGGAGGTGTCGGTCTCCGGCATCGAACTGAAACTGCTTCCGCGTCCGGGCCTTGTGCTGTCCAATTTTGTTGTCGCGGAAGATCCCAGCTACGGGGCAGAGCCGATGTTACGAGCTGCCACGGTCACCGCATACCTTCGCCTCACCTCTCTGTGGCGAGGACGGCTGGAGATCGGGACCCTCGACCTCGATACCCCCAGCCTGAATCTGGTTCGCCGTTCTGACGGGCACTGGAACCTGGAGGAGTTGGTTGAACGCACGGCCCAGGTGGCTTCGGCTCCCACTGCGAAGACCCGGCCTGAAGCACGTCCGCGTTTCCCTTATGTCGAGGCATCCACGGGACGCATCAACTTCAAACTTGGACAAGTGAAGAAGGCATTCGCTTTCACCGATGCCGATTTCGCGCTGTGGTTGGATTCGGAAAGCCAGTGGGGCATACGCCTCGAGGGGCGTCCCATGCGCACCGATGTCGGCATCAGCGACACCGGCGTTCTTAAGGTGGACGGCCGATTCCAGCGCGGCTACGCTCTGCGAAATACCCCGGTCAATTTCAAGGTCTCCTTGACCGGCGGCCCGCTTGGTCAGGTCACCAAGTTGATCTACGGGCACGACCGGGGCTGGCGGGGCACCCTAAGTTCTAACGCAGTATTGACCGGCACTCCGGCAGGGCTGGGCCTCACTCTTGATGCTCAGGTGGATGATTTTCGCCGCTACGATATCGCTCTCGGCGAAGCTTTGCGCCTGCGAGTGCATTGCACCGGAACGTACTCCTCACCTGACGACCTGCTGCACGACGTGCAATGCGAATCGCCCGTGGGGCAGGGAGTTCTCAAGGTCCGCGGCAGTGCCCAGGGATGGCTTGGCGAGGCCTACGATCTCGGCATCGCAGCGGAGCAACTCCCCGCCGAGCGTCTAGTGGCCCTTGCCCGCCATGCCAAGAAAGATCTCCCAACCGACCTCACCGCGACAGGTGATGTGGAAGCCGTGTTTACCGTCCGCAAGCTCCGGGGCGGAGTGCCCGTCTGGGGTGGAGGCGGACGTTGCCAGCAGTTCGCGCTCCACGCCGGCGTGTTGAAACAAGATCTGGAGATAGGGGAAGTACAGTTCGTGGTTCCAAGCGCCTCTGTGAAGAGCAAACGCTCTGCGCGCACGTCATCCCCCTCTAGTAAAAGACTAGCTTCCAAAGCTCAATCTACGGTAAGTGCAGGCCTCCGTCTCGTTGTGAAGCCATTTCCCATATCGTTGGGGGCGACTTCACCGGCGACTGCGAGTGCCGTGTTCGACCCGCAGCATTACAGCATCGACCTTAGCGGTGAGGCCGAATTGGCGAGGCTCTTGAATGTGGGTAAGGCACTGGGCGTGGGCACCCCCGGGCGTCGGTCTTGCAGGTCCCGCACAAATGGACCTGGAGGTCGCGGGAACCTGGGTCGGATTCGCGCCCCCGGTTCCGTCCGGCGAGATCCAGTTGCGCAGCGTAACCGCTGAATTGCAGGGTGTCTCTGAACCTGTTGCAAATTGTGTCCGCTACAGCGATGCTAGCCAATCAGGCAGTGAACGTGACCTCATTCACGGCCACATTCGCAGCGGGCCCAGAGATCAGCGGATCGGCCAGCTTCCCGGTGCATTGCCTGGCCCCGGAAACCTGCATCGTACATTTCGACGTGCGCACCGATGACGTTTCTCTTTCACGCCTCAATCGCCTGGTAAATCCGAGTTTTATCGCGCAGCCATGGTATCGCTTGCTGGCTCCCTGGCAACGCCGCCAGGACGCACTTTTGAAGTTGCGTGCCAGCGGGAATTTCACTGCGGCGCGGATGGAAATTGGGGAGACCGTGGCGAACAACGTCAGTGGCTCGGCCGATCTGAATGCCGGCAAGTTGTGGGTCAGCGAGTTGCGCGCCGACATCCTGGGAGGGCGCCACGCTGGAACTTGGACGGCTGACTTCACTGTGTCGCCGCCAAGGTTCGCAGGCTCGGGGAACGTAACGCGCGTGTCCATGGCGCAGCTGGCATCTCTCATGCGCGACAACTGGGCGACGGGCACGATAGACGCCAAGTACAGCCTGGCCATGGCCGGATTGAATCCCGCGGCTCTGCGGGACTCCGCCACCGGCTCGGCCGACTTCAGTTGGAGCTGTGGCTCCTTGCGCCACGTCACGCTCGACACCCGCGGCGCTCCCTTGTCGTTCTCCGATTTCACCGGCGTTGTTAGCCTGCAGAATAGGACCCTGCAACTGGTGGACTGCAAGATCCAATCTGCCCGCGGCAGCTACGCGGTAAAGGGCACTGCATCGTTCGACCGGACCCTCGACCTTCGATTTGAACGCATCGGCGGGCGGACATATGCCATTTCGGGCCCACTAGAAAGGCCGCATGTGGAAGCTATTCCGCCGCCGCCTTCCGCCGAGGCGGCCCTGCGCTGAACCGGTTTTCGGGGGCGAGCTGGAATTGTTGTCCGCTGAATCTCGGCAAAGATGAGCTAGGATTTCGGCACACTCGTGCCTGAGCCAGCCTCATTTGAGCTCGAAGGGCTTGAACCCGAAGTTCCGTCCGCAGCCGCAGGTTTCTTCTTCTTGTGCGCTGCTTTGGGCGGCGGCTCGGTGTCATCCACTACCACCTTCTTCGGTAGAGAAGCGGTCGCGGCCGCGGCTGCGGTTTGCTGTGCCCGAATCTGGTTTCGCAATTGAGTTAGCTCGGACTGCGTCGAGGCAGTTAGCTGTTCCAGGGCATCCCCCAGACTCCGCCGTACCGAAGCGAAGGCTTGGAACTGTTCCGTCAGAGCTTCGTAATCGCTTTTCGGGCCGAAGGCTCCGGCCGCCTCAGTCAGCGTTCCCATCACGTCATATAGTGCGTTCAGATTGCGATAGAGCTTGAATTCAGCGGTAAGATCCTGGGGCGATGAGCGCGCTGCCTCGATCAATCCCGGCAATGCCGTGGTCAAGTTCCGCTGCACCGAATCAGCGTTGCTTTGCGCCTGCCGTTTGGACTCGCCGTCCGCCTTCCACTTCTCAATCCGCATGCGACCGATATCCAAGGTAGCCTGCGAGGCAGCAGCTTGCAGCCTGTCCAGGTCGGGGAGGATGGATGTCATCGAGGTGCCGCCGGGGTTGGGCGATGCGGCGACAGCGGAACTCGGGTTCGGCGCAGGCGCGGATACTGTTTGCGCAGCCAACTGCGCGACGGGCAGCACAAAGCGCAGCAGAAACAAACTAATTCTCATTCTTTCATTCCTGTCGGAGAGACGCGCAAACGAGCGTCGCGGACGAGGCAGAGCGGTTTTATATCGAGCCTGAGTTAGTTGGATGCGGCGAGACGAGGCAGCGGCAAACGTCGTTTCGACTGTCTCCCAGTTTACTCTATAAGACAGAGAAACTGATGTTGCATTCCAAGCACGCCTGGGTAACGGCCGAATTCAGCCACTAGCTACGGCTGAGGCGTTGTCGTGGACGGAGAACTCGTCGATGATCGTCGGTTTGCCGCGGATGAAGACGCGCGCCAGCCTATGTCATCGAGGTTTGACTAAGCCATGTCGCTGCGAGAGAATGAATCAGCCGCCGGCTCGGGCGGTGTTCCTTCCGCAAGTGGGCCTGTGGCGCAGCTGGGAGCGCGCTTCCATGGCATGGAAGAGGTCGTCGGTTCGATCCCGACCAGGTCCACCATTAAAGCAATAAGTTACAAGATCCTCCTTTCTCCGATTGGTAGCATTTGGTAGCAAATTCTCAAAAAGTTTAGCCGGCTTGCATTCATTCCGGCTTCTTTCTGAGTTCTGCATGAATCCCGTTGATCGTTGCCTGAACGCTCTCCGGGATCTCCTGCATGTACACGTCCGTGGTCGTTGGTCGTGGCGGCATGCGAATGCCGAAGCAGTCCCTGAACCTCCTTGACCGTGCCCTTCTTTTGCGCCAGCGTGGCAATCCTGCGCCGGATCACTTGAAATCAGCTTGGACAGCCCGAAGTCTCGTGCCAGCTTATGAGAACCTGATCACGTTAGAAGAGCTTCGCTGCCGCATGCCGGAACTGCGCAAGCAGCAGCGGGCGAACGAAGCCGCTTGTCTCAGGTACCTGAGTCATATTCCATAAGTGCCTGTGCCCGGTTGAGAATTTATATCATTAGCTGTGTAGCTAACGCCGAACGTGCTGGTTGCAACAGGCATAGGACAACTGTCCCTGGCGAAAAATCCGTCGGGGTCCCAAAGGCCTTGTCGCATGCCTGGTTGTGAAGACCCACTTGTCGGATTTTCGATCAGCAGCCCACCGGGGAGCGCATGCCTGATTTCATCTAATTGAGGCGCAACGTCAGAGTTGGAAGCGGGAGCCCATTCACCTCAACTGTCCAAGTATTCCCTGCGCCGGTAGGATGTCCAGCGGTGAGCGTTCCGGAGCTGACGATTTCGCCGGCGCTCAAGGGCTCGCTTGGAGATCGCCGCAAGACCGCGGCGCTGAGTTCGGTCAGACACAAAGCGGGGCTCGCCAGGGAGTTCTTACCCGACCCTTCTTCCACAAATTCTCCGTTCCTCGACACACGTACTTTGAATCGAGGAAGTTCCTCTAACAACGTGGCGACTAAGCCGGGCCGGACCTGCACGCGCTCTCCGACAACGAGGGCGGCATGAAGTCCAAAGGATGCGAGGAAGTCGGCCGGCTGAAACTTCCAGTCCGGGTAGGGGCAGTCAATGATTTCGAACCCGATCGCGACCCAGTCCGTGGACTCCAGAGCAGCGGCGGCATCGAGGCCTTCGAGCGTAATCGGCTGTTTCAAACCAAAAACAATCTCGGGTTCGACTTTGAGTGAGCGGGCATGAGGCAGTGCCAAGTCGGCGGAGTTGCCATCCCTGTAGTGCACGGTATCGTCGTACATGTGGGCCCAAACCAGAGTTGGAAGTTTGAAGACGCGCCACATGGCCCTGTTGGCGTAGCCGATCTTGCGCCCGACCGCAGCGGCGCCGCTTGCTTCGCGCAATCGCCTCAATTGCGCTTCGACCTCGTAGGCCGCGTTCAGATCGAAGCCGTTGTGGGCCGATGGAAGTGTAGGCACCATTTGCCCCGTCTCGTAGGCGGAAAGCAGTTTGCGCGCCAACCCATCAGTCTCAGTACGCTCCATAGAGGTGCTTCACCTCATCAGCTTCTCTCCGCTGCATGCGCGAGATGGCGAGAGCTCCAGACGCAGTATAGTAACACCCGTTGTTGATCACTGCCCAATTGATCTCTCTTCGACAACAGGCCTGCGACACTCCCTGATCTGGGAAATTCCCCGGTCCGCGCCCCTTCCACGTTTATTTCAACGGAGGCTGCGATAAAATTGTGAGTATCGAAGTATTCCAATGCGGCGCGGCATTCGATCACGTTTCATCGCTTCTAATTGCCGCTACATATTTCTTTGGCTCGCCCGTGGCATTAAGTGTCTGAGAATTAATAACCTTTCCAGAGGCGTCGAGTGACCCTGAAGTCGGTAAATACTCTTCTTGACGTTCTTCAATTCGCTGACAACAACACCGCAATCGTCGTGCCCGAGGTTGGTATCCGTGTCAGCTACGATTCGCTGCGTCAACAGGTGCTGGCGATGGCGAATGCGCTGGCATCGCTGGGAATCCGGGATGGCGATGCGGTGGCGATCGCAGTACCGAATGGCTTGCCGGCCATCGTGAGTTTTCTGGCTGCATCCATCGCGGGAACGGCAGCGCCCTTGAATCCGGCATACCCGTACGAAGAGTTCATGTTTTTCCTGCGCGACACCAATGCCCGTCTTCTGCTGTGTCCGCCGACAGGTGCGGAAGTGGCAGGCAGCGCCGCCGCCGACCTCGATATTCCGGTGTACTCGGTCGAAATGAGCCAGCAGGGCGAAGTCAGCTTACAGGGCGCTTCCGGCGGAGCTTCGTTCATCGAGCCCACAGCCGACGATATCGGGCTGGTACTTCACACCAGCGGAAGCACCGGCCGGCCCAAACGCGTTCCGCTGCCGCATTTCAATCTGGCGATTTCCTCCGCGAACATCGCGAACACCTACGCGCTGACTCCCAACGATGTCTCGCTTTGCATCATGCCGCTGTTCCATGTGCATGGCTTGATCGGCTCGACCATGTCCACGCTGGTTTCGGGAGGCACGGTTGTCGTTCCCACCAAATTCAACGCCCTCAACTTCTGGAAGACGGTAAAGGAACATCGCGTCACCTGGTATTCCGGCGTGCCCACCATGCACCAGGTCCTGCTGGCGCGCGCTCATCACAAGCCCGCCGAGGCCGCGACGCTGCGCTTTATTCGTTCCTGCAGCGCGCCTTTGCCGTCGGAGCTGATTCACAAGATCGAAAACCTGTTCGGCGTACCCTTCGTCGAAGCCTACGGCATGACCGAGGCCGCACATCAGATGACCTCAAATCCACTGCCGCCGCGACATCGCAAAGCTGGTTCGGTCGGAGTCGGTACGGGCCTGCGCGTCAGAATCATCGATAAAGAGGGCAAGGACCTTGGCAGCGAGCGGCGCGGCGAAGTGGCGATTATGGGCGCCAATGTCTTTCGCGGCTACGCCGACAACTCCGAAGCCAACACCAAGGCATTCGTGAACGGATGGTTCCGCACTGGCGACGAAGGCTGGCTGGATCGCGACTGCTATCTGCACTTGACCGGACGCATCAAGGACATCATCATTCGCGGTGGCGAGAACATCGCTCCGCACGAAGTCGATGAGGTCCTGCTGAAGCATCCCACGGTTGCGGCCGCCGTCACTTTTGGTTTCGCGCACCCCACGCTGGGCGAAGAGGTGGCTGCTGCGGTGGTGTTACATGAGCCGCATGGCGCGAGCGAATCGGCGCTCATCAAACACTGCCGGGAGTCGCTGGCCGAGTTCAAGTGTCCGAAGAAAATCTATCTGGTAAAGAGCATTCCCACCACGGCGACGGGAAAAATCCGCCGCAGTGCCGTCGCCGACGCGCTTGTGGGTGGCCGGCAATGAAGTTCCTGATTGCGGGCGCGGGCGCCATTGGAGCCTACATCGGCGCCCGCATGTCGCAGGCCGGCTACGATGTCGCGCTGTTTGCGCGCGGGCCGCATCTCCGCGCTATGCGGGATCACGGCGTGCAGGTGAGAAGTGCTGAGGGAGATTTCGTTGCACGGCCAAAAATCGCCAGTTCTCTCGAAGAGGTTGGTCCTGTCGATGTTGTTTTCCTTAGCGTCAAGGCGCACGGACTGCCGCAACTCGCTCCTCAGCTGGTGCCCGTCTTAGGATCCAACACCACAGTTGTGAGCACCCAGAACGGTATTCCCTGGTGGTACTTTCAGGGCTTCGGCGGCGATTGGGACGGGTTGCGCCTGGAGCGCGTGGACCCTGGCGGCGGGATTTCGGGGACCATCGAAGCGCGTCGCGTGCTCGGCAGCATCGTCTACTTTTCGACCGAGATCACCGCTCCAGGAGTGGTCCAGCACATTGAGGGAAATCGCATTTCGCTAGGCGAACCGGACGGCACCCGCTCCGAGCGCTGCCGCCGCATCGCCGAGGCACTGATCGCCTCCGGCTTACGTGCCCCTATCACCACCCGCATTCGGCAGGAAATTTGGGTCAAGGTATTGGGCAACGCTTCCTTCAACCCGGTCAGCGCCCTGACGCGCGCCACACTGGCGCAGATGGTTCGCGACCCGGGAGTCTGTTCGCTGATTCGCAACATAATGCTGGAAGTAGCGGCAGTCTCCAGCAAGCTCGGGATGGAGTTGCCCGTTTCCATCGATCAAAGAATCGCCGGTGCGGAGAAAGTCGGTGAGCACAAGACTTCCATGCTGCAGGATCTTGAGGCGGGCCGGCCGATGGAACTCGAAGCACTGGTCGGCGCGGTGGTCGAACTGGGTGAACGACTCGGTGTGGCCATGTCGTACACGCGAGCGGTTTACGACTGCACCGCCCTATTAGCACAATCTGTCGCTCTTCAAACTCGATCTTAGGGTTCATTTTTCCCCGGCAGCTTTGATACCTTTGCTCCCTTCTTTACTCCGTTCGACCGAACGAAACTGACTCAGGACGACTGGTTCCGGGTATTCCTCCGTTTTGCGCCGCGATTCCCAAGAACAGTTTGCCGTTCATGGGACGTTTGGGGTATAGTGTCGCCTTGCTGGTCCACTTATCAGACCAATCAGATGCCAGTACCAATCCAAGCCGATTTCGAGGTTGTTCGCAGACAAAAGGTCTACGAAGCGGTTGCCGAGCAGATCGAACGGCTGATCTTGAGGAAGCTGAAACCGGGCGACAAACTACCGTCCGAGCGTGAATTGGCGGAGACGCTGCATGTGAGTCGCAGCTCGATTCGGGATGCGATTCGCAGCCTCGAACTGATAGGTTTGGTGGAACCGCGGCAGGGTGCGGGGACCATCGTTCGCGAGTCCACGGCCGAATCGATGAAGCCGTTTGCCGACGCGCTGAAGCAGCGGCAGGAGATGGTAAGAGACCTGCTCGATTTTCGCGAGATGCTCGAGCCTCCATTGGCCGCGCGCGCTGCCCAGCACATTTCCCAACAGCAGATTCTCGAGCTGGAGGGCATTCTGCGACGGCAGGAGAAGAAGATGCTGGCCGGCGAGCCGGGCATTGCGGAGGACGCAGAATTTCACTACAGCATAGCGCTGGCTTGCGGCAACAGCGTCGTGCTTAAGGTGATCGACCTTCTTATGGACCTGCTGCGCGACACCCGCCAGCGAGCATTGCAGGTGTCGGGCCGTCCGCAAAGGTCGCTGAATGGGCATCGCCGCATTCTGGACGCTATTGCGCGGCGCGATCCGGAAGCAGCGAATACAGCGATGCGCCGGCACATTCGCGAGATCGAAAACATCGTGCTGAAGAACTTTGAGCGCGAGGTCGAGGTCCCCTCCGGGCAATCGCGACAGACGGAGTAGAACACAGTGGCGCTGCATTAGACAGTAGCCAATAAATATCGCGTGAGAGAAGGACCGAGCAACAGCAATACACAGCGCCGGGCACTACGCCTCGACGCAACGAGGAATCACTGACGGGGGTCGTTCATGAGCTACACCGAACTTACGGTTTGGACGCGCGGCATCATCATGGATAAGGAAGGCCGCGACATCGTCAACTCCGTTTCCGCCGCCGCCCGCAAAGAGGGCAAATACTCGCAGGCCATGGAGAACTATGTCGACAATCCCGACCGTACCAATGCGCCCACGCGCAAGTATTGCCGGGTGAGCGACACGGTCATCGAAAACGCGCTCACCTACGAGAACGAGAACCCCAACATCGTTGTGCTAGTTGAGGGAACGATGGTGAAAGGTTGGGACTACATGCGCGGCATGCCGCCGGGCGGAACGCTCGTCATCAATACGCATTGTTCACCCGACTACATGCTGCGCTTCGTGCCTGGTCCGGAGCGGCTGGCACAACTGGTGTGCGTCGACGCGGCGAAACTGGCGGACCATAAGTGGCTGTATTACCGGCTGGGCGAACTCGGACTCGACCGGCTCTCGACCGAGGGCGCAGCCGAGCGCAGCAAACTGGTCGCGCCCGATATCGCCGCACCGCTGATTGCCGCCGTTGTGAAAACTACGGGTATCGTCAAGCGCGAGACGATTGAGCCCATGATTGCCAACAAGAAAGCGTTTCAAATGGGCTTCGAAGAATTACAGGTCATGCCGCTGAACGCCGCGGCGCAGGTAGGAGCTTAGACTCATGTCAACCAAAGGCACTCATATTCCCGAGCGGCTGAAGATTACGTTCGGCGGCATCACACCTGCGCCAACGCAGGAGAAGGGGCAGGATCTCTTTCCCACCGGCAATTGGCGGGCGATCCGGCCGGTGTACCGCGACAAGATGCCGCCCTGCAACAATGCGTGCGGCACCAACGAGAAGATCCAGGGCTACCTCGACCTGGTGAAGCGCGGCAAGTACCTGGACGCTTATGCGCTAATCAAGGAGGACATGCCGTTTCCGTCCGTTACTGGACGCGTGTGCTATCACCCATGCGAGCAGGCCTGCAATCGGGGCCAGTACGACGAGGCCATCTCCATTCGCGCGGTGGAGCGTTTCCTCGGTGATCTCGGACAGGCGTTGAAGCACGACGTGGTCAAGGCTGGCCCGCCGAACGGTAAGAAAGTTGCCGTCGTCGGCTCCGGCCCTGCCGGTCACAGCGCCGCGTATCAACTGGCGCGGCTCGGCTACGCGGTGTCGATCCTGGAGAAATCGCCAAAGCCGGGCGGGCTGAATCGCGGCGGCATTCCGCTGTGGGTGCTTCCGCCGGAGATTCTCGATCGCGAGATCGAGCGCCTGGTGGAGCTGGGTATCACCATCAAGACTAACTGCGAAGTCGGCAAGGATGTTAGCTGGGACGAGTTGAAGAACAACTATGACGCGGTCGTGCTCGCCGTCGGCCTCACGGAGCCCAACAGTGTGCGAGCCGAAGGCGAGGACAAGGAAGGCGTCATCTACGGCCTGCCCTTCCTGCGCGACATCGGCATGGGTGCCTCGAAGGTGAAGCTTGGCCCCCGAGTGGCCGTCATCGGTGGCGGCAATACTGCGATCGATTGCGCCCGCGAAGCGCTGCGTCAGGGCGCCGTGGAAGTCACGATGATCACGGTGGAGTCGAACAAGGACGAGATGCCCGCCGTGCCCGAAGACCTGCACGACATGCTCGCGGAAGGCGTGCAGTTGGTGCATGGGCGGTGCATGACCGCCGTGGTCGGCAACGGCAAGGTAGAGGCGCTGCAACTTCACCCCGCGCGCTTCTCCGGCGCCGTCAACGCTTCGCCGATCAACATCGATCGCAATTCGCCGGGCGAGCGCGTTGCTGTCGATAATGTGATCATTGCCGTCGGGCAGCATGCCTCGCTCGCGTGGCTGCCCGGCGAGTTCAAGAACGAGCGCGGCACCATCAAGGCCGACCGCTTCGGACAGTTGGGCGACACAAACTTCTTCGCCGCCGGCGACATCGTGCAGATCGGCACCGATCAGCAGTTGATGGTGGTGAACGCAGTGGGCGACGGCAAGCGTGTGGCCTTCAACGTTGACAAGGTACTGCGCGGCGAGCCATTGCTGCCGCGCAACATCCCGGTGGATGTCATCTTCGACCTGAACCGCTTGAACATGACGTACTTCCCGCACTTCTCGCGCGTGCAACAAACCTTGCTGCCGCCGAACAGCCGCAAGAAAACGCAGCAGGAAGTGATCGAGGGATTCAGCGAGGAGCAGGCGGTGGAAGAGGCTGGGCGCTGTTTTAGTTGCGGCACCTGTAACGCATGCGACAACTGCTACCTGGTCTGCCCCGAGCCCTGCATCGTGCGAGGGGCGCGGTCCAATGGCCTGTATAAGATCCTGGTCGACTACTGCAAAGGCTGCCGCGTGTGCATCGAAGAGTGCCCGACGGGCTGTCTCGAAGGAGTGCCGGAGCTCGACTTCGATACTGGCGTCGTGCGCATGGACACCGCGTTCGCCATCACGCCCGGGCTGCATGGACGCCAGGCGGAACAACTGCGGAAACTGGCCGAACAGCCGGCAAAGAACATTTAGACGGAGCGAATTATGGCAACAGCAGCACAGGTAAGCCGGAAGACGCTGCGCATCAACGGCTGCGTGGCGGCGGCGCAGGCGGCGAAATACGCCGATGTGGACGTCATCACGGCGTATCCCATCCGCCCGTACACCGCGACCATGATGGTGCTGGCGCAGATGGTAGCCAACGGAGAGCTCGATGCCGAGTACATCGTCGCCGACAGCGAACACTCGCAGCTCAGCATCGCGCACGGCGCTTCCTCGAGCGGCGCGCGCGTGTTCACCGGCAGCTCGGGCGTAGGCGTGACGTATGCCTACGAGCTTTACTCGCCGATCTCCGGCAGCCGCATGCCGGTGCAGATGATGATCGCCGACCGCACGCTCGATCCTCCGGGCGACTTTGGGTCCGAGCATACCGACGCGCTCTCGACGCGCGACATGGGCTGGCTTATGGGTTGGTCGTGCGACGCGCAGGAGGCTTTTGACAATCACCTGCTGGCCTATCGCATCGGGGAGGACCCGCGGGTGCTTTTGCCGCAGATGGTGTGTCAGGACGGCTTTTTTGTTTCGCACATCACGACGGATGTTGAGCTGCCGGATCCAGGCCAGGTGAAGGAATTCCTGCCGCCGTACAAGCATCCCTACCCGCTCGATCCGAGGCATCCCGTTTCGCACGGCCCGCAGATCATGCCCGAGCAGGGGCCGCCGCTGCAATTGGAGCGCGCGCGCGCGATGGAAGAGGCAATGCCTGTCATCGAGGAAGCGCACGAAGACTTCGCACGCATCTTCGGCCGACGGTACGACCCCTGGGTCGAAGAGTTCATGACCGACGACGCCGATGTCGTCTTCTTCCTGCAAGGCGGACACGCCATCACGGCGCGCTTTGCCATCCAGCATATGCGCCAGGAAGGCGCGAAAGTCGGGCTGGTCCGCTTGCGCTGCATACGCCCCTATCCGACGGAGCGCGTGAAAGACGTTCTGAGCAAATTCAAAGTCGTTGGGGTGATTGAAACAAACTTGGGACTGGGGAGCGTCAGCAGCGGCGGCTCGCTGTATGCTGAGGCCTGCGCAGCCCTCTATGAGAGCCCGTCGCGTCCGCTGGTGGTGTCGTTCATGGCTGGATTAGGCGGCGAGGCAATCGTCCTGAAAGAGTTCTACTGGATGACCAGGAAGATGACCGAGGCAATGAAGCGTGGAAAGATTGAGAAGCGCACGCATTGGGTTGGATTCGAAGAGTAGAAAGGTTTGGTCTTGCGGCGCTTTAGCGCCACGCATCAGGAGGAAAAGATGGCAACGGTTGAAGTTCAGCGGCAGGTGCTGCCGATTCTAGAGAGTCCGAATCAGGGAGCGCGTTTCTACAACCCGGACCTGCCGGGGAGCGAACCTTTTGTCCCCGGCCATCGCACCTGCGCCGGCTGTGGGCCGTCGATCCAATACCGCCTGACCAGCAAGGCGGCAGGCGATAACACCATCCTGGTCGGCCCGACCGGCTGCATGTACGTCGCGAACAGCTCATATCTGTGTACTCCCTATAACGTGCCGTGGGCTCATACCCAGATCGGCAGCGCGGGCAGCTTCACCTCGGGCGTTGCCGCCGCCTATGAAGCCATGATCCGCAAGGGCAAGTGGAAGGGCGCCTTCCCCAATGTCATCTGCGAAGCCGGCGACGGCAGTGCGTCCGACATTGGACTGGGGTCGATTTCGGGTGCTCTGTATCGTAACCACGACTGCCTGATCATCTGCTACGACAATGAGCAGTATGCGAACACAGGTATTCAGGCGTCGTCGCGTACGCCCTACGGAGGTATGACCACTTTCTCGCCGCCTGGCCCGAAGATTCCTGAGGCGAAAAAGCTCTTTCCCAAAGAGCTCGCGCGCATGATGGCAGCCGGCCATCCCCATTGCTATGTGGCGACCGCCAGCGTCGGATATCCCATCGACCTTATGAATAAGGTACGCAGAGGACTGAACCATCGCGGCGCGGCGTTCCTTATGATCTACACGCCGTGCCAGAAAGGCTTCGTGTATGAGACGCCGCGTTCCATCGACCTTGGCCGGCTGGTGGTCGAGTGCGGGCTCTATCCCATGTGGGAGTGGAACCCCGAGAAGCGCGAGTTCGATTACAGCTTCCGGCCACAGAGCATGCGTCCAGTTACCGAGTATCTGAGGCTGCAGGGACGCTTCGGTCACTTGCACGCCGAGCACATCGCGATCTTGCAGCAGTTCGCCAACCAGCAGTGGCAGATGATGGGCGTCGAGTTGCCTGAGGCGCTGATCCAGGCTGCCGACGCGAAGAACGTAGCCAGCATGGCCGCTGCCGAGGAGGCCGCAGTAATTGCGGAAACCGTATGACGACCAAACCGACGATCCCGATTCCCGACGCACAGCAAAGTTACATCGTCAGCGAAGGCAAAAAGCGCGGCTCCACCCGCGACGTGCGTCCGGAAGCAGCCTACGACCGTTACTACACCGTATTGCGAGTGCACGCCGGTGATGCGATCATCACGGACAACTGGCATACGAACGAAGTGCTGAGCCACACGCGTAACAACTTCGAGGGTCGCACCTTCGCCATGCGCACGCTGGAAGCGTGGGGCGCGACGGTGGAGAACGATCAGCGCGCCTACTATACCGCCGGCGGTCGCGTGTGGGTGATGGACCTGGAACCCTGCGAAGGCAAGAAGCCGCGTCTGACAGGCGCTGGAGCCGGCAAGAAGTAGGGACGGTTGCCCCGCATCCTGCTCATCGACGACACGCCGGAGATTGCCGAGCTCCTGACGTTTGCGCTGCGTGACCTCGGCCACGAGGTCTTCGCAGCGGGATATACCTCTGCCGTCAACGAGCTGGTTCTGGAGCACCGCGCCGACGCGCTCGTGCTCGACTGTTCTGCCTTCGACATGAGCGAATCGCTCTTCGACAGCCTGCGCGACCATCCGAATCACGCCGAGCTTCCCGTCGTCATCATCACCGACACAGAGCGAGAAGCTGACGCCAGTCTCCGTTCCCGGAACGCTCGAAAAGTCTTGTTGGTCCCGAAACCGTTCACCGGGGCGCAGGTGGCCCAGAGCGCTCAATCACCTGCTGCCATAGAATTGCAACATCGCTACTGGCCACCCCTCCCCCTCCTGCATAAATCTTTAGAATCAATTATTTGCGCAGAATTCGCGTCTAAATTATTGATGGTCTTAGACTTATCGCAAAATCTTGATTCATAATGCCTTACTGCCACGTGCCGTCTTCCTCCTGATCTTCGAGGAATGCTTCTCGTCGAGAGCCTCCGCTGCCAGCGCCACCTTCGCGCAATTTCGCGCCTGCCAGGCTCAGTTCGTGCAAGACCCTGCCTGCCTCATCTGGGTCGAGGCGGCCGGCAGCAAGAGCGTGAACCACCTCGTTCAGGCTGAACAGGATGGAATCGAGGTCGTGAGGCGGCGGCAGGTGCAGGTCCCCGACCCCGAGTATCCGCCGGCCTCGCCAGGTCCGCAGGCGGTGTCCTTTGTAGCGCAGATGGGAGTGGCAGTAGCTCTCGCCACCGAGCGCCGGGGAATGGCAGGCGATCCCGTCTTCCTTCACGTGGCGACAATGCTTTGCTGACTTCATGGCCGCCTCCGCCGCTGGTATCTTAGCCGTCTGGCCTGACGCCGACTGGCCTCCTGATGAAAATGGCAGTACAGTCGCCCGCGCAGCGCGACCGCGCGGCATATCATTCCATCTTCTTTCATATGGTTACAAAGTTTCACAAGCATAAATCGCTCCCTGGCGAACGTGGTTCGCCGCAAAACAAAAAACCACACACTCGGCGCACCACAGAACCTGGAGTGCCGACCGTATGGTTCGACTCAAACTGACCCTAGCACACGGGAATCAGGATGTCTGTGATTTATAAACAATTGTTTTGCTGATTCCCGAATTGGGAAATCGGGAGGGATGTGGGGCACCCCAGATTAAAGCCCCGTCCGGAAAGGGTGGGCCACCCACCACCAGGCATTCGCAGCACGTTCTACATGCGAGAATAGAACGCGAAACCAGATATATTGCGGGTTGAGCCAAATGACGTCTAAACAAAAAGAGCTGCTGGCTTGGTTCTTCAAAAGACAAGGGTCGGAGCTGAATCGTTGCTTAGCGCCAGGTATGAACTGTGCGCGCACCGCAATCCAAGCGCACTCAGTACAAAACTCGCGGATTCGTGACCTGCTTGCGCATAATGGTCATGTAAAGCGCATGGCGCTCGATTTCAGCAGCGACAAGGGACCTGAAATTCGCTTAGCAGCCCGGGGTGGAAGTAGCTGATTTTTGGCATGGCCAGCGGCGTGTCGGTCGGGATTCGGCTTCGGCAGAGCCGATTCGATCCCTTGCGCGTGGGAACAGCCAATAAAGGAGCAGAACCCAGCCAATAAAGGAACAGAACCAGCTTAGCGAAGCGGTTTCTCCACTCCCGCGGCGTTCCCGCACCCAGCAACTGGCGCAGGATGAGGCTGAGGTTGAACGCGCCGACATGCACCAACTGCCGCTTCAGAATGTTCTCGTGTCCGCGGAGGTGCGTGCGCCTCATGCCGCCGGTGTCGTAGCAGTGCGCGAAGCTGCGTTCCACTAACTCGCCGCGCCGCCTCAGTAAGCTCTTGCCGTAGTTGCCTCGCACCCGCCGCCGATTCTGGTACACCGCTTGTTGTTCCTCGGCTTTGCCTTGCCAGTTACGTGGTCCTTTTTGTTGCTTCTCCGGAAGGTAGCTACGTATCTCGTAACTCTTCACCCGCTCGACTACCGCGCCGCTGTGATAGCCCTTGTCGGTGACCAACTCTTCGATCCCCTTGACGTTGACCTTGGGCTTCTCGCCGGGCCGCAACTCGGCCTCGCGCCCGATCTGCTCGGCCACTGCCATGCCCGCCTCGCACAGCGTCTCCTCCAGGGTCGTAGTGTCGCCCTGGTCAGCACCTTGCAATGTGACCGCCACCACCGCGCCCGTGTCCAGATCGACCGCATGCTCAGCCTTGTGCGCCAAGTGCGTGCGCCCGTCCTTCATCTTCGCAATCCGCGCGTCCTCGTCCGCAGGACTCTTCCACTCTTGGTTCGACATGCGCTTCTTGCGCTTGCGGTCCAGTCGCGCCAGGTCCTCGCGGGTCGGCGTTGCCAGGCCGGAAGCCTTCGCCAATCCGCGCAAGAACTCCTCGTAGCTCTCCCCCGTGTCCCGCCGCACGATCGAGCGCATCGCCGCGTTGGCTTCCAGCGTGGTCGCATCGATCGCCACCCGCTTGCCCTGCAGCAGTCCACCATCCGCCAACAAGCTCAGTACCCAGCCGAACACTTCGCGATGCGTGTCCACATCGATCAGCCGCCGCGTGCGCGAAATCGTCGAGTGGTCCGGCGTGTACTCGTCCAGCCCGATGCCCACAAACCGCCGCAGCGCCAGCGAGTCCGCCAACCGCCAGGCGATCCCACGCTCGCTATCGATGCCTTCGAAATACCCGATCAGCAGCGACCGGAAGTAGATCCCCGGCGTCAGCGACGGCCGGCCGTACTTGGCCGCATAGAACTTCGCACACCGGTCTTCGACAAACTCATCGAACCTCTCCGCCTCCAACAGCTCATTCAGCCGCTGGTAGAAGGGGTGTCCCGGAGCTGACGCTAACTCGGTGTGCGCAATCCAGATGTCCTCTTGCTTCTCCCGCTGCTTGCGCGTCCCCATTGCCATGCGCACATTCTACGAACCAAGCCTGTGGATACTTCAACATTTCTTGCCTACGCATCCAGACTTGCACCACGGGCTGTTAGGCGATGTGGGGCGCAACCAAGCAACAACGTTTACTGGGTTTTGTTCTCGGCACGATTCGGAGATATTCGCGCCCATCGAAACGCGCCCGTTTCGACCTACTGATCAGCAACAACTGTTCTTATTTGCGTACCGTGCCGTCGCCAGGGAGCTCCACGTACTAATGGAGGCAGCGATCAAAATCCAAGCAGCGTACACGAAGCGGGTAGAACTCGGAATAGATAAGGGTGATCAACCGGAACCCGCGGGGATGCTTGCAATCGATCATATGGTCAGGGCTTACGCTACATATCTTTATAAGCGGCATTTTGACGAAACCCTGATTTCGCAGGAGCACGAGCGCATCTTGCATCAGGTGTTCAGTGTCCATCATCAACAGCCTACTATTGCAGTATGTTCCCTGTATTCAGTCGATAACATGCTACGGGGGGACGATTGGGTTCGGGTGACGTTGAATGTCTTTCCTATCAGCGAAACTGAGTCAGCGGTGATTTTCAGCTATATCCCAGAGGATGAAGCGCTGGCATTAACATCACTGGCCGCAGTACTGAATTCCGACGGTGCTTGTCAAAGGTATCTCTTGTCCAAGTTGATACTCAACAACTGCGAGAACTTTGTTATTTCGCCCACCTACTATGACAGGTGGAATCCGGAGAAGAGAGCGCATATTGTTGAGTACTTTACAAATACGCTGTTCACAGGAAATCTAGAGGCGGAAAACAAGGATTTATATCTTTTCTAGCGTGGCCTGGGGCACCAGGCTGGTCTGCTTCTCCGGTCTGCCGCCGGAGGAGCTGATCGATAACCGAGGACTGGCGGGGTTGTAGGATGGATCGATCCGTTGGAGCGCCTCACATGACGCCGTTGAAGAAGAAGAAGCTATGGTTTCCCAAGGGGACCGTGATTCGATGTTCCGCGTGCAAAACTGATGTTGGCGCTGAGGTTCGCGAGACGGTTCCTGCTGATCTGCCATATAAATGCGGCTGTGGGGAACTTCTAAGTCCTGAACATTTTGAAATCTCTCTCCTTCCTGTGAACTGGAAGGGGCAGCCGTACAAGGAGGACAAGCAAAAGCGGCCCGGGCGCCCTGGGCACGTTTACATCATGCGCTGTGAGGATAACGGCTACTACAAAATCGGAATGACGAGGTCCAACCCGACTCTTCGCCTTGAGCGGCTGCAGAAATCGGTTCCGCTGAACATCACCCTTGTTTTCTCAAGCCCGTCGGACGATCCGTACCTCTTAGAACAGAAACTTCACAAATCCTTCCAGTCAAAACGTGTGCGCGGAGAGTGGTTTGCACTTAAAGACGAGGACGTAGATTTCATCAAAAGAGCGGTTTCTCGCTGAATGCCTGGCGCTCAAGGTTCGCGCCCTGGTTTTGGGCGCTAACCTGGGCACAGAAAGATTCGGGATGGTCCGGCGGGTGGCCCAGCCTACCGTCCTGAGGGTGGCGGGTGGCCCAGCCTACCATCCTGAGGGTGCCCCATCCAAGCTGGGTTTGCTTGGGTGGGGGGGTGCGGGATGCGCGATGCCCGTTTTGCAAGCCAACCACTCTCCCCCTCGAAGTGAAGGTCAAAATCCCCACCCAACCAAAAGAAGGTTGGATGGGGCACCCGATGTTCAATTGCTTAGCAGAGTTCTTGCCTGGGCCACCCGCCACCCGCCTTGGGTGCGGGACCCCTCACGAATCCTTGCTGGGCCACCCGCCTATCGCGCCGTTCTCCCTCGCGGTTTGCGATCCGTTAACTCTTCGCACACTCGCAAAAAGCGCAAACGTGGGGGCCCCGGCGGACGGCCCAGATTAGAGCCCCGAGCCGCAAGCCTGAGGTACCCGGCGGGTCACGTACGTTGATTTTTTATAACAGGGACGAGTCTTTTCGGCTATCATAGGCCGGTGTCAGCCCGTACAGCTAGACAGATCATTGACCAGGCGGTGGCAGAAAATCGTGGAGGAGAGCGCCTTCTATATATCATGGCATCCGTTTTCGCTGGGGTCGGGCTGCTCGTTCTCATTTGGGCTGCCGTCAACCGATTGCCGGTCGTGGCGATCGCCGGGAGTATATCCACCTCGCTTTTCTGGCCAGCGATGAACTCGGCAAGGAAGACCAGGAAGGAAAGCATAGCAATTCGCCTTCTGGAAGCGCCACTGAGCAGAGCGGATACAGCTGAACAAGCTGCGCAGATGTTGCAGGTGCTGTTCGTGGAACTGATGGGCGAAAAACAAGATATGCAAGAAAGAGGGAGCGAAGGCCGCACCGAAACAATACACACTTAAGGTTGATTGAGGTGTCATTTGCAGCTAGTGAAGCCGAAACACACCGTGCTATCCGTCATCCAGAGCCTAATAGTTGGACTTACGGACGGCACGGTTATGCTAGGAGATCGGGAGTCGCACCTGTTCCCAGGATTGATTGAAAAACTCCAACGTACCAAATTTGGATAACTATTTTGAGGCTATATGTGCCGGCTTGTCCGAGGTTGAGCACTCGTTCGGCGGCGTTGTGAACGCGTTGGAGTCGTCGATTCAAGTCGTAGGAAAACTGCGACAGACTCAGAGTCGGTCTCTTATGCTGGACTTGGACTGGTTTGCGCGGCCGGCATATCGCGAAGTGGCGAGACTCCCAATGTTTTCTGATGACTCGAAGAAACCTAGCCGGCGTGATGGGACCCCTCGCGAAGTCGCAGAGGCACAGCTTCTCCAACGGATGCTGGACGTCGCTGTGAAGCAGGAAAAGCCGCTCACAGAAGAACTGGGAATCAGGCTCCAGTTGGTCTACGCACGATTTCTGACAACTATCCTAGATGAGGCGGCACGCCGAATAGAGAGCGCAGCGACGGCTCCGCTATATAGCTCGCTAAGTGAGTGGAACCAGGATCTAACCGTCTGGGTACGCAGCAGGGTGTCCAGCGTTACGCAACGTCGGATTGAAGATGTCGAAGTCCTGATTAACACGCTGCAAATGTCTCTGGCGCGGACAACTGCGTTTACATGGCCAGACGCTACCGGGTCACAGTCAGAACTGTGGAGAAGACAGCTCGGAAAGTGGAGCGGGCCGTAAGGTTCGTGCTCGGTGCTCCCGACAACCTGTCCCCAACCATGTGCGCCGGGTGCCCCGGGTCTCGCGGGGTTCGAGACCCGGGCGAGTGCGACGGATCACCGTGGGAAACTTGTCGGCTCGATGATCTTAAGCTTTGGCATGCACCACTGATTTATTCCGACCGGACCTTTCTCCTGGTAGGCATAGGCGCGAAAGCTGCTCCAGCGCCACAGTCCCGGCGCTTCCACCAGACCGCGCTTCACCGACTTTCACCCCAGCGAGAGCAACAACGGCCCTCGCTGGGGACCCCGAAGATTGCGGTGGATGTAACGGTTTCTCGACCCGCTTGTCCGCTGCACAAACATTGAAGTCATAGTACCGAGCGTGCCAAATGCGTTGTGGGCCGCACTCGATTAGTTCATTCGGGTGTTGCCTGCGCCGCTCGCCAATTACGCGCCGCGCGAACCCGAGCTTCAACGCTTGTATTGCGGTGGACAGCGGGCGCTCCGCCGGCTCGGTCACCAGCAGATGAACGTGCTCGGGCATCACCACGTATGCCAGCACTACCCAGCTATAATGCCGCCGTACTCGTTCCAGCACTTCGAGGAACAAGTCCCGACGCTGCGCGGTTGCCAGCAACGGCTTCCTGTCATAGCAACTGAAGGTGATGAAGTGCAGGTCGTGTCCGCCGTGCCAGCGTTCCAGGCCCCAAGGCATGCAAACAAGGTACAAGGAACGCTTGCCCCGCGCCGTGATGGAGAGCACACTATCCCAGTGATCCGGGTACGAAATCCCGGGTCTCGAACTGCGCGAGACCCGGGGCACCCGGCGTGGAGCCTTGCGGAGTTGGTCTTGCTTTCGTACACTCCGAACAATGTATGGCTCTTAAACAGATTATTGACACAGATCGGAAAACCTTCTTGTGGCGTTGCGAATATGCCGATTTCGGATGGGAATCTGAAGACTTCCCCCTCAGCAAGAAAGACTCGCCGCCGCCCCCTCATAACTGCAGAGATAAGGACGAAGTACAGTGGTGACCAACTATGAAACCAACACTTGTGCTTTTGTTTCTCTTGGTAGTTCCCGCCACAGCAAAAGAGCAGTGGTACCGGATCTGGGGTCCAAACGGGAATACGTTTGTCGTGGAGTGCAAGGCTGCGATACAGAAGATTGACAGCCGCGACTGGCAGGGAACGAAGCAGGAGGCCCACGATTCAGGATTCTGTCTGGGCTTCGTTAGCGGGATAGCTGAAACGATGAATGAAGAAGAAGGTGTTGACTTCTCCGACTCGGCAATCAGCAGAGACCAGCTGATTAGAGTCGTGCAGAAGTATATGGAAGATCACCCCGAGCAGCTTTCCAAGCCCGCGTCCTGGCTGGTGCGGCAAGCTCTCGTCAAGGCATTCCCGGTGAAGCATTAGACCCTTGGCAAACACGTAAGCAGGCGGGTGGCCCGGGTCTCGCGTCTTTCGAGACCTGGGGTAGTGAGGCGTATCTCTGCGGGAACACGGCTTCGCGTCCGGCTTCCGCGTTCCAGGCCCAAAGGCATGCAAACAAGGTACAAGGAACGCTTGCCCCGCGCCGTGATGGAGAGCACACTATCCCAGTGATCCGAGAACGAAATCCCGGGTCTCGAACCGCGCGAGACCCGGGGCACCCGGCTGCTGGAGTAATTATGCCGTTGTGGAGCATGGACCAGTGGCGATATATCGAGCGCGAGGTCGTTGCCGACCCCAAGGGCCGGCAGTGGACGGTCGCTTTGATGGACGTCCTGGGGCAGGAGGGCGATCCCGAGGTGCCCAGCCAGTTGCTTGAACTTCAGTATTCCTCAGGCCGTTATTTCACGCTCATCTATTCGACGGGAGGAGGCGTGCAGCGTGAACGCGGCTATGCCTCATTGTCAGACGCGTCGGAGGCATACGAACAATTGCTCATGGGTGTGATCGACGGGAGCCTCGATCCCGCGCAACCTGTTTTCCGGCAAGACCTGCAAGACTGAACGAGCTAGCCAAGGATTCACCGCCCTGGGTTCAGGTCTCTTATTATCACGTGCAGCACTTGTTCCGTCAGCCGAGCCTCGCGCTCGGAAACGCTCAGCTTCGCCTGCTTCTCGCGGTTCTCGTCTCTTAGATCGCGATACGCCCGCGCTACTGCAGGCAATCGGACACAGCCACGGCCGATGAGGCCGGTCCTCTCTGCGACCGTGAGCCGAGTCTCAAACGACCAGTCGGCGACATCGCCTGGAGAAGGATCGGCGGTTTGCAACGCGCTCAGCCCCTTGTGTTGCAGCGCATCGGTGACGATGGCCTCCAGGATGCCGCAATAGGTGAGCAGCGCCAGATCGTAGTGGCCTTCGTCGAGGGCATGTTTGCCCGCGGTATAGGCCTGCTCCAGAATCGGTCGGAGCCCCGGATCGTGAACGAAATCGAAGCGGTGGGGAGGGGGCGTTCGTGAACCCGAAAGCTGGGCAGGAACATCATCGTGCGACAGGGAAGCGAGAGCCTGCTCAAGCACCCCGATTAATCTGTTGACAATCTCGGCTGGAGCGACGCCTTCAACTGCACCACCTTCCGAAGCGCGCACCAGGAAGGCTTCACTGAATGCCCGCGCCAGCCAATGCGCCTTGCTGCCTCCTGACAACTTGTTCACCGCGACTCCGCAGTCTTGCTGCCAAACCCGGGCGATCGCAACCGCCTCAGCATTCGCAGCTCCGGCCGCCAAGGCATCGCGCACATCCAGACCGCGGCGGATCAGAGACGCCAGCCAGCCACGGTAGATCTCAATCTGCGCTCGAACTTCATCCTTGGCAGGGCTCGTCATGATTGGCATCGGAGCTGGCGGCAACTCTCGTAGTTCGTTGACAGCAAACAGGTGGCGTGGTAACTTTCCACACTGGTTCGATGACCAGACCAATTTAGCACATGCGTGCGCCTGGGAGTCTAGGACAGAACCTGGCTGTTTTTCCCAACGAGAGTTTGCGGGAATTTTGCAGAGGTGAGTTAATCGCTGGGCTGTTTACGTCCGGACGCTCCACTGCGGAGATAGAACTATGACCGAAGTTCAGTCCTCGCTGATCCATCCCTCGCGTATTCCCAACCGCTGGGTGCAGCTCATAGCCGGCATCGTTGCGATGATGGCGATTGCTAACTTGCAATATGCCTGGACCCTCTTCACCAAGCCCATACAAGCCCATCTGCATGTTTCGCTGGTCGCCGTTCAGTGGACGTTCACCTTGTTCATCGCGCTCGAGACCTGGCTGGTCCCGTTCGAAGGCTACCTTGTGGACCGCATTGGACCGCGGTTCATGCTGGGCATTGGCTCGATTCTGGTAGCGCTGGGCTGGGCAGGATCGGGATACGCGGAGAGTATCGGCAGCTTGTACTTCTGGTACAGCGTGGGCGGCATCGGCGCCGGCATCGTGTATGGCGGAACCATTGGCAATGCGCTGAAGTGGTTTCCGGATTATCGTGGTCTGTGTGTCGGCTTGACGGCCGGAGCCTATGGCATCGGCACCGCCTCAACCATCGCTCCCATTGCCAACATGCTGAAGACCTCCGGCTATCAGCACACCTTCATAGTCTGGGGACTGATTCAGGGAGCTGTTGTTCTAGTGTCGGCTTTGTTTCTGGCCCGTCCGCCAGAGGGATGGACGCCGCCCAACTGGCAACAGAAAGCGGCCAAGATCAAGGCAAGGGTAAACACCTCGTCTGTCGACCTGACGCCGTGGCAGATGCTGCACCAGCCATCCTTCTACATCATTTATTTGATGATGACGATGTTGGCCTTCGGTGGTTTGGTCGTAACCGCACAGCTCAATCCGATGGCTGTTTCTTATCATGTGGACAAGATCGTCGTGGCATTTGGAATGACGGCGGTGGTTCTGGCAATTACTGTCGACCGACTGCTGAACGGCTTTACCCGTCCGTTCTGGGGATGGGTCTCGGACCATATTGGCCGCGAGAATGCTATCTTCGTTGCCTTCATTCTGGAGGCAATTGCGGTCTATGCTCTGCTGCAATTGATTGCTCATCCGATTTGGTTCGTGGTGCTGTCCGGCCTGTGTTTCTTCGCCTGGGGTAATATCTTTTCCCTGTTCCCATCGCTGACCGGCGATCTGTATGGAAGCAAGTGGGCCACCACCAACTATGGCGTCGTCTACACCGCGAAAGGAGTCGCTGCGGCGTTTGCCGGACCCGGAGCCGCGTGGATTTTTACCAGGACAGGTTCCTGGAGCAAGGTCTTTTGGGGGATGATTATCTGCGATCTTGCCGCCGCATTCATGGCTTTGCTCTGGCTGAAGCCATTGGCGGGTCGCGCTGTGAAAAATGCGGAGAAGACACTACACGAGCCAGATATGGTTCCTAGCGGCAAGCTTAAGACCGTCGTATAAGGTTGACTGCAGAACTATTAGTGCGACGACAAGCTTAAGTCAGTTGCCCAGGATGATCGATTTGGTCTCCGGGATGAGGATACGGACCGCCCTATACAACTCGCCTGAGGTCGTTGAGCTGATTCTGCCTGCGCAGCGGATGGTGGCTTCCTCGGGAGTCTTGCCGGTTTCAAGTCTCAAATCGGTAATCGGGGTAGGATTTGCGGCCATGAGGGACTCTCCTTATGCTTCAAAGCCACCGGCCCTGTTCACGCAGTTTCCGAGCCAAAAGAGGAACACTCATGTTAGGCAAGAGCCTTCGAATCGGATTGAGAGCGACGGTGCTGATCTTTACTGTGACCGTTTGTGTTACGAGCACCTGGGGCGCCACCGAAACGCTGCTACGCGCGTTCGACCCTAAGTTTACGGACGGGGCTTATCCCCAAGCGAGCCTGATCTTCGATGCCGCCGGCAATCTCTACGGCACGACCGTCGGCGGGCGGCACTTACAGCTGCGGGACGGTGTTCGAGTTGTCGCCCACAGCGGGCGGGGGCTGGACGGAGACAGGTGCTGCATAGCTTCGGCAACGGCACGGACGGGGCTGATCCCTTACGCCGGCCTGATCTTCGATGCCGCCGGCAATCTCTACGGCACGACCAACAAGGGCGGCACTTCACGGCATGCGGGACGGTGTTCGAGTTGACGCCCACAGCGGGCGGGGGCTGGACGGAGCAGGTGCTGCATAGCTTCGACAACAACGGCACGGACGGGGCTGTCCCCTAGCCGGCCTGATCTTCGATGCCGCCGGCAATCTCTACGGCACGACCCAGCAGGGCGGCACTTCACGGCTACGGGGACGGTGTTCGAGTTGTCGCCCACAGCGGGCGGGGGCTGGACGGAGAAGGTGCTGCATAGCTTCAACGGCAACGGCACGGGATGGGGCTTATCCCTACGGCCGGCCTGATCTTCGATGCCGCCGGCAATCTCTACGGCACGACCGTACTAGGGCGGCACTGATTGCGATGCGGCTGCGGGACGGTGTTCGAGTTGACGCCCACAGCGGGCGGAGGCTGGACGGAGAAGGTGCTGCATAGCTTCGGCAACGGCACGGACGGGGCTAATCCCTACGCCAGCCTGATCTTCGATGCCGCCGGCAATCTCTACGGCACGACCACGAGGGCGGCACTCACGGCGACGGGACGGTGTTCGAGTTGACGCCCAAGCGGGCGGGGGCTGGACGGAGAAGGTGCTGTATAGCTTCAGCGCAACGGCACGGACGGGTCTGAGCCCTTAGCCGGCCTGATCTTCGATGCCGCCGGCAATCTCTACGGCACGACCGTACGGCGGGCGGCAGCTTCACGGCGTGCGGGACGGTGTTCGAGTTGACGCCCACAGCGGGCGGGGGCTGGACGGAGAAGGTGCTGCATAGCTTCGGCAACGGCACGGACGGGGTTTATCCCGACGGCCGGCCTGATCTTCGATGCCGCCGGCAATCTCTACGGCACGACCACCGCTGGCGGCACTTACAGCTGACGGGACGGTGTTCGAGTTGACGCCCACAGCAGGGCGGAGGCTGGACGGAGAACGGTGCTGCATAGCTTCAGCAGCAACGGCTACGGACGGGTTATAGTTCCCTACGCTGGCCTGATCTTCGATGCCGCCGGCAATCTCTACGGCACGACCTATGTGGCGGCGGCACTTACGACGTGCGGGACGGTGTTCGAGTTGACGCCCAAGGCAGGCGGGGGCTGGACGGAGAAGGTGCTGCATAGCTTCAACCTCAACGGCACGGACGGGGCTTATCCCTACGCCAGCCTGATCTTCGATGCCGCCGGCAATCTCTATGGCACGACCAGCGCGGGCGGCACTCACGGCAACGGGACGGTGTTCGAATTGTCGCCCAAGCAGGGCGGAGGCTGGACGGAGAAGGTGCTGCATAGCTTCCGCATAGCGGCACGGACGGGGATGCGTCCACAGGCCGGCCTGATCTTCGATGCCGCCGGCAATCTCTACGGCACGACCAGCGAGGGCGGCATTCACGGCATGCGGGACGGTGTTCGAGTTGACGCCCAAGGCGGACGGGGGCTGGACGGAGACGAGTGCTGCATAACTTCGATAACAACGGCACGGACGGTACTGATCCCAACGGCAGCCTGATCTTCGATGCCGCCGGCAATCTCTACGGCACGACCACTACGGGCGGCGCCTACGACCTATCATGGGACGGTGTTCGAGTTGACGCCCAACGGGAGCGGGGGCTGGACGGAGACGGTGCTGCATAGCTTCGTAGCGGCAACGGCACGGACGGATACGATCCCAAGGCAGCCTGATCTTCGATGGCGCCGGCAATCTCTACAGCACGACCAGTAATGGCGGCACTTACGACGTCGGGACAGTGTTCGAGTTGACGCCCAACGGGAGCGGGGGCTGGACGGAGACGGTGCTGCATAGCTTCGGCAACGGGGCGGACGGGGCTTTGGCTTTTCCCTACGCCGGACTAATCTTCGACGCGGCCGGCAATCTCTACGGCACGACCGTCGCGGGCGGTACTCACCGCCAAGGGACGGTCTTCGAGTTGACGCCGCAGGCCGGCGGGGGCTGGACGGAGAACGTATTGTATAGCTTCAAAAACAACGGCACGGATGGGGCTCGCCCTTACGCCGGCCTGGTCCTGGATGCCGTAGGCAATCTCTACGGCACGACCTACCAGGGCGGCACTCACGGCTACGGGACGGTGTTCGAGATCACGCCCTAGCTACAGCGCAGGTCCCTAGATACATAGGAAAATCAAACATCTACTTGAGACAGACTGTCCTGACTGCTCGGTCTTATTAGCTCGGGCAACTCATTTGGCGAAGTTGGTCATGACCAGGCTGAGGAACTAATGCGGTTTTGACCTTTCAAGTCTCAAATCGGTAATCGGGGTAGGATTTGCCGCCATAAGGGACTCTCCTTGTACCTGAAATGCGGCGCAGGTGCATTCCACATCAAGGCCCAACAATCATAAGTTCGTTGCCGGCTCCGGTCGGGCCAAGAGCGTAGCACAAATCTCCTGCTGGGCCAAAAACAAAACCATTGCAGCACACGGGACTCTTGCGCATACTAGCTGCTTTATGGAGGAGCCGAATATGCCAACGAATGCCGACAATTTTCAGGACGCAGAACAATCGTCCTACAACCATGCTCACTACTGCGGGAACCTCTTTGGCTGCGGCGAAGAGAATGGGAGGGGTGTGCTCCGCGAGGACATTAAGGACGCTGCGTTCACCCGTCGCGTCGCAGACCGCCTTCTGCATATGGATGAGATCCATCGCGAGCGGCTCGACGGCTTTCTGAGCGCACGCGGGCATTTTCGCCGGCGGCTGCTGGCCGCCAGCAGCTTCATGGGTGCGCTGGCGACGATCGGCCCCTGGTTCAACCTCTTCGCGAGCGCCTCCGATGGCCTCGACGGCGGAGGTGGCGGAGGCTCTGCCGCGCCCGCAAAGAAAGACGATGAAGGTCACGTGCACGTGGTGGAGAGCAATGACAAGACTGTCCACCTGGGCGTTTACGACACCACACTCGATCCGATCCTGAAAGTCGATTCCGGCGACATCATCAGCTACCCCAATACCTGGACGCATTTCCTGAACAAAATGCAACCGGGCGTTCCCATCGAGGTGCTGGCGAAGATGCGCGTTGACAATCCTGGCAGAGGCCCGCACTCGATCATTGGGCCCATCTACGTCAATGGCGCCGAACCCGGGGACGTACTGGAGGTACGCTACAAACGCATTCAGCCGCTGGATTGGGGCGGCACCTTCAACAACCCGGGTTCGCTGGGAACAGGCCTGTTGGCGAAGGACTTCCCTGAAGGCCAGGTGAAGTACATGAAGCTTGATCTTGCGACGATGACAGCCGAGTTTAATTCGAGCATTCACGTTCCGCTGAGCCCATTTCAGGGCACGCTGGGTCTGGCTCCTCCCGATGGCTTCTACCCTCCTCTCAGCCCGGGAATAACCAACTCCGTCCCTCCAGGCCCTCACGCCGGCAACACCGATTTGCGCGAAATGTCGGAGGGCTCAACCATGTTCATTCCCGTGTGGAAACCGGGAGCACTGATCTTCACCGGCGACTCGCACGCCGCCCAGGGCGATGGCGAAATCTGTCTCTGCGCATTGGAAACGGGAATGAAGGAACTGCGCATCCAGGTTGTTCTTCATAAGCAGAAGAACTTTGCCTGGCCGATTGCGGAAACGGAGACGCACTGGATCATACTGGGACTGGACAAGGACCTGAACGTCGCCATGATGCTGGCCGCCCGCAATGCGATCGATTTTCTTGCCAGCCGTGCCAACCTCACGAAGCACGATGCCTACGGGTTATGCAGCATCGCGGTGAGCTTCCGGGTGACGCAGGTGGTGGACATCGTGCGCGGCGTGCATGCGATGATTCCCAAGAGCCTGTTCGCGCCGGACCTCCGCAGGCAGATTGCCGTCGTGTGAGGGTGAACTAGTTTAGTGTACCTTGACGAAGTAGTACACGGTCATCGCCAGGCCGATGGCGATCACTACCCGCCGCACCTTCACGGGATCGGCCTTTTGGGCGAAGCGCGCGCCGAACCAGCCGCCTGTCGTCGCCCCGGCGATCATGACCAGACACTGCGGCCAAAGCACGGCCCGCGCCACAACGAACATCAGCACCGCTGCGGCGTTGATGACGGCGGCCAGCAATGTCCGGATCGCGCCCATGGCATGGACATCGCTCATGCCCAGCGCCGCTAACATCCCCAGCGTGATAAAGCCGATCCCTGCACCGAAATATCCGCCGTAGATTCCGATCAGGAGCTCGACGCAGGAAGTCAGGGCAACAATCTGCCAGGAGGCATGACGCCAATCGCGCATCAAGGCAGTCTCACCGGCCAATGCGCGGATCTGGTTGCCGAAAGCAAAAAGCAAGGTGCCAACCAGCAGCAGCCAGGGAACGAGATGTAGGAACACAGTTTGCGGCGTTTTGAGCAGCAACAATGAGCCTGCGAAGCCTCCCAAGACGCTGGTCAGCAACAGGGGGACCAATAAACGTCGCGGCACATCCAGCCGCTTAAAGTAGGCCCCTGTGCTGGCCGCCAAACCAGGCCACAGTGCGACCGTGTTGCTTGCGTTGGCTTGCACCGGCGGTACACCCATGCCCAGTAAGGCTGGAAAGGACACAAAGGTCCCTCCGCCCGCCACCGCGTTCAGGGTTCCGGCGATTGCCGCCGCGAAGAACAGAAAGATCGCCTCGCCTATATGCACTCCTCCTCCGATGAACTACTCCGGTTCATGATGTCACACCCGAAAGTGATGGCGGTCACCGGAGTGCATAAGCAAGGTGGCTATTCTATAGAAGGAAAGCATTCTTCCGGACCTGCTATCGGTCGGGAGGCGCGCTTCTTGTAAGTGAGGCCTTATGTCACCCACCTGCATCGAGCCAGAACTGGAGACGCCGGTCGCAGCTGAACCCATGACGGTCGAGGAGTCTGAGCTGGCCGCGGAGCCCGAGCCGGCCGGCAGGACGCAGCGCATTCGTGATCTGCTGGTCACAATTTTTGCAGGACACGAAGAGTTCCTGGGCTGGACTCCCGATTAGCCGCCGCCGAAAGGGAAGCCCGTCCCTCAGGGCCTGCGCTGCGCACGGCGCAGGAGCAGCCTGAACTGTTATCTCCAGCGCAAAAAAGCGGCTCGCAACTTTCACGTACGTCCTTCCCCGGTACAACATCCAACCGCTTGCCGTATTGGCATGAATCAGCAGAATTGTTACTATTCTGCCAATCACCCGGATTCATGATAAATCTGAATCAATTGCGGATCTTCCAGGCGGTAGCGGAGACCCACAGCTTCACTCGCGCCGCCGAAGTAGTACACCTTACACAGCCGGGCATCAGCAAACACATTAAGCAGATGGAGGAGTATTACGGGGCTCCATTGTTTGACCGGCTGGGAAAAAAGGTCGCACTGACCCAAGCCGGCGAAATTCTCTTCGATGCGACCCGAGAAATCATGGCCTCTATCACAGCAGCGGAGCAGAGAATTGAGGAACTCAAGGGGTTGGGCGGCGGAAAACTGATGCTCGCGGCCAGCTTTCCGATCGGCATTTACTTCCTGCCCGGCGTCCTGGCTTCTTTTCGTAAGCAATACCCCGCGGTTGATGTGACGCTCGACATATCGCTGGGGGAGAAGATCGTGGCAAAGATCCTGGCCAACAAAGTCGACCTTGGGCTGGTAAGCCATGAAGCGAAGGATCCCAGGCTCGCGTGCAGCGAGTTTATGACCGACGAACTAATCGTGATCGTTCCTCGCGGTCATCGATGGGCCAAAAAGAAAAGCGTCAAGCCCAGGGAACTGCTGGAGGAGACGTTGATCGTGGCAGCCCGAGGCGCCGGCATAAGGGCGGTCGTTGAAGAGCGACTGACAGAAAAGCGCATCACCTTAAAGAACGTGCTCGATTTCGGAAACTTGGAGGGCGTTAAGAGAGCCGTAGAAGTGGGACTGGGAGTTTCCATTCAACCCAAGACCGTGGTTCAGCGCGAGCTGTCCAGCGGTTCGCTTGCAGGTGTTTCTGTAAGCGGAATGGACGCCAAGCTCAAGTACTTCCGCGTTTACCGCAAAGATAAGCATCTTTCCAACGCCGTCCTGGCGTTTATGGGGTTGCTGCAGACTGAAGAGCAGGGCCATTAGCAGGTTGCCACGCTGCAACCGTCCGGTGCCAGCCTGGACTCCGGCTAGCGTAGAATGAATGCCGCCCTGGCCGGAACCATTTGATTCTGGCCAGGTAGGAAGGTCCCTGGCAAATGCCCGGAAAACGGGCCTCGCAGGAAACCGAATCCCGCAGGGTTTTTGACCAGCCGCAAAAACAACGAAACCGGTTTCGCGCCGGTCTGTACGCCCGCGTGTCCACTCACGACCAGCAGACCCTGCCACTGCAGAGTCGCGCCATGCGGCAGTACGCTGCCAGGTGCAGCGGGAGCATCGATGTACAAGTCGAAGAGGCTGGCTCTAGGGCATCGCAGCGCGAGCTGCGGGGAAAAGGTGCGAACTCCCTTATCTCATCGGCTTCGTGAGGCAGACCAAGGGCGGTGATGGACGCAGCCTCTGAAGGGCGCGAACCGGGGAGCACCGCGGGAGCCGGATCAAGTTCCGGGCGGCACAGGAAGTGGTGAATCGCACGAGACCCAAGTCGAATTCGGATCCGGCGCGCAAGTTGTTTATCGTTCTGAGCGTGGCTGCCCTGGCGTATGCGCTTTTGGCCGGGCTGCGCACGGTTTCGGATTTCGATCTCGGCTGGCAAATGGCGACGGGACGGTGGGTAGCGCAGCATCATCACATCCCGTCAATTGACGTCTTCTCGTACACCGCACAAGGAGAACCCTGGATTTATCCGGTCGGCGCGGGACTTACCTTCTATGCCGCCTACCTATTCGGCGGCTACACCTTGATTTCATGGATCGGGGCGACCGCGTGCTGTGGGACGGTAGCATTGCTTATTCGGCGGGGTTCCGCTGTGAGTGCTGGAATCGCCATCCTCGCGGTACCCCTCATTGCTTTGCGCACCACTCCCCGCGCTGACATGTTTACCGTAGTGCTCTTTGCGGCGTTTCTTTCACTGCTGTGGGAAAATTACCAGACTGGCCGTGCCCGTCTCTGGTTGCTGCCCTTGCTCATGGTGGCCTGGGTCAATCTTCATTTCGGCTTCGTATCGGGCCTCGGATTGATTGCCGCTTACGTAACCACGGAGGCACTGGAGATGCCTGCAGGCAGCGTCCGACGTGCCGCTGCCCAGCAAAGACTCAGGGGCGCAGCAGGGTGGTTGGTTTGCACGGCGCTGGCTACTTTGGCGAATCCTTGGGGTTGGGGAATCTACCGCGCGCTGCTCCGCCAGGAGCGCGCCAACGCTCAACAGCAGTTCTGGATCATGGAGTGGGCCAGCGTACCCATGCGCTGGGGTGTGATCTGCAATTCTTTGTCGCTGCGGCAAACCGGCGGCGCCATTTACTTTCTGCTGGCAATCGCTGTCCTCGCATCCGTGGTTGCAGTGCTCAGGGTCCGGCTGGGAGCGGCGGTTCTCTTGCTGGGAGCAATCTACCCCGCTGTGCGATACGTCCGCATGGGGGCGGTTTTTGCGTGCGTGGTGGTCGTAGTCGGTGGCTATGTCTTTTCTGGGGAGGTTCGCCGCGTCGCGTCGTGGATAAATGTCCCCAGAGTGCGTTTTGTCATCGGCACTACTGCTGCTGTGCTGTTTATTGAGGTTGCCGGCGTGCGGTGTTTTGATCTGGTAAGCAACCGTCACTACTTTCAAGCCACCGAGGAGACCAACTTCGGCCCTGGGTTGAGTTGGTGGTTCCCGCAACATGCGGCGGAATTCATAGCCCGCGAGAAACTCCCGGCTGAAGTCTTCACCACCTACGATGAGGGCAGTTATCTGGTTTGGAAGCTGGGTCCCGAGCGCCGCGACTACATTGACGGCCGGGACACGTTGTTCGGAGTGCCACGGATCCGGCGGATGGATAAGTTACTCCAAACGGCGCCGGATTCCGACCTATGGCAAGAAGAAGCACGCCGCTACAACATCAATACTGTCATCTTTCAACTGGGGCGTTTTGACGGAATTGACCTTGTCCGGCTGCGCGACTGGTGTGCGAGCAGGCTCTGGCAACCGGTGTATGTGGATGAAGTATCTGCCGTCTTCGTGCGCCGCCAGGCGGAAACTGAGGAACTGATCCGCCGCTTTCCGGTTAATTGCGAAACTGCGCCCATCCCCGCGCAAGCGCCGGGCCCGAAGCGCCCCGAGGCATTTAATTCGTGGGCCAATGCCGCCGCCGTTCTCGCCGCACTGGGCCGCAATTCCGAGGCGCTCGCCGCAGCCTCGAATGGACTCTCCGTCTTTCCAGACAGTGCATTCCTTCACTGGCTGCGCGGTAATGTGCTCTTTGCCAGCGGTCGCTGGGGCGAGTCCGACCAGGAATATCTCACCGCGGTCTCGCTCGAGCCCAACGAAATCACCTGGGGGGCCCTGGCCGAAAGCTACCAGAAACGAGGCCGTATGACGGCGGCGCTCGCTGCTATGAAACACGCCGCCGAGCTTTCCCGATGGCCGCGGCAACCGCTTCTCAACCTGGGCTACATGTACCTGGCGACCGGGCAACCCGCCGAGGCATTGAAGGCATTTGATCAGGCGGTCCGGAGCGCGCCTGACAACGTCAAGACAGCCGACAACAGCGGTAAGTCTGACATCATGGTGGCGCAGGGCCGTTCCGCCGCATGGGATGCGCTGGGCGACATCGGGAAGGCGACTTCTTATCAGGAAGAAGCGGCCCGGCTCGCCCCCAATGTTCCGCAGCTGTGGTTGCGCTTGGCGCAGTTCTATGCGCGGCAGGGGCGGCTTGCGGATGCCAACCGCGCCCGCCAACATGCGGCAGAGGTGGCGGAAAAACCCAGCTCCTGAGAGTCGGAATGGCGCACTTCGAACTCCAAGCAGACCCAACTTCAGTGTCCGGTCCCAAGACGCAGAGACCGCCGGCCGCTCGTCCTCACTCAGCGCCACTCCCGAGACTTCATCGGGCGGGCGGCCTCTCGGGCATGGAGTCGCATCCGATCTTTCTCTGCCCTGGCACATCCGAAATTTTTTCGCTCGTTTCGAACACAATACCACTTTTGTGCCTTGACTGTGTATTTCATGCGACATACTATTCCGGGGTTTTGGAGTCACTTCTGTGCTCCGCGTCTCCCTGCATGCAAGCCCGCACCGTTTCCTTTCATTAGCGACTGCTCTTTTTCAACGTGTCAACTTACTGAATGTGCGCTCACGCGCAAGGAACACGAGACGCACCCGAGTGCGTGGCGGGGCTATTGCTGCCCAGCTTTACTTCAACACGCGCCGCAGCACTCGAGCGAGGCGAGAAAAGCCTCAGCCACTGACGAACGCGCTCTCGGAAAAACGTGCCCCAACGCGGAGTTCTGTTGCTTCGGAGACTCGGCGTGTAAGTCGCAATGCCTCCCGGCCACAAGCTCCTAAACAAATGGATGAAAGCCCAGCCCGTTTTCGCTCAAGCACCGGCGAAAACTGCAGAGAAAGGAATCACCGTGAAGACCGTACACTATTTGTACACGGGCGCCCTTGTAGCGGCGCTAGTTGTTGGCTTCGGGCTCTGGAAACCTTCACACGTCAGGGCGCAGGTGGACCCGGGTAGCCCGCCCACTTTCACTCTCGATGCCTCCTGGCCGAGTTCACTGCCGGCTCCGAAGGGCTATAACTATATGACTTGGCCGACCCCCTACCCGGCAGGCAGCCCGTACGCAACCAGTGGCAACAGGTGGGTACAGGGCGAAGTCGCCGGTTCTTGTGTCGACCAAAATGACAACGTTTACACCTTCAACCGCGGCTGGGAAGTCGGGGTCAGTGTCAACGGTGTCCTTCAGAACAATGAGTCAGGCGCGATCAACGGGAATGACGCTACCGCGGCACATGCGGAGCCTTCTCCTCCGGTCGTCGCGATTGGCTCCAACGGAAAAACGATTCAGGATAGAAGCTTTGGTAATCCCTCGCTCCACCTCGTAGCCGGCACTTACGGTGCCTACACTGGGACATCCGGCATTGGGCGCAGCGCGTACAGCCCGCATGGCGCGCACGGCTGCTATGTGGATTACAACGGCATGCTCTGGGTCGGCGGCAACGGGGACGGGGTAGTGCAGATGTATAACCCGGCAGTCGCAGGACCTATGGGCGCAAGCGCAACCTACACATGGCAGATCGGGACGAAAGATTACTGCGACACTTCATCGGGCATTTGCGGTGCGACTGCCAACAACTCCAGTCAAGTCCTGTTGAACGAGCCGCCGGATATTGCGGTGGATCCCGGGGTAGGACCAGTCTCCGGCTTGACAGGCGACGTCTACGTCGCCGACGGCTACGGCAACTACCGCGTCGTGGTCTTCAATCCTGGGTTAATCTCGGTCAGTAATCCCTATGGCTACGTCGGGCAATGGGGCCAAAGCTGTGGACATATCGAAACCCCCAATGGCACCATCTTCCCGGGCACCCCTTGCCCGCTTAACAGCTTCGGGTCCAGTGGGGGCGGCCATCCGCACTGCGTCGTGCTCGGCAACGACGGTAACGTTTACCTCTGCGATCGGCCCGATAGCCGCATCATCGTCATCGGGAAAACGAGCGAGTGGATTCAACCTTCCACCGGTGCCGGATGCACCACGGTGCCCAACACAGGGTGCACGGCACCGACCCCCGCTGCTCCTATCAGGGTCATTTACATCGGAACCAACGGTTACACCTTCCCATCAAGCGCAAGTAAGGCGAAAGTCGAAGCCATTCTGTGGGCCGGCACCCGGGCTTGCGATATGGATTTCTACCCCAACCTCAGCTATCGCTCCGCTAACAGTCCGACGTCCCAGAAGTACATCGTGAACGTCGCTCTGGATGCCGACAATGTGTTCCTCTTGGATCATTCAACCGGTAACGTGCTTTCCGCCCTCGGTAAGTGCGGAATCGGGCCTTGTCCCGGACACAACGGAGGTGAGTTTGCCTACAGCCACACCGTCGCGGTGGATTCCAAAAACAGGGTGTACGTTGCGGAAACCATTACCGGTCGCCGCATCCAGAGATTCACAGCAAAGTAGGAGTAGGGCGCTCCTAAGCACGTTGAAACATATTCAGCCCGTTGCAGCGGCGGCCGGGAACCTTCCCGGCTGCCGCTGCTGATGGTCAAGGGGTCTCGCATTATGCTCAGGGATCGCGTCCGATTCACGGCGGCTCTGGCTCTCGCGCTAGTGCTGGCTTCGGCGTTGGCGGCGGCCCATGACTTGCCCACCAACACAATGATCAACGCCTTTGTGAAGATCGAACCCAAGCAGGCGGACTTGGTAGTTCGCATCCCTCTGGACCTGCTGAAATCAGTGCCTCTTCCGTTCAAAAACGGCCAGTACTACGATGTGGCCGCGTCAGGACCTGCGACCCAGGCGGGGCTGCGTTTGTTGGCGCAGGAGGGTTTTGTCATTCTGGAAAACGGTGTCCGGCTCACGCCTTCAGAGTCGAGCGGACGTTTATCGTCGCCTTCAGACCGTTCATTTGAGGACTACGATGCCGCGGTCGCGCATATTGCCCAGCCCATGGACTCGAGCATGACCCTCGGCTACGGGCTAGGTTATTTCGATGCTCATTTCGTGTATCCGATCTCGTCGCCCAAGTCCGTATTTAAGATTCAGTCGCTGGTAGCAGCGGATATGGGCGATTTTACGAAGCTGACGGTCCGCTACATACCCCTGGAGGGACCCAGCCGGGCCCTGATCATTCCTGGCGGGTCGAGGCCCGTGCCTTTGAATCCGGCGTGGTACCACGCCGCCAGTGGCTTTGTCGTGCTCGGGATCGAGCACATCCTGAGTGGAATTGACCATCTGCTGTTCTTGTTTTGCCTGATCATCCCCTTCCGAGGGCTGAAGGGACTCATACCGGTCATCACCGCCTTCACCGTGGCACATTCGGTCACGCTGACAAGTTCCGCATTTCATTTGGCGCCGACAGGAGCCTGGTTCCCACCCTTCGTGGAAACGGCCATCGCCGCCTCCATTGTTTATATGGCACTGGAGAACATTGTCGGCGCAGACCTGCGCCGCCGCTGGGTGATCACCGGCTTGTTCGGCCTGGTGCACGGCTTCGGATTTTCTTATGCTCTAGGACAGCAGTTGCAGTTCGCCGGCTCCCACCTGCTGGTTTCGCTGTTTTCGTTTAACGTCGGCATCGAGATCGGGCAACTGCTGGTGCTGGCGCTGATGGTTCCCGTACTGGCCATGTTCCGGCTGGTGGTTGCGGAACGCATGGCCGTGATTATACTTTCTGCTCTTGCCGCCCATACCGCCTGGCACTGGATGATGGAACGCTGGGAGGTGCTCCGGCAGGCACAGTGGCCGCGCCTGGATGCCGAGGGAGTGGTTACCCTGGCGCGATGGGTAGCAGCGCTGTTGCTGGCCTTCGGGGCTGCTCACCTGTTGGCCAAATGGGCAAGGCGGAAGTTCCCGCCCCGGGTCGAACTGCCGCAAAGTCGCGTCGAGCAACCGGAAAGAGCGGCGTGATGCCGCCTTATTCGCCGCAGCGGTTAAGGTTTTTGTGTGCGTCCTTGGGTGCTACATTTGTGGCTTTTTTAGGTTTGGAGACTGAGCGGCTGACATTCGGCCACCCCAAACCGTAAGCAGTCGCGTATGGCTGTTCAGCCCACAGTGTTTATGAACGCACCTGCCCCCAGGATCCGCGAACTTAGCGTGCGAGCCGTCAAGGTGCCCATGACACCGGCGCATCAGACCGCGAGCGGCACCATCACAGAATCTCCGTTGGTGTTGACGGATGTCATCGCCGAGGACGGTACAGTTGGACACAGCATTGTCTTCACCTATACGCTGGCAGCCCTCAAACCAACCGCTGACCTGATCCGGAATCTTGAGACCCTGGTCAGGGCGGAACTTCTTGCGCCGGGAGAAATCAGGCATAAGCTCGGCAAGCGATTTCGCCTGCTCGGGCTGCAAGGACTGGTTGGCATGGCACTCTCCGCCATCGACATGGCGCTGTGGGACGCTTTAGCCCGCAGCCACAATAGCTCGCTCGTGCGTTTACTGGGCTTCACGGAAAAGCTCGTTCCCGCGTACGGTGCAGTGGGGTATGACGGAGCCACCGCTTCCGCGCGGGTGGCTGAAGACTGGGCGAAACGTGGATTCAAGGGAGTCAAGGCAAAGATTGGGTACCCATCCGTCCGCGAGGACCTTGAGGTCGTACGCGCCATTCGCAACAGCATTGGGAACGATATGGCTCTTATGGTCGACTACAACCAGTCCCTGACCCCTTCGGAAGCAGTACAACGGCTTCGCGTGCTCGACAACGAGGGGCTTACCTGGGTGGAGGAACCCGTACTCGCACACGACTTCACTGGCCATGCATTGGTTGCCCGTGAGATCAAGACCCCAATCCAGTGTGGCGAGAATTGGTGGGGACCTCTGGACATGCGGCACGCGATCGAGGCCGGGGCCTCGGATTACATGATGCCCGACGTGATGAAGATTGGTGGGGTGACGGGATGGCTGCATGCCGCAGCTCTTGCTGAGGTGCACAGGATTCCCATTTCCAACCACTTGTGGCCCGAAATCAGTGCGCAACTGATGTGCGCCACGCCAACCGCTCACTACCTGGAATATGCCGACTGGTGGAATCCTATCCTCGCCGAGCCGCTCCGCGTAGAGCACGGAATGGCCGTCGTAGAAGGCGTGATCGGAACCGGCGTTGCTTGGAATGAACAAGCGGTAGCGCGGTTCTTGGTTTGAATGAGAGCGAGCCCTGGGTCCGCAAGGTGTTCGTGGTTAGAGCCGTGACCCTCATTTATGACTATCACTCGCGGCTCCTGCAAGAAAAACTGATGGAATTGCAGCATGAATACCACGAACTCATCATCTCGACCGTGAGAATAAGCGCGGGATAAGTATTCCTTCGCGTGATGTTTCATGTTTTCGTGCTACGGGATTCTGATGCCTCTATTGCCCCTTTAATGTGAGTGCTTGTGTGAGTTAGTGTGTGTGTCGATGGCTGTTAGGCCCTTTGCCTGCTTGCGTCCCGTAAGCCTCCGGAGAACTCATCACGACTTTGCCGCACTGTACTCTCTTGATGCCGATACATTTGGACGCGCGGCTCTAGAGAGAGTCTCCCCAGGTTAAGGGTTAATCGCAGTGTACATGTCCTGCATCCGGAAAGAGCGATAGGTGTCCTCCGCGGCGTTGAGCGCGTAAATGAAATTACCGTTTGCATCCAGCTCGACCGACTGTGTTAAGGGGTTGTTCCCGGAGCTGATGATCCCAGAGTCGCAAGCGAGGCCTCCGTTCCTCAACAGTTGTGCGCTGCCCAGGGCGAAGGAGTAACTCAAAACGTCGCCATTGATGTTGAGATTGGCGGTCAAGTTCGTCTCGTCAATTGCTAGCTCTTGGCAACGGCTGTCGGCGTTTTGATTGAAGAACGCCTGGCGGGTGTTGCCATCGTCGAAAACCGTGAAAATCCGTGATCTGTTGAAGAGTTGGCCTCTGAACGCAAACCCAGGGTCGTGCTGGTGTGAAAACCAGGGATAGCCAAGGTCCGGCCCACCGGCGCCATTGGTCGTGAGCGTGAAGGTAGGCAACGGCGCGCCGCCCGGCCCGCCAATAAGCCCCGCGGGTTCGTTAGGGTTACCCAGTTCCCAGATGATGTGGCCATCTCCGCTTCCGTTAGCGAAGTTGACCTTAAACACCGCGTCCTGGTGCCGCGACGAGAGGATGATGCTGCCGTCATAGGGTTCGTATTGCAGCGAGTTTGAGTGCATCCAGTCATTGGCCATCGTGAACTGATTGCTGAAAGGTTCGCAGCCTCCTCCGCCGGCAGGGTTGTTGCACTTCTCGTTTAAGATCGCCACGTGGTTGACGTCAAGAAACTTGAATGGATCCCAGGCCCAGACGACGTTCATGTTGTTGTCCATCACGATGATCTCATCGCCCAGGACATCCACTGGATTCTGTGGAGTGCCGCCTTGACAGTTGGTGCAAACGTACTCCGCGTTTCCTATCACCATGATGTCGCCATGAGGTGGCTGACCGTTCGCCGTTATGAGCCGGCGCACCTCGTGATGCACGGAGGTAATGGGACGAACCCCCAGGGCCGCTAGTTGCTCATTGATCGCGCCCAGTGTCGTCTCGATCACGGGATTGTTGGCTGGATCCGACTCACGAATACCGTTCACATAGGGGTCGTCGCTGGCTGGGTTGGAAAAACCCCAGTAGTTACCGCCTGTCTCCGTCCTTAAGGGAGGGACGGGGTCCGAATACCACACGATGTTTCCCGCCAAGTCCACCGCAGCCGATGTATAGATATGCCCGTTCACGGGAACGGTTATGACACTGTGCAGCACCAACCCGTCCGCAGGATCACCGGAGGTCCCGGTTGGATAGAAAGCCGGGAAATAGAGACTAGAGGGGATCATGCCCGTGGTGAACGGGATGTCTGTACCAACATGCAGGATGTTGCCGTTCGGGTCGACGGTTTCCCAGTGCATGTTATACGTGGTACTGGGATACATGCCGGCAATATAGAAATTCATGCTGGTGTTGTCCCCAATTCTGGAAGTTAAGTTGAAGCGGCACGGAACGAGGTTGGTTGTCATTGAGTTCGGGTTTCCGCCCGGCGGCACGCTGGTAGGAGTGAAGCGGACTCGCATGAAGTTGGGAACCTGGCAAGAGCCAGTACTGAAAAACGCCACCAGCGGGTGATTGGTGGGATTCACGGCGGCATGCCCTTTTACCACCCGGGAGGTCAGGGTATACGAAGTGGTTGTCGAAGCCGATGTGCCCGCGTGCACATTCTTTACGGTTGCCCCGATGGTGAAATTGCCCTCAAACGCACTTGGCGTCCACGTCCAGGTATTCGAATGCCCATAGCCTTTTCTGACCAGCACGGGAGCTCCAGTAAGCTCCGCGCTGAAGGTGTACTCATAGATCGGATTCTGGTCCGGGTCGCCGCTTACGGTGGCGGTCCACGTGATCGAGTTTCCAACCGGCTGCGGGCCGGATGGGTTGGGAGTCAAACTCACAGTTAGTTGTGCCATGAGCGGACTCGCTCCGGCTACCAGGAGACAACACGACAGCAACGGCTTGTGAATGTTCACAGCGGATCCCTTTTTTTGTTACCTGGGCAGGAATTTAGAAGAGAGTTTAAGGTGTGCAATCTGTGTTGTCAATGAAAAGATCGGTGAACAGATTGGAACTGTTGGTAGTATCGCGTGGCGTCGCGAGGCAATCACATCACATGGTGCCGAAGGTCACTGACACAGGTTTCGATCTGGCTTATACATCAAGATGCGGAGAGTAGCCAGTTCTTGCTGGACGAATCCGGTAGCCGAGCCTGAAACAGCATGACGTTGGTAGGCGGCCCCTCTACTCTCGGATAGACCTTCGAAACCCTTCCGCCCAGCAACCAAATTCTCTCCCAGGGCCTTTCATTCGTTGTTCGTACGCGCGTTCGAGGGAACCGGGGCCGGACAGACTCCTATCCTGTGAGCACCAACGCATCCGCTGCGCAATTCAGGGGGGGCACCGGGAGTTCCACCTTCCAGCCGCCAGGTGACGAAGCTGCCTGGCAAAACGCGATAGTCGCCTCCATCCCGTTTGGGATGGCAATCATGAGGCACACAAAATACTTCGCTCACCGCACCGCGCGCGCCTGTTGCGCTCACGTTGCTTTGGAATGCTGACCCAAGTTTTGGCTGGCTCAGTCTACATGCGCTTTGACTCGCCTCAGGCGCAGCTTCCGGCCTGCTCACGGTCCGGAGAACAGCGATAGGCGAGAGACTCCAGATCTAAGGAGGACAAAAGTATGACTCGCAAACTACTTGCAGGGATCGTACTGGTTCTGCTGTTCTTTGTGACAGCAGGATATGGGGCGACTCCTTCGTTGGCGGTTGGAACGCAGGCGGTGATGTCAGGGCCGCCAATTCCACCGCCCATTCCGCCGCGTCCGGTGCCACCTAATCCACCACGGCAGGGAGCGGGCGTAAACATGCCGCCGATAGCACCACCGCCGATTCCGCCGCGTCCGGTGCCACCTAATCCACCGCGGCAGGCAGTGGGCGTAAACATGCCGCCGATAGCGCCACCGCCGATTCCGCCGCGTCCGGTGCCACCTAATCCACCACGGCAGGTAGCGGGCGTAAACATGCCGCCGGTAGCGCCACCGCCGATTCCACCACGTCCGGTGCCGCCTAATCCACCGCGGCAGGCAGCGGGCGTAAACATGCCGCCGGTAGCGCCACCGCCGATTCCACCACGTCCGGTGCCGCCTAATCCACCGCGGCAGGCAGCGGGCGTAAACATGCCGCCGATAGCGCCACCGCCCATTCCACCGCGTCCGGTGCCACCTAATCCGCCACACCAGACTGTTGCCTAGTCCCACTAAATAATGGCAACCCAACCGTCCCCGGGATACACAAGATCCCGGGGACGGTGGCGGGCATGCTGAAGGGACGAAACCGGTCGCCCTTGCAGGCACGAACACGTCAGTCGCCTCACAGCCATCTGTGATTCGGGTCACAGAAGATCGGCTACAACTTTGGCATAACTGCAGAATGAAAAATGTGGGTGGTAGGGCCAATATCCTCAAGGTTTCGGAGAGATTAAAAGCTAGTCTGCAGGCAGCAGGGAGCAAGGAGCGTTATGCGGCCGCACACGTGTTGTTTCACGAAGACGGCGACAGCGTGGGGGTCTTTCTTCTATGCACAGGGAAGGTGCGCATGAGCGTACGAAACCTGCCGAACCTGGACAGAGAGTTCGATGCCGGTTCGCTCCTGGGGCTGCCGTCCACATTTACAGGACGTCCATACAGCCTGACTGCGGTGACCCTTACCGAGAGCAACGTGCTGCACGTACCCTCCAATGAGTTTCTTGCGTTGATGCGCGAGCGGCCAGAGCTCTGCCGGGAAGCCACCGACATATTGGGTCGAGAGGTCACGTTCATCCAGGCGGCGCTTACCGAACGCCGCCGCCAACTCGCCGCGGTCAGTTGAGATTCCTGGTCTTCTGAACGCCAGCTGCCTCGCTGGTCTTTCTCGCGGCGCCCAAAACATTTCCAACCCAGGTCCCAAGCGATTATCATGGGGCGCTTGGCAATCCGCACCGGACCCGGGGTCCCCCGGGCTGGACGCCTGTCGGTCTGAGTCGTACAAAGGGAAGAATATGCAAATGACGGCGTTATCAAGAACCCGGTTGACCGTAATAATCACGCTTGTATTCACTTCCGTGTCGCCTATGGCAGTGTTCGGTCAGCAAGCCTCCCCCGGCAACAAAACAGCCAGCCAGACGCCGGCGATTTCCATCGGAGGTGAGCCCGTGGTAGTTCTGCAACGGCCTCGTTCCAGCGATGAAAGCAAGCCCCAGTTTCTGGAAGCCATAGTGCTTCCGGGCCGCGGCATGGCGGTGTTGCAGATCAAGGCATATGTTCCCGGGAAAGGCGAGATCAACTTGCTGAATTCGCCTCCGTTGCCCGAGGCTCAGAAGTTGCTGGACGAAGGCGATGACGAATTCGGCAACGAGGTGTTCAAGATCGGCGGGGCAATTCTCTTGCCCTTCGCCAATCGTATTCGCGGCACGCTTTCGCCCGATGGAAAAACCATCACCGCAACCGTTGCGGGAAAGACTGTCACGCTGGCCGCCAATTGGAGCGGCAACAAGCCCGGCGCCGAGAAGCACGCCATCCACGGCCTGCTGCTGAAGTCAAAATTTGTGAGCGTTTATTCGAACAACGGTCCTAAGGAATCGATCGCTACAGCCACGTTGCGTGCCGGCGACTTCGGGGGACACTGGTTTTCAGCCAGCGACATCAGGGTCGAGATCACTTTGAGAGACGACGCCTTCGACATGCTGGTGACTGTCAGGGATGCGGGTCACGCTCCTCTCCCCATGGGCATCGGCTGGCATCCGTACTTTATTTTGCCGAGTGGGGATCGCACCCAGGTGCGATTGCATCTGCCGAGTGAAACTCGCGCCATCATGAACAACTACGACGACTCTTTTGTGACCGGCAAGCGAGTGCCGGTCAAAGACACGCCGTACGACTTCAGCGCGCCCGGAGGGCGGCCGCTCGGCACGCAATATCTTGACGACAACTATTCCGACCTTATCCGCAACGCGAACGGAAGCACGGTGTCAGAGATCATCGACCCAGCGGCGAAATTCGGCCTGCGGCTGACCACTCTCGCTCCCAGCATTAAGTCCATCCAAGTCTATGCTCCGCTGGGAAAGAATTTTGTTGCCATTGAACCCCAGTTCAACCTGCCCGATCCTTACAGTAAAGACTGGGGAAATACCGGCACCGGAATGGTTCTGCTACAACCTGGGCAGTCGGTGTATTGGCGCGTACGGTTAAGTTTGTTTACGCCTGGCAAATAGGTGAGCCATGCACCGTCTTAGCATCAAAACCCACAAGAAGCGCGAGATTGTGGACATCACCGAGCAGCTCGAGCAGGTGTTGTGGAAGCACCACCCCGAGAAAACCGGCATCTGCCAGTTGAATTTGCTGCACACGACCGCGGCGCTAGCCACCGCGGATCTCGATCCGGGCACTGATCTCGACATGCTCGACGCCTTCGAGCACATGGTTCCCAAGCTTTCCTATCGGCACCCGCACAACCCAATGCATGTGCCCGACCATATCCTGTCAACTCTCATAGGAACTTCAGTCAGCATGATGGTGGAACGCGGCCTGCTCCTGCTGGGCACGTGGCAGCGCGTCATCCTGGTGGAGCTTGACGGCCCGCGCGAGAGGGAAGTGGTGGTGGGATTCGTGGAAAGTGCGAAAGACAGTTAGCAACCTAGCGCGCGCTTCCTTCTCTCTACGATTCGGTCGCACCTTTGTGCCAAACCAAGTGGATAATCACTATCCAATCGGGTGAGTTCCAGATGGCTCAGCGAAACTACGGTTACGATGGTAACTATAGAGATGCCATAGCCTTCATCCAGTCTTACGATCCTGGCATCCTGCTTGCTTCCCTACAGTAACGTCGAAGCGGGTACTGGCCGTCCGCCGAATCAACAACGAGAAGAATTGGGACCGACACCAATCGGCCATACGCCACGTTCCCGCCGGGAAATCACAATCCATAATCTCTTGCGAACCCATCGGTTATGTCGAGTCGTCTCCTGCGGAGGGAGCAATGAAATCTACAGCAGTTCATTTCCTTCTTTTGTTGCTGACGTCGATGTCTTCGGCGCCGGTTTTTGCTCAGAGCGGCACAAAGCGAATCGCAGTCTATGACTTTGACGACTCGGCGGTTCGCAGTGAAGTTGTCGATGCTTATGGCTCGCAAAAGAAAATTGGAGCGCAGGTCGCCCATCGAGTTATCGCCGACCTGGTCAAGAGCTCCGCGTTCGACGTGATCGATCGAGCGCAGATCGACCAGATCATGCACGAGCAGAACCTCAAGTTCAGCCCCCGGTTCGATCCCAGCGAGGCGCCGAAACTGGGAAGACTTCTCAATGTGGACGCCATTGTGACGGGCACAGTGGAGGAGTTGTCTTCGGAGGTGAATAACAATAAGTTCTCGCTCTTGCATGTTGGCATCGGGAAGGCCGAGGCCCAGGCGGAAGTAAACGTTAGTGTCCGAGTTATTAGCACGGAAAGTGGGCGAATATTCCTGGCCGACACAGCGGACACCACCTCCAAGCAGGGACGGGGAATGGGCACGTCATTCGCGGACAAAGGAAGTTCCAGCAACGACTCCGATTCCTCCCATCCCCGGGCCACAGCCGTCACCATGGCGGTGAACCAGGCGGCCGGCGAGTTAGCCGCCAAGATTATTGAGAGAGCCAGCTCAATGCCTTCGCGGCAGACGAAAAATCAACCCGTGCTGGTCGCCTCCAATGCCAGCAATCCAGGCGCGGGATCCGGCGGCCTAGCTTCCTCACCCTCCCGGCAAGCTCACCGCGCCTGCGCCACCCACCGCACCCGTATCGTTGTTGGTCGGCCGGGTTGATGGCAGGAAGGTGTACATCACCGGGGGAGCAAACGCGGGGCTGCGAGTGAATCAGTTGGTCGAGATACGACGCCCTACCGGAACCATGAATGACGGCAAGGGAGGAGTCATCCAGATCGACGAGAAGCTCGAGACCCTGGTCTTGACAGACGTTGAGGAACAGTACGCCATCGCGCAGGCGCAGAGGGCCGCGTCTCCTCTCGCTCAAGTGAACGACAAAGTGAGGCCCTTGAAAACCTCGAAGGCGGAAACTGCTCACAGGTGAACTTCATGTCACAGACACACCCGATTCCCAGTGCAGCTTCGGTTGCGACGGCCGACACGTCAGCCACTTTCCTGAGCTACAGCCATGAGGATTCCAGCTTTGTGCTCAAGCTGGTTTCCGAGCTGAAGGCTGCAGGGGCCGACGTCTGGTTGGACAAGATGGACATTTCGCCGGGCCAGCCGTGGGACCGCTCCATCCAGGATGCTCTGGCTTGCTGTTCGCGCCTGCTGGTGGTTCTTTCGCCCACGTCGGTCGATTCTACAAATGTGTTGGATGAGGTTTCCTTCGCCTTAGACAACCGGAAGCCGATAATCCCCGTCCTCCATCGTGACTGTGAAGTACCGTTTCGCTTGCGGCGCCTGCAATACATCGATTTCAGGGGCGAGTACGCGCACGGATTCGCGGAACTCCTCAAGACCTTGCAGGCTCCGCAGCCTGACTGCGCGATTTGGCCTGACCATACCGCGAGTTCCCATCGCGCGGACACCAGTCAGAGCGGTGGCCCGGTTTCTCAGCATCGCCCGGAAACCCGAGGGACCGGCTTGCTGGGATCATTTCCAGGCTCCCCGGCTACGAAGGCCTCTGTGAGCGCATGCTTGGTTTTGCTGGTGGCTTCGTTGTTGTGGTTCGTGCCACGGGCGCGGCAGCATTCCCCGCAATCAATTACAGCCGTGCAGGCAAGTACGCCGACTGGTGCAATCTCGCAGCCAAGCTTACCAACGGTCTTGAAGCCAGATCAGGGGCTGCAAAATGGCAGTGTTTCCGGTAGCGATCGAGTGGTACCGGCGCCCAAGCCAAAGCCGTTTACCACTCATCAGAGTGCAGTCGAAGCAGTCAATCAGACGAATAGCGCTGAGTACCAGCAATTGAGACTGCGCTTAGTCGAGACCCAGGAACAGGTGAAGGCAGCGGCTACTTTCTGGGCTCCAATCAAGGCCGACCTGGCCCGGTCGAATCAGTCCCTTCGACCCGAGGTACAGACCGCACTGGGCACCTTGAGCCGGAGCACAAACGATGCCGGAAGGTTATTGCAAGCGGGAGATTTGACCGGCGCCCGCATGAGCCTGGACAGCGCCGACAAACAACTGGGAGTTCTGCAGCGCTACCAGGCGGAGTAACCGGTCAATTGAGATACGGCGCGACCTGGCCCGCTATCTTTTCCTTATCTCCCACGACCACAATAGTGAACCTGTCAGGCGCCACATACTTCTGCGCCATCTCCTGTACCTGCTGTGGCGTTACCGCATACACCTTCTGTACGTACGTATCCAGGTATTTATCGCCAAGTTGGTGCAAATCCACAAATTGCAGTTGGTTGATCACCCCGTCGCGGCTGGAGTTGCGAATGACAAATACTCCCGCCAGATAGTTCTTGATTCCGTCCAACTCCGCTGCCGATGGCGCTGCCTTTTGCAGGCGATCGATCTCATAAAGAATTTCCTTGATCGAAGGCCCGGTGACCGCCGTCGTGACATCGGCGACCTCTACCCAATAGCCATCGCGGTAGCGCACCGACACCTGGCTTCTTGGCGAATAGGTGTAGCCTTTCTGCTCCCGGATATTCGAGGTAATGCGCGAACCGAAAGAACCGCCGAGCAGAGCGTTCATTACCTGCAGAGGGATGTAGTCCGCATTACTAGGATCAATCGCCGGCAAACCGATATAGAGTGTTGACTGCGCCGATCCGGGACGGTCCACCAGATCGAGTTGCCGCTTGCCCACCGGCTTTGGAATATCGATCAGCGGATCCGGCCCGCGCTTCCAACCGGAAAACGCGTCCGTAATCGCCTTCTTGACCGCCGCCGGATCGAACTTCCCCGCCACGTAGATATGCGTACGTGCCGCGCCGAAATTGTTCTCGTAAAATTTCTTCACGTCGTCCAGGCTGAACGAATTAATGATGGCCTCGGTAGACAGGAAGCGCCCATACGGATGGTCGGGATAGAGCGCCTGCACAAACCGCTCTTGCGCCAGCATGCCCGGCTGAGTCAACTCGATGCTCAGCTTGCGCTGCAAATCCTGCTTCAGCCGGGGCACATCGGACTCCGGCAACAGGGGATGCATCACCACGTCTGCCAGCAGAGTTACGATCTTAGGCCCGAATTCCGAAAGCACATCACTGTCGATCCTGGTCACATCCTGACCCACGGCGACGGTAATCGATCCGCCCATGGAAGCCGCATCCTGCGCTATCTGTTCGGCGCTCCGCGACGTCGTGCCTTCCTTTATCAGCCGCCCCGTCAACTCCGCCAGCCAGACTTGGCTCGCCGGCTCGTTCAAACTTCCGGCGCGCACGGCCACACTCACCTCAACCTTGGGAATAGAGCCAAACTGCGCCATCGTGACTTGCAATCCGTTTGGCAACGAGAATGTTTCCAGTTGCGGGAGGTGAAACGGCTTAGCCGGCCCGCCTGGCGGTGGAGTCTGTTTCGGCGCAGCGCCATTCTGGGCGAACGCGGCAGATATCGCGAAAGGGAAGAGCACTGCCCCGCAGATCAAGTTGACGCACATATTCCGCATGAGAATCCTATCCTTAACCACCGCTCTTGTTCCCGGCGGTGTCCGCTGTCTTGGGTTCAACCACCAGGACGGTACGGTTGGTCGGCCGCAAATATTCCGCTGCCGTCTTTTGGATCAGTTCGGGCGTGACTTTCTGGAACTGCGCGTCGATGTCGTTAATACGCGCGGGATCGTCGTCAAACAGCGCAAAGCTGGCCAGGAGGTCTGCGCGCCCGAAGCCACTGAAGTCGCCTAGAGAATCATAAAAGCTGGAACGCATCTTGATCAGCGCCCGATCCAGCATGCCCTGGTCAACCGGCTTGTCCCGCAGCGGCCCAATTTGGCTTTCCATCGCGCTCACGATGTCGCTCGCTTTCACCGTGCTGTCGTGAAACAGATACGCCGTCCACAGCATTGGCCCCTGATAGTTGAACATGTTTCCCAATAGGTTGATTCCGCCCTCCACGTTGTCGGTGTAGCCCCGCCGCTTGACCAGTTCGTCGTGCAGCAGGCTGTTATCACCCTGCAGCAGGATTTGATCGATGAGTCCCATTGCGTAGTACTGGGGAGTGTTCCGCTGCGGCATGTGGTACGAAACCGCCAGCGCCGGCCGCTTGGCCAGGGGATCCACCTTGGTCGCCTGACGCTCTTTTTCCTGCTTCGGCTCGGTGATGTCAGGCTGCTTGGCAGCAGGAACTGATGGGATTCCGCCAAAATACTTTGCGATCATCGCCTTCGCTTCGGCCGGATCGAAGTCGCCAACCACGGCCAGCGCGGCATTATTCGGCGTGTAGTAGGTCTGGAAGAAGTGCTGCACATCGGGCAGCGTGGCGGCATCGATGTCATTCAGGTCGCCGTAAAAATTATGCGCGTTGTACCAGTTGGTGTTGGCATACTGGGGCATGTCCAGCCAGGGGAAACCGCCGTAGGGCGTGTTTATGACATTGACCTTCACTTCATTGCTGACCACGCCCTGCTGGTTCTTCAGGTTCTCCTCGGTAATGGCCAAGCCACGCATGCGATCGGCCTCAGCCCACAGCATGGTCTCAAGCTTGTTGGAGGGCACAACCTCGTAATAGTTGGTGAAGTCGAAGCGCGTCGATCCATTCAACAGGCCGCCATTTTGCTGCACCAGGCGGATCATCTCCATCTTACCGAGGTTTTGCGACCCCTGGAACATCATGTGCTCGAACAGGTGAGCGAATCCAGTACGATCGCGCGGCTCAATTCGGAAGCCGATCCGGTAGTAAACGCCGATGACGACGGTTGGCGCGGAATGGTCGGGCGAGAGCACGACGCGTAGTCCGTTGGGTAGTTTGTAGTATTCCACCGGCACGGTGAATTGAGTTGCGCTCTTATCAGGCGGAACCGCAAAGGCGGCAATCGCGGCAATCAAGCCATAAGCGAGGCAGAAGAGGGAAGGTCTCACGTGTGTTCCTCGGAAAGCCTGTATTTTAGTGCATGCACCGGCGTTTTCCATGTGTAGACGGCCCTGAATAGCCTAGGGTAGCGACTTTCTGTTCACACTACGGCCACGGTAGCAAGAAATTCCGGCCCAGAAGGGAAGGCTCGATGTTTAGGGCACGGCCGCGATTTGCGCTTCGAGATCGGCCAACGTCCGGCGCAGTAGCTCGGAATAGCGTTCGCTGGTGCTGCGCTCCAACTGCTGCAGCACGCGCTTGCGCGAGAGCAGCAGGTCCGTTTTCTTGCTTCTGGACTGCAGTTCTTCAGCCGAGGATGGTACCGTCTGGTTTCGTAAGGGTTCGGAATTGGATTCTTCGATTTGAGCTTCTACAGCCTTACTTTCCCAACCACGCGCCATGATTCAATTGTAACCGACCGGGTCACGAGCCCCCGCAGCGGCAAGATCATGCGACAATTCTCCCGAGGGAAACAGGTGGTGCCTGGAAGTTGGAATGCCTCGGCCTAAGCGGCAGACGCGATTTGGCACACGGCAACAGCACTTCACGAGATTGATTCATGACGCGAGTGATCCTCATCGGCGCCGGTAGGGGCGGCAGGGCCTTAGTGGAACTGTTTCACAAGGATCCTGGTATCGAAATCGTTGGGGTGGCTGACAAGGACGAAGGCGCGCCTGGCTTGGTGCTGGCTAAGGAGCTTGGTTTGGCGGTGACCACCAGCTATCGAGAACTCCTCGCGGCTAGAATGTCCGATCTCATCATCGACGTGACTGGTGATCCCCAGGTTGGCCAGGAGATTCACAGCCTGAAACCGCCAGAGGCGGAAGTTGTAGGTGGGAGCGCTGCACGTTTCATCTGGCAATGCGTTGAAGCCACCAAGCAAACCGAGTCTCTCGAAGACAAATATCAACTCGCTCTCAGGGAACTGGAAGCCCGCGGGGAAAGCGAGTTTATCGTCGGAAATAATCCCAAGATGAAGGAGATCTCGGAGCTCATCGCGAAGGTTGCGCCTACACCGACCACCGTTCTGATTCGCGGCGAGAGCGGCACGGGCAAAGAGCTGGTAGCGCGAGCGATTCACCGCCACAGTGTCTTGAATCATCAGCCTTTGGTGACGCTCAACTGCACGGCGCTGTCGCCGGCCCTGCTCGAAAGCGAGCTCTTCGGTTACCGACGCGGGGCCTTTACCGGCGCCTACGCCGACAGAAAAGGGCTGTTCGAAAAGGCGGATGGCAGCACTATGTTCCTAGATGAAATTGGAGACATGTCCCTTGAGATTCAGGCCAAGCTTTTGCGGACGCTGCAGACGGGTGAGATTCGCGCGGTCGGTGACATCCGGACCAAGAAGGTGTCGGTCAGAATAATCGGAGCAACCAATCAGGATCTGGAAAAAGCGATTCGTGCGGGTACGTTTCGCGAAGACCTTTTCTATCGCATCAACACCTTCACGATCACGCTGCCCCCGCTGCGCGAGCGGATTGAGGACATCCCGTTTCTGGCGGAATTTTTCTTGCAACGGGCCAGGGCGAAGGTCAACAAGAGGGTGGAGTCTTTTTCTCCCCGAGCGCTGTCGTTACTTAGGAGTTACTCCTGGCCCGGCAATCTCCGCGAATTGGAAAATATCATTGAGCGGGCCGTTGTATTGGCGTCCTCGCCAGTGATCGAGGCCGAGCACCTTCCTCTCCATGTTCAAGACGGCATCGCTCTCGAGCCAAATGGCGGTTTTATGCAGAGTAAGTCCCAGGCGATAGAGCAGTTTGAACGCCGCGCGTTGTCAAGCTACCTGGCTCAGGCGCAGGGGAATGTGTCCCGGGCCGCCATCCTGGCGAGGATTCCCCGAAGGACATTCCATCGGCTGCTGGCAAAATATAAACTCACCCACCACGGTTCGCAGCCCGGCCACTGATACATTCTCGCCACACTTCATGTGACACCAGTATCTCACTGTCATGGTTTCAGCTAAGTTATTGCATCGTAATGGGTAAATCTAAAATTCCCAAGATGAGACTGTCCCAGATGTGACGCTGTTGTCCCGTCTTAGACGATAGGGGGTTGATGTATACATCCAGAGATTCCCCTTCCTTCCAGTGCTAAGTCACGGAACGAGATGGGGGTTACGTGGACATTCCCCTCCCCTGCATTTGCCACCAGAGGCATTGGCCGCCCAGTTGCCTTTACTTCAATCGACGAATATCAGCAGCACAGCAGCCGCATCGAGAAACGAGTCAGGTCGCGAGCCAGCCTAAGCGGACGACCCGCACGGCAAATCCGCGGCAACTCAAAAGCGTAGGACAGCTTAAGTGGTAGTTCGAGGAGACAAGAATGGCAAGTATTAGCATTTCTGAAAAGAAAAAGAGCCGTTGGGCAGCGGGCGTAACACCCTACGCCGAGATGGGTTACTACGATGCCGATTACGAACCGAAGGCCACCGATGTTCTGTGTGCATTCCGACTCGTGCCGCAAGAGGGTGTCGAACCGATTGAAGCTGCCGCCGCCGTGGCGGGCGAGTCTTCCACCGCCACTTGGACGGTAGTTTGGACGGATCGTCTGACTCCCTTCGAGAACTACCAGGCGAAATGCTATCGGGTGGATCCCGTGCCTGGGACCGATCAGTACATTGCCTACATTGCCTACGATCTCGATCTTTTTGAGGAAGGCTCAATCGCCAACCTTACCTCTTCGATTATCGGCAACGTCTTCGGCTTCAAGGCGCTGAAATCGCTGCGCCTGGAAGACATGCGGATCCCGCCGCATTACGTTAAGACGTTTCAGGGGCCGGCGCACGGAATCGTGATGGAGCGCGAGTACCTGAATAAGTTCGGCCGTCCGCTGCTGGGCGCTACCGTCAAGCCCAAGCTCGGCCTTTCCGCTCGGAACTACGGCCGCGTGGTGTATGAGGCGCTCCGCGGCGGACTCGACTTCACCAAAGATGACGAAAACATAAACAGCCAGCCTTTCATGCGCTGGCGCGATCGTTATCTCTTCTGCATGGAAGCGGTCAATCGCGCCGTAGCCGCCAGCGGCGAGATCAAAGGGCACTATTTGAACGTTACCGCCGGAACTATGGAGGAAATGTACGAACGTGCCGACTTCGCCAAGGAACTTGGCAGCGTGATTGTGATGGTTGATCTCACCATCGGGTATACGGCCATTCAGTCCATGGCGAAGTGGGCCCGCCGGAACGGGGTGATCCTGCACCTTCACCGGGCGGGACACGGCACCTATACGCGGCAAAAGACGCATGGCGTCAACTTCCGGGTGATTGCCAAGTGGATGCGGCTCGCAGGGGTGGATCACATTCATGCCGGCACCGTGGTTGGCAAACTCGAAGGTGACCCCAATGCCATTCGAGGCTACTACAACACCCTGCGCGAGAACACGCTGGAAGCGGACCCGTCTCAAGGTCTGTACTTCGAGCAGGACTGGGCATCGTTGCCGGCGGTCATGCCTGTGGCGTCCGGTGGCATTCATGCGGGGCAGATGCATCAATTGCTGCACTATCTGGGTGAGGACGTTGTGCTCCAGTTTGGCGGCGGCACCATCGGCCACCCCGACGGCATTGCGCAAGGCGCGACCGCGAATCGCGTGGCGGTAGAGGCGATGATCCAGGCCCGCAACGAAGGCCGCGACTTCCTGAGCGAAGGACCGGAGATCCTGGAAAAGGCGGCCCGTTGGTCGCCAGAGCTGCGCAAGGCCCTCGAAGTCTGGAAGGACGTGACCTTTGACTTCGAGTCAACCGATGTGCCGGATGCTGTTGCGACACTCACTGTCTAGACCTGGGAACGGGCGTTTAGTCATTTTTCTACATCAGCAGAATGGAGATAAACCGTGAGAATTACGCAAGGGACGTTTTCGTATCTTCCCGATCTGACCGAGGATGAAATCAAGGCGCAAGTGCGGTACTGCGTCGACAACGGCTGGGCGATTTCCGTCGAATATACCGATGATCCCCATCCGCGCAACGCTTACTGGGAGATGTGGGGCCTCCCGATGTTCGAGCTGCAAAATCTCGCCGATGCCATGAAGTCGATAGTCGAGTGTCGCCAGGCCTTCCCGGATCATTACGTCAAGGTGAGCGGATACGATCGCACCAAAGGCAGGCAGACAACCATGCTGAGTTTCCTCGTGCACCGGCCGAAAGAAGAACCCGGTTTCCGTTTGCAGCGTACGGAGGGTAGCGACCGCCGCATCCAGTACTCGATCGTGGGCAATACGAGGCCGGTCGGCAACTAGTGAAGCTCGACCGATGCACTTAGCGGCAGAAATATTGGCACAAAACCATGCAGGAACTTGAAACACAATCCGTCCTGGAAGCGAGCGCCGTCGCCGGAGCCGATGACGGCCTTGTGGACATCAGCGCGGCGCATCAGGAATCCAATCTCGAGCAAGTGCTCGACGAGTTGGATCGCGACCTGGTAGGCCTAAGGCCGGTGAAAGCCTATATCCGGCAGATAGCGTCATTACTGCTTGTGGCGCGATTACGCGAAAAGATCGGGCTGGCAACCGATCGCCCGACCTTGCACATGTGTTTTACCGGGCACCCCGGAACGGGCAAGACCACAGTGGCCATGCGCATGGCCACGATACTGAATAACCTCGGTTATGTTCGCCGTGGCCATCTGGTGGTTGCGACACGTGACGATCTGGTAGGGCAGTATGTTGGTCATACCGCTCCGAAGACGAAAGAGATCCTGAAGAAGGCGATGGGCGGAGTGCTCTTCATCGACGAGGCGTATTACCTCTACCGGCCGGAGAACGAACGTGACTACGGCCAGGAGGCAATTGAAATGTTGCTCCAGGTGATGGAAGGCCAGCGCGAGGACCTGGTCGTGATTCTGGCCGGCTATCAGGACCGGATGGAGACTTTCTTCCAATACAACCCTGGATTTCGTTCCCGAATTGCGCACCACATCAACTTTCCTGATTACACAATGGAGGAGTTGGCGACGATTGCCGAGGTGATGCTCGGTCAGCAGAACTACAGGTTCACGGCCGAATCACGCCAGGCGTTCGTCGAGTATCTCGAGCTGCGGAGGAAGCAGCCCCATTTTGCCAATGCGCGCAGCGTGCGCAACGCGATTGACCGCATCAAACTGCGCCAGGCCAACCGCGTGATCACCAACGGGGGCAGCATTCCCCGGGAAGAATTGGTACGCATCGATGCCGCGGACATTCGCCAAAGCCGGGTCTTCCACGGGGGAGCCGAGATCGATCCAGACAGTACCGTCGCCGGCGGCAGGTAGGTATTCAGTGCAAGGAGAAACGATGATCAAGCAAAGGCCGATCGTACTCGGTATCGTGGGGGACAGCGCTGCCGGCAAGACCACCATCACTCGGGGATTGACCCGCTTGCTCGGCGCCGATCGCGTCACGCATATCTGCGCCGATGACTATCACAAGTATGACCGCATCGAACGGGCACGGCTCAACATCACCGCACTGCATCCCGACTGCAATTATCTCGACATTCTAGAGCTGCACCTCGAGCGGGCACATTACGGCCAGCCCATGCTGAAACCCGTGTATGACCACCGCACCGGATCGCTGGTGCGGCCTGAATACCTGATACCGCGCGAGTTCGTCATCGTGGAAGGGCTGCTCGGCTTTCATGCTCCTACCATGCGGCCGTTTTACGATGTCAAAGTTTTTCTGGATCCACCCGAGGACCTGAGGAGGGTTTGGAAGATCAAGCGCGATACCTCCAAGCGCGGTTACACGCCGGAGCAGGTGCTGGCCGAATTGGAGAAGCGCGAACCGGATTCTCGCGACTTCATTCGTCCGCAGCGCGAATTTGCCGACATGGTCGTTCGGTTCTACCCGGCCGACGGCGTGGGTTCGGATCAGACTGATGGGCACTTAAATGTCCGTCTGGTATTGCGGCCGACCATCCCACATCCTGATCTGAGCTACCTCTTCGAACACGACGAGAGCCGGGCCTCAGGCGTGCGTCTCAAGCTTGGTCGCGATTGTGGTCGTCCCGTGGACTTTCTCGATATCGACGGTGACGTGAGCCGTGAACATGCCGCAGAACTGGAAGAGACGATCTGGAAACATCTCCCCGACCTGCGCCCGTTGTCTCCCGACCAATTTGGCGACTACAACGACGGCAGTGACGTGCGGCATAGCGATCCGTTGGCTCTGACCCAACTTCTTATTACCTATCACCTGCTCCGAGCCTGCAGCAGTCACGCCTCAATGCCATTTGCCTCTCCGACCGCCGCGCTGAGCCGCCTAAAATCAGCAAAACGCAACGAGCCGATGGAAGTTCTAGTGGGAGAGCCAGAGCGATCATGAGCGTCGTTCCAACAGATTGAACCCGGCTCTTTTGCGGCGGCGGTTCTTAGCAGCTCGCTTTTCTACGCGACAGAGATTGTTCCAGTGGAAAGCTGCCGTCAGCATCCCCCACGGTACTCACCAATACCAGTAGTTTGCCCAGGCGGACGCCCATCATTGCAGCTGCGTCTGGCAGAGCTGTTTTGCTGCACCACTCGGCGTTCCCCGACTCTTCTGCGCCGCTTATCCCCGCGACTAATTGAATCGTGCGTTCGATGTTATCTTTGGTTGAACGCTGACAGTCCGACTGGCCCCGAAGTCGCCGGAACCATATTCATGGACGTTCTAACAGAGCTTTTTCAGCAACATTTCCACTCGCCGGTCGAGCGACTTCAGCCTTTGCAAGGCCAGCTCGGCGGCTCGGGGCGGAACATCATCCGGCTTACCAGCGAAAAGTTCAGCGCGATTGGTATTCTCTATCCGGTCCGCGAGGAGAACCTGGCTTTCCTCGAATTCTCCAGGCATTTTCGCCGGCACGGTTTGCCCGTGCCGGAAATCTATGCTGAAGATTTGCGCCGTTGCGCTTATCTCGAAGAAGACCTGGGCAACACGACGCTGTTCGAGTTTCTGTCGGAAAATCGCATGGGAGATGACATTGCTCCTCAAGTGGTCGAAGCGTATCGCAAGGTTCTCACCGTGTTACCACGCTTTCAAGTTGAGGCTGGCCGCGACTTGAACTACAAAGTCTGCTACCCGCGTGCCAGCTTTGATCGCCAATCCATCGCCTGGGACTTGAATTATTTCAAGTACTATTTTCTTAGGCTGGCGGGCATCCCTTTCAACGAACAAGGTCTCGAAAACGATTTCGGCCGCTTGACGAAATTCCTGCTGGGCGCAGACCGCGATTACTTTCTCTATCGGGACTTCCAGTCGCGCAACGTCATGTTACGTGACGGCGCTCCGTTTTTCCTGGATTATCAGGGCGGCCGCAAAGGCGCGCTGCAATATGATGTCGCATCGCTTTTGTACGATGCCAAGGCCGACTTGCCACCGGAGCTACGCCAGCAATTACTCGATCATTATCTCGACGAGCTGGCCGGTTTCATCCACCTTGATCGCGCGGCGTTCATGCAGCACTTCTACGCCTACGTGTACGTCCGCATCATGCAGGCCTTGGGGGCGTATGGCTTTCGCGGTTTTTATGAGCACAAACCTCATTTCCTGCAAAGCGTGCCGTACGCGCTGAAGAACGTGCGCTGGCTGCTTCATCACGTCGAGCTGCCCATCGCGTTGCCGACACTGATGGACGCGTTCAAAAGCATCCTGGCATCGGACAAATTGCAGGATCTGGCTTCCGGAACTGGAAACGTTAGGGTGCGGATTTCCAGTTTCTCCTTCCATCGCGGTCCGCTGAAAGATGAGACCGGGCACGGCGGCGGGTTCGTTTTCGATGCCCGCAGTCTCCCCAACCCCGGACGCGAGGAGCGCTTCCGCACTCTTACCGGCAAAGACCAGCCGGTGGCCGATTTTCTTAATCAGCAGGAGAGCGTGCATCAATTCCTGGCCAGCGCCACGGCTCTGGTGGAAGCCAGCGTGAGCGATTACCAGCGCCGCGGCTTTAAGAGCTTGACGGTGTCATTTGGCTGCACCGGCGGGCAGCATCGCTCCGTCTATCTGGCCGAGCAGTTGGCGCAACGATTGCGCGGAAGGAGCGGCGTGGAAGTGGTGGTATGGCATCGTGAGTTGGAGAATCTGGGCGAATGAAAGCGATGGTCTTCGCCGCCGGCCTGGGCACGCGATTGCGGCCACTCACCGACGATCGTCCCAAGGCGCTGGTGGAAATCGCCGGGCGCACCATGTTGGAGATCACGCTCTCTCGCCTGCGTGCTGTTGGAGTCCGTGAAGTGATTGTCAACGTCCATCACTTTGCTGACATGGTTGTCGGGTATCTGAAAGCTAACAACGACTTCGGCATGCGGGTGGCTGTTTCACGCGAGGAAATTCTGCTCGACACCGGTGGCGGCTTGAAGAAAGCCGCTTATTTTTTCCTCGAGGATTCCAGCCGCTCTGAAGAGCCGATTATTTTGCACAATGTCGATGTCCTTAGCACCATCGATCTCGGCCGCATGATGCAATTTCATGCTGAAAATCAGGCTCTCGCGACACTCGCCGTGCAAGACCGTAAGGCCTCCCGGTACCTCCTCTTCGATCATCAGCTCCAGCTTTGCGGACGGCGATTCGAGCGTGATGGCCAAACCGAACTTGTGCGAACTCCACCGCAGATGCAGGCCCTGGCCTTTTGCGGCATCCACGTGATTTCCCCTCGTCTACTTACCATGATGACGGAAGAGGGCGTTTTCTCCATCATCACCTCCTACTTAAGTTTGGCTGCTGGCGAAGAAAAGATCCTTGCCTTTCGCGCCGATGAATATTCCTGGCGGGATCTCGGCACGCCGGAGAGCGTCGCGCAAGCCGCGCAGGACCTAAAGCAAACCGGCCTCACTCTCGCTACGCGACCTCACGGCGCAACAGTGGAGTGAACGCACGGCGAGCGGCGAGTCCGCCTCGCGGGACCAGACTACCAAGCCCGCCGCGGAAGCGCTGAGGAACAGACTTAATCACTCCGGTAGCCCCTTTTAGGGGCGAGCGACACCTCTGGCCCATACAAGAACCCGTTATCGAACTGCTTACTTCTTGGCTACCGATTCGGGTTCGCCGACGCGCTTCGCGACTTTGAAGGTCAGCTTGTGCGCGCGCTTGTCAACATCCACAACGACGTGGTCGCCGTGCAGCACCTCGCCGTCGAGGATTTTCATTGCCAGCGGATCCTGTATCAGGCGCTGGATGGCCCGCTTCAGCGGACGCGCGCCGTAATTGGGATCGTAGCCTTCGGTGAAGACCAGTTCCTTCGCCGCCGGCGTGAGCTCCAGGCTGATCTTGCGATCGGCCAGCAGCTTGCGCAGGTCTTCCAGCCGCAGGTCCACGATCTTCGACAACTGTTCCTTGCCGAGCGGATTGAAGATGATGATGTCGTCCACGCGATTGAGGAACTCGGGCTTGAAGTTGGCGCGCAGCGCCTCCATCACTTTTTCGTGCGCCTCGGAAATCTGCTCCGGAGTGCGCTGTCCGAGGTCCTGCAAGTAGCTCGACCCGATGTTGGAGGTCATGATGAGGATCGTGTTCTTGAAATCAACATTGCGACCCTTGCCGTCGGTCAGGCGGCCGTCATCCATGATCTGCAGGAAGACGTTGAACACGTCAGGATGCGCTTTCTCGATTTCGTCGAAGAGCACGACCGCGTACGGACGCCGGCGCACCGCTTCGGTGAGCTGCCCGCCTTCGTCATAGCCGATGTAGCCGGGAGGCGCGCCGATCAGCCGCGACACCGAGTGCTTCTCCATGTACTCGGACATGTCGATGCGGACCATGGCGTGCTCGTCGTCGAACAGGAACTCGGCCAGAGCTCGCGCCAGCTCGGTTTTGCCGACACCGGTTGGTCCGAGGAAAATGAACGAACCGATTGGACGCCGCGGATCGCTGAGGCCCGCGCGCGAACGACGGATGGCAGCCGCGACGCGCTCCAAAGCTTCGTCCTGGCCAACCACGCGCTGGCGCAGGCGCTCTTCCATCGTCACCAGTTTTTTCACTTCGCCCTCGAGCATTTTCGAAACCGGAATTCCGGTCCACTTGCTGACGATCTTGGCGACGTCTTCTTCGTCCACCTCTTCTTTCAGCATGCGCGACTGCTTGCCGTCCATCGCAGCGCTGAGCTTTGTAACTTCAGCTTCGAGTTGCGGCAGCTCACCGTACTTGATCTGCGCGGCGCGATTGTAGTCGCCTTTGCGCGTCGCTTCCTGTTCCTCGAGCTTCAGGCGCTCGATGCGCTCCTTCAGCTCACGCACCTTCGCGATGGCTTCCTTCTCCTGCTTCCAGCGAGCCTTCAGCGCGTTCGCCCCTTCCTTGATGTGCGCCAGATCCTTCTCAACTGCTGCCAGCCGCTCGCGCGAGTTGGCATCGTCTTCCCGCTTCAGCGCCTGGCGCTCGATCTCGAGCTGCGTCGCGCGGCGCTCGAGCTGGTCAATCTCGGTTGGCATGGAATCGATCTGGATGCGCAGCGAAGCTGCAGCTTCGTCGATCAGGTCGATGGCTTTGTCGGGCAGAAAGCGATCAGAGATGTAACGATGCGACAGCGTCGCTGCGGCGACAATCGCCGAGTCCTTGATGCGAACGCCGTGATGCACCTCGTACCTCTCGCGCAGCCCGCGCAGAATCGCGATGGTATCTTCCACGTTCGGCTCGCCCACGAAGACGATCTGGAAGCGGCGTTCCAGCGCCGCGTCCTTCTCGATGTACTTGCGATATTCGTTCAGCGTGGTCGCGCCGATGGCGCGCAACTCGCCGCGCGCCAGCGCCGGCTTCAACATGTTGGAAGCATCAATCGCGCCTTCGGCAGCGCCCGCGCCAACCAGCGTGTGCAGCTCGTCGATGAACAGAACGATCTGTCCCTGCGACTGCTCGATCTCCTTCAGCACTGCCTTGAGGCGGTCTTCGAACTCGCCACGATACTTCGCGCCCGCCAGCATTGCGCCCAGATCGAGCGAGACAACGCGCTTGTTCTTGAGCTGCTCGGGAACGTCGCCGGAGACAATGCGTTGCGCCAGGCCTTCCACAATCGCGGTCTTGCCAACACCCGGCTCGCCAATGAGCACCGGATTGTTCTTCGTCCTGCGCGACAGCACTTGTATAACGCGACGCACTTCCTCGTCGCGGCCGATCACTGGATCGAGCTTGCCTTGCCGCGCCAGCTCCGTGAGGTCCTTGGCGTAGCGCTCGAGCGCCTGATACTTCGCCTCGGGATTCTGATCGGTGACCTTCTGGTTGCCGCGCACCGCGGTCAAGCCGCGCAGAATGTTGTCGTAGGTTGCGCCCGCCTTCGCCAGGATCTCCTTGGCCGGATCGCGCTTCAGCTTGGTTATGCCGAGCAGCATGTGCTCGGTGGAAACGTAGTCGTCCTTAAAGTTGGATGCCTCTTTGAAGGCGTTCTCCAACATCTGCGAAGCGCCGTCGGAAAGATGCGCCTGCGCCGCGCCGCTGCCCGACACTTTCGGCAGCCGCTCGATCTCACGCATCGCCTCGGCCTGCACCGTCGGCACGTGCAGTCCCACGCGCTCCAACAGCGGCGGAACGATGCCCTCGCGATCTTCGATCAGCGCGGCCAGAATGTGGACCGGCTGCAACTCAGGATTGCCGTGCTCGCTGGCGAGATCGTTCGCCCGCTGCATCGCCTCCTGCGCCTTTACGGTTAATTTGTCCCAACGAATTGCCATGGTTCACTCCAGTTGTTAGTAGCCAGTTGTCAGTTGCCAGAAAATGCCGAAGTCAATGTCGACCTCAAGAACTCCTAAACCACAATCGTAATCTTTTGCGTGGCTGTCGGTGGTCAAAAATAACTCGCAACTGACTACTGATAACTGCTTCCCCCCGGTGAGTTCCGTGGGTCGAAAAAAGGGAGCGCCTGTGGATTGCGAACAGCGGAGTGAATGATCCTTGCAAGCACATCCAAACTCTCCGTCTGATATTTTGCGTCTAGGTGAGCCGACTAGCCCGCATAATTCGCGAAGTTGAGGCGCGAGAAGCCTCTTGTGCTACAAACATGTTGTCATGACAGTGTTTGAAGCAACAAACGAGGCTTCCGCGTGATCGACGATAGCACGACACAGTGTTTGTTGTTCCCAGAGATTGTTTCCAAGCCTGTCGTTGCTCACTTTGACCAGCGGCAGGGCAGCTCCGATGGCGGAGCCATTCTGCTGAAGGCGGCCGACCGGCAGTACGGATTGACTGCTTGCCTGGCTTCCTGTCTTCAGGATGAGCGGCAGCCCGGTAAGATCGATCATTCGCTGGAAGAGTTGCTGGCGCAGCGCGTGTTCGCGATTGCCTGTGGCTATCCGGACGCCAACGATGCGGCCCGCCTGGCCACCGATCCGATTCACAAGATGCTGCTCGACCGTGATCCCATTGAGGGCACCGATCTGGCGTCGCAGCCCACGCTGTCGCGGTTCGAAAATGCAGTGGGGCGCAAGGAACTCTATCGCCTGAGTGAGACCTTGGCCGCCAGCGTGGTCCGGCGTCATGCCCAGCGGCTGCGCGGGCGCGTTCGCCGCGTCACCCTCGATCTGGACCCCACCGACGATGCCACCCATGGCGCGCAGCAACTGTCGTTCTTCAACGGCCACTACGATACTTGGTGCTACCTGCCGGTGATGGGTTTTGTCAGTTTCAATGAGGAAGCCGAGCAGTATCTGTGTGCCGCCGTATTGCGGCCGGGCAACGTCACCGCCGCCGTGGGCGCGGTGGGAATTTTGCGCCGCCTGCTGTTGCTGATCCGCCACTTTCTTCCCGGCGTGCGCATTCGCGTGCGGCTCGATGGTGGCTTTGCGCATCCCGACTTGCTCGACTTGCTGGAGGCCGAGCCCGATCTCGAATACCTGGTCGCCATGGCCAAAAATGCAGTGCTGAAGCGCAAGGCCAAACCGGCGATGCGCCACGCCCGCAAACTCTCCCGGCAGAGTGGAGAGACCGAACACGTCTACGGCGAAGCTTACTACGCAGCCCAGAGCTGGCCGCGACAACGCCGCGTCATCATCAAGGCCGAGGTCGTCCGTGCCGATGGCAAACCACCGAAAGACAATCCGCGCTTCGTTATCACCAACCTGAAACAGAGTCCGCAGTGGATCTACGAGCAGGTTTACTGTCAGCGCGGCGAAATCGAGAATCGCATCAAGGAACTGCACGACCTACAGATCGACCGCACCAGTTGCAGCGATTTCTGGGCCAACCAGTTCCGGGTGCTGCTGACCGCCGCCGCTTACGTGCTGATGCAGGAGCTGCGCCTGCGGGCCGCGCGCACCAACTGTGCCCGCGCTCAGGTCTGGACCTTGCGCGAACGGCTGCTGAAACTGGGCGCCCGGGTACTGGTTTCAGCGCGTCGGGTGGTCCTGCATCTGCCCGCTTCGTTTCCTTACCTGTCCGTCTACCGGCGAGTAGCGCTGGGGCTGGGCGCTTTGCCTGGCTAGCACGGCCTTGCCAACCCAAACATCCCTTCTCACCTCAGCGCGACTGAGGAATAGCTCTACCCGAAAATCGCCGTCGCCTACCTTGCACACACTCCAACACCCATCAGAACCGCCCGTGCAACCAAAATCACACTGCGACGACCATTCTCGGCGCGCACACAGCGCCCAAAGAACTACTCTCAGTGCCTTCACGAATAATGCGGGCTAGCACGGATGGGAACCGCTTCCCCCATGAGTGTTTCATCGTTTTCTACGGTACAACTGTTACCCATCTTAGAAAATGCTGTGCGCGGTCTTCTGCGAGCTTCTGACTCGGCGGGTCATTTTTCAAGTCAGCGAGAAATGCAATTCCACCCTCTTTGAAAGCAAGACCGAGATTTCCAATATCAATGCGAATTGGCGCTTGTTCCGCATCCAAGAACATGTTGACGCCTGTCTTGTCTTTGAATTGGTAGAACACTTGATGGGCGTCGCCTTCGCGCTCCAAGCTAGAAAGCGGCGTTGAAGTGTGAAGTACGCCACATCGAGCAGCGTAAAGATCAACGGCTGCGATGGCAGTTCCTTCAAAAGTTCTTAGGCGCGGAAGAATGTACTTCTCGCACCATCGCTTGTAGGTAGTTCGGTTTGCATCAAAAACATCGGGCGGCGCGGCCAGCAAACCGAACGAGTCTATGCCTGAATAGATAACGGTAAGCGCCGCTTCGGGTAGCCCTGCATCCCAGAGCGTTCCAATTGCCTTGAGTTGCAGTTTGAACCATGAGAGAATCTGGCCTCCTGGCTCATCACCATCGTAATAAAACTTCACTGGTTCTCCTCAATACGGTGTCATCGCCGGGTGCCACATCCTTTCGCCCGCCCTTGGCGAAGGGTGGGAGGCGGCGTTCTGGAAGTTCCTACTTTCTAATCAATACACCCCAGTTGGGGGCATGCTTTCTTGTGAAGGGCCATCCGGGCAATGGAGTGTCAGGAATGGCGGAGATTCGCTAACGATCCCACCCAAGCAAAGTCGGCTTGGGTGCACGCGGCGACAAACAAGTTGGCACGTATCACTGTTGGGAGTGGTCAAACCGGAAGGAGGAATCGATCCCATCATAATCTACTCGCACGACTCGGCCATTCCGTTCCAGCAGGCCCGCCGTCGCCAAAGCATCGACATCGTCGTGGACCCGGCGGTAGTCGCGCTTGAGTTGTTCGGATAGGGCTCGAATGCTCCGGACCGGATGACTGTGAACATATTTGAGAAGCTCCCATCTCTTGGGAGTCAGGAGCGACAAGAGGCCTTCGAGGCTTTCGAAAGACAGATGTCGCTCGCGAACCCTTTTGCCATTCTCCAGACGATGCCAGGCGTCGATAAAGCGACGACCGGTGTCTTCGAGAGCGCCGCCTACGTGAACTTCCAAGTTTTCCTTCATATGGGTCCCCTTGCCACCGGTTCATTCGCCTGTCTGCTGATCGAGTAGCACATCCATGATTTCCTGGCGGTAGCGGAAATTTGTGCGCTTGAGCCGTGCAAAGGAATTGGCGAGATCAATTAAGCCGCGACGTGCGGCAAGAGTGAGAACGCCCAACGTCCCGGTCACTGTGAGTCCTTTGCTCCGAGCCACCATCACGCCTTCACGATCATCCATAAGTAGAAGATCGGCGTTGAGCGCGGTAGCCAGAGCAATTGCAGCCTGCTCGCCATCGTCGAGTCCTTTCAGTGACTCATCGTCGAAATAGCGGCCAGGCGTTTCGCTCACTTCCACCCAGGCCGGAGGATTGGCGACCCAGTCTCGCACGGAAGGCGGCGCATCCCGGTCATCCAACTCTCGTTGCACAGCGGACGGCAGGATTACCTTCTGAAATAAAGTCGGAAGCACATCGATGTGCTCGATCAAGACGAGATAATTTACTGGCCCAGTGTCGGCGATGACGAGCCGCACCTGTCAGAACCCCAAGCGTTCGAGGCCTTCACGTTCGCGTTCGGCGTCTTCCAAAGTGTAATCGATCCATACATCATGGGCCTTCAGGAACCCATCGAGCTGATACCGGGTTCCAAAACCCAGGAGGCGCCGCAGTTCGGCCTGCGTGAGATGACCACTCTTGTATTCCTCCAACGCGAACGCCTCTAGCGCGCGACGCGACAGGTCGGCGCCCGCCGCGCTCAGCCGGCTGGCGAGATCGTCAGGAATTTGTACGGTCAGATTCATGGCTCCGGCTCCTTCTTCTACAGTACTGGATATGGAGGTCCTCTGTCACGAAATGAAGTGCAATGGCCCTCCCCTGCCCAGCCGACGTGGGCTTCGCTCCTCTTTAGTTGAAGAGCTCCTTCCCTCATCAGCAAACCTTCGGCGCTTTTTGTGGGGGGCCGCCTGGTTTCGGCGGCGTGGGGCTGCCCTCCGCGGAAAGCCGACAGTGTTCGCAGCCCACTAGCCGCAACTGCTTCCGCCCCTGGTGAGTTCCGTCGGGCAACAAAAAGGAGGCAAAATCCCGCCTCCCTCGTTGGGGTGACTAGAACTCCCCAGTTCGTCTCCCTTCAGGAACTTCACCGAAGGGCGAAACTTGAATTAGGCAACCTGCCCTTTGCTCCCGGTGTGTGGCTGGCTCTCAGGCTTCTTGCCCTCGATAGACTTCTGGCTGCCTACACTGACCTTGATCTGCTTTGGCTTGGCCTCGGCGCGTTTGGCCAGCCGGATGTTCAACACGCCATTGTCATAGCTGGCGTTGATGTCCTCGGTGTTTACGGTGTTTGGCAACGTGAACGAGCGGGTGAAACTGCCATAGCGGCGCTCAACGCGACGGAAGTTCTCTTCCTTCTCTTCCTTCTCGAACTTGCGCTCGCCAGAAACGGTTAGAGTGTTGTTCTCGACCTTGACGTCGAGGTCTTTTCTCGTCGATTCCGGGCACTTCCAGCTTCAACTGGACGCTGTGCTCGTCCTCGTAAATGTCCACCGGCGGAACAAACGCGCCAGCAGTCGAGAGCGAGTCTTCGCTCTTGCCACCGTACTGCTCTTCAAACAGACGGCTCATACGGTTTTGCAGGGAATACAGTTCGCGGAAAGGGTCCCAGCGGGTCAATACAGTCATGGTTCAAAATCCTCCAACTAGAATTGTCAGGTCTTAGAGACCTCGCTAAGTTAGACGCAGTAATTAGCGCAAAGGAATCATAAAATATGAGCGTATTCTTGTCAAGTACGTGAATAGAGAATTACTCCTCGAGATCAACTTATTCGTTTTCAGTTAATTACAGTGGCTATGGCACACTTTAGATAGGCCGTCTCCGGCACATTCAGCAGAACTGGATGGTCCTGAGACTGGCTCCGCTTCTCTAGGATTCGGACGCGGCGATCCGCATCGGCAGCGGCGGAACCAAGCATTCCCAGGAACTCGGCCTCGCTGACGTGGAACGAGCAGGAGCAACTGACTAGGACGCCGCCAGGCCGAAGCATCTTCAGAGCGCGCAGGTTGAGCTCTTTATAGCCCCGGAGAGCGGTCGCAACGGTGCGCTTGGTTTTCGCGAACGCGGGCGGGTCGAGGACGATGGTGTCGTACTGGCGCCCAGAGGTGGCGTAATCCTTGAGCAGGTCGAAGGCGTTGGCCTCGATCCATTCGATCTCCCGGCAACGATGCGCGGAGCGATTGAGTTGCTCGTTCCGCTCCGCAACCTCCAGCGCCGGGAGCGATGAGTCCACGCCGGTCACTTGCTCGCAAACGAGCGCCAAATGCAGCGCAAAGCCTCCCTGATAGGTGAAGCAATCGAGCGCCTCGCCATGTCCCCAGCGAGCGGCTGCAGCGTAGTTTTCGCGCTGATCGAGGAAGGCTCCGGTCTTCTGTCCACTGAGGCCGTCGAAGTGAAAACGCACGCCATTTGTCATAAAGATGGTGCTTGAACGGTCGCCGCGCAGTAGTTGCGATTCGCGCTCCGGCAACTGCTCCAACTGGCGAATGTGGGGATCAACCCGCTCCAACAGGCTGCAATCAGGAAAATGCCCTGCCAATTCTTCGACGACGATCTGCCGCAGGTCATCGCGAGCGAAGGCCTGGGTCAACGCCTGCATGGAGAGAACATCGTTATATTTGTCAACGATCAGTCCGGGTAACAGATCAGCCTCGCTGAAGATCACACGGTAAGAATCGGCGTCGCGCACAATGTGCTGGCGGAACTCCACCGCGCTAGCGATACGCTTGTGGAGCAACGAGGAAAGCTGTTCCTCGGCGACTTCCTGGTTACTCAACAGCCGAATCGCGATCTCTGATGCGCTGCTGTAGAGCGCCGAACCAAGCTTGTGCCCGCGCTCGTCGCGCATATGAACCAGAGCTCCGGCAGGAGCCTCAGCTGGCGGTGCAAGGTCAGAGCGGTAGACCCACAGATGTCCGCTCCGCAGCCGTCCTGCGCCTCGGTGGTTCACGGTTATAACCGGAATGGTATCCGCCAAATAATCCTCTCTCAAATCAAAGACTTATCTTACCCGGCAGGCGCTTGAGAGACCTGAATCGGAGGGTTTGATTTGCGTTATGTCAAATATATTTGACATGTAGTCGAATTTACGTTACATTATGTCTTCCAAACGTTACTTCTGAGGAGGCAAAGGTATGGACCTGTCTTACCAAGAGAAAAGCATTCTGGGATCGCTGGCAGCCATGGTTGTGGTTTACGGCTATTACTTCGCAAACGTTCTTCGCGACACAAGCCAGCCCGCGTTCGGCGGCGGAAGTCTGGCGCGCCTGGTGTTCGCGGTGGTCGCCATCATAGTGATTGAAATTGTTTACCACATCGTACTGGCGCTCGAAACCAAAGTTGAGCCCAAGGACGAGCGCGACATTTTGATCGAATGCAAGGCATATCGCAACGCTTATTTCCTGCTGGCCACAGGCGCTTTCCTGGTGATTGGGGCCGTCATCATGGCCGGTCTGGCGAGCGACTCGGCTCCGACCAGAATCATGGTGACGCCTTTTCTCACCGTAAATCTCGTGCTCTTCTTCATGGTCCTGGCGGAGCTGGCGAAGTTTCTCACCCAGTTGTTTTATTACCGGCGAGGGTTCTGATGACGAAGGGACGGATCCGCAACAACATTCGCAGGTTGCGCTTCGACCGTTCAGAGATGACCCAGCAGAAGCTGGCAGAAGAGATCGGGGTCACGAGACAGACCGTCATCGCGATCGAACAGGACAAGTATTCGCCCTCGCTGGAGGTGGCCTTTCGTATCGCCCGCGTGTTCGGAGTGCCGCTCGAAGAGGCGTTTCAGTACGACACAATGGATGGAGAAAACGCCGAGTAACGGCGTCAGCAGGAGCCGACTTGTCGCTCATCGTGTGCTTCTACTTTGGTGTTTTCTTGCCGACAATGTTCAGGTCCACGACCTGACCATTTGGACTTTTCACCAGCAATACCTTGCCGTTCAGTTTGGCAGGGAACTCTTTCCCGGGGCTCCAGTCAATAAAAACTGCGGCGGGGCCGCTGGCGTGACAAGAGTAGACGATATTATCCAGGCGCATGGAAATCTTGTAACGATCCGAATCTTCTGGATGCTGGGCGTTCGCGGCGAATCTTTCGAACGAGACAACTCTGGCCATCTGGTATCCTTCGTCCGCGCTTTGCGCATAGGCGAGCATCGCAGCCATGGTGAGCCAGCACGATAAGGCAATCAAACATGTCTTCATTGGTGTTCCTCTCTGATGGTCAAATAAACGGGCGCCCGCTGGGGAGTTGTCGACGCCGGTGATGCCCAAGTGCCTTGGCTCCACGCGACCAGTATGCCATCTTCGCTATCGAACCGGAAGGGGGCGCACCCGCGACGTCGGCGCCCGAGGAACGCGATACGGTCCGGTCGGACATCGGGATTGCAAGCATTCACGTATGGAGGGTATCTGCGCCACGGGAGAGTCTATGTTACCGCTCTGTCGGTACTTCCGATTTTCGGGATCTAACCGATTAGACGCAGTTGCCAAGCTTCGCCGGGTAACGAGATGTCCTTTGTCTATCACTATTGGCGACGCACTGAATAATCGATTAAGCGAGAGCTTTGGGGAAAGTTCGGGCTTGAATGCACGGGCAAAGCGGCCTAGACTCGGGATATTGGCAACTGTGATGTTCATCACAGCCCGCTGGTCGTGGCATCGGCGAAGATAGTGGGGAAAGAAACAGCAGATCCCTCGACTCCCCGCTTCGCTCGTCGGTCGGGATGACAACATAAAGAAGGTATTGCATGGGCTGGATTGATAACCGCTTCGAGAAGAACTTTCTGGTGACCACGGTCGATTACGTTTTCAACTGGGCCCGCAAGTCCGCGATCTGGCCCATGACCTTTGGCCTGGCTTGCTGCGCGATCGAGATGATCGCCGCTTCCACGTCGCGCTTCGACATCGCGCGCTTCGGTTCGGAGGTGTTTCGTCCCAGCCCGCGCCAGAGTGACCTGATGATCGTCGCCGGCACGGTCACGCTGAAGATGGCGCCGGTGGTGAAGCGCATCTGGGACCAGATGCCCGACCCCAAGTGGTGCATCTCGATGGGCGCCTGTTCGTCAGTGGGCGGCCCGTTCAATACCTATGCCGTGTTGCAGGGCGTGGATCGCATCGTGCCGGTGGATGTGTATATCGTTGGCTGCCCGCCGCGGCCGGAGAACCTTTTCTATGGACTGCTGCGCTTGCAGGACAAGATTGACAAGATGAGCATCGCCAAGAAGCCCACCGAAGTACGTCTCCATGAAGGCATGGTGGACGACTTCAAGCAGCAAATCCGCATCGCGCAGGCCAACTTCGCCAATCCCGAACAACTCGTCCAACCGGTGGAGAACGGCGTGGTCGCCGGCCAGTAAACACAAACACAAGCCGTGTCATCCTGCGCGCGATCGAAGAGCCTGCCCCGAGCGGAGCCGAGGGGACCCCCAATACTGGCAAGCTAGCGGATGCCACGTTAGCGTCCGAAACCAGGGCGCGAACCTGCGGCGCACCAGGCCCTGTGACCTTACTTTTACTGCCTCCGAATCAGGCGCAACAACTCGACATCGTCCATAATCTTTATGCCCTGTTGAGCGCAGAACGACTGGACCGAGTCTTCGTGGAAGTGTGCGTCAAGCGTGCAGAGGACATCAGCTCTTCCAGCCACGGCCGTGTAAACGATGGGATCGTCGTCTACATCTTTCAGAATAATTGGACTGCCTGAGAGCGGAGCGACTACCTCGGATAGACTCGCAAGAATCTGCAAGTACTGTTCCACTTCTTGTGGACGGAGTTCCCAGCGCATCTCAACCCTCGGGTAAGCAAGAACACGTACGACCTCCTGAAGTAAGAAGCGGGAGGTAACAAGCGCATGCTCGCCCGAAACAATCCTCTGTAAGACTTCTCTGGCTGGACCTCGCGCCTTGGGGTTCGCGCGGATGAGGATGTTCGTATCGAGGACGACCCTCATTTTATGGGGCGGTAACCTGGACGTGCGGAGCGCATGGCATCATCTAGGATTTCGTCCAGTTCATTGTCAGAGGCATCTTTCGCCCTGTCCGCCATGGCGTCCATTTGCTCGTTGAGTCGCCGCGCGAGCTGGTCACGAACCGGGCCCTGCGTGGCTTCGTGGGGACGAAAAGCCATCACGCTTACCTCTTCATCCGCCTGCAGAGGACGGCCAAGAAGCGACTCCAAGGCGGATTTAACCGCCGCCGAGAGGTCTTCCGCCTTCTGAATGCTGACATTTTGCATAGGGCTAATCCAAACTGGTGGCCGCTCTCTTAATTTACGCCCAAAGAATGCGGTTGTCATCGGTGATGAAAGGCGGGGATTGGTGAAGCTGCCGCAGACCGCGTGGCGTAAACCCAATCTACATCGCGACTGCCAGTGCGGTGATCCCAGGTTGGCGCCCAAAACCAGGGCGCGAACCTGGGAGCGCCCGGCACGAGACAACAGCGGTATCCCACGCAGCGAAAATGGGACGGTTGCTTTTGGTTCCCATACGTCAAGGAACAGTAACCAACCCAACGATTACTTTCGTAACAGGCGGCGAACGTTTGTGGATTACCCAAAATGCCGACCCAATTTATTCTGCACTCTGCCTCCTGCTCAACCTGGGAGACAACTGGCCTTGCAACCGAACGTGTACCGCTTCATTCGCTTCGATCTCAGCGGCATTCCTCGCCAACGCCGCGGTGCAGAAGGCAGTGTTGCGTCTGTTCGTAAGCGGCCCGTCTGATCCGAGGTCAGGCAGTGTATGAGATCGGCGATCCTTGGGTGGAAAGTTGCTTTAGTTCCTATCGTGAGCCGAAGAGAGAGCCCTGTAAATAAGGGTTATTTCGCTAAATGGGAGTTTTAGAATGAAAAGACTAGTCGCTCTTGTAGTGCTCACGTGCCCCTTTCTTTTCGCACAAGATTGGAATGATCCCGTTAAGCCGGTAAACACGGCCACGCCGCAGCAGCAGTTGGGCGGTGACTTATTTCAAATTCTCAACTCCAATTATCAAAGCGGAGCTGCGGCCTATGGCCAGCCAAACAACGTGCTTGGTCAAACCGACGCCGGGGTGTGGGGAATGGATGAGGGGCCTTGCACGCTGTTTCCTGACAATCGAATATTCTGCATCTTCGGTGACACGCGCACCACATTTTGGGATGTGAACCGCAGCCAATGGGATAACTATGAAGTCCTGGACGTTTGCCAGGACAATGGCAGCATCAGCGGTGGCAATGAGGCTTGTAGTGGGCTGAAAGCCATGAGTCTCATCTCGGCAACAGGCGGCAATCCGGCTGACCCTACAGGATGTAATGCTATCGCCGGAGTGGACGCTGGGCTCACGGCAGGGCAGACCCCGACGATTGATTACTCCGGTTGTTGGACGCCGGTTTACATCACCAACAGTAGCCACTTGGCCGGGAGTCAGCCTGCAATGGCCTCGCAAACAGTAAGCGGATTAAGTACTGATGCCGATGGCATACACGAGGGCATACTCGCGGGGCATGTTCCTAACACGGCTTTCGTGGTGGACGGCAATCTGTACATTCAATGGGACCTTACACGCGAGGGTGTAATGCCGATCGGGAGCAGCGGGTATCAAATGGAATCCGCTCTCATGAACTGTGGCCCGACCAGTTCGATTACCTCTGTGCTGTCAGCTGAGCTCTCGTGCTCTAAGAGCTACGTGTGGTCGCAGGCTCCGATGCTTATACAAGGCACGGCGAGTGTTATGAATGGCGGTAGCGCCGTTACGGCTACCTCTGGTGCTTTCGCGTCTTATATGACGACCGCCGCGGGCGGCGGGACAGGCGCTTATCAGTTGATTTGGGTCGACACTAATAACATGCAGGAGTATGCGATCACCGGCTATACCGATAGCACCCACATTACAATATCGCCGGCATATATGGGCGGCAGCGGGTCAGTTGGCTGGAACGTAATGCAGCACCAGGAAACCAACATTGGTAAGTTTGTTGCCTCAACTAGCAGTGTGTTTGCTACTGCGGGCCTGCCGTGGCTATCTCAGCTTCCCGCTCCATTACAGGCGGCAACCAACGTTGTTTGTACATGGGGTTCCTCATGGGCGTGGCGACAGAGCAATCTATATCTGATGTGCATGGACGCGGCGAACATTGACAGCGCAACCTACACCTATGATCCTGTGAGAGTTAACGGCACCAGCGGAGGACTGCAGCAAGCTTATTATCTGACTGGCTTGAATTCAAACGGGGTCCCGTCGTGGACCCTTGACGCGGCAAACGGAGCGGAGAGCCAGGCGATACCGCTGCTCACGACGTTTGCTCATGAGTGTATAAGTAAGTTTCCGGGTGGCGGCACGGGTATCGCTGGCGCCGGAAATCCAGAGGTCTGTTTCAATATCGGCAAGCCCTCGGTGCGCTATTCGCCTGCGCTTCAGCGCTTTGTTCTGACCTACGGCTCGGCTGAAACCCAGGGGCTGGCGATCCGCACTTCTCTTACCCCGTGGGGTCCCTGGTCGACAGAACAGGAGCTGCTGCCGAGCGGCGGAGCAGGGTCGTGGGATTCAAAGATGATCACGTCACAGACCCTCAACTACGTGTTTAACCTGACATTGCCGCACAACGCACCAGTGGCCTGCGCCGGTTGCACCAATGGTATCGCGACCAACGTGATGTACTTGGCAACGGATCCTACCATGCAGGTTACGGGAAGCACTTTCCCCCAGCTTGACAGTGGAGGTAACTGGTACGCGCCCTATCAATATCCGGTAGAACACGATTTCGCCAACGGTACGGTCGGGTTGTATTTCCACGCCAGTGCCTGGGACCCCTATGTGCCGTCCGATTTTTCAGTAATTATGGGCACACCCAACTTCACGATTTCGGCTTCGCCGGCTTCGCTCAGCATCCCGCAGGGAAGTCAGGGAACGTCCACGATTACCACCGCCGTCAGCGGCGGCTTCAACAGCCCCATCACGTTCTCGACGTCGGGAGTGCCGTCTGGCACTAACGTCAGTTTCAATCCCAACCCGATTCCGGCGCCGGGCAACGGTAGCTCGACCATGACCATCACCGTGCACGCCAGTACGGCGCCGGGGACTTATCCCATCACGATAACCGCCGATGGCGGTGTCATCCAGCAGAACATCACATTCATGCTGACCGTCACGGTACCCAACTTCACGATTTCGGCTTCGCCGGCTTCGCTCAGCATCCAGCAGGGACATCAAGGAACGTCCAAGATTACCACCGCCATCAGTGGCGGCTTCAACAGCGCCATTACGCTCGCGGCCCCAGGACTGCCTTCGCATACGACGGTCAGCTTCAGTCCCAACCCGATTTCGGCGCCGGGCAACGGTAGTTCGATCATGACCATCACGCTAGGTTCGCTCGCGCCGACTGGAACCTACCCGATTACGGTGAAGGGTGCCGGCGGCGGCATTCAGCAGACCACCACGATTATGCTGACCATCACGGCCGGAGCCAACTTCACGATTTCGGCTTCGCCGGCTTCGGTCAGCATCCCGCAGGGACATCAGGGATCGTCCGCGATTACCACCGCCGTCAGCGGCGGCTTCAACAGCGCCATCACGCTCTCGGCCTCAGGACTGCCTTCGCATACCACGGTTAGTTTCAGTCGCAACCCGATTCCGGCGCCAGGCAACGGTAGCTCGACCATGACCATCGCGGTAAGTGCGAGTACGCCGACAGGGACCTACCCGATTACGGTGAAGGGCACCGGCGGCGGCCTCCAGCAGACCACCACCCTCACGCTGACCGTCACGGCATCCAACTTCACGATTTCGGCTTCGCCGGCTTCGCTCAGCATCCAGCAGGGAAAACAGGGAGCGTCCACGGTTACCACCGCCGTCAGCGGTGGCTTCAACAGCGCCATCACGCTCTCGGCCTCAGGACTGCCATCGCATACCACGGTCAGTTTCAGTCGCAACCCGATTCCGGCGCCGGGCAACGGCAACTCGACTATGACCATCACGGTAAGTTCCAGCACGCCGACGGGAACCTACCCGATTACGGTGAAGGGCACCGGCGGCGGCCTCCAGCAGACCACCACGGTTACGCTGACAGTCACGCCCGGAGCCAACTTCACGATTTCGGCTTCGCCGGCTTCGCTCAGCATCCCGCAGGGACATCAGGGAACGTCCACGATTACCACCGCCATCAGCGGCGGCTTCAACAGCGCCATCACGCTCTCGGCCTCAGGACTGCCTTCGCATACCACGGTCAGCTTCGGTCGCAACCCGATTCCGGCGCCAGGCAACGGTAGCTCGACCATGACCATGGCGGTAAGTGCGAGTACGCCGACGGGAACCTACCCGATCACGGTGAAGGGCACCGGCGGAGGCCTCCAGCAGACCACCACCCTCACGCTGACCGTCACGGTATCCAACTTCACGATTTCGGCTTCGCCGTCTTCGCTCAGCATCCCGGAGGGAAACCAGGGAACGTCCACGATTACCACCGCCATCAGCGGCGGCTTCAACAGCGCCATCACGCTCTCGGCCTCAGGACTGCCTTCGCATACCACGGTCAGTTTCAGTCGCAATCCGATTCCGGCGCCCGGCAACGGTAGCTCGACCATGACCCTCACGGTAAGTTCGAATACTCCGACGGGAACCTACCCGATTACGGTGAAGGGCACCGGCGGCGGCCTCCAGCAGACCACCACGGTCAAGCTGACCGTGGAGAGATAGCAGGGTGGCAATGTCCGAAAAACGTGTTCATGCCGACCGGCGCCTACTGGATTAATCCATGCAAGGAATCCGACATTTGGGGACACACGCTGGTGTCATATGGCGGGCCTTTTCTGGAATCATAGTAGGTCAGCATCTCCTTGGCTTTCGCTTTATCTCCGGTAGCTAGGTATGCCACGGTACAGAATAGGCGCGGTGTCAGCCATTCCGGTGCAGAGCGAATTTGGGCAAGGCACTCTTTAAGCAACCCCTCAGCATCATGCGCGCCGTTGAGGCGAATCATCTGTTTTAACGCGGAATCGTCACCGCCCGTCTGCATCTCCAGGTAGGCTGTTGCGCTAGGTCCGGCAATTCGCCATTGGCCATTGCAGAAGTACGTCTTTACTGGAAGATTCGGGTTTACCGCTTTCAGGATTTCATCCAACTTCTCCATGACCACGCTCGGGTCAATCTGGTTCTTCAAAATCTTGTTCAAGATGTCAATCATCTTCTTTCCCTGCTCCTTAGACATTCCGGGGCAATTTATCGTGATGGAACCGCTGTTGTTTGGGGCGATCGGGCTGCAGGGGCCTGAGGTTGTAGAGGACTGTTGTGCAAAGCCACAAGACGAAAGAAGCAGGACGACAACTAGTTTCATTTTGGTTTATTCTTCGGCGGCGGATGCTTGGTTTTGTCATCCTCATTGGTGATTGTCACGTTACCGCGGTTGTCCGGCATGACCGGACTTTGTGGGCCAGTGGTGGTGTTGACAGAGGTCGCTGGCTTGGATTGCTCCACCAACTTGGCCTGATACCCCTTGTCAATTAGCCAACCAAGGCCAGCACCGATGACGAGGCCAATACATGCGCAGACTGCTATGAATTCGCGGGGGGATTCGATGCCGAGGGCATCGTGAAGCAGCCTTGCAAGCTCAAGCAGAGCATCCATTTGGAAATGTGAGACCTATTCGGCCTCCGTCAGAATCAACTTCATTTAGGCTGCGCATTCAGCAGCTTTGTTTCAGAGTCGCACATTTATCCTACGCCATAAGGGCGCCTGAATTCCGACGCTTTATGCTGTGATCGTTCCTGCCCGAAGTGATCAGACTTCCTTTCGAGGATCAATTACCGCTACTGGGGTATTTACTTGACTCAGGTGGCTACTATATGTTGTGGTTTCGCACCACTGACAACCGCTTTGTACGGTACTGGTGCCACCGCGACAGATTGCTGGACAAGTCGATAGAAGAGTTTGCCACGACTACGGGACGTCCGCCGGTTGAACCGGAATGTGAATTCGTCCAGGTAATAGTCGAGATGTTTCACGACTCACCGCTCCTTGGTGCGTGCCGAGCAGCCAGCGCTTCAGCAGCGACGCCACACGATGAACTCGTGGCATCAACTCCGAGGGCGATTTCTTCTTCCCCCGGAGAAAGGTGACCCGGTGAGCATATCCCCTGGATTCCACTGGATCGTATCCAAGCCAGCCATCCGTGTGGACGGTACTACCAGGCTCGACAGCCTCCTCCACAAAGGGGAGCAGACTCTCCGCCGACGCGTCGCGTATGCGGCGCATCCGGATGCGTCCAATCCCCGCCCCATCCTCTTCCGCAGCAATGACCACCAAGGCCTTGGTTTCCGTCTGTCGCCCGCGAGCGCCCTCTTCCAGACCTCCAATATAGGTTTCGTCCACCTCGATTGCGCCCCAGAGACGATCGCGTCCCGGACGCACCATCGCCCGCCGCAGTTTGTGCAGCCACGTCCAAGCTGTCTTGTAACTTCCCAGTCCCAATACCCTCTGCAAACCCCAGGGCACTGGCTCCGTTCTTTTGACTGGTGACCCACCACATGGCTCGAAACCACAGGGTGAGCGGCTTGCGAGTATCCTGGAATATCGTCCCGGCCGTGACCGACGTTTGATACCGGCAGGCGGCGCACTCCAGCAAAACCGATCGTAAAGGCCACGCCCTGGACCCGCCGCAACGCGGGCAGTGAAAACCGTCCGGCCAGCGCAGTCGAAACAAGTAGTCACGGCAGGCGGCTTCGTTAGCGAATCGGGCCTCGAACTCGGTCAGATCCTGCGGGTAATCCTCCATCGACTGCTATACAACATATTGGGGTCACCTGAGTCAAGTAAATACCCCATTTACCGCTAAATTGCGATTACCCAAACGGATGACAATCGTCTAAATTGCGCGCCCGGAACCAAAGTCGCCGGGCCTTTCGCATCATGGGCGGAATTGGCGTATCCTGCCGCGTAAGCTGATCTCGAAGAAAAATGAATGGTGTTTTTTCGCCGATTAGGAGATTGCATGCGTTCTGTCGCATTGGTTCTGTGCCTGTTCTATGCTATCCAGATGATTGCCGCACCCGCTGATGTCGTGACTCGCCAGAAACAACTAGACGCGTTGATTTCCGAACTCTGGGAATGGACTCTGCAACAGAACCCGGTTTACGCCTCGATCCTGGGCGACAAACGCTACAACGATCAGATGGGAAGCAATTCGGAAAAAACCATCCTGGAGCAACAGGCGAAAGACAGGGAGTTTCTCAAGCGCTTCGAGGCCATCGATGCGACCGGCTTGCCGCATCAGGACGTGCTCAATCGCGAGTTGGAGATCCGCTCGCTCAAGGAGGACATCGAGGACACCGACTTGAAACCGTGGCAGATGCCGGTCAACCAGATGAATGGCATCCATATCGACGCGCCACAGTTGGTGACCGTGCTTTCGTTCCAGACGGTCAAAGACTACGACGATTACATTTCTCGTTCGAAGCAACTGCCGCGCATCTTCGAGGAAGATACCGCCAACATGCGCAAGGGCATGGCCAGTGGGCTGATGCCGCCGAAGTTCCTGCTGGAGAAAGTGGTGGACCAGATCAACGGGATCGCGACGCTCGCGCCTGACCAGACACCATTCGCGCAGCCCTTCAAGGAGTTTCCCTCAAGCTTCTCGGAAGCTGACAAGACGCGCCTGAAGACTGCGGGTTTGGCGGCCATCAAGGACAGCGTTCTGCCCGCCTACGCGAAATTCGCGACGTTCGTGAAGGACGAATATGTGCCCAAGGGACGGGCCGAGGTGGGCGTCTGGTCATTACCCAACGGTGACGCTATTTACGCCTTCGAGGTGAGGCGGTCCACGACCACAGACAAGACGCCGCAAGAGATTCACCAAATTGGGCTGCAGCAGGTTGCGGAAATCGAGAAGCAGCAGTTGGAGATTGCCAATCGTCTCGGATTCAAGGACCTGAAGTCCTTCCGGGAGTCGGTCAAAGCGAATCCAAAGTTGTACGCGCAGTCGCGCGAGCAGATCCTCGACCTCTATCGCAAATACACCGCGCAGATGAAGCCGGAGTTGCCAAAGCTGTTCGGTCGCTTGCCGAACGCAGACCTGATCGTAATGCCAGTCGAGGCGTTCCGCGAGAAGGACGCTCCGGGAGCGCAGTACGTCCCCGGCACACCTGATGGTTCGCGTCCCGGCCACGTCGAGGTGAACACCAGCGAGCCAGAGAAACGCATGGTGATTAGCATCGAATCTACCGCCTACCACGAGGGTGTGCCGGGCCACCATTTGCAGGGGACCATCGCGCAAGAGGTCAAAGGCTTGCCGCCGTTCCGGCAACACGCATGGTACGGCGCGTACGGCGAAGGTTGGGCGCTGTATTCCGAGCGCCTGGGTAAGGAGGTTGGGTTCTATCAGGACCCGTACAGCGATTTCGGCCGTCTGGAGGACGAGATGTTGCGCGCCATTCGGCTGGTGGTCGATACCGGGCTGCATTACAAGCACTGGACGCGCGAGCAAGTGGTGCAGTATTTCCACGACCACTCGGCGATTGACGAGACCAATGTGCAGTCGGAAGCGAACCGCTACATCGCGTGGCCAGCGCAGGCGCTGTCGTACAAGATGGGCCAGTTAAAGATTCTGGAATTGCGGGCGCGGGCCCAGCAGCAACTTGGCGGGCAGTTCGATATTCGGGAGTTTCACGACCAGGTAGTTGATTCCGGCGCAGTGCCGCTGGACGTGCTGGAAGAGCAGATCAACCTGTGGATCGCGCAGAAGAAGGCGGTTGCGAAGGCAAACTAGTAGATTTGCTGATATACAGCATGCACATCAGAGAAGTCGATCCAGGACCAGCGTCTCAAAGCCTTCTACACGCTCAAAGATGTGGTCGTTCGTTACGAGGCCCGTAGCCAAGGCGTGTACGGCGGTTGCCGCCTGTAGCGCATCAGGGGTCGTCAAGCGGTGGCGACCGCGAATGCGTGCTGCCACGTCGGCGATTTCCAGGCAGGGTGCGACCCAAGCTAGGTTGGGGAAGGTCGAAAGCAAGGCCAGAAACTGATTCGCCAATTGCTCGTCGACGTTACGGTAGGGTTGGACCAGCAATTCCATCATGGTGATGGTCGAGGTGACCGCCTTGGACGAAGGACGTTCCAGCCAAGAGAAAATGTGTTCGGTGAAGGGAAGGTATCGAACGTTTGCTTCCAGGTGATAAATGAAGATGCCGGTGTCCAGAGCAATCAGGCGGTGTGCCGCGAGAAAGACGCGGAGACGCGCTAGTCCCAACTCTGGCGTTCCTTCCGTAGGTAACCGGCGGGATAGACGCCGCGCGCCAGCCCGCGAAGTGCTGCACGATGGGATTTCGGTTTTTCGAGGACAAGTACTTTTTCACCGCAAACTACCACGAGTATCTTGTCCCCAGGCTTCAGGCCCAGAGCCTTGCGAGCCTCGCGCGGAATTACAATCTGATTCTTGCCCGAGAGAGTGGCTTCTGTCATGCTTTACATTGTAGCATGAAGTAAAGGGCCAGGTTTTGGTCTTGAGGAGATGGTCGTGGACATCTACTTCTTACGGCACGCGAGTGCCGGTCAGTACAGCGCTTCTGGGGACGACGACAAGCGGCCCATCGACAAGGCGGGCGAACAGCAGTCCCACGATGTGGGAAGGGCCCTCGCGGCCCTCGAGTTCAAGCTCGATGCAATCATTACAAGCCCTCTGACGCGAGCCATGCAGACAGCGGAGATCGTTGCTTCAGAGCTCGGCCATAAGGACAAGCTCGTTATCGACGCAGCACTGCGTCCGGAAACGAGCTACGAGGCGTTCGAAGAGCTTCTGGCGCGCTATGAAAAAAAGGCAATTATGGTGGTCGGTCACAATCCCAGCATGACCGACTTCCTTAACCGGATGCTGGCAGGCGATTCGGCGGGATTCATCGACTTCAAGAAGGGAGCGGTAGCAAAGGTCGAAAAAGATGGCCAGACGGCGGTCTTGAAGTGGTGCATGACGCCGAAGGTAGTGCGGGCGATTCAGAAGGCTTCTGCAAGCAGTTCGCGACCAAAGACAATTTCAAAGTAGTTCTTTTCCTGTTCGACCGCCCACAGTTCCAGCTCGACTGCTTCGGGTAGATTTGGTTTCAGCATCAGGCGAACGCGTCCATCCTGATGGATGCTTACTTGCAGCTCACCAACGGCCGCCCGGCGACCCTGGTCCAGAGCACGCGCCAGGCGCAACAGAGCTACAGCCTTCGGGACATTGATCTGGTCGGTTGCCGGCAGCAAACGCATGATGCGGTCGCTGCCTGACGGCAGGGACTTGCCGACGTAGCGTGCGATGGTGGCGATGATGCGGCGCTGCAGAGGCGTATAGCCGAAGATCTCGGAGTGAGCGATGACGTAGTACGTGTGTCGGCGGCGCCCCGACCGATTGATGTAAGCGCCCACCTCGTGCAGCATAGCGGCGGCCTCCAGCCAGTCGGCGTATTGCGGCGGCAGTTGGTGCACCGACTGCAATCGGCGAAAGAGTTGCATAGCGAGGTCGCGGATGCGCTGTGCAAAGCCCAGATCGGCGCCATAATGTTTGGCCGACGCGATCAAAGCGTCTTGCCGCTCCGATTCCACGCGCTCGCGCATGGCGGTGCTGCCGTTGTAATCGGCCATCATCTGCGCCAGCAGGCCGTCACGCAGGCCCAAAGGCAGGTAGCGGAAGTTGGCCAGATTGCACAGCTGCATAAGTTCCGCAAAGACCATTGCTCCGGCGATGATGATCTCCGCGCGACGCGGTCCGATGCCTGGGAGGGTCTGGCGCTGCGCCAAGCTAAGCCGGCTCAATTCCTGCATCCACTTCACTACTGCAGCCTGGGGCACGGTCTGCGGCTTGCCATCGTCATAGCCCCTGAGTTTGGGGGCGTACAAGCTTGCGAGGGCGGCCGGCGTGCCCGAGGTTGCCACACTGATCTGCAGCCGGGCGTGGGTGATTCGCTTGCGAACGCGCGAGATTTCACGCTGGATAATTCCGCGCATCTGCTCCAGTTCTGCTCTTTTGGGGGGATCGTGGTGCAGGAACGTCTGCGTGAGCCGCACCGCCCCGATCGGCAGGCTCACCATGCTGTCAATGTGTCCATCGATGGAAAGCGTCAGCTCACAACTACCACCGCCCAGATCGATGAGCAGCGCCCGGCTATGGGTAATGCGAGCGTTGGACAAAATACCGAGATGGATGAGACGGCCCTCTTCCAGTCCAGAGATGACCTCGACCCTCCAGCCTGTAGCTGTGCGCACCCAGTCGATAAACGCGCGGCTGTTCTTTGCATCACGGAGAGCGCTGGTAGCCACCACGCGAACACGGTCCGCAGCGTGTTCCTGTACCGCGCGATGAAAGCGTCGCAGCACTTGCATGGTGCTGGACATGGCTTGTGGGTCCAGCATGCGATTGGCGAAGACGCTCTCACCCAGACGCGTGACTTCGCGGTCCTCGTGGAGCGTTTCAAGGCGTCCGCGATTGGTCTTCGCTATCTTTAGCCGGACCGAGTTCGAGCCAATATCAACCGCGGCGAATGTGGGCATGCCAATTCACAGAGAGAATACCAGTTAGTAACCTGGCGTTAATAAAAGGGATTGGCGCGAGCCGGATATGTTCGCTGCTATATTCGAGACATGCCTTCCGGCACAACCTTCGTGACGCCAAGCGAGGCCGAGCGGCGGACCGACGAAGATACCCCCGGGATTCGCTGGGCGTCCGCGTGGCTCTGGGCAGCTGTCGCTGTGGGCGCGGTTTTACGCCTGATTGCCCTTGGCCACAAGAGTTTCTGGTTGGATGAAATTGCAAGCGTGGTAATTACGCGGCTGCCGAATCAGGCATTTTGGTCGATGCTGTGGCATGCCGAGGGCAACATGGCGCTGTATTACGTGCTGCTCAGGCTGTGGCTGCACTTCGGGGTGGGCGAGGCCAGCGTCCGCGTACTTTCGGCTCTGGCCGGCATCACTTCGATTCCGCTCATGTACGCGCTGGGCGAGCGCCTGTTTGGCGAGGCGAGGGCGCGAGTGGCCACAATCTTCTTTGCGATCAACGCCTGTGCGATCGCCGTGTCTCAGGAGGCGCGCGGCTATAGCCTGCTTGTGCTCGGTGTTTTGGCCTCGACTTATCTCTTCGTTCGCCTGATCGAGCGGCCCACGATTGCGCTCGCCTGTGCTTACGGAGTGGTGACCGGACTCATGCTCTACTGCCACTACTTCGGCCTCTTCGTTCCGGCAGCGCAAGCGATCTCTCTTGCAGCTTTACCGGACGGACGCCGGCCGTGGAAGCAGTTAGTGCTTGCCGGATCGATCGTCGCGCTAGCCGCGGTCCCGGTGCTGTGGATGATCCACATTCAGGACATAGGGCACATTACGTGGGTGGAACGGCCATCGCTGCTAGAGCTTTACCATTTCGGAGTTTATCTTGCAGCGGGCGGTGGCAAGATTGTAGGCGCGTTGTTGCTGTTGTTGGATCTCATTCTACTTGCCCTGTTTCTGCGGACACTGAAAGCCCTGTGGCGTGATCGCGCCCATGACCTGCGCTGTTGGTGTTATCTGCTGGTCGCCAGTTGTCTCTTCACGCCCGTCATTATTGCTCTGGCGGTTTCTATAGTGCGGCCGATCTTCTATCACCGGTTCCTCGTCATCGGCCTGCCGGCGTGGGTACTTATGACCGCGGTGGGAGCGGAAGGAATTCGAGGCCGGGCATGGCGAACAGCGGCTATGGTGGGGGTCTGCGTTCTGTCGCCGGCGAGCGCGATCACGTCCTATTCGCGTGTACATGAAGACTGGCGGGGAGTGACGCGCTACCTGATTGCTGAAGCACGTCCTGAAGATCGGGTGCTCTACTACCGCGGGGAGGGCTACTTTGCGGTGGAGAACTACCGCAACTGGCTACCCAGAGGGAGTGCCCCGCGTCCGCAGGGCATAGCCGTGCGTGCCGGCAACGATGACTGGGAAAAGCAGATCAACGGCGCCAGGCGGGTATGGCTGGTGCTTTATCGCGTTACGCTGGACGATCCAGAGACGCGGACGATAGAAGCAACCTTACGCAACGGATACAGCGTGGAAAGGGAAGTGCCGTTCCGTGCGGTCACCGTTATCGAGTATCGCTCGGACAGGTGAAAGCCGATCGCGAGGGCCAGCATCAAAAGAATTTTATGAACAAGCGTGTCGAAGAATCCGAGCTTGAGGTTCTGGGCTCGGTATTGGAGGAAGAAAAGCAGGAATTTGCGCGGCCGGCCTCGCGCAGCTCCCGGTTGGCCTTGGCAGTGCGCGCCCTCCGGCACCGGAATTTCCAGTTGTTCTTTGCGGGCCAGCTTATCTCGCTGATCGGCACGTGGATGCAGACGGTGGCGCAGTCGTGGCTGGTCTATCGAATGACGGGTTCAGCGCTGCTGCTAGGGACGGTAGGGTTTGCCAGCCAGATTCCGGTGTTCATCGTAGCGCCCATCGGAGGCATCGTGGCCGACCGGCACAACCGTAGGCGGGTTGTGATCGGCACCCAGACGGCGTCCATGATCCTGGCGGCGATTCTCGCGCTGCTGACGCTTACGGGCCGCATACAAGTTTGGCAGATCATGCTGCTCGCCGCAGGTCTCGGCGTGGTGAACGCGTTCGACATTCCAGCGCGGCAGGCTTTCCTGATCGACATGGTGGGCAGAGAAGACCTGCTGAACGCGATCGCGCTGAACTCTTCGATGTTCAACGGGGCGCGCATCATCGGACCGGCGATTGCTGGAATCCTGGTGGCTTCGATCGGGGAGGGCTGGTGCTTCTTTGCTAATGCGGTCAGCTACATCGCGGTGATCATCGGCCTGTTGCTGATGCGCATCAAGCATGCGGCGAATCTGGAGCATCAGGGCTCACCGCTGGAAAATATCCTCGAGGGATTTGCGTTTGCGCGAAACACCGGCCCTATCCGTGCGATTCTGCTCTTGCTGGGGCTGGTGAGTTTTGTCGGCATGCCTTACGCCGTTCTCATGCCGTTGTTCGCCGACCAGATTCTGCATGGCGGCGCCAGGGGGCTTGGCATTCTCATGGGTGCAACCGGTGTAGGTGCTTTGCTGGGAGCGGCGAGCCTGGCAGCGCGCGTCGGCGTGAAGGGCCTTGGCAAGCTGATCGCAATTTGTGCGGGAGGCTTTGGCGTCAGCCTAATTCTCTTTTCCTTTTCGAGAATCTTCTGGCTGTCCACCGTGCTTCTGGTGCCCGTGGGATTCAGCATGATGGTGCAGATGGCATCGTCCAACACACTCATTCAGGCCATGACGCCGGACCACCTGCGCGGCCGAATTATGTCGGTGTACTCCATGATGTTCATGGGGCTGGCACCGTTCGGAGCGCTTTCCGCCGGTGCAATAGCGCATCACTTGGGAGCGCCATGGACGGTGGCGCTGGGAGGAGTCGCCTGCATCGTTGGAGCTATCGTTTTCGGGATGCACCTGCCTTCGATTCGAGGCAAGGCGCGCGAACTGGTACTGGAGCAGGGAATGGCGGCCGGTGTTCCTGCACAAGGGGCGACCAGTACGGGGCTGTCCTAGTTCAACCGACACAGCGGACTATTGCGGTGGTGTCTGTCTCTGCGTTGGCGGTTTATGGACGGTGCCGGTGGCGGTCACTCCCAGGCGGCGAAGCCTGTCACGCGCCTGAGACGCTTCGATCGAACGCGGGTAGCGCGCGATGAGGCTGTTCAACTCGCGAACGCCGGCGTCGCGCTGGCCGAGTTCCAGCAGAGCGTATCCCTTCTTCAACTGTGCTGCCGCAGCCTTGCTGCCTCCCGGAAATTGCTCCAGCACCTTGTCGTAGTCCTTGGCCGCAGCCTCAAAGTTGCCCTGACGGTATTCGATGTCGGCAAGGTAGAACTGGGCGTTTCCGGCCAGGTCGGTATTCGAGTAATACTTTAAGTAATCGCCAAATTCCCCTGAAGCCAAGTCATATTTGCCCGAGTTGTAGTCGCGTAACGCGTTGTTGTAGAGGGTGTCGGGAGGCGGGGCGTTAGGGTTGGGCGCCGCCGCCGGAGCCGGAGAACCCCCTGGAACTGTCGTCATGCCCGGCTGGCCCGCAGCCAGGTTCTGGCCGCCTTGCTGCATGTCGTCGAGCTGCTTGCTCACCTTGGCGAGGCGAGACTTCAGTTCGTCCACCGAATCATGCAGCGACTGAATTTGCCCCGAGAGCTGCTCGACGCGGCTATTGCTGTCGGTGATCTGGCCCTGCATCTTGGTCTGCAGCTCGTTGACCGCGGCGTTCATCTTGTTGACGCTGTCGGCGCTCTGCTCGATGAGATTGCGCATGGCGCCCATGTTCATGTCGATGGATTGCTGCATGCGAGAGACCTGGTCCTGCAAGGACTGGACCTGGGTTTGCAGTTGAATCATCTCTTTACTTACCGCGAATGCCGGGGTTGCGGCCGCCAGAATCAACAGCGCTGCCAGCCAGGCTAGATTATTGCGAAGTTGCATAAAGTTCTGTCCTGTTTCCAAGATTGCATTGATGAAGAGACTACACCATCGGCAGAATGTCACCTGCCGGAATTGACATGAAGAAAGGGCGGCACAGGCCGCCCTGAAAAACCAAGCCGCCGCTATTGCTGATACACGAAGTGCCCGCGGCGGTTCTGCTGCCAGCAGGACTCGGTGCTTTCCGTGCAGAAGGGCTTTTCCTTGCCGTAACTGATGGTGCGAATGCGGTCGCCGGAAATGCCCAACTGGACCAGCGCCTGCTTGGTGGCATTCGCACGGTTGTCACCCAACGCCAAGTTGTATTCCGTGGAGCCGCGCTCGTCGCAGTGTCCCTCGATGGTGAACTTGATGCTGGGATGCTGCTGCAGGAAGCGCGCATCCGCCTGCAATACCTTCTGATATTGCGGCTCGATGTCGTAGCTATCGTAGGCGAAAAACACGTCCTGCATGTTCTCGGCGAACAACGTCGCGTCACCCTGCTCTGAGGTCTGGGCCGGAGGCGGAGGCGGAGCTTGCACCACCGTCACACGTGCCGTTGCTTCCTGTGTCCCCACGGCATTCTTGGCGACCAGATGATAGGTGGTGGACTGGCTGGGCGACATGGTGCGAGAGCCGCTGGGATCAACCTTGCCCAGTTGATCGATGGTGACGTCGGTGGCGTGTTCGGTGTTCCACGTCAGCGTGGTGGACTGGCCCGGAGAGATCGTGTTGGGATTGGCCGTCAGCGTGGCGGTCGGATACAGTTGTGGCGGTGGCGGCGTAGGTGGCGGCGCGGCAACCTGTTTCTTACCGCAGGCAGCGACTGCCATGACCACGGCCAACGCTACGATGACCTGCATCCATTGACTTCTTGTTAGCTTCAACTCTTCCTCCATTCACTTGCGAGAGCACCCGCATCAGTTCACAAGAGGGCCGAAGTGTGCTCCTTCCGGCGCCCTTTGTAAGACTACTTGAAACTCCAGTTAGGTTGCGTATTTTCGCCGCCTGACGTCAGCGGCCGAACCTCGCTTCCATCGGCCAGCATGCTGTAGATCTGTACCCGACCGTTCCGGCTCGATTGAAACACGATGTGGCGCCCGTCGGGTGACCACGACGGAAAGTCGTTGCGTCCGCCATCGTGGGTCAGTTGCGCCCATTGCTTGCTGGCGATGTCCATCACGTAAATGTCGCTGGCGCCGGGCTCGCCCGGCCCATAGTGCCGCACCCAGGCGAAGGCCAGGAACTGCCCGTTGGGCGACCACGAAGGCGATACCGCATAGCCTTGATCGGTCACGCGCACAACGTTCGTTCCGTCCGACGCCATGGTGTAGATCTGCGGCAGCCCGGTGCGCCCGCTTACCCACGCGATCTGCGCGTTGGTCTTCGGATTCCAGGTGGGCGAAACATCCGGTCCCTTGCTTTCCGTCAAGCGGCGCGGAGTTCCACCGGCTGCGCCTACGGTGTAGATCTCGGTATTGCCGCTGCGGGACGACGAGAACGCAATGCTCTGTCCGTCCGAGGACCAGGCCGGGGAATAGTTGTCACCGGTGAAATGCTGAAACGTCACCAGCCGGCCGAGATCCAGCGAGTACATCTGGATCTGCCAGCCTTCCTTCGTCACGCCGGAAAAGGCGACGCGCGAACCGTCCGGCGATACGTGCGGCGATAGCGCGATCGAGCCGGTGTGGGTCAGTTGTTTCGGGTTGGCGCCGTCGTAATCCATCTGCCAGATTTCCTTCGAGCCGCTGCGGTTGCTGACGAAGTAAATCTTGGTCTCGGCGACCCCGGCGATGCCGCCACCGAGGCGGAAGATAATCTCGTTGGCGAAGCGGTGCGCGATCAACCGCGCATTGGCGTTGTTGGCTTCCTCGCGATATTGTTTGCCGAGCACTTGCGGCGACTGCGCGTTTTTGGCGTCGTACAACCAGCCCTGGACGTTGAGCGAACCGCCCTGGACCCCTACATTGCCGAAGGCCAGCATGTTCGCGTTCGGTGGCGGGCTGCCCCAGTCCGCGACGTGCACTTCTTGCGGGGCACCCGGGATCGACAGGGGATAAAAGCTCTTCGACACCATGTCGAAGATCCCCGCAAATTGCAGGTCGTTCCACAGCGTGGTGTTGAAGGTCGAGGCCAGAGCCTGGGTTTGAGGATCGTTGGCGACCAGCTTGAAGTCGGGCGCCGCCAGGCGGATCTTCTCCACGCCCAATCCCGTACCAGTGCGAATCCAATCCTGGGCGAAAATGTGAAGACGTAGAAAACAGTAGCAGCGCGAACAAGACTGCGACGAATCGTTTGGTCATCGGCAATTCCATGAGGGCGAACTAGCGTTTATAGTCAAACCAGAACTCCACGGCGACATAGTTTCCAGCGTACTCCTGCGGAAGTGGACCGAAGGTATCAATCCGCTGCAATGCCCGCAGGGCGGATTGGTCGAGCGATGGGATGCCGCTCGACTGCTCCACGCGAATATTCACCGGCTGGCCTGAACGGGTCACCTCAAAATAGATGTACACCCGGCGCGCGGTGTCGATGCGAGGATCGATTTCATACTTCATCCAGTTTTCCGAGACCTTCCGCCGCACCGCGTCAACGTACCAACCAAAGCGGCTGCCGAAATCACCGGAGCCGCCGGTGAAGCTCAGGCCTCCCTTGGTCCCACCGACAGCGAACGATCCGTAAGGACCGCTGACCGGGCCGCCCTGGCCGAATGGAATCTTGTTCTCTTCGACCTTAGCCACTTCCTTAGGCGGAGGCTTTTTCTGTGTGGACTCGCGCGGCCCTTTTTGCTTTGCCTCGCGCTCTGGAATCGGAATCGCTTTTGGTTCTTCCTTGGGAGTTTCCTTGGGGGGCGATTGCGTCAGGCCCTTCGATTCGTTGGCCAGGACGTTCTGGGTTTCCGCGGGAGGCGTGGGCAGTGGAATACTGCTGACCAGCGTAGCGCTCATCGCGCCGCCGCCTCCCGTGGTGCCTCCCCAACTCTCTCCACGACCGCTGGGTAGCAGAGTATCCGAATAAGGCCAGGGCGAACAGCGCGGCGTGAAGTGCCACCGAACCGATGACGGGAGCACGAAGATTGCCCCCGGTCGGAAAGATGTCAACGTCGGCTGCCATTCTTCTCCAGCGGTTGCGTTACGATGCTCACGTTGGTGATGCCGGACTGCTTCACAGCGTCCATGACGGTTGCGAAGGCCCCAAAGGGAACGTTTTCGTCAGCCCGAACAAACACCGACTGCCCTTCAGGATCCCTAATCTTCTGATGCAGTTGCGGGACCAATTTGGTTGATATTGATGGGTTCGTTATTGAGGAAGACACGCTGCTGCCGGTCGATAGTGATAACCAGGCGCTCTTCGGTAATCTCTTTTACCGTCTTGGTGTGCGGGATTGCGACCTCGATGCCCGACTGCAATACCGGCGCCGTCACCATGAAAATGATTAGCAGCACCAGCACCACATCGACCAGCGGAGTGACGTTGATGTCGGAGAGCGATGTCTGCGTCCGTCCCTGTGCGTTGGTGAAGGCCATTACCGCCGCTCCACGCTCTCGACTGCACGAGGGCTGGCGCTTTGGGCCCGCTCGACTTCATTGATCAACTCCAGGCTGAAGTCGTCCATGCGGGCACCGAACTCACGGATGTGCTGGGTGAACATGTTGTACGCGATGACCGCGGGAATTGCCGCGAACAGTCCGGCGGCAGTAGTGATCAGCGCTTCGGAAATGCCCGGGGCGACTGCGCGCAGCGTGGCCGCACCTGCGGTTCCCAGCCCGTGGAAGGCGTCAATGATGCCCCACACGGTTCCGAACAATCCGATGAAAGGGGTGACCGCGCCGGTAGTTGCCAGCCAGGGCAGGCGGCTTTCCAGGCTGCTCAATTCTTCCGAGGCGGCAATCTGCGTCGCGCGCTGCAACGCCGTCATGCGGATGGGGTAGGCTGCCTGTTTGCGCAACTCTTCGTAAGCACCTTCAAAAACGGCGACCAAAGGGCTGGGCTTGAACTGCTCGGCCACGGCGGCAACGTCCTGGAGGCGCTCCGATTTGCGAAATGCACGTATGAAGCGATTGCTTTGCACGCGGGCGCGTCGAAAGAGCCCCCACTTGGAGAAGATGATGGCCCACGAAGCCAGGCTGAACAGCAGCAGAATGATGAGAACAGTTTTGGCGACGAGACCGCTGGTTTCAATGAGACTTGAGATTTCGCCGCCGATGGCCGAGGCAAGCAACGAACAATACACAGTCATTTTGATTGCAGATCAGGCCCTTCCACTCCTTAGCATTATAAGCATTTAGACGCGACAACTGCGGTTTCGCGATGAGATGTTCCTCGCCGGTTAACGTTATGTCGCTAACTTGTTGCAGAATACGGATGCCGCGTTCCAACAGCTTCCTGTTAGTTGCAGATTGACCATCAAGTTGCCATATATGTAGCCGAGCCGTGCCGTCGCCGTGGTCGCAGCGTCGGTCGCGGGCTGGTGTTTCATGATTCTTCCAGCGCCTCGACGATCGCATCGTGGAGCTGCGGACGGACTTGCCGAATTGCCTGGGATTTCCGGTTCGGCCAAGTGCGGTTGGTCAGAAAGGTCACCGCGAGTTGGCGGTCGGTGTCGATCCAAAGCGAAGTTCCCGTGAAGCCGAGGTGTCCGAACGATGCCTGTGAGAAATGGGTGCCCGAAGACGACTCGTTCGGTGAGGGAGTGTCCCAGCCCAGTGCGCGCGACGTCCCGGCGGGGGCTTCTTCGCGGTGGGTAAAAAGTTCGACCGTCGTAGGTTGAAAGAGAGGAGGTCCGCCGCGCAACATGCATTCCGCAAAGCGAGCCACGTCGGTCGCCGATGCGAAGACGCCTGCGTGGCCCGCGACGCCACCCATCACATAAGCGTTCTCGTCGTTCACGTCGCCTTGAATCACTCGTTTGCGGAAGGTCCGGTCATCCTCAGTTGGCGGGATGTCGGCCTTCCATTTCTGCGGCGGATTGAAGCAAGTATGCATCATGCCCAACGGCGTGAAGATCTCCTGTGCCGCCAGAACGTCGAGCGGCAAATCAGCTTTACGCGTCAGCGTTTCGCCGAGCAGGATGAATCCGATATCGCTGTAGTTGGCGCGAGTGCCCGGCGGCGCCGCCAGCGGAGTCGTGAGCGCAGCGCGCAATAGTTCTTCGCGAGCCTGCGCGATCTGGAACAGCTTCTCGTAAGCCGGCAGCCCGCTAGAGTGCGCTAAAAGCATGCGGATGGTCACCGCTTCGCGCACCGCCTGCTGCTCTCGCGGCGCAAACGACACGAACTCGGGCAGGAAATTCGACAGCGGTGCATCGAGCATCAACTGGCGACGCTCGTAGAGCAGCATGGCCACGGCGGCCGTCACAATGACTTTCGTTACCGAAGCGAGATCGAAGATGGTTCCGGCCTGAACCTGCGGTGCGGCTTGGTCGTAAGTGAAGTGGCCGAACCCCTGCGATGCAACCAGCGATCTGCGATGCGCGACAGCAAGCGCTGCGCCCGGAAAGGCGCGATGCGCAATTCCGTTGCGAATGATTTGAAACGCCCTCACAAACTGCGTTTCCTGCTCTGCAAAGGCAGGCTGAGGAGCAACGAATTGTTGTGACGCGTGGTTCAGAAACCCCCTCACCGATGTGCGGCATGCGAGCGCAACTTATAATAGCTTGCTCCCCAAAACTCGACGGGTTCGTCGAAACTAGAAAGGGTCCACATCCATTGAGTCTTCGTCTGCGTGGGGCGGCCGTCGGCCAGCTTCTTCTTGCTTCACTGCTATTTGTCAGCGCACAATCCCCAGCGCAAAGTCCGGCTACCACAGCCACTGCTCCTGCAACTCCCTCCAGCACCGATCAGGCCCGCTATGCTCCGCTTGACGCGTTGTTGAGGGATGCGGTGGAGAAGGGAAATGCGCCGGGAGCGGTTTTGCTCGTTGGCCACAATGGGGCAGTGGTTTATCGCAAGGCCTATGGCAACCGGGCACTGGAGCCGTCGAAGGAGCCGATGACGCCCGATACCGTCTTCGACACGGCGTCGCTTACCAAGGTGCTGGCCACCACGACCTCGGTGATGCGCATGGTGCAACTCGGGCAGGTCAAGCTGAACGATCCGGTAGCGAAGTACATTCCCGAGTTCGCGCAGAACGGCAAGAGCGATGTGACCGTTCGCCAGTTGATGACGCATTATTCAGGGCTGCGTGCCGACCTCGACCTGAAACCGTATTGGCGCGGGGTGGACGAAGCCTATTCGCGTGCTAACGCCGAAAAGCTGGTGAACCCGCCCGGCTCGACTTTTTTGTACAGCGACATCAACTTCATCGTGCTCGGCGAATTGGTGCAGCGGGTGAGTGGCACGCCGCTCAATCAGTACGCGCAAACCTATGTCTTCGGCCCGCTGGGAATGACCATGACAACCTTTAATCCGCCAGAGACCTGGACGCCGCGTATTGCTCCTACCGAGCACGACGAGCGCACTGGAGCGATGTTGCGTGGAGTCGTGCATGATCCCACGGCGCGAGCGATGGGTGGAGTGGCCGGCCACGCTGGAGTGTTCTCGACCGCTGACGACCTGGCGAAGTTCGCCCAAGCGATGTTGAATGGCGGTGCTCCCATCTTGTCGCCATGGATCGTCGAGAAGATGACGACCCCTCAGCAGCCGCCCAACCTGACCAACGTGCGCGGGCTAGGCTGGGACATCGATTCGCCCTTCTCTTCCAATCGAGGCGACCTGCTGCCGGTTGGTTCCTTCGGACATACCGGCTTTACCGGGACCTCGCTATGGATCGATCCGACGACGAACACGTACGTCATCCTGCTAACCAATGCAGTGCACGTGAAGTACGGCAATGTAATCGCGTTGCGCACCGAGGTGGCCACGGTCGTCGCCGCATCGCTGCAGCTCACCCCCAGCGAGGAGCAGAAGATGCGGCTGTCGCTGCATTACCGGTTACAACGAAGCTGCGGTGGCCAGCCGGCGCGTTGTCGTACGGAATGGGCGGGTGCAAAACGGCATCGACGTGCTGGAGCAGCGCGACTTCGACGCGCTACAAATTCCCGGGACAACTGCTCCCCGAATTGGGCTGGTGACCAACCAGACTGGTGTGGACGCTCGCGGGCGACGGACCATCGATGTTCTGGGGCATACGCGGGGACTGCAACTGGCAGCGATCTTCAGCCCGGAGCACGGCATCACGGGCGCAGCCGACACTACTGAAATACCCAATTTCAGGGATGAAGCGACCGACGTACCCATCTACAGCGTCTATGGCAACACAGATGCTAAACGACGTCCGTCTATGGAGATACTGAGAAACCTGGATGTGTTGGTTTACGACATGCAGGATGTCGGCGCGCGTTTCTACACGTACGAAACTACGCTGGGGTATTTCCTGGAAGCGGCTGCCAAAGCTGGCAAGCCGATCGTGGTGCTCGACCGTCCCAACCCGCTGACCGGAGCCTATGTGCAAGGGCCGCTGTCTGATGCCGGGCAGGAAAGTTTCGTCAACTACCAACGGGTTCCGGTGCGCCACGGGATGACGATCGGTGAGCTGGCGAAGCTCTACAACTCGGAGAGGCACATCAACGCCAACCTCACCGTGGTTCCCATGCAAGGCTGGTTGCGCGGGGACTGGTTCGACTCCACGGGTCAAGTCTGGATAAATCCGTCACCCAATCTCCGCAATCTGGAAGAGGCAGCGCTGTACCCCGGAGTGGCTCTAATCGAAGGAACAAATCTCTCGGTTGGTCGCGGCACGGACACGCCGTTCGAGTTGGTTGGAGCACCATGGATCGACGTCACCGGAGCTGGCGAACTATCTGAACGTGCGTAACATTGCTGGGGTGCGGTTTATTCCCACGAGCTTCACTCCGCCGAGTGGCATGTATGCCCGCCAGCAATGTGGGGGTATCCACATCATGGTCATCGATCGTGAGGCCTTGGACGCGCCGGAACTAGGGATCGAGTTGGCCGCAGCACTGCACAAGCTGTCGCCTTTGGGTTTCGACATGGAGCGTATGAATCAGCTGCTGGTGAACAAAGCAGTGTTTGCGGCGCTGCAGGCGGGAGAAGATCCGAGGCGAATCGCCGACGATTGGCGCGACGCTCTTGATCAGTTCATGCAGGTCAGGACGAAGTACTTGATTTACTGAGCTGCCCGGTTGACCTTCGCCGATTCGATGGTCAAACTGCGCTCGAGCACCATCTCGACGGAGTCGCCGACGCCAAGTTGAATCTCCGGACCGCGCGTAAGAAGAACGGTGGCCAGGCCGAGAGCGCCTCCGCTGGCGGCGCCGATGGCCGCACCTTTACCGCTGCCCTGGTCAGCAATGGCTCCGATGCCCGCCCCCGGAATCGCCGTGCCGACAATTGTGCCCACGTCTTTTCCTTTACTGCTATCGCCTTCAATCGTTCCTTCTTTGTCCTTGACGCCATTCGTTCCGGGATCTCCGGGCGTGCCATGCACGGCACCCGGCAGCACGATGGTATAGCCGTTGGGGAAGATCATGGACGTGAAGTTCATTAGCAATTCAGCGCGGCCCTTCACTCTGCCCGGTCTCTGCACCCGCCGAATTTCCCCCTGAACAAAAGTCCCGGGCGGAATCACGATGTGGTCATTCGCCGTGATGGGAAACGAGGTCTGGGCATACACCGGATCCCCAACGTGCGCATTCTTGGTGGTAATGCCCTGCTTCAGGGTGAGCGGAATCTTGGTGCCTGCAGGCACAGTAATCGACTCAGCGGAATTGCCATCGTCACGGGACGCCGTGGCCGAGCCTGTGGTGAGCTGCGGCGTTCCCTGGTCGGAAGCGACGGCCGTCGAACCCATCCTGGCGCTGGCTTGCGGCTTCGGCGGAGTACGAGGCGTCAGCTGCGGTTCGTCCTGAGCGAAGACGGTGACGGAACCAAGCGCTACCGCCGCCACCAGAACCATCTTGAGCTTCATGTTTCCCTCCGCGGCAACGGGTGTTGTGCTCTATTCTCAAACGTCAGAATCAGACGAAAGTCGCGCAAGCGCTTACTTCAGCATATACAAGGCGTTCACATGGGCGGTAACCGTTATCTTCTGAGCTCCGAACTCGGCTGTCGGAGCGGGAGGGGCGGCCACTCCCATGGCCGCCGCCTCCCTCGCCATCATCATCGGCCGGATCGGGGTGGGCTCGAATGTGTCCACCGAAGCATAGGAGAGATCTCCCAGAGTGCGCCCGCTGGATTGGGCGACCGCGTTGGCTTCATCACGAGCCCGGCGAAGCGCATCCTGCACCGCCTTGATCTTGGCGGCGTCCATGTCGTCCAGCTGATACGTGATTGACTGATTGCTGGTCCCGTCCATGTTCGCGAGGCCTTCGGCAATCGGGCCCACTTTGGAGAAGTCCTTGACCTTGACGCTGATGTCAGTGTCAACCCGGTAGCCAACCAACTTGCGTTTCGGATTCTTATAGTCGTAAACCGGCTGCACGGCAAAACGGCCCATCTGCGCATCTTTGGGGTCGATTCCATTCGAGCGCAGGAGTTGGCGAACTTGTTCCGCGGCCTGGGTTGCGCGTTGGTTGGCATCCTGCAGCTTCTCCTCCTGCGCCGAGATATTGAACTGCACCAGCGCGGTGTCGGGCTCCGATTCGAACTTGCCATCCGCGCCAATCCAAACGGTGTTCGGTTGCGGAGTGACTGAGCGCTCCTGTGCGGCCAGACATGCCGAAATGACCGGCAAGACGTTCAGCATGAGCACTACAGACAATAGCTTTCGTTTCACCATACGTTATCTAGACGGCGCGCTCACGCAAGGGTAAGCCACTCTGAATTGGGTTGGCGCTCCTGATGCCGACGCTTCCGCGGAATGATAGCCCGGGAGCCAGCCCTACGCCAACCGTGCTGCTCCTACGAACATAATGCGATGATACTCTTGGAAGCCAAGGACGAGAGGACCAGTACCTGCCACGCGAATCACTCCCAGAATCAAACTCGACATTAGTTTCCTTTGGTAACTGCCCATTCAAAGGTTGAGGAACAGTGTGCCGCAGCGGTATGGTGCTGTTGTGTGCCACGGGCGCGCCATGTAAGGGAGCAACCCATGCGCAGATGGTATATGCCACTTGCAGTCTTAGGATTTGGAAGCCTTGGAGTCGTCTTGCTGAGCGAGCGCGGACGCAGCGCATTACGCTCTTTCTTCAAGAGTCTTGACCAGGCTCATGACGGGTTCTTGGAATTCAACAGTGGTATTCAGGACGAACTCAATCGCATCCAGGCAGCGTTGGATCGATTAGCCGATTCCGCTGATCCCCATCCGGAACTGGGCCGCTAGGATTTCCGAGAAATTCCGGCGGTCCTTTACGGCTATGTCGCCGCGATTTCGTTGATTTTCCCTGCCATGCGAACATCTCGCTGGGTGACCCCGCCGGAATCGTGCGAGACAAGCACCAGGGTGACTTTGTTGTAACTGATGTGAATGTCGGGGTGATGGTTGACCGCCTCAGCGGCCTCCGCGATCTGGTTCACAAAATCCATGGCCTGTACGAAATTGTCGAATTGAAGTGTCCGTTCGATCGTGTTGTCATTTCTCTTCCAGCCGTGAAGGTTGTTCAGCGCATGTTGAATCTCGGCATCCGATAGGACCATGCTCATCACCGCCTCCAAGGTCGCAAATTGTGCAACGCGCTGCGCCGCCGCCTTCAGTTACGCGCCGTCTTACCAAATCCGTAACGCTTGGTTCCCGACTGGGCCTGGATCTCGCTGCGCAATTCCAGCCAAATCTGCTCGGAGATTGACTGGAAAACTTTAACGATTTCGGGATCGAACTGCTTGCCCGATTGGCGTTCAATTTCGCGCCTGCCAGAGGAGATAGACTGCGCGGCGCGGTAGGGACGATCGGAAGTCATGGCGTCGAAAGTATCGGCGATGGCGAATACACGCGCGCCCAGCGGGATCTGGTCGCCTTTCAATCCCCGGGGATAACCCGTGCCATCGAAACGTTCCTGGTGCGAATACACAATGTTGGCCGCCTCGTGCAGGAAGGGAATCTTGCGCAGCATCTGATATCCAAGCCAGGCGTGCTGCTGCATTATCGCTTGCTCCTCCTTGCTGAGGCGCCCCGGTTTTCGCAGGATGGCGTCGGGAATCGCCATTTTGCCGACATCGTGCAGGAACGCCCCGCGCGCGATGACGCGAACGCGATCTTGCGGAAGTCCCATTGCCCGCGCGATGGCGATGGTAAAGGCCGTCACCCGCTTGGAGTGGCCTTCGGTTTCGGCGTCCTTTAGATCGAGAGCGTCGCCTAACGCTTCGAGAGTGATGTCGTAGGAGCGCTCCAGATCAGTCAATGCCTGCCGAAGCATTTCCGTGCGAGCGGACACCAGCGTCTCCAGTTTCGTCTGATAGGCCAGATTCTCCGATTTGAGACGGCGGTTTTCGACAGCTCGTCTCACGCTGGCCAGAAGCTGTTCACGCTCAAACGGTTTCAGAAGATAATCGTAGGCGCCGTTGCGAATGGCGGCCAAGGCGACCGAGATGTCATGGACGGCGGTTACCATCACCACGGGCAGGTCGGGGTGCTCCCGCCGGATTTTCGCCAGCAGAGTTAAACCGTCCATCCCGTCCATGATCACGTCGGACACCACAGCCGAGTAACCGTCGTCGGAATGAAGCACGTTCAGCGCCTCAGTTCCAGAAGTGACTGGGCGACACTCAAAGCCGGCCTGGTCTAAAACCGAGCAGATGATCTCACGGATCAGCTCCTCGTCGTCAACTACCAGGATGCGTTCGTTGGCCATAATGCGAAGTGATTAGGCGACGGCCATAACCGAGGTGTCGCCGTTGCTTGCTAATTCTAACTATTCCAATGGGGATGTGGGACAAGCAAATTCTGTTTCTGTGACGAGTAGCAACCGTCGGGACGAGCCGTCCTAGGGGCTGGACTGTGGTTAGATCTTCAAAACGGCATGGAAAACTTACATACCGCCCAAATACTGAGTTGGTATATCGATACCAAGTTACGGTATGTCGGCTCCATGTCTGGCCCGAATTGAGATGAACGAGCGGCGGTGGTATTCGCGGCTGCGGTTGGCATTTTTCAATTTCGCGCGCAACTTTGCCTTTAGTTTCAATAGCTTCGGAAAATCATCGTCCGCGGCCACAAACATTGGAGAGCAAGTAGGCCCAGAGATTGCTCTTTAACAAGAGTCGCTGCCTCAGGACCGGGAGAGCAGCACTGCGGAGGCGAAAGTGGAGCTGAAGCAAATGGTACCGGCATGGTCCATGAAGGGCCCATACCCTAAGGAGCAATCATGAGCACCTTGCAGGAAGCGAACTTTTTCGGTTATATGGGATACCTACCCGGCGTTTCGCGACGCGATGCGAGCGCCTACCATGAAGTGTACGAACAGAATCGTCATCGGATTTACGCGCTCGCGTTTTGGATGACGAACAACGAACTGGCAGCGGAAGAGTTGATGGCCAGCGCCTTCTGCCGGGCGTTCGTAACGAGCGAGTCCCCTGAGCCCGAGGAAATTGACTGCGCGCTGATCGCCCTGGCTCGTCCGGACGTGCCACTGGGACAGCTTACTCTCAACTGCGGACGGTGCGAGAAAATCTTGTCCGTCCGCCGTAATACGTTGCGCGTCGATCTGGAGCGCGCCGTGATGCAGTTGCCGCCTACCGAAAGGATGATCTTCCTAATGCACGACGCCGAGAACTATGATCACCCTCGTATTGCCCGGACTTTGGGCCTTACGGCAGACGAATCCATCCGGGGCCTGCACCAGGCGCGATTGCGTATTCGCGAGTTGCTGGCTAATAACGTTATCTAGCGGATCTGCCCTCCTTCTCTCTCCTGAACTCTAAAGCCCCTCGAAAGAGGGGCATTTTTGTGCTGACCGTGCATGAACGCTCGCTTCTTCTCGTTCGGCTCCTAAGTTTTCGCGGCCTCCTCCTCGTTGTCAATTCCCTCTTCCTCTTCACGCTTCAGCGGACGGAGCAGGGGGAAGAGAATGACGTCGCGGATCGAACGGGAATCGGTCAGCAGCATGGTCAGGCGATCGATGCCCACGCCTTCGCCGGCGGTCGGCGGCAATCCATACGACAACGCCCGGATATAGTCCTCATCCATCTGGTGAGCTTCTTCGTCGCCGCGCGCGCGTTCGCCCAGCTGTTGTTCGAAGCGGTGGCGTTGCTCCTCAGGATCGTTCAGCTCGCTGAAGGCGTTTCCAATCTCCAGACCGCCGACAAAGATCTCGAAGCGCTCTACCCACTCCGCGTTCTCCTCCGGCTCGCGCTTGTTTTTGGAGAGCGGCGAGATGGCAAGTGGGAAGTCATAGATGAACGTCGGCTGGATGAGGTGCGGCTCGGCCAGCATCTCAAACACGGTCGCATATACCCTGCCATCGTAATCTTTCAAGCTCTGTTCAAAGTCCATCTACTTGTATCTACAATCACCATCAAATCCGTGATTTTTTGAATTTGTGCTCTTATGTCGGGCATATCCATTTCGGTCCCTTCTGGGCGGGTAAGAAATGTGTTATGGATATGCTCCCGTTCTGCTCCCAGCCGCTTATGTTCTTGAGCAGAATGCGTCATCAGCGCTTCTACAAAAGGTTTGAAATTGTTTAGATTGGCGAGGTCATCGAGCTGTGGAGTTGGAGTTGCCTTTTCCGGCCACCACCTGACAATCGCCTCGCGCATCGACAGCCGCTGAAACTTCGACCAGTCGATCTGATGACCGTTGAACTCGGACACGGTGGTGCCGTTCACGTCCTCGGCTACTCGTCGCAGCATCTCGCTCGGTGAAGTCCATCATGTCGTAATAGTCTGCGTAGGCCATGTAAAACTCGAGCATGGTGAACTCGGGGTTATGCTGGGTCGAAATGCCTTCGTTGCGGAAGTTGCGGTTGATCTCGTACACGCGGTCCATGCCGCCGACCACCAGCCGCTTCAAGTAAAGCTCAGGAGCAATGCGCAGGTAGAGGTCGGTGTCGAGCGTGTTGTGATGCGTGATGAAAGGTTTGGCCACCGCGCCGCCGGCGATGGGATGCATCATCGGCGTCTCGACCTCGATGAACCCCCTGCCGTCGAGGAAGCGCCGCAGCGACTGCACGACCTTCGCGCGCTTGATGAAAACTTCCCGCACTTCCGGATTCATCGTCAGATCGACGTACCGCCGGCGATAGCGCGTCTCCACGTCCTGCAGGCCGTGCCACTTCTCGGGCAGCGGTAGGAGGTCCTTCACCAGAAACGTTATCTCTTCCACGTGGACGGTGAGTTCGTTCGTGCGGGTGCGAAAGAGATAGCCCTTTACACCGATGTAGTCGCCGATATCGAGCAGCTTGTAAAGCTGGAAGCCTTTCTCACCCACGTTGTCGAGCCGGAGGTAGATTTGCAATCGCCGGCCGCCCTGCTGCAGATGCGCGAAACCCGCTTTTCCCTGTACACGAATGGACATGATGCGTCCGGCGACACTGACGCTGACGCGCGACGCTTCCAGTTCCGGGCCGGTTTTGGCGGAATACTCCTCAAGAATCTGGGGAATGGTGTGCGTGGTTTCGTAGCGATAAGGATACGCAGTTTGTCCCAGCGCCTCGATCTGCTTCAGCTTGTCTTTTCTCAGCTCGTAAATCTTCTGGTCGAGTGCCACAATCGTTTTTCCTAAAGGTAAGGACGTAGCCGGTCGGAATTTACAAACGCCCGCCAGCGGATGATGGAAACGTCCGATTATATAGGCAGCAGTTCCTGGGTGTTGGTTGAGCTCAGGAGAGCCGGGAAGTTATGACGGGACTGAGCTGCGACGCTACTTTCCGGGAGTTCAGCAATAATCTTTCACGCTTGTCGATTTTGGAAGTTTTGGAGCGTCGTACTGGTAGGGAGCAAATATCATGACCGCGACGCAGCAAACATCGAGAAGAGGAATCAGGAACGAACTGCCAGAAACGTGGGCGCACCCTCGTGGCTGGGCGGTCGTCGAGATGCCGGAACTACTCCCCGCGACAGGGCTGGCGAATGACCCGGGAAACGATCAGTACGCTAACCTGTCGAACACGTGGTTGTTCGATGCCGGGCGGCAGGCGGTCCAGGAGCTGGAGGACATCCGTCGGGTGAGTGCCCGGCTCTTCCCGCGCAACCTGCCGCAGTTGGCAAGTCTCGCGTACGCAGGCGTTTGCGTCGAAGCCCGCCACGCCGGTGGAGACTTCTATGATTTCTTTGACCACGGTCCGCAACGGCTCGGCTTCGTAGTCGGCGATGTCTCCGGCAAAGGGATGGCGTCTGCGCTGGTCAGAGCGACGCTCCAGGCCAGCTTGCGGACCCTATGTTCGGTTGGGATCCAGGACTTGAACCAGTCGCTCGCGCTGGTGAACAGGCTGCTGTTCGAAAGCACGCCGGAAGCGATGTACGCTACCCTGTTTTTCGCGGAGTATGACGAAAGTACGCGACGCCTGCGCTACGTGAACTGCGGCCATCCGGCGCCTCTTCTGTCCGGCCCTGACGGTGTTTCGCGGCTGCAAACGACTTCCCAGGTGCTCGGGCTGTTCAGCGACTGGAAGTGCTCGATTGGCGAGGTGCAGCTTAGGCCGGGTGAAACGCTGCTGGTCTACACGGACGGCATCACCGAGGCGACGAACGACGCCAGTGAAGAGTTTGGCGAGGACCGGTTGCTTGCGATGCTGGAGGCGCAAGACTTGCCGCTGTCCGGCTTGCTTCAACAATGTGTGCATGAAGTTTGCCAGTTTGGAGCGAGCGGTGAGCGCGACGATCTCACCCTGGTGGCGCTGCGGGGCCTGGCGGGTTGAGCCAAAATTATTCCGATTGCGACTGTCGATTCCTCGCCGGTCGCACGTCGTAGGCATAGGAGGAAGAAGCCATGGAATATCTCCTGCTCATTTACGCGGACGAGAAGGACTGGGCGGCGAAGAGCGAAAGCACGCAAGGCATCGAGATGGGCAAGTGTATAGCATTCGGGAAGGAGTATGCGGAGCGAATCAAGGGCAGTAACTCGCTCCAACCGACCACCACCGCTACCACTGTGCGTATACGCAACGGGAAACAACTGACTATAGATGGACCCTTTGCCGAAACCAAGGAGCAACTTGCCGGCTACTACCTGGTGGAAGCGGCCGATCTCGACGAGGCGATCGCCCTCGCGGCGAAGAACCCAGTCGCGCCTCACGGTTCCATCGAAGTCCGGCCCGTCAGAAAGTTATCGTAGCCGCGAGCGAGGGTGCGCGCCCTTTGCGCGGCGGCACTTGTGAGGCTGGCAGTCGGAAAATTTTCCCGATGGCGATTGTCGATTCGTTCTCTCTCGCACGTCGTACGCTTAGGAGGAAACAAGCGATGCAATATCTGCTATTGATTTACGAGGACGAGAAACGCTGGGCAACGATGAGCGAAGCGGCAACGGGCGCCGAGGTGGGAGAGTACCGCGCATTCGGCCAGGAATTCCGCGACCACATAAAAGGCGGCAACGCGCTTCAGCCAACCGCTACTGCCACCACGTTGCGCGTGCGCAACGGCAAGCGGCTCACGAGCGATGGCCCTTTTGCCGAAACTAAGGAGCACCTTGGCGGCTATTATCTGGTGGATGCCGCCAATCTTGACGAGGCTCTTGCCATGGCGGAGAAGATTCCGGGGGCGCGCTATGGTTCGATCGAAGTGCGGCCCATCATGACGTTCTCATAGCCACGTTTTCACAACAATCGGTCGCTCGATCTCCGCCGTAGTGACGGCTTGTGCTCCGGTGGGGAGCGAGCCACAATTCACAAGAAGGGGTGACCATGCGTTACATGATGCTGATCTATACGAATGAAACGGACGCCGCGTCTATCGAGAGGATGAAGGAAGTCTCGGCGGGACACTGGGCAGTCATGGATGAAACCACGCAGCGCGGCATTCTCTGCGGCGCTGACCCGCTGGAGCCAACGTCCACCGCAACCACCGTTCGGGCGCAGAACGGCAAAGTGCTGGTAACGGACGGGCCTTTCGCGGAGACCAAGGAGCAGCTTGCTGGCTATTACATCCTCGACTGCAAAGACCTGGACGAGGCGCTCGAATGGGCGGCAAAGATCCCCAGTGCCTGCGGCGGTGGCAGCGGCTGCGTCGAGGTGCGTCCGATCCATGAGATCCGCAAGCCGGTCCGGGAAACGAACGCCTCCGAGTACGCTAAGGCGTAGATGGATGAACTGCGCAGCACGGTCGATGGCATCTTTCGGCGGGAGTCGGGGCGAATCATCGCTGGCCTGATCAGGATTTCGCAGTCCTTCGACCTCGCCGAAGAAGCCATGCAGGACGCCTTCGCGTCCGCGCTGACGCACTGGGTCAACGGCATTCCGGAGAATCCGGCAGCCTGGATCACGGCAGCGGCCCGTCGCAAGCTCATCGACTATGCCCGGCGCGAACGGACCCGGCGCGACAAGCAAGACCAGCTGCAATACGAGACTGAGACGTCAACCCGTGGAGCAGATCCGATCGGAGATGCCGACATGGACTTCCCCGACGATCGATTGCGCCTGATTTTCACCTGCTGCCACCCGGCGTTAAATATCGAGGCGCAGGTGGCTCTTACGCTGAGAACACTGGGCGGACTGACAACACCTGAAATCGCACGCGCGTTCCTGGCCCCCGAGCCGACCCTGGCGCAACGGCTGGTCCGGGCCAAACGCAAGATTCAGGATGCTCACATTCCTTACGAAGTTCCGCCACCACAAGAACTACCGGGGCGTCTGGCCGCCGTGCAGGCCGTCATCTACCTGGTCTTCAATGAGGGCTACACCGCGACTGCCGGCGATAGCCTGATCCGGCGGGAATTGTGCGCTGAAGCGATCCGATTGGCACGCACGCTTTGTGACTTGATACCGAATCAGCCAGAGAGCCTTGGCCTGTTGGCGCTGATGCTGCTGCATGATTCCAGACGCGATGCGCGCGTGAACGCCGCTGGGGAGTTGGTCTTACTGGAGGAGCAAGACCGGGCGCTGTGGCATCGTCAGCAAATTGACGAAGGCCTGAAGCTTGTCGAGCGGGCCTTACGCCTCGGCAGGGTAGGACCCTATCAACTGCAGGCTGCTATCGCGGCAGTGCACGCCGAAGCCCGGACGGCAGAGGAGACCGACTGGAGGCAGATCGCGGCGCTCTACCGGGAGCTGGCACGGGCGGACGACTCGCCGGTTGTTTCTCTTAATCATGCCGTGGCCGTCGCGATGAGCGAAGGGATGGATAGAGGACTGGCGATTATCGACGAGCTGGGATCGGACGGAGAGCTGGACTCCTATCACCTGTATCACGCGGCACGCGCCGATCTGCTCCGCCGGACCGGCAGCCGGGACAAGGCGCTTGAAGAATACGAGCGGGCACTTTCCTTGACCAGTAACGCGGTCGAGCGGCGATACCTACGCCGGCGTGTTGCGGAGCTGCACCATCGGCCCATGGAATGATCAGTCGTAGGCTCCCGAGCGGGCGGGCACGCGATCCCATCGTCGCGATAAAGCGGGCGCCTTGTAGAACCCGATCCATACCCGAGCGCATCCATAGCATCCGTGCGGCCGCCTTGCGATGAAGTTGTAGTCCGATCAGCAGATGTTGCAGTCCCCTGCAGGGCAGAGTCCCGACGCTGGATACTCGCTGCCACCATCCTCGGCTCAAGCATGGCCTTCATCGACAGCACCGTGGTTAATGTCGCGCTGCCAGCGCTGCAAGCCACCTTTCAGGCGACGGTAGTGGATGTGCAATGGGTGGTCGAGTCGTACGGACTGTTCTTAGGAGCGCTGATTCTGGTCGGCGGCTCGCTCGGCGACCTGTTTGGCCGCCGCCGGATGTTCGTATTGGGTGTTGCGATTTTCGCGCTGGCGTCCGCGGGTTGCGGAGTTGCCGCTAACATTCATCAGCTCATCATCGCAAGAAGCATTCAAGGCGTGGGAGCTGCACTGCTCGTCCCTGGTAGCTTGGCGATTATCAGCACATCTTTCGACCAGGAAAGCCGTGGTAAGGCGATTGGCACGTGGTCCGGCTTTACCGCGATAACTACCGCTTTAGGACCCGTTCTCGGCGGCTGGCTGGTAGATCATGCTTCGTGGCGTTGGGTGTTCCTTATCAATCTCCCACTCGCGGCGGCGGTAATAGCGATCTCCCTTTGGGATGTTCCTGAAAGCCGAAGCGCGGATTCGGGTCACATAGATTGGATTGGAGCTCTGGTCGTCACCCTGGGACTGGGCGGCTTGGTTTACGGACTCATCGAGTCAGCCAGCCTGGGATGGGCACATCCTCTGGTGTTCGGGAGCTTAATTGTTGGGTGTGTCTGTCTAATTGCCTTTCGGTTCGTCGAAGCGCGCGTCACCACGCCAATGGTTCCCCTGACGCTATTTGCATCTCCCAGCTTTAGTGGCGCAAACCTGCTTACGCTGTTCGTCTATGCGGCGATTGGAACTTTTTTCTTTTTGTTTCCATTGAACCTGATCCAAGTTCAGCGATACTCCGCCACCGCGAGCGGCGCTGCTGCGCTGCCACTGATTTTTTTGATCTTCTTTCTTTCCCGGTGGTCCGGAGGCTTAGTCACGCGTTACGGCGCAAGGCTTCCTCTGATCATCGGCCCGGTCGTTGCGGCGTCAGGGTTCGTTCTCTTCGCCTTACCGTCTGTCGGTGGCAGTTACTGGAAGGCTTTTTTCCCCGCGATATTTGTTCTGGGTTTTGGGATGGCGATCACCGTGGCTCCCCTCACCACGGTCGTCATGAATTCGGTGGGCCAGGATCGCGTCGGGGCGGCCTCTGGAATCAACAATGCTGTTGCCCGCCTAGCGGGGGTGCTGGCGATTGCGGGCTGGGGATCGTAATGGTTAACGCCTTCAGCTATCGGCTGAATCACAAACTGGCGGACCTTCTCGTCGCGCCCGGCGCTCTGCACGACATTCAGGCAGACGAGATCAAACTTGCCGGACTGCAGTTGCCTGCCACTCTCGACATCGGAACTACAGCGGTCATCAGGGAATCGGTTGGCCAAGCGTTCGTATTTGGATTCCGGCTGATCACGCTGATTTGCGCGGTCCTGTCCTTAGCCGGTGCCGCAACTGCGTGGCTCATGATTCCACAGAGGCCTTCGCCTCGTCACCTTAGACAAGTTGGACATGGTGATGCTCTGCCCGAGAGTGCTTCTCAGTTTGCGGTAGAATCCAGAACCTGACAGTCAAGTAGCCGCCGTCAGCAATGCCTCGACCTTGGAGTCCAAATCGCGTGCGACTTTCAGGGCTTCTGTGTTGCCGTAGGAAGCAAGAAAGCTGGTCATGCGATCGTAAGAAAGGCGCACTCCATCGGGCCGCTCGTCAATCAGAATCGTCACGGGCGCGTAGGAACCAGCATCTGGTACCTGCTCAACCATTTGCTTCATGATGAGAGGATTGCCCACGACGAGACGCAAACTCTTGCGGGCCTCATGTCCGGGCTCCTTGCGCAGGATTTCTCCCAAGTCAAAACGAGCAAACTCCATCAAGTCTGACGGTCCGAGAGTTCGATGAACAACGTCTTCCAGTTCGGCGTACTCCTTCGTTGCTGCAACGTCCTTACGAAATGCGTTCATGTCGGGATGGCCAATTGCCGCGTCGAGCCTGGCCACGACGTCCTCGAAAGTGTTGCCGGAGATTACGCTGAACCGCTCTACGCTAATTTGTGTCATGGCCATTCGGGACCTACTTTCCATAGCCGTGGAATTACTGCACAACGATCGACTTGCGATCTTGTGGTCGCACTTCCTTTACTTTCCGAAACCAAGCGTAAAATCCAGTTTCGTTTTCCCGTAATCTGTCGTCCCGTCGGTGATAAGCTGCGCAGCGGAATGGTGGGTATCCACCTGCCAGGTTCCGCCCAAGGGAGCAGGGTTCGTGGAAACACCCAGTCCGAGAACACTAAGGCCGAGAATTAGTGGCTGCTGCGATTACAGTCAGGTTCTTGAGCATCTCTTTCTCCCTCCTCAAGATTTGGCGCTTCGATGCAGACCGGTTTAGAAAGGTTGCTTCCGAATTCTGAATGATAAGCAGAAAGGGTAGGCTATTGGCTGTAATCTTTCGATCGGGTATCCCTATGACCTATCGGAGGGGTTTTATTGTCGTCGGCTGAGTTAATGATCTCGGGGAAGTAGTTTTCGATATTATGGCGGAGAGGGAGGGATTCGAACCCCCGATACCCGTCAAGGTATGGCCGCTTTCGAGGCGGCTCGTTTCAACCGCTCACGCACCTCTCCGCGCGAGAAAACGTGGTCAAATTCATGATAGCAGACCCTTCGCGGGGTTCAGGAAGATGGTACAGACACGTTCGACAACGCTACGTGGCGGTCTCTGCCTTGCGCTTCTCGCGGAAGAACTGTTGCATCAGGTCCATGCAGCGCGCCGCCAGCACTCCCGCGGCGACTTCCACTTTGTGATTGAGCTTGGGATGGTTGAGCACTTGCAGCATGGAATGGACCGCGCCGGCCTTTGGATCCTCAGCGCCGTAAACTAGCCGCCGGATGCGTGCGTGTGTGATGGCTCCGGCACACATCGCGCAGGGTTCGACCGTCACGTAGAGATCGCAGTCGAGCAGGCGATAGTTGCCGATGGCCTGCCCGGCTTCGCGAAGCGCAAGTATTTCGGCGTGCGCCGTGGGATCGTTGGCTGGTGAGCGGCCGATTGCATCCGCGGCCGACGACGCGACCTTCGGACACGACGACCGCTCCGACCGGAACTTCTCCCAACGCGAGCGCGCGCTGCGCCTCGCGCAGAGCTTCTTCCATCCAGAGTTCGTCGGAGTGGGACATGGGAGTAATTAGCAACTAGTCAGCCGTAATAGCTGTCAGCCTTCAGCTTCAGAAGCAAAGCGTGCCTGGGCGGTATGCCATTGTGTCCGCGAACAGCACTCGCCTCCAGGCCACCGATTCACCCGAGCTCCAAAATAGGCCTTGGCTGATGGCTGACGGCTGAAAGCTGACGCTGCTTATTCCTGCCTCAGCATGATCCTCTCTATACCGCGTCGCGCGGCCGTGTCTCGGCATCGCAATCAATCAGTGTCGCGCACAGGCGCACGTCGTTCGTCGCCGGCTCAAATCGCGCAGGCATGTTGGTGAGAAAGCGCTGCACAATCTGGTCCTTCTGTACGCCGATAACGCTTTCGTAAGGGCCGGTCATGCCGACGTCGGTTTGCACCGCGGTTCCGCCGCCTAAGACCTTCTCGTCGGCAGTTGGGACGTGGGTGTGCGTGCCCAGCACCGCCGTCACGCGTCCCTCCAGGTACCAGCCAAGCGAAAGCTTTTCTGAAGTGGCCTCGGCGTGCATGTCCACCAGAATGACTTTGGCGGTGATCTGTTTCAGCAGTTCATCGGCTACGCGGAAGGGATCATCGTTGCTGGCCATGAAAACGCGTCCCTGCAGATTTATGACACCGTACTCCACGCCGCTGCGCGTGCGGCCCTGGTACCAGCCAAAGCCCGGCGATCCCGCGGGATAGTTTGCCGGCCGCAACAGGCGCCGCGCCAGCGAAGTTTCGTTGCCGTTGGCCGAGTTCATGTACTCGATGATTTCGCGCTTGTCCCAGATGTGGTTGCCGGTTGTGATGACGTCGACGCCCGAGTTCGAACAGTTCCTCCGCAATTTGCGGGGTGATGCCAAAGCCGCCAGCTGCGTTCTCCCCGTTGGCGATGGTGAGCTCCACGCCGTGCTGTCTTTGCAACTCAGGCAGGCGCTCGTGGACGATGGTGCGCCCCGGACGGCCGAAAATGTCTCCAACGAAGAGTATGCGCAAGCTGCTCGCGGTCCTTGAGTTGACGCTGATTTTCGATGGTAACACGCAGCCAAAGACTGAACGCGATCAGTGCGTGAGCTCTGCCGTCCGCAGGAAATCGTAATTTCCCGACGGACTTATTTCGATGCCGCGCACCCGGTTGGTGTGCACCAGCACGTTGTCGAGATACCAGAGATTGATGTACGGCAGGTCCTCGGCCAGGATCTGTTGGATCTGGTCGTAGATGGCTTTTCGCTTCTGCTGGTCGACAGTGCTGCGGCCTTCCGCGATCAACTCGTCCACCCGCGGGTTGGAGTAGAAAGTGCGGTTGGCACGCTTGGGTGCGAAGCTGTTGGAGCCGAAGATGTGCTCGAAGATGTCGGGGTCCAGGTTGCCGCCAATCCAGCGCAAAGAATGAAACTGGTAGGCGCCTTTGGTGATGTCCGCGAAGAATGTCGCAAACTCAAAGCTGCGAATGTCGAGCGCAATGCCGACCTCGCGCAATTGCTGCTGCAGCACGGCCGCCAGCAGTCGCGTGGACTCCTCCGTCGAAGTCTTCATCGTGATGTGGAAGCGGATACCGTTCACCGGGCGATAGCCCGCATCGTCGAGAATCTGGCGCGCATGGGCGGGATCGTGGGGATACTTTTCGACATCGCCGTCGTAGGCCCAGTGCTGCGGCGGCAACACGCTGTATGCAGGCTGCGCCTGATCGCGCAGCAAATAATGAATGATGGGCTGCACGTTGATGGCGTACGCGATGGCATGCCGCACACGAACATCCTTCAGGATGGGATCGCGCAGGTTCATCGCCAGATATGCGTAGATGGTTCCGGGCGACTCCATCACGCGTGAGGTCTCGGTCGCGCTCGAGCGTGACCACGGTGTCGGCGGTCAGCGCATTGATCGCGACGTCGGCGCTTTGCTTGCGCAGCTCCAGCGCACGCGTAGTCGCATCGGGAATTACTTTGAATTGCACCCGCTCGATCTTGGCCGGCGTAGCCCAGTAATCTGGATTGCGCTCGATCACGACCTCTTTGTCCTGCTGCGCGCTAACGAAGCGGAACGGCCCGGAGCCGATGGGATGGCGATTGAAATCCTCGCCGCTGCCGTACGGCACGATGCCGATCGCGCCGTCGGACAGATTCCACAGCAAAGGCGCGAACGGCTCCTTCAGATGGAAGACGACGGTGTAGTCATCGGGGGCGTCGATGCGGTCGACCGGAGCGTAGGTGCTGGTCTTCGCGCTGCGCAATTTGCCACTGATGAGCGAGTCGAAGGTCCACTTCACGTCGCGCGCGGTCAGCGGCTGGCCGTTGTGAAACCGAACGCCATGATGCAAATGGAAGACGTAGGTCTGCGGATCGGGAATCTCCCAACTTTCGGCCAGCCACGGCTTCAGGTTGAAGTGCTCGTCGCGGCGGACGAGCGAATCGAAGAGCAGTTCGTCAATGCGCTCCGACTGCGCGTCAACCCCGACACGCGGATCGAGATTGGTGGGGCTGCTCTCGATGATCATCACCAGCGTGTTGGGGTCGGGCTTATGCGCGCAGCCGGCGAGAACAAGCAACGGCGAACGCAGCAGACCGGTGACGACAGGGTTCCTTCGACTCCAGCGACCCTTCCGCTCAGGATCACAAGTGCTCGAGGTCTGCGGGGACCCCGGCAGCCTTACATCTTGACTCTGTCCTGAGCGCAGTGAGGTCACTCCAGCGACCGAACGGAGTCGAAGGACCCCCATCGCTCGCAGGCTGAGCCCTCCTACGCATAGCTCACTTTGCCCAGGATCGCCGGCCGCTCCGCCCCAGTCGCCGATGGCACGTTCGACGGCATCCGGCGCCAGGTCTGATACGCCAGTAACGCGAACGCTGCGGCTTCCTTCGCCTCGGCAGGAAGGCCAAACTCGTCGGTGGTGCGCACCCGCATCTTCAGCGGCGCGAGTTCTTCGCGGATCATTCGCATTAGCGTCGCATTCTTGGTTCCGCCGCCTGAGACTACGAACTCACGAAATCGCAAAGGTGGTTCGACTAGGGGCAGTGCGAACCGGTGAACCGCGATGCCGATGGATCGCGCCGTCAGCGCGGTTGCGGTGGCGACGATGTCATTCTCGTCGGCGCGCCGGCACAAGCGAAGGAACTCGCGCGTAAACTCGCGGCCAAACTGCTCGCGGCCGGCGGTCTTCGGAGGCTTCTGCCGGAAGAACGGATGCCGAAGAACTTGTCGCAACGCGCGCTCGATGGGCTCACCCCGCGCGGCGAGCCGCCCATTGCGATCGTAGGGGCGACCGAACAAATGCTCGGTGACCGCGTCAATGACCATGTTGCCAGGCCCCGTGTCGAAGGCGACTACTTGCTCGGGAACAGCGCGCGGTGGAATTGCGGTGAGGTTTCCGATGCCTCCGAGGTTTTGCACGATACGTCCATAGCGGCGATGGCGGTAGAGGACGTAATCGAGGAAGGGAACCAGGGGGGCGCCTTGGCCGCTTGCAGCCATGTCGGCCGGGCGAAAGTCCGACACCACGGGAACAGCCGAGCCTCGCGGCGATCACGGCGGCTTCGCCCGTCTGCCATGTACACGAAATCCGTCGGCCGAGAAATGGGGTCGGGTTTCCCTGGTGATAGAGCGTCTGCCCGTGACAGCCGACCAGTTCGCATTCCAACCGGGCGCGACGTTGCGCGGCGCGAACTGCATCGGAGTAGAGTTCGCCCAGCAGGAAATTGAGCCTCGAAAGATCCGCGACGCTGGCAGAGCGGGCGTTCATCGCCGCCAGTACGGCGCGCCGCACGCCATCGGGGTAAGGGAACTGGTAGTGCGCCAGCAACTCCAGACGGGAACGAAAGCCACGCCCCTGGATGCGCACCAGTGCAACATTAATTCCGTCGGCCGAAGTGCCACTCATCACCCCGGCGACGATCACGAGATGCACTCCGAGCGGCTGCCTTGAAGGGGCACGCCTTCAGGCGTGCCATGAGAACCCAAAATCGCTCCGGCTTTAGCCGCTGAGGTAACACATTGGACCAGTGACAACCCAGACTCTCCAGATATCGGGCTCATGAACCGAGTCTCCTCAGGGGCTGGAAGCCCAATTCTGCGTTCGCTATCTGCGGCACAGCTAAAGCTGTGCCTCTTCAGGGCTGAGTGAATCTAGCCGCACCTCTTCACTAAACTCCCAGATCTCGCGCCGCAACTTGTCCACAGTCTCTTGCGTTGGAACCGGAGCCATGCGGGCCTTCAGCGGCTGGAATTTCTTCTTCACCGCAAGAACTCGCCTGGATTTCCCGGCAATGAGCCCAGCAAACTTCTTATCGGTTTCAGCTTTCTTATAAACGGCTTCGAAGGCCCGCCACACGCTCTCTTCCTTTTGGCAGACGAGGAACATATCGGCCCCCGCGCGCAGCGTTTCAACTGCCGCATCTTCGATTGGCGCCGCTGCCAACACTCCTCCCATGTCAAGATCGTCGGCGATAATGAGCCCGCGGTAGCCGATCTTCTTCCGCAGAATGCCGCGCATCCATTTCTTCGAAAGCGATGCGGGAGTTTGGTCCCCAGTCACCTCCGGATACGTCGCATGCGCGACCATGACGAACGGCAGCTCTTTGCGCAGCTCGCGATACGGAAGTAGATCTTCTTTCCACAGACGTGCCCAAGGCTTCGCGATCGACGGCAGGTCATGATGCGAGTCGAGATTGGCCTCGCCCAGCCCGGGGAAATGCTTGCCGCAGCCCAGAACATTTGCATCGCGCAGGCCGCGCAAGAACTCGCGCGCGTACGAGGTCACTTCTTTCGGATCGGCTGAGACCGTTCGCGAGGTCAGCACGTTCTTCGATGCCTCAAATCGCAGATCGAGCACGGGTGCAAAATCCGTATTAAAGCCCAAGGCTCGCACCTCTTCGCCGATAATGCGCCCGTGCTTGCGGAAGAGCCTCTTCGAACCGGCGACAGCCACATCGGCAAGCGGCGGCGCGGAAACGATCACATCGCGCAGGCGATCTACCGTCCCGCCCTCCATGTCCACGCACAGAAACATGGGAGCTGCGACCGCCTTCCAGGCCTCCCGCAGCAGCGCATGGGTCTGCGCTGCCTCCTCGATGTTGCGTTTGAAAAGAATGACACCGCCAGGACATAGCGTCGCCAGCATCAGGCGCAGGCGCGCCGACACGGTGGTTCCGTCAAAGCCCATGATCAGCGACTGGCCGACCTGCTGACGAAGTTCCAAGCTGGATTTGGACGGCATGGGGAACAGAAGAGTGTAACGCGAAGAGAGAACGATTCAGGTGTAAAGGGTGGTTCCTAGAGGATCACTCTGGATCTTCTATTGGCCTTCCATTCGGGCCAGCCGCCGTTCATGGGACTCGACAACAAGGGTCAGTTGCGTCACATGGCCAGCCAACGTCGCCAACATTGAGTTGACACGCTCGTGGCCTTCGGTGAGACGATCAATTCGGTCCCCTACTCGGTCGAGTTCTGCCGTCACCTTTTCCAGGTGTGCTGCGGTTTGCCGCTGTGATTCCTGCACTTTGACGATGTCGTCGTACAGCCGCCCCAATGCCGCCCAAACCTCCTCGAAGTTCTGGAACGCCGTCACGTAACCCGCCCTCCTTAGAAGCCCTGACTCGAAGATATCCCAGGACGTGTTACGTGTCTATTGGAGAACAAATCGGGTAGTGTCCTATTTTGGATTCTGGTATTGGTGTTAGGAGTGGTAGGTGTAGCCCGGCAGCCCGAACATCGAGTGTTCTCCGAGTCAATCAGGTAATGGCAGCACCATGCCGTTTCGTGGAACGAGGCCGAATCTGCGTTGAGCAAGTCCCGGTAGGCCTTTCTGGTTTCAGGTCGATCAATTCGCTTTGTTTCATCAACTTCCAATTGGATTCGGAACTCAATACCAGAAGGGCAGGAGTCCGTCCGCAATTTCTGGCAATCAAGGCGGATGCTTTAGTTCCGGGAATGCGCTGGCTGACTATCAAAATCCATGGGCGTTCAGCATTCGCAAGAATCTGGGCATTGAGCAAAGCAGCCTCAGCCTGCTTGCCTGCGTGTTTAATCATCTTCTCGGTCTGTTTCCCCGCAGCCTTGATTTCGCAGAGTTGGCCTTCATTGGCTTTGGTCTGCCGTTCAACTGCTTTCAGAGTTCTAATGGCGTAAACCACAGCGAAAGCCCCGATAGCGACAAGAGAACCGCTAAACGCCAGGGAAACAAAATCCACCCATTCCCTTGTTACTGTCATAGACACGGTCTCACTCCATCTGCTTTTTCAGTTCGTGCAGCAGGTTCAGCGCCTCCAGCGGGCTGAGGCGGTTCAGGTCCGTTTCCTTGATGCGGTCCACAATCTTCTGCGAGAGCGGCGTGAAGATAGTAAGCTGCATGGGCCCGGGCTCTCGCGTTTCATCGCGCGCCAGATGTTTGACGGCATTCTGTTCGGCGCTCTCGTGTTCGGCCAGCACCTCGCGCGCGCGGTGGACGACGTCGGTGGGCAGCCCGGCCAGCTTGGCAACTTCGATGCCATAGCTCTTGTCGGCCGCGCCCTCCTCCACCCTGCGCAGAAAAACAATTCCGCCGCCACTCTCTTTCACCCCGACGTGGAAGTTCTTCACCCCGCTCAAACGATCAGCCAGCTCGATCAACTCGTGATAGTGCGTGGCGAACAGCGTCTTGGCACGAGTGTTGGCGTGAATGTATTCGATGGCCGCCCAGGCGATGGCGAGGCCATCGTAGGTTGCCGTGCCGCGTCCGACCTCGTCAAGCAGGATGAGCGAGCGCGCCGTCGCCGTGTTAAGAATGGCCGCCGTCTCTGTCATCTCGACCATGAAGGTGGAGCGGCCACGCGCCAGGTTGTCAGAGGCGCCAATGCGAGTGAAGATACGGTCCACCAGTCCGAGCCTCGCGGAGCCTGCGGGAACGAACGAGCCCATTTGCGCCATGAGCGCGATCAGCGCCGCCTGCCGCAGGTAGGTGGACTTGCCGCCCATATTCGGTCCAGTGATGATGAGGATCGAGTGCGTGGTGCCGTTGAGGTAAAGATCGTTAGGCACGAAGCGGTCCGAGATGCCGGTGATCTCCATCTGCTCGATCACGGGATGCCGGCCTTCGACGATCTCTATGTCGTTGCCACCGTCGAGCGCCGGACGGCAATAGTTGCGGTTCGCCGCGAGTGCAGCAAACGCGGCGAGCACATCAATTTCCGCCAGAGCCAGCGCGGTTTGCCGGATACGACGAGCCTCGGCTGCGATGGCAGAACGCAACGCCGCAAAGAGCCGCCGCTCGATCTCGACCATCTTCTCTTGCGCGTCGAGCACCTTGGCCTCGTACTCTTTCAGCTCCGGCGTGGTAAAGCGCTCAGCGTTCACCAGGGTTTGTTTGCGCTCGTAGTCAACAGGCGCGAGGTGCAGGTTCGCCTTCGAGATTTCCAGGTAGTAGCCGAAGACGCTGTTGAACTTGACTTTGAGCGAACCGATGCCGGTGCGCTGGCGCTCGCGCTGTTCGATCTGCGCGATGTATTGTTTGCTGTTGCGACTGAGGTCGCACAGTTCATCCAGGCTGGCATCGACGCCCGCGCGGATCACGCCCCCATCGGCGAGCGTAAGCGGCGGCTCGTCTTCCAGTGATGAGACGATTCGCTCGCGTAGGTCGCCGAGTTCGTCGCACTGACCATGCAACGAGTGCAAGCGTTCAGCAGGGAAGTGCGACACGGCCGCCCGCACCGCCGGCAGCCTTCCCAAAGAACTTGCCAGGGCCAGCAGGTCACGGGGGTTGGCGGTTTCCAGCGTGACACGGCTGAGCAAGCGCTCCAAGTCGAGTACGCCCTCCATCGAGCGGCGAAGTTCTTCTCGTGCGACCAGATCGCGGACCATGCTCTCAACGGCATCGAGGCGCTGATTGATTTCGCCCAGATCAATCGAAGGCCGCAACATCCAGGCGCGCAGCAGGCGCTTGCCCATCGGCGTCACCGTGCAATCGAGGCAGCGGAACAGCGTCGCGCCCTCGCCCGCGCCAGAAAAGAGCGGTTCGATCAGCTCAAGGTTGCGCACGGTAACGGCATCGAGTACAAGGCAGTTTTGCCGCTCGTAGAAGCCAATGCGGTCCACGTGATCGAGTGAACCGCGCTGCGTAGTGCGAATGTAATGAAGGATCGCGCCCGCGGCCGTTGCTGCAGCTGCGCGGTTGGCCAACCCGAAACCCTCCAGCGATACCACGCCGAAGTGGTTCTCGACCTGCGGTATCGCGTAGTCAGAGGAGAACACCCAGTCGTCGAGCGGAGTCTCGGCCCAGCTTGCATTCTCCAGCGTAGCCATACGTGGTGCCGCAGCGGCCAGCGGTGCTGACGCGCTTGGGCGTGGCTGATCGAACAGTGGCAGCGACGAGGCAAACAGCACTTCGCGCGGACGCAGGACCAGCAGTTCCTCGCGGACACGACGCTCGGCATCTGCGCCTTGGAACTCAGTCGCGCGAAATTCGCCGGTCGAGAGATCGAGTGCCGCGAATCCCACGGCGCTGCCCGCGCGCGCCACGCAGCCCAGGAAATTGTTCTCTTCAGAGCCCAGATGCGCGTCGGCGGCGGTACCCGGCGTGAGCACGCGCGTGACCTCACGTTTCACCAGCTTCTTGGCGACGCGCGGGTCCTCCATCTGCTCGCAGATGGCAACCTTGAATCCTTTGCGGATGAGCTTGCCGATGTAGTTCTCAGCCGAGTGGTAGGGGACGCCGCACATGGGAATGGCGATCCCTTTTTCCTTGTTGCGCGAGGTCAGCGTGATTTGCAACTCGCGCGAGGCGACCACAGCGTCCTCGAAGAACAGCTCGTAGAAATCGCCCAGGCGAAAGAAGACGAGCGCGTTGGGATGTTCTTTCTTGACCGCGGCATATTGCCGCATCAGGGGCGTGGACGGCTCGCTCATGTCAGGAACTGCGCGGATTATAAACCGTACTCGCAGCGCGCACGCCTCAACCGGTGTTACACTGCGAGGTTTTTCGAGGAAATCCCTTCATGGCGAAGATCATTGCGTTTGAATGCAGCCGATGCTACGAGAAGTTTCCGCCGCAACCCGCACCAACGATTTGTCCGAACGACGGCGGGCCGCTGTACGTTCGCTACGATCTCGCAGAAGTTCGGCAAAACACAAAACGCGAGTCGGTTGCCGCCGGCCCCAACAGCATGTGGCGTTATGCGGCGGTGCTTCCCGAGGTCGAGCCCGTGACGCTCGGTGAGGGCTTCACTCCAATGCTCCCTAGCCGAAAGTATCCAAGGCTGCTCATCAAGGATGAAGGCCTGAACCCCACCGGCTCATTCAAGGCACGGGGAATGAGCACAGCGATCACAATGGTGCGGCAGTATGGGCTAAAGAAGCTGGCAGCGCCATCCGCCGGAAACGCAGGCGGCGCCTTGGCTGCGTATGCCGCCGCCGCTGGACTCGAGGCTTTCGTCTTCATGCCGAAAGATGTGCCGATTGCCAACCGCCTGGAGGTGGAAGCCAGCGGTGCGCACCTCACGCTAGTCGATGGCCTGATCAGCGATTGCGGGCGAATAGTGGCCGAGCGCAAAGAGAAAGAAGGCTGGTTTGATGTTTCCACACTGAAGGAGCCGTTCCGAATCGAAGGCAAGAAGACGATGGGCTACGAGGTCGCCGAGCAAATGGGATGGAACCTGCCTGACGCCATTCTCTATCCGACGGGAGGCGGCGTCGGCCTGATCGGCATGTGGAAAGCCTTTGAAGAGATGGAGGAGTTAGGCTGGATCGACAAAGGGAAAAAGCCAAAGATGGTCTGCGTCCAATCAGATGGTTGCGCGCCAATCCCTAAAGCGCTACATGAGGGCAAGGCCGCTTCGGAAATGTGGCCCGACGCGCACACGCTGGCCGCCGGTTTGCGCGTGCCCAAAGCCTATGGCGACTTCATCATCCTCGACATCACACGCAAGAGCAACGGCACCGCGATTGCCGTCAGCGACGACGCAATCATGGATGGCGTGAAGGAACTGGCTTCAGTCGAGGGGATCTTCGCGTGTCCCGAAGGAGGGGCTGCGCTCGCCGCTTACAAGCAACTCCTACTGTCGGGATTTCTGAAGGACAGCGACCGGGTTGTGCTGTTCAATACCGGCTCGGGATACAAGTACCTCGACGTCTTTGCGAAGTACTGGGGCGTGGAGGCGTTCACGAACGAATTGAAGCCGCCGGCCTCGCGCAACATGGGAGGCATCATTGCGCCGTACTAGTGAGGAAATAAAACTCATGACAGTTACTATGCAAAGAGCTGATCTGCGCAAGGTCAGTGGGCCCAGTCATGCTGTTCGCCATCTCCTCACCCAGTGCAAACCCAGGGCCCCACGCAGCAAAGAAGAGCGCGAATGGCTCAATGACAAGCCGATTGGCAGAGAATTGATCTAGTAGAAGACGAAGTGCGATAGGAGAGGCCCTTGCGAGATTTCGATAGCTTGTCGCAGAAGGAAATCCTTGCCCTGGCGATTTCGCTGGAGGAAGAGGACGAACGCATTTACTCCGACTATGACGAGAGCCTGCGGCAAAACTTTCCCGGCACGGCGCAAGTTTTTGAAGAGATGCGCCAGGAGGAAATCGGGCACCGTCGCCGGTTGATCGAGCTCTACAAACAGAAGTTCGGCGAGCACATTCCACTCATACGCCGTCAGGATGTGCGCGGATTTGTGCAGCGCAGACCGCTCTGGCTAAATACGCCGCTGCGTCTGGAGCAGGTCCGTGCCCAGGTCAGCGCGATGGAAGTGGAGACCCGTCGGTTCTACGAGCAGGCCGCAGCGCGCGCGCAGGACGCCAGCATACGCCAATTGTTGGACGACTTGGCAGCGGAGGAAACCGTCCACGTCGAGCGCGCTGCTGAACTGGAAAAGACTGAGCTCAAGCCGGAGGTTCGCGAGGAAGAGGACAAGGCCAAACGACGGCTCTTCGTTTTGCAGATTGTGCAACCGGGTCTCGCGGGATTGATGGACGGCTCGGTTTCGACGCTCGCGCCGGTCTTCGCAGCGGCATTCGCCACCAAGAACACCTGGGACGCTTTTGCCGTGGGCCTGGCCGCATCGCTAGGAGCAGGCATTAGCATGGGCTTTGCCGAAGCGCTCTCCGACGACGGCAGCCTCACCGGCCGCGGCACTCCGTGGCTGCGTGGCACAGTTTGCGGAGCGATGACGGCGCTTGGCGGCATCGGCCACACCCTGCCGTTTCTCATCCACAACTTTAACGTCGCGATGACAGTAGCGATCGCGGTGGTTCTGGTGGAGCTGGCCACCATCACCTGGGTGCGTCACCGCTTCATGGACACGCCTCCACTCTCGGCCGCCATGCAAGTGGCGCTAGGAGGTGCGCTGGTGTTCGCCACCGGGATACTGATTGGGAACGCGTAGGTGACTTTCTAGCGGACCTTGAGCCAACAGTTGCTTTGTAGCTACATTGTAACGACAATTAAGGGCCGCCGCAGATGAGAGTCCTCGTGTCCAGTTGAGGTTAACGTTAAAGCCGATCGACTCGGAGGGGGCGAATGGATTTCGATTGGGACGATGCCAATCGTAGCCACATCGCTCAACACGGGATAAAGCCCGACGAAGCCGAGCAGGTCATATCAAATCGTCCAGTGGACACAAAGGTCCAATTTCGCGGAGGCGAGGAGCGCTATTTGCAAGTGGGCGAAACTGACGCGGGGCGAAATCTGGTCGTTGTTACGGCTTGGCGAGGTTCCAAAGTGCGGGAGGTGACTGCATTCGCCGCAAACCAGAGAATGAGGAATTTCTATGAAAAGCATAAAGCACCGAGTCGCGGCAAAGATGAAACCCCCGAAGTTTCGGAATGAGACCCAGGAGGCTAACTGGTGGGCGTCACACCAGACACAGATCGCCGACGAATTCGAACGGGCTGCCGCCGAGGGTCATCTCGGTCGAGGCAGCGTCGCACGCAAGGGATCGACGCCAACCACAACGATTCGACTCGATCAGGATGACCTGTCGCGCGCACGGCGGCAAGCGGAACGCAAAGGGCTTCGCTATCAGACCTATTTGAAGATGTTGCTCCGTGAAGCGTTGTTGGAAGAGGAACAAAAAATGGCAAATCGGCGTTGAAGCTCAGTCATATGCTCGTCGTCTTTCTAGCCACGAATTGCGCCGCGCTGGCTATCGCTTCTCCTCTTGTCGCGCAGACCAATGTGGCGAAAAGCACTTACCTCGGCATGGATCGCAACGACTACCCTGGCGATCAAAACATGGCGGCGCTGCGCAAGACATTCGCTTTTACTGGATACTGGCTGAACAATTCGCCTGGAGCGAATCGCAATACCTGGAAAGGGAATCGCAAAGCCCTGCAAGAGATGGGCTACGGGTTTCTGCTGCTATTCAACGGTCGCGAATATCAGCAGCTCAAAGCTTCGGGCAACGCAGCTCGGGTTGGAACCAACGATGCCGCAATGGCGGTCGAGGCTGCAAGACGAGAGGGATTTCCGAAGAGCGCGATTATCTTTCTCGATCAGGAGCAGGGCGGGCGCATGCTGCCCGAGCAGCGGGCGTACATCCATGCCTGGGTCGATGGCGTGGTGCGAGGCGGATATCGCGCGGGTATCTATTGTTCAGGCATTCCGTTTCGCGAATCCAGCGCCGTCTCGATCGTGACTGCAAACGATATTCGAGAGCACGCTGGCGGACGCGACATCCACTTCTTCATCAGCAACGATCAGTGCGGGCCTTCTCCGGGATGCGTGTTTCCCAAACCCGCTCCAAAACCGGTTGAGAGCGGAGTGCCATTCGCGGAAGTATGGCAGTTTGCGCAGTCTCCGCGACGGCCGGAGATGACGGCAGCCTGCCGTCAAACCTACGCCCAGGATGGCAATTGCTATCCTCCGGGAACGCCGCCAACCTCAGGTCTGCACATCGATGTGGACACCGCCGACTCGCCCGATCCGTCACAGGCGCGCACCCAATGACTACATCGTCCTGACGAATTTGTTCTCGCGATCAACCAGAACCGCGCTCGCGTGAAGCGGCGAATCGGTCAACTCGAAGCCCATGATGATGACCTCTTCGCCTTTCTTGATGAGATGCGCGGCGGCACCATTGATGCAGATCACACCGGAGCCGCGTTCGCCGGCGATGATGTAGGTTTCCAGCCGGGCGCCGGATGTGTTGCTGACCACCAGCACTTTCTCCCCAGGTAGCAGTCCCACCCGATCGATCAACTCCTGGTCTATGGTGATACTTCCTTCATAGCGAAGATCCGCGTCGGTGACGGTCGCCTTATGGATCTTCGACCGTAACATCCATCTCATTTCGGTCTGTCCTTTAGCTTGAATGCAGCGGCGTACGCCTGCCACTTCAAGAACAGTATATTGCAACAGATGCACAAGGCTTGGTGCTGGGCGCACGGTCGAGAGTGACCTCGGTCATAGACGCGGCCTTGACTCGGCGATACGCTTGAGGGTTCGAAGGGTCGATTCTGTCCTGAGGTGGCCATGTCTCATCGAGCTTCGTTTAGACCAGCCTTCTTTTTGTTCGTAGTCTTCTTCTTCACTAGCCTTGCACTCGCTAGATCACTTACCGCCCAAACCTCCAACACAGGCCAACAATGCGTGGCCTGCCACACGACGGTCACCCCCAACGTGGTCTCCGACTGGAAGCAAAGCAGGCACCACGAAGCCGGGATCGAGTGCGACACCTGTCACGGAGCAGACCACACCACTGCAGCGGACGCGGCCAAGGCCAAGATCCCGACCCCCGACACCTGTGGCCAGTGTCACGAAACGCAGGTTGCGCAATTCAAGAAGGGAAAGCACTCGCTGGCCTGGGCCGCAATGGAAGCGATGCCTACCATCCACTGGCAGCCGATGGCGATGACCGAAGGCATGAAGGGTTGTGGCTCCTGCCACAAGATCGGCATCAAGTCGTCCGAGCAACTCGCTGCCTTGCAGAAGCAGGAGCGCTTCGGAACGGCCTCCTGCGATTCCTGCCACACCCGGCACACCTTCTCGCTGCAGGAAGCGCGCTCCCCGCAAGCTTGCGAGACCTGCCACATGGGCTTCGATCATCCCCAATGGGAGATGTACTCGTCCTCGAAGCACGGCGTGCGCAACGAACTGAAGCAGCTAAAGATCCAGAGTGACAGCTCGGCCGCGCCGACGTGCCAGACCTGTCACATGCAGCAAGGAGACCACGAAGTCCGAACGGCTTGGGGCTTCCTGGCAGTGCGCTTGCCGCTGCCGGACGATCCCCAGTGGAAGTCCGACCAGGTAACGATCCTGCAAGCACTCGGCGTCCTCGATCCCAGCGGTAAGCCCACGGCGCGCCTCGACGTGGTGAAAGCAGCCGATCTCGCGCGCCTCGACCAGGCCTCGTGGCAGGCCCAGCGCGACAAAATGCTGAACGCCTGCAACCAGTGTCACTCCATCAATTTTGCAACCCAGCAGCTACAGTACGGCGATGACATGATCAAGAACGCTGATCATTTGATGGCGCAGGCGATCCGCATCGTCGCCGATCTCTACAAAGACGGCGTGCTGCCAAAACCGAAGAACTACGCCTATCCCTTCCCGGATCTCTTGACCTTTCACGACGCTCCGACGGTTATCGAGCAGAAGCTGTTCGTAATGTTTCTGGAGCACCGCATGCGCACCTTCCAGGGCACCTACCACGCCAGCCCCGACTATGCGCTATGGTACGGCTGGAGCGAAATGCAGCGCGATTTGACGGAAATCGCAGAACTTGCGGCGGAGGCACGGCGCGTCGGTTATGTCCCAAAGGCGAACGTAAACCCGGTTGCAACCCAGGCATCTCCGCCGAAGCAGTAAAGGGCCCCCGGACGCTCTAGCGTCACGGCGTGTGATTCCGAAGGTCACACCAATGCGTGACTCATGCCACTAGATAAAATCAGCAGGAGTGCTACAACTAAATCCAGCGCGACACATACGAAATTGGCCAGCGGCCCGTCAAAAAGACGCGCCGTCAGACCCAGTTTCACAGTACAATCCGTGTCGGCGATAGAGACCCTCGACAAAGCTTGGACACACCCGACTCCAGCCGTAATGGCCAGACGGGCTACTCTTCCAATTCCAGGACGGAGAGAATAAGGAACATGAACAAAATCATTTGGGCCACTTTGATTCTGGCTTCCCTCCTTGTGACAGGAGCAGAGGCACAGACGACTGCGGCGGCGCCATCGAATCCCACGCCGACGCAGGGACGCAAGAAGCGTGTCGCAGTATTTGATTTCGACTTTGCAACCGTGCAGAGCAACTCAGCTGCGGTTTTTGGCACCAACGTGGATATCGGGAAAGGGATCTCGGATCTACTGGTCCGGCACCTGGTGCAGGACGGCACCTATTCGGTTATCGAACGCAAAGCCATGGACAAGATCCTGGCCGAGCAGAATTTCTCCAACAGTGATCGCGCCAATCCCAATTCCGCGGCAAAGCTGGGGAAAATCCTCGGCGTGGATGCCATCATTGTGGGTAGTGTCACGCAATTCGGCGGCGAGAACCAGAATACCAAGGTCGGTGGCAGTGGCGGCGGCTGGTACGGGGGATATGGCCTGGGTGGCCTCAGCCACAAGAAGAGCAAGGCCATTTGCGTTGTGGATGCCCGGATCGTAAATATTGACACCGCCGAGATCATGGGTGTGGCTGACGGCAAAGGCGAGTCGTCGCGCGAGAGTACGTCGCTGCTGGGCGGTGGAGGCAACTGGCACGGGTGGGGTAACGGGGCCGTGGACTTTGGCAGCAGCGACTTCCAGCAGACCATCATTGGCGAGGCCGTGAACCAGGCCGTCACCCAGATGAGTGAGGGGCTGGTGGCGGACGCCCCCAAACTGGAAGCCCGCACTATCGAGGTGGAGGGTCTGGTGGCAGGCGTTGATGGCGGCCAGATCGTCCTCAACGTGGGTGGCAAGGCGGGGCTTAAGGTTGGCGACAAGTTGACTGTCCAGCGTGTGACAAAGGAGATCAAGGACCCGTCCACCGGCCAGGTGATTCGTCGCTTGACGTCTCCCGTGGGCGTGATTCGCCTAACCGACGTGGATGCGATCTCCGCTGTAGGAACCCCGGTTTCTGGTTCCGACTTCAAGGTCGGAGACGCAGTAAAGACGGTAACCCAATAAGCAAAAGGCACGGGTTCCGAGGAGCCCGTGCCTTGTTATTGCCCAATGCAGAGGCCGTTGGTTAACACTAAGCGTGGGCTATGCGGCAATCTGAAACACTTCAACTATCCACTGACCACTATCCACTAACCACTAACCACTGCTTTCGGCTCCCACAACTCAACCTGATTTCCCTCCGGGTCCATGACCCAACCGAACTTGCCATAGTCATATTCCTCGACTTTGGCAGCTACCTCCACGCCTTCTTCGCGCAGCGCCTTCAAAAGCTCATCCAGATTCTCGACCCGGAAGTTGATCATGAAATTGGATCGGCTGGGATCGAAGTACTTGGTATCGGCCGGAAAAATGGCAAATACGTTGAAGATAGGAATCTCGGGATGATCGGCGCTGCCCCACATTGCGCCGGAACCGTCGGCGGCACTCTCAACACCAAGATGCTCGCGATACCACTCGTATAAGGCCTTAGCCCGCATTATTCGTGAAGGCACTGAGAGTAGTTCTTTGGGCGCTGTGTGCGCGCCGAGAATGGTCGTCGCAGTGTGATTTTGGTTGCACGGGCGGTTCTGATGGGTGTTGGAGTGTGTGCAAGGTAGGCGACGGCGATTTTCGGGTAGAGCTATTCCTCAGTCGCGCTGAGGTGAGAAGGGATGTTTGGGTTGGCAAGGCCGTGCTAGCCAGGCAAAGCGCCCAGCCCCAGCGCTACTCGCCGGTAGACGGACAGGTAAGGAAACGAAGCGGGCAGATGCAGGACCACCCGACGCGCTGAAACCAGTACCCGGGCGCCCAGTTTCAGCAGCCGTTCGCGCAAGGTCCAGACCTGAGCGCGGGCACAGTTGGTGCGCGCGGCCCGCAGGCGCAGCTCCTGCATCAGCACGTAAGCGGCGGCGGTCAGCAGCACCCGGAACTGGTTGGCCCAGAAATCGCTGCAACTGGTGCGGTCGATCTGTAGGTCGTGCAGTTCCTTGATGCGATTCTCGATTTCGCCGCGCTGACAGTAAACCTGCTCGTAGATCCACTGCGGACTCTGTTTCAGGTTGGTGATAACGAAGCGCGGATTGTCTTTCGGTGGTTTGCCATCGGCACGGACGACCTCGGCCTTGATGATGACGCGGCGTTGTCGCGGCCAGCTCTGGGCTGCGTAGTAAGCTTCGCCGTAGACGTGTTCGGTCTCTCCACTCTGCCGGGAGAGTTTGCGGGCGTGGCGCATCGCCGGTTTGGCCTTGCGCTTCAGCACTGCATTTTTGGCCATGGCGACCAGGTATTCGAGATTGGGCTCGGCCTCCAGCAAGTCGAGCAAGTCGGGATGCGCAAAGCCACCATCGAGCCGCACGCGAATGCGCACGCCGGGAAGAAAGTGGCGGATCAGCAACAGCAGGCGGCGCAAAATTCCCACCGCGCCCACGGCGGCGGTGACGTTGCCCGGCCGCAATACGGCGGCACACAGATACTGCTCGGCTTCCTCATTGAAACTGACAAAACCCATCACCGGCAGGTAGCACCAAGTATCGTAGTGGCCGTTGAAGAACGACAGTTGCTGCGCGCCATGGGTGGCATCGTCGGTGGGGTCCAGATCGAGGGTGACGCGGCGAACGCGCCCGCGCAGCCGCTGGGCATGACGCCGGACCACGCTGGCGGCCAAGGTCTCACTCAGGCGATAGAGTTCCTTGCGCCCCACTGCATTTTCGAACCGCGACAGCGTGGGCTGCGACGCCAGATCGGTGCCCTCAATGGGATCACGGTCGAGCAGCATCTTGTGAATCGGATCGGTGGCCAGGCGGGCCGCATCGTTGGCGTCCGGATAGCCACAGGCAATCGCGAACACGCGCTGCGCCAGCAACTCTTCCAGCGAATGATCGATCTTACCGGGCTGCCGCTCATCCTGAAGACAGGAAGCCAGGCAAGCAGTCAATCCGTACTGCCGGTCGGCCGCCTTCAGCAGAATGGCTCCGCCATCGGAGCTGCCCTGCCGCTGGTCAAAGTGAGCAACGACAGGCTTGGAAACAATCTCTGGGAACAACAAACACTGTGTCGTGCTATCGTCGATCACGCGGAAGCCTCGTTTGTTGCTTCAAACACTGTCATGACAACATGTTTGTAGCACAAGAGGCTTCTCGCGCCTCAACTTCGCGAATTATGCGGGTTAGGATTCTTTGCTTTGAAGAAGATCCCGCCCAATCCTATCACTCGCTTCATGCAACCTCCCCTCCAACTCAACAGTGTGCGCCACAAAAAGAAAGCACGGAAAAGATTCTCCGTGCCTCGTTATCTCTTGTCTTGGAACCTACGCTTTGTTTCCCTGACCCTTCAGCACTTCGATCGCTCGATTGAGCTGATCGTCAGGCTGATTAGCTTTCTGCTTCTCCTGCTGCGCTTCGTCGGGCGCGTTCTCGTCTTCATCCGGAGCGATGAAGTCGTCGTTCGCGTCGGCCACCAGAATGTTGGGCGTGATGGCCGTGTCCTGAATCGCCTTGCCGGACGGTGAATAATACTTCGCCACCGAGAGGATCAGCGCCGCGCCATCGGGCATGTCGATGACTTTCTGGATAGAGCCTGATCCGAAGGTCTTGTCGCCAATCACGTCCCCGCGAGCATTTTCCATGATGGACGCAGCCACGATTTCGGCTGGTCCGGCAGTGCCGCGGTTCACGAGGACCACGAGCGGCAGGCTAGTGATCGCCTTCTGTGGGTCCGCGTTGAACGTTTGTTTGGGATACTTCTGTCCCTGCAGGTAGGTGATGGTGCCGTGATTCAGGAAGAGGTTTGCGGTCGCAACGCCCTCGTCTTCCTCGCCATTGCCGGAATTGCGCAGGTCGAGGATGATCTTTTTCGCGCCGTTCTTCTGCAGCGCCTTGATCTTGGTAGCAATCTCCTGGGCGCGGCCCTTGGGGAAGTCGTCCACCTTGATATAGGCGATGCCGTCTTCCATCACTTTGTCGCTCACCGGCGGATCGCTGACCATGGCGCGCGTGAGGGTTGCTTTCATCGGCTGCACACGCCGCGGCCGCACCACGGAAACATTCACGACCGAACCCGGAGGTCCAGACAGACGGCCGTCAATTTCGGCCAGAGACATCTCGCGCGTGGACTTGCCTTCGATGGCCTCGATGATATCGCCGCTGGCAATCTCTGCCTTGTCGGACGGGCCGCCCGGAATCACCGAGATCACCGCTGCATAACCGTACCGCTTCGACACCGCCGCGCCGATGCCGGCCTTGCCTTCCTTGCGCTGCTTGTAATCTTTGTACTCGGTGGCGTCGAGATAGCTGGAGTTGGCGTCCAGCGATTCCAGCAGCCCATGTAACGCGCCATTGGTTACCGCCGGAATGTTGGGCTCCTCGACGTATTCGGTGCGGATGCGCGACAGCACCTCGCTATACACGCCGAGCTGGCGATAGGAACCGTCGTCGTTAGTGTTGGCTTTGACGCCCAGTCCGCCGGCCACAACAAACGAGGCAAGCAGAACGGACAGACCTAAAACAACAAGCTTTGTGCTCTTTGACATGTGTAATTCGCTGATGGGAGGAAAGTCCCGCAGGCTCATTCCCATTCTATCTCAGTTCGATGTTACGAAAGTTGTGAAGGTGGCAGGAAATCGCCAGAATGATTCCAAGCTTTCGTAACGCAAGATCGTAAATACATTTACGTAATGTACAATGTATTACGGAGTTCCAATGCAAACGGATCAGCGACGGAAGGGCGATACCCTCAACTTGCGGGTCGATCCGGCCCTGAAGGCCGAGTTTATGGCTGCCACGGAAGCGGAGAACAAGCCAGTGGCTGAGGTCCTGCGCGACTTCATGCGCAGCTACGTCAAGCGCGCGAAACGGAGGAGGTTTGCCGTCGAGGCGCGCCGGCAGTCGCAACTTGTGGCCAACTCTGGCGACGAGTCGGAAGTCATGAACTGGATCCGGGACGTGAGTGGGTAACAAGTGCTGAAGCTGATGCGCGGTGATTTGGTGACCATCGCTGTCTCCGGAGATTATGGCAAGCCTCGGCCGGCCCTGATTGTTCAGTCGGATGCCTTCGATTCTCTTGGTTCAGTGACGGTGGCCCCCCTCACTAGCGAGATTTACCAGGCCCCATTGCTCCGCGTCACAATTCATCCCGGGAAAGAGACTGGGCTTCACAGGGTCTCTCAGGTGATGGTAGATAAGGTCACCACCGTGCCAAGGGCCAAGATCGGCCAGCGTATTGGCTCGGTTGAGGCCAGCACCCTGCGCGCCGTCAATCAGGCCCTCAAAGGATTTCTAGACCTGGAATAGATAGATCATTGCCAGGCTGCTCCGTCTTTATACTTGCTGTACTCCCGGTGCGACACGGCACCCGTGCGCCCTCCTGATAGACTCCTCTGTTCCAACCGTGAGGAAACATGGTCCGCAATCTCCAAGAGTCACGCGCCCTGCAAAAGCGAGCTGAGCAACTTATTCCCGGCGGAGTGAATTCGCCCGTCCGAGCGTTTCGATCGGTCGGCAGCGATCCGCCGTTCCTGGTTCGCGGCCAGGGAGCCCACGTCTGGGACGCCGACGGTAACCGCTACATCGACTACGTCGGCTCATGGGGCCCACTGATTCTTGGTCATTCCAACCCTGAGGTTTTGGAGGCCATCATCCAGGCTGCGCGCAACGGGACCAGCTTCGGCGCCTCCACGCCGACGGAAACAGACTTGGCCGCGCTGGTGGTTGAAGCCTTCCCGGCCATCGAGAAGGTGCGCTTCGTCAGCTCAGGAACGGAAGCGACCATGTCGGCGATCCGTCTGGCGCGCGCCGCCACCAGCCGAAAGATCATCGTGAAGTTTGAGGGTTGCTACCACGGCCACAGCGACGCGCTGCTGGTCAAGGCCGGCTCGGGCGTCGCCACCCTTGGCATTCCTGGCTCGGCGGGCGTTCCGGAAGAGTTCGTCGAGTTCACCCTCGCGCTGCCATACAACCATCGGGAGGCGGTCGAAGCAGCATTCGCCAAGTTCAAGGCTCAGATCGCATGTGTAATTGTCGAACCGGTGGTCGGCAACATGGGTTGCGTTCCACCTCAGCCCGGTTACCTCGAAGCGCTGCGAGAGATCACCGCGCGCGAAGGCACGCTGCTCATCTTTGACGAGGTGATGACTGGATTCCGCGTCGCCTTCGGAGGTGCATCGGAGCTGTACAACATCAAGCCCGACCTCACCACGCTGGGCAAGATCATCGGTGGAGGCCTTCCCGTGGGCGCCTATGGTGGCCCGGCGAAGATCATGGACCTGATCGCGCCGCTCGGCCCCGTGTATCAGGCCGGCACGCTGAGCGGCAATCCGCTGGCCATGGCGGCAGGCATCGCTACTCTCTGTCAGTTGAAAGCGAACCGGGAGCGCTTCTACCAGCAGCTCGATGAAAACGCCGACAAACTAGTGGCGGGCGTGACTGCGGCCGCAAACGAAGCAGGCGTCGCCATGACCGCCAACCGCGTAGGTTCGATGTTTACCTTCTTCTTCACCGGCAAGCGAGTTATCGATTGGGAGAGCGCAGCTAGTTGTGACACCGAGAAATTCGGCCGCTTCCACGGTGCCCTGCTCGATGCCGGCGTGTGGTTGCCGCCTTCGCAGTTCGAAGCCGCGTTCCTCAGCGTGGCGCACTCCCCAGGCGATATTGACCAAACCATTGCGGCGGCAAAGGAGGCGCTGGAGCTGGTATAGTCTGGCGCTGTTTGCTCCTCGCAGGAGGCCATTCGTGCGCCTATGCCTATTTTGTACTTCAGCAGCAGTGTTACCATCTTTAGGTCCAAACTTAGAACGTAGAGTGAATTGACATGTTCGAATCTCCTGCAGCGGCCGGAAAAGTCGTCCCTAAGTACCACGAGTTAATGGGTCCCATGCTTGAAGTTGCCGCCGATGGCCAGGTACATCGAGTGGCGGACGTTCAGGATTCGGCACAACGGCACTTTCACTTGGGGCCAGAAGCCATGGAGGAGACTCTTCCAGATGGCCGCAATCGACTAACCCACAGGCTGCAGTGGGCGAGAACCTATCTAAAGAAAGCTGGGCTGTCGGACTATCCGCAGCGCGGTACGTTTAGGATTACAGAGCGTGGGCGCCAGCTGCTCTCGAAAAATCCAAAGAAGATTGACCTAAGTTTATTAATGCAGTATCCGGAGTTCGTGGAGTTTCGACACGGCTCCAGAGCCGAAGCCGAGACACAAGATTCCGAGTTACCACTGCGAGATGTCGACCCAGAGGAAGCGCTGCAGAATAGCTATGAGGCGATTCGACACGATGTTGAGGATGACATTCTCGCCAAGGTCAAGGCTGCTTCCCCTGCTTTCTTTGAGCGTCTTGTAATCGATCTTCTGCTGAGGATGGGCTACGGGGGCTCCCGCAAGGATGCCGGAAAGGCAATTGGCCGCACCGGAGATGAAGGGATCGACGGGATTATCAACGAGGATTCACTCGGTTTGGACGTCGTTTACGTTCAAGCCAAACGCTGGAGTAACAAGACAGTAGGGGCGTCAGATATTCGTGAGTTTGTCGGCGCTCTCCACGGCCACAGGGCACGTAAAGGCGTATTCATCACCACCTCGGTTTTCTCCCGTGAAGCTCGGGAGTACATTGAGAAAATCGACAACAAAGTAGTTCTGGTCGATGGCCATCGGCTAGCCTTGTTGATGTTCGACCATGACGTTGGCGTCTCGGAGATGCGTTCATACAAACTCAAGCGAGTGGACCTCGATTATTTTGACGAAGAGGACGGGGCATCTTAAGCCTTTCGATACCGAGGGCGGGGGCACATCTCTGGTTTACTTAGGCGTTTCGACCTTTGCCACAAGTCCCAGCCGTGCCGCAATCTCCCACGCATTCTCTTCAGCAGTCCTACCAGCGGTGCTCACCGTCAGGTCGGCGCTCCGGTACATCGGAAGCCTCCGCGCGTAGAGCGAGCTAAAAGCGTCCGGATCGGTAGCCAGAGGTCGCAGATTTTCGTCCGAGGGTTGCGCTCCCACAACGCAGCGCTCGAGCATTTCTTCGATTGGCGTTTCGAGGAAGACGACGCGAGCACCCGCGCCTCGCAACAAGTCGGCATTGTAAGCCTGAACAAACGTGCCGCCGCCCAGAGCGATGACGGTCGAGTCAGACATTTGTTCGACAATCTGGCGCAAGGCTTCGGTCTCGATAACGCGAAACTCTTCCTCCCCAAGGCGCTGAAAGATCTCTCGAATTGTAGACTTCTGCCGGAGTTCGATTTCCTGGTCAAGATCAACGAATGACCATCCAAGCAGGGTCGCCAGCGCACCGCCAATGCTGGTTTTGCCGGCGCCCATGAAACCGGTGAGCGCGACAATCTGCGGCGGGGAGATCGGTCGGCCGGCTTGGGGATCCGTGGACACTGATGGTCGAAAAGCAGCGGGAAGGCCGGAAAAGCGGCGAGCCCGTACGGGATATTGTCAGGGGATTCTAGCACCAGCGCTGTTAGCCCAATGGCGCCGCTTCCTCCTATCTCACGCCGAAGTTGTACCATGCCTGCGACGAAAAGGGGGTTGTTATGATGCCGGTCTGGGATTACTCTGTCCGGCATGCAACTCATACAGATTGGCGAAATCAGACAAAAGACGATTCTCGATCTGGTTATGGAGATGGCGGAGCGCCAGTATGCCGAGATCGAGCAACTCAAAACCATGGCACAGAGCAGATCGAGAAGGACACGGTCGCGGCGCGCCGTTCCTCGCTGTCGTTCTTCGAAGCGTTCGTAATCGGGCGTCCCGCTCTCCCAACGTCTGTCCTTCTGACGCCAGCGCCCGTTTTTCGCCTTAACTAACCCCACGCCTCGAAACTTCGCGCATCTCTTCCGATGCCCGCCTGATTCGCCTCTACTGCGCCATGCTGTAGCATCGTAGGGAGGTGATTTTCATGTCCTTTCGCAATGGAGACAAGTCCCGCGAAAACCGGTTACGCAAAGCCCGTCACAAAATGCGCGAGAAGGTACGCGAGTTGCAAGCGAAGGATACAAAAGGACAAGCTGCGGCTGTCGCGCCAAAGAAGTAATCCACTTGTGCGCTCCCAGAAAGCTCAGATCTGGTTCTGCTTGGCCAGCGCCGTGATGCGGTCCGACGCCCGGAAGGCCAGCGCCTGAATGGTTTCTGTCGGCTGGCCACGTCCACTGGTGACGAAGCTGGAACCGTCGCAGAGAAACAGGTTGGGGACGTCGTGCGTACGATGGTCCGAATTGACCACCGATGATCTTCGGGTCCTTACCCATGCGGCAGGTTCCCAGCAGATGAAAGCCGATAGGTGGATTCCTGCACCGGGTAGGCCCATCGGTCCTGCGCGCCCGCGGCTTCGAGAATCTCCATCGAACGGTCGAGCATGAACTGATTGGTCTTGAGATCGTCGGGATGGTCCTTGTAGGTCACGCGCATGGCCGGCAGTCCCCACGCGTCCTTCACCGTGTCGTCAAGCGAAATGCTGTTGTCGGCCACCGGCAGCGACGTGGTATGGCCCACCACATACATGCTGCGAGTGAAGTACTTCTGCAGCGCCCTCTTGTATTCACCACCCCATTGCGGCAGGCGGGGTGGCAATCCGACCGTTCGCGAACGAGATGGGATACCACAGGAAACGCGCGTCGATTCCGCCGCCGCCGTAAAAGCCGAGCTTGGGGTCGATCTCGTAGAAGTCATGAATATGCGCGTGACCTCGATGCTCTTGTACTCGTTCAGCGGATGCTCGAACAGTCCTCCGGCCAGCGAGTCGGTGTTGAACATCAGGTACTTGCCGACCAGCCCGCTGGAGTTGGCCAGACCCGTCCGGGAATCGGTTCGACTTCGACAGCAGCAGCAGCCGCGGCGTCTCCGAGCCGTTGGCCGCGACGATGACGGCGCGGGCGCGTTGCAGATTCTCCTTGCCGCTCTTGTCGAAATAGATCGCGCCGATCGCCCGGCCGTTGCGCGTCAAGCTCGATCTTGCGAACATAGCTGTCGGGGCGGATCTCGCAGCGGCCCGTGGCGATCGCCTGCGGAATCATAGTACGGCAGCGGGCTGGACTTGGCGCCCATCTCACAGCCGAAGCCCATGCAGAAGCCGCAGTGCGCGCATGGCATGCGACCCTGATACGACTGCGAGATGACGGCCATCGGAGCAGGGAAGGGATGATAGCCGAGCTTTCGCGCGCCCTGCTCGAAGAGCACTCCGCTCGACTTGATTGGCATCGGCGGCAGGGGATACGGCTTCGAGCGCGGCGGGTCGAACGGACTCGCTCCCGCCTGGCCGGAGACGCCCAGGTCCCATTCCGCCTTGGTGTAGTAAGGCTCCATGTCAGCGTAGGTGATGGGCCAATCCGCAAATCCGGTTCCGGCGATCGTCCCTTTCTTGCTGGCCTCGATGAAGTCAATCTCGTGAAAGCGCCAGTAGTTCGCGGTGAAGTGGACCGGGCCCGCCGCCCACCATGCGGCCATAGGTCACAGCGCGGGTTGCTTCACGGCCTTGTCCTTCGGCGTCTTGCGGAAGGTTGTCGGCTGCTTGCGGAAATCGTTGGTCAGCGCCGCAGTGGTTCCAGTTCAGGTACTCGTTGTGGGTGAAGTCTTTGGTGGTGAGCCACGGCCCCTGCTCCAGAACGACCACGCTGAAACCGTTCTGCGAAAGCTCGCGCGCGAGCACGCCACCCGAGGCCCCGGCGCCGATGATGACAAAATCCACCGCGTCGGTCAGCTTGTAATGCCGCTGCACAGGCGTCACGCCGCTCATGACTTGCCCTCGTCGTAGTGGGCGTCGTAGTAGCCGAACGGCGGCTTGTAGAGGAATGTCATCGGGGAAGCCGATCAGCTTCCAGCCGACCTGATCTTTGTTGCCGCCGCCCAGCGATGGGTCGCCGAAGAAAGCCGGCGAGCGTGAAGCCGCGGAGCAGGCCGAACTCCGGCGTATTCTCCATTGCCTTCATCACCGCGATCTGCTGCGCTGAAGTGAGCGCGGCGAACGACGTCGCGCCGGGAACCGTCTTCGTCACCTGCTCGCGCAGCACCTTAAAGGCATCGTTCACCGGGCGCTTGCTGATCGCTGTCGATCGTGCTCAGCACAAAATCTGTGAAGTGGACGACGTTGGCCTCACGCGCCCCCGGTGTGTCATCGCTGGGTATGATCTGCGCGGAGAACGCGTCAAACTCGGCTGCCTGCTGCGCAGTGAAGAAGCGATATGGCTGTGCGCCACCTGCGTGCGCCGACTGGGCGTAAGCATGCGCTTTCGCCAGCAAATCGGGCGTCAGCGAGCTCAAGCAGAGCAGGCCCAGAGAAGCTGCCCCCTGGCCCAGAAACAGGCGCCGGGTCTGATCGGTGTCCAATAAAACCTCCCCAGATATTCTTGTGTCGGTTGGAGCAAACAATATCACCGAATGCGGTTGAACGGCAAAGATGGGGGCTCGCATGGTCTGCTCCATTGATCTTCATGGAAAGCGCGAGATTAAGAGGGCCATAACAGACTGTGTCGCATCTCGGGATGCAATTCCGCGATACGACAGAGCTGGTGAGAAGGCACACTCCAGCCGAGTATCACAGGACTTGAGGTGAGCCCGCAGCGCAAGAATTTGTTTGAGAACAGCTCTTGTTTGCAGTAGTGCAATGAAGTGTCAACGAAAAAAGCCCCGCAGGGGCGGCATTAGCTTAGAGCCCAGCACGGAGCCGGAGGCGGAGTGCTGGGTAGAGTGGGAAGAGAATCTGAGTCCCTTCAGGGACGGCACGCTCCTCACACAGACACCGCAGGGGCGGCACAGGTTCACAACACCAGACTCTTCCAAGCGCAGAGCCCTCGGCCCTCGTCCAAGCGGGCCTGCGGACGCCCCATCACGACCTTTTTGGGCTTGGATTAGACCTTAGTGCCACATCCTGGCCATATTTTTAGGCCATGATGCGAATCGTCCATTACCACCAAAGACTTATTAATTTTCTATAAAAAAGTGCTTGACATGTTGACAGAGTAGCGGCACTATATTCCCACTCGCCGAGAAATTCCGCAATTCGGCCACTTAACGTACGACACCTCGTGACCCCTTTCGAGGTGCGGGCGACTCAGTATTCAGTTGTTGAGAAAGTCGGGAAAGGAACTCCCGCATGTAATCCGCCGACCGTTCGCGGAGCAGCTGGAGTAAGGATGCCTTTCCCCTTCGTATCAAGTTGACTTAGCGGCTGCCACGCGCTTTCCGATCGCCGTTGATCCATCGGCGGTTCCGGAGGATATGATTCGCAGCTTTGGATTTGTCAGATCACTTAGCGCCACAGAGGAGACTAGCCATGGCCATTCAGTCCAGCTCGAACCACATCGCTAACTCGGCACGTTTAAGCTTGAAAACCCTCGCAGACAGCGCAGGTAAGTTCCTTCAATTATCGTCCGTCGTGGCCGTTGCTTTGCTTCTCTTCGTTGCAGCCCTTAGTGCCCAGAATTCCGAACCCTGCACTTTGGGCAGCTCGTATTGCCTTTTCATAAGTGATTTTCAAAACGGTACCGTCCAACTGTGGAGAGATGACGGCATGGCGGGTAAGAAGGACTTTGTTAAAGCGGGCGGCGGTGGCGAGGGGGTTTCCTGTCTCACTGGCAGCACGAATGTAATGTACTTGGCAAATAATACGCCGTATGTTCATGTTGCCAACTTGACAACTGGGCAGCTCTTGGGGATGACGACTTCGCTGGGCGGAAATATAGAGTCTCTAAATGCTAATTCAGCTGGCACGGTACTCTACTTAAGTCAGTTTAACGGCCCGTTCAAGATCTTGGGAATGGCGCCCGTGCTTCCGCCTCTGAGTCCGTGGTTAACGCCTTTGTACAACTATTCGACGAATAACTCGCACGATACTTCTGTTGGCCCGAATGGCAATGTGTTCGCGACGGGTCTCCAGAACCAATACACCGGCGTTGAGGAGTATGACCCTGCCCTGACGAAGTTTCTTGGGCAGTTCCTACCTACCACAAATAATTCGTGTGGGGTCTTTCTTAGCGCCGGCAATAAAATTACCGAATGTTGGTGGAACCTATCGGGAATGGCTTGGGATGCCGCAGGTAATCTCTGGGTGAGTAGTGACAAATCAGACAACCAGGGTAACCAGGGCATCTTTGAGTTCGATCCGCAGGGCAGACCTCTAAATTTCACGTTCGACGATCCAGGAGATCCCAAACCTATAGGACTTACGGTCGCTCCTCTCACTGATCCCAGCAACCCTGGGTTTATTATCGTTGCCAACGATGATTCTGGGAACGTGATAAGAATCGACCCAAAATCTTGCACCGGTACCGTGGCGTCTCCTGGGACTTGTCAAAAGTCAGAATTTATCTCCGCGTCCGCCTTCGGCGGCAGACCTAAATATCCCGTGTACTATTCCGGCTGTCCCAACCCCGACAACAACGGTCATATCGAGATTTGCAAGCTGTCGGACCCGTCGCACCCGGTCACAGGAACATTCGATTTCACGGCAAGCGCCCCATTCTTCAATAGCGGTGACATCAAGGTCCCTGTTGGCTATTGCTCAGGACCAGTCGAGGTTCCCGCCGCAAATCCCCATGGTGTCGTCACGGTTAACGAAACGCCGGTGCTTGGCGACCTGGTTTCGAACGTCACCGCGTACTCGTATGACCAATACGGATTCTACGTAAATGAACTGAAGTCGTGGACTCTTCCAGAATTGCATGCCGACGTATATGTCGTTCCCGGCGATGTTGATTTGGAAACGGTTGCAACCTTTACGAACTATGCGGCGCCGCCGGGTCAGTTGAAGGTCTGTAAGATTGCCGGTAAGGACGTTCCAATCGGCACGCTTTTTGATTTCTACATAACGCCCCCCGGCCTCTGGGGCTTCAAGGTAACAATTCCAGCGGGTCCGGCGGACCAAGGCGGCTACTGTCAAGTTGTTCTCACGGGCCAGGTTAACACTCCGATACTTGTCTCGGAATCCTCGGGGTCCTATCAGGTGAACATAACGGTTGATCCAGCCGATCGAGGCGGCAACTATACCCCGAACAGCGTGATTGTTACGCTTGGCGACGGCATCACGGAAGCGACCTTTACGAACTCGGTACAAAGGACAGCTTTGTTCAGCGACCTTGGTCCCTCAGGGAATCTCTACCAGTGTGGCAACAACAGTGGATGGACTGTCGCCGGCTCTGGATCGCCCTTCGGGAAGAGCTATACCCAAGCGAATAAGTTCCAAGTAGCAAGCAGCGGTACCGTTTCGGAGATCGATCTCGGCGTAACCTATGTCAGTGGCGTCAATTCCTTCGATGTCGCCATTGCTGCGGATAACAACGGCCAACCCGGAGCGGTGCTGGCCGCCTACACCAACCTGTCCGGGGTAAGCTGTGGCAGCCTTGTAACCATCACTGGCATCACGGGGCTGAACTTGTCCGTCGGCACGAATTACTGGGTGGTCGTCGGTCCTATAATCCAGACGTCCACCACCTTTGAACGATGGAACCTTAACTCGACAGGCGTGATGGGCACCGAATCGTATTCTAACGACGGTGGCCTAAGTTGGAATAGCCTCGGCCAGCAGACGCTTGGGGCAATTGCCATCTACCATTGAGCCGGTTACGGCCCGGGTGGTGCCCCGTTCTGGGCTTGCTTTGGCTAGGGCGGGGCTGTCACGTCCTCGCCTTAGGCTACGAGAGGACGCACATCGCGCTCAATGGCCGGCCGCAGTTCATCCTGTGCGATTTCCAGGTCGTAGCTGGATTGGGCGTTCATCCAAAAGCGCGCGCTGGTGTTGAAGTAGCGTCCCAACCGCAGCGCCGTATCGGGAGTAATGCCCCGTCGTTCGTGCACAATCTCAGCGATGCGTGTCACCGGAACGCGCAGGGCGAGCGCCAGCCGGTTCATGCTGATGCCCAGCGGCTTCAGGAAATCCTCGCGCAGAATCTCGCCGGGATGAATGGGTGGAAGTCTTTCGGATTTGGCCATGCGTCCTCCTAGTGATAATCGACGATTTCCACGTCGTAGGCATCGCCGTCTCGCCAAACAAAGCAGATGCGCCACTGGTCGTTGATGCGGATACTGTGCTGCCCTTCGCGATCACCTTTCAGCGCTTCCAGATGATTGCCGGGCGGAGACCGCAAATCGCGAAGTTCGGCGGCGATATCCAACTGCCGCAGCTTGCGCTGGGCCACGCGCTCGAAGACCCGAAAGTGTTTGACTCGCTGCCGGCCATGAAGCTGCTCAGTCTCCCGCGACCGGAACGACTTGATCACCATCTCAGCGTATAACGCTTGGCGTTAAATGTAAAGCGGGGCCATCATCGCCCCTATGACGACTACTGAGCGGCCTTATCCCACTCGAGTCGCGGTCACATTCCAGGGCAAGCGCGGGCAGGTGGCCTTGGACCAACTCCGTGCCGTGGACCGCCAACGTCTGGTGCGAAAACTGGGGAGGGTCTCGGCGAGGACCGCCACCGCGGTTTCTGCGACGTTGGTCGAGATGTTTGCCCGCCAGTAGCCGTTCCAGATCCGCGTTGCGATCGTTGTTGCGGCGTGCCCACCCAGTCGTCGATTGCTTGGGTGGGATTCTTGATGTCCGCCATATCACAGGCAACCGTGACCTCCGCCCTTGCGCGTGAACCGCTTGGCACGATATCTGTAGATTGCGAGGGCGGGTTGTTGTGTCTTCGACGGCTGCACCCAGGGTGCAGACAGGAAACGTTCTTTGACAAATCCAGTTGTTCGTCGTCTCCTATGCGAATTCGACGTCGCGATGGTGTTAGCCTTTTGGTTACGGCAAGAAATTAGGGTTCTTAAAACGGAACCAGGCGATAGCGCCGCTATGCCTCCTAAGTCCCTGCGGATCAATTATGTACGTGTAAGTCCTTGGGGTTCAATTATGTGCCGGGATTTATTGTCTAAGTTGTTGATTCTGCATTAGCCGGGGAGGGGGGAGGGGTGATCGAATTGATAATAGCTGCGAGCAAGTCAGGGAATAGCCGCGAACCCGGCGGAACATTATCGAATAGTTAACAGCGCCCGGGCCGTGACGTCGGCGCGGATCAGTTTGCCACCCAAGCTGCTCCGCTTTGGTTGGCTTCGAATTGCGGACCGCCGCCCCTCCTATAATCGGCGCAGCATGTCCGGCGCATTGCCTCTGTCCGTCATCAGCCGCGAAGTCAAGCGTCTCGCCTCCGAGGTTGGCTTCGATCTGGCGGGCGTCGCGGGCGTGGCCGACACCGCCGAGCACCGATTCTTTCCCGGCTGGATCGGCGATGGTTACGCCGGCGAGATGAGCTATCTCGAGAAGCGCACCGAGGCTGGCGAGTTGAAGCGCGCTTCTCTGGCCTACGCCGCACCCTGGGCGCGCTCGGTCGTGGTTTGTGCGCTGAATTACAACAGTGACCAGCCATACTCCACGCACGCAGGCACGACGTCGCAGGGATGGATCTCGCGCTACGCGTGGTCGCAGCGCGACTACCACAATGTGGTACTCGAAAAATTGCGCGCGCTGGAAGCCAAGCTACTCGACCTCTGTGCGCAGCAGAATGTTCCACTGCCGCGGACCTGGTGTTACGTTGACACCGGTCCGGTGATCGAGCGCATCTTCGCCAAGTACGCTGGCATTGGCTGGATCGGCAAGAACACCTGCATCCTGAACGAGCAGTTGGGATCGTGGCTCTTCCTCGGCGTTATGCTGACGTCTCTGGAACTCACGGCCGACGTTCCCACGCCGGACCGCTGCGGCTCGTGTACGCGCTGTCTCGATGCTTGTCCGACGAACGCGTTTCCCGCTCCCTATCAGCTCGACGCTACGAAGTGCATTTCGTATCTCACCATCGAGAAGCGCGGCTCAATCCCGGAAGACTTGCGCGCCGGCATCGGACGCCAGGTTTTCGGCTGCGATATCTGCCAGGATGTTTGTCCGTGGAACCGCGAAGCGCCAGTCAGTCCGTCGCCGGAATTCGAGGCGCGCCCGCAGTTAGTGAATCCCGAGCTTGAATGGCTGGCGCGGCTCAGCGTCGAGGAGTTTCGCGAGGTGTTTCGCGGCTCGCCGGTAAAGCGAGCGCGGTTCAACGGACTTCGCCGTAACGTGGCGATCGCGATGGGAAACAGCGGCGACCAGCGCTTCCTGCCCGTCCTGGAGGAACTCAGCCGCGACGAGGATGCGATGGTGGCCGAACACGCGCGCTGGGCCTTGCAGCGCTTGCGCCGGCAATAAAAAACCCTCCCGAAGCGAGAGGGTTTAGTGGTTTGGCCGAACTCGGAAGCGCAGGGAGCGAAAACGCTTGGCTTCCGCGTGGCGCAGACGTCTTATACGCGCTGAACGTTAGCGGCCTGGAAGCCCTTTGGACCTTTGGTGAGGTCGAACTCGACCGTCTCGCCCTCATTGAGGCTCCGATATCCGTTCTCCTGGATAGCAGAGAAATGTACGAACACATCCTCGCCCGTGGAACGCTGGATGAATCCGTAACCTTTGGCTCCGTTAAACCACTTAACTGTACCTTTCTCTCTCACGACCTACTCCTTTCACCTGGCTTGCTTGGAATAAACCCCTGCTTCGCGGACGGTCCCAGCTCAACCCTGAGGAGCGGAGGCTTGGAAGACGTCTCAACGTTGCCGGGAAACAAGGGTTGCGGCTCAGCTCGCAGCTCTTCCGCAAAGGAAAAAGGCCCACGAATTCGCTCTGACGGACTCATGCAAGTGCGTCAGAGCAGATCCCTGGAACCCATGCAATGCGTAAATTCGACTGCTGACAGAAACATCAACCCAAATCCGCGTTTCGGTGCGACCGAAAGCTCCACCCTGCCCATTCCAAGGGGAGCAGATGATAATTGCAGGAACTCGACATTCTGGCAAGTGTTTTCATCACAGGTGCCAGAGGCGCCAAAATTCGGCCACCTCGTGACCGCAAGGCTGATGGAGTTGAGGAGCACCTCGGAAGTTCTCCAGCCCCCTCTGTCTCGATCATGGCGCACCGACTGCAGGCCGCGTCTGTCGCGCACGCTCATACACCTTCACGTACTCGCGTGCGGAATTGGGCCAGGAGTAATCCTGCGCCATGCCGTTGCGCATCAGTGTCTGCCAGACGACCCGATTGCCAAAGACCTTCAGCATCGCGTGCAACGTATCCAGCAAGGCTTCGCCGGTGTAGGGCTTGAACTTGAATCCGGTGCCCTTCATCGACTGCGGATCGAATTGTTCGACGGTATCGTCGAGTCCGCCGACCGCACGGACGATTGGCACCGTGCCGTAACGCAAGCTGTAGATCTGGTTCATGCCGCAGGGTTCGTAGTGTGAAGGCATCAGGAACATGTCGCTGCCAGCTTCGATTTTGTGCGCCAGGGGATCGTCATAGGCGATCTTGACCGCGAATTTTTGCGGATACAGTTTGTTCAGCCGGCGGAACATCTCTTCATATTCGGGCTCGCCACTGCCGAGGACGACCATCATCAGGTTTTCACGCGCGAGACGATCGGCCACCTGCTGCACAAGATCGAACCCTTTTTGCGCGACGAAGCGCGAGATCATGCCGATCACCGGCAACTGTGTATCTTCCGCCAGGCCAAGCTGCTTCAGCAGGTCACGCTTGCATTGTGCCTTGCCGTCGAGGTTCTCCGCCGAGTACGGAGCAGCGATGTGGCGGTCTTTTTCTGGACTCCACTCGCCGTAATCCACGCCATTGATGATTCCGGTAACCGTTGCCGGCTCGTGCCCGCAAAACGCCTTCCAAACCGAAACCATATTCGGCCGTCTGGATCTCCTGGCTGTATCTCCGGCTCACCGTGGTGATGAAGTCGGCCATGGTGATCGCGCCCTTCAGGAAATTCACTTTGCCGTAGAATTCCATCTTCGACATGGTGAACAAGTCCCAAGGCAACATGAGCAGCGGCAGGATTTCAGGCGGGAACAGCCCCTGATACCCGAGGTTATGAATGGTAAAGACGCATGGGACGTTGGCGAATGCGGGGTCCTGGTCGTAGAGCGTCTTCAGCAGTATGGGAATCAGTGCCGTTTGCCAGTCGTGGCAGTGAAGAGACGTCGGGCACCCCGAGGATCTTCGCAGACTCCAGTACCGCGCGCGAGAACAGCGCGAACCGCTCGGCATTGTCGTGATAGTCGCCCAGCGCGGTGCCGTAAAGCGTATCGCGGTCGAAGTACGGTGGATAGTCGATGAAATAGAATTGCACTCCAGCGCGGAGGCCACCGTCGAGCACGGAACAGAAGCGGTAACGGTCATCGAAAGGAACGGTGATGCTGGAGATGACTTTGCGCGGATTATCGAGCTTGCTTTGCTTGTAACGTGGAAGGATAGACGGTAACCTTGTGGCCCAAATGGGCGAGTGCGGGTGGCAAGGCGCCGATGACATCCGCCAACCCGCCGGTTTTGGAAAAGGGTACGCATTCGGATGCCGCAAGGGCGATATGCATGAAACCTCCAGGCGCGGCGGTGGCACCCTCCGCGGAGAACGCCGAACTGCCTATCGGAAATTGCACTTATAGGATGAAAGAATCTGCGAAACAGTTGAGTCTAACTGCCGAATCGAAAGAGGGTCAACGTGGCAATGACCGCGTCGAAAAGTTCCGCTGCCAGCACGTAGCGGAAACGCAAGCCGAAACTTGGACAGAACTTTCTGACTGATCGGGAGGCGGCGCGGCGCATCGTCGAGGCGCTGGGCGACATCTCCAACCGCACCGTTATCGAGATTGGTCCGGGCCGCGGCGTTCTTACCGATCTTGCTGATTCCGCGAGCCAAGCGCGTAATCGGGATCGAACTTGATCGCGTGCTGGCGGCGCAGTTGCGCATGCGCTATGCGACCAAGCCAAACGTCGAGATTCTCGAGTCCGATTTTGTGACGGCTGAATTTGCCTCCATGGTTGGCCGCAAACCGGGTCCGCTGCACGACCTTCGTCCCACGCAACCCGAAACCGTGGACGTGGTCGGCAATCTGCCGTACTACATCACCTCCGACATCGTGCTGCGGATTCTAGAGCTGCACCAGAACATAGAACGCGCGGTCATCATGGTGCAGCGCGAAGTTGCTGATCGCATCGCGGCAGAGCCGGGCAGCCGCGACTATGGGCTGCTCTCCGCCACCGCGCAGTTGTTTGCCCGGGTCGAAAAGCTCTTCACGCTTCCGCCGGGGGCGTTCTCGCCACCACCGAAGGTTCACTCCAGCGTTTTGCGCCTCACCATGGCCCTCGGCTGGACGAGTTGCAAGTCGAGGAAGAACCGTTCATAGGCTTTCCTGAAGCTCGCCTTCGCGCAGAAACGCAAGACGCTGCTGAACAATCTCCGCAGCCATTACCGGGAAGATGCTGTTCGCGCGGCGCTGAAGTCGGCCGGCTTGCGCGCCGATGTTCGCGCCGAGGCCGTGCCGCTGGAAAAATCGGCGCTCGTGTTCCGTTCTTTACAGCCGGCGTAAACTTGGTTCAGGAGCTGGATGCCATGCCAACTGCGGTTCGTCAGCCGGCCGTTGCGGGGCGCTTCTATCCAGGAAATGCGCAGCATTTGCGTGCCGCCATCGAAACGTTCACCACGCGCCCTGCCAACGCTTCGGCCGACTCCGGAGGCTAAGATTCGAGCCTTCGGTTGCCTCGTTCCTCACGCCGGATACATGTACTCCGGGCATGTCGCCGGGGCAGTCTATCGCCGCCTGGAGTTGCCGCGTCGCTATGTGATTCTCTGCCCTAACCACACGGGCATGGGCGAGCCGTTGGCCGTCATGAGCGAAGGCGTGTGGCACACGCCGCTGGGCGACGCGCTCATCGACGAAGAAACTGGCCGAGCAGTTGAAGTCGACGCTTGCCGCTGCTAGCCGAAGATCAGGCCGCCCACCGATATGAGCACGCTCTCGAAGTACAGCTTCCTTTCCTGCAGGTGCTGGCGCCGGGTTTTCAGTTTGTGCCGATCACAGTGGGAACGAGCAATTTCGAAGTGCTGAGTGCACTCGGAGTCGTGGTTGCTGGCAGTCGCTGCCGAAGCCGGACGAGCCGTTACTGGTCATCGCCTCCAGCGACATGAACCATTATGAGAGCGACAGCGTTACGCGGGTGAAGGATCGGCGAGCGATCGATCAACTGCTGGCGCTTGATCCACGTGGGCTGTACGACGTCGTGCATCAGGCCGACATCAGCATGTGCGGATACGGTCCGGCCGTCGTGATGCTGACCGCGGCCAAGAAGCTGGGTGCAACGCGTGCGGAGCTGATTCGCTATGCCACCTCCGGCGACGTTTCAGGAGATCGCGACATGGTGGTCGGCTATGCAGGAATTGCACTGTATTGACCTTCATTCAAGCAGGAATGAAAAAGGGCGCCATCGGTCACCCCTTTTTCTTCCGGCGCGCAGCCTTCTTTAGTGATGCGATGAACCCCCGTGGCTGCTGGTGGCATGTCCGCCTGACGACGCTGCGGTCGCGCCCATTCCGGCGGAACGCGATGACCCGGCGCCAATGCCAGGCGACGTACTCACGGAGTTGAACCCCGACGAAAACGACGCCGGTGAGACCGTACGCGGAGCTGCGAATACATGACCCGACGGCACGTTGCGCGCTGTGTTAGGAACGAATGCATTATGGTTCGCCGCCGCCCCGTTGTATCCGGCGTTCGGCAAAACTAAGTCTCTCCTCGCAGCGGTCGGACCAACACTGCGGCCGGCTAATGATGCTGGAGAAATTCGGGGGAATGCGTCCACCGGGAATATACGCTGGCGACCCCGCCGCCTTGCCCACGAGGATTGTCGGCTTTGGAGAGTTGCTTGCGGGCACTGACGGAGGAGTCGCGGGCTGCCACCCTGCAGGCGGCTTCACCACAACCGGTGTTGCTTGGAAATTGTTTGCATACCAAGGGCCAGCATAGTTGCCTGGACACCATGCCCATCCAACGCCACCCCCTATGAAGGCCCACGAGCCGTAGTGATAGGGCAGCCAGCCCCAAGGATAAGCTGACGCCCAGGTGTAGCCGAACCCAGGAACAAATCCCCAAGCCCCATTGCTGTATGGACTCCAGCCGATCATGGAATTGGCAAAGCCGTAGGGCTGCCAGACATATCCATAGCCGGGAGCGTAGAAATAGTCCCCGTAGTAATTAAGATCCTGCAAACCATATCCGCTCTTCGGACCGCCGTAGCCGGCATTGTGAGCGTACGCGGCATCGTAAGCTTCGCGTTCTTTGTTCCAGGCGTCGACCGGCAACGCCTCGGTGCCGTGCGCCACCTTATAGTCGGCCGGCTGATTCGGGTCCCAAGTCAGCGTCTCGTTCTTCTTGACACTCACCAGTTGCGGCTGGTCTCTCTAGCTGAACACTACCCTTCAATACAGCGAGTTGAAGCTGATCAGGGGCGGCGCTGATTCGCGTCTGGGTGTCACGACCCACGAGAAAGGTCGTTCCTTCGGCGACTGCCCGATACACATCTTCGCTCTTGGACCGAACATCGAAGAAGACCACACCACGCATCACTTCGACTTCGTTTACCTTCGCACCGGTTTCGGTCATCGAGAGCTGGCGAAACTTGACTTCCGAGTTCTCCGCCAGGCGTAGCGCGCTTTGGTCCTCGAACTCGACCTCGGCCAATCCGTCGCTTCGGGTGACAATGCGCGTCCCCTCGACGATGGGCGTGTTCAGGATGGCTCGATTCAAGCCCTGGTCCGCGTGTTCCATCTGGACCTGCCCGTCGATGTAACTTAGACGAACGATGCGGACGTGCGACTCGGCGTACGTTCCCATCGCTACTGCGAGTAGGAACGCCGTTATTGCCGGAAACATAAACCCCACGCGCCCTGACATATCGAAGCTCCCTTGGCTTCGTCGTATCTGTTGAACCTGAGAGATGGGATCGGCGGGTTTTGCCTGTCGAGCCTGTCGAGGCCTTCTCTGCTTGCGCCTATTAGAACACCACTTGGATACGAAGTTGCCGAAAATCGCGTGTTGAATTTGTAAATTCTGGGAATAGGCTGGGATGAGGCGTCACGGCTGAGTGGTCGCTTTGGCCCGCTGCGTCGGAGACAGTAATCGTCTTGAGCAGATGCTGCGCGCTCTGGCGGCTAATATGCATCAGGCTGGGATCGCCGGCGATTTTTCGCAAAATGGGCTCGATGGCGCTCAGTTCCTCCACCTGATGACCAGTTTGCAGTTGTTCCAATTCGCTTAGCGTCTGGTCCATGCCCAGCTTGTCGAAGCGGTAATTCCATGCCAATTTGCGGCCGTAGTCGAGGGTGGTTGCCAGTCCCAGAAATAACTTGGTCAATTGCTGCACCTCGGGATTCTGCGAGTAGTTATAGGTGCTCGAACCCTGTACTTGGGCCGACTTGTACATCAGCGTTTTAGTGCCGGTTTGGGCGATGCGCTTGAGATGCGAATCGAAATCACCCTGGAAATAATTCAACTTACGGGCCAAGTCGAAAATCTTCTGCCGGTTCGCTCTCCGACATGGTGAAGTCTTGCTGCACCGGATCCGTCGCTGCCCAGCGACGGATTTGGCGTTCCGTTGAAATGCGTTTTGCCGTCAGTCTGTACTCTGGATTGAATAACGCTGCCAGGGAATTCCCTAAGTCCCATCGAAATTGAACCAGACCGATGCCTGGTCGGCAGTCGGCGCTGTGGTCTGTCGGGCCGAAGCTGATGCGGCCGACAAAGACAACAGAAGCGCCAAGGAAAAACGAATGCTCATTCCGGGCAAAAATTCTACCCGATCTGCGGCCTCTGTTCATGGCGCGCTGGCCTGCTGTCGCCGCAAGGTCGCGGCGGTGTGCAGATGGCAGATGGCGATGGCAAGGGCGTCGGCGGCATCGGGCGGCTCCGGCGGCGCGGGCAATTCCAGCAGGCGCGCCACCATGATCTGGACTTGCGACTTCTCCGCCTTGCCGTATCCCACAACTGCGGACTTGATCGAAAGCGGCGAGTATGCGACCACTTCGCAGCCCAGCTTGCGCTGCCACCAGCATGGCCACGCCGCGCACATGTCCCAGCTTCAGCGCGGACTTGACATTCACCGCGTAGAACACATCCTCGATGGCCACCTCTTCCGGCGAGTAGGATCGAATAATCTCCGTAAGTCCTTCGGAGATTTTCTCTCAGCCGGAGTTCCAGCGGTTCGCGTGACCTAAGCCGAATCGCACCGCTGCATAGGTGATGCAGCGAGCCTTGACCGTTCTGCTCGACCACACCGTAGCCGGTATATTCGCCGCCGCAATCGATTCCCAGGACGCGCATTGCCGCGAGTGTAGCAGGAGACGTTCGCCAGCCGCTAATTGCCTTTCATCCGGCATGCAACTTTCGTGTATCCACCCTTTGTTGCAACGTCGTTACGTATTCAGCTTTGCCAAAAGGTGCTCCCATTTCCCAGGCTTTCGTGGTCTTAATGATCGCGCGTTCACGCCAAAGAATGAAGATTTTCCATTATCGGAAAACCTTCCACAGAAAAAGTTCGGCCAGTAGTTTTTCTGGTTCAAAAAACACCCGTTATCGTGCATCCTATTGATACCACAACATTGAATCGATACTGTCCAGGTTCCGCCATACGATGACGCTGACAAGAGAGCGAGTTGTGCTTGCCGGAGTCCTGGCGTTCTTTTGCATCAGCAGCACACCATATGTGTGCGCCCAAGGCCTCGTCGAAACGAATGCGAGCCTGTCGATATCGCCCTCGGATCCCAGCACGTCCGCGCGCGGTTCTGAAAACTCAGGCTCGGGCGGCATCGTTGCGACGCCGCCCAAGAAAGAACACGGCATCGACTGGGCGGGTGTGTTTAAGGGTTCGCTTGCTTTTCTGACAGTCGAACACGCTTTCCGTATTGCCACTGAGCAAGGAACTCGTGATGCCTTCCACACGCCGTTCTTTCCCGGATATTTCGATTCCGTCGAGAGTCTTCACGGGTGGGCCGACGGTGACCCGTTCCTGGTCAACTATGTCGGACATCCCATGCAAGGAGCGGTGTCCGGGTTCATCTGGCAGCACAATGATCGCGCTTACCGAACGGTTGAGTTCGGCAAGAACAGGCGCTACTGGAAGAGCAAGCTCCGCAGCGCGGCCTTTGCTTACATATACAGCGTGCAATTCGAAATCGGCCCGCTAAGCGAAGCTTCTCTAGGGCACATACAGGCTCTTTATCCGCAGCAGGGATTCGTTGACCACGTCGTCACTCCGACGGTGGGTATGGGCTGGACCATCGCCGAGGACTCGATCGATCGCTACGTTGTACGAGCTATCGAAGCTCATACCCCGAATCCTTACATCCGCCTGTTCGCTCGAGGCGCGCTGAATCCCTCCCGTTCCTTTGCCAACGTGTTGACCGGCGAACTTCCGTGGCACCGCGATGATCGGCCAGGTGTGTTCAAACCGTATCCTGAAGCCGCTGCGGTGAAGAGCTTCATGGAGCAAGCCACGGCAAAGGTTCCGGTGAATCCGCCGCCTGGCGTCGCTCCCTTTGAATTCACTGTGACACCCAGCTTCCGGCAGTATTTTGGAACTGGCGCCAAAGGTTCCTGCGCCGGCGGTGGAAGCTCCGCAGCAATTCGCGTTGCCAGCGAGTGGCAGATCGTCGTGGAACTCGGTGGTTGCAAGCTCCTCGATCTTCCCACCAATCTCTCCGGCGATTCGCTGAGCTATATGGTTGGTCCGCGTTGGACGCCTACGACTTCCGGCCGTTGGAACGCGCACGCGCAACTGCTGATGGGCGGCACCAAGCTCTTCCAGGAGCGGCTGTATCCAGAAGAGAGGGCCGCAGTCATCGCGGAGATCGCTCCGAAGAAGCTTGACAATGCTGACCATCCGCTGTACACGAGGGATTGGGACACCAGCGGCTTCGCCATCACCATGGGAGGCGGAGTTGATTACAAGATCAACAACGCACTGGCTTTCCGCGTGGCTAGTCTCGACTATTCGCACTCCTGGACCAACGATCTCAATGGCGTCAATTATCAGAACGGCTTGCAGTTCACCACAGGTTTGGTTGTGCGCATGGGAACCTGGTAGCGTCGCGCCCTGAGGACGAACCTAAGCAAGAAGCAACCGCGGATTTCACGGATAAGCGCGGATTCTCGGATCGTATTATCCCCCTCTAGTGTTTATTTAGAATCAATAATTTAGCCGTCATTCATGTCGCAAAATATAGAATCCAAGGGAGTTACAGGCAAAATTCTGATTCCGTGGCACTTAGCAGCGATAAATCGGCGAGTCTTAAGCCAACTATACATACTATTTAGATTAGTCATGCTGGTCATGTTAAGTTGGTACCCCCCTCCCCCATCCATGCCGCAAAATATTGAAAACAAAGAGCAAGATAAAGCTTTGCCTCGCAAAATATTCCATCCAAAGGGGTTATGGGTAAAATATTCCATTCTAAGGACTTAGCTCCTGTCGACTGCTTTGCGAAGATCCTTTTCCGGCCCGCACCCGTGGGGGTGTAGCCTCCGAAGACACAACAACCCGCCCTCACACTTCACTGATATCGCGCCGACCTTCTTTGCCGCAAGTACACAGGTCACGTGGGCGTGTGATGCGACTGCCGCAAAACCCATTAGCCATTTAGAACCAAGCTGTTACACCGTAATGTGCAATTAATTTGACGGTCGTCGTCTGGAGGCATAACGTTGCACCACGGGCCCCAATCGGACCAGTGTTGGTGGGCCGAGGAGAAAGCCGTAATGACAACAGCAGACCAGCCTAGTACTTAGTTGCAATGAAAAGCGGTCTATGTCATGATTGGGTATGAGCAAATACCCCACCGCCCTCACATTGACGCCAGAAGACCGCTCCACGCTGGAGAGCTGGGTTCGCGCGGGTAAGACCGAAAGGCGTCTGGCAGAGCGAGCCCGCATGGTTCTGGCCGCCGCCGACGGTCAAGGCACGCTTGCCATCGCCCGTGCGCAGCGCAGACGGCCCGCAACCGTCAGCAAGTGGCGAGTACGTTTTTCCCAAGCTGGTTTGACCGGGCTCCAGGATGCCCCGCGGCCAGGAGCTGCGCCGCGCTACGACGAAAACACCCGGCGCCGCATTCTGGACCAACTGGACCAGCGGCCGCCAGTCGGCCATGGGAGCTGGACCGGAGCGTTAGTGGCGAAGGCCTTGGAGGATGTATCCAAACATCAAGTCTGGCGCGTGCTGCGTACCCAAGGAATTCACTTACAGCGGCGCCGTAGCTGGTGCATCAGTACCGATCCGGAGTTTGCCGCCAAGGCGGCCGATATCGTTGCCCTGTACCTGGACCCGCCGGAACACGCGGTCATCCTGGCGGTGGATGAAAAGCCGCATATTCAAGCCTTGGAGCGAGCCCAAGGCTATTTAAAACTACCCAACGGCCAAGCCGTGACCGGTTTCAGTCATGAGTACAAACGCCACGGCACCACAACCCTGTTCGCCGCCCTGAATGTGCTCACCGGCCAAGTCAAGGGCGGACACGCTCACCGGCGTCGACGCCGTGATTTTCTTGCCTTCATGAACGAGGTGGTCGCACTCTATCCGGGCCGGGAACTGCACGTGGTGATGGACAATCTCAATACCCACAAACCGAAACATGATCGTTGGCTGGCGCAACATCGCACGGTCCATCTACACTTCACGCCCACCCACGCCAGTTGGCTCAATCAGATTGAATGCTGGTTCAGTATCCTGAGCCGGCGCGCTTTGCGCGGGGCAAGCTTCACCTCGCCCCAGCAGGTGCGAGAGGCGATCGACCGATTCATAGCCGCATACAACGAAACCGCCACGCCCTTCGAGTGGACGAAACGCCAGATTCGCAATGTGCATCCCCATTCATCTTACGCTAATCTACGCAACTAAGTACTAGGCCAGTATGTTGCGCCACGCATGTCCGCCGTCAAGCCGGGAAAACGACAATTCTGCTTATCGCGCTGATCGGCTTTGCCGGGGGTGCGGCCGAGGCGCAGACCTTCACTGTCCTGCACAACTTTACTAATGGGGCGGACGGAGGAGAACCTTGGGCCGGCTTGAGCATGGATCGGGCCGGAAATCTTTATGGGACGGCCAGCACCGGCGGCAACACCAGTGGGGCTTGTTCATACCGCAACCCCCACGGATGCGGCACGGTGTTCAAGCTGTCGCGCAAGGGCTCCAGCTGGGTCTTTACCCCCATCTACACCTTCAGCGGGCCCGACGGCAGGAACCCGCAGGCCAGGGTAATCATTGGCCCGGATGGCAGTCTTTACGGCACGACGACCTATGGAGGCGACTTCGACGAGGGCACGGTTTTCAATTTGCGGCCGTCGGCCGCTGCCTGCAAAAGCGCGCTCTGCCCCTGGACGGAAACCGTATTGTATTCGTTCCAGGGCTTCACCGACGGAGTGGAGCCCACGTTTGGCGACCTGGTCTTCGATGGAGCTGGCAACATCTATGGCACCACCCCATACGGCGGGCAAGGCGACCAGGGCACGGTCTATAGGCTCACCCCGTCCAATGGCGGCTGGACGGAAACCGTTCTTTACAGGTTCCAGGGCGGCCTTGACGGCGCCACATCCTACGCCGGTGTCGTCTTCGATCACGCCGGCAACTTATGGGGAACGACTGGGTTCGGCGGGAGCTATAACAACGGCACGGTTTACCAGTTAATCCCATCGGGAGGCGGCTGGACGGAAAGCGTGGTCTATAACTTCCGCGGCGGAAGCGATGGGGCGAACCCGTATGCCGGCTTGATTGTTGACCAATCTGGTGATTTTTACGGCGCGACCTATGGATATAACGGCACCACGCCGAAGGTGTACGAGTTGAGCCCCTCCAACGGCGGCTGGACCTTTAGCGTGCTTTATTCCCTTGGCGCTAACCAAGGCATCATCGGGAAGCTGGCCATGGATGCTGCCGGGAACCTTTACGGGACGAATTACTACGATATACCGGAGGTCTTCCGGCTGACACCTTCCAACGGCGGCTGGACACTAACCGGTTCTTGGGGCGGCATCGGCAGCAACCCGGCTGGCAACGTAATCCTCGACAGCAGCGGCAATCTCTACACCACCGCTTCTAACGGCGGCCCGAGTGAGGTTGGTCTGGTCTTTGAGATCACGCCGTAAGGGCGGGTGGCCCAGGCAAGCATTCTGAGTCGAGGAGACACGTGAGGGTGCCCCATCCAACCCTCTTTTGGTTGGGTGGGGATTTTGACGTTGGTTCGATATAAGCGAAGGGTTAGGACGTGCGAGAAGCAATCGTTGCACAGCCCACCGAAACCCCCCGCCCAAGCAAAACCGGCTTGGACGGGGCACCCGCGCGATGGTAGGCTGGGCCCACCCGGCGACTTCTGTGTCACGTTCTGGTAATAGTCGGGGTTCGCCTGGACGGCAGAGAGGATCTTCGTCATCGTTCCCGCTGAGATGTTCCCGTATTGATCGAGCTTGAGTCCGGCACCTGGCATGATGAACGAGCCGGATGCGAGAGCGCCCATCCGTTGCAGAGCTTTCTCGCCGCGCTTCGGGTTACGTTCCCCGTCGAAGACTTCGGGATCAAGAAACTTGATCGCTGGCGTTCCCTTCGCCGCGCTGTCCTTCAGTTGCACAAACGATTCGAGCCGATCCTTCGTGGCGGGGATCACATGCGTCCAGTTAAGCGTGTACGGCGTCGGGCGATCGAAGACTTGAGCGATCGCCTGGACGATATCCGTCTGGGCTTGGATCGCCGTCTGCGTAAGAGCTTTCGCCATAGCAAACGGGATCTGTTTGGCGATTGCGTTCGTGAGCTTTATTGCACTGGCGATGTCGAGATCGACGGAGAACTTCACCGGAGTTCCTCGATCCGATCATCGCCCAATCGGGTAGTGGTTTGAAAGCTGCGTATTTTTCAGTATTGTTGGAATGGTGACAGGATATCGAGGAGAGGTCACTCTCTGGGTCGGCGACCAGACGTGAGATTGGGGCTAGCCGAATCAGAGCACGGCCCGCAAGCGCCAAACAAAGAGGAAAGCTAAGTGGTCGAGTATCGAGTCCTCTATTATCCAGACTTCTCGCCAGATTCAACCTGGCTGCGTCGTGTGCTACTACTGTCGGATCAGGTCATACGCATAGTGCCGTCGGACGTGAAGCCAGACGATCCGGATAGTCTCAGGCGATTTCAGGATGCGATTCCAGGATGTCTTACCGCCGTAGCTCCTTATGATGCCGACGTTGCGATCGAGCCCGGCGACGAACGCCGGCTGAGACTCGCTTTTCAACTGCTCGGAAAAAGATACAAGAAGGACTCCCGTAGCATCGAGATCACGGTATCCAACGGAGGTCTTTCAGTCGCCGGTCATGTGTTTCTCCACGACAGCAAGCTGTCTGACTTCGTCATACACCAGCTGAGAAGCAACAGGCTTCTAATAGAGTCGTTCAGAGAACTGACTCCGTCAGCGCGATTCATTCCGGTGAGAAAGGACGCGAGTGAAGTTATTCTGGCGGGACTCGCGTCAAGAATCGCAAGGCGTCTAGGCGTTGATGCAATCACCGATCGGCCCATGCCTTTGCAGTTGCTGCTCTGCGAGGTATCCCTGAGCAGACCTCGGACGACGGAGCTGCTGAAGGTGCTCTGCTCTCGGCTGTCGCGACGTTGATGATTCCTGCGTCGGTAGCGAGAATATCGCCGCAAAGGTACCTGGAGATTCGCGAATCGTTCGCCGAGATCCGGGAAGCATTCAAAGGCGTGACCACGGAACTGGCCGCGCGGCACAGACTGAGACGCGTCGGGAACGCAGAGGAGTTCGGACACCGCGTTGACATCGTGGCGCGTGACTTCGCTCGACAGTATCGCGAGTATCGCAACTCGAGGTATGCCCGGCGGATCAGTTCTTGGGCACCTTTGTGCGTAGGAGGCATCTTGTCAGTCCCAACAGCATTCGTGTCTCCCCTCACTGCGGCCGGACTTGCGGTCGCGTCCTTTGCAATCCAAGTGATCGAGAAGTCCTTGGGTGGAAGCGATAGCACTGCGGACGAGCGAGTATTTCACATGCTCGCTGGACTGCGAAGAGACATAGTTAAGCACAGCGGCGTTCGTGAATTGGTGTGAGCGCCCCAATCTAGCTGCGGTAGATTTCGTTATGCGAACGAGGCAGATTAGGTTGACCGGTTGACCATCTGCGAAAGTTTCTTTCCCTTTCCTCTATCTCATCGATCGGTTGACCAGCATCAAACGGCGTAATAGCCCGAAGGTACTTGCGGCCATCCGAATTGACGTCAACTATTCCGTGGACGCTCCCCGGAACTACATGCGTGGATAACCATCTCGCCGCCTCTAGCGATAGTGGGCCTGTTGAGTCGACATACGTATTTATCTCTAGTGCCAAGTATCCGGCCGCCCGGTCATGGTTGTAGTCCAATATCGAATGCGGACCTGAAAGCAACGGTGTTAGCTCGTGCATCTCTGAGTCATGATGCTCAAAGCTAAACCAGTACAGGTCAAGCTCAGGACGGCAACCCTCTGCCTTGAGGTCCGGATAACTCTCATGAAGAAACATATGTGCGAATTGACGCTTAGGGCGGTCTCCCTGGGGATGCTCCGACAGGTCAACTATATGCCAACGGCATGGCTCCTCTGGATATGGGCAGAGCAACGCAGCAGTATCTCAGAACCCCCAACAGCCCAAGTTCGTCAGAAGTGCTGCGCTGAAGTCCCGAAAACACCGCCGCAACCTCCAGCGAGGAGGTGAAATCGAGGAAGTCGGTCGGTAATCCGTAGTGCTGACAATAACCCCTTGCAAATAAATGAGGGACCTTCAAGAGATCAGCCAGCTGACTCTCAGCCCAACTAGTCAGTTCAAGAATCTCCGATTTGGCACTCTCCGAGACAGCTAGGTTCTCCTTAAGCCTACGGCGTGAGGAAACCGTAGTTGGGAAGCGAGCAACCTCGCCCCGAAACAACATGCGAGACTGCTGGGCAGCATGGAATCTGTCACCCTCGATGTTCCGGTGTCGCCGATCTAACCACTGCTGGGGAAACTCTTTTCGAACAAACCGTAAGCATTCGCCAAGGCTACTAAAGTCTTGCTCACACCTGAAAGTTTTGCTAATCATATCTGCAACGCCTTAGGCCACCTGGTCAAAACCCACAGGGTAATTTCAAATCAGGATCCCCTTTTTCGCCTGAATAGTGAAAATATCGTAGCCCCTATCGGCCCCAGTTTCTTGGGCGAGGTCGTTGAATAAACCCACTAGTACTTAGTTGCAATGAAAAGCGGTCTATGTCATGATTGGGCATGAGCAAATACCCCACCGCCCTCACATTGACGCCAGAAGACCGCTCCACGCTGGAGAGCTGGGTTCGCGCGGGTAAGACCGAAAGGCGTCTGGCAGAGCGAGCCCGCATGGTTCTGGCCGCCGCCGACGGTCAGGGCACGATTGCCATCGCCCGTGCGCAGCGCAGACGGCCCGCAACCGTCAGCAAGTGGCGAGTACGTTTTTCCCAAGCTGGTTTGACCGGGCTCCAGGATGCCCCGCGGCCAGGAGCTGCGCCGCGCTACGACGAAAACACCCGGCGCCGCATTCTGGACCAACTGGACCAGCGGCCGCCAGTCGGCCATGGGAGCTGGACCGGAGCGTTAGTGGCGAAGGCCTTGGGGGATGTATCCAAACATCAAGTCTGGCGCGTGCTGCGTACCCAAGGAATTCACTTACAGCGGCGCCGTAGCTGGTGCATCAGTACCGATCCGGAGTTTGCCGCCAAGGCGGCCGATATCGTTGCCCTGTACCTGGACCCGCCGGAACACGCGGTCATCCTTGCGGTGGATGAAAAGCCGCATATTCAAGCCTTGGAGCGAGCCCAAGGCTATTTAAAACTACCCAACGGCCAAGCCGTGACCGGTTTCAGTCATGAGTACAAACGCCACGGCACCACAACCCTGTTCGCCGCCCTGAATGTGCTCACCGGCCAAGTCAAGGGCGGACACGCTCACCGGCGTCGACGCCGTGATTTTCTTGCCTTCATGAACGAGGTGGTCGCACTCTATCCGGGCCGGGAACTGCACGTGGTGATGGACAATCTCAATACCCACAAACCGAAACATGATCGTTGGCTGGCGCAACATCGCACGGTCCATCTACACTTCACGCCCACCCACGCCAGTTGGCTCAATCAGATTGAATGCTGGTTCAGTATCCTGAGCCGGCGCGCTTTGCGCGGGGCAAGTTTCACTTCGCCCCAGCAGGTGCGCGAGGCGATCGACCGATTCATCCCAAGCCGCATACAACCAAACCGCCACGCCCTTCGAGTGGACGAAACGCCAGATTCGCAATGTGCATCCCCATTCATCTTACGCTAATCTACGCAACTAAGTACTAGATCGTTAGCGACCCTTGCCAGTTTTTCAAGTTGTTTTCTAAGTACTAGCCTGTTGTTTCGATGGCGATAGAGCCAGAATTGATGAACAACACTGTTGCGCTCGATCCGAACGCTTTCCAGTTTCTTGAAGAGTGTGGGGTCGACGAGATCGACGGCCAGACCGAGGCGGAGGAGTGTGTAGAATTCCTGCTGGTTGCAGAAATCCTTGAGGTGCCCTAACTCGTCCTCGTTGAGGACCTTTTGTGACTTGTTCCACACAATCTTGATGTACACCAGCAGAATCAACAGTTTCTCAATAAAGCTATACAGCATCAAAATGCCACCTAGATAGTGCTCCCTCTTCTTCTCGTTGAGCATGCTGTTGATTGTGTCCGCGATCTCGTCTATCAGGTCGAAAATGTTATATCTGGCAGCGCCTAGCGATGATGGCATGGTCTCCCCCGACCGATTGTACCGCGTCTTTCCCGCTGGCTTGATCGAATATCACTCCACCGTAGTTCCCGGCATCGCAGCAGAGGTTAAGCTAGAATTTCCTTTGTCTGGATATCAACCACATTCGACGCCAGCCCTGCGGGTTCCGCTATTTCGATAAGCAACGTATAACCCGCGTGGAACCAGTGGGCGCGGGCGAAAAACTCGATGGCTTTGGAAGAGCTTGGCTCCTGGACCTTGTTGCAGGTCGCGCAGCGGAGCTGCACAAGCTGTCCCGCGACCCTTACCCTGTTCACGGCGTCCCTCCCGCGATTCGAGCCGGTGATCTATACGCGATCTCGATCTCCTCGCCCGGACAGAGCACGGATTCGAGCGGAGCGTTTACCCGATAGCGTGCCGTTTGGAAGAGCTTCTCGACGCACGTCGCCACGAAGTCTCCGGTGTGGTAGTTCGTAACTCGATAAACATTTCCAACTTCGGGCTTCGGGATCGGAAAGGGCTTCGCCTGCGGTGACGGTCTTTTCTCATGGCTGATCGCTCCTTCGGTAGGACTTCCAATCAAACGACAGGATTACCGATCCCGTGTCCGCAAGACGATCGAAGAGCCGATCTCAGGTATGCTGCGAGATCGTTGTGGTTGAGGTTCGAGATCACGATCGTCGGCTTCATGCCGCCGTATCGACTGTCCAGAAGATCGAAGAGGAGGACGCGCTCCGTCTCGCTGCCGAATTGGACGCCGATCTCGTCGAGAATCAAGAGTCTCCGCTCGGTCAAATCATGCGGCGCTGCCAGGCAAGTCCGAAGGGCGAGGCTGATTAGGCCGGCGCCAAGCGTGTGAGGTCCTGTGCCGTCCCCGGGGGACTCGGGTTCGTTAGAAACGCCGACCCAGGGCTTCCGAGGCCGTTACGAAACTAGGCTCGCCGCTACGCGGCTCGGTGCGATTTTCCACTTGACCAGGGGCTTGCGCCCATGGCTCACGGCAAAGCCGCCGCTACGCGGCTGGTTCCATCGCCGATTCGACTCTTTCGTCCCACCGACCATTCCTGCACTGGAGTTTCGTAACAGCCTCCTCCGCCCTGGGGCTAGGTTTGCTGCGCTCTACGGGCTCGGGCAACGGACGAATCGTTTATCTCGATGGCCCATTAGAGCAATCTGAATCGCCTGCTACAGCCCGCCGCTTGACTCCCGTCTCCGCTGCGGCTACTTTGCCATTGCATGTCCGAGAGGCGCGTTGTCACCTTCACCACCGACTTTGGGCTGAGCGATCCGTTCGTGGGCATCATGCATGGCGTGGTGCTCAACATCCATCCGGAGACCACGATGGTTGACATCTCGCACGCGGTGGCGTCCTACGACGTGCTCGATGGCGCTTGGACGATTGCGCAGGCGTATCGTTTCTTCCCGCCGCGCACGGTGCATGTGGTGGTGGTCGATCCCGGGGTGGGCAGCAGGCGGCGGCCGATCATCGTCGAAACCGACGACTACGTTTTTGTTGCGCCCGACAATGGCGTGCTCTCGCTGGTGGAGGCGCGCGAGCCCAAGTTCAGCGTCCGCCACATTACCGCCGAGCGCTACTTTCTGCAGCCGGTGAGCCAGACCTTTCATGGCCGCGACATCTTTGCCCCTGTCGCGGGATGGCTGAGCAAGGGCGTCGCGCCTGCCGAGTTTGGCCCGGAGGTTTCCGACTACGTGCGGCTGCCGCTGCCGGCGGTGGAGCGTGTCGGCGAGAACAGCTTGCGCGGGGTGGTGCTGAAGGTGGACAAGTTCGGCAACCTGATCACCAACATCGGCGAGCAGGATGCGCCGGCGCTGTTCGCGTCGCCGCCGCCGGAGGTTAGCATCCTGATTTGCGAAACCATCGCCCCGCTGCGGCATTCTTACGCCGAGGGTGAAGAGGGCGAGGTGTTCGCGATCGTCGGTAGCTCGGGGTATCTGGAGATTGCGGCGCAGGCAGGCGTCGGCGGCAGAGAAGCTGGCGGCGGGAGTGGGGACGCCGGTGGGGATTGTGGTGGGAGGATGAACAGAGCGAGACCGCGCAGAACGTCGCAACTATGTCATCATGGCTCCAGTTAGAGAATTCTATGAAGCAGATTACGGCAAAAGAATTCGAGGCGCAGTGTCTCGCCCTGATAAACGAAGTACAACCTACTGGCGAGCCGGTCGTTGTCACGAAGCACGGAAAACCAATTGTGAAACTCGTGCCCGTTGAAGGCAAAGACGAGATCGTCTTTGGCTATATGGTTGGGAAGGCCAAGATCGTGGGAGACATCGTCGCGCCGACGACTTCTCTTGAAGATTGGGAAGCGCTTAACTGATTCTGGTCCGCTCTATGGATTCTTCGGCTTCACGCGCGCATAGTGCTCCATCTCGCCGGTCCACTTGAGGAAGCGCAACAATTCCGCGCGCTCGCGCCAGGTGAATCCACAGAACTCCAGGAAGCCGATACTTTGCATCTTGATGCCGGTATAGGTTTCAATCCTCCAGCGAAGGTAGGGACTGCGCCAGGGAGCGAGGCGATGGCCGCGGGTCGCGTTCCACAGAAAGCGCAGGATGTAGCGCATGGTCGCAACCAGTATATCGGCAGCAAGGAAGCGCGCGGAGGAGCCGTCGACACTCGCTTGAGCAAACCAAGGGCTGTTGCCAGAGTGAAACGCTCGACTGCGAAGAAGCCGGAAGCCACGGTGCGAGCGATGTATCGCAAGCTGTCGCGGGCTTGGGGACAGCAGCATTGGTGGCCGGCGGAGACACCGTTCGAGGTGATCGTCGGCGCAATTCTCACCCAGAACACATCGTGGACGAATGTGGAGCGCGCTCTCGCCAGCCTGCGCAAGGGAGGGAGACTGAGTGTGGCCGGCATTCGCGAAGTGACGTTACCCGAGTTGGAACAACTGATTCGCTCCTCGGGATATTTTCGGCAGAAGGCGAAACGGCTGATAAACTTCGTGGCGTTTCTGGATGCTCGCTATGGGGGGTCGCTGGAGCGAATGTTTGCCACGCCGACGGACGAATTACGGGCCGAGTTGCTGGCGCTAAACGGCATAGGGCCGGAGACGGCGGACTCCATCTTGCTCTACGCGGGAAATCAGCCGGTCTTTGTGGTTGACGCGTACACTCGCCGGATACTGGAGCGGCATGAAGTGGTGAGCGCGAGCGCAAAGTATGACGAAATTCGCGGCCTCGTGGAACGAGCGCTGCAGCGCGAGACGCCAGAACCACCCCGGATGGATAGCCTAAAGAAACCGGCGCGGCCGGGGGTTCATGCACCCTCAACGATGAGCATGGCCGAGCGCAGTCCGCTATCGCAGGTGTACAACGAAATGCACGGGCTGTTCGTCCAGGTTGGGAAACACTATTGCCTGAAGGGTGAGCCAAAGTGTGAAGTGTGCCCTCTACGGCCGATGCTGAAGAAAGCAGTTGGCCGTTAGCAATTAGCGCTGTAACCATTTGTCCCCGGCAGCCGAACTGCCCGATTCGTTCATGGCCCGTCGATGTGTGACGCCGGTCACAGATTAGTCGTGGTGCGACTGCTATAAGTGAGGTATTATGCCTGTCGCCTCTTTCCCCGGCGTGCGGGTGTCGCCTAGTTAGATGACTTGGTGTCGAACTGAATTTCTGAACTACTTGATTCTCTGGTTCGGGATTGAAACGGCGCTCTCAACGGATCGTAATACAGGTGAAATAAATGGAGGCGCGGCCGGAAGCCGCATCCCGCGTCACGCATGTAGCGGCTTCCGAATCGGAGTTGGATCAAGCGTTCCAAGAAGCGCACAGAAGCACCACCGTTTTTTTCGGATCTGGCCGGATGCTACTGTTCGTCATCGTCGCGCTCGCGTTTTTGCTCTGGCTCGGGGCGAGCCTTGTCTTGCTCCGCCGTTACGCCGGGCAAAACCGTGAACAGGCACGCTTGTGCCAGCAGTTGACGCTGGAAGCTGAGCGGTTGCGCGAGTCGGAACAACGCCACCAGATGTTGTTCACCTCCAATCCCTATCCCATGTGGATTTATGACTGTGACACCCTGCGGTTCCTAGCCGTGAACGATGCTGCGGTGCGCACCTACGGGTACACCCGGGAGGAATTTCTGGCCATGACGCTGCTGGACATCCGTCCGCCGGAGGAAGCTCCTGCGCTGCGAAATGTGGTCAGCGGGCGGCAGAGCGGCCTTAACAACCCGGGAATCTGGCGGCATCGGCGTAAGGACGGCAGCCTTCTGTTCGCCGAGGTCAAGGCTTTCGGGTTCGAAGAGAATGGCCGCAAACAGGAACTGGTGCTTGCCAACGACGTGACCCAGCACCACCTGCTGGAAGCGGCGTTGCAGCAATCGCGAGCCTATCTGCAATCGCTGGTGGACAGTGCTCCCCTCGGGATCTGCCGAAGTTCCATCGAGGGAGACTGCATCGAGACCCTGAATTCAACCCTGCGGGAAATGCTCGGCCTACAGCCTAGAGGAAGCATTACAGCTGAAGGTCTCGACCCAGATCTGGGCCGACCCCAAAGAGCGCGGCCGGGTGATCGAAATTCTGCGGCGAAACCTGCGGATCAGGGGTTTCGAGACCACCTTCCGGCGCCGCGATGGCAGCACCTTACCGGTGCGGATTTCAGGTTCGCTGATCCGAGACACCGACGGAGCCGAACACTTCGAAGGCTACGTCGAGGACATGACCGAGCAGAGCGCACTGGAGCAGCAGGTGCGGCAGGTGCAGAAACTGGAGGCCGTCGGCAGATTGGCCGGCGGCATGGCCCACGACTTCAACAATGTTCTGGTGGTTATTAAGCTGTCCACTGAGTTGATGCTTCGCCAGATCACGCCCGACAACGGACTCAGCAAACCTCTCCTACAGATTTCCAAAGCCGCCGACCGCGCCGCCGCACTGACCAAGCAAATGCTGGCCTTCGGAAGGCAGCAGATGATGCAGACGCGCATTATCAACTTGAATTCCGTGGTCAGTGAGACATCGCACATGCTGCGCCAGGTGATCGGAGAGGATATTCAGTTGGTCACCAAGCTCTCCGACGCAGTGGACAACTCACGCCTCGATCCCGACCAGCTTACCCAGGTGATTCTGAACCTGGCAGTCAACGCACGTGACGCAATGCCCGAGGGTGGTACGCTGCACATCGAAACCGCCAATGCGGACCTGGACGACGCGTATACCAAGACGCATCCTCCAGTGCAGCCCGGCCGTTATGTGATGCTGGCGGTGAGCGACACCGGTACCGGGATCGACAAGTCAATCCTGCCGCGCATCTTTGATCCCTTCTTTACCACCAAGGAAGTCGGCAAGGGGACGGGCCTAGGGCTTTCCATCGTGTACGGCATCGTGAAGCAAAGCGGCGGATACATCTGGGTGTACAGTGAACCCGGTCATGGAACAACCTTCAAGCTGTACTTTCCTGCCACCACTGCGGCGCTCGAGAGTCCGGTCCTCCGCAACGAGACAACCTCCCGGCCAGAAGGACAGATGGTGTTGGTGGTGGAAGATGAAGCCATGATTCGCAGTAATGTCCGCGAATGTTTACAGCAACTCGGCTACGAGGTTCTGGAGGCCGAGAGCGGCGAAATCGCCTTGAAAATTTGCGAAGAGCGGCGCGGCAAAATCGATCTTGTGCTGACCGACCTAGTTATGCCGGGCATGGGTGGACACGAGTTGGCTGGCGAACTCGCCTTGCGCCATCCCGAGGTGAAGATGCTGTTCATGTCAGGCTACACCGAAGATAGCGCCGCCCGACGTGACATCCTGCTCAGGGGCAGCGCATTCCTGCAAAAGCCATTCAGTGTCGGCGACCTCTCCAACGCGGTGCAGCAAGCTTTGGCGCTTCGCGCGGTCACGCAGTAGTTCATTTACCACAGAGACACGGAGGCACAGAGAAAGTCAAATCAAAGAAACCGCGGATTTTTCCAGATCCAGGCGGATTGTCAACGCTAAGGGACAAAGCAAATAGTTCCCCAAGAAAGGCGGGCGAGCACCAATCTCCAAACGGGCTTCTTTGTGAATGGAGAACCGCGTTATTGGTGAAATCCGCAGTTGGTTTTTCTTACTCTCTGTGTCTCTGTAGCTCTTGTGGTGAAAACACCTAATTAAGACTAACCGCGAAGTCTGGCCGCTGTAGTAAGCTTACTTTGAGCAGTAATGCCCTCGGAAAAAGTCCTAATTGTCGACGACGAGAAGCTGGTTCGTTGGTCTCTCCGGCAGAAGTGCGAAGAGTGGGGTTATCACGTACTCGAGGCTGACAACGGCACGGCTGCGCTCCGCGTGGCCCAGCACGAGACTCCCGATCTCGTGCTGCTCGACGTGCGCCTACCCGACTCCAACGGCATTGAAATCCTGGAGCAACTGAAGAAGACCGGTGACGCGCGCGCCGTCATCATGATCACGGCGGACCCTCAGCTTGAAGACGTGAAGACCGCGCTCAAGCTGGGCGCCTACGACTTCGTGGGCAAGCCGCTGGACTTCGACGAACTGTCGGTCACGGTCAAGAACGCGTTGGAGACCACGCGGTTGCGCTCGGAGGTCGAGTCGCTGCGGGGCGAAGTCCGCCGTCGCACCGGATACCACAATGTAATCGGCGTTTCCCAGAAGATGTCCGAACTGCTGGGCTTCGTGAGCAAGATCGCCACCAGTGAAGCGACGACGATTCTGGTGCAGGGCGAAAGCGGCACCGGCAAAGACCTCATTGCAAAAGCTATCCATTACCAGAGCCGGCGGCAGGACAAGCCGTTCGTCGCCATCAATTGCTCGGCCATTCCTGAGACCCTGATGGAAGCCGAACTCTTCGGACACGAGAAAGGCGCATTCACCGACGCCAAGACCATGAAGAAAGGCCTGTTTGAGATGGCGGACGGCGGCACGCTTTTCCTCGACGAGATTGGGGAGTTGTCGCCGCTGCTGCAGGCGAAGTTGCTGCGCGTGCTGGAAGACCAGGTGATCCGCCGCGTCGGTGGCGTGCGCGATATACAGGCGGATGTGCGCGTCATTGCGGCGTCCAACCGCGACCTGGAGCGCGCGGTGCGGGACAATCAGTTTCGCCAGGACCTTTACTACCGCCTGGCGATCATCTCGATTTTCCTGCCGCCCCTGCGCGAGCGCAAAGAAGACGTTCTGCCGCTGGTGGATTACTTCGTCGGGCGCTACAACCGCAAGTTCCGCAAGAACGTAAGAGGCATCACCGACGACAGCCGGAAACTGATGCTGAAGTACGATTGGCCGGGCAATGTGCGCGAATTGAAGAACGCGGTCGAGCGCGCCATGATTCTGGAAGAGCGCGACGAAATCACTCCCGAGTACCTTCCCTTTGCCGTGGCGCAGCAGAAATCCGCCTTCACCGCCTTTGAACTGTCTTCGGGAAGTTCGGGGAACAATGGCGGCGCGATTGGGAAGCACTTGCCGGACGGACGCAGCCTGCCGCAATTGCATATTCCGGAGGGAGGCACTTCGCTGGAAGAGGTCGAACGCGAGCTGGTGGACATCGCCATGACGCAGGCCAATGGAAACCAGACCCACGCCGCCCGCCTGCTCGACATCAGCCGCGACGCGCTTCGTTATAAGCTGAAGAAGTTCGGGCTCATCCACGCCGAAGAAGACGAGCCCTCGACCGCCGCCTCGTAGAAGGGGTGCAACTGGCGCCCGCCGCCGAGCTTCTATTTAGAGCAGACGGATTTCACCGAACCCGCACACAGCGCCCCGGAGGACGGAGGAGCAGCCAATGCGAAAGCTTGCGATCGTTGCCGTTGTCATCGTTGTCATCGTAGTCGTCGTTATCCTTGCGCTTCCTCATCTGATTGACATCAACCAGTACCGCGGGCAAATCCAGGCCCAGTTGCAGCAGCGGCTCAATCGTCCCGTACAGTTGGGAGCCATGTCCCTGGGGGTCTTCCCCCTGCGGGTCGAGGTGAAGAACGTCGTCATCGGGGACGACCCCAGTTTCGGCAGCAACATCCCATTCGCCCAGGTTGGCGAACTGGACATCAGCATCGCGCTGCTGCCCCTGCTCAGCAAGAACATCGAAGTGGACAGCCTGGAACTGAAGCAGGCGAAGATCGAGATCATCCGCAACGCGCAGGGTCTGTGGAACTTCTCGACTGCGGGCAGCAACGCCGCCGCTCCTCCGGCACAGCAGACCACCGCCAACCCAGCCGCAACAACAAGCCAAGCAGCCCCCGGCGCAGGCAGCACCCTCCACGTCCGGCGGGTTCTCCCTGGGTGAGCTGAAAGTCACTGACGGCCAGATCGCCGTCACCGATTACTTGAAGCATCAGGCGCGCGCCGTTTATGACCACATTGACGTGACGCTCAAGCATTACGCGCCGGGTAAACCGTTCTCCATTGACGCCACGGCGCATCTTCCGGGCAGCGGCTCGCAAACCCTGCAACTGACCGGAGATGGAGGTCCGGTCAATAATGCCGACTTCGCCAGCACGCCCTTCAAAGGAAGCGTAAAGCTGAAGGAGGTCTCGCTATCGGGATTGCAGAAATTCCTGAATGCTGCCGCGTTGCAGGGCACGGACGCGGTGATTTCTGGCTCGACCGATCTCTCGAACTCGAATGGGAAGATGGCGGCCAACGGTTCCTTGAAGCTCGAGAATGCGGTGATTCGTGGTGTGCAGGTCGGGTATCCCATCTCGGCCGATTTCGACCTGACCGATGACCTGAATAACGATGTCCTGCAGATCAAGCAAGGCGCGCTGAAGCTCGGCTCAACCCCGCTGTCGATCACCGGAACGATCAACTCGCACGCCAGTACATCCGTGATGGATGTCAACGTGAGTGCATCGAATGCTTCGATTCAGGAAGTGGCGCGGCTGGCGTCGGCATTCGGCGTGGCTTTCAGCCCGAACACCAAGATCGCCGGCCAGTTGACCGCCAACGTTCACGCGCAGGGTCCGACCGACCACCTTGCGCTTAACGGCAATATCAACGGAAAGAATCTGGAAGTAACGGGCAACGGCATTCCGCAACCGGTTAAGGTACCGGCGATTGAGCTGGCCATGACGCCGCAACAGATTCAATCGAACAACTTCACCGCGACCTCCGGCGGAACAACCCTGGCGGTGCAGATGGCGCTTTCGCAGTACACCACCGATTCGCCCAACGTGGACGCCACCATCAAGACCGTAAACGGCAAGGTGGAAGAGTTGCTGGGGATCGCCAAGGCATACGGCGTGAGTGCGGTCGAGGGCATGAGTGGCAGTGGCAGCATCAGCCTGGACGTGCGGGCCACCGGACCCATCAAGAATACCGATGCCATGAACTTCAGCGGCACGGGCTTGCTGCAAAACGCTTCGCTGAAGATGCCCTCGCTCACCCAGCCCTTGCGTGTTCGTAACGCCAACATGCAGTTCACGCAAAATTCGGTGAACCTGACCAACCTGGCGGCGTCGCTAGGCTCGACCAATGCCAGCGGGAACCTGAGCATCGCGAACTTTCAGGCGCCGCGGTTGACCTTCGCGCTGAGCGCCGACAAGATCAATGTTGCCGAATTGCAGCAGATTACCGGTGGTGAGCAGAAAGCGCCGCCGAAGAAAAAGGCTGACGCGTCGTGGAGTCTGGTTCCGATTGCCGACGCCGACCCTGCACCGGCCCAGCCCAGCCTGTTGCAAAGCGCGACCGGCACCGGTTCGATTGCGGTTGGCAGCATCCTCTACGAGCAGACGGATCTCACCAACGTACACTCCAACGTCCAGCTGAATCACGGCGTCATCGTGCTCAATCCGCTGACCACGCAAATTTATGGCGGGCAGGGAACCGGCAGCATAACGATTGACACACGTCAGAGCGTCACGACTTACGCCGTCAATGCCAAGCTCACCGGTGTGGATGCCAACAAACTGCTGTCGTCCCTTTCCTCGGCGAAGGACACGCTGTACGGAACCCTGGCCGCGAGCCCGAATGTTACCTTTGCCACCCCGCCTTCGGGAGATATCGTCCCCACGCTGAACGGAACGCTTGGCCTGAACTTGACCAACGGCAAACTTACCAAGGTCGACCTGGTGAATGAGCTGTCGAAAATCGGCAAGTTCGGCGGCGGAGGGGCCAAGGGCTATACCGCCATCTCGCAGATGACGGGAAATCTGAACATACAGAACGGCGTGGCGCAGACCAATGACCTCAAGGCAGTGCTGGATGTCGGCAACCTGGCCGCCACCGGAACGATGAATCTGGTCAATCAGGGGCTCAACCTGCACGTGACCGCGGTGCTGAGCAAAGGATTCAGCCAGTCCGTCGGCGGGACCGGCGTGGGTGGCTATCTCAATACGGCGCTGGCCAATAAGAATGGTGAGTTGGTGTTGCCAATCCTGATCACGGGAACCATGAGTCATCCGCTGGTTGCGCCCGATATCGAGCAGCTTGCCCAGATGAAGCTGAAGAACCTGTTGCCCACGGCGGGCGGACTCTTGAACGGAAAAGGCGGAAATGATCTCGGCGGCTTGGTGGGCGGTTTGTTGGGCGGCCAGCAGCAAAAAAGCCAGCAGGCTGGCCAGCCGGCCCAGCAGCAGAACCCCCAGGCTAATCCGCTAAACGATGCGCTGAATCAGTTGCTGGGCGGGAAAAAGAAGAAGTAGGCCGGTTCTCGCCTTCGATACAAAAGCCACCCTCACCGGGTGGCTTGACTCTCCACGCGGCACGCTGCGGCGCTAAGTGCTGGAGTGTTCCAGCAGCCCCTTCTCCAGCTTCTCCTGGCATTCGATGCAGTGCCGCGTCCAGGGACCGCTTCCAGCCGCTTGGCGTTGATGTCCTGTCCACAGGAAATACACTCGCCGAAGGTGCCTTCGCGAATCCGGTTGAGCGCGCCGTCCACCATCTGCAGGAGCTGGCGCTCGTTGTTGCTCTGCGAGAACAGAAATTCCTTGTTGTAGGAGTTGGCCGCCCGATCCGCGATGTCCTGCGCCGATTCCAGATCGGCGTCACGTCCATCCTGAGCGGTACGGTTCATAATATGACGCAGTTCCCGCTGGCGGTCCTCCAGGCGCTTCTTGAAAACCTCGAGTTTCTTCTTTTCCATGGTCGGTACCCTACCGATGACTCACGCCGGGGCGCCCCTGCCTCTAAGCGAAAAATCATGGTGTGCAAAACCGGAATGATATGCGCGTGCAGCACGAACGTCAACTGCCGCCGCCCGGCAACCACCTCTCAGCGGTGACCGTTTGGCTTGTCGGCCCGGTTCTCAAGCCGTGTAGAATCGCAGTCACATGCCGACTCCGGCCGAGCACAGCTCAAGCGAAGAAGGCCGCAGTTTTCGCGCGCGGGTGTTGCGTAACCTGCGTCCCTCCCACCAGCACAGCGAGTTGTCGGCCACGCTGCTGCTGATGGTCGCGGTCATGCTGTCGCGCATCATCGGCTATCTGCGCGAAGCCTACATTGCGTGGGCGTTCGGCGCCGGCCTCAATACCGATGCCTACGTCGGCGCGTTCAACCTGCCTGACTTCCTCAATTACATTCTCGCAGGCGGAACGGCTTCCATCACATTCATCTCGATCTACACCCGTTACACCTCGCGCGGCCGCAACAAGGAGGCCCAGGACGCCTTTAACTCCACCATCACCATTATGACCTCGGTGGTCTGCCTTGGCACGGTGCTGCTGGAAATATTCACGCCGCAATTGGAGCGCCTGATCTTCCCGAAGTTCTCACCCGAGCAGTTGCAGTTGTGCGTTCATCTCACCCGCATCCTGCTGCCCGGGCAGATTTTCTTCTACGCCGGCGGCATCGTTTCCGCAGTGCTGTACTCGCGCCGGATGTTTCTCTATCCCGCATTGAGCCCGATTCTGTACAACGTCTTCATCATTGTCGGCGGCCTGGTCGGCGCGCGCCGATTCGGGATCGAGTCACTCGCCTACGGCGCGCTGGTGGGCGCGATCCTTGGGCCGTTCCTTATCAACGCCATCGGCGCAGCGCAGGACGGATTGTCCTACCGGCTGAACTTCGACTGGCGCAACTCCGAATTTCGCGAGTGGGTCAGGCTTTCCATTCCTTTGATGCTTGGCGTCTCGCTCGTGTCAGCCGACGACTGGATCCTGCGCTACTTTGCCTCTGGCGGTACGGGCGACATTACCCGGCTGAACTACGCCAAGCGACTGTTCGCCGTGCCCATCTCGATCCTGGGCCAGGCTGCGGGCCAGGCCTCGATGCCGTTCTTCGCGCGGCTTTTCGGCGAAGGCAAACGGCGTGAGTTTGCCGATACCGTCAACCTATCGGTGTACCGCATCTCGGCAGCGTCATTGCTTTCAACGGCTTGGATGATGCCCGCCGCGCTGCCGCTCATCGACCTCGTCTATCGCCGGGGCCGCTTCACCTTCCAGGATTCTCGGGAGACCGCCGTTTACTTCTTCTGGTTTGCGCTCTCGCTGGCGTTGTGGTCGGCGCAGGCGCTCTACTGCTCGCGCCTTCTATGCCGCGGGCGACACCCTGACCCCGATGATCGCCAGCACCATCATTGTGGTTGCATCGCTGCCCGTGTATTCGGCGCTGTTTCACCGCTTCGACGTCACCGGACTTGCGATCGCCTCTGACATCGGCATCCTCATGCACACGGTCGCCCTGGCCTGGCTTCTGGACCGCAAGAAGCTGGTCTTGCTCGGTGGCGTGCCGTGGCTCGAACTGATGAAGGCGCTGGGGACGGCGGTTTTTGCTGCCGTGGTCTGCTTTGCCGTAGGCCGAAAGTTTATCGTAAACGGCAGCCGCGAGGCCGACCTGCTTTCGCTGGCGGTCATCAGTGTGGCTTGGCTGGCCGCGGTGGCCCTAGGCCTGTGGTTGACGAAGTCGAGCTTGCCGCGCGAGTTGCGCCGCAAGAAAGCTCCAGCCACGCCAAACATCACCGCTCCGGAGCAGGTGGTGGAGAGAACGACGGGAGGAGTGGAACCTTAGACTTGCTGCCGACGGCTGAGAGCCAATAGCTACTTCATGACCCGCATCCGCGACCAGTCATAGGTAAAGTGCTTGCCGCAATCCAGGCAGACAACGTAGTGTCCCGCCGCGTCGCCGGTGACCGCCTCCCACTCTGTGTGACGGGAGTCGCGCCGGCTGGAGGAACCGGCCGAGAAGGGTTGCGAGATGTGGCTATGCCGGCAGCTTACGGCCAGTAGCTGAAGCATTCTATCCCACATTGTGGTACACCTACTGTCGCGGAAGGTCGCGGGCGGCAGCGCTGGCGCCGCCCGCCATGTGAGACTTTCGCTCGAATGCAGTCCAAAGTCAAGAAAAACATGACTTTGCGCATCACTTTTCTAACGCCGCCCGACTGGGCACGCCGCCTCGAGCGGCCTAAACCCGGGCTGCCGCCGCCCCGGTTCCTGTCTCGGCCATGGACGTCGTGCTCGTCTCCTTGGACTCGCCGTTGGCCTTCTGGCCGGGCTTGCGGATGTCAATACCGCCTTTGAAATAGGCGCCATCTTCGATGCTGATGCGCTGCGCGACCACGTCGCCGGTGAGCGAACCTTCGCCGCGAATGTCCACGCGATCGCTGGCCGTCATGTTGCCGCGAACTTTGCCCAGCACCACGATTTCACGCGCCGCAATGTTGGCCGAGACCACGCCGTTGCGGCCCACGGTCACCCGGTTGCCGGGCAGGTTGATGGAGCCCTCCACCCGGCCATCGATGTAAAGCGACTCCGAGCCAGTGACTTCGCCTTTGATGACCAGCGACTTGCCCAGCGTGGCCTGCTCTTGCGTTGTGATGGCAGGAGTGGCCGGGCGCGGCGTGCTCTGCGGCTCAGGCGCAGGCGGCGTGTAGCTGCGTTGCGGCTCAGGGCTGGGGATAGGAGTGGAGGAAGGCGTATTGGTTGGTTTCCACATGTCGGTAAACAGAATCCTTTCTGAAGTAAATAGTGCTTGGAGAGGCACTGGTTTTGCCAAACCGAAACTCCACAGCTCTTCTTCAGAACGCTGGTTTGGTACGGCTACCCTGGATTCACCGCTCCGTACCCGCTAAATGCGGGCACGCGGTTGCGATGCCATTATTGCTACCATACAGCGAGTTCGTCTAACAGGGAATACCCCTCGGTGAAATTTCGTTCGCACCGAGTGTGCGAAGAGTAAACGGGCAAGCAAAGAAAGCAACCGCGGATTTACGCGGAATGCGCGGATCAGAATTTGTTGTTCTACGCGAGATTGTAAGCTGCCGGCAGGCAGCCCGACCTCGGGTAGCCTCAGGAGTGGAGAAATTCACTAAAATCGTTACGTCCCGGAGATTCAGCAGGCAAACGAATCCGCGCTCTCCGCGCTATCCGCGGTTGCATCTTCATCATGCTCACTGACGCCTCCATTCTTCACCATATCGAACGCCAGCCCCACCATTCGGCAGGGTTCAAGCAGCTCGTTCGCGAGATGGCGTTGCGCGGCAGGCGAGCGGCAGCAACTCGCCGACCGATTGCAGGCGCTGGTCAAAGCGGGTCGCCTGATAGAAACCGTACGCGACCGCTACACCCTCGCTGAGCACGCCGCCGCCCACCAGAACCTGATCGCCGGGCGCCTGACCATGCATCGCGACGGCTACGGCTTCGTCATCCCGAACGCCGGACAGCGCAGCACCATCAGCGGCGACATTTACGTCAACCCGCAAGCTATCGGCTCAGCTATGCACGGCGACCAGGTGTTGGTCGAACTCGGCCGCAAGAAAGAGGACGGTCGTGCCGAAGGTCGCATTCTGCGTGTGCTCAGCCGCGGCAATCCCACGGTGGTTGGTACGTTTCATTACGGCTCGCGGCATAACTCCGTGACCCCGATGGACGAAAAAATCACCCAGGAGGTCATCATTCCGCGCGGGATGGAATGGCCCAGCGGTGAGGAAAAGCGGGTGCCCCACCCTTCGCGCCCGCCTTTGGCGAGAGGGCGGGAGACTCCTGAGGAGAGGCCAGGGCGCAAGAGGTCAGTAGAGCGCGATCGCGTCCTCGGAGGAGAAGCCCGCCGCCGCGAGTGGGACGATCTCGAGGGTCTCGTCGTTGACGTGGAGATTACCGACTGGCCGTCGCCCACCGAAAACCCGCGCGGGCGCGTGGTCGAGATCCTCGGCTACGAAGACGACTTCGGCGTGGATGTCGAGATCGTCATCCGCAAGTACCACCTGCCGCACCGCTTTCCGGTTGAGGTGTTGCAGGAGGCGCAACAGTTTGAACCCGTGATCTCGGCGAGCGAGTTGCGCCACCGCCGCGATTATCGCGCGCTGCCCATCGTCACCATTGATGGCGAAACCGCGCGCGACTTCGATGATGCGGTCACGGTGCGCCGCATGTCGAACGGCAACTTCGAGCTACAGGTGCATATTGCCGACGTTGCGCACTATGTTCGCGAGAGCTCGGCAATTGACCTGGAGGCCCGCCTGCGAGGAACGTCGGTTTATTTCCCCGATCGCGCCGTGCCTATGCTGCCGATGGAGCTTTCCACCGACCTGTGCAGCCTGCGTCCGCAGGCGGACCGCTTGGCGCTGTCGTGCGTGATGGAGATCGACCATCAGGGCGAAATCCTCGGCTACACGCTGAACGAGGGGGTTATTCATTCGGCCGAGCGCATGACGTACACCAACGTGAACCTCATCCTCGAGGGCGACCCTGCGCAGCGCCAGCGCTACCACGGGCTGGTGGACCTCTTCGAGTTGATGCGGGAGCTGGCCATGGTCCTGAACCGCAAGCGCGTGCGCCGGGGCTCGATTGATTTCGACTTGCCCGAGCCCGTGATCGAGTTCGACGAAAACGGGCTCATGAAGGGCATCACCCGCTCGGAGCGCAACATCTCCAACCGCATCATCGAGGAGTTCATGCTGTCGGCCAACGAGTGTGTCGCCAGCTACCTGCAGAACAAGCGCGTGGCCTCGCTGTACCGAATCCATGAAAAGCCCGATCCCAAGCGCGTTTACGACTTCGAGACCATCGCCGCCAAGTTTGGTTACTCACTAGGCGTCGGTCCCTTGCCCGTCAAACGCGTGCAAGTGCGCGCCGAGCGTCGCGATCGTTATGGCAGTGGTCGCCGGCCACAGGCCATCGAGTTGCCGGAGGAAGTTCACATCACGCCACGCATGTATCAGAAGCTGACACAGAAGATTGCCGGCAAGCCGGAAGAGCGCATTCTGTCGTATCTGATGTTGCGCTCCCTCAAGCAGGCGCGTTACTCGGAGAAAAACGAAGGCCACTTCGCTCTGGCTGCGCCGGCGTACACGCACTTCACCTCGCCCATCCGGCGTTATCCCGACTTGATCGTGCATCGTATTCTCAAGGAAGTGCTGCGAGATTCCGCCGAGCGCGAGGAGCATAACGTGGCGATAGGTGTTGGCGGCGTCGCGCATAGTGAGTCGCCTTCTCCCTGGTCGAAAAGACCCACCCAGGCAAAAGCAGTTCCGGTGGGGCACCCGCAGCCGCGAAAAGAACGTGAAAAAGACTCTGTCATCCTGAGCGAGACCGCGCCGCTTTTGCGCGGGCGAGTCGAAGGACCCCTATATCGCACCGATGCGTCATCGGGCGGGCCGATTCCAGACGACATGCTGCACGATATCGCCGAAGAGTCCAGCCAGTCAGAGCGCCGCGCTGACGACGCCGAGCGCGAGCTGATGGAATGGAAGAAAGCGAAGTTCATGGAGGGCCGCATCGGCGAGGAGTTCGACGGGCTGATCGTGAGCGTCACCAAGTTCGGCATGTTCGTCGAGCTGATCGACATGTTCATCGAGGGACTGGTGCCGCTCGGCTCGCTTACCGACGATCGCTACATGTACCACGAGAACACCAGGCAGATCATCGGCCAGCGCAGCCGCAAAACCTATTCGCTGGGTGATCCCATCCGCGTCCTCGTGGACCGCATCGACCGTACGCAGCGGCGGATTAACTTTGCCGTGGTCGAGGAGCGGCCCGTGCGCGGCAAGCGCAAGAAGTAATTCACCACCTCTCGGCTCCTCTCGGGCATGCTCCAGACAGAGGACGCAGAGAAAGCAGAGTCGCTCGTGACCGCCCCACCCCCTCCCCTATGCATTAAATATCCGCACATCACGCGAAGGGCAGGACGATGGCAAACCGTCACTTTTGGGATACTAAAGTTTTCCGCTTAACCCAATTTATCTCAGTTGGCCCAATCGTCAGGACATCAACGCTACCGCCAACTCCAGGAATGTCGCCAGGATGGCCGTAGGTTCCAAACGCAAATCGTTGCATATCTACCGTTGCTTGTACTAGGGCGAGAGACAAGTCAATTCCATCTTGAAGGTTGATGAAATTGTAGGGAATATAGTATTCAATGTTACCTAGTTCCTTCACGAACTGCTGTTGATCTGGCACCGCCAACTTTTGCAGGGGACTCAGCTCGGTAATTGACGGATCATAGCCTTTAATCAATCGTCGAATCACGTCTGTTTGACCTCTCCATACAAGCCCCTGATTTGCATGAGTGTCTTGTGATAAATCGGTCGGAGTCCGGGGGACGGGAAAATCGACTTCTACGAGGCGTCCTATACCACTTTTGTCATATCCGGCGAACAGGAATCCCAAAACAGGTGCTGCCTTTTTTGCGGCAACGTGTTGATCGTAATATTTGGCAAAGTATTGAGTAAAACCTTTAGCGGTTTCATGCACGTCATCGCCCTTAGCTGCTTTGCCCTGATACTCCTCGACGAAGCTCTGTATGCTCCGATCTAAAATGAAGGCTTCGCCAAATACAGCGACGCCTACCCTGCCAATCGCAAACAATTTATTAGAAGAATCCGAAACCACTTTGTAACGCGGTTCTACGCCAAGCGGGAAAGTAACAGTGAGACGGCTATCGGCAGCCAAAATCAGTCCATCGGACAGTGCTGCTCCGACGACAACTGTACCCCCTGCGGAAATCACCCCATCATCTCTGGTAGCAACGCTGGCTCCGCCTCCGCTAATCCCTATCCCTGATGTTCTAACCAACATTTCAGGAGCTGGAGCACTAGAATTCGGCAGATTGGCATTATTCAAATAGTTGTTAGCTGATTGTCCGAAGCCGTAGGATGCGAACAAGAGGAGCGATGTGAGGAAGTATAGGAAAAGGCGTGGCACAAGAGCCTCCCGGTTAGGGTTACTTTCTGCCTACTTTTCCACAGCGAGAACGATTGACTTTCTTAATACTAAGTCCGACCATAAGCATGTGGTAACCCAAAAGGCCCGGTAGCCAAGCGGTAAGGCGCTCGCCCTTGCAAAGTGAGAATCGCCCGTTCGACTCGGGCCCGGGCCTTCAGGTTTTGATTGGGAAGGCGCATCCCGTTGGGCGTGGACACTGCCTTATAAGCGGTCAACCGTGTGTGAGCACGGTGGAGTTCGATTCTCCCGCCTTCCTTCATCAACTTGTTATGGAACCTTCGCTCGTCCTTGCGAGTGGGGTCACTCTCTCTGGCCTGAGGCGATGAAGTAGAGTGCACTGGCCAAACAGGAACGTCCTCCCGGATGCGCTCCAGCCGATTTGAGTATAAAACGGAACGAACCATCTTAGTAACCCGTTTTCTCAGTTTTCTTCGGCAACCCATGTATTGCGGTTCCTGAACGCCCCCCACAACAACTTGGGTCTTGCGATTCAACGTTGGAGCCTCTATCGTGTTCCTTTCCCCCGATATTGGCTAGTTCACTAGTAATCTAGCTTACTAGCCACAGAAGCGCAAGTCTTTTTTGAAGGCTTGCATCATGATGGCTAACAGACGATCCAGCAAGAAACCGGCGCGCACGCTGACGGATCAACTGAACGTGCGGCTCCCTAGAGAACTTATTCGACGGGTCGGTGCTATTGCTGCGACGCGAGGTGAGACGCTCGCCAAGTTTGTTGGCGACACATTGAACGAGCGAACCAAAGAGCATGTGTTGGATGTGCAGCGAATTGCTGATCGAGAAAAGTCCCCGAAGAAATGGCAATAGACATCGCTTGCGTTATGATGGGCATAATGAAAACTGACAGAGGCCAATTTGACGCGGTTCTCTCGCGGATGCTGCAATCCCCGCCGAAAAAGGAATCGGAGATAAAGGCTCCGAAAAAGGCGGCCAACCCTAAGCCTTCGGGCCGGAAGTAAGCTCTGCGAAACGCAGGGGCTTGAATCCGCACAGACGGCGCACTGTTTCTATGAACGGGTCAGCATCATTGCGTCGGTTGAACCTGTACTCGAACTCCCGCAAATAGCGATGCAAATGCTTGCCTGAGAGCTTGTGGTACTGGCCTATCATCCCGCGTTTGAGCAAGGAAAATGCAGACTCAATCGAGTTCGTGTACACGTCCCCGCGCACATATTCTCGCGCTATATGGTTCACGGTCTGATGGCGGTCTATGAACTCGGGAGCCAGCGCGAATGGATACGCGGCAGCTTGGTCGGTATAGACGTTCTCGGCATGTGGACTGATGTGTGCCGAGATGAACCCCCGGACGGTTGAAACTTTACCGTCGGCCACATGACGAAACCGGATTTCACCGCCACGCTCGACAGCGCCAAGCACTGTCTGTTTTTGACGCTTGCCATACCCTACGCCCTTACCCCTCTGCTTTCCGCCGATGTAGGTTTCGTCAATCTCAATTGTGCCACTTTTTAGAATCAATAACCTGCGCTGATTTCGGCGGTAAATTATTGATCCGCAATCACTTATAGCATAATCATGATTCTAAAAGACTTAGCTACTGCCGTCGGTGGCTGCCGAGCCGTGCGACACGTCAGCACCCCTCCCCCCTCCATTCATTGTTCTGATCAGCGCAATGAGCGATCTTTATAGGTAACGTATTGAACCAAATATACTTATCGCTGCTCCGCACATGATAATCAAGATGATCATGATAAGCAAGTTGCGCTTGTTATGATAAGTATGATTATCACGCTTATCAGTCTTGTCCTCATTTGAGGCCTATCGAACGTAGTCTGGAGATTGTCGACCGTAGATGCAGGCTGACAGCTTGATTGTCCAAAGAGCTTTCCGGGCCTACGCACTGGGCGCGGCCAAGGAGATACACACCAACCTCTCTCCTCGCAACCCAGTGATAGCGCGCCGGGCTGGATATCGGCAAGTGCGCAGGTCACACCTCCATGTGATGAGGCAGACGCGACTCGTTCCAAACGGGGCGACGCCTACCCTGCACTCGCCCGCCGGGCTAAGTTGAGTCGCGCTTCCGGCGGTGACGTAGCGAAATAACTCCGCTCCACAACCACGATGTGACACAATGGCGGCATCCACGCATGGTGCCCGTTCCATGACCTTCCTGCGCCAGGAGATCGCCCGTGGCCGCTGACGCGCCCGCGGCGTTCTTCAGCTATTGCCGCGACGATTCCGACTTCGCCCTTCGCCTGGCTGAAGACCTGAAGGCGGCCGGCGCGGTGGTGTGGATTGACCAGTTGGACATCGAGCCGGGCATGCGATGGGACCGTGCCGTCGAAGCTGCTTTGAACAACTGCCCTCGCATGTTGGTGATTCTGTCACCCGTCTCCGTCGAGTCTGACAACGTGCGCGATGAGATCTCCTTCGCAGTAAGGAAACAGAAAACAATCATTCCGGTTCTCTATCTTGATTGCGACATTCCGCTTCGGCTGGAACGTCATCAGCACATTGACTTCCGCACCGACCATGCTCGGGGGCTTAGCGTTTTGCTTAAAGCCTTGGGTGTGCAGCCGCCGACGCAACCAACCGCCTCTGCGTCCGTCCCGTCGGGAACCCGCCCCAAAGTCTCGGAGGCGGACGAGCGTGCGGCCGATCAGGTAAAGCTAGAAAAGGAGCGCAAGCAGGCTGCCGAAAGGGCGAGGTCTGCCCGGCTGGAGCAAAAGCGCAAGCATGCCGTCAAGCAACTGCGATCTGAGCAAGAGCGCAAACAAGGCGCTGAACAAAGCCAGCAGAGAATGGACATCCATCAGCGAATCGCTAAGGAGGCGATTGGCGTTTCGGATTTGGAAGAAGGCACGAGCATCGCTGAACCAGCGCAGTTGGGGCAGGAACAAGAGACACTGAAGCTGCGCGAGCTGCTCACCCTCACTGGCCACGCAGGTTCGGTCAATGCGGTTGCGGTGACACCGGATGGACAGCGCGCGGTCTCGGCGTCTGAGGACCACACGCTGAAGGTGTGGGACTTGGAAAGCGGACTCGAGCTGCGCACCCTCACCGGCCACTCGCGTGAAGTCTATGCAGTAGCGGTGACGGACGGCGGGCAGCGCGCGGTCTCGGCGTCTGATGACAAAACGCTGAAAGTGTGGGATGTGGCCAGCGGGCGCGAACTGCGCACCCTCATCGGCCACGCGGGTCCAGTCTGGGCGGCGGCAGTGACGCCGGATGGGCAGCGCGCGGTCTCGGCGTCTGGGGACAAGACGTTGAAGGTGTGGGAGCTAGGCAGCGGGATCGAGCTGCACACCCTCACCGGCCACGCGCATCGGGTCAATGCGGTGACGCTGACGCCCGACGGGGAGCGCGTAGTGTCGGCGTCCGGGGACCGGACGCTGAAGGTATGGGAGGTGGCCAGCGGGCGCGAGTTCCGGACCCTCACCGGCCACTTAAGTTGGGTCAGGGCGGTAGCGGTGACACCGGATGGGCAGCGCGCAGTCTCGGCGTCTGGGGACCAGACGCTGAAGGTGTGGGAGCTGGCCAGCGGGCGCGAGCTACGCACCCTCACCGGCCACTCGCGCGGAGTCTATGCAGTGGCGGTGATGTCGGACGGGCAGCGCGCGGTCTCGGCGTCTTATGACAAAACACTGAAGGTGTGGGAGCTGGCCAGCGGGCGCGAGCTGGCGACCTTCGAAGCGGACGCTTCGCTCGACTGCTGCGCCGTCTCCCCCGACGGAAAAACCATCCTGGCCGGTGACGCGCGCGGCGTCATCCACTGCCTGCGCCTTGAGTAGCCGGGGGCTTGCCGGGCTACGAGGAAAGGTTTGAACGAGCATAGGGGTCCTTCGACTCGTCGCTGCGCTCCTCGCTCAGGATGACAAACCCACAGCTATTGCTTAACTCCTGAAACTTGTCTACTACCTGCAGCCGATGCGGCTCCCGCGTTCTAGAATCATCGTAGCCATGCATAATGCTCCACTACGCTCGCTTGTTCTCTTGCTCGTGGCAACGGCTTCCGCTCAGACGGCGGCCCCGCCGGCGCAGTCCACCGCTCCTCCGCCTGCGACCATGGCTACGTCTGTTCCCTCGAATTGGCCAACCGCGCAATTCGCCTCGGTGAAAGATCCGAGCCAGCAGAAGGCACTCAAGGTCCTGAACGACATGATTCAAGCCCTCGGTGGCGAAGCATACCTGAACATTCGAGACATGCAGATCGAAGGCCGCACTTATGCGTTCTACCATGGCCAACCAACCGGCCAGGGTGTCCAATTCTGGCGCTTCTGGGAATGGCCCGACAAAGATCGCTGGGAGCTGACCAAGCAGCGTGACGTGATCGAGCTCAACCTCGGCGACAAGGGCTACGAGATCACCTACAAGGGCACCGCGACCCAGGATCCGAAGCAGTTGGATGAGTACCTGCGGCGCCGCGAGCACTCGCTGGAGTGGGTCATCCGCAAGTGGCTGCCCGCGCCAGGCACGATGATTTTGTATAGCGGCCCCGCCATGGTCGAGCAGAACCTCGCCGACCAGATCACGATATTGAGCGGCACGAACGACAGCGTGATCTTGTCCATCGATCCGCGCTCCCACCTACCGGTGAAGAAGACTTACAGTTGGCGCGACCCCAATGACCGCATGCTGGACGAAGAATCGGAGGTCTTCAGCAATTACCGCTTGATTCAGGGCATCCAGACGCCGCTCAGCACAGTACGCAACCTGAACGGCGAGATGAGCAATCAGCGCTTCATGACCACCGTGACTTACAACAACAACTTCCCCGCGACCATGTTCGAAACCAAGGGCCTCACCTACAACCAACCGAAGAGCGCAACGCCGAAGTAGCGTGCCCACCATCGGCATGCGGCGCTCCGGAGCCAAAGTCCTAACCAGTTTCTGGGCTGTCACCCCAGCCACTCGGGATGCTGGTAGGTCCCATCAAATTGATGGCTCGTCTTGTAGAGCTCGTATTGCCCGTTCTTCGCGGTCTCCGACGTCTTGCTCAGGAGTGATGCGCGTTCCTCTTCGCTGAGTGGCTGGAAGTTCCGCCCCAGATCCAGCGCTTGCTGCAATATTGCCATCGAGTCACAGCCGGTGATTACAACGCTGGTTGGCAAGCTGAGCGCGTAGCGCAGGCATTCAACAGGAGTAACCGTGCCGCTCTTCAGAATGACGGAATCGCCCATTGACTTCATGCCGAGTACGCCGATGTTCTTCTCTTTCAGGATGGGAAGCACGTTTTTTTCGAAGCTCTCGTAGTGCGCGTCCATTACGTTGAGGGGCATTTGTACGGTGTCAAATTTGAAATTGTGCTGATCGGCGACCTCAAGCATGTGCTTGTGAATGTATGGGCTCTTGTGCCCCGTGAAGCCGATATAGCGCAGCTTGCCAGCGGCGCGGGCTTTCACCACAACTTCCATCGCACCGCCTGCCGCAAAAATGCGGTCAGCGTCGTTCATGCGGATGATCTCGTGAAACTGCAGCAGGTCGAGGTGATCGGTTTGTAGCCGCTTAAGCGATTGGTCCAACTGCTGCGATGCCGTCTTGCCGTCGCGGCCATCAATCTTTGTCATGAGGAAGGCTTTTTGCCGATAGCCGTCGCGCAACGCCAAACCCATGCGCTCTTCACTCATACCGCCGTTATAGTCCCAGCAGTTGTCGAGGAAGTTCATGCCGCCATCTAGCGCGGTACGCACGATGCGAATGGCCTCTTGCTCGGTCGGTCGTCCAAGATGGTACCCGCCAACACCCAGGATTGAGACCTGTTCTCCGGTTCGGCCAAGCGTGCGCCGTTGCACCGTGGGAGCGCTTGCGCCAGCGAAATCTCCTGTCGCCGCCACAATTCCGGCAGCGCTCATGGCAGTCAGGAATTGTCTGCGATCGATGCTCATATCAGTTTTCTGCTCCGTGTCATTTTCCTGCATAACTCACTCGCCAGATGGAATTCGAGCCATCGTCCGTCACCAGGAGTGACCCATCCGGAGCCACGGTCACCCCGACCGGACGTCCCCAGACGTCGCCATTGGGAAGGACGAAGCCCGTAAGAAAGTCCTCGTATTCGCCGCTCGCCTTTCCCGTCTGATGCAGCGGCACGCGGATGAGTTCGTATCCCACGCGCACACTCTTGTTCCACGAGCCATGCTGCGCAGCGAAGATGTCGCCCTGGTATTCGGGCGGAAATTGCTTGCCTTCATAAAACGTCATCTCGAGTGACGCCGAGTGGGGCTGCAGCAACACGTCGGGCACAATCACTTTGTCCTTCAGTTCAGGATGCTTGCCCTGTAAACGCGGATCCTGGTTGCCGCCGAGGTAGTAATACGGCCAGCCATAAAATCCGCCGGCCTGCACGTGGGTGATGTAGTCGGGCACGAGATTGTCGCCCAGGCCGTCACGCTCGTTTACCGAACACCAAAGTTCGCCAGTCTTCGGATCGATTGCCAGCCCAGCGCCCGCATTGCGAATACCGTAGGCATACACGCGCAGGTTGGAGCCATCGGGATCCATGACTAGTATGTCGGCGCGATTTTTCTCGTCGGGGTGCGTGTCAGGGTCGTCAACGTTGGAGCCGGAGCCGACGGCGACAAATATCTGCTTGCCATCTGGCGAGAAAACGATGTCGCGGGTCCAATGTCCGCCGCCGCTCGGTAAGTCATCGAGGCGTTCGGCTTTGCCTGTCGCTTTCAGATCGCCGTTGTGATAAGGGAAGCGCACGACCGCGTTGGTGTTCCCGACATAGACGTATTGAGGATCCGGCCCCGGAGGATAAAATGCGATGCCATATGGCCGGTTGAGTCCGGTCGCGAAAATCTCCGTCCGTTGCGGCTTCCCATCACCGGTGATGCCGCGGAAAATCTTGATCTCACCCTTGTGGCTCTCGGCGAGAAAGATATCGCCGTTAGGCGCGGTGACGATCTTGCGCGGTTCGTCAAGGTCGGTGGCAAACAATTCCACTTTGAATCCCGCCGGCGCCTGCGGCCAGGCATTCCTTGGGCGGTCTACAACCTTCGGCCAGTTCGACGCAGACTTGGTAGCGAAAGGCGCGGGCAGGTCCTTGACGGTGATCTTGTGGATCGTGCCCGGTTTTTCGTAACGATAGTCGGTGAACGGGCCTTGCGGCGCTGCGGCTGATTGCGCATTCTTGCCGCCTTGGGCGCAGGCTGGACAAATCGAAAGTAGAAGGGCTAAGACCGTGGACGCAGAGGAGTTCCAAGCTATCTTCATAAGGTTTGCAACTGCTCCCGGGGAAACGAGTACGCGGGCGCACCATACGGGGATCAGACTGGGCTGCGCACTTGCTGAATTAGATGAACTGGGACAAAACTTCGAATACAAAAAAACAGCGTGGCTTTCGCTGTGGTGCAGAAGCCGCCCAGTTGCGGACCTTCTGCAACAGGTCTAGGCTGATGGGCAGGTGGCGGGTTCTACCGTGTTCAGCCTTAGCTTTGTTGTCATCATCGCCGGACTGGCTTTTGGCGGCGCCACCACCCTCATCGGGTTCGGCGGCCTGTTGGGGACCTCGTTTCACCGCGCCCTGGGAACGCCGTTGCCCCTGCCCACGCTGCATAGTCCCTTCGAGCGTCGGCTTTATATTGGTGTCGGCCTTGCGGGATTCGTGGTCTGGATCAGCGCTTTTCTCTATAGCCTGAAAATCGCGCCGTAGCATGGCAGAGCAGTCTCACATTGTTGTACAGGTGGAGCACCTCTTCAGCGGGTGCATTAGGATTAAGTCTATGAACCGGCTTCAGCCGCTGAGGTAACAAAACATTACCTCAGGCGCTGAAGCGCGCTTTCAAAGCTGAGGTAATTATGCACGCCTGGAAGGCGTGCTCCACCTCTCGATCTAGACTTTTCAGCGCTCGACCAGTCCGGGTTGCGGCCTCGCTCCCGCCAACTTCGCCATCTGCTCGATGTACTTGTCGGCGTCGAACTTCTTGCGTGCCGCGTTGCCCGACATGTAACGAATCGTACCGAAGATGGGCCGCTCGAACCACGGACGGTCGAACTTGCCGGCAATCGCCCAGGCAATGCCGGCGTAGCCATCGGGGTCGCGTCCATCGAGAAAGTACTTGTCGTTGAGGTAAACCGCCGTCTGGTAAGCGACCGGGGGCGACACGCTCCACTCCAGGATTTTCTTTGCCCAGTACATACGCATGTAGTTGTGCATCCATCCGGCGTGGAGCATCTGGCGCTGCGCGGCGTTCCACAGCTCGTCGTGAGTTTCGCCCTGCTCTAATTGCTGGCGCGAATAGGTCACCGGCCGTGGGTCACTCGCGTGCACGGACAGCGTGCGGTGGGCCCAATCGGGCGCGCTTTCGATGGAGTCGTACAGCGGATTGAAATGCACGAAGTTGATGGACAGCTCCCGCCAGGTGATGAGCTGGTCGAGGAAGTCATCTTTCGCTGCGCGCCGCGCCTTCGCCTCTTCAACCGCCAACGCTACGGTATGCGGGCCGATGTGTCCGAAGTGCAGATACGGCGACAGCCGGCTCGTGCCGTCGACGTGCGGCTTGCCGTGACGCTCGGGATAACGGCTCAGTTTGTGAGTTACAAAGTCGTGGAATAGCTTGAGCGCTTCGCTGGTTCCGCCGCGAAAGGAGTCGACGGGCTGCACCGAGCGGTCGAGGCCCTTCCAGTCTTCTGTAATGTCGAACGAGCCGTCGTCGGGCAGCGCGCGCAAGCCACGCGGTTTCTCCCATGCGACCTTTGCTTTGGGGTTATGCGGCGGCGTAAGGAACTGTCCCAGCCGCTGCTGTAGTCGCGGGCGAATGATGCGCGCTGAGTATTGCTCCTTCTCCAGCAGTTTCGACGGCACGATCACGTCGGCATCCACCGTCCACAGCGGCACTCTGAGCTTCTTTGCCGCCACCTCGCGCCAGTGGTTGGGCTCGCGCAGCGGATTCTCGTCGCCGATCACGAGCGACGCCTTGACCTCATCGCAAAATTTCACCAGGGAGTGATCAGGATAACGGCGCAAAACGAAGCCAATGCCGCGCTTGCGAGCGCGTTCCGCGGTGTCCGGGATGCCCTGCGCCAGGAACACGTAATGCCGCAGATTTGCGTGAGGATAAAAGGGCACCGGCGCGAAGAAGATCACCACCGGCTGACGCAGAGCGTTAGCCGCTTCGACCGCCACGTCGAGCGCGGGATTGTCGAGCGCGCGCTGGGCCCGCTGCATCCAGTACACGACGCAACGGCCGCTGGGATGCGGCGCGCCATCGCGCCGGATGTTGACGCGAGGATCGGAGTGCAGCTCTTCTAACCTGACCATGCAGTGGAGCCGCGTCGCAGGGCTTCCTCCGGACGAGCGCCGGTTAGCACTCCTCCGGCTGAAGGCCCCACATCTGCCCACTCAGTAGATGTACAAACAGCAGGCTTTCGGCCCTTCCAATCGAACGTGATTTGCTTGAAAATCCGACTTTAGAGTCCCTATTTTCCTGAGTTGAAAACTCGCACCGGCGTTCGCCACCGCCGCCGCTAAGATTTCATCCGCCACCGCCGCTGCTTCCACCGCCGGTTTCACGTCATGAACGCGCACGATATGCGCGCCGCGCAGAATGCTGGCCACCATCGCCGCCAGCGAGCCGTAGAGACGCTCGGTGGGTGGCGCATCTGTGCCCGCCCTCTTGCCGAGCGTGCGTCCGACGAATGATTTGCGCGAGGTCCCGGCCAACAACGGAAATCCCATCCTGTGCAACTGATCGAAATGCGCCAGCAAGGGATAATTCTGTTCGAAGTTCTTTCCGAAGCCGAAGCCCGGGTCGAGCACGATGCGCTCGCGTCTGACTCCGCGCTCGAACGCGACTTGCACCCGGTTGGCCATGTCGTGCTCCAACCGCGCGATGATGTCTGACTCATGGGGGAGACTGCGCCATTGGTGCGGCTGGCCCCGTGTGTGCATCAGCACGACTCCGCATTGCAATTCAGCGCAGGTGCTGGCCATTTCTGCGTCCCACTGAAAAGCGCTCACGTCGTTGACAATCTCTGCTCCCGCGCCGCAGGCCGCCCGCGCGACTCCGCTCTTGTAGGTGTCCACCGAAATGATCGCGTCAGGACGTACGCCTCAGAACGCCCTGGATCACCGGCATCACCCGCCGCAGCTCTTCGTCCTCGGCGACAACCGGACGCGTGTTGACGGTGGTGCCGGCCTCGTCTGCGGCGACGTGCGTGCCGGGCCGCGTGGATTCGCCGCCGATGTCGACGATGTCGGCTCCTTCCTCCAGCAATCGCAGACGCATGTTCAACTGCGCGTGCCGGATCGAGGAACTTGCCGCCGTCGGAGAATGAATCGGGCGTGACATTCACCACGCCCATGACGAGGGTACGCTGGCCCAGCTCCAATGCCCGCGAGCGCAACTGCCAGCGATAACGAGGACGCATGCGACGATTGTAACTGGCCGCCAGAGCTACAAAGGCGGTTGCTAAGAGACCGCAAGAAGCACTTGCACTGCAATGTTAAAATCCAAGCAGTAGTGCTATGTACCGGGGCCGTAATCTCGCCGCTGTGCTTCTGTTCTTCGCGCTGCTTTCGCAGGCCTTCGCAGCGTCTCGCAAGCCGGTCGACAAGCCCGACAACTCCAAGAAGCTCGACCACGATCTTGCAGCAAATCCTCAGCGATCCTGCCGTCGCGCGCGGTTTGTGGGGAATCTACGCCGTTTCGCTCGACACCGGCAGGCCGCTCTACGCGCTGAATCAGGACAAGCTTTTCACGCCCGCCTCCAACGCCAAGCTCTTCACCACCGCTGCCGTCTTCGGGCTGATCGGGCCCGACTACCGCTTCAAGACCACGGTTGAGACCTTCGGCTCGCTGGACAAATACGGACGGCTGAACGCCGATCTGGTGGTGGTGGGACGCGGCGATCCCAATCTCTCGGGCCGTACCCTGCCTTACAACCTGCGCACGGAGCGCAAAGCGCCGCCCATCCAGGTGCTGCAGAACCTCGCCGATCAGCTCGTACTCCATGGTTTGAAGTACATTGACGGCGACGTGGTGGCCGACGATTCGTACTTCGTCTTCGAGCGCTACGGGGAAGGCTGGTCGCAGGATGACCTGGCGCGCGAATGGGGCGCTCCGGTTTCGGCGCTGACCATCAACGACAACGTCATATTCGTTGACGTCAAGCCCGCAGACCGTCCGGGCGAGCGAGCGTTTCTGAACATCACGCCCTTTCCCGAGTACTACAAGATTGACAACCGGGTGATGACCACGCCGCAAGGCACCGGCCCCCGGACGGTTTCCATCAATCGCGAACCCGGCTCCAGCCAGCTCACCTTGTGGGGAAACATCCCCCAGGACGATCCCGGCTTCGGCGAGGCGCTGGCCATCGAAGACCCGGCTGACTTCACCGCGCGGCTCTTTCGCCAGTTGCTGGAGGAGCGCGGCGTAACTGTTTACGGACGCGCACGCACCCACCACACCGAACTGGCTTCGACGCAAACCTTCAGCGTCACCTCCATCGCATCGGGCGGCGGCGACTCGACGCGGCCGTCGCGTGCCCGCGCCCTTGTGCTCGCCAGTTACCAATCGCAGCCCGTGGCGCAGGACCTGCGTGTGATCAACAAGGTGAGCCAGAACCTGCATGCCGAACTGATGCTGCGCCTGCTCGGCAAAGAGAAGGGGACCTCGGGCTCGATCGAAGGTGGACTGGAAGTGCTGCGCGGATTCCTGGTGAACGCCGGCATCAAGCCGGACCAGTTTGCCTTCTATGACGGCTCCGGTTTGTCGCGCGAGGACCTGGTTACTCCGGAAGCGGTGGTTGCCCTGTTGCAGCTACTGTCACCAGCAGCCTTGGGGCAAAGCTCTATGAGGACACGTTGCCGGTTGCAGGCGTTGACGGCTCACTCGGCGAACGCTTTCGCAATACGCCCGCGGCGGGACGGTCCATGCCAAAACGGGCTCGCTCTTGCACGTCTATTCGCTCTCCGGCTACGCCACCACGCAAAGCGGCCAGCACATTGCTTTCTCCGTTATCACCAACAACAACAACCTGCCGGCCAAGAAAGCGCTCGACACCATCGACCACATCGTCGAGAGAATCGTCGAAGACAAGAAGTAGAGACGGAGATTCTGTACAGATTTCCGTAACTGCCGAACACCATTGCCGCGAATTGGTTGCCTGCCAGTCAAGATTTATATCTTCCTGTCCCACGCAACTGAAAACGAATCCTTGTGTTCTTAATGAGTGCGCACTCGTTGGGGCTCTCACTCGAGCCCAAATCGAATTGTGAGGATTACTACGATGAAAACAATCTTGAGGATCGCATGTTTGGGTGCTACGCTGGCGGCGATGTTATTGCCGGCCGCAGCCCAGACCACCACTACCGCACCCCTTCCACCACGCCACCGCAGACCGCCCACCAGCCCCCGAACCGTCCACCAGCGCAAGGAAAACCAGCAGGACCGCATCGCGAACGGCGTTCAGAACGGCGGGCTCACTGCCCATGAAACGGCCAACCTGGAAACCAAGGAAGCGAACCTGACCAAAGAAAAGCAACAGATGAAAAGCGAAAACGGCGGCCATCTGACCTCCGCTGACCGCCACGCGCTCCACCAGCAGCAGGATCAGCTGTCTCAGAAAATCTACAAACAGAAGCACGACAGCCAGCGGCAGAAGCCGTAACCTGCCAGCACCCGCAATGAGCAGGAGCGCCTTCCAGGGAAGGCGCTTTTCTCTCAGACCCGCGAGGCAGAGGGTGACTCACAGCCCCACCTCGATCCGCGATCTGGGATCGAGGTAATCACGCAGGCCGTCGCCGATAAAATTGAAAGAGAGCACCGCGAGCATGACGGCGGCGGCAGGGAATAGCACCAGGTGCGGCGAGTCGAACAGGTGCGAGCGCGCGTCGTTCAGCATCGAGCCCCAGCTGGCCGCTGGAGGCGGCACGCCCAACCCCAGAAAGCTCATCGTCGCTTCCGCCAGAATAGCTCCGGCCATACCGATGGCGGCCTGCACAATGATCGGCTGAATGATGTTCGGCCAAATGTGCCGCACCACGATTCGCACGTCGCTGGCGCCCAGGGCGCGCGCCGCTTCGACGAATTCCCGCTCTCGTACCGCCAGCACCTGTGCACGCACCAGGCGCGCGTAGCCCACCCATCCGCCAAGCGACAATGCAAAGATCAGGTTGAAGATGCCTGGCCCGAGAAAGGCCACGAAGGCGATAGCCAGCAGAATTCCGGGGAACGACATGAACGCGTTCATCACCACCACGTTGAGCACGCGATCGGTAACGCCCCCGTAATAGCCTGCTATGGAGCCGAAGATCATTCCCAGGGAAAGCGAGGCCGCGACCACACAACTGCCGACCAGCATCGAGATGCGCGCGCCGTAAATGATGCGGGAGAGGATGTCGCGTCCCAGCTCATCGGTGCCGAACCAGTGCGAGGCTGACGGTGCCATCAGGCGAGCGGGCAGATCAATGCGCGCTGGATCCTGCGGAGCGATCCACGGCGCAAACAGCGCGCACAGCAGAAACGCCGCCACCAGCACAGCTCCCGAGGTCGCCAGCACGTTGTGGCCGGCGGCACGACGGAGCGTAACAAGTTGAGCGGCGGACGCCATCAGGCGTCATCTTAAATGAAAATGGCGGCGCTGCTGACCCAATCACAAAAGGGGACGTTAGGAGCGAAAGTCGGAGCCACCAATGGGCGGCAAAACTTTTTCGCCGCATTGTCGTCTGGGGTCTAGAATCTAGGTTTCAGGCGCGTCGCCTGGAAAATCGGCCCCATGCTGCCCTTCAAACTGGTTTATAGCGAGAAGTATTGTCTGCCCATCGGCGAGCACATCTTTCGCTCCGACAAATATCGTCTGATCCGCGACCTGCTTCTTCAGCAGCACGTCGCCGACGAGGGCGACTTCATCGTTCCCCAGCCCGCCAGCGAAGCCGATGTAATGCTGGTGCACTCGCCGCTCTACGTCAACAAGCTGCTGGAAGGCAGCCTGAGCGCGCGTGAAGAACTGGAGATGGAAATCCCCTATTCGCCGCAGGTGGTTGATGCGTTCCTGCTGCACACTGGCGGCTCGATCCTGGCGGCCGAGCGTGCGCTCCAAGACGGTGTCTGCATCAACATCGGAGGGGGCTTTCACCATGCCTTTCCCGAGCACGGCGAAGGCTTCTGCATGATCAACGACTTCGCGGTCGCCATTCGCGTGATGCAGAAGCGCGGCCTCATCGGGCGCGCGATGACGGTGGACTGCGATGTGCATCAGGGCAACGGGACGGCGTTTATCTTCGGGAGCGCGGCGCATAAGCAGAACAAGCTGCCGTCCTGGTCTGCGGCGGCGCTCGGCGTTCCTCAAGGCGCCACGGCGAGCGAAGATTCCAGCAAGGACGTGTTCACCATCTCGCTGCATCAGGAGAACAACTATCCGTTCGTCAAACCCCCGTCGTCGATTGATGTAAACCTGCCTGACGGATGTGGCGATTCGGAGTATCTTGCCTGGCTGGACAACGCCTTGAGCTCAGGACTGCGGCAGTTCGATCCCCAACTGATCAGTTACGTGGCTGGCGCCGATCCTTTCCGCGAGGACCAGCTTGGCGGTCTGGACCTTACCATTGACGGACTGAAGCGCAGGGATGAACTTGTCTTTCGCGCCGCCCGCGCGCGCGATATTCCGGTGATGGTCACCTACGCGGGGGGATACGCCCTCCGCGTTGAGGACACGACCACCATCCACGCCAACACGGTGATCGCAGCCGCCGAGGTGTACCGTGCTGCGCCTAGCGAAACGAGAAACTAACCGTCGGGCGGCGGCTTACCGCCGTCGGCTGCTGCTGCCACCCAGTAACGATCCCAAAACACCACGTACGATCTCACGGCCAACGCTGCTGCCAATGGTGCGAGCTGCGCTTTTGGCCATTGCGGTTCCCAGAGTATCGCCGCGCCGTCCCGAACTCCTCTCCCAAGCCCAGCGATTCCAGAGAAGGCAAGTTGGCATACCACGGTTGCGACTGTCCTTGTGCCTGGCCCGACGCTTGTACGGGAGCTTGGCCGGCTCGCCCCTTTAAAAGCTCATAGGCCGACTCGCGGTCTACCGCGGTGTCATATACGCCGGCGACGATCGAGCTGGCCATCAGTTGCTGACGCTGCTCCGGCGAGATCGGACCGATCTGGCTATGAGGTGGACACACGAGAGCTCGCTCCACAATGCCGGGCGTGCCTTTCTCGTCCAGGAAAGAGACGAGCGCCTCGCCAACTGCCAGTTCCCCAATAGTCTTCTCCACATCGAGCTTGGGGTTGGAGCGGAAGGTTTGCGCCGCCGCCTTTACTGCCTTCTGATCTTTCGGTGTGAACGCACGCAAGGCATGCTGCACTCGGTTGCCCAGTTGGCCGAGAACGTCTTCCGGCACGTCGATTGGGTTCTGCGTGACGAAATAGACACCGACACCCTTGGAGCGGATGAGGCGAACGATCTGCTTCACCTTGTCGCCGACGACCGGCGGAAGGTCGGCAAATAGCAGATGCGCTTCATCAAAGAAGAACACCAGCTTGGGTTTTTCCGGGTCCCCGACTTCCGGCAATCGCTCATAAAGTTCGGTCATTAGCCAAAGCAACAGCGTCGCATAGACGCGCGGAGAACGGATCAGCTTGTCGGCCGCGAGAATGTTGACCACACCGTGGCCGTTGGCGTCGGTCTGCATCAGGTCGTCGATGTTGAGAGCGGGCTCACCGAAAAACTTATCGCCACCTTCCTGTCCCAATGTGACCAGGCCCCTCTGAATGGCGCCGATGCTGGCGGCTGAAATGTTGCCATACTGCGTCTGGAAATCTTTTGCGCGATCGCCCACATGCTGCAGCATCGCCTGCAGATCTTTCATGTCCAGCAGCAGCAACTGACTTTCGTCGGCGATCTTGAACACCAGCGACAGCACTCCCGTCTGTGTGTCGTTGAGGTTGAGCAACCGGCTGAAGAGCAGAGGGCCCATTTCGGAGACAGTGGCCCGGATCGGGTGTCCCTGCTCGCCGAAGACATCCCAGAACGTAACCGGGCAACCGGAATAGGTGAAGTCCTCAAGCTTCAACTTCTTGATCCGATCCGCCAGCTTGGGATTTTCCTTGCCCGGCTGACTGATGCCCGAGAGATCTCCCTTCACGTCGGCAGCGAACACCGGCACGCCAATGCGGCTGAAGCTTTCCGCCATGACTTGTAAAGTTACGGTTTTACCGGTGCCGGTTGCGCCGGCAACCAGGCCGTGGCGATTGGCCATCTGCGGCAATAGGCACTGTGGATCTTTGCTCTTTGCGATCAGGAGAGGTTCGGTCATAGGAACTTTGCCCTTCGTAATGGGTCCGACGGGAATCCCGCGCCAGCAGCTATTCTAGCCGCAGGCCGCGAAAAAGCATGACCGATTGCATGGTATCCTGATATTTCGCGGTGGAAATGCGACTGTTCCGCCGCTCCACCCTCAAGTTGTGGACTCCTGACAATGTTTGAGAACCTTACCGATAAGCTGCAGCGCGCCTTCAAGAACCTGCGCGGGCAGGGAACGCTGACCGAAGAGAACATCGGCGAAGCGCTGAAGGAAATTCGCATAGCGCTGCTCGAAGCTGACGTCAACTTCAAGGTGGTCAAAGAACTGGTTGACCACATTCGCGAGAAGGCGCTTGGCCAGGAAGTAATGACCGCGCTTTCGCCCGCCGAACAGGTGGTCAAAATTGTTCGCGACGAGCTGATCGCCACCCTCGGCAAAGACACTGCCAAGCTTAAGTTCGCCTCTCAGCCACCGACCATCGTGCTCATGGCCGGCCTGCAAGGTTCCGGCAAAACCACCACCTCGGGCAAGCTTGCAAATTGGCTGAAGCATGGCGGGCACCGGCCGATGCTGGTTTCGGTGGACGTCTATCGTCCCGCCGCGCGCGAGCAGCTTAAAGTCGTGGCCAACGCTATCAAGGCGCATCTCTACGAAGGCACCGTCGCAGAATCCAACACTGCGACCGTCGAGCGGCTGGTGAAGGAAGCCCGCCGCGAAGCCATCAACAACGCCTGCGACGTGCTCATCGTTGACACTGCCGGCCGCCTGCACATCGACGAGCAGTTGATGGACGAGATGCAGTCGCTGAAGAAAATCCTCAATCCGCAGGAGATCCTTTTCGTCGCCGACTCCATGACCGGGCAGGACGCGGTGCGCTCCGCTGACGAGTTCCACAAAAAGCTCACACTTACCGGTGTCGTGCTTACCAAGATGGACGGTGACGCGCGCGGTGGCGCGGCACTTTCCATCCGCAACGTGACCGGGCAGCCCATCAAGTTCATCGGCGTGGGCGAGAAATACGACGCGCTCGAGCCTTTTCATCCCGACCGCATCGTCGGACGGATTCTCGGCATGGGCGACATCCTGTCGCTCATTGAGCAGGCCGAATCCAAGCTTGATAAGAACAAGTCGGAGGAGTTCGCGCGCAAGGCGCTCAGCGGCGACGGCTTCTCGTTGGAGGATTTTCGCGATCAATTGCGGCAGGTGAAGAAGCTTGGCTCGTTGCAGAGCATCATGGGCATGATGCCCAAGATCGGCCCCTTTGCCAACATGCAGAAAGCCGCCGACAAAGTGGACGAGAAACAGATTAACCGCGTCGAGGCCATCATCAACTCCATGACGCCGCACGAGCGCGACCACCACGAGGTCATCAACGGCAGCCGCCGCAAGCGCATTGCCCGCGGCTCCGGCACCAGCGTGCAGGAAGTCAACCAACTGCTGCGCCAGTATGCCCAGATGCGCAAAATGTTCAAGAGCATGGGCAAGCCCAGCTTCGCGCGACGTATGGCGGGCATGAAGCTGCCGGGGATGTAGAAGGCAGGCAGGGACGTGTGTTTACTCTGAGGTGATCCTCAGAATCTGAAATTGTGGCTGTCCATGAACGTTTGGAGAGGCTGAATGACAAAACCAACTGACGATCTCGAAGCAGTTAGAATCGTCGCAGAAGCATTGCAGGGATTCGACGCCCGAGACCAGGAAAGAATCATCCGATGGGCGCGTGAAAAGCTGGGTCACGCTGCCTCGCCTGCGCAACAACCGCCTGCCGCCCGGGTGCAGGCCCCGCCGGTCGCTCCGGTTGCTCAGCCAGCACCGCCGGTCGCTGTGGTAGCTCCTCCTGCCCCACCAGCCGCGATCCCGATCAACAGAAGTCGACCGATCATCGAGCGGCCCGTCGTCGAGCCTCCCCACGTAGAGCAACCCATCGTACAACAACTCGCGTTAGAGCACACCGAAGTCGAACAGTTCGAAGCGCAGCCGGTCGACTTGGAGCCTGTCGAGCAGCAACCCTCCTCTGTCAACATACTTCCGCCCGCGCCGGAGGAGAAGAACCGGGCCTTCACCGTGATTGGCATCATTCTTCTGGCCGTGGCGGTGGTGTTCCTGATCGTTATGATCCTAACCAAGGCAAAGTAACCGACTCTGCTGACATGCTCGTTGTCTGAATCGCTAGTTGCTAGTTGCTAGTTGCTAATTGCTGGTCGCTAGCTGCTAGTCGCTTCTTCCCCTTCCAGCATGAACTCCAGCACCTCCTGCGGCGCTGACGACGTCCACACCGGCGCAAACGACAGCCGATGCAGCGGCGTCGGTCCTTTCTCGCGCAACATCTTCAGATGATGAGGCGTGCTGTAGCCCTTGTTGGACGCCAGCCTATACTCCGGAAAGACGGGGTCCCAGGCGCTGACCATCGCGTCGCGCTCGACTTTGGCAATGATGGACGCGGCGGCAATCGAGGCCGAAAGCGCGTCGCCATGGATGATGGGTGTCTGCTCGCAATCGAAGCTGATGCGCAGCGCGTCCACCAACAGGTGGTCGGGCCGCAGCGTGAGCTTGCCAACCGCCTCTTCCATGGCGCGCTTCGAGGCCCAGTAGATGTTGATCTGGTCGATGGTGGCCACGTCCACCGCAGCAATCGCCCAGGCCAGCGCGTGCTCGCAGATGCGGGGAGCGAGCTTCTCGCGCGTTTCGCGATCCAGCAGCTTGGAATCGCGCAGCCCGCGAATGCGATAGCCGGGATCGAGAATCACGGCCGCTGCGACCACCGGACCAAAGAGCGATCCCCGGCCGACTTCGTCCACGCCAGCCACCAGCTTCGCGCCCGCGGTCCACGCCAGCTTTTCGTACTTCAGCGTGCACTTCAACCGCTTCAGCAAACGCAGCTTCAGCGTCGCCTTCGAGACCTGCTTCTCGCCGCAATTTTCTCGCGGCTTCTTTTTCGTTTTTCGAATTGAGATTTTCACAGGTCGTCTCTGCCGGCTGCCTGCTTCGGTCGATGAAGCTCTTGCACGCACGGCACGGATTTATTAGAACATGGCGGCGTCCTTCTTTGATTGCACGCTATGCTCCCGCAAACGCTTGTCATCCTGAGCGACGAGCGCAGCGAGGAGTCGAAGGACCCCTATCGTGTGAAGGTTCCTCTTGTGTTGTCATCCCGAGCGAGGACGCGCCGAAAAGAGCGCTTCCGAGTCGAGGGACCCCTATACTGCGAACGTTCTTTCATGTTGTCATCCCGAGCGGAGCGAAGCGGAGTCGAGGGATCTGCGGTTCCTTTCCCACGCGATCCCTCTCCTCGTGCGGCTCTTCGCCTCCCGAAATAACTCCGTTTCGCAACCACACTGTGGCACAATGGCGGCATCCATGCAGGGTGCCCGTTCCATGACCTTCCCGCGCCAGGAGATCGCCCGTGCCCTTTGACGCACCCGCTGCGTTCTTCAGCTATTGCCGCGACGACTCTGACTTCGCCCTTCGCCTGGCCGAAGACCTCAAGGCCGCCGGAGCCAACGTGTGGATCGACCAACGCGACATCGAGCCCGGTGAGGAATGGGACAGCGCAGTCGAAGACGCCGTGGCTCGGTGTCCGCGCATGCTGATCATCTTGTCCCCAGGTTCCGTTAAATCCAAGAATGTCCGCGACGAGATTTCCTTTGCACTAAGGAAGCAGAAAACCATCATCCCCGTTCTCTATGTAGATTGTGACATCCCCCTTCGACTGGAACGTCGTCACCAGGTTGACTTCCGCGCCGACTACACGCGCGGGCTTAAAGCACTACTTAAAGCGCTCGGCCCGGAGCAGCGAGCGGCGGCGAGTGCTGCGGCAGTGCCCGCAACCGCCGAAGACCTCCATCCTGCCACGACAGATACCGGCGTGCGGAGGCTCATAGCCGAGCAGTTGGAGGTGGAACTAGAGCGTCGTCAGGCCACCGAGCGAGCACGCCAGGAAGAGGAACGCAAGGCTGCCGAGCAGGCGCGACTGGAAGAAGAGAAAAGGATGGCTGCGGAGCGTGCAACGCTGGAAGAGGAACGCCGACAGCTCGCCGCCGCGAGGGACCAACTCGAGAGGCAGGAACGGGAACGGCAGGCAGCCGAGAAAGTTCGACGGGAGCAGGAAGAACGCGAGAGGCGGGCCACTCTGGTCCCTGCGGAAAAGGCTCGACGTGAGCAAGAGGAGCGCGAGCAGCAAGCCGCCACCGAAAAGACTCGTCTCGAACAGGAAGAGCGCGAACGGCTGGCGGCTGCGGAAAAAGTCCGTCTGGAGCAGGAAGAACGCGAAGGGCTGGCTACTCGGGCTGTTGCGGAGAAGGCGTGGGTCAAGAAGCGGGAGCACGACCGGCTGGCGGCGGAGAAGGCTCGCCAGGCCGCGGCGGAAAAGGCGCGGCTGAATCAAGAACGTAGAGCCCGGTTGGAAGAGGAACGCAAGCAGCGCGCCGAGATGCTGAACGTTCACGAGCTGCGCACCCTCACCGGCCACTCGGGTTCGGTCGGCGCGGTGGCGGTGACTCCGGACGGGCAGCGCGCGGTCTCGGCGTCTTACGACCAGACGCTGAAGGTGTGGGAGCTGGCGAGCGGGCGCGAGCTGCGCACCCTCACCGGCCACTCGGGTTCGGTCGGCGCGGTGGCGGTGACTCCGGACGGGCAGCGCGCGGTCTCGGCGTCTTTGGACGAGACGCTGAAGGTGTGGGACTTGGCGAGCGGGCGCGAGCTGCGCACCCTCACCGGCCACACAGAAGCAGTCTTGGCGGTGGCGGTGACTCCGGACGGGGAGCGCGCGGTCTCGGCGTCTTTGGACGAGACGCTGAAGGTGTGGGAGCTGGCGAGCGGGCGCGAGCTGCGCACCCTCACCGGCCACTCTAGTTATGTCTTGGCGGTGGCGGTGACTCCGGACGGGGAGCGCGCGGTCTCGGCGTCGAAGGACCAGACGCTGAACGTGTGGGATTTGGCCAGCGGGCGCGAGCTGCGCACCCTCACCGGCCACTCTAGTTATGTCTTGGCGGTGGCGGTGACTCCGGACGGGCAGCTTGCGGTCTCGGCGTCGGAGGACGAGACGCTGAAGGTGTGGGATTTGGCCAGCGGGCGCGAGCTGCGCACCCTCACCGGCCACGCAAGTGAAGTCACGGCGGTGGCGGTGACACCGGACGGGATGCGTGCGGTGTCGGCGTCGGAGGACGAGACGCTGAAGGTGTGGGATTTGGCGAGCGGGCGCGAGCTGGCGAGCTTCGACGCTGAAGCTTCTCTGTACTGCTGCGCCGTCTCCTCCGACGGAAAAAACGTCCTGGCCGGCGATGCCGACGGCGTCATCCACGTCCTGCGCCTCGAATAGTCGCGGCGCCCCGATACTCCCCACGCGGTGTCACGTGTTTGTACCCCGTCACGTCTGCCGCGATCAAATCGGCGCACTCAGTGTTGCCCGCTCGTACTGGCGACAGGTTGCGCACGACCCTGGAATTACGAGGCCGGCGCCGCAATGTCTGCTTGCATTTAACCCCAGCCCGCAGGGCGACACAAACGTAGCCCAGCGCGTAAGCGCTGGGTAAGCATGGTTATTGTCCCTGAGCCCCTTCCAGGGGCGGCACAAGTTCTCTGTCGCCGGCTTGAAGCCGGCTCGGGCTCATACCACCAACCCACCCAGGACTCACGTCCTGGGCTACGTTTGTCTCGCCCTCCGGGCTGGGACTTGCCATCGACGGCAGAGATCTCGCGACAAATTCCATTCCCATTTCGGGAAGTAATCTCGCAATAATTACTTTAGTACTTGACTTTCCGTTACCGCGCTCCCTACGCTAAAAGCAGCGCAACACGCCTCCATTCCCTCCGCGTGGTGCGTGCTTGCACTGACTTTGCTTTTGAGGTGCGAGCTTGATGACTACGCCGTCTTGCCGCCGGATGCCTCCGTGCCGGGGCAATCTGCGGCCATTCCCGGCAATTCCAAGGCACTTCCGGGGCGGCCTTGTGCCGTCGGCTAACGCCGACTCCTGCATGCTGAAGCACGACCGCAACGCGGGCCTGAAGGCCCGCTCTACCCGCGACCAAATCGCGGCAAATTCGGGCAGAACGACTCCCCAATCGGGCGAAATCCGGCTCGAATCGGCGATTAGCCGATCGTCAGATACAAGCCCCCGTTTCGCGGCAAATTCGGTCACCGCATCGCGCCAGATCAAAGCTAACTCTCATGTTTGTAATATTTTGGCGGGAATACAACCCACGCCCCACCCGCGCGATCTCGTATCTTACTTAATTTCAATAGCTTACGTTTTCGCTGCACTCACGTCGTTGCAGCTAACTCCTTATTCCCGAATATTTTGCAGGCAAGTCTCGACAGGTCAATCACTTGCACACTACCCTCGCAAAATATTCAAAACAAACGACTTTAAGCCTCATGGTTTCAATATTTTGCAAAATCTAGGCTGTAAATTATTGAAAATAATGATCGTATTTTTTACTTTTCCTTTGAGGTGTTTTCATCATGGCCGTCAAAATCTGTGAACACATCAAAGCCAGCGGTATCCGCTGCGGTTCACCCGCCCCCAAAGGCGAGCGTCTTTGCTACTTCCACAAAGGCCTGGGTCAGGCCTTGCCGATTCGCTCGGTGCTGTTCGATCCCTGCCTGGACCAACGACCTGATCCTACGGGTAACCGCATCCTGATGATGCCGCTGCTGGAAGATGCGGCCTCCATCCAGATGGCCTACATGCAGGTACTGGGCGCCATCCTGTACAACGAAATGGACCCGCGCAAGGGGCGGGCCCTGCTATCGGCCATACATGGGGCGGCTCGCAATCTCAAGGTCATGAAGCGCGAGTTGGCAGCGGTGGAAAAGCGTCCCGCCAAACTGTGGCGCGGCCCTTGGGGCCAGCGCACCAAGGGCAATCCTGACGCCCTGACCAGCTCGGCAACCGAGTTCGTCGGCAAGAAAACCCTCGAACGAGAAGCGATACAGAAGAAAGTGCAAGCCGAGGTCGACGAGGCCTTCGCCAAGTTCAAGTCCAAGGAGACCGCGTGACACAGATGTTGGGCAGAGCGTGCTTGATGACGCGGTTGTCTCAGAGCACCGGATTCACAGGGCGTGCTTTAATGACTCGGTGTGTCTCAGTGCACCGCATTCGCAGGGCGTTTCATAAAGCCTATTGGCGGAGCCATGGAGTGTGTGCGAGAACGACGCAGTGGTACATTTCTCAAACTTCACCATCACCGGAAACTACGTTCTGTTCGCGGCAGCGGTATGGACCAGTGGAAAACAAGCCCCGCAGGGGCGAAATGAGTTTAGCCCATCTATGACAACGTCGACCGTGTCAAGGGTTTTTTGCGACACACTTCCCCCGCGTGGTTTTGAGAGAGCGCCACTCGCTCTAGCGGAAAAGGTTTTTGCTTGCGTCACGACCAAAGCTCGCGTTCTAACCGATACGATGGAACCACTCGCTCCGGTCCCACCATCCATCTATTCGGTGGCTTGCGCACCATGATTAGTCAGTCGAACTCCCGCGCTATCGCGGGAGGCAGAGCGCCTAACCCGCATAATTCACGTTTTTAAAGCACGAAAAGCCTCCTATGGTACAAACACGTTGTCCAGACGATGTTTGAATGGCCAAAGAGAGGCTTTCGCTTGATCCACGATACCACAACACTCTGTTTGTTGTTTCCCGATATCTTCCCAAGCCGGTGATCGCGCAATTTGACCAGCGCCAGGCCAGTTCCGACGGCGGGGCCATCCTGCTCAAGGCTGCCGACCGGCGTCTGCGGTTGACCGAGTCGCCTGGCGGAATGTCTTCATCGATCAGCGTCAGCCCGGCAAGGTCGATCATGCGATCGAAGAGTTGTTGAGGCAACGCGTCTATCGCCATTGCCTGTGGCTATCCCGATGCCAACGATGCGGCGCGCTTGGCCAAGACCCGGTGCACAAGATGGTGCTGGGGCGCGATCCCGGTCGAGGGCGCGGACCTGGCTTCGCAGCCTACTCTGTCGCGCTTCGAGAATGCCCCCGATCGCAAGCAACTTTACCGAATGGGCGAAGCCCTGGCCGAGCGCGTCCGAGCGCCATCGCGGCGGCTGCACGGCCGGGCGCGGCGCATCACGCTCGATCTCGATCCCACCGACGATCCCACCCACGGCGCCCAACAGCTGACCTTCTTCAACGGCCACTACGATACTTGGTGCTACTTGCCGATGGCCGGCTTTATTAGTTTCAACGACGAGCCGGAACAATATCTGTTCACGGCGGTGCTCCGGCCGGGCAACGCTCCGGCGAGCGCGGGCGCGATTGGCATCCTGGGGCGCATCCTGCCGTGGCTGCGGCGGGCCTTTCCCAGGCGCGGCTTGCGAGTGCGGCTGGATGGCGGATTTGCCGACCCGCTCTGCTGGATTTCCTCGACGCTCAGGCGATCGTGGACTATGTCGTCGGCATGGCTAAGAATGCGGTGCTGAACCGCTTGGCCGAAGCCCAGCTGAAGAGAAGCCCGGAAGCTCTCGGAACAGAGCGGCCAAACCGAGCACGTCTACGGCGAAGCTCGCTATGCCGCGAAGAGTTGGCTCGCCGAGCGGCGCGTGATCTTTAAGGCCGAAGTCGTGCGCGCCGGGGCAAGAAAGCGAAAGACAACCCTCGGTTCGTCATTACCAATCTGAAGCCCGGTGCGCAGTGGATCTATGAGCAGGTCTACTGCGAGCGCGGCGACATCGAGAACCGCATCAAGGAACTGCACCAGGGCCTGGAGATCGACCGCACCAGTTGCTCGAAGTTCTGGGCCAACCAGTTCCGGGTGCTGATGACGGCAGCCGCCTATGTGCTGATGCAGGAATTGCGCTTGCGCGCGGCGCGCACCGATGCGCCCGGGCACAGGTCTGGACCTTGCGCGAACGGTTGCTGAAACTGGGCGCTCGGGTGATGGTTTCGGTGCGCCGGGTGGTGATTCATCTGCCCGCTTCGTTTCCTTACCTGTCCGTCTACCGGCGAGTAGCGCTGGGGCTGGGCGCTTTGCCTGGCTAGCACGGCCTTGCCAACCCAAACATCCCTTCTCACCTCAGCGCGACTGAGGAATAGCTCTACCCGAAAATCGCCGTCGCCTACCTTGCACACACTCCAACACCCATCAGAACCGCCCGTGCAACCAAAATCACACTGCGACGACCATTCTCGGCGCGCACACAGCGCCCAAAGAACTACTCTCAGTGCCTTCACGAATAATGCGGGCTAATCAGCACGTCGGGGATCAACTGCACCCCACTGGGCTAAACAGGCTGCTCTGCGTGCGAACCGGACCCGCCGATCTGCCCGCTGGCGAGTCCCGACTTCCACAACCACCACAAGCGCACCGCCAGCTTGCGCGCCATCGCAACGGCGGCAATCGAGCGGTTCTTCTTCATCGCCAGGCGGACGTACTGCCGCCGCCACTCCGGCTCCCAGCGCACCGCCACGTGCGCCGCCTCCACCAGCAGGCCACGCAACAACGCATTGCCCTGCTTGCTGATGTGCCCCAGTCGCTGCTTGCCGCCGGAGCTGTGCTCCGAGGGAATCAGCCCCAGATAGCTGGCCACCTGCCGGCTGGTTGGGAAGCGCGCGGGATCCAGGAGGGTGAGCTCGTAGGCCAGACCCACCACCGGACCGACCCCGCGCTGCTGGCGCAGGCAACGCACCACCGGGCTGGCTTCGGCGGCGGCTTCGACCGCCTGGTCCAACAGCGCGCTACGTCGCTGCAGATCAGCCAGCAGTGCCAGCAGATCACAGCGCTTCTGCTCGGCCCAGCGGGGCAGAGCCAGGGCCTGCAGCTGCGCCTGCCCCTGGCGGCTCCACAGTGCGCGCCGCAAGCGCAGGCCCTCGTTGATGGCCAGCGCCTGCAGTTGGTTCTTCACCCTGGTCTGCATCTGCACCAGACGATGACGATGGCCCACCAGTTGCCGCAGATTGCGCTGCTCCGGGCTGGGCACCGACAGCCGCGGGAAGCGCTGCTGCAGCAACAGATCGAGCAGCAGTTCGGCGTCGCGGCGATCGGTCTTCTGCTTGCGCGGAGCGGCCGCCCGGATTTTGCCCGGATGCCCGATCCACAACTCGATGCCGCAGTCGGCCAGCAGCCGCTCGAACCAGCGGGTGCCGCCGGTGGCCTCCATGCCCACCCGCACCGCCTGCCCCTGAAGGCTACGGTAAAACGACTCGGCCTCGCCGCCGTGCTCCAGCCGGTGATTGCCGCATTCGCCGGTTGTAGTGTCACAACATGCGATTTGCTGAAAGCTCGGATGATAATCACAACCTATAATCAACATCGCGTCGACTCCTTCCTCCCGAGCTTTTGGTCGTTCGCAGCCACCAATGTACTCGCTGCGAGGGAGCCGACGTTGTCATGAAATCAGGACGGAGCCGAAGGCGGAGTCCTGGGTAAGGTGGGAAAGGTACCCGAGTCCCTTCAGGGACAGCACAGTTCTGGGAGCCCCTCACAGCGGGTGAAGCCGTTGTTTTGGATTGCCTTCCACGGCACGACTGGAAGTCGTGCCCTGTTACAGAGCTGCTTCCCGAAACAAGCTCCGGTGGCCGGTGGGTGGGGATGCTAATTGCTGATCGCCAATTGCTGCTTCGCTGCGTAGTGCGAGTCCACGTAGTCGTCGAGGATCTTGATAAACTCGGCGACGATGTGGTCGCCTTTGAGCGTGGTCATCAGGCGGCCGTCAACATATACCGGCGCTTTGGGCTCCTCGAACGTGCCGGGCAGCGAGATGCCGATGTTGGAGTGCTTCGATTCGCCGGGGCCGTTGACCACGCAGCCCATCACCGCGACCTTCATCTCTTCCACGCCGGCGTAGCGCGTCTTCCACAGCGGCATCTGATCGCGCAGGTAGCCCTGGATCTGCTCGGCCATCTCCTGGAAAAACGTGCTGGTGGTGCGGCCGCAGCCGGGGCAAGCGGTGACCTGCGGCGTGAAGCTGCGCATGCCGAGGATTGCAGAATCTGTTGCGCGACGATGACTTCTTCGGTGCGATCGCCATTGGGCGCGGGGTGAGCGAGACGCGGATGGTGTCGCCGATGCCTTCCTGCAGCAGCACCGCAAGCGCGGCGGTGCTGCCGACGATGCCTTTCGCGCCCATGCCGGCTTCGGTGAGCCCGAGATGCAGGGGGTATTCGCACGGCGCGCCAGCTCGCGGTAGACGTTGATGAGGTCCTGCACGCCGCTGACCTTGGCGCTGAGGATGATCTGGTCTGCGCAAGCCGTAGCTGACGGCGAGCTCGGCCGAGCGAAGGCGCTGGCACCATGGCTTCCATGGTCACGTCCCGCGCATCCATGGGCTCGGCGAGCCTGGAGTTCTCATCCATCATGCGCGTGAGCAGCGCCTGATCGAGCGAGCCCCAGTTGACGCCGATGCGCACCGGCTTGTCGTTCTCGATGGCCACTTCGATCATGGTGCGGAAGTTGTCGTCGTCCTTCTTGCCGATGGAGACGTTGCCGGGATTGATGCGGTACTTGGCGAGCGCCCGCGCGCACTCGGGGTACTTCTTCAGCAGGATGTGGCCGTTGTAATGGAAGTCGCCGATGATGGGCACCGGAAGCCCAACCGGTCGAGGCCGTCGACGATTTTCGGCACGGCGGCTGCGGCGGCTTCGGTGTTGACGGTGACGCGCACCAGCTCGGAGCCGGCGCGGGCGAGGGCGGCACACTGCCGGATGGTGGCGTCGATGTCGGCGGTGTCGGTATTGGTCATGGACTGGACCACGATTGGTGCATCGCTGCCGACGCGAACCCCGCCAATCGTGGCGGTGTAAGTCTTTCTGCGCTGAATTTGAGCCATACAGGATGTAGAAAAAGTGTAACACGTGGGGGCAGAACCGCTGTTCGGGGAAGCGAAATTCCAAGTAGCGAAAGCGGTGACGAAGCGTCTAAATCAGTGGGAACTGGGGCCCGGTCAATACGGAAATCATATTGGTAGGGTTTGCCGGATGGGTTTCGCTGGACTTTGGCGGTAAGACGCAGGAAAATAAAAGGTTCAGCCGGGAACAATTACGGTCGATTTGGGTTTATAACAGGAGTTAGGTGTCGGCGGCGGTCCCGCTCGTCCACCGGCCTTTACCTCCAAAAGGTGTGCATCATGCGTTCGGTATTGCGTTATCTCTCGAGTGCGGCTGTTGCGGTTGCGCTGGTTTCGTTCGGTCTGGCGCAAAGCTCCGCTCCACAAAGCTCCGCCCTCCGACCGCCGCTCAAAGCTCGACTCCGAGCCAGGGTTCGGCTCAGGCCCCGGACCAAAGTCAGTATCCCCCGGACAAGCCCGACAAGAATGCTCCCGCCCCGAGCACCATGAACAACATTGACGCCATCGGCAACCGCAACGTCGGTTGCGACAAGGGCGTCGGCAATTGGTATTCGCTGGACAAGCAAGTCGCGATGGGCCGGGCTTATTCGCAGCAGGTGGAGCACGGCGCCAAGCTGGTATCGGATCCGATGGTGACCGAGTATGTGAACCGGATTGGGCAGAACCTGGTGCGGAATTCCGACGCGAAGGTACCGTTCACCATCAAGGTGATTGACACCGACGAGTTGAACGCGTTCGCGCTGCCCGGCGGCTTCTTCTACGTCAACTCGGGTTTGATTCTGGCGGCCGACAACGAAGCTGAACTGGCCGGAGTGATGGCGCACGAGATCGCGCACGTCGCCGCCTGTCACGTGGCCCGCGAGCAGACTCGCGGCAACATCGTCAACCTGGCGAGCATCGCGCTCATCTTCGTGCCCGGTGGCTGGGCAGTTTACGAGGGAACCCAGGCTGCTTTGAGCATAGGCGTGCCTCTGACTTTCATGAAGTTCTCGCGTACCTTTGAGTCGCAGGCCGATTTCCTGGGCATGGAATACATGTACAAGGCGGGATACGATCCGCAGTCGTTCATCTCGTTCTTTGAGAAGATCGAGGCCCAGGAAAAGAAGAAGCCCGGCACGATTGCCAAGGCGTTCGAGTCTCACCCCATGACCGAGGATCGCGTGGCGGCAGCGCAGGCGGAGCTGAAGAACGTGCTCCCCGCGCGCCCCGAGTATATCGTGGATACCTCGGAGTTCCAGCAAGTGAAGTCACGGCTGGCGTCGATCGAGAATCGTCACAAGATTCAGAACGACAAGGACAACAAGGATCGTCCGACGCTGCGGCGCGCCACGGCTGATACTCCGTCCAATGGCACTGGAAGCGGGAGCGGGAGCAGTAGCGGGTCTCAGACGACCGACGATGATCGCCCGACCCTGAAGCGGAGTGACGGCTCGGGATCCGGACAGTCGTAAACACGAACAGTCTTGTCTAACAGGCTGCTGAAAAACCTCTGATTTGGGCGAACTGTGTCCGCTTCGGTCATCGAGTGAGAGGGGAGAGAGTTCGGCTCAGCATATTTCCACTATCTGCTGAAGCTTTTTACATGCAGCTGACACACTTTTCCCTTGGCTTACGCCGCCCGTAGTGACAGGTTGCGCAGGCGGACCAGGTTATAGGCCGCGCAAGCGAAGGTGATCATCTAATCCACTTTGAACAAGCCACGATGTCGTACCTTCCGCAGCAGAGCAACCGTCTTGAGCCAACCGAAACATTCCTCGATCCGCTTCCGCTTCCTTTGGCTGATGCGGTAGCCTTCATGCCGCGTGGTCCGCTGGTCGATGGCACTGCCGCCGCGCCGACCGTCATTCTGCGCGACATGCGGTGTGACCTGCATGTGGCGGCACTCAGCAATGAAGTCGGCCGTGTCAAAGCCTTTGTCGCCGCCCACCGTCACGCGCCTGGTGCCGGCAATCTGCTCCAGCATCACCAGCGCCGTATCGCGCTCGGCCGTTCCGTTGGCTTCCCACACCATCGCATTCACGATCAGCCCGTTACGATTCTCCACTAACAGATTGCCGCTGTAGCTCAACTTCGCCTCCTTGCCGTCGCCCTTGCGCGCCAACATGGCCTCGGGATCGGTCTTCGATGCGTGCGTTTGATTCGACCGCTTCTCGCCGTGAAAGTTCACCGTGGGATTGCCGGGATCATCGGAAGAGGGCCGGTTCTTGCCATCCTGGCGCTGAAAACTCTTGGCGCCGGCCCAGGCTTCCAGCAGCGTGCCATCCACCGTGAGTGTTCGTCGGAGGTCAGGCCCTTCGCCCCAGCCTGTTCCACCACCTGCGCTAGGAACTGCTTGGCCACTGCGGCTTCCAGCAGCCGGTCCCGGTTCTTCGTGAACACTGTCGGATCCCATACCTCCTCGTCCAAATTCAACCCTACGAACCAGCGGAACAGCATGCTGTAATCGATCTCTTCCATCAGCAGCCGCTCGCTGCGAATCGAGTACAGCATCTGCAACAACTGCGCCCGCAGCAACTTCTCGGGCGCAATCGATAGCCGGCCCTCGCGGGCGTACATGCGATCAAACTGCGGCGACAGTGCCCGCAGAACTTCGTCTACCATCATGCGGATGACCCGCAGCGGATGATCCTTCCGTACCCGCGCTTCCGGCGACAAATAACTGAACATGTGGCTTTGCTGATGATCGGTGCCTCGCATGCTGCTTTCTTAGCACACGTGCCTGTGGATTAGGAGTACTTTTTCAGCATCCTGCTAATGCAAAAGGCTCCTGCGAAATGGGAGCCTTTGTTATTGCGCCGAAGATCTCAGGGCCTTGCTCTAAGGAAGGCGTTGCGCCAGCCCGGGAAGCGCTTTCATCAAGTCGTTGTAGATCACGACCACGAAGAACAACAACAGGAACACGAACGCAGTTTGGTAGATGCGTTCCTTGATGCGCATGCTGATGTCGCGGCGAATGATGGCCTCGATGATAAGCAGCAGGATTATGCCGCCGTCGAGAATCGGAATGGGTAGCAGGTTGAAGATGCCGAGGTTCAGGCTGATCATCGCCATCAGGCTGAGCAGCGGCGTCCATCCCGGCTGACGCGCCGCGTCACCCGAAGCGCGCGCAATGCCAATGGGCCCTTCCATCTGCTTGATGGAAACCTTGCGTTCCAGCATCTTGTGAACCAGGTCCACGATCAGCAGGGAATATTTCTTGTTCTCCTCGAGCGACCGGTTGAACGCCTGCGCAAAGGGCAGTTTGTCGATATGCACGGGTTCGGAACGGAAGCCGAGCCGGTAGCTCTTCTGGCTGCCTTCCTCGGTCTGGACCGGCGTCATGGTCAGATGAACTTGTTGGCCGTTGCGAATGGCGGTTACATCTACCGGCTTGCTGCCGTTCTGCTGAAGATAGTGGATCACGTCGAACAACGAGCGCATGGGCACGCCATTGATGGCGACGATGTCGTCTCCCAGCTTGAGTCCCGCCTTGGCCGCGGGCATGTCGGGTTCAATCTCGGTCACCGTGATCGGCTGATCAGGTACCAACCCGATGGCGCCGTACTGCCCCTCGGCGTCGGGTTGGGGCTGCAGTTGCTTCTCGAGAATCTGGTTCCCACGCTGGATCGCTATGTCGATCGGCTGCTTCGGGCTGACCATCACCTTCAGCATCACGTCTTCCCACGTCGGGTCCTGTGTGCCCTCGATGCGCACGATACGGTCGCCTTGCTCGATGCCAGCTTTCGCAGCGGGGGACTTCTCTAAGACCCATCCCACGACCGCCGGCTGGTCGAGGAATACGGGGTGCTCGTAATGCACCATGAAGACGCCGGTGAGCAGGGCGATTGCCAGGATGATGTTCATCGCTGGGCCTGCAACCGCAATTACGAAACGCTGCCAGCGCGGGTGTGACATGAACTCCTCAGGAGCTCCGCTGCGCGATTCCAGCGGGTTCTCGCCCGCCATCTTCACGTAGCCGCCGAGCGGCAACGCGCTAATTCGGTAGTCGGTGCCGCCATGCCGGATGCCGGTCAGGCGCTTGCCAAACCCGATAGAGAAGACGTCCACTCGAACGCCAAACCATTTGGCGGCGGCAAAGTGGCCCAGCTCGTGCACCAAAATCATGATGCCAAGCACCACGGCCATCGAAACCACCGCAATCAGAAACGATTCCATATACCTCTTTACTTGGGGGAGCTACTTATTTCGTGTCGCCGAAGTGCCACGGGCAACAATCTCGCTGGCGCTTAACTGCTGGACACGGTTGCGGGCCCTGCGACGCGCATCCGCGTCCACCCTTAGTACCTCTTCTATAGATTCAGGAATGCGGGCTGCCGTTTCACCAACAACCGCTTCTATTGTAGCCGGAATCTCCTGAAACCCAATACTACCTTCGAGGAAGGCGGCTACTGCGACCTCGTCGGCCGCGTTCAAGGCGATCGTCTTGGCTCCTCCCGCTTCGACTGCCTCATACGCCAAACGTAAGCAGGGAAATTTGTCAAAGTCTGGTGGACTAAAATCCAGCCGCCGCAACTCCTGTACCGGGAAGCGCAGGTCCGATTCGATGCGGTCAGGATAAGTAAGGGCGTAAAGGATGGGCAGCCGCATGTCGGTCACTGAGAGCTGAGCGAGCAAGCTTCCGTCGACGAATTCGACCATGGAGTGGATGGTGCTCTGCGGATGGACGAGCACACTCACTTCGCTAGGGTGCATGTCGAACAGACGGCAAGCCTCGATCACTTCGAACCCTTTGTTCATCAGGGTCGCTGAGTCGACGGTGATGCGCTGTCCCATCTTCCAGGTTGGATGATTGAGCGCCTGCTCAACCGTGATACCAGTAAAATCTTTGAGCGGAGTATTGAGAAAGGGGCCGCCCGAAGCCGTAAGCCAGATGCGTTGCACCTCGGTGCGGCGTCCTCCGCGCATGCACTGATGGACCGCGTTGTGTTCACTATCAATCGGCAGCAGTGGCTTGCCTTGCCTCCGCGCTTCGGCCGTAATCAAATCCCCGGCCGCGACCAGACACTCCTTGTTGGCCAAGCCCACGGTCTTGCCTGCTTTGACGGCTTCGTAGGTGGCTTCGAGTCCGGCAACGCCAACGATCGCGCTGACCACGAAATCGGCTTCCGGGTGAGTTGACACCCTCACCGAGCCGCCGGACCCGTCTACCACCTCAACAGCCTGGTCGAGTCCCACTTGCTTTAGCTTGTCATGAAGCTGCCCGGCGGCATCCGCCGATGCCAGCGACACGACCTGGGGCCGCCAGCGGCGCGCCTGCTCGAAGGCGAGTTCCACATTGTTGCCCGCCGCCATACTCACAACCGAGAAGCGATCCGGGAAGCTTTCGACGATGCTGAGCGTGCTCCTGCCAATGGAGCCAGTCGAGCCGAGAATGGCAATACGCTTCATGAACGGTTCAGCTTACCAAGATTCCGCGCGAGGTGAAGTAACTGGAGTAGCCCGAGACGTAGAACAACCAGCCCATGGGAACAGCGAACAGCAGAGCGTCGATGCGGTCAAGTACTCCTCCATGCCCTGGCAGCAGATTGCCCGAGTCCTTCATCCCAGCTCCCCGCTTCAAGGCTGACTCGACGAGGTCGCCGAACTGCGCCGCGAGATTGATACAAAGCGCGAACACAGCGGCCATCCACCATGGCGCACGAGGGAAGTCCGGCCGCATGTTCCCCAGAGAATGCATGTAATAGGTATACCCAGACAGGGAAGCAAGATGAATGTTATGCAGTCCTCGCCATATCGGAGTCAGAAAGCGAAACAGCAGGATCGCAACCACGACGGCCGCGATGGCTGACGCGATGGAGCCCTCCCACGACTTGCCGGGGCTGACTCGCGGCGCCAGTTTGTGGCTGCCGAACGCCCGTCCGACGTAGAACGCCGCTATATCCCCAGCCCAAACCGTCAGCATGACGAAAAGGATGAAGATCGCGCCATTCTCGTACGAGCGAAGGATCGGCAGGCCGAACAGGGTAAAGCCGACGTATGGCATCAGGAAAAACGAGACCGACGAGTCTCCAAGTGCGGCGGAGAGAGGCTCGCGTTGCAAGCCCGCGATTACGAACACAAAGGGAGAGGCCAACACCGTCAACAAAGACAAGGCGGCAGTGATGCCGGAGGCTGCGACAGCAGAGACCGGAACCCGGGAGACATCGACCAGGGAGATAAACGCGCCGCAGGCAACAAACAAGCTGACCAGGAACAAATAGCCTAGCGCGCGAAATGGCTTGAATCCTGTCGCGGCTGCGATGTCCAGGTACTCCCGCGCCGCCAGCAGAGCCACTCCCAGCACCAGCAGCGTGAACAGCCACAGTGGCGCCTTGAACAAAGCCAGAATGACAAGAGGAACTAGGATGACCGCGGTCAGGACGCGCTTCACGACAGGTGTCCGTTGTCGCCGCCGATCAGTCCTCCGAAGCGGCGCTCGCGCTTTTGGAACGCCTCGATCGCCTCGAGCAACTGCGCGCCGCGAAAGTCCGGCCACAGGGTCTCGGTGACGTAAATCTCTGCGTACGCCACTTGCCAGAGCAGGAAGTTGCTGAGCCGCATCTCGCCGCTGGTGCGAATCACCAGGTCGAGCTCGGGAAGGCCATTGGTATATAGATGGCGCGCAATCGATGTCTCGTCGATCTTCAGGTGCTCTATGCCACCGTTCCTCGATGCTTCCCGCATCAACGCGTTGAAGCAATCCACCAACTCGGTTCGGGAGCCGTAATTCAGTGCCAGCGTGAGGACCATCCCGGTGTTCTTTTCCGTCATCTCGCGGGCCCACGCCATGCGCTCCTGTACCTCTTGCGGCAGTTCCTGCTGCCGCCCGATATACTGCAGCTTGATGTTGTTCTCCATCATCGTGGGGAGCTCCATCATGAGGTAGCGCCGCAGCAGGTTCATCAGGTACTGCACTTCGGACTTCGGGCGTTTCCAGTTTTCCACGGAGAAGGAATAGAGGGTCAGGGCCGGGATATGAACGCGCGCGGCGGTCTCGATCGTCGAGCGCACTGCGGCCACGCCCGAGCGGTGTCCCGCGATGCGAGGCAAATGGCGGCGTTTGGCCCAGCGGCCGTTCCCGTCCATGATGATGGCGATGTGATGGGGCAACCGCTCCAGATCGAGGCGGGAGTAGATCTCAGCCTCTTTGCGGTTCAGCCCAGCGGGCACTTGTGCGCGCAAAGCATACCTCTGCCGTTCTGAAAGTAGCACAGGGAGGAAGGCGGTGCAATGAAAAGGGAGCAACCACGCGAGTCGCCCACGATGTGAGTCAAGGCAGGCAATCTCCTGCGCGTGCCGCACCTAAGAGCCAGGGACAACAACCATCAACTCTGGAAACACCTCAAAGTCTCCGCTATTGAAAGTGTAAATCCTCTGAACGTTGTTGGCCTGCATGGTCGCGACGATCTGCAAATCGAAAACCTCTCCGCCGGCAACCGGATGACGCCGCAACAATTCGATCAGCGCTGTTACGGCGCGGGCTGGGCTTGCCAAAACATGGATGCCCGGCAGGGCCAACAGCGCCGAAATAATCCGCAACGCTTCGGTCGAAGAACAGGGTGCGGCCACTCGGCGCGGGTTGGTGATGACCGAATAGAATTCACAAAGAATTTGTGAGGTGACGTAGAGCGTTATCGAAGGGTCTCGTGCCGCGTCGAGCAAAGCCCGTGAGGCTGGGTGGTCAGGGGCGTCGGCGTTCGTCGCATAGGCCAGGACATTTGCGTCAACAATTCCCGGCTCAACGGACATCGTCGTAGATGTCGCGGCGATGTAGAGATTTCATTACGCCCAGATGTAAAGTCGGCAATTCAGGTGCGATGGCGCGAAAATGGTTTTCATCCTCCAACAAGCGCAGGGCAGCATCCTTCACCAAACGCTCGGCGTTAGTGCCTGCCTTGGTGGCGATCTGCGCAAGTTGCGCTTCCTGCTCAGGCGTGAAGTGTACTTCCATCCGCTTCAAGATACGGTAGGCGCGGCTCTAGCGCAAGTTGCGACAGGTGCCGCGGGCTCGCGTTCGTCTTTTGGACGCCAACCTGGGCAGAGGAACAAAGTGTTTTCTCTTGACATCCCCTTTTATAGAGCCCGCCACCCCGCGCTCTGATGGTGAGTCGGTTGTTAGCAAACACTAGCCGCTGCTGCGCAGGTCTCATGCACAGTACAAGTAGCTCGAGATCGCGATCTCCCTTTCCCTACTGTCGATGCCACAGACTTCCTAAGAATCCATTACCCGCGTGGCGCATTTCCTGCCGACGGTTCGTCTTTAGATTTCAGATTGGCTCGCCGATCCCAGCTCCCTAAGCACGAGTCGCGCGAACTCGGGGATGCGAGCCTCGATCTCCGGCGACAATTCCATACCGACGTCCTGGAGAGCGGCGATAGAAATGGCAAACAAAACCACATCCACCGGATGGTCCAAAAGATAAAACGTATCTAGAAGATCTTTAAGCCCGATGTCGTGCGCGGTCAACGTGCGAGGGTAGTCCTTGGAAAAGCGCGGAGTCAGGCGGCGCACTGTGCCGGGCGGATTCCCGTCCAGCGTAGCGTCAATCAAAATCACCTTGCGGGCGCGCTGCATGGGATCCAGCAGCAGGAAGCTGCCGGTGCCGCCATCGAGAAGTTCGACGTCCGCCGGAACGCCGCACTTTTCAAGGTGACGCACGACGTGAACGCCTATGCCCTCGTCGCCCATGAGCACGTTGCCAATGCCCAAAACCAGCACTTGGCCCGCACCTTCAGTCATGTTTGCTGCGCCGTAGGAACTTCCACCCACCTACCATCGAGGACGTCGTTCCCCGGCCCTCGATGTAGTCGTGGTAGAAGACCAGATAAACATGCACGATCGCAAACAGGATGAAGAACCACATCATGGCGTGGTGCCACTGCCGCACGCGGAACTCGCCGCCCATCAGCGGCACAATCCAGCGGAACATCTGCGGCAGGAAGGCTTTGCTCATGCTGGAATAGAGGGCAAATCCCGTCGCCGACTGGAATAGAAACGCCAGAAACGACAGGAAGTAGATGAATCCTGCCAGCGAGTTGTGACCCAGCGAAATGTCGCCGCGGAGCTTGCGTCTGCAATACGTCAACCTTCAACACTTCGCCGATTTCCTCAACCTGGGTCCGTTTATAGGGAATGAAATTCGTCCAGCGCGCGAAGGCGTTGCCCACGAACCCCCAGTAGATGCGAAACAGAAACGTGAAGAAAAAGACGAACGCAGTTACGAAGTGAATGAATCGGACCGTGCCAAACCAGTACTGCTGATAGGCCTCTGAGGCGTAGAAGATTGCCTGCGGATTGCCAATCAGATATCCAGTAGCGATCAACACCACCACGCAGACGGCATTGACCCAGTGATAGAACCTGACCGGCAGCTCCCATACATACACTCTCTGATACGTTGCCACGGATGCGTTGGCCATGTCGCCGTCCTCAATAAAACTTAACCTGGTGAACGTGCTTGCCATCGGGATCGTACAGGTGCACCGCGCAGGCGATACACGGATCGAACGAGTGGATCGTCCGCAGAATTTCCAGCGGCTGCTCCGGATTAGCCAGATGCGTGCCGATTAGGGACGCCTCGTAGGCCGAACGCTGGCCTTTCGGGTCACGCGGCGATGCATTCCAGGTGCTGGGCACAACCAGTTGGTAGTTGTCGATCTTCCCATCCTTGATCTTGATCCAGTGTGCCAGCGCGCCACGCGGCGCTTCGCTCAGTCCAACTCCCTGCGCCGTTGCCGGCCAGGTGGAAGGCTCCCAACGATCGCGGGTGAAGGTGGAAAGCTCGCCGGTCTTTATTTGCGCTATCAGCTCATCGTAGAAGCCCTTCATCCAGTGCACGACGAGGCGGGTCTCCAGCCCGCGGGCGGCCGTCCGACCCAGGGTCGAGAACAGGGCAGTAATCGGCACCCCGAGCTGACCCAGAGCTTCGTTCACTACGTCCTTCACTTCCGTACTGCCCTTGGCATAGGAAACCAGCAGACGCGCCAGCGGCCCAACTTCCATCGGGTGGTCCTTCCAGCGCGGCGTTTTCAGCCATGAGTACTTGGCCTCAACGTTGAGCTGCTCATAGGGAGGTTTGGGCCCGGTGTAGTTGAGTTCGGTTTCGCCGTCGAAGGGATGAAGCCCGCTTCCTTCTCCACTCGAATAGGAGTACCAGGAATGCTCGATATACTCCTTGATCTCTTCCGCGTCGCGGCCGTTCACCGGATACACTTCGTTCAGGTTGCGATCCAGAATCGCTCCCCGGGCAAACTTGAAGTAGTCGGGTTGGCCGTAGCCGCGAGTGGGCAGATCGCCATAGGCGAGGTAGTTCTTCAGGCCGCCGCCAATCGCCGCCCAATCCTTGTAGAACCCTGCGATGGCCATCAGGTCTGGTATATACACCTGTTCCACGAACGCGATTGCGCCAGTGATCAAACTTCCGACGTAGTTCAAACGGTCCATGTTGATGGCGTTGACTTCGTCGGGGTTGATGGAGCAGGGCACTCCCCCGACCAGGTAATTCGGGTGCGGGTTCTTGCCGCCGAAAATGGTGTGAATCTTAACAATTTCCTTCTGCCATTCCAGCGCTTCCAGATAGTGCGTCACCGCCAGCAGGTTCACCTCAGGCGGCAGCTTATAAGATGGATTTCCCCAATAGCCGTTGGCGAAGATACCCAATTGTCCGGTTTGGACGAAGGCCTTTAGCTTTTGCTGTACTGCGGCGAAATACTTCGGCGAACTCTTCGGCCAGGGTGAGATGGAGGTGGCGATCTGCGCGGTCTTCTGCGGGTCGGCCGACAGCGAGCTCACCACGTCCACCCAGTCCAGAGCGTGCAGATGATAAAAGTGGACGACGTGGTCCTGCACATACTGCGTGCAGAACATCAGATTGCGAATCAGTTCCGCGTTCTTGGGGACCGAAATCCCCAACGCATCTTCCACGGTACGGACGCTGGCCAGCGCGTGCACCGTGGTACAAACGCCGCAGGCGCGCTCCGTGAAGGCCCAGGCATCGCGAGGATCGCGCCCCTTCAGGATCTTTTCGAAGCCCCGCACCATGGTGCCGGCGCTATAGGCATCCGTGATGGTGCCGTTTTCGACGACGGCCTCAATCCGAAGGTGCCCTTCGATGCGGGTAATTGGATCAACCACCATCCTTGGCATGCGATCACCTCACTGTCGGTCGTACTGCGCTTTAGTCCTGCTCTTCGGACGTTACCTTGGTCTTGCTGTCGTCTTGACGCTCTTCCTCAATCAGTTTGTGTTTGCGAATGTTGGTGGTGACAGCATGTGCCCCCACGCCAATCAGCGCGCCGATACCCAAGGTTGTGCCAATTTTGTCAGCCGTGCTTTCAATACCGAATCCTGGGAACGAGGCAAGGTGCTGGTAGAAGGGCTCGTTGTCCCAGAACCCGGCCTCACTGCAGCCGATGCACCCGTGTCCCGACTGAATTGGGTAGCTGACCCCACCGTTCCACTTGGTCACCGAGCATGCGTTGTAGGTCACCGGTCCACGGCAACCCATCTTGTAAAGGCAATAACCCTTGCGCGCATTCTCGTCGTCCCACGCTTGAACGAACAGCCCGGCGTCGTAATAGGCACGCCGGTAACAGGTGTCATGCACGCGCCGCGAATAGAACTCTTTCGGCCGCCCCAGGTTGTCCAATTCCGGCCCGCGGCCGAGCACCAGAACGTGAGTAACCACGCCAGTCATTACGTCAGCAATGGGCGGGCAGCCGGGAACGTTGATGACGGGCTTGTTGATCAACTCATGGACGGGAGTGGCGCCGGTTGGATTCGGGCTCGCCGCCTGAATGCAACCGTTGGACGCGCAACTGCCCCATGCGATCACCGCCGCTGCATCCTTGGCGCTCTCCTGCAAGATGTCTTCGGCGGTTTTTCCGGCGATGCAGCAATACACGCCGTCACTCTTGACCGGGACCGAGCCTTCCACCAGCAGTATGTATTGGCCGGGATATTTCTTGATCGTGTCCTGGAGACATTTCTCGGCCTGGAAGCCCGCCGCCGCCTGCAGAGTCTCGGTGTAATCGAGCGAGATCAAATCGAGGAGCACGTCCGCCACGATGGGGTGCGAAGATCGAATGAACGATTCGCTGCAGCAGGTGCACTCCTGAAAGTGTAGCCACACAACCGGAGGCCGGGCCTTCTTCTCAAATGCCTGGGCAACGGCGTCGAGGTGTGAGCCTGCGAGTCCCGCGGCGATCGCCGCATAGCTGCAAAACTCCAGGAATTCACGCCGCGAGTACCCTTTCGACTCCATGATCTGCCAAATGGACGGAGAAGAAGGATTCATAAGGCCTCTTTTCTCGGAGCAGTAAGTTACGGGTCCCGAATTTCAACGAAGGGCGCTCTTGGCTCACCGGATACGTTCTGGGGCGGCACGTACCCTTTACACCACGCCTCGACGCTGACCTCGTATCAAGCTGGGTATCCGGTGCGGGCCGATCGAGTCGGACGTTGCCCAATATCGAGGATGGTTCTCCTTGTTATCAGAGTGTTATCACTTAAGTCTGTGACGGCGATCATAGGGCCCTGTGATGGCAGGCGTCTTCATCGACGAAGTCGAAGGAGTGCGCATTTCCACCGCCCAGTTGGAGGGATGGATGATCTTCATGCGCAGCGCCCGTGCACTCGCCGCGAACAAGGAGTTCCAATTCGGGAAGACTTAACAAATCTTTACCAAAAATCCTGTAACGCTTTTTCGCCCTTTTGCGTTTGTTTAAGTGGGATGGTTGTAGCTGTTATTCTCTCCGTTCGGATCCGCATTACCCCGAGCCTGCAGCCTCACCACCAGCAAAGAAAATGCCGAGGCACAGGCCTCGGCACCTTCCGGTCGGCTTAGGTTTCACGCGGTTCCAGGTCCAGGCACACCCATGTGAGCATAGCCGGACCGACTTTAGCCGCGCAGGATAGAGATCAACAAAACTGACGAGCCGGCGCTAGTTCTGCGTATACCGGCGCGGGTGCTCAACCATGTCTCGGACCTGTGACAACACGTTCGAAAGCTGCATCGCGTTCAGCTTTGAGGTGAACTCAGCCAGCTCAGCGATGAAGGGGTCAGCGAGTGCTTCGTTGATCTCATCCTCGCGTGACGGACCGCAGGCACGCAGCACATCGGGCACGCTCACCTCGAGCGCCGCCGCCAGCCGGGCCAGCGATGACAGGGTTGGCGTGGCCTTTTCGTTCTCGATCTTCGAGACATAGGTACGCGGCACGCCCATACGCAGTGCCAGTTGCCGCTGGCTCAGGCCGGCACGCTGCCGCAGATTGCGGATGGCCATCGCGACGTGCACTTGGGAGCGGTCAGAAGTTTCTACTTCCACCACCGGCAAACAAGGCGTGAGGATTGGCTCGGGCTCGTCCTCATCCAGCGACGTGCGGCAACGACGGCATAGATTGTTGACGGTTTTGAACTGGACGAGATGGCACTGGTCGCATCTCACCACTTCGCGGGAATCTACCGGCGCGAGAGTCGTGGCCATTTAGGCTGCGGGAGTGCCAGAGCGGACACCGAAAACAGCTTACGCGTACATTGCCGCATTTCTCTGCTACAGTCAAGAGAATATTGGGCTGAAAAGCCGGAAAGCTGTGCAATTCCGGCAAGCGCATCCCAACCCAGCGTAAGAAAACCAGCGAAACACGGGAGAATCGCGGAATGACTCGCTCCGATGCGTGGTGTTTACTAACTGAGTTCACCCAGTCAGAAAGTTTGCGTAAACACGCCTTGGCGGTGGAAGCGTGCATGCGCGCCTACGCCCGTAAGTTCGGTGAGGATGAAGAGCGGTGGGGCGTGGTGGGGCTGATCCACGATTTCGACTACGAGAAATACCCTAGCCTGGACGATCACCCGTACAAGGGAAACGAAATCCTGACCCAGCGCGGTGTTGCCGAGGACATCCGCCGGGCCATCATGTCGCACGCCGACTACACCGGCGTCACCCGCGACTCCAATCTGGAGAAGGCGCTGTTTGCCTGTGACGAGCTGGCGGGATTCATCACCGCAACGGCATTAGTCAAGCCAAATAAATCGCTCGCGGAAGTGGACGCGAAGTCGGTACGCAAACGGATGAAGGACAAAGCCTTCGCGCGCGCAGTGAGCCGTGACGACATCACTAACGGTGCCGCCGGGCTGGGCGTGGACCTCGATGAGCACATCACAGTCTGCATCGAAGCGATGAAGGGAATCGCCGGGGAGTTGGGTCTGGCAGGGAAGGAAGGGTAGTGACGCGGGTTATAGGTGTCTCGGCCATCTGCGAGCCGCGTGAAAAACCCTCAGTACTTCGACTTTGCCGGCACGTACACGATAGGGGACGCTGTAAGGCGTTCCCGAAATGACGAGTTCGCGTGTGCCTGGTACCCGCCCAGGACGGCCAATCCCGGCATGCGCTGCGAGCAGATCGACGGTCCGGCGAATTCTCAGGACGGTTCTCAACGCTGCGGCCGGGTTATCTTGCGCGATATGCTCGAATTGGGCTTCAAGGTCGGCGAGCGCCGCCCGGAGCCACCTAACGCGCACGCTTCGCCCATTTCCTAAATATCTCCTCGACTTCCTCGTCGGTCGCGAAGTCTCCCGCGTCGGCCTGCACTATCGCCTTCTCGATCTCTTCGATCTGCCACTCGTTGAGGGCGACGTATTCCCGGATGGCCTCTGCCGCAAGGAAAGAACGGCTGCGCTGGGTGGTCTTCGCCAGCTTGTCGAGTTTTTTCTTTAGCTTGCTATCAACTCGAAGAGTCAGGATATTTGAGCCAGGCATACAACGTAGTATAAACGAATACGTCTGATGTTCCGTTTCCTGTCCAACTGGCACCATCTATGTTCCGGCGAGTTTCTCCATGTGCTCGACGACGAATCCAATCGCGACATCTTCCTTCTGCTTCGTGCCCCGCGCCAGCAACTCGACCTTGCCCTCGGCAAACTTCTTGCTGCCAATCGTAATTCGATAGGGAACTCCGATGAGGTCCGCATCCTTGAACTTGACGCCCGGCCGCTCATCCCGGTCATCGAGCAGCACCTCGAATCCGGCCTGCTCAAGCTTGGAGCCGATCTCGGAAGCGCCACTTCAGCAATTCGTCGGTCGTGCTCAGCGGCGAGATGACCACATCGAACGGTGCAATGCTCGTCGGCAGCCAGAAGCCATCGTCGTCGTGGTTCTGCTCGATGCAGGCGGTGAGAATACGCTCGATGCCGATGCCGTAGCTGCCCATGATCGGCGTGACTTCCTTGCCATGCTCATCAAGCACACTCAGGCCCATCGAGTCCGAGTATTTGTAACCGAGTTTGAAGATGTGTCCGATCTCGACGGCCTTGCCGATCTTTAGCGGAGATCCGCAGTTCTGGCAGCCTTCCCCCTCGACGACGCTCCGCAGGTCGGCCCACGCAGTCGGATGGAAGGCCTCGCCCGGAGTGAGATTCCTTATGTGGTACTCCTCCTTGTTCGCGCCGGCGATTAGGTTCCTCCGTCCGCGCAAGGCTTCTTCAACCAGCAGCAACGGCCTCGTGACATCGACATCATCCTTCGCCCATCCGACGTTCAGCGGCCCGAGATATCCGGCCGGCGAGTGGAACAGCTCGCGAATCTCCTCCTCCTGCATCGGGCGATACTCCTTCCCGCCAATCGCACCCGAGAGCTTCGCCTCGTTGAGCATGTGGTCGCCGCGCATGAGGACAACCAGCGCGCGCGTTCGCGGCTCGCCGCCTTTCATCACCGTGCCGTCGGTCATGACGTACGCGAGCGTCTTGATCGTGTGTTCCGGCGAGACACCCAGGAACCGCGCGACATCTTCAATTGTCTTCTGCCCCGGCGTGTGTACGAGTTCCGGCTCGCCGTTCCCTGACGGCGGCAGATCTTCGACCGGGTCAAGCCTGGACGTTGCTTTCTCGAGGTTCGCCGCATAACCACATTCAGCACAGCTCGCCACCATGTCCTCGCCCGCGTCAGTGTTCACCATGAACTCGTGGGACTGCGAACCGCCCATCGCACCCGAGTGGGCCTCAACCACAACGTACTTCAGGCCGCAGCGATCGAAGATTCGGCAGTACGCGTCGTAATGCTTCTGGTAGCTGACGTCGAGCCCCGCGGCGTCGAGGTCGAAGGAATAGGAGTCCTTCATGGTGAACTGCCGCACCCGCAACAATCCGGACTTGGGCCGCGGCTCATCGCGGAACTTCTGCTGGATCTGATACCAGATTTGCGGGAGCTGCTTGTAGCTGCGCAGCTCCTTGCGCGCGATCTCGGTCATGACTTCCTCGGCGGTCATGCCCAGGCACAAGTCGCGCCCACCGCGGTCTTTCAGGCGAAACATGCTTTCGCCCATGGCCTGCCAGCGGCCGCTCGCTTCCCAGATTTCGCGCGGGTGCAGCGCGGGAAGATGCAACTCCTGACCGATACGGTCCATTTCCTCGCGGACGATGGTCGTGATTCTGAGCATCGAGCGCTGACCGAGAAAGAGGAAGGAGTAAATCCCGGCAGCGAGCTGGCGGATGTATCCGGCGCGGATGAGAAACTTGTGGCTGGCGACCTCGGCGTCGGCCGGGGCTTCGCGCAATGTGGGGATGAACAACTGAGACCAGCGATGCATGACCGTCTTTCCCGAAGCTCCGCCGAGCCTGGATGATTCGCTGTGGTATCGCGTGCAGACCCAAAGCGTTGGACATCGTTACAACGTTGCTGTCCTGCCCGCAAGGTTCGTGTTACAACTTGAGCGGTTCCCTATGAAGCAAGCGCACCACCATCATATTTCTTTCCGTGCTGTTGCTGGTTGCACTGGGGCTCGCGTTTGTTATAACTCAGTCATTCCTGAAGCCTTTCGCGTTTGCCATCATTCTTGCGGTCGTCTTTTATCCTCTGCACGAACGCCTGTTGCGGTGGAACAAGCGTCGAGTCGGCAGCTCTGCATTGCTGTCCACGGTGCTACTGATTCTGCTGTTTGCCGTGCCCGGCTTCATTATTGCCGTGTTGGCCGCGAACGAAGCATTCGCAGCGGCGCATTATCTGGGTCGCAGAAGTATCGAAGAGGGAGGGTTCCCATCTTTAGTAATGTACCTGGCGGACCGTCCCCTCCGCTATGTTAGCCATTGGGTCGATCTTTCCAAGTATGACTTCAAAGCCATGATCAGCGCCGACGCGCAGAAGGTCAGTGTTTGGCTGGTGGGCTTTGGGGCGAACGTTCTGAGCGGAATCGCCCGCTTCGTCATCGATGCGCTCATCACCTTCGTTGTTGTGTTCTTCCTGTTTCGCGATGGAGCGCAGTGGGCCTACCGCGCAGGAACTCTTCTCCCGCTTTCTCCGGAGCAGGTGGCGCGGTTGTATAGAAATATCTCCGACACCATCATCGCCAATGTTTACGGCATTCTCTCGGTGGGTGTAGCGCAGGGCGTGTTCGTCGGAGTCGCTTTGCGCATCATGGGCATGCAGTCTTCTCTGCTGCTGGGTCTGGCTACCGGCTTCGCGTCCATCATCCCAGTGGTGGGCTCGGCCCTGGTTTGGTTGCCTGTCACAATTTACCTGCTGGTAACGGGTTCCATTGGGAAGGGCTTGTTTTTCCTGGTTTACTGCATCGTGGTGGTCAGCAGCATCGACAACATCGTCCGACCGTGGGTCGTAGGCGGGCGGGTGGAGCTACATCCGTTGGTACTGCTTTTCTTTATCTTCGGCGGCGTCGAAGCGTTTGGTTTCTTGGGATTGTTCTTGGGCCCGGTGGTCGCATCGGTTCTGGCGGCGTTGTTCGATATCTTGCGTGAGGAACTGAAGGAGCCGAGCGCTGTTCCGGCTCAGGTCGGCAGTTGAGCGCTTATTCGACTGTCAGTGGCGAATACAATTCGCCCTCCTTGCGCTCGCCGATGTTCTTCAGCGCCCCGACGACATACTCCTGGAAGTGCGGGCGATTGGCGATGTGCCTCCCGAGCGGCATCGTCGCGATATTGCTCATAGATAAAGAAACGCTGCGGATCGGTCTTGTGGCGATGCACGATGTACATCAGGCAGCCCGGCTCTTGGCGCGAGGCAGCCTGCATTTTGGCGAAGATCTGTGCGACTTCGTCTTCGTGTCCAGGGTTTGCCATCCAGGTCACCGCAAGTACCACCATGGGATCCTCCGCGTCGGTTCTAATTCTTGGCCGTTCCGCTCACCGTATCCAGCATCTCGGTGAACTCGGGAACGAACATTGTTTGCTCGCGGTCCGGACCGGTCGAAACGATACCAACCTTCGCCCCGGATTCCTTCTCCACGAATTCGAGATATCGCTTAGCCTTCTCCGGCAGCCGATCATAGTTGTCGATGCCAAACGTGTTGGTTTGCCAGCCGGGCAGTTTCGTATAAACCGGCTCGATCTTCTCGTAACCTGACGCCTGCGCCGGAATCTCCTGGGTCTCCTTGCCGTCGACCTTGTAGCTCACGCAAACCGGAATTTCGGCCTGTTCATCCAGTACGTCAAGCTTTGTCACGACCAGCCAGCTCGTCCCGTTGATCATGTTCGAATAACGAAGCAGAGGCAGGTCAAGCCAGCCGGTGCGTCTGGGACGCCCGGTCACGGCGCCGAATTCGTTGCCCTTCTTACGCAAGGCCTCGCCGACCTCATCCTTCAGCTCGGTTGGAAACGGGCCTCCGCCCACGCGCGTGCAATACGCCTTAGTGACGCCGACGACCATGCCGATGGAGGTCGGGGGCACGCCAGTTCCCGTAACCGCTCCACCGGAAGTCGCGCTCGAGGAGGTGACGAAGGGATAGGTCCCGTGATCGATATCGAGCATGGTGCCCTGCGCGCCCTCGAACATTACTGATTCACCGTGGGCAATTGCCTGATTCAGCAGCAGCGCGGTGTCGGTGACGAACGGAGCCACACGGTTGGCGATCTCGGCGTAGTCGGTATACATCTTGTCGGCGTCCAACGGCTCGCTATTAAACAGGGCGTGCGCGATGGTGTTTTTCTCGCGGCAGGCATTCTCGATGTGCTTGCGTAGCAGCGTCTTGTCGAGCAGGTCCTGCACGCGCAATCCGCTCCGCGCCATCTTGTCCTCGTAGGTTGGACCGATGCCGCGCGACGTGGTGCCGATCTTTACGCGCCCGGGAGCATTCTCCGACGCCAGCTCAATCATGCGGTGGTAGGGAAGAATCACATGGGCGCGGTTGCTGACGAACAGATTGCCGTCAACCCGCACGCCGGTCGCGCGCAGCGCGTCGACTTCCTTGATGAAGGCAAACGGGTCGAGCACCACGCCGTTGCCGATCACCCCGCGGCAGCCTTCGCGCAGCACGCCACAAGGGATGAGCTGAAGAATGAATTTCTTTCCGTGGATCGTTACTGTATGTCCGGCGTTGTGGCCGCCGGAATAGCGCGCCACCACCTTGAACCGCTCGGAGAGAACGTCAACGATCTTGCCTTTGCCTTCATCGCCCCACTGTGCGCCGACGATGACCGCAGTCTTGCCAGTTTTCAACTTGCTACTCCATCGGCAATCGCCCGCGTGAGAACGCCAGCGACCGCGCAGATTCGCACACAACTCGCCTTCCAATCGGTAAGCAAGTCCAAAATACGGGGAAATTAACGTGAGACGGGCTGTGTAACTCTAAATTCTACAGGTTGTGCTGGAAGGGGCGCAATGCGAAACGACTGCGGAAAAGCCGTGCTAAGCTCCCTCCGAGGAGAGTAACGCGTGTCAAACTTCATCCAGGTTACGCCCTTCATGGTTGTCGAGGACCTTGAACGGGCGTTGACCTTCTTCACCGATCTATTGGGCTTCGAATTTAGGCGCCTTTTTTAAAACTTCGTGCTTGTTGCTCGCATCCAAGATTGGGTTAAGGAAAACGTTCGGATTCAAGGAATTGTCGATGCCAGAACCTAAAGCAAACATTCTCGTTGCGTTTTACTCTCGTGATGGCTCCGTAGAACGGCTTGCTAAAGCCATTAGTGAAGGAGCCCGTGAAGCCGGGGCCGAAGTCCGGCTCCGCCGCGTGCCCGATATCGTTTCTCCGGCGGTTATGGCCAAAGTGCCCGGCTGGGAGGAGCGCAGCAAAAGGATGCTCGCCGAGTACGGTGCCCCAACGCCAGACGACGCAGAGTGGGCCGATGGAATCGTATTTGGCACCCCAACGCGATTTGGTAATACGTCGGCGGAGTTGAAGGCATTCATAGACAGCCTTGGTGGTCTGTGGTTCCAAGGTAAATTGAACGGAAAAGCGGCTGGTGCCTTTACTTCCACGGCAGGGCCGCACGGAGGAAACGAGACGACGGTGGTCTCGTTGTACTTCCCGATGGCGCACCTTGGATTCATCATCGTGCCGAACGGCTACACTCACGAGAAAGTTTTTCAGGGCCACGGGACGCCGTACGGATCGTCATCGACTTCCGGACAGAACAGCGCCCCGCCGACCGCGGACGAGCTTGTCGTCGCGAAGCATCAGGGTGCACGCATCACGCAGGTGGCCGCAGCTCTGAAGGCTGCGCGGTAATGCGAGCTTGATGGGCTCGACCTCGCGCTGACTGATAATTTCTACGCCGGAATCTCCATTTTTCTCTTGGCGCTTGAGCGTGGCGACCAACGGTCTTGTCACACAATCAATCCAGATTGAAGAGACGTCGAAACTACCAACGAGAGCTCCTGGTACTGGCGCCCGATGGAAACTTGCTCGCATTTGGACAAGCAATCCCCGAGAACTGATTCATCTCCGGCACCGCGTGGACCGCGCGCAACGTTCATTGCCGTACACTGTTCCCAATGCCCGAGCTGCCTGAAGTCGAAACCATAGCCCGCGGTCTCAACCAGCGGGTCGCAGGCGACGTCGTCGAGTCAGTCTGGCTGGGCGAAAAGCCTGAGCCGCTGAAGTCGCCGGCAAAAGAAGTCGCGGCTGTTTTGGAGCGCGCGCGCATCCAGCGAGTGAGACGTGTCGGCAAGCACATCGTCTTCGACCTCGAGCGGCCAAGCCGAAATGGGCGGAAGACCTGGGCGACGCGCGGGCAGTGGATTGTGCATCTGGGGATGACCGGGCGCTTGCTGATCGCATCTCCCGGGACCGAGATGGCGAAGCATACTCATGCAGTCTTGAAGCTGGGGTCGGGACGAGAGCTGCGTTTCGTCGATCCCCGGCGATTCGGCAGGTTGGCTGTAGTTCGGATGGAGTCCAAGAGCAAGCCTGGATTCACCGCTCCTGGTGACGAGCCTCTGGGTTTGCAGAGCGAACGATTCCTCACTCTTTTCCGGGGCCGGAAAACCCCGATCAAGAGTGCGCTGCTGAACCAGAAGCTGTTGAGCGGCGTGGGGAACATTTATGCTGACGAGTCGCTCTTCCGCGCGGGAATCCGGCCGCGCAGGCGCGCTACATCGCTCTCGCGTGCGGAGTTGCGCAGGCTCCATGGCGCTCTGCAGGAGGTACTGCGCGAGGCGATCAAGCTGGGCGGTTCGTCGGTCAGCGACTACGTGGATGCGGAAGGGCGGGAGGGATTCTTCCAGTTGCAGCACCGCGTCTACGGGCGGGAGGGCGAGCCGTGCCTGGTGTGCGGTACGCCCATCAAAAGGGTTATTATCGCTGGTCGCAGCAGTCATTATTGTCCGCGCTGTCAGAAGTAACCAATCGACGGCGGCTGAGGGGCGTTCATGCGCGTTTATTCGATCGGAGTCGATCTTGGAGGAACCAACCTGCGCATCGCTGCGGTTGATAGCGACGGCAAACTGTTGGAGAAGCTGACCACGGGAACGGAAGTGCAGCGGGGCCGCGATTTTGTGATTGGCGAGATGTGCGACGCCATCCAATCGCTGAGCGTCAAGTATCGCGATTCGAGCCAACTGGCCGGCATCGGAATCGGCGTGCCCGGATTCATCGACATGGACACCGGAACGGTCATGCGCTCGCCGAATCTTCCCGACTGGCTGAATTTTCCAGTTCGCGAATTAATCGAGCGCAAACTCGGGACGACCGTGATTCTTGAGAACGACGCCAATTCGGCTGCGATGGGCGAGAAATGGCTGGGCGCGGGCCGCAACATCGACAACATGGCGATGTACACGCTGGGTACCGGCGTTGGCGGTGGCCTGGTATTCAATGGTCAGCTTTGGCATGGCATGAGCGGTATGGCGGGTGAGCTTGGCCACTTCAACATCGAGTCGGAAGGGCATCCGTGCGGCTGTGGCAGCCGCGGCTGCCTCGAGCAGTACGCTTCCGCGACTGCCATTGTGCGCATGGCGCAGGAGGCCATCGCCACCGGAAACGCTCCGGACTTGGCCGAGGGAGCGCGTGGGAACGTGGAATTCACGTCGCGTGGAATCTACCAGCTTGCCATTCAGGGGCATGAGTCCGCACAGCGGATCTACCGCACGGTCGGCCGCGCGTTGGCCATCGGCATTGGCAGCATGGTCAACGCACTGAATCTTCCCATGTACGTCATCGGCGGCGGTGTGGCCAGCGCCTGGAATGCCTTCGCGCCCACCATGTTTGAGGAGTTGAAAGTCCGCTCGTCGATCTATTCCCTTACCGCTCCTGACCACGTTCAGCCGGGCCAGAAGCACACCGTGGTGACGATCGCGCTGCTGGGCAGCGATGCCGGTCTCTACGGCGCGGCGCGCTTGCCGATGCTGCAAACCGAGCCGGTACGAAGCCCGGCGTAACTGGCAGTCAGGAAGCGCGAAGGTCACGGCGCACCAGAGCTGAATCCAGGAAGCAACCAACTCCGATGGCGAACGGAATAACGCCGAACGCCGCAGCCATCCATGCATCCGGCTCGGCCCTTGCGATGAGTGCAAACGCAATCGTGTAGCCCAACGCGCCGCTCACCAGCAAGATGCCCGACCGGCGCGTACGCGCTGCCTGGGATAGCTCCGGCTCCATGGGAACATTTACCCCGCGAGCAATGGCCGCAAGACGCTCCTCGGTGCGCAGCTTGCGCACACGGTAGTAGGTATACAGCGCGGCCATTGGGATGCCGAACACCATAATCACTGCCGCCAAACCAACAATGTTTCCGTCCATGACGTGCTCCTTCTCTCATCGCGCGCCTTGCTGACTGGCGTGCTGAACTGCCCTCACTCCGAGGTACGGGAACGATGCGGCGGAAGTTCCGCGAGTTGTTGCGGTCACGCGGATGGACGAGCGGTCGCTGTTAACTGTTCGGCAAACCTAAGCAACCATCCGCGAGTTCCCAAATTGGGACGATATTACTAGTTCGTCAATACCCCCTCCCCTCCCCGTATCGCGTGGAATCAATGACTTAGTGGAAAAATGCTCGCAAAATATTCCATCGAAATGAGTTAGAGGTAAAGTATTACATTCAAAGGACTTACGCGCAAATATTTGTCCCGTTTTGGCACCGCCAGGGTCGTGTGTTGACCAATTGATAAAGCCCGACGCTTCAGTCTGACAACGGAAAGCCGACTTCTGGCAACTGACTTTTCAAAGATCATCGGCCTCAATCGGGCCGCTTCCGCCACCTGCTGGGCGGTAGAGACACAAAGCCTCACGTCGCCAGTGTAGCGATTGGTTGGCGAGTGTCAAGTTACGAAGGTACAGGTAGGGTAATTGTACTTTCGTAACATTTTGGCGGGAGGTAACCTGAAGGGGCGCGGCTTTCAAACGCGCCGAACCATGCTCTTTGTCATTCCTTGTTATCCAAAGGCGATAAGTGGGCAAGCGGGCGGCGGAGAGGTCTACGCATTACTGTGTCAAGAACCGGAGCTCCCGACTGATGTCGGTGGGACAGTTAAGACTCTTCGGTCGCCGTCCCACGCGATTAGACATGGCGGTCCTTAACAACGTAATCCACGATCCAAGGCTTGTCTTGAGTGAGGAGGCGGGTTTTCGATAACCACAACCAGCACGGGCCAGTGATTAGCCCGAAACGCGTCATAATACTAGCCCATCTATGACAACGTCGACCGTGTCAAGGGTTTTTTGCGACACACTTCCCCCGCGTGGTTTTGAGAGAGCGCCATTTCGCTCTAGCGGAAAAGGTTTTTGCTTGCGTCACGACCAAAGCTCGCGTTCTAACCGATACGATGGAACCACTCGCTCCGGTTCCACCATCCATCTATTCGGTGGCTTGCGCACCATGATTAGTCAGTCGAACTCCCGCGCTATCGCGGGAGGCAGAGCGCCCAATCAGCACGTCGGGGATCAACCGCACCCCACTGGGCTAAACAGGCTGCTCTGCATGCGAACCGGACCCGCCGATCTGCCCCGAGGCGAGTCCCGACTTCCACAGCCACCACAAGCGCACCGCCAGCTTGCGCGCCATCGCCACGGCGGCAATCGAGCGGTTCTTCTTCATCGCCAGGCGCACGTACTGGCGCCGCCACTCCGGCTCCCAGCGCACCGCCACGTGCGCCGCCTCCACCAGCAGGCCGCGCAGCAGAGCATTGCCCTGCTTGCTGATGTGCCCCAGCCGCTGCTTGCCGCCGGAGCTGTGCTCGGCGGGAATCAGCCCCAGATAGCTGGCCACCTGCCGGCTGGTTTGAAAGCGCGTGGGATCCAGAATGGTGAGCTCGTAGGCCAGACCCACCACCGGACCGACCCCGCGCTGCTGGCGCAGGCAACGCACCACCGGGCTGGCTTCGGCGGCGGCTTCGACCGCCTGGTCCAACAGCGCGCTACGTCGCTGCAGATCAGCCAGCAGTGCCAGCAGATCACAGCGCTTCTGCTCGGCCCAGCAGGGCAGAGCCAGCGCCTGCAACTGCGCCTGACCTTTGCGGCTCCACAGGGCGCGCCGCAAGCGCAGGCCTTCGTTGATGGCCAGCGCCTGCAGTTGGTTCTTCACCCTGGTCTGCATCTGCACCAGACGATGACGATGGCCCACCAGTTGCCGCAGATTGCGCTGCTCCGGGCTGGGCACCGACAGCCGCGGGAAGCGCTGCTGCAGCAACAGATCGAGCAGCAGTTCGGCGTCGCGGCGATCGGTCTTCTGCTTGCGCGGAGCGGCCGCCCGGATTTTGCCCGGATGCCCGATCCACAACTCGATGCCGCAGTCGGCCAGCAGCCGCTCGAACCAGCGGGTGCCGCCGGTGGCCTCCATGCCCACCCGCACCGCCTGCCCCTGAAGGCTACGGTAAAACGACTCGGCCTCGCCGCCGTGCTCCAGCCGGTGATTGCCGCATTCGCCGGTTGTAGTGTCACAACATGCGATTTGCTGAAAGCTCGGATGATAATCACAACCTATAATCAACATCGCGTCGACTCCTTCCTCCCGAGCTTTTGGTCGTTCGCAGCCACCAATGTACTCGCTGCGAGGGAGCCGACGTTGTCATGAAATCAGCACGTTAGTGCTGGGTGGGCGTGAGAGAATCAACTGAGTCCCGCAGGGACGGCACATGGGCCATACTTACACCACGACGCTGTTTCACGTTGTCTTCTCCACCAAAGGGCGCCTCCCAGCCATCGCTGAACCGCCGAAGCTGTGGGCTTACCTCGCTGGCGTGGCCAGGAATCTCCATTACGATGCGCTAGGGGTTGGTGGGACGGAAAACCATGTCCACATATTACTTCGGCTGCCCGGCCAAGTCTCGGTGGCTGAGGCCGTGCGGAAGCTGAAGTCAAATTCATCGCGCTGGTTGCGTGAAAGCGGGACTTGGACGGGATGGCAGGAAGGGTACGGCGCTTTTTCTGTAAGTCCGTCGAACGTGGATGCCGTCAGACTTTACATTCAGAACCAGCCCGAGCATCATCGGCGGCACAATTTCGAAGACGAGTCCCTAGCGTTGCTGACTAAGTCCGGCGTTACCTTCAATCGGGCAGAGATCTTTGATTGAGTGCCGTCCCTGCGGGACTCTGTGGCTCAAGGTACATGGTCCCAGCACTCACGTGCTGGGCTACGATTGTTTCGCCCTTCGGGCTAGGGGAAGCGAAACCAGACGCGCTGCACCGAAGGCGCGATGATGCCTGGGGCATGTCAAACACCCTCCGGCAAATCCACTGCATTGACGGCGCCGCCGATGAAAGGTAGCATAACAACCAGTGTTACTGAGTAGCACTCCAATATGAGAACCACGCAAACCATGACCGTTTCTTTGCCGCCGGCGATGGTGCGCCAGTTCGAGGTGGTTCGCAAGGCGGAATCGCGCACCCGCTCCGAGCTGGTCCGCGAGGCGCTTCGCGCCTATTTCGAGAGCCGATACCCGGTCGGGCAGCCGACCAAGGCGGAACTGGCCGCACTGCGCCGTGGGCGCGCCGCCTTTCGTCGCGGCGACACTGTATCGTTAGAGCAGTTCCTGCATGGCGTGGAATCTCCAACTCGCCGGTCCCGCACAAAAAGACTTTCGAAGGCTGCCCTCAAAAGGTCGAACGCGCGTTAAGGCTCCGCTCCTAGCCATGCAGGAGGACCCCTTCAGTCCCTGGAAGCCTCGATCAGTCGGCGGCAAGGCCCAGATTGAGGTGTATGGCCAGATGTTCATGTTCTCCCAGAGTGACAATCTGGGGATCGGATTTGATCGCCGGGACTTCAGGCGTCGCTGAAGGCAGCCTGGCAACGACGCTGTACTTTCCAGGCGGCAGACTGTCGAAGGTGAAATGTCCGTTCTGGTCGGTGTTGATAATGTGGCCGTGGCCGCGATTGTAGGGGGTCTCGGGATCGAACTTTAGCCGGACCTGGGCGCCTGCTATGGGTTGGTCGTGGTCTTTATCGGTGACCGAACCTTCCAATTGTGCGCCGTCGGAACCCAGAACGATTTCGAGACGTCCGGCCGAAGCCCCTTTCTCTACTTGCACGCCTTTCTGGTACACATCTTCGCCACCCTGGCGCGCCGACTTCACGAACCAACCCTGCTCCACGGGGAAGACGTGCAGGACGTAACTGCCATCGACCACGTCCTTGAGTTGGAATGAACCATCTTTCTCTACTTTTGCCCAGGCATGCGTTCCGTCATCTTCCTCGACGGGCGAGAGATAGACTCGGATCCGGTCCAAAGCGTTGGCGCCTGCACTTGCGGCGATGACATGCCCAGAGATCGTTACGCCTCGGGCGAAGGCAAGGGTAATGGAGCCGAGCTTCTCCTCTCCTACCTCCAGCTTCTGCCGGGCCTCGTAGTGCTTGTCTTCATCGCGCTGCTGAGCGCTGAGGATATAGCTGCCCGGCGGCACGCCTTTGATGGTGAATTCGCCTTTGCCGTCAGTGCCGACGCCCATCCGGCTCCAATCGCTGACCTCAGGAACCGACAGATTCACGAAGGCATGGGTTGCCGGGCTGCCATCAGCCGCGATGACACGCCCCGAAATCTCCATCGTCTTGATGTGGCGCATGGCAAAATCGGCCTGCACTTCCTCGCCGCCGCGTAGGCTAACTACTTGTGCCTGGTCCAGTTGGGCCACTCCGGGATAGTAGAGGGGAGCGTACTGACTGCCCAGTTCCTGCTGGATCGTCCAGTCCACGCCATCCGACGTCACGGGCCAGCCTGGGCGATCCGTCTCTGTGGCCCTGATGTAATAATCGCCGGGTTTGAGGCCGAAGACCCGGTAGTCGCCACGGTCATCGGTGGTTCCCGAGGCCATCTCAGACAGCTCTTGTGTCTTACCCTTGGGGCCAGCTTCTTCGATGTCCTCGGCGCTTGGCTTCTGCAGTACCGAGATCGCCACGCCCAACATCGGCTCCCCCGCTTCATCGATTACCCGTCCTGTAATGACGGCCGCGCGCACCAGCCGGAAAAGGACTTCGTTGACTGCTTGGCCTGGCGCAAGCGCCAATATGGCGCCACCGCCGGTTCCCTTGGATTGGTAACGCTGACTGATGTAGCCGGTGTGAGAAGCAGCGAATTCATAGCGTCCGGAATCGACCTTCTTGATCTCGAAGCGCCCGTCATTGTCGGTGGAAGCGGCATAGACCTGCGTCTGACGTCCGGCGTCATGTTCGACCAGCCCAACTCGTGCTGACTTGATAGGCGCACCTTCTGCCGCTGTGACCACCCGCCCGGAAACGGTGCAGGGATCGGGTTGCTTCTTGTCGGCCGGGGCGGACCCCGAGGCTGGCGTCTGCGCCATAGAAGCGATGACCAAAGCCGCGGGCACGATCACTGAGAACAAAACGCGCATAGCCTAAACGCTCCTGCTATTGCTGCGGCGGGCGTCCCATCTGCATCATGCTGCCCATGTCCATCTTGGTATAGCCGGGCGGAATCTGGAACAGGCTGGCGCTGGGCTCACCTTCCTGGATGTTGCTCAACTCCCATGTCGAATCCTCGGACACGCCCTTGATGGGGAAGTGCAATTTCTGATCGATCCAGACGTTGGATACTTTTCCGCTTTTATTCGTGATCTGCCAGTGGTCGCAAGTCCGCCCGTTGACCTGTTCGACGCCGAGATTCTTGCAGGTCATCCCTTCTTCGTTGGCGCAAGGGTTGCTGGGATCGCGGAAAGGTTTGATGTTCGGCATCATGCCCGGCCGATGACCCGCCATTTCATCCGCCTTATGCTCCATGTACATTTTCTGTGCTGGCATGATGATGTCAATGGTCTGGGTTTTGAAGTCAGTGAGGATGACGCTTCCGCCGCCCAGACCGCCCCCTATGTCCATGCGCATGTGACCGGAGCCGAAATACATTTTGCCGGCCACCTCGCGCGGCACACCGCCTCCGCGGGTGGAGCTGAATTGCATGTCGGCGGAGAAGGGCTGGGGCTGCACGGCCATTTGCGCCGCTGCCATTTGCGCCGCTGCCATTTGAAGTACGAGTAGGAAGGCCGCGCTTGCCATGAGAAAGGTTTGGAATCGCGATTTCACTAGGATTCTCCTTGATCGACGAGATATCAAAATAGAACTTAAAGATAGAAAGAGCTTATCGCGGACCATAAGTGTACGACGAAAGCAGGTGATTTTCTCCTTGGAAAGCAAGTTCTTCCCAGCCGCCCACATCCTAGCGGGGACAGTGTTTTTGCCGCCCGGAAGCGAACAATAGTGGATACCAGATCGGCGATTGGACTACACTCATGTCGGTGACGGGCAGTTCGAGATTCAGAAGGAGACAGGCCTGATGGGTACCACCGGCATGTGGCTGCGCAAAGTCGAGCCGTCTTCCACCAGCGATCCGTTGGTCTTGGTGGTGGTGGAAGGCGCCGACCGTCGCACCCTCGTGCTCGATCATTATCCATTCACCATCGGCCGCAGGACTGACCGCGACCTGGTGATGGCCGATCCCCGGGTATCCCGTGAGCACGCCCAGTTCACGCGTGAGGCCGATGGGGTTTATATCGTGGACCAGGGCAGCCGCCACGGCACGTTCGTGAATGGAGAACGGGTCGACCGGCGCAAACTTGCGCGCAACGATCGAGTCGAATTCGGCGCGCAAGGCTCGGCGTATGTGCTGTTCAGCCCGGACCGATCTCCGTCCAGCGTGACGCAACGGATCCTGAGCCAGTTCTCCACCTGGAAGCCCGCCAGTGGCGCGGGCTCAGACCTGGAAATGCTGAACGTCTTCCTGGAGGCGGCGCGCAAGCTGAACACCGTCGGAGTGCTGGACGACGTTTTGCACACCTTGCTGGAAGCTGCGCTGCGGTTGACGCACGCCGAACGGGGATTCGTTTTTCTGCGCCGCGATGACGGCGAACTGTACCTGGCGGCGGGACGCGACAAGAAGGGAGAGCGCATTGACGACGACAGCAATATCTCGCGCTCGGTGTTGCGGGATGCCGCCAAGAGCGCATCCGAATTTCTGGTCACCGATACCGACGATAGCGGCAAGCTGGATGGCCGTCAGAGCGTGGTCGCGCATAACTTGCACAGTGTGATTTGTATTCCACTGCGCAAAACCATCATTCAGGACAAAGTAAAAGACGACGCCAAACCGGATGAGTCGAACTTGCAGGGAGTGCTTTATCTCGATGCTCACTTCCTGTCGGGCAAGCTCTCCTCGGTGAGCCACGATATCCTGCGCACGGTCGCCAACGGCGCGGCGGCGCTGGTCGAGAACGCAGCCCTGGTCCAGGCCGAGGACGCAGCCAAACGCTATCGTCAGGAGCTGGCGATTGCGGCTGAGATCCAGCAGCGGTTGATGACCGTCACCGTGCCCGACGTGCCTTACGCCAAGGTCAATGCCGTCAGCTATCCCTGCAAAGACATCGGCGGAGATTTCTTTGACCTGGTTTACACGCCTGGGGGCCTGTCGCTGATTGTGGCCGACGTTTCCGGGAAAGGGGTTTCGGCGGCGGTGGTGGCTTCCATCCTGCAGGGAATGCTTTACTCGCAACTGGCCCGCGACTCGGCCCTGCCCGACATGATCGCGGCGGTGAATCGCTTCCTCTGCGAAAAGGTGGGCGGCCAAAAGTACGCCACACTGGTGATCGCCCGTCTGCTGGAGAGCGGGGAGTTGGAACTGATGAACTGCGGGCACGTGCCTCCGCTGCTGGTTTCCGGCGACTCCATCACCAAACTTGAGGACGGCAATCTGCCCGTGGGTTTGGTACCCGGCGCCGACTATCACGCCGTGCGCGTCCATTTGAAGCCCGGAGACAGGCTGCTGCTGGTGACTGACGGCGTGACCGAAGCGGAAGACGAACACGGCGAATTTTTCGGAAATGAGCGCTTGGAAAACTGTGGGCGGGAAGGCTTTGACGCCATCGAGCGGGCGGTTACCGATTTTCGTGGGGACACGCCACTGACGGACGACTGCACGATCACCGAGATGATCTATCGCGGCCCGTTGGAGAACCCCGCTTAATTGCGTTCCATAGATCTCTTTTCAGGACACTGCTAGTGCCGTCGGACACTCCACTTTTAGGCCACAGCTGAGCGAGCGGAAATCTTTTGTTTTGGGCCGCTTCTGTGGTGTAATGAAACAGCCGTATTACATTCGACTAACGATGGGCATTCAAATTTCGTCACTCCTAACTTTCTGGTCTTCGGGCCGGGATGAGTCAGAGCTTGTGCCACGCGTCTGGCATCGCAGACTGCGTGATGCCGTGTTGCTCTGCACAGCGCTGGCGATCGCCAGTGCCGCCGCGCAGGCGGTCACTCACCCGGTCACAAAGAAGACCACCAGCAAGACGCGCAGGATCGCCGTCCATCATTCAATGATTCTTCCTCCCGGCTTTCATTGGCGCATCAGCAAATCGACCATGATATTTCCGGGTTCGCACGAGCTCCTGGTACAGCAGAACCAGGAACTGGACCGCTTGCAAATGTTCCGGGTGGCCAACGATATTGATCTCATCCAGCACGAGCTCTCGCAGGAGCTGGTTCCGGTCAGCGAAACCGAAGCGCTCAAGCTTTCCCCCGACCTGTCAGACAACAGGCGATATTGCCGTCCTTGGACACGCGATTTCCTACAGGATTTCAGCCAGGCGTTTTACGAACAATTCCACGCACCCGTGCAAGTCAACTCCCTGGTGCGCACTATGGAGCAACAGCACAGGCTGCGGCGCTACAACCGCTTCGCAGCTCCAGAATGGGGCGATACGGCCTCGACCCACCTGGCAGGCGTAAGCTTCGACTTGTCTCGACGCGGCCTGACTCCGGAGCAATACGCATGGATCACGAATTATCTGCTTCCGTTGAAAGAAGCCGGCATGGTGGACCCCATCGAAGAACGGCAACCTGTGTTGCACGTTGTGGTTTTCGACAAGTACGGCGACCGCTCGGGCGGGGCATCGAGCTGGTCGGAAGCGAACGAGCCGACCGACATGAGCACCCTGGATAGCGCTGGTGGCAGTCAACCGTAGGGAACAGTTTTAGGTTTCGAGTTTCCAGTTTTAAGTCGCAGCGACGGCAAGCTACGAGCTCGTTATTCCCTCACACCTCTGATCCGCAAGCTTCACGAACTTGAAGCTTGAGACTTAAAACTCGAAACTGGCTCATTTCAGCGCCATGACCAGCAATTTCCTCTCGGTCATGTCTTCAATTGAGTAGCGCAGTCCTTCCCGACCGAAGCCTGAGTCCTTCACGCCGCCGTACGGCATCTGGTCCACGCGGAAGCTGGGCACGTCGCCCACGATGACGCCGCCGACTTCGAGTTCGTCGAACGCCATCTGAATGAGTACCGCGTCCCGGGTGAAAACGCCCGCTTGCAGCCCGTAAGGCGAATCGTTGGTCTGGCGCACCGCTTCGCGAAATTCGTCGTAGGGTTCGACGGTCACAACGGGCGCAAAAATCTCGGCGCAATTCACGCGCATGTTGGAGGAAGTGCCGGTGAGCACGCTCGGCTCGATTACCGAGCCATTGCGCTTCCCGCCACACAAAAGCTTCGCCCCGTCTTTAACGGCTTCGTCAATCCACTCACTGACGCGGACAGCATCCTGCTCGCGGATGAGCGGCGGAACGTCGGTGCTTTCCTGCATGGGGTCGCCGATCTTCAGCTTGCGAACACCCTGTACCAGCAGTTCGGCGAACTGGTCGAACACGGGACGGTGTACCAGAATGCGTTGCACTGAGATGCACGTCTGGCCTGCGTAAGAGAACCCGCCCACTACGCACCGGTGCGACGCATAAGGCAGGTCGGCATCGCTGTGCACGATGACTCCAGCATTGCCGCCCAGTTCCAGCGTGACTCGCTTCTTGCCGGCCTTGGACTTCAGTTGCCAGCCGACGGCCGCGCTGCCGGTGAAGGTCAACAGCTTTATGCGGTCGTCGCTCACCAGCAGAGCAGCGTTTTCGTTGGACAGTGGCATCACCGCGAATGCGCCTTCCGGCCATCCCGATTCGGCGACAATCTCGGCCAGCAGCAGCGACGAGACCGGAGTCTGCGGCGCCGGTTTCAGAATCAGAGGACAGCCGGCGGCGATCGCAGGCGCTAGTTTGTGGGCCACCAGGTTCAGCGGAAAATTGAACGGAGTGATGGCGAACACCGGGCCGAGCGGGAATCGCCGCACCAGGCCCCAGCGTCCGGCGGTGGACTCCAGGGTGTCGAGAGGAATGTACTCGCCATAAATCCGCGTGCTCTCCTCAGCGGCGATCTGGAACGTGTTGATCGCACGATCCACCTCGTTGCGTGCCGTCCGGATGGGCTTGCCTGCTTCCTGGCAGATGGTGCGGGCGAATTCCTCGCGGCGCGCAATAATGCCGTCCGTGATCTTGCGCAGAATGACGGCGCGCTGGTACGAGGGCATCTCGCGCGTGATCGCAAAGGCGCGCACGGCTGATTCGATTGCCACCTCGACGTCGTCACGGCCCGCCTCATAGGTCACGGCGACCACGCTGCGATCATATGGTGAAGTCACCACCACGTCGCGGCCATGCGTCATCCAGTTGCCATTGAGAAAGAACCCGAAACTGCGGGTAGGAATTGCCGTAGTGTGGCTCATGCGTCACCTCTCTTTCGATTTCGATGCCGCTGGCAATGATTGCGCATTCAGGCGGCGGATTCAACCCCGCCAAGGCTCCCGGGGGTGGTGAAAGTTCACAGAATTTTCCGGCGCAGACTGGTATCCGGGGGTGTACAATCGCGAACTACCAGGTGGATTGTGGGGTCGACCACCGCGGCCAACTTTCAGCTTGCGATCCGCCATTTGTATCCCGGGTCTTTGCCGAAGCCCACGGCAAGCCAAGCCCGAAGCTCATGAGACGCCATTCTTGATGGCCGTCTCAGGGAGGCAACTATGCAGTATCAACGTTGGCTCGCTCCCTTTTTCTTTTGTCTCCTCATGCCACCGGTGCAAGCGCAGCGAGGAGGAGCTGCGAATATGAAGACCGGCAGTGTACATATACACGTGGTTTATGCCGATGACCGAAGCGCCGGCGGCAATCTGATGGTGTGTCTGATGGCCGGCTCCAGCAATACGCCGGTGGAGACGACCTATACGAACGACACGGGCAAGGCAGATTTCCGGAATCTATCTGTAGGCGACTATCACGTTATTGTGAGCGGAGACGGAATCCAAACCACCGACAGCGGAGTGTTCGAAGTGGATTCCCGGCAGGTGACCCAGGCGCAGTACGTTACTGTGCGCCAGATCGAGGCCGCCGGGCCGAAACCTGTGAACTCGAATTCGTTCGGAACGGTATCAGCCGCCGCCCTGAATGTTCCCAGCAAGGCCCGCAAGCTGCTGGACAAAGCCAATGAAGCAATCGGGCGGCAAGAATGGAGTAAGGCGGCGGAGTTGCTCAACAAGGCGATCGCCATCTATCCCCAGTACCCTGCCGCCTATAACAATCTCGGCGTGGCGTACGCCAGAATGAACGACTATCCTCACGAACAAGAGGCATTGGAAAAAGCGATTAGCCTGGACGAGCACTTTGTCCCGGCGTGCGAAAACCTGGCCCAGCTGTACCTACGCCAGAAGAATTTCTCCCAAGCTGAGGTGTTGTTGGGGAAAGCTCTCAGCGCGGATCCAAACAACGGCAAGAGTCTCACTCTGATGGCTGATACCCAATACATGGAGCATCATTACGATGCTGCCATCGCCACCGCTGAAAAAGCGCATTCGTTGCCCAATCAGCATCCATCTACCGTCCACTACATAGCGGGGATGGCCTACGCACAGGAGAACCGGAGGGACCAGGCTCTGGCCGAGTTTCAGATGTTTCTCAAGGAAGAGCCGACGGGTGCGCGCGCCGATCATGTGCGCAGCGACATGACCAAGTTGCAGAACTCGGTGCGGTAATGCTTGAGAGAGCGTTTTGACCAGCTTGTGAGAGTTCGGTTGGGAAGCGTCGTCAGTTAGCCGCCAGCAATGGCCCCGATTATGACAAGGGGCTCCGCTCCGGAAGAGACAGCGTCGGGCAATGGCGTGTCCGGCAACTCATGGGACAAGTCCTCCTCGCAGGCAAAGAACCGCAAGAACGGCCGGCGCTGCTGCGTGACGTGGTCGCGAATGGTGCCGCGCAGCATGGGATAGGCGGCCTCGAGCGCGTCGAGGACCGAGCGTTGTGTGGCCTGGCCCTCGACGTTGAGCCCCACTTCGCCGCTGACATGTGCCAGCGTTCGCAAATGTGGTGGGATGATGACCCGGATCATGGCAACGTTTGCACCTCGACGGAAAGTACAGCCGGAAGATCGCGCACGATGGGGGCCCAGCTGTCACCGGAGTCAGTGGATGCGTACACCTGGCCGCCGGTGGTGCCGAAATACACGCCGCAGGAATCGAGCGAGTCGACGGCCATGGCGTCGCGCAATACGTTGACGTAGCAGTTGCTTTGCGGCAAGCCCTTGGTGAGCGCCTCCCACTCGTTGCCCCCGGTGCGGCTGCGATACACCCGCAACTTTCCCTCGGGCGGGAAGTGTTCCCCGTCGCTCTTAATCGGCACGACATAGATGGTTTCCGGGTCGTGCGCGTGGACGTCAATCACGAACCCGAAGTCGGTAGGCAAGTTTCCGCTGACCTCGCGCCAGGAATCACCTGCATCGTCGCTGCGCATCACATCCCAGTGCTTCTGCATGAATAGGACGCCCGGGCGGGAAGGGTTCATCGCGACGTGGTGAACGCAGTGGCCGACCTCGGCCGTTGGCTCGGGAATATATGGCGAATACAGACCATGGTTGATCGGTTTCCACGTCTTGCCCCCGTCATCGGTCCGGAAGGCGCCGGCAGCCGAGATAGCGATGTAAATCCGGCCGGGATCGCTGGGGTCGAGAATGATAGTGTGCAGGCACATTCCGCCGGCGCCGGGCTGCCACTTGGGCCCGGTGCCGTGGCCGCGCAGTCCTGCGAGTTCCTGCCACGAGGTGCCTCCGTCGGTCGAGCGGAACAGAGCCGCATCCTCCACCCCCGCGTAAACCGTATCCGGATCGGTGAGGGAAGGTTCCAGGTGCCACACCCGTTTGAACTCCCAGGGGTGTTGCGTGCCGTCGTAGAATTGGTGCGTAGTGAGAGGTTTGCCGGTTTCCGGAGAAGTATCGTAAACGAACTTATTGCTTACGCCCGCCTGCATGGCCTCGGGGCCGGGCTTTACGTCGCCTCCAGGCGCCTCCCAGGTCTTGCCGCCGTCGCTAGATCGCTGGATGACCTGCCCAAACCAGCCGCTCGACTGCGACGCATACAAGCGATTAGGGTCAGCGGGTGATCCCTTTACGTGGTAGAGTTCCCAGCCCGCGAAATGCGGACCGCTGACGTCCCATCGCTCGCGTTTGCCGTCTGACTCCAGAATGAATGCTCCCTTGCGTGTGCCTACCAGTACGCGTACCTTGCTCATCCTCGCTCCTTCCTCCCCGCTTCGCGGGTGGTCACACCGTATCGACGATTCAACTGGCGCAAGATCGACAATGTCCGTCAAAAAAAATATGCAGCTTCGTTCCTTCCTTGCGGCGGTCCGGCCACCTGAAAGAATACGGCGGTCCACTCCGTCTTTGGAATCCTTTTCGCAGATCCCACCTGGACCGAGGTTCCAACCACCTTCGGCGGCTCAAAGAGTGTAGATTATTTCCGAGTAGCTCGTCATTCAGCTGACCAACTCATTGATCGGCGATTTCTCGCTAAGATCATCAATCGCAAGAACAAGATGGTCTACCTGAACGGGCAAAAATCCTGCCGGAGCGCATGTAAATCTGTGAGCAGGGATCCGAGGAGGGCGGCCATGGGCGCGTCAACAAGCCATTGGATGCGACGGGTCCTAAAGGGCCTTGCGCTCGCGGTACTTCTCGCAGCCGCGCTGGGGTTCACTTATGAACAGATTGGCCGATGGCAGGACAGCCAGCATCGATTCCAAATTGGACGTTCGGTCGATATTGGCGGTCGTAGCTTAAACATTGACTGCTCCGGCTCTGGTAGCCCAGTCGTGATCCTGGAATCGGGAGGCGGCGGTTACGGGGGCTATGGCTGGCGGGTGGTCCAGGCGGACGTCGCGAAGTTCACCACCGTTTGCTGGTATGACCGGGCCGGGGAGGGTTGGAGCGACCCCGCGCCAACAGCACGCAACAGCACGACCATCGTTCACGATTTGCATGAATTGCTGCAGCGCGCTCCAGTGGCGGGTCCGTATGTCTTTGTTGGTCACTCAATAGGGGGAGAGTATGTCCGCGTATTTACAGCTACATTCCCGTCTGAAGTGGCAGGCGTGGTGCTCGTCGACTCCACCCATCCCGACCAACGCGAGCCACCAATCATGCTTTCGCCGATCAACCGAATGCCTAAGTTCGCTCGCCGGCTCCTGTGCTCCGCGCTGCCTATCATGGAAAGATTTGGAGTAATAAGGGTACTTATGCGCAATACGCCTGTCTATGTACCGCCGCAGTTTAGTTCTGAACAAAGCGCCGCCGCCCGGGCGATGCGCAATCAGCGAGTCAAAGCATTTGAGACGGAGGCTGCTCAAGGATGTGCGGCAACAGAGGACGGCACCGTTCGGCCTGACAAAGGCAGCGGCGATCCGGAGGTCGATCAAGCGGCAAGGAATGCTGGGAACCTGGGTGATCGCCCGTTGGTCGTTCTTACCGCGGGAAAATATTGGAAGCCAGACGACCCAGTCACAGCCCACGAAATCGCGGATTTTCACGAGACCTGGGTACATCAATTGCAGCCCGAACTGGCTCGCCTGTCGACCAACGGGAAACAGATTGTCGTTGAGAGCAGCGATCACGGCATGCCAGAAGAAGCGCCCGGGGCCGTTGTGGCCGCGGTGCACGAGGTCGTCATGGAGGTGCGGAAACGACAGAATCAGTAGCAGCGCCAGCCAAAGGCTTGGGCTGGACGAGCGATGCGATCATTGACGATCGAGCCCGCTTTGTCTTGGCGTACGGGTCGGTCATTAGCACCGAAGGTTAGCGCAAAAAGGATTGGGTCTGCTCCCAGTCACCGCCGTCGGTGTTTCACCTCCTGCTTCCGAGTCCGTTTTGAGCCAGATTCCGGCTTCCTGTATCGCAGACCTTCTCCCCCTAACAATCTTGTTGAAGACTCCCTCGGCGGGGTGTCCAGATTCGGGCATGTAGTGGCTGAGATGGACGCGTTTCCGAGCGGGCTGTTGCGACAACGTCAATGGAATAGGTAGGTTGGATTTCTCGGAACGTGGCAACTTAAGTGCTCCTAAAGGCTGGTGAAGGAGAGTTTTGCGTGCACGATATCCGCATCGCGTTTCGACAGCTTCGCAAGTCACCCGGGTTTGCAATAACCGTCATTCTCACCATCGCGCTGGGCATCGGCGCGAACACCGCCATCTTCACGCTGGTGCATGCGGTACTGATGAAGTCGCTGCCGGTGGTCGATCCGAAGACGCTGTATCGGGTCGGTGACAAGGATGACTGCTGCGTGAATGGCGGCTACGAGAACGACGACGGAGATTTCGATCTCTTTTCCTATGACTTGTACCGGCATTTTCACGACACAACGCCAGAGTTTGAGCAACTGGCGGCGATGCAGTCCGGGGGCAATATCATGACGGTGCGGCGGGGCTCGGAGCCCGCCAAGTCGGAGCGCAGCGAGTATGTGTCGGGAAATTACTTCGCGACCTTCGGAATTGGGCCATTTGCCGGGCGCATGTTGACCGCGGCCGACGACACACCGAGCGCTCGCTCCGGCCGCAGTAATGAGCTATCAGGCGTGGCAATCGGATTACGGCAGCGACCCCTCGGTGGTAGGTTCGACGTTCCACATCCAAGGCCAGCCGGTAACGATCGTGGGGATTGCGCCGCCAGGATTCTTTGGCGACCGGATTCGGCAGCAATCCCCCGGCTTTGTGGATTCCGCTGGCCCTGGAGCCGGTCATCGAACGGGAGAATACAAATCTGCGTGTGCCGGACAGCAACTGGCTCTACGTGATCGGGCGATTGAAGCCGGGGGTGAGCGTCGGACCTCTCCAGGCGAAGATGTCCAACAGCCTGCGGCTCTGGCTTGGGACCATGGATGGGTACACGCAGAATGGCGGTTCGACGGTGATCCCGAAGCAGCACGTGGTGATCACGCCCGGTGGCGCTGGCATTCAGAACCTGCAGCAAAACACCGGCAAGGGACTCTACCTGCTGATGACGATCTCGGGTCTGGTGCTGCTGGTGGCGTGCGCAAACGTGGCGAACCTGCTGCTGGCGAGGGGCACGACGCGCAAAGCGGAGACCTCGATACGCATGGCGCTGGGCGCCGCGCGGAGCCGGCTGATTCGGCAGATGCTGACCGAGAGCGTGCTGCTGGGCTCCTTGGCGGCCTGGCGGGTCTGGCCGTGGCCTACGCGGGAACGCGCACCATCCTGTCGCTGGCCTTTCCCGACTCGCCCCATCTGCCGATCGAGGCCAGCCCATCGCTTCCGGTGCTTGGGATTCGCCTTCCTGCTTTCGCTGGTGACGGGAATCGTGTTCGGGATCGTGCCGGCATGGATTACCTCGCACTCCGATCCGGCGGAAGCGTTGCGCGGAGCCAACCGCTCGACGCGTGACCGCGCGTCGTTGCCGCAGAAGTCGCTGATCGTGTTTCAGGCGGCGTTGTCGCTGGTGTTGCTGGTGAGTGCCGGACTTGCTGACCAAGAGTCTTGCGCAACCTGGAGCATCAGGACTTCGGCATCCAGACGGCGAACCGGTATGTGGTGCACCTGGATCCCGCCGGCGCGGGCTACACTCCGGAGAAGCTGCCGGCGCTGTACCAGGCGCTGGAGCAGCAGTTTGGAGCGCTGCCCGGAGTGCAGAGTGTGGGGCTGGCGCTCTACAGCACGCTGGAGGGAAACAATTGGGGCGAAGGGATTCGGGTTGAAGGACGCCCGGAGCCGGGGCCGAACGAGCACAATGGGTCGTCGTGGGACCGGGTAAGCCCGCAGTTCTTTGAGACGGTCGGTCAGCCGGTGATTCGGGGACGCGGCTTTACCGATGCCGATACCGCGACCTCGCAAATGGTGGCGGTGGTGAACCAGGCGTTCGTCAAGAAGTTCTTCCCCAAGGAAGACCCGATCGGGCGCCACTTCGGCGTCTTCGACCATGAAGTATGCCGGCGCTTTCGAGATTGTGGGTATCGTGGCCGACGCCAAGTACAACAATCCGCGCGATGAATTCCGGCCCATGTATTTTCGGCCGCTGACGCAGCAGTTGCGCGTGACCGAGCCCAATGCAGCTCATGGCGGAAGGGCGGTCACTGTATATCAACTCGGTCACGTTGCGTTTCAGCAGCCGGCCGCAGAACGTGGATGCGATGGTGCGCCACACGCTGGCAGACATCGATCCCAACCTGACGGTGATTGATCTGCACTCGCTGGACTACCAGGTGAGCGACAACTTCAATCAGGAGCGGCTGATCGCGCGGTTGACCATGCTGTTTGGATTGCTGGCGCTGGTGCTGGCGTCGGTTGGACTCTATGGCATCACGTCGTACGCAGTCGCGCGGCGGACCAGCGAGATTGGACTGCGCATGGCCCTTGGGGCAGACCGGAACAACGTAGTGCGCATGGTGCTGCGCGGCGCGTTCGTGCAGGTGGGCTTGGGGCTGGCGTTGGGATTCCGATCGCGTTGTTTGGCGGCCGCTACATGGCCGACCAGTTGTATCAGGTTCGCTCCTACGACCCGCTTAGCATTGCGATTGCGGTGGTCGTATTGTCTCTGGCGGCGGCCTTGGCCGGTTTCATCCCGGCGCGACGGGCAGCGAGTATCGAGCCGATGCAGGCGCTGCGCATCGAGTAAGCGGCGGCCGGAAAGCGAACGCCCCGACTGCTGGATTTTGGCGGCTAATTGCCTCGATGAATCTGCACGCGTGAGTGGCGGAGGGAGAGGGATTCGAACCCCCGATACCCTTTCGGGTATAGCGGTTTTCAAGACCGCCTGTTTCAACCGCTCACACATCCCTCCGCGGTCGGGAAGACATTTGCTTAGGTCATTGTATGACAACGGAATGCTCCGGGCCGCGCCGTTATTGTCTATGTCTGGAGCATGTTGAAGACCCCGGGCCTTCCTGGCCACGGGCTAAGGACTCCTTTTTGAGTGCCTATTGAGGCGGGACAGACTTAGATTTCGGTCACGCGAAGTGACTGCCCACTGCCATCTCAGAGATCTCGCTGCCGGGTAACCCGAGATGTTCAGGAAGAATCGGGCCGCCTTCGGCGAGGATGGAAGCTCGCTCGATCACGTGCTGGAGCTCACGAACATTGCCCGGCCACGAGTGCTTTTTCAGCAACTGGACCGCTTCCTGTGACAGCGTCGCGTCGAGGTTTTCCGGCTCCAACTTGCGCAGGAAGTGGCGCGCCAGCACTTCCACGTCTGCGCGGCGCTGTGACAGCGAAGGCAGCTCAATCGGAAACACTGACAGACGATAGAAGAGGTCCTCGCGGAACTGCTTGCGCTTCACCAAGTCGGCAAGGTTAGCGTTGCTGGCAGCAAGTACCCGCACATCGACTCGGAACACGTCCGAGCTGCCCAGCCGCTGCACCTCTCCCTTATCGAGGAAACGCAGCAGTTTGGCCTGCATGCCTAGGGGCAATTCCCCGATCTCGTCAAGAAAGAGCGTCCCCCCGTGGGCGCTGTGGATCCGGCCGATGCGCGACTGCACTGCCCCGGTGAAGGCGCCACGCACGTAGCCGAAGAGTTCAGATTCCAGTAGCGCCTCTGGAATGGCGGCGCAATTGATCACCACGAACTCCTTGTTGGCGCGCGGGCTCAGATGATGAATCGCTTCAGCAACCACTTCTTTGCCAGTACCGCTGGCTCCTGTAATCAGCACCGGCGTGGCGCGCGGCGCCACCAGCCGTACCATGCGGTACACCCGGTGCATGCAGGGTGCTTGCCCGACCATGCCGGGCAAGGGCTCAACCGCGGCCTGCGCCGCTTGCGGAGAGCGCGGGACCATCGCGGGAGCTTGCCACCGGGCAATCGTTTCGAACAGTTGATGCGCGCCGGCGCTGCGCCACTGCGCGGGCACCAGAGGATTGCCGGCCTCGTCGAGCAGCAACACGTCAATGCCGGGGAAGCGCCGGTGGATGATCTGCAACAGCTCTTCGGCATCGAGATCGGGTAGCCTGCGGTCAAGGAACAACAGCTGGCATTCGCTGTTTTCCAGGTGTCCGAGGGCATCGGCGCCGCCCAGGGCCTCGATTGCCGCGATCCGCGACAGTAGCAGATTTTGCACGATCTGTTTGCGAATCCCTGGACTAGGACTGGCTACGATTACCGCCGGGTCGGGGGAGTAGCAGGAGTGATCTAAGGTAGTCATGAGGATGTTGTAATCCGTGAAGCTTAGAACGACCTTAATGACAGATTAGAAGTTTCTAGGAAATTGAAGAAATCTGTGGCGCCGGACGAGAGTGGCTTTTCGCGTGAAACCGCACCGCCTTTGCCGCGAGTCATTCGGCGAGGGGCAGAATGGCGCACCAGACGCTTTGTCCAGTAGCCGACTCCACCAATGCCAGATCGCCTCCGAGGGCTCGAAAGCTTCGGCGCGCGATTTCCACCTCGCCAGAACCGGACAAATCATCTCCCAAAACAGCCGTGGAGGCTATGCCGGAGAAGGTCGTTCTGACCTCGACGCGTCGGCCATCCTGTTGTTCCACACACATGCTGACGACAGCGGATGCCGAGCCGCGCGACACGTATTCGAGCAGATAGAAGAACGCTCGCGTTAGCTTGGCCGTATTGCCTCGGACTCGCACCGGATAGCAGGCCAAGTCGAAGCGTCCGCCGGCCGACTCGAAAACAGGCAGGAAGTCCTCCTGCACCCCCCGCAAGAGTCGGTGCAATTCAACCGGAACAGAGACATCCCCGTGGTCGTCCGCTCCGCTCAACTCTCGTAGCAACAGAAGGACCTGCCTCAGGTGGTCGGCGTTTTCCAGCGCGGCCTCCACACTGGCCCGAAACTCTTCGGGGGTCTGATCGCGGATGAGCGAAAGCTCCAGCGAACACTGCAACGCAGTGAGCGGCTGGCTCAGCTTGTGGAGGACGTCAGAAACAAAGTCGCACTGTTTGGCGGATTTACTCACCGTGGAGTCGGTAACTTCATTCACACCGTTGCCTCGGCGTGGCAACTCAGTTCGTATCCCACTCCACGAACGGTATGGATGAGGTGCGGCGAATGCTCGCCATCAACCTTCTTGCGCAAGTAGTTAATGTATACATCCACGATGTTTGTAGTGGTATCGAAGGACAGGTTCCACACATGCTCGACGATCATGGCGCGTGTGATGCGGCGCCCCTCGTTACGCATGAGGTATTCAAGCAGGGCAAATTCCTTTGAGGTAAGGTCGATGTACTTGCCCGCTCGCTCCACTTTTCGTTCAACCCGATCCAGCTCCAGGTCCGCTACGCGCAGCACCGTCTCGACCGTCCGGGGACCCCGGCGCAGAAGGGCACGGACACGGGCAGACAGTTCCGTGAACGAGAAAGGCTTAATTAGGCAATCGTCGGCGCCGCTGTCCAGCGACTGCACGCGGTCTTCGACGCGACTCCGGGCCGTCAACACCAGTACCGGCAGGGAAAGCTTTTTCGGGCGGATTGATTTGAGCACGCCGATGCCGTCGAGCTTGGGCAGGTTCAGGTCCAGAATCAGCAGGTCATAGTCGGTTTCTAGAGCCATACATCGCGCCTGCTCTCCATCGGATGCAACATCGACCGCATAGTGCTCCGCTTCCAGCCCCTTGCAGACGAAACTGGCTAGGGGAGCATCGTCTTCCACTACTAGGACGCGCATGTCCAGCAACTCCTCGGAAGGTAACCTGCCAATAGTTACCTTCATTCTTACGCTCAAGCACGCCCGCGTCAACGACCTTGCTTTCAAAATACGGGAATTTTCCCAAAGTGGGATTGATGGGCATGATGGAACGCTCAGCCTAAGTATTCGGGATCGCGCTTCCATCCCGTGATCATGGAATAGAAGTTATTCCAGCCATGCAGGGCGACCATGACGAGATGGCCGGGAATGAAGGCAACGAAACCGCACATCGCCACGAAATGCCAGATACGGGCAAGATGGAATCCGCCCATCGGCCACGCCAACCACCAGAATTGCGCGGGCTTATAGAGCACCACGCCCGTAAGGATGGAGACCACACCGAAGAAGATTGTGGAAGTGTAGGCGAGCTTCTGCAGCGGATTGTAAGCGGCACCAACGGCAGGTTTAGGACCGAAGAGAAAATAATGTCGCGCCACCGGCCATACTCCCTTGATATCGCGGGGCGTGAAGAGCACCTGGCGCCAATGGCCAGTTGCAAACTGATAGATCAGGTATATCAGCCCGCTGCCAACGAAGATCCACATAAAGGTGAAGTGCCACTGCAGCGCGCCGCCGAGCCAGCCTCCGATGGTGAACTGGCCAGGAATGATGACCAGGTTCTTTTGCGGGATCTTCGGGCCAAAGCTGGGAAAGGCACGGAAGATGCGCAGGCCGCTCCCAATCAGGACGAACACGGCAACCGCGTTCAGCCAGTGAGCGACGCGCACAATCCAGGGATGCTCATAGGCCACAGTTACCGCTGCGGTTTGGTTGGGCTTGATTGCCTCCGAATTCGTCGACATCGTCACCCTCACAGCCCCCCGAACCAACTGTAGCCCTGATCTTCCCAGTAGCCTCGCTTGTCGGCTTGCAACACGTTAGTCACGCGTATGGTATCCAGATACTTGGCCTGCTTGTAGCCCAGCTTGGTGGGAATTTGCAGCCGCAGCGGCGCACCATGTCCGCGATCCAGCGGCTCACCGTACATTTCGTAGCAAAGCAAGGTCTGCGGATGGAGCACAGTTTCCATATCAATCGACTCGTAATATCCGTCCACGCACTCTGCTTCCAGAAAGCGGGCGCTGGTGTCGGCGCCAATGAGGCGCAGAAAATCGGAAGCGCGCGTCCCGCCGAAGTTGCCGATCACGTCCCAGCCCTCGACGCAGACATGCCGCGTATTCTGCACGACTTTCGGCAGCGACTGAATCTGCTCCAGTTTGTATTCTCCCGGCCGCTGCACCAATCCTTGGACCGTGAGCGTCCACGCCTCCAGGTCTACGCCCGGATCGGGGACATCGTAGAAGTTATAGGGGAAGCGTTCGAAGGGAACAACGTCACTGTTGGAAAAAGTCTGAGCGAGGCGATGACGTCCAAAGAGCTTGCCTGATGTCCAATCGCTGAAGCCCAAACCTTCGTCGAGCAAGGGCTGGCGAAACTTGGGAATCGCGAAGGCACCTACTGCCAGAACCGGGACGAGCTTCAGCAACTCGCGGCGATTCATCCGCTTGCGTTCTTTCAGGCTGACGATCCGAGTCGGCTCGCCCGCTGGACCTGCGGCTGGCATGGTTCCAGCGACTTTTTCCTCGGGCTGCCGTGCCGAACCCTCCTGTTCGGGCTGCTGAGATTCTGGTTGCGCCTGAGATTCGGCTCGTCGCGGCTCGTTCTCGGCTTCGCACGGTCGTTCTCCCGAATGATCGTCAAACATCGAAGACCCTCAACAAACTCGTTATTTAGTAGGACTCGCGAGCACCGGGAAAGTTGCGCCGAGGGGAGTAGCACAAGCAATTTCGATGCAGTAATTGGAAGCACTCAGCAGCTTTCCGCCGAGGGAAACGTTTGGCAAAACCGTCTGTAATATTCGACTCATCGGCGAACCAAACAGCCCACAGTAGGAACCCGTTCCTTCCTCACTTCATGTCACAAATCCCGGTGACAAAAGTATTACAAACGAAGCTCCCATTAGTTGTTAGTCTGTGAAGGTCTCGACCGCATGCGGCAGTTGAGGTTTCACGGAACATTCCAGGGAGATTGATGATTCGCTTAAAAGAGTTGAACCTGTCCACCACTGCCATCATGGTTGCCTTTCATATCGGCGCCGTAGCCGCGCTGTTCATGTTCAGTTGGAAAGCGTTGGGCGTCGCGCTCGTGCTGTACTGGGTCGCCGGGAATCTGGGCATCGGCATGGGTTATCACCGGCTGCTCACCCATCGTGGCTACAAATGCCCAAAGTGGCTGGAGTATTTTCTTACCGTCTGCGCTACTTTCGCTCTGGAAGGCGGCCCGATCTTCTGGGTGGCGACGCACCGCATTCATCATCAACTTACGGACAAGCCGGGCGATCCACACTCCCCGCGCGATGGCGGTTTCTGGGCGCACATGGGTTGGATCATCATGGGGAAGACCTTCCACAACAACAACACCGAGTTGTTGGCCTATGTGCCCGACCTTCGTAAAGACAAGTTCCATCTCTGGATCAGCCAGTATCACTGGGTGCCACTGACGGTTCTCGGTGTAATCCTGTTGGCGATCGGCGGATGGGCCATCATGTTCTGGGCGGTTTTCCTGCGTACTGTGGTTCTACTGCATTCGACCTGGCTTGTGAACTCGGGAACGCATATGTGGGGCTCCAAGCGCTTCGCTACCGACGACGACTCGCGGAATTTGTGGTGGGTTGCATACCTTAGCTTCGGCGAAGGCTGGCACAATAACCATCACGCCCATCCGCAATCGGCCCGTCACGGGCTGGCGTGGTATGAGTTCGATATGAACTGGTACGGCATCCGAACGCTGCAAGCGCTTGGTCTGGCCTGGGACGTGAAGCTGCCCAAGCTGGGCTCGGCGCGCATCCAACCGGTCGTGCAGCCTGCGGTCGTGAAACCTGCAGTCGTGGCGGAAGAGGAACTGGTTTCGGTCTAAGAGAGTTCTGAAGATATTGCCAGGGACGGCCACCGAAGCCGTCCTTTTTTGTTGGGCGGACTTCGCTTCCGTTGAGTACTCGTCAGCTAAGATAAAATCAATTTGAGATGACGCTCTGATGAATAAGTCTCCCTTTCATGACTGGCTAGCCATTAACGGGAAGAGTATTTTCTACATTGGTTTGTCGGTACTGGCCGCCAGCTTGCTTTACACGGAGCATCTTCACGGCCAGAAGCAGGAAATCGTCTGGAGCCCACAGGAGAAGCCGATTGCCGACCAGATCAAGACCATCCGGCAGGTGCCCGACGACGTTCGAGCACAGACTACTAAAGAACTTGCGCTGCAGATCCGGCAGTTGCCGGCGAGCCCGAATAAACTCCGGCTTGCTGTCGGGCTCGGCCAGTCGTTCGACCGAGGGCGACTTTGGCCACGACACTCTTGCAAGAGGTAGCGACTACCCTTGCCGATACGCTGCTTCAGCAGCCCGTTCCGGACGAAAAGGGACAGCCTGCCGGACCCTATGTCGAGCTTGCCGAACTGATGCGCTATGAGCATGTGCAGACCTCGCTGGACGCTCCGCAATTGAAGGCCGCCATGGCCAAGCTGGAGGCGGATGATCAGGTCCGGCAGAAGGCCGACTTCACGCTTACCGATCTGCGGGGAAGGGCTTGGACCCTTAGCGACCTGCGCGGGAAAGTCGTGCTGGTGAACTTCTGGGCGACGTGGTGTCCGCCGTGCCGCAAAGAAATGCCCGACCTGGAGACACTCTACAATCGGTTCAAAGATCAGGGCCTGGTCATCTTGGCAATTTCCGACGAAGAGGCCGGAAAAGTGGAGCCTTTTATTGCCGAGCGGAAGATCACCTATCCGGTCATGCTCGACCCCGGACGCAAGGTGAACGACCTGTTCCAGGTCGAAGGCATTCCGAAAAGCTTCGTATACAACCGTGAAGGAAAGCTGGTGGCCCAGTCGATTGACATGCGCACGCAGGGGCAATTTCTGCAAATGCTGGCGCAAGCTGGAATGCAGTAGGACCCCTGCACGACGGGTCCGAGGCGGGTTGTTGAACTAGTGCGTAACCATGCTGTCATTTGCCTTTGCGAGACAACCACAGAGCTTGATATCTTCAGCTGTTCGCCTGTCACGCAGGAGCAAGGGTGCCTACGGTACGTTCCAAACCTAAGAGGAAACTTGACAAGACTGGTCGCAAGCGCTCCGAAGAGCGCCCCTCCGCTTCGGAAGCGAAGAAGACATTTGTTCTGGGTGTGCTCCTCGTCATCCTGACCCTCGCGGTGTACTTCCCGGTCAGCAGTCATCCGTTCGTGAATTATGACGACGGTTTCTACGTAATCAGTAATGACCATGTTAAGCACGGTTTGGACTGGGAGACAGTCGATTGGGCCCTCACCACCTACGATCAGGCCAACTGGCATCCGTTGACCTGGCTGTCCCACGCCCTGGACTGGCAATTGTTCGGGCCGAATCCTGCAGGGCATCACGTCACCAACCTGCTGCTTCATATGGCGAATGTTTTGCTGCTGTTCTGGGTAATGCGGCAGGCGACGGGTTTCCTGGGACGCAGTTTCATGGTGGCGGTCCTGTTTGCCCTGCATCCCATCAACGTCGAATCTGTCGCCTGGATTGCCGAGCGCAAGAACCTGTTGAGCATGCTCTTCTTCTTGCTTGCCTTGGAGGCTTATCGGAGGTACGTGCGCGATCCGCGAGCCGGCCGCTATGCCGTGGTCGCAGTTTGCTACGCTCTTGGGTTGATGGCAAAGCCTCAAGTGATTACTCTGCCATTCGTGCTGCTGCTTTGGGACTACTGGCCTCTGCAAAAGCTGATAGTCACCGGGGAGCGACCCATTTCCGCTCCGGCAGTGGCCGCGGGAATGACGGCACGGAATTTTTCGGTCCTGCTGAAGGAGAAGCTTCCGCTGTTCGCGCTCTGCGCTGCTAGCGCGGTGATTACCTTCACGGCGCAGCGCGCTGGTGGCGCGATGAATGACGTCTACCATCAGCCCTTCTCCATTCGGGTGGAGAACGCGATCGTCTCCTACGTGCGCTATCTGGGAAAAGCATTCTGGCCTTCGCACCTTGCACCGCTGTATCCGCATCCAGGCAACTCTTTGCGAATATGGCAAGCTGTGGCTGCATTGGTTTTGCTGGCCGCCATTACCACCCTTGTGGCCTGGCACCGCCGTCGTCGTTATCTCGTGGTCGGCTGGCTTTGGTTCCTGGGAACTCTGGTACCCATGATTGGCCTGGTACAGGTAGGTGGCCAGGCGATGGCCGACCGCTACGCCTATTTGCCCTTCATTGGTCTCTTCATCATGGTCTGCTGGGGTATCGCGGACTGGGCCCAGCAGCGACGCATTCCCACTTTATGGTTGGCAGGCGCGAGTGCCGCAGTCTTGTTGGCACTGGCCGTGGTCGCTCACCGCCAGCTCGACTATTGGGGCGACAATGTGACTTTGTGGTCGCACACATTGCAGGTCACTCTGCCGAACTATATAGCTGAAGACAACCTCGCCCAGCTGTTGATGGACCAGGGCCAAACGGAACAAGCCATGCAGCACTTCCGGGCGGCTGCAGCGATCTACCCCGGTGATACAACCAGCAACACTCAGATCGCCATGTACGAGCAACGGAGCGGGCGGCTGCCGGAAGTCGTGGAGCAATACGACAAGCTCATTAAGATGACTTCGGACCCCGTGCAAAGGGCGGAGATGTTTACCAATCAGGGCTATGCTTATGGTGGCCTCAAGGACTACGCTCGCGCGCGCGAAAGTTTCCAGGCAGCGGTGGACCTCAATCCAAATCAGGCCCGGGCTTGGATGGGTTTGGGTGTAGTTGCCCAAAGAGCCGGGGATTTGAACCACGCTATAGACGACTACGAACATTCCATCAAGGCCCATCCCACTGACGTGGCCTATGTTCTGCTTGCCAGGGCATTGGAACAAAACGGCCGCAATGGAGAGGCCCAAACGGCCCTGCAAACAGCAAAACTTCTGTCGGCAGACTTCGAGCGGGCGCAACGAGTCGCCACCGACCTTGTCGCTCATTAGGCTGTTGCTGTCATCCCATAGTTCTTCTCTCCCGGTAAGTGCATGACCGCTGCAGCGTCCATCGACAACTCATCGTTGACAACGGACAACTGCGTTTCCCGATGCTATCCTGACCTCGTCTCCATGCGCATCACCAGCCGCAAAACCGCCATCGCGTTTTTCGTCACCCTGGGCGTGTTGCTGGCCGCGGCGGCGATGGTCCTCAACATCAGTTGGATCATTCTCAACTGGCGCGAGCTGGTGCCGCTGATTCTGGGTGTCATTTTCTTCGGCTTTATCATTGCCGGAGTCATTCTCAACACGATCTTTCTGGTGCGCGAGATTCGCCGCAACGAGCAGCAGAACAGCTTCCTGAATGCGGTGACCCACGAGCTGAAGACGCCCATCACCTCCATCCGGCTCTACCTGGAGACGCTGCAAAAGCGCGACCTGGACGAGAAGCAGCGCAGCGAGTTCTACCAGGTGATGCTGGAAGACACCCAGCGTCTGATGCGGCACGGTCGAGCAGGTGCTGCGCGCGGCACGGGTCGTGCAGAAAAACGCGCCCTCTCGCGAGCGGAAGTCGCTGTCGGCCCGCTGGTGCAGGAGGCGGTCGAGCTGGCGCGCTCGCGCCATCATCTCTCGCCCGACGCGATGGATTGGACGCAGGACGGCAGGCCCGCGGATCAACTCACCGTGATGGGCGATCGCGAGGAACTTTTCACCGCGCTCTCGAATGTGCTCGATAATGCTGTGAAATATTCGCCTGCCGACCCGAACATTCGCGTCGAGGTGGTGACGCCTGACCTGCGCAACGTGCAAATTCGAGTGCGCGATAATGGTGTCGGTATCGCGCGAGGGGAGTTGAAGCGCGTCTTCAAGCGCTTCTATCGCGTGCTCGCACCCGAGCCCAACCCAGGTGAAGGGCAGCGGGCTGGGGCTGTTCATCGTGCGCGCGATTGCGAGCCGCCACGGCGGCGATGCCGTACGCCGAGAGCGAAGGGCCAGGTCGTGGCACCACCGTGACCATCCAATTGCCGAGGAACTCGCAGTGAACGAAATCCTGTTGGTTGAAGACGAAGAGCATCTGGCGCGCGGCCTGAAGTTCAACCTTGAGGCCGAGGGATACCCAACCAGCGTCGTGGGCGACGGCGAACCGCGCTCGACCTGCTGCTGAAGGAGCGCAATGAGTTCGATCTTGTGGTGCTCGACGTCATGCTTCCCGGCAAAGATGGCTTTGCAGTCGCGGCCGAGCTGCGCAAAGCGAGCAACTATATTCCTGCTGCTGATGCTGACGGCGCGTGGCCGTCCGGAAGATGTGCTGAAGGGCTTTTCCGCCGGCGCCGACGACTACCTGCCCAAGCCGTTCGATCTTGCCATCCTGTTGGCGCGCATTCGCAGCCTCCTGCGGCGCCGCGATTGGGGACGCACGCTGCTCACCAATCCGCCGGCGGAGTCGCGGGTTGCGGAATCCAAAGACGCCGATTCGCCTGCGCGAGTTTGATGTGTACGAGTTCGCCGGAAAGCAGGTGGACTTCGGAACTCTGAGCTGCGGGCCAACGGCAAGATCTTCCGCCTGACTTTGATGGAGGCTGAATTGTTGCGGCACCTCATCCGCAACAGCGGAAAGATCGTATCGCGCAAGTCCATTCTCGAGGAGGTCTGGGGACTGCGCGAGGACACCGACACGCGCGCCATCGACAATTTCGTGGTCCGGCTGCGCAAGTACATCGAGCAAGACCCGTCGCAGCCGCGAGCATTTGCTGACCGTGCGGGGCGTGGGATACCGGTTCCTGCCGGAGCCGGCAGAAGGCTAAGTCCATGCCTCGGTGTCTCTGTGGTAAGTCTTGTCATTTTCCGAATTCCAATACAGTGATGTCAGTGAACGGCCGCGTTAGTGGCGGGCCGAAGGCAGCTTGCAGCTTGGCGGCCAGGGCCGGATTGCGTTGCCCCAACTCGCCGGCGTCAGCGCCGGAACCATAGAGCACGACCCACACGTGCTGAAATTGCTCTGGGTTGGCATCCAGCGCTCGCTGTAGGTCGCGCTCGTCCTCGCCGCCGCCATAGTATTGCGGTGCAAAAACGTGCACCGCCGGGGGCTTTCGCCGGTCGCGGTCGCGATAGTAGTCGAGCATGATGCGAGTGTAGAAAGGAAAGAAGACGACTGCGTCCCCCGACTGCGCTGAGGCGAGGATCGCGTTGCTGGCGGCGCGCCAGTCTTCGCGCGGCTTGTGGTAGTCCTTTATGATCGCCGGCACCGACATCGCGCACAGCGCGACTACCAGTGCCACGCCAACGTACATTTTCCTTAGCGCAGTCATTCCGACTGCTGCCAACAGGATGGTTGCCGGCAGCGAGAAGATCAGATAGCGCTGCATGAAGATAGGGTGACGCAGGGAGACCAGGGACGTAATGACAGCGGGCAAGACCGCCCACGACACGATCAGCACACCTCGCCAGAAGGCTTCCGAATCGCGTTCTCGCACACGGGCAATCGCGACCAGGCCAGTGCTCCACAAAATCAAAGCGAGAAAGACCTTGACGCCGCTGCCGCCAAAGAACCCAGCCAGGTGCCAGATCTCTCTCGGGGTCGCTTGCGGCATCCAGATGAAATGCAGGTTCTCCGGCGAAGCGCGAAATACGTAGGTCAGCCCGGGCAGGGCCGCGACCAGCATCAGCAGTCCGCAGAAAATTACCCGTCGCCATGTTGCCGGCGGTGTCTTGCGGAACACGAGCGAGCATGCCTGTGCCACCAGCACCAGCGCCGCAAAGTCATGGCTGTAGAAGGCGAGAATGCCGAGGACGGTCCACAGCACCCAATCTCTGCGATGCCCTTCTTCCACGGCGCGCACAAAAAAATACGAAGCCAGCAGCACCAGAAAGATTGTCAACGTATAGCTGCGAGCTTCGTGGGAGTAATACACATGGGCCGGACTGAAGGCCAGCAGTGCCGCCGATGCCAGCGCCGCGCCGGCTGGCACGAATCTGCGGGCGACGACGTACATCACCGGTACCGACGCGATTCCGAACAGCGCGGACGGCAGCCGCAGCCACGCCTCGCTCAGGCCGCCGTGAATCCAGGCGCGCATCAGCAGGAAGTACACCGTCTGCAGGTTGGCTTCGCCGTACCACCACACCCACGCGAAGTGCTGCCACGAAGCGCGCGCCAAGGCCACCGTAGCGCCTTCGTCCAGCCAAAGGCTCTTGCTGCCCAGATGCGACAGTCGAAGCCACGCGCCGGCAAGCGTGACCAGAGCCAATAGAATCGTGGAGGAATGTGTTACGTCGCGAGTCGGCGCTGTGGTCCGCGTCGGCAGGTCGGCAACGGGTGCTGGCTCGCGGGCCGCCATAAGCAATGAATGTAACACCGGACGAAAGTCATAGATGTTCCGGACACTCGGCATATTATGTCGAATCATTGCCTCGCTACATCCAGCGTCGAGGCCAGCCAAATATCGCAAAGCAACCAGATTTCGCAGTAGCACATTATCACCTTGGCTGCATTCTGAAGCACACCGGGTAGGAGCAGGCTGCGGAGGAGCAATTTGCCGCCGCCTGCGCGCCCGGCCCGGCGAACCCGCGGGTTGTCGAAAATAGCCAGGGCAGCGCGTAGGTCGGGCAAAATCTTTGAAAAACAACACCCACGTCCGACAACTGGCTACTGGCCAATATCGGATCAGTGGATAGTGGTTAGTGGTTCTGGTACCGACTGAGTTGGCAGCTGCCTTGTAGCTAACTGCTAACTGCTAACTGCTAACTGCTACTGACAACTGACCACTGACTAGTGGCAACTCATATTGACCCCTGCGCGCACGATCGCGCGGGCTTGTTCTGCGGATTCGAAGATATGCGCCTCCATACCGAGTTCGCGCGCGGCTTCAACGTTGTTGGGACGGTCGTCGAAGAAGAGCGTTTGGCCAGGCTCGCAACCGAGCGCTTTAAGGCAATGGCGATAGATGGCCGGATCGGGCTTTGTGACGCCCAGCTCGCACGACCAGACCTTGACCTCGAACTCGTCGAGCCACTGGAACTCGCGGCGAACGTAGGCCAGCAGGTCGTGAGGCATGTTGGAGAGGATGGCGAGGCGCACTCCGCGGGCCTTGATCTCGCGCGCCAGGGCAAGCGCGTCGGCATTGACCCGCAGCCACATGAGCGTTTCCATCTCGGCGATTCGCTCCACCTGCGCGGGCCCTAATTGCACGCCGGCGGCATCGGCAAACGCCTGCCAGTGCTGGCGGAAGTCGGTGCGTCCGCGGTCATAGTCATGGCGAGTGGCGGAATAGATCTCGAAGAAGGGCGGCTCGGGGACGCCGACCAGGGCCGCGAATTGCTGCATCTCAGCGTCAGAAGGCGTCACGCTCAGAACCCGGCCGTAGTCGAAGATGACGGCATCCCAGCGGCTGCTTGGCATTGCTTCCATTCTTACATGCGACGGGCCGTAAGCAGCACGGTTTGCCGGGAGCGATTTCGGGCCGTCATAATGATTCGGCCGCGCTGAAGGCAGTGCAACGAAATAGGGAGTTAATATGAGTGCGGATACAGACCACGGACTGATTCACTTGGCGAGCAAACACGCAGTCGACGAGACGATGCAGCGGCTGGAATCGCTGCTCGGCGAGCGTGGAGTCAACATCTTCGCGCGCATAGATCACAGCGGCGAGGCCGCCAAGGTGGGACTCACCATGCGGCCGACAAAGCTGCTCATCTTTGGCAGCCCGAAGGGTGGAACCCCGTTGATGCAGGCCGCGCCCACGGTGGCCGTTGATCTTCCGCTGAAGGCCTTGTTCTGGGAAGACGCTGACGGCAAAGTGTGGCTGACCTACAACGACCCGCAGTATCTCCAACAGCGGCACAATTTTCCGGCGGAGCTGCTGCCGAACATCGCGGCGGTCAGCGGGCTGTTCGCAAAAGCGGTGGAGTAAAGAAGACGGCGATAGCGAACTGTCTGAGTTGGTCTTCGGGGGGAACATCGCTTCAGCGGTGCATTTGAGAGTTGCCCCTATGAGTCCGGCTTAGCCGCAGAGGTAATGGAGTTCTTACCTCAGCGGCTAAAGCCCTGCTTTTTCTGTGGCTTTGATATGTACGCCTGAAGGCGTACTCCACTCATCGCTGGATACTGCGTGCGGAATTGCTCAGCTGGCCTTCAGCAGCATGAGGGTGACGTCATCATGTTGAGGAGCGTTGCCGACGAAGCGGTCGAGGTCGAGCATGACGGTATTCAGCAACATGACGGGTGTTAGCGAGATATTCGCATGGAGCATCACGAGAAGGCGCGTTTCCCCATATTCCTCTGCGCTGACGTTTTCGGCCTCGATGACGCCGTCGGTAAAGATGACCAGCCAATCGCCACTTTGCAGTGTGACCGTCGCCGATTCGTAGGGAACGCTCTCCTGGATGCCGAGTGGAATGCCACCCGTCTCCAGGCGCTCGATGGCTCCTGTTTGGCGGCGCAGGATGGGAGCGTTGTGTCCAGCATTGACGTAGGTCAAGCTCCGCGATGCCGGATCGTACTCCGCAAGAAACGTAGTGGTGAAGCGGCGGCCATTCTGGCTGTTGGTGCAGGCGTAGGTGTTCATGCGGCCGACCAGTTCGGTCAGCGATCCCGCAATGCCGGCAAGCGTCTTCAGGCTGGCCTGGAATGTGGCCATCAGCATGGCGGCTGGAATGCTCTTTCCGGCTACGTCGGCAATGGCGATCAGGAACGCTCCGCCGGGGAAGTTGGAAGACGGACGCGCGAAGACATCGTAATAGTCACCTGCAACGGTGTTGGCGGGACGGGTGGCAAAGGCGATGTCCAGACCCGGCACCTGTGGCGGGTTCGCCGGCAGCAGCCACGTCTGGATTTCCTTGGCGATCTGCAGGTCGCGCTTCATCACCACGCGGTCCGCGACCTCGAGAACCAACAGCGCGAGCAAAAGCAGACCGCCCCAGAAATGGTTGTCGAAAGCGAGAATCTTGACCTCGCCGCCACTGGTTTGCCAAGAGGCTTCGCCGCTGGGGAAAAACACCAGCACGAGCGCAAGCAGCAGCAGTACGCGGCGGGCGGGCGTCAGCTTCTCGATGATGGCCCAGAAGAACTGGCTGGCAAGGTTGAAGAAGTGTTTGGCCCGGCCAACTCCCGGCGTCCAGGTGGAATCCACCTCTTTGGAGTAGAGCTGGTAACTGGAACGAGCATCGGCCTGGAATTGCTTCCAGAGCTCATTGAGCCTCATGCCGTCGGTCACGCGCTGCCAGAACTTATCGAGCCGGGTCATGATGGGCTCAACGCGCGCCGTGTACTGGTCGTGCGGTGGCGGCAAGGGCCCGGCGCCTTGGGCGTTCAAGCTCATGAGAGGCTTAGCAGAATTATAGGTGACGCCCGAAGGCAAACCGCGCAACTTCGGACGGCAATTGCCTCGAAAGGAGAATCAGTGCGGGCGTGTCGACGGAACCTGCTCATCGAGAAAGGCCACCGACTGGACTCCGGAGACTTCAAAGCGCTTGCGGCAACGAATGTTCTTGCACGCGACCAGATCGTCGCGGCGAACCATATACGACCGAGCCTTGGCGAACTTGGCGCGATCGCGTTCATCGGCACGCCCAGGCAATTGGCGTTTCTTGGTGCGAACAAACCAGCCAAGATCGTACTCGGACGCCTGATGGCAATGCGGGCAGTTCAGGGTGGCTTTGCGGGTCTCTTGCCGTTCGTCGTAGAAGTCGCGCTCGTCCATCAGGTTCTCCTTTTTGCCACTCGCCCGGTGGCGACATCCCCGCCCATGAGCATTAGAACATAATCGGGCGGCGAGCGAAGCTGTTAAGTTGACAGAGGACAGCGTACAATCGCCCAGTCGGCCACCGCGGCGGGAGAGTCGAGGTCAAACGTGGGACTGTGGCAAAAAGGCTTCCGTGCGGCCGTGGGCAAAATGCCCAAGGTCATCGATCCCACAACTCATGCCGTCCTTGACTACGCTGTCGCGGCCTCTTTCCTACTGATGGGAGTCCGCTTCTGGAAGCGCAGCAAGCGTGCGGCTATCGGCTCGCTGTTCTGTGGTGGAGCAGCCGCAGCGAACATCATGTTCACCGACTATCCCGGCGGCACCCATCCGATCCTTAGCTACAAAATGCACGGCCGCATAGACGCAGGAATAGCGGGCGTCACTGCCGTGGTGCCACGCGTCCTGCGATTCGGGGACGAGCGCGAAGCCCGATTTTTCGAGATCGAAGCGCTGGTCAATACCGCGATCGCAGGCTTGACCGACTTCGACTACTATGAGCGCCCATCGCCCAGCCGACTGCCGCGTCGGACGGGAGAGCGTGCTCCGCTGGACTTCGGCGCGCCATAGTCCATGGTCTGTCGTGGATGCGATTCCGCCGTCAAGGCGGCGGTAGATCGCGGTATCCCACTCCTCGGTGATTGACGCAGTGCAGCATCTCACATTAAAACTAGGTTACACGTGCGGAAACAAGCTCCCAACCAACGCATTGGCGTCATCAATGCGCTACGGGCCTTTGCTGCGATTTTCGTCGCCTGGGGCCATTTCGTCTCCGGGCAGGGAAAGTATCTCAGTTTATCGGGGAAGTATGGCTACCTCGGTGTACACATTTTCTTCGTCATCTCCGGATTCGTGATTCCCTGGAGCCTGTATCGCTCCCGTTACGTTCTGCGCGATTACCCTCGGTTTCTGCTGAAGCGCAACGTGCGTATCTATCCACCCTATCTGGCGTCCATCGCGGTAACGGTTTTGGCGACGAACTTCGTGATGGCGCCGGTGTTCCAAGTGCCACGGCTGACGGTCACGGCGCAAAACCTGCTGCTTCATTTCGCATACCTGAACGATATTGTGCACGTGCCCTGGATCAACGTGGTGTACTGGACACTCGCCATTGAATTTCAATGGTACCTGCTGGTCGGACTGATGTTTCCGTTGTTGGTGACCAGCAGCCGAGGAGCGCGGTTTGCCGGCCTTGCAGGGATGATGATGGCTTACTTCGCGGTAGGTCACGACCGCCTGATCTTCCACAGCATCCCGATCTTTCTGGTGGGCGTCTTCGTGTTTCAGTATCGCGTCGGCCTGATCGGTGTGCGCGCGATGTTGGGACTGATCGCCGTCATGGTGCTCGCCATGATTGGGCCGATTGGCTGGATTGTCGCTGGCGTGTCTGTGACGACCGGACTGTTGATTGCGTTCTCCACCTTCCACAAGCCTTCGGCAGATCGTGTCGGAGACGTGAGCTACTCGCTCTATCTGCTGCACCTACCAATAGGTGTGGGAGTGATTAGCTGCCTCTCGCACTGGCTGCCGTATTCTGGCAGTTACATGCTGGCGCTGGATGTCGTCGGCTTGGCAGCTTCAAGCATTATGGCGTGGATGATGTATCAGGTAATCGAGAAGCCCTCGCAGGAAATGTCGTCCGCCATACGCTTCGCCCGGCGCGAACCTGAACAGGCGTCGCGCGAAACGGTAGCGGCAGCGGCCATCGACTGACCGACCTCGCACAATGTCAGCGGTTTGCGGCAGCGGTTTCGCGACGTGCCAGCACGCGGTCGCTGTGTTCGGCGGCCGACAAATACGCTCCGCCCAGCAAGAGCAAGCCGGCGCAAAACGACCAGAAGATCAGGGTGACGGACACCGCAAACGGGCCATAGACTTCCTGAAAATTGAGCCAGGGCAGGGCCAGGATGTAAACGTACTTCGCCGCCTCCGATAGCAATCCGGTGACGATGGCTGCCGGCAACACGGCTCGTACTGGAACTTTTCCGTGCGGCAGCAGCCAATAAATCAGGAAGTAGATTCCGATGGTGGCGAGGATGGCCGAAGCCTTCATCACGACAAAACCCAGTCCGCGGAAGACGATGTTCTGGTCACCTAAGACCAGCCCGAGCACCTTGAGGTTCTCGGCAGTCAGAGCGATCGAAAGCATTGCCAGGCAGCCGCATCCCAGCGCCAGGCCGAGGGACACGACGAGATTCATCAGATAAGAGCGATTCTTCTTGAAGCCCCAAATGCTGTTGAGCGCAACTTCCAGAGGAAGGAAAATCCCCGTTGAAGTAATCAGCAGCATGACTAACGAAAGCACCTGGCCGCGTCCTCTTACGCTGGCCAGGAACTGCAGGTTGCGGATAACGAAGTCTTTGTTGCTGGGCAGATAGTCGCGGAGCAGCTCCAACACGACGTTGTACATGGCGGGGGAGTGAAAGACGCGCCGAATCACCGTCAGCATCAGGACAATGAACGGAAAGAGCGACAGGATGGAATAGGCGGCGACCGAGAATGCGTAAGTATGTACCTCTGTTTGCATCAGATAGCGCAGGGTCGACCAGCCATGGCGGCGGAGGCGATGCGACAGGCCGTAGGTTTCCGGCAGGTGGCGGAAGAGTTGTTCCTTTTCATCCTTGGTGTCTTCCGCTTGCAGTCGCCGGGCAACGTCGCCGGGCCGTAGGGGAGCCGAGTGCAACTCTGTAGTTCCGCTAGGCTTAAGCGGTGGTGCGGTAGCCACTGTGGAAGACTGGGGAAAGCCGTCCGCTCCCGATTTCCGCTCCCCGCCCGTAGATTCCGAGCCCTTGCTCATGGTTTCAATCGTAACAGAGCGTCTAATGAGAGGGTTCGGCTGCCGCGAACCCAGACTGCGAGTTCCATTTTGGAAGTGAATTCCGTTTGATGAGCGGAAAGAGGCCAGCAAGGCTTTACAGAGTGGCTACCACGGCGGTAGTATTCCCATCCGATGGAGACCGTGCTAGATCAGGTCTGTACAAGCTGTGGGAGCACTCGCCTTCCGTACGGCCGATACTGCCTTTTCTGCGGAGACCTGCTCTCGGAGCCGACGACCAAGGCCGTGGTGTCTTCCCAATCTGCCGCTCCGCTCGATAGGACTGGGGGTACCTTGCCAGAAATCGAGTACGGTGGTTTCTGGCGGCGGGTATGGGCCGGGACTATCGACGTTGTGCTGGAAGCCATTGCCGCTTTCTTGCTTACCTACTACGTGATCGATTTCGTGCTGGCCTGGGTCGGCGGTCTGCTGGGATACGAGCGTTCGATTTCCAAGGTCGCCGCGGGAGTAGCGTACATCCTTGTGCTGACCATAGGCGGCTGGTTGTATAGCGCTTTCGCCGAAAGTTCTCAGCGCCGCGCAACCATTGGGAAGCGCATCATGGGGCTTCAGGTGGTGACCGCCGATGGCGGGAAGGTTTCCTTCGGACAGGCCACGGTTCGGCACTTCATGAAGTTCCTGTCCCTGTTTTCCGCCGGTTTCGGATTCATCATGGCGATTTGGACCAAGCGCCGCCAGGCGCTTCACGATATGCCTTCCGACTGCATTGTCATCCGGGTGCCGCGGGAAAAGGCCTTCTCCTTGCTATCTCATTGACGCTGGAACCCTCCGCTCCACACTTTGGCTGACCTGCGCAAGCTAGCGTAATATCGAAGTCAGATGTTTCAATCCACAGCCCAACTCCGCAAGTGGCTGATAGGCGGCGTCGTTGTCCTCGTTGTCGGGGTCTCGGTTTCCTATTGGTTCGCCCGATTCCGGGTAGTTCCCACCTTGCACAGCGTGCCGAAGGCACTAGGCGTTGACATTCAGCAGACGAGCGACGGCTTTTCGTTGTCCAAGTCCGAGGCTGGACGCACTCTGTATACCATTCGAGCTTCCAAGGCTGTGCAGTTCAAGTCCGGAGGGCGCGCCGATCTGCACAACGTCCACATCGTGGTCTACGGTCACGGCCATGATCGCTATGACCAGATCTATGGCAACGAATTCACCTACGACCCGCAGAGTGGCGACGTCAATGCCGTCGGCGAGGTGCATATCGACCTGCAGGGCAACGCGGAAGGCCCGCAGAAGCCTGACCAAGCGCCTCCGGAAGAGTTGAAAAACCCTCTGCATCTGCTGACCCACTCACTCACTTTCAATCAAAAAACCGGCATCGCGCAGACCGATGAAGTGGTGGAGTTCCGCAGCGCGCAAGCCAGCGGCAGCGCGAAGGGCGCCTACTACGATTCCAAAGACAATCAGCTCTTGCTGAAGTCCGACGTGCATATCGTTACCACAGGGAACGATCCGGCTACCATTACCGGCACCAGTGGCACCATCCAGAAAACGCCTCGGCAGGCCGTGCTGCTGAACGCGCGCATCGATCAGCCAGACAAGACCTTGACTGCCGATAAAGGGACTCTGCTATTCGAAGCCGACAATAGCGTGCAGCATGTGGTGGCCGAAGGCAATGTGCACATCGAGAGCCGCGGGCCCACCGTTGTCGATATCATGGGGCCGCGCGGGGATCTCAATATGGGGCCGCAGAACTCGGTGCAGCAGGCGATCATGTCGGGCGGCGCGAAATTCGACACCCATGGCGCCAATGTGACCCACGGGTCAGCGGACACGTTTGTGGTGGACTTCGATGACCAGAAGCAGGCGTCGCGCTTTCACATGATCAAGAACGCGCGCATGCTGCAGGAGCCGAAGCCGGGAAAGTCGGGGCCCAGCGGCCAACCGATGGAAATTGCCGCCGATCAACTGGACTTTCAGCTGGAGAATGGCAACCAGCTCAAGACCGGAGATACTGTCGGCAAGGCGACGATCACGATTCTGCCCTCGCCGCCCGGGCTCGAAGCCTGCGAAGAATACCGGGAATGGGCAGGATACGGGAAGCAATGCCACCACGGTTGCGACAGCCGGCAAGTTCCACGCGACCTTCGACGACAACAATCGCATGAAGACGCTGCACGGCTCGCCGGATTCGCGCATCGTGTCAACCTCGCCCGGACAGCCGGAGAAAGTGAGCACCGCGCGTAATCTTGACGTCACCTTCGCGCCCGATGGCGGAGCGGAGAAGCTGGTACAGACGGGGGACTTCCAATATCACGAAGCGTCCGCCAAACCTGATACCGCCGGGCGCTCCGCTTTCGCCGACGTCGCAACCTACACGCCTGGTGATTACTGCTGGTTCTGACGGGTTCGCCGCGCATTATCGACGGCGGCACGACCACCACCGCGGAGGTGATACGCATCAATCGCCAGACCGGCGACGGATTTGCCGACAATGACGTGAAGACGACCTATAGCGATCTGAAGCCGCAACCCAATGGCGCATTGCTGGCGAACTCCGACCCGATCCACGTGACCGCGCAGCACATGACCGGCAAGAAACAGCCTGGCGTGGCGCACTACACCGGTAACGTGCGGCTATGGCAGACCGACAACGTGGTTCGCGCCCCCAAGATCGATTTCGATAACGAAAAGCGCAGCATCGTGGCGGAGTCCGACACTTCGCAGACGGTCTCCAGCCTGTTTGTGCAGCAAGGCAAGGACGGCAAACTGACTCCGGTTGATGTCACTTCTGACCGGCTGACCTACGTGGATGAAGAGCGCCGTGCGCGTTATACCGGGAATGTCTTTGCCAAGAGCACAACCAACACGGTCACCGCGAAGCAGATCGACATTTACCTGAAGCCGGCCGATAGCGGCAACAAGGACGCGGCTTCGCAGCCTCCGGCTCCTCAGAAGAAGTCTGTGATACCGGGCTCCAATGGGCCCAGCCAGATCGATCACATGGTGGCGGTGGGCAATGTGGTGGTCACAGAGCCGAACCGCCGTGCGGTGGGTGACCGGCTGGTTTATACCGCCGATGATGGCAAGTACTACTTGACTGGCAAATCGCCTAGCATTTTTGATGCCGAACATGGCACAGTATGGGGCGATTCGTTGACTTTCTATAGTCACGATGATAGGGTGCTGGTTGAGAGTAAGCGCTCTTCCCCCACCATTACTCGCGCTCGTACCACGAAGTAAATGCAGACTTTATCAGCGGAAGAGATCGGCAAAAGCTACCGCGGACGAAGGGTAGTCAACAGTGTCAGCGTCCACGTCGAGCAGGGTGAAGTGGTCGGCCTGCTGGGTCCCAACGGGGCCGGCAAGACCACCAGCTTCTACATCATTGTCGGCCTCATCAAGTCCGATACCGGGCGAGTTCTGATCAACGATGAGGACATCACCGATGTCCCGATGTATCTGCGGGCGCGGAACCACGGCATCAGCTACCTGCCGCAGGAGCCGTCGATCTTTCGCAAGCTGACGGTGGAGGACAACATCCTGGCGGTGCTGGAAGCGCAGCCGATCTCGTGGCACGAACGCCGCGAGCGCATGGAGAGGCTGATTGAGCAGTTGGGTCTGGGAGTGATTCGCAAGAACCGGGGTTATGCGCTTTCGGGGGGTGAACGGCGCCGGGTGGAGATTGCGCGCTGCCTTTGCATTTCGCCCAATTTCATTCTGCTGGATGAGCCGTTTTCTGGAATTGATCCCATTGCGGTACTCGACCTGCAAAAAAATATCTCCGATTTGAAGGCCAGTGGCATCGGAGTGCTGGTAACGGACCATAATGTACGTGAGACCCTTTCGGTGACGGACCGCGCCTACATCATTAACGAGGGACGTATCTTCCGGGCCGGTACGCCGGAGCAGTTAGGCAACGACGCCGAGGTAAAACGAGTGTACTTAGGCGAGAGCTTCTCCATGGTTTAGTTTAGAATTTGGAAGCAGGGGTGCCGGACGCCCCTCAGGGTTCCTTCGCATGGCTTTGTTGCAGCCCAAGTTGAATCTTCGAGTTTCCCAGAAGCAGATACTGACGCCTGGGCTGGTGCAGATGGTCAGCGTGCTGGCGCTCAACAAGCTTGAGCTGGCCGACATGATCAATGCAGAGCTCACAGAGAACCCCGTCCTGGAAGAACTCGACGACTCCGTTCCGTTGCTCGACGAAGTTTCCGCCCGCGAAGAAAAAATGGACCGCGACAGCTCTCTGTCGCTGGCTACTCACGAGCAAGAACCTCCCCAAACCACCTCCCAGGAAAAAGATCCGTTCGACGAAATCGACTTTGGCTCATTCTTTTCGGAGTATCTTGATCCCGGGCTTCGCACCCCGATCGAGATGGAAGACAGCGAGAAGCCTTCGTTCGAGAATTTTCTTTCCAAGCCCACAACCTTGACCGACCACCTGATGTGGCAGCTGGGCTCCCTGCACGTGAACGAAGACGTGTACCGGGCGGCAGAACTGGTCATCGGCAATTTGAATGAGGAAGGCTACCTCACTGCCACTGACGATGAGCTACTGGGTCTGGCTGATGAGGAACAACCACTGAGTCTGGAGCCGCAATTGGCGGAGCTGCCAGCTGCTGACCCTGTAACCCGAATGGATGTTCCGGATTCCGCAGTCGCGGCTACGGCGCCGGCAGAATATGCTTCCCAACCCGAAATCCTCGATTCCAATATCGCCGTCGCAGAGGCGGAAGCAGCTGCCAGTGAAGAGCAGACTACATCCTCGGATCCGGAGCACCGGCGCCCGACTCTCGTGCCACCGCGGACCCAGCCCGCACGTGTTCCTTTCAGTCGCGATGCTTTGCGGGAAGCCATTGACTTGGTGAGGCAGATGGACCCGATCGGCGTCGGCGCACGTGACCTGCGGGAATGTCTTACGGCGCAGCTCCATGCGCTGAAGCAGTTGGAACGCAAGAACGGAAACGGCCATCAGGCGGCGGAACTGGAAGCGGTTGACGATGCCATCGTGCTGGTGGACCAGCATCTCCATGCTCTGCAGAATAAGAATTACAAGGAAGTGGCGAAGGCCATGGGCCGTCCGCTGGACGCGATCATGCGCGCCATGGACTTTATTCGCACTCTCGACCCACGTCCCGGTTTGCGCTACAACAAGGCGGAGACCCGCCTGATCGAGCCCGATGTGGCCTTCGTCAAACAAGGTGACGAATACCTTGTCCTGATGAACGACGAAGAAGTTCCGCAGTTGCGCCTGAACCCGACCTATCGCCGGCTGCTGAGCCGCGATGCGGCCGAGAAGGACGTGCGCAACTACGTAAAAGAGCGCTACAAATCGGCGATCCAGCTCATCAAGAACATCGAGCAGCGCAAGCAAACTATTTTGCGGGTCTGCTATTCCATTCTGAATCGCCAGCGCGATTTTCTGGACCACGGCATTGACTCGCTCAAGCCGATGATGATCAAGGAAGTGGCGGAAGAGATAGGCGTCCATCCTTCGACCGTCAGCCGCGCGGTGGCCAACAAATACGCCCACACCCCGCAAGGAGTCTTCGAACTCCGGTACTTCTTCAGCGAGAGCGTCAACGGCCCGGAGGGCGGCGGTACTTCGCTGCTGATCCTCAAGCGCCGGGTCAAGAAGCTCATCGACGAGGAAGACCCCACCAGGCCGTTGACCGACGAGCAGATCACCCGCATCCTCCAGTCGCAGGGCATCCAGGTCACTCGCCGCACGGTCGCGAAGTACAGGGAAGATATGCGCATCCCGAGCACCCACCAGCGCAGAGTGAAGAGTTAAGCGGTTGTGGTGAAGTGCGCCGCGGCCCAAGCGAGAACCAACCAATCAGGCTGCGGCGAGGAGGGAGCTCAATGACAGTAGAGTATTTCGGAAGACAGTACGAGATTACTCCCGCCGTTCGTAAGGAAGTTGAGTTGGGCCTCAACAAACTCACCAAGATCCTGGGTGAGAACATCAAGAGCAAAGTCATCCTGACGGTCGAGAAGCACCGCAACATCGCGGAAATCACGGTGAAGCGGCGGCGCGGCCATCTCGTTGGGCTTGCCGAAGCAACCGACATGGTCGCCGCGGTCAACCAGGCCCTGGAACATATCGAGACGCAGGTGATCCGCTACAATGGCCGGCGACGCAACACACACCGCAAGCCCAAGGACAAAGCTTGGCAGGCCCCGGTGGAAGGCGATGCCGAGATGCAAATCGCTGTCGGCGCCAACGCGGCGACGGCCGTGCCCGTGGTCGTGCACAAGTTTCCCTCCATCGCGCGCACCACGGAAGCCCACCTGGTACGTTCCAACGATTCGATTGCCTTGCGGCCGATGACCGTGGAGGAAGCGGTGAAGGAATGCGAGTTCCGCGACCGTGACGTGTTTGTCTTCCGCGACGGGAAGGGCAAAGTCAAAGTCCTACACCGCCGAAAGGACGGCAAGATCGAATTGATTGAAGTGCCGTAAAGCGAATCGATACTAAATTTGGATGCAAGAAAGGGCGCCGCGAGGTGCCCTTTCCTTTATCTTCAATTCTCTGCAACGGTGAGAACCGCCTCTAACCACAGTTGCCAAACGAACTGGGTTGGGACTAACGCGGGGTCAAAGCAAAATTAAAGTCAAGAACTGTAACCGCGGGTGTCCAAAATGACGTTCAATTTGTTTCAAAACGTTGACGATTGCCAACGAACTTCTTACGGCCCCAATCATCCAATCCCCAGATGAGAGCAGGGTCGCTTTCTAGTAGCACGGACAGTCCGGTGAAAGCCCTAGAGAAACAACTCCGTAAGCACTGGGCTCCATCTCAATATGAGGCGCAGCTTCTAACGTTGGAGGCGCCAGTAAGAGGGCAATCAAATGAAGACTGGATTGAACGCAACTCTGGATCCCACGCGGCGCAGCAGTGACGCGTCGGAATTTGAAACCGCCCTGCGGCGCAAGATCGTCGGGCAAGACCCGGCCATCGAGAAGGTCGCCGAAATCTACCAGATGTTCCTGGCGGGCTTAAACCCTCCCGGACGGCCGGCAGGAAACCTCTTGTTTCTGGGGCCGACCGGCTCGGGCAAGACGCGCGTGGTTGAATCCATGGCGGAGGCGCTCTACGGCGATCCGCACGCCTGTATCAAGATTGACTGCGCCGAATTCCAGCACTCTCACGAGATCGCCAAACTGATCGGCTCGCCGCCGGGCTACCTGGGTCACCGCGAGACCCACCCTCTGCTTACCCAGGAAGCGCTCAACCAGTGGCACACCGAGAAGCTGAAGCTCTCGATCTTGCTGTTTGACGAGATCGAGAAGGCCTCCGATGCGCTATGGCAATTGCTGCTCGGTATCCTGGACAAGGCAACGCTCACGCTTGGCGACAACCGCCGTGTGGACCTCTCGCAATGCGTGATCATCATGACCTCGAACCTGGGCGCGAGCGAGGTGAACGAGCTGATCAATGGCACGATGGGTTTCGCCCAGAGGCCGGCGAGCATGGATCTTAGGCTCGACGACAAGATCAACCGCACCGCAGTTGAGGCCGCGCGCCGCAAATTCTCGCCTGAGTTCATGAACCGCATCGACAAGATTGTGGTTTTCCGCATGCTACGCGCGGAGCATCTGGAGCAGATCCTGGAGATCGAGTTGGGCATGGTGCAGCAGCGCGTTCTTCAGACAGCGGAAAATCATCAGTTCGTATTCAGCTGTACCGCTCCAGTGAAGCAGTTCCTGTTGCACGAGGGTACCGACCTGAAGTACGGCGCACGCCATCTCAAGCGAGCCATCGAACGGCACATCGTTTTCCCGCTGGCAAACCTGGTCGCGACTGGTCAGGTAAGGCTGGGCGATTTCATCCGGATTGACCTTGACGCCAGCGGCAAAATTACCTTCATCAAGGAAGCTGAAGGAGCGCTGGTCCCGGTCCTGCTGGAGCGCTACGGTCCAACGGCCAACGCGCAAGCTGCGGCTGCCAGCAAGGCCGGCAAGATTTCAACCGGAGTACGCGGGAGGGAGATCTCGCTGGCGGAGAGAAAGTGAAGGGCAGGGTTGAATCTCGAAGCTTCAGGAGGGAAGGCACCTCACAGGCCAAGCCCAAGTGCTGAATGCTAGTGCTTCACTGCGGCTGCGATTTAGGCGGTTCCTCCGTGGCCCCGGGTTGCTGCTCGGTTGATACTGGTTGGGCCTCTGCGCGCTGTGGCGGGAGTGGGTAATAGCCGTGCTTGGCGTAGACCTGCAATCCCGGCCGCTTCACCCGCACTTCGATGTCGCGGAACGTGCTGGAAGGCTTCTGCGCCGTGTTGTAGCCCAGGGTGTACTGATTCCGGGCTTCCATGGTTATTCGCTGGTAAGCGCTCTCGATCGATTCCTTCGACACCTCATCGAGAACGTCGCCCCCGGTCGCGTTGGCGTATCGCGGCAGGATGTTGCTGTAACCGAAGCCGGGAATGCGCGCCTTTTCGACCTTGTTGTACACGGGCATGGCAGCGCTGCCCACCCCGATGGCGTAGACCGCGATTTCATCGGTCAACAGCACCTTTAACACCTGCGCATAACTGGCGCGGCTGCCAAACTCTTGTCCGTCGCTGATGACGAAGATGATCTTGCGGTTCTCCCGCGGACGATGCGCGAGGTCCTGGGCGGCCATCAGGATCGCGTCGTTCAGCACATGTGATTCTTTGGCAGGAGTCAATACCGGGTTGGTTCCGATCGGCGGCTTGCTGTTAGTCGATGGGCCCGCGCCAAACGGGCCGCCCACGAGTGGCGCGCCCGGGTTCTGGCCACGGTCATCTTTAATTCGGTTCAAGGCGATCGACAAACGGGTGGTGTTGCCGAAGTCCGAGCGCTTGTTAACGGTGTTGCCGTAAGTGAACACGGCAACTTCGTCAAAGGGACCGAACGACCCGTTCAATGCTGAGAATGTCTGGTTCACCTTTTTCAACGTGATGTCCGAAATACCCTGGTCGATGATCACCGCTGCCGACAAGGGAAATGCATCACTGGTGAACAGCGCGATCCTCTGCGGCACGCCGTCCTCGAGGATGCTGAAATCCTTCTCTAGCAATCCGTCGACCAGCTTGCCTTCATCGTCCTTCACGGTCACTGGAACGGTGACGAAGCTGACCGTCTTTTCCAGGCTGAATAGCTGATCGCGGCCGCTCTCCGGAGTCTCAGGAACGCTGCCTGCGGGAACGGTCTTGATCTCCTGCGATCCCGGCGGAGGCGGTTGCGGATTGGTCTGCTGAGGAGTGCTGCGAGTATTTGCCGGCTGGTCAGGGTTTCCACTCGACGAGGAAGAGTCCGGTTCACCGGACGGGCTTTGCGGAGGGACGTTCAAGTTCGGCGCAGGCGCGTTGTTCTGGGGCGCCGGAGCATCGGGCAGCGGCTGTTGTGCGCGCGCGTAAGCTGCCGTGAGAGTCAGAGCGGCTGCCAGAACGGCACCCCTGGTCCAAAAGCTCGATCGCCGAGTGAACATGGATTTTGGCTGTTCTCCCGATTGCTGGAACTATGCTCAGTATAACCGGAGCGCGAACTTCCTGGCATACCGGACAATTACGGTGATCTGGGCATCCTTGGCCGAGAGCCTCAAGCGCTGTTCAGGGCGGCTCTGGAACAGGACGTTAGAGCGGAGCAACTGGCTGGTGCACTACAATGGAATCATCCAACCGGAAAGAGAAGCTATGCGGTTCAATCGATTTCGCCATGCCTCCGCCGCGCTGTGTCTGATGCTGTGCTCCAGCGCGTGGATGGTCGCACAATCCCAGAACACGTCCACGCCTCCCCCAACCCAGGACCAGCAAGCCCAGCCGCCAGCCAACGAAGAACCGTTACAGACGTTCAAGGCGGAGGTCAATGTTGTCAACCTGTTCTTCAACGTGAAGGACAAGCACGGCATGCTGATTCCCAATCTCACCAAGGATGACTTCACGGTGTTTGAGGATGGCAAGCCGCAGACCATCAAATACTTCTCGGCGGAATCGAACCAGCCGCTGACCCTGGGCATCATGATCGACACCAGCGCCAGCCAGACTCGCGTTCTGACTATCGAGCAGGAGTCGTGCGCCGAGTTTCTGCACAGCGTGCTGCGTCAGAAGGACCTTGCCTTCGTCATCAACTTCGACGTAGACGTCAACCTCGATCAGGATTTCACCAACAACGTGCATGACCTCACGCACGCTCTCAACAAAATGCAGATCAACGCGGGCATGAGCGGACCGCCGGGCCTCGGCGGCGGGCCAATTCCCACCACGCCGCGAGGCACCTTGCTCTACGACGCTATCTATCTAGGCGCCGATGAGAAGCTGAAGAATGAAGTCGGGCGCAAGGCCATGATTATCTTCACCGACGGCGAAGATCAAGGCAGCCGCTTGAAGATCCATGACGCCATCGAAGCTGCACAGAAAGCTGACACCATTTGTTACGTCATCCTCATTGCCGACCGCGGATTCTATGGGGGATTCGGCTACAGCGGCGATTACGATATGAAAAAGCTGGCCGAACAAACCGGTGGACGCGTGATCGAGGTTGGCAACAAGCAGGACAAGCTACGACAGGCCTTCGACCAGATCCAGAACGAACTGCGCAGCCAGTACAGCATCGGCTATACGCCCACCAACGCAAAGCTTGACGGCACCTACCGCAAGATCCAGATCCACACCAAGAACGGCGACTACAAGGTGCAGGCCCGCCAGGGTTATTACGCGATGGGAAAAGACTGAAGTAGGCATTATCGTGGGCCCGGAGTTGTCTTGTTCTGCTGTACAGGGTAGAGAGGGTCCCGACTCACGATATTCATTCATCGTCAGCGATCGTCTGCAACGGCTGCGCAAGTCTTCGGGCCGCCCTCGGATTCCCGTTGGCCCAGGTCTAACGGCTTCAGCCTTTGAACTTGTCAAGCCACTGTTTTCTCTCCTGCTCTGAGCATCCGGCTCTCTACGATAGTTCCAGTACATCTTCTTGCTAACACAAGAGATAGTTGTACATATCCATACAGATAGCCGCGGAGGGGCGGTGATGATGTGGGTGGGCGATCCTCAATAGGATCACCACTGCTGTATCCGTCTGCAAACACAGGACAAAGAAAAATCGCGCGTCGTCAACTTTCATTTGGTGCATGTCTTGCACTGTCTATTTGCGTCGCAGCGAGTTCCCGATAGCAAGAAAGAACAACGGAGCTTGCGGCGAAACAAATTCAAGACCGAAAGGTAAGGATGGACACCATGAAAAAGACTCTCGCATTACTGGCTTGCATGCTCGTTTGGGCGGTTGGCGGCAGTGCTCAAACGGTCAGCTTTTCTGCTCTCCCGGCAACGAACCACCCGACACTGCTTCCTAACGGCTATGGCAACCTTGACTGGGCGAACTTCTCCTATGTAGATCCGCTCTGGAGCGGCGCGGGCCTCGGATTCAAGCAGGGTCCGAATGCCCTCGACGTCGCCTTTATGGGCGGTGGCGTGTGTGAGTTGACTGAGGTTTCGTGCTCTGCCTCCATCTCCTCCCATGCCTCGAACGCGAGCTCCGTGGCAGGCTTTAGGGCCCAAAGCGCAATCGTGGCCGCTGGCTACCACGCCGAGTCCGTTGTTGTGTTGGCTTACAACAACGGTCAGTTCGTAGGTATGCAGAACTACGACCTGACCACCTCACTGCAGCAGATCAACTTTCCGGGCAGCTGGGGCGCGATCACGCAGTTGGTTATGGATACCACCAAGGGAACGGTGGTGTTGTACGCCTTTAAGATGCAGTCCGCGTCTGCACAAGCAGAGGCAGATGTGAGAGGCTCACCACCGAATGCGATCAACCCAGGACCCGTTGCACCCCTACCTGTCCTCGATCCGTTGGCTAGAGTTGCGGCCGAGAGTGCTGATGTGGGGTCGACGGCGCCCAAGGCTGGGCCGAACGCTCCTAAGAATTCTCCGGTGGCGCTCGAGTCCGAGACGGGCGGTGGGCCAATAGGTCCGCCGATCCAGTATCCCGGTCCCTCCGCTCCTAAGGGTGTCGGTTCGATCACCCAATACTCCGAGGCGGGCGGCGGCCCGATAGGTCCGCCGATTCAGAAAGTCGGTCCCAACTCTCCCAAGAGCGGCCCGATCAGCCAATACTCCGAGACGGGCGGTGGTCCGATAGGTCCGCCGATCGCGAAATGCGGTCGCATCGCTTGTAAGAATCCTCCAATCACGGCTCCCAAGGACGTAGCACACGCCTCTGAGTAGGTCGTGCCTTTAGTAATTCGGGGCGGATTGGCACTCCGCCCCTTCCTTATTGTTGCGATAGATGGCCTGAGTAGCGAAATGAAATCAGAACATCTGGCAAGGAAGATAATAAGCGGGACGGCACACCCCACAACCGAGCACGAAGTTGGAAAACTGGCGAATCGGACGATGTTACGCAGGTCCTTGGTGCGAAAGGGGGGACTCGAACCCCCACGGGTTTCCCCGCCAGATCCTAAGTCTGGTGCGTCTGCCAATTCCGCCACTTTCGCATTCTATTCATCTCGCGAGCATCCATGCCTTATCGCTTGATAGTTTCTAGCCTCGATGAAAGTTTAGCACCGGATCAATTGAGGTGCATCCGCAGTTCGAGGTCCTGAAAGCGAGGGTCGGAACGAACGGGATCGAAAGCCTGATTCACATTGAGATAGACCAGAGCGCTGGCGCGCTCATCGGCGGCTTTATGCAGCCACTCGAAGCCTTCGTCCTTCCGGTCGAGTGCGAGATAAGTGAGGGCAATCTCCAGTGGCGGCACGTACTGCTTGGTGGACAAGTGCACGAGCTCATTTAGAACTTGAGTGGCCTTTTCCTTTTGTCCTGCGGCAGCATATGAGCGTGCCAGGTAGGCCTCCGCAACCGGGTCTTCGTGGGATATTTCGACACCGCGCGCGAACTCTGCCGTTGCCTCCTCGTGCTGTCCTTTGTACTGATACGCCAGACCGAGCACGCGATGTGCCAGCAGAAAGTCCGGCTCCATTTCGATGGCTTTGCGTTCGCTCTGAATTGCGCGATCGTAGTCGCGCGCCATCAGGTAAGTCCAGCCCATGTGCTCGTTCATGACGGTGTCGGAAGGCGATAGCTCGAGTGCGCGCCGAGCTTCGGCCATCCCTTCATCCTTGCGGCCAAGGGCAACCAACTCGTGAGAGAACCAGTGGTGCGCGGTATCGTAGAAGGGGTTGAGGGCGATGGAGCGTTTGAACTCCTGCTCGGCGCCTGGCCAATCCCAATCGTAGATGAACTTTATGTAGCCTAAAGACGCGTGCGCTTCCGCGAGGCTATCGTCGATCGCGAGCGCCTTGGTTATGGCTGCTTCCGCTTTGGGCATTGCTTCTCTGGGAGGCAGGATGCTGTATCCGTACGAACCTGCAAGGATGTAGGAGTCCGCCAGTCCAGCATAGGCAACGGCGTAGTTGGGATCGGCCTCGATTGCACGCTGGAAGTAGTCGATGCTCTTCTTGACTCCATCCACGGTGCGCTTGTTCCAGAAGAATCGGCCCTTCATGTAAAGCAGATAGGCGTCACTGTTGCCTGTGAACGGACGGAGCAGTTGCTTTTGCTCGTCGCCGCTTAGATTGACAGTGAGCGCAGTCGCCACTTTTTGCGAAATCGAATCCTCCACCGTGAACATGTCGGTGAATTTCTCGTCAAATTCGCCTCCCCACAACAGTTCGCCATCAGCCACACGCAGCAGCCGCACCGTGACTCTCGTGCGATCACCGGAGTGCTGTACGCTGCCTTCGAGCACGGACTGGACAGCGAGCTGCCGGCCCGCCGCAATGGGGTCTTCCGCCTTCGCGTACTTCCGCACGGCGCTAACCGGCCTGACGATTATCTTGTGCAGGTTGCTGAGCCGCGTAATCAAAGCGTCAGTCATGCCCAGGCCTAGATATTCGTCTTCAGCGGTTGTCTCCAGAGGGCGAAACGGCAAAATGGCAATCGATCTCTCTGAAGCGCTGACCGTGCTGGACTTCGCTCGCAGGTGCCACCAGACGTAGAACACGCCTAGCGAACCGACGACGATAATTACGCTCAACAGGAGAACGCGTATCGCCGACGTCCTCCACTCTGGCCTCGGGGGAGGCGGCGGAGTTTTTACAGATGATTCCTGAAGCTGACCTTCAGCGATGGGAATCCTGATGGTCGCAGTACCTTGTAATCCCGCTTGCGCTTCGGAAAGGACGTTCCCTATCCGCTCAATTCTCGGCTCGTCGGCTTCCTCGCACTCAGTCACTCCGCCATTAAAGCGATAGCCCTTTCGTGGAACCGTCTCGATGTAAGGTTGGCCGTCGCCCACATTACCGAGTGCTTTGCGGAGCAATGATATGTTTACCGTTATATTGGTCTCTTCGACGAAGCTGTCCGGCCAGACTGCCTCCATCAAGGCATCCCGTTTGACTAGGTGACCGCTGTTTTCAACCAGGACTAATAGAATATCGAAAGCTTTGGGGGCCAGCGGTAGGGGCGTTTCGTCCCGGAGAAGCAATTGCTCCGAGGGATATAGACGGAAGTTGCCGAAACGGAAATACTTCTTTTTCAACGCCTTGACCCGTCAAAGTCGCCCCAAGAGTTTTCCCACACATTTTTAACGAGTTTCATAGGACTCGGTAGAGCCGTTTCTCGTATTGTGCACTCGCTGCGGCAAAGGGCAGCTGAGGGTTGAATGGCGCAGAGGCATTCGTCGGCCAGTGATTCAGCATTGTAGCTCATTCGACCCTTAGCGAACCCGGCGTATCGAGCGGCTGCCGGAAATCCAACGCATCTTTTTCCGCGCACAAACTTTAAGATCCAAAGGAGTCGATCATGAAAAGCAACGACATCGTAAAGTTCCAGGACGCCTTCCGACTAAGACGTGGCATACCCAAATCGGTGATCCCGTCATCCACCTAAGTGTTGATGTTAGCGGACTGACCGTGTGTCCGCTTATGTGGATGACAGGACCACGAATCTGGTTTCTGCCCAGTTTCTGAGACTTTTGCCAACCAGCTCGCGGTCTCTTGCGGTTGGTCCCGATCGCCTCTGCTGCGAACCTGCAACGCAGGCGATCGTTTTTTTGATGCTTAACTTTTCTAGCGGTTGTGAATTGTTCACGAATTGTGCCGTGCGGCGGTGCGGGTGTCGGCTTGTCGTCGGCGCCATGTGCATCACATGAAAGCGGTACCATAGTGAATGTGGTGTGGATGCGTGGGAGGTGGCTATGCCGGTGGTTCGAACCTGCGCGACTTGTGGTAGGAAGAACCGTGTCCCAGCTAAACATCTGGCCGACGCCGGCAAATGCGGCGCCTGCAAAGCTCCATTGCCAGCGGTAAATGAGCCACTGGAAGTCGATCCCGAGTCGTTCGACGAAATCATTCGCGAGGCCCGAGTCCCCGTGCTGGCCGACTTTTGGGCGGCGTGGTGTGGGCCGTGCCGGATGGCTGCTCCCGAGGTAGCGCGCGCAGCGGCGGACATGGCTGGCAGCGCCGTCGTGGTGAAGGTTGACACGGAGCGATACCCGGAATTGGCAGCCCGCTTCAAGGTGCAAGGCATTCCAAACTTCATTGTCTTCTCCGGCGGCCTTCCCGCGATCCAGCAAGCGGGCGTGGTTGATCATCAACAGTTGGTGAGCTGGGTAAGATCCGCCGCTCAGACGCAAGCCTCGAAATAAGGTCAACCGGCACGAACATTCCTTCCGACTTTTCGGTATCGAAGACCCAAAGCGAGTGGTCGAGCACTTGTGCTGGGTGATACGACCAAAGCCAGTGATAGCTGTCGTAATCGTCCAGAACCTGCCCGGAAAGGCAGCTTGCGCCGGCAACCACCGTACCAGTCACGTGCTCTTGCGGCGCAAGCGGTGAGACGCGAACGCCGTAGAGTGCGGGATCGACCGACCCGAAGTAGGCCAGGTGCACCGCTTGGTTGGGGTGCTGCTCCTCGTAGTGACGCAGCGCCAGCAGACCTTGTCCCCAATCAAGATTACTGTCGGTGAGGAGGCGCCAACTGCTGGTCGGATTTACGAAGATGTTGAAGTAGGCCAGATAGTCCGGCGCGTAACGCAGGGCGTCGGCGGCGTTCAAGCAAAGTGCCAGAATGAGAATCGCGAGGGCAGCTCGATGTTTGCGCGCGTGTTCCCAAATGCCGCCGGCGACCAGCAACGCAAAAGGATAAAGTGGCAAAATGTGGCGTTCGCCTATGTCAAACCTGGACTGCAGGGCGAACAGCAGGAAAACCAGGCCGAAGAGGCTCATGATCAGCAGGTCGCCCGGCGCACGGCAGGTCTTGCGAACGCCCAGGATCAGGCTGCCGACAAATAGGAGCAACAGAATCGTTGGCCACTTCAAGGCGATGGCCGCGGGATAGTAAAGCCTGATTCCGCCCTTCGGGTAAACCCGTCCAAGGAACCACGCTGGGCGCCCGTGGCGATTGTTGAGCGCCACCTCGCGCAAGCCTTCGAAGTATTCTCCTGCGGGTACCAGAAGATTCAGATGCACCTGCGACTTGGTTGCCCAGATCTTGACAGGCCGATTTGGAAAGGTTGCTACTACATGACCTTCGCCGATCTGCAGGTGCGAGACGTGGAAGAAATATCCTGCCCACCAGATCAGCAGAGCCATCGCGAGTACGGCCAGCATCGGCCTCCAGTTCCAGGCGCGAGGCGGATTCAGGCCCCCGTCGCGACGCAGCACCAGAATCAGGACCAGGGCCAGCAGCACTTCCGGAGGCGTGTACAGCTTGGCCAGCAGTAGCCCGCCCAGGACCAAGCCCATCAGGATGGTTTGAGCACGGCAGGGATCGCTTCGCCAGCGCACGACTTGGTAGGCAGTAAGGAATACGAACAGCGCGCCCATGCCGTCGGTGGTGACGACTGAGAAGTGTGCGATGAGAGATGGTGTGAACGCAAAGAGCGCGAGAGCCACATTTGCCGCGCCTTCGGAGAAGAGCCTGCGCGCGGCGAACCACAGTGCCACGCCGAGCGCCAGGCCCAGCAAAGTATTCATGGGACGCGTGCGCCAGGCCAGCCACTCGGGCCCCGGCTGCATTGCAGTCACGCGATATCCGCTAGTCAGTTGCTCCGAAGTGATCTCAACCGGGCTTCGCGCGAGGAGCAGCGTCAGCCAGATCCGGCCCAGCGGAGGATGATCGGTCCAGATCTCGAATCGTCCCTGTTGCCAGGCTTGCAAACCGGCCTTGATGTGGCCCGGCTCATCATAGGTAAACGATTGCGACCGGATGAAGCACAGCGATTGCAGCGCAAAGAGCACGAGCAGGATTGCAGGAATCCAGAACTCGACAACCCTCGTATGCGATCGAGTGGCCGACAATCTAACTGTTTCTCCGCATGTCCAGAGGCCTCCGCTAAGCCACGTTTACCGCCTTGGGGTCCTGCACCATTCGGTCAATCGCGATCGCCAGTCCGTAGAAGAAAAACAAGCCCATGACAAGCGTCTCTTCGCCCAGGTTGTAATGCAACGCTCCCGGGATGAGAAAGGCGACAAAGCTCCCCAGCACGCCCGCAACAACGCCGGAAGCAAAACGGCTCTGTTGCCGCACTCTGGCGGCCAGTCGGAACAAAAAGATAATGTAGGCCACGACAAACCAGAGCCACGCCGCCAGCGCGGGCAGCCCGCGCTCCACCGCGATCTGGATGGTGTCGGAGTGAAAGTGGCTCTGATCGTGATAGCGCGTGAAGGCGCGGATGTTCCACTCCATCCAATGGACGCGAACGGTCTCCATGCCGACTCCGAACCACGGGTGCTGTCGAATGAGGCGAAGCCCATCCTCCCACATCAGGACCCGGAAGTGAGTCCCTGGATCCTGGGCGCCCGTCCATTCCTTTCCACGCGTGTGATGGATCCAAAGTCCGGCGGCAATCACAAGCACAAGCAAGGCTGAAATTGCCCAGATCCGCAACCGTTTTCCCGCCAGCATCAGTATGGCGATGAAGCAACCGGCAGCCAGGCCGCCGAGGGCGGCACGGGTTTCCGTGGCGAACATAGCCACGGTCAGAGCGACGAAGGTCAGAGCAAGGAAGATGCGTAGTCCGATTTTCCGCCGCGGCGTAACCAGAAGCATAGCCCAAGTCATGCAGCCGATCTGCATCAGCATCTCGGCGAAGACCACGTAGTGTCCAAGCGTGCCTTGCGCGCGGAAGGGCCTTCCTCTCACAAACTGCAAGTCCGACGTGCCCAGACCGCTGGCAATGAAGCCTTCGCGGGTGATCACAGTTTGATGCTTGTGGAAGGGAAAGCCACGAACGTAATCAACGCGCAGCATACTGCCGGGCTGACTGTCGCGCACGGCGCGCTCCAGTTGCGCCGGAGTATGTACCTCCTGTCCGTTGATGTGGGTGATAATGTAATCGCCCTGGACGAGGGCCTCGCGTTCGAGCGGCGAGGCCGGAAGAATGTGAGCGACACGGACGCCGACACCGTAAGTGTATTGCCATGCGGTAAATCCCGCGGCAGCCAAGCCGGACAGAATCAGCAGCAGCAACAGGACACGAACCTGACTCAGACGTTTCAGGTTCTGCGCAAACACGATACCGACCAGCACCAGGCAAACAATCTTCATGCGGTCCCAGCTCAAGTAGGGCTCAGGGCTGAGCGCGCTCGAGATGGCGCTCAGCACGACGTAGGCAAGCAGCGGAGCCGTTAGAGGTTGCGGGAAAGGACGTTTGCGCTCGACCGCCAGCTTCAGTAGCCATAGTAGAAATGCGATCTGCCAGGAGTGCTGCGCTCCCTTGATCGAGTGCGGCAACAGGACCGCGAACAGGCAGAGAAAGAAGAAGACGGCGCCATCGAGCCACCGTCCCCCGCGAGCGGCGGTATTCCGTTCAGCGATCGCTCCATCCTGCGACGAGGCAGGTTGCATCGTATCCGCCGGAGAGGTTGATGGTTGAGGCATCAGTTTACCTAGTAGCCTACATCACTGGCATAGAGGCTAGAAATGCTGCTACAGTAATGACGCAGCAGGTTTCAAAATCAGGGCCTCGCTTTTCTGCGCCCATTTTTCTGACGTCTTCCAGCCGGAAGTCGCTCCGCTGGATCGGCAGGCCGTAAACCTCAACGGACTCAAAGTAGCCATTGTGTTTGATCGACGCTCCAAACTTCTCGGTACCGTCACGCTGTTGCACGACCTTGCGATGACGTGTATCGCGTTCGTGGTCGCCTATCTGTTGCGGAGTCTGCTGGGGCACATCGGGTTCTTCAGCCGCCATCTGTGGCCGGTGATCTATCCCTTCAGCCATTATGTGCCGCTGCTCATCGCCTTCCTGTTCGTGTGGGCGGTAGTGGGCTACTTCTCCAGCTTTTACCGCGACCTCGAGCTCAGCAATCCAATCCAGCTCATTTTTAACATCGTGAGCCAGCTCGGCATCGTGCTGGTGATCATCTACGCAGGTCTGTATCTGTTCCGGCGCGGAGATATCAGCCGCAGTTACGTGCTGTTGATCGGCGGAATAGACTTTGTGCTGCTGCTGATGGGACGCACCATCTCGTATTCCGGCGTCGCCTGGATGCGCGACCGCCTCAATCGCTATCACTACTTCCTGATTGTCGGATGCAGCCCGCGCGCACGCGAGATGGCGGGCCTGATCCAGGAAAGCCGTGCCATGGGGCTGAGGCTGATCGGCTTTGTTTCTCCGGACCCCGAAAATGAACATCCCGCGAAGCTGGGCAGCTATCCTGTGTTTCCGCTGGACTCTTTGTCCAATATTCTCCACGAGCGGGTGGTGGATGAAGTTATTTTTGCGGTCAACATGCAGGAGCTGGCACGGCTCGAGCCGGTGATACGGCATTGTGCCGACGTGGGAATGAAGACCCGCGTGGAACTGGAATTTCTGCCTGCCGCTTACTCGCGAATCTATCTGGAAAAGTTCCGCGAAGTGCTGCTCTTGAGCCTGTCGAGCGCGCCCGACAGCGAGCTGCGGCTTTTCTTTAAGCGAATCTTCGATATTGTGCTCTCTGGAGTTTCGCTGGTGGTGCTGTCGCCACTCCTCGCCTCTATCGCTGCGATGATCAGAATCACTTCGCCCGGCCCGGTGCTGTTTGAACAGACGCGCTGTGGGCTTGGCGGGCGGCGATTCACACTCTATAAGTTTCGCTCCATGATCAACAATGCGGAGCAGTTGCGCGCCGAGCTGCACCAGTTGAACGAGCTCGATGGCCCGGTGTTCAAGATCAGCGACGACCCCCGCATCACGCCGGTGGGACGATGGCTGCGCCGTTTCAGCCTCGACGAACTGCCGCAGCTGTGGAACATACTGCGCGGCGAGATGTCGTTCGTCGGTCCGCGCCCGGCGGTTCCGGAGGAAGTCGAACAGTATCAGGACTGGCAGCGGCGGCGGCTGCGCATGCGTCCTGGCTTGACCTGCACCTGGGTGCTGGAAGGGCGCAACCATCTCGACTTCAACCGCTGGATGCAGCTCGATCTCACCTACATTGACAACTGGTCGCTGTGGCTCGACGTGAAGATCTTTCTGCGCACCATCCCCATCGTTCTTTCCGGCCGCGGTGCATACTAGAGGCAGCGGGATTTCGTAGCCGAATGTGCCTGTTATCAGGCTTGGCTCATCAAATCTGGAGTGGACCTTCACCAGAAAATCCGGACCCTTCCAGCCTCGCCCGGCGTGTACTTGTACAAGAACGCCGATGGCGAGGTCATCTACGTGGGCAAAGCGAACAGCTTGCGCGCCCGCGTGCGTTCTTATTTTCTGGAAGGCGCGGCGGAGAACGCCAAGACCGGAACGCTGTTGCGCGAGGCGGTTGACCTCGACTACATCGTGGTGGACAACGAGAAGGAAGCCCTCGCGCTCGAGAACAATCTGATCAAGCAGAAGAAGCCGCGCTACAACATCCTGCTGCGCGACGACAAGACATATCCGCTACATCAAGCTCACCATTGGCGAGCGTTATCCGCGCGTATATCCGACGCGGCGCCTGCGGAAAGACGGCTCGCTGTATTACGGGCCGTTCTTTCCTACGAGTCTCGCGTACCGAATCGTCGATCTCATCCATCGGCACTTCCTGATTCCGTCGTGCAAGCTCGACCTCAACCGCTACTTATCCGAGGCCGTGCTTGCAGTTCTACATCGGCCGCTGTCTTGGACCGTGCGTCGAAGGACTCACAACGCCGGAGCGCTACGCCGAAGCGGTGCACGACGTGAAGATGTTCCTCGAAGGCCGCGGCGCCGATCTGTCGCGCTCGTTGCAGCAGCGCATGGTCGGCAGCCGCTGAGCGCGAGCAGTTTGAGCTTGCCGCCAAGTATCGCGACCTGATCTCGACCATCGATCTGCTGGAGCAGAAGCAGCGCATCGCCGCCATCGAGGGCGACGACGCCGACGTCTTCGGCTATCACTTCGAGAGCGAGATGCTGGCAGTGAACCTGTTTCACATGCGCGGCGGCAAGATCGTGGACAAGCGCGAGTTCTTCTGGGAAGACCTCGGCGAAACCGTCGAAGGCGCGGCATTCGAGCCGGGCGAGTTCTTTTCGGCGCTGCTGAAGCAGGTCTATCTCGATCAGCAGTATGTGCCGCACACGATTTACGTTCCAGTGGATTTCGAAGACCGCGCCACGCTGGAAGAAGTTCTCTCCGAGGGCCAGAAACGGCGCGTGCAAATCCACGTGCCACAGCGGGGCGAGAAGCGCTCGCTGGTTGACCTGGTCGGGCAAAACGCCAAGCAGGCTTATGACCAGCGCTTCCGCGTGATGAAGCCGGCGGCCAAAGCCATCCAGGAAGCTTTACAGGATGCGCTGATGCTGCCGGAATTGCCCAAGCGCATCGAGTGCTTCGACATCTCGCACATCCAAGGCGCGGAAACGGTCGCCTCGATGGTGGTTTGGGAAGACGGCAGCATGAAGAAGTCCGACTACCGCAAGTTCATCATCAAAGGCATCACCGGAGTGGACGACTTCGCCTCCATGCGCGAGGTGGTCACTCGCCGCTACAAGCGCGTGCAAGGACTGAGCAAAGCAGAAGATGCCGAGCCTGGTGCTCATCGATGGCGGCATCGGACAACTGCACTCCGCCGCCGAAGCGCTGGAGTCGCTGGGCATCACCAACCAGCCGCTGGCCGCCATCGCCAAGCGCGAGGAAATCATCTACGTGCACGGCCAGGAGGACGAGCCGATTGTGCTCGACCGCCATTCGCCGGTGCTGCATCTGGTGCAGCAGGTGCGTGATGAAGCCCACCGCTTCGCCGTGACCTTCCATCGCAAGCGCCGGCAGATGCGCGATCGCAAGACCGAACTGCTCGACATTCCCGGCGTCGGCGAGCGCACCACCAAGCGCCTGCTTGCAGCACTTCGGCAGCCTGCAGGCGGTGAAGGAAGCCGACGCCGCGGCGCTCGCATCCGTCGTCAGCCGTCCGCAGGCAAGCGCCATCTTGCGGCATTTTGGGAAAGCGGTTAGCGGCTAGCATGTCAGCAGCTCAGCATTCAGCCAAGAGGCGCTTTTCGCTCTTGGCCTTTCGCTCTTCGCCAGAGCCCCGTTTCGCTCTTTCCGCCAGCAGCCCCTCAACGTTTGTCATCCCGACTGAGGGCTTTAGCCCGAGCGGAAGGAGCTGCTTGTTAGCTGTAGCACTTAGCACTTAGTCAAAGAAGCGTGCAGGCGACGCTGACAACTGACTACTGGCACTCGTACCTTCCTTTCCATTCCGGAATGCGACTATTATCTACTTGATAACTGCGTCCTCCCTTCCTTCTTTCTTTAGAATCATGGGATTACCAACTTTTTCCCGGCAACCTATTGAGCCCCAATGGGTTATGAGCAACTGCTTTGTTTGCTTCACTTAGCGGCCTCGATTTCGGGCGATTCACCCGTCCCGCCGTCGCTTCCTCGCCGACCTTGGCCGCCGGCTTCTTGGCCCGCGCCTTCTCGCGCTGCTCCGCCGCTTCTTCTTCGCGGCCGACCCTCACGCCTTCCATGAAGGCCCGCTGCTGGGCGGCGTCCATGCTGCGCCACCTCCGCGCCGCCTCGTCTTGTTTGGCATTGCGGCGCGCCGCCTCCGCCTCCCACTCCGCTTCCCGCTCCTTGCGCAGGTAGGCCTCGGCCCGGTGGCGAAGCTTGTCATTCAGTGGGCGGGCCTGTTTGGTGTAGCTTTTCTCGTCCATCTGGGAGCGGCGCTCGTCCAGTTCCTCCAAGGCAATGGCTTCCTTGGTCCAGCGATCGAGAGGGTGGATGCCGGTTTGGGTTTGGGCCGTGGCCGCGGCCGTGGCTGTGGCTTTTTCCGGAGGCGGGAACACCACCTGCGGCGGGAGGGTCAGGTCGAGTCCCGGCGGCAGTCCAAACTCGGCTTCGAACTCCGGATATTCCGTGACTACGCGTGCCGGCGCCTCGCCCGCGCTCTCGCCAGCGGCAGGTGAGACGGGTGGGGCGCCCGTGGTGGCGGGGTTGGTTGCGGCCCGGGCCTGAGCGCGAGCCAGGAAGCGCAGATTGCTGGCCGCCTGCTGCAGGGCGTAAAGCAGTTGCCCGGCATGGTGCCGGTCCAGCAGTCCGGCGGCCAGCGCGGCAGTCACGTGGATGAGCGCCGTCTGCACCGCGTTCAGGTCTTCCAGCGGCGGCAGCAGCAGCCGGAACGTCTGGCGCTGGGCGATGGCGCGGGCGATGCGCATCTGCTGTCCCCGCAGACGCAGATGGCGATAGCAATACTGGCGTCCGGTGAGCGCGGGAATCTCGCAGAAGACGCCGTCTTCCTTGATGTGGCGGCAGAGCTTGACGGTCGAGGGACGCTGTTCGCTATTCGCGGTTTGCTCCTCGCCCGAATCGCCGGGTGCGGGCGATGGTTGGCCCGGCGGGTTGTTATCGTCCTGGCCAGGGACAGTAGCGGGAGCGGGGTTCTGATCTGACATTGTGGGAGGCGGGCTGACGCCCGTATCGGACGCGGCGGGAAGCATAGCGGCGATGTCTGACGGAGTGGGAAGTGGAGCCGCCGTGCCTGCTCCGGAGCTCTCGCCGGTGGGTGCCTCGTTATCTGCAACGGTGTGATGTTTTGTTTCTGCCATTTCTCCTGATTTCTCGAGGGTTTGGTTGTCTTTGTTTCTGCACCTACCAGGGCCTCGAAGGGGCGCGCCTTCAGGCGCGCCGCAAGACGGACGCAATCCTCGGCTTTAGCCGCTGAGGGAACTTGCTTCTCCGCCCGCAAAACCCGAGTTTCCGCAGGGGCTAAAGAGACTGTGTCGCAACGGCGCCGCCGCTACGCGGCTCTCGGCCGGGTTGTTATTGGTGATGGTTGGATATTCAGTGTCTGTCATTTCTCCTGATTTCTCGAGGGTTTGGTTTTGTCCAGTAGCTACCTTCAGTGCCTACCAAAGTTTGCTTGCCGAGTTCTGTCCTCCTGAGCAGAGCGGAGGGAATTTTCATGCTGTCATTTTGAGCGAAGCGACCGCGGTCTTTCCGACCCGCCGCTTTTGCGGGGCCCCCGACGAGCGCCGCTTTTGCGCTCGTTGGGGTGATTGAGCGGGTCGGGCGGGCGCGAAGTCGAAGGACCCCTACAACCGCAGCGCAAAGTCTGGCCGTGTAGCACAGCAACAATGTTGGGATTGCTGGGGACAATAGGGGTCCCTCGACTCCTCGCTGCGCTCGTCGCTCGGGATGACAACAAATAAAAGCAGGTCCCTCGGCTCCTCGCTGCGCTCGTCGCTCGGGATGACAGCCACAAAAGAATCTTTGTTGGCCTCGAGCGGCACGGCTGAAGCCGTGCCCTGTTACAAAGCGACTCATAAGACACCTTCGATTCAGTCTCCAATGCAAAAGCCCCGCGACGGGTCCAAGTGGCTTCCCACCCTTTCGCCAGGAGCGGGCGAAAAGAGTGAGGCACTCTTGGACCTGATCGCAGGGCTCGTTTCAGTTACGATGACCTGCCCAGATGATGTACTTGCGGGTCTCCCCTCTCGCTGGACGGCGCGCGGCAAAGCGCTACTCGTCTCGTCACGCGAGCGGGGTAACAACGACCCTATCGCACAGACTAGAGTATCCGTGGGAGGCCTGTCTGTGACGCAGCGCACATCAATATGAGGAACGACCGACAACGGGAGTGTCCCGGGGTCGCTTTACCACGTTCAGGGTAGTTACCAGCGACGCTGGCGCGGTATGCTGGATTTCCACGAAACAGCGGGACATTGCGGGCCCCAGCTCCCAAGACCGCCGGAAGACTGTGTTCAAGGAGAGAGAGAATGAACGTTGGAAAGAGCATTCGGAGACTAACCGTGGTAGTGGTTGCCGTCTGCAGCTTATTCTTGGCTGGATCGGCTTTTGCTGCCGACACAATCAAAGGTCAGGTACTGGGCGGAAACGCGCCCATTGCCAAGTCGACGGTGACTTTGTGGGAAGCGAGCGCGGGCGCGCCCAAGCAGCTCGCGCAGACGAAGACCGACAACGATGGCCGCTTTGAAGTTCGCACCGCCGCCGCGCCCGCGGATTCGAGTCTTTATTTGGTCGCCGCTGGTGGGGTACCTGCAGCCAACAAGGCTGGTGGCAATAATCCCGCCATCGCGCTATTGGCAGTGGTGGGCAGCAGGCCCCCGGCGCGCGTTGTCATCAACGAGTTCACTACCATTGCGTCGGTGGTGACGCACGCGCAGTTCATCGACGACACCACCATCAAAGGATCTCCCTTGCAGTTGCGCATTGCCGCCGGTAATGTGCCCAACTTCGTCGATCTCGAAACCGGCGGCTGGGGGACGACGATTCTGGACGCGCTCAACAGCGCCCAGACGCCCACCATGGCCAACTTCGGCACGCTGGCCAACGTGATGGCTGGGTGCATCACGCGAGTGAGATCAGACGCGTGCAGCAATCTCTTCGCGGCGACCACGCCTCCCACCGGAGGAGCTCCGCCGGACACGTTGCTGGCAACCGAGGTAGTCGCATTCTTCCCCTGGCACAACCCGGACAAGATTTTCGCGCTGCTGAATGACTTTTATCCGCTCCCCAAGCCGGGAACTCCCGGCAAGCTCATGCGGGATGCGCCTTATCTTCCCTATCTAACGTTTGCTCCCAGCGCCTTCGTGTTTCCGCTTAAGTTCGCGGGCGGAGGCGTCAGCGGAGGCGGCAAGCTGATGATCGACAGCGAGGGTAATGCCTGGGTCGCCGACAATTTCACGGTCGGCGCGCAGAATCAGGACGCTTCCTGGACCGGCGGCCTCAGCAAGTTCGCCCCCAACGGTAAACCGCTTTCGCCCAGCCCCCTGGGCTTCCGGGGCGGAGGCATCGCAGGCCCCGGTTTCGGCTTGACGCTCGACGCACAAGACAATGCGTGGCCCACCAGCTTCACTGGCCAAAACATTACTAAGTTCGACAAGAACGGCAAGCCACTCTCGCCGCCGGAAGGCTGGAATTTCAACCGCCAGATCAGCCAGATGCAGGGCATCATCGCAACGCCGAGCGGAGATATCTGGGCCCTCGACCTGATCAAGGGCCAGATCGTGAAGCTTCCGCAAGGCGATCCGGCGAAGGTGCAGTTCTACTGCCAGAACAAGACGGGCGATCCGCTAAAGAATCCTTGTAAATTGGTCGGACCGTTCGCCCTCGCTATTGACCAGCAGGACCGCATCTGGGTTACGAACGCCATCGCGGACCATGTGGTTCGTTTCCCTGCTTCCGATCCCAGCAAAGTCGAAACCTTCAAGGTGGGATACTCCGCCAGCGGTCTCGCCGTCGACAGCTTGGGCAACGTATGGATCACGAACAAATTGGGCAGTTCGCCCCGTGGCGCATTGAAGTTCGGAGAGATGCTGGCCGCGTTCAAGTTCGATTTCGATGGCATTAGCGATGCCGGAGAAAGAGCTACCAGGGTGCTGATTCCCGCCTTAGCCGCGCAATCGCCGGGATACGAGTCGGGCGGCAGCATCACCGTGTTGCGGCCTGATGGCACTGAGGCCCCGTTCTCTCCGGTGTTTGGCAATGGTATCGCTGCGCCTTGGACGGCTACCGTCGATGGCAACGACAACGTTTGGATCCCCAACTTTAATAGCTGGTCGGCTGGGATCGTCGAGTTGTGCGGCTTTCGCACCGAGCACTGCCCGCCCGGCGTAAAGACGGGTCAAGCCATTTCGCCTTCCGGAGGCTACGTCGGCGGTGGATTGCAGTTGCAGGTTGATCTGGGAATCGGGCCCGCGGGAGATGTCTGGGTTACGAACAACTGGCAGAACTACACAGATGCATTCGGCAAGGTTGATGAAGCACTACAAACCCTCGGCGCGGGCCAGGGCGTGGTGGTCTTCTACGGCATGGCGAAACCGGTGAAGGTGCCGCTGGTCGGCCCGCCGCGGCAACCGTAACCGTTGTAGACCGCCGTAGATTGGCCCGGTGCGCTCGTATTAGGAGCCTTGGATTTCGATGAGTAAAATGTAGAAAGTAACAACAAACCCGGAGGAGGAGAGTAGCAATGTTGTTTGATTCGAAACGGTTTAGCGCGGTGCTGGCCGGACTGTTTGTTCTGGCGGTCACGATTGCCTGGCAGGGCGCAGTTGCGCAAGACGTAGTTCACGCCATGAGCGGGATTGTGAAGAGTGTCGACAAGGGCACCAAGACCATGGTCGTCAAGACGGCTGACGGCACCGAGCAGACCGTCAAGTGGACAAACAAGACTGCGGTACAAGGCGCAAAGGGCGCCGGCAAGGGCGTCGCCGACGCCAGCACGGCCGCGTACGACGGAACCAAAGAGGGCACCAAGGTCACGGTCAAATACACCGAGAAGGGCGGCGAGAAGACTGCAGTCGCCGTAAAGGAGGCAAGCAAGGCCACAGCCAAAGCAGTAACCCAGTGACGAACTAAAGAGCGCGGCGCCGACATCGCCGCGCATTCCTGCGTCGCAAGACAACCGCACGCCAGCGGGGCCTATTGCTGCGTGCGGGAGGATTATTTTGGTCTCAGACTCTACCTCTGATCGAAGAAATTCGTACCTGGCGCTGTTGTTGGGTCTTGTACTCGCGATCACCTGCCGCGCAACACCGACTGCGGCCCAGGCTCAATCCGCAAAGATCCCGGCCGCCTCCTCGGACAAGGCCCCGCCCCAGTCCCCCGAAGCCGGGTTGCCGGTGAGCTTCCAGCGCCATACCGGCGACTTGGACACGATGGTCAAGCGCGGGAACATTCGAGCCCTGGTCTTGTATAGCCGCTCGGGCTTCTTTTACGTGAACGGAAAGCCGGAGGGCATCTATTACGAGGCGCTGCAATACTTCCAACAGTTTGTGAATCGCAAGTTGCCTGCTGGGCAGCATGTAGAGGTTACTTTTATTCCCGTGCGCCCTGATCAGCTTGAGTCCGCGTTGACCCAGGGGGTGGGCGATCTGATTGCCTACGGCCTGGTGGAGACGCCCGAGCGCGAGCAGCAGGTCGCTTTTTCCATTCCAATACAAACGGGCGTAAAACAGATCATCGTGACGGGAAAGGACTTGGGTCCAGTTTCGTCGTTGGAAGAGCTGGGGGGAAAGAAAGTTTTCGTTAATCCCCTCACTACCTATTACCGGAACCTGGAAAAGGTGAATGAGTCGTTACGAAAACAGGGCAAGCCGACGATCCTCATAGAAAAAGCTGACCCGAACTTAATTGATGAAGACCTGCTGGAAATGGTGAACGCCGGCATACTCCCCGCGACGGTCACCCTCGATGAGCGCGCCAAACTGTGGGCCAGTGTGTTTCCCAACATCGTTCCCCAGCCGAAGCTCGTTATCGCCGACGAAGGAGATCTGGCGTGGGCGATGCGCAAGAACAATCCCAAGCTGAAACAACTGGTGGACGAGTTTGTTAAAACGCGTGCCGCGGGGACGTCGTTCGGAAACACTCTGGTGCGGCGATATCTGGAGAGTAATCAGTGGGTGAAAAATCCAACCACCGCGGCCGAAATTAAGAAGTTCGAAGCGACCGTCGATTTCTTCAAGAAATACTCATCGCAGTATGGCTTTGACTATCTGATGGTCGTGGCCCAAGGGTATCAGGAGTCGCTGCTGGAACAATCCAAGAGAGGCCCAACGGGCGCGGTCGGAATCATGCAGGTGAAGCCGTCAACCGCTGCAGCACCGCCAATCGGCATTCCTGACGTGTGGACTGCGGAAAACAACATTCATGCCGGGATAAAGGTCCTTAAAACGATTGCGGATACGTATTTCAACGATCCAAAGATCGATCCCATGAACCGTCTGCTATTTACCTTCGCCGCTTACAACGCGGGGCCGAATCGTATTGCGGAGCTGCGCGAGAGAGCGCGGGCGCGGGGACTTGATCCGAACAAATGGTTTGAGAATGTCGAACTTCTGGTTGCCCAGGATGTGGGACCAGTGACCGTGCAGTACGTCAGCAATATCTATAAGTACTACATCGCGTACAAGCTCGTCGTGGAGCAGGGACAAACCCTGCAGTGAGGACGCCTCCTTGGGCGGCTTGCCACCCAAGATGACCCGGAGAGAGGCTTAAGGGTACCCGAAGTAGACATCGAACCTTGAATTGCGAGGGACGGAAGCTGTCTCGTATCGGCAGACATAGGCTAAGCTGGAACTGGCCAAGGAGCAGAACGCATGATGAATTTTCCAGTCCTTATGTTTTTCCCCTCGGTGATCATCCTGTGGCTGGCGGCGCAGTATGGAGCCTCCCTGCGCAGGCGGCGGCCGCTAAAGGACGAGGAGCGAGAAGACTTCGGCGTGATTCAGGCCGCTACCTTGACGCTGCTCGGTCTCATCATTGGATTCAGTTTTTCGATGGCCATAGCTCGCTACGATCAGCGCAAGAACTACGAAGAAGAAGAGGCCAACGCGATTGGCACGGAGTATGTGCGGGCAGGGCTGTTGCCCGCTGCCGATGCGGCGAAAGTTCGCGACCAGCTTACAAAGTATCTCGATTTGCGTATCTTGTTCTATCGCACCCGGTGGCAGGGCGAGATTCAGCAGATTAATGCCGATACCGCTCAACTACAGGATGAGATGTGGTCTGCGGTGCAGGCTCCGGCGATGGCGCAACCGACACCGGTGATCGCCCTGGCGGTTGCGGGCATGAACGATGTGTTGAACTCACAGGGATACACCCAGGCGGCATGGTGGAACCGCATTCCAGTTTCGGCATGGGGATTAATGATAGTGATCGCCATCTGCTGCAACGTGTTGGTCGGCTATGGGGCGCGTGGCGCTGGGCTAAGCGTCAGGCTGCTGACGGTTCTACCGGTGGTGGTCTCCATCTCGTTCCTGCTGATAGCTGATATTGACAGCCCGCGTGGCGGGCTGATTCACGTAGCGCCGCAAAATCTCGCCGCCTTGTACCAGTCCTTGCACAAGTGATGGGTTCGTCACGCTGCCGGTGTTAGTGCCCGCGTCTACATGTCCCTGCGCGAGCAATTGCGCCAACATCGCCTTCGCGTTGGGGTCGTCTGGGGTTAGCTGAACGAGCTGCTGCGCGTACATGATCGCCGAGGGCAAGTTTCCTTGGTCGCGCTCAAAGGCGATCAGGCCCTCCAGTACCTGACGGTCCGCGGGACGGAGCTGGTGAGCTTGCTGCAAAACGGCGATGGCGCGGTCTGGCTGTCCTGCGGAGTTAAGCGCAACCGCATAGACGTAGCTGTATTGGACGTTGGTCGGTTGTAGCGTGGATGCTTTGGCCAGCAGGCCCAAGGCTTCCGGGTACTGCTTCTCCCTGATCTTGAGCAGACCGAGAGCGTAGACGGGCTCTGCCGCATTGGGCGCGACCGCGATGGCTCTTTCCAACCATTTCTGCCCCTCCTCGTCGCGGCTCTGCGTGCGGTAAAGGTCGGCGAGGTTGACCATAGCGGGAACAAAAGTTGGGTCCAGTCGCAGGGCGGTATTGAGTTCGGTCTCCGCATCGCTGGTGCGCCCCATCTGGGCGTACAACAGCGCCAGGTTCATGTGATTCTCGGGACGTTCGGCGGACACCATTTCGCTGGCGATCAGCTCGGCAATCGCCCGGTCGAGCGCGGTCTTCTGGGAGTCTTGCAAGAGATTTGGCGGAGTTCCAGCCAGAAGCCTTGCTGCTTCGATGCGAACGGAACGCACGGGATCGGTCAACAGCGGAGCCGCCGTGCGGACGCGGTCTTGCGGCGGAAGCGCCTCGAGGGACCGCACCGCTTCGCGGCGCACCAGCGCGTCGTTATCTGCGAGCGCCGCCTGTACGGTAGGAACCGACGAAGGCGTGAGATAGGGAGGAAGCAGGCTCAGGGCAGTAGCACGCGCTATGGCGGGCTTCGACGCATCCGACACCAGGGCAGTCAGAGCTTTCTCGGCGTTGGGCAAGCCGCGACGGCCGGCATCGATTGCCACGACGAAATGTGCTTCCTGCCTGCGGTTCGGGCCGTACCACTTCACCACCGTCTCGACGGCCCACTGGTTGGATTTGTCTTTATGGCACTGGTTGCAGGCGTTCGGTGTTCCGTAGGCCACGGAGAAATCGGGCGCGGCACGCGGAAGCTGTGGTCGCGCCTGACATCGATCACCATATAGGTCTTAGTCGGCATGTGGCAGTTGACGCACAGCGCGCCTGCGCTTTCCGCCTTGTGATGATGGTGCTGCTCGCTGCCGAACTTTGCCAGCGAGTGACATTTGCCGCAAAGCGAGTTCAGGCTCACCGGCGGCAGCTTGCCGCTGTGAGGATCGTGGCAGTCCGAGCAGGTAACGCCCTCGCCATACATCTTGCTCTGGAGGAACGAGCCCCACTCATAGTCTTCCTCCAGGATCTGGCCGTCAGGGTAGTAGACGCCTTCCTCCAGAAGGCTCGGAACGTAGGCGTCGAGGAACGGCTGTCCGGGTTGATAGTCGCTGGTGATCGGATGGCGGCGCGAATGACAGGGCGCGCAGGTATTGATCTCATTGTGAGAGCGAGTCTGGCCCTTCCAATGCATGGTTCCGGTATCTGGGTTGAGGGCTGCCCACGATCCGCTGGCGGGCTTCAGGTCAACGACAAGGCCGTTCGGGCCGTCGCTTGATTTGTATGAGCCCTTCTTGTGGGTTTGCGCCCAGGCCACATGGTTGGAGCCGGGGCCATGGCACGATTCGCAGGAAACATCGATCTCCGACCATGTGGTCGCGTAGCTGTCTTTCGCGAGGTCGTAATTTTTGCGCAGGTCGGTCGAATGGCAGTCGGCGCACATGTAGTTCCAGGTCTGGTTGCGCCCGGTCCAGTGCAACGGATCGGAAGGAGAGATCTTCTGGCCGGGATAAAGGTCGAACCAGCGCTGGCCTGCTTGCTCCTTGTGCTGCGAATCCCAAGCCACGACGAAGGCTTGCAGCCGGCCGTTGGGGAAGGGAACTAGATACTGTTGCAGGGGAGCGACACCGAAGGTATAAGCCAGGTCGAAATCGTGGGGCTTGGCGTCGGGGCCTTCGGTGTTGACGTAGAACTTGCCGTCCTTGCGGAAGAAGGTGGAGGTAACGCCGTTTTGGGTGAAGTGCGCGTCGCCGAAGTTTCCCAGTACGGTGGAATCGTTTGCCACCTGCATGGCTTGGGCATGATGCGAAGTGCGCCAGGCCTGCGCCTGTTCTGCGTGGCATTGAGCGCAATGATCCTGTCCGACATAGGTTGCGGTTGCAGCCGGGTTGGACTCCTGTCCGCGGACTCCAGAAGACCAGCGCCAAAGGACTACACCAAGGATGCTGGCGGCGATGACGCCCAGAACGATGCCGCGAAGAGGCAACTGGCGGGCAGATTGATTTTTGTCAGGCTTGGTATTTTTGCGCACTCTTTGACCCTGGAGAAGTTAGTGTATATTGCCCGACGATGTGGTCGTCACCATCGCGGGGCTGCGGCACAAAGTCCGTCCTGATGTTTTCGGATTGCGAACCGGAGCAGCAGCGAGGCGTATGAGCTTCGGCTGTCTACGATTTCAAGCCAGCAAGCTGCTTCTTTATTTCGGCGGCCTCGCTGTAATTAGGATTGATCTTCAGCGCGCGCTCCAACTGCTGGCGCGCCAGGAGAGGCTGATTCGTTTTCTGGTAGGCCAGCCCTAAGTGATAGTGAATATCCGGGTTATCCGGCGCTTTGTTCTTTTCCTGTAGCTTGAGGGCTTCTTGAAGCATGCTGACCGCCGGCCGGTAGACGCCTTTCTGGTAGTAAACCCAGCCTAGCGTGTCAGCCACATCGGGTGAGTCAGGCATGCCTTGCCGCGCTGTCTGGGCTAGCGATAGTGCCATGTCGAGGTTGCCACCACTTTGCAAGACAACGTTGGCAAGGTTGTTCGAGGCCAGAGGATCGTTAGGCTTGATCTCCAGGGCTTTTTGATATGCATCCTGAGCTTCGGTCCAATCCTGTTTGGATCCATATAGCTGCCCCAGGAGGATATAGAGTTCGGGCGCACGAGGATGGTCCCGGATCGCCTGCTGACAAGTAGCGATGGCCCGGTCTATCTCTCCCTGCGCTACCTGTGCCTGAGCTAGCTTGATCACAGCGTCGGAATTATCTTTATCGAGTTCTACTGACCGCTTAAAGGCCGCCTCGGCGCTATTGAAGTCCTTCTTATCGCGCAGAAGCACGGTGCCCAGAAGATCGTAGAAGCTGCTGTTAGCTGGCGACTTGGCAATTTGGGCATTCACTATGGCAAGGGCTCGGTCGACCTGGTTTTGGGCCAGGTAGGTGTTCATCAGGCCACGAAGGGCATCGGTAGAGTTGAGGTCCCGGTCAAGGGCCTCCTGATAGGCTTTACTAGCTTCGCCGTACTGCTTTTGAACGAACTTGAGGTTTCCCAGTTGAACGTAACCTAGGTGGCTATTAGGATCTACTTCAATGGCTTTGCGTATGTCTTCCTCGGCTGCGGTAAACTGTTTGCGATTGATGCGAGCAGTGGCACGCAGGGAATAACCTTCCGGCGAGGCGGGCTGCAGATTGATCATCTGGGTCGCCGCCTGCTCGAGGGTAGTCATGTCGCCCTGGCGCATCGCCAGCAAGGCCAAGGCACGCTGAGCCTCAACCATATCGGGACGAAGGCGTACCGCATTGCGCCACTCGCTTTCGGCATTTTCCAGGTTTCCCGACTTTTCAAATGCAACTCCCAGCTGGTAGTGGGCGGCAGCATTATTTGGCTCACTCTTTATCACAGTCTGTAATGTCGCAGCGGCGCTGTTCGCATCTCCCGCCGCGAGTTCCAACTGCCCGCGGTAGAGCAGAGCCTCGTTGTCGCCGGGGCTTGCCTTGAGGATTTCATCATTTAGTTTTCTTGCCTCGTCGCGGCGATCTTCGCGAAGCAGGATTTGAACATAGTTTTTCTTCACTACAAGGTCTTTGGGGTGCTCGCGGTAGAGCCTTCCGTATTCGTCGACAGCTTTGTCCAGGTCCCCGGTGGTGAAGTAGAAGTCACCCAGCATGCGGTAGCCCGCAGAGTTGTCGGGAAAGTTGCGTATGGCTTGTTTCAGAAAGTCCTCCGCCTCCGCCTTCTTTCCTTCGGCCAGGTACAGGCGGGCAAGGGCAGCCGGGGCGCCGGGATTCTTCGGGTCGAGGCTGGCAGCGCGGCGAAATTCCTGTTCCGCTTCGTCATATCGGCGGCGGGATTGATAGTAAGCGCCCAACATCATCGACGCATCCAAAGCCTTGGGATCCAGCTCCACCGCCTTCTTGAAATTCTCTTCAGCCAAAGCAGGCTGATCGTTCTTCATCAGCATCAGCGCCAGATTAAGGTACAGGTTTGGATCCCTGGGGTCGAGTGCGATGGCTTTCTGCATTTCGGCGATCGCCGGCGCGAAATTGCCTTGGGCAGCCAGGAGATTTGCGGCGACGAAATGAGCTTTGGGATCCTCGGGGCGTTCCCGCAGAAGCAAATCAGTTTGTTCCCGCGCCGAGTGGAAGTCGCCGGTCGCTATCAGGAGTTTGGCCATTTCGATGCGGGCCGGGTAGTTTTCGGGCTGCAGTTCGACGGTCCGGGCCAGCTCCTGGTAGGCGGCAGACCACCGCTGAGCTTTAAGGTAACTTTGCGCCAGTAGATAGTGGGCATCAGCATAGTTCTGATCGATCTTGAGAGCATTGATGAACTCGATCGCTGCTTCGCGATACTCGCCCTTTTCGAGATAGCGCTGGCCACTCTGGAAGTATTTCTGCTTGCGGACGTTGGGGTCACGGGAGCATGCCGTAAGAGTGACCGCGATGAGGGCCAAAGATAGAAACAGACGAAAAACGGCAGAACTCCTCAATCCACTACTCCTAGGCCGGCGCCACTGCCGGCCAACCAAGACCGTGTCGCAGAACTATAAGGTACAACAGTCTGGGGCGAGAAAAGGACGACTTTTGATGTTCGTGGTTGCTCGCGGGTGTCAGAACGGGAGATGCCTTTGTGGGAAAGTGAAGGTTCGTCTCAGGATTCGTATAAGTTTTTTTGGCCTTTGATGCAGACAGCGAATTGTGTATCTAATTGATAATGATGTAGTTACACCTGCTATCGCAAGGGCTTGCAAGGGGGTCGCAGAAATTAACAGTCTTGACACACAAAAGTTTCGAGGGGATGCTAGCCATGAAGTCACGTGTGGTCGGGGGTGAGGCGCGCGACTTTGTGCCGAGAAAACTGCCCTCTCGCAAAGCGAATGCGGAGAGATAGACTTATGAAGAGCGCAACCAGAAGTTCGTGGTGGGCGATAGGGTTCGTGCTGTTATGCCTGGTTCCTGGCGCCTTTGCTGGCACCGTGAACTTGCAAATAAGCAATCCACCTTCCAACAATGTTCTGGACGGTATCTACGTCGGCGCATACAGCGCCACGAACACCGCCACCGGTAGTCCAACGCAGATCATCTGTGATGACTTCAAGGACGATTCGAACTTCAACGCATCAAACTACACGGTGCACAATTTCGGCAATTTCGTAGGCACGGTGTGGGGGCAGGGAGCAGCGTCGCTGTACCAGGAAGCTGCCTGGTTGGCTCTAGGGATGCTTAACCAGTCGGGCGCCCAGCAGGGTTATTACTCGTATGCGATCTGGGCCGTCTTTGATCCAAGCGATGTCGCGAGCTGGCTAACCAACTATGGCGATGTCACGGCTTGCAACACTATCTTTGGGAGCGGTAGTTGGGGCCAAAAAGGATGTACCGCGGGCAGCGGAGGACTGCTGGCGAGCGCTGCAGGGCAACAATACTCTCAAGGAGAATTCTCCAACTTCCTCATCTTGACGCCGACGTGCAGTGCCGGGCCTGGGACTTGCCAGGAGCAGGAGTTTTTCGAACTCCAGCCGGTACCAGAAGGGGGCTCCGCCGCTATCTATCTGCTTTTCGCTGGCATCTCCTGCTTTGGGGCCATGTTCTACTCGCGACGCCAGACCGCACGGGTCGGCGCCGCCTGATTTGGCTTGCAAGAGCGTGCATGACGCTTCGCTCATTGCCCTTTACGTAAAGCGAATGACGAAATAACTTCCGTCGTTCGCTTTTTGTTCTTGGCTTTATTGTTGCCCCGTTACCCTTTCCAAGAGCGCCAAGCCTCATCACGTGGGTGAAGCCGACCGACTCTTTCCGCCTAAAGCGCTGGAATTCGAAGGCGTCAGTTTGCGGCGAGGCTACTGCCAAGTTGCAAAAGCTTGCGATGGGGTCGCAGAAATTATCAGTCTTGACACGCACACGTTTCGGGGAGATGCTACCCATCAAGTCACGTGTAATCGGGGGCGCTGCGCGTGATTTTGTGCCAAGAAAACTGCCCTCCCGCCAAACGATGGCGGAGAGATAGATTTATGAAGAGCGCAACCAGAAGCTCGTGGTGGGCGATCGGGTTAGTAGTGTTGTGCTCGGTGCCTGGCGCCTTTGCTGGCACGGTGAACCTGCAAATAAGCAATCCGCCTTCGAATAACGTGCTGGACGGGCTCTACGTCGGCGCGTACAACGCCACGAACACTGTCACTCAAGCGCAAGTGCAGATCATTTGTGATGACTTTAAGGACAACAACAACTTCAAAGCCGCGAACTACACAACCCACACTTTCAGCAACCTCGCGGGCACAATATGGGGGGCAGGAGCTGCGACGCTGTACCAGGAAGCGGCTTGGCTGACGCTTGGAATGCTGGACCAGTCCGGAAAACAGCAAGGCTACTATTCCTATGCGATTTGGGCCGTCTTTGATCCGACAGATGTTGCTAGTTGGCTAACCACATCGGGCGATAGCAAGGCTTGCAACACTGTCTTTGGGAAGGGTAGTTGGGGCCTAACAGGATGTACCGCAAGCAGCGGGGGACTGCTGGCGAGTGCTGCAGGACAACAATACTATCAAGGAGAATTCTCCAACTTTCTCATCTTGACACCGAACTGCAGTGCCGGGCCTGGCACTTGCAAAGAACAGGAGTTTTTCGAACTCCAGCCGGTGCCGGAAGGGGGCTCTGCCGCCATCTATCTGCTTTTCGCTGGAATCTCCTGCTTTGGGGCGATGTTCTACTCGCGACGCCAGACCGCAGCCAGGGGCGCTGCAGCCTGACAAGCCGATTTTCCGTTTGCAAATGTTGTTGAGTAAGGTTGTGTTGTGCGCGCAGAGCCTTGAGCCAACCGTTTCCAAGTTCTACCCAACGGCCATATCGAGATGTTCATCTCCGTTCGTAGCTCTGCGGCGTTGCGCCGCGCCATTCGTTCGTATGGAAGGGTCTTTCCCTTTCTTGTTCAGCCATCCGGCGGCTATCTGTTCGGCTTGAAGGACCTGATCGACGCTCATCGATTTCGTCACATCTTTCCAAGCCTGAGATATCCGTTCGCTGGCAATCGAATACCAGACGTAGGTTTGGAGCACATCATTCGGGTTCGTTCTGTTAGCCGAATAGAACTGCGCCAGCGCGAGTTGCGCCATGAGCACGCCCTGCTCGGCCGCTCGCCGACACGCAACCAGGGTAGCCTCATCCTGAAAACACACATCGGCGTGGTCCTCAAGGAAATATTGCAACGCGGATTGCGCATGGCGGTCCTGGCTCATGGTCATTAACAGGAGTTCAACGCGGTTGGATGCACCCAACTTGTCAAAAATCCGAAACAAGGAATTCTTGATGGTATGCGGGCTCAGACCTAAGCGCTCGGCAATCTCTCGATTCGTGAGCCCCTGGGCTACGCTACGTACAATCTCCATCTCGCGTTTTGAAAGCAGGTTCATGCCGCGCGCATCGACGGCGCCGACGGCGTGGGAAGAAGCCAAAGCATGTGCCAGGACTGCAATCTGCTCACTGTTGGCCCAGATCTGCCCCTCATGCACCCGCCGCAGGCACTTACTAAATACCTCCACGGATTCCTGCCTGCCCAATACTCCACGCGCGCCAGAGCGAAAGGCTTCCAGAATCGCTTCGCGCTTGGAGGAATCCAGTAGCATCACCGCCGGCACGTAGCCATGCGAGGAGTGCAGCCCTCGCAGGACCTCGAACCCGCGGCCGGGTTGCTCATCCAAAGTCGAGCTGAGGAGGAGAATGTCGACGTCATGGAGGTCAGGGCGTCCTATTAGACCTCCCGAACCTGAAGGTGAGGTAGTGATTTGTAAGCTGCCATCACGCTTCAGGGCATCAGCGAGCAGCTCAGTGTGAACACGGGTATCGTCGCTTACAAGGACGCGTATTGGTGAGGGTGTAGATTGATGGCGCATAGCGTGCTCCAAATGAAATGGTCTTTACCTGTCGGCCAGGACAGTGCCTCGCGAAGATTTCATCTTCGAAAGGCTCTAACAAGAACCAACAAACTTGAACACAAGGGAAAACACGCGCTGTTGAAGCCATCGGGGGAATTCGTGGACGTTCAACTGCGGACATATGCAACCATACAACAACTTTCTTCCGCAAGACAAGTGAAATCGCTTGCATGCATCCGCGATTCCCAAGTTAGGACAACTGGTGCTTGCACATTCGGACAATGGTGTCAGACGGGCCGCACAGACGTGGTACCTGAGCGCCACTTTGCGGTTGGTTGATTTGCCTGGTGCAGGACTAGGCTCAATTCGGAATGAGTGAGGATTGGCTGAAAGCTGAGCTGGAGAGAACCAATCCAGAGCGTGTGAATCGGCGCGTCATGCCTGTCGAGAGTCATTTCCACTCTCGCGCCCTTGTTTGTTTGGTGGAATCTTCTGAGCGGCCGTTCAACTCCACGCTGGTAATGTTCGGTGCTCCCTAAAGCCCGATGTAGGCCGGTCGGCGGTGGGGTGTGAGACGGTCTTCTCTAGGTATATCTTCTTGCGCACCGAGACGTGTTGCTCCGCCGTAGGGGAGAAACATGTCGGTGAGACTGTGTGCCTCTTGCAGCAATTTGCATCCTTAGCTACGCTGCAAACACCATAGCGAGCCGCTATGGTCAACAGTATCTTTTAGCCTTGGCGCCTTAGACCAGGCTTACAGCAGTCTTAAGTAGATCGACTGATGCGAGCCAGGATTTTGGGTTCCTAACCACCCTAAGGATCTCAAGCCTGGGATCTCAAGGGATGAAATTTGGCAGTTTTTAGGGTCAACTAGCCAGTGTGACTCAGAGGGCGAAGCTATGGGCATCAGCGATCAATCTTGGAAGTTTCCCGAGTTACCTTCATTCCCTGGGGTTGGTGCCGATGCAGACGTCGAAGAGTGGTATGCGCTCCAGACGCGCGCCCGGCATGAGAAAGCGGTAGTGCAACGCCTCTCGGACAAGGGGGTAACGACCTTCCTGCCGCTGCTCAAACAGGTACATCGCTGGAGCGACCGGCGGAAAACTGTAGAGGTGCCGTTGTTTGGTTGTTATGTGTTCGCGAAACTGCCGCCAAAGGATGACCAGCGTTTACGAGTTCTCCTGATAGACGGTGTCCTGAGCTTCGTCGGGCCTCCCGGGCAGCGGATCCCGATACCCGAAGAACAAATCGAGTCGGTTCGAAGGCTGCTGCAGGAGCAACTACCATATTGCTCCTATCCCTTCCTCAAGATCGGACAACGTGTGCGCGTGCGTGGCGGCGCCCTGGATGGTGTCGAAGGGATTCTCAGCGCTCGAAATGGGGAGCGTAAGTTGGTCATCTCGGTCGATGCCATTCAGAGGTCTCTGGGGATAAGTATCGAAGGTTACGACGTCGAACCGATCTAAGATCTTACAATCTTTTACTTATTGAGCTCTTTCGTGTCCCTCCGAGGAGCCACTAAACCAGTGGCGGAAAAAACAATCGAAACCGTAAGGCTGCTGGTAGTCAGCCGGGAATCCTCTGTCCTGCGCCCACTTTGGGCGATGGGAGAATCGAATTCCTGGCAACTGGAAAGTGCAGCCAGCGGCTGGGGGGCTATGGAGCGTATCCAGTCGGGGGTAACGCCTGACCTGCTCCTGCTGGACCTGCCGCGCGGTGACGCGGATGGCTTGCACATCTTGCGCTGGCTGAGACGTCTTCGTCCTGAGCTGCCGATCATTCTGATTTGTAATCCCGATGACAAGCCCAAGCTACAAGAGGCCATGCGTCTTGGGGCACGTGATTGCCTCGTCAGACCGCTTGAGGACCAGCCATTCGAAGCGGTAATCAAGCGTCACCTTTCGGCAGCGAGCGGGACGGTTGAAACCGACATCACCAGTGACGATGTCGAACAGATCAGCAACGACGTTTACTTCGTCGGAGCCAGCCCAATCATGCGAAAGCTCCGGACACAGGCGGAGCTGCTGGCAGTAACTAATGTCCCGGTGCTGATCCTCGGCGAGAGCGGGAGCGGGAAAGAGACTGCGGCCCGCTTAATTCACAAATTGTCCGTCCGATCCGGATTCGGGTTTGCCAAGGTGAATTGTGCGGCGCTGCCAAGCGATCTGCTGGAAATCGAACTGTTCGGATGCAAGCGAAATGGAACCGAAGCGCCACGGGTGAGACCTGGCAAGCTGGAATTCTGTGAAAAAGGGACGATTCTTCTGGATGAAATTACTGAGATGCCGATGGCGCTGCAGGCGAAGCTGCTGCAGGTGTTGCAGAGCAAGCGTTTTGTAAGACCAGGAAATGGAACGTCAGTCGAGGTCGATGTCCGTATTCTGGCCGCCAGTACGGCAAGTGTTGAATCCGCAATCTCAGAAAACAAGCTTCGCGAAGACCTGTACTACCACCTGAGCGCCTATACGATTCAGGTTCCGCCGCTACGTCAGCGTCGGGAAGAAATCCCGCTGTTGTTGCGCCATTTCATGCAGGGCCTCGCCAAACGTTACGGCCTCTCGCCGCGCACCTTTTCCCCTGGTGTGCTAGGCGCCTGCCAATCGCATTCCTGGCCGGGGAACTTGCGGGAGCTGGAGAATTTCACCAAGCGCTACCTCATGGCGGGAGGTAAAGAACTGGCCTTTGGTGGGGATGAATCCGGGGCGGAAGATGTGGATGAGAGCGACACTGCAATGTCACGCGCCGAAGGCCCGCTGGCATTGGCCGAGAGTCCGTCACGCAGTGTTTCTGCTTCCAATAATTCGCTCAAGTCCGTGGTGCAGAGTGTGAAATTGGAAGCCGAGAGAAATGCTATCGCCGCGGCCCTGGAAAGTACGGGGTGGAATCGAAAAGCAGCGGCACGCCTGTTAAAGGTCAGCTACCGGACGCTGCTGTACAAGATCGAGCAGTATCAGATGCGGCCGCCTTCTGAGTCCCTACTGGCTCCAGGAAGCGCCGGATTCAGAGGGAGCGGGAACGGATTTCGGTAAGGACGGGACGGGCTGAGCAGGATTTGGGGGCGATAGTCGGCAAGGAGGTTCGCTATGAGAATTACAGCCATTAAGAGATGGCGCAGACCCCTAAGCACGGGACTCGTTTGCCTGTTCCTCATCGGTTGGGCTGGGGCGCAGACGCCAGAGGCAAATGAAGCCGGCGGCCAAGCTCCTACCGCAATGGCTTCCCTGACGCAGCCGGTGAAGGGGGCAACCAACAAGCCGCACGATGACAGTTTTGTGATTGGCAACGACGATGTTCTGGCGATCAATGTATGGAAAGAACCGGACCTGTCGCGGTCGATTCCGGTGCGGTCAGACGGCAGAATTTCACTACCGCTCATTGGGGAAGTGCAGGCATCTGGACGGACTCCTTTAAAGCTCGAACAAGAGATCGCCGGCAAACTGCAGCCCTATCTTGAAGAACCAGAAGTCACAGTAATCGTCCAGCAGATTAACAGCGAGAAGTTTAACATCCTGGGACAGGTAGCCAAGCCAGGGTCCTATCCAATTACGAACTCGGCAACGATCTTGGACGCGATTGCGCTTGCCGGCGGCTGTAAGGACTTTGCCAAACGTAGCTCGATTTATATTCTGCGCCGCAATCCCGACGGCAGTGAGTCCAGGATTCCCTTCAATTACAAGGATGTAATTAAAGGCAAGAACATGGCGCAGAACATAAAGCTACGGCCCCATGACACGATTGTCGTTCCCTAGCCCGCATAATTCGCGAAGTTGAGGCGCGAGAAGCCTCTTGTGCTACAAACATGTTGTCATGACAGTGTTTGAAGCAACAAACGAGGCTTCCGCGTGATCGACGATAGCACGACACAGTGTTTGTTGTTCCCAGAGATTGTTTCCAAGCCTGTCGTTGCTCACTTTGACCAGCGGCAGGGCAGCTCCGATGGCGGAGCCATTCTGCTGAAGGCGGCCGACCGGCAGTACGGATTGACTGCTTGCCTGGCTTCCTGTCTTCAGGATGAGCGGCAGCCCGGTAAGATCGATCATTCGCTGGAAGAGTTGCTGGCGCAGCGCGTGTTCGCGATTGCCTGTGGCTATCCGGACGCCAACGATGCGGCCCGCCTGGCCACCGATCCGATTCACAAGATGCTGCTCGACCGTGATCCCATTGAGGGCACCGACGAGGAAAGCCCGTGTCTCTTTGGAGATATGCGCAGAGTGATTGTCGAGCACGATACGGATGCGTGCGCCCGCGGGATAACGTGCGTCGGCCAGCTTCAAGAATTCAATGAACTCCGCGCTACGATGCCGTTGGCGCACCAACCCGAGAACCTCGCCCGACACCAAATCGATGCCGGCCAGCAAGGACAGTGTTCCGTGCCGAATGTATTCATGATCTCGCCCTACGGCGGCATGCTTTCCTGGCTGTGGCGGCAGGTCTGGGGCGGTATTCTCGATGGCTTGAATGCCGGGTTTCTCGTCATAGGAAAGCACGGCGATCAAATCCGCAGGCGGTGCGCCTTTCTCGCGCCAGATCTCCACCTCCCTGTAAACGTGCAGGACCTGCACCATCTTTGCGTCAAACTCAGGATCGCGTCGCTCCAAGTAGTATTGGATCTTGTGCGGATGTACCTGGTTGGCGTTGAGAATCTTGGAGACCGTTCCGCGCCCCAACTTGGCGAGGATGATTCTAGCGGTCATGTTTACACGAGCTTGCTTGGGACTGCTGTTGCTTGCGTCCATCAGCGCGTGGCCGCAAGCGGAAACGACTGGCACAGAGGCGGATACCAATCCAGCCGACACGGCCCCACTGCAAACGCCGCCACCGGTAAGCGGAGCAGCCTACTCGACTGCGTTCGCTTCCGAAACCCAGTCCAACAATTTGCGGGCCGGCATGACGTTTAGCACCGCGTACGCAAACAATGTTCAGGGGGGCACGACTCCCATAAGCGACGTGAGCTATTCGATTTTTCCTACGCTAGCGCTCGATGCCACAACCACTCGGATGCATTGGGACCTTGACTACGCCCCGGGTTTTACGTTTTATCAGCATACCAGTTCGCTGAACCAGGGAAACCAGAATATCGCCGCAGATTTCCAATACCGCCTGAGCCCGCACATAGCGATTAGTCTTCGGGATTCCTTTCAAAAGACAAGCAATCCATACAATCAACCCAATCCGCTTCTGGCCACGTCAGTTTCTGGCTCAGCACCCCCACCCGGTGTCGCGGTCATCGTACCGGGCACCGACCAGCTGCACAACGCGGCTAACGCCGAGCTCACCTATCAATTCAGTGCTGACGGCATGGTCGGGGTAAGTGGAACATTTACGAATCTGTTCTATCCCAACCCCGCGGAAGTGGCTGGCGTGTACAATTCAAGCTCAACGGGAGGGTCAGTTTTCTGCTCCCGCCGTTTGCTCAGCAAGTACTATGTGGGAGCGTCATACCAATACCAGAATGTATCGGCGTATCAGGCAGGAGCAAACGCCAGCACTCAGACTCAGAGCCAGACAATTTTCGGTTTTCTTACCGTTTCTCTTAAACCTACGCTGTCTTTGTCGGTGTCCGGTGGGCCTCAGCATTCTGATACGACGCAACCGCCGCTTCCGGCGTCCCGGTCGTGGTCGCCCATGCTAACGGCCAGCTTTAGCTGGCGGGGCCAACGCACTAGCTTAGCGGCCAGCTACGCGCGAATCGTGAGTGGCGGAGGTGGTCTGGTCGGAGCCTACCATTCGAACATCGCCAATGTCTCAGGAAGATGGCAATTAAGCCGCACTTGGGACGTTGGACTGTCAGCAGGTTATTCGGCCTATAATAACTTGAGTCCTCTCTTGTTAGTGGCCAGCCCCGGAGGGCACACCCTTTCAGGCAGCCTCGCATTCTCGCACCCGCTGGGTGAACATCTGAGTTTGCAGCTGGGCTATACGCGCGTGCAGCAGAGCTACGGAGGGGTGACGGCTATATCCACCGTTCCCGACACCAATCGCGAGTTCCTTTCCATTTCGTATCAGTTCACGAGACCGTTGAAAAGATAGCCATGCAGCCAACTGTTCGACAGGAGAGTCCTGCGGGTTTCGATCTTAACCGCTACGTGGGGATACTCCGGCGCCGCCACTTGTATTTCCTGATCCCAATGTTTCTAGGGTGGCTGGCAGTCTGGGGGGCCAGTTGGGTTCTGCCCGAACGCTATAAGTCGAGCACCCTCATTTTGGTGGAACAGCCCAGCATGCCGCGGGACTACGTCAAGCCGAACGTGAATGAAGACGTGCAGGAACACTTGCAGAACATCACCCAGCAGATTCTTAGTCGTACCCGCCTCCTTCATATCATTGACGAGCTGAATCTATATGCCAAAGATCGCCGCCGGCTTAGTCCTGACGAGATCGTCGACCGGATGCGCAAAGACATCGAAGTGGAGCTCGTGCAGAATGCGGAAAAGCGGGTCACCGCGTTTAAGATCAATTACTCAGCTGAAGGCGCAGCCGTTGCCCAACAGGTCACGAGCAAGCTGACCAGCCTCTTTATCAACGAAAACCTGGAGGTGCGGCAGCAGCAATCGGAAGGGACCACCAAATTTCTCGAGGACCAGCTAGAAACGGCCCGGCAAAACCTGGCCGCGCAAGAGGAAAAGGTTCGCGAGTATAAGGGGCAGCATATCGGAGAGCTTCCGACTCAGTTGGGAAGTAACCTGCAGATACTGAGCGGTCTGCAGTCGCAACTGCAGACAGAAGAGCGGGCACTGGACACTTCGAAGCAACAGCAGGTCTATTTAGAGACCTTACTACGCGAATACCAAACGCTTCGATCTCCCAAGGGACCAGACGGGGCGCCGATGGGCTTGGCGGCCGTCGATCAAGAACTTGACAAGTTGAAAGCACAGCTGGCAGATCTTACTTCTCGCTATAAGGACCGGTTCCCGGAAGTCCATCAGTTGAAGCAGCAGATCGCCGCGATGGAAAAGATGAGGGACCAACTTCTCGCCAACCCAAGTCCCAAGAGCAGCGGTGCCCAAGCCGATAATAACGCGGCCAGGTCTGCAGATGGCGGCACGGAGATACAAAACCAACCCCAGTTGCTTCAATTGCAAAGCCAGCTGCGAGCCAATCAGATCGAAATAAAGAACCACGAGCAAATGATCTCTGACCTTAAGTCCAAGATCAGTGACTACCAGGGTAGGCTGAATCAGGAGCCTGTTCGGGAGCAGCAGCTGGCAGATTTGACACGCGGCTACGATCAATCGAAGGCGACGTATGACGAGCTCCTCAAGAAGAAAAATGAGTCGGCTATGGCGACCAGTATGGAGCTGCTGCAGCAAGGAGAACACTTTCGAATGATCGACCCGCCCAGCCTGCCCATTAAGCCCAGCTTTCCCAATCGCTTAAAGTTCTGTGGCATCGGGCTGGTTGTCGGAGTTTTGCTGGGTGCCGGGGTGGTTGCTGCGTTCGAGCTGATGGATGATCGAGTCTACAGCGAACAGGAGCTGAAGGCTTTGTTGCCGGTCTCGGTGATGTCAGAGATTCCAGCCATCACCACTCCGGCAGACGAACGAGGCGAACAGAAAAGGCTATGGCTTGGATGGGCCACGGCTGCAGTAGTAGCAGTCACGATTCTCGCAGGCTCAGCGATCAGCTACCTGAGAGGCTAATCTCATCTGGATGTACAAGTCATTTTACAATCTGGAGCGAAACCCTTTTGAGCTCACGCCCGACCCCTCTTTCCTGTTCACTACCCCGCGGCACAATGAAGCTCTGGCAACGCTGTACCACGGAGTGCGGGGACATAAGGGGTTTGTCGTATTAACCGGTGAAGTCGGCACCGGGAAAACGTTGTTACTGCGGTGCCTTCTTCAATTGCTAAACCGCAGCGATGACATAGCCTGCGCCTACACTTTCAACAGTCATTTACCGCCGCTAGAGTTCTTGCATCAGATTGCGAGCGATTTTGGCCTTCCAGCCTCTGGCAAGAACAAGAGCGAGGTGCTTTCCGATCTCAGCAATTACGTGATCGACCGTGGTTCCAGAAGACTCACAACTGTTCTGGTGGTGGACGAGGCGCACCAACTCTCGGTCGACATTCTGGAAGAGATCCGCCTCATGACGAACCTCGAGACCACGCAAGACAAACTGTTGCAGGTACTGCTGGTCGGGCAACCGGAACTTGATGACAAGCTGGATTCTGCTGAGCTGCGGCAACTGAAGCAGCGGATCGCTCATCGCTGTCAACTGGCGCCGCTGGATCTGAGCGAGACAGGGGGGTACATCGAGCGACGCTTACAGGTGGCGGGACTAAACTCGAACGGCGAGACCTTATTTCCTCCTGACACTATCGCGGCTGTTTATCGCCACTCCCGCGGAATTCCGCGCCTGATCAACACAATCTGCGAAAACGCACTCATCACCGCTTACGCCCAGCAGAGGCCAAGCATAACTCCGGAGATTGTGGAAGACATCGCTGCAGATCTTCGCTTGAACTTGAAAGCGTCTCATGCTACACGGATGGAAAAGCCAGGGCGCCTCGACGAAATAGATATTCGGCGGGCGGCCAAAAATCTGCTGGATTTATATGCGTATCTGAATAAGCTGCCTTTAGGCGATGAAGAATTACGCCCGACGTAGCCTGCCAAAGCCAACATGAGCCAAATATTTGATGCGTTGCAGAGGACCGAGGCAAAGCGATCTGGATTGGATCCAGCGAAGCTGACCGCCGCGGCAGAATTGTTGGAACTCGCGGAGCGGCAGGCCGTTCAGGAGACGATAGACGGCGACGACCGGGACGACGATCAGCACAGGGGCAATGGTAAGCAGACAAAGCTTGATGTTGGCCAGTGGGCCCAATTTCCGATGGTCCAGGTCATGGTGGCTCCCCAGAGTAAGCTCGTGTGCATCACGGATGAGGACAGTTTGGCGGCAGAGAAGTTTCGCTTTCTCGGTGTTCGACTGAGACACCTCCAGCAAAAGCGCCCTCTGAAGCGCTTGCTGATTACCAGCTCGATGGCCGAGGAAGGTAAAAGCATGGTCAGTGCAAACCTGGCGTGTACCCTGGCGAGAAAACAGCAACAGAAGATCCTGCTGTTGGAGGGAGACCTAAGGCGTCCGACGTTGGCCGAGCAATTCGGCTTGGGAAAAGTCCCGGGTCTCAGTGAGTTGTTGCAGGGCGAGCCTAGCACGGCCATGAACATCCGTCAGCTTGAAGGCTTGGGCTTATGGATCTTGCCTGCGGGCAGCCCGTCAAGAGCTCCCTTGGAACTTATACAGTCCCGAAAGTTTTCCATGCTGATGGATCAATTGGGCGCTTGGTTTGACTGGATTGTGATCGACTCTCCCCCGTTGATGCCTCTGGGAGATACCAGCGTCTGGATGCGCCTTGCTGACGGGATCCTGCTGGTGACGCGGCCGGGAAAGACTGCGAAACGGCAACTACAACGAGGCTTGGAAGCGATTGAGCAGTCGAAACTTCTTGGCGCTGTGCTCAATGGCTCCACGGATGCCGGTCTTGGAGACTACTACCATTATTACGGTCAAGCTACCGTTTCGCGGGCCAGCAGCCAACCCGCATGATCAACGCTATCTACGCCGGTTAATGTCCATCACTCCACAAGCAAGTCAGGCCGCATAGAGATTCCCCTCAAACAGAATCAAGTCATTTGCTCTCACAGCAGGAAAGACCATGCAGCACAAGCGGAGGAAGTCGTGAATCTGCAAAACTCCGGTAATGGCTCGAGTCCGGGACTGCTTGCGTCGAAGCCGCTTTCCGTTGCGGAACGCAAGGTTGCACCGGAAGAGACCTTCAAGCGAATGATCGCCATCGAGCGCAAGAGAACGGAGCGCTCGCGAAAGCCATTCCTGCTTATGCTGCTGGAAACGGGAGAGTACCACACCTCGGAGAAAAACGGGAAAGTGATCGCCAATGTCCTGTCGGCGTTGCTGGAATCGACGAGGGAAACCGATGTGATTGGGTGGTACAAAGCCGGTTCCAGTGTGGGTGCGATGTTCACCGAACTTGTGATCGAGGACAGGAGTTCGATCCTGAGCACGATGCTCTCCAGGGTGAGCAGCATCCTGCAAGACAAACTGACCTTCGAGCAATTCAACCAGATCAGCATCTCGTTCCATTTCTTTCCAGACAAATGGGATGATGAGGAGCCTAAGCGCCCGAGCAATCCGACGCTGTATCCCGACTTATCGAAACAGGACAGTGCCACGAGACTCTTCTCTGGAATAAAGCGGGTGATGGATATCGTCGGCGGTACGTTGATCTCGTTATCCTCTGCTCCCCAGTTCTTCTGATCATCGCCTTGGCGATCAGAGTATCGTCGAAAGGCCCGGTGTTTTTCAGGCAGCGGCGGGTAGGACAATACGGCAAGCCCTTCACGTTCCTGAAATTCAGGTCGATGTATGTCGACAACGATCCCGGCGTTCACCGGGAATATGTGACGCAATTAATCGCCGGCGAGGCTCAACGTCATCCGACCAACGGCAACGGCAACGGCGATGGCAATGGCACGGCATCTATAAGCTTACGAATGACCCGAGAATCACGCGAGTGGGAGCGCTCTTGCGGCGAACGAGCCTGGACGAACTGCCGCAAGTATTAAATGTGCTCAGGGGAGAAATGTCGCTGGTCGGACCGCGTCCTGCGCTGCCCTACGAAGTAGCTGCCTATCAAACATGGCACCGGCGCAGGGTCTTGGAAGTCAAGCCAGGAATTACCGGGCTGTGGCAAGTCAGTGGTCGATGCCGGGTCAAGTTTGATGAGGCGGTTCGGCTGGATCTCCGATATGCCAAGAATTGGTCCCCTTGGCTGGACATTAAGATCCTCTTGCGTACGCCGCGAGCAGTGTGGTCCGGCGAGGGTGCCTATTAAGAGCGGTCAGGCATTCCTTCTGCCTTTAGTGCCGTGTTCCCGAAATAGGTCTCTTTTCTCGATGTAAGTCCTGCCAGCGTTGTACCGAGTCACTTCCCTAAAAGCATTAGCAGACCAGAAAGGCGGTGAAAGTATGATCAACTTTGGTGTAATTGGCTATGGATACTGGGGTCCAAACGTCGTTAGAAATCTTGACAGCCTGGAGGATGCCCGGGTCCTGGCCATTGCAGACATGAGCTCCTCCGCGAGAGCGCGAGCCCATAAAGCGCATCCTGGAATTCGGATAACCGACGATACCGCCGAGGTGATATCGTCCCCTGATATTGATGCGGTTGCCATCATAACCCCGGTGTGGACGCACTTCGAACTTGCCAAAGCAGCCCTCGAGAACGGTAAGCACGCCTTTGTGGAGAAGCCATTCACCAGCAACGCCGCGCAGGCGGAGGAACTGATCGGTCTCGCGGCAGACAACAACTTGCGACTCATGGTCGACCATACATTTCTTTTCACCGCCGCCGTCAAGAAGATCAAGCAATTTCTGCAAGATGGAACCCTCGGCAAGCTGTATTACTATGACTCCACCAGGGTGAACCTGGGGCTATTCCAGCACGACGTGAATGTAATTTGGGATCTAGCTCCACATGACCTATCGATCGTAGATTACCTAATCGGCCAGAGTCCGGAAGAAATCGTCGCAACAGGGCAGACCCATCTTAATGGGTTCGAGGATGTTGCCTTTATCACCCTGTACTTCCCCGACGAGGTAATCGCACACATCAACGTCAACTGGCTTTCGCCGGTCAAAGTTCGGACGACTCTCATCGGCGGCGCGAAGAAAATGCTGGTGTGGAACGATCTTGAGGCCGACGAGAAACTCAAAATCTACGACAAGGGAGTACAAATCACCAGCCGCGAAGGCTTGTATAACCTGCTCGTCAATTACCGTTCGGGCGACATGTGGGCACCAAAGTTGGAGCAGGTCGAGGCCTTGCGCCAGGAGTTGAGCTACTTCGTCGACTGCATCATGCAAGGCCAGACCCCTTTCAACGATGGGGAAGCCGGCTTACGGGTCGTCAGGATGCTGGAGGCAGCCAATAATTCCCTTCGGCAGCGCGGGGTGGCTGTACAGGTCTAAGAGAGCCAATGAGCGGAGGCGTAGGTTTCCGGATAGTCCGCACATTCTGTAGTAGATATTCCAAGAAATGTAGGAGAACGAGGTAAGAGGCAATGCTCAATGATTCATATCTCTGCATAGCTGCAGACGTGAAGCTTGGTCGCGATGTTAGGCTGGCTAAATTCATTAATTTGTATGGTTGCGAGATCGGAGACGAGACCAAAATTGGCGCATTTGTTGAGGTGCAGAAGAATGCCAAGATCGGCAGACGCTGCAAGATCTCAAGCCACTCTTTTGTCTGCGAAGGTGTCACGATCGAGGACAACGTCTTCGTTGGTCATGGCGTCACGTTCATCAATGACAGTTATCCGCGGGCAACCAGCACCGCAGGTGCGCTCCAGACCGAGGCCGACTGGAAGGTCGAGCGTACGGTAGTCAAGAAAGGTGCCTCAATCGGGTCCGGGTCTACGATTCTTTCGAAAGTGACGATAGGGGAAAACGCAATTGTTGGGGCGGGAAGCACTGTGACGAAGGACGTGCCAGAAAATGCGATCGTCGCCGGAAACCCGGCCAGGATCTTGCGGTACCTAGCCGACGACGGACAGGGAGAATTGGCAGCCAAAGCTGCAGCAGGACTATTGTAGCCGGGCACCGTTCACCATGTGTCTGCCGGTGGTCTTACTATACCTACCAACGCAGTCGAATCAACTAACCAATACCGGGCAAGCCCAAATCATTCCCATCAGGAGAGAGGCATAAAACGATGAACAGTACTCATATTCCATTTCTGGATTTGGTTACGCCTCATGTGGAGATGGAGGAAGAACTAGTAAGAGTGTTTCGGACTGCATTGCAAACGGCTGGGTTCATAGGCGGGAAAGCGGTGCAAGATTTTGAAAGCGCATTTGCGGAGTTCTGCGATGTTGCCCAATGTGTCGGAGTGGGCAGTGGGACCGATGCGCTGCGCTTCGCGCTTATGGCCGCTGGCGTCAGCCCTGGCGACAGCGTGATCACGGTTCCGAACACTTTCATTGCCACCACGGAAGCCATTTCGCAGGCCGGAGCGCAACCGGAGTTCGTGGACGTCGATGAACAAACCTATAACATGGATCCGGAACGGCTCCGCGAATACCTGGAGACGAAATGTGACCGGGATCAACTTACAGGAAGACCGATCTCTCGCAGGACTGGTCGAGTCGTTACCGCGGTGGTGCCCGTTCATCTGTACGGACAAACGGCTGACATGGACGCGATTCAAGAGTTAGCTGACGAGTGGAACCTCATCGTCGTGGAAGATGCATGCCAGGCTCATGGAGCCGAATATTTTTCCCGCAAGCACAACCGCTGGAGAAAGGCCGGATCCATGGGAAGAGCCGCAGCCTTCAGCTTTTATCCTGGCAAGAACCTGGGTGCTTGTGGTGAGGCAGGTGCGGTCACGACCGGTGATCCGGATCTTGCACAGCGAGTGCGCATGCTGCGAGACCATGGACAGGCCGAGAAGTACTACCATGATATTGAAGGTTACAATGGCAGGCTGGACGCGATTCAGGCAGGAATTCTGCGAGCGAAGCTGAATCATCTGTCAGAATGGAACAGTCAACGGCGGGACAAAGCCGTGACTTACCAAGAGTTGCTTTCCGCAGTCGAAGGCCTGATCCCTCCGGTTGAGCCATCCTGGGCGCGGGCAGTCTATCACCTCTATGTGGTTAGAGTACAAGCTCGGCAGGAGCTGCAAGACCATCTGAAGGAAGCGGGGATCGCCACGGGTATTCACTACCCCATCCCACTGCACCTGCAGAAAGCCTACCGCACCCTCGGCTACGGCAAGGGAGACTTCCCGGTAACAGAAACAGTTGCTCCCGAGATCCTTTCGTTGCCGATGTACCCGCAGTTGACCGGCATCGAGCAGGAGACGATTGTCCGATCGGTGAAGGAGTGCCTGGCGGCGGTCGGAAGCCTGTCGTAAATCTAGAATCCCGGTTTTAAGTTCGCAGCGGCGGCGACGTGGCAATTTACCAAATTGATCCCATAACTGATGAGCGTTGGGACGAATTCCTTGAAACGCATCCGGAATCTTCCATATTTCACACGCGAGGCTGGCTTAAAGCATTGCGACAGACTTATGGCTATGACCCGGTTGCATTTACAACCTCACCTTCAGGAAGTCCATTAGCGAACGGTTTACCTTTCTGCAGGATTTCCAGTTGGCTTAGCGGCCGCCGCCTGGTATCAACGCCATTCTCGGATCACTGTGCGCCGCTAGTCGAAAGTTCAGAGCAACTGCAATGCTTGCTGGGCTTTCTGAGGGAGAAGGCCGCTCGCGAGAAGTGGAGATACATCGAGCTCAGGCCCACCGACTCAATCGTGAGAGATGGCACCGCTTTTGGGAAAACCGAGGTCTTCTTCCTTCACAAACTGGACCTACGTCCCAGCTTGGATGACATCTTTAGGACCCTGCATAAAGATTGCGTGCGACGGAAGATTCGACGCGCGGTACGGGAGCGCCTCGTTTACGAAGAGGGAAGAACGGACTTGTTGCTGGCCAAGTTCTATCATCTGCTTCTGATGACGCGACGCAGACACGGACTGCCAGCGCAACCAGTCCGCTGGTTCCAAAACCTTATGGCTTGTCTGGGCGAGAGAGCGAAAATCCGGGTGGCCTCGAAAGATGGACAGCCAGTTGCTAGTATTTTCACCCTCCGATACAAGCAAAGCCTTGTTTACAAGTATGGCTGCTCGGACCACAGGTTCAACAACTTGGGCGGTACACAACTTCTTTTCTGGCATGCGATCCAGGACGCGAAGAAGGAACAGCTTTCCGAATTTGATCTGGGTCGCAGTGGCTGTGACAATCCCGGGCTAGTCGCGTTCAAGGATCGCTGGGGCACCACCCGGAAGGAGTTGGTTTATCTCCGATATCCCGCGAAACCTTGCCGCAGTTTTTCGGAGGCAAGGCAAGCTCTGATCAGCAAGTATCTATGGTCTCACGCCCCCGGCGGCATGCTTGCTGCAGCCGGCAGAGCGATCTACAAACACATGGGATAGCAAAACCGAAGATGCACCCTGTAATTCAGCTTCGAGGATGGCTGGTATAAGCAAGCACCAGCGCCAATATTCACCCTTCAACACGCAAAAGCATCCAAGAGCCGAAAACACCAGTCGCTGTATTAAGCAAGTTGTAACTTTTGTCGAAGGAGACCCAATGGCCGTAAACAGGAAAGATAAGGTTGTTGTCGTTGGACTTGGGGAGGTGGGAAGGCCCCTATTTGAGCTCGTTGCCAAGCGGTATGACGCAGTTGGTGTAGATATCTCGCCAGTCGAGCCGATCGAGCAGGTCGAGGTTTTGCACATCTGCTATCCGTTCCAGATCAAGGACTTTATCGGCGAGACGGCCCGCTATATCGAGCTGTTCCGGCCAGCTCTGACGATCATCAACAGCACTGTGGCGGTCGGAACAACGCGAAGCATCGCAGAGCGAACGGGGGCTGCCGTTGTGAACAGCCCGGTGCGGGGCAAGCACGCTCACATGCTCGACGATTTATTCATCTACACCAAGTTCGTTGGAGCGCTGGATCCCGTGGCTGGTGAGCAGGCTGCCAAGCACTTCGAGTTAGCGGGCCTGAAGACGAAGATTCTGTCATCGCCAGAAGCAACCGAGCTGGCCAAGCTCACCGAAACCACTTACTTCGGGCTGATGATTGCCTGGGCGCAAGAGGTAGAGAGGTATTGTGATCGGTCCGGCGATGACTACGATGAAGTCGTCTCGTTCTACGAGGAAATAAAGTTCTTTCCTCCCGTCAAGTACTTTCCCGGCGTCATCGGCGGTCATTGCGTCATGCAAAACATTGAGATCCTGAACCGATATGACCCCTCGGTGATTCTTACGGCCATTCAGAGATCCAACAAGATGAAGCTCGAAAGAGAGAGCCATAGTAAGAAGGAGGTCGAGGCGGTTGCGTGACCAGGGGATAGTTTCTTGCGCCAGATATTTCCTCTGTTGGTGATTCCGACGCCGCTCCGGCTCCAGGACGCCGAACTACGTTAGTCAAGGTCGACTGAATGGATACACTCTCCTGTTTCCAGCCTCCGGTCCAGCCGGCGGATTTGTGCCTTAAGGGAAAGCGAGTGGGGATGGTTGTGTTCTCTTCCTACCCCGCCGATCCCCGCCCGCGCAGGGCGGTCGACAGCCTTCTCAAGGAAGGCATGAGTGTGGACCTGATCTGCCTGGGAGACGAGAACGCGCCAAAACGTGAGAAGCATGACGGACTCGACATCATTCGTGTGCCGATCGCGCATAACCGGGGCGGCAAACTCTCCTACGCATACGAGTACTTCGCTTTCATTCTCGCATCTACGAGCATCCTAGCCTCGCGCGCAGTCAGACGGCGGTATGACCTCGTCTATGTGCACAACATGCCTGACATTCTGATTCTGAGCTCGTTGATCCCAAAGGCATTGGGGGCGAAAGTGATCCTCGATCAACACGATCCCATGCCCGAGCTCATGATTACGATATTTAACCTCGACAAGACCAGTCTGAGCGTCAGGCTTCTAACCTGGCTCGAGAAGTGGAGCATCGCGCGTGCCCATCGTGTGATCACCGTCAACCTGGCATGCAAACGAATTTTCGGAAATAGAAGCTGTCCCCCGGAAAAGATCGCCGTAGTGATGAATTCCCCCGATGAGGAGATCTTCAAGTTTCGTGCGGCCCCCTTACACTCCTCCCCAAGCGAGGTCCGGGCAGAACCCTTTGTGATGATGTATCACGGGTCGTTGGTCGAACGAAACGGTTTGGATCTCGCGGTCGAAGCACTCGGGCAGGTGCGGAAGACTGTTCCTTCCGCAGAGCTCAGGATTTTCGGCCGCAGTACCCCTTTCCTGGAAAAAGTGATGGGTGAGGCTCAGCAGTAAGGGTCTAGAGGATTGTGTGCGTTATCTGGGGCCAAGGACCTTGGAGGGTCTGGTCGGAGAGATTGAAGGCTGCGATGTGGGAGTCATTCCCAATCATCACAGCGCCTTCGCGGAGATTAATACTCCCACTCGGATCTTTGAGTATCTGGCCCTGGGTAAACCAGTGATCGCTCCGCGGGCGGCGGGTATTTGCGATTACTTTGACGACGGTTCGCTAGTCTTCTTCGAACTTGGGAATGCTGAAGACCTTGCAAGGAAAGCCGAGTTTGTCTTCTCTCATCCTGACCGAGGTACTCGATATCGTGAGACGGGGGCAAGAGGTTTATCGAGAGCACAGCTGGAGCACGGAGAGGCAGAGACTCACAGGGCTCGTCGCTGGGCTCTTTTATGAAGAAGTAGCTCCAGTCGAGTCTACAGTTGGAGTGCGCCAGTCAGGATAGAGTACAGGCTGCATATTATCGGTCGCCCATGCAAAGAGATTCAGTTAACGCTCTCACTCATTACGGATCACACCTGGTACTTGGCTGCGATATCAGCATGCCCGGGCCAAGAGTAGTAGAGGATGATATGGAACAAGGTAGCCTCCCACCCTACGTCCTGATCACGCCTGCTCGCAATGAAGCGGCGTTTATCGAGAAGACGATCGAGTCGATGATTCATCAGACGCTGCTGCCGGTGAAATGGGTGATCGTGGACGATGGATCGACGGACAAGACCGCAGAGATCGTCAAGCGCTATCTGCGAGCAGTATCCCTGGATCGAAATGGTCCAGATGCCGCAACGGCGAGACCGAAGTTTTGCCGCCAAGGTCCAAGCTTTCAAAGCCGGCTATGAAAGAGTCAAGGACCTGCAGTACGAAATCATCGGTAACTTGGATGCAGACATTTCTTTTGACAAGGACCATTTTGAATTTCTTGCCAGAAAGTTCTCGGCAAGACTCCTACCCTGGGCGTGGCCGGAACAGTTTTCAGAGAAGAAGGCTACAGTTCGGAACGGACAGCTTCGAGGGTTGCAAAGCATGTTTCGGGTCAGTGCCAGTTGTTCCGGAAGCAATGCTGGGAGGAAATTGGCGGTTATATCCCGCACCGCGCTGGGGGAATCGATTGGATGGCGGTCACGACCGCCCGAATGATGGGCTGGAAGACAGAGTCATTCCGGGAGAGGTCGTTTTTTCACTACCGGCACTTGGGAACCGCGGAACGCAGTGTCCTCTCCTCTTCCTTCTCCTACGGAGAGAAAGACTACTACCTTGGCGGGCATCCGGTCTGGGAACTATTCCGCGTTGCCTACCGGGCCACGAAGCAACCATATATTTTCGGGGGCCTGGCCTTAGGAGCAGGCTATTGTTGGGCTTTTCTTCGCCGGATGCCTCGGCCAGTCTCCCGGGAACTGATGGCCTTCCACCGCAAAGAACAGATGGTCAAGCTCAAGGTCATTCTGAAGTCTGTTGTGACCTTCAAATCGGTTGATAGCTTCAAGGCTGTAGAAAATTAATGTAAGCTGCCTCTCGCCCAGTGCGATGCTTATGAACAAAGCTCCAGTCGAGAAAATTGACATCGCCATCGGCCGGTTTTGCGGATGGCTTGATCGCTATGGAGAGACCTCCTACGATCACCAGAGTTTCTTTGCCAGTGACATCGGGCGAGCGCCAAGGCTCTTTACTACCGTAGACCTAAGCTTGGCACACTGGCAGTAGGTCCGATGGTGTTTTGTGAGGCTGTTCGTGCCCTCGACGCGTAGGTTGTTCTGGAAGCCGCAACGGTTTCCAATAGCCGACGCTCATTACGCGATGGGCTTTGCGTTCCTTGCGGGAATCCATGGGGAGGACAAGTATTATCAGAGGGCCGTCCACTTCCTTGAGGTCCTTCAGGAGACTCGCTGCCAGGGCTACAAAGACTACTGCTGGGGATATCCATTCGACTGGGAGACGCGAAACGGGCACTATGAAGAGAAGGCACGCCTCTGATAACCACGGTGCCCTATGTTTACGAGGCATTCTCCCAGGTTTATGCGATTGACGAAGATCGAGAATGGCTGCGAATCATGCGATCCATTGCCGAGCATGCCTTCAGTTGTTACCGAGACTGTGGAAACCGCACCAGATACCGCCAGCTGCGCTTATACCCCTGCGCCGGACGACCCGTGCGGCGTCATCAACGCAAGTGCCTATCGAGCATTTCTTCTGACAAAGGCTGGAATCGAGCTCTCGGAGCCGCGGTATCTGGAGGTTGCGAGAAGAAACCTGAACTTCGTCCTGGCCTCGCAAAACACAGACGGTTCCTGGTTCTATTCGACGGATGGAAAGAGGGATTTTGTCGATCACTTTCATACCTGCTTTGTTCTCAAAGCCCTCGCAAAGATCGAACGAACTTACAGGATGCGATCCATGCAGGAACGCCATCGAGCGGGGAGTCGGCTACTACGTGAGGAACTTGTTCGACACAGAAGGCCTGCCATTGCCATTCTCCAAGGCGCCGAGGCTCACAGTATATCGCCAGGAACTATATGACTATGCGGAGTGTATCAACCTGGCAGTTCTGTTGTACGGCCGCTTTCCGGAGCTGGACAGGATATTGTCCGCGTGTTGTCACGGATCTGCTGGCGCGGTGGCAAAAATCCGACGGCTCGTTTCGGGCCCGCCAGCTCCTGTGTCGGCTGGGACAATGTCCCGATGCATCGCTGGGCTCAGTCGCAGGTGTTCCGAAGCCTCTGTTTCCTGCTGTCGCGAAACTTAAGAGAGGCCGAAAGACAGGATTACACGCGGTTCTCTTCAACCGCTGGAGTTGAAGACTACAAACTAGAGACATCGTATGTGCGGCATTTGCGGACAGTATAACTTCGGAAGCCTGGAGCCGGTTCAGCGCCGGGACATCGAAGCGATGACCCGAGCCCCTCACCCATCGAGGCCCTGATGACGAGGGATATTACATCGCAGGGCCACTAGGCTTTGGTTTTCGCAGGCTTTCGATCATCGATCTTGCGGGCGGTCATCAGCCCATGTCGGACCAGGAAGAATCCGTTTGGGTGGTTTTCAATGGCGAAATCTATAACTTCCTTGAACTCAAACGTGAACTGGAAGGCTACGGCCACGTTTTCCGCACGAAATCGGACACGGAGGTCATCGTTCATGGATACAAGCAGTGGGGCGATGAGGTGCTCAACCGTCTCAATGGCATGTTCGGTCTGGCCATCTGGGATGTGCGACAAAGGCGGCTGGTTCTCGCCCGGGATCCATTCGGAATCAAGCTCGTCTACTACAGAATCGACAAGGATCGTTTATATTTTGGCTCGGAGATTCGCGCTGTTCGCGCAACGATGCCGGACAAGTGCCGAGATCGATCCTACGTCGTTGAATCTCTTCCTGCGCTATCGCTATACACCCTCGCCTTACACGATACTTAAGGGCGTACGGAAACTCGCCCCGGGAACCAAGCTGGTAGTCCAAGACGGCTCTTACGAGTTGAGTCGATGGTACAGATTCAAGCCGACTGCTTTTGCTCCGACGAAGTCGCCCGGCGAAGCTAGGGAAGAATTGCTGGCCCTCTACAAACAGGCGATCCGGCGGCAGCTCATCAGCGATGTGCCGGTTGGCTTGCTTTTGAGCGGCGGTCTCGATTCGGGGCTACTGCTTGCCTTGATGAATCTCAACGGGAGTAGCTGGCCGACCTACACCGTAGGATACGGCTCGACCTTTGCCGACGATGAGTTGGCAGACGCCGCAGAAACTGCTCGCATGCTGGGATCGAATCACACCAGCGTCACGATTACGAGATCGATCTTCGAGGAGGCGCTGCCGAGGATCGTCGCATCTTTGGAAGAACCGATCGCAGCTTCCTCGATTGTCCCGATGTATTTCGTCTGTGAGCGGGCCCGCCAGGACGTCAAAGTAGCTCTGGTCGGACAGGGCCCCGACGAATTGTTTGGTGGTTATCGTCGTCATCTCGGCGTCCGCTATGGCATGCTGTGGGCGCAATTACCGAGTTGGATGCGCGCCCCGATCTCCTCGGCCATCAGTGCTCTGCCAAGAAATGAGACCTTGAAGCGGGGAGTTTATGCGCTGGCGATCCCAGATCGAATGCGCAGGTACGAGCATGTTCTATCGATTCTGCCAGGGGACCAAGTCGACGGCCTGTTCCAGGAGGGACTGCTGGATTCCGATTCAGGTGACACCCTATTGGAGTGCTGGGCGGACCTCGCTGATCTTATGGCCTCGACTGACGAGCTGGGTGGGCTGCAGTTCCTGGAAGTGCGATCCACTCTCCCCGACGAACTTCTCATGTATGCCGATAAGCTCTCCATGGCTCATGGCCTTGAGCTTCGTGTCCCATTCTTAGATAAAGAAATTGTGGAGTACGTCGAACGATCGCCCGCAGAGTTTAAGGTGAGGAATAGCTCGCAGAAATGGCTGCACCGCGAGGTGTGTAGGACGTGCCTTCCCAGTTCCATCTTGAAACGACCAAAACGTGGCTTTGCTGTGAATGTCGTGGATGACTGGTTCCGTGGTGCCATCGACAGTCGGATGACCGAGTCTCTCCTCGACGGCGAATCCAGGATCTACCAGTACCTTCGTCCGAGTGCTGTACGCGAAGTTTTCGAGCAACATAACTCCGGCCGGCAGGACAATCACAAAATCCTGTTTAGCCTCGTCGTCCTTGACGAATGGTTGCGGGCACACGAGGCGCCCGTAGCGGCACTGAGCTAGGAACGACGGGTGATGATCGGCGTCATTGCAGATTCCGCGGAGCACGATGTTGTCCGCGAGTTCTTCGAACTGTTCAAAACTCCGTGGGAATTCTACCGAGGGGATCAGCAGTATGACGTTCTGGTCTGTGCGGGAGATCGCCCGTTCGACGCAACCGCAAAGCTTGTCGTGCTGTATGCCGGCAGGAAGACCAACTTTGACGACGCACAAAAGAACCCACCCGGCCGCCCGCGAAGGCAGTGCATTCTCTCGTACAAAGGGAATCGAATCCCAATCTATGGTGAAACAATCACTTTCCCGGAGAAAAAGAGCGGTCTGCTGACGGACGAGGACTCCCAGGAGGGGGTGGCATATCTCGACCGGTCGAGAGAACGCGTGCTGGCCCGGATTGGCTACGACCTGTTCGGCGAAGTTCGCACTTTGCTGACGATTGGTCAGCCGGCTACGAATGCCAATATGCCGGCACTGGAACTGCACATCGCGATCCTGAGAGACTTTATTACGGGCTGCGGATTGCTGTTGGCCGAGATCCCACCGGTTCCGGATGGCTATCGATTCATTGCTTGCCTGACTCACGATGTGGACCATCCCTCGATCCGACAACACAGGTGGGACCACACAACGTTCGGGTTCTTATATCGTGCCGTCTTCGGTTCCTTGCGCAATCTCATCCGCGGACGGATACCCGTTCGAGATCTGGTCACGAATTGGAGCGGCCGCTCTGAAACTGCCCTTTGTTTACCTGGGCACTCGCCAAAGACTTCTGGCGCGGATTCGCTGATCGTTATCTGGAGCTGGAAAAGGGCATCCCTTCAACATTTTTCGTGATTCCTTTTAAGGATCGCCCGGGGAAGAACTCTCACGGTCCGGCACCCATGTTTCGTGCGGCTCGGTATGGCGCACAGGATATCGCAGATACGATTCAACAGTTGCTGACTGCGGGCTGCGAAGTCGGGCTGCACGGGATTGATGCCTGGCTCGACAGCTCTAAGGGGCGGGAGGAGCTGGAAGAGATTCGGCGCCTGACGGGAACCTCCGAGATCGGTGTGCGGATGCACTGGCTCTACTATGACCAACAATCGCCCATGGCCCTGGAGAGGGCCGGAGCGGCCTATGACTCAACGATGTGGCTACAACGAGACGGTGGGATATCGTGCGGGCACAACGCAAGTGTACAAGCCGCTAGCAGGCGAGCCGACTGCTCGAATTGCCGCTGCACGTGATGGACACGGCTCTATTTTACCCAGCTTATCTCGGGCTATCCCCACGGCAGGCGAGGACACTTCTCGGCCGAATGATGGACAATGCGGTCCAGTTTGGAGGCTGCCTGACGATCAATTGGCACGATCGCAGCATCGCTCCGGAGAGATTGTGGGACGCATCCTACCGTGACCTGGTTCAGGACCTGAGGAGCCGAGGCGCGTGGTTTTCAACGGCAGGGCAAGCAGTCTCCTGGTTTCGAAAACGTCGATCGGTCGTGTTTGAAACGGACTGCATGGAGCCGGACGCAGTGCGCGCCAAGGTCACAGGCGATTATGGCAATGACCTTCCTGGTTTGCGATTGCGAATCCATCGCGCGCGGGGGCCTTGCGGGAACACCCCTCACGGTTCAGAAGACTACGGCGACATAGCTTTCAAGGAAAATTTTGACACTCGGAGTCCTTGTGGGGTAGGCCGATGAACGCTCCACGAGTCAATGCTGCAGGCTGCGAAGTCAAGGTCGTCTCCGAGGTTACAACGAACCCATGGCTCTATCGCCGCTCCGGTATCAGAGCCATCGTCAAGCGTCAGCACCAGGCGTAGGAATTGAGGTATTGAAAGGCAATCAGATGCCAAGAAATTTACAAGCAACATACAAAAGGTAGACATGGAAACGAACCAGATATACGAAAAGTTTGTCGATGAATACACCTCTGAAGAGGCGGTGCGCAAATACACCACGAGCACGGCTGGCTACGGAATCACTTATCTGCTGAATAACAATTACGCTCGGATATACCTGAACGCTGTGAATTCCTACTTGCGGACCTCGGCGTCCGAGGGTCTTCGTCTGTTGGAGTTCGGCTGTGGCGGCGGAATGAACATCACCCGTCTGCTTTCGCTTTTGGAACGGCAGGAAGTTCAGGTGGAGAGTGCTTACGGGACCGACTTCTCACCGCGCTTGGTGCAAGCTGCGGAGCATGAAGCCAAGGCCTTTCTCTCGCCTTATCTTACGGGAAAACTGAGCTTCCACGTTGCGCGCAACGAGCAGCTGCTGCAGGATCTGAGATCGGAACTCGGCAGGCGGATCGAGGATCTGGTCGGCTCCTTCGACCTAATCGTGGGCGTCAATACCTTCCGTTATTGCCACCGCCTCGGAAAGGAAGTGGACTGTGCCGCAGATATCTATCGCTTGCTGCGACCTGGAGGAGTATGCGTCATCATCGACATGAACAAAGGGTTTCCGGCGTTTCGAAGTAAGTTGAAAGGCTTAGATAGAGATCCAGTTGAGTGCTATCTGCCTTCTCTTGAGGAATATGTATCGCCGTTCAAGACTGAGAGATTCGAGATCATCAAACAGGAGAACTTCTGCTGGATCCCGCACTCGGCTGGGCGCTCTCTGACCCTCTGCTGTCGACTCATGAGCCCCTTCTTGAATCTTGTGGCTCGTAGCCGCGCTATGCGTTCGCTGGTGGTGGCCCGAAAGCCCGCCTGAGTCGTGCGCAATCCGAACCAGTGAGAGGACGTGCTCTTGGCCAGAATGGCGATTATCTTGTGCGAAGGAAGCTTGACAACGTGGCAGCTTCGGCTCGGCCGCATTCTCGACTTCTTCGGCGTCCCTTGGGAAGCGGCCGACGTTTCCACGTTGGCGGACAAGGCGAGCGGCCGTCAGGAACACGTCGTCTTTGGAATGGCCCAGACCGTCGTGGCTGCGGTGATGCGGGAACAGGGAGCGGACAGCGCTGTCGCGCGGTACGCCGGATTCTACGTACACATAAGCGACGACCACAGAGCTAGCGAGCGTGGGCTTCAGTTTCTGTATGGGGATACAGCCCTATTGTTGCGGGAGGCCCCATCGGGCAAAGCTCAAGTTCGGATATCCAGTGAACTGGGTGAAGTGGCTGGAGCAATGGCTGGTCTCGAACTCTCGTCGCGATTGCAGAAGGAAGACGCCATTGTGGTTAGTGGAGTGGCCGACGGGGAGTCCAGATTCGCCACCGTGATCTCGGCCGGAGGCGCTCCCGTTTTTTTTCGGTTCGAGTGGAATGGTGTCCCAGTATTCTTCTGCGCCAGCTCACACATGGTCGATATCGACCAGACGGTACGTCCGGGCTTCTACGACGTGAAAGACCATTTCTGTTCCGCAGTGCCCCTCGTTATGTTCCTCAGGTTCATGTTCCCAGAGGTTGCCTGGCGACCACGGGAACTGAGTGCCTGCCTGATTGTTGATGATCCCCTGTTGAGACAACGCTATGGTTCCTGCGACTTTGGTCAACTACGCGATCTCATGCGACAACATGGGTTCACAACAAACATTGCCTTTATTCCGTGGAACTGGCGTCGTACCTCTCGATCAGCCAGCGACTTTTTCAGCAGCGAGTCAGAGCATTTTTCTGTGTCAATTCATGGTTGCGATCACATCGGAGCCGAGTTTGGAGCAACTTCACTCGAAGTCTTGGACAACAAAGCCAAACTGGCTCAATCCAGAATGCGAAATCATGAGGGCCGCACGGGTATCCATCATGATGCCGTCATGGTCTTTCCGCAGGGCGTCTTCTCGTCCGTTTGTCCCGAAGTTCTCAAGCGCAACGGCTTCCTTGCGGCAGTCAATACGGAGACGGTTCCTGTGGACTCCCACGGTACCAAGACACGGATCAGGGATGTCTGGGATACGGCCATCATGTCGTACAGTGCCTTCCCAATTTTCACGCGCAGATATCCTTTTCATGGATTGGAAAACTTTGCCTTCGACCTTCTACTGGGCAAGCCCTGCCTGATCGTGGCTCACCATGACTACTTCAAAGATGACGGCTCGGGGCTGATCGAGTTGATTGAGAAACTGGGCTCCCTGAATTGTCGTCTGCGCTGGCGCCCGCTGGGGGAGGCTATTCGGAGGGCCTGCCGCCACCGGGTCACCTCAGCGGGCGTGGTAGAGGTTGAGATGTATGGCAATGAACTTCTGATTGACAACCCTTCAGATCAGGAGATCGACCTGCGGGTTCATAAGCGGGAAAGCCGTGCCGGTATTGTTGCCGAAATACTGTCTGACGGGGACCCCATTGCCTGGACGACCGAGACCGATCACCTTGTCTTTGGCGAGAAAATCTGGCCGTACAGCGAGAAACGGTTTCAAGTGGTCTACCGAGAGCGCGCCGGCGCTGGAACGGTGAACAGGTCGTTGCGCTTCGAACTGTCAGTCGCCGTCAGGCGGATCCTCTCTGAAGTCAGAGACGAATATCTTTCCAGAAGTAGCTTCTTAAGTATGACCGCAACCACTTTGAAAAGCGGGCTCTCTAAGACCGTTTAGGCCGCAAGAAAACGCGAAACCTCGCGAGGGAGCGGGATCAGAACTTATGAACGAATGCGGGTCCTTTGAGACAGGTGGGCATCTTGGGTGTATGGGCACTCTGACCTTTTCTCTTTTGACGCTCGGGTCCCGTGACACACTTAGCTGCCTGGGCTCATCCAGTGGCCGGGTGATAGAAATGTCATGCCCCCTTCCGTAGCTCTGCTTGTGTGGTTGATCCTTCTACTAGGATTGCTGTGCTTTGACCCGGCCAAGGATTCGGGGACCTCGCTCGCATTGTGGGTGCCTGTAACCTGGATGTTCATCGTTGGATCACGGCTGCCTTCGCAGTGGTTCGGCAACCAGGTGGGACAAGCGGCGCAGGCGCTTGAAGAAGGGAATCCACTGGACCGTAGTGTCTATTTCATTTTGATGCTGTTGGCGATTGGTATCTTGATTTCGCGGTCCTTCAATTGGGGCGATTTCTTCGCGCGGAACCTTGCTCTGGTTGCATTTCTTTCCTTTGCCCTGCTGAGCGTTATGTGGTCTGATTTCCCCTTCGTGGCCTTCAAACGCTGGTTTCGAGACCTCGGCAACTATTTGGTGATCCTCGTCGCATTGTCCGATCCTCGGCCCTTGGAGGCTGTTCGTACAGTGCTTCGACGCCTCTGCTACCTGCTGATCCCTCTTTCCATTTTGCTGGTCAAGTACTACCCCGAGATGGGTAAACAATACGATCAATGGACAGGCATCGCCACTTACGCGGGAGCTACGACGAGCAAGAACATGCTCGGCGTAGCATGTCTACTGAGCGGGATCTTCCTTTTCTGGGATACGGTGACGCGTTGGTCCCATCGTAAAGAACGGCAGACGAAACGGATCATCCTAGTGAATGGGTCATTTCTTGCCATGACGCTCTGGCTGTTGAACCTCTCTAACAGCGCGACCTCCCGCGTTTGCCTGGTGCTCGGCTGCCTGGTAATCGCAGCGGTCCACAGCAAAGCGTTCCGGCGCCGTCCGGGCTTCCTGAAGGCACTGATTCCGGTCGGTTTTTCTTCTGTACATGATTCTGGCATTCGGCTTCGGGTTGAACGGGGCGCTAGCCGGGGCCGTCGGCCGGGACCCAACGCTAACCGATAGAACCAAAATATGGGCGATCCTTCTGGACATGCACACCGACCCGCTCTTGGGTACCGGTTACGAGAGCTTCTGGCTAGGTCCGCGGCTCTTGCAGGTCTGGCAAGCTGGCCTCGGCAGGCTAAATGAGGCGCACAACGGTTATCTCCAACTCTACCTCAACTTAGGCGTCATCGGACTCTTCCTGCTTGGCGGATTTCTGATCGCCAGCTACCGGACGATTTGCAGAAGGCTTGAGCCTCTTTCCGGTCTCGGCTCGCTTGGCTTGGCCGTGTGGACTGTTTCGGTCTTTTACAACGCTACTGAGGCTGCTTTCGAAGGTGGCTTACTGTGGCTCACGCTTGTGCTGGGAGCCCTTGCCGTCCCCGGGCTCGCAGAGGATCGAGTGGGCAGTGCTGCCGCGTTCGAGTACGCGGGCGCCCCGGAGCGACTTCCCAGTCTTCCCTTAGAAGCAACAGGCCAGTGGAAGTGATCTTGCGCCAGGTCGGCCATTTGGCCTATATCAGCTCCCAGTTGGCAGAAGAAAGGTAAGTGATCAATGGAAGTTTACGGCAAGGAAATCCGGGCCCGCGGAGGGCTTATCCGAATCGCCTTCCTCGATGGAGAGGGCTACCAATTTCTGGAAGACCCGGCGGCAGCGGTGGAAGCGCTCCGAAAATCCGGAATCCGGGCGAACCTTTTTACGTTCATTCAAAAGCTGTCTGAGACCTCGCCGAAATACAACTACACAATGGAATGGGACAACATGGCCACCCTTCGCGTTTCGAGCTTCGACCACTGGATGAAGCATCAGATTGACTTCAAGGTCAGGAATAAGATTCGAAAAGCCGAAAAGAACGGGGTGGTCGTTCGGGAGGTGCCGTTCGAGGAAAGCCTCGTTCAAGGAATACATGCCATCTACAACGAGTCGCCAATTCGCCAAGGGAAGCGCTTCTGGCACTACGGCAAGGATCTTGAAGCGGTGCGCAGAATGAAAGCGACTTTTCTGGACCGGGCCATCTTCATCGCTGCATTCTTCGAAAATAACCTGATTGGGTTCGTCAAGCTTGTGGCCAACGAGGATTGGAGTCAAGCTGGACTCATGCATATTGTTTCTATGATTCAGCATCGGGACAAGGCTCCAACGAATGCATTGATCGCCCAAGCCGTCCGATCCTGTGCAGAGCGAGGGAATTTCATACCTCTGGTATGCAAACTTCTCCTATGGGAAAAAGCAGCACGACAGTCTGGCCGACTTCAAACGACACAACGGGTTTCAGAAAGTTGACCTGCCCAGATATTACGTGCCTCTAACAGTTGCGGGAGGGATGGCACTGCGCCTCGGCCTTCAACATGGCATCAACGATTGGATTCCCGAGCCGGTGGCTGCGACATATCGCAAGATCCGCAACCAGTGGTACAGGAAGAGGTTTTCCGGGCTAGAGACTGCCTAGATAAGAAGAAGGTAACGCTGCAACGTCGGCCGCGAAGGCAACAGTCAGGTTGCGATGACACTCGCGTATATGTTTGTTACGGCAATCCCCAAAGGCCGCGCACTAACACACCCATGCCAGGAATCGTAGGTTTCGTAACCCGACTGCCGCGCGAGCGCGCGGAGATGGACCTTCTGCAAATGGTGGACGTGCTGCGTCACGAGGATTTCTACGTCGCAGGCACGTGGATCGATGAGTCGCTCGGAGTGTACGTCGGATGGGTTGCGCGAAGGGATTCCTTCTCCGACGGAATGCCCTTGCGAAATGAACGGGGGGACGTGGTTCTTACCTTTTCAGGCGAAGACTTTCCGGAGCCGGGGACGGCGCAGCATCTCAAGGAACAAGGGCACGAACTTGATGTTAGCGGGCCTTCCTATCTCGTTCACCTCTATGAAGAGGATACGTCATTTCCGGCGGGATTGAATGGTAGATTTCACGGGCTCCTGACTGATCAAAACAGAGGGATCTCGGTGCTTTTCAACGATCGCTATGGCATGCACCGGGTCTACTATCACGAATCGAAGGACACGTTCTATTTCGCTGCGGAAGCCAAAGCGATTCTTGCCGTATGTCCTGAATTGAGGAGGGTGGATCCCCGAGGGCTCGGAGAGTTCGTCGCTTGTGGCTCGGTTTTGGAAAACCGGACGCTTTTTCAGGGTGTCCACCTGCTGCCGCCAGCTTCGGCGTGGGTTTTTCGAAACGGCGCTCTCGAGCAAAAGAACAGCTACTTTCATCAAAGGGAGTGGGAAGACCAAGAAACACTGGACTCGGAATCCTACTACCGGGAACTCCGGAAAGCCTTCACTCGAAGCCTCCCTCGGTACTTCAATGGCCATCAGCGGGTCGCAATGTCCCTAACGGGGGGATTAGACACTCGGATGATCATGGCCTGGCAGAACGCTCAACCCTGGTCCCTTCCTTGTTACACGTTTGGGGGCATGCTCCGCGAATGTCAGGATGTGATATTGGCACGTCGGATAGCCCGAACCTGCCAACAGCCTTACCTTACGATCAGTGTGGGGGAGGAATTTCTTTCTCAATTTGCCCACTATGCTGAGCGCTCTGTCTACCTCACTGACGGATGTGTGGATGTGGGCCGTGCCCCCGATCTCTATTTAAATGAGCGGGCCCGCGAAATTGCGCCGGTTAGAATGACGGGCAACTATGGGGGGGAAGTGCTCCGCGGAGTTCGCGCATTCAAGCCAGAAGAACTAGTCACGGGCTTGTTCCCTCCAGAGTATCTCCTTCAGGCAAGGGCAACCTATGCAACCCTTCTTAATGAGCACCCAGTTTCGTTTGCCGTTTTCAAGCAGGGCCCGTGGCATCACTACGGGATACTGGCTCTGGAGCAGACGCAGCTCTCCATGCGGTCCCCCTACCTCGACAACGACTTTGTCCGTACCGTGTTTCGCGCGCCGAAACTGGCTCTCGCTTCAATCGATGCTTCCCTGCGGTTGATTTCCGACGGAAACCGGGCTCTCCTTGGGATCCCGACTGACCGCGGCTTGGCCGGAGGTAGGGGGCGTCTCTCAGAGGCGGGTGCTCGGGGTCTTCTTGAGTTCCTGTTCAAGGCGGAGTACGCATGTGACATGGGAATGCCCCAGTGGGTCGCCCGCGTGAATCACGTTCTTTCACCTTTGCGCCTGGAACGTCTCTTCCTCGGGAGGCACAAGATCTTCCATTTCCGCGTCTGGTACCGGGATGCCCTTGCCGGCTACGTGCAGGAGATGTTGCTCGACCCACGCAGTCTCTCGCGATCCTATATCGAACGAGAAGCGCTTCAGACCGTAGTACGGCGTCACTTGAGAGGGGACCGCAACTACACTACCGAGCTTCACAGAGCACTTGCCCTGGAACTACTGCACCGGCTCTTTCTAGACTCGAAATGGCCCCCTCGCTGCTTCAGAAAAACGTTGCGCGTTCGCGGCGTGCATGAGTTGACCGGCCGAGGCGCCAGTCTGACAGGCTCAGATCTGCATGTTGCCCAATGATAGCCGAGGCCGGAAATGCGGATTTCTATAATGAAAGCTATAAGCGGCAGAACTATTTCTGTTATCAAAACTGGCTGTACGCACCATATATTTCCAGTCTGATTGCATTTAGCGGCTTAAGAAAAGAGGCGTCTGTTCTGGATGTTGGATGCGGGCAGGGTTTTTTTTCCTATCGATTTAGCCAGCACGGCATGAAAGTGCATGGCATCGACATATCGGAAACGGGGATACACACAGCGGAAAATCTATACGGACGATTCGGAATTGCCTTTGCTGTTGCGGACATCCAAACAGTGAAGTTCCCCGAGCAGTTCGATTGCATCTTTGTACGCTCATGTTCTCTCTACAACACAGATACTTTCTCGTTCCAGAATGAAGTAACCGATAATCTCTTGAGGCACCTGAAAGTCGGCGGAACGTTCATCTTCGTATACAATTCGAATTTCTCTTCCAAGCCAAGTCCCAAATGGCGGTATCATTCCCTCGAAGATGTGCGACGGCATTTCGCCCGGTATCCGAATGCGGAAGTGTTCTTCTTGAACAAACTGACGACCTATCTGTTGCGCACGCATTCCTTAACTCGATTTGTGACGCGTTTCAACATCCTCGTCAGCAAAGTGTCGGGCATGGGTGGAGAACTTGTCTGTGTTCTTCAGAAACCAGGCGGTTCTGAAGCGCCTGACGAAAAGGAAGCTACCGGCATAGCCGCTGAGGCGAGTTCGGTACCGTCTCGAACGTCGAGTGCGGGCCGTCGCCGGCTTGATCAGAAACCCTATTCGTCCGCGGACGCCGCGCGTTTGCCTTCCCACGATTCAATGAAAACAGAGTGACAATATTGAGGATACTACTGAGGAACCGCCTGAAGGTCTGTCGGAGGGGCAGGGGGGTCGCCTCCACCTCCCACCAAGGGGTGGGGGTAGGTGTACGGCGTATAGTAAACGGTCCAGGTGTTTGTCGTCGTGCAGACAAAGAGTTCTCCCTGGCCACCGCTCCCACTCTGGTTCCAGCTTCCTTGATCGGTCGCCCAATATGCTACGCCCCTAATGCAGGTCGATGGGCGTGCTGCGAGTGTTCCGCTACCTGTTCCAACCGTGCCGTTAAACGCCGTGCCAGTAAAACTGCTTCCGTTCCATGCAAGCGTGTAAAGATAATAGTCCCGGTTAGGTGATGCTTGTGCATTCTGTTGCGACCAGACAGACCCCGGCCACTGAGGAACAGCACTCCATTGGTCAAGCCACTCGTACACCGGTTCAAGCGTCTGATTCGGCCATCTCCCACTGTAGATGCCATTTTTGCAATCGGTGGAGGAGGCATCACAAACGTTGGGGAACGAGCCTTGCAGCAAGTCGCCTACGCCCCGGCCAATTTGGTCTAGGCAAGGATAGCCATTTTGACCCGAAAGGTTCCCGTCCCAGTTGCTAGGTCCCGGCACGCCGCCTATGGGGGTTGAACTACAATATCCCCATCCACCTGGAGTACCGGTTTGAGTGTAAGTGCTGTTGCTCGTGCGATCGATATTGCCATTGACGACGTTTAGATAATATCCGGTGAAGTTGTTTCCCCACCATACCCCAGTACCGCCTGTATTATAAAATGCACCGAAGGCTGGGTCCTTTGCACTTGTTACGCTCGTGCTGCCGAATGTATTCTGGTATACTTCAAAAGCGCGACAGCTACGATCTGGTGGATTGTTTGAGTGCCCCGTGGCGTGTCCCTGAACCGTCGCTCCATTAATGGTGTTGAAGCGGAAAACGAATCGCCCTCCACCCGAGCAATCATCTACGAACGGGGCAGTTGTCGAGCCATTGCCAGAGGTATTAGTGCCACCGTTGAAGGTGTCGTTTTCAAAGTAGAAGAAACTGGCCGATCCGAGTGTCGTTGCGGTGTTCCACTGACCATTTCCCACCCCGAGAGAATCGCCACCACATGATCCCTGATCCAAGAAGATTCCGTTGTTTGGAGTGCCTGCGGACAAATCAACAATCGAATGATCCATAACTCCGTAGACACAGCCCTTAATGCTCATTTGCTTACCGTCAATAGTGATGGCAAGATGGGTTTGGTCTATCCGAACTAGTGTCGAATTGCCGTAAATGATGATGGAGCCGTTGTAGCTGGCCGAACTGCTCCCGTTGCTCTTGAACGTAATTCCGGTCATGCGAAAGCTTTGGTTTGAACTTCCAGTGGTTATCGACAGCATAGGATTGTCGTTCGGGGAATGCGAAACATTATCTATGATTACGGTGTTGTCGGCACAAGAGCTGGGTATGTTACCGGAACAGGTCGTTTGACCCTGAAGGATGACGTTCGCGGGAGGCGTCCATGAAATGGTACTTGTCCAAGTGCAGGTGCCTGCCGGAATGACAACGGTATCTCCCGTTCCTGCGGAGTTCATGGCCTTCTGCACATCGCCGGAATTACACGAGGCTGCTGTCCAGGTGGCAGCGCGCATCGTTGCACTGAAAAGAGCACCCAAAAGGAGCCCAAATAATACCGATCTCATGATTCTTGTCATTGATGCCGCTCCTTAACTGAAAAGATATCTTCCGCCGGAGACGGTTTTAGCACAAGGTACCGCCTCACATCTGATTGAATTAAACGGCAACGGGCCTGTCGCTCGATAGTAGTAACTGGACAACTGAAGAACTAAAGTAACCGCAGAATATGTTACTACGGTAACATCAGTAACCATAGACAATGTATAAGGTAACCGCGAAACGGTGGTCTTCTCGCTTCGGCGGAAGTCCAGCCTATCAAAGGCAATCGCGGCAACAGTGCGTTACAAGACTTCGGATTCTACCTCATCCTCTGCGCGGCTGAAAGCGGGACTTCTGTGCAATCGCAACTTGCAGCTGACTGAGACTCAAGACTCCAAATGCAGTATCGAATTCCAGAGCGGATCATCCAGACCGGGGCGGACGTCCACCAGACCTTACGCAACAGGGCTGCGATGTCGAATATAAGACTCCTGAACCCGGGATATGAATATCTATTTTTCGACGACGCGCAGGTAGAAGAATTCGTCAAGCGTGAATTTCCACATTACTGCTCGGTCTTTGATTCCTTTCAGTTTCCCATTCAACGATACGATTTTTTTCGGTATCTCGCAGTCTACCGTTACGGTGGGTTCTACTTTGACCTAGACGTGTTGCTGGCCTCCGGCCTCTCGGCCCTCTTGGAGCATGGCTGTGTTTTCCCATTTGAGGCACTCACTGTCAGTCATTTTATGCGGGACAATCTTCGGATGGACTGGCTAATTGGGAACTACGGATTTGGAGCTGCTCCGCGGCATCTCTTTCTTGAGGCGATAATCGAAAACTGCGTCAGAGGCCAGAGGGATCCCAATTGGGTCAAACCCATGATGCGCGGATCACCCCCCTTGCTCAAGGACGAATTCTTTATTTTGAACTCAACCGGTCCCGGATTGAGTTTCCCGTACTCTAGCCGAGAACCCAGAGTTGGCCAAGACGGTTAAAGTTCTTTTCCCCGACAACGTGTGTGACGTTGGCAGCTGGAATTGCTTCGGTGAGTTGGGCATTCATCTAAGGGACAGTTCCTGGCGGCACAGGAGGAGTTTTGTACATCAGAAGTTCACGGATTATTGTTGGCGTTGGATTCAACACAGGCGCGTGAAGCAGAGCCTCACAATAGGGAAGTCGAGGTGTCTCCCAGGCGCATACACCGCGTGCGCAGGTAGCGATGTCACCTGCGCTACGAGCGTGAAACAAGCGGAGTACGTGGCACGTCCGGCTCAACGCACCGCTGCTTTTAGCAATTCGAACCCGAGACCAACCGGCGAGTCGAGCAGGCGGAGCTCGCCGCGTAGTATGAGAACGCCCCTCGTTTCAATTCTCACTCCCGCGTATAACGCGGATAGATGGATTGCGGAAACGATTCGTTCGGCGGTGGCCCAGACATGGAAACGAAAAGAGATCATCGTCGTTGATGACGGCTCCACCGATCAAACACTAGCAATTTCCCGCCGTTTTGAATCGGCGTTGGTGCGCGTTGTCAGCCAGAAAAACCAAGGTGCGGCGGCGGCTCGGAACCATGCCTTGCAGATGAGCCAAGGGGACTACGTCCAATGGTTGGATGCGGATGATATTCTGTCGCCGGACAAGATCGAGCGGCAGCTTGCCGTGCTCTCGGAATCTGACAGCAGGCGAGTACTTCTTTCCTCGCCATGGGCCCCCTTCTACTATCGGACACGCCATGCTCGCTTCGTTCCCAACTCCGTGTGGCAAGACCTTTCTCCTGTCGAGTGGCTCTTGAAGAAGATGGCCGAAAATCTATGGATGCAAACTTCTACTTGGCTGACCAGTCGGGAATTGGCCGAAGCAGCAGGACCATGGGACACGCGCCTCTACTATGATGACGACGGCGAATATTTTTGCCGTGTTCTTCTGGCCTCCGAAGGTACCCGCTTCGTGCCGGAAGCAAAAACATTCTACAGAGTTACTCCCTTCTCGATTCGGGTGAGCAATATTGGCGCGTCCGACAGGAAGAAAGATTCGATGCTCCTTTCAATGAAACTGCACATTCAATACCTGCGATCGCTGGAAGACAGCGCACGTGTCCGAAAGGCTTGCCTGGCGTACTTGCAGAATTGGTACGAAACTTTCTATCCGGAGCGAATGGACATTGTCGCGGAGTTGCAGGCTCTGGCTCTACAACTTGAGGGCCGCTTGGAGGAGCCGTGCTTGCGGTGGAAGTATGCTTGGATGGAACCGGTCTTTGGATGGAAAGCTGCAAAATGGGCTCAGAGGGCGGTTCCGCAGCTCAAGACTTCATTCATCAGGCATTGTGACAAGGTGATCTATCTGCTAGAGGCGGACCAAGCAGCCGCCAGCCAACGTGTGGGACCTTCGTGAGTCGACAAAGTGGCGGATGGCTGCGGAAAGGCTCGCGGGGCACCGGGCGGAATGGGCGCGGCTCTCACCGAACGCAGAAATGTCTCAAAACAACCGCGGAACGCACCGAGACAAGAGATATGGGCAGGGATTTAGATAAGGACGACCATAGCCCTAGAGGGTGGCCTAACGTGACGGTATGCGGGTTGGCTCATGAGATCGCGGTGGCGCTGCTTACCGGCGGTAGCGATAGGCCCTACGTATTCGGCTTGGCAACGTCGCTTATGTCCAAGGGGGTAGCCCTAGACCTGATTGGTAGCGATGAGCTGAATTGCCCGGAATTCCACCGCCAGCCAGGAGTTACCTTCCTTAAGCTGCGAGGTGATCAACGGCCAGATGTAAGCTTCATAAGAAAGCTTTCCAGGGTGTCGATGTACTATGCCAAGCTGATTCGCTACGCTGCGACAGCCAAGCCGAGAATTTTTCATATCTTGTGGAATAACAGATTCGAGTCCTTCGATCGAACCTTGCTTATGCTTTACTACAAGCTGCTAGGGAAAAGGATTGTCCTCACCGCTCACAACGTGAATGCCGGTAGGCGAGATTCTAAAGATACGCCCCTCAATCGCCTAACGCTCGGAATCCAATATCGGTTTGCCGATCATCTCTTCGTTCACACGGAAAAGATGAAGCGTGAACTCATCGAGGAGTTTGGCGTGCAGGGGAGCCGGGTTACGGTCATCCCGTTCGGGATCAACAATGCTGTTCCGAACACGGGTCTCACACCGGGTGATGCAAAGCAGCGACTGCGCATCCGTGAGGGTGACAGGACGATTCTTTTTTTCGGTAGAATCACGCCTTACAAGGGCCTCGAATATCTGATCGGCGCGTTTCAACGGATCCTGGCCCGGCGTGAGGATTATCGGTTGATCATCGCCGGCAGGCCGGATAACTGCGAGAGATACTGGCAGACAATCCGGGAATCGATCCGTGAGGACACGGAGAGTGGACGAGTACTTCTCAGGGCGGACTTCATTCCCGATGACGAGACCGAGGTTTATTTCAAGGCGGCGGACGTTCTTGTGTTGCCTTACAAAGATATCTACCAGAGCGGCGTCTTGTTCCTGGGACACAGTTTCGGCCTGCCGGTTCTTGCAGCGGACGTGGGATCCTTGAGGGATGAGATCGTGGATGGCAAGACGGGGTTTGTATTCCGGCCGGAAGATGCAGCTGACTTGGCGAGAGCCATCGAGCAGTACTTTGCAAGTGACCTGTACACGGACTTGAACAGCCGGAGGCAGAAGATAAGGAATTACGCGACTGCGCGCCATTCCTGGGACGTGGTCGGCCAGATGACCACGGGCGTATATGCGGGGTTACTTCGAATTGGGGAATCGTTAACTCGTAATGTATCGAGCGCCTCCCTCGACGTGAAGACCCCTTCGTGAAGAGGCCAGCGTCTGGCCGCGTGCTTATTTCCTGCCCGTCCATGTCATTAAGCACTTACAGCGATCAGCTTACGGCCGCTCCGTTAGAAGCATTGCCTCCAGGGAAGACGACAGGCACGGCTGAGAAGCATACCTATGACCAAATTCTGAAGTCTTCGGCACTGATCGGCGGTGCGTCGGCGATGAGCATCTTAATTCGAATCGTTCGCACCAAGGCCATTGCGTTGCTACTCGGTCCGACCGGGTTCGGATTGTTTGGCCTCTACGGATCGATCGCCAGCCTTACTCAGAGTATTGCAGAGATGGGCATCAATAGTAGTGGCGTACGCCAGATTGCGGAAGCAGTTGGCTCGGGCGACACAGGGCGGGTTGCGCAAACTAGCGCCGTGCTGCGACGAACATCGATTGTCCTCGGACTTCTGGGGGCTGGCTTGCTCGTTGTGTTTTGCAGGCAGGTGTCCTCCTTAACTTTTGGCAGCGATCGACACGCCGCCGCCATAACCTTGCTGTCTGTCGCCATTTTTTTTCAGATAGTTTCCGATGGCCAAGGTGCGCTGATTCAGGGGATGCGGCGCATCCTCGATCTCGCCAAAATGGGAGTGTTGGGTGCGCTCTTCGGGACGCTGATTAGCATCGCCGTGGTGTACTTCCTCCGAGATAAAGGTGTTGTGCCGGCGCTTGTAGGCGTTGCTGGGATGATGACCATTATGTCATGGTGGTACGCGCGGAAGATACATGTCATGGCGTCTCCTGTGACGTTTTCCCAGGTGAGGCAGGAAGCAGGGGCCCTGTTGAAGCTCGGCTTCGCGTTTATGGCATCTGGCTTTATGACGTTGGGGATCGCATATGCGGTACGAATCATTCTGCTCCGCATGGTCAGCCTTGCAGCGACTGGGGTTTATCAAGCTGCTTGGACTCTTGGCGGACTGTACGTTGGGTTTATTCTGCAGGCCATGGGCGCAGACTTTTATCCTCGTTTGACTGCCAACGCCAATGACAATCTTGTATGCAATCGTCTGGTTAACGAGCAGACTCGAGTAGGGCTATTGTTAGCCGGGCCGGGCGTGCTAGCTACCCTCTCGTTTGCACCTTTGGTTATCGCACTATTCTACAGCACGAAATTCGGTGCGGCGGTGGCGCTCCTCCGCTGGATATGTCTGGGAGCGACGCTCCAAGTGATAACTTGGCCGATGAGTTTCATTATCGTGGCCAAAGGTAAGCAGGCCATCTTTTTCGGCACTGAACTCGCGTGGGCTCTCGCCAGTCTCGGCCTTGCCTGGATCTGTGTGAGATCTTTCGGATTGAACGGCTCTGGCATGGCTTTCTTTGGATCATACATCTGTTATGGAATCCTGCTGTACCCGGTTGTGCATCGGCTCAGTGGTTTTCGCTGGTCCGCCGCCAACAAAAAAACAGGCCTGCTTTTTCTTTCCTTAATCACGTTGGTGTTCATCGGATTTTACGTTCTACCGCTCGTTTTGGCCGCCTGCCTGGGAATGCTGGCGGTAGTTGTGAGCGGAATTTACTCGATTCGAGTTCTCTTCACACTAGTTTCCTGGGACAGGATTCCGGGTCCCATTCGGCGATTGCTCGTCCCGTGTAGCCGTGTGCTTTCGGGCTATAAGAAAGTCTAGCTGGCGTCGACACGAAGTATTTACGCAATAAGTGCATCCACACCTCTCATATGCGAAATGGGTTTAGCGTCTAATGCAGACTCCAACTGTTAGCTTCATCGTTCCGTGTTATAAACTGGGCCATCTCCTTTCAGAATGCATCGACTCGATACTCTCGCAAACATACACTGATTTCGAAGTGCTAATCATGAACGATTGTTCGCCGGATCATACGGGGGAGGTGGCGAAATCGTTTCAGGATCCTCGGGTGAAACACATACGCAATGACCACAACATCGGGCTGGTTGACAATTTCAATAAAGGAATTAGCCTGAGCCGAGGCAAATATGTGTGGATCATTTCTGCTGACGACTACTTGCGTCGGCCATATATACTGGAACGATACGTTGAGTTGATGGAAAAGCACCCGAGGGTCGGGTACACGTTCTGTCCCGCTGCCGAAGTCGAGGACGGGCAGGAAACGGGCGTACAAGGGCGTTACGGAAAAAAGAATCGCATAGTTAGTGGTCATGTTTTCTTGAAATCCCTTCTTCAAGGCAACCTTGTTGTGGCCCCAACAGCCATGGCACGTCGTGAATGCTATGAGAGTATCGGCGCCTTTCCGACGGCAGCAGTGTGGGCTGGTACCAACCTTGACTTTAGCTGGGCGCAGGACTGGTATTTGTGGTGCCTCTTCGCGCTGTCTTTCGACGTCGGGTATCTTGCGGAACCTATGGTTTGCTATCGCGTACACGATCTCAGCATGACCTCTACCCTTACCCAGCAGGAGAACGTGGGACGTTGTGTGGCGGCCGACATAGCAGTGCCTTGGCTGCTTAGGCAGAGAACGGACGCGCTCGGCCTTCGGAAGTTGTCCAAGTACTGTATGCGCGGCATCGCCCAGGGCTATGGGGCACATCTTGCGTCGAAGTATTACCGATCGTCCACGTCGACCATGACCGCTGGCCAGTTCGAAGAGTCGCTCTGCCGAAGCACTGACAATGAAGCGGACAGGAACTGGATTCGCGCGAGAGTTTCTGAGGCGATGGGTGATAAGTTTTTCTGGCGCGGAGATTTGGTGGCCGCCAGGGAACTCTATCTGCGTGCGTTACAGAAAGATTGGCGAATGGTGAAAGTGCGGTTGAAGCTACTCCTTCTTTTGCTCGGGACCCCTGGAAATTGTGTTCGCAATTTTGTTCTAACGTTTCGGGCTTAGTGTGGACCGCATGCGGCACCGCTGACGTGCCCCTGTCGTGCTCCTGGATACATGGAAAGGTTAAACATATGGTAATCACCAGCACCCCTCTTCGCATCTCGTTCTTCGGCGGCGGCACTGATTACCCTGTTTGGTATCGCCAGTACGGCGGTTCTGTATTGGCAACCACGATTAACAAGTGTTGTTATATAACTTGTCGGCGGTTGCCGCCCTTCTTCGACTATCACACCCGCATTTCTTACTCTAAGGTTGAAAATGTTCGTCGGAACGACGCTATCGAGCATCCTTCGGTACGCGGATGTCTTCAATTCCTAGGCGTCGACGAGGGTCTAGAAATTCACCATGTGGCTGACTTGCCCGCTCGAACAGGTTTGGGTACGAGTTCGGCGTTCACCGTAGGGCTTCTCCTCGGTCTGTATGCTCTCCAGGACAGAATGCGTGATAAACAGGCGCTTGCCTCTGACGCAATCCACGTTGAGCAGGAGCTGCTGCAAGAGGCTGTCGGCGCGCAAGACCAAGTTAGTGCCGCCTACGGAGGGTTCAATCGCATCAACTTTCATACGGATGGCACAATCGAGGTTAAAAAGGTGCTTACTGCGCCAAGTAGACTGGCAGAACTCGAGCAGCACCTGGCGCTCTACTTTACCGGGTTTGCCCGCACGGCTTCAGAGATTGCCCAGGAACAAGTCAGGATGACGCCACAACGCAAGCAGGAGTTAGCCACGATGCTCCAATTGGTTGGAGAGGCTGAGGCCGTCGTTACCAGCCCCACCCGCTCGCTCTATGAGTTTGGCCGTTTGTTGCATGAGGGCTGGCAAATCGGGCGGCTGGTAGCCGTAGTTCATGAAGTTCCAGCCCTCGACCGGGAACCGGCGGGCGAGAAACCCGTACCACGACTTCCAGAGGAACCGCCGCGCCCCGGGGAGCGTGCAGAGCCGGACGAAGACCTTGGAGATCACGGGACGATCGCCTCCGTCGCGCCCGCACCGGGGACGTCGAGGACGGCGTCGGCCAGCGGGTCGGGGTCGGCGAGGCCGTGCCTGGCGTCGCGGCGGCCGAGGCCGAGGAAGAGGATGATCAGCGCCGAGGTCGCCATCGAGACGCAGAGGAAGAGGATGCCCGGCAGGAACGAACCGGTCCGGTCCTTGACGATCCCCGAGCAGCCGCGGCCCGACGGCGCCGCCGAGGTTGCCGAACGAGTTGATCAGCCCGATGCTCCCGGCCGCGGCCGCCTCGGTCAGGAAGAGGCTGGGCAGGGTCCAGAAGGCGGGCAGATACGCCTTCGTCCCCAGGGCCGCGGCGGTGAAGATCAGGATCATCACGCCCAGCGGCATGCCGCGGATCAGGCTCAGGCCCAGGGCGATGGCGCCGATCAGGATCGGCAGCGCCGCGTGCAGCCGCCGCTCCTTCGTCCGGTCGGAGTTCCAGCCCACGAAGAGCTGGCCCGACGAGCGAGCCCAAGGGCGGGATCATCAGGACCCAGGTCAGCAGGCGGTCGGTCGGGTGATACCAGTCGCGGAGGATCGTCGGCAGGAACATCTCGACGCCGTAGTTGCCCGTGACGATGAAGAAGTACGCGGCCGTCAGGAGCAGGACCTTCGGGTGCGAGAACGCCTCGCGGAGCGTCATGTGGCCCCCGGCCGCCTTGCGCGGCGCCTTCTCACGTTCGAGCACCGTCTCGAGCGCCTCGCGCTCGTCGTCGTCGAGCCACCGCGCCTGGCGGGGCCGGTCGGTGAGGAAGAACATCACGACCGCGCCGAGCACGACCGCCGGCAGGCCCCAGCCGATGTAGACCCACTGCCAGCCCTTCAGGCCGAGCACCAGGGGGTGGTGGACGACCGACGCCCTGCCGATCGTCTCGTCGGTGCCGATCCGCAGCAGGTAATACGTCAGCTTCGGGCTGATGAACTGCGCGATCGGCGTGGCGATCAGGAACCAGGACAGCGCCCGCGCGCGGTCGCGGCCGGGGAACCAGTGGGTCAGGTAGACGATCACGCCGGGGAAGAACCCGGCCTCGGCCACCCCGAGCAGGAAGCGGATGCCGTAGAAGTGCCAGGGGACCTTCACCAGGGCCGTCAGCGCGGCGACGACCCCCCACGTGACCATGATCCGGCAGATCCACTTCCGCGCGCTCCACTTCTCGACGAGGAGCGTGCCGGGGATCTCCAGCAGAAGATAGCCGACGAAGAAGCACGTCCCCGCGCCGAAGCCGAAGGCCTCCTCGTTGAACAACGGCTTGGTACCCTCGTCACCCCGGGCCTGGGCGTTGAGGTCGCCCATCATGTGGAGCTTGGCCAGGCCGACGTTGGTCCGGTCGACGTAGGCGATGACGTAGCAGGCGAAGAGGATCGGCAGGAGCCGCCGATAGGCCTTGCCGCGGGCGCGATCCAGCGGCGACGGCGCGGCGGTCGGGCTCGATGCGTCGGTCGGCATGGGCGGTCGGTCTCGCGCGACTGGAGAGGAAGGCCGGCCGGCCCGGCGGGCCCGTTCGACGACTGCCGGCCTCGACGCGCCCACCGCGGGGACCTCCGACATTAACGCGCACTGGCCCCGGCCGCAAACCCCTCGGCTGGGCGGCCATGGTTCGCTCGGAGACCGCAGTTCCGCGGCGCGGCCGCGCATCGTCAGCCGCTGCCTCCGAGGTCCCGTGGCTTGCTCACGAACCACGGCCACCCCGTTCCCGAACCGCTCGCCCCGGCGTAAGCTAAAGGAGATCGCCGCTGAACCGACCGCGCACGACGGGACTCGTACCATGAGATACCCCCTCCCCTCCCTCGGGCTCGCGCTCGCCCTGGTTGCGCTGGCGCCGGACGACCCCAAGCCGCACGCCCCGCCTGCTCGCGACCCGCAGATCGGCCAATCATTCCGCGTGCCGTACAAGATGACGGGGACGAACCACTTCCTCGTCCGCATCCGGCTCAATGGCAAGGGCCCGTTCAACTTCCTCGTCGATACCGGCGCCCCCGCGCTGTTCGTCAGCACCCACGCGGCGAAGGCCGTCGGCCTGGTGCCGCCGAAGGACGACTTCTGGACCGTCGTCGACCGCCTCGACTTCGAGGGCGGGCCAACCTTGCGTGGGATGAAGGCGCGGGTCGAGGACCCGTTCCAGCTCATCGGCATGAACGCGCTGGGCCTGCCGGGGCACTCGATCGACGGCATCCTCGGCTTCACGATGCTCGCGCGTACAAGATCGAGATCGACCCGACCGACGACCGTATGACCTGGACGCGGCTCGACTACGAGCCGAAGGAGCCGTCCATCCCGCCCGGCGCGATCGCCAAGCAGCGCCGGCCGAGCTGCAGGCGATGAACCTGCTCGGCCCGCTCGCCAAGTTCGCAGCGGTGATGATCGGCAAGCAGGAGCCCGACAAGCTCATCCCCCGCGGCCGGCTCGGGATCGATCCTGGAGGAGAAGGCCGACACAGCGACGGTCGCCTCCGTCCTCGAGGGCTCTCCCGCCGCCCGGGCCGGCGTGAAGCCGGGCGACGTCATCATCGCGATCGACGGGAAGTCCGTCGCCTCCGCGAAGGCCGCCATGCTCGCGGCGTCCGGCCTCCGCGCCGGCGGCGGCGTCGCGCTCAAGCTGAAACGCGGCGGCGCGACGGTCGAGCTGGCCATGATCGTCGGGGAGGGATTCTGAGGATGAACGTCCCCTCGCATTCTCGCGACGATCCTCCGCCTGGCGCTCGCCGGCTGGCTGGCGGCCTCGGGCGTGCTTGGCTTCGTGGTGATGGGCGCCGCGCACGCGCCGACAAGGGCGGGGCCGCGAAGGTCCCGTTCGAGATGCTCGCGTCGAACCACATGGCCGTGCGCGTCCGGATCAATGGCAAGGGGCCGTTTCGCCTGCTCTTCGACGTCGGCTCGCCCGTGACGCTCATCGGCACCAACGCGGCCGAGTCGAGCGGCCTCGTCAAGCCGGGCCAGGCGCCGGAGCTTCCTCTTCCCGGTCCCCCTCGAGGGCAAGGCCGAGGTCGCTCGAGGTCGGCGGCCTGACGGCGAAGGACGTCCCGGTGATCGTCATGGACCACCCCGTGCTCAAGGCGCTCGGGCGGCTTCTTCAGCAAGCCGCTCGACGGCATCCTCGGCTTCACCTTCTTCGCCCGCTACCGGATGACGATCGACTACAAGGCGAAGGAGCTGACCTTCGAGCCGGTCGACTACGAGATCCGCGACCTGATGAAGACCCTCCCCGAGCGGCTGGCCGGCCCGAAGGTCGCGCGCGAGGTCGTCCTCGCCCCGTCCGGGCTCTGGGGCCTGGACGTCGACAAGGTCCTGGACGTCGTGACGATCACCGACGTCGCCCCCGGCTCCCCCGCCGCCGCGTCCGGCCTGAAGCCGCGGCGACGTGCTCACGACGCTCGACGGCCGCTGGACCGATTCCGTCTCGGATGTCTACGCCGCGGCCGCGGGCGTCGCGCCGGAAAGCCGGTCGAGGTAATCGTTGTCCGCGACGGCAAGGAGATGACGCTCAGCGTCGCGCCGAGGCCGGGGTTCTGAATCGCCGGCCCCGCAGCGTCCCCCGCGCGGACCATCCGCCCGTCAAGGCCTCCCCGGCTCCCAGATCGTCGCCGCGATGTATCGATCGGGCCCGTCGCGGTCGCTGAAGTAGTAGACGGAGACGACCCGCCCGCCGGGGCGGAGGACCGAGCGGGGGTAGCCGACGTCGGTGCTGCCGCCGTCGTCGCGGAGGATGATGGAGGGGACCAACTGGCCCGCGGTCGAGGCTCAGACGGGCGACCATGCGATAGGGGCGGGCGGCACGCCGTAGACCAGGGCGAGGCGGCCGTCGGGCAGGCGGAGCAGGCTCGGAGGGTTGCCCTCGCCGGTGTCGGGCTCGGGGGTCGAGAGGTGCGACCACGATCGTCCGTCGTCGTGCGAGGCGTAGGCATCGATCCAGCTCCGCGGCGCATCCTTGCGGCGGATCGTCGTCACCATGTCCGTCGCGGAGAGGCGGACCGTCGCCGGCATGATCGCGTAGCCGCTCAGCTCGGGGCCGATGAAGCCGAGGAATTGCCAGGAGAGTCCGCCGTCGGTCGTCCGCGCAACGAACGGGCGGCCCTCCTTGCCGTCGAGCTTCGACGCGGTCAGGAACAGGTGGCAGTCGGACGGGCCATTCACGAGGTAGTCGGTCCGCCCCATCACCCCCGGCTGGCCGAAAAGCGGCAGGCGATACGGCCCGCGCAGGTGTGGCCGCGATCGTAGGAATAATAAAAGCGTGAGGTTCCGTTGTTGGAATTCTCCATGCGGATGGTCAGGGCGAAGTCGGGGTGGGAAAAATTGATCGGCTCGGCGAGGTTGGAGAGGCGTTCCGGGGCGGCCTCGGGCGGGAAGAGGCCGTGGCGCATCCCGGGCGTGCCGACCAGCGCCCCCGGCGGACTCGGCCGCTCGACCGACCAGGTGAAGCCGCCGTCGAGGCTGCGGGCCAGGAGGAACTCTTCCGGCTTATCGTGGTCGATATGATGATACGGCCCGCGGTCCTTGTACGTCCCCCGGCTAAAGCCGACGAGGATCTCGTCGCCCCACGACCAGATCCCATGATTCGCCGGCCACCCCGCGAACCGGCCGGGTTCTTTGTAGACCGTCACGTTGCGGACGACCCACGCGGGCTCGGCGGTATTCGCGTTGGAGAATCCGAACGCCCATGCGACGAGGCCGAGTCGCCACGCCCGCGCCATTGGTCGGGCCCTCCTCCGGGGTGCGGCGCCGGTCGGATCGGACCGGGACGCTCGCCTATCCCCGGGCACGATCATAGCCGGCCGGGCCCCCGAACGCTTGGGCCCAGATCGCGCGACGTCGCGCCTCGACCCAGGAAAAGTCTCGCACTATGTTTCGGAAAAACCTCAGTACTTGATGCTCCGAAGCGTGCGGGACTATGCTGGGGTCGCCCGGGCATCGTCGCGCGGTCGCGCGGGACGATTTCCCCGGCGACCGGGCCCGGCGACGGCCGCGAGGAGGCGGCCTGGCGAGCCCACGGGGCCGGCCCGGGACCCTCCAGGGCTCGGCCCGCGAGGCGATCAGATCCTCGAGCAACGGAGCGGTTGTCCCGATGAAACCACCACGATGGCTCTGCCCGCTCGCCCGGCTCTCCGCGGCGCTCGGGGCGATGGCGGTGCTGCACGCGACCGAGGCCCGCGGGGATCTCATCTCGTTCGACTTCGACCCGAACCGGTCGGTGATCGTCTCCGTCGACGGCTCCGCGAGCTACAGCGCCACCGCCACCACCGGCGACTTCCACGTCCAGGTGACCGACCTGTTCTACCTGTCCAACAACCTCCCCGGCGGTGCGCCTGACGTCGCCGTCGACAACGGCTCGGCCGTCATCGACCTCACCGTCGACAAGAGCGGCAACCTGGTGGGCGTCGGGTCAATCACCGTGACCGGCGGGGTCGACTTCGATCAGGATGGCACCGACGACGTCTCCGGCACGCTCCTGACCGGCTCGGTGACCCAGTTCGGCGCCGCCGGGGCCGGCCCGGCACCCTGGGAGTTCGACGGCCTGTTCACGTTCACGGGTGGTGGGCTAACCCAATCGTCCATCCCGCTCTCCGGCGGGGGCTCGTTCGCCGACCTTTTCAAGGTCGGCGAGACCGGGGGATTCGACCTGGTCGTCGAGCAACAGGTCTCCGGTATCCTGGGCGACTTCCTGGCGAGCTTCTCAGGGAACACCATCAAGGGTCCCGCGGTCGGCGTTTCCGTGCCGGAACCCTCGGCGGCGGCCCTGAGCTTCGTCGGGCTGGCGGCCGTTGCCGGATGGACGCGGCTTAGACGGTGCAGCCGCGAACCCGGGGCTTGATCTGTCCGACGGATGATTGCCCTAATCGCCCAGACTGTGCGCAGAACTCAGAATGTTCCCGTCCTCGCCGCCACATTCAAGAGTGACCCCGTTGGTGTCTGCCACCGTTTCTCGCCGGCGGTCACAGTCCTTGCCTGGACGATGCCGGTCCTGTATTACGGATGCGATCTTGTCGGATAATCACCAGTTCGGCTACCGGCAATTCGCGGCGGATGGTGTAAGCGCGTTCTCTACGGTCCCGTCCGCACCGCTGGTCCAGATAACGGAAGTGCCTAAAGAGGCCACTCATGACCATTCAGCTGGTTTTTGCCTGGCTTGTTTTCTTGTTTAATCTCCTGATATTTTCAGCGCCATTCCAATGTGGTCGGCTGCCGCTCAGGCCTACGGTCGGTTTCCTATCGGCGAGGCCAAGCTGATGCTCTACTATCGATTCATTTCTATATATTCTTATATGTTATATCTCCCATTTCTCGCTGTCGTCGTGATGGTGACGACGAACCTCTCCGGCTTATCCTCGATCCCATGGATAGGAGTCCTAGGCGTGATTCTCTTCCAGCTTTATATAATCCTATATCAAGTGTGTCCTCCTACAGTCATTTTCTTGGCAACTTCACTTCCGGAGTCGGCTGTAGAAAGATATCGAATCGAGCGGGGGATTAACCCCTATCGAATCGTAGCACTTCTTGACCCTTCCTGTGAGTCAGCATCAGTGCCTTTGATCAAAACTCTCTGGAGTGGGACAACTTGCGAACCAAAATGCCATGGGAGCCTGTTGTCGACACGTTGATCGCCAATAGCGCCTGAGAATCGTCATTGATGCGAGGGTGCCGTCGCCCGCAGTTGTGGAAGAGATTAGGAGGGTTTGCTCCGAAGCCGGATTGGTAGCAAAGACCTTATTTATTGTCGATGAGAATGGTACTGTCCCTTCGTTGGAAGAAGCGGGGTTTTCCCGAGCTACTCCAAGGTTCAAGAGCATTCGGGAAGAGGATGTTGTCCGGCGCTGAGGGACTCCGGTCTTACCAGAGTAGCGAGTCCAGACGACCACCCATGGATGAAGACGATGATGAACGACAGGCGTTGAAAGCGACTCCTCAGATATTATAGAGGTGTATAACATGAATTTCTTTTATATTGGTATCCTGTTCCCGATTTCCACCGTAGCCATTCTGTATTTCGCAATCGGAGCGAAATCGTCTATCGCGACGTGGAAACTATCTGTCGGCCTCGTCGTCCTGGCCTTTTGTCTGAATTTGGTTGCTGCGGTCGTTGTCACATTGAGTGTTAGTAATAAAGACCTTGAACGTCTGGGAGGGCGGCAGAGTCGCGAAGTTCACAGGAGAATCCCGAATTGGACAAACGCCTTTGTATCAATCGCCATGGCGGCCATTATTATGCGCGATTGCTATTTGGTTCTTTTAGGTCATCGAGTGCTCGTGGTCACGAGCGGCCAGGGTATCCCGGTTTCCCATCGTCAACGGCGCAAAATGGGCCGTTTCTCCGCGGCCGCAAGATCCCGAAGCCTAGAGAGCAAGCTCACCCGCCTCTGTGCTATCATACCCCGGCAATCCTCTTAGGGCCCGCCGGTATCCCGACGGGCAACGGGGGCAACGGGGACATTCCTGAATGACGGGGGGCAACGGGGACATTCCTGAATGGCATGAACTTAAGCGAAGGCCAAAACTTCAAGCAATTTCCGTCGAACACCCTGGACGCCGCCCGAATGTCCGACAGCCGATGATTTACTATCCCCCGGACAATCCAGCTTTCGGCCTCCAGAGCGAGGCCGCCCCTGCTGCATCAGGCTATCAACGGAAAGGCTTCGGGAATAGGGCCTTACGCTTAAGTTCATGCCATTCGGGACATTCCTAATTCCCGTGGTCGATGGCGCAAACTGGGAAGACCTCCAGCCCTCCCGTCAAAGAAATTCGACGCAGCCCGCGATCTCGTCAGGTTCCAGGACTTCCCAGAGCAGGACCAGCCCCAGGATCATCTCGCCGACGCTCTTCGTGTCCTTCTCGCAATAGGCGATGCCGGCGTGACGGACGCCGGAGGCGTGGAGTCTGAGGAGGTCGCGGTCCTGGGTGAAGAGGACGCGACCGGTCCGGAGGGCGTGGGCGGCCTGCTCCTCGTCGGTCACGCCGAGGAGGCCGGCCTCGGGGGTCGTCGTCACGTCGATGCCGCGGCGGCGGAGGCCTTCGGCGATCGCGCGGTGGCCGTTCTCATCGAGGTGGAAGCGGATCGTCCGGGGCATCGGGCACCTTCCGGCCGAGCTTCCGATCGACGAGGGACGGGCCGGCCTTGGCCCTCATCGCCGCGACGAACCGCTCCCCGTCCCGGATGTCCTGGTCGATCCGGTCGCGGTGCTCGTAGTAGTAGGCGAGCGCGGCGTGTACGTCGGAGAGGGTGAGGCTCGGGTAATCCGAGACGATCTCGTCGGGGCTCATCCCCTGCCGCTCGTGCCAGACGGCGACGTCCTCGACCGTGATCCGATGGCCGTCGATCCGCGGCCTCCCCCCGCAGGTGCCGGGGGTGCTGACGATCCGCACGCGATCCGCGGGCGGGGCACTTCGCCCTTCGGCGGGGCGTTCCGGGGCTTGCGCGGCGGAGGGTTCCATGACCCGAGGATACTCCATCGTCGCCGAGACGGGCAACGCGCAGGTCTCGGACGGTGACCTACGAGATCATCTCGCCCGCTTCCAGGGGATCGTAGCCCGGCAACCCCCCGAGCGCCCGGCGGTAGCCCGGCGAGCGGACGGCGGCGATCAGCGCCTGAATCCGCGGGTCGGATTCCATCGACGAGGGAAGACACAAGTCATACGACTCCCGGCGGACGTCAAGGAAGTCGAGCCCCGACTCCTCGGCGGGGAGGCGGAGGCAGACGCCCAGATCGGCCCAACCCTGGCGGACGGCCTCGGCGACGCCACGGTGGTCGGTGGCGATCCGGCGCGGGGGCTTGCGGCGGTCGCCAAGCAGCTCGTCGAGGCACTGGCGGGCGGCGGAGCCCTCCTCGCGGCCGACCCAGCGGAGACCGGAATTCAGGGCAGAGCGGACCGTCGAGAGGCCCAGGGTCGGAGCCACGCAGAGGCCCTCGTCCCACCGCGCGACCCGCAAGAGACGATGGCCGGGGCCGAGCCGCTCGCGGACGGCCGCGGCGTTGGCGTCGGGCGAGGCGTCGGGGGAGCCGAGGTGCAGGCCCGCGGCGTGGACGAGGCCCTCGCCGAGCAAGCTCAGCGCCGCGCGGCTCGATCGGGGCAGGGGCAGCAGTCGGACGCCCGACGATCGCAGCGCGTCGGCGAGCAGCGCGACGGCGGGGTCGCAGGTGGCGACGACGAGTGTCGCGGACGGGTCGGCGCCGGAGGAGTCGACAAGGGTGCCGCCGCGGGCGAGGCCGTCGTGGGACAAGACGCCAGCGGGGCTCGCCTCGGCGGGGTAGAGCCAGACGCGGCCGCCGACCTCGGCCTTCCAGTAGCGGCACGCCTCGCGTCGCGGGGGCCAGGCCCACGACGGCGACGCGGCCGGGCCGTCGAGGCGGAAGAGGTCCTCAACGCGGCAGCCCAGCGCCGACGCCACCGCCAGGGCCGCCGCCGCCGATGGCACGAGCCGCCCCGTCTCGATCGCGCTCACGCCCGCACGCGACAGCCCGGACCGCCTCGCCAGCTCGTCCTGAGTCCAGGCCTTGCGCTCACGGCGATCGCGGACGCGGTTCTCCAGGCGGGGGAGCTTGGGCATGGGGGGCTCGGTGAATATCAAGAAAGGACAAGATAAAAATTAAAAAGTTAAAAGTGAAGAGTGCGGAGAAAACGGGGGCGATGGACGTGGGGCGGGCGCGGGGCTACGCTGGGCGTCCAGTAGGATCATACCACCGGGCGACACGATCCTGGAGGGACCTCCGATGGGCGCGGCGAGGCGACGAATCGTCACATTCTTGTTCCTGGCCACGGCCATGCTCGGGGCCGATGGGCCGAAGGCGGAGCGGGTTGTGCTGGAGGTCGGCGGCGAGGTCGAGCGGCCGATCGGACTGACGGCGGCGGACCTCGCGAAGATGCCCCGGCAGTCGGTCCGCGCCAAGGACCACAAGGGCGTCGAATCGACGTGGGAGGGGGTCGCGGTGATCGACCTGCTGCGGAAGGCCGGAGCGCGGGTCGATGAGAAGCTGAGGGGTGGAGCAATGGTCGATTACCTGGTCGTCGAGGCGTCCGACGGCTACCGCGCCGTGTTCGCGCTGGCGGAGATCGACGCCGCGTTCACCGACCGCGTGACCCTCCTGGCCGACCGCCGCGACGGGAAGCCGATGGCCGACCCCGAGGGGCCGCTCCGGGTCGTGGTCCCCGGCGAGAAGAAGCACGCGCGATGGGTCCGCCAGGTGAACCGGCTGACCATCCGCCGTGCGCCGACGGTGCCCGCCGCGCGGTGAATGATCGGGGGCGCGGCGCAGCCCTCGGGTGCGCGATTGGCATCCCCGTCCGCGGATGCTAGGCTCGATCGCGAGGAGGGCCGACGATGGCACCGATCATCCGCCTCGCCACCGGGGACGACGCCCCGGCCATTCAGACCATCTACGCCCCGTTCTGCGAGGCGGGCTCGCACGTCTCGTTCGAGGTCGAGCCGCCATCGGTCGAGGAGATGCGGCGGAGGGTCGTCAAGACGCTCGCGATGCACCCCTGGCTCGTCGCCGAGGAGGACAGCCAGATCCTCGGATATGTCTACGCCGGGCCGCATCGCGAGCGAGCGGCGTACCGGTGGTCAGTCGACGTGTCGGTGTATATCGGCGAGGGGCGCAGGCGGGCGGGGGTCGGGCGGGGGTTGTATCGGTCGCTGTTCGAGGTGTTGCGGCTCCAGGGGTTCGTGACCGCCTTCGCCGGGGCGACCCTGCCGAACGAGGCGAGCGTCGGGCTCCATCGGGCCGTGGGGTTCGAGGAGGTCGGGGTCTATCGCCGGGTCGGGTTCAAGGCCGAGGCCTGGCGCGACGTGATCTGGTGGCGGCTGACACTCCGCGAACCCCCGGCCGAGCCGGCCGAGCCGCTGACGGTCGATGAGGTGTCCCGGCTCCCCGGCTGGGCCGAGGCATTGGCCAGCGGTCTGCCGCTGCTGCGGTCAGCCGAGTGATGACGCGGATTCAGACCACCGTCCCCTCGGTCCTCAAAGCCCCATGCGGCGCCTCCGACGGCGGCGCCTTCGCCGCCGAGGGCCCGGGGCGCGTCGAGAGGAACGGGTGCTCGAACCACCGCGCGAAGAGGGCCGCGACGCCCAGGGCCAGCGGGATGCCGACCAGGGCGCGAAGGAGGAAGTCAGGGACCGGGGCGAGGCCCATCCGTCGCGAGGCAAACTCCAGCGCCCGCAGAAGCGGCGTGTGGGTCGCGTAGAGGCTGTACGACATCCCCCCCAGCGCGACCGCGACGGGCGAGGCGACGAGCCGGAGAAAGAACGGCCGGCGCCCGGACCCTTCGTCCTCGCCAAGCCGCTCGATGCAGGCGCCGTAGAGGATGATGCAGGCCCAGAGGAGGCCGGCGGGGAGGTCCGAGAGCAGCTTCGGCCCGAACAGGTCCTTGATCGGGGGGACCACATCAGCGCCCGGCCCAGGGCGTAGGTTGCGAACCCCGCGGCGAAGAGCGACGGCAGCCGCCGCAGCGCGGCCCGCGGCGAGAAGCCCGGCGCGGCATAGGCCGAGGCCGCCGCCGCGCCCAGCGCGAAGAGGCCGAGCAGCCACGGACAACCCTGGACCATCTCCGAATCCGGCGCCACGAGCTGAGGGAGCGAGCCGACGACGACCGCGATCGCCACCATCCACGCCGCGCCGAACCGGCGGAAGACCGGGAGCAACAGCAGTGGAAAGAAGAAGTAAATATGCCACTCGGTGGCGATCGACCAGAGCGCCGGGTTGATCGTCTCGGCGTGACCGGGGACGAGGGTGTGGACCAGGAACAGGTGCGAGCCGATGCCCGTCGGCGAGAGCTCCGTCCGCCAGAGCGTCGAGCCCTCGGAGAGCCCGGCGATCGCGGCGAGGATGGCGATGCCCAGCGCCAGCGCGGCGAGGTAGGCCGGGAGGATCCGCCGGGCGCGGCGGCGGAGGTAGCCGCGGAAGCCGTCGCGGAGCCGGCGATCGGCCGCCGCCGCGACCGGGAGCATCAGCGAGAAGCCCGAGAGGACGATGAACCCGTCGACCGCGAACTGCCCGTAGCGGAATGCCCGGGTCGCGAGCTGGAACGGGCGCGAGACCTCGCGGAGGTCGCAGGCGATGACGTGGGTCATCAGGACGTAGACAGCCAGCAGGCCGCGAAGGCCATCGAGAAACTCGAAGCGTCTCGGGCCCCGCGGTGGGGCCCCGGTCGCGCCGCCCATGAATCGGTCCCGCCTCGGTCCCGCCGTCGGTCCCTCCGCGGCGCGGGCCGCGGCGGTGGATGCCCCTCAAGTCTGGTGGATGGCCGCCGGCTTATCAAGCCCAGCCGCGGCCGCGTCGAGGGGCGGCAACACGGTCCACTTCCCAGGGTTTGGCAGAACGGGACGGGCCAGACTTGCGATGATAGGGTTGTGCCCCCGCGTGCGCCGCGCGGGCCGGTTCCTTGATAATCCGCGAGCTGTCGCCCGCCCGACCGGCCGGGTCCCGCGCCGACCGAACCCAATTGTCCCTCCCCTGGCCGCGCCGACCGAAGCCAATTCCGGGGTCGCCCACCCCGGATGAGGCTTGACGCATTGTGATATCGAGAATCGAGTTAAGTCGGTCTCGGCCGGCCTGTACTGACTGCGCCGACCGAAGCCAATTCGGCCCCGGTGCGTCGAGGGAACGCGACGGGGCGACCGGGACCCCACCGCGCCGACCGAAGCCAATTGCGGGGGCCAGGGGATCGCGATCGGCGTATGAATCGGATAGAACCATGCGCGAGGGGTCCGTGTTTGTCGCTCTTTCCTCTATGTACGGCCGCCCCGCGTGCGCGCCCAAGCCGTGGCCGGCGGTTCTCCTCTGATTGGGCACCTGGGAGACGGGACGATGCGGACATTCGGCAAGACGATGCTGGCCTTCGGGTGCTTGCCCTGATGGCCGCGCCCGCGTGGCGCAGCAGGGACGTGGCGGGTTCGGCATGGGCGGCGGCGCGATGCTGCTGTCCAACAAGAGCGTGCAGAAGGAGCTGAAGGTCTCCGACGAGCAGGTCGAGAAGCTCAACACCCTCGCCACCGAGACGATGGCCAAGAACCGCGAGCGGTTCCAGGGCCTCCAGGACGCCACGCCCGAGGAGCGGCAGTCCAAGATGCGCGAGCGCGGGCCGAGCTGGAGAAGAGTCTGGACGGCGTGCTCAAGCCCGAGCAGGTCAAGCGGTTCAAGCAGATCGAGCTCCAGGTCGGCGGGGTCATGGCCTTCAATCAGCCCCGCGTCCAGGAGGTGCTGAAGCTGACCGACGAGCAGAAAGAGAAGATCCGTGGGATCGGCGAGGAGGCCCGCGGCGCGATGCCCTCGGCGAGGACGCCCAGGCCGACCCCGAGGGGGCGATGAAGAAGCGGACCGAGATCAGCAAGGGTGCGGCCACGAAGGTCACCGCCCTGCTGACCGAGGACCAGAAGAAGGAATGGAAGGAGCTGGCCGGCGAGCCGTTCGAGTACAAGCCCGAGCCGTTCCGCCGCCCGAACAACTGACCGGCGCTCCCGGCCGATCGCCCCGTTCCAACACCGACGCCGCGCGGCCGCCCGCTCCCCCGGGCCCTCGCGGCGTTCGCGTTCCTAAATGATGGGGAATCACCGGCGACTCGGCTATGATCCTCGCAGGAACTTCGATGGGTCATCTCTTCCGTCGGTGATCCGGGAGACGCGATGATGAAGGTTTTCGGCGGGCTGGCGTTGGCGCCTGGGGATGGTCGCCTCGATGGTCGCCTCCGCCCGGGCGCAGGCCCCGGGGACTTACGGCCCCGGCCGGGGGATTGCGCGGCTGGGTGATGCTCAGGAACAAGAGCATCCAGGGGGAGCTGAAGGCCGTCCCCGAGCAGGCCCGGAAGCTCGACGCGCTTTACCAGGACTTACTAACGAAGGGCCAGAAGGAGGTTGCGCAGATCCGCAACCTTCCGCCGGATCAACGCGGCCCCAAGATTCAGGCGATGCAGCGGGCCCAGCAGGATGACCTGCACAAGGGCCTGGCCGAGATCCTCAAGCCCGAGCAGGTCAAACGATTCGAGCAGATCGACGTCCAGCAGGCCGGCATCGCCGCATTCGAGATACCTCGCGTCCGCGAGGCGCTGAGGCTGACCGCCGGCCAGAAGGCCCAATTCCAGGCGATCGACCGGGAATGGAGGGCCTCCCTCCGCGCTGCGGGCGGCGACTTCCAGAAGGACCCCAAGGCCGCGGTCGCCAAGTCCCTCGCGGTCCGCGTCGAGCGCTGGCGAAGTGCATCTCCGTGCTGACCGACGACCAGAAGGCGGCCTGGAACGACCTGAACGGCGAGCCGTTCGTGATCGTGGTCGAGCCGTAGAGGAGACGAATCCGCCTTTGCGCAGGGTCTCGGCCGTGTTACGACCCGTGTCATGGACGCGACTGCCGTCGATCCCCCGACCGCCCCGCACCCGTGGGACGGCTTCCTGGCGGGCCCGGAGAACGAGCTGGCCCGGCCGGCGTGCTGGCCCTGGCGCGGGGCGAGGGCGAGGGGCTCTCGCCGCTGGTGCTGCACGGGCCGTCGGGGGTGGGCAAGTCGCGGCTGCTGGCGGGACTGGTCGCCGAGCGGCTGCTGCGCCGGCCCGAGTCGGCCGTGGCGCACCTCGACGGCCGAGGCGTTCGCCGCGGCCTGCGCCGAGGCGGCGCGGCCGGCCCGGGGCTGGGCCGAGCTCCGCGAGCGGTTCCGCCGCGTCGACCTGTTCGTGCTCGAAGACCTGCACGTCGCTGGACCGCGCCCCGCTGGCCCTGGAGCGAGCTGACGCACACGCTCGACGCCCTGGACGAGGCCGGGGCGCGGCCGTGGCCGTCTCGGCGCGGATCGGCCCGGGCCAGTGGTCGGGCTGGCCGGCGCGGCTGGTCAGCCGGCTGGTCGGCGGGCTCTGGCCGTCCGGATCGACCCGCCGGGCCTGGCCTCGCGCCGGCGCTACCTGCTCGACCGGGCCCGGGCGCGGGGCATGGCCCTGGCGGCCGACGCGGTCGACGCCCTGGCCGAGGCCGCCGACGGCTACCGGACGCTCGACGGCTGGCTCGCCCGCCTCGCCCTGACCGCGCCGGCTCGAGCGCCGGCCGCTCGACCGCGCGTCTGGTCGCCCCGTATCCTGGCCGACGAGGCCGCGCCCGCCCGTCGCCGACGATCGAGGCAGATCGCCCGCGCCGTGGCGACGCGGTTCGGCGTCCGGCTCCGCGACCTCCGCGTCGCCGACCCGCCGCACGACGTTCGTCGAGCCGAGGCACCTGGCGATGCACCTGGCCCGGCGGTCGACCGGCCTGAGCTTCGCGGCGATCGGCGCCTACTTCGGCGGCCGCGACCCCGCCACCGTCCGCCACGCCTGCCGCGCCGCCGCCCGCCTCGCCTCCGACCCGGCCCTGGCCTCGGCCGCCGAGGCGATCGCCCGGGGCCTGGCGCCGGACGGCCAGTGGGAGGTCTCGATAGGACAGAGGAGTACGAAGTGCGAAGTGAAGAGATCAAAGTAAGAGGTAAATCTAATGTCCACCTTGGAAGCATGGGTTCCAAGGATTTGTCTGCCCTCTGCCCTCTGCCCTCTGCCCTCTGCCCTCTGCCCTCTGCCCTCTGCCCTTTTCATTTCACTTTTCACTCTAACCCCCCACTCCGCAGAGATCACGCCTTCCGCCCCCGGCTGACCCGCCCCGCCCAGCGGCGATAGCCCGCGGGCGTCTGTCCGAGTCCGCGCGCGGAAGACTGCGCCGAGGTACTCCTGGTGGCCGAACCCACACCTCGCGGCGACCAGCGCGATCGGCATGTCGGTCTCGGCGAGCAGCTCCTGCGCCGCTGGAGGCGGACGCGGATGATCTCGTCGTGGACCGTGTGGCCGAGCAGGAGGCGGAACCGCCGCTGGAGGGTGCTTCGCGAGAGGGCCAGCTTGCGGCAGACCTCCTCGACGCCGAGGCCCAGGCAGGCGTGCTCGCGGATGAAGCCGATGGCCTCGGCGACCTCGCGGTCGGCCAGCGCCAGGACGTCGCTCGACTGCCGTGCGACGACGCCGACCGGTGGGATGTAGACCGCCGCGCCGGCGCCGACCTCGCCGGCGCGGACCCGGTCGAGCAGGGCCGCCGCCTCGTAGCCGACGCGCTCGTGGTCGGGTACGACGCTGGAGAGCGGTGGGTCGGCGATGGCGCAGATCGGCTCGTCGTTGTCGACGCCGATGACGGCCACCTGCTCGGGCACGCGGACGCCGCTCCGCCGGCACGCCTCGAGGACCTTCTGGCCCCTCGGGTCGTTGCAGGCCATCACCGCCGAGGGCCGGGGCAGCGACCGGACCCAGGCGGCGAGGTGATCCTGCTCGTCCTCCACGAGGGGCGACCCTCGGGACGGCCGTAGACAAGGCACTCGCCGCCCGCCTCGGTGACAGCCTTGACGAAGGCGTCGCGCCGCTCGTCGGACCAGTTGACGCCGTCGAGGCCGCAGAAACCGAACCGGCGGAAGCCCCGGCCCAGAAAGTGGTCGGCCGCCAGCCGCGCGATCGCGGCGTTATCCACGTGCGCCAGCGGCAAGCCGGGGCGGCGGACGACCCCGAGCACGTCCACGGCCGGGATGCCCGTCGACTCGACCGCCGCGGCGATCCGCCGGTTCTGCAGCCGCGCGATGATCCCGTCCCCGTCCCACCCGCGGAGCCAGCGGGGCACCGACTCCTCCAGGCTCCTCGGCTCGTGGTAGATCGACCAGGGCCCGTGCTCCCGGGCATAGCGGGCGATCCCGCGGAGGATGTCGCGGCCCGAGGCCAGCGACGTCTCGATCAAGAGCGCCATATGCGGCGCGACGCGAGTCCGACGTGATCGACTGCGGACCACCCCCCTCCCCCTCTCCCGGCGGCACCCGGCCCCCCGCCGCCGGGCCGGTTGGGGCCACGGGGGGAAAGCTCCTAGTTCTTACGGGGTAGGGCTCCGACGCCCTGACTGAAATTCTACAAAGAATGACCGAAAATGCCCCTGGCAATCCCCCCCGGGGCCGGACATATTCGACATTCGGGTTAGGCTCGACCCGCGGGTATCACCCTTTCTGACCTCTCGTCTCGACACATAGGGCTCTTCGGCTTCCCTCCCGGAACTGGCGTCCCGCCTCCAGGCGTCGGGGGACGTCGAGGGTCGGTCGCTGTCGGTCGAACTCCACGGTATGGAGATTGCGGTATAATGAAGGTCCTGAGGTCCACCGCCTTCGGCCGCTGCGGCGAGTCGGCGGGGTTGGACCCGGCGGCCCGGGCCTAGACGGAGGCGGATGCCAGGAGCGCCATGGTGTCGACGTCCGGGAAGGGCGTGTCGTCACTGCAGAACACCAGCAGCGCAATGGAGGGCGGGGTCAAGCCACACCAGCAGAGGATGACCCCGGAGGCCGGGCGCGTGCCGCCGCCTCGAGGAGGGCAACGCCGGCCTGGGTCCGACTGGCCCATCACGCTTGATTGATCCCCTCTCCCATCGGTTCCGATCCGCCCCGGAGATCCGGTCGCATCTCCGGGGTGACGCTTGAGGTATCCGCCCGCTCCCTTATCCGATCCGACCCGCGGGCGATCGGGGCAGAGTCTTTCCGATATCTTTTCATCTCATCCCCCATGTGAGGCCGTGCCATGAAGTCGACATCGCGCCGTGGGTTCACGCTGATCGAATTGCTCGTCGTCATCGCGATCATCGCCGTCCTGATCGCCCTGCTCCTGCCGGCCGTCCAGGCGGCGCGCGAGGCGGCGCGGCGGGCCCAGTGTGTCAACAACCTCAAGCAGTTCGGCCTGGCGATGCACAACTACCACTCCGCCAACGACAGCTTCCCGATGGGGGCGTCGTAGTGCTACTACAACTACGGCGGTGGGATGCCCTGCACGACCTGGAACAACTGGTCGGCCCACGCCATGATGCTCAACTACCTGGAGCAGACGCCACTCTATAACGCCATCAACTTCAGCATGGAAGGCCGCGGGAGCGACTACGCCAGCGCCGCGAACTCCACGGCCTACAACGCCAAGATCGCCGTCTTCCTCTGCCCCTCGGACACCAATGGCGGGATCGTGAACGACAACTGCTACTACGGCAGTGTCGGGCCCACGACGAACGCCGGCAGCGACACCCCGCCGCGGCCTACGAGCCCGGCATGCACCGGCTCCACCAGCTACGCGACGACACCTCGGGCGTGTTCGCGTTCCGCCTGGCTCACGGCCTCCGCGACATCACCGACGGCTCGTCGAACACGATCGCGTTCTCCGAAGGCCAGGCGGGGGCCCCGACGGCAGGCTGTCCTCCCGGGCAACATGATCATGGGCGCGGGGCTGTCGGGTAATGCGTATTTCTTGAACGCGTTCCAGAACCCGGCGCTCGTCCTCGCGGACCTGCAGACCTGCTCGAACCAGTACAACCCGGGGAACGCGGGCAACATCTCGGTCGGCCACGGTCACGACTGGGGCATCGGCGGCATGGGTGCCACGCTGTTCAACACGATCGTCCCCCCCAACAGCATCCTGTACCAGTGGGCCGCCTGCCGGACCGACTGCGGCGGCGGCTGCGACGGGGCGAGCATGGACTACTCCAACGCCCAGAGCTACCACTCGGGCGGGGCGAACGTCTTGATGGCCGACGGCAGCGTCAAGTTCGTCAAGAACTCGGTCGCCATGCCAATCTGGTGGGCCCTCGGCACCCGGGCTGGCGGCGAGGTGATCGACGCCAGCAGCTATTGACCGGGGCCAACCGTGCGCCCGCCGGGGACTCCGGTCTCCGGCGGGCGCGGCTGGCCGCTCAGCTCGACGTCGGCGGGCTTGTCGAGCCGGAGTTGGTCGGGAACGCCTTGATTGGGTCGCTGAAGTCCATCCCGACCAGCAGGAGCGACGTCGGCGGGTTGAAGTCGTGGGACGGGATGATCGCCGCGACAGTGACGGTGTACGTCCCCGGGTCGAGCAGGAGCGTCAGGCTCTCCGACTGGCCGGAGTCAACGGTCATCGAGGCCTCGACGTCGCCGCTGGAGTCGGTGATCGTCACCCGCTCGCCCGCGCCTGCGCCCGCGTCGCCGGTGCCGGCCGTCGCGATGAAGTGGAAGAGCTCCTCGGTGTCGACCGCCAGCGAGGCCGTCAGGCCCGAGGCGGTTGGTATCCCCGACGCGATCGTTTGCGGACTCGCGGCCGCCGTGCCGAACGTGGCGTCGAGGTAGTATTCCCCGGTCCACGTCATCGACAGCCCGACCTGGCCGCCCTTGATCTGGACCAGGTAGCTCGGGACTGCCGACGAGCACGGGACCTGGACAACGTAGGCCCCGCCCTCGGCCGCGAGCACCTGCGCGGCGACGGGCTTGCCCTTGTTGTCGTAGACGCTCACGACCGGCGTGATGCCCTGGCCGTCGAGGGTGACGACGGAGACCGTCATGTACTCGGTCGCGGCCGATCCCCCGCGGGGCGGGGTGATCTGGTAGAAGGCCTGGGGGATCGACGATGTGAGGCTGGAGACGACCCGGTCGCCAGCGATTGCCGAGGGCGTCAGCGCGATCGGCTTCGACAGGCTGCTTGCCTGCGCCGGGGTCGCGGGCACGACGGCCGCCACGACGTCGTCGACGAGCCCCGACACGAGGCCCACCAACCCCGAGAAGCCGACCTGGAGCTCGTAGTTCCCGATGCCGAAGTCCGTGGTCGGGGCGTCGCTGACCTGGATGTAGTACTTGGAGAGCGGCGCGAGGCCGATGTTGAAGCTCAGGTTGTCGGACGCCCCCGTGGGAACGACATGGGCGACCACGTGCATCGAGGCGTTGTAGACCGTGACCTCGGGCTGGCCGATGCCGACGCCCCAGGTCTGCAGCGACACGGAGCCGCCCAGGAGTGTCAGGAGCGGGGACGTGAAGCTGAAGAGAGTCGACGTGCTGCCCGGCGAGATCGTGCCGACGCCCGCGAGCGACCCGAGGAGCGAGTTGGGGCTGAGGGCGGTCGCCGCGACATGCTGCCCGCCGATGACGGGGTTGCTCGCGTTTGTCGGCGAGACCGTGAGCGAGAACTGCGCCGACGCCGAAGACATCGGCCGACCCCGAGACCTTGACGTCGTACGTCGCGTTCGCGGCAATCCCGTTGATATGGAGCGAGACGCCGCCAGCGAGTGGGCCCGCGGCCGAGGCCGTGCCAAGCACCTGGCCCGCGGCATTGGTCACCACCACCGTCGGGTCGAGCAGGCTAATCCCGCCCGTCTGCACGTGGATGTCGAGCCCGGCCGCGTAGGAGACGCCGGCGGCCGTCTGATACGTGAAGGCGTCGTAGTCCTGGTTCGACGATAGCGTCGCGGACGTCGTGACGACCCCCTGCTGGCCGCCGGCCAGGTTCTCGGGCGTGGTGTTACTCGGGTTGCCGGGGCCGATCTCCGAGGGGCCGGCCACCGGCGCGCGGTAAAGCGCCTGCACGGCCTCGCGGCCCCCGGGGCCAGGCCGGTCACTGGTCCTCCGTAGACGTTGTACATGAAGGACGACGGGTCGGAGCTGTCGGCGAAGCCAAAGACGTGTCCCGCCTCGTGGAGCACGACGGAGTACAGGTCGTACGAGCCAGCGTCGGACGGGTTGAAGTCGGCGTCGCTGTTGATGATGATGTCGCCGGAGAGCGTGCCGGTGGAGGGATCGTAGGGCGTGCCGATGGCGACGACGCCGGGCGAGAGCGGGGCGGCCGAGATCCGGATGTCGCCGAACCGCGGGTCGCCCTTCGCCGCGCCGGCCGTCCCGACCGGCTCGCCGCCGTCGGAGACCAGGCCGACGTTGATGTCCCCCTCCGAGGCCCAGGTCTGCACGGAGCGGAGGATCGTCGACTCCCAGGTGCCCGCGCCGAGCTGGCCGTTGAGCTGCTGGAACAGGGTGCTCGACTGCCCGAAGACGTTCGTGCCGTCGGGGGCGAAGCTGATCGTCATGTGCTGGGGGTCGGCCCAGGGGATGCCCCAGGTCGCCGGGAGGTCGCGCTTCTCGAGCCCCTCCATCGCGGGCCGATTGCGCCGTCTCGATTGCCTCTGCGCCATCGCATGGTTCTCCGAAGTCAGCGGGGTGGCGACGTCGCCAGCCGGGTCAGGTGGGATCGGACTCCCGGGCGGCGCTCATCGGGTGGGCTATTTCTATTGATGGTCAGATTCTCGCGGGCCGCCGAGGTCGGGCGGCGAATCATCGTACGGTGGCGTCGGCGCCTCACGGGCTCGATCCGCGTCGGCGTGGCGCATCGCCGCGTGGCGGCGGGTCAACGCGTGGCACCGGGCATCTCCTCGAAACCGGAGGGTCCGACGCTCAGTGCTTCGTCGTGCTCGACGACCCAGAGTTGGTCGAGTACGCCTTGATCGGGTCGCTCAGGCCGATCCCGACCAGGTCGAACGACGGTGGTGCCAGCAGGCCCTGCGGCACGATCGGCGTGATGTAGATCGTGTAGTTCCCGCCCGAGAGCAGGACCGTCTCGCTCTCCGATTGGCCCGCGCCGCAGGAGAAGCTCGCCACAGCCTGGCCGCTCGAATTGACGATCGTCATCTCCTCGCCCGTCGCCGTGACGCCGGTGCCGGTCGTGAGGACGATCTGGAACAGCTCGTCGTTGGCCAGCGCCAGACCCGCCGATCGCCCCGAGCCGCCGCCCGCGGCGAGCCCCTGAGAGGCCGCCGTCGTCGTACCGAACGTGGCGTCGAAGTAGTACGTCCCTGTCCACGTCGAAAGGCCGACCGTCCCGCCGGTGACCTGGATCAGGTAATGGGAATCGTTCGACGTGCAGGCGACCTGGACCACGTAGGCCCCGCCCTCGGCCGCGAGCACCTGCGCGGCGACCGGGTTGCCGTTGTGGTCGTAGACCTTCACGACCGGCGTGACGCCCAGGCCGTCGAGCGTGACGACGGCGACGGTCATGATCTCTGTCGTCCCCTGCGGCACGTTCGGCGCCTGGATCTGGTAGACGGCCTGCGGCAGCGCGGTGGTCAGGCCGGAAATCAGGCGGTCGTCGGCGGACTGGTTGTTCTGGATCTGGATCGGCTGGGTCAGGCTGCTCGCCTGCGCCACGGTCGTCGTCACGACGCCCGAGTCGGCGACGTCGAGAATCATCGGCGGCAGGTCGAGCAGCCCGTTGAAGCCAGCCTCCAGGCTGAACGAGCCGATCGCGTAAGTCGTCGCGGACGGGTCGCTCACGCCGAGGTAATACCTGGTATTGGGCGCGACGCTCGACAGAGAGAGCAGCGCTGATCCGGGCGCCAGACCCGCGGACGACGTGGCTACGACGTTCATCGAGGCGTTGTAGACGGTGACAACCGGCGTGCCGATTCCGACGCCCCAGCCCTGCAGGGCTACTGTCAGGCCGGAGGTCGAGTTGGGGGTGTTGAAGGCGTAGAGCTGGGCCGCGCCACCCGGGGTGATCGACCCGGAGGCCGTCATCATCTGCGTGTTGAATAGGCCGGGCGCGTTGTTGAGGTTCTTCGGCGGGGGCGTTGCCTGGCGTGCCCGGGCTCGTCGGCGCGACGGTCAGCGAGAACGCGCCGACGCCGAAGACATCGTGCGAGCCGGTGACGGCCACGTAATACTGGCCCTGCTGGGTGATCCCGCTGACGTGGAGCGAGACGCCGCCGGCGAGCGGGCCGGAGGCCGAGGCCGCGGCGAGCACCTGGCCCGAGGCGCTGGTCACCGTCACCGTCGGGTCGAGCAGGCTGATCCCGGCCGTCTGCACCTGGACGTTGATCCCGGCCGTGTAGGAGACGCCCCCCTGCGGCTGGTACTTGAAGACGTCGGTGTCCTGGTTCGACGAGAGCGTGGCGGATTGGTCGGCGACCCCCGGCTGATTGGGGATGTTCGTCTGGAGTGGCTCGGCGTTGTTGTTCTTCGGATTGCCGGGGCCGATCTCCGATGGGTCGGGCACCGGGGCGCCGATAGAGGGCCTGCAAGGCCGGGACGGCCCCCGGGGCCAGGCCCGACACCGGGCCCTGGTAGACGTTGTACATGAACGACGACGGGGACGTGCTGTCGGCAAAGCCGAACGAGTGGCCGAACTCGTGGAGCAGGACCGTGTAGAGGTCGTAGGATCCGGAGTCGTTGGGGTTGAAGTCGGCGTTGCTGTTGATGATGACGTCGCCGGAGAGGGTGCCGGTGGAGGGATCGTAGGGGTCGCCGATGGCGACAACGCCCGACGAGAGCGGCGCGGCCGAGATCCGGATATCGCCGAACCGCGGGTCGCCCTCAGGGGCGCCGGCGGCGCCGATCGGCTCGCCGCCGTCGGAGACCAAGCCGACGTTGATGTCCGCCTTGGAGGCCCAGGTCTGCACGGCGCGGAGGACCGTCGTCTCCCAAGTGCCGGTGCCGAGCTGGGTGTTGAGCGTCTGGAAGAGGGTGCTCGGCTGCCCGAAGACGTTCGTGCCGTCGGGTGCGAAGCTGATCGTGAGGTGCTGCGGGTCAGCCCATGGGATGCCCCAGGTCGCCGGCACGTCGCGCCGTTCGAGGGACTCGAGCGCCAGCCGACGCCGTCGTCGCAGTCGCTTCTCCGTCATCGCCTCGGTCTCCTGCGGAGCTGGGATGGTGGGGGGCCCGCGGCCGCGCCCTGGTTCCGGGCGTGCGTGCGTCGCGGGGGAGGGTTCATTTCAATTGATGGCCACGCACTCGCATGCGACGCGCGGTGGGCGAAGAATCGACGCGCAGGCCAACCCCAATGTTTTCGCGGGATCGACCCGTGTCGCCGCGGGTCAACGCGCGGCGGGAGGCTTGACCAGCGCCCGGGCCGCGGCGAGCAATTCGCGGAACTCGGGCAGGTCGCGGATCGCGTCGAGCTCGTGGTCGTCGGGCATCGCCTCGAACCCGAACCCGCCCCGCAGGGCCGTCGAGAGCAGGCGGAACGCCTCGAGACGGTCATCGGGGACCTTCCGCGAGGTCGTCGCGTAGATGCCGGCAACCTGATAGATGTTCCGCGGCGTCGTGTCGCGCCAGAGCGACTCCTTCGCCTCACGGTGGGCCGCCGCGCGGTCACCCTTGATCGCGAGCAGGACGCCCTTCGAGCTGCGTGCGGGCGCGTAGTCGGGATAGAGGGCGATGATCCGATCGAGCAGCTCCAGCGCCTCGTCGTCGCGGTTCATCTCGCAGAGCAGGTAGACGCAGTTCTGCAGCGCCGGGAGCATCCGCGGGTTGAGCTTCAGCGCGGCGCGGAAGTCGTCGAGGGCGGCGGCGGGGTCCTTGGCCATCCGGGCGACGCCGCGGGCGAACCAGGCGGGGGCGTCCTCCGGCTCGCGGCGGAGGCCCGCCTCGACGTCGGCCAGGGCCCCCTTCTCGTCGCCGAGCTTCTGCCGCGCCTCGGCGCGGATGAAGTACGACCGCGTCTCGGGCGCCCCCGTTCCAGGGCCAGCTCCACGTCGCGGATCGCCGCCGCCGGCTCGCCCCGCGCCGTGTTGGCGACGGCGCGGTTGAGGTACGGCTCGTACCAGTTGGGCTTCAGCCTCGCGGTGCGCTCGAAGTCGGCCACGGCCTGCGCCGGCTCTTCGCGGCGAACCTGGACGATCCCTCGGTTGAGCCAGGGATAGGGAAACTCGGGCCGCAGCGCGATGCACGTGCCGTAGCACGCGACGGCCTCGGCGAGCTGGTCGAGCCGGTCGTGGCAGTACGCCAGGACGAACCACGACCGCAGGCTCCGCGGGTCATCGCGCGTCGCCTGGAGGGCGAGTGGCAGGGCCTTGCGGTACTCACCGGCGACGACCAGGTCGGAGGCGGCGCGGTGGAGGTCGCCGGGCGTCCGCAGCGGGGTCGCCTCGGCGGCGGCGCGGAGGTCCCTCGCCTCGTCCTCGCGGCCGAGCAGCGCGGTGAGTTCGGCGCGGTGGGCCCAGAGCGACCTCGGCGGCTTGTCGACGTCGAAGCACCGCGCGGCCAGGTCGCAGGCGCGTAGCCCAGCTTCCGCGGCCGCCGCGCGGTCGTTGCCCTCGGGCCGGTCGGCCGCCTCGAGCGCGTCGGCCCGGGCCAGCACCAGGGCCAGCTCGCCGACGTCCTCCATCAGATGCGCCCGGTCGGGCTCGTCGAGATGCGCAACCAGCGGCCGCTCGCGCCAGGCCGGGTCGGCCTCCGCCGCGTAGAGGCCGAGCGTCCGGTGGGCCAGCTCAGTCCCTTCCTGGCGGCGCTTCCGGTCGGACGTCTGGAGGTTCAGGAGGTATTCGACCGTCTCGAGCCCCTCGCGGAACTGCGCGAGGGTCGCGTAGGCCTCGAGCCGGGCGAGCCGCTGGCCGCGGAGGAAGAGCAGCGCCGCCAGGCCGAGGACGACGGCGCCGCACATCAGCGCGATGCTCGTGCCCGAGGTGATCCGCGGGTGCCTCCGCGCCCATTTCCGCGCCCGCTCGGCCATCGACGGCTCGGGCGCGTGCTTCAGCGGAAGATTGGCGAGCTGACGCTCGATGTCCTCGTGGACGTCGCGCGCCGATTGATAGCGGCGATCCGCGTCGGGGTCGAGCAGGTGGTGGACGATCGACTCCTCGGCCGGCGTGACCCGCGGATTGATCGCGGAGGCCCGGCGGACGGCCCCGGCGCTGCTCGATCATCCGGCCGATGGTCTCCCTCGAGGCGCCCGCGTCGACCTCGAATGGGTGGCGGCCGGTCAGCAGCTCGAAGAGGATCACGCCCAGGGCGTAGAGGTCGCCGCGGGCGTCGATCGCGCCGGGACGGCCCAGGAACAGGGCCAGGGCCTCGGGCGCCATGTAGGGGAGGGTGCCGCCGATCGCGGCCCCCTCGGGGCGGGCGCGGTCCTCGGCGAGGTTGAAGTCGAGGATCATCGGCTGGCCGTCGTCGGTGAGCAGGACGTTGGCCGGCTTGAGGTCGCGGTGGAGGATGCCACGGTCGTGGGCATGGGCCAGGCCGTCGGCCAGCCGCGAGCCGAGCCAGAGCACTGCCTCCACGAACGACAGCCCGCCGAGCTGGCGGAGCGCCTCGGGGAGCTGGATCGCCGCCGGCTCCGGCGCGGGCCCGGCCGGCTCCGGGGCTGGATCATCCTTCTGCGTCGAGCCGGCCGACGAGGCCGTGCGGCGCGTGGCGAGGCTGCTCCGCTTCGAGTCGAGCGTCCTCACCAGCGCCTCGCCCGAATCCGGCATCGCCTCGTGACTCTCCAGCTCGGCGTAGACGTCGGCCAGCGTCGCCGAGCCGAAGTACGGCATGCAGACCGCGTGCAGCGGCCCGACGGCGTGGGCCGAGTAGATCGGCACGATGTTCGTGTGCTGGAGCCGCGCCAGGGTCCGCGACTCGCCCGGCAGCTCGGCCGATACCTTCAGCGCCACGGCCCGGTCGGCCAGGTCGCCCTGCGAGCGCGAGGTAGACGCGGCCGAAGGCGCCCCGGCCCAGCTCATGGACCAGGCGGAAGCCCTGGAACTCGTCTCCTGGCTTCGGCAGCGTCGCCACGGCCCGGGCGAACCGCTCGGCGCCGGCGGGGTCGGAGTCGTGGAGGTCGCGGATCAGCTTCGCCGGGCCGGGCGCGCCGCCGGCCGAGCGGCACCAGGCGTCGACGTCGCCGCCCTCCCCCTCGGGGCCGAGCCGGAACTCGAGGTACGACCGCGCCACCGGCTCGACGTCGTCGGCCGCGCGGATCGCCGTGGTCGCCCGGTCGATCGCCGGGCTCCAGCCGAACGAGACCCGCGCGGCACCGGCCTCGTCGAGGCGATATGGCCAGTCGAAGGCGTCGATCCCGTAGCGCCGCTCGTACTCGGCCTCCGAGACCTCCTCACGCGCCCGGCGCCGGAGCTGGTACTCCTCGAAGGCGAGCTCCTCGACCGCCTCACGGTCGGCGGCCAGCTCGGGGTACGCGGCGAGATAGTCGCCGAGCGTCCGGCGACCGCCCCGGGCCTGCCCAAGCCCCAGCCCGGCGCGGACCAGCTCGCGGAGCACGCGCGATCGGAGCGGGTCGCCGTGCCCCGGCAGGAAGTCGCCCGGCTCGGCCCGGCCGTCGCGGGCCCACGCCCCCTCGAAGGCGCTCACGTACCGCGCCACCCCCCGGTGGGGACGCTCGATCATCGTCGGCATCGGGACGGTCCTCTGGTCCCGGGACGGCGACCCGGTCACCGCGCACGCCGCCCCTGTCAGGACCATAGGCCCCAGTCGATGGGATTTATTCTTATCTATACGTGCGTGACAATTGCCGACAGCGCCGCGTTGCCTCTCGGCAACGCGCGGCGCACGCCTGGCCGGCGTGACCTATCTTGCGGCCCGCGTCATGGCCGCGACGCCGGACCCAAATGGCGATCCGAGAAGTCCATCACGGCGTCCCAGTCGGCAAGGGTGACGTCGTGCTTGCCGGGGCGGATCTGGTAGCCGATCCGGCTCCAGGCGAGCACGTTGTTGCCGGGCATGTCGCGGACGGCCAGGCCGTCGGTGCCGAGGAGGCGGTAGACGGGGTCGGCGCCCTTGGCTCCGAGGAACTCGCCGCGCGGATCGGCCCACTGGTCCTCCTCGGCGCTCAGGACGAGCACGGGCCTCGGGGCGACCAAGGCGATCAGCATGTGCTGGTCGACGGGGAGTTCGGCCACACGTTCATTATATTGCTTGTAGTTACTATTGAACCAGTGTGGAAAGGACGTGTTGATCCGCGCGACCGTCTCGCCGAACCATCGGCGGCTCGAGCGCGGCGCCGCCCTCGCCTGAGTCATTTGAGACCACCGCGGCGAACCGGCGGTCCTGCGCCGGCCCAGAGCGCGGTCTTGCCGAGCCGCGAATGGCCCATGACGACGACTCGTCTCGCGTCGATGTCCCGGTCAGTCTCCAGGTAATCCAGCGCCCGGCTCAGTCCCCAGGCCCAGGCGCCGATCGAGCCCCAGGTATCGGCTGCGCGGGTCTCGCCGGGCCGGTCGACAAGGGGATGGACGCCGTTCTTGAAGCCGTCGTCGAAGTCGGGGTCGATGTCGCCGTAATACGCCGTGGCCACGGCATAGCCCCGGTCGATGATGTGCGCCAGCGGCCAGCGCGACGACTCCTTGCCGCGAGTCGAGTCGTCGGGATGGAAGCTCTTCTTGGGATCGCTGTGCGTCCAGGGCCGGGCCAGCGGGACACGCGGGTCGGGGTCGACGGCGTGGTTGCCGCCGAAGTTGAGCGAGACGACCGTCGGCCGGGGTCCCTGGCCCGCGTTGGGGACGTAGAGCGCCAGGTCCATCCTCGGTCCGTCGGGCGTACCGGCGAAGAGGACGGTGATCTCCTTGCGCGTCGCCTTGCCGCCGAGGGCGTCCTTGACGGTCCCCTTCACCTCGAACGCGAGCCGATCGGGCCGGCCGGGCGTCTTGCCGTAGACGTGCGTCTCGAACAGCCGAAGGATCTCGGGGCGGCGCTTCGACGCCCATGTCGCGGCGTCCGTCACCCGCTCGCCGTTGGCCAGGACGAGCGGGTCGGGCAGGGTGTACGGCGGGACCTTCGCCTCGTCCTGGTTGATTCCCGGCGGCTGGGCGAGCGCGGCTTGCGCCATCAGGACGAAGAACACGGCGGCGAGGCGGCCGGTCATGGCGGGGGCTCCGTGGGCGGTATCGGGGATGGATCACCCGAGGCTACCGCCGCGCGGGGCCGGGCGGAAGGCCCTCAGGCCGCCGCCCCGTCGAACACCGACGCCTCGCCGCGGACGACCCGGTCGTCGATGACGTAGGTCTGCCCCGGCGCGCGCTCGGGCAGGTCGTACATCACGTCGAGCATCAGGCCCTCCATCACCGACCGCAGCGCCGCGCGCCGGTGCCGCGGGCCTTCGCCCGCTTGGCGATCTCGCGGATGGCCGGGTCGGTGAACTCGAGCTTGGCGCCGTCGTAGTGGAAGAGGACGCGGTACTGCTTGGCCAGGGCATCCTTCGGCTCGGTAAGGATGCGGGCCAGGTCGTCCTCGGTGAGCTGGTTCAGCGAGGCGATCACCGGTAGCCGGCCGATCAGCTCGGGGATCATGCCGTAGCGCTCGAGGTCCTCGGGCGTCACCTGGGCCATCAGCTCGTCGCGGCGGACCTCGTCCTGGCGCGTGTCGTCCTGGTGGAAGCCGATCATCTTCCGCCCAATCCGCTTGGCGACAATCTCCTCCAGCCCGACGAACGTCCCGCCGCAGATGAAGAGGATGTCCGAGGTGTCGACGCGGAGATATTGTTGCTCGGGATGCTTCCGCCCGCCCGCGGGGGGGACGTTCGCCACCGTCCCCTCCAGCAGCTTCAGAAGCGCTGCTGCACTCCCTCGCCCGAGACGTCGCGGGTGATCGACACGTTCTGGTTCGTCTTGCCGATCTTGTCGAGCTCGTCGATGTAGATGATCCCCCGCTCGGCCGAGGGAATGTCGTAGTCGGCGGCCATAACGAGCTTGAGGATCAGGTTCTCGACGTCCTCGCCGACGTACCCGGCCTCGGTCAGCGTCGTGGCGTCACCGATGGCGAAGGGGACGTGGAGCCGGCGGGCGAGGGTCTGCGCCAGCGCCGTCTTGCCGCAGCCAGTCGGGCCGATCAAGAGGACATTGCTCTTGGCGACCTCGACGTCCTGCAGGCTCGGGTCGCTGATCTCGCCGCCCATGACCCGCTTGTAGTGGTTCACGACGGCGACGGCGAGCGTCCGCTTCACGCGGTCCTGGCCGATGATGTAGTCGTCGAGGTGGGCGACCAGCTCGCGGGGAGTGGGCAGCTTGTCGAGCTTGGCGTTCTTCCGCTCGTGCTGGGCGAAGATCCGGTCGCAGGTCTCGGCGCAGTTGGCGCAGATGTGGGAGATCGGCCGGCGGCTGTCGACGGCGGCGAGGGCCTTGCCCTCGACCATCGGCCCGGCCTCGCCGGCCGGCCGGCCGCAGTAGTCGCAAGAGATGGGGGGCGCCCCCGTAGTCGTTCCGCCGTCACTGGATGCCGTCAACGTCGTCGCTCCGCCTCGGAAGTGGTGGGGCCGCGGGATGGAACCGGCCCGTCGCCTTCCAGGATAGAGCGGAGCCGCGACTTCGACAATCCGAGCGGCCGTCCATCCTCCCGGCAGGACCCAAACCCGCGCCGATCCGCTGGCCGAGCGACCGCGGTGGAAACGGTCCACGCGAGGGCGAGACCGGTGTCCTCCGGCGCCGAGCGCGCAGTCGCCAGCGGAGGGTCGCGGTCCGGATAATCGCCAGGATCGCGCCCATCGTTCGTGGGAAGACCACGCTCTCCCGCCCGCATTCGGGAGGATCGTGGAATTTGAGGGAGAGAGCGTCGGGTTTCTTGATTTCCGGCTTTCTTGTGATAGTTCTTGTCAGGGGTAAGCTCGGGGATATGTTCCGTATTTAGTGAACGAGCCGATCGCGGAGACCCATCCGAGGGATCCTCACCGGCAAATCCCGCGAGATCGAGGGGTCGGATCGGGACTCGGGGGCGTGGCCCGGACGTCTGGGCACGGCCGGTCGCGGCTGCGCTGGCCGCGGGGTACCCGGGCGCAACATTTTCGAGACGAGAGGTGCTCCTTGACGGCGCTCAACTTGGCGAAGCCTTTCCGTTCGACGGTCTCCAGGAGGTCCACCCGCTCGAGGCGTCGACCGGTCCTGCGCCCCGCGGTCCGGAGCGTCGAGGCCCTGGAGGATCGACAGCTCCTGGCCACGTTCGCGGTGACGAACCTCAATAATTCGGGCCTCGGTTCGCTTCGACTGGCGATTCTCGCGTCGAACGCGTTCCCGGGGCCCGACACGATCGACTTCGACGTCACCGGCACGATCCGCGTCGGCCGGACTCCTCTGCCGGCGATCACCGATCCCGTGACCATCGACGGCTCGTCGGCCCCGGGGTTCGCCGGGACGCCGCTGGTCACCATCAACTTCAACGGTACCGCGCGGCCTCACCTTCAACCCGGGCTCCGACGAATCGATCCTCAAGTCGCTCTCGCTGGTCCGCGCCGGGACCGCGGGCGTCACGCTCAATTCCCCGTTCGTCACGGTGCAGGGGAACGACATCGGGCTGCTCTCCGACGGCAAGACTGTCGCTGGCAACCGCGGGGACGGTATCCGGATCAACGCGACGTCGCACGGCGACCTGATCGGGCAGGCCGACCCGGTATCAAGCATTGATTACTACAACGCCCCGGTCATCGACGGCATGCCCGTCACGGGCTGGCAGGGCCTGCGGAACGGGGCCACGAGCGGCCAATACCTGATCACGGGGACGCTCGGGGCCGACGGGCTACTCTACGAGGGGCCGATCTCGGGCGTCGGCGGCACGAGCAACACATTCCTGGTCCCCGGCTCCACGACGACCAGCGTCTACGGCCCGAACCTGCTGTCCGACGGGTCGATCCAGCTCGTCGGCACGTACAAGACCGGCAGCGGCGTCGTCAACGGCTTCCTGTTCCAGGGGACGACCGCCGACTTCTCCAATCCCGCCGATTACCAGACGATCGACTACCCCGGCGCGCAATATACCTACGTCCACAGCACGATGGGTGGCCTCGCCGTCGGCAACGCCGACGGCCCCGAGGGCAACGCGCCGGTCGGCACGGGCACCGCCTTCATCTACAACATCGCCACGGGTACGTACACGACCATCGCCGTCCCCGGGCGCCTCAGCACCACGGCGTACGGCATCTGGTACAACGGCGGCACGAGCTACACGATCGTCGGCGGCTACTCCGACCCCGGCGACAGCACGAACGGGCTCGCCCACGGCTATATGGTCGACTACGATGTCGCGACCGGCCAGTTCAGCAACCTGGCGTCGTTCAACCCGCCGGCCGGCCTGTTCGGCCAGAACGTCGCCACGCATTTCGAGGGCATCAGCAGCGACGAGAAAGGCGTCTACACGCTGGCCGCGACGACGATCCAGACCGCCTCCGGGGCCTCGCAGGCGGTCGTGGGTGACGGTCCGCCGCAACACCGACGGCTCGTTCGACACGGGGCAATGGGTCCCGCTCGACGTCCCCGGCTTCAACGGCTCGACCCCGCTGCTGACGACCAACAACTCCGTTGCCGGCAATGCCAACGTCGGCATCGTCATCACCGGCTCGGGCACCTTCTCGTACCAGGCCCAGGTGAACACCAGCTTCCAGCTCTCGAACGTCATCGCCGGCAACCGCGGCAACGGCATCGGTATCTACGGCGGCTCGTATAACCGGATCGCGATGAACGACATCGGCACGGACGTCACCGGCTCGTTCCGCCGCGGCAACGCCCAGAACGGCATCCTCATCACCGGCGGCGCGGTCGGGAACGTGATCGGCGGCGAGGCGACCGGCGGCAACGATCCGACGGGGAACGTCTTCGTCCGGCCGCCCCAGGGCAACCTGATCTCGGGCAACGGCGCCAACGGCGTGCTCATCACCGGTCGGGCCACGCAGAACCAGTTGAGCGGGAACTTCGTCGGGACGGACGCCTCGGGCAATTCACCTTTGGGCAACCGGCTCGACGGCGTGGCGATCGTCGGCGCCAACGGCAACTCGCTGCTCGGCTGCACGTTCCAGCAGGACCCGTTCGTCTTCTACAACGTCCTCAGCGGCAACGGCGGCAATGGCCTGCGAGTCACGAACTCGAACAACACGACGGTCCAGGCGAACTTCATGGGGGTCGGCGCCAATAACGCCACGATCGTGGCCAACGGCGGCGACGGCCTGCTCGTCTCGGGCACATCGGCGAACACGCAGGTCGGCGGCGTGATCCCGCTGGGCAACGTGATCTCGGGCAACAACAAAAATGGCATCGAGGTCCGCGACCGGGCCAGCGGCTTCGTCTCGTTCAACACCTTCGCCGGCCTCTACGCCTTCTCGACCGCGGCGCCCAACCGGCGGGATGGCATCCTCGTTCACGTCGACCGGCGGGAACAACCTGATCCGCACCTGCATCGTCTCGGGCAACCTTGGCAACGGCATCGAGATCGGCGGCTACGCGACGGGCGTGCAGGTGACGGAGACGGCCGTCGGCACGAACAGCGACATCCAGACGGCCCTCCCGAACCTCGGCAACGGCATCCTGATCTCCGGCCGGGCCCATGGCAACGCCATCGGCGGGTTCCAGCCCTCGGTCGAGCCGGAGGTGACGATCTCGGCCAATGGCGGCTACGGCATTCGCGTGGCCGGCTCAGCGCAGAACAATGTCGTGTTCCACACCACCATCGGCACGAACGCCCAGGGGACCGCCGCGCTGCCCAACGGTCTCGGCGGGATCTACCTCAGTCCCGGCACCTCGTCGACCACGATCGGCGGCCCTTTGGCCGTGTTGCAGGACCGGATCGACGACAATTCCGGCGCCGGCGTGACCATGCGACTGTCGAGCGGCAACGCGGTGTTGAACGATGAGATCGTGAGGAACGCCGGCACCGGGGTCGCGGTGTACGGCGGCCGGAACGACCAGATCGGCTCGCCAGGCGCGGGCAACGCGATCGTCGTCAACGGCGGGGATGGCATCTTCGTCATGTGCTATGTCCCGGGCACGCGAGTCCAGGCCGATGCCATCAGCGGCAACGCGGGCAACGGCGTGACGCTTGCCCAGGCTCAGCGGCTCACCGTCGGCGGCGGCGCCGCGGGAGACGGCAACGGGATCGTCGCCAACGAGGGCCTCGGCCTCTATGCCTATGGGCTGAGCAGCGGGAGCCTGGTCCAGGGGAACACGATCCTCGCGAACGCGTCGGGGAATGTCGACCTGAGCAAGTCCCGGGGCATCACCTACATCCCGTAGGGACGTCTCGCCGCCCGGGCGCCGCGGGGGACCCGAGAAACCTCCCCTCACGGCGACCGGGGACGGGTCAGGCGCCGGCCCGTCGTCGACGATGACGGCCGTAGGCCAGCAGGCCAACGGCGCCGGCGCCCAGCAGGACGACGCTGGCCGGCTCGGGCACGTTCTGGCTGACGATGGCATCAAGGACCACGGCGTTCGGGGACCCCTGCGGGCTGTATTCGACGAGGAAGGTCACGTTGCCATCCACGATGGTGTTGTCGGTGAAGCTCCCGGATAGGCCGCCCGAGGTGAGGATGGTAAACAGCTCGCCGTTGGTCGGCATGAATCCGTTGATCAGGCTGACGTCGAGCATGCCGCTCAGGCTAGCCGTGCCGTCGACGTCCAGTTGCGCCAGGCCGTGGAGGGAGTCCGGGCCGCCGATCTGGATGAAGAGGTGCGACGAGGGCGGGTCCGTGTAATTGCCGGTGATGGTGAGGACGCCGGCCACGCCCGGCGTGCCGGGCATGACCGTGCCGCCAGTGTTGCTGACGTTGCCCATCACCGTGCCGGTGCCCGAGAGCGTGCCACCGAGGATCGACGTCATCGAGGCGTGCAAGGTGCCATCGACCTGGGTCGTGCCGGCGGTCTGCGTGTAGCTGTTCGCCCCGCCCGAGCCGACGGTGAACGTGCTGTTCGCCCCGACGTGCACGATCCCAGCATTGCTGAAGTCGCCGGGGGTCGTGAGGTTCCGGCCGTCCTGGATCGTGAAGCTGCCCGCCGAGGCGTTGGCGGCGAAGTTCCGGAAAGCATCGTTACTGCTCTGGTCGATGATCCGCGACGTCGCGCCGTCGAGGAGGATCGTCGCCGCGTTGGTCACGATGTTGGCGCCGTTGAACTGGATCGTGCCCGAGAACGCCTGGTAGGTGCCGCCCGTGAGCGTCGTGCCGCTGAAGTTGGTGAACGGGCCGCCGGTCAACTGGAGGGTGCTGCTCGGATCGGCCCGCAGCGTGCCCTCGTTGCTGAAGCCGCTGCCGTTGGGCTGGATCACCAGGGCGTGGCTCGTGTTGTCGGCGATGATCGTGCCGTGCAACTGGTTGTCGAAGGAGAGCTGTCCGTCGCCGATGTTGCCGGCGCCGTGGATCGTGTTGTCCTGATTGGTGATCGAGCCGGTGGCGCTGCTGGCGTCGCGGATCAGGTTGTTGCCGTCTCCGCCGAGGAAGACCGTCCCGCCGCCGGCCAGCGTGGCCGAGCCGGCGCCGACGGTGCGCAGCTCGGCCCCGCCGCCCGCCAGCGTCAGCGTCCCCTCGTTCGTCAGCGTCGACTTGTTGGCGAGGAAGAGGACCTGGTTGGTGTCGACCTGGAGGGCGCCGGTGCTGGTGATCGTGCCCAGCTCGCTGCCACCGGTGAAGTGGATGACGCCCGAGCCGGCGGTCTCGAGGGTCCCGCCGGAGACGAGCGAGCCGCTGACCAGGACCGACGAGGTGTCGCCGGCCTTGATGACGCCCGAGGCCGAGTTGGTGAAGTTGCCGTTGAGCAGTTCGAGCGTGGCGCCCGAGGTGGACTGCATCAGCCCTTCGTTGCTGAAGCCGCTATTGTTGGGCTGAAGGACCAGGGCGTGCGGGAGTTGTCGGCGGTGATGGTGCCGCTGGCCTGGTTGTCGAAGGAGAGCTGTCCGTCGCCGATGTTGCCGGCGCCGTGGATCGTGTTGTCCTGATTGGTGATCGAGCCGGTGGCGCTGCTGGCGTCGCGGATCAGGTTGTTGCCGTCTCCGCCGAGGAAGACCGTCCCGCCGCCGGCCAGCGTGGCCGAGCCGGCGCCGACGGTGCGCAGCTCGGCCCCGCCGCCCGCCAGCGTCAGCGTCCCCTCGTTCGTCAGCGTCGACTTGTTGGCGAGGAAGAGGACCTGGTTGGTGTCGACCTGGAGGGCGCCGGTGCTGGTGATCGTGCCCAGCTCGCTGCCACCGGTGAAGTGGATGACGCCCGAGCCGGCGGTCTCGAGGGTCCCGCCGGAGACGAGCGAGCCGCTGACCAGGACCGACGAGGTGTCGCCGGCCTTGATGACGCCCGAGGCCGAGTTGGTGAAGTTGCCGTTGAGCAGTTCGAGCGTGGCGCCGAGGTGGACTGCATCAGCCCTTCGTTGCTGAAGCCGCTATTGTTGGGCTGAAGGACCAGGGCGTGCGCGGAGTTGTCGGCGGTGATGGTGCCGCTGGCCTGGTTGTCGAAGGAGAGCTGTCCGTCGCCGATGTTGCCGGCGCCGTGGATCGTGTTGTCCTGATTGGTGATCGAGCCGGTGGCGCTGCTGGCGTCGCGGATCAGGTTGTTGCCGTCTCCGCCGAGGAAGACCGTCCCGCCGCCGGCGAGGGTCGCGGTGCCGCCGCCGACGGTGCGCAGCTCGGCGGCGCTGCCGGCCAGCGTGAGCGTCCCCTGGTTGGTCAGGGTTGAGCCGTTGGCCAGGAAGAGGGCCTGGTTGGTGTCGACCTGGAGGGCGCCGGTGCTGGTGATCGTGCCCAGCTCGCTACCACCGGTGAAGTGGACGACGCCCGAGCCGGCGGTCTCGAGGGTCCCGCCGGAGACGAGCGAGCCGCTGACCAGGACCGACGAGGTGTCGCCGGCCTTGATGACGCCCGAGGCCGAGTTGGTGAAGTTGCCGTTGAGTAGCTCGAGCGTGGCGCCCGAGGTGGCCTGCATCAGCCCCTCGTTCTTGAAGCCGGTGGCGTTGGGGTGGAGGATGAGGTTGACCGTGTTGTTGTCGGCGGTGATGGTGCCGCTGGCCTGGTTGTCGAAGGAGAGCTGTCCGTTGCCGATGTTGCCGGCGCCGTGGATCGTGTTGTCCTGATTGGTGATCGAGCCGGTGGCGCTGTTGGCGTCGCGGATCAGGTTGTTGCCGTCGCCGCCCAGGAAGACCGTCCCGCCGCCGGCCAGCGTGGCCGTGCCGCCGCCGACGGTGCGCAGCTCGGCGCCGCCGCCGGCCAGCGTCAGCGTGCCCTGGTTGGTGCAGGGTCGAGCCGTTGGCGAGGAAGAGGGCCTGGTTGGTGTCGACCTGGAGGGCGCCGGTGCTGGTGATCGTGCCCAGCTCGCTGCCGCCCTGGAAGTGGATGACGCCCGTTCCGGCCGTCTCGAGTGTGCCGCCGGAGACGAGCGAGTTGCTGACGAGGACCGACGACGTGTCGCCGGCCTTGATACGTGCCGCCGGTGTTGGTGAAGGTGCCGTTAAGCAGCTCGAGCGTGCCGCCGGTGGTGGCCTGCATCAACCCCTCGTTGCTGACGCCGCTGCCGTTCGGCTGGATGGTCAACGTCTTGCCGGAGACGTTGGCCGAGATGGTGCCGGCGGCCTGATTGTCGAGCGAGAGCTGGGTGTCGCCGATGTTGCCCACGCCCGAGATCGTGTTGCCGACGTTGACGAGCTTACCGGTGGCGCTGAACGGGTCGCGGATCAGGTTGTTGCCGTCGCCACCGAGGACGATCGAGCCGATGTCGGTCAGCGTGATCGTGCCGCCGCCGGAGGTCCGCAGCTCGGCCGAGCCGCCGCCGAGGGTGATCGTGCCGGCGTTGGAGATCGCCGCCGCCGCGCCCTGGACCTCGAGGGATAGACCGGCGCCGACGTTCAGGGAGTTGGTGTTATTAGAGAGCGTCAATCCGCTGATCAGCGGATTGACGCCGCTGATCGTGACGGGGTTGTTCGTGGTGACCGAGATCGTGGCGGTGTCCGCGCCGCCCGGCACACCGGTCGACCAGTTGGTCCCGGTGTTCCAGTCGCCGGACGTGGTGCCGGTCCACTGGTCGTCGAAGGCGTGGACCGAGGCCGCGAACCCCGAGAGCAGCGCCAGGCCCAGGCCGGCGGTCCGACCCCTTCGCGCCAACGTCTTCCTCGCGATCGAGATTCGCCGCTTCATGGCTGGCCCACCTGACTTGGGGGGAAAGGATCCGTCGCCGTCCTCAGCGCCGGCATCTCCGACCTCGCAGGGGGATATCCGGCCCGACGGGCGACCTGACGCGGGCGTGTAAAAAAATCAACATGAGGAACGGCCAGGACACTGCATGATTGCGGTATCGCCACCGATCTGAGAGTATCGCGACAGGTTGTGCCTCTCGACGGATAGAGAGGGTAGGGACGATGTCGGCGTCCGACCCGCGGGCCACGAAGCCGAGCCTCCTTCTGCGCATCCGCGACGGGGGGACTGCGCGGCCTGGGAGGAGTTCGCTGACCTCTACGGGCCGATCATCCGCGGCTATTGCCGGCGCCGCGGGCTCCAGGAGGCTGACGCCGCCGACATCGGCCAGGAGGTGCTGGCGCAGGTGGCCCGGGCGATCGGCGCATTCGAATACCAGCCGGTCCGCGGCCGGTTCCGCGACTGGCTCGGCACGGTAACCCGGAACAAGATCGCCCGGTTCTTCGAGGTCAGGGGCCGCGAGGGCCCGGCGGCGGGGGAGGACTCGGCGGTCCGGCTCGAGGCCATCGCGGAGGACCCCGAATGGTCGGCCGAGTTCCACGCGCGGCTGCTCGAGGCGGCGCTGGCCCGCATCCGCGGCGATTTCGAAGCCTCGACCTGGACGGCCTTCGAGCGGATCTGGGCCGGCGACCAGCGTGCCGCCGACGTCGCGCGCCTTTGGGCCTGACGATCGACGCCGTGTATTCCGCCAAATCGCGCGTGCTCCGGCGGCTCAGGGAGGAGGTGCTGGCCCTGGCCGACGACCTGCCCTGGCCCTGCCGCGGGGCTGAGATCCGGGGGGCGTCTCCGATGACTGCCTGCCCGCCTGACGAGGCTCTGCGCGACCTGCTCCGGGGCGACCTGCCGCCGGACTCGGCCGAGGAGATCCGCAGCCATATCGAGGCGTGCGACTCGTGCCTCGACGCGCTCGACCGGCTCTCCGACGACCCCGACCTCGAGCTCTGGATGGCGGCCGGGCTGGGCATCTGGGACGACGAGTCGGTCCGCCGGGCCGCCCTCCAGGGGCTGCGATCGCGCCGGCCGCCGAACGGTCGTGCGGTCGACCTGAAGGCGCCTCGGCCCCTACGACATCGAGGCCGAGATCGGCCGCGGCGGGATGGGCGTGGTCTACCGCGCCCGCGACCGGACGCTGGGGCGCATCGTGGCGCTGAAGGCCCTCCGATCCGACGTGGACGACGACCGGGCGCGGCGTCGGTTCATCCGCGAGGTCCACGCCGCGGCGGCCGTCGAGCACGACCACATCGTCCGCGTCTACGCGACGTCCGACCCGTCCGACCCGGTCCTCTACTTCGCGATGGAGTTCATCGCCGGGCCGAGCCTGGCCGAGCGGATCCGCGCCGGGGGCCGCCTCGACCCGCGCGAGGCCGCCGAACTGGTGGCGCAGGCGGCCGAGGGATTGGCGGCAGCCCACGCGGCGGGGCTGGTGCATCGCGACGTCAAGCCCGACAACATCCTGGTCGAGTCTGCCACCGGCCGCGCCAAGGTCGTCGACTTCGGCCTGGCGCGACTCGCGGCCGAGTCGTCGGACCTGACCCGCAGCGGTGTCGTCGCCGGCACGCCGGCCTACCTCAGCCCCGAGCAGGCCCGCGGCGACCCCAACGCCGGTGCGCTTGCCGACGTTTACGGCCTGGGCGCCACGCTCTACGAGTGCCTCACGGGCGAGGCCCCGTTCCACGGTACGCCGCACATGGTCGTGCAGCAGATCCTCAACGACGAGCCTCGCCCGCCCCGGCGGCTCAACGACGCGGTCCCGCGCGATTTGGAGACGATCTGCCTGGCGGCGATGGCGAAGGAGCCGCATCGCCGCTACCCGTCGGCCGCCGCGATGGCCGACGACTTGCGCCGCTGGGGGCATGGCAAGCCGATTCGTGCCCGGCCCGTGGGTGTCGTCGGCAGGGCCTGGCGACTGGCGCGGCGTAGGCCGCTGGCGGCGTCGCTCGTCGCGGCGCTGGCCGTCGTATTGGCCGCCGGCACGACCGCCGTCGTCGTCCTCTGGCGACGTGCCGAGGCGAACCTCCGCGACTCCGAGCGGAATTTCCGCCAGGCCCGCGACGCCGTCGACAAGTTCTACGTGAAGGTCTACACCAGCGGCGCCTGAACAAGCCCGGGCTGGAGTCGGTCCGGAGCGAGGTGATCCGCGACGCCGTCGCCTACTACCGCGACTTCCTCCACCACCACGGCAACGACCCGGCCCTCCGCCTCGACGCGGCCCAGGCCAGCCTCCACGCCGGCCGGATGCTCCACGACTCCGGCGATCGCCGCGAGGCGATCGAGTTTCTCGGACAGGCCTGCCCGCTGCTCGAGGCGGTCGCCCGCGACAGCCCCGGCGACCTCTCATACCGCCGCGAGATCGCCCAGTGCCACAACCTGATTGCCACCCTGCACACGGCCCTGGGCCACTTCGCCGAGGCCGAGGCATCCCACCGCCGCGCCATCGAGGCTTACCGCGCGCTGGTCGCGGCCGAGCCGGGTAATCCCCTGTACCGCCGGCTGGTCGGCCACGCTCTCGGCAACCTCGCGAACACCTACAGCACGCGTGGGCTGGGCCCCGAGGCGCTCCGCACCTATCAGGAGGCGCGGGAGCAGTTCGAAGAGCTGCTCCGCCTTGACCCCGAGAACGCCGACTACAAGCGCGACCTGGCGCAGACGCTCAACAACATGATCTTCATCTCCGATCCCGCCGAGCGGGGCCGCCTGGCCCGCGAGGCGCTGGCCCTCCGCGAGGCGCTGGCCACCGCCCGGCCTGGCGACGCCTACGCGAAGCGGAACGTGGCGCGGACCCGCAACAACGTGGCCAAGCTCCTCATGTTGGAGGGGCGACCCCGCGAGGCGCTGCCCTTCCTCGACGATGCCTGCGCCGCGCTCCGGCAGATCGTCCGCGATGCGCCCGACCATCTCGGCAACCGCGGCGACCTGGCCGACGCCTGCAACGACCGGGCTGACGTGCTCATCCGGATCGGCCGGCCCGCCGACGCCCTCGCCGCCGCGGCCGAGGCGCTGGACCTGCTCGCCGAGAACGTCCGCGTCGATCCCGAGAACACTCTGTTCCGGAACTACCTGAGCAACGCCCACGAAGTCGCCGCGAATGCTCACGAGAAGCTCGGCCACCTCGACGAGGCCCTCCGCGCCCGCCGCGACCGGCTCACCCTCCTCGAGCGCGCGGCTCGCGACCAGCCCGACGGCACGCCGGCCCGCGCCACGCTCGATGCCGAGCGCAAGGCGATCGACGCCCTGCTCGCGCGGATCGGCTCGGCCGCCGCGGCGAAGGGCCGAGAGTGATACGACTCGGGCTTTCTTCTTATGCCTTGCGCTTTCCGCACGAGGCAGAAAGCACAAGGCATAATGCAGAGAAAAACCGGGGGCCGGATCAGACCTCGTAGGGCGCGCTGGGCGTCCGAGGCGCCAGGCTGCGACCGGACCCAGCCGCATCTTCTTCTTCGGGGCGGGTAGCAGCGCGATGACGATCGCGAAGACGATCGCCGTCGGCACGGCCGCGATCAGGCCGCGGATGAAGCCCGCCACGACGCAGGCCACCATCCCGGCCGACGCCACGCCAGGATGGCCCCGCTTCCGGCCGAAGAACCAGGGGAGCAGCCCGCAGAGCATGCCGGCAAGCAGGGCCGCGAAGACCAGGCCGAACCAGTATCCAGTCTGATATGCATGTTGCTCGTCGATGGGATCGTCCTCGATTCATGGGGATTTGGGGATACGTCTCCCCATCCCGGACGAGCCTACCCGCGCCCGGGCCCGAGATCGAGCACATTTCCCGGACCCTAAGACTGGGTTGTCGTCGCGGCGGGGGCCACAGGCGAGAGCTTCGGCTTGGCCGCGCCGTTCCCCTTGAACCGGAACGGAGCGCCGCCGAGGAGCTGGTCGCTGGTGATCGTCGGGCAGACGTACTTCTCGACGTGCTCGACCATCAGCTCGGTCCCCGCAAAGTGGCTCACGTGGGGCGAGCGGGCGGGATTGTACATCGTGTCAGTCATGTCGCGCATCAGCACGACCTCCCTGCCGTTCTTCGCCATCTGCCGCAGCCCGAACGGGCGGCCAAGAACACACATGTTCAGATGAACGCCCAACAGGACGATATGCTCGATCCCGCGGTGCTCGAGAATGCTCCAGACCTCCTTACCGTCGGCGCTGATGTAGTCGCGGTCGGCGTCGATGGTCAGGAGATCGGTCTCCTTCGTCCAGGGGGCCTTGGGGTTTCGGCCCATGGCGGTGAGCTTCTCCTGCCACTTCGCGTGCTCGGCCGGGTCGTCGTCCTCGCCGCCATCTGACTGGTCGATCGGGTAGACGCCCTTCTCCTCTGACGGGATCTTGTAGCACCACGCGGCGATCTCGGAGGGGAAGGAATTCGCCCTGGGCGTCTCGATTGCCCGTTTCCGTGCCGGGTGGTCCTTGTAGAACGCCACGCAATCGCTCGGCGCGTGGATGATCGTGGCGCCGCGATCGCGGGCCGCCTTGAGCACGCGGTCCATCGTCGGTGCCATCTCCTCGCCGCGGCGGACGGCATTGAGGCAGTGGTGCAGGTCCCACATGTCGCAGACGATGATCGCCGTGTGCTTCGGGTCCCACGACGCGGACTTCTCGACGGCCCGGAACTGGCCCTTGTGCGCCGGGTCCTCGACCCGCGAGCGGAGCCGGACGGCCAGCGGTGCGTCGTCCGCGACGACCGCCACGGGGGCCGACAGCAGCGCGGCCGCCGCCAGGAGCGTGCGGGCGCCGTGGTGGAGGGGTCGACGTCGCATGATCTCTCCTCGCGAACGGGGCCGGGGGTCGTCAGGAGACCTTCGCCGTAGAGCATAGCGGAGCGGGAATTCCCGTGCCATCAGGGCAGCGACTTCCTCCAGGCGAGGGCCCGGTCCGCCAACGACTTCGTAATCTCGGGGCGGGTCGCCGCGAGGTCGCGCGACTCCTTCGAGTCGGCGGCGAGGTCGTAGAGCTGCGCCCCCGTCCCGTCGGCGTTGACAAGGAGCTTCCACGATCCGTCGCGGATGGCGACGTTCGGGCTCCGGTTCGTCCCGGCCGGGTAGTCGAAGGACTTCGCGTTGCGGCCGTATTCCCATAACAAAGGCTTGGTCCGGCGGGGCGAGCCCCCGCGAAGTGCGACGCCGAGGTCTTCGCCGTCGGAGACGTAGCCTTCAGGGAGCGGGGCGCCGCAGAGGCCAGCGAGGGTAAGGAAGAGGTCGACGGCCGCGAGCACGGTCGCGTCGTTCGTCACGCCGGCCGGCACGACCCCCGGGCCCCAGGCGATGCAGGGCGTGCGGATGCCGCCCTCGTAGAGGCTCAGCTTGCTCCCGCGGAGCCCGCCGGCCCGGCGCTGACCGAACGTCGGCAGCGGGCCGTTGTCGCCGAGGAAAAGCACGATCGTCGGCCGCGTCGCCTTCGGGTCGCGGAGGGCGTCGAGGAGTCGGCCGAGCTGCGCGTCCATCGCCGTCAGCACCCCGCGGAGCCGCTCCGGCGTGTCCGGCTTGCCGACCGTCCGGCCATTCTTGCCGACCGCCTGTTCCTCGGCCGACGGCACCCAGGGGGTGTGCGTGTCGTCGAGCCAGAGGTTGACGAAGCAGGGTGTGTCGGGATGGGCCCGGACGAAGTCGAGCGTCCGGTCGACCATCCAGGCCGTCCGGTCCCAGCGCTTGACGCGATCCTTGTCGGACCAGATCCAGTCGGTCGCGGTGATGTCGGGATGCGGCTCGGGGCTCTCCCAGGTGCCGAAGCCGCGGTCGTAGCCGTAGGCGGTGAACTTCGGCGGGTCGACGACGTCGCGGCCGCCGCCGAGGTGCCACTTGCCGATGTGCAGCGTCGCGTACCCAGCCGCCTTCAGGGCCCTCGGCAGCGACGGCGCGGACGGGTCGAGGAAGTCGGCTTGCCCGCACGCCGCGTTGCCGGCGCGGGTCTGGAGATAGCTGGTGATGCGATGCCGCGCCGGCCACTGGCCCGTGATGATCCCGCACCGCGACGGCGAGCAGATCGGCGAGGCCACGTAGAACTGCGTGAACCGCACCCCCTGCGCGCCATGAGGTCGAGGTGCGGCGTCTGGGCCAGCGTCCCGCCGTAGCACGAGAAATCGCCCCAGCCGAGATCATCGGCGAGGACGAGGATGATGTTCGGCCTCACCTCGGCCGCGACGGCCCCGCGCAGGGGGAGCATCAAGACGGCCGTCGCCGCGATTGCGACGACGACCCGATCGCGTCTCATCAAGCGTTTCATGGTTGCGCCGATTCAATCCAGCCGGACGGGGTCTTCAAGCAGCCTCAGGCTGCACCGGTCGGCGTCGAGTTCGACGAGGCCTCCGTGCGGGAGCGTGGCGTTGCGCGGGGTGTGGCCGACCGGGAACTTGATGAGGACGGGGACCTTGCCTTTTCGAAGTATCCCCTCAAGACGCCCTCGATCTCCGCGGCCTCCGCGGGGTCCTTGCCGCCGAAATCCCCAAGCACGACCCCGGCGACGGCGTCGAGGACGCCCGCCAATCGGAGCTGGGAGAGATACCGGTCGACGCGATAGGGCGCCTCGTTCGTGTCCTCGAGGACGAGGATGGCCCCTTCGGGGCTCGATCGCGTAGGGCGTCCCCATCGTCGCGCAGACGAGCGACAGGTTCCCGCCGAGCAGCCGGCCCTGCGCGATCGCCGCCGACGAGCCTCTCCGGCTTGCCGTCGGCCGGGACCGCGATCGTGTAGCCGGAGGCTCCCCTTCCCATATGGTCGGCGAACACGGCGCGGCGGAACGACGCGGCCTCGAAGGCGAACTCGGGCTTGTCCCCCTGCCAGAGGTGGCTCATCGGCATCGGGGCGTGGAAGCTGACGAGCCGAGCCTTGCGGGCGATCGCCAGGTGGAGGGCGGTCAGGTCCGAGTAGCCGGTGACGATCTTGGGGTCCTTGCGGAGCGCCGCGTAATCGATCCGGTCCAGGATCCTCGTCAGGCCATACCCGCCACGGACCGGGAAGATCGCCCGGACCTTCGGGTCGCGGATCATGGCGTTCAGCTCGTCCGCCCGCTCGGCGTCGCTCCGCCTTCCGTCCCGGACGATTCCTTCGGGGATCAGGACCTTGTAACCGGCCCCCTCCAGCATCTCCGCATACCGCCGCAACGGCGGCATCTCGGCCGGGCCGGAGGGGGCGACGAACGCGATCGTGTCGCCGGGCTTCAGCGCCGAGGGCCGGATCCAGTCGTCGCTCGCGGACGACGAGGATACCCCGGCCATGACCGCCGCGAAAGCGGCCGCGAGGGCCCAGGACGCGACACCCTTCGCCGTGCAATCGGACACCTTCGGCTCCTTGAGCGGGCAAGTTCAGGAATTCGGCTCGCCGAGGAGGTGCTTCCTGAGGAACAGCACCTCCGCCGCCATCAGGTAATCCTGGTTCACCTTCTTCGCGAACCCGTGCCCCTCGTCCTTGGCGAGGACGTACCAGACGGGGCGATTCCCCTTGCGGATCGCGGCGACGATCTGCTCGGCCTCGGTGACCGGGACGCGCGGGTCGTTCTTGCCCTGCACGACGAGGATCGGCACGGCGATCTTCGCCGCGTCGGTGAGCGGGGAGATCCGTTCGAGGTGCTCGCGCATCTTCGGGTCGCGCTCGTCGCCGTACTCGGCGCGGCGGAGGTCGCGGCGGTAGCCCTGGGTGTTCTTCAGGAACGTGACGAAGTTCGAGATCCCCACGACGTCGATCCCAGCACTTCAGGCGATCGCTGAAGTGGGTCATCGTCGCCAGCGACATGTAGCCGCCGTACGAGCCGCCCGTCACGCGCGACCCGCGTGGCGTCCAGGTTCGGCTGCGTCTTGATCCAGTCGAGCAAGGCGCCGATGTCCTTGACCGAGTCCTCGCGGGCGAAGCCGTTATCCAGCTTCAAGTACGACTTGCCGTAGCCGGACGAGCCGCGGACGTTGGGGAAGACGACGGCGATGCCCAGCTCGTCGATCAGGTAGTTGAGCCGGCCGAGGAAGCCGGGGCGGAACTGGCCCTCGGGGCCGCCGTGGATGTCGATCAGGACGGGCCGCGGGCCGGTGAACTTCGCGGGCTGGGTCTGTAGACGAATGCCGGGATCTGGCCGGCCGTCGAAGGTCGGGAAGTGGACCAGCTCCGGCTCGGCGAACTTCGAGGCGTCGAGCCCGCCCGTCTCGCTCGCCGTCCAGCGTTCGAGGCGGTCGGAGGCGAGGTCGTACGAGTAGACATCGCCCGTCGCCCGGGCCGAGACGAGCGTGAAGCCGAACTCCTGCGTCCCACGGCGGAACTTCAGGCCAAAGATCTGCCCCATCGGCAATGCCGGCGCGGGGCCTCGGCCCCGGTGGCGATGTCGAGGATATGTAGCCTGGCCAGACCGTCCTCGTTCGTCGTCAGGACGATCGTCCGGCCGTCGTCGCTGAGGTCGAAGCCCTGGACGTCCCACGGAATGTCCGCCGTCAGGATCGACGCCTGTCCCGTCCCCAGGTCGTAGCGCGGCGAGCCGGCGGAACTCCGAGTCGAGGTCGGTCGTCCAGTAGAGCGCGCGGCCGTCGGCGCGAAGCGGACGTCGCCGTAGCTGACCGTCGTCGACCCGGGCTTCACGCGGGGCATCAGAGGCTTCGTCTCGCCCGAGGCCACCTCGATCAGATAGACGTAGCTCTCGTTCGCCGAGATGTATTCGACCGCGGCGACGTGGCGGTCGTCGGGCGACCAGTCGGCGATCGACCAGTCGCCGGAGACCTCCTTGAGCCGGCGTGAGGATGTCGAGGGGCCGGGCTCGACGAGGTAGAGATCCATGTCCTTGCCGTTCCGCGCGTTGCTGCTGAAGCCGAGCAGCGTGCCGCCGTTCGACCAGCCCGCCAGGACGTTCCGCGACTGCCATCGGTGAGACGCCGGTGCGTGCCGACGTCGGCGTCCTGGAAGAAGACCTGGTAGTTCTCCGCCCCGCCCTCGTCGGCGCTGAAGGCGAAGCCGGTCGACGTCGGGTTCGGCTCGGCGCCGAGGACCCGGTCGGCGAAGAAGGTCAGTTGCGTCCGCGCCCGCCGGGGAAGAGGACGCGGTGGACCTGGTTCGTGTCGGCGAATCGCGTCCCGATCAGGATCTCGCGACGGCCGCCGAGCCAGCCCTGGAACATGGCCGACCGCGTGTTCTGATACCGCCGGAGCTGGGCCTTCAGATCCCTGGGGACCTCGGGCACGCCCTCAGCGACGATCGAGTCGGGGACTTGCCCCCGCGCCTCGTTCGCGATCGGGACCAGGGCCAGCAGGGCCGCGACCAGCCTCGTCGTTCGTCGCATCGTCGGTCTCCTCGCGCGCCTCTCCCCTGGGTCGGGACGCGCACGAGGATACGCGACGGGCCCCGGAGATCGAAAGGGAGTCGTCGCCCGCTTTCCCAGGGGGTTCTACTATGTTAAATTGACCGGGACGTCCCCCGGCGTCCGGCCCCTTCCCGTCACCCCGGAGAGCCCGACCATGACCAAGTTCCAGGTCTTCAAGGACGCCAAGGGCGAGTTCCGCTGGCGGCTCCGCGCGGGCAACAACGAGGTCATCGCGACGTCCGGCGAGGGCTACAAGGCCAAGGCCGACTGCCTGCACGGCATCGAGCTGGTCAAGCGCGACGGCCCCGCCGCGCCCGTCGACGAGGTCGATCACTAGGTCCCGGCCGCCTCACTTCGGCTCGTCGAACGTTCCCGGCGGGACGGCGTCGAGCGTCTTGTACTCTGAGACCTCGACCGAGACGAACTTCATCCCGTCGCGCTTGCTCTGCGTCTTGGTGGGCCTCTTGATCCCGTCGAAGTCCTTGTAGTCGGCGTAGGTCGTCTCCTGGGTGTAGTCCTCGCCCTGGAAGCCCTTCACTGTTGCCACGAGCTTGACGGGCAGGCCGCTCTCCTTGTCGAAGGAGATCGTGAAGCTCTTACCGTCGGGCCCCGTCATCTTGACCGCGACAGCCGGCTTGTGGCCGACATTCTCCTCGCTCACCGACTCGGCCTTGAATCCCTTGCCCTTCAGTGGGAGGACCGTCGCCGCCGCCTGGAGGTACGCCCTGCGCTTCTCGTTGGCGAGGTCGTCGCCGTCGAGCTCCATGGAGTTATCGGCGAACTTCCTCCAGCCCTTGTCGCCCACGAGGACCGTCACGCCCTTGATCTCGTCGCCGTTGAACGTGCCCTCGAACTCGGCCCGGTGCTTGTCGAGGCCCTGGACGGTCGTGGCGGTCTTGATCGGGTTGTCGTTGTCGCCGAGGGTGATCGTCCCCTTGGTCTTCCACGTCGCCGTGCCGGCCTTGGCGAGCTTCTCGGCGCCGCCGAGCGCCGCGATGGCCTTGTCGAGGACGGCCGTGGCGTCCTTGTCGTCCGCGCGGGCCTGGCCGGAGAGGAGGGCCGCCGCGAGCATCGCGCCGAGGAGTCGCTTCATGAAATCGTCCCGGAAGGGTTGATGGAATCTGACGGGCGTCCCCGCCCCGCATCCGACCCACCAGGCTAACGGGGTCGGTCGAGCCGCACAATGCGCCGGTCGTCGAGGACGTGCCGCGGCTTGACCGCACGCGACCCCCGCCGCTAGCGTTGGGCGACCCGTTACCATCCCCGGCGTTCCCCTCGATCGGGAGGACGCAATGTCTCACCTCATCGCCCCGGCGCTGTGTTCCTGCTCCTCGTCCCCCCGGTTGACCCCGCCGTCGAGGTCCGCGCCCTGCTCGACCGCCAGGTTGCCGACTGGAACCGCAAGGACCTCGACGGGTTCCTCGCCGGCTACTGGGATTCGCCCGACGTCGTCTTCCAGTCCGGCGGCGACCGAACCCGCGGTTTCGCCGCCATGCGCGACCGCTACCGCAAGAACTACCAGGCCGAGGGCAAGGAGATGGGCACCCTGACCTTCACCGACCTCGAGTTCGAGATCCCTCGCCCCCAATGTCGTTCTGGCCCGCGGACGGTCGGGCGCTGGTCAAGTCCGACGGCTCGCACCCCGCCGGCCTCTTCACTCTCATCGTGAGGCAGTTCCCCGGCGGATGGAAGATCGTCCACGATCACACGTCGATCGGGGGCAAATAACCGGCTCGATCTCCGCTCAATCCCCGAAGAGATAGCCCCCGTCGCGGAACCGGTACGACTTGCGGATCTCGCCGTGATCGTCGAAGACGACCCCGACGCCGTCGCCGGTGACCATGCCGTTCTCGAAGCAGAAGAAGATCCGGAAGTGGCCGTTGGCGCGGGCCGGGCTTGTCGACGTCGACGCGGAAGGCGCCGTCGGGGCCGACCCGGGCGACGTGGCTCCGATACCAGTAGTCGTCCTCGGGCTTGCCCAGGTCGTCGAGGACGACCACGCTGTGCGCCGGCATGTCGGCGACGACCTTGCCGGAGAGCGTGATCCGGTTCGACGGCTCGGCTGTACGTCGGCCTTGTAGTCGACCAGCTTCACGGTCGGCTGGAGGCTGGCGGTCCTTCGTCGTGCCGGAGAAGACCGGGTGCTTCCAGAGCATCGCGGCCGACGGCCTCGGTGAGGTAGACCTGGTCGGCCTTGGGGTAGCCCCGCCCGGCGTAGACGTCGGTTGTTCGGCCCCATCAGCGAGTTGCCCATCCCGAGCGACGAGGTCGGGGCCGATGTGCGGCAGGCCGAAGGCGTGGCCCAGCTCGTGGATGGTCCCCTTGAGGAAATACTCGGCGTTGAAGCCGGCCGCCAGGCCGAGGTCGGGGCGGATCTCGCCGGGGATCGTGTCGTAGTTGACGATCGCCCAGCCGCCGTCGCGCGAGCAGCCCCCGCCCTGCCAGTCGCTGAACCGCTTCGGGCGGTCGCCGACGTAGAGGAAGACCCACCAGATGTGCCCCTCGCCGTCGATCCGCAACTGCCGGTTCGCCTTCTCGATGGCGTCGCCGCGGCAGGCGGGCTTGGCGTACTAGCCGCGTCGGCGACGGGCCGGTCGCCCTTCACGGAGACGACCTCGACCGTGCCGTCGGGATTTCGGCGGAAGAGGCTGGTCGACGGCCGGCGGATACTTCCAGCGCCTCATCCCGTCGAAGAGGAACCGCTCGGCCGCGTCGGCGATCTGCGTCAGCCGATGGGGGACACCGGCCGGGGGCGGCGAGGTCGGACGGGGTGAAGAAGACGATCCGGACCGTCGGCGGCGGGCGGCTCGTAGCTGACATAGACGAGCTGCCGGCCGTCGGGCGAGAACGGCCGGGCGCCGAGCGTGCCGTGGCCGCCGACGAGCCGGGCGACGTCCTCGGCCTTGCCCGGCGCGACCCGGTCCCCGGCGAGCGGGAGCCGGCGGATCAGGACGTCGCGATCGAGCGGATGGCCGCCGGTCCGGGGCGGATACGAGAGGAAGATCAGCCACTTGCCGTCGGGCGAGGGGTGGGGCGCCGCGTCCTCGCGGTCGTCGCCGGTGATCCGCTCGGCCCTGGCGTCGCCCGGCCCGGCACCGGCGGCGGGTATGCGCCAGATGTCGCGACTGCCCGAGCGGTCGGAGTGGAAGTAGATCCATCGGCCGTCGGGCGAGTACTGTGGGGCGTCGTCGGGATGCGAGTCGGTCGTGAGCCGCCGCTCGGGCCCGCCGTCGGCCGCGATGCGAAGATGTCGAGGCCTCGCCCTCCGATTGGCCGAATAGACGAGCGTCTTGCCGTCGGGCGACCAGCCGTGGAAATAGCTCGGCGCGGCGGCCGTCACCCGCGCCGGCTGCCCCCTTGGCCGGCTGCGGAACAGCGCCCCGCGGCGGTGAAGGCCAGCGTCTTGCCGTCGGGCGAGACCCCGTGGTTGATGTCGATCCAGGGCACCGCGCCCGTCGCGATCGCGCTCGGGCGACCCCGCCCGCCGCCGGCAGCCTCCAGAGCCTGCCGCCGCCGTTGACGACGAGTGATTTGCCGTCGGGCGACCAGTCGGGCGCGGCGAACCGCCGGGGCGCGTCGAGGACGACCCGCTTCTCGGAGCCGTCGACCCCGACGATCGTCACCCGTGTCCGCGTCGCGTCCGCGCCGATCCAGGGCAGCTCCCCGGCGTGCGCCATGGACGCAACGAGGGCGATGCAAGCGACAAGGCGTACCGATCGCACGGAGAGGGTTCCCGACATGTCAGCCTCTCGATTCAATCGGGCTGCTTCTTCGGCTGATAGGCCCCCGGCACGCTTCGGAAGCTGATGGCGACCCGGTTCCAGGCGTTGATCGCGGCGACGGCCCAGGTCAGGTCGACGAGCTCCTTCTCCTCGAAGTGCCGCCGGGCCTCCGCATAGACGTCATCGGAGACGCCGCGGTCGATGTGCGTCACGGCCTCGGTCCACACGAGAGCCGCGCTCGCGGTCCGAGAAGAACGGCGTCTCTCGCCATGCGTTCAGCGCGTAGATCCGCTGCTCCGTCTCGCCCAGCCGCGGGCGTCCTTCGTGTGCATGTCGATGCAGTACGCGCAGCCATTGATCTGCGAGGCCCGGATCTTCACCAGTTCCAGCAGCCCATGCTCCAACCCGGACGCCGCGAGATAGGCGCCCAGCCCGTACATCGCCCTGGCCGCCTCGGGGGCCAGCTTCGGATAGTTCAGGCGCGGTTCCATCGTGATCCTCCTCTCAGTCGCGACAATAGAACGACCCGCGCGGGGCCTGATACGACACCGCCATCTCGGGCGTCTCGACGGGCACCTGCCCGCGGTGAAGCGAGTCGACCGCGGCGATGACCATCCCCGACGTCAGCAGCGTGCCGCTCGACCGGATAGTTCGCCCGCCGCTCCAGGACGAGGTCCTCGATGTGCCGCACCAGCGGGTTGAAGAAGTCGGCCGTCGTCGCACTCGCCCTATCCCGATCCCAGGCATCGGCAGGTACATCTGGCACGAGACGACGCGGCCGTCGCCCAAGAGCCCGGCATAGTTGAAGTCGCGGACGGTCGCCAGGAAGAGCGTCGTCCGGAACCCCCCGACGTGCTCGATGAAGTAGGCGATCGTCTTCGGCATCACCTTCCTCGCCCATTCGAAGGAGACAGCATCGGACGGGTAGCCGGTCTCCACGGGCAGGGTGTGACTCCGGCAGAGCGCCGCGACCATGAGCCGGCGGGTCGTCTCGCGATCCCCGCCGGCCAGCTTCTGCCACATCGCCTCCCCTTGAGGGCATGGACCCGGACGATCCCCCGCTCGCCGCCTCGGCGCCGCTCGGACATGCACTGGGCCGTCTCCAGGCCGTGGAAGTCGTAGCTGTCGACCGCGCCGTAGCCGACGCACACGCTCTCGACGAAGGTCGGCGTCCATCGGCATCTCGACCTGCGGGAGCCGCCAGGTGACCGGAAGCGACGAGCCCGCCAGGAACGGGAACCCGAGCCGTCGCGGTCGTCGACCATCTCGCGGCACCGCGCCCAGGTCGTCGACAGATGCTTGTCGTTGAACACCGGCACGCTCCGCCCGCTCGCCTCGAAGACCTTCACCACCCGCTTGAACCACTCGTACCGCGGGTAGAGCGTCTGCCCCTTCTCGTTCCTTGGATACCGCCCGTGCTCGGCGATGATCACGACGCCGTCGACCGCGAGCTTGGAGCCGCCGAGGGTCAGCGCCTCCTCGACCGTCGGGAACAGCGTCAGCTTGTGCCGCGCGGCCCTCGTCCGCGGCAGGTCACCTGCGGGGAACTGGTCGATGTAGAGCGAGGCGACTTCCAGGCGAGGCGCGACCCACGCGCCGGCCCAGCTATAGCCGAGGGTCATTCGATCGAGGAAGTGCTGGACGTGGGAATGGGTCCGGACCTCGGTGCCGAGGAAGGCGACCTTCTTCGTGGGCGTGCTTCCCCGGGCCAGGCGGGGAGTGCCCATCAGCGCGAGCGAGCCGGCGAGGAAGTGGCGGCGGGTGGTCATGGGTCACGCCCCCGAGGCGAGACGATGGCCGGAGGCTTGGGCCGTCGTCCCGTCGAGGGTGGATCGTATCAGTGCGGGGGGCCGGGGTCACGAGGCTCGCCATGTCAGACGTAGATCGTCTCGTCCATCGCCAGCACGGCCGCGGCATAGAGCAGCGCCGCCTTGATGTGCTCGGGCCGGAGGGTCGGGTAGTTGTCGAGCAACTCCGCATCGGTCATGCCGAGGCCCATCTCCTTGAGGACGTGCTCGACCGTCAGCCGGGTTCCCTTGAAGGCGGGCTTGCCGAGCATGATGTCTTTGCGCTCTTCGATGAAGTCTTGCCAGCGGATGGGCATCGGAGATCCCTCCTCCGTTATCAAGGGGAACTGCGACTCGCGAGTGAACCACAGCCACCGGTCGGGATCGTGGGCATTCGCGATCTGAGAATATCCGCAGCTTATGCCCTTCGGCCTCCTGGAGCAGCCTCAAGACGAGCTATAGTGGACCCCGGAAATTGGACCACCCGGCAAGTTATACTTGACGAGGTTCAAACCGAGGGCAACGCATGGCTCGAATCCGCAAAAAGCACTCACCCGCCTTCAAGGCTCAGGTCGCCCTGGAGGCCGCCAAGCAGGCCAAGACCATCGCCGAACTGGCCAAGCAGTTCCAGGTCCACCCGGTCCAGATCAGCCAGTGGAAGAAGCAACTCCTCGACGGCATGGAGACTCTCTTTCAGAACGGATCAACGGCTCGACAGCCCGATCCCGAGAAGATCCAGGTCGAACTCTACGAGCAACTCGGGCGGCTCCAGATGGAGCTGGCCTGGGTGAAAAAAAATCTACCTCGTGAGATGGGGGCCAAGAGAGCCTTGATTGAACAGAATCATCCTCAATTGAGCATTCGTCGCCAATGCGAGTTGTTGGGGCTCAACCGGGCCAGCTACTATCACGAGCCGGCGACGGAGACGATCGAGAACCTGCAACTGATGAGGAGGATCGACGAACAATATCTCAAGACACCGTTCTTCGGCAGTCGTCGGATGGCCATCGTGCTGGCCAATGAGGGAGAGGAGATCAACCGCAAGAGAGTCAAGCGTCTGATGGGTTTGATGGGCCTGGAAGCGATCCATCCCGGTCCTCGAACGACGGTGCACAACCCGGATCACAAGGTCTATCCCTACCTGTTGAGAGGAGTCAAGATCGAGCGGCGGGATCAGTATGGTCTTCGGATATCACTTACATTCCGATGCATCAAGGGTTCATGTATTTGACGGCTGCGATCGACTGGTACAGCCGGTACGTCTTGTCCTGGAGCCTTTCCAATAGCCTCGATGGCCGGTTCTGCCTGGAGTCGTTGGAAGAGGCCTTGAGGGGAGGAAAGCCGGAGATCTTCAACACCGATCAGGGGGTGCAATATACGTCGAGGTCGTTCACGGGTCGGCTGGAATCGGTTGGCGTGTCGGTGAGCATGGATGGTCGAGGGAGGGCGTTGGACAACGTGTTCGTGGAGCGGTTGTGGCGATCATTGAAATATGAGGAGGTGTATCTGAAGGACTACCGGAGCGTGGCGGAGTTGGTGTCGGGGCTGACGAGTTGGTTCCGGTTCTACAACGAGGAGAGGCCGCATCAGAGCCTCAAGTACCGGACGCCAGCCCAGGTCTATCAGGAGGCCGGAAGAGGCTCGGGATGAGCCGAGGAAGGTCGGGACCATAACTAAAAAATCGGGTTCAGTGGTCTAGACTTTGGGGTCCACTTCAAGCTTCGGATACTCTCCCTCGGCCAATCCCAAGTTGCGGGAAATTCGAGAGGCAAGGGACTTTCGGTTGTAACATTTGAGGAGGCCGAGATACTCGCGTCGATCTAAGACATCTTTGAACAGCGTTTCGCATTCAGTATAAATGGCCGCCGAATCTATCGGGGAGAGGTAGTCATCGACTGCCCGCTTGAACGCAGCCGCCCCACCCTTGCGGTCTTCGGGACCGGCGAAACTGTTCAACCGCTGCTGGATCTGAAAGGTGGCCCGGTCGTTTACCTGAACGGCGATCTCTCTCTTCAGCTCGTCGAAGAGAAAATCCTGGACCGCCATGAGATCGTCGTCTGGGTTCCGTTTCTGATGAACAGAGACGTATCGAATAGCCTCGGGGATCAGAAAGAGGTTCTCGATCTCAGCGACATCAGGCGCGAACACGCGATCCTTTGTGTAGGAAGCGATCTCGGTGTCGCTACGATGGTCACGATCGATAACGCCATATACGTCCGCGTGGTGTAACTGTGTTAAGGAAGAGCGCCCGATCGTGGACTCGATGACGCCTCCGGCAAGAACTCCGGGGGATTACTAATCGGTCTGGGAAGAGTGCCCGGTAGACCCCCACGTCCAGACTGCTGACCTCATCCTCGACGAAAAGGATCGGCCTCCGGCTCCCAAGGATTTGCAGGACCATGCTCTCGGGAAACTGCTCGGTCGGGGGCACCTCATGCCAATCCCAAGATTGGTCACCGTCGTAGGACCGTACCCATATCTTCTTCGCAGTCGTCCTAGATGCTGCAAACGAAAGATCGTGTGTGATGTACACAAAAACGCAATCGGATCGGGCGGCCTCAATCTGGTCCCAGACGCGCTTGGATCGCCTGGTGGAGATGCAACTCTGGTTCATCGAGAACGATGGTCGCACCTCGGGGTACAGCGAGACACTGGGCGATCAGATAGAGGGCAACTCTCTCACCATCGCTCATTTCTTTGCCGGCATAGGTGTCGCCACCGGTCATCTGAGCAGTGACTTTGTCGTCTCTAATGGTCAACTCGCGTTGAGGCATAACTTCCTGCCAAATGCGGTGGGCCGTTTCCAGCTTCGATTCTCCTAAGGGGGGAATTCCATCTGTGGTCGTTCGGCACCGCTCTCGGAACTCATCTGCAATCTTGGCATGTTCGGCGAACAGCCATGCCAGGACAGTATCGAAATCGTTGAGAAGATGACCGGTGGGATTCCTACCCCACCTGAAGTCCCTTCTATGTCCTAAACCGAAGTTGGGTTGATCCGCTCCAAAGATGAGCATTCGCCGAGCTTGTTCCAGCGGTTTTGGCTGAATAAAGTCGCCGATGACCAAGGCCCGTTGGGCGGAGACTCGATGAACTATGCTGTCGACGCTACTCCGGTCCTCGACCCAGGCGCCAAGCCGGGCTCTTCCCTGAGCCATTAGCCCCGACGATCACAACGGACGATACATCCGTGAATTCGACAGGCTCGCTGCCTGGAGGAATCGGAGGCAGCCATATCGTTCCCATGGAACCGTGGTCCTGTTCGGGAGCCAGGCACTAACCGGTCGTCAGGTCATGGGAAACACGGGGCTACGGGGATTACGACCCACTCACGCATCCGGCTCCCCATCCCGATCCAGATCATCCAGGTGATCGCTCGCCTCGGCCTCGGCGACGCCGTCATCGAGGATGTGGGCCGGCGGCCGCCGGCGCGGGGGCGGCGGGGCCTCGGCCAGCGGCCGGGCCTCCTTGCCTCGGAAATCTCCTCCTCGGGGAGCTTGGCCAGGCTGACCGACAGCGTCGCCCTCCTCGACGCGGATCAGCCGGACGCCCTGGGTGTTGCGGCCGATCGGCCGCATGTCGGCGACCGTGGTGCGGATCAGAATGCCGCCGGTCGTCGTGAGCATCACCTCGTCGGCGTCGGTGACCTTGGCGATCGCCACGACCGGGCCGTTGCGGTCGCTCGTCTTGATGTCGATCAGGCCCTTGCCGCCCCGGTTCTGCGAGCGGTACTCGGTCAGCAGCGTCCGCTTGCCGAAGCCGTTGGCGCAGACGGTCAGGAGGCTGGCCGGGTCGTCCTCGCCGTTGGCCACGACCATGCCAACGACCTCGTCGTCCTCCTCCAGATCGATCCCCCGGACGCCGTACGCGGGGCGGCCCATCGAGCGGACGTCGGACTCGTCGAACCGGATCGCCATGCCATCGCGGGTGCTCAGGACCACCTGGTCGCCCGCCTTGGTCCGGGCCACGCCGATCAACTCGTCGCCCTCGTCGAGTCCCAGGGCGATGATCCCGCGGCCGAGCGGGCGGCGGAAGGCGGTGAGCTCGGTCTTCTTCACGGTCCCGCGGCGAGTGACCATGAACAGGCATTCGTCCTCGTGGAACTCGCGAACGGGGATCAGGCCGGTGATCTTCTCGCCCTCGGCCAGTTGCAGCAGGTTGACGATCGCCCGGCCGCCGGAGGTCCGGGTCTGCTCGGGGACGTCGTAGACCTTGAGCCAGTAGACCTTGCCGTGGTCGGTGAAGAAGAGGATGTAGTCGTGCGTCAGGGCGACGAACATGTGTTCGAGGAAGTCGCCCTCGCGTGGTATTCGTGGCCGAGATCCCCCGGCCCCCGCGGTTCTGGGCGCGGTAGGTGCTGGGCGGGAGCCGCTTGATGTAGCCGTCGTGGGTGACGGTCACCACCATGTATTCCTCGCGGATCAGGGCTTCCTTGTCGAAGTCGCCGAGCTCCTCGGGGTCGATCACGCTCCGCCGGGCGGTCGGCGTACTTCTGCTTCATCTCGCGGAGGTCGGCGCGGATCAGGTCGAGGATCAGCTGCTCGTCGGCCAGGATGCGCTCGTAGCCGGCGATGTCGCCCTTCAGCGCCGTGTACTCGGCGGCGAGCTTGTCGGCCTCGAGCCCGGTGAGCCGCTGGAGCCGCATGGCGAGGATGGCGTCGGCCTGCATCCGGGTCAGGCTGGTGGCCGCCCTGGCGTCGGGGTCGTTCGAGGGCGCGGCGGAGGATCTCGGCGGAGACCTCCATCCCCATCAACCGCGCCCGGGCCTCGGCCGGGTTGGCCGACGACCGGATCACGCGGATGATCTCGTCGATGTACGCCAGCGCGATCAGCAAGCCTTCGACGATGTGGGCCCGCTGCCCGGCCTGGCGGAGCTGGTACTGGGTCCGCCGACGGATCACGTTGACCCGGTGGTCGACGAAGAGCCGGAGGAATTCCTTGAGCGGGAGCGTCCTGGGCCGGCCGTCGACCAGGGCCAGCATGATCACGCTGAACGAGTCCTGCAGCGGCGAGTACTGAAAGAGCTGGTTGAGGACGACGTTGGGGTCCTCGCCCCTTCTTGACCGTCACCGACGATCCGGACCGGCTGCTTGCGGTCGCTGAAGTCGTCGACGATTCGACACGCCGGTGATCCGCCCGCCGTTGACGAGCTCGGCCGAGCTTCTTGAGCAGGGTCTCCTTCGTGAGCTGATAGGGGATCTCGGTGAAGACGATCTGCGAGCGGCCGTCCTTCAGCTCCTCGATCTCGTACTTCGCCCGGACGATGATCCTTGCCGCGGCCGGTCCGGTACGCCTCGCTTGATCCCGTAGTGGCCGCAGATCGTGGCCGCCGGTGGGGAAGTCGGGGCCGGGGATGATCTCCATCAGCTCGTCGAGGGTGATCTCGGGGTCGTCGATGTAGGCGACGATGGCGTCGCAGACCTCGCCCAGGTTATGCGGCGGGATGCTCGTCGCCATGCCGACGGCGATCCCGCCCGAGCCGTTGACCAGCAGGTTGGGGAACTTCCCGGGCAGGACCCGCGGCTCCTGAGTGCTTCTCGTCGTAGCTCGGCTGGAAGTCGACGGTGTCGAGCTGGATGTCCTCGAGCATCTCGGCGGCGACCGGGCTGAGCTTCGCCTCGGTGTACCGCATGGCCGCCGGGGGCAGCCCGTGGATCGAGCCGAAATTCCCCTGCCCGGTGATGAGCAGGTGCCGGATGTTCCACCACTGGGCCATGCGGGCCAGCGTCGGGTAGATCGAGTTATCGCCGTGCGGGTGATACCGCTTCATCGTCTCGCCGACGATCCCCGCGCACTTGCTGGTCGACCCGCCGGGGTTCAGGCCGAGGTCGCGCATCGCCGCCAGGATCCGGCGCTGCGAGGGCTTCAGACCGTCGCGGACGTCGGGCAGCGCCCGGCTGATGATGACCGACATCGCATAGTTGAGGTAGCTCTCCTTGAGCTCGTCTTCGATATTCAGCGGCGGAGTCGGCAGGTGCTCGTTGGTCGGCGGGACGGCGGTGCTCACAAGTCGATCCCTCTGGTCGGAACGGCGTCGAAAGACCGGGCGTCTGCGGACCGCCTCGGAGTGCAGGACTGTTCCATTGTACCCGATTCCGCCCCTCCGGGCAACGCCGGGACGGCCCGATTTGCCGGCCGCAAGGGTCGGATCGGCATGGATTAGGGCGTCCGGCCGTCACCGGGCGGGACGGGGTCGCCGCGGTGGGCCGGCGGGCTCCGAACGGATCATCGAGCACACCGGTCTTTGACTTCTCGTTTCCGCCGTGTCAGAGTCGAGAAGATCGACGATTCCCGGTGCCTGCCGAAGATCACCCACCTCCGACTCCCACTCCTCGGCGGCCGGCGCGAAGCTTCCGGCCGGCCTGGGCCCGGGCGGCCCCCACGGTGGAGTGCTCGGTCCCCTGGAACGGGGTTCCTCGACCGTCCAGCGTGGGTCTTCGCGCCGACGTCGGCACGAAGCGACATGCGAGGACGGGCCTGCCGAGGCCGATGGCCGAGTGCTCGAGCTCCGCCAGCCTCCTCAGCCAGGTCTTTACCGTCACCAATACGCTTGATAACACGAGCATGGGCTCGCTCCGCTGGGCGATCGGCCAGGTCAACTCCGACACGACCGACACCGCGGCGAGCCCCGACCAGATCGACTTCAACATCCCGACGGGCCGACCCGGGCTTAACGAGCTCACGACGCGGGCGTCTGGACGATCAGGCCGGCGACCTCCCTGCGACAAATCAACGCCCCGTCGCCATCGATGGCTACACCCAGCCGGGGGCCGTCCCGGCACGTCTGCGACGGGCGATAACGCCACGATCAAGGTCGAGCTATTCGGTTCCGACAGGTCCTTCGACGGGCTCAACATCTCAGGAGGACACAGCGTCGTCGAAGGGCTGGCGATCGGCGGCTTCCAGAGCACGCCATCGACCTCTTCGACGTAGGCAGAGGGGACGACCTCGTCACGGGCAATTTCCTCAACCTGGATGCCAGTGGCATGACTTCCCTGCCCGACTTCCAGGGCGTCCTGATCGGGGGCGCATCCGATCATCGGCGGGACCACGCCCGCGGCAGATCTCATCGGACCGGCGATCCTCCAGGGCTCGCCCTGGCGAGTTCCTCGTTCGGTGACCTCGTGCAGGGCGACTTCATCGGCCTGAATTCGTCGGTGGGCTCCTTCCTCCTCGGACACAACTCGACGCCATTTTCATCGGTGCCGGAGGACCTGGCGATCGTTCAACGCCATTGGTGGACGACCGCCGGCGTCGCACAACTCATGCGGCCGGATCGATACGGCGATCTGGGACAACGAGGTCGCCGGCCACAATCTGATCCAGGGCAACTACATCGGGACGGATCCCACCGGGACGATCGCAATCCTGAACGGCTCCGGCATCTTCCCGATGGGATCGACGGCGTCATCGGAAGGACTGCCCGGCGCCGGCAATCTGATCCGGCACCGACCCGTACGGCCACGGAATCGAACTTCCCAACCCTGTCCAGGGCATCACATCAGCACCGAGCGGCCGGATCTGCCGGGCTCGCCATCGGGGGCGACGACGTGTATCTGCTCAGCGGCGCCAACACGATTGGCGGAGTCGGGTCGGGGAATCGTCATCTCCGGCAACCAGATGCCGGCATCTTCGTGGTCCAAGGAAGCGTCGGCTCCAACGTCGATCCAGGGCAACTCGTCGGCACCGACCTCACCGGCACGAAAGCCATCGGAACGGCGACGGTATCGAATCATCGGCGGGGCGGACAACACGATCGGCGGCACGACCCCGGGGTCGGCGAATGTGATCTCGTCAATCGGGCTACGGCGTCGATCTGGACAACGAGTCGACGAGAGGCACCATCGTCCAGGGCAACCTCATCGGCGTCGACGCATTCGGCATCGAGGCATTGGGCAACGGCATGGACGGCGTAGGATCTCCAGCTCCAATCAATACGATTGGGGGTAGTTCGGCCGCGGGAACGTGATCTCTAGCAACGGTGGATCGGGCATCACCCTGTTCGGTCTCTCCTCAACAACAACATCATCGAGGGCAACTTCATCGGCACCGACGCCATCCGGGACGCAGGCGCTGGGCAACGGCGGCACGGCATTCCGGGCCGTTCTTTCGGCCTATCGGCGGAGCCGCGCCTGGAATACGATCGCCTTCAACGGTGGCGACGGCGTTAACTTGCCGAGGCAAGCTGGGTCCATTTAATAACGCTATCCTCTCTAACTCGATCTACGGCAATGGCAAGCTCGGCATCGACCTCGGCAGCGATGGGCGTCACCCCCAACACCCCGGGCGGCCCGCACGGCGGCCCGAACAACCTCCAGAACTACCCGGTGCTCACCTCGGCCGCCACCTCGGCGGCCAGTCGACCATCATGCGGCACGCTCAACTGCCGCCCACTCGAGTTCACCGTCGACCTCTACGCCATCCCGACGGCCGACCCGTCCGGCCACGGCCAGGGGCAGACCTTCCTCGGGTCGACGACCTTGAAGACCGACGCCAACGGCAACGCCAGCTTCAGCCTCATCGTCCCCGCGCCTTCGGACGTCGCGGGCCAGTTCCTCGTCCCGACGGCGACCGACCCCGAACGGCAACACCTCGGAGTTCTCGACGGACATCCCGGTGACCGCCTGCCCCGCCGGCCACCGGTCGCCACGACCGACCACGCTCAGCGCAATCCCCAACCCCTCGACGGTCGGCCGGCCGGTCACTTTCGAGGCGATCGTCGGGGCGTCGAGCACCGCCCGGCGTCGCCGGGCGGGACGGTCACGTTCTCCGTCGACGGCGCGGCGGTCGAGGGCGGTCGCCGCTCAGCTCGCCCGACCAGCGAGGCGGCTCCCGTTCGCGCTGTTCATGACGTCGACCCTCGCGGCCGGCTCACGCGGTCACGGCCCACTACAACCCGGCCTCGGGCTTCATGGCGAGCGCCGCCCCGGCCGTCCAGCAGGTCGTCGACCGAACGGGCACCACGACCGCGCTGACCGCGGCGCCCAACCCCTCGACCACCGGCCAGTCCGTCTCCTTCACGGCGGTCGTCGCCCCGGTCTCCCAGGTCGACGGCCCGACCGGGTCGGTGACGCTGTACATTGACGGCGTCGCGGCCGAGACGTCTGCGGTCGTCCCGTCGTTGGACGGGCTGACCGGCACGGCGACGTTCATCCCGACGCCGCTCGGCGCGGGCACGCACCTGGTCGTGGCCGTCTACAACGGCGACGCGGCCTTCGCCTCCAGCGCCTCGCCGACGATCATCGAATCGGTCAACCCGCTGCCGCCCCCGCCCGTGCCCCCGCCGCCGCCGGTCGGCCCGGCGCCGATGGTCGTGCAAGTGCTGCGGTACGGCTACCACGCGCTGCCGACGGCGCTGGCGGTCGTCTTCGACGGCCCGGTCGCCCCGGGCCCGGCCACGGATGTCGACGAATTACCGGCTCGTCGGCCCGCACGGGCAGGTGATCCCGATCGCGGCGGCGGCGCTGCTGCCGGATGGCGAGGGGGTCGTGCTCCAGCCGAGGGGCCGACTCAACGTCCACTGGACGTACACGCTGACGATCATCGGCACTCCGCCGTCGGGTGTGACCAGGAGCACGGGGACGTACATCGGCTACGACCCGATCGAGATGATCACGCTCCGTAACCTCGTCTGGAGTCGCCCACTGGCCGGCTCGACGACGGCGCGGTACAGCCCGTCGGCGAGGGCCGTCGACGCCCTGCTGGCCGCGGAGTATCGCACCGAGCTAGGGAGCTCGCGGCTCCTCGCCCGGCATCGCTGACCCCTCCCGGCCGGCTTCGGCTTGCCCGATCCCCCGCGTCGGGTTAGCGTTGCGCGGCGGGAAGACGGATCGTTCGCGACTCGGTTCGGACACCGGACACATGACGCTGAAGCGCCTCCTCGTCACCGGCGGCTGCGGGTTCATCGGCTCGAACTTCGTCCGGTTCGAGCTGGAGACGTACCAGGACGTCGAGATCACCAACCTCGACGCCCTCACCTACGCCGGCAACCCCGACAACCTCGCCGACCTCGCCGACCACTCTCGCTACCGCTTCGTCCGGGGCGACGTTGCCGACGCGGCGCTCGTCCGCGACTTGCTGGCCGGGGGCTTCGACGCGGTCGTCCACTTCGCGGCCGAAAGCCACGTCGACCGTTCGATCGGCGACGCGACGCCGTTCCTGCACACGAACATCGTCGGCACCCAGTGCCTGCTCGACGCGGCCCGGCTCGCGAAGATTCCCCGCTATGTGCAGGTCTCGACCGACGAGGTCTATGGCACCCTCGCCCCCGACGACCCCCCCTTCACCGAATCGACCCCGCTCGCCCCGAACAGCCCCTACGCCGCGAGTAAGGCCGGCGCCGACCTGCTCGTCCGCGCCGCGCACCACACACACGGGATGGATACGGTCATCACCCGCTGCTCGAACAACTACGGTCCCTACCAGTTCCCCGAGAAGCTGATCCCGCTGTTCATTACGAACGCCCTGTCCGACACGCCGCTGCCCGTCTACGGCGACGGCCACCAGGTCCGCGACTGGATCCATGTCCTCGACCACTGCCGCGGCGTCGACGCGGCCTTGCGTCAGGGGCGCACCGGCGCGATCTACAACTTCGGCGGCCGCTCGGAGCGGTACAACCTCGACGTCACGCACCTCGTGCTCAAGCTGACGGGTAAGCCCGAATCCCTGATCCGCCACGTCACCGACCGCCCCGGCCACGACCGCCGCTACGCCGTCGAGTGCGCCCTGGCCGAGCGCGAGCTGGGCTGGCGGCCGACGGTCTCCTTCGAGCGGGGATTGGCCGAGACGGTAGCGTGGTACAGGGCGAATGAGACGTGGGTCGAGCGGGTGAAGTCGGGGGCGTATCGGGCCAGCTGAGCGGATAGAATGGAAGGGCCGCCGCGGCGAGCCTTCCGGACGAGTCCCCGATGTCGTCGCGCCGCCACGACGCTCATCCGCTGACCGAGTTCCTGGAGAACGCCCCGGGATTCTCCCGCCGGTTGAAGGAGACCGGCGAGCCGGTCCTGCTCGCCGTCGAGGGCGGGACCGATGTGACCGTCCAGGAGCCGACTCGTACCGGAAGCTCATCGACGAGGTCGAGCAGGCCCGCGCTGGAGGGCATCCGCCGGCGCCTGGAGGACATGAGGGCCGGGCGGACTCAGCCCGTGGACGAGGCGTTCGCGGACATCCGCCGCGAGATGGGCCTCCCGCAAGCCCCGTGAGATACCGGATCGAACTCGCCGCGACCGCCAGGGCGGACTCCGCGACGCGGCACGATGACTCCGCGGGCGGGACCGGGGATGAGCGGGGCGGATCGAGGTGGGCACCATGCGGCGGCTTCACATTCGGATCAGCATCCGCTCGCTTGCCCTGCTGATCGCCCTGGTCCCGCTCCCGTTGACGGCGTGGAGGATCTACCACGACGATCCGGAAATCCACTGGTGGATCCTCAAACTCCGATTCGGGAACGTCCAAGCCCGGCGACGCGCGTGGCGCTCGAAATCCAGGGAGCCGTTTTCGCCGCGGTCCTCGAGGCGATGGGGAACGACCCTGCGGATCAGCGGGCCCGCGATGATCTGCTGCGTCGCCGAGGACGGACCGAGCGACTACTCCCCGCCCTGATCCGTGCCACGAAGGACCCCGACCCGATCTGTCGCATCAATGCCTTGAAGGCCGCTTCGGCCATGGCGACCTTGTACGCGCCGGAACCCCTGAAAGACCGGGTCTTCCGCAATAGCCTCGCTGCCATGCACGACCCGGACGAATCGGTCCGCGCGGCGGCCATGGGCGCGGTGCCGGGGGGACTCGGGCCCCGGGATGCGGAGACGCTCGTCGCGGCGATGCAGGCGGCCCTGGGCGATCCTGTGGTCGGCGTCCGCCGCGCGGCGGCCGAGCGGTTGGGGATGTTCGCAGTGGGTCAGCTTGAGATCCAGGCCGACGTGGCCACGATCCTTATGGGAGTGCTCGCGAGCCGAGAGGACCCCGGCGTCCGGGCCAAGGCGATTTCGGGACTTTGGGTCTTCGGCCTGGACCGGCGCCGTGGTCCGGCCTGCCCGGACGTCGTCCCCGCCCTCGTGGCGGCCCTCCGCGACCCGGAGGTCGTGGTCCGCCGCTGGGCAGCCGTCATCCTCGGCCGCACGACGATCGATGCCCAGTGCCGACCCGTCTCCGACTGGGACCTCCGCAAGGCGGCAATTCTCCCCGCCGTCGAGCGCGCGCTGATGGATGAGGATCGCGAGATGCGCGAGGAAGCGGCCCTGGCCCTGTTCGGACTGGGCCGGCGCGATCCCGCCCTGATCGAACTCATCGAGAAGGGCGACGGCGACCCCAATCGCGCCCGACAACTTCGATTCCAGCGGGCGGTCGCCGCGTGGAAGGAGGAGTCGGAGATCACGGCCGAGGCGGCGGCGCCCCCCGAGGAGATCCATTCGATCCACCGCGGCGAGACCGGGCCTTGAGCCTCCCGCAGACCCCGACGGCGGAGAGCCCGCCGAGCAGCAGGGCGAGCGTCGAGGGCTCGGGCACGGCCGCGAGCGCGAAAAAGGGCACCGACGCGGCCTGGACGTCCAGCGTTACGGGGGACAGGTCGCCCTCAAGGTTGTCGCCGAGGGATGAGTACCCGCCGCCGCTGAGCACGAGATAGAAGGGGTCGCCGTCTTCGACCGCCTGGTTGGCGGCCGCGATGGCGGCGGCGTCGAGCGAGACGGAGAAGGTGGGGCCGACGGCCGTGAGGCCAGGGCCGGCGATGCCGTCATCGACGACGGCCGCGCCGACGTAAGCGCTCGACCCGACGATTGTCGTCCCCAGGCCCGTCGCGTCGAACGACGGCGGCGCCGGGATGACGGCGACGCTCATATTGAAGCTCGCCGGCACCCCCATGCTCGCGTAGGTCGGGTTCGTCTCGTCGCCCCCCCTGCTGATGTGGCGGAGGCCCGTCAACTCCCCATCGAGCGTCAGCCCCGTGATCGTTCCCGACAGGTTGAACTCGAGAACCTCGTCATAGCGATGAGCCGCGATCGCATACGCTCCGGACCCGAGGACATTCGTCGACAGGAGGTTGAAGACATTCGGATTGCCTTCCTGGATATCCACGTCATAGGACGACGACGGGCCCGCGCCGTAATCGGCCCGGGCGAGGGTGCCGACGACGAGGATCAACCCGATGGCGATGAGTGTCCCGCGCATGTTCGTGGTCCCGGTTCCGGGCATCCGTGCCGGCTCACGTCCGGAGAAACCCATGGTGGGGCGATGCCTCGCAACAGCCCCGATGGTCGTAACCTGGAGATTGGCCTCCCGTCTTGCGGCAAGCAAGCGAAGTGTGAATTTTTCCTCATTCTTGCGTGCGTCCGTGAACTCTTCTCAACACCGGAGTTGCCGCGGGGGAACAATGTTGCCGGAAGGGAACAGCAGCCCCGGTGGTCGTCATCCTGCGATCCGGCTTGACCGATGGCGAGTTCGGGACGACGATGGGCGCGCCGGGCCGGCGTCGGGATCGTCGCGGGCCCCACGGATCCGGGCCGGGGGGCCGGCCTTGTTGGAGGAGGCCGCGACCGATGACGACATCCCTGTCGATTGACCGCTTCGAGGGAACGAAGAACGAGATCGCCGTGCTCGTCGCCGATGATGGCCGCTCGTTCGACCTCCCGCGCTGGCTGTTGCCCAAGGGGGCGAAGGCCGGCGACGTCGTCAATTTGTCGATCGATCGCGACCCGGAGGCGACGGCGCGGCTCGTCGCCAAGACCAGGAAGGTCCAGGCCGACCTCGCCAAGGGGGACGACGGAAAGGATATCCAGCTATGAAACTCCGAGGATTTCTCCCCGGTCCCCTCCGCCGCGCGACGGCGGCCCTGGCCGTCGCGGCGGCCGTGGCGTCGATGGCCCTCGCCCGGCCGATGGCGCCTGCAGCGCGGACGCCCGACGCCTCGCTCGAGATCCTCGACGTCGGCCAGGGGGATTCGATCCTCGTTCGCTCGCCCGAGGGAAAGACGGCCCTGATCGACGCCGGGCCGAGCCATGGCGTCGTCGCGACGCTCAGGAAGCAGGGCGTGACGTCGCTCGACCTGCTCGTCCTGAGCCACCATCACGCCGACCACTACGGCGGGATGGCCGAGGTCGTCAAGGCGTTCAAGCCCCGCATCTTCTTGGCGACGAATTCGTCGCATACGACGTCGAGTTATCTGAAACTATTGGAGACCGTCCGCGACGCCAATATCCGCGCCATCCAGCCGGGCGAGGCGCCGCGGAAGATCGGGCTGGGGTCGGTCGTGCTGACCATCTTCCCGCAGCCGCCCGAGGACAAGAAGGACGAGAACGACAACTCGATTGGCATCCGCCTCGACCTCGGCAACTTCTCCGCCCTGCTGACCGGCGACAGCCAGGACCGCGCCCGCGCCTACTGGGAGAAGGAATGCCCGTCGCTCCTGAAGGACGTAACGATCCTCAAGCTCGCCCACCACGGCAGCCGCAACGGGACCGACGCGAGGTGGCTCGACCTGACTCGGCCCGAGATGGCCGTCGCCAGCCTGGGCGCCGGCAACGACTACGGCCACCCGCATCCCGAGACGCTCGCGCTGTTGCAGCGGAGGAAGATCCCTCTGCTGCGGACCGACCTCGACGGCACGATCGCGATCGTCAGCGACGGCAAGACGTGGGACGTGACGACCTCGAAGCGCGGCCGTTCCGCGGGTGGCGCCGACGAGTTCGCGGCAGGCGATCGATCCCACACGGGGAGTCACTCCCCAGACCCCGACCCGAGCCGTCGGCACGTGCAGACCAGGACGCACGACGCCGGGGTGAGGCCGGCCTCATCCCCCGTCGACCTCAACGAGGCGAGCGAGGAGGAGCTGGAGGCCCTCCCCGGCATCGGTCCCACGCTGGCCCGTCGGATCATCGGCGGGCGGCCGTATCGCTCGGTCGACGACCTGACCCGCGTCCGCGGCATCGGCGAGGCGCGGGCCGAGGAATTGAGGCCGCTGGTCATCGTCCGCTGAAGACGCGTTGACGACGGCGCCCTATCCCCGTAGGGTCCGCTGTGCGGACCGTCTTCCATTCGGGGACAACCCCGGAGAAGACGGTCCGCACAGCGGACCGTACGGGAACGCGGGGAGTCGCCGATGCGAGCGCTGGTGACCGGGGTCTCGGGGTTCGTCGGCGGCCACCTGGCCGAGCACCTGACGGGCATGGGCGACATCGTCATCGGGATCTCGGCCTCGGGCCGGTGGCCGGCCGGGCGCGAGGCGATCGGTCGGGCCGTGCGGATCGAGCGGTTCGACCTTATCGGTGGCGACGACTCCGCGCTGGCCGACCTGATCGCGCGCAAGCAGCCCGAGGCGATTTACCACCTCGCAGCGCAAGCGAATCCGCAGGCGAGCGTTGCCGACCCCCGCGGCACCTGGGCGCTGAACCTCGGCGGCACGCTCACGCTCCTGGAGGCCGTGAAGGCGAGCGGGCTCAAGCCGCGCGTGGTGCTCGTCGGCACGGGCGTCTGCTACGGCAATCCCCCGCCCGAGTTTCTCCCGGTGAATGAGAGCTGCCCCCTCCGCCCCAATAATCCGTATGCCGCGAGCAAGGCCGCCGCCGACCTGCTGGGCATCCAGCATTATCTCGCCCACGGCACCGACGTCGTGATGGCCCGCCCGTTCAACCACGCGGGCCCGGGCCAGTCGTCGAGCTACGTGCTCGCCGCGCTGGCGCGGCAGGTGGCGGAGGTCGAGGCGGGGACGAAGGACCGCGTCGAGGTCGGCAACCTCGACGTCATCCGCGACTTCACCGACGTTCGCGACGTCGTCCGCGGCTATCGGCTCCTGGCGCTCAAGGGTGTTGCCGGCGAGATCTACAACCTCGGCACCGGCCGGGGCACCCGGATCGCGGATACGCTGGAATTCCTCCGCTCGCGGGCGACCGTGCCGATCGAAGTCTTCGTCGACCCGGCCCGGGTCCGCCCGGTCGACCAGCCATTACTGATCGCCGATGCCTCGAAGCTCCGTGCGGCGACAGGGTGGGAGCCTGTCTACCCGATCGAGCAAACGCTGGCGGACATGCTCGACGACTGGCGGGCCTCGCTCGGCCTATGACCGCAGGTTTCCTCTGATCCGGCCGTCGAGCAGATGGCGTACGCTTACTCAGCCAACTCCAGATACCGCTTTGCCATCCGTGGACCCTTGCCTTCATCCTCGTGTTTGAAATACACGAACGCATCTGTCCATTCTTGGTTCTGTACGCGCTTCACCCATCCCTTGAGGTCCGCGTCGCCATAGTCGGGCCGTCGCAATCGGAGATAGCCCCAATCCGCGGTCGACACGAACGGGACTTCGAGGTCGTCATCGGCGTCGGCGACGCAGAGCGCCGCGCGATGATCGCGCAGCAGCCCGAAAACCTCGTCGTCGAACCACGAGGGATGGCGGAACTCCATCGCCATGCGATGCGACGCTGGGATGAGCGCCAGGAACGCCTGGAGCCGCGGTGCGTCCTTTTTCATGTTCGGCGGTAACTGAAACAGCAACGGTCCCTGCCGCTTCGACAACGCTCCGGCGACTTCGAGGAAGTGCGACATCAGGTCGGCGACGTTGTTGAGTCTCCTCACATGCGAGATCTGCTGCGGTGCCTTGAGCACGAACTGGAAATCGGCGGGGACCTTGTCGGCCCATCCTTCCAGGACCGAAGCCCTGGGCATGGCACGAAACGTCTGGTTGATCTCGACCGTACGAAAGCACGTTCCATAAAAACTGAGCATCTGTTTGTCGGAAAGGTCCTTGGGATAGAAGGGACCCTTCCACGGTTTGTAGGAATAGCCACTGGTGCCGACGTACAGATTCATTGGTCGTCCGCCCGCCGGAGAGGGAGTCAATCGGTGCGATCGTTATAATCGGCCGGCCTTGAGCGGGCAATCCGTGCCGTGAATGTCCATCTCTGGTGCTTGCCGATGAGCGTGATGATTGCCCAGATGGGCTCTCGGCCGTAGGATAGCGGTCCGACGCGAAGAGAGCCGAGGTCGGGTCGTATACCGAGGCCCCGCGCAGCATCCCCACGCGACGCCGATCATGCCCCAGACCACCGACTACCTGGCCCTCGACCTCGGGGCCGAGAGCGGCCGGGGGCTGCTCGGCCGGTTCGACGGCGAGCGGCTGGCGCTCGACGAGGTCCACCGCTTCCCCAACGGGCCGGTCCGGATGCTCGACACGCTCCACTGGGACCTCCCCCGGCTCTTCGACGAGATGAAGACCGCCCTGCGCAAGGCGGCGGCCGTCGATCCCGGGCCTCGACGGCGTCGGGGTCGACACCTGGGGCGTCGACTTCGGCCTGGTCGGCCGGGGCGACACGCTGCTGGGCAACCCGGTCCACTACCGCGACGCCCGCACCGAGGGGATGATCGAGGCCGCCTTCCGGGCTCGTCCCTCGCGAGCGGATCTACGAGATCACCGGCCTGCAATTCCTGCCGTTCAACACGGTCTATCAGCTCCTGGCGATGCGGCTGGACGAACTCGCCGCTGCTGGAGGTGGCCGAGACGCTGTTGATGATGCCCGACCTGTTCGGCTGGCTCCTGACCGGCCGCCGCGCGCGGCGAGCGGACCGACGCCTCGACGACGCAGCTCCTCGACCCGAGGACCGGCACGTGGTCGGACGAGCTCTGCCGGCGCTCGGCCTGCCGCGCGACGATCCTGCCCGAGCTGATCGAGCCGGGGACGGAGCTCGGGCCGTTGCGGCAAGTCGGTCGCCGAGGAGGTGGGGATCGCGGGCGCGCTGACGGTCCTCGCCCCCGCCACCCACGACACCGCCAGCGCCGTGGCCGCCGTGCCGGTCGCCGCCGGCGGGCGGGCCCGGTCGACGCCGCCCGACTGGTGCTACCTCAGCTCGGGGACGTGGTCGCTCCTGGGCGTCGAGGTCCCCCGGCCGGTGATCACGGCCGAGACGCTCCAGTACAACTTCACGAACGAAGGGGGCGTCGCCGGGACGACCCGGCTGCTCAAGAACATCATGGGCCTCTGGCTCGTGCAGGAGTGCCGCCGGACCTGGGCCCGCGCACGGCCGCGAGTGGCTCGTACGACGAGCTGATCGCCCTGCGCCGAGGCCGCCCGGCCGTTCGCCGCGCTGGTCGACCCCGACGACCCCTCGTTCTTCGCCCCCGGCGACATGCCCGCGCGGCTCGCCGCCTTCTGCGCGAAGACCGGCCAGCCGCGTCCCGGCCGACGAGGGGGCCTTCGTCCGCTGCGCCCTGGAAAGCCTGGCCCTGAAGTACCGCTGGACGATCGAGCGGCTCGAGGCGATCCTCGGCACCACGATCCGGACGATCCACGTCGTCGGCGGCGGGACGCGGAACGCCCTGCTCTGCCAGTTCACCGCCGACGCCTGCGGCCGGCCCGTCCACGCCGGCCCGGTCGAGGCGACCGCCGCCGGCAACGTCCTGCTCCAGGCGATGGCCCGCGGCCGGATCGGCTCGCTGGCCGACGCCCGCGCCATCGTCGCCCGCTCGTTCCCCGTCACCGTCTACGAGCCCCGCGACACCGCCGCCTGGGACGAGGCCGCCGGGCCGGTTCGCGACGCTGCTGCCGGCGCTGAGTCTGATGCCTTGGATCCTGGATCCCGGCAGCCGGTCGGAGAGATTCCGGGTCACCTCTTCGGGACGCGGCATCCCACACTCGCGGCAGACCGACGGCGCCGAGGTGGACGGGCTTCCCGCACCGGGGCAGACGCGGAGGCCGGCCTCGATCTTGACCGTGGAGGGGGCAGGGGACGGGGCCGGCGTCGAGCCAGGTGCGGGCCGGTCGCTCGCCTGGCCGGCGGCGGCCTGGTTCGCGCCGGCCGCTGCGACCACTCGTCGAGCACGCCAGGTCCGCCGCGGCTCAGCTCCTGGGTGTCGCCTCGGAGCCCTCGAGCCTCGCCCGGCGGCGTCGCGAGGGGACGGGGACGACCCGCCCGCAGTCGGGGCACTTGCCGCGTCGGCCCGGCGTCGGCGTCGGCCTTAACCTTCAGCCGGCGGCCGCACGGGCAGCTGAACCGGATGAAGCCGTCCGCCAGCACCTTGTCGGGCCCGACGGCCTTCGGGCGAACCCGGACCTTGGCCGAGCACTTCGGGCAGACGATCCGCTCGGTCCCGTCGTCCGGGATGTTCAACGGTTCGCCGCAGCGGCAAGTCGCCCGGGGCATGGGCCGATCCGTCGTCGTTCGGGGGAGGAGCAGGGAGAGGGTCGAGGCGACCGGGACGCGGCTCAGGCCCGGGCCGTCGCCACCGGCATCCGCAGGCTGTCCAGCGGGATCACGCGCGTTGAGGCTGCCCGAGCGGAAGCCTTCGAGGTCGAGGGTGACGTACTTGAAGCCCAGCGCCTGGAAGGCCCGCACCAGCTCGTCGCGGACCTCGGCCGACGGCGAGCCGGGGCAGCTCCTCGAGGGGGACCTCGACCCGGGCGAGGTCGCCCTTGTGGTAGCGGACGCGGAGCAGCCGGAGCCCGCTTGGCGCGGAGCCACTGCTCGGCCTGGTCGACCATCCGGACCCGCTCGGGGGTGACGTCCTCGCCGTAGGCGATCCGGCTCGACAGGCAGGGGGTGGCGGGCTTGTCCCAGGTGGGGAGGTCCCAGGCCTTGGCCAGGGCCCGGACGTCGGCCTTGCCCAGGCCGCACTCCTGGAGCGGGTGGCGCACGCCGTTCTCGGCCGCAGCCTTCATGCCGGGGCGGTGGTCGCCCGCGTCGTCGCGATTCGCCCCCGAGGCGATCACGTCGACCCCCAGCGCGCCGAGCATGCCCGAGAGCCGGCCGTAGAGCTCGCTCTTGCAGAAGTAGCAGCGGTCGGGGTTGTTGCGGAGGTAGTTCGGGTCGGCGAACTCCTCGGTCCGGATGACCCGGTGGCGGATCCCGATCCGCTCGGCCAGCGCCTTCGGCCTCTTCGAGCTCGCCCGAGGCGAGGCTCTCCGAGACGGCCGTGACGGCGACGGCCGAGTCGCCCAGAGCGCTCGTGCGCGGCCTTGGCGACGACCGCGCTATCGACGCCCGCCGGAATACGCCACGGCCACCCGGCCGTATCCCCGGAGGGTCTCGCATCAGCCGGTCGCGCCGGTCGATCAGGGTCGGGTCGGTCCACTCGCCCACGGCGTCACCTCCTCGGTCGGCGCCCGCCCCGGCCGGTTCGGGCGGGGTGGGGCGTCGATCCCCCATTGTAGGGGGAAGCCCCGTCCGGGCTCAAGTCGCTCGGTGGACAGGGAAAGGGTCTCCTTCTCCCTGGATCTCCGCCGCCTCGCACGATCCGGAGAACGCCGACCCCGGAAATTACGATGGTAAGCCATTGGACGGAATCGCGGGTGGGGTCGGGAGGGGGTGCGTTGCCCCGGGGAGGAGCCGAGTCGGTCTGGGTCGAATCGAGTGAGGCGGTCGAGATTTCATGAGCTTGAATCATCAGGGCATGGGCTGGGCGATGCGGCGGGGTGGTCCGTCCGAGCTGAACGGGAGGTTCCTGTCGAGGCACGACGGGTCCGCGGCATGGGGCGACTCGCTCCGCGACGAGCCGGGCGCCGTCCGGCTCCAGGCACAGGAGGCCCTCGACCCGGGCCCGCCGAGGTCGCGGCCCGAGATCGTCGTCGACGGGTCGAACCTGCTGCCGTTCCACTTCCTCCGCACGGGCGACCGCATGGGCCGCGCCGTCGTGAAGCTCCAGCGCGACGACGGCGCCAGCGGCACGGGCTTCCTCGTCGCGCCGAACGTCCTGCTGACCAACCATCACGTCCTGCCCGACGGCCCGACAGCCGCCGCGAGCGTTGCGCTGGCCAACTACGAGGTCTCGCCCCCCGGCGACCCCGCCGGCCGCCCCGCCGCCGCGCCGCTCGACCCGGACGCGATGTTCGTCACCAACGCCGAGCTCGATTTCACCTTCTGCGGCGTCGAGGGTCTGGATTTCCTCGGCGTCGTCCCCCTCGACCGCGAGCGGATGCACGTCGCGGTCGACGAGACCGTGACGATCGTCCAGCACCCCCGCGGCCGGCCCAAGGAGATCGCGCTCGCGACAACCGCGTCGTTCGCGCCGACGGCGTCGTGCTCCAGTACGCCTGCGACACCGAGCCGGGCTCCTCGGGCTCGCCGGTCTTCAACGACCACTGGAAGCCCGTGGCGATCCACCACGCCTCGGTCCTCACCGACAGCCCCGAGGGCCGCCGCGTCGGCGCCGACTCGCGGGCGCGATATCTGAACGAGGGGATCAGGCTCTCCGCCATCGCGCTCTGGCTCGACACGGCCGAGGCCGACGCCGCCGCGCACCGCGACGCCGTGGCGCGGCTCCGGTCGCTCTTCGGCGGGCTCAACCCCCGCGCGGGGTTCTTCGGGGCGCTCGGGCGCCGCTCGCACGGACGCCCGGCGACGGAGTTCGTGGCCGACAGTTATTTGAACCGGCTTGAGGTCCTCGACGTCGGCTTCTGGGACACCCGCGCCCTGCTCGCCGAGCCCGGCGGCCTCCGCGACCGCGCCGCGGACATCGGCCGTGTGATCGCCGACATGGGCCTGGACGTCTGGTGCTTCTCCGAGGCCGATCCCGCGGCCCTCGACGCGATCTGCGAGCGGCTCTGGGCTGCGCACGGGCTGAGCTACCAGCCAATCCCGATCGGTTCTTCCTCGCCCGTCGGCGACGCCCCCGGGTTGCTTGTGCGCCCATCCAAGACGCTCGCCGCCGAGCCGGTCGGCGACGCCCCGCCGCACCGCGTCCGCATCCGCGCCGCCACGCGGCTCGGCGGCGAGGCCGAGTTCCAGCTCGTCCCCGCGACGAGCGCCCCGTGGCCCTTCGAGGTCGCCCGCGCGATCCGCCGGGGCGCCGCGGCCAACGGCCCATCCTGGCTCGTCCTGTCCGTCGCCGAGAACGCCGCGACCCCCGCCGGCCTCGCCGCCCTGGCCGACCTCGCCGGCCCGCCCCTGGCCGCGTCCGACCCGGTCGACGGCGCGTTCGTCCTGATCCCCGGCACTGCGCCCGTGTCCCGGGCCTTCGTCTCGCCGAACCTCCGCCCGGTGCTCGACCCGTCCGCCCGCCTCGCCCCCGCGCACGACCGCGCCCTGCCTTCGAGCCTTGCCCCCCTCCCGGGTCCCCGCCCGATCGCCGTCCGCATCGCCCTCGACACTGACCCCATCCCCGCGCCCGAACCCCTGCCTCCCCCGCTCCTCACTCCATCTCCCCTACCCCGCCTCGGCGACGGCCTCGACTTGCTCATCGAGCGCAAGCTCCGCGACCTGCTCGGGCCGGTCGTGAGCAAGCTCCTTTCCGAGGCGCACGGAGGTGACGAGGTCTGAGGCGGCGCGAGGATGAGACGGAAACGACGTTCGGTCACGAAGCCGAATTCGATGAAGAGGTCTGCGCACGGATCGTTAGAATAGGAGAGACGATCCCGGCGGACCCCTGCGCGGAAGGAGATCGAGCCATGTCGCGGAAGCTCGGGACGATGGCGGTCGTGCTCACGGTCGGGTGCCTGGTCCGGGCGGGCGTGGCCGGCGGCGCTGGCGGGGGGGACCTCACGACGCCCTCGATCGCCGTCCCCGCCGACGGTGGCAAGCCCGACCCCGTCGTCGAGCGGATGCAACGGGTGCTCACGGCCCACGCCAGGGAGTTCACCGGCGGCCATTTCCTCAACGCGCGTTCCGTCCTGCATTTCGGCGGCGGGACGAAGACGATCAACGCCCTGCTCGACGAGCTGTCAAAGGTCGAAGGCGCGACCGTCAACGTCCACCTCGCGAAGGGCCCGGGCGTTACCCGCCTGTTCTCCGGCGAGAAGGGCCCGTGTGCCTGCTCGATCGAGCACATGGGCTGGGGCGGCGCCCGCGCGATCAGCCTGACGATCTATTTGGGGGGTGAGGGCGTCGACGCGGACGAGCTGGTGCTGCCGGTGATTCAGGGACGGTAGAGGCCGGCGCATGCGGGGGAGCGGGTTTCCGCCGCCCGCTCAGGCGTCGGGCGCCCAGAGCCGCTCGCGAAAGTAGTCTCGCCAGCTCTCGGGAAGAGCCGATGTCTCGACTGCGCGACGGAGGAGTTCCTGGTTCTCTGCGTCGACCGTGTACAGCCTAACGACATCGGCGACGGTCAAGCCCTCGTGCGCCCGAGCGATCGGCTCGATCGGGTCGCCGGCCCCGACCTCGCCCTCTCGCGCCACGGCGAAATAGAAGCCGGTCCGACCGCTCTGCAGGAATCTCTTCAGAATGTCAGGCCGGCCGAACCGGATACCGAGCTTGAAACAGGGCATCCTCGGCTGCGTGACAACGAACTCCGCCGATCCGACCCGGAAACGGTCGCCGACCCGGACGTCCTCCAGCAGGCCCTCGGTGGTCAGGTTCTCACCGAAGGCGCCCGACGGAAGATCCGCCTGAAGAAGCTCCTGCGCCAAAACTCGTAATGCTCGGCCGGATAGGCGTAGACAGCCTTGTCGACGCCCCCGTGCACCGACAGGTCGGATTGCTGGTCGCCGTCGAGATTGAGCGTGGTCACCCGGAGTCGGCGGTCGACGGGCGCCTTGAAGATCGACGTGAGAACCGTCCGGCCGCGCCACTCGACCTCGCGCGGAGCCCGACGTTCAGCGACACGACTCTCATAGGATCCTCGTCTGCACTGGTGGGCAAGCCGGACAGTGCGATCCACTCCCTCATCACCTCCGCCGCCGATACGGCATCCCGTAGTAAGAACTCCGCGGCGCGACCGTCCGGCCGATCATCGCGGCGAGGCCGTTCAGGTTGTTGTACGTCCCCATCGGGACATACATCGGCTGGCCGTAATAGGAATAGCCCCGGTTGTAACCGTAGCCCGAGCCGTAGCCGGGCCTGACGCCGTAGTACGGCGTGCCGTAGCCGTAGCCGCCGTAGTAGCCCTGGGCCTTTGCGTCGCCGGTCGTCGCCAGCGCGAGCAAGGCCGCGGCGACGCCGATGCCAATCCGTGAGGCGAGTCTCATGGGAACCTCCTGGGGCCATCGATGACGTCGCGCCCGGGCGAACGTCAGTGGGTCGTCCAACTCTCATCCTATACGAACCATCCTCGCCGAGCGTTCCCGCACTCGCCGAAAATGCGTGCGATCCCCACTTATGGCCTGGCGGCCCGGAAAGGAGGATGATGGGAGGCCGCGGCGTTCACGGTCGGTCATCTCTCGGTCCCGGACGATCCGGTCGACGGAGGATTGCCATGAACATCGGCATCATCGGTTCGGGCCACGTCGGCGGCAACCTCGGCACGCTCTGGGCCCGCGCGGGGCATGAAGTCTTCTTCAGCTCGCGGCACCCCGATCGGCTGGCGGGGCTCGTCGAGGCCGCGGGGCCGCGGGCGCGGCTGGGGACGGTCGCCGAGGCGTCGGCGTTCGGCGAGGTGCTGCTCTTCGCCCCCAACTTCTGGTCGGCCGACAAGGCCCTGGCGGCGGCCGGGCCGATGGCCGGCAAGGTGCTCATCGACGCCACGAACCCCTACAAGATCGGCGGCGGCGGCATCGTCCGCGCCCTGCCCGAGACGACCACGGCCGCCGCCGAGTTGGCGAAGGCCGTACCGGCCGCGCGGGTCGTCAAGGCCTACAGCACCGTCCCGGCCGACTACCTGACGGGCGAGCCCGACCGTCGCCGCGGCCTGGCCGTCTTCTTCTGCGGCGACGATGCGGCGGCCAAGGCCGTCGTCGCGTCCCTGATCGTCGACAGCGGATTCGAGCCCGTGGACGTCGGTCCACTGAGCCGCGCCGGCGAGATCGAGATCCCCGGCCGGTTGCAGAAGGCCGGCATGCTGCCGGTCGAGGAGGCGCGGAAGCTCCTCGGCTGAGCGGGCGTCATCGTTCGTTGATGAGAAAACCGCCGGGAGCAGGACGGGGGGTAGGCGAAGACTTGCACAGTTAGCCCATGTCGCCGGGGAATCTAAGAGCGACCCCGTTCCTTCGCGCGGACGCTTGTTTCGCAGGGGTTTCCGCGTCCATCCCGGCACTCGGCGCAACCCCATATTGGAGCGCAAGTAAGATCGAAGGTTACGGCGTAGAGTGCCACCCGCCGCGAATGGGTTAATCGACAGCGTCGAGAATTCGGTCCCAGTGGACATAGATTTGGATTCGGTCGCTCAGCCGTTGCAATGAAATCGCATATTCGCCATCATTCACAAGCTCCACGAGCTTTGAAGGAGCTGCAACTTCGAGCAGTCATCGTCGATGAATAGACGACAAGATCATTAGCGCGGTTTTGCTTTAGAGGGAAGGGCAATGACGAACGCAACCATCCTCTGGTGGATTCTCCTCGTCTGCGCCTCCATTCTGATACTCGTGATCGCCACGCTGGTGCGGTCATCGAGGGGGGGACCGCGAAATGACTGGAGGGACGTGGGAGACGAACTTCGTAAGGGTCGTGAGGAATGCGCGGGGTGCGGGAAGGAGCTTCGGGAGGAAGTAGCGGCAAGCCTAAAGACAGCGACTCGCATGCTCTCGAGTACGTTGGAGGGAAAGGCGAACGGCCAACAAACCCAACTTGAGGGAATGACTAAACAGTTGAAGGAACTCGCTGATCTAAATCAAGCTGTGCTTTATCGCATCCGAGAGACGTTCAATTCTCGTGTCAAGGAGCTTCAGGAGAGCAACGAGAAGAAGCTCGACGAAATGCGGAAGACCGTCGACGAGAAGCTTAATGACACCCTCGAGAAACGGCTTGGAGAGTCCTACAAGATGGTGAGCGAAAGATTAGGCCCTGTTGACGTTGGTCCTGGCTCGCAGGCTGATGAATCCGAGGGCGAGGTGGATCATCCCGAGGAACGTCGCCTTAAGCTTCTCGTACCGCGTCGCCACCCGGCGGAACTCCTTGAGCTTGGCGAACAGCCGCTCCACCCGGTTCCGCTCCCGGTAGGCGGCCTCGTCCAGCGGCTCGGGGTCGACCCGGTTGGCCTTCGCCGGGATCACCGCCTCGGCGCCGATCGCCTCGCAGGCCCGCCGCTGCGCCCGCCCGTCGAACGCCTTGTCGCCGACCACCTGGTCGACGCCCTCGACCCGGGCGGCGGTGCGCTTGAGCATCGGCTTCAGCAGCGGGGCGTCGTGGGCCTGGCCCGGCCTGACGTCCACGGCGATCGCCGTCGACTCGTCGGCCGCCGTCACGACGATCTTGCTGGTCAGCCCGCCCCGGCTGCGGCCCAGCCCCTGCCGCCGCGCCGACTCCTCCGCCCCGAGGTGCTTTTTTTCGCGGCCCCGGCGGCGTGCCGGTGGGCGCGGACGACGGTCGAGTCGACGAGCACCCGCCGGACCTCGCCGAACCGCGGGTCGCGTCCGTCATCGCCTCGAACAGCCGCTCCAGGGCGCCGGAGGCGACCCAGCGGCGGAACCGGTTGTACACGGCGTCCCAGGCCCCGAACTCGCCGGGCAGGTCGCGGAGCGGGATCCCGGTGCGGGCGAGGTACAGCATGCGCCTCGAAGAACATCCGGTCGGGCAGGGCCGGCGGCTGGCCGCCCTTGTGCCGCTTGGCCCGGTCGACCAGCGGCTCCATCGCCGCCCAGAGCCCGTCCGTGATCAGGTATCGCATGGCGCCTACGTTGCCGGGTGCTGGTCGGGGTCGTAGATCGGCCCTAACCTGCTACCCGACAAGCACAACGAACGTCAACAGGGCCTAGAAGCGGTACACAAAGGGCTTGGAGAGATGCAAACACTTGCCATGGGTGTGGGAGACCTCAAACGCGTCTTGACCAACGTGAAAGTCGCGGAACATGGGCCGAGGTCCAACTTGGAGCTATCCTTGAGCAGTTTCTCACCTGTGAGCAGTTTCGAAAGAAATGTTTGCGTGAAGGCCGATACGTCCGAGCGGGTCGAATTCTGCGTTCGGCTGCCGGGCCCGACTGACGATGGAGGAAGTCCTGTATGGCTCCCGATCGACTCGAAGTTTCCTCACGAGGATTATGCTCGGCTTCAGGCAGCGGCGGATAGAGCCGATTCGGAGGGGGTGCAAACGGCAGTGGATGCATTGGGACGAACAGTCCGGGCAGCGGCGAAGGACATCCACGATAGGTACGTGAATCCGCCACAGACGACAGACTTCGGGATCATGTTCCTTGCCACCGAGGGACTGTACGCAGAGGTGCTTCGACAACCCGCATTGGTCGAGGAAATGCAACGGCTTTACCGGGTCGTCTTGGCCGGTCCGACCACTCTTGTAGCGATTTTGAGTAGCCTTCGGCTAGGATTTCAAACCCTCGCGATCCAGCAGCAAGCCTCCGAGGTCTGGAGAGTCTTGGGTGCCGTGAAGACTGAATTCGCGAAGTTCGGAGGGGTGCTTGATAAGGTCAAGAAACAACTCGATACCGCAACTCGCACGATCGAAGAGACCGGCAAACGGAGCCGTGCCATCGAGCGAAAGCTGCGTTCGGTAGAGCAACTGCCTCAGCCGGACGCATCGGAGGTTCTTGCATTGTCGGTGGAGAACACGGCCATCGATGACCTTGAGGTATGAGGGGCGTGTGCCCGAACAGCAGGCCACCACTGCCACCCACCGCCGGTCGGACTCGGCGCCCGCCCCGGATCGAGAGAACGCGAGCCGGCCGAATTACGATAGTGATGGACGGCTCTTTGGCCGGGTGGCATGGTCACGTCTTCGTGGCCATGTGGAACTCCCGACGCCTTCCACACATGGCCACGAAGACGTGACCATGCCACCCGCCGTGCGTTGGCGGACCCGATCGTGCGCAACGGGGCCGTTCCGCGAGCTGAGACTTTGACCCTTTCGACGAGGGAGGCAGAACGGGCGCCGGCCCCGTTACGATGATTCAGGAGAGCTCCTTGGCAACTTGACGACCATCGACGGGGCGGAGCCGGCGACCATCCCTACCGATCCAGGCCCGAGGTCCGTCGGGCTCGCGGCGCGTCGGTGGGTGTAGGCTGCGCCGACCGAAGCCAATTCCGGGCGACGCCGGCTTCGCCGACCGAAGCCAATCCGCGCGACCCGAGGCCGACCGACCGAAGCCAATCGCGAGGACCGGCAGACGGCGGGCCGTCCGCGATCGGACAGGGTGCCCCGTGACCGACCGAAGCCAATTTCAACGCCGGCCGTCCGCGCCGAGCGAAGCCAATCGCCCGGGAGCCTCGCGACCGACCGAAGCCAATTCGCGAGCCGCCGCCCGTTGGCCGAGCGAAGCCAAAACCGGGCGGCGAGGCATCCGGGGCAGGATTTTCGGGCGGCGCGGCGAACATTGCCGCACGAAGCCGCTCGTTTCTTGCACGCTCGGGTTCGCTCGGCGCCGGGAGGTGGGCCGGACCCGGGACCCGAGAGGTCGATCGTGACCGCGGGTCAGCGGCGGATCGGCCGGCGGCCCTCTCCCTCGGCGACGGCCGGGGCCGGGTCGTCCTCAACGCGACGGCTCTTGAGGACAATGGCGTTGGCCGAAGGGTCGCGGGTCGGCTGGCCGTCGGCGCGGGCGTCGAGGCGGTGGGTCTTCGAGCGGAGGGGGAATCCGCCGTCGTCGTCGAGGTCCAGCGCGAACCAGGTCGGCTCGGACAGGCCGAGCAGCTTGCGGTCGCGGACTTCGATCGTGTACTCGTCGCCTGGGTTCCAGTCGACGCGGAACGGCCGGTCGGCCCAGGTCAATTCGAGCGGGCCCTTGGGGTCGTCGGCCTCGCGGCGGGCCGTGGCCCTGGCCTCCCAGACGACCGAATCCCGCTCGCCCTTCGCACCATGGCGGATGACCCGGACGTCCAGTTCGGCCGACCGTCCCACGCCGAACTCGGCCGGATCGACCCGGACGGCGGCGATGGCCACCTCGAACGTCCCTGGCCGGTTGTCGTCGGCCTTGGCCGCGACCTTCTTCTCGACGGCCCCCAGCTCGTCCTCGGCCTTCTTCCCGAGGTTGGCGGCGACGGCCTTGAGGGCGTCCTTGGCCTCGTCCTCGACCTTGGCAACGTCGATGCCGTTGGCCTCGGCCTCCTCCTTGGCCTTGCCGAGGAGCTGGCGGACGATGGGGTGGTCGCGATACGTGTACCCGCCCACGCCGACGCCGCCGGTGAGCAGCAGCAGGATCAGGGCCTTCACCTTCCGTTCCAGCTTCTTAAGCCCGAACATCGGCCGCCTCCTTGTGCCGGGTGGGGCGGCGCCGGGCCGCCGGGGTCGGCCCGTTGTACCAGGATGGGCGGAAGGGTCAAGGCGGGTCGGCAGGCGACTTCGGGCCGTCCTTCGTCTCGGTCTCCTTGAGGAGTTCGTCGACGAGCTTATCCAGCTCGGCGCCGCGGGCGTTGAGGCTGCGAATGACGCCCTGGGCGTCGAGGACGACGACGCTCGGGAACGCGGTGATCCCGTAGCGCATGTGGATGGACTGGACGGCGCGGAGGTCATCGAACCAGTGGGGCCAGGTCATCCGCTCAGTCTCGATCGCGCGGAGGGCGGCAGGCTTCTCGTCGTTACAATCGACGCCGAGCAGGGCGAACGGCCGGGCCTTCATCCGCTCGACCAACGCGCGCTCGCGCGGGACTTCGGCCAGACAGGGCTGGCACCATGAGCCCCAGAAGACCAGCGCGACGACCTTGCCCCGGTAGTCGGAGAGCTTCAGCGGCTTGCCGTCGATCGCCGGGCCGGCAATCTCGGGCGCCGGCTGGCCGACGGCAGGCGGGGGGCCGTTCTCCACGAGTGAGGCCGGCGGCGCGCATTGCCACGAGTCGGTCGGCGGCGACCTGGGCGAGCGTCTGCTTCGGACCGGCGAGGATGCGCGCGTTCCGCTCGGCGACCTCACGCGCCTTCGGGTCAGCGATTGTCTCGGGCGGGTGCTCGCGGAGCCTCGCCTCGGCGGCCCGATCGCGAGAGAGGACGAAGGGGACGTCGCCGTATTCGTCGACCAGCTCCTGGTAGAGCCGCTCGGCCTCGCGGCGGAGGACGTCGGGGTCGAGTAGGCGGAGGTCGGCGAGGTAACCCTCCTGCTCGTTGGTGAACGGGATCATCTGATCGACCGGCTTGCCGTTTTCAAAGTGTCGGAAGCGCATCGACGCCCGGCCCTTGGTCCTCCGCGTAGGCGGCGAAGTTGGCCTTGTGTTCGAGATACCGGGCCAGCGACAGGCGGGCGAGCCCCTTCGCCTCGCGGCCCTGAGCGTTGGCGTAGACGCCCTCGAGGAATTCGTCGTGGAGCCGGCAGGCGAGGTTATCCATCCGCAGGCCGAGCCGGGCGACGTCGGGGTCGTCGGCGTGGTGCTCGACGAGCAGGTCGATGGCGCGGAAGGTCTTGACCCGGAACCGCTTTCCTTCGCCGTTGACCGACAGGAAGTTAAAGGCCCAGATCAGGGCGTCGCGGGCGGCCGGGTCCTTGGGGTTCGACTCGGCCAAGTCGATCATCCGCCCCGCATAGGCGGCCCGGTCGGGCTGCATTCTGCCGAAAACCTGGACGCCCTCGGCCCTCGTCGACGCCTTCTTCATAGCCTCCGCGGCCTTTTTCAACTCGTCGTCGAACTCGCGGACGATCTGCCTGTACCGCTCAGCCAGCGCGGGTCGGCGGCCTTCGGGACGTCGGTCGGCGGTTTCACCAGCGCGTCGTCGCCGAGGGCCAGGGCGGCGAACAGCGCAGCCATCAGCAGGGGCGGGAGCATCGTCGGCCTCCTTCGGCGCGGGATCGGACCGAGCGTCGCGAGCCCCATGCTAACGAGGCCGGCGCGGGCCTTCCATCGCGTTTCCGTTCGCGATTGCTCCGGCCCGCGCCGATCCCTGGGCTTCACATCCGTGGCTCCCGGCCCGCGGCCCGGCGGGCATCGGCGAGCTGGCCGGCGTGGAACATCTGGTGCAGCGCGATCGCCAGGAAGGTATGGCCGAACGTCGGCATGACCTTCTCGAATCCCGGCGGGATCGCCGCCGGAATCCGGTCAAGGCCCCGCTCGCCGATTTCCTCCAGCCGCGCGAGGTTCTTCGCCCGCAGGTCGCGATAGGCCTGAAAGACCTGGTCGAACGAGGGATACGCCTCGGCGTCGGCTGTCGGCTTCGTGCCCATATCGAAGAGCGGCTTCCAGCGCTCCAGCGGGTTCGGTTCGCCGAAGAGGATCTGCGGGATCGACCCCTCGACCACCGCGAGGTGGCCGAGGGTCCAAAGCGGATGGTTCCCGCCGCGGGCGGTCGGCTGGATCAGCGGGACGTCGCTCAGGTCCTCGGCGAGCCCGTTCACCCGGCCGTCGGTGAGTCGAAGCGCCCACTGGATCATGTCGATCGCTCTCATCGCGCGGCCCCCTTCTTGCCCTCAGCCGCGCGCCGCCGCGCACCTCGGCGATCTGGTTCACGATGTGGCCCCACCCCTTGCCCATGCCCTCGCGCAGGTCCTCCGGCATTGGCCCCATCCCCTGATGCGTGAGCTTCAGCCGCGTGATGTTGCCCTCGGCCACCAGCCGGTACTGCACGTGGTTGATGGCTGGGAATGACATGAACATCGGCCCGCACAGCTCGAGCAGGTGCGGCGGCTTGATGACCTGCACGTGGCCCCAGAGATGCCCCGCGTCATTGCCGAGGTCGCGATACCACCGCCCGCCCGGCCGGGGCTCGACCACCATCGGCATCGGCTCGCCATCCGGCCGCGTCAGGCTCGGGCCGATTTCCTCCAGCATCGCCTCGAACGCGATCTCGATCGGCGCGGCGATCTCGATCTCCTTGAGAATGCTGATGACCTGGATGTCCTGCTCGATAATACCCGTCGACATGCTCATCCCTCCCCTTCGGGCTTTCCCTCTTCCGCAGATCGCTCGCGCGCCTTGCGCTCGGCCCGCTCCTTGATGCGGTCGAGTTGGCGATCCCAGAACGGCTCGAACGTCCCGACCCACTCGTGAATCGGCTTGAGGCGATCGCCATTCAGGCTGTAGAGCCGCTGTTGCCTCGAGCCACGCACGGTAACCAGCCCCACTTCCCTCAAAATCCGCAGATGCTTTGACACCCCCGGCTGGGCCATGCCCAGCAGGGCGACCAGGTCGTTCACCGGCCGCTCGCCCCGCGCGAGGATGTCGAGGATCTCTCGCCGCCGCGGCTCGGCGACGGCGTTGAAGACGTCGGATGTCGTCGGGGCCCGTGCCATGCGTCGATTATATACCCTAATGGGAATATAGCAAGGGCCGACCGGGCATTTCCCCGGACTGTGATCCCAAGCCCCCTCCCGCTACAATGATCGGTGGACGGCGAAGTGTCCGCGCAGGGGTCTGATGGCGGGTCTGATCGAGCGGTTGACGGTCCTCTGCTTCGCCGGGACGTACGGCCTGGCCCTGGCCAGCGACCTGGCCCGGTTCGCCGTCCGATGGCCGGGGCGATGGTACGCGACCGTCGGGCTGACCGCCCTGGGATGGGTCGTGCAGACGGCCTACCTCGCCAACCTCGGCCTCCGCGCCGCGCGCTGCCGGTGCACGACGCCGTTCGAGTCGCTGCTGGTCCTCTCCTGGGTCCTGGCGGCGATCGATATCTACCTGATCGTCCGATCGCCGAAGCCGGTGCGCGGTCGGGACTGTTCGTGCTGCCGGTCGTGCTCGGCCTGGTCGGTCGCGGCGCTGGGCGACCTCGCGCGCGGGGTGGATCGGCGGGCTCGGGGCGGGGTCGCCGGTCACGCCTTCTGGGGCATGGCCACGGCGTCTTGCTCCTGGCCGGGGCGGTCTGCTCGTGCGTGGCGTTCGCGGCGGGCTTGATGTACCTGGTCCAGTCGAACCGGCTCAAGCACAAGCGGCCCGCCGGTTCGGGTTCGCCTTGCCGAGCCTCGAGCAGTCCGAGCGGCTGAACCGCGGGGCGATCACCCTGGCCTTCCCGCTGCTGACGTCCGGCCTGCTGATCGGCGTGGTCCTGACTCGTCGCGCGTGCCGGCGCCCGACGGGTGCCGCGATCGGGCTGGACCGACCCGAAGGTCGTCAGCGCGCTGGTCATGTGGGTCGTCTTCGCCGTCCTGCTGCACGCCCGGTTCCGGCCGGCGATGCGGGGGCGGCGGGTGATGGTGCTGACGATGGTGGCCTTCCTCTTCCTGGCCTTCACCTCGTCGGCGTCGAGCTGCTGCACCTGCCGACGGCCCACGGCGTGCCGCCACGACGGCCGCGGCGGGAGGGCGCTGTGAAGCTCCTGGCCCTGGGCGTCGATCACCGCTCGCGCCCCCGCCGCGTCCGCGAGGCGCTGGCCTTCGACGGGCCCGAGGCTCGACGAGGGGCTCGACGCCCTGGCGGCCGCACCTTCCCCGGCGGCCGAGTTCGCCATCCTCTCGACCTGCAACCGCGTCGAGGTCTACGCCGCGGGCGAGCCGGAGCGGCGTCCCCGACGACCGGCGCCCTGATCGACTTCCTCGCCCGCTTCCACGCGACGCCCGCCGACGCTTCGCGCGCCCACCTGGTCGACCACCACGACGAGCGGGCGGTCGGCCCACCTCTTCCGGGTCGCCGCCAGCCTGGAGAGCCTGGTGCTGGGCGAGGGGCAGATCCTCGGCCAGGTCAAGGACGCCTACGCCGCGGCCGTCGCGCGGAGCACGGCCGGGCCGATCCTCCATCGCGTCTTCCGCACGCGCCTGCGCGTCGGCAAGAAGGTCCGCGAAGAGACGGGCATGGACCAGGGCAAGCTCTCGATCGCCAGCGTCGCCGTCGACGTCGCCCGCGACGTCTTCGACACCTTCGCCGACAAGACCGTGCTCGTCATCGGCGCCGGGCAAGATGGGCGACCTGACCCTCCAGCACCTCGAGGACCTGAAGCCCGGCCGGATCCTCGTCACCAACCGGAACCCCGAGCGGGCCGAGGCCGCCGCCGCGCGCTGGGGAGGCGAGGCCGTCGCGTTCGACCGGCTCAACCTGGCCCTGATCGAGGCCGACGTCGTCGTCAGCACCACCGCCGCCGACGAGCCGATCGTCGACCTACGAGCAATACGCCCGCGTCCAGAGCGCCGGACGCAATCGCCTGGCCCTGATCCTCGACATCGCCATCCCCCGCGACTTCGACCCGAGGATCGGCGATCTCGAGCAGGTGATGCTCTACAACGTCGATGACCTGAGGCCAGGCCGAGGCAGAACCGCGGCGCGGCGGCAGGAGGGGGTCGACCCGGCCCTGGTCGATCATCGAGCGCGAGACCGACCGCCTGCCTGGCGGCCCTCCGGCACCAGCGCCACGCCGGCGCCCTGCTCCGCCAGCTCGGCGACTACGCCGACGCCGATCCGCCAGCGCGAGCTGGAGCCCTCTTCGCCGCGCTGCCCCGACCTGAGCGAGGCGGAGCCGCGACCGATCGCCCACACGTCGCAGCGGCTCCAGAACCAGCTCCTCCACCACCCCCGCGCCGCCCTCCGCTCGGCCGCCGCCGACCCGCCGGGGGAGCACCCCCATCCCCTGCTCAACGCCGTCCGCCACCTCTTCGGCCTGGCCGATGGATGACGAAAAGCATTGAACTGCAATGACTTGCATCGCACGCTTTCCAAAGTTGCACGCCGAGTTGCACCTGAATTCGTTATCGGCGATCTGCCATGCTGCATTCGATCCCAAAGGGCCTGACGGCGGAGCACGTACTCCGCGCCCTGGCCGACGGTGGTTGACGTCGACTACGATACACCGTCACGACTCCAGACCGCCGCGTACGCGACAAGCACCCATTCGTGCCGCCCGGCCGAACCCCGCGGGGCCGGCCGTCGCACAGGAGACGATTCGTGGGCGGGGCGCCCAATCAGGTCAACGGCGCAGGCCTTCGCCTCGCCAGCCCCCGGCGGCGGGCCGCCCCACCCGAGCGCGTACGAGACGCCCACCGGCCCCATCAGGCCGCCGCACCTGCGTTCTCGAGGTGCCAGCGGCGGAGCCGCTTCCAGCAGATCTCCGCGAGCTTCCTCGCCACCGCCACCCGGGCGACCTTGGTGTTGGACCGCTTGCGGACCCGGTCGTAGAAGTTCCTGAGCCGCTTGTCCTCCTTCACGACCTGCATCGCCGCCTGTGTGAGGATCCACCGAAGCCACGGCGACCCCTCGCGCGAGATCGAGCCGTGGCGGCAACGGCTACCTGACTGGCGGACCTGCGCCGTCAGGCCGGAGTAGGCGCTGACCTGATGCGCCGAGCGGAACCGCCCGACCTCGCCCAGCTCGGCGACGATCACCAGGGCCGAGTAGAGCCCGATGCCGCGGAGGTCGAGCAGGGCCTCGACCTGGGGGAACTCCGTCCGCAGGCCCTCGAGCTTGGCGTCCACCCCGGCGACCTGCTTCCGATAGTGGGCCAGCCGGCCCAGCAGCTCGTCGCGCACGTCGTTGTCGACCGGCCCGAAGGCCTGGGCCTGGAACCAGCGGACGCCCCGGAGACCGAAGGGCACGCGATAAGTAGCGACCCGGTTGTGGCGGGCCAACAACGCCTGCAGGCCGGCCTTGACCTCCGCCTGGCCGCGCGTGAGTCGGGCCCGGAAGCGGGTGATCTCGCGGAGTCGTTGGTAGCCCTCCGGCGGGACGTAAAAGAGCGGGACTTGATCGATCCGCAGGAGGTTGGCCAGGAGAAGGCTGTCGAGCTTGTCGGTCTTGCTGCGGGCGCTGGACCATGGCCCGGAGCCTGAGCGGATGGGCGACCAGGACAGTGCCGTGCGGCGCCAGCAGGTCGTAGAACCAACGGTACGTCCCGGTCGCCTCGATGACGGCCCGGAACGGCTTGAGCCGGCCGAGGTCGCCCAAGCGGCCGGCACGCGGCCCGGCCGCGAGGTTTGTCCTCGCGAATTCTTTCTAACATCGAGAAGGTCGAGCTGCCCGATGAACCGCATTTGCCGGCGCCGACGGCCGAATCGAGGCCGCCGCGACTACGAGAGCCTCGAGCCACATCGACTGATCCCGACCTTCACCGTCAACAGCCTCTCCAACCAACTCCACCCGTCGCCCGAATCGTCACGCTCCGTTCGGCCATCGACACCGCCGAGGCCGCCGACTCCTCGACCGGGGCCGACACGATCGTGATCCTCACCGCCGCGACCTAGGTGATCACAAGATCGGCTTGGCGACGGACAACTTCGCGGGCGGTCGCATTCGACTCGATGACGACTCTATTCTATGACAAGCGTCACTGGACTCAAATCCGGGCACGGGGAGTCAGAGGCGAATGAGGCGCCGTGACCGAAATCGACTGCACGTCAGGTTCCGAGCGAGTGATCTGGCCCGCCGCAGAACTTGTTGCGCGCAACCAACGCGGAGCTTATCCGCGCAACAGAGCGGGAGATCGTCACGAGGGATCGACTGCGCCTGGGCGATCGCCGTCACGGTAGCGGCCTTCGCTCCGAGGCAACAATCAGGCGTGCGCGAGGTATCGCGCACGAACCCCGGCGAGAAGCCGTGCGGATTCTCGACGCGGCCCGCGCCGCCGCGCTATTTCGACCTCGGCGTCAGCCGTTCAGCCAGGGAGCGGAAGTCGGCGCGGTCGCGGAGGACGTCCAGGTCCTTGTCCCGCGCCAGCAGCTCCGCGTCCTTGAAGCCCGCGGCGACGGCGCGGCGGAGGCGGTCCATCGCCAGGTCGGCCTCTGCATCGGCCGCCTTCGCGCCGGCGGGCGAACTGTCGGTGGTGCGGAGGATTTTCGCGGTCACGGCGCGGAAGCAGGCCGCGGCGTAGTGGCTTCGGGCGTTGTCGAGCCGCATCGCCTCCCACATCTCGGCCGTCGCGCGGCAGCCGGCTGGGTCGCTCGCCTTGGCGAAGTGCCGCAGGCGGAGGTCGGCCACGTCCGAGAAGATCTCGGCCTTCGGCTGGCCGGCGGCGAGCCGCAGGCACTCGTCGATGACCGACACTGCCTCGGCCCCGCGGCCGAGCTTGACGAGGTTCTCTGCCACGGCCCACATGCTGTAGAGCGTATGCCTGTGGCCCGGGCCGAGCTTGACCCGTCGGCCCGCTAGCGCTTCGGCGTGGAACTTCAGCGCCTCGTCGTACTGTCCGAGGGAGTGGAAATTCCTGGCGAGGGAGTACATCGTCTGGAGCGTATGCGGATGGTCCGGGCCGGGGTTGATCTGCTGCCCCGCCAGCGTCTCCCGGAGCAGCGTCACGGCGTCGTCGTACTGCTCGAGGTCGGTGAGGGCCTTGGCCACGTTGATCCGGCTGCTGTGCGTGTCTGGGTGGTTCGGGCCGAGCTTGGCGGCCACCAGCGCCAGCGTCTCCTGCTGGAGCTTCAGCGCGTCTTCGAACCGGCGAAGCGCGGCGTAGCTCAGGGCCAGGTTGTTGCGGATCATGAGCGTGTCGGGGTGGTCGGGGCCGAGCGCGACCCTGGCCAGCGCCAGCGCCTCCTCTTCGAGCCTCGCCCCGTCCTCGTCGCGGCCGTGGGCGGCGTAGCTGTTGGCCAGGTTGCGCATGCTGCCGATCGTGTCGGGGTGCGTCGGCCCCAGCACCGCACGGCGGCGGGCCAAGGTCAGCTCGCGGAGGTCGATGCGCCTCGCTGTGATGGCCAAGGTCGTCGTGCACGTTCGCGACGTTGTTCATACTGGCGAGCGTGTCCGGGTGGTCCTCGCCGAGCGCGGCCTTTCGCCGCGCGAGCGTATCCTCGTGGAGCTTCAGGGCCTCGGGATAGCGGCCGAGGCCGCGATAGCTGTTGGCCAGGTCGGCAGTGCTGCGGATCGTGTCGGGGTGGTCGGGGCCGAACCGCTCGGCGTAGATTGCGCGGCGCGCTCGTGCTGGCCGGCGGCGAGTCGGCGCTCGCCAAGTTCGAGGAAGGAGGTGCCGAGCGTGCCTCGCAGCCGCGCCTCGATGAGCGGCCGGCCGGCGAAGCTTCGGTCGACGTGATCCAGCGCCGCTTCGAGGGCGCGGCGGAGCGTGACGTCCGGGCCGAGGCCGCCAGCGCGTCCCTCAGGCCGGGCCGCGGCGAAGACGCGAGACTGAACGAAGTCGAGCACGGCGGCCGTCTCGGCCTCGCTGCGCCTCGGCCGTCTCCTTCGCCTTCCGCGCCGCCTCGGCCGCGTCGAGCGCGTTGTGCCTGGCCCGCGTGGCGACCACCGCCTGCCAGGTCGCGACCGCTGAGCCGGCGACGAGCGTCGTCGCAACAGCCGCAACGGCCAGCACGGCCCCGCGGTTCCGCCGCGCAAACCTCCTCAGTCGGTACATCGCCGACGGCGGCCGGGCCTGGATCACTTCTCGGCGGAGGTAGCGCTCCACGTCCTCCGCGAAGGCGCCGGGCGTCGCGTACCGGCGGTCGCGGTCTTTCTCCAGCGCCTTCATCGCGATCCAGTCGAGGTCGCCGGCGCAGCAGCCGCGCCAGGTGACGGACGTCGGTCCCTCGGTTGCCGGCCAGGATGGTCGCAGTATCGCCCAGCGACGATAGCCGCGGCTGGGCCGCGGCGGGGTCTCCTCACGGATCATCCGTTGCATCTCGGCGAAGCCGGCCTCGCGGAGCTGGATCGCGTCGAGCGGCGTCGTCCCGGTCATCATCTCGTACAGAAGCACGCCGAGCGAGTAGACGTCGGTCCTCGTGTCGACGTCCCCGCCGATCGGCTCGGCCTGCTCGGGGCTCATGTAGGTCGGCGTGCCGACGAGCTGACCCTGCGCCGGTGAACAGCGTCCGCTCGGTCACCGGCCGGTCGATCGCCTTGGCGATGCCGAAGTCAATCACCTTGACCACGGGCAGTCCGTCCTGCAGCGCGACCAGGACGTTCGACGGCTTGATGTCGCGGTGCACGATGCCCTTCTGGTGCGCGTGCTGGATCGCGTGGCAAACGGCGTGAAGAGCCTCAGCCGCGGCTCGGCACTCAGGCGGTTCTCGTCGCAGTAGTCGGTGATCGGCACGCCCTCGACCAGCTCCATGACGAAGTAGGGGCGGCCCGATTCGGTGGTGCCGGCGTCGAGGACCCGCGATGTTCGGGTGGTCCATCAGGGCCAGCGCCTGCCGCTCGGCCTCGAAGCGGGCGACGACCTGGCGGCTGTCCATGCCGGGCTTGATGACCTTCAGCGCCACGCGGCGGCGAACCGGCTCCCGCTGCTCAGCGAGGAAGACAACGCCCATGCCGCCCTCGCCGATTTCTGCGACGATGGTGTACGGCCCGATCGTCGAGCCGGGGCCCTCGGCGACACCGTCGCGCGGTGGCCGGGGCGCGGCGGGCAATTCGAGGAACGTGCCCAGGCCCACCTCGGCGGCGAGCAGGGCCTTCAAGTGCACCTTCTGCGCTCGTCGGCGCAGGCAGCGTCGAGGAACGCCTCGGCGCGGCGGGCTCCGTGATCGTCAGCGCGGCGAGGAAGATGTCGCGTTCCTTCATGGCGAGATGCGGGGTTCAGGCGCCCAGGGCCGTGTCCGTGGTTCAATGCGAGATTGGTCGGGACGCCCCGCCAGGAATCCGCGGGTCGGGGCAGCTCAATCGGCCGGCGAGCCCATTGCGTCGCGGAGGAACGAGCGGGCGTAGGCCCAGATTCGCTCGGCCGTCCGCACGGGCAGGCCGAGCGCTTCGGCGGCCTCGGGCATCGTCATGCCGGCGAAGAAGCGGAGCCCAACCAGCTGCGCCGCCTCGGCGTCGCGCTCGGCCAGGCGGCCCAGTGCCTCGTCGAGCGCCAGAACGTCGACGCGCGAATCGGGCACGGCGAGCTCCGCGTCGTCGACTTCGCATCGACCGATGCCGACCCCGCGCTTGAGGCTCTTGCGCGAGCGCCTCGTCGACGAGGATGCGGCGCATCGCCTCGGCCGCGGCGGCGAAGAAGTGGCCGCGGTTGTCCCAGTGCCGCGAGCCGTCGCCCACGAGACGGAGGTAAGCCTCGTGGACCAGCGCCGTGGCCTGGAGCGTCCGGCCCGGCCCCTCCCGCGCCATCCGCGACGCGGCGAGCTTGCGCAGCTCGTCGTAGACGGCCGGCAGCAACTGCTCGGCGCCAGCGGATCGCCCTGCTCGATGGCCGCGAGGATGCGCGTCACTTCATTCATGGCGACGCCGTCTCCGGGACCAGCTCTCCATCTTACCGGTCCGCCGCGCCCGACCGGACGCAGATTCCCGAAATTCTCGGCGGACCGCCCTGCCCGATATCGCATTGATCCGCGGCGGGGGGCGACGGACGGCCCGCAGGGCCCCGGCCCGCCGCCCGACGGCCCGACGGGTCGGGCCATCCCCGCGGGGGTATTACCAATGCGTGCGCGACACGGCTTCACCCTGATCGAGCTCTTGGTGGTCATCGCGATCATCGCCGTCCTGATCGCCCTGCTCCTGCCCGCCGTGCAGGCCGCGCGCGAGGCGGCGCGGCGCGGCCAGTGCGTCAACAACCTCAAGCAGATCGGCCTGGCCCTGCACAACTACGAAAGCGCCAACGGCGCCCTGCCCGCGCCCAAGATCTACTCTGGGGTATGCTTCTACCCCAACGGCAACGCCGCCAATGGCCTGATCCTGAATACCACGGGCCTGACGCTGATCCTTCCCTACGTGGAGCAGTGGCGCTGGCCAATGCCTACAACTTCAGCCAGGCCTCGGTGAGCCAGGGCCAGTCGCCCAACGGCATCGTCCTCGGCTCGCCGGTGGTGAACACGACGGTCGTGGGGACGCTGGTGGCGACCTACGTCTGCCCTTCGGACAACACCCAACCGTCCGCGGTCACGGGCAACCAGGCGGGCTGGGTGTTCCAAAACGCGAGGCCCGCCAATTACCTGCTCAGCGCCGCCCTGTTGTCGGAATCGTATTGCCCCGGGGGCCGGGTCGTCGGGCTTCATTCCGTCGCCATCGCAGCGGGGGGCCTTCTACACCGACCTGGCCACGCCGTTCGCCACGATCACCGACGGCCTGAGCAACTCCTTCCTCGCCGGCGAGTCGCTCCAGGCGCCGAATCACTATTTCCAGTACTGGGGCCCGTTTTGGGGCGCGGGGATTTATACCTCGAGCCAGGGAATCATCTACCCACCGAACGACGGTGTCTGGACGCTGGTCTACCTGCCGAACGGCACGCCCGGCGGCAACATCGTCCCCGCGAGCGACCCCAACGGCAAGCTGCCGTGGGCCGAGGTCTTCAGCAGCCGGCACCCCGGCGGGGTCAACATGCTGATGTGCGACGGCTCGGTCCGGTTCGTCAAGAACTCGGTCAACCCCTCGGCGTGGTGGGCGTCGGCGACAATCCAGGCCGGCGAGATCGTCTCCGCCGACTCATTCTGAAACCCGGAGGCACCATGCGACCGACGCGAACGATCCTCCTGGCGGCCCTGATCGCGTCCGCCGGCTGCGGCGATGACGACGGCGTCCGGCGGGTGCCGGCGCGGGTAAGATCACGCTCGACGGCCGGCCGATGGCCGGCGCCCGGATCGCTTTCATGCCCGACGCGGCCAATCGCGACGGCATGCCCGGCGCGGCCGTGGCCGACGCCGAGGGGTCCTACGAGCTAGCCTATCGCGACCGCCGCGGCGTCGCCCCGGGTACGTATCTCGTCGTCATCGACGCGGCCCTGGCGGCCGGCGCCGATCCGACCGGGCTGCCCGCGATCCCCAGGAGCCCGGCCTGGGGCGAGCTCGCGGCGCCGAAGAACAAAGGCCGCTCGGCCGCCCCGCTGCCGGTCTGGGGCCAGTTCTGCGCGACCGTCCCCGAGGCGGGCGGGAGCTTCGACTTCGACGTCAGGTCATCCCCCCACCCGGCGCCGGTCGTCCGCGATGACCGGCGAATGTGCCGATCAAGGCCCGGCCGTCGATCGGCTCACTGCAAGGTCGTCCGTGGCGTCCCCCATCCGTCGGCGGTCGACCGGCATGCTACAGATTGCGCCCGGATCGCGTATCAACGCCGCGCGACGAATCGCCGCCGCCAGGTGCCGACGGTCGCCGAGCAGACGCGGAGCTTGGAGGCGACGCGCTTGTTGTCCAGGCCCTCGGCGCAGGCCAGGACGATCCGGGCCCGCTGGGCGAGCCGCTGGGTGCTCTTGGGCCGACTCGCCCAGGTCTTCAACGTCTGCCTCTCGTCGTCGGTCAGGACCAGTCCGGCCAGGGGTCGCGCCATGTCGAGGTCTCCGTTTCGGAGACTGTACCGGGAGTCCGGGGAAGGCGCAAGGTTATCGAGCGGATTTCTGACTCAGGACACTAGGGCTTTTCGGGCGCGGCCTTTGCGCGTTCCCGGCTCTCGAGCCGGAGCTTCTCGAGCCGGCTGAGCGGCCGGGCCGGCCGCGGCGACCGCGGGCTTCACCGCGGGTGAGGAGGCGGCCGTCTTCCGCGGGGGCAGCGGCGCGTCGACCCGGAGGCGGCCGGTGCCAAGGTTGTGGGCGATCGGCTCGCCATCGCGAGTGATCACGACCTGACAGAACAGGTTCTTCGCCTCGCCGACCGGGGTCGCCGGCTCGGTCTTGAGGCGGAAGACGACCTCTGTGCTGTCCTTCGTGATCGTGGCGGGCTCGGTCGTCACGCGGTTGGGCAGGCCCACGAGCGTCAGCTTCGCCTCGCCGGGGAAGTCGACGGCCTTGTCGACCTTCACGACTAGGTCGACGTCCTTGCCACGCTCGACGCTGGCGGGGGCGAACTTGAGCGTCAGGAACTGAGGCGCGACCGTCAACCGTGCCAGCCCCGAGGAGACCGTGAGCCGCGCGGCGCCGGGGCCCCGGCGTGGCGCGGCTGCCGGGGGGCGGTGGCGGCGGGGGCTCGGTGTAGGTCCCGTTGGCGACGATCTTCCACGTCGTCAGCGCCGCACCGTTGTTAGCGTTCATCGAGGATCCGCGCCTCATTCTGCCCCTCGGGGATGACGGTGTCCGCCTTCGACGCGATCCCCGGCGGGTTCCACGGGAGCGAGACGGCGATCGGCGCGGTGAAGCCCGGCTTCCTCCGCGCGACCACCTTCAGCTCCATGGTCCCGCCGCGGACGATCGGTACCCGGGGCTCGACGATGTCGATCGTGAAGGGCGCCTCGTCCGTCACGGCCACCGCGAGCGAGTCGACCGTGCGGGTCCAGAACGGGACGTTGTTCTGGCCGAGGACCAGCTCGGCGGTCGACGAGAACTCGCCGGGGATGTCGAGTTTGGTGTCGGCCGGCTTGCCCGAGACCTTCGCCAGCGTCGCGGCCACCGGGGCGTCGGCGGCGGCCGAGAAGAGGACGGGCACGACGTCGCGTGCCGGCGCCCATCGAGTCGGCCTCGAAGCGTCACCCCGCGCGGGAGGCCCGAGGCGGACAGAGTCGAGCGCGCCGCCGAAGTCGGCGCGGGACGCGTTGATCAGGATCGCCTGGCGGTTGCCCCGCGGCACGGCCACGGCCATCGTCGCCGTGCCGCGGCGGAGCGACTCGTTCGGCGTGCTCAGCGTCAACCGGGGCGCGACCGGGCTGATCTCGACCCGGTAGAAGTAGTCGGGCCCGCCCTTCCTGAGGTGGTCGGTCACCGAGACGACGTACTCGCCATCCTTCGGCGCGGTGAACCGGATGTAGCTGTCGGGGCCGCCCCGGTCGTCGTTGCCCCCGACCCGGCCCCCGCCCTTCGCGGCGATCGTCAGCACCGAGTCGAGCGGCGAGCGGATCTGGCGGGCGAACACGCGGACGTCATATGCCCGGCCCTTCTCGGCCCGGAACGTATAGAAGTCGACGTCCCCCGCGGCCCCGATCACCCCGTTGAGCGCCAGCGGCGGGACAAACGGCGTGGCCGTCGCCTCCGCGTCGTTCGGCTCGGCCTCGATGGCATTGCCGAACGGGCTGAGGCGGAAGGCGTTCGGGTAGGGAGCGGTCCCGCGCTCGTCGCGGGCGACCAGGCCGAAGTTGCGATCGGCCGCCGCCGGCAGCGTCAGGCTCGTCGTCCGCTCACCGAGCACGTCGCCGATCCAGCGGACCGTCACCGGCTCGCCGGCCTTGCCCCCCGCGGGAACCGTCGCCGTCGGCCGGGGGAAGTTGCCGACGTGGAGCCGGTAGAGACACTGGGCGTTGCCGGCGTAGGCGCTCTCGCGGGCAACGATCGTGTACGTGCCGTCCTCGGGCGCGACGACCGAGACGAACCCGTCCTGCCAGACGAGCGCCGAGTCGTCGCTCGACTTCAGCTCGAACCGCCTCGAGTCGAGGATCGCCACGTACGGGTCGAACAGGGTCAGGCCGAGCCGGATGCCCTCGACCTCGACCGTGATCCGGTCCCCCTTCTTCGCCTTCACCGCGTAATAGTCGACGTCCTCCTTGTCGGCCACGCCGTTGACGGTGACGTTCATCGCGATCGGCTGCGGCCGCGCGAAGTCGTCGTTCGGCTCGACCTCGGCCACGTCCGGCAGGGCGCCGACGCTGAACGTCCTCAGCGGGCTGATCCCCGTCGCCGTGCGGACGCGGAAGTCGTGCAGGCCGAGCGTCGCGTCGGGGGCGATCCGGAAGACGGCGGTGACCTGGCCATCCTTGCCCGCGTCGACCTTCGTGGCGGTGATCCCGGGCTGATAGAACAGGATCTCCCTGGCGTCGGCGAGCCGCTGACCTGTCAGCGTCACCGCGACGTCGGTGCCGCGCTGGCCGCCGACCGGCTTCACGCCGCGGACCGAGGGATTGACCGCCAGCGCCGGTGCGGCGATCAACAGCGAGGCCAGCAGGCCGGAGAGGATCGGTTTCATGGTTCGCGAAGGGGGCCGAGGAGCGAAGGGGCGGAGTGAATTCGTCCGTCGGGTCGGCCGGCATCGTCCGTCGCGGGCGGGTCGTCTCGAACCCCCCGCCTCGGCCGGCGCCGCTGAACACTTATTTGACAAGAATCAACCACCCCCGTCCAGGGCGGTCTCGCGCGGAATCCGCGTTCGAGCGAATCGTCCCGTGAAGACTCGCCTCTACTTGACGCGCACCAGCTTCATGATACGTCCCGCGGCGTTCCAGTCCTGGACGTACAGGTTGCCGTCCTTGTCCCAGGATGAGCCGTGAGTGCCGCTGAAGACCCCCTCGATCCACTCCGATTGCGGCACGTTGAAATTGGCGCGCTTCGCGGGGTCGGCGTTGTAGCCGAGGACCGCGACGATCGTGTTGCTCTTGTCGAGGATGACCAGCCGCCCGTGCAGGTCCGGCACGGACACGTAGTCGCCCTGGACGACGGCCGACGTCGGCATTCCCAGGCCGGTTACGACCTCGCCGATGAACTCCCCGTCGAGGCTGTAGTGGAGCAGGCGGCCCTTGGGCTCGTGGTTGCGGTCGCAGATCAGCAGCCGGGGCGGGCTGTAGCGCGTGTCGAGCGTCATGCCGTGGGCGGTGTTGAATTCCTTCAGGCCGTTCCCCTTGGTCCCGAAATGCTTCAAGTATTTGCCGGTCTTGTCAAACTTGAAGATATGGTTGCTCGCGTAGCCGTCAGAAAGGAAGATGTCGCCGTTGGGGGCGACGGTGATCGCCGTGGGGCTGAACTGCTTCAGCTCGAGCCCCGACTCCTTGGGGAACGGGAGCTTGAGGACGATCTCGCCGGTCCGGGCGTCGAACTTGATCCCCTCGGCCTTGACGTTGCGGGCGCCGTAAATGAACTCACCGCCCGGCTCGTCGCGGATCTTCATGTCGTGGATGTCGGAATACTTGTCGCCGAGGAAGCTGCGGACGACCTTGCCCTCGGGCGAGAAGACGAAGACGCCGGCGTGGGCGCTCGTGTAGATGTTGCCGTCCCTGTCGACGACGACGCTGCCGTGGCACGGCCCGAGCACCGATTTGCCGTCCGGGCCCAGGCCCCAACCCGGCACGGTGTCGAACGTCATCAGTCCGCTCCCCATCCGCACGGGCTGCGGCGTGTCCGCCGCGAGGGCCGGCAGGGCGAGCCCGGAGACGAGGGCGAGGGCGAAGGCGACGGAGGTCGGGCGATTCTCCACGGACGGGACTCCTGATCGGGTTGGGGTCGTCGCCGGGTCGGCGATCACTTCCGGCTCCGGCGGCCGTCTCGTCCGGGATCTCCCGCGGGAGACCGCACTCTCGTCGGAGCCGGGCCTGCGCACATCGAGAGAGTACCAGCCCCGGCCGCCGATAAGAAGTTTGCTCCGGTCGCCAGGGCCGGTTATGGTGACCCGTTATTCGCACAGGTGATGACGGGTCGGGTCACGACGAAGGAGCCTCGATCATGGCGATCCGGTCGCGGTGTGCCCGGGCCGCGACGGCCCTCGCGGCGGCGCTGGGGCTGGCGGTGGTGGCGGTCGTCTCGAGCGCATCGCACGAGCAGGACCAGGCCGCCCCCGTGACCGTCGGGGTCGGGTCGGGGCCGGCCGCGGGGCGCTTCGGTCGCGATGCCGCGCGGGCTGATCGGCCTGGCGATCACGCTCGGCGTGGGGGACGCGCAGCGGATTGCCTGGGACGGCGAGGTCACCGTCTCCGAGGGGCGCGTGCTCGACCTCGAGGTCGCCCCCGCCGCCGTTGACGCCACGATCGAGGGCGGCCGGTTCCGCGTCGAGGCCAAGAAGAAAGCCGCGGCCAACAAGAAGAAGGCCGCGGCCAACAAGAAGAAGGCGCAGCAGAAGGCCAACGCCGCGCAGGCCCCGGCCGTGGTCCACGCCAACCTCGACGCTCCCGAAACGGCCACGGTCACCGTCCGCACGGGGGAAGGGACCTTCTCCTTCAGGCCGGCGGACCTGAAGCGGGGCGAACGGACCATGTTCCTCGACGGCCGGGCGGCCGCCGAGCGCGAGGAGGCCGCCGTCCGCCTGACCGGCCGCGGGACCGAGGACGACTTCCCCTCCGCCGCCCGCGCACCCGACGGCACCGTCTGGCTTGCCTACGTCGAGTACACGCCCGAGGTCCCGCACCTGACCAAGGCCGCGTCGCGGAAGGAGTTCGACTCGCTCGTCCCCACGAAGCACGGCGACCGCATCCGGCTCCGCGCCTTCGCCGGCACCACCTGGTCGCCCGGCGTGGACGTGACGGAGACCGGGCTCGACGTCTGGCGGCCGACCGTCGCGGTCGACGGCGCGGGGCAGGGTCTGGGTCGCCTGGGCGCAGCAGGTCGACGGCGACTGGGAGATCTTCTATCGCGTCTACACACCTCCCGGCCGCGGCGAGGCCACGGGTTCCTGGATCGGGCCGAAGCGCATCACCGAACAGAAGGGTTCCGACTTCCACGTCGTCGCCACGACCGACGCGAAGGGCCGTGTCTGGCTGGCGTGGCAGGCGTTCCGCTGGGCAACTACGAGATCCTCGCGGTGGCCCTCAACGAGCGACCGGAGCTACCCCCGCCTGCCATCCCGATGGTCGTCTCCGCCAGTCCCGCCGACGACTGGGGCCCCGCCATCGCCGCCGACGGTCAAGGGGGCGTGTTCGTCGCCTGGGACACGTACGACAAGGGAAACTTCGACGTGATGATCCGCGACGTCGGCCGCGGCGGGGCCGCCGGTCGCCGTCGCCTCGTCGTCGCGGTTCGAGGCGCGGCCGAGCCTGGCAGTCGACAAGGGGAACCGGGTCTGGGTCGCCTACGAGGAAGGCGACGAGCAGTGGGGCAAGGATTACGCCCACGCGGGCAACGTCAAGAACGTCGGCCTGGCGAAGAACCCGGGGTTCGCCCTTTACGTCAACCGGACGGTCCGGCTGAAGTGCCTCGACGGCGGCAAGCTCATGGTCCCCGGGCCGGGCGCCGAGCCGAAGTGGGGACCGATCGCCGACCGGAACAAGAGCGTGCCCCGGCTCGCCTTCGGCGGCGACGGCACGCTCTGGATGCTCGTGCGGCACCACCCGCTGCCCGGCGGCCAGGGCGAGGTCTGGGTCGGGTCGGCCCTGGCGTTCAACGGCGAGACCTGGTCGGCGCCGAGACGGCTCGTCAGCTCGGCGAACCTCATCGACAACCGCCCTGCCCTGGCGGCCGTCGGCGACGACCTGCTGGCCGTCTACAGCACCGACCACCGACAGAACGCCAATACGCGCGTCGAGGACGACCTCTACGCCGCGCGGCTCGCGGCGACGTCGGCCGCGTCGACCACCCCGAGGCTCGCCGACGATCCGCCCGCGCCCCGCCGACCCTCTCCGCGGTCCACCCCGAGGAGGCGTCCGCCATCAGGACGATCCGCGACTACCGCGTCGCCGTCGGCGGGAAGACCCTGCGGCCCCTGCGCGGCGAGTTCCACCGTCATACCGAGATCAGCTCGCACAACGACCAGGACGGCCTGCTCGAGGACACCTGGCGGTATGCGCTCGACGCCGCGGACCACGACTGGATGGGCAACGGCGACCACGACAACGGTTTCGGCTTTGAATATATGTGGTGGATCATCCAGAAGAACGCCGACCTGCACTTCAACCCGCCCCGGTTCGTCGCGGCCCAGACGTACGAGCGGAGCGTCGTGTATCCCAACGGCCACCGCAACGTCATGATGCCGAGGCGCGGCATCCGGCCGCTGCCTCGGGGGGGCCTGCCGGGGACGCCCGAGGGCGGGGCGCCCGATACGAAGCTGCTCTACGCCTACCTGAAGCACTTCGGCGGGATCTGCGCCTCGCACACCTCGGCCACCGACATGGGGACCGACTGGCGCGACAACGACCCGGAGGTCGAGCCCGTGGTGGAGATCTACCAGGGGCACCGCCACAACTACGAGCACCCCGGCGCCCCGAGGTCGGCCACCGAGGCCACGCAGATCGGCGGCTACCGGCCCGACGGCTTCGTCTGGAACGCGCTGGAGAAGGGCTACCGCCTCGGGTTCGAGAGCAGCAGCGACCACGTCAGCACCCACCTGAGCTACGCCATCCTCTACGCCGAGGACACGTCGCGCCCGGCCCTGATCGACGCCTTCAAGAAGCGGCACTGCTACGCCGCGACCGACAACATCCTGCTCGACGTCCGCTCGGGCGACCACTTCATGGGCGACGCCTTCGCCACGAAGGAGAGGCCCGGCCTGCAAGTCGTCGTCAAGGGGACCGCGCCGGTGGCGAGGCTCCACGTCGTCCGCGACAACAGGTACGTTCTCTCGACCGAGCCGAACGCCCGCGACGTGACCTTCCGCTACACCGACGACGGCGCGAAGCCGGGCGAGTCGCACTACTATTACGTCCGCGTCGAGCAGGCCGACGGCAACCTCGCGTGGGGTTCGCCGCTCTGGGTGACGTACGAGGAGTGAGGGACGCCCCGACGTGCACCGGGAATTCCAGCCGGGGTTGATGGCCGCGGGCTACACCTACGACCATCACCACCACGACCACCATCGCGATCACGACCACGCGGCCGAGCTGCGGGCGCTGCGTGGCGACGACGGCCGTGGTGGGGCTGTTGCTTGGTCTCGACCTGGTGCTGGGCCTCGCGGGGGCCGAGGCGTATCGGAGGCCGTTCGGCGTCTCGCTCTCGCTGATCGCGGCGGTGATCGGCGGCGGGCGGGTGATCTACCTCGCGCTGGCGGCCCTGCTCCAGGGACGGGTCGGCGCCGACATCGCGCTGGCCGTCGCGTGCGTCGCGGCGGGGCTGATGGGGGAGTTCTTCGTCGCGGCCGAGGTCGTCTTCATCGCGCTCGTGCGGCGAGTGCCTCGAGGCGTTCACCTTCGAGCGGGCGCAGCGGTCGATCCGGAGGGCTCCTGGAATACCGGCCGAGATCGGCGCGGGTGATCCGGGACGACGAGGAGATCGAGATTGCCGCCGATGCGCTCCGCGTGGGCGACCGGCTGGTCGTCCGGCCGGGCGAGCGGATCGCGGCCGACGGGACGGTCGTCGCCGGTCGGTCGGCCGTCGACCAGAGCGTGCTGACCGGCGAGGGCCTGCCGGTCGACAAGGGGGAGGGCGACCCGGTCTTCACCGGCACGGTCAACCAGTTCGGCCGGCTCGAGGTCCGCGCCGAGACGGTGGGGACGGAGACGACGCTGGGCCGGGTCATCCGCCTGCTCGCCGAGGCGCAGCGGAACAAGTCGCCCCTGGAGCGGACGGCGGACCGGTACGCGCGGATGTTCCTTCCGGCGGTGCTCACGGCTTCGGCCGTTGTCTTCCTCGGCACGAACGCGGCCCGATTCGTGGCCTGGTATCGCACGGGCGTGACGTCGGCGGTCGACCTGATGCCGACGCTGGCCGTGCTCGTGGTCGCCTGCCCGTGCGCCCTCATCCTGGCGACGCCCGCGGCCGTGCTCGCCGCGACGGCGCGGCTGGCCCGGCGCGGGGTCCTGGTCAAGGGAGGGGCGGCGCTCGAGCGGCTGGCGCGGGTCGACGCGCTGGCCTTCGACAAGACCGGGACGCTGACCGAGGGGCGGCCGGAGATCGGCGACGTCCTCGCGTTCGGCGGCGCCGACGCCGACCGCGTCCTCTGGCTCGCCGCGTCGGCCGAGCGAGCCGAGCGAGCACCCCCTGGCGCGGCTGCTGGTGGCCGAGGCCGCGCTCGCGCGGGCTCCGCGCTCGCGGATTTCGACGACTTCCAGGCCCAGCCCGGCGCGGGGGTCCGGGCCACGCTCCGCGACGGCGACGGCCTCCGCGTCCTCGTCGGCAACCTGAGGCTCGTCCGCGAGCAGGGGCTGGAGGTCGCGCCCGAGGTCGAGTCAGCTCTGCAGGGGCTCGACGACTCGGGGCAGACGGCCCTCCTCGTCGCCGAGCGGCGGCGCGCATCGTCGGGGCGATCGGGGCGCGCGACCGGGTCCGCGCGCGAGGCGCACGACGTCATCCACGACCTGAAGCATCTCGGCCTGAAGGACCTGACGATCCTGACCGGCGACCGTCCCGCGCCGGCGCGGGCGGTCGCGAAGAAGGTCCACGTCAAGCAGGTCGAGGCCGAGCTGACCCCGGCCGGGAAGGCCGAGTGGATCGCGGCGGCGGCAGGCCGAGGGACGCGTCGTCGCCATGATCGGCGACGGCGTCAACGACGCCCCGGCGCTGGCGACGGCCGACGTCGGCCTGGCGCTCGGCGGCGTCGGCGCCGACATCGCGGCCGAGGCCGGCTCGGTCGTCCTGATGGGCGACCCGCTCGAGCCGCTGCCCGAGGCGATCCGCCTGGCGCGGCAGACGGTTCGCGTGATCCGCCAGAACATCCTCCTCTTCGCCTTCGGGCTCAACGGGCTCGCCGTCGTCCTCGCCGGCCTGCGGGTCCTCGGCCCGGTCGCCGCGGCGATCACGCACCAGGTCGGCTCGCTGCTCGTCCTGCTCAACGCGATCCGCCTGCTCGGGTTCGAGCGGTGGGGACAGCTCGCGGTCGTTCGCGCCTCGGGGCGAGTCCTCACCTACTGCCGCTCGTGCCGTCCGTCGGCGGGGTTCGACTGGGCCTGGAATCACCGGCGGGGCCTGGCGCGGGCTCTGGTGCTGACCGCGGCGGTCGTCTACCTGGCGTCCGGCGTCACCGTGATCGGCCCGGGGGAGATCGGCCTGCTCCAGAGGTTCGGCCGGCACGTACCGCCGCGCGCTGGGGCCGGGGCTGCACGTGCGATGGCCGGCGCCGGTGGAGAGGGTGACGAAGGTCGAGCCCGATGCGGTCCGCCTCGCGCGGCGTCGGCGCGTCGCCGATACCCGGCGGGCGGGGGCCGGTGGCCTGGGGCGCGGTGCACGGCGCCGGCCGCGACGAGTCGGCCCTGTTCTTCACCGGCGACGAGAACCTCGTCGAGCTGGCCGGAGTCGTCGAGTACCGGCTGACCGAGCGCGGGGCGGCGGGGCTGGTCTTCGGCGTGGCGTCGGTGGACTCGTCGGTGGTGGCGGCGGCCGAGGGGGCGTTCCGCGAGGCGGTCGGCCGGGCTCGGCTCGAGGACATCCTGGCAGCGGGCCGCCGCGGGTTCGAGGCGGAGGTCGAGGCGAGGCTCCGGCGACCGGCTGGCGGAGGAGGGCCTGGGCGTCGCCGTCGACCGGGTGCGGGTCACCGATGCCCACCCGCCGCGCGAGGTCGTGCCGGCCTACCGCGACGTCTCGGCGGCGGTCTCCGACGCGGCCCGCTACCTCAACGAGGCTGAGGCGTACGCCGCCGAGCAGCAGTGGTCGGGCCGGGCCGAGGCGCGGGCCCGGCGCGACGACGCCTCGGCCCGCGGATTCGCCCTGGCAAGCCGCGCCGAGGGAGACCGCCGCGCCTTCCTCGCCCGCGCCTCGGCCCACGCCGCGCGGACCGACCTGAATGAATTCCGCCTGCTCTGGGACACCTTCGCCGCCACCTACGCAGGCCGTCCCAAGTTCATCCTCGACCCGAAGGCCGGCGGCCGGCGGCATGTCTGGATGGGCGACGTCGAGGGCCTTGGGCCCGCGAAGCCCGGGGCGCCGGCGATCCCCGCGCCGCGCCCTGATGGAGCCCGATGATTGAAGGGCCGGGACATCTCATGAGAAAACGAATCCGCCTCGTCCTCGCCTCTGTTGCCCTGCTCGCCACGCTGGCCGTCGCCCTCTCGGCCGTCGCGGTCGACCAGTCGGAGACGGTCTACGTCACCGAGTTCGGCCGGCCGGTCCGGCTGATCGAGGAGCCCGGGCTGCACTGGAAGTGGCCCTGGCAGTCGCGGCGTGGGTTCGACCGCCGGCTCCAGCTCGACGCGCCACCGCCGCGGGAGATGCTCACGAGGGACAAGAAGAACCTGGAGGTCGCCTGGTACGTGAGCTGGAAGATCGCCGACGTCGAGCGGTTCCTCCGCTCCGTCCGCACCCTGCCCGACGCCTCGGCCCGGCTCGAGGATATGGCTGCCTCGGTGCTCGCGTCGGAGCTGGTCGCGCACGACCTGACGGACCTGATCCGCGTGGGTGATGCCTCGGCGCTCGACGCGATGATGACGCGGCGCCACCGGCCGGATCGCTGACCAGGCGGGCAAGGAATACGGCCTGGCGGTCGTCGACGTCCGGCTGCGGCGGCTGAATTATCCGGAGGAGGTCCGCCCGGCCGTCTTCGAGCAGATCCGCAGCGAGCGGAGCGCGTGGCGGCGGCGACGCGGGCCGAGGGCGAGAGCCAGGCGCGGACGATCCGCAGCGCCGCCGACCTGGAGCGGGCGAAGACCCTCGCCGAGGCCGAGGCCGACGCCGCCCGCCTCGTCGGCGAGGGGGAAGCCCAGGCCGCGCGGATCGCCAACGACGCACACGCGGCCGACCCCGCCTTCTACCGCTTCCTCAAGACGCTCGAAACCTACCGCGCCGGCGCTCGACGCGAAGACGACGCTCGTGCTCTCGGCGGACAGCCCGTTTCTGAAACTGCTGACCGAGGGCGTTCCCGAGGCGACGCCCCCAGCCGGCTCGCCGGTCGCCACGCCTGCCGGCTCGCCCGCGTCCCGGTCGGGCGTCGGGTCGCGCGTCAGCGCGTCGCCGGTCGAAGGGGGACGGCCATGAACGCCCGTCGCGTCGCGTGGGCGGTCGTCGCGGCAGGGTTGGCCGGCTACCTCGCCACGGGGCTCACGGTGATCCAGCAGGACGAGGTCGGGGTCGTCCGCCGGTTCGGCGCGGTCCTCGACGAGCCCTGGGCGCCGGGGCTGCACTGGGGTCTGCCCCGCGGCCTCGACCGGGTCGACCGCGTGGCCCGCGAGCGGGCGCGGACGGTGACCGTCGGCGCGGCGGGACCGGACGCCGCACCGCTCAGCCGCTCGCCCGACCCCGTCGCCGACGACTTCCTCACGGGCGACCTGAACCTGGTGGCCGCGCAGGCGCAGATCCAGTTCCGCGTGGTCCACCCGGTCGATTACCTGTTCGCGTCGCGCTCGGCCGACGCGGCGATCGGCGGCGCTGGGCGAGTCGGCGCTGGCGTCGGCGCTGGCGGGGCGGGCGATCGACGACGTGCTGACCGCGGGCCGCGCCGAGGTTGCCGAGCGGATACGCCGCGAGGTCCAGGCGGGGGCCGACGCGCAGGGCCTGGGCATCTCGGTGCGGGCCGTCCGCCTGGCCCGGGTCGCGCCGCCGGCCCTGGTGGCGCCGGCGTTCGCCGACGTGGCGCGGGCCCGGAGCGACCGCCGGCAGGCCGTGACCCGCGCCGAGGAATACCACGACCGCGCCCTGGCCGACGCCCGCGGCCTCGCCCGCGAGATCGCCGACCGCGCTTCGGCCCGCCACGAACTCCTCGTGCAGACGGCCCGGGGCGAGGCCGACCGCTTCGCCAGGCTCGCCGCCGAGGTCGCCAAGAACCCCCGCGCGGCCCGGCAACGCCTCTACCTGGAGGCGGTCGCCGAGCTCTTGCCCAAGCTCTCGCGCAAGGTCGTCGTCGCGCCGGGGCGGGATGTCGACCTGAGCGTCATCGGGGAGAAGTGAGCCGGCTCGGTCCTTTCGCGAGGCGGAACGATGAGACCGATCGTCGCGGGCATCCTGACGGCGGTGATCCTGGCGGCCATGCTCGTCATGGGCTCGCGGACGGGCGTCAAGATCGAGACGCCCGAACCGCAAGACACCGAGGTCGGGGCGAGCCCGGCGGAGGAGACGGTGCGAGGCCTGCTCCGAAGCGCCGAGGAGGGGGACGTGCCGGCCTACCTGGCCGCGTTCACCGGCCCCTTGATGGCGAGGCTCGAGCGCGAGGTCGAGGGGCGGGGGCGGTCGGCGTTCGCCGCCGACCTGAGGCGCCGCCGCAGCGCGCAAGAGCCACGCCGTCTTCGCGGCCGAGCCCGACGGCGCCGCCGCCGCGCGGGTTGCGGTCGAGACCGTCTACCCCGACCGCAACGAGCGCCAGACGTACCGCGTCGAGAAGACGGCCGACGGCTGGCGCGTCGCCGACGTCGCGACGCTCAGGAGCCACCAGCCGGCGGCGAGGTTCGGGGCCCCGGCCAGTTACATCGCGCCCGAGGGGGTGCCGGTCCAGGTGCCGCCGCCGGCGGTCGGCCTGACGGTCGAGACTGGCGACGACCCCGACGTGCCATGACCCCGAGATGGTTGTCCCGACCCCTCCCTGTCCGCAGAGACGCCCCGTCGAGGAGCCCTGCCATGCGATCGCTCGCCGCCCTTGTGACGCTCGTGGGACTGCTCGGGGCCTCCGCCGTCGTCGCGCAGAAGGACGGCGGGGACAGGAAGGGAGCGGCGGGGCCCGCGCTCGACCCGTCGGTCACGTCCGTCCGAATCCTGCTCGGCGTCGGCGACGAGGCGCCGCGGCCGTGGAACGGGCGGGTCAAGGTCGATAGGGGGGAAGTCGTCGGCGTCGAGGGCTGGCGATTTCGCAAGGGCGACCTGGCCACCGGGCGCGACTCGTGGGAGGCGTCGAGCCACACGATCCGCACGGCGGCGGCCAAGAAGGCCGCCGGCGCCGCCGCGCAGAAGAAGGCGACCGGGCCGACCTCGACCGGGCCAATCGTGACGCCCAACGGCGTCGTCGTCTCGCTCAGGGCCCCCGACGACGCGACCCTGGAGGTCGAGACCGAGCGGGGCAACTTCTCGGTCCGGCTCGCCGACCTGGCGCGGGGCGACGTGCGCCCGTACCTCGACGGCCGCGCCTCGGCGCAGCGGGTCGCGACGGCCGTCCCGCTCGTCGCCGGGCCCGAGCAGGAGGACTTCCCGGCCGCAGTCGGTGACGGGAAGGATGGCGCCTGGGTTGCCTACGTCGTCCATACCCCGCGAGGGCCGGATTACACCGCCGCGCTCGATGATCGTCCCAGGGACTTCGCCGAGTTCGCCCCCTCCGGTGGCGGCGATCAGGTCAAGCTCCTCCACGTCGTCAACGGCTCGGCCAGCACACCGGTGGATGTGCCCGGCAGCGGTCGCGACGTGTGGCGCCCGGCCGTGGCCGTGGATGGTCAAGGGCGTGCCGTGGTCGTCTGGTCGGAGAACCGCGGCGGCAACTTCGACCTGTACGCCCGACGTTACGACGGCGCTGGCGGCACGTGGACGGACGAGGCCCGGCTCACGACCGATCCCGGCACCGACGCTGATCCGCCCTGGCCGTCGACCGCGACGGCTCCGTCTGGGTCGCCTGGCAGTCGTGGACCGACGGCAAGGCCGATATCCGGCTCGGCAAGGCCGAGGCCGGCGCCGGGGGCCAGGTCGTAAGCGAGCCGGACGTCAACGACTGGTCGCCCTCGCTCGCCGCCGACCCGCGGGGCGGGTTCATCGTCGCCCACGACACGTACCGCGGCGGGAATTACGACGTCGTCGCGCGGCGTTGCGGTGCCGACGGGGCGCCGGGCCCGGCGGTGCTCGTCGCGAGCTCGCCGCGCTACGAGGCCCGGCCGAGCGTGGCGGTCGACCCGCGCGGCCGGGCCTGGGTCGCCTACGAGGAGCGGCACCGAGAACTGGGGCAAGGACGCCGAGAACCTCGTCGACGGCAAGGGCTCGACGCTCTACCGTCAGGCGGCCATCCGCGTGAAGTGCATCGACGGCGCGGCGGTTCTCGACGCCCCCGACCCGGTGGCCGAGGCCCCGCGTCCGCTCGCTCCATGAACAGCTTCCCCAGGCTCGCGGTCGACACCCGGGGCCGCATCTGGCTGGCGTTTCGCCATCGCCAGGAGGCCGTCTGGGGCAACCAGTCGAGCAGGTCGTGGGCGGAATCTGGGTCGAATTCGTCAGCGTGCTTGCCGGCCCGCGGTGGGGGCAGCCGACGCCTCTGCCCCGGAGCGACGGCCTGCTCGACAACCGCCCGGCCCTGGTCGCGCGGGGCGACGGGCCGCTGCTCGTCGTCTACTCTCCGACGGGCGGATGCACCGGGAGGTCGACCTGACGCCCGAGCTCCAGGCCCGATATCAACCGCAGGGTGGGACGCCGCCGGGCGTCTCCAACAACGACCTCTTCCTCGCCGCCGTCCCCGTCCCCGCGGGGACCGACGCCGGCGCGGCCGAGCGCGCGAGCGCCGGCGCGGGCCGGGGCCGCGGCGCCGCCGGTCCATCCGAACGAGGCGGCCGACGTCGCCCGGATGCGGGACTACCGCCTCACCGCGGGCGGGAAGACGTACCGACTCCTCCGAGGCGACTTCCACCGGCACACCGAGGTCTCGATGGATGGCGGCAGCGACGGCGCGCTGGAAGACATGTGGCGCTATGCCATCGACGCCGCCGGCTTCGACTGGATGGGCGACGCCGACCACGACAACGGCGGCGGCAAGGAATACACCTGGTGGCTCGTCCAGAAGACCACCGACCTCTACCACAGCCCCCGACTCGTCACCCTCTTCACCTACGAGCGGAGCGTGAACTATCCGCACGGGCACCGCAACGTCATGTTCCCCGCCGCGGGCGTGCGCACCCTGCCGCGGCTCATCGACAAGGCGGGGGTCGTCGACGCCGATACGGCGATGCTCTACGACTACCTCAAGGCCCACGGCGGCATCTGCGCCTCGCACACCTCGGCCACCGGCATGGGGACCGACTGGCGCGACGTCAACCCGGCGTACGAGCCGATCGTCGAGATCTACCAGGGGCACCGCAACTCCTACGAGCACCTCGGCGCCCCGCGAGTCGCACGGCGGCCCGGCGAGGCGATCGGCGGGTGGAGGCCGCTGGGGATGGTCTGGAACGCGCTGGCGATGCAGTATCGGCTGGGATTCCAGGCGTCGAGCGACCACATCTCGACGCACATCAGCTATGCCGTCGCCATCGCCGAGGAGGCGACCCGCGAATCCGTCGTCGACGCCTTCCGCCGCCGCCACTGCTACGGCGCGACCGACAACATCGTCATGGACGTCCGCAGCGGCGATCACCTCATGGGTGATGAGTTCTCGGCGCCGCTGGGCACGCCGATCACGCTCAGCGTCATGGTCCACGGCACTCGCCCCGTGGCGCGGGTCGACGTCATCAAGGACTTCGTCTACGTCTACTCGACCGAGCCGAACACGCCCGCGCGTCGCCTTCTCGTGGACCGACGACGAGTCGCGGCCCGCGGGCCTGAGCTGGTACTACGTCCGCGCCGTCCAGGACGACGGCCAGCTCGCCTGGGCGAGCCCGATCTGGGTCCGGACGGCCCAGGGATCGGCGCCCCCGTGATGGCCCCCGCTGCGCGAACCGTTGAGGGTCGATCACTGTCCGCACCGTCGACCCCGCGAGACCCGGCCGGACATCACGTGACCTGGAGGGGCCGCCGATGAGATGGTCGCCGCCGACCCTGGCCGACGTCCTGCGGGCCAGGGCCTCGATCGCGCCCCTTCCTGCGCCCCACGCCGACGCTCCACCGCCCGGCACTCGACGCGGCTCTGGGCTGCCGGGCTTATCTGAAGTGCGAGAACCTCAACCCGACCGCGGCCTTCAAGGTCCGCGGCGGGATCGCCCTGCTCTCGACTCTCGACGCCCGCGCAGAAGGCCCGGGGCGTCCTCGCCGCGTCGACGGGCAACCACGCCCAGTCGGTCGCGTACGCGGCGAGGCTCTTCGGCATCCGCGCAGTGATCTACATGCCCGAGGCGGCCAACCCCCTGAAGGTGGCCGCGACCCGCGCCCTCGGGGCCGAGGTCGTCCTCACCGGCCGCGACTTCGACGACGCCCGGCGGGCCGCCGAGGCGAGGGCCGCGCGGGAGGGCCTGCGCTACGTCCACTCGGCCGACGAGCCGCTGCTGATCGCCGGCGTCGCGACCTGTGCGCTGGAGCTGTTCGAGGTCGCGCCGGACCTGGACGTCATCCTCGTACCCGTCGGCGGCGGCAGCGGGGTCCTGGGCGCGGCGGTCGTGGCCCGGGCGGTGAACCCGGGGACGCGGGTCATCGGCGTCCAGGCCGAGGGGGCACCGGCAGTCTACCTCTCGTGGAAGGCGGGACGGCGGGTCGTCACGGACGAGGTCGCCACGTTCGCCGAGGGCCTGGCGACCCGCGAGCCGTTCGACCTGCCGCTGCAACTGCTGCCCGGGCTGGTCGACGAGATCATGCTCGTCTCCGACGCCGAGCTCGAGGCGGCGATCCGCCTGCTGCTTGAGACGACGGGGCAGGTTGCCGAAGGCGCCGGCGCCGCGGCGGTCGCGGGTGCCTTCCGCCGGCGGCCCGAGCTGGCCGGCAAGTCGGTCGGCCTGATCCTGAGCGGCGGCAATCTCCCGATCGAGACCCTGAGGCGCATCCTCGACCGGCCGCCGCCCGCTGGATGAAGTGCCAGCTCACGCCGTGCCGCGCGGCTCGAACGCCGAGGGGTGGACCTCGGGACCGTAGCCCGCGCGGATCGCCGCCACGGTCGACCTCGGCGTCAAGACCGACACCGCCTCACCCCTCGGCCGCGGCCGTCGCCCCGTGTAGCCGCGCCGGGGACCAGGCGAGGAGGTATTCCCCGAGGACGAGGTGGGCGGCGCCCTCCAGGGCCACGAACACGCCGTCGGGCAGCGCGGTCGGCGGCGCGCGGTGAACGTGCGCTTCGAGCGGCCGGGGCCGACCCGCTCGGCGTGCAGCCGCCCGTCGATCGTCGCCGCGGTGGGCCGTGCCGGCCCGAGGACGTCCGCGTTCCCCGCGGCCCAGGCGTTGGCGAAGGCGTGAAACGACGCCCGCCGGCACTCGAAGCAGGGCCGATGGCCGGCGGCGAGCCCGGTCGCCTCGTCGAGAAAGAACAGCTCGGTGTAGCGCCGCGGATCCATGATCGTCCGATGACGCCCGTTGAACTCCAGGCGGCAGAGGAGCCACCGCTCCACCTGCCACGGCCGCCTGACCCGCCCCACGTCGTCGTGGAGCCTCCCGCGGTTGCCCATCACCGTGCCCCGCTCTGGGACGGCGATGATCTCCCCGAACGGCGTCACCCGGTTCTGCCGCGGCATGGCGTCGATCCCGTCGCGGGTCGATTCAGGGACGCGGGCCCGTCACGACGGGGATCTCCACGTGCGACGGATGCCGGGCCGAGCGGTGGACGCGGTGGACCGCCTTGCGGAAGTCCTCGGCCTTCGCCGCGAAGATGTTGGGGACGAACGTCTGCGGGTTGCGATCGATGAGCGGGAACCAGGTGCTCTGCACCTGGACCATCAGGCGATGGCCCTTCAGGAACGTGTAGTTCTGCGAGTGCAGGCTGAACGTGTAGTCCTGGACCTCGCCCGCGGGCACCGGCGCGGGACGCTCGAAGCCCCCGCGATAGCGGCCGCGGAAGACCTCGCTCGAGACCATGAGCTGATAGCCCGCGAGCTCCGGGTCCTCGGGATTCTTCTCGGGGTAGACGTCGATGAGCTTGACGACCCAGTCGGCGTCGGTGCCGGTCGTCGAGGCGAACAGGTGCGCCACGACCTCGCCGGCGATCGTCACGTCGTCGGCGAGCAGGGGGCCCTCCCAGCTCAGCACGTCGCCGCGGTCGTCGACGAACCGCTGGTCCTCGACCAGCCACGTCGGCCACTTCGACCCGCCCTCGTGGTAAGTCGGCTGGATCGGGCGATGGCGGTACGGGACCGGGTGCGCGGGGTCGGACTCGAAGGCGTCGGATGCGTCGTCGGCCGCCGTCGGCGGGTCGAACGAGAGCGTCTCGTCCGGCCCGACGTAGAGCCGCCTGGGCTTCGTCTGATTCACGGGGGGCCACGAATCCCAGCGTCGCCAGCGATTCGACCCCGGCTCGAAGGTCAGCGCCTCGGGCAGGTCGAGCCGGGCCTTGTCCTTGAGGAAGTGGGCGAACCAGCGGGCCTGCACCTCGTCGCGGAAATACTTGCCGGTGGCGGAGTCAAACGGGATCGGCCCGAGCTTATCGCCCGGGCCCCGGGCCCAGCCGCCGTGGTTCCACGGGCCGACGACCAGGAAGTTGAGCCCCTTCGGGTCGTGTCGCTCCGAGCGCCTTGTAGATCTCGAGCGGCCCGAAGAAGTCCTCCTGGTCCCACCAGCCGGCCACGTTCAGCGTCGGCACCCGCGACGCCCGGATGTGCGGGATCATCGTCTGCCGCTTCCAGAAGTCGTCGTAGTCGGGATGCGCGACGAAGTCGTTCCACGTGGGGATCTTGCCGTGGAGATGCCTGGCGTCGACGTTGGCGAGCGGGCCGAGGGACAGGTACCAGTCGAAGGTGTCGTGGCGATCGAAGGTGAAGGGCGCGGTCTCCTTGCCGGTCTCCATCATCGCGGCGTATTCGAAGCCGTAGCTCAGGCGGAACGCGCCGTTGTGGTGGAAGTCGTCTCCGAGCCACATGTCGGCGGGGGAGGCCTGCGGCGAGATCGCCTTGAGGGCCGGGTGCGGCTCCAGCCGCCCATGATCGTCGTCCAGCCGCCGTAGGAGATGCCGAGCATCCCGACGCGGCCATTGTGGCCCGCGACGTTCTTGAGCATCCATTCGATCGAGTCGAACGTGTCGGTCCCCTCGTCGAGCGCCTTCGGAATCGCCCTCGGGCCGGGGCGGGCGATGCATGACGAACGTCCCCTCCGAGCCGAACTTCCCCCGGAGGTCCTGGAAGACGAAGATGTACCCCTCGTCGACCAGGGCCCCGAACGACGTTGCGAAACCGCGCTCGGCGTTTCCGATGCCGTACGGGGTCCTCCAGAAGAGGATGGGCAGGTCCTCGCCGCGGCCCTTCGGGCGGAAGATCCTCGTATGCAGGCGGACCCCGTCGCGCATCGGGATCATCGCCTCGGTGACGGCGAAGCGATCGTCCGCCGCCCGCGCCGCGCCGGCCTCCACGGCGATCAGCGCGACGAGGGCGAGAACGCACGCGGAGGCCTTCTTCCGATCCATCATGGGCGGATCAACTCCCTCTGCGCGGCCGGCCGCGCACCGCTGGAATCAGAACCCGCCGGCCCCGACGACCTCGGCCCCAGCCCGCGTGATCAGGGCGCGGAAGGTCTTGACGTCGATCGTCATCCGGATGAACCGGACCGACCCATCGGCGAAGAGGGCGTTGAAACCCGCCGTGTGGTTCGACCCTGCGTCGAGCAGCGAGGGCGGCGCCTGCGGGTCGAACGCGATGTCGTCGGGCTTCGTCCAGACCACCGGCGTCTTCGCCTCGACCACGGCGATCGTGTTCGACGACCCGTCGGTCACCTGCCGGAGGCTCACCGGCTTGGCCAGGTCGAGAGCGCCCCGCCGCCGACGAATGCCTTGTAGGTCGTCGTCCCCTCCTGGCGCACGGGCGCGGTGGGACAGAGGTACGTCTTCGGCATCCGGGCGATCAGGGCCTTGTTGTGGGGGCTGTCCCACGCCTCGTCGAGGTGGAACTCGTTGTAGAGGTTCTGCTGCTCGATGAAGGGCAGGATGGCCACACGCCAGCTCAGGAGCGGCTTGCCGTCCTTGCTAGTGATCGCCGCGGCCGGGAAGCCGTTTGTGGCCGAGTGGTAGTTGTGCAGGGCGAGGCCGATCTGCTTGAGGTTGTTGGTGCACTGCGCCCGCCGCGCCGCCTCGCGCACCGCCTGGACGGCCGGTAGCAACAGCGCAATCCCCACGGCGCGCGCCGCCGGTGTTCGACAGGCCGGGGACCGACTCGCGGGTGATGACCTTCAGTCCCTCGCGGTCGAGCGAGATGGCCATCGTGTTCGGGAAGAGCCGGCGGCTGACGTCGGCGGCCGTCGGCACGCTTGCCGGGTCGAGCTTGAGCTGGAACGGCCGCCCGCCCTTCTGGGCCGCCTGGTTGGCGATCGCCGCGTTGGCGATCGGGATCAAGGTCGGTACTGCCGCGACGAGCTGCGGGATCGTCGCCCGCGGGTCCTCCACGCTCAGCGAGACCAGGTTCGGCGGCAGCTTCGCGAACGCCGCGGCGTAGTCGGGGCCGGGCGTCCACTTCTTCGCCCCCGTCAGCGCGGCGCGGGCCTCGGCCCCGTTGAGTGCGAGGACGAACTGCACTTGCCGACCAGGATCGTCGGGTCGATGAGCCCGTCCATCTGCGGCGGCAGCGTGCCCGGCGGCAGGGTGAGCCGGTAGCCGGGCGTCGGCCCCTCGACCTTGCGCACCTGCGGCAGCTTCGCCTGTGGGTTCTGAGCGGCCTGCTGCTGCAGCGCCTGCATGACGACCGCCATCAGCTTGTCGAGCGTCCGCGCAGGCGCCGCCGAGTCGCGGACCTCGGCCGTCAGCGCCGCGCGAACCTTGCCCATCGCCTGGCCCTTGGGGGGCGGCTCGCCGTTGACGTAGAAGACCCACTTCGGGCCGAGCTGGTCGAGGAAGTCTTCCTTGACGCGAAAGCCCAGTGTCCGCTGAACGTTCTGCTCGAACAGGATCATCCCCGGCGGCGGCGGCGTTCGCCGGGCGGCCCATGCCGCGGCCTCCTGCTTCGTCCAGGCGGAGACCTTGCCCCAGAGCGCGCCAGGGCTGAACGAGAAGGCGGTCCAGCTCGTCAGGCCCGCGGGGATCGGCGGCAGGGTGTTCTTGTCGAACGTCGGCTGCTCGACCCAGGCGAGCACCCCGCGCTCGGCGCCGGGGCGATCACGCGAAAGACACTGTAGAGGGCGTCGTCCTGAAACCCGATCCGGTAGTCGAGCCGCTTGAGGCCGTCGAGGCCGTCCCGCACCGCGTCGGGCGGCATCGGGATCTTGGCGAAGTCGACGAAGGCGACCGCGACCGGCTCGAAGCCGGCCTCCGGCTTCATCAGCTCGTTGCGGAGCGCGCTTGGTCGTCGCGTTCGGGGCCTTGCCGTCGATCACGGCGATCAGCGGATCGACCAGTGCGTCGGCCATCGCAAGGACCAGGTCGTCCCCCTCGGCCCACCAGGCGGGAGAGCCGGGGTTCGAGCGGAAGATCGTCCGCGAGCCCCGCCGCTCGCTCTTGCTCTTCTGGCCCGTCGCAGTCTCGCTCCGCTTGATGAAGTCGAGGAGCCCGTTCCTCGCGCCGTTGCGGAAGACCCCCACGCCGACCATGCTCTTCTCGTCGCGGGGATTCCCCGCAAAGCCGAAGGCCGCGCCGTCGCGGATCGTCGCCTTGTACATCCCGATCAATTCGGCGGGCGTCGGCTTCGCCTTGTCGTCGCTCGCGGCCAGCATCTGCGTGATGCCCTGGGCCAGGAGGTCGTCGAGCATCGCCCCCATCTTCGTCTCGTTCAGCACCTTGTAGAGCGCCGACTTTTTCCACGCGGCCGCGTGGGCGTCGAGCCCGTCGACCTCGACGTAGAAGATCAGGTCCTTCGCCGGCACGTACCGCGCCAGCGGCTTCGCGGCCGGGGCCGGGCGCGACTGCGCGTGAGAGAGGCCCGGCGCGGCGACGGCGAGCGCCCAGGCGCAGGCCATCACGGTCGTCAACCTTCGGCGCGTCGTCACGGGTAGGTTCCTCGTCGGGGGAGGGTTCGAGGCGCGGGGCATCGTCGCGCCGGCGCATTCTAAGAGTGGTGATTGGGCCATGCAATTGGCCGCTCGGAAACGAGGTGGGACCGCCGGGACCATCGACCCCACTCCCCCGTCAGGCGTACCCCTGAAGCGCAGGCCCTCAGGGCCTCCGGGATCACCCTGGGCCTCAGCCCGGACGGGTCGCGGCTCATGCAGGCGACCGACTGTTCTCCCCAGGCGACGAGCTCCTCGGCGTCTCCGACGACCCTCAGGTAGTCGAAGCGGAAGTCGAGCGAATCGACCCCGTGCCCGGCGAGGGTCATCCGCACGATGATCTCGTCGAACGGCTTGATCTCGGCCAGGTACTTGCACGAGACGCCGGTCGTCACGAGGGCGAGGTCGCGCTCCAGCTCCGCGAGGACCGACGGGGCATGGTCGCGGAGGAACATCTCCCGGCACCGCCCTTGCCATCTCAGATGATTGACATAATAGACATTGCCAACGAGGTTCGATTCTTCGAAGCCGACCACATGGCGATAATCATAGCTGCGGCGTTTCACGGGCAGCCGGGCGACGTCGTGCTCGTCAGGTTGGCGGACAGCGATGGCGAAGGCCGTCGGCCCCGGATCGCCGTCGATCGTCAGCGAGCCGACGGCGATGGTCGTCCCGCCCGCGCGGAGGACCTCCCAGCCGTCCCCGGAGGAGAGGCCGTGCTCCATCGTCGCGGGGTCGGCGTGGCCGAGCTTCGTCAGGCTCTCCGTCGCGGCCCAGATCCGCGTGCCAGCCTCGTCCAGGCCGCACCCAGACCGCCCGGCGATCCCGCGCGCGAGGCCCAGCAGCGGCGGGCGCAGCAGGCCCTCCCAGCCCCCGGCCGGACGCGCGGCGACCGGCTCGATATCGCAGCCGACCGGCCAGATCCCGGCGACGGCCAGGGTCGTCGGCCCGGCGTGCGACGTCGAGACGTGACGGCCGGCGCAGGGGTCGGGCTTGCCGTCCGGCCGCCGCGTCGGCAAGACCTCGATGCCCATCGCCGCCGACAACGTCCGGTCCGACCGCTCGCGACGTTCGCCATTCACGGATGACCCCAGCGACACCGACAGCCCGGCACCCGGGATAAGCTCCTCCGACCCGTCGCTCGAGATACGGCCCGATCAGGTCGGGCGGCCAGCGGCCGTCTCGTCGATCTCCCCGGCCTTCCTCAGCCGCAATCCTTCCCAGCGCTCGCGGGGAACTCCCGCGTCGTCCACGATGGTCAGGTCGTAGGTGAAGACGCCGTCCGCGTAGGAGCGCTCCTCGGCCAGCACGCCGCCGCGGTCCGTCCGGCCAGGACGTGTCGGCGACGATCCGGTCGACCCCGACCGGCAGGACCGTGGCGTGCGGGATGCAGGCCTGGATCGCGTGGACCGCGGCGTCCCGCATCCCCGCGTCGCCTAACAGGAGGGGCGTCTCGCGGTCGCCGCCGAACCAGCCGAGCGGGTCGCCGACCGCCAGGGTCGCCTCGCAACGGGTCGCCTTCAGCTCGAGGTAGCCGAGAATGCGGCGGAACCGCCCCGCCTGAAAGAGGCAGGACTCGTAGAGGTCCGCGCCCGGGTCGAGCCCGAGCCGCGTCCCGGGGACGCAACGCCTCGCGGCTTCGACTTGCACGCGGGCGGGATCGAGACGGAAGGTCGCCCGGAAATGACCGACCTGATAGCCCGTGGCCCCGCACCGCAGCACGACCTCGACCCGGTCCGGGGTCCGCTTCAGGGCCGCGAGGCGGATGGTCGTCGGGCCGTCGTCCGGAATGACGATTGGGCGATCGAACGCGACATCCTCAATCGTGATCCGCGCAGGCAGCCCGCCGCGCACCAGGGCGGCGGCCGCCTCGGCCATGGCCTCGAGGCCGATCACGGCGGGCAGGAGGCGATTTCCCTCGAAGACGTGGTCGGCGAGATAGGGGTCGCTGTCGGGCGAGAGGTCGGCCTCGGCGACCAGCTCCACGCCCGGGTAGTCGATCGAGACGCGCTCGAGGAATCGGAGGTCCGGCAGCGGCGGCCTCTCGACGCGGATCGTCGTCGGCTCGCCGATCCGTCCGGCGATCACGAGCGCAGGGGGCAGCTCGGGGTGCTCGAGGAGGCGGAGGAAGAGGTCCGTGCCGACCTCGGTCGGGATCGGCTGGACCCCCTCAGCCGCCAGCGCCTCGACCCGCCCGAGCCGCTCGCCCATCCCCACGCTCGCCCAGACCGACCACTCCAGCGCAAGGCAGCGGCAACCCGGGTTCTCCGCCCCGTGCCGCTCGGTGAGGGCGGTCTGCCAGGCGTTCGCCAGGGCGTAATGGGCCTCGCCGCGCATGCCCGTCCGGGCGATCACCGACCCGAACGTCACGAGCAGGCGGAGCCGGGCGGGATCAACGGACTGCAGCACGTTCGCGAGCCCCGCGACCTTCGGGGCGAGGGTCGCCTTGATCGCCTCGACGTCCAGCTCGGCCAGGGACCGCGGCGCGTTCGCGCCGGCCGCGTGGATCACGGCGGTGATCGGCCCGAGCCCCGCCTCGATCGCCGCGACCGCGCGACGGACCTCGTCGCCGCTCGTGACGTCCGCCCTCTCATAACGGCACACGACCCCGGCCAATTCGAGCCGCCGGAGGTTCTCGGCCAGAGCCGGGTCGGCCCGGGGATCGGACCTGCCGATCAGGCCGAGCCTGGCCCCCGTCCTGGTGGCCAGCGCCAGCGCGCATTCCGTCGCGATGCCCTTGCCGCCCCCCGTGACGAGGACGACGTCACCCGTGCCGACCGGCAGCGGCCTGGCGCCGGCGGCCTCGGGCGAGACGAGCCTGAGCACGGGCTCCCACCGGTGGCCGAGCGCGTCGTGGCGGGCCTCACGGTAGCCGGCGCCGCCCCGCGCCTCGCGGGCGATCACGGACGCCGGCGCGACGTGATCGGGCGGGACCTCCACGACCACCGTGTCGACCCACGGCGCCTCGAGATGCAGCGACCTCGCAAACGCGCCCCAGGTCCGGCAGTCGCCGACCAGGACGAACCTCCGCGCGGCGATCGCGGCCCGGGCCGCGTCGAGCAGCAGACCGAGCGACCGGTCGTCGGGCCGGGGCGGGAGGAGGACGACCACCCCCGCCTCCGAGATGGCGGAACGACTCGCGCACGGAGTGAGCGAACGGGTGGTCATCGAGCGCGAAGACCGACCAGGAGCCGACCTCCTGGTCCTCGCTCACCTGCGCCGGCGGCTCGCGCTCGACCCATTCGACGGCGAAGGGCCGGACCCAACCATCGAGGCCCGGCGGGAACCGGCCCTCGGGCTCGACCGCGGGCCCGCCGCTCCGCGACTGTTCCTCGAGCACCGCCGCCATCTCGGCGACGGTCGCGTTCGAAATACCGAGTCGGGGCGATCGGCGGCGCGAGCCCGAGCTCCCTGGCAGCGGCGACGGCGAGCTGGCCGACCGCAATCGAATTGAGGTGCAGGTCCCCGAGCAGCCGGTGATGGCCCTGGACCGCCTCGCCCGGCAATTCGGCCCGCTCGGCGACGAGCCTCAGGACGACGTCGATCGCCTTGTTGTTGCAATCAGTCGCTGGCGCTCTCGCCACGGGATCGGGGCCCGGTTCGTCCGCTCGATTCTCATGACGTGACGCCCCGTTCCACGCGGGCAGCGGGGCCGATTCGCAAGGATTCGCGAAGAACCTCGGGCGACGATCCAGGTCGATGGGCCGCGTGAAGCGGTCGTCGAACAGCGACCGCGCGCGGACCTCGGCCCCGATCGCGAAGGCCGCCCCCGCGGCGGAGAGAATCCCGCGGAGCGACGGGCCACCGATATCGAGCGACAGGGCCGCGCGGCGCCGCAATCCTCCGCGAGTCCGGAGAGGATCGCGCCCGGCCCCACCTCGATCCAGAGATCGACGCCCTCGCAGCCGGAGAGGGCCTCGCGAAACCGGACGGGGGAGGTGACCTGGCGGCGGAGGAGCTCGCGCAGGTCAGCGTCGCGAGGCAGACGATCGCCGGTGATCGTCGAGACCACGGCGCGGCGCAGGGGCGAGAACTCGGCGAGGTCGAGCGCGTCGGCCAGGGCGGGGACGGCGCCCGCGACGAGCGGGGAGTGGAAGGCGTGACCGACGGGGAGTTCCACCGCCGCGAGGCCGAGCGCCCGGCACCTCGCGACGACCTCGCCCACGGCCTGCGCGGGCCCCGAGACCACCGTCTGCCGCGGCGAGTTGTACCCCGCGATCACGACGGGAGTCCCGCCGAGGAGACCGGCCGCACGCCCGGCGTCCACGCCCAGGCTCGCCATCGCGCCGGCGGCCGGCACCGTCGCCGGATCGGACATCGCCCGACCCCGCGCCTTCGCGATCGCGACGGCAGACGCGGCGTCGACCGCCCCGCCCCAGTGCATCGCCGACAGCTCCCCGAGGCTGTGGCCGATGGCGACGTCGGCAGAGATCCCCGCGCGGTCGAGCACGGCGAGCCCGGCCAGCGCCGCGGCGACGATCGCCGGCTGGGCCCGGGCCGTCATCCCCTCACTTGGGTTGTCCGAAGTCGCGGCCGACTCGTAAGTCTCCCGGACCTCCGGGAACCGCCGGGACCAGAGCCCCCCATCGGCCCGCGCTGGCGAGCCCTGGCCGGGGAAGAGGAATCCGATGCGGGGATCGGCGCCATCGTCACGAATACCAAGGAACTCGCCGGCCCGCGTGTCGAACACGGAAACACTGGCCTCGTCGAGCCAATCCCGCAGGAGCTCCAGGCCCTTCGCCAGCTCCTCCGGGGTCGAGGCGACCAGCGCGCTGCGCGCTCGCTCCTCGGAGCCGCCAAGCTCGCCGACCAGCGCGGCCGCCGCGTCGGCCATCTCGGCTCGCGAGATCCACTCGGCCGCGCCCGGAAGTGCTCGAGGCGGATCGCAGCTCGGAGCGGCCCGATCCCGCGAAGAGGAAGAGCTCGGCGTCCTGGTGCGACCTCAGCAATCGGGCCTCCGCGCGGGAAAACCGCGGGCGCGGGCTGGCGCGGGGCCTTCGAGGACGATATGAGCATTGATCCCGCCGAACCCCATGGCGCTGACGCCCGCGCGGCACGCGCCGTCGCCAGGCCAGGCCTCGGCCTCGAACGGCACGCGGAGCACGGCTCCGGGCCGCGCAGCTCGTCGTGGGGATCGTCACAGCCCGTGACGGGCGGGATGAGCCGCGCGTCGAGCGCCATGACGGCCTTGATGAGCCCTGCGGCCCCGGCGGCGGCCTTGGTGTGGCCGATGTTCGCCTTCACCGACCCGATCGCGGCGGGCGGCCCTGCCGCGCCAAGCTCGCGGCGGGCGAAGCCGAGAGCCCGAAGCTCGGTCGCGTCGCCCACCGCCGTGCCGGTGCCGTGTCCCTCGAAATAGGCAACAGACCCGATCGTGAAGCCGGCCCTGCGGTAGGCCCGGCGCAGCGCCAGCACCTGCCCCTCGACCTCGGGACGGGTGATCCCCCCCTGCCCGTCCGAAGAGACGCCCCAGCCGGCCACGGTCGCGAGCACTCGCAGCCCGCGCGCCCGCGCGTCGTCGAGCCGCATCAGCACGACCAGGCCGCAGCCCTCGCCCGGCCAGAAGCCCTCGGGCCGGGCGTCGAAGACCCGCATCTCGCGGGTGGCGAGCGCACCGGCCTTCGCGAAGCCGACCAGCTCGAACGGGTCCAGGCTCAGGTCGACGCCTCCGGCCAGCGCCACGTCGAGGTCGCCCGCGACGAGCGCTGCGCAGCCGTGCGCGACCGCGAGCAGCGACGACGCGCACGCCCCGTCGACCGTCGAGCCCCCGCCCTTCAAGTCGAAGTGGTTGCAGATCCGCCCGGCGATCGTGTTCGAGAGTCCGCCGGCCAGCGTCTCCGGCCCGACCGGAGGGAACGGCGCCTTGTATCTCGATTCCAGCGCCGCGAGGATCTGCCGCCGCCGCGCGGGCGAACAGCCCTCGTCGTCCAGAACCGCGTCGACCGTGCGGAGTGTGTACGGCCAGCGCAGCCTTAGCACCTGGGCGCGGGAGAACTCGCCGGTGAGGGTGTTGCCGAGGAAGACCCCCGTCGATTCGGTCGGCAGCCCGCGTCCGCCCGCGAACCCGGCGTCCCCGAGCGCCCCGGTCGGCGACGTCGAGGGCCAGCCAATGCACGGGGTCGCTCGCCCGGTGCGTCTCCCCCGTGACGCGGAACCGCACCCGGTCGAATTCGTAGTCGCGGAGCACCGCGGCCTGCGTCGCGTAGGTCCGGTCGGGCGCGTCGGGATCGGTGGCGTGGTAGTCGTCCAGGTTCAGCCGCTCGGGGGGGATGCGGCGGAAGGCACGCCGCCGCGCGAGCACGTTCTCCCAGAGTTCCGCCGGCGTCCGCGCGTTGGGGTACTCGCACGCCATGCCGACGATGGCGATCGGCGGAGTCCTCATCGTTCCACGGTCTCCAGGACTGCCGCCGACGGCAGCTCAGCCGGGCGCTGGACCAGCCTGCCGACGCCCGTCGACTCTCTGGCTCGCGGCCGATCGCGCAGGACGTCCACGAGCGCCAGCCACGCCCCTCGGAGCGAGCAGACCGCCAGCAGCGCAGAAGAACAGGCCGAACACGACATGAAGCGCCATCAGGACTCCGTACGCCGCCGCGATCGACGCGCCAAAGACGAACTGGCCCCGCGGGGCCGAGGGCGTCGTCCCCGGGTCGGTGGCCATGTAGAACGTGAAGAGGAGGAAGGCCGTCCCGGTCATCGGCAACAGCGGCGGGATCACCGACGTCCCGGCGAGCCGCTCCGGATCAATGCCTGAATCACGAACCCGCCGAGCCAGCCGAGGATAAAGGGGACCCGCCCGGTGAACCGCGTGTTCAGGAACGTTCCCG
>CAWAJA010000015.1:0-182982 GCA_963782275.1 uncultured Acidobacteriaceae bacterium | reverse complement strand
GAATCCGTTCAGCCGCTTGGCGATGTCTTCAATGGTTAGTCCTGATTCCAGGGGGGCACCTTTGAGATAGAGCCCGAGCAGGTGCACTCTCTGTGCAGTTTCGGGAGGCGGGATCAGAATTTTCTCGGAGAACCGGCCCCCTCTGAGTACTCGCGAATCAATGTTTTCCGGATGATTGGTCGTGCCGACCAGAAACACGTTGTTTTCCGGCTTCAAGCTGCTGATTTCCGTAAGGAATTGTTCCACGAGCTGGACATCGTGCTGGGCCAGGTAGCGGTTGTTCGCGGGCAACAGCCCATCCATTTCATCGAGGAAGACGATTGCGGGACTGTGTTCCTTGGCGCGCGCGAAAACAGCGGCCACACGCTTAACCGAATCTCCGACTCCTCCGCCCAGAACGCTGGCTGCGGTTAGCGGATAGAAGCTGCGCTTGGTTTGGCTTGCAATAAGGGTTGCAATCAATGTTTTTCCTGTCCCTGGCGGACCGATCAACAACAGCCCTGTCGGGATCTGCAGCCCCAAAGAATGAGTTCGCGTTGGGTCTTCGAGTAGGCGAATGATGGACTTCAGGTCCTGCTCGACGGACTCCGCAATGACGACATCGGTCCATTCCACGCGCTCCAGCTGCGGCCGGTCCCTACCGCCGTTTCCGTCCATGGCTCGCCGCAAATCCTGCACTTCGATCTTCCGGTTGTCCGTCAGCGCGTAGTTTGCTGCCTGGTCAACAATTGCGCGCAATTTGGCCGCACTGGCTCCCGGCGTCCGGCGTGCGAATTCCTGCAATTCGAAGCGTTTCCACGGTTTCTTGCTGAGCTGCGCTTCCAGAATCTTCACTCGGGTGACTTCGTCTGGAAGATCGACACGCACTTTTATGTCAAATCTCCCTTCCCGAATTAGCGCGTCATCGAGGCCATCCAGGCGGTTGGTCGCGGCCATCAGCACGAATCCGCTGATTCCACGATATTGGTCGATCGCGCTCATCAGGGCCATAGTGATGTTGTTGAACTCACGTCCCGCCTCGCCTGGATCGCTGATGGCGTCCTGCCGCCCACCTCCAAGCGAATCGATCTCGTCGATGAAGAAGAGGACGGGTTTGCGGCCAGCTGCCTGCGCGAACACTGCCTGGATGTTTTCTCCAGTCGCTCCAATCCAGCGGGTCAGCAGTTTTGGAGCGGAAACGTATTCGAAGTGCAACGCGAACTCGCCTGCAGTCGCTCTTGCCAGAAATGTCTTCCCGGTTCCACGCGGGCCGTACAGAAGGATCCCGTTTCTCACCAGCCCGTAGCGTTCGTACTTTTGCGGATTCAGATGTCCCTGCACTACCTGGCGGATTTGCTCCTTTGCTTCTTCCATGCCGCCGACATCTGCGAACCGTTCCGCTGGCACGTTGCGAATCACCTCGACAGGTCTTGGTGCAGGCCGCTGAACCGGGCTGCCGATAGCTACAGGGGCCGCGGCAAGCCTTCGTTTCGGTCGCGCCAGGAAAATCCAGAAGAATGAAGCTACCCAACCTGCGGTGCTCAGGCCCATAAGGGCGAACCACACTAAGCTGAGCCCGGAATTACCTGTGCTCAGCTGAAGGACGGGCTTCCAAGTCACCAGAAACATCAAGCTGAGCGCAACGCAGCTAGCCGCCGCAAACTTCAAAGGCTTTTTCAACAACGCTGGTGCACTTCGCAGCGGGCCTCGCAAAAGGCTGATCAACACTAGTGCTCCCAGCCACAGCACGGGCGTAGTGAGGAACCATTCTTGAGGCAAACGCGCCACTTCGTCACCAATCGGCAGGAAGACCAGCATCAGGCGGAATTGCTTCCCCTGCCGTCCCGACAGAGCTTTAATTTAGCCCATCTCAGGGCTTGGGCGCTGGATTATTAGGTATATGTCGGAACGGGCGGGATGACCTAAACACAGAGAAACGCGAGTGCGAAAAGCGGTGGCGACTCTTCAGTGAATGTTTATGTCCTGTGGCTGGACCTCGATCGTCAGAAGTGAAATCCCCTGTTGCTGCAATGCGTTACGCTTCCGAACGATAAACTCCTCATCGTAGGGGGTGGCCAGGCTGGCATCCAGCCTGGCCAGGCAAGCCTCCATCTTGCCGAGTTCTACACCCCAGTTTCCAGGTACGTAACCTCCTTTCTCTGCCTTCAGGTAACATCTCCCTGCATCATCCAAGTACAAGTAGGTGCGGGTGATCCCATGCTTGTACTGGTTGATCCCGTTGACTCGGCCCATGTACATGAATCCCACGCACCTTGTCGTGCCCATTGCCATGCGCACATTCTACGAAGAGAGTCTGTGAATACCTCAAATGTTTTTGCTTACGAATCTAGACTTGCACCACGGGGTGCTAAGGAGCTGTGCAGAACTCTGCTTGTTTATCGGCCGCCGCCTTTTTCAATTGTGGATCGTAGGCCACTGCTTCGGCTTCGCGCAGCAAGGGGCATAGCGCCGACGACGGGTGGTGGGTGGCATTTAGCAGCATGGCATCGATCCCCAGACTTCTCGCCAGTAAATCCCCGGCTGCTCCGTGATTCGCGTTCCATAGATGACGGCTAATGCTAAGCGCTTCTTCAACCTCTGTTCGCGCCAGGCTCAAGTGAGGTATTTGCAGGTGGACATATGCCAGGTTATTAAGTGTCCACGCGAGATCCGCCTGGTAGGCGGCCGGATTGGTCTTCGCCAATTGGCGGCGACTTTGAAGAGCTTCTTGTAAGGCGCTCTCGGCCTCTTTCATCTGTCCGGTATCGTAGTAGAGGACCCCTTGGTTGTTCAGCGTCCATGCTAGATACCACTGGTACGCGGCCGGATTGGCCTTCGCAAGTTGGCGGTAAATGGCCAGGGCTTCCCGGTAGGAACAGTCCGCTTCCTTCGTTCGGTTGGTGTCACGGTAGAGGCTCGCCTGGTTGTTCAGCGCCAGCGCCAACTCCGGCTGGTACGCGGCCGGATTGACCTTCGCCAGTTGGCGGTAACGATTCACTACTTCATGGAAGGCGGCCTCGGCCTCCTTCGGCCGCTGGGTATGGTGGTAGAGGATCCCCATGCTGGCCAGCGTGATCGGGTAGGCCTCGGGATTAACGTTCGCCTGTTGGCGTGCTCTCTCGAGAGTTGCTAATAGCACCGGTTCGGCACGCTCAAAATCGCTTTCGTTGAGCAGCACGCCCGAGTACCTCTGGCCGTACTGCCACTCTTCCGGGCGGTATTGGTAGGCCTTCTCGAAGTGTGGCAAAGCCTCCAGAGGACGAAACTGCAGTTCGAAGACTAGCGCTCGATTGTAATGATTGGCGGCTATGCGATCGATTTGCTTCTCTTCACTGCCGAGGATCTGATCGAGAACAGCACCCGCTTTCTCCAACTCGCCTTCGTGCAGGTACTCCTCCGCTTGTTGTGACAGAACGCTGTCATTACCGGCTTTTCCCAGCTGGGCTTCAAGCTCCTTGTACTTTGCCGTCCAGTCGTCGGCGTCGCGAATCCTGTCGGCCAATTGCAGATTCTTCCGATCGAGCTCCGCATTCAGACGTTTGAGCGCGCGTGGGTCAACCCCGATGCAATTCACCGTGACATTGCCAATGACGTTGGCGATGTTCGGGCTGCACCATCCGCTCGACTTCTGCACGAGGGCAGGCTGCGGCTGCTGGGTAGTGGCCAAGGCAGCCAGCGAAATCAGCACTGAACTCAGCATCTACTTGTTTTCTTGTTTACCCTTGCTCGCAGCAGGTTTCTGCGCTTCGGTCTTGCCTTTGCTCTGATCAACGGTGATGGTCACATCTCCTTGCACGCCTTGCACGTTGGGGCTACCATCGCCGGTGCTGCTCTGCTGCACGTTGCTCTTTGTCTGCTGTTTGGCTGACGGTTGCGCCTGGATCGCCTGTGGTGGCTGCGACGAAGGTTGCGCGACCTGCTTAAAATCAATGAGGAGTCCACCCAACAAAGCTATCACCGCCAGAGCTACGGCCGCTGGTGAGAGCCAGCGCCGTTCATCGTTCCTCTTTACTTTTGCCAGATAGGCAAAGACAAGGAACAATGCGAAGCCAGCCAGCCCCAAAGGATGGGTGACGACTTTCGTCCACTCGCTCATGGCAGTAGGTTCCCGTTCTGCTTTGGACACTCAATGGTAGCACTTCAAGTCAACAAACACCGGATTCATCGGATGCGCCACCGGCCTGGTCTTAGAAGGATCCCCACCAAACCTGACACGAACTTCAGTGGATTGTTTACGACCGTCGACAGATCGCGCTTCGGGCTTGTCAACTACCTTCGTGAATGGTAAAGGACGTTATCGTCAGCGTCGCGCCCCGGCCAGCACCTGAAACCCTTCACGCAGTGTCGGCAGCGACTGAAATTCCGAGTCGATCATTCACCGCACCTCGAAGCTTTTGTTTGCTTCCAATGTACCGCTCGATTGTTTGAACAGAAGCGTGGCCAAGCAAAAATTGAATCTGTTCGAGCTTGCCTCCACAACCATGACACAGGCGGGCGCAGCCCCGGCGCAGATCGTGGGATGCCAGATTGTTTATGCCCGCCCGCTCCCTCGGCACACCGTTTTACCGCATACCAGACTACGTTGGCTGTCACGCCAGCATCTTGTCGCACTCCATTCTTCAAAAGTCGTCTGAACACTTTTCCCTCGACCACGCCCGACTGGCGATGCCAGACGGGATCGGTCCTTTGTTTTTAACTGATGTGAAAAATCCACGAGTTCTTCCGGACCGCAGGACCTCAATCTAGTAGTCGCTCTCATCACTGGGCGTAACTCGTGAAGACCAGTGATGCGAAAGATGAAAGCAGGGTCGCTCGGAGTTTGGTGATCATGACCGCGACACTTCGTTTTGCGGTTCCGCGGAAAGGCTAAGAACGCTTCGTGACATCGAACGCGTCGTGCTCGGCTTTGAGCGCCGCGATCATCAACGCCACACCAGGCCGCACCCACACGTGCGCGTCTTGAGGAGCGGAACGCGCAATCAGCCATCGATTGGACTGTTTTCTAGCTACCTCGGCAGACCCTTGACCGTCGATGGTCACGTTGACCTTGAGCGAGTACGGCCCTCCGCGTGGAACGTACTGTCCCTTGCCTTGCACGGCGTCGATGACTCGTTGCAGCTCCTCGGTCGTCGTGTGTTCGTCATTTCGCAATAGAGTTTCGGGGGGGATACGAAAGAACGTAGCCAACGTTTGTTGGCCAACAGGATCGTCCCAGCCGTTTTGTGTCTGCGCCTCGTGCAGAAACGGGAACGACTGCACGAGCATCTCGCAAGCCTGTCTGGCGCCATCGTCAACACTCGCGGGAGGCGGATAGACAAAACTGCGGTTCGCTACACGCGCCCAAGCCTCTCCGACCTCCGCGTTCAGTAGAGCCATGATCAACGCCTTTTGCGGGCTGTCGAGTGGTCGTTGCATCAACGATATGGAAACACGAAAGCTCATTGCGATCGATTGCACGGCCAGGTCGACCCACGCCGTGCCATCGCCGCCAATATGAAGAGAGTACGAACACTTGTCGAGCCGTCGTCGAAGGAGCCCAACGGCGATGGACAATGAAGCGGTGTACGCTGGAGCCGGTCCGCTTGCTGGCGAGCCCTCCGCCCACGAATGGATGCTGGCATCCAGGGCACGACTCGGTCCGGTCGAATCAGCCAGCGCGTGCAGAAGATTGCGTCCTTGAACCGACTCATCCCTGATTGCTGCGCCGAGGCGATCAACATATTCTGGTACGGTCTGTGCGAGGCCACGCGATGGGAGGCGGTCTCCCAGCCGCCGATCGAGTATCTCCGCGACGGTCGCGTTCAGCTGGTCGCTAGTCACCGGGTGTGCCATTGAACTGGGATCGATACCGAGCCGGTCCAGCAGCCGGGTCAGCACTGTGGTTCCGTCGGGTCGCGTCACAACGACGAGTCTTCCGGGCGTCTGAGCTTCCAAAACCCAGATGAGTTCGTTGCACACGATCATGCTCGGCGACCTGAGGTCGGCAACGATCACCGGGACGAACTCGATCAAGGAACGCACGGATGGTTCCCACAGGTCGTCGCTGGTGCGAATGGATTCGAGGCGTCGACGTTGGATCGGGAGCACCACAAAAAGATTGAGCAATGGGATCCGCCGAAGAACGTCCGATGCGAGGCTCGCGCCTAAGCCGATGGGGCCGGCGGCCGACTCGCCGAGATTCACAGAGGGGTTCTCTTGGTCGATCGCGGACACCGCAAGCCATGCGCGTGAGCTTGCGAAATATCGAACGTTTTCGAACTGACCAGGCTCCGACACCCCGAGATAGAGGAGGCATGGCGGCAGAATGCTTTCGGAGGCTCGCGCGAGCCCCCATATTGCGGCCGGCACCATGATGGGATCCCGCAGCAAATCGACGACGGCACGCCAGCCGCGGGACCAAAAGACGAGCAGGAAAGCAAACGCCACCTCTTGCAGCTCGAACAACACGGGAACATTCGGATGAATCGGCCAGAGCGACACTTCGTACGCGCCGCCCCAGCGAAGCGGCCGCCGACTCCGAATACGCGACATCAGCGCGATACCCTCTGCCGTTGAGCGCAGGCCCAAAACCTGTGACGTCGCCTGCCACCGCCGCGCCGCGGCGACGAAACGGTACCCCGCAAGCGCCGCGACAAGAATCCGCACGATCTTCATCGCTCACAACCTCTTACTCTCTCCACGCTGCGCCTCGTCTTCCATCAGGAGCCGCCGTAACCGAAGCGCCATCCGCCGTGGAGAAACGAATAGCAATACCATCAAGACCCACTGATCGTACACGGGACGTTCGGCAAGAATCTCCCCAAGGCGCTGACTCTCGTCGCGATTGAATTGTTTGGTCAGCGCCACGTCAAGTTGCTCTCGGCGCAGCCATTCTTCAAAAACTCTGATCGCACTGCCGGCGGCAAATGCGATGAGCATAAGATGCCGATTCACCCGACGGTCTCCTGATGTTGATTCCATGTCGAAAACTCGCTCACTCCTTCGGTGGGTGCTATGCGTGACGCCACCTGTGCTCGCCGGATCACGCGCGCCAGACCGACTACGCCTCAACGTCATCCCAGACTCTTCCGAATGGATGGCTCGCCGAATTCCGCTTCTGAAGAAGTGTTGCAACGCGTTTCTCTGCGAGCCTATTACGTAGGAATATTACCTCTTCAGGCGATTGACGTTAGGGTTTCGAACCTGCATCTGATGCCAATGTTGTACCGCCTGAAGAGCTGACACACCCTGTTGACGCGAGTTGCTCGCGAGCCGAGAGCTCCGCCTTATTCGCATGCAGACGCCAGACAGAAGTTTCTAGTCTTGGCGAACCGCAGGCGAAGTGGTTGAGCGACCACCACACCTTCTGAATGATAACGTCCTTTATCGCAACCTATCCAACATCGCGTATCACGTCACAGGAGCCGACTTCGGACTCGTCATCCTTGCTTGAGTGGTCTTTGCGGCTTTTTTGGCTCTCGTACCTTACGCCTCCATAATGGTCTGTTGGCTGATGCTACCGTCTGAACATTCGCGCGTGTTCATCTCCTACGCCCGCAAAGACGGAGCCGCGCTCGCCCAACGCCTACCATCCGATTTTACGAAGCCAGGCTTTGACGCATGGCTAGGCACGCAGCGCATCGCAGGGGGTGCGGTATGGAGCATGGAGATCGGCAGTCTTCAGGTGCCTGCTGGTGCGCCGGACGGGGATGTCGATGATCCATCCGGCATCGGATGCTGCATCACAGGAGGAGGATTCCGATCTGCGGACGATCATCGGCGTAAGCCGGTAGAATCGCCTTTGGGCGAGAGGGATAGTCGACGATCTGACCAGCTTTGCCCTCGCCCAGAGGTAGAAGGTCGGGCGGACCGCTGACAGGGGGTCGGAATGAGTGATTACTACGAGTGGAAATTTGACACGCTTGTCGAAGCGATGGAGTTCTTAGACACCTATCGCTCAATGGGGAGGAGCGTTATATTCCGCGGTCAGAACAACGCTCAATGGCAGCTCAAATCCGCCCTTTTTCGCCGGAAGCCGTCTCAAGAAGAGATCGACCGCAGATTCCGAAAAACCGAGTCATTTCTCGAGTGGTGTCGGCAGAACCGTCGGTTACCTCATTACTCAGATAATGAGGTCCTCCAAGTCGCTCAACATTACGGCATGCCTACCGACCTGCTTGACTTCTCCACGAGCCTCGAAACAGCAGCATTTTTTGCCTGCGCCTCGCCAACCTCACCAGCGCATCCTTCGGCGCCTAAAGATCGGCCTGCGGTTTTCGTCTTAGATCCAAGCGATCTTAATCTCCTGCCAAGGGTGGCGAGCGCAGAATTTCTCTCATCTAAAGTTCCAGGGCTCGCCGACCTGCTGCGAAAATACGCCGGTGCATACCAATCGAACTCTGTTCACGGGCTTTCGCGCCTGGTAGCGCAGGATGGAGTGTTCGTCCAAGACGTCGGCGGGACGCTCGAATCGCTGGTCGATCCTATCTTCTCCCTGGTACCGCTGCTCTTTGAGGACGAAATCGGGCATCCATTGCTTCTGAAGAAGGCTTCGTTCACACGGCAACCAAGTGACGCGGAATATCTAGCCACTCTGGGATGCACCTTCGATAGAATATTTCCGCCACCGAATGATCTCGAAAGAGAGATAGGGCGATTCTTCAGTCTCTTCTCGGAGAGCGAGAACACGGTGGGGAGGGAGACCGTGAACATCCCGACTATCGAGTTCACAAACCCAAAGTTCGTCGCCTCGGAGGTGTATGCCGATTGGGACTCGGACGTTTGGTCGGCGTGGACCAAACTGGACTTCTCAACGCAGCGTTTCCGCAGACCCAGACCCAGCAGGCGGAATCTCGAAGTGTGGCGCATTCCGGAATCTGAAATCTACGCAGCCGATCCTTCACCTAGCCTTACGCAGTATGTCAGCGTTGCATCAGCTGAAGGCGTTGGCTTCGCGAGCAGGTTCGAACTGAGTGTCGACGGCACAAATGAGAACACGCGATTGCCGGAACACCTTCAGACCCTTTTGGAAGTACTGCTGAGTTTGCCGTACGCGGCTGACCATAGTGAACTAGCGCTGCGAAAGTCGATCGCTTTGTTCCTCGCGGCAAGATCGCTTGACGAAGGAGAACTGACCATCGGAACTGAAGGATCTCACAATATCCTCGGAACTGTCTTTCAGCCAGACGATTATTGGGAACGCGTAGACATCATTTGCTATGACGACGAACATGTCGCCAACGCGATGCTCCCGCTCGAGGCTTTAGGAAAATTAGATTCAGTTGCTAGGGTAGCTCTCCGCTTCCAGAAGAGCGATATTGGTGAGCAATATGGCAACTTCCCGACCTCGGGATACGGACTTTACTGCATGATGTTCCACCGCCCGGAGTTTCGATCGATTTTCCGACCAAAAGACGCCATGCGGTCTGGGCGAGGTACGCCATTCCTTGGCAGGTTTCCTTCGGCCCATGGAATGCCGCTGTCCTCAACCCTTTCATGGTGGAATATGTGGGCTTGAGTTAGGGTTGGCCGTCGATCTGGAACGCGACGGTCTCAGGCGCTGGTTGCCGGTACGCTAGATCGGAGGCGCTAACCTCTCAGCTCGACAGTGTCGCTGGACTCCAACTGGGTGGCGATGGAGGCCAAGAGGGCAGTGTGCTTCGGATACTGAATTATAAAGGACGTTATCATGCGGTTATGCGCGGCCGAGCACCGTTGTTTTCCGGCGTGCATAGTGAGAAAGCCAGTTCTCAGCGTAGTCGCAGACCTCGTGAATTCGGAAACATCGTCCCAGATGCGTAGGTTCCTGGAACGCAAACGATAATCTCGAATTTGAACGCCGAATTGGGTACCGCATATGATACCTCCTATCTACTTGACAGATGTCATATACGGTTGTATTTATATGCCATATGTCCCGCGCCAGTCAAGGGCTCAAAGCCAAACGTCTCAATCATGCTCGGGACCTGCTACGGCAGTTCGATCATTTACCCGATGCCGTTTCTCGCATGGTGCGAGACAGCGCCCTCTCTCCACGCCAGGCCTATCGTTATCTGCAACAAGCGCGGCATCTGAAGCAGCCGGTTCCGGTGAGCGATACCAAAATCGCTTTTACTGTGAAGCTTTCTCGCAAATTGGTGAAGCAAGTTCGGACTGGTGCCCAGGAGGCCGGCTTGTCCTTGAGCGAGTTCGTGAGCCGGGCGTTAGCGGCGCTACTAACCCGGAGACGAGGGCGTGGCTGAGCGGCGTCCCCTCCGCTGCAAACTTCAGTTCCAATATCTATTTGATCGTTTGTTGCCGGATAAGCTGGAACAGGTTTATCAGCTGTTGGTCCCCGACCATGCCCGCCCGATTGGTTGTCCTGGCACTACTTTGCCTCAGGAGAATTTGCATGACGCAAGCCGCGGCCATCTACACCCGAGTCTCTTCCGATCGCCAGAAGGAGGAACACACGATTGCCAGTCAGACAGCGGCCCTCATGGAGTACGCCCAGAAGCACAGCTACGTCGTACCGCCGGAATGGGTATTTCAAGACGAAGGCTATAGCGGTGCTACCCTGGTGCGGCCGGGATTAGAGGCGTTGCGTGACTTGGCAGCGCAAGGCCAGATGGTGGCGGTTCTGGTGTATTCGCCGGACCGGCTGAGCCGTAAGTATGCCTATCAGGTTTTGCTGGCAGAAGAGTTCTCCCGTTGTGGTGTGAATTTGGTTTTTTTCCAATCCCCAGCCGGGACCACCGCCGAGGATCAACTGGTAGTGCAGTTTCAAGGGATGATAGCGGAGTATGAGCGTGCCCAAATCGCCGAACGGAGTCGCCGGGGAAAACGGCACAAGGCGCAGCAGGGAGTGGTGAATGTGCTTTCCGGGGCCCCTTACGGCTACCACTACGTGAAGAAAAGCGACGCCTCGGCGGGTTATTACCAAGTGGTGGAAGCGGAGGCTCAGGTGGTGCGCTGGGTGTTTGCGATGTACACCCAACAACAGCTCAGCCTCAATGCCATGGCTCGACAACTGAATCAACGACAGATTCTCACCCGCAGCGGAAAGGTTGGCTGGCGGCGCCAAACCATATGGCATATGCTGCGCAATCCGGCTTACCGAGGAACGGCTTGTTACGGCAAAACGGGCCTACAACCGCGACCGCAGAGCACTCGGTTTCTGCGGCAGCGAAAGCGTTCGCCGCATCCAGACACGGTCAACCGTGAGCGTCCACGGAATGAGTGGATCGAGGTGAGCGTCCCCGCCCTGGTTGATGAATCGGTGTTTGCCTTGGCGCAAGAACAGCTCCAGAAGAACCAACACTTTTCCCCGCGACGCACCAAAAGGCCTTGCTTACTGCAGGGACTTTTGGTGTGCGAGCAGTGTGGCTATGCGATGTACGGGACTTCCGGGGGGAAACCCCAGCACCGGTTGTATTACTACCGATGCCAGGGTGCGGATGGATATCGCTGGCCACAGGGTACACGGTGCGAGAACCGTCCGGTTCGGCAAGATCATCTGGACCAGATCATCTGGACGCAGATCATCGCCTTGCTGGAAAACGAGAAGATGATTCAGTCCGAGATTGATCGCCGCAGAGAAACGGCCTGCAAGACGGATCCCTGCGAGCGACGTAAAGAGATTCTCCGCAGCGAGCAGGCACGTTTGCGCAACAAAATGGAACGCTTAATTACTGCCTATCAAGACGGGCTGCTCACCCTGGAACAACTGCGCGAGCGAATGCCCAACCTCAAGCAGCAATCGCAAGCGGTGAACTCAGAATTACAATTGCTGGAGATGGCAAAGCTAGACCAAGCCAAGTATCTGAAGCTAGCCGAAAGCCTGGGTGGATTTCGCAACAAACTGCGTGCCCGTGCGCAGACGCTGGATGTGAAGCAGCGCCAACAGATCTTGCGCTTGCTGGTGAAAGAAATCCTAGTTGGCTTTGACACTCTTACCATCCGCCATTCGATTCCAATTCCTTCTGGCGACGCACCTCCACCCAACGATCCAGGTCCTACCCCCTCCCGACAACCCGATTATCCTTTGCGTCCCAGGCGTATATACTCCAGTTCTTGCCAAGCACTGGAGGCATTTCTTGCTGCACCACTGTCTGGCAAGCACTGGAGCATAGACTGTTTGAACGCAAAAGGTAACATGAGCCGGTATTGGGCTCGGGCGGTTCATGGCTTGGCCGAACTCCATCGTTCGAGTCGGGCGAAGAAGCCGGCATGGGAATGGAATGGCGGATTGTGATGTTGTCCCTGCCCACCAGGATCTCCTGCACCAGCAGCCGTATGACTCTCTGACGCTCTGCAACTTCCAGGACGTTGCTTCTGGCACGCAGTCGTGTATGGAACTCGGCGAGGGTTTCCACCAGACGTAGATTACGGGTTGGGTCGACAGCCGTCATCTCCAGCGATTGCAATTCCGCGTCGTTTGCCCGCTGCTGCTTGCGCAGTTCCGGCATGCGGCCGCGGAGTTCTTCTAACGTGATCAGGTTCTCCTGGTACCCGGTCAGCAGCCGCTCCATGCTCTTGGCCAAGCGCGCTTGGTCGCGACGGAGCGCGTCTTCGCGCCGCTTCAGGGGATCGGTGGTTTGGGCTGCTTGCCGCCGGCGATCTAACTCCGCCTGCAGCAAGCTGGGATCTTCCAGCAGCCGCACAATCTCCTGCCACACTACCGCATCGAGCTGCTCCTGACGAATCGGCTGGTTGTCGCAAACCGCACCCTTCAGATGCCGGTAGCCATCCCGTCCTAAGCAGCGATAGTAGTAGATCGTGCGCTGGGAAGTTCGCGTCGAAGCTCGGTAGAGTCCATAACCACAACGCTGACAGACCAACAGCCCCTGCAACAAGGATGGTTCGAGGGTACGTCGGGGAGAAAACCTCTTATTCTTCTCGAATTGCTCTTGCGCCAGAGCGAACGTCGCTTCGCTGACCAAAGCGGGTACAGGGATTTCGATCCACTCCTGACGAGGCCGTTCCTGAAACGAGCTGTCGCGGCTGCACAGGCCACGCTGGCGCAGGCGGCGTGTGATTCGCCGACGCGGACGAAGCTCGGTTTTGCCATAGAAGGCGTGGCCTGCGTATGCCGGGTTATGCAGCATCCTCCAGATGGTGGGGCGTTCCCATCGGCTCTGTCGCGTCCGCGTCGGCACCTCGCCTTGGTTGAGTAAGCCGGCGATGGCAGCAATGCTGAGGCCTTGCCGCGTGTAGGCATCGAAGATGAGACGCACCACCTCGGCCTCGGACTCCACCACTTCGTAGTAGGCCGCCAAAGTATCGGTCTTCTTCACGTAGCGATAGCCGTAGGGGGCGCCCGACAGCACATTGATCGAGCCCTGCTGAGCGTGGTGCCGCTTGCCCCGGCGAGAACGCTCGGCAATCTGTGCCCGTTCGTATTCCGCAATCATCCCTTGAAACTGGACCAGCAACTGATCTTCGGCGGTAGCGCCGGAGGGCGCTCGCAGAAAGATCAGCTCCACTCCACAGCGGGCCAACTCTTCGGCCAACAGCACTTGATAGGCATATTTCCGACTCAAGCGATCAGGCGCGTAGATAAGAACGGCTTGGATCTGTCCCTCCGCCGCCAGGTCCCGCAATGCCTCCAAACCAGGACGGACCAAGGTGGCACCACTATAGCCATCATCCTGGAACTGCCACTCGGGCGGGACCAGGTATCCGTTGGTCTCGGCGAATTGCGTCAACGCCGCTACCTGGCTGGCAATAGTGTGGTTCTCCTTTTGCCGATCGGAGGACACCCGGGCGTAGAGGGCGGCCGGTTTGTTCATTCACCACCTCCTGGCAGCTTGCGGGCTGCGGGCTTGGAGCAACCGACCAGTACCGGTCCGATGCGAGCAGGTCGTAGGCCTGAACCAACTTGTCCGGCAATAATCGGTCGAAGCGGTATTCCAGATGGACGGTTCGTGACTGACTGGGCGTCGGGTCAGCCACGACCTCCCCCGCGGTGCAGGACCGCCGAGAAGGCACGGCTGGCGATCTCGCTTAAGGTCAATCCGGTCGAAGCGGCGTAGGCGCGGAGTCGCTGTACGAGACGGCGCGAAAGCTTGACGGTAAAGGATACTTTGACATCGCCGACCGGGACTGGCTGCTTGAGTCGCTGTGCCTGCTCGAGGTAGCGATAGGCCTGGCGCTCGGAGATGGAGCAATTCCGGGCCAATTGCTGGGCAGCCTCGGGCCAATGCGGATACCGCTGCAGAAGGGTGCGGGCCAAGTTGAGCCGTTCGGCCTTTTGGATATGGCTGGCGCGAGGCATCTGACATACGGATACGCCCGTTTATGTCACACGTCAAGCACTTCTTGGTCTTCATCATTACTCCTGCGATACCTCACGGTGCGTTGAAAATGAAAGTTACCTTTTGCGTTAAGGCAGTCTACACGCCTGGGACGATGTTTCCGAATTGACGCGTCGTTGGGTGTCTGGGGCCGAAGTTTGTGTTGCACCTGCTGGCTAAGTGTAAGAAATCAAGGGGCGTACTATTGGCACCTCAAGCCGAGAACCTGGTCCCGAACCAGAAACCGGTTTGCTAACTTGTTTTCCCGCTTGGTTGGCTCTGCGTCGTTTTGCCTCTTGTTCGCCGGTTTTCGGCAGCGAAAGTTGGACCCAAGTTTCTGAGGCGGCGCCTTGCTCAATCTACTTGTCCTGGTGTGCTCACTTCTCCCCTGTTTCTACGTTCAATGGACCTCAATTCATTGGTTCTAACGTCGGAGCCCAAGAAAAGCAACTGGTGCTTTAGGACTCTGCTAAAGGCGGCCTCTGGCTCATGCCGACGAATCCTGAATCACGGCTTCCCGGACGGAGCAAAACTCTTGGCGATGCCTACCTCTGAAGCGAAAGTGCCTCGAGAGCCATTGTGGGCAGTCGTGGGTAAATTGGCAGCTCGCTCCGCATCTTCGGTCAAGCGGACCGCCTCCTTCGTCTGTTGCAGGGAGACGAGCATGGAGTTCCTTGAGACGCGGCGCACGATAGGATTAACCATCCAGCGTAGCGCAGTAGGAACGTCGCGACTCAAGGCAATCGCCTCGACTTCCACATAGGTTCCGCCGTCTCTTTGCTCAAACCTGGCGACGCTGTACAGGCGCCAGATGTAGCCGCTGCCATGATCCGGCGGAAGCTCCTGCTCGTCCGGGCGGCCCAGATGCCGGATCTCCTGCACCCGCGTGGTGTGCGTGGTGCTGTACCATCGCCGGTCGTCGATTTTGAAGTAGCAGGTCTCGTACTCCATATCGAGCGCCGTTTGGGCGACGACTTCCTTGTTCACCACGCGCATGGAGTACTTTTCACAGGGCCCGTCGCTGCCAAGCAACCTGGAATCAACAACCGTGGGCTTGTAGTACTCCTTGTAGTTGCTGTAATCACGCGCGGCGGACAAAACGTCTTTGATACTGGCATTGGGAAGAAAGGCCGCGCCCACCCAATCGTGGATCAACCCTGAGGCCACCGGTTTTGGGTTTTCCTTCCCGACGGACGAGACCAGAATCTCACCATCACGGACACTGCTGAAGGCGCTCGGGCTTCTGGTCGACCCAAAGAAAGGGTGTTTGTGAGGTCATCTCTGGAAGGGCAGCATCGAGGTACGCGTTCCAATAGACCAAAGTGTTTTGCTTCAACTCAGCCCCATGAGACAGCGAGGGCGCGACGAGACAGCCCAAATATACGAGCATGACAATAAGAGGCTCGGAGTGTGCGGAAGCTGTAACGACTGCCAAAGCTCGTCTGTCTTGCTAAGGTCTCTTTCATTGCTGACCACCTCTTGTTCTTCGCGCAAGCGATGGATTCGAACGACAGAATCTCCAACTTGCGGACTACTCCTCTAAGAGCAAGCCAGATGCCAAGGCGTGATCAATGTAAGTTGCTGAGAAATCTATGCATTGACGAACTGAGGCTGGACGGTCTGTCAAAACTGTCGACCGTACATAGGCAGTGGCGGCTTTCTGCCCACATTTGGGCACGTTGCCGGGGACTGCATCGCGCTCCAGCGAGGCAGGGTTCGGTCTAATGTTGCCGATGAATTTGTCCAGGTGACGGTTGAACGCCGAAGCGCCGGGATCGATTGAGCAACAAACGGGAGAAGCAAGCCTCGAGGGCCGCTCTTTCTTAGGTCCCGACGCCGATACGCCTGAGCCGATCTCCCAGGCAAAATTAGGGCTGACTGGAGTGTCGAGACGTCCACTTATGCAATACGAACTCCTGGACGATGCCGAAGGCCATGCGGCCGCCGACGCCAATCAACGCACTGCGAGCTACGAGTCCAGCGCCACGGTCCTGGCTCGGATAGTAGGCATTCGCAATCGCGCCGGATGCCAAGTCGCCAATGATGTTCGAATAATTGATCTCACGACGCCCGTCGTCTCCTCTGGTGACAAATGGGGTTCCCATCGCATGGAGAAGGCGGGACTTCGTTGTGCCGGTGCCTTGATAGAAGTAGCGGGGGTCTTGGTGAAAGAGAGAGGGCAGTAGCGCATCGCCAAGCAAGATCTTGGTGTAGCCGCCGGCAAAGGTTGCGCCAAGGCGCTGACCGTAACCGGCCGCACCCTGGCGGTAGCTCGGGTAATCGGCCGCCTGGTAAATTGCGGCGTTCAGGCCGAAGCCACTCATCGTGACCGGGTCGGTTAATGCCTTCATCGCGAGCTGAAACTTCAGTTTCGGTGTTAACGGTGCAGCATTGTGCTCATACGTCACGTAGAAATTGGGTACGACGCCGAAGACGCGCTGCTTTTCTTCGGCTTTCACCTGTTCGGCGGCGATTTGCTCCGGGGTAACCGCGTTCACTGACTCTTCTACAGGTTCGACCGCGAGGGTAACGCCAGTCAGTATGAAGGACTGCCCCGATTGAAGAATAATCTCGTTGGAGGTCCAGCTTTTGAACCCGGATGCAGTGACGAGGATTCGGATTGGTGTTCCAGGGCTAATACCATCGAACTTAAAGAAGCCGTTATCCCCTGTCACAACGGTGCGATTCTCGTTCGGCCCTTGCGAGACAACAGTCGCGTTAGGAACCGTGCCGCCGGTGATATCGAGCACGGTTCCCATGATCGTTGCCGTCTGCGGCGCCTGCGGCAGAGGTTGCTGAGCGTGACAGAGGGTAGCTGCCCAGAGCACGACGGCAAGGGCGCACGCTGATTTACTGATTCCGAGGGTCATGAAACACTCCTGCCTTCCACATTGCAAGCGCCGAACCAAAACGAGTCCAGCGTAACTGTATGTATTCAGGAAGTGTTCGGAGGGCTGAGGTGCCGATGGGCGCGACAGTTTGACGTTCCGCGGGCACTTAGAACGCTAGACTGGCAGGGGCCTCATCCTCTTGCTTTGCCGGGGACGTGTGCAGTCCTCGATAGTTGTGGAGGGCCCCCCGTTCCCGCGGGCGCAACAGGTGAAAGCTATTTTCATGTGATGTTTGTCCGTGCGGTGTAATTAGTACTACGTCTTTGAAAATGTTTGTTCGCGCCTCATCGGTTATCGCCGGCGTACGCGCTGGAACTCTCCTCCGCAGCGTCCAACCCGCCGGGCGCGCGGATGCTGCCGAGCAGGGCGCTCAGAGACTCTTCGTCTTCGAGCAGCGCCTGATACTGCTGGTCATTCTGCAAGGCGCCAAGCGTCATGTAATGCTGGGCCATGCGCATCTCGCGGTCTGCGATGAGCAGTTCATCGCTCCAGCGCTGGAGGGCGGCGAAGTACTCCAGCAGCTCCCGCAAAGTGGCGTGATCAGCCTCCGTGGAGGCAGCAAGGGCGGCTAGATCCAGAGCATCGGCAGCACGGTTACGGTCATCGGCCAGCCATAGCTTCTCCAGCGGATAGCCATTGTTGATCGTGTAGGCCAGGTCGGTGCGCATGCTCCTCAAAGTCGAGAGGGCGTGCAGCGCGGTAGCGGAAAAGTGCCCCGACATTCCGCTGTTACCCGCGTCCGCCTCGGTTTGCGCGGGCTCCGACTGGCGCGGAACAACGGCCCGGGACCTTTTTGCTCCGGCGTCGGCACCGGGGTCGTATGCGGACGCGAGTAAGGGCATCAGCAGCACGGCCGCCACGATGATCTGCGCCACTCGTGGAGCCGATGCCCAGACTATGGTGTCAAGCATCTTATTGGGTCTTTGGTCGCGCATTGTGTCTCGTCCTTTCAACAGCCTGGTCTTACGAAACGGCTTGCATCACTATCCATGGTGCATCCCAGGCTCTCGCTATTGAGGAAGCGGCAGTTCTCCTCCAGAGTTGAGGGTCTGGCGCAATAATCCATCCACCTTTCGTTGTTGCTCGCTGTTCAGCATGCTGTAAAGTTTGATCTCGAGCTGCGAATTGGCCACAATGAGCTGCTTGATAACCTCCGACTGCTCCGCCGCGAGAGCTTGAACCTCCTGGACATCAAATTTTCCGCTCAGTTTGATCGAGATCTCCTTGCGACGGCTCTCTTCCAGTCGCTCCATCAGTGGCTGTACCTGCTCACACTGGGCAGTCACTTGCGCCTGAATTGCCTCGAGCTGCCGCGGACTTAGCTCGAGATAGCTAACGAGCTGGTCGGGAATATCAGGCGAGCAAGTCCGCGTCGGGAGAGTGACGGAAACACTGGGAATCTGGGGTGCTGGATTCCCCTGCGCGTACGATTCTGCCTGATTGCCCTGCGGCGGATCCTGGTACAGCGTCCGCAGGAACTGAAAGCGGGTCAATGCTACGTAATATCGTTCGAGGCTGAGGTATTCCGCTTGTGGGCGGCTGATCTTACCTTCGCGGACCGCCTGCGCAATTTCCCCTAACTCTGCAGTCATGGCCTGTAGAACAGCCTCTAACTGTTCTGGGTATGTTTCTCCATCCTGCAATCCTGCGTATGCTTGTAGTTGCACAGGAGGGCTTGCTGTGCCCTCGGCAGGTTGCGCGACGCCATTCTCTTGAGCGCCGGCGGAAATCGCCAGCACACATGTCATTAGCAATCCGATGATCCAGCGTGATTTCACCTAAGTCTCCTCAGTACAGCCACTAGGAATCGTGCGCATTTTCGTGCCAACGAAGACTGCACTCAATCGCTAAGTCTTGTTCATTCCTCCTCTGCCCTACTTACCTGGCTGAGGCGGATACTTCCTAAAAAGCTTGGCCATAGCCTTTTGCAGGTTCTTGTAGTTCTTATCCGGGTCTCTCTTGACATCGATAGTCTTGCTGGCATCTCCTCGCCAGACGAGCTGCTTCCTCGCAGAGTCATACAGGTCCACCACTAGCGTCCCGATGGGGATGGTAGAAGTCTGTCCGTTGACGGAGGCGTCCCACATTCCCCCGTAACCGCCCCAACCTCCCCAACCTCCGTTCCCCCAACCCATGCCGTTCAGATTTATGCTCTTTTCTTCACGGATAGTGGCGTGGTAGGCAACCAGAAGGTCCCCGTTCTTTTCGACCTTGGTGAGACCTTTTTGTGCGAGCTGTTCGTCTATTGCCCGCTCAATGTCCTGACGAATCAACTGATCGTCTGACGTGCCGCCCTGGACACTCAATGGTCCACCGGCCGGGAGGTTTGGTGGACCGCCGCCTGGGAGGTCGAGCTTTGGAAGCCCATTTGGGGGCTCCACTTTTCGCTGACTGGTATCGGCATCGACCCACTGGTAGGTCTTGTAGCTTCCAAAGTTGGCGCCGCGGTCATAGTCGTAGTGAACATCCTGCGCGTAGGCGCAAGCGACCAGGAACAACAAAGCTAATAAAAATGTCAGGCGATTCGCAGATTTCATTGCAACTCCTTCTCTGTTACAAAACGTGCCGCTAATTGCGGCAGGTAGTTCTGCCTTCATCGGCCCTGCGGTGTAGGCGTATCTGGAACCGGGGCCCTGCTTATGATCGGCACCTCGTGAGACTGGCCCATGATGTCGTTCCATGTAATTGTGTTATCGCCTACATGGACGAGGACTTCACGGCCAACTGCATACCGTATTGCTCCCGACGGTGATGGCGACGGGGTCAAGACAACGTAAACTGTACGCCCTACTACCGCCGACACCTCGTAAAGCGCGTCATCGGAATCAGCGGCTCCCGGAGACTGATGCGGCCTGACGTCGGTGATGGTCGCCGGCTGGTACGTCGATGACGTCGCTGAAGATTGACCGAACGTAAAGACTGGCAAGAAAAATATCAGTATTCCCACGTAGAAGTTTCGGCATTGGTATGGCTCCTTTGTCATTCCTCATCTTCGGCTTACGCCTCCCTCAATACGTGGCGGGCGGGGAGCCGCGTTTGCTGGCGCTTCATCGACATGGTTTCCAGCGAATAATCAAACTCTGCGCCGCAGTCACAGCACACCCGATATGTCCGTCCGCCGATGGTGAAGGCACGGCTAAGATTGTCGTGCCAACAGCCAAATAAAAAGTTGAAGAACTTTGTAACGTTCGGCATAAAACCTCGAATGGCGTTCGCCATTGTGGGAGAGTGCAGGTCTAATGCCGAATCTGATGGTGGCTAAATGCTTGATTAGTAATACGTCAGGAACTCGGAAGGTGCAGTTGCCTGCCCAGATACTGTCACTGGCAGCATAGGGTCATGAAACCGATGTTGCAGGATTTGGATCCGACAAACGCTAAAGCCAGTAGGCGAACAGTACTTCATCCTTCAGTCCGCACCTTATGTCCCGTCTTCTTGACCAAGCGGGACACCCACCTGACGATGTCTACCTAACCCGAGGGCACCGCGAGTGGTTGGTGTCGGAACACCAGCACCCTCAAGCAGTCGAATCGGCGAGCGTTCGTTCATTGTTAATGCGAGTCGCCGGAATATCTGCACTGCATAGCACCCCGTCGGAGGCGAGTTTGAGAGCCTCGAATGCAACACAATATGCTCCTTCGACGGCGCTGCGGCTGACCCCGAGCTGCGCAACAACTTTGTCATAGGAGTCATTTGCAATGCCGCGCAGTACGAGCACGAACCGGCAAAGCACGTCCAGGCGAGCATGAATGTCTGCGGAGTTTTTCACTAGCGATAGAAAGTACTCAGGTGAAAGCGCGGGATGCTTCACGATGGGCTGGTTCACTCTTTTCATATTTGGGGGCAAGCTCCGCGATGTTCGCATGCTGCCTTTGGAGCGCGCATCCAACCGTAGCTCGAGCGCCCCAGTGTACGAGCCATTCGTGAAAGTCTGGAGTTTGAGTTTCGGCAATCGTGCAGGCATCGACCATACAGGCGTCTGCCAGCTTTTCGTCTCCGATCAGGAAGCCGGTTAACCAGCGCAGCAGGTTGTGATAATCACCGAAAACCTTGCGGATGTCGTCCGGTGTCGCACAGCGGCGGTTTCCAATGATCTCCTCGAATATCCTCGCCAGTTTCATCACTTCTTGCCTTCAGGCACCCGATCATGAGAGATGCAACCTGGGCGCCATACAATCGGCTATGGCCAAGTTGACTATTTCGCCCCGGATATGCTGGCTTTGCACCTCTCTGGGGGCATCCAGAGTGTCCGAATACCGGCACTCCGACCGACCACGGCGTAGTTACGACATCGACCTCACGTCAGGGTAACAGCCATAACGGGATGAGACTTAGTGCAGCCATGCCGGTCAACAACGCCAGGCTCTGTAAACCCGTTCTCCGATCAGCGAACGCATAGGCATAAAGGCCCTTGACCACATTGTTGCTGGCGACGGCAATTAAGATGCCTTTGGCCGCCAAAGAACTTGACGTAAGGCTTCCGGCAGACTGGGTCATCCCCAGGATAAAAGCGTCCACATCAATAAGGCCGGTAAGGCTCGCAAGACCGTACATTCCAGTATTGCCAAAATGAATGATTACGAGGCGAGAGATAACCAGAACTGCAAGAAAAAGTACTGCAAACAAAATCGCGGACCGCAATTCCAAGGGATTTCTCGGCTCAACCTCCCCGTGGGTTTCCACCGGTTTCCGTTTCTGAAGATGGGACCAGGACCATCCTGTAATACCAGCTACACACCCAAGAACGAGAAGCGGCACCGCCAGCATATGTAGAAGTGTGCGATTAAAGAGCATCAGAAGTACTGTCATGCGTACGTACATCATCGCTGAGGCAAGGATGATCCCGCCAGAGAACAGGTAAGGCGCCCCTTGACAGACAGCTTTCTTCGCCAATGCAACCGTGGTCGCGGTAGAAGAGTAGACACCCCCGAGTAATCCAGAGAGAAGCACTCCGTTCGTCTGCCTGGTAAGAGCCGAGGAGCACGTAGCTTCCATACGAAATCCCGCATACGGCCACAACCAATAACCATGTCTTGAACGGGTTGATGCCGAATTGCGTAAATGGTGTGTTGGGCACTGTCGGCAGGATCACGGCCGTGAGCAGCAGAAATTTTGTGAACGTCAGGATCTCGTGCGGCGCAAGTCGCTTTGACAAGCCTTCCAGCACTCCCTTGAGCTCCAACAAGAACAGGCTGACGACGGCGATCGTTACGGCAATCCAGTAATAGCCGTTGGACACCAGCGCACCGAGCACGTAGGTAGTCAAGCCCGAGATTTCAGTCGTAACCCCGGGCGGGTCAGCGAGCGCCTGAGCTGCAGACAGCTTATGCCGGTATGACATCAAGAGAAATGCACCTACCACCGCGAAACCGATGGAGAGGGGCAGCTAGTTGGTCCTTTGACAGCAGAGCCACTGCGTATCCCACGAGTCCTATAAGCGGAAATGTCCGCACCCCGCCGAAGGAATAGTCGCCGTCCGCCTTATGCTCCTCTCGCTCCAGCCCAATCAGAAAGGACAGTACGAGGACGATGAGAATTTTCAGCGCCTCGGGAGGCGGCAACAATTGAGAAAAGTTTCCGGCCATGACTAGGGCCTCCCGCTTTGCAGGAACCGGCGGGCTTCTTTAAGCTGCTTGTGTTTCTGCGGGTCCACCGTGGGGATAGGACAAGTCCAGCCCTTCCAGTGTGTCAACGATTGCCGCCGCAACCACGATGCGCGTAAACCACTTGTGGTCTGCCGGAACAACGTACCAGGGGGCCCATGGCGTGGCCGTATGCCGGATCATGTCCTCGTAAGCCATCATGTAGTCGTTCCAAGATTCACGTTCGTTGATGTCGGCAGCGGAAAATTTCCAATGCTTCTCAGGCTGCTCCAGCCGTGCCAGAAACCGTTTGGACTGCTCAGCCTTGGAGAGATTTAGGAAGAATTTGCGGATCACGACTCCGTTGTGACTGAGATAGCGCTCAAAAGCGCAAATGTCCTCGAAGCGCTGTTCCAGATATTGTTGTGGATCAGCGATGGCGGGATCTTCTGCTGTTTCAACAGAGCGTCATGCACCCTTACGACCAACACCTCTTCGTAGTACGAGCGATTAAAGATCCCAATGCGGCCGCACTCAGGCAGGCGCAGGTTGGTTCGCCACAAGTAATCGTGGTTCGACTCTAGTCCGTTTGGCGCCTTGAAGGAGTAAACCTCGCAACCTGCGGGGTTCACTCCCGACATCACGTGCTTGATGGTGCCGTCCTTGCCGGCTGCGTCCATAGCCTGAAAGATCAAAAGGACTGCCCACTGGTGCTGCGCGTAGAGCTTGTCCTGCCAAACGCACAACTGGTCAACACCTCGTTGCAACTCCGCGGCGGCGTGTTGCTTTGACCTGATCTCGCCCGTATCCCCGGGATCGAAATCCCGGAGACGGAAATGCTTACCATCTTCTACTCGATACGGCTTAGCCAATTGCCCCAGTTTCTTCATCGCGGTTTGTCCAAGCTCATGAAGTTGCATTCACGTCGCCAAAGCTTATTGAGCGGCAAATCGATGTTTCTAGGGCACCTATTCTCGAGTGATTACTGGAGATCTGCCCAATATCGAGACAGTGCCCTCAGAAGGGCAGCGCAGTGTCCGCGAAAGAGATGACAGCCCAGTCGAGCCAAGCCTGGGAACCATCTGATACTTTGGGAGGGCTCGGCCAGAGAAATTTCTCCGGTCATCGAGGGGGGAAGTTTAGACTCGCAGTACTGGTGAAACCAACATTTCGAAGGTCGCATTCCGGCGTGATTAGCACCGAGAGACGCCCTTGCACTCCGCGAAGATTGAGATATTGGCGTCGCCGGTTACCAACGTGGCTCCACCCAAACTACGACAGGTTCGACGAAGTTCGAACCGGCTTTCTCCTTACGCCTTCTCTGGCACTGGACATGGTTGCACGTTCCAGATATCGGCTGCGTACTCGGCGATGGTACGGTCGCTTGAGAACTTGCCCGAACCCGCCACATTCAAGATGGCCTTGCGCGCCCATTCGTCGGGATCGGCGTACAACGCGCGCAGCTGCTCGTCGGCCTCGAGGTACGACTTCAGATCCGCCAGGTGCATGTAGTGATCGCCATGGGTTAGCAACATGTCGCGCAGTGGGGCGAAGACGCCCGGTTCATTGCGGCTGAAATAGTCGGAGAAGATTAAGTCCAAGGCATTGCGCGTCTCGGGCTCATGTTCGTAATGCCAGTTTGGGTTGTACGATGCGCGGCTGCCGATCACCTGCTCCGCCGTCAGGCCGAAAAGAAAGAAGTTCTCCTCGCCCGCCTCCGCGGCCATCTCAATCGTCGCGCCGTCGCGTGTGCCGATCGTCAAGGCGCCATTCATCATGAATTTCATGTTGCTTGTGCCGCTGGCTTCATAGCCCGCCGTCGAAATCTGGTTGGACACGTCACTGGCGGGGATTAGGTGCTCCGCCAGAGAGACGCAGTACTCGGGCAGGAATATCACTTTAAGACGTCCGCGTACTGCGGGATCGCCATCAATCGTGCCAGCCAGATTGTTGATGAATTTGATAATCAGTTTGGCAAGCCGGTATGCAGGGGCAGCCTTGCCGGCGAAGAAAAACGTCCGTGGACACATGTCCAATCCAGGGTTCTCGCGTAGGCGGTTGTAAAGCACTACGATCCTCAGGGCATTCAGTAACTGACGTTTGTACTCGTGGATGCGTTTAATCTGACAATCGAAAATCGCATCCGGATCAAGAATCTGCCCTGTCGACCACCTGAGCCAATCGCAAAATCTTCGCTTGGCATTGCCCTTGGCCTTTAGGAAGTCCTCACGGAAGGCTTTGTCGGGCGTGATTGCTTTCAGCTCGCTTAATTGACTTAGGTCGCTGATCCAGCCGTCTCCAATCGCATCAGTGATCAGTCTGGACAGCTCAGGATTGCACAGTAGCAACCATCGCCGGGGCGTGATCCCGTTGGTTTTGTTGTTGAAGCGCTCGGGGTAGATCTCTGCCAAGTCCTTCAGTGTTGTCTCGCCGGAGTAGGTTCGAATGAATTTCCGCCACACCGTTCGTGCTGTGGGAACCTACGACCGCCAGATTGCGCCATGCGAACCTTCTTGCCGGCGCCCTCTTCGATGAGGCTCACGCGCTGAATGCGGTCTTCATCGCCTGGAAACTGCCTGCGAACATCGCCCAGGAATCGGCGATTGATTTCATAGATAATCTCAAGCTGCCTGGGCAGCATGTCTTCAAACCACGCCACAGGCCACTTTTCGAGCGCTTCGGGCAACAAGGTGTGATTCGTGTAGCCCAGCGTGTTCTGTGTGATATGCCAGGCTTCGTCCCATCCAAGGTGCACCTGGTCCACCAGGATTCGCATGAGTTCCGGCACCGACAAAGCCGGGTGCGTATCGTTCATCTGAATCGCCACTTTGTCTGCGAACAAGCTGCCAATCCGAGTTGCCGCGTTGGAAGCGGCGTACCGCGTCCGCCAGCGAGCAGGCTACGAGGAAGTACTCCTGCAGAAGGCGCAGCGCCTGCCCCCTGAAATCGGAATCGTCGGGATAGAGGACCCGGGTCAGTGTTTCAGCCGACAGGTTTTGGGTAAACGCCTCTACAAAATCGCCATGAGAGAACTCTTCAAAGTTGAAGTAGTCCGGTGCGGCCGCGGCCCAGAGGCGGAGCGTGTTGATCGTCGAACCGCCGTACCCGATAACAGGACGGTCAAAGGGGATGCCGATCAAAGTTGATGGACGCCCTGGTACGGGACGCAGACTGCCTCCGCTGAGCTCGAATGAGCAAGCCAGGTTGACCTCCACCTTCTCGTTCGGCCGAGCGATCTCCCACGGGTCGGGAGAACGAAGCCAGTTGTCCGGCAGTCTCCTGTTGCCATCCGTTCCGGATTGATTGCCTGAAGATGCCGTACTCATATCGCAGTCCGTAACCCATGGCCGGGAGCTGCATGGTCGCGGCGGATTCCATGAAGCAGGCTGCCAAACGTCCAAGCCCGCCATTGCCCAGGCCTGCATCGGGCTCCTGCTCCAATATCTCCAGGAGGTTAAGTTTCTTGTCCTCGATGATCTTGTAGGCCAGCGGAGCGAGCAGAAGATTCGTAACATTATTTTCGAGTGAGCGGCCGATGAGGAACTCCATCGAGAGGTAGTAGAGCCGCTTGGGATTTTGTTGTTCGTAAGTCTTCTCGGTTAGAAGCCATCGCTGAGACAGGATGTCGCGCACCGACCGGGCGAGCGCCTCGAACCGATCGCGCGCCGTCGCCGCCCCTATAGCGACGCCGCTGTCAAACAGCAGGTGTCGTTCGTACAGTGCTTCGTCCGTTCCGGCGAACTGCACTGGACCGCATCCGTATCGAGAGTTAATGAGTGTGGCAGCATCCGGCAATGCCTGCCGTTTCGGTACAGTCTTAGTGCTCATAGTCAAATCCTTCAACGATCCTGGCAGGAATTGGCGACGCAGCCTTCGCATCCCATCGCCTCAGCTGTTGTGGTCCGCGCAGGCCGAAACTCGCGCGTTAAGGCGACGCCAGCGAACCAGCTTGCGGATGCCGTAAATAGCGAGTACACCCAACGCGAGTCCCCCCAAAAGTGTTCCCGCTCTGCCAGCGTAGGCAGCCACGCGGTCCAAGTCATGGCTGAAGACATAGCCGAGTCCGGCATATACGCATGAATAGAGAGCTGCGCCCAGTTGTCTCAAGGGTCAGGAACCGGAGCCGGCTGGTGCGGGATGTGCCGGCCAGGGGAGGCGCTACCGCATCCAGTCCCGGGACGAACTTGTCATAATACGAGAATAGGAGGCCCATACCTGGCAAAGGTCCTTTTCGCCCTGCGATCGGCGGCATCGGGGTCTGGCGCGAAGCGATGAATCAAGTGCAAAACCTTCTCACCTCGGAGCCGACCCGCCTCGTACCACAACCAGTCAGCCAGCACGCAGGCAACCACAGCCAGGCCGAGCGCGGCGGCGAGGCCCAGCTTCCCGGCGGCGGCGAGCGCCCCGGCCGCGAGCAGAAACAGAGGTCCCGGTACTGGCAATCCTATCTGGTGCACGAATACTGCACCGAACAGGACTGAGTAGCCATGCTTCATGATGAACTCGACGATATCGTTCATAATCTCCCGCGGGACATCCCGAGATGTCCCCTATCTAGACTTCAGTGACACAGCCACTGACTCAGCTGTCCAGTTGCGGAGTCAGTTGCGGAATACACCGCGGCCTGTCGAGGGCAGTTTCTTGGTATCGACTACTAGCTTGGCCGCAAATTCTGGATCGCCAGTCAGCGCCATTGCGAACCAGTACAACTCTTCCAGCGTTTGGCATTTCACTTTGCAACGCCACATCAATTGTTGAAATTTGGCATCTCTCTGTCGGGTTTGGGTGTAGGGGCTTCATAACTGCGTTTCTCCTTGAAGTGGGACGTGAGCTTGCTCCTTGCTCGGTTCGCGTCCTGGGGCACGCCTGCGAGTTCTGTGACGTACGTGTTGAGAGCCTGCCGACCGGTCGCTATCGATCGGCAGTTGCAGACATTCGCAGACATGGCGGGAGTAAACAGACTCGGCGGCAAACTTCGCCCCGATTCCCTTGAACCACAGCAGTACTTCTTCGCCGACTGCGTCGACGAAACTCACCTCCGACAAATCTACGATCACGTTCGAGGGAACGACGGAGCGTCCGATCAGCGTTCGGGCATGCTCGGCAAATTCTCGGACGAACCGGCCTTCCAATCGCATCTTTATGCTGTCCGGGAGTTCATAGAATTGCATTCGCAGCATCTTGGTCTCCGTTTGTGCCAGGGGCTTCTCAGCCCCCGATAGCTACTACGTTGCAGATGGCGTACCAGCACTCCAAGTGCCGCAAGCTATTGAAACTACTGGAGAGAAGTCAAACTACAGTGCCGATGCCTAGCCCTCATGCGGGCATTGCCGCCATTCTGGCAATGACGGTCGAGGATCATGCTGGACTTAGCTGGAGAAACGGTGAAGTCGTTCGAAATGGTCTTAAGAACATCAGCTGAGACTGCGTCCCACTCCGATTCCCAAGAGCAAGTTCGGCAACAGCCCGGCGGCCCTTGCCGTTGAGCGACCGCGTGATTGCTTTGCTCAAGGCCATTCAGCAAGAACAATCGGAAAAAGCGGGCATCTTTTCTATTCTATCGCCGTTGGCTAATGTACTGTGGCAATAAGCTGCATGCGATAAAATCCAAGCCAGCCTGCATCATGTGCTTCCACATCTCCTGCGCGCGGCCGTTCCGATTGAAAAATAAGAGAGCTTGTTCTCGGCTCACAGAGGCAGCCGTTTTCGATGGCCAGTCGCATCAGATGAGAAACCGTGATTTCGGCGATCACTTTGTCTCTGTTCCTCTTCTTAGGCATTGGGTTCTACTCCTCTGGTCCGAGAGCGTCAAAAATCCGCTGATTCTTAGCGCTACGTAGTGCATGGCTACAGCCCTGTGTTCGATCTTAGCCCGCTAATTCTAGAGGCAATGCAATGCTAAGAATGAAAGCCGGCTAGCATCGGTACTGTGCTTTTGTGATGCCGAGCCGACGCATTTTATGTTGCAGAGTCGTACGCTTCAATCCGAGCCGTTCGGCGGCTCCCCCATCGCCTGCTATGCGTCCCGACGCGGCTCTCAAAGCTTCGATGATTACCTCCCGCTCGGCTTCATGGAAGCTACACGCTGGGGCAGAAACTGTGTGAGAGTTAGAGACCAGGAGCTCGGCCATCGGCACTTCTAATTCCTCGCCACGGGAAAGTATGACTGCGCGTTCGATAAAGTTTGCTAGTTCCCTGACGTTGCCTTTCCACGGACAGTTCGTCACGATCTCCATCACTCGCTGGGGGATAGAGTTAATCTGCTTCCCCATTCTTCGTGACAGCTCCGACACAAAATAGTTCACCAGCAGCGGAATGTCCTCGCGACGTTCCCGAAGAGGTGGGATCTCGATCGGAAAAACATTAAGTCGATAAAACAGGTCCTCGCGAAATTCCCCTTCCCGAATCATGGCTGAAAGGTCGCGATGGGTCGCGGCAATGATGCGCACGTTTACCTGGATCGTTTTGGCACTTCCCAGGCGCTCGAACTCCTGCTCCTGCAACGCACGCAGTAATTTTGGCTGTAGCTCCAGGCTGATATCGCCGATCTCATCGAGAAACAGCGAGCCCCCGTCCGCCAGCTCGAATCTGCCCTTTCTTTGCATCAGAGCTCCCGTGAATGCACCCCTCTCGTGCCCGAACAGCTCGCTTTCCAGCAGTCCGGATGGAATGGCAGCGCAGTTCATCCGCACATAGCTGCGCCCGCGCCGGGAGCTGAGGTTGTGAATCGCGCGCGCGATCAGCTCCTTCCCCGTGCCCGTCTCACCATAGAGCAGGACGCTGGCATCCGTCGGCGCAACAATGGAGACTTGTTCCAGCACCTTCTGAATGGCTGGGCTCTTTCCGATGATGCCTTCGAAGCAGTACTCAGAGCTGAGTTCAGATCCCAGATACAGTTGCTGGTCTTCGAACCCGCCCACGTTTGGAAAGCTTGTTCCCGCGAGCCCTTCCAGATCTGTGAAAGCAACAGCCGCGTACCCCATATCATCCTCCTACCTATCTAATACTGCTTCTATAGAGTGACTGCCTAACTGCATGAATAGCTTGAATCTCAGAAAGCAGCTCGAAGCTATCTTTGCTAACGATGTGCTCCATTGCCAGGAGCGAGGCTGTATACTCGGCTCTCTGCTGTGAACAGTGAAGCCTTTGCTTCACTCTCTTTGCCAGTTCGTGGATCCTATCCATGTCCATAAGATCTCCTTACACGCTTACGCCGAGCCCGTGTGCCAACACGCAGTCATATTCCTTGGCGGTTAACAGATCGAATGCTTCTAAGGCAATATCGTCTTCCATCACGTCTCTCGACTTGGCAAGTTCGAAACAATGCTGAGCCGAGTCCTGAAGGTTCTCTACCTCGTGCATGACGCCCCCTACCCGGAACTCCAACCTCTTGTTCAATCAGATTGGCTTGAATCTTGAACCAGAGCCTTTGGTTCCGTCGATGAGCGAATTATCCGACGGAGTACCATTCGCGCACAGCCCCAGATCGGGACAAATCGCAAACTCCAGGGAGGCGAATCACAGCCCACTTTTGAGTCAGGAAATTTGGGAGGGGAATAGCTTAAGGTGAGTTCGAAACGGGCTTTCGAGGTGGGACTTCCACCCGCTTCCATCCGAAGAGACGAGCATCGACCGACCACAAACCTGGTCCTAGCATAGCGAGGGCGCTACTAACGGTTCCCAGCAACAGCCAAAGCCATCAGTCTCCGGGTCGCGTCAGGATATTCCAGGCTTCAATGACTGCTACGGAGGTCCCTACAATGGGCGTCCATAAACCGAGTATTAAGAAAATCCCCGACCCCAAGAGGATTGCGGAGGTCACTGTGATGTTTAGCGGAGGGTCGCCCCACAGCCGCAAGCCCGCGCGCACAACCAGCACGGACCCGATCACCAGGCGCATAAGAAGCAGTCCTGTGCCCGGCCAACCGCCAGCGAATGTGGAATAGAGGCGCCGCACTATGTGTCCCTTCTTAGCCTAGACTGACACATCTTATAGAGTGGGCAAAACCCCAAAAAGGGTCGGGAGCGTCACTCTTTTGAGGTTAAAAGGGGGCTGCTCGAGGAAGCGGCTCGCGAAAACTATAGCTCGATGATCCCTCTCTTTAATCCGATCGTCGCCGCGTGGGTTCGATCGTTCGCGCCCAATTTCGAAAGGATGTTCTTGACTCGGCTCTTCACGGTTTCCTCCGTGATGGAAAGCCGATCCGCAATCTGCTTGTTCGCATTGCCGGCCGCAATCAGTCGCAGGACGGCGATCTCCGCCGGGGTAAGTGCATCATCCGTCGCATGCTCAGCGATCTCGTAGGAGGCTTCCGGCGAAAGGGCCTTCTTGCCAGCATGGACTGCGCGGATGGTCTGCAACAGTTCCTTGTGTAAGGTGCTTTTGAGCAGGTAACCTTGAGCGCCGGCCTTGAGCGCACGAAGAATCTGCACATCGCCAGCGTAGGTCGTCAGCACAATCACTTTTGCCTCGGGAAATTCATTTCGGATGGCAATGAGTGCCTCGATCCCATTCATCTCCGGCATTTGCAAGTCCATCAGCGTGATGTCCGGATGAAGCATCCGGAATTGCTGGATGGCCTCGCGACCGTTGGACGCTTCACCTACCGTCACCATGTCCGGTTGAACGCCAATGAGCCCCACTATGCCGTCGCGAACCAGTGCATGGTCGTCAACCGCAAGAATTCGAATTTGCGAGGTATTGGTGCTCATGACCTATTTCATGCCTTTGCCTTTGCCGCGCCCTTTCGTGAGAGCCATGAGCCTCTCCGAGATGATACATATGCAATGTCGGCGGGAAGGCGCAGTTCCACTTCGGTTCCCGCCTCGACTTCGCTCCATATTGTCAGCTTGCCTCCTATGATCGTGGCGCGCTCCCGCATCCCGGGTAATCCGTAGTGTCCCTCCCGGCTGTGAGCCGAGAGAACCGTTGCATCAATGCCCTTTCCGTCATCCCGCACGCGCAAGCGGAATTGCTCATTGTCATAGCGGATTTCGACCTCGATCTGCTTTGCGTTTGCATGAAGAAAGGCATTCCGGAGTGCTTCGGCAGCAATCTTATACACTTCGTCGCGGAGGATAGGGTGCAAATCTCGCGACTGGCCCTCAACGGCTACACGGAATGCAGGGCGGTGGCCGGTTGAGTCCGCTGCGAGTTCTTCTCCAACGGTGCTTATGGCCAGCGCGAGATCGTTGCCTTGCACGGTGGAATCGCGCAATCCCTGCACCGCATCCCGGCCTTCGGTGATCGCCTCAGCGGCCTGCTCGATCGCGCCTCCCAGCTTTTCCTTCGCCTCCATTGGGCGCTCTGGCAGCAACTGGAAAACAGTCTGGAACCGCAGCAGCAGCCCGTGGAAGCTTTGCAGCAGGGTGTCGTGAAGCTCCCGCGCAATCCGTGTACGCTCGCCGACGCGCGCGTCCAGCGTCATTTCGAACTGATGACTCAACTGCCGGACACGCCACTGATACGCCGCCCATAGCAGGGCCAAGAACGCGATCGAACAGAGTGCGCGGAACCAGTTCGTCTGGTAGTACGCCGGAGTCACTGAGAAATCCAGCTTGGCGGGATTATCGTTCCAGACGCCGTCACTGTTCGATGCGACGACACGAAAGGAATACTTCCCGGGAGGCAAATCCGTACACTGCCGCTTGTCAGTGAGCCGATTCTGCTGTCAGGTGCCGCGCAGCACTCCAGTCAACGATAGTCCTGTGGACCATACCTAGAAAAGTGTGGCGGCCCAATATCTGAGGGCGATTACACGCGCGTCCGCAGCTTACCCGGCAAGGTATTACGTAGGTAGGCGCGCAATTCCCAGCTTTCTCATCTTGTTCTGCAGCGTCGTGCGTTTCAGTCCCAAGCGCTCCGCTGCGCCGCCTTGTCCCGAGATTTTCCCCTGCGCGGCTTTGAGCGCTTCGACGACCGCCTGGCGCTCTGCCTCCTGAAAAGTCGAGCCAGATGTGTTGCTGGCGACTGACGGTCTCTTCAACTCCTTGAGCGGCACCCGGAGCTCGCTGCCCGGAGTCAGTATGACAGCCCGTTCAATGAAGTTTTGCAACTCGCGAATATTGCCTGGCCAGGGTGCATTCGTCAGACCCTCCATGGCTTCCTTGGGGATCGATTGGATATGCTTCTGCATCTTGCGAGACAGCCGAGAGACGAAAAAGTTTACGAGCAGTGGAATGTCATCACGCCGGTCCCGAAGCGGCGGAATCTCGATGGGAAAAACATTCAGCCGGTAGAACAAATCTTCCCGAAACTGATTGTCACGCATCATTGATGGCAGGTCGCGGTGAGTCGCGGCAATCAGCCGGACATCGACCCGAATCGTCTTCGCGCTGCCCAATCGCTCGAATTCGTGCTCCTGCAAGGCTCGAAGGAGCTTTGGCTGCAGTTCGAGGCTGATGTCTCCAATTTCATCGAGGAATAGCGTGCCCTGATCGGCGATTTCGAATCGTCCCTTCTTCTGTATCAACGCGCCGGTGAATGCACCCTTCTCGTGGCCAAAAAGCTCGCTCTCGACCAGACCGGAGGGAATGGCTGCGCAATTCAGCCGAACGAACGTGCGCTTCCGCCTGGTGCTGAGGCTGTGGATGGCGCGCGCGATCAACTCCTTTCCGGTTCCCGTCTCCCCGTGCAACAGCACTGTCGAATCCGTGGGCGCGACTATTTCGATCTCCCGCAGGACTCGGCGGAGAGCTGCACTCTTGCCGACAATATCTTCGAAGTTATATTCCGCGCTGATCTCTGATTCCAGGTACAGGCGCTCGTCCTCGAGGCGATCCCTGGCTGCCGTGACCCGTCCGTAGGCAACCGCATTCTCGACCGCAAGCGCAATCTGAGTGCTGAGTTGAGATAAGAGGTTCAGATCCTCCTGGCTAAAGCTGTTCGCTCGGCGGCTGCCCAGCGTGATCAAGCCCAGAGGGCCACTCGCGGTCACCAATGGGGCGAGCGCCATGCAAATGATCGATTCCGCTTTGAGGTTTTCAACGAGGGCCGCTGGAAGTTTTTCGATCTCCTCGCTCGACCATAGTTCAGGCATGTGGGAGCGCAACTTTGCGTAATCGGTACTCCTAAGCTCGGACCTCTCCCCAGTCGCGACGAAACCTTTGCCGCTGGGGAAATCGAGTACGACGCATTCAACTCGGTTCGACTTCTTGTCCAGCAGCCAAAATCCCGTGAAGTCATTGTGGAAATAATTTCGGATGGATGCCGATGTCGAGCGGAATAGGTCATTAATGTCCAACTTGGAAACGATGTGATTGTTGATCTCCAGCAATAGCTTCAGGCGGTCCCGTTCTTTCGCCACCTGTCGCTCGTAAAGCTCTGCACTGTCTCTTGCCAGCGCGCACTCAAGTGCCACCGCGAGGTGCGATGCCAGGGCACCGAGCAACTCGACGTCTTCCGGGATAAATTTTTGCCCTTGCAGCTTTGTGACCGACAGAATTCCGTATTGCCTCTGGACGGTAAAGACTGGAAACAAGTAGGTACTTCGTCCGGCAACCTCAGCTGCAAAGGGGGCCAGCCCAGGTTGCTTCAGCATTTCCTGCGATACATCCGGGAGGAACACTGGTTTCTCGTAGTCAAGCACATCTCCGACGGCGCCCACGCGCGAGAGTTTGGTTCCAGCCTTGATCGCGGGCGCATCCGCCTCTCGATCGAACGCGAGGACATGCAGAGTATCTCCATCATCGTCCAAAACATAGAGGTCGGCTCCGTGGGTTCTGCAAACACTAGACAGAACGCCACGTAGGCTCCGCAGGATGGCCTTTATGCTGGGCTGATCCGCCACAATGCTGGATGCACCCAGCAAAGTTCGATATCTGTCCTCGGCAGTCGTCATTGCCAATATGCCCTGAGAATTGCCTGCACCTTGCGCTGGCGCGCGATCACGCTCCATACTTCCAGTAGCGTCTCGTGCCTGGGCGTCAACGGGCAGGTTCAAAGCTTCTCCCGTTCCCAGAATACCAACATAACCTAGCACTATATTGTCTCCATGTCAGTGTCAGTAATTTGCGGCGGCAACCCGCCGCAACAAATCACCTTGCCCCTAACTGTGCCCGCTCTGCATGGACTTGACGGCGCAGCATCCACATCCCTTCGGATCAGCTTGCGGAGTTGCCACAAGTCGAGATTTGCGGGTTAAGCTATACCCGTGAACCAGCTTGCGGGCGGTATACATAAGGAGCCCCGCAAGCGCAAGCACCGCCAAAATTGCGCCCGCTCTTCCAGCGTACGCAGCCGCGCGTTCCAAGTCATGGGAGAAGGCATAGCCGAGTGCGGCATAGGCGCATGACCAGAGGCAGGCGCCAATTGCATCAAACGTCAGGAAACGGAGGCGGGTGGTGCGGGAGATCCCGGCCAGGGGAGGCGTCACCGCGTCTAGTCCCGGGAGGAACTTCGCGACTAAGAGAATCGGAGGCCCATACCGGGCAAAAGTCGCTTTCGCCCTGCGATCATGGGCATCAGGATCTCGCGACGCGAGCCGGTGAAGGAAGTGCAAGACCCTGTCGCCGCGCCGCCGACCCGCCTCATACCAGGGCCAGTCACCCAGGACACAAGCAGTAATAGCGAGAATGACCGTGGCGACGAGGCCCAACTTCCCAGCGGCTGCAAGCGCACCGGCCGCAAGCAGAAAGAGAGGCGCCGGTATCGGCAAACCAATCTGGCGGGCGAATACCGCAGCGAACACGATGGAGTAGCCATGCTGCAAAACGAACTGGAAAATAGCATTCATGGTTTTCCGTGCGGGACATTCCGCCGATCACTCCATCCAGGATTGTGGTCCGCTACTAGGCCTGCACCATTTGTGTTTCCGGCAAAGCGGTTTAGTCCAGTAACCTGCTATGTCGCCGGTTAGCTCTGCCAACCTCCGCCCAAGTTTCTATAGAGATCCACCAAGGCCAGAAGCTCATTGAGCCGTGCTTGCGCGAGCCCCAGCTCAGCATTGAAGTAATTGGTCTCATTCGTCAACAGTTCCAGATAGCTGGCTCGGCCACCACCATACCGTACTTCGGAGAGGCGTGCCGAATCCTGAGCGGCCACGGTCAGTTGCTCGTGATATTCGCGAAACTCACGGTCCTTTTGATAGGCGACCAGCGAGTCTGAGACGCCGCGGAAAGCTTCCTGAATCGTCTTTCGATACATCAGCAGGAATTCCTGTTGTTGCGCCTCGGTGTACCCGACGCCGGACTTGATTCTGCCGCCGGCGAATATGGGTTGCGTTAGTGTGCCTCCGAAAGCCCACCAACCGGCGGGGCCCGTAAACAAGCTAGTCAGCGCTGAGCTGGCATATCCCGCGTTCGCGGTCAAAGCGATGTTGGGGTAGTAGGCGGCCTTCGCCACTCCAATTTGGGCGTTGGCAGCCACGAGTTTCTGCTCGGCTTCCCGGATGTCGGGCCGCCTCTCCAGCAAGCTGGAAGGAAGTCCGGCCGGCACCTCTGGCGGATGTGGCTGCTCAATCAGCGGTAGGCCGCGCGCAATGGGGCCAGGGTTGTTCCCCAGCAGAGTGCTGAGGTAGTTCTCCTGCTGCTGAATACGGCGTTCGAAATCTGGAATACTTTCAGCCGCAGCAGCGACCAGTTGCTCCGCCTGGCGTTGGTCAAGCATGTTGGTCGCGCCACCGCTTACCAAGGTCTGGGTCAGCTTCAGCGACTCTTTGCGAGCAGCCAACGTTTGGCGCGAGATCTCCAATTGCAGGTCCAGCGTACGAAGCTGGAAATAGGAAGCCGCGACATCGCCCACCAGCGTGGAAATCACATACTCCCGCGCCCAGCGTGCCGCCAGCAGGTTGGCCCGCGCCGCTTCCGTTGCGCGCCGGTACTTACCCCAGAAGTCTAGTTGCCAATTCAAACCGACCCCGGCCACATTGAAGCTGGTATCCGTGTTGGGAGTGAGTCTTGTTTGCGGGATATCCGCGTTGATAGCTGCGGCACCCGCGGCAAGCGTGGGCAATTGGTCGGCGCGAGTGATACCTAATTGCGCTTGGGCCTTCAAGATGCGCGCTGCTGCGATATTCACATCATAGTTATTCTTCAGCGCAGTCCTGATGAGGTCCTGCAGCTGCGGATCCTGAAAAACCTCCCACCATTTCTCGTCGCCTATCGAGCTGGCCGCTGACTGCGGCAGTTGGGCGGATTGCAGCGGTTGCTGCTCCGGTTTCTTCTCACCAGATGGTGTGCCGGACTGTGCGCCGTCCGCCGACGGTGCGGCGCCACGGAATCCGCCCGGCACATCCACGGTTGGTCTCTTGTAGTTGGGACCAACCGTGCAGCCGGTGGCCATTAACATCAGCATTGCAATTGTGGCTAGTCTTTTCACGTTAGTCCCCTTCCACCGCAGCCGGTTCCGGAAGCCCAGGAGCATGCTGCTCCAGTTTCTTATCCGCACCCGCGAGACGTTCCACGAGTACGTACAGCGCCGGGATAATGAAGATGGCAATGCCGGTTGCAGCCAGCATCCCTCCAATTACAGTGGTGCCCATGATTTGTCGGCCGACGGAACCTGCGCCGGTGGCGATGAATAAGGGCACGCAACCGAGGACGAATGCAAACGAAGTCATCAGAATTGGCCGCAACCTCAGCTTGGCACCTTCCAAGGCTGCATCCACTACCGGCTTGCCATAGACTTCGTGTTGCTCCTTGGCAAACTCCACAATGAGGATTGCGTTCTTGGCCGCCAGTCCGATCAGCATCACCAGTCCGATCTGCGAGTAAACGTCGTTGTCGATCTGCACCATGAAGGCCGGGAAGATCATCCCGAGCACGGTGCGCCGCAGCCACAGCAACCCGAAGGCGCCGGCCACCGCGACCGGCGTGCTTAGCAAGACGCTGAACGGCAACGACCAGCTTTCATACAGCGCCGCAAGGATGAGGAAGACAAACAGCAGCGAGACGGCGAAGATGACCGAGGATGGGATGCCCTCGCGCGTCGAAGCCCATCTCTGGCGGCATCGTCTGGTGGAAGACGTCTTCCAGCGCATTCGTAGCCTGCTCTGAGCTGTAGCCCGGTGCGGCGCTGCCGATAATCTGGGCGGCTGAGTAGAGGTTGAAGCGCATCTTGAATTCCGGCCCGTAACGTGTCTCGAAGCGGGTCAGCGCCGAAAGCGGCACCATCTCGCTCTTGGCATTGCGCACATAGAACTGTCCTGCGTCGTCCAGGTTGGAGCGGTAGGGCGCTTCTGCCTGCACACGCACTTGCCAGGCGCGGCCAAAGTCGTTGAAGTAGTTGACGAACAGTCCACCCATGTACGCCTGAAGGGTGTCGTACACGTCGTTGAGCTTCACGCCCTGCTTCAGCACCTTCTCCTTATCCACGCTCACGAATTTCTGCGGGGTTGTGGGAATGTAGGTCGTGGTAACCATCCCAAGTTCAGGCCGTTTGCGGGCGGCTTCGAGGAACTTGTTGAGATTGTTCACCAGGAATTCGGGGCCCTTTCCCGCGCGGTCTTCCAGCACAAACTGGAATCCGCCCGAGGTGCCCACTCCGGAGATCGCCGGCGGAGAGAAGGCGAAGACGGTGCCTTGGGGGAGCGTAAGAAGCTTCAGGTTCAACTTCGCCTTAATGACCTGAAACTGCTCCTCAATCGTCTTGCGCTCTTCCCACGGCTGGAGCGTCACCCAGAAGAATGCGTTGTAGCTGGTGCGGGTGAGGCTGAGGAGACTGAATCCCATAACGGTGCTGGTGTACTTGACCACGGGCGTAGACTTCAGGACAGCTTCCACCTCGCGGGCGAAGACGCTTCGGGCAACTGCATCTGGATGTACATGTATCCCTGGTCCTCATCCGGCAGGAAGCTGGAGGGCAGCACCTTTCCAAAGAAGAATCCGGCCACCGCAAATGCGGCCACTGCAACCAGCGCCAGCGCACTCTTGCGAATCAAGCCGTGGCATGCCCGCAAATAGAGATTGCTGCCGCTGGTGAACACGCGATTGAACCAGGCGAAGAATTTCGCCAGCGGCCCATGGGTCTCTTTCTTGGGGCGGAGAAACAAAGCCCCAAGCGCCGGGCTCAAGGTCAGGGCGTTGAAGGCTGAAATGATGACGGAGATCGCGATCGTCAACGCAAACTGCTGATAGAGGCGCCCCGTGATGCCGGGGATGAATACTGTCGGCACGAACACCGCCGAGAGAACCAGGGCTATACCAACGACAGGCCCGCTCAGTTCCTGCATGGCTTTACGAGCCGCATCCTTCGGAGACAGGCCCTCTTCGATGTGGTGTTGTATGCCTTCGACCACGACAATGGCATCGTCCACCACCAGACCGATCGCCAGCACGAGCCCAAACAGCGAAAGCGTATTGACCGAAAACCCGAACAACGGAAATACCGCGAACGTGGCCACCAGCGAGACAGGGACCGCGAACATTGGAATGATGGTCGCGCGCCAGTCTTGCAGGAAGATGTAGACCACGATGATTACCAGGACGAAAGCTTCCAGAAGAGTGTGGATGATCTCGTGCATGCCTGCGGTTACGGCGTCGGTCGTGTCCAACGTGACAGCGTAATCCACGTCCGCCGGGAAGCTATCTTTCATGTTCGCGACCAGCTTCCGTACCCCCTTTGCGGCTTCCACCGCGTTGGAGCCGGGCAGCTGATAGATGGCTACAATTGCGGAAGGCTGACCGTTGAGTCGCGTGGCCCAGCTATAGTCCTGCGACCCTAATTCCACGCGGGCGACGTCCTTCACGTGCACCACACCGCCATCAGCGTTCTCGCGGATAACGATGTCGCCGAACTCTTCCGGCGTCTGAAGCCGGCCTTGGGCACGTACCGCGTAGGTGAACTTTTGGCCTGCAGCTGCTGGTTCGCCTCCCACCTGACCGGCCGGATTGACCGTGTTCTGCGTCTTTACGGCATTGGCAACCTCGCTGACGGTGATACCCAACTTCGCCAGTTGATCGGGTTTGACCCATAGGCGCATGGCGTACTCACCGACGCCGTAGATCTGAACCTGTCCTACGCCGTAGGAGCGCGCGATCGGCTCCTTCAGATTGATATAGCCGTAGTTCGACAGGAACTTCGCATCGCGAGTGCCCTTGGGTGAATACAACGCGATCAGCATCATCGGTGAGGTCAACGACTTCTTCACGTCGATGCCGATCTCATTGACCTGGGGAGGAATCTGGCCATTCGCCAGTTGCTGGCGCGATTGGGTAAGGATGAGATCCATGTTCGGGTCGGTCTTGACGTCAAAATCGACCATCAGCGCTGTACTCGAGTTGTTGGTCGAGTTCAGCGAATACATGTAATCCATGTTGTCCACGCCGTTGATCTGCTGCTCGATCGGCGTGGCTACGGCCTTCTCCAGCGTCTCGGCGTCCGCCCCCGGGTATAGGGCCCAAATGCGGATTTCGGGGGGAGCGATGTCCGGAAACTGCGCGACCGGGAGACCGATAATAGTGATCGCGCCAACGATTACCATAAGGATCGAGATAACGATGGCGACAATGGGACGCCGTATGAAAAACTCAGACATGACTACCGTCCCTCCGCCTGGACATTCGCGAGTTTGGGAACCACAGGCGTTCCGTCCTTCACCTTCTCAATGCCTTCCACAATCACTTGGTCGCCCGGCTTCAGGCCCTCGTCAATCACCCACATCGTCCCGACCTTCTCGCCGGCTTTGACAGGCCGGATGATGGCCTTGTTGTCAGGGCCTAGAAGCGCGACCTGGTAGCCGCCCTGAATTTCTTTCACCGCGCTCTGCGGCACCAGCAGCGCATTCTGCTCGATGCTGGTTTGTATCCGCACACGCCCATACTGGCCGGGGCGCAGTTTGTTGCCCGGATTGGGAAATGCCGCAACCAGTCGAATGGTTCCGGTGTTGGGATCGATCTGACGATCCGTTAGCAGGATTTTGCCCTTATGGGGGTACACCGTGCCGTCGGCCAGGATCAGATCAGGGGAGCTTTCGAAAAGGTTGATCTGCTGACCTCCTGTGGTGATGTGTTGTGCTCGCAGATACTCCTGCTCGCTGACTGGGAAATAGACCTTGATCGGGTTCACTTGCGACACGGAAGTCAGGTGAGCAGTGGGTCCAACCAGATTGCCTATCTGCACTTCGGCGATCCCCGCCACTCCATCGACCAGCGAAGTAACCTTGGTCCAGCCGAGATCGAGTTGTGCGCGCTCGACAGTCGCCTTCGCCGACTCGACGGCTGCCTGTGCTGCGAGCTTGGCCTGGATTTCGGTATCGAGTTGAGCCTTTGCAATGGCCTTTTGCTCAGCGAGCGGAGTATCGCGCTCTACGTCGAGCGTCGTTCTGCCCAACTCGGCCTGCGCCCGGGCAAGCTCTCCTTTGGCGCTGTCAAGAGCAGCCTGGAAAGCTCTTGGGTCTATCTGGAACAGGACCTGTCCTTTGCTGACAGTCGATCCTTCTTTGTAGTTTTGGCTGATGATGTAGCCGGACACCTGCGGCCGTATCTCAGCGTTGACGTAACCGTCCAAGGTCGCGACCCATTCACGCTGCAGTGGGACGTCACGCTGAATAGGTTGCGCGATTAATACTTCGGTCACTATGTTTGGCACGGCAGCGTTGCCTTTGCTGCATGCAACCATGCCTACGCTCAGAATTCCGAGAGCCGCAGTGATGATGATCCGAGTGATCCGTGCTTTTTGTTTCTTAGGAGTTTTGCAATACATTCCAATACCTTCCTGCTCACAAGTGCCCAATCAAGTCTCTTAACGAGACAGCCTGACTTGTGCACGAGGCATGCCAACCGGCATGTGAGTCTAAGCTCCGAGATTCAAAGCACTTACTCGAGCGTGCGACTGCCCAATGAACTGTGCTTCGGCAAGGTCATTGCCCGCATGCGGGCACCGCATCCTATTCGTGTGCTGGATGACTGTGGCAGGAAATCGCGCCGTGGAGATCATCAGAATAGGCGCTTAGTTAGGTGGGAAGATCGAATTTCGCTTAGACGAACATCGGGAATCGCGTTACCCGCAAAGGCACAGTGGGAGTCAATATGCCCGAATTTCGGCAGTGTCACTCGCCAGCCAAAACAGTTTTGACCTGGATTTCGGTGCTGTCGAGCTTCACTGCTCCGGCGCTTGCATTAGCTATGTGCCTTAGAACAGCGTCTGTAGTTTCCTCAACCCGAGTATTGGGCCGATGGAACTTACGAGTAGCCGTCGATGCGAGGCGGCAGAGGCCATACCGATTACGCAGAGTACCTTCGGCAGCAAACACCAGTTCGGATCTCATCGCTTTAATTGCTCCAGTAAAGGACTTCGAACGTTCTCAAAGCACTCTTATCACCACACGTTCCGCAGAGCCATATCTTTTTTAAGACGGCGAGACGGCCGTACCTTTCGGTACGGCCGCTTGTGGGTGGGGAGGGCTATCAGGAGGAAGTTGGAAGCATATTGGGGTTGCTCTCGACTTTTCTGTCTAGTCACAGAAACGTAGTTTCTAATGCACGTATGTGGCCGTCCCAGAAGCGACAGTCTGAAGCCGAGATATAACGAATTGGCAGAGGTGAGCCGCCCTTATTCGGACAATGACCGGATAGAGGCAATCAGGTTCTCGGAGCCCGAGGTAAATCCGAAGATTCTACAGCCATATAGTCGCCCGTAAGCTTGGCAGGGAGATTGCAAATAACAGTAGAGGAGAATAAGGCAACTGCCGAGATGGAGACCCATGTTTCGAGCGCAGATTAACCAAATGCCTGACGGTCCAACTCTAAAGATGGAAGGCTGTCTGGTTGCAGAATGGGCACAAGAGGCTAAATCCTTGATGACAAGTGGTCCTGTTCCGAAAGACCTCATCGTTGATATAACGGATGTAAGTCATATCGATTCAGTGGGCGAGCAGGTTCTGGCCTGGCTGGCAAGTATTGGCGCATCCTTCATGGCTGGAGGGTATATGCTGCCTCGGTTTGCGAGCGACTGCAGCTGCCTTTCTACGGCAAGCGAAATCGCCGAAAACAGCTTTAACGTTGCGATCCCGACTTCCGCGATCAGTCTTTCAGAGATCGCCGTCTATGCTTAGATACAATTAGCGATCGCGGTTATCATCAGCGAAAACACGCGCGCGGTTGCGGTCAGTTGATTTGCACGGCGACCGATAGCGGATAATGGTCTGAAGCAACAACTCTGTCGTGCAACTCAGGCCTTCCATAACCTAGCGGGCCGCCAACCAGGATCCAATCAACAGCTCGTGCGCGACCCAACCGAGGCCGCGTTATGGTGGGATAGCTATTGCCATGATTAAAAGGATTTAGCAACCGCGCGCCATTCATGACCGAAATAGCCGGTTCACGCGAAAGCTCGAAATTGAAGTCACCGCCTACTACGACTGGCAGACCCGAGCCACATTGATGAATGTCCGTAATAACTTCAGCCAATTGACTGGCTCGAAGGCGGTCGCTCCCGCGGCTTTCCAAGTGAAGGTTGTACACAAGCAGCCGCTTTTCTGACCATGTGACGTGACTTACGAGGGCCATCCTACTTCCCAGTCGCCGCTGTGATTTTTCCACCTGCGGAATGAACCAGTGCGGGCGCCAGAAACCTGATTGCCTGCCAAACGTGAGTATGCGCGATGACAGAATCGGAAATTTTGAGAGCGTAGCCTGGCCGTGGTAAGCAGGCGAGCTGTGATTGCCTTGTGTCAGTTCCTGGAACTCGCGTCCGAAAACATAGTTCATCCGCAATGCTTGCGCGATTTCACGGGCGATGTTGCGGTACTGCGTCCGCCGGGCATTTACGTCGGCTTCCTGTAGCAGAATCAGATCCGCTGACGCTTTGCTCAGAAACTCGATGATCCCAGGCAGCTGCAGTCCGCGATTGATGTTCCAGCTGATCACCCGGATCGTAGATCCGAGAACGCAGGAATCGGCTGCTGCAAGGAACGACCCTGTTTCAAGCTGTTCCATCACGTCTCACCCGGACTTGTAATTTCAAACCAGCGTAGCCTCTGTATCCAGCAAATTGCCCCCTTACAGCCTTGCCGCAGCCGCCGAACTGGCCGATAAGGTGCCCGGTTTCGGTTCCTTGGGCGAAAACGCTATCAGCGAATACGCGCAAATAATCCACGCCAGGTTCGCCCCGACTGCTCCCACACAGACCGGTATCCACGTCAGATTCAAAAGCGCAAACGCAAGAAGCGCATAAGGCAGGAAACAACGACGGATAATGAACTCGAGATGCCGGCCGATGTATGCGAGCGGATTCGACATTTGGCTTTCGGCCTTCTTCTGCCACACCGCGAGATACTGCTCCGGACGCTGTCCCGAGAGCCGTTTGCGTCCGATGGAGGCCATAACGAACATAGCGATGGCACCCAACAGAAGCATTCCGCCCCACGTTAGATAGCTCGTCTTTCCCGTGCTACGGACCAGTCCAACGGTCATTCCGACAAAGATGAAGATGTAGTAGAGGTAGTCGCAAATCGTGTCCAGCCAGCACCCAAAGTCCGATACTTGCAGTTTAAGGCGGGCAACCTCTCCATCGCAGCCATCGAGAATGCTGGCCCAGACCGACAATACGGCACCGATGAGCGCGTTCCAATATCCGCCTAACCCGAAGTACAGACCCGAAGCAAAGCTCACGCCCAAGGTAAAAAGGCTTACCATGTTCGGACTAATTGGTAATTTGATGAGCTGGCGGCTGATTGGTATGGAAACTTTTCGATTCATTCGTGCGAAGATCCCATCCGTAGGCTTGACGAGCCAGCTCTCAAGCTTTTTTTCCGCCACAAGGCGGTCCTGTTCGTTGGCAACCTTTTGCCAACTCTCTTGCGGCGCAGTCTTGCAGTACACAACGGTCGGTCCAAACTTGGCTGCATGACGCGTGCGGATCCATTCGTGCAGCTGCTCTATGCCGCCAATCTTCGAGTTGCTGTCTCTGACGAGGTGGAGTGCCAGCTCGCGAGACAGAGCCGTCAATCCAACTAAAGCACCGCCCGAGACGAGCTCCAGCGCTCCGTCACCATCCCATTCGCTGGCCGTCCGATATAAAGAAGGATGATAGCTGCAATCTCCGCGGACCAGAATCAGGCGACTAGCGTCCAGAGCAACGCTGCCCAAAACTGCGCTAACAGCGGCAATGTGTGATGGCACCTCGACCCACTCGACAGATGAAGGCAGACGTCCGGTTCCAGCCAAGCTCTGGCGTATGCGAGCACCGTTCACCGGGTTAACCACGACCACCACGCGATCGGCGCCTGCGCTGCGTGCGCTTACGATGGCACGCAGCACAAGGGGGAGGGCACCGACTTCCGCCAACGCGGAATGCGACAAATCCAAACTTGAGGCCAGCTGATTCGCGAGTACGACCGCGACTTTCAACGAGAGCGCCGTGCTCTCGTCACTCTGTCCTGTTTCCTGTTCCAACATGTTCGACTCCGTTTTCTTGCCCATGCTCTGGTTCGGTTGCGAGGTCTTCTTCAATCGAGAGAAGTAGAGCAGGCAGATGCCACCGATAATCGCCCACACGATGCTCCTGAAGCGGCGGCATAGTCCTAGGGTTAGACCCTCGGCCGGGGCCAACCCCACCAGTTTCACGATGGCCATGTTGCCGCCCTCATAGGTGCCGACGTTTCCGGGATTGATGGTTCCGACGGCGTTGATGAGCTTGGTAAGGGCCTCGAGCATCAGGGCGCCGGTGAGAGTGACCTTGCTTCCCACGAGCAGGAGGATCAGGTAAACCTCGGCGATCGCCAGCCCGTGCGCTACGAAATTGAGGAGCGTGCTGGCCCAGAACGCGCGTGGTGCCTGCCGGTGGAACGTAAGCAGCTGCTGCTCAGCCGACAGGATCACGGCCTCTTTGCTGTGCAGCCAAGTTTTGAACCAGGGTATGCGTCCCGCCAGCCGCGCACTGCGCGACAATACAGGCCAGCCGTTCTGGATAGCCAACACAGACAAGGCGAGGAGAGCGACTAATACCACCGCGAAGAGGCTGGCGTAGAGTCGCAATCCTCCAGAGACAGCCGGCATGAAGAGCAGCGCCGCAAATCCCGCAATAGTGACGATGAGGCCGGTGCCCATGAACAGCCCACGATCGAGCGTCACCGACGAGATGATGCCGGAGGCAGGCAGTTCCGAAGTCAGCAGGGACCCCCTGGCCGCATCTCCCACCATCTGTCCCACAAAACCCAACTGTCCCATCGCCTCAGATACAAGCCGCAAGCCAAGTGTGCGTGAGAAGGAAACGTTCTTGAACTGGCCTGGGAGGGTAAGCCGCCAGGCCCAGGTCTTGACGAGGTGCGAGATCCCGGCCAAGCCGAGAACCAGCAAAATGCCCCAACCCATCTGCTTTACGTTGTCGAGCAGCTTGTCAGTCCCGGCCCGCAAAATCAGATAGCTGAGGAGTGCCGCGCCCATCAGGGCGGCTGCAATCTTCAGATAACCTCTCGCTCGTGGCGTGAAATCAGGCATAGATGACCTGCGGCAGCGCTGAAGTTTGAACTCTCACTGCTGGGAAAATGTCGTTGGCATAGTCCAGGGCCTCGGGAGTATCGCAATCCTGCCAGTGGGCACCTCCGATGTCGAACCCTTTGAAATTCCCGGTACGAGCCAGCAACCGCAGGCCGTCGGACAATGAGCAGTCCCAGTTGCACATGGCGCTTTCAAGAGCCTGAAACAGGGCCGGCGTGCAGAGAAACATCCCGGTATCCAGGGCGTTGTACAAGGAAAGGTCCTTTCCAATGTTCACGATCCGGTTGCCGTGCATTCTCACCTTGGTGGCGTCGTCCAGGTCGAACACGGAATCGATGTTCTTGTCGACACCGAGAATGACTTCGCCCTCTTGCACTGATTGGTGCAGAAGAGCTCGTGCCGTGCGGGGTTCGAAGATGTGGTCAGACATGAGCAACAGAAAGGGCTCGTGGATCTCCGGCTTCGCCCGCAACACAGAAACGCCGTTGTTCTTCAGATACTCGGGGTTTTCCACCCAGGTCACTGGCAGGTCACGCACCGGACTATTTTTCCACCACTGCTGAATCAGGTGGCCGCGATAGCCGACTACGATAACGAAGCGTTCGATTCCCGCCTGGTGAGCGCCGCGCATAACGTGCTCCAGCAGCGGCTTGCCATGTAATCGTACCAGCGGCTTGGGAAGTTCTCCTGATCGGGCTGCGAGCCGGCTTCCATTTCCGGCAGCTAGGATGAGAGCGAGTTTAGTATTGGACATAGTGCGCCTCAAGGGGTGAATTGCTTTGTTGTTGTTGATAGGCCGTGACCGGCCTGTAGTCGAAATAGCGAATATTTACATCCGTAGTTCCAAAGATCCTTGCGTCGGTAACGCTGGTCGTTGAAGTTGGATACCAGAACGGACCGCTCTTCTGGTATTGCGCGACGAAGTGAGTACTGTGGATCCAGAAGGACGGGGTCTTTGCCGGTTGGCCCTCGATGCGCACGACGGCGTAGTCCTGGGCATCGACCCACACACGTCCACGAAACAGGTACTTATCGCTGCGCTTAGGAAGAGCTTCGACTACGTAGGCCGGCCTGCCCTCTACGTAATCCGAACCCACAAGATTGAATTCATAGTTTTGCGTGACCAGCCTTGTTTTGGGACGGCTATTTGGCAGCGACGTTTCCGTCTCAGAATCCAGCATCTTGTGAAGTACATGCTTGTGGGCCGACTTCCAGCCATCTTCGGAGACCACTTCGAAGTGCTTGGTGCCGTCGGGATCGCAAGACACCGTCACTTGCATCTCGGCGCGTTTGTCCATGCGACGGTTCTCCAGGACATATTCGCGCTTCCCGGTATAGCCACCGCCCATGGCCTCCCGCATGGTGTCTTTGGCGAAAACCCTCGCCATCACCTCGTCTGCGCTGAGTGCGTTTACAGCAGGGGCCTGGGCAAATAACGGTCCTGACGCACACACTAGGAGCGCGATAATGAGTAAGTGCTTTTTCATGGCTACCATTGGAAGATCAACTTTCCGCGGAATGTTCTCCATGCATCGTTGTAGAAATCGCCATAGTGCGAACTATTGACAATGGTCTGCACGTCACGCGGGTTGTCGTGATTGAAGATGTTGAATACGGCGACTCCGGCGCGCATTTTGAGCTGCCGCTCGCCCCTGTGAATTGTGAATGGCCGGGTCACTTGCACATCGGTGGACGAGAAACGCGGGTAACGGTAGCTGTCACGTTGTCCGATGTACTCGCGGTATTCATCCTGTGCCGAGTACGGGAATCCGGTATGAATATCCCACACCGGCGTAATGTTCAGCTTCCAAGGTCCTGTAATATCGCCCCAGAATATGAACCTGTTGGGCGCGTCGAAGGATAAGCGGCCCTGTGCATCTGGCTGAATGACCGCTTGGGGGTAGTTGCCAAAGAATAAAAAGGGGTCATTCAGGTTGCCATATGCCCGGGACCGCACGTACGAGCCATTCAACAGGAACCGGCTGGTGTGATAGCTGCCTGTGACCTGGAACTCGCGGTAGGAATTACTACCCCCATTAGAAAGTGCGATAATTCCGGAATCATTTTGCGTCAGGGGTGATACGACGAAGTCCCGCGCGGTGTTGCGCGACTCATACCCGACGCGAACTGTAAAGTTGTTAGTGACCTGTCGCTCCAGTTCCAGGTTCCATGCCGTGCTCCGCGGATTCTGCAGCCCGCCCGTAATGCGGTTGATATATGCCGTGGAGCTGACTACTCCGCCGCTTGAATTGAGCAGTGATACGGTGCGGTCAGGGAAAGACTCGAACACCGGAAACATTAGGGGCACACGATCGTAGAAAATCCCACCGCCCCCCTTGAGCAGCGTCTTTCCATCTTTGGTCAGCGCTAACATCACTCCACCGCGGGGCGCAACATGTGTACTGCCGGTAACGCTGTCTGTGTCAGAACGAAGCCCGAGAGTGAAAGTAAGGCGTTGAACCGGGGTCCACTCATCGACGGCATAGAACGCCGCCTCGTTCTGGTGAACGCCAAAGGAGTTTGGTTTTGTGAAGGTAATTCGCTCGACAACCTGATCCGAAGAGCCTACCAACGCGGCAGGAAGGAAAGTTTCACGGCCGTCGAACGCTGAGCGCGAGTAGTCCATTCCTGCCTTAAATTTGTGCGATCCGAGGAATTGCCTCGGGGCAAACGCATAGTTCTCCTGCCAATCGAAACGGTTGGTCCGCCTTTTCTGCTGATTGAAGAATGCCCCTTGGGTGGTGTCGATAAGCAGCTGATAAGCGCCACTACCTTCCGGAGTGGTGTCGGCATCGTAAGTCTTATAGCTGAGCTGTGATGTCAGGGCACTCTCTGGCCCCGTCAGATAGCGATGTTGTCCGTAGATCTGATAACCGGTCTGGTGATAATCAGCTGTCGAGGGTTGTGGTGTGAAGGTATTCAGCCCCATGTACTCCAGCTTCTGTGGATAGACTGCAGCTGAAACAGTTGCGGTCTGCTTGTTGCTGATATTAAAGTCCAATTGAGTGTAGGAATTGAAACCTTCCAGCTTCTGGTCGCGCTCCAACGGAGGCAAGCTGGTAACGGGGGTTCGTACAAATCGATATTCAAAAGATTCGGTAATGGCAACCTTGTCTTTAACCAGCGGGCCTGTAAACGTCATCCGTGGAGTTGCCGACTCGACACCCATCAAACTGCCGTCGCGGAATCGCGGACGCGGCATTATGTTCTGGATGGAGAAATGTGGCTGTTCATAGTTACTTGTTTTTGTTTCGACGGTCGATACTGCGCCCGCGAGCTTGCCGTACTCTGGGTCGTAGGGATTGGAGATGACCTGTACCGATGACACCACGTCGATCGGCAGGTTGATGGCCGACTGTCCCGTGGCTGGATCGGTTACGTTCGCGCTGTTTACGAGCGCGCCGCTCTGGGTATTGCGTGCGCCCTTCATGTTGATTCGTCCGTCGGGACCGCGTACCACCCCGGGTACCAAGCGGCAACAAGCTTTCAAATCGCTCGTTCACGTTGGGAGCATCATCAATAGTCTTTTGCGTAATGGTTTGGGTGCCTGCCGGTACGGTCGCATCGTTATAGGTCTCCCTGACAGTCACCGAGGCCTGAACGGAGACCGGCTTCAATTCCAGCTCAACCTTCAGCGCCATGCCAGCGGTTATCGTGATCTCATCCTCTGTTTGCAGGCCAGGAAACGTTGCTACTACCGTGTACTGTCCCGGCTCGACATCCCGGAAGCTATACTGGCCCTTTTCGTCCGTCTCTGTCTGAAGCGGCTTGGGCGCCTGTAGCGTGACCTTCGCACCTGGCACATAGGAGGGACCTTGAGAGTCCAGAGTAAAGACCGATCCTTCTACCGATCCCTTACCGAGGGTCTGCCCGCTAGCGAAGGCCACTAGCAGCGACCCGATAAGAACGGGAAGAAATGCGTGGCTCGCAAAATAGCGGGCGCACTGCAGAACCTCTCTTCTGCTTGGCCTGATCAATTCCACCTTCATACTTATCCCCCGCTGTATCGGATAGAACAGCCCAACTCACGGATCAGTTTCTATCTGTGTTTGGGCTGTTCCAATCCACTGAACGCCAGTGATAGTGCATGAGGTATGCCAGAGCTCACGAGCTTGTAAGTCTTTGCCTTGCAACGTTGGGTGTGCCGCCTGGCGCTTCGCAGGTCTGCCCGTAATTGGGCAGTGACGGCGCACAGGCGCGTGAGTGCTGGGCACTCGGTCACGAACGACAACCTTTCCGGTTGGCAGGCTGACGGCACACATCAGACCCTTGTGCAGAATCACATGTATGGCAGAGGGCTAGGTAGGTGCCCCAACATACCCTGTCAAATGCAGGGTCTCGTATCAGCATCCCATCATTCACTTGCGGAAGAGACCCAGGAAGGTTCGTTCGCAAGCGCGCGAAGTGGAAAGCGCGAACGCACCCCCATGTGGAAACTGTATGGTTTGAGCTTGACAGTGTTGATTCTGACGACAGCGAACCGGCCAGCAGCTTCTCTGGCTCAACATTCGCTTTCGTGCGTAAAGGAGAGCGCAGAGGCAATTACGGTCCGACGACTAAACGCGAACTGCGAATGCCCAGATAAGCGAGCCATCTGAGGAGTGGTACGGAGTTTGACTCGGCAACAGAATGGGCTGCTACTTCGCTACGGTAGGCTCGCCGGGTCCGCGCCAAGGATGGTGCCTGGATGAAATGCGCCTCTGGGAATTCTTCGGCGTGCGGCGACGGCTTTGAGCCTTATTCAGCATTCTTGCTGTTATGCTGCCCTCCCAGTCCGGGCGCCAATCTTTCCGACAACGGCCCTGGCACTTGAACTCTTTGGATGGTTCGCCGAGCGGGCCGCCACAACCAGGGCAGATCAAGTTCAGGATAGAAGAGATGTCGTTGGCAGTGAGTAATGTATCGGGCGGTGTGATGCAGTGCATGGCTTCTCCCAACAAGAAAGATGGATCAACACTCCAATAGCAATCGTTCTTCCAAATTCCTCCAACCTTATTTGCTTGAAGAATGTTCCCTTACCTGTGAGCCCTCTGCCGCTAATGACCATATCCCGGCACTGACGAAACGATGTGCCAACTGAGGCTCGGATTTCCTCGCTACCGAGCGATGTGATCAAAAAAAAGGCGGAAAGCCAGGGGGTGATTAGATTTGCGCAGACTGCCGAATCGAGAGCATTTAAACGAAGCTGTAGAGCGGCCTGCCCGTGGTTGCCTCTCGGATGCCTGTCAGGTCCAGGGATATTTTTCTTAGTCTAAGAGCTCTTGAATGCAACCCAGGGATTTTGATGCTCGACCTCGGTGGATTTTGGGCGCGGCGACCTGCGATGCAGGAGGATCTGGGCGAGCTCCCGGATAATAGGATCTCTGTCGTCAAGAGCAGCAACGAGTTCGCCGTAAGCTGCTAGATTTCGGTGGTCCCGCCATTCCAGCTGGCAGAGGAGCAGGTAGAGTGGATCGCGATCAGACATTCTTTCAAGTCCGGCCTGCGGGGCCCGCTTCAATGTGCGGCTCGATCCTATCCTCCGCACTGTTGCGTGCTGGAATCGCGGCCGCTTGTGCGGCTACGAAATGATGCAGCACCTAGTATCTCCGATAAGGAACCAGTCAGATTATGCTCATTCTGCAAAAGCTAGAGCGATGGTCAGCAGATCCCCTATGGCAAGCAAGAAGGCAGCCCCAACCAGTGCGCACGCTCCCACCAGTGTTGATTGGTCATCGCCCGCTTGGCAGTACAAGCTGACCGGGTACAAAATCACCAGTACATTGACCAGAGCCAAAATCACCCACCGCTTCGGATCACGTTTCTTGTTCCGCATATCGCCACCTCCATCCCTCCATCGAGAGCCGTTACAGTCTTCCTTGAGAAGACTTCTCGCCCATTAAGCAGGCACGATTGTTGCCAACTTCTGTTCCACTTTGACGCTTCCTGGGTTGGGAGCCGCAACCATGATTCGCTGGACAGCCGACGTCGCGGGAGTGCACTTGCCTGAAGACTGAATCGCGCGCTGCGAACCTTGTAGATCATTATTGACACATGGGGTTACCGCCCAAGTGCCTCGATGCTGGGCGAATGCGTCTGTATCTGCCAACGCAATGCCTATGTCGCGTTTCTCGCGTTTCTGCCCGGTAGCGAGCTTCCGCATTCATGATTCCCGCGCCCGGATATGGTCAGTGCCGCCATGCGGGCGAGGGTCAGGATCGAACGACAGTGTCGTCGGTAGTGAGCGACAGGGATTGATTTGGTGGTCGTTATAGCCTGGGGGCCTCAATTTGAAGGTGACGTAGTAGGCATCGGCCCACGTGCTCAGCCTCGGCGAGTCCGGGACGTCGCTGAATTGGATGGCATACAGGTAGTAATTGCCGGGGCTGCCGTCGTCTGTCTTGGAGTCGTCTATGCGCCGCAGCCACGCAAGAACGCGGCCCCATCACGCGTCGAAGAAGCTGACACGCGACCTCGCTTGATATGGAGAGCAACGCTCTGCCATCCTCCGGGCGGGCTTCGGTTGGCTTCCTTCCTCTGCTGTGTCAAGAGTTTAAGTTCTTTGGGCATAGCATCTTGATGGGCGGGCGCACTAGGCTTGCAGGGAAGATTCGTAAATCCCGGACCTATCTCACTGAGGGGACGATGAATTGGGGTTAGTCTCAGTGATTGCCCTGGATGGCCCTGGCGCGATTTCAATCGACGTCGGGAATGCCTTACAGTCACGAAGCTAAAAGCGACGATTCCGAAAGGAGCTCATCATTCCGTGGCCGCAGGGCGAAGCCACGGCATCCGTGCTGCCTGGCCGGCACTAGCGGGAAGAGCTGAACTGATGCGCTATGAGACATCGCAATGCCAATGTCAATATGGGTAAGCCTCCACTGCTGTACGGTTAACAGTCGAAGAGAATCAGTTGGTGGGCGATTTGGCGTTTTCGGTGAAATTGGAGTCCCCAGTGATCAGCGACAATTAAAGCTCCCGAGCGGCGACAATTATTTCTCCCTATCTGAAGTGAGTTGAGATCATCGGAAAGCGTTCCAGGAGAGCGCTTTCCGAATGGTGACAGACCAGCAGATAAGGAGGCTGTACAAATTGTCGAACACCGAGGAGACGCAAGCGATCGTGGCGTCGAAGGCAGGAATGGATGTGAAGACGGCGCGGAAGTACCTGCGCGCGCGGCGCTTGCCGAGCGAAATGAAAACGGAGCGGCATTGGCGGACGCGGCAGGACGGTTTTGCCGCGGTCTGGCCGGAGATCCGGGAACAATTACGAACGCATCCCACCTTGGAGGCGAAGACGATCTTCGCCGCGTTGCAACGGCAGTATGCGGAGAAGTTTGCCGACGGGCAGTTGCGGACCTTGCAGCGTCGGATCAAGCACTGGCGAGCTACCGAAGGTCCGGCGCAAGAAGTGTACTTCGTGCAAGAGCATCGGGCCGGGGAGTTGTGCGAGTCCGACTTCACCCACCTGACGGAATTAGCGATAACCATCGGTGGCCAGCCGTTTCCCCACATGCTGTACCACTTTGTGCTGACGTACTCGAACTGGGAGACCGGAACCGTTTGCCAGTCGGAGAGCTTTGCCAGCCTAAGTGAAGGTCTGCAAAATGCGCTCTGGGAACTGGGCGGAGTGCCCAGGCTGCACCGCACGGATCGGATGACGGCGGCGGTCAATAACCTGAGCGAACAGGCGGAGTTTCAGAGGAACTATCAGGCACTGCTGCGGCATTACGGCATGGAAGGAAGAAAAATCCAGACCGGTCAGCCGGACGAGAATGGCGACATCGAACAGCGGCACTACCGGCTGCAACGAGCCCTGGAACAGGCGCTGCTGTTGCGCGGTAGCCGGGACTTCGCGAGGGTGGAAGAGTACCGAGCGTTTCTGGGCGAGTTGTTCGAGCAGCTCAACGGCGGGCGCAGGCCGCGGTTGGCGAAAGAGATGGAGCAATTACGTCCGCTGCCGGATCGGCGACTGGAGAGTGCGAAGCGGGTGCGGGCACGGGTGAACTCCGGCAGTTTGATCGTGGTGGAGCGGAACAGCTACTCGGTGAACAGCCGTTTGATCGGAGAGATGGTGGAGGCGCGTGTGTTCTCCGATCACCTGGAGATCTGGTATGGCGGGCAGAAGGTGGACCAGTTGCCGCGGCTGCGCGGCCGTACCAACTACCGCGTCGATTACCGCCACATCATCGACTGGCTGGTGCGCAAGCCTGGCGCCTTCGCCAACTATCGCTACCGCGAGCACCTGTTTCCGAGCACTCGATTCCGCATGACCTACGACTGGTTGAAGGAGGTCATGCCCAACCGTTGTGACCGGCGCTATCTGCAGATCTTGGAGATGGCAGCGAAAGAAGGAGAAGCGCGGGTGGAGGATGCTCTACGACTGCTGTTGGCCAGCGAGTCCGGCAGACAAACCATCGCAGATCAAGAAAGGTTCGAGCAGTTTCGGAAGGGCTGCGAGCAGGCGCCAGCGATTACGGACATTGCGGTGCCAGAGGTGCCGCTCAGCAGTTTCGACCAGCTGCTGAGCGGCGTGGGCGGTGTGCAATGAGCCGCGCCGTGGACGTCAAAGCGGAGCTGACGCAGAGTCTGAAATACCTGCGCCTGCCCATGGTCCGGCAATGCTATGAAGAAGTGGCCCGGCAGGCCGAGCGCGAATCGCTCAGTTACGAACGGTACCTGCACGAACTGGTGCAGCGGGAATGCGAGGAGCGGCAGGAGAATCGCATCGCCAAAATGCTGCGGGAATCGCAACTGCCGTTGGAGAAGTCACTGCAGGCGTTCGACAGCAAGCGGCTCCCGGCGAAGGCAGCGCGTCAGATGCGCTCGTTGCTCGACGGCGGCTTTCTGGAAAGGACGGAGAACGTTCTGTTGTTCGGCAATCCTGGGAGCGGCAAGACGCACATGCTGCAGGCCGTCGGCCAGGAACTGGTACGACGAGGCCACCGCATGCTGTTCACTAGTTGCGAGATGTTGGTGCAGGAACTGTTGATCGCCAAGCGCGACCTGAAGCTGAGTCGGCTGATCAAGCGGTACTCGCGCTACGAAGGGATGATCATTGACGATCTGGGCTATGTCCGGCAAACCCGGGAAGAGATGGAGGTGGTCTTCACGCTGCTGGCCGAACGCTACGAGCGCGGCAGCGTCCTGCTGACCAGCAACCTGCCCTTTTCCAAGTGGGAGGGGATTTTCAAGGACCCGATGACGACAGCGGCAGCCATCGATCGTCTGGTGCATCACAGCATCATCGTGGAACTCAACATCCCAAGCTACCGGTTGGAGCAGGCACGAAACAATGTCCAAGCTCTCGGTCAAGAGCCAGCCACCGCGGCCGGCGCCGGTGAACCGGCCTCCGGCTCCGGGCTTCGCCCTCCGCCTACGGCCGGCTCACCGAAGGCAACTATAGATGTCGCTGGGAAGTGATGGCGGTAGGTGTCGTTGGTAGGGAGAAATAGTTGTCGTTCAAAGGAATGAATAGTTGACGCCGATCACCCCAGTCGACGGTCTGAAGGATGCTTAAAATGGGCGTTTCTCGAATCACGCGGGTTGTCAAAGCGGAAGTCATGGCGGTTAGTGACCTTTGTCAATTCGGAAATGTAGTCCCGGGCGTGTACAGGCCGGTCCTGGCCAAAAGAGTTCCGGTGATCGGCTCAACGCCAGAACAACGGTGCGACCGCGAGCAAGAAAGCCAGCGGAAAAAAGAACACTGCTCCGTGGAAATTGGGTGGTCGACGCCCGATGAGTGCAGAGGCCCGGAAGAAACTTTCCGATCTGGCCAAGCGGCCAAGCAGAGGTGGGAGAAAGCGGAAAAACAAAGCGCAGGCAGCGTGGATCGAGAGATCGAGATGCCTGTCAGGGTAGCAAAGCCGCGTCGAAAAGGGAGTCAGTCCCTCTGATCTTCAACCCACAATCCAACCCACAAAAAGTGATGTCTTGTACGACTTCCGCGTACTTAGGCAGCCTCCGCGGTCTTGTAAGTCGTTGAAAAACCTAATCTGACCAGATTCACACGGTGAAAGTCACTGGTTCGAATCCAGTAGCGCCCACCATATTTTCCAAGGGCTTAAGGGGGATCTGCCCGAGCTATCCGGCGCGGAACCTTTCGCAGCGTGAAAGAACTGGTGACCAAGATTCGCTCAATTCGTCGAAAACGATAACCAGAACGCCCGGCCCTTCGTCTGGACGGCAACGGCGGACTCAATCTTCGCTAAAGTCCAGCGACTATGTGAACGTATTTCCGGGACAGGACACTAGAAGACAAACAAGTACGATCTATAAGCCTCCTTGCAGTGAACCTGCTTGCAGTGAATCTTCGTGCAGTGAATCTTCGTGCAGTCCGGTGTTGACCCGGATCTTGACCTCTACCCGACGGTTCAGGGCGCGTCCCTTAGTGTCGGAGTTGTCGGCTGCGGGATGTGTCTCTCCATAACCGGCGGGTACCACGATTCGCCACATAGGAACCCCGGCGTTTTCGCACAGATACCGGGCCACGACCGCTGCCCGTTCCTCGTTGAGCTTTTGGATGTATTGCGGACTGCCGGTACTGGAGGTATAGCCTGCAATCTCGATCACGTATCCTTCGACATGCGAATTGGCGTCAATAATCTGGTCAAGAGCTGCCTTGCTGGTGTCGTCTAATTTATAGCCTCCCTCCGCAAAGTAAACTCCTGTCTCGTCCACAGTCACGTAGTCGCCCAGATCCGACACCCGCTTGTTTGAAGCCTGCACGAAAGCAGCATTGGTTGCGCCGCCTGCGCCGCCGCCTGCGCCGTCACTACTCCCTGGTTGGCGGTAGACTGCGCCTGGTCTCCGGAAGACTGTGCCGTGGCGGCGTTAGCTACTCCCTGATCAACCGTGGTCTGTGCCCTGCCGACTGCTGCCTTGTTGTCACGGGTCTGTTGTTCCGGCGCGACGGTAACCGCAAATGGATCGAGACAGAACTTGATCTTATTGGCATCGAGCTCGCCTTCGGCATTCCCGACGCCTTCCGCCTTGACGGTTAAGCCCGGCACTAATGCCGTGACACTCGTGTCGGTGTGCCGGAAGAATGCTTGGAGGTCCTTCCGGCGTCCGATCTTAGTAGTGTCGGTAATTTTGACGAGGTCGATCGAGTGATTCTTCACGTCCATGAGCTTGACCAGGTTGCCATCCCGGGAGATGATCGTGCCCGTGACTGTTGCTTTCTCTCCATTGATGGTCTGGCGTTTTGTCGCCGCAGCAAACGTCATGGTTGCAAGGAGGCAGAGACAAACTACAGATAAAAATACGTGACGTATGGTTTTTCCATTGCTGAGTTTCATTGGTCCTCCTCGTGCCTCACGCAGAGCGACTTCAGTGGGCTGCAGAGATATCCGTTATCAGAGTTCTACTTATAATCGGCACCTTATGTGACTCGCCCATGATGTCGTTCCACGTGATTGTGTCATCGCCTACCTTAACGAGGACTTCGCGGCCAACTGCATACTGGATAGTTCCCGATGGCGATGGAGACTTGGTCACGACAACATATAGTGTTCGTTCTACTGTTACTGACACCTCGTAAAGCGCGTCATCCGGATTCGAGTTTCCCGCAGACAGATGCGGCTTAACCGCAATGATGGTTGCCGGCTGGTATGTCAGTGACGTTGGTGAAGATTGAGCTAACACCAGGGCTGGCAGGAGGATCATCAAGGTTCCTAGTAAAAGCTTCGGCATTTTGTTGCTCCTGTATCTAATTGCTTCTTCGGAGAGTCGGATTGCCAAGCGTCAGGAGGCCAGACAATCAAGATCCAACCGACCGAAGGGAATGGCCTTTCTCCTAGCGAGACCCCCACATCGCCAGACGACCGCAGCGCCTCAGGCCTCCCACAACAGGTAGCCGGCGGGAGGCCGTCTTTGCTTGCGCTGAATCGCCATGTTTTCGAGCGAATAATCGAACTGTGCGCCGCACTCACAGCACACCCGATACGTCCGCCTGCCGATCGTGAAGACACGGCTAAGAGTGCTGTGGTGACAGCCAAATAAAAACTCGAGCAATCTTGTGACGTTCATGCTCTACATCTCCTGGACGGTCGCATGCGCCGTCCTCTGTGGGAAAATGCAGGCCTAATGCCAAACCTGATGGTGGCTAAATGCTTGATTAGTAATGCGTCAGGAACTCAGAAGGCGCAGTTGCCTGCCCAGATGCTGTCACTGCCAACATGGGGTCGGGAAACGGATGTTCCAGCATTGAATCCGACAAGCGCTGAATCCGGGACGCGAAGTGATGTAAGCGTGTCGGCAACACCAGGGGTATGGAACCAACCGCGAAGTGCGTGTCGCGTCGTCCTGCAGTACGCACCCGGGCATATTAACGATGCCCTGGAAGCCCGCCCATAGCAGTTCTACGCACCTCGTAGGAGGAGAGTGTCCAATGTGTCGAACGCAACGCAATATGCTCGCTCGACGGCGCTGCGGCTGATTCCGAGCTGAGCGGCAACTTCGTCAGAGGAGTCCTTTGCAATGCCCCGTAGGACGAGCACGAACCGGCAGAGTACGTCCAGGCGAGAATGAATCTCTTGGGAGTTCTTGATCAGCAGTGCAAAGTACTCAGGCGAAAGCGGAGGGTGCTCCACATGGACTGGTTGGGTTCTCTCGTACTCGGGCGCAAGCTCCGCCAGACGCACGCGCTGCTTCTGGAGCGCGCATCGAACGGTAGCTCGGGCGGCCCAGTATATGAGCCATTCGTGAAACATCGGAGCTTGAGTTTGGGCAATGGTACAGGCGTCGACTATACACGCGTCTGCGAGCTTTTCGTCTCCGACCAGGAAGACAGCGAACCAGTGCAGCGCGTTGTGATAATCGCCCAAAGTATTGCGGATGTCATCTCTTGTCGCATAGCGATGGTTCCCCGAGATTTTCTCCCATATGGTCGCAAGCTTCATGGCTTCTTTCCTCCAGCACCCGACGATGGGAAATGCAAGACCGGTGCCAAAGAACAACTAAAACTTAACTTTGGCTAAGTTGCCGATTTCATTCGGATATGCAGGAGGTAAGTCTTATATCAGCAACTGCGCCAAAATGATCTTTGCGATCGTGGCTATCGGATACACTGCAGCGTAGGCGAGGTTAGGTGCATCGGAGTTGGCTTCGCGCGTGGCATAAGCCATACAGGCCGGCTGCGTCTGGATGCCGGATACCAGGCCCATGAGAGACGCGGACGGAATTTTGAGCAACTTGTATCCCACCGCAACGACCCGCGTAACGCCGCCCCCGCCAGCAGCGTCGCCAGGCCGTTCTGGCGCAGCGTCTGGGCGAAGGAATAGCCAGCGGGGATACCAACACAGGCGAGAAAGAACACCAGCCCAATCTGCCGCAGCGTGAGATTGGAGTGTAGCGGCAGAATGCCGTTTACTTGGTTTTCTGCTCGCCAGCAGTCTCCTCCGGCCGCTCTTCCGCCTTTTGCCAACTGGAATCGGGGTTGTATTCCTTCATAGCTTTGGCGAGAACATCGGTCTTCTTGCCGAGATCCTTCTGGTACACTACTCCATCCTGGTTAACGATGAAGGTCATCACACCCGACGACCTGTATTCCGCTGGATAGGCCACGAAAGCGAAACCCTCGGTCATTTTGCCGTTTACGATGTAACTTTTCGCGCCGCCTCGGTTATGTTTTCCCTGACGCGTTAAGATGCGGTAATAGTAACCGCGGTAAGGAGTCGGAGCGCCGTCTTGGCTTTTGGCATAGCCTTCAGCAACGGCCGATGCCACCAGCGGCCCGATGGGGCTCTGGGGTTCGCCATCAGCGGCTTTCCAATAAAGGCCATTGTGCTGCCCTCCATCACTGAAGATCTTCTGCGCGTACTCGTCGTGCTGTGTGGAGTAGTATTCCTTTTCCGCCGCCACCAGCTCCTGGCAAACGCGAATGGTCGATAGCTCATTCCGGCCAATTCGCATGTACAAAATTTCTTTCTTGCCTGCTTCGGTGTCGAAATACCACGTATTACCCTTCACTGCTGTCCGGTTAAAAGTCGAAGAGAATCAGTTGGTTGGCGTTTTCCGCGAAATTGACGTCCTCATCGATCGTCTGAAGGGCGCATAAAATGGGCGTTTTCTCGAAGAGCGTGAGGCTGAGAATCTGTAGGATCTGATAGAGGCTGGATTCCAAACCCAAGCGCTTGCGCACGATCGCCACCAGCACATACACGGACGCGGCGATCCAGATTTGCGTCTTCACCGCGTTCTCGCTGGTGCCGTAGAAAGCCTTGATCCGGAGGTGCTGTTTGATCCATTTGAAGAACAACTCTACTTGCCAGCGCTGCTTGTAGATGCGGGCGATAGTCAGCGCCGGAAGCGTGAAGTTGTTGGTCAGGAACTTCAGCCGCTTGCCGGTTTCAGCATCGCGGTAGCTCACCTTTCGTAGCGCATCTGGGTACACCGAGGCCGACTCGAAGGAAGACAGAATCACGATCTGGTCCGAGCAGACGCCCGTGCGCTTGTCTACCGGATGGGAGTAGCGCCGCTGCAGCAATACATTCGACTTGGTGCGCACCACGAAGAAGGCTGCACTGAGCGTGAACACGAATAAGCGTTGGAAATCGATGTAGCCCCGATCCATCACGTAGAAGGCCCCAGCCTCTGGCATGATCTCGTCGAGGAGGTTCACATCATGCACGGCACCCCTGGTAACGCGGATAAACGTGGGGATGTTGCCGTGCAGGTCCAGCAGGGTATGCAGCTTGACGGCGGCCTTGTGCTTACGAAACTTAGCCCACGGGAACAAGGAGAGGCAGAGGTCGATGGTGGTGGAGTCTAAGGCATACAGGCTCTGATCCAGATCGATGCCGATGGGATCGCGTGCATAGAGCGGGCGCGCGATGGCGATCAGAACTTGCGCAAAGTCGGCGTAGATTCGCCAGTCCCGCGATTCGTTAGCATCTGCCAGCGTCGAGCGTGCCACATGGCTGCGGAATCCCATGTGATAAAGCTTGTTGCCGATGGAGCGCAGGCACGCCTCGATGTCGCGTAGGCTCTCGCGGTAGGTCAACTGGGCGAAGGCCATGGCCAGATATTGATCCCAGCAAGACAACTTCTTCAGGTAGCGATCACCAGAGTAGCGGGCGATGCACTTGTGGAACTCTTGATGAGGAAGGAACTCTATCAGTTGAGAAAAGACGGTGCGCCCAGCGTTCATTCGGCATTGTCACTGCTCCGAACAATGCCGCCAAGCACGCCTTTATCGCGCTTCCGCGTTTCAAATCGTTTTCGCTCCAAACCCGACCTATCACACTCAATCTACGTCGCTTGCGCTTTCATCGCGAAAGTTTCCCCGGACACCAGTGATTACCCTTGTTCACGAGCGGTATGGGCGTGGGCCAATTGTTCGCGCCGATATACAAGGTAGTGGTTCCATCCGGTTCTCTCACCAGACGATGCATTTCCTGATATTTCTGTACGAAATTAGCGCGGTTCTGGGCGTCCTCGGTTTCGTCTCCCGAGGAGACGATTTGCTTTCCGTCTGGTCCGAGGATATCGAGCATCGCGCTTTCGTCGTTACTCTGCACTGCCGTGACCAGTGCGTTGCTCGCGTCTTCCGGCGACGAAAACGTTCTCTGGCCCGGTTGCTGCGCCGTGGAACGGGTGGGAGAGCACCCCAGCACGAAGATAGCGACCGCGGCTAATTTCGTAAGATTGGCCCAGTAAAACTTGTCGAAGTTCAGCTTCATTCGCCGCATATGGCTTCTCTCCATTTTCAAATTCTTACAAACTACCAGGAATATAACGAGACTCGATTACCGGTGACCGCCGCCGCCGTGAAATCCTCCTCCGCCACCGCCGCCATGAAATCCTCCGCCGCCACCCATGCTGGCGCCTCCGCGTGACGAATAGCTCCTCGCCTGTCCGCCATGGTCGTAGCCGCTGAAGGCGCCCGAGTGGACGCCGCTCTGACCCTGTGGTTCACCGTAACCTCGAGCCGCCTGGGCGTCTCCGCCGAAAGGATGGGCGGTTGCGCCGGGACGATTGTAAACTCCTCCGCCCGCTCCGGTGTCCCCGTTGGAAGGCCTGTTCCCCGCGTTGGGGGCACCTCCGCGTTCGCCGTTAACTCCAGCGCGCCCGCCGATGTCCCCGCTGGAAGGCCTATTCCCTGCGTTGGGCGCACCTCCTCGTGCGCCGTTAGCGCCGCCGGTTCCTCCCCCGCCTCGGTAGTAGTTGTTCCGGTTGTAAAAGGTGTTGCTCCGGGAGTAGTAGTGGTTGTGGTTATAGTTCACGTTCCGGTCGTGCCAATCGCATCCCCAATGATTCCAGCCCCATCCCCAACCTCCGAACCAACCAATTCCGAAGCCGACTCCGAACCAGAGGGCAGGGCCGTCATACCAAATTCCGGGATACGCGTACCAAGAAGGCCACGGCTCGATTGGGTATCCGTAAACCACCCAAGGATCGTACGCGGGGACGTAAACCACCTCAGGGCTACCAGGCTCAACGATGATGGTCGAGTCTTGCGTAGTTACGGTTTGCTGCGGCGTGGTCTTAAGAGTGCCGGCTTGTTGTGCCCGCTGGCGCATCACCTGTATGGCATCCATCACATCCTGTCCCTGGTTGTAGTAGGCGTCGCCTAGAGATGACGTCCAAGACAGGTTCTTGTCCATATTCCCCAGGACGGATGGAAATGCAGTGAGTGCCTTGACGCTGGGGTCCCAGGGTTGTTGATCCACAGCTTGGCCCAAAGCGTCGCCCTTCAAATCGGGATGCGCTTGCAGCCATCTGTCGGCCACCACGACTTGCTCCGGAAACGTGGCCGCCGCCAGGATCTGCGCCACCAGCGAATCCGGATACAGCGCAATCGGCGCTACCAACTGCTGCAACTGCTCGGGAGTCTGTTGCGCGTATCGCGGTGCCTGCGCCGGGGCTTGCCCGTCTTGATAGGCCGACAGCTTCTGAGGCCAAGTCGCGAACACCAGAGCCAACGACAGCAGGGGAACCAGAATCTGCCTCCCCAATCGAGGCCTCGAGAACCCTGTGGCGCGTCCGAAAATGTTCATGTTCTTCAACCTCCTCTGCAAAACCCTGATTGGCGCCATGACCAGCACGAGGCAGAGATCCTTACCCTGCTGCCCCGCTTAGGGTGCGCCCTTACAATTGACATTTCCTGGTCTCCCCCAGGTCCAGCGATTTCGTGAGTCTCGTTGCAATTCCCCTCTGTTATAAATTCGTCGTTACCTTGTTCATGTATTTGCGCGCTAATGACACACCGCATCGTCCTAGAAGGTACCGCCAGAGAACATCTGCGCCAGAAAATGACCGCAACGCATGATCTTCTGAGCCTGCTCATCTTCCTGGAACGGAGTTTCAGAAAGCGTCATGTATTGCGCAGTCAGGGACTTTCGGCCTTGGACAAATCTGTCAGTCCAGTCCTGCAGGTTGTTGAACTCGTTCCGCAACAACTCGAGGCCGCGGTAGTCAGAGTCAGTCGACGCGGCCGCTGAGGCTAATGCGACCCTGTCGGCGGCTCTTTCCTGATACGCGATGATCGTGTTGCCTGTCATTGCATTTCCCACCGGATACCGATCTTGCACGGTCGCCTGCAGTATTCCGCCCCACTCCCGGATTGAGGCCATCGCCTCGATCGCCGCTTTCATGAAGGGGCGGGAGAAGCCTTCTTTGCCAGCGTCCCCCTCGTCCCGCTGAGAAGCCTCGCAGCCACGCAAGGTCAGAACCACACCGCCCCCGTTAAAACTGAGTGAGCCGTTTGTGATTCTCGCCAGGTCCTGCACGTCCACGAAGACACGCCCTTGGAAGCGAACGACATTCGCCTGTCCTGAGTAGCTCTGGACGGACATTGCTTCGCCCTGGCGTTGCGTTTGCGCCAGCGCCATGCCGGTCATCATCAGCGGTAAGCAAAAGATGAAAGCCATGGGTTTCGTTATGTGCGCCATCGGGCCGCTCCTTTGAGAAGCCATAGTCGAAGCCGAAAGACCATTGAGGCAGCTCTCATGCTCTTAGTTCTGTTGCTCAACATTGTGAGCGTCGGTATGCTGTTGCTCGGCGTTCGGTTGTTCGGCGTTCTGTGGTCGACCGAGTGGAGGAAGGGACGACTCGACTTTCATGGCCATCAATATGTCAACGCGATGGTCCAATTGAAAGAACTGGGCCACGGTAATTGCCGGCAGCACCTTGCTGAACTCCTTGAAATACTTCCTTTTCAGAGCGATCTCGCGAGAGTCGTACTCCAACATTCGTTCCGTCATCGACTTGGCATCGGAGTCGGTGATAGTCGAGTACTTCTCGGCGTACTCCTTCACGACGGCCGCCCTGCCGTCGTCCAAAAGGGATCGCTCATATTCGTATTTCCGGTAGATCGGCCAGAATGCCGCAGCTTCCTTGTCACTGAGCTGCATAGCGGCGGTGACGATCTCATTCCTCTCTGAGGTCATGTCAGCTCTTGCCAACTCGATGGCCGAGCCAAGACTCGTCGCCTGGACTTGCGCGCGGCAGAGAGGAACCAGCATCAGCAAGGTGAACGTTACCGTAAGCAGGAATTTGCGGACTGTTCCGTGAACTCCTATTTCGACCCTGTCGCAGGCCGTCCAGCGGCACAGCAGCGCAGTGCAGTTTAATAGCTTCATTAAGACAACCTCCTCGAAAAGCCAACACCAGCAAGACGGCACGCCAATCGCCAAACTGCCAGCGATATCAAGTCGTTTATCCTTAGTGGGTTTCGCAATCGAAGGCACGCTGCAAGATGCCGGCACGCCCGCTGATGGGCAGCGGGCACATCCGAATCGGGAAACTCAACGGATGCCTGCGCTGACAGGCATTCTGAAACGCCAGATATGCGCTGCACAGGTCGACGGACCGCGCCCGGCGCCGAATGCGCTACTTCTCCCATAGGATCCGATTCATCTCCAGGGGAACTTGGACTTCGGTATGGCAGGGAACAACCCGCACCGTGTACTCTGACGCGCTGCGAGCACCTGCAGTGACAGGTATTGCCGAAGTGCCTGCGCATCGACGCTGCCACGGCTTGATAGATTCGCATATCGGCTGGGGTATCCTCATGACAATATGCGGTCAAACGACCAGATGCGGGCATTTGCCGCGACGACTGTGCGGTTCAGACTGCGAGATACAATGTTCTAAACTGGCTTTTCAGGGGGTAGTGCGCAGTTTCAGTTGGCGCCTAACCTGCAGGATATTCGAGTGGTCTTGATTCGGTCTGGAGCGATAGCCACCAACGCGGCAAGGCTATACAAGAAAAAGTAGACGTTGCCGGTCAACATTAGGAATGGCAGATAAGCGACGATGTTGGTAACGGTCGCGAATACAATCGCTTTCGCCAATTTGGTTGGCCCCATCCAGGACGCAAGCTCGCGCGGGGAGCCGGAGCCCAGTTCGCGCTTGATGGCGTCGCCGGCCACGACGGGCATATCCACCAACAAGCCGAGAGCGATGATCAATGTGGCGATCGACACCTGTTGAATGTCGATGTTAAGAATGTGAACGATCCCGAAGGTCATTGCCAACGTCAGAGGAATGGACGCAGCCATGAGCATCGCCGCCCGCCAGTCCCAGGCCCGACCAGCGCGACGACCACCACGAGGACAATGGCCTCATAGAGGCTGGTCATCAGCAGACTGACCAGTTCCCGCACTTGCTTTGGCTGGTCCGAGGTGCGAGCAATAATAAGGTCAGGAGGCAGTTGCGGCCGCACGGTTGCAAGCGCCTTATCTACCGCTTCCCCGAACTGAAAAATCTGCTCCCCCGAGCGCATTTGAACCGCCAGCGTGATCGCCCGGTTGCGATGCCAGTTCCCGGTCTGAATGAGCAAAGCCCCGCGACCCAAGCGTGCCGGCATTCGGGCATTGCGTTCAACCAGGAGCGCTGAGCTTCGAATTTTGCTGTGTGGTGACCTCTAGCCGGGATGAGCGGTTATTCTGCCCAAAAGCAAATGGATGCGCATGAGGCGCTGGCTGGAGTTCACCCTGAATGAGAAAAAGTCCCGCGCTTGAGGAAAATGCGAGACCTGAAGAACCTCATTTTGCGAAGCTGCTGCCCCGGGAAAATCAGCTAAGTATCAGAAAAAATCAACCGCCTTCCCCGTTCATACCTAGTCGCCTGCGACCACTATATTCGAGGATTTGGGCGTGCTCAAGTAGCCGGTTACTCCATTCTTTTCCGTCGTGAAGATGACCACCTCATAGAGTTGGCGATCTCGCCCGCTGTAGAACTGCAAAGGTTCGGCAACACCGCGATCTTTCTTCTCGATGGTGCGATCATCAGCGATTACATTCAGAGTATATTTGTTTCTCTTGGGATCGACCTTCTTCAACTGCAGGCTCACAGTAGAAACAGGAGTGGGAGCCGCACCTTTATGCAACACGAATTCGTAATAGTTCCGGTCACCACGGTGCCTAAGTTCCTCCAGCTCCTCCCGAGTGCGGGCAATCAAGTGGCTTTGCCCGTTCAGGTCACCGATTGCGTGTTCAAGCTTAGCGTTCGTTGATGCCAATTCGGTGCGCGTTGTGGCAATGTCCGTTTTTGCGCCGCCGAGTTCAGTCCGCATATTAGAGACTTCACCGGTGAACTGGCCCATCTGCTCCTGCTGTTGGTCAACCTCTGATTGCAGCAGTTTTGCTAACTCTCGCTGCTGCCGGTGGAAGTTACCCGACTTGGCCTCGATCTGAGACTGAAATTCACGCTCGTCCGAGTCCAACCGTTGTGCCAACGCTTCGGTGGAGGCGTTCAGCTGGGTCTGGGTTTCGAGTTGTCGCTGCAGCAGCTTCTGTATCGATGCCTGTTGGGATGCCTGATTCTGCGCCACCTGCTTGCGTGTGTGGACGATGAGCACCAGTGAAACGATCATATAGATGACGGCGACGGTCACGAGCGCACTCAGCACGAGCCGGTTGGATCTGTTGGATGAAGTGGTTACAACATTTTGCTCTTGTATGTCAGTCCACTGGTGTCCGGGGAAACTTTCGCGATGAAAGCGCAAGCGACGTAGATTGAGTGTGATAGGTCGGGTTTGGAGCGAAAACGATTTGAAACGCGGAAGCGCGATAAAGGCGTGCTTGGCGGCATTGTTCGGAGCAGTGACAATGCCGAATGAACGCTGGGCGCACCGTCTTTTCTCAACTGATAGAGTTCCTTCCTCATCAAGAGTTCCACAAGTGCATCGCCCGCTACTCTGGTGATCGCTACCTGAAGAAGTTGTCTTGCTGGGATCAATATCTGGCCATGGCCTTCGCCCAGTTGACCTACCGCGAGAGCCTACGCGACATCGAGGCGTGCCTGCGCTCCATCGGCAACAAGCTTTATCACATGGGATTCCGCAGCCATGTGGCACGCTCGACGCTGGCAGATGCTAACGAATCGCGGGACTGGCGAATCTACGCCGACTTTGCGCAAGTTCTGATCGCCATCGCGCGCCCGCTCTATGCACGCGATCCCATCGGCATCGATCTGGATCAGAGCCTGTATGCCTTAGACTCCACCACCATCGACCTCTGCCTCTCCTTGTTCCCGTGGGCTAAGTTTCGTAAGCACAAGGCCGCCGTCAAGCTGCATACCCTGCTGGACCTGCACGGCAACATCCCCACGTTTATCCGCGTTACCAGGGGTGCCGTGCATGATGTGAACCTCCTCGACGAGATCATGCCAGAGGCTGGGGCCTTCTACGTGATGGATCGGGGCTACATCGATTTCCAACGCTTATTCGTGTTCACGCTCAGTGCAGCCTTCTTCGTGGTGCGCACCAAGTCGAATGTATTGCTGCAGCGGCGCTACTCCCATCCGGTAGACAAGCGCACGGGCGTCTGCTCGGACCAGATCGTGATTCTGTCTTCCTTCGAGTCGGCCTCGGTGTACCCAGATGCGCTACGAAAGGTGAGCTACCGCGATGCTGAAACCGGCAAGCGGCTGAAGTTCCTGACCAACAACTTCACGCTTCCGGCGCTGACTATCGCCCGCATCTACAAGCAGCGCTGGCAAGTAGAGTTGTTCTTCAAATGGATCAAACAGCACCTCCGGATCAAGGCTTTCTACGGCACCAGCGAGAACGCGGTGAAGACGCAAATCTGGATCGCCGCGTCCGTGTATGTGCTGGTGGCGATCGTGCGCAAGCGCTTGGGTTTGGAATCCAGCCTCTATCAGATCCTACAGATTCTCAGCCTCACGCTCTTCGAGAAAACGCCCATTTTATGCGCCCTTCAGACGATCGATGAGGACGTCAATTTCGCGGAAAACGCCAACCAACTGATTCTCTTCGACTTTTAACCGGACAGCAGTGATGTCAGTCATAGCGTTTCCTTTTCAATGCAAAGACAGTGCACCTGTGTTAGCGGACCATTGCCACAGTGCTGCAGCGTTGCTTTGGCGATGCGCCGCAGCAAAGCGTCCGTAGTGTCTTCAATACGGGTTGCGGGCTTGTGGAATTTTCGCGTTCCCAGATATGGTTGCCGATCAGCGATGGCGGGATCGTCCGTTGTTTCAATAGGTCCTCATGCACCCTTACGACCAACACCTCTTCGTAGTACGAGCGGTTAAAGATCCCAATGCGGCCGCATTCAGGCAGGCGCAGGTTGGTCCGCCACAAGAAGTCGTGGTTCAGCTCTACTCCCGATGGCGCCTTGAAGGAGTAAACCTCGCAACCCGCGGGATTCACTCCCGACATGACGTGCTTTATGGTGCCGTCCTTGCCAGCTCCATCCATAGCCTGGAAGATCAACAGGGCTGCCCAATGGTGGTGTGCGTAGAGCTTGTCCTGCCAATCGCGCGCCTGGTCAACACCTCGTTGCAACTCGGCCGTGGCGTGCTGCTTTGACCTCATTTTGCCGGTATCTCCGGGACGGAAATCCCGGAGACGGAAATGCTTGCCATCTTCTACTCGATACGGTTTAGCTAATCGTCCTAGCTTCTTCATGGCGCTCCACGCTCATGAGTTTGCATTCACGTCGCCAAAGCTCATTAGCGGCAAACCTATGTTTCTAGGGCACCTATTCCTGAGTGACTACTGGAGGTCTGCCCACATGTGGAGGAAGTGCCCTCGAAAGGGCAGCGCAGTGTCGACGAAGGGATGACAGCCCAGTCAAGCCGGGTTTGGAACTCATCTCATTGTTTGGAGAGTTCGGCAGAGGAATTTCTCCGGCATTGGTGGGGGATAATTTTATGAGACCGCTCCGCTTCTAGGGCGGCGGTGACGCCGCCAGACAAGACTCTATCCACCGATGACTGAGATTTAGGATGGCCTGGGCATACTTGCCCGGACTGCAAGGCCAGGCTCGCGGCGTGAGGGCATATTCACGTCGCCTGCCCACATAAGAACGCTGCTCGCATTTAGGCACCAAACCTGCCGAGACGTAAGCTATCTTTTTCTGTTCTATCTAAGGAGGTGCCGCGTTCGAAGTTGGCACGCCAGTTGCTCCGGCTACATAAGGAAAGATGAAACTAGACCGTATTCGAGGGAGGCCTGACCGGATCGTAGCATGCTCTTACTTAAGCACATTCTTGTGGCCACGGACTTCTCGCCGACCTCAACTGCAGCTCTGCGGCATGCGTTAGGGATAGCGAGGCGCTGCCAGTCCGTGGTGTCTCTCGTCCACGTCGTCGATGCTCCTTTCTATGGCATGACGCCGGACGGCTTAGCCGCAGCAGTCGAGTGCGCAGAGCGGGACTCTGAGTTCATGATGAAGCAGTTACATGGACAAGGAGTACTTAACGGATTTGCGACTGAATTGACGATCAAAGTCGGTCCAGTATGGCAGATAATTTCTCGTATCGTGAACGAGCAGCATCCCGGGCTCCTCGTGCTTGGAACCCATGGCCGTTCGGGATTACCTAAACTGGTGTTGGGCTCGGTACCCGAGCGTGCGTTCCGGGAGGCACCCTGCCCAGTGCTGACCGTTGGACCGCGGGCCAGAAGCTCTAAATTATCCGGAGCCGAAGCCAGGCACTTCCTAGTTCCCACGGACCTATCGAGTGCATCGACCAACGCTGTACGATACGGGTTATCGCTGGCAAGGGGCACAGGTGGTGACATGACTTTGCTGCACATGCTCAATCTGCCCAGTCCGCGCGCGGGCGAGAACGCGCCGTCGGCCACTGTGTTCAACAACCAAATTGCAGAATTCCTCAATGAGCACCCGGGTGCGGCAATGATGGTCAGACCCAGAGTAGAGTTTGGAAATCCCGCTCCGACCATCGTGGCAGTAGCTGAACAAATGGATAGCGATATGATCGTCATGGGACTGCGTGCATGGTCAACGAATGGTGCGCCAATGTGGCGCACTGCGTACGAGGTCGTCACCCACGCTCGCTGTCCGGGGTTATCGATGAGATCTCCCGCACTTTCCGCAAGAGAACCCTCGCACGCCGCGTGATACGTACTGCCACCTGCCAGAAGTCCACAAGTGGCGGGTTTGAGTGACCTTCTTGACGAACGTTAGAGAGTTAGAGCCTACAGACTGCCTAGAAAAATCGACGAATCTTTGTGCTGTTCTTTTCACAACTCGGTTTGGGTACCGTGCTTGCTTAGCTTAATGCTTAGTCGTAATACTCCAGCCCGAGATGGGTGATCAGCCCCTCACCCCTGACGTGGCGCAGTGTGTTCTTTAGCTTCATCAACTGGATGAACAGGTCGTGCTCAGGATAGAGTCCTTCGGCCGTCATCGGCGACTTGAAATAGAAGCTCAGCCACTCCTGTATGCCGATACCGCGTAACGCCGACGAGCGCTTCGCGAGATCAAGGAACAGCACCAAATCCAGCACAATGGGCGCAGCGAGGATCGAATCGCGGCAGAGGAAGTCAACTTTAATCTGCATCGGATAGCCGAGCCAACCGAAGATGTCGATATTGTCCCAGCCCTCCTTGTTGTCGCCGCGTGGCGGGTAGTAGTTTATGCGCACTTTGTGACAGATTCTTCCATAAAGTTGTGGGTACAGCTTGGGCTGCAAGATGTACTCCAGCACTGAGAGCTTAGAGCTTTCCTTGGTCTTAAATGAGCCTGGATCGTCAAGCACCTCGCCATCGCGGTTGCCGAGGATGTTAGTCGAGAACCAGCCGTTGAGGCCGAGCAAGCGGGCTTTAAAGCCGGGTGCGAGGATGGTTTTGAGCAACGTCTGACCCGTCTTGTAGTCTTTGCCGCAGATGGGCGCCTCCATCTGCCTGGACAGGGCATGCATCGCCGGAACGTCGACGGTCAGGTTAGGAGCGCCGTTAGCGAATGGCACGCCTTCTTTAAGCGCCGCATAAGCGTAAACCATCGACGGCGCGATATTCTTGTCATTTCTGTGCAAGCCCCTTTCGAAGTTAACAAGCGACCTATGCACGGCCCCGGGGGCGATGAACGTCTCCGTCGAAGCGCACCAGATCATCACGAGGCGCTCGGCGCCGCTGGACCGCTTGAACCCGCGTATGTCCTCACGCACTTGCTCGGCGAGTTCCATCTTGTTCTTACCCTTTTTCACGTTTGGCCCGTCAAGCTTCTTGACGTAGTTGTGGTCGAAGACGGCCTTCAGTGGCTTGACAGACGAGAGAAATGGCTTCACCTGCTCTAGCAGCGACCGCTCGAGCACGCCCGCCTTCACTGCCGCCGAGTACATGTCGTCTTCGAAAATGTCCCATCCGGTGAAAACCAAATCATCGAGTGCAGCGAGTGGAACGAAGTCTGTGATTTTGGGTGAGCGGCCTTGGCTACGCTTGCCGAGGCGGATGGTACCCATCTGCGTCAGTGAACCGATAGGCGACGAAATCCTCTTGCGGACGGCTTCCACACCGGCGACGAACGTGGTTGCTACCGCACCCATCCCGGGAATCATGATCCCCAGTTTGCCATGGGCCGGAGTGATCACAGATGCATCTAGCTTGGTATGCACCGCATTTTTGCTCGACATATGTGTCGGTCCTTTCTGAAGCAGGCTTCCGCCACTCATACCGCAGCACTCCTTTGACCAAACCTTTGTGCTCGTAAGCCTTGGCCCTGTAAGCAAAAATGCCCTCTGCCAAACTCACCGGCGTGCCCACATTGGGGCAGTGCTTGTCAGAGGGCAATGCAGATCAAACCGATCAAACGACCTCTAAAATGCACTCGAATAATGCTCGGAGCCGAGCGATCGAACTCAAACCTACGAAAGCTGGCTCAGGTTCTGGAGCACGCACTTTCAACTGCGGAGACACTGAGAAATGAGGTAATGAGGTCTGAGTTGGTCTTCGCGGCACGGCATACCTTGCGAATAGGACGTCCTATGTCAGGCAGCGGCAAAGGCCTGTCGCTACAAGAAACTTGATTCTCGCCGCATCGACCGAACCTAATGCGAAAGATCGATAGCCTACTCGGCGATGACGCCTGCCCAGATTCCCTTGCTCGCCGTCCTGCGTGGGTCGTTCCGTATACGAATTGTATTGTTCGAGAAGCAAGACTTGTTCCAGGGTCCCCGCATTCTAGCTGCTTGAAGGAACAACGCCTAACCACAGACGCTCTGCCCTTTGACTGTATCTCGGCACACCGTTATGGGCCGAGTGCTCTGCAGTTCCAGCCGCGCGGTTGGCAAAGGTAGGCAGAAGGCAGGTGAGTGATTGCATTAGGGCGACTGCCGAATCTAAGGCAGTCAATCCGACTCCCGAATTACCTGGTTTTCAGTAACTCTCCGCAGCGCAAAGGCTTCCGCCGCGTCTGCCTTGGCAAATGGTTTGCAGAGTCATCGGTGAGTGACGCCGCATTTGGGTGGCTTCCGACCGCCCACTCGCCGTGCTCGAAACTAGCTGTCGCTGGCACTGGCTCTACCAACAGCCAAGGTCTTTGACAGACTTGGAGTTCTGACATGTTACGAATAGAATTCTACAAAACCCCACACGGCATCACCGTGGGACTGCAGGGTCGCTTTGTAAAAGAGTTCGCCGAGCACGCTTGCATGCTGATCGGAAAGTCAAGTGCGCCATCGCAGTTTATTGTTGATCTATCGGACGTGACCTTCGTCGATGCTGCCGGCGAGAGAGTGCTGATCCGGTTCAAAGAGCTGGGGGTTGCATTTACCGCAGATTCTGCCTACTGCCTCGACATTTGCGAATGTCTAAATCTGCCGCTGGCTGCGTCGTTTAACCAGGAGGCAAAGCTGTCAGCCTTCACGTTCGCTGGGGAACCCGAAGCAGATTGGGTAGCAGTGGCAGCACAGCAGGCCTTCCACAGGCGTGATTGCGCAGGTTTGGGCTTTCGCCTTAAGAGTCGTCCGTAGTCGAGGTCTGCTTAGAGCAGGCTGTTTCATTCCCAAGAACCTCTGAAGTTGGGTGTAGGGCGTTGATGATCAACTTCGCAACTTGTCGGGCGAGGCGACCTGCGATGAATCAGGTTCTGGGCGACCTCTCGGATGGCTGGATCTTCGTCGTCAAGGGCAGCAACCAGTTCGTTGTAAGCTGCTAAACGCCCGCGGTTTTTCCATTCCAGGTGGCATAGGAACAGGTAGAGTGGATCACGAGCTGGCATCTCTCAGACCTCGGTACTGATCTTCAGCATCAGTATTCAGGACCGCCTTCGTTTGGAGGCACTTCCAACTGCCTTCGAAGATAGTGGGCTATAGGCGCACAATCTTCATTTGCCGGGTCATAATGATTTGTGATGGAGTCGGCGGTGCCGGCAGTCGGTTTCTTGCGCATATGCACAACCGTACCACCATCCTCGAAGGAGACCTCGTCCATCAAAGTCTTCATGAGGTAGATCCCGCGACCGTGAGTGGATAAGAGATTTTCCGGAGTCGTCGGATCCCGCACTGCGTCGATATCGAATCCTTTCCCCTCGTCGCGAATGGTGATCGAGACTTCTCCGTCGATGGTGCAACGGCAGGTGACGTAAACACGTTTTGCGGGATCTTCCGCGTTACCGTGAATTACTGCATTCAAGATCGCCTCACGCAGGGCGATTTCAATGTCAAGCTCGCTATCGTCGACACCTCGAAACATCGCAACAAAGCGCATCAGCCGATCAACGAACGGCGATACGGCATGAATCTGGCTGGGGAGGGACTGCTTCGACTCCACGAAAGGCTTACGGTGAGAAGTTGGAAGCTGGGGAAAGCAACTGTGTGTCTGAGCCATGTGTTCTTTAACCCCCGCTACCTTCTTGAGTGCAACGCCCGCGCCCTACACCATCTGCCCACCTGTTGAACTATGGGGAGCAGCAATCGGGCTACTCTCACCCTTCGCGCTTTGGCGAGAGTCTGCTGGGTTAGCACCACCTGATCCCGCTCAAACTCGCGGACCGTCCCTAGCGACATCTCACGCGGGGGGGCTGTTGGTTTTCGGGTCATACACTTTCCCTTCGTTTCTGTGATTTGTTCCCGCGCCTGGATGGGGGCGTTGCTAACGTCCTGAATTGAGCAGTCAAGAAGCAACGCCTGCGCCACTCCAAATTTGTGCTCATTCGGCGAAGGCTAGAAAAACTGTGACAAAATCCCCGATGGCAAGTACGAAGGCTACCCCGCCTAATACCAATGCTGCCATCACGCGCGCCGCGTCATCGCCTGCCTGGAAGTAATGCGCTGCGGGGTACTCCATGAGCAGTACATTGAGCAGCACCAAAATCGACCACCATTTCGGATCGCGTTTCCTGTTGCGCATGTCGCCACCTCAATGGAAGACCATCTACGATCTTCACGCGGGTGATAATGCACGAGGCTTGCCAGAGTTCAGAGCTTGTAAGTCTTCGCCTTGCAATGTCCGGCATGTGGCCTGATTGTTAGGGTGTTGCCCGTAGCTGGGCAGTGACCGCACACAGGCAGGATGGTCCGTCAACACTGGCAGGAGCAACAACGGCGGTGCGAAGGGCAAACGGTTCTGGGGTTCAAGAAGGGTTCAGGCTGAACGCATGAGTTTGTAGCTGCCGACGCAACGTCGACGATTGCTTCGTTGCGTTCAGCCCAAGGGAGAGGGAGAGCATGCAAGGCCTCATGAATTTCTGCGCCCGGATATGGTCAGTGCCGCGATAAGGGCGAACGTCAGGATTCAGACCAAAGCGTCCCCAATGTAAGTCCCGCCATATCATAGGCTCGGATACACGGCTCGTTTGGTGTCAGGCATGCTCATAAGACTGTGCTACGCAGCCCATGAGGAGCCTTCGAACGGGTGCAAGAGCCGAGATCTGCTGTGCGAACATAACCATCAATCATCGGAGGACAAATGAAACGACATGCATCTACTCCTGATACCGAGCCTCAAATAACCATAGAAACCATAGAAGTACAAGACTTAACCGAGCAAATTCGACAACGTGCCTACGAGCTTTATGAACTCCGCGATCGGGGCGACGGGCATGAGCTCGACGATTGGCTCCTGGCAGAATCGCAGCTGATCCAGAAACGGGAAGCGACGGACTCACAGAAGCTGAGCTGAGGAGTTCTGACCCCGAGCACGTGCACTAAACGATGCAATCCGCTGGGCGGCACCCGGCCTGGACAGGGCAGCGACTTCAAGCTGGGGAAGTTGCTGCCTTCTTTGCGTTACCTTTGCCGATCATACAGCCGGCTCAAACCTCAACGAGGCGATCCTCATGTCCTGGTTCCCTGTTGTTAAGCTAAGGACGTAGCTCAGACGCAGGCGTCCGCGTCTGATATCACGTCTTGTTTTCACAACGAAAACGAAGCTCTTTTTCGGCTTGCGTTCCTAATTACCGGGGACGAGGCCAAGCAGAAGCCTCCGTCATCAACGCGTACGAATTGACCCTGCAAGGTAAAGCACCATTTCTGGACTGGCTTTTTGAATGGGCTAAATCTGCAACTGTACGGACTGCGATCAGAGCGCGACTTGATGAAATTCGAAAATGCGAAAACGCCTACAACGATTCTTGCTGCGACGATCCCGAATACCTATGCCAACAGACTGACCAGCGACGCATGGCCGAGTCTATTTGGCGCCTGGATCCGGGCCTGGTCGTATCCGAGCTCGACCCATTCGCTCGCTCCGTACTTGTTCTGCAGGGAGCACTCCACGCGTCCGTTCGGGACTGTGCAGTTCAGCTCAATGTCTCCCGCGAATCAGTTGTGGCAGCGCAGTCCCGAATGAATGCGTGGCTTTCGACAACGTGCAAGAACCAGCAGCCGAATTAGGGTACCCAAGTAGTAAGGCAAAGCCGATAGACTTTGGCCGGCGGCAAGAAAAGTTTGCCGGAGCAAAGTCAGGTTCCAGTTGTTGAGAAGTATTGAAGCCACCTGACGCCCTCCATCGCATCTTGACCTGCGGCAATCAGCGGCAGTTTCTCAATGTCAGGATGGATTGTATGTTACGCACACACCGCAAATTCATGGCTGGCATGCTGTGCGCAGGGATCCTCGCTTCTCCGGTCGCGTTCGACGCGGCTGAGTTGAAGGGAGAGATCCTGCGAACTCGGGATGCGTATGTCAAGACGGTAAACCTGGAGATGCGTGACCGCGTGCACGGCACGTTCCTCTGGGTTGACGAATCGCCCGAGCGCATCCAGCGGTTCGTGGCGGCAAAGTCGCTCCTTCCCCGAAGTTGTCACCGATTCTGGTGATGGCAATCACTGAGAAGGTAGATTCCGTGTGACTATCATCGATAGCCGAAGTCGGTTTCCGCCCCATTTCTTCAATGTGGAGGTCGCCTGGCCTCTATGAACGGACTCACTTCAAAACCCGAACAAGGGGGCATTCATGGAAAAGGTTACTGGTCTTACGCGCGCAGTCGAGATGATTCCTGACGGCGCATCTTTGATGATCGGGGGGTTTCTGGGTGTCGGCACGCCTCACCGCATCATTGACGAGTTGGTTCGCCAGGGAAAGAAGAACCTTACCATCATCGCCAACGACACAGGCCGACCAGAGCTGGGCATTGGCCGGCTGATCGTGGCTAAACAAGTTCGCAAAGTCATTGTTTCGCATATCGGAACAAATCCTGAAACTCAGAAGCAGATGATCAAGGGCGAGCTCGAGGCAGAGCTGGTCCCACAGGGGACGCTGGCCGAGCGCATCCGCGCCGGCGGTTACGGCCTAGGGGGAGTAATCACACCGACCGGCTTGGGCACGACGGTCGCGGAAGGCAAACAGACGATCGAGCTCAAGGGGAAGTCGTTCCTGATTGAACTGCCATTACGCGCCGATTTCGCGCTATTGGCGGCGCACAGGAGCGATTATCGCGGGAATCTCGAGTATGAGCTCACCGGGCGGAATTTCAACGCGGTCATGGCCTTGGCTGCTGACAAAGTGATCGCTGAGCCGGAGGAGATTGTGCCGACCGGCTGCATCGCTCCTGATGAGGTCATCACGCCATTTGTGCTGGTGGACCACATCATCGAGCAGGAGCGGAGGGTATATGGACGATAAAGTTCTCATTGCCAAACGCGTCGCCCTTGAGCTGAAGGAGGGCAATCTGGTCAACCTCGGCATTGGCCTGCCCACTCTTGTGGCCAAGTACTTGCCAGCCGGAATGGAGGTGTTCTTTCAATCCGAGAACGGGATCATCGGCATGAGTGCCCTACCCGAGGAGGGAATGGAAGATCAGTTCCTGACCGATGCGGGAGGTGCTCCGGTGGGAGCCATCCCGGGAGCTGCCAGTCTGGACAGCACTCTGTCATTTGGGCTCATCCGCGGCGGACACCTCGACGTGACCATCCTTGGCGGTCTGGAGGTGGACGAAAAGGGACAGATCGCCAATTGGATCGTGCCTGGCAAGATGGTTCCAGGCATGGGAGGTGCAATGGACCTGGTGACCGGGGCAAAGCGGGTGATTGTTGCCATGACCCATACCGCCAAGGGTGCGCCGAAGATTGTCCAGAAATGCAAATTGCCGCTCACTTCAGTGCGACGGGTAGACCTGATCGTGACGGAACTAGCGGTTATCGAGCCGACGGCAGAAGGTCTGGTATTGCGCGAGGTGGCACCCGGTGTGACGGTGGAGCAAGTTGTCGCCGCTACGGTGGCAAAGCTGATCATCCCCGAGCATGTACCTACCATGCCGGTGCAAGAAGAACCAGCCGTGGCCGCGGTCGCATAGCGCGACTATACATGGTCCAGCGCGACTGGTGTCGGGCCGAGCTGCAGCGGCCGGAAACTCTCCTCCTTGCTACATCTCGGATTTTATCGAAGGGGGAGAGTAACTGCGTCTTCCGATTTGCCTGTGTGCCGTCAGTTCGGTGTGCTGCAAGCGATTAGACGCGCAATGGAAAGGAGTCTCTTATGGCAGTGGCAGCGCCTCCAAAACCGAAAACTGAAGTAGCGCCCGAAGTGGCAGCGACCCCCATACCGAAAATTGAAGCAGTGCCGAAGGAAGGCGCAATGGCCCGCTTCGGTCTCGCTCTTTCCAATTGGAGCGAACGCTGGTTTCCAGACCCCCTGGTATTCGCCTTGCTGGGCATTGTCGTGGTCTTCATCTTCGGATTACTTCTGCGTGAAAGCCCAGCCAACTTGGCGATTCAGGGAGGGAAGAATTTCTGGGCGTTGGTACCGTTCACCATGCAGATGGTGATGATTATCATCGGTGGCTATGTTGTCGCCTCCACCCCGATCGTATACCGGCTTATCCAGCGGCTCGCCAGAATACCGAAAACCCCTAGGAGCGCGATAGCCTATATCGCATTGTTCTCCATGACGACATCCCTTATCTCCTGGGGACTGAGTCTCATCTTCAGCGGCCTTTACGTACGGGAATTGACCCAGAAAGTGAAGGGAATGGATTACCGTGCCGCTGGAGCCGCCGCCTACCTGGGACTGGGGGCGGTGTGGGCCCTGGGATTGTCTTCTTCCGCCGCCATGATGATGGCCACCAAGGGGATCATTCCAGCCTCGCTGTATGCGGTCGCCGGTGTGATACCTCTGACGCGAACGATTTTCCTTTGGCAGAGCATTGTCACCGCCGTCATGCTGATCACGGTCTCGGTGCTGATTGCGTATTGGTCCACGCCCTCTGCTGAATCGGCGCGTACCGCAGAGTCCTACAACATAAAGTACGAGCCCATGCACTCGGAGCTTGAACCTCGCACCAAGCCCGGTGAATGGCTCGAGTACAGTCCCCTGTTGACGATTGTGGTTGCCGGATTGCTAGTGTGGTATATCGTTTACGATCTCCGCACCTCTCCCCAGGGCGCACTTGCGGCCCTCGATCTCAACACCTACAACCTGATGTTCATCACCGTCGGACTGCTATTGCACTGGCGTCCGAAGCGCTTTGTGAAAGCAGTTGCCAACTGTATCCCGGCTACCGGCGGCGTGCTGATCCAGTTCCCATTCTATGCAGTCATTTTTGGCATGATCGTGGGAACAAGGATTTCCCCTTTCCTGGCCAACCTGTTCGCCAGAATCACGACCCATAACACGTATCCCTTGCTGGTCGCCCTCTATTCTGCCCTAGTGGGAGTTTTTGTTCCCTCTGGCGGAAGCAAGTGGGTGATTGAAGCGCCTTATATCATGCAGGCGGCGAACCTGCACCAGGTGAATCTTGGCTGGGTCGTGCAAATCTACAATGCATCTGAGGCGCTGCCAAACCTTGTCAACCCGTTCTGGATGCTGCCATTGCTCGGCCTGCTGCGGATGAAGGCAAGAGACCTGGTGGGATACTCCGTCCTGCAGTTGGTGGTGCACGTTCCCCTCGTGTTCTTCCTGGCTTGGGTTTTCGCGCGATACATGGCCTATATTCCGCCTATGAAGTAGGTCGAGGATGAGAGTGAAGCCTACGGCGTAGAAAGTAACGTAGGGGAGCAAGAACCAGGAGAAACACATCGAATACCACGCAGATCGAAAGTGAAGATTGGAGGATTTATGAGTAAGCCTATTTATATCGCTGCATACAACCAGTCGAAATTCGGCAAGCTGATGGCGATGAACGTACCGCAGATCGTGCGCAACGCCATCGAGGCTGTCTGCCGCCAGATTAGCGTCACGCCCGCTGCCCTGGACGTCGGCTCCATCGGCGCAGCCTGCAACTTCACCCTCAACCGGCAGGGACTGCTCTCCGGCCTTATGGCCATGGTGCCCGGTATGGAGTCGAAGCCCATGGAGATGGTCGAGAACGCCTGCGCGTCGGGCGGTCAGGCGATCCTTTCGGTAATCCAGAAACTGCAACTCGGCTGGGGTGACACCGGCGTTGCCCTCGGCTACGAGAAGATGCGCGACAACGAAGGCAAGATGGATGGCAAACTGATCGGCGAGGTACTGGGATATTTTTCCTTTCCGGAGGAGCGCGAGGGCAAGACGTTTGTCTTCCCACACCTGTTCGCCGAAGTCATGCAGGCCTATATGAAGGAATACGGCGTGACCGAGGAAGAGCTTGCGCAAATCGCCGTCGACGAGTATGCCAATGCCAAGTACAACCCCTGCGCCCAGATGAACAAGGTGCAGATCACGCTCGAGCAAGCGATGAAGATCGAGGGCATCAACCGTTACGTCGTCGATGGCCTGCCACTGAAGACGTATGACTGCTCGCAGATCACCGACGGCTACGCCGCGCTCATCGTCGCCACAGAGGAAGGCCTGAAGAAGCTGGGCGTGCCTAAGTCGGAGTGCGTGGAGATCGCCGGTTTCGCACAGGCGAGCGATCCGCTGAAGAAGGAAGGACGCGACGTGCTGCGTCCGGCCGGAGCTTACAAGGCCATGAACAAGGCCTACGACATGGCCGGTGTGAAGCCGAAGGATGTGAACGTCGCCGAGGTCCACGACTGCTTTACGGTCATGGGCGCTCTGGGTACGGAGGTCATCGGCAAGGCCGCACCCGGCAAGGGAGCCCGTTATTGGCGGGACGGCAAGGCGGCGGTGGACGGCGAGTGCGCCATCAACACCTCCGGCGGGCTGATCGCGAAAGGACATCCGATCGGTGCTACCGGCGTAGCGATGGTGGGCTGGGCCGCTCAGCAGTTGCTCGGCAAGGCCCCGCAGGAATTGCAGGTCAAGAACCCTCGCGCAGCGGCCACGTTCAACATCGGCGGCCCGATCTGCGCGTCGGTGTGCACTGTGCTGAAGGCTGCGGCATAGCGAGCCGCAACGAATTCTGTTGACACGATCCCAGCGGCGCGGGTTTCATTTGAAAACGTTCAATCCGATCTTAGCTTCCGCAGCATTCTGAGCGTGGACTGACCCTGGTCGGAATCGGTGGTGGTGCAAATGAACCCGTCAGGTATCGACGCGAATGAGTCCGTAGCCCATCGATCATCCGGGCCGCCCCTGAAGTACCTCCAACGCTACGGGCTTGCGGTCCTCTGCGTCGGGGTTGCATTGGGGGCGTCGCTACTCCTTGAACATTTCCACTTCCGCGTCCCTTCCGCTCTCTTGCTGCTGTTTGCGGTAGCCATAAGTTCCTGGTATGCAGGAGCGGGACCTGCTGTGTTGGCGGCGATCCTGTCCACGATCAGCTTCTACTGGTACTTCGTGGAGCCGGTCCGCACCATCTCTATCAACCGGTCCGATATCCCATATTTCGTCATTTTTACTGGCGTCCGCTGCGCTCCTGTCTCGGTTCGGCACGTTTCGGCAGCGCGCTGAGGCAGATCTTCGTCGGACTCATGACCAGCTTAAAGTCGAGCGTCCCAAACTAGGATCGCGCACCATCGCGCTGCTGTATTTCGCGTTCTCAAGTTGCTGGATCTTATTTACCGACCGCTTGGTGCATGGGCTCGGGTTATCCAATGCACAGCTTCTGAAGGTCTCAGAGGCCAAGGGAATTCTGTTCATTTCCTTGAGCACCCTCCTCATGTACGTGCTGGTGGAAAAGGCTTTGCGCCAGCGCCACTCCGTTGCAGTCGCCTACTGGCAACTCGTGGAAACCGCTCAGGAAGGGGTCTGGTCGGTCGACGCTGAAGGCAAGACGGTATTCGCTAACGAAAACATGGCCGCTATCCTGGGCACATCGCCGGGGGAGATGATCGGCAAATCCATTCTGCCCTTTGTGCCGCAGGAGAAACAAGACGAGTTGCTGAATCGCCTGCTCCGGCGGGAGCGAGGCCTCCAGGAACACTACGAATTCGCCTTCCTGCGAGCAGACGGGGCTCAAGTCTGGACATTGCTGCGCGTATCACCGGTCTTTAGGCATGGACAGCACACCGGCAGTCTGGCCCTGGTGAGCGACATCACCGAACGCAAGCGGGCAGAGGAGGCGTTGCGTCGCTCGAATCGCGAACTGCGCGCGATCAGCGACTGCAACCAAGTCCTCCTGCACGCCACCGATGAGCAAAGCTTGCTGGAAGAAATCTGCCGGATCGTCTGCGAGGAGGCGGGCTACCGCATGGCGTGGGTGTCCTATGCCGAACACGACGAGGCCAAAAGCGTGCGCCCGGTCGCGTGGACCGGGGCCGAGGAGGGATATCTCGCATCCGCCGGCATAACCTGGGCCGACACGGAGCGTGGGCGCGGCCCCACCGGAACGGCCATTCGGAGCGGGAAGAGTTGTTGCGTTCAGGATTTCGCAGCCGATCCTCGACTCGCCCCCTGGCGGGAGGGCCTTTTGCAGCGCGGTTTTCGTTCCGGCGTCGCCTTGCCACTCAAGGACGAACAGGCCAACGCCTTCGGCTGTCTTACCATTCATTCCGCGCAGCCCAACGCTTTTACGCCGGAAGAGGTTCGGCTGCTTGAGGAGCTGGCTGGCGACATGGCGTTCGGCATCGTCACCCAACGTTCCCGGGCCGCACGCAAACAGGCCGAGCAAGCTCTGCGGCAGAGTGAGGCATATCTGGCGGAAGCGCAGAGGGTGAGCCACACAGGTAGCTGGTATTTGGATGTGGTTCACAACCGGCTCTCCTGGTCCGACGAAGCCTTCCGTATCTTCGGCATCCAGTTCGGGACGCCACTGACCTACGAGACTTTTCTTGCAGCGGTTCACACTGATGACCGTGCTTTCATTGATCAGGCGTGGAAGAAGGCTCTGCTTGGGGAAGCTTATGACATTGAACACCGTATCCTTGTCGGCCGCGAGGTGCGCTGGGTTCGAGAGATGGCACAACTGGAATTTGATGCCGACGGGAGAGCCACTAAGGGAATCGGCACGGTGCAAGACATCACGGAGCGAAGGCGGGCCGAGGAGGCGCAGCGCGAGCAGGCAGCTCTCCTCAATCTCACGCACGACACCGTTTTTGTGATGGATATGGAGGGGGTGATCAAGTACTGGAATCGTGGCGCCGAGGAACGGTACGGGTGGAACGGGGAGCAGGCGGTGGGCAAAGTCGTTCACGACATGCTGAATACAGTCTTCCCGTCGCCCCTTGAGGAGATTAAAGCGGAAGTGACGCGAGCAGGTCGCTGGGAAGGCGAGCTTCTGCACACCAAGAAGGATGGAACCCAGCTTGTGGTGGCGAGCCGTTGGGCTTTGCAGCGGGACGAGCAGGGCGCACCGCTCGCAATCCTGGAAACCAACAATGACATTACCGAACGTAAGCGTGCCGAGGAACGTCTGCGGAAGAGTGAGGCGTACCTAGCGGAAGCGCAAAGGCTGAGCCACACAGGTAGCTGGGCTTTGGACGTGGCCAGCGGCAACTATGTCTACTCTTCGGAGGAATACATCCGAATTTCTGGATTTGACCCGCAACAGGGATTACCCGCGAAGGACCAACCGCTGCAGCAAATACATCCGGACGACGTTGACAAGTTCTGGCAGGCTTACCAGAAGCTCGTCGATGAGAAAATGGATTCCGAAGCCGAATACAGAATCGTGCTACCGGATGGAACGGTTAAATACGTCCATGCCATATGCCATCCCGTTTTGAATGCCAATGGAGAGCTTGTTGAAGTTGTGGGCACGACGATCGATATTACGGAGCGCAAACGCGCCGAAGAAGCCTTGCGGCGCAGCGAAGCTTACCTTGTCGAAGCGCAAAGGCTGAGCCACACAGGCAGCTTTGCTTTCGATGTGGCCAGCAACAAGTATGTCTACATTTCAGAGGAATGCTTCCGAATTTTTGAATTCGATGCGAAAGGGGGTTTTCCGAACAGGGATGCAGTTTTCCGACTGATCCACCCGGAGGATCAGGACTGCGTAAACGAGGAGTTTGAGAAGGCGATCCACGAAAAGGTCGACACCTCGAGCGAATTCAGGATCGTGCTGCCCAGTGGAACGGTCAAACATGTTCACGCGATCCGGCATCCTGTCCTCAATGATGCGGGGGACCTCGTTGAGTTGGTGGGCAGCGTGATCGATATTACGGAACGCAAGCGCGCCGAGGAGACGCTACGGCGCACCACGGATTACCTGGCCGATGCGCAAAGGTTGACCCACATTGGCGTTTGGGCGGGCGATCGTGATAGCAATCCGTTGTACTGGTCGGAGGAAGTGTTCCGGATTTTCGGATTCGATCCGCAACAGGGAATGCCAACCCGGGAACAGGCGCTCGAGCGAATAAACCCGGAGGATTTTGACAACTTCCAACGACGCACGATCAATGACAAGGGACACTCTGAGGGCGAATTCAGAATCATCTTGCCTGATGGAATAGTCAGACACGTTTATGGCTCAGCCCACCCCGTTTTCGACCGCAATGGAGAGGTTGCTGAGGTGATGGGAGTGATCGTCGATGTTACCGAACGCAAGCGCGCCGAACAAGAGCGCGAGAGGCTGCGCCAACTTGAGGCCGATCTCGCACACATTAACCGGGTAAGCATCATGGGAGAACTGGCCGCCTCGATCGCACATGAGGTCAACCAGCCGCTGTCGGGGGTAGTCAGTAACGCCGGCGCTTGCCTTCGCTGGCTCGCCCGAGATACGCCTGACGTGGAGGAAGTCCGGGAAGCCGTGCGCGACATCGTCCGCGACGGGAAGCGGGCCGGGGAAGTGGTTGCCCGCATTCGGGCCTTGACAAAAAAGGCTGCGGGGCCGAGAGACAGGCTGGACTTGAATGAAACCATCCGTGAAGTCCTCGCGCTCGTCGGCGACGAAGCGAGGAGAAGCAGCGTGATCGTGCGAACGCAATTTGCCGATGACCTTTCACCTGTTGCAGGCGATCGAGTTCAGTTGCAACAGGTGGTGCTGAATCTGGTTATGAATGCGATCGAAGCGATGAGCAGCGTTGTTGAGCGGGCGCGAGAACTGGTCATCGCCACCAGGAACGTTGACCCGGACCAGGTGCAGGTGACGGTTGAAGACTCGGGAATAGGTGTTGACCCTCAGAAGATAGACAAGATCTTTGACTCTTTCTACACCACTAAGTCCGGCGGCATGGGTATGGGACTTTCCATCAGCCGTTCTATTCTACTAGCCCATGGCGGCCGACTATGGGCTACAGCGAAGGACGGCGCAGGCACAATCTTTCACTTTACCCTTCCGAAGTACCACAAAAAAGAATCATATGCAGGAGTCGCGGGAGTCTAGCGCCGTTATCGCGATTGTGGACGACGACCCCTCGGTTCGGAAGAGTCTGCAGCGGCTGATCCGGTCTGCGGGGTGGGAGGCCGAGCCCTTCGCATCCGCGCAGGAATTCCTGGCCCGACCTTGGGCTGAGGTGCCAAATTGTTTGATATTGGACTTACAACTGCCAGGGCTGAGCGGACTGGATCTGCAGAAGCGGATGGCCGAGGTCGGGCTGGAGATCCCCATCGTTTTTCTTACAGGACATGGCAATATTCCAGCCTCCGTGCGAGCAATGAAAGCGGGCGCGGTCGAGTTTCTGACCAAGCCGATTGATGAGCAGGATCTCTTCAGGGCAATTCAGGAGGCCATCGAACGCGATCGGCGAACCCGGGAGGAGCAGGTCGAAATGCGTGCGCTGCGGGACCGGTATGAATCGTTGACCCCGCGCGAGCAGGAAATCATGCAGCAGGTGATCTCCGGCATGCTGAATAAGCAAATTGCGTACGAACTGAAGATTACTGAGGATACAGTCAAGTTTCATCGCGGGCATATCATGCACAAAATGCGTGCCGATTCCTTGGCCGAGCTGGTGAGGATGGCACAGAACTTGGGGATTCGCTCGGATAAGCAGTCCGCCCAAACGTAGAATCAACTTACGAACGTCGGTCCAGAGGGCTTCGAGCCACTAAATTCAGGACGTGTACATCCTCTACTAAGGTGTAGTAGTTTTATTTCCCCCGCCCTGCTATATAAAACCTAGAGAGCCTCAATGACGCCCATTATTTCAATAGTCGACGATGATATCTCGGTCCGCAAATCGCTGGATAGACTGATTAGGTCAGCCGGCCTGGAGGCGAGAGTGTTCGCCTCAGCAGAGGAGTTCTTGAACGCGGCCCATCCTCGCAACGCAGACTGTCTCGTATTAGACGTACGCCTGCCCGGGATGAGTGGTATTGAACTCCTCCGCCACTTGGGGACCCGGAGGTATAACGTGCCGGTTATCTTCATTACGGCACATGGATCTGATGAGGGGGCGAGGTCAGCAGCTGCCTCGGATTGGACGGTTGCTTACTTGATTAAACCCTTCAGTGGCGATGAATTGCTTGACGCCGTTAACGCGGCTCTGAAATGGAACCCCGGTTCAGCCAAACAAGACAGTTAAAAACCAAGGAGGACCCCATGAGCGACACAGGAGCTTTGGTTTACGTGGTGGATGACGATGTCTCGGCGCGCGAAGGAGTGGCACGTCTGATTCGCTCCGCCGGACTAATGGCGAAGACCTTTGCGTCAGGGGAGGAGTTCCTGGCTGCCCCGCGGCCGAAAATGCCAGGTTGTTTGGTGCTGGATGTGAGTCTCCCCGGCGTAAGCGGACTCGACCTGCAACGGGAGCTTGCCAAATCTAATGTTCAGGTCCCCATTGTATTCCTCACTGGCCACGGCGACATCCCAATGACAGTGCGCGCGGTCAAAGCAGGCGCAGCAAATTTCTTGACGAAACCTTTCGACGATGAAGAACTATTGAATGCCATCCGGCAGTGTATTACGTCCGACGAAGAGGAACGCCTTTACCTCGAATCGGAAATACGGTCCGAGCACAATTTCCATGATATCGTCGGCAAAAGCGACGCGGTGCACAAAGTGCTGGAACAGATCGCCATTGTCGCACCGACCGATTCGACAGTGCTGCTCCATGGCGAGACTGGGACGGGCAAGGAACTGATAGCAAAGGCGATTCATAATCTTAGCTCCAGGCGAGATCGCCCGTTTGTGCGGATCAACTGTGCTGCTATTCCCTCGGGACTGCTGGAAAGTGAACTGTTTGGACACGAGAAAGGGGCTTTCACTGGAGCCCTAATGCAAAAAAAAGGCAGGTTCGAGCTCGCCGACAGTGGTTCGCTTTTTCTCGATGAAATCGGTGACATCAGCCTGGAATTGCAACCCAAGCTCTTGCGTGCCGTTCAGGAGCAGGAGTTCGAGCGACTAGGAAGTGCCAAAACGATCCATGTCGATGCGCGAATCATTGCCGCGACACACCGGGATCTTCGCGCAATGATTCGCGAAGATAAATTTCGCGAGGACCTATTTTATCGATTGAACGTGTTTCCGATTGAAATTCCGCCGCTTCGCGAGCGGCACGGGGATATTCCACTGCTTGTCAACTATTTTGTGGAAAAGTTGTCGCGACAAATGGGGAAGAAAATCAAATCGATTCCCCAGCAAGCGATGGATGTCTTGGCGAAGTCCTCATGGCCAGGTAATGTGCGCGAGCTGCAAAACTTCATCGAGCGCGCCGTCATTCTCACGCAGGGGAACGAGTTGAATGTCCCGATTGTGGAGCTGAAGAGCAGGACGCAAGCGCCTCGCACCAGTTCCGTGTCCACATTTCAAGATGCCGAGCGGCAGGCCATTCTCGATGCGCTCAAGAATGCTTCAGGCAGGATTGCCGGCGTCGATGGGGCGGCCGAACGCCTTGGCCTAAAACGTACGACACTGCAACACAAGATGCGCCGGCTGAACGTCTCGCGGATCGACTGGTTGCAATGAGCAGATAAGTCACGCCGATACCCTGAGGACAGCGTTGCCCCACCCTGGCCGCCGTGCACTTGCTACACTGATAACAATCAGAAAAGCGGGTTCGGACGATGGATTGCAGGGTCTCAATAACGTCGAATTGCGCTGGCGCGCTTACTGGCTATCTGGTCTGTTATGCGTGCGGGCTCTCCAGGCTCGCTGGAAGATATTCAATTCCGAACTCGACATCAAACTCTGCGGAATTCTTGGATTTGGAAACGTCGTCCCAAGCGTGTAGACTGCCTTAACGCAAAAGGTAACTTTCATTTTCAACGCACCGTGAGGTATCGCAGGAGTAATGATGAAGACCAAGAAGTGCTTGACGTGTGACATAAACGGGCGTATCCGTATGTCAGATGCCTCGCGCCAGCCATATCCAAAAGGCCGAACGGCTCAACTTGGCCCGCACCCTTCTGCAGCGGTATCCGCATTGGCCCGAGGCTGCCCAGCAATTGGCCCGGAATTGCTCCATCTCCGAGCGCCAGGCCTATCGCTACCTCGAGCAGGCACAGCGACTCAAGCACCCAGTCCCGGTCGGCGATGTCAAAGTATCCTTTACCGTCAAGCTTTCGCGCCGTCTCGTACAGCGACTCCGCGCCTACGCCGCTTCGACCGGATTGACCTTGAGCGAGATCGCCAGCCGTGCCTTCTCGGCGGTCCTGCACCGCGGGGGAGGTCGTGGCTGACCCGACGCCCAGTCAGTCACGAACCGTCCATCTGGAATACCGCTTCGACCGATTATTGCCGGACAAGTTGGTTCAGGCCTACGACCTGCTCGCGTCGGACCGGTGCTGGTCGATTGCTCCAAGCCCGCAGCCCGCAAGCTGCCAGGAGGTGGTGAATGAACAAACCGGCCGCCCTCTACGCCCGTGTGTCCTCCGATCGGCAAAAGGAGAACCACACCATTGCCAGCCAGGTAGCGGCGTTGACGCAATACGCCGAGACCAACGGATACCTGGTCCCGCCCGAGTGGCAGTTCCAGGATGATGGCTATAGTGGCGCCACCTTGGTCCGTCCTGGTTTGGAGGCATTGCGGGACCTCGCGGCGGCGGGACAGATCCAAGCCGTTCTTATCTACTCGCCTGATCGCTTGAGTCGGAAATATGCCTATCAAGTGCTGTTGGCCGAAGAGTTGGCCCGCTGTGGAGTGGAGCTGATCTTTCTGCGAGCGCCCTCCGGCGCTACCGCCGAAGATCAGTTGCTGGTCCAGTTTCAAGGGATGATTGCAGAATACGAACGGGCACAGATTGCCGAGCGTTCTCGCCGGGGCAAGCGGCACCGCGCTCAGCAAGGCTCGATCAATGTGCTGTCGGGCGCCCCCTACGGCTATCGCTACGTGAAGAAGACCGATACTTCGGCGGCCTACTACGAAGTGGTGGAGTCCGAGGCCGAGGTGGTGCGTCTCATCTTCGATGCCTACACGCGGCAAGGCCTCAGCATTGGTGCCATCGCCGGCTTACTCAACCAACGCGAGGTGCCGACGCGGACGCGACAGAGCCGATGGGAACGCCCCACCCTCTGGAGGATGCTGCATAACCCGGCTTACGCAGGCCACGCCTTCTATGGCAAAACCGAGCTTCGTCCGCGTCGGCGAATCACACGCCGCCTGCGCCAGCGTGGCCTGTGCAGCCGCGACAGTTCGTTTCGGGAACGGCCTCGTCAGGAGTGGATCGAAATCCCTGTACCCGCTTTGGTCAGCGAAGCGACGTTCGCTCTGGCGCAAGAGCAATTCGAGAAAAATAAGAGGTTTTCTCCCCGACGTACCATCGAACCATCCTTGTTGCAGGGGCTGTTGGTCTGTCAGCGTTGTGGTTATGGACTCTACCGAGCTTCGACGCGAACTTCCCAGCGCACGATCTACTACTATCGCTGCTTAGGACGGGATGGCTACCGGCATCTGAAGGGTGCGGTTTGCGACAACCAGCCGATTCGTCAGGAGCAGCTCGATGCGGTAGTGTGGCAGGAGATTGTGCGGCTGCTGGAAGATCCCAGCTTGCTGCAGGCGGAGTTAGATCGCCGGCTGCAAGCAGCCCAAACCACCGATCCCCTGAAGCGGCGCGAAGACGCGCTCCGTCGCGACCAAGCGCGCTTGACCAAGAGCATGGAGCGGCTGCTGACCGGGTACCAGGAGAACCTGATCACGTTAGAAGAACTCCGCTGCCGCATGCCGGAACTGCGCAAGCAGCAGCGGGCAAACGAAGCGGAATTGCAATCGCTGGAGATGACGGCTGTCGACCCAACCCGTAATCTACGTCTGGTGGAAACCCTCGCCGAGTTCCGCACACGACTGCGCGCCAGAAGCAACGTCCTGGAAGTGGCAGAGCGTCAGAGAGTCGTACGGCTGCTGGTGCAGGAGATCCTGGTGGGCAGGGACAACATCACAATCCGCCATTCCATTCCCATGCCGGCCTCTTCGCCCGACTCGAACGATGGAGTTCGGCCAAGCCATGAACCGCCCGAGCCCAATACCGGCCCATGTTACCTTTTGCGTTCAAACAGTCTAGGCGCCGGTCCTCGCCAACGGAGTCTTCCTGGTAGGAAAGAACGTCCTAGCTTTTTCTCGCGGTAAGATCTGGCCGTGCGTACTGGTGGACATTTACGCCGGTGAGCTGTACCGAAACTGTGGCAAAACCCGTCAGATTCGAGCCTCTGGAGCTTTGCTTGAGCGAAAAGCAGATACCCCAAGTTGTTGTGTTTATTAGAAGTGGTGGGAATCAATGAGAGGCTTTGGAGCGGACGTGTGTGCGCCCAAGGCAGGTGCGCTACCAGGCTGCGCTACGCCCCGACTCTTTTGCTTCACTGATTCTAAACCACTCCAACCAATGGAACCACGGAGCGAGGCCCTCTTCCGGCGCGAACCCCGCTACAACTGTGTCAAAACTGCGCCAAAACTCCATCAGATGACCCTCACTGCATCAAAAACTGATGTCCTGTTCGTTCGCCTGCCGATTCAGCTTGACTAAGGCTTCGCGCTTCATCTGCAGCTTCATCTGAGAGTGCCCACAACACAATCAAGGCTCAGTTCTCCAATTCATGCGAAGTGCAGCTTTCATCAAGTGAGGTGTCATCCGGCGCCAATCGTTAGCTTCGATCGGAGAGGCTCGGCGGTCGCTGCGGCGCGCGTTGTAACCTAGCGTGTGCGAACTGCCCAACCGAGCATCAAGAGACCGCTGGCTGCTATCCAGCTTCCCGCGACACGGACGGCAATCCGAGCCCAGTGCGCGCGTAGCCGAACTACCAAAGCCGCAGCCAGAGCGATCAGGACAAACACGGCGAACACCAGTCCGAGAAGCGCTACCGCGGCAGTGTCGAACTGCCCCATTCCGGTTCCATTCAAGTATCCGTGATAGATGCCCAGTAGAGCGGCAAGAGCGGTAGTCACGCGCAGTGAGACCTTCGCGTCGGCGGCCAGCAATCCTCCGAGCAAGAGAAACCAGGCCGCAGCCACAAATGGATGGGGCTTCGCGGTCGCAGCGCTGAGTCCGGCGAGACCGCCGAGAAACCATGCAATAGGAAGAGTGAACAGTGCCCGCCGCCCGTAACTGGCGCCCCGCAGTCCAGCTAGTAGCGCCAGGGCGAGCACCGGAACAATATCTTCGGGGCTCATAAGGAAGTGAATCAGTCCGTCGTAAAACGGCCCCATCCCGGTGGAGTTGAGATGCGCCTCGGCGGGAAGCGCGCACATGACCAATGTGAAGACAACGAAGGCGTACAGGGGCAGACGAGATTGAGTGGCATCTTTCATGCGACCGCCTTCCACATAAAGAACGCACCCCCGACAACGACCAATGCTCCGGCGACCCGCAGCAACTTCTGTCCCCACGCCCATCGATGGACCGTCCCGATGCCGATCCCCAACGCGTGCAAACACCCAGTCGCAATAACGAAGCCCATGCTATAAAGCAGCGCGCTTTGGCCGGGCGGCAGTTCGGTTCCGTGGGCATGCCCGTGGAAGATCGCAAAGAAGCCCACCAGCGTCGCGGCCACACCCAGGGGCGGCCGCACTTCGAACATTACGGCAGCACCAAGAAGGATTGCCGAGAGCGCGATTCCGTATTCGATTCCCGGCAGCGGCACCCCCATCAAGCCGAGCATCCCGCCGGCAGCCATCACCATCGGAAACGCGACCGGCAGAACCCAAATCGCCGGAGAACCAAGTTGAGCGCCCCATAGACCGACCGCAACCATCGCCAGCACGTGATCGAGTCCCGAGATGGGGTGGCGAAAGCCGGTGAGGAATCCAACAGCTTCGCCTTTCTGCGGGTGGGCAAAGGCCGTCTGCGCGCACAGGAACACAAACACGGCCAGTGCCATTGCTCGGATCACAGGATTGTGTCGCGGCGCGTTCATCGTGCGCCTCCCAAGAGCAATACCACTCGCTGCACGGTCCAGAACGCGCCGAGCGAGCCAACGGTGTAGCCGGGCAGCGCTTGCGCCCAGCGCGGCCAACGGACTTCGAGTATGCGGAAGGAACGCTCCAGGCGCCAGGATCAGAGCAATGAAACCGAGCTGCCCGAGTTCTACGCCGACGTTGAAACTCACGAGCGCCAATGGCAGCTCATGCCGTGGAAGTCCGGCGCTAGTCAGGGCGCTGGCGAAGCCGAATCCGTGCAGGAGCCCAAACGCAAACGCCACCACCCAAGGATGGCGAATGGTGAAGCTGGTTTCGCCGCGCCAGGAGCGCACGATCTCCGGCCCGAGAAACAGAATGCTTAGCGCAATCGCAGCGTTCAGCGGGAGAACCGGGACCTCGGCGTAGCCCAGGGTCGCAATCGCCAGAGTAATGCTGTGCGCCACCGTGAAGGCGGTCACCGTCTTCAACAGCATCCATCGGTCTTTCACGATCAGCAGCAGCCCCAGCACGAACAGCATGTGGTCAGCGCCGAAAAGAATATGCCGAATGCCCTGCACGATGTACGTGCCCGCGACTCCTATCCAGGTTTGCGACGCGGCGATCTCAACCCAAGGCTGCGACGGATGGACGATCGTCGTCCACTTGCGGCCGTCGAGCATCTCGACGCGCACCAGCACATCGGTAATGGTGAGCGGAAGGCCGGGGAATTCGATGCGCTTGCCTGCCAGACCGTTGGGCCCGGCGTCAATCCAGCGACGTTCTACGAAGGAGTCCGCCAGCTCCTGCACATTGGGCTCGCGCAAATTCTTCACATCGTCAGGCAGCTTGAGCAGCACGGGCAGGCGCATTCCTGCGAGGACAGGGGTGCGCCAGAGGACGCTGAATTGATTGGGCGCGGTCTCCTTGATCTCGAGATAGGCGGGACGGGCCTCGTGGGCCGAGGCGACCGAAACGGCAAGCAGCAAACAAGCCGCAAGCCAGATAAAGCGGGCACCAAAGCGTGTCACAGCGGCGGCCCTCACCGGATGGAGCAGGCACCTTATCTTTGGAGGAGGAACCGGCGCTTGAGCGGCTTCCTTGTCGGAAGGAGCAGGCAATAGCACCGTGTATTTGGCACGCATCTCGGCGTAAGCCTTCTGCCAGGCCTGTTGCTTCTGTTCGGCGAGCCAGGCGGTCTTCACATCCGGTTCCATCTCCTCGAAAGCCGGGATGCGACCGGGAATCACGGTATCGACAAACACCAGGTGCCATCCGTAGCCGGACTCGACAGGACCCTGCCACGAACCGGGCGTCAACTTCTCGATGGCCACCGCAAACTGCGGACCGAACTCCTTGGCAACGGCTTCCGGCGTGCGGTCGGCGTAATAGTCCTGGAACATGAACGAATCACCGGACGAGACGGCGAGCTTTGAATCCTCGGGTTGACCGGCGATTTTGGCCAACACCCTGGCGGCATCCTCCTGGGCATTCTTGCCCCGCTTGTCAGGAGAGAAATAAAGATGGCGGAAGCTGATGCGGCTGGGTAAGGCAAACTTGCTGCTGTTCTTCTCGAACCAGGTTCTTAATTCGGCAGTGGAAGGCTCGTGGGCAGCGGCTACGTCCTCGGCGAGGAACTGCATCTTCTGCGCCATGCGGCGTTTCACGATCTCATCATCTTTGTCCAAGCCCATTGCCAAGCCTTCGCGATAAAGGACCTCTTCGCGGACCTTGTCCTCCACCATGGCTTGAAACTCGGCGGGCGTGGGCTGGCGATGCCATTGCGATTCGAAATACATGTCCATCTGCCGGAGTTCATCAAGGCTCAGCACAATCTGCCGCGACGACTCGACTCCAAAACGACCGCGGTGGGTGTAGGCGTAGACCGCAAAGAGGGCGAGTCCCAGCACCAGGAAGTGGAGCAGGGGCTCGCGCAGCCAGCGCTTGAGGACAGGAGAGAAGCTACCCTTAGATCTGGATGTCGGAACTGAACTCCGCCCGTCCGGGACGACTGCTACAGAAACTTCACTCATTCAAGAAACGACTCCTATGGTTTCGCCGGCACGAACCAAATGGGCGATGTCCAAGCGCGCTGCTGCACGGTTGCCGCGACGTTGGGATTCGGCGGCAGATTCAGCTTGGCGGCCCAATAGGTGGACCAGCGCGGCGTGGGAATCTCCAGCACACGGGCGTAGTAGGTCGCGTACGCATTGGGATCGAACGACGGATCGGTCCACTCACCAATCAGCTCTGTCGATCCGATCGAGTTCGTATAAGTTGCGGTCTTGACGTCAACCGTATTTCCGACCGCGGGGACCTTCCCGGTTCTCGGATCGGGCTTGCGGCCTCCACTCCATACCACGTCGTAAACGTTTTCCTTGCTCTTGCCGTTCTTGGTCGAAATCTTGATGATCTGTATGCGGTCGAGATTGCCGCTGTCAGGGTCCTTGATGGCGTGAACGACAAAGGTTGGAGCGGCTGCTCCTGACTGTGGGGCCAGGTCTCCACCCATGGGTACGCCACCATCATAGACGGCCTTCACCCAATCGGCCCGCTTGGTCATGTCCTTGGGATAGCTCCAACCGGCAAACATGCGCACCTTGATCCGGGTGCCGGAAGTGCCAAAGGTTTCCTTCCGTTTGAAGGCGGCGAAGATGGACTCACGGGTGTTTTCCTCGGCCCAAACCCCGGTCAGTCCGCCGGAACTGAGAGCGGTCGGGGGTTCACCGCCGACGGAGGTTGTGGCGGTGATCACAGTCTTGGGATCGTTGTCCTGGTTGCCGTGCGAACCCGGGTAGTTGGTCGGTTCGGTCGAGGTAATTCCGGAGTGGAAGTCAGTCCCAGCCTCGATTCCATATTTGAACGGATTGACGCCCAGTTTTGCCTGCTGCTCCTGTCCTACACCATAGGCCTGTCGCAGATAGCTTCCGGTTGCGGAATTAGCTTTCTTGTCCGAACCAATCAGATAGAGCCACATCTCGAAATTGGCGAACTCGTCCGTAGGCGAAAGTGAAGGGCTGGTGTCGCTCTGCCCCTTGGCCTGAATAATCTCAGCCAGCGGTTCGTTGGCCATGCGGCGCTCGGCGTAATCGCGGGTGAGCGGCTTACCCGACATGTCCCTCGTGCTGAACATCAGGCCGTTGCTGGCGTTCCCGTTGTGAGGAACGGCGATCACGTCGAGGCCCAGTTTGCGTTGGGCTTCGAGGTAGCGCCAAAGATCTTCCGGATCCAAAGAATCAAATGCGGTGTACGGAATGGCCGGGCCTTTGTCGGCGAAGATCACGCAGCGGTGCAAGTTCTGGTACTGCGGCGCCGAGGTCCATTCGAATCCCACGAATGTCGTGAACTTTCCGGGCTTGTAGTACTCGTCGGCGATAGCCTTGTATTTCTCCCAGGCCGAACGCAGCAGTTTTGGATCGTTGAACTGGGGCAAAGGCTTGTTAACGACCGTAGAACCGATGAGCTTCTTGAACGCCTCACCTGACACCTTAGGATCAGTGCTGGTCATCATGGTGTACCACTCGGACTTGGCGAATGGGCCGTTCGGGTCAATCGAATCGCGCACCACTCCGAGATACTCAGCGTGATCCGTCACAGCGAGAAAGTCGAGCGGCACGTTGCGCTTTTGCGGCTTGCCCATGTATTCCACGGTTTCGCCCATCGCATATTTATACGAATCCTCAGGCGTGGTCCTGGTTCCGAAGGCAAACGCGTCCATGGAATAGCCGGTGTGCAGATGCAAATCGCCGAAGTAGGCGTTCTTCAGCGGATTTTGCGGAGGACGTACATCCGCGGACTGTGAAGTTGCGGACGAGTTGTTCCCTGGTTCGGCGGTTTTCGCGAGGGCGCTTTGTCCTCTCGTACAACCAGTCTGAAACAAAAGAAGAACAGCAAGTCCCAACACCGCAGCCAACGCTTGTTTCACCCGCAACACCTCGATTGGGAAGTACCATCAGCCTATCAGACTCGTGAATGTTTAAGAATCCCGCGGAAGCCGCACCAAACACTAAGGCACGAATGCGCACCTACGTGGCAGGACTCCTTCGTTGCTTCAACCATGCGCTTCCGAGAAGAACCGTCAGGACCGCGTGGAGCAAGACGGCCGGCCATAACAGAATGCCAACGTTGCCGCCCAGCCCGAAGACGGTCAGATACACAGCGGCGAGCGCGGTATAGATCAGCATGCCGAGGAGCGGCAGGGCGCATCCTTCTGCTGGCCAGCAGGCCACGCCTAACGCGACCAGGCTGATGCCGAACATCCGGCTCAAGATAACGCCGGAGCCGCTGACCTCCAAGCCGGTCAACAGCCGGACGACGATCGGCGGATAGACGATCAGGAGCAGACCAGTCGCTGCTTCACCGAGTGATGCGAATGCGAGTATCTTCTTCTTCATTGCTTTTTCCGCATGGGCGGCAACTTGTAGGTGCCGTCGATGATGCTCTGTTTCGGTTATTCGGAGGCGAAGATCTCAAAGCAAACAGCGTGCCCGCCCCCACGCAACCTCGTGTGACTTCAATGCGCAGGAATCGTGAGCACGGGCTGGTTCTGTGTTGGTCCCGTGTCGACCATGGTGAAGAGCATCATGATGAGGGAAAACATCTGCTTGGATTCGAGGTCGCTCTTGTCGATCCAGAACCAGTTGTTCTCGTACTTGACCGACACGAACGCGTCAGCCGGCACAGACTTCCCACTGTGGATATGAATCAGGCGGACCATGCCAGGAACAGCCTTACCATGTTCAAACCCGGGAAATGCCCACCCTCGCGCCAGGTCTTCGGAGGGCACCGATACTTCCGCCGCCATGGTTTGCATCACGCCGAGGATCGAGCGCGTAATGACCGCAATCTCCGTATCGTTGCTGGGCACAGCGCCGAAGCGAACCTTGTACTCAGTAGCATTGGGATTCAGCTTCAACAGTCGCCGCAATTCCACGATGTCCGCCTGGATTTCCGGCGGAACCTTTTCTGTGCGGAAGGTCATGAAGCTCACCAGCTCCTCGCCGGCTTGCTTCTTGACCTCGATCCTTACCGCACCCGAAAGCTGGATCTGACGAGCCAGGGCGCGCACGCGATGAAAGTCCGGATCGGCAGGCGTAATTCCCTGCAATGTTGCCTCTTGATTTCGCAGGCCATTGATTGACGACACCGACGCAAACAGGATGACGTCGGCCGGCATTCCGGCCTCAATGCTGGAGAATACCGCCTCGGGTGGAAATGGAGTCGCGAGGCCTCGGATGAACTTGCTGCCGGTCAGCGGGGTGTAGGTGATCGTGGGGGTGTTGCTGTAGGTACCGAAACCACCCACAGTTGCGTCTGGTGTTTGGTTGTTCGGAACTATATTTCCGGTTGCAGAAATTCCCTGCGTCAGCGAATAGCTGGCCACAATGTTTCCCACATCCACAAAAACCGGGGGGTCGAGGTAGCGCATCTTGACGATGTTCAACAGGGTTTGCTCCTTCCAGGAATCCGAGAGGGAAGCAGCGTACAGATGACGATCCCGCGCCACCGACTGCGGGCCGATGGGGCGATAACAGCCTGTGGCACTCAGAGCGAGCGCACAGGCGACGCAAACCAGACTCGTTTTGGTTGCCGGCATGTGAGGATGTTCCGGGACTACCTCGCAAAGAACACGATATTTTTCGTGTGAGAATTTCGCTGTGATGGTAGTCACATTTTCGCTCTGAATTCTGATGGGAACGTGCGCCGCCCTAAATTCGTGGAAGGTTAACGATATGGTAGATCGAAAGGGACAGTATGGCGCCAGCCACGACAATCAGCCCGATCCGTACACCGCGGATCTTGAACCGCTGGCTGATCGCTGTGAGCAGCAGCACCGTTGCCAGCATCACGGTTTCTCGCACGTAGTCGTCGGCGTGGTGGCGCGCCTCGTCCCCCTGCTCAAAGGTGTCTGAGGATTGCTCAGTCAGCCTGTCTGCCTCATCCGCCTTGGAGCTGCGATATTCAGGCATGTGGAAGGGTCCAGGAGGAGCATCGGGGTTGTTGAGCGGATCGGTCTTCTTCCAGGCTTCAAACGCGGGGCGAAACTCCGGGAGGAAGCGACGCTCATACAGGTCGGCGAGCTTCGTTTGCTTGCTGGTTTCGGCCTGCAGCCACTGCGCCACGGTGGCGGCGTTGTACAAACGATCTTCGTTGGAGGATGCCGCCGCCCGCACGGCTTGCACTCGCTGCTTACTGGCAAGGCCGTAGAGCTTCGACTGATGACCAGTCCAAAGTGCAGCCTGGTATCCGCTCCAGGCGGTGGTGATGGCGACGATGGCGAGCACGATGCCTTCGGCGATCTCCACCACCTGCGGCATTCGGTACTCGCGTTGCTCTTTGTGCTCGCTGAGGTGATGGGCCACCTCGATGTTGGAACCTGTAGCTTCCGGCACAGTGATGCCTCCTCTGGCAGTCGATATAAAACCTTAATTCATGAATGTGCCCCTCATGCGACCCGATTCTTGCATCGTTTCAACCACGCGCCTACCAGAACCATGCTCAGGCTCGCGTGGTCTTTCCTACCTATGCACATCGGACGTAGCGAACCAACTGCTATTCTCCAGTTTCTCCATCATCTGGCCCCCAAGCTTCTCGATCAACTCCCGCCGGTGCTGTTCGCGAATGGCTTGGAACTTCTGCTGTTGCTGCTGATCCAGGAGAGGGGTAACTTTGGCATCGACTTCATCCGCGATCTGCTTCAACTGCTCTAACTTCTCCATTGGCTTGAGCGAGGTGTTCTTCTTCAGTGCCTCCAATTTTGGCGCCTCCTGTTGCAGGAAGGGGACAATCTGCTGTTTCTGTTCAGCATTCAGTCCCAGCTCAATCGAGAACTGGTTCAGCATTGCTGTCAGCGGATTCTGGACGAACTGCGGCGTGGGAATCATTTCGTAGTTGGCGTAGCCGAATTCGTTGCTGCGCGCGCCGTAATAAATGTCGCCCAGTTTGTAGACCGTGACCGAGAACGGATCCTGGGAAATGGTGGTCACCACTTTGCCACCTTCAATCTTGTACGGCGTCGTCGTTCCCTGGTAGCCGTCCCGCACCGGGTTGCCGTAGCTGCTCGGAGGTGTGGCGTACTTGCCGATATGCCAGACATTGCTCTGGCCTTCAGCCGTGTAGGCGACGCTGAACTGCTCGCCGGTCGCGTTATTCCGTACCCAGAAGGCTTTGCCAACAATCAGCGTCTTGAGTTGGGCGTCACCCAGCGCGGTTGCACCCTTCGCCTTGAGGTCGGCCACGGTCATACCGGCGGGCGCATTCTTGCGCGCTTCGGCGCTCGGGGTGTACCAGATGGGCGAGCTCCAGGCGCGCTCCTGGCCGGTGAGCGGCACAATATCCGGCGGCGGAACCCCGGCCTTCACGGCTTGCATGAAGGTCCACCGGGGGGTGGGGATTTCCAGCACACGGGCGTAGTAGAACGCATGCAGGCTGGCATCGAACTCGGGATCGGTCCAGACGGTTTTGAGTTCCGTGGAACCGACATCGTTGGTGTAGGTAGCTTTCTCCATATCTACGGTGCTTTTGATCGCCGGAACCCTCCCCGTCCACTTATCGGGCTTGCGGTCGCCGGACCAGGCGACGTCGTAGATCTTCTCGAAGCTCTGGCCGTTCTTGGTCCAGCCCTTGATGATCTGAATGCGATCGAGATTGGCGGAAGTCGGGTCTTTCACCGCCCAGACCACGAACGTCGGAGCCGTGCCCTTCATCGGAGGCAGGTCGGCGCCCATAGGGACGCCGTTCGCATAAGACTGGTGTACCCAGTCCTTGGCGTCCAGAACGTCCTTGTTGTAGCCCCACCCGCCGAAGAAGCGCACTTTGATGTGCGGGCCGCTGACGCCAAAGGTTTCCTTGCGATACATGGCGTCCCAGATGGAGGCGCGAGTGTTCTCCTCGGCCCACACACCGGTCAGTCCGCCCGGGTTCTCCAGGCGTACATCGAGGGTGTTTCCCAGCAGGACCCCAGCCATGCGCCTCTCAACGGTTCCGTCCACCGCGGCGTGTCCACCATAAAAATTGTCCTGCCGATAAGGACTGCCGGTGTTGTGGGAGTCGGAGCCACCCGCCATGCCGAACTTATACGGGTTGTAGCCGCGGGTGTCCTGCATGGCAATGCCGTCTTTGTAGGCTTGGCGGGCAAAGCTGCCGTGAATGTGGTCAATACGACCCACGTCTGGTGGAAGACCCAGCAGGCCGGTGTACATCTCATAGTTGGCGAACTCGTCGTTGGGCGAGAGCAAAGGATGGGTCTCGGAGGCACCCTTGATCTGCTTGATTTCAACCAGGCGCTCGTTGCGGTCGCGCGACGACGCCCAGGCCGCATCGATGGGCCTGCCATAGCTGTCGAGGTCGACGGGATACATCCAGCCGTCACTCACGTTGGCGTTATGCGAAATGGCCAGCAGTTCGTTGCCCGCTTTGCGCTGCGTGTCCATCCAGTTCCACAGGGCCTCGGGGTGATTGTCATCCAGCGCGCTGAAGGGCATGGGTGGAATATGTGCGCAGTCTCTGAAAAAGACGTTGCGATGCAGGTTGCGGTTGTTGGGCATGGAGGTCCACTCGTAAGAGCAGAACGCAGTGAACTTGCCCGGATGATTGTTCTCCTCTGCGGCCTTGACGGTTTCCTGCCAAACCGTACCTGCCACTTCCGGCGTCATGAAGGCCTTGATCGGCGGCTTGCTGGTGAGCGAGAGGAGGTACAGGAAGACCTTCTGCTGGTCCGCCGCGCTGTTGGGATCCTTCATAATTAAGGGTTGCGCCTCCGGCATCTTGCTGACCGCCGTACCCGGCGTGTTCGCCTGTTTGGTTACGCCAACGTACTCCGAGTGATCGGTGACACCCATGAAGTCCATGGGCGTGTCGATCTTGATCTCGTAGCCCAGCGGGTGCTTGATGCTCTGCCCTTGAGCGTACTTATACGCATCGTCCGGTCCCGTGATGCGGTTGCCGAAGATCCAGGCATCCACCGACCAACTGGTGTGAATGTGCTCCTCACCGAAGTAGGCGTTACGGTCGGGATTCTTTTCGACGCGCTGCTCGGCTGGAGCAGCCTGGCCGGCTTGCTGCGCCTGTTGTGGCGCCTCGGACTTCTTGCACGAAACCAACGCTCCGATGCTGGGAAGGACCAATGTTAGAAACGCAACTGCCGCGACTCTCGTCTTCATAAATGCCTCCGTCTTTCTGAATGGCACCACCGCAGTCCCGCGCGCTCGCGGGCGTTGTACCTCATAAACTCAAGGACTTGGGAATTTTGTACGCATCGGACGGCCCGGTGATGCGACTGCCGAACATCCAAGGCATCCATCGACCTGTCGGTCGTTCTGAATTCATGGTCCGGCTCCGCTCTGCTCCCTCGCCGCAGAATGACGCGACGACAAATGTTTTCAGCCACATGACCGAACTAAGGCCGTAGGTTTTTTGAAGAGAAAATTCTAGGCGTGCGCTGGAGGCCTACGCAACCACCAAAAAGTGGTAGGTTGGGAATCGCGACTTCTCAGAATTCTGTGTTCACAGTGTTACGCCGCCTGTCTTCTCCGCTCTCGGCCGCCCATTTCTGACCGCTGCAGCCAGCGGGTGGCTCACCCTAACATTCTGGGGTGCCCCACCCGAGCTTCTCTTGGTCGGCTGGGGATTTTAGTTCCAACATCACAGACTCCGGTTTCTCTGTTTCCCATTTCGGGAAAAATACCACCTTCGTAACGTTACTTAACACTTTTCTTCTTGACTCACTCTGTCAACGTTCTTACCGTTGATCTAGCGCGCCACGGCTGCGCCACACTCGCTAACTGCGTCCCAGGCGTCGGAGTTGAGGGCCGTCCCGCCCAGCGGGATTGCGGACTGCAGATGCGAAGCGTGACGGGTCACCCCTTGACCCGGTTCCGGCGGTCGGCCGTCGCGTGGCCCATCCTGCGTTTCGTGCAGCGTGATCCGCTGCCTGCTGCCACTCTCATCCGGCATAAGGCTGGAGTGCGCCACTGCATTGGATCCGTTGCCCAATTCCTAACCACACGTGTGTCTCGGGTTGGCTGAGAGCCAGCCCCCGAGTTGTCATTACGAACGGCCTTCAGGCCGTGAGGAATCTGCTTTCCCACTCATTGCCACACGGCAGGGGAAAGCAGATTCCTCGCTTCGCTACTCGAAAAATGTTCCTTGCCGCCGAAAATCGTTCCTTACGTTGTCATCCTGAGCGCAGCACGAGTCCGCGCCAGCGGGCTCGTGCGAAGTCGAAGGACCCCTATGCCCACCATCCAGCTTGGCGCAGCAATAGGGGTCCTTCGACTCGGACTAAAGTCCTCGCTCAGGATGACAGACGGGAAAATTGCTTCGCTTCACTCCGTCAAACAACGCGTAAGTTTTTCGTTCCGATAGGTGGGCCGCGGACCCATTTGACGCTTCGTAATGACAATCCCCGGGAGAAACAGCCAATGCAATCATACGCGCACACACTTCTTACATTCTTACCAAGGAGTCATCCATGTCTGAACATAGTTATGAAGAGATTCGAGCCGAGCTCGTCGAAGCCAGGCAGGCCTTAGAGTCACGCGAACGCCGCTTACGGGAGTTGGGCGTCACCGATTGGGAACCCAAACCGCCGGAAAAGATCGTCATCAAAACCTGCCACCACGTCAAGGAGGACGGTTTCTGCTGCGGCTCGGCGGCAGTGACCGACCGCGATTACTGCCACTTTCCCTGAGCATTCGCGGACGCCGCCTGAAAATGGCCCGCGCCCGGGCGCGCGGCGAGCGCTATTGTGTGGAGCTGCCGCCGCTGGAAGACCTGTACTCCGTGCAGGTGGGCATCCAGCAGGTGCTGGACGCGCTGCTCCGCGGCCAGCTCGACCGCCACATGGGAGGCGTCGTGCTCTATGGCCTGCAACAGGCGGCCACCAATGTGCGCCTTCCCCAGGAAGTCTGGGACGAATCGGACCGCTTCGACAACGTTGCGGAGACCACGTGGCGCGGCTTCGAGGAAGAGCATGGCCTGCCCGAGGGATTCGATGTGGACACTCCGCCGGACGAGGCCTTCCCGCCAGCGGCAACTTCGCCGGGCACGACTTCGCTCGCGGGCGAGGAGCTGGTGACCGAGGACGATATCGAATTGGAAGAGCTGGCGGCGCGCGACCCGGAAGCGTGCAAGCGTCGGGCCCTGCAGTTGGCGCGCAAGTACCGGCGGCGGCTGCATCACGACGAAGACAAGCTGGCGCGGGCCTGCCGCATCCTGGAGGCGGCGCGCCGCAATGACGAGGCGCGGAAGGCGCAGAAGAAGCAACCATCAACGGCCAGCACGGCGGCGGCGGCGGGCAGCGGTGTGGAGGCGGTCTCGGCGGAGCCAGATACGGCGTCGCCGACCAGCGCCGATCTTGCGCTGGCTGGCGCGGAGGAGCCCGCGGCGATCGGCGGAGGGCCAAAGAAGTCTCCGCAGGGCGAGCCCATCGGAAAGCAGGAAGGAGCGAACGAAGCGGAAGGCGCGTCGTAAGTCGCCGTAACTCTAAGGCGCTCTATATTTTGCCGGTAACTAGCTGTGAAATCTATATTTTGCAACACAATTGTGCGGCAAGTTGTTGAAAACACGTAGAGCCGAAGAGGGGAGGATAAGAGGAGAAGGCGAACGAAATTACAATTCGGAAAGGCGCTGATTCCGCCGCGGTCTGTACCGAAACTGTGTCAAAACCCGTTCGATTCGAGCCTCTGGAGCTACTTCCCGAGCATTCCCTTTTTTACGGCCGCAGTGGGCGGCTTAGGCCCGAGCCATACCGACAAGAGCACTGGATTGAAGGCCGAACCGGCTATGGTCAGCTTGTCCTTGCCGTTAATGGCGAGGGTCGTACCCGTGCCCGGGACGTAGGTGAAGACCATCTTGTCTCCTGCGTTGAGGGGCTCAAGCGCGCCCAGCAAGCGGTCAATGTCAGGCTTCATCGTCTTCATGGCGTCCGGCGTATTGTCGTTGAACGACTCCTGGAAGGCATTCGCCATTTGGCTCTTGCTGGCGCCGTGCAGGAACTGCATGACGATCCGATTGGGCGCATCGGCCTTGATGATAGCGTTGGGGTCCGACGACTTCTGCTCAAGGTAGAGCCCCGCGACGTAAACCTTTACCATGAACTCGCTTCGCAATCCCAGACCATTGAGCACGAGCTTTGCGTTCCCGACCTGTTCCGTGTCCGGCAGCGTAACCCCCGCCAGGCTGGCGGCGAACAGATCGAACGTCGATATCACCACAAACATAACAACAACAAGCGATATAACAGCCTTACGCATAAGACTCCTCACCAAGAAAGAGTGCAAAGCGAAATGGTAGCACACAGTGCAGCATGAAACGGCCCAGCCTACAAAGGGTCAGGCACAACCTACATTTTGTCGCCGGAGGTTTTGCGCTGGACGTTTTTGCGAAAAACAGAAGCGGTGGTAGCGGTCAACAGACTGCTCAGGAATCAGGTCGGGAAGCCTTTAGGCATCTCGTTCTTTATCCAGGTCCTCGGGACTCCGGAACAGGTCCGCCCACGAATCGTCCAGCGTGTTCCAGCGGTCGCGCTCCAGCCACTCAGCGTGCGAATCGGGCAAGTAAAGAATGCCGTGACCTTCGCTGCATACCATTTCCGTCCCTGACCAGTTCAAAAGGACGTGGCCAGGAGCTCCGATCCGGATGGGACTTCCCAGCAGGCGCAGGCAAGTGCGGCAGCGCCTTTGCTGGTCGCGGATGGACCACGACAACGGGCCAATCGCCAGCACCAGAAAGAACCAAAGGGCGACGCCGTTCACCATGGGATAGATCGACCCGACCAGATGCACGCAGACCCAGCGCACGCTGGCCGATGCGAAAAGGCAGGTGGCAATTAGCAACAGAGTGGATTTGGCAACAAAGAAGAGCCACCAGCGGCAACGGTCAGCCAACGTCGTGGGAGCTCGCCCAGGCCGCCTTCCGAACGGCGCGCATACACAATCCACACCGCGCAGGTCACCGCGAGCAACAGGAACAACAGGTAGGTCTCCACCGAGTGGCGCGCATCTTCGTGCGCCGACATGACCGATATGAGGGACGCCGGAAAAACGTAGCCCGCGTTTTCGGTGAGGTCGATCAGATCGGCTTCGATCTGCGCATCAGTGGCGTCCCTATTCATCCTGGCGACAGCCCCAATCCGCTCCACGAAGTTGCTGAACGGCGGTGCGGCCGGATCGAGAAGAGTCCAAGCGGCAATGTCCGACGAGACGAGATGGAAGTTGCGAGGCAAAACCCCGATGACGGTCTTCTCCGTGCCATCAACCATGATTCGCCTGCCAATCACGCGGAGGTCGCTATTGAACCGGAGTTTCCAGATGTCATGGCTAAGCACCACGCAGTTCTCGCAAGTCTGTTCGTCAGCACTGCGAAACGTCCGGCCCACGGTCGCATTGACGCCGAGCAGCTCGAAGAAGTCCGGAGCCACCCGCGCCGTCAGGATGGGGACGGTTCGGCGCTCGCCGGTGAGCCTTGCCGGCCCCCACGAGTACGGTGCGACCGCGTCGAGCAGTTTGCTGCCCTTCCAGGCCGCAGCCAGGTCGAGCAAGGTTTCTGAGCGAAAACGCCGGAACTTGCCGTTCAAGCTGATGACGCAGACACGATCTGGACGCGAAATGGCCGATGACAACCGCGATCGCGCAGCGGGAATGAATCCGCCCGACAGCACGACCACAAGCACGAGCAAAGTGGCAACGCCGAGGCAAGTTGCAGGTGCGCGGCGCAGACGCTCCACACGCCGCAGGAATTGTTCCCGGTCGTAGCGGATCCAGAAGGCATCGGCGAATGCGCCCCAGCAGTGCCGGGCAAGTTCGAGTTTGTTTTCTCGAGTGAGCTGGCCCGTTTCGGAAAGGAAATTGACCCAATGCCAAACCTGGCGCAGCCGTTGTTGCCGCCACTCCGCGCGAAACCCGCCAGGCACAGGCCAACTCGCCAGCCACAGGATCGCTCGGCAGCTCCACAGCGTCCGCCGCAATGGATCAGGAAATTGCACGGTTCCTCACCCGCTTCCGATGATAAGAAGCATAGCAGCCGCGCGCATCGCAACGGCAAATCGTTGTTGCGCTCGGCGACCGGCTGCCCAGAATGCTATCGGATTGGACGCTTGTGCGGCCTGCGAGGTTCCCAAGAGCTGCGAAACAATTATCTGCGCAGTGGCTCACATTCATTGGCCCGCAAAAGCGGGTAACATATTGCAAGGCTCCGCGCGAGAGCATCAGGGAGTAAGACCGACCGAGCGGAGGTTCCACACTTTCAACATTCTCGAGAGGTGAGACGACGATGGCGGAACCAACTTACGAAGAACTGAAAGCCAAATTGGCAGAGATGGAAAAGCAGGTCCAGCGAAAGCGAGGCGCTCTCGAATTCCGTGTCAGCGAAAAGGGCGGTGTCAGCGTGTACGGTTTGGGGCGCTTTCCGGTCACGCTCTATTACGAGCAATGGACCCGGCTGCTCGATCAGGTTGAGCAGTTGCGCGAGTTCCTTGAGGCCAACAAGGGTGCGCTCAAACTTAAGAATCCCGACGCGTAACCAGCGAAAACGCCGCGTAGCGGCGAGCAGTAATCGCTTTGAACTTCTAAGAACTTTTTATTGTTTCTCCCTGAACCGGCGGATGAGATTGTTGGTTGAGCTATCGTGCGTCAGCGCCGGATCGGTCGGGCTCTCTAGTTCGCCGATGATGCGTTTGGCCAGGACCTTACCCAGCTCGACACCCCACTGATCGAAGGAATCGATGCTCCAGATCGTTCCTTGTGTGAACACGGAATGCTCGTACAGAGCAACAAGTTTGCCGAGCGTCTCTGGCGTCAACTGATCGACCAGGATGGTGTTCGATGGCCGATTACCTTCGAAGACCCGATGCGGCACCAGCCATTTCGGCGTCCCTTCCGCCTTCACTTCCTCGGGTGTCTTGCCGAATGCGAGGGCTTCGGCCTGAGCGAATACATTGGACATCAGCAGCGTGTGATGCTGGCCAAGCGGGTTCAACGTCTTGTGGAAGCCGATGAAGTCGCAAGGAATCAACCTGGTTCCCTGATGGATTAACTGATAAAAGGAGTGCTGGCCGTTGGTGCCGGGCTCGCCCCAGTAAATCGGTCCAGTATCGTAATTTACGGACTTGCCTGCGAGCGTTACATGTTTGCCGTTGCTCTCCATGGTCAACTGCTGCAGGTACGCTGGAAAGCGCTTCAGATACTGCTCATAGGGCAACACCGCGACGGTCTGCGCGCCAAAGAAGTCGGTGTACCAGACAGCCAGCAGGCCCAGGAGCACCGGCAAGTTCTGCTCGAACGGCGCGGTGCGGAAGTGCTCGTCCATCTGATGAAAGCCGTCCAGCACGGCGCGAAAATTGTCGGGGCCGATGGCGACCATGGTGGACAGCCCGATGGCCGAGTCCATGGAATAGCGTCCGCCAACCCAATCCCAGAACTCAAACATGTTGGCGGTGTCGATGCCGAACTTCTCCACCTCTGAGGTGTTGGTCGAGACGGCTACGAAGTGCTTGGCGACCGCCTTCTCGTCGCCTCCCAGACCCTTGAGCGACCAATCGCGAGCGGTGTGAGCGTTGGTCATTGTCTCCAGGGTTGTAAAAGTCTTCGACGAAATGATGAACAGCGTCTCCGCCGGATCAAGATCGTGAACGGCCTCGGCAAAGTCTGTGCCGTCTACGTTCGACACGAAGCGGAAGGTCATATCGCGCTGGCTGTAAAAGCGGAGCGCCTCATACGCCATGACAGGACCAAGATCGGAGCCGCCAATGCCAACGTTGATCACGTTGCGAATGCGTTTGCCGGTGTGGCCCGTCCACTGACCGCTGCGAACTCGATTGGAAAAGTCAGACATCTTGTCGAGAACCGCGTGCACTGCGGGAACCACGTCCTCGCCGTCCACGACAATCTTTTCGCTCTTGGGAGCGCGCAAGGCGACATGCAGAACAGCCCGGTTCTCCGTGATGTTGATCTTGTCGCCACGGAACATCGCGTCGATGTGCTCGCGCAGGCCAGACTCTTCCGCCAGTTGAAGCAGCAGTTTCAGAGTTTCGTCGGTGATCCGGTTCTTGGAGTAGTCAAAGTACAGGCCCACGGCCTCAAGGTTGAAACGCTCGCCACGCTTGGGATCGTCCGCGAACAATTGCCGGAGATGGGTGCCGCGAATCTGCTTGTAATGCGCTCCCAGGGCCTTCCAGGCTGGGCGCCGGGCGAGCGATGTTGCTTTCTTGAGGGCTATTACTGCGGTCGTCATGTTTATACTCCTGCTGCTTATGCTTTGCCTGCCACTTCCGGACCGTTGACACGACGGACAGAGCCACGCGCCTTCGCCGGCGAGAGGGCCTTTCCGTCAGCGCCTTCATCCCACAGCCGGAACCCTCCGAGGAAGGCGTTTGCGTTTTCGCCCGCGCGGCAATGTGGAGGCAGTTCTTTCAGTTCCTTCACGTTACCGCCTCCAAGGACCACATCTTCGGGCTGCAGTGCATTGACGAACCGCGCCACAACGTCTTCGACGTAGTTCCTCCACTTTTTCTTCCCAAACAGCTCTAATCCCCGAAGCCCCACGTAGTCTTCGTAGGTGGCCCTCCTGTAAGGCAGGTGGCCCAACTCCATCGACTCGACCTGGCCATCAATAACCATGGCCGAACCCAGACCTGTGCCCAAACCCAGGAAGAGCATCCTTCCCCCCTTGTAACTACCCAAGGCTTGCATGGCGGCGTCGTTGATGACCTTCACCGGGCATCCGAATGCCTTCTCAAAATCGAATCCAACCCAACCCGGCCCAAGGTTATAGGGGTCATTGATGGGACGCCCGCGCAGCACTGGGCCGGGATAGCCGATCGACACAACTTCATACTGCCAATCGGCCGCCAGTTTCTTCACGCCGGCTACCATCTGTTCGGCGGTCAACTTCCGCCCAGACGGAAACTTTCGACGATCGGTCTGCCCCGTGGCAAGTATCTTGACGTTGGTTCCCCCTACATCCACGGCGAGGACTGTCATGCAGATATGCTCTCCTTCAGGGCGGCGCTCTTGGACTCGATCACCCCCATCAGTTCATTCCAGGAATCGACGAACGACTTTGCGCCTTCGGATTGAAGCTGTGCGGCCAGCGCGTCAACGTCAACCCCGGCTTTGGCGAACTCGGCTAGAACGGCCTCGCAATCGCCGCCGTCAGCCGGCATCACGCTGGCTACTTCGCCGTGATCGGCGAGGGCCTTCAAGGTAGCCTCGGGCATGGTGTTCACTGTATTTGGAGCGGCGAGGGACTTGACGTACAGCACATCCGAAGCTTTGGGGTCCTTGGTTCCGGTGCTGGCCCATAACAGCCGCTGCGGGTTGAACCCGGCCTTCCTGATGGCTTGCCAACGCTGGGATGCCATCAGTTCGCAGTAGGCTTTGTAGGCACGCTTGGCGATGGCGATTCCAAGCTTGTCGCGCAAGGAGTCGGGGACTTTGCCCATCACCGCTACATCCCACCGGCTGATAAATATCGAAGCCACAGAACCAACTTTGGTGTCCCGCCCGGCAGCGATGCGCCGTTCGATGCCCCTGAGGTAAGCCTCAGCCGCGGCCAGGTATTGTTCGCGGGAGAACAGCAGGGTCACGTTGATGGAAACCCCGGCGAATATGGCCTCCTCAATTGCCGGCAGACCCTCTTTGGTGCCGGGAATCTTGATAAAGAGATTAGACCGGGCGGCACGAGCATGCAGCTCCTTGGCTTCCTTGAGCGTGGTGGCTGTGTCATAGGCCAGCAGCGGCGAAACCTCCAGCGATACCCAGCCGTCCACGCCTTTGGTCTGATCGTGTACCGGGCGAAACAGATCGGCGGCCCGCGTCAGGTCCTCCAATGCGAGTTCAAAGAAGAGCGCCTCCCCGGACTTTCCCTGAACTAATTTTTCGCGGATTGCGGGATCGTAGGTCGCACTTTTCTTAATAGCCTGGTCGAAGATCGTCGGATTGGAAGTGAGGCCGGTTACTGATAACTCGTCGATGTAGCCTTTGAGCGTGCCGCTATTGAGCAAATCGCGCGTGATATTGTCCAGCCAGAGGCTCTGGCCGAGATCGTGCAGAATTTGTGTCGCTTTCATGGTACCTCCCGCAAATTATCAATTCCGAAAGCCGGCGGTCAAAGAGGGCCCGGTTAACCGATTCACATTTTCCGGCGCGTTCATTGATCGACAAAGCGCTGTCTACTCCAATTTCGTTCTGGTTTAGGTCGAGTGCGCTGGATGCCCCGGGTCCCAAGAATTTCCGGCGACGCGAAGAGACCTCTATTGTCCTCCAAGGTAGAGCTTGGGCGCAATCAGGCTGGACATAAAGACTGTCCAGTTGTATTCCGCCTCGGACCGCAAGCCGGCCAGAGCAGGAACGAAACAGGAGCGAGCAGCACCAAACCGAAATAGGCCCCGCAGCGCGGTCGGCTGTCTCTACTACTCGAAGAGATTCTCTTTCCAGAGCTTTTGCCCCGCGAGCGCGGTGTAAAACCCCCAGATAGCCATACCGGTCACCGTCAAGAGAACGAAGAGAGAGCCGCCCATATACCAACTTGAGAAATGGGTGGTGATCGGGATATTCAGCAGCAAATCCACGCTAAACATCCCCGCAGCCAGCGCTATAAAACCAAAGCGCAACACCACAAAAGCGGCAATGCTGTAAATGGCGATGAACGTCGGAATATCGATCCAGGGGTGGTGACTGTCAAACGTCTTGATTGCAACCCATATGACTACGAACGCCAAAGCGGCCAGCCAGGGCTTGCGCAGAATGGCCCGCAAAACAAACATCAGAAAGAAGAAGACGAGCGTCGCTTGGATTGAAGTGGCCAGATGCCAAAGGCAGGTGCCCATGACGTGGCGCGCCCCGAGTAGATAGGCCGTGGTGCCAAAGGCCGGAGCGTCACCGGCCCGCAATCTCATCAGGAAAAACACGGAAAAGATGATCGCCCAGACCACTCCCAGAATCACCCCGTACAGCAGGTCCCTGCCGACAAGGGGATCGCGGATTCGTCCGGCCATCAGCCGGCTCCAGGAGATGATTGCATGCGGCCAGTGCCGCCGGACATAGGGTTCGATGGCGAGGTACAGAACGCATACCACCGCCGTAATGAACAGACCTCCGCTGGCCGCCAGAACGAACAGCCCAAAGCTTGACACGGACGGCACAAAGTGCCCCTGGCACAGCCAGAGGACCATTTGCAGCGAAAAGAGCACCACCCCCAGTTGCCACGCTCCGTGGACATCGGCTTTCTCGCGCATATAGTGCCGCCGGGCGATCAGAACCGCGACCACCAGCAGTACAAAGGCAACGCCGGAAATAATGAGGCTCATGGCCTTATCGCGAGGGGCATCGCCAGGGGGCGGCATCCTGTCTGGTTTTGTCCAGTTTCCGATCAGCGCGAAGAAAACGGGCTTGCCGCGCCACGAGGCGGCTTCGACGCGCAAGGGATAGGTGGTACCCGGCCACGTGCTCGTCCAGGCCATGCGAGCGTCGGCAGCCGCGAGCGAATTCCACATCGGTTCCGCCGGTTTGAATTGTGCCGGGTCCAAGCCGGCCAGTTTGAACAGCACATTCCAATCGAAAGCCGCTGAAGGGGCAGACGTTTTCTCGACCTGCGGCGGAATGACTTCGAGATGGTCCAGCCTGCCCTGTGGGTCCAGGGAAATCTGCATCATACCCGCGAGAGTCGGTGGAGGATCAGTGAGGTTCACGATGCCAGGAACGAGTGAATTATCTTTCACCTCTACAGCCACCAGCTCCGAAGGACTCTCCCGCAGCCAGTAAACCAGAACCGGTGGGCGGCCTTTCAAGGCTGCATCCCAGGTGGTGCGTATTTTCGGGTTATCGTGCAGATACTCCAGATAGGCATCGTCGTAGGAAAAACCGTCCGCGCTGTCTGCCGGCGTTGCGTCATACCCGAGTTGCTGAACCATGTCGCGAGCTTTCTGCGAAAGCACATCGGATGGGTAGGGGAGATCCATCCGCTCGATGGCGCTGGTGCGCGCCCCGAGCAGGTAAAACGCAACCAGTCCCACAATTGCGATGCCCAAGGCCGCAAGGGCAATGGGGAGCCTAAGTCCAGCAGTTTCTCCCGCAGCGGCCACAATTTGAGGAGACGGGGTCTCACCGGCGGCCAGCGCCGCGGCGAGAGGATCTCCGCCGGGCAGGGCAGCAGCAACGGCCAGCGCGGAAGCGGGCCGGGCAGCCGGGTCCACCTCAAGGCAATGGAGGATGGTACGCTCAACGGCAGGGTCAAGATCCCTGACCAGCGAAGAAGGCCGGCTAGGAACGCTTTCGCGACGCAAGCTCACCATCTCTTCCAGGGTCTTGCCATCAAACGCTGTCTTGCCCGTGAACAGCTCATACAGAACCAGTCCAAGGGAGTAGATGTCACTCTTGATTGTGACCTCTTCTCCAGCCAATTGTTCGGGAGCCATGTACGCCGGCGTGCCGCTTCGCACATCCTCAATCTCGTGAGCGAGGCCGGCCAGTCCAAAGTCAGTGATCAAAACCTCGCCACGGCCATCGAGCATGATGTTGCCGGGCTTTAAGTCACGGTGGAGGATCCCCTTGTCATGGGCCGCCGCAACTCCAGCGCAGATCTTGGCGGCGATTTCTGCGGCTTTGTCGCCAGGCAAGCGTCCGATGCGGCGCAGCAGTGAGCGAAGGTCTTCGCCATCGATGTACTCCATAGTGAAAAAGATGAGGTCTTCAGTCTGACCTATATCGAAGACACGGCACACATTGGGGTGCGAGATACGACGGGCGATGCGGACTTCGTTGCGGAACCGTTCCAACGTGCGCTCATCGCTGGCGAACTCCGGCAGGAACTTGAGCGCGATTTGCTGGCCGAGGCTGAGATCGTCGGCACGATAAACCTCGCCCATCCCGCCCCGACCGAGCAGCGCGACGATACGATAGCGACCTGCTACCAGAGTGCCGGGCGGAAAGCGCCCCTCTCTGTGGAAGGAATGAGACGATGGAGTGAACTTAGGAGGTTTGAATGCGGGCTGTTGCGAGGTCCGTGGCAGCGTAGAAGCAGTGGCATCCACCGTCGCCCGGGCGTCGGAAGGGATCGGCTTTCCGCAAGAAGAGCAGAATGCAGCTGCCTGTATGACCTCCGAACCGCACGAATCGCACTTCTGCATAAGAGTTTCCGGCTGACTGGCAGTTAGATATCTTACAGCGTTCGTAAGTCGCGCGCCCTGGGGCGGAGCCGCTGGCGATGGCCACTTCTTCTGCTAGACTCGGCCGAACCGGTCGCAGCTAACGATCAACTCAGAAGTCGTCGGTCTTGTGATGATTACTGAGTGCTGACAGTTGAGACGCTCGAATCGGTGAAATGCACTGCGATCCGCTGGCCAAACCTCCCCTCCCAGCGTTTTACGTAGAATCAACGGCTTAGACTGTGAACAACTTGCAGAATATGACGATTTCACAACACCTGTTCGCGCCAGGGAGAGTCTCCGACACGAGCAAAGCGGTTCGTCTAGGCCAGCCGTCAGTTGAATCGGATGCCGGCGCTCTCAATTCATCCTCAGTTAACCTTCGCGATGCGTCTCGCTTTTCTAAGACCATTACGATTCGACTCCTAGTCGTCTTCGCAACTAGATAGTCCAACCAGAATTCATCGCAATTTCATTCCACCATCGTTGATCGTGGCTATGATCGGAGCAAGTGCAGCTTCTTCGTCGAAACCAATCCAATCTTCGGAGTAAAGAATGAAAAAGACCCTTGCTCTACTTTGCCTCGCAGTTACCTGTTCGATGGGCACCGTTATCGCCCAAGACCAGATCAAGAACCCTAACGGAATCCGCCGGGTCCTGCTAATCAGCATCGACGGCATGCACGCTGTTGATTATTTGAACTGTGCCAATGGTATTAGCACCGTAAACAATGGCAAACCCTATTGCCCGGCGCTTGCTGCCCTCGGCAAGACCGGCATCAACTACGTCGCCGCCAACACTTCAAAGCCTTCGGATTCCTTCCCCGGCCTCACTGCGATCGTCACCGGCGGAAGCCCGGCCTTAACCGGCGTCTACTACGACGTCGCTTATTCCCGGAATTACGACGCCCCTAAGAAAACCACCGGCAACGGGCTTCAGGCTGGTCCCTGCACCCCTTTCGGAACGCCAACCGGTACCACAACCGAGTATGAAGAAGGCATCGACATCGACCAGACCAAGGTGAACGGCGGCGCGCCCGGCGCGGCGCTGACCGACGGCGGCATCGCCTCCATCGACACCAAGAGACTCGTCCGCGATCCAGCCAATGGCTGCAATGCGGTCCTCCCCTGGGACTTCGTCCGCGCCAATAGCATATTCAGCGTCATTCACCAGGCCGGCGGATACGCAGCATGGTCCGACAAGCACCCGGCATACGCCTCGGTCGCCTCTGGTATCGGCTCCAGTGCGCTCGATGACTTCTACGCGCCTGAAATCAACTCCACCGTCATCGGCCTTCCCGGGGTTACAACGCCGACCGGCATATCGTGCGCCTCCATCCTCGATCCAGGGTCAGACCTGACGGCCTGGACCAACAGCTTCCAGAACATTCAGTGCTACGACACCCTGAAAGTCGACGCGATCCTCAACGAGATCGATGGGAAGAACCACCTCGGCACCCAGAAGACCCAAGTTCCGACCATCTTCGGCATGAACTTCCAGGTCGTTAGCGTAGGCCAGAAGCTCGTTGAGACGAGCAACGGCATGACGGGCGGATATCTCGATGCTGCGGGAACGCCCGGCGGGCCGCTGTTGGGCGAAATCCAGTTCGTTGACACCTCGATTGGGGCATTCGTCAAGGAGCTGAAGGCGAAGGGCCTCTATGCTACGACACTGATCGTGATCACTGCCAAGCACGGCCAGTCGCCCATTGATCCCAGCCGCTATGTCCCGCAACTCGTCGCAGGCACTTCGCCCGCCACCCTGCTCTCCAATGCCGGCTATATTCCTGACTCTGAATCGACCAACGGCAACGGTATTGGACCGACGGAGGATGACGTCTCGCTGCTCTGGTTGAAGAGCTCCTCCGATACCGACGCCAGCGTCACAATCCTCGAACAGAATGCCTCCACCTCATCAGGAATCGCGCTGGGGCAGATCTATTACGGCCCTTCGCTTGCGCTTAACTACAACGACCCGACCGTGGACCCGCGCACCCCGGACATCATTGTGACCCCGAACGTCGGCGTCACCTACACCACCAGCACCAAGAAACTGGCCGAGCACGGCGGGTTCGCGCATGACGACACGAATGTCATGCTGCTGCTGTCGCTTCCAACCTTCCAACCCCTGACGGTCCGCGCCGAGGTGGGCACCGCCCAGGTGGCGCCTACCATCCTCAAGGCCTTGGGTCTCAGTCCTTCGGCCCTAGAGGCCGTGCGTGCTGAGGGAACGAAGGTGCTTCCGGCGACCGGCCTCAAGTAACCCGTTCGAAAAAGCCTGCTGCCCCACACATTCGCGGTTTTTGCGAATGTGTGGGAGATAAGTCGACTGCGAAGATGCAAAATGGATGCAGAATTATGAGGAGATCTATCCCACTCAACCAAAGGAAGGTGGGGTGGGGAACCCGGCCGCAGCAGGAGTCGGCGATAAGGACGGAGAAGAAGAGGTTGGCGCGGAGGGGGAGAGGACGATGAGGGTCATTCAGAGTGATGACGCTTCGCATCGGTCTTTAGGAGCGTGCATTCCCCTGCCCTGTCACTCAGCAACAGAACACGCATCTTTCGACATTGCAGGTTCGTGTCTACCGTCGGCTAATCATCCAGCTAATGAACCCTCCGACGATGACGCCGAGTATGAACGTCACAGCGGTTGCTTCGACGGGGTGACGCTTTATCCGCTGAGTCGTATCATCCACGAGTTCTTCGGCGGCATCACTGCTCCGTTTTATGGAACGTTTCATAAGGTCTACGCTCTCGTCGATCGCCTCTGCCATCGCAGATGTTGCGCGTGAAAGCTTGTGGATTGATTCCGCGACCTGTGCGTCAGCTTTTTCTAATATGTTCTCAGCCATAAAAACCTCGACTTCTCTCGCAGTGCCTGAACAGCAGTATACTTCGGTTTCCCATGTGGTAACCAATCCTCGTTGGCCGCTCAAAGAACGGTGTAGACTGAACGGCATCCGGTGAGGCTTCCCGTGTCCACCAGTTCACGTCTATTCCGCTGTCACGCCAATCTCAGCGAGGAAGTGAATCGAAACATCGTGCAATCTGAAATCGAAGGGGGCGTGTTCCTCAACCATCTGCCACCCGCTACTGTGCTAGAGATTCAAACCCAGCATCACTGTTACCAGGTTGTGCTCCTGGACGATAACCACGCGCTGATCTCGGGACATCCGCAATACTGTCCGGAACCAATTCGGGTAGCCATTGCGGGTTCGACCTGGGGCGGTTCGATGCTGAAACTCCGCTTCGTCGGCCGAGGCATGCATCTGGAGTTTCGTCATCCAGGCTACCAGAGACCAATTGTGACCTCAACGGTCCAGGAAATCCGGGAACCGCACTTGAAGCAGATCCCAGATGAATACACTGGCGTAGCTCGCCGACGTTGACTTACCGTTCCCTGTAATGCCGAATGCGGTCCCTTCAATGGCTAGGCCGTTACCCGGGGGCGACCTCCGTGCCAATGGCTGGCGTGATCAGCCCGTTCCGTAACCAATCCCGAAAGGGGCCTCGGCGCGGATTGCGTGCGAGTTGGCCATATCACACCAGTTTATGCGCGGGCAACACCAGGCGGAGGGAAAAACAACCTCAGTCGTTGGCTTCATATCGTCTGCTTTCAGCCTGTTATGTCGTAATCTGAAATTAAGTTGACAATCGCGTGTGAGAGCGCAATAGTACCCGCAGTTAAGAGGGGAATCATGACGCCCAATCCAGAACAAGAAGCAGTTTCGATTCTCGACATCAGCTTTCGGGCGGTAACGATCGCTCTTGTCTTGTTTGCGATAGGAATCATCCACGTACCGTCGGCGGAGGCGCAGAGCTATACAGTGATTCACGATTTCACCGGCAGCCAGGACGGAGAACGTCCGTTGTCCACTTTAACGGTCGATCGCGCCGGAAACCTGTACGGGACGGCCAATAACAGTGTTTTCCGGATGACTAACCATGGCTCCGGCTGGGTCTTGAACCCACTCTACGTTTTTCCCGGTGGCGCTGCTGGAACCGATCCCGAAGACGTTGCGTTCGGGCCTGATGGGAGCCTGTATGGAACAGCCGGTGGAGGAGGAGATCCCTACTGCAACTGCGGCCTGGTCTTCAATCTGAAGCCGGCTCCGAACCACCCTCGCAACTTTCTCGCTCCCTGGATTGCGACCGTGCTTTACTCCTTTGTGGGTTCACCCAATGACGGAGCCTATCCTCCCTTCGGCGCACTCGTCTTCGATAAGAGCGGAAACATCTACGGCGGCACGGAATTTGGTGGCGGGGACTTCGGCATTACCTATCAGTTGACGCCGTCTGGCGGAAAATGGACGGAGACGGTGATCGACGATTTTCACTACCCCACCAACGGGCCTGTGTCCGGAATGTATATCGACGCCGCCGGCAGCCTGTACGGCACAACAGGCGATGGAACCGTGGTGTACGAGTTGAGTCCTATGCCCTACGGTTGGGTCGAAACCGCGCTGCACACCTTCAGTGGTGGATTCTATGGCGGATTGGCCTACGGGGGCCTGGTCATGGATCAGGCGGGAAATCTCTACGGCGCAACTGCCGACGGAGGGACCCACAATGGCGGAGTTGTCTACGAGTTGTCGCCCTCCGGTAACGGATGGATCTATCAGATCCTCTACAACTTCACTGGCGCTGAGGGTCCCTTTGCCAGTCTTACCATGGACGGGGCCGGCAATCTCTACGGGATGACGTTTGCCGATGGCCCTCAGCAGGCCGGTTCGGTCTTCGAGTTGAGCCCTTCCAGTGACGGCTGGACGTTCACCGATCTTCACGACTTCTCCTTTCAGACCGAATATTTTCCTGAGGGAGGCGTTACGCTTGACGCCAACGGTAATCTCTTCGGCATGACCTCACAAGGCGGAGCGTATGGACACGGCGTCGTCTGGGAGATCACGCGATAAAACGAGCACGCAGCGTTGAGCAGTGGCAATCAAGGAAGGAGAAGCCGTCATGACGAATTCAGCACAACATCGGAGTTGGACTCTCAACCTAAGTTTGCGAACAACAATTGCGGCGCTGGCAACAGCAATCGTGTTTGCGCTGATGGTCGTGACGCAATCAGCGCAGGCTCAGACCTTCCAAGTACTGCACAATTTCACTGGGACGGCGGACGGTGCTTATCCCTGGTTCGGATTGGCCATCGATGCCGGTGGCCACCTTTACGGCACGACCCGTCACGGCGGAAACCCAGGTTGTAGCGACCTGAGCGGTGATGGTTGCGGTACCGTTTTCCGTCCGACCAAGAAGGACTCTGCCTGGATTTTCTCAGTTCTCTACACTTTCAAGGGAGGCAATGATGGAGGGCAGCCAATGGGGGCCTTGGTTATCGGTCCAGACGGCAGCCTCTATGGGACAACCGTGGTTGGCGGGGGCAATGGATGTTATTTGGGCAATGGCTGTGGAACGGTATTCAAATTAACGCCCCCTGCGACGTTCTGCCGTACGGTGTCCTGCCCCTGGGCAGAAACTGTGTTGCATCGCTTCACCGACGTCCCGGACGGTGCTCAACCGACGAGCAACCCGATTTTCGATCGGGCCGGCAATCTCTACGGGACAACCATCCAGGGTGGAACTGCCGGCGTGGGTGCGGTGTATAGTTTGTCGCCCACGAATGGCGGCTGGAAAGAAACCATTCTGTACAGTTTCGTCGGGCCAAACGATGGCCAGGCTCCCTGGGGCAATTTGCTTTTCGACAATTCCGGTAACCTATACGGCACAACCGCAGCCGGCGGACTCAACCTTAACAATTGCGGCTACGGCTGTGGCGGAGTTTTCGAGTTGAGCCCGTCGCCCTCTGGGTGGACCGAAACCACTCTGCATCTATTTGATGGCGACGACGGATATTTTCCCTCCGCCGGGCTCATCGCGGACCGCGCGGGCAATCTCTACGGCGACACCAATAGCGGTGGTGGTCAATATGGGAGCGGGGCGGGCACGGTTTTCGCGTTTGACACCCTCTAGCGGAAGCTGGACCTTTTCCACGATTCACAGTTTCGCCGGATATATCCAAAACGGACCGTGGGGCGATCTCGCAATAGACCGGGCCGGTAATCTCTACGGAACCGCTCGCGCCGCCGGGATCAACGGCGCCGGTACAGTTTTCAAGCTAACGCCCTCTGCCGAAGGCTGGGCGTACAGCTCGCTTCATGACTTCACCGGCTACGGCGATGGCGCGGGCCCATACAGCAACATAGTCTTCGATGCAATGGGCAATCTCTATGGTGTCGCAGTGGGTGGCGGCGCTCATGGCGACGGCGTCGTCTGGGAGATCACGCCGTAACGTTTCATTTTTTGCAGGATTACTGTTGCAAACAGGCCAAGTCACACCCAATCCGGGCCGGAGAGTCTCAAGCAGGATTACTTACGACACGACGATTTCACACCAGCTAGGCTTTGGGGTTTGAGTCGGCGTTCGCGCCCCCGCTCCGCCGGGGCGAAGTTGGCCAATATTAGCGGGTTACGTTTTCATCGGCCCAGCGTCCTTCAGGTTCAGAGAGAGTTGTTATGGCTATGCTCCAGGACGGTCGCGTCCTGATCGCGGGTGGAATGGTTGAAAACGGGGTATTTCTGAGTTCGGCTGAACTCTTCGATCCACAACCAGCCGCTTCAGGACAACCGATAACATGCAATCTCGTCGCGTGGGCCACAGCGCAACGCTTCTCCTTAATGGCACCGTACTTATCGCCGGAGGATTGGCTGGACGGGTCTTCGAAGCGGGTATCCGGCAGGTTCGTTGTCACTGGTAGCGTTGGGACAACCACTGGGGGTGTTTATCGATAACAGGTGAGGAGAGCTTGCCGCACCGGTTTGTATCACTTAGGAGAATGCTATGTCTCAGGAGAAATCAGTGAAGCCAGAGGTAGTCAGGACAATCACAGTGTCAGTCTTCGTGATGGCCGTCGTGTTGAGCGCCGCGTGGGCGCAGCAAGCACAGGACGCCAAAGCCCTGTATCCAGGCATGGCCCCAATCGAGCAATACTTGATGGCGAATCGGAATGCCGAGATAGCCCTGGCGCAGAGTGCGGCGCCGGAATCCATCTCGCGCGATGCTGAGGTGCTGGTGCTTGGACGTCACGGTTACGAAACTGCGGTCAAGGGGAAGAACGGTTTCGTGTGCATCGTGGAGCGTTCCTGGACGGCTTCCCTCGATTCCCCGGACTTTTGGAATCCTAAGCTGCGTGGTCCGCTCTGCCTGAATGCCGCAGCCGCACGCTCCTACCTCCCGCGCACCATTAAGAAGACGGACTTGATACTGGCCGGACGCACGAAAGCTCAGATGACTGAGGCCATCACCGCCGCAATCGACAAAAAGGAATTGCCGGCGATGGAACCCGGGGCGATGTGCTACATGCTGTCCAAGCAAGGCTACTTGAGCGATAGCGACGGACACTGGCATCCGCACCTGATGTTTTTCTTTTCACAAACCGACCCTGCAGCCTGGGGAGCCGACCTGCCGGGCTCTCCCGTCCTCGCCTTTAATGACACTTGGGAGCACTTGACTACGTTCCTGGTTCCGGTGCGAAAGTGGTCGGACGGAACGGCTGATCCTAGCGATGAGCACTGACGTTCGATCTTGCCGACCTATGGGCATGTAGAGTAGATCGTCAGGACGCTGAATCAGGGAGGGTTGGCTGCGTAAAGCGATTAGGAGAAAGCGATGACAAGCGCCGACGTGTCGGTCGGCGTCCCCTCTTTACCGATGAAATTCAGTGCGATGCTGTTTCATCCCGAACGACGAGCAACTCGGACCTTAGTCAGTCGCAGGATTGCTGGCGATAATAGGCGAAGTCGTAACCTATCTGAATGGGACACAATGGTCAACGAAGCATTTCGCTAGTCACAATGGCGCGAAACTGGGTTTCGGGAGATTGGCCCGCCAATTCAAGCTTAAAGAGCTTAAGGAAGCGTTTTAAGTGGGAACGGCCCACGAATCCCTTCTTCTACAACGAGGAAGCAGGGGTAAAGGGGCTGCCGCCGCTTTCCTTTGCACCCCCAATCCCCGCCGACCAGCCTCCGCTTTGCTCCGGACAGTTTCGCTTGACGATTCCGAACCCGTACTCCAAAATCATCACGTCAGCTTCGCTTTCGCTCCGACTGCTGTTCACCTTCGCTCCGGAACGCGGTTCGGCTTGCCTCCGGAATCGATGTTCACCTTCACCGCGACACCAGTCGATCCGGGCTCCTCGCTCGTTTGGCCATCTGTACCTGCAAGGCTCCCGTTTGCACTACCCTGTAAAATCGCAAGCGAATCCAGGACTTACCGATGAAATGTTCATCAACCGTCGTCGCCGTCCTCGCAACCGCTCTGGTTCTGATATTGTGCACCTCACCAACCTCGACGAGCGCCGCAGACATCATGCCAAGCAGCGCTTCCCAACCCACTACCGCTAACGGCTATCAGCCTAAGTGGTGGAAGGAAGCTATCGTCTACCAGGTGTACCCGCGGTCGTTCAAGGATTCCAACGGCGACGGCGTCGGCGATCTGAAAGGCATCACCTCTAAGCTCGATTACATTCAAGGGCTCGGTGTCAATGTCATCTGGCTGAGCCCGCACTACGATTCGCCCAACGCCGATAACGGCTATGACATTCGCGATTACCGCAAGGTCATGGCCGAATTCGGCACCATGGCTGACTTCGACGAGTTGCTGAAGGGCGTCAAGCAGCGCAACATGAAGCTGATCCTCGACCTCGTCGTGAACCATTCCAGCGACGAGCACGCGTGGTTTGTTGAGAGCCGGAAGTCGAAAGACAATCCGTATCGCGACTATTACATCTGGCGTCCCCGCCAAAGATGGCCACGAGCCCAATAACTGGACGTCCTTCTTTTCCGGATCGGCTTGGAAGCTCGATCCCACGACCAACGAGTACTACCTGCACCTGTTCGCCGAGAAGCAGCCCGATCTCAACTGGGACAATCCCAAGCTCCGCCAGGAAGTTTATGACCTGATGAAGTTCTGGCTCGACAAGGGCGTCGACGGTTTTCGCATGGACGTGATTCCGTTCATCTCCAAGCGTGAAGGTCTGCCCGACCTGCCGCCCGAGTACGCGAAACGTCCGCAGTACTTCTATGCCATGGGCCCGCACCTGCACGAGTACTTGCAGGAGATGAACCGCGAGGTGCTGTCGAAGTACGACGTAATGACGGTGGGCGAGGCATTTGGCGTCACGCTCGCGCAGACGCCGACCCTGGTGGACGAGCGGCGCAACGAGCTCAACATGATCTTCAACTTCGACGTGGTGCGCATAAACCGCGATGGCCGTCTGTGGCGCAACTGGACCTTGCCGGAGATGAAAGCCATCTACACCACCCAGGACAAAGCGCTGGACGTGCATAGCTGGAACACCGTCTTCCTTTCAAACCATGACAATCCGCGCGTGGTGTCGGCATTCGGCGATGACTCGCCTGCGTTTCGTGTGGCCTCGGCAAAGCTGCTGGCCACGATGCTGCTGACGCTAAAGGGCACGCCGTTCATCTACCAAGGCGACGAGTTGGGGATGACGAACTATCCCTTCACCAGCATCGAGCAGTTCGACGATATCGAGGTTAAGAACGGATGGAAGGCGGACGTGGTCACCGGCAAGGTAAAAGGGGACGACTATATTGCCAACCTGCGCAAGACCAGCCGCGATAATTCGCGCACTCCCATGCAGTGGGACAGTTCGCCCAACGCAGGCTTCACCACCGCAGCCAAGCCCTGGCTGGCGGTGAACCCGAACTACAAAGAAATCAATGCCAGCCAGGAGCTGAGCGATCCTAATTCGATTTACAACTATTTCGCAACGATGGCCAAGTTCCGCGAGAAGACGCCGGCCCTGGTCTACGGCGACTACCAGGATCTCGATCCGCAAAACGCTAAGATTTTCGCCTACACGCGAACGCTGGGAAGTGACAAGTATTTGGTCGTTCTGAATTTTTCCAAGGATAGCTTTTCCTACACCCTGCCAGGCGGCCTCAAAGCTGGGCAATTGCAGATGGCGAACCTTGCTACTAAGGAACAGCAAACGCCGATTCTAAAGTTGAGGGGCTGGGAAGCCAGAGTTTACAAGCAGTAGGAAGCAACGCGCCCGGCGCTTTACAATAGTTCCAGCCCGATCTTCTTCGCAGTCCGGTCGAGGTGAACAATTCTAAATCTGCAAATCTGTCCGGGGTGCACCGCTTCCGGCTTGGATTCCGGGTTGCCGGCGTTTCCCTTCCAGCGCGCCTGAAGCATGGAACTGAGCGACGACAAATCTGCTTTCGACGTGGGCTTGGTTTCTTCCTTCGCCGGACGCTCCGGGGCAACTCGGCACATACCCTGAATGCCTTCGCCTAGTTCCACGCGCGTGTGCTCGCCCGAATTCTCTAGGATGCGGCCTGTGACCACATCGCCTTCCTTGTGTTCGGCGATATACTCCTCCAGGCTCGTGGGAACCAGTTGCTTCATGCCCAGTCGAATGAGCCGCCTTTCCGTGTCGACAGCCAGTACTTGGGCACGCGTCGATTGCCCGACCTTCAGCACTTCCTGCGGATGATTGATGCGCTTCTCGGCGCTGATCTCGCTCACATGAATCATGCCCTCGATCGCTTCAGAAAGCTGCACGAACGCGCCGAACTTGGTGAGGCTCGTGACCGGCCCTTCGATTATTGTGCCGGCCGCAAACCTCTGGGCGGCGTCTGCCCATGGATCGCCCAGCGCCTGCTTCAGGCCCAGGGAAATGCGGCGCTCACCCTCATTCAGCCCCAGGATAACCGCTTCTACGGTCTCGCCAGGCTTTACCATGTCGCCAGCCTTCTTCACCCTGCTGGCCCATGACATTTCCGAAAGATGGATCAAGCCTTCCATTCCAGGCTCGAGTTCGACGAAGGCTCCGAAGTCGACCACTCGCGTCACTGTGCCACGCACGCGTTCGCCGCTCTTATATCTTTCCGTCACAGAGTCCCATGGGTCGGGTTGAAGCTGCTTCATGCCCAGCGATATTCGCCCCTTCTGAACGTCGATCTTCAGAACCTTAACCTCAATCTCTTGGCCCACGGAGAGCACGTCCGTGGGCTGGTTGACGCGGCCCCAGGCAATGTCGCTGACGTGCAACAAACCGTCAACTCCGCCAATGTCGACGAAGGCGCCGTAATCGACAAGGCTGCGGACCGTGCCGCGAACCGTCTCGCCTTCGGTGACCTCGGAGTAGCGCCGCTGTTTCACCAGGCGCTCTTCCTCCTCAGCGATGGCCCGGCGATCCACTACCACGTCTTCTTCGGTGACGTCGAGTTTGGTAATGCGGCAGCGAATCTGCTGCCCAACCAACTTCTCCATCTCGGCAGCGTCGCGGGTTCCGCTGCGCGAGGCCGGCATGAACGCTCGCACTCCCACATCAACGCTGCACCCGCCTTTGACCACAGCCGTCACGGTGCCCACAATCGTCGCCTTCTCGGCAAACGCCTGCTCCAGCCCTGGCCAGTCTCTGGCCTGCGAAATCCTGGTGCGCGAGAGCTGGTAGTAGCCTTCCGGATCGCGCCCTTTGACCGAGACCGGAAATTTGTCACCAGGTTTAACGGTTTCGCCGCCGCTCTGAAATTCTGCCAATGGCAGAAGGCCCTCGCTCTTGTAACCGATATCGAGAAAAATCGACTCGGCGGAGATGGCCACCACCGTGCCCTCGAGCTGTTTGCTGCCATCTTTCGTCCGGCGCGAGTGGCTTTCCTCGTATTGCGAAAAAATATCTTCGAAAGATTCGCCGGATTCAGGACTAGTTTGAGGTTCTGAGATGTTTGAATCGGACATGAAGGGTACAGCCTCAATTGTGAAGCGATTTCGAGTAGGATAACACTCGCATTCGGAGTTGCGGATACGAAGCCTCACATTGTCCACTATCATGACGACTGTCGTACTTCGCTGGCGGCCTCGATTTCAACGCAAGAAACTAATGAATTCCCACCGGGCCGCGCACGCTGTCGATGAGCTTCAGCATGGCACTATGGTATCAAGCTAACAAATGCGTCTTTTCGTCCGGTTGCCTGGACCGGGTCCTAAGAAGCCCTGTCGAGGACCTTGAAGACCGTGAAGCCTTACGACCTGGTACAGATCAGCCGCATCAAGAGGAGGCTGGTTCCCGCGTGCGGTATCAGCGGGTTGCCGTTCTGAAGGAGCTTGAGTGCTGGAACGGCGAGACCCGTCGCACCCTTTCGCAAAAGAGGTGAGAGGATACGGCGGCGGCTCGCTGGACGCCGTTTCTTTTTTATTCCGCTGCGTGCATAATGCTGGCAGCTTACCTCACCGGGGACTTACGTTGCACAACCCGTTTAGGCCGTCAGAGATACCGAGTTCACCCGACGAGTTCTTTGGACGCTTCGGCGACTCGTTGTCCCCTGGCTCACAAGATCGTGGCTTTTACCGCTCAGTCGAGTTGCTCTGGGACCAGCGGCAACTGCTGCTTCGCTGGATATTGGCGGGGGTAGCGCTGGCACTCCTGCTGAGGTTTGTTGTGTTGGCGTCCAAGTATGAGTCTACCACCCGGATTTTGCCATCCGAGACCACCTCGGAGGCCGCAATGATGATGACCAGCGGCGCGGCGGCAGGAGCAGGCGTGCCGAGTCTTGGCATGGTCTCAGATTTGCTCGGCATGAAGACCCCGGGCGCCCTCTGCGCGGCTATACTCCGGAGCGATACCGTCCTGGATGGAATAATCAACCGGTTCGACTTGCGTAAGGTTTACCGCGTGCGAGATTACGACAATGCGCGCAGGGGCCTCTCCGCTCTTACCGTCATCAACGATGACAAGAAGAGCGGGATCTTGACACTCACTGTCGTGGACAAGGACCCAAAGCGAGCAGCGGCGATGGCCAATGCTTATGCAGAGGAGCTTGACAAAGTTCTGCAGTCGCTGAATACGTCATCGGCCCACCGCGAACGCGAATTCCTGGAACAGCGGATCGAGGTAGTTCGCAATAACCTGAGCACGGCCGAGAAGCAACTGGGCCAGTTCTCCAGCAAGAACTCGGCGCTCGACATCAAGGAACAAGGAAAAGCGGCCTTTGAGGTCGCGGGCAAGGTTGAGGGCGAACTGATCGTTGCCCAATCCGAGTTGCAGGGATTGCGCCAGATCTATGGTCCTGACAACCCCCGCGTGAAGAGTGCCGAAGCTCGTGTCGCTCAACTGCGCGCGGCGGCCAATAACTTAGGATCGACCTCCGGGGACCAGGGCGACGATTTAAGATTCCTCTCGATCTCTCGCCTGCCTGTGGTCGGCGTAACTTACGCGGATCTCTTCCGCGAGGTCAAAGTGCAGGAAGGAATTTACGAGGCGCTGCTCAAGCAGTACGAGATTTCCAAGGTGGAAGAAGTGAAGGCGACGCCGCGGCTGAAAGTGATCGACTACGGTAAAGTGCCGAGCCGGAGATCCAGTCCACGACTGCTGGTGCTGGCAGTGCTATGCACGTGGGGCTGTTTCGTCGCGGGAGTCCTTACCATTCTGGTCAAATCAAAATGGGATAACGCAAGCTCGGAGAATCCCTGGAAGCGGCTTGGAATACGGGCGGCCCAGGATTTGCGACACTCCCTATCACGGCTTCGCCACCGCTCGGCCCCGGAATAGCAGAGGCCAAAGGTTTCGCCGGGCGCACTACGTGAGGAAAGCCGGGGGCGCGCCGGGATAAGAACCCCTCTTAAGTTGTGGCGACGGCGCCTTGAAACCTACCAGCGGATACAACAAAGCAAGGTGTTTGACCTCGGCAATCTTCTCGTGAGTTTTACTGCCACACTAACAAACTACACTCTATGCAGAATCCGGACGACCTCCGGTGGAAGGAGTTCGCGTGTCATCCGCAGCCAGTGGCCAACAGGGAGAACTGGAAGTCAGAGAAGCGAGAATTGCTGCGACGGTTCGACCGAGACTGTCAGACAAGATCCGAAGGTGGTACGTCATCGCGGCCGCCGCTCTGCTCAACGCCATCATCCTGTTTCTCCTCGTAAATCTCGTTCTCTACGCCATCATCCTGGCAAGGCGGCCGGCGAAGTCGCTGACGCCCATGGTTCCGGCAGTAGAGGACAGGATCCGGAAGGAAGCGTATCCCGGTTGGCGGGAAGAGGACGTTAACACCCTGCTCAACGAGACCTGGGGCGGAAGAAGGAGGTCCATGGTCGAATATGAGCCGTTTACAGGGTTCAGAGAAAGGCCGCCGCCGAGGAGAGTTCGTAAACGTCGATCCCGCTGGCTTTCGGTTTTCCAAAGATCAGGCGCCGTGGCCACCGCGTCCGGAAGCGTCCAATGTGTTTGTGTTTGGGGGCTCGACTACGTTCGGGATTGGTCTGCCCGATGAGCAAACCATTCCCTCGTACCTGGGGGAATGTGCGGCGAACCACTCGCGTGGACATCTGGCCGTTTACAACTTTGGAAGGCCTGGCTACATCAGTAGCCAAGAGCTTATCTTATTTCAGCAACTACTCAATTCAGGATTCGTACCCCGAGTGGCCGTGTTTATTGATGGCCTGAATGACTTCAGCGAAATTTTTCCCGATGGCCAACCCATGTATGCGGAGAGGTTCAGGCGTTTCATGGCCGGAAAGCCAGAGTTCAACCTCTTCGACGACGTGCCCGTGGTCAAGGCTGCAGATTGGCTCAGTGTTCACTGGACGAAGCTACCACCGCAGAAACCTGTGGAGTACGCTGACCGGATCGACCGCTGGCTGGCCAATAAGCGAATGATCGAGTTGATCGCCCAAGGCTTCGGAGTGCGCACGATTTTTGTGTGGCAGCCGGTGCCTACCTATGAATACGACCTGCGTTACCATTTCTTGTTTCGCTCTGACAAAGAGTTCGACACATTTGGCCGAAGCGGGTACGGCTATCCACTCATGGAAAATCTGCGTGCGCAAGGGAAGCTGGGGCCTAACGTGCTGTGGCTGGCCGACATGCAACAGGAAAAGCGGGAAAATCTTTACGTGGACCAGATCCACTACAACGCTGTTTTTTCGAAGGAGATTGCTGCACAGATGTGCGGTTTTCTGGGGAAATAGGTGGGTGGTAACCCTTTCGCTTGAGCCTATGCGTCACCCTCATGTACGGTTGCCCTCGATAAGAGCGAAGGCGTTGTCAAGCGATACCTCTTCCCGCGGTTGGCGATAGCGGTTGAGGCCCAAGGTCCCTGGAAAGCTCGCGATTGATCAGTGCACGGCGAAATTCGTCGTTCCACCATCGATTCGACCTACCCTTCGGCCATGATTCTTCTATGGGCGGGTGGTATTCACCGTACCAATGGGCCGGGACCGAGGCCGTCCAAGCGGTACGCCCAGGCCGCGACTCACGCCCAGTAGCTGCGATCCTTTAAGAAATATGACTCATTCCACGAATTCAGGGCGGTGCGCAAGAATAGCGATGCCATCCTGGCGTGACCCATCCTGCGGAAGCGCCGGTTCGTGGTATGTACATTCCCGCTGACGATTCCGAAGCGCCGCGGCGAGATTCGTTTGCTCAGCAGATAATCCTCCGCAAAGAGCGCCTTTTCGTTGAAGCCCCCCAACTCGTCGAATCTGCCTTTGTCGCACAGCATGAACATGCCCGTGGCAAATGGCTTGACCCACGCGCCTGCATACTGAAAGAGGTTATTTCCGCCGTAGAGGAGGTGGTCACGCCAGTCCCCGTCCGGGCACCAGATGTTCGTGGTTAGGCAATGCAGTTTGCGGCGGCGCATCTTTTCGAGGGCCCGACGCAATAGCGTTCTGTCATGCAGTACAACATCCGCATCGACAAACAGGACATAGGGCGTAACCGCCAGGCGAGCTCCCGCGTTGCGGCCGACTGACGGCAGGCCGCCCGGGATCACGCTAACGTCGAGCCGATCGCGCATCGCGAAGGCGACGTCAACGGTGTCGTCGGTTGAGGCCGCATCAGCAACGAATACTTTGGTATTCGGCAAAAGCGGGTAGTCCTGCCTGCTCAAAGAGGTCAACAGTGTCGGCAGGTGCTGGCTCTCGTTCTTCGCCGGAATGACGATCGTTAGTTCCGCCTTCATATTCACGGATGGCAACTCCTTCATCACCGACTGTCACGTAGGTCGGGTGGTGGTCGATCCAGGCACCGGTGTTGTAGTAGTCGACACCGTCAGCCTGCTGATGCATAGGCCGATGCGTGTGCCCGCAGAAGATGCGGTCAATCCCTCCGGCTTTGGCGTAGGCCAGGGCACTTGCAGATACCTTGGTGGAGAGCCGTAGCCAGCGTGTATTCAGTCGATCAAGATAGCGGGAGAAGCGTTTGTTGCCCATATCAAGCTTTTGTATGCGGCTGAAGAGCAGCTCTCCGGCACGACTGAGCACTTCATTGTTCAGCGCGAAGCGGTCGAACTGGTGGCCGTGAATGGCCAAATGCCGCAGTCCGTTGTAGGTCCAAACGTAGCGCTTGAAGACTGGAACTCCCACCAGGTGGGACATCACCTTGGAGAGTCCTTCGTCATGGTTGCCTTCAACCCAAACGACCTCGACGTTTCGTTTGCGATTCGAGAGTTTTCGGATGCAGGAGAGGAATTCCCAATGTTCGCCATTGAGCCGGGCGAAGTTGAGGTCAGAGAAGATGTCGCCCAACAGGATCAAACGGCGGAAGTTGCAGGATTTCAGCAACGCAAAGGCATCTCGAGCACGGCTGATATCTGACCCGAGATGGATATCCGACAGGAGCAACGTATCAACCGTTGGAGCCTGCATACCTTACATTGTGGGACAAGTCCGTAAAAAGATGATGAAAACTATGGGAGATTTTCACGGTTATTTAGTGATACACGGAGTGCCTCTTGCCGGAAGCGTCTTCGTATCTGTTCGGACCGCAAATCAGTTTTCGGCGGGTCACAGTCCCCTGCTCACTCAGGTTCCTTTTCGCGGGCGTTGTTGCGTGTCGACGGTGGGAAACAGCGGAATCTTCACGTCGAAGCGGCCACGGCTTGGTCGGCGGCGGCGTATCGTCCCCGCTTTCATCCTGATAGACCCAACTGATGTTGAGGTGGCTCGAATGCCCAGACTCGCAAGAAGCAAGCAGTGCTCTCGCACGGGCTCTCGCACTGCAAGGAAGCGGGGAGCCCGTCTTCCCCGGAGCGGGAATTTGGCAAATCCCGCCAGCCTGATCGGAATTCCCCGGCTGGAAGCGGCTCATGCCGGAAACCGCATCACCTTGTACTGTAAGGGGTGACGAATGTGGTGGGCAGTGCAGGACTCGAACCTGCGACCTCCTGCTTGTAAGTAATGATAGCACGAGAATTCAACAACTTAGCTAAAGTCTCACCAAGTGTCACAACGCAGTATTCATGCGGGTTTGGAGCACGTTGCGACCAAGCCCGTATCACTTCGGAACACGTGGGAGAGGCAGGGGGTAGGCACAAAATTGGGCACAGTCGAAAGCCCCCGAAGCCTACCCCCATGCACTCCTCGTGGCCGTCCCCGGCTACGTTACCTGTGACACAACCCCGCTTTCAGAGAAGGTACTACTTCGGACTCGAAGGCCCCCGGCAGAGTCACCCCCCGGCCCCGGTGAAATCACGTGCATAGCTCGCGTGCTGACACAGAAAAAATTCTTCACTCTATCTCTCTGCTGTCAACGTGCCAGAAGGTCGCGGTCGCTCCGTTCTGTAGGGAAACTAAGTAACGCTGTCCCGGCCACGACGGGTAAGCCCGCCGGGCCAGGGCACGCCCTCCAGTAAGCACTCCAACATTTGCAGGAGTAGAGTTGCCCCCTATTTCGCGGACATTTCTGTTCGCACCAGTCCTTCCAGCCGGAGAGGCGCTCTTGCAGCGTCGCATTCTGCACCTGCAATTGTTGCTTGAGGCTCTCGATTTCCTGCTGCTGCGCCTTGATCTGCTGCTGCTCGGTTTCGATGGTTTCGCTCTGCTTTTCGGCGCGCTGGTATTGCTTCTGCACCTCGTTTAGCAGCATGGTGGTGATGTACTGATAGCGAACCGTGTATGGCTTGCCTTCTTTGTCGTAGGCCACAAGCTCGGGATAGACCTTGGCCACTTCTTCCGCAATCAGGCCGTATTGCAGCATGCGTGGGCCTTTGTCGTACTCCGGCTTCTAGAAGAAGGTCACCGGCCGCAGCTTCATCAGCGCGTTTGTGCTGTCACCCATGTCACGCACCTGCTCCTTGAAGCGCAGGGAAGAGACTACGGTGCCAAGCTGGCCGTTGTTATCTACATACACAGCTATGCCGCTGCCTCCAACTGTGGATCCGTAGATGCCAGCGATGTAAGTGGTATTTTGGCCGCATGGAAGGATCTCACAATCAGGACACGGTAAGCAGTCTTCATCTTCTTCTGTATAGGGAAATCCGATGCGGATCGTGTAGCCTTCCGTGCCCGTTGACGGGCCCGAGTTCCCGATATAAATGTCGCTGGTGCCAGTGGTGCTGTTGGAGCCAGCGTGCCAACCGAGAAATGTGTTGTAAAAACCATTTGTGTTGTTGAGGCCAGCCCGGGAGCCGACGTAGGTGTTCATATACCCGTTTGTGTTACCGTAGCCGGCACCCAAGCCGACGAAGGTGTCATCCCATCCATAGCTGTTGCTGTAGCCAGCCTGCACGCCGTAGAAGCTATTTCCGCTTCCGAGAATCGGTTCCAGTTCGTTGCCAGTGTTGTTGTAGCCAGCCTGGTAACCGGTGAAGGTGTCGTTGTATACAGGTGCTCCGAGACTGCTGTTGCCCGCACCGACGCCAAGAAAGAGATCGGCATGGTAACTCTCATAGCCAGTGGCCAACACAGTACCGCCGCCGATCTGGTAGTTCGTTGTCGCATTCACGGCGTTTCCTGCAAGAGTTCCGCCTACGGTTCCGCTGCCGCTGATATTGAAGTTGGCATTTGCCTGCTGCGACGTCCCGTTCTGGATGTAGTAAGGAGACCCGCTGCCCACCCCAATCAGGTGCGACCCATCTCCATAAAAAACGTTGGACCTATTGGAAAGCGTTACCGCTTGGCCGTAGCTTCCGCTGAACTGCGTGCTGGGAAGCTGGCCGACCAGCTGCGAGAACTGAATCCCGGTTAGGCCCGTACCATTGCCGGTATATACTCCAGCGGCATTCACGTTGCCCTTGCCATCGACCGTGAACTGCACCCCCTTGCTGGTCCGGGCACTGATCAGCGCTCCGGTGATCGGGCCGCTGGCGTTGTTCAGGATCAAAGCGCCGATGCCACCCGGGCTGTAAATCTTCGCCACCATGCCGGCGGTGTTGCCGCTGGTCGCTAGCTCGCTGGCGTCAATCGCAAACCCACTGTGCTGGTCGCCACCCCGATCAAGCCAATCGTGTTGCCCGTGCCCGCCGCGACGCCCTCCAACCCAATGCCGTTGGGACTGGACGATTGCCCCAAGATGCCAACTCCGGGATTCGAGGACGAGTTGAGGTGGCGGCCCCATAGACGCCAAAGCTGCCATCCAAGGAAGAAACGCCCTCCACCCCTGCGATAATCCCCGTCGGGCAATCGCGTTCGTTGTGCCCACAATCGCGCTGTTTCGTGGCGCCCAGGCACTGCAACGCCACTCCCGTTATCTTCTGCTGCACGTAGACTACTTCGTCGCTCGTGCTATCGACGAAGTTCGGTTGCTGGATCGGTGGGAGCGCTCTTACTGGCGGACTTCGTCCCGGGTTGCGTGCTCTCGCCGTTCGCGCCTGTCGCGGTGCTCGCGTCGCTCTGTTGCTGCAACTGCTGCTGCACCGCGCTCTGCAAGCTGTCAGTCGTGACAAACTCACTGGCGCTGTGCCCGGCTAGTCTGTCGGCCTCGGCTGCCTTCATGGCGTACGGCACGCTGACCAGCAGCACACGTGGCTGCTCGGCTCGTCCCTGCACCTGTACTCCCAGCCAGCGCTGCTCCTGCTGCGAGAAGAGATCGCCTGGCAAGCCAGTCGCCGTGGTGCTGCCCAGCAGAACACTGTAATTGCCGCTGGCGTCGGTGGTGACGTTCTGCGTCTCCTGCCAGACGGCCGCACCTCCCTCCTGCTGCTTGTAGATGGCGAAGGTCACACCGACTGTCATGGACGGAATGGACGGTGTGCCCTGCGCGTCTTGCAGGGTTCCGCCGTAACGAATGAGATTGGGAACGGCTGTAGTTGATGTCTGTTGCGCTGAGCTAATGGAGACTAACAACAAGGAGAGAGCAACAGTGATGCTGAAGCGGTGCATGTGGCGCTCCTTTCGTGCGGACGACGAGAGATTGTCAAAGGGGCCGGGGGCGCTGAGCAATCGTATCAGGCGTGTCACGCTCCCGCCTTGTGACGGTCGATACTTCAAAGTGTGATACAGACTTGCGCGTCCTTACGCCAAGCGCAAGGCGGCGCGTTTGCATGGCCGTGCTACGCTGTCTCAAGAGGCAATGATGCCGAAAAACACGCAACGAAACACGCGAAAGCTGACTCCTGAGATGGAAGCGAGAAAGTGGAAACCTGGCCAGCCCAGCCCGAACCCACACGGTAGGCCGAGAACAAAGTTGCTCAGTGAGGCTTACAGAATTGTCCTCGCCGACTTGGAAGATACGGGGAATCGCTCTGTTGCTGAGACAATCGCGGAGGCTATGGCGCGGAAAGCCATGAAGGGCAGCATCCCAGCCGCTCGTGAATTAGCAGACCGCACCGAGGGGAGGGCCGTCCAAGCCGTGAGAGTCGAAGCGGAAATGGATGAAGCGACGGCACGCCTGTTGGCTGATCTGGCTGAGAAGCTCGTGGGGGATGATCTCCCACACCTCGGACGATCGGCGACAAGGTGCTAGACTGACGCACCGCAATTCCTTCGTTCCTGTTTGCATCTTGCCGGCTCGCGCTCCTACCATTGCTCGCATGAAAATCCACATCGGTTTTCTGTGCGCCACTGTCGTCGCGACTCTGATCTCTACCGGTTTTTCCCAGACTGCCGATAAGCAGACGGCACTTGATCTTGGACACGTAACCGTTTGGCTAGGTATGCCCCAGCAGGAGGCTATGAAGCGTTTCTCCAGCGCAGGTTATAAAGTCACCGAAGCTGGTTCCCTGGGGGTGTTCCTTAAGGCCGCGGATGATTATTATCAGATGAGATTCAACCAAGGGCGCCTTGTATACGCTGAGCGTAGTTGGTACAACAGCAAGCAAGGTGATGCATTCGATGCTGTCCTCGGAGCACTTGTAGCACTTGCTGGCGACGCCAAGAATCAGACTTGCACTGTATCTCACCAGCCAGTAAAAGACCCAGATGTTACTTGGGAGCGAATATTTATATTTTGCGGTGACAGATCAGTAAGAATTGGCAAGGGAAGGTTGGGAGGCACGGCAGGTGTGGATGTAACGGAGTTTATCGGGGAGCCACTACCACCTGATGGAAAGTGAACCCCGGCGTTCCCCGGCGAATCGATGCTCTCAATTCCGCTTGAGCGCCCGGTCGCGTTTCTTTTTCGCGCTTACCCTGTCACAATATCGCTTAGCACAGACGGCAGAGCAGAAGGTTGTTTTCTTGCCCTTAACAACGAAGTATTTTTCGCCGTCGCAGCGATCGTTCTTGCAAACCTGAACTCTCCCATTGCGCTCGGTGAGAATCTCAAGCAAGCTACAGCACAGGGCTTGCCACAGGTCTCCCAGTCTTAGACGCACCTCGATTCCAGTACCCATTTGTGCCGTAACGCCGATTCTGGGCTGTGTTCGCCTCCACATGTCCTCTGGCCTCTCGACGTGAGTAACGCCCGGTTCTGGAGCAAGCTGGACACAAAGCCACATCAGAGACTCTTTCAAGTGTTTGCGATTTGCGGCGCGTAACCAGTGCCTCTGAAATTCTGCTTGCGATTCGCGGAACGCTTCTATTGGAAAGTAATATTGATCGGCTGGGCTTCCGCCTTGCCCTTCTTGTGTCCAATTCCAGCGCAGCAAGCCATACGTCTTCGTAAATTCGCCGATGTCGGACGCATTCTCGGTTGAGAGGTTTGCGAACCACTCGACTGCCGTTCTAAATGCTCTCGGCTGGGTGAGAGTTTCGACAAGTTGCTCAGATTCCGTGTAGCTCCCGCACAGCCACGAATCTGGCAATGCTTGCACCTCGTGGGGTACGAGCCGTCGGTATGACAGTCGGGTGTACATGGCTGTGGGGTTACCAGATTCTATTATCACGCGCCACATTGAATGCTAAGGAGAGACTGACAAACATGGAATACCACGAAGACGAGCGATGGATGACGATCAAGGAAGCTGCTGGCTATATCGGAGTGAGCACCAGCTTCCTGCGAAAACACCTGCGGCGAGTACCGCACGCGAGAGCTGGCGACAAGGTGCTACGGTTTCGCAAAGCTGATCTCGACAACTGGCTTGAGCGGAACGGCAGCGGCGGAGAACTGGCTTACCTCAAGAACAATGGCCGCTGAGAGTGTGGAGCACTCAAAGCGGCCTCGGAATTCAACCGAGGCGGAATACCCACGGCGAATGTCGCAGCCTCACTATACCGCCTCACAGCCCCGTTTTCCAAGCGGAGAATGTGAGTGCCTTAATTGTCGCAAAGCAAGCCTGTTGCCCTAATCTCACTCGATAAAATCCAGCCGGAGCACGTGCAGTGGCTGTGGCCAGATCGCATCCCACTAGGGAAGATCACGATTTTGCAAGGCGATCCAGGAATCGGGAAAAGCACTGTGAGTCTCGACATTGCTGCTCGCGTGAGTCGGAATCTAGCGATGCCGGATGGTTCCCGCTCCGATCTGGAGCACGCGGCGGACGTTCTGCTACTCAGCGCCGAGGATGACCCTGCTGACACAATTCGTCCAAGGCTAGACTCGCTGGAAGCGGATCAGCAAAGAATTTCGATACCGCGCGACAATCGGCACTTCCTCATTCCCTCAGAGGCGAGTCTGATTCAAGACGCGCTCCGACAGAATGATGCAAAACTGTGCGTGATTGACCCGCTCGCGGCATTTCTCGATGGGAGCGTGAATAGCTGGAACAACCAACACGTGAGACGAGCCTTGACACCGCTCGCGGACATTGCGCAGCAGACGGGAGCAACCATCCTGATTATCGACCATCTTAACAAGCGGAGCGGTATTCCCGCCGTTCACAGGGGAAGTGGCAGCATTGGATTCAATGCAACAGCACGCTCCGTTTTGCTGGCTTGTAAGCACCCGCAAGAGCCGGAAACTTTTGTTCTATCCAGCATCAAGGCCAACCTGTGCGCCTCGCCTCCCTCCCTGAGTTATCGCACGGTTCAGGCCGACAACGGCGCGCTGAGGCTGGAATGGCTGGGTGAGTGTCCCTACGATGCCGACGAGCTGGTCACAGTCGCATTCGAGCCTGCAGGCAGCAGAAAACTCGCCAACTGTGTGGAGTGGCTTCGCGCGCGGCTGGCATCCGCTTCTGCGCTCTCAAGAGTAGTCGAGAAGGACGCTGGCGAACTTGGCTTTTCTCCGAGAACGCTTGCCCGCGCTCGCAAGCAACTTGGCGTTATCAGCCAGCCGTCAGGCCTGCAAGGTGAGTGGGTCATTTCCCTGCCGCTGAAGGCGAGCCTGTCTCCGAAATAGCCAGAGTCCGCCAAATTTCCCAGAGTCTGCCAAATAATCAGTTGGCAAACTCTGCCAAGAGTATCTTCAATTCCGGTTAAGGCAACGATCCAGTGAAGCCGCAGAATTTCCGCTACGGCGTGATCTCCCAGACGACACCGTAACCCAGTGAGCCGCCGAGGTTTGTGCCGTAGAGGTTACCGCTCGCGTCGAATACCACGTTACTGGATGGGTTTGCCCCGTCGTTGCCGCCCGTGAAATCATGCAGCGAGGTGTAGGTCCAACCATTGTTTGAGGGTGTCAGCCTGAAGACGCTGCCCTTGCCATGCGCGCCGTCGCACACCGTTGTGCCGTAAAGATTGCCCGCCCCGTCCATGACGAGAGTGCCCGCCGGCCCACACTCGGCGCCTCCGGTAAAGCTGTAAACCAGGGAATACGTCCAAGTGCCACTGGAGGGCGTCAGCTCGAAAACCGTGCCCCCGCCACCCGTGCCGCGGTCAGTGGTGGCGCCGTAGAGGTTCCCCGACTGATCAAATATCAGGCCGGCCAAGGGATAAGCTCCGTCGGTTGGGCCCAGAAAACTGTAGAGGACATTCTCTGTCCAGCCAGGTCCTGAGCGCGTCAACTCGAAAACCGTGCCGAAGATACTTAAGCCGCCGTATCCTGTCGTGCCGTAGAGGTCGCCGCCGTTGTCGAAGATCACGCCGTTAAAAGGATTTGTTCCGTCATTAGAAGATGCGAAGCTGTAAAGAACGCTCTCCGTGTAGCCGCTACCCGAAGGCATCAGCTCATAAACAGTACCAAGGCCAGAAGTACCCCCGTCGTGCGTGGTCCCGTAGATGTTACCCGCCTGGTCGAAAAGGAGGTCACCATATTTAGGAAAAGCTCCGTCACCTCCCTTGAAGGCGTACAGCACGGTTTCTCCCCAGGGGCAGCGCGAAGTCAAGCAAGCTGTCGGTTTCGGTCTCAGATTGAAGACCGTGCCGTAGCCGTAACCGCCCATGTTGGTCGTGCCGTAAAGAGTGCCGTTCGGGCCGAAGATTACTCTGGCGTACGGATTAGCGCCGTCGCTGCCTCCAGTAAAGCTGTAGAGGGGGTTAACGATCCAGCCGGATCCGTTGTGCCTCAACTGGTAGACGGTGCCGTAACCGGCACCGCCGTAAAATGCCGTGCCGTAGAGATTTCCTGCTTTATCCAACGTCACGCCAGCGTAAGGGAACGCCCCGTCTTGCCTGTCGGTGAAGGTGTAAATTACGTTGAACGTTTGCGCCTGGGCCGATTGCGCCACGACAACTGTCAGCGCAAACGCGATCGCCAGCCCAGCCGTGGACGCGCACGAGATGGTGCGGGAAAGTGAATTCTGAAATTGCTGCTTGCTGTGCATGGGATTCGCCTCCTTTCCATGCGGGTCGGAAGGAAATAAGCGAAAGAAGCGGCGCACAGGGACGCCAAGGAGAAGCAAAGTCAGGGGGTCTTATTTCTAGCGCGGACTCGACAGGAGTGGGGAGGAAAAAAGACCGGCAAATTTTCTCCTCGGTGTCCAGTAGAATTCCACGCCTTCGGCGGGTAGTTTGTCAGTGACCCCTGACACCTCGGGAAGTGACATCAGGAATGGGCGGATGAGATTCCGTCCGAGGTCGTTCAGGCCGAAAATGCGCCCTTAGCCAGACAGCAAAATTTCACGCCTGCGGCTGGTGGTGTGTCAGTGACGTATGTTGCAGCGGTATGTGACAACGGGGATGGGTGAAAGAATGCTTTTGACAAACCTAGCGTGTTAGGATAGTATGGCAGCATGAAATGTCCATTTCACAACATCCCGCTGGTTTGCTACTGCCCAGCCTGTCGCGGTGAGGTGAAATCGAAGCGCAAAGCGGCATCATCCCGCGAGAACGGCAAGCTGGGGGGCAGACCGAAGGGCAGAAAATCCCAGAGAAAGGCGAAGCCATGATCTACAAGCGAGGTCGTATCTACTGGTACAAGTTCGTATGGCAAGGTGAAACAATCCGCGAGTCCACAAAGCAGGGGAACGACAAGGTTGCGCGACAAATGGAAGCCGCACATCGGACTTCGCTGGCGAAGGGCGAGGTCGGGATAAGGGAGAGAAAGCCAATTCCCACCCTTGCGGAATTTTGCAAGAAACGCTTTGAGCCGTGGGGCGAGTCAGCAACAACACCGAAAACGTGGCGCGACTTCTACCGCGTCGGCCTTCTGGCGATCAAGGGATATGCGCCGCTAGCGAACCTCACTCTTGACGCTATCGGAAGTGAGAAAATTGCCGAGTTTGCGAGCCATCGGCAGGCGCGGGGCTTGCAGGTGAGTTCCGTAAACAGTTCGCTGCGAATTTTGCGCCGAGTGTTGAGAGTCGCCGTGGAATGGGGTGCGCTTGAAACCGCGCCCAAAGTGAGAATGCTACCCGGTGAGCGCCACAGGGAACGCGTTCTAACCGCCGACGAAGAAGCACGGTATCTCGCCGCTGCGAGCGGGCTATTGGCTGACGTGGCCACAGTTCTTGTAGATACAGGGCTGCGCCCAGAGGAGTGCTACAGGCTTGCCTGGGATTCGATCACGTGGGTAAATGGGCGCAATGGCACGTTCCTAGTCACCCACGGCAAGACGAAAGCAGCGCGCCGTATGCTTCCCATGTCTCCACGGGTCAGATCGCTTCTGGAATCGCGCTGGGAGGCCGCTGGAAGCGCGGCTGGATATGGCCTGCGCCCACCAAGAGCGGCCACTTGGAACCGAGCAGCCTCAAGAAGCAGCACGCTAAGGCGCTGAGACTCTCCCAGGTTCGCCCGTTCGTGCTGTACACGCTGCGCCACACGTTTCTGACTAGGCTGGGTGCAGCGGGTTGTGACGTGTGGACGCTGGCGCGCATCGCGGGCCACAGTTCAATCGGCATTTCCGCGCGTTACGTCCACCCTTCCGAGGATGCGGTGCTCACGGCCATGTCGCGGCCGGGTGGGCACAATTCTGGGCACAGTGAGAAACTGGCGGGGCAGGACGAAAGAAGCAAGACCCTGCTATCGGCTTGATTACACGGCAGATGAATGGTGGGCAGTGCAGGACTCGAACCTGCGACCTCCTGCTTGTAAGGCAGGCGCTCTAACCAGCTGAGCTAACCGCCCTTCGTACCCGCCTGCCATGAGGTGGTACTAGAGCGGAACAACTCTTCGAGTTTACATGGACGCTCTGAGCCGGGTCAAACATGCAGCGCAAGGGCAGATGACAGTCATCCCGCGAACTGCAATCTGCATCCCAAGTAGGCATGCGGGCCAATACGATATTGACGACACTGGTCCTGAGCGCGGCCCAGGTCCTTGTTATGGGCTGCAACACCAAAGCACCGAGCCCCGAACAGGTGAGAGAGAAAACGGCCGAAGCAACGTCGGAGTTGAAGGAAAATGCCAAGGCGGTGGCGCAGGGCGTGCGCGAAGGACTCGCTCGTCCCACCTCCGACCGCCCGCTTGATCTGAACTCCGCTTCGAGGAGCCAGTTGCTGAGTCTGCCGGGGATCACCGATGACGCGGCCGACCGCATCATCGCCGCCCGTCCTTACTCCAACACTCATGAACTGCTGGACAAGCAAATCATCTCGCGTGAAGAGTTCAACAAGATCGCCGACAGCATCACAGTTCAGAAGATAAGGGCGCACATCAAGCCCAGCGTAATTGCGAACAGCACGTCGTCCCAAGCTGGCGATCTAGAACGGTATGTCTTCGTCCGTAATCTCGGCGCCAGCGGGCGCATGTGACGGTTCGGGCTCGGGCGTACGCTGGTCGAAGCTCGATTTGCCCCCAGTTGTCCGTCCGCCACCGCCTTCGCTGCCCGCATCGCGTCCGCCAAGCAGCACCAGGTCATTAATGATGATTTCAGTCTTGTACTTCTTCTGGCCAGTTTCCTTGTCGTCCCAGGAATCGCTGTGCAAACGGCCTTCGATGTAAACCTTGCCGCCCTTTTTCAGGTACTCGCCAGCGATCTCGGCGGTACGCTGGAAGGCGACCAGGTTGTGCCACTCGGTGCGGTCCTGCCAGTTGCCGTCCTTGTCTTTGACGCGGTCGGTAGTGGCCAGCGAAAACCGCGCCACCGCCATGCCGGATTGGGTGTACTTCACTTCCGGATCTTTACCAAGATTGCCGATGAGAATGACTTTGTTGACGCTCTTTGCCATAAATACTCTCCTGCCTGCCGTGCTTACCTGGGATGAAAGGCCACTATAGCAGAAGCTCTCGGCCACCAGCTATCAGGCGCGGACTGGGCTACGTAGCGTAGATCTTGTACAGCATCAGGTAGATCACCACGCCCGTGACCGAGACGTACATCCAAATCGCAAAAGTGTAGGGAGCGATGGCCTTGTGCCGCTGGAACTTGCCCTTCAACGCGCGCGCCAGCGTGACCAGGATGAACGGAACTACAACTACCGCAAGAGTCGTGTGTGAAATCAGGATGCTGAAGTAAACCGGTCTTGAGATGCCCTGTCCCCGGAAGTGTGTAACGCCGGCGCGCAGCACCAGGTGGTAGTAAAGGTAAGAAGTCAGGAACAGGCATGAAGTCACAAACGCCGACAGCATCATCCGCTTGTGTGCCTGCACGCGGCCGCTTCGGATAAAGTACAAACCCGCGCCTATCAGAATCGCGCTGGTGCCGTTCAGGAAGGCATTGAGCGCCGGGAAAAAGGTTGGGTTCACGTGCATCAGGCTGCGGGCTTGGTGGTCCGCCGGTTGGCCACCAGAAACGACAGCGCGAACATGACCAGTGTGAACAGCGCCAGCACCGCGAAGTTGGCGCCGAGCGACAGGTCGAGCGAAGCCGATCCCGGGAACAACAGGGAGCGCAGGGCTTCAGTCCCGTAGGTGAGAGGGTTGATCCTCATGAGCAGGCGCAGCCACATCGACGCGCCGGAGAGTGGAAATAGCGATCCCGACAGCAGCCACAGGGGTATGAGAAATAGGTTGATAATGGCGTGAAAGGCTTGCGTGGAATCCATTGGCCAGGCGATGATGAAGCCCAGCGCGGTGAGCGAAAACGCAACCAGAAAGATTACCAGCACCGTCAGCCCGAAGCTCGCGAACGTGAAGCGAACGCCGAGGGCGGGCGCGAAGACCAAAAAGATAAGTCCCTGTAGTGTGGACAGAGTCGCCCCGCCTAGAACCTTGCCCAGCACGATGACCGAGCGGCTCACCGGCGCGACCAGCACGGACAGCAGAAAGCCTTCTTTGCGATCCTCGATCACCGACATCATGGTGAAGATCGCGGTAAAGAGGACGATCATGGTCAGCGCACCGGGAAAGAAGAAGTCGAGATAATGCTGGCCGCCCGCGGCGCCGTTGGATCGAAACGAGCTGCCAAAGCCCGAGCCGATCACGATCCAAAAGAGCAGCGGCGAGGCGATGACGCCCACCACGCGCGCGCGCTGGCGGTAAAAGCGCACGACTTCGCGCCACCATAGCGAGAGCGCGGGCAGAAAGATGCCGGCTTTGGCAGGCGCAACCGTTCTGTGGAGTATCTGACTTTGAGTTGCCATAAACGCAGTTGTCAGTTTTCAGTTCCGTTGGTGCTAAGCTCCAGCGATGTCTGAAAACTCCGTCCTCTCCGTGCCTCGGTGGTGAACATTATTCCCGATGATCCTCCGCCTGCTCGTCCGTCCAGAAGCGGTGCCCGGTGCGACGGATGAATACATCCTCCAAGCTCGGCTTGTGCACCGAGACGCCCTGAATCTCGCCGGGGAATGCCTCGACCACATCGGTAACGAAGTGGTGGCCGTTCTCGATCTCCAGCCGCACCTGATTGTCCATCAGCGTGGGCCGTAGTCCGAAGCGCTGCTCGATGTGCTGGGCCAGCAATTCAGGGTGCTCCGCCTCCAGCAGGATGACGTCGCCGCCGATCTCGCTCTTGAGTTCGGCGGGCGTCCCCAGGGCCACAACGTTGCCGTTGGCGTAAAACGCCAGGCGATCGCAGCGCTCGGCCTCTTCCATCAGGTGCGTGGTGATGAGCACGGTCACACGCTCTTCGTCGCGGAGAATCTGCAGGTACTGCCAGAGGTCGCGGCGCGCACCGGGATCGAGCCCGGTAGTCGGCTCATCCAGCAACAACACCGAAGGATGATGTAGGAGTCCCTTCGCCAATTCAAGCCGCCGTTGCATGCCACCGGAAAAAGTCTCGGCTTTCTCGTTGGCGCGATCGGCGAGGCCAACACGGTCGAGCATCTCGCTGACGCGCTTTTTCAGCATCGCGCCACGCAAGCCGTAAATGTGGCCAACCAGCATCAGGTTCTCTTCTGCCGACAGCTTGATATCGATGCTCTGCGCCTGGAAGACCACACCGATGTCGCGGCGCACCAGCCCTGGTTCGCGTGCGACATCGTGGCCCATGATCAGGGCACGTCCGCCCGATGGCAGCATGAGGGTCGAGAGAATTCGGAAAGTCGTGGTCTTGCCGCTGCCATTCGGGCCCAACAGGCCGAAGATCTCGGCGGGCCGCACGTCGAACGAAACCCCGGCCAGGGCGACGCGATCTCCATACTGGTGGCGCAGCTCCTGGATCTGGATCACCGCGCCCGCGGTATCGCCAGAGGTTGTCTTGATCGACGGGCTGATGGCTTCAGAAGTTGCCATATGCGAGGTCAACTCTGATTCTATTACGCCAGCGGGAGTCGGGTCGAACTGTGCCAGCCTCTATTCAATGACAAATTGCGGAGACTGTTCGGAGGCACGAGCATAAACTGAGCACAATCTGCCGCCCGCTCGTGGGCCCAGGACCACAAACTCAACTTGTCCCCGATACTTTACGCGCGATTGAGCATCATCAACGCGAACAGCAGAGGAAGGTAGATCACGGAGGCTTGCAGCACGTGCCGTGCGCGTAGCTTCGATTGCGGTCCGCTGGGCGTGAGCTTCATCGTCCACATGCGCAAGCTGAAGCCGAACATGCCGAGACCAAGCAGAAGCGCGCCGGCGAAGTACGTCCATCCCGCCATGCCGATCAGCACCGGCGCGAGCGAAACCGGCACCAGCGCCGACGCGTACAGCACGATGGCGAATGCGGTGGAGCGGCCATCGCTTTCGACCACCGGCAACATCCGAATGCGAGCGTTCTGGTAGTCCTCGCGATAGAGCCAGGCGATGGAATGGAAGTGCGGAAACTGCCAGAAGAAGAGGATGGCAAACAGCACCAGCGCTTCGGGGTCGAGTCGGCCGCGAATCGCCGTCCAGCCGAGCACCGGAGGCATCGCGCCGGGAAACGCGCCGAGGAAGGTGCAGATCGGGTGTACGCGCTTCATTGGCGTGTACACCACGAGATAGCTGAAGGAGGTGAGCGCAGCCAGTGTCGCAGTCAGCCAGTTGGTCGCGATGCCAAGATACAACACGCCGCCGATGGTCATCCCGAAGGCGATGATCGAGGCATGCAGCAGGCTCATGCTGCCGGTTACCAACGGACGCTGTGCGGTGCGGCGCATGAGCGCGTCAACGTCGCGCTCCATCACTTCGTTGATGGCCGCCGCGCCTCCGCTCACCAGGCCTATGCCGACCAGCGCGTGCAGCAGCATCCACGAGAGCAACGGCACGCCTGACTTGGCCGCGGCAAAATAAGCGCCGGCCCACGCGGTCATCATAATCAGCGTGGTCACGCGGGCTTTGACCAGCACAGAGTAATCGCGGGCTAGCGAGGCGATGCCGACGCGGGGAACGGCAAGCGGCTGAGTAGCGCTGCTCATGCGGTAATGGCCTTCCGGGTTGCAGTTTGCGTTGCGGACTGGAAGACGCGTGCATTGATCATACGATGGCTCTGGATCGCGAGAACCACACTGACCGCCAGCACCAGAGCGCCGCAGGCCACGTGCGCCACCGTGCTGACCACGGTGATTTGCCAGGGCTGGACCGCGTCGTGGCCATAGGCCAGGCGCGAAAGGTACGCTGCGAAGCCCAGGCCGATTTGTACCATCAGCAGCGCCAGAAGGAGTTGCGCCGGCTTGCGAAGATGTTCGACCGCGCCATAGCGCGTCAGCACGCGCACAATGGTCCAGCAGAGCATCGCCGTGACCACGCAAGCGCCGATGAGATGGGGCAGCAGCTTCATCCCGGAATGCCGGAACGCTGCACCGAGAATCAACTGCAGCCACACGCAGGTTGCTGCCAGAGCGGCGAGCATCCGCGTACTGGGAACCAGATCGTGTTCGGCAATGAGATCGTAGTCCTGAAGCCATCCGCGGCTGGTGAACAGCGCCATGGCGATCGCCACGCAAAAGATCATCTGCCCCAGCGTAGCGTGGGCGGTCGAAACGGACCAAGGCAGGAAGTTCAGCACGGTGATGCCGCCGAGAATTCCCTGGCCGACAACGGCCGCCAGCGAAATCCAGCCCAGCACTCGCATCCACTTGCGCTGCTCGACGCGCTGAGTCCACACTGCCATGACAATGATCAGCAGGCCGATGAACTCGGCAATCATGCGGTGGGTGTGCTCGTATTTTATGCCTCCCACCATCGGCGGCAGCTTATATAAGGAGCCGAAGGAAGTCGGCCAGTCGGGAACGGACAGGCCCGGCATCGTTGCTGGTGACCAGAGCCCCGGCAACGATCAGAAGGAATGTGGCCCACGCGACAAGAACGGCAAAGCGGTGATAGGCCGGGTTATAAGGAATGGTTCGCGACGTCAGAACAAGCTCCTGTCAACGTTGCGTCCACGCAAAGCGACGGGGTCGCTTGCGGGCGATGTTCTTGAACAAGTTGCTGGATGTACGGCCCAAATCAGCGGTGAACGCCTCATCCTCTAGCGGCGCTCAAGGCGACATTGTATCAAATGGGGAACGAGTCAAATCCTGGGGGCGTGTTGCGCTGGTAGAATGGTCACTGGAGTGGTCACGTGAAGATTAGCACCGTCCGTGAGTTCCGGGATAACGCTACCGGGCTGATGCGGTCGAAAGTCCCAATTCTGGTGACTCGTCGAGGCCGACTAGCAGGCATCTTCTTTCCCCGCCCTGAAGAGACTCTCCCTCTGGAGCTGAAACGCGAATTGTTCGCCGTGCTGAGTTCGGAAATCGCGCGCCAGATCAAGAAGCGGGGCATCCGCGAAGAAGAGATTGCGGCCGATTTCAAGACTTGGCGGAAAAGCAAACGTGAAGCTGGTCGCTGATGCGAATGTCCTTCTTTCGGCGATCCTCGGCGGGCGCGCCAAAGTCGTTCTGAGCCATCCCGAAGTCGAAGAGGTCGTTACCACAGAGGTCTCCGAGGTGGAAGAGTATGCCACTGTCCTGGCGCGCAAGAAGCGCCTCTCCTTGGACGCGCTGCTCCTTGCTGTGGCTACACTGCCGGTCTCGATAATCGAACGTCGTATCTATTCCAGGACAGTGGCCCAGGCACGGGTCTTAATAGGACGGCGTGACTCAGATGACGTTGACATACTGGCCCTCGCGCTTTACTTGAGAATCCCTCTCTGGTCGAACGACAGCGATTTCGAGGAGACCGGCATCGAGTGGTACACCACAGCTCGCCTGCTGCAAAAGCTCGGAATTTCCGGAAGCAGGTGAAAAAGTGGGACGAAACACAAAATCGGGTCAAGCTACAGCTCCACTTCCTTCAACTGCGGCTTAGGCGGCGGAATCGTGTGCAGCGCCTCAACCATCGCGTCGGCAAACTCGCTGGTGCCTGCGTTCCCGCCGACGTCGCGCGTAAGGTGCTTCTTGTTGGTGTACACATGCTCGATGGCGGCGCGAATGTGGTTGGCCGCGTTCTCCTCGCCCAAGTGACGAAGCATCAGGATCCCAGACCGTAGCACGGCCGTCGGATTAGCGATATCTTTGCCGGCGATATCGGGCGCCGAGCCGTGCACCGCTTCGAAGATGGCGCACTCGTGCCCGAAGTTCGCGCCCGGCACCAAGCCAAGCCCGCCGACAAACGCCGCGCACAAATCCGAGACTATATCGCCGTAAAGGTTCTCCAGCAGCAGGACATCGTACTGGTACGGGTTCATCACCAGCTGCATGCAGGTGTTGTCCACGATGTGCTCGCCGTAGGTGATCTCCGGATAGTCTTTGGAGATGTTGCGCGAGCAGCGGATGAACAACCCGTCCGACAGCTTCATGATGTTGGCTTTGTGGATGGCGTGGATCTTCTTGCGATGCACTCGCCGGGCGTATTCGAAGGCAAATTTGGCAATGCGGGTGGACGCCTTCTCGGTGATGATCTTCAGACTCTCCACCACGCCGGGAACGACTTCGTGCTCGATTCCGGAGTACAGCCCTTCGGTGTTCTCGCGAATGACGATGAGGTCCACGCCGGGATAGCGCGTAGCTACGGCCGGAAGATTGCGGATCGGACGGAAGTTGGCGAACAGTTCAAACTGTCGGCGCAGGGCGACGTTGATGCTGGAGAATCCGCCGCCAATCGGTGTGGTCACCGGACCTTTGAGGCCGACGTGGGTACGCTCGATCGACTCTGTCAGTTCCTTGGGGATATATTCGTGATACTTCTCGTAGGCTTCGGCCCCGGCCGCATAGCTCTCCCATTGGAACTTGACGCCGCTCGCTTCCAGAATGCGGACGGTTGCGTTTATCACCTCTGGGCCGATCCCATCGCCCGGAATCAAGGTTACGGAGTATGCCATTCGATCCTTCGTCTGACTGCCGGAATCAGTCTCCGGACTTGGTTTTGGCGGAGGCGCCTTCCTTGGTATCGAGCAGGTCCTTGAGCTCAGACATGAACTCACGCACATCCTTGAAGTCGAGATAAACCGAGGCAAACCGCACGTAGGCCACCTTGTCAATGCGCTTTAGGCGATTCATGATCAATTCGCCAATCTCGCTGGTCTTGCGCTCGCGATCGGGCGAATCGACGACAAAACCTTCGGCGTCGTTGACGATCTGCTCCAGTTTGCCCATGGAGACGGGCCGCTTCTCGCAGGCCCGCAGCAACCCATTCAGCACTTTCTGCCGCTCGAATTTTTCGCGGCGGCCGTCTTTCTTCACCACCATGTAAGGGATTTCGTCGATCCGCTCATAGGTGGTGAAGCGCCTCTCACACTTCAAGCACTCGCGACGGCGGCGAATGGACTCGCCTTCCTTGCTCTCGCGCGAATCGACCACCTTGTCGTTTTCAAAGCCACAGAACGGACACTTCATGGATGAGAGAAGACGCAGACAGAAGGCCTGCAATCCGATTGTAACAGGGGGATTGGCGCTCAGTATTTTCCCCGAAAGAGATACACCAGCTCGATCATCAGGATGATCACGACCATCAACTCGAGCACGAAGCCGCGGCTCTGGTGGAACTCATCGATGAGGGCGCGGTAAACGCTTTCCGCGGTGTGAAGTTTCTCCTTCACCAGGTTCTTGTATTCAGGGACACCCACCTTGGCCGCTGCCAGCCGGTACAGGCGCGCGGAAAACATGTCGCTCACAAATTTGATGGCGGTGTCTGCTCGCTCAACCAGTTCCGTTACCTCGACCGTGACACTGTTCAGTCGGGAAGCTTCGCTGCGCATCCGCCAACGGCGCCAGAGACCGGCACGCTGCTTGAGCGAGCGATAGACTCCAGCCAGTTCGCGGGTCAGCAACTCGTCATAGTGACGAAATTCCAGCAACTGCGAGTTGGCATACTCCAGGATTTGCACCGAGGTCTCAGCCGCGGACGGCGTGTCGTAGACCAACCCCGCGTTCCATCCGACTACCACCAGATCGTTCGGGTAGTACGAAAGGCTCGCCTGAAGAACGTCGGCGTTCTCGCTGCGCGCTAACGCCGTCTGCTCGCCTCGCAGCACCTGTGCGATCTCCGGCCCGTGTTGTGACAGCAAGTCGGCTCCGCGCGGGCATCCGGGAACGTCGGTCAACAGGAAGATGTAATAGTCCTCGCTCAGCCAGTCGTCATACTGGCGCACGATCGCCGGAGCGATGCGTTCCAGCCGTCGGCGAATGATCTGTTGCGCCTGCCGTTCCAGCTCGGCATTTGGGACCCAACGGGCCGCGAGTCGCACCAGGGTTTCCCAGTCAGCCTCAAACTCCAACTCAAAGAGCACGCTAACGACGCCGTAGTCGTAATACTTAATTTGCGGGCTCAGCGTTTCCCCGCTGCTCAGTACCACTGGATCGAGCCGCTCCACTACCGGAGGCTTCTCGAAGCGGACATATTCGGGCGTTGCGTGCTTGAAGCCGCGCTCAACCCGCTTGGCGCCCAGGATTTCGCGCAGCTCCTCCAGCCTGATCTCTTCACAGATGTCGTGGAGAATGACTCCGAGCACTGATCCCTTCATCGTCGCATCCGTCGTGCTGGCCGTCATACGTTAACTGCTCCGTAGGTGACGATTGTACGTGAGAAAAATAGGGCGAAAGCACGCCTCGGGCACAGCTCGTTAGCGATTGTGAGGAGCGCCGTAGCGCAGATAGGGCTCTTCCTACCGCCGCGTCGGGAACAGGAATTTCAGCATGGGCGCCACGCGCTGCGCCCATGCCCACTCGGAGTGTTCTCCGCCTTGCGCCTCGGTGTAGGCAAGATCTTTGCCGCGCTTCCATCCCTTGTTGATCAAGTCTCTCTTCAGCGCTCGCGCGTCCGGCAAGGCTCGTCGGCCCTCGCGGGTGCCAACGTCCAGCCAGATGCGCAAGTCGGGTTTTCTCTTGATCTGCGCAACCGTTTTGAGGATGGCGCGATCGTGCCACCACACCGAAGGAGACATCACCGCGAGCTTGCTGAACACCCAGGTGTATCGCAGCCCAAGGTAGAGCGAAACCAATCCGCCCAGCGACGATCCTCCCACACCGTAGTTCTCAGCTCCGGGTAGGGTGCGATAAGTGTGATCGACGAACGGCTTCAGCTCTTCCACCAGCATCTGGCCATAGGCGTCGGCGCGACCTCCGCCCAGCCGCTTGTCCTCGAGCGGCGTGTACTCATTAATGCGGTCTGCACCCGTGTTGTAGATGCCAACAATAATTAGCGGCTCAATCTCGCCGGCGACGATCAGTTCGTCGGCGGTTTCACCCATGCGCCAGTAGTTGCCCTTGATGAACGACGTCTCTGGATCGAACAGATTCTGGCCGTCCTGCATGAAGAGAACGGGATAGCGCTGGTCCGGCTGAGCGTCGTACATTGGCGGCACATAAACGATAAGGTCATGCTTCTCATCCACAACGCGAGACGCAAACTGCTCCTGTTTGCGCAGGCGTGATTTCAGGCTCTCCGCCGCCGCGGCAAGCATGTTCGCATTGTCCGTAATGATCGGATCCGTGCTCATTCGGTAGAATGATGGTTCTTTAGATTACCAAACCCTGCTGCAACGGAAAGGCCCACAACTTGAATCGCGAATATCACCGCTGGTGGTCGCATGATCTGCAACGCGACATGGAGATGCTGGTCTTCGGCCACGACGGCACGAAGGTCCTGGTTTTCCCCACTTCGATGGGGCGCTTCTTCGAGTACGAGGACAACAAGATGGTTGCTGCGGTCGCTGACCGCATCGATGCCGGGCGCCTCCAGATCTACTGCGTGGACGGGGTGGACGGCGAGAGCTGGTACAACAAACGTGCACATCCTTACTGGCGCTTGCAGCGCCATCTGCAGTACGAGCGCTACATCCTCAACGACGTTTTTCCGCTGATGTGGCACAAGAACTGGACTCCGCGCACCATCGTTACGGGCTGCAGCTTTGGCGCTTATCATGCCGTCAACTTCGCGTTTCGCCATCCTGACAAGGTCACTGGCTGCGTGACCATGGGCGGTTCCTTCGAAATCAAGAGCTTCCTCGATGGCTGGTATAGCGAGGACGTGTACTTCAATAATCCTCCAGATTATCTGGCGAACTGCACAGACGGCTGGCGCTACAACCACATGCGTACTGTGCTTTCCACGGGCGAGTGGGACATGTGCTGGGAGAAGAACGAGCAGTTTGCCGCGATCCTACGCGCGCGCGGCATTCGGCACGAGCTACACGTTTGGGGCGATCACAGCTATCACGATTGGCCGTGGTGGCGACCGATGGCAAGGGTTTACCTGGAGTAAGCGTTCTTCCAGTTCGGCAGCGGAGTCGGAGTCAGTAGGAACAGGAGGTGGTTGTCGCCTTACGAGCTGGGATTGCCAATGAACGCACTCCAGCCTGCTGGACGAGAGAGCTTACCCCGCGCGACTTTCTTTTCTGTTTTCGCCACGAATGTGCCTTGACAAGCTGAAATAATAGTCGCATTCTCTACGCATTCATCTCACTGTCGCTTGATATGTCGAAAGCCGAAGGCCGTCTCGACGGCGAAGCTGACATTTTCAAACGGGAGTACAGACTATGTGCCGCGTCTCTGGCCGGACGCACTCGAGACTCACCCGGCCATATTCCCGGCTGGAGGAACTCGATGAGTTTACGAAGTCTTCTGCTGTGCGCCACGCTGATTGCGTTCCTGTTAGGAATAAGCCCCGTATGGGCGGGAACAATCACTTTCTCGGGCGCGGGTGCCCAAGGCGAAATGCGTTTCATGGGAGAGGCGGGCAATAGTCTCACGATCGGTACGGATTTTTCCGGGAACCTCGGGGCGGCGATCAATTCCATAGCGAGCCAATTTGCTATCTGCAATCCCTCCTGCGGCATTACAGGCCCGCCATCATCTGGTATCGGATACCTTACATTGATGACAGGCTCCGAGATCTCCGAGCCTTCTCCTGGACACTACATGTTCGGGCCATCTGGGGGTTCGGGCGGTGTATACATCTACGGGGCTATACCGGCTCTCGGTATCCCCAACGGCACCAAGCTCTTTAGCGCCCAGTTCAGCAGTGCAACCTTCAACAGCTTCGCATCCATGGCAATGTTCTACGGTACGCTAAACCCGTCTAGCATCTATCTGAACCCTGCGCTCGGCACTTTTCAGTTCGCAAATGGGGGCGCAGAGGCGTTCAGCATTGATCTGAATGCGAACTGTGATGGCCCAGGCGGTTGCGCAGGTCTCGTTTTGAGCGACTCCGTAACCGTGACCGCCAATCCGATTTCAGAGCCGGTGACCCTGTCCGTACTAGTCGCAGGATTGTTCGCGCTGGGAGCGGGACTAAGGAAAAAACCAGGAGCGTGGCGCGTCCGGTCTCGGTCCTGATTCGATCTGGGCCACCCTCACTTCGGAGATATGTGCGTTCCTGTTCGAACCTCATCCGCTCCAGGCTCGCCGCGTGGCGGCTGACTCCAACACCGGCATTGCCTGCACGACGACGGAGACCGACAACAGCGTCAGCGTCGAGTTTTACAATCTGGCGACGAAGAGCGGCTTCATTGTCTCGTTGCCGGTGATCGGAAAGTATTCCGGCGCGACGGTAGCGGTTGATACCTTACACAAGCTGTTTCTCATCACCATCCGCGGCCATTCTCGGTAGGCCAGATCCACGTTTACGGCGAGAACGGAAACCTGCAGGAATCCTTGGATGGATTTTCTCTTCCTCCGGCCGGCTACAGGATCGTTCTGGTTCCCAGCAAGCGTCTAGGATTTTTGCAAGCTCCGGGCAACAATGGGACATGTCAGGTCTGCAGTCATTTACCTATTAGTTCCAGTTAATTTCGTTGGACAATCTGTCGATATCCCACCCTACCAAAAGAAGGATGGGTGCCTCCCCATGGTTGCCGGGTCTACCGCCCTAACAAAACGGATAGTCACCAATATCTACTCAGATAGCCTCCGCCGGCGAAAACCAAGGAGCGATCCATCAGAGAATGGCTCCTTGGGGCCTTATGTCGTTACTACCGCAGGCAAGGCCAAATTGCCTTTTAACCGCCCGAGTTGGCACGGTTCTTGCAAGTGTTTATTTACGTCGCTGCAAGGCCGAACAACCAAGAAGGGCTAGCGGAGTTTCGCAGCAGCTTAAAGGGCGCCAAGCGCACCAGAGCCAACGACTCCCGGACAGCGTTGGCGCGGAACAAGCTACCATGGGCGATACCATCATCCTCGATACCAACGTACTTACGACTATTGCGCGGGGAAATCAGCCGGCTGCAGATGCGCTGTCGCGCTATCTAAAGACGGGAACGCCGGTCTACATTTCCCGGGCTGCATACGAAGAACTCGTGACTCGTGCCAAACCTACCCAACTGGGCGGCCAATACCGGGAGATCCTGGCTGACCTGCGTATCAATATCGCTGCTTCTGGCGCGATGGCAGATCGGATCAACTTGATCGCTGACAACATTGAGCTGCAGCCCGCACCGGGGGCTCCCGGACAGATCCGTGAATACGACCGCAAGAACGATCCGACCAAACCCGGCGACGTTTTCGTCGCGGCGCAGGCAAAGGCCATTAACGCAAAGCTCTGGACATTCGATCGGGACCTGGCTAAGCGAGCACCGCAGTTCGGCGTGCAACTGGCTCCGGATTGCAACATCACAGTGCAGGGCGGGATTGAGAATCCGGATACGGCACGTAAGATGCTTGGTCTCAATCCTCCCAAGGGTCCCTCGGGAGGTGGTGGTGGCGGCGGCGGTGCGCCTGGCACCTATTCTATCGAGGGCGTCGCTGACAATACCCTCCCCGAGGTTGGCGGACCGTCTGCCAAAGGCCAAGCCATTGTCGGCGGAATTCAGATCGCGCTGGAAGGAGTGAACTTCGTCCTCAATCTTATCAACGACTACATCCAGAAGAAAAAGGTGAATGAAGCCGTCGACGCGATTAGAGGCGAAGTCGCGAAAACCCGGGCCGAGAATCCGCGCCTTGGGGTAGTTCTCCTGTTTTATTACACGCAGGTCGAAGCACCCGATGAGAGTCCCATCAAGCCCGGCGCCAACTTCGAATACCTGATCTGGGGAATGGGCGTCACGCCTGATGAAGCACGCAACGATGCGCTAGCGCCCGGCAGCATCTCGCGAGGTACCGGACCCTACGAACGCAAGCTTAGTCAACAGGTCTGGATTCCGCCTCTCGTCAAGACGAGCATCACGACCGCCAAGTGCCCTTTCCCGCTCGTGGCTATTGGCCGTTTCTCTCTGGGTAACTCCACTAAGTTAAGAGACAGGGGTAAGGATAGAGCTGCGGTGACGGGTTCCCGTCTGATCGATCCGTTTCCTCAGATTTAGTTCGACTAACTGTGTTTAAGGATAAGTACGGAATGGAGGGATTTTCTCATGGCAGATCCGCGCCACAACCGAGGTTTCTCCGGAGAGCAGAATATGGGGTTCATCCTGGGCCAGGAAGGATACGAATTCATCGATGGCCCGTCCGGAGCCGGCGGCCACGGCGTCACAACGTCCGGTTTCGATGGGGTCGCCTACAATCCGCGCACGGGTGACCTCATCATTGGCGACAACAAGTCTTTGAAACGACTCGGGAACGTTTCGTCCGCTACCGCGCTCGATCCCGAGGTCAACCTCCAGAAGAATCTGAAGAGGATGATCGACCACATCGAGAACCATCCGAATCTGGGGAATTTCCCGAACCGCAGCGTCGTCCTCCAGCGCCTGAAGTCGACCGAGCAAGGCCTGGACACCTGGATTAAAGGCGGGCGTCAGGGTACACCGAATCTCGGAGGCACGCGGCTTGTCGTCTTTAACGCCGGTGGCAACTCCACCGGGGTGGGCGGCAAACTGGCGAAAACCGGCTTGGTCCATTTCGAGGACCTCAATGCGCCACGCGTCCGCCTGCGCGTGGCCACCACCGGGGGAACCCAGACAGGTGTGCGCGTGGCGGCCGATGTCGGAGCCGAGCTCGAAACGCCCCGCGTCCGCATCGTCACCGAGACCGAAGGCCTGAATTCGGTTCACGCTCCTTCAGGACGCTCGATGGTGGTGGGAGCGATCGCGAACATCGGCGCGGGACTGGCCCTCGGATTCCTGCAATCGGCCATGAAGGATAAGATCAAGTCTGATCTCGCCAACCTCCCGCAGCCGAAGCCGGACCCGCGCAGCACCCGGCAGCTTTTCAAGGATCCCAAGATGGCCAACGCCATCCGCCTGATCGATCTCCTGGGCAGGAATCTCAAGGGCTTCGGGGACGATCTGGAGGTGCACCACGCCAAGGTGATCGCGGGCTCCATGGCCGAGCTCATGCTGCTGTCCTTGTCCGGCAGGGCGTCCGTGGAAGACCGGCTGGAAGTCCTGTCCGATCTGCGCGACGAACTTCGCGCTTACGGGGAACAGTTGTTCGTGATTCGGGAAAACATCGATGCGGCGCTGGATCTTAAGGACAAAACGCTCCAGGCCAACGACGCCGACCAGCTCCTCCGTGTTCTCCAGTCCGCCGAGATCGAAGATCAACTGCTCTTGATGGGCATGGAATACCAGGAGATTCTGGACGCGATGGACGATCTCAAGGATTTTTCGAGCGGGGCGCGCACGGTCTTCCCGGACCTTGAGAGGCTCAAGGCCAAAGTCGAGCGCATGGACAGCGAGACCACTACGTTGTTCTGGCAGCTGGTCAAGGTCTCGTGGGGCATCATCCTGGATGACACTACCGCTCGCATGAACACTTCGGCGGGCAGCGGCAGCTCCGGCGTCAGCCTCGGCTCCCAGCGCGTCCTCGCCGCTATGGGCCCGGGCGCCCCATGGCTAAGTATCTCGCAAATCAAGGAACGCATGAAGCACACGCCCGGCGATTTTGTCCCGAGCGTCGAAAGCGCTCTGAAGGAACTGCAGAGAGCTAACCTGGTCCTCATCATGGAACAACGCGGGCAGATCCTGCAGGCCTCGAAGGCCCAGCCGTAGCCTTCCAGCCGCGATGGGTGTAACTAAATGGACCTGGCATTTTTTAACGGGTTAACGCATCCAGAAATGCAGAGAAGACCTGTCAGCCGCTCGGCACCACTAAAAGCGGTATTCGGCATAAGGCGACATTTCAGCTTGTGGAATTCGACATCTTTTTGATTGCGTACGACCAACGACAAACGTCCATGCACTGGGAATCTACACGAATTTCAACATGATCCGCTGGATCCGGCCGGAGAACATTCATCTCCTCCACTTCTTGTAGAAGCGCAGTGACGGCTTACCGAAGCGCTCAAACTCCGCACGATAGGAGCAGGCACCTATCCAACCGCGTAGCGCACAAGGCGGATCATCAGAGCGACAGCACTCATTTGATCCGCCTTTGCTTCGGCCTACGGTGCGAAGTAGCTGGAGATGTCGATGACGAGTTGCGTCGAGTTCGAGGCATAGGCGTTCGATCGAGCCATTCGTCGTCGGCAGGGTGGATTTCCACCCCGGCATCCCCAAGCTAAACAAACACCATCGTTCCCATTTGAATCGTCAGAGCGACTTTCCGAGCAGCGGTCTGGATTAAGAGTCCCGATTTCGGTCCCCGACCTTGCTCGAGGAACGGCCGTGGCCACTGCAACCGGATAGTGCTCCGCGTGTATTTGACAGAGGTTTCACTTGACCGGGCGGGGTTCGAAGAGTAGAAGGCGCTTAGGCGCAAAGGAGAGCACAAATCATGAGACCGGTTCACACGTTCAGTGTCGTACCGTCTTTGCCGCCCGCAATCGAGGGGCTGCGTACGGTTGCCTACAATCTTCGCTGGTGCTGGAGCCATGAATCGGTGGAGCTGTTCCGGCGCCTGGACCGCGACCTGTGGGAAACAACGGGACACAATCCTGTGCTCATGCTCGGCACCATCGAACAGGCTAAGCTCGAAGAGGCCGCCACCGACGACGCCTTCCTAGCGCACTTGCACCGGGTTGAGTCGAACCTGGAGAGTTATCTTGCTGATGATACGACTTGGTTCCGGAGGACCCACGCAAAGTCTGGCGATGTCCCGCTCATTGCCTATTTTTCAGCCGAGTTTGGGTTAACGGAATGCCTGTCGATTTTCGCCGGCGGGCTCGGCATTCTGGCCGGTGATCACCTTAAGTCGGCAAGCGACTTGGGAGTGCCGCTAGTCGGCGTGGGACTGCTCTACCAGCAAGGCTACTTCCGTCAATATCTCAGTCAATCGGGTTGGCAACAGGAATCATATGCGGAGAACGATTTTCATAATCTGCCGATCAGCTTCGTGTATGGCGCAGACGGCAATCCTGTCATCGTGGAAGTGAAGCTTGCCGGACAACCTGTGTACGCGCAAGTTTGGAGAGTGCAAGTTGGGCGGGTATCTCTCTATCTGCTCGATACCAACCTACCCTCCAATGCACGTCCCGAAGACCGCGATATTACTGACCAGTTGTACGGCGGGGACCGCGAGATGCGAATCCGCCAGGAGATCCTGCTGGGAATCGGCGGCTACCGCGCGTTGCAGGCAATGGGACTGCAGCCCACGGTTTACCACATGAACGAAGGCCACTCAGCGTTTCTTGCGCTGGAACACGTATTGCATCTGATGCGAACTCGCAATCTCAGTCTGGCGGAGGCGCGGGAGTTGGCTTCAGCCAGCCTGGTTTTCACCACCCACACTCCCGTCGAAGCCGGCCACGACTACTTTCATCCCGACCTGATGAACCGGTACTTTGACGAGACGGCACGGCAGTTGGGCCTTTCACAGGCGGATTTTCTGGATCTGGGCCGCGCGCCGGGCAAGGGCGATTTCTGTATGACGGTGCTTGCATTGCGCCTGGCTTCACGCGCCAATGGCGTTAGCAAGCTGCACGGCGAAGTCAGCCGGAAAATGTGGCAGTCGCTCTGGCCTGGGGTTCCGGTGGAGGAGATCCCGATTGGGCACATCACCAACGGAGTGCACTTCCGCAGTTGGATCTCAGCCGAGTTCAATCAGCTCTACGACCGCTATTTGGGGCCCAATTGGCGCGAAGAACCGGCGCAGAGAGAGGTCTGGAGCCGCGTCAGGTCGATTCCGGGCGAGGAGTTGTGGCGGACCCATGAGCGCCGCCGCGAGCGCCTTGTGGCCTGGGCCCGGCGTCGAGTACGTGATCAGCGCATGCGCCGCGCTGCTTCCCAGGCCGAGATCGATGCCGCGGCGGAGGTACTGGATCCGGACACGCTCACGATCGGTTTTGCTCGCCGCTTCGCCACCTATAAGCGGGCCACTCTGATCTTGCGTGACATGGATCGCTTGCGCCGGCTTCTGACCGACCCGGCGCGTCCCGTGCAGTTGATCTTCTCCGGCAAAGCACACCCGCAAGACGACGCTGGAAAAGAGCTGATACGCAAAATCACCGAGGTTAGCCGGGACCCAGTGTTGGGCCGTCACGTTGTGTTCCTCGAAGACTATGACATGGCGGTCGCGCGAGCCATGGTGCAGGGTGTGGACGTGTGGCTTAACACTCCGCTTCGCCCCAATGAGGCTTCCGGCACCAGCGGGATGAAGGCCGTCGCCAACGCCGTTCTGAACATCAGTGTGCCAGACGGCTGGTGGGACGAAGTGTGGAATGATCCCAACAACTCCAGAAAGATGGGTTGGGCCATTGGAAAGGGCGAGGCCTATACCGACCCCAACTACCAGGACCAGGTTGAAGCGGAAACCCTTTACGATCTGCTGGAGCGCGACGTGATTCCGACCTTCTATGACACCGGAGTTGATCGAACCCCCCGCAAGTGGGTGGAGCGGATGAAGGATTGCGTGGATTCCCTGTGTCACTTTGTTAACACCCATCGCATGGTGCGCGACTACGTCGAACGGGTTTACGTCAAGGCACATGCCCAGTTTCGTGGGCTGGAGGCCGACCACGACGTGCGCGCGCGGGACCTCTCGGCTGCCATGGAGCGCATTCGCAGGGAGTGGCACGAGGTTTGGATCGCCAAGGTTGAGGACGGACCGGCTGATGCGATCCCAGTTGCTGTAGCCTTGCCCGTACGGGCCCAGGTACATCTTGGCCGCTTGAGCCCGAAGGACGTGGTCGTGGAGCTTTACGTCGGGCGCGTCGACATGCAAGGAGATTTGGTCGAAGGCAACCCGGTTGTGATGGAGGTAGCGGGACAGGACTCAGAGGGTAACTACAATTACGTTGTTGAGACCTCGATTGCCCGCAGCGGTCTGCACGGATTCACAGTGCGCGTACGTCCCAGCCATCCTGACATGTCCGCAGCCTTCATTCCCGGCCTGATCTGCTGGGCTGACCAGTCTCGCGTCGCAGTTGCAGCCGCGCGGTAGCCGGTTCAGAGGGAATGAAGGTTGATCCGGGCGACCTTCGGCAAGAGCGAAGCCGTTTGTTCAGACATTTTTCGGCCCTACGGCTTGCTGATCCCACCGTGCCGCCGTCCTTTGTCGTCTCCCACTCATGCCCAATAGAGTGCGACCAACAGGGCACCCGGCGTGCAGGTATCATACCCTTGTCTGAAGACGAATTGAGGAATACACGATTTCATGACCAGACGACGCGACATCGACGGACTCACCACGGTGCTGGGACAAATACGAGCGCGGCTGGCGATGCTGGAAGCGTCCTCGCCCCCCGAACTAAGGGACAATGAGTTGCGCAAGCGCATTGCTGACGGCGTGGTTAGAAAGTCTACTTCGCGACGTAAGCCGATTCGAGAAACCAGGTCGCGATCGCCCTTGGTGTCCATGGCCGGCTTGGTAATTAACACTCTGCCACCATGCTCCTCAAAATTGTGCGCGGCCGCCAACAACTGTGTGGTTTTTTGTGCACCCATAGTACCGTGAGTAAAATACAGTTTTGCCATTTGACTCCCTTCCGCTATCTAGCATAACAAACCTGGCAATCACCCAGCCTTCGCAAAATCATACCGCGTCGCGCCATATTGTTGTAGTGTAGACACCTGCCACGTGCGCAGATGTACGCTATCGTATACTGGGGGTCGTTCAACCGATAGTGAGCCGAAACGCTCAACTGGGTAGCTCTTCGGTCACAGGCAAGCAAGAGAGCATGGCATGGGACCAAAGAATGCGGAGGACCGAGATCTTGCCAGTTCGATCGTCGCCGTGGGAGACTCGGCGGTCATCGTGCGGCTGGGTACGGATATCTCTTTGGCTACCCATGCCCGGGTCATGGAGTTGCTCCACCGGTTGGATCTTGCCGCTCCCATTCCTGGTGTCCTGGATCTGGTGCCGGCGTACGCCTCAGTGATGGTGCGTTTTGATCCCTTGCTCACTGCGTACGCCGACATCGAACAGCAGCTCCGATTGATTCTGGCCACGAGCCGGCCGAGAGTGAGGGCTACCCGGCGTGGTAGGCTGGTCCGAGTACCGGTGGAGTACGGAGGCGTAGCTGGGCCGGATCTGGAGGAGGTAGCGAAGCTTTCCGGCCTATCGCCCGATGAGGTAGTCCACAGGCACAGTAATGCCGAGTATCGAGTCTATTTCCTTGGGTTTCAGGCCGGTTTCCCCTATCTGGGTGGACTGCCTCCCGAGTTGGCCGTGCCCCGTCTCGATCGACCTCGACCACAGGTCCCGGCCGGAAGCGTGGGAGTGGCAGGCCGGCAGACCGGGATCTATCCGGTTTCCGCGCCGGGGGGATGGCGGCTGATTGGTCGCACGTCGCTCCGGTTGTTTGACGCAGCTCTTATCCCCCCCGCGCTGTTGCGGCCGGGCGACCTTGTCAAGTTCGAGCCTCTCTCGCCGGCGGCAGCGGGAATACCTGCCGACACACCCGCCTACCGAATCAGCTCGGTGGCCAGGGAGACCGCCGACCCTGGAATACCGTGGCTGACGGTGCTTCGACCCGGACCTCAGGCCAGTGTGCAGGATCTAGGCAGGTTTGGATACGCTCGCTATGGCGTATCGGCCTCGGGTGCGGCCGACACCGACGCGCTGCGGATGGGAAATGCGCTCCTGCGGAATCCACCGGGCGCGGCTGCCCTGGAACTTACTCTAGGGGGCGGCGAATTCGAGGTCATGTCTCCTTGCCTGGTGGCCCTTACCGGCGCGGAATGCGATGCGGCCTGCGCGGGAAAGCGGCTTCCGCTATACCGTCCCATATCTCTGCAAGCAGGCGCCCACCTGCAGCTGGGCCCGGCTCTCCGCGGCGTGCGAATCTATCTCTGCGTGCAGGGCGGAGTGCAGATCGAGAGTGTGCTGGGAAGCCACTCCACCGATATCCGTGCCGGCCTGGGTGGGATCCAGGGAAGAGCCCTGCGACCGGGCGATTCGCTCCGGCGAGGCCTGTCTCCGGCGCCGGAAGGTGGAGCGATCGATTTGGCGGTACTGCCCAGCATGGATCACCGCCCGCCTGCCGATGGGGAGTGGGTCATCCGCGTGCTACCCGGCCCACAATCCTCACCGCCTCCAACCGGAAGTCTGTTGCCGGGCATATATAGTGTAGATCCCTATTCAGATCGGGTGGGTGTCCGGCTCCGTCCGCTGGCGCCCACTTGTGAGACGCCTATCTCCCCTCCCCCCAGAGATGATCTCTGAAGGAGTGTCGCGTGGAGTGATACAGGTACTGCCCGGCGGTGAGCTAGTCATCTTGCTGGCGGACCACCAGACCACGGGTGGATATCCGGTAAGAGCGGTGGTCGCTTCAGTGGATATGTGGCGTGTCGCTCAGCTGCGTCCTGGAGATCGGGTACGTTTTGACCGCATCTCGCTGCAGTCCGCGGTCCAACTGCTCGGTAGCTTACAGGAGAGGCTGCGAGATAGCCGGACCGCACCAGCTGCTGGTTCGATCTTCGCGCCAGTCGCTCCGGTCCGGCTCGAGCCTGGGGTGGAGGAGCGGCTGATGCGCGGCTTTCTGGAATGGAGCGATGAAGATGATGGGCGAGGGTGAGGAGACTCAGGGAACACTCAGGTCCGGTAAACCGGCCGCTCTGGATCTGAACTGTGACGCCGGTGAGTCATTTGGCCCCTGGCGCATGGGGGACGACGAAGCACTCATACCACTGATGACGTCGGTCAATATCGCCTGTGGTGCCCATGCCGGCGATCCGCTGGTTATGAGACGTACGGTAGAGCTGGCTCGCAGGTCCGGAGTAGCTATCGGTGCCCATCCCGGCTATCCCGACCTGCAAGGATTCGGGCGTAGACCGCTTGCGCTCAGTCCCGACGAGGTTGAAGCCTGGATTCTGGCTCAAATCGGAGCGCTCTCCGGCGTGACTCGAGCCGCCGGAGTCACCCTCGAGCATGTGAAGGCTCATGGAGCTCTCTATAATCAAGCGTCGGATGACCCTCTCCTCGCCGCGGCAGTGGCGCGAGCCGTACGAGCATTTGATCCTCACCTCATTCTTATAGCCCGGTCCGGCTCACTCCAGAGCACCATCGCGAGAGATCTCGGTCTTGCGGTGGCCGAAGAGGTCTTTATAGACCGCGGTTATGACGGCGAGGGCCGCCTTCTGTCCAGGCACGAGGACGGCAGTATTATCACCGACCCGGATGCGGTCTGTGCGCGTGCTGCTGAGATTACCCTTCGGCATGGTCTGCGTGCCGCTGACGGTACCTGGCTGGACCTGCGGGCCGACACACTCTGCATTCATAGTGACACCCCTGGAGCGCATCTTTTGGCGGAGCGGCTCCGAGACGCGCTGACCGAGCTGGACACCGAGCTGCTGCCGGTAGCCAGGCTTGCCCTCTCGTAGCCATGGCAAAACTCGCAATTACGTGAGGTCTGCCTCGTACTGTGATTGCTTAAGAGCGGATGTTGAATAGTCCCGGTGGAGGTATGCATGATTACGGCGGTAGCCGCACTGGACAGCGAGCTAGCAGGTCTTCGCCGCCTCATGAAGATTGCCGGCTCGCGCAAGGCCGGCGAAGTGCTGATTGAAGAGGGACGACTCTGCGGCCAGGATTGCCTGCTTGTGCAAAGCGGCATGGGCAGACAGCGGGCCGAGGAAGCGCTGCGCCATGTCTTGCAGCATTATCAGCCGTCCGCTGTTCTCTCGCTGGGCTTCTGCGGTGCCCTGGACGCTAACCTGCAGGTCGGCGATCTGGTGGTGTGCTCACCGGTCGGAGCGCTACTCACCATGCCGTCGAACGCGCAACCGGCCCCAACCTCCGTGGGCTGGCTACACTGTGATGGCTCGCTCGTCCAGCAGGCGCTGCACATTCACGTACCGCCGAGCTGGGGACGGCTGGTTGGCGGCGGATGCTTGACGGTGTCCAGTGCGGCAGGCCCTCGCGACGTCAAAGTGTGGCTCAGCGAGAACTTTCAAAGCGCCGCGGTGGACATGGAGAGCTTCTGGATCGGCACGCTGGCAGAGGAGGCCGGTGTACCTTTTCTGGTCGTGCGCTCCGTCTCCGATACGTTGGCGGAGTCTCTGCCGTCGTTCGATGGCCTGGTAGATGACTTTGGACGCGCAAGCCTGGCCTCCGTAGGTCGCTATCTGCTGACGAACCCTCTTCGGTCCGCTCAGTTAGCTCGCCTGGGTCTGCAAGCCCAAAGGGCGCAGAGAAGTCTCACCGGCTTCACCGTCAAATTCCTGGAAGGTATGGCTAGTGCTTGAAGAGTGATGGAATCGGCACTCACAGTCTGATTCACTAGGCGCGCTATTTGGAAATCCGGGCACTGCCCATCCGGGTAGTGATGTGCTACTCTTCTTTCCGGTTTGCAACCGGCGCCAGTTAAGCGATACTGGATCGCAGCCGGAGGACCAGGAAGATAGTGAAAGACATCATGATGTCAGTGGGCAGACTGCAACAATGGTGGCGTAGACGCCGGAGGCCGTCTTCGGCCTCCGGCAGCGGCGACACAAACACGAACTCGAATAACACCCGTAGTGCGCTGCCAAAGCCCGCTACCGATCGCCTCACCCTCGCGAAAGTCAGTCAGGCGTTGTCCAGCCTGCCACGAGTGCTCAAGCTGGTCTTCGATATCCAGCCGGTCTTCACCATATTCCTGGCGGTGTTTACCCTGGCCCAGGGTATTCTGCCGGCCCTGACCGCACTGGTCACCGCCTCGCTGTTCCAGGCGGTCGTCAATGCGATTGCACAGCATGGAACCCATGGCACTACTCAGGTAGTCATCTGGCTGGTCGTCGCCCAGTTTGCCATCCAGGCGATCAGCAGCCTGCTCGGCACTCTTGCCAATATTGTGCAGCAGCTCTTGCAGGAGAAGACGACATACGCCGTCCAGCTTCAGGTCATGGAAAAGGCCAACACGCTCGATCTACGCTTCTTTGAGGATTCCCAGTTCTACGACTCCCTGCAGCAGGCCCAACGCGAGGCTACTACACGCCCGATCAACATGATCTCCCAGACGTTTGGCATGGGTCGTACGCTTGTCACGCTGTTGTCCATGCTGTTCATTCTGGTACACCTGGCGTGGTGGATCGCGATTCTTGCCTTGCTCGCGCCCATCCCGGCCTTTTATGCCGACGTTCGCTATGGGTGGTGGGGCTACCAGTTGATGAGGCGCCAGTCCCCGCTGCGCCGCGAAATGGCCTACTATAATACGCTTTTGACTACCGATACCTACAACAAAGAGGTGAAGCTCTTCACGCTGGGGAGCTACTTTATCATGCTCTTCCGCCGCCTGACTACCCGGTTTTATAGCGAGGCCCGCGCCCTGATCGTTCCCCGCTATCTGGCTTCCTTTGCTTGGGAACAGGGGAGCACGCTTGTCAATGGTCTGATCTACCTGTATGTGGCCTTACAGGCGGTGATGGGGTACATAAATTTCGGTGGCCTTGCTCTTTATACTCAGGCGGCTCTCTCGCTTGGGGGAAGCTTTGATAGCTTGCTTTCGAGTGTCTCTTCGGCCTACGAGAACAACCTGTTTATCAATACGCTCTTCGACTATCTGGCCTATGTCCCTTCCATAGCCAGCCCTGAGCATGGTCTTACCCTCCCCGACACTGGACTCCATATCGAATTTCGTAACGTCAGCTTCAGTTATCCCGGACCGGAGTCAAAAGGACAGGCGCTGCACAACGTCAGTTTTTCTATCCAGCCGGGAGAGGCGGTGGCGCTGGTTGGAAGTAACGGCGCTGGCAAGACCACGATCGTAAAGCTGCTGACACGCCTTTACGATCCAGATGAGGGCCAGATACTGATTAATGATCATGATATCAAAGAATACGATCTAGACGCGCTCCGCTCCCGAATTGGCGTGATTTTCCAGGATTATGTCACCTACTTTCTCACCGCGGGCCAAAACATTGGCGTCGGAAGAGTCGAGGCGGTAGACGATCAGGAAGGCATACGAGCGGCGGCGGCAAAGAGCGGTGCGGACGCTGTCATCGAGAAGTTGCCGGATGCGTATGAGAGTATTCTGGGTAAATGGTTCGAGCATGGCCAGCAGCTTTCGGGAGGGGAATGGCAGAAGATCGCGCTTGCCCGGGCGTTTATGCGTGATGCCCAGTTGCTGATTCTCGACGAGCCTACCAGCTCGCTGGATCCTCAGGCGGAATACGAGGTATTTAGACACTTTCGCGAGTTGACCGCCGGCAAGTCGGCGGTCTTTATCTCACATCGCTTCAGCACCGTGCGTCTCGCCAACCGCATCCTGGTGCTGGAGCATGGTGAGATCCTCGAAGAGGGTAGCCACAGCGACCTGCTGGCTCTAGCGGGACGGTATAAAGAGCTCTTTCTACTGCAGGCGGAAGCCTACCGGTAATGGAGACTCTTGTTCTCAGAAACTGTGCGAAAGAGACAACGCCATGACCAGGCACGCAAAGCATTCTTTCGTTCACCCATCGTTATCTGTTCGGGAGGGTGGCCTGCTGTAGGTGCGGTTGGAGGAGCACGCCGAGCGCCACCAGCGCCAACCCAGCCCAGAGCGCGCCAACAGTGGGCAGCACACCCCAATATTGCAGGCCCAGGCCGATCATTGCCTGACTGACCGTAAGCGTGCCAAAGGTGAGCAGGCGATAGGCGCTGCTGACGCGCCCCTGCAGCCTATCGGGCACGGAGGTGAGTTGGTAGCTCTCCATCTGAATAGCAGCCAGCGAATCGATAACCGACCAGCCGGCCACGACCGTAGCCAGGAACCAGGGCGCGGGCGCAAAGCCGTAGAGTGGCCAGACGACCAGAAAAAGAACGAGCAGCGCGCTGAGCGCCCGGCCAAACGGCACCCGCCGCTGGAGAGGTACGCTGAGGAAGGTGCCAAGCAGGTTGCCAACCCCGCCAATCGCAAAGATCCCCCCTAGCAGCGCAGCCGATATCCCGTGCCGCTGGGCAATGACCAGTACGATCAGCACGCTGCCGGTGAGCAGGATTTCCAGGTAGGCCGCTAATACCGCCAGCACACGCAGGTGTCGCTGCGACCAGAGCCAGCGCAAGCCCTCGTGGACCGCGCGCAGCAGGTGATGCTCGCCAGGGGCGGGAGCGTCCTGCAACGGGCGGCGAATCTTGAGCAAGAAGAAGAGTAAGACCAGATAGGAGGTAGCGTCTGCTACAAAAGGAAACAGGCGCCCAAGGCTAAACAGGATGCCGCCCAGCGATGGGGCCAGCAGCGAGACACTGCTATAGACCGCTTCATTCTGCGTAACCGCGGTCGGAAGCTGAGCTTTCGGGACGAGATGCGTCAGGGCGGCCAGTTCGGCCAGTTCATAGCAGGCCGCGAACGAGCCCATCAGAAAGACCACCAGATACACCTGAAACACCGTCAGGTTCCTGGCTACCAGAGCCACTGGGACGCTGCCCACACAGAGGAGCAGCCCCACCGTGCAGATCAGCAGCACCCGCTTGCGATTCCATCGGTCCACCAGCGCGCCCGCCGGCAGGCTGAAGAGCAGATAGGGAGCGCGCCCCAGTGCGGCGGCAAAGCCGGTTGCGGCGGGCGAACCGGTCAGGACCAGGATCAGCAGTGGGAAGGCAAACTGGGAAATGCCCGTGCCCAGGGAGGAAACGGCTTGCCCGCCCCAGAGCCACCTATAGTCGCGATTGCGCCAGAGCGACCCCGAGGCCGGTGCCGCGAGAGGCTCGTCCACCTGTTTGCCCTTCTAGTACGCACTCAATGGAGCAGATGCGCCTGCTCCATTGTAAACCGCACGGGGGCTGGGGCAAGCACCTCTCGCGGCCTATCAACGAAAACGACGACGGAGTGTGGACTCTATGAACATTGACTATGTTGCTGTCATAGCTGGAAGACATGAGGCAAGCATAGCTTTACATTGTTTTTCACCGTAACGTGGCTTTCTGGCGGTGCATTGGATCGTGGAGTGCAATGCCGATGAGGAGCAAGTAGCGCACTTTGGAGGCATAACCACCAAGAAGACAGTAGTACTACCGCTAATCCGCATAGTAAAGCTGGCATTGTTAGATACTGTTCAACCAGCTGGGGGAGTTGGGTACGTGAGCTACGGGAGAAAGGATGTCGTGGATAGCCGATACGGTACATAAATCGAGGAAGTATCCAGTCGCTCTGTTTCGAAGAAAGACCACGAGCAATAACACCGAGATGCGTACGTACACATGTGTACATACGCATCTAGGGATTCGCATCTGTGGATTTAAGCCAGTTCGAGGGCTATGAGCACCGATACGAACTTAAGCCGCCGCTAACACTCGCTATAGCCGCAGCTCACACACTTCTTGCACCCTTCCTCCATATACAATGTGTTGTTGCCGCACTGGGGACACAGGTTGCCAGTAACGGTGAAGAGCGCGTTCGTCGACGGGTTGAATCGATGCCCGTTGGTCTGATTACCACCACCAGCTGCCTGGGAGGTCGCTCCTCCCACGGATCCGTGTGCCTCGCCACTGTCGCTTGCCTCCGCTTCTTCCTCACCCGCGGCTACGGCTGAAACCTCAGGACTGTTCAGATGGAGGTAGAGGGCCCGCGCCACCGCGTCAGGCAGCGACCTGACCCGGTTGGGCCCGAAACCGATGGAGGTGCTGCCCCCAATCGCGCTGAGCTGGCGAGCGATCTCGGCGGCTCGCTGGTCCTGGGTCAGCGGACTGTCGATCTGCACGAAGCGCGAGATGAGTCGGCCCAGCGCCTCGGCCAGAGCCGAGACGTCCGACCCCGCCTTGCCCACGTTGACAAAGACCTCGAAGAGCCCGTCAGCGTCGCTATTGAGCGTGATGTTGACCGTGCCCTCCGGTGCCCGCACCTGCCGGGTATAGCCTGACATGACCTCGGGCCGCGGCTTTATGCCGTTTGGATACGTGCTGATCACCGGCTGCGGCACCGGCGGGGCGAGTCGAGGCTCGGCCACGGTCTCGGCGCCGGCTGTAGTATGTCCGGTGCCGTCATTGGTCGCCGCAGGCACCGGCGCCGGTGCCACCGGCTCGGTTACTGCGCTCTTTTTCTGGTCGGCTTCTTTGACTCCCACGTTGAGAACCTGTTCTCCTTTGCTGCCGTCACGGAAGATGGTGATGCCCAGGCATCCCAGATTCCAGGCCAGCATATACGCTTCACGCACATCCTCATAGGTTGCGCTGTTCGGCAGATTAATGGTTTTCGAAATTGAATTGTCCACACCTTTCTGGAAGCTCGCCTGCATGCGAATGTGCCAGTCAGGGGCGATTTCATGTGCGGTAATGTACGGCTTTAGCGCCGGATGCTCGGCCGCCGGATTCCCATGCAGAGAGCCATGCGCCTTGACGTATTCCAACACGTCCTCCTTGTCCGATATATCACTCTCCTCCAGCGCTCGCTGAAAGAATGGGTTGACAAAGTCGAGCACTCGGTACGAGCCGTTGGGCTGCTTGACTCGGTGCTGGAAGGCCAAGGCAAAGATGGGTTCGATGCCCGATGAGCAGTCCGCCAGTATGCTGATGGATCCGGTTGGAGCCACCGTCGTACAGGTGGAATTGCGCAACACCGGATCGTTTTTATAGATGCTTCGGGAGAAGTTGGGGAACGCTCCCCGCTCCTCGGCCATCTTGTGAGATTCCTCCCGAGCCCAGTCGCGAATCCGGCCCATGACGCGCTCGCCCAATGTTACGGCTTCGTCGCTGTCATAGGGCATCCCCAACTCAAAGAGCATCTCGGCCCAGCCCATGACGCCCAGGCCGATCCGCCGGTTGGCGTGCACCTTGTCATGGACCTCGGGAAGCGGGAACGGATTAATCTCGATCACATCGTCGAGGAATCGGGTGGTGACCCGGGTCACGCGCTCCAGCTCGGCCCAGTCGATCTCTCCATCGTGCACGAAGATTCCCAGGTTGATGGAGCCCAGGTTGCAGGCATCGTACGGACCAAGCCACTGTTCCCCACATGGGTTGGTTGCTTCCAGCAGCTCGATTTCAGGAGTCGGATTGGCGGTGGACCGATTAGCACGATCAAGGAAGACCAGGCCGGGGTCGCCGGTTGTCCAGGCGGCGTCCACGATGGCGTCCATGACATCTCTGGCACGTAGGTGGCGTACCACAGTATGGCTGTGCGGGTCCACCACGTCATATTCGCCGTCGGCCTCCAGCGCACGCATAAACTCGTCGGTGATAGCCACGGAAATGTTGAAGTTGGTCACCGAGCCGTCACGCTTGCAATCAATGAATTGCAGTATGTCGGGGTGATCAACCCGCAATATTCCCATGTTGGCGCCGCGACGAGTGTTGTGGCTGACGAAGCCATTGGCGATATACGTATGGTTCTCTTCGACTGAGAGGTCTACGGTTACTGCTTCGTCATCCTCAATCGAGACCACCTGGTCATAGAATTGATCATTGATGAGGAAGGTGGCAAGTGCGCTGTTACGTACTTCCTCATGCTTGTCGGAGAGATCCTGCAGTCGAGAACGGGTCAAATGGCGGGGGGCGGCGACACCGGGCAGGTAGTGTTGAATGTCGTGGTAGAGCTCGTGATCAGCGCCTCGAGACCCACGGTTCGGGCCGCTTCCACGTCCTGGGCCGTCGTAGAGACTCGCGACCACCTGCTGCTGGTTGGGAATGATGTCGTTGAACTCCCAGGCCTTCTCGATGCCAGCGTCGAGCCGGTCGTTCTTCGCCGCCGCCATAAAGCCTATTTGTTCGCCGAACTCGCGGAGCCCGGAGCGAGTAATGGGACGCAGCCGGTAGACCGGATGCTTACCCTTCGAGGTCTCACGCCGCTCATTGACGGTTATACCGCTCGGAATACCCAGTGCCAACAGCAGTTGCTGCACATCCTCAATCAGCGCGCGTGAAATACTGTAGAGCTGCGGGTATCCATCCTTTGAGATGGTGCCGTCGGCAGTGAAGAGGCCGCGCAGAAAAGCGCGGGCAAACTCGGCTCCAGCCGCAAAGACCACCTCCGGCACACGCAGATCCAGGGTAGAGTGCTTGGTCACGCCGATGTGCTCGAGCCATGCCACCAGCTCGGTTGAGGCGAAGAAGTAGTTGGTGCTGGCGTCATTGGGCTTCTTACGCGGAGTCGCGGTGATTCCAAATAGCTCACTTGCCAGGTGCAGAACGCGAGCCGCTACCTCGGGCTCGGCGTCGGCGACGGTCATGATGAGACGGCCCGTCTTCCCGCCACTATTGTAGTAGTTGATACAGCCATCGCCGATGAGATAGCCGATGAACTCACCGAGTTCGGCACTCGGCCGCTCAGGCGTTGTGATTTGGGTCGCGTTGAAGTGAGGAATACGGCTAGACGGAGCAAACCGGTAGTCGGTGCTGTCGGGATAAGTATTTTTCTGCAGAGCCACCCAATCGCCCGTCTGTACGTCGCGCAGGTGCCGCCAGACATAGGCGCCGGTCTCGTCGATAACCCGGACCCGGTGCTCCGGAGTACCGGTGAAGTGATAGCCATATTTAGTTCGCAGCTGGCGAACCGCCGACCACCCGTTATGGTAGAACTCTTCCGCCTTGCGGCTACCGCCATCGGTACAGACGGTTAGCGGCTGTCTCAGTGGATGCCAGCTCTTGGACTCTCCTTCGACCGGACCAAGTGTGCCGATCTTTACCAGTCCAGTTGCGGTAGAGACGCGCGTCTCAGGAACGACGCAGCCGCCTTGCTTGACTGCTTCGGTTGCTTGATCGAAGATGCGCATGAAGCTCACCGGACCGGAGGCGACGCCGTGCGTGGAGGCCACCATGCTGCCGGCGGGCCGCAGTCGCGAGAACGAGAAGCCGGTATTATGGATAGCGGTGAGGCCGTTGGTGCCAGCCAGATAGGTGCTGTGATCGGCCACCGTAAAGTCATAGAAGGCGACGTTCTGCTCCGGAGTCTCGACCGCGGTGACGGTGGTTGCGCCCTGTGCCAGGTTCTCCAACACGTCCAGGCGGGCCTGGAAGCGTGCGTCGACCAGCGGTCGGAGGGCGGAGACCACGTGCCGCAGCTTCTCGGTGTTGACTCCTTGCCCCTCCTTCCACCGGTGCAGCCAGATCTCGGTCTTGCCAACGAGCACCGGCCCACGGTGAATCGGAGTCGTGTCGGTCGTGATGCCAATACTGTGCAGGATGTCCTCAATCGCGGAGAACGGGATGGGAAGGCGCGTCGCAGTGGAGTGCTGGTGGCTGCCGCGGGCTGCCGCCAGTCGCTCGACTTTAAGCGAATCGACGAGATATGGTCCGATCAATGTTCGGAGATCGCTCACCAGTGGCTCGGAAGCCAGCTTGACCTCATAGACTACCGAGCGTCCTTTACCGTGTGGCTGGCGCGTGCGGATGCTGGGCGCCAGGCCGAGTAGGCTGCAGAGCGTCTGCACTTTTTCGGCGAGCTGCCGCGCCTGTGTGGTGTAGGTGACCCGATCGCGTGCGCTTTCCACGTATCCGTCTGAGTCTACGAGACCGGCCAGGAATGCGCCCACTACCGATAGCGGTGACTTCGCTACCATTTCAGGGAACGGAAGATCCAGCTTGGGGCCGGGTTCAAGTGCCAAAAGAGCGCGGAAACGCGCGATGAACGTGCTGTCCGTCGTAGCGAGAGAATGCAAGCCGCGCCCGTCCCGCTGCACATGCAGATGAACGTCGAAGCGCCGCGCCAGAATGTCACGTGCGCGCTCCAGCGAGGCGGTTCGTCCGTCAAAGAGGCGCCAGCGAAGCTTCTCTTGTCGCGGATCACTCCCTGGAACCTTTGCCCAGCCGAGCGAGCCGTCTCCCAGATAGAAGCCCAGGAGCCACGCGATTTCTTCGTCAAGGCGAACGTCACCCACCACTCGGTACTCAGTATGGGGCCACTGCTGGCGCACCGAGCCGTTAGGCGTAGGCAGTATGTCGCCGGTACGCAGCTCGTCAGCGCGTCGCTCGACCAGGCCAGTGCCGTCAAAGACCATGAAAGGATGCCAGCGGCTCGTCGTGACTTTCAAGCCATTGGCGCCGCGCACTCGGACCTGGTCGACCAGCGGAACGTCGTAACGCCACAGATGCGTTACCTGGGCGCGCTCGTACTCACCATGTTCGGGATTGAGCGCCATCGTCTGAATGCCCAGGTCCCGCACATCCATAACCGCATGGTCGCCGCGCATCTCTTCAGCCATGCCGGTTGCTAGTACACGCTCATAGAGCGTGGCGATCGCCTCGACGCCGCAGAATGTCGTAAAGACGTGGGCGTCGCCAGAGACGCATCCGCCGCCACTCTGATGGATCAATGCAGCGTGCTTGACCGCGTCGAAGATCCCGGAGAGGCTATCTTCGACCGGTACCACATAGCAGGCCGAGAGCTGGAGATTGTTGTTTTTGCCCGCATTCATCAGTGTCGGCGAGTTGGGCAGGAACTTATGCTCGACCATGACGTCGTAGAACTTCTCCGCCATCTCCTCGGGCGTCACTCCGGTCTTGTCCTTCCACGTGCTTTCCGCGGTGGCGACCGCCGTGGCCACACGCCAGCAGAGCTCGTCCGGTGTCTCGACAACGTTCCCGTCGGCGTCGCGAAGGAGGTAGCGTTCGCGTAATACCCGTGTCGCCGCCTCGGACCAATTGCCATGCTTGCGCTCAACCGGTACGACGGCACCTTTACCGCCGGCAGCGCCCTTCTTCTCTTTCACGGCTCTTCCTTTTCCTGATCTCCGAGTTTGTAAGTGTATTTCGCGCCTGGACATCTCGCGGGTTCAACCCGCACACGTAAGCATACCCGCTATATATAGCATTTTCAAGGCCGCAGACACTACATCTTGTAGAATTTGACCTAAAACCCACAAATCCACAAGATGTAGTTCCAACTCGGCATAACAGGTATGACTGATAGATACGTCGAGTAGCCCGAACGAGGCTTGACGTGGTTGCTGCGGCTCTATGTGGTTTCTGTACACCAAATGAGGGACCCGAAGGGGCTCACCGCTGGACGTTGGTGCCGATGTACATACCGCGCCCGTCGATCCAGTCGCTCTCGTAGCTAACTTCGAGACCGGCCTGACTGAATGCGGCCCGATACTCCTCGTCCGTGAAGAGCCCCAGCTCATGACGCTCACTGAAGTACTCAACGCCGTCTGGTGTGGCCACCAGATAGTGAAAGTCTAGAATGGCGATGTTGCCGTCTTCAAGGCCGCTGACATTCATGCGCGCCAACTTGAGATCGGGCTGGTCGACGAACATCGCATGAGGGTGGCCGGGCATCCATTGCTGCGGCGTGAAGAATGCCCCTACCAGGAGAACGCCTCCTGGCTCTAGGTGCCTGCTAAGGTTGCTGATAGCCTGCTGTAGCCGCTGCGCGGTCCTCACATAGGCGATCGAGCTAAAAAGGCAGGTGACGACGTCAAACCGGCGATCGAGCGAGAAGCTCACCATGTCGCCCTGATGGAAAACGATGTGGGGGAAGCGGGCGCGGGCCAGCGCCAGCATCTCGGGGTCGAGGTCCAGTCCTTCATAGACAAAGTCAGGGTACAGATAGGGCACATGTCCCCCGGTACCGCAGGCGACGTCGAGCCATGTATTACCGTCTGACCGCTTATGCTTGGCTATAAGGCTCTTGAGCAGGTGTGCCTCGCGAGCATAGTCTTTCCCACTATAGACCGCATCGTAATAACGTTGTGAATGCGAAAACACTGCCGTCCCGCCTATCTTTAAGTAATTGACGATGATTGCGTCCTCTCAAAAGCGGTCGGTAGTATACCATGTCGAAGTCATGTCATAGCAAGCTAGTCATCGCATCCAAAGCGCTAGGCCGCAGTGGTACAATCTGCCAGGAAGGCTAGCGATAGCGTATCGACTATTTAGGGGATGAGCAATGCGGGCGGAAATTCTCTCTATCGGCACCGAGCTCCTGCTTGGGCAGATTACCGACACCAACGCTACCTATCTAGCGCAGCAGCTGGCGGGGCTCGGTATCGATCTCTACTTTGTCTCGCAGGTGGGGGACAACTTGGATAGGCTGACCGAGACCCTGGCTCGTGCCCGCGACCGATCAGATATTGTCATCATGACCGGGGGCCTTGGTCCGACTGAAGACGATCTCTCTCGCGAAGCCATTGCCGCTGTGATTCATGAGACACCCACAGTCGATCCTGAGTATGAGAAGAAGCTGCGAGCTTTCTTTGCCGATCGCGGCGTCGAGATGCCTGAGCATAACATCAAGCAGGCATGGATCCTGCCGTCGGTCACTCCCCTGGCCAATCCAGTTGGAACCGCCCCCGGCTGGTGGGCGGAGAAAGATGGCAAGGTCGTGGTGGCCATGCCGGGCGTCCCACATGAGATGAAACGCATGTGGGAACACGAGGTGGTGCCGGGGTTGCGAGACCGGGCGGGAGGTTCCCTACTCTTCACACGGACTCTTCGGGTGGCGGGCCTGGGAGAATCGAGTGTCGAGGAGCGCCTTGAGTCGTTGATACATAGCAACAATCCCACGGTCGCCACCTATGCCAAGTCTGATGCGGTCGATGTCCGTATCAGCGCGAAGGCCGCGACTCGGGATGAGGCCGAGCGAATGGTCCGGGACTTTGAAGAGCAGGCGCGTCGCTTACTTGGACAGCATGTCTATGGTATCGATCAGGATACGCCGGCCAGTGTGGCGCTTGAGCTGTTGACCCAGCGCAATCTCACCCTGGCTACGATGGAATCGTGCAGTGGTGGACTTCTCGCGAGCACATTCACCGACGTACCGGGCAGCTCGGCGACATACCTGGGAGGTTTGGTCTCCTACGCCACTCTCGTGAAAGAACAATGGGGCGTGCCGGCGGAAACGATCGAAGCGCACGGCGCCGTGAGCATTGAGACCGCTCGCGCCATGGCGGCAGCGATAAGAGAGCGCCTACAGGCCGACGTAGGAATCGGTATCACTGGAGTAGCCGGTCCCACGCAGCAAGAAGAGAAACCGGTCGGAACCGTGCATATCGCAGTGGCAAGCGGCGACCGGACCAGCGAGACCAGCCAGCTCTTCCGCGGCTCCCGCACTGAGATAAAGTGGCGCGCCGCGCTCACCGCCGTCAACTTGCTACGGCTCCATCTGCTGCGCGGATGACGTAGACCGCGCACTGTCGCGTTGGCGCAATCGGGGATCCTCACTGTCTCACGGTCGGAAGGAGACCACATGCTGCATATCGATCTCGAGCCTCTCGCTTTTCCGGGCAAGCACCAGCCGATTCTATCGCCGCGCGGTGCGGTAGCAACCAGCCAACCACTTGCCGCGCAGGCAGGTCTGGCGGTGCTCAAGCAGGGCGGAAATGCGGTGGATGCTGCCCTGGCCACCGCCATAACGCTCACGGTGGTAGAGCCGGCTTCCAACGGGATAGGGGGAGATGCTTTCGCTTTGATATGGGACGGATCACGACTTCATGGTCTAAATGGATCGGGTCGTTCCCCGGCCAGAATGACACTGGACACGGTACGCGACCATGGATACACGAGCATGCCGGAATTTGGCTGGCTTGCCGTTACTGTCCCAGGTGCGCCGGCAGTCTGGCGAGACTTACACCGGCGGTTCGGTAGATTGCCCTTCAAGGAGCTATTTGAAGCGGCCATAGAGTACGCCGAGCATGGCTACCCAGTCTCCCCTATCTCCCGGTGGCACTGGCGCTTCGCCGCCGAAGAGGTACATCCGCATCTGACTGGCGAGGAGTATTCGGCCTTCAGCCAATTATTCGCTCCTGCCGGCCGGGCACCGCGTATAGGCGAGCTCTGGCAGAGCCAGAATATGGCGCGAAGTCTTCGGCTGATCGCCGAAAGCGATGCCGACGAGTTCTATCTTGGAGAACTCGCTGCGCGGTGTGTTGATTTTGCCGAGCATTCCGGAGGCTACTTTAGTCGCGATGATTTCGCTCGTCATACCAGTTCCTGGGTGGAACCCATCAGCACCAATTACCGAGGTTTCGACGTGTGGGAGATGCCTCCTAACGGGCAGGGGCTGGCGGCGCTCATTGGCCTCAACATCCTCGAGGGTTTCCCGCTGGGCGACATCCCGCGAGACTCGGTCGAGAGCTACCACCTCCAGCTCGAGGCTATGAAGATGGCATTTGCCGACGCTCACCGACATATCGGCGATCCCGAGCATGGCAATGTCGCTATACCGGTCGCCGAGCTCCTCTCCAAGTCGTACGCGGCTCGTCGCCGTGCCCTTATAGGCGAGCAGGCGCTCATTCCCGAGCCTGGCGACCCCCGCGAGAGCGACACTGTGTATCTGGCTACCGCCGACGAGTCTGGCATGATGGTGAGTTACATTCAGTCGACATATACCTCGTTTGGCTCGCACATTGTCGTGCCTGACACCGGAATAGTTCTGCAGAATCGGGGTAGTGGCTTCTCGCTGGATCCTGGGCATCCTAACTGTCTGGCGCCGATGAAACGTCCGTTTCATACCATCATTCCTGGTTTTCTCACGCACGAGGGTGATGCGATTGGACCGTTTGGCGTCATGGGTGGCCATATGCAGCCGCAGGGGCATATTCAGACTATCGTCAACACCGTCGACTATCGAATGGACCCGCAGACCAGCCTGGATACACCACGCTGGTCCTGGTGGGGTGGTCGCTTCGTGAAGGTCGAGCCGTGCGATCCAGCAATAGTCGCCGGTCTGCAAGCTCGTGGGCATGAGGTAGAGATTGATCCGGAAGTGGATTGGGCCGGCCGCGGCCAGACCATCTGGCGACTACCAGGACGTGGGTACATCGCCGCCAGCGACAAGCGCTGCGATGGCCAGGCTGCCGGCTACTAGCTAGCTGGGTGGGAGATCGGCTATCTCCGGCCATAGCTGCTCCATGATAGCGGCAAACGTAGCGCGCTGATCTGGCGTACCCACGGTCACGCGGATACATCGATCCAAGGGCGGTGCGCCGGGCATACGAACAAAGACGCCTTGCTCTGCCAGGGCGGCGAGCAAGCAACTCGGCGCGCTTGCGGCCGCCCACGTCGATACTCACGAAATTGGTAGCGGAGGCTAGCGGAACCAACCCGAGCTCAAGAGCGAGCTGTGAGTAGTCATGCCTTCCCTCGGCGACCTCGGCGACAACACCGCGCAGATAGGTTGTGTCGCTGAGTGAGGCAAGCGCACCCGCCTGTGCGATCCGGTTCACCCCAAAGTGCAGACGCACCTTGTCGAAGGCCAAATGGGTTTGTGTGGTGGTTATGGCATAGCCGATACGCAGTCCGGCCATGCCATGAGCCTTCGAGAATGTCCGTACGCGTATGATGCTGTCGTCGTCCGCGTCAATTGGGGGAATAGCGTCGTCCGGGGCAAAATCGCAGTAGGCCTCATCGAGCAGGAGCAGTGTACCGGTCGGCAGGTTCTCTCGGAAAGCGGCGATTGCTTCGGCGGAGTGCCAGCTGCCGCTGGGATTGTCGGGATTGGCTAGGTAGACGAGTGACGCGCTGGTCTGTCTGGCGGAGGCCGCCAGCATCTCGAGGTCGCTCCGATCATCCTGATAAGGGACTCGTTCGAGGTTACCGCCGTAGCCAGCCACGTGGAAGTTAAAAGTCGGGTACGCTCCCAGTGAAGTTACCGCGGTAGCGCCGCGCTCGAGGAATGTGCGCACCACCAGTCCCAGGAGATCATCAATGCCGCTGCCAATGGTAATGTGGTCTATTGTGACCCCGTGGATTGCGGCTAAGGCGGAGCGCAATTCGTGGGATTCCGGATCGCCGTAGTCGGCGGACTCAGCGATGGCGTCGCGCATGGCGACTACGGCGCTCGGTGACGGACCAAACGCGCTCTCGTTGGCTCCAAGCCGCAACCGTATCGGCTTTCCTGTCCTCCGCTCTATGGCCTCCGGCGCAACAAACGGTACTGAGGCGGGTAGCTCCGCCACCAGCCGCGTCACGGCAAATCCGCGCTTACTTCCCATAGAACTCTCGCGCTGGGCACCCATCCCTTTTAGGGGATCGGGAGGAAAGCGCGCTCTCCTTTCTCATATGCATAGCCATCAGCTCGATGTACGCGCCGACAATAGCGATACGGCACATCGGGTACCGTTCGTTGTCTGGTCGTGATCGTAAACGCGCCACTCGCTTTGATCGCTACTTTGCCCACATGGGTGCCGCGGGGCTTCCCGCTGGGCACCACGGCTTTCACCCTGTCGCCCGTTTTGAAGCCATAGGCTCGACTCGCTCCTTTGGCTTTTGTGCGTGGGAACCCGATCCCATTCATCAAACACATCTGCCGCCGCTGCCACCGCTGGGCGCTGATCGCGAGCGGCATCATCTCCCGCCAGCCCTGGATCCGCTCGGGCGTACTCGCGCCGACGCACAGGGCATCCAGCCAGTGGGTCTTGGGAAGCCCCCGCTGGGTCCGGTTCCATTTGGTGCGACCTCCACTTCCCGTCTCCACCGGCAGCCCGAGTGCCAGCAGCCGTTGACGCAGCGCGCGCCGGGTGCTGTTGACGGCTGCGGCATCCTTGAGTGGGGCTTTGGCCTGCGCCTGCACCTCCGGATGGCCGAACTCCGCTGCAGTCCGGTCACCTTTTGCCTGGTTGCAGGCATGACAGGAGAGGGCCAGATTGGCTGGGCGGCCACTCCCGCCACGACTCCTGGGCAGGATATGGTCAATCTCCCAGCGATTGGTGGAGGTAGCTTCCTCATGGCAGTACGCGCAGCGGTAGCCCCACTTGAGGAGCAGATATTCCCGGACCTCGGTGCCAGCCAGGGTCCCTTGCTGATACTCTACTCCAGCGATATCCGGGTTTTGCAGCAGCTGGGTATCGAAGCGTACCGCTTCGAGCGAGAGCGCATCCACCGGACACCAGCGAGCCAGGCGTTGCACCCAGGTCACAACATGCTGCACCCGACTCTCTAGCGACGGGGGCAGCCACCCAGCAGGTCGGGTCCGGTTGGCAAAGCGGGCGGCACGGTAGCGGGTGTGACGCTGACGCCGGGCTCGACGGATTGCACGGCGCTTCGTGAGCGCCTGGTGGATCTCCTCACCCCGGTGGGTCAGTTCCCCAGCCCACACCACCTCACTGGCACAAGCCTGCGTTTGCCCAGTAGCGGAAGGAGCAGCTGAGGTGCTCGTGGGGCGCTCACTTACCAGAGACAGGCCGGTGGTCCGGCTTCCTGGATCGATCTTGAGGCGCACCGGCACGACCATCGCCTCGGGCTTGGCGGTGGTTAGGATGATAGTGAAGGGATACCGCCGCAGGACTGCCGCCTGGTGCTGGGTGAGCAGTCGGCGTGCTCGCGCTGGCCGGCAGGGTATCAGCGGGCGCCGGGTGGCATCCACGACCAAGACATGTTGCATACATCGCTCCTGTTGTTCTTCCCCACAAGGAGGACGCCGTACACGGCGACGCTGGTGGCCTTGCGGCTTCCCAGGTAACGTGATCCTCGTCCGAGTTGACGAGCGGTACTGTGTCCGAAGCACTACGGCACCCAACCGTTGTTTAACCCCGGACTTGCAGTGCCGGGGACTGGATCGGTCATCCCCGGGTGCGAACGCCAACGCTCCTCGTCAACGGCTCCCTCCCTCCGAAGAGAGAGGGGGACTGGTCAGATGGCCTGCTGTGACTGACCTGAGGCGAACCATCGCAAGCCCGCTCCCTTTAGGGAGCCGGGTATCTGACTTCGATGCCACTCTCTAGCCGGGAAGCAGCATCTGCTCCGATGCAGCGCTGATACTCTCCGGTACTGCCAGTCTACCTGATTCTGTGGCGGCTGTGAAGAATACGCTAGCGAATCTGCGCCAAAATCTCGGCGCATTCGAGCGCAACCTCCCAGCCTGGCACGTGGTCTTCCACGACCCACCAGGCGGAGAGCATTGCCTGAGCGAAGCCCCAGTCGAGTATTCGCTGCCGCTCGAAGCCCAGCTCTGCAGCCAGCTGATCAATACGCCGAGACAGAAAGCGCTGAGGATCCGACGCGCCCAGTATTCGGTCCACAGGATCTCGCAAAAATATCCCGGTGTCGTAAGCTGGCTCCCCGACGATACCTTTGGGATCGATGGCCAGCCATGGCTCACGCTGTGCCGAGAGGACATTGCCGAAATTCAGATCGCCATGTAGTAGTGCCGGTTCGGCATTGGTCGCCTCGAGTTCAGCAAATAACCGCTCGGCTCGCTCCACCAATGCGGTAGGAAAAGGTCCGCTGCCGCCGAAATGCTGGCGCAGCCTGGCAAAACCTTTGCCCCAGTCGCTGGTCAGCGGAAATTGATGCGCGGAGGGCACTGGACGCCAGAGTTGCCGCAGCACGGCGGCGGCCACCGCAATTGCCTCTTGGTCGTCCTCGAGCTCTGCGATTGGCCTGCCCGGTTCCAATCTCTCCAGCAGCATGACGCCTTGCACCACGTCACTCTCGAGCAACTTGACCGCACCACGGCCATCGAAGAAGTCGAGAGCCGCTACTTCAGTCACGAATTCTTTATCAGGCGGAGTAAAACCCGCCTTGATGACAACCTGTGTGCCGTCCGGGCGGGTTGCCGGTGCGGCGTAGTTGTAGGTGAGGTTGGTAAACGGCGGCTGCAATACCAGCGACCATCTCCGTGCGCAATCGGCCAGTAGGCTCGGCAGCTGGTCGATCCAAGCTTGGCCCGCGGTCTCGCCGTGAAGGCTTTTAGCTGTCTGTATCAGTGAATCTGGAATTGGATGCATTCTATGATCTCTGCTGCCGGCATAGTCGCCGTACGGCGACTATGCCTTGCCTCCTTAGGGTAATTTGAATGCGGGAGGAGGCTGTGGCGCCTGGCCAAAGCTGAAGGTGTAGTCGGCATTAGAGGTCACCTTGTAGGTGACGGTTTTGGTGCCCTCGGCTTTTACGTTTGGAGCTGGGTGCAGGGTGACCTGCAAGCCGTACTGTGTGCCGCCCTGCCGCTGTACTTCATAGGAATAGGGCGCGCTTGCCGCCGGCACGGCCGAAGACGGCGCGGCGATATTAGGCACGTACCAGCTGAGAGTGATAGTGGCGGTGCATCCCATTGGGACCATGACGTTGCCGGCCCACATGGCGCGACCGGTCACGTCGCTGGTGGTATCGGTCGGCCCACCGTCGACGTAGAGTGGCGGATCGCCATCCTGTCCCAGCAATGTGTTGGTACGCGGGCCGGGATTGTAATTGCCGTCGGGACAGACGAGCTGTCCGCCTGGGTAGGGATCGGCGGGGCAGCGGGGCATCACGCAGAGGACGTTGGACTTCGAGTTAAAGCCATCGGCGCTGATCAGCTTGGCCGCGGGCGGCACGTAAACTCGGACAAAGTCCCAGTAGGTGACGAAGTCGCCGTAGGTATTGCTGATGTAGTAGTCGTTGATGGAGATGGTGAGATTGTGGGTTGCTCCACCCTTGTTGTCCAGGGTGACGTTGTCTGTCTGGTTGACTTTGATGTGGGCGTTGATCTTGCCGGCGCTCCAGTTAGTATGGACTACCGCGAGGCCGTCGACTCCCGGTGTGGTACTGATAGCACCGGCGGCCTGGTGGCTCACCAGCAAATTTTCAAGGGTGGGATTGGTTACATAAACGCTGATGGCATGAGACTGCAGATCTGTGAACGCCTGCTTGGCGACGGCTTGCAACTCGCTGAGCGGCAGGGTTTCTACCCGTTGCTCCAGCAAGTGAGCAACCGTCTGAGCAAAGCGCTTGCGGGCATTGGCTTCAGTGCCGTCCTGTGGAAACACCTGTAGATTCTTAGCCAGTCCGGCGGGATCCAGCTGGTAGTAATGAATCTCACTTTCGAGGTTGGCGCCGGTCACGTTCACGTTGTAGCCGGGCACGTAGAGCGGTCCGGTCACGGTCAGGACGTTAGCGATGGCTTCCGGCGTAATATTGATGAGGCCGTCAAGATTCTGGCTCCCCTGGCTCTCCAGCGCGGGATCGGTGCCTTCGTCTTTGAAGACGCCCATTACCAGCTTGGCGTCGGTGGGAAAATCGGCATTGAGATTGGAGTCACGTAGCCCCCAATTTGCGATAGGCCACCAACTGTAGAGAGCCGGCGGACGGCGGTTGATATTCCAGTTATTCGTGAAGCCGCCAAACTGGGGAGCGCGATAATCTATGAGATCCACATTGTACAGTGTGAGCGGTGCTAGCTTGCCGTTCTGGATGGTGGCGATTCCAAATTCACCGGCAAAACCGCCGGTGGACCGGAGCTCGGTGTCGTCCAGAGTCTGCAACAGAAAGTGACGAGGCCCATCTACACCAAGCATCCACCCAATCGGCTGTATCAAGGTGCTTGCCTGACCGAGCAGGTTCTGGGCTCGGGGAAGCTCGCCCGCTAGCTTGCTAAATTCGGTTTTTTCGGCGGCGCAGATGGGCAAATCATTGATGTTGATCTGTTTGAGCTGTACCTGTACATCTGAAAGGAGGGTCAGTGAATTGTCGGTCGCGTGCTGCAAATTATTGATATCGCTCTGAGTGAGTAGGGTCTGGTTGCCGAGTGAATGGCCGTGCAGCCGGTCTATTACTGGTCCGGCGGCGCTTAGCATCTCAATTCCCATAGTGGAGACGTCGTACCCGGTATTGGCGAGTGCGGTGACTGTGTCGAGCTCGGTATGTATCCCTGGTATGCGGCCAGCCGCGCCCAGCACCCAGTCGGGCTGAGCCATACGGACACGCAACGCTTTGAAATCTGTTTGAGCTTCCTGTAATTCATTTTGTGCTGATCGAATTTGGGATGCATCAGGTATTGATGAAGTGGTGGACGACGATCCACCGCTGACGCTATTGCCGGAAGCTGACGACTTCGCGGTTGCCGTCACTGCCGCTGTGGCAGTCGGTGTACTTGCTATAGAACATGAATTACTGCTGCTACTTGCTCCGCTGGTACTGCTAGTGGAGGTTGTAGTAAGATCGTCCTTTGCCGCTAGTAGATGATGGACTCCGGACAACCCCAAAGATTTTAATGATGAATAGTCCTGCAGACCTGTGAGAATAGCAAAAACGCTGGGAACCACAAGAACTATCAGCACCGCCAGCGTCACCAACAGCATGATGATTCGGCGACGCCGTCTCTGTGCGGTGTCGAGTTGTACGCCATTTCTACGAAACGGAAGCCATGCCCACTTTGAGGCCGAGTGGCTTTCAGTCTCTGTAGCCGTGGAAAGCGAATCTCTCCTCGGCTCCGGTGATATCGGGGATAATTGCGTTGTCTCTTCTTCGTCCATGCCTTAAATTCATCTCCCTCGTCAAACACAGACCACCCGCAGAATCGGCAACGCTGCGCTTCGAAACAAGTAGGCACAGTCTACCTACCGCCCGTTATGTCTACGGCTGGAAATGATAGGCCAGGTGTCGGCGTAGTCTCCATGATACTAGACGCACAGACTTTGCCAAAATAGTACGGACAAGCCAAATGAGCATAAAAT
>CAWAJA010000014.1:0-94827 GCA_963782275.1 uncultured Acidobacteriaceae bacterium | reverse complement strand
CGCCAGGATGGCAAGAACCCGCATCTTCCGATGATCCCGGCAATCCCACGGTGAACTTTCACGGCGAGAAGCGGTCGAATCAAACGCACGCATCGAAGACCGATCCCGAGGCCATGTTGGCGCGCAAGGGCGACGGCAAGGAGGCGAAGTTGAGCTACAGCGGCAATCTGTTAGTGGAGAATCGTAACGGGCTGATCGTGAATGCGATGGTGTGGGAAGCCGACGGAACGAGCCCAGCGCGATACGGCGCTGGTGATGCTGGAGCAGATTGCCGGCACCAGGCGCGTGACGGTGGGCGGCGACAAAGGCTTTGACACCGGCCGACTTCATTGCTGAGTGCCGCCACATGCAGGTCACACCGCATGTCGCGCAGAATGACGGTCGGCGCGGCGGCAGTGCCATCGACCAGCGGACCACGCGGCATGAAGGCTACCGCATCAGCCAAAGGAAGCGGAAGCGGATCGAGGAATGTTTCGGTTGGCTCAAGACGGTTGCTCTGCTGCGGAAGGTACGACATCGTGGCTTGTTCAAAGTGGATTGGGTGTTCACCTTCGCTTGCGCGGCCTATAACCTGGTCCGCCTGCGCAACCTGTCACTACGGGCGGCGTAAGCCAAGGGAAAAGTGTGTCAGCTGCATGTAAAAAGCTTCAGCAGATAGTGGAAATATGCTGAGCCGAACTCTCTCCCCTCTCACTCGATGACCGAAGCGGACACAGTTCGCCCAAATCAGAGGTTTTTCAGCAGCCTGCTAAAGACCTTCCGTGTAGGCATCAAAAGCCGCTGACCCGAGTTTTTGATTTTCCTATGCATTAAGATGACCCGCTTGTCTTGTCATCGTTTTCGCTCGAACCAAGTGCGGTTGGCGCTGAGCCTGCTCGCCCACAACCTGGGGAAGTTGTGGCGGCGGCTGACGTTCCCCAAGCGAATCGAGAACTGGTCGCTGACCAGCTCGCAGCAGCGGCTGGTGAAGACTGGCGGAAGGCTGGTAAAACATGCCCGCTACCATTGGCTCTTTGCTTGGCAGAGGGGCATCTAAGGCGGCGGCGGTTCGGGGCGATGCTGGGCCAGATCGCGCTGCTACCGATACCGACGGGATAGGTGGATCGTGGTCCGGCCAGCAGAGGAATCCGTCTATTAAGCTGGTTGGGGGCAAGGAGAAGTGTTGCAAAAATAGGCCACAAATGGGGCAGTTTTGGGCTGTGCTGCTGCGGATAGCGGACCGTCGGGAGTGCTCCCGATGAAAAGTCGTTTCACAGTGTCGCAAACATGCGAAGCGGGTGTGCCATGGTGCCGTTCTTGGCCAAAAAGGAAATTCCGGTTTTTATCTTAATCCGAACCTAAATATGACTCACACTTTCACAACTATTATAGGGAGCATGCGCGAGAACTCAAGCAGACCCGAACTGCCAGGTGCTCGGCATCCTTACGATCCGTTTTGTGGCCCTTCCGGTTCTTGACCTCCTCTGGATTGGCCAGGACAACCACGAAGTGGTTTTCCAGAATGTTGAATATTGGAATCCAGTACGAACCGGTGCTCTCCATCACCACGTGCGTGATGTTTTCCGCAATCAGCCATTCGCGCAGACGCAGCAGAGCCGTCACGGTAGTATCAAAACGCTGAGTCTGACGGCACGGCTCTTCGTGGGCCTCACCTGTCAGCACACAGCACAGAAGGAAACGCTTGCCCACGTCAATTCCAGCACAACGTTCATTGATGTTGCCCATCGTTTGCTCCTCGTCGCCGAAGAGCTGACGCAAAGAACATAAGTTGCTCCACGGGCTGCTAGCTAGCACCAATCAGGGGATATACAGCGCCGGCCAGGTACGGTTTTGTCCACGATCATTGTCACCAGTCCGGCAACGTCCTTACCTCGGCGACAACCTGATGATGTGGTACCTCCCCCCGAGCGCGTCAATGCCTCGTAAACGCCTATCGTTTTCGTGACCAGGGGTAAACGCGAGGCGTTCATGGAGGTTTTATCCCGGCGAAAAGCAAGACTGGCAGAGGGTTTTAGGGATGTGACCTCAAAATTGACACATTAGCGGTCTCAGTTGTCGAACCCAAGAAATTTGGGTTCGATTTGGGTGCTGTAAGCCTTACCGAGCCTTCCTGAACATTCCTCAACACCTCAACATTGCTATGCGTGCCGCAAAATGAACGAGTTGGCCTAATTTATGCGAACTCATAACCCAAAGGTCGGTGGTTCAAATCCACCCCCCGCAACCAGCGCAATCATAGAGTTGCGAGCAACATGGCCGCGTTCGACAAACTCGCCATCATCGTGGGAACCAAGACGCCCGGTCGATTGTTGAGGGGCGGGGCTTTGAAGGTGGGACACGACTACAGTCTCGGATTACCCGTTGCTGCCTTTCTCGCCTGGCAAGGGAGGATGCTGGAAAACGACGGTATCACAACGGCCATTCCGGCGGAGCTTTCACGAGAGGCGTTACGCGAAGGCAGGGACACACTCTTCGAAAGAGCGATCGAGGTCGTCAAGAGTTTGTAGCAAGAGGCACACTCGATTCTTGATCTTGTCAGTCGGCAGTTGCGGTGCTTATCAATGCGATCCCGGCGGCGCATTCGGGATCGTCATTCTTAGGTATTGACTCGCGCGCTCACGAGATAACGCTTCATGAGGGCAGAGTTGAACGGCTTTAGCATCTCGGACAAGCGCAACGAGCACTGGCCCCGCTTTTCGCCTTTTCGTGCTGCATGCCCATGATGGCGCTGATAACATGCTGTCGATTGGCGCGATCGACTTCGGCCTCATTATTGACGGCACGGTGGTGACGGTAGAAAACAGTCTACCGTGAGCTCGCGTTAAACAATGGCAGAACGATAAGCTGAACAGCTGAGCGAAGTTATTCTTGCTGGGGCGAAAGACGCAGACAGGCCGATTACCCTGGGGAATGCGCCAACCCGTGACACGGTAATCTGCCCCTGCCAGGTTATAAACTTCATCCGGTGGAGCCTTCGCAAAGCCGCATTCCAGCGGGGCGATGTCGCGCATTTCGCCATACAGGAGTCCAATCCCCTCGAGGTGAGTGAGCTTGCACATGTTCCAGGACTCCCGGCGCACCAGTCAATAGATTTGGCGTTCGAGATGAAGCGCGTATTCGGCAAGATAGCTGCCATCCTGTCTGGAGTTGCCAGTGGTCCTTCTTCACACTGTGACTCCTTCCTTTAGCTCGCGTCGACCTACTAGCATAATCTGGTAACCGAGTAGGCCGGGCATCATGCGGGTCAGCATGCCTAAGGTCCGGTTGATGAAGCGGAACGCCACGCCTTGGGGGGAGATCCCCAGCGCCAGCGCGATGGGAATCACGGTAAATCTTTCCGCGACGATCCGGTAACCCGTCTCAGTCAACAACTGGCGCGCGGTCCTCTTCGTATACCAACGTAGATGCGTCTTGTCGAGGATGCCCCGATCAGCGTAATTAAAGTTTCCCAACAATAACATCAAGCGCACGCTGAGATTTGCAACATTCGGGACTGAGACGATCACCTGGCCGTCTTCCCGTACCAGGTGGTGGCACTGCCGCAGTATTAGTTCCGGATCGTCGAGGTGCTCAAGTATATCCAGCAGCAGAACGCGGTCGAACCTCTTCCCGTTTAGACGGGGAATGACGTCATCAAGCCCTTGGTTAAGGTCGGCGCTGAAGTAGTCGCACAGCGCAGCCCGTTCGGAGACCTCAGGCAGCACGTCCACACCAGTAACGCGATTTCCTTGCTTACCGATTTCGGCAGCGAAGAATCCTTCTCCGCACGAGATGTCGAGCACCTCCTGATCACGGCCCACCAACTGCTGGGCATAATAATGACTTGAATGTCTGCTGTGCTTGATTGGGTAGTGGACAAAATATTCCTGGAACTCCGGGTAACAACGGCTTGACCAGGCTGTCTTCTTGTACCGGCGCACCGCACGAAATACGTTCTTAGCATATTTTAGGCCATTCACATACTGAAGTTCAGTACCGTAATAGGTCGGAATTGGCACCTCTTTTATCGTGTAGTGTTGATGGTTAAGCTTGATGATGAGTTCCGTATCGAAGTGATAATCATCCGTCATCCGGCTAAGGTCGATTTTCTTCAAGGCGTGCACGCTATAGGCCCGGTAGCCACTGTGGAATTCTGTGAGGCTCATCCCCAAAGTCCGGTTCTGGAAGGCGGAAAGAATCCGGTTGCCGAGATACTTATAGAACGGCATGCCGCCTTTGAGAGGACCGCCGTAAGCACCCATCATGCGGGAACCAAGCACCGCGTCCGCCTGCCCTCCGATAATCGGATGATAGAGATGGCTGAGAATCTCCGGAGCATACCGGCCATCGCCATGCAGCAGGACAACCACATCAAAGCCTTTGTCAATGAAATACCGGTACGCGGCCTTTTGATTCCCGCCATATCCAAGGTTTGTCGGATGCCTGAGGACGTTAAGCTTGGGAAGGTCGCGCAGGGTTTTCAATCCCACCGCTAGTTCGTAGGTGTCGTCCTGGCTTGCATCATCAAAAACTGCTATCTCCTCAACATTTCTCCACACATCTGGCGTTATTCGCTTCAGCACCCGGGTGACGGTGTTCACGGCATTGTGGGTAGCGACCAGAATGCCAATGCGCTTACCTTGATTGTTCGCAAGGGCCGCCTCGTTCTGCAGCAAGCCTCCGAACAACGGCACAGGCTCGAACGGGAAGGCGGACGTGCCCGTCGCGGTTGAAGACGAATTGATCATCGCGGAGCGACTCATACCAGCAAATTGGGATGGTTTCCTATTGTAGCGCGGATCGCGGCGCACGCCGACGGAGCAGGAGCGGACGACGTCGAGCTGGTTACCTAGACACTCGCCGGGCCGGGTCACAATTCCAACTTGAACTGGGCTTGCCCTATACTTAGCAGATATGTCCCGACAGCCGTTCTTGTCTCGTCTTGACCACGCTGCCGACCAGTTTCCGTGGTTAACGGAGCGAGTTTACCTTTGCGGTTCACTGCTGATTAACAGCGCCCTAATGCTTCAAATTTCCCATGTCCTCCACTCGCCGGGTTACCAGCCGTCGGCGGACTTGCATTACGTGTTGGCGTGGGCTATTGCGGTGAACCTTTTGTCCACGTCCGTGGTGGCCGCATTTCAACCGCGCCGAGGGTTGCCTTGGATTTGGTTAAGCGACTGGACGTCCAGCTTGTTGCCCCTGGTATTGGTCAGGGCGCTCCGGATACCTACGGTTGATCACCGGATGCATATGTTCGGCTTGATCTACACCTTCTTTGTTTTCGCAAAACTCTCCACGTTAGTTGCCTCGGTTCGACTCCTGCGCGACTGCAAAGGAGCGAGGATCCGGTTAGCGATCTTCTGCGCCTCCTTTGTCGTTTACTTTAGTATCACGCCGTGGGCCGCGGCGGCCGCATGGCCTGATGCCGACGAACCGCATTACCTGCTTTTGACTCACAGCCTGCTCCACGATCACGATTTCGACCTGCGCAATAATTACGAGCACAAGGACTACAAAGTTTTCTACCCGCCGGATCTGTCGGCGGAGCACGCGTTCCCCACCAAACGTGGTGAGGAGGTGCCGATCCACGACGTGGGCATTTCCATCGCCCTCCTTCCCGGATATGCGCTTGGGAACCGGCTAGGAGCCATGATTGAACTCAACCTCTTCGGTGCCATCGTCGCTGCCGGTGTCTTCCAGTTAGCGATAGTACTAGGAGCGACTGCCGCCAGCGCGATTAGCTGTTGGGCTCTGTTTGCCTTCGTTTCTCCGCTGATTACCTACTCCTCACAGGTCTATCCCGAGGTTGCCGGAGCGGCGCTCATGATCTGGGCGGTCATCGCGTTCGCGCGTTTCATGCGATCGCGCTCCTCCACCGCTCTACTGATTGTGGGACTGTTGTTGGCCGTGGTGCCCTGGTTGTCGGTCCGATACTGGGTTGTGCTGGGCCCCCTCGGCATCGCCATGGTTCTGTACCTGACAGCCACGCTCCGGCCGTTCTCGGCACTGCTGCAGGGACTTGTGCTGCTGGGCTTGCCCATGGCAGTGTCGGTGCTGGTCTTCAGTCTGCTCGACCTCAGGCTGTATGGTGTCTTCGAACCGAATGCCGGATATCTGCTCTATGTTCCAACCATGGGCGCCTCCATGTTCCGGCCTCGGTTACAGGTCGGTTTACTGGGACTGTTTTTTGATCGCGGCTTTGGACTGCTACCGACCGCGCCGATTTACCTGGTAGCCATCGCCGGCCTTTGGCCGGCCTTGCGCACGCGCAGAGTGCTCGCGCTGACGCTGATGGCCCCGATCGTCTCCCTGATCTTATTCGCTGCCGTGAATCGCTGGTGGTATGGCGGCTGGGCTCCGCCGACCCGTTACATTTACGTTGTGATCGTGCTACTCGCCCCATTTGCCGGTCTGGTGCTGTCCAGCTCGAAGTCTAAAGTTGTGGTCGCGATGCTGGCGATGTGGAGTTTCCTGATCGCGTTTGGATTCACCGCCTTTCCACTCACCCGCTACACATATTGGGACGTCAACTCGGGGGCACTCAGCAAGTTCGTACATGAGCACGTGCCCATCGATTTCGGCCTGGCGTTTCCCTCCTTCATCCGAGCGGGGACGCAGGATTACGTCTTGGCTGCTGTATGGGCTCTACTGGCTGCTGGTGCGATTCTCATGTTGCTTAAAGGTTCTCCCCCAGCGCCAGCAGCCACTGCAGGATACGACCACGAGAATCTCTCCACAAGCTTGGCGATGGGATCGCGCGACACTTCCGGCGGTCACCAAGGTGTGCATCAGCACGCAACGATTCAGACCGAATTGAGCGACCTCCAGAGTGTTTGGGACCAACACGCCAAAGCCGACCCGCTGTGGGCCATTCTAAGCGAGCCTCGTATGAAGGGAAGAAAGTGGAACCTCGAGGATTTCCTTTCTACCGGCGTGCAGGATATCGCTCATGTCTTAGAGGAAATTGAACGGTCCGGAGTTGCCCTCAATTACGGGACGGCCGTGGACTTCGGATGTGGTGTTGGTCGCCTGACGCAGCCCTTGGCGGCTCGCTTCGAGCAGGCTATTGGTATTGATATTTCGCCAACGATGATCGACCTTGCGGAACGCATCAATCGCCATGGGGAAAAAGCAAGGTACATCCTGAACGATGTAAATGACCTCTCGGTCATATCTGATCATTCCACAGATCTGGTGTTCAGCCATATTGTGCTGCAACACATTCATCCCACGTACGCTGAGAGGTACATTAGGGACTTCTTTAGGATTGCAAAACCCGGGGCGGTGATCGTGTTTCAGATCCCGTCTCATTTCTGCGAGGAGTATCTGCCGGCTGACTACACCGAAGATCCACTTCCGCCCGAAGCTTGCATACCCCACATTCGACTGCGTGAACCCATTGGCTGCGTAAAGGCAGGTTCAAAGCTTACACTTCGACTTCTTGTGCGAAATCGTAGCCGCCTTGAGTGGAAACAGGCTCTAGTTCATAACCTCAATGTTGCAAACCGCTGGCGCACGAAAGACGGAGTTCGTTTGCTGGTTAGAGATGACGGGCGTGCGCGCTTGCCGGGGAGGGTGAAGCCAGGAGAAGAAGTGGCCCTCGATTTGGAAGTTGCGGCTCCGGTGAGACCGGGCGCCTATCGCCTTGAACTCGATGTGGTTCAGGAAGGAGTGCGGTGGTTTCAGGATGTCGGTGCAGAACCATCGCAGTTTGACGTGAATGTCCTCGCCGACCCGAGCTCCGCCGGTGGTCATGTGGCAGTCCTCGACAAAAACCAGGACTTGGCAGCCACGGCTGACCAGCAGGTCGAGCCACCTCCGTATGAAATGCACGGCATCTCGAAGCAGCAAATCTTGTCGCTGATTGACGAATACGAGGCGCAGCTCGTCCGTATTGAGGAGCATATTACCGAATGGTATTCTTACCGATATTACATACGGACAAGTGTGAGCCGACCCGTTGCTCCAGTTCGAAACGATTTCACAAGTATGTGAGATGTCGATGGTTCCCAGGAGAACCAGCCACCGTAATAGGATTGACATCGTGAAAAACACGATCAAACGACTGCTTGCCGGCTGTCCGCCCTTGCATGCCTATGCAGAGTGGTCGTATCGGCAAATCAAGAGCGTTCGAGATAAGTCTAGTTGGCATCTTCCTTCAGTCGGGTCGCAGGTTCAACAACCTCCGGTGCCGGCTACCGCAGCCGATGCCACTGTTCCCAATTCCACCGCCACGTCGGCGAATGTCTCAAAGAGCGGTGTCAAACTCATCACTAACCTGGATGAACTGGAAGCCCACCTAGTCTTGGCTGACGAAGCCGGAGCGCGTTCCGATGATGAGTTGCGAGAAGTTCTTGCCTCATTCGAATTCGCTGTAAAGCAAGAGGTTAACGAAGATCCATATAGTGAACCGTATCGGCAACAACAGCATGAACTTTACCTTAGAATCTCTGGCCTGACCTCCTACACACCGGACAATGAGCGATCAGCCTTTCTCGGTAATCCCGAGCAGGGGGCCCGAAATCCGTTCCCCTATTACACTCACAGTGCAGCGACGGTTGGGGACCACCTAATGGCCCTCGGGTACATCATCAGGACCATGAACCTGCCCCCCGGGTCCAGCATCCTGGAGTTCGGCCCTGGTTGGGGAACCACGACAATTACACTGGCCCGCATGGGCTATTCGGTAAGCGCAGTAGATATCGAACCCAAGTTCCTCGACATAATTCAACATAGGGCGCAGATGTTGGGTTTGTCAGTGCGAACCCTGTGTGGCAGTTTTGGACCTGTCCAAGCCGAAAACGGCGCGCCGGCGCAATTTGACGCCGTCTTGTTCTTTGAGTGCTTCCATCATTGCTCCGATCACTTGAAGCTGATCAGGGAACTACCCCTCATGCTCAAAGATGGCGGAATCGTGGCATTCGCCAGTGAACCGATCACCGAGGCCTTTCCAGTTCCTTGGGGCGTACGACTAGATGGCATGTCCCTGTGGAGTACCAGGCGGTTCAAGTGGTTGGAACTCGGCTTCAAAGAGTCTTATTTCTTGCAGACTATGGAGAAGCATGGCTGGACGGTCAGCAAACACGTTTGGGCGGATACTCATTTGGGCGTGATTTTCATTGCGAAGAGAGCCCTCAATCAGCAAAGGGAACCGCTCGTTGTCCGGCCCGAGAGAATTTCCTATCCTGTAGAATATGCATCGGAGGCTATCCTGAAGCAGCAACAGCACACACAAAAGGTGCCCATTGAGCCGTGGCGGAGCGAGTATTCTGCGACTGCCGATACGGACGACATTTATTATTGTTTCCGTCTCTTGCTGGGACGGAACCCGTCAAGGCAAGAATGGGCAGGCCACTCGACACTGGCAGGCGAACCGCTGCAAAACGTTGTTTCCAGCTACCTGCACTCCCCCGAATTTAAGAATCGTAAGCTGATGAGTGCTCCGGTGGGGAACATCGAGCAGGTGCAACTGACCGGATTTTCGATGTATGCCTCGCGAGACGATATGGCTGTCGGTAAGCATGTGCTCGGAGTGCGGGAGTATGAACCTAATGTCACGAGGGTTTTCACAGATCATTTAAGACCGGGCATGTGCGCCATAGACATTGGGGCTAACATCGGATACTTCAGCATGCTGGCAGCATCGCTTGTGGGGGAGCTGGGCGCTGTCTATGCGTTTGAGCCAGGTCGCGACAACGTCAAGCTGCTCTGCGCCAATAAGAAGCTGAATCGCTTCGGACACCTAACGATTATCCCAGCGGCGGCGGACATGCGGGCAGGAGTACTTTCTTTTTCCAATTCATTCTCCAACGGATTCGTAAGTGAAGTTAGGGATGCGGACCTCAGTCAGTTGCTGTCGAGCGACCTCGTCCCTGCGCTCAGGGTCGATGATATTGTGCCTCGGGAGCGAAAGGTCGATCTGATTAAGGTTGATACGGAAGGCTACGAGTTCAAAGCCTTGGCTGGGGCGATCGAAATCGTTCGGAATCACAGACCCCTGATTGTCACCGAGTTTTCACCGCCTGCCCTGAGCAATGCGTCTGGGATTGAAGGGTCAGAGTTTCTTGAGTTTCTGATTGAGCTTGGCTACAAGTTCACTGTGCTCGATGGAAGGCAAGGGGCAGCGCGAACCGACGACGTCGCCGCCGTGCTGGATTGCTACGACAAAGCGGGGACTGATCATATTGATCTATTGGCCGAACCGAGTCCGACCTCCTGATTCGGAAACGCCGAGACGCACGCCTCACCGGTTGGATGTCAGCCCCCGTTGAGCAGTGCGATGTAGTGTTTGGCCACAAGCTCCCAGTTCGTTGCCTCCACATGCCGTCGCGCTTCCGTGGTCAACTCGTCCGCGAGTGCTTGATCGGTCAAGACGGTGCGAATTGCATTTGCCAGTTCCTCCGGATCAGCAGAGCTAACCTTATATGTGCTCCCGGCAACGTCCCCAAAAATGGCGGACCCGCTCGTGATTACCGGCCGGCCGGTTGCAAGAGCAAAACGAACCGCGGCGCTCGAAGATTCAGCAGTCGTCTTATAGGGTAGTACGACGATGTCAGACAGCTGAAGGAAGAGCGCTGCTTCTTCCGGTGCGACGAAATCGGTGGAGAGCAGAACGGACGACCTTAAGTCGAGTTGCTCGATGGTTTCACGCACTCTCTCCTCGAAGTGTCGCGAAATGTCATCGCGGTGCAGGGCGCATTGCGCCAGCAGGCCAAGATCGGGAAACTCTCTTTTCAGAAGCTTGACCGCTTGCAGTAGCTCGATAATCCCCTTATGCGGCAGCAGAAACCCAAACGTGCCGATGACCGGGTCTAAGGTTATGCCCCACATCTTCCGGAGGCTGCGTTCTTCGGGATGAAACGCGACGTTCCCGTGAGGCAGCAACCGTACGTTGTCACTCACTCCGAATGAGGCAAGCCGCTGCTCATCGGTTGCCGAGTGCACTAGCAGCAGATCCGCCGTGCGCAGCGGACCGGCGATGTTGCCCAGACTGATAAGGTTCTTTCCATCGGCATGACCCTCCCACAAATCAGCCGTCGAATGGAAGGTGATTACAACCCTAACTCCCGCCCGCTTCAGTTCGCCAATCGTGAACGCCAGCTCGTGGAGATCAAAGAAACCAAAATTAAATTGGAAATGGACAACGTCAAATCGGTTTGAGAGGATCCGCGAACGCAATTGGCCAAGGTCCGTTTGCGGTCGGTTGTGCCAGCAGACCTCGTTGCGGACGGGGTAACCGGGCCACAGGCCCTCTCCGGGAGAGCTGAGTACTTCGATCTCCATCCGAGGATGGTTGTGCTGCAGTGCCTCGATCAGATAGCGTGAGTATTCCGCAATTCCGCAGCGTGCGTCCCAGCTGGTGACCATCGCCAATCGGGGGACTTGCGAAGACACGACTTTGCCAACCCTTTCCGCCACCCGTGACCAGCGAAAATTCGCGCTGATGTTCACGTATGCTGCTTCAACTTTGCGTCTGACTTCTTCGGAAATCCGGTTCGTGTATACGAACCGCATATGTGCTCGCAGGTCGTCGACACGTGGCTCAGCCCATTTCGCACCAGGCACAGCTAAATGACTCCCGGAGGGCGCGAGATCGTAGCCCAAAATGAATGCCGTGTCCTCGGAGCAGAAATCCATGTGTCCGCTGTAACCGGTGACAATGACAGGTATCTTCTGGGCCATTGCTTCCGCAATCGGAAGTCCGAACCCTTCGGCACGGGTGGGATATACAAGACAGTCGGCGCCGGCATAGAGTTGGTCCATCTCCTCCGGTGAAATGTCGCGATCAATGTGCGCATACTTCGGTAGATTCGGCGTCTTGGCATGCCACGCCGCAATCTGATCTGCCACATCGTTGTGTATGTTTGGAAATGTCTTGATGACGAGGGAAACATTGTCAGCCGGGGAGAACTCCGCGAAGTAGGCTTGCAGCAGTACGTCAACTCCCTTTCGGGGGAATCCGGAGCTGATGTGCAGGAACGTAAAGGATCCATGCGACAACCCACGCGGCGCGGTCGCGCGCGACCGGAAGAAACGCTCGTCTACTCCTTCGCCGACAATCGTTGCCGGAATCGTGAGGCCGGAATCGCGCATCACCCGTTCAACATGGCGGCTGGGGGCGAGAACGGCGTCGATGTGCCGATTGAATTCTGCAATCCAATCGCTCGGAAGAAGCGAGTCTTCCCAAGCCAGGTAGAGTAAGTTCACATTCCCGTTGACATCATGTACTCGCGGTGGATACAGGTTGCGTATCGTCACATCGGGCTTTTCGGAGAGCATCCGCGATTTCTGCCATAGCCATCTGGCGGCCGGTTTGTCAGCCAAATCCGCTTCCTTGGGCGTATAGTCTCCCGGTCCCTCCGTGCAGTAAATGGAAGTGTCGAACCCGTTGTGCTGGTTCAGCGCAAGGGCTAGATTCCGATTCACCGTCGCCAGGCTGTACGAACTCTCGAAGGGACCTTGAATCTGTATCGTTGGGCTGCAAGCCCTAATGGGGGAGCATTCGCTCAAACCCCGGACCATCTCGATGAGCCTCGCTTCCGTGCTCTCCAGACTCATTTCCGACAACCTCTCGCGCTGTTTTGCCAGTATTTCAGCGCGAAACTGGGGGTTGTGCCGTAATTCTTCGATGACCTCGCACCAGAGCTCGGGGTCCTTTGTGTCCAGCAGGATCCCTCCCGAACCGAGGGTCTCGGGAACTGCAGCAGCAGCATAGGCGACGATCGGCAGGTCGAATGACATCGCCTCGAGCAAAGGCACACAGAACCCTTCATGCTCGCTGGCACACAACAGGACATCGCTGGACCGATAGTAGGCAGCCAGTCGCGAGGCAGAGACCCTTCCGGTCAGCGAGACCGCACCGTCCAGCCCTCGGCGCGAGATCTCAGCTTGTACCTCATCCCGGTACTCCGCCGAACCGTCCCAGGAACCAACTAATAGCAATCGAGCCTTGGCATCGCGTGTGTGAAGGTATTGACCGAAGATACGAACCAAATCAACCTGTTTCTTGTTCGGACACACACGTCCGACAAAAAGCAGGTTGAAAGTCGGCTTGAGTTCACGTACCAGTGCGCTGTCGGGAACCTCGTCAAGCAGTGAGCTCGGGCGAAAGAAGATTGGGAGTACGCCGGTATAACGATATCCGAGTTCCACCAGTTCGCGACGATTAAAATCCGAGACCCCCAAGCCCAACTCCACATGCTTTCTGTATTCGATTAGTTGGTGCCTTCCCTTTTCCGCGTATCCTCTCATACGGGCACCGGAAAGCATGTCTGGCGGGGTGATGTTGTGATACCTCAGAATCTTGCGGTCGGGCAGCGCGAGCACCTGTTCCAGCCGGTCGAAACCCATCGAGTGATGGACGATCAGCAACGCTGAACCGTCTCCCGCGTAGCGCTCGAACGCTCTAATCTTCCCTCCGAGACCGTCGGCAATGTGAGAGGCGTAAATCTCCGACCGAAACCCAGCATGCTTCAGCCCGCGCTGAATCTCAAGCATATCGCCCGTAATAGCGTCACCGACTGCCGTGCCATCGTGAAACTGGTTGACTGCGGAAAACACTTGTAACTTGCCTTTCGTTGGCGAAAATGTGGTTTATGAGTTACTGCAATTTGCGGCAAACCGCGGTCGCTACGGCGCCCGGAATATAGCTGTGCGGATCGTGTTGACACAGCGCAACATTTTCTCCCCTCACGGGAGAAATCCTACGTCCCAAAATGATCGCGGCAACGAATCGTTCAGCTTTCAGCGCCAACCGATCGCAGCATAATCCTGATACCCGTAAATCAGGTTGTTAAGCTCTTCGATCGAGCGGTTGAATTCTGCCAGTTGCGGCGTGTCGCCATTGAGCTTTAGCGGGGGAATCCACTTGTCGCTGGCCGGGCTGGAGAAGCGCAGCGCGACATTCCTGAATCGCATCGACTCCATGGCAAACTTCAGCGTCTCCGGGTGGATCGGGCGGACATGAGTCGGGTCGAGAAAGAAATTTCGCATGACCGCGTACACGCACTGTGCGTTGATGGTTTCGAAGATGACCGGAGAGCCCGGCTTGGTTTTGTGGTAAGCCAACCTCACGTAACGCAACTGATCGCTTGCGCTCATATGTTCGATCACCTGCGCGCTGAAGATTCCGCCCAGAGACTCGTCAGGCAGCGATTCCAGGTGCGTAAACAAGTCTTGCTGCACAATCTCGAGCCCTTTTTCCCGGCACAGTAGGCACTGGTCCATCCCCGACTCCACCCCATAAGCGTTGACGCCGTTGTCGCGCAGCAGCTCGAGGAACTCACCCCGCCCGCATCCGATGTCAACAACATTCTCCCGTCCGCGGAAATAGGGCACGTACTCCTTCTGGCGGTTGCCGATGACGGCTTCGTCGCCTCGGTAGAGGTCTTCGAACACAAAGTAGTCGAATTCGACATCGCTCTTGATATCTGAGGGGAACATGGCCGGAACCAGTGCTTCGCTCGTGCTGGATGGAGCAATGGTGCTGCTTTCGGCGGCATGGAATAATCGGCGCAAGTCGCGATCGCGTACCCGGATCTTGGACACGACTTCGTGCACCTCGTTTCCAGTCCTGTGTAACTCCGACCGAAATGCCTCGATTTGGCCGGTCATGTGCCCGACTTGGCCGTTCATGTGCTCGACTTGGTGACGGTAGTCCGACAAGGCGAGATTGAGCTTCGCCTCGACCGCGATATTTGCCTCGCTAAACCTCTGCCTCAGCGCTTCCAGCGACTCTTCCTGCCGCCGTCGGAGCGCTTCCAGCGAAGCTTCTTGCTGCCGTTGGAGCTCCTCCAGCGAAGCTTCTTGCTGCTTGAGCGCTTCAAGCGAAGCCTTTTCAGACCGGAGCTGAAGCACTTCGCGGAGCGAGTCTTCCCTGAGTTGGCGCGAGTCTTCCCTGAGTTGAATAATATTCACCTGCGCGTTGTCTAGAGCCTTCGTAGTCTCGATCAGCGTCCGCGTGACCGCAGCGTGAAATTGGTGCAGTGGGCGGGTATACCACGAAAGGCTGCGCCGCATAACCTTCTTCACGAACTGGATGAATTGATTGTGCAGGCCGGGATTGCGTGGATTAAGCGAGCCAACGGCGCCATAAAGCTGATCGCAGTCGTGCAGACTGCGCTTCAGATCCCCCAAGTCGAAGTAAGCCGGTTGGGGCGCAGCGGTCGCCTCCGGTCGTTCTGCCTTCGATGGTGAGGGACGTGGGACGCGAGCCCCCACTCGCTCGCGAATTTTTGCAAGTACTTCCTGAACAGAGGGTTGCGCAACCATTTGTGTTTGGATCAACTCCTTGAAAGCATTTGCGGTTTAGCGTACCACGATCCATCCACCTGTAGTTTAAGAACCAAGGGGTAGCAGAATCTCGGTCTGCGAGAGCTTAGCGTGGCACAAGTGTCAGCTTACTGTTTCACCTGCTCCACTGCAACCGCTTCATGGGAACCTGTAAAACTCAAAGCTCCGGTGGAGGATCGTTCCCTTCGTCACGACCGCGGCCCGAAGCGACTTCCGAAGTCTAATGGGATAACGAGGACACGGGGGGATCACAGGACGCGGCCTGCCAAATCGCCGTTCGCTTCGGCCGACTTAAGACAAAGAGAACGGTGGACGCCGGTGCCGTTTCCCCTTGTGACCCTAGCGCAACGCTTCAGCCTCATTGACATACTGCCGGCGTTCCGTCTTCCAACAGCGTCCCCAACTACTGGAACCGGCCGAACTGGAGGGCCGGAAATCGGGCGCCTAGTCGCGGCTTCCAACTTGGCCAACAGCGCTGACCGACAAAATCGTTTAGAATCTAATAGCTTAAACCAAAACTGTTATGATTGAGTTAGTTCGGGAAACCTACCGCTATCGAGAGTTGATTTGGGCGCTCGCCCTCAAGGACCTGAAAATCCGCTACAAGCGTTCGGTGCTGGGCTTCCTATGGGCGCTGCTAAACCCGGCGCTGCTCATGCTGGTGCTGACGCTGGTCTTTGCGACAATCATGCGCTTCGCCATACCCCACTACGCCATTTTTCTGCTTAGCGTGTTGCTGCCCTGGACGTTCTTCTCCCAGTCGCTCTCCTACGCTGTCGAGTCGATCGTGGGCAATGGCGACCTGATCAAGAAGGTCAAGGTCGCCAAGCTGGTGTTCCCAGTGGCGGCCCTCGTTTCCAACATGATTAACCTGTTCTTGTCGCTAATTCCGCTGGCCCTGCTGGTTCTGGCGATGCGGCATCCGTTCTACTGGACTTGGCTGTACATACCCGTCCCGCTGCTGGCGCTCACTCTTTTTACCCTGGGGATGACATTCTTTTTCGCTACCGCCAACGTGTACTACCGGGACGTGTCTCATATCCTGCAAATCGTGCTATCGGCCTGGTTTTACGTCACGCCCATCATCTACTCTCTCGACTTCATACCGGAGAAACACCGATGGATTTTCAAGCTGAATCCGCTGATCTATGTCATCAACGGGTTCCGCCTGTCGGTGTACTACGGAATGCTGCCCAAGGCGCCCTCGATCGCGGCTTCGTTCGTCTGCGGGTTTGTAAGTCTGTTCATCGGGTTTGCGATCTTTCGCAAGTATCAGGACAATTTTGTTTTCTACGTTTGAGTCAGGAATGGCCTCAAGTTCTATCGTAATTCGGTTGGAGAACATCACCCAGCGTTTCCGAGTCATTCAGGAGCGCCCCGACACTCTGCGCGAGCTGTTTTCCAAGTTTTTCCGCCACCAATCCCATTTTCACGATTTTGACGCCGTTAAGAATGTCTCGTTCGACGTCCCCCAAGGCCAGATACTGGGGCTGATTGGCCGCAACGGGTCGGGCAAGAGCACGGTGCTGAAGATCATTGCCGGCGTGTACCAGCCTACGGCAGGCAAGGTGCAGGTGAAGGGCTCCCTGGCCCCGCTGATCGAACTGGGCGCGGGGTTTCATCCCGAATTGACCGGCCGGGAGAACATCCTGCTGAACGGTTTGCTGATGGGTTACTCCAAGCGAGAGATGCGAGAACGCGAACAGCGGATCATCGACTTTGCCGAGATCGGCGAGTTCATCGACTCGCCGGTCAAACAATACTCGAGCGGCATGTACACGCGGCTGGCGTTTTCCGTAGCCACCGAAATCGATCCCGAAATTCTGCTGATTGACGAGATCCTCGCGGTCGGAGACGCTCCCTTCCAGGATAAGTGCTTCGAGCGTCTTCGGAACTTCCGCAAGGCAGGCAAGACAATTCTTTTTGTGACCCATTCCATGGCCCAGGTTTCTGCCCAGTGCGATCGGGCAATTCTGATCGACCATGGTTCGATCGTGGCCGACGGAGATCCGGACGAGGTGATCGAAGCCTACAAGAGTTCCATGGCTCTGGAGGTCGTCGGCGCGCACTAATCAGCGCCTCGGCCGGTTTTGTGGTAATCACCCGCTCGCCATCCACTCATGTTTCGAGTCATTACCCTCGCCACCAGGAACTTTTGCAGGCAAGCCAGGCGGATTGCAGCCTCTTTGCTCAACTCGGGCAACGATTGTCATCTCACCGTTTTCTGTGACGAAGTTGAGGCATTCAGGACGGTGTTCCAATATTCGGACAGCGGATTGTCGCCATCAACGGGAACGCATGGACTGATTCCAGAACCGATGTGCATATGACCGTTTGTAGGGCTGTCCCTAGCAGCCGTGGCGCAAGTGCGTCGTTTTTCGTGCAAGGCCTTGCGACGTAGCCGGGTGCGCAATTTCACTAAGCACTTGGACACCGGATGCGTGATGGCCGTCTTCTGCAAAGCCGATTCTGATTGATCCGACCCCGGAAGAGTAAATAAACGAACAGAACAAGCCTGCCACGACGATCTCAGCTCGGTGCGCGGTATACCCGACAAGCAGTCATCCGTGGCCAGGCAATCTCAAGTTGAAGAACCGTCAGTTCATCAACTCTGGGGTTTTCTATGCACCAACTTCGCTACGCGAATTCCTTGAGGAACTCTCACCGCCGGAGCTACGATCGACGTCTCGCGGAATCGTTACTTCCATCCTGGCATCCTTTACGACAACTCCTTCCTGTGCGCCCACTTCCAGCTGTTCAATGAGCCGATCGTGTCCACATCGACCGCCAGGTATATAACTGGCAGGGATTTCTCGTCGAGGGGCGGTTGCAGGTGGAGCGGCGTGGCGAAGCTCGCATCACGCCCTTGTCAAACTCGACAAAGGCTCAACCTCCAGCACACTTTAGCCGGGGTACAAAGCCCCGGACGAGGCCAAGTGTACCTGGCCCGGCAAAGATGTCCAGTTTGCTCTCCGGTACAGGCGGATCAAATGCCATGTCGCGCGAAGGGCATTCGTCGATTTCCTCGGATCCCCACCTGCGAGAGATCGTCATAGCAACCGGCGATCCGGCCGTGCTGCACCAGGTCTGAGATGGGCTTCAATTGGAATGCCCGAGGTAGATTAGCCTTGACTTACTGGATGGCCAGAGTTGGAGCTTGGCGGCCGTTCAATTGCACGTCACTCAAGTGGATTTCGGTGCCTAAGCACTAAGCTCTTAGTTTCGATCTACAGTATTGCGAGCGGCACATGATCACGCCATTCCGTTGTTTGCAGACGATCAGAGGTCGCTGCGAGACGCAGCTGATTCTAAGGCATGTGGGTAACAGTCTTATTGGTTACCTATGCTGCTTAATTCGGAATGACGCTTTAAAGGTGCTTTAATCCGACTTCCCCGGGCAGGGCACCGCAGAGGTCCACGACACCCCAGGGCGACTAGCGGTCGACCTGCACGACGAGGTGGGCCCCGTTCTCCTCGCCCCCCTCGGGCTCGAACCACTGCACGCCCTCCTGGACCAGTGCCGGGCTCCACCGATAGACGCCGGGCCGCTCCGGAGCGTGCACGAGGACCCGGGTTCGCAGCGCCTCGCCGGCAGCCACGTCACGCGGGAGCGGGGTGCGGATCCCGTCCCAGACCTCACACTCCCCCCCTTCGCTGAGCCAGTGGTACGAGAAGAAGATCGGGAGCAGCCCTCCGTTGCTGCCCCATCGCTCGGTGCCGCGGTTGACGACCTCGACCTCGAAGGCGGTCGTGCTCAGCGCCTTGATCCGCGCGGGCCGACCGTCACCGATCAGCGAGACCGACATGAGCGGATCGACCAGAGCGGTGTCCTGTGGCTTCGCTCCTGCCTGGCTCCGGAGCTCCTCGATCTGGAAGTCGCGCTCGGCGAGCGCGTAGTCGCGCCGCATCCGATCCATCGCCTCGTCCAGCGCGGCCTCCGTCTTGAGCGAGATGGTGGTGCCGCCGAGATGGGCGCGGATCCGGCCGATCCCGGCTTCGAACGCGAGGAAGCGCTCGAACGACTTGTTGCCCGGCGGCTGCGTGTACTGGCTCGTGACCCGCGGCACTCGCAGGAACGTGAAGCGCTCAGAGAGGCGCATGTAGAAGTCCCAGTCGTCGAGCACTGCCGAGAAATGCTCGTCGAACCCCCCGACCGCCGACCACGCGTCGCGCCGGATGCAGATCGAGCACGCGATGGGTGCGGTGCGCATCATCAACAGCTCGCCCCGGTCGAACTCCCACGACTGGGTGCCGATGATCCGTCGTTCCTCACCCCGGGGCGCCACCGCGATGTCGGTGTCGGTGTAGCGGACCTCCACGCCGGGTTCCCTCTCGATGGACTCGAGGAGGATCTCGAGATGGGACGGGTAGAAGAGGTCGTCGTCATCGAGGATGCAGAGGTAGCGACCCCGCGACGCGTCGAAGCCGGAGTTGATGGCTGCCGACTTCCCCACCGATGCGGGGTGCTCGACGAGCGCGACCGCGATCTGCTGCCGCGCGTCGCTCGCCAGGTCGGTCACGCTCGGGCCGCCGTCGTTGACGAGGACGAGCTCGAAGCGGTCAGGATCGAGGGTCTGGCCGGCGACGCTGTCGAGGGCTGCGGCGAGCTCCGTCCGGCGGCCCGTCGTCCTCGTGAGGATCGAGAACGTCGGGAGGGTCACGCCGGACCGTTCCCCACCTTAGTTGCTACGGTGATGACATTGAACATGGCTGGTCCTCACCTACAGCATGGCCTTACGTTCCGACACTTGGTACCACACAGCTGAAACGCGCGCCACCACCATAGGCGAATCAGTCAGCGTAGACTTGCTGGAATTCGCAACTATCGTGCACAAAAACCGGAACATATTCGCATCATAAACCCGGACTAGCCGAAAAAGTTCGCGTCATCTGAGTTGTGCTTTAGACCAGGATTTCCATCTTCGCACCCTGGGTGGCCAAGACTATACACCTGAATCGCCTCCGCTCGTGAGCTTTTTTCATCTTTTCATCCTGGTGATCCCCGACAGCCCCAGAGGAAGCCGGACTAGCCCTGTCGGGGCAAAAGATGAACTAAGAAATCGCATTCGTCGAAGGCTGCCACGTACGCAGCCGCATACTTGATCAGATCGCCGTTAGCGCCACGCCGAAATACGTTCTCATCCACGACGCATTGCGTGACTGCGAGAATATCCTCGGCTTTCAGCAGCCGTTCGGCTTGCACCTTGTGGCCTTTCTTCCTTCGGTCCGTGGCTTGGCACTATTCGAATTTGAACCTTCTCGCGCTTCGGCTATTGACTGGCGTGCCTTTCTTGCGTTCGATCCGAATACAAGACTGAACCAGCCTCGCGTTCAGCTTGAACTCGCGGACAGTAAGATTGTGAAGATGCCCGAGGATCAGTGTCGACTTTCCATCACTGTCAAGAATACTGGTGTCCAGACCCTATCGTCACATTATTGCGATCCCGTCCATCTCAGCTACCACTTCCTATCATGCGATCATCACATTATCCTTTGGGATGGGCTTCGGACACCTCTGCCCTTCGACATTTTGCCTGGCAATGCCGCCACGTTCGAGGCGATTGTTACTCTGCCGAGAGAACCGGGCGATGTCCTCCTGTGCCTCACCCTGCTGCAGGAAGGCGTCCGCTGGTTTGACGCGTGCAGTTCTGAAAATCGCCTGTTATTGCAGCTAAACGAGAACGGCACCGCATCGCCGGTCAGGGGCGGCGGCAAGTTCAAGGATCCTGAGTAGACCGGGAGCCCGGATAGCTTATCGGGCCCCGGTTTTGTTGGTTAACTCTGGTTGTTATCCGCCTCGAAGCAGGCAGTCTCCGGGATGCGAGTTCAATTTGGATCGCCTGCCTAGTCTTTATCCGTGTCCGTGATTACGCTGTGCCGTACCTTGGGCATCTTCGAGTTCGGGCCCTTGACGGACCTCCAGAGCACCTCGTTCAGCTTCGCCGATGGCGCGCTGTCCGGGATGTCGAAGTTCATCTTGGCCGATTCGATCGCCCACTTGCGCATGGGATTTCCCTTGGCCAGCAGCGAGTGCGAGCCTTTTTGGCACATCACATCCTGCGAGGCCTTGATGGCGTCGAACATGGCCCCGTTCGAAGGTTGGGTGTCGAACGCCGCGATCGAATTGGCGATGGCGTCGTACTGGGTGAGCGGTTTAATCCCGAGCAACAGCTCCATCGTCTTCAGGATGCTGTCGGTGTTGTAGAACTTGTGATCAACGTAATTCTGGTAGATGTAGGGGCTGATCACATACGCCGTGGAGCGATGGGCATCGACGTGGTCGGGGCCGTCCCGGGCATCGTCCTCAATCACGAAGATCGCGGTGTGCTGCCAGATCGGGCTCTTGCTGACGGTATCGACCAATTGACCCACACCGTAATCGTTATCGGCCACTTCGGCCGACGGGGTGAAATTACCGGAAGACAGACCCTGCGTGTGATCGTGCATCAAGCGGACGGTCATGATGGACTCGCGTTGGGGCAGATGGGACCCTGTGCCAAGCCATCGAAAACATTGTGCGCTGAGATACCTCGATGGGTGACCCGGATCACCGACAAGCTAACCCATGCAGCGACATGATGAGCGGGTGTTGGGGAGCTAAAACGGAAATTCCGGCTAATTGATGGCATCGTTGCCAAAGCCAAACCTCCGTCAGTGTGTCGCAGCGCTTGGGAGGCCAAAATGGAAACCCTGGTTCACAACAAACGAAGGATCGATGTGAAGCTCGTTGCCAAGAGTTTGTTCTTACTGGTTTCATTCGGGGCGATCCTCGGCCACGCGCAGAGCTTCCAGCACATCGTTGTGATCTTCCAGGAAAACCGCACCCCGGACAACCTTTTCCAGGGTTTGTGCGGCCCAGGCCGGTCACTGTGTCCTGACCCATATGACTTGCAGAACTTTGGCTTCGATAACGCAGCGAACCGAGTGCCCTTGGTTCAAACCTCGCTGGGGGTCGCGTATGACCCGAATCATTCTCACTACGCGTTCGTAGCAATGTGCAATCTAGACCCGGTGACGAATACATGTCGGATGGACGGCCTCCCCACCACCGGCTGTCCAGACGGTCCATGTTCGTTTGCATTTGTCAACCCCTCCGACGTTGGCCCGTACCTTGCCATCGCGCAACAGTATGGATGGGCAAACTTCATGTTCCAGACCAACCAAGGGAGCAGCACGCCTGCCCACGCATTTATTTTCGGCGGAACTTCCGCGCCCAGTGCAATCGACGATGCCCAGGCAACATTTGTCACCTCACAGCCGCAGAGTGGTCCGGGCAAAGGATGCCTGGCTCCGCTGGGTGAGTTCTATTGGATGATTTCTCCCCAAACTGCGCCTTACGAGTTCACCTTGGTAAACGATACTCTGGGAACCCTATGTTTCTCGCGTCCCACAATGGCAACGCTGCTTGACAATCACCGGCCTGCGCTCAGCTGGAAGTATTACTCTTCTTTTGGATTCTGGACGGCGCCGAATTGGATCCGTGAAATATGCGTGCCGGACAGTGATTACCAGCACTGCACCGGACCAGAGTGGAAGAAAAACGTCGATCTCAACCCTGCGGACGTGTTGACCGACATCGGCAACTGTAAGCTCCGGAATATGAGCTGGGTGATTCCAATAGGACAGAATTCCGACCACCCCGGTAATCCCACGCACACCGGCGGGCCTTCCTGGGTCGCTTCGATTGTCAACGCCATTGGGGAAAGCACGTGCAAGAATTCTGACGGCAGCAGCTATTGGAACAGCACGGCCATCTTCATTACCTGGGACGATTGGGGAGGCTGGTATGACCACGAGCCGCCGACCCTCTTGTCTGTACCGAATGAAGGTCAAGGTGACTACCAGTATGGGTTTCGCGTCCCGTTACTTGTCGTTTCGGCGTATACCCCGCTTGGCTACGTAAACAACGACCGAGCCGACTTCGGCAGCATTCTGCGGTTTGTCGAGCATAATTTCGGCATAAAGGAAGGGGCGCTCAACTTTGCCGACGCACGGGCGACAAGCAATCTCACTGGCTTTTTCAAGTGGCATAAACCGCCTCGCACATTCCAGCACATTGCCGCTCCACTGGGCGCAGATTACTTCCTGAATGATAAGAGTCCCATGGAGCCTCCAGATACTGATTGAGAGGAGGAATCGATGTGAAGCTCGTTGCCAAGAGTTTGTTCTTACTGGTTTCATTCGGGGCGATTCTTGCCCACGCGCAGAGCTTCCAGCACATCGTTGTGATCTTCCAGGAAAACCGCACCCCGGACAACCTTTTCCAGGGTTTGTGCGGCCCAGGCCGGTCACTGTGTCCTGACCCATATGACTTGCAGAACTTTGGAATCGATAGATCCGGTAAGCAAGTTCCCTTGATTCAGACCTCGCTGGGGGTCGCGTATGACCCGCATCATTCTCACAACGCGTTCGTAGCAATGTGCAATCTAGACCCGGTGACGAATACATGTCGGATGGACGGCCTCCCCACCAGCGGCTGTCCAGACGGTGCATGTTCGTATGCATTTGTCAACCCCTCCGACGTTGGCCCGTACCTTGCCATCGCGCAACAGTATGGATGGGCAAACTTCATGTTCCAGACCAACCAAGGGAGCAGCACGCCTGCCCATGCATTTATTTTCGGCGGAACTTCTGCGCCCAGTGCAATCGACGATGCCCAGGCAACATTTGTCACCTCACAGCCGCAGAATGGTCCGGGCAAAGGATGCCTGGCTCCGCTGGGTGAGTTCTATTGGATGATTTCTCCCCAAACTGCCCCTGACCTGTTCAAGTTGGTAAATCATACTCTGGGAACCCTATGTTTCTCCCGTCCCACTATGGCATCGCTGCTCGACAATCACCAGCCTCCGCTCAGCTGGAAGTATTACTCTTCTAGAGGGCCCTGGACAGCGCCGACTTGGATCCGTGAAATATGCGTGCCGGACAATAACTACGAGGAGTGCACCGGACCAGAGTGGAAGAATAACGTCGATCTCAACCCTGCGGACGTGTTGACCGACATCGGCAACTGTAACCTCCGGAATATGAGTTGGGTGATTCCAATAGGACAGAACTCTGACCACCCCGATAGCGTCATGCACACCGGCGGGCCTTCCTGGGTCGCTTCGATTGTCAACGCCATTGGGGAAAGCACGTGCAAGAATTCTGACGGCAGCAGCTATTGGAACAGCACGGCCATCTTCATTACCTGGGACGATTGGGGAGGCTGGTATGACCACGAGCCGCCGACCCTCTTGTCTGTACCGAATGAAGGTCAAGGTGACTACCAGTATGGGTTTCGCGTCCCGTTACTTGTCGTTTCGGCGTATACTCCGCTCGGTTACGTAAATAACGACCGAGCCGACTTCGGCAGCATTCTCCGGTTTGTCGAGCACAATTTCGGCATACAGGAGGGCGCGCTCAACTTTGCCGACGCACGGGCGACAAGCAATCTCACTGGCTTCTTCAAGTGGCATAAGCCGCCCCGCACATTCCAGCACATTGCCGCTCCACTGGGCGCAGACTACTTCCTGAATGATAAGAGTCCCATGGAGCCTCCGGATACTGATTGAGATTATTACGGCTTATGATCCTTTACCAAGATCTACATTCGTGAGCCAACCTTGGACCGGTTCTTCGCGGGAGCCCGTCTCCGTGATGAAAACGTCCCGTATGTCCCCAGTAATTGCTGTTAATTTGGTTTTATGCGGCAAGAAATGGAGTGGGAACACGAACTCTGCAAAGGAATGATTTCGCGGCGCAGCGGTCGGCTCTCAGGCGCGCTATTTATCCTCCTTTGTCTTGTCTCGCCCGGTTGGGCACAATGGGACAGCAGCGGATTGACCGGCACCGTCAGCGATTCCTCCGGACACGGACTGCCCGGTGTCGAAGTGACGGCAGTACAAGACGCTACAGGACTTCAACGGAAGGCGGTCTCTTCCGCGGAGGGAGCCTACTATTTTCCTAAACTGCCGGTCGGAACCTATACCGTCACCTTTGACCACCCGAATTTCCAGTCGCTGCGTTTCGACGATGTGGTGCAGAAGCTGTCAGCAACTCGGATCCTCAACGTAACGCTGAAGATAGCGGGACCCACAGAGCAAGTGGAAGTTGCGGCCACCCCGCAAACGCTAGATCAGACTAACAACACGCTAAACACGGGCATTGCACGCATACAGGCTAAAGAACTTCCCTTGAATGGGCAGAATTGGGCCACCTTGACCGCCTTGGTTCCAACAGCGATTGACACCGCCGGCGGACCCGGCGCCGGCAACCAGCGCTCGATTCGCTATGCCGGCAGGGGCCGCGACGATAACAACTATACCTACGACGGCATCGATGCCACCTATATTATTAATCAGTCCCAGCTATATTACGTGCGCGCGGCGATTCCGCTCGATACCATCGAGGAGATCCGCGTCGACCCCATCCTGGCGACGGCGCAGACCGGCGCCTCGGGAGGGGGCCAGGTGGGCGCAGCCTCGTCTTCAGGCACGAATCGGTTCCATGGGGATGCCTACGACTTCTTGCGTAACAGCGCTTTCGATGCCACGGATCCGATTGACTCCTTGAATCCAAACCACCAGCCGTCCTTCCACTTGAATCAGTTCGGAGGGGCTTTGGGCGGACCCATCGTGCGTGATAAGGCCTTTTTCTTTGTCGCCTACGAAGGCTACCGGCAAGACCTCGGTCAGACTCTTATCGGTTATGTACCCAGCGTTGCCTTTCGGTCGCAAGTGCTGGCGAAGTCGCCAGAGCTTGCGCCCGTCATCAACGCCTATCCCACAGGGCAGAACCCTACGAGTAATCCGAACGTTTCCCAATTCGTGGGGCAAGGCAATCAAGTGGGCCAGGAAAACTCGGGGATGTTCCGCCTGGATTATCGCTTCTCCGATGCGACCAATCTTTTTTGGCGGGCCAACATCGACGAAGCCGACTACTTTCTCCCGTATTCCCCAAGCTCCGGGCAATATCTCAATGAACGACAGGAGCTTACGTCCTATCCGGTCAATAGCGTTATTGCGCTGACGCACGCCTTTTCTCCGACCCTGCTCAACGACTTCAAGTTTGGTTTCAACCGCGGCACGACCGACACCATCTACCTCAATCCGATCGGATCGCTCTACGCGATCGCAGTAGCGGGCCTCACTTCCTTGAACAACGGCCGTATCAGCACCGGCGTGGGCAATTCGTTTTCCTGGCTTGACGATCTAACCTGGGTCAAGGGGAGAAATGTAATCAAGGGCGGAGTCGAGGTCCGCCGCATACAGATGAACCAGGGGAGCAGTTCCTATGGCACGATCAGTTATAACTCGCTCGCCAGCTTTGCGGCCAACCAATCCTACAAAGCCAGTATCACGGGCGAATATCCCGTAAACGGCCTGCGCAAGACGCAGTTTTTTGGTTATATCCAGGACGAGTTCAAGTGGCGGCCGAATTTCACGCTGAATTTGGGCCTGCGTTACAGCTATTTCGGGATTTTTCATGAAGTACAGGGCCGCGGAAATCCTTTTGATTTCGCCACCTGCGGGCCGCAAGGGTACTGCGGCGTAGGCGCGAGCTTCGGCCCGCCGAATTATAACGATTTCGATCCGCGCATCTCCTTCGCCTGGGCCCCGGCCAAATACGAGGGAAAGACCGTCATTCGCGCCGGCTTTGGTATTTATCACGAGGACGGCCAATTGGACGATCAGAACATCCCCGATAAGAACGAGGTGTTAAGTTATGCGCTGACACCGAAAAATTGCCCAGGGCTTGGCTACCCCCTAGTTCTAGACTCGAAGGCAATCCGGTCTGCTCGAACGGCACACAATCACCGCAACGCGGAACAGCGGAATCGCAAAGACTCGTATGTGACCCAGTGGGGGGCTTCCCTTGAGCAAGCGATGCCCGTCAATTTCGTCGGTACGATGTCGTATGTAGGCAGCAAAGGCACCAATCTGCTCCAGCTATCCTACGTTAACGTCATAAATCCGCTCACCGGCCTGCGTCCTTACCCGGCCTTCTCGCAGATCTCTTGGCGAGGCACCATCGGCAACAGCTCGTATAATGCGCTAGCGCTCTCGCTGAAGCGTAACTTCTCTCGCGGTTTGCTGATCTCGGCCAATTACACATGGTCGCACAGCATCGACGACGGTTCCAATGGAAGCGGCGACGGCGACTCAATTACGCCACAGAATGTTTCCTGCTGGCCCCGGGGAGCGGCGCAATGCGGGGAGCGCGCCAGCAGCGCCTTCGACGCCCGCCACGTGTTCAATGCAAATTTCATCTATGAGCTTCCTTTTGGGGCAGGCAAGCCGTACCTTTCACAGAACGGTTTCGTGAGGGCCGTTTTCAGTTACTGGCAGATCAGCAGTGTCTTCATCGCCCGTACCGGCTTCCCCGTGAACCTCACGACGAGCGGTACTGGCCCGGACGGAAACACCAACTCGCAGCGTCCCAACTTAGTTCCCGGCCAGCCCTTGTATTTGGCCGGCGGGACTTTCAACCCTGCGGCTTTTTGCACCCCCGGGACGAAAGACCCGCTTTACCCAGGTGGTACCTGCCCCTCAGGATTCGGCGATGTCCCCCGCAATTTCTTGCGAGGTCCCGGGGTCTGGCAATCTGATTGGGCGCTTTCCAAACGCTTTCCTCTCACAGAACAGGTACAACTTCAGTTCCGGGCCGAGGTGTTCAACATTGCCAACAGAGCGCAGTTTGCTAACCCGAATGGCCTCATTTCGGCTTCCGACTTCGGCAGGATATATCTGCCTTTGAATACAACTCCGATAGGAATGGGTACGCCGCGTCAGTTCCAGTTTCTGCTGAAAGTACAGTTCTGAAGGGAGAGAGCCGAGGCGTTCAACATCTCAATCATGCGGGTTATGGACAGGCCCGAAAGAATGTTTCGGCACTATCTCTACCGCACAGCTGATAGCGGGGCCCACTGCGGATCAAGCAGGCCCACCATTCACGGGACACTGCTCCCTCTAGAATCAACTCATGCGTGTCGTTCCAACGATCCGAGCCTTGCCTTATCGCGGTCGGCTGGCGCCGTCGCCGACAGGGTTGTTGCACATCGGACATGCCTGCACATTCTGGACAGCTTATCAGCGCTCGATGGCGCACAATGGCACTCTGGTTTTTCGCAACGAGGACCTCGACCCTCAACGCTCCAAGGCAAAATTCGCCCAGGCGATGATCGAAGACCTGCGCTGGTTGGGACTCCGGTGGCAAGAGGGACCGGATGTGGGCGGGCCATTTGCGCCCTACGAGCAGAGCAGGCGGCGCGAGTTCTATCTGGCCGCATGGCGCAGGTTGCGCGATAGCGGGTTCGTTTACCCGTGCACGTGCTCACGCAAGGACCTAGCTAATTCTGCTGCCGCCCCCAACGAGGGCGACGATGAGCCACACTATCCCGGTCGGTGTCGCGAAAAGATCGAGGAGGCTTTGCGCTACGAAGTCCCATCGGGCGTGAACTGGCGCTTTCGCGTCCCCGATGGCGAGGAGGTCCCGTTCGATGATCTACACCTCGGGCCGCAGCGTTACGTGGCCGGTGAAGACTTCGGGGACTTTGTGGTCTGGCGGCGCGATGACGTGCCCGCCCATCAGCTCGCAGTAGTCGCCGACGACGACGCCATGCACATCACGGAAATTGTACGTGGCGCCGATCTGCTGAAGTCCACGGCGCGGCAACTGCTACTGGTACGCGCGCTCGGGCTGCCCGTGCCCGCCTACTATCATTGCGATTTGTTACGCGATGAAGCCGGCGTGCGGCTGGCCAAACGTCACGATGCTCTCAGCCTGACCAAGCTGCGAGAGCAAGGATGGAGCCCGCAACAGGTACTGAATATGTGCACCCCGCGCTGATTGCAATTGCGTAAGCCGCCGGAACAAGGTATCGTCACGCCGATGGCACTAAGGGCAAGACGATGCGAATAAACTGGGCTGCGGTTATGCTGGCGGGCTTTGCTGACTGGGTCTTCGGAGCGGTGTGGTTCACGGCTCTGAGAGCACCGTGGCAGGCGGGAACTCGGATACCACAGGAAGAACTGCAGGTCTATATGGCTCATCCGAATGCCTGGCCGTATATCATTTCCCTACTTTGCAGCATCCTGATCGCCTTTTTCATCGCGCGGTTGCTAAGCGGCTCCCAGTCGCACGGACTCCTGCGTGGAATCAGAGTGGGAATTTTGGTGGGCCTGGCCGCTGCACTGGCGATGCTCACAGAGATGGTTTTCGAGATGCGTGCCGTCTCGTTCATCATGATTTCCGCCACTTACCCACTGCTAGGCTGCATTGTAATGGGCATGATTCTTGGCGTATGGAAGCCGAAGGCGAAGGATGAACTTGGCCGGGAGGTATCCGCTTCATGAAGATCGAAGGCAGGATTGTCCAGGGATACCTGAAAGCACTAACCGGGCTGGATCAACTGCCTGGCCCCGGCGGCGAGCGCTCGATCGAGTTGTTTCGTCACGGCACGCTGACGGTTAAGTTGTATGCACCCCGAGGCAGCGACGGCCAGAATCCGCACACACGCGACGAGATCTACGTCATCGCCACAGGAACGGGGCGCTTTCAACGGGAAGGTAAAAGAAGTCACATTCGGTCGCGGAGATGTCCTGTTTGTAGCGGCTGGCGAAGAACACAGCTTCGTGGACTTTAGCGATGACTTCGCGACCTGGGTGTTCTTTTACAGACCGGAGGGTGGCGAGCCCGAAGCTCCGGAGCCAAGGCGCTAATGAGTCCCTGAGCTATCAGCCCACTCGTGATGTTCGAAGGATCAACACGATTGTGAACCGTCTTCTTCAGTGATATCGTCGTAACTGCCCGTTTCAGAGCAGTATGCAACTAATGTTGTCTTGTTTCCAGCGAATTTTCCCGCTCGTTTTGCTTGTCCTTGCAATGCATGGCCGGGCTGCGGCTCAGCAAACTTTGGGGGAGCTTTACGCGACCGACGCCAGCGTGAAAGGATCGGTGGTTCTGGCTGGATCGGGAACCAGCGTTCTGAGCGGCTCTTCCATCCAGGCAGGAGCACAAGCCGCCACCCTGAAGTTGGAGCGCGGCGGAAACTTGCTGGTTTGCCCGGGAACGAAGCTTTCCGTTACCGCTTCTCAGAGTGGACGCGAGCTGATGTTCAGCTTAAACAGCGGCAATCTGGAGATGAACTATCCGATCGGCGCATCGGCCGACACGCTGCTTACACCTGATTTGCATCTGCTCATGCCTGGTCCGGGAACCGTGCACGTCGCAGTTCACGTCACGCCGCAAGGTGACACCTGTGTGCAGTCGCTGCCGTGGAACGCATCGGCTATCGTCGTCTCCGAGACTATGGGCGATGCGACGTATCAGGTAAAGCACGACGAAGCGGTGCTGTTCAAAGGTGGCCATCTCAGCGAGGCGGTTCGCTCGAAGCAGAATTGCGGATGTCCTGTCTCCCCGCCGACACAGGTAGCGAAGGCGGCCCCTCCGCCACCTCCGCCGGCGGAACCCAAGTCGGCGCCGCGTGCCCAGCCCGCCAAACCCCTGCCGACGCCTACTCCGGAAGAACACGTTGCTGTGGAAGCGCCGTTCGTCTTCCGTGCCAACGATCCGGCGCCTGACCTGACCGAAATGGTTGCCACCTTGAAGCTGGAGAACAACAAAGTCCTGCAGCTGGAGCCGGTGGTTCTGCCCCCGCCGGGGAAGAAGGGCACCGGGCAACCGGCGACGGACACCGCCACCAAGCAGCAGAAGCACGGATTGTTCAGCCGGATCGGGGCATTCCTCGCGACCGTGTTTCACTGAGGCTATGGGCAATGGCGGTTAGGTACGACAGTCTCGGACTTCGCCGCCTTATCGAGATCAGTGTTCGAACCGGCGCGACTTGCTAATGGCTAACTGCTAAATGCTGGTTGCTTCCTTCTGCTACACTTACTTTTCCTATGACAGAGCAGCCGCGCTCCCGTGTCTTCCTTTGGGTTTTGCTGGGGGGCGGAGCCTTCTTTCTCTTCCTGGTAGCTATCTTTGCGCTGGTGTATTTCACTGTCCGTTCGCAGCAGAAGGACACCTTCAGCGGCTTCGGCGACAAGATTGCGGTCGTGGATCTGGAAGGCGTGATTGTCACGCCAAAGGACGTGGTCGAGCAGCTCAGGAAGTATGCTGACGACAGCTCCATCAAGGCAATCGTCCTGCACGTCAACTCGCCGGGAGGCGGCGCTGCGGCCTCAGAGGAGATCTATCGCGAGGTGCTGCGCATCCGCGACCAGAAGAAGAAGCGCATCGTGGCATCCATCGAAACAGTCGGCGCGAGCGGTGCGTATTACGTCTCGTCGGCGACCAATAAGATATTCGCGGACGAGGCCAGCATTGTAGGGTCTATCGGTGTGATCGCCCAATGGGTGAATTATGAAGAACTCATGAAGTGGGCAAAGCTGAAGGACATTACCATCAAAGCGGGCGAGTTCAAGGACACCGGCTCGGCCACGCGTCCAATGACGCCCGCCGAGCGCGCCTACTTGCAGGGCTTAATTGACAATATGCATGTTCAGTTCATCCACAGCGTGGCCACCGGACGCCACATGAAGGACGACGACGTGCGCACTCTGGCCGACGGCAAGGTGTGGACCGGCGAGCAGGCGGTTCCGCTCAAGTTGGTGGACCAGATCGGCGATTTCCGCACAGCGGTGGAAGACACTGCAAAATCCGTGGGAATTAAAGGCGAGCCGACATTAGTACATCCCGAGAAGGAGCGCAGAAGCCTGCTCGACCTGCTGTTCGGCGATGCCTCTGAGTACCTGCCGAGCCGTGCAAAGCTGATGGAGACCAACGTCGGGTTCTACTACCTGTGGAAATAGCCGCATTTGCTCCAGAGCTCGGAAGTCCAACGAAAAGTTAGGCTTGCCAACATTGCCGTAATTTGAGAGTATCCGGTTGTGCTGATGTCGGAGCCATTGGTTGCGTAAGAAGGGGCGTGGGAAAGATGACCAAAGCAGACTTGATCGATGAAGTCTCCCGGCTGGCGGAACTCACTCGGAAGGACAGCGAAGTTATAGTGGAAACCATCTTCGAGAGCGTGGTGCGCTCGTTGCGCGCCGGCGACAAGATCGAGATCCGCGGCTTCGGCAGTTTCCGCACTCGCCAGCGCAAGCCTCGCGTCGGCCGTAATCCCAAGACCGGCGACCGGGTTGAAGTTCCTGCCAAGAAGATCCCCTTCTTCAAACCCAGCAAAGAGCTGAAAGACATGGTCAACAACTACGTCCCTGAGCCCCAGGCCGCGCCTGGGCATGCACCGGAATAGGTAGTGAAGCAGGGTTGGGTTCAATTGGCGGACGTCATAGCCCGATCATCAAACTGACGCCGTACGCTGGGCTGCATTAGATACAAAAGAAACGAGCCCGATATCAATATTCCGGAAGCACTTTGTAATACCCTTCCCATCACGAACAGGCTCACAGCATCACCGAGGGCGTTCACCGAAAATAGCACGATCGCGAGCCACCATCCCCACTTGCGGCGCCTGTAAATGCCCACTGCGCCTCCACAGGCGACCCCTCCCACAACGAAGAGAAGTATAGAGGCGAGCCTTCCCATGCTCTGGAATGCCAAGCGTGCTTCCGGGTTGAACCGCCACAGAGATTCAAGCAGCCTGCCGGGAAACAGGAGCAAGGTGCCGACGAACCCCGCCATCAACGTGGCGAAAATCAGGAACGCGATCACTACAGAAAGCCCGCTCCAGCCCCGCCAACTGCGGCTCATTCCTGCCTGATTCCAATCACCGCCATCATTCGTCCAGTCTGCCCAAACTCCGCGCGATGCGAAAAGAAGCGTTCCCTGTCGCACGCCGTACATCCCTCGATCACGCTGATATGTTCGTCGCGAATTCCCGCGTCCTGCAACTGGCGCCGGTTGGCTTCGACCAGATCGAGATGAATTTCAGGACCGAGCTCGCCGTGGCCGGGAGCCCGCTGGTTCAAGAACAACAACGGATAACGTACGTGCAGGGCGTCGGCGTCGAAAACTTCTTTGAACAGCTCGTCAGCATACGAGAACTGGGACTCGAACTCTGCGCGCACCTCGGAGCCAACTGCATAACAGCATCGCCGGATCGACGGCCCAATGACCGCTCGCAGATCACGTGGCACACTGCCGAACTTCCGCCGCATTTCGCCGATCCCCTTCTCGACAACCCGAGCAACCGTCCCGCGCCAGCCGGCATGAAAGGCGCCCACCGCGCGGCGCTTCACGTCGGCCACCAACACGGGAACGCAATCGGCAGTCTTGATGGCAAGCAGCAAACCCGCGGCATTGGTAATTAGTCCGTCGCCGGCAAGCGGCTCACGCGAAGCAGCGTCAACCTTATGCACGACCGAAGAGTGAATCTGCCTAAGCTGGACCAGTGGCCAAGGACGGCCGTGGGCACTCGTCGCCCCTGAGGTGTGTAGAAATAGCGCGCGATTGCGTTCGACGTTCTCTTTTGTGTCGTGCTGGGTCAGGCCGAGGTTAAGGGTGTGGCCTCCGTAGCACGCAGAGACACCACCCTGACGGGTGCTGAATCCGTGGACCAGCCAGATTAGTTCGCCGAGACTAGGCGCGCGCAGGACTTCAACTTCTTCCTCGCACGGTTTTGGGGGCGAACGGCGCGTCGAGGAGTTCCTTCGCGTTCGGGCATAGTGCTTGGAAGCAGGCGGCACGGCTCCATTCTAGAGCAGATTCGGAATCGAAATAGCGGTGGAGCATGGCTTCGGTGGTTCGTTCAGCCGGTGCGCGCGAACCCCGCCTTTTACTCGCCGCCGCGCCTCCAGACTACAATCGCTTCGGCGATGCTCCTCTATTACATCACTAATCGCAAAGCATTCCCTGGAACAGACATGCAGCAGCACCGTGCGCTGCTTCGCAGGATGGCGGACGGGGCTCGCGCGGGTTTGGACTGGATCCAGCTACGGGAAAAAGATCTCTCGCCGCGCGCCCTGGAACGCCTCGCGAGTGAAGCGGTGCGCACGGTCCGCGACAATTCGGGTACAACGAAGCTGCTCATTAACGGGCGTACCGATGTCGCGCTGGCATGCGGCGCCGATGGCGTCCATCTTCCGGCCGGAGAGGTTGTTGCCTCAGACGTTCGAGCGCTGTGGATCCAATGCCGAGCCAACCAGCCCTTGGTCGGCATTTCAGCGCACACAGTTAAAGAAATTCGCGACACTTGCGAAGCGGACTTCGCTGTGTTCGCGCCGATTTTCGAAAAGGTACAGACGCAAACAGCGGGAGTAGGTCTGGAGGCGTTGCGTGCAGCTTGCGCGCAAGCAGGTGATCGCTTCCCAGTGCTGGCGCTGGGTGGAATTACTGTCTGGAATGCCCGATCGTGCATTGAGGCTGGAGCCGCCGGGATCGCGGGCATCAGGCTTTTTCAGCAAGGCGACATGCTCGATACAGTGCGGCGGCTTCGCGAACCATGAAATCCAAAGCCCTGAAGGATTACTGCGGCTGCACGTAAACTGGGTTGTTCGGCGAGGGGGGTTCGTAATCCTGGCCGTACTTGTTCTTGTGTGAGGTAGAGGCAGTCGTCACCTGTACGCGTACTGTGCCCACGGAATGAGATGCCCCACTCACATCCACAGTGCGCGATAGCGCCTGCAACGTGGCGGGCAAAGCGTTTTCGTTCCACACATGAAGCGTGTAACGCCCCGGCGGCACCGCAGCAATTGAGAATTCGCCTTGCTTATCCGGAACTGCGAAGTAACGGCTGCCGAGGACGACCACCACCGCGCTCATCTCCGGGTGAATGTTGCAGAAGATAAACGAAATGCCTTCGCGATCGAAGTGGGCAGTACGGCTCGTGCCGGCCTCGTAGAGTCCAAGGTCGAAGCGTTTGCCGTTGAACAGCGAAAAGACATTGTGGAACCAGGGATCGCGGTTGGGAAAATCAACCGTCGACCCCTTGGTAACAACCAGCAGATGAGGCTCGAATGTCTTGTTCTTCTGCTGCAGCACGGCATGCATCGGAGGGACACTTGCAGCGCCCTCGCTGTCCGCGCCGATCGGACTCAGCCACACAACCGTCGAATTTGCCGGAGAGATGTGCCCGGCTCCCTCCAAGACCACACGGCCGCCGACATTCACCTCTTGGCCCAACATGCTTGCCGGCCCCCAGCAAGACAACGCGGCCGCGACCAGCAAAGCGAGTTTTTTTGTGGCATTCATGGATCGCGTCAGAAGAGTATCCCCATCGCCATATTTAGCTGCCCGCCTGCCCAGTTTCGGTCGAAGATGTTGAAAGTCTTGAGCCGACGGTACTCCAGCGAAAGAAGAAGGTCAGACCGCGGCCGATAGATCACATTGCCAAATGCACCCTGATTGCGGGTAATAAAGGGATTGTTGTAGCTCTGTGACTGCAATCCGAAATAGCGAATGTCAGCCGCGAACGGATTGTCCTGCCCGAACGCCCCATTGAACTCGAGTTTCGGCAAGGCCTGGTACTTCAGCTGTGCCCAGCCGCCGACGGAATTCAGCGGAACCACGGTTGCCGCCGGATCGGTGAGCGGCCCGTTGGAGATAACGCTCCGGCTGAGGGCGGCACCAAGACCGCCAATTGCCTGGCCGCGGTAGAAGAAGCCGCTGAGCGTGAGCCAGCGGTTAAGCGGCAGGTTCCAATCGGCGGTGGCAGCATATCCATTTACGTTTCGGTTAAAGCCCCAATATTCGCGGCTGTAATAGCCTCCGGCACCGATCGTGAAGGCGCGCCCTATCATCGGATGAGAATAGGCGATTCGCGCCGCGAAAGCCGGGACTCGCGATTCTTCGCCCGCATCGGGCGCGCGGTACCAGACGTAGCTGGAGTTATCGGGCGGTTCGCCGGTTAACGGATCGAGCAGACCCCCCTGCAGGGTTACGCTGGAATGGTTGGAAAACTCAAAGCGGTGCTCGACCCGCACTTGTGGAGTCCACGACCAAAGATTGCCTGCGTACGTGAGAGCAGGAACGATCAGGGACGCAAACGAAGTGGGAGCCTGAGGCGAGATGAACAGGCCATCTTGCCCTGCAATTAAAGACGTGTCCTTCCAATCCAGACGAACCGTAGCGGTGCGCAATCGCGCCAGCCCGAAGTTAACGCCATTGTAGGTGGCGGGCAAGCCGCCGCCGAAATCCAGGTTTAGGTTGCCGCTGGAGTGTGCCCCAAAGACATCCGGCCCAAAGACCTCGAACCCCAGGATCGACTGCCGAAGCGTACCTCCCACCGATCCCGGCGAGTCCATGGGATCGGGTCTGAGCACCCAGGTGGGCACGTCCTGATTGTCGGGATAGCCGCTGTTGCCGAAAAGGTTGAAGAGCACAATGCCCGAAAAGCGCACCCGATATTTCGAAGCACTCTCCAGTTTGGTCTGGTATTGCTCATTCACCTTATCGGAGAGCAGTTGCTCATCTTCGGCGAGATGCTGTACTCGCTGTTCGATCTGGGCGCTGCCCGGAGCGCTTGCCACGAGTTGATCGCTGTCAGCAGTCACGGCGGTCGACGCGGCATCGCTGTGTTGCGCTTGCAACTCCTGGCGAAGCTTGGATATCTCAGCGCGGCTTGCGGTTGTCTCCTGCTGGAGTTGCAATACCATCTGTTTCAACTCCTGCACCTGGGACTGCAGCTCGCCGAGAGCAGCGTTCACGCCGGGGTTAGCGGCCGTCGTCTGCGCTGCTTGCTGGTCTTGAGCAGCGCATGAACTTCCCGCTACAAACACCAAACATACAACCAGTGCCCCACCGAATACCTGGGAGTATCTGAATTCCATGTCGCACCTCGGGCAACGATTTGAAGGGCCGTTCAAACCTTCGCTTTGTGGTTACGTCCGTTACATGCTGAGGTGGCGGGAGGTGTCCGCTGTCTGGCCGTTTCCGACTGGGACCTTCTTGAGTACCCGGGGAAGCATGATCCGCATCACAGTGCGTCCAGGCGCAGAGCTCTCCAGCTCCAAAGTGCCACCGTGGTCCTGCACGATCTTCTGCGCAATCGTCAGCCCAAGCCCCGTCCCGTTTTCCTTGCCGTGGCTGACAAATGGCTGGAATAGTTTGTCACAGATAGAGGATTCCACGCCGGGACCGTCGTCAATAGATGCGAATCTCCAGGGTGTCGTGCGTGATTGGCCACGGTCACAGCAACGTGGCCACCATAGCCTTGGGCCGCCTGGCAGGCATTGAGCAGTAAGTTATAGAACACGCGCTCCATCTTCCGCGCATCGAATTGTGCGTTGTGCACCCCAGCAGACTCGATCGCAACGTTGATTTTCTGGAATTGCGGATGCGCTTGCACCAATTCGATGGCGCGGCTGATAGTTCGCTCAATGGGAGCTTCGGCAGCGCTTAACGATTCGGCCGGCCGCGATAGCTCCAACAAAGAATCGATCAGGTCAGTCAGCCGGTTGACCGCAACCCGAATCTCCAGGTAAAGCTCTTCGCGTTGCTGGGGACTAAGATCGGCGTCGGCCAGGAATTCGGCGTTAGCCAACACGGCGGTGAGCGGATGCCGCAGGTCGTGCGAAATGGAGCTCGCCATGGTACCGATGGTAGCCAGCCGCTCGGCGTTGAGCAAGCGCTGCTGGGTCTGGTGCAGGCTCTCCCGCATGCTGCCGAATGCGTTGGTAAGCTCCGCGACCTCTCCCGCATCCACTGTGCGTGTAGAGGATAGCGAAAGTCTCCGCTCCCCAACGCCCGCACGCCATCCACCAGTTTTTCCAGTGGACGCGTAAAGGTCCTGGCGGTGAAATAAACCAGCACGCTTCCAACAAAGACTGCGCCGAAGCCAACCGCCAGAAGCAGCCGGCTCAGGTGATTCAGAAAGGCGGTGGCCTCGTCGTAGGACTTCATCACCACGATGTTGACGGCCGGCGACGCTCCCGGGTCGAGCGCCAGCGAGGAAGCGATGAAGCTTTCCTTCCCCAGCTTCCAATCGGTCGGCCCTTGCGGAATTGCCTGCGCAGCTCAGATGCGCACGCAGTTCGTTCGTCTGCTCGGAGTTGAGCGTGCTGACCACTACGTCCTGTCCGCAAACGATGGCTACCTGGCTGGCCGCAATCTGGCCCACCTCGCGCGCCACGGCGGCGTTCATTTCATCCCCGACAGCCACCATGCCGAGCAAGGAATTGTCGGCCGGACGGCCGAAGTAGATTGGCTTCAGAACGACCTCATAGAGATGTCCGTCAGCAAACCACCACTGCAGCGGTTCGTCAAGAGCGTTTCGATGCTGGAGCAGCCGCTGGGCCTGCTCGCGCGTGATACCCGGTGCCTTGGTATGAAATCCGACGAACTGGTTGGCCGGATCGATCAGCGCAAACAAATCGCCGCCGGAGAGGCGGAACATTTCGCCCGATGCGTCCTGAATCGTGGGCGCATGACGGGAAGTCATTAAGGCCTTCAGGCTGGGCAGGTCGGCCATCAGTTCGGCGGAGCGCGCCAGGGCGGCCTCGCGCTCCCTCTGCACATTGCGGAAGGTCTCGACAGAGTTGGCGAGATCGCTCCCCAACTCGCGCCGGACCTGGTTCTCCACGGTGCGCTGGACGATCAGCAGGGAAACCGCGGTCAGGCCGGCGGAGGTCAGCAGCATGGCAATGAGGAACTTGGTCCGCAGCCGCAAACGACCCATTGCCGACCCCCTTCCCTGACTCGCGTTACCTGACAAACTTATAGCCTGTGCCGTGGACTGTCCGGAAGTGCACCGGATCGGCGGGATCTTTCTCCAGCTTCTGACGCAAGCGAAGCATGTGCGTATCGACAGTGCGCGTGGTGGGATAGTTGTTATAGCCCCAAACCTCGTTGAGCAGTTCGGTACGAGAGACGACGCGGTCCTGGTTGTTCAGGAAGAAGCGCAGCATCTTGAATTCCTGCGGCGTCAGCGGCACCAACTGTCCATCGCGATGCAACTCCATCTTGGAGAAGTTTACTTCCACATCATCGAAGCTGAAGATCTCGACCTTGTCCGACGCTCTGGTTCAGGCGCCGCACCGCAGCCCGCACGCGCGCCAGCAGTTCGCGCGGGCTGAAGGGTTTGGTCACATAGTCGTCCGCGCCCAGCTCCAGCAGCAGAACCTTGTCGAGCACATCGCTGGCGGCGCTCAGCACGAGGATGGGAACGTTGGAAGCTTCCCGCTTGATTTCGCGGCATATGTCCTGCCCGGACTTCCCCGGCAGGCGCAAGTCCAGTATCACGACGCGCGGCACAGTCGCGCGAAACGTTTCCATGGCCACCGCGCCGTCGGGGGCAATCGTCACATCGAACCCCGCCGACTCAAAGGTGCGGCGCAAGGCGCGCTGCACTGCCAGATCATCTTCGATTACCAGAATCTTTTCCATAACCTACCAACCGCATTTTTACAATGCTGCTGAGTTACAGCTAATAACAGATCAAATCGGCAGTCAACGGCGTTTTAACAAATCTGTGACATACGACATGGAACAAACGCTTCTCGCTCCAGAAGTTGTCAACAACTTTTGACAACTTAGTAACCGCGCCAAGACAACTCCCTTGCGGCTCCCCGTTAGATTGCAGACAGCTTCTGGTAGCGGAGAGTCGAGTCGAAGTACCGGGAGTTAACTCACGAATCTGAAATGGATGGAGGAACGATGTTTAGGTCACAGAAATTCAGTCTGCAAACACATCCCGGCTGGTCCTGAGCACAGCGCTCGTGTTGGTGACGATCGCCCTGGTCAGCCTGCCGGCCGCCGCCCAGAGGTCTCAGCCCACCATTCTCACCTCCGACATCCTAACGTCGGAACTTAGCGCCTTTACCGACGCGAATCTGGTCAATCCCTGGGGCATCGTCGCAAGCTCCCGGCAGGTCCGTGGTGGGTTTCCGACAACGGCACTGGACTGTCCACTCTGTACGACGGAACCGGCAAACCCCAAGTCTCTGGTCGTCAGCGTTCCCCAATGGGACGGTACGCCCGGCGGAAATCCGACGGGAATAGTGTTTAACAGCACGTCTGACTTCGCGATAGGCGGCAATGCCACGCACTTCCTGTTTGCAACGGAAGACGGAACCATCCAAGGCTGGAGCTCCGGCACCAGCACCGTGATCGCGGTCAACAACTTCCCCAGCGGCAGTGTACAAAGGATTGGCCTTGGAGTCGGCAGGCGGCGCCAACTATCTCTATGCGGCGAACTTCCGCAACGCAACGGTGGACGTCTTCGACAAGAACTTTGCTCCCCACTCGTTCGGTGCAGGTGCTTTCACCGACAACACTCTCCCGGCCGGATACGCGCCGTTCAACGTCGCCAATCTCGGAAATGGACAAATAGCCGTATCCTACGCCGAACAGGATGCCGCCAAACATGATGATGTACCCGGCATTGGAAAGGGCTACGTCACCGTCTATGACACATCCGGTAACCTGATGTTCCGCTTCCAGCACGTGATTTACGATAACGCTCCTTGGGCCATGGTCGTCGCCCCTCAGGGATTCGGCGGATTTGGCGGAGATGTCCTGGTGGGGCATGTTCGGCAGCGGCGCCATCGCGATATATGAGCCCACTGGTAATTTTCTCGGCATCCTCTTCGATCCGTATGACGTGAACCTCAGCCTCAACGCGCTGTGGGGACTGGGATTCGGCAACGGTATGGGTTCAGGACCCAAAACAACCCTGTACTTCGCGGCTGGAACCTTCGGCGAAGTCCACGGGACGTTCGGATCAATCGTGGCGCTGAGTGGCCCTGCCAGCACCGCCAAAACGCAGGTGAACATTATCAAGCAGTGGTAAGCCGCTAACCACCAACTTCGCCACGTTAGTTTGAGGAGGGTCGAACCTGCTGCCCTCCTCTTTTCCATTTGGGCAGTGACGTGTGTACATCCTAATTAGCCTTCTGTTTACTCTACGCACTCCAATCGGCCTCCTACTCTGACAGCAAAGCTCCCCTTACTCCAATTTTCTCGCTCTCTGCGGGAATAAACGCCTGCGTTGCCAGTTATCAAGGCTGACAGACATCAGAGGTACACCAAAGGAGCACGCAATGAACGACAAAAGCCGGCGCGAAAACGCGAATTCAAGAGTCAACGACGAAATTCTGCATGATCACAACCACGACGGGATTGACCGCAGAGGTTTCCTGAAATGCATGGCCTGGGCAGGGACGGGCGCCTTTTGCGTGATCAAGGGCGGCGTTCTCAACTCCTACAGCTTGAGCGGCCTGCCCTCTTTCGGACGGCCATGAACTTAAGGGAGATCTTAGTTTTGTCCAGATCAGTGACAGCCACATGGGATTCGACAAGGCGGCGAATCCTGATGTAGTCGGCACTCTGAAGGCCGCAGTGGACAAAATCAATGCACTGCCGGTTGCTCCCGCCTTCATCCTCCACACCGGCGACATCAGCCATCTCTCCAAGCCGGGCGAGTTCGACACCGTGGATCAACTCTTGAAGGCAGCCAGCACCAAGGACATCTTCTATGTGCCCGGCGAACATGACGTCCTGAACGACGAAGGCAAGGATTACCTGGAGCGCTACGGAAAAGGAACTCAGGGATCGGGTTGGTACAGCTTCGACAAGAACGGCGTCCACTTTGTCGGACTAGTGAACGTTATGAACCTGAAGGCCGGAGGACTGGGCAGCCTGGGAACAGAGCAACTGGAATGGCTGGAGAAAGACACCAAGCATCTTTCCAAGAGCACTCCCATTGTGGTCTTCGCCCACATTCCTCTGTGGAGCGTTTACCCCGAGTGGGGGTGGGGCACCGACGACAGCGCGCAGGCGCTCTCGTACTTGAAGCGCTTCGGTTCGGTCACCGTGCTGAACGGTCACATCCATCAGACCATGCAGAAAGTGGAAGGCAACATCACCTTCCACACTGCTGCGTCAACGGCGTTCCCTCAACCGAAGCCGGGGCAGGCACCATCCCCCGGGCCGATGAAGGTCCCGGCAGATCAACTACGCACACTGCTGGGTGTCACCGACGTTAACTATGTTCACGGCAAGCACGCTCTGGCCGTGATTGACTCAAACCTGGGCTGAGCTGCGGAGCGAAGCCCTCAAAACCCACTCAATTAAGACAAAGAGCATGTTGTGAAGAAAACGAACTGGAAGTTAGGAACGGTAATCCTGCTGGCGGCACTCGCTTTTGGTGCTCGCCCGGCAACAACCCTTGGCGGCTACTCCGGATGAGAAGTCCTCATCGGAAGTGGCGGTCAAGATCGACAACTTCAGCTTCTCGCCCGCCACGATCACGGTTCCCGTGGGAACTACGGTCCGATGGACGAACCGCGACGACATCCCGCACACCGTAGTCAGTGAGGACAAGGCGTTCAAATCGAAGGTGCTGGATACGGACGAGCAATTCACCTACACCTTCACCAAACCAGGCACCTACAGCTATTTCTGTTCTGTTCATCCCAAGATGACGGCAAAGATCGTGGTGCAGTGATGGCGGCGAGCGTGAACCCCTTCGATCCCAAGTCGGTCCTTTTGGCGAAACATGCCCAACATGTCGTGCTGATCCATTTCCCGATTGCGCTTTGCCTTGTCAGTATCGTCTTTGACTTCATTGCGCAGTGGACGAAGAAGCGCGCGTTGGCGGAGGTGGCTTACTACAATCTTCTGGTAGCAGCCATCTCCACCGTTCCGGTCGTGGCGACCGGGCTGCTCGCCTGGCGCTGGCAACTGGAAGGCCAACGGCTCAAAGGCACGCTGCTTCTCCATCTGGTGCTGGGCCTCGTAGCCAGCGGAATGATCTGGCTGGTCTGGAGCCTACACTTCCGCGCGCACCGCAATCCGGAGAGCAAGCTGCCGCTCTATCGCCTGCCCATCGAGCTGGCGGCCGCCGCCGTCGTCTCTCTTACCGCCCATCTCGGCGGCGTTCTGAGCGGCGTCAACGGCCCGGGATAAAACGACCAGCGGTATTATCAACTTAACTCCCTTGTTGTCAATAATTTTGATATGGCTTGTGACGCCACTGAGACGATCAGCAACACCAGTTTGCTTTTCCCGATATTGTATGCTATGTTTTGTATGTCTAGCATTATTTATTGAAAGGGAGACATACTCATGGGAACAAGCACAGCGGACACGATTCGGTCATATGCAGAAAAGGAGTACGTGCAGGTGGCCCGGCGAAAGGGCCTGAGTCGGATACGAATCAGGGTCGGTGATGTCCATAGGGCGTTGAAGCTAAGAAATCGAGTACCGAACGTGAGCAGCGCTCTGCGCTCGAGGATTTTCCTGGAAAGAAACCATCTGGAGATTGAGGAGGAATCCGGTCCGCCCTCGGGGATGGGAACCCGAACCACCTTCACGTACCGCCTACTCGAGGAAAAAGAGCCGCACAGCGCGACCACGGAAGCAGCCGGTTTTGAGAAGCTGCGAGGCCTGCTGAAGGAAGCGCTGGATTCCCTCGGCGGTGGAGAAGCCTTCCTGCGTGGTGAACGAAATCATTTCTACGATTCTGACAGGGCGGACAAAAAGTGAGCCTAGTTTACTGGGACACGATGCTGTTCATCTACTGGCTGGAGGCTCATCCCCAGCACGGGAAGCAGGTGGAGCGGATTCACCAGAGGATGTCGCGGCGCGGAGACCAGCTTTGCACCAGCGTGTTTACACTGGGTGAGATTTTGACTGGCGCTTACAAGGCAGGACACTCTACCGAAGCGCAGGAAATTCGCGAGTATTTCGAAAGCGGAGCCGTGCGGCTGCTGGCCTTCAACACTGAGGCAGCTGACCGGTATGCCAGAATTCGGGCGCAATACGAGGTTTCACCCGCCGACGCGATCCATCTAGCATCCGCGTCGGTGGCCCAGGTGGACCTTTATCTCACGAATGATGTGGGCCTGAAGAAACTGGTGATTGAGGGCATCCACTTTATTGCGGGGCTGGACGGCGCAATCCTCTGATCGGCACTGCCGTACGCTCTGGCCGGGACCAGCCCACCGGTCGGAAATATTAAGGAATAAAATCCCGCCTTTCCGGTTTACTCTTCAGGGGTGGCGCTTGACCGCGATAAGGCGTACGAGTTTGAACAGCTCGCCATGCCCTTGTTCGCCTCGCTGTACAACCTGGCGCAATGGCTTACTCAGGACCGCAGCGAGGCCGAGGATCTGGTGCAGGAGACCTACGTCAAGGCGCTGAAGGGATTTGGCTCATTTCAGCCGGGAACCAACTTTCGCGCCTGGATGTATCGCATTTTGCGTAACACGTTTCTGACGTCGCGGACTGGCCTGAAGGCGGCGAAGACCATACCGTTGGATGACGAAGACGATCCGCAATCGGTTACGCCTTCAACAACCGAAACGCCTGAGTCCCTTCTGCTGGCGCGCGCCGATCAGGACGCCATTCAAACGGCGTTGCAGCAGTTGCCGGTGGCCTACCGCGAGATCATCCTGCTATGCGAGGTGGAGGAGATGAGCTATCGCGAGATCGCCGACGCATTGACGATTCCAATGGGAACGGTAATGTCGCGGCTGGCGCGGGCCCGAAAGGCCATGCGGCAATTGTTGATGGAGAAAGTGCAGGGAGCCTACCGATGACGTGCGAGAGCTGGCAACAGAAAATTGACACGTATCTCGACGCCGAGTTGCCGGAGGCCGAAGCTCGGGAGATCGACGCTCATCTGCGCTCCTGCCCGTCGTGCTCGTCGCAAGCCCTTACGCGTTCGGAGCTGAAGCGAACCATCCATCTCGCCGGGAAAAAGTTCGTGCCCGATCCTGAGTTTCGCAAGCGGATACAGAGCAGCATCAGCCCCAAAACATCAGGCTCGGAGATGGGGCTGGATTGTGGAGGTCGGCATCGCTCTGCGCAGCCCTCCTGCTGGCGATCTTCGGTTCGATGATCTGGATGCGGCAGTCGCAGCGCCAGCAACTGATCGGCGAGCTGACCGACTTGCATGTCGCGACACTTGCCAGCGCCAATCGGGTTGACGTGGTTTCGTCCGACCGGCACACGGTCAAACCCTGGTTCCAAGGCAAGGTGCCCTTCACCTTTAATGTGCCCGAACTGCAAGGTACACCGTTCGAACTGCTCGGCGGGAAGATGACCTACCTGGACCAAAATCCGGGAGCGGAATTGCTGTTTACGGTGCGGAAGCACGTGCTCTCGGTCTTCATCTTCAAGGATTCTCCCGAACTGGATCGCGCCTTGGGCTCCGACGACGTCATGCGCAGGCTGTCATTCAACATTGAATCCTGGACGGATGGCGGATTGCGCTACCTGATCATCACAGATGCCGCGCGTTCCGACGTTGACGATCTCCGAGCGCGGTTCGTGGAAGCAGCGCGATAATTCAGGTCGTAGAGTAATTCTGATTCTTCCAACCTGCTCACACGCGCGCAGCAAAGCGCTCGCTTTGTTCATGCACTCCTGGTACTCGCTCTCGGGGTCGGAGTCGGCGACGATGCCCGCTCCCGCCTGCACATACGCTCGACCACGATGCAGCGACCATCGTGCGAATCGCTATGCATGAATCCAGATTGCCGGCGTAATCCGCGTAAAGAACCGCCCCGCCATACACACCGCGGCGCACCGGCTCCAGTTCCTCGATGATTTCCATAGCCCGCACTTTTGGTGCCCCACTGAGCGTCCCCGCCGGAAAGCACGCCGCCAACGTGTCCAAGGCGTCAAGATCCTCACGCAGATGCCCCTCCAGAGCCGAGACCAGATGCATTACATGCGAGTACTTCTCCACATTCATCAGGTCGCGGACCTTGACCGTGCCATATTCACTCACGCGCCCCAGATCATTGCGCCCCAGGTCAACCAGCATGACGTGCTCGGCCCGCTCCTTCTCATCGCTGCGCAACTCTTCCGTCAGGCGCTCGTCTTCGGCGGGATCGGCGCCACGCTTGCGTGTTCCCGCGATGGGGCGATACTCCAGCTTGCGTCCCGAAACCCGCACCAGCATCTCCGGCGATGCCCCGACCACGTGCAAATCGTCAAGCTTCAGGAAAAACATGTACGGAGATGGATTCACCGTGCGCAGCGCGCGATATATCTCGAATGGATCAGCCGGGGCTTGAAGTCCAGCCTCTGCGAAAGCACCACCTGGAAGATGTCGCCAGCCGCTATGTATTCCTTCGCCGTGCGCACACTTTCGACGAACTTGTCGTGCGAGGTGCTGACATGGACTTTGATCGGCTTCTTTTTCTCCGCCGCTGACCAGTGCACGTGGTGGGCGCCGATACCGCGCGCCAGCTTGCGTTCAATCGCCGCAATGTCGGCGAGCGCGAGGTCATAGGCCTTGCGTGGCGATTCCGAACGAACATCGGCGGCGGCAATGATATGCACCTCATGTCGCAAGTGGTCGAAGGCCAGTAAGCGGTCGTAGAAGGTGAAGACGCAATCCGGCAGACCCAAGTCGTCCTTTGCACGAGCCGGCAGGCGCTCGAATTGCCGCACCATGTCGTAGGCGAAGTATCCGACGCCGCCGGAAGTAAACGGTGGCAACTCCAGGCAGCGCAGCCGGCGTGTATTGCCGCAAGCAGGTGCGCAACAACTCGATCGCACTTCCCTGCCGTCTCTCCGCCGATGACCCCTGGCGGATCGTCAGCTCTTTCCCCCGCGCCGTAATCACCGTTCGCGGCTGTGCCCCGAGGAAGGTGTAACGCCCGATCTTCTCGCCGCCTTCCACTGACTCCAGCAGGAAGGCGTATTTCTGTTTGGCGGCAATGCTCAGGAACGCACCAACCGGCGTCAGTAAATCCGCGCTCAACGTTTTCGCAACCGGGACCAGCGTAAAGTCGCGGCTGAGCCGCAGGAAGCTTTTGTAGTCGGGCGTGAGCATCAGATCTTTGACTGAGAGTTGCTAAGTTTACAGGGATTATACGGGAGGTTACCGGCATGGACTTTACTTGCGCGCCGCATCTCCGGCTGCATATACTTGCAGCGTTTGCCCGCCCGATGCTGGACGTGCGCCGCCCAGGCGTCCACCCAATCGTGCTGCAAGGAGCCCGCGACAAGTCGGAGAGCTTATGGCCACCATATCGCACTCAATCGAACAGGAAAAGAACCCTTGGGAACAACAGGCTGCCCGCTTCAACCTGGCGGCCGAAAAGCTGAAACTTGATGAAGGCTTGTGGCGGGTGCTTCGCCAGCCCAACCGCGAAATCACTGTCCACATTCCCGTCATGATGGACAGCGGCCAACTCGAGGTGTTTACCGGTTACCGCGTGCAACACTCGATCGCCCGCGGCCCCGCCAAGGGCGGAGTACGTTACTCGCCCGATGTCACCCTCGACGAGGTTCGCGCCCTGGCCAGCTGGATGACCTGGAAGTGTGCGGTCGTGAACATCCCCTTTGGCGGCGCCAAGGGCGGCATTATCTGCGATCCCAAGCAGATGTCGAGAGGCGAGCTGGAACGCATGACTCGCCGCTACACCTCGGAGCTGATCGAGTTCATCGGACCGGAAAAAGACGTACCCGCGCCTGACGTCAACACCAATGAGCAAACCATGGCATGGATGATGGACACCTATTCCATGCATATGCGTCAGACGGTCACAGCCGTGGTCACCGGCAAGCCGCTGAACATGGGTGGCTCGCGTGGCCGCCGTGAAGCTACCGGCCGTGGCGTCATGATCATCTGTGATGAGTCCATCAAGCACCTCAAGATGGCGCGCGAAAGTACCCGCGTCATCGTTCAGGGATTCGGCAATGTGGGCTCCAATGCGGCCTTGCTCATGCATCAGGCGGGCTACAAGGTAGTCGGCATAGGCGAGTGGGACGGCGGCTTGTACAACAGTAAGGGCATCGACATTCAGGCCCTTTGGGACTACCGGCAGAGAGAAGGCCACATCCACGGCTTCAAAGGCGCAGAACCGTATGCCACTGAGGATCTGCTGGTCACCGATTGCGAAATCCTGATTCCTGCGGCGACGGAGAACGTCATCACTTCTGCTAATGCCGACGAGGTGAAGGCCAAGGTCCTGGTCGAAGGCGCGAACGGTCCCACCACCGCCGCCGCCGATGACATCCTCGCCGACAAACACGTATTTGTCATGCCCGACATTCTGGCCAATGCCGGGGGTGTGACCGCGTCCTACTTCGAATGGGTACAGGACCGCCAGGGCTACTTCTGGAAGGAGTCGGTGGTCAATTCACAGTTGGAGGACATCATGGTGTCGTCCTTCGAGGACGTGGTGCGCTATGCCGAAACTCACCACGTGAACAACCGCATCGCCGCCTATATGCTGGCTATCGACCGTGTGGCCTATACGATTCGACAGCGCGGGATTTACGCCTGATCTTTGGTACCGTCAAATATCCAAGGGGCAACCCTAATCGGGGCCCCTTCCCATTTTGGGACAAAATAATTTTCCGTGACAACGCCGCAACTCCCAGCAAGTTGGGGCATAATATCGGTCAAGCGGTGTGGTGTGTGTGAACTTTCCCTCCGTGCAGGTCATCATGGGACGCCTGTATTTGTATTTACGCCTGCTTGCGGTAGCTTTGGCCTTTCCCGCCATCGTCGTGTACATCGCTGCCGCGACTCTAGTTCATCCTATTGCCGCGATCCGCAACCGGTTCCGCGCCTCCCTGCGTATCTGGATGAGCGTCCTGGACTGGATCAAAGGGATCCCGGTGGGTTACAGCTACTGGGAGCAATACGAGGCGCCTATCATGCTGGATGAGATTGCCGTTCACCACGATGAATAGGTTCCTTAACCCTATTTCTGTAATTGCTTTCCGTCAGAGCAGTAGAGGATAATCGGCTGGTACGGTGGCTGGTTCCGTCGCCGGCCAGTCTGTTTTGTGAATCTTCCTACCTACATCACGCTCACCCGCATTTTCAGCATTCCGGTGCTGATTTGGATTCTATCCAGCAGCCGCTTTAGCTCGGCCAATGGTGAACGTGAACTACTGGCCTCTTTCGTCTTTATTGCCGCGTCGTTGACCGACGCCATCGACGGCTACCTGGCGCGCAAGCGCGCGCAAGTCACCACCATGGGCATGCTCCTCGATCCGGTAGCGGACAAACTGCTGATTGCGGCGGCCTTCATTACATTGGTGCAGTTCAATCCGCGCACCGTTCCTGCCTGGATGGCGGTTATTATCGTTGGCCGCGAATTTCTGGTCAGCGGGTTGCGATCGATTGCGGCCTCCGAGGGCTTCACCATCCAGGCCAGCGAATTGGGCAAGAGCAAGATGTTTGTACAGATCTTCTCGGTGGTGGCGGCGATCATCGACCACCACTGGACGCACCTGCCGTGGTACTTCTTCAACTTGCCGGTACATCCGATTGCGCTGGCGTCTATTTGGGTGATGGTGGTGCTCTCGATGGTTTCTGCTATTGATTACTTCGTCGCCTTCTGGCGAAAGATCGACCGCCACGCCGTGAAGCGCCGCAAGCGCCGTTCCTTTGTGCTGACCCGCCGTAGGAAACGCAACGATGTCCCCGCAGTCTGAGTCATCGCGCATCCTGGTTTCGCCGGAAACTTGCGGATATTCCCCGGCTGAACGCCACCTGCTGCTCAGGCTCGCCCGCGACTCAATCCAAAGCTGCGCTGGAGGATCGTGAGCTCGATCTAACTCCTCCCAGCCAACATCTTGCCGAACTTTGTGGCGCCTTTACGACCTTACACTTGAAGGGAAGGCTGCGGGGATGCATAGGCTACGTGTACCCCACCGATTCGCTTTACAAAATTGTTGCCGACACTGCCCGAGCCGCCGCATTTGAGGATCCTCGATTTGAGCCTGTGACCCTGCCGGAAGTCCCTCACCTGAAAGTGGAGATCAGCGTTCTCTCGCCATTGCAGCCCATCCAACCGGACGAGGTCGTCGTCGGCCGGCACGGCCTGGTGATTGCCCAGGGGACTCACCGGGGACTACTGTTGCCGCAGGTTGCTCCGGAGTGGGAGTGGGACCGCGAAACCTTTCTTGCCCAGACCTGCCTTAAGGCAGGGTTGCCGGCGGATGCCTGGCAGCATGGCGCTGAGTTGCAGGGATTCACCGCCGAAGTTTTCAGCGAAGGCGAGCCTGACCCCTAGCCAGACCAAAGCCAGCCAAAAGTGCCTGCAGTCAAGGGCGGTAGAAGAGGTGTGATGGGAAAACTCGAAGGAAAGGTCGCAGTCATCACTGGAGGCAGTTCCGGCATAGGATTGGCGTCTGCCCGGCGCTTTGTCGCCGAAGGCGCTTATGTGTTTGTCACTGGCCGCCGTCAAAAGGAACTCGATGCTGCGGTGAAACTGATCGGCACCAACGCTACCGGCGTGCAGGGAGATGTTGCCAATCTCGCTGACCTCGACCGCCTATTTGAGGTCGTAAAAACCTCCAGGGGCCGGGTCGATGTCCTCTTGGCGAACGCCGGCGTCGGCGGTGAAGCTCTCCTCGCCGCTGTAACTGAGCAACAATTCGACAACATCTTCGGCGTCAATGTGAAGGGCACACTGTTTACCGTGCAAAAAGCGTTGCCGCTGCTCACCGACGGAGCATCGATTATCATGATCGGCTCCATCGCCAGCGTAAAAGGTTTTGAAGGTTACTGCGTGTACAACGCATCCAAGGCTGCCATTCGCTCCTTTGCGCGCACTTGGGCCGCCGAGCTGAAAGCCCGAAAAATCCGCGTGAACGTTCTGAGCCCCGGACCGGTGGAAACGGAAATCTTTGAACACCTCCCCAAGGGAGCCAAAGCAAGTTTTGAGGCCCTGGTTCCGAGAGGCACCATGGGCCAGCCCGAAGAAATTGCCGCAGTCGCGGTTTTCCTGGCTTCGGACGACTCCAGCTTTGTGAACGGCATCGAGCTTTTCGCGGACGGCGGCACGGCCCAAATATGAGCGGCCCAGACATGTTGTTGCCATGTGGAGAATGAAGCGCGAGGAATTCACCAAGGCGGTCGAGGAAGCGCTGGACTCGCTGCCTAAGGAGTTTCGTCGCCGCATCCGCAACGTTGCCGTTCTGGTAGAAGATGTACCTCCAGATCAACCGCCTTCGAAGCGCGGCCAGCCCAAGCGGTTGCTGCTAGCAGCCCGTGGCGCAATAGGCGGGTTTTCTGCGGGACTGACGACGTAGCCGGAAACGCGATCCCGCGAAGCACTCGGCAACGGACGCGGAGATCCGGCTTCTGCAAGGCCAATTCTGGTTTATTCGACCCCGGAAGAGTAAATAAACGATTAAAACAATCCTGCCCAAGCGGTTTCTCAGCTCTCGCGGCGTGCCCGCGCCCAGCAGCCTTCGCAGAACCAGGCTCAGGTTGAACGCGCCGATATGAACCAACTGCCGCTTCAAAATGTTGTCCCGTCCGCGCAGGTGACAGCGCCGCATGCCGCCGGTTTCGTAACAATGTGCGAAGCTGCGTTCCACCAACTCGCCACGTCGCCGCAGTAAACTCTTGCCATACTCACTTCGTACCCGCCGCCGATTCTCGTAAACCGCCTGCTGTTCCGCTGGCTTACCTTGCCAGTTACGCCGTCCTTTTTGCTGCTTTTCCGGTATGTAGCTGTGTACCTCGTAATGCTTCACCCGCTGCAGGACTGCGCCGCTGTGATACCCCTTATCGGTGACCAACTCTTCGATCCCGTTGACGTTCACCTGGGGCTCCTGGTCGGGCCGCAATTCCGCTTCGCGATCTGCCAACTCCGCCACGGTCATGCCTGCCTCGCACAGGGTTGCCTCCAAGCTCGTCGTGTCCCCCTTATCGGCACCCGGCAAGGTGACGGCCAGCACCGCGCCCGTATCCAGATCGACCGCATGCTCAGCCTTGTGCGCCAAGTGGGTACGCCCATCCTTCATCTTCGTAATCCGCGCATCCTCGTCCGCTGGACTCTTCCACTCCTGGTTGGACATGCGCTTCTTGCGCTTGCGGTCCAGTCTTACCAGGTCTTCGCGGGTCGGGGTTGCGATGCCCGAGGCCTTTGCTAATCCTCGCAGAAACTCCTCGTAACTCTCTCCCGCGTCGCGCCGCACGATCGAGCGCATCGCCGCGTTGGCTTCCAGCGTCGTAGCATCGATAGCGATCCGCTGGCCCTTCAGCAGTCCACGATCCGCCAGTACGCCCAGCACCCAACTGAATACTTCGCGATGGGTATCCACTTCGATCAACCGTCGGGTGCGCGATATCGTGGAGTGGTCCGGCGTGTTCTCGTCCAACCCAATGCCCACAAAACGCCGCAGCGCCAGCGAGTCCGCCAGTCGCCACGCAATCCCGCGCTCGGCCCCGATGCCTTCGAAATATCCGATTAGCAAAGAACGAAAGTAGATCCCCGGCGTCAGTGAGGGCCGTCCGAACTTGGCCGCGTAGAACTTCGCGCACCGCTTCTCGACAAACTCGTCGAAGCCCTCGGCCTCCAGCAACTCATTCAGCTTCTGGTAGAACGGATGTCCCGGCGCGGCTGCCAACTCCGTGTGCGCGACCCATATCCCCTCTTGCTTCTCCCGCTGCTTGCGTGTCCCCATCGCCATGCGCTGATTCTACGAACACAGCTTGTGGATACGTCACAAGTTCTTGCGCACGTATCCAGACTTGCACCACGGCCTGCTAGGGTTGTACCACGGAGTACCCATGACCCAGAAGAGCGTCTTTCACCTACCTACAGGTCCTGACCGCATCGTGCTCTACCAGAAAAACATTGAGGCTGTCTGCTCCAGCGAGGCCGAAGTGCGCGAGCAAATCCGGCGGACCGTCATCCACGAATTTGGGCACTATTTCGGCATGACCGAGGAGCAGTTAAGAGATGTTTAGACTGGGTTTCATAAATGCTGTCACGCTGCCACTTATCGGCTCCATACGTCCAGACATACTGGCTGCGGTTTCCGATTTAGCTTGACAATGTGAGGTCGCAGGGCCAGAGTATCGCGAGCGCGCTAGTTTCTGACGTGGTCCGCGGAGAGGCCCAGAATGAGATTCTTGCCGCCTATTTTGGCAGTATTGTTACTGCTTGGTTTGCCCGCCTGTCGGCAATTGTCCGCCGCCCTCCTCACCCAGGGTAGCCACGATTGTCGGAAAGGCGACTATGATCGGGCTATTCAGGACTACAACGGGGCCATTCGCCTGGATGAGAAATCGGCAGGCGCGTTCAATGGCCGCGGTACAGCTTACTTCGCCAAAGGCGACTACGACCGAGCCCTCCAGGACCTGAACGAGGCCATGCGCCTGAATCCGAAAACCCCGCGTGCGCTGATGAACCGGGGCATCGCCAATATGTATGCGGGACACTTCCCCGCTGCGCAGCAGGACCTCATCCAGAATTTGCAGTTAGATCCGAAAGATCCCTACGGCGCGATGTGGCTCTACCTGGCGCGGGCCAAGGGCGGAACGGATGGCAAGGACGAGCTGAAAACTAATACCGCGGCTTTGGACCTGTCGAAATGGCCCGGTCCGGTGATTCAGCTTTATCTCGGTCAAACCACGCAGGAGGATGTCTTTCATGCGGCTGGTAGTGACAGTGATCAAAAGTGCGAATACAACTTCTACGTCGGGGAGTATCGCGCACTGCGGGGCGAACGCCCGGAAGCTCTCGCTCTGTTTCACGCTGCCAGCGACAGTTGTCCAAAGGACTTTATTGAGTACGTTCCGGCCCTCATTGAACTGAACAATTTGGAGAAACAAAAGTGAATGAGCCAACCTCCTAGTCAAAATGCGAAGCCATGAAGAACAGAAAAGGCGTTGTCGCGTTTTTGCTGATCGCGTTCGGAATGGCCTGGGTCTGGTGGGAGATCGTCATTCGACTTGGGTTCTCAATTGGTAACCCCTTATTTCAGATCGCCATCATGCCAGGTGCCTTTGCGCCGGCCGTTGCGGCTTTTGTCGTCCGGAAGTGGATCACTCGCGAGGGCTTCGCCGACGCCGGACTGAAACTCAATCCACGGAAGTGGCCGTACTATATCGTGGCCTGGCTTCTACCGCTGCCGGTTGTTGGATGCATCGTCGCTTTGGCTCCGCTCCTCGGACTTAGGCCAGATTTTTCACTTGTGCGTGGACTTCAATCCTTGGCGTCAGCCGGAGGAGAGCTGGCTCGTGTGCCGCCACATCCATGGCTGCTGGTCTGCGCCATGCCCGTCAATGCGATCTTTGCAACGCCGATTCTGTTCGGTGAGGAGTTCGGCTGGCGCGGTTATCTGCAAGTGCGATTATTCCCCGATCGACCTGTCCTGAGCGCGGTCGCTACAGGGGTGATTTGGGCGGTTTGGCACTATCCGCTCATGCTTCGCGGCTACAATTTCCCTGACAATCGGCGAATGGGCCTGATTGTCTTCCCCGTTAGTACGATATTTCTTTCGATCATCTTTGGCTGGCTGCGCCTGAAGACTGGAAGCATCTGGTCATCAAGTCTCGCCCACGCCGCGACAAACGCGATCGGGGGCAGCCTCACCTTGCTGTTGTTCGGCGGCGCCAGTCTTCTCTTTGTCTCGTATGTTGGAATCCTGGGCTGGCTACCGCTAGGAGCCCTAAGTGCTTGGATCGCGTTGACCGGCCAATTCAAGCCGACGAATGACGGTCTTCCAGAAGACTTGCGCCGCGCCGCAGCATCGGCGAATTGAGACCGGCCTAGCAATGCGCCGAGATAAGTTGGATCCCAACCTGCCAGGGCTGCGATTCCGCGCTACCGGCAATCCGACAGAGACTCCGTCGTCACGGCTCCATGCTGTGTTGCCCACTCAATGAACCCCTCGGGAGCGTTACGTACTTGCCGGATGTTCGCGCCCTTGAGACTCTTGATCTTTTGCCACTTCACGTTTCCGAGATCGGTGTTCCCCAAGTCAGCCGCATCCAGCGTCGCCCCGTCGAGGACGGCGCCGCTCAGGTTTGCGGAGCAAAAGTCGGCGTCGCCCAAGTCGGCGCCCTGGAGGTTGGCGTTACCGAAGTTGCTTTCACGGAAGTTTCCGGAATGCAGGTTGGCGCCCATGAAGTCCGCGGCGTGGAAGTCGCCATTGCGAGCATCCACCGCATTGAGGTCGGCGCGTATCAGGCGTGCCCGGGGCAAGCGAATTCCCTGCAGAAACGCTCCGGAAACGTCAACACCCACCAGCGGGACGCCGTCCTCATCCAGTTCCTGCAAGGCTTCGATTCGGCCGCCACTGCCGCCCTTGCCCTGCGCAGTGTTGATGACCTGCCAGGCCTGGTAATGTTTCTGCTTCAAACGGTCGCCCGACTCGCTGAAGTAAAAGATCACTGCGATCAAGATCGAGAAGCTACCCAAGTATTCGAGAACCTCCAGGAACGACCAGTGGCTCAGCGCGAAAGCGATCCACTCGAAGACCCAATCGATCGCCAGCAGTGGGAGCATCCAGAAATGTCGCAACCCGTCGCGCCGGGCTTGCCAGGGCTCCGGCTGTTTCCTCGGTTGGTGCACTATCATCGGTCGCCATACCTTCGGGGAAGATTGTTACGAACCAACGCTTTCAAGGACGACTGACACCCCCCGCGTTGGCCTGCCAGTGGGATGCCCCAGTTTGCAAAATTCTTCGCGTTTTGTGTAACTTTTCCCGGGAAGGTTAATCCTAACGCTGAGCAAGTTGGCACGGCGCGCGGTGGTGTGAGCAGGGCCGCCCGACTGAGCCAACGGTCGTCGCCTAGGTGGGGCACAGGAAAAAAATGCTTTGGGCAAAAGATTTCTTCTGTGAGAGGAAATCCCAAACGACGGCTCGCACGTTCACAGTACGAGCGGGGTAAAGATCCAACCACTCGACCACAACCACTAACTACCTCAAGGAGAAGAATTACGATGACCAAGTCGATGAAGTCACTGATGATGGGCGCCGCGCTGGCCGGTTTCATGGCCGGCAATACAGTGGTCGCACAGAACACATCCTCCACCAATTCCGTTTCCTCAGCCAGCAACGGCCAGATTTCCGGCAGCTTCCTTCAAGACAAGCATGCCTGCAAGGGACAGAATTCTTGTAAAGGCCAGGGCGGCTGTAAATCGAGCGACAACGGTTGCAAAGGCAAGAACTCCTGCAAGGGCAAGGGTGGCTGCGCTACCGATGGCTCCAAGCCTCACGCGCAGTAACTAGACTAAACAATCGCAAGGGCCGGGGCGATCGCCGCTGTGGCCCTTGCCTTCCGCTCGTCCCGGCTTCATGTAGTGCCCGGCGATGAGTTGCGTCAGGCGAAAGGTCGACTTCGGGGACATGCCAGCCAACCGCTTCAATGGCTTCACACAATATGGCGTCGGGATCGGGTTGCGTATTCCCCACTACAGCCACATCCTGGAGAAAAAGCCGGTCGTCGACTGGTTCGAAATCATCTCCGAAAATTTCATGATTGACGGCGGACGCCCGCTAGCGGTGCTCGATCAGATTCTCGAGCAGTACCGCGTGGTGCAGCACGGTGTGTCCATGTACTTCGGCTCGGTTGAGCCGCTGAACCGCGAGCATCTGAAGCGTCTGAAGGCGCTGGTGCGACGCACCAAAACGCCGTGGCTCTCCGACCATCTCTGCTGGGGCAGCGTGGACGGGACCTACTCGCACGATCTTCTGCCCATGCCATACACCTTCGAGGCGGCGGCCAAAACCGCGCAAAAAATCCGTGAAGCCCGCGATTTCCTCGAGGTTCCAGTGGTGGTTGAGAACGTAAGCAGCTACGCCGAGTTCCATGCTTCGGAGATGACGGAGTGGCAGTTTCTCACGGAAGTGGTCGAGCGGGCCGACTGCGGAATTCTGCTCGACGTGAACAATATCTACGTTTCATCGCGCAATCACAGCTTCGATCCCTTTGAGTACGTGAACAGCGTGCCCCACGAGCGGGTGGCGCAGATACACATTGCCGGCCACTCCAAGTTTGAGAAATACATCCTGGATACGCATGACCATCCGGTGATCGATCCGGTATGGAACTTGTACGCGCGTGCCATCGAGCTGACCGGTCCGACGGCTACCCTGCTAGAGTGGGACGATCGCATTCCTTCGTTCGACGAAGTTCATGACGAGGCCCTAAAGGCGAACCGCTATGTCGCCGAAAGAGTGGGGGCGTAATGGAACTCGATCGCATCCAGCGCACCATGTTCGACGCCGTCCGGCAGCCGTTGACAGCTCGTGAGGGCATGCGTCAACGTACGCGCGACGGCAGATCGCTTCGTGTCATCGCGAACGAGATCATCAAGCCCAACGACCGCTTGACTTCCTTTGAGCGACTGGAGATCTACAACCGGCAATACTGGTTCCGAATTCTGTCAGCTCTTTCGGAAGACTTCCCCGGATTGCGTGCCATCATCGGCGAGCGCCGCTTCGAAAAGCTGGCCATTGCTTACCTGCTGGACTGCCCCTCGCGGTCTTTCACCATGCGCAATCTGGGCTCACGGCTGGAAGCGTGGCTGCGCGAGCATCCCGAGCACATCGCGAAGTTCGAGCAGATCGCCCTCGACATGGTGCGCCTGGAGTGGGCCGAAATCGAGGCTTTCGATGAGGCGGCCAAACCCAGGCTGTCCGAGGCGGACCTACTTGCCCTCGGGCCTGATCCAAAGTTTGAGTTGCAGCCCTACGTCCGGCTGCTCGATCTGCGCTATCCGGTTGACGATCTGCTGATCCGCGTTCGCCGAGAAGGAGAAGAGGCCGACATCGTCAGCAACGCGGTCACAGAACGGATTCGGTCGCGTGCAAGACGGCGCCGGTTACCAAAGCCGGAACGCATTTTCCTGGCGGTGCATCGCGCTCACAATTCGGTGTACCTCAAGCGACTTGACAAAGAAGCGTACATCATCCTTTGTGCGCTTCGCGACGGTAGCACCCTCTCCGATGCGGTCGACGCGGTGGACTGGAGCGAGCGGCTGCTGGAAGAAGCCTCGACCGATGTACAGCATTGGTTCGCGTACTGGTCTGCACAGGGCTGGTTCTGCAAGAACGCTTAGGGGCCACCGATTACAAGGACGCATTTTCTATTCGATTGTTCGACAAGGACATGGAGTAGTTTCTGATGGCCACCCTGGTAAGTCGTGCCCAGAGCGCTTACGCGCTGCTGGTGCGTTGCGCCAACTCCTTACAATCCGCATTTCTTCTATTCGTGCGCCTCTACTGGGGATGGCAATTCGTGGTGGATGGCTGGGGCAAACTGAATCACTTGCCGAAAGTCATCGAATACTTCGGCAGTCTGGGGTTGCCGGCCCCCGGCCCTACCGCATATTTCGTCTCGATTCTCGAATTGGTCGGCGGCGTCTTGCTCGGGCTGGGACTCGGAAGCCGTCTCATTGCTCTCATGTTGACTGTTAACATGACCGTGGCGTACATCACCGGCGATCGCGAGGCGTTGCTGTCCATTTTCTCTGATCCCGACAAGTTCTCCGCGGCGGCTCCGTTCACGTACCTGATGGCATCGCTAATCGTGCTGATCTTTGGCCCGGGACGGTTTTCGCTGGACTACCTGATCGAGCGCCTGTGGCCTCGCGCTGCGCCGGCCCGAGGGCGATAAAATCGAAATGGCCGGTGCAAGCTACCCGCGCTGCTGCTCAGCAGGCCACCCTTGAAGCTCCGCCTTCCACTCGCGTTCGTGACCGTCGGCTGCCTTGTGGTTTTGTTTATTTTGACTTTGCGGCCCTCCTATTCCGAAGCTCCCAGCCAGAATATCTCTATTTGCGGTTCCACTATCGACGTTCACTTCGAAGGTGAAACCGCAACCCCGTCGCGTGACGATCTGATGAACTGGATCAAGCGCGCTGCCACCGCTGTCTGCACCTATTACGGCAAATATCCCGTCCCCAGTCTAACGCTCAATGTGCACGTGCGCGGCGGTCCAGGAGTTCATCACGGCGTCACCTATCCCGCGGACGGCGGTGGCCTGATCACCATCTCCGTAGGCCCTGGAACTACCGTTGGCCAATTGAACAGCGACTGGATGCTCACCCACGAGATGATCCACCTGGCATTTCCTTCCATGGCGGACAATCATCACTGGATCGAAGAAGGCATATCCGTCTACGTCGAACCTATCGCTCGCGTGCAAGCCGGCCAACTCTCCGCGGCAGCCATGTGGCACGACGTCGTTCGCGACATGCCTCAAGGCGAGCCCGGACCAGGCGATAAGGGACTCGACCACACCCATACCTGGGGCCGCACTTACTGGGGTGGTGCGATGTTCTGCCTGTTGGCTGATGTCCGGATCCGCGAGCAGACGCAGAATCGCAAAGGACTTCAGGACGCGCTGCGCGGCATCCTCAATGCTGGCGGTGTGATTACTCAGGACTGGGACATCGAACGCGCCTTCGCCGTCGGCGATAAGTCGACGGGCACGACGGTACTGACGGACTTGTACCATGAGATGCGCGACAAGCGCGCACCTGTCGATCTGGCGGCGTTGTGGCAGAAGCTTGGCATTCAGCGCAAACCCGACGGCTCCATCGAACTTGTTCCCGGCGCGCCGCTGGCGAACATTGGCCAAGCCATCACCCGGCCGGCAACTCCCGGTTAGGGCCCAGGCGGATCGCGCCGCTCCTGTTTCATCCCGCGTCAATCCCCAAACGCGATCGTTACGTCGGCCTCGGCGGCCTCTTAAGATTGTGTTGTCCGCGACCTTTCGGTTTAGACTTCATAAGGCCGACCATAACCCACGTCGACCGGGGGTACTGTGTATATCTATTGGTGTGCGGACTGCAAAACACCGGGGTGCAAACGGCGCCAAGTGTTTAAACGCGTCGAATACGTTCCCGAAGCATCCGATGACCCGACCATTCAGCTGAATTTTCCTCTGGTGTTCAAGATGCGCTGCAAAACCTGTGCCACCTTTCACAACTATACCCGGCGCGACGTTGAGGACTTTCAGTCCAAGGAATCTCTCCCGCTCGGATTCGAGAGTGAATTGTGATGGTCTTTGGAGTGCCGGCGATTGCTTCGGGACAACGTTGCAAACCTTGTTCAGAAGTTAGCCGCCGACGAACTTGGCTGCGCTTCCGCATGGTTCTGGAACTACCACTTTAGTAACATTTTTACGGAGTTACTCTTTTTGATACACTGTCCGTCTGGGATCAGCGAATCCGGACGAACTCTTTGCTTATGGCGAAGATGGTAGGAAACGATCTTTGGACAAGTGAACGTGAATGGTGGGCCGGTTGCCATTGACCGCAATTTCTTACCTGAGACTATCCGATAAGTCGTTTTAAAACAATATTTTACGATAAGTCTAACGATTCTAATAATTTGCGAGCAATATCTTCGTAAGCTGTTGATTATAAATAATAATCGCAAGGGGAGGGGGTCTCCAAAAGCAGGTCACGGCCTCTGATTTTCCGGCCCCGCGATTGGCACTCATCTGCAGTAGTGTCACTCCTGATTCGTAACTGCCAATAGACCAATCGCTCCGATCCGTAAAATTCCCTCTCAAGAGGGTTGCAACATTTGTTGTGCATCTGTACCATCGGGCTGCTACATGCGCGCATCTGCAAGTACTTACGCCGCCCGAATCCGCCGCTTTCGCCTTCCCCGGTTATGTGTTGCCGTGATCGGCTCCGATGCCTCCTCCATCGTGGAACGAGCCGAGTCTCTGGTCCGCGATAACCCCTTTCTCGAGTTCAGGTTAGATTATCTGTCGCAGCCGTTGGCTGGGCTCCCCAAGCTCAAGGGTTTTCTGGAGATGCACCCCGAGGCGACGGTCATCGCCACCTGCCGGCGCGCGGCGAATGGCGGGAAGTTTCGCGGCTCGGTTGCGGCTCAACTAAGCGTCCTTCTGAAAGCTGCCGACAGCGGCTTTCAGTTGGTGGATCTTGAGCTCCAAAGCGTAGCAGCCCTCAAGCCCGAGGAACTTCAGGAGCTTAGCAACCGCATTGGTCTCATCATTTCGCACCACAATTTCCGCAACAGCAAGAAGCTGGAAGAGCCATTTGAGGAAATGAGCAACTATCCGGCCGACTTCTACAAGGTCGTTTCTACAGCCACCAATCTGTACGACAACGTTGTCATGATGAAGTTTCTCGAGGCGAACTCCGGCAAGCACGAAATGGTCGGCCTGTGCATGGGAGAACAGGGCATCATTAGTCGCGTGCTGGGCGTGCGGGCAGGCAGCATCTTCACCTTCGGTGCGGCTTCGCGCGGGGAGGAAACCGCGCCCGGACAGGCGACCGCAAGCGAATTGCGCGACATCTATCGCATCGAGAGTGTGGATGCCGCTACCCAGGTTTACGGCGTTGCCGGCGATCCAGTAGAACACTCGCTCTCTCCGGTGATGATGAACGCGGCATTCCGCCGCGAGGCAGTGAATGCGGTTTATCTTGCGCTGCATGCCAAGAGCTTGAAAGACCTGCTGGCCTGCGTCCAGCATATTCCCATCCGCGGTCTCAGCATCACCATGCCCTATAAGCAGGAGATCGTGGAGGAATTGGAGAACTCCGATCCGTTGACCCGCCAGATCGGTGCTTGCAACACGGTGGTTCGCAGCCTGGAAGGTAAGCTCTACGGTTTCAATACTGACGTCGCAGGAGTTCTGGTCCCTCTGGAGCAGCGAATTCATCTTGCAGGCGCTCGCATACTACTGCTTGGCGCAGGCGGCGTCGCGCGGGCTGCGGCGTTTGGGCTGAAGGCGGAGGGAGCCGAGGTCCTCATCACCAACCGCACGCCGGAAAAAGCGCAAACGCTGGCGCGGCAAGCCAAAGTGAAGTACCTCAAGCGGGCGGAAGTCGCGAAGCAATCGTTCGATGTCATTATCAACGCGACCCCGGTTGGCATGGGCAACCACAAGCAATCACCCCTTGAAGAGAAGGAGTTGAACACGAAGTATGTTTTCGACCTCGTCTACGTGCCCGCCGAGACCAGGCTGATCAGCATGGCCCGCGCCAAGGGGCTGCAAGTTATCCCCGGCCTCGAGATGTTCGTCCAGCAAGGCGCGCGGCAATTTGAGATCTGGACGGGCAAGCCAGCACCAATTGCGGAAATGGCCTACGTCGTCACCAAAACATTGGAACGCCGCGCCGCAGAGGAAGCTGCAGAAGAGAAAGAGACGCCCGCTAGGAAATCCGCTCACCGGGCGACGAAGAGCGCCAAGAAGTTGCGCCGGTAACGTCGGGGCAACTCGCAACCACCCTCGCGGGCTAAGAACGTGGCCGCGCCTTTCGCAAACTTCAACGAGGAGGGCTATTTACTTGTTGCAGTTTTCCCAGCAAAAGGCTTAGGATAGAGAAGTTGGGGCTGGTACCTCGTCCATCTCCAATTCAGCAGCCAGTTTCGTAATCCCACGTTCGCAAGTCAGCATTCCCTCATGCACAGAGCCCTTTAACTGTGTGCGAGTACTCCCAGGAGAGACTGAGATGGCGTGGTACGCGTACTGCATTACCGAGCAACAGGGTCTTTTGAGCGGCACTCGGGCTCGGCGTCCTTTCGCGATGGAGAATCTCCGAGGCGTGAATGGCGCTTCGGTGTTCGCCTATCCCAGCGGGGAATTCGCGGTCGTTGTCAGCGATTACTCCCCTGACCAACCCCTCACCCAGGAAGCCATTGTTGACCATGCCCGCGTGGTCAGCGAGTGTTTTCGTACCCTTACCGTGCTTCCGTTCCGCTTCGGCACCGTTTTTGATTCCGACGAGGCCCTTCGCCGGGCCGTAAGAGCTAATCGAAAAACGTTTCTGGAAAGTGTTGCCCGTCTACGCGGGAAGGCTGAGATGCACTTCAAGCTTCTCGTCAAAGATGGCGCGGTAGAAGAAGCGGTTGCCGAGTTACCCAACGGAGTCGGGGGTGAGTACCTTCGCAAGTTGCGGGAGCAGGCGACACGCGTCAGGGAGCGGCAGACCAAAGCCCGCGCCCTCTCGATGCAGGTGCATAAGCTGTTTTCACCGCTTGAGGAGGACGTAATCTGCAAGCGTACTGACTCCGGCGGAATGCTGATCGACTTTGCCCACCTGATTGACTCTACCTCCATCGCCAAGTACCAAAACCGTTACAGCGCCGCGACGCGTCACTTCAAAGACTGCCAAATCACCATCTCTGGACCCTGGCCGCCTTATCACTTTATGCCGGGCAAACTGCGGACGGTTCCCGGCGGCAACTGACGCCGATCTCAATAAACCGGCCATAGGCGGCTAAATGCCGCCTTTTTTGTGTCCCGGTTAAAACGAGGACTGCTTAAGGAACCGGCCAGAAAATCTTTCCTGAAGAGTGACGCAACAACGCGTTTCTGGGATTACAATCACCCTAATCAATCCATGTGAGTGCGAATTGATGAACTCCTGAATTCGAGTTGCCATTGCTCGGGTGCGGGAGCCTCAACCTCAGCACCTGCAACCCGGATATGGGTATCGCGATTCTCACAGTGGAACGCTGATATCCGGGTGCTGCGAGACTCGCGTGGGTCAGTGTCGTGTGGGGTGCGATGGTGCCGAATCACAAGCTGCGGATATTAATTGTCGATGACGATCGCAGCACAAGCCAGGCTCTCAGTGCTCATCTGGTCCGCCGCGGCTTCGACATCAGCCACGCCAGCACGGGAGAAGAGGCCGTCCGCATTGTCCGGGTCTACAACCCTGGTCTGATTCTGCTGGACGACTCGACACGTGGGATGGGGGCCCTCGACACGCTGGAGCGTATCAAGCAGATCAAACCCGATGTAGCAGTTGTCATGCTGTCCTCCCGGCACGATGCCGACATGATCTTCAAGGCTTCCAAGCTGGGAGCCGACGATTACCTGTGTAAGCCGTTCGAGCCCGCGGACCTCGATCCTCGCGTTGACCGGATTCTGGAGAAGCGACGCCCGCCAGCCGAAGTGACCCCGATCCGCGACCAGGTGCGGCATAGCAGCGACTTCGCAGCGGTCTTCGGCACCAGTCCAAAGATGGAAGAGGTGAAGAACACCATTGAGCAAGTCGCGGACACGACAGCCACCGTGCTCATCCGGGGCGAGAGCGGCACGGGCAAAGAAGTGGTCGCGCGGATGATTCACGCCCAGTCTGGACGCGGCGAAAAATCGTTCGTCAAGGTGAACTGCGCGGCCATACCGCACGAACTGCTGGAAAGCGAATTGTTTGGTTATGAGCCGGGAGCCTTCACCGGCGCTAACCGCCAAAAGTTGGGCAAGTTCGATCTGGCCGACGACGGAACGATTTTCCTCGATGAAGTCAGCGAGATGCATCCCTCGTTGCAGGCCAAACTGCTGCATGTCCTGCAGGGCGGAGAGTTCTCCCGCCTGGGCGGCAAGCGCGACATCTCAGTGGATGTCCGGGTCCTCGCCGCCACCAACAAACCGCTGGAGCGCGCCGTCGAAGAAGGTCTCTTCCGCGAAGATCTCTTCTACCGGCTGAACGTGATTACCATCCACATTCCGCCATTGCGCGAGCGTCAGGAGGAGATCCTCGTTTTCCTCGATTACTTCTTGCGCAAGTACAGCGAGGTTTACGGAAAGCATCCTGCCCCGTTTGGCGACCAGGCCGTCACCCTCATGATGGAGTACAGCTGGCCCGGCAACATTCGGGAACTGGAGAACCTGGTTAAGCGTTACGTAATCGTAGGTAACGAGGCGCAGATCATTCGCGAACTCTCGACGCCAAAACCCAGCGTGACTGCGGTTAGCACGTTTGGTTCCGGCTGGAGCGTAAGGGACGCCGCGTATGGCGTCGATAAGGCTCCGACGAAACCGCCGCCGGCGGCCATTCCGATCACTTCTGCAAGAGGAGAAGGTATTCCCGATGCGCCATCCCTGCTCGAGATTGGAAGGCGAGCGGCAATGTCGGCAGAACGGGAAGCCATCGAGCGAGTACTGACTCAGACTCGCTGGAATCGACGGCAGGCGGCCAAGATCCTTAGGATTAGCTATAAAGCACTGCTGAATAAACTCAAGATAATCGAAGAGCAGGACGCGGCGCAGAATAAGAATCTGACAGCCTAGAGTTGGCATTCAAATGCTACTATCAGGAGCTTTGATCGCGCCTCGAAGCGCCAGGACGCCCCTCCGCTCGGATTGAGTTATCACCACTATTGACAACTACTTTGCTGGCATTTCCACACCTCCAGTAAGCTCCAAAGAGGCTTTGGCGCAACAGTTGCGGAGGCTAGGGTATCCAAAGAGGCAAAAAACCTTGAGTCCAACCCTCTTCTGTCTATTGAGACATCCCTACGATTGTCTCGTTCAGCGAGACAGCGCCTTGCATAGTATCCCCTGAAGATCCCTACCTTCCTGCCTCTTTAAGAGCGGCTCCAGGTGGGGCCGCTTTTTTTATGTGAATGGCGGTCGCAGGACCCAGTGCCTTTGGCGTTTCCCCAGACCTTGCTTTGCTAACCTGTGCTCGATGCTTCGCCCGAGCGTGGAGCTCCCTTGACTTCCACTTGGCCGTCAGATAGTCTCCGCCCGACCTCGGAACGGGTATGGCGGCTGGATTCGGATCGATCGCGGGATTGAAGATCGGGCATGCCCAGGACGAAGCAGCGCTCACAGGCTGCACCGTCTTCTTGTGCGAGCAGGGAGCTGTCGCGGCTTGCGATGTTCGCGGCGGAGCCGCAGGCGAGCGTGAGTTAGAGCCGCTTCGCCCCGGTCACATCGTCGAGCAAATCCATGCGCTCGTGTTCGCCGGGGGAAGCGCCTTCGGTCTCGATGCGGCCAGCGGCGTGATGCGCTGGTGCGAGGAGCGCGGCATTGGCTTCGATACCGGCGTGGTAAAGGTACCAATTGTTCCGGCAGTGATCCTCTTTGATTTGCGCATTGGCGATCCTAAGCGCCGTCCAGACGCCGCTATGGGTTATGCCGCCGCAGAAGCCGCCGCGCGACCTGACGTCAATGCCTCGGTGGCTGAGGGTAATATCGGCGCCGGTATCGGGGCAACGGTCGGAAAGCTCTTCGGCATCGAGCGCGCGATGAAGGCAGGAATCGGCTGCTGGACAGAGGAAGTAGCGGCCAGCGATGGCTCTGGCCCGAACGCGCGAATTTCGGCGCTGGCTGCCGTCAACGCCTTCGGCGACGTGCGCAATCCGGAGACAGGCCGCATCATCGCCGGTGCACGAGTATCCGAGGGCTCGCGAAACCTTGCCGACACCGCAGCAGCGATGCGGCGAGGCACGGTGCGCAAAGGATTCGGGGACACGAACACAGTGCTGGTGGCGGTCGCCACCGACGCAGCGCTCACCAAACATGAAGCACAGCGTCTGGCGACCATGGCGGCGAGCGGCGTGTCCCGCGTAGTCTCGCCGGTACACACGCGCTTCGATGGCGACGTCGTCTTAGCGCTGTCGGTCGGTAACCTGCACGCAGATGTGAACGCCCTGGGAGCGGCAGCCGCGGATGCCGTTGCGCATGCCATCGCCCGCGGCGTCACCCAAGTCCACGGCGCGGGCGGGGTGCCCGGACTCCGAGATTGGGCATAGCGACGACAACACTCCTGTTGTTCGACTCGACCAGTCCTAGGCGCACCGAGCGAGGTAAGCGGCAAGGAGAAATCTGCGCAGGATTCGACCCAGCGCTGCGAAGAAATCTTCGCTCGGAGCGCAAACACCTGCGCCGATCAGCTCCCTGCCTACACGGAAGAAATCCTACTGATTGCTGCGAAAGAAAACCTGTGGCTCGAACGAGCCTACTATTCCAAAGTGACCACCGAGCGCTCCTCCTCAGGAGCACTGATGGGCACGATGGTAAGCATGTCGGTTTGGACCTTGTCCCACTGCTGAATGAGCAGGCCCTTGGCTTCGAACAGCTCGCGAATCAGGCGCGGCTCCCAGCCGACAACTTCTTCCAGGATGGGAATGAGAATTGCCAGCGCACTATCGCTGATCACCGACCGCTTGGCGATCGGCGCCAGGTATTTGTTCTCGGAGACAGCGATGGTAAATCCGTCACGCCGGTTGATGTGCAGCATGACGTGAATGTCCGAGCTGCCGTCGCCGACATAGACAATGCGGTCGGGACCGGTCCTCAGCTCGTCCAGCAACTTGTCGATGACTGCCACCTTCCCGTAGCCCGCGGTCACCTGCAAAATTCTCTCGATTTCTCCTTTCGAGTTGTACTCGAACTCCGTGCCGTAAATGTGATCAGCAGGAATGATCCCTTCGAGTGCCGAGCGAATCACTTCTACCGGTCCGGCTGAAATGACAAAGAAATCGAAATGGAAGCCCTCCACTTCCTCGGAGAGAAAGCGGTAGAGCAAATCAATGTTCGGCTTCAAGCGCACCCGCTTGCCCGCCTCATAAAGGTGCTCGGGACGAACTTTGGAGCGGAACTCGGGATCGTGCAGCAGAAGATACGCGAGTTCGCCTCCCTGCTGGACGAGATTCAACTTTGCCATGCCTGTGGCCTTGCGCTCGAACTCCGCTTCCGGAATTCCCAGCAGGTCCGCCAGAACATAGCCCGAATCGTTAAAACTCAGGGTCTGGTCAAAATCGCTTGCAAATATGTATCGCTTCTTAGGATTGCCTTTTTCTACCATGATTTCGGTCTCGGGTTGATTGGTATGCTCGTGCATGTGACGCACAGCCCTCTCTATGACGATAGTATGATCCTCTGATTAGATTGGCGGTGGGGTTGAAAGATGATGAATTTGGCATAGATTCTTTCCATGTTCGCTATCAGCCGTGTTTATCGTAAGATAGCGAACCGCATAAAAACGCAAACTGAAGGGCTTTATGAAATCGATTCTTCTCGCGTTCATGATCGTCGCTGCCGCTGCTTGCGCGCAAACCGCTTCGACCAACAACTCTGCTCTCACTGCGGAAGTGAATTCCGTCTATCCGCAGGTGCAGACGCTATACATGGACCTGCACCAGCATCCGGAGCTGTCGCTGCATGAGGTCAACACCGCGGCGAAGCTTGCGGCTCGGCTGCGCGAACTCGGCTATGACGTAACCGAGAAGGTCGGCGGAACCGGCGTGGTGGGCATTCTTCGCAACGGGGCGGGACCGACGGTCATGCTGCGCACCGAGTTGGACGCACTTCCGGTCGAGGAGAAAACTGGTTTGCCTTACGCGAGTACAGTCCACACCAAAGATGATGCCGGTCACGATGTTCCGGTGATGCATGCCTGCGGGCACGACGTCCATATGGCCGCATGGGTCGGCACCGCAACCATCATGGCGCAAACCAAAAAGGACTGGCACGGGACACTGATTCTAGTGGCGCAGCCCGCCGAAGAGCGCGGGATGGGCGCCAAGAACATGGTCGCTGACGGCCTCTTCACCCGCTTCCCCAAACCTGATGTTGGCATCGCGCTACACACCGGCAACACTCTGCCCGCGGGCAAAGTCGGATTCACTCCGGAATACGCCGCCTCCAACGCCGACACGGTCAACATCACGATTTACGGCAAAGGTGGGCATGGGGCGAGTCCCGAAACCACGGTTGATCCCATCGTGATTGCCGCCCGCGTGATCCTGAGTTTGCAAACCATCGTCTCTCGCGAAATCAAGCCTGGCCAGCCAGCCGTCATCACCGTCGGCTACATCCAGGGAGGCACCAAGAACAACATTATTCCCGACGAAGCTCACCTCGGGCTCACCGTCCGTTCCTATACGCCGGAGGTGCGCAAACATCTGCTGTCGGCGATTGACCGCGTGGCCAAGGCCGAGGCGGAAGCCGCTGGCGCTCCTAAGCCGCCGCTGGTTCAAGTTGTGGAATCCGCCGATGCGCTGTACAACGATCCCAAGCTTGCCGAACGCATGACCCAGGTGTTGATTCAAGCGCTGGGAGCGGACAACGTGGTGAAAGAGCCGCCCATTATGGCTTCCGAGGATTACTCGGTTTTCGTCGAAGCTGGAGTTCCGTCGTTTTACTTCTGGCTCGGTGTTGCGGACCCGGTCAAGTTCAAAGAAGCCCAGGCCAGCGGTAACCAGCTTCCCTCGAATCATTCTCCGTTCTTCGCACCCGACATGGAGCCCAGCCTCAAGACCGCCGTCGAAGCCGAGCTTGCAGTGTTGCAGAACTTGCTGGGCAAGGGCGGCAATGCCAGCACGGGTGCGCAATAGCGTGAGTAGAATGTCGATACTCGCGAGCCGCTGCCGGTACGACCTGACGGTTTGGTCCGCGAGCTTGTAACCTTACTGTAACGTGGAGGTGTGAGACTTCAGGATTGCCCAAAAGCGGGACGCTGCGCTCCCTCAGCAACGCCACACGAGATACCCATGTGCGTTCCTGCCGTAATCCGATCCCTCGTATCGTTTCGCGCTAGCGGCGTCCTGCGGTGGCTCCGCGACGGCCTTCTCATCCTGACTATGTCGATGACAGCCCTGTCGCTCGCAGGTTTCGCTCAGGACACTTCTCCTGCCTCTGAGACTCAGCCACCCGTTCCCGATACCAAGGACACCTTCTTCGAACACTCGACAACCTCGAAGTGGTGGCTCTCCGGGCAGGCGAACCTCGTCTTCCAGGAGCACGGTGATTTCTACGCCTTATATAGCGGGACCAACAGCCTGAAGAACTATGCCGAACACGCGACCTCGCGGGTGCTGACCTTCTTCAGCGGGTACGAGTTCACGCCCAACACGATGGCATATCTGGATGTCGAGGAAGCGGGCTGGGGAGGCATCAGCGGCGCGCTGGGGCTGGCCGGCTTTACCAACCTGGACGTGGTGCGCAATCCTTCCATCGGCACCGCACCCTATATCGCCCGGCTGATGATCCAGCAGATCATACCGCTATCGAAAGAAAAGATGGAAACGGAGCGGACGGCGCTTTCACTCGCCACACAGGTTCCAGTGCGGCGACTGGAGATTCGCTTCGGAAAGTTCTCGATGGCTGATTTCTTCGACCTTAACGTCGGCGGATCCGATAGTCACTACCAGTTTCTGAATTGGGTCATCGCCAACAACGGCGCTTGGGATTATGCTGCCGATACCCGCGGCTACACCATCGGGGCGATCTTCGATTACGAGGACCGCAATTGGGGGCTGCGTTTTGCGGAAGTCCTCATGCCGAAGGTCGCGAATGGGCCCAACCTGGACGCTGATGTGGCACGCGCCCGCGCCGAGAACATCGAGTTGGAGCTACGCCCGAAGCTGCTCAAGAACAAGGACACGACGTTACGCTTCCTCAACTACGTGAATCACGCCAATATGGGCGACTATCAGGAGGCGGTGCAGATGTATCTGGACGGAGGAACCCCCACGCCGGACGTCACCGCAACTCGCAAGCAAGGAACTGTAAAGTATGGCTTCGGATTCAATTTCCAGCAGGAGGTGTCCAGCGACGTTTGGGCCTTCGGGCGCTGGGGATGGAACGAAGGACAGCATGAGTCGTTTGCCTACACGGAAGATAACGAGGGCGTGGAGGTCGGCGTGTACGCCAAAGGCGCGCGTTGGCATCGCAGCCTCGACCGCACCGGAGCGGCGTTTGTCTCGAGCGGCATCTCGAAAGCGCATCAGGCATATCTGGCCAACGGCGGCTTGGGATTCATCCTGGGCGATGGCGGACTCACCTACGGTCGCGAAACAATCGAGGAGGTCTTTTACACCGCCCACATCTGGCGCGGCGTCTTCTTCGCCTTCGACCTGCAACATGTCAACAACCCCGGATATAACCAGGTCCGGGGCCCCGTGACTGTGCCGGGACTACGCCTGCATCTGGAGTTCTGACCGGAACCAGAAAGTGAGAATCCTTCCTCACCACGGGAGCACCGAGAAATTCGGGTTCCCATCTCGGCGCTCAGGATGGAACGGCCTCGCACGGGAAGATATAGTTACACCACGATGGTCATTTTGGGGCTTGACCCTGGAGGCAACGGCAACTTTGGTTGGTGTCTCGCTGAGGTAACCGGCGACAGACCCATGACTCTGTGGCAGTGGGGTACTGCTGACAATGCAGAACGAGCAGTGGCGCATGCTTTGGAGCACTTGCCCAGGTCGGCCATGTTAGCGGCAGCGGGTATAGACAGCCCCCTGTTTTGGGTTGCCAATGGTGACAGACAGTGTGACAAAACAGTGCGTCGCGCAATGAGGCGGGTCGGCGCGAGTGCCGTGGGTGGTACGGTCCAGGCCGTGAACGCGATGAGAGGTGCGTGCCTTATCCAAGGCATCATGGCTGCCAGGCTGCTTCGACTCAGGTTTCCCAGCATTCGAATAACAGAGTCGCATCCGAAGGCCCTTTTGTGGCTCTTGAAGCTCGCAAACAATGATCGGCGCGTCTCGGAAGTAACGATCGCTCACTTGGCAGAATTTATAAAGTGCGAAATGCCGCGGCTCTCAGAACATGAGCGGGACGCGGCCATCGGAGCGCTGGCGGCGACGGCGATGCTGTTACTTTGGCACGGTTGGCGAGACATAGCGGTAGATGAACGGGATGCATTTGCGCCAGTTTCACCAGTAGAGTATTGGATGCCGGTTCCAGAGGGCGCCACTTAGCAAGCGCCGGGGCTAGTATGACCCATTTCAGGAGGGACAGGTTTCTCATATTCTCCGTGTTCTCAGTGCCTCCGTGGTGGAAATTCTTCCGCGTCCCTGCGCCTTGTTGTGAAAACATCGGCGCAGATTGGCTGATAAACTGAATACGCGATGATCCTCCCGTTCGTCCGCGAACTCTTTGCGGACGTGGAAAAATCTGCCGCCTTTACGCGTGCTGTTACCCAGACCAAGGGTGGCGCGGGCCGGATTCGTGTGTCCGGACTCACGCCTACTGGCAAAGCCCTCTTTTATTCGCTGCTGCACCGCGCTACTTCGCGGCCGCTGATCGTCGCCGTCTCCGACAATCGTGCCCTGGAAGACCTGCTGCCGGTCGTCCGCTCGTTTGCTGAATTGACAGGCGCCCTGTCGCCCGACTCGGTCGTCGGCCTGCCTGCTTACGATGTGCTGCCCTTCGAGAATCTCTCGCCGCATCCTGAGATCCAGGAAGCCCGCGCCACCGCATTGTGGAAAATCGCCACTGGCGCGGCCAGCGTAGTTATCACGCCGGTTACAGCAACGGCAATGCGCTTGCGCGATGCCGGATTTTATTCTGCCCTGGCGAAGGTCGTCCGGCGCGGCGAGATGGTTCGACCCTGAGCAACTGATCGAGCATCTGCGCATTGTCGGCTACAACCAGGTGGACGTCGTGGAGATGCCCGGCGAGTTCGCCCATCGCGGCGGGTTGCTTGACGTCTATCCGCCTGAGCTTGACCGGCCTGTTCGCATCGAGTTCTTCGGCGACGAAGTCGAGTCGATCCGCAAGTTCGATCCCAGCACACAACGCTCGGCCGCAAGCACCGAAGAAGTCGTGCTGCTGCCGCTCACTGAGACGCCGGTAGACGAGGAAACGCTGGCCGGCATCAACGCGCGGCTCAGTCGGAGAGCGGCTGGCCGGCGACGAAGGAAGCCATCGAGGAGACGGTGCGCGCGACCGGCGTTGCCGTGTTTCCAGGATGGGAGTTATACGCGCCCATCGTCGGCGCTCGAGGACAGCCTCTTCGATCTGGCTACCCGGTGCAGTTGTCCTGCTCGACGAACCGGACGCGCTCGAAGAAGCGCACGATGCTTGGTGGACAAAAGTAGCCGAGGCGCACGAACGCAGCCTTGTCGGCAATCTCGTCCGTCCCGAATATCTTTACCTCACGCCTGAGGAGTGGCGCGCCCGCATGCAGCGGGCAACCATGATCGCCGTCGAACAACTGGGAATCGAAAGTTCTGACGAAGGCGAGCACCTCACGTTGCAGACGCAGCCCACAACGCGCTTCCACGGCTCGGTTGCGGCCATGACCGAGGAGGTCGGCCCGTCTCGCGCGCGAAGGCCAGCGCGTCATCTTTGCCGTCTCCAGCACCGGCGAAGTGGAGCGCCTGGCCGACGTCTTCAACGAATACAACTTGTCGTTTCGCATCGGCAGCCGCACCCCCAAGCCCGGCAGTGAAGTGTACGTCGAGGAATCAACCTACTTCGAGGAAGACGTTGCGGCGACCACCATCGTCAAGGCCTATGTGCCCGAAGGAGTGTGCGCTGCCCGAAGCGAAGCCTGGTGCTCTTTGGCGCGCGCGATCTGTTCGATGAGCCGGAAGTTTCTCTTGCCCATCCGCAGCGCCAGAAGTCCAAGGTCTCGGCCTTTCTTTCCGACTTTCGCGATCTCGCGGTCGGCGATTACGTCGTGCACGTCGAGCATGGCATCGGCCAGTATCAGGGACTGAAGGAAATTCCGCAGGAAGACGGCGGCACCGTCGAGTTCATGGTGCTGGAGTATGCCGAGGGTGCGCGGCTGTATGTTCCGCTCACCCGGCTCGACCTGGTGCAGAAGTATCGCTCGTCGGAGGGCGTGAAGCCGGTGCTTAACCGGCTGGGAACGCAGCAGTGGCTAGAAGACCAAGGCGCGCGTGAAGAAGGCCATGAAGGACATGGCCGAGGAGCTGCTGAAGCTCTACGCCGCGCGCAAGACCGCCGAAGGCCACTCGTTCGCCGCCGACACCGAATGGCAGCGCGAGTTCGAGGACGCCTTCGAGTTCAGCGAGACTGAAGACCAGATGAGCGCAATCCTGGACGTGAAGCGCGACATGGAGTCGGCCACGCCGATGGACCGCCTGCTGTGCGGCGATGTCGGCTACGGCAAGACGGAAGTGGCCATGCGCGCGGCTTTCAAGGCGGTGAACGACAATCGCCAGGTTGCGGTGCTTGCGCCGACCACGGTGCTCGCCTTCCAGCACTACAATACCTTCCGCCAGCGGCTGGCGGCGTTTCCCATCAAGATCGAGATGCTCAGCCGCTTTCGTACGCCCAGGCAGCAGAAGGAGACCATTGCGAAAGCTCGAATCGGGCGAGGTTGACATCGTCATCGGCACGCATCGCGTGCTGTCGAAGGACGTCAAGTTCAGCGACCTCGGGCTGGTCATCGTGGACGAAGAGCAGCGCTTCGGCGTCCGCCACAAGGAGCGGCTGAAGCAACTTCGCAAGGAAGTGGACGTGCTCACCATGTCGGCCACGCCCATTCCACGCACCTTGCACATGTCGCTGCTCGGACTGCGCGACATGAGCGTCATCGAGACGCCGCCCAAAGACCGCATGGCGATCCAGACCGTCGTCGCTGCCTGGGACGAAAAGCTGCTGCGCTCGGCCATCGAGAAAGAACTGGAGCGCGGCGGGCAGGTGTACTTCGTGCACAATCGCGTGGAGAGCATCTACGAAATCGCCGACAAGATCCGCGAGATGTCGCCCAAGGCGACGCATTCTTGTCGGCCACGGCCAGATGCCGGAGAGCGAACTGGAGCGCATCATGCTCGCCTTCATGCGGCATGAAGCCGACATCCTGGTCGCGACCACCATCATCGAGAACGGCCTCGACATTCCGCTGTGCAACACCATCATCATCAACCGCGCCGACCGCCATGGGTTGTCCGAGCTGTACCAGTTGCGCGGACGCGTGGGCCGCTCCGATCGCCGCGCGTATGCGTATCTGCTGATTCCGCCCGACCGCGACTTGACTGACCTCGCGCGGCGCCGCCTGGCCGCGCTGAAGGAGTTCAGCGACCTGGGCGCAGGTTTCAAGATTGCCGCGCTCGATCTCGAATTGCGCGGCGCCGGCAACCTGCTCGGCGGCCAGCAGAGCGGACACATCGAAGCCGTCGGCTTCGAGCTTTACACCACCATGCTGGAGCGCACGGTGCGCGAGCTGAAGGGCGAGCTGCGCGAGGAAGCGCCCGAGACGCAATTGAATCTCGGCCTGAACATCCGCATTCCCGCCGAATACATCGCCGAGGAGAACCAGCGGCTGCGCATGTACAAGCGCGTGGCGGGCGTCGAGTCGGAGTCGCAGCTCGCCGACGTTGCCGGAGAGCTGGGCGATCGCTACGGCGCGCCTCCTCCGGCGGTGAAGCAACCTGCTGGAGTACGCTGCCTTGAAGCTGCTGTCGCAGCGCATCGGCGTGGCCCAGATCGAGCGCCGCCGCGAAGCAGTGAGCATTCGCTTCACCGAGAAGGCTGCGGTCGATCCCGAACGGCTGGCGCGCTTCGTCGCCGAAGAGCCCGGCAGCCAGTTCACGCCCGCTGGCGTGCTGAAGTTCTCGCTGAAAGACAAGCAGCCCGAGCAGGTGCTGGTGCGGCTGAAGTCATTGCTCGAGCAATTGGCCGGCGAGCAGGTGGTAGCGTGATAGTTTAGGCGGTAGAAGCGGGGCCTCCGCGTCAATCAACCGAAAATGGAACGGCCTTTCGGCCCCGAGGTAATCGCAAGAGGACTCATGAAACGGCAAGTTCGCAAGGCAGTCTTTCCCGCGGCCGGACTAGGCACGCGCTTTCTACCGGTCACCAAAGCGCAGCCCAAAGAAATGCTACCGCTGGTGGACAAGCCCATCATTCAATACGGCGTGGAAGAAGCGCTGGCCTCGGGTTGCGACCAGATCATCGTCGTCACCGGGCGTGGCAAGGCGGCCATCGAAGATCATTTCGATGTCAGCTACGAACTCGAAAAGATGCTGGAGGAGCGCGGCAAGACTGACCTACTCGCCACCGTTCGCCAGATCTCCGACATGATTCACATCGCCTACGTCCGCCAGAAGGAAGCCATGGGCCTCGGCCACGCCGTCCTCATGGCGCGCGAGTTGGTTGGCGACGAACCCTTCGCAGTCATCCTCGCCGACGACATCATCGACGCCGCAGTTCCCTGCCTCAAGCAGATGATCGAGGTCTACAACGAGACCGGGTGCTCGGTGCTGGCGACACAGGTGGTGGAAGGCAAGGCCATCTCGTCCTACGGCGTGCTCGATGCCAAGCCGGTGCCGGGCAAATGGGACGGTCGCCTCTTCGAGGTGCAGAACCTCGTAGAGAAGCCGAAGCTGGAGGACGCGCCCTCCAACCTGGCCATCATCGGACGCTACATTCTGACCCCGGCAATCTTCGAGATGCTCGCCTCCACTGAACTCGGCGCGGGCGGCGAATTGCAACTCACCGACGGCTTGCGCCAGCTACTCAAGCAAGAGAAGATTTACGGCTACACCTTCGAAGGCAAGCGTCACGACACCGGCGACAAGCTGGGCTTCCTCAAGGCGACGGTCGAGTTCGCCCTCAAGCGCGACGACCTGGGCGCCGACTTCCGCCAGTATCTGAAGACGCTTGGAGTTGTAGCAGAAAGGCGTTCACCCTCAGGCGCCACAAACTGACGGAGGCGAGCAATCGAGCTCATTCCAAACGCTCCGGGACCTGCCGTGGTCCGCAGCGGAGAAAAAAATAGCGCGGCGGGCGTTCGAGCAGGCCTATCACAAGCAATGCACGGCGATCGCAGCAAAGGTGAACGAGATGATCGTGCAGGCGTCGACCGACCCCACCGTCATTTGGCGTATCCACGATTATCTTTCCGAAGAGCGAAAAAACACGGACAAGGTTTTTGATTACCGGTACTCGGTCCTGATCATGATGTTCGGCACGTTGCTCAGGGATGGGTGGTTGGCCGAGGCTGATTTGGCCGGCCTGCAAGAAGACAAGTTGGAGAAAATTAGGCACTGGGCAAGCTTATAAGCACTGTTCCAGGCTCACGACTTGCGCGCCGGCGCCTCTTCCACCGCTTTAGGGTTCCGCTCGATGATGCACTCAAGCTTTACAACGCACTCCGCGTTTCTGCGGAGTATTTTGAGGAGGCCATGCAGCGCCTGCGCCAAAGCAAGCCAAAGAATAGGGCGTAGGAAAGCGTCGTCCGATGGCATTCGTCATCGGGCCGCCTCGATTCTCACGACTACGCTGCAATTTGCGAGTCCCGCCCGCGGGACGAAACTATTTACCCCACAGCGGAAGCTTCGGATATGGTCCCGCCCCCGCCAGCCCGAATGGCGAAACTGATTAGCCCACAGCGGAAGCTGTGGGTTGGCGGCGATTTTATTTTCCGAGCCCCTTCAGGGGCGGCACCGACAAAATATGGCCACAGCTACGTCAGTTCGATCTTCCACATCGTCTTCAGCACCAAACAACGCTTGCAACTCATTCGTAGCGACCATCAATCCCGAATGTGGAACTATCTCGCAGGGATCGCCTGCAATCACGGCATGCAGATGCTAGCAGTGGGCGGCACACAAAACCACGTCCACATGCTCGTGGTGCTCCCATGGAATATGGCGTTGTCGGATGTGGTGAGAATCTTGAAGGCGAACTCCAGCCGATGGGTGCAAGAAACCGATCGCCTCTTTGCGTGGCAAGAAGGTGGTTTTAGCGGGGTCCCCAACACGCGCCGCTGTTGCGCGTGATGGGGTGCCTACGGAGCGTTCAGCGTTAGCTCAATCCCAGTTCGACCGGGTCAAGCAGTACGTCAGCAATCAACCAGCCCACCATCGGACGCACTCGTTTGAGCAGGAGTTCCTCGCGATGTTGCAGGCCGCAAACATCCGTTTCGAGCCGGGTCACGTTTTTGCGTAATTGGGCCGCCCCTGAAGGGGCTCCCGTATGAATAGAATACCCAAAGCTGGAGCCTGCACCTGAGCGAAGTCGAAGGGCCGTGGGCTAATCAGTTTCGCCCTTCGGGCTGGCGTGCCCGCGGAATTACACGCTTTTGTCTCTCACCCTTTTGCCAAAGGCGGGCGAAGGAATGAGACACCCGGCGACCAATACATCACGTACGGTTAGGCATCATGCATCCAATTGACGTACTTGCAGAGGCCCTCCACGTCGGGAAACAACGACTGACTGTTTATCCCAAGCATGTCGAGCTGCTTTAGAGTCCCAGACTTGGCCTTCCCAGGAATTTCAATTTGGATCAAGCTTCGCTTGATGTCTGTATTGCTCTCAAGGGACACGAAGCGCTTCCCCTTCTTTGAGTAACGATGAGCAGTAAACCACCCGCCCTGCGCAACTATCCGAACATTGTTCAAATTGGGCTTGAGGACTCTTGTCCTCCCAATAGAAAACGGATCGCCTTGGGTCTGTGTGTTGAGTAACAGATCATCGGAGACCTCAAGGACGTAGACGTAGCCAGGCAAGCTGCGGTCGGCGTCAGAACACGAAAACCAGAGCGCGGCCAGAGGATTTGAAGTCCAGTCCAGCAATCTCGTAGCCATGCCGAAGTGCTGAGCGTAGACGAGCAGCTCCCAATCATCGGTGATCTCCTTCCCGATTAGTAAAGTTCCGCGTCTCCGAAGCTCGGCGAGCATTTCCTTTTCCTTTGCCGTTGTGTCAGTCTTTGGGTTCTTGCGCGCGATCCTCGGCCGTAGAGGCTTGTCACACGGTTGACCCCGAAAAAGAAGGAGTACGCCCTCTTGGAACTGCTCCACTAGGGCCAGATAATCCCTGATGCCCGTGTACTGTGCTTTGTCCATGGCTATGCAGAACCTATTACCGAGTGCCTGGAGCCGCCCTGACGAGTATCAGCGTGCGTTCAATGAATCTCCGTTGAGACGCATCTGCGTCGGGTTCTCCACAACTTCATAGACCTTGATGACGGTGTTCTTAGCGACCAGCCTCCCACTCCTGCTCGGCGCGACCTTCCACGTCAGACTTACCCTTAACCGGTCACCTTCGCCAAACGTGAGCTTGTGCTGATGAACTTTAGCCCAGAATTCTTCATCGTCTATCCTCGCGACCACGATCGCCCCCTTCTCAAAGAAAGTCCACGTAGTGCCTTCGACAAAGGACAATTTGGATACGATGAGCACTGTTTCCCTGCTGCCTTCCATTGGAGTGTCGTTTGACTCCAGTTGCAGCGGTTCTGTGTCGAAATACGCAGACTCCGACTTCTCGAATCTGGCCTGTTCGGTGCCGTCCTGCTTAACCGAAATGCGGTCGATTGCGGCCTGTCGCAGGGGGCTCGTGAGCCGCCCCAAGGCGGCCCTAATTGCAGAATCACCGTAAAGATTATAAACGACACTCGATACGGTCTTCTTGTTCTGCCCCAGGGTCAATTCGACATTGTTGCCAACCTGAACGACTTTCTCTGGCTTGCCGCCTTTCAGCCATTTGTACAGGTCGATCAACGAATCCTTCACCGCTTCCCGGTTTTTCCAGATGAAGCCAATGATTCCGGCTAACCCTGCAGCATCGAAGAACGGGTGGGCCGTGATTAGATGCCTTGCGCCTTCGACAATATTCTGGACGAACTGTAAGCCGGCGACAAAAGAACCGGGCCTGAAGTTGGACTCCACTAGGACAACAGCTTCACTCGCTTCGCCGTTGACAATTGCGTTGGTACGAGTGAAGACCTCGCTGTACCCAGCCAACGAGTCGGCCAACAAACGGGCATCGATCGTGCCAGTTTTGACCGCCGGTCCTTCAAAGACAACTTCCAGAGTGGTAGAACTCACGTTGGACCCCGTGGCGCTGGAATGAGCATTGTATTACCAGCACCGAGGCAATGCACCGGAAATTGTGCACAGTCTTCCGCAGATTCCGCCCTATTATTCACAGGTGTTGCGTAGAGTGCATATTGACATTCGCTTTTTATTTGCTCACCATAAGATGAACGCTTCGGCTCCCTGAGCTTAAGTGAGTGGAAGAGGTGAAACCCATGGCTACAGAGAAAAACAGAAACGAGGTGCCCTTTAGGATACCTGTAAGTTGCTTGGCTGATTTTATGAGTTCGAGTGGACGCTCTGCGGAATCTCTCCTTCGTCCTTATAAGTTCAACAAACGTGGCGAAGGATTCGCGAGAAGCAGCTACTATCAGTACGCCGTCACAGCGATTCGCGATCATCACACAAACGGGAACGATCCCAAAGTGTTCCCAGCTGCGATTCTTGAGTTGCGCAAAAAGACCGATGCGACAGACAAGAACTGGCAGCGAGTGAAGCTGGAGAAGAACATCAGTGCCATCGAAGCCTACCAGCGGGTTTACAAGGACAGGAATTTCAGAATTCTGCCGAACCACAGGATTGGTTACCGAATTGGCCGAGTCATCTTTACAGCGCAGCCGGAGGCTCTGGGTCGAGGAGAACGGCACGGAGGTGTTGATAAAAATTGGGATTGCAAGGAAGAAACCCGCCTATGTAGATATCCTTCTGACGGTCATCCGCAAGGCAGCCGTCAGCAGCGGTTATCGGCGCATCCGTGCAAAGGATGTTGTGTATCTAAACGTTTCAACTGGGAAAGAGATGATTTGCACCAGTAGCCTGACGAGGTTCAACCGCTCGTTTAAGGCGATTGCGAGGGAAATTGCAAAGGCTTGGCCTAATGTGACGGCGACCCCGGGCGAAGAACCAAAGCCCAGCATTCCGCCTTCTACAGGTAAAGATTCCGTAATCCGGCCGGATCACATGCCGGCGTGACCTGCGCACTTGCCCCGGTCGGCTCGGCGCGGTATCACTGAATTGCGGGGACGGTATTGTTGTGTCTTTGCAGGCCGCGCCCAGTGTGCGGGCCGGAAAAGCTCTTTGAAAAACGGTTGTCAGTAGCCCGTAGCCAATGGTCAGATTGGGGTATCCAACCCCGAACTGCTAGCTTTGTATAACATGGCACCATGCTGCAATTGCTGGCTGTAAGATCGAAGCTTTTCGCTGATTTTCGGATGTTAAGTCATTAGGAGTCAATAATTTGCCTATAACTCCTTTGGATGGAATATTTTGCGACATGAATCATGTCTAAGTTGTTGATTCTACGTAGCATGCGGGAGGGGAGGGTGCAGTCCGAAAATCCGTGGTTGTCCGCGAGGGGCGGCGGGTTGTCTTCGCAGGCGGCACTCAGTGTGCGGGCCGGGGAAAGGCTCTTTGACAAGTCGGTGGATAGTGGGCAGTGGATAGTGGATAGAACTGAGCGTCAGATTACCAGTTCATAACTACCCCCCTCCCCGACTCTCCTGCAACCTCTGGGATCGAGCAGAATCCTAGCCCGTAAACCCTTGCGGTTCAAGCAACTACGTGTAAACCATTGGGGTTCTATTATTTGCGGGGAAAAAGTTGGTAATCGCATGATTCTAAACAAAGGGCAAGGGGGGGAGGGGGGTTATCAGTTGGATAATACTCCGTCCCAAAATGGGAAGGCAGTGGATAGTGAATAGTGGTTACTGGATAGTTAACACCAGTTGAAGCTGGCCGGTCGGTATCAGCCTACTTGCCCGGGGCCAGAACTTCCTCGAACTGGTTCTCGATCAAGTGGAATAAGTGTGTGCGTGCCTGGAATCCGGCGATGCCGTGGGTCTTGCGCGGATACAGCATCAGGTTAAACTGCCTGCCCGCGTCGATGAACGCGTTGACCATCTGGACGGTGTTTTGCATGTGCACGTTGTCGTCGCCGGTGCCGTGCACTTCGAGCAACTTCCCGTGCAGGTTGGCGGCGAAGCTTACCGGCGAGCTTTTCCGGTAGCCTTCCTGGTTGTCTTTGGGAAGGCCCATGTAGCGCTCGGTGTAGATGCTGTCATAGTTATGCCAGTCGGTGACCGGAGCGACGGAAACGCCACCCTTGAACATGTCGGTATGTTCCAGCGCGTAGAGGGTGAAATAGCCGCCGTAGCTCCAGCCCCAAACGCCGACGCGGCTGGCATCAAGCTGTGGAAATTGTTGCAGCGCCTGCTTGGTAGCGGCAAGCTGGTCGGCGAGTTCGACTTCGCCAAGGTTGTGCCTGATGGGCAGCGCGAAAGCCTTGCCCCGGTTTGCCATGCCGCGGTTGTCAACTTTCAGGATGGCAAAGCCCTGCCGCGCCAGGATCTGGTCGAAGGGATCGATAACGCCCCAGGCGTCGCGTACGTCCTGGGCGCCCGGTCCGCCGTAGGGATTCAGGATGAGCGGCGCCTTGCCGTTGACCATCATTGGCCCGCTCTCGGGCAGCAGAATCACGCCTTCCAGTGTGGTCGTGCCGTCGGCGGCCTTGAAGTCGACGAACTTCGGCGTGAGGAATTTGTAGGCCTCGACACTGCGCGAGTTCCAGAATGCTTTGCACTGGCCGTCGAAGGTGCACAGCGAGAAGCTTGGCGGCGTTGTGAGGTTGGAGTAGTGGTCAACGTAATACTTCGAGTTCTTGGGATCGAAGTCGGCGGAGTGCGTGCCGTTCTCCTTGGAGATGCGATGGAAATTCTGGCCGTCTAATCCGATTGCAAAAATGTTTTTCTGCCGCCAGTCGCCTTCGTTGGCTGAGAAGTAAACGATGCCTCGCTGCTCGTCTACGCCGTCAATGCTCTCCACTTCCCAGTCGCCATGTGTCAACTGCGCGACCACCTTGGCTTCACTGTTCAGCGGGTTCTCTTTGTCGAACTGATAGAGATAAATGTGATTGTGGCCGTCGCGCCAGCTTGTCCAGAGAAAACGATCGCCGGAAGACAGCATTTGAAAGTCGACTTCCGGATGCATGTCGATCCATGCATCTGTGCTGTCGTTCATGATGAGCTTCGACTTGCCGCTGTTCACATCGATGAAGTACAAGTCCAGCCGATCCTGCACGCGGTTCATCGCCATCGCCCAGAGCAAGCCGTTGCGAACCCATCCGAAACGCGGAACCAGAATGTTGGAATTCTCGCCCAGCGGCAGCGAACCAGAACTGGCTCCGCTGACCGTGATCCACTTGACCTTGCCTCCGTCGGAGCTTCACGACTCCGAGTCGCACGTTAGGATTCGGATCGCCAGGTTGCGGATATTTCTGCTGGTCCACCGTCGCGTGCAGCGTCATCCAGTCCGTAATTGGATAGGTCGGAACCTCCTTCTCGTTCATCTGGAGAAACGCGATCTGCTTTCCATCCGGCGACCAGAAATAATTGCTGCGCGTGTACAGCTCTTCCTCGTAAACCCAGTCGACTTCACCGTTCAGCAGATTGTCGTCGCCATCTTTGGTCAGCGCCCGCTCGTTTCCGCCGCTCAGCGGCCGAGCATACAGGTTGTGCTTGCGAACGTACGCGATGCGACTTCCATCAGGCGAGAACTTGGGGTCCTCGCTCGGCTCGGAGCTCGAAGTAATCTGCACCGCAGTGCTGGTATCCAGCGTGTAAAGCCAAAGCTGGCCCTGCGAATCGAAGAGCAGATGTTTGGAATCGGGCGACCAATGATACGCGGCGATCGAATAGCGCTGCGCCGCTTCCTTCTTGCGCTCGTCCTTCATGGCGTTGGCGGATGGCGCCAAAGTTGCCAGCCTCTCGCTTGCAACCAGTACAGCGCCTCTTCCGGTGGTGACGTCCACGAAACGGAGCGCGCCTTGCTCGCCGCTGTCGTCGCGCTGCACGAAGGAAACCTTCGATCCGTCAGGACTCCACTTAATCGACTCAGGAGCGCGTCCAAGAATGCCGGCATCCTTAAATATCGACTCGATCGTCAGCTCTTTCGGGGCTTGGGATTCTTGCGCAGGAACTGTGGCGGCGGATTGGGCGAACACCAACACCGAAGAGAACAAGCAGAGGATGAATGCGGCGAGACATGATTTCACGTTGGCTCCGTCGATGGAAATTAGGTGACGGGAAAGTTTATATCAGGAGCGGACTGAGGTACGAAATGGCGTCTCCCTGAGGCCGGTCTGCGGCGCTGGGCCAGTTTTCGCGTGCTAGAATCCAAACAGGTTTCCGGGGTCCAATGCATTCCGACATACAGAAGTTGATTGACTTGCAACAGGTCGATTCCCGTATTGCCGCGATCAGAGCGGAAATAGCGGCACTACCCGCGGAGGTGCGGGAAATCGAGGCCAAGTTGGCCGGATCCAAATCCCAGGTTGAGAGCGTGCAGGCCGCGATCAAGGCGGAGGACAGCGCACGCCGCAAGTATGAGTCCGAGATTCAGGACCAGCAGCAGAAGATCAGCAAGTATCGCGATCAATCGCTCGCCGTCAAAACCAACCAGGAATACAAAGCGCTGCTGAGCGAGATCGAGCAGGCGGAGGCCGAAATCCGCAAGCGGGAAGACAAGATCCTGGAGATCATGATCGCCGCGGACACGCGCAAAGATGAGCTCAAGCAGGCGGAGGCGGCGCTAAAGGCCGACGGGATTGCCAACGAGAAAGAGAAGGAGCACGCGCGACAGCAGACCGCGGAAGACGAGAAACAACTAGCCGAGCTCAACACGCAGCGCCAGGAGCTTCGCGCCCAGATCGAGGAGAACACTCTCCGTCATTACGATCGCGTGTTCAAGCTTCGTCATTCGGCGCTGTCGGCGGTGCACGAGGACCAGATGTGCTCGGTCTGCCGGGTGATCCTGCGCCCGCAGGTCTTTCAGGATGTCATGCGCGGCGATGAGACCATCACTTGCGATTCCTGCCAGAGGATTCTGTACTACGTCCCGCCTCCTCCCAAACCGGATGAGGTAGTAAAGCCGTCAAAGGCGAAGCGCCAAAAAACCGGAGCTATCACTGAGTTGCTGGAGGAGGAAAGTACCGCACCAGCGGATGAAGCGGCCGCGCAATAGCGCACAGCAAACTGGGTTGTTTCTCCGCTCGGGAACGGTGTCGTAGAGGAACGTGGCGGGGCATAATCCCGTCGCTCTAGAGAGGCTACGCTCCCGTCGGCACGATGGTCTGGTTGCTGTTCTCAGGAATCGGGCTTGGGTCTTTAGTCAATTGCATAAGCGAATCCAAGTAGCTCGGTTACCACGACCAACCCTAACGAACTGAAAAAGGGGCGGAGCAGTAGCCCGCCCCAGTCTTGTAAAGTCGCTGTCGCTGATCGACTAACGGCACGGACGAAAGCGTTGGTCATTTCGCGGTGGAACGCACCGGTACAGCGTTCGGCGGCGTCTTGGAAACTGGCGGGCCCTGCGGGCCTCCATTGGGAGCAGGCTTGGCGGCCGCTTCAGCGGACTGCGCTACGGGAGGATGAATCGTGGTAATGGGGCCCGCCGCATTCGGTCTTTCGCCGCGTGCGTTCGGAGGAATCGCGATTGTACTCACCGACTGACGATTTTGGGCGCTGGCGCAGAGCGTCAGGACCATAAGACATGCGAGCAAGGTTACTTTTTTCATGAGATTTTCCTTTCGGTTTCGAAATTGTTGGATTGCCCGTGGCGTGGGTGCTTTGTATAGCCGCCACTGCCATAAGCTTTCTGTAATTTACGGATGATGAACCGAAGAGTTGTCGTATCGAAGTAAAGAGGGTGTCAATCTTTATTGACGGTTATCAGAGGTGTGAGGCTTAGGCGGGGATAAGGTGCACTTCAGCGGGGCGAGTCGCGGAATAACTAAATTCCGAGCTTCTTGACTTCTTCGTTGTAGTACTTGCGGTAGAGGATGTCCCACTCTTGGGAGCCTTCGAGGATGGTGCGGCGCTGGCTTTCGATCTTCTGCCGGGCGGCTGCGTCGATGCGAGCTTCCTGGGCCATCAGCAGTTCCAGCACTCGGCGAACTTCCAGGCGAATGCTGTTGCGGTCCTCGATGAAGTCCACATTCTCCATCTCGGCTAGCTTGTCAGATACGGCGTGCGCGAGTTTGTTGACTTTCTCCCGGCTTAGCCTCATAGCACCGCCTTGTACTTGCGCACCAGTTCGTTCTTCACCTTCTTGAACATCTCCTGGTAGTTGGCCCCGCTGCGCTGCATTTCGTCGGAGTAGGTCTCCAGGATCATACGGACTTCGTCGTTGATGCGATCTTCCAGCGTGAGCTCGTCGAGCAACGCGGCGTGAACCTGGGCGTTGACCGCGGCCTTGTCGGGAGTCTCGATGAACTCGCCTTCGATCAGTTTGTTGGTGACTTCGCGGGCCAGATAGCCCACGTATTCCTTGGAGAAGAGCATGTCTGGTTCGAATCGGTTCGGGAAACATTTAGTCTAACACAGGGATTTGGGGCGATTTCGCCTCGGCGCTGAGTAGCGGCTACGCGGCTCGGCTACTTCTTAACACATCACGTCGGGCTCGCCCTCCAGCCCGCTCTGCTGGCGCTGCGGCGTGGCACTCGCCGCGGTTGAGTTATGTTTTTTGCGGCGTGCAACTGTGCCGGGCCGCTCGCTTCGGAGTATGATGATTTTCGCTGCAGCCAACTTTCGCTGCAGCCGCGAGACATTGCGATGGCAGAGGACCTTTCCAATCTTAAAGACGACATGAACGCCTTCATCGTCGGCCATGGGTTGAGCCGATTTCAGGGTTATGTCACCGAAGATGTGCATTCAGTGATGTGGGACCCGCGCGACAATCCCGAAAGCTGGAAGGACTTTGTCGAGCTTGCCAAACATTCGGGCGCGGCGTTTCTCTCCATGGACGAGGAAGTCTTGCAGCGCGACGAACTCGATTACCTCATGCAGCGCCTGCAACATGCCACCTATCCCAGCGACGAGGACATGGACGAAGCGCGCTGGCTGCGCCACTACATCGGCAAGACCGGCTTCATTCAGCTCGGCTGGCCACACCAGGGCATCATGTTTCTGTACGAGGTTTCCACCGAGTGGTACGAGCGCTACCAGCACCTGCTGGACTTGGTAGAGGACTTCGGCGGCGTGGTCATCGACGATATCGATCAGGACGACGAACGCTGACGTGCGCTGGGTCCTTCGCAACGCCGACTCGCAGCATGTACAAAGACTGGCCCTGGAGATGGGTCTGTCAGTCTCGATGGCCCGGCTGCTAGCGGCGCGCGGCATCCAGAATGCGCAGCAGGCGCACAAGTTTCTAAATCCCTCCCTCGACGACCTGCACTCGCCTAACTTAATGACCGGCCTTCGCACGGCGGTCGAACGCCTTCGGGCGGCCATCGAGCGCGGCGAAACAGTTTTCATCTACGGCGACTACGACGTGGACGGCACCACCGCCATCGTGATTCTCAAGACGGCACTGGAGCTATGCGGCGGAAAAGTTGACTACCACGTGCCGCACCGCATCCGCGAAGGCTACGGAATGCGCGACGAGGTCATCGAGCAGGCTGCGGATCGCGGCATTCGGGTCATCATTAGCGTAGATACCGGCATTCGCGCCTTTGCCGCCGCCGAAACCGCACAGCGCCGAGGCATCGATCTCATCGTCACCGACCACCATCTCCCGCACTCGGAAGGCGTGCCCAAGGCGCTGGCGGTCGTCAACCCGAACCAGCAGGGCTGCGAGTATCCCTGCAAGTCGCTATGCGGCGCAGGAGTGGCCTTCAAGATTGCGCAGGCGCTGCTGGAGGAGACTGGCCGCGCGCGCCTTTTGCCATCGTTCCTCAAGATGGCAGCCATCGCAACCATTGCCGACGCGGTGCCGCTGGTCGGCGAGAACCGCGTCTTCGCCAGGCTTGGGCTGGACGGCTTGCGCAAGCCGGTGAACGCTGGACTGCGCGCGCTGCTGGCAAACTGCGACCTCGACGGCTCACGGCCGCTCAGTGCCGGCGACATTGCCTTCCGCGTGGCTCCGCGCCTCAACGCTGCCGGCCGCATGGATGTTGCCGAGCGCGTTATCCGGCTGTTCACGGAGAAGGATGCGACTAAGGCCGCCGAAATGGCGATGGAGCTCAACCAGCTCAACGGCGATCGGCAGCAGGAGGAGCAGCGCATCATCGAGGAGATCCACGCCCGGATTGAGGGCTCACCCGAGTTGCAGGAAGCCTACTGTCTGGTTCTGGAGGGCGAAGGCTGGCATCGCGGCGTCATCGGCATCTGTGCCTCGCGGGTGGTGGAACGGTGGCGACGTCCGGCGCTGGTCTTCTCGTGCGAAAACGGCGAGGCGCACGGTTCGGGACGCTCCATTCCGGCGTTTCATCTTTTGCAGGCGCTGGAGTCCAGTCCGGAGCTGTTCGACCGGTTCGGCGGACACTCGCATGCCATCGGGTGCGCGCTACCGGCGGATCGCATTCCCGAGTTGCGCTCGCGGCTGGATGCCTACGCCCGGCAGCGGTTGACACCGGAGGACTTCGTACCGGTTCTGGAATACGACGCTGAGATCAGGCTCGACGAGATCAACAACGACTTCTGGCTGGCGCTGCAGAAGCTGGAGCCGTTCGGATCGGGCAACCCGACGCCGGTGTTCGTGGCCAGGAACTCCAGGCTGGTGCAGCCGGCGCGGACCTTGAAGGAAAAGCACATCAAGCTGCGCGTAGTCCCCGGCGAAGAGTCTTCCAACGCCCGCTTTCAGCGAGCGCGCGACGTGCTGGGCTGGCGCATGGCGGAGCGGGTTGCGCAGGAGTCGCTGCTGGTCGGCGATACTCTCGATCTCGCCTTCACCTTGGATTACAACACGCATCCCGACTTCGGCGGGGTGCAACTCAGCCTGCTGGACTTCACACGTGCGGTTGCCACTCCGGCGGCAGCTGCGACACAGCCTTGAGCCTGGCTCCCAGGGATAGCCACGCTCACAGTTCTCAGGGCTGCACACGTGCGTTGTCGCTCCTTCAGCCCCAGAGACTGCGCGCTTGGCCTTACTTCGCCGGAGTTTCACTGAGTCTCTTATCGCTCAGGTAAAAATGAACGGCTGGTGTGATGATGAGTGACAGCACCATCGAGACGGTGAGACCGCCGATCACGGCGATGGCGAGCGGTTGCAGCATCTGGGACCCAGCACCGATGGCCAGTGCCAAGGGCAGCATGCCGGCGACGGCGGCGAGTGCAGTCATGAGGATGGGACGCAACCGGCGACGGCCTGCCTGGATCATCGCATCGTGCGCTGAAAATCCCGCGCGACGAAATTTCTGGTCGGCGTCGAGCAGCAGGATGCCATTTTTTGCAACGATGCCGATGACCATGATCAGCCCCATGAACGACGCGATGTTGAAGGTAATGCCCGTGACCAGGAGCGCGAGAAATACACCCGAGGTCGAAAGCAGCGCCGATGCCAGGATCGACAACGGGGCGGCCAGCGTACGGAACTCAAACAACAGCACAAGGAACACCAGCACCGTGGCCAGGACTAGAACCAGCATAAGATCGCGGAATGATTTCTGCTGCTCTTCGTAGGTCCCTCCATACATCACTCGTATCGAAGCAGGCAGATGCAGGCCGTCCACGGTCTTTTGCACCGCCTTGATTGCGCTGCCCAGGTCGGTACCTTCCAGGCGGGCGGTGACGGTCACGTCGCGCTGCAGGTTTTCGCGGCGGATCTCGTTCTGCCCGGGTAATTCGGTGACGGTCGCCAGCGTGCCAAGTGTTGCGGTGTGGCCGCTGGCGCTATTGAGCAGAGTATTGCTCATGGCGTCGAGGGAGCTGCGATTGCTCTCGGGATAGCGAACGCGAACCGTATAGGCGATATCGTTCGTGATGATCGGCGTAGCGGCAGGTTCGCCTTGCAGAATCGCGGTCGCATCGATGGCAACTTCTTCCGCCGTGAAGCCGGCACGCGCCGCGACCGTGGGATTCACCTGAAAGACCGTAGCCGGGTTGCTCACGGTGTTGTCGATGCCGTTCAGGATGTCCACCACGCCGGGAACCTTCGCGATGGCATCGGCTACGCGCGGCGCCCATTGGTTCAGCAGCCGCGGCATCCGGCGAAAACAGCTTGATCTGAACCGGTTCAGGCGCATTCGACAAGTCGCCGATCATGTCCTGCAGCACCTGGATGAACTCAACATCGATTCCCGGCTCTTCCTCTTTTATTTTTGCCCGCAGATCGGCGGTGACATCGTCAACACTGCGGCTGCGCTTGGTCTTCAGCTTGACAGCAATATCGCCGGTGTTGGCCTCTGTAACAGCGGCCAGGCCAAGTTGCAAGCCGGTGCGCCGGGAATAGCTTTCGACCCCGGGAACCTCGCGAATCATCTGCTCGAGGTGATTAACCACCCGATTGGTTTCCTGAAGCGAAGTTCCCGGCGGGGTGATGTAATCCAGGACGAAACCGCCTTCATCCATCGCAGGCAACAAATCGGTGCCAAGCCCCTTGTAACAGAAGTACGAAGCGACAACGAGCAGTACGCCGAAGATGGCGATCCACCTTGGCCGGTCGAGCGCGAAACGCAGGCAGCGTTCGTAGAAATCTACGATCTTGCGAAACAAACCCGTGATGGAGGCTTCTTCGGCGGCCAGCAACCGCTCACTTTCGCTCAAGTCGCTGCGCCGGGCCGATTCCGGAGTCTCATGCTCCTGGTGGATGAAATATTGGCTGAGGGTCGGGGTCCAGGCCAGAGCAAGCGCCAGCGATGTCAGCAGCGAGACGCCAACCGTAATCGCCAAGGCACGAAAGAACACACCGGTAACGCCGGTGGTCGCAATCAGGGGAACGAAGACGACAATCGGCGTGATGGTGGAGAACACCAGCGGAGTGCTGATTTCCTTCAGCGCGCTGCGAATGGCCTCCAGGCGGTCCTGTCCAGCGTCGCGATGCAGGGAAACATTTTCGACGACCACGATGGCATCGTCGATGACCAGTCCCACGGCCGCCGCCAGGCCGCCCAGGGTCATCAGGTTAAAGCTCTGGTTGAGGAACTTGAGCGCGATGAACGTGACCAGCACGGTCGCGGGGATGACCAGCACGGCCACAATCGAGGCGCCCCAGTCGCGCAGGAAGAGCACCATGATGAGCGAAGCCAGGATAATGCCGATCAGGATGGCATCACGCACACTCTTGATGGATTCGGTGACGATCTCGGATTGGTCGTAAAAAGGCTGGAGCTGGATGCCCGGGGGCAATGACTGCTGGATGCGCGCGATCTCGGCATGCACTTCGTTGGCTACGTCCACTGTGTTGCTGTCTGGTTGACGGCTGATGTTCAGCAATATCGCAGGCTTCCCGTTGGCAGTGACGACCGTGTAAACCGGCTTGACGCCAGGCCCAACGGAGGCTACGTCACCAACATGCACAGGTACGCCCGCCGGGGTGGTCTTGATCACAATTTGCGAAAGTTGATCGGGATTGGTGACCTGTCCATTGACCAGTGCGAGATAGAGCTGATGGTTCTGCTCCAGCAGGCCGGGTGAGTCGATCAAGTTCGTGCGTCGCACCGCGTCGAGAACGTCGGAAACAGTCACACTTGCGGCCAACAGCTGCGCGGGTTGGGGGGTAATCAGAAACTCGGGCTCTTGCCCTCCCTGGACAACCACTGTAGCCACACCATCCAACCGGTTGAGGCGAGGCTTGAATTCATAGTTCGCGATAGTCCACAGTTGCGTCTGCGAGACCGAGTCCGAGGTCAGGCTGTAACCAATGATCGGGAAACTGGCAAACGTGAGCCGATGCGTCTGGAGGGTGGCGGTCACGGGCAGGTCGGTGCGGATGTGCGAAAGCGCCGCATCCACCAGTTGCAGGGTGGTCACCATGTCCACATGCCAATCGAAAAACAGGTCGATTTCGGCGGAGCCACGGCTGGTGATGGATCGCACCTGTTGCAGTCCGGGCACGCTGTTTACCGCCTCCTCGAGCGGCCGAGTGATCGTAACCATCATCTGGTCGATGGGCATCACGCCGTTATCCACACCAATGATGATGCGGGGGAAATCGGTAGTCGGGAAAACCGATACCGGGATGGTGAAGGCCAGATACACGCCCGCCATGGCCAGGATAACGATGAGAAAGATCACCGACTTTGCGTACCGTGTGTACCAGTAGCGCTCGTCAGCCGGACCGGTGACGCGCACCCTGTCAAGGATGTTTTGCCAATTCATGCGCGCGTCAGTCCTTCTTGTCGTCCGCTGGCTTTTCGCCGCCAGGTTTCTGTGCGTCAGCCGGAGTTGTCGCCTCGGGGATCTTCACTTTGGTGTTGTCGGGCAAGCCATAAGCGCCCGTGATGATGACCTTTTCACCACCACTCAATCCTTCGGTGATTTGCAGGCGATCGCCCTGACGAATTCCGGTCTCCACGCTCACCTGATGGGCCTTGCCGTCGGCGCCGGCCACCATAACGGTACTGGCGCCATCCGGGGTCTTCAGTAGTGCGGATGCGGGCACGATAATTGCGTCGTTCAAGGTGCGGGCAATCATCTGTACAGTCGCCGTTGTTCCTGGACGGAGGCTTCCCTCCGGATTAGGCGCCGCCACCCACACTTCGACCGTCGTGCTATTGGGATCGAGCGCAGGGCTTACCAAGGTCACTTTGCCGTTGACCTGAGTGCCGCCCGGCGCCGTAATGGTTGCAGCATCCCCGACTTTTAGCCCGGCGGCTGCCGCCTGAGGAATGTGGGCACGCGCGATCACGGACGAGGTATCCATAATGACCAGCAGTGGGGTGCCGGCGGGCGCGGTTTCGCCGGGATAGAGCGGCCGCTCTGTGACCACCCCATCGATGGGGCTGCGGATTTCCGAATAAGAAAGCTGGGCCGCGGCGCCCTCGTATTTTCCTTGTGCCGAGGTGAGTTGGCCTTTGGCTAGCTTCATCTGGTCTTTCTTGCCGGCGGCCTCCAGAGCCGTCAAATGCCCCTGTGCGATTTCATAATTTTCTTTTGCCTGTATCACCGCCACTGCCGACTGATCGAATTCCTTGCGCGGCAAGGCGCCCTGTTCATAGAGAATTTTGCGGCTATCGTAGATTTTTTGTTGCGCTTCGTATTCCTGCTTCGCCGCCTTCAGGTCGAATTCTGCCCTCTGCCATTCCTCCGGAAGGCTGGACGACGTGGCGATTCCGTAGGCAGCCTGCGCTTGCTCATACGCGCCTTTATTGTCAACTTCAGCCGCCGCGAGGTCGCGATTTTCCATCACCGCCAGCAGTTCGCCACGATGTACCGGACTGCCGCGATTTACGTAGAAGGCTTTGACAGGCGCCGTGATTTTTGGCGTGATCGCGGCCTGGTCTTTCGGAAACAGAATGGCGTCAGCGGTAATGACCTGCTCGATCTTGCCTCGCTCGGCGGCCGCCGCCTGCACCGTGACAACCGGCTCGGCCTCTTTTTCGCCTCTGGAACACGACACTGTCGTTATCGCCACGAGTCCCACAATGAGAAATGCGAGCAAACCCCTGAGAAGACTAAGTGTTTTCATGATCAGAATGCTCCCGTGAGCGTCTGCAAGTTCGCGATTGCCAGGTGATAGCGCACCTCGCCATCGTGATAGCCGTTACGCGCCGCAGTCAGCGTATTTTGCGCGTCCACAACCTCCAATGCAGAGGCCTCGCCAGCCTGATAGCGCAAATTCGTCAGCCGAAGGCTCTCGGCTGCCAAGTCAGCAGAGCTGCGGAGAGTGTCCAATTGTCCACGGGCGGTTTGCGCCTCCGCATAGAACGATTGCAAGTCGGCCAGCGCCTGCCGCTGCGCCGCACTTAGTTCGACCTGCGCCTGGTGACGCAGCAATTCGGCCTGTTTGACCTTGCTCTGCGTCGCACCCCAGCTAAAAACAGGTAGGTTCAGGCTCGCTACTGCCGAGTAACCGAGATTGCGAAAACCGTTGCGATCATAAATCGCGTATTGATTCGCATCGATTCCGTAGAACCAGTCGACGGTCAGCGACGGCAGATGGCCGGCGCGAGCTACAGTCACTTCTTTGTCCGCGACCTCCAAAGCCGCGAACGCGGCATGTAATTCGGGATTGTTGTTTTTCGCCATCTCCTGCACGTCGGGGAGAGCAGGCAGAGCCGGCGCGGCCGCCAGATCATCCACCAGGGTGAAATCCTGAAAGAAGTTGGGAAACACCAGCACCGCTATGGCGAGGCGCGCATTCTCCTCCGCGAGCTTCGTGTCCTGTAACTGGCGCTGCAGATCGTTAGCTTGAATCTGTGCCTTGACTACATCCGAGTGGGCGACCTCTCCTCCGACCTCCAGTTTTTGACTGATGTCCAGGAAATGTTGTGCCTCTCCCGAGGCCTGCGAGGTGCTGATAGTTTTCGCCTGCGCAGCAAGCAGTCCGTAAAACGCCTGCACTACGGTAACGACGAGCCCGCGCGCAGCGATCTCGGCCCTTGCCAGCGCCAAAGCGTGCGCCGCCTTGGCCCGCTGATAATCCGGCACCGAACCGAATCCCAGCGCTTCGTGCGCGATTCCCTGGCTGATGTACTCGTGCGCTCCGTTGTTCGCGATAAACACGCCCGTCGCAGTGCCGTTGGGCTGTGTGTAAATGAAGCTTGTGCCATAGCTTACGCTCGGCAGGAGTGCGGCCCGAGCCTGCACTCGGTCCTCGCGCGCCAACCCCAACTCGGTGAGCGCCAACTGGAATTGCGGGCTGTTCGACTTTGCTCGTGCGATAGCATCGGCAAGCATTAGCGCCACGCGGGATGAATTTTGGGGACCCGTCATCTGGGCGGAGGGTGGAGCGGACGCGACCTGTGCTTCCAATCCGCATGCCGTGAAAAGCAGTCCTGCGCTGAAGAGTTTGAGAATCCTATTCGTAAACAAGGGTCCCCCTCGAAGTTGAGCCGGTTTTGATGCCGGCGCTAGTCTAGTCGGTTGCGCAACAAAGACTCTTCCAACGATGTGGTCGCCACGCTGTCCCAACCGCATCGCCCTCGGCGACAAGAACTCAAATGCAATTCAAAAGCATACGAGCGTAAATTCAAGCAGACCTTAATGCAACATGAAAGGGCATTCAGAATTCGCCGCTGGGGAACGGCCGCCCAGTCCGTGCGCGCATTCCCCAGGTGCTCCTGCAACGTGCGCCAGGTGTGCGAATCCGGGCCGTCACGCGAGAGCAATTATTCCGCTCGTTCGGGACCGTCCCGACCAAGGTTTCATGACTTCAGGAGTAGCTGAGCGTCGCCTCCCGCAGTCCGGGGCCTTCGGAATCAACCAGTTTCAACTTGGGTTCGCGATCCAATTCTCTGATCAACTCCCGGGTCACCCGCTCATCTATCTCGTCTGCTTGATGCAGAACAACAGGAAAGCGAATCACCACCTCAAGCACCGCGTTGTGAACCGTACCTGGGCCTTCGGCTGGAACCCGCCGCTTGCGGGAGTGGAGAGGAAGGGGCTGGCTGATGGCCCGGTCTTGCCGCTCCAGTTCCTCCTCGTAATCGGCGAGAACGGTGTTGGACAACTCGGAGCAAACGTTTCTTAACCGAGTCGTATTCGGTCTCCAGGGATAGCCTGAGGGTGATTTCGTGCCACAGGAAGTTGGTGCCCGGAATTTGCTTGAACAGTCCCGACGTTGGTTGAAACACAATGGTATTGGAGAACGCGACCACCCTTCCCGTGGGAATGTATTCGGTGCCGCTAAGCTCCATCAGGTGCAGACGGACCAGCCCGATATCGATTACCTCCCCGGTTACGCCGCCAATCTGCACCCGGTCGCCCACCCTGAACCCAAACTTCCCGATGAGGAGGAAGTAGCCCACGATCGACAGAATGACATTCTGCAAGGCGA
>CAWAJA010000013.1:0-27379 GCA_963782275.1 uncultured Acidobacteriaceae bacterium | reverse complement strand
TCAATATTTTGCCTATAACTCCTTAGGGTTCAATATTTTGCGGAGACGGTTTTTATCTTGCCCTTTGTTTTCAATATTTTGCGAGAGGAGATAGGGGAGGGGGACACGGGAAAAGAAAAAATGGCAGTTTCCCTCGTTTATCACCTGTCAAGTCCTTGGGAATCTATATTTTGCCTGTAACTTCTTTAGATAAAATACCTTGCGAGGGAAATGACACGTAAGCTATTGATTCTAAATGGGGCGACATGGGGGTAGGGGTGGGGACGGAATTCCTGTGCGTTGGTTCCAGAGTTCGCGGCTATTTGTGTAGCAGGCAAAAAAGAGCCCCTCCGACGGACAGGGGCGAGTTGCTCATCGGAGGGGTAGCCGTTTTTACACGACCATTCTCAGGGTTGTTAACTGGCTAAACACACTGTTTTGGGGGAAGTTGCGTGACGTGGAAAAAATATTCTTGGATTTCGACAGCTTCTGGTGGCAGAGGCAAGAATCTTTGGCGTTGCCTTGCACGCCCCGTTCGCAGAGCTGGAATATCCAGAAAGAGGGCGACCTAATGCACGTAGGTCGGAAATTGTCGGGCGGAGAATCAGCATGGTTACGGCTGAATACTTCAGACAACGTGGCTACTTTCTCGAGTCGGCGATGTGAACGAAACCCGCATATTTATTGAGAGAAATGAAATCGACAACGAACCTCGAGGCGAGGGCATCAGTTGTGAGACGTCCGTGGCTTTTATCCAACGCGGGTTTTTGGGTTGAATTCAAACCGCAAAGTCCCTACCATGTAAGCTCTTCATCAGGGATAGCGCGGAAAGGGAGCCCTTGTAGGGTTCTGGAAAGCCAATTCTTTAGGTAAAGGGTTTCGATGTCAAACCGCTCCGCGATCACCGCATTGTGCACCATTCTGGCGCTCCTCCCTTCTCTGGGCGCCTCTGCCGCCACCATCGCAACCCAGACCCACAAGACGCACACCAAGCCTCATAAGATCACGGAGACCACGACTGCGCAAAAGAAGATGGCGCGCCTGCAGCATAGCAGCAAGACGGCGGCGAGCCGCAACCGCTCCAGCATCCGGGTTGCTGCGCATCGCACCACTGCAAGCCCCAACGTTGTGAAGCGGCACAGCTACTACGAACGCTTCTACGCCAGCTCGTTCGCCGATAACCAGGTGGAAGGCGACATTACCGCCGGTGAAGATCCCATCGTGCGGGCCGCAGCCGTGGAAGCGCTGGGCAACATGAATGGCACCATCGTTGCGATGGATCCAGATAGCGGCCGGATCTTGGCGATGGTTAACCAGAAACTGGCGCTTTCGGCGGGCGCCCAGCCCTGCTCGACAATCAAAGTCGCCGTGGCGCTGGCTGCGCTGAGCGAGAACGTCATCACCAAAGACACGCAAGTTCCGCTCGCCAAGTACTGGCGTGTGGATTTAACTTCGGCACTGGCGCACTCGAACAACGCTTATTTTGAAGCAGTGGGACGGAAGCTGGGCTTTGAGAAGGTCAGCTATTACGCCCGCCAGTTTGGGCTGGGCGAGCTTGCCGGCTGGAACATCGATGGCGAGCACCTCGGCGCCTTCCCTGCCACGGAACTTGACGCGAAGCTTGGTGGTGTCGGCAAGATGTGTTCCTTCGGTGAGAGCATTTCCCTGACCCCGCTGCAACTGGCGGCGCTCATGGGCTCAATCGCCAATGGCGGGACCCTCTATTACCTGCAGCATCCCACCTCGCCCGAGGAGATTGCAAACTTCACTCCCAAGGTGAAACGCAAGCTGGACATCGGACCACTCATTCCGGAAATCTCGGAAGGCATGTCTGGCGCGGTGGAGTACGGAACAGCGCGGTCGCTGCGAACCAATTTCATCGAAGAGCCCATCCTTGGCAAGACGGGTACGTGTTCCAAGAATGGCACCCGGTTCGGCTGGTTCGGTTCGTTCGCCAATACGGAGTACGGACGCATCGTCACCGTGGTGTTCCTCGAGGGCGGACGCCCGACCTTCGGCCCCAAGGCTGCGGAGCTTGCCGGCCGCATGTATCGCAACTTGTACGACCACGACTTCTTCGCCGTGAAGCCGCCAACAGCACCGGTTCGCACCGCCGCAACGAGCGTTGGCTCGGAACAATAGGCATCAAAAATTTGCGCTCAGTAGCTTGACAATTCTCGATGGCGAATACCTATTTCGCAAAGGGCGAAGCCGGTTGCGCCTGCAACTGGCCTAGTGCTTGCTGATACCGCATCTTCGAGGGCTCGTCCTGAGCCGCGTTCAGCTTGTCATTAAGCCACTTGAGCATTGCGGCTCGCGACGGATGAGGAAGGCTGTTTTCGGAGTCCAAAATTCGCCAGTCGCCATTGGTCCCGCCAACCACGTAACTCACGTCTTGCACGGAATTTGGCGCCTCGCGAACGTAGCCAGTGACGAGGTTATAACTCCCGAGTAGGCGATAATGAACGATGACAGTGTACTTCCCGTGATTTTCAGCTGGACCCGCATCGACCGTATAGCGCGAGATAACGTTGATCTCGGAGTACTCCGGATTGCTTCTCCAGGAGACCAACGGCTCAAGCTTTGACCAACCTTGGCCGTCCAGCCGCGCCCCTTCGTAATCCAGCCGGCAATACTTGGAGACCAGTTCGCGCACGTCAGCCAATCTGGTGTCCTGCTGAGCATGGTTCAACGGCATGTCGAACTGCGCAGCGACAGCGGAAACCACGCCGGCGACGAAGATCAAAGTCAGTAGACAACGGCGGAGTAGCGGCACAGAACGTCGTCCTCGGAACAATGTTTAATCGCAGATTACACCCGCCCGCGCACAACGCAAAGCGCCCGGCGCAAACCGGGCGCTTGATCTCGACAGAGCAGATTGCTAGGCTCGCGCCGTCTTTTGATCGCTGAACACCTGCCCGTCGCGGATGTGGATGATGCGATGGGCATATTCGGCGATGTCGTGCTCATGGGTGACGAGCACGATGTTGTTGCCTTGCTCGTGGAGTCTGTCAAATAGCGCCATGATCTCGACGCCAGTCTGGGAGTCGAGGTTGCCGGTGGGCTCGTCGGCAAGAATGATCGACGGATTATTGACCAGCGCACGAGCGATGGCAACGCGCTGGCGCTGGCCGCCCGAAAGCTCGTTCGGCTTGTGGTTCATGCGGTCGCCCATGCCGACTGCGGTAAGCGACTGTCTGGCGCGCTCGAGACGCTCTTCCGCCGGAACTCCCGCATAGATCAGTGGCAGCTCGACGTTATGCAACGAAGTTGCGCGAGCCAACAAGTTAAAGGTCTGGAAAACGAACCCGATCTCTTTATTGCGGATGCGCGCCAGTTCGTCGTCATCGAGCTCGCTGACTAACTGCGCGTTCAGCCAGTAATTGCCCTTGCTGGGAGTATCGAGGCAGCCGATCAAGTTCATCAATGTCGACTTGCCGGATCCTGACGGCCCCATGATGGCGACATACTCATTCCGCTGAATGCGAATGTTTACCCCGCGTAGCGCGTGCACCTGCTGCTCCGATCCCATGTCGTAGGTCTTCCATAGGTCCTCGGTGCAAATGATGCAACTGTCGGCAGCAACCACGGACTGCGTTTGGGGTAGGCTCGCCAATTGTGTCGCCATTTTCTTCTCCTGAGCTGGTAGCTGGTCCGGGTTCGTCATGAGTGCGGGCTGTTTGCCTTCCTGCCGTACGGCCGGTTCCTCAATCGTCAGCTACGATTCCGACTCTTCCTTCTTCGGGGCGGCTGCGTTATCGATTTTTACGCTCGCGCCGTTGCGAAGGGTCCGAAGCACCTTGTAACTACCGGTGACGATCTCGTCGCCTTCCTTCAATCCCTGGGTCACTTCAATGTCCGTCGTCCCGCTGATACCGGTGGTCACTGGTACGAAGACGGCGTCCTTTTTGTTCGAAATAACGAATACACCTTGTAATTCTTCCTTCGCCTTAGGGTCTACAACAGCTGCTGCCGCCTTGGCTTTGCCTTTCTTCTCGGGCTCGAGCTCGCCGCGCTGACGGATGGTCAACGCCTGGATCGGAATCGCCAAAGCAGTGGTGCGGGTCGCAGTTGTAATGCGGGCCGTCGCCGACAATCCGGGAAGCACATTAGGAGGAGGATCTTGTAAGGCCAGAACTACCTTGAAATCCTTGGCTTCCTGGCCGCTGGAGGTGGTTTGCGCGGTGGAAACTCCGGTGGAACGGAGGACCGCATTTCTACCTATTTCGGTGACGATACCCTTGAACTTTTGCTTCGGGATGGCATCAATGGACACTTCGGCAGGCTGCCCCAATTGGACGTTGACAATGTCGGTCTCGTCAACCTTCACCTCAGCTGTAATCACCGAGGTATCGGCAATCGTCATCAACGTGCTACCCGGGGAATTCTGAATCCCGGGGACAACCGTTTCTCCCTCGCGCACGGGAACATTGGTAATTACTCCATCGAAGGGCGCCACATATTCCGTTTTGCTGAGTACATCGGCCGCATGACGGAGATTGGCGGCGCTTTGCCTCACACGGCCTTGAGCAGAGTCCTGCTGCGCCTTCGCTTGTGAGAGCTTCGATTTTGCCATTCCCAACTGCGCCGTGGCAGTGTCGATGGCGGCCTTCTTGGCGTCGTAGTCAGCCTTGGCGATCAACTGCGAGTCATACAGGTTCTTGGCTCGATCATAGTCGAGTTTAGCGTGCTCAAATTCCGCCTCAGATGACTTCAAGTCGGAAGCTGCGGTGTTGACCGCATCCTGGGCCGCGATCGCATCGGTGCGCGCGGCGTTCAGCGCCGAGTCGTTCGCGGAAACGTCAGCGGCAGGCTGGACATTGTCCAGCGTTGCCAGCATCTGTCCTTTCTTGACCCGATCACCTTCCTTAACGTACAGGTGCGTGATCTTGGCGAACGCATTGGAGCCGATGTTTACCTGTACCTTGGGCTTAATCTCCCCGGAAGCGGTCACAACCGACGTAATGTCTTCCCGGACCACCTTCCCGGTCTGTACGGTTACCACTCCTTTGCGGCTCTGTTCGACCGTGAAGCCAACAATGGCCAGTAACACCACGACGCCGCCGACAATGAGGGCGATTTTCTTCCAGTTCTTCATCAATCCTCGATCGGGAGACCGCTACTCGGGACGCACCTGTTCCCTGCCACATAGTACGAAATGAGACGGCCCGAGGTTCCTTTGGAGAGCAACAAGTTGCATACAGCCGACGCTGCCAGTCAAAAGGGTCCTGTAGCGGCCAAAGTGATTATGCGCTGCCACAGATTCCAGAACTCTCCCGATACCCGATTATAGCCGCTGAGGTCTAATGTTTGGGATACCAACTTTGTGGGCGGTAACCTTGCGTGGAAGACTCGAAACGTACCGCCGAGGTGGAACATCGTTCACCGCGCAAATCGCAGCGATTTTTTCGGGCCCAGGGGTTTGGTAGAGACAGGACACAATGCGCGGCTTGAGTTCCGGATACTCGTTCCCATTCCGGAGTTTGATTTCCTCGGCGTCTCGGCGCTTCTCCGGTGGTGAATCATGTCGAAATCGCTATTACCAAATTCGTCCCCTTCGCCTTGCTTTCGGGGTAGCGAAAACTTACAATTACGTTGGTCAAAGTGTAGGTGCGGGAGTTTGTTTTTGCACATGAAGTCACGTCGTTTTTTCTCATTTTCTTTGCTGCTGCTGACCGTAATAGTGGCCAGCACCTTCGCAGCAGCGCAGAGTTCTCCTCAGCCAGCGGACCAGAATTCCAGCCCGGCAGCAGCCCCGCCGCCCGCTCCTTCGACGCCCCCAAGCTCCACTCCGCCGGCAGATAGCAAATCCGCGAATACTACTAGCCAGTCCGGCAAGACTCCGGACGCTTCCTCACAAGAGCAGACACAACAGGGCGATCCGCTGAAGAGACCGTTGACCGCAAAACAGAAGAAGGCGAATTCCAAGGCCCTGAAGCAGGAGTTGAGCTCCACCTACAAGAAGTGGCTTAACGAGGACGTTCGCTGGATCATCACCCCGGAAGAATTGTCAGCGTTCAAGCAGCTGTCGAATGACGAAGAGCGCGACGCCTTTATCGAACAGTTCTGGCTGCGCCGCGATCCTACTCCGGACACTCCGGAGAACGAGTACAAGGAAGAGCATTACCGCCGCATCGCCTACGCCAACGAACACTTTGCCGCAGGTATCCCCGGATGGCGGACGGATCGCGGGCGCATTTACATCGCGTACGGTCCGCCGGACTCGATCGAATCGCATCCCTCGGGCGGCAGCTATCAACGTCCAATGGAAGAGGGCGGGGGTGAGACTTCGACCTTCCCCTTCGAGGATTGGCGCTATCGCTACATTGAGGGAGTCGGCCAGGAGATCAATCTTGAATTTGTCGACGCCTGTATGTGCGGCGAATATCACCTGACGATCGATCCCAACGAAAAGGACGCTCTGCTGCACACGCCCGGCGCCGGTCTGACCCTATACGAGCAGATGGGCATGGCGAGCAAGACTGACCGCATTACTAACAGCGGTTCTGGCGCTGCCAACGCTGGCCCAGAGCAGGCCTTGCAGAACAACACCGAGTTCGACAAACTCGAACTGCTGGCCAAGATCAACTCCGCGCCGAAGGTGAAGTTCAAGGACCTTGAAGAGGTCGTCAGTCACAAGATCAACGTCAACCTGATGCCATTTGAAGTCATGACCGACTTCGTAAAGGTGACCGGCGACACGGTTCTGGTTCCGGTGACGATTCAGGTCAAGAACAAGGATGTCACCTTCGTCAGTAAGGATGGCATTCAGCGCGGCACGGTCAACATCTTTGGCCGCGTGTCGGGGCTTACCGGAAAGGTCGCACAGACGTTCGAGGACACTGTGCAGGTGGATGTTCCCAACGACCTGCTGGAAAGAACCGTGGAGCATTCGTCCCTCTATTGGAAGGCGATTCCGCTACGGCCGGGGCGTTACCGTTTCGACATAGTGGTGAAGGACGTCAATGGAGATCGCGTAGGGACCTGGAGCCACGGTGTCCTGGTGCCGGAGTTTAACGAAGACAAGCTGGCCTCTTCTTCTTTGATCCTGGCTGATCACATGGAGAAAGTGGCGACCAAGAACGTGGGTTCAGGGAGCTTCGTCATTGGGGAAACCAAGTTCGCGTATCCGCACTTGGACGGGGCCAATGGACAGCCGGCAAGCTTCAAACGGGAACAGCGCATGAACTTGTGGATGCAGGTCTATAATCTTCAAGCAGACGACAAAACGAAGAAGGCGTCGGCCAACATCGAATACGAAATCGTAAATGTGGCCAACAACCAGCCGGTATTGCACTCCTCGGAGTCGACCGATGGTATGGGCAACGTGGGCGACCAGATTACCTTGGAAAAAAGTCTGGCCCTCAATAGCTTTCAACCGGGGGTCTACAAGCTGACTGTGAAGGTGGCCGACAATGTCTCCAAGCAGCAGATAGCGCCTTCAGTGCGGTTCACGGTTGAGTAGGTCCGGTAAATTGGCTGGCTATCGCAAATCGGCTAGGGCAGAGTTCAGGTACGGGAGCCTCTGTTGGGAGGTGAGACAATGACCCGATTACTGGCATCTTTAGCGGTGACAATCTCACTGTGCCTTCCGGCCGCGGCCGGGGTTTCCCCCGGCTCGATATCCGGATACGTCAAAGACACTGCCGGAGTGGCGCAAATGGGTGCCACCGTAGAACTGGCCAGTAACGCCGGGCAGCATCAGGTAGCGTTTACCGATGCCAAGGGGTTCTTCCGCGTAAGCGGATTGCAAGCCGGCAGCTACAACCTGCGCGTCTCCGCTCCCTCTTTCCTGCCCGCTTTGCGCGAAGACGTGGCTCTCGGCGCCGGCGCCAGCAAGGTGCTCAACATCACGCTGAATACGCTTTTCGAAGCGATCCGCATGATGCCTGAACTGAAACGCAGTGCTGATGAAGACGATAGCTGGAAATGGACCCTGCGTTCGACGGCCAACCGCCCCATTCTGCGTTTCGAGGCTGGAGCGGCGGTAGTCGTCGAATCGGCGCAGCAGGATCATACGACCAAGGGAACGATGGCGTTCATGGCCGGCGGCGCCAACGACGGCTATGGTAGCGCTTCGGATTTAGGAACGGCGTTCAACGTTGAGCACTCGATTTTTCATACCGCGGTCATCGGCTTGGCGGGAGATGTTGGATATCCAGGCGGCGTACCGGATGGCGTTATCCGCGCTTCCTACCGGCGCCACAATGAGGATGGCTGGACTCCTGCGGTCGCGTTTACTGTGCGGCGATTTTCCACCCCTGACGCGGTACCTCATGGCGGGGCTTTGCAGGCGCTGGCCATGTCATATTCAGACGGCTTCTCAATTGGCGATCTGATCGATTTCCAGTTTGGCGGTGACGCTCAGGCCATACAGTTTCTGGGCCGGGAGGCAAATGCGTTTCGTCCTTCCGGGACCGCCGACCTGCATCTCACGCCCGATCTCATCCTGGAATACCGGTACGCGACCGAGGAGCCTAACACGCGCGCCAGCAAAGGCTTCGATTCATCGCCTGCCGATCTGAGCGAGAGTGGGCCGCGCATGACCATGGTGGATGGCCAGCCGTTAATAGAGAATGCCCATCATCATGAGGTTTCGCTGTCGCAGCGGGTCGGCAATAGCAAGGTGCAGGTTGCTTATTTCAACGATCGCATCAAGGATCCCGCATTGCTTGGGGCGGGCGAGATTGAGACGCAGCCTGGCGACATTTTACCGGATGTCTATTCCGGGACCTTCACCTTCAACGGGGGCATGCTTGAGGCTCAAGGCGTGCGGTTGGTGCTGCAGCGGCGATTCTCCAATGGGATTACCGCAACCGCAGATTATGCCTACGGCGGCGTGCTCGAACTGGCGGAGCCAAATCTGGGCTGGAGCGCGGTTCGCGGTAGCCTTGAGCACGGCTGGCGCCATACTGCGGCGCTGAAACTAAACGGCAGCATACCGCACTGTGGGACGCGATGGATCGCCTCCTATCGCTGGACCAGCGGCGACAACACGCTGACCCCAGTTGACCTGTTCAATGCGTCCGCTGGACAGGCTGATCCCTATTTCAATCTGTTTCTGCGGCAACCCCTGCCGCATGTACATGGTATGCCGATCAATATGGAGGCGCTGATTGACCTTCGGAACCTGCTGGCACAAGGATACGTGCCGGTGATCGGGCCCGATGGCAAGACAGTTTACCTGATGCAATCGGCCCGGAGCGTTCGAGGCGGCCTGGCGTTCACGTTCTGATTTCAAGAACTACGCGATGGCTGGATCCACTTTCTCGCTGTCTACACCCAGTTCATCGAACGCCTTCTGTGCCCGCTGGACGTCGAACTGACCGTCGCGGGCCAGTCGCGACAGAGCTGCCGCCGCAATCGACTCAGCGTTTACTTCGAAGTGCCGCCGTAGATACTCACGATTGTCACTGCGTCCGAAGCCATCCGTGCCCAGCGTCACCAGTCGTCGGCCCAGCCACGGCGATAACTGGTCAGGCACGACCTTCATAAAATCAGTGGCCGCGACGATCGGCCCGTTAGCGCCGTCCAGAGCAGTCACAAGGTAAGGCCGCTTCTCCGGTTCCGCGGGATGGAGGCGGTTCCAGCGTTCGATGGCCAGGGCATCGCGCCGCAGCTCGTTATAGCTGGTTACGCTCCAGACGTCGGTCTGCACACCATACTTCTCAGCGAGAATGCTTTGCGCGCGCAGAGCTTCGTTCAGAATGGAGCCGCTGCCGAACAGGTGAATCGTAGCTTTGCCGCTGGCGGCGGATTTGTACTTGTAAATGCCGCGTAAGATTCCTTCCTCACAGCCCTGTGGCATTTCCGGCATCGGATAATCTTCGTTGTAGATGGTGATGTAGTAAAAGCGGTCTTCGAGCTCCTGGTACATGCGGCGTATGCCGTCCTGAATGATCACGGCGATCTCAAAGACGTAGGCAGGATCGTAGCTGTGGCAGGTGGGAACGGTGCTGGAGAGCACCAGGCTGTGACCGTCCTGATGCTGCAAGCCTTCCCCGGAAAGCGTGGTTCTTCCAGCCGTGCCGCCCATCATAAAGCCCTTGCCCCGGGAGTCGGCGAAGGCCCAGACCATGTCCCCGATGCGCTGGAACCCGAACATTGAGTAATAAGTGAAGAACGGAATCGTCGACACCCTGTAGTTCGCGTACGCCGTTCCGGCTGCGGTGAACGAAGCCATAGCGCCAGCCTCGGTGATTCCCTCCTCCAGTATCTGCCCATCCTTCTCCTCGCGGTAGTAGAGCAACATGTCCTGGTCGTGGGGCTTGTAAAGCTGTCCCTGGCTAGCGTAGATACCCACCTGACGGATGATGGACTCCATACCGAAGGTACGACCTTCGTCGGGAATGATCGGGACGATCAGCTTTCCGATTTTTGGATCCTTCATGAGTTGCCGCAACATGCTGACGAAGCCCATCGTTGTTGAGACGGCGCGGCCCTTCGATCCAGCCAGTGAATCGGCGAATTCGGCGAGTGGCGGAGCCTGGAAGCTCGGTGGAGGAACCTCGCGTATCAGCAAGAATCCACCTAGTTCTTCGCGCCGCTTACGCGCGTAGACGATCTCGGGACTATCATCGGGTGGGCGATACAAGCGCCCTTCCCTCGCCGCCTGCTCAGGAACTGGGATGGCAAACCGCGAGCGAAACGCGGTCAGCGCCTGGTCGGCGAGCTTCTTCTCCTGATGGGTAGCGTTGCGAGCCTCGGCCGAACCGAGACCGTAACCCTTAACCGTGTGCGCCAGAATCACGGTAGGCGAGCCCTCATGCTCAATCGCCCGCTTGTAGGCGTTGTAAACTTTCTGCGGGTCGTGGCCGCCGCGGGTGAGCCGGTGCAACTCTTCGTCGCTCATGTCCGAGACCATTTCCAGCAGCTCAGGATGTTTGCCGAAGAATTCGCGCCGAATGTACTCTCCGCCTTTCACCTTGTAAGTCTGGTACTCGCCATCCACAACCTCGCCCAGGCGCTTCACCAGCAGGCCGGATTTGTCGCGCGCGAAGAGACGGTCCCAATCGGACCCCCATATCACTTTGATGACGTTCCAGCCCGCGCCACGGAAGGCCGCTTCCAGTTCCTGGATAATTTTGCCGTTGCCGCGCACCGGTCCGTCGAGTCGTTGCAGGTTGCAATTGACCACGAAGATCAAGTTGTCGAGCTTCTCGCGCGAAGCCAACGTGAGAGAGCCCATCGACTCCGGCTCATCAGTTTCTCCATCGCCGACAAACGCCCACACTTTGCGCGGAGTTTTGGGGATGAGGCTTCGGTTCTCGAGGTAACGCATAAAACGCGCCTGGTAAATGGAGTTGAGAGGCCCGAGCCCCATCGAGACCGTGGGAAACCTCCAGAAGTCGGGCATCAGCCACGGATGCGGGTAGGACGACAGAGATGGAAGGCCCCGCAGTTCATGGCGGAAATTGCGGACGTGTTCCTCGCTGATTCGCCCCAGCAGGTAGGCTCGGGCGTAGACTCCTGGCGAGGCGTGTCCCTGGAAGTAGACGAAGTCGCCCGGCTGATCTCCGTATCGAGCGTGGAAGAAATGATTGAATCCGACCTCGAGCAACGTCGCTAAGGAAGAGTAGGTCGAAATATGACCGCCGATCCCCGGGTCTTTCTTATTCTGCCGATGCACCATGGCCATCGCGTTCCAGCGAGTCAAACTCTTGAGACGACGCTCCAACTGCCGGTCACCGGGATATGGAACCTCGTCTTCGACTGAAATGGTATTGATATAAGGCGTGTTTAGCTGGATGGGGACTTCCACGCCGGAGGCTCGAGCATGGTCAATCAAGGCCCCGATCAGTTCACATCCGCGGTTCGTGCCCTCGTCCTCCAGGACCTGATCAAAGGCTTCAATCCACTCCGCGACTTCCTCTTCTGAATCCATCCCCGGTTTCGCTGGAAATTCCAGTATTCGGTTATTGATCTCGTAGGTTGCCATTTGTGACCTCAAGAATCTGCGCGATAATCAGCCGCCGATTAGCATCGGAATAAGCTGTCAACGGCCGCTCCGCAGTTTAGTTCGCTACTTGTCAGTTAAAGATGCGCGCGATTTCGAATCGCTTCTTGTTTCGCAGCTTTTCGCCGGTCCGGCTGCTGCCTTGCGCGCGCGTCGTCACGAACCTTCAGCGCTGAATGTGCGATTCGAGCGTGTGAACAGCGGCGGCAAGCAGCGCCAGCATGTTACTCCCTAACGAGTTGCCAACCTCACGAATGATGAGTCAATTCTAGCAGACGGTTAGGGCGATCTCTGAAGCCTTACAGTTGCCGCCGACACCATGATGGGCAAAAGAAAAACGCGCAACTGCCTGCGCGTTTTCTGCTCGCTATAAGTCTGCCTGCCGTCTTCTGAAGGTCAGGGAGTCGGTTTCCCCGGACAACGTCGGCCCGCGCCGCCACAGCAAGCGGGCTGCAACCTCCAGATCAATACGTCTTGTTGATCTGCTGCCATACTGCCATGCCGGCGATGAGCAAGATCAGCACGCCGGACAGTGCGCCCAAGATACGCACGTAGGGCGTCACTTTCTTCATCCGGAGCTGAAGCTGTTCCTGTTCGGCGCGGAGAGTGGCACTGGCATCATCCAGGAAGAGTTGATCGTCTTCGTGGAGTGTCAAGGTGCTGCGGTAAATCAGGAGCAGGATCAACACCGCTGTCAGGACACCCCAGACGATTAGCAACATCATAATCATTGACATTAGCCACCTCGGCACGAATGACCGGTCCCGCGCCTGACGGAGAGATTCGCGATGCCCACCAGGTCGGGGCCTTCAAGTGGCCTTCATTATAGACCCGGTATTTCCAGATTGAGCAAGTTTTTGTCTGTGCGGGGAGTGGACGAAGTAGGGTCCTCCCCGGCGGGGTGCACACAGGAGCTCCAGGACGCCATGACTGCTGCGACGCCAGGCGGTTGCCGCGCATCAAACAGGTATCGGACGGATGTCCTTCGACATCCAATTGGTCTTACCCGAAGGAAGGCAGTTTGATATAATCGCACTAGCTTCTTAGGAGAGAAGAATGGCAACCACTACAACTACACCGACCACCACGATTCCCGCTGTTGATACCAAGCCCCTGAATCTCACCGACACCGCGATTGCCAAAGTGAAGGAGATCATGGCCCAGCAGAACCCCGTACCGGCAGGACTACGCGTGGGCGTGGTCGGAGGAGGTTGCTCCGGATTCTCCTACTCGATGTCGTTCGAGAATGGCGCCGGCATGATGGACAAGACCTTCGACTTTGAGGGTCTTAAGGTCTACGTCGACGCGACATCGTTGATGTATTTGAAGGGCGTCAGCGTTGACTACGTCGAGACACTCGAGGGAGCCGGGTTCAAGTTCGATAACCCGAATGTCAAGAGCACCTGCGGCTGTGGATCGTCCTTCAACGTTTAATTCTGGCGCAACGAATTCAAAAGCCCTGTCCTGAGCGGCAGGGCTTTGCTTTTGCGAATGCCCCGCCGCAGATGGTCCATCGTTTCCTTGTAACTGCCACCCCACAGCAACGATTGCCGCCTGCTGGGGTTCAAGAGCGCAGGTGGTCCGCGTCTATACCGCGATGCGTTACAGCCTATACAATGTATTTTCCTGCTGGCATCTTGGAAGCGATTGGCGATTCACCGTCGGGAGTGTGGATGAGATTGTTGCGCAGAAGCGGCTTTGCACTTTTTGCAGCTTTTATCCTGTTGCTGGACTTGGGTTGTGGGGACCAATATCGTCCTGTTGCCAATCCGGTCGTGGGTCCGGGGGGACAGCCCCAGACCACGCATTACGCCTACGTGGTCAACAGCAACCCCAGCGGCAACGGTTCAACCGTGCAGCTCAACGTATCAGGGGACACGGTCACACAACAGCAGACTACGGGTTTGGGGTCCAACTACGAGTCTTTTCTCGCTACTTCTACGAGTGCGCTCTTTGTAACCAACGGCAGCGACGATACAGTAAGCGAATTTTCCATACTCCAGACTGGCGTCGTTACCACCGTCAACCTCCCGGTCGGCTCGCATCCTGTGGCTACTACTTCCACACAGGCCGGAATCATGTACGTCCTCAACTCCGGAGCAAGTTCGGCTTGCCCAAACTCCGGTTCCCTCAGCACGATTAGTACAACCACGGTGGCCGTCACAAGCACGGTATGCCTTGCCACGGCTGCACCGAATCCGATCTACGGTGTCAACCCGATCGCCATGGTGCAGGCGCCAGGCGGTGGACGTGTATTTATCATCGACCAGGGTGATAACGCCATCTGGGTGTACGATCCGAGCAGTCAAACGTTCATCGCTGTTTTTACAATGGCGTATGGGATAGGGCTGAACCCTGTCTTTATCACCTCGAGCGCCGATGGCGCTTACATTTTCATTGTGGCCGAGGGGGACGGAGTCAATCCCGGCACATTGAATATCATTTCCACCGGGAATTTCACCGTGGTTCCCTCGGTAGCACTTGGCATAAAACCGACTTTTGCTTACTTCGACCCCAACCTGGTACGGCTTTACGTGACCAATAGCGGAAGCGATTCGGTCAGCGTCTTCGACGCTTCCAACATTAACATCAACAGCTCGCCAGCCATCCCACTGCTCGGGACAACTACCGTCGGCACCGCTCCTGTGTCGGTCACCGCTCTGCCCAATGGAACGCGGTTCTTTGTGGCGAACTCGGGTTCAAGCACGGTGAGTGACGTTAGCGCGACCAGCTTTGCTGTTCTGAACACAATCGCCCTGGCTGCCGGCTCCAATCCCGTTTGGGTCGCCTCTGAACCGACCTCCAGCAAGATCTACGTAGCCAACCAATCGTCCATCTCGATCATTCAGACAGTCAACGACGCGGTGGCTGCCAGCGTTCCGGCCCCTGCGCAGAACCCTTTGTGTACTGCCTCGTGCGCCCTCCAGCAGCCGGTCATGATCATCACGGACTAGAACTGGCTTGAGTCCGAGTCCTAGGTAACCATAAACTCCTTTGTCCGCAGGTCGCGGATGGTATCGCGCAGCTTGGCGGCGCGTTCGAACTCGAAGCGCTTTGCCGCCTCACGCATGTCGCTTTCCAATTTCGCGACGTAGCCATCGAGCTCTTGCTGCGAGCCGAACTCGGGCAACCCCTCCGCCTCGCTCGTAAGGTCTGAATAATCGGCTTCGGCGATGGCGACCAGCGTCATGTCGAGTGGCCGCACGATCGTTTCCGGGGTGATACCGTGTTCCTCGTTGTAAGCCCTCTGGATGGCGCGCCGGCGATTGGTCTCGTCGATCGCCTTCTGCATTGATTCGGTCATATTGTCGGCATAGAGGATGGCCCGCCCGTTAAGGTTGCGAGCGCATCGGCCGATGGTTTGAATCAACGACCCCGCCGAACGCAGGAAGCCTTCCTTGTCAGCATCGAGGATTGCCACCAGCGACACCTCAGGGAGATCGAGTCCCTCGCGCAGCAGGTTGATGCCGATCAGGACATCGAATTCTCCTTTGCGCAGGTCGCGCAGGATTTTGATACGCTCCAGGGTCTCGATCTCTGAATGCATGTAGCGGCACCGGACTCCGACCTCGCTGTAATACTCGGCCAGGTCTTCCGCCATCCGTTTGGTGAGAGTTGTGACCAGCACTCGCTCATGCTTTTCTGCACGCCGCCGGATTTCGTGCAGCAGATCATCAATCTGTCCCTTTACGGGGCGAACCTCCACCTCAGGATCGATGAGGCCGGTGGGACGGATAATCTGCTCGACCACCACGCCCGCCGACTTCGTCAGCTCGTAGGGTCCAGGCGTAGCCGAAACATACACCGCTTGATTCACGCGGTGTTCGAATTCCTCAAAAGTGAGGGGGCGGTTATCCAGGGCGCTCGGTAGCCGAAAGCCGTACTCGATGAGGTTCTGCTTGCGCGAACGGTCACCATGCCACATGCCGTGCAACTGCGGGACCGTCTGGTGCGACTCGTCAATGAACAGCAGATATTCACGCGGCACGTAGTCGAGAAGCGTTGGCGGAGGCTCGCCAGGCAAACGACCGGTAAAATGGCGCGAATAGTTCTCGATGCCGTGGCAGTAGCCCATCTCTCGAATCATCTCCAGATCGAAGCGGGTGCGCTGATGGATGCGCTGGGCTTCCACCATCCTTCCCTGCTTCTCGAGCTCCGCTTCCCACCAAGCGAGTTCTTCGAGAATCGACTCGGTGGCTGCGTTCTTGCGCTCCGGCTTCATCACGTAATGCGTTTTGGGATAGATTGGCAGACGCCCGTACTTCTGTTTCACCGTTCCGAACAGCGGATCAATTTGGGCGAGCGACTCGACCTCATCACCCCACAACTCAACTCGGTAAGCGTTGTCGTCGTAAGTGGGAAAGATCTCGATGATGTCGCCGCGCACCCGGAAGGTCCCGCGGCGGAAATCACCCTCAGTGCGCTCGTAAAGGATCTCGACCAGCTTGCGAACAATTTCATCGCGCTTGATCTTCTGTCCCTTTTCCAGGAACAGCAGCATGCCGTAATAGGCTTCCGGCGATCCCAGTCCGTAGATGCAGCTGACCGACGCGACAATGATACAGTCACGGCGTTCGAACAATGATTTCGTGGCCGAGAGGCGAAGCTTGTCCAGCTCGTCGTTGATTGTCGCTTCCTTCTCAATGTAAACATCGGCCGCCGGAATGTAAGCCTCCGGCTGGTAATAGTCATAGTAGGAAACGAAGTATTCGACCGCATTGTGGGGAAAAAACGATCTAAACTCGTGGTATAGCTGGGCTGCGAGAGTTTTGTTATGCGCCAGAATCAGCGCGGGCCTGTTAACTTCCTCGATTACCTTGGCCATCGAGTAAGTCTTGCCCGAACCGGTCACGCCGAGCAGCACCTGGTGCTTCTCGCCGTCGTAGATGCCTCGCGTCAACGACTCGATGGCCTTCCCCTGGTCTCCCTGCGGCTTATACGAACTAACTAGCTTAAATTCCATTGCAACCCGCTTTTCCCTCGCAAACTGGTCCTACCCCTTCACAGAAAGCAATTTCGTTGTGTGGGCATCTCTCCATTATACGCCGGCGTAAAAGGAGGAGCCGGTCGGACATGGCGCCCGTTCACCGATACGTAACATAAGAATTTTCTATTGGACATCCGCCCGGACCCCGGACAGACTCGCCTAGGACGATTTCGCGCACGCGGCGGCTGATCGATGTGGACACGCATCGCGAAGTGTTCGGCTGGGTACTGAGCTTGTTGGCGGATGGTGGACTGCTGCAGGGCAAGCGGGTGGCGATCGATGCGACCACGCTGGAAGCCAACGCGGCGATGCGCTCGATCGTGCGGCGGGACACGGGGGAGAGCTACGAGGAGTTCTTGCGCGGATTGGCGAAGGCTTCCGGCCTGGCAACGCCGACCCGCGAGGACCTGGCGCGACTGGACCGCAAGCGCAAGAAGCGCATGTCGAACCAAGAGTGGAAGAGTCCTGCGGACGAGGACGCGCGGATTGCGAAGATGAAGGACGGGCGCACGCACTTGGCGCACAAGGCTGAGCATGCGGTCGATCTGGACACGGGCGCGGTGGTGGCGGTCACATTGCAAGGTGCTGACCAGGGCGACACTACGACCCTGGAGGAGACGCTGTGCGAGGCGGGCATGGCAGTGGCCGAGCAGATCGGGCGCGAGGCCGAGTTGCGGCCCGGCGAGAAGCCCAAGGTCAGAGATTTCTCCATGAGCTTGGCAGGTCTTGTTCCGCGGCCCGGTGGCGAGCTAGCGATCGACGGCCCTACCTTCCTGATGTGCTCTCCAGAACTTTACGAGGTGAACTACGTCATCAATCCTTGGATGGAGGGCAACGTTCATGCCTCCTCAAAGCGAAGAGCTGGCGCGCAATGGGAACAGTTGCACTCCGCGATCTCACAATTCGCACATGTCGAGTTGGTGAAGCCGCAACCCGGCTCACCCGACATGGTTTTCACGGCCAATGCCGGCTTGGTGCGGAATGGGGTTGTGGCATTGAGCCGATTTTTTCATCCGGAACGGCAGGGAGAAGAGCCACACTTCGGCAAGTGGTTCGGGGATTCAGGCTACGCGATACGGGAGACGCCCGCAGCGACACCGTTCGAGGGCGAGGGAGACGCCTTATTCGAGTGGGATGGCTCGCGACTGTGGGCCGGGTATGGAGTACGCACACTGCAATGCACGCACCGCTGGCTCAGTGACATCTGGGGCATTGAAGTCGTCTCGCTGCGCCTTGTCGACCCTCGCTTCTATCACCTTGACACCTGCTTCTGCCCGCTGTTCGGTGGGTGTGTGATGTATTTCCCAAAGGCCTTCGATGCTGAATCCCTGGCCAAGATTGAAAAACGATACCCTCGGAACAAGCGCATTTGCGTGGGCGACTCGGACGCCCTGCACTTTGCCTGTAACGCGGTAAACGTGGGTCATGTGATCGTGTTGAATGAAGTGAGCGTGGAGCTGTCCAGGCAGCTAGAGGACCTCGGATTCTGGATCGTGCAAGTTCCGCTCACCGAGTTCCTAAAGGCTGGCGGTGCGGCGAAATGCCTGGTGTTGCGGCTCAGCGAAATGGATGTGACCCACGCTGTCGCAGCATCGTCTTCACTGCCAACGGACCCAGCCCCCGAATGGCGGTATAGCGCCTAACGCTTCTCTCCAGCTTGCCGCGATTCATTCTTGCTCCCGGACAGATCGCGCTCCTCTGACGGGCTCACCGGGCTTCCAGCGGGAATCGCGCTCCGTTTCCTCGGGCAAAAACATCGGAAAAGCTCTATCCTGATTTATTCACTTGGTTCTGGTGGAATCGGCTGAGGAAAATCCTCACGCTATTTCTTAAGCTAGGGGCTACCGGTTTGCGGACGAGCCCGCCCGAGAGTTCCACAAGGGACCTCCGGCCGCAGTTAGGAGAACGGTTGAACTTCCTGAACCGCTTGCAACCACTTGGCTTGCTCGTACTGAGGCTTGCCCTGGGCACTATCATGATCGCTCACGGCTGGCAAAAGATTGCCGACCACCTTCATGGCATCGGCGGGATGATGCATCAGCTTGGACTTCCGCCGCTTATGGCATACCTGGTAGTAGCGGCGGAGTTCGGTGGCGGCATCCTCATCGTGATTGGGTTCCTCACGCGACTCGCCGCCCTCGCAATCTTCATTGACATGCTGGTCGCAATTTTGAAGGTGCATCTTCCCCACGGGCTGTTCTCCAGCAACGGTGGTTTCGAGTTTCCCCTGGCTTGCGCGGCGATCGCATTCGCGCTGATCTTCAGCGGTGGTGGGCCAATCGCCATGGACTGGTTGTGGGGCAGCAAAGGAAGGTAGGCGGGCGCTTCAAACTGGCGAGCCGTTGTGGATCCACCCTTGCGTCAAGATTTCTCAGTCTCCGCTGCTTCGCCGCTGAGTTCGTCGTAGCGCTCTTCCATGTGCTGCAGGACCTCCTCAAGTTCCGCTGGAAGCTGGTTCACACGTTCTCTCGCTGCTTTCAAGAGCAATAAATTGTCCCGCGTGGTCTCGATCATCCAGGAGGCCTTCGCTGCGGCAAGGACCTTAGGCAGTACGCGAGTCGCCATGACCCAATCGTTGCCAATCGCACTCAGTTCGAGAATGGTAGCAAGATCCCAGTAATCGCTCGACGAGACCCCACCGCGGCGCGCCACCGCAAAATTCACCAGCGGTAGCAGTCGATCCGCCGCCTTCAATGCTTCTGTATCTCCCTTATCTACCAGAAGAGTTATCGCATTAATCCCCGGGAAGTAGTCCCGCGGATCGCTCTCGAACCCCTTCGTGTAAGCTTCGATCGCATCGTCAAGCGCAGCTGCAGCCATCATGCTTTTCTTCTTCTTCAACTCCCGATATCGGTCTTTGTGGACCCGGCCCAGGATTCCGAGGGTCTCCGGGTCCACGCCCTTTTCCTTAATGAGGTCTTCGAGGATTTGCTGCGCTTGTTGACGGTCACCGGGCCCGTTCCTTCGATTCAAGGCGAGAGCGCGCTGTTGCCGGACTATTGCGTTCGACTTCAGATAGTCCGGAAACTCATCCGAAAGACTTACGATCTCGTTCCACGCACTGACGTCTCGGAACGAAAGCAGCAGATCGACGAGAACCTCGTTCTGCGCCACCTTGAGATCCCCGAGGGCACTCCGGATTTCCTGCAGCGCCGCAAGTCTTTTTTCATCGGACGGTTTGGCGCGAGCGTCCGCCAGCTGTTTTCTGAACTCCTCTGAGTGCCTTACTTCGTCTTGAAAGATCTCAGTAACCTCATGCGGCAGGTCGATCCTGGGGAATTTCGGGATAAGTTGAAAGATAGGGCTGTCTTTGGAAGCTGCGCCACGAATTGCTGTTTGCAATCGGCCGCCAAGATCGGACCGGAGTTTGGCCGCAGCTTCTTCGGTCAGTTTTCCGTTTTCCAGGGTATACGGAATGGCCCTCACGAGGCTGACATCGAAGGGCAGGGCGTGGATGGCGGCGAAAATCGGCACCGTGGTAAACGGCCGCGCCGTGTGCCGGATACCGAGTTCGTAAAACACATTAGGATTAGAAAGCGTCAAATCGGCGACCACGAAATCAGACAGCAAGAGCCTGCCGAACATGGGCGCGTGAATGATCCCTCCCGTCCGCTCCCGGTCGCCACGAACAGGTTCTAGTCCGGCCTTGATGATTGCCGGCTCAATCCCCGTCTCATAGATCTGGTCGAAATCAACTTCCATGCCGCTTGCCAGATCCGGCTTCTTTCCGAAAGGCATGTCAACAAAGCACACCGCATGTAAAGTCATACGTTCATCTCTTGCCTCACAGCCGCGTGTTTAGCTTGCTTCAGGTTGTCGCCCGCTGACCGTCGAAACTAGTAGTTCTCCAACTCGGCCATTGCCTCGTACAAATCCTCAGACTGCGGCAGGATTTCATCCTCCAGGATGGGCTGATATGCGACGAACGTGTCCTTCGCCGCGACCCGCTTTACCGGAGCGTCAAGTTGGTCGAACAGTTCGTCGGCGATGCGAGCGGCGATTTCCGCACCGTAGCCCCAGCTCAGCATGTCCTCGTGGGCCACAATAACGCGGCTCGTTTTCGTCACCGACGTTGCAATCGCCTCCCAGTCATAGGGGCTGAGCGTCCGTAGGTCAAGCAGTTCCACGCTGACGCTGTGCTCGCGCTCAATGCGCTGCGCGGCTTGCAGCGCGCGCGGAACCACCGCACCGTAAGTGATCACGGTCATGTCATGCCCCGGCCGGACAATTTTTGCCTTCCCGAACGGAACCATGTAGTCGGGTCCGGGATACGGCGCCCGCCCAAAGGTTTCGCGGTACAGTCGTTTATGCTCCAGGAACATGACCGGATCATCGCAGCGAATCGCAGTCCTCAGCAGTCCGTTGGCGTCGAGTGCGTTCGATGGGAAAACGACCCTCATGCCCGGCGTGTGCGTGAAGATGCTTTCCCCGCACTGCGAGTGGTAGATGGATCCGCCCGTAAGATAGCCCCCGATAGCGACGCGTACGACGGCCGGCGATGAGAATGCGTTATTCGAGCGCCAGCGTATCAGCGGCAGCTCATTGCGCAACTGATGCATCGCCGGCCAGATGTAATCGAAGAACTGAATCTCTACGACCGGCTTCAAACCGCGGGTTGCCATTCCCACCGCGCGGCCCACAATGTTCGCTTCTGCGAGCGGCGAGTTGAACACACGCTCCGAGCCGTATTCGTATTGCAGGCCAGCCGTCAGCTTGAATACGCCACCCTTGCCCTTTACCTGCTTCTGTTTGAGATATTCCTCACGGCTGCAGTCGGCGACGTCTTCGCCGAACATGACGATCCGTGGATCGCGCGCCATCTCATCTTTCAGGCAGGCGTTGATGAGATCGGCCATCGTCTTTTCAGGACTCGCGCTCCCGGTCTGCGATGGTTTGGGATGCACAGCTTCTGTCTGAAACGCCGGCGCGGTGGGATCGAGATCGGGCGAATACACGAACAGCTTGTAGGAGTCGGGTGCGGGCAACGCCGCCGCCACCGCCCGGTCGCTGGCTTCCTGAATTTCCGCGTTTACATCCTTCTCCAGCTCGTCAATTCCCTTCTCGTCCAGGATGCCCTCGCGCACCAGAAACAACTGGAAGCGCGTTATTGGATCGCGTTCGACTTCCTGGTTACGCTCGGAGTCAGGCCGGTAAAGCTTCTCGTCATCCGAAAGCGAGTGTGAGTACGGCCGGATCACATGACCGTGGACGAATGCCGGTCCGTTGCCGCCGCGAACGTACTCGACCGCAGTTTTAAGCGCGGCATAGCTGGCCAGTGGATCGGTGCCATCCACTTCGGCGAAATGGAAGTTCGGAAAGCCCTTCACCAGGCTGCTGATGTTGCCACCCGCAGTGCCTACTTCGACAGGAACCGAGATGGCGTACTCGTTGTCCTCGATGAGGTAAAGCAACGGCAGCTTGAGATTTGACGCCGTATTTAACGACTCCCAGAACTCGCCTTCACTGGTGGTGCCGTCGCCCGAAGAGACATAGACCACTTCGTCGCCGTGGAAGCTCACGTCTTTAAACTGTCGATAGTCGCCATTGGCCTTCTCTGCCGTTTCCGGATGGCGGTTGAAGTACCGGCCCGCTTCGGCGCAACCCACTGCCTGAAGAAACTGCGTACCCGTCGGAGAAGAAGTCGTAACGATATTCAGCTTCTTGTGCCCCCAGTGCGACGGCATCTGCCGGCCACCAGAGTTCGGATCGTCCGCCGCTCCTACGGCTTCCAGCAATTGCTCGTAAGCTGTCATGCCCAGCGTCAGGCAGAGCGCCCGGTCGCGATAGTAGGGATAGAACCAGTCGTAGCTGGGCCGCAGCACCAGGCCCGCCGCAACCAGCAGCGCTTCGTGTCCCGCACCAGAGATCTGGAAGAAGATCTTCTGCTGCCGCTTGAGCAAGATCTCGCGATCGTCGATCCGCCGCGAGAGATACATCAGGCGGTAAATTTGGACCAGTTGCTGCCTGGTGAGCCCTTGGTATTTTTCACTGGAATCAGCCTTTGCGGTTGTAACTTTGGGCTGTACCTTGGTGGTTGCCATCCATGACCTCAGGAGTGAAACTGCGGACCCGAATACGCCTCTAGGACTCGTTACATTGTAAATGCAGGGAGCACTTCCCTTCAGCCTCTCTCCAGTGCATGCTCTCTTTTCATCGGCTCGAGTGGCTATACTGGAGGTGAATGATACGCATTTTTCGCCCCATTCCGCCGAAGAAAATCAAGCTCGTCATCTTTGATCTCGATGGTACGCTGATCGATTCAGAACTCGACCTTGCCATCTCGGTCAACGCGATGTTGTGCCATTATGGCCGCAAGGAGTTGCCCATCCACGTCATTGGGAGCTACATCGGCGACGGAGCACCGACTCTGATCCGCCGCGCGCTCGGCGACCCCTCCGATCGAGCGTTCCTGCAGGATGCGCTGAACTATTTCCTTGCCCATTACCATGATCACAAGCTTGACAACACCCGTCCTTACCCCGGCATCAAGCAGGCGCTGGAGCAGATTGGCAACGGCGAGCGTTTCTCGCGCAAGCTGGCGGTGCTGACCAACAAACCAGTACGAGCATCGCAAGCCATAATCGCCGGATTGGGCATGGCTGAACACTTCTTCCAGACTTACGGTGGCAACAGCTTCGACACCAAGAAACCCGACCCATTCGGCGCAAACACCTTAATGCGCGAAGCGGGTGCGACAGCCGACGAGACCGTGATGGTCGGCGACTCGGCCGTGGATATCCTCACTGCTCGCAATGCCGGGCTGTGGAGCGTTGGCGTGACTTACGGGTTCGCTCCGCAGAGTCTGGAACAAGTTCCTCCTGACGTGCTGGCTGATAGCCCGGCGGAAATGGCCGCGGCGTTGACGACGAGTCATGCAGCCGCAACCCGAGGCCCGGAAGAAATAGCGGCGCTGGTATCCTTATCGCATGCCGAAGTCTTCTGCGCATTCGCCATTTCGGGACGGTTTTGCCGCACTTCGGCATGAGCCTGCGCTGTTCGCGGCAGAACTGGCGTGGCGTTGGTGTTTCGGCCTGGCGGCATGGGGCCTGACAATCATTTCCGCTATCTTGTTTCTCGACAGTCTCAAAATCTCGCACAGCGACGAGTTCCTGCTTGGGTCGCTTCAGCCGCGATTGCTGGATGTGGCGTTGCGCCACATCTTCCGAGGTAGCCTCGACCGTTTGCTGTTGGAGCAGGCAGTTCTCGTTCTAGGTCTGATCTTGCTCTGGGCCTTCGCGGCGACGGCTGGCCGCGCAGCGACACTTCGCCGTCTGGTCGCGATGTTCAGCACCGAGGAAGAACCGCAAGTCATGCGCTGGGAATTCGAACCCATCTTTATGCTCAATCTGCTGCGCGCCATGTGGTCGCTGATCGCGCTGGCGGCAGTGCTGATCTCTTTAGGTGGCGGGAACGATCATGGCCACCAATCAGCGGGCGTTGAGAGCAGCATTCTTGCTTGCCTTTGGGGTCGGCTTGGCGTCGACACTCGGAGTGATGCTGAACTGGTTCTTAGGATTGGCGCCGCTCTTTTGCATTCGAAACGGCGCACGAGCAGGAGATGCGCTCGCCCAATCCATGGATTTCTCTTCCCGGCAGGCTGGCCGCTTATTGGGACTGGGGATTGGATTTGCGGCCCTTCGCGCGGTTTGGGCGGGAACAATGTTTCTTGCCGTGCTAGCTCCTCTGAGGCTGGTACGTCATCTCGCTTTTGGTTGGATCGTCCTGATCATGGCGATCATCACGCTGATCTATTTCGCGGGAGCTAGACTTGCTGTACCTTGCTCGCCTGGGAGCGTACGTTGCGCTCGCCGAAGACGATGCGCATCCCGCAGAAATTCCAAAGGAGCTACGGCCAGAAGAACCGCTACTGCCAACGAACATTGCGCCTATGATCGAACCCGCGTAGTCGCTGATCCTTGAAGCCCGGATCGAACAACCGCCACTCAGTGCGCAAGCTGCACCTTCTCTTCTTCTCTTCTTCATTTTGGCGATAGCGAGCAACTCTACCGCTTTCTGTGCGATATGCTCGGCGCTGACCTCGAACTCCTTGATCAGCTCCCACGGCGCGCCGGAATCGCCGAAGCGGTCCTTCACGCCGATTGCGCCCGTGATCACCGGCACTCCGTAAAGCTCGGGGCTCTCCGTGAGAATGCCGCTGACGCGCCAGGCCAGCGCGCCAATCTGGTGCTCTTCCGCGGTGATCACCACGCCAGTCTCTTTCGCCGCGCGAATGATCGCTCTCTCGTCGATCGGCTTCATGGTGTGCATGTTGACGACGCGCGTCTCGTAGCCAAACTCCTGCTTCAGGATCCATGCCGCGCGCATGGCTTCGGGCACCATCGGCCCGCAGGCGATGATGCTCAGGTCTTCGTGCTCGTTGACGTAGTTCGGCGCAAGCACAGTCTCGAACGCGTCAATCATCTCCGGGGCTTCGCGACGGAGGCGGATCACGTTCGCCATCCCGAATACAAACGGCGTCGTCTTCGCGGGTGACGATAGGCGTGGCCTCGCGCGCGAAGCGAATGTATTTCGGCCCGACGTGCTGCAGCAACAGGTAGTCGGTGGCCTTGCGCGTTTCGATGGCGTCACACGGGCACCACGACCGACATGTTCGGCAACCCGCACATCGCGAACAGGTCTTCCAACGCCTGGTGCGTGGCGCCATCGGGGCCAACCGAGACGCCGCCGTGCGCGCCTGCGATCAGCACGTTGAAATTGCCGTAGCAGACCGACACACGAATCTGGTCCAGGTTGCGCGCCGCCGCGAACGTTCCGTAGGTCCCAAAGACCGGCAACTTCCCTTCCCGGGCGAGTCCGACGGCCGCCGCCGTAGCCGACTGCTCGGCAATGCCCATGCTGATCCAGCGGTTTTTGCGCTCCGGCTTTCCGGCGTAGAAATCGCTGATGGTGATCGAGCCCGAGATGTCGAGGCCGAGGCACACCACCCGCTCGTCGTCCGCCGTTGTTCTGCAAGCGATTGCCCAAAGCCTTTGCGCGTGGGCTCCATCTTCACTTTCATCTGGCTGAGTGCTGTTCCACCAGTAATCGCGCGAGAAGCTGGGCGTCTTGGCGGCAAGTGTCACCTCGACTTCCTTCTGATACTCTTTCGCCTTCTTCAGCAGCGCGTCGTAGGCGATCACATCCTTGAGGCCGAGCTCCTCCAGCGCCTTCACCATCTCGTCGTAGCTCGGAGCCTTGCCGTGCCATCCGGCAACATTCTCCATGAAGCTGACGCCCTTGCCTTTCACCGTGTTGGCGATGATCACCGTGGGCTTACCGGCCGCTGGAACACTCTTCGCCTTCTGCAGAGCGTCAACCACCTGCGGTGATGTCGTGACCGTCAATCTCGATCACCTCCCAGCCGAAGCTGCGATAGCGCTCCTCCAGCGGTTCAACATTCATCACGTCCTTCACCCAGCCGTCGATCTGGAGACGGTTGCGATCGATAATGCCCACCAAGTTGTCAAGCTTGTAGTGCGACGCCTCCATCGCGGCTTCCCAGATGTTGCCTTCCTGCTGCTCGCCATCGCCCATGATGCAGAACACGGTGTGACCGTCGTTGTCAAGTTTGCCGGCGATGGCCATGCCGACGGCGATGCTCAGGCCCTGCCCCAGCGAACCGCTGGACACCTCGACGCCCGGCAGCTTCAGCCGGTGAGGATGTCCCTGGAATGGCGAATAGAGTTTGCGCAGGGTAACGATGTCTTCGATGGGGAAATAGCCGGCGAATCCCAGTCCGAGATACAGCGCAGGCGCCTTGTGTCCGGCCGACCAGATGATGCGGTCGCGTTCCTTCCAATCGGGATTGTTGGGATCGTGACTGGCGATCTTAAGGTATAGCGCCGCCACGATCTCCATCATGGAAAGCGTGCCTCCAGAGTGGCCGGAGCCGGCAGCGCACAGCGCGACCAGGTCGTAGCCGCGCATCAATCGCGCGGCCTGCTCAAGTTCTTCGATGGAAAACTCGCGGACAACTGCTTTGGAGAAGGAGTTGACGATAGGCATGGACGAATCCTTTGTGTGCGCGGTGAGGGCGGCCGCAACTTGCCACAGTCTGCCTGGTATTTCGCCAGGCTTCGTATTGGGCATGGCTGCGCTCTCCGCCGACACTTCACCCCGCTATATGTGGGACCCCGGTAACTAAGGTTAGGCGGTAACGAACAAAGGGTCAGTGAGGAATATCACCAGCGATTGTGACGTGGATGGAGAGCAACTGAGACACCGTGCAGCGACGCGTGGTGTTCCGCTCCCAGCCGCCGACTCTCCGCATTAGCACTCAACCAACCCAGTACTCACCGAACCGACTCAGGAGTCATCCGGACCGGGGCTCTAGTCCGAGCTGAGTGACATGCCGTTAGCTATGTAACTATCCACCGCCTTCTCCCTTCCCATCTCGAACTTGGATGATATTGGTCTACGTACCCCTCCCCCCACCTCCACCTGGAATCAACAACTTA
>CAWAJA010000012.1:0-56803 GCA_963782275.1 uncultured Acidobacteriaceae bacterium | reverse complement strand
CTCTCCCGAGGCCTGCGAGGTGCTGATAGTTTTCGCCTGCGCAGCAAGCAGTCCGTAAAACGCCTGCACTACGGTAACGACGAGCCCGCGCGCAGCGATCTCGGCCCTTGCCAGCGCCAAAGCGTGCGCCGCCTTGGCCCGCTGATAATCCGGCACCGAACCGAATCCCAGCGCTTCGTGCGCGATTCCCTGGCTGATGTACTCGTGCGCTCCGTTGTTCGCGATAAACACGCCCGTCGCAGTGCCGTTGGGCTGTGTGTAAATGAAGCTTGTGCCATAGCTTACGCTCGGCAGGAGTGCGGCCCGAGCCTGCACTCGGTCCTCGCGCGCCAACCCCAACTCGGTGAGCGCCAACTGGAATTGCGGGCTGTTCGACTTTGCTCGTGCGATAGCATCGGCAAGCATTAGCGCCACGCGGGATGAATTTTGGGGACCCGTCATCTGGGCGGAGGGTGGAGCGGACGCGACCTGTGCTTCCAATCCGCATGCCGTGAAAAGCAGTCCTGCGCTGAAGAGTTTGAGAATCCTATTCGTAAACAAGGGTCCCCCTCGAAGTTGAGCCGGTTTTGATGCCGGCGCTAGTCTAGTCGGTTGCGCAACAAAGACTCTTCCAACGATGTGGTCGCCACGCTGTCCCAACCGACATCGCCCTCGGCGACAAGAACTCAAATGCAATTCAAAAGCATACGAGCGTAAATTCAAGCAGACCTTAATGCAACATGAAAGGGCATTCAGAATTCGCCGCTGGGGAACGGCCGCCCAGTCCGTGCGCGCATTCCCGGTGCTCCTGCAACGTGCGCCCAGGTGTGCGAATCCGGGCCGTCACGCGAGAGCAATTATTGCCGATGTTCTTGATTCGTCACGAACAAAATTTCATAACTCAGAAGTAGCTGAACATCACCTCCCGCAGTCCGAAACCTTCGGAATCAACCAGTTTCAACTTGAGTTCGCGATCCAATTCTCTGATCAACTCACGAGTCACACGCTCATCTATCTCGTCTGCTTGATGCAGAACAACAGGAAAGCGAATCACCATCTCAAGCATCCGACGTTGTGAACCGTACCTGAGCCTTCGGCTGTAACCTGCCGCTTGCGGGAGTTGAGAGGAAGGAACTCCTCATGGCCCGGTCTTGCCTCTCCAGTTCCTCCTCGTAATCGGCGAGAACGGTGTTGTACAACTCGGAGCAAACGTTTCTTAAACGAGTCGTATTCGGTCTCCAGAGATAGCCTGAGAGTGATTTCGTACCAACAAGGAAGTTGGTGCCCGGAATTTGCTTGAACAGTCCCGACGTTGGTTGAAACACAATGGTATTGGAGAACGCGACCACCCTTCCCGTGGGAATGTATTCGGTGCCGCTAAGCTCCATCAGGTGCAGACGGACCAGCCCGATATCGATTACCTCCCCGGTTACGCCGCCAATCTGCACCCGTCGCCCACCCTGAACCCAAACTTCCCGATGAGGAGGAAGTAGCCCACAATCGACAGAATGACATTCTGCAAGGCGACCACGATGCCTGCGGTGATCAGGCCTGCGAACGTGACCACCGAGCCGAGTTTGCTTGCAAACGCAAACGCGACGATCACCACGATTAGGAACCACATCACAAGTTTCCGCAGCAGGAGCGCCTGGTATCGGCGTCGCGCGTTGTGGACGTAGCGGTATACGCGCGTCGCCATAGCTCAGCTGCCACCACTACGATTGCGATCATAATTGCCAGCAGCCCAAGCCTTACCAGCAGCCCTTTCATCTCCGTCCGTGCGCCGGCTCTGTATCGTGCTCCTCCAATTGGTCAGGCTGCGCCGGTAGAGCTGAAGCAAGATGCGCTGTTTGCTCAAGAGCGACTCGACCGCTGCGATCTGCCTGAATTCTGCCGCCAACGAATCCAATCTGCTGTTTCAGCTGTTCCAGTTCGGACGACTTGCTGAGTCTGCCTGTTTGGCCAGTTTGTCGCTCTGAGCGATAGTTCCTTGATGCGGCCTATTAACGGCGATCTGATTTCCGCGCCTCTTCATGCCAGTGCATCAGTCTGCTGAATGGCAACGTCAACGTGTGGATCTTCCGAGAAGTTGCGAGCACATCTGCGTGAGATCCCATATGCCGGAGAGCGGTTTGCTCGCCGTCGCGATCAGAGCGGGCTCAGTCATCCTCGGAGAAGCATCGCTGTTCTTGGCCGTCAACACAACAGAACGAATCGGCCAATGCTTAGACTTGCGCCCGCAGATCGTAGTCCCGAGCCCGTTGCCGCCCGTTCCGCTGACAACTCTGTCATGCTGTGGATCGTGTCTTTGCGCGCCTTTGCAAGTCGAGTTCAGCCTGGTCTCGGCCAGTTGAGCTTGCAGCGTCTGCCGCTTCTTGCCGGTGGCGGTCTGAAGTTTCTGTTTGAGAGTCTGTGCTTCGGCCTGAGACGCTTGCACCTGTTGGTTTATCTTGGCCTCCAGTTGAAGCAGAGCCTGGTAATGCGACCGCTGGCGCTTTGATTCTGGTTGTGATCCGTGGCATCGCTGTTGGAGAGAGGTCCGCTCCGTCTCACGCAGATTCAAAAGCCAACCGCACAATCCGGTCGGCCAGTTGGCGATTGTCATTGAGCACCAAAACGTCATCGGGTTCGGTGACGAGCTGTTGCTCGGCAGCCCGATGCCGGTACCAATCGATCGTTTGGTTGACGAATTGAATTACCTGGGACGAGTGCATCCCGGGCGCCAGATGCGCTTTGCGGATTGGTGACTATGCCGGCGCCGAGAATCTATGGCCACCACCATCGTCTGCCAGCCATCTTAGTTTCCTTCCAAGACGGTCAAGGGAGAGCAATCAAAGAAAGGACTCTGTCTTCAGAAAATTGTTCATATACCCTAATCCGACTAGATTTCTCGCCTTTCAGTCGCATAGGTGAGGACATTTGATAGTGTCATGCTGAAACAGGTGAGTTAGGGGATGAGCCACCGCTTGTCGGCAGCGGCGATGGCTTCTCCGTCACAGACTCTAGGATGGCCTATAGCAATGTGCGAGCCACGCACAGCGCGGCGGCGCCGACAATACCTGAATCGGCACGGTATTTCGCCTCTGCAAATGGGATTTCGCCGCAGCGCGCGTTCACCGACCAGAAGGGCAACTGTGATGCAATGCGGTCAAACCATTGCGCGATCAAGTGACTGATTCCACCTCCGACCACGATAATGTCCGGCTCCAGCAGATCGACGACATTGCCGAACCAGACGGCCAGGATATCGGCGGTCTCGCGGAGAATCTCCGTGGCAAGGGGATCGCCTTCTTCCCAGGCCTTTCCAAGGGTCTCGCTGCTGACCTTTTCGCGATTGCCGCCCGCCAATTCAAGGATGCACTTACCCCGCTCCCCTTCGCGTACCAGGCGATCCTGGGCACGTCCCGCAATCGCCCAGCCTGCCGCGAAGGTCTCAATACATCCCGACTTGCCGCAATGGCACTTTGTCCCTCGAAAGTCGATAGTGTTGTGACCTCCCTCTCCTGCAGCCCCGGTGCGGCCCAGGTAGAGCTGCGAGTTGTAGGTGATCGCGGTGCCGATCCCAGTACCGATGGTGGCGTAGAACATGCACTTGTAGCCCACACCGGCGCCCCACAGCGCTTCGGCGAGTCCGGCAGCATTGGCGTCATTGTGTACGTGGGTGGGCAACTCATAGGCATTCTGGATTTCTTCCGCCAGAGGGAAATTGTGCCAGCACGGGAGGTTCGCGGGATTGAGTATGGTCCCGGTTTGCGGGTCCACCGGCCCCGGCGAGATGACACCGATGCCGCGCACCGTGGCGCCCGGATTTTCGCGGAAAGCGGTGTCGATCGCGGTGCGAACCGAGGTCAGCCCCTGCTCGGCGGTTCCGCGGGCCTGCATGGGAGTGCGGGTCTTGTAGAGAATCTTACCTTTGGTATCGACCAGGCCGGCGGCTACCTTCGTCCCTCCAATATCAACTCCGATATAGACTTCGGGAGTATCGGGCATGAGAATCACATCTTAGTTCAGTGATCGAGTCGATCGATTATGAATCTAATGTAGCGGGGTTGGCGTGGCTTCAATCCAACTTGGGACACCGCTGCCGACTTCCTGTGACTCCACTTTGAAGTTCCTTACCACTCCACGGTACAGCAGTACGGCGCAAATCGCGGAGCCAAACAACAGAAGAAGTCCGATCGCAGGCTGATGGAGAAGTATTTTTCCCGTTCCGAAAAGACACATGTAAACCATGGCGCATCCCAGCGCCCACGCCATCAGATTGCCGCCAATATCACGGTATTGCGCAATCTCAGGCGCTTGCGCTGCAATGCGCCTCCATCCGCGGACATCGGGACGCACGTTGCGGTAGAAGCGCAGAAGGACCTGGTCCGGCTCGGGTTTCGTCAGCAGTGTCACGGTGAGCCAGACGATCGTGGTTACGACGGTAGTCGCTATTGCGCCCTTCGCAAACACCAATGAGCTGTTGCCGGTAAAGGGCTGCCAGCGGTTCAGGATTATGGTGACGACCAGCGAACAGGCCATCGCCGAAATCTCGCTCCAGGCATTGATCCGCCACCAGTACCAGCGCAGCATGTACACCGCGCCGGTGCCAGCGCCAATCTGCAACACAACCTGCCATCCTGACGCGATGGAGCCAAGCTGAACGGACACCCACGCTGAAACGATAACCAGCAACACCGTGCACAGCCGCGAAACCACAACATAGTGGTTCTCGGTAGCCCTCGGGTTCACGAACCTGCGATAGAAATCCGAGACCAGGTAGGAAGCCCCCCAATTCAGTTGGGTCGCAATTGTGGACATGAACGCAGCAAGAAATCCGGCAATCGCGATCCCACGATACTTGTGCGGGAGATGCGAGTTCAGTACCATCATGTAGCCGTTCTCGGGATGCTGCAGGCCCGGATACAAAACGACCACAGCGAGTCCGGTGATGATCCAAGGCCATGGCCGAATGGCGTAATGCGCGATGTTGAACCACAAGACTGACAGCAGTCCCTGCTTCTCGTCGCGTGCGCTGAAGATGCGCTGCGCGATATAGCCACCGCCGCCCGGCTCAGCGCCGGGATACCAGAACGCCCACCACTGCAGCCCAACGAACACCAGGAAGCTTGCGACCGGAACCATCCACAGCGGCTCGGCGGTGAGGCCGCGCGAAAACTCCGGGAAAAAGCCGAGCGGATTGGCAGCATTCGCACCGGCGGCGGCCTGCATCCTGCGCAGACTGTCGAGCATGGCGGTCATGCCGCCACACGCAGCGACGGCGAAGTAAGCGACTGCAACCACGATCGTCATCTTCAGTACGAACTGGAAGAGATCAGTCCACAGCACTCCCCAGAGCCCGCCGAGAGCTACGTACAGTCCAGTAAATGGAATCAGGAAGAAAACGCAGATGGCCAGCGCCGCGCCGTCGTTGCCGCCCCACACCGAACCAAAATGTGCGCTCATGAAGCTGCTGATGTTGGTCAGCATTGGCGTATTAGCCAGCGTCGTGCCGACAATGCTGGTCATCGCCTTTGTGACCCATCCCAGGATGACGCAGTTCATCAGCAAGCCGAGATAGATCGCGCGGAAGCCGCGCAGAAACGCCGCCGGCTTACCGGAGTAACGAATCTCCGCAAACTGGACATCGGTGAGCAGGCCGGAACGTCGCCACAGACGGGCAAACAGAAATACCGTCATCATGCCCGAGAACAGAAAGCCCCACCACAACCAGTTGCCGGAGATTCCCTGCGCGTAAACCAGGCCGGTGACGACCAGTGGAGTGTCGGCAGCAAACGTGGTCGCTACCATCGAGGTCCCAGCCAGCCACCAGTTCACGTTGCGACCGGAGACGAAGTAGTCGTCAATGCTGCGCCCCGAGCGGCGACGGAACCACAGCCCCATGATGAGAGTGATCGCAAGATAGCCGACGATGGCGGCCCAATCGAGGAGAGTGAAGCTCATGTTAGATTTCGCGCCTCAGGAACTTTACCATGTGTACTTTACCTGCGGTTCCTGCTGGGCTGCCTCCGACATCACCTGCTGCTTCCACTGTTGCGGAGCGACCGCATTCAGGCCATCCACATCCCCGGCAGCGACAACCAAGGCCCTATACGATGCCAACCATGACAGTTTCAGTATCGACTTGTCCGGTTTCCCGGCTTCGTTGACCAGCGCGAGCTTGGCCTCTTTCCATCCGGCAGGCGGTGCGGTACGAGATTGCAGGTAGTTCAGCGCCTCGAGTCCGGCCGTTCCCAAGTTCGCCAAGTCGCGGACCCGTCCTTCACAACCCGCAAGAATCGGAGCGTTGGTTTCCAGCGCCTGAAACGCGGGGCCAAGGTCGCGCCACTGTCTGAAGTTCTCTGCCAGCGCTTCTCGGCTGGCAGTGAAGGTCGGCGCATCCCTCAAAAGTTGATCAACCAGTGCAGCGAACTGCCTCCTGAATGGCGCGTCAGGAACCACGGCGTCGGCCACGTGTGTAAGAGGCGTCAGTTGCGTTTCTACCAGTAACTGCTCGCGATAGGAGATTCCGAAGGGATCAGCGACCTTCGCGAGGACGTCGAGCGGGCCAGGTTCTCGCTTGCCCGTAATTTGTCGCAGCATCTTTCCCGTACTGGATTCGTGGGTTAGTCCGTCTTGTTCGAGGGCGACACTGACGCGATCGAGCCTGCGGTACATGTCAGCTACGTCTTTGATGTCACTCGGAGACCACAGTCGTTCGGCTAGCGCTGCATTGCGCGGCCAGATACGGCTGTCGATGTTCTCTGGCGAAAGAAACTCTCCAAATGCGCACGACTCGCCGCCGATCACGCGAGCCGCCTGGTCCGGCGTCAGGTCGCTACCGGCAGGTCGCGGATCGTTTACGTAAAAAAACTCGGCCGGTGCCATGTGATCGAAATAATATGGCTGCGACAAAATGCCGCTGTAGCCCCGTTTGGCGCCGTCAGCCAGCGACTTGCTGCCGCGCCATGACTGCACCACCACATCCTTGGGAAGATCGGGCGTGAGCACTTCGTCCCAACCAATCATCTTCTTGCCATGCTTCTGCAGGATTTTGAGTACTCGCTGGTTGAAGTAAGCTTGCAGCGCGGCTGTGTCCTTCAGATCGTGCTTCTGCATGAAGCTCTGAATTTGCGGATTGGCCTTCCACTGTTTGCCGTTGTTCTCGTCGCCGCCTATGTGGACGTATTGGTCAGGAAACAATTGCGCCATCTCGCCCAGAAAGCCATCCAGGAAGAGGTAGGTTTCCTCGCGAGTGGGATCCATGGCGGGATCGAAGATGCCAAACTTGCGCTCGATGTGATACGGGCCCGGGCCGCTGGCCAGTTCGGGATAGCCGACAAACCAACTGGTCGTGTGCCCCGGCATGTCGAACTCGGGGATGACCCGTACCCCTCTGTCGGCCGCATAAGCGACCACGTCGCGAATTTGTTCTTGAGTGTAGTAAAGCCCGTCGGACCCCATCTCCTGCAGCTTAGGAAAGCGCTTGCTCTCGACTCGGAACCCCTGGTCATCGGTGAGATGCCAGTGGAAGACATTCATCTTCACGGCGGCCAGGCCGTCAATGTTGCGTTTGATGACCTCGACCGGTTGCCAACGGCGGGAGACATCGATCATAAGGCCTCGCCATGCAAAGCGAGGCCTGTCCTGGATGCTGGAAACCGGTAGGAAATAGCCACTTTGATTGGCTGAGACCAGTTGCAGAACCGTTTCCAGGCCTCGGATCGCGCCCACCACTGTATTGGCTTTCAACCTGGCGTACTGCGCTCCAATTTCAAGCGAATAGGACTCATCCTCGCCCAGCTCAGGATACGCAGAGCCGCCTGATTTGCATTCGATACGCAACGTAGCCGATTCGCCATCGCGGGCTACGCCGAGAGGCAGCTCAATGCCGGTTCGGCCCTCGACGCGGCTCTGAAACCGTTGGATGGCTTGTCGAAGTCGAGGATCCGAGTAGCCAGTTATGCCGATGGTGAATGAGCCGTTCAGTTTAAGCGCCCCTGGCTGAAGTTGCATGACAGCGGGGATCGGCATCAAGTTCGTGAACGAGGCTGGGAGCACGGCTGATGAATCTGAGGCGTACACAAACTGCGACAACAGAAGCAAGACAAGAAGAAGTCGCATAGGTTATGGGGAACACGCACCTGAGAAATAGCCGAAAATGTCGAGCGGAATTGATTATGCGCCTCGCGCGGCCACAAAGCAATCACAAACAATCATATATAATCATTTTGATGATCGTTTATGCACTTTTATGGTAATATCGCTGGCCAGACGCCTCTGATTCTCGTCGCAAGGAGCCTGCTCACATGCCAATACAGAATCGACCCGGTGGGTCGCCCGAGCGTTTTCCCTTCCACATGCTGCAGGAAATCTATGAGCAGCCCGCCGCCATCCGCAAGACGATTGAGCAGCATCTTGACCAGCCGGCGAATTCGGTACACCTGGATCGTTCACCGTTCGCGCCGGCCGAATGGGCCGCCTTGCATTCCATCAGCATCGTCGCCAGCGGCTCCAGCCGTCACGCGGGGCTGTGCGGCAAGCTCATGATAGAAGAACTCGCCGGCATCCCCGTCGATGTCGAACACGCCAGCGAATATGGCTATCGTAAGCCGTTGAACGGCGGAGCCGGTCTTGTCATTGCGATTACCCAATCCGGGGAAACTGCCGACACGACCGCGGCCCAGCGGCTCGCCAAAGAAAACGGCAAGAAGACGCTTTCGATTTCCAACGTGGTTGACTCCACGATTTCCCATGAGGCAGATGCCAACTTCTTTACGCGTGCCGGTCGAGAAGTCGCAATTCCGGCGACCAAGAGTTTCACCACCCAGTTGACCGCAATGTACATGCTGGCGCTTTTCCTGGCCTCCTATAAAGGCACGCTCAGCGCCGAGCAGGTCGCCCACAGATTGCTGTCTCTCGCGCAACTGCCGTCAATCTTGTTGTGCCTGCTCGATCGCTTTGACTCCGATGCCGAGTCGATCGCGGAGGACTTCTACAAGGATGAAGTTTTCATCTATCTCGGACGCGGAGTGCATTATCCGATTGCGCTGGAAGGCGCACTGAAGCTGAAGGAGATCTCATACGTTCACGCTGAAGGGTATCCGACCGGCGAACTTCGCCACGGGCCGACGGCGCTCGTCGATGAAAGCCTCCCTGTCGTCGCCATTGTGACCCGCGATCCCAATGACCCTGAATCCATGCTGCGTTATGAGAGGTCGCGATCGCTTCTCAACGAAATCCGTGAACACTCGAAGCGGCAGATCTTGCTGGCCTCCGAGGGGGATGAAGAATTTCAGAAGCTGCGAACGCCATGCTTCTTGCTGCCAAATCTTGATGAGTTGCTCCTCCCCATTCTGGAGGTGGTGCCGCTACAGCTCCTCGCTTATCACATCGCTGTCATGAACGGCTTCAACCCCGACCGTCCGCGGAATCTGGTGAAGTCGGTGACGCTGGACTGAAAGGACAATGCGAACAATTCCTCGCTTCCTTGTTTGCTATTGATCGAATAGGATCGTATTTGGCCTTTCAGTGCAGGAACCATCCAGCGGTGAACGAAACGATGCCGAACAGACAGGTATCCGTATTAAACGAGGAGCGCCGCAGAACCATCGTGGATTTCGTCAATCAGAACGGGCGGGCGCGGGTTGGCGAAATGGCGACAAAGTTTGGCAGTTCTGAGATCACCATTCGACGCGATCTTGACTTGTTGCACGAGCGCGGACTCATCTATCGCACGCATGGCGGGGCGTTGCCTATCCGCGCGGGTTTGGAGTCGGACCGCGATCTCACCCAGCGCGAGCTGCAACATCCACGCGAGAAGTTGAAGATTGCAGCCGCAGCCGCTCGAATGGTCAAAGAAGGCCAATCAATCATCCTCGACTCAGGCAGTACGACCACGGCAATTGCGCGCGCCTTGCGTGGCTTTCAGCAGTTGACAGTCATCACCAATGCCATCAATATCGCTTCGGAACTGGCCGGCAGCAATGTCGACGTCATCCTGACCGGCGGCATGTTGCGTAAGAATTCCTATTCGCTGGTTGGCCCAATTGCCGAGGAAAGCCTTCGCCGTCTCAAAGCCGACGTCCTGTTCCTCGGCGTCGATGGCTTCGATACGCACTCCGGCGTCTCGACCCCAAACCTGCTGGAAGCGCAGTTGAACCGCCTGATGGTGAGCATCGCGGGGCGCGTGGTGGCGGTTTGCGACTCTAGTAAATTCGGACGGTCAAGCCTTTCGTCGATTGTCCCGATTGCCAACATCCACGGCGTGATCACAGACAAGCAGATCCCCAAGTCGGACCTGCGGGCATTGAAGAAAGCTGGGCTGGAAATCACGCTGGTGTGAGATGCGCCCCAACGTGAACTATGACTGCGGCAACTTGTCCAATGCGGCTTGCAGTTCCGCAGGCTTGAACCCGAAAGGACCGGGCTTGCTCTTGAACGCCACCCGGCCGTCACGATCAATCAGGTAAATGCGGTCTGGCCATCCGGTATAGGCCACTTCGGTTCGATTGTCGAAACCGTCAATAACAGCAGGAAACTTTATGCCGAGCTTGCGCACACACGTGCCTGCGATCTGCGTGCGTTCGTCTTCATCCTTGGGGCTGGCAAAGACGACCGAGTCGCGAATGTTGCTGCGCATCTGCCAAACGTCGCTGGGGTGCGCTTCAAGAATGTACACCGCGTAAAACGCCACCCGGTTGCCGTACTGTTCGTAGAGTTTGTTCAGGGCGGGAACCTCCCGCCGGAACGGCGGTCAGGTATAGCTGCCGAAGACGAGGACTACCGGCTGTTTCTCCCGGAACGAGGAAAGCTGCACTTCGCTTTTGTGATCTAGCGTCGGTAGCTGGAAGTCGGGCGCCGGATCGCCCGCGCGAAGAGTTCCTGCGCGCGCTCGCGTCCAAAAAGTCTCGAACGGAATAATAAAATATGCCGGCATCGGCATTTTCGACATCACGCGGCCGAAGGTCTCGGGTGGCTGCCGCATTGCCCAATTGATAAAAAGGAGGAAGGCTACATAGCCACAGAGGAGAACGACGGCGACAACAATCAGGGGACGCTTGGAAGGAATTCGCATGATAAATTCGACGTATCATATCATCGCGGCGGGACTGCTTATGTTCACCGGTTTTGGCAGAGGCACAGACCGAACACCGGTAACAGTGCGCTTTCTTCGAACGCTGGGGATGGCAAACGATATGGCTGCGAAAGATCCTGACGACGGCGGCAAGCCGGCAACACCTCAATCAGCGAAAGCACCAACCAAGATTCGCATCATCGAAGATCACGAGGCGACTGAAGACACTGCGGCGGCGTACGATTTCTGGAGGGCTGGTTCCGGCAGGCAGCAGGTGCCGGGAATCATAAAGTGTTTCGGGGCCCGTCCTGACTTTCTGCGTCAGGTCGTGGAGTTCTCCAACACCATTCATTTCTCCGAGGGTCATCTTTTGCGTCGCCACAAGGAGATGATCGCCAGTTATGTTTCCTATCTCAACCGTTGTCCCTATTGACTGGACAGTCACGCCTACTTCCTGCGTGTTCAGGGAGCCAACGAACAATGCGTAGCCGCTATCCTGGAGGGCAAGATCGACGAAGCGGGCCTTACCCCGCCAGAACGCGCATTGATGAAGTATGTGGAATTGATCACCAATGCCGCGTCGAGATCAACCGACGAAGATGTCCAGAAGCTTCGTGATCACGGCTGGACGGAGGACCAAATCTCCGAGGCGGTATACATCATCGCGATGTTTGCTTTCTTCAATCGCGTGGCCGATGCGTTTGGTGTTCCACCACAAAATTATCTTTTGCTGGGGGCCGTGACACCTTAGCTCGCGACTACCCTCTAGTATTTTTTGATTATTGCGCTTGGCTCATCAAGCAGATAGCGTTGTCGCCGCTGAACGCTTCCTGCCGGTGGGACGTGGGTTGTCAAGGAATGCGGCGGGGCTGGATAGATAACGGGTGGGGACTCAATCTTTTGCAATTGGGTAGATGGAACGCCGGCGATTAGCTTCCCTTGCCGGGTCATGCTCGCAGGAAATGATCTTATCGAAGCCCCGATTGAGCAGATCGTGTTCCTGGCGCGCAATAAGGGTGGACGCCGGTTTGAACAACTGTGCCAGGCAGGTGATCGAAGCAGCAATAATCGCCCATTTGCATCCCAGCGAGGAGACTTTCTAAATGCTTGGAGTCCTGCGCCGCCTTTTGCCGGTGCTGCTCGCTAGTTCGATTTCAATGAGCGCATGGCCAGTTGACAAGCCGCCGGATCCCGCCAATGCAGTCAAGCTGAACAACCTCGGCGTCGCCTACATGAACCAGCAGCGCATGGACAAAGCGGTGGAGGAATTCGACGAGGCGCTGAAATCCGATCCTGGCCTGACGGCGGCCGAGCTGAACAAAGGAATCGCGCTGCTGAATTTGCAGAAGCTGCCCGAGGCTGAGCAAGCTCTCGATATGGCAGCGGCCAAAGAGCCTTCCAATCCCCGCGTCTGGTACAACCTAGGTCTCCTGCGGCGCAGCCAGGGCAAGGCCGCCGAGGCAATCGAGACTTTTCAGCGGGTCCTTAAGATTGATCCCAGCGATCCCGACGCCCACTATTTCCTGGGAACGATGTATTCGCAGCAACAGCAGTACGATAAAGCTATCGGCGAGTTCGAAGCGGCTCTGCGTCTGCAACCGCTACATGCGTCGGCGGAGTTTGGGCTGGCGCGCGCACTTCAGCGCTCAGGGAACAGCGACGCCGCGCGCCAGCATTTGCAGACCTTCGAACACCTCACGAAAACCAATCTCTCGGCACCCATAACTCTGAGCTATGGCGAGCAAGGCCGCTACTCAACCGCAGAGGTAGTGAGAACCCAGGAGCCGCAGGTTGGGCCGATGATTCCGGTGACTTTCGTCGCAGAGCCGATTGGCCATCCAACTGCCTGGTCGCCCGGGGCTGTAACGGACAAGCCGGGCGGCGGCATCTGCATGTTGGATGTGACTGGCGATGGCGGTTTCGATCTGGTGGCTATGAGCGATGGGGAACATGCCATTCGTGTCTACCACAACGCGGGAGATGGCAACTGGAAGGAGCTTTCGTCACAGCAGACCGGACTCGACGCCAGTGGAAGCGGCATTTCGTGTGCGGTCGGCGATTTCGACAACGATGGTAAGAACGACCTCGCCGTGGCACTCAATGACCGGGTGCTTCTATTTCGGAACCTCGGGGGCGGCAAGTTCAAGGACGTAACGAAGTCGGCCGGCATTGTGCCCGTCAATCGTCCAGCCGGTCTGACGTTCGTCGATTTCGATCATGACGGCGACCTCGATTTGTTCGTTACCGGCCAGCCTGGTGCCGCGACACCGTCGGGGAGCAGCAATGTACTCTGGCGCAACAACGGCAATGGGACCTTCACCAATTGGACGGCGGAAACGGGTCTGGGCGGCGAGAGCGCGACCACCAGCGTTGTCCTCTCCGACATCAATAACGACCGCGCGGTTGACATGGTCGTGACTGGCTCAGGCGGGTCGCCCACCGTCTGGCTCAACCCGCGCGAGGGCCATTTCAAGGCTTTGCCCTTGTACGACGCAGCCGGACTCGCGCCAACCGCGGGTATCTACGTTTTCGACTTTAACAAAGACGGATGGATGGATGTGGCGGTCACCCATGCCGGCCTGCCGGCGGTCTCGCTGTGGCGCAATGTCGAAGGCAAGCGCTTCGAGCGCGTTCCGCTGCCCGACAGCGATGCAACTCGCGGCTGGGGTATCACCGCCGATCGACTTCGATAACGATGGCTGGATCGATCTGGCGGTGGTTTTCGAAACCGCTCGCGGTCCCGAGCTGCGCGTGCTGCGCAACCTAGGCGGGCAGGGCTTTGCTGACGTCAGTGCCAAGCTTGGGCTGGACAAGATCAAGCTGCTCCAACCGCGCTCGGTGATTGCCGCCGACGTCGATAACAACAACGATTCGGATCTGATTGTTTCGCAGCTTGGCGCCGATCCCGTCATCCTGCGCAATGAGGGCGGCAATCGCAATCACGCGCTGCGAATCGATTTCAAAGGACTGGCCGATAACAAGACGGGATTGGGAACGAAGGTCGAAGTCTTCGCAGGCACACTGTGGCAAAAGTGGGAGATTCCGGGCGCCGCGGGATATATGAGCCAGGGGCCGCCCGAAATTCTTGCTGGCTTGGGCAGCGCCGATCACGCTGACATCGTGCGTATGCTTTGGCCGACCGGAGTCCTGCAGGACGAAATCGAGGTTGCCGCCAACAAGCCTGTCACCTTCACCGAAATCGATCGTCGCGGCAGCTCATGCCCCACCTTGTTCGTTTGGAACGGACAGAAGTACGAATTCGTCTCGGACGTGATCGGAGCCGCCGTCATAGGCCACTGGATCTCTCCGACGGCGAAGAACACCGCCGATCCCGACGAGTGGATCAAGATCGAAGGCGGGCAGCTCAAAGCCCGCGATGGCTATTTCAGCGTGCGATTCGGCGAGCCCATGGAAGAGGTCAATTTCATTGATCAGCTTCGCCTGATGGCGGTCGATCATCCAGTGGGCACGGACGTCTATCCTGATGAGCGATTCCTCGATGATCCGCCCTTCGCCTCGGGCGTTCCCGTGCTTACATCGGCGCCACACCCTGCCTGCCGGAGCGTGGGACGACAAAGGCCACGACGTTCTCGCACTGCTCAGCACTCGTGACCACCAGTACGTCCGCGACTTCACCAATCTTTCCTTCGCCGGCTTTGCCAACATGCACTCGCTGACGCTCGATCTGGGCAACTGGACACCGCAAAATCCGCTGCGGCTCTTCCTGTCCGGATTCATCGAGTACTTCAGTGCAACCTCGATGTACGCTGCCTGGCAGGCAGGCCTGCAACCAATCTCTCCGTATGTCGAGGCGCAACTGCCCGACGGCACCTGGAAGCGCGTGGTCGATGACATGGGATTTCCCGCCGGCTTGCCGCGGACTATCACGGTCGATCTCACCGGCAAACTGCCGCCAGCGACTCAGCGCATTCGCATCACAACTAATCTTCAGATCTATTGGGACCAGGTGCTGGTGGATAACGGGCCCGAGCAGCCCAACAGCATTCGCACGACGGAGCTGCCGCTGGCGTCGGCGACCCTCGCATTCCGTGGGTACCCGCGGCAGGTCGAGGGAGCAACACCTGGCGACCTCACCTACTACTACGATCAAGCCAGCACGACCGGGCCGTTTTCGCAATTTCGAGGAAGTTACACCCGCTACGGTGACGTTACTTCCCTCCTACGGAATGTGGACGACCGCTTTGTGATCTTCGGCACCGGCGAAGACATTGACGCTGAATTCAGTGCCGGACCGCTGCCGCCGCTACCTGCCGGATGGAAGCGCGATTTTTTCTTCTATGCGAACGGCTTCGTGAAGGACATGGACTTCTACGAGGCGGCCCCGTTTACGGTTGCCGAGATGCCCTTTCACGCCATGACCGCGTACCCCTATCCCGCGGCTCAGCATTATCCCGATGACGCGGCAGCGAATACCTATCGGCTCGATTGGAATGACCGGTCCCAACGAGGATCGAACAACGCCCGAGGATACAGCTTCCGCTATGGGCCGCGAACCATCGATCCTGAACCGTTGACGCCGCATGCAGCGGAGGCAAACCAAGGCCAGGCAGTGAGCACGCAGCAATGAGGAACCTCGCCCGGCTCGCGATCGCCGCATTAACCATCTCGGCTGTATATCTCTATGCCTGGCCGGCGCCCAACCTTTTCTATGCTGCAGCCGTGCTCTTTCACGTGGGGCTCGGCGTCGCGTTCTGCGTTGCGGGGTTGTTTCTCCTGCGCGACGCGCTGCGCGGCCCTTTGCTGGTAAAGCTGGGGGCCCTGGTTCTCGCGGCCGGGTCGATTCTTGGTCTCGCGCTTATCTACACCGGCACAGAACGCGTGCATTGGAACTTGATGTACGCGCACATTGCGGTGAGTGTGATTGCCGTGATCCTGCTCGCCGTTTGGTTTTTCAGTCGTGGCCGGGTTCCAGCGCGCCGTTTGTGGGGAACAATCGCCGCCGTGCTGGCCGTTGCTGCCATCCTCGCCACCGGCGCGTTTTACGCGCGAAGCTCGTGGAGCAAGCGGTTTGTCATCACCAACCCAGCCACTGCGCCGCTCACCATGAACCAGGAGGGCGACGGAGCGCAAGGTCCTTTCTTCCCCAGTTCAGCACAGGTTGCAGGAAATCGCAAAATTCCGGGGAAATACTTCATGGAATCCGACGCCTGCGAGCGCTGCCATCAGGACATTTACAAGCAGTGGCAAAGCTCGGCGCACCACTTTTCGTCGTTCAACAACCAGTGGTATCGCAAGGCTGTCGAATACATGCAGGACGTCGAGGGAACGCATCCCTCGCGCTGGTGCGGCGGCTGTCACGATCCCGCGGTGCTGTACAGCGGAATGATGGACACTCCCATCAAGCAGATCCTCGATCGGCCGGAGACCCAAGCCGGGACTGGGATGCATGATGTGCCACTCCATCGTCAAGGTGAAGAGCACCATGGGCCAGGGCGACTTCGTGCTCGACTATCCCGAATTGCATGAGCTTGCCGCCAGCAAGAATCCGGTGGTTCGGTGGCTGCACGATTTCAGCGTCAAGCTCAATCCTGAGCCGCATCGCCGGGTGTTCCTTAAGCCATTCATGCGAGCCCAGACTCCGGAGTTCTGTTCCTCGTGCCATAAGGTCCACCTCGATGTGCCGGTGAATAACTATCGCTGGTTCCGCGGATTCAACGAATATGACAACTGGCAGGCGAGCGGGGTATCGGGATTAGGCGCGCGCTCGTTTTACTATCCGCCGAAGCCGCAGGGTTGCCCGGATTGCCACATGCCTTTGACGGCTTCGAACGACCTCGGCAACATTAACGGCAAAGTGCACTCGCATGCGTTCCCCGGCGCGAACACGGCCCTGCCATTTGCCAACCAGGACGAGCACCAGATGCAACTGGAGCAAAGCTTCCTGAAAAGTGGCATCGTTTCGATCGACATTTTCGCGCTGTCGACGGCGGCGCCTAAGGAGAGCGCGACTGCCGGACCGCACCCTGAGCTGCAGACGACCTTCGCCGTAGGCGAAGAAGCCGAGATGCCAACCACTGGCGAGACTGGCGGATCGGCGGTCCCGGTGACGGCCCCGCTGAACCAGACCGATGCGGCCGTTCGTCGTGGAGACAGCGTACGTGTCGATGTGGTGGTACGCACCCGCAAGGTTGGCCATTTCTTTCCGGGCGGCACGGTTGATGCCTTCGACACGTGGGTGGAGTTAAAGGCGGTCGACGACAGAGGGCAGACGATTTTCTGGAGCGGCAGGGTGGCCGACGATGGCAAAGGCCCGGTCGACTCCGGGGCACACTTCTATCGTTCCCTCCAGGTGGACGAGCACGGCAATCCCATCAACAAACGCAATGCGTGGGCCACACGCGCGGTGGTTTATGTTCACCTCATTCCACCCGGCGCCGCCGACACGATTCACTACCGGCTGAAGATTCCGCCGAACGCAGGCAACAAGATCACTCTCACGGCGCGCCTGTGCTATCGCAAGTTCTCCTGGTGGAATACGCACTTCAGCTACGCCGGGGAATCCCGGCAAGCCATCGCCGCTCCACAAACAACCCCGTCCTACGACGATCGGCAGTTCACATTTGATGGCGACACCTCGAACGTCTCCGGCAAGGTGAAACAGGTCCCCGACTTGCCGATTATTCTTCTCGCTGAAGATTCGGTCTCCCTGCGGGTTTTTCCCAAAAGCGCGCCAGCCGAGTCCCCGAAGGTAATCACCGAGAAGGCCGACTGGCAGCGCTGGAACGACTACGGCATCGGCTTGTTTCTCCAAGGCGACCTGAAAGGCGCGGCCGCCGCGTTCCTCCGTGTGACGGAGGCCGATCCCTCGAATCCGGATGGATGGGTGAACCTCGGCCGCGTGGCCGTGCAGGAAGGCGACATGGAGCGCGCCCGTGTGGTATTGCAGCGCGCGCTTTCACTTAGCCCCGAGCTGGCGCGGGCGCACTTCTTCTACGCCCGCGTCCTCCGTACCGATGGCGATTACGACGGCGCTCTGCAACATCTGCAGAAAGCGGCGGCGCAGTATCCCAAAGACCGCGTAGTGCGCAACGAAATGGGTCGCATTCTCTTCCTGCAACACAAATACAACGATGCGATGGCGCAGTTGCGCGAAGCCCTCGCCGTCGATCCTGAAGATCTGCAGGCGAATTACAACATGATGCTTTGCTATAAGGGACTGGGAAATCTCCAACAAGCGGACGAGTATCAGAAGCGGTACCTGCGCTTCAAGGCGGACGAGTCCGCGCAAACCATCACCGGCCCGTATCGGCGGATGCATCCCGAAGACAACAACGAACGCCAAGCCATTCACGAACATCTCTCGGCGCCAATCGGTCCGGCCAGACCGGTCGCGGCCGCCCCACACAATGAAAACGCGATGAGTCAGGGCCGATGAACAATTTCATGACCTCCACGGCACGAGTTTTCCTCACTCTCTTGTTCCTTTCTTCTGCATTCGTCTGTACCGTTCGTGCACAGGTGCGCTTTCGCGACATCACCAAGCAGGCTGGCATCAACTTCGTGCACAACAACGGCGCTGCCGGAAAGAAATGGCTGCCCGAGACGATGGGCCCGGGATGCGCCTTCATCGACTATGACAATGACGGCTATCCCGACATTCTCCTGGTAAACGGTGCGGACTGGACCGCGTCCGGCCGGGCATCGACGCTGAAGCTCTATCACAACAACCACAACGGGACGTTCACGGATGTGACAGCGAAGGCGGGGCTCGCGGTGAGCTTTTACGGCCTTGGCGTCGCGGTGGGAGACTACGACAACGACGGCTTCGATGACATCTTCATCTCCGCTCTCGGCCAGAGCCACCTCTTCCACAATAATGGGAACGGTACCTTCACCGAAGTGACGCGCGCCGCAGGCCTGTGGGGCCCGAATGAATTCAGCACCAGCGCGGCCTGGGTGGATTACGACCGCGATGGCAAGCTTGATCTGGTTGTCGCTAACTACGTGCAATGGAGTCCGCAAAGTGACATCTATTGCACTCTCGACGGAGTGAAAAAGTCGTACTGCACGCCCGAGTCGTACAAGGGAGCGTCGCTTCGTTTGTGGCACAATCTCGGCGGCGGAAAATTCGAGGATGCTACGGCCAAGGCTGGGCTCCTCGATAACACCTCTAAATCGCTCGGCCTGGCGGTGCTCGACGTTAACGGAGACGGGTGGCCTGACTTGGTCGTGGCCAACGACACCCAACCGAATAAGCTCTATGTCAACACCGGCAAGGGAACCTTCACCGAGTCCGCGGTCTCCGCTGGAATTGCCTTCAGCGAAGATGGTGTCGCACGCGCAGGTATGGGAGTGGATGCGGCGGACTACGATCGCTCAGGAAGGCCCAGCATCATCATTGGGAACTTTTCCAACCAGATGATGGCCTTGTATCACAACGAAGGGAATGGCCTGTTTGTCGACGAGGCGCCGCGTTCTGAAGTCGGGCGCAAAAGTCTGCTTACATTGGGCTTCGCCTGCTTCTTCTTCGACTACGATCTCGACGGTTGGCTGGACATATTCGTTGCCAACGGACATATCGAGCCGGAAATCGAGCGCATTCAGAAGCGGGTGAAATACGCTCAGTCTCCTCACCTGTTTCACAATCAAAGCGGCGGCAAGTTTGTGGATACCACTCAGTCGGTCGGTCCGGATCTCGGCGTTCTGCGCGTGGGGCGGTCCGCGGCCTATGCCGACATCGACAACGACGGCGACCTCGACGTGCTGCTGACCACCAATGGAGGCCCGGCCGTTCTCTTTCGCAACGAGGGAGTGACGAACCATAGCTTGCGAATCAAGCTGGCGGGAACGCGCTCCAATCGCGATGGAATCGGCACGCTCGTAACCGTGAATGCCGGCGGCGAAAAGCAGTCGCTGATGCTGCGTAGCGGCTCCGGGTATCTGTCGGCCAGCGAACTCGTCCTGACCTTCGGACTGGGGCAGCGCCGGCAGGTCGACGACATCGAGCTGCGTTGGCCGAGCGGCCAAATCGACCGCCTGTCGAAGGTCCAGGCCGGGCAAACCATCACCGTGCGCGAAGGCGAAGGCATTGTGCAGCAGCGGCCGTATGGAGCGGCACAACCTAACACCGCTTCTGCGGCGGCCAAAAGCGAAAAAGGCGTTCGATGAAGCCCGTAACGCAGCAGTCTGCTGTCACCCTGCTGACCCTGCTTGGAGAATCGAAAATCTCGCCGCTGGAGTTGGCCGATGAGTACATCGCCCAGATCGAGCGGCTGGATCCGAAGCTGAACACGCTGGTTGATTTTGATGCAGGGCGCGTGCGCCAACAGGCGCGTGAGGTGGAGCGTTCGCAAGCCCCACGCGGCCCGCTGTTCGGCCTACCGGTCACGATCAAGGCATCCATTTCTGCCGCTGGTTACCGCTGCGAAATCGGCAGCATCATCAACCGTGGCAATGTTCCGGCGGAGGACGCAACCGTGGTTTTCCGACTGCGCAATGCGGGCGCAACCATTCTTGGCACCACCAACACTCCGGAATTCCTGATGGCCTACGAGACGGACAACCGACTCTACGGGCGCACCAACAATCCATGGAATCTTGACTACACGCCCGGCGGATCCAGCGGTGGGGAGTCGGCCGCGATCGCGGCGGGATTGTCTGCGGGAGGGTTCGGCAGCGACAGTGGAGGTTCCGTTCGCGTGCCCGCGCACTTTACCGGTATCTGCTCGCTGAAGCCAACACCGGGGCGCTTCCCGGGCAACGGCCACCTGCCAGCTTGTGTAGGTCCGTTCTCGATTCTGGGCGCGATTGGACCGATGGCGCGCACCATCGACGATGTGGCGTTGCTATTTCAGGTCCTTTCCGGACAGGATCCCGCCGATCCTATCAGCCCGCCGATTCCCTATCGAGGCGTCTCCGGCGACGATGTGAAGCGGCTATGCGTGGGCTATTTCGAAGACGACGGTTTGACCCCGGTCACGCCCGAGACGAGGCAGGCGGTGCAAGATGCAGTTCAATCTCTGCAGAAGCAGGGTTTTGATCTCCGACCCTTTCGGCCTAACGGGCTCGAACAGGCCCGGAAGGTGTGGTGGACTTTCTTTGTCCGCTGCGGCGCAATGTTTGTCGATTCGCTGGTGCGCGGCCACGAATCCGAGTTGAGCCCGGTCTTGCGGGGATTCCTGGATATCGCCCACGCGGAGCCACCATTAAAGGCAGAAGAGCTATTGAACGCCTGGGCTGAGTGCGATGTGATTCGCGGCAAACTGCTCCAGCAAATGCAGGAGTTCCCCATTCTGCTGTGTCCGGTCTGCTCGATCCCCGCTTTTCGGCATGGCGAGCGTCAGTGGAAGGTGGACGGGCAGGAGGTCCAATATTTTGACGTGATGCGCTACACGCAATGGTTCAACCTGCTTGCGGCACCCGCAGCCGTGGTGCCCGTTGGCCGTTCGCCCGAGGGATTACCAATCGGGGTCCAGATTGTCGCGCGTCCGTTCGAAGACGAGATTGCTCTGGCCGTTGCCTCGGCCCTAGATCGCGAATTTGGATTCGTCCCTCCACCGATTGCGCTTGGCAAGGCGAACCCTTAGATTGCGAACCGAGTCCCCAGCAGGTATCGGCGCTGCCTATAGAAAAGTATTGCTGCCAGATAGGTAAGGGCGTTTCTTACATCGAAAAGCTCCTCCGTCCAGAATCCGGCGACCCACCTTTTTGATCTAACAACGGCGGAAGAGCAGCGAGTAAACCGAGGAAGGTGTAGCACTGATGGCCAAACCGACGCTACTGACTGTCGACGACGATCCCAACGTGCTGAAGGCGATTGAAAGAGATCTGCGAACTCGCTACGGAGATCGATATCGCGTGCTTCGCGCGAACTCAGGTGACGCCGGGCTGGGGCTCCTTCGTGAACTGAGAGGCCGCAACGATGCGGTCGCCCTGCTGCTGGCCGATCAACGCATGCCGCAGATGGATGGCATCGGCTTTCTAAACGAAGCGAAGAAAGTTTATCCCGATGCCAAGCGCGCTTTGCTGACCGCCTATGCGGACACGAGCGCCGCCATCAACGCGATCAACGAAGTCAACGTGCATTATTTCTTCCTGAAGCCCTGGGACCCGCCCAACGAACATCTGTATCCGGTTCTTGACGACCTTTTGGAAGACTGGACGGCATCCTACCGGCCGCCGTACGAAGGGATCCGCGTTCTCGGAACTCGTTGGTCCTCGAAGGCGTACGAAGTGCGGGACTTCCTGGCGCGAAACCATGTTCCCTACCAGTGGATCGACGTTGAACTGTCCGCGGAAGATCCCGAGGTGAAGCAGCTCATCGCCTCCGTCGGCGACGAGATCGCCAACTTGCCTCTGACGTTGTTGCCAGATGGCACCCGCCTGTTTCAGTCGAGTCCGGCGGAGCTCGCCGAGAAGGTCGGGCTCAAAACGCGGTCCGATACGCAGTTCTATGACTTCGCCATTGTTGGCGGCGGTCCGGGCGGCTTGGCGGCGGCGGTGTATGGCGCGTCCGAAGGCCTGAAGACCGTGATGATCGACCGTGAAGCTCCCGGCGGGCAGGCAGGCTTAAGCTCCCGCATCGAAAACTATCTCGGATTTCCTTCCGGCCTGAGCGGCACCGACCTGGCGCGCCGCGCGGTCATGCAGGCCCAACGCTTCGGAGTGGAGATTATCGCACCGCAGGAAGTCGTGGGGCTCCGCGTGGAAGGTCCGTACCGTATCCTCAAGCTCGCCGACGGCAACGAGATTTCCTGCCATGCCGTTCTCATCGCCACAGGAGTCCAATGGCGAAGGCTGGAGGTTCCCGGTGTGGACCGGCTGCAAGGTGCCGGTGTCTATTACGGCGGCGGTAGCCAGGAAGCCGTCTCCTATAAAGGAGAGACAGTCTACGTGGTTGGCGGCGCTAATTCAGCCGGCCAGGCCGCCATCAACTTCGCGCAATATGCAGACAAGGTGGTGATGCTCGTCCGAGGCGACTCACTGTCGGCGACTATGTCCCGCTACCTCATCGACCAGATCGAAAAAACTCCCAATATCCAGTTGTGGACACACGCAGAGGTGATCGCCGTCCACGGTGAAACCCACCTGGAAGAGATTTCAGTGCATTGCTCCGACACCAACACGGTGGAGCGCGTGCCGGCCAGCGCCATGTTCATCTACATCGGCGCCCTGCCCCGCACGGACTGGCTTGACACGATCGTCGCCCGGGATGATCGCGGATTTATTCTGGCTGGGCCGGACCTGCTGAAAGACGGCAAGCTACCGGACGACTGGAATCTCAATCGCGATCCCTTTCTGCTGGAAAGCAACGTTCCCGGCGTCTTCGTGGTAGGCGACGTACGCCACGGTTCCATTAAGCGCGTAGCCTCGGCGGTCGGCGAGGGCGCGATCGCCGTGCAGTTCATTCACCGCTATATGGCTAAGGTGTAGCCGATGCAGAACGTCTCAAAAGATGAACTTCGCAGAGTTGCCGTCTTCCATGATCTTCCTGACGAGCAACTGGACTGGTTCCTCGACCATGCCACCGAGCTTCGCCTGCAATCCGGCGATATTTACGTGCGCGCGGGTGACCCTGCCGACAAGATGATCGTGGTCCTCGAAGGAGAAGGACAAGCACGATTCGAAGGGCCTAACGAAAACGTGTTCACCACCAAGGCGGGAAGCGTGACCGGAGTGCTGCCGTATTCGCGGATGGTGAACTTTCCCGCGACCAGCAGGGCTGTCGTGCCGTCACGAATTCTGACGTTCCCGGCAGCGCTGTTCAACGACCTGTTGAGCCACATGCCGGAGCTGGGCAGGCGGCTGGTGGCTACCATGGTAGATCGCACTCGCGAAGTTACGCGAGGCGAGCAGCAGCGCGATCGCTTGGCTGCGCTGGGTAAGCTGTCCGCCGGTCTAGCCCACGAACTGAACAATCCGGCAGCGGCGGCCCGGCGCACTGCCGAACAGTTGCGACGCGCCGTTGGCGAGTTTCGAACTTCGGTCAATAAGCTGGAAGCCATTCGCCTTACGGTAGAAGAGAGAGCGGCCATCGAGAGGTTCGAGTCGACTTGCCGCGTTCAGGATTCCCAGGCCGAAGCCCTGAGGGCAAGCGAACTTGAGGAGGAGATCGAGGGCATCCTGCAGCAGCACGGAATCGAAAATAGCTGGCAGTATGCATCGACGCTGGTGGAATCCGGCGCTCAACCCGTCCCGCTCAATGTTATGCTCGCCGCGGTTCGACCAAATCTGGCCGAAGCGGCACTGAAGCGGGTCTCGGCGATGACGGAAATCAATCAGCTGCTCAACGAACTGGAGGACAGCACCTCGAAAATCTCTGACCTGGTGCGCGCCATAAAAGAGTACTCATACATGGACCAGGCGCCGGTGCAGGACGTGGACTTAACCAGGAGCCTGGAGAACACTTTAACCATCATGGCCCACAAGTTGAAAAAGGGCGTGACCGTCAAGCGCGATTACCATGCAACTCCCCTGGTGGTGAACTCTTACGGCAGCGAACTTAACCAGGTGTGGACCAACATTATCGATAATGCCATCGATGCCATGCACAGCGAAGGGGAACTCCGGATCAAGACCTTCACGGAGGGAGACTGCGCCGTGGTCGAGATCGGAGATTCGGGGCCGGGAATTCCGCTCGAGATTCAATCGCGCATCTTCGAGCCGTTCTTCACCACCAAGGGAGTCGGCGAAGGAACCGGACTTGGGCTGGATACGACCCTGCGCATCGTCAGAAAGCATCGCGGCTCGATCAATGTGAACTCTTCCCCGGCGATACCAGGTTTCAGGTCCGCCTCCACGGCAAGGACCTCGGCGCGGCGCAGAGCGCGTAGCGACCGGGTTTAACGCCCGCCTGAAGTTTGTTTTGCGCAGACCCTCGCTCGATTCGTCCGGCCGGTGGATAATAAGAGCGGGGGAATGACTATGCCAACCTGGCCACGCTATCCCACATTGTATGAGATCAATACCTGGGTCTGGCTTTGGGACCTGAGGCGAAAATATGGCAACGCCGTTGACCTGGGCTCGGTGCCTTCCTCCGAATGGGACGCCATCGCCGCCTATGGCTTCGACGGCGTCTGGCTCATGGGAGTTTGGGAACGCAGCCCTGCCAGCGCTGCCATCTCCAATCGGAACCAAGTCCTGCTGGACGACTTCCGGCAAGCCCTGCCGGATTTTCGACCGGAAGATAACGTGGGATCGGCCTATTCTGTGCGGCGCTACGTGGTTGACCACCACATGGGCAGCTCGCAGGGCCTTGCCTCCGCCCGGGGCGAATTGGCAAAGCGAGGCTTGCGCCTGGTCCTGGACTTCGTCCCTAACCATGTAGCCACCGAACATCCCTGGACCATCGAGCATCCAGAATACTTCATTCGGGGGAATGCTGACGACGTCAGGAACCAGCCCATGTCCTACATTGAGGTACAAGGGAATGTCTTCGCTTGCGGCCGCGATCCTTACTTCGCCCCCTGGCAAGACGTGCTGCAGCTGAATGCGTTTCAACCCGGCCTTCGCCAGGCTGCGATCGAAACGCTCTCCAGTATCGCAAGCCAGTGCGACGGCGTGCGCTGCGACATGGCAATGCTTCTTCTGAACGCAATTTTCCAACGCACGTGGGGCACTCGGACTGGAGCCATGCCCGCTACGGATTACTGGCGTGATGTCATCCCAGCCACCAAGAAAGCCCATCCCGACTTCCTCTTTATTGCCGAGGTTTATTGGGACCTGGAGTGGGAGTTACAACAGCAAGGCTTCGACTTCTGCTACGACAAGAGGCTCTATGACCGGCTCGTGCATGAAAATGCCGAGAGCGTTCGGCTTCACCTCTGCGCCGATCTCCCCTATCAGCAAAAGCTTCTCCGTTTCATCGAAAACCACGACGAGCCTCGGGCGGCCGCAACGTTTTCTCCGGAAAGGGAGCGGGCGGCTGCCGTCAGCACATCCACTCTTCCGGGCGCACGGCTATTTTACGAAGGCCAGTTTGAAGGTCGAAAGCTGAGATTACCCGTCTTCTTGTGCCGGCGTTCGGATGAACCTGCCGATCCGCAACTGCAGGCCTTCTATAAGAACCTTCTCTCTGCTATCGATAACCCTACTTTTCGCGATGGTCAATGGACCCTGTGCGAGCGGACGGGCTGGCCCGACAATCCCAGCTATCAAAACCTGGTGACGTGGTGCTGGATCAGGAATGATGATCGCTACCTCATCATCGTGAATCTCAGCGACAGCGATGTCCAAGTTCGTGTGCAAGTGCCTTGGGGCGGTTTACGTGGGAAGACTTGGCGCTTGAATGATGCTTTGTCGGGTGCCAGCTACGACCGCGATGGGGATGAGATGTCGGAGCCGGGACTGTACGTCGAGTTGGGTCCTTGGCAGTACAACTTGTTCCAATGCCGTGCAACCGCAACGGAAACGCCCACGATCGCCGCTGCTGGATCGTAGCCTGTACAGTCGAACAGACCCGCCAGCTTTGCCAGAACTTTAACATTTACCCCCATTTACACTGGGCCCCTTCTTGATTTCTAATTGCCGAAGTCGAAACTCTCGCCAAGAGCCACGGTACACCAGACGAAGTTTTAATGGCAGTGCCTTTGGGTGAATACCGTGGGCCGGTGGTAGTGCGACTTCCGTCACCAACATCTCCATGCTCACCGATAACAACTGAGGACGCTTGATCGCCTCACAGATTGGAAAGGCCACTCTATGAGCACCATCACAACAAAAGAGGGAACGCAGATTTACTACAAGGATTGGGGATCCGGTCAGCCCATCGTTTTCTCGCATGGTTGGCCACTGACCGCCGACGACTGGGACGGGCAGATGCTGTTCTTCGGGCAGCGAGGCTATCGCGTCATTGCGCACGACCGGCGAGGGCATGGGCGCTCCAGCCAGACCTGGGACGGCAATGAGATGGACACTTATTCGGACGATCTGGCGGCGCTATTCGAAGCGCTCGATCTCAAGAACGCCATCATGGTGGGCCATTCCACCGGTGGCGGCGAGGTCGCCCGCTATCTCGGCCGCCATGGCACCAAGCGTGTTGCCAAAGCGGTGCTCATCAGCGCCGTGCCACCGCTCATGCTGAAGACGGAAAAGAATCCGACCGGCGCGCCCATTTCGGTCTTCGATGAGCCTCCGGACAGCGCTGGCGGCCAACCGGCCGCAGTTTTACTGGGACATCACGCTCCCGTTTTACGGATACAACCGCCCCGGCGCAAAGATTTCGGATGGTATCCGTCACCACTGGTGGTTGCAGGGCATGTTGGGCGGCATGAAGGCCCATTACGACTGCATCAAGGCGTTCTCGGAAACCGACTTTACCGAAGACCTGAAGAAGATCGACATCCCCGTGCTGGTGATGCATGGTGACGACGACCAGATTGTGCCCATCGTCGCCGCGGGTCCCTTGTCTGCGAAGATACTGAAGAACGCAACGCTCAAGGTCTATCCCGGCTTCCCGCACGGCATGCCCACGACCCACGCCGACCAGATCAACGCCGACTTGCTCGCCTTTCTGAAGAGTTGAGAAGAACGGCATGGGAAGGCTAAGGGCAAGCTAATGTTGGTCACGGGCGGGCGGCGGGGTACCCGGCATTGAATGACGATTCTGTCGGATGCCAGCTACGACCGCGATGGGGACAAGATGGCGGAGCCGGGACCGTTCGTCGAGTTGGGACGCTGGCGATACAACTTGTTCCGGTGCCACCGGGCTGGCGAGAGCGAGTATCTAGTTGCATAAATGGGCGAATGGTGGAACGGCATCGTAGCCGAGCACCCCGGCCGCGAGATCCACGTGATCCTGGATAACCTCAACACCCACAAGCCCAAGCACAACCGTTGGCTAGCCCGGCATAAGAACGTCCATTTTCATTTCACGCCCACCCACGCCTCGTGGATGAATAAGGCGGAAATCTGGTTTTCCATCCTGCAGAATCAATCGTTGACGGGGGCCAGCTTCACCAGTCCGGGCCAGCTCCGCAAACACATGCATGACTTCATAGCCGCCTACCACCCGAGGGCGCACCCGTTCGCGTGGAAGAAGCAGGTGGTATTTCAGAAACATCGAAAAACATTGTACGCTAACTTATGCAACTAGATACTAGGTGATCCACCCGCCGCCCAACACGATGTCGCCATCGTAGAAAACGACCGCCTGGCCGGGCGTTATGGCTCGCTGCGCCTCATCGAACGTCACGACCACTTCGTCCTCGCCAGTCTTCTCAATCACGGCATCGGCCGCCTCGTGGCGATGACGAATCTTGGCCTGCACGCGTATCGGCTCGGGCAACTCGACCACGGCGATCCAATTCACGTGCTTGGCGCGAAGGGTGCGCGAATACAACTCGTCGCCGCTGCCGACCACCACCTGCCGCTTGGCTCCGCGAATTTCCAGCACATAGAGTGGCGAGCCCGTCGCGACGCCCAGCCCCTTGCGCTGGCCAACGGTGAAGTTGTGGATACCCTTGTGCGTGCCTAAGACTTCCCCGCTGGTAGTGACCAGCTCGCCGGCGGTGTCGAGGACGCCTTCGCCCTGCTCTTCGAGATAGGCGTCGAGAAACATCTTGTAGTCGCCACCGGGAACGAAACAGATCTCCTGCGAGTCCGGCTTCTCGAACAGCCGCAGGCCGGCGCGCTTGGCCTCCTCTCGCACCTCGGACTTGCGCAGCTCGCCCAGCGGAAACAGCGTCCGGCTGAGCTGCTCCTGCGTCAGCCCAAAGAGGAAGTAGGTCTGGTCTTTGGCACGATCGGCCGGACGCCGGAGTACCCAGCGGCCGCTGCGCTCGTCGAATTCATTACGCGCGTAGTGGCCAGTCGCGAGCAGGTCGGCTCCGATCTGGCGCGCGGTGATCAACAACTGATCGAACTTAAGATGGTTGTTGCACAGGCTGCACGGAATGGGCGTGCGCCCGGAGAGATACTCCTGTACGAACGGCCGCACTACATCATGTTCGAAACGCTCCTCCTGATTGACGACGTAATACGGGATGCCCAACGTCTCGGCGACGCGGCGCGCGTCATACACGTCGTCGAGCGAGCAGCAGCGGCCTTGCACTGGCTCGTTGGGCATACCATGATGGCCGGCCAGGCGGCGCTGGTTCCAGAGCTGCATCGTCAGCCCGACGACGTTGTGGCCCTGCTCACACAGCATCGCCGCGACGGTGGAAGAATCCACGCCACCCGACATGGCCACGGCGATGTTGCTATCTGTGCGCATAGTTACTGATCAGATGGTCCCAAATGTATTCCGCCCGGACCAACTGTAAGGACTGTCTTGTCAGGCATAAAGAAAAGCCAGTACATGTCTCTATCATCAGGATCTTCGAGGTAATCCGCCGGAGAAACGGTCAAGCGAAACCCGCCAAAAACAAACTCCGTGACCGACGCTTGAGGATCAAAGTTGATGTTGGTCAATTCACAGCTTTCGAGCCGTTGGACTGCAACCTCTATGGCCTGTCGCGCCGAATCGGAATCAGCAATCTTGCGATCCCCGTGAAGGAGGACCCAGTTAGCCTGAAATATCCAGAGGTACCATTCCCCGCGAAAGTGATGGTCTTCTTTAATCCGATGACCAAAGTCGATAGCTAGGAAACTTCCTACGCCCAGCCGCGCACGCCAGGGACGCTGACCCGTAATAGGCCCGAAATCCTGCTGGGCATCGAGCGCAACTGTTCTCATAAGAGATTATCCAAACATTCCCATGCCAATTTCAATGATCACCTTAAACGAGTAGTCCTGCTTGCTTACCTCCCTTGTGCAGCCGCTCCCATTTTCTGTGTCCGTCAGCTCGCGACCGAGAATCCGCTCAATTTCGCGTACAGCCCCCGAAACTGACGATTTTGTTCCCGATTCCCAAATTGATGGCAATTCTACCGAAATTGCAGAAACCGGTCGTCCGGTTGTGGCAAATAGCGAAAAGCGGACGCGCCTTAGCTGAGAGCTGACGGCTGAGGGCTGACAGCTTTTTTCCAGACCGGACTGAGTTCCCTCAGCCGAGACACAACGTCCGGCACTAGCGAGAGCGCAAACTCCACATCGTCGGGCGTGTTCTGCTTGCCTAGGCTGAAGCGGATACTGGCGCGCGCGCGATCAGCCGACAATCCCATCGCGGTTAGAACATGCGACGGTTCAATCGCTCCGGACGAGCACGCGGCGCCAGTCGAAACGGACAGGCCCTTCAGATCGAGCGCGATCACCATGGCCTCGCCTTCGATGCAGTCAAAGTAAAGGTTCGTCGTATTCGGCACGCGAGGCGCATCGCCGCTGTTCACACCGACCTGCTCGACGTTATCGACGATCCCGCGCTCCAGCCGGTCACGCAACTCGGCCATTCGCTCGATGCTTCCATTGGCAAAACCTTCGCGCGCGATCTCGGCCGCCTTGCCGAGTCCAACGATGCCGGGCAGGTTCTCGGTTCCGGCGCGGCGTGAGCGCTCGTGTCGTCCACCGTAGAATAGCGGCTGCAGCAGCGTTCCCTTGCGCACATACAGCGCGCCCGCGCCTATCGGCCCGTGCATCTTGTGGCCGGTGACTGTCAGCAGGTCGCATCCGAGTCTCCTTCACATCGACCGGTACCTTGCCCACAGCCTGCACCGCGTCAGTGTGGAAGTAAACGTCGGCCTCGGTTGCAATCTTGGCGATCTCGCGCACTGGTTGCAGCACACCGGTTTCATTGTTGGCCAGGATGATGCTGATCAGCTTCGTCTCCGGACGCAGCGCTCGCCGCACATCGTTAGGATCGACCATCGCGCGACCATCCACCGGCAGATAGGTTACCGCGCAGCCCATCTCTTCGAGGCGCTTGCAGGCGTTCAGCACGGCGTGGTGTTCCACTGCCGAGGTGATGACGTGGTCGCCCGGCTTCATCAGGCCGAACAGAGCCAGGTTGTCGCCTTCGGTGCCGCCGCTGGTGAAGACGATCTCCGCCGGACGGCAGTTCAGCAACTCGGCGACTTGCTCACGCGCCTGCTCGACGGCCGCGCGCGCCTGCTGTCCCTGTTGATGAATGGAGGACGCGTTGCCAAACTTCTCGAAGAAGTAGGGGCGCATCGCCTCAAACACCTCGGGCGGGAGAGGCGTAGTGGCGTTGTTATCGAGATAGACGCGATGCATAACAGTCGTCAGTAGTCAGTTGTCAGACGCGTGCAGTCCGCACGCAAACCCAGACTCATGACTATTCTAACTTTATTTGATTCGCAGCGGACTAAACCGACTCCATGACGCCGGGCGATCTGCGAAGTTGACTGACCACTGACAACTGGCCTCTACCGCTTCTCCATGGGCACGTATCGGTTGGGATAAAGCGGGCCTTGATATTCTGCGCGGGGGCGAATGAGCCGGTTGTCGTTGAGCTGCTCGATGACGTGGGCCGTCCAGCCTGCCACACGAGACACGGCAAACACCGGCGTGAACAGATCAATGTCGATGCCCAGTGTGTGGTAGGTGGATGCGGAATAGAAGTCCACGTTGGCGTTCAGTTTGCGATCAGTGACGATAAACTCTTCGATCTTGTGCGAGATCTCGAACCACTTCGGATTGCCGCTCGACGTCACCCAAGTCACGCGACATGGTCCGCAGGTGCGTCGCCCGTGGATCTTCAGTGTGGTACACGCGATGACCGAACCCGGGCACCTTCTTCTTCTGCGCCAGCATGCCTTTGACGTAGTCCACCGGATCGGCGCCGGAAGCATCAATCGCCTCCAGAATGTGAAACACAGCCTCGTTGGCGCCGCCGTGCAAAGGACCCTTCAAGGCGCCGATGGCCGCGGTGATGGCCGAATGCATGTCGCTCAGCGTGGCTGCAACCACGCGCGCGGCGAAGGTCGACGCATTCAATTCGTGATCAGCGTGCAGGATGAGCGCAACATCCAACGCACGTTCTGCAGTGGCGCTCGGAATCTCGCCGTTCAGCATGTAAAGGAAGTTGCCCGCGTGCGAGAGCGACCGGTCGGGTTCAACCAGCGGCTTGCCCTTACGAATGCGATCGTAGGCAGCCACAACATAGGCAATCTGAGCGGTCAGCCGGATTGCCTTGCGCACGTTGGCTTCGTGGTCGTTAACCTTCTCTTCCGGATCGTAATACGAAAGGGCGGACACGATCGTGCGCAGCACATCCATCGGAAGCGCATGCTTCGGAGCCTGCCGCAGCAGACTGATGATGGAGGCATCCAGCTTGCGCTCGCGCGCCAGGTTCAGCTTCGTTTCCTGCAGTTCGGCGCGGTTGGGCAGGTGGCCGAACCAAAGCAGGTAGCAGACCTCCTCGAAGTTCGAATGATCGGCAAGTTCGTGGATATCGATGCCGCGATATGCGAGCACACCCAGGTCGCCATCGATGTAGCAAATGCTGGAATTGGCAGCAGTGATCCCTTCCAGTCCCTTCGGGCCCTGCGCTGTCGTTGACATGAGTACCCCTTGTGCTCCTTAAAACTGCGGCGAGATGGCAGTGTGCACCGCGATGCGCCAAAGAAGCCTCACCACGGAGCAACCAACCCTTATACTACTGGACTTGGCCCGCGTCCATGACTAGCAGCGGACGATGTTGGGCGAATCGATGCCCTTGGTCGCGTTGCGTGTGTCCACCACCAACTTCGACTCGCGCACGATGCGCGGATAGTCGTAGTCGCTGTGGTCAGTCACGATCATCACGCAGTCGTAATCATCCAGCTTGTCCAACGGCGTGCATGTCATATTCAAGTCGTACTTGCGACCTCGTCCCACCGTCGGGAAGTATGGATCGTTATAGCTAACGGTGGCTCCGCGGTGTTGTAGCACTTCGATGATTGTCAGGGATGGAGACTCGCGCAGGTCGTCGATGTCCTTCTTGTACGAAAGTCCCAGCACTAAGACCTTCGCGCCGTTGAGGGCCTTCTTGCGGTGATTCAGGGCATCGGCGACGGCTTCGACCGAATGGTACGGCATAGCCGTGTTGATCTCTCCGGCCAGTTCGATGAAGCGGGTGTGAAAATCGAACTCTTTGGCCTTCCACGAAAGGTAGAAGGGATCGATGGGGATGCAGTGCCCACCCAACCCGGGACCAGGATAGAACGCTTGGAATCCGAAGGGCTTGGTCTTGGCCGCTTCGATAACTTCCCAGATGTCAATGCCCATGCGCAGGCAAAGCAGCTTTCAGTTCGTTGACCAGGGCGATGTTGACGCAGCGATAGATATTCTCCAGCAGCTTGGTCATCTCGGCTGCCGCCGGCGTCGAAACTGGCACGGTGCGGTTGAAGATGGAGCCGTAGAGTTGCGCTCCTAGTTCGCTCGCCCGTGGATCAAGTCCGCCGATGACCTTAGGTATGTCGCGGCGTGCAACCGTGTCGTTGCCGGGATCTTCGCGCTCCGGAGAGAAGACAACATAGAACAGATCGTCGCCTTGCATATCCGGGCCGCGCTGCCTTCAAACCGCTCTTGTTTTGGCGCTCGAGGATCGGAACCAGAACTTCTTCGGTCGTTCCGGGATAGGTCGTGCTCTCCAGAATGACCAACTGACCGGCACGCAGATGCGGCGCTATAGATTCAGCCGTCTGCTGTGATGTACGTGAGGTCAGGCTCGTGATGTTCGTTCAGCGGAGTGGGAACGCAGATGATGATCGCGTCCATGCTAGTGATATTGGCGTAATCCGACGTAGCCGTGAACCCATGCGAGCGTGCTGCCTGGATTTCGGTGGGAGCGATGCGATAAATGTAGGAGCCACCGGACTCGAGGACATCTACCTTCTTCTTGTCGATATCGAAGCCGGTCACCGGAAACGACTGCTCGCTGAATAGCAGGGCCAGCGGTAGGCCGACGTAGCCCATTCCGATGACGCCAACTTTGGCGGTTCGGGACTGGATTTTGATTTTCAGAGGTTCGATCTGACCGATGCTAAGACTCTGCGACATGAAGACGTGTCCCCTTAGTCATGAATGTTGTAATTTTCGCTATGAAGCTACTATAGCAGTTAGGCGTCAGGTTAATGGCAGAGACACAAAGAAGCAGGTCCCTCCGCTCGGACTGAAGTCCTCGGTCGGGATGACAGTATCAGATTGGTCACGGCGTGGTTCACTATCCACTAACCACTACCCGCTATCCACTGGCTTTCTTTGTCTGGATCGCCAGGTCCTCGGCGACGTGGTCGTCCTTATCCTCCAGTTCCGCCAACAACCCCTCGTCGGTAAGATCCATTGGGCGTGAGTTCTCCCAGTCCTGGTGAACAATGGTATGCAGCCGATCCACGATCTCCGGGTCGTGCACCTCGATGGCCAGCTCACGGCGGCTGTCGAAGCTGCCGGGTGCGAGATTGATGGAGCCGATGATGGCCCGGACTCCGTCGGCGAAGAGCAGTTTGGCATGAAGCTTGAGGCCCTTGAGCCGGTGCACCTTGACGCCAACATCGTCCAGGATTCGTAGACCTCCGACACCCTCAACCAGCTTCTCCTTCTTTAATTTGTGCGGGGGCCGCGCCAGGACATGTACTTTCACGCCGCGATGGTTGGCCCGGACCAGACGCTCGATGATCACCGGATCCTGGTAGCGCTCGTTCTGCACCCACAGCGAATGTTTGGCCTCGTCGATGAATTGGCCTATACGGTGCCGGCCATTTCCGGTACACCAGATCAAATGCGATTTGTCACCCGGATTGAAGGGTTTGCGGTGCCAATCGGCTTCGAAGCCTTCAATGATCTCCCCGACTTCGTGGCCGTGTTTGGTGACGACCGCATAGTCGCGCGTTTCGGTAAAGTTCTTGGTCTCCCAATTGAGCGACATAACGAACGCTGCATCGTCATCCACCATCATGGATTTCTCGTGCGTGAGATCGAAGGCAGGGTTGCTGTCGAGCACATCGACTCCGGCATCGGTGAGCATCTTTCGCGATTCCTCATTTTCGGTTTCGCCGCTGCGGCGAGCGGGATTGAGCATGATCCGTACCTTCACGCCGCGGCGGTGGGCCGCGATCACCGCGTGCAGGAGATGGGGATCGGAAAAGGTGAACATCTTAATCCGTAGCGACTTCGAAGCGTGGTTGACGGCCTCGAGAATGGGCTGGGAAGAATCATCGGGCATGACGACGAGAAAACGAGACATGGAAAACTCCTCAAGCAACTAGCGATTGGTGCCTAGCTCACAAATCGCCTTGTATCGGGGCACTGCAACGACTCTGCTCCACTCAATTGTAATTCGACGCCCGCGCCCCGACCTTGGCCGCGGCGTCTTCAAACTGGGTGCGATGCAGTTCCGCATAGATCTTGCCCAGCGCCATCAGTTCGTCGTGAGTCCCGGACTCGGCCACGACGCCTCCGGCGATCACGATGATCTGGTCGGCATCGCGAATGGTGCTCAGGCGATGGGCAATGGTAATCACCGTCCGGCCCTTCATCAGTTTTTCCAAAGCGTCGATCACCAGCTTCTCCGATTCGCTGTCGAGCGCCGCCGTTGGCTCATCGAGAAGAAGGATCGGGCTGTTGCGCACCATCACGCGGGCGATGCCGATTCTTTGACGCTGGCCTCCGGAGAGCGTGAGGCCGCGCTCGCCGACCATGGTGTCATATCCCTTCGGCATGCGCGAGATGAATTCATCCGCATTGGCCGTCCTCGCGGCCTCAACAATCTCGTCGCGCGTGGCGCCCGGCCTGCCGAAGGCGATGTTTTCCAGGATGGTCCCGCGGAACAGCACGGTGTCCTGCAGGACGTAGCCAACCTGGTCGCGCAGCGCACTGAGTTTGTAATCGCGCACATCGTGGCCGTCGATCATCACCTTGCCCGCAGTCGGATCGTAGAACCGCGGGATCAGGCTGACGACCGTGGACTTGCCGCTGCCGGTGGGCCCGACGATGCCCACCAGTTGACCGGGCTTGATGTGGAAGCTGACGTCTCCCAGCACCTTGGCATCGACAGAATAGCCAAACGCCACATGGTCGAAAACGATGTCGCCCTTGATAAAGCGCGGCTCGATGGCGTCGGCCTTCTCCGGAATGATGGTGTCGGTATCGAGGATGGCGCGAATGCGATCCACTCCCACGGCGGCCTGCGCAATCGCGTTGGTCGTCGTGGCGAGATCCTTCACCGGCTTGAAGAACTTGCTCAGGTACGACAGATAAACCGTGAGCGCGCCGACCGTCATCGCTCCGGCCAGAATGAGCGCCGCCCCGCGCCACAGCACCACGGCGGTACACAGGGCGACGGTAACGGTCACCACGGGCGAGAGCAACGATTTTATCCGGCGGGCCGCCAGAGCAGCACTCACCGTCGCCTGGCTGACTTCCTTGAGCTCCTCCTGCTCCGTGGTTCCTCTGCCGAAGGCTTTCACGACCCGCATTGATTCCAGTCCCTGCTGCACCACGGCAACGATTTCCGACTGTTCCTTGCGCACCTGGTGCGTCGCTTTCTTCACCGCCTTCTTGAATCGCGAAACGAAAAACAGCAGGAACGGCGTCACCGCGACCGCGATCATGGTGAAGTCCCAGTTCAGCCAGAACATCAGACCCAGCATGGCGACGATGGTGAGCAGGTCGACCAGAATGTTCAGGGTCGAGGAAGAGGCGAAGCCCTGGATGGTCTGGATGTCGGTGGTCATCGTGCTCAGCAGATTGCCGGTCTGGTGAGTGTCGTAATAGCCGAGCGAGAGGCGCTGCAGATGATGATAGGTCCGCATCCGCAGATCGTTGGCCACCCACTGGCCAACGCTCTCGGTGTAGTAGTTGTCAATGTAGGTGGCGATCGCGCCGAGCACCGCGATCACGACGAACGCCAGCGCCGCCAGTCCGGCGACCTGCAACTTGCCGCCGCCGTCCAGCATGGGCCGGACCAGGTGGTCAAGCCAGGGTGACATCTTGTGGCTGCCGACTACGTTGTCGATGATGATCTTCAGCGGCCACGGCCCGGCCAGGCTCATCGCCGTTTCGACCAGCATGGCGAGCAGAATGATGACAAGCTGCCCGCGATAGGGACGAATCAGTTCGCGAATGAGGCGAAGCATAATGTCATCCTTATGTTCTTGATTAGAATAGCCTCCCAATCTGGAAGAAGAATTTGTGATGTCCGGTGTCGCCGTAGGCGTAGGCCGCTTCCACCGGCCCGAAAATTGTGTTGACGACTATGCCCGCCGCCGCCATCGGTTGGGAAGCCCGATGCCTTGTTCACCATCGTGTGAGGCGGGCCGTAAACCTGCGCCGCCTCATACACCCCCAGGAAATATATGCCGCCGCCCAGCAGCGGTGGCAGCGTCGCCAGTTGCCGGATGTATCCCAACTGGAAGAGGAAGTACTTGTCCATCAGCAGCTCATTGATGCCGTAGGAGACCAGACGCTGCGAGCCTCCCAGGGAGAACTGGGGCAGACCGGTGTTGTAGTGGTTGAAGCGTTGTCCCGGCAAATCCGCTGAGAAATACCGAGGACGGTTCGTTCAGCCGGAAGAAATTCTGCGAGGCGATTTCCCCCACGGGATACGCTTTGGACGCTAACGGACTGGTGTTGTACCACCTAAAATCGGCCTGCAGGTTCTGTCCCGCGCGAGGAATCACCGGATCGTCCAGCGGTAACCAGCCTGTATTGAATTCTGGTGTCGCCGTAGCCGCCGGAGAAGGTATGGCAGCTCGTTCGCGGTTTCCGATTTGCGGCGTGAAGTGTTTCCACCCGCCTTCGTAGCCGACGCGCAGTTCGCCTGTATTTCCGAACTGGTAGCCGACATCGATGCCCCCGCCAAGGTTGGTTTGGCGATAGATGGAAATCAGTTTGTTCTCGTTGTAGAGGTAATACGGATCGTTATCGGCCAGCCCCCGGGGCGCGATGAACCAGTGGGTCAACGGCGTGAAGGGATGGTAATACTCCGACCTCAGCCCGTACTGGGAGAACAGAATGAAGTCATTGCGCCATTCCGAGCGGAAGCCTCCAATATCGAACCAGGTCACTCTCGCTCCCAGGTTGAAGGTAACGTTCTTCAAACTTGACCCGTCGATGAGGATGAGGGGCAGAACGACCGGCGGGCCAACCTCATTTTTCTCGGTCTTTATCAGGAGGCCCTGCTGGCCATTGCGCTCTACGAATTGGTAGCTCAGCACCGAAAAGCGCCCCGTTCCCTTCAGGCGCATGATGTCCTGGTCCAGTTCGTCGAAGTTGATGGGCTTGCCCACCAAGCCGGCCATTTGCTCTTCCACCCGCTCGCGAAAGATCCGCATTCACCCCCTCGACCGCGACAAACGTCGGAACGGGATTGCCGCGGACGCGGGATTGGCGATCGGCCAGGTACTGCTTCCAGGTTGCGTCATCCACCGCATAGTTCAAAAGCACCTTGGCCTTGGCGGCGGCAGCGTCGTACCCGATCTTGATGATCTCGTCGGCCTTGTCGAAATCGAGGGCGCCGTATTTCTGCAACGGAACCGAAACCAGGATGTCGGCGCTTTCCATGCTCTGGAGTTCGTTGGCGTTGATCATGACCGAGATCGAATCGCCCAGGACCGAGAACGAGGAGAGATTGGCATTCGGACTGGTACCGGCGCCTCCGCCAGGTGAATCGCCAAGGTCAGATCCGCCCCCATCTCTTCCGCTACCTCGACCGGAATGTTATTGCAGCAGTCCACCGTCGGCGTAGATGGCATCTTTGGTCCGCACGGGGGTGAAGATTCCGGGCAGAGACATGGTGGAGCGCAGGGCCAGGGCCAGGGAGCCGCTGCGGAAAACCTTGGGCTTGCCGCTGACCAGGTCGGTGGCTACGCAGGCGAACGGAGTGGGAAGATCGTTGAAGCTCTTGATCTCCGAGTACGGGAGCCGCGACCTTGTCGAGAACGAGCACGACCTGTTGGCCGGAGTTGAGGCCGGAGGGAAACTGCAGGCCTTTGTGCAATCCAAACTCAAGGCTGTTGGGATAATCGCGGGCATCTTCCTTGCGCCGGAAAGAGAGGTCGTCAAACGGAGTCAGCGGCGACAGCACCTCGTCCCAGTTGATGCCGTTCACGATCTGGCGCATTTCGGCGGCATTGTGGCCGGTGGCGTACACCCCGCCCACCAGACCGCCCATGCTGGTGCCGGCGATGTAATCTATCGGGATGTGATGCTCCTCCATCCAGGTAATGACACCGACGTGGGCGAGCCCAAGCGCGCCGCCGCCTTGTAACACCAGACCGATCTTGGGGCGCTGCCCAGTCCCTGTTGTTGGAGGGTTTTGGGCCAGGCCAAAGGTTGAGGTGATGACATACCAGGACGAGTGCGAGGAAACTTCTCAGTTGACACGTCATACGGCGACAAGCCCTTTCCGGAATCGGCAACGCGTGCAGGCGCTGACGGGCGAGACACTCCATTCCCGCCTGTATGTGGTGATGTGAGTTTTATACGCTGGCCCAACTCGGCCGCGCAATGCTACTTCCGTTACATCTATGACTTGGGCGGATAGTCCTTGAACATTTTCGTGATTGCGTTGTTGACCTGATCCAACAGCTTGTTCTTGTCGTGGGCAGCAAGGTTGTCCTGCGCCATGCCGCGCCACACCAGCCTCTTCGCGGCCGGATCAAGGAGATCAACGACCAATTCACCTTTGTGGATGGTCACCGTCGTGTTGCCCCAGGTTCCCACCAGCATCGGCCCAGACAGACTTGGATCGAAGGGTGGAACGCCGCCGGTGCCGGCATACAACGGATCGTTCGAATAGGCGGTGGATTCCTGATCGATGGAGCCGTACACCTTGATTACCAGGTCTGGATTGCTGGGGACGAGTTGAAGTCCTTTTGCCTTCATCTGATCTTCGATGGCGCCGACGACGTCGGCCGCCAGCATGGGATGCGCCACCGCACCGATCGGCTGACCAGGAGTAGGTCTTGAACTTGGAAAAATCAATGCTCTTGTCGGGAACAGCAACGTGGACCTTCTGTGCCGTTGCAGCAGCTCCAACGAGAGAACAGCCACCACAAGGCGCGAAGCGCCGGCGCGACGGAAAATGAGCGGGGTGAGGCTTCGCGAAGATCATCTACACTCCAAGCAAGCGAAATTGGCCAACGCTGTGGCCCTTAGTTTTTCGGCCATTGCTTGAACATCTTCTGTACTGCCTTTTGTACTATCTCCTGGTTCTTGTTGCCGTTGTTGTTCAGCGTGTCCTGGGCGATGCCCCGCCATATCAGTTCCTGCGTCTTCGGGTTATACAGGCTGACAACCATCGTCGCTTCAATATTCTGCTGGGGAGTGATGCCACCCATTCCTCCGCCTATTCCGCGCATGCCCCAAACATTGTAGGAGGTCTGCGCTCGTTCGCCGCCGCTGGCGGTAAGAATCAGGTCGGGATTCTGGCTCTCCTGCACCATCTGCAGGCCCTTGCCCTGCATGGCAGAGTTGATGTCCTGTTGCGCCACCTGGGCCAGGATGGAGTTCTGAATCGCGTTGGTGTTGTTTCCGCCCCAAGCGTAAGTATGGAACTGCGAGAAACTAACGCCATGGTTGTAGTTGACCGAGACCTGCTGCGACCACACCGGTGCCGCGAGAATCAGGCACAGAGCACACACGATTAACACTGTCGCTTTCATTAGATCCTCCGAAGTTTTGTTAACTGCCAGTTTTCCGTCTTCCGTCGGCAAGGAGGTTTACCGCCTCCCACCAAAGCCGCCTCCACCGAAGCGGCCGCCACCGCCGCCCCAACGATCTCCGCCGCCACCCCAGCGATCGCTGTCGCCGCCCCAGCCGCCTCCGCCAGAGCGGTCGCCTCCACCCCATCCGCTGCCCCAGGAATGCTGGTCCTGCGAGAACCGCTGAGTCTGCTGTGCGCCCCGCGTCCGGTCTTGCGCTTCCTGATTCAAATCGCCCCAGGAAGAGCCGCTGGGCTTATAACCGCTGTTGCCGGCCGGGTGCTGCTGAGCGTAACTTTGCGCCGAGCTTGTAGTCGGCTTCTGCACGTTGTTCCAACTGCCGTTGTTGTAACTCTGCCAGCCTGAGCCCGTGTTCTTGTACACGTTGCCATCGTGGGAGGCATACATGTCACCGCTGGATGTCTTGCCGGCCGCCGTAGTGCCATGGGCCGTGCTGACGCCACGCAGCTTCGCCGCCAGTTGTGCTATGCGCGCTGGCCTCTGTTCCATACGCGTTGCTGGCATGCTGGGTATAGGCAGTCTGGCCATTCTTGCTGTAGACCGATTGTCCCCAGGACCCATATGCGTTCGAGCCCTGGCGAGTGGCGGCATAGGCTCCCGTATACGGGTTGTAAGCTTGAGCGGCGCCTCGGCTGCCGTAAGGAGTCGAAACACTGGCCCCGCGAGCGTAGGTTCCAGTGGTCGGGTTATAGCCCGCTCCCCAATGTGCGCTGCCATACGGTCCGTAGGCTGCGCCTCCCCATCCGTACGCGCCTGTATAGGGGCTATACCAGGTGTGATACCCGTAGGTTGCAGCATAGGGATAGTAGAACCCTCCGTAAACGTACGGCGGGTAGTAGTAACCAGTGCCACAGGCCACGATGGCGCCGACCGTCGCGCCCATGATGAACGCTCCCATGTATCCGGCGGTGTAAGAGGCGGTCACCTCGCCATTCGAGGCCGGCACTTGCGTCACGTAGGTGACGTTGTACACCGGTGAGTTGGGTGGGATGGTGTAGATCGCCTGCGGCACGGTCTGCGCCAACTGCCACGGTCCCTGCGAACTGAAGGACACGAACCATACGCCCTGATAGCACAGGTAGTACTGATCACCCACCTGAATCACCTTGTAGGCCGTGTTGACGGCGTACAACATCGTGGTGCCGGTGATCGGCTGGAACTGCGGCTGGCCTACATAGGTGACGTTGATCTGGTTCGCCGCCGAGGGCTTCACCGTCGCCGTCGTCGGAATCTGCGCAATCAGCACCGCGTCTTCGGCTTCCGGCGTTCCCGGCACCGATGCCAACACCATCCCGGCGGGGCTGCTGGGAGGGATCTTGGCGAAGTCTGCCGGCAGACTGTAGGTTGCGAACGTCCACGGCCCCATAATCGGGGTGGTTGAGGTGAACCAACGCCCGGATGTCAGGTAATAATAAGCACCTGTCGGCGCGTACTTGAACACCGGACTGCCAGTGTTGGACGCGTAGGAGAGTTGCGTACCGGGAATCGCCGTCCACTGCGGCTGGCCGCCAAAGACCACGATCTCTGCCGGAGTGGAACTGTAATACACCGCGGGAAAGCTGGCGGCGCTGGCTGGTGGCGGCGGGATAAACGGCTTCAGACTGGGAAAGTTCGGGTTCTCAGGAACCTTGTCCATGTGCGCGGGCAGCTTGCTGGTCGCAGTCCAGTTGCCTTGCAGGCTTCGCTGGTGAGCCAGCCCTTGCCATCGAAAAGGTAATAAGTGGACTTCCCTTTCTCGACAAACAAGGGCCAGTTGGCGTTCACGATAAACTCAATGTCCGAGTTGGCAATCGGCGCCGTCGTGGGCGCACCATTTACCAGCAGGAGAATCGCCGGCCGAAAGCTGATAAAGATGGCCGGCGGATCGTTGTTGAGCGAGGCCGTCGGCGGCGGTGTCTTAGTCTTCTGCACACTCGCCACCAGCCGCTCCAGCGATATGTTCATGCTGGCCCCTGGAGTGAGGAACGTCCTCATCAACTGGTCCATCTGGGCCGTGGTCGCCGCATCGAGCGAGGGGAAGTAAATGCTTGTGATCTGGGGACTGCTCAGGAAGACGGTGTGATCGTCCCAGTTGACCCAGGACTGCGCCTGGACGGTCACCACGCCGACATGGCTCTTGCCGCCTGTCGGCGTCAGGGTAAACGCCATGCGTGCGTCAACCTGCTGGTAGCTCTTCCAATCATCCACTTGCGGCTGGTAAAGCACGAGCTGTTCCACCCGGCTTGGTGATGGTCCGCGGCCATCCCGGGTCCTGTGCCCAGCTTGACGCCACACACAGCAGCATCAGCAGGAACAAAACTGGTGAAATCGTTGGCTGTTTGCGGAACGCGACATCCTGCATTAAACCGACCCCCTTCTCGCAGAGCCGAACTGGCTGGCTCCCGAGGCATTGACTGTCTCCCTCGCAAATCCAGAGTCGGAGGTCTTCAATCACCCGAAAGCTGGGGGCGATGCTGCTGGAACCTGCTTAGGAGGAACGAAGAATTATCTCACGATGCGGCGTTCTGTCGCCTAGCACTTGTCCGAGGCACAACGCTGGCGCAGTTTTGCCTTTCCGCTCACCAAGCGGAGCCTTTGCCGTCTCTTACACAGCCGTGAGAAAACAGATTTCGCACCCCTTGTTCTCGCTGACGCATCCAAGTTCTGTGGCTGAATCAGGCGGCTGGAAGCCTGGAGACTGCATGTTATACTGCGTATCATCCCCGTACTGGTGCGCTGCTTGAATCACACTTCCGGCCAGCTGAAGGAAACATACATGGCACGTAGTTCGCGTCGTTCCGCTATTCTGGTCCTCATTGTCATTCTCGCCTGTGGTTGCGTCGGCATGCTTTTCGGCCAACGCCTCACATCTTCCAACCAACCTCCGGCGACGGCGACGTACGCGAAAGCCTGCGCAGTTTCACCGATGTCTATGACGTGGTTCAGCAGAACTACGCCGAGCCAGTCAGCCCCGACAAGGCCATCTACAACGGGGCGATTCCGGGCATGCTGCGGGTGCTCGATCCGCACTCCAACTTCTTCGATCCCAAGTCCTACGCGGCTCTGCGCGAGGAGCAGCGCGGCAAATATTACGGCGTGGGCATGCAGGTGGGTCCGCGCAATAATAAGGTCATCGTGATCGCGCCCTTTGCCGGCGCGCCCGCGTATCGCGCGGGCATTCGTCCTGGTGACGTCATCATCGCGGTGGACGGCAAACCCACCGACAATATGAGTACCAGCGATGTGGCCGAGTTGCTGAAAGGCCCCAAAGGCACCACCGTCAAGATCACCATGCTGCGTGAGGGCTCCGACAAGCCGCTCGACTTCACGGTCGTGCGCGACGAGATTCCCCGTTACAGCGTGGACGTGCACTTCATGATTCGGCCGGGTATTGGCTACGTTCACATCTCCGGTTTTCAGGAGACGACCGAGCACGAGCTGCGCCAGGCGCTCGACGAGCTGGGCGACCTTCATGGGCTGATCCTTGATCTGCGGCAGAATCCCGGCGGGCTGCTCAGTGAAGGCGTCGGCGTCGCCGATCAGTTCCTGAAGAAGGGCCAGGTCATCGTTTCGCACCACGGACGGGCTTCGGCGGAGAAGGTTTACAAGGCGGCGCATGGCAACGGCGGCAAGGATTATCCGCTGGTTGTGCTGGTCAATCGCGGCACCGCTTCGGCGGCCGAGATCGTCGCAGGCGCCATTCAGGACCACGATCGCGGCCTGATTGCCGGTGAAACCACCTTCGGGAAAGGCCTGGTGCAGACCGTTTACCCGCTGTCGGAAAACACCGGTCTCGCGCTGACCACGGCCAAGTACTACACGCCGAGTGGCCGGCTGATTCAGCGTGATTACAGCAATATCTCGCTCTACGACTACTATTACAACGATCGCGAGAACGGCGAAGGCAGCACCGCTAATCACGAAGTCAAGATGACCGACAGCGGCCGCACCGTGTACGGCGGCGGAGGCATTTCTCCTGACGTGAAGATTGCTTCCCCCAAGACCAACAAGTTTCAGGACACGCTGCTGGAGAAATACGCGTTCTTCAATTTTGCCAAGCACTACGTTATCAACCACAAAGTCAGCAAGCAGTTCGAAGTGGATGACGCGGTGATGCAGGAGTTCCGCAAGTTCCTCGACGATCAGAAAATCACCTTTACCGAAGCCGACCTGGCGGAAAACAACGATTGGATTCGCACCAGCATTAAGGCTGAGTTGTTCATCAACGAATTCGGTCAGCAGGAAGGCATGAGGGTCCACGCTGAGGGCGATCCCGAAGTGCAGAAGGCGCTCGACCTGCTGCCTCAAGCGAAGCAGTTGGCCGAGAACGCCAAGAAGACTATCGCGCAGCGAAATAATGCGCGCTTGACCGCGCAACAGGGCGACGCTCCCGAAGCACAATCCGTCAAGCGGTAACCAGCGACGGCAGATCTCCAACCAAGCCCGCGCAAGCGGGCTTTTTGATTTGCGACAAGTGACGTTCAGACTCCTATCTTCACTCTGTCAAGCTTCTCGCCGACTCAGTCAACAATCCCGCTGCGCGAAACGAGCCGGCCACTGCAGCGCACACTCCTGGCACGGGCCAAAAGCCGATGCTTGGACTCGTGCCGCACTGCGTGATCGAGCAGCACTACAGCATCACAAATTCAGCGGCGTGAGCGGAAGAAAAACTCATGACTTCAGGCTGCACCAGCCGCTCGAAATCCGCGTACGACATCCTGATCAATTCAAAATGCGAGCCCGCGTTGAAGGCGATCTCCTGGTCTTCTGTCAAGGTCTCATCCACATACACCGGAATCCCGTACAGATTGCCGAACGGTGGCATGGCGCCGGTTTCGCAGTCCGGAAAATGCTGTTTGAATTCGCGCTCGCTGGCCAGTTCCGCCTCGCGTACGCCGGTGGCCCGCTTCAGCGCCAGCAGATCAACCTGATACGACGCCGGCAGCACAGCCATGGCCAGCGCACCATCGAGTTTCACGATCACGGTTTTGGCCAGTTCATTGCCGGAGATGTGGGCCACCGCCGCGATGCCCTGCGCGGTGTAGGCCTTGGAATGGGAGATGACGATGTACTTAACACCGTAAGTATCGAGGAAGTCTTTAACTTTGCTGAGGTGCATATAAGCCTCCTGGAGAAGCTGTCGCGGGTCTCGAAGGCCCCCGCAAATGCCTGTTAGGTTAGGTGGCAGTTGGTAGCCAGTAGACAGCAGTCGGTCATCAACGAACACGGGCGTCGAAGCGAGGGGATGTTTACCACTTTCTAATACTCTGCTGTGAGATCAGTTTTCCCATTTTGGGACGGACTATTATCCACTTGATAACTACCCCTCCCCTACCCTCTTTGTTTAGAATCATCGGATTACGAGCATTTTCCTGGCAAACAACTGAGCCTCAGGTGTTTATGAGTAACTGCTTTTTCCACAGAGACTTACGGGCACGAATTTCTCTCTACTTAGAAGGTTTGCGAGAGCTCAGCGAAGGGTGGCAGTTATGAACTGGTAATCACATTCCGGCTCTATTCACTGCCCACGGTCCACCTGACTTTCAAAGAGCTTTTCCGGCCTGCACACTGGGTGCGGCCTCCGGAGACACACGACGACAATTCTCCTGCGTTAGTGATACAGCGCCGGGCAGGTTCGCGAAAGTACACGCGTCACGTTGACCGGTGACGAGCAGGACCGTCCCGCCAGCATCTGCAAGGTTGAATAACGGAGCAAAGATGTTCGTTGTGCCGAAGGGACTCAAGGCTGTGGAGCGGTCGACGACGCGGGCCTGAAGCCCGCTCTACCCGAAATATCGGCCATTACAACTCAAACTGATACACGGATAGTTGCTCAATTGCCGTTTCTGGTATCTTCGAGCCATGATCCTCGCCCCCAGCATTTGCGGAGTCATACTCGCCGCCGGGTCTTCCACCCGCATGGGCCGCGACAAAGCGCTGCTACCCTGGCCTCCGGTGGCGGAGGGAACGCCGGTAGCGAACACATTTCTGGGTGCCACTATCGATCTGCTGCAAGCGTACACCGATCTCGTCATCGTGGTCGCGGGTAAGAACGAGGCCGTTCTGGAACCGGTGGCGTACGCGCACGGCGCGTTTATCGCCGTCAATCGCGAGCCCGAGCGCGGACAGTTCAGTTCCCTGCAAGTCGGAGTGCAGGAGGTCCTGAACCGCGGGCGCGATGCAGCTCTGGTCGCGCTCATCGATCATCCACCGGTGCTGCCCATCACGGTGAAGCTGCTTCTCGACGCTTTTCTCACCCCTGGCCTCGATGTGTGGGCAGTTGTGCCTGAAGTGCGGCGTGGCGAGCAAGTGGTACACGGCCATCCCATTGTTGTGCGGCGGGAGATGATTGAAGTGTTTCTGCGCGCGCCGGCGGATGCTACGGGCCGCGACATCGAGCACCAGTATCAGCAGCACGTTCAGTATTTGCCGGTGGAAGACGCGCGTATCGCCGCCAACATCGATACTCCGGAAGATTACGAACGGCTGTTCAGCTCCGACCTGATTTCCTCGGAGAGACAGCTTTGAGTTCGCCCGACCTGCGCAGCCAGGCTGTTCAGTTCATCGACTCGGTGCTGGCGCTCAAGCCGGCGATTACGGTTTTCGATTGCGATGGAACCCTGTGGAGCGGCGACGCGGGCGCCGACTTCTTCTACTGGGAAATCGAGCACGGCCTTGTGGACGGCCGAGTCGCCGAGTGGGCGCGCGCCCGCTATGAAGAATACAAAGCCGGCAACGTTAACGAAGAGCAGATGTGTGGCGAGATGGTCACCATGAATCGCGGCATCTCGAATGAGGCATTGCAGCGGGCGGCGGAGGAGTTCTTCGACGAGGTCGTCCACCAGCGCTTGTTTCCTGAGATGCAGGAGCTGACCCGACGCTTGGCTGCACAGGGATGCAATATCTGGGCGGTTTCTTCCACCAATAATTGGGTGGTGGATGTGGGTGCGGCACGCTTCGCAATTGCGCCCGATCACGTGCTGGCCGCCTGTGTTTATCTCGACGACGGCCTTGCCAGCGATCGCCTCATCCGCGTCCCCACGGACGAACTGAAGGCTTCGGCAATTCGCGAAGTGATTGGCAAGCCGGTGGACGCGGTCTTCGGCAACTCGGTGCACGATCAAGCCATGCTGGAAATGGCGAAGTATCCGTTTTGCGTCAATCCCAACCCCGACCTGGAGCAGATTGCGCGCGAGCGCGGCTGGCCGGTGTATTGGCCAGAGGGCGTGGTTTCATCAAGGGGCTGAGGTATGATCGGGGGTTATGGCAGGAGAAGTGATTCACATCTCGGAAAATGAAGCCGTCCACGCGCTAGCTGACCTTCTGGCGCACGTCCGTGCAGGGGCAGAAATAATCATCGAAAGTGGAGCGATGCCGATTGCGGTCCTCCATGCCCCCGCCCCCCTCCGGCGATCCATCGCCGAATGCATAGCCCTTCTGCCGGAGGACTCGTCCGCTACCATCGACGAGGACTTCGCGCGCGATGTGGAAGCGGCCGTCGAGGCACATCGTGAGCCGCTGAACCCTCCAGCATGGGACTGATACTCGATTCTAGTGTGTTGATAGCAGCCGAGCGAAAGGGACAAAACGCTCGCCAAGCCTTGCGAACAATCTCCGAGAAAACCGGCGACACGGACATCGGTCTCTCGGTCATAACAGTTATCGAGGTTGCGCATGGTGCGGCTCGCGCCGACAGTGTAGAGCGCGCCGCTATCCGCCGACGGTTCATCAATGAGCTGCTCACTGCCATTCCTGTTTATCCGATAACGGTTCCTCTGGCACTTCGGGCAGGACAAGTCGACGGCGAGAACACAGCCAAAGGCATTCGTATTGCGCTTTCCGATCTGCTTATCGGAGTTACAGCGGTGGGACTAGGCTACAGTGTGGCTACAGGCAATGTTCGCCACTTCCACCGAGTCCCGGATCTAACGGTCTTATCTTGGTGAAGCAGATTTGACCTTTTCGTCGCGAACGCCAGCGTTCTCATTCCGGCGGCGCGACGGAATATAAGACGCTCTCCAACTCGGCTTCGGGCTGCGCAAACAGATCGATCCAGCCTTCCAACGGCATCGAGTCCACGGGTAGGTGTTCGCGCCAGATGGAGAAGCGCAGCCGAATGCGACTTCCCTGCTGTGCCCCAATCAGCTCGAAGGGCAGCCGAAACTCGAAGATTTCGGCTAGCGCAACTTCAGCGCCCTTGGCGGGAGCATCGCCGTTGTCGGCGGAAGAGCTGGCCAGTTTGCGTCGTTCTTCCCCGTTGGTGAGCACCCAGTTCTGCAGCGTCCTCCCCTGGGCGTCGGCGGCGAGACGATAGGAGGTTACCTGCGACTTACGGTCGCGTCTCATCGCGCTGCACTTCGAGGTTCACCATCAGGCGATAGGCGCCTTCGGGAGGGCTGCGATGAAAATCCAGGCGGCCCGAGACCGAATCGGCGTCCACTCCGGCATAACACCGCGTCCAGCAGAAACTGTTTGCCATGCATCGCCATGCTGCGCTGGTCTGCGGTGAAGCTGGCGGCGCCCATCCACTCGAAGTAGCCGCTCACCAGGCCGTCCACCTGGGCACGCACGTAGGCAGTCTGAGGAAGGTAGCTCGGACGCACCACGCCGCTGATGATCGGCGTGCTCAACTCCTCGGGCGGAATACCTTCCAGCGCGTGGTAGACGTTGGAAAGGTGCTTGCGATAAAGCTCGTCGAAGTCGCGGTCGTTGTCGGAGTGATGCTCGGGACCGTACCACCAGTTCCAGTCGCTGCCTTCCGCAATCAGCAGCTCTTCCCAGGCGATCTTGCGCTGCGCCGCCGAAACCCGATGCGAGTGGCGGTCATAATAGTCCCGCGCTTCGGCCAGCAAGTCCCAGGAACGATTGTCTTCGGGGGCCCCAATCCATACATCGAGGTTGGCATTGATCCACGAACCCGGGACGAGCCGGGTGAGCCGCCCGAAGTCACTCTTCTTATGCCGCGCGATGGCTTCGCTGATGGTGACGGGCTCGATCTGGGAGTCGCGTTGCAAGCCATCGTAGAAGCGGCGCAGGAATTCGCGCCCCGATTGGGGGTAGTATTCCCAGGCATTCTCGCCGTCGAGGATAATGGAGACTACGGCATCTTTTCCTTTCTGCAGAACCGGTTGCGCTGAATCCTTAATCTTTTGGATGAGGTGCGAAGCGGCTTCCTGAGCCGCCATGCCGGAGTACACGAATCCGATCAGGTCGGAGATGTGATGGTCGCGGAAGACCAGATCCATCCGCGTCCCGTGCTTCTCGTAACGGTATATGTTGTACAGCCGCTCAGCTCCCTCCGCTTGCAACCTCTCGCCATCGTGGCGGCTAAAGTTGAACTCGAGGGAACGTCCGAGAACACCTTCATCCGTTGCCATCCAGTGAATTCCCTGCTGGTGCGCCAGAGTCAGCGTCTCCTCCGAAACGCTTCCTTCGGAGGGCCACAATCCCTTGGAACGGACGCCGAACAGAGCTTCGTGCGAGTCGAGCGCACGTTGAATCTGCAGGCTCGCGTCATCGGGATGACGGAACCGCCGGGTGGGAAGATTCAGGCCGGGCGAGGACTGCGCCCCAACGTTGGTATCGCACAGCAGAGGCAGAATCGGATGATAATACGGCGATGCAGAAAGCTCGATTGATCCCTTCTTCGCAGCCTCTGCGTAGGCCGGCAGCACTTTGGCCAGAAACTCACGCTCCCTGGCGATCACGAGTTGCTGGTCCTCAACCGTGAAGTCTTCGCCCTTTTTTGCCAGAGCTGCGATGTCAGGCTCGACCAGAAAATACTCGTCGAACCAGGCCAGTTGAGAAAGGACCTGCAGGTCGGCGTAATCGCGGGTCACGAAGTAGGAATCCGGGCCCTCGGGACGCTGGCTGGTGGCTCGATATCGTTCCCAAAGCTCACGGTATCGCGGGTACCGTCCGATCAGGTTGACCGGATTCGCCTGGAAGAGATAGCGCAGGGCAAATTGCCGGTCAGAAAGGGTTAATTCCTCGGCCGGCTTGGCCACCACGTTGAAAAAGGGATCGTGGGCCTGCCCGGAAACATAATCCTGGATTTGAGTGACCAGCGAGGGCACGAGATTGAAGTTCTGGTGGACGTGCGGAAACTCGTCCAAGAGCTTCACCATCCCGTAGTAGTCCTTGAGGGCATGCAACCGGACCCAGGGAAGGCGATACTCGCCCGTAACCATGTCTTTGTAGAAGGGCTGGTGCATGTGCCAAAGCAGCACCAGTCGAATCTTGGGAGAACCGTCGTTGCTCATTCGAGGATTTTTGCGCACCCAAGTGTATCAGGCCGGGGATCGGCACGAAACCCGCCGGCGGCGACTATGTTTGCCACCTTGGTGGGAGACAGGAACGAAATTTCGCGAAACTCTTTCCCTCTCAGTAACTTTTGGAGTAGAGTCTTTGGCGAGTTGGACGGGCCAAGTTAGCGCGATATCGGTCATCGCTGGGGTGGCGATTCTCTATCTGACTTACAAAGGCAGTCCCCAATCGTCAAACATCACATAACGCGAAGTTGATTCCGGCATCATAACGACGTGTAACGCCCCGGTGTGTGGCAAGCAGGATGGCGCCCGAGCAGCCACCGGCACAACGACTACGAATCACGCTAGGAGGCTTCCATGAATACGTTTCCCATTATGTTGGGAACGCTGTGTGTCTTCGCGCTGGCCTACCGCTATTACAGCGCATTCATTGCTGCCAAAGTTCTGGTCCTCGATGATCGCCGTACAACTCCGGCGCACACCTACGAAGATGGCCACAACTATGTGCCCTCTCCGAAGTGGGTGCTGTTCGGACATCACTTTGCTGCGATCGCAGGAGCCGGGCCGCTGGTCGGGCCGACTCTGGCGGCGCAGTTCGGCTTTGCGCCGGGGTTCCTCTGGATCTTGATCGGCGCGGTGCTAGCGGGATGCGTACATGACTTCACGGTGCTGGTGGCTTCGGTACGGCACAAGGGAAAGTCGTTGGCAGATGTTGCGCGCACTGAGATCGGACACGGCGCCGGCCTCGTGACCATGATCGCGCTTCTCTTCATTCTGCTGGTGACGCTGGCCGGACTCGGGGTGGTAGTGGTGAATGCTCTGGCCAACAGTCCCTGGGGCGTATTCACCATCGGGTGGACGATTCCCATCGCGATCGGTATGGGCTTGTACATGTTCAAGAGCACTCCCGGCCAGATCAAGATTGCCGGACCGAGCGCGGTGGGAGTGGTCTTGCTCGTTGGGGCCGTCATCGGCGGGCGTTGGTTTGCCGCCTCAGCCTTTGCAGGCGCGCTCACCTTCAATGCTCACCAGATCACCTACTTGATGATGGCTTATGGATTCATCGCCTCGGTGCTGCCGGTATGGTTCCTGCTCGAACCGCGAGACTATCTCTCGACGTACATGAAATTGGGAACCATCGCGCTGCTGATTCTTGGGGTCTTTATCGTCCATCCCAACATTCAATTCCCGAACGTGACCCAGTTCATTCACGGCGGCGGACCGATAATCAAAGGCAAGCTCTTCCCCTTCCTGTTCGTCACCATTGCTTGTGGCGCAATTTCGGGATTCCACTCATTGGTGTCATCCGGCACGACGCCCAAGATGCTGTGGAAGGAAACTGACGCACGCTTTATCGGCTACGGCGCCATGATGTGCGAAGGCATGGTTGCCGTGTTGGCACTGATTGCCGCCTGCTCCATGTATCCTGGCGACTATTTCGCCATCAACACCGCGCCCGCGGTTTTTGCCAAGCTGGGAATGCACACCGTGAACCTCGACATGTTTTCTGCCGAAGTCGGCGAAAAGCTTGCGGGACGAACTGGCGGCGCAGTCTCGCTGGCCGTCGGCATGGCGCAGATCTTCAAAGGCCTGCCGGGCATGGCGACCCTGACTGGCTATTGGTATCACTACGCGATCATGTTTGAGGCGTTGTTCATTCTGACCACGGTTGATACTGGAACCCGTGTGGCTCGCTACGTCATGCACGAACTTCTAGGCAAAGTCCACAAGCCGTTCACCAACACGGCGTGGTTGCCCGGAAACCTGATCACCTCAGCCATCGTGGTGATGGCCTGGGGCTACCTGATCTATACCGGCAACATTTCCACTCTGTGGCCGTTGTTCGGCACCGGCAATCAACTGCTGGCGACCATCGCGCTGGCGGTGGTGACCACGTTCTTGGTGAATATGGGCAAGGTGAAATATGCCTGGGTCACAGCGGTTCCCATGTGCTTCGTGGGAGTAACAACCCTGACCGCTGGCGTGTTATCGATCAAGACGATTTATTGGCCGCTCGCGCATACGCCGGGTAAGGAGTTCACGGGCTACCTCGACACGACGCTAATGGTGATCTTCGTCGTCGGCGTCATCATCGTGCTGTTTGAAGCCGGGCGGCGTTGCTGGGAAACTCTGCACGGGGCGCCGATCCCGCAGGAAGCCTTCGGTGCGCCCGAGCTGACGGAAATGAAGATGAGCTGCTGCTGAGTAACTACTGTCACTGCTGAGAGTGGGCTGCTCTCGACGGAGTGCCCAGCCATAACGGTGCTGAAGAGAATGAGACTGGCTTGTTGGCGGCAGTGAAATGAGGTGCCAAAGAAACTGGCCCTGCAGCCGGTCTCCCCGGGAGAGCACCTCCTTTGATCTCGCCTGGTTTGGCCAGAGGCGAAACCCGTTTATCCCGGCCCGCAGCCGCAGGCAAAGTGCTGGCTGAAGTCCGAAAAGTAGCCGCGTCTCTGGAGGACACACTTCTTCAGGGACGGCACACTTCTCAAAGCGACTCTGGAGGGCTCGATGGAGTTTGGTTTATCCCATCGCGTGACTGCTGCGCCACTGTGGTGCGATTGACGCTCCGATTGCACAGCCATACAATCGAGCTAGCGCCGCTGTGCGGCGCATCCACGTATCACCATCGCTGCCCCCTCGTTCAACGGCAGGACAGCTGACTCTGGATCAGCATATCGGGGTTCGAATCCCTGGGGGGCAGCCAAATCTTTTCAAGCACTTCGAAGTCCTTTCTCTCTAACTCTGATTCTCCCGTTTGCGTCCTGTTTGCGGATTGTCGCGGACCTAGTTGGCTGTCAAGGCGATCTACCCAGGCAATGTCGGCACCGGGAATCAAGTGCCCGTAGGTATCGACGGTAATCTGGATGGAGCTGTGGCCCATCTGTTCCTTCACATAAGTGAGGGACGCTCCGTCCTGAATCAGCAGCGACCCGAAGGTATGCCGAAGATCATGGAAACGGAAATGGCGAAGGCCGGCTTTCTGGAGGGCCGGATGCATGTACCGAACCGCAATGTTGTCCGGCTTGATCGGAGTTCCGGCCCCAGAAGGAAAGACCAGCTCATCAGAGATACCATTCTTTCCCCCTAGGAATGCCGCTAGCAAGCGTTCATCCCTGCGTTGGAGGAGTACCGCCCGCAATTGCCGCGACAGGTCCACGCGGCGCATTTTGTGGTTCTTCGGCGTGGTGAATTGTCCGAGAGAGTAGTTCCGCTGGACGAGAATGAATCGATTGGAGTCGCTCTCGTCCTTACCGAACTGGATGTCACCCCATTTCAGCGCGATCAATTCTCCCTTGCGCAGGCCGGAGCGGAGAGCAGTGAGAAAAAATGGATACCATTCGGGACATACGTCCCGAACAGCATTCAGGAACCCTTCCGCTTCTCCTCGAGTCATGGCACTGGCTTGATGGGCCGGGCGCTCCGTCTTGGCGAATCTTCCCACCCGCAGGCGGGACTGCTCTCGATTAGACCATCTTCCACAGCTGCGCTAAGAACTGAGCGCAGCGCGCCGACAATCAGCCTGAGCGTGTTGCGGGCGAATCTGGGAATGGTCTTCTCCCCGACTCCCTTTGTCTGTCGTGAGAGCTCGCCCAAGAACGCCTTGATTTCTTCCCGCTTAATGTCTGACAGGCGCCTATGCCCAAAACGTGGGATGACGTGAAGTCGCAGCAACTGCTCATAGCTACGGAGCGTTGAGCCTTTGCGCTCAACCTCCACATAGCCCCTGAGCCAGCGCTCAGCATATGCGCTAAAGGTTGGGATCTCCACTTCGGTCTCCGAGAATCCCGCAATCGCCCAGCGCAAGCTTCCCTTCGACCTGGCGCCGCACTTCTTCAGCGATCTTTCGATCTGTCCCGATCGCCCGCGTTTTGCGCTTTCCGCGGTAGTCGATAACCAGATACCACTTGCCCCTTAGCTTGCGAATCTTCACACCCATGATCTAGCGCCGTATCCTTTCCATCACGTCCTCAACTATTGCAGTCACGCTCTGCGGTGGTTGGACTGTGTGACCCGCCAGCCAGCCATTGAAAACGGTCCGGCTGATCAGCAGCTTGTTTCCCACCTGTGCCGCGGGCAACGGATTGTTGGTTCTATGTATCCATTCGCGAATGGTGCGTGCCGAGACCGACGCATACTGGGTAAGCGCGCGCAAGTCGAGCCACTCCATCTGGCTCCGTTGCTGCGAATTGGACTCAGCCTTGCCCATCTATATCACGTCTCATTCGCTTTGTGTCATCGATCGCCGTCCAGATTCAAGTCCGAGAACCACTTTTAGCAAGAAACACGGCCACACGCTGGTGAAATGATCAGAATCGGCGAGTATTTCAGGGATGGCGCTGCGGAACGGCGGCCAGATGAGCCGCCGAAGCACAAAGATCACAACAAGTGGTGAGTAACTGGTGAGTGGAGAGCAAGTGGTGAGTCGCGCCTCACCGCTTAGGCAGCAATCCTTGCTTGCGCAAGTCTCGCCGAACTTTGCTTATGGCAGCCTCTACATTGTGCCTGCGGCTACTGTCTGAATAAGCGTCGAAGAAACCCCGATCAGTTGATTTGCCTCTCCAACCCTGCGGCATCTCCAGCGATCCATCGGCGTCCAGGCCGCGGCAGATTTCCAGGTCGGTTGCACGGGGATTCTGGGCTAATTGGATCAGGATGGCGCGTTTTACTTCAGAACGATACTTCAAAAGAAGAGCATCGGATCCAGACGCACGTCCGCCTTGTTCACTCTGCGCTTGCCGTGCAAGCGCGCCTGCTCGGGTCGCCGACGAATGTTCTGACACCGTTTGCCCCTGGAGCTGGGTCCTCGCATCCAAAGCAGCTGTGAGCGCTTGCCCGTCCTGACTGACCTTTTCGGTCGCTGTTCTTCTCATAGCCTGCGCTGGCGGCCGACCTTCCTTTGCAAGCCTTAAATGAGCCTCGCCAGCAATGCCGTCTAAACCAATTGTGAGCAATTCAATAAATCTTCCTGAGAGACCCTCCACGAGTCGCTCAGTGGTGGGTCCATCCTCCCGCGCCCATGCCGTGGCGGGGTCATATGAGCAGTTGCCGGATGGCTTCATCCAAACCAGTCTCGGCGCTCGCCATGTCTTGCGGAAGACAAACTCTTCAAAGTCCTCAGCAGTACCCACTGGCTTTGAGTGGTCTTGTTCATCGCAAACGTCCTTGATCCATCCCTTGACCAGATTGGCCTTCCGCTCGATCAGGAGATTGAAGTGCTCCTTTGTCCATTCGACAGGATGGTCCTCCAGGATGTCCGAGTTGGCGAGTGCAATTTGAAGGACCTCATTGAAGAGCCTTCGAACTTCGGCCACCAGTCCGTAGCGGTATGCGTTGGAGTAGGCCGTGAAGACCGCTGACTCACTCTCCATTTTGAGCAGCCCCTGAACCTCGGCATCAGCAACAGGACCAATGATCCTTCGATACATCGCGAAGGCTTTTAGATAAGGAACTAGAGATGCTTGATCACAAGTGAACGGGTGAAGGGCTGCATAACACAGGTGTTCTGTGACCTGCGCGCACTTCCAGTGGGCCGTGCTGAATTCCTCTCGGATGTGTCTAATCGAAGGCTTCAGTGCCTCGGGAGTGATTTTCTCCCACTTCTCTGACTCAGTCGCCATTGCGTCACCCCCTCCTGGCCTTTCCCGACTTCGCCAGCCGCCTAGAAGGAACGTTAAGGCGCCCTTCTTCTGGAGCACAGCAGCCCCTGGGCGCTTAGGCAGCGCTCTCCATCAATTTAGACAAGCGCACGGGCCGTGGCAATGTCGGGTTGACTGCCTGACTAAGGTCGATTCCCTCTTGACAGAATAAACCGAAACTGTTTAGGTTATATTGCGTGAAGCAATCTCAGCTTGCCGAAGTGATGTCCTGGATGGGGAGACGCAGCTATTCTGCGAGAGTCAAGCGCTTCGGCATTGAACGGATACGAGAAATCGCCCGTGGGAATGGGAAGAAGGGCGGGCGACCGCGCATGGAGCAGAAGACAAACCAACATTAGAGCACGCCGTGCCGGTGTTACT
>CAWAJA010000011.1:0-7202 GCA_963782275.1 uncultured Acidobacteriaceae bacterium | reverse complement strand
GACAAGACTGTTCGTGTTTACGACTGTCCGGATCCCGAGCCGTCACTCCGCTTCAGGGTCGGGCGATCATCGTCGGTCGTCTGAGACCCGCTACTGCTCCCGCTCCCGCTTCCGGTGCCATTGGACGGAGTATCAGCCGTGGCGCGCCGCAGCGTCGGACGATCCTTGTTGTCCTTGTCGTTCTGAATCTTGTGACGATTCTCGATCGACGCCAGCCGTGACTTCACTTGCTGGAACTCCGAGGTATCAACGATATACTCGGGGCGCGCGGGGAGCACGTTCTTCAGCTCCGCCTGCGCTGCCGCCACGCGATCCTCGGTCATGGGGTGAGACTCGAACGCCTTGGCAATCGTGCCGGGCTTCTTCTTTTCCTGGGCCTCGATCTTCTCAAAGAACGAGATGAACGACTGGGGATCGTATCCCGCCTTGTACATGTATTCCATGCCCAGGAAATCGGCCTGCGACTCAAAGGTACGCGAGAACTTCATGAAAGTGAGAGGCACGCCTATGCTCAAAGCAGCCTGGGTTCCCTCGTAAACTGCCCAGCCACCGGGCACGAAGATGAGCGCGATGCTCGCCAGGTTGACGATGTTGCCGCGAGTCTGCTCGCGGGCCACGTGACAGGCGGCGACGTGCGCGATCTCGTGCGCCATCACTCCGGCCAGTTCAGCTTCGTTGTCGGCCGCCAGAATCAAACCCGAGTTGACGTAGAAGAAGCCGCCGGGCAGCGCGAACGCGTTCAACTCGTCGGTGTCAATCACCTTGATGGTGAACGGTACCTTCGCGTCGGAATTCCGCACCAGGTTCTGCCCAATCCGGTTCACATACTCGGTCACCATCGGATCCGATACCAGCTTGGCGCCGTGCTCCACCTGCTGCGAATAAGCCCGGCCCATCGCGACTTGCTTGTCCAGCGAATACCAATTGCCCACGCCCTTGTCGCAACCGACGTTGCGGTTGCCGATGGCGTCAATGTTGTTCATGGTGCTCGGGGCGGGAGCATTCTTGTCGGGCTTGTCCGGGGGATACTGACTTTGGTCCGGGGCCTGAGCCGAACCCTGGCTCGGAGTCGAGCTTTGAGCGGCGGTCGGAGCGGAGCTTTGTGGAGCGGAGCTTTGCGCCAGACCGAACGAAACCAGCGCAACCGCAACAGCCGCACTCGAGAGATAACGCAATACCGAACGCATGATGCACACCTTTTGGAGGTAAAGGCCGGTGGACGAGCGGGACCGCCGCCGACACCTAACTCCTGTTATAAACCCAAATCGACCGTAATTGTTCCCGGCTGAACCTTTTATTTTCCTGCGTCTTACCGCTAAAGTCCAGCCAAACCCATCCGGGGTCGTGGGTCAGTTTCATTTTCCACAGGGGAAAGCGGTTTTCGACCGCAACGGCGGAGACATGCAATAATCCCTCGCCTATGGATAACGCGCTCTCGTTTTGGCGAAAGTGCTGGACGCCTGCCCGAATGGATTTTGTTCTGCTCGCCAAAATTAGGCTGCTCTTTGGTTTGTTCGTTGGTCTGTCCGCCTGCGGTTTGCGATTCCTCGCGCGGGGTCAGTCTATGACCAACGCCAAAGACTTCCTGATTGACATTGGAATCCTCGTCGGATCGCTGGCGATTGTGTCGCTGGGAGCGTTCCTTATGAAGTTGCTCCAAGCACCAGTCAAACTGTACAACGAAAAAATCAAATCCCTCATGGACGCCGAACGGGTGATCGGGCCGCCAAAGTCTGTGACTCGCGACGCCGTTATGGTTTGCGCCCAAATCCGTGATTTCGTCCACGATTTTATCGGGAAACATGGACCTGTTCCAGAGATGACATTATTCACGGACCCGCAACAAAGATTGCAACGGGAAAAGGAACAAGCGGCTTGGGGATACAAGTTCGCTGCCGCATTCCGAGCCGATCTGAGACCGTCAATAGAAACGGTACTGAGTCACCTTCAAGCGGAAGGGCAGCGCGACATTCGAGCCAATTCATTACTTGAGCAAGCGCCGCTTTATCCCGATTTTGCTTTGGAGTTGACAGCAATCATTTTCAAAATGGCGCTTCGCTTAACGCTTATCGAAAAGGCCAAGGAGGTGTAGCATGTTAGCCCTCAAGCCGCTGCCCGAAATAACCGCAAAACGGAAGCCGCACCCAGAGCGGTTCCGTCGGAGAAAGCGCATGACCGTTGCCGCCGGTTTCGCGTTTGATGATGGCGTTCTGTTTTGCGTTGATACCAAAGTGTCGGCATCCATCAAGACCAACGAAAGCAAACTGCTGTTCTACAGGTACGACGATGGACAGTGTGGAACTGCGTTTGCGATGTCGAGCGCTGACCTGAATTTTCCACGTGCGGCCGCTGAATCGTGCCGTCTCGCCGTTGACAAAATCAACTTCGCAGACGCAAGTATTGAATCTGTTCGCAAGGCCATCCAATCGGCGCTTGCCAAATTCTACAAGGAACACATCTTCCCGCATCCAGACCGCACGAGCGGAGCCGTTTATCTGGAGATGTTGGTTGGCATTTGGTTGAAGCATGAAACTCGGCTTTTCGTTTCGCACGAAACCCTGCTTAACTCGGTTGAGGACTACGAGTGTTTAGGGTCTGGAGCGTACTTAGCAAAATATCTGATCGGTCAATACGGATACGGGACCAATGACCGCACAACGCTTGCCGATGCAGGGCTGATTGCATCCTTAGCTGTCGATGCCGCGATTGACCACGACGAGGCTTGCGGCGGCGAGCCGGAAATGCTGATTCTCAATAATAGCGGGGAGACTGAGACCATCTGTCCGGCGGTTATGTATCCAGGGGGACAATTCGCGAAGGGGATGCAGGCAGAGACGTGGAAATTGCTCTACAGGTTAGCACGAAGCAAAACGGCGGATGAAACGGACTCTGTACTCGAACAACATCTTAGTGAATTGCGACACCTAAACGACGATTGCAAATGGGCGTTCGAGACTCCTAAGCCTAAAGACTAGCTATTACCTAGCGCCTTCGCTAGTACGTCCCGTTCAATCGTAGAAGCCCTTACCACCGGCTTCGGCAGCAGCGCACACAGTTCCTCCAAACTCCAAACGTGCTCAGTTAGGCCAGCTTCCATTGCTGGCGTGACTCGCAGCGTTTTGTGAACCCGACAGAAGTTGTAATGCATGTAGTGCAGCGCGACGGAGTGACCGTGGTTATCGACTTTTTTAGAGAAGGCGTTCGTCAGGCGCGTAAATCGCCGCATGGACATGCGCATTGTGAGGTTCTGGCGCTCAACGTATGACGTGGAAACATGCTGTGGGTCAGGGTCTCCCATCACCGTTTTCATGTCGCAGCCGATGCAGGTCGCGGGGCTGTAGCGCGACTCGTCGGGAGTCGGCGCACCGTAAATCTTGTGCAGTTGTGCGTAGTCTACATCCGTTCCAAACGCATCTTCGATGGCCTGTAGGTATGGCCGATATGCGTCTGTGGTGATTTGTGGACGGCCAACGATACGCTCTGCGGCATCTCGCATGAAGTTATAAGCCGAAAACCTGCTGCGGTCGCCCACGTAGTACGTCACCACTAGCTTCGTATCCGCATCAATCGCTATCCAGGTCCACACATCGCCCCATCCAGCCTTTTCCTGCTCCGGCGTGACGTTCTTTTTCTTCGCGCCCACGAACGACCATATTTCGTCGCATTGCAGGCGGCGAACCTTGAGATCGCGCAAGTAGCGGTGATGGTAGTCAGCACAGGCGCAACCCATCTGGGCCAACAGTTTGGCGACGGTATTCTTTGCCGCTCCGGTCATTCTCACGGTTGAGCGCACCGAACAGCCCTCGATCAAGCAGCGGATGACTTGTGTGCGGGCTTTGGTGTCCAAGCAGTTCATATTGACTCTTATACCATAGCCGCTTTAGCATGTCAAAGAGAAAAGTGTAGTAATAGAGGGCAGAACCATGTTAGAAAGGCCAACCCAGCTAAAAGGAGGAACCCACCGCAAATTCCTCGCTATTCCGTTCGTGCTGATAACACTCGTGGCCGCGTTCGGCGGTATCGTCGGGCGTCGGTACAACTTCGCCGTCGCTGTTGTCATGGCCTTTGCGAGCCTTTGTGCGTGGCAGGCAGGACAGCAACCCAAAGCGGCGTTAACGAATGACAGCGAAGATTAGTTCTTTGGCTTGTTCCATCGAGCACGAGCGGCCCTTACTGCCACCTTGCGCCGCTGCTCCTTCGTCATGGTCTTGAGGCGGCGCTTGCCGCCGATCTGACCGCCCTTGCGCCCGATTGCGGCCATGTACGCGGAGAGGTCCGCAGGGATAGGTGTACTGACGGCTTCCGGCTCCGGTTCTGGAGCCTCAGACGTGGATTGCTCTACAATCCACTTGGCGAGTTGATTCGGGTCGCGTGGCCGCTTGCCCTTTCCGATTGTCATGGGCACATCATGCCACAAGCCGGATGCTAAAGCGAGACTGTGGAAATCCAAACTGACCCACTACCCCATCCGGCAAACCCTACCAATATGATTTCCGTATTGACCGGGCCCCAGTTCCCACTGATTTAGACGCTTCGTCACCGCTTTCGCTTCTTGGAATTTGCTTCCCCGAACGGCGGTTCTGCCCCCACGTGTTACACTTTTTCTACATCCTGTATGGCTCAAATTCAGCGCAGAAAGACTTACACCGCCACGATTGGCGGGGTTCGCGTCGGCAGCGATGCACCAATTGTGGTGCAATCCATGACCAATACCGACACTGCCGACATTGACGGCACCATCCGGCAGTGTGCCGCCCTCGCCCGCGCCGGCTCCGAGCTGGTGCGCGTCACCGTCAACAACGACGCGGCTGCAGCCGCCGTGCCGCATATCGTGGATGGCCTCGACCGGCTGGGCCTTCCGGTGCCCATCATCGGCGACTTCCATTACAACGGCCACATCCTGCTGAAGAAGTACCCTGAGTGCGCGCGGACGCTGGCCAAGTACCGCATCAATCCGGGAAATTGTTCCATCGGCAAAAAGGACGACGACAACTTTCGCACCATGATCGAAGTTGCCATCGAAAACGACAAGCCGGTGCGCATCGGCGTCAACTGGGGCTCGCTCGACCAAGCGCTGTTGACGCGTCTGATGGATGAGAACTCCCGGCTCGACGAACCCAAAGATGCGCGGGACGTGACTATGGAAGCCATGGTGCAAAGCGCCTTGCGCTCGGCCGAGCTTGCCGTGAGCTACGGCTTGCGCAAAGACCAGATCATCCTCAGCGCCAAAGTCAGCGGCGTGCAGGACCTCATTGACGTGTATCGCGAGCTGGCGAGCCGTTGCGAATACCCCATGCATCTCGGGCTCACCGAAGCCGGCATGGGCGCCAAGGGCATCGTTAGCAGCAGCGCGGCGCTTGCGGTGCTGATGCAGGAAGGCATTGGCGACACCATTCGTGTCTCGCTCACGCCCGCGCCCAACGGCGATCGCACCGAAGAAGTGACAGTCGCGCAACAGATTCTGCAATCCATCGGCATTCGCAGCTTCACCCCGCAGGTAACCGCGTGTCCTGGCTGTGGCCGAACCACGAGCACGTTTTTCCAGGAGATGGCCGAGCAGATCCAGGGCTACCTGCGCGATCAGATGCCGCTGTGGAAGACACGCTACGCTGGCGTCGAGGAGATGAAGGTCGCTGTCATGGGCTGTGTGGTCAACGGCCCCGGCGAATCGAAGCACTCCAACATCGGCATCTCGCTGCCCGGGACGTTCGAGGAGCCCAAAGCGCCGGTATATGTTGACGGCCGCCTGATGACCACGCTCAAAGGCGACCACATCGTCGCCGAGTTTATCAAGATCCTCGACGACTACGTGGACTCGCACTACGCAGCGAAGCAGCAATTGGCGATCAGCAATTAGCATCCCCACCCACCGGCCACCGGAGCTTGTTTCGGGAAGCAGCTCTGTAACAGGGCACGACTTCCAGTCGTGCCGTGGAAGGCAATCCAAAACAACGGCTTCACCCGCTGTGAGGGGCTCCCAGAACTGTGCTGTCCCTGAAGGGACTCGGGTACCTTTCCCACTTACCCAGGACTCCGCCTTCGGCTCCGTCCTGATTTCATGACAACGTCGGCTCCCTCGCAGCGAGTACATTGGTGGCTGCGAACGACCAAAAGCTCGGGAGGAAGGAGTCGACGCGATGTTGATTATAGGTTGTGATTATCATCCGAGCTTTCAGCAAATCGCATGTTGTGACACTACAACCGGCGAATGCGGCAATCACCGGCTGGAGCACGGCGGCGAGGCCGAGTCGTTTTACCGTAGCCTTCAGGGGCAGGCGGTGCGGGTGGGCATGGAGGCCACCGGCGGCACCCGCTGGTTCGAGCGGCTGCTGGCCGACTGCGGCATCGAGTTGTGGATCGGGCATCCGGGCAAAATCCGGGCGGCCGCTCCGCGCAAGCAGAAGACCGATCGCCGCGACGCCGAACTGCTGCTCGATCTGTTGCTGCAGCAGCGCTTCCCGCGGCTGTCGGTGCCCAGCCCGGAGCAGCGCAATCTGCGGCAACTGGTGGGCCATCGTCATCGTCTGGTGCAGATGCAGACCAGGGTGAAGAACCAACTGCAGGCGCTGGCCATCAACGAGGGCCTGCGCTTGCGGCGCGCCCTGTGGAGCCGCCAGGGGCAGGCGCAGCTGCAGGCCCTGGCTCTGCCCCACTGGGCCGAGCAGAAGCGCTGTGATCTGCTGGCACTGCTGGCTGATCTGCAGCGACGTAGCGCGCTGTTGGACCAGGCGGTCGAAGCCGCCGCCGAAGCCAGCCCGGTGGTGCGTTGCCTGCGCCAGCAGCGCGGGGTCGGTCCGGTGGTGGGTCTGGCCTACGAGCTCACCCTCCTGGATCCCGCGCGCTTCCCAACCAGCCGGCAGGTGGCCAGCTATCTGGGGCTGATTCCCTCGGAGCACAGCTCCGGCGGCAAGCAGCGACTGGGGCACATCAGCAAGCAGGGCAATGCGTTGTTGCGTGGCCTGCTGGTGGAGGCGGCGCACGTGGCGGTGCGCTGGGAGCCGGAGTGGCGGCGGCAGTACGTCCGCCTGGCGATGAAGAAGAACCGCTCGATTGCCGCCGTTGCGATGGCGCGCAAGCTGGCGGTGCGCTTGTGGTGGTTGTGGAAGTCGGGACTCGCCAGCGGGCAGATCGGCGGGTCCGGTTCCACGCAGAGCAGCCTGTTTAGCCCAGTGGGGTGCAGTTGATCCCCGACGTGCTGATTA
>CAWAJA010000010.1:0-22767 GCA_963782275.1 uncultured Acidobacteriaceae bacterium | reverse complement strand
TGGGCGCACGCAGGCGGCGCAGAGCTGCCCCCAGCCGGTCGAACCACAGATACACCACCGGCGTGGTGTACAGAGTCAGCAACTGGCTGATCATTCAGGCCGCCGATGATGGTCACGCCCAGCGGTCGCCGCAGCTCGGAACCGGTGCCGGAGCCAACCGCCAGGGGCACCGCGCCGAACAGCGCGGCAAACGTCGTCATCATGATGGGACGGAAGCGCAGCAGGCACGCTTCGTAGATGGCGTCCACCGGCGCCTTGCCTTCCTTGCGCTCCGCTTCCAGCGCAAAGTCAATCATCATGATGGCGTTCTTCTTTACGATGCCGATCAGCAGGATCATGCCGATCAGGGCCATCACGCCCAGGTCCATGCGAAACAGCATGAGCGCGAGAATCGCGCCGACGCCGGCTGAGGGTAGCGTGGAGAGAATCGTGATGGGATGGATGTAGCTCTCATACAGCACCCCCAGCACGATGTACACGGTGACGATGGCGGCCAGAATCAGCCAGCCTTCGTTGGCCAGCGAGGCCTGGAAGGCGCGCGCCGTGCCCTGGAACGCCAACTGGATGCTCGGCGGCAACCCGAGTCAGCCGCGGTCTGCTGGATCGCCTTCACCGCGTCACCCAACGACGCGCCCTGCCGAGGTTGAACGAAATCGTGACCGACGGGAACTGCCCCTGGTGATTGATGGTCAGCGGCCCGGTCGTGGTTTCGAAGTGCGCGATCGCGCTCAGCGGCACCTGCGAGGCGTTCGCGCCCAGAACACTGGTGCTCGGGGTGTTAGCAGCCGGAGCGTTTCCGCCCTGCGCACCGGGCTTTGTCCACCGCCGGCCGGCACATAAATGTTCTTCAGCGAATCCGGATCATTGCGGAAGCTGGGGTCCACTTCCAGCACGACGTGGTACTGGTTGAGCTGCGTGAACATGATCGAGACCAGCCGCTGGCCGAAGGCGTCATACAGGGTGTTGTCAATGGCAGAGGTGGTTACGCCCAGCCGCGAAGCGGTGTCGCGATCGATGACCAGGTTCGCCTGCGCCGCCTGGTTTTGCTGGTCGGTGGCGACATCGCGCAACTGCGGCAGCTTCTTCAGCTTCTCGAGCATCTTCGCGGTCCACGCTGCCAGCTCCTTGGGGTCGGCATCTTCCAGGCTGAACTGATATTGCGTGCGGCTGATGCGGTCTTCCACCGTCAGGTCCTGCACCGCCTGCATGTAAAGCGTGATGCCTTCGACGCCGGCGACCTCCTGCTGTATGCCGCTTCATGATGGTGGTCACGTCATCGTCGCGGTCATCGCGCGACTTCAGATTGATCTGCATTCGGCCGCTGTTGGGCGTGGTGTTGGTGCCATCCACGCCGATGAACGACGAAAGGCTTTCGACGTCCTTGTCCTTCAGGATGGCCGCCGCCAGTTCGCGTTGACGCTCCGACATGGCGGCAAAAGAAATACTCTCCGGCGCGTCGGTAATGCCCGTGATTACGCCGGTGTCCTGCACCGGGAAGAACCCCTTGGGTACTTCGATGTACATGATGATGGTCACCACCAGCGTTCCGATGGTGACCAGCAGAGTCACGGTTTGATGTTTGAGGACGAACTTTACAGTGCGGCCGTAGAACGCAATGGTGTTGGCAAAAGCGCGCTCCGACCACTCATAGAAGCGTCCATGCCTTGCCTGATCTTTCTGACGTAGCAGCAGCGAGCACATCATCGGCGTCAGCGTCAGCGAGATGATGGCCGAGAAAAGTATGGTGACGCTCAGCGTTACGGCAAACTCACGGAAGAGACGGCCGACGATGTCGCCCATGAACAGCAATGGAATCAGCACGGCGATCAACGAAACCGTCAACGAGACGATGGTGAAGCCGATCTGTCCCGCACCTTGGAGCGCCGCTTCCAGAGGGCAGTGGCCCTCCTCGATGTAGCGCTCGATGTTCTCGATCATCACGATGGCGTCGTCAACCACGAAGCCGGTCGAGATGGTCAACGCCATCAGCGACAGGTTGTCGAGCGAGTATCCCAGCAGATACATCACGCCAAAGGTGCCCACCAGCGAGAGCGGCACGGCAATGCTGGGAATAATCGTCGCCGACAACGTGCGCAGGAAAACGAAGATCACCAACACCACCAGTACGATGGTCAGCATCATTTCGTACTGAACATCCTTGACGCTGGCGCGGATGGTGTTGGTGCGGTCGGTGAGGACAGTGACTTTGACCGAGGCAGGCAAGTTCGACTGCAGCTGCTTCAGCCGCAGCTTGATGCTGTCAACGACCTTGATGATGTTGGCGCCCGGCTGCCGCTGAATGTTCAGGATCACTGCCGGCGTAGTGTTCATCCACGCTGCCTGGTTGACGTTCTCCGGGCCCGTGACGACTTGTGGCGACGTCGGACAGACGTACCGGGTTGCCGTTCTTGTAGGCGACGATGGTGTCGGCGTAACCTTGGGGACTCAGCAACTGATCGTTGGCGCCGATGGTGAAGGCTTGCCGGTTGTCCTGTAGCTGTCCCTTCGCCTGGTCGACATTGATCTGTCCGATGACGGTGCGCAGTTGCTCCAGGCTCATGCCATAGGAAGCCAGTGCCGTGGGGTTGGCCATGATGCGGACCGCCGGCTTCTGTCCGCCGCTGATGCTGACCAGCCCAACGCCCGGCAACTGCGAAATCTTTTGCGCGAACGTCGTGTCCGCCAGGTCTTCCACCTGGGGAAGCGGCATGCTGTCCGACGTCATCGCCAGCGTCAGGATAGGCGCGTCAGCAGGATTTACCTTGCTGTAGATCGGAGGCGTGGGAAGGTCGGCAGGCAGATACGTCTGCGCAGAATTGATCGCGGCCTGCACTTCCTGCTCGGCAACGTCAATGTTCTCTTCCAGGTTGAACTGCAGCGTGATGACCGATGCGCCAAAGGAGCTGCTGGAAGTCATCTGGCTGAGGCCGGGGAGTTCGCCGAACTGGCGCTCCAGCGGCGCTGTTATCGAAGAGGCGGTGACGTCAGGGCTGGCCCCGGGATAGAACGTCACTACCTGGATCGTCGGATAATCCACCTGCGGCAGGGCGGAGATGGGTAGTTGCCTGTAGGCGACGATTCCCACCAGCAACAGCCCCGTCATCAACAGCGACGTGGCGATGGGCCGAAGAATAAATGGCCGCGAAATACTCATGTCTGCGATCCGATGTTGCCGGTGGTCTGCTGATTCTGACGGGCCGGAGCTTGCGGAGCTACTCGGCTTCCTGCCTGTAGCTTCTCCTGTCCGTCGGTAACAACTCTCTCGCCTCCCTGCAAGCCCGAGCGATCACCACGGTGCTGCCCTGAGTCAGCGCAAGCTGTACAGGACGCATCTGCACTGTGTTGTTGGTGTCAACGACGTAGGTGAACGAGCCTTCGGGTCCGCGCAGAATGGCGCTGGCTGGAACGGTTACGGCGTTCTTACGTGTTTCCAGCAGCAGATGCGCATTGACGAACTCATTGGGCCAGAGATTGTTGTCGGGATTGTCGAAGATCCGACTTCAGCTTCGCCGTACCCGTTGTCTGGTCGATCTGATTGTCGATGGTCAGCAGCTTTCCCGTAGCCAGCTTGGTCTGATCGTCACGGCTGTAGGCGTCAACCTCCAGCGCGCCTTGCTTCATGTGATCGCGCACGGTTTGCAGTTGGTCTTCAGGCAAGGTGAACATCACGGCGATGGGATGCAATTGCGTGATGACCACCATCGCGGTTCCGCCGGCGGCGGTAACGTAGTTGCCGGGATCGACCTGGCGCAGTCCGATGCGGCCGTCAATAGGGGACTTGATGTAGCAGTAGGTCAGGTTCAGCTTGGCATTTTCGATGGCAGCTTTGTCAGCAGCGATGGTGCCTTCATAGGTCCCGAACGACGCTTCCATCGTGTCCAGGTCCTGCTTGGCGATGACGCCCTGTTCGTAAAGCACCTTGTTTCGCTGGTATTGCGCCTTGGCGTTGGTGAGCTGGGCCTCGTCTTTCTGCAGATTGGCCTTCGCCTGCTCCAGCGCTACCTGATAAGGACGCGGATCGATCACGATCAGCAGTTTCGCCCGCCTTTACATCCTGGCCTTCGCGAAAATTGACCTGCATGATCTGCCCGTCAATGCGCGTCTTCAGCGAAACTGTATAGAAGGCCTCGACCGAACCCAGTCCGGTGAGATAGACGTTGAAATCGCCCTGTTTTACCGCTGCGACGCCGACCGGAACAGCGGGTGGCGGTCCGCCGGCCTTTGCGCCTTTGCCTGCTGCGAACTGCATCCGGCCAGCGCAGCGCAAATCGCCAGCGCCACGCCCAAGCCTAGTCCCAGTCCGAGGACCCCCTGTCTCTTCAAGCAACCCTCCTGCATGCAACGACAGACGCGGCGATGGTATAGATGTCACCACGTTACGTCCGCCTTAACCGCAATCACCGCCCGTATTGCAGTACTATTGCATCCAATACTATTAGACCTGACGGGGTCTGGGACAGCGGTTAAGAGGGGTGAAGGAAAGTTAAGTTTTGTGAAGGGTACGAAGACATCACGTAACAATTCTTCACCGCCGGGCGCGCGGGAAAGCGCAAAATAAGTCCCGTGAACCGTCTGCTCATCGTGGATGACGACCACGCGCTTGTCAAGTTGCTGAAGCGCTTTCTGGAAGGGGAAGGCTTCCAGGTGGATGCCGCCTACGATCATGCCTTCGGATTGAGCGCTGCGCTCGGCGGGCGGACACGAACTGATCGTGCTGGATGTCATGCTCCCGGGCGGCTCGGGTTCGAGTTGCTGAAGGAACTGCGCCGCCAGTCCGGGTTCCCGTCCTCCTGCTGACCGCCAGAGGGGAAGCGGTCGACCGCATCGTTGGCCTGGAAATCGGCGCGGATGACTACCTCGCAAGCCGTTCGATCCGCGCGAACTGGTCGCCAGAATCCGCGCCATCTTTCGTCGCACACGCGAACCCGCGCCGGCCGGCGCTCGCGCCGAACAAGACGAAGTGCTCACTGTGGGCGATGTCCGGATGTCCCTCGGCAGCCGCACCGTCACTTGCGGCGGCAAGCCCGTCGATCTCACCTCGGTCGAGTTCAATGTTCTGGAGCTGCTTTTGCGCCACGCCGGCAAGGTGGTCACGCGTGAGCAAATCGCCGAAGCCGCGCTGGGACGCTCGTTGAATTTCCTCGATCGCAGCGTGGATGTGCACGTCAGTCGCGTGCGCAGGAAACTGGGCGCCTGCATCGGAAGCGGACGAATTGATCAGCCCAATTCGCGGCATCGGCTACTTTCTCGCTGCCGAGACGGCGGAGAAGAGCAAGGCATGAACCGGCGGCTGTTCTGGAAAATCTTTCTTCCGTTCTGGGCGGCGCAAGCCGTGCTGCTCGGAGCCTTGTACCTGCGCCTCCACTACCGCATTTCCTCCGAGCACCCGTGGTGGATCCAGCCGGAGCGCCGCGAGATGCCGGTGCTGGCCAACCTCGCCGCACAGACCTTCGAGCAGCAGGGACAAGCCGGACTTGCTCCGCTGCTGGACAAATTGTCGTTGCCCAACCGCTCACGCTTCTGGTTGGTGGACGCCAATGGCCGCGAGCTTTCCGGCCGCGAAGATTCCGCAACGCGTTCTTGACGACGCGGCCAAGGCAGAGAAGACGCGAAGGCCTGCATCATTCCTACGAAGCCAACGTGCTGGCTGCGGCCGCCACCACCCCGCGCGGAAAATACCTTCTGATTGCCGAACTGGTGCCGCCGCCGCTGTAGGAGCGCGTTCCCGGCGACATCCTCTGGACCTTGAAGCTGGGCACCATCTTCTCGGCGATCGTCTGTTTGCTCATCGCGCATTACCTGACCAAGCCCATCGAGCGGCTGCGCAACGCGACCCATCAGCTTGCGCGGGGAAATCTCGACATCCGCGCAGGGAAGAACCTGGGCAACCGCCGCGACGAGATTGCCGACCTGGTGCGCGACTTCGACACCATGGCGGCCGAGCTGCGAAAGCAGATCAAGAGTGAACGAAGCCTGCTGAGCGGCGTCTCCCATGAGTTGCGCTCGCCCATCGCGCGCATCCGCCTGGCGCTGGCTCTGGCGCGGGATGCCGGACGACACTGAGCGCGAAGAGATGCTGGACCGCATCGAGCAGGACACCATCCAACTGGATGCCATGCTGGAACGGATTCTGACCGTCTCGCGGCTGGAGAGCGGGCAGCTCAAGCCGCACTTCGAACCGCTCTCCCTGAACGACCTGGTGGATGACGTGCTGCACGATGCGAGTTCGAAGCGGCGGCAACCAACGCCACCATCACCTGTTCACAACTTCGAAAATATCCAGGTGTACGGCTGACCCCGGCCTGTTGCGCAGCGCCATCGAGAACGTGGTGCGCAACGCCATTTTTTATTCAGGCGAGGGCGGCAAGATCGAGGTCTGGCTCGCTGCAGGCGACGGCGCGGCATCGGTGACCGTGCACGACAACGGCCCGGGTGTACCCGAGGACAAAATGCAGCTCATCTTCGAGCCCTTTTACCGGGTGGACGATTCACGCGGGACCACCACGGGCGGAATGGGCCTGGGCCTGGCGATTGCCAACAACGCCATCGGGCGCACGATGGAGGCGTCGCGGCCGGCAACGCGAAGCCCCACGGGCTGGTAGTCACTTTGATGATGCGGAAGGTCCCTCTTCAGGCAGAGGCGGCCAGCGAGGACGTGGGCCGCGAGGCTGAGACCGCGAGCAAGCCGGCATAGCGGGGATCGGGTAGCGGGTCAGTTGGAATGTCAACCCGGTCTTATTCCCGCGTCCGACGCGACGCTCGGAATGCTTCCTAGAGGCCGGTTTACGCAACCCTTGGTCAAATCTCCTTGGGGGCGTCTGGTGATGTTGGGCAGAAACAACCTAGACGGGGTGATTGGTGCTCGGCACGTTGTACCCAGAGTGGATGTGGATTTCAATTCTGCCCACATCGGGTACTATGTCCTTTCCATAGTTTCCTGCAGCGGGGGATCGGCTTGGCAACCGAGGCACCGACAGCTTTTTTCAGCTACAGCCGTGACGATTCCGAATTCGCCTTGCGTCTGGCCGGAGACCTAGAGGCCGTCCGTATACCCGTGTGGATAGACCAGCTCCGCATGGTCTCCGGACAGCGCTGGGCTCAAGCAATCCAAGAGGCGCTCGAGAATTGTCTATGCGTGCTGGTGATCTTGTCGCCCTCCTCTGTCGCTTCCGTCCACGTCCTCAATGAAGTGACTTTCGCCTTGAACGAAGGCAAGAGGATCATCCCGGTTTTCCACCGTAATTGCAAGACTCCTGTCCTCCTGTCCTCCCTGCACCATGTCGATTTCAGGACTGAATATGCCCGAGGGCTGGAGACGCTACTCAGGGAGTTGGGCGTAGAGCAGCAGGCTGCCGCTGTTATTCTGGCCGCGGTTTCCGCCGAACCGCACCCAGCGAAGCCACTTTACATGGCAATCGCGGATCGCGAGTTGGAGTGGCTTCAACCGGGTCTCAACTTTGACGCCAGCTTTTTATTGAGCTTCCTGTTTGAAGAGACGTTGGCTATCACAGACGCGTACTTACTTATTTCGAATCGCCTAGCGAAGCACGTTCTGCTGTCGCGGCATGGCGGTACATCGTTATTCGAGAAATGCTTAAACAACGGAATAGTTGTCGTCAAAGCACGTGATCCTCAGTGGGCGAGCATCGACAAGGTACTACGTGCAGACTATCCCGGGTTAGTGCCAGAATTCGGTGCATTGCGCAAAAGGATGACAGCCGCGTGTGAGAATGCGCGGATTGAGCCATGGCCTTCATACAGTGTTGCAGAGCGGTTTCAGTCCTTGGTGCAGCAGCATTTGTGCCAGGACGAGCCAAGCACGGTCGTTTTGCAATCGTTGAAGGATCCTCGTCGAATTCAGAAATTGTTCCGCGAGACGCTCAAGCTTCGATTGGATGGTATCTCTGAGGCAGTGCGGAGAACCCGCGCAGAGGGAGGAGCGGGGTTGCAGCGCTGGCAATACCTCCAGATCCTTCGAGAAGAAGTTGCACCCGATTTCAATGTTGACGCGAAAAAGATTAATAGTATCGAAGATGTCGTGCGGCTGACCCACGACAACGAGGCGAAAAGAAAAATAAGTCAACTCTGGTCGATTGTCTGCGAGTGCTATCGCTACAACCAAGCGCAGGCGTTCAACACTCTCGCGACGTGTCCTGGGTATGACAAAGAATTTCACCTGCTCGCGGCAGATGAGATCCTGACGGTACAAAGGAACGCTCCGTTGGGTGGCCCGATTCTCGAGACCGTAGCTGTTCCACCGCTTTCCGCCTTGCTGACGGTGGATCCAGAGACGTTGGTAAAGATTCGAAACGACTTAGGATTTGGATACCGAAATTCCGTGAGAAAGTGGCGTGCCGATCCCGAAAATAGTACTCTTCGCGCCAATGTACGGGACTCCCTTAAGAGTTATGCTTCAGCTTTAATTCGCTGGGCAGAATCGAGTCAGGAATTCAGAAGCACCGTTCTCTCAGTGATACTTGGGGACGACCCAGCCGCTGCGGAACAGCGCTTCCTTGCTTACGCCAAGGATCTCCTTCCAGGCTGGGACGGTGGCGTCATGCAATCTTTTTGCAACCGAAGCATAGACGGGTATTTATGGGGACAAACCACAAAGGACGTCAAGGTCGAGATTAATCCGCTCGAGCTAAGCCCACGACCCGATTTAACATTACCCGATCGAGAGTAAGTCCACCGACCGAAGTCACACCGGCGAGACCGAGCAGCGGTTCCTCCCCAGTGACGGGCAACTCGGGGGCTGCCGGGTGCCCCACTCAACCTTCCTTTGGTTGAGTGGGAAGTTTCACCCTCCAACTTTCCGTCAAGCTCCACTGTAGTTCTTACTACCCCCACTGTCGTGAAAATAAGGCCTAAGCCCTTCTAGTCAGCAGAGCGCTTGAGCCTATTTTCATGCTCGGTGGTGCGCCGCAGGCGCATGAGGTCTCATTCGCAAACGGCACGAATGAGTGCGCACCCGGCCGGCGTTCCGGGACATTGTGTTTCGATCACCCACGTTCGCTCTTCCTGGTTGCCGCACGGAGGAGTATGGTCTGTCCGACCGCCAGTCGACCGATGCGAGTGACCGCGCCGTAGATTCCCGCATTGTTCTGGTTCGCACGAACGACCGCCTTCATCATTTCTGGCGCGGGACTGGCCGAATCGGGATCAAGGTTCAGCATCGAGCAGCGGACGTCGCGCATCGTGACGGTAATGGCGGGGGCGTCGTCTCCCTCGCCGAATGAGAGCACACCGCCCAACCACTCGTCTTCCTGGAAGGGAGCCGATCGCAGTAAACGAACCACGATGTTCGGGCGAAATCGCCGCACGTCGGGGCTCGGCCCTGCGAGTCGCGCGATCTCGCGCACCGTATCGAGGGCGATCACGGAGATGCTGGCGTCATCGAAGATGCCATGCCTCAACTGCATCATCTGCACGGGAGCCCCGTACCGACGCCCGACCTCCGTGGCCAAGTCCTCCCCGAAGACAGGCATAACTTCGCCATCCGGCGTGCGAATATGCGTAGGAAGGTCTCGCTGGGCACCGTCGTCACGGCGGTGCGGAGCAAACAAGAGCAGGTCCGGAAGCTTGGTCGCTGACAGCCACGGGAACCCGCTGCGGTCTTCCATCCGCCGGAATGCGAGGCGTCTGTCACCCTCGAGGCCGTGCCAACCGAGGTCGGCGACCTCGAGTCGTTCGCCGCCCATGGACTTCACGGGATACCGGAAGATCGCCTCGATATGTCCGATTTCTATGAGCATGCTTGATCCGAGTCCGCCCAACAGACAGGGTTGTTTCCGCAGGCGCAGCGGCCGCAACGCCAGCAAAGTGACTTCGCGACTTAGGCTCCGGTTAACCGTGTGAAGCCATCGGGACTCCATTCTTCGCAGCCCACGCCGTGGTGGACGAAGAACAAGCCGTCAGGATCGTACTTTGCTTTCACCGCTTGCAGTCTTGGGTAATTCGAGCCCCAGAAGGACTGCTGCCAACCAGGTTCGAAGAAGTTGCTCTCCGACACATACGATCCGCCGTTCGGAGCCAGCTTGCGAAGTTCGTCCATCGATTTGGCGACGGCGGCGGCTTCTTTGCGAGCCGCAGCAAGATCAGGCTCGTGGCCGCGAAGGCCCGGATACGCATGCCCCTCGCCTGAGGCAATGATGGCTAGAGCAAATGCATCAAGTACCGCAGGATTAGTTGCCGTGTCGCGGGCCGCGGCGATGGCATCAGCGGGAGCACCGGCGAGACCTTTGTTGAAGTGCAGTTCGACTTCCCAGTGACGCGATGCGGCAAACAATGCATTGACGAGACGATCCTGCGAACCGTTCTCGAGCAGGGACGCTGGCAGCCAGAGCGACTCAAAGCCGTAAAGGAACTGGCCGACCTGACCCGCATCGCCAGTCCACCAAACATCGCCCGAGCGCGCACCGGAACGCGAGTCGGAGACGAAAACCGATTGGCGATGCTGTTCGCGCCACTCGGGATCCCACCAATATCGGGCCGGCAAGCTCCCGACTATTGGCGGAGCTTTCAGCGTGTAGGCGGCGGGCGAGCGCGCGATCCAATCCAAGAACGGCTGCCAAATCTCTTTGGCCTGCGCAGTGTCCAGTCCATAAGAGACCATGGAAATCGTCAGCGAGTTGTCTGTGTTCACGTGGGCCTGCTCGCCCCAATGATCGTTGAATAGGCTTGTGCGGTAAAGGTCCACGAACTGGTGGAGGAGGCGACGAAAGGCATCGTCGGACGAGGCCTTGACGGTGAAGATGGCGCCGCCGGCGAATTCGGGAAGCTCGCGCACGCGCAGAGTTAGTTTGCTCACGGCGCCAAAGCTGCCACCTCCGCCGCCTTTTAGCGCCCAGAAAAGCTCTGGATTCGTGCATGCGTTCGCGACGCGAATCTTGCCATCGGCGGTGACGACCTCGGCCTCCAGCAAGCCCGCCGCCGCGAGGCCGTAGTGCTTGGAGAAACTGCCGAAGCCGCCGCTTTGAATGAGGCCCGCCACTCCGACGGTGGTGCAACCTCCACCTTGAACATAACGGCCGGCCTTGGTGGTAACAGCGTCATAGGCGTGAAGCCAGATCACTCCGGCGCCCAGCGTAACGGCGGGCTGCGGGGCTTGCTTGCCCTCGCAACCCTGCGAGACGAATGCATCGTGCGTCATGATGTCATTCATGTGCCGGGTCCAAACCAGGAGCGAATCCGGAGCGTTGGATGTCCCTTGATAGCTGTGTCCGCCACCTTTGACGACCAGACGCAAACGGTTCTCGCGAGCAAAATTCACCGCCGCTGCAATGTCATCGGCATTTCTTGCGGCGACGGCATAAACACTGGGCTTGGTAGTCCACGCATTCGCCCAACCCAAAGTTTGTGTTAGGCCCGGCTGGTCGCCGATGTAATAGGGGTTGTCTAAATTCTTGATTACGTCCTGACAGGCGGCGTTATCGGATTCGACTTCGCACGCCGCCAGAGGAAACTGAACCGGAATAAGATTTCCGCCGACCTGCTGCTTCAGCTTTTCCCAGCTTGCGACAGTGGGCCAGGAGGGATCGCCGGGGCGAACACGGCGAAACGCAGACTTTGTGGGGATCGGGGTCGGCTCAGCATCCGAGAGATAGGGCCAAAGGGCCGGCAGCAAAGGCGCTGCCGCCAAATGCTTAAGCAAAGTTCGTCGGTTCATTGGGCCACACCTCCGGGATGATGGAGCATAACCTCTACCCCACGATGCTGCAAGGAAGGCGTGGCACCCGACCGAGCGTTCACCGACCTCCACGAACCGTCTAGCTATGAATGAGATGGTGCATGGCGGCGCAGCTAAGATGGCCTAGCACAAACCAGAATACTGCTTCCAGGACTCTCTTCATTCTTGGTGTCATGGCGACATGATGCCACAAGCCGGATTGCCTGAGGAAAACGAAGTGACTCGCGACCGCTGGTGGCATTCGCTTGGTACTGCAGCGTTGCCGTGTTACGGTTGTTCTTTCCACAAATCCCATGTTTACCGAAGATCTACTGAAGGGCAAACGCATTCTCATTACCGGCGGCGGCACGGGCATTGGCCGCGCCATGGCCGAACGCTTTCTGCAACTCGGCGCCACGGTTTACATCTGCGGACGGCGCGCCGAGGTGGTGCAGAAAACGGCGGCGGAGCTTTCTGCCTCCACCGGCGGAACCATTGAGGGCTTTTCCTGTGATGTGCGCTATCACGAGGAGGTCGAGACGCTCATCGAGCAGCTGTGGGCGAAAGGCCCGCTAGACGTGCTGGTGAACAACGCGGCGGGAAATTTTCTGGCCCGCACCGAAGAGCTGTCGCCTCACGCATTCGATGCCGTCATTGGCATTGTGCTCAAAGGCACCATCAACATGACCATGGCCTGCGGCCGGCGCTGGCTCGCGGGCAAGCACAAGGGTGTAGTGCTCAGCATCGCGACCACTTATGCGGACACCGGCTCGGCGTACGTTGTGCCGAGCGCGGTGGCGAAGGCAGGCGTGGTCGCGCTCATGCGCAGCCTGGCGGTGGAGTGGGGCGGACGAGGGATTCGATTTGTCGCCATCGCTCCGGGAGCGATTCGCACCGAAGGCGCGTTCTCGCGGCTGCTGCCGACGCCGGAGCTGGAGAAGGGACTGCTGGAGCACAATCCTCTGCATCGCTTCGGCACGCTGGAGGAGATTGCCAACCTGGGCGCATTTCTCATCAGCGATCAGGCGGGCTACATCAACGGCGAGATGGTGTACATGGACGGCGGCGAGATGCTGGCGGGCGCGAGCACCTTCAGCCTGATCGGGCGGCGCATACCCGACGCGGCGTGGGAGATGATGAAGCCGAAGAAAGAAGTAGTCAGTAGCCAGTTGTCAGTTGTCAGTGGATGGACTGGTCAGTCGATTCTGGAACCGTGCCATGATACGATGAGCAGACCAAGTGAGCCTGTTGCCAATCGCCAGCGGACAACTCGACTACTGGCTACCGACTAGCTGACAACTAGTTCAGCACGTGGATGTTCTTCTTCTCGCACATCTCCTTCAGCACCTTGGGCCACACGGTGACGCTGACTTCGCCGAGATGCGCTTTGCGCAGCAGCAGCATTAACGTCCGTGACTGCCCAATGCCGCCGCCGATGCTGAGCGGAATCTGGTGGTTGACGATCGCCTTGTGATAGGGGAACTTCAGGAAGTCCATCTGTCCGGTCAGCTCCAGTTGCTTCTTGAGCGACTCGGAATTCACGCGGATGCCCATCGACGTCAGCTCATGCCGCCGCCTGGTCACCGGGTTCCATACCAGGATGTCGCCATTCAGGCCGTGCCGTACGTGGCCGTCGTCGGAGCGGGTCTCGGTGACCCAGTCGTCGTAATCGGCGGCGCGCATCTCGTGCGGATAACCATCCTTTAACGTCCAACCAATTCCGATGATGAACACCGCAGGATACTTCTGCAGGATTGCCGTCTCGCGCTGCTTGCGCGGCAGCTCGGGATACAGGTCGAGGATTTCTTCGGCATGCAGGAAGGTGAGCTGCTCGGGCAGGTTGGGATAACGCGGGTCGCGCAGTTGCGGGAAGATCTCCTGCACGTGCCGCTCGGCGCCGACGATGACCTTCCAGATCTTGCTGACCACTCCTTTCAGGAAGCTCAGGTTGCGCTGGTCGGCGGTGATGACGCGCTCCCAGTCCCACTGGTCCACGTAGGCGCTGTGGTCGTGGTCGAGGAAGTAGTCCTTGCGCACGGCGCGCATGTCGGTGCAGATGCCCTCTCCGGGCTGGCAGTTGAACTGCTTCAGCGCCAGCCTCTTCCACTTGGTGGCCGCCTGCACGACCTGGGCGTTGATGGGGTGCTTCTCGCGATCGTTGGAGATGTGGAACTGGATCGGGGTGCGCGATCCGTCGCGGTCGAGATAGTCGTTTACGCCGCTCTCCTCGTCAACGATGAGCGGCACGGTGACCATCTGCAGGTTCAGTTCGTGGCAGAGGTTTTCTTCAATGTAGTTCTTTGCCTCGAAGATCGCCTTCTGGGTCTCTTTGGGTGACAGCAGCGAGCTGTAATCCGCCGGAAGGACCTTTTCCAGCTCTGTGTAGTCGCCAATTCCGGGGCCAGCCAGGTCCGCTTTCTTGTCAGCCATGTTGTTGTTCTCCTTAATTTGCGGTCGACGCGCCGGCAGAGACTGCCTGCCAGGATACGAATCCGGGAGTGCACGTCGCCACCCTAATGAGAACACCGGGGTTGCCCGCAGGCAGTAACGTGCGTCACCGCGTCGTGTGCGATCACGCTGGGACGCCGGCGCCCCGGCACGCGCCGCTTTTGCGTTTGTTGCGGTGCAAAACGCGTATAGTGTTAGGCGCGCGACGACTTCAGGCAGGGGAAGCCCGGGGGGTTTCCTGGGTCCTGCCGTCCCGGCTGCGCGGAGCCCATCCGAGCCACGAGGAGAACGAATGATGGCAACCACGGCGTCCCAGGACAAGGATTCCACGCTGCTGACCAGCTACGATCTTCATCTGTTCAATGAAGGCAACCACAACCGGCTGTTCGAAAAATTCGGTGCACATGTGACGGAGGTCGACGGGAAGAGGGGCACCTACTTCGCGGTGTGGGCGCCGGACGCCGAGCGCATTTCTGTGGTTGGCGACTTCAACGGCTGGAATGCCGACTCGCATCCCATGAATCCGCGGGGCAGCTCCGGCGTGTGGGAGGCGTTCCTTCACGACCTAGGAAAGGGCGAGACCTACAAGTACCACCTCCGCTCTCGCTACCACATGTACGAGGTGAGCAAGGCCGACCCTTACGGCTTCTACAACGAAGTTCCGCCGCGGACGGCATCCATCGTCTGGGACCTGGATTACGAATGGCACGATGAAGAGTGGATGCGCACCCGCCATGACCACAACAAGTACGACGCTCCGATTTCGATTTACGAAGTCCATTTGGGCTCGTGGATGCGCGTGCCCGAAGACGGCAATCGCTCGCTGAGTTATCGTGAGCTGGCGCCCAAGCTCGCCGATTACGTGAGCGAGATGGGCTTCACGCATGTCGAATTCCTGCCGGTGATGGAGCATCCGTTCTTCGGCTCGTGGGGTTATCAGGTCACGGGCTATTACGCCCCCAGCGCGCGCTTCGGCACGCCTCAGGACTTCATGTACCTGATGGACCACCTGCACCAGCATGGCATCGGCGTGTACCTTGACTGGGTGCCCTCGCATTTTCCCAACGATGAGCACGGGCTGGCTTACTTTGACGGGACGCATCTGTACGAGCACGCCGATCCGCGCAAGGGCTTTCATCCCGATTGGAAGTCGGCCATCTTCAACTACGATCGCAACGAAGTTCGCGGCTTCCTGCTGAGCAATGCGATCTTCTGGCTCGACCGCTACCACGCTGACGGCCTACGCATGGATGCCATCGCATCCATGCTGTATCTTGACTACTCGCGGAAACAGGGCGAGTGGATTCCCAACCAGTACGGCGGCCGCGAAAACCTGGCCGCGGTGTCGTTTCTGCGGCAGGTGAATCAAGACGCCTATAAGGAGTTTCCCGACATCCAGACCATCGCGGAAGAATCCACTGCATGGCCGATGGTGTCGCGGCCAACCTATATCGGCGGGCTCGGCTTTGGCATGAAGTGGGACATGGGATGGATGCACGACTCGCTGCTCTACTTGACGAAAAATCCCATTCACCGCAAATACCATCACAACAAGCTGACCTTCCGCGGGCTGTACGCATTCACCGAGAACTTCGTGCTCCCGCTCTCGCACGACGAAGTGGTATACGGCAAAGGCTCGCTGATTGCCAAGATGGCGGGCGACGAATGGCAGAAGTTCGCCAACCTGCGCCTGCTGTTTGGTTACATGTTTACCCAACCGGCCAAGAAGCTGATGTTCATGGGGGACGAATTCGGACAGTGGGCCGAGTGGAACCACGATGGCAGCCTTGAGTGGCACGTGCTCAAATACGCCTTTCACCAGGGCGCGCAGCGTTGGGTGCGCGACCTGAACACGTTCTACCGCAGCGAGCCTGCGCTGTACGAGACCGACTTCATCCCCGATGGCTGGCGATGGATTGATGCCGACGACTCCGACAACAGCGTTTTGACCTACATGCGGTTCCCCAAGGACCAGACGGCGCCGCTGGTGATGGCGTGCAATTTCACTCCGGTGCCGCGGCTGGGCTACCGCGTCGGCGTTCCGCACGAGGGATTTTGGCGTGAGCTGCTGAACAGTAACGCCGCGATTTACGGCGGCACCGACCAGGGGAATCACGGCGGCATGAGGAGTGATCCGATCGCCTGCCACGGACTGGACCATTCGCTGTTGCTCGACCTCCCGCCGCTGGCGATGGTGGTGTTCAAGCAGTAAGTGCGATCCGGCCTGGTTGTGAAGATGTCTCGCTCAGTACTGCCGGCGGTAATGCACGTCTTGCTGCTCCTGAGCGGCGTCGTACTGGCGCAGGACAACTACGAAATCCAGGTCTACGGCTCGGAGACGGTTCCCCCGAGAACCACCATGGTGGAGCTACACAGCAATTTCCTATTTCAGGGATCGAAGACGACCGAAGAGGGCGTTCTCCCCACTGAGCATGAGCTGCACGAGACGGTGGAGATCACGCAGGGCTTCACGCCATGGTTTGAAACCGGCTTTTACGTCTTCACGACTGTCCCCAACGGCGAGGGATGGAAGTGGGTAGGGGATCACATTCGCCCGCGGGTGCGAGCGCCAGAGAGTTGGCACTGGCCGGTGGGCGTCAGCCTCTCGGCTGAGTTTGGCTATGCCCGCCCGATTTTTTCGACTTCGGTTTGGAGTCTAGAGATCAGGCCGATCGTTGACCAGCAGAAGGGCCGCCTGTACTGGTCGATCAATCCCGCACTGGAGAAGGCCTATACCGGTCCGGAGTCCAAGCGCGGGTGGGAGTTCTCCCCGGACGCGAAGATCTCGTGGAACTTCACCAAGGTCGTGGCCTTCGGCTTGGAGTATTACAGCGGTTTCGGGCCGATTGGCGGAGTCGATCCTTTTCCTTATCAGGCGCAGCAGTTCGTTCCAGCCTTCGATCTGGATGTGTCGCCCAAGTGGGAGATCAACTTCGGTCTCGGAGTTGGCGTGACGCGGGCCACCGACCATATGCTGTTCAAGGCGATCATCGGCCGGCGCTTCGACTGGAGCAAGCGCCACCCGCCCCCGAAACAGGAAGATCCGCGGCCCTAAGAAATCAACCACACACTCCCCGAGACACGAGAGTCCGTGGACCGCAGGCCGCGGATGTTCTCCTGTGCCAATCTCCTGAAGCAGCGAACCGCCGCTCAGAATGACATTGCAGAGGTTCTAAGGTTTGCACTTCTGCTATTCGTTGCTTCTCTCCGAAAACTTGCGCAGCAGGTAGTATTCGTTCACCGGGCGGTCGTCCTGGAGCGCGGGGGCGTTGGGCGCGCGGGCAATCAGTTCAGCCGGCGAGGACCGATTCGAGAGCATGAGGGAAAACTGGCCCACCGGCGTGTTTCCGGGTCCCCACTCCATCATGTCGGCGACCGCCGCGGCTGGCATGCGGGACACCAGACCCTCGGCCGAGCGTTCAGGGATCGGGCTCATGCTGGCGAGGTAGTGAAATCCTTCGCCATACACAGACGCGTACACGCGAACGTAAGGGAAGGCGTCGGTGAGAGCGCGCGCGATCGCCGACTGATCCACGGCGTCGGCTCCCGGCGGCAACCACTGCTGAAGGATGCCACGCGTACTCAGCCGCTGCTTCGCCAGTTCGTAGAAATCGCGAGAGTACAACAGGCTGGAACCGGCCGCCGGAATCGGGGGCGGCGGATCGATAATGATGGCGTCATACTTCTGCGGCGTGCGCTCCAGATAACGTCTGCCGTCGTCGATCACAACATGGGCCAGCGGCGAGGCCAGGACCTGAGCGCCATCCGGGTGATAGTAGGTGAACAGCCTGGGGACACTGGGCACCAGTTCCACCACCGTGACCGGAACATGCCACGACAATGCCGAGCGGAAGGTGGTGCCCATGCCGAAGCATATGATCAGCACGTTGCGCGGCGGCTCCTGCAAGGAAGCCAGCGTCATGTGCGCCATCATCTTGGTGATGGGCGTGAGGGCCGTCATGCCCGTGCCATTGACGAGGAGTTGCTTGTCCATGCCGGAACCCGTGGCGATTACTGTGGCAGTGCTGTCGCGCAGCACCACGCGGTCCGGATAGTCCGCCTCGTAGTCCTCAGCCAAGAAGAACACGGCCAGCGCGGCCATGATAAAGCTGGCGGCGATTGCCGTTTGAAGCAACTGCCGCGGCTTCCGGATCCTAGGTGGGATCGCCATCCCAAACCAGGGCAGTGCCAGCAGCAGCAGGGAATGTTGTTCACCGAACCATGGCAGCAAAAAGAATCCGGCCAGCAGCGGTCCGACAATGCAGCCCAGGACGTTGACCGCGTAGGCCCGGCCCGCGCGATCAGGGTCGCCTCCCGACCAGCGGTCCACCAGCATGGGGGTTAGAAAGCCGATAACGCCTGCAAAAGGCGCGACCCCGAGCAGAACGCGCAAGTTGCCGTCAAGCTCCAAACGTCCGTCGGCTGCAAGCAAGGCAAGCGACGCAAGAAAGCCAAGCGAAATCCAGACGAGAGGGCTCTCACGGCTATGCCGCCGGCCCCAAATTCGGTACACCTGGGAGCCGGCGAAGGTGGCCGCCAGATACGCGGCCAGGATTCTGGCGAAGGAATAAACAAGCGGCCCGATATAGGCAGAAAACAACCGGATCCAAATCACCTCCATGCCCATAGTGGTGAGACCGGTGGTGAAAAGAAGAAGCAGGATCCCGCGACTGGTGTTCACCGGGTCGGGAGGACTCTGAGCAGATTCCTGTGCGGCCGCCGGGGAGCGTTGGGGTGAGGCAAGTGTCAGCGCGAAAACGGCAAGGAAGATCAGGGCGTTCAGAACCGCGCCAACCCGCAACGTTCGGTGAAAGCCGTAGAGCTCGATCAGGAAGAGAGGGATGATGGAGCCGGCCACCGCTCCGAGAACGTTGGATAGATAGAGAAAGCTGAACGAACGCCGTGAGTCGTGAGCTTGTCCGCTGCGGATGGCGAACATCGCCAAAGGTATGGTCGCTCCCATGCAGGCGCACCATGGGATTAAAGTCAACGCCAGCCAGGCGCCAGATGCGAGGTAATAAACTCCTGAGGAGATCGGGACGCGATCCGCCATCTTTCCCAGCAGATGATTCCCCCACACCAATTCCAACGGGACGGCCAACGCCGAAACGGCAATCAGAATCTCACTAAACGCGTACAGCCGAAGCGGGGGAACCCGGATCCGGTCGCCATAGCGCCGAACCAGCCTCCCGGCGATCCAGGAGCCCGCACCCAGGCCCCCCATGAAAACGGAAAGGACAATGGAGACCAGTGCCGTGGTTACTCCGAATTCCGCCATCGCGAGGCGCAGCCACACCAGTTCGTAGAGGATGCTGCAAAACCCTGAGATGAAAAAGAAAACGAAGAACCAGAACATGCACGCACTATACGAAGCGGAGCCGCGACCGTCAACGCGCGTCCTGGGCAGGAAGGCGAGGCAAGCACGAACGACTTCCTGTTTACCCTCGGCCCGAACCGGGGTACCAGGAAAATGTCCCGCCGAGAACAAACCTCTCCTGCGCGCTCGCAACAAACCCGTCGATCGGGTAGGATATTGAGCAACTTCGTCTTTGACCCATGAAATCTGCAGACTGCGGTAGTGGAGGGCACCAGGCGGTCGGTGCCGCAGCGCAAAAGCAGGTCTCGTCACTTGTTGTGAATTAAGGATTTCGGCTCGTTTTGCCGAAAACCTAGACGACGCAGTGTCTGCATCACAGCTTAGGTTTAGGGTTGCAACCTCAGCCTATTGTTGTTACTCACCGATTCAGGAGCAGGTCCATGTACGTAGTTCGTCGTACCCTTTTGCTTGCTGCGTTCTTAATCGCACCGTTGTTGGTTAGTGCGCAAAGTCCGTTACAGTTCATTCAGCTGCCCCCGTGCCGCGTGGTGGACACGAGGATCACCGGTAACCCGATTCAAGGCGGTATCCCTCAGAACTTTAGTGTTCAGGGGATTTGTGGTGTTCCTGTATCGGCGGTCGCCTATTCCCTGAACGTCACGGTCGTACCTCACGGCCGATTAGGCTACTTGACAATTTGGCCTGCTGGACAATCGCAACCGGTGGTTTCTACGTTGAATTCGTACGACGGCAGGGTGAAAGCCAACGCCGCCATCGTGGCCGCGGGAAGCAGCAGCGGAGGAGCGGTCAGTGTTTACGCCACTGACACCACGGACTTGGTGCTGGATATCGACGGCTACTTCGCCCCCCCAAACGGTTCCACCCTGGCCTTCTATCCGGTCACGCCATGCCGGATATTAGACACGCGCAACGGAGGGCAACCCTTGCCGGGTGGCAAGGAGAAGGATGTCCCGGTTTCGGGCGCGTGCAGCATACCATCAGGGGCAGCGGCCTACTCGCTAAACATTACGGCCCTTCCATACGAACCGCTTGGATATTTGACCGTTTGGCCGGCAGGACAAACGAAGCCCGTTGTCTCCACCTTGAACTCGCCAACCGGCACGGTGGTTGCGAACGCAGCAATGGTCGTAGCTGGAAACGGCGGGGAGGTTGCAGTCTACCCCACGAACACCACAGACTTGATCGTAGATATCAACGGATACTACGCTCCGGCGAGTTCGTCTCCGGGTGGACTCTCACTGTTCACATTAACACCCTGTCGAGTTCTGGACACCCGGCCCGGCGGCCAGTTCGACGGAGTTCTTGCGGTCAACGCCCTAGCAAACTCCTGTGGTCTGCCCAGCCTGGCGCAGGCCGTGGTGGCCAATGCCACAGTTGTGCCACCGGGCCCGTTGGGATATCTGACGCTGTGGCCGAACGGCCAACCCCGGCCTCTGGCCTCGACCCTGAACGCATATGACGGGGCAGTCACTTCCAACATGGCGGTGACGCCGACGACGAACGGCTTTGTCGATGCTTACGCCTCGAACCCCACGCAGCTTATAGTTGATCTCTTCGACTACTTTGCCGTGCCCAGTGGACTGAACGGCAACTACACGTTTTCGGTGAATGGCTTCAACAGCGGAGGCCCGGTTCTTATGGCAGGAAGCTTCATGGCTGATGGACTTGCTAATACCATCATCGGCGTACTTGATCTGAACACGGGCAGCGGCACGAGCAGGGCGAACGTGTCGTTCAGAGGGACCTATGCCATTCAGCCGAACGGCCTGGGAACCATGACTATCACCCCGACGCTCAACAAGCCTTTTCACCTTTCCATCTCTGTCTCCAGCACGGGGAACGGCAGCTTGATTTTAAACAACGAAAACAGCAGCTACCTGCCGAATACCTGGGGTACCGGGGTGATCCGGCCGCAAAATCCGGCGGCCTTCTCTTTCCAGCAGATCGCTGGCAACTTTGCCTCCGGTTTCTCCGGCGTCGATTCTAGCCTCAATCGTCTCGCTGGCGCAGGCGCTTACACGATCGATCAGACTGGAAAGGTGACCGGGACCATCGATAGCAATGACAACGGCGTTTTGTCCAGCAGCGTGCCAACTGCCGGCACCTTGTTTGTCCCAGATTCAACGACCGGGCGAGGGACCGCTATGTTTGTTACCAAAGGTCTCTTGACCCACGCGGTATATTACGTCACGTCTGCCAATGACTTGAACTTTCTCTTGATCGATCCAATTGGCAGCCCAGCCAGCCTGCTGCTGCAAACAATGTCTCGGCAAACTACTTCCAACTTCACCAAAGCGTCCCTGAATGGCGTAGCCGTCGTTGGAACGAGCGGGATGTCTCAATCCGCGGACAAACAAGAACGGCGGGCGCCGGGCTCGATCGTCCCCGACGATGTCCTGGGATTGCTCACCACGGACGGAAACGGAAACGGTACCCTCAGTTACGACGAGAATGATGGCGGGACACTGAGCCTGCACCAGCCTCCGCCGGGTACCTACGATGTTGCCTCGAACGGGAGGGCAGTGCTGAAGGACTCTGGGAGCAACGCGATTGCAGTTCTCTATCTCGTGAGCCAGAACCGGGCTTTCATCGTCGGTCAGGACAACACAGTGGCTTCCGGTTATCTGGAACCGCAATCGGGCGGACCCTTCTCTGCCGCCTCCGCGATTGGCACTTATTGGGGCGGCTCGATCATGCCGGTCACATCGGCGGTCACCGACTCGGTTATTTGGTGCTTTGCTGATGGCAACGGCAATTTGAATGGAACCACGAATACCAGTGGATCTGGCGGCACCGGGAGCCAGTACTTCGGCGGTACGTTACAGGTCGATGCCACCGGACGGGTCACGCTGAATGAGAATGGGAGTCTCGCGGCGATTCTGTATGTCATCTCGCCGACCAGGCTCGCTCTGCTTCCTGCAACCGATTCCAATCCCGCGTTAGCGGCGTTGGGGTCAACCAACTAGATGACTTGATCTGTTGTTAAGTGCTTCGACCGTAGCCACCAAGGCAACGGTCGAAACACTTCGTTTTTTTCGCATCGAGCGGGCCCGATTCGTCTTCGGGAGGTCGAGAAGCGACCATGCCTTCTGCGCAGTTGGTGTGCATGAGCGTTGGGGGCCGCGCCGCTATGCAATCAGTTTGCGTAGCCGCATTGGAAGCCGCTAAGGTTGTTTGTATAATGAACAACGCAGGGATTCGATTTCCGTCCCGTGGAGAGCCCTGTTTCGGCATCAACGTGGGGCTATAGCTCAGCTGGGAGAGCGCATCGTTCGCAACGATGAGGTCGTCGGTTCGATCCCGACTAGCTCCA
>CAWAJA010000009.1:0-324525 GCA_963782275.1 uncultured Acidobacteriaceae bacterium | reverse complement strand
CCCACCGGCACGGTTTTAGACGCCGTCGCGATCGAGCACGGTGATGACATGCGACGGAAGCCGGTCGAGGAAATGGTCCATCGCCTGCGCATCGACAAGCGTGCCGGTGGGATTGTTCGGGTTGGCGATGTACACAACGCGAGTATGAACATCAATCTTTTCAAGAATGCGCTCGAGATCGTAGCCATCGTTCAGCGTTGGCACTTCGACCAGTTGCGCACCGGTCGCACGCGTCACAATAGGATAAGAAATGAAGGACAATTTGCTTGTGACCGCGTTCAACCCCGGACCGAGCAGCGTTCGCGCCATTATGTCCAGAAATCCGGTTGACCCGGCAGTGACCAGCACCTGTTCAGTCTCAAGCTCATGCAACTCCGCCAGCGGGCGGTGAGCTCAGTCACGCAGTTGTCGGGATAATAATTCACCTCGGAGGTCGCCGCCTTGATCGCTTCAATCGCCAAAGGCGACGGCCCAAAGGGATTCTCGTTCGAGGCCATCTTGATGCAACGCACGCCGCTCTCCAATTCCGCCTGTCGCACCGGTTTTCCCGGCTTATAGCTGGCCAGCGTGTGTACCCACGCCGGAACCAGCTTCCCAAAATCCGTCATTCGATCTCCATGGCCCCGTCCCGTTCACGACCCAATTTTTTTATGTCACCCCGAGCGACGAGGTCGTCTGCTGCAGCGGACGACCGAGGAGTCGAAGGACACCCCTATCTACTGCAACCAACGTCGGCAGCTCTCCTATAGCTCTTCATGGATGCCTCAGCATCTGTTTCCGCCCCATGCCGCGCCCTTCAACTGCCCAACTTCCTTCGCTGTCAAATGCCGGAACTTTCCCGGCTCCACATCCAACTGCAGCGGACCATAACGCACCCGCTTGATCTTCTCCACGTGATGGTCCGATCTCCTCGAACATGCGGCGAATCTGCCGATTGCGTCCTTCGACCAGCGTCACTTCATACCACGGATTGGCGGCTTCGCGCAGCAACTTAATTCGCACCGGAGCCGTCTGCACCGGCGCCGACCGCCGCCTCTGGCGTTCGTCGCGCAGCTTCCCAACCGGAACCTTCAATGGCGAACGCTCGGCCGGAAGCTTGATGCCGCCGCGCAGCTTTTCAATCTCCTGCGTCCGAAGCCTTGCCACTGACTTGACCAAATATGTCTTCGGCACGTGCGACGAAGCGTGCATCAACTTCTGCGCCAACTCGCCGTCGTTGGTCAGCAGCAGCAAGCCTTCGCTCAGGTAATCGAGCCGTCCGACAGGATACACGCGCGCCCCCACACCGCGCACCAGGTCTAACACGGTCGGTCGGCCCTCGGGATCGGTGACCGTGGTGACGTATCCCTTAGGTTTGTGGAGCAGCAGGTAAACGTGGCGCTCGGGCCCACGCAGCGGCTTGCCATTGACCTTGATGTGGTCGTGCTCAGGATCGGCCTTGGTGCCGAGCACGTTCACGGTTTGCCCATTCACCGATACCAATCCGCTGGTGATGAGCTCTTCGGCTTTGCGCCGTGAAGCAATTCCGGCAGCGGCGATGATCTTCTGGAGGCGCTCAGCCGGCATGGGCACGCTCCGGCGCTGTTCGCTTCTCGCTGTTCGCGTTTCGGGGGTGCGCGTGCCCCACCCAACCTTCTTTTGGTTGGGTGGGAGAGTTTACTCCGTCCCGTCGGTTCTCCGTTTCGATTTTCCATCGCCTCTCAATTGTAATTTCCCCTAGCCCCCCACATATTCGCAAGAAACGCGAATGTGTGGGGCCCCGGCAACTGAGGGAATTAGCAAACCGCATCACCCGTGTCAGTATCAGCCATCACCGACATCGGCGAACGCTTTAGGTAACCATACGTTCAGCGCCCCGGTTCCTTCGACAATCTTTTCCCTTCTGCTCGAAAGGAGCACACCATGTCCCGCCTCAGGACCAGCATCACTCTTGCTGTCATCTTCTTCTTTCTGGTGTCCATTGCTTCAGCGCAACAAACCTCAACCACCGCAGTTCCCAATCTCATTCGCTACAGCGGGACGTTGAAAGACGCGCAGGGCGCGGTCCTTTCTTCCAACGTGGTCGGGGTTACCTTCGCCATCTACAAGCAGCAGGACGGCGGCGCGGCGGTCTGGCAGGAGACACAAAACGTCGCACCTGACGCCAACGGTCAGTACAGCGTGGTTCTAGGCAACACCACTGCCACCGGGTTACCGGGTGATCTGTTCTCGCAGCAGGAGCAACGCTGGCTGGGAGTGCAGGTGCAGGGGCAGCCTGAGCAGGCGCGCGTGCTGCTGGTCGCGGTGCCGTATGCGTTCGAAGCGGTTGAAGCCCAGAGGCTGGCAGGCCACAGCGCCAGCGAGTTTGTTACGACGGATAATCTGCAGAGCGCGGTCCAGCAGCAGTTGCAGCAACAACCTATCGCGGCGTCTTCTTCGCCCGCGACGGCTGGCGGCGGCAACAGCGCCAAGGCAGCGACCAAGAAGCTGCCGCCGATGGACCGACGAACTTCAGCGGTTCCACCAGCGACCAGATTGTGGGGGTGACGCAGGGCGGAACCGGCGCCGGGGTCAGTTCATCGGCGGGTTCTGATGCAGTTCTGGGGATGGCGACCGCGGATGGTGGTCTGGGCGTGCATGGCAGGGCATACGGCGCAGGCGGTACTGCGGTCTGGGGGTCTGCACTATCCACCACGGGCGCCGGCGTCGGGGTAAGAGGGTACGCGGCCAGTGCAGCCGGGACGGCGGGGGTGTTTCACAACCCAGCGGGCGGCATGATCTTGCGTGGCTTGGGCTTTGGAGGAGAAACGAGATTCAGCGTAGACGGCAGGGGCAATGTGAACACTACCTCCACGTACCAGATCGGCGGGAGTAGCGTGCTGGGCACTGGCTACTACGCCGACGTATTTCTCGGGGTAGGAGCCGGCGTTAGCAACACTTATGGTGATTGGGACACTTTCGCCGGCTACCAGGCTGGCTTCAGCAATACCGCTGGTACCGGCAATACCTTCTCCGGCGCCCAGTCTGGCTACAGCAACACCACCGGTTACAGCAACGTCTTCACCGGCGTCCAGGCCGGCTACAGCAACACGACCGGTTGGGGCAACACCTTCTCCGGCGCCGGGGCAGGCGCCAGCAACACCACCGGCGTGGCGAATACCCTCTTCGGCGGTTCGGCTGGACAAGATAACACCGGTGGTGATGCCAACACGTTCACCGGCTTCCAGGCCGGACAAGATAACACTACCGGATGCTGCGACACCTTCTCCGGCTTCGAGGCCGGTATCAGCAATACCACCGGAAGCTACAACGCGTTTTTCGGCGACGTGGCTGGCTACGGCAATACCACTGGGTCTTACAACACCTTCCTCGGCGTTGAGGCGGGGCAACGTATCTTTACTGGCAGCAGCGACATTTACATTGGTTACGGTTCCGGACCCGACTACTCGACCGTGGAAAGCAATACGATTCGGATCGGTTCGCAAGGCAGTGGAAAAGGCCAGCAAAACGAGACCTTGATCGCGGGCATCTACGGTTCCAACAGCAGCGGCATCCCCGTTTACGTCGACTCCTTTGGTCAACTCGGAACAACTGGCTCTTCGCTCCGCTTCAAGGAGCAGATTGCCGACATGGGCGAACGCACCGACGCCCTGATGAAGCTGCGTCCGGTGACCTTTCTCTACAAGGCCGAGTACGACAAAGGCCCGCGCACCCTGCAATACGGACTGATCGCTGAAGAGGTTGCGAAGGTTTATCCCGACATGGTGGTGTACGACAAAGATGGGCAGCCCTATACCGTGAAGTATCAGTCGCTGGCTCCCATGCTGTTGAACGAGGTGCAGAAGCAGTACCACCGCGCCGAAGCTCAGGCTGAGGTGATCAAAGCGCAGCGGCAGGAAATCGAGAGCCTCAAGCAACAATTGCAGGTGCAGAACGCAGCCCTACAGGAGCGCCTGTCGCGTTTGGAATCGCTGGTCCGAGTCGAAGTAGCGGCCGCAAAGTAGCGGTGGTTCAGCGGTGTTCGACGGCGCCAAGGGATCGTTCGATTCGCTTCGCGAATCGGTGGTGGGCAACTGAGGGAATCAGCAGGCTGCATCACCCGTGTCAGTATCGGCCATCACCGACAGCGGCGAACGCTTTAGGTAACCATACGTTCAGCGCCCCGGTTCCTTCGACAATCTTTTCCCTTCTGCTCGAAAGGAGCACACCATGTCCCGCCTTAGGACCAGCATCACCCTCGCTCTCATCTTCTTCTTTCTAGTTTCCATTAGCTCGGCGCAACAAGCATCAACCACCGCCGTTCCCAATCTCATCCGCTACAGCGGGACCCTGAAGGACGCTCAGGGCGCGGCCCTTTCTTCCAGCGTTGTCGGCGTCACCTTCGCCATCTACAAGCAGCAGGACGGCGGCGCACCGGTCTGGCAGGAGACGCAAAACGTCACGCCTGACCCCAACGGTCAGTACAGCGTGGTTCTAGGCAGCATCACGGCCACCGGTTTACCGGGCGATCTGTTCTCGCAGCAGGAGCAGCGCTGGCTGGGAGTGCAGGTGCAGGGACAAGCGGAGCAGGCGCGTGTGCTGCTGGTCAGCGTGCCTTATGCCTTTAAGGCAGGCGAAGCCGACAAGCTGGCCGGCCACAGCGCCAGCGAGTTTGTTACGACGGATAATCTGCAGAGCGCAGTGCAGCAGCAGTTGCAGCAGCAATCGGGGACGGCGTCTTCTTCGCCCGCGACGGCTGGCGGCGGCAACAGCGCCAAAGTTGCGACCAAGAAAGCTGCCGCCGATGGACCGACGAATTTCAGCGGTTCCACCAGCGACCAGATTGTGGGGGTGACGCAGGGCGGAACTGGCGCCGGGGTCAGTTCATCGGCAGGTTCCGATGCAGTTCTGGGGATGGCGACCGCGGATGGCGGTCTGGGCGTGCATGGCAGGGCGTACGGCGTGGGCGGTACCGCGGTGTGGGGGTCCGCACTCTCCACCACGGGCGCGGGCGTCGGGGTAAGAGGCTACGCGGCCAGTGCAGCCGGGACGGCGGGCGTATTTCAGAACGCAGGGGGCGGCATGATCCTGCGTGGCCTTACTGTGGGAGGAGGACCGGCGTTCAGCGTGGACGGTCAGGGCAACGTGAACACTCAGAGCAATGTGAATGCCCAGGGCAATGTGAACGCCCAAGGCAACGTGAACGCCCAGGGCAATGTGAATACCAACTCCACGTACGAGGTCGGCGGCACTACCGTGTTGAGCTTTGGCGGCGATTCGAACACGTTTCTGGGGGTAGGAGCAGGTTACAAAAACACCACAGGCAACATGAACACCTTTTCCGGCTGGGATGCCGGCTGGTCCACCACCAGCGGTTACGGCAACACCTTCTACGGCTTCGTGGCTGGCGGTAGCAACACCACCGCAGACGAAAATACCTTCGTCGGCAATTCCGCAGGCTTCGACAACACCACCGGATGCTGCAACAGCTTCTTCGGCTCCGGAGCTGGTTACCCGAACACCACCGGCCAATTCAACACTTTCTCCGGCCTGGGGGCTGGCGGTAGCAACAGAACTGGTTCGTTTAACATCTTCTATGGCTACGAGGCTGGCTCTAACACCATAACCGGCAGTTCCGACATTTACATCGGCAATCTAGGCCCTGCATCCGGCACGGAAAGCAACGCCATCCGCATTGGTACGCAAGGCATGGACGACGGCCAACAGAATACTGCCTACATTGCCGGCATCTACGGCTCGAAAGTTGACAGCAACGGCATCGCGGTTTACGTGGACGAAAATGGTCAGCTCGGAACCGTTGTTTCTTCCCTCCGCTTCAAGGAGCAGATCCTCGATATGGGCGACCGCACCGACGGCCTGATGAAGCTGCGTCCGGTGACCTTCCTCTACAAGCCTGAGTACGACAAAGGCCCGCGCACGCTGCAATACGGCCTGATCGCAGAAGAAGTCGCGCAGGTCTATCCCGACATGGTGGTGTACGACAAAGACGGCCAGCCGTACACGGTGAAGTATCAGTTGCTGGCTCCCATGCTGCTGAACGAAGTGCAGAAGCAGTATCGGCGCGCCGAAGGTCAGGCCGATCTCATCAAAGCGCAGCAGCAGGAAATCGAAAGCCTCAAGCAGCAATTGCAGGTGCAGAATGCGGCGCTACAGGAGCGCTTGTCGCGGTTGGAAGCCCTGGCGCGAGTGGAGGTGGCTGCGGCTGCGAAGTAGTCTCGTGCCCGAACTTGCGTTGCCCCCACCTAACTTTGCTTTAGATTGGGTGGGGGAGCAACCTGCGTGGCACTTACGTATCCGTCGAGCCGTTCCACCTTGAGCGTTACTTTGACGAACAAGTGTTCCGGTACAACAATCGGGCCGCTAAAGACAACCCGCTAAATGATTCCGACCGCTTCCATCTGGCCATGTCCCAAGTCGCTGGCCGCCTAACTTACGCCCAACTGACGGGCAAGGGAACTGACGCGCTCCACCACGAGACGGCAGGGACGGGGCAAGAGGAACCGTTCTAGCCCTTCTTCCTGCCGCTGCCGGGTGATTTGCGCGCAGTAGCCTTCTTCTTCGCCTGTCTCCGAGTCCCGGCTTTCGGAACTTGGAGCAGCGCAGCGGCAAACCGCTCAAAGTTTTCCCTTGCTTTTGGGCCTTCGATGTATTCTGCTTTCTTCATACTTTAACTTTAACTGAAGGAACAACGGTACGTAAGCGCCACATGGATGATCTTCCAGCACATACAAACGCTAATAACGCTAACAACGAGCAACAGGACTCTCATCCACATCACATAGTCCTCACTGACGCCAGCGTAAACGAAGAGGAAGATCGCGAGCGAAGAAAAGCTCAACGCAACCGTAAGTTCCGCAAAGCACCACCATGGATTGAGGCAGCGTGCGCCATCCTCTTGGTTCTCATCACCGGGTTCTACACTTTTTACGCAGCTCGACAAGCTAACGCCGCAAAGAAGGCCGCCATGGCTGCCTTTGACGCTGCGGTCACCGCTAAAAACACTCTCATCGAAATTCAGAAAGGAGGAACGGATACCCACGAACTTGCGGTTCAAGCCAAGAACCAAGCCGATAGAACGAAGGACATTGCCGAGAGAACTCTCGCCCAAGCTACGGCCACTAATATCCTTGCTGAACAGGCCAAGCGTTCCGCCAACATAGCGCAAAGGACTTACGACGCAACCAATCGGCCCTACGTCGGAATGGACGGCATCACGATTAGTCACATGTCTCTCGATGCTAATGGAGTTACCCATTATCAGCCTCGGAAAACCAAGGAAACCGCACAGATGGCCTTTTCGGTTGTAATTAAGAACTTCGGCCCAATCCCCGGCAGCAACTTCAGTTGCGATATGAAGGTATTTCTTGACGGAGTCAAACTGCCAGGCACAAAGATTGCAGACAAACCCAATACGATCTACCCAACCGAGACTTTTGCACTCTCCGGCGCTACCGGAACCGATTCGTATCCGAATATTATGAACGGGAAGTCGATCTTGGAAATTCAGGTCAGAATTGAGTATGCCGGCCCCAGCGCACGCTACGAAGAGTGCGTACGCAGCCATTACGATGCCGAAGTAAACAGCTTTTTGGCGCTTGGAGATTGTAAGTGAATATTGTCCCCTCACGGCCAGCCACTGTTTACCACATAGCAACTTTTCTGCCCTGTCACGAAGGCTATTATACATGTGCGTCAACCGTTTTATTGCCTTCGTAATGACATGATTCTAAAGAAAGTCGTGGGGGAGTTGGAGTAATCAGTTAGGTAATAGTTTGCCCGAAATGGGAAAAGTAGGCGGAGCGTCGCGGAGATAATCGAATAGTTAACGGGTCGCACTTACACAAATGTCGGGCAGGTTGACAATTGTTGTCGCCTCCAACCATACTTGCGCCGCTCGTCGAAAAGATAGCGAGTGACGACAGATGAAGAAGAAACCCGCCAAGAAGACCTCCGCGAAAGAGACCCGGACTTCGCCTCCGGCGAAGCGGCCGGTCGCCAAGAAAACCAAGGCAACCAAACAGATCGGGTCCGCCAAACCAGCCAAGGTGACCAAACCGGCCACGCCAATCAAGCCAGCACCAACCAAGCCATCCAAGCCGCAACCCGCCGCAGTTGCTGCAGCTCCGGAGGCCGGAGAGAAGCTTACCTTCAACCACGCCATGATCTATGTGAAAGACGTGGATCGCGGCACGCGCTTCTACCGCGACCTGATGGGATTCAAGCTTATCGAAGACTTCCGCTACGAGGGCTCGCCGGTTTATGCGCGACTGCGCGCGCCGGGAGGCGACGGCACCATTGCCCTGCACATGGCGGGTCCGGGCGTGTCGCTGGCGAGCGATGGCGTGCGGCTGTACTTCGAGATACGCGATCTCGATGGCTTCTGCCGCAGGCTCCAGCAGAAGGGCTTCTACATCACCCAGATGCCGCGCATGATGCCGTGGGGTTGGCGGCACGCTTATCTGAACGATCCTGACGGCCACGAGATCAGCTTGTATTGGGCGGGCGAAAACCGCATGCAGAAAACCGTGATGAAGGCTGCCCGGGAAGCCGCCCGGACCTGAAGGCCGCGTCACAATTGGCCGAGCGCGCCAAAACCGAAGTACCTCCGGGGCTGAAGCCCCGCAGATAAATGGCTATTTGCGGCACGGGTGAAGCCGTGCCCTTTCAAAATCGGATTCGCGAGATAGCTGGTAGAAGTTAATCGAAATGCCCTGGCGCCGTAAGTACCCGCTGAGTAAGAAATTCTTGAGGGGACCTTGCTCGGTTGGCAGGCATGTTGCTTTTATGCTGGTGGTGTTCCTGCTCCTCTTTCCGGCTCGTGCCATCTACGGGCAATGCGCGCTTGGGCGGATGGGTTCCGATCACAAAGATTTGTGGCGGGATAGTAGAAGGTGAAGTATAAGTTGCTGCCGGAAGATGGAATTCTGGCCAGCGACAGCTACACCAATCGCTTCTTCGGATTCTCGATCGACCTGCCCATAGCCAGCGAAGGACATCAGATCACGATCCCTGTCATGGCGGAGAAGCAACACGCCTTGCTGGCTATCGGATTTGAACGGGGAAAGCATTTTGGCAGATTCATCGTCACCGCCGAAGAATCGCCCCGGGAACTGCCGTGGTACGAGGACTTGCAGCAGGAACAATGTAAGGATGCACCTGATACGGGATCACAACAGCGGGTCTCGATTCCAAGTTTCATGCTGCACTATGGATCTTTCTACGCCCACAAAGGACGCAGCGGCAGTTACCACATCGACCATTACTGGACCCGAATCAAGAACTACATTATTCGGGTCGCAGTAGATTCCAACGATCAGGAGTTCCTGAACAAGTCCAAGGACGCCTTAGTGAAAGCGCAATTTTATTGCGCGAGCAAGAGCGGCACACTTACCACGAAGGAAGGCAAAGTTTTCGTAGCCAAGGGCGAACCGTATGAAGGGCCAACCGTCCCAACCTGGCTGGTCGACGCTGCGATCACGGACAAGCCAGGTGCCGGTATTCCCGCTGGCGCGGTAAGCGACGGCATGTATCACAACCCGGAACTGGGCTTGCAGTACGAATTTCCGAACGGATGGGAGGTGCTCGCGATGGAGCCCGACGGAGACCGTCCGGAGAACGAAAGGAAACTGCGGGAGTATGAGCTGCTCCACGCTTGCTCGCGAACGCTTCTCCATGTGGGGAAGCGTGGGTCAAGTGGCGCTGGCCAAAGTCCAAGGCCATCCATCATTCTGCGAGCCCTGGACCCGAATTGTCTCGCCATGCGAACGCCTGCTTCGGTCGAAGACAAGAAGACTGCGGAAGACATTACTGCTGCCCTGCAATTGTTTTCTGAGTTCGGCGAGATCAAGTCCGACGAGCTGACTTTCCTGGGGAACAGGCTGTTCCTGATATTTCACGGCACAATTGGATTGCGGGCGTCGGGCGAGGCTCTCTCCAGCCGCATGTCGGAAGCTCTATTCGTCACCCAGCAACACAAGCTGTTTCTGATGTGGTATCTGATGGCGCCTACGTCCGCCGAACTAGCTGTGATGCCTCCGACCAGTGTCACATTCGACGACTCGCAGCCCATCACACTCCCGCCGGCCAAGCTGGCGCGATAGAGAAATATCTGCTATCGATACTTCTCCGCCTGAGCCCGCTCCTCCGGAGTCATTTGCTGCCAGGTGAGATCGCGGTTTTGCTGCGCCCACTGGCTGTTGGGATCGGCCGCGAGTGCCGAACTCAGCCAGCGATAAGTTTCTACATGGCTGCGCTGCACGCAAACCCCGGTGGCGTACATGGAAGCCAACCGATTGCAAGCCTGGACATTCTCGTTGACCGCCGCTGTCTTCAGCAGCACCACCGCCTGCTCGCAACTGCGCGGGACGCCATCACCTTTTATGTACATGTCCGCCAGCTTTACCGGGGCTTCAGAATTCCCTTTGGCAGTGGCTTTCCACAGCCACGCCGCTTGGGCGGCGGCATCGCTCGCCGATCTGGCTTTGATCATCTCCAGTGTGCCTGGAACCGCCGTCTTTGCCGCAACCTCTTGAGCTTTGTCTGGCGTGGCGTGCGGGGCTTGCTTGGTCTTTTCACCCGCCGACGCGGCAGGTTGCGCAACCGACTGAGGAGAGGTTGTCTTCGAGCTATCAGCGGTCGGCGGTGGGCTTTGAGTTTGCAGGGCCGCCGCGGGCGCGGGGGTTTGCATAGACGCCGACTTTCCGCCAGGAGCGTCTGTGCTTGCAGTGACGCTCTGGACCTGTGGTGCGGATGGTTCTGTGGTCGGGGTCGACGAGTTCGAAGTGTGGTTCCGGTACGACCTCCACTGCATGATTCCCAGGACGGCGAACACGAGCACTGCAGCCGTAGCCAGCACCATCCGCCATTTTCCAGCCTGAGAGCCTTCGACTCTCGTTACGGGATCGGAAGTGATCGCTGGTGCCGTATTCATATCCAGATAATGTGGAGGAGCTTTGTCGAGCATGGGCTCTTTGGTGTCGACCGCCGGCAGAGGCAGCTCATCCAAGAAGCCTGGAGATCGCAGCTCGTGATCTTCTTTCGAGGCCTTAGCAGCCTCCAGTTCGATCTCCTCCAGCACGTCGTCCATCCACTGGAAGTGTGGGGTCTCCACTGGAGGCGGCGCTTCCGCGGGTGGAAGCGGGAGCGCGTCTGCGATGGCCAGCACTTCAGATGGCACCTCCGCAGCCTCGCCGGTTGTGGCTATCTCCTCCGTTGGGTTGAGTTGCGGAAGCTCCCGGCTCTCGGCGGAAAGAAGTGGCGGCTCTTCGGAAAGCAGTTCGTGATTCGGAGGCAAGTCGGCCACTGGATGGGACGGTTCCTTGGACGCTTCGATAAGCACCGGGACTTCCTCGCGGCCGTTACTCAACAGATCAGCGACTTTCTGTGTAGCCGCGTCATTAAATCCAGGCGTCTCCCAGGCAGTCAATTCGCGGCCGTACTGCAGCTGGACATCGGGAATTTCACCCGCCTCGGACGGGCGCACAGCCGGTTGAGGACTCGGCAGCGGACCGCGAGTAAGGTTCATGGTGCCCTGGGCACCTGGGATTTCCAGCAGGCGATGCGGAAGCGGAGTGCCGCACATGCCGCAGAAGCGATTACCCTCCGGATTGTGCTCTCCGCAAGCGCTACAAATCACGACGCCTCCAGCTGTCGAGATCATCCTAGATAATGCAGCTTTTCACAATATGTTTGTTTATAGGTCAACTGACGAAGTGAATTCGCCTTCTGATAGTACAATGCGAACAATTCCGCAGCTCAAGAAAGTGGACTCATTCGAAATGGCCTGGCGCGGGCTGCCCCGGCAAAAGAGAGGACGTTGTGAAGCGGAGTCTGGCGGTCTTGCTTTTGGTGTTTGCGCCTTATAGTGTCTTTGCCCAGGCGTCGCCAGGGCCTACGCCGTCTGACGGCTTCCCGTCTGGTCCCGGCTGGCACCGGTTGGCCAACACTCAAATGCGATCGGTTTGTCTGGGCGACGTGCCGAACGGCATGTATGCCGATCCGACCATGACTGCGACCAAGGAATACAGCTTCAGCTGCAATCAAATCATTCCCTGGAGTGGTGGCGCGGCGGACGATGTCCACCAGCGATTGATTGTTTGGGGCGGGGGGCACAGCGATTATGCGGGCAACGAAGTTTCGGTTCTGAACTTGAATGGCACTCCTTCGTGGGAAAGGTTCACGAGTCCAACCATGCCGGTTCCTTTTGTCTGGGACGGAAAGCATTGGGAAGGGCTTAAGCCGTATTTTGTTCGGCTGCACGACGGTGGCAAGTATCAGCCTGGAGCGAGCCCTTCCTCCCGTCACACCTACAACAGCTTGCAATACGTTCCTTACCAGAACAAGCTGTACTCATTTGGTGGCTCGTTGGCCAACGGAGGGTACTTGTCGCAGGAAACTTGGACCCTCGACATGGGCACGAAGACATGGACGATGCTGGGTCCTCCGTTCTCGCAGTCGCCTAACTATCCGACAACTGCGTACAATCCGAGCAACGGCCACATCGTGATGCACGACAAGAGCTGGACCCTGTTTGATTACGATCCACATACCAACAAATGGAAGGTCCTGGCCAACGGGATCCATGTTGAAGATGGCACAACGGCAGCGATCGATCCGGTCAACAACCTGTTTGTTGTTATGGGGGCGGGAGGCACGCCCAACGGCACGGGATATCCTTCCGTGCCGAAGTATCGCACGCTACAGGTGTTCTCGCTTCCATCGGGCAGGGCACAGGCTTGGAATAATAATGGTTGTGATTTGATTTACCGGAATAGTGGACTCGACTGGGATTCGGCGCTTGGATTGATGGTGGGATATCCGGGAGGGGGCAACCACGTTTACCTTCTCAATACCGGACCAAAAGACATGGTCACGCCTTTCGGCACGGTAGCGTCCCATAAGTGTCTTGACGTGGCGATCAGTACGAAGGCCTCGCCCGTAAAGGGTGTCGACTATCCGCCGGACCCGGAAGGGACTGGGCGCGACGCTAACATTGGTACCTTCGGACGATTCCGGTATTTCCCATCCCTTGATATATTTGTGCTGGTGAACGATAGGAACCGGGATGCTTGGATTTTGCGATTGACGAATAAGAAGGTTGGTACGTAGCTCCTCTGTGGCATCGCCTGTTCCGTTAAGGGGTTGAGGGGGCTGAAATCCTTACCGGTTCTGCGGTTGCGAAAGCAATTCAGCAGCTTACTCGTCTCCAGGACAGCTGCTCCATTTACGGACCCGACAAGGAGCATTGAGCCAGCAGCTTTGGCAATTCGAGTGCGGCCAAGAGCGACCAATGAAACGCGCCAACGCCATGTCGGTCGATGTAGAGGACTATTTCCAGACCGAGGCGATGTCTGCCGTAGCGCCACGGGCACAATGGGACAGCTACCCTCCGCGCGTTGAGGCAAACACCTGTGCCTTGTTGGAGCTATTTGCGCAGTATCAGGTTCATGCCACTTTCTTCTTCATGGGATGGGTAGCTGAGCGTTTTCCCCACATTGTAAGGAAGGCGCACGAGCTTGGACACGAGGTTGGCTGCCACAGTTATTGGCACCACCCGGTGTTTCGGATGTCATCGGAAGAGTTTAGGGAAGACACTTATCGTGCCCGGAATGTGATTCAGGATGCAACTGGAGCACCGGTAATGGGTTACCGAGCTCCGAATTTCTCCATCAACCGGTCGGTGCCATGGGCCTACGCCATTCTTGAGGAGCTGGGGTTCCATTATGACTCCAGCATTTATCCAATTCATCACGAACTCTACGGCAACCATCGCGCGCAGCGACACCCGTACCTGGCTGGAGCGAACATTAGTGGAGATTCCCATCGCGACATGGCGGGTGTTCAACCAAAACGTGCCGGTCGGCGGGGGCGCTTATCTACGGATACTTCCCTATGCTCTTATGAAGTACGGCATTCACGCGGTTAACAAGAACGAGACTGCTCCCGTCGTGCTGTACATGCATCCCTGGGAGATCGACGATTCCCAGCCCCGCTTGGAAGCGTCGTGGAAATCGCGGATGCGCCAATACACAGGCCTCGCCGGGATGAAGTCGAAGCTGGAGCGCCTGTTGCAGGACTTTACGTTGCGCTCGATCTACGACGCAATATACCTTCCGTTACGCAGCGGGCGGAGCCTGGGTGACCCGACTGCTGACCGTAGCCCCGGGATAAGTCCCTTCCCATCTGCTGCAAATCGGTAAAACCGCACAATTGAAGTGGCCTCGCAGGGAAAGACTGGTCGGTGCCAGCCGCGGGAAGGTCGATTCAGTTTGCGCGTTTTGGCGGACAATACTCGCCGATGCCTGCGCTGCGGATTTTATACAACAACGCGCGGTAGCTTATGTTCAACATCTCCGCTGATTTCCTGCGATTCCAGTTGTTGAGATGCAATACCCGCAAAATAGCTTGCGTCTCAACCTCGCGCACCAGTTGCTGGGTGCGCGCCTTCAACGGGAGATTGAAATGGGTCGGGAGCTCCGTTGGGGGAAAGGCTAAGGAACGCCGAGTGATGTCTTCAGCGATAGACTCGGGGCTGCCCAAGATCACGTATCGACGCAGCACGTTTTCAAGCTCTCGGATGTTCCCTGGCCAGCGATATTGCTGAAGACGCCGGCAAATGGCGGGCGATAACGGCCATGTCTCCACGCCAAAGATTTCATTGAACATCGCGATGAGATAGCCGGCGATCGACGGAATGTCCTCCGAGCGCTCCCTTAACTCAGGGACACGAAAGCTGGCCCCGTTAATCCGATGAAAGAGGTCCAGCCGAAATCTCCCGCTTGCAGTTTCATCGCGAAGATCCCGGCTGGCGATGCAGATGACACGGGTGTCTATCCTGAGCTCCTGCAATCCGCCGATGCGACTGAAGGTGCCGTCCTGCAGTAACTGCAAAAGCTTGGACTGAATCGTGAAATCCAGCTCAGCGATATGGTCCAACAGCAATGTTCCGGTGTCCGCCTGTTCTACAAGGCCTGGTTTGGTGGCAAAAGCGCCAGTGAATGCGCCCTGTTCATAGCCGAACAATTCGGCTTCCAACAACGATGCGGGAATGGCAGCGCAGCTTATTTTGACAAGGGGTCCGTCCCTGCGCAACGAGTGTCGGTGAATGTAGTCGGCGAGGACTTCTTTGCCGGTTCCGGTTTCGCCATAGATCAGAACCGGAAGCTGCGTTGCGGCCATTTGCTCCACCAATTCCTGGAGGGCCTGCATTATCTCGGACTGGCCGAAGATGATGTTATCCGGAGGAAGGGCCAGGTCGCAGCCGTTCGACTTGCTTCTTTCCATTAGGCTCATAGCCAAAGCAGTGCCAGCACCAGACCTCCGGATAGGGTGGAGCACGAAGCAAACCAAAGTGCCTTGAATCGCTGCGAGAATCTGTAAATAAAAAGCAGTGAAGATTAGTAAGGTGTTTCGGGCTATTTTCACGTTGGAAGGCTGAATCAGGGTCCGGGGAAAATATTTCTTTGGGAAAAATATGCTCACGTCTGGTTATTCACATTCCAGTTGTGATGGGTTTTTCTCCGTTGAAAACGCAAGGGAAGTGAGAACACAGTCGAACCAGCGCCTTAGTGGGTCAATCGGCATGTTAGTGGGATGACTGCGGCGATTTGGGAAAACATTTGCTAGCATCCTCGGAGCTCAAGGTAAAGATACAGCTCAGGATTAGGCCGAGGAAGGCCCATAAGTGCCTGTAAGCTAACGATTAATGATTCATTAACCTCGGCTACGCGGATCGAGTGTTATACTCGTAGCCGTGTGAAGGATTTTACATTTTCTTCTTGACACTCATCCCGAAAATAGCTTAAGTTACAGCACCAATCATATTGCGCTTCCAACCAAACCGGACGCGCCTCGGTTACGGTGGTGGCAGCATCAGCCTTCCGATGAATAGTGGGTTGATGTTGTTACTCCATTGAAAACTAAGGCAGTTACGCTTCAGAGTTGAATCGGTGGTTGTGGAGAAGGATGCACTGTGGCCGCTACATCCAGGTCGAGTCCGCTCCCGTTGATTCTCGTGGTCAATCACCGTCCGCTTGTACTGCAACATTTTACCGTTGCCCTAGGCGTGGCGAGCTATCAGGTGGAAACCGCGGATTCTGCCCAAGCAGCGCTTGAAAGGCTGCAGCGTCCTCCGGTGCCGAATCTGGTTTTGATGGATGTGGCGATGCCCGGCGGAGATGGACTGGAAACTCTGCAACGCGCCCGCAGGCTGCATCCCGATCTGAAGGTCGTGATGCTGGGAGCCGGCGACGATACGCGCGGTGCGGCGCAAGCGGTCCGTCTGGGTGCGGTTGACTACCTGCCTGAGCCGTTCGATGAATCCGAACTAGAATCCGTTCTCAGTCAACACCTTGTGTCACCTGGAACCATGCCGGATCCAGTCGAGGATTCCGAAACCATGGTGATCGGTCTTCCGGAGGGGGCATCGTTTGTTTGCGGAAGTGCGGCCATGAGGCGGATTCACGCGCAGGCGTCGGTGATAGCGAAGTTCGACATGCCAGTTCTGATGTTGGGTGAAAGTGGCACAGGCAAAGAGGTGCTGGCGTTACTTATCCATCAGCTTTCACCCCGTGCCAATTTTCCGTTTCTCAAGGTGAACTGCGCAGCGGTGCCGGCGGACTTGCTGGAGAGTGAACTGTTCGGCTACGAGGTGGGGGCGTTTACCGGGGCCACAAAGTCCAAGCCTGGCAAGTTTGAGCTCTGTGAGCAGGGCACGATCCTGCTGGATGAAATCGGAGAAATGCCGCCAGCGTTGCAAGCCAAGTTACTGCATTTTCTTCAAGACCATCGATTTTCGCGCCTGGGCAGTCGCACCACAACCAAAGCCGATGTCCGAATTTTAGCGGCTACAAATATCAGAGTCGAGGAAGCACTGGCGTCCAAGATGCTGCGTGAGGACCTGTATTACCGCTTGAGCGGATTCACGCTGCAAATCCCTCCCTTGCGGGAAAGAAAAAGGGAGATTCCGCTGCTGCTGGATTACTTCATGCAACGTAATGCGACGCAGTTTTCCAGTCCGGCACGTAAGTTCAGTCCGAGGCTGATTCAGGCGTGTTTGAGCTACTCGTGGCCCGGGAATCTGCGTCAGCTTGAGAACTTCGTGCGGCGCTATCTCGTGCTGGGCGATGAAGATCTGTCGCTGTCAGAACTTCGGATGAACCAGCGAGGTAACGGGGAATTGCGACAGCCCGAGGTCGGCGGTTTGAAGCTTCTGGCGCGCGGCGTAAAAAAGGAGGCTGAAGCGGCAGCCATCGCGCACGCCCTCGAGCAGACCAACTGGCATCGGCAAAAAGCCGCAGCTCTGCTTAAGATTAGCTACAAAGCACTGCTCTACAAAATCAAGCAATATGACCTGCATCCGCCGGAGGCCGAGTGAGCCTTGCGGTTCAAAGCTCGGGCCAACGTTCGGGCCGAGCCTTCCCTTGGGGATAGATCCGATATCCTAACCGCAGAGCCGGGTCTACTCATCCAAAGTGGTTACTTGGTGTACTAAAGTGCCATAAATATCGATTACTGGACTGTTACTTTAGTACCATTTAACGGCTTATTTTGCTTGACCCAGTGTACTTTAGCGACATAACCTCCGTGGATGACGGCGTCACATAGGCGTCCCACTACAGCTCGCCCACCAATTCGTCTGACTTCTCTGGCCAGTCAAGTATTGCTGTTGGCCATCGTATCTCTCATTCCAGGTCTCGCTTCGGCGCAATATTTTCAGCAGGGATTTGACTTTCGCAACACGTCAGCGTTCGTAAGCGACCCTCCGGGCGACACCTACGTCCTGTCGAATACGACATACCCGACCACAGTGAACGGAGTGACTTTCGGCTGGACGACGTGGCGCCTGGTGCAGGCCCGGAATCGCAATGCCAAGTTGGATCCGCGGCTGGCGGGAGTCAACCTCGCCAACAATGGCGCGCCGGCTACGTTCTACGTCGACCTGCCGTCGGCCGGTACCTACAACCTGTCGCTGGCATTGGGTGATGCCGGCTACCAAGCCTGCTGGGTGCAGTGCCAAATTCAGTTCTTAGATGGCGCCACTGTGCTGGCTACAGTGACTGAGGGGTCCACCAAGCTGGGCTACTTCTACGATGCGATGGGGAACAACTGGTCAGCGGCGGATTGGCCGACGAGCAACGTCAGCCAGCAAGTAACACTGGCGGGCACGCGGCTGACGGTGGTGGTGGGAACCAGCAAGGCTACAGGAGACAGTACGCCGATCGCTTTCCTGGGCGTGGCGCAAGCCTCCGGTTCGCCAAACTTCGCGATTTCAGCGTCTCCCTCTTCGCTCACCGTCGCGCAAGGGAACCAGGGCACATCAACGATTACGACCGCAATCAGCGGTGGCTTCAACAGCTCTATTGCGCTATCGGCCTCAGGGGTACCTTCAGGGACAACGGTAAGCTTCAACCCGCAGACGATTGCCGCTCCGGGCGCAGGCAGCTCCGCGATGACCATTAACGTTGGGGCTAGCACACCTGTGGGAACCTACCCGATCACGGTGACTGGCAACGGCGGAGGCATCCAGCAGAGCACCACCGTAATGCTGACTGTAGTGGCACAACCAAGCTTCTCGATTTCGGCCTCACCCGCTTCGCTAAGCGTCACACAAGGCAACCAGGGGAATTCGACAATCACAACCACTATCAGCGGCGGGTTCAACGGTGATATCAGCCTGTCCGCTTCGGGCATGCCTTCGGGGACAACCGTGAGCTTCAACCCGCAGACGATTCCCGCTCCGGGCGCAGGCAGCTCCTCCATGACGATCACGGTTGGCAGTAGCACACCGGTGGGAACCTATCCGATCACGGTGACTGGCAACGGAGGAGGCATCCAGCAGAGCACTACCGTCACGCTGACTGTATTGGCACGACCAAGTTTCACGATTTCGGCCTCACCCGCTTCGCTGAGCGTCACACAAGGCAATCAGGGGAATTCGACGATCACAACCACTATCAGCGGCGGGTTCAACGGTGACATCAGCCTGTCGGCTTCGGGCATGCCTTCGGGGACAACGGTGAGCTTCAACCCCCAGACGATTCCCGCTCCGGGCGCAGGCAGCTCCTCCATGACGATCACGGTTGGCAGTAGCACACCGGTGGGAACCTATCCGATCACGGTGACTGGCAACGGAGGAGGCATCCAGCAGAGCACTACCGTCACGCTGACTGTAGTGGCACAACCCAGCTTCACGATTTCGGCCTCACCCGCTTCGCTAAGCGTCACACAAGGCAACCAGGGGAATTCGACGATCACGACCACCCTCAGTGGCGGTTTCAACAGCGCGATCAGCTTGTCAGCTTCGGGCATGCCATCGGGAACAACGGTGAGCTTCAACCCCCAGACGATTCCCGCGCCTGGTGCAGGCAGCTCCGCGATGACCATCAACGTCGGGGCGAGCACGCCGGTGGGAACCTATCCGATCACGGTGACTGGCAACGGCGGAGGCATCCAGCAGAATACGACCGTCACGCTTAGTGTAGTGGCACAACCCAGCTTCACGATTTCGGCCTCACCCGCCTCGCTGAGCGTCGCACAGGGCAATCAGGGAAATTCGACCATCACAACAAGCGTGAGTGGCGGCTTCAACGACGACATCAGCCTGTCGGCTTCGGGCATGCCTTCGGGGACAACGGTGGGCTTCAGCCCCCAGACGATTCCGGCACCTGGCGCGGGGAGCTCGACCATGACCATCACGGTAGGGGCGAGCACGTCGACAGGGACGTATCCCATCACCGTGACCGGGAATAGTGAGGGGATCCAGCAAAACACCACCGTCACGCTGACCGTAACTGCGGGGCTCGGCTGGCAGCAAGGGTTCGACTTCCGCAATTCGAAAGCCTATGTTAGCGATCCGGCAGGGTCTAGTTATGTCCTCGCCAGCACGGCCTATCCGACACAAGGGAACGGCATCACGTATGGCTGGGTAAAGACGTCGCTGGTGCAGGCTCGGGACCGCAACGCCCAACTGGATCCGCGACTGGCGGGGATCAACTACGCAAACAATGGTTCGCCAGCAACGTTTTACGTGGACTTGCCCTCGGCGGGTACCTATAACCTGTCGCTGGCCATGGGCGATGCTGGCTACCAGGCCTGCTGGGTACAGTGCCAGATTCAGTTCTTGGATGGCGCCAATGTTCTGGCGACGGTGACTGGGGTGTCAACCAACATGGGCTTCTTCTATGACGCCACCGGGAAGAACTGGTCGGCCGCGGCCTGGCCGGGGAGCAACCAGAGCCAGCAGGTGACGCTGGCGGGCACGCGCCTAACGGTGGTAGTGGGAACCAGCAACGCCACGGGAGACTCCACTCCGATTGCCTTCCTGGGGGTCGCGCAGGGATCCCCGTCGCCGCAGTTCACGATTTCGGCCGCGCCAGCATCGCTGACCATCGCGCAAGGGAATCAGGGAAAGTCCACGATCACGACCATCGTCAGTGGTGGATTCAACGATGCGATCGCTTTGTCGGCATCCGGAGTGCCGTCAGGCGCCACCGTCAGTTTCAATCCGAACCCAATTCCGGCGCCGGGCGCTGGTACCTCGACCATGATCGTCAAGGTCGGCAGCAACACGCCAGCGGGAACCTATCCCATCACAGTGACCGGAAACGGAGGCGGAATCCAGCAAAACACGACGGTGATGCTGACGGTAACGGTGACCCTACAGCCGGACTTCATCCTCACCGCTTCCCCGCCTGCACTAGCGGTGGCGCAAGGGTCGGTCGGGAACGCGACCGCGACAACGACGACCGTGGGCGGCTTCAACAGCTCGATCAATTTGTCGGCGTCAGGTATGCCTGCGGGTACAACCCTGAGCTTTGACCCACAGACAATTCCGGCGCCCGGCGCAGGCAACTCGACAATTACGATCACGGTGGCAGCGGACACGCCGTTGGGCACCTACCCCATTACGGTGACCGGCAGTGGCGGCGGTACGCAACACAACACCACGCTGACGCTCACGGTCATCTCGTCCGTGTGGCAGCAGGGGTTTGATTTTCGCGCCGCGGCAGGGTTCGTGACAGACCCACCGGGCGCTACCGACGTCCTATCCTCGACGATTTACCCGATGAAGGGTACGATCACCAACTACGGGTGGTCGTACAAAGCAAACTTCGTGACTCGGAATCGGGACAAGTCAGTTGATCCGCGTCTCGCCGGGGTCAACTTCGTCTATAACGGTACGCCGGCGACCTTCTACGTTGACCTGCCGGCGCCCGGCACCTACAGTCTGTCGCTAGCCCTGGGCGATGAGGGCTACCCGCAGTGCGCGACCCACTGTCAAATCCAGTTCCTGGATGGCGGCAACGTGCTGGCCACGCTAGTCGAGGGACCCACCAACCTTGGTTATTTCTATGATATGCAGGGAAATAACTGGTCGGCGGCGGACTGGCCGACGAACAACGTCAGCCAGCAAGTGACCCTGGTCGGGACGCAATTGGCGGTGCAGGTGGGGACCACCCAAAACACCGGAGACACCACCGCGATTGCTTATCTGGGAGTTACTCAGATATCGACCGGCCCGACCTTCGCCCTGCAAGGACCGACTTCGGTCAGTGTCGGCCAGGGACAATATTCGACAGCGGACATGTTCACGGTGCTCATCGGAGCATTTAACAACGCTATCAACCTTTCAGCCGCGGGGGCGCCCGCAGGGGCGACCGTGACCTTTGGCCCAAGCACGATCCCCGCTCCGGGGGCTGGCACGTCGATCATAACGATCAACGTTGCGAACAATACACCCTTAGGGAATTATCCCTTGACCGTTACCGCCAAAGGTGGCGGGATTGTCCAGACCTTGACGGTTGTTCTCGCTGTCACTGCGGCAGACCCTCCCGCGTTGAGCTTGACGGTGCCAAGCACCCTGAGCGCCAGCCCAGGGGCACAGGTGACGGGAACCGTCTTGACCAACAGCTCGAACGGATTTAACAGCGACGTCAGTCTGTCAGCCGCAGGAGCGCCAAACGGCACAACCGTGACCTTCAATCCGGACACAATCCCCGCGCCAGGTGCGGGCAGCTCAAGCACGACGATCACGGTGCCGGCGGGTACGGCGTTCGGAAGCTACCCCATCACGGTGAACGCAGCCAGCGGACAGGGCAACCAGACAGCGACCACAACGCTTACGCTTTCAGCCTCGGGCAATGTCAATCTTCCTGCCGGCACTGGGTGGATACCCCTCGGCGGCGGCGCAAACTTCTGTAATGTCAGTCCCGGAAATACCTACTACAACCCCGATGTAGGTGCGGTGGATGTGTTCGACTTTTTGAGCGGCTGCCTGGGCGGACAAATGGTTGCGTACGGAGGGGGCGCACCCGACACAAATGGCGACCGATACTTCCTCTGGACATCAGGCCACGATAACTACCAGGGGAATGAAATGTACGTTCTGAACCTGCAAGGGGCGACTCCCTCGGTTGCGCGAGTCACCGATCCGGATTGGACAGTTGACAACACGGATGTGCCGCCAGACTGCGTGTGCAAGGGCACTAACAACTGCGGCCAGGGACTTTGGCACGACGGGGCCGGCAACCCGGTGAGCAGCCCGTACCTGGAATCCGGCTACAGTGGCGTAACATTTGAATCCACGCCCGCGCCGGACGGAGGCCATGGTCAGCCCTCATGCGGCTACGGGGCAAGATTTACTCCGAACGCTCGCGAGATTTATGCCGGGATGGTTTATAACGGTCCTGCCAATAAGCTGTTTACTTGGGGCGGAGCTCCGGCTGCCAATCCAACAGGGTTGATGTATAGCAATTGGTCCTTGGATCTGAACCAGAATCCTGCCCAATGGACGCGGCTCAAGAACTCAACGTATCCATGGTATACCGCTGCCGTTTTTGACTATACCGTCAATCATCCCACCAGCGGATACGACCTGGTCTTCGACGAGGCTCACACGCTCTATGCGTACAATCCTTCAACCGATACGTACACCGTGTTGTCAAATACCCTGGCTTACATTGGGTATAACGTTGACATGGATCTTGATCCGGTGCATCACTATCTGGTCATGCAAAACGGCGATGCTTACGGAGGGTATCACCTGAGGGTCCTCGACATCGATAGCTGTAACGGTAAGAGTTGCAACGTTACCAATCTGGACAGCATAGCCTCTTGCAAGGGTGCGCTCGGATACTGGGCTGGTCTCACCTGGGATTCCAGACGCAACGTGATGGCCGTCTACCCGTCGTCGACCAACTGCAGCGGCGCTGGATGCACTCCGCCATTTAATACCGTGTATCTCTTAAATACAGACCCGAATAATCCGGTCACCATCACCTATCAGGGAGCGCCACAGACCATCCAGCCGCAACAATGCTTCGCGGCCAGCTATGGCCCAAACCCGCCTTGGTCCTTTGGACCTGGAGTCTATAGCCGCTTTAAGTACTATCCCAATGAGGACATCTACCTGTTCGTTGCGGCCCCGTCGTATCCCTGGATACTGCGGCTTGAACCGTAGCGGACATAGATTGTGTCACCAAGAAACGAGGCCTGTTGAGGGGGAAGGGGAATACTAAGAAAACGCCCTTCGTGATTAGTAATCAGCGGGGGAGGGTGGAAGTTCTGCGCCATTCACCCGACATGCATGCTTGTCGTGGAATTGCCATGTTACTTGTTACTTTGCCTGCCAGAATCACCGGCGCGGTGGGATGCGTTTGCCCCATGGCGTGAGCATGCTCGTGGTCGGCGATCAGTGCAAGGAAGCGCCGTGAACTCAATAGAGCGTCGGCAACACGCTTGGCCATCAAGACGCTACCCGCATCGGTGAAATGCACTGAATCGTTGTAGTGTTTCGCGTCACCTGGTATTGAGTCCTCATCTCCGACGAGTAAAGTACCTTCTTCGGCTGCGACGTCCCGCATAACGTGATTGTAGTGTTGAAATCCTTCCAGAATCGCCTCGGGGGTCATGTAGGGCATATAGTAAAGGCTGGTGATGGCCGCGGCTCGAAGGTCCTCTGGGGATTGATTGCGGCGGAGGCGCGGTGCGAAGGTGACCGTGACGACCAGACTCGCGACTTTCTTGCTGGCCTCCACAAGTGCCGTAAGATCAGCGCGGTACATTGCGTCGAGTCTCGTCTGATCTATTACGGCCTTTGGTTGCGCTTTTTCTCCCCAGAACGGGTGCTGTTCCTCCAATACGCTCAAGTTCTTTTCCACCAGATAGATAAGTAATGAGTGGCGGGCGAGCCAGCCCATCGATTCCTCTGTGCGGGTCTTTACGCCCTGCTCGTGCGCCAAGATGGAACTGTTCGCGGACAAATCGTTGGTTGCCTCATAGATCACGATCACATCCGGATGGAAGCGTGCGACACGCTTTTCAAGATATGGCTTCAGGGTTGCGGTCACGTAACCTGGTACCCCGCCATTGATGAAGTCGACGTCCAAATCAGGGAAGCGCTGCTGGATTGCGGCCACTACCAGATACGGCCAAGTCATACGGTCGCTGCTGACCTCTGCGCAGTAAGTCGTCGAGCCACCGAGAAACGCAATGCGGAGCCTCCCTGCCGGCTTCTGAACCGGGATCTCGGGACTGCGGAACCCGAACGAGTTGACATGTACCGAACCGAACTGGCCGTTGGGAATAAGAATGCGCAGGCCTGACTCGGGGTCAATCATGTAAGTCTGGTCGGTGCCCCAGAACGTATTGCCGCCCAAGCCAGACCCTTCCCTGATCGACCTGCGCGCACGTAATGTGCCTTCGGTAATGAAGCCGAGAATTATGATTGCGCAAACGATGGGTGCCGCGAGGATTAACGCTCGCTGCCAACTTGGGAGCAGCTCGAGTCGGCTCTTCTGCATCGGTCTGTGCAAGCAGTATAACAGGCGCATCTCGTGCTCGCGTCAGGAACACATCCACAGGGTAAAGCAGTGCGGGATTGCGGTTTCTGGCGCCGTCTGCTAGAAAGAACGCTCAAGCGATACCGAGGTTTCTACCCTCGATTAACTACTTATCGATCCGGAGTCAAGAGGGGACGGAGGGGTGTCTGACAAGACCGGATGGAAAGGCCGTGGTCAGCAGTTGCGGGACTCGAATTGGGCCAGACGGGACCGTGTCCCGAGCCCTGGGCCCGGCCAGAGAAAATATTTGCGCGCTGGAGTTCCTAAAGGGATATATAGTGTCGGGTTGTTGGGCGCTAAAACGGAAATTCCGGCTAAAACGGAAATTCCGGATGATCTCCCACTATCGGGTAACAAGGAAGCTGACATGAAGAATAGAATCTCCAGCGGGGCAACGCTCTTTCTGGCAACAGCAGTTCTGACTATGGTCGCCATGGGTGGCGCCGCGAACGCCCAAGTATTGACGCTAACGGCAGATGGAATCAACTTGGGGTTCACCCTCACCACCTTCGCTACCATGGATCCAGGCAAGATGGGTTGCTGCGGCGGCCCGTTCGGGGTAGCAGTGGCTGCCCCCGATCGCATCCTCGTCTACAATAACGGTAATGGCACGCGATACGTGTTCCACGATGTTGACGGTCAGACGAAGGCGAGCGCCATCACTTCGACTACGAATAACCCTACGGGAACGGAAGGCTATGCTTCGGTTGGCGGGTCTGCGTACGGTGGCGTTGCCCAGTATGGACAGTTCGCCCAGTACGACACGACCGGGAACGTCAGTAAGATACTGACGGGGGTTTCCCAAACGACATACAATGGTATGTGGGGCAATCCCACCAACGGACATCTTTTATCGACAACCGGCGGCGGAGTGATCATCGACATAGACCCGAACGGAAATGGTGGCACTGGCTCGGCCCGCGTAGTGGTGGATACAAACGGAGACTTGGATGGTATTACCGTGTCGCCGGACGGCCAGGTTTTGTACGCAAGGGTAAAGCCCAATATCATCGGCTATAACATTGCTACAGGAGCGGTGGTCTTCAACTCCGGTGCCCTGCCAGACGGCCCTGATGGTATCGGCGTTATTATCAGCAACAACGATCTCAACGGAGACCTGATCATCAACTTCAACGGCGCCGGTGACAAAAACGGCTTCGTGGACCTGCTAGACCCCAACACCAACGAGTTGACCGTAATCGCCAACCATGGAACTCGAGGAGATTATGTTGCGCCTGATACCACGAACGGAACGGTATTCCTCGACTACTCCGATGTGGTGTACCGGCTATCTTGCGGTCCAAACTGCGGCATGGGAGGAGGTGTGGGTCCTTGCGCTCTTCCTATTCCAGCTTGCCAAAAACAAGGCTCCGACTAGAGCTGGTTCCATGAATACCTCAGCGTGATGAGTAAGTAGGCGAAGTGGAATTAGGATTTCTCCGGGCCCATTGTCACGCATCACCGGCGTCTCACGCGCGTTGTCAGCCCCAAGGATATAGAGTCTCTTTTCCAGACTCTCGACTGCCGGTTGATTTTGAGGCAGGCTTGCATACCGGCCCTCTGATTCGGCAGGCCTTCTCAGGAAACGGAGAAATCCGAATTAGGACCAAAGAAATCCTATGTTAGCGATTGAACCGCCACTCGGCAGCTATCGGATCATCGCATGGCTTGGTCCCCCTGCGTACAGCAAAGAAAGTACGGCTACGACTGGTGACGGCAAATGCTAGCGAGACTGTTGAGTCCATTCCAGGAGTTTGGCTTCTTTGCCGGTTTGATCTATGCGATTGACCGGATTTTGCAGCGATTGTCCCCGAATCTCCGGCTGTACTTCTATGAGCTTCTGGCTCAGCCGATCCCGGATGAGCCCTTGCTTCCGAGTAGCCTGTCGAGGGCGCTGGAGATGCGGCAGATCGGGGTCGGTGCTCCGGAGATCGCCCTAATGCCTGCCCGACCTGACATCAAGGAGTCGCGGTTCAAGCAAAACGCGATCTGCCTGGGCGCATTCCAGAAAGGGCGCTTTATTGGGCATATCTGGTTCTGTTTCGATGCTTACGACGAAGACGAGGTTCGATGCACGTTCGTATTGCCGCAAGGAAATCAGGCAGTCTTTGATTTTGATCTGTTCCTCTTTCCAGAGTACCGGATGGGGCTTGGCTTTGTAGGAATTTGGAATGGAGCCAACGAATTTCTGCGCAGCCGTGGGATTAAGTGCTCCTTCAGCCGGCTCACGCGCTTCAATCTCGCGTCTCGCAGGGCCCATCATGCAGCTTGGTGCGCGACGGGTGGGCCGTGTGTTTGTCCTGCGCGCGTGGCAACTGGAGTTCATGCTCGCGACGGTTCCACCCTACGTGCACCTGTCGCTTGGGAAGCAGAATCGTGTTCGCTTGAAACTACGCCCCGATGCTTGCTTCCTGGGCCAGACGGCTCCGGTGGCTGGTGGTTTTGCGCGCCGGCTAGAGGCTAACGTTAAGAGTCGCCCGTAACGGGATGCGGTCTGGAGGCAAGACGATAAGAGATCGCAAAGTCCGGTAGGATTGTCCAAACCAGAAAGCGGAAAGAATGGTGATGACCGACTTAGAGATTCTTCGCGACTACGTCAGGAACGAAACGGGGTACGAGGGGAACCTCGACCCTGATCTTGACCTGTTGGAAAAGCAGGTCCTGGATTCTTTCAGTATTGTGCAGTGGGCGATGTTCATTCAGGAGCGCTTCAAAGTCGAGCTTGAAGCTGAGGACTTGGTACGCGATAATCTCTCCAGCTTGGCGAAGGTGATTGCATTAATTGATAACAAGAGATCGGCCGGCGTGGGACCAAGCGAAACGGCGACCTGATCCCATTCCGTGCTTTTCTATCAAGAATCGCATCCTGAATTTTAGTGTGCGGGTGGGTTTCTTTTAGCTTGTGAAGATCGTAGGCGAGGTTACGATGCCCAGTTCGATTCCCCGGTTTCTGTGCGAGATTGCTGAGCGCCTGCCCGACAAGGTCGCCATCGTCTGCAGGACGCGGTCGGCGACGTTTTCGCAGCTTCATCAGGAGGCGCTCACGACCGCGGAATGCCTTCGCGAGATAGGCGTGGAGCCCGGCGACCGCGTTGGCATCTGCATGGAGAAAACCCTCGACCAGGTTTCTGTAATTCTAGGTGTCCTTTTCGCGAATGCGGTTGTGGTTCCGATCCTGCCGCGGCTCAAACAGTCCAACATCAGTCACATTATCGAGAACTCGGGGATGGCGGCCCTGGTTACCGACTCCGACAGGATGAATGAGGTGGTGGAGTTTGCCGGCATTACAAAGTTGATCATCGGCCACGGCGAGCTCGACCGCGACTGGCCTAATCTTCCTTACATGCGCAGATTCATCCGGCCGAAGATGTTCTTTGACCGTATCAGCGCGGACAATGCTGCCATCATCTACTCCTCGGGTTCTACCGGGCGTCCCAAAGGGATTTTGATCTCGCACCGAAATCTGGCGGATGGCACCGATATTGTGGCGGAGTATCTGGGTACGAATGAGGACGACCGAATCTGCAGCGTGCTTTCGTTCAACTTTGACTATGGCTTGAATCAGATCTGGCAAACGATTCGGAAGGGCGCCACCCTTTACCTCCATAATCTGGCCCTGCCCAACGATTTGTTTGCGCTGCTGGCGGCAGAAAAGATCACCGCGCTTCCAGTCATGCCGGTGATCATTACTAAGATGTTTGACAAGCGCTTGAAGCTTGCGACGGGTTCGTTCGACTTTTCGTCTCTTCGATATGTATGTTCCACGGGCGGCCGGTTGTCTGATGACATGCTTCACGATCTCAAAACCACCTTTCCGAGCGCGAAGATTTACTCGATGTTCGGTCTGACAGAAGCCTTTCGCTCCACCTATCTCGATCCCTCGAAGATCGAATCGCACCCGACTTCCATCGGCAAGGCCATCCCTGACTGTCAAGTATTTGTGTTCGATGAAAAGGGCGAAGAATGTCCGCCCAATGTCGTAGGCGAACTCGTGCATCGCGGAGCGACAGTCACCAAGGGGTATTGGCGCGACCCGGAGAATACCGCGAAAGTCTTTCGCTCTCATCCCAGGTTTCCTGGCGAGACGCTGGTATTCAGTGGAGATAAAGTCAGGCGTGACGAAGAGGGTTATCTATACTTTGTGGCCCGAGGCGACGAGATGATCAAGACGAAAGGCTTCCGCGTTAGTCCTACCGAGGTGGAGGCAGAAATCGTTCGTCATCCGGAAATCGTCGACGCAGTGGCGTTCGCCGTGCCCAACATCGCGGTCGGTGAGGACGTGGCCTGCGCCTACACCACCGTGACTCGCCAGCCTCTTCCCGAACACCTTCTGAAGCAGTACCTGAAGGCGAATCTTCCCAACCATATGGTGCCGGCCTATCTGATACACTTTGAAGGGTTTCCGATCACGGGGAATGCGGGAAAGCTGGATCGAAAGGCCATCAAGCAAGCTGCGTTCGAGCGCCTTGGCACGCAGCAACCGGCCGTTGAGTCTGGTTCTGTTCAAGTTTGACGGGTGGAAAGGTGAGCGTCTATCAAGGGCGAGTCGTCATTGGTGTCATCGGGGACGACATTCACATCGTTGGCAATCGAATTATGCAACTGGCCCTGGAAGAATCTGGATTTCAGGTTTTCAACCTGCGCGCTCGTAACCGTCCCGAGGAATTCTGCCAGGCTGCGCTTGAGGTCAACGCCGATGCGGTGTTTGTTTCTTCACTAAATGGAGAAGGGGAGTACTGGTGCGCGGACGTTCGCGGCCTGTTTCGCAAGGCTGGTCTGGAGCATGTTCTCCTGTACGTGGGCGGGAACATCGTCGTGGGTAAACGTTCCAAGGATGAGGTGGTAAGGCTGTTCAAGCAGTTCGGATTCGATCGTGTCTACCATCAGGAACCCGATATCAGCGTCGCTATAGCCGATCTTCAGGAGGATCTGAAACATGGCGCGGCCCAGCGCGCAGTCAAGGCTCACCAGCATTGAGAGGTATCGGGCGCAGGTGCTTTCTCATCCGCTGGCGCGAGGCATTTCACCGGATGAGGTTCGCGATCACCTTGCGAAAGTGCCGCGCCAGCGCTTTCCTCGCGTCGCGTACGCCAACCGCGGTCTCGCCCCATGCATTCAACCGCGCGGTGGGTTTCCGTTGTTTGAGGACCAACTGCTGCTCACTCGACAGTTGAGCGAGGCCGGCGCCGACTTCATTCCTCTTACCATCGACAGTTATACCCGTCACAACCAATACGACACGGCGACCCAACTCCTGCACCGCAGCGAGGAGGAGGGCAAGAGTTACTTGAATGGCTATCCGTTGATAAGCCATGGGTATGAACTTACCCGGCAGTTGTATTGCGACGTGGAGAAGCCGGTCAGTCTGCGTCACGGAACGCCCGACGCACGGCTCTTGGCGGAGGTCGCGATGGCCTCCGGCATTGCCGAGATCGAGGGCGGAGCCATTTGTTATTGCTTGCCGTACTCGGAGGGTTTTCCGCTGGATCGCTGCCTTTTGTATTGGCAATATGTTGATCGGGTATGCGCCGTCAATTCTACGGAGGACCTGCCAATTCACCGCGAGAGCTTCGGTCCACTGACCGCGACGCTGGTGCCGCCCTCGATAGTCGTCGCGATTGAGATCATAGAAGCTTTGCTGGCAGCGGAGCAGGGCGTAACGTCGTTTGCCGTTAGCTTCGGGCAGACAGGTTCGATGATCCAGGACATTGCGACAGCGACGGTCCTGCGAGAGCTTACCCGTTACTATCTCGACCAATTTGGATTTGGCTCGGTACAGAGCTACCTTGTCTATCACCAGTGGATGGGGCAGTTTCCCGGCCGAGCGCGAACGGGCGGCCGCACTAATCGCTTGCTCCGCGATCATCTCCAGCATCATCGCCGCCGACAAGATCGTGGTGAAGACGGTCGACGAGGCCCTGGGAGTGCCGCGTCCGGAAATCAATGCCGAAGCCTGCGACACAGTTCGGTATGTGCTGCGCACCTTCCGCTCAGCCGAAACCGTGACCTCACCCATGATTGAACGCGAGACAGCCCTGATTCGATCAGAGGCTTCGAGCATCCTGGATGCGATCTTCGATATCTCCGGCAGCGCCTTCTGGGAGAGCGTTTTCCGCGCATTCCAGATGGGCTACCTGGATGTGCCTTTCTCGCCGCATGTGGACAATGCAAACAAGCTGCTGTCAGTGCGGGACGCCAACGGTTCGATCCGGATTGCAGACGCTGCCGCCGTGCCGATTTCAGACGAGGATGCTCGCCTCGAGAAGGAATTGCTGGAATCGAGAGAAGACCGCGAGGACAAAACCTACCGGCAGATGTTAACCGACATCAGGCTCATGGTGTGACCTTGGATCCGAATCTCCATCCGTCTCCAGCTCGCGTCGCCGTTGACATTGGATCAACGGTTGTCAAGATCGCTCTGGTGGGGGAAGACGACAATCTGATTGCACAGCAGTTTTATCCCCGAGACTTCCAGGCTGGCATCGTCCGGCAAGTGGAGTCCCTGCTGGGTTCTCTCGGTGTCTCTCCTGAGCGATCCGGATGTTCTTGTTTGTTCCTCGGCCAATGGCGGACTGCGGGTTGGAATCGTGTGCCTCACCCAGCGCTTCAGCGGTGCGGTCCTGCGCGATCAAGTGCTTTTGGCCGGGGCGAATCCGGTGTTCGTTCGCGACTTCGATGAGGATGGCGGAAATCCGAGCTATGTTGACATATTGCTGGTCGGGGGCGGGATTGATTGCATAGACGCGGCCCCTCTTGAGCGCAGGCTCGAACGGTTTAACGCCGAGGACTATCGCTATGGAACTCTCCTTTTTGCTGGTAATAGGCATCTTGCCGATCCGTTCTGTGATCGCTTTCCATCCGCAGTGGTGGTCCCAAACCCGCTGGCTGACCAACTGGTCAGCAGAACCAACCCGGTGTTTGAAGCAGTTCGGCGGGCCTACCTTGACGATCTGATCTACAAGGAAGGGGTAAGCGAACTGAGGAGCAATCTGTCTGGCGGAATAAGGCCTACTCCCGAAGTAGTAAATCTCGGATTCCAGCGGGCAGTGCTCAACCGCTCGAACGTCGGCTTTGTCGCTCCTTGTGTGCTGCTCGATATCGGCGGAGCTACAACCGATCTGCACTATACCGTGGAGGTCGTCAAGGATAACGGAGAACCCCGGCCGCACTCAGCCGGATTTTCGGTGGCGCGTTATGTATTTGCCGATCTGGGCATCGTTGCTTCGCGTGAGAGCTTGCTGTTGCAGTTAAGGAGCCATCCGCGCCTGTATGAATTGCTGAGCGAGGTTTTGCCCGGGGACGTAACTGAGACCTACCAGCTCTTCCGGGAAGGCGAGTATCAGCCTTCCCCAGAGTTGCTGGCGTACGGCTGCTTGTTTCTCGCGCTCGATCGCTTTGCCCAGGGGCGTGGACCAGGGCTGCCAACCGGCGATCTCGCCAGGATCGCGCAGGTCATTCTTACAGGCGGTGGCGCGCAACCGCTGGCGGAAGATGTTGTCGCGCGCGTTGTTGGGCTGGTGGCGTCGGCCAGGAGCAGCAAGCCTGTCATTCTGATCGACAGGAAATACCAAATCTGGGTGGAAGGCATCACCTTGTCGGAGCAGCCTGTCGAAGCAGCGAGTGTGTGAGTAACATATCCGGCTTCCCATGGAATCAAACACTGAAGGGTGGCACAAAACTTCTCTTGCCGAGCTGCATTCCCTCGCGGACCGCTACGGTACACCTTACTTCCTCTATGACGTTGATGAGATCGCCCGGCGGATAGAGTTAGTGCGGGAATCGCTCGCACGGCTCGTCGAGGTTTACTACGCCGTTAAAGCGAACCCGAATCTTGAGCTTTTGCGGATGTTGCGCGATGTTGCAGACGGTCTCGATATCTCATCCGGGGGCGAATTGGAGCAGGCGGCTTTGGCGGGCTTCGACATGGGGCAGGTCAGCTTTGCCGGTCCTGCCAAGACCGTTGAGCGAGCTGACCGCCTCAATTCAAAGTGGAGTTGGCTGCATTAGCATCGAATCGCCGCGCGAATTGATGGAGTGTGTCAGGATATCCCGCCAACTCGGCCGGAAGGCGAACGTCGTGGTGCGGGTCAATCCTTTGCAATCTCAATCGTTCCTTCGCGATGAAGATGGGTGGCCGGGCGGCGCAGTTCGGCGTTGACGAAGAAGACCTCAGCGCAGTACTTGAAGTGGTTCGCGCCAACAGTGAGATCCTGGGGTTTCGGGGAATCCACATCTATGCGGGTAGCCAATGCTTCGATCCCGCTGGCGTCATAGCCGGGGTACAGAATTGCCTGGAAATCGCAAGCCAGATTGAGTCCGGCACCGGCTTGGTATGCAAGACCATAAACCTGGGCGGAGGATTCGGCGCTTCTCACAGCGAAGACGGCCGCGAAATGGATGTCGCAGCTCTCGCCAAGGATCTCGTCCCCATCCTGCAAGAGTTTCAGAACAGCTCAAAGGTGGAGAGAAGGATCATCTTCGAATTAGGGCGCTTCTTGACGGCCGACGCAGGCATCTACGTGGCCCGAGTTATCGGTAGCAAAGAGTCACGGGGAAAGACCTTCTTCATGGTGGACGGCGGCCTCCACCACCATCTCGCAGCTGCGGGAAGTTTCGGCGCGGCATTTCGCACCAATTATCTGCTCCGGAACCTGTCTCGGCCTGAGGCCCAAAAGATAAAGTGCAGCGTCGCGGGTCCCTCCTGCAATCCCACTGACCTGCTGGGGATCGACGTCGAGCTACAAAGGCCCGAGATTGGCGATCTCATCGCCGTTTTGAAATCCGGCAGCTATGGATTTACAGCGAGTCCGCTACTCTTCCTCGGGCGGCAGACGCCCGCAGAACTCCTCTACCATCACGGCGAGATAATCCTGGGAAGACGTCCGCGAACCATCGTAGATTTCAACTAGGTGGAAGGACACGGCTTCAGCCGCGCCACAAAGTTAGATTGAGAAATTGGGCTTTAGCCCTGGCGGCTGATACCGTGCCGTGGCTAAAGCCAACTGCCGCGGCAGCCTGTTTCGCCGGGCTGAAGCCCGGCGCTTCCACTGCGAAAAAGACATTGTCTTTTGCAGCCACCAATAAAGGATTCCTTGGCCCAGTTTGTCCTCACGCCTCAAAAGCGTGCTGCACCCCCGAAAAGCTAAGTCGAATCTGTTCCGGCCTCACGAGGGTTGATCGAAATCACGCTGTTCATGCACTCGGCAAGCTTTTGGGCTTGGGAACGGCGGCTGTAGGCATCTGCGGTATGTGGCAGAGGATGAGTGCCGTTTCGTACGCTCCCCAAGAAAACAGGTAGCGCCGCATGAATCGCGTTCTCGTCGGCTATGTCCACGATGGTTGCTCCTCCGGCTTCAATCAGCAACCCGGCCGTGTCGCCGGTGTGGGTGGTCAGCGCGAGAATCGGCTTGTTCAGTCGGAGGTATTCGTATGCTTTCGCCGGAATCTGGTGATCGCAGCAGGCGGCCTGCAGCAACAGAAGGCAGTCAGCTTCCGCGGCGTCTTGCAGAGAAGCGCGATAGGGAAGAGCGGGCAATAAGTGAACTAAGTCCTGAATGCCAAGCTCTTCAATGTCCTTTTGAAATTTGGCTTCAGCGCCACAGGCCCTAAGGTCGATCGAAAGAGTTTGCGAGCTGATCTGGCCTTCCGCCTTCAATCGCGCCAGCGCACGAAAGAACTCAGTCGGATCTCGCTCCCAGGGATAAATCAGCCCGGAGTGTAGCAATCGCACGCGCCCACGCTCGGGATGTCGTGGCACTAAGCCTTCGAAATCCGCTTCGTCATATCCATTCGGCAAGAGCACGCACTGATCTGGGCGGAGAGCCGGATATCGTTCCAGGTACATGCGCACGGCGGCGGGCGCGGTAAACGTGAACCGCGATCCATGTTGAATTGCTTTGCGCTCGATCCACTGGTAAATGCGCCGGGTCATCCGATCCTGGGGGTAGCCCTCTTCCGTCATGGAGTCGCGGAAATCCACGATCCAAGGCTTGCCGCTGAGGACATGTAGGAAATATCCGATCAATACTGCGGTGGCAATCGGATACGTAGTAAAGATAACGTCGATATCGTGCTTCCGGATGCTATTCAGTCCTGCAGGAATTGCTCCCGCAAGCCAAGTAACCCAGCGATCAGGGAGGGCACTGGAGCGCAGGTAGCGTCCGCCCAGCGAAAGATGCCGCTGCGAATCCAACCCGAACGCCCGGATGACATCTACATCGGCCGGGATCTCTCCCAGCTGTGAAGCATCAGTTCGCTCGTAGGCGTGGGAATCAACGGTCAGCACCGTAGGCGCCCAGCCGAACTCAGGCAGGTATCGGCAGAATTTCAGCGCCCGCAACAATCCGCTGCTGCCGGCCTGGGGAGGAAAGTGGTAAGCGACAATCAGTACTCGTCCGCGAACACTAGCCGGCGACGGATCCTGTGCAGACTGGCTTTCTCCCGGACGGCTAAGCACCGCTTCCGGGGATGGAGCGGCCTTTTCGGAGGAAGGGCGCTGAGGGTAAGCAGTCACGGCCTTCAGTCATCCGCCTTGGCGCTTGCCAACGGACTGGGAGCGAACTCAATGTCGCGAAGGTAGTCGGCAGCTTCACCGCGTTTTCGAATCAGCCGCGCCTCGCCATTGTGAGCCATCACTTCCGGTGGGGTGGGATGACTCAGAAAGCCGAGAGGACTGGCAGCGCGCGCGTAGGCGCCCGACTGAAACACCGCCATGAAATCGCCGACCTCCACATGCGGTACGGCGACTGCGCGGCCTAGCGTGTCCAACGGGGTGCACAGCGGTCCAACTATGTCTACGGTCTCCTCGTCGGGTTTACCCCACTTGGTGGCAACGGCAATGGGAAAATTTCGTTTGATAGTTTGGCCAAGATTCCCGGAAGCTGCCAGATGATGATTCATCCCACCGTCCAGAATCACGAACTTCTTACCGCGGGACATTTTGACGTCGAGGACGCGGGTCAGATAGACACCAGCTTCCGCTATCAAGTACCGGCCGGGCTCGATAACCAGCCGGGTTCCTTTGAATGCCGGGTCAGCGGCAATCTCGCGCTCCAGGTCAGAGAGGCCCACACCGAGCGCCTTCATGTCAAGGGGACGCTCATTGGCGAAGTAGGGAATGCCGAGCCCGCCGCCGAAGTCGAGGCTGTGTAGCGGCTTCCCGACGCGCCGAGCAATTTGAATCTCGCCCTTGCGGTACTGCGCGATCAAGACTTCGCTGTCCAGAATCTGGGTGCCGGTGAAAAGATGAATGCCGCGAAACTCTATGGACGGGTGCGATCCTACAAAATCCAAAGCCGCGTCCAGCAACTCCTCATCGATGCCGAACGGAGCCGGCTTGCCTCCCATGCGCATGGCTCCGCCTTGCGCGTCGGCATCGGGATTGACTCTGATGGCAACGGGAGCTTTCCGGTGCAGACTCGTCGCGAGATACCCAATGCGTTGCAGCTCGAGCATTGACTCGGCATGGATTTCGCCGACGGCTTCGGTGAGTGCTAAATGGAGCTCTGCGGGAGTCTTTCCCGGACCAGCAAACAGAAGGCGATCAGGCGCGCAGCCCGCCTCCCGCGCTTGGTAAAGTTCTCCGGCAGAGGCAATCTCCAGGCCGGCGCCCCGCGACAGAAAAAATGCCAGGATGTGCAGGTTCGGATTAGCCTTGACCGAATAGTTGATCTCGAATCGCCTCGGGAAGGTCGAGCGCAGCAGATCCCACTTTCGCCGCATGACCGATTCGTCGTAGGCGAACAACGGAGTGCCGAACTCCTCGGCCAGCTTGCTGACGGCAATGCCGCCGATCTGCAGCTCTCCGTCAGAGCCAGAAAACCAATCTTCGATACAAGGTACCAATTGCATACCGTTTACAGGCCCTCACGACGACGAAGCGCCGGGTAATCCACTTTTCCACTGGAGGTCTTCGGCAGCTCCTTCATGACCTCAAACTGTTTTGGAACCATGTGCCGTGGCATCTTCTCGATGCAAAACTCCAGAATGGCATCGCAATCAAGCTGCGCCCCATCTTTTGCTACCAGGAACGCCTTGATGGTTTGGCCCAACATTTCATCAGGGATACCGATGACCGCCGCCTGGCGAATCTTGCCGGTCTGAAACAGCACCTCTTCCACCTCGGTGGGGCTGATTCGATAGCCTGAGGACTTGATCATGGTGTCGCGTCGGCCAACGTAATAGAGAAAACCATCCTCGTCTGTCTTGACCAGGTCGCCGGAATAACAGACCTTCTCGCAACCTCCCAGCTCCGGAGGCAGCAGCGGATTCGGCTTCAGCACCCGCTCGGTGGCTTCGGGATTTCCCCAATATCCCATCGATACGGTGGGCCCGCGGTGCACGAGTTCGCCTACCTCGCCGGGCTGGCACCGTTCCCCCCGCTCGTTTAAGACGAGTATCTCGGTATCCGGGATGGCCTTTCCCATCGAAGTGGGACGGCGGTCAAGTTCTTCGGGAGGCAGATAAGTTGACCGGAATGCCTCAGTCAGACCATACATCAGGAAAATCTTCGTGGTGGGCAACGCTTCCCGCAGGACCTTTAGCACCGCCTGGGGCATAGCGCCGCCGGTGTTGGTGATGTATCGCAGCTCCGGAAACTTGTGCTTCAGTATTCCCCCGTTTGCCAGCAGAGACCAGACAGTCGGCACGCCCGCCAATCCGGTGATGCGTTCTGACAGCAAAGCATCAATGATCTCCCTAGCAAACACGAACTTGAGCAATACAATGGTTCCGCCCTGCTGAAACGCGGTCATCAACTGATTCATGCCGGCATCGAAACTAAACGGCAGGACGGCGAGAATCCGGTCCCGTTGGCTGATGTCAAGATACGTTGAAACGATCGTACTGCCTGCCATCACGTTGGCGTGACTCAGCATGACGCCCTTGGGCTTTCCGGTCGAGCCCGAGGTGTAGAGGATCGCTGCCAAGTCAACCGAGATGCCCCAATCCGGCCAGAGACCTTCTACTGGTAAACGCAACATCTCTTCGAACCCATGTACCGGCCTGGAAACCAATTTTGCATCCTTTGAATACTTCCCGCCCGATTTGCCCGTCGGCACGAAGAACTCTAGCGATGAGACGTCACGCAGCACGGGAAGCAGCATGTCCAGTTTGTCCGCCGTGGTGATGAGCGCCTTCATCCCGCAATCGCGGGCGATGTGGGCGACCTGGTCTGGAACCAGAACGGTGTTGATCGGTACATACACTCCACCCGCTTGAGAGATGGAAAAAATCGAGAGCACCTGTTCCACCGACGGATCCAGATAGATTCCGACGCGATCGCCCCGCTGCAAAGCGAAGCTGCGAAGACCACATGCAACCGATGCGCAACCATCGGCAACTTCGCGATAGGTCATGCGCCGAGATCCATGGACAAGAGCTTCCTTGTCCGGATGCCGCGTTGCACTACTCCGCAGCATGTGGTGGATCAAGAAATCCATCAGGTTCTTCTCTCCGACACTACTGTCAAGCTACCATGTCGTCGTGCCAGAAATCTCATCTCAGGCAATTGCCAGCTAGCTGTTCTTCAGATATGCATCAAGCAGCTCAATGGCTGAAGTCATTCAATCGGTCCAGGCTGCGGTTGCGGGCTGCGTTGTACGAATTGTGCCATGCGCTCGATGTTCTGAAAGTTCTCCGGAGTCAGGTCGTCGTCGGTCACAGTAACGGAGAACTCTTGCTGCAAGAACGTTACGAGGTCCAGCACTCCCAACGAATCGATGACGCCGCTCTCCAGCAAATTGTCGTGATCGGTTACCTTTCGCTTGCGTGCGAGAGGAAATTTCTGTAACACGAATTCTCGGATTCGCGTGATTACATCCCTGTTTTCTGACACGCCGCTCCCCTGGTCCCTAACTTTCCCGGTCACCATGCATAAGCAATATCTTCGAGCCCGAAGTGGTGGCCTCGCGCCCAAAAATCATAACGGGTACCGCTTCGCGGGCCCAGAATCCAAGTTTACGCAACAAGGGGATACGCGGATCACCGCTCAATACCGGCACGCTCACCGTTGCCACGCCACGAGCGCGCAGTAACACGGCCAGCCTCTGCAATAGGCTGCCCATCACTTGGTCGTCCATGCTACCAAACAATTCAGCAACGGTGAGGTTCCCATCCGCAGTGGTGAATGTACAGTACCCTAGCAGTTCAGTGCCTCGACGCGCCGCCAGGAACTCGTGCTTGAGGCCTGGATGCCGCCAGTACCTCCAGTTCAGGTACTCCGCACTTCTCAGCGTGCAGATCCCCAAGGACGAGCCGATTCGAGTAGCCAACTCCGAATATTCCGACGCGCAGGGCGAATCCTCCAAGCGGATATCGATGCCGGACGGACCAGAAGGCGCGTGATCGGTGAGGGACAACGCGAGATTCGCTGCAGCAGCGGCGGGACGCGAGAGAATTCGCGCTGGCAAGACGCGCGAGATCTTTTCATCGAGCCGCAGTACTTTGACCATGCGGATTGATTTTGCAACTGCCTGGATACCCAAGTGCCGGTAGATGCCCAACATCGTTGTGCTGGGGAAATCGTAGGCGAGCCCAAACTCGCCTGATCTTGCCCACTCCAGACAAGCGCGTTGTAGCTGCAGAACCGGGCCTAGGCTCCGATACTTGGTAGCGATACAAAGATCCCCTAGGACGCACCCGGATATCAAAGCGCCGTCGCAATACATCCGCCGGGGGAAGATCGCCGCCATGCCGACGGCCTCGTTGTCGCTCCGTTCATAAGCAATCCAAGCCCGCGCCTGTCCAAACGGATTTTCACGGTAAAGCCAGCGGAACCGCCTGTCGTCTGCGGTTTCGTTGAGATATTGCCGGGTCAGGCCCGTCAGGATCCCCTCGTCGTCGATCAGACTTGCCTGGCGGACGCAAATGGCCATTTCACCCTATTCCTGCTGTAGACATATCTTGTTGCAATTGCTCATCCAGCCTAATCATAAGTTGTAGAAGCCCAACCCACTTGTTCAACGGTATAGCCTAAAAGTGTTAGCAGATGGCGTTAGTCTCTACCCTTTTAGTGGAAGATTACAACTTTTTCCAGCCTCTAGGGAAAATATCTTCCTATTTCGCGAACGGAGAAATTGCCTTGGGTGCCGAGGATGGTGTCGAGTAGACTTGGTTGCAAGGTCAGTCTTGGCCACAGGCTCAATATATCCGGCTATCTCGTGCGATTGTTGTAGTTACCGTTTTTTCACCGTGCCGACGTTTTTTGGACTGTGACTTGCGACTGCCCTATTTGGGATAGGCGGATAGCTCAGCAGGAGAGCGCCCCGATTACACCGGGGAGGTCGCAGGTTCGATTCCTGCTCCGCCTACCATTTCCATCCATGAAAATTGGCGGCCAAAGAATTCCGGGCAAGACGCTGGCGCTTATCCTATCGGAGGGCGCCCTCATCGGCTGTGGACTACTGTTCGCGACGGCGTTGCGCTTTCGTGATCTTGATGAGTTACGCCAGCAATTGAGCGAACCTGGCATGCTGGTGCGGTACCTCATCGTCATAGCGGCCTGCGACTTTGCTCTCTATTACTACGATCTCTACGATCTCAGCGTCGTGCGCCGCAGGTCGATGCTGTTTGCTCGACTGGTGCAGGCGTTGGGCGCCGCTTGCCTCATCTTGGCAGTCTTCTACTATGTTGCTCCAGATTTGAGTCTGGGCCGCGGGATCGCAGCCATCGCCGCCCCGATCATTATCTCCTTCGTGCTAGGTTGGCGATTGCTGGTCGACGCTGGTCTTCCGTTTTTGGGAACCCGCCAGCGGATACTGATCATGGGCAGCAGCCTGGTCGGTAAGTCTCTGGCGCAGGAGATTGCGGACAGACCTGAGCTCAATGCTGAGGTTATCGGCTTTCTAGACGAGGAGCAGGGTTCGCGCAACCCCTTCCTCGCGACTGTAGAGCGGGAATCAAACAGGGATTCTCGCCAGCAAGCGCCGCAAGGCAACGTCTACGCGTTCCATGTTGGGGAAGATGACAGCGCTAAGCTACGCAGCGCCGACTTTCCCAAACTGAGCTATGCCGCAATTCCGGACGCGGCCGGAGGTGCTGCCGCCGTCGCTACAGCTTTCGAGGGGCCACCGGAGAGGAGTGAGGTTGCATATTCGGTAGTCGGTTCGGTCGGAGATGTGGAACGGGTGGCGGTCCGGGAAAAGGCCGATCTGGTTGTCCTTTCGCTGGCGGAGCGCCGTGGCCAGATGCCGCTTAAAGAACTGCTCAATCTGAAGTTTCTTGGCGTACAGGTGGAAGAGGCCCACAACATGTACGAGCGTGTCGCAGGACGAATCCTGCTCGATCAGCTCACCCCAAGTTGGCTGATCCTTTCGGAGGGATTCCGAAAGTCTCAGGCTCTGCTGGCTGCGAAGCGCATCAGCGACATTGTGTTTTCTCTAATCACGCTCGTGATCATGACTCCGGTAGCAGCTTTGGTCGCGATAGGAGTGTTCCTGGAGAGCGGCCGCCCGATTCTGTTTCGGCAACCGCGCGTTGGTCTGCGTGGCCGGACCTTCCAGATCATAAAGTTCCGTTCGATGTGGCACGAGGCGACGCCATCGAAAACGGCATGGACCTCGGAGCAGGACCCGCGCATAACCAGGGTAGGCCGCTTCATTCGCAAGTTTCGCCTCGATGAGATCCCTCAGTTGATCAACGTGCTACTCGGCGATATGAGCTTGGTTGGGCCGCGGCCTGAGCAACCCGCTTACACCCACGTGCTGGAGCAAGAGATCCCCTATTACCGTCAGAGGCATTCGCTGCGCCCGGGAATAACCGGCTGGGCTCAAGTCAAGTGTGGATATGGGGCCACGGTCCAGGAATCCAGGATGAAGCTGGAATACGATTTGTTCTATATCAAACACTTGTCCATGATGTTGGACCTGGTCATTCTGTTCGAAACTGCGAAGGTAATGTTATCGGGGCGGGGGGCGAAGTGAGGCCTTCTCCCATCCCTGCGAGAGAAATCGAAAGGCCGTCCATCTCGCATTTCGCCGCAATCCCTCAGAATTGCAGGCAGACGTCAATGCGCAGCAAGGCTAGTATAGTTCTCTGCTCCGTGGGATTTCTGCTGCTTTTCTTAACTGGGTGTAGCCGGGACCCAGTTGTCAGGGCGGAAAACAGCTACAAGCGCGCCGAGAAATACTTGCAGCGACAATAAGCCTGACGCGGCGGTGATCGAGCTGCGACGAGCCTTGCAATTGAATCCGCAATTAGCGAAGGCACACTTTGCGCTTGGGGCGGTGGAGCTGCAGCGGGGATCGATGCTCACGGCTTTCCAGGAGTTTTATGCGGCTTCGGTCGCCGACCCCGATAACCTCCAAGCCCAGATCATGGTCGCGGAATTGCTGGCCAGGGCGCGCAACTACACCCAGTCGAGACGCCAGGCCGAGCTCATCCTCAGCCGGTGGCCCGACAATAAGACTGCAACGCTATTGCTCGCGGAGAGCGAGATCGGCCTGCAGAACTACAAGCGCGGTCAAGTTCTGGTAAATGAGGTGCTGGCGGCCGATCCCCGGGACGTCCGGGCCACCCAGGATTTGGCGCTTTTGCAACTGGCGCAAAATGACCTACCGCAGGCACAAGCCAGCCTTCGCCGAGCCTGGCAATTAGATCCCACCTCTCCCGCAGCCGTCGCCATCCTGAGTACCACCTACGAAGGGCAAAAGGATTTGCAAACCGCAGAATCGGTGCTCAAAGAAGCGCTAAGTCAAAATCCCAATCAGATTCAGTTCGAATCCCTGCTGGCAGCCTTCTACATGCGGCACCAAAGATACTCAGAGGCCGAGCCGCTTTACCGGCAGATTCAGGCCGCGGCGAAGGACCAGCCTCAATACCATGACGTTCTGGCCCAGTTTTATCTGGGCTCGTCCCGCACAAAAGACGCGGAGGTGGAATACAAGCGTTTAGTGAAAGCCAATGACAAGGATTGGCAGAGTTGGCATGGTCTGGCAATTACGTATCTAATCCAGGGCCGCTACGAAGATGCAATTGGTATCTTGGATCAGGTTCTCAAGAACAATCCCAGAGATTGGGAAGCGTTGGCTTTGAAGGGCCGAATTCTTCTGGATCGGGGCCAGGCAGCGGACGCCATCCCGTTCCTGCAACAGAGCCACAAGATTCATCCTGAATCCCCCGACCCGGCTTTCGATTTGGCTCGGGCCTACATCGCCCAAGGAAACCTTAAGGATGCGGAGCCGGCCTTGCAAGATGTCATGAAGGTCAATCCAAAGTTTCCCGGGGCCCTCATCTTGCTGGCGGCCTTGAATCTGGAAAGCGGTCGCGTCGATGAGGCGCTGCAGAACCTCGACCAGGACCAACGGCAAGAGCCGCCCTCGGTCGAGCGCTCCTTCCTGCTTTCACAAGCCTACGCCGCGAAGGGCGACTACCGTTCGGCTGAATCTCAGTTGCAGGCTATTTTGGGGAACCCAGGCTCCCCGCAAAAGAAGAGTATCATTCTGCAATCGTTGGCCTCCATCAAGCTGGCTCAAAAGCAATATACCGAGGCCGCCAACCTCGCTACCACCGCACTCGACGCGTCGCCGCGATTGCCCACCGCGCTTTATGCCTTGGGCATGAGTTATGTCGAGCAGAAACAGCCCGAGAAGGGAATTGAAGCAGTCAAAACCCGCTTGGAGAAGACGCCTGACTGGGCACAAGGCTACCAGATCCTGGGCCAGGTGGCACAGCGAGCCGGCCGCTTGTCCCTCGCCGTGGACGCATACAACAAAGCGTTGAGCCTCGATCCTAAACTGACTTCCGCCGCTTTGGCCTTGGGCGACACCTATTGGGCGAACAAGCAGCCTGATTTGGCGCGGCAACAGTTTGAGAAATTGGCACAACAACAATCAGGCCGTTCCTATGCTTTGGCTCGGCTTGGCCAGATGTACGAAGCGGCGTCGGACTTCGACAACGCGCGGCGCTCCTATGAAAAGGCTTTGGCTGCGGATCCCGACAACATAGTCGCCAAGAATAATTTGGCTTGGGTATATGCAGAGCACGGCGGCAACCTCGACATCGCTCTAAAGCTGGCGCAAGAAGCCAAGGAAAAAGCTCCTGAAGATCCTACCGTCGCAGATACGCTGGGCTGGATCTACGTCAAGAAAGGTTCGTATGAAGCCGCGATTGCGAACTTGAGAAATTCGGTGGAAAAGAACCCGAATGATCCTAGCGGCCTCTATCACTTGGGAACGGCCTATTACAAGCTGGGTAGAACCGCCGATGCCAAGAAAGAGCTGGAAGCAGCTCTGAAAATGCCCAACTTCGCGCAGGCTGCCGATGCCAGACGGATGCTCGCGGAACTGCCATCGAAGTAGATCGGTGTCAGAGCAGGCGCGGCTCTCATTGGTGCGGATTTGCCGGCACAGATTCTCGATTCGTCTCGATTCCTCATGCTCCCCAACGCGCGGTCGTGTGCACTTCGGTAACTGCCAGGCGGTACCAAAGTAACATTTCTACTATTCTTCCTTCGAGCTGCCAAACCTCAGCAGAGAGACCGAATTCGACCAAAATCTGGCCGAGGAACATCTCGCCACTAGCACTTTCATCGCTCGCCATGAAGGTGCTCTGTTTCTTGGGCCGCCCGGCACCGGCAAAAGCCACCTGGCTCAAGCCATCGGCCAAGCAGCCATCCAGCAGGGCTGCCGCGTACTCTACCGCGAGACCCATACCTTGCTCGATGAGCTGGCGGAAGCCTCCATCGACGGTACACGCAAAGAGTGTCTGAAGTTTCTGGAATCGGTGCCGCTGCTGATCATCGATGATCTGGGAATGCGCAAGCTGCCGCTAACCGACGCTGAAGAACTGCTGGAGGTCGTCATGCGACGATATGAACGTGCCAGTACCCTGCTCACTTCAAATCGTCCTGTCGAGGACTGGGGGAAGCTACTGGGGGATGCAGCCGCGGTCAGCGCCATGCTTGACCGCTTGCTGCATCACGGGCACCTGCTCAAGTGTGGCCCTCGAAGCTGGAGAACCAAACTTGATGCGCCAGGGCAATAGGAAGCGGCGAGTTTCCAAGAGCCGAGCTCCGGCCGGATCGCCGGTGAAATGGCGATGTTACGCCACTACAACAAAATGCTCAGCGCAGAACAGTCTCAACGACGGCGTGATCTCCTAGACCCGTACGCTCCGCTCCCGGACGTGGTGCCGTTGACCCGTGCTCGAGGTACGGCATAAGCCGCTCCTTCACACAATAGTTTAGTTCAAGGAGATACCCGCTCGGTACTGTGTCGGCCTTTCTCGCTTTTGTGGTCACTCGCCCCTATGACAGCAGTCACTGACAACTGGTCGCCGCATGGATAACAATCCCGCAGGCACATCGGGAGTATGCTGGGCTGGGTTGCAGGCCATGTTCACGGAAGTTTTTGGCTGAGGGAGGACTACTCATGCGAGGCAAGAGACTTTCCATCGGATTCAAGGCGGCCCTGGCGATCTTTGCGGTGACCCTGTTGGTGACGAGCACCTGGGCGGCTACCAACTGGACGGAAAAGTTGCTGCATAACTTCGGCAACGGCACGGACGGAGCCTCGCCCTACGCCGGCCTGATCTTCGATGCCGCCGGCAATCTCTACGGCACGACCAGCGTGGGCGGCACTCACGGCCGGGGAACGGTGTTCGAGTTGACACCACAAGCGGGCGGGGGCTGGACGGAGAACGTGCTGCATAGCTTCAGCATCCCCACGGACGGGTACTATCCCCAGGCCGGCCTGATCTTCGATGCCGCCGGCAATCTCTACGGCACGACCCGCAATGGCGGCGGTAACAGGGGCGGGACCGTGTTCGAGTTGACGCCACTAGCGGGCGGGGGCTGGACGGAGAACGTGCTGCATAGCTTCAGCATCCCCACGGACGGGTACTATCCCCAGGCCGGCCTGATCTTCGATGCCGCCGGCGATCTCTACGGCACGACCATCGATGGCGGCACTTACGGCGGCGGGACGGTGTTCGAGTTGACACCACAAGCGGGCGGAGGCTGGACGGAGACGGTGCTGCATAGCTTCAACCACAACGGCACGGACGGATACACTCCCCAGGCCAGTCTGGTCTTCGATGGCGCCGGCAATCTCTACGGCACGACGCTCTATGGCGGCACTCACAACTCCGGGACGGTGTTCGAGTTGACGCCGCAAGCGGGCGGGGGCTGGACGGAGCAGGTGCTGCATAGCTTCAACTTCAACGGCACGGACGGGTACTATCCCCAGGCCAGCCTGATCTTCGATGGCGCCGGCAATCTCTACGGCACGACCTTGGAGGGTGGCATTTATGGCGTTGGCACGGTGTTCGAGCTGACGCCCCAAGCGGGCGGGGGCTGGACGGAGAACGTGCTGCATAGCTTCAACGGCACGGACGGGTACAACCCCTACGCCGGCCTGATCTTCGATGCGGCCGGCAATCTCTACGGCACGACCTACTGGGGCGGCACTTACGACTTTGGGACGGTGTTCGAGTTGACGCCCCAAGCGGGCGGGGGGTGGATAGACAAGGTGCTACATAGCTTCAGCATGCCCACGGACGGGTACCATCCCCAGGCCGGCCTGATCTTCGATGCCGCCGGCAATCTCTACGGCACGACCAGCGAAGGTGGTACTCACGGCTCCGGGACGGTGTTCGAGATCACGCCCGTTTATCCCTGTGTCACGTGTAGTCATAGTGTGCTCCGGTGAGGTTGATGTGCTCCCAGCCGAGAGGAGAGACGTGTTGGAGACTCGTGATTCGCACCCGCTAGCACGGTTGAGCCACTTCGCCCTGTCGGCAGCGGGCTTGCTTCTTGGCCATCTCGTTGTAGCGCCGGTGGACCTCTTCCGGCGAGACATCCTCAATGTGCGTTTAGGCCAATACAAATTAGACTTGCCTGAATAGGGGAGGACTGGGTAGAACATCTAAGTTCCGGGTACCTTCCGTTAGCCGGTTTTGAAGTGATAACCGTTGGCCGCTTTTCAAGTGATCACGGAGAGCGGCGTTGCCATTTGTAGTGGCACAACCCCGGGAACATGCATCATCTCAGCCGCGTGATAGCAGAATACTTCTTTAGTGGATGAGATTACTAAAGTAATGTATGGCAGCAAATTGGGTGTTACCAACGTAATATTTTCCTACACTTAAACTAATCGACAAAGAGAATTTACCGATAGGCTGGTATATATGAAGCCGGTAATTGCTCTTTTAGCTGCATTCCCTTCTGGCCATCGACACAAAAGTAATAGGTTAATTGGTTACGTGGTTGCTATCGGCGCGACGATCGCGTTCGCAGCGGGCCTAGGCTCTGCCCGGGCTCAGGATCTGCCTACCGGGTACGGCTGGCACCAGCTGGCGAACACGAAAATGACATCGGTCTGCCTGGGCAACGTGGCGAACGGCATGTACAGCGACGCCACCATGACTACGACCACGAATTATAACTTTGATTGCAACCAGATTATTCCATGGAGTGGAGGGGCGGCGGACGATAACAATCAGCGGCTAATTGTTTGGGGAGGCGGGCACAGCGACTATGCGGGCAATGAAGTATCGGCATTGAATCTGAATGGCACTCCTTCATGGCAGGCCATTACCACGCCCACTATCCCGGTTCCATACACTGCGGACGGAAATAGTTGGGAAGGTCTCCAACCTTATTTCGTGCTCGGGGCGGATGGCGGCAAGTACCAGCCGGGAGCCAGTCCTTCTTCCCGTCACACATACAACGGTCTGCAGTATGTTCCTTATCAGAACAAACTCTACTCGTTTGGTGGAGGGGTGGCGAACGCAGGAAATTTCTCGCAGGAAACATGGAGTCTTGATATGGGCACGGCGACCTGGACGTTGCTTGGTCCGCCGTACTCACAGGCCCCCGCCTATCCCACGACTGCTTACAATCCCAACACTCATCACATCGTGATGCACGACAAGAACTGGAGTCTGCTGGACTTTGACCCCAACACCGGCAGTTGGACTACACTGACGACAAATTACCACATAGACGACGGAACCACAGCAGCCGTCGATCCAGTCAACAACCTGTTCGTGGTGGTTGGCGCGAGCGGAACAACTGACAATCTGGGCTATCCTTCGGTGCCGACCGCGCATACGGTGCAGGCATTCCTCTTATCTCCGCCTTACACCATGTGGTCGGATTCCAGTTGTGACTTGACTTACCGCAGTGGCGGCCTGGCGTGGGATTCGATTCTCGGACTCATGGTGGGCTATCCCGGCGGAGGCAATCAAGTCTATCTGCTCAACACCGGGCCCAACGACGTAGTTACGCCATTCGGTACCGTGCCTTCCCATAGGTGCCTCGACGTGCCGATTAGCTTGAACCCCTCGCCAGTAAAGGGCGTGGATTATCCCCAGGATCCTGAAGGTACGTCGACTGACGCTAACCTCGGGATCTATGGCCGGTTCGCGTATCTCCCGTCCCTCGATACGTTCGTGATGGTGAACGATCGGACAAAGAATGCATGGACAATGCAACTGACAGGAGGCAGTCAGGCTCCGAACTTCGCAGCTTCCATTTCGCCTGGAACATTGACGGTGGCGCAGGGGTCGCAGGGAACATCGGTAATCTCGACGACGGTTTCGAATGGTTTCAACAATCCCGTTACGTTGTCCGCCGCCGGCGTTCCGGCGGGCACCACGGCGAGCTTTGCGCCCGCCACAATCGCGGCCCCAGGTGCAGGCAGCTCAACCATGACGATCAACGTAGGCGCCGGCACCGCCGTGGGGACTTATCCCATTGCGGTGAGCGCTTTCGGTGGCGGCGACACTCAGAATCAAACAGTCACCCTGACGGTAATTCCGGGAAATCAGCCAAACTTTACGCTTTCAGCCTCGCCAGCCTCGCTCACCATCGTGCAGGGGAACCAGGGGACGTCGACAATTACCGCCACGATCAGCGGAGGCTTCAACAGCTCGATCAGCCTTTCAGCGTCCGGAATGCCATCGGGAATGACAGTGGGTTTCAATCCCGGCACAATTCCTGCTCCGGGTGTCGGCAATTCGTTGATGACCATTACCGTAGGTGGCAGCACAGCACAGGGGACCTATCCCATCACGGTGACCGGCAACGGCGGCGGCATTCAGCAGAGCGCCACGGTCGCGGTAACGGTGGTTTCGCCGGGGAACTTTTCCGTTTCGGCGTCACCCGCATCGCTCAGCGTCGCACAAGGGAACCAGGGAACCTCGACGATTACAGCCACGGTCAGTGGTGGTTTCAACAGTGCGATAAGTCTGTCAGCATCGGGCGTGCCTGCGGGCGCGACGGTGAGCTTTAATCCCCTGACGATACCTGCGCCCGGATCGGGCAATTCGACCATGACGATCACAGTGGGATCGACAACGCCCACTGGCAGCTACCCTATCACCGTAGCCGGAAGCGGCGGGGGCATCAAGCAGACGGCCACGGTTACACTGACCGTCACCAGCGGAGGCCAACCGAACTTTACGATTACGGCATCTCCAGCCTCGCTCAGCATTCAGCAGGGAAATCAGGGCGGATCCACCATCACGACCGCCATAGGTGGCGGTTTCAACAGCGCTATTACCTTGTCGGCTGCGGGAGTACCGTCAGGCACTACTGTTAGTTTCAATCCGAACCCAATTCCGGCGCCGGGTGCGGGTACCTCGACCATCACCATCAAGGTAGGAGCGGGCACGGCGGCGGGAACCTATCCCATCACAGTTACCGGCAACGGCGGAGGCATCCAACAAAACACCAGCGTCACACTGACGGTGACAGCGCCGCCGGCTTTTACGATCTCGGCCACGCCGGCTTCCCTCAGTATCGCCCAGGGAAATCAGGGGACTTCGACCATTACGACCCTGATTAGCAATGGTTTCAACAACTCTATCAGCCTGTCGGCTTCCGGTGTGCCGAGCGGGACGACCGTGAGCTTCAACCCGCAAACCATTCCGGCTCCTGGAGTAGGCAACTCGCTGATGACGATTACGGTTGGGGCGGGCACCCTTGCCGGGACTTACCCCGTCACCGTGGCTGGAAATGGCGGAAGAGTGCAGCAGACAGTGACGGTTACGCTGACCGTAACAGGGCAGGCTAATTTCACGATTTCGGCCTCGCCGCCTTCGCTCAGCGTGACCCAGGGGAACCAGGGAACCTCCACTATCGCCACCACCATCGGTGGTGGCTTCAATGGCGCGATCAGTCTGTCGGCATCGGGCATGCCCTCGGGGACCGCGGTGAGCTTTAGCCCGCAGACGATTCCGGCGCCGGGCTCCGGCAGCTCGACCATGACCATTACCGTAGGGGCGAGCACACCGGTGGGAACGTACCCCATCACCGTAACCGGCAATGGTGGCGGCATCCAGCACAATACGACGGTAACACTAACCGTCACCGCGGGAAGCCAACCGAACTTCACAATCTCTGCTTCGCCGGCTTCCGTGAGTATCGCGCAAAATGGTCAGGGAGCATCGGTCATCAGTACCGCCATCAGCGGCGGCTTCAACAGTTCCATTAGTCTGTCGGCATCGGGGGCTCCGTCAGGGACCACGGTGAGCTTCAACCCACAGACGATTCCGGCGCCAGGTTCCGGTAACTCGACCATGACCATCACGGTGGGAGGCAGCACACCGGTGGGCACCTATCCCATCACCGTTACGGGTAACGGTGGAGGCATCCAACAGAACACCAGCGTCACGCTGACGGTGACTCCGGTGGGTGGGCAGCAGAGTTTTGGGTTCGACTTTCGCAACACTAAGACCTACGTTACGGATCCCCCGGGCGACATCTACGTACTTTCCAGCACGAAGTACCCAACTTCTACGAACGGCGTAACTTTCGGCTGGGTAAAGACGTCGCTGGTGCAAGCCCGGGATCGCAATGCCAAGCTGGATCCGCGGCTGGCGGGAATCAACTACGCCAACAACGGTTCGCCAGCAACGTTCAACGTGGACCTCCCGGCGGCGGGTACCTACAAGGTGTCGTTGGCCTTGGGTGATGCCGGCTATCAGGCGTGCTGGGTACAGTGCCAGGTGCAGTTCCTGGACGGCAGCACCGTGCTGGCCACGGTGACTGTAGGTTCCAGCAAGCTGGGCTACTTCTACGATGCGGAGGGGAATAACTGGTCGGCCGCGAACTGGCCGGCGAAAAATCTGAGCGAGCAGGTGACGCTGACGGGTACCCGGTTGACAGTAGTGGTAGGAACGAGCAAGGCCACGGGAGACTCCACCCCCATCGCCTTCCTGGGAGTGGCGCAAGTCTCCGCTCCAGCGAACTTCACGATTGCGGCCTCGCCGGCCTCGCTCAGCGTCCAGCAGGGCACTCAGGGAAATTCGACGATCACCACTACCATCAGCGGTGGATTTAACAGCGCGATCAGTCTCTCCGCCTCGGGGGTACCATCGGGGACAACGGTAAGCTTCAACCCGAGCACCATACCGGCTCCAGGAGCAGGCGCCTCGGCGATGACCATCACGGTCGGCGGCAGCACGGCAGTAGGGACGTATCCCATTACCGTGACCGGCAGTGGCGGAGGGATCAAACAAACTACTACCGTAACCCTGACAGTAACGGCGCAACAACAGCCGAGCTTCACGCTCGCGGCTTCGCCGGCTTCGCTTAGCATCCAGCAGGGCAATCAGGGCAATTCGACGATCACGACCACGATCAGCGGCGGCTTCAACAGCGCCATCAGTCTGTCGGCTTCCGGCGTGCCATCAGGTACGACCGTGAGCTTCAACCCGCAGACGATTCCGGCTCCGGGTGTAGGCAATTCGTTGATGACTATTACCGTAGGTGGGAGCACGCCGGCGGGGACGTATCCCATCACGGTAACGGGCAACGGCGGCGGCATCCAACAGAACGCCACGGTGAGCCTGACGGTAACGTTTTCGGGCGGGGGCGGTGGCGGCGGAAACGGAATCATCGTGTACTCCACCTCTGGATCGCCACAGTCGAATCGCTTTGTCTCGATCGGTCGGTTCTTCAAGCAAGGCGACATTCCACACTTCGCCCAGGCGGTCGTGGGCGGGTCAGCGATATTGACGCAATGCGACGTAAAGAACCGCTGGGAGGATGGGTCGCTGAAATTTGCGATCGTCAGTTTCATCGTGCCCAACGTGTCAACGGGAGGAACAGCGGTCAGCTTCCAGGACCAGGCCACGGGCCAGAACACGGGCTATCTCGCGCAGGCCGACATGTTGAATTCGGCCTACGATTTCGATGGCGTCATACAGCTCACTGGCGCGGCCAGCCCCTCTATAAGCGCCCGTTCCATTCTGAAAGCCGGCGATTTCCGTTATTGGCTGCAAGGGCCGATCGTGACCTCGGTGATTCTGGAAGACCGGGACAACCGCAGCTTCGATGTCAACACCGATGGAGGAGGCGGTAATCCGCTGCATCCGATTTTCGAAGCGTCGTTCTATCCGCAAACCCACCAGGTTGAACTAGGGTTCACGCTGGAGAATTCGTGGGCATCCTCGACCGCCGCAAACTCAGCCCGCAATCAGACCTACGCCCTGACGCTGACGACGGGCTTCAACAGTCCAGCCACGCAGCTGAGCCAGAGCTCGTTCACCCAGCTTATTTTCAGCCGCTGGCGGCGCACCTTCTGGATCGATTCCACTCCCGCGCCGATTCAGATCGACTACAACTGGCCGTATCTTGCATCCACAACGGCCTACGCGAACTTCAATCCGAACTACACCCCCAACGAGAGCGACCTGGAATCGATGTATGCGGTTTACACCAGCGATACCACCGGAGCCAATTCCGGCAGGCTAACGATTCCCGGCATCGACAGCGTGTATGGCAACGGAGGCATCGTCGATTACGCGGAGAACACCAACGGCCCGGGTTACGCTCCCTGGATCGGACCCTATTCGCAGTGGGACGTGGACTACCTGATGACCGGGGACAGCCGGATGCAGAAGATGATGACCGACAACGCCGATCTCTCCGGACGCTTTCCGATCTTCTTCCGCGAGGCCGACCACAACGCTGGAACCGGCCATTACTTCGACGCTCCCGGCAGCGGCAGCGTGGATCCCTACGGACACGTGGTCTCCATCAACGCCCGACAATACGCAACGCTGAACCTTGCCAACGCGTGGAACACGGGCTGCAATAGCAACGGCGCCGACATCATCGCTACCGGCCTGCCCGGTGATGGGAGTGGCTGGTACGGCGTTCCCGGGGACACCAGTCATCTGCCGGACTTCGCTTACATTCCCTATACCTTGACAGGCAAATACTTTTACCTGGAGCACGAGCTGCTGGAGGCCGGTTTTGCTGCCGGCCATGGTGTGGGCTGCTACTCCGCACAATACGGCTACGATCGTCAGGGACATTACGGAATGTTGTACAGCACCACGCGGGAGCTGGCGTGGGCGTTGCGAACCATGGCCTACGCCGCTTTTATCGCGCCGGATGGCGCTCCGGAAGGGCCTTACTTCGCCAGCAAGGTTGCCAACAACATCGCCATGGTCGAAGGTGAGCACGCTTTGACGCAGACCGTAAGCGGAGCGGACGCGAATTGGGCGTACAACTGGGGAAAGAACTACTTCCAGTATTCCCAGGCCGCCAATCCATCCTCGCTGAATTTCTGGCGCATGGGGGATTGCCAGGATGGTACCAGTACCTGCTATGTCGCCAACGGGCAAGGCGCGAACAACAACATCAACGCCAATGTCGTGCAGTCGGCGGAGAGCGGATTTATGTCAAGCTTTATTGACATCGTGCTCGGGCTGACCAACCAGCTGGGAATTGTCGATACCACGTCCATCCTGCAGCGCAATGCGCACCGCTACTTCAACATCCTATTGAATCCGGCGGTGAATCACTATCTGGTGGAACAATATGTTTACCCCACAACCCTGGTCGGGAACATTTGTCAGAATCCGGCTAATCCAGGGTGTGCGTGGATATCGGATTGGGGTACCTTCCAATCCGGCTACCTGACACTCCCGAGTGGCTGGAGTAGCCGCCAAGTTGATTACGGGGCAGAGGCGGCCAGCGCTTTGAGCTTCATGACGAAGTTCACGGTGGACGGCTACAACGGACAGGACGCCTGGAATTTCTTCACCGGCAGTGACTCCGTGCAGTTGGGTCTGGTGTACCACAACGAACCGCAGTGGAGCATTCAGCCGATGCAGTGAGGGGAACTCATTTCGCGGGTATGGGGAACTTGAAGAGAAATTACTCGGGCAAGTTCCCCGTGTTCTTAGCGGCAAGTCCCTGACACGCCCTGTGATAGCATCAGGGTCCGTATCTCTCAGCCAGCGATGAAGTCGCAGCTGATGCCAAGAACGGAGATTACGACGCCTGCATGCCGCTTTGGATTCCGGTTTGCCTTTGTCTCGCCGCTCTGGCCAGTTGGCTCGGTAGCCCAGCCGATCCGACAACTGACGCCTTAGGTTCTGGTCATACTGCGATCAGCGCCGGTCCTCAGCCTTCCGCAGCGACGCCGACGAATGCCGCTTCGGCGATTCCTCAGGAAACTCCCAGTGCTCCGGCGCGGCTGGCAAAACCACTTCTGGCAGCACAAACAACGGCGTAACGATCTCCGGGCATTCACAGGAAAATCGTTTCGTCACGGTGCCACGCTTCTTCAAGCGGGGAGACATCCCGAATTTTGCCCAGGCCGTGGTGAACGGAACCCCTCTGCTGACTCAATGCGACGTCAAGAACCGTTGGCCTGACGGATCGCTCAAGTTCGCGATTATCAGCTTCATCGTACCCAAGGTCACTTCGCACGGCCCCGAGGTTAGATTCCAGAACCAAACCAAAGGCAATAATGAGGGCTATCTTGACAAGAGTGCCATGCTTGACGGCGCCTACGACTTCGACGGAACTATCAATCTTGCCGGAGCCGTGAATCACTCGATCAGCGCGCGCGCGATGCTGCAAGCGGGGCACTTCCGGTACTGGCTCCGCGGGCCAGTCGTTACAGCGATCATCATCGAAGACCGCGACGGACGCAGCGACGATGTGAACACCGATGGCCAGACTGGCAACCCGCTGCACCCGATCTTTGAGGCCTGGTTCTATCCAGCGTCACATAAAGTCGAAATAGGCTTTACGGTGGAGAACTCATGGGCGTCATCGACACCTGCGAAAAGCGCACGCAATCAGGACTTCGAGCTAACGCTTTCGACGGGACACGCCGCCCCTGCGGTGCGCTTGAAACAATCCAAGTTTACCCAGTTGGTGTTTACGCGCTGGCGCCGGGCCTTCTGGATTGGCTCAGACCCACCTCCGATAAACATTAATTGGAACCCGAGATATCTTTTGCAGACGGGAGCCTATCCGAACTGGGACACCGACGCTCTGCCCAATGCAGCCGCGCTTGCAAGCGAGAATGCCCCGAACGCCAGACTAAATCCGGCGCGGTTCACCATACCCGGCTATGACGATATCTACGCAACCAAAGGCAAGGGTCTGGGCGGAATTGGACGCTATGATCAGGCGCTCAACGCAGGAGGGCAAGCCGACTGGATCGGGCCCGCCACCACGTGGGACATCATGTATCTGTTGACTGGCGATCCGGTCATGGAGCAGATGATGATCACCAACGCCGATCTGGCCGGGCGATTTCCCATCTGGTATCGGGAAGCTGATCACAAGGCCGGTTCCGGTCATTACTTCGATCATCCCAACTCCGGCACTGTCGATACCTATGGCAGGGTAGTCTCCATCAATGCCCGTCAGCAGGCGACGCTGAATCTCAACAACTGGCATCCCGGCTGTGCGGGAGAGGAGCGTGACTCCGTTAATCTTCCCGGTGTCGAGAGCGTGGGCGGCGGGTGGGGAGCTTCACAGGACACAACTCATGCTCCTGATTACGGCTACGTTCCGTATACCTTGACAGGGAAGTATTACTTCCTGGAACAACTGCAAATGGATGCCGCCTGGTCGGTTGGTACCTACATCGGATGCTTCGTTCCCAAGCCTGAAGCGGACAGCTATTATCGGCAAGGCTCTCTAGGAGTCATCCCAAACGTCAGCCGGCTGGAAGCTTGGGCCATTCGAACCATGGCGTACGCGGCTTTCGTTTCCCCAGACGGCGAGCCTGAAGGTCCTTACTTCGCCGATAAAGTGCGCAACAATGTGGCGATGCTGGAAGGCGAACACGGGGTCGAGCTGTCCGTCAAGGACACTGCCGATCGCACCATTGCCTATAACTATGGGAAAGTTGACGTGTACAGCCAGAGCTCAAATCCGTCGCCGTTGGGCGCCTGGCGCGCCGACGACTGCGCAGGGCCGACGCCATGGAAACAAGTTGGTTGCTATGCGACCCCGATTAATAACATGACGGCTGGCGCGTACGGCGCCGAGGCTACGTTCATGGAAGGCTTCCTGTTGGTCACTTTGGGTATGGTCAACCAATTGGGAATTGCCGACACCACACCATTACTGCGATTTACGGCGAAACGCTATTTTCATGTTTTGTACGACCCGAAGGTCAACCACTACCTGATCGAGCAGTATGTTTATCCCACGCGCATTGTGTCCGGGTGGGTGGGGGATTGGGAGACATATCAAAAATTGTATGCGCATCCGCCGAGTGGTTGGCGTGGAAGTGATTCGCGAGAGGGCACCGATAACGCCTACGGTCTTATTGCCATGAGTGCGTTGAGCTATATGACGGGAATGACCGTGGACTCGTACCGCGGGCAGGAAGTCTGGCGGTGGTTCTACTCGAATCGTCCTCATCTGCCGGCTTGCTCGAATTACAGTCCAAAATTCTGTATCAAGCCCTTGGCGCCGAACTGAAGAGCCTGAGCAATGGCCTGATAGTGGTGGATCTGTCCGGATCTGGCTGTGAAAGGCTTTTCTGGCCGGGATGGAAATAAATTTCCCAATATCGGGCCGTGGGTAATAGTTGTAGACAAATACCCCCCTCTGGCCTTAAAGTCTTGCAATTGGCAGCTTGCTTGCCTCCAATAAAGTGCCGAGGTCTGTTTGCTTCCGGAGGCGAAATGAGTGTGCGGTTTGGCGCCGGTATCCTGAACGTACTGGTGACCGTGATTTTTAGTTTGGTGTGGGTGGTTTCTGTTCAGGCCCAGGCGCCGGCCGCGGAGAAGGGGGTTGGATCGAATGTTTCCCCCTATTCCAGCAGTAACAAAGGCGCGAAGGGTGGAACTTCGTCGGCGCCAACCGACACAGCCAACGCCAAGTCTGCTGCGCCGGCAGCAGACCCGTCTGACGCTGACAGCGCGGGCGACGTGCATCAGCAGGATGTAAAGCCGCAGTCGACCCCGAAGGCTAATGTAGATGGCACGTACATCGTAGGGATCGCGGATGTTCTGGTTATCTCGGTGTGGAAAGAACCGGATTTTTCGGGCCCGGTTGTGGTACGTCCCGATGGAATCATTACCGTGCCTGTAGTGGGCGACATTCACGTCGCCGGTTTGACGACCCTGCAAGTGCAGGACATCTTGACCGAGAAGTTGAAAAGCGTTGTCACGGAGCCACAAGTAACCGTAATTGTGCGTGACATTCGCAGCCGTAAGGTATACTTGGTGGGCAAAGTGGGGCGCCCCGGCGGAGTTTCCTTGACCGGCCATGAAACTGTCTTGCAAGTGCTGGCAGACGCCGGTGGGCCCACGCAGTTTGCCAAGTCGCAGAAGATGTATGTTTTGCGCACGACCGGAAATCATGAGAAGCGTATTCCATTTAATTATAAGAAGGTCCTAGCGGGAGCTGCACCGGATATAGAACTCATGGTGGGTGACGTCATTGTTGTCCCGTGACCACGGGTTGGGAGGCCGGCATGTGCCAGAGTCTAGCGTGGCGTGCTTGGATGGTCGGACTGGTCCTGTTGTTTGGTGCTGGGGTGGCTTCGAGCCAGGTGGCTCCGCCTGCATTCCAGAACAACTCGATTGCGTGGGGCGGCCCCATTCAACCTCCGGTTGAGGTCGGCAGAGAGGGGCAACCTCGAGCCGTCGTAGTTCCAGGTGCGGTTGCAGAAACCCCTGCTGAAGGCTCTTCCGATACGGCTAACCAGACTCCCGGCGATAGTTCCAGCCAGACTTCCGGCGACGCTCCGAATCAGGATGCAGCCGGCAGTGCAAGCATCAATCCGTCTGCCGCTGCAGCGCCGGCAAATCCGGACAACACCATTTATCAGATGGGAACGCCGTTTCCGCTGCAGCTTCAGCCGCAGGGATTGAAGATGGGGCCGTTCTACCTCACCAACATTTCAGATTCATTCTTCTACGCAGTGAATACCTCCCCAGGGTTTCCTACTCAGACCTATCTGGGGAACTCTCTTCAAGCCAATCTTGTTTCCACCAAACAGTTCAACAATGGGGGTATTCTCGCGGTTCAGGCACAGGGACAGGTCTCGATTACGCAATCGCAACCGTTCTTCAACACGGGAATCGTAGCCACGTACTCTGACCAGCTGAGCGAGCGCTTGTCGTTAAGCGGGTCCGCTCAGCTTACGTACTTTCAAAACTCTATTTTGGCAAATCCGCAGTACCTGCTGTCTTACCAGAACAGTGGAATCGTTCAGCAGTCGCTATACTTTTTACAGAGCTCGTATAGCGCGTACGAGTCCAACTACTTGTCCTTGAATTATCAGCTGGGTGGGCGTACCCAGATCTCGTTTACACCGGTAATTGGCGCGACATTTCAGTACTTGCAAGGAGGTTGGAGTAACGTACATCAGTTCGGAGGCGGAGTCGCAGTTACTCATACTTTGACTCCTGATCTAAGTGTGAGCGGCTTCTATAGCCTCTCGTATTCTGCAACTTCGGGAGTGGCTTCCAGCTCTCCCAATTGGGTCAATCAGAATCTAGGTGTAAGTTTTCAAGGGATATTTCTCCGGTACCGAGGATGGTCGCTTGGAGGTAGCGTCGCCGCAAGCACCCAAACTTATGGGGGATCTTACTCGGTGACGCCAACCGGCTCGCTCAGGTTAATGAAGTCGTTCGGCCAGTCCTCGATTAGCGCCGCTTACACTCGCACGGAGGCAAGCTACGTTTTGGTCTCGAGTGGCTACTTCGACCAGGCTGACCTTGGATACCACCGAAAGATGGGGCAAAACGTGAATTTGAACGTCGGCGTAGGCGAATATCGGACGAGCTATACTGCTTATCATCAAACCGGGACACGGGCTGGTGGATCAGTTAATTACATGTTCTCGCCCCGTCTCAGCTTGAATGCGGGTTACAATTATGCGCACCAGAGCGGCACGCTGCCGTCGAACCTTGCTCCTTTTGTTGAGAATGTGAGCTACTTCAGTATCGGGTTGAATTGGTTGTTGGGGTCTCGCTCCGGATTTTAACGCCGCAACTTCTTCACGTTGCATTAGAATTCCAAACGATAGGAAAAGATTTTCCGTATTTTCGCTCAATGGGGGATTTCGTGCCTCTGCCAGCGGTCCCCAGTCCCGACTTCGAAGCCTGAGTTTGGAAGTAAATCTGCTCGCTAGGTAGGGGCAGGTGAACGTCACTCGTTACAACGGAAAGTGAGTATGAGTAATACAACAAAGGGAGATCCGGTCCAGGCGTTTGGGGAGATGAACCTCCAGGACTACTTTGCCATGGCGAAGCGGCGAAAATTCTGGATTTTGTTCCCCGCATTGGCCGTCATGATCACCATAGCCGTTATGGCCTGGAGGCTGCCCAACGTTTACCGCTGCGCGGCACTCATCCTGGTCGAGCCACAAAAAGTTGCCGTCGGCTATGTCACGCCGACGGTGACGACCGGCATGTCAGAGCGTATGTCGACCATCTACCAGGAGGTGACTTCACCCGGCCGGTTGAAGCGCCTCATCGACAGTATGGGGCTCTATCCTGAGGTCAGGAAGCAGGAGGGTGAACAAGAGGCCGTCAGGCAAATGGCGGGGGCCATAACCGTGGAGCAGGTTACTGCCATGGGTTCTACGGCGTCCGCATTCCGCATCGCGTATAAGGGCAGCAATCCGGCCGAGACGGCGCAGGTCACAAACCAAATTACAGCGATGTTCATTGAAGAAAATCTCAAGGTTCGCGAAGAGCAGTCCTACGGGACTTCCGATTTTATTGAGGGTGAGTTACAGAAAACGGCGCAGGAGCTTCAGGAAAAGGCAAATGAGCTGGCCGAAGTTCGCGCGCGTTATGGTCAGGACCTGCCCGAGGGGGCACAGTTCCGGCTTCAGGAAGTGGCCGCCCTTCGACAGCAGTTACACAATGCGGAACAACAAATAGCCCAGGATCAGCAGCAGAAAGTGGAGTTGCAATCCCTCGCGTCATCGACAGCGCCTACCGTTGACGTTGATTTGGGCGCCATGGGTTCATCCAACGCGTCGCAGTCGGACGAACTTCAGACCAAACTGAATTCTCTCAGGAGCCGTTACGGGCCAAATCATCCTGATGTGCGAAAACTGGAAGCCGAATTGGCTCAGGCCAAGGCCAAGGAAGCCGAAAACCCAGCTCCGAAGCCGCCGCCGCCTTCGGCGCACAAGATCCACAACCCGGTGATTGAAGCCCAGCTGGAACAAATGGATCAGGATATCGAAAAGCAGAAGAACCTGGTTGCGCAGCTTCAGAGCGCGATCAAGTCTCAAATGGCGGCGCTTGAGACGGTTCCGGCCTATGAGCAAAAGATCGGATTTGTTCAGCGTGACTACGACGCTCTGCAGGACCGCTACAAGTCCTGGCTGGGGAAAAAGATGGTGGCTGAAACCGCCAATGCGATGGAAAGCAGGGAAAAGAGCGAACGTTTCGTGATCCTGGATTCTGCGCAGATCCCAGACAAACCGTATTCCCCCAATCGCCCGCTGATATCCGTCGGTGGAATGCTTCTCGGCATACTGGTCGGTCTGGGTGTAGCTCTTGCAAGGGAGGCGACCGACGATTCGGTGCGGAATGAGCGCGAAGCCGAGCGAATTTTGGATGCCCCGGTGCTCAGTGCCGTGCCCGAAATACTGAATCCTCAGCAGCTATGGCACAACACCTTGCGGGTATGCAGCGTCGGCGTGGTGACGGTCGTGGTTGCGGTTGCGTTGGGAATTGGACTTGCGCAGTTCAGTGTGCGGTTCCTCTAACATGTACCTATCCTTCTACCAGCTCCGGGAAGAGCCCTTCCGGCTGACGCCCGATCCGAAGTTTCTGCAGCTCCCGGAGCCGCATCGGGACGCACTGACGAGACTGGCGCGCGGGGTTATCGCTCGCAAGGGTCTCATGCTTCTGAGTGGTCCTATTGGTACGGGAAAGACGACAATTCTGAACGGGTTGCTGAGCGTGCTGGCGCGCCGTTATCCCGCCAAACAATTGCCCACGGCGCTTCTTGTCAACCCGCGTCTTACCCGGGACGAGCTGTTGGAGGCCTTACTGTTCGAGTTCGAAGTACCGTGCGGCGCCACATCACGGCCGTCCCGCCTTTCGGCCTTGCAGGGGTTGATGTTTGCCGCCCTTAGCGGCGGGGGTACCTGCCTGCTGATTGTTGACGAGGCCCATCTCTTGTCCATGGATGTGCTGGAGGAGATTCGGCTCCTCATGAATACCGATTCTTATCGAGAGAAGCTTCTGCAGGTGATTCTATGCGGCCAGCCCGAGCTCACGCAGCTATTGAACGACACAGCCGCCCGGGCCTTGCGGCAAAGAATCGCCGAACGAGCAGCTTTGCGGGCCTTGAGCCAGGCTGAAATGCGGATGTATATCTGCGAGCGCCTGCGCATTGCTGGATTCGAACAAGCCGTTCCGTTCACTTCATCATCGTTCGACAGGATTTACGAGTGCACGGGCGGCGTGCCTCGTTTGATCAATATCGTTTGTGACACCTGCCTGACCATTGGTTGTGAAACCAAGCGTTTGGAAATAGGCGACGACATTGTGGAGGAAGCCGCCGCTCGTCACCAATTAAGTGTGGGGGCCGAAGCTGTTGAGGATGCCACGAACAATAACTACAAGAAGAAAGCGAAACTAACGCCTCTGGAACTATTTGGTGACTCTTTGCAAGCAGCAGCAGGTCGAGGAGAATTGTGAGCAAACTGTTTCACAACATGCAGGACGCGGCCAGACAATCGGCGGAACGGCCCATGGACAGCCCGGCATTGGCCGAGTTGTTGGAAGAAGTTGGAGTGGGCGCGGAGGTAGCTGGCCGGGCAACGTCGCAGGGGCTCCAGGGTTGGCGTAGGCTCGAGATGCTTCCCCTCAAACGTCCCTTCCTGCCGGCAAGTGACGAGACGGCTACCACGCACAGCGCGTTTGAAGCCTATCGCAGTCTTCGAACCAAACTTGTGCGATTTCAAGCGGGAGAAGGAGTGCGGTCGGTAGTCGTGACCAGTGCACAAGCGGGCGAGGGCAAGACGGTTTCTGTGCTGAACCTCGCATTGTCGCTGGCGCAGCTTCCCAGCCAGCGCGTGCTGCTAATCGATGGCGATCTTCGGACTTCGGGCCTCAGCAATATAACCGGCGCAGTAGAGCCTCCCGGGCTGGCGGAAGTCCTGGCGGGGGAAGCCGCCTACGAAACTGCGCCGTTATCGACGAATGTACAAAACCTTTACATCGTCGGATCAGGCGAAGCCAGGAAGCCGGCAGGTGACCTGTTCTCCGGCCCCAAATTCAGAGACTTCATTGGTTGGTGCAACGAGACTTTCACCATGATCCTTGTGGACTGTCCGCCAATGATTGGTCTGGCCGATTTCGAGGTCGTTGGTGCTGCATGTGACGCGGTATTGGTGGTTGTAAGGGCTCGGAGAACGAAGCGCGAGATCTTAACCAACCTTGGTCCGCATCTCCAGGGTAAGAAGTTACTTGGGGTGCTTTTGAACGGGCAGGAACACCAGCGCCACAAGGCTCATTATGGTTACTACTATTCCAAAATTGGCCAAAAGCGGTAGTACCGTCAGCCATGAGTATGGTAGTGCGGCGTCGGGGGCGGACGCTCCGCAGGCTCAGGACAAGTGACCATGTATCCGAATCTCAAACTACAGATCTTTAAGTCGGGAATTCGGCAGAACCAGATTGCCAAAGATTTGAAGTTCGCCGAAAGCCAGTTAAGCAAGATCATCCACGGGTACCGCGAGCCCTCCCCTGATGAACGGCACCTGCTTGCCATGTATTTGCGAGTGGATGAGTCTTGGCTGTTCGAGCGCTACGATAACGTTGCTACTCCTCAGGCGGCCTTCTTCTCGGCCCTGCGCGGAGAGAAAAATGGCGGCAGTTAGGACCCATGCCTTGGCCGCCGACCATAACCCTGCCTCAATCGCGATTCGGAATTTCGCTCCTGAAATCGCCGGCGAATGGGACCAATTCATAGCGTCTAATACGCAGGGCACGCCATTTCATTCGACGGCCTGGATGCGTGCCCTCGAACGAACCTTTGATTACGAGAATAGGTCTTTCTATGTCCTGCGGGACGGGAAAATTGCCGGCGTGCTGCCGCTATTCCTGGTTTCAAACTGGATCGTTGGACGGTGCCTGATTTCCACTCCCTTCGCCGATTACGGAGGCCTCTGTGCGGAGGATGAAGCATCGGCAGACGCTCTGGTCGAGCACGCGGTGGAAGCCAGCGCCGCGGAGAAGATTGACTTTCTCGAATTACGCCACAAAACCGGGAAGCCGCGCCCGCAATTCTATATTAAGGATCTGTACGTGTCCTTCGCGACGGAGCTGGCGGCTGAGCCCGAAGCCCAGTTGAAGCGCCTGCCTCGGGACACGCGCTACATGATTCGCAAAGGCGAGAAGGCAGGACTGGAATTCCGGGATGGGCTCGAGCAGTTGCCGGAATTTTACGAGCTGTTCACGCTTAATTGGCGCCGGTTTGGTACGCCCGTCTTTTCGCGGCAGTGGCTGGAAGCTTTGGTTGACGAGTTCCGGGGAAGTGCCGGTCTGGTGATGGCGCGCGCCAACGGGCGACCGGTGGCGGGAGTTTTCTCGTTCGTGTTCCACGACACTCTATTTCCCCATTATTCCGGTGCAGCCCCGGATGCCAATGCGCTGGCGGCGAACAATTTCATCTATTGGGAGCTGATGAAGAGCGCGATCAAGCAGGGGATCCGGCGCTTTGACTTTGGCCGGAGCAAGCAGAACACCGGGGCGTACAAGTTCAAATCCACCTGGAACATGCAGGTCGACCCGCTGCAGTATCAGGTGTGCATGATCAGGCGGAGGAGTCCCCCAAACTTCTCTCCTGCGAATCCCAAGTTTGCGCTGGCCGCCAACCTGTGGAGCCGCATGCCGTTGAAAGCGACCACGTGGCTGGGGCCCCACGTAGTACGCTGGTTTCCATGAAGGTCGTAGGCCTCAGTCTCGCACGTTATGCAGATCCTCTTCTTGACGCACCGCCTTCCATACCCACCTGACAAGGGCGAGAGGATTCGCGCGTTTCATGAGCTGCGGTATCTGGCGGCTCGCCATGAAGTTGATCTTTTTTGTTTTGCCGATACCCAGGAATGCGCCGAGAACCGGCAGTTTCTTGACGGTATGTGCCGCAGCATTTATGTAGAAGTCCCCGGTAAGCCAATTCGGCTCCTGCAGGCTGCGGGAAACTTCTTTACCGGGCAGCCAATGTCATTCGGATTTTTTCATTCCCGCAGCTTTAACGACAAGGTGCGACAGGCGCTTTCCCGAAGCAATTACGACGTGATTTTTTCTTACAGCTCCTCAATGGGCCACTCGATTCCGCGTCCTGCGCCTGCGCCGGTTGTGGTCGATTTCGTGGACGCTGATTCCCAGAAGTTCAGGCAATATGCCGCCAGATCCGGCTTATTCCAACGCTGGTTGTATACCCGCGAGTCCCGTGCGGTTGCGGATGCTGAACAATCGCTTGGGCGCATGGCCGCACTCTCATTTGCAGTGACCGAACACGACGCAAGGGAACTCCGCGGCAACAACGCAGACGGATTCAAGGTTGAAGTGGTTCCAAACGGGGTGGAGGTTCCCGCTTCCGCGGAGATGGAAGATCAAAGTGAGCTTCGTGAATTGCGGCCGTTCGCACTGTTCGTCGGGACCATGAACTATCCACCCAATTCCGACGCGGCTGTCTACTTCGCGCGGGAAATTCTTCCTCTGGTTCGCCAATCCCATCCCGAGCTTAAGTTTGTGATCGTGGGCCGCAATCCCGATCGTCGCATACGGGAGTTGGCGGCGATTCCTGGGGTCATTGTTAAGGGCACCGTGCCTCACGCCTTTCAGTACTTTCGAAATGCCGACGTGTCGGTTGCTCCTTTCAGGATTTCCCAGGGCTTCCACAACAAAATTGCGGAATCGCTGGCAGTTGGAACTCCGGTAGTGACCACAATTCGCGCCATGGCGGGAATTGGGCTGTCGGAGCGGGAAGGGCTTTTCGTTGCCGATACGCCAGAGGAGTTTGCGGACAGGGTGAGTTCAGTGTTGAAGGACAAAGACCTACGACAGCAGCTCCGCCAGGGTGCATCCAGCGTTCGGAACCGACTGAGTTGGGATACGCCCCTAAGCAGGATGGAGCAGTTGATCGTGCACGCCGTCGCCCAGTCCGCCCATCACTCCCGTGAGCTTGTTACCGAGCCCTAGTGCAATGACGACATCATTCACGCCAAGCCGCGCAGGGAAGGATGCAGCCGACTTGAACTGCGTCTCATCTCCGACCTCAGTCCAGGGTGGTGGCGAACTGGATGGTTTGGTGCGACCCATGCGCATCATGCACGTCTTTGATCGCCTGGATGTCGGCGGCACGGAAAAAGCGGTAATGAAGCTGGTCAGGGGTTTGGAATCCGGTTTGTTCGAGCACTGTATTTGCACGCTGCGTGGGGCGGATGCCGCGACTGACGAATGGGCAACGGGTGTTAGCGTCCTGCATGCCGGGGGAAACGGGGCGGCATTTCAGTTTAATGTACCCCGCCTTGTGCGGATCATGAGAACAGTTCGTCCCGTGATCGTGCATTCCCGCAATTGGGGCGGGATCGAAGCGGTCGTTGCTGCGCGGCTCGCTCGAGTTCCGGTTGTGGTTCACAGCGAACACGGCTACGAGCTGGAGATGTCGTCTGGCTTAGCTGTTCATCGCCGCCTACTGCGGCATGCGGTGTACCGGATGGCCGGCGCCGTGGCTGTGGTGACCGACGACTTGCGCAAGTATCATGCCGCGCAGGCTTGGTGGAATCCCGAGGCGATTAACGTACTTTACAACGGAGTGGACGGAGAAGAGTTCAGTCCGCGGCCGCAGGCGCGCGATGCTGTGCGTCGGCGACTGAGCATTCCGATGGATGCCCTGGTAGTAGGTTGGGTGGGACGAATGGTGCCGCTCAAGGACCTCACTACTTTGCTCAAGGCTATCGAAGCGCTGGTGCCCGAAACGCCGAACGTGCATGTCATCCTGGTGGGTTCGGGGTCTGAGTTGTCCCGCCTTCAGGACTATGTCGCCAATTCGCCGCGATTGATCGGGCGTGTTGTCTTCCCGGGAAGGGTCGACGGCGTCGCCGATCTACTTAATGCCATGGACATTTTTGTGCTGCCCACGCTCATGGAGGGTATGTCCAACACGCTGCTGGAGGCATTGGCGGTCGGTCTACCCGTTGTAGCAACTCGGGTCGGCGGCAACCCCGAAGTCGTGGCGGAAGGAGTGTGCGGATATCTCTTCCCGCCGCAAGACGTGCCCGGATTAGTCAGCCAATTGCGAACGTTGTTGCGGGACCCACAACTGCGAGCAGACTTCGGCCGGTCGGCACGAGAGCGGGCGCTGCGGCACTTCAGCCTCGAAAGCATGCTGCGGCGTTATCGCGACCTGTATATCGGCTTGGCCACGCGCCGAGGCGTGGCTTTCGCTGCAGGGACGTATGTGCGGAATTAGTGGCATCTTCGAATTCGATCAGGCCCGCACCGTGGAGCGGGACGCCGTGCATCGCATGAACGAGTCCTTGCGTCATCGCGGCCCCGATGACGAGGGCATTTTCGTGGGTCCCGGCATTGGTTTGGGACATCGGCGCCTAAGCATCATTGACGTCGCCGGAGGTCATCAGCCGATCAGCAACGAGGACGGAACCATCTGGGTCATGTTTAACGGCGAGATCTACAACTATGAGGTCCTTCGCCGGGATTTGCTTTCTCGTGGACACAAGTTCACTACGCGGTCGGACACCGAAGCCATCGTCCACCTGTATGAGGAATATGGAGAAGAGTGCTTCGCGAGATTGCGGGGCATGTTCGCCATTGCAATTTGGGACAGCAATAAGCGTCGCATGGTGCTGGCGCGTGATCGCGTTGGGAAGAAACCTCTTTATTATTTTGCCGACCGGAATCGCTTTATCTTTGGTTCGGAACTAAAGGCAATTCTCGCCGCCGATGGCGTGCCGCGCGCGGTCGATCCCCTGGCTGTTTGCGATTACTTCTCCCTGTCTTATATCCCGGCCCCAAGGACCATTTACCGGAACGTACGCAAGCTTCTGCCGGCGCATTATCTGCTGGTGAGCGCTGCAGGTTTACGTGAGGTTCCATACTGGCGGCTCTCGTTCTCCAATGTCGAAAATCATACAGAAGCGGAATGGTGCGAACTCATCCGCGAGCAGCTTTCCGAAGCGACACAAGTACGACTGATGAGCGAGGTGCCGCTGGGGGCATTCCTCAGCGGAGGCGTGGACTCCTCTTCCGTCGTGGCGATGATGAGCCGGATGATGGAGCGTCCGGTTACGACCTGCTCGATCGGTTTTCGCACGCAGGAGTACGACGAATCGGGATTTGCGCGGCAAGTCGCAGCGCAATTCAAGTCCAATCATCACGAGGATGTGGTCGAGGTCGAGGCCCTGGATGTGATCGATAAGCTGGCCTGGCACTACGATGAGCCGTTCGCGGACTCAAGCGCGGTGCCGACTTATTATGTCTCCAAAATTGCCCGTCGCCAGGTCACTGTGGCTCTGGGAGGTGATGGCGGAGATGAGAATTTTGCCGGCTACCGTCGCTATGTCTTTGACCGGATGGAGAACAGGATGCGAAGCCTGGTACCGGAACCGGTACGCCGCACGGTATTCGGACCATTGGGGCGGTGGTATCCAGGCCTGGCGTGGGCGCCGCGTCCTCTGCGTGCCAAGGCGACGCTGCAATCCCTCTCCCGATCGCCGTTGGAGGGTTACTTCAATTCCATCTCGGTGTTCAGACCCGACGAGAAGGCGCTGTTGTTCACTCGGGACTTCCAACGGCAGCTCGCCGACTATGACTCGCTTGACGTGCTCAGGAAATACTACGATGAGGCGGACACGACCGACCCCTTGTCTCGCATTCAGTACGTCGATATCAAGACATACTTGCCGGATGACATTTTAACCAAAGTGGACCGCGCAAGTATGGCGGTTTCGCTCGAACTGCGCGCTCCTATACTCGACCATCAGTTTATGGAGCTTGTAGCTTCGATTCCGTCTGATTTGAAGCTACGTGGCAGAACGGGCAAGTACATCTTTAAGAAAGCAATGGAGCCATTGCTGCCGCGTGACATCCTATATCGTCCAAAACAGGGCTTTGCCATTCCACTCGACCGCTGGTTCCGCGGCGAGCTGAAGGACCTTGCCTACGACTTAGTCGTTGCCGGCGATCAGGATGGTATTCTGGATCGCAACTACTTATCCATAATCTGGAAACAGCATCAAGCTGGCAGGTTCGACCGGTCGGCATACTTGTGGACTGTGCTGATGTTCCGCAAGTGGCAGCAAGTGTTTCAAGCCTAGCGAATATTCATGAGTGGAATCTACGGCATCTGCGAGCCCGGCACTCAACTCCAAACACGCGAACTGGAGCCGATGTCCCTGGCTATGGGCTTTAAGGAGAACCGGGGAAAGCAGCCGATCGGTGGTGAGGGAGCGTTACTAGGCATAGTTCAGGGCTTAAATGGAGCTTCGCTGGATGCTGCATGTGGTTCGCTTGTGGCGGTTGATGCCGATCTCATCAACTCCAGCCAACTGTTCGCCGAGCACGAGAAGTCGCACGGCAGCAGAATAGCATCCGTCGCCGGGCTTATTGCAGTCTTGTACGCGCGGTATGGTTTGAACTTCGTTGAGAGGCTGGAAGGTGCATTCTCGTTGGCGCTGTGGGACCCCCAACGTGAACGGCTGGTGCTTGCGATTGATCGATTTGGTTTCAAGACACTCTACTGGTCCTCTGAAGGAGCGAGAGTTCTGTTTTCCTCGAGGCTGAGTGGGATCGAAAGCATGAAGCAGCGGGCCGAAATCAACCCGGCCGCCTTAATGCAGTTCCTGGTTCACACTGTCGTGCCGGCTCCACTCGCCATCTATAAGGAAATCGAGCGCTTGGAACCCGGTACTCTCTTGGTATGTGAGAAGCGGCAGACTCGGAAAACGCGGTATTGGGACTTGAATTATGACGAGTCCCGCAAAGCTGATGTCAAAGATTGGGCGCAGGAGCTGCGCGAGACGATGCGGCAGGCGGTCCACTCGCATCTGAACGGCTGTGAGCCTGGGCGAACGGGATCATACCTGAGCGGAGGAACTGACAGCAGCAGTGTGCTTGCATTCGGAAGCGAACTGCACTCGCCCTTCAATACCTTCTCTATCCACTTCGAGAGTCCTAGATATGATGAGAGAGGATTTGCCCGCACCGCGGCCGAGCATTTTCACGCTCGTCATCATGAGAAATGTTTGCAGGCAAGCGATGCGGCAGAAGCGATCCCCAGAATTATCGAATATTATGAGGAGCCTTTTGCCAACTCCTCGGCGATCGGCGCGTATCATTGCGCGCGCCTCGCGCGCGAGAGCGGCATCGACGTGCTGCTGGCGGGAGATGGCGGCGATGAACTATTTGCAGGAAATGAGCGATATGCAGCCGACAAGAAGTTTGCGCTTTACCACTCGATCCCCGCGGTTCTTCGCAATGCGTTGATCAAGCCCGCCGCAGGGCTCCTCCCTCAGGTTGCTCCATTTTCCTATCCCGCTAGCTACATACGTCGCGCGGAAACTCCCAATCCGCGACGGATGTTTTCGTATAGCTTCTTCCTCACCCAGGAGGGCCAGAACACATTTGAGCCCGATTTTCTCAGCCAAGTGAGATCCACTAACGCCCTCGACATCGCGAAGGCGCATTTTGACTCGGCTCCACATGCCAGCTCTGAGCTGAACCGCCTCCTCTATCTGGACGTAAAGATGACGCTGGGTGACAACGACCTCAGGAAAGTGACGGGAACCGCAGAGCTGGCGGGGGTCCGGGTTCGATATCCGCTACTGGATCGCCGCTTGGTGGAACTCTCTGGCCGCATTCCCTCGAGTCTGAAGCTGAAAGGAGTTGAGAAGCGCTACATTTTCAAGCAGGCGATGAAAGGCGTCCTGCCGGATCGCATACTTTACAAGAAAAAGCATGGATTTGGCGTCCCCCTTGGCCTTTGGATGCTTCACGATCCGGAGATGAAGTCGCTTGCCGCTGTTCTCGACGAACCGCAAACCCGCCAGCGCGGGTATTTTCGACCTGACTTTCTAGCGCGCTTACAAGAGCTTAATCGTAGCCATCCTGCATACTTTGGTGAGGTGCTATGGGTGGTTCTCGTGCTCGAACTTTGGCACCGGGGACACCGGAGTTTTCTAGCTGGTGAATCCGCAGCCTGTGGAGTTGGAGCTGCACGTGCAAGCTGAAGATGAGAAACAACCGGTGGCTGGAGACTGGCGCCACAGGGTTGCGGCTGGTCTGTACCAAACGGGCCTTCTGGGAGCTTTCCGGGCGCTTTCACGCCGCTGCGAGTTGGGCTCCGATAATGGCGGCGGCGAGCGGTTACGAAGAGTGCGGACGCCGAAGTATCTCGTCTTGGGATACCACAGTGTGGGAATAGATGGCGTCCCGCTCCATTGCAGGTTGTCCAAGCAGGTTTTTGCCGACCAAATGAGGTACATCAAACGCAATTATCGCGTCATCTCCCTCCGGCAGATGGTCGAGGAGCTTCAGGACCCGGTTGCGCAGGGGCAAAGCGTGGTGGTGACGTTCGATGACGGTTACCTGGGAACTTACACCCAAGCATTTCCGGTTCTGAAGGAGTATGCGATACCGGTGACAGTCTACCTGATTGCCGGCTCAATAGAGAGCGGCGAGGTGCCATGGTATGACCGGATTTTTTTGCGCCTTCAACGGGCGCCATCAGAAGTGACAGTCGCCTTAGACACCGACAGGACCTTCCGACTAACCGATCTCGCCAGCCGGGTGAACGCTGGCGTAACCACCGTCTCGTACTTGCGGACGGTTTCCGACGAACGCCGTCGGCAGTGGTGCGAGTCCTTCGAAAAGGCAATACCCTTGCCGGCCGAAGCGCTGCGCGGCTCGATGATGAGTTGGGACGAGGTTCGAGAGATGCTTCGTGCGGGGATTTCGTTTGGGTGCCATACAATGACTCATCCCGTCTTGAGCCGGATTACCCCCGACGACGTTCAAAGGGAGGTCGCCGAATCGAAAGGGTTGATCGAGGAGCGCTTGGGCGTCCAGGTTGACGATTTCGCATTTCCCTTTGGCAAGCCTGCTGATTGTGGTGCAATTGGAGCGAAGTTTCTTTCGCAGTCTGGACTTCGTACGGCAATGACGGCAAATACGGGCGTCAACGAGCCAGGAGCAGACAGATTTCGGCTGCGGCGGATGGTTCAAGGGGAAGACCCTTCCATCGCGATGTTTGCGTACCGTTTACAGGAGCTATTCTTTCGTCCCGAGCGCGAGGAAGCAGCGGCACTAGCAAGCGAAGTTCGGGCATAGCCGACACCGGTTATTTACCATGGCGATCCGAGACACTCTCGTAATTGTGATCATCCTGCTGGCAGCGCCGGTGTCGCTGTTCAACCCCTATTTTGGCATATTGATGTGGTCGTGGATCGCCTACTTCAATCCCCATCGGTATGCATGGGGCGCTGCCAGATACGGGCTTTTCCAACCCGCGATCATTATCGCGATTCCTACTCTAGCTGGCTTGCTATTCGCGCCCAAGAATAGCCGAATTTTTAACCGCGAATCCATTCTCCTTGCGGCGATGTGGGCGTGGTTCGGCCTCACGACCCTCTATATCACTCTTGTTCCTGAGTTTGCTGGACATGTGACAGACGCCACTTTCCACTTGCGGGAAGTAAGCAAAATATTACTGATGACGTTTGTCAGTATCCTGCTGGTTACTTCGCAAAAAAAATTCCGGCTTCTGGTACTGGTTATTCTGGCGAGTTTCGGATTCAGGGCATTGGTTGTCGCCATCTGGTATATACGGACCGCCGGCCAATTCATAGTCTGGGGGCCGGAGGGATCATTCCTCTACGATAACAACGACTTCGGCTTGGCTCTGAATATGACGATCCCCATGTTCTTTTTCATGGCGCGTGGAGAAGAAAAGAAATGGGCGCGTATAGGACTGCGGGTTCTGATGGGATGCGTCATCATCTGCGTAATCGGAACTTACTCGCGAGGCGCCTTGGTGGGCCTTGCGGTAATCACGCTTGCGATTGTCGCAAAATCGCGGCAAAAGGTGCTTGGCTTGTTTTCCGTCGCGGTTGCTGTGCTCTGTATCGTGACCTTCACGACTAGCATATGGCAAGGCCGCATGAAGGACTTCATGAAAGGCAACCTGGACGCGTCTGCAATGTCGCGTCTGGTCGCTTGGGGCGGAGCGTGGAACCTGGCCATGCACTATCCGATAACCGGTGGCGGCTTCGACGTGTTTACGGACGAAGGGATATTTCCCGAGTTTGTTCCTCCGAGCCTGCGAGGCGCCCTATACAGCAAGATCCATCACCTGCACAGCTCTCACAGTATCTATTTCGGGATGTTGGGTGAACAGGGGTTTGTCGGACTCGGGTTATTCCTTCTGCTTCTCTTGTCATGTTTTGCAAGTTTGCGAGGACTTCGAAAGCAGGCAAGAAGCTATCCGCAGTTGGAGTGGACGGAGCCGTATACACATATGTTTGAGGTTACGCTTCTGGCCTACATGGTCAACGGGGCAACCCTCGGGAGAGCGTATTTCGACTTTTTCTATCAAATTGTTGCGCTGGTTATCATTCTAAAAATACTTGCCAGACCGGAGCTAAGCGCGGTGGTGCAAGAAGAAGCCGAGCCTGCAGAAGTGCTGGAGCCGGTCGCTGTGTAGTCGGAGTTGTAAACAAGGAGGAGAAGTTTGCGTAGCACTAGGGTCCTTGTAGCAGCAGTTGCAATGTTGGCGTTGGCGTGCACGCAGGCCTGGGCACAGGGGTGGACGTGGACGTCCGATAAAGTGGCGCGAGGCACCACCAGTTCCATTGCTTTGGACCCGGACCAGAACCTCCATCTCACATATTTGACCAAAGACGCCAAGATGTTCTACGGCTTACGACCTGCCGGGGCGTCAAAGTGGTTTTTCAGGCTGGTGATAGATTCCACTCATGCGAACACAAATGTTTATCCGCAGGTTGCGGTCGATAATCAGGGCAGGCCGCATTTGTGCGTGTCTTTTGGAGTATTGATGTATATCACCTTATCCAAGGTCAATGATCAGTGGGTGACCCAGCAAGTTGACCCAGGCACGGGAATTATTTCGTACCACTGTTCAGTTGCGGTCGGCCCCAATGGGGTACCACACCTGGGTTGGTATCACGAATATCTACCGGGCGGAACGCAATATAGCCACTTCAGGCACGCCGTCCTGGAGAATGGCGCTTGGATGGTGAGGTCGGTCGACGGCGGCATAGCGGGTAAATGGAGTTCGATGGTAGTGGATTCTAAAGGGTTTCCACATGCGAGTTATAGCCAATTTGCTCACGGTGGCGACTTGGACTATGCCGAATGGGACGGCAGTAATTGGATCATCTCCACCGTCGATTCGTCCGAGGGCGGACACAGCTACCGGGGTTTTGACAATAGCCTGGTTTTGTGGCCCGATGGCTCGGCGCACATTACTTACTTTGATGGACGCACGTTGAAGTATGCACATCAGGTTCGTGGCAAGTGGGTTATAGAAAAGGTTGATGCTGTTGCGCCTGGTTACGACTTCTATGGTGGCAGTACAACCTTGCTAAGGGACAGTCATGACAATCCCCATATCATCTATGGCGATTTTGGCGTAATAAAGCATGCGTTTTGGGACGGCAAGAAATGGCAGATCGAGAACGTCGTTTCGGGAGCCCTGCAGCAATACGATAATGTGGACGCGGCGATCGGACGCGGCGACACTCTATACGTGAGTTATCCTGATCCGGACGATGGGTTTGTCAAGATTGCGACAGGCAGACTGGCATCGACCGCTCAGGCGATGAAGAAGTAGTTCAAGGATTGAAACGGTTTGCCAGCGGGCGAGGCGGATTGGTCACAGCCATGCATTCCGGGACGACAACTGGATGTGTCCTCCACGTCCTGGACCATTCCTGGCCGGTCATGAGCGGCTACAGTATCCGCAGCCGGAACTTGATTACCGCTCAACACCGGATTGGCCAGCCGATGCTGGTCGTTACCGGTCCTCTGCACGAACTCGACGATCCCACCAGCTCTGAGCTCATGGTGGACGGAGTTTTATATCAGCGCACGCCGATCCTCGGCACCCTGGCTGGCCGTGCGCTCAGATCGCATTGGCCATTGCTGCGTGAGCGGGAAACTGTCCGCCTTTTACGCAATCGCATTCTGGAGCTGATCGATAGCCAGCCGGTGTCTATCGTGTATGCTCACTCCCCGGCTTTATGTGGGCTTGCCGCTTTACAAGCCGCGCGGCGCAGAGACTTACCGTTGGTATACGAGGTTCGAGCATTCTGGGAGGATGCCGCAGTCGACCAGAAGCGTACGCGAGCTACTTCCTTGCGGTATCGCTTGACTCGCGAACTGGAGAGTTACGTTGCTCGCAAGGCAGACGCAGTCGCCGCCATTTCGCAAGCCCTGCTCGAGGACCTGCGCCAGCGCGGACTGCCATCCGAGAGGTTATTTCACTTGCCGAATGGAGTCGATGCCGATATATTTGCACCGGCTCCGAGGGACGAGCGTTTGGCGGCTGAACTGGCCCTTACGGACGAGCCGGTGTTCGGCTTTTTTGGTTCCTTATACCGCTACGAGGGCGTTGCCTGGCTGATTCGCGCTGTCGCTGAGCTACGCTCACGCGGAAACCGGTTCAACCTGGTGATTGCTGGCAGCGGCGAAGACCGGGCGGCCATAGAGAATGCAATCCGCGAATGCGATGCCGCTGGATACGTTCGTATAATCGACCGGGTTCCACACGACGAGATAAGACGCTACTACTCGCTGGTGGACGTCATGGTGTTTCCACGTCTAAGCGTTCGATTGACCGAACTGGTTACGCCGCTGAAGCCTCTGGAGGCCATGTCGCTGCAGAAAGCAGTCCTCGCAAGTAACGTCGGTGGTCATCGGGAACTGGTCGAACATAACGGCACTGGGTTGCTGTTTCGTCCTGAGGATATCTCTGATTTTTGCGATCAGGCGGAGCGGCTCATCGGCTCTCCTGCACTTCGCCGGCAGCTCGGTGAGGGTGGGCGCGAGATGATTTTGCGCGATAAGGACTGGAAGGTGTTGGCTCGTCGTTATCAGAGCGTCTACGAGTTTGTCTCACAGCATCGTGGCGGAAAGCCGAAATTCGTACCCCAGTCGGCCGTCGGGTCCTACAATAGCTAGCGGGAGGCCAATCTGATTTCTCGAGCTCCCAGCCTCGGTCTTCGAAGCCGGCTTTACGACTGGCTCGCTGCGTCCGACCCGTTTGAACCATCCGACGTCATTTTCGTTCTGGCAGGCCGGGAGTGCCGTAAGCACTTCGCGGTCACCTTGTTGCAGGAGGGCTGGGCCCCCACACTGCTGCTTAGTGTTGGCCGTTTTGAGATCCGCCGCTTCTCCGGCCTGAAGCTGCCGGCATCGTTGGACCTGCTCGCGATCGCCTCGGCCACAAAACCTCAGCGGCGCCATTACTTTGTGAAGATCGCCTCTGGAACTGCTGAGGCGCAGAGAATTGCCATTGGCCGGTTTGGAACCATGAGCGAGATTCTGGCATTTTCAGATTGGCTCAGGGCGCATCGTCGCGTTCGGTCGGCGACGGTTGTCAGCAGCGGCTTTCATCTGAAGCGAATACGGATGTGCTGCCGGAGGCTCTTGCCCAAGGGCACAAGGCTGAACTTCGTCGCAGTTCCGGACGAAAGTCGATACCTGCGGGGGCATTGGTGGCGGGACCGGAAGGCGCGGAAGCTGGTGTTGTCCGAATTGGTGAAGATTGCACTGTATGGAGTAGTCGGTCAAAGGTTGATTCTGCGAGGCCCCTCAGTGGCTACTGAGTAGAAGGGCCCGCAGCGTGGGGTGTCTCGGGGCGAGTGATGGCACGTAAGGCTCACGTTAGTATAAGTTTCTTCTGTTTTCGAGCCTGCCTATGGCGGCAATGGCGAGGGAAATGCGTTGTGAGAGGAACGTGGGTCAACCCGGGCACGTACCCTAAGGAGAGAGTACTTGTCGACTTCAAGTTCGTCGACGCCCGTTTGCACGGCGGAACATAGTCTCGGGGAACAGTACCAGGCTACCGGCCTCTGGGTCCGGCCTCTGATTGGACTGGCGCTGGCGGGGATAGTCGTCTTCGCTTTGCTCCGATCGACCGTCGGCTCGACGATTCACATCTGGTACGGCAGCAATACCTATTCCTACGGTTTTGTAATCGCTCCGATATCGGCATTTCTCGCCTGGCGGCGTCGAGCTCAACTGAAGGCTCTCCATCCGAACACTTCGCTGATCGGTTTATCCCTGGTGTTGGTATTCGCTCTGGCGTGGATGGCCGGAAATGTTGCTGACGTTCAAATCGTCCAACAGGTGGCGTTCATCGGGTTGCTTGACGCGTTGATTTGGACGTTTCTGGGAACTGAAGTGGTCCGCGTTCTGAGGTTTGCGCTCATATTCCTTTTTTTCATGGTTCCCGCAGGAGAGAGTCTGGTTGGGCCTCTGCAGCAACTGACGGCGGCGTTTACGGTGAATGCGATTCGATTCTCTGGAATTCCGGCGGTTCAGGACGGCTTTGTCATTTCCACTCCATCCGGAGACTGGAGAATTGCCGAGGCCTGCAGCGGGATTCGATACTTGACCTCGTCCATCGTGGTTGGCGTCTTGTTCGCGGGCGTTGCATTTCGCAGCTGGAAGCGGCGCATCACTCTCATCTTGCTTTCTGCTCTGGTTCCCATCATTGCCAACGTGGTTAGGGCTTATCTCATCGTTGTTCTAGCCTATGTCAGCAACAATCGAATCGCGGTAGGGGTGGATCACGTAGTCTACGGCTGGGTGTTCTTCTCGCTGGTGACGGCGCTGTTGATCGGCCTGGCGTTAGGATGGCGGGAGCCGGAGACGCCAAGTACCCAGAGATCGAGCGAGGCTCACGCCGCGCCTGTCCCATTGAACCGCCTGTTGTGGTGTACGGTCAGCGTGATCCTAATCGCGGCATCAGCAAGCTGGGCAGCCGATCTCCTGTGGTCTCGTACACCGCCGGCTCAGCCTGTCGCAGAACTATGGTCGGAGCCAGCCGGCTGGCTTGCAACGGAAGATTCCGATCACGGCTGGGCGCCTAACTTTGAGAACCTCGTAGCGGAAACATCGGGGACGTTCACCAAGGGTTCGCGCGAAGTATCCCTGTATGTCGCCTCCTATCCGATAAAGAGAGGGGGCGTTGAACTGGTCAATGCGTCGAACGCTGTTGGAGCGTACGGAGAATGGGATTTGTTGCAGAACGACTACCGCGATATACTGCTTGCCGGCAGACACGTTGCCGTCGCCGAATACTTGGTGTCCCGAGGCGGTGAGCGTCGCGTGGTCTGGATGTGGTATTTGACCGGAAGCCAGCTCACGGCTAATCCCTATAGAATCAAGTTGATTCAAGCAGAATCCAGGCTGGCGGGGCGTCCTCAGAATGTAGCTTTGTTCGCTGTCTCGGCAAGGTTTAGCTCACAGCCGTCACAGGCCGTTGATGACCTGAGCGATTTTGTACGGGGAATGTCCTTCCGGAGGTTGAGGGACGATTCACTGTCACCGGGTGTTAATGTGCCGCAGAAATGAATTCTGCGAGCACGACTTGGGAACTCCGGTTTGGCAAGTGTATTCCCTTTCTTTGTGTACGAGTTTGCGCAGTGGGTTTGTTTCGAGAGCCTCGTCATCGATATACGGCTTTTGTTTCAAGTAGATAGGTTCGCGAGAATTTGGTATTTGAAGTGCATTGACCTCAGTGAGGCAGCGTGTAGGTGTTCCAGCACTTACGTGATACTGCTATGCCACTTAAGAGCCTCAGAATTGAGGAGGGACCAATGGCTGTTCGCAAGTTAGCCTTATGTGCCGTTCTGGCGGTGTGCCTGGCGGTAGTTGTCCCCGCATGGGCCGGAACCATGACGTTCCAGGGTACCGATTTGGCCGGCCAGGGAGCGCTGAACTTCGCCCCTGGCGTGGGAGATACACTGACCATTGGTCCGGGTGGTGGGGGCCAAGGTGCGCTGATCACTGACTTGGTCAACAACATCTTCATCTGTGGTGGCGACTGCGGAATTATAGGTGGCTACCTTACCCTGACAAGCGGGGGGCAAACGGGTGGCTCCGCTGGCGGTGGTTCCTTCACCTACACCTTCGGCGCCGGTGGACTGATGCAGATCTTTGGGAGCATTCCATCCCATGGCATCAACTCAGCGCTCATCTTCAGCGCGCAGTTCCTTCCGGGTGGCGTCTTTACGGGGGCGGGAACGGTAGGTACGTACGTCGCCAGCCTCAATCTGGGTAGTATCTTCCTCAACCCGAACTTGGGATCGTACAAGTTTTCCGGCGGCAGCAACATTGACACCAGCGTTACGATCAATCAAGCTTGCGGCAATGGCGGCAACTGCAACGGATTGATTTTTAATTCGAATACCGCCGTCCAGACCATTCCGGAACCGGCAACTCTCTCCGTACTTGGTGGTGGGTTGTTCGCGTTCGGAGCTGGGTTGCGCAGGAGAATGCTTAGCCGCTAGGCTTCTAAGTTTGCAATTAGCATAAGAGTGAAAGGGAGGGCTTGCGCCCTTCCTTTTTTATTTGCTGGGCGTATGGTATAAGGCTCGGAGGGCGTGCGGAACCCTTCAGACAAACTCGAGTCGCTTGGAGAGGTGCGGCCGCGGCGAGGGCTGGCGGGTCATTGGCAGACCAATTGCACTCTCTAAGTCACGAATACTTCCGTTCATGCTGGAAACTCCGTATCGATCAACTCTTGCGGGTTCAGGGTCTCGGCCCCAGGATGACGCGCCGTTATGCTATTTGACTCCCCAGTTTTTATCGCTTTCCTCATTCTGGTGGTCGTGGTCTATTGGAGATTGAGTTGGCGGGCTCAAAACCTCTTCCTGCTCGGCGCGAGCTATTTCTTTTACGGTTGGTGGGATTGGCGGTTCCTGCTTTTGATGGCGGCCAGTACCTGCATTGATTTCCTGGTGGCGAAAAAGCTCGCTACTGTGAGCAATCCTGTGCAGCGCCGGGCCCTGCTGATTTTGTCGCTGGTCATCAATTTTGGCTTCCTCGGATTCTTCAAATATTTCAACTTCTTTGTCCAGTCGTTTGCTGGAATGCTGTCTTCGGTAGGTGTCCACAGTGTCCCGATGTCGCTATTGCGCATCTTGCTTCCACCTGGCATTTCGTTTTACACCTTCCAGGAAGTCGCATACATCGTCGATGTATATAAAGGAAAGCTGGAGCCGGCGGATTCGCTCGTCGATTACGCCCTCTTCATCAGCCTGTTTCCCCACCTGATTGCGGGGCCGATTCAACGTCCCAATCATCTTCTGCCCCAAGTGCAGCGGGAACGGACCATGGACTGGGACAAGTTCTTCGACGGCTTGATGCTGGTTCTCTTCGGTCTCTTTCAGAAGTGTGTGGTTGCGGACAACTGCGCGCTGATTGCGAACTCCGCATTCAATGGGAATTTCGGCGCGACTACTTTGCCGGTCGTGTTGCTGGGCACATACGCGTTTGCCTGGCAGATCTATGGCGACTTTGCAGGTTACAGCAACATTGCCAGGGGCGCAGCACAACTCCTCGGCTTCCACTTCATGGTGAACTTCCGCCAGCCCTATCTGGCTACCACGCTGCAGGATTTCTGGCGGCGCTGGCACATTAGTCTAAGCTCGTGGCTGCGCGATTACCTCTATATCCCATTAGGCGGAAACCGCAACGGCGAGGCTAAGACCTACGGCAATCTACTCACGACCATGCTGATCGGCGGCCTGTGGCATGGGGCCAACTGGACCTTCGTCGTCTGGGGTGGCATTCACGGCGGCTGGCTGGCTCTTGAACGTCTCTTGGGATTGAGGAGTGAAGAGGAAGTACATTCAAGCTGGGGCGTGACCTGGTTGAAGCGAATTCTCCTGTTCAATCTTGTCTGCCTGACATGGATATTTTTTCGTGCCACCTCAATTCGTGCAGCGTTTGCTTTTCTGGGTGGACTAGCTAATTTTGCATGGCAGCCAGAGTACTTTACAGCATTTAAGTTTCTGGCTCTGTTTTCGATCCCGATGTTCCTGATGGACCTGCGTATGGAGAGAAACGGGGAAGAGTATATCTTCCAAAATGCGTCGCCATTATTTCGCACAGCACTGGGTGTCTCAGCACTGGTTGCGGTTGCCTTTTTTGCTGCCAATCAGGCCAACACCTTCATCTATTTTCAGTTCTAGGGACAAGCTTTGAATCGCTACTGCCTGATTTTGCTGACGCTGTGCGCGCTCTTCTGTGCCGGGTTGGAGTTGAGCGAGAGATATGCGTTTCCGCGGATTGAGGCGATGGATGCACGCCTCGACACCGAGCATGCCCAGGCCGACGAACTGAGGCCGGTGCCGGGAGAACCGGTCCCGGTTTTGATCGTGGGAAATTCACTGTTGAAGAAGGGCATTATTGTTTCGATGCTCAACCAGAAACTGCGTCCCAACTACGCCGTTACCCGATATGTTGTCGAAGACACAAATTATCTTGACTGGTACTACGGCCTGCATCGATTGTTTCGCGAAGGCGCTCGTCCGAAGGCGGTGATTCTTGTGCTTAACGCGCGACAGTTGGTAGCGCCGGACATTTACGGGGATTTCTTCGCTCAGGTGTTGATGGATCGCCGCGACCTGCTGGCTGTGAAACGAACCACTGCCAGCGACAATACCGTCGCCAGCAACCTGTTGTTTGCGAACCTTAGCCGATTTTACGGCTTGCGAGCTGAGGTTCATAAGTCGTTCCTCTTGCGCCTGCTGCCGGATTTTCCGAGATTAGCGGCCAAAATTCGGCCGCCGACCCCGCCCTTGCCGCCTGACAAGGAGATCGATAGAGAGGCAACGCAACGTCTCAGAGAAATCTCAAGCCTATGTGCTCAGTATGGAGCACAATTCGTTCTAGTGGTGCCGCCCAGCATCACGGCACGCGACGGCTCGGTCGCCGTTCGAAGAGCTGGAAGCCGCATTGGCGTGCAGGTCTTTGTACCTTTTCGGCCTCAAGAATTGCCCGCGAATTTGTATTCCGATGGGTTCCACTTGAACTACGAAGGCGCACAGCTCTTCACGCAGGCTTTAGGTTCCAGTTTGCCGCAGTTGCTGCGGAATGACAACCCTATGCAGTCGGCTGAATCGAATCAGACCGTCCGTGGTTCTTGGTTATCGCTCTCCCCAGCCCAGCCCTCTCAAAATAAATGATTCGTGAATCACCATTTCCGCACGCGGGCGCGCGATGATATCATTCCAACGACTCTAAGACAACACTGCAACGTGGGATCAGCCATGCTGATGCATGAATTGCTACAGAGCGCTTACCCTAGACTAGACACCTCGACGGGCAGATCGCATGCAGCCTGGTAGGGAGCCAATCAATTCGACATGGCAGGACTTGGTATGTCTCACTTTGCTTACCGTGGCCGTGTTTTTGCTGTTTCAGACCTCACCTCGTGCCGGTGACTTCTGGTGGAGCGATGCACCACGTCACGCTATGGACGGCGTCTTCTATCACGACATGGCCCGCGCTCTTCCGATTACCCACCTCAAACAGTGGGCCATGGATTACTACCTCCAGTATCCCGCCATCACCGTGCTTTTTTTCCCGCCTCTATTTGCTTTAATTGAGGCTGTATTCTTTAGTCTGTTTGGAGTGTCGTCGGCTACCGCTCAACTGACCGTCAGCGCCTTCCTGTTGGGCGCAGCCTGCGGAACCTATCTCTTAACCCGGCGCTGGCTCGGCCGCGTCGCTGCTTTGTCGATCGCCTTACTGTTCATAGGAACGCCGATCATGGCGCTTTGGGGACGGCAGGTGATGCTGGAGATTCCAGCATTCGCATTCCTCATTTGGAGTTGCTATTTCTTCTTCCAATACCTCGACCATCTTAAGGCCCGCGACTTGTATCTCTCAGTTGCTTTCGTTGTCGCTGGGATGTACACCAAGCAGCCGATAATGTTTATAGTCTTGGCCTATCTGCTGACGCTCTATGTTGTCTTTCGTAAAGACTTATTGCAGCGCGCGGACTTCTGGTGGTCGGCAATACTCCTGGCAATCGGCGTGACGCCGTTGGCCATATTCACCTGGCTTTGGGGCCGATATAACGTGCAGCAGTCGATGGGCGGAGACTGGGTCGAGTACTCTCGGACGAGCCTCTCCGGATGGCTTTACGTGGCGCGCCAGTGGCCCTCTGAGGTGGGTTGGCCTTTAGTGGCGCTGGCATTCGTCTATTGCGTAGGAGCACTACTCATACCGCGATGGCGCCTGCCTAAACCAGCGACATTTTTCTTTGTGGCTTGGATGGCTGCTGGATACCTGTTTTTCACACTAATTGCGATCAAGTCTCAGCGGTACACGATATTCCTGATTTTTCCGCTGGTTCTCTTCTCCGTACTCGCAATTGTGCGGGCGCTCCCGAACAAAATAGCTCCCTACGTCGCGGCCGTCCTTTCCGTGGGAATCTTCACTCACATGCTACTGACGGACCATGTTCCGTACGTCGCCGGATATCGCGCTGCTGCCCAATATGTCTGTTCAGTGGCACCCCCGGACAGCGTTGTGTTGTTCTCCGGGTTAAGGGACGGGTCTTTTATATTCAACGTCAAAACCATTCCCGAATGTAAGAATCTCAGCATCATTCGGTCTGACAAACTATTGCTCCGGGTGATGATGGTTCGGAGCATGTTTGGGGTCAAAGAACTCGGCATCACCGAGGAGCAGTTCAAAGAAATGCTTGGGCAGTATGGCGTCCGATACATTGTGATCGAGCCAGACTTCTGGTCCGACTTGAAGTCGATGCAGATGCTCGTTGGCCTTCTTCATCAGGATCAGTTTAAGCTGCTGACCAAGATCCCCGTCGTGAGCAACCGGGAGCACATACAGTCGCCGCTGGAGATTTACGAAAATCTGGGCCCCGTCTCGCAAGGAAAAAACCTCATGCGGGTCGAGCTGCCGGTCTCCGGTATTACCGTGGAAGGCAGGGTGGGGACAGACAAATAGCGAGGTTGCAGATTTATGGTTGAATGAGTTGCCGGAGGTTGGGGTCGTCCATCAATCGCACAAAGCGATCCGGAAGCTAAAGATGCACCACTCGTCTGATAGTCCGTTGTCCGAATCGAGATGGGGAGACCTCGCCTGTCTGGCGCTCCTGGCGGTTGCCGTCGTTCTGCTCTTCAAGACTTCGCCGACCCAGGGAGATTTCTGGTGGAGCGATGCGCCCCGGCATGCCATGGACGGAGCATTTTACTATGACATGGCTCGTGCCCTGCCTATCCACCATCTCAAACAATGGGCCATCGACTACTACCTGCAATATCCGGCTGTGACGGCCTTAACCTACCCGCCACTATTCGCCCTGGTGGAAGCGCTCTTCTTCAGTATCTTTGGGATTTCGCATCCTACGGCCCAATTGACAGTAGCTTTCTTTCTGCTGCTTACAGCATATGGAGCTTATTTTCTTGCGCGACGATGGATGAACCGCGTCGCCGCCCTTGCGACCGCACTGCTGTTTATCGGTACTCCAGTCATGGCGCTTTGGGGGAGACAGGTGATGTTGGAAATTCCAACCTTTGCCTTCCTCCTTTGGAGCTCCTACTTCTTTTTCCTGTACCTCGACTCAGGTAAACCTCGCAATTTGTACTTCACAGCTCTTCTGGTTCTTGCGGCCGCCGATACGAAACAGCCCGCGATCTTCATTTTGCCGGCCTATTTGCTGACTCTGTATTTCGTTCAGAGGAATGGTTTGTTCCGCCGCGCAGAGTTCTGGTGGTCGAGCGCGCTCTTTGCTGTAGGCATTGCGCCTCTCGTGTTATATACCTGGCTGTGGGGCCGGGCTAATATGCAGCAGGCGGTGGGAGGTGGCTGGGTAAGACACTCCCGTCTAAGCCTGACGACTTGGTTGTATGTGGCCCGATTCGAATGGCCGCGTCAAGTTGGATGGGCTGTGCTTGCGCTTGCGCTCCTATACTGCGTGGGATGCATACTTCGCAAGCAATGGAGGCTGTCTAAGCCAGTCTTGTTTTTTCTCCTTGCCTGGCTGGTCACGGGCTATGCTTTCTTTACCCTGATTTCGGTAGCTTCCCAACGCTACACTATTTTCCTCGTATTTCCTCTGGTTGTTTTTGCGATAGCCGCAATCGCCCAAGGCCTGCCGGCAAGAATAGCCCCGTACGTGGCGATGGCGTTTGCGGTGGGTAGCTTTGCTTATACCTTGGCGACGAAGCCTGTCCCTTATATCTCCGGATACCGGGCTGCCGCTCAATATGTATGTTCAATGGCGTCACCAGACAGCGTATTGATGTTTTCCGGGATTCGGGACGGCTCGTTCATATTTAATGTAAGGAGTATGCCGGAATGTAAGAACCTGACCGTGATTAGAGCTGACAAGCTTTTGCTGAAGGTCGCCATACACCGTGATTTGTTCGGTGTCCAAGAATTTGGAATCACCGAAGCTAGGTTTAAGGAGATGCTCGGTCACTACGGGGTGCATTACATCGTGATAGAGCCGGACTTCTGGCCCGACTTGAAGTCCATGCAAATGCTCGTCGCTCTCCTTCACCAGGATCAGTTTAAGTTGCTGACGCAAATTCCCGTCCTAAGTAATCGGGAGCGCATAACGACGGTGCTGGAGATCTACGAGAATACGGGCCCGATACTACAAGGCGGAAGAAACCTCCTGAAGGTCGAGCTGCCGGTGTCCGGCATCGCGGTTGAGGGCACGGTCGGTCAGAATCGATAGTCGCAGATGCCATCTTCCCATAAGCTCGTCCTGTTGAGCCGGCGAAATATCGCGCGACTTACGGCGTGCGCACTATTGGCATTCGCTGGAATGCAGGCCAGCGTTACCTTAGTTCACGCTTCCTCGGGCAGGATTCTTCAGGTAGGACCCAAGCGGAAGTTGAAGACTCCCAGCCAAGCCGCTGCTGCGGCCAAGAACGGCGATATCATTGAAATTGACGCCGGACTTTATCCCGGGGATGTAGCCACCTGGACCCGCAACAACCTTACCATCCGGGGCGTCGGAGGGCGCGCGCATCTCGATGCACATGGCAGAAACGCGCAAGGGAAGGGCATCTGGGTCATTCAGGGCGCGAACACGATCATTGAGAATATCGAGTTCTCTGGCGCGACCGTTCCAGACCAAAATGGCGCCGGGGTCCGTCAGGAAGGGCCAGGGCTAACTCTCCGAAACTGCTATTTTCATGATAATGAGAATGGCATCCTAACCGGCGCCAGCCTAAACAGCGACATCCTCATCGAGAACAGCGAATTCGCCCGCAACGGGTTCGGAGACGGACAGTCTCACAACATCTACATTGGTAACGTCCGGACTTTCACTCTGCGCTATTCTTATAGCCACCTGGCCAAAATCGGGCATCTGGTCAAGAGCCGCGCGCAGACTAACTACATTCTCTACAACCGCCTTACGGACGAAACCGGCACGGCCAGCTACGAAATCGATCTTCCCGCCGGCGGCCGGTCCTATATTATCGGGAACTTAATCCAGCAAAGTCCGAACACGGACAACGAAACCATCATTTCCTACGCCGAAGAACACGGCAGAAATCCTGTCCAAGAACTATACGTAGTGAATAACACGATCGTGAATGACTATGGGCCCAGTGGGATATTTGTCCACGTTTCCGGAGCGCCTTCTGCGTCGCGTTTAATTAACAACCTCTTCATCGGACGGGGAGTTGTTCTCGAAGGACAAGGGACCCAAACAACGAATCTCGCTACCCGCAATGCCCACCTGGTGAATCAAGCTCAGTACGATTACCACCTCGCCAAAGACTCGCCCGCGATTAATGCAGGAACGCCGCCAGGCGCCGCGGCGGAGTATGACCTAACGCCGGTATACGAATACGTTCATCCACTCAGCGCCACGCCACGTTCTGTCGTCGGCCCGGCCATCGACATTGGGGCATATGAGTACAATCCGGAGTAAAAGTTCATCGCAAAAAAAAGCCTCACCCGTGACAGGTGAGGTCTTGGACTACGCTGGATCTTCTTGCTCGGGATCGATTAATAATCAAGGTACATTGGAGTCCTGAGAACCGATGTATTTCTTGAAATGGTCAATCGCCTGCTGGCTATACTGCCCAACTTCGATCAAATATCCATCGGGATCTCGCATGTAACATCGCAGCTCATGGCCATGATTATCGAGCGGTTCGGTTAGAAACTGGGCTCCCTTTGCCTTCCAGTCGGTATAGCAAGCCCAAATGTCGGCCACGCGCAGATTCAGAAAACTGCTTACTGTATTCAGGTCGCGTGGAGGCTCAAGCAGCACTTCGGGCTTATCCGGCGTGGGGCCCCCTCCCGCGTTGAGAATGATCCACGAGTTGACGAGCTTGATGTAACAGGGATTCTCAGGCTTTATTACTTTTCCTCCAAGGATTCCCACGTAAAACTCCCTGGACTTCGCCTGATCGGCCACGGTCAGGAAGTGCGTGACGAAAAAGCCCTCTTGGGCAATTGGGGCTTCCGGCAGATTCATGCGACCTCCACTAAGTAGAACCAAGGGATAAGCCCAACCAGAATGCGGAACCGCAACTAGCCTTTGTAGAACACAATGTGAATCCAATTCCCATGGGGAGGAGTAAGCGACGACTGAATGGCGTTGAGCCTGGTGGCGATGGCGCTGCAGGCCTTCGACCAGAACGAGCGCTCGGAACTCGGAGGTATCAGTTCGGCGCCACAATGAATGCAAGGCTCGTCCTGATCGTACGTTCCCCATGGATTGCCGGCTAGATCCATCAAGAAAACTGACAGCCAATTGGTGGCCGCCCGCGTGGTTTCGACAAACGACACCTCACCAACACTCAGTCCGGCGAAGAGTCGTTCAAGCCATTCCTGATCGAACGAATTGATGTGGCCCCATTGAGGGCAGACCTTGCCGCAGGTGCGGCAGGTGGTACGAGCGATCCTGGTCTCCTGCTTGAAGGGGACACCAATTACCACTTCGTGGCGGGCAATCCGGGCGATTTCGTGGCAGGCTTGCTGCAGATTCGGTATGTGTTCGAGCACTTCTGCGCAGAGAACACAATCGAATGAATTATCCTGAAACTGTAGATCGGTCACATCGCCTGCTACCGTTTCGATACCTGGATAGTCGAATCCCGGGCGTTTTAAGTCCAGCGCTACCACCCTTTCAAAATAGGGCGTGAGAAGCTTGGAAACGTGCCCGTCTCTCGCTCCAATGTCGAGGATTGAGGTCCTGTTCTTCGGAACGAGCCGAACCAGGTCCGCGGTCCGTGCCGCCTCAAATTCCGTAGCGCGATATTCCTGCAGGTTGATCAAGTTGAATCCAGGGAGTGCTTTTCAGAATGAAAGATTCTGATTGGTGTTACTACGCGAACTAGCCAATCAATAATCTACCAGCGCAGGGGCTCGCAACCGTTGATTCAATCGCTCAACGAGTATCGGATGCATGGTGAAATACTGCAGCCCGGCCTCCGGCGACTGAGACTTTCGCGGCGGCAGTTCACCGGCAGCGACCGTATAGCGAAGTACCTCGGAAAGCCGGGCAAGCTGCGCCTCGTTAACCAATTCTCGCGCCTTCGCCACGGACTCCGCGCCCGAGACGTCGACCCGATGGAGCAAGATGATGTCCCCTGTGTCGATGCCGCGATCGATCAAATGCACCGTGCATCCCACGGGATCGCCGTTCCACAGCGCCCATTCCGTAACGTTCATCCCGCGATAAGCGGGCAACAAGCCCATGTGGGCATTCAGCACGCCCAGCCTCGTTGCCTCGATGACCGGCTGTCTTACGATCCCGCCGCCCCCCAGGTGCACCAGAACGTCAATCTTATGCTTCCGTATTGACTCGATGGCTTCTACCGAGTTCGGAAGCGCCTTGATCGCCGGAATCCCAAACTTGCGGCAGTACTGAGCCACGTCAACCCGGACCGTGGTGCCCGCGCCCGGAGCGGCAGGCTTCGCTTGACCGGCAGATGGGCGCAAGCGCATTAGACGATTGCGCACGCGACGCATCAGCGGGACCGGCGTTGCAGCGTCGATCACAACCAGATCTGGCCGAAAATTCCACGACGAAGACGCCTGCATGAATTGGAGGAACTTGCTGGAGTGGGAAGTCGTCAACAATCCCACGACTAGCTTTTTCGCAGGTGCAGTGCCCGAGCGTTTCGGCAGTGTGGTCGGGAGGTCATCCGGAACGGCAGGCCGTTCCCTGAACTCCACCGGGTTCTCCAGAGCCTGATTCAACGCCAGGCGAGCGTCTATGAAGTACTTGGCCGCCCAGTTGGGGAAGGCATGCGAGATATAGTCTCCCCACACCGGGCTCGAACCTGCAATTCCGCCGCGAACGCCATCGTTCGCGTCAGTCATCGGCTGAGTGTCCCGAACGAGATCAATGGCCTTCATCGCCGCGTTCAGCAGGCGAGGGTCCCCGCTCTTCCGATACAGATGCAGCCAGATCAGTGCCAATTGGCAGTTGCCGGTCAGGCAGGCGTAATTCGACGTACCGCGCCATCGGTAGTCAAGCACTCCCGGCAGCCAACGCGACAACTCAAGACGCCGCAACGCTGCGTAGGCAGCGGCCGCAGCCGCCTTCTGCCCACCGTCATGGGACAAGACTTCGGCTGTTCGCAGCACGCCCCAAATCGTGTAGGCGATGGTATGGGTGAAGGAGCACCGGGCTTGGTGATCTTCCTGCGAAAAGCCACAGAGGTCGAACCAGGTGTGCTCAGGATCGAAGTGCTGCAAGACCCAATTCAGATGCCGGAAGGCTGCCTCAAGGAACCGGTCTTCGCGGAGGAATTCTCCGGCCTCCGCAAGCCAACAAGTGAGATGCGCGCTGTACGTGGTTTCGACCCCCGCGTAGAAGTACTTGCGCCACGCGCCATCGGCGTCCTGCTGATCGCAGAGCCAACTTCCAGCTCGCCGCAATGCCTCGACACAACGTGTGTCGCCAGTTTCGATTGCCCATGCCTGTAGGCCGTGCATGATTTGCGCGGTGTTGAACGGAGAAGGCGCTGTGCGATTCTGGTCAACTTCCCCGCCGGGGAAAGCGCCATCCGGAAGTTGTAACTGCAGTAGAAACTCGATCGCGCGTTGCGCTCTGTCATGAAAGCGATCTGCGCTTAGCGCCTGGCGCAAGTGAATAAATGTGGGGATGATATATCCAGTGGTCTCTGGATAAGACGATGTCCAGCCGCTGGCGAGTTTATAGCGGCCACAAACACCGCCGTCCTGCATGGCATCCTGCGCGCGTTCCAGCCAGCCCACGGCGGCCAACAGATGTTCCTCATCGGAATAGCGAACCGAGCGCGTAGCAGGATTACCGGCGAGCACCTGCCCGAGAGTGAATCTCAGATTCGAGGGGCGCAGGTAAGCGCCTTCCAGGCAGTTGTTGATGAGATGTTTCAAGCGGCTCGCAGGCATGATTTTCGGTGTCGAAGGAAACCGCAGGGGAGACTCCGAGTTAGTGTGTCTCGGTGGAGCACTGCTTTTTAGCCGCTGAGGTCATCAAGTCCTTACCGCAGCGGCTAAAGCCGGGCCCTCTTTCCGCTCATTGTTATGCACGCCTGGAAGGCGTGCTCCACCTATCGCCACACACGGCAAAGGGGGAGTTGCGCTAGATTTCCCCTCCTCGCAATAACCCGTAAACGTCTTTCATACGCTGCCGCTCGGCGATCAACAATACTGCCGAATAGGACACCAGCCCCGTAAGCACAGAAATCGTGAACCGCACGACCAGCGGCCAGGTGCCGGGTGTTGCCCAGCGGACACCAACGACCATGATGATCATAACCAGAGAAGCTCGCAGCGCGGGCACCATCGACCGAACATAGGTCCAGACCGACAGTTCGGTCGCAATAAAAGTCCGCCAGACAAAGGGAGCGGTAATCAGGGGATACAGCAGGATCCAGGTCATGCCGATGCCGGTCGTTCCCCAGCGGCTGCTGTAGTAAAACGCGGTTGGAAACACGATGGCGGCAATCACCGTGTTCCACATCACGAACCGCGAATGGCGCATGGCAAACAGCATGTTGGGGAAAACCGTTGTGATGGAGCGCATCGCCGCATACAGCGCCAGCAGCCGCAACGGAATGATGGCAGCCGCCCACTTGGGCCCCAGCACCACCAGCACGAACTGATCGGCGACCAGCGCCATGCCCAGGCTCGCGGGGAAGGTGAGCAGCGACAGCCCGTCGGTAATCGCCAGCAGGTATCGGCGCAAATGCGGCTTATCGTCCTGCACCGCGGAGAAAAACGCCGGGGTCACGCGGGTGATCATGTTGGTGATTTTCTCCACCGGCGTGGACGCGATGGTCCAGGCAATCGTGTAGGCCCCGAGAGGAGCCTGTCCTAACTTGCGTCCGGCCACCAGGAAGTCTGAGTTGGCGTAGGCGTACCATGCCACGCGCGAACCCAGGACGTCGCCACTAAATCGCAACGCATGCTTGACCTCGTGCCATCGGGGCCATGCCAGAGAATGGGGCCGCGCGATCAGCGCCATCGCGGCTGCAACCACGGCGCTCGCCAGCGGGCCCAGGGCGAGGCTCCAGTAGCCGAACCCGAGCAGAGCTAGGCCCACGGTCGTAAGCGCCTGAACCAATGCCTTTGTCGTGTCAAAGGAGGCCAGCAGCTTGAAACGCAGATCGTTCTGCAATAGCGCATCGGGCACCACCTGCATTCCCGAGATCAAGAAACTAAGGCTCATCAGTATCACAACCGGCGGCAGCTTTGGACTGTGGAAGAATTTTCCCAGAGGGCCCGCTGCAGCACAGGAAACCCCAAACAGAACAGCGCCCGCGGCGATCGACAGCGAGTTGAGTTGCGCGACCTGTTTTCCCGACATTTCGCGCATGGTGATCACGGCCTGACCCAAACCAAATTCGCTGACCACGGCCACCAGCCCGATATAGATCGTGGCCATGCCGATGAGTCCGTAATCCGACGGCGCCAGGATTCGCGCGACTACGATGGTGGAGACCCAGGTCAAAAGCTGGGTCGCCCAGCGGCCCGCGCCCGTCCACGCCAGCGCCCGGACCATGGTGTGGTCCGCAGGCTTGGTTTTCTGGGGCGGCGCGGCAACCGGGACTGCAGCCTCGGCTACGACGTCGGTTGGATTGTTAAATTCGGGATCCAAACTAAGACCTGCCGCAAATCAAGCCCCGCAGGGGCGACTCAGTTTAGCCCGGCGCATCAGCGCCGGTAACATGGAAAATTGACCGGCGCCTCAAAGAGGCTGTTTGAGAAGCGCGTTTTGTCCGGGAGCGCGGACTGAAGTGCCAAGAAACCAGCCCCGCAGGGGGCGGTTCAGTTTAGCCCAGCATGAAGCCGCAGGCGGAATGCTGGGTAAGCCGCGCAATTATTAATAAGAGCCCCGTAGGGGGCGACAGATCCGAAGCTGCGTTAGCTGCTCTTCGCGCTGCTCGCGTGCACGGCCTCTTCCATCGGCTTGCCGACTCCCTGATACTCAAACCCCAACGCCGCCATCTCATCGCCATTCAATAGATTGCGGCCGTCCAGGATCAAGGGCCGCAACATGGAATGCTTGATCCGCTCCCAGTCCAGCTTCTTGAACTCCGGCCACTCGGTCACGATCATCAGCGCTTCAGCATTCTCGGCGGCTGCGTACGGGTCAGCGCAGTAGTCAAGCGAAGGAAATATTGGCTTCATTCTCTCCATGGCCTGCGGATCGTGGACCTGCAGGCGCGCATGCTCCAGAAGCAACTTGCGAATCAGCTCCAATGCCGGCGCGAACCGGATATCGTCTGTCCCCGGTTTAAAGGCCAGCCCGAGGATGCCGATGCGCTTGTCTTTCATGGTCCAGAGCGCATGCCGGGCCTTGGCGAGGAAGCTGTCAATACGCTTTTTGTTGATGCACTCTGCGTCCCGCAGCAAAGAAACGTCAGCGCCTGCCTTTTCGCCCAACCGGATAAACGCCTGCACATCCTTGGGCAAACAGAACCCTCCGAAGCCCAGTCCGGGGCGAAGGAACTGCGGGCCGATGCGCGGATCCAGGCCCATGGCCTGCACCACTTCGTCCACGTCCGCGCCCATGTTCTCGCAGATATCGGCGATCAGATTGGCGTACGAAATCTTGACCGCCAGGAAAGAATTACAGGCGTGCTTGATGAGTTCCGCGCTGTTGATGCTGGTCACCACCAGCCGCGGCGCGGGCTTGGGCGGACAGTTTCCGTTGTGAATGGGGCAGGCGATGCTTTGCTCCACTAGAGGCCGATAGATTTCGCGCAACTGGGCCTCGGTGCGCTTGTCCTCCACGCCGATGACGATGCGATCGGGATGCAGAAAATCCCCGACGGCCGTGCCTTCGCAGAGGAACTCAGGATTGGACGCGACGGAAAAGCTGCAACCCGAGTTGCGGCCGTAAATCGCCAGCGCTCGCTTCAATTTCTGGCCGGTTTGCATAGGGACGGTACTTTTCTCGATGACCAGCTTCGAGCTGCGAGCTTCCGCCGCAATCAGCCGCGCCGAGCTGTCCATGGAGCTCAGGTCCGCGTCGCCGTCCTCCATCGGCGGCGTGCCGACGCAGATAAAGATCGCGTCGCCAAACCGCACCGCATCTCCCAGGTCTGCCGTGAACCTGAGCCGCTCAGCCGCGCGATTGCGGACGACGATCTCGTCGAGGCCCGGCTCATAAATAGGCAAAGCCCCGCGATTGAGTGTCTCAATCTTGCCCGCGTCGTTATCCGTGCAGACTACTTCGTGGCCCATTTCGGACAGACACGCCCCCGTGACCAATCCGACATATCCGCAACCTAGTATTGAGATTCGCAAGCAACCTCCTTACGGCTGCAACTCCATCGACGCCTCAAAAACGCCTTCCATCGGCAACCAATTGCCACCGAGAATTAGGTGTGAAACTACATCTTATAAGACCCCACGGGATTGTGCACGCTGTTTCGGTAAGCAGGAGCGTGCAAGGTTGCATCGCCGGGACAGGCATTTCGGCTGCACGAGCCCAAAGCTGGAGTATTCTAGCAGAGCAAAAAGGGGACGCGAGATATCTAACAAAACCGGATGGGAAGGCCGTAATCGGCAGTAGCGGGACTCGCGTTGGGGCAGATGGAACCCCGTGCCGAGCCAAAGAAAACACTGGGCCCCGGGAAACACCGATGTGTGAGCCAAATCACAGACAAGCTGTCCCATGCACAGATAAAGTGCAGCGCGTTGAGAACTAAAACGTAAATTCTGATGAAAACGAAAAATGAAATTCCGACTAAGGGACATTGGTACTTTAAGTTACGCTCCGAGGAGGTGCTTTGTGAAGGTTTTCAGCCGACGTTTCTTGCAGGTTGGGTTCTTGATCTTCATGACAATCGCCCTCGCGTTCTCTGCGCAGGCTGCGACGTTGAGCAATGCGAGCCTAAAGGGTAGCTACAGCTTCTTAACCAATCTCTGGACCGCCAATGTGAATACCAACCAGTTTGCCATGGTGGGGGTCATGACATTCGACGGCGCGGGTAATATGACCGGCTCGTACACGCAGAACTCGGGAGGTTCGGTTACTGCCGGGACCTTGGGCGGGACTTACACCGTGAATTCTAATGGCACCGGAGCAATCGAACTTACAGTGGGCTTGACCGCTCAGTTCGCGATTACCCTCCACTCGACTTCCGGTGGGGTTGCTGACGGCGTGCAATTGTTGCAGACCAACGACAGCAACAATGAGGTCATCAGCGGCACCGCGTTGCTGCAGTCCAGCAACGCGGGGACATACAGCGTCGCAAGTCTAAAAGGGAAGTTCGCTTTCCAGGGCAACCAGTGGACCGCCGACGTGAAGGAAGCCCAGAGTAGCACTATCGGGGTATTCAAGTTTGACGGCAATGGAGGCTTCACAGGCTCAGAGACCACCGTGTACGACGGAGGGCTTTCTTCCGGCCCGTTCACAGGTACGTATACCGTCAACTCGGATGGTACCGGTACTCTGTCAGGGACATCCAAGCACAACCACCATCTGCAGTTTGCGTTTGCGTTGAACTCGGTGGCAGCAGGGCAGGCCAAAGGGTTGCAGGTTCTGGCAACCGAGCCGGGCAACGGCAACGGCAATTACGTCGACACCGGAACCATGCTGAGACAGTGAAAAAGGCGTCCGGCGGTTTCACAGAGGGTAGATGCGGTTGAAAAAACTCGCTGATTGAAGTGTTCCACCTCGGTATTGAAGACTTTTTCAACCTTTATCGATGACGGAGGTGTCATCTGAGGGGAGCCTGCCCCGAACGTAGCCGAGGGGACCCCCATACTGCGGCGCTTCACGACACGGCCGCACTGCACCACAGCTAAATTGGGATTGCCTGAAGGCATAGGGGTCCCTCGACTCCTCGCCTTGCTCGTCGCTCGGGATGACAATTCAATATTACTTACATTGACAGCGCATCCAACGAGTTCGCCGCCGCAATCACTGCAGATACACGACCTCGATCGGTCCGGACGATCGGACATCAACCTGAACCCCAGCCTGCCGCAAGGCCTCGACGGTCTCCGGCGCAGGATCGATCAGCGCAGTCTCCCCGGCATGCTGCTTGACGTCGTCCAGCTTCCATAATCGCATCGGGGAGTAGTGCGACAAGTTTGCCTGCACCCTGACGGTGGGGACGTCCTCTGTCCCGTCGCTCGCCAGCAGCAGGATAACCTCGTCGGGATGCCGGGAATAGTGTGCGGCCTCGAGATGGAGCATTGGATTGTTGAACACGATGAACCGCTTGCCATCGCGGTGCAAGCGATCTTCCAGTCTCAAATATTGCCGGGTCGCAGTCTGTTGGCCAAAGGGATCTATCGACTCCGGATGCTGAACCACCGCCCACTGGCTCGCCGCTCCCCATCCGGCCAGAAGCACCAGTATTCCCGCCGACACACGATAGTTGCTGTGGAAGTGCCGCCACAGCAGGCAGGCAAACGCGACTGCAACGCCCGGCAACGCGCCGATGAAGTATCGCATCAGGAAAGCATTGGTCTTCAGCTCCGCCACCACAAAGCCGGCCAGCGGAATAAACAGAAAAAACCAGCCCAGGGACTCGGCTGGCGGCATCGGCTCCACTACCGTTTCTCCATCGCGTCGCCGCACCAGGACGATCCAGATCATCGCCAGTGCCAGCAGGAACAAGCCATCAGGGAACAGCTCGAAGAAGGCCGCCCGGAGCTGATAGAAAGACGGATGGGCCCAGAAGCCACGCGAGAATTGCCGCGAGAAGGCCATCGACAGCGGCAACAGGATCAAGGTAGGGATCCCGACTCCCACCACCCCGGCAATCAACTTTCGCGAAGGACGCTTTCCCGGCCGCCAGCGCACAATCTCCCACATCGCGTAAGGCACAATGTTCAAGACCGCGTAATAGTGCATGGTGATGGCCAACGCAAGCGCTCCCCCAAAAGCCAGCGCGGCCCCGTTGCTGTCGTCCCGGGTACAGGTCCAAATCCAAAACGCGAGCGCCGAGAGCAGGAAATAGAACGCGTACGGCCGCGTCTCGTAACCGTAGTAGGGAAGGAAGGAGCAGGTCAGCGCCGACAGCGCAATCAATCCATGCAGGCCGTCGGTGAGGCGGCGAGCGCAATCGAAGGTCACCAGCAGCCCGGCAATCATGGCCAGCGCCGAGGGCAGCCGCATCGCAACTTCGCTGTGCCCAAACGCTTGGCCCCATATCCTCATCAGCAAGTGGTAGCCGGGAGGCATGGTGTCGGCCGCATGCGCCAGCGCCTGCCACATGATCGCGACGCTCGGAACCTGGGACAGGCGAACAATAAAGAGCTCGATCGAACCAGAACAGCCGATGGGACGCGATATAAATGCTGGTCGCCAGGTAGAAGGCGGCCAGCACACCTGCCGCGACGAAGCTCCAGACGGCAGGGAAGCCCGCAGCCGGACCCGTGGCAGACGGGCTTGCGCTGGAGGTCGAGTTCTTGGAAGTCATCTCGTCAATCATTTGTGTTGTATCAGGGCACGACTTCGAGTCGTGCCAAACCGCTGCAACTAAAGCCAGGGCTTCAGCCCCTGCAAACCCAGGATCAGGGGCGGAAGCCCAAGTCATTCCTGACCCCGCTGGGGCACGTCTGAAGACGTGCCCTGATACAGAGCAATTGATGAGATAGCCTGGAGCCTCCAGGTGCAACCGTACTCATAGATTGCATAGCCTGAGATTCGTATCAATAAATAGCATAGGCTGAGGTTGGTATCAGGTATGGCCGCACCGGTCGCTGAACCACTCCATGCTGCCACTCCGTTCGGGTAGTGCGCCTTCGGACACGCGTTCATCTTGCCAATTCAAACTGAGCGCTGGCATTCTCCCCGCCCTCTGTCTTGGTTCACGGTATAATCTGCGCAGTGGGGTGGCTCATTCTGAGCCGCAGGCTAGGACTGTCAGCCGTTTGATCTCAGGGGGACGGTTTATGGTCGTTCGCTTCGAATCGTTTCAACTGGATGTCGCGGAACGCCGCCTGTTGCGTGCGGGCGAACTGATTCCGCTTCGTGCCAAGGTCTTCGATACGCTCTGCATTCTCCTCGAAAACCACGGCCGCCTCGTCCGCAAGAACGAGCTGATGAAGCGGCTCTGGCCGGACGCCGTCGTCGAAGACAACAATCTCGACCGCAACATTTCGGAGCTTCGCCGCGCTCTTCAGGACGGCGCCAACGGCCAGAAATTCATCGAGACCGTACCGCGCCAGGGATATCGCTTTATTGCCGAGGTGCAGCAAACGCCCGGCAACCCCACAGTGCACAGGGTGGAGGCTTCACCGGAAACTGAATCGACCACCGAGCAAGAGATTCAATCCTTCACTACCAGCGACGGAGTGCGCCTGGCTTACACCATCGGTGGCAGCGGGCCTCCGCTGGTGCGTGCCATCGATTGGCTGAATCATCTCGACTTTGAATGGAAAAATCCCTTTCGCCGGCATTGGTTCTCGGAGATCATGTGCCACAACACATTTCTTCGTTACGACCAGCGCGGCAGCGGCCTCTCGGACTGGAACATCGATGACTTTTCTTTCGAGCGCTCACTGGCCGATTTCGAAGAGCTCATTTCTGCCGTTGGCTGGGATAAGTTTGCACTGGTGGGAAGCTGCCAGGGCGGCCCTATCGGCGCAGCTTATGCGGCTCGTCATCCGGAGCGCGTGACCAAACTTGTCCTCATCGGGGCGTTTGCCCGAGGATGGCCTCCTCCCGAGAGCATGTTCACGGAGCAGTTCAACGCCATGCTGACTCTCATTCGCCTCGGCTGGGGCCGCGACAATCCGGCCTTCCGTCAACTGTGGACCACGCTCTTCCGGCCCGACGCCAGCCCTGCCGAAACCGAGTGGATGAACGAGTTCCAGCGCATTACCTCTTCACCCGACAACGCCGCCCGAATGATGTCCGAGTTTCCCAAGATCGACATCACCGACCTGCTGCCTAGAGTCTCTTGCCCCACTCTCGTGATTCACTCGCGCGATGAAGCCGTTGTGCCGGCGCGCGAAGGCCGTTTCATTGCCTCCCGAATACGCGGCGCACGATTCGTGGAACTACCCAGCCGCAGTCACGAGGTTGTCCCTGGCGAGCCCGCCTGGCAAATCTTTGTTGACGAGTTCTCCCGTTTCCTTGGCTGGCCCGACGGGCATGTCGCAGTCGAGCCACCCACAGCAGCAAGCTAGCAGGGCGGCTCGCTCGTCCGCCGCCATCATGTAATCACGCGGCATTGTCAGCCTCACATTTCGGTCGAACCATTCGGAATCCCCTGATCGACCGTCTCAGGACTGCCGACCGACTGCAATCGTCGGCCCTCTCGCTCGGTTCGAGCCGAACATACCGCTCAGGTTCCGCACACACGATCTTCCCGAACAGCCTACCTGCCAGGACGGCCGGGCCGCAGATCCCCGTGATCACCTGCAAGCAAGTAGAGGCCACGATTGCCCCTCCGACGATGTAACCGAGCAAAGGCACGCCGGCTTGGAATGCCCATGCGGCCAGCGCCGTCATGGTCGTCGCGACCGCGAAGGCGAAGCGTCGCCGAGATCCATAACGCGGCAGTTTCGGCGTACCCATCAGGTAACTCAGCCCCTGGTTGTACAGGACATCAAATGGATGCCCCGTCAAAATTGCACCCAGCGCTGTGAACGGCACCAAGGCCCACAATATCTGGGCCGAGGCCAGTACTGTGCCCACTGCTACCCACACCATCATGATGGCGGGGGACAGGCGCAAGGGGTAATTGATCTGCGCGTATGTGGCATCGCTCAAGCCACAGAACCCCTGCGCCTGGATCCTTTCGCGAGCTGTCGTCGAGATCAGTGACATGGTGATCCTCCTAGGCTGCTTTCTCTGCAGCGGGTTGATGTACGTCAGTGCTCTCTCTTGGCTTGGAGGAACCGATGGGCACCAGCATCGGCACGCTCTCGCGATAGCGCGCGTACTTCTCGCCATGCGCCATGATCAGGTCGTGCTCTTCCCACCGAATCGCCATCAACATGTACGCCGTCGTCATGATGGCGAACAACAGGTGCGCGCCCGTCATGGTTGGCGTGAACCAGAACGCCATCAGCCATCCCACATAAAGCGGATGCCGCACGTACTTGTAGAACAGGGGCGTGCGGAAGCTCAGCTGCGTGTATGGCTTGCCGCGAAGATAAAGCCAAACCTGCCGCAACCCAAACAAGTCGAAGTGGTTGATGAGGAACGTGGCCATCAGCACCAGTCCAAGTCCCAGCCCAAAGAGGTCATACATCAGCGAACGAGCGATCGGGCTGCGGATGTCCCACACCGTTCCGCCCAACGGCTGCCAGAACGCGAACAGCGCGATCAAGGCCAGGCTGGAGAACAGGACATAGGTGCTGCGCTCCGCCGCTTCAGGGACGACACGCGTCCAGGCCCGTTTGAACCAGGGCCGCGCCATCACACTGTGTTGTACGGCGAAGATCCCGAGCAGCAGCACGTCGATTCCGAGTGCATACAGGAACGGCATTTGCGCCGGTGAGTCGATCGATTTGGAACCACCAGGTTTCCGATAAAGCCAATGGCGTAAAGAAAGGTGGCAAAAAAGGCTCCGTAGCAGGCGACTCCGTACACGAAAACAGCGACTCTCTTCAGCATTTCTCTCCTCCTCCGCAAGCGGCATCATTGCCCTCGCGATCTGGAGCGAGAATACGGTCGAATGCGCCTGACAGTCCTTGAAAGAAACTTGAATTTTCCTGAAAGAAAGCTGAATGGGCGACTGTCCTTGGTTAGGACCTGTTCTACAATCGTGCGAAACCGTGCACTTTTAGTCTGCAAGCAGTCACAAATGGCGTAGTCCCAGGTTTGTGTCAGGGCATGACTTCAGTCGTGCCGCTAGCAGCCCGGGGTGGAAGTCGCTGATTTTTGGCATGGCCAGCGGCGTGTCGGTCGGGATTCGGCTTCGGCAGAGCCGATTCGATCCCTTGCGCGTGGGAACAGCCAATAAAGGAGCAGAACCCAGCCAATAAAGGAACAGAACCAGCTTAGCGAAGCGGTTTCTCCACTCCCGCGGCGTTCCCGCACCCAGCAACTGGCGCAGGATGAGGCTGAGGTTGAACGCGCCGACATGCACCAACTGCCGCTTCAGAATGTTCTCGTGTCCGCGGAGGTGCGTGCGCCTCATGCCGCCGGTGTCGTAGCAGTGCGCGAAGCTGCGTTCCACTAACTCGCCGCGCCGCCTCAGTAAGCTCTTGCTGTAGTTGCCTCGCACCCGCCGCCGATTCTGGTACACCGCTTGTTGTTCCTCGGCTTTGCCTTGCCAGTTACGTGGTCCTTTTTGTTGCTTCTCCGGAAGGTAGCTACGTATCTCGTAACTCTTCACCCGCTCGACTACCGCGCCGCTGTGATAGCCCTTGTCGGTGACCAACTCTTCGATCCCCTTGACGTTGACCTTGGGCTTCTCGCCGGGCCGCAACTCGGCCTCGCGCCCGATCTGCTCGGCCACTGCCATGCCCGCCTCGCACAGCGTCTCCTCCAGGGTCGTAGTGTCGCCCTGGTCAGCACCTTGCAATGTGACCGCCACCACCGCGCCCGTGTCCAGATCGACCGCATGCTCAGCCTTGTGCGCCAAGTGCGTGCGCCCGTCCTTCATCTTCGCAATCCGCGCATCCTCGTCCGCAGGACTCTTCCACTCTTGGTTCGACATGCGCTTCTTGCGCTTGCGGTCCAGTCGCGCAGGTCCTCGCGGGTCGGCGTTGCCAGGCCGGAAGCCTTCGCCAATCCGCGCAAGAACTCCTCGTAGCTCTCCCCCGTGTCCCGCCGCACGATCGAGCGCATCGCCGCGTTGGCTTCCAGCGTGGTCGCATCGATCGCCACCCGCTTGCCCTGCAGCAGTCCACCATCCGCCAACAAGCTCAGTACCCAGCCGAACACTTCGCGATGCGTGTCCACATCGATCAGCCGCCGCGTGCGCGAAATCGTCGAGTGGTCCAGCATGCTGCTCGTCCAGCCCGATGCCCACAAACCGCCGCAGCGCCAGCGAGTCCGCCAACCGCCAGGCGATCCCACGCTCGCTATCGATGCCTTCGAAATACCCGATCAGCAGCGACCGGAAGTAGATACCCAGCATCACGACGGCCGGCCGTACTTTGGCCGCATAGAACTTCGCACACCGGTCTTCGACAAACTCATCGAACCTCTCCGCCTCCAACAGCTCATTCAGCCGCTGGTAGAAGGGGTGTCCGGAGCTGACGCTAACTCGGTGTGCGCAATCCAGATGTCCTCTTGCTTCTCCCGCTGCTTGCGCGTCCCCATTGCCATGCGCACATTCTACGAACCAAGCCTGTGGATACTTCAACATTTCTTGCCTACGCATCCAGACTCACGGGCCAGCTGCGACCAAAGATCACGGCTTTAGCCTCTGCGGACCCCTACCATTGAACCCAGGGGGTACAAGCTGGGAATTCTGTAAGCTCGATAGAAGGACGCATTGCTTGTGTCCAGTTGCCATACGATTTCGGGATCGGAATCCTGCGTGACCTGGATCACTCGCGAATTCCCACCATTCACCGCGCTGGAATCGAACTCCACATCGCCATTCGAGAGCACAGCGATACTGCTGGCACTGTCTTAAACATCACCGCACGTTTTAGACATACCCTTAACCTCTTAAGGCGGGACTTTGACTTGTGGCCACTCTCCGACAGCCAGCCGGACAAGGTCACTTCCGAACCATCATCGTACTTACCTAAACATGCTCCAACTTAAGGAGGGACGCTACGAAAACAAGCTCTAACTTAACGGAAATCGTACGATTCAGAAGCCTCAGCCTTCTAGCTTAGAGCAGATTTCCTGGTTTCCATGCCGAAGATCAAGACCCATCACTGGTCCGGCGTCACTCTCAGCATGCAGCGCCCTTTTCTCCGATGGGATTTTCAGCGGAAACAGAGGGTGTGTCCGATGTCCCAACAGGTGTAACGAAGTTCGGTGCAGTGGCCCACTTGCAACGAACTTATCCGGGACGAAGTGCAATTAATACTACTGCACCGTCAGCGGAACCGAAATCGATGTCGCGTCACTACCCGAGCTTGCGGTGACAGTCACCGTATAGCTGCCCGGGGTTGTGCCCGGATTGCTAGGTACATTATTATTGCCACCACTGCCGCCGCCACACGCCGGAGCCATCAGCAGCGTTAAACAGACCACCATCAGAAACGCAGCTAGACCAATTCTTCGCCGCAGAATTTTCCACGAAGGCCTCTGTCGCGGAAGGAACCCTGCAAAAACCACGGCGACTATGAAACCTCCGCTGCCGGCGAACGGCGTCCATCCCTTGATGCCCGGCTGCGGCCGGGCCTGAGACATTTGCGGAGCCGTAGAGGCGATGGACAGCGTCGTGTTACCGCTGTTTGGCGAGGTGACGCTCACCTGGGAAGGAGTCAAAGAGCAGGTGGGCGGCTCGTTCGGGCTACCTTGTCCGTTATAGGCAACGCTGCAAGTAAGGCTGACTGTCCCAGAGAAACCCGCCGCCGGAGTAATAGTGATGGTCGCATTCGCGCCCCCGCCAGCAGAGGCAATCGTCAGCGCCGTCGGGGCAGAAGACAAACTGAATGGCGGCGACGGCTTTGTCATCGCCCACGTAGTATCTACGACAGCATACGGGTTTAACAGCCCCATATGGCCAAAGACCGTAACAGTTCCATCTCCGTTATCGACATCGGTTGCCGACGGGTACTGCACTCCGAACTCGACTACACCGGAGTTTGCTAAAAACGGGTTTGACATTGGGGTAACCATCATGTTCGGACTGTTGGACTGGTAAGATTGTTGGGTTGCGATTCCTCCAAGACAACCTGCACATGCCACTGGCGCATTGTTCGGCTTCGAGAAGTTGAAGCCATTGCCACTGGTACTAATCAGCTTGCCAGCCCATGTATTCAAGCTACTGCTGTTAGCGAGCAGCAATACTTCGCTAGACCACGGCCCCCAAGGGGTCTCCGATGTGCGAATCTGTATGCCTCCAACCTCACTGGAGCCATACGTTAATAGATAGCGTTTCAGTAACGGATGCCATTTTAGATCGGGCTTGCCTATGTTGACGCCGACATCGAGGATACTGCCGGGGCAAGTGTCGGGGATGCACAATTTTGCTGGAATTGAGGAGTTGTGGCTGATAGTCGTCAGCAATGGTGTCGCTAGTTGCTCTGCTCCGGCGCTCGTGTCGTTGGTCCACATTGGATTACCTGAAGCGTCAAGGCCAGTCAGGTAGTACGCTTGCGTCAAGCCTCCGCTTGTCCCATTTTCGCGGCAGGGCGCACTGCAAGTCGAGTAACTAGCATCGCTCGCATAGGTGTAGCAGGTTCCCCCAGGACACGATGAGCCGCTTATCAGGGACGCATCTTGGACCAGCAAATATAGATTGCTTTGCCGGAACGCCCACGTTGAACCCCAACACACGAGGACATCGGTAACGGATTGCAGGGGAACAGGGAGTCCATTCTTGACCGCTGTCGGCAAGCCGGAGACGGCGTACACTTCACAACTAGAGTCAATGAACTTGCCAATGTTGGTCTGCTGCTGTTGCATCAGGCTCCAATGAATTTTCCCGGTCGACCCAGCGAATACTGGACTGATATTGAAGTGCTGGGTATCTGTCCAGCCTGTAATCCGGTACTCTTGGTTGTTCGTTTCATCCAAGAAAATCAGGCCCTCTCCAGGGGGCGCAGCGTAGGCATAGGACTGTACTAATTCGCCGTCTGAAAGAACAATTGCATTCTGTCCGTTCGTTGCCGCGGCATGGGTGCCGTGAACATACGAGGGCATCTGACTCCAAACGTACAGCTTTGAGCAGGGTAGCTGTGCGCTAAGGATCGCTGTAATTCCCGTTGTGGGGCCACAATCCAGCAAGTCATTCTCTGTCATGTACCCACTGCCGATGGCAGAATTGAAAGCCCTTTGAACCACCCAGGAAACATATAATCTACCGCCAGCAACAAACGCCCCGGTTGGCGTGTGATCAGGGCCAGCATCATCTACATTGCCGTCTGCATCACTTGTCAATCCTGAGACGGCGGGAGATGCCATGAGTGGTTCTGTTGAGGGGCCAGCAGCGCAACAAGCATTGGCCGTATTATTGTTCGAGCTATTGATGATGAACTTCGGACTCCAGCAGCTAGTGAAGTTGGGGAGTTGTGTTGGTGAGATAGCGTTTCCTTGCGACGTGAGTAGCGCATCCACACTAGGAGTCGCAGCGCAACCTGCGGGACTCGCGACGTTGCCTCCAACATTCGCTATGAACTCCATCGATTTAAGGCCGGAACAGGCTCGCGAGCCGCCCGTAAGATTTCCAAGATGGTCGCAGGTAGAAGTGAACTTGAAATTCAGCCAGCACCCGGTATTTGCCGGCGCTGGGCCACAGTCAGTACCAGCCGTGTTCGGGTCCCAAAATACCGACTCCGTATCTCCATAGAGGCAGAAGATGTCATTTGTCGGCAAGGTCAGGCACGGCCCAGTGTCCGTACCCCACACACCATAATTCGTTTCTGAAAGATTCAGCGTTGGTGTTCCAAACGAGGAATTCCCACTCTGATAGTCTGCGTTGAGCAGTTGTTGAAGATCTCCCATTATTTGCTGCATTGGAACTAATTGCTGAACAGGTTGCACCGAGTCGTAGCGGTGATCGCCAGCCAAGTGCTGCGACCAGGCTTGGTTAGCAAACCACAAACAAACCATCAGTAACGCAATTCTTTTTAGTAGCATTGGAAGGCCGCCCTTATACTTTGCGTGGCATCGCTGCCAGCCGAACTGGTGCGCAGGACTAACCGCTGGCTCGCGCTAGCGCCTTCGGCCATCTGGCCTGCCGCTAAATCCACAGGGTCGGCGTCCTGAGTGTCATCTTAGTCCGAAATCAATTTTCGACGAACATAGTATGAAGCCATCCACCTCATGGCACTTTCCCGGCCCGGTCGGACCGGCCGCGATTACCTCCGCCAACTCAGGCGTTACTACATACGCCGTATCCGGTGAGAGCGGTTGCTTGGCCAAGTCAGCAACCGCCTGCTTGCAATGGTAGTTAAAATTGACCTTCGTGTAACGGGCTGAGTAATAGCTGTTAGTTCGCATTTGCTGTCTGGCGGCAAGAAGGCCGAAAATCTGGAAACCATCCGAACCACCGGGCGAGAACCGGTAGCCACACTGCCAGGCGGGAAGCACTACGAGATTTTCGTGAACGGAACCCAGCTTGGACCAAATGGGCGATTGCAGCGGCTGCAGCAGGGTTTGATTGACATTCGAACGCACAAACCGGAAGAGTGGAGCGATATCGATCAGTTGAACCGCCAGCACCAAGGCCAACAATAGGTTCGCCTGAGACTTGCGAAAGAACAGAAACGGCGCAACCAGCAGGGCCGTCAGGATCGTGTAGTACGGAAGCCAGAACAACCGCTCGCTTGCCCGTAGAGTCTTTAAGAAGGGCGTAAGCTTTTGTTGGGGATCAAGGTCCACCAGGGTCGTATCGCCGATCGAAACTTTGGTCGAAAGTGCCAGCAGGATGAGGACCGCACAGCACAGGAGCAAAGGAATCACCTGGCGCCGGTCGAGAGATTGCAGTTTCCCCCGGTGCCACGCAAAGAATATCAACAAGAAAATGGCGAGGAAGATCACGCCTGCGCCCAGATAGTTGCTGCCCGGGTAAACCTGCCCGCGAGGAAAGTGAGGCAGCAGCCGGGACAGGATTGAGGCGTAGATCGGATCGAAGGGCGCCAGCAGATTCAGGGAGTATAAGCGGTATCCCCAAGCGCCGTAGCCCTGGCCTCCGGCAATCAATAAGCCCAGCGAATAAGCCACAATTAGGCAAGCTGCACCCAGTCCCGACATAAAACCTACGGTTTTGGCCAGCGTCAGTTTACCCTGCCAAAGCAAGCTTCCTGCGGCCGCGGTCAGCACCAGCAACACCTGCAAGGCAAGATATGGATTAATGGCGACTGCTACTCCCGCCAGCACGAGAGATGAAACAACAAATCGCCGGATCGCACGCGGCGATTCCTGCTGCGCCTGGAAAAACACCAGCAGCGCGGCGATCAGCAACCAGTGATTGCTCAGGGAAAAATGCCGCGTGAGGCGCCAGGCCAGAGGTGGCGAAATCAGAAAAAATAAGCTTGACAAAATTATGCCCAATGGATTCTGACCCAAAAGGAGACGAAATAACCTCAGGGAAAAAAAGAATTGCAGAGCACAAACCAGAACCGCCTCGAGGCCGAAATACTGGAACGGCTTCGGCAGCAGAGGCGAGAGAGGCTTGAACAACACCAACAGCAAAGCATTGGCATCCATAAGGGCTACATTCTCGCCAAGGGGATAGCCCACCCTATTGGTGTAGGTTAGGGGCCAATGCCAGTGGGCATCTTGCCGAAATAAATCCCAGCCGATGTAATGGTCGGCCGGATCCAGTCCCAGCCAGCTGATGTTATGAGGGTTCAGCACCGCCGGGCCTAGCAAGATAAAGGCGTAGACCAACCCTATGATGAAAGAGATCGCCAGTCCAAGCCAGACGGAATCGATGCAGGCAAAGGCAAGTCTTCGGCGAGCGCTTGTCGCCGCCGCAGACGCCGCCTTTTCCTGCAGCGAAGCTATGGTCATAGGGTGATCATGATAGGGCATCGCTTGTACTGCTGGCACCAGCATAGAAATAGGAGTATTTATCCGTTGGCATTACCCATGGGGATAGCTTTGGCTGCAACTGTTCCGAATTGGGAATTCTAACCCGGCGCGACGGCACTTGGCCATTCGATCCGGCCTGAGACGATTTTGCGTTTATTTGACTTCTGGAGGCCGTCTAAGGCTCCGGACGTAGTTTGGGTCGATCCATGACCTTCGAGCGCGTCCTGGTGCTTCCTAGCGCGTTCTAGGGGCATTTCTCGCGACGCGTCACTTGGCTCTATAGTGGTTTGACGCTGGGCATTTAAGTTTTGACGATGTTCGGCATCTAAGTGCTATATACTTCGATCGCTCGAATGCGGATTTCGTTGTCGATTTCCATTCCAATGCTGTTGGTTACGGTTAGGGAATAACATCTACAAGCATGAAGACTAAGGCTGTCCTGCCGCGCCAGAGACTTGGCGTTCGGGCTTGGTCGGCGGGTCCTGCTTAAGGCTTTGGATGACCGCATCCGCTACCAAGGCATTACCAGCGGCATTATAGTGGAGGTCTCCATAGACGAAATGACTCAGGTACCAACAGCCAGGCTGTAGGCGTGGACATTGAGCTTTCACCGTAAAGAATGACGGAAACACAGAGATGAAGCGCTTACATTTACCCTCACACCATTCCCGCCAAATCCGAACTTGAATGGAGTCGGCCGTGTCGTGCAAGAGCTGTGCGGGGTCGGGGTATACGACTACGCTGATGGGGATGTTACGCTTCTGGAGTTCCTGCCAGAGAAGGTTCATTTTTACTTTTGCTTTGGCAATGCCGCCCTCCACCCCAAGCGGAGCGTAGCCTAACGGGTAGGGATCGATTTCATCTACCTTACGGTAAGTCCATGCTGATGCCTCCTGGTCAAAGACAGGGAGCTCAGGATGTGTTACTGCGACACCATAGTACCCATGGCGAACCAGGAAGCGCTCAATTGAGTCAAGGATAGAGTAGGTAATGAGGAAGCGACTGGAGAGATGCTTTCTCGTAGACCACGGCAAGGTTGCAAAGTTTCCCCATAGCTTGGGCAATGCCACGGCCCCGGAGGAGTCGATGTCCCGGTAGACGGCAGCCTCGTCATGAACAACGTGGACAGAGAGGAAGACAATGACCTCGTCGATGGCGACTCCTTTAGCGAACACCATCCGAGCAACATTGGGGTAGTTGGACGCGGAGTAGCCCATGACGCCTCCGTTGAGGAAGTCATACTGTGGTAAGGCTGCCGCAATTTGGCCAACATAGCTGTCCTGCCAAGGAGTCATGCTGAGGGTAAAGGAATCGCCGAGTATCAGAAGGCGGGGCCGGACATCGGTGAGGGGAACATCTCTGATTCTCTCATCCCGAAAGCCAAGATTGTTAGTGAAAAGCTGATAGGGATCCCTACCCCAATTCATGGTACAGGTGCAGTTCGGTTTGAGAGCATAAGCCCGAACTGGGTCGTGCATTCCGCAAGAATTCGGCGTAAAGCTTGATCGGAAATCCCGCTGAACCTCGGCACTGTAAAAGTCATCGAAGGCGATCAACGCCAGAGCGCTGAGGATGAACGACGCCAGAAACAATATAAGCCTGATCGTGTTGCGACTCTTCCCTGGCAGCGCAACCGAACCCTCGCCCACCGGGTTTATCTCATTCTTGTCCAGCGTCTTTGGCACTAGGTCCCGTTTTCAGTTCCACGAGTAGCGTTAGCCAGAAGCATAAATCATAGTCTTGGCTGAAAGTCAGGCGTCAACGTCACGACATCCGCTCTCTACTACGGCGATTCATCCTCGCCTCGAAGCCTCAGAATGAACTATTTTTCAGGTGGACACTCTCGCCAACCCTGAGCTATAAGTTATCCAACCTGACTCGAGACGACGGAGAGTATGTCCCTGGACGTTGACGTGACTGCTGAACGTACGCCGGCAGCGCTGGGTGCCAGCACTACGCAATCGCGGCGTCTCGCCACATTTTCCGTGCTGGCCGCGCTGGCGGTCATCGCCTGGCACGCCCAAACCAAACCTCTGTTTCGATTGGACTTCCAGACCGCAGGCTTCATTCTCGCTCTGGTCGTTCTGCTCCGTCCTTTTCCGCGGATCGCTTTCCTGTCCCTCGCGACCGTGGAAACTCTAACCGTCCTCATCGTACTTCCTTTGACCAATACCAACCGGCTGTTGCAGCTCTTCGTTTTTGCCACCGTAGCTTCTACCGGATTTTATGTGTTGGCGCGAAGCGGTTTCCGAAAACTCGATGCCGGAGCCTGGCTGGAATTGTTTCAGCCGCTGCTGCGCCTGCAATTGGTGATCGTCTATGGGCTGGCTGCCTGGCATAAACTGAACTTCGGTTTTTTCGATCCCCAATCCAGTTGCGCCGTCATCTTATACGAGAGGACTCCGTTTTTTCACTTGCACGCCGACGGCAACCTTATGCGTTGGGGGTTGATTCTAGGCACCATCGCCACAGAGATGAGCTTGCCGGTCTTACTCTCGCTGCGGCGAACGCGTAATTTTGCCATTTGCTATGGAGTGCTCTTTCACATTGCGCTCGGATTTAGCGAGTTTTACTCATTTTCCGTGACCATGATTTGCTTGTTGTTCCTGTTTACTCCAGACAACTTTGTGGATGTTGCGGCCAAGTTCTGGCAGGGCCGCAGCCGGCTGTTCAGGAACTTTGTGACCATCGGCGCGCTGGCAATGCTGATCATGGTTGTAGCTTTGACCGTGGCGGCATTCGGGCCGTCTTTGGCCGAAGTCCGGCAGATCGCTGGTTTCCAGCGCGGCATTAATATGGTTTGGGGAAGGGTAGCTTATTGGTCAGGATACTGGATCTTGCTGTTCTATCTACCGCCTTTGGGATTGTTCGCCTGGCTATGGTACCTCAAGCCCGCTGATTTACAGCCTTCCGCGCATAGTTACAGTCGGATTCCCAAATTATTCTGGGTACTGCCAGCCCTTCTTATATTCGACGGAATTAATCCTTACTTGGGATTAAAAACCGACACCGCTTTTGCTATGTATAGCAACCTGCGCAGCGAGGGAGGAACGACGAACCATCTAATCTGGCGCCATCCGCTAGATTTAGCAAACTACCAGGAAGACCTGGTGCAGATTGTCGATTCGACCGATCCCAAGTTGAAGGCCGTGGCCCAGCGGGGCAGGCCGATCACGTTTTTTGAGCTGCAAAAGGAGACTTCATATCTGGCTAAGGAAGGTGTGAAGAATATTTCGGTTAGCTATATCCGAAACGGAAAGCTTACCCAAGTAGAGGCGGCAGAATTGGATCCGGAGTTGGGAACCAGGCCTCCTTTGTTGGCAAGGAAATTCCTGCTGTTTCGCACGATTACCCGCGAAGGATGTCCCCATTAGGGGATGTTTCATAAGTCCGCTTAGATAACGGTGGATTTCCGCCGTCTGGGCCGGTAAAGGCATGCATCCGAAATGTCCGGCTAAATGTCGCAAGGATGTAACTCTTAGCAGATATTCGCTGCGACTATTAAATTTGGACTGACTTTATTGCAATTCTACGGAATGACATTTACCCGACATTCAGCTGCGGTGAGCGGCTAGTTAGGTGCCGGGCGTCTAGTTAGGCGCCGAAGTTGGCCTTAAGCATGTTGCAGAACAGTCGTCCTTGCTCGATGGCATCGTCGAGCGCTACATGCGTATGAGGCACGGGATCGAACCACTCCGGAGGCATCGACTGCTTGCCGCACGCTCGATATGGTTTGCGCAGCAACGCCATCGCGTAGGTCTTGATATCAATTGCCGAATAGCCGAATGGGTTCTCGCCCGCGAACTCGGTGAGATACCAATAGACGAAAGAAAAATCGAAAGCGGCCGGGTAGCCGACAAACACAGGCCTTCCGCCAAACGCCTTGAGCCAGGCAACGTAGCGCGTCAGGGCAACAGCAGGCGCTTCCAGATTTTGCCGGCAGGCCGACCATGCCTCTGGCTGTGTGGCCCACCATGCGGCGGTCTTGGGATCTGGGGCCGATGCGGGCAGCGTTTCCAAGTTGGCGGAGAACGTCCCCAGCAGCTCTTTGTCGGCCAGATAGGCTGCCGATCCAATGCTCAGGAGGGAATGTTTTCCCGCGACCGGTCCGTCGGTTTCTATATCCGTGCTGACGTAGATCTCACGCAATGGTGATTCGCTCATGGTCTGCGATGTTCTGCTCCAATAATCCCACCAATTCTTGCAAGCTCCAAATATGATCCGTGAGGCGAGCTTCCATCGCGAGCGTCACTCCGGCGTTTGGTGATCCATGCCACATTCGCCACGCCATTGACATGCATAACCGTGAACCGTTTGGGCTGGCGCGGCTATCGCAACACATATCGTGAGCAGGCAGACGCCGACGAGGATGCACCTCGCTGAGCAGCAGAGGACTGCCTGAAGGCCCTGTTGCTTTGACCATGTTATAAAAAGGGATTGCGATTTCGCCCGACCGAAATGTTATCGGCCGGGGAAGTCGCTTGCTCTCAGGAACAGCAAAAGGAATTAAGCGAAATAAACCTGGCGCGCCCCGCGGCTGAGCGCCTCGATGCCAACGGCCCCGGTTCCAGCATAAAGATCAACCCACACACTGTCAGACAAGCTGCCTAGGGCGGCAAGCACATCGAACAGCGTTTCGCGCAGGCGGTCGCTGGTGGGACGCAAATCGAGCCCCGGCCGCGATGGCTGAGACCGGCGGCGATATTGTCCGGCGATGATGCGCATCAGCGGTCCGCCTCTTTAGCCGCGGAACTGCTGCTCTGCCACGATAGTGCAGTCGACATGAAAGGCAGCACGACTCTCTCCATCCGCTCCCCGATGTGATCGTTGTGCGTGCCATTGTATTCGGAATAGGTGTGCGGAATGCCGAGCCTGGTCATCTCATGATCGAGCTTTCTGGCGCCAGTTACGATATCGCTATTTTCATCGAAACGCCCGACATCGAAACCCAGCGCATGCAAGCGCGGTTGTCCAGCGGCGTAGTGAGCTGTGATCTCGTCCAGCAAATTGGATTTCCAGCGGACGACCACTGCGGGCACCGGCTGGCCTTTCGCACCGAAGGGCCAGTCGACACCAAATGGCGGATTCGCAAGATCGGGAGAGAACGCCGCGGCCAACGCCAAATCAACTTGCGGCCCCATGCCGGCCTGGAATATCTCATTGAGAGTCTTAGCGCGTTGCGCTTTCACTACGCCGGGTCGATCCTGCTGCTCATCCCAGTAACTGCAGCAAGGACTCATGCCGTACGCAGCGCTGAAGACTTCGGGATGATCCATGCCTATTCGCAACGCGCCGTATCCGCCCATGGAGTGCCCGGCAATGCCACGGCTGCCCGCCTGCGCCTGAGTGCGGTAATGTGCATCGATGTAACTGATCAGGTCGCGTACAATGAAGTCCTCCCAGCCGCCGGAGAGCGCCGAGTTCGCGTAGAAGCTGCCGCCGAATCGGTTGAAGCTGTTCGGCATAACTACAATCATCGGCTGGATTGCGTGCTGTTGCAGCAGGCGATCCATGATCTCGGGCAGACCAACGTAGCTGGGATTCATCCAGCCGCGTTCGTCGCCGGTGTAGCCGTGCAGCAAGTACAGAACGGGATAGCGCCGGCTTCCAGAGTCGTAATCCGGTGGCAGATAGATGGAAACGGCGCGATCGGGCGAGTCCTTGACGCGATTGTTCTCCAACGCCGCGCTGTGCACGGTGATCGCAACCACCTGGCCGTGCGGCTTAGGATCGTGCGCAAGGGTGGCAATTGCGAGCGCAAGAATTAATCCTACGGGAATCAGATAAATCTGTCCTTTGCCAGCTGATATACGGGCCTGTTTTTGGTCCCACACCGTGAGACATTATTTCTTCGCGACCGGCAAAGCACATGTGTCCTATGCGTTCACCTAAAATCGAACGTCAGATTTATTGAACGAAAAAGTTGCCGGCGGACCACAACCTAGCTGAATTCGCCGAGCCTGAAGCCCTCGCGCAGCTCGCGGCCGGTGGCGCCGCCGCTGCTAAACGTTACGCCGGCTCCAAGTATGCTGCGCATTCCGAGAAGCCCGGCGATCAGTAAGCCCGCGTTCACCGCCGCCAACGCCCAGAAGCCTGCTATACAGAACGTGCGGGCGACCTTGAGATTGGACGGCATCACGACCCATCCAAGGATCGCGCCGAGCGGGGAGCCCAGCGTGCCGGACAAATGAAGCAAGGCGCGCGCCCATCGGGGATCCGCGACGTAGGTGCCGTATCTCATCTTGAGGCGCGGCTCGATTCCGGCCAGGTAGGCGTAATCGTACTCGACGCCGAGCGCGCGGCCGGTGGCGAATTTCAGCAGTGGCTGGAAGGCGGTTATCCACGCGCACACGCCGAGGATGCCGAGCGTGTTGGAGCCGGCCCGGCCGGCGAGTGCGATCAGGACCGCACCAAGCGCGGCCAGTCCGAACTCGGCGGCGATGGCGAGCGCAATGGGGATCGTCAGCGCGAAGTGGCGGCGATGTAGAGCGCGGCTGGCGCGGCTAATGTCGTCGCGCAGCGCTGCTCGCTCTTCGCGCGGCCGCTGTCCTATCTCGTCGAGCAGTTGCGCCCATTCGCCAATCCGATAGTGGCCGGAATTCACCTCGCCCTCGATCGCGCGGATGCGGTCGCGGAGTTCATCCATAAACTGCGTTGTCCACGAACTGCCTGGCTTGGCCCGGCCGTCGGAGAGTCGTTAATGTAAGATCGTCTTTCCCGTTTGATGCATTTTGCCCACCATGGAGGCTGGTGATTGTTACGGAACCTTGTCGCGAAGTTGCTGTTGATTTTGTTTTCTCTGTTGCTGGTGGCGCTGCTTCTGGAGGTCGCCCTGCGCGTGGCTTTTTATCACAGCAAGGATTTTTCCATGGAGATGTGGAAGTACGCCGTAGCCATGAAGCGCGCGGTCCCGAACCCGAAGTTAAGCTTCGCGCATGAGCCCAATACCCATGCCTTCCTGATGGGCCAGGACGTCAAAATTAATTCCCAGGGACTGCGGGACAACGAATATTCGCTGGCCAAGCCTCCGGGCGTGTATCGCATCCTGATGCTGGGTGACTCGACCACGTTTGGATGGGGGGTGCCGCTGAATGAGACCACCGCCAAGATCCTGGAACGAGAGTTGAACGCCGTGCATGTGCCCGGGGTTGAACGCTTTGAAGTCATCAACGCCGGAGTGGGGAACTATGACACGGTGCAAGAGGTAACCTATTACCAAACGCGAGGCCGGGATTTTCATCCCGACCTGGTGGTGCTTGGGTACTTTATTAATGACGCGGAACCGGTGCCGGTCGAGAACAAATTCTTCCTTATAGGGCACTCTTATCTTGTGGCTTACGTGACAAACCGATTTGACGGAGTGCTGCGACGGCTTGGTACCCGCCCGGACTGGAAGACGTATTATGCGTCGCTTTACAACGACGACCGCCCCGGGTTTCAGGCATGCAAAGCGGCACTGGTGGACTTGGCGGAGGCGACCAGGCGTGACCACGCGAAGCTTCTGGTGGCGCTGATTCCGGAACTGCATCAGATCAACGACGACTATCCTTTTACTGCCGCGCATCAGAAGATTAAGGACGTGGTCGCGGCGCAGAACGTGCCGGTGATCGACCTCATCGACGGGCTGCGCAATCATGGGCCGGAGATTACGCTTTGGGTCACGCCGCTGGACGACCACCCAAATGGCAAGGCCAACACTTTAATCGCCGCTCAACTGCGCGACGCGATTTTGGCGGATCTTGGTGTGACGAATCAGAACGCCGCGGGAGCGGGACAGTAGGTGGCGCGATCGGCCACAGAACATTCACCACGGAGACACGGAGGACACGGAGTTCTAATTTTTACAGGAAAGTTTCTCCGTGATCTCTGCGCCTCCGTGGTTGAACTTCACTTGCCGTGGGTGGTTAGCAAATCCATGTGACACTCGTAATGACAAGTCTAAAGGGAGTCGGGCTATTCTCGTTGCCGAGGTATCCGCGTAATTTGCAATCCTCACTACTTCGCCTCCGGCACATAGTACAGCCGGATGGACCGCCCAACGAGGGCTACCGGCTGGTAAGCTTCGAGCCAGGCGTAGCCATCGTCGGGCTGGTCAGGCGCTCCGACCTTGAGCTTCATCAGGCTGATCGCGATCCAACCCGTTGCGGGCTGATGGGGGGCGAGTATCTGGAATGGGGGAAGTCCAAATTGTCCGAGGTCGAGTCTTGGACTACCGGCGTAGGCAATCGATACCTGGTCTACATGTTGTTGATGCAAAGCTGCCGACAAACGCAGTAGGTCCTGACCCCAATCTAAATCGCTGTCGAGCAGTATCCTCTCCGGATGCGAGCCCGCGAATTCGTTAAAGTAGGCGAGGTAATCCGGATGGGCACGGATGGAAGAAGTAAGCTGCCAGGTCAAGAGAACTAGAACTAGCGCCAATCCGGCATACTTTGGCTTGCGTAGGGCCCAAAGGCGGCAAGCTCCAACGCCGCCAATGATAGCCAGCAAAGGATAGATTGGAAGAATATGGCGCACGCCGATGTTAATGTGGCTCGGCATGCAAACTAGAAGCAGTGTCAGGGCTGCCACTACTGGTGCCAATGCAATCCAATCTGCGGCACGCGACCAAGCTGACTTAACCAAATGAAACATTCCTATAGCAACGAGAATCAGGAAGGGAATTGTGGTTTTGACGGCGAGAGCGACGGGGAAGAAATACCACCAGCCAGTCTGTCGGACCTGACCAAGCAAATAGCTTTTGTGGCCGGTTGTGTCCTTAAAGCGGAGCTTAGCCAGCCCTTGGAAAAAGGCAGCCGCTGGGACAAACGGATACTCGGCCACGGCATAAGCCACGTTGTGGAGAGTGCCGGTGGTGCCGACCAGTTGGTCGATTGTGTAGTGCGGGCGCGCTGCGGGGTCTGCGGCGGAACTTACCGAGAAGCGATATCCAGCCCATACCAGGAAGAACGTAACAAGAGCGGCCAGAGCAACAGCTCGGAACCAAGGGGTACGGGCGGCGCGCTGCGCATTTTCTCTAGTGTGCCGGTTCGTGAGCCAGCGCGTCAGCAGTAGAGTGAAACCGCAGGCCGGTAAGAAGACCAGGGCGCTGAATTTCGAAAGAATAGCGAGCGCCGCTGCTACACCAAGAATGGCGGCGAGACGATAGGTCGGCTTTTCCAGAAAGTTGATGTAGGCCAGAAGCGCCAGCGTAAATGTCGCCGTTAGGGCCATATCGGTAGTTGCTAGACCCGCGTGGGCCAGGACAACCGGAGAGGTGGTAAACAAAAACGTAGCCACCAGCGCGGGACCATCGCCATATCTCTCTCGGGCCCAATACCAGACCAAGAAGGTGGCGAGTAAGAATAATGGGAGCACTCCTAAGCGCGCCCGAGACAGGTTATGCAGGTATTGTCCTCCGGCTGACAGAAGTTGGTTTCCTTCTGTCCAGAGGTTCTGGTGATCCGTTAACCTAAGTCCCGAAAGGTAAGGGCCGATCGCCACGGCTATGCGTGCCAGGGGGGGATGGAGCGGCTCAAAGCTATAGGTTCCCCACTGCAGCCATTCCATGCCGGTGGCTATATGGGCTGGTTCGTCGGTGGTCTGATTAAAGACGTGGTAGGTAGAGATGATGCGGGCGACACCGATCCCCGCCAGCAAGAGCAGAGCGGCAACCATCAGCAGATCGTGCCGGGCGCGCGGGACCGATGGGGCCGGGTAGTTTGGCTTCACATCCAGCGCCGGTGGGCTATGGGTTTCGCTTAGCATGTCTAGAACCTACTCATAAATCGCCATAGGTCAGGTTTGTATCAGGGCACGGCTTCAGCCGTGCCGCATCGAGGTCAACCAAGAACTTGGGCTTTAGCCCCTGAGGGAGCGGATCTTGCGGGGCAGGGGCTAAAGCCCCGGACCTTTTCTACAGCTTGTGCGGCACGACTAAAGTCGTGCCCTGATACAAACCGCGAAGATTTATGAGATGAGCTGGTCTAGCGGAAGTAAGCATGTCCACGGAGCCAAGGACGCTCTAGAAGCCATTCGGGACGTACAGTACAGCTTGTCCGCCGGGCGCGTCAATCGTCTGAACTGGGTGATAACCCGATAGAGCTTCTACTATCGGCTTTGGAAGCTCTGGCTCATAGTTATAGAACCACAAGGCCCATATCCTGGCGCTTGGATTATCGCGGCGTGCTGCGTCATAGTTTCGTCCCACGACGTGGTTCCAATCAGAATTCATGTAGTAAAAGAGCGGGGTCGAATAAAACTCGGGATGGAGAAAAACCAGGTCTGCAGCTCCGATTTGAGACGATAGAGCTGCTGCGAAAGCCTTGTAATCCGCCCTTCCGGCGGATAGGTGGCTGTAAGCCTTTAATCCGGAATAGTGAGCGACGCACAGGACGACCAGCAGGACAGCGACCGCGACGGGATTGCGGCCCAAGCGCACGATGCCGGCGGAAAGCACCAGCAGGAGATAGGGAGCGAGAGGCAGCAGACCTCGCGCGTTGAAGATGGGCTTAACAAAGGAAACGACCGATAGTGCGAGGAAGGGAACCACAGCCAATATAAGCACCAGGGCCTGATCACCCACCACGAAGCGGTTTTCGACCAACGAGGTGCGCCACGAGGTAATCCGCTCCCAATTTCTCTGCACAAAAATCGCGCCAAGCGCAAGCAGGAACGGCAAGACCGTCATCAGCTCAGAGCTGCGGAGGGTGGAATTCGGTGGTCTGGCGAATGTGTTTGCCACCCAGACAAACGACAAGATAGCCAGGGTCCCCAGAGCAGCCGCGAGGAGCCATGCTTTCGACGAGGGTCCGTCGGAATCGCCGAGCAGCTTGCCGTCAGTCTGTTTAGATTGGCCGACCGAAGCTATGCCGGCAGCAAAGAGAACGACTGATAACAGGAAGAACAGCCAGCGCCAGACAGAGAGATGAGGGTCGTCGATGGTGAGTATCTTTCCGTGATCGGGGTAAACGCCTGACGAATAGCCCAGCAGAGGAAATACAAACGCAAACTGCAGGAATTCACGAGCATAGACAAGAGCGTTGCTGCTCAGCGTCGCCAGCGTGTTTCCGCTTTGGTAGGCAGACGCGGCGAGCAGCGGGCTACCGAGAATCAGCGCGAGGAACTGAAGCTTGGCAGCGCCGGGCAACGGCTGCCTCTGGCTGCAGGCATTCAACAGGGTCCACAACATATGGGATGCAAGGATCAGCCAGAAGAACACGTGGGTGCAAAGCCCGATCAAGAGAACTGCCACATATAGAAATTGCAGGGACCGCGATGGTTGGCTTTGTTTGGAGAGTTGCAGCAGCAGAATCGTCGCCAGCAGTCCGAGGCAGCACGCGAGGGTGAACATGCGCGCGATCTGGCTCCAGAAGATGTGATGGCCGTTTACGGTTATAAGAGCGGCGGCGATCCAACCGGCAGCGTTTTGGCGGGTCAGCTTTCCCAGCCAGAAAACCAAGGGGATGCACGCCGTCCCGAGCAGGACCGAGGGCAGGCGCATGGACCACGCGCTCGTCCCAAAGAGTTTGGTCCAGGCCCACATCATCATGTAATAAGACGGAGGGTGAGTATCGGAGTTCAAGGTGCTGGTCACCACCTTGAGCAGCGTCAAACGCTCTTCCGGCATGGAGATTCCGTGCGGCAGCCGGATGCCGGGGACATACATCTCCACGTGGGTGACGCTCTTCGCGTCCAGATTGTGCAGCCGGAGAAATCCGCCGAGAATTATGAGCAGGGATACTCCCGCGACTGTAATCCAGGGTGGGTTCCTTGTCGTGATTGGCATGGGAATTTAGCGGCGCGCTGAGCAGATCCCTCACCGACTGAAGTCGGTTCCGGGATGACAAAAATATAAGGTATTTGGACGGCGCCGCTGAACAGGTACCAGAAAAAGTCGCGCAATCTTGTCACTCTGAGCGAGCGGCCGCTTTTGCCGCGAGTCGAGGGCCGCTATCATCTCGACCGTATGGCTAGAATAGGGGTCCTTCGACTCCGGCGGCGCGGCGCCGCCTCCGCTCAGGATGACACGGTGAAGAGACTTTTTCAGAGACCGACAACTCTGGCTTTTCACGAAAACTGCAATGGGCTACCTCTTCCCGGGATAAGCCACTTACTATTATGGGTGGCTTGAGGGCTGGCCTGAAGGGCAGCTCTTCCACCAAAGCCATGCCCCTTCAAGAGGAAGGTCCGACTCCAGCAAACTGCTAGCGCAGGATCTTCAATTCGGGATGGGACGGCGAAGGAGCCGGCGCGAACACGGCGCGTCTTTCCGCATCGTCCAAGGGATCCGACTTGGCCCAGGCCCGCGATCCAAGCAGCGCTTTGGCAAGGTGCATGGGCTGGTAAACGATGCTCGGCCACAGGAAAACTTCGTTGGTGCACCAGCATTCCTTGGCGTGAACGCTGTGGCGCAGGGCTTCGGCCTGCGGCGAGTGCCAGATTTCGCGGAAGGTCTTCTGCCGCAGGTTTCCCAAGGGAGGGTGCATCTCGCAGAAGCTAACGTCGCCGTTGGCATAGACCACGCCGCTCATGATGCCGGCACGACAGGGAACAAATTGCGTCTGCTGCTCGGCGGTTTTCACTTTCGCCCACTGCAGCATCGGCTCCACCAGCGAGCCATAGCGCTTTTCTTCCCGCGGAGCCCAGAGCCGCCGGGCGTATTGATAGAGTTCCTCGTAGGCAGCGAGGTCGGGAATGACCAGCGATTGGTTCTTGCGCTCGCCGCGAATCAGGGCCAGATTGTGATGGTCCATGGCGGGGCAGCGTTCGTAAAGATAAGTTGTCAGCCTTTTGATCTCGTCCAGGTTTTCCGAGGTGACGGTAGAGATGGAATGGATGCGCAGCCGAGGTTCAGTGACCTGCATCTCCGCCAGCGCTTCGTAGGTCTCCAGCAGCTTGGCAAAAGACTTCGGATTTCCCCGGAAGCGATCGTGATACTCCGGCATACCATCGATGGAAAGCTCGCAGACAAAGAGCTTGAGGCTATCTTCCTCGAAGATGCTCTTCAGCGCGTTGATGGTTCGCTCGGTGAAGTATCCATTGGTGGGGACGTAGATTTGCTCGACGCCGTTGTTCTGGATAAAGAACCGGCAGATTTCGGCGAATTCAGGGCGTATGAAAGGTTCTCCGCCGGAGAGGTTCAGGTTCTCGATGCGTCCCAGATCGCGCGCCAGGGCGAAGATCTCCTCCACCTTCAGGTCGTCGCGCTGGTTCAGGTTGCGCCAGTAGAAGCAGTGCTCACAGGTCAAATTGCAAATGGAGTTGATGAACAGAATCAGAAACGGAGGGGTTCCGACGCTTGGAAAAGCAAGGTTCTTCCAAGTAAGCTTACCGTGCCGGACGATACGTTGAACTGTGTTCATCGGCTCCGCCTCGCAGCGAGGGCCCTGAGACTTGGTTGGGCGCCACACCAGTATCGAGTTTGTCTACTATAGCATTTGCAGTTCATTTGCAGTATGAACATTCCGTAGTGTGACTTGCTCGGGTCGAGCGGGCATTCAGAGAACTGTGCCGTCCCTGAAGGGACTCGGTTGATTTTTCAACTCCACCCAGGGCTGCGCCCTGGGCTAAGCTGATTCGCCCCTGCGGGGCTGGACGTGCAGGTCAGGTCTTTGCCTCTGTCTTAGCCCTCCTTCGTGAGCAGATTCACCTTCGAAGGGACTGGGTCTTGTCTTTTACAGCGCGCCACGGGCTGCGCCCTGGGCTTAAGCTGATTCGCCCCTGCGGGGCTGGACGTGGGGCAGGTTTGGCCTTTCTTGCCTTCGCCGACTCATTGACAACCAGGCGATAAGATTCTCATGAGTGCCATGATAGATTCCCAGGCGCAAGGAAGCGCGAAGCTGTCGAGCCCATTCAGAAATATCTTTCGCCTGGCCACCGGTGACCTCGTTGCCAAAGCGACGAGCTTCTTCACCTTTGTTTATCTGGCGCGAATTCTGGGCGTGGCGAACTTCGGCGTGCTCGAGTTCGCGGGCTCTGTACTCGCCTACCTGCTGCTGCTCTCTGACGGCGGCCTGGAAATGTGGGGGACGCGCGAAGCCGCCAACAGCGCCGACATTCCAGCGCTTGGCGACGCGCGTTGTGCCGCTGCGCCTGCTTCTTGCCTCGCTCAGTTTTGTGGTGCTGCTGATAGTGCTGCCGCTGTTCCCGCATTACCCACACCTTCGCGCCCTGCTGGCTATCTACGGGCTGACGGTCTTTGCCCAAGCTGTGAGCCTGAAGTGGGTCTTCATGGGGCAGCAGAAAATGTCGGGCGTGGCTCGTGGACTGGTTTTGGGTCAGGCCCTGTTTGCGGCGACGGTGCTCGTCTTTGTTCACAGTCCCGCGGCGGTGGTTTGGGTTACGGTATTCAAACTCCTGGGCGACGTGGCGACCGCGGGTTACTTCGCGACGTGGTTTGCCCGAGCGTATGGCCGTTTCACGCTCAAGACAAACCTGGCGGGAAGCAGTGAGATCCTGAAGCCCGCACTCACCATCGGATTCTCGCTGGCCATGGGCCTGCTGAACTACAACTTTGACTCGGTGTTGCTGGGCTTCCTGCGAGGGCCGAGCGTAGTTGGCTGGTACAACGCCGCCTACAAGATGCTGCTGGTGGGCATGAGCCTGGCGATTGCCTACTTCGCCGGACTCTTTCCCGCACTTTCGCGCTTGTATGTCGATAACCGCGAAGAGTTCCGTCTGCTGGTGCGTCGGACCGCCGAGCTTTGGCTGGTCTTCGTGGTGCCGCTGGTGGTGGCAGGGACGTTTCTCGCAAGCCCGGTGATTCGATTTCTGTATGGCGCAGCCTACGACAATTCGGCGGCGCCGTTGCGGATTCTGCTCTGGTCGGCTGCCCTGGTGGTGCTGCGGTGGGTGTACATGGATTCCCTGCGCGCCACCGGACACCAGGCGCTCGATCTGCGCTGCGCCATCACTTCCGCCAGCCTTAACGTAGGCTTGAACATTCTGTTGATCCCGCGTTTCGGGATGATCGGCGCAGCTTCCGCCACGGTGTTTGCCGATCTGGTTTGGTTCGTCATGTCCTACTACTATTTTCGCCGCGCGGTGCTGCCGGGCGAGCCGTTTCCGCCGGTGGCCGGGCCTCTGCTCGGCGGCGCCGCGATGTGTGCGGTCCTATGGTTCACGCCGGGGATGGATTGGCCGTTCCGGCTGCTGTTGAGCCTGCCGGTTTACCTGCTGGTGCAAATGCCGTTCGGCAGTTTGCAGCGGGTGAGAAAGCTGGTTCGATGGGGATGATCTTGACGGTGTTACCCCGAAGGAAGGAAGTGTAGTGGTCCGCAATCAAGGCTCTTCCGCTTAAGGCGTGATTTCCCAGATGACGCCGTTGTTATCGGCCCCATAATCGCTGGCTGTGCCATAGAGATTTCCATTCGCATCCATGACCACGTTGCTCCAGGGGAAGCCTCCATCGCTGCCGCCGGTGAAGCGGTACAGTACCGTTTCCGTCCAGCCATTGTTCGAGGGCGTCAGCTTGAAAACGCTACCACGGTAGCCGAGGCATTCGAAGTTGGTGCCATATAAATTCCCGCTGGCATCGAGGCTCACGGGAGCGGTCAGGTACTGACCGTTATCGTCGGAGGAGTTGAAAGCGTAAGCAATGGAAAAGGCCCAGCCTTGGCCTGAGGGCGTCAGTTCGAAAATGGTTCCGCCACCATTCGGTCCGAGGTCGAAGGTGGTGCCGTAGAAGTTGCCATGGCCATCGGGCGTGAGACCGGCCATGGAGCCGTTGCCGTCAGTCAGGTCGTTGAAGGAGCGGACGATGCTTTCTGTCCAGCCCGAGCCCGAGGGCGTCAGCTCGAAGACTCCACCATTGAACATCGCGCACCCAGTGTTCGCGGTTCCGTACAGGTTGCCGGAACTGTCAAAGACCAACCCCGCCTGCGGATCATTGCAATCGCTTTGGAATGGATTGAACGAATACAGTACCTTGCTGGTCCAGCCGCTGCCGTAAGGCGTCAGCTCGAAGACGTAGCCGCCGTCATTTTCGCCGCCTTCAGCTACCGTGCTGTAAATGTTACCGGCTTTGTCGAACAGGACTTCGCCTGCGAGCCCATAGCCGTTATCGGCAGCGGCACGATAGAGGACGGTTTCCGTCCATTCGCAAAGTACGGTCTTGCAGGCTGAAGCCGGCGGCGCGAGTCTGTAAACCGTTCCGCCGCCACCTCCGCCGCCACCGGTGGTGCCGTAGAGGGCGCCGTCGGGTCCGACGATCACTCTGGCGCTGGGATAAGCGCCATCATTGCCGCCCTTGAAGTGGTACAGCGGGGTAACCGTCCAGCCGCCGCCTTTCTGCGCCAGCTTGTACACAATGCCGTAATTACCAATGCCGCCGCTCGGGGTGACTCCGTAGAAGTTTCCGCCGGGACCCATCGTCAGGCCGGAATAGGGTTGGCCACCGTCGCTGCCGCCGGTGAAGGTGTGAATGACGGTGTACGTCTGGGCGTGCGCTGCCTGTGCGGCGAGCACAGTGATTACAACCAGGCTGCCGATGAACGCGAAGCAGGCGAGCAATTTTCTGGACAATCTCATTTTAGCCGCCCCAGCGTACCTCATGGTTTCAGGCAAGGTCAATATGGCTAGGCCAAAACCATAAGTTCCGCCGCATTCATCGATAGGCATCCTCGACGGGCTCGCAGGTTTCTTAGGCTCGGACACTGCCAGGCTCAGGACTGTTTTTCGACGATAAAGTTCCCCAGAACGAGGGTGTCCATCTCGCTCTTGGAGAAGGTATTGAAGGCGTTGGCCGGAGTGTTCACGATCGGCTCGCCCTTCAGGTTGAAGGAGGTGTTGAGCACGGCAGGCACGCCCGTCGCCTGGCCGAATCGCTCGATCAATTGGTAGTAACGGGGATTCACGTCGCGAAAGACGGTTTGCAGGCGGCCGGTTCCGTCCACGTGGGTGATGGCGGGCAGCGCGCTCTGCCGGCTGGGCCGCACCGGCACCACGTAAAGCATGTAGCGGGCCGGATAGTGCTGCATGGCGTTGGGCAGCTCGAAATAGGTTTCAGCACACTCCGCCAGCACCGAGGGCGCGAACGGACGATAGGGTTCGCGAAACTTGATTTTGGTGTTGACGATGTCCTTCATGGCGGGGTTGCGAGGGTCGGCAAGAATGCTGCGATTTCCCAGGGCCCGAGGCCCCCACTCAAACGCCCCTTGAAACCAGCCAATGACTTTTGCATTTTGCAAATGATCGGCTACGAGATCTATAAGCCGGTCGTCGTCGTCGATGTACTGGTAGGGTATTTTGTTGGTGTCGAGAAAATCGCGGACCTCCGACGGCTTGTAAGCCTTGCCCCAGTAGGCGTGGTTCATGCGAAATCGCCGGGGATTTCCCAGCAGCATGTTGTCGGCCCACAGGGCAGCTCCCAGCGCACCGCCGCCGTCTCCCGCCGAGGGCTGGATGAACAGCTCCTCAAAAGGAGTCTCCCGCAGGATGCGCTGATTGGCGACGCTATTGAGACCGACGCCGCCGGCGATGCATAGCCGCTTCTGCCCGTTTCCTTGTGGACGGCGCGCGCCATGCCCAGCAAGACCTCCTCGGTGACCTGCTGGATGCTGGAGGCGATGTCCGCGTAGTGCTGGTTGAGCTTGCAGAGTTCGGCAAAGTTGGAGGGAGGTTCGCCAAAGTAGGTGGGAAAACCTGACTCCTTGGTGAAGAACAACATCTTGGGGGGACGGGGATCGCCGAACAGTTGCACAAAGCGGTTATTGAAGGTGCGGTCGGTGGAATGCTGGAAGCAGAAATAATCCATGTCCAGGGAGAAGGAGCCGTCGGATTCCTGCCGGATTAGCTTCCATACTTTGTCCATGTAGCGGGGCTGGCCATAGGGGGCCATGCCCATGACCTTGTATTCTCCCTCGTTGACCTCGAAGCCCAGGAACGCGGTAAATGCGCTGTAAAGCAAACCTATCGAATGGGGAAAAACCATTTGCTTGCGAAGCTCGATCTGGCTGCCCGCGCCCAACTCCCCATGTGCCCGTGACCCACTCGCCCACGCCGTCCACGGTAAGGATGGCGGCCTCGTCGAAGGGCGAGCACAGGAAGGCGCTGGCCGCGTGCGACAGATGGTGCTCGCTGAACAGGACTCGATCTTTGGGAATTCCCAAGTCGGCGGAGATCTTGGCTCCGACCCATAGCTTGTCCACCATCCAGGTAATCATCGCTTCGCGAAATACCTTGTAAGACTGCGGATAGGTCTGCAGCACGGTCATCAGGATGCGGTCGAACTTGCGGAAGGGCTTCTCGAAGAAGGCGACGTAGTCCACGTCGCCGCCCTGGATTCCGCCGCTTTCCAGACAGAACTTGATTGCGTTCTCCGGGTAGTTGTAGTCGTGCTTGATGCGAGTGAAGCGCTCCTCTTCCGCGGCGGCGATCAGTTGACCGTCGCGCAGAAGGGCAGCGGCTGCATCATGGTAATAGCAGGAGATTCCCAGGATATTCAAAACCCACTCCTCCGAGGTACAGCGAGTTGCAACAACCGATTCCAGTGTTTGAGCGCCATTAGAGCCTGCCTCACAAATCGCTTTGTATCAGGGCACGGCTTGAGCCGTGCCGCAGCTTGCTAAAAAGAAACTTGGGCTTCAGCCCTGATGGGGCGAGTGCAGGGGCTAAAGCCCAATCTTTTCTCCGCCCTGTTCGGCACGACTAAAGTCGTGCCCTGATACGAACCGTAGAAACCTCGGAGATCAGTTGTAGTTACCAGCTTCAATATGACAGTTTGTTACTAATCCGCCCGCGGCGGGGTTCGCTCCGCTTCCGATGACGTCCACTCTTTTAGCAAACAAGATGAAGAGGAAGGTGAAGCAATTATAAGATATGGCACAGATTTCCAGCGCTTCGCGCGGCAGTACGGCGGGCCCAGTAGCCGCATAGGGAGACACTGTCAAATTTCCCGCGCTAAAGCCCGATTCTTATGAGTGACTTAGACGCTGGCCTGAAGGCCAGCACTTCCACCGAAACCGCTTGTAACCAAAACCGCTTGTAGCCGGACGCTTGTTCAGAGCTCCCCTAGCGATGCGCCGTACTGGCCGCTTCTTCGTGAACCAGGCCCTTTGCTACGAGGAATTTAGCAATCTCCTCCGCCGCCATCTTGTGCATCGCGGCCGTCCAATGGAAACGAGACTCCAGCCTGGCGCCCTTCCTGGCTTCCTGGACAAACCGCGGCCGCAGGAACAAACAGGCCAAATTCCGCTTCTGGCAATAGTCGTAGAGATATTGCTCGTGTCCTGACATGGAGTCGCTCAAGTCGTCGAGTTCCTCATACGCCGGCATGTAAACAAATACGGGCACCGCGCCGATGCCCCGAGTTGTCGCAACGATCTCATCCAGGATGGGGCGGGTCAGTTCTTTGGACTCTCTCTCATTGATGCCGAGTGACCAGCGAATCTTTTCCCACAAAATTACGGCGAAATCTAGGGCTTTGGAACGATAAGGCTCCTCGGCGAGTACCTGTTCCGGGGTCGGTACCGGCACATTGGTCAGCTTCAGGCCCTCGGGAGTCATGTCGAACTTGGGTTTCGCAAAGGCGAAGAACTTCCAGAGGTTGCGATAGGTATCCATGTTCAGGTAGCCCAGGATGACCACGTCCGGATGGTATTTGACGCCCTCTTCCTTTAGGTAGAGCAGCATCTGGTCCTGGCCGTAGCCCTGCACGCCCAGGTTCAAAACCTCGGTGTTCGGCAGCGCGGATTCGAGATCGTGGGAATAGGTTTCGTTGTCGGAGACGTCGGTCCCGAAGGTGAAGGAATCGCCCAGAACCAGGATTCTCTGTTTGCCGGAAACGCGGGCATAGGGGTAGTCGGCGGTTCCACGCAGCCCTTGGGAATTGCTGTTCACAACCTTTCCCTTGCCAAAGGGAGTCATGTTTCTTACATCCGGCATGACCGCCCAGCCCCGGGTGGGATGATAGGTGGAATATTTTCCGGTCCACTCCTCGTGCTGGCGGTGCAGGATGACCCAGAACAGCCGCCAGGAGGAATTGTCGTCCCCCAGTACCGCCTTGCGTATTCGTTGATGTGCCGTCAGGTTGGTGGCCAGAAACAGGCGAGGAGCAATCTCCAGTATCGCCACCAGCCAGACTGCGGAAATCAGGAGCTTGGCCACCCAGCCCAGCCGTTTTGATCTGGCAGGAGCAGCCTGATCGGATTTGTTGGCAACCGGTTCGATTACGCGCATCCGGCACACTACGTCGCCATCAGGCGGCAGCCATGGCACCAAAGAGCCAAAGAGGGGGTCAATCCATCAATTATGGAGGCCAACCCGGTTCAACCTTGGTGTTGAGCCTGCTTCATGTCATTCGGGACCGGCGGATGGTCGAGCCACTTCTCGGTCCGCTTCTTGGTGTGGAGAGAGTCGGAAAAAATCCGAACCAATAAGCCGAAGGGCAGCAGCAGAACGGCATAGATGACAGTCAGGAGGATGCGGGCCTGGAAATTACCCAGGGCGTGGCCAAACTTTTTCCAGCCTTCCTTTAGCTTCGCCCTCGTCGGAGCAGGTAAGCATACCCAGACCAGGAGAGCGAGAAGAACAGCCGCCAGGACGGCCCGCCAATGTATTCCTATCGAATGAATGAAGGGGGGCCAATGAAGGGGGGCCGTCATCAATATCAAAATCTTTCTCCTCTAAAAGAACGAGTAGATGAACGGCGCGATGGCGGAGCTCTGCGCCAGGATCAACAGCACGGCGAACAAGCAGAGCGTGATCAGGATGGGCGTCATCCACCAACGCTTATTGCTCCAGAAGAACGAAAATAGTTCACCCGCGATCCCAAACCGATGGCCAGTGGTTTTCATGAAACCCATAACGAATCTCTCCTCCTCGAACTTCTCGGGGTAACAAGAAGGTGAGCAATTCACCTTCCAAAACTGCTGTGGCGGTCATTTTACACTAGACGCTGAAAATTGGCGTTAAGAATCATGAGCGGACGGCCCATCGCTCCTCGCCACGCTCGGGCGGGCCCTCCGAAGTTGAGGGCTGCCGTTCCAGGACTGAGCGGATGACGAACAATGGGCGGCGCTTTACTTCGTCATAAATTCGTCCGATATATTCGCCCAAAATCCCGGTGCAAATCAGTTGAATGCTCCCCATCAGGAGCAAGGCGCACATGAGACTCGTGTATCCCAGGACAACGTTATCGCGAAAAATGCCCAGACGGTAAATTCGCATGACTGCCAGCGTGAGGCCGGCGAGGCTGGCGAAGGCCGCCATGATGAGGCCGAAGGCGAGTCCGAGTCGCAGTGGCTTGTAGCTGAAGCTGAGAATCGCGTCGAATCCGTATTTGAACAGGTTTAGAAGAGTTTGCTTGGGTTTGCCGAGCGCCCGATCCGGCCGGTCGAAGTTGACGAACCACCGTGCGGAACCCCACCCAGGAGCGCAGGCCGGGCAGGAATCGGTTGGTTTCCTGCAGATTGGCAAGCACGTTGCATACCTTGCGATCGACCAGTCCAAAAATGCCCACGCTCAACGGAATCGGATAGTCCGACATATATCCCAGCAGGCGGTAGAACAGAGGAAAGAGGATCCGTCTCAGTCCGTGCTCGCTCCGGCGGGTGCGGTGGGCGATGACCACCTCCGCGCCCTGTTTCCAGGCTGCCACCATTTCAGGTATCAAGGAAGGCGGGTCCTGGAAATCGCCGTCCATGATGATGACCGCGTCTCCCTGAGCGAGCGAGAGTCCGGCACTGATTGCCTGCTGGTGGCCCCAGTTGCGCGACAGGTCAGCGACCACCACGGTCTTGGGGTGCTCCTCATGAAGCCGGGTGAGGATGCTCAGGGACTGGTCCCCGCTACCGTCGTTGACGTAGATCACCTCCCACGGCTCCTGGAGGCTGTCCATGACATGGTGGATGTCCGCATTGAGCCGCTCCAGAAGGAGTTCCTCGTTATAGATCGGGATTACGATCGAGATGATGCGGACACCTTCCGTGCGCTGCTATACCTTCTGCAACGCGATTCTTCTACCCAGGGCGAATACATTGGGGGCGATTTTAGCCAGCATAGTTATCAAGCGCCTCCACGCCCTTCAACACAAACGGAGGTAACGGAACGTATGCTGTCTTGGCGGTGACGCCGCCGGAGTTCAGAAACATGAGGCACTCACAGGGATCGTCGCGCAGAATCCGCCAGCCGGGCTGGGAGCGCTCGAAGGCGCTGCGATCGTCGAACAGCAGCCGCGGAATGGCGTTGTTTCCCGCCCAGGGATCATCGGGGTCGGTGCAGATGCAGTTCTCGTCGAAGACGTTCACATCGAACGAATAGCCTTCATGGCGCATCGCGCGCAGCACAGCGCAAAACAGCAGGCTGGCTTGCACCTCGTGCATCAGCAGAAATCCGCCGCGGCGCAATACCCGCCTGGCTTCGTCCAGAAAACGAATGGGGCTGGGTACATGATGGAGCACGTTGGTCTCGATGACGAAGTCGAGGGAGTTGTCGATGAACGGGAGATGGAGGGCGTCCACGCCGCCGATGTCGAGGAAATCGTGTTCCGTGAGATCGGTGAGCAGCAGCCGCTTACAGCGAATGAACTCGCGGCTGAATCCGCAGCCGCAACCCACATCCACGCCGACGGAGTCCGGGCCGATGTACTGGTTCATCCACTCGAAGCGGCTGCGCAGCAGGAAGCGAAGATTGCTGCTCTTGCGCTGGGCGTAGTCGGCCCGCGCGCTGAGGACGTCGCCCTCGCCGCGCATTCGGTTGTCAGCGTGAGCGGGTTTGTAGGCCCTCGCCAGCACTGAGCACGGGTCACCGTCTCAGGCTCAACCGCCAACTTGGGGATCGACGACTGGCCGCCGCAGCACAGCCGAGAGCACATAGAAAGCCAGAGCAATGATCAGCAGATAATTGAAGCCCACCATCAGGGACAGATTTTCGGCCAGGCCGCCCAGGATCGCGCCCGCGATATTGGAGCCGAAATCCACGTCGGGTTGAGTACTGTCACGGAAGGAAGCGCCGAAGATGATTCCGGCGAAGAAGACGGGCACGAAAATCACCGCGCAGGAAACGGCCACCTTTCCCAATCCCGGCAGGGCCAGAAATCTACTCATAGGCACCAGGATGTTGACCAGCAGGGCAGCCGACAGGAGCACGTAATACGGCCAGAGCTTCTGCGGTCTGAAGATCAGCACAAAGACATTGCTGGCGAGGATCATCACCAGAATCGCAAAAAACACCACGGAGTTGACCAGCCAGGTCGAGCCGAATAACAAAGCCATGTGCACGACGCCTTTGGTCTCCAGCAGCATGAAGCCTGCGCCCAGGAAGAACATTTGCCAATTCGGGCGCACCCGTCGCACCGGAGAGAATGCGTAAAGAATGATCAAGGATAGCCCTGCGATCAAAGCCATGCTCCGCAGGTTCAACGAAGGTATCTTCGCCTCCCGCAGATAGAGGAACGGCCAGTCGTCGCTTGGCAAGCGATCGATGCCAGTGGTGTCCACTTTGGCCGGAGCTATCCGGCGCCAGCTTTGAGCACTGGACTCGGGCGTCACCGGCGGTTGGGGCCCGAAACCATTCAACGAGTTGTTCAGCGCTGGCCTCTGGTTGATCCAGAAGGATTGCTGTTGGCTGAATTCTGCGGCGATGGCTGCCATGACCGGCGAACTGTGGCTGGCGAGCAGGAAGGTGATGTTGCCCTGCGGATCGGAGGGCCGGATAGTCTCGACATAGGGAAGGGAGAACACCAGCGGCCGGACGCCGAAAGCTTGTTCGGCCATCTTGTCGATCCGGCCTATGATCCATCCCTGGCGAAAGAAATTGTAAGCTGCAAACACTCCATTCGGCTTCAGCCGGTCGCGCAATGTCGTCAAACGCCTGCTGGGTGAACAAGAAGCTCTCCAGACGAATGCTGGAATATCCCGAGTGCAGTACCAGAGAATCCACCAGAGCGAAAACGATCAGATCGTACTTGTGCGAGGTCTTCTTGAGAAAGCTGCGTCCATCGTCAATGTGGACGGTTACCCGGGGATCGGCGTAGGGATGATTGGGATGGTCCGCCCGGCCAATGTCCGAGGATCGCGGGGTCGATCTCGACCGCATCGATGTGCTTTGCCCCATTTTCCAGGGCGGCTTGAACGTCATTGCCCGAACCCGCTCCAATAATCAGGACATCTTCAAACGGTTTGCCGCCTGCGTCGCGGTTCAGCAGGTGCAGCAGGTCATAGGCAGGTCCCGAGTCTTGCACCGACACCATGGTCTGGTAGCCGATGTTGTTGGTCTCGATGAGCCGCGCCGGTGGCGAGTACATGATCTTGTAATACGGCGACCACGTCAGGACGCTGGAGTTGGATGACTGCGCCTGAAATGGCGCGGCGATGGAAACGTAGCGGCCGGCAAAGCCGATGAGGACAAGTATGACAACCAGGCTCGACGCCTGCAGGAGAGTCCGCCGCTTGAGAAAGTACCACCAGATCGCCAACGCGACCGCGAACCAGACAACCGGCGGTGTTCTGAAATAAGAAGCCAGGGCAAAGACCGCGATACCGGCCAGGCTCCCGCCGATGTTGCTGATATAGCCGAGCAGCCGGTCTGGTGCTTGGTCGAAGGCGCGTCCCATCACCTGGCCCATACCGACAAAAACCAATGCAATCAAGGTGAAGAAGACACCCGCCAGAAGCTCGATGGGTACGAAGAATTGCGACAGGTTTTTGCCGGTATATTCCGTGCCGAAATACACCTGCTGAGGCGATCCCTGCCCGCCGACGTCGATCCTATAGGGGACAACGTGAGTGAAGAGATACCAGACAAAAAATGCTCCCACGGCGGCCAGCAACAACAATGGAATTACCGTTCGGGTCCAGTCCCGGCGGCTGGTTGCGGCCAGGCACCCGACCGACATGCCCAGAAATGTTGCCAGCAGCACGATGTTGGTAAAGAACGTGAGATAGACGACCGTACTGCCAAACCAGCGAATGCAAGCCAGCTCGAAAAACAGGATAAGAAAACTGATCAAGAACAAGTCCCGATAGACGTGCTCTTGTCCGGTTTCAGACGGGGTCGCAGATATTGCCCCGTGGTCGTGGAATCTCGCCGAGTCTCGAATTCAGTTGGCAAAGTCCGCCCCCTGCTCCTTCAGTTTTGGACTAAGCCCGAAGTCCGTTTTTGGAGAACACAGGATAAACCCATCCAGATCGTGACACTTTCCCTCACCCGTTGGACCCTAGGGCGATTTGAGCGGCGATGGCAGGGGTGACAATGTAGGCGCTATCTGGCGAGAGAGGCTGGTGCGCAAACTGGTCGACCGGCTGATTGCAATGGTAGTCCAGGGCCAGCGCGGTATAGCGAGCGGTGTAGTAGCTGTTGATCCGCATCTTCTGCTCAGCCGCCAGGTAGCCGAATGTGCGATAGCCGTAGACTCCACCAGGAGATGAGCGTGGCGCACATTGCCAAGGGGGAAGAACGATAAGGTTTTCGTAAACCGAGCCAAGCTGGTGCCAAACGGGAGAGTTCAGTGGCTTGGGATATTCCTGATGGACACCGGAGTATAGCCATCGGCGAAGTGGAATGGTATCCACGAACTGCAAGACAAGGAGGCATGCCAGCAGGGCATTCGCCCGCGACCGGCGCATAAACAAATAGGGGGCGGCGAGCAATCCGGTCAGAATCGTATAGTACGGGAGCCAAAACAGGCGCCCGCTGGACCGCAACGGCGCAAGGAAGCGCGACAGCACTTGCTGGGGATCTACATCCAGCAGAGTCGCGGAACCGGCCCTGACTCTTGTCGTCAAGGCCATCAGAGTTAGAACACAGGCAGCACAAGAACAAGGGAATCATCCATCGCTTATCGAGCGAGCTTCAGTTTGCCGCGATGCAGAAATCCGTACACCAACACGATAAGCGCCAGAGCAATGACACCGGCTCCAAGATAGTTATAACCTTCGTACTGCCCCCTTTCGAGTTGAGGGACAAGGGCCGGGAACATGATGGAGCCGAAATCAGCCGGGATCGACGGGCGCGAGCAGGTTCATGGAATAACACCCGGTATCCAGCCCCCCCATACCCTCTGCCGCCGGGAATGATGAAACCTAGCGAGTAGACTATGATTAGGCAGATTGTGCCCAAGGCAGCCATAAATCCTGCTGCCTGTGGTAGCGTCATCTTACCTTTCCATAGCAGGCTGCACAGCGCTGCCAACATAACCAGCAAAATCTGAAAAGCAATATACGGGTTGGTGGCAATCCCCAATCCTCCCAACAAGAGCGCCGACACGATAAAGCGCCGAACCGTTCCGGGCGATTCCTGCTGCGCCTGGAAGAAGACCAGCAACGCCGCGAGCAACAGCCAGTGGTTGGACAAACAGTAATGAAACTTGAGGCGAAAGCTAAGGGGCGGAGCAATCAGAAAAAACAATCCGGCTATCACTATCCCCCAAAGGTTCGCGCCTAGGAAAAGGCGAAACAACCTTAAGGCGAAGAAGAACTGGAGGGCACAGGTTAGAACCGCTTCAATTCCAAAGTATTGAAAAGGTTCAGGTAGCAGTGGTGACAGTACCTTGAACGGAAGTGCCATCCAGGGATTAACATCCACCAGGGCGACTGAGTCCCCGACCGGATATCCCCACCGGTTGGTGTACATCAGAGGCCAATGCCAGTGAGGGTCCTGCCGAAGCAACTCCCAACCTATGTAGTGTTGCGCGGCGTCTTCTCCCAGCCAATCTATGTTCCGTGGATTAAGCGGCCCACGGCCCATAACGAGTAGAGCATACAGAGCCCAACCACCAGCGAGACGGCCAGCTGCAGCCAAACTGAATCGCCAACTGAAGCCACGTTGTGCGCCGAGAGTGGCGGAATTAGCCACGGGAGCGAGAATTGGCCGGCTATCCGGCGGACTCGACGTCCGCGAAGATGCTTGAATTGGGTTCATGGGCGCGCAGAGATTCTACGGAAACGTTTTCCTCATTGCAAATACACTATCTTCACGGGCTTCGAAAATCGGGCTTCAACCTCAAAGCCGGCTCGCTTAATAGCATCCGACACATCGGGCGTAGGTTTAATCAAAGCTGCTAGCTGCGCGCATTTTCCCGAAGTTGGTCGGCCTGCCAGATCTTCAACGGATAATATTGCGACAAAATCTGCTCGACCCGCTGGTGCATGTAAGGGTCAGGAGACGAGCTGGTCGAAATGGACTTTCGTTCGAAATCCGAGGGGAGTAGCAGAATACATTGCTCAGGATGCTTGGAATAGTACTGGACTTCCAGGAACATAAAAGGATCAGAAAAAACAAAAAATTGCTTGCCGTCGCCGCTTAGAAGGTTTTCCAGAGCAAGATACATCACGTGTCCCGGGGCTTTCGACTGATTCGGGGTGACGCGCTGTCTGAATCTCTTTCACAATTCCCCAGGTTGCAAGGAGCACGAATATTCCAATCGAGACGCAGGGAAGTGTTGCGAAAGTTCCGCCAGAGACCAACAGGAGACGGCGACTGCAACTCCCGGCACGATTCCCAGGAAATAACGAACCGCGAAGGCATTCGTCTTTAGCTCCGCCGCAACAAAACCGGCCAACGGTATACACAGAAATAGCCAGCCGATGGCTTCGCCGGACGACATTGGTTGCAACACAGCAGTCTTGTCATTGCGGTTCGCCAAGACAATCCAAACTATGCTCAGCGCCAGGATAAATAGCCCGCCGACAAATATATGTGAATAGATGTCCATTAGTTCGGACAGAGAAGGGCGGCTCCAGAAACCGGCAGAGAACTTATGCGAGAAAGATAGGATGAAATGCGAGAGCAGCGCGGCCGGTACCACGACTCCAGTAATTCCCGCGATCAGCTTAGGGGAGGGAGACTGCCATGGCTTCCAGCGGGAAATCTCCCACAAGGCGAACGGCACCAACAACAGTACGGCATAGTAGTGAAAGCTGACGGCTAGAAACATTACAGCGCCGAACCCGATCGCCGTCCACTTCTCGCTGGCTCTGGTGCGTGTCCAAACCCATAGGGCAAACGCCGCGAACATGGCATAGATTGCATAGGAGCGCGCCTCGAACCCTTCACCGGCAAGAGGGCCTGAAGCCAGGGCCATAGCAATCAATCCATGCAGGCCGTCGGTGAGGCGGCGGGCGCAATCGAAGGTGATGAGCAGAGTTGCCACCATCGCCAGAGTGGATGGCAACCTTACAGCAACTTCACCATGCCCGAATAACTTATCGAATACGCCGACAACCATGTAGTAGAGCGGAGGCAAAGAGTCGGCACCATGGCTGAGCGCTGCCAACAACGTCTTCCAATTGGGCAGCCGCGCCATGTGAACGGTAACGACTTCGTCGAACCAAAGGAGGCGATGGGAAGAGATGTAGATGCTGCAGGCGAGATAGAAGGCGGCCAGTATCGACGCTGTAAGGAGACTCCACATATCGGCATGGCTTTTCGCCGGTCCAGTCTCAGGCACACCGGTTTCCGGCAAAGCTTCCTGGCTTGCGGTCAGCATAGGCACGCTAACGAGAGGCATCCTTCGCCATATCCGCCCCGGCGGTCGGCTGTGGGTGTTTGACCACGGGCGTTTCCGCCAGGCTCTCGATGACGGCGTCGGCGACCAGGGCGTTACCGGCGGGCGAGTAATGCTTGTCTCCGAAGGTGAAGAGGTTCAGATACCAGCAGCCGGGCTGGCTGCGCGGGCATTGGTCTTTCGCTGCAAAGAAGGCCGGAAAGGCAGAAATGAACCGCTTACACTTGCCCTCGCACCATTGCCGCCAGATACGCACGTGCCTCGAGTCCGGGGCATCGTGGACCAGCTGCGCCGGGTAAGGATACACCACGACGCTGAGAGGGATATCTTGCCGTTTCAATTCCTGCCACAAGAGGGTCATCTTTGCTTCTTGCTTAGCGATGCCACCCTCCACCCCCAGCGGGGAGTAGCCGGCGGGGAAGGCCTCAAGTTCGTTCACCTTCCGATAAGGCCAGGCTGAGTCTTCCGCATCGAACCGGTTGCCGGTTTCCATGGGCAGATAATAATAGCCGTGCTCGACAAGAAATCGATCGGAGACGCCGACGATGTCGCTGATCAGGCGGAAGTGCCTGGCAAGGCGGAAGCACCAATCTGCATACCAGGGCGTAATCGAGCTGCGCTCCTTGCGCTCGGTCACCGTTCCGGATGCGTCCGCGTCCTGATAGAAAGCGGCATCGAACTGCAGTTCCCCGGGCCCGATGAATACGATCACCTCGTCGATGTCGATTCCCTTGGCGAGCACGAGTCGTGCCGTATTAAGGTCGTTCGAAGGAGAATAGAGCGCCAGACCTCCATTCAGGAAGTCGTACTGGGGAAAATGTTCCGCGATTTTGCCGACGTAGCTGTCGCGCCAGGGGAGCATGCCCTCCGTAAAGGAATCGCCGAGCACCAGGATTCGCGGACGGGTATCGGCAACAGAAACCTCTCTGACTCTCTCGTCGCGAAAACCGAGGCTGTTGGTTGAGAACTCATAAGAACTTCCACCGAACTCCTCCGCGGAGGCGCAATTGGGTTTCAGGGCGTGATGGCGTACCGGGTCGGGGACCCGGCAAACGTGTTGTGTAAAGGCTGCCGGGGAGTTCCTATGGCTCGCTCCGCTGTAGAAGTAATCAAAGGCGATGAGCGCCGCCGCGCTGAAGGCGAGGGAGACCAGAAACAACGTCAGCTTAACCCGCAGTTGTCTCCAGTGCCGCTGCGGGGCGGAACTCTGTTCACTCGGATTCACCTCTAGAGTGGTCCACCGTTCACCAGACATGGACGTCAGCGAGCTACCGCCCGTGGGCCGGACTCTGCTCCCAAAGTTGTTCCCGGACGCTTGCTGGGCGGCTCTTCCGTAAGACTCTTGATGACCGCATCAGCGACCAGGGCATTGCCGGCAGTGTTGTAATGCATGTCTCCAAAGACGAAGAGCCTTAGGTACCAGCAGCCAGGCTCGTCCTGCGGGCACTGGTCCTTCACGGCGAGGAAAGCCGGGAACAAGGAGACAAAGCGCTTGCACCTGCCGTCGCACCAATCGCGCCAGATGCGCACCTGCCTCGAATCCGCGGTGTCGTGGACCACCTGCGCCGGATAGGGATAGACGACGACGCTGAGAGGGATATCCCGTTTTGCCAGCTTCTGCCAGAGCAAAGTCATTTTCGCCTGTTCTTTGGCGATACCGCCCTCCACCCCAAGCGGCGCATAGCCGCCATAATAAGATTCCGTTTCATTGACCTTTCGATAGGTCCACGCCGCACGCTCCATATCGAACGCGTCGCCCAATGGGCCTGTTGAGAGGTGATAATACCCGTGATCGACTAGCTTGCGCTCCAACCACCGTAACAACGAGTTGGTGAGCAGGAATTGTCCGGCAATGCGCCCGCGCGTTTTATCCCACCAGGCAACGGTGTAGCGCTCCGGCTGAGGACCGGTTACAGCCCCGGCGGGATCAGAGTCGTGGTAAAAAGTGGCTTCGTCCTGAACGTCTGAGATGTCGATGAAGACGATCACTTCGTCGATGTCGTATCCGGCGGCGAGAACTATTCGTGCCACGTTGAAGTAATTGGAGGGCGAGTAGCTGGATACGCCTCCGTTGAGGAAGTCATATTGCGGGAAGTGGGCGGCGATTCTTCCGACATAGCTGTCACGCCACGCAATCTTGCCTTCGGTAAACGAGTCGCCCAGGATTAGGATCCGGGGCCGCGTGTCGGCCAGCGGCACTTCTCTGATCCTCTCGTCGCGAAAGCCGAGGCTGTTGGTAGCGAACTCATACGAATCGCCGCCCCAGCGATAAGTGGAAGCGCAATTGGCCTTGAAGGCGTGATGGCGCACACGGTCGGGCACTCCGCAACTCTTTTGCCTGGCGCTCGGCGCAGACCGTCGAATGGCAGCGCTCCGGAACCAATCGAGAGCAAGAAACGCGACCATGCTGAAGAGTATGGACGCCAAAAGCAGGATCAGCTTCTTCACGCGTTGGCGGCCGCGGTCGTGCGAGACGGGGCCCGCTTCCCTCGGGTTCATCGCAGACTGGATTGTCGCATTACCTCTCACGCGATAGAGCAACTGGGTGCAGGTTTAGGCGCGGGGTCGAGAACTGTGTTCCTATGAAACCGGCTGCGAGGTATACTCCGCGTTCTGGAAGACGAGACCAAAAACTCCCGGTCCATCGCTTCATGCTTAAGACGAACTCCATGCGGACGCCTACGGGCCGCGCGAATGAGTCGCAATCCTCGCCAGTTGGTATCGGCCCTAAATTCTTCTTGCTGACCGCGGTTGCGATCATCGTTGCCATTACGGCAGCGCGCGCCTGGATCTGGTGGCGGAATGACGCTGGAATAAGCTTCGCCTCCGGCGTGATGATCACCATGGCCGCGGACTTGAAGGCCGGAGTTTTCTACCGTCCCCTGTTCGACTCGGCCGGCTACGGCGGCACCCGATACTTCCCCTTGTACTTTTGCCTGCATGCGCTACTTCTGAAACTGGGAATGCCGGTGCTGTTCAGCGCTTACCTGCTGTCTACGGCAGCCATCATCGGGTTGATACTGGGGACCTTCCGCCTGCTGAGGGAACTCGGGGTGGAGCCGTGGCTGGCTGCGTGTTCGGCCCTGGCACTCTTAGCCGCGGGCTCAGTTCAGTTGTCCCTGTCAACTCCCCAGGCGGACGGGTTGGCGGCTGCCCTAAATATCTGGGGCTTGGCGGCGATTGCACGGCCACCGTTTAGCAACCGAAGAATTCTTCTAGCGTCGCTGCTGTTCACACTAGCCTGGTCAGCGAAACTCACCACGGTTTTTGGACTGGCTGCCGCTATCATTTGGCTGCTGGCTACCGGCTACAAGCGAGTCGCTCTCTTGCTGGCAGCGGAAACCTGTGGTGGGTACCTGATGGTCGCTGCGGCGATGATTATTGGCAGCCGCGGCCGCGTGGTAGAGATATTCAAGGCCTGCGCCACTGGCGGCGCTGACTGGCGGTTCATTGCCGGCGGCCCCTGGCGGATGGTTTCGACGGCAGTCTACACCGATCCTGGGCTGGTCTTGTTCGCCGTGCTCGGACTGGCGGTGCTGGTATCCCTGATGCTTTCATCGAGGCTTTCGCAAAACCTTCCCGCATTGTTCCTGATTGGCACCATGGCGATCACGACTATGATTTTCGGCTCTCCAGGAACAGCAGGGAATCATCTGCTCGACGAGCAAGTCGCCTCGGTAATTCTGCTGGCTACGTGGGTGGCAAACGCGGCTTCCGCTTTCCACAAACAATTAGGGGTTTACGCCCTTGCGCTGTTGACCGTCGTCGCTGCTATACCGATATTGCGCCATATTGAAACATGGAGCGGGTGGTACCACCTGCATCAATTTGAGCAAGTTCTCGAAGTGATAGGCCCGACCAGTAAGCCAATCCTGTCAGAAAACCCAATCATTCCCGTACTCGCCGGGCAGCGACCTTACGTGCTCGATCCCTGGATGGTACAACTTTTGCGGAAGCGGATCACGGGCTTTGAAGAGCCATTATTGGATCGATTGCACAACCGTACTTTCAGTGCTGTGGTACTGACCACAGACGCCTCGTTGAAGGGTGTGCAATGGTGGTACGACACAGTATCCTTCGGACCGGGATTCGTACCCGCCCTACTTGAAAATTACCGGCTCGTGCAAGTAATTGACCAAGATCGGATCTATCTTCCAAGAAGTGAGACTGCCTCCGAAAGCGAAACCAAGTGAGTTCTTTTCGGGAGCGAAAACTGTGAAGTCTATTGCCGCCGTCGATAGACCTTAACACCATCATCCCCGCCCACCGGTACATAGTTAGCATCTAAAGCTGTGTGAAAAGCTCGTAACTCGCTCGGCGACATGGTGTCGTCCAAATAATACTTACTCGATGAGGGGATGAAGACATCCACCGCTCCCGTGGAGATCGCCTGGAAAACCTCGTCCTTCGAGAGAACGTGGAAACGCATTCTCGCTGCGGGACTGATCTTGTACGCGACGCCATAGTTGAAGTGGTTCTCCGAGCCGGGAAAGTATCTCCTACCCGATTCAAAAACGTAGGCTGGCCAGATCGAGAGCACCACATCGTCCTCTCGGCTATTAGCTTCCAACACCTGTGTCACGTTTCGAAAGGAGGATAGCTGCAGACTTGGAGCTGAGCCGTACTCCGCGGCCTCGCCCCTGATGCCACGAAAGAAAAGAATTGGAACCAACACCGCCAGTAGCACCACGCTTGCCATTCGAAATCGAAAGGCGACACGCAGTCCTTCGGCAATGAATACCACCAGAAATGGAAGCAGCGGACTGGTGAAGTACTGATCGAATACCGGGAAAGGAATTGACGCTATAGCGACGTAAACCAGGAGCATAAGAAGCGTGAGCTGAAAGTATTGATAATCTTCCCGGTTATAAGGCGAGTCTCGTCTATGCCGCAGCTTTAGTAAGCTTAGGGCACTTAGGGCACCCACAATCGCGAGCAATATTGTGGCCACGAAATAAGTATGATGCAGTAACGAGATCAGGTTGTTGAGATATACATGCACGGAATGGCGAAGGCTTTCGTGGGGGGACAGCAAAGTGCGATAGCTGACGTTATTAAAGATGAATGCTTGTGGATCGTGTGCAAAGCTGAAGATCATGGGCAGCACCCCGCCTGTCGCGCCCCCGACAAAAAGCAAGGTTCCTGTAAAATCCCGGCTCGAACTGCGCCATTCCTTGTAAAGCAGCCACAGCAGCAGAAACGGGACGAGTGGTGCGTAAAGAGAGCGAACCGACGCGCAGACTCCCAGGGCCAAGCCGGCTCCGAAATACCATTTGGCCTTTTCCGACTGCAGGGCGACGTAGAGGCAGATCAACGCAAGCGACATGAGCAGGTTAGCCACCGCGAAGGTTTTTACTGCGACATTCCACCATACCCAGTACGGATTGAAAACAATCACCGTGAAAGTCGCGAAAGCAACTGCACTAGAAAATCTTCTTGCGGAAAGCAGCCATATTCCCCAGAAGAGGACTGCGATGGCTCCGCACGCCGAGGAAAGATATCGCATAGCGATTAACGAACGGGGATGGACCGCCCATATCCAGCTATATATGTATGGCAGCGAGATGCCTTGTTGATAAGCGAAGTCCGTATAAGGGATTTTGCCTTCCCAAACCAACCGTGCCGCGGTGATGTAGTAGGCTTCGTCTCCATCCAGCGCGCGTATCTGGGCGAAATGGACCAGACCAATGAAGTACGCAAGCGAAACCAAGACGACCACAAAGACCAGAATCGGTCTTGCCGTAGAGGAATGCGCCACAGATAACTTGTCATCTGGTCGCAACTGCGGATGCTTGACTAGGTCGATCTGCATTTGTCCAGTTTCATTAGGCTAGACGAGAAGCCCGTGGCAAAGGTAAGACAGCTCTCCCGCGAGATCGATGGAGGAGCGATCCCCAGTTTCATTGCAAAATGCAGAGGCGGCGGATAGACTAACCCCTGCTGAGAGGGCGGCTTCCCATCTCTCAGTGTTTGAGAATAAGAATGCAAGCCTCAAAGCGGCCACTTTTCTGCTCCCCGATCTTCCTTGCTATCACTGCTTCCGTCCTGCGTCTTCTGGGCCTTTATGCCGCCTGGACATGGAGACCTTGGGTAGTTGTCAACCCAGTGCAGTCTGGAGGCGAGGTGGCCCAGATTGCCCGGTCCATCGTCTTTGGAAACGGCTTCGGGAATCCATTGGGGGTAATTAACACGGGACCAACCGCATGGGTTTGTCCAATTTATCCTTATTTAGTCGCGGGAGTATTCTGGCTCGGCGGTATCTACAGTGAGAAATCCCGATTAATTCTTCTAGCACTGAATTGTATTTTTGCTGGGTTGACGGTGTTTCCAATCTATGCCCTCGCCCGACGGACGTTCGGGATGCAGGCGGCAGTTCTCGCATCCTGGATTTGGGTTGTGCTTCCGTCAGCATGGCAAATACCGATCAGGATGGCATGGGACTCGACGTTAAATGCTCTGTCGTTTGGACTGATCCTCTGGGCGACGGTTGCCGTCCCCGACGAGCGGCGCCTAACTAGATGGGCTGGCTATGGGGCACTATGGGCAATCGGGGCTCTAATTAACGCCTCCATCCTATCTCTGGCACCCTTCTTCTTTGGCTGGCTGCTCTGGGAAATGAAAGAAGCGGCTCCGTGGGTGAAGCCTCTGGCAACGGCGGCTATCGTCTGTGCGCTTGGCGTTGCACCATGGACCTTGCGAAATTATCTAGTCTTCGGAAGAGTCATCCCAATCCGGTCAAATATGGGTCTAGTGCTGTGGATGGGAAATCATCCAGGCTCCGAAGGGTTTGATGCCGCGCTGTCTCCCTACGGAAATATGCAGCAGGCGTCCATCTATAAACGGATGGGTGAAATTGCATACATGACGGCAAGGAAGCATGAGGCCGTCGCATTTATGGTTTCTCACCCAGGCAGGACACTTGGCATGGCTTTGCGTAACTGCTGGACTTTCTGGTTTGGCGTCACCGACCGTCAGGCAAATGCCTGGTATGCGGGCCCCAAGTACGTGAGTATAGACTTTATTGCGAACGCCCTTGCCATCCTGCTTGGCTTGGTCGGGATTTTCATGGCATTGCGCTCACATATTTCGTCAGCCCCGCTTTACCTCACAGTCCTCGCGGTGTTTCCACTTATATACTATGTGACGAGGCCTGCGCTCCGCTTCCGTTTTACCATCGAGCCGATGTTGGCCATCCTCGCCGCGTACGGCGCCGTGTGCGTTGTGAATTGGGTAAGCGGAAGGGAGGCAGGAAGGGTTATCACCGGTTCGGCACAACCCGCTACTGAGGTGCCGACTGCCAGAGTCAGTTCTAGTGGTGTAGCCAAGAGGGCTGCACCCCCTCCCACGGAATTGTCGGACTGAATATCCTATTCAATATGGGCAGGTTAACGAATAGGAGAATAACTATTACCACAGAGCAGGCAACCACTGCGGCCATTAAGGCTGGTTCTCGATACAGGCCTTCTGGATGCTGGGCGGCGCTATCCGGCTTAAAGGCGATAGACAGGTATAGAGACATAACTAAGGCGACCAAAGGAAAGGCAAGGATCAGTTCGACGCGGTATCGCATGATAAAAGCGCCGAAGAACAGCATCGCCACCGAAGCGTAAAACATAATCGCTACCAGAAGCCTCTGCTCGTTGTAGAAAGCGAAAGACTTCCGATACATCGTAATTTGATGGTGGTCCATGTCGCGAAACTCTGCAAAGCGCTTGATAGTCATGAAGTAGCAGCCTACCATCCAGTAACTCAGCAGAAGAGAAGCGGGCGGAATCAGGACACATCCGGTTAGGTACCAACCTGCCAGCATGCGAAGCGGGTTGTTGACGGCCTCGGAAAGTACATCGACGTAAGGCAGGTCTTTGGTGCGAATCGGGGGTACGTTATAGATGCACCCCATCAACCAAAGCACCAGTAGCGTTAGGGTGAATAGCTTGGAAATGTGGAGGCCAAGCATCAAGCCGGCTGCCATCAGTGCTAGCCACTCAACGTAGGCCCATGCGATATTGACCCGTCCCGATGGGACAGGACGATTCCGCTTGGTGGGATGGGCGAGATCGGAGGGCGCGTCCAAGATTTCATTGAGCACGTAGTTGCTGGAGGCGATGAGGCACACGGCCAACATGCCGATCAGGAACTTGAGCCATGACCACGAAGCCAGCCTGGCTCGATCCACGGACAAAGCAACTACGATTCCCGGGAAGACGAAAACATTCTTGACCCAGTGATCAATCCGGGCGATCTGGAGGTGACCCAGCAGCGAAGGATGCCGGACTGACGGAAGCTCAACAGGCGAAGCAGTAGACGCCAGGGGCTGCCTCGTTTTCCTAAGCCTGACTGCCTGAGAGTCCTTCACTGGTTAGAGCTCCAGATCATATTCGCACAGGGACCGCTAACTCGGCTGAACCAACTTTGACAGCTCGCTGAAATCCTGGCCGCTGCGCAGGATGACGCGCCGCATGCCGGCGCGGTCAGCGGCTTCGCCATCGACGTCAGCCCGATCACCGATGTAGAGCGCCTCATCGCTGCGGACGGCGAGCCGCTGCAGGGTCACTCTCAGTCCTGTTGGGTCTGGTTTTAGGCGCTGAACTTCCGGGTCCTGGGCGGTCACGACGACATCGAAGAACCCTGCGATACCCATCGCCATCAGTTTTCGATCGGCGGGATAATCGGAACACACCGCCAAGTTCAATCCCGATCGTCTGGCGGCCTGCAAGAGCCCCACTGTTCCATTTCGCATCCAGGTCGCCAGAAGCGAGAGTGGCTCTTTCTCCATCCACCGCGCCACATACGATGCGATAATCTCCGGACTCATCCCCCCAGCCTTGCTTGCCAATAGAAGTTGGGTGTTGGCAATTTCATCGGAGTCAGACGAGGAGTGGCGCAGCTCTTCGTGGGCCTTTCTGTAACTGCGGATTGCTTGTAACGTAGCGATTCCTTGCATTGGAGTGGCTAGGTTAGCAAGCAGTATCCGGCAGAGCATGGCGCGCCGCACCGGAGCCTGCTCGTAGAGCGTTCCATCCACATCGAAGATGAGTGCCTTCAACTGCCCACTGGATGTTGGGGTGCAATCGACTGCCCTCGCGCCCGGCTGATCATGCGAGACTGCCGAATCAAGACTGCTCATGGGATGCTTTGCGAAATTCGTATTCTTGTTGCCATGACTATGCCAGACAACCAAAGTACTTTGTGTTAGCTTAGGCGAGCATGGAGCGCAAGACCCTATCGATGAACATGGAGCACACGCCGCTGCCGTCGCGCGCGCGCATTATCGCTGCCGTGATCGGTTTGGCTGCTGTCGTCTGGTTCATGCTGCTGTCCGGGTGGATGGACTCCGTACCGGGGTCGGTCGTGGCGAAGCGGCAGAACGTTCTTTTCAACTCCGACAGCAGCATCTGGCTCGAGAGGATTGTCGGCAACTCGAAATCGCCGGAAGCCTTAGTCCATCCGCTGGAGATTGCGCTCTGGCGCCCGCCGGTCCGCGCACTGCAACATCTGCTGGAAGTCTTTATGCCCACCGATTACGCGGGGATATTTGCGGCCAGACTCGTCGTCGCCCTGGTTCATGCAGCGGGCGTGGGGTTCCTGGCGTTGCTCGCACTCAGGCTCGGCGTCAAACTTCCGCAATGTATTTTGCTGTTCATAATTTATTTGTTGTTCACTTCGAACGTTACCGCGTCCCTGCCTGAACATTTCGGCATCTCGAATGGCCTGCTCTCCATTACTTTCGTAGTTCCAACCCTGCTTACCAGTATGGGGACAACGACCGCATTCCTGGCCGCTATGGTGGTTCTTTGTGGAGGCACGACCATCACCAACGCTCTTTATCCGCTGGCGGCGCTTTGGCAGTATTCGTTTAAGACTATGCGCGCGCGAGTCGCTATCCTGGCAGCCGCTATCCCTTTGGGTCTGGGAGCCTTCCTCTTTCTTTACATGAAGAGCTACACCATGCATCACTTCGTGAGCGCCTATGCGACCTTTAGGTTGTTCCATGATCCCTTACGTGCCTGCGTCTATGCGATCTATACCGTGCTTAGTCCGGCCATCGGCCCAACGCCACGTGTCATGCGCGAGCCGGGATGGGACATGGTGAGCTATGAGCCGGCACACGATGTTCTGCGGATAAGTTACTACTTGGGTTTCCAAGTTGTCGGCGCAATTGCGTGGCTTGTTTTATTGGTCAGGTGTACTCTCAAGGGCCTCCAGCAGGAGAGCACACGGTTCTATATATGGTTGCCGCTGGGATGGATATTGTTTAGCGCCGTCTTTCACAATATCTGGGGCGATGAGCTGTTGCTCTTCTCGCCTCATTGGTCGTGGGCGCTGATGGCGCTGGTTATTCTTGGAGCTCGCGACCTCTCCATGAAGTTTATGGCAGCCGTTTTTGTTCCGCTCGTAGCGAGCCAAATCTACACGCTGTTCACAATTAAGAGTGCATTGGAAACTATTACTCGATAACAGTATTTTGATCGCTCAATCGACCTCGGACGTCTTGGCAACGGCCGCTATCGGATTCGATTGCGTCAGCGGCGGAATTCTTTCGATGTGCTTAAAGCGGTAGCGGACGATCATGACGATCATCCGCAGTCCCAGGCGAAACGCCCTCCAGGTACTGCCGGTGATTTTCGATGTCCCGGTGCGCGGCTGGTAGTGGACAGGAATCTCGACGCAGTTCAGCTTGGTTCGAATGGCCAGCATCATCAGCTCGGGTGAGAAATGGCTCTGTCCGACCGTGCACATCGGAATCAAGTGCTGCAGTGCGTTCCGGTTAAGCAGTTTATAGGTACAGCCAACATCGGTAAGACAGGGACCGTTGTGCAGATACTCGAGCAGCTTGGCGACGGCGACGTTGCCATAGCGCAGAAACGGGCCCATATTTGAGCCTTCCCAGATGCACGACTTGGCGGTGCGCGTGCCGAACACGACGTCGAATTCCCCGGCGTAGGCCAGGAACTTGTACACATCCTCAGCGCGAAACGTGCAGTCCGACTCGACAATGATCACGTAGTCGGAGTTGGCCGCCTGAAGAGCAGCTTGCGAGGCATACCCGTAGCCTCGGCGGGACTCTCGAACCACCGTGGCGCCTGCGGCTGCGGCCAGCTCCGCGGTATTGTCGCTGCTATTGTTGTCGGCGACGATCACCCGATCAACTTCCGGGACGCCGAAGAACGACCGCACAACCGAGGCAATCCCTTTTGCCTCGTTGTATGCCGGCATGACCACGCTCACGGTCTTGGCGTTGTACATAACTCTTTCCAGGAGGGCGGCAGCTCGCGTTCGATCTCGACGTTGTCGAAAGGCTTGCCCCGCCGGACTCCGACCTTTCTGACCCAGTCGGCCATCCTCCGCAATCCTTCCGCCAGCGTGATGTCCGCGGCGGTCCCGAAAACTTCTCTGGCTTTATTGTGATCGCTGAAGGCCTCCGCGACCTCGTTCCGCGCGGGGAGATGAACAGTTCCAGTGTCCCTTCCCATCGCCGACTGCACTTCGCGCGCCAGCTCATTCACCGAGTAGGGAATGTCGGCACCGACGTTGAAAATCTGGTTGTATGCCGCGGGATAGTTGACCGACTGGGCAATGACCGGTGCCACGTCCGCAATATGAGTGAAAGCCCGGGTCTGGGTACCATCTCCAAAAATCGGGCAGGGCAATCCCTGCAGAATCTGATTCATGAAGATGCCGATCACATTGCGATAGGGATCCCCGATATTCTGCCGCTCGCCGTAAACATTATGTGGACGAAAAATAATGTGATCCAGACCGAACATGTGCTTAGCAGCCAGGAGATCAAGTTCGACGGCATACTTGGAAATGCCGTAAGGATCTTCCGGTTGGGGCGCCATGGACTCGTGCATGGGAGTGCGACCGGATCCGTACACCGCGATGCTCGAGGTAAACACAAAGCACCGGCAATGGTGCCGAACAGCGTTGTTAATCAGGTTCATGCTGCCCAGAAGGTTGTTGGTGTAGTTGAAATTCCGGATGAAATGGCTCAGCCCTTCAGCGGCATAAGCGGCAATGTGGTAGACGTAGTCGATTCGGTGGGCAGTGAATAGCTCGTCAACCAGGGCGACATCAGTGATCGATCCCTCGATGAGGTTCGCGGCCGGATTGACATTCTCCCGGAATCCGCCGGAGAGATCATCGAGCACCAGGACCTCCTGCCCCATCGTGAGCAGCGAGTCCACGACATGGCTCCCGATAAAGCCGGCTCCTCCCGTCACCAGCGAGGTAATGCCTTGCGCTTTCGGCGTCAAAGGTTCCCGATCTGATTTTTCTGGAGTCACTAAGGCGTTCTCTAGTCTCTATCCGTTCATCAGGGGATTGAAAGACCGCCGGACGCCGATGCCTTTGCTGCTTTCACTTCTCCCGGAAGCGGACCGTCCTGATCTTCCTTCTGGCGGGAGTTCCCGGAAACCCGTGTAGGCTCCGCATAAGCCGGACGCCGGGGTTCACTTTCAGCCATCGTAGCCGGTTTTTCCTGCTTTTCCTCGTGATACTCGGCCTCGGTATTGATGGCCCACAGGTCATAGTTCGCGCCCATGATGTTTCGAGCCGCGCACATGGCTGTCATCATGGAATGGTCCTGGTTGTTGTATTTGTGCATTCCGTTACGGCCGACGAGCTGAAGGTTGGGCAGCGCCGCTTCCAGGTAGCGGCGGATGGTCGTCACCTGTCGCACCCAGCCGTCGTCGTACATGGGATAAGCCTTGGGCATGCGCACCACCGCTCCGTCCTCAATCTCCTCTGCCTTGGCCAGCCCGAGCTCTGCGATCTCCCGCTTGGCCAGTTCGATCAGCTTTTCATCGGGCATCGACCACAGGTCATCATTCTGGAAGACAAAGTATTCCATACCCAGGCAAGTCTTGTTCGGGTCGGGCACCATGGCCGGAGACCAGTTCTTGAAATTCTGGATTCGTCCCACCCGCACTCCCGGCTCATGAATGTAAATCCAGTTGTCGGGCATCACCTGCTTGCGATTGAGGATCAAGCTGACAATCAGGAAGTCGCGATACCGCAGCCGGTTGGCCGCCCGGCGCACCTCTTCGGGCGCCGGTGGATCGAGCGTATTAATCAGTTCGCGTATCGGCATGGAGCTGATGAAGTCCGTGCCATGGAACCGCTCGGCGCCGTCCGAACCACTGGTCTCCAGATACAGCACCCGGCCTTCGCCGTGAACGATTCGGGTTACCGGTTTTTGCAGGTGCACGGGATAGCCCGCTATGCCGAAGGCGGTCCGTCAGCGTCTCCCACATTTGCCCCGGTCCGCGCTCCGGGTAATGAAAGCTGTTGATCAGGGTTTTGACGGAGGTGGTCGGCTGCTTGAAAAGGGCATTGCGGATCGCCGTAGTCAACGACAGCCCCTGAATTCGTTGCGCCGCCCATTCCGCCCGAATCTCGCGTGCAGGGAACGCCCCAGACCTTCTCCGTGTACGTCTTGAAGAAAATCTCGTACAGGCGCTTCCCAAAACGGTTGCTGACCCATTGTTCCAGATTCTGTTCGTTGTGGTAATAGGCCACTCGCGACCGGAGATAGCTGAATACGATACGGACAGTCTCAATCGGTCCCAGGCCGAAAAGCGCATTCCTGGCCTTCAGCGGGTAGTAAAAGAACTTCTTGCGATAGAAAATCCGGGAAAGACGAGGCCGGGAAAGGAACTTATCGCCTAGGATCTCATTCCACACCTGATTCACTTCGTCCCATTTCGTAAAGAAACGATGGCCTCCGATATCGAAGAGATAGCCTTTGTAATTGACGGTTCGGGATATGCCCCCGACTGTGTTGTCAGCCTCCAAAACCACAGCCGGGACGTTGTGCTTCGACAGCTCGTAGGCCGCCGTCAGACCGGCGGGGCCAGCGCCGATGATTACAACACTGCGTTCTTCCGGGGCGACGGGTGGCATCGAATCGCTCTCTGGGGGAGAGTTCGTCTATCTAACGGAAGTTCGGGTAGTGCGGCGCTTCAGCGCCGCGTCAATAACGACTGAGAAAGCGGCCTTTAGGCCCTGAGGTACATGCTTCAAAGTCGCCGAAAGCGTGTAGTCCGCGGGGTTCTAGACGAGGTACCTCGGCGGCTAAAGCCCGCCCTCATTGATTCCGCCTAACGCGGGCCTGAAGGCCCGCACTACCCGAGTAGTGTTCAGCATTGAGTCTTCGCGCAGCCCTCTTGACAACCGCAAGCCTCGCGATGCGCTAAACGGCTAAACTCTAGCATAAAAACCCTCGGGCTGACGACGCACACGCCGAATGAAGCGCCTGGTCGCCACATAGGTTACGAACGGCGCGGTAAATAGCATTCGGAAAGTCGACGGACGCCGAAGATAGTGGACATCAACCCGTGGCAGGGCAAACGGGTCGGCATCAGGCTCAACCACGCCCGCTCCGGTTGAGCATGCGCCGTGGTATTCCTGTTGCACGATGGCGCGGACAGTGCGACTCCATCGCCCGTACGGGTAGGCGAAGAACTCAACTTTCTGACCGGTGTGCTCTTCCAGCTCTGCCTTGCTGCCCACGATCTCGCGCTTCGCCTCTTCGATTGACAGGGCGGGCAGGGCAGGGTGGGTGATGCTGTGCGCCCCGAACGCGAATCCTTCCTTCGCTAAGGCACCCACCTGGTCCCAGTCAAGCAGCGGCTGTGGACTGACCCAACCGGACGGCTGGGGCGAATGACTCGCTCCACCGCAAAGGCCCGTCGGCACGAAGATCGTAGCCGGAAGCTTCAGCCGCCGCAGCGCCGGCGCCGCAGAGGAGTAAAAGTCGGCATACCCATCGTCGAAGGTGAGCACTACGGTTCGTTCGGGAAGCGGCTTTCGTTCGGTCAAGGCACCCACCACCTCGCTGAGCGGCGCAACTCGCACATTGGCTCGCAGCCATTCCATCTGCTCGGCAAACAGGCTGGGAGCAATCTGCAGCGGAGGATTGCACTCCGAGATCGAGTGATAGGTCAAAATGACCGGAAACCGTGCCGCATCCATGTTGAGGTTGCCGTCCGCGAAAGCAAGCGGAAAAGGAACGCATCCCTAATCGAACCGCACAACCGCACGGCGTACCATGATTGACCTGACCGGCCGTTTGTGCCAGTCTTCTCGAACAGGTCCAGAATCGACTTTCTCATCTTGGGAGGCAGGAATGAAGGTCCTCATTACCGGAGGAGCAGGATTCATCGGTTCGCACCTTGCTGAACGGCATCTTGCCTCCGGCGACGAAGTTTACATTGTCGACGATCTTTCGACGGGCTCGATCGCCAACATCCAGCACCTCAAGGATGACCCCAGGTTTCAGTACTGCATCGATACGGTTACCAACATCCGCCTCATGGCGGAGCTGGTGGACCTCTCCGACCTTATTTACCACCTCGCGGCCGCGGTGGGAGTGCGCCTGGTGGTCGAAAGTCCGGTTCGCACCATCGAAACCAACGTTCGCGGAACCGAAGTCATCCTGAGCCTCGCAGCCAAGAAAGGCAAGCGCGTCCTCATCGCTTCTACTTCTGAGGTCTACGGCAAACGCGAACATGTTCCATTCCGTGAAGACGACGATCTGGTTATGGGTCCAACCAATAAGGGCCGGTGGAGCTACGCCTGCTCTAAAGCAATCGATGAATTTCTGGCTGTAGCTTATTGGAAAGAGAAGAAACTTCCCATCGTCATTGCGCGACTATTCAATACCGTGGGGCCGCGGCAGACTGGCCGCTACGGAATGGTGGTCCCTAATTTCGTCCGCCAGGCGCTTACCGGGCAGGACATAACCGTCTTCGGCGATGGTCAGCAACGCCGTTGCTTCACCAACGTCAACGATGCGGTGGCCATGCTGGTTGGTATAGCCGCTCATCCCGCAGCCACTGGTGAGGTCTTCAACGTAGGCAGCGCGCAGGAGATCACGATTGTCGATCTCGCCAAACGCATCAAGGAAATGACAAACTCTGATTCACGCATCGTCTTCGTCCCCTACAACGAAGCGTATGAAGAGGGCTTTGAAGACATGTTGCGGCGGGTGCCAGACATCAGTAAGGTGAGTAACCTTCTCGGCTTCGAGCCGCATATTTCCACCGATGAGACCCTGCAGGCGGTCATCAGTCATCAGCGCCAATTACTGGAGTAATTCCATGGTTGGTGTATCAGACAGACGGCCTTCCTTAGTGGTGACAACTACTGACAGGAATGGGCTTTGGCTGGCCACACTCATCCTCATTGCGCTCTAACACTACAGTCCGCTCTCGCGTCACTCCATGCATTCAGGTTAATACTGCGGAATCCCCCTACGTCTCAGAATTCGGTAAGGTTGATCATAGAATCCGTAGGCTGCATATCGATCGTAAGTCTGATCATAAACTAACTCGTACTGGTTGTTGAGCAAGTCTTCGATGTAACGATGTGTGGCGGGTTCGTGTACGGCAAACCAAGAGAACCAAAAACCGCCATACTGCGAGTCAATCACAATGAATTCAGGCTTCTCGCCACTCAGAAATCCCAGCCGGGCATCGTCCAGGACTTGCCCGTCAAAGCCCAACTCGAAGGCCAGTTCCCCGCTTCCGACGATGAGGTCCCCCGGCCTGGCATTACGCTTGAGAAAACTTGTCGCTGCCAGAAAGCGACCCCGGTATTCATTGTGTACGATCCAGAAGCCCACGGCTCCTAGATGGATCATCGTAACCAGTCCGAGTAGGCAAACTGCCAAGACTGGGGAACTCAAAGACTCACGCCACAGCCAACGCAAGGATATGGCCAGCAGAGCTGTATAGTACGGGATGACGAAAATCAGGTAGTACCAGTTCTTCTGGAAGCACATCAGAAGCGTAAAGCTCAGCGCTGTGAGGATCAGCAGGGTCCTAATTCCGCTCTGGCGCCAAAGTTGAGAAATAGTAAGCACGACGATGACAGCGACACCGTACAGGGCCAAAACGAGACGTAACGCCGACACCGGAAAAGACCTTGTCAGGCCGTACGCCGGACCGTACCGAAGATCAATTTCCTGCCGGTACGACTTCCAAGGGTTCCAGGGCAGCTCTAGGCGGTGAGGGATGTTCGCCTGTGCCTGGAGTTGCCCTGCCAGCAGATGCGGAGCCTGCGCGACATACAGGCCCCACAGCGCACTGAGCAAGAGGAACGGGCAAAGTGCCAGCAATAATGCGCGGAGGGTGAGGCGATTGCGGTCGAAATAGAGGACTATAACCGCGAGGGCCAGAATGCCGAATATCGCGTTCGGGTGGGTAAAGAGATTCATCGCCGAGACGCAACCGGCTATAAACAGAGCCAGAGTGAAATTCTGATGCAGGCGGATGTAAAGCGCGAGAGCGAACCAGCCAAGGGCGGCGCACATCATGTCCATACGCCCCGTCGCCGCCGAAAACGCGAAATGCTGTTCTGTACCAAGTAGAAATGTTGCCAGTAACGCGATACTGCGCTCCCCTGTAAGCCAGCGGACCACCATAAACCACGACAGGAGCCCTACACCGCCCCACAAGATCGAGATAGCTCGCATCGAGAACACACTCAGGCCGACCAGCTTGTACCAGGCGGCCTGTAGCAGCAGGTATCCTGGCATGACCCAGTATGTGTACCGATCGATCCCTTCGACGTAGGAAGCAAATACGAAACCATGCGGATCGAGAATCGTCATTCCCATAAAACCGTGATGGTTGAGGTTGTACGGGGGGCTTGCAAACCAGGCCTCATCGCACCAGGGCCGGCGCGTTAAGGCAGCTCCTGTGGCCCACAAAAGCGAGAAAAGGATGATGCCGGCCAAAGTATAAGTCGAGTGGCTTCTGGCGGAAAGAAACGAGGCCATAGCACGGAGCCGACTCGTCAGATTTTTATAGCGTTTACAGTTGGACACTTCCTTATGCTGACAACCTAAAGGCTCGGATTGGAACAAGTCGGAACTTTGCATGTTAGGCGCTGCACTAACCTGTTAGCAAGAATCTGGGCCCTCGGGATCCCGCAAGAATGCCGCTGGAGCCACCTTTCTTGGAAGGTTCACCGGTATGGGCTGCTCTACCTATTTCGGCAGCCATAACGACTCTGAAACCACTGCAGGCCAGGATCGACATCACCTGTATTTCTCTTTCTTACGCCCTCGCGATCTTGTTATAAACCGCTCCCAGCACCACGCCGACGATCAAGCCAAGGACAAACATGTAGAAGAATCCGATGATGCTCCCAAAGAAGGTAACTCGGTAGCCGGGAAAAAAATTGGCTAACAGGCCAAGATGTGCCCCAACGTGCCGGCCACCCTTGATAACGAGAAAGTTGGTCGCCAGAAACAAACCCGTCCCAAACAAGAAGCCGAGAACGATCCCCAGGAGTTTCCCATTCAGCAGGATGACTGCGTGTTCAAGCTGCTCCTCGTTAGGATCCATCAGCTCTCCTTATAGGTGATCCAGAAAATCGGAGTACTGGTCCATTTCCGCGCGCGAGCGGATCACCGTCAGCCAGATCCATACTGCGGCATTACGGGTAAAGGCGAACCCGTATCCAAGGACGAAGCCCACGCCGAATCCCCATAGCAGCCCGATGAACAGTCCGCGCCAGGAAACGGAATACCCGGGGAAGAATTGTGCCAGCAAGCCCAGGCTGAGAATGTCCTGCCCGCGCAGCACCAGGACCAGAGACGCGATCGCCAGCAGGCCGCCTCCGACCACGCCCCATGCAACCCCCATGGCCATCCGATTCATGGGAGCGAAGGCGCGCAGCAGCGGATCAGGAACCGGGCTTTCCTTCAAGGGTGGCAACCCGCCTCGTGCCCCAGATCCTATCTCGCTCTCGGAATGTGTACGCATTGTGCTTTCTTCTCGGCGGGAGACCGAACTACGCCAAGCAGTTCTCCAACGTCGGGTCGAAGTCAGACGACGGGCGCAGCCGGGAATTGCAAGGACCGCCGCACCGGCTGTTCCCAGGGAACGAACCCCAGTTTACGACGTGCAGTATCCTCGAGCACGCGGAAATATGCTTCCAAGTGTACTGTCTCGGTCCACCTCTCCGTGTACGCCTGGTAAGCGCGACGCCCCATTTCCTGCCGCAGCGCCGGATCGGTATGTAGCCGCTCGATTCCTGCCAGCAACTCTTCATCGTTGCGATATAAGATGCCGCCTTTGCTCTGCTCGATCATCTCGGTCAGGCCACCAATATCGCGGGCGATGGAAGGCGTTCCGGCGCGAGACGCTTCGAGGAAAGTGATGGGGAAAACCTCGTAGCATAACGAGGGCACAATCACCGCTATCGCGTTACGAGAATAGGCCTGCAGTTGATGTTGCGTAAGCTGGCCTAGGAAGCGCACATTGGCCATGCCCTCCGCCTGTTGCCGCAGGGTCGCTTCACACGAGCCCGTACCCGCGATCAGCAGGTCGGCATCCGGATAACGGCGGAAGGCCGGAAGAATCGTGTCCACTCCCTTGATCTTCTCCAGCCGCCCGACATACAGGAAATACGGCTTCGGATGCGGCGATGTTCCGTTGGACGATGTGCCCTGATCCAACGCGGGCACGAAGTAGGGAAGCACCACCATGGGTGACTTGAATCCGCGATCCTGGTGCATTTGCCGGGTAAATTGACTTGGCGAAACGAACATGTCCACCGCGGGCGTGCACTTCTCCAGAAGGCTGGTATATCTCCACCACTGCGGCGGCCGGCGGAACTTCAACGTACAGCGAAAGCAATCCGGCTTGTCGCAGAGGCGCTCGTTGTCTTTCCAGAGCACGTGCATAGGACACACCAACCAGTGTTCATGGGTGGTATAGAGCTTGATGAAATCACGATAGTCCGGCTCCAGTTGCAGAACCCTGGGCCCGAACAGGGAAGTGTTGTGATAGTGAATTACATCAAACTTCTTGCCGTAAAAGACCTCGAGGATCGCATCTGTCTTGGGCCAGGTCCATCCCACTTGCTGTGCCACAAGCGGCGAGAGGAACCCCAGGCGGCTTCGCAGGCTGTGCACTGTGACATTGGGGTGATTGGCGAATGGCTGCGTGGGCTCGCTCTTGGCCAACACCTTATAGCTGTCCAGGCAGTGAATGACATCCACTTCGTGCCCCAGCCGTGCCAGGGAGTTCGCCAGCCGCGAGACAAATATCGCGTCCCCGCCAAAGCTGTATGGCGGATAAAAAATCGACAGAAAGCAGAACCTAAGTGGCCGCGCCATTCGGCTGCACCTCATGAAAAACTGATAGCAGTTGGCTGGCGGAGTTCTTCCAGGATAGCCGTCCCGCCGCCGCCAGAGCCGCTTTACCCATGCGGTCACGCAACGTCTCGTCGGCTAGCACTCGCTCGATGGCCGCGAGCCAACCTGCGCGATCGGCAGGAGCAACCGCGATTGCCCCTTCCCCCAGCAGCTCCGGCAGCGGGCTTTCGGTGGTTGCCAGCACGGGCTTGCCGCAGGCAGCCGCCTCCACGCCGGGCAGGCCAAAGCCTTCGGAGAATGAGGGCAGCACCAAAGCATCGGAACGATTCAACAGCACCACCAGGTCTTCGTCACTGAGACGGCCAGTAAAGATGACCCGCTCTTCGAGGTGCGCCTGACGGACGCGCTCCGCAAGCTCTCCATAACTGGAATGAAAAGGGTCGGTCGCATAATCGCCCACATGCACCAGCCGCAAATCAGGAAAGCAGTCGCGGCTCACCAGTTCCCGGAAGACGTCAAGCAGCATCAGCAGGTTCTTGTGGGGGGTGAATCCACCGACATAAATCAAAACCTTGGCTTGTGGAGGGATTCCCCAACGCCCCGAGGCCTCAGCGGAGGATGACGAATGCAAAGGCCGAAAAATCGGGTCGGGTGCTTCTCCCACTACTCTCAGCCGCTCCAGCGGGATGCCGAGTTTTTCCCGCAAACGGCGGCGCGAGTACTCCGAGACCGTCAACAGAATCCTCGCCAGGCGGACTGCCATTCTCTTCTTCGCGCTAAAAAAGAACCTTGCGCGCTGGTTGGGAAAAACCATCTCAGGAACCACTTCCGAAGTTGCGTCATGCAGCGTCACAATCTGCGGAGTTTTGGATATTACCGGAACGTAGGTGTATTCCGAGGGGAAGAAAATCACATCCAGGTTGGCCCGGCGAATCGCTTGAGCCACTGCCCAGAGATCGCCCACTGACCGCCGGCTGTCCGCCCCCGCCGCCTGTATGGTCGGGACTTTAGTCGCAATGCGGCAAATCTCAACCCCCGACGGCAAAGGGAACTCTTCGGATTCGTAGTCAGCAAAGAATGTGTAGTGGTTCTGCTGGTCGAGCTCCAGCAGGGCAGTCAGCAAGGAGCGAGTGTAACGTCCGTAGCCCCGGCGGTTCGACCAGCAGGTTGCATCCACGCCGATGCGCATTCTCAGCCGCTCCGCACGCTGGCTTTGCGGGTGGAAGAAAATGGCAGGCGGACGAAATGCACCGCCGTGCAAACAAAAAATGTGACGCCGCTGTACAGGTAGTAAGCCCAGTGAGCCAGCACCGCCCGCGCGGCGAACCACCAGCCAAGCTTGCGCCGGAAGAAGCGATAGACATCCCAATTCAGAATCAGCAGCAGCGAGCAAATGAACGCCATTGAGCCGAGCAGGGGAACTGGCCTTATTCCGATCAAGCCCGCGATACTAAAAGGCAACAGCACACAAGCAACTGCCAACAGCCCAACCAGCAGGGAACTCGCTCGTGAAGCGTAGGTCAGGTTTAGGTCCCGCGGAAGGTGACGCGTGTTCAGGATCAGGCGCGTCCATGGGACAGCGCGACAAAAGATGTCGGCCCGCAAAAGGTTGCGAATCGTCCAGCGTTTGAGATGCTTTACCGCCAGGCGCTTGTCGAGCCGGATCTTGCGACCACGCCGAACCATTTCCAGCCCGAGAGCAATGTCTTCGATGGACGGCACGGTGTATGTCGCCGCATCAAAACCGTTGAACTCTTCGAAGACGGTCTTCCGCACCGCGCCGCATCCCGCCCAAAACGTTGCTGCCGACTCGCTCGACACCTGGTGAACGTAATGGTGCATCAGGTTCTTGTACTGCGAGATAAAGGTGGTCCACGGCGGCGTGTCGTCATAGGACCCAAAGACCGCGGCCAGCTCCGGGTCACGGCGAAAATCCTCCGCGATCAGGCACAGCCCTCCTGGCGGCATCACCACATCCGCGTCCACGAACACCAGGATCTCGCCGCCCGCATGTTGCGCTCCCAGGTTCCGCGCTCCTCCCGGCCCCATCGTTCGAGGCGTGCGAATGCAGCGCGCGCCGTAGCGTTCCGCAATCTGGGGCGTGCTGTCCGTCGAGCAGTCGTCCACGACAATAACTTCGAACTGGATGTACTCCGAACGTCCCAGGGCCTCCAAGCACCGGGAAAGATGCTTGCTTCCATTGCGCACCGGGACGATTACGCTAAGACGAACGCTGGCCTGCTGGGAGTCCGAGCCTCCAGCGTCGCCGCTAACTTGTGGATGCAAATCGATCGTACTCAAGCGTCTCTCATCACGGATGCCCGGTCACGTACCCGACGAATTCCCCATACGACCAGGCAACGTCGAGCACGAAGGTCAAGGGCAACGCCTTCACAAACGCCGCCTGGTTTCTTTTCGTGCTCATCACTTTTTGCAGCTGTCGAAGCAGAAGGACGAACGGCAGCAGCGGACAGAGTACCGCGAAAACCGCTCGCTTTGCCGCGGACACGCCCTCGACGCGCACCGCCGCATACGAGCGCCCCCACACGTAGCGCTCCACCAGCGCCGGCCCTAGATGCAGATTCGAGCCGATGCTGGTAAACAATGACCTCGGGCGAGAGCGCGATCACTTCACCTCTCTGCGCCAACGCGGCGTGCACCCGCGACTCGCTATAGGTGTCGGCCCAGGCGTCGGCCACACGCTCCAAAGCCTCCCGCTTGTAGCAGACATTGGCATCGCTCACGAAGGCGCTCGGTCCGCGGGGAACGGGATTCTGATACCGGCCGAAATCCCCGAAATAAACCGCCCAATTCAGAGGACGATCGATCCCGTTCTCCATCGCTCCGCCGATGGCCGAATACGGTTGCGCGTGCTCCTTGACCAACGCCGCAGCCCAGTTGGGATCAGGCCGGCCGACATCCTCGATGAGCGCAATCAGCGGAGCGCGCGCCTTTCGCATGCCGATACCACGCAATTCGTCATGATGCTCGCGGCTCGGGCCCGAGCGTGCGGTGCGAAGTTTCTCCACCGCGATGAAACCATAGTCGGGAAACTTGTGCTCAAGTTCCTTGATTCCCGGCAGCCGCGCATCGCAGGTCACCAGCACTTCCGTAGCTGGCGGATTGACCTGCTGCCGCAAGGCTTCCAGACACCCCTCAAGATGGAGTGTGTCGGCTTGCTCGGAGGTGTCGCTAACCACGGTGACGACTACCGTCAGCACGAGTGCCCCTGGCGCGGTCAAACTATTCCACCTCCATCAGCGCTTGCCCCGGACCAAACGCATAGCCCATCCACTCCCCGATTACGTAGATCACCATCGCAGGAATGATCAAAGGCAAGCAGAGAAGAAATTTGCTTACATGACACTTTTTCGCAAACACCCGAGCTCCCGTGCGGGCCAGCAGCACGAAGGGGATCGCGGGTGCGGCCAGCAGGTACACCGCTCGCTTAGCCGCCGAAAGCGTGCTTCGGCGCGCGCCCGCGAACGCGCGGCTGAAAAGGTAGCGCTGCCGCAGATAGTAGCCATAATCAAACGGGCCGCGATGATACACAATCAGCCCCGGTACGCTGCGAAACCTTGCTCCTTCGGCGAGGAGCTTATGATGCAGCGTGGCCTCCCAGTAACCGGCGCTCAACTGTTCCAGATTGGAGATCAAGACTTCTCTTCTGTAGCCCACGTTGGCGTCGGCGAGCTTGTACGCGTCGCCTTCCGGCCACGGCGGGAGATAGGAGTTGTACTCGATGAAGTAGGTGATCCAGTCGCGCAAGCGTCCCCCTCGGAACTCGATGGGCCCGCCCACAGCCACATACTCGGGAGAAAACGCGGCGCAGAGAGTGGCCAGCCAGTTGTCAGCCGCAACGCAATGTTCTTCGATTACGGCAACGAGGCCGCCCTTTGCCTGTTCTACTCCGATGCTCCGAAGCTGTGGCACCGTTTCGCGTTGCTGCAACGGGATGAAGCGCACTTCAGGAAAACGCTGGGCCAGGCGAGCTACGTTCTCCGGCCCGCGGCAATCGACCACGATGACCTCGAATGCCGGAGCATTCTTCTGCGCGAACACCGACGCCAGGCAGTCGTCGATGAACGGCGGTCCGACAATCGACGCGATGACAACTGAAACAATTGGTTGGGCGTCCATAAGTAAAACTCGTACGCGAACACGGCGGATTCCGCGTTTTGCGAAAATCATTCACCACAGAGACACGGAGGACACGGAGTTTTGGTTTCTACGGAATCTTCTCCGTGATCTCTGTGCCTCCGTGGTAAATTTTTCAGCCTGTTGGGTAGAACGCCTCACCTTTGCGGCGAAGCCCCCGCGATCGGCAGATACACTCTCTGGTCGTCAATAGTCCCCACCAGCCGATAGTTCTGGTTGATCGCCGCCGCGAATCCCGGCCCGAAGTGCTGCGTCTCGTACCACCACTTGCCAAAGTCGGTCTTGGGATCGGCCATACTCAGCACCACTGCACCGAAAGCTTGACTGCGCAGCCCTTCCAGAAGCGGCTCTCCGAAGCCAGGAATGCGGTGTCGCAGTAGCCGTAGCATCCATGGGTCTGCGACATAGGCCTGCTGTCCGGCAAGTAACGGTATCACTGGATTCTCTGCCAGGATTGGCCCATGTGTGGCGCCGACCAGGGCAACGACCTTCTCGAAGCGATGCGGATGGAACCTCCGGTCTCCATTCTTGAACTTGCGCAACAGCGGCACTGCTGTTGCGAGAATGACCAGCGCGAGTACGCAGATTCCTACCTGCTTGTATTGCAGACTGGCTGCTTGCGCCAACCACGTAGCGATGAGGACTACTGAGGCTACCTGTACGTCCAGCAAGTGATTTTCGTTGACCCCAGGTGAGGCATAGATGATCGCCGTGACCACCAGAGTGGCCAGAAACAGCGAGGCCGGCAAATTCCGCCAAAGCTTCCCGCAAGCGATCACGTACACCAGGACCAACCCGCCCAGAAGCATGAACAAAAGCACGCCGGGATCAAGTCTAGCCGCTAGCACCACCATATTCAGCGGGCCTAAAGCGAAGTCCATCGGGTTAGTGCCTCCGGAAGCACAAGCCCTGAAGATCTCCCAGAAGCGGCCTTGGCTGCCGAGGAACAGGGCGGCGCCGACCAGCAAGAAGCCGCAGCAGGTTTCAGCCGCTAACTCCCAGGCCATCGCCGGAAATCCTGTGCTTAACAGCCAGACGAAGGCCGCAGCAAATCCGAAGACGGTCGTGATCTTGGTAGCCCACGCAAGAGTAAACAGGATCGCAGCCAGCAGAATCTTACGGTGGCTGAGTTTCGCCCGGACGATCACCGCCAGCCCCCAGACATTGAGTGCGCATGCCAGCCCGTCGGCGTGCGGGCTTATCAGCGAATACTGCGCACAACCAGCAGCCAAGAGCGCCCCGGTTGAACACGCCGCCAGCCAAGTTTCCACGCCCAATCCTCTCAGCAGGTAGAAAACCCCCGCCAGAAGCGCGACCACCGCCGCCGCAGAAAGCAAGAATGCACTGGGCAGAATCGGAACGCCCAATTTCATCAGCAGGGCGTGCAGAACAAAGTACAGAGGGAAGTAACGTGTGCCGCCGTATCCCTCGGGGCCATACAGCGGACGATAGAAGATCCCGTTCTTCAAGTCTGCCGCCATCGCGATCAGCGCGCCGGCAGGATGGTTCACCCAGGCGTCGCTTCCCCAGCAATACCACGCACGAAATAGCGCGATGAGGAGGACGAGAGCGACAGCTGCCAGCAGAATCACTCTGGGCGCCCACCCTGCACCCTCGGTTAACGAGGGCGCGGGGAGCACCCCGCGGGTGGCCGCACTCATCTGCTGGACCTCGGTTTCTTCACTCTTGAAGGTTCTCATTGCAGATGGTCAACTCAGTTGCCGTTACAGAACATGACCGCGACCTCGAAAAGCCTTATCCCACCCAGTAGCTTGCATCACCTTTGTTGTGGCCCAATCAAGGTTTCCCGGGCATGGTTGAGGCCTTCTCGTCCAGCTGGGGAACAGGGGGTAATCCGAAATCGGTCCTGGTAGAGCACAGGATGAAGTTGTCCACTTCGTGACATTTTCCCGGCCCGGTCGGGCCCTTTGCGATTACAGCCGCCAGGGCAGGCGTCACGACATAGGCGGAGTCAGGCGAGAGTGGTTGCTCGGACAGGGCCGAGATCGCCTGCCTGCAATGAAAGTCGCTCTTGACCATGCTGTAGCGCGCAGAAAAGTAACTGTTGGTGCGCATTTTTTGTGCAACGGCCAGGAAGCCGAAAATCCGGAAGCCGTCCCATTGCCCAGGCGAGGAATTGCCACTACATTGCCATGCTGGAAGCACCACGAGATTTTCATGGGTGGACCCCAGCGTGGACCAAATCGGCGACTTCAGAGGCAACGGCCAGGACTGGTTAACCCTCGAATGCACCCAGAAGAACAGGGGAGCAACATCAATCAGCTGAACCACCAGCACGACGGCCAATAACCAATTCGCCTGAGATCTACGAAACAGCATAAAGGGCGCAGCCAGCACGGTCATGAGGATGGCGTAGTAAGGGGCCCAGAAGAGACGTTCGCTCACTCGCAGGGGAGACAGGAACCGGGTCAGGTGTTGTTGCGGATCGAAGTCCACCAGAGTCGTAGGGCCGATCATGACCTTGGTTGAAAGCGCCATGAGGGTAAGCCCCAGACAGCACAGGAGCAAAGGAATCACCTGGCGCTTGTCGAGTGCGCGAAGTTTCTCAGCCTGCAACGCGAAGAGTAACAACAAGGCGACGAGGAGGAAGATTATGCCCGCGCCCAGATAGTTTGCTGTCTCTGTCGGGCTCTTAGGAAACTGGGGCAGCAGGCGCGACAAAATTGATCCGTAGAAGTCAGGATCAAAAGGCGCCAGCAGGTTCAGCGAGTAAGAGCGGTATCCGAACAAACCGTAACCCTTGCCCCCGGCGATGAAAAAGCCCATCGAATACGCCACCAGTGCGCAAGCCACACCCATCGCCGCCTCGAACCCCAGCGCTTTGGCCAGCGTTAATCGACGTTGCCAAAGCAAGCTTGCCGCGGCTGCCGTCAGCACCGCAACGACCTGGAAGGCAGGGTACGGGTTGATGGCAATTGCCACGGCTGCCAACAGGAGAGCGGAGACCATAAATCGCCGGATCGCTTGTGGCGACTCCTGTTGCGCCCGGAAATACAGCAGTAGAGCGGCAACCAGCAGCCAGTGGTTGCTTAGTGCCAGGTGGTTCCTAATCCGCCACGCCAGCGGCGGGGCAATCAGGAAAAACACACTGCATAAGAAGATGCCAACAGGATTCGGACCCAAAAGGAGACGGAACAACCTTATGGAAAAGAAGAATTGCAGCGCACAGATCAAGATTGCCTCAATGCCGAGATATTGGAAGGGTTCCGGTAGCAGGGGCGAGAAAGGCTTGAACAAGACGGCGAGCAAAGGGTTGGGATCCATGAGGGCTACGTTCTCGCCGAGAGGGTAGCCCACGCGGTCGGTGTAGGTTAGAGGCCAATGCCAATGCGGGTCTTGACGAAGCAGCTCCCAGGCGATGAAGTGGTCGGCCGGATCGCCCAGAAGCCAGCCGATGTTATGTGGGTTGATCACCGCCGGGCCCAGCAGGATAAGCGTAAAGAGCAAGCCGACGGCTAGGGAAACCGCCAGCCCGCGCCAAACGGAATCCCACCACGGAAATCGGAATCCATGACGCGGAGCCCGAGAAAGGCGCTGGTTCTCGGCCGCAGCCACGCTTATCGGTTGGTCAGAAGCGGTTGTCATCCACAAAATCTTCAGTCGTCGGGATTGACGTTCTGTTACGCATCGGCCCTCTGTTCCGCGCTGGCTTACTGACTTGCCCGCTGCAGGGAGCCTTGTACATAGTCGGTGAGCATCTGGCCTGCGAGACGATGGCCGGCAGCATTCCAGTGCGTGTCGTGAGAGTAGAACACCGGGCCCTGCCTGGCGGCTTCCCGGTAACGCTCAGTTGGATCGATAAACGGAATGTTCTCGGTTTTGCAAATTGCGCCGAGTTTGTTGGCCACCGTGCTTGGATCGTAATCGGCGGGGAGATTCGCGCGTTTCCACTCCTCCGGAGACAATTCAATCCGAGACGGTACGTAGAAAACCACCAGCCCGGCATGGCGTTGCTGAGTTTCCTGCTTCATTTTGCGCAGCAGGTCGTGGGTGGTAGCCCATGACCTGGCAAATACCGGCGTCTCTGTTTTGCGATAGACCGGGAACTCCTCACCCCATACAAACCCCGGGGCATCTGCCATCCCAGCCTTGATGGACAGCCAGTGCAGCCAGGGATTCCCCTTCACCACCGTCCGCACCAATTCGTACACCTTAAACCGCTCTTGCAAGGTCGGCTCGGGTCGAGGCACCGGGACATTCGTGACATCCAGGTCGCCGCCGGCGTCCGCGACGAATAGCGGCTTCTGCACCTTCCTCGCACTATTCGCGAAGTAGCGGCTCCCGCTCCGCCAGACGTCGTTATAGCTGAACACCAGTACGACCAGGTCGGGCTGGTACTTCCACCCTTCCTGCTCCAGCAGTAGCAGGTCCTGATCGGTGCCGTATCCGACGACTCCCAGGTTGATCACCTCGAAGGCGGGCCCCAGGTTCGCCTCGAGCACTTCGCTCAACCGGTCCTGCACGTTGACCGAGTAGCCATCTACGTAGGAGCCCCCAAGGACGAGAATCCGCGAAACGTTTGGCGGCTTGTTGAAAGCGTGCTCGGGACCGCGCCATCCGTTGGCGTTGTAGCGCAGGGTCGTATGGTATTCGTCATTGATAAATTCAGATGAGAAGTTCTTTTTATGCCGCCATCCCAGGAGGGGATCGTATTCGACGAATTTCTCCAGATGAATCAGGTTCCCCTCGCCGTAATGCGTGATCCTCAGACCGACCTCGACCACGCCGACCGCCAGCATCACCGAAACCAGCAGAAGCGCGCCGTAGGCCAGGAAGCGCCGATAAGCGGAAGGTTTATTCGTATTCGGCAAAGGGGAGCTCAATTCTTCCGACAGAACCTTCTGTGTCCCTACTCACTGCGCCTTGCGGGAATATAGCGCCACGCGCACGGCATAGAAGCGTTGTTCGGCGATCTTCCCGAATGTCGCCGGAATGGGGTCGCTGTTTTTCTTGTACTCGTTCCACTGCCGCCAATCGTCGCGCGGCGCCGCCGTGACCTCCCAGATCCGGTCACACCCCGGAGCCCCGGCGGCGAGGCTCTGCTGCGAAATGATTCGGAACGAGGGACGTCCCGCCTGGGTGACGGTCCAGGGCTGCAGCAGGACCCGGAAGTCGGGAGGAAAGGCGCCGCAGTCTCCGGGCTGGCGACTGGCCTCTACGTAGGCGAAAGCTGCATCCCAGTTTTCCTTCCAGCGCATGAAGTAGTTGGACCGGAGCGCGTTGGCGCTGTACACGAGAATCAGCGCGACCAGCCCCCAGCGTGCCGCGTTGAGCGGTATCTCGAAGATGGCGCGCGCCACCAGAACATAGTAAAAAGCGGCGCAAAAGGATACGTAGCGAACGTTGTAAGGAATATGGGCGGCCTTTCCGCACAAAAGTATCAGGCAGATGGGAAGCAGAAAAAGAATCGTGGTGGTTACAATTCCTTCCCGGTCGCGATCGGCCGGTCACTCCGTCGGACTCGGTTGCGAGCAGCTTCTTCAGCAACAGCAGCAGCGGAAGGGTAAACAGGAGCCCTCCGACCACGAACGCCCACCACGGCGAGTCCGACCGCAGCCCCGCCGGTTTTCCGTTGTTAAAAGAATTCAGTATCGAGAGAAAGGTCCACCAGTGCACCGCGGAGTATTCTGCCGTCCCCGTGGACACTCTGCCCGGTTTGAGGGCTTCGTGAACAACGCCGCTTGCCAACCATGGGGTATAAAGCACCAGACCGACCACCGCTCCCACAGGCACCCACCAAAGGCGAAGCTTGCTGCTCTCTCTGTAGACCACCGCAACCAACAAAAGCGCCGCGATCAGGAATATTCCGAAGTAGTTGGTGTAGAGCATCAGGGTGCTGGCGCCGACAAAACTCCACCAGAACACCGCTCGTCCTTCGCGATGGGCGCGCAAGAAGAGGTAAGCGGACAGAAGCGACAGGAAATGCATCTGCGCGTAGGGACGGGCTTCCTGCGAGAACATGATCGCGAGCTGGGATATGGCCATCAACAACGCCGAGAGCAGGGCCGTCCGGCGGTCAAAGAGGTACTCGGCCAGCAAATAGAGGATGACAATCGCCAGGGTGCCGAAAATCACCGACAGCACTCGCGCCTGCAACAAGCCAAACCCAAAGAGCTTGAGCCAGCCCCGCAGCGCAAGGTAATGCAGCGGAGGATGGACCAGGTCCAGGACCAGCTTGTGCATCACTTGGGCCAGCGGTTCGAGCGTCAAGGTAATGGAGAATGCTTCGTCGCCGCTCACGCTCTCGTGGCTGATATAAGCAACCCGCAGCAGCAACCCGAGCAGCACGATGAGGACCGCCGAAGCGGTGCTCGGCACAAGCCAACCCGCCCTGCCGGGGGCGGAGGTCTCCGCGCGATGTTCATGCTCCTTAACCAGGGTCATACTTTCAGGATTAAGCCGTAGGAAATTCTGGGCGCCAGCGAAACCCCCGAACTCTATCGTGTGCCATGACGTGCGAGGTCTTTCGCCTCCGGCAACTCTTCCAGCGTCCACGGGCATGTCTCGCTCTCAGGACTCCCCTCCCAGAACATCCACAACAGAAGCACCAGTGAGAACAAACTCAACACAATGCTCCATTTCTGGTCCGGAGTCCCTTTGTAAAGGACGCTCACCTGGCTGCGTCCCGCCGGGACGGGCACGACGACGGCACCCCGAGCGTCGATGGTGACCATGTCAATCAGCTTGCCGTCAAGATATGCGTTCCAACCCGGATAACGAAACAACCGGAATCGAATCCCAACCGGCTGAGGCGCGTCCACCGTAACCTCTCGTGCGTTCGCCGACCAGCGAGTAATCGCAATCGGGGAAGCGCCTTGCGCCGAGGTCGTTGCCTGCTCCGCCCCGCTCTCGCTTTCCGGATTAACCTCCGAGACCCTAGGATCGCCGGGAGTCAAACTAAGTGGAATCCCGATCTCGTTGATCTTGATGTCGCGCGGCAGAAAATACGGCGTGCCGAGATAACCTCTGTCCTCGGAGACCGAGTTCTTAAGCAAGGCCAGCATGACGTCCGCTTTGGTGTTAATCAGCACGGTAAAGACGGCGAGCGTGACCAAGCCGAGCGCGCAAACCCCAGCGGCGAACACCGTTCCTTTGCTGGAGTGCTGTACTGCGGCAGCGATAAAGAAGGACAGCGCCAGCCCCATTGGACCGAGCCATCGCCACGGAAACTGCACGTAGAACAACGCGGGAGCATACCGCCAGATGACCGCCGAAATCGGAAGTACCATCACGACCGAGGCTGCGAAAACCGTCGCAAATGCCAAAAACGCATCCCGCGGCTTCATTCTCCGGCAGAGCGCCCAAGCCACGCAGCCGAGAACAATCTGCCCCGCTTCAACCCCCGCCAGCGCCCACCCATAGTGGTCGTACGGTAGCGCGTTCAGCCGCACGAATTGCGCCTCGGGCGGCACCAGGGCATGCACAGCCGAAAGCACCCACCCCTTCTCATGCCATGCCGGAAGCAGGAAAAATCCAGCCAATCCGGCGCCCAGAACGGCCGCCGCGATGAACTTGACAACCAGTCCAATTCCCGCTTTCCGCGCCAGCGTTAGGGCAACTACGAATGCCATCGCGCCATAAGCCGTCACCACGGTGAGGGGAACGTTGGTGAGTGCGACAATCGCGAACAGCAGAGCCACAATCGCAATTGTGCGTCTCCCCGGCTCGCCCAAGCGATAGATGGCGAGCAGCAGCAGCGGCAGAGAAGCGCTCACCAGCAATTCGGCCAACGACCAGCGAGCATGGACCTCAAGCAAGTGATATGGGTTGAGAACATAAACTACGGCCCCCAGAAGCGAGGCCCGCCCATCAAAAAACTGCCGGCACAGATAGAAAAAACTGAAGCCCGCACCCACCAGCACCAGCCAGACATACGCGCCTACTACCATTCGAAAGGGCAACAGCAACGTAAGCATGGCTCCCAGGTAGAGCGAGATCGGCGGATAGAAGATGAACGCCGGCTCCCCGTACCCGTAGTAAGCCAACTCCGCCCACCTCGGGTGCAGTATCCCTTCGTGGAATTGCCTTGCCATGTCAAGCCATGAGGCCACATGGAACACCGTATCGTGCCCGGCGGTATAGCCGCGAAGCAGGAAAGGCGCGATGACCAGCGTCGCCGCCCCCATGATGCTGGCCCAAACCGTCCTTCGGGAAGGCGAAGAGATTAGATCTCGTTTCACAAATACTCTTCAGCAGTTTTTTGGTGGAAGAGCGGGCCTTCAGGCCCGTGGAATGTTTTGGCTTTGAACATGGGCTTTAGCCCCGGCCATATATCGGAGCGGGTTTATGAAAGAAGCTCTTCGTGCGATGCGTTCATCGCAGGTAAACAACCAGCGGGGTTGTGGACCGTACCTCAACTTCGAATCCGGCCTGCTTCAGGCTATCCACAATCCTTGGGTAGGGCGCGATCAAGGCCGTTTCCCCAGCGTGCTTTTTGATGTCTTCCAGCGTCCAGAATTGCATTGGATAGTATCGCGCCAGAGACATGATCTGGTGCTTGTCACCAGAATCCAGGGAAAGCAGGTAGGCATATTTCTCGGGATGTTTCGAATAGTGCAGAGCTTCCAGGTATCGCGCCTGATTAGACACTACAAAGAATTGCTTGCCATCGTTGCGCAGGGCGTCCTCCAGCTTGGCGTCATGCGGGATGGGTGCATTGCTGGCGGGATGACGCGTCGCCATCACTTGCTCCGCCACACCATAGGTTGCCAGAATCAGCAATATTCCCATCGAGACGCGCCGTGCTCCCGGAAAGTAGCGCCATGTACAACAGGCGAATGCAAGCGCGACGCCCGGTAGAGCGCCGATGAAGTATCGGCCAAGGAAGGCGTGGGCCTTTAACTCCGCCACAACGAAGCCGGCTAGCGGTATGCAGAGAAATAACCAGCCCACGGTTTCGGCGGGTTGCATTGGCTGCAGAAGGAATTTGCCATCCTTGGTCTCGGACAAGGCGATCCAGATGACAATCAGCGCCAATAGCCACATGCCGTTCGGAAACAACGTCGAAAAAATCTCTCTTACCCCCTCGAGGGGAACAGGGCCCGCAACACCGGCGTAGACGGCCGCGACCGGGACAAATGCCAGGATGGCCGGTAAAAGTAGGGCCAGAGCCACCACTGCTCCCACAACACCTGCCATCAGCTTGGGAGAAGGAAGCTGCCACGGCCTCCATCGCATCGCTTCCCACAGCGCATACGGAACCAGCAGCAGCACCGCGTAATAGTGCATCGCAACCGCTAGAAAAATTACCGCCCCGAAGAGCACCGCCGAAGCTCGGCTGTCGAGTACCCAGATCCACAAGGACAGCGCAGCCAACATGAAATAGATTGCGTAGGCCCGGGCCTCGTGCCCGTAGTAGGGCAGAAACGAACAGGTCAGGACAGAAAGGGTGATGAGTCCATGCAGACCGTCCGTGAGTCGCCGCGCGCAGTCGAAGACGATCAGCAGACCAGCCGCCATGGCTAACGCCGACGGCAGCCTGGCCGCGACCTCCGTGTCTCCAAGCAGTTTTTCAAACCCTCTAACCACCACATCGTAGACAGGAGACCCGCCGTCAACTGCGTGTGTGGCCGCGCTCCAGATGGTCTTGAGATCGGGAAGCTGCGCAATATCGACAGTAAGAAGCTCGTCAACCCAGAAGGGACGGTGAGACGCGATATAGAAGCTGGTGGAGAAGTAAAAAGCCGCCAGAACCACGGCTGCGACCAGGCTCCAAGTCTCTAATGGGTTTGCGGTCGGCCTTGCCCGAGGCGAACTGGTCTCGACCCCCGGGTGTGACCCTGTGCTCGGCTCGCTCGACTCCATAGGTTGGATTATTGATTTCACTTCAATTCGGGTTGATGACGTGTACGAAGAGCCAATAAGATAGCGTTTCCTGCACAACGAGGATTTTTGCAGAACATCAAGCCCAAGCTCAAAGGCTGGTACAAGGTTGCCGCCGTCGGTCTGCTCAACAGCATTCTGCTGCTGTTTCTCCTCAACCTGGTCCTGTACACGGTCATGCGGGCGAAGCGGCTGCCCGAACCGTCGCGCATGCCGGAGATGCCGTACCTGCTACAGAACCTGTATCCCGGCTGGCAGAAGGAGGACGTCAAGACTCTGCTGGATGAGACTTCGCGTAACGGAGAATACGAGTATGAACCGTTTACAGATTTCAGGGAGAGGCCCTTCCGCGGCAAGTTCGTAAATGTTGATCCTGCCGGCTTCCGGTTATCGAAAGACCAGGCGCCCTGGCCACCGCGCTCCCAGGCAATCAATGTCTTCATCTTTGGAGGATCAACCACTTTCGGCGCCGGTCTCCCCGATGACCAAACCATCGCGTCCTATCTTCAGGAAGTTGCCAGCGCAGATCATCCTGCGCCACCCTTGGCGGTTTACAACTTCGCCGTACCTGCTTACTTCAGCAGCCAGGAACTGATCTTGTTTGAGCGGTTGCTCAACACCGGATTCGTACCCCAAGTGGCGGTGTTTGTCGACGGCCTCAATGACTTTCTTTTCGCGGAGGGCCGGCCTCTCCTCGCCAACCGCTTCAGGGGTTTCATGGATGGAAAATCCGAATCGCGCACCCTCGCTGACCTTCCCATGGTCCAGGCCGCTTACCGGTTGAGCGGGCGTTGGAGCAAGACCAAACTCCAACCCCAAATAGGACCCCCGCCTGACGACGCGGCGTTGCTACAGGGCGCGGTCGACCGCTGGCTGGCCAATAAGAAAATGATCGAGTTGATCGCTCACGGCTACGGTGTGCGCACCGTGTTCGTGTGGCAGCCGGTGCCGACCTACAAGTACGATCTCCAGTACCATCTGGTTTTGCAATCCCACAAAGATATCCAATCCCATGGCACTCTCTGGCGAAATGCCAAGCGCTGTGGGTATGGTTACCCGCTCATGGAGAACCTGCGAGCACAGGGAAAGCTAGGCTCCAACGTCCTCTGGCTGGCCGACATGCAGCAGGACAAGCACGAGAATCTCTACGTGGACTCCATTCACTATAACGCTGCATTTTCGAAGGAGATTGCGGCCCAGATCTACAACTATCTCCGCCAGAATGGTTTGTTTCAATCTCCTGCCGAACATACGCAACGCTCACTCTTCTAGGAACAGAGAAGTGCAGTCGGCGAATGGGAAGTTACTGATTCCCAAAATGGGAATTAATTTCAGTGGAGATGCTCAAGGTTCTCTCCATCTCCGACTCCCGACTTTGCGTTTATTTGACTTCTGAGGGCCTTCAGACGGTATGGAGGTACTATGAGTCCACCAGCGATCTTGGCGTGCGTCCTGGGGCTTCCTAGCGCGTTCTAGGGGCATTTCTAGCGATGAGTCGAATGGCTCTATGGTGGTTTAACGCGCTGGCCTGAAAATGCTTTCTAAGTCAGCATTTAAGTGCCATACGCCTGTACGATCTGACTGTCTCTCGGGGTTTGGCGAAAGTCCACAAGAAATTCAGCGCGTGCTGGCTTCACGACCCGGCGTCGTCAGACTTGCTTCCTGCTTCTTCGCTGGCGGTATCTCTGTCAGACTCTTGATGACAATGTCAGCAACGATAGCATTACCGGCAGCGTTGTAATGATTATCTCCAAAGATGAAGTACTGGCTATACCAACAGCCCGGTTCGGTGTGGGGGCACTGTCGCTTCACCGCAAAGAACGCCGGTAGCACAGTAACGAAGCGCTTACATTTACCCTCACACCATTGTCGCCAGATACGGACTTGCCGCGAGTCCTCGGTGTCGTGAACCAGCTGCGCCAGGTGAGGGGAGACGACGATGCTAAGGGGAATGTTATGGCTTTGGAGTAGCTGCCAGAGCAGCGTCATCTTGGCTTCTTCTTTGGCAATGCCACCTTCTACTCCAAGCGGAGCGTACCCCGCAGGATAAGCGTCGCTCTCATTGACCTTGCGATACGTCCAGGCCGAGACCTCGAAGTCAAAGGGATCCCCAAAGTAATTGGCTGGGAGATGGTAATACCCTAGCTGGACAAGGGGTTGCTGTGGCCAGTCGGCCAGCCGGAAGATCTGGGACGTAAACGCAAAATGTTTGGCGACCCGCTGGCGAAAGTTGACGTACCAGGACGTGGCTGGATGATGCTTCTCCAAGCCTAGTCCCGCCACGGCGCCGCTGTTGTCTACATCATGGTAATAGGCAGCTTCGAGGGGTACGGCGGAGTTGTCGATAAAGACGATGACCTCGTCAATGTCTATAGCCTTACCCAATACCATTCGCACAGTATTGAGGTAGTTGGAGGGAGAGTAGTTAGAAGCTCCACCATTGAGGAAGTCGTATTGGGGAAAGTGTTCGGCAATTCGGCCGACATAGGTATCGTCCCACTTGGCCTTGCCCTCAGTAAAGGAGTCCCCTAAGACAAGGATACGGGGACGACTATCGGTAAGGGGAACGTCTCTGACCTTGTCATCACGAAAGCCGAGGCTATTAGTAAAGAATAGATACGAGTCTTTACCCCAGTGATCTATCGCAGCGCAATCCGGCCTGAAGGCGTGATAGCGAATCGGATCACGAATTTCGCAAGGATCGTGAACCGGGAAACCTCCAGTTGTGGTCTTAGCGCTTAATGCGCTGGTGCGTAAGGACTTAGTGTGAGATGTAGTCCACGACGAGAAACGCCGCGGCGCAAACGGCGAGTGATGCCAGCAGCAACGCCAGCTTCATTTTGCGTGACGGACCAAGTCGCGGCGCCACCAAAATTTTTTCGCTCGCCTCCGCCGGTCGAGTTGCTAACTGTTCAGCCGACAAGAATTAGATTCCCTTCGACAAGCTGAGGGCAGGCTCTCGTGCCCAAAACCGCGGGGCGCTCCATCGAAAAAATCATTCACCACGGAGACACCGAGGACACGGAGTCTTGATTTCCAAAGAATCTTCTCCGTGATCTCCGTGCCTCCGTGGTTGATTTTCATATCGCAATTCTTAGCGCGGAGTTCCGTTCTTTGGTAAGTCCGAATTGTGCGCCAACACCACGAAGTCCAAGTCGATATTCCGCTCCGGATGAAATAGCTTCGCCCGGTCCTCCGGCGTCACGGAGAATTCGCGCTCAACATGATATTCGTTCTGCAGAAAAGCGCCGTCGGGTTGCTTCGAGAAATAGTCGTATTCGATTCGCTTGCGGAGCACAAGGTAGTCTGGCCGGAGATAGCTATAGACCTGCAGATTCTTAAAGACCCGTGGATATTTGTGCGCCTGAAGCCAGGCCACGACCTTTCGGCTGCATAGTCCGGGGTAATCGTAATAGGTTCGGCGCGAGTAATAGCCGATATAGCCTAAAGGCTCGCCAGCGATCGTAGCTGCAGGCGGGGTATGGGAAAGATAGATGCCGATGGCTACGCGCACTTTGTTTTCGACCAACTCCTGGATGTTATGTTCAGCACGAAACGTGGTGGGCAGCACGACGGCGAAACTGGCGAGATAGGCTGCGGTCAGCAGCCATGCTAGCGCTGCGCCAAATCTGTTGGGTAGTAGACCGGTGAGATCGGCGACGCCTTTCGCTAACAGGAGTGCGAGTACTGCGCACAGCGGCATGGCATACCATCCGAATCGTAGCGGTGCCCGGAAGGTAAGAAAGCCAGCCAGCGCAGCCGCAAAGGCGTAAACCGGCCAGAAGCTCCAGCGCCGGCGCACGACATCCACGATAAAGCCAAAGGCAGCGACGGCGAGGCAGAGCCTCTCCAGCCAGTAGCCTGCGATCAGCGGAGTAAAGCCAGTGCCGTTTCCGCCAAATACCGGCTCGAGCGGTGCGCCAAGATCCGTCCTAAAGACCTTGACGGCGCACTTAAGCAGCCACCGGAGAGATGGAGCGATTTCCCAATAACCGGGGTAGCCCAGGGTTTTCGCGATTACGGTATTGGGAATGGGACTGCCGTAGTAAAGAGTCGTGAAGATCAGCCAGGGTCCGTAAACGGCGGAGACCAGCAGCACAAAAATGAGCAACGGTTTGAAGTCACGCTGGCGATAGGCCGCCCAAGCTATGGCCGCGGTCGCGATAGCAGTCCACAGGACGAAGTCGGGCCGCGCCAGCAGGCACAACCCTGAGGTAATCGCGCAAGCTTTTAAGTTGCCGGCCAGCAGAAAGTAAATGGACGCCAGCAATATTGCGATGGCAAGCTGAGTCTCCATGCCCGCCATTCCCCACAGGATCTGGTGATGCTCGATCGCAAGATAGCCCGCGCCAAGAACGGCGGCGGCCTTGCTGAAAGGAGCCAGGTAGTCACGCAGAATCCTATAGCCGAACCAAACCGCCACCGGCCCGGCAAGAAGAGACAGCAGCTTCTGAAAGGGCAAGCCCCAGCCGACGTGGAAGCGGTCGGCCAGCAAGGGCATCAGCACGCTGATCGGGCTGGTGAATCCGTGCAGCGGCCGCGGGTCGTCAATCTTGAAATGGGTCAGGCCGAGCCCGTGATAAAAGTTCTCCGAGTGCAGTACCGTGATGAGTGCGTCTTCCCACGTCCGCCCGGTGTAGATCCAGAAGATCAGCCGCAACAGAAAGGCCACGGCCATCAAGCCAACCAGCCAGGGATCGTCGAGATGAAGCGAACGGACGAGCGCGGTTACCCTTGCCGAAACGGGAAGAGTTGCCGAGCGCACGTCAGTCGCAGGAAGGGTTGTGGAAGACATCAGACTTGCCATGCTGCGGTGTTTAGTCGCGAGTATTTCATGGCAGGCAGCGGATGCGAAGAGCAGGTCCGGTAATAGTCTGAAATTCTCCCTACGGACAGCGTTGAAAAGCCTCCCGTTGGAGATTGATCAGGAGTCCGGAGCCGGTTTCCCAACCCCCGGATTGCCGGTCATCCGGAACTATGGTCATCGATCGAATATCATGTGAGCCTTCGGGATCTTGGGCGCGCCTTGGGGCGGATATGTCAACTGCTTCAGCGATCATGTCTGTCTAATCGTCGAATTCATCTCCATCACCATTTGCTATGTCAGGCCGAATAATGTTAATGAACGCATGTCCGTTATATAACTCGCCCATGAGCCTTACAAACGTTAAGTGTTTATCGAAAAGCTTTCGACTATTTGTGGTGACAACTTCCAACCGATAATCCCTGGCAAAATCATTGAATAACAAGTCTTGCTGTTGACACTTAGAGTCTTGGTAAAAAAACATCGAAACTCGAAATAACTGTTGGCCGTGGTAGCCTCCCGCAAAGAAAAAGTCGATGTAGCTGCTATCGGTTATGCACCGGCTATTAACGGTAACAATCAGATCATTCGGAAATTCGTGGATGTACCGCCTGATGTACCGGACCTCATCGCGCTTATATGAGGCTGCAAGCGGAAGATTCTTCCACTCAACATTCTTCTGAGGGTTAGGCAGAATCGCGCTTACTTCGCTTGGTGTCATGCCAAACTTAAAATACTTAAAGCCAGTCAAAAACCCAGCATATATTGGGTCCATGGATGGCGGAAGAACGTCACCTGTTACGGGGGCTGGGTTCGGTGGTGAAGGGGCTTGCCGCACGAGGTAATTTGTCGGAAAGCCATAGCGGTGGAACTCTTCCACAATCCATTGTACATTGACGAATCGGCTATATCCGCTTTGCCCACTGTCTTCCTCTACCATTCCGACGAGTCCGTCTGGAGTGAACACGCCCCCCCGGACGCCCCGGGCGGAGTCTGCAAACCTTGTGCCCGCAGCCAGTGCGGATTAGATGAGTCAGTTCCCGAAAAGTATGCTGGCACTTGAGATGTATTCCACTCTTGCGCCCATCCTAGATTCGTCACCGGCGATTGATCGGAAAGCGCTTTCGGATCGATAGAGGGAATTTCCGACAAGCCTAAACCGAGTGATTCCGGAACCGTCAACGCCGCGAAGTCATCGTTGACATTTGTGAGCTTTGTACGAGAAGCCGTGAGAGGCTTAAGGGTACTCTGAGAGAAGGTCACGGAAGCGCCGTCGCGTAGAGCGCGTTCCAGATTCTTGCAGACGACGTGATAAGGCGCGACTATATATAAGACACCATCACGCTTTCCTATGACAATGCCAAACCCATTCACCGCTGAATCGTCAGCTGACGAGCCCTCATAACGTGCTTGGATTCTCACAACATTAGGTCTAAAGCGCTGTGCTTCTTGGAATGCCGGATTTGCTAAACCAATAGTCTGTGGTATGGCGCTAGGCAAGACCGCTACCAAGAAGAGTACCACTAGTAACAGTAGTAATGACGATGCCGCGTATCTGGATATCAGACAGATGAACAGCTGTACCTGCAAAAGCCATCGTGCCAAGCCCGCCCTCGGTCTGAGAGGAACGCTATTCAGAAATGTGCTATTATGGCCTGTCATATGCTGGAGGCTGCTTTTTTACCCACGCTCGTACGCTCCATAAGCCGGTCAAAATGCTTGCCGCCAGACTCCATATGCCAGCTTCTTTATAGGTAGCCGCAAACCACTCAAGCCACGTCGGAGATAAATCGCGAGCAAATGGCGTGGGCCCTGCGAATATTTTGACCGCCTCTCCATTCATCAGAAAGCGCATTTGTCCCTTATCGAGCCAAACAGGCCCGAGGATCGCTGAAGGTCGATCAAATGTCAGCGGCTCGCCTTCGCGTAGAGTCAGACTCTTGTCTATATCCAGCAGGCGCAAGGAACCTTTCACAATCCCGGATCTCAAGGTAGAACCGCCACTATTAGCCTCGTCTGGAAGGTTAAGGTTAAGATAGGATATGGGCACAGCGGGTAGTATCTCTGCGTTGGCGATCCGGGGAGCCGACATCCTGATACGCGCCGGAGTGGCGCTACGTGCATGATCCAGCTGTACCTGAGCGGCTGTTTGTGGTGGAGCGCACTCGATTGGCAGTCCAGATAAGTCAGTAAATCGTGCGTTGACACCAGCCTCAATATCCGCGGAGGCGTCGCCATAGAGCAATATCACCAGCTGATGTTGTTCAGCATTGACCGAAATTGAGACGAGGGAATTGGCAGATGTTCTCAGGCCGCTCAATTGTAGCTTGCCATCCATACGCAATCCTCTGTTGGTCGGGATATCACAGGCAGAATTTAGAGAAAGTGAACTGAATTCGTCAGCTATAACGCTACCATTGGATCCAAGATCGATTGACAGATCCACGTTTAGCTCATTGGCGGATTGGAATCTGATGGATGTTGCAATGGCATAAAGGTCGACACCCGTATGAGGGCGCCTCAATGTTGCGGCTATGGCAAGCATAAGAATAACGAGAGTAGCTAGAGTCACCAAAACTGCATCCGAGAATAAGCGAGCTACAAGGCCCTCGACGCGGACGCTTGGTCTCGGCACGGACTTGCTCATGGCTAATGAAGAAGGATATCGAAGCGCGGCGAGTGCAGTTCGCAATCCGGAAGACTCCGATAGAAACCTCAAGTACTAATCGACTAGCATCAGACATCGGTCGAAACATGATTGGTATGGATCTTCCTCCCGTTATTATTTCACCGACGCCAGCAGCGGGCCGAAAACCGCGAGCGTCGTGTTTGCCTTCTGCACCCTCCATCGAACTTCAGTTATGTCGCCGCGAGGACGTAGTATTGCAGTTACATTCAATTGGGCCGGTGCGCTGTCACCTTGCACTTTGACTATCAAGGGAATATATCCAGTTCTCGTTCCCTCCAGGGTTGTAGAGCCATAAAAACCAACCTTTTCTGGACCTGCTCTCACTTGATCGAGAACTTCGAGAGAGGCAGACGAAAATGCGATTTACCCATATCGGCAATCAAACGGTAATAGAAACCGGGAGGAATGCCCATTCCTTCAATGCGGATTCCTCTATCTAACGGAAAGTATGGGTAGAGCTCAAGGAGTGCACCTTTGCCTGTGGGCCAAGAAGGCGTACCCCAAGTCAAAGACACCAAGTCAATGCCGCTTCCTCCCCCGGCCACTCCCGGAAGATAAAATCCTTCGCAGCGGTTGTCTCCGTTCCGAGCGCGGTATCCAACAGTCGTGTCATCCGGACGCCGGTCTCCACAGTCTGATGTTGCAAATAGAGGGAGAGAGATGCGAAAATGAGAGCCGCTGTGACGCATTTCAGCCCAGACGCTACCAAAAACATCGTTGTACCTCGAGTGTGGCGCGGGAATTTTACCATCATGAACCGTGCCGAAGTCAACGTTGTAGTGGCGTGAGCTTCCGCAACCGCTCGCATTAACGGCCTTCAATGTCCCCACCTGTCGCCGTAGCCCGACTTCGCCCCATTGATCCCGGACGACGGGCAGGCCTGAAGTTTTATTGTTGGTGTAGGATATCTGACACACCTGACCTAATCCAACAGCCAAGCGCGAGGTCAAGACGTGGCCATCGCCCCTAACGAGTCTGCATGATAAGGCCGTCCCTGAAGGAACTCGGTTACCTTTTGCTTTACCCAGCACCCCGCCTTCGGCTCCGTGCCGCGCTAAACTGAGTCGCCCCTGCTGCGGGGCTGAGTCTTAGGGCAGGTCAGCTTCGTTGCCAGCCTATACCCTAAGAGTGTTATCCTGAGACGACTGCTGCCGGGCTCCTTATTTCCCTTTGCCCGACGTCTGCCACCAACTCTTCCAGTAACCCCCATACTTTGCTGGGTTCTGGTCGAAGATATCTCGAGCCGGAGCGTTCTCTGCCGCGCCACCTGCGATTCCTGCCAGAGCCATCACAGCGTCGTATTGGACATCGGCATTGCTGTCGTCAAGCGCGCGTACCAGGAAACGAAACGCTCGATGGATCGCCGATGCCGCGCAACGCCTTCGCTGCGGCGCGGCGCAGGCCTGATCTTCAATTGATCATAACTTCTTCTGCGGACTTGGTTGATTCTCCTACTTACGCGGCCGGGCGAATGTTCTGATTCACCCGGAAGAAGTTCTTGGGGTCGTACTTCTTCTTGATCTCGGCCAGGCGCTGATAGTTGTCTCGATAGGTAGCTTGCACGCGGTCCTGACCCTCGTCCATCATGAAGTTCACGTACGCGCCGCCTGCTGAATAGGGATGCAGCGCATCCCAATAGCTTTTGCACCAGGCCGTGATCTTTTCGTTGTTGGCCGGGTCGGGATCCACGCCTACGATCACCTCGGCGAACAGGGCCTCGCGAAAACTGTATGCGGTATCGTTCTTGCCGACGCGCTGCGCTGCGCCATTGACGGGATAGATATGCATGGTAGAGAGCATGGTCGGTATCGCCGACCCATGTTCGACGTGCCGAGCGATAGCTTCATCGTTCAGTTCGGTGAAGTTGTCAGCCCGCCAGTACCATTGCAGGCCGGGGACGAAGAGGCCGTCGAACATGCCCTGCGCCACCGGAAATGGCGCAAGTCCGACGTGGTCAAACAGGGGATTGCCCAGGGTCCGCATGGGCTTGAGAGATGCTTCCACCTGTTCGGCAGACCCGGTGCAACACCACACGATGCCGCACACTTTCTTAAGATGAAGATGCTCGGGGAACATAGGAGCGGGCGGGACGACGAGGAACGCGAAAAAGCCGCTCACCTCCTCGGGAGCTTGCTTGATGAAGTCGCGATAACCACGGAGGACGTTGGAGCCTCGTCGAGCGGCCAGAATGTCGGGCCGAAGTGGACCATGTTAACGGGATGGAGACGAAATTCGAAGGAAGTGATCACTCCGAAGTTCCCGCCACCGCCACGCACCGCCCAAAACAGATCGGGATTCTCCTCACTGCTCGCCGTAACGAAGCTGCCATCGGCCAAAACCGTGTCCACGGAGAGAAGATTGTCGATCGTTAACCCGTACCGGCGGGTCAGGTAACCGATGCCTCCGCCCAGCGTGAGCCCGGCCACTCCGGTGGTGGAGATGATGCCGGAGGGCGTGGCCATGCCGAAGGCGTGTGTCGCATGATCGACGTCGCTCCAAACGCAACCTGCCTCAACGCGGACCTTCTTGGCCGCTGGGTCCACGCGGATGCCCTTCATTCGCGAAAGGTCGATCACCAGACCGTCGTCACAGGTTGCGAGGCCGGCGCCATTGTGTCCGCCACCGCGAATTGCGGTCAACAGGCCATTTTCCCTGCCAAAATTCACGGCCGCCATGACGTCGGCAACATCCACACAGCGCGCGATCAGGCGCGGACGCTTGTCGATCATTCCGTTGTAGACCTTGCGCGCGGAATCATACCCGGCATCACCGGGCCGGATGAGCTCCCCCCGAAAGAACTCTTCAACTGATCTATGGATTGTGCAGGCATAGGATTGTCCTATTCACGTTAGGTTTGACCTTCTGTTCAACGGTGCCGGGAGCAGCCGAAGGCAGGCTTTCTCGACGCCGTCTCGCCCGAACAGGAAGGCGGCGGCAGTATATCAGGTTTGAGGGGATGCTGGCGGCCGACTGGCGGCGTACTTCAGCGTCGTGAACTCAGCATAAGGCGGCTCATGAGCCCGGCGCCAAAACCCGTACTCAGTGCATCATGTGGCCAATCGTAGACGAAAACGGTCTCATGTGGTTTGATGCGCAACGAAAAATCAACCCAGTCCACGTGAATGTGGTTCTCGTGGGCTCGACCGAGTGCCACGTCGTGATTCGGATTTTTTGTGAGAAGCTGCCCACCATAGCCTCCACCGCCACCTGGAATGTGGAAATGAAAAGCCCTCGGAGGACTTCCGGGAGCAGTTCCAGGAAGCCAATCCGTATAGAGAATGTCGTGCCAACGGATCTGACCCTGCATATCGATCAAGGCCGCGATGATGTCGTCGGCGATCATCTTCTCGTACTCGTCGGTGCTGTCGAGCATGATATCCACAGCAAGGCCTGCGGTGTGCCTGGAACCGTCGTTGCGAATGGTGCCGATTCCATTCCCTCGGAGTTCCGGTATGACGCCCCTTAGGGCGCGCACGAGTTCCGCCACCGCAGGAGACTCCGTGTTGGCTGGGTGATTAGCCATAGCAACTCCTCCCTACGAAAATGTTCTCCCCAATCGTTGGTGGCCGCGGGCCAACCGGGACAGACCTTTGCAGGCGTAGCCTGGTTAGACAGGTATCGGGTGTTGCAACACTCGATACCGGGAGAAATGCTTGTAGTGTGAGACGTTCCTCAACTGCTGTCAACCGGATCGCTGAGTGGGCCAGGTTTAGTTTTCCCGTAGCCTGCAATCGGGACTCGGTTGATTCTCTCGCTTTACTTGGTCGGTCCCCGCTGCGACCTCCTTCGCTCGCTTCGGGATGACAAGTAATGAGAAAGGGCTTGGTGTGACAGGGGCCCTTCAAAGTGGGACGTGAACGAAGCTACCGCATACATTACCCTCGGTGAAGCGCCTAGCGCGTTGCATGTTCCACAACCCGGAGTTCTTGCTTCCCGGCGACGTCCGGGATAACGAGGTGCAGCGCGTGCGTCGAGGCATCGTATGTTGTCTTCAGAGTGCTTGCCGCGCTGGGAAGCTTGACATCAGCCCCGGCTGATGGCCAGCCATAGATCACAACTTCGATCGTCTTCCACCACGGAGCATAGGCTCCTTGGCGCTCGCCAAAGTCGACAATCACAGAATTGCCTTCTGGTCGGCAGGTAAACGCCTGCCGGAAAAACTCACCTTGCTGATAGCGGAAGGTGTGGCCGTCATCCAGATACAGCGAGCCATTGCACGGCTGGCCGGGATAGACGCGCAGTTCGAGAGGACCTGCGGGCGTCTGATCGGTGCTCTGCACAAGAGGCTGCAGAGGGATAATGCTGCCGCCGCGTACGTACACGGGCAAGGTGCCAAGGACGGGATGAATTTTTGCAGGCGGGGAAGACTGAACTTCGGCTTCACCTTTGGCAATCGCCGTAGTGGTCTGCACAAGCGTCCGCGGGGTAGGAGGATGCGGCATTTTCTGGCCCGTCCAGAAGTCGTACCAGTCGCCCGGCGGATAGGAAACAGTGTAGTCGTCGAGCGTTTCACCCGACGGCTGAGGCGCAACCAGGAGATCGGGACCTAGAAGGAACTCAGTATCGAGAGCGTCAAACTTCGGCAAGGCAGGCGCCATGATTTCGGGGAACTCAAGGAAGATGGGACGGACGAGCGGGAGCCCAGTGCGGGACGCCTCCTCGGCGAGTGTGTAGATGTAAGGCAATAAGCGATAACGGGTTTCAATGTAGCGGCGACGGATGGCTTCCTGTTCGGGACCGTGTACCCAGACCTCCTGCGGGAGAGAGCCGATGGTGGTGTGGTCGCGGTAGAGAGGCTTGAAGGCGCCAACCTCAATCCAGCGGGTGAGCAGGTCTGGTGGCGGTGAGCCGCCGAATCCACCAACGTCATCGCCTACGAAAGAGATGCCACTCAGTCCGAGGTTGAGAACCATCTGGGTTCCCAAGCGAAGCTGGTTCCAGGTCGAGGAGTTGTCGCCAGTCCAGGTAAACCCGTAGCGCTGGCCACCGGCATAGGTAGCACGCGTCAACACGAAGGGACGTTCGTCGGGGCGAAGCTTGAGAAGTCCTTCGTAGGTGGCGCGTTCGTTTTCCATTCCGAAGATGTTGTGAATCTCAGCGTGCGTGGCCGTGCGGGTAGCGAAGCCCGGCTCTTCGATGCGATGAACGTTGTCCAGGGGCATGGTGAAGCCGGGACCGTCAAACACGGCAGGTTCGTTCATGTCGTTCCAAAAGCCGGCAACTCCGTCCTCGACAAATTGCTTGTAGAGGCCGCCCCACCACTGGCGCGTCTGCGCCCGAGTGAAGTCGGGGAAGACAGCGGGCCCGGGCCAGACCACGCCGACATACTCACTTCCATCAGCAGTCTTTACGAAATGGTCGCCTGCATGACCGGTGTCATAGGGCAAGTAGCCCTGGTTGGGGACATGTGCGATGTGCAGGTCCGTAATGAGTACAAGGTTAAAGTGCTGCTTGCGGAGGTCGGAGACGAGGCCAGGGAAGTTAGGAAAGGTGACAGGGTCGACGGTGAAAGGACGGTTCCGGTACTGGTAGCCGATGTCAAGGTAGAGCGCGTCGGACGGAATCTTATCTGCCCGGAGGCGATCGGCGACCTCGCGCAGCTGGGATTCAGGGGTGTAGGTGTAGCGAGACTGCTGGAAACCGAGCGCCCACAGCGGAGGAAGCGGCGGCGTGCCGGTGAGGTAGACGTATCCCTCGACGACCTGTTTTGGAGTAGGGCCGTAGATCAGGTAGTAGTCCAGCGGACCACCTTCGGCGCCGAAGGAGTAAGCGTCACGCGCACTCTTGCCGAAGTCGAACCAGGTGCGCCAGGTGTTATCGAGAAAGAGACCATAACTTCGGCCCGAACTGATGGCGAGGAAGAACGGAATGCTCTTGTAGATGGGATCAAGCGATTCCTCGATACCGTGGTCAGTGTTCCAGAGCGTGTAGGCCTGGTTCCTGCGGTCGAACGAGCCGGTCTTGTCGCCCAGGCCGAAGAAGCGCTCGTCGCTGGGCATTTCTTTGGCGACGGAGAAGCCGCCGAGACTGAACTCTGTGGGCCGGCCGGGAGCGTCGGCGCAGATGATGTTGCCGGTGAGATCGCGTACGACAAGGCGCAGGGGGCTGCGCTCGACCTGGACTTCGAGTGATGTGGTTCGGAATCCGACCGAGGTTGTATCGTTCAACGGCTGCACTTCCACCGCCTTACTACGCGGGCCCGGCAAGACCGCCCACGAAGCATCTTCAGGAAGCACGCTGCCGGGAGCGATGCGTACGCGGAGAATGTCGTCCCGCAGCGCGGTGATATGCATGGTCGCTGAACCAGCCTGAATCGCGATGCCGTCGCGCAGCGGCTGGGAGCCCGATACGGACTCGAGCACAACCCGCGGCTGTGATGCCGGAGAAGGAGTCTGCGCGATTGCCGCAGTGGATACGGAAATCGCGGTCAGAGCCAACACACGAGTGGCCAATCTCGAGGACCTGGAGTTGGGAATCATGGCGAGGTGGACGATTCCGGCGTGGGCGAGGCGAGGCTCACCGGCACTTTGGCCGGCGGCTCTTCGGTCAGACTCTTGATCACCGCGTCGGCGACCAGAGCGTTGCCGGCGGCGTTGTAATGAAAGTCTCCGAAGATAAAGTGGCTGAGGTACCAGCAGCCGGGCTGGATCCACGGGCACTGATTCTTCACGGCCAGGAACTCCGGAAACAGCGAGACGAAGCGCCTGCACTTGCCCTCGCACCAGTCCCGCCACATGCGCACCTGCCGGGAATCCGCAGTGTCGTGCTTGACCTGGCCTGGATAAGGGTAAACAACGACGCTGATGGGGATGTTCCGCTCATCGAGCTCCTGCCAGAGAAGGTTCATCTTTGCCGTCTCTTTGGCGATGCCCCCCTCCAGCCCGAGCGGCGCATAGCCGGCGGGAAATGGATCGGTTTCGTTCACCTTCCGGTAAGTCCATGCCGCCCACTCCGCGTCGAAGGCATTGACTGCGTCGTAGTGATTGACCGCGTCGAAGCCATGAGCGACGAGCTGCCGCTCGAAGAACTCGACGATGTCGTCGGTGACAAACAGGTTCCTGGCAATGCCAACGCGCAGCTTGGTGTACCAGGGGAGAAAGCGGTGTTCCTCTTTGGGTCCTGTGACAGCCCCGGAGCCGTCTACATCCCGGTAGAAGGCGGCCTCGAAGTGCACATCTGCCATGTCAATGAAGACTATGACCTCGTCGATTTCGTACCCGGCAGCGAGCAGTTCATGGGTGACGTTAAGGTAATTGGAGGCGGAGTAGGCGGCCACTCCTCCATTGAGAAAATCGTATTGCGGCAACGCGTCCGCAATTCTGCCGGCATAGCTGGCCCGCCAGGTAAGCTCGCCTTCGGTAAACGAGTCGCCCAGCAGGAGAATCCTCGGCTTGGAACTGGCCAGCGGCACCTGCCTGATCTTCTCGTCGCGAAAGCCCAGACTGTTGGTAAAGAACTGGTATGTGTCCCTACCCCACCCTACGACGGTTGTGCAGTTAGGTTTCAGCGCATGATGGCGTACGGGATCGGGAACGCGACACAAATTCGGCTTAAGCGTGGATTCGTTGCCCCGCCGCAGCGCGCCGCTATACATCCAATCGAAGCCGAGGAACGCACCGGCGCTTATGACCAGAGACGCCAGGAACACTAGAAGCTTGATCGGGCGGCGCCGCGGTTGAAGGCGCGATACGGAGTCTACCTTTTCCAGTTCCGTCAGGTTGGTGCTCAAGCCTTGCCTTTATCATCCATCCAGCGGAATCTCTTGCTCTTGAATGCCGCCATAGGGGTAAACTGCCACGCGCGGCTGGCCCTTGTGCCGCTCTCGCAGAATTTGGATCACGTCGTCCCACTTTCCGGCAAAGCGAGTCGCCGGAGGATAGTTGTCCATCATGGTGCGGGTCAGGTACTGCGAATAAACGATCAGGCCGGTATCCCGGGGAAGATAGGTCTTCGAGCGGTGGTCCATCATGTCGAAGTAAGTGGCGCCATTGCGGCCGGTAACCCTGGCGTTGAGCCAGTGTATAGGGTCGAGCCCCAACGGATCCTGGACGATGAGCACGCCGGTGCCGCCATCGCGCAGCGAGTGGTCGATCCACCATCGCGCCCGAAATGCCTGGCCACTTAGCGGATAGGAATTCGCGACTACGATGTCGGCGTTTTTCGCCGTAGGCGTGACGTAATGCTGGGCCGCCATGCGGACCGCTGCCTGATGCGCCCCGACGATATCGCCGGAAAACACGCGGACCGGTTGCCGCTTCTGGTTGGTGACGATCTGCACGGTGAAGTTGACCTTCGCCATGCGCGCCGCCTCGATCATGTCCAGCCGGACTTCGTTCTGGAACACCTTGAACGTCCCGGCGGTCTTTGTGCGCGGCAGGAGCACCCAATGGTTGTACTGAATCGTATCCAGCCCAGCCACGCCGGGCATGACCGCTTTGGCTCCGCCGCTCATGCCGGCCTGCTCATGCCCCTTTACGCCGCTGATGCATATCTTGCAGTCCGCCGCGAGAAACGTCTGGTTGAGCTTGACGCGGTTTTTGAAGCTGGTGGTGCCCACTTCCTTCACGTTGTCGAAGACGTTGTGGTTCTGCCAGGCGAATCGGCTGGCCGCCTCTTTTCCCAGCTTCTTGTCCACCTCGGATTGGGTCATGGCACGGTGCGATCCGAAGGCCCCCAGCAACAGCACGTTTTCATCCTGCACACCAGCGGCGCGCAGTTCCGCCATTATCCAAGGCATGACCGTGGAGGTTGGCGTGGGACGGGCCAGGTCGTCAAAGGTGATGACCACCCGTTTCTTGCCGGCGGCGATGTCCCGAAGTTGCTGCGTGCCGATGGGCTGGTCGAGTGCCTTACCGATCTGCTGCGCGGTCAGCCCCGGCGTCTTCGCGCCTTTCATGTCCAGTACTTCGACTTCCCAATCGCCGGGGAAATCCAGGCGCTCGGTTAGGTCCCCCGCCCATTCCTGGGTTGGGATGACGACAGACTTCGCGGAACCTTTAATCGACGAGGCGTGAGTCGGCTGATTCGGCGCCGATGGGTAGGAAGTGCCAATCAGCGGAACCCATCCCGCAGCGCCGACCATTTTCAGGAATATCCTGCGGTCAAACACTTTGGACATTCCAGCCTCTTCCTTGGCCGCGCCTGACACGACGACCTTTGATCATTGCATCCCTCAGCGGGCGACGACGATATTGCTGCCTAAGCAATCTAATCTCGCCAACTTCCTCGGTGCCGTTCGAGTGATTGCCCCCTCGAGGGTGGTGGCGTAGGATGAATTCGTGAATTTCGAGTGGGAACAGTATGAAGAAAAGAGCTGATAAACGGGAAGACAAGGAGGAATTGCGCCGAGAGTACGACCTGTCCAAGCTAAAGGGTGGAGTGCGAGGCAAATATCTCATGCGCTATCGAACGGGCACGAACCTCGTGCTCCTCTCGCCAGACGTCGCGGAGTATTTTCCAGACGACCGATCCGTCAATACCGCGCTCCGCGCCTTGATTCACGTGGCGAAGGGTTCGGTGACTCGCGCGCGTCGTCACTGAGCTTATTTTGCGCTGCCATTAATACTTGACTCCATCGCCACAAACAAGGCGCAGTGCCTGCACACACCTAATTCTCCGGAGGACCTGCCGCCAGCTTACGTGGCGGGTCTTGTTCCAGCCCTTTGATCACCACATCTGCGACTAAAGCGTTGCCGGCAGCGTTGTAGTGGAAGTCACCGAAGATAAATTGGCTCAAGTACCAGCAGCCGGGCTGGCTCTGCGGACAATGGTCCTTCACCGCGAAGAAAGCAGGAAACAGAGAGATGAAGCGCTTACACTTTCCGTCGCACCACTCGCGCCACATCCTCACCTGTCGGGAATCTGTGGTGTCGTGAACGAGTTGCGCCGGATAAGGATAGACTACGACGCTGATGGGGATGTTACGCTCCTTCAATTCCTGCCAAAGCTGGGTCATCTTTGTCTTTTCCTTGGCGATACCGCCCTCCACGCCGAGCGGCGCATAGCCGCCATAATAGGCGTCTGTTTCATTCACTCTTCCGATAGGTCCAGGCCGACCTTTCCCGGTCAAATACCTCGCCCTGAGGGCCGGTTGGGAGGTAGTAATAGCCACGACCGACCAGGAATCGCTCCAAGGACCGGACGAGGTAGTCGGTAAGCAGGAGTCGCTCGGCAACAATGGACCGCCACTTCTCGTGCCAGGGCATATGCCAGCGTTCCTGCTCAGGTCCGGCCACGGCCCCGGAGGCGTCAACGTCGTGGTAGAAGGCGGCCTCGTCATGGACGTCGGAGATGTCGATGAAGACGATTACTTCGTCAATGTCCACACCCTTAGCCAGCACCATTCGGGCCACGTTGAGGTAGTTGGATGGAGAGTAACTGCCCACACCTCCGTTGAGGAAGTCGTATTGCGGAAAGTGGGCAGCGATTCTGCCAACATAGCTGTCCCTCCAAGCCAGCGGCGCCTCGGTGAAAGAGTCGCCGAGCATCAGGATCCGAGGGTGGGTATCGGCGAGAGGAACGTCTCTGACCTTCTCGTCGCGAAAGCCAAGATTGTTGGTGAGGAACGGATAGGTGTCTCCGCCCCAGCGGTCCATAGAGGCGCAATTGGGTTTCAAAGCATGATGGCGCACCGGATCACGGACCCGGCAAGAATTAGGCTTGAAGGTTGACCTGGAGCGCCGCACAATGGCAGCGCTGCGGAACCAGTCGAGCGTAAGAAACGCGGCGGCGCTTAAGACGATGGACACCAGAAGCAGCGCCACCTTTATTCCCCGTTGCGAACCAGGATGCTGCAAGACGGAGCGCTGTTCGCTCGGATCCATCAGTTGGGTTGCTGACCGTTCATCAGGCATGGCCGAAACCGTTAGTGAGCGCCTGATGCATGTCTGGGGTCCGACGCCTGCTTTGCTTCAGGCCGCTTGGCCGGCGGCTCTTCCGTCAAGCTTTGAATGACCGCGTCCGCCACCAGAGCGTTGCCGGCGGCCGTGTAATGAATGTCTCGAATGACGAAGAGTTTGGGGTACCAGCAGCCTGGCTCGCTCGGCGGGCACTGCTCCTTCACCGCAAGGAAAGCCGGAAACACGGAGATAAAGCGTTTACACTTGCCCTCGCACCAGTCGCGCCAAATTTGCACCTGCCGCGGCTCCGCTGTGTCGTGAGCGAGCTGTCCCAAGTGCGGGTAGACGACAACGCTGATGGGGATGCCCCGCTTTTGTAGCTCCCGCCAGAGGAGGGTCATCTTTGCCTTCTCCTTGGCGATGCCGCCCTCAACTCCGAGGGGAGCGTAGCCGGCGGGGAAGCGATCGGTTTCATTGACCTTGCGATAGGTCCATGCCGACATTTCCATGTCAAACGGATCGCCAAAGTAATCCCCCGGTAGGTGATAAAAGCCATGGCGGACAAGAAGCATCTGCGCCCGGTCGAAGAACCGGAAGATCTGGGCGGTGAGCGCGAAGTGCCGGGTGAACCACCTGCGGAACTTCATATACCAGGAGGTGGCGGAGTGTTGCTGCTCCCGTTCGATCCCGGCCACAGCGCCGGAAGCGTCGATGTCACGGTAGAAGGCGGCTTCGAGCTGCACGGCTGAGTTGTCCATAAAGACGATCACCTCGTCAATGTCAACTCCTTTGGCCAGCACCATTCGCGTCGTATTCAGGTAATTGGAGGGAGAGTACCCGGACAAGCCTCCGTTGAGGAAGTCATATTGCGGGAAGTAGCCGGCAATTTTGCCGACAAAGCTATTGCGCCAGGCGATCTTTCCCTCGGTAAACGAATCGCCCAGCATCAGGATGCGGGGCCGTGGATCAGTGAGAGGAACCTCTCTGATCTTCTCGTCGCGAAAGCCGAGATTGTTGGTAAATATCTTGTACGCATCGGCACCCCAATAGCCGGTCGCAGCGCAGTTGGGAAGGTAGGCATGGTGGCGGACCGGATCGCGGACCTGGCAGGCATCCGCCTGAGGCGTCAAGTTTCGGGTGCGCATGATGGCGGCCGTGCGGAACCAGTCCAGAGCGAGGAACAGCAGTGCGCTTAGCGCGATGGACGCCAGCAGCAAGAGAACCTTACTCGGGCGCTCCCCCGCTCGACGATTCGGCGCGGGACCTTCCTCTTTCAGCTCCGTCTTGAGTTCCGGCAGATTCGTGCTCATTTGATTCTTGTCACTGGTGCAGCTGGCTATCAGCCTCGGGGCAGAGCACTGCGATCGTAGCGGCTCAGGCGTGGCGGGGAAGCGTCAGGTTCAGCGAGCCATATCTGACGGCCATGAAAATATTCGAGCAGTGGTTGCAAACTGACGCCGGGAATTTCTCGTGCCCACACCACCTTGGAACCATCGATATCCGCCCCGTTGTAAACCCATTCGCGGAAAACGTTATGCCGAGGCGAGTAACGCACAATCACCAAATGATTGCCCGGCGTGGCGTCAAGTTGATTTGTAAACTGGACGCGAAATTGGATGGGATCGGGCGTGGCGAATCGGGACTTATCATCCAGATTGAAGGGAGCTAGCAGCGCTGCGAACACAACAACCACGCGCGTAATGCCGATTCCCACCGGGCGCCCCCAGGATTCCCATCGCCGGATGTGACGAAGTCCCTGCACCACCAGAGCGAAAATGCTCCCCACCACCGGTCCGGTGTAGTGCGGGTTGAAGCGCGCGCGCACCAGTAAAAATGAGGCAAATACCAGCCCGATTTGCACCGCGAGGAAGCGAACCCGGCGGTCGCGCAATACCCGTCCCAACGCCGGCAGGCTGACCATGAGTTGCGGCCAGAGATAAAAGAAAACCGCAATCAGGACGACGTAGGCCGCCTTGCTGATGCCTTTCGACCAACTGCTTACGCCGTTCTGCAGCCAATATTGGCGCATAGCGACGTTGTAAAACTCTTCGAGTTGGGGGTTGGAGTAATGCAGCGCCGGGCCCATCTTCTGCCAGGAAAAGGTGGGCGTGCTGAAATAGGTTTTCTCGTTGACCGCGTAGGGGAAGACCAGGGCGCTCCCAGTGCCCCGCCAGTTGTAATAGGCCATGAACGCTCCGCCAAGAATCACGATTGCGCAAAGCGGCACGACGAGTCGTGGCAAGACGACCCGCCACGAAGGGCTTGAGCGGCGTCGAAGGCGCACCAAAAGCACAACCAAAACCGGCAGGCAAAAGATGGCGCCTTCAAAGGGACGGCTGTTAGCGAGAATGACTACGCCCACTCCCAGAATGACGGCGTCCCGTGCCCGCCAGGAGCTAAGAATTCTAGGCAGCGCGCCCCCCACCAGAGCGCCGCCAATCGCCGGCACGAATGCTCCGTAGTAACTGTTCATCCAGTAGCTCAAGATGCCGATCTTGAACATCACCAGGGTCGCACCTACGAAGGCCCACCTCGGCGGCAGCCATCCCTGCAACATCCACAGCGTTGCGCCGCACATTGCTCCTCCGCTGAGCAGCACGCCGATCCAGGGATGACCGAGCACCTCGCCTAATGCCAGCACAGCCCCTTGCGCAGGCGGATATTTAGACATGTAGGTCGGTTGCTGATTGACGTGGATGGTGTCAAAGAAAAGCCACATCGGGTGGGTTGGATTAGTGAGCCGGCCATGAGCGAAGGTGTCACCGGCGAGGAGATAACTGAACTCATCGTGAACTTGGGGATAGGGAACCGGGAAAAACCACAAGAGGCTGAGCCGAATGACGATAGTTGCCGTCGCGATCAAAAAAACCGCCGCTAGCTTTCGATCAGCCAAACGGGAAAAGAGCGTTTCGATTGAACCGAAAGAGTGGTCTGCAAGTCGCGGCGCGAACCAGAAGACAATCAGGGAAGCTAGAAAAATGAGGTCGCGGAGGACCTCACCTCGGGTAAAAAAAATGTGCAGGAACTGGCGCATCAAGAGTGGCGGGAGGTCACATCACCGTAAACAGCGAGGTTCACTTTGCAGCCTGTGGGAAAGCTGAGTTCAAGACACCGTTATGCGTCAAGTATTCCAGCAGCGCTGCGGCGACCACCTGGTTGCCGTATTCGTTGAAATGAATGTCGTGGGCGAAATAGGCTGGCTTGAGGTGGTTCGCCTTTTTCATAGTGTCCGTCAGGTCAAGCGTCTTGAGGCCCTCGGTGGCGGCAAGGTCAGCCATGACTTGTTGAATGACCGACGGGGAGTACTGTCCCTTGAAGGGTAAGTACACAAGTACAAAGTTTATCCTTTGTTCCCGGCATAGTTTTTGGGCGCTGGAGTAGATCTGCTTAAACGTTGCCACTCGTTCCGATGGAGTTAGTACACCTTGCGGCGTGCGCTGCGCCTTAAAGTAAGCACCAGAGATCTTACTCAAGGCGAGGTCGGCCAGTCCGAGCACGTAGCTGTACTGTGAAAGTCGATAAAAGATTGAGAACGACGGCGGATGAATTAGGAGCTGGTCCCCGTCGAGAGAAAGATATCCTTTGGGCCGGCCAATCGAGGGGTTAATGGTAGAGAAGCTCTCACTGAAGTCATTGTAAAAGGCGCAGACAATCACAAGATCGGGGTGGTACTTCAGTCCTTCAGTTTTCAAGTACAGATACTCTTGATCTGCGCCATAGCCAGGAACCCCGGTATTGATCACTTCCAGGTTATTGGCCGAGCTCTGCAGAATGTCCGTAAACCGGTTGGATGGTTCCACCCCGCCGGCGCCAAAGACAAAGGAATCTCCGATTACCAAAATTCGGAACACTCCGGCAGGCTTATCGTAGGAGTGCTCGCCATCTCGCAGGCCTTTGGAGTTGATTTGCACGAGGTAAGGCTGGGTTTCGTTGCGGTAGAACTTCCTGGCGTTAGGAATTAGCCTCCATCCGAGGACATCGTCGGCGACGATTAGGCGCTCCCGGGAGGCCAGGTGTGCATAGGCTCGAATGGCCCCTTCGAGAATGCACAGCGCCAGCAGCGGAACACAGACGGCAAGAGCAAGTTTGCCCAGCCATTTCATTAGGAATAGCTAGCTGGTTGAGAGACTAGGTGCTCCTCCTTTTGAAAGGACACCCGTTTGCATCGTTCCTGCAAGATCAATGATTCCACGCGCTCGGCCAGTAAAGCATGAGGAACCGGAGCGTCGTGGTAGGGTGCGGTCCCGGCGAGGTAGGTGTGCTCTTCGTGCTTCAAACCCTCGCAGCTCGAGCGACATGCAATCCAGTTTTGTTGATACTGCTTTAGTTGAAGCAATCCCTCAAGGACGGTGATCAATACCGCAAGACCGCCGATGGTTCCGCTTACAAGTCGGCCCGTCCCGCTCGTCACTAGTTGGGAAACAATAAGTGCCGAAAGAAACGGAATCGCAGCCAAGGCGGTGACCTCCAAAATCTTGATACCCTGGTACATCTTTCTGTGGTGAATGCTCTTGCGGTCATACCAAGCGATGGTCTCTACTAATCGCTCCCACACGGGGTCGTCTGAAGATGAAGGTATTGGCCACCGCAAAGGGGCCGTGTCTCCCAATCTATCCCGCACGGGGTCGTCTGATCTTGAAGGCCTCGGCTCCTGCGGCGCGACTTGGGTCGCAATTCCCAGCGATGTCACAGAAGCGGCTGCCCGTGGACGGCTCTCGGATTTGGCGAGGTGCACAGCGATGATATTCCCCAGTTCGTCCACGTCGCCACGCCAATGGCGGTGGCGAACATCGAAGTATTCTCTCCACGGCACTTCTTTCAGGTCGCCGGGAAGCTGATCGGCCGTAGGCATCTTCGCGTCACGTACCAGTAAAGGGATGACCGGGAGGCGGGGGTTCTTCTTCAGCGCAGTGGCAATCTCCCGCCGGACGTAATCCTCGGGATTGTCCAATCGCCTCCCACCTGAATCGTCGTTGGGCGCTCTAATGTTGAGCCAGCCCGGTCCGATGACGGCGAGCAAGACCTCGCAACTGGACAATGAGCGCTCGATCTCCTCGCGAAAGTCAATACCCGGCGCAACCGCCTCCACGTCCATGAACAGCCGGTCCTTGCCGAACTTCCGAGCCAGGCCCTCGTAAAGTGCGCGGTTTGAGTCCTCGGCATCCTCGCGACGATAGCTGATGAAGATTGCGGACAAAAAACGCCTCCCGCAGCGAACTACAACTCCGATTGCATTGGATGACTGAAGCTATCCGATTCGAAGAGACAGGTCAAGATGAGTGTTGACCCACCCACTACCGAGGTTCGCGCTCAAAACTGCAGATTCGCTCGGCAATTTCCTTGGAAAAAGGGGCGTTGTAGTGCACGGCGTCCACATACAGGTTCTCAGCTTTGTCCTGCTGCATGTCGGCCAGCCACAGGACATTGGAGCCCAGCTTATTCTGCGCGCGCAGGTTCTCCATCAGCGCATAGCCGTACTTGCTCCGGACATACACGCCGAATTCTCGATCAGAGTGGAGATAATAGTGGTAACGCAGATCGTACTTATAAACCGGCACTGGCTGCCAGACGAAGATGGTGCGGACACCGAAGCCGTCGGCGATCAGGTCGATCATTCGCTTATTGCCCAGCCATCGATCAATTACGCTTTGCAGGGTTGTGGGATTCGCATAGTCCTTGTGCCTGGGGGGCAATGGCTTCACCCTATGATTGCTGAGCCAATGTGCGGCCGCGATCACTGGCACGTTGTCGAGTTGGCCGGAAACGGGCGCGTCTCCGTCCATAAAACGCCTGAACGTGCCGGCAAACCGCGGTTGGCCGTCGGGATGATCGAATTCGTTAAGGCCGTCGATAAACACTGCCACTTGCGGGACGAAATGCGCGCTGAGTAACTGCTGAAATAGGATTAGCTCCTGACTGCTGAAATAGGAAGCGCGCCCAAAGTTATAGACGGCCAGCCGAGCCAGGGAAGGATCCGCGGCGGCACACTCTCCCAGGTACGACGCAATAGTTTCGTCATCCGGAAGGCCATACCCGTAGGTAGTCGAACCCCCAAATACGAACACGTTGATCGCGTCCGCGCGCGGTGGCCAAGGCGCCTGGTTCTTCGAGAACCGGAAGCCTGCGGGGTCGTCGTTAAAAAACTTTCCCCGGAAAGGCCTTTCCTTGTACCCCGTAAATGGCTCGTATTCGAACCATGCGGCTCCTCGGTTCCAACTCTCATTGAGCAGAGTTCTTACATCCTCCTCCCGCCATCCTGGATATGCCTTGAACACTTCCTTTCCATAAGCTCCCAGTGGGCCGGCGACACGGCTGGGCTTGACTGCATGCTCGACCTGCATCGCCACCCAAAGCACAACATTAAGAAACAGGAATAGGAGAACACTATTAAGTAGAGTGATAGCCGCAAAGGTATACCATCGTCGTACCTTGCTCGAAGTTTTCAGCGAAGTTGTTACGCTCGTCGCTGCCGCCCCCGATTCTGCCTCCGCCTCGAGCACGAAGAGAGTCCAGGGAAGCAAGAAGGATCGATACCAAGACAGCCTCCTCATCGCGGAGCCCCTTCGATTGTTGGCGGTCGGAACTCCGCCACCGGGAACCTGCTCTTTAAGCGCAACAACGGGTTTTCCAATACATTCCAGGATATGAGCGCCACGATATAGGTCAGCCCGGTCCCCAAGGCGATCGCGACCATAACTCGAGCGCTCGGCGTGTCCAGGTGAATCCTGCTGAACAGGTACGCAAGGGGGATGCTGAGAAAGATCACAATCGGCATGTGCAACACGTACATTCCATAACTGTACTTGCCGCAACTGCGCAGCACACGGTTTCTGAGGAAGCCGACCTTTCGGTTCTGCCGGACACTCTTGGCCACGAAGAAAACGAGTGAGGCAAACGCAAGGTCAACGCAGGTATATCCGAAGCGGCTGATCGCAATTGCCGCGAGGCCAGTGGTCCCGGAGTACAGGGATATTCCGGCGAATGCCAGAGCTGCAGGTATCCAAAGATACTTCATGGTCCGCACCACGAAGACCGGCGTGTCGTCCTCTCTTACCAAAATGGCGATCAAAGCACCCAACGCGATCGGCTCAAGGCGAAACGGGGTGAAGTTGTACAGATAGACCGGAGGCGTTGAGCTGTGAATCGTAAAGATGCACCGGAGGACTGGAGAAAATATGACAAATGTCACGCAGATCGCCTTCAAGATTTTCTTACTCGCAAGCATTACGATAAGTGGCCAGGTGAAATAGAATTGTTCCTCGATACCTAATGACCAGAAGTGAATGAGGTACTTGATGCTATGCCCAGAACCATTCCACCAGTTCGGAAGATAAAGCCAGTACCAGATTTCGCCGGAAGTGTCGATGTTTTCTCCATGATGCAGCATATGGCCGAGTGGCATCGCCACGTGAAAGAAGACAAATATATATAGAAAGTAGAGGGGAAAAATCCTCAGGGTCCGCCGGGCGTAAAAATTGGAGAAGTAGCCGTTGGAGCCTTTGGAGTCCAGAAGAATGCCGGTGATCAGGAACCCCGAGAGGACAAAGAAAAGATCGACCCCGATCCATCCGAGGCCGAAGACCTCGCTCAGAGTGCGCCCCAGCTTGACGGACTCACCATTGGCGGTGCTGCCAAAGTGGCCGATTAAGACGACCAGGATGGCGATGCCGCGAATTCCGTCCAGCTCCGGGATATGTTTCGCCTCCCGCGTTTTGGGCCGAACGGGCTGATGACTGATCAAACTGGCGGACATAGGACTAAAACGCGACTTGCCGATGATGCGCCCAACTAACTCCGCAGAGCGGGCTGGGTTGCTGCTACGGGGCGAGCGCTATTCCGCACCGGAGACTTGTTCTTCATCCGCAGAAAGAATTCCTCATAGGTGATGCGCGACAAATAGGCGACGCCAGTGGCCAGTGTCAACGCGGTCAAGAGCCGTAGGCAACACTTTCCGAAATCCGACTCGACCAACAGGGAGGGTGCAGTCTGTCTAGCTACATCGTCATACAAATTCAGCGAGAGCATGTGAATCAGATACAACCCGTAACTGATGTAGCCAAAAAACGCGAGCAAGCGCAGGTTAACCAAGCCCCGATAGGGACCGGTGCCCAGCCACAAAACTGCGGAGACCGCAGCTAATGCAAAGTAGTTCACGCAGGTGGTGCGGATTCCAACGGCCGGCGGACGAGGGACAGTGAAACTGACGGCCAGTGCTGCCGTGGCGAGAACAGCACTCAATCCTGATAGTTTAAGGAGATTAGCTCTGGTCGCGTATTTTGAACGGGCAAACACCGCGAGCAGCGCACCAAGCGCCAAACCATCGGCGGATAGCCAGGTGTAACGGCCCCACCAGAGTCCTCCACGATGGAACGCGTAAGTCCGCACGAATGGTTCTATGAGGCAGATCGATGCTGCCACGATTATCAGTGCGCGCTTGCTCAGGGCACGTACCGCAGCGGGCCAGAGAAGATAGAAGTGCTCCTCGACTGCCAAAGACCACAGCGGGCCGTACTGCATAGGCACTCCAAACAAAGGCGTCGCGTTGGAGAGATATACGAAGCTTAGCCCCAGGAATGCCCAAGAGTTATGCCGCTGAACGAAGCTAACATATTCCAAGCTGCCGAGGAGGAGTAACAAGAGGTAATAGGCGGGCAGGATGCGTAAGGCACGCCGGTAATAGAAACGCGAGTAGTAATCAGGTTTACCGGCACTGTCGAGAAGGATGCCTGTGATCAGGAAACCGGACAGGACGAAAAAGAGATTGACGCCAGATCCGCCTTGCCTCGCGCCCGCTAGGAACACTCGTTCCCACGCGGGGATTGCGCCCGCGGGTGGGCTAAAGAACATGAATCCATGAAACCAGAATACAAGCAGGATGGCGATTCCACGGATGACGTCAAGCTCGGGCATCACCGGGCGGACAATGCGATGATCAAGACCAGCGTCATCACTACTCATCAGAACGGCCTTCCTACTCTTTTCGGCGGTATTTCGTCACGACGCGTCCTGAGCCACCACATTAGCGGCACGCACGTCAGGATGGTTACTATGGACACAGCGTTCCCAACCGTCCGGTCCCAGGTTCTCCCGAAATTAACCTCGACGCGACTCGACCCGGCAGGCACTGGCGCCAGCATCTGTCCGACGTCGGGATCAGTCTGAAGAGGAACAACCTTTCCGTCCACCCTGGCTTGCCATGCAGGATAGCTCAACAATCGTAACTTAAGGAGGAGTGGGCCGGGCGAGTTGACCGATAATACCTTGCGCTCCCCTCGCCACTGCTCGATTTGGATCCGCGCGCCTTGGTTAAGTAACTCCTTCTCGTCGTTTGGATCGACGAAAGCCACCAAAGGCGCCGCTTTGTCCAGCTTCGTAAGATGGCTTCCGGGTGGGTTGCTCCAGTCACCGAAACGGATGGGGTAGCCGGCTGGGGAATGTGCGTCTGCGACAAGACCTTCCAGGTAGTGGGAAGTGTCCCAGTTAGTCGTATGGATAATCACCGCACCAACGGACGCAATGACCAGCGCGACGGCCACCATTGAAATCGCTTTCCTCTGAACTTGGGACAAGGCCGATGCGACTAGGAATGCGCCGACTACGCAAAGCGGGGATAGCCACCGCCACGGGAATTCCACGTAGCGCATCTCAGGTAAGGTCTTGTATAGGATCATGCTGGGAGGGAACATCATAAAGATGGATATGCCTCCCAGCACCGCAAACGAACGCCAAACCCAGGGATCATCTTGCCGTAAGTGGCGGGCGAGCACGGCCGCGATGACGGTAACAGCCACCATGAATATAGCGATGAACGAGAGTCCCCGGTTGAAGGTGACATACTGGGCAAGATTGTTGTGGGTGAACAGGAAGTTATTTTCCGGAGCCCATTCCGGGCGGACCGCCTCCTCGATGCTCACCCACCTTCGTTCCCACGCCGCCGGAAACAGGAAAAAGGCGATACCCCCGAAGGCCGACAAAATGGCCAGCGCCCCAAACAAAAGAGGACGAGGGGAACGGTAGGCAATGGCACTGAACAGGAGCAATGCCGCCAAAGCGTAGCTTGCAACCACGGCAGCGGGTAAGTCGGAAAGCCAGATGGCAGCGAAGGCTACGGAGAGAGGCAACGCGGTCCTGGCCGGAGCAGTTCCCATTCGAATTCCGCCGCACACAAGCAGCGGGAACAACGCGCATGCGAGGAGGTCCGCATAGTTACCGCGTTTGTACGCGATGATCAGAAGATATGGATTGACGGCGAAGAGCAGGCTTGCCATCAATGCGTCCGCCGGGGCCAACCATTCGCTGGCGCATTTCCACATGGCTACGCCCGCCAATACAAGCATTAGCCAGATGTAAATGCCCGAGACCATTTTCCAGGGCAGAATTAGGCCCAGGGACATCCCGATCAGCCGGGAAAGGGGAGGATAGAAAATAAAGAAAGGCTCTCCGTAGCCCTGGTTAGCGCCGGCGGCCCATCGAGGAAATATGCTGCCTTCGCGGAATTGTTGGGCAGCGTCCATCCAACTGCGAAGGTGGAGGTTAACGTCATGCCCCCAGGGATTCCCCCGAAAGGCTATCGGCAACGTAGCCAGAGTCGCCGCAATGGCGATCATCAAATAGGTGCGTGCAGCGAAATTGGGTTTGGCTAGCATCATGCTGAAGCTGAGTTTGGTCGTGCTTCTCACACTAGAGTCGTCTTAGTGTGCGCCTTTAGCAAATGCAATTGCCGGTCAATAATGTCGGTCACGATCTTGGGAAGATCGTAGTCAAGATTCCAACTGGGAAAGTGCGAGCGAATCTTCGAAAGGTCGGAGATGTAACAAATATGGTCGCCCACACGGTTCGTAGGATTGTAGTCATACTTCAGCGGGGATCCCATGGTGGCAAGCAGATCGATAGTCTCCAAAATCGAGAGACTGTTTTGTCTTCCGCCACCCAAGTTATAAACCTCACCGCAACGCGGATGATGGAAGAACTCGATGAAGAGCCGAGCCACATCGCGGCAATGAATCTGGTCCCGCACTTGCTTCCCTTTGTATCCCAGGATGGTGTACGGCCGGTTAGAAACCGCGCAAACAATAATGTATGCAAGGTAGCCATGCAGTTCGACCGCCGCGTGCTGAGGCCCGGTGAGACAGCCGCCGCGGAAGATGCCGACTGGCATGTGGAAATATCGTCCGAACTCCTGGCACATAACATCCGCGGCCACTTTGGAAGCGCCGAACAGCGAGTGCAGGCAGTTGTCGATGGACATGGTTTCATCGATCCCATCCAGACCATCAGCATAGTCGTAACGCTTTTCGTGCTCCACCATAGGGAGGGCGTTGGGCCGGTCGCCATAGACTTTATTTGTACTGGTAAAACAGAAGGGCGACTCTGGACAGAAGTCCCGGGCGGCCACCAAAAGATTCATAGTGCCGCCGGCGTTCACGTCGAAGTCGTCGTAAGGAATGGCAGCAGCTTTGTCGTGCGAGGGTTGTGCCGCCGCGTGGATGATGAAGCCGGGCCGCTCGGTTTTCAGAAGATCGCGAAGACCCTGGCGGTTCCGGATGTCCAAGTCAAGGTGCCGGTATCGCGGCAAGCTAGCCCGCAGCTCCTGCACCACCGGCAACGTGGTTCCTTGCTCACCGAAGAACTCACGCCGCATGTCATTGTCCACCCCGATGACATCCCAGCCTTCCTCGTGTAGCAAGCGAGCGCAGGCTGAGCCAATCAGTCCGCCGGAGCCGGTAATGACAGCTTTCTTAGTTCCCATAGAGGCGAATACACACCATCAACCCATCAACTTCCGCCACGCCCCGGCACAGATTTTCAGCATTCGCAGCCCATTGGAGAGGACTTTGGTCATTTTGGTCGCCCCGTAGATGCGTTCCTGATAATGCACCGGGACTTCCCGGATCTGTAGTTGTAACTTGCCGGCGCCGAAGAGAAGTTCGTAATCGCCCCAATGGTCCTTGATGCCCCAGTGGCCCAGATTGCGTTCAATGCGCAGCCAGTCTTTCCTCCAGAGCACCTTGGTACCGCAGAGCGTGTCTTTGATTCTTTGATCCAGCAAATACGAGAACGTCATCCCGAACAGCTTGTTGCCCACCATGTTGGCGAACTTCATCGCCTGCTTCGGTATGGGATAGACCAGTCGGCTTCCATTAATGAACTCGCCACTGCCCGACAGCAACGCGCGCAGAAAGTAGGGAAGCTCCTCCGGCATCACTGCCAGATCGCCGTCCAAGATCATGAGGACGTCTCCCTTTGCAGCGCGGAATCCGGTCCACACATTTTCCGCTTTGCAAATGCCCGGACCGGGGATGAGCCGGATGTCGCGATGCGGATAGTTGGCGATCATCCGCTCCACCTCATCGCCGGTACCGTCGGTGGACTTGTCGTCGCAGAAAAGGATCTCGGTGTGATTGCCCATCTCGGGAACACGCCGCACGGCAAATTCGACGTTGTCGCGTTCGTTGCGGCACGGGATGATTACGGAGACGGACACGGTGTTTTCATTTTGCGCTTGCGGCTTGGGGCGGGCCACGATGAGCTGCATGAGGCACAAGCGCCGGATTCCCGGTATCCGCGCCACGACTTCATTGCAGAATGCTGACAGCAGCGGAATGTACTTGGGGAACAGCAAAAACCGGTACTTGCGCACCACTGAGAAATCAGCCAATTCCAGGAGCCCGGTTACATCGCGCTCCGACATCCAGTTGGGTTCTTCGAACGGAGCTCGCAGCCCCAGGCGGCTCGCCAATTCCAGTAGTGGTTGCCACAAAGGGTTGTAGTTACACACGATCAAGCGAGTATGGCTTCGGCAGACCTGCCGGGCTCTCTGTAGGGCCGCCAAGACGTCAACCGTGTCGAAGACGTGGCTGAAGATAACGTAATCGAAGGTCTCGTCGAGCTGGAGATCCTCAGGATCCGAGGTCACGAAATGAAGATCGGGATAATTTCGCTGAGCAACCTCGACGAGCCGTTCGCTGATTTCCACGCCGACTCCATAAACCGGCTCGACTGAGGCCAGCAGGCGTCCGGTCTGACAACGAATTTCCAGCACACGCTTGGAAGGCTCGATGATGAAGCGCAGGAGGCGCTTGAAGCGATCGTAAAAATACCGATTCGAGCGCACCCATCGGTCGCGGTCAGCGGCCAGTTCACCCTGACGCCGCCGCCGGGCCTCTCGGCTAGCGCGCATGGCGTCAGGGCCCCACGCGGGCGGAGGCGTGACAGCAGCCTGTATTTCGGCTCCGTGCTCTATCGTGGTCAGGTCCTCAGACATCAGGATGAAATGTCGTATTGGTGAACAAACTCTAGTCTTCTACCACATGCGTCTCAAAAATCTCGCGGTAGTGCGCCCAAAGATTATGGTCGAGAGTGCCGTCGGCGTTAAAGCATTTTGCCGCTGCGTTTGCCATGTAAAAGGCATGATGCGTGTTATCGTGCACGAACAGCGCCTGCCGGCCAAAGGTAAGCAGCCCTTCGATTTGTCCCAGCCACTGATCGGCGAGTCCAACATCGTTTTCATAGCCACGAATGTAGACGGGATAGGCCTGCCTCAACCTGCGCGTTGTTACTCGAAGAGTCTTGGCGCGCACCGGCAGACCGGCCTGCTCAAGCCAGCGCCGAAGCGAGTCTCCTAACTCCTGATCGCTCATCTCCCACTCTTTGGTACCTGGATCCGAAGGCAATTCCGCGCATAACACCGTGGCGCCTCGCGGTTCGGTCGATGCACTGTAGTTCTTGGGTTCCGACAGCCGCGAGATGGGAATGGAATACTCGGGAAAATAGTGGGCGTCGTATTCCGAAAACTGGTCCTGCTCCAGGGTCAGGTAGATAAGAATCATCCCCCGGAAAGAAATGCGCGTTGCTGCTTGTAGGACTTCGCTGGGTGGTTTCGGGCACATGCTTCGAACTAGCAAGCTGATGGGCAGGGTCGACCAGACATTGCGGGTGGAAATCCTGTAGCTCGTACCGTCCAACTCATAAGCGACGGCGGCAATTTTGTTACCCTCTCGCTCGACGGCCGTGACCCGCGCGGTCATTACGAACTGTGCGCCTGCCGATTTCGCTGCGTCACAGAGACGTTGCGTAATCTGGCCGTAACCGCGGCGAGGATAAAAAAAGCGGCCAGCACCGGGCCGTTTCAGACCAGGAACCGCATTCGCAACCTTGCGCAAGATTTTGCCTACAGAGTTACCAGAGACCCGGCGGCGGGCCTGCGTTGCGGCCAACTGCTCCGGCGGCAACCCCCAGAGCTTTCGAGCGTAAGGGAAGTAAAAGCCTTGGCAGATCGTGGTTCCGAGACTGTGCTCTAAAACTGAGGCAAAAGAATCCGGCTGACCGTTGGTTGCCGCTGGCTTTTTGTGGACCATGTCGAATGCCACGCCGAGCGCAAACTTCTTCGGCATCCGCAGCAGGAGATCACCCGGCTTCAAGGGAAAGTGGATCCATCGGTTTTCCAAACGGATGCGGCCGTGACGGGGCCGATCAAGCAGATCTTCTCCGAGCAACTCGCGCAAGTTGCTCAAGATGTCCGGATCACAGGCGGGGTGGAGGCGGTGACTACCATAGTCCACCCAGACTCCGTCCAGTTGGAAGCTGCCGGCGTTCCCGCCCACCGTGTCGCGCTGTTCGAGGACTGTCACCCGGGCGCGGCCGAGACGCGTGAGTTCGTAGGCAGCGCCAACCCCGGCAGGACCCGCGCCGAGAATCACGACGTGCGGTAAATCGGCGTTTGGTTGGATTGTTTCAGTCACGGACTGCGAGCGGCGACGAAAAATGTACGGGGAAGCTGCGCCGGCCCTATCCGATCGGCGTCAGCTCTTCCGAGGAACGAAGCCTGTCAATCTTGAGAACGGACCGCGCGAAAGCCGTGCCGCCAATCAGAAACGAGATTAATCCCGCGACCAGGCCGCCGGAGATGATGATGGACTCCCAGGCCAGCCCGGTAGCGACGGCCAATGTAGGAGGTGCACCAAACGGGGCCAACAGCGCCACCAAGCCGGCCTCGCGAATACCCAGGCCACCCAGCGTAAGCGGGACCAAAGCCAGCAGCTTGGCCAGAGGCCACACCAACAGCCAAACGCGGAACTTGACGTGAAGTCCGCAGGCAGCGGCGATCAAAGCGGAAAGAGCAACCAGATTGGTCTGGATAACAATTCCGAGTAGCAACGAGACAAGAACATACTGCGGTTGAGAAGCCATGGAACGTGCCGCCAGCCTGACCTTTACAAGAACGCGTCGCATCTTGAAGGGGAGCCGCCGCCAGGGGATGGCCCGCACCAACACTAATAGCCCCGCAAAAGCCAACGTGAATACTACGGCGAGCTCGATAAATGCGCGGCGATGGCGAGGGTCTAAAGCTCCAGGGAGCAGCAGGACGCCAACCCCGGCGACCACAGCCAGGGAGAGGGTATCGAGAAGCCGGTCGACCAGGCTGCCCAGCAGGACACCAGCCCGGTTACGTTCGATCCGGAAAGCCAAACCCATCCGTACGATGTCTCCGCCGACTACCGACGGCAGGAACACAGTACCGAACAACCCGGCATAGTAACAACGAAGGGCTTGCGCAAACGTGAGCCGCGCATTGCTAACGTGGAGGGTCAGGCGCCACTTCACCACACCGAGCACGTGGGTGGCGAGATAGCCCACCAGGATCCACAACCAGAGGCCCGGAGGAATGCGTCGCAGCGCGGCCTCGAGCTTGTGCAGAGGCAGAAAGGCCAGCACCAGGCCAAGAATCAGCAGGCTCCCGCCAACGCGGACCCACGGATTGCGCAGGGTTTCTGTTACCCGGGCTCTCATTTCGATCTTGAGATCAAAGCAATTCGGGAGATCTGGTCAGAGAGCAAGCCCACCGCCCAGATGATGAACGCCGCCAGGAACAAGATTCCGCCGTTGGGCGAAAACCTCCAGCGCCAGAAATCGTAGGCCAGCTTTCCCATCCCGACGAGGAAAAACACTGCGCCGAAGGGGAGGAAGAAGCGTAGCGGGTTGAAGTAAATGGCAGTCCGCAGAATGACCAGCAGAAAATCGTAGACGTGAAGCGCTCTGACTTTGGACAGGCCAACGCGCTTGTGATAGTCGATGGGAAGATACAGCACGCGATAGTCGTTCAACAAAAGCGACATGGTGATCGTTGAGGTGAACGAGAAGCCAGAGGGCAAGAGATGCTCAAATTTCCCTGATAAAGACTTTCTGAAGACGCGCAAGCCGGAGTTCAGGTCCGGAATCGGCTGACCAGCGAGGTAGTTCGCCAGCCGCCCCAGAACCCATTTCATGGGGCGTCGAACTAGCGGAATGTGCACGCTCTTGCCGGTTCGTGCGGCGACGACCATGTCGTATTCAGGAAGGGCTTCTAACAGCTTCGGTATGCTCTCCGCGGGATACGTTCCGTCGGCATCAATGATAAGAATCCACTCATACGTGGCGGCGGCAATGCCGGTCTTGAGAGCTGCACCGTAACCCCGGTTGTATTTCTTGGAGATCAATACGACGTCGTGCTGGCGTACGACATCGGCAGTTCCATCAATGGATCCATCGTCCACTACGATCAGTTCGTAGGGACAATTCGTCCGGTCCATGACTTCGCGGATCTTCTCGATCTGCGGCCCAACCATCTGCGCTTCGTTGTAGGCGGGCATCACTACCGAAACGGCAACTTGGCCGGAGGCCTGAAACCCTGCCGGGTGGAGTTCCGTGGCGATTGCGCGTGCCGCCGTTTCGTGCACTGGGTCTCCCTCGCGAGTGCTCATTTTACAGGACGAACCACGGCGCCGGGTTGGTTGGTCTTAGCAACGTAAATGGCACCGCCGCCGAGCGTCCCGGGAAATGAGCGAACCGGAGCGAACTTGCTCTGGATTGCCTCCCACAACTCCGGCTCACTGGCTCGGATGGAGCTTGGCATGGCGTAGATCAGCCATGTGGTGTGGTGGCCCAACAGCGCTGAGTCCAACTCTGAGCGTGTCTGCACCAGCGGCCATTCCCGGCCATAATATCGTTGATAAGGCGTCATCACGGTGCCGACTGTTACCACCTGGTCGCCGGGTTGCTCTTGCTCCTCTAGGAACTTCATCGCTCCCAGATAGTCTTGCTTGGGATGCAGGTACTCAGCCCGCAGCGGAACAAGAGACGCGGCCAGCATCAACAGCACCACGGCGGTACCGGTTCGAAGGCTGAGCTTTGGGGAGCCCCCAATCAGGCGCGGTCCAAGCCTACCCAAGACCATTGCCCCGCGAACCAGCAGGAGCATGGCGAAACCGATCTCGAAAAAGAAAAATCGCGGCCAGAAATTGTGGCTGGTTGCTAATACCGCTGCAGCGGTCACTAGGCCGGGTAGGATAAACAATGCGACGGCAAACCGGTTGTCTTGCCAATAGCTCAGTAATCCGCCCAGTAGGACGATGCCACCGATCCCGAGAGCGAGCAAACCTCCAGCAGTGCCGCTGCGCAGCCCCCTAACCAGTTCCGCCAAGGCCCATAGCGGGTTTGCCCATTCGTAGTGCACCGGGTCCCGTGCTACGCCAACCGTGTGGGCAAGAATTCCCGGAATCACTGGCGCATAGAGGAACAGGGATATGGCAGCGCACAGGGCGAAACCGTAGATCGGAAGGAAGAAGGTCCGTGAGAGGTGGTGGCCAGATCTCATCCGCGACGCGAGCATCCACAAATAGAGCACCAGGTGGCCAGCAACCACACACGCCATCATTAGATGGGTATAGATACCCAGAGCCGCCGTGATGCCGTACAGTACCCAATCTCGCTTATTTTTATTATTCGCGCATCGGATAAAAAAAATGCTGGTCAGCAGGGTCCAGAAAAGCATCCCGGTATAGCCGCGAGCATTCTGTGAAAACCAGATGTGCTGGTAGTTGACCGTCATCAGAGCGGAGGCGAACAAAGCCTCGCGATTGGTTGTCACCAGGCGTCCTAAGAAATAAAGCGCCGGGATGGACGCAACACCGAATGACACGGCCGGCAACCTCAGCGCCCAAGGCTGTTCGCCAAAGAGGCGGATCGAGCAGTGGGCCAGCAGGGAATACAGCATATGCTGGTTCTGCCCCGCGTACTGCGTGACGATTCGGGAGGCCGGTTCGCGGACAGAATCCAGCAGCGTGACAATTTCGTCGAACCACAACTGCTGGTTCAGGGCCAGCACTCGAAGAACGATAGCGGCAAACATCAACCCAGTCAGCCACCCCCATGCGACTGGCTCCCCAGCCGAGTTCGGCACCACCGGCCAGAGCCCTGGTTCTTCGCCGTGGGCGAGACTGGCAGCAGAGGCGCGCTGCTTCTCAGTTATTGAGTGCGCGAGAGAGGGATGGGCCATGGGTGTGTGGTGAAGGGAACTACGAGTTGGAACTCTTAGACTCGATAGCCTCGGAGGAAGCTATTCTCGTTGAAGAGACTCATCGGACAGTATTGCAGGTTTGAGAAACCAGCCTCTTCCAACCAACCCCGGGTCTCTGTAACGGAATGATTGCGTCCGGCTGAAGTGATACAAAGCTCCAACAGGTCAAGGAAGATTGGAACTCTGTCTCCCAGCCGGTCATCCCGCAGAAATCGCGCTTGAATGACTAAGGAGCCTCCGGGCCGAACAGACTTGTAGAGCCGTTTGACCAGCGAAGAGCTTGCTCCCGGTCCTAACTGATGTAATGTGTTCGAGACCAGAATGAGGTCATACTGTCCGAAGATATCGTCTCTGACGGCATCGGCAGGTACATAGTGGACCTCGTTCTTAAGGGAATATCTTGCTTGCACTTCCTTGGCCACCTGTAAGACGGCCGGGAAATCGAGCAGACTAAGTTGCAGTTCCGGATTCTTCATCCCTAGATAGAAAGCGTAGGTACCCGGACCACATCCGAGGTCCAGCAGGCTCTTGCAGCCAGCCGTGTCAAGATAGTGCGCCAACTCGCTGCCGTAGAGTGCTGCGTAGTTGTGCATTGCCATGGTAAACTCTCGCGTCCGTTCCGGGTCTGTTCCCAGGTGGGTCAAAGGATCGACGGTGGGCTCAGATTTCAGGACGGCCTGATCGAGATCTGCCATGGTTCCATTCAAGTAAGCCAAGTTACGAATCCAATCGCCAAGGTAAGCCTCGCCTGCCGAAGGCAACAGCACAGACCGGCCAATCGCAGCTACCCGGTAGATGTTGCCGTCCGTGGTTTCAAGAAGGCTCAAAGCGACCCCAGCGTTCAACAGGCGCGCTAGCGTTTTTGGCTGGGCGCCTAACTGGCCTGCAAGCTCGTCCAGTGGCTTCTCTGCCTCTCCTATTCGCTCGAATATTTTCAGTTTGGCAAGGGCAAATAGAATGCTGGATTGGAAGAAACTCTCGGCGATTCCAAGAACAGTGAGTCGATCCCGCATGGTGCCGAGATCTATCCGCTTAAACTCATGAATCATAGCGATGCACCAGGTCGCAGGGCGGACTTGTCGGAGGCACCTTTTCCAGAATCCGAGTATGCAGCGGGGAAGTACTCAGTGATGAGCATCACGGGCTGGCTTGAGGAGAATACGCGATAGGTACGCACTAGTAAGCACGCGGCATCGGGACATTCGAAGTAGCGCGACAGCCCATCGGCGTTCTGGGAACGGACCTCCTGAAGCTGCTTGAATGTCTCGAGCTTATGCTCCAACCACAACCGCCCTAGCGGAGTATCCGATTCGAGGAGTGCGTTCCGGAACGACGGCCCAAGCCTGTCAACCGCGATGAGAGACTCAGCGTAGGCATAGTTCCGGTGGGAACCCTCTCCCTGAAGAAGGATTTTTCTTTCAATCAAAACCTCTCCTGGATTGGGCTCGAGTAGCCCGTGAGAAGCGGTCGCAGGAATAATTTCTTGAGATACCTTCACCAGCCGGACGCGTTCAAAGAAATTCGCTTCCAGGATCTCCGTCAGTGTTCCATCAGTGACCAGCAGTACCCGCTGAAGAGGGGCCAACGAGTTCACGTCAAACCCGTTCAGACTGGCAAGGATGTCGATTGCTGACATACTGTTCTTGACTGTTTAAGCCGTCAGTACAACGGTGGGGCCGTTTGGAACCAGGACAACCCGGTCGGCGATTCGGTCGATCAGGGTTTTCGCGGTCAGATCAGGTCCTTCCTTAGAATTTTTCCCGAAGCGTTCCGAGGAATCTCGCTGACGAATTCCACGACGCGCGGAATCTTGAAATCCGCCAGCCTGTCACGGCAGAAGTCAACGATCTCCTGTTCCTGACAGACTTCGCGGGCGACCACGACCGCCTTCACCATTTGCTCGCCGAGATAGCCTGGAACACCAACCACGACGACCTCGCGCACCTTGGGAAATGTTGCGATTACCGCCTCGACCTCGAACGGGTCTACCTTCCGACCGGCGCTCGAAACCAGCCACGCCGCCCGCCCTTGAATGTAAAGATAACCCCGCTCATCCTTGCGTCCGACGTCACCCGGCCAAAAGTATCCGTGGTGAAACTTCTGTTCACTGAGTTCTGGCTGCCGAAAGTAGCCATCAGGCATGTTAGGGCTCTGAATCGCGACTTCACCTTCCTCGCCTAAGGGCGCGATACTGCCGTCCTCACGGAGTATTTCGATGCGGACATTCTTCATGGGCAAGCCGACCGAATCCAGTAAAGCTTGCAGGTTGAGGTCGAGGTTGATAGCCGCGGAACCAACTTCGGTCGTCCCATAGAGTTGGCGAACGTAGACGCCGAATGCCTCTCTGAACTCGCGCGCAACCCCGGACGACAGTGGCGCCCCGGCCGAAAAGACCAGACGCAGCGAATTTCCCGGGCGCGACTGTCCCATTACGCGCCGTCCAAGCAAGTCGAAAATCAGTGGGACCGCCGGAAAAATCGTGATGCGCTCCCGGGCAAACAACTCAACCACGGCCGCGCGGTTGAACTCCTCCATGACTACCAGCGTCGCGCCGGCGTAGAGCGCAGCCAGGAAGGCATTCGCAAATCCATGAGCATGGTAAAGGGGAACAGTGCAGAGAACGCGATCGTCGGACGCGACACCGGTCGTCTGATTAAAGTTTGCAGCCTCGCAGGCAAGATTACGATGCGACCGTGCAGTACATTTCGGCACGCCTGTGGTTCCTGATGTGTATTGCACGATGGCGATTTCATTCTCATAAACTCGCGAAGAGGGAGGCTCAGTCGCGTTACCCATTAACTCGCCGAAGTTGCCTCCGCGCGAGTAAATGGAGAAGTGCTGTCCGGTCTCAGCCCGGCTCTGCTCGATGGACGCCACCTGCTCGGGCTCACACACGGCGACCGCGACCTGGTTTTCCGCAAAAACTCTCCGGAGTTCGCTGGCCTTGGAACCCGAGTCCACGAGGAACGCAGGCGATCCCAGCCGAGAGGCCGCGAGGTAGGTAAAGATGAACTCCGGGCTGTTTTTCAAGACTAGCGCCACGCCTCTTTCGGGATCGGCGCCCGATTTCTTCAAGCCTGCCGCACAACGCGCCACCTGTTCTTCCAATTGGGCGTAGCTATAGCGGTCGTTTACAAATACCAGCGCCGCTCGGGATCCATTCGTACGGCAAACCTCTTGGACGATGCGGTTTAACATGCCAACCTAACCCTAACTCCGTGCAGCACTTTACAAACCCAGAACTCTTCTGGCGTTCTCGCCCAGTATTTTCTCGATGGATTCAGGCCGAAGGGGAAGCCCCTCTATTATGCCGATTAAACTGCGAAGTGGTTTTGGCTGGGCAGGGAAGTCGGTGCCGAACAGAATCCTGTCCGCGTTGCTTTCGAGCTTGGGGAAGTAAGTCATCAAGTGTTGCGGGGGGACCCCGGCGAGGTCCATGTACAGATTTTCATGGAGCCTTGATAGATAAAAGGCCTTGTCGTACCAAAACGGCCGGCCGCTGTGGGCCATCACCACCTTAAGCTGGGGAAAATCCACGGCGATCTCCTCTATGTAGATCGGATCGCCGTATAAGAGTCTTGGCGCCGGGAAAGTTCGAAGTCCCGGTATGGAACATCACTACCTTTCCAGCACTCTGGAGAAATTCGTAAAAGGTGTAGAGCTGCCGGTCATTTGGATAGAAGTACTGGTAAGTCGGGAAGAATTTGAAGCCGCCGATTCGATGGCGCTGAACGTAAGGCACCATAATCTCAGTGATGTCGGGGTCGTGCGGATTGACGGAGAAAAAAGGAATCAGCTCCGGATGACCCTCACAAAAATCGAGCACGAAATCGTTGGGAACACATCCGGTCACCGCGGAGTTATCTGCAATGCAGACGGCATGGTCAATGCCCTGGCCCTTAAAGAACTCAATGAGATTCTCCGGAGTCATTAGAGTCTCCATCGATTCCACAAAGGAAGGGCTTAGCTTGGAAAACTCCTCGACGATCTTGGGATTCCAGAATCGCCGATGACCAACGTGGGTATGGAAGTCAACCACCAATATCGCTTCACCTAACAGACAGATTCGTGTTCGACAATAGCGGATCCGAAGTCAGACCTTCGTCGCTCGCTTTCTCTGAACGAAGGCTGCGATATCGTCGATGCGATCGAAGTTCTCGATGCCGGCTTCGTAAGCGGAAACTTCGATCCCGAACTTCTCCTCAACCAGACCGACCAATCGTAACAATCCCATCGAATCGAGGATTCCGCTGGTGCGCAACGGGGTATCGTCGCGTAAGTTTGCCAATCTCTCGGGAGGTAGGAGCTCAGAAAGAAATTGCCGGATCTGCCTGTTTGATTTCATCCATTGCTTGCTTTCCGCCTTTTTCTAGCCTGCGTATTGATCACAGCACTCCGGACTGTCAGGGCCAGGCGCTATCGTGATTGCGCCACGGAATCTTGATGCTCAACGGATGTTCCCAGCAGGCTGGCCGAGAATTTTGGATCCTGTTGCATCGCGTGGTAAAGGCTCTCAAAGATCATCTCGTGGCCGCGCGCATTTGGGTGAACGTCTACTCCGTATTCGACCTGGAGGTTTGCCAGACTCTTGGACTTGAAAGTATCTCGCATGTCGATTACTGGGACGCCAATGCGATCAATCGTTGGGCGGATATCGTCGAAGGCCTGTGCTTCGACAGCGACGGGAATAGGAGCCGGGACCAGAACGATGACCATTTGAGCGCCCTCGGAGGCGGCATGATCGCGGATCTGCTCCAGGGCCCACTGCGTCATCTGAAAATGAAAAGGCGTGAGCTTTCTCATCAGCGCGTTCATATGGTCAGAGGGCAGCACGCCGGCTTGGGCGCTTATCTGCCGAAGGAAGTCGTACTTGAGATCGATGCCCTCCAACTTCAACCTCGCAAGATGAAGGCCGGTGGATGCCTTCTTTACCTCCCGCCTGAATGTGCGTGAGAGCGACCAGGTAGACATCCGGATGGAACTTTGGAGCGACGTAGAGCGCTACATCCATCATCTGAAGAATGTTATATCCGTACACAGAGAAATTCAGGATCTCGAATCTCTGGATTTCGGGCGTCGTGTTCGCCTGATTCAGGCGGGCCTCCAACAAAGCAACGTAATCCTGGCCGAACGGCCCCACCGAGAGCGAATCTCCGAGCAAAGCGATGCGACGGGTGTGGGGAGGTTTCTGATAGCCGTACTCCGGATTCGGCATTCCGAGACTATTGGTGATCCTCATTCCGGCCGCGTACTGTCGCCTCACATTAGGCTTGAATTCGTACATCAGAAAATCGTCGCGAAAACGGACGTCGTCCCGCTCCGTCGGCATCCCCAAGTGGCCGGCATTTTTTTGCAGTCCTTCGTAATAGCCGGCAGCCAGCGCATCAAAGTCCTCGCGATTCAAATCGCCGTTTTGCAGTTCCGCAAGCACCTTCTGCAGCCGGAGGCGGTTCTGGCCAGGTGCCATCAAGGCAGGAAGCAGGTTGAAACCTAGAAGGCCCAGCAGAAGTAGCAGCGTAAGGACGAAGTTCTTGGTGAAGTTATCCAACCCTCCATCGAGGCGTCCATCACCCGACGTTCGACCGAATCGCAATTCCATCAAATGTTTCCGCTTCGTAGGAAATAGAACCATTCCGTGAGGCTATCTGCACTCCACATCGACCAGAGCAGGGCCATAAAAGCGAATGTTGCGGCGATTTGTGCGGCGTTCTGCAACCGGGCGCTCCATCCCGAGCGAGGTGGGCGATTCCTGTTCTTGAACTCGATCCAGACATTCACCAGCATTACAGCTTCCCATGATCGCCCAGAAAAGAGCGTCATTTACCGTCAGCCGGAACTTGCCTCTGAGCCAAAAGAACTGATACGCGTGCAGGAAATACGTCGTAACGACGACCAGAGCCGTCGCCATCAGTTCTGCCCGCAGTGCGCCCCTCCTCCGGAGCTTGAAGTAGGCCGGAAAGTACACGATCTTCACCATGAAGTCTTTCCAGTAAATGTTCATCCGCCGCCACAAATCATTGATGCTGTGCGCCAGCAAATAACGGTGGTTGGTTTCCGGCATGTCATACCCGAACAGACACAACATCCCGGCGATGATGTGGAACTGGCCGGATACTCTCAAGTACAGCAGGTAGCAGCAAATGATTTTTGCGGCTACGGCTGTGGCCACCGCTACATTTGGCGGCGAGAACCTTCCTTGCAGTTGGTAGATCAGCCGGTAGAGTAGGAGGTGAGTTGTGCCGCGAAAGATCCACCACACTCCTTGCTGCGCAACAGGATGAATGTCTCTTTGGAAGTAGCTTCTGCGCAGGGTTTGAAAATCGACGACGGGAAAGAGCAGGAAGTAGTAATTGGGCAGAAGGAAGAAGTAGCTAAGATAATCTTTCAGGCTGACTGGGCCGGGGAGGTGCTTCACGTCATACAGGTAAATGATCATCCGGAACATGAACATGGCGCCCAGGACTGGCCAGAAGTCTCCCGGAACGTGGAAGCGGCCGCTGGAGCGGCCATAGATGAAGGCGCATAGGATACCCACCAGCGCCAGCAACCGCCACCGGAACTCGATGCCACTGCGAATTATTCCGAACAGCAGCAGACCAACGACGATCAGCAAGCTGGCAACCGCAGGGCTCAGCAAAACGTAGGCTCCAGCGAGCGAGAGCAAAATCAGGAAGGGCTCTTTAGTATCGGAATGGCAGCCAATAGGAAACGACAAATCCGGAAAAAACGATGCACGCTAGCCTGAAGAAAGCGGGCTGCTCCAGGTTGTAAACCTTAAAGGTGAAGAGCAATAGCCCCAGCGGAATTACCAGCATGGTGAAGCGACGCAGGTCCGGTTTCGACCTCTCCACGCGTGGATCGAGGGCCGCCGTTCTTAAGTTGGGTATGACTGCAGCTACGGTAGACATTTGCCGGTTTGACTAATTGCGACCGAACGGCGATCTCTCAGGTGAAAGTAGGACGGTCATATCCACCCCTTCCACTTATAGAGGGCCAGGGCGGCGTATTCGTAGGTAGCGTGATAAAACGCCCTCCAGCCCGAGTGGTAGTACAAGGCTCCTGTTGGCGGACCATATTCAGGTACTTGCTGGAATGAGAGATTGGAAAAGCCCAACCTTCGAAAGACGGCGCGAACCCTGGGAACATCAAGTTCGGAAGTCACAATCACGGCGCTTTGCCATCCGTGCTCTTTGAGTATCCTAACAACCTCTACCGCCGATTCGTGGGTCCTCGAGGATTGCCTTTCAACAACAAGCGCCTCGCTCGGAACCCCGGCCAGCATCAGCCACTTCGCCTGTAGCCCCGCCTGATCAAGGCCGTGAGTACTGCCGGAACTAATGATCGTGGGCGCAAAGCCTGACTTGTAAAGCTTTAGAGCTGCCCAGGTTCGCTGGGCCCCTTCCGGCGAAAGCCACTGGTCGTCCACCTGGCCGTGCGACAGAAGCACAATGACATCGCTCGGTTGTGGATGGCTTGGCTCTCGAAGCGGATTCCCGTAATAGTAAGCCAGTGGCGTAAGGGCCACCAGGGCGAGGACAACGAAAGTCCATCCGATCAGCCGGATCGCGACCGCAACAAAACGCCGAAAAGACCGAGTGCCTCGTTCCCGTCGCGTTTCCAATCTTGACGTCGTCTAACCTCTGATTGGGCTTTCTGCTGCCATAGGTCTAACCGACAAGGCGAGGTCAACCTTGAACGGCGGGACCTGCAACGTAGCAAGATGTGGCGGAACGTTGACACGGGAAACCACTGTGCCGGTAGCCGGATCAATCCATTCGCCAATCAGTTGACTGTGGCCTAACAATGAGAAATCGAAGCTGAGCTCCGCATTTTCAGCGAGCGTGGTGTGATCGGCAGCGTGGTGAAGATAGAAAGCCGCCACGTTCGGCGAAACCAGGGCGTAGCCACGAATGAGGGTGGGCGAGGTAAGCGATACCGGGGCCATGCCAATACCAGCATCAAGATGAGACGCGAACTCTTGCAGGACTCGAGTGTAACCGCGCTCTTCGGGACCGAGGTAGATATTGGCGCCCGTCCCGGGCGTGTAGTGGCCACCGAACATGGCTGCTTTGGACTCACTCGTGTTCCAGAAAATCAGGCTGACCTCTTGGAAAAGCGCGGTCCAGGCCCGGATGCGCATGCGCACGGCCGAGCGCGGGTCCCAGTTCATTCCCACATTGCCCTGCTCGCCGACGATCACAGGCTTTCCGTATTGCTTCCATTTGGTGGCCAGCTGTTGCCACCGAAGATCGGAGGTTAACTCATTCTCGCTCTCATACCAGTGCGGAGCGTTGATGTCGATGGCCGGAAGATTGGCCTTTTCCCAACTCGTGCTGATGGGCTTTCGATCAGGATCCACAGAACGAACATAGTCCGCCATCAAGGTTGTCCACTGATCGGAGGCCTTGCGTTCATTCAGCAATTCCCAGAAGTCGGCATAGACTCCCCAACGTGCGACACAATAGGCCACAAAGCGTTTTTCCTTCTCCACCAATTCACGGTTCCCAGGCGTTTCGATGGCCTCTGTAGGTCTGCCGAGGGCATGGTTCATCGCGCGCTCCAGTACGTTGAAGGCGCGGACGTCACTTTGCTGCTTACCGTAGAATCCGAAGAACCCGAACATGACGCGAAAGCCGTTCTTGCTAGCTGAAGACAGAAGATCATCGGTGGCGATGCTCTCGGTAACTCGGTAGTGATCCAGGTCGTCCATTAGCGAGTAAGAGCAGTTCTTCTGGGAAAAGCGGAGTAGATTGAATCCAGCTTGGCCGTAAGTAGAAAAGTACTCCTCAGGGGCCACTCTCCGGCCCGGATGGTTTCGGTCTTCGCCATCGATGACGAAATCCCGTAGCCGGTCTTGATTTATCTCAACGCAATCCTGCAGCCCGATCGGGAAAAACGGCTTGCCGTCGGCGAATATCCAACGGAAGGGGTTCGCCGGATTACGCCTGACGGGGCCATCGTTTTTGCTCGGCAAACAAAGGAAGGTTCCACTCCCTTGCTTCCGAAATCCCCCAGCACCGGTGAAAGTGTAGGAGTAGGTCCAGGTTCCAGCTTCATCAGGACGAAACCTAATCTTCCACTTGTTCGCCGCCATAGAAAAACCCTTTGGCTTGGTGCTCTATCCCAGAAGGGGACTTAAGTGTTGTCTCGAGGTCGACATCGAAGAAGTTATTCCGGTAAGTGCCGTTGTGCTGGAAAGAAAGCTCGAGCACGTCATAGCGAGGAACTCCATCCGGGGTATGAGGCCCACGAAGGTACAGTTCGCTCGGGGGCTGACCGCCGGTGTGACAACCAACCCACCCGAGACTGGCGCCAAGCAGGAGCGTGACCACCCATAATCTGGAAGGGACGTTCAACCAAGATCTCCCGATTGAACATCGGCATCATGACTTTTTCCCGCCGCCAATGAGTCAGTGACGCGAACCTGGCAAGGGTGGATCGCTAGAGCGGCTCGACTTTGTAGTCATCGATCCGAACGGACAAGGACCGCTGGATTGGTTCGACGGAAATGATCAGCGTGCGATCTCCGTTGCGCGCGATGAGCAATCCTTCGACGCCATCCAGGGACCCTCCCCTGATCCGAACGCGCTGACCAACCTGGAGGAAGGGGCAAATCTGATAGGACAAGCTACTCGAAAGCAGGGTCTGTACGGCATGGATCTGGCTTTCGGGTATAGGAACGCCAGTGTTGCCAGAGCCGACGAATCGTAGTACACCTGTCACACTCATTACCTTCGCCCATGACTCAGGCACCAATCGAATGTGAACGAAGGCGTAGCATGTAAACAACGGCAAATGCACTATTTTATGCCGGTCACTCCAGCGATGGACTTCGCTAACCAGGGGCAGGAAAGTGGTTATGCCGTGCCTCTGAAGGTGAGAAACCACCGACTTCTCGTGCTGGGCGCGGGTGTGGATGGCGTACCATTGTGCTCCCGTGCCGCTGAAGGGGCCATGCGGCGGTACCACGATTGGCTCACACTCCAAGGCCCGAATGGTCACACCTATATCCTCCGAGTCACATTTTGGCGTACACCCGGTGTTTCTTGCCAGCTTGCTTGGGTAGTTGCACGGAAATGGCCAGAGTGCATGAGATTGACACTTTACCCAACGGTTTCTAGCACATAAGTTGTGGATCTGATGGGCGCTCGAACGTATTTCATTCTACGGTTCTTATACCGGGGTCTGAAGGGACGGCCGAGGCGCAGCTAATGCTGTTGTCCTGCCGAATCGCTCCCAAGTGGCAGAAACGACGGATAGTATAGGGAACCTTGGCCTTGTGAAATCGACGGTGCAGGAGGAAAGTTCCGAATCCTTAGGAAAAACATTTCACTTGTGCGGTTGTATTGTGGGCGGTTCTGAGATTCCTAGCCAAGAGCTCCTTATGCCCAAATACCCATCTTGGTCGTCGCAGAATTTGGAGTTAAACCTATACTAATAAATAACATAGAGCGAAGACATGCCTGTGGGAGACGGACCGCTCCAGATTGGCAGCCTACCTGCGCGTTCTCCGGAGTCCAATGCGCTACGATGTACGGGTTGGACTCGCCAATATGAATATTCTTCACGTTGTTGGAGCACGGCCGAACTTCATGAAGGCGGCGCCAGTTCTGCAGGCACTGGCGCGACGGGACGGGGTCAGACAGACGCTTGTCCACACGGGACAGCACTATGACTTCAACATGTCTGACGTCTTCTTTCCGCAGCTGGGAATGCCGACTCCAGACATCAATTTGGAAGTGGGGTCAGGAAGTCACGCTCAGCAAACCAGCCAGATCATCGCGCGATTCGAAGGCGTCGTAGTTGAGCACAAACCCGATTGGGTGGTCGTTTACGGAGACGTCAATTCCACCGTCGCCGCGGCCATGGTTTGCGCCAAACTACTGATTCCAGTCGCGCATGTCGAAGCTGGATTGCGCTCGTTCGACCGCACCATGCCGGAAGAGATCAATCGCCTGCTAACCGATCAAGTTTCCGACCTGCTGTTCACGCCATCGGAAGACGGCAATCGCAACTTGGCGAGGGAAGGCGTTGCGCCGGAGAAGGTACATCTTGTCGGCAATGTGATGATCGATACGCTAGTTCGGCTTTTGCCTTATGCCATCGAACGATTGCCCCAAGACCTTCCTGAACGTTATGTCCTGGTAACGCTACACCGTCCCTCTAATGTCGACGACACTGACTGGCTGAAGTCGTTGCTCGATATGCTTCTGGAGATCAGCAACGATCTACCCGTGCTATTCCCAGTGCATCCCCGTACCAAAGGGAGGATTGTTGAAGCTGGTATCGATGTTGGCAACGGTCGCTCAAGTCTGCGGATTCTCGACCCCGCTCCGTACCTCGAGTTCCTAGCTTTGCAGAGCCGGGCGGCGGTAGTTATTACTGATTCTGGTGGTATCCAGGAGGAAACGACCTTTCTTGGCATACCATGCCTGACTGTCCGCGAAAATACGGAACGGCCCATTACGGTAACCATGGGCACCAACGTCCTGGTAGGCCGTGATCTTCATCGCTTGCGGGGGGAGCTGGAAAAGGTATTGGCAGGAAAAGCCAAGCGCGGGAGCGTTCCCCCGCTTTGGGATGGTCATGCCGCTGAGCGAATCGCCGTGGTGTTTACTCGATCAGAAGTACGCGTCGATGCCAGGGGCGTCACAGCCTGAGTATCCATCGGCGCGCCAAACGAGATACATTCGACCGGGACTCACCGTTTCGGGTAAGTCATCCGGGCCGGAGAGCGCCGGGGACGTCTCACCCAGCGAAGGTACAAACCTTCCAGCACCACGCGGCTGTAACCGCGAAACGCCTTAAGGAATCGGAACTTTGATTTGCCCCGGATCCGGCGTGTCTGCCGGCCGGGAACCTCTCCCACTCTCCCGCCAGCCAGAATCACCTTGAAGGTAGTCTCAGGTGAAATCTCGAAACCTTCGCCCCTGAGATCGAGCCCACGCAGGAAATCTGCGTCGAACGCACGGAACGCGTAGGTAGTATCGCGGAAGTGAATGCCCAAGCCATATCTCGTCACTAAGCGAAATCCCGACTGGAAGAATTTGTACGAAAAAGGGATGCTCTCGGAATCAGACGGTGTGGTGTAGCGACAGAGTAGGACCAGATGGCAGCCTTCCACAAGGATCTTGTCGCAAAACTGTGGCACTGCGGTTTCCAACGGGTCGACGCCATCGGCCATGACCACGACGGCGACTTTTCCTCGTACATGGGGAAGGGCGTATCTAACCGCTCTCCCGAGACCCCTTGGCTCTTCTTTGTGAAGTACTTTTATCCTCGGATCCGTTTTGGCAAGCTCTAATCCTCGTTGGTAGGTGGCATCGGTGCTGGCATCGTCCACGATGAGGACCTCACACGGCCGGGATTCCTTCCCAATCGCTGCAAGGCGCTCGATGAGGGGAGCCAGGTTGTCCTGCTCATTCAGCGCAGGAACGATGAAGCTGACTATGGGACTACTCCGGTATTCCGCCCCGAAGGCTTCCATCAGTGGCTCCCAAGTTCTAGTTAGAGCTTCTCCACGCGGTCGCGGTGCGAGCTTTCGAAGTAGACCTGCTTCATCCACTCGATGGTTTTCGGAACGCCCTGCTCCAATGTCGTCTCGGGATTGTGTCCGAAGGCGTTCTTGGCCCGAGAGATGTCCGGCCGCTTGTTTTGTACATTATGCTTGTCTTCAGTCAGGTAAGTGACATGCCTATCATCGCTTCCTAGGTGCCCGAGGATCAGATCGCTTAACTCTCGGACACTGCGGAATTCCTCGCCTCCGATGTTATACACGCTGCCAGCAACAAAATTATCAGCGACGTTGGCGAGCGTCGGGATGAAGTCGTCTATGTACATGAAGACGCGATGGTAACCTTCGTAGACTTGATAAGGCAACTCATGCAGGGCGCGGTAAATGAATAAACACACAACGCTGCGGTAATTGTGGTAAAACTCTCCCGGGCCATAGGCGTTAAAGAAACGCAGTCTCACGCACTGGTTTCCGTAGCGCTTTTCAAAGTTCATGATCTGGATTTCGTTGACCCATTTGGTTACGGCGTAGTCATTGTGCTGGATAATCGAGTGCTGTAGTGGGATGTCCTCACGTAGTATGTCCGCATGCTTATCACCGTAGATCTCCGATGAGCTGGAGAATATCAGCTTAAAGCCCTTTCTGCGCTGCCATTCCAGAACATTACGGGTGCCGATGACATTCGTCTCCCACAAAGTATCGTAATACTCCTCCCCGTTGATCCGGCCGAATTCCGCAGCTAAGTGGTAAACATAGTCATAGTCCTGTTCAAAAACTCTCTCCAGCTGGCGATAGGACGCAACGTCGGCTCGAATAAACCTTTCGTCTGCCTGATGCTGGAGATCTACACCCCAGACTTCGTGTCCCCGGCGTTCGAGTTCACGCACCAAAGGCTTCCCGAGGGTTCCCTTGCTCCCTGTTACCAGTATCTTTGACATTCGTCGCCCCTCATCCGCTACGACGCTCGCGTTCCGCGGTAAACCGCATCGGCAGCATTAAGAGTCATTCGAAGTAGACGACTTCGAGCGGTTTAGTAAAACGAATCGTAGTCTGAAAACCAGCCTGTTTCAGAGTGTCCAAATCGCTGGGGAGAGGCGCAATTAACGCCGTTTCCCGGGCATGATTCTTGAGATCTTCCAAGGTCCAGAACTGCATCGGATGATATTGGGCCAGAATCATGGTCTCGTGTAGGTTACCGTGATCCAAAGGAGTCAGCAATGCATATTCTTCCGGATGCTTTGAATAGTAGCGGGCTTCCACGTAACGCCCCTGGTGGCACACCACAAAATACCGCTTACCGTCATCGCGCAGGGCGTTTTCCATGCTCAGGATTTGCCGGACTGGCGAATAATAAAACCGGTTCGGGTCCCGCACTGCCGTCATCTGTTTCGCTATTCCCCATGTTGCCAGAATGAGGAAGACTCCAGCCGAGACACGCCATGCCCCATGGAAGCGCCGCCATAACCAGCAGGAGAAGGCAACCGCGACGCCAGGCAGCATGCAAATGAAATATCGGAGCTGAAAAACATGGGTTACCTTCGCCAGAAGATAGCCCCCCACGGGTATAAGAAGGAAGAACCAACCGACGCGCTCAGCAGGTAGCATGGGCTGCAGAGGAATGACTTTATCCTTTGGCCCGGACAACGCAATCCAAACTACAACTAAAGCCAACAGCAGCAGGCCGTCGGGCAAAACACCAGGAAGGGCGTCGCGAAGAAGGTCGAGGGTGGGATTAGCCCAGAAGTCAGGACGGAACTGGCGCCTTCCAGCTTGAATTGGGATCCATAAAACCGCTGCGGCACAACCTATGCCGACCAGTGCGGCGACCATCTTCCGCGAAGGTAGACGCCATGGTTTCCAATTCGAGACCTCCCAGACCGCGTATGGCACGAGACATAGAATCGCATAGTAGTGCATCCCAACCGCCAGAAACAGTGCGACTCCGAAGAGGACTGCGCCGATCCAGCTGTCATTTCTGTCGTAGACCCAAATCCAAAGAGCCAACGTCGCGAACATGAAATAGAGCGCATAGGACCTGGCCTCGTGACCGTAGTAGGGCAGGAACGAACAGCTTAAGACAGCCAGCGCGATCAATCCGTGGAGAGCGTCCGTGAGGCGCCGAGCGCAATCGAAGGTTAGAAGCAAGCCGGCCAGCATAGCCAAGGCCGACGGCAGACGTATGGAGAGGTCGCTGTGACCGAAGAGATCGTCGAAGGGCCGCACCACCATGAAATAGATAGGCGGCAGGCCGTCAGCCCCCTGGGTCGCAGCCTTCCAAATTGTTGTCCAGTGAGGTAGCCGGGTGTTCAGGACGGTCAATATCTCGTCGACCCAAAGCAGGCGGTGAGAAGAGATGTACAGACTCGTTGCGAAGTAGAAAGCAACCAGCAACGTCGCTGCGATGAAGCTCCAGACGTCCACCTGAGCTAAGGTCTGCTCCAGCTCGCGAGAGGCGGTGCGTCGTAACTCTTCCTTTGCTAAGAGCTGCATGCTCGCTCCCCGGCATCGACATCAGACCACCAACTCGCACACCGCGGATCAACCTGCCCATCCGTTCTGAACGCTATTGGAATCTCAACCTGCAGATACGACCCTCCGCCGCCGCTCGAGCTTATTCCACCCTTTCCGCGCTGCTTTCTCGAGTCCCCTTCGATGCGGCCCATTCTACCTTATCCTCAAATTTTCTCTGGCGGCAGTGAGAAGACGATGGGTGGTCGGGACCGCTAATGCTTCGCGGGCAGGGTTTCTGCCGTGGTATCATGCGCCGATCGTTCGATGCTCTGTGGTGTTTCGTGCTGCTCAGCCCCAACTTCGTGGGAGGAGTTCCCGATTGGGAGATAGATGATTTGGTCCTCAACAACCCCCGCCAGCCGATAATTCTGATTGAGGGCCGTGAGAAATCCGGGTCCAAAGTTACTCCACGTATACCACGCCCGTGCGCGGGCGGTTTGGGCATTGGCAACTGACAGCACCACTGCACCGAAGGCTTGATGACGCAATCCCTCCAGGAGAGGCTCGCCGAAATTGGGAATGCGCTCCCGTAGCATTCGCAACATCCACGGATCCAGCACGTATGGGCGCTGACCAGCCAGCACTGGGAGAATCGGGTTCTCTGCCAGAATCGGTTTATGCGTATCCTGGATTAGGGCGATCGCTCGTTGGAACCGGTGCGGTTGGAACCTTCTGTCCCATACCATAAGTTTGTGCAAAAGGGGTAGCGCCGCTAAGACACTGGCCAGCGCGAGGGCGCAAACCCCAACCTGCTTCAATCGCTCACTGGCGTCCTTTGCCAGCCAGGTAGTGAACAGAACTATCGCTGCTATTTGCACATCCACCAAGTGGTTGGTGACGACGCCCGGGGAACCAAAAATTACGAACATAACTGCCATGGTCGTAAGAAAGAACACTACAGGAAGGCTCTGCAATAGCTTCACGGACGGCCGCAATAGCTCGAACATCAAAGCGAAGACCGCCAGGAAGAAAAACAGAATCAGACCCCTGTCCGCGCGACGTGCTATTAGCCATACGTGTAAAGGACCTAGCATCATGAGCGATCGGTTGGTGCCACCAAGAACGCAAGCTTTGAACACTTCCAGTATGCGGCCTTGACTGGCGATGATCATAGCCCCGGCAACCAATAGACAGCCGAAGCAGGTTTCAGCGGCCAGCTCCCAAGCTATTCGTCGTGAACCCTTGGCCAGCAACCAAATGAAGGCTGCGGCTACGCCGAATACCATGTTGAGCTTGGCAGACCAGGCCAGCGTAAACAAGATCGAAGCTAGAGCGATGTGTCCGGTGATCCAGCTTTGGACGGACGATAACTGCTAGACCGCAGACATTGAGAGCGCTTGCTAGGCCATCTCCGTGCGGATTTGTCAGGGCCATTTGCGCCGAGGATGCGGCCAAAACCGCACCAGCTGAGCAAGCAGCCAGCCACGGATCTACGCCCAATCCTCGCAGTAAGTAGAAGACTCCGATCAGCAACAACAGCACTGCTGCCGCCGATAGTAGATATGCGCTTGCCAATACCGGCATACCCAGCTTGAGCAGCAAGGCATGCAAGACAAAGTACAGGGGAAAGTAACGCGTGCCGCCATATCCGTCGGGGCCCAAAAGCGGACGGTAAAACACGCCATCCCGCAGGTCCGCGGCCATCGCAATGATCACGCCCGAGGGGTGTTCCACCCAGCTATCGTTTCGATAACAAACAGCCGCCCGAATTGCGGTGATGAAGAGGATCAGTCCAACCGCGGCACACAGGAACACTCGAGGGCCACGGCCAAACTCCGATGCGGGACGGCTGAGGGTACTCAGTTCTGGGCGAGAATCTGACGTAGTAGACATTGAGGCTGTTTTTTCGGTAAGCGACGAACCCATTCTAGCGGAACACCGGGTGTGACAAAGCGTCAGGGCTCCAGTAGTCCCGTCGCCCGTTTCAGGGCCACCTCCGCCTGTGCGGCGACGTTCTCCCAAGTGTGACCTTGCGCATAGGCGGAAAGTGTTTCACGGTTCCATTGCCGTTGCAGGGCTCGCGACAATCCTGCGTGGATTGATTCCGGTGTCGGATCGACAACAATCCCGAGATCGGGATTAGTCAAAAGGCGCGGCACCTCACCCACCGCAGTCGCAACCACTGGAGTGCCGCAGGCGAGAGACTCGAGGATTACGTTGGGCCATCCCTCGTTGCGACTTGCGAGGCAGCTTACATCTGCCGCGCTGTAATAGGTCACAAGCTGCTCGTTAGGTACCCGACCAACAAACTCGCAGATGTCGGCACAATCCAACTGCTCCGCCAATTGCCGCAGGTTCTCCAGATCGGGCCCGGTCCAACGAATGCCGCTTTGCAGCGCCCGAAGCTTTTCTTCAGGAGGGCGGCGGCCCGTACCAGCAGATCCGGTCCTTTCACGTGTTTAAGCGCGGCGACGGATACGATGATTTTGGTCCTGCGGATCCAATCCAAGTTTTTCCCTGGCTTCGCGCTGGTCCACTGGGAAAAAACGTGCGGTGTCGACCGCGTTTCCAATGGTCTGAACATCTTTAAGGCTTGGCTCCAGATCGAGCATGATTTTGGCCAGCGAATCAGAAACGGCGATAACGCCCGCAGCGTGTCGAAGTGCCCACCGGATTTGGGGACGGATCGTCGTAAAGGCTTGAAAGGTATGAATATCGGTGCCGCGGGCAGAAACTACGACTGGAATGCAAAGGGATCGTCCAATCAGCACAGCCGCCAGCCCGTCCGGAAATACGTAATGCGCATCGATGCAGTCGAAACCGTGTTCCTCATGAAGACGCTTTACATATCGCAGGCATCCCGCATACATCAAGAGACCATGTAAGGGCATGGAAACCTTGGGCACGAGTAGATACCGCGGGTGATGGACCTGCAGGTTGCCAATTTCCTCCGCTGGGGGAATCAAAGCAATAGACCCGCGGGCTGTCGATTTCAGAAGGCTTGGAACATACGGAACCGGGGCGACAACCTCAACCGCGTTTCCTTCGCGTTTGGCGAGATGCGACGTTCGGTGGAAGACGAAGATCCCAAAATCGGGATTCATCTTGTTCGGAAACAGGCTGGCGAAGGTCAGAATCCGCATGGGCTTGGAAAACAACGGGTCGAGCTGAGTGCGCAACCTACAGGGATACCTTATCGTGATTGTCAATTGTGCGCTTCGCACACCATACATGAGTTTGTAGAAGGTTCCTTCGTTGCGGAGAGGTTTGAATAAGCTGCTGCTACTATTGACGATTCGATGGATTCATCTCGTCGATCGCCGGTCCGCGAGAGGCAGGTCGAAGCAGAGGTCATAAATGCGAATTCTGGTTACGGGAGGCGCGGGTTTTATCGGCTCGCACTTGTGCGAACGCCTCCTGCGCGACGGACACGCCCTCACCGTCGTCGACGATTTGAACGATTTTTACTCACCGCAGGTTAAACGCGCCAACCTCGCGGCCGTGCTGCGCGCCGGCCCTGCGACTTTCCAACAAGCTGACATCTGCGACCAGGAAAAGATGCTCGCCATCGGTCACGAGCAGAAGCCCGACGCAATTATCCACATGGCGGCACGTGCCGGTGTCCGGCCTTCTCTCGACGACCCTCTCTTGTACCAACATGTCAACGTTCGTGGGACCATGGTGCTGCTCGAGATGGCCAGGCAAGTTGGCGTGCCCAAGTTCGTCTTTGCTTCGTCCAGTTCTGTCTATGGCATCGCTGATCGCGTGCCATTCACCGAAGACGATGTCCTCAATCTCCCCATCTCCCCCTATGCGGCTACCAAACTCGCGGGTGAGAAAATTTGCTTTACCTATTCACATCTGTACAACATTCGCACGGTGTGCCTGCGCTTCTTTACCGTGTATGGACCGCGTCAACGGCCCGATCTTGCGATCCACAAGTTCACCAGGCTGATCACTGAGGGTAAACCGATTCCGGTATTTGGCGACGGCTCCAGCGGCCGCGATTACACTTACTACACCGATACGATTGAAGGAGTGGTTGCGGCGTTGCATCATGACTGCCAGTACGGCGTGTTCAACCTCGGCAACTCGCATCCAGTCGACCTCAACACCTTGATTCGCACCCTGGAGGCCAGCCTGGGCAGGGAAGCCACCATTCAACGCTTGCCGGACCAGCCGGGTGACGTTCCAATCACTTTCGCCGACATCTCAAAAGCTCAGCGCGTATTAGGGTACTCGCCACGCGTGCCGTTTCGCGAGGGCATCGATGCCTTCGTCGCCTGGTTTTCGAAGCTCGATCCCTAACGGCGGCCTTGCTGCTTCCGCACGTTACAAATCTCTTCCGGGCTTGAACTGTACGAATCGCAGCCATCCCAGGCGCCGAGTCGGCTCATTCATCGTTTCTTCATCATTCAGGACAACACTTGGTGCCGTTGGCACGCTTTTGTGTTGACACGTGATTTGGTTGAAGGTACTTTTGCGGCATCGCCCGCGTACCCAAATAGGCCATCGCGGTTTCTTCGCGATCGCGCTAGTTACAAACCCGAACTGGCTGCCACGTCGAATCCGCCGGCACAACCTGAGGAGGCTTTATGGCGAATACTGGAAAGATCATAGCGCTGCACAACAACGACGTTATATTCCTCGCATGGAAGTACGACAACGAGATCCCGAACTGCCTGGGTTTCACTGTCCGCCGCAAAGACCTGAACGAGGCAGGTTCCGATTTCCAGGCTTTGCCCGCGTGGGTTGGCTGGCAGGGAGGGAGCAACGAGGATTGGGTCGCCAAGACCACCGACGTGTGGCCGGTGCAGAAGTTCAACTGGCGTGATTTCACCTCGAAGGCGGGAGGCAAGTATCAGTATCAGGTTATCCCCATGGTGGGATCTCCGGATTCTCTCAAGCCGGAAGAAGATCTGCTTTTGACGACCGATGTCGTGGATCTGACTCCGGACACCGCCAACGACGTTCTTGCCTATTTCAACAACGGTATTCTTTCCACCCAGCATGTGGCCCACATGTTGCCTCCAGGCTCAGGCGGCGCCCCAAGTTCCGGGGAACTGATGAAGCACATTACGAAGCCCGGAGATCAACTACGCGGCGAGCTCGCCGGCCAGATCATCGAGGCTGTGAAGACGCTTTTGTTGCGAGCGCAGACCGAAGGCGGCGACTGCTATTGCGCGCTTTATGAGTTGGACGATCCCGAATTGATCGATGCGATCCTCAAAACGGGCAAGCACGTTCATGTCATTCTGTCGGCCACTCCGACTAACGACGACACCGCGAAACGTGTAGGCAGCCGTACAACGCTGCACAAAGCGAAAATCGACATCACGGATCGTTTGCTGCCTACCGCGAGCATTGGACACAACAAATCGGTGGTGTATGTGGACGCAAGCGGAAAGCCAAAGGCTGTACTTGCCGGCAGCACCAATTGGACCACGACCGGACTTTGCGCCCAGAGCAACAACTCCGTGATTATCGAGGATGACACCATCGCCGCCTTCTACATGGACTATTGGAACCGGCTCAACAAAGATACGAAGGCCGCCGGCGGCGATCCGAAGAAGTTACAGGGCCCGCCTTTCCGGACCTCGAATAGTCGTCCCAATAAGGCCGGCCAAACAAACGTGTGGTATTCGCCTAACACCAAACAGAAGTCGAAGCCGAAGACGGCTGCCGTGCCGGCTGATCTCAGCGCTGGCGCCTCATGTCCGGCGGGGACGCCTGGTGACATGTTCGAGGTTTTTCAGGCCATTCACGCGGCTCAGCAGGCTGTCCTGTTTCTGGAGTTTATGCCGGGCACGCCGAGCGTGCTCGACGTGATCAAGGATGTGGAGGCGAGTAATGCGAAACTGTTCATTCGCGGCGCTGCCACTGATCCCAAGGCGATCGAGAAGTTTGATGATAAGCAGCCGATACAGACTGAACTTTACCACCGCAGCGCCACTGGAGATCCCGACATAGTAGACGAAACAGGTGTTGCAGCAACCGCTATCAATGACCAGTTTTCCTACTGGAAGAAGGAACTGCTGAAGTCGTCGCCAACCGCTCACGCCATCATTCACGACAAGATCGTCGTAGTCGATCCCATGTCAGAGACGGATTGCGTTGTGGTTACGGGCAGCCACAACCAGGGATACAAGGCCTCGTATGCGAATGACGAAAACTTGGTAATCTTCCGCGGAAACCGCCCGCTCGCCCTCGCCTATACCACACACATCATGGATGTGTATGACCACTATCGGTGGCGCTATCAGATTCAACAGAAGAAACAGCAGGCCTGGACCGGCTTGGTGACGACCCCTGACTGGCAGGACCGCTACTTCCACCAGGGAAGCACGGCTTATCAGGAGTTGGAATTCTGGCTCTCATCGCCGAGCGCTGCATCAGCGGCGACTGCAGCGCCGCCATCACCTACTCCGGCAAGAAAAGGTTCCAAAGGTACTGACAAGAGTGTTCCCCGGCCAAAGAAAGCGATGGCTGCGGCCGCCGGAGCGCACGCGGGTGCTACGGCCCACGCCCACGCGCGAACCCAGGCGCATCGACCGGCGCGCAAAACAACTACTCGCAAGCCGAAGCGTTGAGTCTCATACGCGGAGACCATAACTCGAATTGAGCGGTGACGAGTGGGCATCAACGACAATTTAGTTGGATGCAGGCTTCGAAGCTCGCGCTGAGCTTAAGTGCGGCTTGTTTTGTGCGATTCTCCGGCAGTGCGTTCAGTCGGCTGCCGTCTGTTTCTGGGCTCCAGCGAGAGCGTCTAAGCCATCAGAGGCAGCCTCGGCCTCGCGCTTGAGCGGCCGCCACCGAAAGTTGTCGTACTGAATTAGGTGGTCTGCTGCCTCAGGTCCCTCGGAGCCCGCCGGGTAATTGGGAAATTGCGGAGGCGGAAGCTCGGCCCAGGCCTCTTCAATGGGCGTGATAATGCGCCACTCTGCCTCGACTTCGTCGCGCCGCGTAAACAACGTCGGATCACCGCGCATGGCATCGAGCAGCAGCGTCTCGTACGCAGCAGGGGTTTCGGCGCCGAAAGCGTCGCGATAGGAGAAGTCCATGTCCACGCGAATGGCGCGCATTTGCGATCCCGGCTGTTTGGCGCCGAAGCTCAACGAAATGCCCTCGTTCGGCTGGATGCGCATGGTGATGACGTTGTGGTGAACGTCCTTGGGGCTGCGGGCGAATAGCGCCTGCGGCGTGCGCTTGAAGTGGACGGCAATCTCCGTCGTCGGCTTCGCCAGCCGCTTGCCGGCGCGCACGTAGAACGGAACTCCCGCCCAGCGCCAGTTATCGATATGGAACTCGACAGCAGCGTAGGTCTCAGTGAGCGAATTGGGATTGACGCCGGGTTCCTGGCGATAGCCCGGAACCGGTTTGCCATCGATCTGTCCCGGTCCGTACTGCCCGCGAACGGTGCGTTTTGCGACCTCGTCCTTCGACATGGGAGGGATGGCCCGCAGCACTTCCACTTTATGCCCGCGCACCGAATCGGCGTCGAAGCTGACCGGCGGCTCCATTGCAGTCAGCATGAGCAACTGGAGCATATGGTTGGCTACCATATCCCGCAGCGCTCCGGTCTCTTCGTAGAAGGCGCCCCGGTTTTCCACGCCAAGGGTTTCGGCAGCCGTGATCTCGATGTACTCGATATAGTTGCGGTTCCACACCGGCTCGAACATCGAGTTGCCGAAGCGGAACATGATGATGTTCTGCACCGTCTCTTTGCCGAGGTAGTGATCAATGCGATACACCGAGTGCTCGTCAAAGACGTGAGCCACAATTTCGTTTAGCTCGTGCGCGCTTTGAGATCGCGGCCGAAAGGCTTCTCGAGAATGATCCGCGTCCAGCCGTCGCTGTTGTACGCCAGCCCGACCGAGCCCAAGCCCTCGACGATCGGAGGAGCGAGCGATGCCGGCGTCGAAACATAGAACAAAATGTTCCGGCTCGCGCCGTTCTTCTGCATCTCCTCGATCTTTGCCTTGAGGTGGGGATAAAAGTCCCTCTGGTTGGCATCGCCGATCAGGTAATGCAGGCGGTTGACAAAATCGGTCCAGCCATCGTCGGTGAAATTACGAGTGTCTTTAGAATCCGCGGCTCCGTCACGCAGCCGTGCGCGGAAATCGTCATCGGTGAGCGCGGTGCGCCCGATGCCGAGCACGTCGAAGTTCCGGTTGGTGCACCCGACGCAGGCCAGATCGTACAGTGCAGGCACCAACTTTCGCCGGGTGAGGTCCCCGGTAGCACCAAAGATGACCAGCAGGCAGGAGTCGCCCTTCGGCAACGTTGGCTTTGCAAGCTTGACAGGAACTGGCTGAACGATCGTGCTCATAAGCGCTATCACTCCAGGATATGGCGACTACGCCGCCCGTTAAAGAACGGCGCTATCGCCGTTGTTTTAGCCGCGTGCGGCAACTTCCATGACGGCCGGCGAAACCGCGGCTCTGACTATCGCCAGCAATCGGCGCAATCCCTTCTCCACATCGCCGCCGAGATCGACGCGGATGGCACGGCGGTGCCGGCTGGCCAGCGACTCGAAATCGCCCAGCGCCTGAGCCTGCTTGAGCACGCCGAAGGTAAACTTCTCACCCGGAATGTCGATGTCGTTGATGTCACTCGAGGTTATCTGGATGAACACACCACAGTCAGGACCGCCCTTGTGCAGCTGTCCAGTGGAGTGCAGGAAGCGCGGTCCATAACCGGAGGTGGTTGCGACTTTCTTCTCGTCACGTATAGCGACGCGAATCTCCTGCAACAAGGCATCGTAGTTGTTCAGCTCTTCAATGAACTGCGTGATGGCGAAGTAATCGCCGGGCTTCACGCGCGAGATGTGGGCGGCGATGATCTCCTGCAGCGAAGAACCGCCGCGACGCAGGGTATCGCGCGTTTCGGCATCGCCAAATACGCGCAGCGTATTGTCGGCCACGATCAGGTTCTGCTGCGGGAGGGAGCCGTTCTGCGACATATTCAGCGAGCAGGCGCTTGGTGTTGTCCTTCGACTCCTGCACGTTGGGCTGATCGAAAGCGTCAACGCCAATCAGCGCCCCAGCAACGGCGGTGGCGAACTCCCACAGGAAGAACTCCTCGCCGAGATCGAGCGGATCGTGCAACGTATGGCGCAGCACCGGATGCCCGGCAGCTTCCAGCGCCGACAGCTTCTCCTCGATATCGCCGGTCTTGGCCGATTGGGTGTGAATGTATGCGAAGATGCGGTCGTCGCCATAAACGTCAGGCGGACCCAGGGGCTCACCGGCTACGGGCACAATGCCCTTTGCCCTCTTTGCCGGTACTTTCGGCAATGAGTTGTTCGATCCACAGCCCGAGCGAGCCGAGCGGCGCGGGCGTGACCAAGGTCAGCTTGTTGCGACCAGCGTTAGCCAGCGAGCCAAGTATGGCTCCCAGGCGCGCGCCCGGATTTTCGCTGATCCCAACCGGTCCGGCACAAGCATGAGCAGCATGAGCGGCGCGAGTCAGAAGTGCCTTCACGTCTCCGCCCATCACCGCGAACGGCACCATGCCGAAGTATGAGAGCGCCGAATAGCGCCCGCCGATGTCGGGCATGTTGAGGAAGACGCGGCGGAAGTGATCGCGCGCGGCGTCGCGGACGAGCTGTGTGCCGGGGTCGGTGATGGCAACGAAATTCTCGCCTGCCGAGTCGCCCTTGACCCGCTTGACGCGATCGTAGAAGTAGCGGTGAAACATCTGCGGTTCGGTCGTGTCGCCCGACTTCGATGCCACGATGAACAGGGTCTTGCCGACATTGATCTTCTGCTCCAGGTGGCGAATTGCCGTCGGCACCGTAGAGTCGAGGACGTAGAGCTGCGGATAATCATCTTTCTTGCTGAAGGTGCGCGCCAGCACCTCGGGGCACAGGCTGGAGCCGCCCATGCCGAGCACCGACGGCAAACTCGAATCCAGCTTTGCGGATTTCCTCTGCAAACGCGACCAACTCGCGCAACGTGCGGCTGCATGGCCTCAGCAACGTTCAGCCAGCCCAGCGCATTGCCGATGATCTTCTCGTGCTCGGGATCGCTCTTCCACAGCGTAGGGTCCTTCTTCCACATGCGCGCGACAAAGTTCTGCTTTTTCAAGACTCTTCAGCGCGCTCTGGAAGTCGGCTTCGTATCTGCCGAGGGCAGCGCGTGTGACGGTCGATCGATGCCGCGCATGACTTCGATCACGCCGAGCTTCAATCACCTCGATCAGTTCCTCGGAACGAATCTGAAAACGACTTGACGCCCTCTTCCGTCAGCTTGTCGGTGACCGCGGTCATGTCAATGCCGACGGCCTTCAGTTCGTCGAAGACGTGATGTGCTTCGTCAAGTCCGGTGTCGAGCGTCGGAGCAACCGTTGCCGTGATCGCGAAAGGCGTCCAGAGTTTGCGGGGGAACAGTGTTGACGGTGTCGGCGCCGATAAGCGTGTCCACATACATAGTGTCGGGATAGGCCGGATTCTTGGTGCTGGTGGAGGCCCATAGCGGGCGCTGCACCTTCGCGCCTTTCGCCTTCAGTGCTGCAAAGCGCTCGCTGCCGAAGATGCGCTTGAACGATTCGTAAGCCAATTTCGCGTTGGCAATCGCAGCTTTGCCCATCAGGGCGTTGATGCGCTGCTTTTGCTGCTCGTCGGTGGCTTTCTCCGCGAGCTGGCCAAGCTGCTTGTCCACCATGGTGTCAATGCGGCTGACGAAGAAGCTGGCAACTGAACCGATGCGGTCAACCGGCTGTCCAGCGGCGGCGCGGCGCTCCAGCGCCTTGATGTAGGCATCCGCGACCTTCTCGTACACTTCGACCGCGAAGATCAATGTGACGTTGATGTTCAGCCCGGAAACGATGAGTTCCTCGATGGCGGGAAGTCCGGCGGGTGTGCCGGGAACCTTGATCATTACGTTGGGGCGATTCAGGCGCGCGAAAAGCTTCTTGGCTTCTTCGATGGTCGCCTTGGTGTCGTTGGCGAGCAGCGGCGAGACTTCCAGGCTGATGAATCCGTCCGCGCCATCGCTAGCGTCGTAAACGCCGCGCAAGATGTCGGCAGCGCCCCAATGTCCTGGACGACGATCTCTTCGTAAATGTGGGAGACGCTGCTTCCCGCACGCGCCAGCTTGTCCAGCTGCTCGGCGTAGTCCTGGCTGCCGCTGATGGCTTTCTCGAAGATGGTCGGATTCGACGTGACGCCGCGGAGGCCATCGTTCGTCGATGAGGCGCTTGAGTCCGCCGGTGGTCAAAAGAGACCGGCGCATCTGATCGAGCCAAACGCTTTGACCCAACTCGATGAAGCTGTACTAACGGGTTGTTGCTCATTTCAGTCCTCGCAAATCTTGCTCTTCGAGCGCGGCGATTTTCGCCAGTCGTCGGCGGTGGCGCTCTTCTCCGCTAGATTCATGGTCATGGTACGCCTGCGACGATTAAGGTTTGATTTTTTTCATGACATCGTGCGCCTTGGCCACGACATCATCAACGGTAAAGCCAAAATGCTTCAATAGCTCCTTATAAGGAGCAGATGCGCCAAAGTCGTCTCTGGCAATAACATACCCATCATTTCCGATGTACTCGCTTCCAGCCGAAACTGGTCGCCGGCTTCTACCGCCATGCGCGCCCGCACCTCTGGCGGAAGCACCTGACGTTTGTACTCGTCAGGCTGCTTTTCGAATAGCTCCCCAGCAGGGCATTGACACGACGCGCGCCTTCACGCCATCGGCAGTCAGCTTCTCATAAGCGCCAACACAAAGCTGAACTTCGGAGCCGGTTCCCATCAAGATGATGTCCGGAATGCCGCCGGAGTCTGCCATGATGTACGCACCCTTGGCGAGACCCGCAGCCGATGCATACTTGGTGCGGTCAAAAGTGGGAACTGCCTGGCGGGTAAGCACCAGCGCCACCGGCACCTTCTTCAGCGGCATGATGTAGCGCCAGGCTTCGGCGACTTCGTTGGCGTCCGCCGGCCGGAACAGCAGCATCCGCGGAATGGCACGGACGGACATAAGATGTTCGATCGGCTGGTGGGTCGGCCCATCCTCTCCGAGGCAGAAGGAATCGTGGGTGTAGATCCAGATGACCGGCTGGTCCATCATCGCCGCCAGACGAAGCACCGGCCGCATGTAATCGGAAAAGATAAAGAAGGTCGCTCCAAAAGGACGCAGCCCTGATAGCGCCATGCCATTGATGATGGAGCCCATGGCGTGCTCGCGGATACCGAAGTGGAAGTTGCGGCCTCCATAGTTGTTCTTCTCGAAGTTTGTGGCGCCGCTGAGAAGGGTCTTGGTCGAAGGATATAAGATCGGCCGCACCTCCCATGCAGCCACGGCACACGCTTCGCTACTGCGTTCAGCACCTTGCCGCCCGAGTCGCGTGTCGCGAGGCCCTTGGCGTCTGCCGGGAAGGATGGAATGTCCTTGTCCCAGCCATCGGGCAGTTCCTGATTGAGCATTTGCTGGAAGGTCTTGGCGAGATCGGGAAATTCTTTCGCCCACGCATTGTAGCGGCCATTCCATTCCTTCTCCCATTGGGCGCCGCGGTCGAGGGCCTTGCCCATGTAGGCCTTCACCTCGTCGGGAACCAGAAAATGGGCGTCAGGCGGCCAGCCGTAAGCGATCTTGGTGAGGCGAACCTCGTCCTCTCCCAGTGCTTCGCCGTGGGCCTCTTTAGTGTCCTGACGATGAGGCGCGCCGTAGCCGATGTGGGTATCGACGATGACCAGTGTCGGCCGGGCTCGTCTCCCTTTGCGCTGCCTGGATGGCCACGTCAACCATATCGAGGTCGTTCACGTCGCTGATGTGCAGCACATTCCAGTGCCAGGCCTCGAAACGCAAGGCCACGTCATCGCTGAAGGCCAGCGATGTGCTGCCCTCGATGGTGATGTGGTTGTTGTCGTAGAACCAGATCAGGTTCGAGAGTCCCAAGATGCCCGGCGACCGACGCAGCTTCGTTGCTTACGCCTTCCATCAGAGTCGCCGTCACCGCAGAACACGTAAATACGGTAGTCGAAAGGATTATGGCCGCCCTTGCTGAACTGCGAGGTCAGCCAGCGCTGGGCAATCGCCATGCCCACCGAATTTCCAACTCCCTGACCCAACGGGCCGGTGGTAGCTTCCGCGCCCGGCACCAGGCCGTACTCAGGATGGCCCGGAGTCTTCGATCCCCATTGCCGAAATTGCTTGATGTCGTCGAGCGAAAGATCATAGCCGGTCAGGTACAACAGGGAGTACAGCAGCATGCACGCGTGACCGTTGGAAAGAACGAAGCGATCGCGGCCCGGCCAATGAGGATTCTCGCGGATTGTGCCGCAGATAGCGGGTCCACAGCGTAAACGCCAGTGGCGCCAGCGCCATCGGAGTTCCTGGATGTCCGCTGTTGGCCTTCTGCACGGCGTCCATCGAGAGCGTACGAATCGTGTTGATGCACAGACAATTGAGCTGATGCTGCTCCGGGTTTCGTCGCCGAAACCGTCTTTGGGACCTACTGCGATCGAGGCAGCCATTGCCTTCGCTATCGCCTGTTCTTTGTCTTGTGCGGTGACTTCCACTTGGCTACTCACTCGTTCCGCCTTTCTGCTGGTTAAGATTGGGTTTCGGTTGCCTGCATGACTTCAACCTCGAAATTCTCGCCCTCCCAATTGCCGTCCTGCGGCCAGTAGAAGGTGAAGGTCAAGGACGCGGTTTGCGTGCCGCCACCTGGATGTCGGCGAACTCCACGCCCGACCGCGGTCGGCGTGGATGTTGTGTCCTGCATGTCTTCCATTCGTCGCCGCTCCAGTGCAGCACGAACGGGGAAGAAGCCTGCACGCGCAACAAGCCTCCGGCGGGAACCGTGCGGACCTGACGGTTCATCTTCCATACTTCGATTACCGGACGAGGATTATCGTTGCGATATCGTTTCGCCACCGGCTCGATCAGGTCGAAAATCCGCTTATCCACCAACGAGCGCAATAATTTTACATACTCGGCATGTGCCCACATGAGCGGAATAGCCGAGCCGGTTGGGCCGCCAAAGTACATAAGCTTGTCCGGGATATCAGGCTGGTCCCAGATCTGCTCCGGGATCAGGCCGATGCCGGTGCTGAAATTTTCGATAGCCAACAGGTAAGCATCGATGTCACGACCGGCGGCCAGTTCGTAGGTGGCGCGCTCGCCAGTCAGCAGTGGCCACGGCCGTCCCACGCCCCAGCCATGAAACGAGCTTCGCCGTCGTCGCGCTGCCCATATCCATCATGGTTGTAGCGCTTCCAGCACGGGCCTTTCGGAGTATCCACCTTCAACACGGCATCAACGACCTTCAGCGAGTCTTCGATCAGCGGATCACCGGCTTTGCGTACTCCGAAACGCACCAACTCCAGGAATCCTGCAGTCCACAATTTCCTTTGCCGGATACTTGTAGCGGTCTCCGGGACGCTGGTTGGCCAGCGCCAGTACCCCATGATCGGGGTCTTCGTCTCCCCTGTGCGCCCTCCGAGCTGATAGCAGGATTGATGCGGATATAGTGCCGCGTGATTCCCGGGACCAGTGTTCCGTTTATCGGTGACTGTCCACTTCTCCACATGCGACTCGAGGAAATCGGCGTAGGTGCGCACGAACTCGGCCGAAGGTTTGTCCCCGCGCGCCTCGAGAAACTCGGCCGCGCAGATCAGGGCGGCGATGTTGCTGGCCAGGGTGGAGGGCGAATAGCCCCCGGCTTCCTCCCAGCGCTCCTGCGGGGTGGCCGGACCCTCGCGAATCAGGTAGCCGCAAGCCAGCTTGACGGTCATAAATGGATCGAAGTTGGCGAGGGCGTCCGCTTTCCACAGACGCCACGCCAGCATGATGGGAAAGGACACTTCGTCGAGCTGCACGCCCGTCCAGTACGGGTCGCCATCAATCCAGAAGTTCTGGTAAAAGCCCCCATCTTCCCGCTGGGCGATCGCCAGATAGATGAGAGCGCGTAACGGGGTGACCGTGTCGCCCACGGCCAGCAACGCGGTCGCACTGTTGACCATGTCGCGCGTCCACACCAGATGGTAGCCCCCAAGATCGTCGTCGCTTTTGTCCTGGCCCCAGGGAATACTCAGGCTGGCGATCATGGCGCCGGGATACAGCTTGTCCTCGTGAGCCAGCAAGAGATTGATGCTGCGCGCAAACAAGCGAAGAATCGTGGGGCGGAATCTTGTCCACCAGGGCCAAACGCTTGGCGGTGCGATGCCATTGGTCAAGGAAGTTGTTCAGCGTGGCCTCGAAGGGAATACAAAGCGACTGGGCCGCCATGGCTGCGGCATTGTGGCGGGTGTGGCCGAACCCCAGGCCCAGGGTGAATTCGGTGCCGCGGGAGAGATCAAATTCTCCCATGAGGGCAATATTGCCATCCAAGGCGGCATCGTACTCCCAAGTCATTTTGAGGTGGTGAAAAAGTCGGTCCATCCATCATTGACCCCCACGTATCCGCAGGAAAGCTTGATGAACGGGAAGGGGACAGGCAGCGAGATTGCCAGATAAATGTCACCCCGATAAGCCATCAGGAACCTTCGCCCTCTGGCCTCGGAGACTTCACCATTGTTGTGCCAACCGCCGATCTGCAGGTGGGGAGCGCAAAGCATATACAGATACAATCGGCCCTGCCATTCAGGCGCGACATTGAATTTGGTATGCACCAGCAGGCAGCTCAAGTGGGGATCGGTGATGATCTGCTTCTCGATGGAGTAGCGCCCTTCCCGATCGGCATTGGTGACTTTCACGCCCAGGGCCGTGCGTTCCCAGGCAGTCCATGGTCGGTTCGCATATTGCGGCGCTCGTCGTGGAAAAAAGTTTCTCCGTCGCTTACCAGGTATTGCAGGTCGCGAATTTGCGGAGAATCGATGGTGGGGTAATAGCACTCGGTGATGACGCCATCGGCGACCGTGTACCAGACTCGACTGGAAGTCGAATACGCGGTACCAACCGCCTCTTTTGCGCCTCGCGTCCATCGAGGTGGAATGCCCGGTCCGCCGGGAGCTGGATTCTTGCCGATCATTATGTTTGCATTTCCGGCCTCAGCTTCGAAAAGGCCCAAACGAGGAAGTGTATCGCGACTTCGATCCACGTCTTTTCAGTTTATCGCGAATTATCAACCGCACGCCGCCAGGAACGGCAGATTGTAAATAATTGTAAATATCAATTGAATATCCGTTGGCTGGTTGTAGGGCGGCGCGTGCTTGCTATCATTACAAGCCAGAACGGCATCTTCCAAGTGCCTCATCTGGGGTAGAAACGATCTCGATGTTTTCCAGCGGCAGATTTGTTGTTGGAGTCCCGCGCCGGTTCGGCCGCATCAAAATCATTGTGACCGAAAAATCGGTCAGCGTTGTGCTGCGATGATGAAACTTACGCAACAGCATATATCGTTGCAAAACTCGTTATATGTCGCAATATTCAGTCAGATTGTCGGAACCTTTTCAGGCGCTCACCCGAATCTTTATGGGCCCAGTCGACCGGCAGTGCCGTGGTATTGCCGAACTAATTCCAGTCAGGTTTGACGAACGGAGGAGGAGAGCAAAAGTGCGCATTGCAATCGCGATCCGATCAAGCAGGCTGCAGGCAAAACAACGTCTCGCCGCAAGAGTCTGAACGCGGCATTAGGTGTCGCGATGCCGCGACCGTCCATTGCCCGCGCGAGCAGTGCCGATTACGCCGAGCAGGTGGCGCTCTGCGTGCTCCGCCATGAGGCCGAGCGCGGCATCATCATTACCAGCCGCGCGGTGGGCGCGTCCGTGGCCGCGAACCGCGTGCCGGGTATTCGCGCCGCGCTGTGCCACGACGCGCATTCGGCTCCCCTCGGGGCCAAGCTGGAAGGCATGAACGTTCTGGTGCTCGCGCTGCACTCGTTGGCAGGACGAGCGTGCACAGGAAGTCGTGGACGCTTATCTGAATGCCACCCTTGCGCCCGTGGAGGCGAGTCGGCGGCTTGCCGCCCTGGCGCTTGCAGCGCGTGTTTGCCCACGTACGCGAAAACCTTGCTCGACGAACTTTCGGTTGCGGAGCTGGCGCAGACCGTGGGCATGAGCCAGTATTACTTCTCCAAGCTGTTCAAGATGAGCACCGGCACCACGCCGCACCAGTACGTGATGCGGCAGCGGGTGGAGCGCGCGCAGGAGTTATTGCGCGAGCGGCCGGACCGCGCTGGCCAAGGTCGCCACCCAGGTCGGCTTCGAGACCCAGAGCCATTTCACCAGCGTATTTCGCCAGTCGTTGGCATCACTCCCAAGCGCTATCGCGAGATGCATCAGCCGGCAGCGCTGCTCGAAATGCAGCGGCAGGAGGCAGCAACCGCGGCGTAATCTGGCATTCGGCATTCCACGATTGACATCCTCAGCGACCAGGTCGCCGCGGCGACCGAGGAGTCGAGAGCGCGCTTGCGCGACATCCAAGGGGATTTGCCTTTCCCAAAACCCGAGCAAAAAGCAACCGCGGATTTCACGGATGAGCGCGGATCCTCGGAGTGTATTGACCCCTCCTAGCGCTTTATTTAGAATCAACAACTTAGGCTCAGTTTCTGTCGCAAAATATAGTATCGAAATGACTTACATGTAAAACATTGATTCCTATTGACTTAGCATGGATAAATCGGCGAAAAGGCGTCTGTTTGGCGGATAATAAGGTGTCATGGTACCATGCTAGCAAAGCTATCAATTCATGCTCGATCCCCCCCTCCCCCACACCAACGGCAAAATATTGAAAACAAAGGGCGAGCAAAAATAACTCCCCGCAAAATATTGAGCCCGTGTGAGTTATAGGTAAAATATTCCGACATAAGGACTTAGGAGGGCCGCTGTCCGCTTTTCGCCCTTCGCTTTCCGTGTCTCCAGCAGGGGCATGACTCTGCCGTCCCTCTTCGTCATTGTCATCCCGACCGAGGACTCCAGCCCGAGCGAGGGACCGCTTCTTGCCCTTCGCTCTTCAATTTGTCATCCCGACCGAGGACTTCAGTCCGAGCGGAGGGATCGTCTCTGGCAATTGAGAACTGACCACTGGCAACTGGGGCTGGAATGGCGGGGAGCAAAGCAACGAAGGCAGCGATCGAGTCACACAGTCCTGCTCTCGAGGATGTTCTGGGAGCGGCACAAACACAACTCCTCGACATCCTTCGCGACCAGCCTACCCGATAGCGCCCGCCAGAGCAAGACTCCTACGTCACAGAGCATTGTGATGAGCAGACCGGAGATTTCGTGCAAGAAAAATCTTCACCCGGTGTCGCTCGGATGGGCAACCGCCCTATCCGTGGACGCAGTCCGACGCGACCGTCAAAATCCGTGATTTTGTGCTTGACTTTGGTTCAGCATGGTGCATAATCGTCCGCATCGTTGTTTGAGTGTCAGGGTTATTTGAGTATCAGGGTTGTTCCCTTCGTGAGGGCGGTTTTCTCCGGGTGATTCACTTACTGGTAAAACTGCGCGCCGCACGCCTTCGCCAGGTGCAACAGGGGGCACACATGAAACCACGCTTTCCACTTCTTGTGGAGAACAGCGCATTTTCAAAACATTTCCACCCCTTAATGGGCTAGGCGGCAGTGCGCGCCAGAATGGGCAGATTCCTAATGGGACCGCTTGAACTAGTCAAGCTGGATCGGCTCATGGAACGCTCGAGCGGGAGGTCTGAGATCGTGATCGGTCTGATCGACGGCCCAGTTGCTAGGGATCATCCGGACCTTGCCGGCAGTAACGTGCGTGAGGTCCCGGGAAAGCAAAGCGCCTCGTGCTCGCTATCCAACAGCGTTGCCTGCCTGCATGGAACGTTCGTAGCGGGCATACTTTCCGCCAGACGAGGGTCTTCGGGACCCGCGATCTGTCCAGATTGCACTCTTCTGGTACGGCCGATTTTTGTGGAGACTACCGCCGCAAATGGCCGAATGCCGAGCGCAACTCCGGAAGAACTGGCCACGGCAATTGCCGACGCCATCGGCGCGGGCGCGAAGGTCATCAACCTCAGCGCAGCGCTCACTCAATCCATCGTCGCGCGGGGAACACCAATTCGAGCAGGCCCTGGATTACGCTGCTCACCGGGGAGTGCTGGTGGTGGTCGCGGCGGGTAACCAGAGGACAGTCGGCAGCTCCGCCATAACGCGCCATCCCTGGGTGATCCCGGTTGTCGGCTTGCGATCTGCAGGGCCGACCCACGGCGGAGTCGAATCTGGGCAGCTCCATCGGCCGCTGGGGAGTGACCGCGCCCGGAGAGAACATCGTCAGCCTCGGGACCGACGGCAAGCCCCAAACCTCCTCCGGGACCAGCGCCGCAGCACCGTTTGTGACCGGCGCCATTGCCTTGCTTTGGTCAGAGTTTCCCGGCGCCAGTGCGGCCCAAATCAAGTTAGCCGTGACGCAAGCCGGCCGGCCGCCTCGCCGAACCATCGCTCCGCCCCTGCTGGATGCCTGGGCGGCATTTGAGACCATGAGCAGGAATTAGGAAGAGAAGTATGAAGAAGCAAACGAAACCGCCATCGGAAAAACATGAACAGACGGCTCATCGTGTCCGCCTTCCCGGATTTCTTGTCGAAGAGGAAGTCGGCCTGGGTGACTTGATCAAGAAAACGACCTATGCCATGGGTATCCAGCCCTGCGGCGGATGTGAGAAGCGCGCCGCGGCCCTGAATCGCTGGATGAGTTTTACGCGGCGATAGCGCCGACACTGACCGGTTCTTAAGGAGAGGACAAGATGGAACAATCGCAGAACGAAGTTCAAGAGCAAACCGTAACCGCATCCGCAGTTCGGGATGAGCGACCCGCAAACCTTCCGCCTTCTGTCGAGCCGGCGGCCCAAACCATCTCCCCACAAGCCTGCTCGACCTGCGGCACGGCGCCGGCCGCCAACGGTGGAACCGCAACGCCACCTTCCTGGGTTTACGCCATCGGCAAGATTGAGGCGCGCTTCCCCAGCATTTCCGTGGAGAAGGAGTTCGCCCAGGCGACGGGCCGGGCCGACACCACGGAAATGACCGACCGGCAGGCGCTGCATAACCGTGCTTTCCAAGCCGGAGAACCGCTACCTGGTGCGGCAGCACTGCTTTGTGATGACCATCGAGGGGCTGGAAACCTACATTCTGGCTCCGCGCGATCCTGCGGACATGAGCCTGCTGATGGAGGCGCTGCGTCCCACGCCGCAGCCGTGGGACCTGGACGTGGTCATCGGCATGAAAGGCCCCATCGCTCCGCCGCAGATGTGCAACGGCCTGATGGTGCCCATCGTGGTGTTCGACCAGATTTATTCCTTCGACCGCGAATCGCTGATCAAGGCCGCCCAGGGCACGGAGAAGAAAGCCTCGAAGGATTGCGCGACGGAGGAGGTGTTCGATCGCATCATGCAGATGACCGACAACGCCGGCGCCAGCGACGAGCATCGCGCCCTGAACTATCTTGCGATGCGTTACCAGGCCATCTACGCCAAAGCGGCGGAGGCCTTCGCAGGCAACGCTTCGCTGACCGGTGTCGACGTGCAGCCCTCGGCCTTGAGCGGCACGCGCAACGTGGTGGACGTGATCTTCACCTACACCAACCGCAATACCGACGTGGACGAGAAGTCTGCGGTGAGGGTTGACGTGACCGACGAGTTCCCGTTCCTGGTGACGAAACTGTCACCGTATTACAACCGTTAAGCTCGGACGTGGCAGTAGGCGCGTCCGACGAAGATGTAAATCAACAAGGAGGTTAAGAAACCATGCGTATCCCCGGTTTCACGGCTGAACGTTCTTTGACTGCTGACTATCAACGAGGTGGATTAGTCCACCGGAAGCAACGCGTGAGCGCGAGTGTAGGCGTCACCCCCGCGCTCAGGAATATCGGACACGCCTGCTTCAATCTATGCCGGGGTGGTAATGCGTATCCGGGCTGTCTGGAAGAATGCATGGCCGCCCTTCGCGGGTGAAGGTGAGACTACCGAGTACCCCACTTATTCGCGGTTTATGCGAATGAGTGGGAGGTCAGAACTTGAGGGTCGATGGCGGCCCAGTGGAAGGAGCACGAGATTAACCTATCCCACCCAACCAAAAGACGGTTGGGTGGGGCACCCGGCGGATCTCTGCCACCAAGCATGACTACAGGGGCTGGATGTCAGAGAACCTCTCTCTCCAGCCGAGGGAGAAGTGTTTTCTCTTGACATCCCCTTTTATAGAACCCGGCCGACTGACGTGACCAACAAGTTTTCGATGAGGAAGTTGTCACGATAACTAAACGACCAACGAGGAGGACGCTAATGAAACTACCGTTATTCAATGCCGAGGCATCACTCTACACGACACGCAGCTCCTACCGCAGCGGCGGAAAGGCGTACGGAGCTACTCAGAACACCGTCTTGGCTCAACTTTCTTCTTGCGCCGCAGACTGCTTGCTTACATATGGTGAATGCCTCGGGGAAAACGCACCTAACCCGATTGCTCTGGGTCTGTGTTATGTGGTTTTCCTCATCTGTGTAGCCAACTGTCCAGATGATACGCCTGGTGGGCCGGGGCCTGTGACCTGCTGCCCACAGGGTACCACCTGTGAGTGTGGCGGGACTTGTATTACTGGCAAAAAAGGCTGCGTCGGCGGTAAGTGCCTTGGCCCGCATCAGTCGTGCCCTTAATTTCGCAGGTTCTATAAGAGGGTGATGTCAAGAGAAAACCCTTTTCCTTTCCCCGGGTGCCCCACTCATTCGCGGTTTTCGAATGAGTGGGAGGTCGAAGATTCTGTTGATCGATGGCAAACGAAATGGAAGAAATACGTGATTAGTTTATCCCACCCAACACGCGGTTGGAGGCTGCCTTGAGCGCAGTCGAAGGGTGGGGCACCCGGCATGGATGCCTCGTGGGTAAGCAGTTTTGGAGGTGCAACATGAAGTTACCAGGCTTTAACGCAGAGGCTTCGGTCTACACCACTACACGGCACTATTACGCTGGTACGGCTAGTGTCGCGGATTACGGGGGCGTATATCCCGCACAACAAGTTTGTCCGCCATGGTGCGTGGCAGCTTGCAAGGGCGGCTGTCGAGGGGACGGGCTATCGCAAACATACTGTGCAAAGCTCTGTCAATACGACTGTGGTGCTTACGGCACTGGTACACCGGTGTCTTGCGGTCCTTGCGTAGGCAACCTGCAAACGTGCACGCTGTGCGGTGGTGACTCAGTCACCAGAGGCTGCACATCACTCGTTTGTGACCCAGGGCTGACGAACTGTGGCGGCACCTGTGCCGACTTGACCAGTAACCCATCTAACTGTGGTGCATGCGGCAATAGCTGTGCGACTGGTTTTTGCTGTGACGGCACTTGCGGCACAGATTGCGGAGGCGGGATCTGTTGTCAGGGAGGTGTATGTTGCAACACGGCCATCGGTATCTTTTGCTGCGACAACAAGTGCAATCACTCATGGTTGGGAAACTACTGTACTTAGCCGGGTGCACCAGGTTCGCCCTGCGGGGGCGGCTTCTAGCTCGGCGGTCTGCGCCTGGGGTGGGTGACGTTTGCGTGCATCGGGTCGTTCACGATGAGCTGCGGTTGCGGGGTGCCCGCCCATTCGCGGCTTCTGCGAATGAGTGGGAGGTCAGAACTTGAGCAATCGATGGCGCACCAGTGGGACGAACACGAGATTAACCTATCCTACCCAGTCCAAAGATGGTTGGGCGGGCTCAAAATCTCTAGCGAGGAGATAATGCGATGGCAATTCCCGGCTTCACTGCAGACAGAACACTTTATCAAGCGCAGCAACTCTACTTCCGCCACAGGTTCAAGAGGTCATCCGGGGGTGTGCGCCCAGCGATAGCAATCGAGATGATGGCGATCCCTACGAGGGCGCCCCGCCACACCTTGGCGGGGGATCGGCGCCAGGGCCGCTATTGATCTTTGCATCATGTAAGCGCATTTGTGAAGCGCAGGGCCCCCGTGGTTACTGGCAGTGTTACCAGAAGTGCATCGGCCATTAGCTCTGCGCCCACTCAAGCCTTTTTTGCTTGGGTGGGAGGATTATTCCGTACGTAAGGGACATTGATTCAGAGTGGAGGCTGTCGCCGGCTACGACCGCTCAAAATCGGTAGTTTAGTAGAAAACACTTTTCCCTTCGCCGGGTGCCCCTCGATAAGAGCGAAGGCGTTGTCAAGCGATAGTTGTCCCAGGCGGTGCTTGAGCACCGCTTTTTTGTCCGCAGTTGAGGACCAAGGACACTGGAGAACTCGCGTCTGATCAGTTTCCGGTGGAACCCTTCGTTCCACCAACCATCGATTCGACCGAACCCTCGGCCATGATTCTTCTACGCGAACATCCAGCCGCCGCAGCCGATAGCCAGGGTGTTGTACCCCAATTTTGGCGTTGCTATGGGAACTATTGCTGCGATGAATATGGTTACTGCATCCGCAAGGGGCACTATCTTATGTAGTTGACTTCCCGCTTTGCGCCCTCGACGACCATCGTAGTGTAGGCGTGAGCGTAACTGGCGCGTTCGTGGATCTTCTCGCCGCCGCTACACCGTCTCCAGCTCTTCTTCCAGCAACTGCTTGTTGTAGAGCTCGGTGTAGTAGCCGTTGCGCTCGATGAGCTCGTCGTGGGTGCCGTACTCGACGATGAAGCCGTTGTGCAGCACGGCGATGCGGTCGGCGTTGCGCACGGTTGAGACGCGATGCGAGATGAAGATGGTCGTGCGGCCTTCCATGATCTCGCGCAGATGGTTGAGGATGCGGTCTTCGGTCTGCGTGTCCACGCTGGCGAGGGCGTCGTCGAGCACCAGGATTCGCGGATTGCGGATGACGGCGCGCGCGATGGCGGTGCGCTGCTTCTGGCCGCCGGACAGCGTCAGGCCGCGCTCGCCGACCAGCGTGTTGTAGCCGTCGGGGAAGCTCTCGATTTCATCGGCGATGTTGGCGGCCTCGGCGGCGCGGCGCACGTCTTCGTCGGTGGCGTTGTCGGCGCCGAAGGCGATGTTCTCGCGAATGGTGTCGCTGAACAGAAACGTTTCCTGCGGGACGAAGCCGATGTTGCGGCGCAGCAGTTCGAGAGGGAACTCGCGAATGGGCCGGCCGTCGATGAGCACCGAGCCGGGTGCGGCGTCGTAGATGCGCGGGATGAGCGAGACCAGTGTGGACTTGCCTGAGCCGGTGGGGCCGACGATCGCGAGGCTGGTTCCGGCAGGCACGCGCAGGTTGATGCTCTTCAGCACGTTCTCGTCGCCGTGGACGTGTCCCATGCCGCGCTCGGCCGCGATCAGCGTCTGTCCGTAGTGGAAGCTGAGATCGCGGAACTCGATTTCGCCGCGGACCTCGGTGGGAGCGCCTTTCGCAGGAACGCCGGCGTCGGTGATCTCCGGCTGCTCGGCGAGAATGTTCTGAATGCGGCCCATCGATGCGGTGCCGCGCTGGAAGATGTTGATGACCCATCCCAGAGAAATGACCGGCCAGGTAAGCTGCACCATGTAGGTGTTGAAGGCCACGAAGCTGCCGACGCTGATGCGATGCAGCACGACCTCGCGCCCACCGACCCAGAGCACGATCACAACTGCTAAGCCGAGCAGAGTCTCCAGCGTGGGCCAGAGCATGCCCATCAGGCGGACCAGCTTGAGACTGCGCCCGATGTACTCGGTGTTTTCGCGCTCGAAGCTTTCGATCTCCGCCTGCTCCTGCACGTATGCGCGAATGAGGCGCGCGCCGGAAAAGTTTTCCTGCGCCTTCGCCGAGATTTCGGAGAACATGGCCTGGATGCGCTCGAAGCGCTCGTGGATCTTGCGTCCGAAGTACTGCACGACGATGCTGACGATGGGCAGCGGCGCAAAGGCGAAGATGGTCAGCCGCGGGCTGATGCTCAGCATGAACGCCAGCGCGCCTGCCGTGAAGACCACCGTGTTGGCGGTGTACATGATCCCGGGGCCGACCAGCATGCGCACGGCATTGAGGTCGTTGGTGGCGCGGGCCATGATGTCGCCGGTGCGGGTACGCTGATAGAAGCTGTAAGAGAGCCGCTCGAGATGGGTGAACAGGTCGTTGCGCAGATCGAATTCGATCTCGCGCGAGACGCCGATCAGGATCCAGCGCGTAAGAAATTGGAAGATGGCTTTGGTGCCGGCGACCGCCAGCAGTTTAGCCGAGTAGACCCAAAGCTTGTGAATCGTAACGCCGGTGTTGAGGTCGTCGATGGCGCCTTTTATAACCCAGGGGAAGTAAATCCAGACGCAGTTGTTACACAGCACGCACAGAGCGCCCACCCAGAACGTTGCTCGGTACTTGCGCAGATAAGGAAACAGCGGACGTAGGTTCTTGAACATTAGCTATCGGGAGTCTGAAATCAATAGATGTGCAACCTGTCCACGGGATTCTACGTCGGTACCCGGAGCAGTAAATATCCTCCCGCGAAGGCAAAGATGAAGTCCGGCGCCCACGCCGCCATCATCGCGGGAAGCTGGTTGGCGGATCCCATGGCCTCGAACAATCCGGCGGTGACCCAGTACACAATGGCAATGCCAATCGCGATGGCCACTCCGGCCAGCGCCCCGCCTTTTCTTCCTGACGCGGCGAACGGAATTGCCAACACTGCCATCACCAACGTGATCAGGGGGAAGGCGATCTTCTTTTGCAGTTGCACCTTCAGCCGCACGGTGTCAAAACCGCTCTGCTGCAGGTCGTCGATGTAGCGCCGCAGCTCCTCGTAGTTCATCTCCGACGACTGCTTGACTTCCTTCTTGAAGTAGCTGGGGTCTTCGTGCAGTTCATTGAAGGTGGACACATCGAATGTGCGGTAATCCTGGATGGAAGCGCCATGCAGCGTACGTACCCAGCCAGTCTCGAATACCCATTTCTTCAGGTTCTCCTCCCAATGTGCGCGCTCGGCGTGGATGCGGCGCGTGAGTTGGAAGGTGTTGGGATCGAACTCGAAGATCGAGATTCCGCCGAAGCGGTTAGTATCGGGATCGAATACCTGGTAATAGTAGATTTCGTTGTTCTGCCCGAAAATCCACTTGCGGTCCGCCTGCAAATACGTCTGAGCAGGTTTGCCCTTGATCTGGTTGCGCAAGATCTCCTGCTGGCGGTTGGTGTGCGGTATGTAGAGCTGATCGAAGACGAACAGGCCGGCGGCGAAAACAGCACAGAGCACGAGCAGCGGCAGCGCTGCGCGATAGATGCTTATTCCGCTGGCTTTCATCGCGGTCAGCTCGCTGGATTTTTCCATCAGTCCGAAGGTGATAAGAACGGCAAGCATGACTGCCAGCGGCGCGATCAAGTAGATGAGAGACGGGCTCACATCCCACAGGTATTGGGCCTGAACGATCGCGGGAATCCGATTGCGCATGATGTCGGTGAGCAGTTCGAAATAGGTAAAGACCAGCACGATGATCAGGCAGGTGGCAATGATCATCGTCAGGTACAAGGCGAAGTCGCGCAAGATCATGTCATCGAGAATTAGCGGAAAGCGGGCGCTGAAACGACTCTTGTGCGAGGCCGAACTGGTTTGGATTGCGCGCTCCCCAACGGTTATTCTTCGGTGCCGGTCAACAACGGGTAGCTTCTCTTTGACGGATTTCCAGAAGTCGCTAACGCTGGCCAGTTCGATAGGCATGCGGTCCACCCGCCACAGAAGGACTAGTCCGCAAAGAAAGAAGAAGATGTTGCCCGCCCAGACCCCTTCCCACGGTGTTACCTTGCCCTGCCGCGCCATCGAAACACCGGTGAGCGAGAAAAAGTAGTATACGAACACCAACAGAATGGTGAGCACAAAGCCCGTACTCTTGCCACCCTTGCGCGCCGACAAGCCAAGCGGGATGCCCACCATCGCCAGCACCAGACAGGCCGCCGGAAGTGCGAACCGGCGCTGGAACTCAATCAGGTAGTAACGGGACGCCAGCTGGCGAGATCCGGCTGTTGCCGGATCGGAATGCCGAAGTTGCTCCGCCGATTGTTGTTCTAGTGCGGCATTCTTGAGGAGGTCGCGCAAACCCAATTCGGCCGTCGGAAGCAGATCCTTGGGAGCACGGTCCGAGCTGCTGGGCAACTGAATCGGAATTTCTGTGGTCTCGAACGTCGTGATCGAATATTGTTCCTTCGCCTGGGGGATCATCTCCTGCTGCGTGCCGTCTTCCAGGTGCAAACGCAGTTTGTCGGGTCCATCGCTTAGCAGGGCGCCACGCTGGGCCAGGGTAGTCTTGGGCGATGCTGGATTGCTGATGTCGGCCAGAAAGATGCCGCGCCACAGCGAGCGGCCGCCGGAAGGAACCACGTCTTGCACATAGAGCACGATATTCTTGAACTCTTCGTAGAAGACGCGCGGCTGTATCTCAAACGATGCCTGCGAGGACTTCAGCCGTTCTTGCAGTTGATCGAGCGCGACCGTCGACTTTGGCGCCACGTAGATACTGTTGAACATTCCCAGCAGCCACGCGCCAACCGCGAAGATGGCAATCGTGCGGATGAACAAGCCCGCACCAATGCCGCTGGCTCGCATGGCGGTGACTTCGCTGTCGGCGGCCAGGCGGCTGAGTCCAACCAGGATGCCGACCAGCACCCCCATCGGCAAGGTGATGATGAACGTCGTTGGCAGCGTAAAAAGGAAAATTTCGGCAACACTGGGGAGGGGTGCGCTGTTGCGGACGATCAACTCCAGGAGCCGTCCCAGGTCCCGCATGAAGATGATGAAGGTAAACAACGCCACGCCCAAGACCGCATGCGAGCTGACTTCCTTCAGGATGTAACGGGTAAGTATGCGCACGAAGACTTAGTTTATCGGAAAATCGCGGGCAAGAGACCAACTCGAAACCGGCATTGGTACGACTTGCTCCGCCCTTCGAAATTATGGAAGCACTCCCAGGTACGCGGTGTTCTTTTGGAGCATAGCCGAATTTGACGCCCTTCGCGGCCAAGCCTATACTGCCGCACAAACTCGCCGTTGGAGAAAACTCCCATGTTGAAACGTTTGCCGGTTGTTTTCCTGATCATTGTCTCTGCCTCCGCGATGCTCAGCGCGCAAGAACCCTCTAAGACTCATCAACCCATACTGACGCCGCAAAACAGCGGAACTACGAACGGCCTGATTGCGGTCAGTCCGGTGAACCCGCAGATTGTCTGGGCGTCCGGCCGCAATGGCACGTTCACGCTCACGACCGACGGCGGGCGGACGTGGCGGGCCGGCGTGGTTCCGGGAGCCGAAGCGCTGCAATTCCGCGACGTGCAAGGTGTGAGCGCCAAGGTTGCCTATCTCTTGTCGATCGGAACTTCAGGGGCCCCGACGGATTTTCGGATCTACAAGACTGAAGACGGAGGCGCTACCTGGACGATGCAGTTCGAGAACCAGAATCCCAGCGCCTTCTACGATTGCTTTGCGTTCTGGACGCCTAACCGGGGCATTGCCCATAGCGACTCGGTGAACGGAGTGTTCCCGGATCTGCGCACCACCAATGGCGTGACCTGGCAGGACATCAGCAAGAATATGCCACCGGCCTTGCCGGGCGAAGCGTCGTTTGCTGCCAGTGGTACTTGCGTCGCCACCCAGGGTGGACAAAATGCCTGGATTGCGACCGGAGGATCGAGCATCGCCAGGGTACTAGCCACCAGGGACGGCGGCGACACGTGGAACGCGTATGACACTCCGCTGGTGAGTTCGCCCAGCGCGGGCGCGTTCACGGTGGCTTTCCGAAACCCTTGGAACGGCATTGTGGGTGGCGGCGACTTGGACCCCAACGATCCCAATAGCGCAGATGTCGCAACCTCGAGCGATGGCGGTAGAACCTGGAAGCTGACGAACCCGCCCCCCGTGACCGGAGCCATTTACGGCCTCAGCTATGTGAGCAACGGAAATGGGTATGGGGACCAGAAGCCGGGCGGCGACGACGGCGGCCGCTCCGTGGTCATCACGGCCAACGCGGGAGGTGCCGCTTGGACTCCTGATGAGGGAAGCACCTGGTACACGCTGCCCGGTGTGACCGGTTACTGGGCCGTCGCGTTTGCCAGTCCCAAAGCGGGATGGCTGGTGGGCATCAATGGAACCATTTTGAAGATCAGCTTCTAGCGACGGGGGAACATCAAATTCAGGCCCGCGAGATTGATAAACCACACAGGCGCTGAGACGCAGAGGGTGTGACATCTTTTTCTGTGTGCCTCGGTGCCTCGAAGTCTGTGGGATGCACTTTGATGCAGCATGAGATAGATCAGGAGGGACATTGTGAAAGTCGCATTCATCGGATTGGGAAACATGGGCAGCCCCATGGCAGGGCATTTGGTGCGCGCGGGGCACGAGGTGACGGTATGGAACCGCACGCTGTCCAAAGCTGACGGCTTGCGCGCGGAAGGAGTGAAGGTTGCGACCTCACCGGGCGCAGCCGCGAAAGAGGCGGAGGCCGTCATTACCATGCTGGCGGACGATCATGCGGTCGAGTCAGCCGTGCTGCAATCCGGTGGAGTGCTGGAGAATGTGCCGCAAAACGCGGCGCACATTTCGATGAGCACCATCAGCGTGGCGCTTTCCCGGAAGCTGGCAGAGGAGCATGCCAAGCGCGGACAGAAGTATATCGCCGCCCCCGTTTTTGGGCGGCCTGAGGCCGCAGAGGCGGGCAAACTGTTCGTGGTGGTCGCCGGAGAGAAAGAGGTGGTGGAGCGCTATAAGCCACTGCTGGAGGCGATGGGCCAGCGGGTGTTTGTCATGGGTGACAAACCCGAAATGGCCAACGTGGTGAAGCTAAGCGGCAATTTCCTGATCGCGTCGCTCATCGAATCCTTGGGCGAGGCGATCGCCCTGGCGCGAAAGTACGGTATCGATCCCCAACAATACGTCGAGTTCCTTACCAACAGCCTGTTTGCCGCGCCGGTTTACAAAACCTACGGCAACATCATCGCCGGGGAGAAGTATCAGCCGGCCGGATTCAAAATTAGACTGGGGTTGAAGGATGTGAGGCTGGTACTGGGAGCGGCAGAGTCCGTCGAAGTGCCGCTACCGGTGGCAAGCATGATTCGCGACCATATGTTGACGGCAATCGCGCGCGGCATGGACGACATGGACTGGAGCGCAACGGCGAAGCTGGCGGCGGAGAATGCCGGGCTGAAGTGACCACGTTCAGGCCGTCCAGGGATTGATGAGCGCAAGCCCGGCATCGGCGAAGTGTGTCGTATAACGGGTGGCTAGCGCCGCATGGCGGGCTAGCGCGACGCCCGCAATCATGGTGTCGCGCAGGTCGCCGGGCCGGCCCTTTCTGTGCCGTGAAGCCATCAGGTCCCCCGCCTTTTGCGCTGCATCTGCGTCAAACGGAGCGACCCGGTGGCCAAGTTTGTGGAGCAAGCCGTCGAACGCCTCCATCAGTAGAGCGCGTCGCTTTCCGGCCTCCATAATCTGCAGTCCGAAGCGGACTTCCAGGATGGTGATGGCAGTTGTCCAGATGGACGCTCGCGGTTGTTGGTCGAGCCAGACAACGACCCGGGGGTCGGGCACTTGCCGCATGAGTGCCGAAAGTACATTCGTGTCCAGGATGATCATCGGAGAAATGCAGCCGGCTTGATCTTATGTCCGCGCATTTCAGGAATGTCCTCATCCAAACCGGCTTTGGCAAACAACGTAGCGATTTCTGTGCCAAGCCCTCCGGCAGGCGCCTCTTCCTCGCAGACGGCACTACGGAGAATTTCTCGTACCTCCTCCTCCATGCTGCGGCCACTTCGCGCGGCGCGACGCTGCAAACGCTGCTTGACTGCACTCTCGATGTTGCGAACTACGAACTGTGCCATTCGAGGTCCTCTCAGCGCTTGATATCATGATATCAGCTTGGTCTTTTGTGCCGACCCAGCGCCGGACACCGTCAACTGCCCCGGGGCCAAATGTCGCAATTAAGTTTAATATTGTAGTATTCATTCATGTCAGCCTCCCAACCGCCCCGGTCGCAGCGGCGCCTGGCGCTCGTTACTTATGTCAAGCTGATGCGCGCCGCCAACTCCGCCCGCAATTTTGCCTCCCGCAGTTTGGTGGGGACGGGTCTGACGCTTACCCAGTTTGCGGTTCTGGAAGCGCTCTATCATCTGGGGCCGATGTCGCTCTCCGACATTGCGCAGAAAGTCCTCACCACGGGTGGAAATCTCACCATGGTGGTAGGAAATCTGGAAAAGCAGGGCTTGGCCAAGCGACAGCGATCCCCAGAGGACCGGCGGGTGCTGATCGTGGTCCTGACAGCGAAAGGGAGGTCACTGATAAGGCAGGTCTTTCCACGCCACGCCGCCGCGATTGTAGAGTTCCTGGGTGTGCTCACTCCTGAGCAGCAAGAGGAACTGGGCGAGCTTTGCCGGAAACTTGGAAGACGAGAGACGCTTCAGCCCCGTGCTAACGGCGATCCGCACCCGCCAAACTTGCCAAGCCGACGCCGATGAAGCGAAGCCGGGACTCATGGTAACGATAGAGGTCCTTCGACTCCTCGCTACGCTCGTCGCTCAGGATGACAATATAAAAGGACTTCCCAGTATCCTGAATCTTACTTCAATGTTGAAGCATCTTATGAAGTGATTCAGGAGGGCGGTATGATCAGCATCAGGCCATCAGAGGAGCGTGGCCACGCCAACCACGGCTGGCTCGACACCTATTACACATTCTCATTTTCCGATTATTACGACCCCAAGCACATGGGCTTTCGCGACCTGCGCGTCATCAACGAGGACCGGGTCAACGCGGGCAACGGCTTTGGAATGCATCCCCATCGCGACATGGAGATCCTCACTTACATTGTTGAAGGCGAGTTGAGCCATCGCGACAGCATGGGACGCGGCGCCACCATTAAGGCGAACGACGTGCAACGCATGTCGGCAGGCACCGGCCTGATGCACAGCGAGGTCAACCGGTCCAAGGAACCGGTGCACTTGCTGCAGATATGGCTTCTGCCCGAGGCCGAGGGACGGAAGCCCAGCTACGAGGATCGCACGTTCACGGTCGAGGAGAAGCTGAATCAGTTGCGGCTGATCGCTTCGCACGATGGGCGAGAGGGATCAACCACCATCAATCAGGACGCAAACGTGTACGCTTCGCTGCTCGACAGCGGGAGGTCGCTGGAGCTTGCCTTGCAGCCCGGGCGTCATGCCTGGGTGCAGTTGGTGCGCGGAGAACTTGACATCAACGGCAAGAAGCTGATGCAGGGCGACGGTGCTGCCATTACGGCAGAATCCAAGCTGCGACTGACGAGCGCACGTGGCAATGGTCAGGCTGAATTTCTGTTGTTTGATCTTGCGTAACCCACATTCGGAGAGTGCATCACCACGAAAGCGGCGATGCACTCTCCTGTAAGAGCTACTACGCATCTCAACGTTGGTGGCAATTTGACGGCTGCTCGAGATCTCGAACCTGTCAACGTAGTATGTCAACGCATGCGTATCGGAAAGAGATGCTGCAATTCTTGTTAAGTAAGGTATAATGATTGTGCGTTTGTACGAACGGCGCGTCTAGCAGCCATCCCTCCTTATGTGTCGAGCGATTCCTGCCTGTAACCTTCCGATCTTCCAGCGCAACATCAACAACAAGGATATTCAAAGAAACAAATGGAACAAGGAACAGTAAAGTGGTTTAACGATGCCAAAGGTTTTGGCTTCATTTCACGTCAGAACGGCGAAGATGTATTTGTTCATTTCTCGGCCATCCAGTCGAACGGTTTCCGTTCGCTGCAGGAAGGCCAGGCGGTCAGCTTCGAAGTGAAGCGCGGCGCCAAGGGATGGCAGGCTGAGAACGTTCAGGTTCTGTAAATCCAGAACGACAAGCGAGGGCGGCAGGTTGCTGCCCTCTTTGTTTTACACGCAGCGGTCAGTTGAGTCTTTGGTCGTGAATCACCCAACCCCGGCCGGTTGCGCATCGATGCTTGGTTCGCAAATCGGCCTTATCTGAAAGCGAGGAATCTATGAAGAACATCTATGTTGGGAACTTAACTTTCGACGCGACTGAAGACCAGGTGCGCTCGTTGTTTGAGGCCTATGGCCCGGTCGAGAAGGTCAGCATCATCACCGATCGCGACACCGGACAGCCGCGCGGATTTGCCTTCGTCGAGATGAATGATGACGAGTCGGCAACCAAGGCGATGGAAGCCCTGAACGGCACCAATCTCGGAGGCCGCAATCTGACCGTCAACGAAGCTCGTCCGAAGGCGGACCGGCCTCGCCGCGAGGGCGGCGGTGGCGGTCGCGGCGGTTACGGGCGAGGTGGCGGTGGCGGGGGAGGCCGTGGCCGCTCAGGCGGCGGTGGTGGTGGCGGTGGTTGGGGACGCTATTAGCGTTTTGCTGTTGATCTGCTGACGGGCGCGAGCCTGTGATATTTTGCCGGAGCTGATCGTTTAACGACTGGCTCCGGCATTCGTGTTTTGGACAGACTGCAGGGAACCAGATCCGGAACATCTGGTACGCTGGAGCGGCGCGAGCCGCCTGTCATGAGCGATCCGTCCGACAACGCAATTGAGTTCGCTGACGTAACGTTCCGGGTTTCCGAACACAGGGCCCTGCTGTCCGATGTCAACTTCTCCGTGCGGCGCGGCGAGACACTGATGCTGCTCGGCCGCAGTGGCTCAGGAAAGACCACCTGCCTCAAGATGATCAACCGCCTGTATGCCCCGAGTGCCGGCGAAGTCTACGTGGACGGAACCTCGGTCGCGCAGTGGGACGTTATCAAGCTGCGCCGGCGAATCGGCTATGCCATTCAGGATGTCGGTCTGTTCCCTCATTACTCGGTGCGGAAGAACGTGGCGCTGGTTCCCAAGCTCGAGCAGTGGGAAGCCGAAGAGAATTAACGCACGCGTGGAAGAGGTCTTGTCTCTGGTCGGTTTGCCGGCAAAGGAATTCGCCGGGCGCTATCCACATCAGCTGTCGGGCGGGCAGCGGCAACGTGTGGGGCTGGCGCGCGCGCTTGCGGCCGAACCGCCCATCCTTCTCATGGACGAGCCTTTCGGAGCGCTCGATCCCGTCACACGGGCCGAGGTTCAGATGGAATTCAAGAAGCTCCAGCAAAAACTCGGTAAGACCATCGTCTTCGTAACCCACGATGTCAGCGAAGCCTTGCTGCTCGGCAACTCGCATCGGGCTGATGGAAGAGGGCAGGCTGCGCGGGATTTACAGCAACACTGAATTCTTGCAGGCACCCAACGATTCGGTGAAGGCGTATGTAGATGTCTTCCGGGCAAACACAAAATACTGTTTCAAGATTGAAGTGAGCATAGTCCTGCCGCTTGAATTTTCTGCTCAACCATAAGCGCGAAGTCGCAACTCTGACCGCCGAGCACCTGTGGCTGGTCGGGATTTCGATGCTGCTTGCCATCGCCATCGGCGTTCCACTGGGAATCCTGCTGACGCGCAGGCCTCGAAGTGGAAGGCGCTGGTGCTCGGCAGCACGAATGTCGTCCAGACGATTCCCAGCCTCGCGCTCTTTGGACTACTGCTACCGCTGCCCTGGCTGGGTGCGCGCGCCGACCGCTTGGCGATTGTCGCTCTAGCGCTTTATGCGTTGCTGCCGGTGGTTCGCAATACATACGTTGGCATAGCCGGTATCAGCGCTCCGGTGCGGGAAGCGGCCATCGCGATGGGTCTCACTTCTGGTCAGCTTCTCTGGCACGTTGAGTTGCCGCTGGCGATGCCGGTGTTGCTATCTGGAATCCGTGTAGCCGCAGTGATCACCATCGGGGTTGCAACGATTGCCGCCGCGATCGGCGCGGGAGGGCTTGGCGAGTTCATCTTCCGCGGCATTGCGATGGTGGACAACGGCGTCATACTCGCGGGCGCAATTCCCGCCGCGTTGATGGCGCTCGCGGCTGACCTTGGCCTGAGCGGAGTCGAGAAGCTGCTGGTCCGCAGGATCCACTGAACATGGATCGCCGCGGCTTCCTGTCCGGGCTGTTGCTGTTCTGCGCTGCGTGCGCGTCACGCGCGCGCGGCATCACGGTCGGATCGAAGAACTTCACCGAGCAGCTTGTTCTGGGCGAACTGCTGGCGCAATACCTGGAGAGCGTTTGCCACACTTCGGTCGAGCGACGCTTCTATCTTGCCGGGACATACATTTGCCAACAGGCGCTGCTCGCCGGGCGGATCGACCTGTATGTCGAGTACACGGGAACAGCGCTTGCGGCCATCCTGAAGCAAAACGCTTCCGGCGATTCGCAGGCGGTGTACCAGCAGGTGAAGGAAGACTATCGCCGCAAGTTCGGCCTCGAGGTCATGCCGCCGCTCGGCTTCAACAACAGCTTCGCCATGGTCATGCGCGGTGACGATGCGCGCCGGCTGGGTGTGAGCGCTCTGTCGCAACTGGCGAGAGTTGCTCCGCAGTTGCGCCTCGGGGTCGGATATGAGTTCCTCGAGCGGCAGGATGGATACAAGGGCCTGGTCAGCACCTACGGATTGAAGTTCGCCGAGGCACCACGCGTGATGGATCTCGGGCTGCTCTATCGCGCGCTGCAGAACAAATCAGTGGACGTGGTGGCCGGAAACAATACAGATGGCCTCATCGCAGCGCTCGGACTGGTGGTGCTGGACGATGACAAGCACTATTTCCCGCCTTACGATGCTGTGCCGATCGTGCGTCCGCAGCTCTTTCGAGAATGTCCAGCAGGCGCGAGCTGCGTTCGAGCGATTGGCCGGCCGCATCACCGCCGACGAAATGCGCAAGATGAACTACGCGGTGGACGGTCGAGAAGAGGGATGCAGCAGCGGTGGCAAAAGAGTTTCTAAGGCAGAATGCGCTTATCCAAATCTGACAGGGAATTTTCACAGCATCAACCTCTAGTCGCGATCGATGCCTCACCAGCGTCCGCTCGAACGATGCGAACTGCTTCTCGATATTTAGGGGTCCTGTGAGCAGTCAAATTCTCTTGGTTCCTTAGCGGGGAGAGTCTTCACGAACAGGAAAACCGCCTGCCGACCGCCAGAGACGATTCGGTGGCATACATTTGGATCACTGCTGTCCGGTTAAAGTCGAAGAGAATCAGTTGGTTGGCGTTTTCCGCGAAATTGACGTCCTCATCGATCGTCTGAAGGGCGCATAAAATGGGCGTTTTCTCGAAGAGCGTGAGGCTGAGAATCTGTAGGATCTGATAGAGGCTGGATTCCAAACCCAAGCGCTTGCGCACGATCGCCACCAGCACATACACGGACGCGGCGATCCAGATTTGCGTCTTCACCGCGTTCTCGCTGGTGCCGTAGAAAGCCTTGATCCGGAGGTGCTGTTTGATCCATTTGAAGAACAACTCTACTTGCCAGCGCTGCTTGTAGATGCGGGCGATAGTCAGCGCCGGAAGCGTGAAGTTGTTGGTCAGGAACTTCAGCCGCTTGCCGGTTTCAGCATCGCGGTAGCTCACCTTTCGTAGCGCATCTGGGTACACCGAGGCCGACTCGAAGGAAGACAGAATCACGATCTGGTCCGAGCAGACGCCCGTGCGCTTGTCTACCGGATGGGAGTAGCGCCGCTGCAGCAATACATTCGACTTGGTGCGCACCACGAAGAAGGCTGCACTGAGCGTGAACACGAATAAGCGTTGGAAATCGATGTAGCCCCGATCCATCACGTAGAAGGCCCCAGCCTCTGGCATGATCTCGTCGAGGAGGTTCACATCATGCACGGCACCCCTGGTAACGCGGATAAACGTGGGGATGTTGCCGTGCAGGTCCAGCAGGGTATGCAGCTTGACGGCGGCCTTGTGCTTACGAAACTTAGCCCACGGGAACAAGGAGAGGCAGAGGTCGATGGTGGTGGAGTCTAAGGCATACAGGCTCTGATCCAGATCGATGCCGATGGGATCGCGTGCATAGAGCGGGCGCGCGATGGCGATCAGAACTTGCGCAAAGTCGGCGTAGATTCGCCAGTCCCGCGATTCGTTAGCATCTGCCAGCGTCGAGCGTGCCACATGGCTGCGGAATCCCATGTGATAAAGCTTGTTGCCGATGGAGCGCAGGCACGCCTCGATGTCGCGTAGGCTCTCGCGGTAGGTCAACTGGGCGAAGGCCATGGCCAGATATTGATCCCAGCAAGACAACTTCTTCAGGTAGCGATCACCAGAGTAGCGGGCGATGCACTTGTGGAACTCTTGATGAGGAAGGAACTCTATCAGTTGAGAAAAGACGGTGCGCCCAGCGTTCATTCGGCATTGTCACTGCTCCGAACAATGCCGCCAAGCACGCCTTTATCGCGCTTCCGCGTTTCAAATCGTTTTCGCTCCAAACCCAACCTATCACACTCAATCTACGTCGCTTGCGCTTTCATCCCGAAGTTTCCAAGGACACCAGTGCATTTGGATATATGACCTTTACTTGTCCTGCCGTCAAATCAATGGGTTGCCACTGACCGTCTTTCAGTAGTTCCAAGCGCAAAGCGCCGTCTAGAACGAAGATAACCTCGTGTTGGTGGGGATGGCGCTTCGGCCTTTTCGACTTTGGCTCGTCTTCAGGCAGGGCGGAGAGTCCGATTGCTATTCTGTCCGTGTGCAAGAAGTAGGGATGATCGCGATCGGCGCCCGCAAAATACAGTGAAGACGGCCCCCGGCTTCTCATGAGCCCTACCAAGGAATCGAGTGTCAGCCCTTCCGAGAAGGCATCACGCACCAGTCGCGCCAGCTCTTCATATTCCTCAGGACTTTTCATGCGCCTCAGCATTAGATGTTAGTTCTCTGCCCACAGTGAGGACACAGGTATGAACGAGGTTGGACAAGGAAAAAAGCATCAAAGACAGTGTCCACTTCCTTCAGCCGGGACAAGCGGAATCGGCCACCCATGATAATCACATAATCGATGCCTAGCAGCCCGGGGTGGAAGTAGCTGATTTTTGGCATGGCCAGCGGCGTGTCGGTCGGTATTCGGCTTCGGCAGAGCCGATTCGATCCCTTGCGCGTGGGACCACCCTATAAAGGAGCTGAAACCAACCAATAAAGGAACAGAACCAGCTTAGCGAAGCGGTTTTTCAGCTCTCGCGGCGTGCCCGCGCCCAGCAGCTTGCGCAGGACCAGGCTCAGGTTGAACGCCCCGACATGGACCAACTGCCGCTTCAGAATGTTCTCGCGCCCGCGCAGGTGGCAGCGTCGCAGACCGCCGGTCTCGTAGCAGTGGGCAAAGCTGCGCTCCACCAATTCGCCGCGCCGTCTGAGTAAGCTCTTGCCGTAGCTGCCGCGCACCCGCTGCCGATTCTGATACACCGCCTGTTGTTGCTCGGCCTTGCCCTGCCAGTTGCGCCGCCCCTTCTGCTGCTTCTCGGGAATGTAACTGCGGACGCTCGTAACTCTTCATCCGCTGGACTACTGCGCCGCTGTGATAGCCCTTGTCCGCAACCAACTCTTCGATCCCATCGACGTTGACCTTGGGCTTATCGTCAGGCTGCAACTCGGCCTCGCGCCGGACCAACTCCGCCACCGCCATACCTGCTTCGCACAGCGTCTCCTCCAGCGTGGTCGTGTCGCCCTTGTCGGCGGCTTGCAATGTAACTGCCACCACCGCGCCGGTGTCCAGATCGACCGCGTGCTCGGCCTTGTGCGCCAGATGGGTGCGCCCGTCCTTCATCTTCGTGACCCGCGCATCCTCGTCCGCTGGACTCTTCCAATCCTTGTTCGACGTGCGCTTCTTGCGCTTGCGATCCAACCGCACCAGGTCTTCCCGCGTCGGCGTCTCAATCCCCGAAGCCTTCGCCAATCCACTCAGAAACTCCTCATAGCTCTCGCCCGTGTCGCGCCGCACGATCGAGCGCATCGCCGCGTTGGCTTCCAGCGTGGTCGCATCGATGGCGATCCGCTGACCCTGCAGCAACCCACGATCGGCCAGTACGCCCAGCACCCAGCCGAACACTTCCCGATGCGTGTCCAGATCGATCAGCCGCCGCGTGCGCGAAATCGTCGAGTGGTCCGGCGTGTACTCGTCCAGCCCAATGCCCACAAAGCGCCGCAGCGCCAGCGAGTCCGCCAACCGCCAGGCGATGCCGCGCTCGGCACCGATGCCCTCGAAGTAACCGATCAGCAGCGACCGGAAGTAGATCCCCGGCGTCAGCGACGGACGACCGTACCTGGCCGCATAGAACTTCGCACACCGGCTCTTCGACAAACTCGTCGAAGCCCTCCGCTTCCAGCAACTCGTTCAGCCGCTGATAAAACGGATGCCCCGGCGCTGACGCCAGCTCCGTGTGCGCGATCCACAATGTCCTCTTGCTTCTCCCGCTGCTTGCGTGTCCCCATCGCCATGCGCCGATTCTACAAACAAACCCTGTGGATACTTCAAAAATTCTCGCCTACGAATCCAGCACTTGCACCACGGGCTGCTAGCATGAAAAACGCCACTAAGATCATTCCGACTGCTGTCGCTCGCTCTCGGCGAACGAATTCAGCCACCGCCGCGGCAGCAATCAGGATCCCAGCTGACAACAAAAGCGCCCAAAAGACTCCAGCGAAAAACCTCACATACGCTTCCGCGCTTTGGACCTCTTCGGCTAACGCATGGCGCTTCCCCTCATGGGCCTCGTAGATGACGGCCTTGCAATAGTTAAAGAATTCTTTGTTGCGTCGATGACCGGCGGCGAGACACCGCATATAGGGGACAAAGAACTGGAAAACATCGTCCGGATGGTAGAGGCGAAGCTTCATGATCTCCCAGACAGGATACGGAAACGTGTCGCTTTTCCATGCCCATTTGATGAGATCATTGGCGGCGCCATCCTCGGCTTTGTTTACGACCTTGGCACCTTGGCGACCGCGGTTCCGAGTGCGCTCTAGCAATTCCTTAAAGTATTCGTTGTCCGATTTTCCCGAGGGTTCGGTCTCGGCAACGCCGACTAGTAGGTCGTTTAAGTGTTCTTCGACGCTGCCTTCCATGCCTTCGAACGGATCCGGGATACGCACCAGCCATGCTGAGAACCTGTCCACCGTGTCTGAGGAATGTAGGCGTATGACGCTCCCGAGGATGTAGGCTGTCAGAAGGAATCCAACCACAAGAGGGCCCGTGTTGGTGCTGGTTTCTCTTGCGATGGCTTGGCCCGTACCGGGAAAGAGGATGTCTAGGCAGGTAAAAATGACCAGCGCAAGCACCGCGCCGGGCAGAAGTATTCCGATGAGATTCCGAAATCCCAGTTGAAAAGGAACCATCACCACCTCGCCTATTGATACTGGCGTTGTCGCCATCATACGACGAGTTACGAGAGTTCAAGAAGGAAATATGGGCTGAAGCCATTTGGCTTACTCCGCCCACTGGCGGCGATGCGACTTCTGATCTTGCTTGGGATGCCTGGGTAAGGAATAATCGCCGCAACGGTCAATTCCTCTTGCGGCGCGAGGTATGGAGATACCGATGTGCACACGGTTCGTACATTTGCTAATCGTTGTCATGCTTCCCCCGTTGCCTCTGCCTGGCCAGCTGCCCACCCCCAACGTCCCCACGGAAACCATCACCATTGATGCCGATGCGCCGGCGCATCCGTTCCCGCATTATTGGGAGCAGATGTTCGGCTCGGGTCGTGCCGTGCTCAGCCTGCGCGACGCCTATCGTCGTGACCTGCGCACCGTCCGCCCGATTACCGGTTTCCAGTACGTCCGCTTTCACGCCGTCCTCGACGATGAAGTCGGCGTTTACAACGAGGACAAGCAGGGCAAGCCGGTTTACAACTTCTCGTATGTTGACCAGATCTACGATGGCCTCCTGGCGAATTATGTTAAGCCATTTGTCGAGCTAAGCTTCATGCCATACAAGCTCGCGGCTCGCCCGGACCTGCAATCCTTCTGGTATCACCCGAACGTCGCGCCACCCAGGGACTACGCGAAGTGGGACGACCTCATTACCCAATTCACCAGGCACCTCGTGGATCGTTATGGTATTGAAGAGGTCGCGAACTGGTACTTCGAAGTGTGGAATGAGCCCAACATCGACTTTTGGACAGGCACTCCGAAGCAGGACTCGTACTTCGAGCTATATGACCACACGGCTCGTGCCATCAAGGCGGTGAGTCCGCGATTGCGGGTCGGCGGACCAGCGACCGCGCAGGCGGCGTGGGTCCCGGCAATGATCCAGCACGCAGCCCAAAAGAACGTTCCGCTCGACTTCGTTTCCACTCACATTTACGGCAACGACAAGGCGAGCGATGTCTTTCATAGCAACGAAAAAATCCCTCGCGACCAGATGGTCTGCCGCGCGGTGAAGATGGTGCACGAGCAGATCAAAGCGTCGCCCAAGCCCGAGCTCCCGCTCATCGTGAGCGAGTTCAATGCCGCCTACGACAATGAGGTTGCGGTCACCGACTCCATCTATATGGGCCCGTGGCTGGCGACCACCATCAGCCAGTGCGACGGCCTGACGCAAATGATGTCCTATTGGACATTTTCCGACGTCTTCGAAGAGCAGGGAATCGTCAAGCAGCCCTTCTACGGCGGCTTCGGGCTGATCGCCGCAGGAGGCATTCCCAAGCCATCGCTCTATGCCTTTCAGATACTGCATCGCCTTGGCGATCAGCGATTAGAGAACAATAACCCGAATGTGCTGGTCACCAGGACGAGCGAAGGTTATCTGGCGGTGGCGGTGTGGAACATTGTGAATCCCGGTTCAACCGGCGCGGCCAAAACGGTTAAGCTTGACTTCGAGGGAGTCAAGGCCGACTCGCGACTCAGCATCAGCCGCGTGGACGAAGAACATGGAAACACGATGGCGCTTTACGCGAAGATCGGAAGTCCACGCTATCCGACGGCGGACCAGATCCGCGAGTTGCGCGAAGATTCGAGACTGCCAGACCCCCAATACGACGAGCTGAGCGGGGGTAGTTACACGGTAACGTTGCCGGTGAACGGACTGGTCGTGATCGTGGTGCGGTAAGCTCAAGGCGAAAGCTGTCGGCGAGCGCTCAATCTATGCCTACCTTACAAAGTGGCGATGCGAAGCTGTTCTACGAGGTCAGCGGCGACGGCCCCAGCGTCGTGCTGCTGCATCCGTTTCCGCTGAACCACGGCTTCTGGGCTGCGATTGCCGCGCAGCTTAGCAGCCGCTACCGGCTGATTATTCCCGACCTACGCGCGCACGGTGCTTCCGAGTTGGGGGATGGCCCTGTGACGATGCCGAAGCTCGCCGACGATCTGGCGCTGATCTGCCGCGAAGAGAAGACGGGGAAGGCTACATTCGTCGGTGTGTCGATTGGCAGCTATCTTCTGTTCGAATTCTGGCGGCGGTACCGCGACCAGGTTGCGGCGTTGGTGCTGGCTAATACGCGAGCAGCCGCAGAGACGCCCGAGGGCAAGGCCGCACGCCTGCAAGCCGCGGACCGGGTCATGCGCGAAGGGACGGCCGGATTCATCGAGGAGATGCTGTTCCGGGTCTTGGCGCAAGCGACGCGCACCAATCGGCCCGACATCGTGGATGCCGCGCGCAAAATGATGCAGGCGATGTCTCCCGACGACATTGCTGCCGTGCAGCGCGGCATGGCTGAACGCGCGGATTCGGTTGCGACACTGGCGACGATCAAGGTGCCGACGCTGATTATTGCGGGCGAGGAAGACAGCGTGCCGATCAGCGAATTCGAACTGATGCGGCAGCGCATAGTTGGGAGCGAACTGCGAGTCATTCCGCACGCCGGACACTACGCAGCATTGGAGAAGGCGGAAGACTTCGGCGGGTTATTGAGGATGTTCCTGGATAAAGTTCGAAGAGGCTAGCACTTTGGTAACGTTTCTCTGGGACACCGGATTTACCAAGGAGATCTCGGAGAAAACAAATTAGTTCTCCGTTCTCCGTGTCCTCCGTGGTGAAAGATAAGCTCGCCGCTCATCTCAATTGTTGCAGTGTGACCAATGTCACCAGTCGGGGCTTTGTCCCTTCGATAGAATGGACGAGCTATGTTTGATGCATTCCTCGTACCGGAAAAAACTCTTGTCATCGCCAAGGGTGATGGCGCGCCGCTTGATGTGAGCGGCGCATCGAGCCCGATCTTTCTGGTGACCCTTTTGATCACAGATGTGGTTGAACAAGAGTCGATTGAAATCACAGTGTTCACCTCGCCCGACGGCACAACCTGGGACCTGAAGCCCGCTGCCACGCTTCCGCAGAAGTTTTACGTGGGCGAGTACCCGTTCCTGGTGGACTTGTCGTCAGCGCCAGGCGCGAAATTTCTCCGTGCGCATTGGGAAGTCAATCGCTGGGGACGCGGTCCCGCCGCCGCAAAGTTCGAGTTCGGCCTGCGAATCCGCGAAGTTTCACGCGAGGCATTGCAGGAAGCTCAAGCCGAAGCGCAGGCCCGGCAAACTTAAAGAACTGACGTATAGGCTGCAATAAGTCTCAACCATCGCCGTAATGGGTTAAGCCCTTCTCATCCTGATCGAGGGTCAGTATCCCAGGAACTCGGCGGCGTCCTTTATTCATACCCTGGCCAAGTAACCAGTGGTGGCGCGGAGGTGGTGAACTATCGGCCACTCAGTAGCCGGTGAGCAGTACCTGCCATCCGACACGGATGGGGCGTATCTTTGGCCGGGCCAGTTGTGTACTATTCACGTCGTCTCACGATTCACAAAATCCTAAGGTTGTAACCCTTCCCGGGCAGGAGGATTTCTGCGCGCCTGGTTGGGTTCACCTGCGTGAAGTGAGATAAAGCAAGTGCAATTCCGGATCAAAACTTCACGTTCAAACGGAGAAAAAGCATGCTAGGAGAATTACTGGGAGAGAACACGGGAAAGCGAATCGTAAGAAGAGTGCTGGGAACGAACCCTCTGACAGCGGAGGTATCGTTTGAGGAAACCGGCAAGATACTGGGATTGGCCACAAACGGATTTGGAACCTATACCTCGGTTGTCAGGCCGGACGGGAGTATTTATGGAGAGGGCCAAGGCGGACTATTCACCTCGGATGGCGAGGCGGTCTCGTGGAAAGGCTCGGGACTGGGAAAATTCGGACCGGGCGGCGCCGTTAGTTATCGTGGAATTCTCTATTTTCAGACCACATCGCAGAAGCTGGCGCGGCTGAATGCAACGCCCGGCGTCTTCGAATATGAGGTGGATACCGAAGGCAAGACTCACACTAAGATTTGGGAGTGGAAGTAAGTACTTAGCCTGCTAAACTCAAGCTTGTGAATCACAACATGATCAGGAGAGGAAAACTGCATGAAGAGAATGCTGATGGGTTTCACCGTGGTTCTGATAGCGCTGGCGGTTCAGGCGCAGATGGGCGGCGGGGTCGAGAAGTCAATCGCCGGCCTGGAGCAGCAGTGGGCGGCAGCCGGAAAGATGAGCAATGCCGATGGGGTCGCTCCGCTGCTGGCCGACAACTTCACGAATCTGATGAGCGATGGGACCGTGCTGAACAAGACCCAGACGCTGGCCATGACCAAGGGAAGTAAGTGGGAAAGCAACGAGATCAGTGACGTAAAGGTATCCGCCTTCGGGAACACCGCGATCGCCACCGGCGCCTGGCAAGGCAAAGGCACGGGCAGCGATGGCAAGGCGATCGATGCCCATGAACGCTGGGTGGACACCTGGATGAAGATGCCGGGTGGCAAATGGCAGTGCATCGCTAGTGCCAGTGCGCCAGTGAAGATGTAGCACCGCTGCAACTGGACTTGTGCGGACCGCGGGCAGAATGGTTACAGCGGTCCGCGCTCCTCGGGTTCACGTTGACACGAGCACGGGCCGATGGCCTACAATTCGGGTGCCGCTCACGCCAGACCGAATCCCACAAGCAGCGAACAAGGAGATTTGTTCATGTCTTTACGTATTAACGACGAGGCACCGAATTTTACCGCTCAAACAACCCAAGGGGAGATCAACTTTCATGAATGGATTGGCGATGGTTGGGCCATCCTGTTTTCGCATCCGAAGGACTTTACTCCCGTGTGCACTACGGAGCTTGGCTATATGGCAAGCCTCGAGCCTGACTTTGCGGCGCGGAACTGTAAGATCATCGGTCTAAGCGTCGATCCGGTGAGCAGCCATGGTAAGTGGGCCGCGGATATCGAAGAAACGCAGGGTCACAAGGTCACCTATCCCATGATCGGCGACCCGGAACTCAAAGTGGCCAAGCTTTACAACATGCTGCCGGCTGAGGCCGGGGACACCTCCGAAGGCCGCACCGCCTCCAACAACGCCACCGTCCGTACCGTCTTCATCGTGGGACCGGACAAGAAGATCAAGCTGATGCTGAGCTACCCGATGACCACCGGGCGCAACTTCGACGAGATCCTGCGCGTTCTGGATTCGATGCAGCTTACCGCCAGGCACCAGGTGGCAACACCTGTGAATTGGAAGAAGGGCGAGGATGTCATCATCGTGCCCGCCGTGTCGGACGACGAAGCCAAGCAGAAATATCCCGGCGGCTGGAAGACCCTCAAGCCCTACCTCCGCATCGTCGCCCAGCCCGAGTGACCTGATCAGGTAGCGGGCGATTAGCAGTCGCAGGCCGCAGCGCGCCTAAGTAGTAAGTCACGCTCACGTGCGTTCCGCGTAATCGACGCAGCGCGCTCGAATTCCGCGCGGGCCTCGACGAAGCGGCCAAGCTTGAACAGCAGGTCGCCACGCACGCTCGGCAAGAGATGGTAGTTCGCCAGCGAAGGTTCGGACAGTAGCGCATCGACGAGATCGAGGCCCGCGGCTGGACCGAATGCCATGGCAACCGCAACTGCCCGGTTCAACTCCACGATGGGCGATGGAGCGAGCTGTCCGAGCGTTTCGTAAAGCGCTGCAATGCGCGGCCATTCGGTTTCCTCTGGAGTGAGCGCTCGTGCGTGACAAGCAGCAATCGCCGCCTGCAGCGCGTACGGGCCGCGCGCGCCGCCAAGCTTTTCCGCACGCTCGAGCGCGGCCAGACCACGACGGATGAGAAGTTGGTCCCAGCGTGCGCGGTCTTGATCGAGCAGCAGAATGGGCTCACCCGAAGGCCCCGTTCGCGCGCCCGCGCGCGATGCCTGGATCTCTATCAGCGCGACCAGGCCGTGGACCTCGGGCTCCCGCGGAGCGAGCTCGGCCAGAATGCGCCCGAGACGCAGCGCATCTTCGCAGAGCGCTGGCCGCATCCAGTCGTCGCCCGCAGTTGCGGTGTAGCCCTCGTTGAACACGAGGTAGATGACTTCGAGTACCGACGACAGACGCGTAGCGAGCTCGGCGCCGCGAGGGACCTCGAAGGGAACGCGCTTCTCGGTCAACGTCCGTTTGGCTCGGACGATGCGTTGCGCAACCGTCGGCTCGGGGACGAGGAATGCACGCGCGATCTCGTCGGTCGTCAGGCCGCCGAGCAAGCGAAGCGTGAGTGCGACCCGCGCCTCGGTGGAGAGAACTGGATGGCAGGCCGTGAACATGAGACGCAGCAGGTCGTCGCCGATGTCGTCGTCAAGGGCAGCAGTGAGATCCGGCACCGCCATTTCCTGCGCCTCGAGCTCGCGACCGAGCTCCTCGTGCTTGCGCTCCAGCAGCTTGCTGCGACGCAGCCGGTCGATTGCCCGATGCTTCGCCGTGGCCATCAGCCAGGCGCCCGGATTGTCCGGAACCCCCGACTCCGGCCACTTTTCGAGCGCGACGACCAGAGCATCCTGTGCGAGGTCCTCGGCAAGACCGACATCGCGCACGATGCGCGCCAGGCCGGCGATGAGCTTGGCCGACTCGATCCTCCAGACCGCGTCGATTGCGCGATGGGTATCCGTCACCGTCACGGCTACCCATCACACCACCTCCAGTTCGTCTGCGCAAGACCCCGCGCCGCCTACTATTGTTCGTGGCCATCTTTACGCGTAATCGCTTCGATGGCTGGAGACCGAAGATCAGCTGCCACAATCTTGCGTGTAGTCCTCCGGCCCGAACACCTGGCGAACTTCGGTCTCGCCCTCCCAGCCCGGCCAGTATTGCTTGTGAAGTTCCATGAAGTGCAGGGCCCCTTCGATCGCCTCGTCTCTTGACCGGTATTCGAGAACCGCATACCCGCCGACGACTTCCTTCGTCTCGGTGAAAGGCCCGTCGACCGTGGTTAGCTGCCCTCGAGAAAGGCGGACGCGCGTGCTCTTTGCCGTTGGCGCCAGCCCGCCGCTGGCGACCATCGTTCCGGCTTTGACCGCCTCTTCGCTGAGCTTCGCCATCGCGTCCATGAATTCCTTGGGCGGAGGGCCCGAGTTATTCTCAGCGTGCCTGACCATCATCATGAATTGCATTGTCACATCTCCTTTTTTATTTTGAGTCGCGAGCTCAGCGGCATCGTTATTTCTTCTGAGCCGATATATCGGATGAGCTGCGCGCAATCGACGGGCGGTCCTTATGGCTGCTGATATGCCTCTTGCAAACGTTGAATGTCAAGCTTGTCCATCTGGAGCATTGCTTTCACAACTCGAGCCGATTTTTCGGGGTCAGGATCGCCCATCAGCTTGCCTAAGGCAGTTGGAACAATTTGCCACGACAAGCCATACTTGTCTTGCAGCCAGCCGCATCGATCTTTTCGCCCGCCCTGAGAGAGCTTTTCCCAGAGCCCATCCACTTCTTCCTGGGTCTCGCAGTTCACCAGCAACGATATGGCTGGAGTGAAAGTGAATAGTGGTCCACCGTTTAACGCGGTAAATTCTTGTCCCTCGAGTTGGAACGTCACGACCATGACCGTTCCCTTCGGACCCGGTCCAGCGTCTCCATACCGGTTAACCGTTCCAATCTTTGAGTTTTTGAAAATGGAGACATAAAAATTCGCAGCCTCCTCCGCTTTGTCATCGAACCACAAGAATGTTGTGATTTTCTGCATAGGTTCCATCTCCTTTGATTTCGCCGTTCCGAAGAATTTCCCACACCCAAGGTTTCGCCCCGGCCGGCTCAGGGCACCCAGAACTACGGCTCCGATTTCTATTCCTGCAGCTCGGGCGGGAAGTCGCAATTCTCAAACACCTGGCGAATCTCCATCAGGCCGCCCTCCGGCAGAGGACACCGCTTGGCCCACTCCATGGCCTCCTCTTCTGACTTCGCTTGAATTATCCAGAAGCCGGCGATCACTTCTTTAGCTTCGGCAAACGGGCCGTCGGTTACAACCGGCTTGCCTCCAGACACCCGCAGGCGTTTGCCCTTGGATGTCGGGTGCAGCCCCTCGGCGATGAGCAGCACCCCGGCCTTTCTCATCTCATCGTCGTAATTCCTCATCGCGGTAACCAGTTCTTTGGTGGGAAGCCCCTGTTCCAAGGCGTGGGGGGGCGCCGGTAACAACATCATGAATCGCATGGTAACTTCTCCTAGCTTTCTGGTTTCAGAGCCGGAATTCCGGACGGTTGCTACTCGCCCGACCTGCCTCTACTTTGACGTCGAACGACAGGCTGCGAGATCGACAGATGGTCCGAATTCTCCTTTTCCACGCTTTCACAAAAGTGGCGAAGGAATGGAGACCCGTAGTCGCGTACGACTACTTCTTGTTCGCGAGTTCGATCTCGCGAAAGCGCTCAACCGCCTCGCTGGGAGCGAAGTCATCCAGCTCGAACAGTTGGCGAATCTCGATCTCACCCTCGGCTTTTTCGCCGAACGGAGAAGGGAAGCGTTTCGTCCACTCCAGCGCCTCTTCCCTCGACTTCACCTGAATCAGTGTGTAGCCCGCAATCAGTTCCTTGGACTCCGCGAACGGGCCGTCGACTAAGGTCCGCTTTCCTCCCGAGTACTTGATGCGCCAGCCTTTTGAGCTCGGTTGAAGTCCCGAGGCGTCGAGCAGCACGCCGGCTTTCACCAGATCCTCGTGGTACTTCGCCATTGCGGCAAAGAGCTCCTCGGACGGCATGACGCCCGCTTCCGAGTCCTGGTTGGCTTTAACAATAATCATGAATCGCATCGAAGTTTTTCCTCCTAGTTTCGGATTCGGAGCCAGTTTCCGACGGCATTCTCAAACCGGCTGAAACTAGCTCTCTACTGTGACGTCGAACGAGGGGCCGCGAGTTCGACAGACAGAGTATATTTTTTCAGGAAATATTTGTAACTCTCGGCGGTATCGCGACTTAAGTGCGTTTGAACGGGGCGATGCTTCCCGAGCGGGCAACCGGCTTACAGCCGCTTCACCGTCTTCTCGTAGAGGTCCTTGAAGCAGCCTCCTGGATCGTACTTGCTCTTCAGCGCCCGATACGCGCGCCGGTTGTAGATCTGCCAGAAGGTCTCCTCGTCGTAGTAGGCGGTTGAGTAAAGGCCTTTCTTGCCGTGCAGAGCGAGCGCCTTCGCCTCTATCTTCTTGTTGTAATGTCCTTCCGGCTCCGTGCTCGGTACCGTGTCCCAGAAGCCGAAGTTGATGTAAAGCTTTCTGGGGTCGAAGCCGCACAGATCGTAGGTCACGCTTGGATCATAGCTGCGAAACGGGCAGATCCAAATGGGAAGCACCTCGATCTCGCGCAGCAGGAACTCAAGAAACTCGACCGTGTGCTCGATGGGAATGTCCACGTCCTGGATCACCGACTCGGTCGCGGACTTGGGCAACAACTTGTGCGAGAGCCGCATGATGCGCTGGTAGGTCTTCGAATTCAGCAACCACTTCGTCGCCAGCATCCGTACTGGCGCGTGCTGCACATAGAAGTGCTTCGAGCACCAGAACCAGTCCGTGTCCCAGCGCCAGATGTAGTCCCTCGCGGTTAGGTAATCTACATCGCGCCGCCGAATGGACTGGTAGAAAACCTTCATGTAAGTATAGTCGCTGACGAAGGGTGCTTCGTCAGTGAATTCGCCGGTCGTGATGTACATCGCGCCGCCGTCGAAAACCACGCCGTCGATGTAGTCGAATCGCGAGCCAGCGCATGAGCTCTCGATCTGCGCGAAGAAGCCTGCAGGCTCGGTGAACTTCGTGTGTGTAAGCTTGACATACCTCTTGGCAGGGATGAGTTTCACTTTCAGCCGCAGCACGTAGCCGAGCGTGCCGTAGGAGTTTGGGAAACCGCAAAACAGATCAGGATTTTGCGTCACCGAACAGACAATGGTGCTGCCGTCGCCTAGCAGAATCTCCAAGTCCTCGACGGTTTCGTGCACCAGTCCATACTTGAACGACGACGATTCGATGCCAAGCCCGCTGATCGCGCCGCCGATCGTGATGGTCTTGAGCTGCGGCACAACGGTGGGCAGCAGGCCGAACTTCAGCGTCTCATCCGCCAGCTCCTCGTAGGTCGTCATGCCCTCGACGTCGGCGATGCGGCTGCCTGCATCCACGCTCAGCACATGGTGGAAGGAGCGCACATCAATGCGCTTTGTGCCTTGCTGTACTCGATGACGAAAGAGATTCGAGGTGGTCTTACCAAGGCCGACACCTGCGCCGTTCGCTCGGGCGGAGGCAAGCTCACGGATCAGCCGCTCCCGCCTTTGCTCATAAGCTTTGATCTCGGTAAAGGAACCTGCCTCCGCTGCTAAGGCCGACTTCATGAGAAGATCCGATGCAAGACTAGACGCCGTTCCACCCCGGATACAACAGCCTGGAACTCCCTTCACCTGACCGGTACGTAGCCCTCGGGGTTCCCCTTGCTCAGAACGATCTGCCAGAGCTGAAGGCGGCGCGCCCGGAATGCGCCTGCCGACATCAGCAGGTAGAGCTTCCACATCCGGTAAAAGCGCTTGTCATACTTTTGTTTGTCCAGGGTGCAATAGCGGCCGTCGAAGTTCTTCCACCACGTCATCAGCGTCCGGTCGTAATCCGGGCCAAAGTTATGCCAGTCCTCCATCACCCAGAGCTCTTCCATGGCGGCCGCGAGTTGAGGGATCGACGGTATTACCCCGCCGGAGAAAATGTATTTGTCACACCACGGGTCGGTGCGGGCGAGCGTCCTGCTGTTGCCGATGGTGTGCAACAGAAACAAGCCTCCGTCCTTCAGCTTGTTGTGCACCAGCTCCAGGAACGAGCGATGGTTCTTGGGACCGATGTGCTCGCACAGCCCAATCGCAGTTACGCGATCGAACGGCTCCGGCTCGTGGGCTGCCTCACGGTAGTCCTTCTCCTCGAAGCGAACCGGAAGCCCCTCGCAGAGCTCGCGAGCGAACCTCAGTTGCTCGCGCGAGATGTTGTAGCTCACCACCTGGCAGCCGTACTCCTTGGCCATGAAGCGCGCCAGCCCCCCGAAGCCGCAGCCTAGCTCCAGCACTCTCGTGCCCGGCTGCAGATAGAGCTTGCGGCAAATCAGGCGGAGCTTATTCTCCTGCGCCTCGTCCAGGGTCCCTGCACCTTGCCAGTAGGCGCAAGTGTACTGCATGTTCTTGTCGAGCATCGCCTGGTAGAGCTCGTTGCCCAGGTCGTAGTGCTGCCGAGCCACTCGCTTCGAAGTCCACTTGGTTTGGCGGTTGAGCAACCTGCCCTTGGCCGCGAGCCACACGACCGAGAACGTCCTGACCTTGTTGTGCAGACCGGCCTTTTGGACTTTGGAGAAGAACTCGTCGAGCTGCGGGACGTCCCACCAGCCGTCCATGTAAGACTCGCCCAGCCCCATGGAGCCATGGCTTAGCGCCCGCTGATAGAACCGCTCGTCATGTATTTGGATGTCCCACGGATCGGGGCCATCCAGCTCGACGTCTGCAAGCGCGAGGATTTCTCGTATCTTATCTTTCGCTTTCATACGCTCCGCGCACAAATGCAAATCGAAAGTTGCCGAACATGAAGTTGTACAGGAAGAAGGGTTGAAGAACAATGCCGGACGGCCGGCGTTCCCGCTTCGTGATCTCGGCCCGTCACAGAGCGCAGAATAAATCTCTATTCTTCGCCGTGCTTCCGTGTCCTCCGTGGTGAGAAATTGACTACAACTTCCGCATTAGCCTGGTCTCGGATAAGGCCCGCGATAGCCAATTTGATGCGAAATTCGGCGCGCCGCCTCCTTCACCAATTCCGCCAGTCGTGGAACCGCGTCCCGCGTGACAGCGGTGATGGTTCCGGTCGATCCCAGGCTAGCCTCGACCCGCCCCTGGCTGTTGAAAATGGGAGCGCCCACGCAGCGCGCTCCCAGACTATTCTCCTCGTCATCCACGGAATAGCCCAACCGCCGAACACGCTCGAACTCTTTCATCAGCTTGGCAACGCTGGTGATGGTATAGGGCGTCAATTTCTTCAGGCCGCGATGGCGGATGATCGTCTCCAGCTCGTCAGCATCTAGGTATGCCAACAGCGATTTTCCGACCGCTGTGGAGTGCACCTCCATGCGGCGGCCGATCCAGGTGTCCATTTTGATGAACCCGGGTTCCTCCACCTTCTCCACGTAGACCGCTTCCTCATGATCCAGTATCGCAAGATGAGTTGTGAGATGGATCTGGTCCACCAGGTGGCGCATGATGGGCAGCGCGACCTCGCGAATGTCTACACCGCTCAACGCAGCGCGCGACAGGCTCAGCACCTTCAGACCCAGCCGATATTTGCCGTCTTCGCGATCGCGGCGGAGATAGGCGTGCTGCTCCAGCGTTCGCAGGATGTAGCTGGCTGAGCTTTTTGGAATCTTCAACTTGCGGCTGAAGTCCGCGTTCGACATTCCGCCCTCGCGTTGCGCCACCGCTTCCAGGATCAACAGCGTGCGCTCCACAGCGGTCGAGGGGCTCTCAATCTGGCGCGCCATACCCAACCAGTCTACAGGAGGTGGACGTACAGAATGATGAATTTACGTTCACCCCACCGAACACAGGTAAGAAAGCCTGCGTCACAGACGTAATCCGGATGCTGTGACTAGGCTGAACGTTGGACATAAAAGGCACCATTGCTGCCAGTCCACGTAGGCAATTTGCGTCCCATTATGGAACTAGGGATGGTGCGAAATAATGAATTTCTGTTCAATATATTGAACGATCATATTGCAACGCAACAGCGCCGGCCGCTATGGTATGTACACCATATAGAATCAGTGTTCAGCGTATTGAACATCGTTCTACTAGGACAGGCCCTAGGCAGTCCGCAACAACCCTGGTTTTCAGAACCCGAGAGGAGATCACGAAAATGGCGGCCTATCAATCTGCTGCTGAACTTGCGAAGTCATGGAAGTCCGATCCCCGCTGGAATGGGGTCACCCGCCCTTACACCGCGGAAGACGTCGTGCGTTTGCGCGGCACCTTGCACATCGAGCACACTCTGGCGCGCCTCGGCGCGGAGCGCCTGTGGGAGTTGCTGCACAGCGAGAAATACGTCAACGCCCTGGGCGCCATGAGCGGCAACCAGGCGGTGCAGATGGTAGCCGCCGGACTGAAGGCCATCTACGTGAGCGGCTGGCAGGTCGCCGCCGACGCCAACAACGCGGGGCAGATGTATCCGGACCAGAGCCTTTACCCTGCAGACTCGGTGCCCAACCTGGTGCGCCGTCTGAATAACGCCCTGATTCGTGCCGACCAGATCCATCACTCCGAAGGCAAGAACGGCATGAGCTGGTTCGTTCCGCTCATCGCCGATGCGGAAGCTGGATTCGGCGGCACGCTTAAATGCCTTCGAGCTGATGAAGGCCATGATCGAAGCGGGCGCGGCCTGCGTACACTTTGAAGATCAGTTGTCCTCGGCCAAGAAGTGCGGCCATCTCGGCGGCAAGGTCTTGGTGCCGACGCAAGAAGCGGTGCAGAAGCTCGTGGCCGCGCGTCTCGCCGCCGACGTGCTGGGCGTTCCCACGCTGGTGCTGGCCCGCACCGACGCCAACAGTGCGCATCTGCTTACCGCTGATATCGATCCTTACGACCGCATCTTCCTCACCGGCGAGCGCACGGTGGAAGGGTTCTACGGCATCCACGGCGGGCTGGATTCAGCCATCGCGCGCGGACTTGCTTACGCGCCGTACTCCGACTTGATCTGGTGCGAGACTTCCGAGCCGAACCTGAAGGAAGCCGAGCGTTTTGCCGACGCAATTCACGCGAAGTACCCAGGCAAGCTGCTGGCCTACAACTGCTCGCCTTCGTTCAACTGGAAGAAGAAGCTGGACGACGCCACCATCGCGCGCTTCCAGCCTGCGCTGGCCGAGATGGGCTACAAGTTCCAGTTCATCACCCTCGCCGGCTTCCACGTGCTCAACCTCAGCATGTTCGAGTTGGCGCGCGCCTACCGCGACACGGGCATGACCGCCTATTCGCGGGTGCAGGAAAAGGAATTCGCTCGCGAGTTCAGCCACGGGTACTCGGCGGTGAAGCACCAGCGCTTCGTCGGCACGGGCTACTTCGACGAGGTCACGCAGGTCATCGCCAGCGGCAAGTCGTCCTTGTCGGCCCTGGAGCACTCGACCGAGGCCGAGCAGTTTGCCGAGGTCAAGGTTCCGGCGCAGATGATCGAGATTGGACAGGACCCGTCCTGCCGTCCGATCCTGGGCGAGTGTCCGCTGACCTGTGAGCACGAACACGAACACGTGCGGAGCAGCAACGTCGCCGCCAACGATTAGACTTTTCTCCTCGCAGCGATGACGTTGTTCAACCTCAGGCACGGGTTCTCTCCTTCCCGTGCCTGATTTTTGACTTCCCATGCCGCTGCACACCACTTGTCCTGAGGACGCGCCGTAGCGCATCGACGTAATCCATCGTTACGTGACCTTGATTTGGAGGTCGAACGTGTCGCGGACTAGATCGCCGGGCGGTGGTGCCTGCACCTCGGCCACGACCCCGCCAGACTGCGCGATAAGGGCGGCTATCAGCGGTTTTGTGAAGAAGAGCGGGAAGGGACCTGCCCCTTCCTTCACTAGATCTTTGGCTTCATCAAGAACGCGGTTGAACTCCTTCCGTGTGGTCGCCTCATCTAAATCTGTGGCCAGCGTGGGTAGGTCCTCGCAGAAGTTCATGAATTGCTGCGCCGCCAGCATGAACGTGCGTAGCATGGGTCGGGTGCCCTTGTCAGCAGTTCACGGCAGGGAAGTTCAATGGGTCTTGAGGCCACACGCTATCGGTGTTCGAGTTGCCGCGCTCCCGGCGATTCGGCGGTAGGGTTGACGTTTCCTGGTCGATCGCAGTGAGGTTGTAGCGCGCCCAATTCTTGTACTCGCCGACTTGGTCCGGGTAGCCTTGCGTCCCGAACCCGCTTCCCGCGTAGATCACGTCGACGGCGTTGACGAACGCTGCGTAATTGAGAGCGTCCACTGTCTGGTCGTTGCCCGGCTTTTTCCCACGGAACGGCGTAAAGCGCAGTCGCTGGTAAGCGCTTGGCGCGACGACGATGCTGACATTCACGGTCAGCGAGGGATTATTGCTCAGCGCTCGTCGTAACGTCCCATCCAGCCCTTCAGATGGCGAGTTCCGCAGTATGAGCTGTAGCATGCCCGCGGTGCGGCTCGCCGCCTCAAGGTTGTTCTGGTCCGTTGTGTTGATGTGAAGATGGACATCCTGGTCGCTGATGGTTCCGCTGGCCGTGGTCGCTGCCGTGATTTCGAAGTAGAACTCGATGGCTTTCCGATGTCCGAACACGTTGTTGCTTGCCGTAATCCCCGTACTGAAACGGAGCTGGAAGACACCGTTTCCCGCGTAACGCAATTCTGACTTTTCAAAATACGTCTGGATGCTGGTCGCGCTAAACGTTTCGAAAAGCTGAAAGCTCAGTGCTGTCGTCTTTCTTAGCTCCGATCGGGTGTACGATTCGGGCGCCAGCGTCGTACCGGGCTCGGCGAGAGCACCCATCATGTCGCCGTTGATCGCGCGCTTGTACCCGTTGCTTTGGGTATTCCGGTCAAAGTCCATGCTCAGCAGCGCGGCATGTTCGCTGATACGCTCGAACTCGACTCCGGCGGAAACCTTCAGCTTGTTTAGCTTCTGGAGTTGATCGTTAATCTTCCGCTTTGCTTCCTGAACGTACTTGTCGAGCTCTTTAGCGTTGGCTTTGATGCGTGCGGTGAATTGGGCAATCTGGGCATCCCGCAGACTCGCAATCGCGATACCTGCAAAGAGCGTTTGCGCCGCCAGGTCGATAAGAATGTTGACTTGCTGCTCGAGATCGATTGCCGCGTTCACGCTCACTTCCGCGCTTTCCTGCAACCCCGCCGAGAGCGTGCTCTGATCCATTTTGAAGAGGAACAGTCGCGAGCGGTCTGGCAGTCCGCTGAGCACGATCCGGAACGCGTCTTCATGCTGGTACCCGATGGTGAATGTCGCGCCCAAGTTGAAGTCTGGCTTCGCTTGCGCGGTGATACTGCCAACCGGGCTGTTAAACGAGCGGCGCAAGTCGCCACCGCTCATGCCGCCAAACGTCACGCCGGCAAAGCCGAGTGAGGTTTGCAACCCGACATCGAGCCTGCCGTAAAACTCGTACTCTAGAAAGTCGCCATCCTGAACGTCACGGTATGCGTTCTCGCGGAAGGGCAGGACAAATCGGCTGAATGCCGTTTCCAGTGCCTGCTTCACCGTCAAGCTGTTAGGAACTTTGACATGGTTGGCGAGCAGAAAATTATCGCTGGCTTGGGCCGCGCCTTTGACGCCGAGCATGCCGTTACTAAAAGCACCCGCAGCGGCGACCGCGATGTTCACGCGCAGCGCAATGGAGACGTAGGCCTCTCCGGCGGGAACCGTGACGATCTGGCGCTTTGCCGGATCGTCGTCGTTTTCCGCCTCCGTAAACCTGAAGACTTCTCCGGCTTTCCGGATTGTTATCGTTCCCTGGACACTGGGCAAGAACTGGAGTCCGATATTGCCAATCGTCCACCCGAGTGCAGCGCCCGCGGAAATAGTTGCCGGAAGTATATCGGTGGGAAGCGACGCGATGGACAGTGTCAAAGCAGCATTGAGCGCATCGGAAGCGAGCGTGAGTTGTCCGCTCGCGAATTGCGCCACGCCATCGGACGTGAGATCGCCGGCAAGTAGGGTGAAGCCGTCATTTCCCAGCGTGACAGTGATCGGTTTCGGCATAAGCTTGCTCGCCTCTTCTGGTAACGACGCTGTTCTGCACGGGAGAACCGGGACATCATAAGTCATCTCAGGCAGGATAGGAAGCACGGTGGCTCATGACTTAGTCGGCTTCGAGCAGGACGGCCGTCCCTACGTCATCCCCATGCTCTACCACTACGCCGCCGACCGTTCCGACCGCCTCTATCTACACGGAGGCCTGTCCAGCCGCACGCTGGAGCATCTTGCCTCTGGCGCGCCCCTCTGCGCGACGGTGACCGAACTCGACGGCCTCGTCTATTCGCGCGACGCCAAGTATCACTCGGCCACCTATCGCTGCGTGATGTGCTTTGGCCGCGGCCGTCTGCTGGAGGACGAAGCAGAGAAGCGCGCGATGTTTGAGGCCATGACCTCGCGATATTTCCCCGGTCGCACCGCCGGTCGCCATCACGCGCCGGCCACCGAGCAGCAGCTTGCCACTACCGCCGTGATCGAACTGCAGATCGAAGAGATCACCGCCAAGATGCGCGAGGGCGGCGCCGGCGGCGTCAATGACGCGGCAGAAGAAGGCTTCGGCGCGAGAGGTGTGGTAGAGATGCGGGGTCAGGGCGAATAAGCGTGAAAGGAAACCGTTACCAACGCTTCGTTGTTCGCGCTGGGTCCATGCAAAACCAACTTGGGTTGGGGCACCAGGCATTCCTCGTTCGAAGAAGAACTACTAGTGGATCTCAATTACCGAGCCATGGACCATTCCTTTGCCAAACGCGATTGTTGCACGACGTTGAAACGTATCCGCTTGATAGAAGCCATCTTGGTTTTGCGCAGTCCTACTAACTAAAAATGTGAAATGCACAACCTCCTCCTGGTCTCGCACTAGAGCGTGTTTTACGTCCTGTGTCCACGCGTCAACATTGTAGTTGTAATCGAGTCGCACACCGCCAACCTCGCCGGTCCGGCATAACGCATCATACCAGTCTATAATTGCCAAGAGCCTGTCTTGTCTTTGCTGTAAGGTTGAGGTTGCAATGGCATTACGCTCCATTTTGATTGATGAGTCGGTTGGGAACTTGTTTTGCTGCGTCTTTAGGTCCATGGCCCAAGCGACCTGCCAAGCCCTGGGCGCACGTTGCTGAAATACTCTGTTTAGGTCATCCAATACCCTTGTGAGGTTTCTCGCAAAATAATCAACCTGGATCTGGCGCATAACGTCTGACTCGAACAAGGCGTTGACTTCGCCTTCGAAGTCAGATGCAAGATGATAATCTTCACCGGCATACTGGCTGAGCAAGAATTCTTTGCATCGCTGCCCAATCGGAATGGATCTGCAGGTGGTATCGAATAGCTTCTGACCATAGCGCGGCATGAGTTGAGTGAGTTCTTGGTCAAATGACGCACGATCAGGGAATTTTTCTCTAAAATCCTTCAGCAGCGGTTGCAGGGATCCGGTTCCAAGGTTCCACTGCATAACGCCTACAGAAAGCCATTGCTTATCGAAATTTCCTGTCGGCTGTCCCCAGCACCCGTCGGTTTCGTATTTTGCAACTACCTGCATAACTCTGTAGAAATCGCCCCTACCCAGCTTCGCTTGAGAAAAGGCAACCATGGCGGTGGGATCAATTTTAAGCTTCGGATCATCGAGCGGAACTTGCAAACAGGCTGGAGCCGCCTTGTCTGCGATTCCAACCGCTGCGATGATGAGAATGGCGCTAAGAAGGCCAGATCGCTTCATGTGTTCTTACTCCTGGAGTCTATTCAGAGTCTGGCAAGCCTGCATCTGAAGGACTGAGTGCCTGCTGACCTTAGTCCACGGATCTCAAGGGCCAACCGTCGTTTGCAGCGAGGCCTTGACAGTAGTTCCCAGCACGCCGACGGTTATGGTTTGCAAGCCCGGTGTAGCAAAAGTAATTGAAAAGTCGTGCTTACCTGAATCAGATGCAGGAACGAATGGATAATCGTTGACTTCAGCAGCCCGAGTGTCGCTGTTGGTGATACGGACAGTACCTGCAAATGTACTGACGAGATTACCGTTCGCATCCTGCGCGGTGACCGTGAGAGTTTGAGGTGCGTTCTTCGGAACGGTGGCAGGTATCCCCGATACTTTGAGTTGAGTGACAGGGACAACGGGGATTGTAATGTTGAACGTCGCGGCCTGGAAAGTGAAAGGTTGATAGTTGTTGTCCCCATCGTATTTCGCAGTCAAAATATGCGTCCCGGCGCTGAGCGAACTTAGGGTAACAACCGCAACAGCAGCATTCAGTGAGACCTGTTGGGTTGAACCATTATCCACTGCATACTCCACTGTCCCAGAGGGTACGGGAGCCCCTGACGAGGCAGGAACGTTGAAGGTTACCGTCGCCGATTGCTGCCCAGGTTGCGGCACGATGGTAGGTGTAGGTGGAGTGACAGCCACCTTGCCACCTGTGCCGCTTAGCGCCACGCTGGCCAAAGGATTACCAGCCTGATCCGAGATCGACAGGGAGGCCGTGCGGCCACCACCGGAACCGGGTTTGAAGACAATTTGTATGAGGCAGCTCGTAGCTGCATCTAGAGTTGCTAGTGGGTCCGGACAATCCCCTGCGACAGGCGCCTTCCTTGTGAAATCTCCACTGTTGTCACCAGTTATACTAATCTTGAGATTAGCCAAGGCCTGACCGCCTTTTGATCGGAGGTTCTTGAGTGTCACTGACTGAGATGGGCTAGAAGAGGCAACGGATTGAGTTCCAAAGTCGATGCTTGAAGAACTTGTCGAAACGGGCGTTCCAATTCCAACCATCGTGATACTGTAAGGGGAGTTTGTAAAATTCCCTCCAATCTGTAGCTTCTCCGAGACGGATCCTTCTTGATCTTTGGGCGAAAAGGTGACATCTACAGTGCAACTCGTAGCAGCCGGTATAACATTACCGCCGCAAACGGCTCCACTCGTTGCAGTTGTAGAGGTTTGCCGCATGTTGGCGGCAAAATGCGGAGCCTGTTGGAATGTGAGAGAAACTGGATTTTGGTTGCTGTTGGTGATGGTAAACGATTGCGTATTGGACGTTGTTCCTAACGCCTGGGGACTTGTGAATTTGAAGGTATCAGTCGAGAAGGTAATCAGGTTGACCGATTGGATTCGAGTTCCGTTCACCGCAACTCGAATCTGTTCTCCAAACCGGTCGATATAGTTCTGGTCGAGGCCCTTCCCTTGAGGTCGGGGAACTAATGCAATGACAAACACTGAGGGTTGGGCAACGCCACTTTTGGGCACCACTGTTGCTTGCGAGTCGTCAAACACTGCGTTGTTGAAGCGATTCACATTATCCACAGAAACATCTGGAAACGTGGTGCTAAATCCAGACAGAAATGCCCCTTGAAATAGATTTGTTGCGTTCTTCGCGACGGTGCTTGCGAATGAGAAAATTGTGAGACCTCCGGCAATACTTCCAGCCCAGTTGAGAGAGTTGTAGATTACATTGCGTGTGTCATGAATTCGGCCTTCAACTGCCACGCCCTGCGCGAATCGTTTTACCCGAGACGCAACGCGCCGACCATCGGGCAGAGTCAACACGATGCTCCGGAGGAGGTAGTCGAATTGTGGATCATTGTCAGTAACTCCCACTTGAAGCGCGTAATAAGTCTTGGCGACTCTTTGGCCATAGTTATCTTTTGTTTCACTGTAGCTGAGCAAGGAATAAGAGCAGGAGACTTCCTCCTGGGAATTACCAGAAGGGCCCGCGGTGGACGATGTGTTCCCATTGTGACAAGGCGTATAGGGTCCAGATGACGTCGTCAGCGGGGTTGAGGGCGTGGGGGATGCCGATGATGGAGTAGCTCCACCGACATATATTATGACCGAGCCGAGCTCCAGGCCATTTGTATCTTCGAGTATTAGGAAGTACTGTCCTGTCGGGGCATTCGCAGGCAATTCGAACTGGACGCCCCTCTGTCGACCACCTTTCGCGGCGCCAAGCAGGGTAATCTTGTTTTGGTAACCAGCGGGGGTAGTCGTACCCGACATTAGTCCCTTGAAGCTGGGGTCTGCGGTACTGGCCGGCACCAAACGCACAACAGTCGCTGCCTTGTCACCGAGACCGTTCCCGTTAAGCATACAGAAGCTCGTAGCACCAGCTGTTGCGGTCGATGGCTCGACAAAACCTATCTTGACCGAACCCGCGGTGGCTGAGACAGCGAATAAGAGCATTGAGAAGAAGAGACAGGTAGCCCATTTTCGTGGCACAGTTACGTAGGTGAGGAATTTAGAAATCACTAGTGCCCTCCTAGAACAACAGGGCAGTCGCTGAAGAGATCCGAAACCGTAGTAAAGCACGCCATATCTCACTAGGCCACCAGGCGGTCTTTATCCAAAGCTGAACGTTCCCAGAACCGGAAGGGTACTGCCAAACAGCGGCTGGCGGCCACCCAACCTCCTTTCAGTACAACTGTCCTGGCGGCGTTGCTATGAGGCGACACTGCTATAAGCGGGGGCAGGCGGCGATTAGACGAAGCAGCTGCTCCCGAACAACCCGGGCACTTGCGAAATCAACATGTCCAATTATGAGGAATAAAATGGCACGACAGTACGCCTACTTCAAATAGAAAGCAATAGCTCTGAAGTGGTGCTTGCCATCGATAGTAGATTAATTATTTTTATTGCGCTGCAAGGGTATTCGGATATACAGCTGTTTCCAGTCGGAGCTTCCGGCTTCCGACCTTGGCAGGCGAGCAGGATGTCCACTGCCGGCATCGGGCAGTCTAACGGTCAGCTGGCGGTCGGACCGGCGTCGGGAATCCGACGGTCAACGGGTGCGATCGGACCAGCTTCGGGCAGCCGGACGGCAAGCCCTTCATTGCTAGCATGGTACGATGGCGCCATGCTGCATGTAAGCGGAGCAAAAAGAGCGGCTTCTTGACACCTAAGTCTATACCACACAATATTTTGCGTACAAGTCACGCAGAATCTATATTTTGCGAGCGATTCGTGGTGTAAGTCGTTGATTCTACGTAAAACTCGGGGAGGGGTCGCATCAAGTAAGCGGTACAATTTTCGCGCAGCTCCGAAGCCGATCTGCATTCCGCCAAATGCCAAATTTCTACTAAATGCTAAGCGCTAAGTGCCAACCGCAGATCCCTCCGCTCGGACTGAAGTCCTCGGTCGGGATGACAATTTTGGGTGGAGCTGACAGCAGAACAGCACCGGCGAAAAGGAATCGCGAAAAGCGAACCGCGAAGAGCGATTCGCGGCTTACGGCTTCTGCGTTGGTCGCAGCAGGACCTCGCTGATGAATGATTGCGGCTCTTGCGTAACCAGCATCGCGACCGCGTGCGCGACGTCGCCCGGTTGAAGCATCTTGCTGGTTTCTTTTCCTTGGCGGCGCGGGCTGAAGTCGGTGTTTACCGAGCCGGGACAAATGACGCTGACGCGAATGTTCTCTCCGCGCAGCTCTTCTGCGACGCCGTAGGTAAGTCCGTTCAAGCCCCACTTGGAAGCCGAATAGGCGGCGCCACGCGGCAGCGGATTCTTGCCCGCAAGGGAAGAGATGTTGATGATGTGTCCGCCTCCGGTCGGAATCATCAGCGGAACAATGGCGCGCAGCATGTAGTACACGCCGCGGAGATTGGTGTTGAAGATGGCGTCCCAATCGTCGGGCGCGAGTTCATGCAGCAGCCCAGACGGCCCGCCGATACCCGCGTTGTTCACCAGGATGTCGACGCGACCGTAGTCGTGGCGTAAACGCTGGCCGAGCGCTTCCACGCTGGCGAGGTCGGCAACATCGCACACGATGCCTGTGCAGCGATGGCCGCGCGCAGTCAGTTCACCTGCAACCTGCTGCAACCTGGTTTCGTCGCGGCCCGTGATGACGACGGAGGCTTGCATCTCAGCCAATTTGCTGGCGATGGCCTGTCCGATGCCGCGTCCGCCTCCGGTTACGACGGCCACTGCCCCGGAAAGTGAAGAGAACTGTGCTTGCACCATAAAGCCTTCTCTCTTTCAAATCGACCCTGCGCGCCGTCCTGCACAGAGCGTCCATCGCTGCTCAGTCGCGACTACGCTACAATCAATTTAATACTTCTCACTACAACTGCATACCCAATGGAATGGGGACGAGCCGCAACAGGGGATTCGGGCACCTTATGGCGATCCGGCAGCCACATTTGCCGCTCCAGTTCGTGCACAAGCCGAACCGGCGCACGGCCAAACTGATCGAGTCGCATTGCCGCATGTGCGGTTTATTCGTGGCGGCCAGTACCCGGATGAACCTGATCGAGCTCGCAGAAAAGGCACACGCTTGCGCTCTGTCGCCGACTTCCGACCTGCCAAGGAAATAAAACGGGCACGCGCTAGCGGTCGCGTAACGAGATTGTCGAATATTCCGGGCAGAGTTCTTGGACTGAGGACATGCGCAACCACGATTAAGTGTTCCGGCCTCGGGGCGGCGCGAAAACTGTGTGAAGTAGCAAGTAACTTGCCTTTAACTGCGGTGGATACTTATAATCCCGTCTCCGCAGGTTTTTGCATTCCAAAGCGGCATTCAGGGCGTGGAATGCGGAATGGTTGTGCTGTAATCATGCAGCCCGGTATTTTGGGTGCAACTCCCGCGCATCCGTGGAGGCGTGTGCGGGCGGACATCGTCATCAGGTCCTTAAGAATCAAGGAGCCAAAGGAATGAAGAAGTCGCTAGTCGTCATGTTGCTGATGCTCGCCATCGGGGCGCTGGTTCAGCCGTCAGCCGCTCAGGGGGCCGCACAATCAGGGCAGGCTGCACCGTCATCGCAGAAGCAGATCAAAGATCCTGCTGAGTACAACGCATACGTCAACGCCATCCAGCAGAGCAGTCCGGCGCAGAAAGCGCAGGCGTTGGAGGCTTTTCTTCAGACCTATCCGAACAGTGTGATGAAGGAAGATGGCCTGGAGCAGTTGATGGCGGCCTACCAGCAGGCGGGCCAAGCGCAGAAGACCATCGATACGGCAAACCGCATCTTGCAGGTGAACCCCAATAACCTGCGCGCGCTGGCATTGCTTGCCGCCTACAACCGCCAGATCGCATTGCAGGGTGGTCCGCAGGCGGCGCAAAGCACGGAGCTGGCTGAGCAGTATGGAACGAAAGGGTTGCAGGCACTGCATAACATGACGAAGCCGGAAGGCATGAGCGATGCCGACTTCGTCAAGCTGCACAACAACTTTACCGCGATTTTCGACGGCGCTGTCGCTTTTGCCGCCTTGCAGAAGAAGGAGTATGCGACGGCACAAAAAGACTTCCGGGAAGCTGTGTCAGATGAGACCCAACCCGACTTGGTTGACGTATATCAGCTGGCGACTGCCGATCTGGAGGCAAAGCCCATGAACCCGGAAGGTTTCTGGTTCATCGTCAAAGCATCGCAGTTGGCGCAAGGGCAAGGGCAACAGCAGATCCTGGAGTACGGTCGCAAGAAGTACATCCGCTACCACGGCAAAGAGGATGGTTGGACGGATCTGGTCAACCAAGCCAAGGCTTCGCAGAGCATAATGCCTCCTGCGGGCTTCACCGTCGCGGCTGCGCCACCACCGCCGTCTCCTGCGGAGCAGGCTGCGGACCTGGTGAAGAGCAAGGATCCGAAGCAGATGAGCTTTGCGGAGTGGGAGTTGGTGCTTTCCTCGGGCAATCAGCAGGCGGCTGACACGGTGTGGAACGCCATCAAGGACAAAGCGGTAAAATTGGGCGCCAATGTGATCAGCGCGACGGCATCCAAGATCACGTTGGCAGGCAGTGACGACGACATCGAAGCCAAGAAGGCCGACATTGATTTGACCATGGGAAAAGCGCTTCCGGCGAAGCTGGTACCGGCTGTCGGCACGCTCATGAACTTCCAGGGGACTGTGTCAAGTTATACGCCGAATCCCTTCATGATGACGATGACCGACGGCATCCTGCTGGACAAGAACGGCAACCCGGTATCGACCGCTGCACCCGTGCACCATGCGCCGGCCCACAAGAAGCCTGCACAGTAATTCGCAGACAGGCAGAAGAAGAATGGGAGCAGCTTAGGCTGCTCCTTTTTTCTTGGCAGCTACCTGAAGGTGAACGGAAGGCGGAAGAAACCAGCTAGCGTGCGGCTTTCTTCTCCATGGTGACTGTGTGAGCGCTGCGTGGCGGGCGGCGCGTTCCGGCGCGCAGTTCCTTGACGTTGAGCTTGAGTTCAGCGATGGTGCGACTGAGCGTGTTGCGGTGCATGCCGAGCTGGCGTGCAGCCTTGCATTGGTTCCCCTTACTGTCCTGCAGCACGGTAAGAATGAATTTCTTCTTGAACTCACAGACGGCCTCGGAATAAGTGATGCCGCTTTTGTGCATCTGCATGATCAAAGCTTCCAGTTGGTCTTTCACAGCGCCTCTCTTTTCTTCAATGCCCAGTCAAAACAAAACTCAAGCTTTTCCTCTGTTGCCGTCGAGCTCTGACACGTGTTCCGGGACAGTTCGCAGCAAGTCCCAACCTTCACGGAAACGCAGCTGCAGGTCCGCCGGGGCCGCCCAGATCAAGGCGCGCCCGGAAACCAGCAGAAACGGCGCAACCCGCGACTGCTGGAGCCAGCCCCATTGCGGCGCGAAAGCCGCCAGAGCCAGCACGATCACCGTGCTGATAACCGTGCCTCGCACAAACCCGAACAAGGCGCCTAACAGGCGGTCGAACCAGCGCAGTCCCACGCCGTGAACGGCCCAGCGAGCGATCCGCCCGATAATTCCTGCGAGCAACGCGACCACAACAAATATGGTAAAGAACCCGGCGATGTCTGCCGCCCACGGAGATTTCACATGGGGGGCGTACCACGTTGCCACCCGTGGATACTCCCAAGCGGCCAACAGATATCCGACGATCACCCCCGCCAACGAAAAGAACTCGTAAAAGAACCCTTGCGCGATCGCTTGCAACACGGACAGCAAAATGAGGAGCACAATCGCCCAGTCGAAAATGGACAGGCCTATCATTCGGCTTCCCTAGGCCGGCAACGGATGCCCGGTCAATTGGGTATAAGCCTCAACATATTTTTCGCTCGTTCGGGCCGCCACCTCCGGAGGCAACGCCGGCGCCGGCGGTTGTTTGTTCCACTTGACTGCTTCCAGGTAGTCGCGCACGTACTGCTTATCAAACGAGTCTTGAGGACCGCCTGCCTGATACTTGTCTTTTGGCCAGAAGCGCGACGAATCGGGCGTAAGTACTTCGTCAGCCAGAACCAGTCCGCTCGCGGTGCGGCCAAACTCGAACTTCGTGTCAGCAATGATGATGCCGCGCGTCTCCGCGTAATCCGCCGCCGTCCGGTAGACCGTCACACTCAAATCGCGAAGCTTTTCGCTGAGTTCACGCCCAGCCAGGGAAACCATATGCTCGAACGAAATGTTTTCATCATGGCCACTGGCCGCTTTGGTAGCGGGAGTGAAGATGGGTTCTGGCAGTTTGTCGGACTCGCGCAATCCCGCAGGCAGCTTGATGCCGCACACTGAGCCGTTGGCCTTGTATTCCTTCCACCCCGATCCCGAGAGATAGCCGCGTACCACGCATTCGATGGCAATCATGTCGGCACGCACCACCAGCATGGAACGTCCGCGCAGTTGGTCGGAATACTTCTGCAGCTCCTTTGGATACTTGTGCACATCGGCGGTCGCCAGGTGGTTGGGCACGATGCTCTTCAGGAAATCGAACCAGAACAGTGAGAGTTGGGTCAGCACCCGGCCCTTTTGCGGGATGCCGGTTGCCAACACGTAATCGAACGCCGATATCCGGTCTGTAGCCACAAACAGCAGATGGTCGTCATCGACCTGGTAGAGGTCGCGGACCTTTCCGCTGGCGTAGAGCTTGAGGTCAGGAAAATCGGTATTCAGAAGAATGCCGGATGTTGCTGTTAGATTGTTCACGGTCATGCAAATCGATTCGGAGAAGTCGTCGGGTATTTTAATTTTCCCGGCCGCTTTGTCAACGGAGGGGAGAAATCTATTTGAACAGGACCGAAGATTTTCATAGCAAAACTTCTTGACAGAATGCCGCTTCCCGCGAAACAGGCATGGCTAGGGGCTTTTGAGGGGCCAGCAACCCGTTTTTTAGGTCCGCAGCGCGCCCTAACATTGAACCCTGGCCGAGTCAGATTTGGAGCGCACCCTCGCCCCCGTGTCAAGAGTTTGGCAAAAAAAATTTCCGGAACGGTCCAGCGTCCGGGCTAGTCGGCGGCGGTGCGGCGAATGGCACGCACATCTTCGAGATAATGCACATCGGGTGTGCCTACTACCCCGGCCTGTTGCATTCGGCTGCGGAGTTCGTCGGAGCTCATGAACTTGCGAGCATGTTCGACGCTGTCCCAATCCAGCAGCAGGGTCACATCCCGCGGATCGTCCACGCTCTGGAACAGGCGGAAGGCAAGTTCACCAGCGTGCATCCGGGTATTGAGGTGGGAATCAAAGGATTCTTTCCAGCGGTTGAAATCTGCCACCTTGTGGTGGACCAGCACATGAACCATGAGAAGGCCTCCCGAAACCGTTTCGTCTCTTCCAAGATACGAAATCTTGGGCGGAATGTGAACCGGGAAATGCCTTACGGATGTGTGACGTATGCCACTGACAGCAGCGAGATGAGGGTGACGCAAGCGGTGAACAAAGGAATCCTGCCGATACGCTATACTGCCAGCACCTTCTTCTGGGAGTATTGGTTCTTGCTGCGCCTCATCATTCGGTCCTCTGACATTCATGCCGCCGGTTGTTTCACGCTGGAAAACATTCCCAAGGGCACGCGCGTACTGGAATACACGGGCGAACGCATTACCAAAGCCGAAGGTGATGACCGGTACGAGGGCAGGCCGTTCACTTATCTGTTCGGAGTCGGTGATGGCGAGGTGATCATCGACGGGCACGGAATGGCCATGTTCGTGAATCATTCCTGTGATCCCAACTGTGAGACCGACGAGGAAGGCGACCGCGTTTTTATCATTACCCTGCGCGATATCGCCGCGGGGGAGGAACTCACTTACGATTACTGGCTCTACGACGGTGACGACGATGCGCCGTGTTATTGCGGCAGTAAGAGCTGCCGCGGAAGCATGTATTCGCCCGAGGAGCTGAAGAAGAAGCAGCGTGCTGCGGCCAAAAAGAAGAAAAAGCAACTTGAGCTGGAGGCAACGAACGCATCCAACGGGCAGCGTCAATCCAGCCCGAGATAGACTTCGGAGAAACATTAGGGACAGATCGGGAACTCGCGGAATCCCCTACAAGCTTCCCCGTTCCGAGCCAATGTGGATGCTGCCGTTTACGTTGCTAAGTTCGATATGCGTTCCGCCGCTGCCTAGCGTGCCGGAAAGGCGGTGACCAACAAAACTACCTTTCACGGCAAGTGGGTAGTCCGACCTGATACCGCCGTTTACGGTAGAGGCTTCCACGTCGGCGTTCGGAGATCCAGGCAGGCCCAGTTCCACGCTTCCATTGACGGACTTGAGTTTGATCTCACGCACATTGTTCAGCGAGGCATAGTTCGCCTCAATGCTGCCATTGACATTCGAGATACTAGCTTCCCCGGCTAGATCGCCGATGTACGCCTTGCCGTTCACCAGGCTCGTATTGAATTCGCCTACGACCTTCTGCACGGTGAGCGAGCCATTCACCAGGCTGATTCGGTCGAGTCGGGCATTCTGCGGTACATGCAAGGTGTAGTGAACCGATGCCGGGTTGTTATTGGTGTGGTTATGTGGATATTCGGTGCTGATCTTTACGTAATCGCTTCCGGTTTCGACTTCGATGCGCGCCTGGTCGAGCCGTTGCTGATCGCGCGCTTTCTTAATCGCGTCAATCTGTACTTCGTTGCGGTCCCAGCCGCTGATTTCCACATTGCCGTTAACGTTGTCTAACGACACGCGACCATTCGAGGGAAGGGAAACGGTACGGTGGAACTCTTGCGATACTTGGGCCTGGGCCGAGACCGCCAGCAACAATGCCAGAAGGCCTCCCATGCATACTCCAGCCCAACGGGCACACTTACGAGTCTCAGCCACAGTGCCTCCTGTCGCCCGTTAGACGTGAGCCGACCCGAAAAGGTTATGGCATTTTCCGCCAGTCACTTCCCGGCAGCGGCCTGATGGGAACGAGTATAATCGCGGGTTATCCGCTCCGAAACGGCTCTCTCCATCGTGATTCAGAAATCAGCACCGCCCATCGACGGCATGTGGACAAGGAAAGCTGGCGACCGCGAAACCAGGCGCCAGACGAGTCAGTCTGCCGTCAGCGTCACCGCGACCGTACTGAACGAGGTGGACGACATCGATCGCCTGGTTACCGGTCTTATGGAGCAAACTCTTAGTCCTGCGGAAGTCATTATTGTGGACGGAGGCTCGACTGATGGCACCTGGGAACGCCTGCAAGCTGCCAGTTTGAGGTACCCCAACCTTATCGCCATTCGGGATGAAAGTTGCAGCCTGAAGGGTTCGCGCGGGCCGATTGGGCGTGGCCGCAACACGGCCATCGCCCGGGCATCGTCGGAGGTGATTGCCTGCGTAGACGCTGGATGTACCTACGAGCCACAATGGCTGGCACGTCTGACCGCGCCCATTCTAGGTAACCGGTCTGAATACGCTGTCGGAGGGTCTTGCATTGATCCGGAGGACAGGACGACTTGGGACATCGCATCAGCGCCATTCTTCGGTATTAAACTCAGCACGGATGAGCCGACCAAGTCGTGCACGGGTCGTTCCATGGCCTTTCGCAAACGGCTATGGCAACAAGTGGGAGGATTTCCGGAGGACATTTTCCTCGGCGAAGATACCATCTTCGACCAGCGGGCGCGCGGCGCGGTAATGCCGGCATTCGCAGAACGGGCCAAGGCATATTATCGGCCGAGGCATACTTTTCGCTCTGCGATCAGCCGGATTGCGAGTTACGCAGAAACGGATGGCGTGCTGGGAACGCGGCCGGCGCGCCTGTTCCGTAACCTGGCCCGTTGCCTTGCGGAAGTGGTGGCAGTTGCGCTTCTTCCACTAACCGTCATTCCGTTACTGTGTGTCGTCGTACTCGAAACCTATTTCGCCTTCCGGTTGGACTGGCGAAGCTTCCCTGGAAAGTCTTCACTCCGACTCCTGGGCGCAAGGCTGCTGTTCTCGCTGGTGGTTCCCTGGGTGGTTACGTGGAACCACATCAGAGGCATGCTTACCAAGACCAACCAGCCCAACCAGCAAAACGTCAGTTGACCCATCCCATCACGCGCTAATCTCTAAATCGGTACACCAACAGGTGATAGACAGCCGCAACGCCATCAGTCCAACTGATTTTCTTACCTTCAGCGTAAGTGCGGCCGCGGTAGACGATCGGCACTTCGTAAATGCGAGCGCCAATTTTGGCAAGCTTTACCGTGATCTCGGTCTCGATGCTGAAGCGGTCGGAGCGAATGTTGATCTGCGAGAACAGTTCGCGGCGGAAGACCTTGTAGCACGCGGTGACGTCGTGAATGCTCAGTCCGGTGAGCATGTTGCACAGCAGAGAGAAGCAGCGATTGAGCACGTAGCGCCAATATCGCGGCACACGATGCGGCCCATCGTGGAAGCGGTTTCCGAAAACCGCGTCGGCATGGCCTTCGAGAATCGGCGCGATCAGCCCCGGATAATCGCGAGGATCATATTCCAGGTCGGCGTCCTGGATGAGCACCAACTCGCCCGTGACGTGCTCCAAGCCGCTGCGAACGCCGGCGCCTTTGCCTTGGTTTTTGTCATGCAAGACGACCTTGACCGTGTTTGCGCCGTTAGCGCCGAGAAGCGACGGCAAATCGGTCTCCTGCAATAACTCGCGCGTTCCGTCCGTAGAGCAGTCATCCACGATGACGAGCTCTTTGTGCAAGCTCAGCGGTTGCCGAGCGACCTGCTGCAACAGCTTCATTACCGTTTTGCGCTCGTTGTAAACCGGGATGATGACCGATAGCGTGTTGAACTGCTCCAGAAGCTCGTGCTCAGAAACTTCAGGCAGTTCTTCAGCGCCGTTACGCGTCTGGCTGCGAGTTTGAGCTTGGGAGACCAGATAGATTCCGAGAATCAGCAGCTGCGGATCGATGGGATGCCGATAGCGAGGCTCCGGAAAGCAAATATAGTAAACCAGCGGATAGAAGGCCAGCAGACTGGCGAACAGAAAAACGCCGTGCACGCGCCGCTTTAAGGCCAGCAGCAATCCCCAGATTCCCAACACTGAAACGAACAGGAAATGAGTGTTCTTGGTTTCGGCGAGCCATTGAATTTTGGACAGCCTTGGTATGCCGTTCCAGAAATAATAAAAGCGCCGTAAGCTGACCACCACGAATCTTTCGGGATGCTGCGCCACCCACTCCCGCGCCAGGCGTCCCTGTTCGGAGCAGAATCTCGGCTCGCCAAGCCGCTTGTATTTCTCGTACAAGAGCGCGTTGTTGCTGGGATGATAGGCGAGGACGTACATGCCCTCGGCCAGCGGGTTGTTGCCAATGCGCTGCTCGTTGCCGAAGTTGTCGCGGAGAAACACGAACCCGCCGAACACCTCGTGATTGCGTACCAGCCACGGCATGATCGTCATCCAGAAGAGGAGGGCACTCAGCACCACCGGCACGACATAACGTTTTCCGCGTCGATGCAACTGATACACCAGCCAACATCCGGCGAAGGGCAAGAACGACAGCGCCGCTGGATTGGTCAACGCCGCAACTCCCCACAGCACGCCGTAACCCAGCCACGAAGAAGGCCGCTCGTCGCCTTCCATCTCCACCGTTAGCATAAACAGCAGGCTCAGCAGAAACGCCGACAGGCTGGTCTCCCAGATCCACTTCACCGACCAGTAGATGGTGTCTGGATATAGCGCCCAAACCCATCCTGACCAGAGCGCAACCGTCTCGCCGAAGATGCGGCGTGCTGTCCCGTAAACGGTCCAGCTGGTCAGTGCAGCGAAGACGCTGTTGAGGACCAACATCGCAAACGCAGCCGCGTGTGAATAGCTGCCGAATATGCGGAAGGCCAGCGACAGGACCCACGGGTAAACCGGCGGGTTCCATGCCGAAGGTCCGGTGTCGCCGCCGAAGGGAGAGCTGAATCCGTGGCCGTTGGCCAGCGAGTAGGCCAGGCGGCCGATCTCGAAGCCGAATCCGAAGTTCGCTTCGGTGGTGCGAAAGCGGTAGGTATGCGCCAGCACGATCCACAGAACGCGCACCGCGAAGGCGACCAGCACCATCCAGGCCGGTGAGCGCCACATAACCGACCAGCGGGATTGCGGCGAAATGCTGGCCGTGTCTGAAGGTGACGCTGTTTGCGTCGGTTGAGTCCTCGAGAGCATGGGCAAAGGCCGATTTTATAGCAGCAGGCGCGTTTCGCTCTTCGCCACTCGTCGGACAGTTGTTTAGTGCAACGTTTCTTTTGTCCCTTCGGCTGAAGGGACATCACCGGGAGATCGCGATCTGCCGTGCCCACGATCCGAGGCCAGCGTCGAACCTCGACTAGGCCACACTTGGCGATGCAGCACGCAATTTTCGCAGCCGCACTTCCGCGCCGCCACGCTGGTAGGTAACTTCGTCCATCAAACTTCGCATCAGGCAGATGCCTCTGCCATGCTCGGTGGTATTGGCACCGGCTTCGGTGGGTTGCGTGACCGCCTCCACATCGAAGCCCGGTCCAGGATCGCGAATGATGATCGTGACACCAGCGGGATCGATTTCGACCGCGCAGAAGATCGTTTTGAAGGGATCGTCTTTGCAGCCGTGGAAAACGGCATTGGCCAGGGCTTCCTGAAGGGCAACCAGGATATCGATTTCGTCCAGTTCGCTGAAGCTGTGAGGTTTGATGAAGTCCATGATCGCCTGACGGGACGCCACCATGGACTCCGAATCTCCGGGAAAGGTGAACTCCTTGCACACTCCATCCCGCTCCAGGGCAGGAGAGAAAATGGGCAAGAAATTGTCTGGAGCCATTAAGCCGTCATAATACGCCGCGCCAAATGCGACCGGGTCTGGCCGCAGTCATGGGACAAATCTTCCGAGTAGCCGACGTCCAGGACCGATTGCAGATTGGTCAAGGTCACAAGCGCACGCACGCAGCGCGAAGGATTCATGACCCTCAGCCCCTGGTTGCGGTTCTTCGCCCGGCAGTGCAACTCCACCAGCAACCCCAATCCCGCAGCGTCTATGGCATGGACCTCGCTCAGGTCCAGGACGAGGCAAGTTTCGGCCCGCGACTCCGCCATGCAGCGCAGGGTTTCCACCTCCAGGCCCAGCACAATGCGACCGGTGCAGTGGAGTATCGCTGTTTGGGGCGTAGCGTGAATGTCGATTCTCAGCATGCGGTGTTTCCTGAACGGCACTCGATTCATTGTCCAAAGCACGGCTGCCAGACTCCTTTCTTACGTGACGTGCCGTCCCGCTAATCGATAGCAACAGTATGCATGAACATGATTTCAACACGATGAAAATGCGGACGAATTGTGCAAGAAAGCGACATTCAAGCAGAAATTTCGAGCAGAAATAGGATGACTTGCGATGTGAACCGTGCCGCTGTACGGATCCCCGCAATATCGAGGTTCCGGCTAGTCGGCGAAGACCGGCGCTTCTTCTTCCTTGGCCACCTTCTTGCGCCGCCAGGGAAGATGCTCCACCACCCAGTCCTTGAAGTGGTCCATGTAGAGATAGACCACGGGCGTGGTGTACAGCGTCAGCGCCTGGCTGACGATCAGCCCACCGACGATGGCGATGCCAAGCGGACGGCGTACCTCGGCGCCGACGCCGGTCCCGAGCGCCAGCGGCAGCGCGCCCAGCATGGCTGCGGCGGTAGTCATCATGATCGGCCGAAAGCGAATCAACGCCGCTTCGTGGATCGCCTCTTCCGCCGACTTTCCGGTGCGCTCCACCTCCAGCGCAAAGTCAATCATGATGATGGCGTTCTTCTTCACAATGCCAATCAGAAGAATGATGCCGATCAGCCCAATCACGTCGAGCTGCATGTGGAAGAGCAGCAGCGCCAGCAGTGCGCCCGTTCCCGCTGACGGCAGCGTGGAAAGAATGGTAATCGGATGAATGTAGCTTTCGTAAAGCATCCCGAGAACGATATACACGGCAACTAGGGCCGCCAGAATCAGGACAGGTTCCGACGACAGCGAATCCTGGAACGCGGCGGCGGTTCCCTGGAAGCTGCCGTGAATGGTCGCCGGAATTCGCATTTCCAGTTCGGCATTGGAGATGGCGCGCGTGGCCGTCCCCAAATCTCCGCCGGGCGCCAGGTTGAACGAAATGGTGACAGCAGGGAATTGTCCCTGGTGATTTACCGTCAGCGAAGTGTTCGCCGGTCCAAAGTGAGCGAAGGCCGACAGCGGAACTTGCGCGCCCTGGCTGGTTATGACGTACACGCTCTGCAAGGCGTCTGGAGTGAGTTGGTATTTAGGATCGACTTCCAGAACCACGTGATACTGGTTCAAGGTCCGGTAAATGGTTGAGATCTGCCGCTGTCCGAACGCGTCATACAGGATGTTGTCAATCTGCGATGGTGTTATCCCCAATCGCGAGGCTGTGTCACGATCGATGATGACGTTCTCCTCCAGTCCACTGATCTGTTGATCGCTGTTCACGTCCTTCAGCTCAGGGAATTTTCCGCAGCCGCTGCAAGAGCTTGGGCGCCCATTCGTAGAGCTCATTGAGGTTTTCGCCCGACAGGGTGTACTGGAACTGGGCGTTGGACTGGCGTCCTCCGATTTGCAGGTCCTGCACGCCCTGAAAATACAACGTCGCTCCGGGAACATGCGACAGCTTGGGACGAAGACGCGCAATCACCTGGTCCACGCTAATCTTGCGTTGGTTCAGCGGTTTGAGCACCACGTACATTCGTCCCTGGTTCTGGGCGGCGTTGCCACCGACGAAAGCCAGAACGTTCTGCACCGCCGGATCCTGCTGCACAATGTGGATGAACTGGTTGGTTTTAGCGTTCATGTCCTGGAACGACACATCCTGGTCGCCCATGATCACCCCAACCATGCGTCCGGTATCCTGCTGTGGGAAGAATCCCTTAGGAACTATTATGTAAAGCCACACATTAACTACGACCATCAGAATTGCGACGGTGAAAGTGAATCGCTTGTGGCGCAGCACCCACCCTACGGTCTTCTTGTAGGTGCGGTTCATCCACAGCCATCCCCTTTCGCTCATCTGATACAGTGCGCCGTGCCTGCCGATGTCATGGGGCACCAGAAAGCGGGCGCACAGCATTGGCGTGGTGGTAAGCGAGACCACTAGCGAAACCGCGATAGCCGCGCTCAGGGTCACGGCAAATTCGCGAAACAATCGCCCGACCAGACCGCCCATCAGCAGAATGGGAATGAACACTGCGATCAATGATGTGCTCATGGAGACGACGGTGAAGCCGATCTCGCGCGCGCCCAGCAATGCGGCCTGGTAGGGCTTCATTCCACCCTCGACATGACGCATCACGTTTTCCAGAACAACGATGGCGTCGTCCACTACAAATCCGGTAGAGATGGTGAGCGCCATCAGGGAGAGATTGTTCAGGGAGAAGCCGCAGAGGTACATGACCCCGAATGTGCCCACAATGGCCAGCGGCACGGCCACGCTGGGGATCATGGTGGCGCGCACCTCACGCAGAAAAGCGAACACCACCAGCGTTACCAGGATGACGGAGATGACCAGGGTCCACTGCACATCCTTTACCGAGGCCCGGACGGTGGTTGTTCGGTCCAGCCCAACCACGAGATTGATACTTGCCGGCAGCGACGCTCTAAGGAAGGGCAACGCCGCCTCAACCCGGTCGGCGGTAGCAATCATGTTCGCGCCCGGCTGGCGAAAGATGACGACCAGCACGCTGGGTTTGCCATTGAAGCTGCCCGCATTGTTGATGTTGGAGTAGGAATCCTGAACGCTGGCTACGTCGCTTAGACGAACCGGCGCCCCGTTTCTATAGGCGACAATGATGGGCTTGTAGTCCGCCGCTTTCTTGAGCTGGTCGTTGGCCCTGACCATCCAGGTCGTGCTGCCGTTTTCAAGCGCGCCTTTGGCGATATTGGCGTTCTGCGAGGCAACTGCGGCGCGGACCGCTTCCAGGCCGATGTTGAGTTTGTTTAGTAGATTGGGATTGGCCTCGATGCGGACCGCCGGCTGCGACGAACCCCAGACGAAGACCTGGCCGACTCCCTCCACCTGGGCCAGCTTCTGCCCCATGATGGAGTCGGCGGCGTCGTACATCTGGTCCTGGGTCATGGCGTCGGAGGTCATGATCAGGATCATGACCGGCGCGTCGGCCGGATTGATCTTGCGGTAGGTCGGGTTGCTGGGCAGATCGGCGGGCAGGTATCCGCGCGCGGCGTTGATGGCCGCCTGCACATCGCGCGCCGCGGCATCAATGTTGCGGTCCAGGTCGAACTGCATGGCGATGCCCGTAGAACCAAGCTGGCTCGACGATGTCATTTGGTTGATGCCGGCGATGCGGCCGAATTGCCGCTCCAGTGGAGTCGCCACCGAAGAAGCCATCGTCTCCGGACTGGCGCCGGGCAGCGCCGCGCCTACCGAGATGACGGGGAAGTCGATCTGCGGCAGCGGCGCCACCGGCAGCTGGGTGTAAGCCAGGGCCCCGGCCAGCAACAGGGCAAACGTCAGCAGCGAGGTAGCTACGGGCCGTTCGATGGCTGGGGCTGAGATGTTCATTTACTTTGCACTGCCGGGCGTCTGCACACGCCCTCAGATTCATTGCCCTTCCAAGCGTTCCAACCGCCGTTCGTGTGCCTCCGCCACGGTGGCCAGTTGAGCAACCGTTCCGGCCAAAGTGGCCACGGTTGAAGTTAGACGATCGATTCGTTCCGTCGTCTGTGCAAGTTGTTCGGCGTGTTGAGCTACTGCCCGCTGCTGTGCTTCCTCCAGCCGCGTTATGTTGATATGCAAGCGCCCCAGCGCTGCCCAAACTTCCTCGAAATTTTCAAAGGCCGCCATGTTCGCCAACCCTCCTCTAAAGTGTACTTCCGGGTCGAACTAGTGAGCGCAACCGTTAAACATAGTCCCCCTAATCTCCGAGTGCTTCCGCCCGTCTGGGCGCACGCAGGCGGCGCAGTGCTTCACCCAGGCGGTCGAACCACAGATACACCACCGGCGTCGTGTAGAGAGTCAGCAACTGGCTGAATATGAGTCCACCAATAATGGTCACGCCCAGCGGTCGGCGTAGCTCGGAACCGGTGCCGGAGCCGAGCGCGAGTGGCACCGCACCGAACAGCGCGGCGAACGTCGTCATCATGATGGGACGGAAGCGCAGCAGGCACGCTTCGTAAATCGCGTCCACTGCTTTCTTGCCTTCCTTGCGCTCCGCTTCCAGGGCGAAATCGATCATCATAATGGCGTTCTTCTTGACAATACCGATCAGCAGGATAATGCCGATCAAGGCCATCACTCCCAGATCCATATGAAAAAGACTGAGCGCAAGAATCGCGCCGACTCCGGCTGAGGGTAGGGTGGAGAGAATCGTAATGGGATGTATGTAGCTCTCGTACAGCACACCCAGCACGATGTACACGGTGACGATGGCCGCTAGAATCAGCCAGCCTTCATTGGCCAGAGATGCCTGAAACGCGCGCGCTGTGCCCTGGAACGCCAACTGGATGCTCGGCGGCAACCCGAGGTCGGCGGCGGTTTGCTGAATCGCCTTCACTGCTTCACCCAGTGAGGCCCCATTGCCGAGATTGAACGAAATCGTGACCGCCGGGAACTGTCCCTGGTGGTTGATGGTCAGGGGCCCGGTCGTGGTTTCGAAGTGCGCAATCGCGCTCAGCGGTACCTGCTGCGCGCTGGCGCCCAGGATGCCCACGCTCGGAGTGTTGGCAACCGGAGCATTTCCGCCCTGAGCTGCGGGGCTTTGCCCGCCGCCGGCAGGCACATAAATATTCTTCAGCGAGTCGGGATCGGCGCGAAAGCTGGGATCAACTTCCAGAACCACGTGGTACTGATTCAGCTGGGTGAACATGATCGACACCAGCCGCTGGCCGAAGGCGTCGTACAAAGTATTGTCAATCGCGCTGGCAGTTACGCCCAATCGCGATGCTGTGTCGCGATCGATTACCAGGTTGGCTTGCGCGGCCTGGTCCTGCTGGTCGGTTGCGACGTCGCGAAGCTCCGGCAGCGTCTTCAGCTTGGCGACCATCTTCGCGGTCCACGTCGCCAGCTCCTTAGGATCGGCATCTTCCAGGCTGAACTGGTATTGCGTCCGGCTGACGCGGTCTTCCACCGTCAGGTCCTGCACCGCCTGCATGTACAGCGTGATGCCTTCCACGCCGGCGACCTCCTGCTGAAGCCGCTTCATAATCGTGGTGATGTCATCGTCGCGGTCATCGCGCGACTTGAGGTTGATCTGCATCCGGCCGCTGTTGGGCGTGGTGTTGGTGCCATCCACGCCGATGAAGGACGAGAGGCTCTCGACGTCCTTGTCCTTCAGGATGGCCGCCGCCAGTTCGCGTTGACGCTCCGACATGGCGGCAAAGGAAATACTCTCCGGCGCGTCTGTAATGCCCATGATGACACCGGTGTCTTGCACCGGGAAGAACCCCTTGGGTACTTCGATGTACATGACGATAGTGGCCACCAGAGTGCCAATGGTGACCAGCAGGGTCGCGGTTTGATGCTTCAGGACGAACTGTACTGTGCGGCCGTAGAACGCAATGGTGTTGGCAAAGGCACGCTCTGACCACTCATAGAAGCGTCCATGCCTTGCCTGGTCTTTCTGGCGCAGCAGCAGCGAGCACATCATTGGCGTCAGCGTCAGCGAGATGATGGCAGAGAAAAGAATGGTGACACTGAGCGTCACAGCAAACTCGCGGAACAAACGGCCCACGATGTCGCCCATGAACAGCAATGGAATCAGCACGGCAATCAACGACACCGTCAACGAGACGATGGTGAAGCCGATCTGTCCTGCACCTTGGAGCGCTGCTTCCAGTGGGGAGTGGCCCTCCTCGATGTAGCGTTCGATGTTCTCGATCATCACGATGGCGTCGTCAACGACGAAGCCCGTGGAGATCGTCAACGCCATCAGCGATAGGTTGTCGAGCGAATAGCCCAGCAGGTACATCACACCAAAGGTGCCCACCAAGGAAAGAGGCACGGCGATGCTGGGGATAATCGTCGCCGACAAGGTGCGCAGGAAAGCGAAGATGACCAATACCACCAGTACGATGGTGGTGATCAGTTCGTACTGAACATCCTTGACACTGGCGCGGATGGTGTTAGTACGATCGGTGAGTACCGTGACTTTGACCGAAGCAGGTAAGTTCGATTGCAGCTGCTTCAGCCGTAGCTTGATGCTGTCTACGACCTTGATGATGTTGGCGCCAGGCTGCCGCTGAATGTTCAGGATCACTGCCGGCGTGGTGTTCATCCATGCCGCCTGGTTTACGTTTTCCGGGCCCATGACGACTTGGGCGACATCGGATAGGCGAACAGGATTGCCATTCTTGTAAGCGACGATGGTGTCGGCGTAACCTTGGGGACTCAACAACTGATCGTTAGCGCCGATGGTAAAGGCCTGCCGGTTGTCCTGTAGTTGTCCCTTCGCCTGATCGACGTTCACTTGGGCAATGACGGAGCGTAGCTGCTCCAAACTCATGCCATAGGATGCCAGTGCCGTGGGGTTCGCCATGATACGAACGGCAGGCTTTTGTCCGCCGCTGATGCTGACCAAGCCGACGCCCGGCAATTGCGAAATCTTTTGCGCGAACGTCGTGTCCGCCAGGTCTTCCACCTGGGGAAGCGGCATGCTGTCCGACGTCATTGCCAGCGTCAGAATAGGGGCGTCAGCAGGATTCACCTTGCTGTAGATTGGGGGCGTGGGAAGGTCGGCGGGAAGATACGTCTGCGCCGAATTGATTGCGGCCTGCACCTCCTGCTCGGCAACGTCAATATTCTCTTCCAGGTTGAACTGTAAAGTTATGACCGATGCTCCGAAAGAGCTGCTGGAAGTCATCTGGCTGAGGCCGGGAAGTTCGCCGAATTGGCGCTCCAGCGGCGCTGTAATCGAAGAGGCGGTGACGTCCGGGCTGGCCCCGGGATAGAACGTCAATACCTGGATCGTTGGATAGTCTACTTGCGGCAGGGCGGAGATGGGTAGTTGCCGATAGGCCACGATGCCCACCAGCAACAGCCCCGTCATCAACAGCGAGGTGGCGATGGGCCGAAGAATAAATGGCCGCGAAATACTCATGTCTGCGATCCGATGTTGCCGGTGGTTTGCTGATTCTGACGCGCCGGAGCTTGCGGAGCTACTCGGCTTCCGGCCTGAAGCTTCTCCTGTCCGTCGGTTACAACTTTCTCCCCTCCCTGCAAACCCGACTGGATCACGACGGTGCTGCCCTGAGTCAGGGCAATCTGTACTGGACGCATCTGCACCGTATTGTTGGCGTCAACGACGTAGCTGAACGAACCTTCAGGCCCGCGCAGAATGGCGCTGGCTGGGGCGGTGACGGCGTTCTTACGCGTTTCCAAAAGCAGATGAACGTTGACAAACTGATTGGGCCAGAGGTTGTTGTCGGGATTGTCGAAGATCCCCTTCAACTTGGCCGTACCCGTTGTCTGGTCGATCTGGTTGTCGATGGTGAGCAGTTTTCCAGTAGCCAGCTTGGTCTGGTCGTCGCGGCTGTAGGCATCCACCTCCAACGCACCTTGCCGCATATGATCGCGCACAGTCTGCAGTTGGTCTTCAGGCAAGGTGAAGATGACGGAGATGGGATGTAGTTGAGTGATGACGACCAACGCCGTCCCGCCGGCGGCGGTAACGTAATTGCCGGGATCGACCTGGCGCAGTCCGATACGTCCGTCAATGGGGGACTTGATGTAGCAGTAGGTCAGGTTCAGCTTGGCATTTTCGATCGCAGCCTTGTCAGCAGCGATGGTGCCTTCATAAGTCCCGAATGACGCTTCCATCGTGTCCAGGTCCTGTTTGGCAACGACGCCCTGTTCGTAAAGCACCTTGTTTCGCTGGTATTGCGCCTGGGCATTGGTAAGCTGAGCTTCGTCTTTCTGCAGATTAGCCTGGGCCTGCTGCAGCGCTACCTGTAAGGCCGCGGATCGATCACAATCAAGGTCTCACCGGACTTCACGTCCTGGCCTTCGCGAAAATTGACCTGCATGATCTGCCCGTCGATGCGCGTCTTCAGGGAAACTGTGTAGAAGGCCTCGACGGATCCCAGGCCGGTAAGATAAACGTTGAAATCGCCTTCCTTTACCGCAGCGACTCCGACTGGAACAGCGGGTGGCGGACCGCCGGCCTTTGCGCTCTTAGACTGCTGCGAGCTACATCCCACAAGCGCAGCGCAAATCGCCAGTGTCACGATCAGTCCCAGCCCCAGTCCGAAGACTCCCTGTCTCTTCAATCCGTCCTCCTGACTACTCGCAACACAGACGCGCCGATGGCATAGACATCAACTTACGCTGCCCCTTAACTGCAAACGGGCCGCCCGCTTGCAGTACTATTACATCCAATACTATTAGACTGGATGGCGTCTGGGACAGCGGTTAAGAGGGGTGAAGGAAAGTTAAGTTTTGTGAAGGAACGAGGCACATTGCGAAACAATTCTTCACCATCAGGGCGCGCGGGAAAGCGCAAAATAAGTCCCGTGAACCGTCTGCTCATCGTGGATGACGACCACGCGCTGGTCAATCTTCTCAAACGCTTTCTCGAAGGCGAAGGCTTCCACGTCGATGCCGCCTACGACCTGGCTTCGGGATTGTCCGCCGCTTCGGCAGGCGATCACGAACTCATCGTTCTGGATGTGATGCTGCCGGGCGGCTCCGGGTTCGAGCTGCTCAAATCTCTGCGCCAGCACTCCGCGGTTCCCGTACTGCTGCTCACGGCACGAGGTGAAGCCATCGATCGCATTCTCGGCCTGGAAATCGGGGCGGACGACTACCTGGCGAAGCCGTTCGATCCGCGCGAGCTGGTAGCCAGAATTCGCGCCATTCTTCGGCGCACCCGCGAACCCGCGCCGGCCGGCGCTCGCGCCGAGCATGACGAAGTGCTGAGTGTGGGCGACATCCGCATGTTGATTGGCAGCCGAACCGTCACTTGCAGCGACAAGCTCGTCGATCTCACTTCGGTCGAGTTCAATGTTCTGGAGCTGCTCTTGCGTCACGCCGGCAAGGTGGTCACCCGCGAGCAGATTGCCGAGGCCGCGCTGGGACGTTCTTTGAACGTCTTCGATCGCAGCGTGGATGTTCACGTCAGCCGCGTTCGCAAGAAATTGAGTGCCCTGCATGGAGGGGACGATTTGATCCGTCCAATTCGCGGCATCGGCTACTTTCTCGGTGCCGAGACAGCCGAGAAGAGCAAGGTATGAACAGGCGCCTGTTCTGGAAAATCTTTCTGCCGTTCTGGGTGGCGCAAGCGGTCCTGCTGGGAGCGTTGTACCTGCGCCTCCACTACCGCATTTCCTCGGAGCACCCGTGGTGGATCCAGCCCGAGCGCCGCGAAATGCCGGTGCTGGCGAACCTCGCCGCACGGACCTTCGAGCAGCAGGGGCAAGCCGGACTTGCTCCGCTGCTGGATAACTTGTCCTTGCCGGGCCGCACAACTTTCTGGTTGTTGGACGCCAATGGGCGCGAGCTCTCCGGGCGCGAAGTTCCGCAACGAGTTCTCGACGACGCCGCCAAGGCAGAGAAGACGCAAGGCCTGCATCATTCCTACGAAGCCAACGTGCTGGCTGCTGCCGCGACCACTCCGCGCGCGCACTACCTTTTGATTGCGGAACTGGTGCCGCCGCCGCTGTCGGAAAGAGTTCCCGGCGACATACTCTGGACCTTGAAGCTGGGCACCATCTTCTCGGCGGTGGTTTGTTTCCTGATCGCGCATTACCTGACCAAGCCGATCGAACGGCTGCGCGATGCTACCCATGAAATGGCGCGGGGAAATCTCGACATCCACGTAGGGAAGAACCTGGGCAACCGTCGCGACGAGATCGCCGACTTAATGCGAGACTTTGACACGATGGCCGCCGAGCTGCGAAAGCAAATCCAGAGTGAACGCAGCCTGTTAAGCGGCGTCTCTCATGAATTGCGCTCGCCCATCGCGCGCATCCGCCTGGCGCTGGCTCTGGCGCGGGATGCCGGTGATACTGAGCGCGAAGAGATGCTCGACCGCATCGAGCAGGACACCATCCAACTGGATTCGATGCTGGAACGGATCCTGACGGTGGCGCGGCTGGAGAGTGGGCAAATCAAGCCGAAGTTTGAACCGCTCTCCCTGAACGACTTGGTGGATGGCGTGCTCGAGGATGCGAAGTTCGAAGCGGCGGCAACCAACACCACAATCACCAGTTCCAACTTCGAAAATATCCAGGTGTATGGCGATCCCGGCATGTTGCGCAGCGCCATTGAAAACGTGGTGCGCAACGCCATTTTCTATTCAGGCAAGGGGGGCAAGATCGAAGTCTGGCTCGCTGCAGGCGACGCCTCCGCATCGGTAACCGTGCAGGACAACGGCCCGGGTGTACCCGAAGACAAGCTACCGCTCATCTTCGATCCCTTTTACCGGGTGGACGCTTCGCGCGGGACTAGCACGGGCGGAATGGGACTGGGTTTGGCGATCGCCGACACTGCCATGCGGGCGCACGATGGAGGCGTCGCGGCCGGCAACGCGAAGCCCCATGGGCTGGTAGTCACTTTGATGATGCGGAAGGTCCCTCTAGAGGCAGAGGCGGCCAGCGAGGACGTGGGCCGCGAGGCTGAGACCGCGAGCAAGCCGGGATAGCGTGCACTAGGTAGCGGGTCATTTGGAAGATCAATCCCCCGTTGTTTCCGAGCAGGCGACAATATGGGAGTAAAAGGGCGACAAGGGCGTTTCTCGGTACGAATCCGGATGCACAGGCAAATCGCGAGCGAAAAATGAAAGTGACGGGTCGGTCTGCGCAGTGTATAGGGCCTTTGGAGCGCAAAGGTTCTAGCCTGCGGAAGGAATGCGTTGCGCTCTCTCCCTATTTAGTTGATCCTCGATCTTCGGTTGCCGTCGAGTTCGTAGTTGTTCTAACGCTGATCGCAGGACTCGCCGCCCGGGCGCCGATATGAAGTGGCCGCTGCGCCGTTTTTCGAGCTGATAATATGAAGCGATAGACCTCAGACCGCCCGAGGATCACATCGGTGAGAGAGAATAGATCAGCGGGCCACTCGAGCAATTCGTCTGAGATCGGCCTTCCAGCCAAGTTTGCCACATCGATGCTGGCGTTAGCTCCTGAGTCTGTGCATTCATACTTTGCTCCGTGAGATGCCACTCGATTCAGGCCGAAATGAAGCATTCCTTCGATGTTGTCGCTAAAGGGTAGCGCTCGTGACGTCACAGTAAAATAAGAAATCCTGGGAGGAGCAAAGAGACATCGATATGCTGTCGATTCCAGCGGGTTTCTCCGCGAACATTCTGTAGGCTTCGTACTACCCGGACGCGATCGCCTCGAAGGGCAACTTTTTGGACGCTGCGCTGATTGGTTTTGGCAGGAGGCCGCATGCCGATAAATCGTAATGCAAGACAATCCTGGAAATCCAGCAGAGCCGCGCACCTGCTGGGGATAACGTATCCAATAGTCCAAGGTCCGTTTGGCGGGTTTCCTTCGCAGCGCCTGACTGCGACCGTTTCCAATCTGGGAGGGCTGGGCTCTTTCGGAGCGGTCACACTCGGCAGTTCCGCCATCGGCGAGGTCGTCAGTCAAATCCGCAGCATTACAAGCAAACCCTTCTCGATCAATCTATGGGTCTCTACTTCCGATGGAGAGGCCTCGCACGTCAGTTCGAGTGCTATCGAAGAGAAAATTCACGCGCTTTCCGGATACTATGCTGAACTAGGCGTTGAAGCGCCCTCGCAAGTTGAAGCCAAACCACAAAATTTCGAGGCACAGGTTCGCGCAGCCATTGATGCTGGCGCTCCAGTGCTCAGCTTCATTTATGGAATTCCACCCTCGGAAATATTGGCTGAATGCCGCAGACAAGCCATCAAGACAATTGGAACCGCAACGACGCCCGAAGAAGCCATGGCTCTGGAAGAGGCGGGACTCGATTGCATCGTGGCATCCGGTTTTGAAGGCGGTGGTCACCGCCCCTCATTTCTTCGTTCATCTGCGGATTCGCTCATCGGCGCCTTTTCTCTTATTCCTCAAGTGGCGGACGCGGTTGCAGTGCCCGTGATTGCAGCGGGCGGGATAGCAGATAGCAGGGGTTTAGTGGCTGCATTCGCGTTAGGCGCTGACGCTGTGCTGATCGGTACCGCTTTCCTACCCTGCTCCGATTCTGGGGCAAGCAAAGCGTACCGGGCGGCTTTGCTGTCAGAAGCGGCAAAGCAAACAGACCTGACGGACGCTTTCACCGGACGTCTGGCGAGGGGAGTCAGGAATCGGCTAATGAACGAATTCAGGCACATGAGCAGCCCTCCACTGCCGTTTCCCTTACAACACGCCCTGACCCAAACGGTTGCGGCGCCCGCTTCCACTCAAGAGAAGGCGGAACTAATGACCTTATGGGCGGGCCAAAGCGCAGGTCTCTGTCGTTGTACGGAAGCGACCGAATTTATGACTGAGTTAATCGCGGATGCCGACGCTTTCTTTGCCGAGTGATGGATGCGGCAATGTGTGAACGTCCGCTACTTCATGATTGATACAGAAGAGTAGGAGGAAATATGGAGCTTCATTCCCAGGCGGAAGATTTCGCCGAGCGCGTTCGTCTCAATCAGCAAAGGCTTCGTTCTGACCTAAAGCGGCAGTATGACTTCATCGTCTGCGGGTCAGGCTCGTCCGGATCGGTGGTGGCGCGTCGTCTAGCCGAAAACCCTGACGTCAGTATCCTGCTGCTTGAGGCCGGCGGGGACGATAACATACCCGAAGTCATGGAAGCCAGCAAATGGCCCATGAACATTGGAAGCGAACAGGACTGGGGCTTCCAAGGCCAACCAAACCCCCGCGTCAACGGCCGCTCAATCCCCTTCTCAATGGGCAAGGTTCTAGGCGGAGGATCCAGCATTAATGTCATGGTTTGGTCTCGCGGGCACAAGAACGACTGGGATTTTTTCGCCTCCGAAGCTGGCGACGCCGCATGGAACTATGAGTCAGTGCTGAATATTTACCGCCGTATGGAAGATTGGCACGGCGCGCCGGACCCAAAGTACCGGGGAACCGGGGGCCCGGTTTTTGTCGAGCCCGCGCCCAACCCAAATCCGGTCGCTCCGGCCACGGTTGAGGGGGCGCGCTCAGGTGGGATTCCCACCTTTGAAAATCCAAACGGTCGCATGATGGAGGGTGTCGGCGGCGCTTCCATCACTGACGTGCGTGCTCGCGACGGAAAGCGCGAATCTGTTTTTCGCTCATACACCTTCCCCTATATGGACCGGCCGAACTTAACCGTTCTGACCCACGCACTGGTTACCAGGCTGACCTTTGAAAGCAAGCGGGCCACTGGAGTGGAGATTTCCTATGAGGACAAGGTCCATCGCATTGGCGCGGGACGCGAGGTGGTGCTGTCATTGGGCGCCATCCATACTCCGAAGGTGCTGGTGCAATCTGGTATCGGCGACCAGGCAGAGTTGCAGCGTCTCGGAATTCCTGTTTTGCAACATCTTCCAGGCGTCGGTCAGAGCTTTCAAGACCATGTTGCGTTTGACTGTGTCTGGGAATATGAGGAGGCACTGCCACCTCGCAACACCATGTCCGAGGCAATCTTTTTCTGGAGCAGCAAGTCTGGATTGGACAGTCCAGACCTGTTTGTTTGCCAGGCTGAAGTTCCATTAGCCACCGCCGAGAATGCCGCCAAATTCAGCCTCCCCTCCGCTGGTTGGACACTCCGCGGAGCCGTCGCCCAGCCGAAGAGTCGAGGACGTGTACGTCTGACCGGCCGCAATCCGCTCGACCCGGTTCAGATTGAGGCAAACACCTTTTCTGACCCCGATGATGTGAGGGCCGCTATCGCCTGCGTGGAACTCTGCCGCGAGGTAGGCAACTCAGCCCCCCTTCATCCATTCGTCAAGCGCGAAGTCGTGCCGGGAAACTTGAAGGGCGCCGAACTCGAAGACTTCGTCCGGAATGCAGCCACGAGTTACTGGCATGAGACCTGTACCGCCAAAATGGGCCGAGACGCCATGTCGGTGGTTGACGGCGACCTTAGAGTTTACGGAATCGACAATCTGCGTGTCGCGGATGGGTCGATCATGCCGCGCGTGACAACCGGCAACACTATGGCTGGATGCGTGATCATTGGCGAGAGAGCCAGCGAGATCATACGAAAAAGGCATAAGTTGTAGAGGCGCTTTCTTGTCCAAATCGTCCCGCCACCCGGAAGAGCACTTGCTCACCTCTTCCGACGCATCACCGGCGCTTTGAAAGGACGGCACCTCCGATATTTGTTATAGGCGTGCAGTTTGCTTTCCTCGTACGTTCTCGGATTCGGAGGTCTTTGGTCGGATAAGGACCGAGAAGTCGGCTAGGGGCACCGAACCTCGCCGCGAGCGATTTGCTCAAAATGGCGTCGCAGGTCTTAATTCGACAGACGAACCGATAACTTCCGGCTTGCCTGTGATCGAGTGCCTATTGGAAGTGGCCGATCGCGCTCTCTATCAGATGAAGCGCAGCGACGGTGAGCCGTGACAGCGCCCGTAGGATCTAACGCCGGGTTGGGCGGCGTCCCAGCACATTGTGTTTCGATCACCCACGTTCGCTCTTCTCGGTCGCCGCACGGAGGAGTATGTTCTGTCCGACCGCCAGTCGACCGATGCGAGTGACCGCGCCGTAGATGCCCGCGTTGTTCTGGTTCGCACGCACGACCGCCTTCATCATTTCTGGCGCGGGACTGGCCGAGTCGGGATCAAGGTTCAGCATCGAGCAGCGGACGTCGCGCATGGTGACGGCAATGGCGGGGGCGTCGTCCCCGTCGCCGAAGGAGAGCACACCGCCCAACCACTCGTCCTCCTGGAAGGGAGCCGGTCGCAGTAAACGAACTACAATATTCGGGCGAAATCGTCGCACGTCGGGGCTCAGCCCGGCGAGTCGTGCGATCTCGCGCACCGTATCGAGGGCGATCACGGAGATGCTGGCGTCATCGAAGATGCCATGCCTCAACTGCATCATCTGCACGGGAGCCCCGTACCGACGTCCGACCTCCGTGGCCAAGTCCTCCCCGAAGACAGGCATAACTTCGCCATCCGGCGTGCGAATATGAGTGGGAAGGTCTCCCTGTGCACCGTCGTCACGGCGCTGCGGAGCAAACAAGAGCAGGTCCGGAAGCTTGGTTGCTGATAGCCACGGGAACCCGCTGCGGTCTTCCATCCGCCGGAATGCCAAGCGTCTGTCACCCTCGAGGCCGTGCCAGCCTAGGTCGGCGACCTGGAGTCGTTCGCCGCCCATGGACTTCACGGGATACCGGAAGATCGCCTCGACATGTCCGATTTCTATGAGCATGTTTGATCCGAGTCCGCCCAACAGATAGGGTTGTTTCCGCAGGCGAGCGGCCGCAACGCCAGCAAAGTGACCTCGCGACTTAGGCTCCGGTTAACCGTGTGAAGCCATCGGGACTCCATTCTTCGCAGCCCACGCCGTGATGGACGAAGAACAAGCCGTCAGGATCGTACTTTGCTTTCACCGCTTGCAGTCTTGGGTAATTCGAGCCCCAGAAGGACTGCTGCCAACCAGGTTCGAAGAAGTTGCTCTCCGACACGTACGATCCGCCATTAGAGGCGATCTTGCGCAGTTCGTCCATCGATTTGGCGACGGCGGCGGCCTCTTTGCGAGCCGCAGCAAGATCGGGCTCATGGCCATGAATCCCTGGATACGCGTGGCCTTCGCCTGAAGCAATGATGGCAAGAGCAAAGGCGTCGAGCACCGCAGGATTGGTAGCGGTGTCGCGGGCCGCGGCAATGGCATCGGCGGGAGCACCGGCGAGACCTTTGTTGAAGTGTAGTTCGACTTCCCAGTGACGCGATGCGGCAAACAATGCATTGATCGAGACCATCCTGCGAACCGTCGTCAAGCAGGGACGCGGGCAGCCAGAGCGATTCAAAGCCGTAAAGGAACTGGCCGACCTGACCCGCATCGCCCTTCCACCAAACATCGCCCGAGCGCGCACCGGGACGTGAGTCGGAGACGAAAACCGATTGGCGATGCTGCTCGCGCCACTCGGGATCCCACCAATATCGCGCCGGCAAACTCCCGACAATTGGCGGAGCTTTCAGCGTGTAGCCGGCGGGCGAGCGCGCGATCCAATCCAAGAACGGCTGCCAAATCTGTTTGGCCTGCGCAGTGTCCAGTCCATGAGAGACCATGGAAATCGTCAGCGAGTTGTTTGTGTTCACGTGGGCCTGCTCGCCCCAATGATCGTTGAATAGGCTTGTGCGGTAGAGGCCTACGAACTGGTGGAGGAGGCGACGAAAGGCATCGTCGGACGAGGCCTTGACGGTGAAGATGGCGCCGCCGGCGAATTCGGGAAGCTCGCGCACGCGCAGAGTTAGTTTGCTCACGGCGCCAAAGCTGCCACCTCCTCCGCCTTTCAGCGCCCAGAAAAGCTCTGGATTCGTGCATGCGTTCGCGACGCGAATCTTGCCATCGGCGGTGACGACCTCGGCCTCCAGCAAGCCCGCCGCCGCGAGGCCGTAGTGCTTGGAGAAACTGCCGAAGCCGCCGCTTTGAATCAGGCCCGCCACTCCGACGGTGGTGCAGCCTCCACCTTGAACATAACGGCCGGCCTTGGTGGTAACAGCGTCATAGGCGTGAAGCCAGATCACTCCGGCGCCCACTGTCACGGCTGGTTGCGGTGCCTGTTTGCCCTCGCAACCCTGCGAGACGAATGCGTCGTGCATGGTGATGTCATTCATGTGCCGGGTCCAAACCAGGAGCGAATCGGGAGCGTTGGAGGTCCCTTGATAGCTGTGTCCGCCACCTTTGACGACCAGACGCAAACGGTTCTCGCGAGCAAAATTCACCGCGGCGGCGATGTCATCCGCATTTCTTGCGGCGACGGCATAAACACTGGGCTTGGTAGTCCACGCATTCGCCCAACCCAAAGTTTGCGTTAGGCCCGGCTGGTCGCCGATGTAATAGGGGTTGTCTAAATTCTTGATTACGTCCTGGCAGGTGGCGGTATCGGATGCGCCCTGGCACACAGCCAGAGGAAACTGAACTGGGCTAAGATTTCCGCCGACCTGTTGCTTCAGCTTTTCCCAGCTTGCGACACTGGGCCAGGAGGGATCGCCGGGGCGAACACGGCGAAACGCGGACTTTGCGGGGATCGGGGTCGGCTCAGCATCCGAGAGATAGGGCCAAAGGGTCCGCAGCAAGGGCGCTGCCGCCAAACGCTTAAGCAAAGTTCGTCGGTTCATTGGGCCACACCTCCGGGTTGATGGAGCATAACCTCTGCCCTACAATGCCGCAAGGAAACCGTCGCGCGAACCGCGGATCCGAGCGGTTCACCGACCTCCAAAGGCGAAACGTCCAATCAGCTGTGAACAAGGTGGTGCATGACGGCGCAGCTAAGATGACCGAGCACAAACCAGAATACTGCTTCCAGGACTCTCTTCATTCTTGGTGTCATGGCGACATGATGCCACAAGCCGGATTGCCTGAGGAAAACGAAGTGACTCGCGACCGCTGGTGGCATTCGCTTGGTACTGCAGCGTTGCCGTGTTACGGTTGTTCTTTCCACAAATCCCATGTTTACCGAAGACCTACTGAAGGGCAAACGTATTCTCATTACGGGCGGCGGCACAGGTATCGGCCGCGCCATGGCCGAACGCTTTTTGCAACTCGGCGCAATGGTTTTCATCTGCGGACGGCGCGCCGAAGTGGTACAGAAAACGGCGGCGGAGCTTTCTGCCTCCACCGGGGGAACCATTGAGGGCTTTTCCTGTGATGTGCGCTATCCCGAGGAGGTCGAGACGCTCATCGAGCAGTTGTGGGCGAAAGGCCCGCTAGACGTGCTGGTGAACAACGCGGCGGGAAATTTTCTGGCCCGCACCGAGGAGCTGTCGGCTCATGCATTCGATGCCGTCATTGGCATTGTGCTCAAAGGCACCATCAACATGACCATGGCCTGCGGCCGGCGCTGGCTCGCGGGCAAGCACCAGGGTGTAGTGCTCAGCATCGCGACCACTTATGCTGACACCGGCTCGGCGTACGTTGTGCCGAGCGCGGTGGCGAAGGCAGGCGTGGTCGCGCTCATGCGCAGCCTGGCGGTGGAGTGGGGCGGAAGAGGAATTCGATTTGTCGCTATCGCTCCGGGAGCGATTCGTACCGAAGGCGCGTTCTCGCGGCTTCTGCCAACGCCGGAGCTAGAGAAAGGACTGCTGGATCACAATCCTCTGCATCGCTTCGGCACGCTGGAGGAGATCGCCAACCTCGGCGCATTTCTCATCAGCGATCAGGCAGGCTACATCAACGGCGACATGGTCTACATGGACGGCGGGGAGATGCTGGCCGGCGCGAGCACCTTCAGCCTGATCGGACGCCGCATGCCCGACGCGGCGTGGCAGATGATGAAGGCGAAGAAAAAGTAGGAGTTCACCACAGAGGCACGGAGGACACGGAGGTTTTTCAATTCGTTTCCTCTGTGTCCTCCGTGCCTCTGTGGTGAGAAAGAAGGTCCTTCGACTCAGCCTGCGGAGTCGCTCGGGGTACACGCTCGCAAAGCCTCAGTTCAGCACGTGGATGTTCTTCTTCTCGCACATCTCCTTCAACACCTTGGGCCACACGGTGACGCTGACTTCGCCGAGATGCGCTTTGCGCAGCAGCAACATTAACGTCCGTGACTGCCCAATGCCGCCGCCGATGCTGAGCGGAATCTGGTGGTTGACGATCGCCTGGTGATAGGGGAACTTCAGGAAGTCCTTCTGTCCCGTCAGCTCCAGTTGCTTCTTGAGCGACTCGGAGTTCACGCGGATGCCCATCGAGGTCAGCTCATGCCGCCGCCGGGTCACCGGGTTCCACACTAGGATGTCGCCATTCAGCCCGTGCCGTACGTGGCCGTCGTCGGAGCGGGTCTCGGTGACCCAGTCGTCGTAATCGGCGGCGCGCATCTCGTGCGGATAACCATCCTTTAACGTCCAACCAATTCCGATGATGAACACCGCAGGGTACTTTTGCAGGATTGCCGTCTCGCGCTGTTTGCGCGGCAGCTCGGGATACATGTCGAGAATTTCTTCGGCATGCAGGAAAGTGAGCTGCTCGGGGAGGTCAGGATAACGCGGGTCGCGCAGTTGCGGGAAGATCTCCTGCACGTGCCGTTCGGCGCCGACAATGACTTTCCAGATCTTGCTGACGACTCCTTTCAGGAAGCTCAAGTTGCGCTGGTCGGCGGTGATGACGCGCTCCCAGTCCCACTGATCCACGTAGGCGCTGTGGTCGTGGTCGAGGAAATAGTCCTTACGAACAGCGCGCATGTCGGTGCAGATGCCCTCTCCGGGCTGGCAGTTGAACTGCTTTAGCGCCAGCCGCTTCCACTTGGTGGCCGCCTGCACGACCTGGGCGTCGATGGGGTGCTTCTCGCGATCGTTGGAGATGTGGAACTGGATCGGGGTGCGCGATCCGTCGCGGTCGAGATAGTCGTTTACGCCGCTCTCCTCGTCAACGATGAGCGGCACGGTGACCATCTGCAGGTTCAATTCGTGGCAGAGGTTTTCTTCAATGTAGTTCTTTGCCTCGAAGATCGCCCTCTGGGTCTCTTTGGGTGACAGCAGCGAGCTGTAATCCGCCGGAAGGACCTTTTCCAGCTCTGTGTAGTCGCCAATTCCGGGGCCAGCCAGGTCCGCTTTCTTGTCAGCCATGTTGTTGTTCTCCTTAATTTGCGGTCGACGCGCCGGCAGAGACTGCCTGCCAGGATACGAATCTGAGGAGTGCACGTCGCCACCCCAATGAGAACACCGGGGTTGCCCGCAGGCAGTAACGTGCGTCACTGCGTCGTGTGCGATCACGCTGGGACGCCGGCGCCCCGGCACGCGCCGCTTTTGCGTTTGTTGCGGTGCAAAACGCGTATAGTGTTAGGCGCGCGACGACTACAGGCAGGGGAAGCCCGGGGGTTTCCTGGGTCCTGCCGTCCCGGCTGCGCGAAGCCCATCTGAGCCACGAGGAGAACGAACGATGGCAACCACGGCGTCCCAGGACAAGGAATCCACGCTGCTGACCACCTACGATCTTTATCTGTTCAATGAAGGCAACCACAACCGGCTGTTCGAAAAATTCGGTGCACATGTGACGGAGGTCGACGGGAAGCGGGGCACCTACTTCGCGGTGTGGGCGCCGGACGCCGAGCGGATTTCTGTGGTTGGCGACTTCAACGGCTGGAATGCCGACTCGCATCCCATGAATCCGCGGGGCAGCTCAGGCGTGTGGGAGGCATTCATTCACGGCTTAGGAAAGGGCGAGACCTACAAGTACCACCTCCGTTCTCGCTACAACATGTACCAGGTGAGCAAGGCCGACCCCTACGGCTTCTACAACGAAGTTCCGCCGCGGACGGCATCCATCGTCTGGGACCTGGACTACGAATGGCACGATGAGGAGTGGATGCGCACCCGCCATGACCGCAACAAGTACGACGCTCCGATTTCGATTTACGAAGTCCATTTGGGCTCGTGGATGCGCGTGCCCGAAGACGGCAACCGCTCGCTGAGTTATCGTGAGTTGGCGCCCAAGCTCGCCGATTACGTGAGCGAGATGGGCTTCACGCACGTCGAATTCCTGCCGGTAATGGAGCATCCGTTCTTCGGCTCGTGGGGTTATCAGGTCACCGGCTATTACGCGCCCAGCGCGCGCTTCGGCACGCCTCAGGATTTCATGTACCTGATGGACCACCTGCACCAGCGTGGCATCGGCGTGTACCTTGACTGGGTGCCCTCGCATTTTCCCAACGATGAGCACGGCCTGGCTTACTTTGACGGGACGCATCTGTACGAGCACGCCGATCCGCGCCAGGGCTTCCATCCCGATTGGAAGTCGGCCATCTTCAACTACAATCGCAACGAAGTTCGCGGCTTTCTGCTCAGCAATGCGATCTTCTGGCTCGACCGGTACCACGCTGACGGCCTACGCATGGATGCCATCGCATCCATGTTGTATCTTGACTACTCGCGGAAACAGGGCGAGTGGATTCCCAACCAGTACGGCGGCCGCGAAAACCTGGCCGCGGTGTCGTTTCTGCGGCAGGTGAATCAAGACGCCTATAAGGAGTTTCCCGACATCCAGACCATCGCGGAAGAATCCACTGCATGGCCGATGGTGTCGCGGCCAACCTATATCGGCGGGCTCGGGTTTGGCATGAAGTGGGACATGGGATGGATGCACGACTCGCTGCTCTACTTCACGAAAAATCCCATTCACCGCAAATACCATCACAACAAGCTGACCTTCCGCGGGCTGTATGCATTTACCGAGAACTTCGTACTCCCGCTCTCGCACGACGAAGTGGTATACGGCAAAGGTTCGCTGATTGCCAAGATGGCGGGCGACGAATGGCAGAAGTTCGCGAACCTGCGCCTGCTGTTCGGTTACATGTTTACCCAACCGGCCAAGAAGCTGATGTTCATGGGGGACGAATTCGGACAGTGGGCGGAGTGGAACCACGATGGCAGCCTTGAGTGGCACGTGCTCAAATACGCCTTTCACCAGGGCGCGCAGCGTTGGGTGCGCGACCTGAACACGTTCTACCGCAGCGAGCCTGCGCTGTATGAGACCGATTTCATCCCCGATGGCTGGCGATGGATCGATGCCGACGACTCCGACAACAGCGTTTTGACCTACATGCGGTTCCCCAAGGACCAGACGGCGCCGGTCGTAGTGGCATGCAATTTCACTCCGGTGCCGCGGCTGGGCTACCGCGTCGGTGTTCCGCACGAGGGATTTTGGCGTGAGCTGCTGAACAGTAACGCCGCGATTTACGGCGGCACCGACCAGGGGAATCACGGCGGCATGAGGAGTGATCCGATCGCCTGCCACGGACTGGACCATTCGCTGTTGCTCGACCTCCCGCCGCTGGCGATGGTGTTGTTCAAGCAGTAAGTGCGATCCGGCCTGGTTGTGAAGATGTCTCGCTCTGTACTGCCGGCGGTAATGCACATCTTGGTGCTCCTGAGCGGCGTAGTACTTGCGCAGGACAACTACGAAATCCAGGTCTACGGCTCGGAGACGGTTCCGCCGAGAACCACCATGGTGGAGCTACACAGCAATTTCCTATTTCAGGGATCGAAGACGACCGAAGAGGGCGTTCTCCCCACTGAGCATGAGCTGCACGAGACGGTGGAGATCACGCAGGGCTTCACGCCATGGTTTGAAACCGGCTTTTACGTCTTCACGACTGTCCCCAACGGCGAGGGATGGAAGTGGGTAGGCGATCACATTCGCCCGCGGGTGCGAGCGCCAGAGAGTTGGCACTGGCCGGTGGGCGTCAGCCTCTCGACTGAGTTTGGCTATGCCCGCCCGATTTTTTCGACTTCGGTTTGGAGTCTTGAGATCAGGCCGATCGTTGACCAGCAGAAGGGCCGCCTGTACTGGTCGATCAATCCCGCACTGGAGAAGGCCTATACCGGTCCGGAGTCCAGGCGCGGGTGGGAGTTCTCCCCGGACGCGAAGATCTCGTGGAACTTCACCAAGGTCGTGGCCTTTGGCTTGGAGTATTACAGCGGTTTCGGGCCGATTGGCGGAGTCGATCCTTTTCCTTATCAGGCGCAGCAGTTCGTTCCAGCCTTCGATCTGGATGTGTCGCCCAAGTGGGAGATCAACTTCGGTCTCGGAGTTGGCGTGACGCGGGCCACCGACCATATGCTGTTCAAGGCGATCATCGGCCGGCGCTTCGACTGGAGCAAGCGCCACCCGCCCCCGAAACAGGAAGATCCGCGGCCCTAAGAAATCAACCACACACTCCCCGAGACACGAGAGTCCGTGGACCGCAGGCCGCGGATGTTCTCCTGTGCCAATCTCCTGAAGCAGCGAACCGCCGCTCAGAATGACATTGCAGAGGTTCTAAGGTTTGCACTTCTGCTATTCGTTGCTTCTCTCCGAAAACTTGCGCAGCAGGTAGTATTCGTTCACCGGGCGGTCGTCCTGGAGCGCGGGGGCGTTGGGCGCGCGGGCAATCAGTTCAGCCGGCGAGGACCGATTCGAGAGCATGAGGGAAAACTGGCCCACCGGCGTGTTTCCGGGTCCCCACTCCATCATGTCGGCGACCGCCGCGGCTGGCATGCGGGACACCAGACCCTCGGCCGAGCGTTCAGGGATCGGGCTCATGCTGGCGAGATAGTGAAATCCTTCGCCATACACAGACGCGTACACGCGAACGTAAGGGAAGGCGTCGGTGAGAGCGCGCGCGATCGCCGACTGATCCACGGCGTCGGCTCCCGGCGGCAACCATTGCTGAAGGATGCCACGCGTACTCAGCCGCTGCTTCGCCAGTTCATAGAAGTCGCGAGAGTACAAGCAGGCTGGAACCGGCCGCCGGAATCGGGGGCGGCGGATCGATAATGATGGCGTCATACTTCTGCGGCGTGCGCTCCAGATAACGTCTGCCGTCGTCGATCACAACATGGGCCAGCGGCGAGGCCAGGACCTGAGCGCCATCCGGGTGATAGTAGGTGAACAGCCTGGGGACACTGGGCACCAGTTCCACCACCGTGACCGGAACATGCCACGACAATGCCGAGCGGAAGGTGGTGCCCATGCCGAAGCATATGATCAGCACGTTGCGCGGCGGCTCCTGCAAGGAAGCCAGCGTCATGTGCGCCATCATCTTGGTGATGGGCGTGAGGGCCGTCATGCCCGTGCCATTGACGAGGAGTTGCTTGTCCATGCCGGAACCCGTGGCGATTACTGTGGCGGTGCTGTCGCGCAGCACCACGCGGTCCGGATAGTCCGCCTCGTAGTCCTCAGCCAAGAAGAACACGGCCAGCGCGGCCATGATAAAGCTGGCGGCGATTGCCGTTTGAAGCAACTGCCGCGGCTTCCGGATCCTAGGTGGGATCGCCATCCCAAACCAGGGCAGTGCCAGCAGCAGCAGGGAATGTTGTTCACCGAACCATGGCAGCAAAAAGAATCCGGCCAGCAGCGGTCCGACAATGCAGCCCAGGACGTTGACCGCGTAGGCCCGGCCCGCGCGATCAGGGTCGCCTCCCGACCAGCGGTCCACCAGCATGGGGGTTAGAAAGCCGATAACGCCTGCAAAAGGCGCGACCCCGAGCAGAACGCGCAAGTTGCCGTCAAGCTCCAAACGTCCGTCGGCTGCAAGCAAGGCAAGCGACGCAAGAAAGCCAAGCGAAATCCAGACGAGAGGGCTCTCACGGCTATGCCGCCGGCCCCAAATTCGGTACACCTGGGAGCCGGCGAAGGTGGCCGCCAGATACGCGGCCAGGATTCTGGCGAAGGAATAAACAAGCGGCCCGATATAGGCAGAAAACAACCGGATCCAAATCACCTCCATGCCCATAGTGGTGAGACCGGTGGTGAAAAGAAGAAGCAGGATCCCGCGACTGGTGTTCACCGGGTCGGGAGGACTCTGAGCAGATTCCTGTGCGGCCGCCGGGGAGCGTTGGGGTGAGGCAAGTGTCAGCGCGAAAACGGCAAGGAAGATCAGGGCGTTCAGAACCGCGCCAACCCGCAACGTTCGGTGAAAGCCGTAGAGCTCGATCAGGAAGAGAGGGATGATGGAGCCGGCCACCGCTCCGAGAACGTTGGATAGATAGAGAAAGCTGAACGAACGCCGTGAGTCGTGAGCTTGTCCGCTGCGGATGGCGAACATCGCCAAAGGTATGGTCGCTCCCATGCAGGCGCACCATGGGATTAAAGTCAACGCCAGCCAGGCGCCAGATGCGAGGTAATAAACTCCTGAGGAGATCGGGACGCGATCCGCCATCTTTCCCAGCAGATGATTCCCCCACACCAATTCCAACGGGACGGCCAACGCCGAAACGGCAATCAGAATCTCACTAAACGCGTACAGCCGAAGCGGGGGAACCCGGATCCGGTCGCCATAGCGCCGAACCAGCCTCCCGGCGATCCAGGAGCCCGCACCCAGGCCCCCCATGAAAACGGAAAGGACAATGGAGACCAGTGCCGTGGTTACTCCGAATTCCGCCATCGCGAGGCGCAGCCACACCAGTTCGTAGAGGATGCTGCAAAACCCTGAGATGAAAAAGAAAACGAAGAACCAGAACATGCACGCACTATACGAAGCGGAGCCGCGACCGTCAACGCGCGTCCTGGGCAGGAAGGCGAGGCAAGCACGAACGACTTCCTGTTTACCCTCGGCCCGAACCGGGGTACCAGGAAAATGTCCCGCCGAGAACAAACCTCTCCTGCGCGCAGTCTTTTCTAATCGAAGGATGAGCCTGAAGCGAGAGGTGCAGGCGGTGAGGAAGGCTCCTTTCGGAAAAAGGTTTTCCCAAAAAATATAGCAGTAGTCGTGCGGTGGAAATGTGGGAATCGCGCAGCGATTTCCAAGGTTGTGGGAAGCCCCGTTTTTGGGCTTTCCACAACCGTCATTTCCACCGCGAGTTTTTTCGGTTTCATGGTCACCGTCCTAAGGCCGCTGGGAGGAACTGCTGGAAGAGCTGGCGCTTGGCGTGTTGCATCTGCTGCGCCGCCTCGGTGTCGCTGCGCACCGCCGCGATGCGTTCGAGGGTAGCCACGCTAAGCCCGGCGCGCAGGTACTGCGCTGCCCCGGGCAGGGCCAGCAAGGTCTCCAGCGGTGTCTGATAGCGTCGGTAATAGCGGCGCTGGCGGCCTTTTTCATCGACCTCGATGTCGGCCTGGGCGCAGGGACGATGGTAGTTGAGATAGGGATTAAGGTGTTGGGCATAGAAGCCATGGATGGCCTGGGCGTGTTCGCCGGCGATGTAGCCGTAGCCCATGTGCTTGCGGATGACCGCGCCGTTTTTGGTTTCCACCAGTCCGTTGTCGTTGCTGTGCCGGGGCCGGCTCTTGGTCTGCTCGATCAGCAGCTTGTTGAGCAGACGGGCCACGACCTGGTTGACGAACTCGCTGCCATTGTCGGAGTGAAAGCCGCGGATGCGGAAGGGGAACTGGCGTAGCAAGGCGACCAGCACCGGCTCCAGGCAGGCCTCGCTAATGCGCTCCGTAGCCGCCACGATTTGCCACTGCGTCACTTCATCGACCGCATTGATGTGATAAACGCCTTTGGCCGAGTTCTGATCGCCCTGATGCACCGTGTCCACCCGCAGATAGCCGGGCCGGCCTTGCGGATCGGGTCGCCGCCGCTCGCCGATGGCCACCGGCGTGGGCTTCGTCTTGTGGTAGGTCAGTCGGCGTTCGCGATAGCGCTGCTGGCGGCGCAGATTGTACAGGTGGGCCACCGAGATGGTCGCCAGCCGCGCGTACTCGGCTTTGCCGTAGTGCTGAGTATTCGCGCTGCAGAATGCGCTGGGTGGCGGGTCCGCTCAGGCTCTCATGCGCCTCATCGACGGCGGCCAGCAGTTCGATGTCCGCCCGCGTATAGCGCTGCGCAAAGCGGTGCCGCCGGTAGCTGGCCGCTTGCACCATGCCGCTGGCCTGATAGCGGGCAATCAGCCGCGTCACCTGCGCCCGGCTCAGGCCGGTCATCTTCTCCATGTAACGCCGCAGCAACCCGCGCGCCTTGCGGCCTTGCTGTACGTACTGTTGTTGGCGCAGCACGCTCTCGATCCAGGAATAAACCTGCTCTCGGGTTTCCCCTTTGAACCGGATCTCCTCGCTGGCTCGTAAGAAAGCTTCGATTTGCTCCAGGTTCAGCTTCTCTGCTTGGTGCACGCTCGTGGTCAATCCTCAGCATGCCACCTGCTCCAGGCTCATCTTGCGTTGGAAACTGATCCCTCCTTCAGGCTCATCTTGTATTGGAAAAGAGGCGCCTCGCAACAAACCCGTCGATCGGGTAGGATATTGAGCAACTTCGTCTTTGACCCATGAAATCTGCAGACTGCGGTAGTGGAGGGCACCAGGCGGTCGGTGCCGCAGCGCAAAAGCAGGTCTCGTCACTTGTTGTGAATTAAGGATTTCGGCTCGTTTTGCCGAAAACCTAGACGACGCAGTGTCTGCATCACAGCTTAGGTTTAGGGTTGCAACCTCAGCCTATTGTTGTTACTCACCGATTCAGGAGCAGGTCCATGTACGTAGTTCGTCGTACCCTTTTGCTTGCTGCGTTCTTAATCGCACCGTTGTTGGTTAGTGCGCAAAGTCCGTTACAGTTCATTCAGCTGCCCCCGTGCCGCGTGGTGGACACGAGGATCACCGGTAACCCGATTCAAGGCGGTATCCCTCAGAACTTTAGTGTTCAGGGGATTTGTGGTGTTCCTGTATCGGCGGTCGCCTATTCCCTGAACGTCACGGTCGTACCTCACGGCCGATTAGGCTACTTGACAATTTGGCCTGCTGGACAATCGCAACCGGTGGTTTCTACGTTGAATTCGTACGACGGCAGGGTGAAAGCCAACGCCGCCATCGTGGCCGCGGGAAGCAGCAGCGGAGGAGCGGTCAGTGTTTACGCCACTGACACCACGGACTTGGTGCTGGATATCGACGGCTACTTCGCCCCCCCAAACGGTTCCACCCTGGCCTTCTATCCGGTCACGCCATGCCGGATATTAGACACGCGCAACGGAGGGCAACCCTTGCCGGGTGGCAAGGAGAAGGATGTCCCGGTTTCGGGCGCGTGCAGCATACCATCAGGGGCAGCGGCCTACTCGCTAAACATTACGGCCCTTCCATACGAACCGCTTGGATATTTGACCGTTTGGCCGGCAGGACAAACGAAGCCCGTTGTCTCCACCTTGAACTCGCCAACCGGCACGGTGGTTGCGAACGCAGCAATGGTCGTAGCTGGAAACGGCGGGGAGGTTGCAGTCTACCCCACGAACACCACAGACTTGATCGTAGATATCAACGGATACTACGCTCCGGCGAGTTCGTCTCCGGGTGGACTCTCACTGTTCACATTAACACCCTGTCGAGTTCTGGACACCCGGCCCGGCGGCCAGTTCGACGGAGTTCTTGCGGTCAACGCCCTAGCAAACTCCTGTGGTCTGCCCAGCCTGGCGCAGGCCGTGGTGGCCAATGCCACAGTTGTGCCACCGGGCCCGTTGGGATATCTGACGCTGTGGCCGAACGGCCAACCCCGGCCTCTGGCCTCGACCCTGAACGCATATGACGGGGCAGTCACTTCCAACATGGCGGTGACGCCGACGACGAACGGCTTTGTCGATGCTTACGCCTCGAACCCCACGCAGCTTATAGTTGATCTCTTCGACTACTTTGCCGTGCCCAGTGGACTGAACGGCAACTACACGTTTTCGGTGAATGGCTTCAACAGCGGAGGCCCGGTTCTTATGGCAGGAAGCTTCATGGCTGATGGACTTGCTAATACCATCATCGGCGTACTTGATCTGAACACGGGCAGCGGCACGAGCAGGGCGAACGTGTCGTTCAGAGGGACCTATGCCATTCAGCCGAACGGCCTGGGAACCATGACTATCACCCCGACGCTCAACAAGCCTTTTCACCTTTCCATCTCTGTCTCCAGCACGGGGAACGGCAGCTTGATTTTAAACAACGAAAACAGCAGCTACCTGCCGAATACCTGGGGTACCGGGGTGATCCGGCCGCAAAATCCGGCGGCCTTCTCTTTCCAGCAGATCGCTGGCAACTTTGCCTCCGGTTTCTCCGGCGTCGATTCTAGCCTCAATCGTCTCGCTGGCGCAGGCGCTTACACGATCGATCAGACTGGAAAGGTGACCGGGACCATCGATAGCAATGACAACGGCGTTTTGTCCAGCAGCGTGCCAACTGCCGGCACCTTGTTTGTCCCAGATTCAACGACCGGGCGAGGGACCGCTATGTTTGTTACCAAAGGTCTCTTGACCCACGCGGTATATTACGTCACGTCTGCCAATGACTTGAACTTTCTCTTGATCGATCCAATTGGCAGCCCAGCCAGCCTGCTGCTGCAAACAATGTCTCGGCAAACTACTTCCAACTTCACCAAAGCGTCCCTGAATGGCGTAGCCGTCGTTGGAACGAGCGGGATGTCTCAATCCGCGGACAAACAAGAACGGCGGGCGCCGGGCTCGATCGTCCCCGACGATGTCCTGGGATTGCTCACCACGGACGGAAACGGAAACGGTACCCTCAGTTACGACGAGAATGATGGCGGGACACTGAGCCTGCACCAGCCTCCGCCGGGTACCTACGATGTTGCCTCGAACGGGAGGGCAGTGCTGAAGGACTCTGGGAGCAACGCGATTGCAGTTCTCTATCTCGTGAGCCAGAACCGGGCTTTCATCGTCGGTCAGGACAACACAGTGGCTTCCGGTTATCTGGAACCGCAATCGGGCGGACCCTTCTCTGCCGCCTCCGCGATTGGCACTTATTGGGGCGGCTCGATCATGCCGGTCACATCGGCGGTCACCGACTCGGTTATTTGGTGCTTTGCTGATGGCAACGGCAATTTGAATGGAACCACGAATACCAGTGGATCTGGCGGCACCGGGAGCCAGTACTTCGGCGGTACGTTACAGGTCGATGCCACCGGACGGGTCACGCTGAATGAGAATGGGAGTCTCGCGGCGATTCTGTATGTCATCTCGCCGACCAGGCTCGCTCTGCTTCCTGCAACCGATTCCAATCCCGCGTTAGCGGCGTTGGGGTCAACCAACTAGATGACTTGATCTGTTGTTAAGTGCTTCGACCGTAGCCACCAAGGCAACGGTCGAAACACTTCGTTTTTTTCGCATCGAGCGGGCCCGATTCGTCTTCGGGAGGTCGAGAAGCGACCATGCCTTCTGCGCAGTTGGTGTGCATGAGCGTTGGGGGCCGCGCCGCTATGCAATCAGTTTGCGTAGCCGCATTGGAAGCCGCTAAGGTTGTTTGTATAATGAACAACGCAGGGATTCGATTTCCGTCCCGTGGAGAGCCCTGTTTCGGCATCAACGTGGGGCTATAGCTCAGCTGGGAGAGCGCATCGTTCGCAACGATGAGGTCGTCGGTTCGATCCCGACTAGCTCCACCATATTTTCAATCACTTGCGAGTTCTCGGGACGTCCTTTGCGTCCCATTTCGTCCCAATTGCTGACATTACCCGCAAGCATTTCACTGAGCTTTGCGACCGCTCGCCGCTGTGCTGCGGCAACGATCTGCGCGTAAATATCCATGGTTGGACCGATGCGGGGGCGCCGCATCTGCCCTTGCACGGCTTTGGGGACCGCTCCCGCTTCCACCAGCCAGGTAGCATAGGAGCGGCGGAGCACCTCACCGTTTACTGTACTTAAAATAGCGCTAGCACCCCGTGGTGCAAGTCTAGATTCGTAAGCAAAAACATTTGAGGTATTCACAGACTCTCTTCGTAGAATGTGCGCATGGCAATGGGCACGCGCAAGCAGCGGGAGAAGCAAGAGGACATCTGGATTGCGCACACGGAGTTGGCCTCGGCTCCGGGGCATCCGTTCTATCAGCGGCTGAACGAGTTGCTGGAGGCGGAGCGCTTCGACGAGTTTGTCGAGGGGCGGTGTGCGAGGTTCTATGCGGCCAGGTACGGACGGCCCTCACTGACGCCGGGGATTTACTTTCGTTCGCTGCTGATCGGATATTTCGAAGGCATCGGGGCGGAGCGCGGCATTGCTTGGCGGCTGGCAGACTCACTGGCGCTGCGGCGTTTTGTGGGCATTGGCCTCGACGAGAACACCCCGGACCACTCCACAATATCGCGCACCCGGCGGTTGATCGATGTGGACACGCATCGCGAAGTGTTCACTTGGGTGCTGGAAGTGCTGGCCGATCGCGGGCTATTGAAGGGCCAGCGGATCGCCATCGATGCCACGACGCTGGAAGCTAACGCGGCGATGCGCTCGATCGTACGGCGCGACACGGGTGAGAGTTACGAGGAATTTCTGCGCGGATTAGCCAAGGCCTCGGGCATCGAAACCCCGACCCGGGAAGACCTGGTGAGACTGGATCGCAAGCGCAAGAAGCGCACGTCCAACAAACACTGGAAGAGTCCAGCGGACGAGGATGCGCGGATCGCGAAGATGAAGGATGGGCGTACCCGCCTGGCGCACAAGGCTGAGCATGCGGTCGATCTGGACACGGGCGCGGTGGTGGCCGTCACGTTGCCGGGTGCCGATAAGGGCGACACGACGAGCTTGGACGCAACCCTGTGCGAAGCAGGCATGACAGTGGCGGAGTTGGCGGGTCGCGAGGCGGAGTTGAAGCCCGACCGTGAGCCCAAGGTGAACGTCAACGGGATCGAAGAGTTGGTTACCGATAAGGGGTATCACAGCGGCGCAGTCCTCCAGCGAGTGAAGAGTTACGAGGTGTGCAGCTATATACCGGAGAAGCAGCAAAAGGGGCGACGTAACTGGCAAGGCAAGCCAGCCGAACAGCAGGCAGTCTATGAGAATCGGCGGCGGGTACGAAGCGAGTACGGCAAGAGTTTACTGCGGCGACGTGGCGAGTTGGTGGAACGCAGCTTCGCACACTGCTACGAAACCGGCGGCATGCGTCGCTGCCATCTCCGCGGACGGGACAACATTTTGAAGCGGCAGTTGATTCATGTCGGAGCGTTCAACTTGAGCTTGATCCTGCGCCAGATGCTGGGTGCGGGCACACCGCGAGAGCTGAGAGACCGCTCTGGCAGGCTTGTTCTGTTCGTTTATTTACTCTTCCGGGGTCGGATAAATCAGAATCGGCTTTGCAGAAGCCGGCCCTCCGCATCCGTTGTCAAGTGCTTCGTGAGATTGCGCACCCGGCTACGTCGCCAGCCTTGCAGAAAAACCACCACTTGCGCCACGGGCTG
>CAWAJA010000008.1:0-33966 GCA_963782275.1 uncultured Acidobacteriaceae bacterium | reverse complement strand
ACTCGGGCGCCGGCGAGCAGAGGCTGAGGGGCGAGCGCGCGACGAGCGGGACGGAGGCGGAAAGAATCGCGGACAACTCCTGCCGGACTGCTCGATCGATAAAGCGCCCAACTTCATCGGCTTGGCCGCCGCATGAGCGCACCGGCTCCCGGATGGCAATCGCCTGCGGCGCCGCTCGGCCAAAGGTTGTCCCTTGTAAATCGCCTGAAAAGGCCGCGAAACCTCGACGAGACAACCTTTCGTGACCTTTATGCAACATGGTCCTAGGAAAGGCGTTTCCAAGGCGATTCCGAGACAGAAAGCAGTTGAGCCCCGGCGCGGGCAGGGTATTGTGAGGCGTGTGAACGGGAGAGTCCCGGTCGCGGATCGGTCAGAAGCGACATTTGCCGGGCAAACCGCCAAGATCGGGTCAATCGGGAATGGGGGCTGACCACCTTCGGTTTTTGGGTTCGTTAGGCGGGCCGGCAAATCGAGAGTGAGAAGAAATCAACGCCCATTATGTCAACTGGAGGTCAACAATGACGCTCATAAAGAGCATACTGCTCGGTTCCGCGGCCGGCATCGTCGCCGTCGCCAGCGCGCAGGCGGCCGATCTGCCCACTCGCAAGGCGGCGCCTGTGGCCGAATATGTGAAGATCTCAACGTCGGCGGCATCACCGGCTGGGTTCTGCCGGGCTCCGACACCTGCGTGAAGCTCTCGGGCTACATCACCGGTCAGTTCGTGGGCGGCAACCTGCAGAACCAGTACAACTATGGCGGGTCGATCCTCTCCACGAGATATCCGCGATCGACCCGTTCGCCGCGGTCCTTCCGATCAGCGCATTTCTGATTGAGGGGAAGTGGTTTGTCGATCCCTTTGCTCGCGCCACCGACATAGGCGAGTTGTCCGCCTTCACTCTGACAAAAACTCCGGCGCCCTTTTCCTGGACCGACAGCGGATACAAGACTCCAGAGCTGAGCGATCTCATCGTTTACGAGCTGCACATTGAGCAGTTCAACGACACCTTCGACGGCGTCATCGATCGTCTGGACTATCTGCAAAGCCTCGGTGTGAATTGCCTCGAGCTGATGCCGGTGATGAGCCACAAGCTTGACTTCGACTGGGGCTACGGCCCGCTGCATTACTTTAACGCCAGCGCTCACTTCGGAGGCGAGGACGGCCTGAAGCGCCTGGTCAACGCCTGCCACGCGCGGGGCGTTGCTGTCATTCTCGACGTCGTGTACCAGCACGTCGATCCCAGTTTTCCCTACAACCTCGTGTACGAGAATGTTGCGCAAACCGGCGGCGCACCTGCCATCCCCAGCCCCATGATTGGCGCTATGGGTCCTTTCGGGCCCCAGTGCGATTTCTCGCAGACCTTTACGCAGCAGTTCTTTCAAGCCGCGAATCAGATGTGGCTCACCGAGTATCATGTTGACGGCTTCCGCTACGATGAGGTCACGGATTACTACTTCTTCCCCACCGACACCGCGTACGCGAAGCTCGCCTTCGACACCTACAATTTCTCGCTTGGAATCGATCGCTTCCGCCGGCCCGGCAGCTATAGCCGCATCATCCAATGCGCTGAGGCGCTGTCGCGCGCTCGCGACGTGCTGGCAAACACCTACACCAATGCGGCCTGGCAAGACGATCTGCTGAACAAATCGGAGAACATGATTCAGAGCAGCTCGGCGGACCAGGATTTCGCCCATCTGCTGGACGTCAGCTTTTCGGGATATCCGCTAACCAAGACAGTTGTGGACGACAAGGGAAACCCGGTTGATATGCCTGTCGCTCCGTTTCAATACCTGGAATCGCACGATCACAGCCAGTTGATCGTATTCACGGGAACCGACAGTTCAGACCCGCTCTCCTCTGGCAATCGCGATAACTTCTACCGTCTGCAACCCTTTGCCATCGCGCTCTACACCGCACAAGGCATTCCTATGCTGTGGGAGGGCCAGGAGTTCGCCGACGACTATCAACTACCGCCCGCTGGCGACGCGCGCATCGGACTTCGCAGGGACATGCATTGGGAGTACTTCTATGACGATCCCGGATCGGCACTGATCCGCCTGTACCGACGACTCGGGACGCTTCGCCGGAACTCGCGGGCGCTACGCAGTCGCGACTCGTTCTTCTACTTCCAGCAGTCGCTGCAAGGAACGGCGATCCTCGCGTACCATCGCCACGCTGCGGCAGATGCCACTCACGGCGAAGAGTTCGCTATGGTGCTGCTCAACTTCGGAGACAATTCGGGGAGCATCGCTGTGCCCTTCCCTAAAGCCGGCACCTATCGCGAGATGATCGACGACGACGCTCGCCCCTCGAGCTTCGACCTCACCGTCACCTCGGACGGCGAAGTCCACACCGTCATCGTGCCATCGCATTACGGATTTGTCTTTGTGAAGATTTCCTGAACCGGCCACGCGACCCCGGCAAACGCGCTACCGGATCCGTCCGATCGCCAGCGTTTGCTTGAGTTGCTTTTGTTTAACCGTGATCGCGAAGTTTACTTTCGGCCAGAACCAGCAAGCGCTCTGCGAGCCTGCCTCAGATCGACTGCACCGGAATCGCGAGCAGATCATCCACCAAGCCGACTTCTTTCTGGACGAATGGCTCAGCGTAGCGCACTCCTGCAAGAAGGCCGTAGAAGCCAGCCATCGCGGCGATGCGTTCGCGAATCTCGGCTTCGCGGGGAAAGAGGTTGCTTCCCTGCTCCCGGTCTTGATACTGCGAACGATAGGCCATCAATGCCGCAATCCGCGTGTCGAACTGCTCGGAGATGTCCACCACAAAGGTCGGCCGCACGTCAGCATAGAGGCTTGCGTAGACGATCTTGTAGGGCCGATGCGGCGCAATGCCGAGGTCCAGTTTGGCAAGTCCGGCGAGAAACGCGGCCTCGTAGCCGAGCAACGACGCTGTGGCGTGGTCGGGATGACGCGCCTGCCAATAAGGCAGAATCAGTACGCGCGGACGCAGTTCGCGAATGACGCGCGCGACTTTCAGCCGGTTTTCGTAAGTGTTCTCCACTCGGCCGTCGGGAATGTCGAGGGCATGCCGCCAACTGACCTTCAACATGCGAGCCGCCTCGGCCGCTTCCCGTGCGCGATCTTCGACGGTGCCGCGTGTGCCCATCTCGCCCCGAGTGAGGTCGAGAATAGCAGTTCGGTGGCCGCGCTCGGCCATCTTGAGCAAGGTGCCGCCGCAGGTTTGCTCTACGTCGTCACGGTGCGCGGCAATAGCGAGAATATCGATGTTGAGAGATTCCGGCACGGCGTCAAACTCGCAACGCCACCGCGACACCGTCACGCAGCGGAACGATGGTCGTGTACCAGTCCTTCGATGAATAGAGCAGGCGGTTTAATTCGACCACGCCTCTGGTGGAGCGGTCAGGCTCGCCGCTCTTTGTGAGCTCGGGATTGCCGGCAGCGTAGCTTACATCGCCGTGCCATAACGCATTGTCGGTTATGAACAAACCGCCTTTCCGCACGCGCGCTGCGGCCATTTGGAACACCCGCGGGTAGTCGTGTTTGTCCACGTCGTTGAAGAGGATGTCGAAGTGTTCTTTGCGTTCGGAGAGAATTTCCAGCGCGTCGCCGACATGGACCTCAATGCGGTCGGCAACGCCGGACTCCTGAAAGTAGCGGCGCGCTTCGTCAGCGTTCTTGCGGCTACCGTCGGTGTAGTGGACCTTGCCGCCTTCGCCAACGGCCTTCGCCCACCAGATGGTCGAATAGCCGATCGCCGAGCCCATCTCGAAGATGGTCTTCGCGTTAATAAGTCGCGCGTACTGGTAGAAGAGACGGGCGACGGCCGGTCCAACGATTGGGATGTCCCGTTCCTTCGCCTGGCGCTCCATCTCTTGCAGGACGGGCTCGCGCTCGGGCAGCAGGGCGTAAAGATAGTTTTCGACGCGCTCATCCGTGATTGGCATCCTGGTGCTCTTCCCTTCAGCTCAGCGTTTGACCTGGTTTCATTTCCAGGACTTCCGGACCGCTTGCGCCCAGTAGTTTCTTCAGATCATCCGGACGCCCGACCAGAACCGGAAAGGTGCCGAAGTGCATCGGAATTACGGTCTTCGGTTGCAACAGCTTGCAGGCGTAAGCGGCCTCGCGCGGGCCCATGGTGAAGTGGTCGCCAATCGGCAGCATCGCGATCTCGGGGGAGTAAAGGTCGTGGATGATCTGCATATCGGTGAACACATTGGTGTCGCCCGCATGATACAACTTGACGCCGCCGGGCAACTCGAGCACATAGCCGCACGCTTCTCCGCCGTAAACGATGCTGCCGTCATCATCCATAATGCCGCAGGAATGCACCGCGTGGGTCATCGTGATCTTGATTCCTGTGACCGTTTGCGTTCCACCCTTGTTCATGGGAGCGATGCGCTTGGCGCCCTTCTTTTCCATCCAAGCACAGAGTTCGAAGATGCCGACCACCGCTGGACCATGCTGCTTCGCAATCGCCACCGCGTCGCCGATGTGATCGAAGTGTCCATGGGTGCAAATCAGGACATCGGCCTTCTTCACTTGCTTCTCGTTTTCCGGACACATGGGATTGCCCATGACCCAGGGATCCACATATACGGTCGCGCCATCTTTGGTTTCGATACGAAAGGTAGCGTGACCCAGCCACGTAATACGGTTGCCTTGCAGGTTCATAGTTCCCCCGAATCCGCGGAAATGAAGCAGTCGAGCGAAGAATTAGAGTGTGTCGCCGTCACGCCATTCACGATAGCCGCCAGCGAGCGAAAATACATTGCGAAATCCCATCTTCTTCAGATTGAGCGCGGAGAGGGCGGAACGGCTGCCTCCACCGCAATAGAGCACCAGCTTGCGGTCCTTGTCGGTCGTAATCTGGTCAATGTTGACTTCCAATATGCCGCGCGGCAGCTTGATAGCGCCGGGAATTGTCCCCTTTGCCTGTTCATCGCGCTCGCGCACGTCAATTAGCGTGAAATCTTCCCCCGATTGCTGCATGCGGCGAACGTCATTTGGACCAATTTCATTGATTTGCGATTTTGCCTCGTCCACCAGTTGCTTGAACTCAGGTAACGACATGTTTGTCTCTCCTGTGGCCGGTGAGAATTCTATTGTCTGGGACACGCTGCTGCAACCTACGGACAGAATCGAAGTGAGCCATTCGTGAAAACTGCCGCAGTGTTACCATGCTCCCTGTTCGCTCGAGCGTGGCCTTGGGTTGTTGAGTGCAGTTTCACCTGCTCAGAATGCGCCTTTCCAACCACGGAACACGAAAAGCACACTGTTATCATGGTAAGTAAGAATTCCAGCCTGATGCCATCTTCCACTCAACCGCCCTTGGTGTCTACGACGATCGACAGCTACCTGCTGGAGGTTGCCGACGCGGTCAACACCACGCTGGACCTGAATACTCTGCTGCAGCGCGTGGCCGAGGTGCTGAAACGGTTCATCGACTACGAAATCTTCGCCATCCTCCTGCTGCATGAAAAGACACAGGAGCTGCGGGTGCGATTTCAAGTTGGGCACCCGCCGGAGGTCGCCGAGCGCATCCGCATCAAAGTTGGGGAGGGCGTCACCGGACGCGCGGTGCAGACCCGCCAGCCCGTACTGGTGAACGACCTTGCTGCCGAAGCCAACGTCATCAACACGACGCCGGGCGTGCGTTCGGAGCTGGCTGTGCCGCTCATCGCCAAGAACAAAGTGATCGGCGTGATTGACGTGGAAGCGGATGAGCCAGGAGCATTCACCGAAGAACACAAACGTCTGCTGACGCTGTTCGCCTCGCGCATTGCCGCGGGTATCGAGAATGCGCGTTTGTACACTCGCGTGTCCCGCCAGGCCAGACAACTCACCCTGCTGACCGAGATCAGCCGCGAGCTGTCATCCATCCTAAATGTTGATGAGCTGCTGAAGCGCATTGCCGACCTGGTGACCCGCATTATCGATTATCAGATGTTCTCCATTCTGCTGCTGGACAAAACCGGAAGCCTCCTACAGCATCGCTTCTCTCTGCGCTTCAAGGAGAGCGTGCAACTCAAGCACGAGATCCCTTTGGGCGTCGGGTTGGTGGGTTACGCCGCTCAACATGGGCAGGCTGTGCTCGTCCCTGACGTCAGCAAGGATCCCCGTTACATCATGGCGAACCCCGAAACCCGCTCGGAGCTGTGCATTCCGCTGATTTACAAGGACAAGGTGATCGGCGTTCTCGACATCGAGCACACACGCCGCGGCTACTTCACCGAGGACCACGTGCGCATCATGACGACATTGGCCGCGCAAGTGGCGATCGCAATCGAAAACGCCACGCTGTACGAGCAGATCGCGCGCCAGGAGCAACGCCTGGAGCAGGACTTGGCGCTTGCCCGGGAACTGCAATTCCGCTTGCTGCCGCCGAAGGTACCTGTTTTTCGCAACGCTGAGGTAGCGTCGCGCTTCGCTCCTGCCCGTCAGGTCGGCGGCGACTTATACGACTTTCTCAAGTACAGCGGGCAGGGTGTGACTGGTATCGCCATCGGGGACGTGAGCGGCAAAGGTGCTCCCGCCGCCATTTACGCGGCTTTGGTAAGTGGCATCGCGCGTTCCCACGCCAACGAAGAACCCAGCGCCGCCGGCATGTTGGAGGCAATCAACCTGTCGCTCTCCGAGCGGCCGATTGAAGGTCAATACGTCTCCATGATCTACGCCATCTGGGACGACAACCAGCGAATCCTGCAGATTGCGAACTCGGGCTTGCCGCGGCCGATTCATTACCACGATGGGAAGATCGAGACCATTCAGGCGACCGGTCTGCCGATCGGACTGTTCAACCACGCAACGTACGATGAGCTGAATCTGCGTGCCCATCCCGGCGACTTCTTTCTGTTTTTTAGCGATGGAATCCTCGATGCCACAAGTTCCACGGGTGAACTGTTCGGTCGCCAGCGCCTGGAGAAGATTGTGCGCGAAAAGGCGCATCGCAGCGTCGAAGAGCTGGTTGACACAATATTCACCGCGGTTTCTGATCACGCGGAAGGGGTCGAGACTTTTGACGATCAGACCATCGTCGCCCTTAAGGTGAAAGGAACGTCGTCTAAAAAGTGAACTCTTGCCGCCCGCCGGAGAGACCTCCGGCATTCACCTATCACCGAGACAAGCGCCTCTTCCGCAAGTCACGCGTCGAGCTGCACGCCGAGGCCGTTACGCTCCGCAAGATGGCCCACCAATATGGCACTCCGCTGTACGTTTATTCCGGGGCGATGATTCGCTACCGCTACCAGCGGTTCGACGCAGCTTTTCGGGGTTGCGACCACACCATCTGTTATTCGGTAAAGGCCAATTCCAATCTCTCGATCCTTCGATTACTGGCTCGACTTGGCGCCGGATTCGATGTCGTCTCCGGCGGCGAACTGCAACGAGTCAAGGAAATCGGCCGAAAAGTTGCGCGTAACGTGGTTTTCTCCGGAGTCGGAAAGCTGGCCGAAGAAATCGATCTTGCGCTCGCTACCGGCATTCTGCTGTTCAATGTGGAAAGCGCCAGCGAACTTGGAGCTTTTGGCAGCACGCGCAACGCATCTACGCAAAACAGCCCGATTCGCGGTGCGGGCAAATCCTGATGTCACGACTGAAACCCATCCTTACATCTCGACTGGTTTGCATGAGCACAAGTTTGGCGTGCCTTGGCGTGATGTCCCAGCGCTTTATCATCGGGGCGCGGAAAACCAGCGACTCAAAGCCGCAGGTGTTAGCGTGCACATCGGGTCACAGATTACGGATGTTGGCCCTTTCCGCGAAGCCATGGATCGCGTGGCTTCGCTTGTTCGTTCACTCCGCACTGAAGGGCACGACATTCGCTACGTCGATGCTGGCGGCGGACTCGGCATCCCCTACGAGCAAGATCGTGCGATAGATTTCTCCGCCGCAACGGAACAATACGCCAAGGCGGTGCGGGAGCCGCTAAAAGCGCTCGGTGTTCATCTCCTGCTGGAGCCAGGTCGCGCGATTATCGGGCCGGCGGGAGCGCTGCTCACCCGCGTCGTATATCGCAAGCGCAACGACGGCAAACAGTTCGTCGTCGTGGACGCAGCCATGAACGATCTGCTCCGGCCTTCGTTGTACGGTGCGTATCACGAGATCGTTCCCATCATGCTGCAAGACGACGAAACGACTGAGAGAGTGGATGTCGTTGGACCGGTGTGCGAATCAGGAGATTTCTTCGCGCGCGACCGTGAAATCCGCAAGGTCGAGGAAGGCGAATTGCTGGTGATCCTCGACGCTGGAGCTTACGGAATGGCGCTGGCTTCGAACTACAATACGCGGCTGCGGCCGGCTGAAGTGCTGGTTGAGGGCAACCGCTCGCGGCTGATACGTAAGCGGGAGTCGATTAGCGATCTACTGGCACCTGAGCGCGTTTGATTCAAGCACTTCCGTCCCACGAACCTTACTCGTACCGATTCCACGATTTTGCTCATTGCGTTTAGCGGTAACTTAGCCTATTGTCTATTTCCATTGGAGAGGCCATGCAACCAAACCAATATGACGCTGCCACTTCCACGGCGGTTTGCCTCTGGTGCTATTCCCAATACCTGAAGAGCACCAGCCGGGCTCGTAACGGGCAAACGTTCTGCTGCAAGAAGTGCGAATACGAAGCGCAAGGCTGGCTTCACGAAAACCTAAAACTTGCTACTGAATAAATAGCCGGGCGCGACGGCCTATCGTCGCGCCCAAAACCCCTGACGCTTCTTAATCCCGCATATTACGAACTGCGATTCATCTTCATCTGTAAGTTCCAGCTTCAGACAAACCACTTGCCGAAACCAGCGGCGGAAACCTCCCCCTGTCAGGTCTTACATAGAATCAATAACTTAGGCTGTGAATCACTGGCAAAATTTTGATTCTTCACCACTTACACGTAAAATATTCTGCTGTAAAGACTTATACAGCAGGATTGCCGCCTTCCCCCTTAATTGGTGTGAGACAATACCAATTAGTATATGATACAAGCATGTTAACAAAACACACTAAGCTGCTTGCTGTTCGCCTGCCCGAGTCCGAGAAGCGCCGCATCAAGAGTCTAGCCGCCAGCCAGGGGCTGAGCCTTCAAGAAGCCGTCCACCAGGCGCTCGCAGCCTGGGCGTCACGGCTGCAACCAGAAGCCGCAACGTTTCTCGGCCCGCTGCCAGATGCTCCAGCGGGCGCGGACGTGGAGAAGTCGAAGCGGCCCAACCGGGCCAGGAAAAGCGCCCAAGGTCGGCGCCGTTAAGCGGAGCGCAGAACGATTCCAGCAGCGAGAACGGCCGGTCCTCGTCGTTCTACGAGATTGTTTCAACGGCTCGCGTGAGGATGGCGCTCCGGGCTTTCATCCTCCCACTCCAGAAACAGACGAAAAGCTGCGCCACGGTGGCTGTGGCGCGCCTTCTCTTCGGCAGTGAGCTCGGCGAAAGTTTTGCCGATCTCTGGGAAATAGAAGAGTGGATCGTAGCCAAAGCCGTTGCAGCCACGAGGAGCGTGCAGAATGAGACCTTCGGCGCGGCCGTGAAAAGTCGCTAGCGTGTGGCCGTTGCGCGCCGCCGCAATCACGCATACAAAACGGCCGGTGCGATACTCATCGGGAACGTCGTGGAGTTCGCGGAGCAAGCGAGCGTTGTTTGCCTCGTCGCAAGAATTCGCCAACTCGGCTCCGATCTGCTCCTTAGCGTTCACTGATCGCTCATCCTCAGCGTAACGCGCCGAACGCACGCCGGGTGCGCCGCCGAGCGCATCCACTTCGAGTCCTGAATCGTCGGCAATGACCAGCTTCCCCTCCGCGTACTTGCTGTAATGTTCAGCTTTCTTCCGCGCGTTCGCTTCGAAGGTCGGACCATCTTCGATCACGGCCGGCAAAGCTGCGAAATCGGGCAGCGTCTCGATGCTTACATTGTGGGCCGCAGCGGCGCCGATAAGATCCCGAATCTTGCCGGGATTCGACGTCGCCACCAGCACTCGCTTCATTCGCGTCTCCATTGTTTCATGTTAACCGTCTTGTACGAGTGACGCATCGCGGGCGGTCCAACGCGAAATTCGCATCCCGAGATCGAGCTTCGCGAAATATTTTTTTGATTCCTCCTTTCGCAAATCGTGCGCTTCCTTCGGAACTGAGATCGCAAATCGAATGTTGCACACTCAACGTGCCGGATCTGCGCACGACGAAATCGCCAGTATTCATGCGGCTTCTATGCATGGCCGAAAGTTGACAAAGCGGCCACGCTGCGTGCAACCCGACAACGTGCAGTATCGAAAATGCGAAGAGCCGTCGCGCGCTTCGACCGAGTACACATCTCGACGTGCGTTTTTCTCTTGACTATTTTTTTCATTAACTCTATACAAAGATCAAATTGCGATGATGTGATGTCGCAATTGTTCCATGACAAATGGAAGGGAGAATAGAAACCATGGCAACGAAGAAAAAAGCGAAGAAGGCTGCCAAGAAGAAAAAGAGATAACTTCTCTTTGACTTGACAAGGGGGCGCGGAAGCGTCCCCCTTCGCTTTTGGGCCCTGATTCTTGGTGGCGATTAGACGCCTCGTGCGACTCGAGATTCCTGCTGTGGAATCACGCTCCGCTCAGACCCGCAAAATGCCGCAATTTCGTGCGCCGGGCAGATGCTGTGGTAAGAGCAACCGTTGCACTGCAGGCCCGGGCTAGGGTCGAACTCGCCGGCTGCGATTTTGCGCGGCCACCTTAAGCACCTTGGTCTCGGTTTCCCGCAACTCGTCCAGCGTGCGTGAAGACTCCACTGCCGTGCAGTTCTCCAGATTTATGAAGACCAGCGACGCTGCCGTCAAACCCATCTGCCGGGCGGCCAGCGCGTAAATCGAGAGCTGCAGGCTATCGTCAGCATCCTCCTGGGTTTTTGGCTTGCCGGTCTTGTAATCCACGATCGCGACATCGTTGTCGCCGATTCGGTCCAGGCGGTCCATCTTGGCCCTGACTTTGGTTTCCCCAAGCGCAAAGGATGAGCTGCGTTCGGTCTGTAGGATTTCGCCTCCCGGCTTCGCCAAGCTAGAGCGGAGAAAGCGCGTGAGCTGCTCGCGTCCCTCCTTTTCGTACAGCTCGCGCTGAATTTCTTCCTCGATTTTCGTCTTCGAGAATTCGTCGAGGAAGCAAGCGATGACGGTGGGTTCATCGGGCGGCCGCCCGGCGCGCACTCCGTCAAAATACGCTTTGATGGCGAGGTGCATGGCAGCTCCGAACTGCATGCGGGCGACCGGTTCTTCCGGGATTCGCCAGTCACGGCTTAGCTTGTAGGCCATTGGGCAGCGCTCGTATTGATCGATAGCACTGGCACTCAACTCGCCCAGCCGCGAGTCGGAGCGGGGAGGCAGTTGCACCCACTGCGAAACCAGAGGCACGGGCTCGGCCGCAGCGTGCATTCTCTCGATCAGTGTCGCCTGCGAGAGCTGTGTGCATTCGATGGCGCCGCGAAGCAGCGTGTTCTTTTTCTCCAGCAGCTCCCGCATGTAACCCGGAGGGGTCGGATCCTTCCCCCTGGCGAACTGCCCGCAAATGTGCAGCTCGTCCATGGCACGAGTGAGTGCGACATAAAACAGCCGGCGTTCCTCCTCTTTATGAAGAGTCTTGGGCTCGCCTTCCGAGGCCGTGTCCTTGCTGCGCAGCTCTTGCGGAAACTCGACCAGCGCTTCCTTGTAGCCGCTTGCGAACGATCCCGAAACGACACGAAGAACAAAGACGCAGGGGAACTCCAGACCCTTGGCTGCGTGCACGGTCATCAATTGCACGGCATCCTGCGGCTCGCCGGTAACGTCTCGCGGAGCCAGCGCTGCCACCGGATCGTCGTCCGCACTATCTTCCGACAACGCCCCGTCCGCTTCCTGGAAGAGCGCCACATACTCCATAAATTCGTGCAGGGTTCCGTTGCCCGCGATTTGCTTGGGCTTGCTGCCCCAGTCGGCAGCGAATTCCTGGAGACGCTGCAGGGGAAAGGAGTCTTCGAGCTGGAACGAACTACGCGCGATCCTTATCGCCGCGGGCAGCATGCCGTTTGAGTTGGCGAGATCATGCCGCGCTTCGCGGACCGCCTCCATCACTTCGAATCCGCCAGGCACTTTCTCCAGCACGGATTCGATGGTCACATTCTTCCCCGCCAGCGCGAGTTCGGCGCGGAAGCGACTCGGGATCGACGCAGAATTGCGCCAAGGCTGCGACACGAACCAGCGCGACCGGATCGGGCCCGTCAAGGATGCGCAAGACCGCCATCGCGTCACGAACCTCAGGAGCATCGAAGAGGTCGGCTCCCTTGACCTGCACAGGAATACCCCGGCGGCGCAGCTCGTCGACCACCTCCCGCCGATGCCGATGGTTGCGGTACAGCACCGCAAAATCGCGATACTGCATTGTGGGCCGCCGTCGCCGAGTGGCTTCAATGGTGTCGGCGACGAAATCGGCATCCTCGTTCTTGTTGTGCACGATGGCGTGCACCGCCGGCGCCTTAACACCAGATTCTTCTCGCGCTCCAGTCGCGCGCAGGAGAGCGCCTGACGCGGCCAGCCGTCATCCTCCAACTCCACGCTGCCGACCTCGGGATTGCACTGGATCGCCTGGTGGGCACAACGCAGGATGGGGGGCGTCGAACGCCGATTCTCGGACATGGTCACGCGCTTCACGCGCTCCGGGCCAAAAGTCCTGAGGAACTGGTCGAAAGCCCCGCTGGTTGCGCCGCGAAAGCGATAGATCGCCTGGTCGGGATCGCCAACGGCGAAGACGTTGGCTTCTTCGCCAGCGAGTAGCTTCGCGAGTTGGATCTGCGCAACGTTCGAGTCCTGGAACTCGTCAATTAGGATGAAGCGTGCACGCTTCTGCGCGCTCTGCAACACAGACTGGCGGCGGCCGAGCAGGTCCACCGCGCGAGTGATAAGGTGACCGAAGGTGCCCAGGCCTTCCTGCTTGAGCAGATCTTCCTTGTAGCGGAAGGCGCGCGCGATCTCGTGGCAGCGGCCCAGCACTTCTTCTCGCGGCATCAAGTCGGCATCTTTCGACTTGGCGACTCGCGGCAGTGGAATTTCGGTGCGCTCGAGCCGGAGAATATAGGCATCGTAATCGTCCGGCGTGCGCAGCTCATCGTGGCAACGGCGGAAGAACTCCAGCAGGTCCTTTAGGAACTTGCCGGGCGCGGCGGCCTTGATGAAGCGCTCAAGTTGCAGCTCAGCAATACGGCGGCGCAGCAGGACGAAGAGGTCCTGATCGTCGAGCAGCGCAAACTTAATTCCGGCTTCCCGCAACAAGGAGAAGCAATAGGCGTGAAAGGTGTCGGCCTGCAACCCGCTGGAGAGCAGCTTTGCCGCGGCACGTTGGGGGTCGAGATCGGGGTATAGAATGCCGCCAGCTCTACGAACCAACTCGGCAGCGCCGTTGCGCGTATAAGTGACGGCGAGAATTTCGTCGGGCCTCGCCTCGCCGCTATTGATGAGGTGCGCGATGCGGCGGGCCAGCACCGTAGTCTTCCCAGTTCCCGCACCCGCTACCACGAGCATCGGACCATGTACGTGCTCGATGGCTTGCCGCTGCTGCTCGGTGGGTTTGAAACCGTGATGGCTGTTACTGCCCATTTCCAACCTTTAGTGCGAAGAAAAAGCGAAGATAACATTATGCAGCCGGGCGCGGCGGTTGGGCAAGCGCAAAGTGTGTTCGAGGAGACGTAGTGACAAGTTTGCTGAGGAAAAGCTGTGCGGGACACGGAGTTTCGCCGGCGTGTGTCACTGAACCTGCGTGTCCGAGCACGCTTCCGCGCATCCAAGTATTCCGATTGCACAACTCCGGTCCGCAACCTTGTAACGAGCGCGAATGATCACAACCGTAGGCCACACGCTGTCCCACCTTCACATCATGGTTGCCTGGATCATCTTTCTGGCGAGCTACCTCGTCTTCGCCATCGGACGTCTGCCGTGGACGAAGATCGACCGTCCAGCGATGGCGGTCATCGGAGCGGCAGGCATGTTCGTCTTCGGTGTGCTCACGCCGAATACAGCCATCGAGAGTATCGATTTCGCGACGTTGGTCTTGCTGTTCTCCATGATGCTGATCGTCGCCAGCCTGCACCTCTCGGGATTCTTCGAAGGCGTGGCCCACTTGGTGATCGAGCACCTCAGTCCAAGACAACTGCTGCCTGGCGTGGTGTTCACCAGCGGTGTCCTGTCGGCGTTCCTGGTGAATGATGTGGTCTGCCTGGTCATGGCGCCGCTGGTTTTGGGCATCTGCAAAAGAATGGGATTGAAGCCACTGCCGTATCTGCTCGCGCTGGCGACGGCTTCCAACATCGGCAGTACAGCAACCATCACAGGGAATCCGCAGAACATTCTTATCGGGTCCATTTCCGGGATCGCGTATCGCGACTTCCTTGTGCATCTCGGGCCTGTGGCATTGATTGGCCTGTTCGTGGATTGGGCCCTGCTGTATTGGATTTTTCTGCGACATCAGAGCCAGCAACCACAGTCTCTTGTCAAGCCACCGCTACGAGCGGCGCGAGAGCCGCAGATTCATCCGGCTTGGGCGGTAACGGTAACGCTTGGTGTGCTGGTGGGATTTCTCGTGGGCTATCCACCACCCTTAGTCGCCGCTACCGGAGGCGCGCTTTTGTTAGTGCAGCGTCAGCGCTCGCCAAAAGCAATCTATGGCGACGTCGATTGGTCGCTTCTCATGCTGTTTGTTGGACTGTTCCTGATTCTCGGCGGCGCGGAGCGGGTGGGCATTACACAGGAACTGCTCGGCGCGGCCGAACGGCTGAACCTGCACCGTCCAATCATCCTGGCAACGGTCGTGACTCTGTTGTCAAACATCGTCAGCAATGTTCCGGCCGTGATGCTGCTAAGGGGACTGCCTCCGCAGTTCCACGATGCCCATGCTGCATGGCTGCTGCTGGCCATGTCCAGCACGCTGGCGGGCAATCTCACCATTACCGGTTCAGTGGCAAACATCATCGTGGTGGAAAAGGCGCGTAGCGAGACGCACATCAGCTTTCTCGAATACATGAAGATCGGTGTGCCGGTGACGCTGATCACGCTGGCCATCGGGCTGGTGTGGCTGAGGTGGAGTTACTAATTAGCGATTAGCAATTAGTGAGCGCCGGTTGTCCGCCATGCAGAAGGAATCGCTTTAAGGAAAAAGGGGGAAGCCGAGGCTCCTCCCTTCCTCACTGCCGAGTTCCAATTTCTAGTTGCCGGCTCCTACTCCACGTACGGCTTCCAGACACCGTCTTTTTCCATCAGGACGATGCTGGCCTTAGTCGGCGCGGCACTGTAGAAATCAACGCCGTAGGTCTTGATCAAGGTCGCGCGGTCCCAGGTGGCGAAGCTCTTCACCACGCTGCCGGAGGCGTCAAACTCCTGGCCCAGCCGGTTGGGCGCCCACTTCCAGATGTACTCCACCTGCGCCAGGTGCGGCTTGATCATGGTGACCTTGTTCACGTTCACCAGCTTGCGCTCGGCCAACGGCACGATGTAGGTAACCGTCTTGTCAGGGTTGGCGATCTTCTGCACGCCGGTGATCTGGCTCAAGAGCTTCTCGCCCGCGGGGTTAAGAACCACGATCAGCGAGGTGTAGCCCTTGGGCTTGGTGGTCACGATCCCTAGCTTGGCCAGCAATTTGTAGTGTGGGTCCAGCGGCTTCTCGTTGATACTCTGCACGATGGTGCCGGTACTGAAGCGGACGGTGGATGGGCCTTGGGCCTGCAGTATCTGGTTGATAGCTGTGGTCGCAACCGGAACGGTCAGGACATCGCGAGCGCCCTTCACAAAGTAAGCGATGGTTCCGCCTACCACGAGGATCAGCGCTACGATCAGGGCCACGGGCAGAAAGTTGGAGGTCTTGCTCTCCATCTCAACTTCAGCGGCGAAGAGTTCCGGCTCTTTGCTGGCGGGCGTAACGGGTTGCGATTTCACTTCCTCGTTGACTTTGGGTTCCAGAACGGTCGGCATTGTCTCACCTCTTATGGGACGGGCCGCGAGCCGCGGAATCCACGGGAAAGGCTTACGCACCAGCCGGATTCCGCTTACGGCAGGGCCTATCCCATGCCGCGCTCCAGGCATCCTTATCATCTCCAGTATGAACTCTGTGTACGGAGACGCAGTGAGGCCGGTCACTTGGCAATGTGAGGGATGAACGTAGCCAGTGGATAGTGAATAGCAGCTAGTGGATAGACAGCGCTTCGGCGCGTTCACGCCTTGCGCGCGCGGTTCATTCTTTCATGAATCAGTAAGATTCCCTGCAGGACAAATCCTGTCAAGAACCCCCACATCAAATTAGTGGTGAGGAGTGAAACGGCCCCAACGCAAACCGCGATCAGCAGAAGCGGCACTCGCTTCACGATATCGCGCAGATATGCTGCGTGCTGGATACCCACGTAAATCAGAAACACGCCCAGAATGGCGATTGGAATAAGGTGCAGGACTCCAATGGCCGCTCTTCCGAAAAAGGCTAACAGGATACACAGCCCACCGATGATGTAACTTGATTTTGGCGTGCGTGCGCCGAACCTGTAGTGGGCAGTGATGCCTCCAGAACCGTGACACATGGGCGCGGCTTGAATCATCCCACTGGCGAGGTTGACCAGCGCGATGCTCGTACTGAGCGCCCGCACGGTGACCCGCCGCGCTTGCCGGCCATATAGAATTTGCGCAGTGTTCTCGGTTGCCACGATGGAATTGCCAAACGTCAAGGCGAATTGCGGAATGACCAAGAGCGGCAGAACTCTCCAGAATTCATCTGCACGCGGATGCAGGAACTGGAGCGGCAGCGGCCCCCAAACAAATTGCGGCATCTTTCCCCACTGCGCCAGCACACCTAGGGCAACGCCCACCGCGAGCAGAACCAGCGCCGCCGGATAGCGAGTGGATTTGCGAAAGCCGAACAGCAAGATTGCGGCTCCTAAAGCGACTCCCCAACCTGTTAGCGAAGCGCCATTCGACAATGTGAGGATCGATTGGCGGCCTAGGATCAGCCGCAAGCCTTCCCGAGCCAGCAGCAGTCCCAAGCCAAGCTGTATGCCTCGCACGATCGGCAAAGTAAAGAGTTTTGCCAGCAGCACTGCGTTATTGGTAACCGCGATGACGGCCAGGACAATCCCCATCAACACTCCGGCGCTGGCGATCGCTGAGGGCGCTAACCCCGTGGCAAGAGCAATGGCGGCAACCGCCTTCAGGGGCTGTACTGAAATTGGTATCTGAAAATACCAGCCCGCCATGACATATGTGAGCCCGGCAGCCAGGAAAACCGCTGTCGGATTGAGATGGTTCAGCGTGATCAATGCGATTGCGATAGGAAACAGGACACCGATGTCGCCGAAGGCGCCAGCGACGTCCAGGCGCGTCAGCGGCCAAGTGAGTGTTCTGGCCGGCGTTGCTGTCGTGGTGCTCAATCGAACCTCGGAAACTGCCATGTGCAAACCGTGTTGCCGGGATTTCATTCGCAAGTTTGCACGAATCGAGGATATCAATTCGCTTCAGATAATCCGCTAATTGTAGATGATTCTCACCGATTCTGTGTCCGGCACACTGGAGATCACATCCGGGAGCTTGTCAAGAAGTCTCGTCGAGACGACCCATAAGTCGGGTGATCGATCGCTTCATACCCCACCAAAATGCCATGGTATCGCCACAGCTTTGTGCATTCCCGCTTGACCACATCGGAGCTTTTCTGTAAGAGTAGCGAAGACGTGTAGGGAGTTGGCGATGTGGCCCGGTGGCATCCCTGCGCCGAGATAGATTGCGCCAAAGCGATGATACGAATTGAGGTCACACTCAACGCTGATCCCACCGCGATCAATCCCGTGGTGGAGGGGATCATGGAGATGGCCCGCAGGCTGGAGTGTGCCGCGGGCAAGGAATTTGAGATCGAGACCGCGTTGCGCGAGGCCCTTGCGAACGCCATCGTGCACGGCTGCAAGAAAGACCCTTCCAAGAAAGTCCAGTGTTTAGTGGGATGCGACGACGAGCGTGGCATGCTGATCGTAGTTCGCGACCCTGGCGTCGGCTTCGACCCGCTCGAAGTTCCCGACCCCTGCACCGGCGAGAATGTCTTCTCCAATCACGGCCGGGGCATCTACCTGATTAACCAGCTCATGGATGAAGTGAAGTTCGAGCGCAACGGCGCCGAGATACACATGCGCAAGTATTAGGTAGCAAGTAGCGACTAGCAATTAGCACCTAGTCTCGGGCATGCAAGTGCTCACATCAGTCTCAAGTAGCGTCCCCTCGCCACAACGCGTCAACACACGCCCTTTCATGGCAATTCTTCGACGACCTTTCTGATCCTGCTCGAATGCCCAATCAATCTCCTGACGCGTGATAACCAAGGGAGGAGCGACGCGAATCACGTATTCGTGGGTCTCCTTGCAAAGCACGCCCAACGACTTTGAGCGCTTCGCAGTACGGCCGTGCTGGCACGTCCAGTTCGATGCCGATCCAGAGGCCCTTGCCGCGAACTTCGCGAAGATGTGGACTGCGCATGGTGCGTAGCTTATTGAGAAAATAATCGCCGAGTTCGGCAGACTGCTGCATCAGCCGCTCTTCCACCAGAACGCTGAGCGCGGCCCGCGCGACCGCACAAGCCAGAGGATTGCCGCCGAACGTGCTGCCGTGATCGCCTGGGTGAAAGACCCCCAGCACGTCCTTCGAGGCCAGCACCGCCGACACCGGATAGAAACCGCCTGAAAGCGCCTTGCCGATGATCACAACATCGGGCTGAGCATCTTCGTGCATGAAGGCGAAGAGCTTGCCGGTGCGGCCCAGGCCCGACTGGATTTCATCCGCGATCAGCAGCACTCGGTTCGCGCGACAAATTGCCGCTGCTTGTTTCAGGACGCCTTCCGGCGGAATGATGATTCCAGCCTCACCCTGGATCGGCTCCACGAGAAAGGCGCAGGTGTTGGGCGTTATCGCCTCGCGCAGTGCGTTGGCGTCGCCGAAAGGAATGACCTTAAACCCCGGCGTGAACGGCCCGAATCCATCGCGGTATTGTTCATCGGTAGAGAAGCTGACCACCGTCACCGTGCGGCCGTGAAAGTTGTTGGCGCAGACGATGATTTCGGCTTGACCTTCGGGTATGCCTTTGACTTTGTATCCCCACTTGCGCGCCGCCTTGATGGCGGTTTCGACGGCCTCGGCCCCAGAGTTCATGGGCAGCACCATGTCGAAACCGGTCAACTCGTGCAGCTCCTGGCAGAGCAGCGGAAGCTGGTCGTTGCGGAACGCTCGTGAGGTCAGCGTGACTTTGTGCGCCTGCTCTAACATGGCCTGCAGAATCCGGGGATGGCAGTGTCCCTGGTTGACCGCCGAATAGGAGGCCAGGCAGTCGAGATAACGGTTTCCCTCGACGTCATAGACCCAGACGCCGTAGGCGCGCTCGATGACAACATCGAGAGGATGGTAGTTGTGGGCTCCGTAAAGGTTTTCGAGTTCGATGAACTCGGTGGTGTGCAAGTGCTCCATAACTGGCATAAGGTCCTCAAGTTAGCAATTAGCAATTAGCAATTAGCAACTAGGGAAGCCGGTTGATAACGAATACTGGTCGTTTGGAAGTACCCAGCATCTTGAGCACGGGGTCGGTTCTCCCGCAGTTAGCTAGTTGCCAGTGTCCCGAGTTAGAAGTTCGTTATCTATATCAGAGCCTTGTATCAGGGCATGGCTTCAGCCGTGCCGAACGATGCCTAGGAAAACATGGCCTTCAGGCCCTGAGGCGAAAATCGAAAGTCACGCAAATTGATAGACAAATTTACGATTCACCTAGTTGCTAGTTGCTAATCGCTAATTGCTTGTTCCTACTCCAACAGCATCGTCAGCAGCGCCATGCGCACGTACAGTCCGTTCGCGGCCTGGCGGAAGTACATCGCACGCGGATCGTCATCCACGGTTTTGTCCAGCTCCACGGTTCGCGGCAGCGGGTGCAGGATCATCGCGTCCGGTCTCATACGCTGTAGCACGCTCGAATTGATGGCATAGCGCAGCGATCCCGAAACTCGCGCCAGCCGCTCTGGCCGGATGCGCGTCTGATACACCACATCCACCTCGCCAACCACGCGATCGATGTCCGACTCCAGTTCGTAGCGAACGCCGTGGCGGTCGAGGTATTGCAGGATGTCAGGCTTCATCTGCAGCTCGGGCGGGCTGACGAAAAACACTTTAACGCGCTCGAACTTTGCCAGCAGATAAGCCAGCGAACGCACGGTGCGACCGCGATCCAACTCGCCAATGAACGCGATGCTCAGGCCATCGAGAGGCCGCTCTCGGTAAATGGTGTACAGGTCGAGCAACGCCTGCGTCGGATGCTGGCCGCCGTCTCCATCACCGGCGTTGATGACCGGCACGGGCGAGACCCTCGCAGCACGCTCCGCCCCGCCGGTTTCATGGTGGCGGATGACGATTACATCGCAGTAGCTGCCGATGATGCGGATGGAATCTTCTACCTGCTCGGCTTCGATCTCCGACGAGAACGCGCGCGCGTGCTCGGTGGAAAGCACCCGGCCGCCCAGCCGGTGCATGGCCGCTTCAAACGAGAAGCGGGTCCGCGTGGACGGCTCGTAGAACAGGCTGGCAAGAATGCGATTCTGATAGTCGAGCGTGCCGCCGCGCGCCACAATGCGCTCCATCAATCGCGACCGGTCGAACAGCTCCATCAACAAAGGAACCGTGAACTGCTGTGACTCGACTACGTGCTCCAGACTCATGCCAGTCGGTCCTGGTTCCTTTTCCAACCCGCCGCAGCAGGCTTGCTCAATCGTTGCCATGGCATTCACCGGATCACCGGCGCCTCAAGTTCTTCCTGCAAAGTTGCTGCTTGTCCGACGGGGCGTCAGGGATGATGTGTGTCCCCGCCCATCCTGAGACCGCCTCGGACAGATGTTCATGCGAGGTAATGATGGCTTCCTTGCCGCCACTGCGCAGGAAGCGCAGCACCGACTCCACCTTTGGCCCCATGTTGCCCGGCGGAAAATGGCCAGCCCGGTAATATTCCTCCAGTTGCGAAGCGGTGACATGCGTGAGCGGAACCTGGCCCGGTTTCCTGTAGTTCAAGTAAACGTAGTCGGTATCGGTCGTGATCGCGAACAAGTCCACGCCAAGTTGCGTGGCCAGCAGCGCTGAGGCGCGGTCCTTATCGATCACAGCTTCCACGCCTTGCAGGTGGCCATGCACCACCATCACCGGAATTCCGCCGCCGCCGGTACAGACGACGAGCACGCCTCGATTGAGCAGGGAGCGGATGACGTCCAGTTCCAATATTTCGACGGGATCGGGCGAGGGCACTACGCGACGATAGCCGCGCGCCGCATCTTCGACAATCTTGCCAGCCCAGCAATCGTTTTTTCTCTTCGGCGTCGGCCCGCGAATAAAAAGGGCCGATCGGCTTGGTCGGGTGCTGCATCGCGGGATCATCAGCCGACACCACAGTCTGCGTTACCAGGCTGACAACCGGCACGTCCATGCCCGCCGCGCTGAGTTCGTTCTCGAGCGATTGAGCCAGCAAGTATCCAATTTCGCCCTGGCTGCAAGCGCCGCAAACATCGAGTGTCTGCCCGTAAACGACGTCCGCGGCGCGCTCGGAGCGAAGCAACTGCGCTCCCACCTGCGGCCCATTGCCGTGTGTAATCACTATCCGGTATCCCAGACGCACCAGGCCAACGATCGCCTCGGCCGTTCGGCGAGTGTTGGCGAGTTGCTCTGCAATGGTTCCCTTCTCACCCGCGCGGATGAGTGAATTGCCACCAACCGCGACTAGCGCAGTCTTCGACATACGAAATCGTTCTTCGCCTTTCGCTATTCGCTCAGGCCTTGACTTTTAGCTCTTACCAATCGCTAGCCTCAGGCCTTCTGGCGAAAGGCGAAGAGCGAAGAGCGGCAAACGAAACAGCGACCGGTCGGCAGACGGGAGGCGGCGAAAAGGAGGGTAAGAGGAAACACCGCCTCCTATCTGCCCGACCAGACTCGTGGCCTACTTCACGAGCTCCAGCGCCGATTCACGGAGGCTCTCGCGCTCCGCGACGTCGACGCTCATCAGTTCCAGCATGATCGCTTTCTGCGCGTGCAGCCGGTTCTCTGCCTGCAGAAAGACGAACGACCGCGGCGAATCGATCACCTCATCGGTGACCTCATCGCCGCGATGTGCAGGTAAACAGTGCATGAAGATGGCATCGGGTTTCGCAAGGGCAAACAACCGGGCGTTGACTTGATACGGCTGGAAAATTCTGTTCCGTGTCTCCGCCTCGGCCTCCTGGCCCATGCTTGTCCACACGTCCGTGTAAACCACGTCCGCACCTGAAACTGCTACTTGCGGATCGTGGGTAATGGTGCAGCTAGCATCTGTCTTGGCGCAGCGCTCCGCTGCCCAGGCGACGGCGTCTCCGTCCGGCTCGTACCCGCGGGGAGTGGCAATCCAGACTTCGGCGCCCAGTTGCGCGCCAGCAAACAGTAAGGAGCGAGCCACGTTGTTGCCATCACCGATGTAGGCAATCTTCAGTCCCGCGATGCGTCCCTTCACTTCCAGCATCGTCAGATAATCGGCCATGGCCTGGCAGGGATGGCTGTAATCGGTAAGGCCGTTGATGACCGGAATGCTCGCGCACCGGGCCATCTCGACCACGATCTCGTGCGCGAAGGTGCGAATCATGATGCCCTGGACCATGCGCTCCAGGTTGCGGGCAACGTCATACACCGACTCCCGTTTGCCGAGGCTGATCTCGCCCGGCGAAAGATACAGCGGATGACCGCCCAGCTCCTCGATGCCAACGTCGAACGTCACCCGCGTGCGCAACGACGGCTTCTCGAAGATCATAGCGAGCGTTTTGCCTTTTAGAGCTCTGGCGTATGCCGTGGGATTGGCCTTGATCTGACACGCCACATGAAGAAAGTGCCGGATCTGTAGCGGCGAGAAGTCGCGAATCGAAAGGAAATCCTTGGAGGTCATGCTACCTCCCGGTTCCCGCAAACGCTGGCTTGTGCGTTTGGGTGAACTCCTCCAGCATTTCGGTAATCGCGGGCTTGCCGATTTCCTGCACCTCATAGCTGACCCGCACGCTGGGCTTGTCAAGCTTGATAGCGCGCGCCAGATCAATCGGCGTCGCCACCAGCACTAGGTCGCAGGGCACGCGCTTGATGGTCTCTTCCAACTCATGCCGCTGACGGTCGCTGTATCCCATGGCGGGCAGGACCCGCCACAGGTGCGGGAACTTCTCGAACGTCTTCTGTATGGAGCCGACCGCAAACGGGCGCGGGTCAACCAACGAAGCGGCGTGGTAACGATTCGCCGCCACCACACCGGCGCCGTAAGGCATCTCGCCATGGGTGAGCGTCGGACCGTCCTCGACGACCAGCACGTTCTTGCCGCGAATCGCCTCGGGATCGGCAACCGTCACTTTGCAAGCTGTCTCGATGACTCTCGCCTTGGGATTGTGCAGCGCGATGTTCTGCCGCACCGTCTTCACGCCGTCGGGGTCCGCCGTGTCCACTTTGTTGATGATGAGCACATGCGCCGAGCGGAAGTTCACCTCGCCGGGATAGTAGGCAAGCTCATGTCCGGGCCGATGGGGGTCGAGCACGACAACATCGAGATCAGGACGATAGAACGATGTATCGTTGTTTCCGCCGTCCCACAGGATGACGTCACCCTCGCGCTCGGCCTGATGCAGGATCTCTTCGTAATCCACTCCAGCGTAAACCGTAGTTCCCTCGATGATGTGGGGTTCGTACTCCTCGCGCTCCTCGATGGTGCACTGGTAGCGATCGAGATCGACGAGCGAGAAGTAGCACTGCGCGCGTTGCGCGACCAGATTGCCGTAGGGCATGGGATGGCGAACCACAACCGGGTTCCAGCCCAGGCTGCGTAGCTCAGTTGCGATGCGGCGCGAGACCGGGCTTTTGCCGCAACCGGTGCGAACCGCGCAGACGGAGATCACCGGTACTTTCGCCACCAGTTGTGTGCGCTGGACGCCCAGCAGCCAGAAGTCGGCTCCGGCGGCAACCGCGCGCGACGCCACATGCATCAGCGCCGGATACGCGACATCGCTGTAGGAAAAGACAACCGCATCAACCTGCTCATCGCGGATGATCTCTTCCATCTCGTTCTCCTGGAGAATCGGAATGCCGTTCGGATACAGGTCGCCCGCCAATTGCGCGGGATAACGGCGCCCATCGATGTCAGGAATTTGAGTGGCAGTGAAAGCTACAACGTGAAATTCAGGATTGTTTCTAAAGACTACGTTGAAGTTGTGGAAGTCTCGCCCTGCGGCTCCCAGGATCAGCACTCTTTTCATAGTGCGTAAAAGCGTCATTAGACCCATGAAGTGGGGACACTTTTCTCCCGTAAGTTATCGTCTCATTGTGGGCGGGGTCTCGGCTGTGAGGCCGGTCACAGGGTCGTGAGACATGAGATGCAGGAGGCAGTCTTGGTGGATCCTAGGCCACCGCCAATCCTTTGGCCTTTGGTACTTGAGGAAACCGACGGATTCTCGGCCGCTTCGCCTTCTGCACTTGCCACAGGTCATACTGCATCTGCATCTTGAGCCAGAACTCAGGCGAGGTGCCCAGCGCCGCCGAAAGCCTCAGGGGCATCAAGGCCGACACTCCGGCTGCCCGTTCAGAATGCGCGACAGATGTGCGCGGGTGACGCCCAAACGCGCCGCTGCTTCCGCAACGCTCATTTCGCCCAAGTAGTCCCTCAATACCTCTCCCGGATGCGCTGGGTTGAAAATCATAGGTTCCCTCCTAGTGATAATCCTGGTAGTCCACAAGCACGGCGTTTTCGCCCCTCAGATCCGGAAGAGCTGGCATTGAACACCCTCTCGGGGGAATGTCGGTTACGGCGTTATCTCCCAGATCACCCCGGAGTAAGACGTCCCGCCTTCGGCCGTAGTGCCGTAAAGGTTGCCCTCGGAATCGAGCGCTAGGTCGCCATTAGGAAAGGCTCCATCGAGGCATGGCGAGCCGCCGCTGCAGAAATCGTGCAGCGAAGTGTACGTCCAGCCGCCGTTTCCCGGTGTCAGCTTGAAAACCGAACCGAAACTATAAACGCCGCCGTTGCTGGTCGTGCCGTAGAGATTGCCGGCTGCATCCATGGTCAGGCTACCGTACAGCCCGCCGTAACCGCCGAAAGTGCTGTAGAGCACGGTCAACGTCCCATTTCCAGAGGGCGTGAACTCGAAGACCGTGCCGACACCGCCGGGGCCGCCACAGCAGGTTGTTCCGTAAAGGTTACCCACCTGGTCAAAGATGAGACCGGAGTAAGGGTATTCCCCGTCGCTTGTGCCCTGAAAGGTATACAGAATTTGCTCCGTCCAGGTCAGCCCTGCAGGAATCAACTTGTAGATGGTGCCGAAGGTGCCGAACGGGCCATTCGTCGTCGTGCCATAAAGGTTGCCGGATTGATCGAAGATAACCCCGCCCCAGGGACGCTGCCCGTCCCCACCCTCAGTCGTGAAGTTGTGCAGGACGCTCTCCGTCCAGGTGCCGTTGGAGGGGGTCAATTTGTAGACCGTGCCGCAGCCTCCCTGGCAGTTCCCCGTGCCGCCGCCTAACGTGGTGCCGTAGAGATTGCCCGCCCGATCGAAGATGAGATCGGCCCCTTCTGGCTGGGCTCCATCGTCGCCTCCGGTGAAGCGATAGAGCACCGTCTCCGTCCAGTCGCCCAGAACATTGGGTGAGGCGTGTGGTGGTGGTCTCAGATTGAAAACCGTTCCGCAGCCGCCTTCGCAACTCCCCCCGCCGCCTCCGGAGGTCGTGCCGTAGAGACTGCCGTCGGGGCCAAAGATCACTCTGGCGGTGGAATTGCCTCCGTCGTTGCCTCCGGCAAAGCTATAAAGCAGAGTGAAGATCCAGCCCGAGCCTTTGCGGGCTACCCGGTAGGCCGTGCCGCATCCCAGGTAGCAATCTCCTCCGGAGAGGCCACTGTATTGGGTTGTGCCGTAGAGGTCTCCGTTGCGGGCCAGCGTCACGCCGCTGGTGGGATAGTACCCGTCCTGCAAGCCATTCAAGTTGTGAAGTACGGTGAAGGTTTGTGCCTGCGCAGATTGCACCGAGATAGTCGTCAGCGCGAACCCAAGCGCAATCGCCAAAACGGCATTCGTCACTGGCAAGCGGGTGAGAGAAATCAAACTCCGAGATGGCTCTTCGATGTGCATTAGCTTCCCCTCCTCTTGTTCTGCCACAAACGAGTCACCCAACGAGCGGCTCAATGCGTCTCTTAGGTGCCCCATTTTAGTCCGGTCTTGTCCAGCGTAGGACAGTTGCATAAGCACATCCCAACGTGATCTGCGCCCTTGCGCAAAATTTGCACGGCACGTTATCAGAGAAAGTGCGGGGACGGCGTGGTTGTGTCTCCGCAGTCTGCACCCAGTGTGCGGGCCGGAAAAGCTCTTTGAAAACAGCTGCTGGTAGCCGGTCGTCAGTCGTCAGGCCTCAAGGTGTTGGTGTTGCCAAGTTGATTAATGCCGCCTACTCGCGGGCGTGAGTAAGTTATTGAGCCGGGGCCAATTTGTCACCGTAAATCACTGCGGCTCAATCATCTACGTATAAGTCTTTGGGCCTCTATTATTTGCCGTGGAATCTTGTCTAAGTTGTTGATTCCAGTTAAAGCGTGGATGGGGAGGGGTTATCGATAGACACGCGTTGTCCCGAAACAGGAAGGAACGCGAATGCTGGCCTAACGTCTGAAAAATCGTTAACATCGTGGGAAGCTGTCCGTTGCCCCGAAAAGCAGGTCCCTCCACCTCGGGCTGAAGCCCTCGGTCGCGATGACAGCCTCGGCGACTGAAGCAAAGGCGTGGGTCGCGGCTAGGGCTGGAATCGCCAATGCGCCAGCCCGTCAGGGCGGAATTGAAGTTAGCCCAGGGCGTGTAAGTCCTGGGTAAGGTTCATAAAATTCCACGAGTCGGCAGGACGGCACAACCACTTGTGCCGTCCCTGAAGGGACTCTGATCAATTAACCGCGATTTCCCAGGGCTCACGCCCTGGGCTACGATTGTGCCGCCCTTCGGGCCCTCGGTTCTGGCGCAGCATGGCGGGTGTCCCAGGTTGGCAAATCGGACCCGCCGGTCGCGATTGGAATTTGCGCTCCTACAGACTGCGCCTTGTATCGGGGCATGGCCTTTCGGCTCCCCTCAAGGCAGGCTTTCAGCCATGCCGAAAAGGTCCTTTCCTGCACCCGGCTTTTAGCCGCTCAGGGATTTCGCTTTGCGATGGGAAAACGAAGCCCCGCAGGGGCTGAAGCCCGGATCCATTGACCGAGTTACGGCACGGCTAAAAGCCTGCCTTGAGGGGAGCCGAAAGGCCATGCCCCGATACAAGGCGAAATCGTGGTTTGGAGATTTTGTTCCACCGCCGAACCGCAACTTCCGATTGCGGCAGTCTCTGAAACTCAGTTTTCCAATCACCTATGCGGCATGGCTGAAAGCCTGCTTTGAGCGGAGCCGAAAGCCCATGCCCTGATACAAAACGATCTATCAGATAGAGCGCAGCCTCTACAGCTTGTCCGCCTCCTCATCCCTGCCCAACTCGCGAAGGTACTGGACTGGGCCCTCAAACACTCGCAGCTGCTTCTTTCAACCTTGCTTCGACCTGTTCCGTTGATAATCCACTCTGTTGTAGCAGGTTTGCGTAATTAGTGATTGCGGCTTGCAGGTGCGGGTGCTCGTGACCGGTGTCGCGGGTGAATTTCCAGAAAATCCCGAGATGCCGTCGCATAAGCGGCTCGGCCTCGCCCAGCCGGTTCGTGGCCTGCAGCAACGTCGCCAGGTTGTTGAGGTCCCTGGCGACGTTTGGATGGTCGGGGCCGTAGGAGCGCTCATCAATCGCCAGCGCCCGCCGCATCAGCGGCTCGGCCTCGCCCAGCCGGTTCGTGTCCTGCAGCAACGTGGCCAGGTTGTTGAGGCGAATGGCGACGTTCGGATGGTCAGGGCCGAGTGTTTTCTCACCAATTTCCAGCGCCCGCCGGTACAGCGGCTCGGCCTCACCCAGCCGGTTCGTGTCCTGCAGCAACGTGGCCAGGTTGTTGAGGCGAATGGCGACGTTCGGATGGTCGGGGCCGAGTGCTTTTTCATCAATCTCCAGCGCCCGGCGCATCAGCGGCTCGGCCTCGTCCAGCCGGTTCGTGTCCTTCAGCAACTGGGCCAGGTTGTTGAGGCTGGTAGCATAGTCGGGATGATCTGGTCCGCCGGCTTTTCCGAGGATATCTACGACGCGCCGGTGCAAGTGCTCGGCCTCGCCCAGCCGGTTCGTGGCCTTCAGCAACCCGGCCAGGTTGTTGAGGCTTTGCGCTACATCTGGATGATCCGGCCCCAATGCTTTCTCGCGAATCTCCAGCGCCCTCCGGTGGAGCGGCTCGGCCTCGCCCAGCCGGTTCGTGTCCTTTAGCAACTGGGCCAGGTTGTTGAGGCGGAGGGCGACATCGGGATGGTTGGGGCCGTAGGACTGCTCATCCATCGCGAGCGCCCGCCGGTATAGCGGCTCGGCCTCCGAATTTCTGGCGCGCTGTCTCAAGTAATATCCCGCTTGACTCAGCAGCCGTGCCGCCTCGGGAAACGACAAGCTATACTCGTCCACCAAGGCAACGCAAACTTGCGCGCTGGGTACCAGCCTCTCGCACTTGTCCCAAACGGCAAACTCAATGTACGGGAACGCCGCGTTCACCGCGCGCACCACACGCTCCGCCCACTGTGTGCGCTCCTCGTCGGCCATGCGCCACTTCGCCACCGCCTGCACCATGCGATGCACCGCGAGCAACTTGCCAGGGTTACGCTCCAGCAGCGAGAACTTGAAGGCAGCGGCGATGGCTTCATCCCACTTGATCGGATCAGACGCAGCCGCCTGCAATACCGGACCAAACTGTGCCGCTCCCTCGAGGAAGATTTCTTCCGGAATCGCATCCGGCACGAGAAACGCCACTGCCTGCATCAGCTCCGCCGCGGCGGGGTTTTCTTTGGCGAGCTTGTCCAACGAGGTCAGGTACGTGGCCGCAACGGAAAGGTGGTCGGAATCCAGCCCGCCTCGGCGCTCCAATAGCTCCTTGCCCCGATTACGGAGCAGCGTCAGGTAATCTCCGAGTCCGGCGCCTGTCTCCTCGAGGTATGCCCCGGCCTGGTCCAACGCCAGCGGCAGCCCGCCCACTTCCTCCGAAATCTCCCGCGCGAGCGCAGCGTCCTTGGCATTGACGGATGCGAGAGGCGCGTCCGGCCTTACAGGTTCCTGAGAGATGCCCGACGCTTGGCCGCTTTGAAGGGGCACGCCTTCAGAGCCTGCCCTGAGCTTGCCGAAGGGCGTGCCGTTAAGACCGCTACCTCTATTACCCCGAGCGGGCGAACCGGGGTCCCCAACGAGCGCCGTTCTTGCGCTCGTTGGGGTGAAGTTTAGCCCGCGAGGGATTCGGTTCGCCCGCCGCATCAGCAGCAACGCACCCAAATCGTTGTCCATTTGCGTCAGGCCTTGTTTGGCGATCTGTCCCATCGCAGAAGTCTGCGTGGTGATGATGACGTGATGCCCGTTCGCGCTTGCCTTGCGAGCCAACTCACGAACCACAGCGAAGTCTTCGACGTTGTCAAGCACCAACAGCCAGCCCTCGTGCTCCTCCAGCCATAACTTGACAGCGTCGACGATGACACTTTGTTCTTTTGCCTCGCGCTCGGGCAACTCCAGGCGCCCCGCCAACTGCGCCAGATCGGCGAACAGCGCCTCCTGGCTCTCCGCCCTCACCCAGAGCACCGCCTGGTAATCCCCGCGGTGATGGTGGGCATACTGCGCGGCCGTCTGCGTCTTCCCCATCCCGCCCAGCCCGGTCAACGCCGCAATGCCTCGCTCGTCGAGCGTCTTCTTCAGCTCCGCGAGCACCTCCTCGCGCCCGGTGAAGAACGGATTCTCCGGCAGAGGCACGGTGAAGAGCGGCTTTGCTTGCTTGGAGACCGGATCGCGTTGCCGTCCCGGCGAGATGCCCTTAATGCCGCAGATCAAGCGATGCAAGGCTTCGCGATCATGGAGGCCGTCTTTGAATTGGACCCAGGTTCGCAACTCCAGAAAGTCGCCGACCAGCGCCTGATCGCCGCCCGGCAGGATGACCGGTATGACGCGGAAGCCTGGTTCCTTCGCCTGGCGGTTAAGCGCCCGTTGAATTTCCTGGTTAAACCATCCGGCGGGAGTCCTGTTGCCGACGCACACTGCACAGGAACCGGCCTCCTCAAGTGCTTGTGCCAAGTCATGCTGCCACAGCTCTCCGGGAACCAAGGCCCACTGATCGAGCCAGACACGGAGTCCGCCATCGTCTTCCAGACGGGCGCCGAGTAACTTGACAACGTCGGCATCGACATGAGCGTGGCTAAGAAACACATCGAACGGCTTGGTTTGATCGTCAGGCATTGTGCACGTCCTGGGGGCGCACGTTAAATACTCGAGTCAGCCTGAAGCGGAGGCGCTGGTTGTGCCTCCACAGCGATTGCTGTTGCTGGTCGACGCGGCAATCCACACCATCGCCCCGGAGCCTTTCGGACAGGCTCCAGACCCGGTCCATGTGGTCCTGGTTGTCGTGGCTGTAACTGATGAAGACTCGTGGCGCCATATCTGCGCCGGATGATACCTCAAGACAGAGGCTCCTCCAAGCTACTTTCGATTCGAGAGTCGCTGGAGCCAGTGCCGCGCAACGCGGCTCCGCGTTATCGAGGACTGCCGAAGAAATGTCCGCCAAAAAGCCGGTGGAAGGGCACGGCTTCAGCGTGTGCGTGAGAACTAAGCTTCATTAGGCAGTGTAATGAACTATCCCACCAGCCCCGCTGGAATCTGTGTCATAGCTCAGGTCGGAACCCGAGGTGGAACAAACGCCGGATGTTGATGCCTAATCAGCCGCGCAGCGGCGGGATGGTGTTAGCCGCGGGCGTAAGCCCGCGGTCAAGTGGGAAATCGAGGTGAGCCGCGTAGCGGCGACACAGGTTGCGACCCAGTCTCTGAAGCCTGACTGGACATGGGAAAAAATTGAGCCGCGCAACGGCGGCTCCGCGGTATCGAGGACTCCCGAAGAAATGTCGCAAATAGCCGGTGGAAGGGCACGGCTTCAGCGTGTGCGTGAGAACTAAGTTTCCTTGGGCAAGGCCGGACGAACGATGCCAAACCAGCCCCGCAGAAATCTGTGTCATAGCTCCGGGTCGGAATCCGACGGCTGAACAAACGCGGATGTTGATGCCTAATCAGCCACGCAGCGGCGGGATGGTGTTAGCCGCGGGCGTAAGCCCGCGGTCAAGTGGGAAATCGAGGTCAGCCGCGTAGCGGCGACACAGGTTGCGACCCAGTCTCTGAAGCCTGACTGGACATGGGAAAAAAATTGAGCCGCGCAACGGCGGCTCCGCGGTATCGAGGACTCCCGAAGAAATGTCGCAAATAGCCGGTGGGAGGGCACGCCTTCAGCGTGTGCGTGAGAACTAAGTTTCCTTGGGCAGGGTGGGAGGAACTACGCCAAACCAGCCCTGCTGGAATCTGTGTCATAGACTCAGGTCGGAACCCGAGGTGGAACAAACGCCGGATGTTGATGCCTAATCAGCCGCGCAGCGGAGGGATGGTGTTAGCCGCGGGCGTAAGCCCGCGGTCAAGTGGGAAAATAATGGAGCCGCGGCGCGGCGGCACCAGCTATGACACAGACTCCGCAGGGGCAGCATTAGCCTAGAGCCCAACACCCTTCGGCTAGGCTCAGGGCAGGCTAATCCGCAGGCGGGGTGCTGGGTAGGATAGAAAGAATAACCGAGTCCCTTCAGGGACGGCACCGTTAACCCAGACTCGGAAAGGGCCGACGCCCAGGCAGATCTCCTTGGCATTCCACTTTGGCAACGTGTCTGCCGCCAGACTCCGTTATGGTACATGTACTTTCGTAACTTGACATCGGCGAAAAAGGCGATACACTCGCTACCAGAGGCTTAGTGTCTCTCCCACCCGCCGGGGCAGGGAAAGGTCTAACGGGGACTGACGATCTTTGACAAGTCAGTGGCCAGTGGTCAGTGGTTAGTGGTCGGTGGCTGAAGACGGTCATCCACGGGGTAAAAGGGCAATCCCCCTAGACACGGCTGAAGCGGGTAAGTCATTTGAATGGAATATGGCAAATATCCCTTGACTGTATAAGCAATTCATGCTGTAATGTCCTTATGCCGCCAGTAGATAGAAACAAACCAATACGCGCTAAGTCCTCGGAATCCGAGTATCCGCTGATGCAGTTCATGGTTCAGTTTCCCGACGATGCGGCTTGCCTTAAATGGCTGTGGCGTAACCGCTACTCGAAAGATGGCGTCCACGCTGTATGCCACAAGTGCCGCTGCACTACGGAATTTTCGCGCTATGAGACCTCGCAACAGCGTCAGTCGTGGACGTGCACTGCTTGCGGACATCACGTCCATCCAACAGCGGGAACCATCTTCCACAAGTCCTCTACGTCGCTGCACCTGTGGTTCTATGCCATGTACCTGATGACTAGCACTCGTTGCGGAATTTCCGCGAAACAACTGGAGCGCGAGCTTGGCGTCACCTACAAAACAGCGTGGCGCATGGCGCACCTGATTCGCCACAAGTTGATGCTGCAAGACGATGGGCCGTTCGCAAGCGGGAATCCGGTGGAGATAGACGAGACCTATATGGGCGGAATGCGGCGCGGGTCTGGGTCGGGCCGTCCGGGGTATTCCAAGCCACACAAGAGGGCCGTGCTGGGAATGGTGCAACGCAAGGGAAAGGTTGCTGCGGTCACGGTTCCGAGCGTCCGCACAGCGACCGTCCTGCCCTACATCACAGAGCGGATATTGCCAAAGTCCACGGTGTACACCGATGAGTTTTGTATCTATGACAAACTTCACCGCACCTATAAGCATCGGCGCATCCGTCACGCAGAGAAGATTTACGTAAGCGGGGATGTCCACACGAATACCATCGAAGGATTCTGGTCGCTGGTAAAACGCGGTATTGGTGGTGTCTATCATTCCGTCTCTGCTAGGCACTTGCAGGGCTATTTGAACGAGTACGCTTGGCGCTACAACCATCGTGATGATGCGCGCGCCAAGTTCGAAACCCTACTGATTAGGGCGGTTTCGTGATTTCGGTTTCTCCGGCGCAGCGGCCTTCTTTAGATCGCAGAGAAAGTCGTTGCGCTTGGGAACTGGGATTTCAAAGCCTTTCGGCGTCTTCTGGGTTTTCTTCATGAGGCATCCTCTCCATGGAGCATTCCAGCGGATTAACAGGGCCAATATCCACCTTCAAGAACTGGAATCGCTGATTGAGCGATTCAGGCAGCAATATCAGGACGCACTGCTCCCCGATAACTACCCTACACAAGCTCAGGTCATTGACCCCTTTTAAGCCCGGAGCCAAGTCCGTCCTTGGCATCTACGACCGCCCCGGCGACGAATACCGGAAGACATTCCCGTCGTAGTTGGCGAGATCATCTACAATTTGCGGGCAGCACTCGATTACCTTGTTTACGAACTCTCTGGGCGCAAGGATGGGACTCAGTTCCCCATCGAGCACTGCAGACTCTCCAAAGATGGTAAGCACGGCTTCGACACGCGCCGGAGGACATATCTGAACGGCCTTACGGATAGCCCAAGTTGCTGCTGTCGAGAACCTGCAGCCATTACAAGGGATGCGGTTGGATGAAAACCCTGCGCGAGATTTCCAACCCAGACAAGGCGTCGGCATCTCACGGTTGTGGACGGCGGCATGAAAGAAACAAGAGTCTATCCAACCCTACTTCGTCTTCCCGCCGCCGGATATTCATCCGCACCTGCGTCCCGCCCACCCAGAACGAATATTTGACCTGCAGCGCACCGTCAACGTAACGTTTGCTGACGGAAGCATTACAGTTTTTTGGAAACGCTGGAGTTTCTCAAAAGCGGCGTTTTCAGGGCGTTCTTATAACATTTAGACTGGGATTTGAGAACCAAATAGTCGTTATTCACTCCCCACCCCCGTTTTTCCGAGGATGGGGAGTGCGGACCTTGCCAAGGCAGCTCCCGTTATTTACGAGTTGATGGGATACTTACCA
>CAWAJA010000007.1:0-99105 GCA_963782275.1 uncultured Acidobacteriaceae bacterium | reverse complement strand
TTGTAGATGTATAACTTCGTTGTCAACACAAAAACCGATACAGAAACTTCCTGAAATCCACATTACGCAACTCGAATTTTTGGAATAGTTCCTCATATATCTACTATGAAACGTCCTGGAACAAACACATACATATACTCTTACCTGAAATAAGAGTGTAGAAATAGTTAGAATTGGGATTGTAAAATATGCGCACTTTGGGGTTGCAAAAGTTTTTGCAAGAGTTTATGTGCTCATCATTTATCGTTGGCTATTTTGTAAGAGAGGCAGAAAAATACCTTGATCTGTCTCGTTTATCGATTTTGTGGTAACCGACTAGACAAGAGGAGGGAGTCAAGCATATGACTCCCTCCCCAATTACTGCTAGTTTACCAAACTGTTAGAAAATCTTAATCACCTGCGGGTATCATCATACCTTCCCTTGCATAGATCAGTTACGCTGATACGACATTGTTTGAAGTAGAGAAATCCAACGGACCAACACCAAAGTTGATTTGAACATAAGGTGTTTAGTGTTTGCGCCAGACCCAGAAATAGCCTGTGCCATACGTGTTCTGGTAGGGAACTTTTGCGATCAAGTCATACTTTTTGCTCTGCGCGATAGCCTGGGCTACAATCGTTGCAGTGGCAGCGTTGTAGCCATAGTTTATCTGGATGAGGCTAAAATATCCATCCTGAATAGCATGGGTATAGGCCGCATTGCCTGTGTACTGTTTCCCATGCGCATCTGTATAAGCAAAGAAATCCAGCCCTGTCCATTGCCATTGGGCGGTGTCGTTATCCAGATTGTAACGTGAGACTTCAAATTGTTCTGCCAGATAATAGCCAATATTGTCGCGCACCTGTGTGTTGAGCACATAACTTAGCTGAGCCGTCGAAGGCCAGCCCTGATACATCGCTTGGGCCGCCTGCGTCCCCTGGAGAAACAGGATAAAGCAGAGAGCCATGCCAGAGAGCCAGTAGCGACCAGAGAGGAATGTGCGGCGTAACCCGCAGAGTGAGGCCAGTGCATACCCGGCGACTGGCATGGCAAAGAACATGCTAAAGGCTAGATGCTTATCCAGGGAGACCAGCTCGGCTTTATAAATGTGATAGGCAGGGGCCAGGAGTGCCGATCCGAGCAGAAAACAGGCCAGTACCAACTGCCTTTTGCGTGCAAAGAGCAGACCGACCAGGGCGAGAGCCAGAGAAAGGCCACTGATTTGTACGATGTGGGTCACCAGCCCCCAGCGTGATTGTAGCTCAAGGACGTTCCGATTGGTTGTGGTCGCCTGAATGCCGCGCAGGACGTCGGGATCAAGCTTGATGATAATTGCTGCACTCAGGATACCCAGCATGATCAGCGGGAGAAGAGCCAGGGTGCTCCGCATGACCATCCTGCGCCAGCCCCATTGGAAAAAAGTGCAGATGGCGAGCAGGGCCAGGATGGAGGGGAGAAAGAGCAAGGCTGCGTACTTTGCCCCCACGGCCAGAACAAGGATCGGGCCCAGGCTCAGTGCGAGCCAGAAGCGCCGTCCCTGGCTGACTTTGACGGCAATGGCGGTCCCCACTGCCAGCAGGCAGAGACAGAGTGCATCATAGGTAGCCAGACGTCCTAAGAACAGAGTTGGTCCCTGGCAGACAAAGAAGAGCGCAGCCAGCACTGCACTCTTCTGATCAAAAAGCTTTTTGGTCACATAGTAGCCACAGGCCGTAACCAGCAGCATACAGAGCAGGCTGAATGTGCGTGCCAGTTCCAGTCCTCCCCACATATCGAGCAGACCACCGATAACGGGATAGAGATAGGGATAGCCTGAAAAATAGAAACTATAATGATCAGTTGGGAATTGGCCGCCGGACCAGTAGTTCCAGATCTGTCGTCCAGCATAGAGATAGAGCGCTTCATCCTGGAACGCTGTGTTTTGTAACAGCAGATAGGAAAGGAGCGTTTGAAAGGCAAGAATGATGGGTAACGACCAGCGGGAGTGTACCACCCTGGAGAGCAGGCTGGCCCGTGTTATTTTTTTTGTCGTTATTGGTTGTTGAGCTGTAACGACCTCGATCATAAATTCCCCCCTTTTTTATGTATGTTCCCTTTATGATGCCTGATGAGTTTTGCTATTCTGCAATAAGAGCACAACACGCTTCATTGCGGTCAGTGAGGTTGTATCCGATGCCAGGGACCAACGTTGCATCTGGACGGGATCAGCGGTGAGACTGGGGCCGCCTTCGTGATACAGCAGGGCATAGACATGTGGGTTCCTCGTGATAGCCTGTCCCAGTTGGAGCAACCAGGCAGCTTTCTGCTTGGCAGGCCCATCGATACTGGTCTCCACCATAATGGGCTTCGTTGGATAGCGTTGTGAGAGAAGATGCAGGATCGTCGCAGGATTGCTCCAGGATGTTTGGGGATATTCAATAAAGCTTTGCAAGATCAGATCGATGCTTGCCTGTGGTGGGGCAAAGGCCTGATCATGAATGGGATCAGCGGGAGCCCAGACCCAGGCTACATTATTGGCCCCAGCCGCATGAAAGAGCGACTGCACATGGAGCCAGGCTTTGGAAATATCCTGTGGGAGTCCTCCATTGGCGACACCCGATGAGAGCGACCAGTTCCGATCGGCATGCTGAAGGATGGTCAGATAAACGGGCTTGCCATAGCTGCGTATCTCATTGGCCCAGCGTATGATATCCTGATCATGCAGACCGTTGATAATGGCGGGCAGGTTGGCATCCAGAGGAGCCTGTTGGTGTGCATCAAAAACGCCAAATTGTAGGGTAATCCAGGGGCGTATCTGTTGTGCGGCCAGTTGATCGGCCCAGGCACTATCAAACCAATCGTGAATATCCTGGGTGCGTCCAATGATGGAGAAATGCGTATCCAGTCTTTGTTCCAGCATGGTTGGGCGATTGGTCAGCCATTGTACAGGCAGTGAGACGCCCAGGTAAGGACCGTTGCTCTTCTCTTGAGCGACCACAAATGGGGTGGCCGGGCTGCTGGCAAAAGTTGTCAGGTTGCTGACCAGAATCGGACTGGCGATGAGGAGCGCCAGCCCCAACTTCCAGACCATGCCTTGCCTGTTCTGCTGTCTCTTTGATCGGACTGGATGGGTATCACCAGCCATCTCTGTTGCCGTTGCACCCTGAAAGCGCAGATCTTTCATAATCAGCCAGAAGAAACCACCAAGCATACATATCGAATAGGTCACCCAGAGAACGCTAATGAAGAGCGAGGTTTGCTGTTCCCCTCGCGCCTGCGTGGCCCAGAGCAAGCTGCCAAGGCAGAACAGGAGGCAGACGACATAGACACGGATATACCGCAGGGACTGTTTGCCAGCTCGCTGTTTGGCGGTGACCGAGAAACCGATTTTGCGACGCAAGATCACCGAGAGCAGGCTTTCAACCAGGACGGGGAAGCTGCCGAAGCCGATGATCGTTGAGCGAAGACCCGCGCCACCCTCCGAGGTAAACCACGTCGCCACGATGTTGAGCAGGCAGTAGGGGGCAAAGTGCCAGAGAAATTCAGTGAGTGTGGCGCTACGCACCGCCGGGATACCGGTGCAGATAAAGATGATTGGACTAAACAGGTAGATCAGGTCACGCAAGCCACAGAGATAATGGGTGCAGGCCAGAAAATATTGAATCCGTTGCTCGATTTTCAGCCCCTGTTTTTTGGGCAAGAGGATATCACGCCAATGACTTAAAAAGACGCCCATGGTCCCGATGGCCCAACGATGCTGTTGCTTCAGGTACGATGGGACGTCCATGGGGCCAAGACCTGTCGCCAGGACATCGCTGAGATAGACACTGCGCCAGGAGGCGTGCAGTGCAATGGAGGCTGCAAAATCTTCCGTCACCGAATGTTGTGGCAGCCCCCCAATCTCATCGAGGGCGGCGGCACGAATCACGACATTGGTGCCACAGATAAAAGCCGCGTTGAGGGCGGCCTTGCCGGGACACAATTGTTCATAAAATTTGGCTTGCTGATCATTGGCCCAGCGTGCCACGGGATTGTCCAGATTGCTATAGTATTGGCCTGTTTGCACCCAGCCAACGCTCTGATCCTGGAAATGGGGAATGGTTTTGAGCAGAAAGTCGGGTCGTGCAATCTGATCGGCATCAAAAATCACGATCAGCGCATCCTTGGTGGCATGCAATAGCTGACGAGCATGTTCAATATTACCAGCTTTGGCCCCTCCACCGACCGTACGGGTAACGCAAGCGACGCCCATCTCTGTGGCTAAGTGCTCGGTCTCTTGCCAATTCTTGACGTTGGCCACGCGTCCATCGTTGCAGAGAACAATGGTGACGTGCTCATGAGGATAGCGCCGGAGATAGGCATTGCGTGCGGCGATGGCCCCTTTCAACGTTCGTCTGAGGATCGTTGTGCCCTCGTTCACGGTAGGAATAAAGATAAAAATGGGGGCATTGGGTGCGACATTATGTCGTTCTTTTTTGATAGGCGACCAGGGCCAGACGGTAAATTGAAAGCCGAGTGCGCTCAGACTCCCCAGGCACTCGGCAAAGAGCAGGGGGATCGCGATCCACCAGCCCTGCCAGTTGGTGACGGCGAAGCGCCAGCTCAAGTAATCGATATTGACAACGCCAACGGCAATGGCCGTGAGCATGGTGATCGCTTGCCTGGGTTTGACCCGTTTGGTTAAGAGAATGGCGGGCCCGATAAAGAGCACTGCCAATAGCGAGAGCATCCCTGGGAGTGTGGCGCTGATCCAGCCAATGGCCAGCAGTAGCGTCACGATGGTTACCATCGTCAGTGCCCGGTGACTCTTCTTTTTCCTGTTTTCCTGGCGAGTTTTTGGTTGTTGTGCTCTGGTAGAAGAAGCGGGTGTAGGGCCGCTTTTTCTTGCTGTGGCGTTTGCCAGAGAAGATGTGATGCTGCTGCTCTTTTCTGCCGGAGGAGTGGTCATATCATCATCTGTATTGGCGGATAACTTGATGGTATTGCTATCTCCCTCGGGAGATGGCGTGGTCATATCCTTGCCCAACCAGGCAGGGGTGTGGTCATTGCATCATTCTTTGCTAAGGCCGGTAACGTAATCGTATCTTCTTCCGGTAGTGGTGTTACCAGAGGACGACTCTGCTTTCTGGCTGGGGGAAAGAGCGCACGTGTCAAGCAGGAGAAAATCTAGACCTGCCACGATGGCGAAAAGAATAGTATTGAAGATCCAGCCGAGCGAAACAGCCGTATTGAGCGCAAATATGGTGAATGCAATCAATATATTGAGCATGAGCACCAGGCTTATCTTCCAGATGCGTCCGGCGGCAGGGACTTCGCGCCAGATACGCAGCATATGTTGTAAGGCCATAATGCCCTGTTGACGATTGGCTTTACTTTGTCCGCCCGCACGTGCTTGAAAATGATAGGGAACTTCGAGCGCATACTTCCATGGGCAACGCAGGAGGATCTCCAGCAGAATTTTGTAGCCGATGGGACGGAGCGTAACATCGGTTAAGAGATCACGGCGCAACAAGAAAAATCCGCCCAGCGGATCTGATAAACGAAACAGATGTTCTGGGAAAAGGATTTTGGCTGTCCATTTAAAGCCGAGGGAGATCAGGCGTCGTCCTCTGCCATCCAGGCCCTGATAGCTACCACCATGGATATAGCGGCTGGCGACGACGATATCGACCCGTTGCGTGACGGCTTGATCATACAGCACGCGCAATTGTGCGGGGGGATGTTGCAGGTCAGCATCGATGACGGCGATATAGTCCGCTTGCGCCAGACGCAGACCGGCAGTCACTGCGGTTGCCAGCCCTCCCTGACGCGCTGCACCCTGATGGCGATGCTCCAGATGGATATGGAGCGTTGACGAGTTCATCTGGAGGGCGATCTGTTTGATAATGTTCGGCGTATCGTCATCGCTATCATCGACAAAAATAACTTCGACTTGCAAGCCATACAATGCATCACTCAACGCAGTTAATAATGGCCGAATATTGTCCCGTTCGTTTCTGGTTGGTACAACGACACTTACATGATAACTGGTGAATCTGGAAGCGGATTGTACCGGCTCTCGATATGGGTCCTGTTGCGGTCTATTCGTCGCTGTTGCCGTTTCCGCAACAGTGTGATACATCGCTTCTACTGCATAGTAATTTTCTGATTTAGGCATGTGTACCCTCAAAAACCATAAGTAAATTTCTAGATGAACATTGTGCATTTTTAATATCAGCGTCGAAGAAAATGCCCCATTTTAGGTGTATAACTCCATTGTCAATACGAGAAACCGGTATAGATGCTTTCTGAATATACATTCTGCAATTTGAATTTTAAGTGATATAAATCGTCCACAGATGCGAATCCTTAAAAAGAAGTGCAGAATGTGGGTTGGCACACGGTTTTTTAGCTATAGAGCATGCAAAATTTGCCCGGAACAGCAAGGATGATGGGTAGAGAAAACATCTACACCTCCTGATGATGGAGGTGCTAACAGAGAGCCGGGCCGTTAAATCGCCACTCTCGCATCCTTTTCCGTTGTTCATGGGACTCATCTCTAAACTTCATTATACTTATGCGTAAAAATTCAAAGATACGATGATTTATATATGAAGATTTGATTTTTATATTAATTCGTATAAATATGGTATATATATAACTTGAAAGAGGAAAATTTTCGTTGTATAGTATAAAATTGTATGACTGGCGTAAGATACAAGAGCGCAAGCAAAGGGACGCTTTGTGTGCTTGTAATATCGTATCAATTCAATGTAGTTGGTCTATACAAGGTAAGGTACGATCGTAATTCGTTTGCGTATGTAGGTTTTTTTTTATGTATTTTTCTGCGAAAGGATAGAAGTGTGAACGAAAAAGACAATTCACATGTTTCATATACAACAACTGATGCGGGCATTCCCGCCCCCAGTGATGAATATTCACTCTCCGTTGGTCCTGATGGACCATTGCTGTTACAGGATCATTACCTCATTCAGAAGATGGCTCAGTTTAATCGTGAGCGTGTGCCAGAACGTGTTGTGCATGCGAAAGGAAGTGGAGCGTTTGGCTATTTTGAAGTGACCCAGGATGTCACTCAGTGGACAAAAGCGGCATTTCTGAACAAGGTTGGCAAACGTACGCCGGTACTGCGCGCGTTTCTCACCGTGGCGGGCGAACTGGGTTCGGCTGATACCGTACGCGATCCGCGTGGTTTTGCCATTAAATTCTATACCGAAGAGGGGAACTACGATCTGGTTGGCAATAATACGCCGATCTTCTTTGTGCGTGATCCCTCAAAGTTCCAGGACTTTATCCATTCGCAGAAACGCATGCCCGATACCGATATGCGTAGCAACAATGCGCATGTGGGATTTCTGGTCCCTGTCGCCAGAGTCGATCCACCAGGTGACGTTCCTGATGTCTGACCGCGGCACGCCACGCACGCTATCGCCATATGAACGGCTATGGTAGCCATACCTTTATGTGGGTCAATGCTGGCGGTGAAAAGTTCTGGGTCAAATATCACTTTAAGACAGAACAGGGCATTGCAGAACTTCACCGATGCCGAGGCCAAAGCCATGACGGCTGAAGACCCTGACTACCATCGCCGTGATCTGCGCGAAGCTATCGAGAAAAAGAATTTTCCGGTCTGGCGTCTGGAGATGCAGATTATGCCTTTCAAGGATGCCGAGAACTATCGCTTCAATCCCTTTGACCTGACCAAGGTCTGGCCACACACGCGATTATCCACCCATCACCATTGGACGCCTGGTGCTGGATCGCAATCCCGAGAACTTTTTTGCTGAGATCGAGCAGGCCGCGTTTGAGCCAGCGAATATGGTGCCTGGCATTGGACCCAGCCCGGATAAAATGCTGCTCGGTCGCATGTTCAGCTATCCCGATACCCATCGCTATCGCATCGGCACAAACTATCTACAGTTGCCGGTCAATCAGCCGCAGGTCGAGGTTCATAGCTATAACAAGGACGGCGCCATGCGCTATCATCACAGCGGCAACAGCCCTGTCTACGCGCCCAATAGCTATCAGGGGCCGAGTGCAGATACTACCCGTTTTGCTGATTCTGGCTGGTCGGTCAGCGGTGAAATGGTGCGTAGCGCATATACATTGCGGGCGGAAGATAATGATTTCGGTCAGGCTGGTAGCCTGTATCGCCATGTGCTGACTCCAGTGGAGCGCGACCATCTGGTGAACAATATTGTTGGTCATATGGGCCAGGGCGTTGAGCCTTTTATTCAAGAGCGAGCGCTCAAACTCTGGTATCACGTAGATCACAACCTTGGTGATCGAATTGCCCAGGGGCTTGGTCTAAGCCGTCTTACACCCGTAGGTGATTAGGTCTCTTTTAATTGTTTGGTGAATTGCCTTTAATAAAGAAAGAGGGGGTCAGATGTCTGGCTCCCCCTTTTTGTGTCGTTGATGATCACAAAATCAGTGAAAATTGATTATCGTTACTCTTCCTTCTTTCACATCAATACCCAAAAAAGAGAACACTTTTAGAACATCATCTTTACCTGTGCGTAGCCTTTTCTAGCCTCCGCAATTTGTGGTATTTTCCCTGCTATCAGGTATGCATTTTTTCTTATCCCCACTATCAGGTATGTTTTTTTCCCCCACTCATTGTTTTGATATGCGTATATTAGCTTCCTCTGTATACTGCAATGGAGAGTAAGAAGAAGCGATCAGCCCCAGGAAAAAAAGAATAGTCGACAACCTGGAGCGAGTACAAGCAAGCATAGCCTGCTTTCTGCATCTCTCACATTGTAGCAACGATAAATGATGAACACATAAACCCTTACAACTCCATAGTACGCATATTTTACGATCCTAATCCTAAATATTTTTCATATACACATTTTAGGTTAAAGTATGTATATGAACTTTTTATGGAATGCTTTATAGTAAATATGTATGGAGCAGATATCCATATGGGAATGAGGCTCACACACTTTTCAAGATTCATGCCTCAGTATTTGTGAAGCAGATAATTGTAGGATCAGAACAAGCCGCTGTGCGGAGGACTGAAATGTTTCATACAAGCTATTTACATGAGGTCATGACATACGGATGAAGAGTGCAAGTATCTTTCCTGCATGTGTTGCCTTAAAAATGTGTAAGGCAACGTGTAAAAAAGAAAGGGTTTTTCCAAACAATGCGTAACACTTTAAAGATGTTGGCCCTGAAATTGGGGGCAATTTTCCTGGTAGTCGGCACGATGGTGACTACTGTTCTGGGGGGGCAAGTTGCCTTTGCTCAGACCTGTAGCTCGACTGATTTTGCATCCTCAAGTTGTACAATGGATATCACGACCACCATTCCTTCAGGTCTCCTTTCCTTCCAGAGTGATCCAAATGCCACAGTTGCTCATGACGATAACACTTCTCCTTTGCTAGTACCGTGTATGATGATCGCGGCGGCGACACTGGGTGGCAGTTGCAAGCATCCTCTGCTGGGCTTATTAACGGGGGTACCACTCTTCCTCTAACCCTTACGAGTGTTACTCCTGGTACTGCCAGCACCTATCGCTCCTGCAATAGATTGTGGAACCGCATCAACTGTAGCGGATAATACAGGTGGGAGCCTTGTGCTTACTGGCACTGCACAGACATTTGCTACTTTGACACCTACGGGTGGTGATATTGTTCACTGCTCATTTCCCATGACTACAGCTGGCAAGTATAGCTTTACTGGTGCTCCAGCTGGTACTTACTCAGGCGTAGTGACGCTCACGTTGTTGGATGTTGCTTAGTAATCTGCTTGTCAGATATATTGGAGGAGAGTGCTGTCTACTCAGCACTCTCCTTTTCCACAGGAACAAGCAATTGTTGATGAGGGGATCGTGGCAACGGAGGAGAAGCATACCATGCATTTTTTTTCTTCTCGATGGAGATTCTCACGTTTGCTTGTAGCAGTCTTGATAATTACTTTTTTTCTGTTAAATTTCCTGGGAACAGGTATTACTCATGCTGTTGGGGGCAATGCTTATTTCGATATACGGCCAATCTTTGTTCCTTACCCCAATTCTAGACCCAGAGCAAACTTTGTTTATAATAGCTATCCTGGTGCTGCTGATACAGGATAGTCTCCATGTGACGAATATTGGCACAGCCAGAGGCACCGTCAACCTCTATCCAGTAGATGCACTCACCGCTCAAACGAGTGGAGAAACATTTCCTCCGACTAATGATCTACGGCATGATGTGGGAGCCTGGATTACTATGAGTAGCCAGCAGGTAACGCTGAATCCCGGTCAGAGTCTGGATCTCCCTTTCAGTCTGAGCATTCCCAGCTCATGTGCGCCCTGGTCAGCATGTTGGTGGCATCGTGGCGGAAGAGCCTGATCAGCAACAGTCATCCTCGAAAGGTTCCTATCAGACCTTTGTACAGATACATGCGCGAGAGGTTATTGGTGTCCTCATCAATCTTCCAGGCACAATCGTGGAAAAGCTGAATGCAACAGGGGTCACCTATGACACGGCAAGTAGCTATCAACGAGTACTGGTTGGATTGGCGAATACAGGCACACAGTTGCTCCATCCTTCTGGAAGCTTGCAGGTAACGGATGCGTCAGGACAGCAGCTCCAAAATGTGCCGATGAAACTGGATACTTTCTTGCCGCAGACAGCGATTGACTATCCAGTGTACATGCAACACCAGGCGCTTGCTCCTGGAACGTATACAGCCATTTTGAGTCTGGGATACGAGGGGAATCATCAGCTGAATTACACCACAAGTTTTGTGGTGCCACGACCTCAATTGCAGAAGAACTCTTCGATACCTTCTGTCATTGCTGACCTCGTAACACCCAGTGCAGACTTCTTCAGTGCTCTGACACCCTGGCATTACGTTGCGGCAATATTCCTGTTATTTTTCGTGTTGAGCGCTCTGTTCTTCTGGGGCCGGAAGCTTTACAGGTTGAGCGCAAACTTGAGGAAAAAAGCCACGAGCAAGTCGAGTGCTGACGCGAGAGAAGAAGTCACGAGCAGGAAGCCAAAAAGATAGCTTTTTTTCTCTCCATTCTTATACTATCTCTTCAAAGCGTCCAATTTTTTCGGTCAGATGGATGCGATAGACAAGAATGGTTGCAGATGGTGTTGTGGCACCTGGACTGTCTGGCGATAAAGCCGGTGTAGCGATTGACCACCGGCGATCAATGAGACCAGTCGTCGTCCAAGGAGCCACTCACCATAGGCGGCAGGTTCACCCGTCAGCTCTTCAAATGTACCCCATGTGAGGACGCTCTGCCAGTTGGACAGGCTGACGATATGATCGACCTGGAAGCAGACCTGGGGGTTGTTATGCATGATTTCTAATTTTGCACCCGACAGTGAATGTCCATAAATATAGTCCTCGTCGTAGACATAGTTGATGGGCACAATATAGACCTTGCCTTTGTTGTAACAGCCCAGCCGCCCAATCATTTCAGCGTGCAAAAGTTCATCGATCTGTTCCTGGCTTAATTCCCCAAACATAATCACCCTCCTTTTCCTGTCCTGATGCAGATCATATCAAGATTGCTATCCTGATATGATCTGCATCACAAAGCATCTGCCTGTTTGTCGTAGCTTCTGTTTGTGTAGAAGACGACATATCACCAAGATGTCGCTGGTTGATATTAGTCAACAAATGCTGGCTCTTTGACGGATGCATCCTGTGGGTGAACAATCAGAAGTGGTAGCCGGGTCTCGTTGTAGACCTGTTCAGTGATACTGCCAAAAAGGAGATGTTGCAGCCCCTGGCGTCCGTGTGTCGCCAGAGCGATGATGTCGCAGCCGCTATAGCCGGGAACATCGCCGATGCAGTTACTTTCTTCGATCACGCGCTTCCAGATGTCGGCAGCATCGGTATGGCTGACAACAGATGAGGTCAGGGTGAGCTGGTATGAGGCAAGGTCGCCGGAGGTGAAGCGCTGTTCGACATTTTTGAGGTAAGTTGCAGCCTCGGCTTTTGCTTCCTGATTTCTCTTCTCAATCGGTGCCCTGGTGCGGTCATTGGTAGCCTGTAAAAACTGGACGGTCCGGGTGACATGTAATGCACCATGGGCTGGAGCCGCGAGGGCTGTAGAGAGCTGTGCAGCAGGCTCCAGGACTGTTTCAGCCAGTGGTGAGCCATCGAGTGCCACCAGGATACGTGGTGGGTGCATGATTTTTTCCGGTGCGACCAGCGATGGTGCATGTTCATCGCGCAAAATGAGCACAGGGACAGGGCTATGACGCATAACATCATAAGCGACACTCCCAAATAGAGCACGCTTGAAGCCTGTCTCTCCATGGCTACGCATGATGATCAGATCAATATGCTGCTCCTGGGCAAATTCAATAATACAGAGTGCTGGTACTCCTTCGATGACCTGGATATGGGTGTGTAGTGTATCCAGTTGTTCATAGGTAATGACGCGTTTCAGTGACGCTTCGACAGTTGCACGTTGCTCAGCGTGTGCATGATCCACCATCACGCTTGGGGTCAACGGTGCGATGGCTATTCGTTCTGTGGGAGCTATTACCCGCAGGAGGAAGAGCGAGGAATGGGTTGACCGAGCCAGGCATGCCGCCATGGGTAACGCCTCTTCAGCACGTTTTGAGCCATCTAATGGAACAAGAATGCGGTGAAACATGAAATACCCCCTTCAAATGTACTATGTGATATTTTGCGACTATGATCTTATTGTAAATGTACTTTGTTGTACTAATATGCTACATGCTGGTGGATTGTATCCCTTTCTGTCCAGCTTCCGTGAAAGAAGTAGACGGGCTATGCAAGATACATTATATAAAGATACTATTGCGGCCCTGATAATAAATATCACGATGTCGGCGCAGGGTAGGGAGACAGCGATGCATCTTTTCCGGTATTGGACTGGATTATATCCTTCTTACCAACCCCCTTTTTATTCATCTTTTTCGATCTATCCATTTTTCACCCCCAAAACACTTGTAATTTCCAGATCCATCGGCTATACTCTAACCATAGGGAAAAGTATACCCTGTTTGTGGTGTTGGAAGATGTAGTGCGTCTCCATCGTGCGGTTTTCTGGTTGGAATGTGGTCTGTGCTGCAGAACAATGGAGATTCCCATGAGCCGAGTCAAAAGCAAATCACCATCCGCCAAACGTCGGACACACAAAAAAGCGTCGGCGAAGGTTGCTATGCATGCCCCTCTGCCCTCTGATACGCGAATAAACACCTGTCCTCGTCCTTGGGCGAGATAGCATCCTCGCATTCAGCAACTGCCATAGCAACAGTATCATCATCAATAGCCACAGCAGATCTCCCTATGCTCTCAGCGCCACCATCACCATCGCTCTCCGTTCAGACTTCATCGACTTCTGGTCTCACGCGTTGCACCACTGAAAGTGCTAGAGGTGTAGATGGTTCATATGAGAGATGTGTAGATTATGTGAGGTGTAGAGGTGTAGATGACAGCAAATTTGTAGATGATGTAGAGGTGTAGATGATGTAGAGGTGTAGATGATATAAATTTGTAGATGATGCAGAGGTGTAGATGATGTAGAGGTGTAGATGACACAAATTTGTAGATGATGTAGAGGTGTAGATGATGTAGAGGTGTAGATGACAGAAATTTGTAGATGATGCAGAGGTGTAGATGATGTAGAGGTGTAGAGGTGTAGAGGTGTAGATGGTGTAGAGGTGTAGAGGTGTAGAGGTGTAGAGGTGTAGATGACAGAAATTTGTAGATGATGTAGAGGTGTAGATGATGTAGAGGTGTAGAGGTGTAGATGACAGAAATTTGTAGATGATGCAGAGGTGTAGATGATGTAGAGGTGTAGAGGTGTAGATGACACAAATTTGTAGATGATGTAGATGGTGCAGAGGTGGTGTAGCAGCCGAGCTTGCCTCGGCGTTCGTCCCACCGTGCAGAGGTGCTGTAGCAGCCGCGCTTGCCCCGGCTGCAGAGGTGCCAATGAAAAGAAAATCCTCTGCGTTTCCAGTCTTGATCGTGAGAAACCGTAGAGATGCAGAGAATGAAAAAACTTGACCTCCGTGCTGTACCCCCTACATGGCGCTCTCCTGTGATGATATTGAGAGGTACTGAATCTCCTGTGCCTGGATTGTGACGGTGCCGTTACAGACTGAGTATGCAATCATATAATATCGGGAAATTGCGGTCAAATATATTAGCAGAGTTGGAACCCGAGAGGGGAAACATGTTGGAGACAAGACATAACCGTTCACAAATTGCTCCCAGCGATGATCCGTTGGAGCTCAAACGGAGTGAAGCCTTGAGCGTATCTGCGGAGGTTGATCTGGGTTTGCATCAACCTGCGCTACCCTGGAGCGCACGCATCTGGTCTGTTATAAAAGAATATCCAATCCCTGTGATCGCGCTCTTTCTTTTACTGGTCAGTCTGGTTCTCTGGCTGGCAAACTATCCAGTCTTTGCCTCGTATGCCCTACTAGGGATTATTGTCATCGGTGGCATTCCTTTGTTGTGGGAGATATTGCTGCATTTCTGGCGACGAGAATTTAGCATTGACTTTATTGCAATCCTGGCGATTACCGGCTCATTCCTCTTGGGTCAGTATCTGGCGGGAGCGTTCGTGGTGCTGATGCTCTCAGGGGGCGAAGCGTTAGAAGCGTTTGCATTGCGGAGAGCGCGGAGCTCGCTTTCGGCACTGGTGGAGCGTGCACCACGTAAGGCACATATCTGGAATGGAGAACAATTGCAGGATATTCCATCGGAAGCGATTGAAGTGGGCATGACCGTGGTGGTCAAGCCTGGTGAGATTGTTCCGGTTGATGGACGCATCTCTTCGGGCTCCTCTAATGTGAGTGAGGCGGATCTGACAGGTGAGCCTGTGCCGATACGGAAGATGTCTGGTATGACAGTCATGTCCGGGAGCGTCAATCTGGATGGGTTGATTGAGGTCCAGGCGAGTGTCCGTAGCGCTGATAGTAAATATGCGCAGATTATTAAACTGGTTGAAGATGCGCAAAAACAGAAGGCACCAATCCATAGATTGGCCGATCGTTACAGTATCTGGTTTACTCTGGTGGCCCTGATCATGGCGGGTCTGGCGTGGTATCTATCAAAGGATAGTGTCTATGCTCTGGCGGTGCTGGTTGTCGCTACTCCCTGTCCGTTGATCCTGGCAACCCCAATCGCGATTATGTCTGGTATTGATGTGGCTGCTCGTCATGGTATTATCATCAAGAGCGGTGGTGCCATTGAGCAGTTGGGTGAAGTGGATGTTGTTGTCTTTGATAAGACCGGCACATTGACGCTGGGCGTCCCCAAAGTGACGTCGATTGTCGAGACATCGATTGTTGAACATAAGCTGATAACAGCTACAACGGAGAGTAGCGCAGAGCAGTTGCAGGTGGCAGACCAGATATCGCCACCGTCTCCTGATAAGGAAATAGTGAGTGGGGAGGTGCAGCGCTGGCTCTCGGTTGCTTCGGTGGAACAGTTGTCAAACCATATTCTGGCGCAGGCTGTTGTTGATGCTGCCAGAGACAATAAGCTCCCTCTCTTGCCGGTAAAAGATTTTAAGGAGATTTTTGGTAAAGGGGTGCGTGGGCGTGTGGAGGAACGTACTGGTCAGACGCCGGGGCAACTGGTCGATGTGGCGGTGGGGAATCGCAAATATATGCATCATCTGGAGATTGCCCTGCCGGATAGATTGTTACAGGAGCGTGAGCTCCGTATGGAGCAGGGCCAGATCTGTAGTTTTATCGTGCTGGATGGTGTTGTCGTCGGTATGCTGGTCTTAGAGGATGTGCCACGAGCTGATCTGCCCCTGTTGATGCCTGCATTAAAGAAGCAGGGGATCAAAGAGACGGTTTTGCTGACGGGTGATGGTGAAGTGGTGGCGCAACAGATCGGGCAGCTCGCTCAGGTTGATCGGGTTGTTGCTCGTTGTCTGCCCCAAGATAAAGTCCGGACGGTCAATGCCTTGCAAGATGAGAAGCATCGTGTGCTGATGGTTGGTGATGGTGTGAATGACGCGCCTGCTCTGGCGACGGCGACGGTTGGTATGGCGCTGGGTGCGCACGGTTTGACGGCTGCCGCTAGCGCTGCTGATGCGATTCTTCTGTCGGGTGATATTCATCGTGTGGCAAAATCGGTCTATCTGGGACGCCGAGTTTTGCGTATCGCGTTGGAGGGTATCTGGATCGGCATGGGTCTGAGTGTGATCGCGATGATTTTTGCCGCGTTTGGATATATTACCCCAGCGGCGGGGGCCATTTTGCAGGAAGGTATTGATGTGCTGGTAATCTTCAATGCGCTAAGGGTCGCAAGGGTGCGGATGTAGATTAGTATTTTGTTGAAAGGGGTGGTCTGTGACGAGCATGGAACCGATTGATTTTTCCTCAATGGTGCAAGCGTTAGCGCGTCGGGAGGCATTTACGCCGCCCGTAGCTGCTGATCAGGATGTGACAATAATCCAGACACACGCCTCGGTTGTGCTGCTGACTCCTGAATTTGTCTATAAGCTGAAGAAGCCCCGCGATTTTGGCTTTTTTGATTCTCGACCCCAAGCTTGCGCCGACACTTTTGCCAGCAAGAAGTGCTGCTTAATACTCCTCTTGCACCAGATATCTATCCTGGTGTCGCACCTGTTCTGTTGTTTCCGGACAGCCGATTGAAATTTGGTCCCCTTTGTTCTCCAGACGCTACTCCTGTGCCCGCCAGTCACTTCCACGAAGGTCTGGTGATAGATTATGCTGTCGTGATGCGGCGTCTACCCGATGAGGCCACGTTAGAGGCGCGTGTGCGTGCCGGTACGCTCTCTGTTACGGATCTTGGCGACGTTGCTCGTTTTATCGCCGCTTTTCATCGTACCTCTGCCAGTAGTGAGCAGATTGATCATTTTGGTACTCTGGCAGTGATTGGCGGAAATTGTGAAGAAAATTTTACCCAACTACAGCCATATCTGGGTCGCACACTGGACCACGCTACCTATGATCGCATTGTTGATTATACGCGCCGTTTTATGCACGCACGCGCCGTCTTATTTACTCGTCGTATCGCTGAACAGCGTATTCGAGATTGTCATGGTGATCTGCGGCTACAACATGTCTACCTTCTAGACGAGCATATACAGGCAACTCAGGGTTTGCCCAGAATTGTTGTGCTCGATCGAATTGAATTTAACGAGCGGTTTCGCTATAGCGACGTTGCCAGCGAGATCGCATTTCTGGCGATGGAGCTGGATCTCGTTGGACGCTCTGATCTGGCCCGTGCGTTTGTTACTGCTTATAGCGAGGCCAGTGGTGATGAGGATCTGCCAGAACTGCTCCCCTTTTATTCTTGCTATCGTGCCTGTGTACGTGGAAAGGTCTATTCATTCCAACTGGATGATCTGGCGATTCCCGAGGTACAGCGTCAGGAGGCGACGCGTACCGCCAGAACACTACTGGCTCTGGCGGGCCGTTATGCTTATAGCCCGACTGCCCCTGTTGTTCTGCTGGTGGGTGGTTTAATGGGAACGGGGAAGAGCACACTGGCATTGGCGCTGCAGCAGGCGCTGGGTTGGGCCTATCTTTCGTCCGATATCGAGCGTAAACGTCTGGCCCAGATTGATCCGGCGCACCCGCAAGCGGAGCAGTTTGGGCAGGGGATCTATAGCGCTGAATGGACCCGCCGCACCTATGAGGCGTTACAAGCGCAATTAGCCCGGCACCTCGCCCGCAACCGTTCGGTGATCGTGGATGCGACTTTTCTTCGCCGGGCCGATCGATTGGCTATGCTGCACATTGCCAATGATCATGGAACTCGTCCTGTGTTTGTGGAGTGCCAGTGTCTGCGTTCTATTGTGCTGGACCGGCTTGGTCTTCGCTGGCAAGGACGAGTTGAGGGCCATCCATTGTCAGAGGAAGGGGGAGCGCGTGCTTCTGATGGGCGTCCCGAACTCTATGATACCCAGGTGGCGTTGTGGGAGTCTGTAGAACCGGATGCAGAGCCCGGAATGGAGCATGTATTGGTTGATACAGCTGCTCCGGCGAGCGCTTGTCAGGAGCAGGTGCTCAAGCGGTTGGGATATGTTGTTGATCTGCTGGAAGAAAGCGCTCCATCGTATATGGGCGAATGATAGGTGGTGTCTGTCCCGTTGTGAGTAGTTCGGCCATACATTGGCCGGTCAGAGCGCTCAGGATAATACCCACACTATTGTGCCCGGCTGCAATAAAAACATTGTGCCAGCCGGGGAGCTTGCCCAGAATAGGATGATTATCGGGTGTTCTGGGGCGCAGACCGGCCCATGTGCGTATAATATGGGCGCCGACCAGTGATGGGAGTAGCCGTTGTGCTGTGGTGGAGAGCCAGTCCGTGCCCTCTTCTGTCACTGTCAGCATAAAGCCGAGCTCTGTTTTTGTGGCACCAACAATAATCTCTGGCCCACGAGGGATGGTATATGCTGCATCGCCAAACACGATATGGCGCAGTGCTCTGGCTGGTTGTGGAAAGGCCAGGAGTTGTCCATGAAGCGGGGTGACTGGTAGGGTGATATTAAGCCATCTGCTCCACTGTGCACTCCAGGCTCCCGAAGCAATAATAACCTGCTCGCAATAGATGGTCTCGCCCTGATTGGTCTGGACGCCAATGATCTTATCCTGCTCGATCAGCAGGTGTGTTACAGCCGTCTGCGTCATCATAGTTGCACCTCTGTAACACGCGGCCTGTGCAAATGCCTGTACCAGATCGGCTGCACGCAGTTGCGCTTCTTCTGGCACGTAGATCGCAGCACAGATTTCTGGCGAGAGCAGTGGCTCTTGCTGATGCGCCTCGTGCTCATCAAGCCAGTAGAGTGGTAGCCCGAGTGGTTGCCATTGCGCAAAACGTTTCTGTAGATGAGGCAAGCGTTTGGGATGGCGTATGGTTCGTAATGCTCCGCGCTGTTCATATCCAATCAGTTGTCCGCTGGCCTCTTCCAGTTCAGGGATGAGAGCAATAAGCTGTGAAAACCCGGTCATCACAAGATCAGCAAAAGGGCCCGGACCAGATAGTGGCCCGAGTGGTGCCAGCAGGCCAGCGGCGGCCCCTGATGCCTGTCCACCGATCTCACCCTGTTCGATCAAGAGAAGATCAACCTGCCGGGCGCGGAGATAGTAAGCGATGGCACAGCCTATCACTCCTCCACCAATAATTACGACATCATACTTTTAATTCATACTGCTAAATAGTATCTCACCTTCTCTTAATAGCGGACTTAATCTAATAGCCAATCTGTTCTCTTTAGAATTTTTTGCGAAAAAGAAGTCCAGAGGAAGCAGTTTCCCCAAACGTCGTGATGGGTGACGAACGCCGAGGTGCCGAGGTGCCGAGGACGCCGAGCAGATGATTTTTAACAAAAAAACATGGTATAAAAAGGGGTGCAGGGTCCTCCCTGCCGGGGTGCGGGGTGTTCCCCGCAAAATTCCCTTTTTGTTTCTTTTCCCTCGGCCCGCAGGGCCGAGGGAAAAGAAACACTGTGTACCAGCATAAAAAAGTAAAGATCATGCTACGGCTGCTACTATTCTATCATTACAGATCAATCTGTCCGTGGCTTTTTCGGGGAGGTGCTGGCAGTTGAGCCTATCTCCAGGGATATATTTTTAACATTTTGTTAACATTACGTAAATCTTCTTTTAATTATACAATGGTATTTGTTGAATCATTGTGGTTTGAGATATTATAATAGTCGAGATTATAAATAAATAATCTCATCCCCATAATGTGGGTGGTAGGAGATTTCATGTTCAAGCGTCATTACCTGGTGGCTATGCTAGCAATCGGTCTGCTGGTGAGCGTCTCGGCTTGTGGGAGTGCGGTAGGGAATGCTGACACATTGAGTAGTAATGCCTCAGTAGTTACTGGTAGGTTTGCGCGATTCACGGCTTCCAAGGCAAAAATCATTTGGTACTACCGCTCGCTGGTCAACGAGTACCGTGCCGGCGGAGTGACCCATCTGTTGAAGCCGCTCATCGACGACCTAGACCGCGTGGTGATGGAGGTTGAGCACCTATCCGGATTGCTGGCCGCGTCACCGAAGCCGCATCGTAGGCTGACCACGAAGCTCAAGAAGCGCTAGCAGGATGCTGAAAAAGTACTCCTAATCCACAGGCACGTGTGCTAAGAAAGCAGCATGCGAGGCACCGATCATCAGCAAAGCCACATGTTCAGTTATTTGTCGCCGGAAGCGCGGGTACGGAAGGATCATCCGCTGCGGGTCATCCGCATGATGGTAGACGAAGTTCTGCGGGCACTGTCGCCGCAGTTTGATCGCATGTACGCCCGCGAGGGCCGGCCATCGATTGCGCCCGAGAAGTTGCTGCGGGCGCAGTTGTTCAGATGCTGTACTCGATTCGCAGCGAGCGGCTGCTGATGGAAGAGATCGATTACAGATGCTTTCCGCTGGTTCGTAGGGTTGAATTTGGACGAGGAGGTATGGGATCCGACAGTGTTCACGAAGAACCGGGACCGGCTGCTGGAAGCCGCAGTGGCCAAGCAGTTCCTAGCGCAGGTGGTGGAACAGGCTGGGGCGAAGGGCCTGACCTCCGACGAACACTTCACGGTGGATGGCACGCTGCTGGAAGCCTGGGCCGGCGCCAAGAGTTTTCAGCGCCAGGATGGCAAGAACCCGCCCTCTTCCGATGATCCCGGCAATCCCACGGTGAACTTTCACGGCGAGAAGCGGTCGAATCAAACGCACGCATCGAAGACCGATCCCGAGGCCATGTTGGCGCGCAAGGGCGACGGCAAGGAGGCGAAGTTGAGCTACAGCGGCAATCTGTTAGTGGAGAATCGTAACGGGCTGATCGTGAATGCGATGGTGTGGGAAGCCAACGGAACGGCCGAGCGCGATACGGCGCTGGTGATGCTGGAGCAGATTGCCGGCACCAGGCGCGTGACGGTGGGCGGCGACAAAGGCTTTGACACGGCCGACTTCATTGCTGAGTGCCGCCACATGCAGGTCACACCGCATGTCGCGCAGAATGACGGTCGGCGCGGCGGCAGTGCCATCGACCAGCGGACCACGCGGCATGAAGGCTACCGCATCAGCCAAAGGAAGCGGAAGCGGATCGAGGAATGTTTCGGTTGGCTCAAGACGGTTGCTCTGCTGCGGAAGGTACGACATCGTGGCTTGTTCAAAGTGGATTGGGTGTTCACCTTCGCTTGCGCGGCCTATAACCTGGTCCGCCTGCGCAACCTGTCACTACGGGCGGCGTAAGCCAAGGGAAAAGTGTGTCAGCTGCATGTAAAAAGCTTCAGCAGATAGTGGAAATATGCTGAGCCGAACTCTCTCCCCTCTCACTCGATGACCGAAGCGGACACAGTTCGCCCAAATCAGAGGTTTTTCAGCAGCCTGCTAGAGCGTGCAGGACCGGTTTACAATTCCCTCTTCACCGATCGGGAGCCGCCATTGCCCACGACCGAAGCTGAGCGCATTACCCAACTGCTGCAATCCGCCAAGACCATCGCCGTCGTTGGACTCACCGACACGCCCATGCGGCCCAGCTATGGCGTGTCGCATTACATGCAGTCGCAGGGATACCGCATCATTCCGGTGAATCCCAACATTCACGGCGTGGATGGGCGAGAAGGCGTATCCATCGCTGCTCGATGTGCCGGAGAAGATTGACATTGTGAACGTCTTTCGCCGGCCCGATGCCGTGCCGGAAGTGGTCGAACAGGCCATCCGGATCAAGGCGCCCGCGATCTGGATGCAGGAAGGCGTGGTCCATCAGGAAGCGGCGGAAAAGGCGCGCCAGGCGGGCATCTTCGTGGTCATGGATAAGTGCATTCTGAAGGAGCACATCAAGAGGCAGTAAAGATGATTTCACCACGGAGGCACGGAGAGCACGGAGAAGACGAGATCGGAAAGCTAGAGACGAAGAGCCAATTCATGAAATTGAAGAGAGGACTTCTCGCAGCCTCGTTGAAAGACCTCGACCCGCCCTTATACGAAGGTTAGGATTGATCAAGAAAGCATTAGATTCTCCGTGGCCTCCGTGCTCTCCGTGGTGAATACCTTTCCGCTTAGCTTGCCTGATCTCTTCCAGCCGCGCCTTGATGCGCTTCTCGATGCCTTCGTCGGTGGGATGGTAATACACGCGGTCTTTCAGATTGTCGGGAAGGCATTGCATGTCGGCGACTTTCGACTCCAGATTGTGCGCATACTGATAGCCCTTGCTGTAGCCCAGCGACTTCATCAGCCCTGTTGGGGCGTTGCGCAGATGCAGCGGGACCGGGTCCTGCGCGGTGCGCTCCACATCCTCCTGCACCGCGCCGTAGGCCGTGTAGAGCGCATTCGACTTGGGCGCGACCGCCAGATAGACCACCGCTTGCGCCAGCGCGAGATTGACTTCCGGCATGCCGAGGAAATCGAACGCATCGCGAGCGGCGAGCGTGATGGCCAGCGCGTTGGGATCGGCGAGGCCGATGTCTTCCGACGCCATGCGCACCACGCGACGCGCGATGTACAGCCCGTCCTCGCCCGCCTCGAGCATGCGCGCCAGCCAATAGAGCGCCGCGTCGGGATCGCTGTTGCGCACGCTCTTGTGCAGCGCAGAGATCAGGTTGTAATGCTCTTCGCCGGCCTTGTCGTACCTCAGCACGCGCTTCTGCAGCGCGTCGGTGACGATGGCATCGGTGATGCGAGGCCGCGCGCCTTTCTTTTGCTGTTCGACCGCCAGCGTCGCAGCCACTTCCAGCACGTTGTAAGCGCTGCGCGCGTCTCCGCTGGAATAGGCCGCGATCTTGCGCAGGGCATCGTCCTCGGCTTCGAGATGCAGCTCGCCGAGGCCGCGCTCTGTGTCTTCAAGCGCGCGCCGCAGCAGGAGCACAATCTGCTCCTCCGTCAGCGGATTGCAGCACGTAAACGCGGCAGCGCGACAGCAGCGCCGAAATCACCTCGAACGAGGGATTCTCCGTGGTCGCGCCGATCAGGCGGATGCTTCCCTTCTCGACGTAAGGGAGGAAGGCGTCCTGCTGCGCCTTGTTGAAGCGATGGACTTCGTCGACGAAGACGATGGTGCGAGTGCCGTACTGGCGCGCGCGTTCGGCGTCGGCCATGACCTGCTTGATTTCTTTGATGCCGGCAAGCACCGCGGAAAATTCGATGAACTCGGCATGGGTCATGCGGGCGATGATCTTGGCCAGCGTGGTCTTGCCGACGCCGGGAGGGCCCCAGAAGATGAGCGAGCCGGTATCGTCGCGCTCGATCTGTACCCGCAGCGGCTTGCCGGGCGCGAGGATGTGCTCCTGGCCGACGAATTCGTCGAGCGTGCGCGGACGCATGCGGTCGGCCAGCGGCCGGGACTTGTCAACGGCATCGTCGGGCGGCGGGATTTGCTGGAACAGGCTCACAGATCATTTCACCACAGAGACACACGGAGAAGTCTAGTCACGGACTTCGCCCAACACGCTCAAACGATATCACTAGAGCAGAGACACGGAGTCGAATTCCGTTCTCGCAGAACTGCCGACGTTGAAATTGATCAGTAGTCCGATGCGAACTCCTGCTCAGTCGCAGATAGGTCAGCAGCTGGGCCTCGATGAATCGGAAGTAACTTCTCGACGGACTTCAGTTCGACAACGACCTTGTCTGCCGACCAGCAAATCGATCCGGTAGCCGCAATCCAGCTTGAAGCCCCTTGTAGTCGACAGGTAGTTCGACCTCCTGTTGGAAATGGGATTCGCCGCAGATGCAAGTTCGCGACATAGACACGCCTGGTATGCGGACTCCAGCAAACCCGGGCCCAGCTCCCGATGTACCTCGATCGCCGCCGCGATGATTTCTCCGGTGAGTCAGCTGTCCGCAGTCAATCAGACAGCTCGCTTCGGAAGCCAGCCGACTCGCTTCGATGCTCGATTCAATGTCGTTCTCACGGAACACCTCAATCTCTGCAAGCCGAGACCGGAATCGATTCTATTCCGTTCTCTGAACTCCGTGCTCTCCGTGTTCTCCGTGGTCTCTGAATGAGTCGCTGCTCTCCTCTGCCGCGCGGCCTCGTACAGCATGATCGACGCCGCGATGCCTGCGTTCAGCGACTCCACGCTTCGCGGACTGGGGAATCGCGACCACCTCATCCGCCTGCGCCAGCACGTCCTTCGGGAGCCCCGCTCCTTCGTTGCCAACCAGAAACGCCACCGGCCCGCGCAAGTCGGCATCCGCAATCAGCGTTCCCTTGTGCGACGACGTCGCCAGCACCCGCACGCCCGCGACTTCGCTCTCCGCCAGCGCTTTCGCCAGTTCCACCTTCAGCGATCGGCAGACGAAACAGCGATCCCGCCGAAGCCCGCACCGCCTTCCAATTCCACGGGCTGACGGTCCGCTCGCCCAGCAACATTCCGGTCACTCCGAACGCCTCCGCCGAGCGCGCGATGGTGCCCAGGTTTCCCGGATCCTGCAGGCCCGCCGTCACCACGAGCAGCGCCGGTGGCGGAACAAACACGTCGTCCAAGCGCGAACGATTTCGGCCGCACCAGGGCCGCAACTCCCTGCGGAGTTTCGCTGGGCACGGCGCTGGCAAAAACGTCATCCGGCAGCAGCAAAGCTTCGGTGTGCGCCGACAGTTGCGGCAGCAGTTTGTGCGCGCGCTCGCGCGCCGACTCGCTGAAGAAGACCGTCTCGAGCCGCAATCCGCTGCGGATCGCCTCCTCCACCAGGTGCATGCCTTCAATCGCAACTTCGCCCTGCTGCGTTGGGCGCCGCCTCGGCGAAAGCCGCGGCGCAGCTCCTTCACCCGCGCATTCTGGCGGCTGTTGACGCGGCGCAAACGACCTTCGAATTCCACTGAATTGCCCATGGCGCGAGGTGACCGGCGTCTATCGTACACTGCCGGCATTGCGGCTCACAGCGTTTCGGGCCGCGGCGTGGTAATCTGCTGTCTTGCCGTTTCAGGGGCGATATGTTACGGTTTCGCCCCATCAGATCCTTATTCGAAAGAAGAGGTACGGGTGCGCCCCGAAATCGTCAAGATCAATAGCCAGCCAGCCGGAAGCCTCTCTGGTGACCTATGTCGCGGAGAAGATCCGCGCCGGCCAGGTGCTGGGCATGCCGACCGACACGTTTTACGGCCTGGCCGCTGATCCCTTCAACCTGCACGCCGTCGATCGGATTTACGAGATCAAGACCCGCTCGCGCCACAAGCCGCTCTCGCTGCTGATCGAGTCGGTGGACCAGGCCGCCGATCTGGCGTGGCCGGTGCCGGAGATTTTCTATCTGCTGGCGCGCCGCTTCTGGCCGGGCCCGCTGACCATCATCGTGAAGGCCGACCCCAAGCTGCCGCTCAAAGTCACCGCCAACACCGGCAACGTCGCGCTGCGCGTGCCCGCGGCTGAAATTCCGCTGGCCATCATTCGCGCCGCCGGCTTGCCCATCACGGCCACCTCGGCCAACCTGCATGGCGAGTCGGAGTGCACCTCCGCGCATGCAGGTCCGCGACCAGCTGGGCGATTGCCTGCCGGTCATCGTGGATGGCGGCCAGTCTCCGCGCGACATGCCTTCCACCATCGTCGATCTGACCAGCGAAGATGGAGGCTGGCGCCTGCTGCGGCACGGCGCCATTCCCGAGGAGCAGATCGTCGAATTGCTGGGCCGGGAGTAGTCGCCACGGCGCCCGGAGAATTCCAATTGCCTCTCAAAGTCTGGATCGTCATCCTCGCAGCAGTTGTCGCGGCGGGCGTTCTGTTGTACACCGCTGCACAGATCATGCGCGAAGCGGGCGTGGATGAGCCGCATGCCGCCGACGCCATCGTGGTCTTTGGAGCGGCGGAGTACGTCGGCCATCCTTCGCCGGTGTATCGCGCGCGCCTCGACCACGCCTACGATCTGTTCGAGCGCGGACTGGCGCCGGTCATCATCACCACCGGCGGCGCGGGCAAGGACCCGCGCTTCAGCGAAGGCCAGGTGGGCCGCGATTACCTCGAAGGACGCGGCGTTCCCGACGTGAACCTGATCGCGGAAACCCAGGGCGACAATACCGACCAGTCCGCGCAGCGGGTGGCGATCATCATGCGCGCCAATGAAATGCACAGCGCGCTGCTGGTCAGCGACGCCTATCACCTGTACCGCGCCAAGCAAATGATGGAGCGGGAAGGCGTGCACGGTGTACATCTCGCCGCGGCCCGGCTCAGTTCCCAAGACCGCGTTCGGACGCTGGATGGCCGCCCTGCGCGAGAGCTTCAGCTACATGCTGTATCGGGCGCATGTGAGGTAGGCAGCTTTCGCTATTGCTTTCAGCTTTGCGCTTCTAGCTCTCAGTCATCTTGGCAATCTTGCCTCCGAGCGTTTCAGACTGATGTCTAGGAATCTGCTGTTCTTATCGCGAATGAAAGCATCTCCATCGAAAACGTCGGTCGCAGTAATTCACTCCGCTCGGGATGAAGCCGTCACACCAATGACGCGAAAGCGCTGAGCTAGTAGCGAACTGCGAAAAGCGGCCTACTTCACCAGCGCCAGTAGCCGGGCCGGGCCGCCGGAACCGTTTTCCAGCTTGATCGGCGCCACCACGACGGTCGCTCCGGTCGGCGGCACCGAGCCCAAGGTTCGCGACGTTCTCCAACTGGTAAACGCTCTCTTTCGCGGTGAACAGGTGCACGGGATAGGTCTTGGTTGCGCCGATGTCCATGCTCATGGTGTCGATGCCGAGTCCGACCGCATCGCGCGTCTTCACCAGAAACTTCGCGGTCTTCGAGGGAGTATCCCGGATAATGGGGCACGCCGTCGCCCCCCGCGTTTCGAAAGTCCTTAGGCGTGTTCCAGCGATCATCCCAGCCGGTATAAGCCATGACCACCGCGCCAGATCGGAACCTCGCCGTTCGCGCTCTCCCAGTCGGCGATGTCCTGCACGCTGACTTCGTAGTCGGGATTGCCCTTCGCCTTCCCGCGAACATCAAGCACCACCAGCGGCCGCACCAGCCGCTCGGCCGGAATCTGGTCCACGGTCCACATGCCCGGCAAAATGGGCGGGCGCGTCGAGGTGCGTGCCGTAGTGCTCCTGGGTGGTGAAAATGCGCGAGTAGTAGCCGTCGCGCTCGATGTTGCCCAACTCTTTCGCCTCGAAGGGCGACTTCGCCGTGCCTTCCCAGTTAGGCGAGTGGTCGTTCAGGTCGTGGGTCAGATCAACCACCTTGCGATAGGCAATCGGGTCAGGCATAGTAGATTTGTGCTGCGCGAAAAGCAACAGCGCCAGCGCCAAACTACAACCTATCGCAAATGTCTTCCAGTGGGTCATCGGTGGAACACAGAGCCCCTTACCCCTTCTTGTCCGACGCGCGTGGCTGGGATTCCGTCAACCAAAAGAGAACAGCCGCGCTAAGAATTTGATGCGGTGTGCACGTTTAGGGGCGCCGCCGATCCTGCGGACTGCATCCATTATGGTGCAGCCGGTCACGATGTTCGATAAGCAACAAAACCCTTGACGTGTTGCCGGTAAGCTTCGGTTATAATGCCGAGTTACGCCGATTCCCTGATGCCCAACATCATCGATCGCCGCAGCGTTTGCTTCGCATTGAGCATCTTGTCTATTGAGCAAGCCGGGCCCAGCAGCCTCACAACTTGTACCATCCCGATTTCGAAGGAGCGCCAGTATGCCGATGGCTATCAAACCAACTGAGCACGTTTGGCACAACGGGCACCTGATTCCCTGGAATGAAGCGACGCTCCACGTGATGTCCCACGTGGTCAATTACGGTTCATCGGTGTTTGAAGGAATCCGCTGCTATCACACTGCGAAGGGCCCTGCCATCTTCCGCCTGAACGACCACATGCTGCGTCTGGTGCAGTCCTGCAAGATTTACCGGATCGAACTGGACTATTCCCTCGACGAGCTTTGCCAGGGGGCGGTGGAACTGGTCGCGGCCAACAAGGTCTCGCCGTGTTACGTCCGGCCGATCGTGCTGCGTGGCTACGGCCAGGTGGGCGTGAACCCGTTCAACTCGCCCACCGAGGTTTACATTGCCAACTACGAGTGGGGTAAATATCTGGGCGCCGCGGATTGCGACGACGGCGTGGCGGTCTGCATTTCGTCCTGGAGCCGTCTGGCGCCCAACACTATGCCGACGATGGCCAAAGCCGGCGCCAACTACATGAACTCCCAGCTCATCAAGATGGAAGCCATCGTGAACGGCTACGCCGAGGGCATTGCGCTCGACGTCAACGGCTACGTCAGCGAAGGCTCTGGCGAGAACGTTTTTGTGGTACACAAAGATCGCATCTACACCCCGCCATTAGGCAACAGCGTTCTGCCTGGCATCACCCGCAATTCGGTCATGCACATCGCTCACGAGCTCGGCATTCCGGTGGTCGAACAGATTATTCCGCGCGAGATGCTGTACATCTGCGACGAGCTGTTCTTCAGCGGGACCGCAGCGGAGATCACACCGATCTGCTCCGTGGACAAGATCACCGTCGGACGTGGCATCGCCGGCCCGATCACCAAAACCGTTCGCAAGGAATTCTACGGGATCGTGAACGGCACTGCCGAGGACCGCTTTAACTGGTTGACGCCCGTGCTCGTCAAGCAGCCTTCGCCGGTAAGCGTATAAACCCAGAATTGCATAACTCTAAGGGAGCCGCCGAAACTCCGGCGGCTTTTCTATCAATGCCGCAAGCGGCTCGGGTCGTAGACAAAGTCAACCAGTCCGTCGCGATAGTCAATCTTGACCTGCAACATCCGCAAGACTTGAAAGCCGAGAATTCCCGAAACTTCGGTGCCGGTGCTCTTGCTCATACCCGATAGATCGAAGGTGACGATACTCTGGTTCTTCTGGGCGAAGTGGCCAAAGCGGAGGGTCGCGTTATCGGCACGGTAAACCTGGGCCACACTGCCGCTGAGCCCCTTAATGTGGACCGTCGAGTCGGAGCTGATCTTGCCCAATTCGCGCCCTGCCCGGATGGAGAGATCGTTGAGCTGCGATCCAGTATCGATCAGAAACAGCATCGGCTTGGAAGTGTTGACCGTGGTGACGATAAGCAGTTCATGGCCAAAGCGAAAGACCGGAGTCCACTCCTTCATCTCTGGGGCGACGTAGCGGTCCCTTGGCGGACGAGGACCAGCGGTGGCGTTGGTGGGCTTGCTTGCATCGGCGACCGATTCAGCCTTCCGATCTCCTGGACCTTCCGTGTCGTCGGGGCTCGAGTGCGACTCACCGCCGCTGTTCAGGGTGGCCGGTGCGGCCGGTTCATCCGGACGCTGTGGTAGCGCCGACAATCTCAGCTTCTCGCTAGGGAAGTCGATGTCGATCAAGTATGAGCCAAAGACATCGGCGCCGATCAGACCGTCCTCATCCGTGAGCTGTATCTTGTCAGCTACATGGACCACGCAATCGGCAAACTCCAATTCCCCGATTCGGATGTGCTCGGCCAACGCGAGGTATCCACCCTGCTGGCCCTTGTCACCGATTCCGAAATAACGGATGTCGGAGATATGCGTGAGTCCGGCTTTTTCCGCGAATTTGCGGCCAATCAGAATTCCACTCGCTCCCGTATCCAGCAGGAGGCGGCTGTTGCGGCCATTTAACTTGACGCTGAGGCCATAGCCCACAAGGTGTCGCGCATCGGGCGACATCGGATCCAGTTTGGTATCAGTTTGCTCGACCTTGCTCACCATCTTGCAAACGTGGGCGGGCTGGTCAATCGTGGCCTTGAGGAATTCCAAGTAGTGCTGCAGGTATTCCGTCTCCTCCGGATCGTCCGGATGTTCACCGGCGAGATACGCCTGGATGGCCGCGATGCGCTCCCGCCGGCCAAGTCTGCGAAACCACAGACGCTGGACCTCAGGATCATCGGGTGCAATTTGATACGCGGCTTTGAGTTCCTGATATGCGCGGCCGTGGAGCGAGTAAGCGTTGTAGAGACGGGCCAGACCGAGATAGGAGTGGAGTTCTTTGCGGTCGATCCTTTGTGCGTGCAGGTAGGAATTCTCCGCCTCAGCCATCTCCGCCAGCCGGAATTGCACGTCACCCATGGCGGCCAGGAGGGCGGCTGAATTAGGTTGCGCGGCGACAGCCTTGTTGGCCTCGGCCAAGGCTTCGTCGATCTTTTGCTGGCGCAGCAGCGCACGGACGAGCCCTGTCTGTGCGGGCACAAGCGTTGTGTTCACCTTTAAGATTGCTTGATATTTCCCCGCGGCGTCGGCGAACCTACCTGACCGATAAAGCTGGTCGGCGGCCACCAAATCGGGATTTTCCGGAGGCTTGATATCGTCCGCGAATGTCCGGATCGCCAGGGTCAGGCCGATGGCGGCGACAGCTAGAAGGCTCCGCGGCATGAGGCAAGCTCCGCCCTGAGAGTAGCACGACTTCGGCCGCTTTTGACCGCGATTTCCGCCGCAAGGTTTGAGCTACTTGCTCTTCCCAGCCACCGGTGAAGGGGTCGGTCATATCCGTCAGGCTCTGTTCTGCTGGCCCCGTCGGGGCGAATGCAACGATGCGTTGGGCATTGTACTCCGATGCGAGCCAAAGGCAGCAGTTCTTCTCTGCCTGCCTGACTTGGCGACAACCCAAACCACTGTGACCGGTGCACGTGGTCTCTGTGACGGCCCCCATCGAACGATTGGGGGTTGAGCCCCTACAATGAAACACATTGTGAGCGACGGGGTCCCGTGCTCACATGGGCGGTGGCAGCGCAGTTGATGGAAACAACTGGAGGCTGGTTTCTGCTCCTGTCATTCTAAAATTTGCAAAGGAGATTTTCATTCATGAAGCGTTCTCTAATGATCATGGCAGCATTCACACTGGCGTCGAGCATGGCCTGGGCACAGGATGGAGCTGCCCTCTACAAAACCAAATGCGCAGCATGCCATGGCGCGGCGGGCGAAGGGAAAGTAGGCCCGTCGCTGCAGAAGACCATCCTGACCCAGCAGCAGATCGACGATTTGCTCACCAAGGGCGCCGCGGGCAAGAAAGCGCCCCATAGCAAGGCGGTGTCAGGGTTGACGGCGGACCAGGCCTCGGCCATTGCCACCTACGTTGGGACACTCAAGAAGTAAAAGGGTTCGTTGTTATGAGGAAGCCGGCCCGAAGGGGTCGGCTTTTTTCGTATTCGACAAATTGATCTGGAGTGCGTCAACACCAATTCTTTCCAGGCCCGCAACCGTCGAAACTCAAAACGCGCTGCCGAATTGCTTGAAGAAAAAGGCCGGCATGTCCCGGGTGTGGCACCGCCTTCTCAACCATTTCCACTTTCAGATCGCGCAGGTGCTGAGCGAAGCGGGGAACTCTCCCGTCGTATCCGCTCTTCCCCCAATTCGGCACCCAGTACACGCATCGGATCTTGTCGACGAAGTTGTCCAGCACATCATCCTTGAATATGTCCAGCGTAGGGGCGCTCGGATCGATAAGACCCAAGATCTCCCATTGTTCCAGGCTCCGGTTCCTATACACCTCTTGAGCACCACGGGAGAAGCCGCAGAGCGAGTACGAACCAATATTCCTCGTATTGACCTCCTTCTCAAACTCATCGAGACAATCTTTGCACTTGTTGGTAAAGTGGTTCGGCATAATGAAGTGGAGGCTCTCCAGCAGCTCAGCCGGTATTCTGTTCTGTTTCAGGAACCAGCCGCCTTCCATATTCCAGAGCCCACCGTAGAGAACGACAGCCGCGTAGACCGCCTGCTTGTCGGGCATAGTGACGATGCAGTTCTTAAGATCAAGCTTCTTCACCGGAATTTCCCCCGTTAATCTTAGCCTAGAATGTCACTCTCACCCCAAGCTGCGCAGCGAACGGTATGCCCACGGTTGTTCCCGGCCCGAAGAAATCGCCCAGCGCGCCGGCGGGCACCAGCAGCTGATTCGGGTTGGTGATGGGTACGCTGCACGCAGGTGTGGGGCACAGCGCCGTTGCATTGTACAGATTGTTCACCGGCGTCGGCAGGGCCGAGATGTCGGTGACGTAGTTGGCTCCCGGATTGTTGCGGTTGAACAGATTGAAGAACTCGGCGAAGGGAATGATCTGCCAGCGCTCTCCGACCTTGAACGGCCTTGTCACGCGGAGATCGACCTGAATGTAGGGAGTTCCGCGGAACTGGTCCAGCGTCGTCTGCACACCATTGATGACAGCGCGATCGTTGGTAGGATCACCCAGCCCATTCACATCCACCGGAGTTGTCAGAGTGATAGGACGACCGGTTTCGGCCTGAATCAGTGTTGACACCTGAAAGCCGCCGGGAACGTACACGATTCCCGCGAGGGTAAAGCGGCTGGTCACATCTTCTCCGGACGGCCCGTAATCACCGGGGCCGAAGGGGTTCAGAGGATTGCAGACACCGTTGACGTAATCCCAGAGCTCCCCCAAAACACAGCCGTAGACCTTGGCCCTCGACAGCACATAATTCGCAGTCAAGTTGAAGCGGCGGGTAATGTTGCCCTGCAGTCGCAGCATCATCGCGTTGTAACTTGAGCGATTATCCGACTTGAAGACGGACAAGTTGGGCACGTTCGCCATCTGGCTGTCGGGGTCTGTCGGAAACAGCGGTGAGAACAAGGTGTAGCCTGCGGTGTATTCGTACCGCTGGTAACCGTGCCTACCCTGCTCGAGGACGTAATCCGCGCTCATGATCCAATTGCGCTTGTATTGATACTGGACCCCGCCACTCACGTGCAGAGCATACGGGGTGTGATAGTGGGAATCGATCACGACGCCAGCGCCGCCATCAGCCGCACCCGGCAGACATCCCGGATCGCCAGGCTGGTTGCAGGGCTGAAATGCTGACGGAGTGTTCACCGCCTGAAACGCTGTTGCCCAGCCGTTCTGCGCGAGGTCGTTGTAGTAGAGTCCGATGCCGGCGCGAATGACCAGGTCCTCAACCTGGTCGGGAGAATAGGCGATACCCAAGCGCGGCGCAAAGGCTTTGCGGTAGTCCTGGGGCACACCCGTGGACAGCGGCAGTTGCAAGCCTCGGATGGTTTGCACTCCAGGATTGAAAAGTTGGCTGACGCCCGAGGCCTGAAACAACCCGAATGTGGTGTCCCAGCGTAGCCCGTAGTTGATGGTCAGCTCCGGCGTCACTCGCCAGGAATCCATGGCGTAGAGTCCCAAGCGCTGAACGTTCTGCGAAAAACTTCCATTCCCCGCCGGGGTGAACGTGGTCTGGCAGTTCGTGCCGTCGAATGGCGGCAGGCAGTTTAATTCCGCGGTGAGTTGATCCGGGTTGGTCAGATAAAACGTTGGGTTCTCAGTAAGGACATAAGTGGTTTCCGCCTGACCGGGGAAGGCGCCGCTGAGCACCGGCTCGTGGATGAAGTCCACGCCGAACTTGGGGGCGTGCCGGCCGACGGTGCCGCTCACATCGTAGCGAAACTGATATTTCTCCTGATTGCGAATCACGGGAAACGCGGTGATGGGGGTAACAAACTGGTTATCGCCGTAGGTCTCGAAGCCGGAAATGGTCTTCGAAGTCGAGCTAAACGGAAACGCCAGAGCGAAGCCAAGGTATCCATTACGCGCTGCGGTCCCGTGCAGATAGCTAGTGCCGAAGGTGAAATTTCCCACCCACGACGGGCTGAAGGCGAACGTGTTGCTGATGACGCCGTTCTGATAGTTGGCGTGGGTTATGTCGCGCCGGTGGAAGGCAGCGTGCCCTGCTGCACCAGCGCATTGTTGGTCGTGTTGTTGTCGAGGGCGTAGCGGACAAACCACTGCGAACGCTGCGATTGCGCCCAGTCGAAGCGCATCATGCCCAAGTAAGATTGAAACGGTACACGCACGTAAGGGGGCACCGCAATCGAACTCGTGTTGGGGATCAGTCCTTCTTGCGCCAGTTGCGACAGCGCATTGAATTGCGTCAGGCTGTCAGGACTGTAGTTGATGCTGGCGTGCTCGTTCACCATCTCAAAGCCGGTGAAGATCCAGACCTTGTCCTTCACGATCGGCCCGCCGATGGTGCCGACGTAGTTCTGCCGTGGAGAAAGGCTGTTTGGGCTCGGGAGCAGGATTCTCGATGGGAAAGCGTGCGTTCAGGGCGGCGGCGCGCTCAAACACTGCGAAGTCGCCATGCCACTCGTTGGTGCCGCTCTTGGTGCTGATTACCACCGCCGCTGCGGTGGTGCGGCCAACGTCGGCATTGTGACTGCGAGGTCTGGACCGCAAACTCGCGAATGACATCGGGAGAGAAGTTCTGCAGGAAACCGCCGATGTAGTCGTCCGAATTGTCAGCGCCATCAACGCTGAGCTGGTTGTTCAGGCCGGAACTGCCGCCTGTGGAAACTGCGGTAATACGCGCCTTGGTTGGGTCGGAAGGCTCGACCGGTTCTGTGCCCGGGACCATATAAGCAATGTTGGCAAAGCTGCGCGCCGCCAGAGGAATGTCCTGCAAGTCCCGCTCGGTGACCACGCCGCCGTTCACCGCGTTGGTGGTGTCGAGTTCCTGGCTGGTGATGGAAGAGGGCTGGGCCTTCACGTTCACCGTCTGCTGAACAGCGGCGGGCCGAAGCGTCACCAGGACATCCCGCACGGTACTCACTTGCACCGTGACATCAGAATTGGCCTCGGCGAACCCGGTGGCACTAACGACAAGGTGGTAGTTCCCCGGCATCAGATCAGGAAAGCGAAATTCTCCACGGCTGCTCGTGGTTGCCCGCCGCGCAATGCCTGAACCGTTGTCAGTCGCCGAAACAGTGGCAGACTTAATTCGCGCTCCGCTGGCGTCCTGCACTTCGCCAAGCAGTGAGCCGGTCGCATTTTGTGCCCGTAGCATAAACGGAAGCGCTAGGACGCTAACAAACACAACCGTCGCGATTGTGAACACACGTATAAACATGACTGTGGAGCGCATTCAAATACCCCCAATGGATGTGCGGGAAAGGCTGCCTGCTGGCCAAGTTCAACTTGACAGCGAAGCTACAAATTCAGGCTACAGTGCAGGAATAGCTACTACCATTGATAGTACTTGGCGGCCGTTCTAGCCTTGCATCACGCGCCATACGGGAGCCATTCGAGGTCACAGTGTCGCAGCCGTCTCCTCCTGAAGAGCTACCCGCAACAATGCTGTTCTGGAGTATCGTCGGGCCGCCATGGTAGATAGCACCGCTCCCGCAGCCAGAGACGCTATTCCCGCTGAGGGTGCTGTTGCTAAGCGTGACCGTCCCCGAGCCATGCGCCCGTGTTTTAGTAATTTTTATCGGCTAGTATGGTGATTCCTATATAGTATATCAATGGCTAAACGACGGAAAGAGTGTCCAGTTTGTACTTCCAGCGGAAGACCACGGGCGTCTCACGAAAGGATTCGATCAAGTTGAGCCAGGACCCGTGTTTGGGTGTGAAGGTGAATTCAAAGCGGTTGGGCAGGGCTCCGAGGAAAGCCCGTGTCTCTTTGGAGATATGCGCAGAGTGATTGTCGAGCACGATACGGATGCGTGCGCCCGCGGGATAACGTGCGTCGGCCAGCTTCAAGAATTCAATGAACTCCGCGCTACGATGCCGTTGGCGCACCAACCCGAGAACCTCGCCCGACACCAAATCGATGCCGGCCAGCAAGGACAGTGTTCCGTGCCGAATGTATTCATGATCTCGCCCTACGGCGGCATGCTTTCCTGGCTGTGGCGGCAGGTCTGGGGCGGTATTCTCGATGGCTTGAATGCCGGGTTTCTCGTCATAGGAAAGCACGGCGATCAAATCCGCAGGCGGTGCGCCTTTCTCGCGCCAGATCTCCACCTCCCTGTAAACGTGCAGGACCTGCACCATCTTTGCGTCAAACTCAGGATCGCGTCGCTCCAAGTAGTATTGGATCTTGTGCGGATGTACCTGGTTGGCGTTGAGAATCTTGGAGACCGTTCCGCGCCCCAACTTGGCGAGGCTCGGGTGGCCAGCCGCGTGCCAGTGTGTGCGGACATGCTTCGCCAGCAACCTTGTGGTCCACAACTCTTGGGCATAGCCCAGATCCTTCGGCTTCTGGCATGCCAGAGCGACAACCCACGCTCGCGCTTCCGCCGTCATCGCCGGTCGGCGGCCCCGGCCCGGCAGATCGACCAACGCCTGCGCCACGCCCAAATCCAGGGCCTTGCTCACGCACCGCTCAACCCGCGGCCGGTTCGTGCCTTGGGTTCTAGCGATCTCTGAGACTGTGTCTCCCGCGTGATAGCACAATAGAATCGAAGCCCGCTGGACCCGGCCGGCCGGTTCGCTTCTCGACTGCGAGAGCATAGCCAGCATTTCAATCTCGCTGTTGCTCAACTTCAACGGGGCGCGGCGGCTGACGAAGGGCAAGCGACAAACCTCCTCGTAATGGCAACGAGGAGCTTACACCACGATACGCTGTATTGCAACATTATTATGGAATCGATCTACTAGTAACTATTAACGGAGTCCAACGACATCGTTTTGTCATCGTCGGTAATTCGGCGACGCTGATCTCACCAGCCTTTCTTGCCGTCAACCTCGGAGGAGAAAAATTGCTGAGAGCGCAGTGTAAGTTGTGCAGCGGCAAGCCTTGCTCGGACTTGACGATCATCACGAATCAAGCAATCGAAATGCGGAAGCAACGTCTCCGGCTCCGACTTCCAGCGCCATATTCGCAAGGACTGAAGCCGTAGAAATCTGAAGTAAGGTGGTCGTGCATTGCCCACCGGCGCGTGGTCTACGCATGACTGCTGGCTCTCTCCCATTGAGAATACCCTGCGATTGCCTCGACCTGGAACACTCCCACCCAAAACTGCTTGATACAATCGGGGCCGGGGCGACTGATGTATCTCAAGCGCTACGGGCTTGCGGTTGTTTCCGTCGGTGTCGCATTGGCGACGGCGCTGCTTCTGCAGCATTTCCATTTCCGGGATGCTGAAGTTCCGCTGCTGCTTTTTGCGGTCGCAATTACCTCCTGGTATGGAGGGCCACGACCTGCGGTGTTGGCGGTCATCTTGTCCTCCATATGCTTCAACTACTTCTTTGTGCGGCCACTCTACACCTTCTACATCGCACGGTCGGACCTCCCGTATTTCATCATCTTTGCCTCATTCGCTTCACTCCTCACGTGGTTCGCTGTGATTCGGCGCCGCATCGAAGAAGATCTTCGCCAGACTCGGGACAAGCTCAAGGTCGAAGTAGAGGAGAGATCCAGCCTGCTCGACCTGACGCACGACTCCATTTTCGTCCGGGATATCAATGGGATCATCACCTACTGGAATCGAGGCTCGGAAGAATTCTACGGATGGACGCAGCAGGACGCGATTGGCAAGCGACCCGGGGATCTCCTGCACACCGTTTTCCCAAAGCCGTTCGAGGAAATTTGGAAGGAGTTGCTGCAGACGGATCGATGGGAGGGTGAACTCACGCACACCAAGGCGGACGGCGCCCAGGTGATTGTGGCGAGCCGGTGGTCTTTGCGACGTGATCAACAGCGCCGCCCGGTCGCGATCCTCGAAACCGGCAACGACATCACCGCACGAAAGAGCTGGGAGGAGGAGATGCAAGCGCTCAACCGGGAGCTTGCTAAACGTTCCAGCGCGCTCGAAGCCAGCAACAAGGAGCTGGAAGCCTTCGCCTATTCCATATCCCACGACCTGCGCGCCCCACTACGCCATACGGCAGGTTTTGCCGAGCTTCTGCGCAAGAGCGCGGCTGCATCTCTCAATGAAAAGAGTCAGCGCTACCTGACGATGATCCTTGAAGCGGCAAAACGGATGGGCAGCCTGATCGACGACCTGCTCGCGTTTTCCCGGATCAGCCGTGCCGAGGCACACAATTCTACCGTCAGCCTGAAGCAGCTCGTGCAAGAAGCCGTGGCCGAGGTCGGCCAGGATGCGAACGATCGCGAGATTGTCTGGAAGATAGATCCTTTACCCGACTGGTATGGAGATCGCGCCATGTTGCGGCTGGCGCTGGTCAACCTTGTTTCCAACGCTGTAAAATTCACCCGCACACGGCCCCAGGCCGTAATCGAAATCGGATGCACGGAACACAAAGAAGATTACACAACGCTGTTCGTGCGAGACAATGGGGTCGGATTCGACATGAAATATTCCAACAAGCTGTTCGGCGTCTTCCAGCGGCTTCACCCTCAGGAGGCTTTCGAGGGTACCGGTATCGGGTTGGCCACGGTCCAACGCATCGTACACCGGCATGGCGGCCGCGTCTGGGCGGAAGGCACGGTGAATGGCGGCGCCACCTTCTACATCTCACTTTCCAAAATCACGGGAGCGAACTGACAAAATGGAAACCATAGGACGCATTTTACTTGTCGAAGACGACCAGAAAGACGTTGAGCTTACGTTGACGGCTTTGGATGAATACAATCTCGCGAACGAGGTCGTGGTCGCTGCCGATGGCGAACAGGCGCTGGATTATCTATATTACCGGGGGAACTTCATGCGACGCGCTCGCGAGAATCCCGCGGTCCTCCTGCTCGATCTGAAACTGCCGAAGGTCGATGGGCTCGAAGTGCTGAAGCAGATCAAGGGGGATGAACACCTGAAGACGATTCCGGTGGTCGTGCTCACGTCATCCCATGAAGAAAAGGATATGGTGGCCAGCTACGAACTGGGCGTTAACGCGTATGTGGTGAAGCCGGTGGATTTCCACGAGTTCGTGAACGCCATCAAGGAACTCGGCGTGTTTTGGGCGGTCATCAACGAGCCACCACCCGGGAGTGTGAAAAAGAAATAGCGAACCCTTGTCGCGAAATGCAGAAGGCACCGGGGATGAATTGAGGAAATCAATTAGGAGTCTTACGGTTGCGAATTCTTTATCTGGAAGACGAACCTAGGGACGCAGAGCTTGTTCAGGCAAGCCTGGAAGCCGAAGACATTGTCTGCGAGGTGACACGTGCCGACACTCAGGCCGGCTTCGTCGCATTCCTTCAGCAGGGTGGATTTGACCTGATCCTGGCGGACTACACGCTTCCCTTGTTTGATGGCATTTCTGCCTTGAAAATTGCGCAAGAGGTTTGTCCGGAGCTTCCATTCATCTTCGTGTCTGGGACGCTGGTCGAAGAAATGGCGATTGAAGCCCTCAAAATGGGGGCCACAGACTATGTCTTCAAGACGCGTCTTTCGAGAATCGGCCCTTCAGTCCGCCGGGCATTGCGCGAAGCCGAAGAGAGAGTCCAGCGTAAGCGTGCCGAGGAGGCGCTGCGCCAGAGCGAGGCCTCCTTGCGGGAGCAAGCGAAACTCCTCAGTCTGACGCACGACGCCATCTTTGTCCGCGATATGAAAGGGACGATAAAGTACTGGAACCGGGGCGCCGAACAGCTGTATGGCTGGACGGTTGACGAAGCGGTTGGCAAGGTTGCTCACGAGTTGCTTAAGACGGTCTTCCCGGTGCCCTTTTACCAAATCGAGGAAGCGTTGATGGGCACAGGCCGCTGGGAAGGCGAGCTCGTGCATACGAAAAAGTCCGGAACGCAACTGACGGTTGCGAGCCGGTGGTCTTTGGAGCGCGACGCGCAGGGCACGCCGACCGCAGTCCTCGTAACCAACACCGACATCACTGAGCGCAAGCGGGCTGAACAAGCTCGCGAAGAAATTGAGGAGCAATGGCGAGCCGCGTTCGAGAGCAATCCGACGATGTACTTCGTCGTGGATGCGGAAGGCAAGATCGTCCTTGTGAACACCTTCGGCGCGGAAAAGTTGGGCTACAACGTGCACGAACTGATTGGGCAACCGGTGTCGAATGTTTTCTATCCGGCTCGATCGGGATGCGGTTCAAAAGCGCACCCTGGAATGTTTCGCGCAGCACGGCCGGATGATGATGTGGGAAGCCAGGAAGATCCGTAAAGATGGCACGATGCTTTGGGTGCAGAGAAACCGCCAATGCCGTCTCCCTGAAAAATCGGCTGGTGCTGCTGATCGTCTGCGAGGACATCACGAAACGCAACGAGGCTTATTTAGCGGAAGCCCAGAGGTTGAGCCACACGGGCAGCTTTGGATGGCAAGTATCTGGCGGGGAGATTTTCTGGTCCGAGGAGACATTTCGGATATTCGAATTTGAACCAACAAGCAAACCTACGCTGGAACGGATACGGCAAAGAACTCACCCGGAAGATAGGCTGCTTGTCCAGAAGATAATCGATGCTGCGTCCCGGGAGAGGAAGGATTTGGATTTTGACCACCGGCTGCTGATGGCGGATGGTTCTGTGAAGTACGTTCGCGTTGTGGGTCATCCGTCGGCGCCCGGCGAATCGGATGACTTGGAATTCATGGGGGCGATAACGGACATAACCGAGCGCAAGAAGGCCGAGCAGAAATTCCGTGGGCTTCTGGAAGCCGCTCCGGATGCCATGATCGTAACCAATCGGCAGGGCCAGATCGTGTTGGTCAACGCCCAGGTGGAGAAACTGTTTGGCTATCAGCGGGAACAGCTCTTGGGGCAGAACATTGAGATCCTTGTGCCGGAACGGTTTCGGGCCCGACACCCTGAATATCGCGCCGCGTTTTTTACCCAGCCTCGGATGCGGCCGATGGGCGAGGGTATGGATTTGTACGGACGGCGGAAAGACGGAACGGAATTTCCGGTCGAGATCAGCCTCAGTCCGCTAGAGACGGAGGAGGGCACGCTGGTCTCCGCTGCCGTCCGCGATATCACCGCGCGAAAGCGCGCCGAACAAACTCTTCGGCAGCAGGCTAATCTTCTCAGTTTGACGCGTGACGCGATTTTTGTCCGTGAAATGAATGGAATTCTCAGCTACTGGAATCGTGGCGCGGAAGCGTTGTACGGCTGGACGGCAGGGGAAGCGATCGGCGAGGTCGCTCATGAGTTGCTTAAGACGGTCTTTCCGGCGCCCCTTGACCAAATCGAGGAAGAGTTGGTGCGCACAGGCCGCTGGGAAGGCGAGCTCGTGCATACCAGAAAGTCCGGAACGCAGCTGACGGTTGCCAGCCGGTGGTCATTACAGCGCGACGACAAGGGCGCACCGATTGCGATCCTCGTGACCAACAACGACATCAGCGGGCGCAAGCGCGCTGAAGAAGAGCGCGAGCGATTGCGTCAGGTAGAGGCAGATCTTGCACATGTGAACCGGGTCAGCATGCTGGGAGAGCTGACTGCCTCCCTGGCGCACGAGCTAAGGCAGCCCATCGCTGCCGCAATCAATAACGCCAATGCCTGCTTGCGTTGGCTCGCGCGGGACGACCCAAATGTGCAGGAGGCGCGCACGGCGGCCACGAGGATCGTGCGGGACGGGAGCCGCGCGGCAGAAGTTATCAGCCGCTTGAGGTCCCTCTACAAGCAAGGTGCTCCAGCGGAACGAGAGCCGGTTGATGTGAACGAAGTTCTGCGTGACATGCCTGCCCTGCTGCGCACCGAGGCCAACCGGTATTCCATCTCTATGCGGACCGATCTTGCAGTCGGGCTTCCCAAAGTCAGAGCTGATCGCGTGCAGCTGCAGCAGGTGTTGATGAACCTTATGCTCAATGGCATTGAAGCGATGAAGGGCGCTCCTGGTGAACTCGCGATTAAATCGGAACTGGGTCAGGATGGTCACGTGTTGATCTCGGTCAGCGACACCGGTGTGGGATTGCCAGCCGAAAAGGCGGACGAAATTTTCAACGCGTTCTTTACGACCAAACCGCAGGGCTCTGGCATGGGGCTGACCATTAGCCGTTCCATCGTGGAGTCGCATGGCGGCCGTCTATGGGCGATGACCAATTCCGGGCGCGGAGCGACTTTCCATTTCACTCTGCCGAGTGCAGCTGAGGAGGTGAAAGTCTTGCAGCTCGATTAGTGTCAGGCTGGTATGACGCGCGCATTCGTTCTTCGCCTGACTCCAGAAGCACAACCGGTCAACGGCCTCTGGGTGGAGCGCATGCCACTGCTCATGCCCGGCGGTTGCGCTGGGCTTCGCTTTTTGCTCTCAGGCGGGCAAAGGCGTCCTCAGATGGCTTCGTCCACCGAACGCGCGTGGTGCTGAGGGATGCGAAACTCGTCCCGGCGGCCCACCGGGATCGCATCGCCTTGCTCGGCGAGGACTTTGAGTTCGTCGTCCGGCCATAGCGTGCAGCCGTCGTCGAAGATGACGAGTTGGCGAACACGAGAGGGAAAGTACACGCAGGACTTCCTAGTTGCCCGCAGTATACGACGGGTTCCCCAGCCAATGGCGGCGGTGTGTTTTGTTTCACCGGAAAACCAAGGAAAGGGTGCTAGCATGGGGCAGCCGGCATGTTTGATCTCACCGTTATCTGCTGTAATTGTGGGAATACCATTCGGCTCCCATTGACCAAGCCCGCACCGCGAGTGCTGGATCAATTGCTGTTAAGCGGGGGTGGCCTTCCCACCAACGTTCTGTGTCCTCACTGCAAACGTGCGACCGCCTATTCGCCGGACAAGTTTCACAGAACGTTTTTCGAGAAACCTCCCCAAGATCGATTCCCTGTAGAACAGGTTTGTGCCTGTATACAGGTGCGATGCGGTAAGGAAGACTGCGCCTCTCTAGTCAGCATTCGAGCCGGCATAGGAGTCTCCGACAACATGAGAGAAGACGCCTTGTGGTTGTTGGTTGAATCACTCTTGTCAGACGTAATTTGCGAGCAGGGTCATCTCTCGAGCCGCCGGGTTCCGAGCGGAAGTTTTCGAACCTTGGTTGATCCAGGCTGGGAATCTTTGGATTGGGAATTGTTGGAAGATGATGAGGAGTAGATAAAGACAAACGAGCTCCTGCACCTGACGGGAGAACCGATGGCCGATGAACGGTCTGCAAGCGACTTGCGAGGCGCGTCTGGGAATCAATGGCTGACGACAGTGGCGTCGCTCTTGGTGGGCGCGGCATTCTTCGCGTTATGGTTCTGGCTGCTGCCGAGGTGGCTCGGCTTCCGCGTGGAAGCCGCAGGCGCGGCGCGTTGGCGATGGCTGGCTGCGGTTCCGTCGGTGCTGGGATTTGCCGTGGCGTTGCGCTGCGTTTGGGACTTCGGATGGACGGGACACGGCACTCCCGCGCCAGTGGCTCCGCCGCAGCGACTGGTGGTGGTGGGATTCTACCGCTACGTGAGAAACCCCATGTACGTGGGCTTCGCCGCGGGGTGGATTGGGCTGTGGGTGGTCTTTGGGCATCCCAATACGGTGGCGATCGTTACCGTGGTAGCCGTTGCCCTCGGAGTGCATCTGTTTGTGGTCTTGTATGAAGAGCCGACCCTGCGCAAGAAGTTCGGCGCGGACTATGTCGAATATTGCAAAAATGTACGGCGCTGGTGGCCGCGCTTGCAAGGATGGGATCGGCCACACTCGTAACTGACCTCCTGGGAACACTCCCACCTCGGGCTAGAACGGGGCACGACAGACAATGTGTTAGCTGAGAGGGAAGGTCCCGGCGGTATTCAGTAATTCGACGGCAGGAGGAACACAATGACTGCAGTACTGCTCGTAGCGATTCTGTTGGCTATCGTCTGCAGTGGAATATTCCTCTATCGAGCGCTGGCGGAGATAGTGAAGTTGCTCGAAAAGATCAACCAGAAGCTGCCGTCGTCCCGATTGCTGACCACGCTTCTATCATTGGGCAGTGATTAGGCGGCGGCCCAGCACTTCACTTCTTGTAGATCACCTTGCCAGCGCGGATGGTGTACTCCACCTTGGCGAAGTTGCGAACGTCGATGGCTGGATCGCCGCCGAGCACGACCAGATCAGCGGCATCGCCTACGACCACTCTGCCGGTTCTCCCGGCCTTGAAGAAGGTCGCTGGGTTGATGGTGAGCGAGGCGAGGATGTCGCGCCAGTTCATTCCGGCGCGGAGCATGTAACTGTACTCACTAGTGGTGTCGTAGAGCTGGGTGTAGCCCACATCGGTGCCGAAGAGAATCGTGCCGCCCTTATCAAAGTAGCTTTTGAGCTGGGATACCGCGTTCTTGAGGATTTCCGCCTTGTCGGCCTCGGAGCCGCCTGACTTGCGCACTTCGTCAGGAAACAACGACAACGTGGGAATGAGCGCCACATGCTGCTGCTTCATGCGCTGCAATTCCTCGGGCGACCAGTCATATTCCATGGGAATTGTGTGCGCCAGGATGTCCACTCCGCCAGCCAGCGCGTTGTCGGTGCCGGCGTGGTTCGAGGGATGCGCGAAGACCGGCTTCCCTGCCGCGTGCGCCACGTCGACGGCTGCGCGAACCACATCGACCGGCATCGGCGTGACTTTGCCATGTCCCACGAGCGCTCCCGTGAATAGCTTGATGCCGTCGCCACCCAGAGCCAATTCCTCCTGCGCCAGCTTGGTTGCGTCTGCGGGAGTGGCGGCTTCCTGCTGCTTCAGGGCGGTAGCCAGTTGCGGCGAGAGATAGAACGGAATGCCATCCTTGGGAAAAATCTCGCCTGCCGTGGTGTAGATCTTCGGGCCGGCTATGTCTCCGCTCTCCACGCGGCGACGCAGCGCAAGCGTGTCTTGCGGGTACGAGCCGATATCAAAAACGGTGGTGTCGCCCCACTTGGTGAGCATGGTCTGCATATGCTCTTCGAGCTTCTCGGCCGGGGCCGTGGCAGCATCCTTCCAAGCGTCCTCGGTAAAGTGCACGTGGCTGTTCCAAAAGCCCGCCGTGATCACCCGACCGGCGCATTCGATGATGTAAGCCGACTTCGGAACCTCAATAGCATCACTCTCGCCGACGGCCACGATCTTGCCGTTGCGGATAAGAACGGTCGCATTCTTGATTGGCACAGCTTGGGGAGTGGGATAAACCTTGCCTCCGACGAGCGCCAGGTCGCCAGACGAATCCGCCGGCGTCGAACGCGCCACAACTGCTAAGAACAGCAACAAGAGCGCTACGACGAAGGCAACCAGCCAGGCAAACATCCCCGAACTGCTGCGCTGCGGCTGCATGACCGTCACTACGAAGTCGGGATGAGATTGGTTCGTCATGTGGGATGGATTGCAAATTACGAGGGCGAGCCGGTCGTGGCTAATACGCCCAGCGGAGCAAAGTGGCCCCCGAGGTGAATCCGGCACCGACCGCAGCCAGCAGCACCAAGTTACCCTTCTTCAGCTTGCCTTCCTCGAGCGCAGTCTGCATGGCAAGGGGAATGGTGCCAGCGGTGGTATTGCCGTATCGGTCAATGTTGATGACGACTTTCCCCATCGGCATCTTCAGGCGATCGGCGGTAGCATTAATGATGCGCTTGTTGGCCTGATGAGCGATGAAGCAATCGACGTCCGCGCCGGTGAGCCCATTCTTACGCAAGACGCGCTCCGTCATCTCCGCCATTTTCTTCACCGCATACTTGAATACCTGCTGTCCATCTTGATGAATATAATGCATCTTCTTGTCAACTGTTTCATGTGAAGCCGGATTCAAACTTCCGCCCCCGGGCATGTAAAGAAAGGCGCCGCCCGCGCCTTCCACCTGGGCCTCGTAGTCGATGATGCCGTCCTCCCCTTCTTCAGCTGGTTCCAGGAGCACCGCACCTGCGCCGTCGCCGAAGATGATGCATACGGCGCGGTCGGTGTAATCGGTCATAATGGAGTTTGCGTCGGAGCCGATCACCAGCACCTTCTTGTACCTGCCGGAGGCGATGAACTCCGAGCCCGCGTTGAGAGAGTACAAGAAGCCGGAGCATCCCGCGGAGAGATCGTAGCCCCAAGTGCGCTTGATACCCAGCTTGTGCTGCACCAAACAGGCGGTCGAGGGAAACATCATGTCGGGGGTAACGGTGCCGACGATGATTACATCGATTTCCTGAAGATCGACCGGATAGGATTGCACGAGTTTCTTGACTGCTTCCACAGCGAGATCGCTGGCCGCAACACCTTTATCCACCAGGTGACGCTCGCGAATTCCCGTACGTTCCAAGATCCACTGGTCGGTGGTTTCCACCATTTTTTCCAGGTCTTGATTGGTGAGGACGCGGGGCGGAACGTAGGTTCCCAGGGCTGTGATCTTGGCACGAATCGGCTTCGGCAATCGGGATCTCCGGGAATGCGGTAATGAATGAGCCTTCATTCTCAACGATATGAAGGGGAAAGTCTATGGAATCGCGGTTCGCCTTTCGCTATTAGCAAAGCCTTTCGGTTATTCGATCTCTAACTCGAGGCTGGTAGCCTGGGGACAGTTCCGAAAGGCGAAAAGCGAATGGCGAAGAGCGCTAAAAGCCAGGCGCCAGTTGGCCGCTGCACACGCACTGGCCTGCTACCGTTGCTTCCTTCCGGACCTGGCGGGTTTCACAGGATTGCGTTGCGCGGGACCAGCGCCCGACAAGTCAATATAACATTTCGTCGCGAGCCCCTGCCGGGCGCGACGAAGGGCTTTGGTTGATCCTCGAGCGCTCCGGAACCCGCAAAAAACAATGCTAGAATGAAGAGATCGCATGCAGTCAAAAGTTGATTCTGTAGCTCTGCTGGACGAGTCCCTCACCTCAATCGACGGAAGTTCGGCGCCGCTGGGCGACCGCGATTCCGAGGGTAGCGCCTCCACGGTTGCTGTGAAGAAAATTGGATTTGTGAGCCTGGGTTGTCCCAAGAACCTGGTGGACAGCGAGGTGATGATGGGCCTGCTATCGGCGGGCGGAGCCCAGATTACCTCGCGCGCGGAAGACGCTGACGTCATCGTCGTTAACACCTGCTCGTTCATCGATTCGGCGAAGCAGGAATCGGTGGACACGATCCTGGAAATGGCCCAACACAGGGCCTCGGGACGGGCGCAGAAACTGATTGTCGCCGGCTGTCTGGTCGAGCGCTATCGTAAAGAGATCCAGAAGAACATTCCGGAGGTGGACGCGGTCGTCGGCACCGGCGAGTTGCAGCAGATTCTTAGCGCCGCCGGAATCGAACCAGAACGACCGGAGCACTCTCCGTTCGTCATCCTGAACGGGCGTTCCGAAGGGCATGCTCGCGAAGCCGCCGGCCGCTTCTCTAAAGAGGCCTGGGACGGAGCAATTGCCGACTTGCCGAACTATCTCTACGACGAGAACACGCCGCGACTGCTTGCCACCCCGAAGTATTCGGCATACATCAAGATCGCCGAAGGATGCGATCATCCCTGCTCGTTCTGCATCATCCCGCAGTTGCGCGGCAAGTTTCGTTCGCGACGGTTCGAGTCGGTGATTGCCGAAGCGCAGCGTCTGGGACGGCAGGGCGTGCGCGAGATCACGCTGATCGGGCAGGACACGACCTGCTATGGCGAAGACCTGGGCCTAAAGGACGGGTTGGCGCTGCTGCTGGAGCGGCTGGCTCAGATCGACGAGCTGCGTTGGGTGCGCTTCCTCTACGCGTATCCCAACAAGATCACCGGCAGGCTGCTGGAGACTATCGCTGCGCATAACAAGATTTGTTCGTATATTGACGTGCCCTTGCAGCACGCCTCGCCGCCGGTGTTGAAGCGCATGAAACGCGGCGCGGGAGCGGACATCTTCCTACGCTCCATCGAGAACGATGCGGCGCGAGATTCCCGACCTAACGCTGCGAACATCGTTCATCGTTGGCTTTCCGGGCGAGACCGAAGCCGATTTCGAGCAACTCTGCGAGTTCGTTCGCGAGGCACAGTTTGACTGGCTCGGCGTATTTGGATATTCGGACGAAGAGGGCGCGAAAGCGTTTGACCTCGGAGGTAAGGTTGCCGCGCGCAGACGTTGAACGACGGCGCAGAAAACTGATGTCGATCCAGAAGCAAATCAGCCGGAAGAAGAAGCGCGCTCTGGTTGGACAGCAATTTGATCTGCTCCTGGAAGGGCCATCAGCAGAAACGGAATTGCTTTGGGAAGGCCGAACGGCGATGCATGCTCCCGAGATCGACGGCACGGTTTACGTGAACGATTTCGGCGATCGCGAAGACTGTCGTGAAGGCGAGTTCTATCGCTGCGAGATTACCGAAGCGCACGACTACGATCTGGTGGCGCGAATTGTGTAGTAGTTGTCAGTAGCCAGTGGTGAGTTCCGAGCTTAGATCGCGTTCCGCGCACTCACGAATGACTGATTCCGGCTCACAACTGACGACTGGCCACTGACTGCCGCTGACAACTGAACGATGCCGAAGAAACGCGCCCGCAGCTTACGTTGTCCGACCTGCAGGAAGATCGTGCTGGCTCGGGACGCAGAATTCCCGTTCTGCAGCGAGCGTTGCCGCTCGGTTGACCTGGGCAGGTGGGCGAGCGGCGCGTACGTAATCTCCAGCCCGTTAAATGATCCGGAGACCAGCGATTCCAACTATTCCCACGAGCGCGACAAAAAGTCAGAGTGAAGTGGCTGTGAGTCCTGCCGCGCCGTTCTGGGCAACGTTGGTCGCTACTTTCTTCGGCGTGGGAAGATTGCGTCCCGGGCCGGGAACATGGGGCTCGCTCGCCACAGCTTTGCTTTGGTGGCTGCTGGCATCGCATCTCCCGGCGACGGCGCGACTTCCCGTTATCGTGCTGCTGATCGTAATCGTAGTTGCGGTCGGAATTCCGGCCGCCACCCTGGAGGCGCGTGGCTGCGGCAAGAAAGATCCGCCGCACGTCGTGATTGACGAAGTTGCCGGGCAACTGGTGACGCTTATCGCGTGTCCCATCATGTGGCAAGCGCTGCTCGCGGGCTTTATACTTTTCCGGGGATTCGACATTGTGAAGCCGCCGCCTGTACGGCAGCTTAGAGCGGCTGCCCGAGGGTACTGGTATCGTGGTGGATGATCTTGGGGCGGGCCTGTATGCGCTGATTGTGCTGCAACTGCTTTTGCACTTCGGGGTCGTGCGCTGAGGAGCGATCGCCGATCTGGCCCCGGGGCCAAAGCCCCGACTCCAAGAGCGGGCTTAACGCGGGCAACGGCCCTTACTGCCCGTAAGCGGGAATCGTGATAATGGATCGAAAAGCAGGCGCAAAGAACGTTAACGGCAAGCCGCACATCGACGGCATCGATCCCGGCTGCGCCTTGCCGGGAGGCGAGATCCGCATCACCGGCAGCGGTCTGCGGCCCCCCGAGCTGCGCCGCCCGAGTGTTCGCTTCGGTGACGTGGACGGATCGATCATCGTCAGCTCGGAACAATTCATCGTGGCGCGCGTTCCCGATGGCGCTGCCTCTGGTGAGGTTGTCGTAGCCACGAACAGCCACAAGAGCAATCCCGGAGAGCTGCGGGTTGCGGTGCCAATCGCGGAAAACCTGCATCCAGTTGCGAATCCCGCGATCGACGCCGACGGCAATATTTATGTGACGTTTTCCGGTTCGCGCGGACAGAAGGTGCCGGTTGCGATCTACCGCATTGACACCAACTACAATGTGAAGCCGTTCCTCCACGAGATGATGAACCCGACTGGGCTGGCTCTGGATCGTGCGGGCAGCCTGTACGTTTCCTCGCGCTACGACGGCACGGTCTACAAGGTGGCGCAAAACGGGACCATGACTTCTTACGCGGAAGGCATGGGTATCGCGACCGGCATCGCCTTCGATCCTTCAGGAAATCTCTATGTTGGCGACCGCAGCGGCACGATTTTCAAGATCGGCCGCGACCGGCAGATTTTCGTCTTCGCCATGCTGGAGCCCAGCGTGTCTGCCTACCACCTGGCATTTGGCAACAACGGCAATCTCTACGTCACGGGTCCGACTACCTCAAGCTTTGATGCCATTCACCAGGTCAATCCGCACGGTGAAGTCAGCGTCTTCTACCGTGGACTCGGCCGTCCGCAAGGGCTGGCGGTCGATGTGAACGGAAATCTATACGTCGCAGCCTCCCTCAACGGCCGCCGCGGGATTGTGAAAGTCACCCCCAATCATGTGGCCTCGCTGGTCGTGTCGGGACACAATCTCGTCGGGTTGGCGTTTGCTCCCGGCGGTGCTGCGGTGCTGGCCACCACCAGCGGCGTGCATCACCTCTCCTGGGACATCCAAGGGAGACCGCTGGCGCCGGAATAGGAAAGGACTAGCAACTAGCATCTAGCAATTAGCTACTGGCAGTTAGCGAATTAGCGCTTCGGCGCGGCGCGGAGAAAGCCCCGGTCCGGATCCAACGCTTTGTGCGACGAACCGAAGCAAACTCTCAACCGGCATCAAGGGCTAGTCGCTGATTGCAAGTTGCTAGTTGCTCATTGCTGTCCTGCTAGACTGACATCGTGATCGCGGAAATCATTGCCGTCGGCTCGGAGATGCTGACGCCGTCGCGGCAGGATACCAATTCCCTCTTCCTCACCGACCGGCTCAATGAGCTGGGAATCAGCGTCGCGTTCAAGACCATTGTGGGCGACAATCGCGAGCACCTCACCTCCGTGGCGAGGACGGCGATCAGCCGCGCCGACATCATCATCCTTATGGGTGGAATCGGGCCGACCGAAGACGACCTCACCCGCGAAGCCGTAGCCGATGCGCTGGGTGTGGAACTGAAACGCGACCACGAGATCGTCGCCGCTATGTACAAGCGCTTCGCAGAGCGGCGACTGCAGATGCCCGATAACAATGCCCGCCAAGCCGACGTACTTCGCGGCGCGACAGTACTGCCTAATTCCCGGGGCACGGCGCCCGGGCAGTGGCTCGAAACCGAGGTTGCGGGGAAATCGCGAATCGTTGTGCTGCTTCCCGGACCGCCACACGAACTCGAGCGACTGTGGGAGAAGCAGTGCGTGCCTCGTCTGCTCGCCATCGTTCCGCCGGCCGCAATTGCCACCCGCGTGCTGAAGACCGCCATGCTGCCTGAGTCGGCCGCCGATGCGCGTGCCGCACCGATCTACAAGAAGCATCCCGAAGTGGAAACCACCGTGCTCTCCAGTCAGGGACAGGTCGAGTTCCACCTGCGCGCTACTGGCAGTACGCAGGAGGAAGCTCAGGCCGCTGTCGATAAGCTGGCGGGCGAACTGGAAGACGAGTTCGGGGACGCGGTCTTTTCCTCCTCCGGAGAATCGCTGGAGCAGATCGTCGGTTACTACCTCCAGATGCGCAATGCTCATCTGGCTGTCGCCGAATCGTGCACCGGCGGAATGATCGCTGAGCGGATTACGTCGGTGCCTGGCAGTTCGCGTTATTTCCTGGGCGGGGCGGTGGTGTACTCCAACGATCTGAAGACGCTGTTCGCCGATATTCCGCCGCTGATGATCGAGGCCCACGGCGCGGTGAGCCGGGAGGTCGCCCTTGCCCTGGCCGAGAACATTCGTGAAATATGTAACGCCGACATCGGCGTCGGCGTCACAGGAATTGCAGGTCCCGGCGGGGGCACGGAAGAGAAGCCTGTTGGCCTCGTGTACATCGCCGCCACCGACGGCCGCAAACAGGAAGTCGTACAGCGGCGTTTCCCCGGAGACCGCGAGCGAATTCGGCGCTGGGCCACCCAGCAGGCGCTGGACCTGGTGCGCCGCATGCTGATGTGATCGTATGCGCCTGTTTGTCGCTCTCGATATTGACTCTGACATTCGCGACCGGATCGCTGAGTTCCGCACCCAGGTGCAATCACTCGCGCCGGATGTCCGCTGGGTCAGGCCGGAGACGTTTCACGTCACCCTGCAGTTTCTCGGAGAAACAAAAAAGCTGGAAGAGATTCAGCGCAAGCTGCGACAAGTGAGGAGTTCACCGATTGCCATGGCGTTTCGCAATGCCGGCTTCTTCCCTAATCCAAAATCGCCACGCGTTTTCTGGGTTGGGATTGAGGCGGACGAGCATCTGCAGGAACTAGTGATCTCGATTGCAGAGGCGCTCCGGCCGCTCGGGTACGAGCGTGACCCTGGTCCGTTCAAGCCACATCTGACGCTGGCACGCGCAGGCAGTGGTGGTCGGCGTTCAACTTCGAGCGGTCGATCGGCCGCTGGCCTGCGACAGGTTTGCGCCAAGGTGGAAACCATGTTGCCACTTGAGTTCGGTACAATGACGGCGCGCGAGTTTTACCTCTACGAAAGCAAGCTATCCCCGGTGGGAGCGCAGTACAACAAGTTGTCGCGCTACGCGCTGGCGTAACCTCGCGCCTGACCACACCTTGACGAAACTGATTCTCACCATCGTCATAGTCTCTTATCTGCTGGGGTCCATTCCCTTCGGCTACCTGCTGGTGCGCATATTTCGCGGCGAAGATATTCGCCGGACGGGCAGCGGCAACATCGGCGCGACGAACGTTGCGCGCACCGGGTCAAAGGGACTGGCGATCGCGACGTTGCTGCTCGACGCGCTGAAGGGATATGCGGCGGTGGCGTTTGCGTTCTGGCTGGCCGGATCGTATCGGTCCGAAAGCATGGGTCCGATGAGCATCTACGATCACACGCAAACGACGATCGACAGCCATACGATTTTCCTGCTGGCTGCGTTGGCCGCATTTTGCGCAATCCTGGGACACATGTTCACGGTGTGGCTGCGCTTCAAGGGTGGAAAAGGGGTGGCGACGGCGGTGGGGGCATTTGCAGCACTGGCGCCACGTGCCATTCTCGTTACTCTCGTCGTGTTCCTAATCATTGTTGCGCTCACACGTTACATTTCATTGGGCAGCATGATTGCTGCAGCGGCATTTCCGCTGCTGGTGTGGTGGCTCAACCCGGCTGAGCGCACGACGGCGCCGATCCTGCTGCTGATCGGGGCGTCGTCACTGCTGATCATCATTCGGCACAAGGACAACGTCCGGCGCCTGCTGGCAGGCACCGAGAATCGTTGGCGATGAAAGGGAGCGGCTGGTGAGCGAAATTGCGGTCATTGGCGCGGGTGCCTGGGGCACGGCGATCTCCATTGTGCTGGGCCGCAAGCAGACGCATAGGGTGAGGCTGTGGGCTCACGAGCACGAGGTGTGCGAGAGCGTCTGTGGGCGGCGCGTGAACGACCTGTTCCTGCCGGGAGAAGCGATACCGGAAACGGTTAGCGCCACCAACAATTTCGAGGAGGCCTTGCGTGGAGCGGCGATTGTGGTGAGCGTCATGCCTTCGCATCACACTCGCCGCGTGTTTCAAACGATGCTGCCGTACCTTCGGCCCGAGATGCTGTTCGTCAGCGCGACCAAAGGAATAGAGAACGATTCCCTGCTGCGCATGACGGAAGTGATTGCGGAGCAGTTGCGCGATAGGCCGGGGGGCTTCATTCCGCGTATCGGTGCACTGAGTGGGCCGACGTTTGCCAAGGAGGTAGCGAAAGGCGATCCTACGGCGATCACGATCGCCTCAGCCGACAAGGAACTTGCGGCCATCGTGCAGCGAGAATTCAGCGATCCACGGTTTCGGGTGTATACCAACGACGATATGGTCGGCGTGGAACTGGGTGGCGCGCTGAAGAACATTGTCGCCATCGCCGCCGGAGTTCTGTTTGGCCTCAATCTTGGACATAACACGGTCGCCGCGCTCATCACGCGCGGCCTGGCTGAGATCACGCGGCTGGTAGTCGCCTGTGGCGGGCGGTCCGAAACCATGGCGGGGCTCGCGGGACTCGGCGATCTGGTGCTGACCTGCACGGGTGGCCTCTCCCGAAATCGCAGTGTCGGCGTCGAGCTGGGCCGGGGCCGTAAATTGGACGACATCATCGCCGGCATGCACGGCATGGTCGCTGAAGGTGTGCTAACCACGAACGCTGCGGTCGGGCTGGCGCAGCGAGTTGGAGTGGAGATGCCGATCACTGAGCAAATGCACGCCGTCCTGCAGCAAGGCAAGTCCGTGCAAGACGCGATACGCGACCTGATGAGCCGTCCTTCAACCAGCGAGATAGGACTATACAGAAACTAGAGAATGCTGCAGTGCTGAAATCGCCAAAGGACATCCAACTCTGCGCCACCTTTGATGCTTTTTTGTGCGCAACGCCACAAGCCCATAAATCATCTTAGTGCTAATTGACGACGTCTCGATCGAGAAGACAGCCGACGCCTAAGCTGGCAGATCGACCCTATGGCAGACAGCCCTGAGAGTCGCGACGACGCGCTGCCGGAGTTGACCGCACATGCGGACGCTCCAACGGCATCGGCTTCCGGAGCCTGGCGGCCCAAGTTCAATCCTTGGTTGATTGGGGTTGTGGTTGCGGTGGCGGCGTTTATGGAGGTGCTCGACACGAGCATCGCCAACGTCGCGCTCCCCTACATTGGCGGTAACCTTGGAGCGACCACCGACCAGAGCACGTGGGTCCTCACTTCGTATCTCGTTTCGAACGCCGTCGTGTTGCCTATCAGTGGATGGTTGGCCAGTGCGCTCGGCCGCAAGCGATTTTTCATGACATGTCTGGCGATTTTCACTTTGAGTTCGCTCTTGTGCGGGTTCGCGCCGAGCCTCGGGGCGATTATCCTGTTTCGTATCCTGCAGGGGGCGGGTGGGGGAGGACTGCAACCCATGGCACAAGCGATACTGGCCGACACATTTCCTCCCGAGCAGCGCGGGCTGGCCTTCGCGCTGTACGGCGTCACCGTCATCGTTGCACCTACGATCGGGCCGACCCTGGGGGGCTGGATTACCGACAACTACACCTGGCGCTGGATCTTCTTCATTAATCTTCCAATCGGGATGCTGGCGCTGTTCCTGGTTTATCGCCTGATCGAAGACCCGCCGTGGGCGAAGCGCAAAGGGGGCGCAGTATCCAAGATCGATTACGTTGGAGTGTCGTTGCTCATCCTGGGGGTTGGGGCCCTGCAAGTGATGCTGGACAAGGGGCAGGAGGATGATTGGTTCGGGTCGCATTTCATTCTCACGCTGGCTGTGCTTGCCGCAGCGGGCCTGGTTTCACTGGTCATCTGGGAGTGGTTCTATAAGCACCCTATCATTGAGGTGCGGCTCTTCAAGAACCTGAACTTCCTGGCTGCGAATGGCATGATGTTTGTGTTGGGATTGATGCTGTTCGCCAGCCTTGTAATGATGCCCCTGTTTCTGCAATCTCTGATGGGCTACACGGCAGAGTCGGCGGGCTTGGTGCTCTCAGGCGGTGGACTTCTACTGCTGTTCATGATGCCCGTCGTAGGGGTGCTGTCGTCTAAAGTGCAGGCGCGGTATCTGATTGCGTTTGGCTGGCTGACGCTGTCCCTCGGGATGTACTACTCCAGCCGGCAGCTCGACCTTGACATCAGCTTCCGAAGCGCCAGCGTGCTTCGTCTCGCACAGGTGTTTGGCCTGGGTTTTCTATTCGTTCCCATCAACCTGTCTTCGTACGTCGGAATGCCAATGGAGAAGAGTAACAGCGTCGCCGGCCTGGTCAACTTCATGCGCAACATCGGCAGTAGCGTGGGAACGTCCATGGTAACCACAGTCATTGCGCGGCGAGCTCAGGTTCATCAGGTATACCTGGTGGCGAATGTCGCTCCGGGACAGCCTACTTTCGCCCGTGCGGCCGCGGCCTTGTCGGCATATATAGCTGCAGCGGGCGCGGGCGCAAATCAGGCAGCTAAGGTGGCATACGCCCTGATATATCGGACTGTGATCATCCAGGCTACGACGTTGGCCTACGTCGATACTTTTCTAGTTCTGGCGATGATAGCGGCAGTCATGTTTTTAGTTTCCTTCGCGTTAAAGAAAAATGAACCCGGCGGACGCCGTGTCGCGATAGAGTAGCAGCGATCTGTGCCATGATGAAAACTCGCAGCCGCTGGCTGGGCGACGGGGAAAAGGGGGCTGGGACTGGTTCCGGGAGAAATATTCATGATCCGAGTGATAACCATCGAGCGCGAATACGGAAGCGGCGGCGTCGAGATCGCGAAGAGAGTCGCCAGTCGCCTGGGCTGGAAGCTGTGGGACCAGCTGTTGACAAATGAGATCGCCCGGCTGATGGAGTGCGACTGCCGGGTAGTGGAAGAGCACGAAGAAAAGCGGGATCCCTTGTCCTACCGGCTCTTTAAGGCTTTCATGCGAGGCAGCTACGAAGGGAGTTTGAACGCCCCACGACTCAAGATGGCAGATACCGATTGCATCCGGGAGGTCGCTGAGCGTGTGGTGAAAGGGGCTGCCAACGGCGGCGAGTGTGTCATTGTAGGGCGTGGCTCCGCCTACTATCTCCAGAGCCGGGGCGATGCCTTTCACGTATTTGTTTACTCTCCGCTTGAGGACAAGGTGCGGCGGCTGGAGGGCGGTGGGCGGAGTAAGAGTGAAGCGGTTCGGCTTGCCGAAACCGTTGACCGTGACCGAGCCGCCTTCATTAAGCAATATTTCGGTGTCGAATGGCCGGATCGTCACCGGTTTCATCTTATGATCAACTCCGCAATTGGCGAGGAGACGGCGGTGGAGACCATACTCAACAGCATCAATCTGCTTGACAAAGGAGACACGGGACCGCCAAAGCATTCCGCAGCAGGAAGTGCAAAACCCCTGGAGGCAACGACAGCAGGAGTTCGTAGCCAAATAAAGAACTTACGGAGTCAGAACGGCATCTAAGTGGGCGGCGGCTTCGGCGTGTCTTCCGCAACGTTGCCTTCCCACAACTCATCTAAGAACACACGGCTTGCAAGATGGAATATAGAAATGCGTGTATTAAATACAGCGTTGAACCCTCGGAGCCGCACTCAAGACCTCAAGCATTTCCTTTTCTCTGGACGGTCTTAGCTGCCGTAGGGGCCACTTTGCTGGCGGGGACTTGCGCGTGGGCGCAGACCGGAGCGGCACTGTCCAACCTGCCTACGGCTGAGCAAGTCGTAAATCGCAACCAGGAGACTTATGCCGGATCGATTCCGCAGGGGAAGGCCACTTCCGAAATCCTCGATCTCACCATTGAGGACGCTCTTGACCGCGGATTAAAGTACAACCTCGCCTTGTATCTTGCCGCCCGGGCTACCGAACAATCACGCGCCGAACACTTGCGCGCTCTCAGCGATCTGTTGCCGGTGGTCATCGGCTCGTTCACCGAAGAAGATCAAAAACTCAATCTGAAGCAGTTCGGGTTCACATTTCCTGGAATTCCCACGTCGGTGGGGCCGTTCGGTATATCCGATCTCCGAGCGACCGGAACCTGGACCGTGCTCGACTTCCACGACATTAATAACATCCAGGCGGCCACCCAGAGCGTGAAGGCCGCGCAGTTCACCTATCGCGACGCTCGTGACACAGTAGTGCTGGCCGTGGGAGCGAACTACCTCCTCACCATAGCGCAGGAATCGCGGGTTACGGCCACGGAAGCGGAGTTCAAGACAGCGCAGGCGTTGTATCAATTGGCGGCGGACCAGGAAACCGCCGGGCTGGCGCCTCAAATCGACACCTTGCGTGCCCGGGTTCAAATGCAGGAACAAGAACACGCACTCATCCAGGCGCAGAATGATCTGGAGAAGCAGCGCATCGCGTTGGCGCGGGTCATTGGGTTGCCGGTGCAGCAGAAGTTTCGCCTGGTGAACCGCGTGCCCTATCACCCGCTTCCGGAGATGGAGCTGGAGACCGCGTATGATCGAGCGCTGCAAACGCGGTCCCGATTACCAGGCGGCGCTGGCTTCGTTGCGTTCCGCGCAACTGAGTCGCGAGGCGGCGTGGAAGCAGCGGTTGCCATCGATCGGTCTCGCCGGAGAATACGGCGTCCTGGGAACCACTCCTGATGCGATGTCCCCCAACTGGTCGGCTGCGGCCACTTTGCGGATCCCGATCTTTCTGGGTGGAAAGGTGGAGGCCGACATCCAACAGGCCGACGCCATCTTGAAGCAGCGCCAGGCGCAGGTGGACAACTTGCGCGGCCGGATTGAGCAGGACGTTCAAGACGCGCTCCTCGACCTGAAGGCGGCAGCTCAACAGGTTGAAGTGGCTCGATTGGGACTCGATCTGTCGCAGCAGACACTGGCTCAATCGCAAGACCGCTTTGCCGCAGGCGTAACCAACAACGTCGAGGTGATCCAGGCCCAGCAGCAGTTGGCGGTGGCCAACGAGCAATACATCGCCAGCTTGTACGCGCATAACATCGCAAAAGTTTTGCTGGCTCGCGCCATCGGAAACGCCGAACAGGTCGTCAAGCAATATTTGGGCCAGCCGGGCAGCACTGGGCCCTCCAATGGCGTCACACCGCCGAACGGTGCCAACTATCCGGCGCCTGGTACGAGTGGAGAAGTGGCTCCTCCGGCGCCGCAGGAAAACGCGAATCCAGTTCCTCACAAACAGTAACTGACAGGTGAATGACAGATGAGCCCTAGCACCACTGAGCAACCCGATCTTGAACGGCCTGAGCCGCAAAGCCCCAACCATGAGGAGCACCATGATCCGGAAGCGATCCGCCATGAAGAGGATCACCGCGGCTTCTTCCAGAAGAACCGGGCGGCTAGACCCATCGTGTTTCTGGTGGTGATTGTCGCGCTCCTGCTGGTGGGATGGTTCTGGTGGGACAGCCGCCACTGGGAGAGCACGGACGATGCCGAGATTGACGGGCACATCTACCCAATCAATGCACGTGTGGCGGGACAGGTCATCAAAGTCAACTACGACGATGGACAGGTGGTGCACGCCGGTGATGTCTTGGTGCAAATCGATCCGACGGACTACCGCGTAGCCCTCGATCGGGCCAAAGCCGATTACCAGGACGCCTTGGCACAAGCGCAGGCTGCGCAGTACGGAGTACCGGTGCAGAGCGTGGGCTCAGTGAGCCAGATCCGTTCCGCCACCGCTGACATGGCGTCGGCCCAAGCCGGCGTGGCGGCCGCGCAGAAGGAGGTGGAAGCCGCTCAGCAGCAGATCGTGGAAGCGCAGGCTAACGCAGTTAAGTTGAACAAGGACGTTGAACGCTACCAGCAACTGCTAGGCAAGAAGGAGATTTCGCAACAGCAGTTCGATCAGGCTGTCGCTGCAGCCACCGCCGCCAACGCTACCGTGAGCGCACGACAGGCGGAACTTCTGGCCGCCCGGGCGCAAGAGAAAATCGCGGAATCGCGGATCGAACAGGCCAACGCCGAACTGAAAAATGCGCATGCCACTCCGAACGCGGTGGCAGCCACCAAGGCAAGGGCGGAGGCCGCCGAAGCACAGGCGCTGCGCTCTAAGACCGCGCTCGATCAGGCGCAGCTGAATTTGGGCTATACGACCATTGTGGCTCCGGTTGACGGCGTCGTTGGCAAACGCTCTGCGCAAGTGGGCGCAAACGTCTCCGTCGGCCAGGACTTGATGGCGATCGTGCCGCTTAGTGACGTGTGGGCAACAGCCAACTTCAAGGAGACCCAACTCGCGCACATGCAGCCGGGCCAGCCAGTCAAGATCAAGGTTGACACTTACGGTGGCCGCAAGTGGGACGGCCATGTCACCAGTATCGGGGGCGCGACCGGCGCCAAGTACAGCCTGTTACCGCCTGAAAACGCAACTGGCAACTACGTTAAGGTAGTGCAGCGCATTCCGGTGCGAATCGACTTCGATGGCAACGACAAGCCTGACTTTAATAAGGATGGTCTGCTGCGCCCCGGCATGTCGGTTGAACCGGATGTCAAGGTGCGGTAACGGCAACGGTTCCGACCAGCCTCTGTAACCCTTCTCGATGGGTCTGCAGGGTGGCCGGCTTCCTTGGCTAAGAAAGGCTGTCTACTCTGCCGAAATATACATAAATGAGCGCGCCTTATCGATTTTTCCTGAATTCTTCTCTGTTTTCTGATAGATTCCCTTATAGTCACTACCGCCAGGATCATGCCCGTCCTGGATAGCGCCACGGACTAGCGGAATGAATTTCGACACCCTCCCGAGCCTTATCGCTCTTGCCACCTTAGTCATAGTGTTCCGGGTTATCCTGCGTCAGAGCAATAACGAGCGGCTGCACTTGTGGCTGACGGGTTGGTTTCTTGTACTTATACACTTCGTTGCCCAGTTTGTGGACGTTGGACATGGTCTTTGGGATCGCGTGGCGTCGGCAATCAGCCTCAACGCCCTGGAGGCAGCCAGCATTGCCTTTCTGATCTCGGCCTCTCTTGTCGCCAGTGACCGCCGTCGTCAGCTACTGCTTGGCGGAGCCATTGGTTTGCCCGCGATCGTTTTTACCGATGCTGTCGTTTGGGACATCACCAGCCACCTTTTTTACTACACTGTCATCGCGGTCGCGCTTGCTGCCGCGTTGCTGGTGGTTTGGCACTTCTACCGGAAGACGACCCTGTATGTGGTTGCTCTATCGCTTGGATGCCTGGTTCTAGCCGGCGGAATGGTTTGGGCGGTCGCACGCGGCAAACCGGAGCTCGGCATTATCCTTCTTCTCGCGGCGCTCAATTATGTTGTTGCGATCCTCTTCTGGCGCCGCTTCAATCGTGCAACTGCCGGCGTCCTGACTACCGTCTTCGGCTTCGTCGCATGGGGCTCAGTGTTCCCGATTGGGACGTTGTTGGAGATCTTTGCCCCCTCGACCCACGTCCAATCCGAAGTATGGAACATTCCCAAATATTTCGTTGCCGTCGGCATGATTGTCATACTTCTGGAAGACCAAATTCGGAAGAGTGACTATCTCGCCTATCACGATGAACTCACCGGGCTGCCAAACCGGCGCCTCCTCGAGGATCGGCTGGAGCAGGCCTTGGCGCGCGCCAATCGCAAGGGCACTAAGGTCGCTATCCTCCTGCTCGACCTCGATCACTTCAAACAGGTGAACGATACGTTCGGGCATCGCATCGGAGATCTGACCTTGCAGCAGGTCGTTACGCGGCTTGCCAGCCGCATGCGGGTTTCCGACACCCTGGCCCGCTCCGGGGGCGACGAGTTTACGGTGATCAGTGATGTGGCCGATGCGGACGGGGCGCAGGTTCTGGTCTCAAATCTGGAAATGGCGTTCACCGTACCGTTTAAGATAGAGGGGAAACTGATTCATACCGGACTCAGCATCGGACTATCGTTGTATCCGGACGACGGTAGCGACCCGGACCACCTTTACGCTGCGGCTGACCAGGCCATGTACGTCTCCAAGCGCGCCAGCCGGGGTCCCGCTGCCTTCAACGCCCTATCGCAATTCCGCATGTAGCCTCCGCGCTGCATCTTCTTCGAATTGAACGTGCAACGTGCATGCCGAGCCTCGATTGGCGACGGGTACCGCGGCTGTGCGAGACTGAAGAGTGAGCGACACCTCACGAGTGGCACGGCTGGTATCCCCTTCGCCGCAGGTGGTTTAGGTTGGTGGCGAGTTGCTTCCCTGGCCGGGATGGCGAAACTGGCAGACGCAGCGGACTTAAAATCCGCAGACCCGAAAGGGTTGTGGGGGTTCGAGTCCCCCTCCCGGCACCATCTTAACTCTAGCCGTTCGCATCACTTCACTGCACTTTCACGTCGCTCGCGGGCGCGGGCGACGAAGTCGTTTCTGTAAAAATAGGGGCCGAATAGGGGCTGTTCTCGGCTCGCGCCCGTTCCAGTTTCTCGACGGCGGCCCGTTGGTCTGCGCGTGCTGACGATCGCATAGCGACGAAACATCGCGGGCGTTTTCCAGCCGCCGATTGCCATCACCACGCTTTCCGGCACACCCGCAGCGCGCAGGGCCTTCGCCGCCGAACGACGCAGATCGTGCACGATCAGGTTGGGCAAGCCAGCGCGCGCGGTGAGATTTTCCCAAGCCTTCCGAAAATCTCTGACCGGCTTCCCGTCCTCGCGCGTGAGCACGAAGTCCTCCGCCGATTTCCCCGCGGTGGCCTCGCCGCAGAAGCTCCGCGACCTTTGCCGTCATCACTACTTCCCGGCCTTCGCCGTTCTTGGTCGAACCCACGTCTAGCCGGATCGTGCGCCCGCGCAGATCCACCTGACGGACTCGCAGGCCGAGCAGTTCCGCCCGACGCCAGCCGTAGCTGTAGGCCAATTCCAGAAACGTGCGCAGCCACAGCTCCGAACGCCGCCGCCGTAAGCCGCGAGAAAGCTTCGTCCTCCACGAACCCACTGCGGACGTTGTCTTCCTTCAGCATCGGGATGTAGGGAACGGTGCGCACCTTCGGGTGGAGTACTCTGCCGCCCGAAGTTGAGCATGCGCTTGAGAGCGGCCAGTTCGCGGTTTACAGTCGCGTTGGACGCCCCCTCCTGTTGTCGCTGTCGAATGTAGTGGCGAACTTCGTCAGTCGTGAGATTGACGGCGAGCATCGCAGCGAACGGCGGCGCTAGATGCCGCCAGCGGCCCCGTAACTCGCGCGGACGGCCCTTTCTGTTGCTGAGATTGTGCTCCTCCAGCGCGGCGAACAATTCTTCGATGCGAACCGGCTTCCGCTCGCGGGCCGCGAACTCATTCTTGTCCACCTGGTACAGCCGCGTCGTGAGCCGCCGTTGCGCCGCCGCCCGGTCGGTCAGGCCCGTAGCCTCGCGAATGCGTTTGCCGTCTTTGTAAAATTGAATGACCCACGTTGCACAACCGGGTTTGCGGAAGATACTCCCCGTGCCTCTGCGTCGGCTCATTTTGCGCCTCCCTTCTTCGCTGCTTTTCTGGCTTTCGCTTGCCGCGCTTTGCCCGCTTTTCGGGCGCGTTCCGTGCGCTGCTTCGGGGTGAGGCTCTTCGCGCTCGCCTTCCCGCCCATCCGCCCCAGCTCGCTCAAGGCGCGACGGAGAATTTCTTTGTCGCTCATACAGCCGTTCTCCTTTCGGTATTCCGGTTGAACTCACCGGTTAGCTAATTATAGCTTACCCGGTGAACTCGCGTAAAGGGGTTTCTTGCTATGCCTTCCCCCAGCACTGTTTTGTATTTCGCACCGCAGCCGCAAGGACACAAGTTCGTTACGCCCCGGAGAGCGGGGTGCAGCGGGATCGGGCCGCAGGTGAGGCGGGCATTTACCGCGCTTGTGCGTTCGCCCCAGACCTACGACCAGCGCGCAACCCCTTCCGGATCATCCAGCCCGCGCCGCTCTGCGAGAGAAAAATGCCACTACCGCTTCTGTCGGCCATGTGCGGTGCCCCCCTCAACACCCATGCGACGGTCGCGCACGGGTGCGGCGGCAAATTTCGGAGGAGCGATCTTTCCTCGCTGCTCAAGAACCAGTTGGCGCGCACGGTCGCAGATGCCCCGCAGTTCTTCGTTGTTCCCTCTTATACCTTCATCGCGCAACCGTTTAATTAAAGCCTCATTGCTAAGACTCTCGTCCATCCATAACAACTCGCAAGCCCGATCAAACTTTCTCTGTTCCTTTTCCTCCTTAGCAGTCGTGGTCACGTAAGTCCACACCGTCCGGCTAGGGTTGCGAAGGTCTGGGCCCAGCCTGACGCGCATGTCCTGTCCGTCGAGTATGGGGCGACGAGCCTTATCTATGTGGAAACGACAACGAAGGCCCTTCCGTCGCCGGTATAGTCGCCTGGCCAGATGAGGTGGATGCTCAGATCAATCCAATCTTCGTGCTTACTGTGCCCACGTTGCTGCCCGCCCTTTCCGTCGTGCTGTAGGTAAATGACGCTGACTTTCAATCCCGTGCGCAGCCGAATAAACCAATCCCCAAGTGCCAACTGATTTTCTTCGTCATTCATCCCGATGTTCGCCAACGTAGACAGTGAGTCCAGAACGATGACCTCCACGCCAAGATGCTCCCGATGCGCTCGCTCGAAAGCTTTTCGCCCTTCGTCGCTCACGATCTTCGGAAAGCGACAATCCTCCTGATCTTCGAGGTCCATGATGAAGAGATTGTCGGTTTCCACGGTCAACAACTTGACTTGCTCTTGGAGATCGGCGGCAGGTTGCTCACCTTCCACGTAAAGAACGCGCAGGGGGCGCATGCCCTGCCAGCGCAGAAATTCGCTCTTCGTAGCCAGCGCGTTCGCTAGATAAAAGGCGACATTCGTCTTACCAACACCCCGGTAAGCGTGAATCTGCGTAACTGACGGATGCCGCATAAACACTCCGGCCTTGCTGACTAAAATTTCTTCCCGTTCCGAGTACGCATGCTTGAGAAATTCGGCACGTCCCCGCGCTATTAGATTTGGTACGTTCAGGCGAATACCACTCGGTCACCGGCACCCGCTCGAAGGCTTCCCGGCCTTTCGTTGTTAGGTGGCTACCCGCCTTCGCCACTAGGTAATCGTCCAGGCCAGTCTTTTGGCCTTTTACCAACTGAGGTAGTCGTTTGATGTAGACGATGGCCCCTTTGCGCTCCAACAAATGGGCCAATGCGTTTTCCGCGCCGAGAACACGCCTGATTACTTACGGCGTCGGAGTCAAAGCAGATTTGCACCTTCGTGCCGCTGCCAAGGCAGATTCGCTAAGTCTGGGATTAGGTCCGGTGATCCAGCAGCCTTGTAGCAGGACACTCCTCCCAGAGCAACGGCGGGAATGCCCGCTTTCGCGGCGCAGTCCGCCTTTAGCTCGCCCTCCGTAATTGTTAAGCACCGCTCCTCTGGCGGGCATGAGAGAAAAAGGCATGCCAATTCAGTCTTTTTGGGAAAGTAAACGCGCGGGGCGACTCCCGCGGGTTGTATATAGCGGCATTCTTCCTGATCGCGCTCGGTGAGGCGATCCCACCCCGATCGCCGGGGTTGTTCTAGATAGCGATAGCGAATGAAGCCCGTCAGGTTCGCCCTTAACATTACGGTAATTGATCGCGAACCCGCCGGCGGGGGCTTTAGTAAGTTCGGGATACGCCTGTTTGAGTTCCAAGATCAGTGAACGGGGAATAGTCGCCGTCGTCGGCAGAAAGCCCCCGTTTCCGTAGAAAATCGGCCATAGCCGCCCGAACTTCGGCGCGAGTCCGTAGCCCAGGTTTCTTAGGTGTAGGCATTAGACTTCGTTCGCCTCCACCAACCGCAGAAGCTCATCCCGCCTGACCACGACCTTGCGGCCAATGTGAAATGCGCGCAACTGACCACGCCGGATGTACTTGTCAATGGTTTGCGGGTTAACGTCCAGAAGGGCGGCGGCGCGTATCCGGCCAACAAATTGGGTTTCGTCGGGAGAGAAAAACCACTTACTTTTCATATGTCCCCCTTAACTGCTCCCGCCAAAGCCCGCCGCTCCCTGGGCACCGCCTTCTCAAGACGAGAACGCGATGCGCGACAAGGGAAGGGCTAAATCGCGGAGTCCGAGTTGCTAAGAAACGAAGACGATCACGGTGGAAGCAGTTCGGCACGGCATGGCTTGCGCCCTCCAGTTGCCGTCCGGCACGATGGAGAAGGGTTACTGCTCTGACTACACAGCGGCTTGCAATTCGCTGAGGAGTTGATGCAAAATGTTCTCGGTTCAATGAACAATTCTTTTCTCCCCCGGCAACAACCGGGCGATTTGTTTTTCCTTCAGGTGCCGTTATCCCATATGTCTGCTTGCGCTGGTGTGGCTACAGCGGCTTAGTGGTGAGCATTTCTTGGGGGTAAGGCAGGGTCGCTATGTGCAACGCGGCTCTCACTGGGCCTGCATTTTCGGAGTGGTAAGTGCGTGGTAAGTGGTAAGTAGGTGTTAGAGCAGCCCTTTTTCGCGCATGTCCCGACGCACTTTGCTGATGGTTGTCTCAAGGTTTGGTCGGCGCTTTGGGTCCCTGTAGGCCGCTTCGAGCGTTCTGCTCCTTTGCCCTCCAATTCTGCAGTACCGTCCTCGTCAATTGAGCGGCAAATAGCTCCCAAGTCGGATGCATTGGGACTCTTGACCAACGCGTTCGCAATAGCCCTTTTCACCGGGGACTTGTAACAGCGCAGCGGCGGTCCGCCACTTTTCGCCTTAGTGAGAGTTGCTGGCTCACCGTCGCTGCGTTTCTCGGCGTCGGCTAGATGAGCCCCGTGTTTAGCAAGTTCTCCTTGAAGGGCCAATCGGAACAGTTCGGCCTTCCATTCACTGCCTGAAGGCGGGGTAGTAAGTCTGATTTCCGCCTCTCGCTTGACGGTCGGAGCATCAACGCCGATTGCCCGCGCAACCTTTTCAAACCATCCCTCAAATTGTTGGAGGACGCGTTTCAGCAGTTCGTCAAGGTCAGCATCCCGTTGCTGCGCAGAGTCCGTGCCCTTAACAGTCATCACGAGCGATCTTGCAACGCTGCTAAATACCCGTTCAACGGACTTTAAGATGTCATCTAGCCCAAGGGTTCCATCCTTCTGAAGGGTTTTCAACAGCTCGGCTTGTGCCGAGCTTTCCTCGCTACGCACAAATGCCTTGATCATGAGCCACGACTGATAACGCGGGTCATCGGACGGCATAGGATCATCTGCCCCGATTCCTCGATTGGCTTCGGGATGCGTGTCACTAGTTGTGGGGAGTTGAGTAGATTTTGGGGGAACAGCGTCGGCCATGCGTCACCCTTCCGTGACCTTCCCAGTTCTTGCGGTGGGCAGGAAGGCGGGACGGGAAGGCGTCCCGCTTTGTTACTCCCGATGATCAGTCAGGGGGCTATCCGGCTGCGGGAATTCTAGCGCGACGTTGGAGGTTAGGGCTATTACCTTTACATTGACAGGAACTACCCCCAAAGCGCAGACTCTCACGCAGCGAGGTTATGCTATGCGCTACTTTACGGGGCTCGCAATACTGCTCATCTCAACCGCTGCGTTTTCACAACAGGCACCGACACTGCCGCAGGCATCGAACGAAGTTCAGAACTATGCGCCGTACAGCATCGCTCTATTACCAGCCGCACCGGGCGGTGAGGTCGTGATTCCATTCATGACAGCCGACAACAAACTCGCGTTCTTTACCCTTTCGCAGGTCCAGCAGGCGTCAAACGAGAAGAGATTGCTTGTGAGGTTAATCTCCTACGGAGAGTTGATTGCCCTTATCGGGGAGCTTCAAATCGAAGTAAACCGACTGAAGCAGGAGAACGAAAAACTCTGGGCTGTTGTCGGTAAGTCTTCGAGTCCGCAAACGGCAGTCGTTCAGACGCCGCCTGCGCCCGCACAAACGGCGCGACCGAACAATGATGCCCTGATGAAGTACCTGCTGCTTCGACAGCTATTTCCTTCGGCACAACCTTATCAGCTTCCCATGCCAACACCGCCCAACAATGGCGTGAACTGCACAACCACGCATATCGGGTCAACGGCTTATACGAGCTGCCGCTGAATCGCGCGGTCCGGCACTAAACCCAGGAAGATCAGCCCCTAAAGAGCCCCCGTGGGCCGCTAGAGCCTTCAGCCCGTGGGGGTTACGGCGGCGCTTAGGTTATCTAAACCGCGGCGTTTTTGCCTCTGGTCTTTCTGACTTTCGACCCGACGGCTGTCGCAACCTGCCCGATTGGTAGCTTTGTAACCCCGCCCCGCATCTGCCCTGCCGGGGCGTGGTGTCCAGTAAGTAACTAATTCTAAACGCTTTACCTGCTGCGACATGCGCCCCGCCCGCCCCTATATACGCGGCGGAGGGCGGATCTGTGCCGTTATGCGCCCCCTACGCTCTCCCCCCTCTTAAAGAGGGGGGAGGAGAGCTGCAGTAATGGGTTGGATGCTGCCCTTACCCCGCCCTGCCCCGCCTTCCGGGGCGGGTCGAGTGGTGCTGCGGAAGATGCTCCAAGGTTTTGTGCACCGGTGAGGAATGCGCCGCAGTTTGAGCCAACGTTGAAGGGTCTCCTAGTACCGCGCTACATCTGTAGTCGAGCCCTTTCGCGCGCTCGTTCAAGACGCTCAGCCAGCGACGTGGACACTTCCGCGTTTAGGTCGATAGATTGCGCCGGACGCCCATCTGTGCTGTCACGAATCACGGCGAATGCTTTAGCATCTCCCTTTGTCGCGCTGGCGATAATGCCGGCCACGATCCTCTCCAAATCCTTACCTCCCGACTTTCGGAGTTGTTTGAAGAGAGCCGCGCCGATCAAGCCCTTTGGCCGACCACTCGGGTTTCCACTCTGCCCCGGCTTGTACCGATAAGGAATTATCTTGTCGGGGTTGCCAACTACCCGCCTGCGCTGTTCTGGCGCTGTTAGCAGCGCGTTGTCGCTTGCCATTAACGTTGCCTCCGCATCTCGCGCCCGCCATGCAGGAAATCCGCCACCGACGGTCCCATATGCCAGGCACTCACGCCACCGTACCCTAATAGTATATAACTATATAGTTAACAGATAAAGGGCCGCAAGCAAGCTGCCGTCAGCGCGGGCACTCAACCCACTTCAATTACGGGTGATGTCCCTCAACAGCACATCCACTGTGATTCCGAAGCCGTCAGCGATCAGTTCGAGATTCCTGAGGCACGGTTCGATTTTTCCACTCTCCAATTCTGACAAGTAGCTGCGATCAATCCCGAGCTTCTCGGCCATGTGGATTTGGCTCCAGCCGCGCTTTGTTCGCAGCTTTTTGAGACGAACCCCGAATCGCTCGCAGATGTCGTTGGACACCTGCTCATGATGAGGCGTAGGCTGTCACCTACGTTATAGGGCATAACCTACGGCGTATTGCCACAAAACCCGCTGCACTGGCAGAGCCGGATTATGTTCCACGGCGCTGCCGCGCCGGAAGCTAAGGCTTGTAAAAAGATGAGAAGCCTATTTGTTATTATTCTTGCCCTTGGGAGCGGGGCTCTTGCTCAGACGCCCTTGAGAGACTGGAACAGTTGCAACGACTATCTTGACCGCGCTAAGAAGGCAGCTTCAGACGCAGCGGATGCGGCTGAAAAAGCGCATTCGAGTTTCGATGACTTCGACAGTTGCAAAGAGCGATCCTCAAAGTTATAGGCGCGACGGTTGCCGAAGTCGCTTATCTGACTATGAATCGGCAGTCAGTGATCTTGAAAGTAACCTAGATGATTTAGACAACCGTCTGCGTAGCGTTCAAAGTTCCTGTAGCTATCAATTTGGATCGTCAGATGTTGCCAAAGCTCAAAGAGCACAACAGAGGCTCGATGCGTCAAAACAACGCCTATGTGAATCATTCAAGAATGTTATACCGCTTGCTTCGCGACAGGGTGCTTTTCAGATGTGTGTTTCTACCGTGGGGCAACAAGGCGCGGCATGGTGTAAAGCGTGTGTCTGGGGTACCCAATAAACATTGGTAGTTTTTGCGGCTTGCTTAAAGCTATTCTAAAAATCGTGGCGACCGCACTAAAACATCAGTTTGTACTTCGCCCCGTGATTGTCAGTGCAACCGCCGAAACCGTGACCGTTGAAACCCACCACGTATTCGCAGTTCACGACCGTTTGCTTGTCATTCGTAAGAATGGCTGAACCAAAGCGACGACCTCCCGCGGCGATCGACGTTCCAGTGCCGCTGCCCGAAGCATAGCCACCGGAACCCGCAACCGATGAGTACACCGAGCCCCAGCCGATGGCCATATTGGTTACGGTGACATATTCGCCAGAGACAACTTCACCGGACGGGAGAGGCCCACCAAGCGTACCTTTCCCGCCGCCATGCCGCTTGTACTTCATAGTGCTCATTGTGCCGGTTGCAAGGTCGTAGACGTGGACGTCTCCAGCTGAAGCAATCGTTAGGGAAGTGAGAACGAAGAGCGCAATGCAGGTTATCCGCACGAAGGTCCTCCAGTGGGCGCGCACTGCAAGCATTATGCGTCAAGCATCTAGCTCATTATACGCACTTGTGAACGTTGGCAGGATGGTGCCGCCCGACGGCTGTGCTGAGGCAAACCTTCCCCGGTAACGAACGATGTGGGATAGGGGCTGTAGCGTCGAACCCGTTGCTCCTTACGCTTTGCGGACGACTCCGCAACGGGGAGCGCACGGAAAATCCTCTGAAAAAAAGGGGGCTGAATAGGGGCTAACGCGGTAATACTCAGCACGTCTCGGGAGTACTCGAATCCCAGCGTGTAGCAGCTAAGTCGTTGTAAATTATAGAAACTGAACGGCTAGAGAGAGCGGCGCGCGGGGCTTAAAATCCGCAGACCCGAAAGGGTTGTGGGGGTTCGAGTCCCCCTCCCGGCACCAATAGTTGGAATCTCCGACGGCGCTAACCCTTCAGTCGGCCATTGAACAGCTGGATGGCGTTCCCTCCACTTTCCTTGGCGCGATACATGGCCGCGTCCGCATTCTGGATCAGCGTCTCCCCATCCCTACCGTCCTCGGGAAAGAAACTGACGCCTATGCTGGCGGTGACATGAAAAACGTGAGGGGTGAGGCTGATTGGGGCCTCGATGCCGGCGAGAATCTTTTTCGCAACTGGCATCAAACTTTTTGCATGGTCGATTTCCGACAGCAGTATTACAAATTCATCGCCTCCATAGCGGCTTACCGTGTCCGAACTGCGCACGCACGCCAACATGCGCCCGGCAGTCGACTGGAGTACCTGATCGCCAACCGCATGTCCGGCGGAATCGTTGACATTCTTGAAACGGTCCAGATCCACAAAGAGCACCGCGAGTGGCCGGTTATAGCGGCTGGCCAGCGCGAGCGCACGACCCAGCCGATCTCTTAACAGCATTCGGTTGGGCAAATCCGTAAGGCAATCGTATTGCGCCAGCCGCGCCAGTCTGAGAGCCTTGGCACGGGCTTCTTCGCTCAAGGCGCGAAACACGATCACCTCACCCGCAGCCCGGCCCTCCTGGTCGCGAATGGGAGCCACGGATTCTTCGATCGCGATCTCCATCCCGTCTCGCCGGATCAGAAAGCGGTTCGCAGCGAGATCTGCTGCCATATCCTGGTCAATCGCCACCCCTGCAGCGCGCCGAGAGCCTTCTCTGGTTGCGACATCGACGATCTTCATCACTTCGGCCATGGGCAGGCCCAATGCTTCCTGGACTGGCCACCCAGTCATCCTTTCAGCAGCGGGGTTGAGGTAGGTAATCCTGCCGGAGACGTCGGCACTGACAACGGCGTCTCCTATGCAGCTGAGAATATGCTGGGCCCACCTCGCGGGATCGCTTCGTCCTCCTGATGCACATTGGGTTTTGGAGGCAAGGTTCTTGAAGTTGTTGGCTTGCAAAGTACTACTACTCTACCCGCAATCGTCTCCCGATTGGAATGGCATGAATGGAGGTGTCGGAAGTGCCACTGTGATGCCACACCAGTCCTCAACTTATGTGCAGTGTCAACTCAGGTCGTGGCCCCGAAATTCCCAGATCAACAACTTCTTCATCTCGTCCAAAGCCAACCCAAGTCGTTCCAGCCCTGTACAGGTCATCTTAGGATCGCCGCCGATGCCGACGCGGAAATGCTGGGGCATATCGAAATAGCTGCCCGGCACAAAACCAGTCTCGTACTTCTCCATTGACATTCTGAGAAGCTCATCCACGCTGCCCCGGGGAAGTTTGGGAAAGATGACGGTGCCGAATTCCGGCCTGCAATACTCCAGATCGTCGCGCGATGCCAGAAACGCGCCCAAGGTCCGCCGATTGGTGTCCAGAAGTTGCTTCGCGCGGGTGGCAATCCGGTCGAGATTGTCGAGTGCAATCACGCTCAGCAGCTCGGCCGGATGAGCAGCGTTCACGCCGTAGAGATCGTTGATGTGCCACATGCGCTGCGCCAGCTCGGGGGCAGCCAGCACCCAGCCGCACCGCAGACCACTCAGCCCGTAGGCCTTTGTCAAACTATTGGTGACTAGAAACTGTTCCCCGAGAAGCAGCGCAGGACGCGGCCGCTGATCGAACATTGCCTCCAGATATACTTCATCTACCAGCACGAGTGCATTGTGGCGTTTCGCGATGTCCCCAACCGCGCGAAGCGTTTCTTCATCGACCAGTGCCCCACTCGGATTGTGCAAGTTAGTGATGACGATCAGGCTGGTGCGCGGCGTGATCTGCCGTTCCACTTCTTCCGGATCAATGCGGAATCCATTTTCCATCCGGCGCTCAAAACAGCGAACGCTCGCCCCCAGGTACTGCAAGACGCTAACCAGAAGCTCGTAGGTTGGATGCTCGACCAGCACTTGGTCGCCCGGCTCAACTGTCGCCGCCATTGCCAGATGGTTGGCCATCGACGTCCCCTCAGCCGTCACGACGCACTCCGGGGGCACACCGTTTAGTCGGGCTAAGCGTTCCAGTAAAGGGGAGTAGCCATAAACGGTTGGACCGTTGATCTCCAAGTCGTCAAGCCGCACCGGCAGCTCGGCCAACGGATAGCTCATGACGCCACTGGCTGCCAGGTTGAACTTGGCGCCGGTGCGCAGTTTGGAGAATTCCATGTATGGCGAACGGCTTTGGCTGCGCAGCGGCATCACTGATCCCCCTGCATTTTCTGTTTCGTCGTCCAGACAGCGTACGCCGGTATGCCGAGCAGGAGAATCGACATACCCAGCAGACTATTCATGGGGTATTTGTAAATCGTATTCGCCACTACCAGCCAGCAGCTTAGAACAAACAAACCTGTCGTGAACGGATGCCACGGGACCCGATGACCTTTTTTGACCGTTGGTCCTTCCCTCCGCCGAAACACAAACAGAGTCGCGCCTGTCAGTCCGAAGAAGATTAAATCCATGGATACCACGTAGTTCAGGATCTGCTCGTAGCGTCCGGAAAGCGCGACCACCAGCGTCCAGACGCTTTGCAGGACAATGGCGATGACTGGAACGTGTGTCCGCTCCGTCACCGTGGCCACACTCTGAAAAAATAGCTTATCGCGCGGCATCGCAAAGTACACCCTCGGCGCGGTAAGAATTGACTGGCTCAAGAAGCCCAAGGTTGAAACCGCAATGCCCAGTGCGATCAGGTGGGCGCCAGCATCGCCCATCGCGATGCGCATAACAGAAGTTGCAGGAACCGTTGTCTCCGCCAACTCTTGCGGCCCGAGGGCGCGGACACAGACGAAGTTCACGCCTAGGTAAAGCACGATCACGCCAGCTACCCCCATTACCAGCGCCCGCGACAAATTCCCTGCCGGATCTTTTACCTCCGCGGCGATAATCGCCCACGGCGGCGCGTTAACGCGTTTCTAGAGGAGACACGGGGAATTGTAGTGCGTTGACGCAGTAGTACTGCTGATGATGACGATTTGTTTTTTCTCCGCAGACCGCGGATCAGTTTTTGGACCCTCAACCACCGCGAAAAACCTGGATGTCCTCGCCTGCTCGCCATAGCGGCGCGGCCGTTCGCTTGCTGTGCTCGGCCAGCTTCCGGTTGATTGTTTCCACGTCGGCTTTGGACCAGCCAACCGAGGCAATCTCAATCTCGCCGCCCGGAGCGACGTAGAAAAGCGTGGGCACATTCGTCAGCCCGTAGGCGTTGGAGACGGCATACTTTTTCGGGTCGTCGAGCGCCACCGGGAATGTCACGCCATATTCGCGCTGGAACGCCTGAGTGTCGCGCAGCTTGTCCTGAGAGATACCTAGAACCGTAACGTCGGCACTTTGATTGGCCCGATACACGCGCTCGAGCAAGGGAAACGCATACTGGCAGACTGGGCATGACACCTTGAAAAACGCCAGCACCACGGGCCCCTTCCGCAGCGCCTCGTCCAACGAAATTTGCTTTCCGGCGACGGTCGGCAGACTAAATTCCGGCGCGCGAGTGCCGGCGTCCAATGCAGCCATGAATCCAAACCCCCATATGTTTACAGCTCTACTTTAGATTCGGCGGGCGCTCCCGGCGACTCACCTACCAGCTTCCGCAGTACCTTCCGCGCCAACCCGGTGAGCGGCAGCCGTTCCCACTGTTTGTGCGAGAACCATCGGCCATTGGTTTGCAAGCTCTCCGGAGACAAAATGACAATGGAAACTTCATAATCCGTGTCAGTGATGGAGTGTCGCAACTTCGCTACGAGCTTGCGGCCATCACGCTGGCTCTCCACAACCGCAGGCAACTCCCACATGCCCGCCATGAGCGACGCCTCCGGGGACCGCCGCACCAGAAACACTGCGCTATTCTGGCGCACCAAGGCATAACAGAGATGCTTGCGCTTCCGTGGAGCCTGCGGTTGTATAGTTTGCGCTCCGCGAGATTGGCACCACGCGTTGAGCGGACATACCGCGCACCGCGGCGCCCGCGGCGTGCAGATTGTCGCGCCTAGCTCCATCATCGCCTGGTTGAAGTCCCCGGGGCGGTCGCGATCGAGCACCTCTTCCGCTCTCTGCCACGCAACTTCCCTGCCCCCCTCGCAACCAAACATCCGCTTCAGCACGCGCTCGACGTTGCCGTCTACTACGGCAACAGGTTCCCCGAAGACGATGCTTGCGATTGCCGCACCGGTGTATCGGCCAACTCCGGGCAACTCCCGCCAGTCTTCCGCCGTTCGTGGAAAGTTGCCCTTGCGCTCGCGCGCGATCACCTTGGCCGCCTGATGCATCCTCCGCGCCCGCTGGTAATAACCCAGACCGCTCCACGCAGCTAGCACCGATGGTTCGCGGGCGGCAGCCAAGGCTTGCACCGTCGGAAATCGCTGGAGGAAGCGGACGTAATGATTGAGCACCGCCGCTACCCGCGTCTGTTGCAGCATGATCTCAGAAACCCAGACGCGATAAGGATCGGCGTTTCGCCGCCACGGCAGATCGCGGCGGTTCTGGTCGTACCAGCCCAGCAAGGCGCGCCGTATTTTCTTCAGGCTCGCCGGGTTGAGGCGCACCGCATTATTGCTCATGCCGACGGGAGTCTAATACTCACTTGAACGATTCCGTTGTGCTGCCGTTGCGCCAACTTGCTATGCCGACTCTGACCCGTGCTGTCATAACACGAAAACGTAACCTTAACGCACCTTACGTCTGTCTATACGCGTTGCGGTTGAGGGATCGTTTCGATCGTCCCGCCAAGTGGGATGGTTGAAGTGAATTACAAAGTCGCCATTATAAGAGGCGACAGCATTATCGAAAGTTAGTCTGCCTATACGACGCCAATTGCTGAAGGTTCGCCGTTCCAGGACCGGCGTACCTCGCGTAGAACCCTCATCGGTCACTTCGATATTGAAGCCGAGAGTGCGTTTCGGGGTGGCATCATCACGGTCGAAAATCTGGGCCATGATTTCGTCCCGGAAATCCAATGCTTCCCCTTCAATTCTGGGTTGCTCCGGCACGACCAGGAGGCGCATAAACTCGGGGCTTCTCGTGGTTTCACCTTCCGGCTTTCCCAACTCGGCGACTTGGTACAGTTGGCGGGCCGTGGGTTCCTTGTCGACGCGCTGAAAGAGCGCACCGGTGACGAGCAAAATCGGCACCCCGCTGCCACGACGCCAGGAATGGACATCGGGGGCGTTGAGTAGCACCGCGTCGTTTATGTAGTCGGTATGTTCTCCAGCGATATCTTGTTGTGTGATGAAGCTGGCGGTACGAAGGGGTTTGGGGTGGTTCGCGTCCGTGGTAGGAAACAGCTTGCCCACCAGTGCCAATGACCGCGTATGGCCGCGCCGCGTCTCGCTGCAACAAGTGGAATATCTTCCGACCACCAGCGCCTGGCTTCCCTTGCGGAAATAGCCCGAGTATTTTGTGTCTTCTGTGATTTCCCACCGGCCGGTAAGGCATACCCCGTTGGGATGAAGTAAGCGCCGAAAGCCTTTCCCGTCCGCGCCCCAGCGCAAGTCCGAATGAGAATCGACGGCTCGTTCCGTGGCTTGACGAAAAAGGTACTGCTTTCCCCGGGATAGAACACCGCGCAGAACGCTTGCCAGAGTAACTTCATAGGTCGGCAATGCTGGCTGGCCATCGCTCCCCCACGCCTTTTGGTAGGGATTGGCGAAGAGAGCATCCCGCACCTCAGAGAAGCGCGATCCGGCGTAGGAGAGATCCTCTTCGGTAACCGCTTCCGTCCCAAAGTACTCGTGTGCCATAAACCCTCCGTCACAAGCAAACCGGGACCTCCATTCTAGCTGCTAAGAAACCCTTACACGATCACCTGCTTGAGGCGTCCGGCGGAAGCCTTTCTTAGGCCCAACCCACAGCAGTGACACTCGGGTTCGAGTCCCTTATTCTACGTAACTCTCACTTCTTGGTCGCTGTGTGCCGGATGAAGTACTGCTCCTTATCCACGTTGGCGGGCACTGCAACGTCGAAGAAGCCCACCATCATCTCATCGTAGGTTTGCCCGCCCCACATTACGGCCTTGTTGGGATCGGGATTGTGCGGATTGTCTTCCGAATTGTCGTACCAGGCGACAGCCTGCAGTCTGGTTCCTGCCTTGAGAAAGAGCGGCTGCGCCAGCCGGTAACTCAGCTGCCAGTGAAAATGATAGTTCACCCGCAGCAGCGTCTCGACGGTCCCGTCATCGTGCACGATGTTGTACTCGAACCGCTTGCCGCGCAGATGCATGTGTGGGAAAAAGCTGAGCAGCGTCGCGTCATTGGGCAGAGTGCCGGAGACTTCCACACGATAGTCGTCGGTGCGCGGCGGAATAACAAAGCTGTGGTTCGTCAATTGCAGCGTTAGCACACGCTGCTTCGGCGGTTGCTTCGCAAACACCAGCCCAATGCTGGTTTGGTCGGTGGCGGCATGCCCATTTGTCGTGTAGTGCATCTGGAAGACAAGGTCTGATCCCGCGGGAACGAACTTTGCCATGCCGTCCGGCCAGCGATCGGGCTCGCTTCCCGGCGCATAAACCAGAACCATGTCGCTGGTAGTCGCGTGCGCTTCGGCCCGCTCCTCTGCATCGGAAAAACTTGAGGGTGTGAAAGGCACCCCCACGGGCGCTTTACGCAGCCAGCTCGATGTCGGGGGACGGATGTAAACCACCGCGTGATGCACGTGCTCGCGGCTCGAGGGCCGAATCTCCGACATCTGCACCCATTTGTCCTCGGCGAATCCGGTGGGCACGATTTCGTAGGTGTACTCAACGTCGCCGGTCGCGGGCAGGCTTACCGGCTGCGGCATCTGTACAACCTTGTCGGGCTCTGGAATGTTCCACCCTCGCGCCCAATGGCGGGGTGGAGGCGCATCCTTTGGCGATCCGGCGGGCGCAGCGGCATTGGCCCATGCGGCAATCAGAGCAATCTGCTGCGCCGTAAGCGACGGATCGTTGGAGAACTTGCCGTAGCGGGGATCGGCGAACCACGGTGGCATTTGTTTCGATTGCACTGCCAGCTTGATGGCCCCCGCCCACGACCGTGTCTGCTCGTAGGTTACGAACGGCATGGGCGCAATCTCACCTGCACGATGGCAGACCTGACAGTGGTCCTGCAGGATTGGCAAAACATCTTTGTAAAACGTAGGACGAAGCTGTGAACCTTGAGCGGCTGGACTTCCGGCGGTGTGGGTTGAGGTGTTGGATTGTCCAGCGTTCCCGAGCAGAAGCATCGCCGCTGCAGCGAGAATCGTTGCGACCATGCCTCGCGTACGCACAAATAAAACAGTCCCGTGCGCCAATCGCCCCAAGACCTACAAACCGGGCTGTCCTTGCTGCTCGTTCGGCTCTTCGGGAGCGCCGTGGCGGCGCAGTATCTGGGCCAGGTTCTGCGAAAACGCCGAGCGCGGCACCACCATGTCACATCCGGCTTCTTGCGCTTTCATCTTCAGTTCACCCTGCACGTGCGAGAGGAAACCGATGATGTTCGTCGCCTTCTTCAGCTTTGACTTCAGCTTGGGAATGACACTTAGCGGCTTGGCCGAAGCGTTGTTGAGATCGAAGATGATGAGCGACGGCTTCTCCTCGCCGTTCTCGCCCATGCGGTCGGTCAGGTCTTTTTCCGTCTTCACGAACTCGACCTTCACGTTCATCTTGCGCGCCGTCTCCTGGATTTTGGCCAGGAAGAACAGGTCATCAACGAAGGCAAAGATGCGCGTCGGCCGCTCGTCAGGAGCCATGGGCAGCGGCTCGGGGTCGGGCGGCATGAACTGCTTGCCGAAGCCTGGCCCCCCGCGTCCGCCGCGGCCCTGTTTGTGCAAGTTGCCGTTATTGTTGCCCTGGGCATTGCGATAGCTGTGGTCCATGGGCGCGGTGTAGATGCCGCCGCCGGGCAGACTCTGGCCTCCGGGGCGCGGACCATGCTTACGCCCGTGGCGCTTGGGAGGCCCGTGACGCTGTTGTTGTCCGGGATGTTGCGGGGCAGTATTCGTGACGGGTCCACGGCGGCCGCGCCGCCGTCTGCGTCCCTTCCCGCCGGGCTGTCCGGAGGGAGGATTCGATCCTTGATTCATGCTTCTCTCTTAATCGTTGTCACCCGCAGGTGGCGGGTTGCCCACATTAGCGAACCGCTGTTCTTGACCGCGCACTCGCAAGTCTCCAGGTTGGCCCGGTCAATCTGCGATGGCATTCACTGAAATCGAATCAGTTGCGTCCGTCTGGCGCCTGGCAATTTTCGGCGCGAGGAACGCCTGCACGGGCAGTGCGGCGATTGGAGGACGCTCCTATCCTACCTAGCTTTGCGACCCAAAAGCAAGCCCAAAAGGTACTTTTCCTTAGATGCAATCAATTAGTAACACGATATGGCTAAGGTTTAAGGCAGGCGGCAACTACTCGTCCTTCGCTTTTCGCTGCTCGCCTTTCGCTTTTCGTCAGACCGACGATGGCATCGACGCGATCGGCATGCAGCAATTCTAGCGAAGAGCGAACAGCGAAGAGCGCTCCTCACTCACTTCCTCAACATCTGCCTGGCGATAAAGAACACGTTCGCCGGGCGCTCCGCCAGCCGCCGCATGAAATACGGATACCACTCCGTCCCAAACGGAATATACACCCTCAGCCCGTAACCCTCGCGCACCAGTTGTTGCTGCAGGTCGCGACGCACGCCATACAGCATCTGGAATTCATACGCCGAGGCCCGAATGTTCTCCGCGGTGGCGAATTGCTTGATCTCGCCTATGATGCGCTCGTCGTGCGTGGCGATGCCATGATAGACCCCGCTTTTCATCAGGGTACGAGCCAGCTTGAGGTAGTTCGCATCAACATCGGCTTTCTTGGGAAATGCGATCTCCGGCGGCTCCTTGTATGCGCCTTTGCATAGCCGGATGCGAATGCGCTCTGACAGCAAGTCGTTCACGTCCTTCTCGCTGCGGTACAGGTACGACTGGATGACGGTGCCCACTCGCCCCGCGTGTCCGGGCAGGCGGTGCAACTGGCGCACGAAGTCGAGAGTTCGCTGCGTGTAGGGTGAGCCTTCCATGTCCACGCGCACGAAATTGTTGATGCGCACGGCGTGGTCCACTAGCTCGGTGACCAGCCCAAAGGCAAGCTCTTCGCTCACGTCAAGGCCCATGTGCGTCAGCTTCAGGCTGACGTTGGCGTTAAGCTTGCGTGTCGAAATCTGGTCCAGCAATTGGTGATACAGCTCGGCACTGTGCTTCGACTCGTCAGCGTTGGTGACGTTCTCGCCCAGATTGTCAATGCTGACGCTCGCGCCCCAGCCGTTCACGACCTCCGTGGCGCGGATAACGTCGTCGAGCTGCATGCCGGCAACGAAGCGGCTGGAGAAGCGCAGCCCCAGCGCCGACTGCTCGGCGAAGTGGCGCAGGCGCTGATTTTCAGAAAGCCCGATGAAGGTCGACCTTAACATGCCGCCTCCCCGGGTCCGAGAGACGTAGGCGGCACGGCTTCAGCCGCTGTAATACTGCGCTTTAGGATGTGTATAAGAACTGGTTTTGAGTTGTCAGGGTGGAACGACTGCCCCACATCAAGCCCCGCAGGGGCGGAATTGAATTTAACCCAGGGCGTAAGCCCTGGGTTTGGTGGCAATTGAGACAGAGTCCCTTCAGGGACGGCACAGCTTGCGTACAAAATTTGGGGGGAGACGGAGTCAGTACCCCGCTCCAGCCCGCTGCGGCGGGCGGAATTTGTTTTGGCGCAGGGCGTGAGCCCTAGGTTAGGTGCTAATCGGAACCGAGTCCCTTCAGGAGACTGTCTCACCACTGGAAGTGCAATCCGGTGGTGAAACAACAGCCCGAAAAGGCGAAATAACGAGCCGCGCAGCGGCGGCGTTGAAGCTAGCCCGGGGCGCAAGCCCCGGGTTAAGTGGGAAACTGAGCCGAGCCGCGTAGCGGCGACACCGCTTGTGACACAGTCTCCTTCCGGGACGGCACAGCTTGCGCACAAAATTTGGGGGGAAACGGAGTCAGTACCCCGCGCAACGGAATGGCTCATAGTTTGCTCGGGCCGGCCGTGCAGCCGGCTAAGAGTCACATACCTGTGTATCACAGACCAGCGCCTTGGGCCATGAGCGGGGTCACTTCAGCAAGAACGACTCCCGCGCGACCGGCAGGCGCGCATCGAGCGTGCCATCGACGAGACATCTGTTGGCCAGTTAAAAGAGCAACGGCACTGACATGATAAGATCGAAGTGTGAAGCTGTACACGTATCCCATCACAGTTAAGCGGGAAAACGGAGCCTTCTACGCTTATAGCGAAGACTTCCCTGGCGTTTATGGGCTTGGAAAGAGCATTGACCAAGCCAAGGCCAGCCTCCTAGGCGCCATGAGAATTTATATCGAGGAGTGCCTCCAGCATCGTCGTCCCGTCCCCCGCACCCGAACGATTTACTCTGAAACCGTTTCTCTGGCGCTTTAGCCGTCCCGGAACTGTGCTTCTGTAGCCCCCGCGTCCTTCAGAATGCGAAGTAGCAGCCCGCGAGGAATATCTCCCCGATGAAACGGCACTACCAGCATGCGCCTCGTCGGATGCTTCAGGATCAGATGCGATCCCTTCTGCCGCTCCGTGCGATGCCCCAGTTTGCGCAGGAATCTCAGCAGTTGTTGTGCCGTCGGCATGGATTCACAATTGTAAGCAAAAACCGATTGCCGCTCATCCTGGAGAGAACAGCGCGCGATCAGCGCCGACGTGGCTCTCCGCCTCGGCAAATACTTGGGGATGACGCCGCAGTTCTGGATGAATCTTCAAGCCGACTACGATCTGCGGCGTGCAGCAGCCCGCGCTCCGCTGAGCAAGATCAAGCCGCACACTGCGGCGTAGCGTATAGGAGCCCAGCCCGGATTCGGCTTGCGGTGCCGATCCAGATCAGTGAGGGCAGTCATATGGCGCCAGCGTTCACCTTTCTTGGTACAACAGAGAACCACCATCGTGATCTGCCAGCGAAAGCAAGCCGCACTTAAGTGGGGAATTCGCAGTCCCAAATCGGGAACACTTCTTTTCTGGTCGTACGATTCCGCTTGCTATGAAAGTAGTGTTGCTACAGAATTTGTTGTAGCCGCTTCGCCTCGCCGAAGAGCAGTTCCCACCGGGGAAGCGCACACCCCCTGAAGCGCAACGGCGGCTAGTCGTCCCACCCACTAACCGACTAACAGATAGCCAGAGAAAAACAAATGCAAAAAGTGCATCCTGCAATGCACGCATTCTTCCCAGGATGCAGAAGGAGCAAAGCAAAATGAAAGCAACGCGACTTATCAAGAACCAAACTTGCAAGAAATCCAACACCGAAGTTATCAAGGAGGGAAAAGTCATGCATCGTTTGTTCCAGCGGACAGCTATTGTTAGATTATTCGCGATCGGTTTGCTGTTAATCAGTTTGGCAAGCTTGGCGTCGGCGGTGAATGATGATGGTGTGGTCCTGATCAATCAGGACAACGCCCTAGCCGGTGGGGTTACCCCGGGCGATACACCGGGTTTCCCGGTAACGATCAGCCGGAAGGGCACTTATCAGTTAACGGGTAATCTTAAGGTCGACGATCCGGCCGCAGATGCCATCCTGATCACAGTCGATGGAGTGACCCTGGACCTGAACGGATTTACGATCACTGGGCCAGGGACCGGAACTGGAATCGGCATACACGGAGCGCCGATCCACGGCTATTCGAGCACATCCGATGCTGTAGTTAGCAACGGATACGTGACGAAGATGGGCTCGTACGGCATCCAATTGGGCTCAAGAATCCGCATTGAAGGCGTGCATTCGACTAGGAACGGAGGAGAAGGCATTCACGTTGACAATGGGAACATCATTCTCAACAATATCGTTAATGACAACGGTAGCAGCGGGATTCACATTGGAAATGCCAGCATCGTTATCGGCAACGCCGTGGCCGTCAATGGAGGAGATGGAATCATCGAAGGATACACCGGTGACAGCGCGACCGGAAGCCTCATAAAGGACAACATGATAACCCGCAACATCGGTGTGGGCGTGGTTTTGGCCGCGGATTCCGGTTACGCAAACAACGTCCTCACTCACAACAACGGTGCCGGGCCTCAGGTGCAAGGGGGAGTACAGATTGGCCAAAACCTTTGTGGGACTAGCCTCTGTCCGTAGCACCCAAGAAAACTAGAAAGCCAGTCAAAACTTGTCTACGGTTTTAAGTCGTGGGATCACATCCGGCGACGTTAACTCAGGATTGTCGCCCGGTGCACGGTGCCGGGTGCCCCACCCAAGCCGGTTTTGCTTGGGTGGGGTTTTTCATACTTGGGAAGAGCAAGCGGCCCGGGCGAGATGTGGATCCAATGGAGAACACCGTTATCAACTTGCACGAGATCGTGCGCGAACAGCGGGGCGATCACCGGGGTCCCCGGCCAGCGTCGCTTTTGCTCTGGTTGGGGTGGATCTGCGCCGATGTGGCTCCGCCTCGGCAAATACTTGAGGATGACGCCGCAGTTCTGGATGAACCTTCAAGCCGACTACGATCTGCGGCTCGCAGCAGCCCGTGCACCATTGAGCAAGATTAAGCCACGCTCGGCGGCGTGAGGTCAGCGTGCCCCACTCATTCGCAAAAACCGCAGATGAGTGGGCACCCGGCTCCCGCTTACTGTAGGCGAGGTTCTCGCCTGACGCGCTGAGTTTCTTGCCTGATGTGCTCAGTTTCTTGTCTTAGGTCCTCAGTCTTACGGTCCAATCTCTCGGCCTCTAATTGAAGTTCCTCAGCAATTGCCGCCATGTGCCTCTGGCTCACCACGCCGAGCGACGATTCAGTATTGGCCGCTTCCCGCCACTTGCTCAGCCATGATTCAAGTCCGTGACGGGCTTCCAAAACTCTACCGGCTTCCGAACGCAGTTGAGTCCGAAGGTTGTTGTCCGAGCAGTGACTGAGCGCGACGCAAATTCCTGACATTCCAAAGCCAATCGCATAGTACAGAGCCTCGGCTGACAAGTATGTACCGAAGGCCGAGGGGTCGGGCCCGAACCCGTAGTAGTATCCGTCAGAGTCGACGCGCAGTCCGGTGAGCATTGAGATCCTAGGATTTGCGTGCTTTGCCATGCACAAGAAGGTGTAGGCCTCTTGCCAATTCGTCTTTGCCTCAGGACTGCAGATACCAAGGGATGTTAGCGCCGCGTCAATACCTTCCGGGACCCACCGAGGATAAGTGTGCTTTATGTCCTTATGTTGAGCCCATTGGTCAGCTCGACTGTCGCTATCGCCTACATAGGCTAGCGCACCGACAATCTCAACGATGGTTGCACCGAGACTAAGTGCCTGGACGCCATAACCGAGTTGGGCTGACAACGAACAGACACGAAGGTCGTTCGCAAGCCGACACGTCAGTATCAAACCGACCTTGGCGGCCGAGCCAGGTCGAAGGTGGCCTGCAATTGCATGCCCGGCGGCCTCATACAGGGAGATTGCCTGCTCGGTGAGAGTTACAAACGGACCGAGATATCTGGAAATGCGATCGTGCGCTTCGGACTCAGCATCGAGACGCTCATGGATACTAGACATTGTTTTTACCGTAACAACTGAGCCTACTTCGAAAGGAAGTATAACCCCGGGCCGGTACCGGCGATCTGGCGCATTATTCACCGAAGACGAAGTGCCCCAACTGGTCGCCTAACTGTTCCACTTCCTTGGGATCACTTGCCTCACGAAAGCGTTTCGCTAGTTCGAAAAAGGTCCTCTCCTTTTCCTTGCGTGCCTGGATTCCCTGCTCGATAAGCTCCACCAAGACCCGATTATCGCTGAGACGGCGCTGCTTCGACATGGCTTCCACCTGCTTCGCGATTTCCCGCGGCAGGGTTACGCTCCGCCGCACCTGCTTTGCCGCTGGCCGTTTTGCTGTCGTCATACTGTCATCAATATACACCATTGTGGTGCAATCTCGGGCATGGATGGCGCCTGCGAGAACCCGGGCAGCCCGGATCGTCGCAGTTGAATCTTGTGGACTATACTGTGGAGTGGCCTTCATCTATGGAAACCATACAGGTTGTCCTCGAGAAAGAGCTTTTGCAGGCCACCGACCAAGCCGCGCAGCGGACGAAACGGAACCGTTCCGCACTGGTGCGGGAGGCGCTGCGGGAACATCTTCGGAGATTAGAGGTGCGCGCCCGGGAAGAACGCGACCGCGCAGGCCATTCGAAACGACCCCAGGTGCAGGATCAATCGCGTCTCTGGGAGGCGGAGGCGGCGTGGCCGGAAGAATAGCCCGAGGAGATGTCCGCCTTACAACTTTGCTTCGCCTGACAAACAGAGGCCAGGGGTCGTGCTCACGCGCGACAGTGCCGTGGCTTATCTGTCCACCGTCACTGTCGCCCCCATCACGTCCACGATCCACGGTGTGCCGTCCGAGGTCGTCCTGAGTGAAGACGACGGCATGAAGCGGTCCTGCGCGGTGAACCTCCACAACGCGATCACCGTGTCCCAGGAGCGGTTGGGGAAGCGTGTAGCCCGATTCGAGCTCGCTGCGAATGAACGAAATCTGCGCCGCGCTGCGGTTCTCTGTGGGTTGCGATGTCCGTCAGGCGTAGTTGAGGCAGCATCGAAGCCCCACCCTCGGCGGCATGCTAAGGCGCGCTGCTGACATGAAAGTGACGGGGCCACCCGTAAGTTGTTGATTGTGTGTTAGCGCCTCCGCGATCTTCATGGCAGGGTGTTCCGTTTTGGGAATCCATGAAAATATTTGTGAGAAATCCTGTAACGCTTTTTTGCCGAATTGCGTTTGTTTATGTGGCCTGGTTGTAGCTGTCAGCGTAGCGAATAGCGCTCGTAGCTGATGGCTGAAAGCTAGTCGCTAATTGCTAGCTGCTAGCCGCTAGTCGCTTCTTCACTCCCACTCAATCGTCCCTGGCGGCTTCTCGGTCACGTCGTACACCACGCGGTTAATGCCCTTCACCTCGTTCACGATGCGGCTGGAGATGGTCTTCAGCACCTCGTGCGGCAGTGACACCCAGTCGGCGGTCATGCCGTCTTCGGAGTGCACGGCGCGGATGGCGCAGGTGTAGGCGTAGGTGCGCATGTCGCCCATCACGCCCACCGACATCACCGGCAGCAACACCGCAAACGATTGCCAGATCTTGGTGTACAGCCCGGCGCGTTTGATCTCGGTGACGACGATATCGTCGGCCTCTTGCAGCAGCGCCACGCGCTCGGGTGTGACTTCGCCGAGGATGCGCACTGCCAGCCCTGGCCCGGGAAATGGCTGACGCTGCAGGAGTTCTTCCGGCATGCCGAGGTCACGGCCAATCTTGCGGACTTCGTCCTTGAACAAGTCTTTCAGCGGCTCTATCAGCTTGAGCTTCATCACGTCGGGCAGCCCGCCGACGTTGTGATGGCTCTTGATGGTCTGCGATGGCCCGCGCACGGAACGCGACTCGATGACATCGGGATACAGCGTACCCTGCACCAGCCACTCGACCTTGCCATGCAACTGCTCGAGGCGGTGCGCTTCTTCTTCGAAGACAGCGATGAACTCGTTGCCGATGATCTTGCGCTTTTGTTCCGGCTCGATGACGCCCGCGAGTTTGGTGAGGAAGCGCTCGCTGGCATCAACCGCATCAATGTTGAGGCCCAGCTTGTCGCGTAGGTTCTTCTGGACGCTAATGAACTCGTTCTTGCGCAGCACGCCATTGTTGACGAAGATGCAGGTAAGCTGGTCGCCGATGGCGCGATGCACCAGCTCGGCGGCGACTGAAGAATCTACCCCGCCTGACAACGCGCAGATGACGCGGCCTTTACCGACGGTCTGGCGCACGCTGGCGACGGTCTCGTCAATGAAGCTCTGAGGCGTCCAGTTGGGCTTCAGTCCGCAGATCTCGAAGACGAAGTTGCGCAGGATCTCTGTACCCTGCGGCGTATGGTGAACCTCAGGATGGAATTGCACCGCGTAATACTTCTGCCCGGGATTTTGAATGGCGGCCACCGCGTTTGATGTTTTGCCGATCAGCTCGAAACCGGGAGGAAGCTCCATCGCCTCATCGCCGTGCGACATCCACACGGTCAGCGGCCCGCGCAGGCCCTTGAACAGCGCGGTGTTGTCGCGCAGCAGCTCGACCTGAGCGTGACCGTACTCGCGCTTGTCGGCGGCGCGCACCTTGCCGCCCAGCTTGTACACCATGAACTGCAGCCCGTAACAGATGCCCAGCACCGGCAGGCCAAGATGCAGCACACGCTCGTCCGCCGGGGGCGCGTCGGCGTCATAGACCGACGACGGTCCACCTGACAGCACGATGCCCGCAGGATGATAGCTCTTGATTTCTTCCAGCGATGCGGTGCACGGCAGGACAACGGAGAAGACGTTTAGTTCGCGGATGCGGCGTGCAATGAGCTGCGAATACTGCGCGCCAAAGTCGAGGACGACGATTGCTTGCGTTTCCACCATTTACTTTGCCAGAGAAACGTCAGCAGTGTAAAGCGGCGGATGACCGGGTGTTGAGATGATCACTTCCCCACTCGCTCCGCAATCCACGCCGCGCATTCGCGCGTGCCTAGCGAGCCGCCAACGTCGACCGTCGTCTTTCCCGACCGTACCGCCCGCAGCGCGGCGTTCTCGATCATGCGCGCTTCGCTGTCCAGTCCAAGGTGCGCCAGCATCATTGCGCCAGTGAGAATCGAGCCCATCGGGTTGGCGATGTTCTTCCCCGCAATCGCTGGCGCCGAGCCATGCACCGGCTCGAACATCGAAGTTCGCCCGGGATGGATATTGCCGCTGGCCGCCATGCCAAGTCCGCCCTGGAGAGCCGCGGCGAGGTCAGTGATGATGTCGCCGAACATGTTGTTGGTGACGATTACGTCGAGCGAGCGCGGCTCGCGCACTATCTGCAGGCAAAGCGCGTCCACGTACATGTGCTGAGCCTGGATATCGGAAAACTCTTTCGCAACTTCCTTGAACACGCGCTGCCACAGACCGCCCGCGTAGGTCATCACGTTCGACTTATCGGACATCAAGACCTTCTTGCGCCGATTGGTGCGGGCATATTCGAACGCAAAGCGAATGACGCGCTCCACGCCCTTGCGCGTGTTGATGTCCTCCTGGGTGGCGACCTCGTCGGCGGTGCCCAGCTTGAAGTTGCCGCCCATGTCCGTGTAAACGCCTTCGGTGTTCTCGCGGATGACGGTGAAGTTGATGTCGTCGGGCGTGGCGTTCTTCAGCGGACACAGCGACGCGTCGAGCAAGCGAATGGGACGAATGTTGGCGTAAAGGTCCATCTTGAAGCGCATGCCCAGCAGGATTTCCTTGGCGTGGACATTAGTAGGCACGCGCGGATCGCCCAACGCTCCGACGAAGATAGCGTCGAAATCGCGCGCCAGCATCTGAAAGCCGTCTGGCGGAATAGTGGTGCCGTCGATCAGATACCGGTCGGCGCCCCAGTCAAAGCTGGTGAACTCCACGGCAGCACCACTGGCGCGAATGACTTCGATGGCGTTGGGGATGACTTCCTTGCCAATGCCATCTCCAGGAATAACGGCGATGCGTTTGTTGGACACGGGAGAAGAAGATACCACTTGCTATGGCTGATTGGCGAAGCCGGGGAGCTGCACCATGCGGCCAACAGTGCCGTCCCAGTATTCGGCGTCGCGAACCTCGATCCTGAGCAGGATCAGGTTCGGATCCACAAGTCCTTTGGGGAACCACCTCTCGTAGCGAGGGTTCCATAACTCCTTCGCCTTGACGTGGTCGCGAAGCGGCTCGGCATTGCCGGTGATGGAGACATAGCGTTGACTGCCGGAGTCGAAATAGGCAAGGTTCACGCGCGGATCGCTCTTGATGGCTTCAACTTTTTCACTGCTGTTGCCGCTGAAGAACCAAAGCGCGCCATCGCCGTGGACCTCAGCGGTTGCCATGGGACAGCTGTGCAAACTTCCGTTGGCACGGATGGTGGTCAGCATCGCAAACTCGATGCCCTTGATCAGTTCGTTCAGCCTTGTAACCGGATCGTAGCTCTGGGCCATGCCAGCTCCTTCACTCATGTATTCGCGATGTAACATGCCTTCAGGGTTGCCGTGAGACGTTGTGTCGCCCCTACGGGGCTCAGATCAATTTTCAACTCTACCCAACCCCCGCCTGCGGCTCCGTGCTGGGCTAAACTGAGTAAACTGAGTCGCTTCTTCGGGGCTAAGTTTTGTCAACTTCAGGCCGTTGCGCAAACAAAACGCGGTTCTCACCCAGACTCTGAAGACTCACTCCAATCCTTTTTTTCGAATCATGCAACAGGCCGAAGTGATTCGGCCGGACGACACTCAATCAAGCACCCGTGGCAGCGACGAAATCACGGCGACCTCATCGGGCTTCCAATCGTTTCCAGAGTATACCTTGTCAACCTTGCCATCCTTGCCAATCAGGACGGTGACCAGCCCGTGAACAATCTGCCCGTCTTTCTGGTTGTACGCGAGACCGAAGAAGTCGGCGACCTGGCGCACTTGCTCCGGCGAACCCGAGGCAAACTCCCAATGCGCAAACCTGGGATCCACCCGTCCAACGTAACGCTCGCCGTAGCTGCGCAACGTCGCCGGCTTGTCATGCTCCGGGTCAATGCTGATGCTGAGCAACTGCGCTTCGCCAAATGCTTTCGGATCCTTCTGCAATTGCTGCATCACCTGCGCGAAGTTATTGCTTAGTCGCGGGCAGTAGTCGGGAAAAGGACAGCGCGTGTAGATGAAAGTGAGCAGCAGCGGCTTGCCGCGGAATTGCTGAAACTGGATGGTCTTGCCGCTCTGGTTGACCAGCGTGAAGTCGGGCACTTCGTCACCAGGCTGCGGTATCCGCAGCGCCGAGGTGCCGTCGCTTTCGGTGTTGTTGCCCTTGGTGAAGGTTATGTCCTGCAACTCGGCGTGATCGCCGAGCACCAGCGTGGCGTGAACCTGGTCGCCGGGCGCGATCGCCTTGAACACCCAGGCGTCTTCGTCGCTCACGGTAAACGGCATCGTCATGCCTTCCATCAGACCGGGAATATCCTTGTGAGCAATTGTGAGTTGGCGAGCGCCAGAGTCAACAGCCACCACGCGGCCCTGCAGTTCGTAACGTTTGGCGGCTGGCTTGTGGGAGCAGGCGGTGAACGTGGTGACAAGCAGCAGAGCGATGAGAAATCTGGTGCGAATAACCATACTCAGTTCATTTTACGAAAGCGGGCGTCACTTCGGGCTGGACAGCAGGTAGTGATAAAAGTCGTCCAGCCCGTTGAACATGATTTGTATGCCGATGCAGACGACGATGAACGCCGACAAACGAATGAGGATGCTTGTGCCGGTGAGGCCCAGCAGGCGTTCCAATTTGTCGGAGAAGCGATAACACAAGAAGATGGTCACCCCAATCAACAAAATTCCGATGACCGCTGCGAGGGCGCTGACAATTAATTGCAGATGGTTCTCTTCATGCAGGTTGCTGCCTAGGGTTAGTGCAACTGCAATGGACCCAGGCCCGACAGTCAAGGGCATGGTCAGCGGATAAAACGCTTGCGACAGGATCCGATCTGTGCTGGGCTGGCCCTCGAGTTGGCGGTCTTTCACGTCGTCCTGCTGACTCAGGATGCGCCAGCCCGCGATGGTTACCAACAACCCGCCACCCATCTGCACCGCTGCCAGACTGATCCCAAAGAACTGCAGGATGTACGAGCCGATAAAGAGTGAAGCGACCAGCAGCGCCGCACAGTTGACGGCCACTCGCATGGCAACGGTGCGACGGATGCTCGTGGAGTAGCCCAACGTCATCTCGGCGAAGATAGGCGCCATGCCCAACGGGTTGACGATAGGCAGCAGTGCGGCAAAAACCAGTAGGACATTGCGTACGATCGCGTTCATGCGTCAATCAGCATAGCCCAACTGCAGGCCTTGCCACACAACATTAACAATTCCAATCTTTCCAGCGGTTGACGTGGACCCCAATTGCCGATTGAATGTTCGATGGGCGCGAACTATCCGCGCCGGTCATCAACATGGGAATCCCTCCTCGTACTTTCGGAGCACTGCAAATTAAGCGTCGCGAATCGCTGGTGACACGCGCTGTTGTCATGCCCATCCAGCAATTCATCCATATTCAAGGCATCAGCAGCGTGATCTTGCTGGCTGCTGCCATCGGAGCGCTGGTCTGGGCCAATTCGCCTTGGCACGACTCCTACCACCACGTCTGGGAGATGGAGTTGACGCTTTCCCAGCTACGCCTGCCGGTCCACGCCTGGATCAATGACGCTCTGATGGCACTCTTCTTCTTCCTCGTCGGCATGGAGATCAAGCATGAAATCGTACACGGCGAACTCGGCGACATGCGGCGGGCCGCACTGCCTATCTTTGCTGCGCTCGGAGGCATGATCGTTCCCGCGCTGTTTTATGCGGTGCTGAACCATGGACACGATGGCCAGCATGGTTGGGGCATTCCGATGGCGACCGACATCGCGTTCTCTCTCGGCGTGCTGGGCATCATGAAAGGGGTGCCCCCGGAACTGAAGGTTTTTCTGTTGACGCTGGCCATTGCCGACGATATTGGCGCGATTGCGGTGATCGCAATTTTCTACAGCGGATCGCTCGACGGTGGCGCGCTGGTTGTCGGCCTTGTTCTGCTGGGCGTGATCCTGCTCGTCGTGAAGTTGGGGATTTCGCAGCCCATCCTTTATTTCGTACTGGCGGTGGGCTTTTGGGTGGCGATACTACGCTCGGGAATTCACGCCACCATTGCAGGCGTCATCCTCGGCTTTGTGGTTCCGACTACGGCGCCTCTTTCCCTGGAGGAGTTCCAGGAAATTGGACTCGATATGGCGCGACGCTTCCGGGATGCCCGCGCCAAGGGTGACCAGCGATTGGCGAAGAACGTTCTCGGACAGCTGGAACACCTGGTCGAGAGCACCGAGTCGGCTTCGGACCGGCTAACCCGGTATTGGAACGACTGGGTGTCGTTCCTGGTGTTGCCGCTGTTTGCCCTGGCCAATGCTGGCGTGACCTTTTCCGGAGGAATCGTCCGCGAAGTACTGACCAGTCGCGTCGCCTGGGGCATCTTGCTTGGACTGGTGGTTGGGAAGCCGCTCGGTATTTGGGGCTTCTCGAGACTGGCTGTGCGCTGGGGTCTTGCCCAGCTTCCTCATGCTTTGAGCTGGCGACAGATCACTGGGGTTGGCACCCTAGCGGGCATTGGCTTCACGGTCTCGATATTTATCAGTTCGCTGGCCTTCGACAACGACCTGTACCTGGCGGAGGCAAAAACAGCGGTGCTAGCAGCCTCAGTCGTCTCGGGGGTGCTGGGTTACTTGGCGCTTCGCGACCCGAAAAATGTTCAACAACCTGAAGAGGGTGTAGCTTCCGAGGGCTCCCATTAGGAGGCCAAATACCGCGAAACGCGTTACAATTTTTGTGGTCACTTCGGTAGCCGAGACCCGTTGTCCGTAGCGCACTCGTCCTAGTGTGAATTCCCTCGCGTGCCCGTGGTACGGGACGCGCGGGATTGATTGTCTCTTGTAATACTGCTTGAGGGCGCGCTTTGGTCCAGCGTCACAACGAAAGGAAAAGCAACTATTATGCGTTCTCGAACCTCAGCGCTCATGTTCGGCGCGATTCTCGTTCTTAGTCTCGCGGCTTGCAGCAAGAAGGAACAAACCCAGAATCCGCCAGCCGCCACCGACACCTCCAGCCAGGCTCAGTCGAGCCAGCCGGCCGGAGGGCAGATGGCGCCCGCGCAGCAACCACCTGCCCAACAGATGGCGCCGGCCGAAAATCAGCAAATGGCGCAAGCGCCTCCCCAACAGATGGCGCCCGCGCCGGCACCCGAACCACCTCCACCGCCGCCGCCCCTGGTGGTTCCGGCTGGTACCAGCCTTGTGGTTCGTATGGGTAGCACACTCGACACAAAAACTGCGCATGATGGTGACACCTTCACTGGTTCGTTGGCGCATTCGGTCGCCGCGCATGGGCAGGTAGCTATACCAGCGGGCGCTGGCGTAACGGGTACCGTGGTCGAGTCCAAGTCTCCCGGAAAGTTCAAGGGCGAAGGCATACTGAGAGTCGCTCTAACCGCCGTCAACGTCGGAGGAGTGCCCACATCCATTGAGACCTCGTCCTACACGGTGAACGTGAAGGGCAAAGGCAAGCGCACCGCGGTCGCGGTTGGCGGCGGGACCGGAGCTGGCGCATTGATTGGCGGAATCGCAGGCGGCGGCAAGGGCGCATTGATTGGCGGTCTGATCGGTGCAGGCGCTGGTACCGCAGGCGCGGCTTTCACCGGCAACAAAGATTTGCAGATTCCGGCTGAAACGGTGATCACCTTCAAGCTAGGGACGCCGATCACTGTTCAAAGGCATGCGAAGCCGGCCAGCGATCAGCCACCACAACAGTAATTCGTTTCTGGAAGCTATCCAGCTATCTCATAAATCGCTTTGTATCAGGGCACGTCTTCAGACGTGCCGCAGCGGAGTGAGAAATGACTTGGGCTTCAGCCCCTGACCTTGGTTTGCAGGGGCTGAAGCCCTGGCTTTTTGTTGCACGCTGCTCGGCACGACTCGAAGTCGTGCCCTGATACAACACAAAATGATTCATGAGACGATTTGATGAATTTCAGTTAACACAAAGGGGAGGGCGAAAGCATCCTCCTTTTATCGACGAAAAAAACTAAATAGTCGCGCCTGTTTGTCGGCATCAAAAGGGTCAATCGGTACGGCCCACGGCTAGCTCTTTGTCGCCTTCCGCACCTTAGCGCGCCGCTCGGCTGCCCAGCCGTCCTTCGTGACCTGGCGTCCGCGGGCCACGGCCAGCGCGTCGGCAGGAACGTCTTCCGTAATGCACGAAGCAGCGCCAACATATGCGCCCGGGCCGACGCGCACCGGCGCAACCAGCGTCGTGTCGCTGCCGATGAACGCCCCGTCATCGATCACCGTCCGATATTTGCTCACGCCATCGTAGTTGCAGGTGATCGTGCCTGCCCCGACGTTCACTTTCTCGCCGATCTCGGCGTCGCCAAGATAGGTAAGGTGATTCGCCTTCGAACCCTTGCCCAGGCGCGTCTTCTTGGTCTCGACGAAGTTGCCGATGTGGGCCCCCTCGCCAATATCGCTGCCGGGACGAAGATGTGAGTACGGACCGAGTTGCGCCCCGTCGCGCACGACCGAGTCTTCCAGCATGCAGCCGGGGAGGACGAGCACGCCGTCTCCGATCTGGCAATTGGTGATGACGGAATAGGATCGGATGCGGCAGTTGGCGCCAATCTTCGTGTTGCCGATAAGCTGCACGAACGGCTCGATTACCGTGTCCGTTCCGATCTCGACGTCGGCGTCGATGTCACAGGTTTCCGGCCGGAAGATCGTGGTGCCGGCCTCCATCAGTTCGCGGGCCTTTTTGTCCCGTAGCTTGGCGTCGAGTTGCGCCAGGTCCAGGCGCGTATTGACGCCCAGGACTTCGCTCGTCTCAGGCGCACGCACTGCCACGACCTTCGCGCCAGCTTTGCGCAGGAGCTCTGCCATGTCCGTGAGGTAGTACTCCTGGTGCGCATTATCGGTGGTGAGGCGATCGATGTGGGCGTACAGCGGACCGGTCGCAAAGGCATAAATGCCGGAGTTAACCTCGCGCCGCTCAGCTTCCCTGCCCCGCAGCGACTTCTGCTCGACGATGCGCTCCACTTCGTCGGTTTCCCTTCCCTTCCTTGCCTTGCGGAAAACACGACCGTAACCGGTTGGGTCCTCAGGCTGGGCCGTCAGAATGGTCATAGCCGCACGATTTGCCAGGTGGAAGTCGCGCACTCGCGTTATGGTCTCCGGTTTCAGCAGCGGAACATCGCCGGAAAGAACAAGGACCGTTTCGAAGCTCTGCAACGCATCCCGCGCCTCCATGACGGCGTGGCCAGTACCACGCTGCTCATGCTGGAGCACAAAGTTGATACCGGTTGGCGCCAGCGCCTCCCGTACCCGCTCCGCCTGGCATCCAATGATGGCAAAAATGTTCTGCGGGGGTACAACCTGGCTCGCCGCCGCCACGACGTGCGCCAGTAGCGGCTTTCCTCCAATTTCGTGCAAGACTTTTGGGTGCTGCGACTTCAGGCGCGTGCCCTTGCCGGCCGCCAGAATCGCGATCGCAAACTTCGCAGGCTTCTTCTTTGCAGCTTTGGCGGAAGTTGCGGTCGGCTTTTGCATTTGGATCTCAGATGTACGGCGAGAGCTACAATTCCCGGCTGAGCGCGGTCACCGGTGACCCACGCAACTCCATCATAAGCCGCAGGAGATCCTGGGCAACCTGATGGGTGTCGTGGCGGGCGATCATCCCTCCTTCGGGTCCATCGCTTCCAGCAGGTATTCGCCCAGAATCGGCTTCACCCCCAGCGCCTCGATACTGTCCACATCAGCCTCAATCTGCGACTGCTGCTTCTCTGCGTATTTCAGCACCAGCTCCGGAGAGGCAGGCCTGCGATTGACCAACGCATAGTCGAAGAACTGATGGCGCGCGTGTTTGTACAGCGCGCGAATGTGATCGGAGGCAGACAATCCCAGGCTCTCGTTGGCCTGTGTCATCAGGTTGCAAACGAATACTTTCACGGCGCGCGAATTCGCAATCGCTTTCGACACACCGCGCACCAGCAGGTTGGGCACCAGGCTGGTGAACAGCGATCCTGGACCGATGGTGATCAGATCGGCGCTCTCGATAGCCTCCAGCGCTATCGGCAGAGGCCTGGCGTTCGCTGGCGCCATGCGCAACTCGACGATCCGGCGCTGGCTGGCTGTGATATTCGTCTCGCCGCGCACCACCGAGCCGTCATCCATGATGGCGTACAGTTGCGCGTTGCTGGTGGTCGCGGGATAGATGTGGCCGCGCGTGGCCAGAATTGCCGACGAATGTTTCACCGCCTGGCTGAAGTCGCCGGTGATGGCGGTCATCGCGGAAAGAAACAGGTTTCCGAAGTTGTGGCCGCCCAGCCCCTCGCCGGATGGGAAAGCGATATTGGAAGAGCCGTGACAGCAACGCCTCATCTTCTGAAAGCGCGACGATGCAGTTGCGCACATCGCCAGGAGCGGGGACATTCAGTTCCTTGCGCAAGCGCCCGCTTGAGCCTCCGTCATCGCTGACCGTCACAATGGCTGACAAATCGGCGATGCCCGGCAGTCCGCTGAGCGGCCACTCGCCACTCGGGACAACGTACTCCTTCAAGCCGTGCAACACGGTGGACAAGCCGGTGCCGCCACCCATGGCGACGACTCTCAGGGCATGCAGTTCGGCGGATGTGGAATCGCTCTGCATCGTGTCAATTAGAATGCCGTTAGAAATGCCACTTTTCCGGCTCCGTCGGAGCCTCAGCGCTGGTATCAGGATAAAGCAATTCGGTGAAGCGTGGGTCGTCGGCCAGGCTCTTGAAGTCGCCATCGTTCCGCGCCTGGAAGCGGTTGGCTGGATTCAGGCGAATAGCCTCGTTCAGGCTGGTGAGCGCTTCAGGAAAGTGGCCGGTCAGGCAATTCAGCACCGCCATGCCGTACCAGACGAAGTCGAGCTTGGGATATTTCTTCGATCATCTGTCTCGAAGTTCTCGCGCGCGCCAACATAGTCGCCCATGTTCATCAGCGAGACCGCATAATCAAATTGCTCTTCCGGCGTCTTGAACGAGGACGACGAAATCCGGCTCAACTGCTGGTTGCAACTGGTCAAATGGACCGAAGCGCGATCAGCCAAGTTCGGGGCTCGGTCCAGCCACGACCTTCTCGAAAAATGCCTTGGCCCGGTCGTACTTATGGGCTTGCAAGGCCTTCAGGCCGGCCTCATAGTTTTGCACAGCCTGTGCAAAACGGGGGTCGTCGGTGAGCTTCATTGGTCTACTCCCCCGTGATTTGGCTTCCGAACTCGGCGGGGATGACGGATAAGCCGCTATTTTTCTTAGCTTAACCAGCGCTTTCCTTAAGCTTTCGTGCGGCTTTTTTCTTCATCCACTGATTTCCTTTGGGTTGGTTCGCGACCAGCCACCGCCTAAGGCTGTGGAAAACCCAAATTTCCCACGCAGGTTGTTTGTGCTGAGTTATACCCTCAACTGCGACACGGCGTCAACCCACCCCAAAAGTGGTCGGAAAAGCCTAAGGACACTGGAATTCAGTTGTTCTTCGCCATGGCCTCCAGGTCGATAGACTTCCATTCGCCCTTGATGATCCCAGCGCGAATCTGCGCTGGCGTCTTGTTCAGCTTGGTCTGCTCGTAGGCGTAGAACACCTCTTTCATGCAGATTCCGCAGTGCGCCCCGTGTGTGCTCTCGAAACAGGTATGCAGGCTGTTATGCCCGATGCGCTCGCAATAGCAGTAGCACGGCAACTGATACATAGACGCTGGGAATCTTTGCCGCCAATTCATACGCCTGCACCTGATACGGGATACTTGAAGGCTTCGCCCCATAGCTGGTCTTTGGGCAGGATCGGCAATACGTCTCTCCGGCGCTAGGCGGATGGTCATTGTATGCCGGTACGTGGTCTCCCTGCGCGAACGAAACGGCGGCGACCAAGGCAATCAATGCGAGTAAGGCGGGCTTGTTCATCACGGCATCCTCAGAATCTTTCGCGTATTCTAGTGCAGCGCGGCAAATACCCAAAATCTACCATTTCCCTCTGCCACCGCGCTGCAACTATACTGATAACCAGTCCGTCTAATCACTGCCATGGATCCAACTAGCAGACGACAACCCGTCCGATTTACCCAGCGAAGCGCCAGCGCGTGAACACGCCTGCTCTCCGGCTGGCTGCGCGATGTGCTCATCTCGCTGGCGGTTTCGGCGTTCTTCATCATCTTCCTCTACCAGCCAGTCAAGGTTGAGGGCACCAGCATGATGCCGACGCTCCAGGACCAGGAGCGTGTCTTCATCAACAAGTTCGTTTACAAGCTGGAGCCGATCGCGCGTGGCGACGTCATCGTTTTCCGTTATCCGCGCGATCCCGGCAAGAGCTACATCAAGCGGGTGGTGCCGTGGCTGGCGACCGGGTGCGGATCGAGGATGGTGTGGTCTTTGTCAACGGACATCGTCTCGACGAACCGTACGTGCCTGAACAATACGAAGATGTACGTTCCTATCCCGAGTTGGTCGTCCCGCCCCATTGCTACTTTGTGCTGGGCGATCATCGCAATCTCTCGAACGACAGCCGCGACTTCGGCCCGGTGGACGAGGACTTCATCTACGGCAAAGCCGTCTTCGGCTACTGGCCGGTCGGCAGGATGGGCACACTTCGCTAGCACGTCGGGATTTCCAATCCTGTGCTGTCATCCCGACCGGGGGCTTGAGCCCCAGTGGAGGGACCTGCTCTTGCTTTATCATCCTAGCGGAGTGGCCTATTGAAGCTGTCATCCTGAGCGAAGGCGGGTCGCCGCGGCGACCCGCCAATGAAGCTTCAGGCCCCGCATTATCTTTCGACGGTTCGGATTTGCATTCCCTCGGATTCGGGCACACAATAGCAGAAACAAATTCTCACAGGTGCCCAAGTTCATCTTTTCGCTACTCCGTCCTCGTTGTCGAGTTAGATGCCCTTCGTTCAAAAAGCAAGAGTGTGGTGCCTGGCCTCCGTTGCGTTGGCGTTTGATCGGGCCCACAATAGTGACATCGCATCTTTACAGGGGGAGCACGACCGACGGTGGGTTGTATGGGGCCAAGATGTGCAGCAGCGGGGATGTTACTGGCTGTTTTAGCAGCAGTAGCCTGCGCAGGCGCTACCTCTGCACCCGATTCAGCCGCAAAATGCCCGAACGTAAAGAATGCGCCGTTTTCAGCGGACGTCATCACCCAATACGACCGCACCCTGGACAACGGCGGCCACATACATCGTGAGTCGCGAGGCAAGATCTTCCGCGACGGCCAGGGCCGGATGCGCACTGAAAGCCAGCTGTCAGGGGTTCAGTTCGGTTCTGAGAAGTCCGATCACATCACGATCAATGACCCGATCCAGCAGATCGTCATTCACCTCAATCCCAAGACGAAGACCGCCACAGTGGTTCGTTTCGGGGACGTGAATCCTCCGGCGACGTCGAAGCCGCCCAAATCGAACGGGAAGTCGAAGGTTCGTCCGGCGGGGCAGACGGGGACCGGGAGCGGACCAACCGATACGGTCGCCGCGTCCAACGCTCCCAATGGACAGGGCACCATGTCTTCACCGCCGCCGGTCCAAAGTCCGGATGAAACCACCTCCAAAATGGACACGACGACATTCACCAACACGCCCTCGACGACCGTGTCTCTGGGAACCAGGTACATCGAAGGCGTGAGCGCGACCGGCACCAGAACCACGCGAACCATTAGTGCCGGTACAATGGGAAATGAAGAGCCGATTGTCTCGATCAGCGACAACTGGTTTTCTACCGACTTGAAGGTAACAGTGTTGACCGAAAGTGACGACGGCCAGTCAGGACACAGTACAATGAAGCTGGTGAATATTGTGCGCAGCGAGCCTAATGCGGCCCTGTTTCGAATCCCGCCGGACTACATCGTGAAACAGAACGCCACCGCCGTGAGTGCGGTACATTAAGGAGCTGACGGTAAACTGGATGGTTGACTTGGATATCTCACCGCCCGAAGGCTTGACGGTCTCTTTGTGGCGGTCGCTTGTTCTGAATGTTATCGATCGCGTCTCTCCGGAGCGGCTGCCGCCGCTCGAACTCACGTCGAAACCGGTGGATGTTGGCCTGTTGGCCGGCGACTTGCTCGAGCTTCCCTGGTATCGCACCGTCTTCAGCAATCTCGCCGATGTGATTACCCCCGAAACTTTGCCGCCGCTGCAATTGGAGTCCAGGCCGGTCGATGTCGGCGAGCTTCTGGTTGACGACCTCTCCCACGGATGGTGGTACACGCTGGGGGACAACATTCGCGACCTCCTAGCGCCGGAAAAACTTCCGCCGCTACAGCTCACCTCGCGTCCGGTGGCTGCTTTCGGTGCGGACGCCAGCCTGCAGATTCTCGATTGGTCCACGCTGATCAGCGGTCCCAAGGAGTTTCTCCCCGATGCGCCAGCGGCATCGGCTCCGTCGCCGACGACCTTCCAGCAGGCGGCTGCGCAGACCCCGGTCGCGGTGCCGTTTCATCCCGAACTTCTGGCGACAAGGCTGCGCTTGACGCGCGATTTGGGACGTACCCGCTTCCGGCGCAGAATCTGGATCGGCCTTGCGGCAGCCGAAGCGGTGTTTCTTCTGGTAGCGCTGTTCAAGTTCCAGTAACTCAGGGAGACTGGCTGTGAACCTCAAGACCAGTACACGATTGGTGGGTGGCGTCGTCATCGTGGACATCGTCGGCGAGCTAAGGTTGGGCGAAGGCACCGGCATTCTGCGTGACGTAATCCGCGAGTTGACAGGCAAGGGCTATGTGCTCATCCTCTTGAATCTCGCGGCCGTCCGTCACATTGACAGCGCCGGCGTGGGCGAGCTGATGAGTTGCTTCACTTCGATCCGCAACCTGGGTGGCCACCTCAAGCTGATGAACCTGAACAAGAACGTCCACAATCTTCTGCAGATCACCAAGCTCTACACCATCTTCGAGATCGAGGAAGACGAAGCTGCAGCGATCAAGTCCTTCCAGTAGTTTCGACCAAGAGCAGAGCACACTTGCCAGGAAGACTGGCCCGCACAAACTATGACCCGACCTGCCGAAGCGGCGTCGCCGCGCCTCGAAGTCATTTGCGCCACGCCGGAGCAAGAGCCGGTCCTGGCGAACCTGCTTGAGTTGTACGCGCACGATTTTAGCGAATTCCACAATTTGACATTGCGGCGCAGCGTTTTTGGGCCGGAGCCATCTCAATGCTTGCGAGGGAAATAATCCATCCTGTTCGTATCGAGAAGGGTGGACAGTGCTGGATGGTCTTCTCGTTTGAACTGCGGACGGCAGTAAGGGAAGTGAGGCGGCGCGTTTAAGCACCGCCG
>CAWAJA010000006.1:0-198718 GCA_963782275.1 uncultured Acidobacteriaceae bacterium | reverse complement strand
TAAATCCTCAACGCACGGGGTTTCAGTGGTGGCGGCCACACATAGATGTGATGGCGCCGAGATTTCATCATGGCCGGTGCCAGGGACCCATGCCAGCCAACAACGGCACGGTCCACGAAGCCGGTTGCACTCATATTCCGCATCAGAAGCCAGATCGACGCCACTGTCAAACAGGAGGTGCCGTTCATACAGTGCTTCGCTGGTTCCGGCGAACTGCCCTGGACCGTATCCGTATCGAGAGTTAATGAGTGTGGCAGCATCCGGCAATGCCTGCCGTTTCGGTACGGTCTTGGTGCCCATAGTCAAGTCCTTCAGCGATCCTGCAGGAATTGGCGACGCAGCCTTCGCATCCCGTCGCTTTAGCTGTTGTGGTCCGCGCAGGCCGAAACTCGCGCGTTAAGGCGACGCCAGCGAACCAGTTCGCGGATGCCGTAAATAGCGAGTACACCCAACGCGAGTCCCCCAAAAGTGTTCCCGCTCTGCCAGCGTAGGCAGCAACGCGGTCCAAGTCATTGCTGAAGACAAAGCCGAGTCCGGCATACACACATGAATAGAGACCTGCCCCAGTTGTCTCAAGGGTCAGGAACCGGAGACGGCTAGTGCGGGATGTTCCGGCTAGGGGAGGCGCTACCGCATCCAGTCCCGGGACGAACTTGCATAACACGAGAATAGAAGGCCCATACCGGGCAAAGGTCTTTTTCGCCCTCTGATCGGCGGCATCGGGGTCTGGCGCGAAGCGGTGAATCAAGTGCAAAACCTTGTCACCCCGCAGCCGGCCCGCCTCGTACCACAACCAGTCAGCGAGCACGCAGGCAACCACAGCCAGGCAGAGCGCGGTGGCGAGGCCCAGCTTCCCGGCGGCGGCGAGCGCCCCGGCCGCGAGCAGAAACAGAGGTCCCGGTACTGGCAATCCTATCTGGTGCACGAATACTGCACCGAACAGTACTAAGTAGCCATGCTTCATGATGAACTCGACGATAGCGTTCATAATCTCACGCAGGACAACCCGAGATGTCCCCTATCTAGACTTCAGTGACACAGCCACTGACTCAGCTGTCCAGTTGCGAGTCAATTGCGGAATACACCGCGGCCTGTCGAGGGCAGTTTCTTGGTGTCGACCACTAGCTTGGCCGCAAATTCTGGATCGCCAGTCAGCGCCATTGCGAACCAGTACAACTCTTCCAGCGTTTGCATTTCACTTTGCAACGCCACATCAATTGTTGAAATTTGGCATCTCTCTGTCGGGTTTGGGTGTAGGGACTTCATAACTGCGTTTCTCCTTGAAGTGGGACGTGAGCTTGCTCCTTGCTCGGTTCGCATCCTGGGGCACGCCTGCCAGTTCTGTGACGTACGTGTAGATAACCTGCCGACCGGTCGCTATCCATCGGCAGTTGCAGACATTCGCAGACATGGCGGGGATAAGCAGACTCGGCGGCAAACTTCACCCCGATTCCCTTTAACCACAGCAGCACTTCTTCGCCGACTGCGTCGACGAAACTCACCTCCGACAAATCTACGACCAGGTTCGAGGGAACGACGGAGCGTCCGATCAGCGTTCGGGCATGCTCCGCAAATTCTCGGACGAGCCGGCCTTCCAATCGCATCTTTATGCCGTCCGGAAGTTCATAGAATTGCATTCGCAGCATCTTGGCCTCCGCTTGTTTTGGGGCTTCTCAGCCTCCGATAGCACTACGTTGCAGATGGCGTACCAGACTTCAAGTGCCGCAAGCTATTGAAACTACTGGAGAGGAGTCAAATCTACAGTGCCGATGCCTAGCCCTCATGTGGGCATTGCCGCCATTCTGGCAACGGCGGTCGAGAAATCATGCTTGACTTAGGTCTGAGAAACGGTGAAGTGGTTCGAAATGCTCTTCAAGAACATCAGCTGGGACTGCGTCCCACTCCGATCCCAAGAGCAAGTGCGCAACAGCCCGGCGGCCCTTGCCGTTGAGCGACCGTGTGATTGCTTTGCTCAAGGCCATTTCGCAAAAACAATCGGAAAAAGCGGGGATCTTTTCTATCGCGGTCGGCTAGTGTACTGCGGCAATAAGCTGCATTCGATAAAATCCAAGCCAGCCTGCATCATGTGCTTCCACATCTCCTGCACGAAAGCACAGGGCAGCGGTTTTGATGGCCAGTCCCATCAGATGAGAAACTGTGATTTCGGCGATCACTTTGTCTCTGTTCCTCTTCCCAGTCATTCGGTTCTACTCCTCTAGTCCGGGAGCGTCAAAAATCCGCTGATCCTTAGCGCTATGTAGTGCATAGCTACAGCCCCCTGTGTTCGATCTTGGCCTGCTAATTCTAGAGGCAATGCAATGCTAAAGAATGAAAGCCGGCTAGCATCGGTACTGTGCTTTTGTGATGCCGAGCCGGCGAATTTTGTGTTGCAGAGTCGTACGCTTCAATCCGAGCCGTTCGGCGGCTCCCCCATCGCCTGCTATGCGTCCCGACGCGGCTCTCAAAGCTTCGATGATTACCTCTCGCTCGGCTTCATGGAAGGTACACGCTTGGGCAGAAACTGTGCGAGAGTTAGAGACCAAGAGTTCGGTCATTGGCACTTCTAATTCCTCGCCACGGGAAAGTATGACTGCGCGTTCGATAAAGTTTGCTAGTTCCCTGACGTTACCTTTCCACGGACAGTTCGTCACGATCTCCATCACTCGCTGGGGAATAAAGTTAATCTGCTTCCGCATTCTTCGTGACAGCTCCGACACAAAAAAGTTCACCAGCAGTGGAATGTCCTCGCGACGTTCCCGAAGGGGCGGGATCTCGATCGGAAAAACATTAAGTCGATAAAACAGGTCCTCGCGAAATTTCTCCTTCCGAATCATGGCTGGAAGGTCGCGATGGGTCGCGGCAATTATGCGTACGTTTACCTGGATCGTTTTGGCGCTTCCCAGGCGCTCGAACTCCTGCTCCTGCAACGCCCGCAGTAATTTCGGCTGCAGCTCCAGGCTGATATCGCCGATCTCATCGAGAAACAGCGAGCCGCCGTCCGCCAGCTCAAATCGGCCCTTTCTTTGCATCAGAGCTCCCGTGAATGCACCCCTCTCGTGCCCGAACAGTTCGCTTTCCAGCAGTCCGGATGGAATGGCAGCGCAGTTCATCCGCACATAGCTGCGCGCGCGCCGGGAGCTGAGGTTGTGAATGGCGCGCGCGATCAGCTCCTTCCCCGTGCCGGTCTCACCATAGAGCAGGACGGTGGCATCCGTAGGCGCCACGATTGCGACCTGTTCCAGCACCTTCTTGATGGCTGGGCTCTTTCCGATGATGCCTTCGAAGCCGTACTCAGAGCTGAGTTCAGATCCCAGATACAGTTGCTGGTCTTCGATCCCGCCCACGTTTGGAAAGCTTGTTCCTGCGGGCCCTTCCAGATCTGTGAACGCAACAGCCGCGTACCCCATATCATCCTCCTACCTATCTATCACTCTACATAGCAGAGTGACTACGTAACGAATGAATAGCTTGGATTTCAGCAAGCAGCTCGAAGCTGTCTTTGCTAACGGTGTGCTCCAGTGCCAGGAGCGATGCTGTGTACTCTGCTATCGTCTGTGAACAGTGAAGCCTTTGCTTCACGCTCGTTGCCAGGGCGTAGATCCGATCCAGATCCATAAAACCTCCTTACAGGCTTACGCCGAGTCCGTGTGCCAACACGCAGTCGTACTCGTTGGCGGTTAACAACTCGAATGTAAGCGTCTGGGCAACACACCTTTTCGCCGAGAAGCGTGTGTGGTGAAGTGGCTGGATGAATGGAAAAACGAAGTTGTCAGGGCCCAAGCGACGCACACGAGAGGAAATTCAGCAGTTAGTGGGTGAGTTTTTGAGCAGCGGCATGCGCCGCACCAAGTTTTGTCGGAGTCGGGGTTTGAGCTTCGGCACGCTGAATCGCCATCTGAAGAAGCGGCGCTGGAAGAGAAAGAGTAAAAGAGTTTCTTCGGCTGGCCGGTTGGTGCGGGTGGAGTTGGCCGCCAGGAAATCGCCGACGCAGCACGAACCGAGTTGTGGGCTAGCCGTGGTGCTGTCGGGCGGGCGCCGGATCGAGGTACATCCCGATTTTGATACGAATACGTTCGAGCGCCTGGTGAGTGCACTGGAGCGGGCGTAAGCCGTGTTTGGACTGGGCCCAGCCACACGGATCTACCTGGCTGCGGGAGTCACTGACATGCGCAAGGGGTTCGAGGGGCTGTACGGTCTCGTCCGGGATCGATTGTCATGTGAGCCTCTGAGCGGGCACCTGTTCTTGTTCTGCAACGGCCAGCGCAATCGGCTGAAGGTCCTCGTCTGGGACGGAAGTGGACTCTGGGTTTGTGCCAAGAGGTTAGAGAAAGGGCGTTTCACCTGGCCGCAATCGGGCGATGCGCAGGGCAAGGTCGTCCTGAGTCACGAAGAGCTTTCTCTATTGTTGGGTGGGATCGATCTGGCCAAAACCAAGCACAAGCGGTGGTATCGGAAGGCTCCGCCAGAAGGACATGCTGCCGCATAGAGTTGCTTGCACATCGCGGGCCGACTCTGTTAAATCAGTAGCCCATTGTGAGTGAAGCCTCCCATTCCTTCAGCACCAGCCGATCTGGAACTCATCGCACAACTGAAGAGCAGGCTGCAGTACGCGGAGCTGAGGATTCGTGTGCTGGAAGAGCAGCTGCGGCTGATGCGCATCGAGAAGTATGGAGCGGGCGGCGAAAAGCTCTCCCACGCGCAAATGCAATTGTTCGAGCTTGAGCCCGTCGTCAGTGAAATGATCGAGCAGGCGGAGAGCGAGCACGCGCCAGTGCATCGCTCGACCAAGAAATCCGGCAAGCATCCGGGCCGCCAGGAATTGCCTGCGAATCTTCCTCGCGTCGAGCGGATTCTGCCTTGCACGCCGGATCAGCGCGTATGCAAACGCTGCGGAAAAGAAACAGTGGTGATCGGCTACGAGGAGAGTTCCCAACTGGACGTGGAACCGGCGAAGTACTTCGTACTGGTCACGAAACGAGAGAAGCGGGCTTGCCGGTCGTGTGAGGATCTCGGCGTCGTCTCAGCGCCCCTGCCGCCACGGATCATCGAGAAGTGCCTGGCGAGTGACCGCATCGTCATCGACACGGTCGTCAGCAAATACTGCAATCACACACCCCTGCATCGGCAGAGCATGATTCTGGAAAGAGACCTTGGCTTGGCAATCAGCCGAGCGACGCTGGACGGCTGGGTCCTGAAAGTAGGCGAGTTGCTGATCCCTATGGTCGCGGCGATGAGGCGAGAGTTGATTAGCGGAAGTTACATTCAGGCGGATGAAACCCCAGTCGATGTGCAGACACGCGAGGGCCGAGGTAAGAACCACCAAGCGTATTTAGGAACACCGAACGGGCACGACAGCACACAATTGGAGCAACCAATGCAGCGCGGCTTCAGGGAGCTCTGCACTACGCCATCCGGCGTTTTCTTGATGGCGTCGGCCGGGCAAACGCGTGCGCAGATCGGGTCTTCGCAATGCATGCAGACTTGCGGCGCGGTCTGCACGCTCTCGCGCCGCTGGATGGTCTCCAGGTGAATCATCGAAACGCCGCGATGCGTGTCGCATTCGGCGCAGGCAGCCACGCAGGACTGGCATCCGATGCAGCGCGAGTAGTCGATGTAGAAGGCGCGCTCGCTCAACGAATGCCTCCGGCTTCGGTCTCCAGTTGCGCGATCGCATCCGTCGGCTGCTCTGTCTTGGTGACCCGAACCGCGCAGATCTTGAACTCCGGAATGTTCGACACGGGATCGATGGCGCGAATCGTCAGGTTGTTGGCAGAGCGGTCAAGCGGCCAGTGATAGGGAATGAACACCGTGTCAGGCCGAATCGTCTTGACCACCTGCGCCCGCACCACCACGCTTCCGCGGCGGCTCTCGACTTTGACGAAGTCACCATCCTGGATGCCGTATTTCTCGGCGAGCCTTGGATGCATCTCGCAAAACGGCTGGGGATACTGGTCCAGCAATCCGCCGATGCGGCGGGTCTGCGTGCCGGAGAGGAAGTGCGACACAACACGCCCGGTGGTGAGGATGATGGGATATTCGTCATCCGGCATTTCGGCGGATGGCCGCCACTCGATGGGAATGAAGTGCGCTTTACCGTCGGGATGTCCGAACTTGCCGCCTTCGTACAGGCGCGGTGTTCCCGGATGCCCGATCTCGGGACAGGGCCAGAAGATTCCATTGCTCTCGTCAATGCGATCCCACGTGATCCCGTAGTAGTCGGAGACACCGCCTTTGGAGGCGACGCGCAATTCCTCGAAAATGTCGCGCGGCGACGAGTAGTTGAACTTATCGCCATGTCCGAGACGCTTGGCAATCTCGCAGATGATCTTCCAGTCCTCGCGTGCTTCTCCGGGAGGGCTCACGACCTTTCGGTGATGAATGACCCGGCCCTCGACGTTGGTCGTCGTGCCTTCGTCTTCTTCCATCAGCGAACCGGCGAGCACGATGTCGGCGTAGCGAGCGGTCTCGGATAGGAAGAACTCGATGTTGACGTAGAACTCCAGCTTCTCCAGCGCGGCCCGAACGTAATTGGCGTCAGGAAGCGAGACCGTGGGATTGAAGCATATGGAGATCAGGCCCTTGATCTTGCCGTCGTGAATCGCTTCGACCAGCGGCACGGCGGAAAGGCCCTTGCCGGGAATCGACTCCTCCGGGACACCCCACACGCCGGCAATGTACTTGCGATGCTCCGGGTTCGCGATGTCGCGCGTACCCGGCAGCTGGTCGCACTTCTGTCCCTGCTCGCGCGCGCCCTGCCCGTTGCCCTGGCCGGTGATCATGGCGTAGCCGCAACCTTCACGGCCAATACGTCCGCTGGCAATTACCAGGTTGATGGCCGCGATGCAGTTGTCCACGCCTTTGGAATGGTGCTCAATGCCGCGTGCATGCAGCAGGAAGCTGGTGGGCGCCGGCCCCCACATCTCGGCGGCCGTAACGATCATCTCGGGCGGCACACCGGCGATCTTGGCCGAATACTCCGGAGTGTATTTCTTTACCGCTTCGACCACCTCCTCGAAGCCCGTGGTGTGCTGCGCGATGAAGTCGCGGTCGATCCAGCCGCGCTCGATCATGATGTGCAGCATTCCGTTGAATACGCCGATGTCGCCGCCGGAACGCACCGGGATGAAGAGGTCGGCATTGCGGGCAATCGGAGTCATCCGGGGATCGAGAATGATCAGCTTGCCGCCATTCTCTCGTGCCTGCCATAGATAGTCGGTGGTAATTGGGGCGCATTCCGCGATGTTGGCGCCCGCGACCAGAATCACCTTTGCTTTGGGAATGTCGGACCAGGGATTGGCGCTGCGATCGATGCCGAAAGACTTTCTTCGACGCCGCTCCCGCGGAAACCATGCACAGGCGCCCGTTGTAATCGATGTTGGCGGTGCGCAGAGCTACCCGCGCAAACTTTCCCATCAGGTAGGCTTTTTCATTGGTGAGCGAAGCGCCCGTCAGCACGGCGAATGAGTCGTTGCCATACGTCTGCTGAATGCGCTGAATCTCGCTGACCACGCGGCTGAGCGCCGCATCCCAACCGATGGGCTCGAAGCCCTTTCCCGGGACGCGCTGCAAGGGATGCTTGAGCCGGTCGGGATGTTCATCCTGCATGTAGCGCTTTACGCCTTTGGGGCAGAGCTTTCCCTGGTTAAAGGGAAAATCTTCCCACGGCTCCCACCCGACAATCTTGTTGTCGCGCACGCGCAACTGAATTCCACATTGCTGCCCGCAGAAGCAGCAATGCGTCTTCACCATCTTGTCTTCTTCTTCCGAGGCCACCCAGCCGCCGGCAGGAACGCGGTTGAGAGTCGGACCGAACTGCTTTACTAACTCCGGAATGTCAACGGGGAGTTTTGCCATAGGTCAAAAGCTTTCCAATCGCTCGCGCTCCGCACCGGTTGTCCGCCACATCGCATCTTGCGTGAGGGCGAGATTCTTGCGCCTGCATTGCGGGACAGACATCCTGGTAGTGGGTGCCGTCTTCCATTCGATACTGAATGCCGAGTGCGCCCTGCACCGCTTTCAAGTCGCCAACTTGCAGGCTGCTCGCGAAACCTTGTCCACAACGGGCGCACGCCGCCTGTCCGCCTTCTTCGCCAGCGCGCTTGTAGAAATCGATGCCCATCTGCGCGGGGCGCTGAAAGATGTGGAAGAACTTTCCAAATGGCAGATAGAGCAAGGTGAAGATAACGGTCACGGCATGCAGTTGCGAGAGAAAACACGTAATAAAGTCCCCGCATGAGGTGTGTGGACACGGTAAGAAACAAGCCGGTCACGGAAATCGCGAACAGCAGGATCAGCGGCAGCAGATCATTGGAGAACTGTTGCACGCTCATCGCACCGCGGTCACGGCCGCGGCGCCACATTGCCGTGAAGACCCCGATCAGAACCATCACCGCGCAGATGTCGAGAATGTTGAATGCCAGCGGAGCAATCAGGCTGTCCAGCGGGAAGCTGCCGACGTGGATGCCGAACACGAATGCGCGATAGATTGCCTGATTGTCCGGCGCTGTCTCGAAGCGTATCCAGCCGAACGATAAGGGAAAGGTGACCGCCGCGGCGATCAAGCATCCCCAGGCAAGAAACCAGTGCGCGGTCCAGCGCGTCTTGGAGCGGCGCTCGATGAAGCGCTGCAGCACGACGTTGTTCCAGAAAATGCCTGCGAGACGAGCGAGGTTTCCCGGCAGCCTCTGGGGTTGAGGAAGATCTGCCATCCGCGAAACCAGTAGAGACGGGTCGGAGGACGGCGCAGCCACATCGCATAGCGATAACCCAAGCCCGAAGGCCGAGAACACGGTAGCGCCCGCGTAGGAAACCAGCGCGGGATCGAAGTCCTTAAAGCCGCGGCTGCCCGACCACGATGCCGACGATCAGCGCGGCAGCGGCGATCAGGCCCCAGGCAAGGGCATGCGCCGTGTCCGAACCGCGCGGCGAAAGATCAATAGGCTTGAGACTCTTCATTGCTCAACTCGTGGCCACTACCGCAATTTACTCGGTAACCGCATGCTGAATAGCAGAACCATCAGGCAAGCGAGCGCAAAACGCTCAGCAGACACGAAGCCGAAGGTGAACGATGCCGGTTTGCTGCTTGATCATGCCGAGCACAAGCGGCGGAAAGAATCCGCCGAGTCCGCCCGCCGCACCGACCAGTCCGGTCACGCCGCCCACCGACTTGGGAAAGTATTCAGGTACAAGTTTGAAAACCGCTCCGTTGCCCAGACCGATCGACGCCGCCATGCCCAGCGCGCCGATGGTGAAGGTCGACATCAGAGGACACGCCAGGAAGATAGCGAACACCGCGGTCGCCGGGAAGACCCACTTGAGGATCGCGCGGCCGCCAATCTTGTCCGCCAGCACGCCGCCCACCGGACGCATCACGGTGGCCAGCACTACGAATCCGGCCGTGCGGAAGCCGGCATCTTGCGGCGTCAGCTTGAACACCTCGGTCAGAAGCGTTGGCAGGTAAACCGCCATGGCCACAAAGCCGCCGAAGGTCAGGAAGTAGTAGAGGCTCAGCACCCAGCTGCGCTTGTCGTTCAGTGGCCGCACGATCTCGGCAAACGATTTTGCCGGTCCGCGATTGGGAGCATTGCGCGCCATGCTGGCAAAGATCACCAGCCAGATGGAGAGCAGAACGCCGAAGGTCCAGAAGCCCCACTTGAATCCAGCCGCAGCGGCGAGTACCGGCGAACCATAGGCAGCCAGCGATTGGCCGATGTTTCCGGCGCCGTAAACGCCAAGAGCGAAGCCCTGCCGCTCCGGCGGATACCATCCATTGACGAAGGCCACGCCGACCGAGAAGCTGGCCAGCGCAATGCCGATGAAGAATCCGTAAGTCAGCAGCTGCGCGTAGTTGCTGACACCGCCCATCAGAAATGCTGGAATGATGGAGAACACCATGACCACGCTGAAAACGATGCGGCCGCCAAAACGGTCGGTGAGAATGCCCAGCGGAATGCGCCCGAGCGAACCCAGCAGCACCGGGATGGCGATGGCGACGCTTTTTTGCACTGGCGTCAGCGCCATGTGTCGGCTGATGATCGGCATCATCGCCGACATCGAACCGAAGACGGCAAAGCACAAAGCGAACGCGCCGGTACCCAGCGCGAGCTGAAGTTTGGGAGAAGACGGCTCTGACATGGAATCCGTTCTGGTTGGCATCTTACTCTCGAATCACCGGTCGATGTCCTTTGAGCAGAAATCTTTTTGGCCCGCATGTGTGAGGCCTGGATTTGCCTTCCCAGGACGTCTGTCGCCACCGATTCCGAGTGCAGGCGCTTGGTGATGTCCTCCAACACTCGAATCCGGTTGGCCTTGTTGTCGATCAGTACGCTCGTGACACGCTCCCTAAGAGTTCAAGAGATACCCAGGCGACTGAGCCACGTAGATGACTTTAGTCACACGGGCTCTCTTTGCCTGGAAACAAGAGGCAGTCGAAGGATCGGTGGCACAAGCACAGGATTTCTTCCGTCTAAATATGTCGTAATACGATATAGTATACTGTTCCTTATGACTGACACCAAGGGCCTCGAATCCGCAAACTACCAGGCTCTGGCGGAGTTTCGTTACCAGATCCGCCGTTTTCTGCACTTCAGCGAAGAAACTGCCCGCAAAGCTGGCCTGGAGCCGCAGCAGCATCAATTGATGCTCGCCGTTAAGGGTGCTGGCGAAGGGGCGGGGCCCCGCATCGCATATCTGGCTGAGCGCCTCCAGCTTCAGCACCACAGCGCGGTTGAGCTGGTGGACCGGCTCGCTAAACGAGCACTCATCCAGAGGACCCGCAGCGAAGAAGACGGACGCGAAGTGCATGTGAAACTCACGCCACGGGGAGAGCGACGGTTGAAGCAATTAACGCTGGACAATCGCGTGGAGTTGCGGACCGCGGCCCCGGCTCTCATCACTACGCTGAAGAAGGTAATGGCCACAACACAGGTGAATCACAAGGGCCACCAGGAAAAGCGTGCCCGTGCCTCGGGAACCGGGAGGCGTAGTTCGAGGTGAAACTGGAGGAAGCGATCGCCGGCGTGCTGGGCCGGAAGAAGCACCACGAGCACACACTGGGTGATTTCACCACCACAAGCGAGAGTGTTGCCAATCACCGCGCTGGCGATCGGCATCGGCATATTCAGCGCGTTCGTCGCTCTCGCTTTGCTACGGCTGATTGGAATTTTCACCAACTTGTTCTTCTATCAGCGTTGGGGCATGGCACTGGTTTCTCCCGCGGGCAACCATCTCGGCTGGCTGGAAGTTTGTCGTGCCGATGGTCGGCGGTCTCATCGTCGGCCTCATGGCGCGCTACGGCTCGGAGCGTATCCGCGGCCATGGCATTCCGGAAGCGATTGAAGCCATTCTGCTGAAAGGCAGCCGGATCGAGCCCCGAGTAGCCATTCTGAAGCCGATCTCATCGGCCATCTCCATCGGCTCGGGCGGCCCGTTCGGAGCTGAGGGACCGATCATCATGACCGGCGGCGCGTTCGGCTCGCATGATCGCGCAGTTCTTCCATCTCACCAGCGCCGAGCGCAGAACCCTGCTGGTAGCGGGCGCTGCCGCAGGAATGTCGGCGACGTTTGCCTCGCCGCTGGCGGCGGTCCTGCTGTCGGTCGAGCTGCTGCTTTTCGAGTGGAAGCCGCGCAGCCTGATTCCAGTGGCGCTGGCCAGCGCAGCGGCGGCCGCGGCACGACGCTACATCATTGGCATGGGACCTCTATTTCCCGACGCCCCCTCATCGCAGCGTTCATCGGGCCTCAGGGACTGCTGGGCTGCGTGCTGGTGGGACTCTGGCGGGCGCGCTTGTCGGCGCTGCTGACGCTGGCGGTATACGCCGCGGAAGACGCTTTCGTCAAGCTGCCCATTCACTGGATGTGGTGGCCGATCATCGGAGGTTTCGTGGTCGGGCGTGGGCGGGCTGATCTTCCCGCAGGCGCTTGGGCGTTGGCTACGACACGATTGGAGCGTTGCTGCAAGGCACGTTGCTGCCCACCATCGCCGGCATCCTGCTGGTGAAGTCGATCATCTGGGCGGTGTCGCTGGGCTCGGGAACATCAGGCGGCGTGCTGGCTCCGCTGCTCATGATGGGCGGCGCGCTGGGCGGTCTGCTGAGCGCCTTCCTGCCCAACGAAGGATGGGTTTCTGGCCGTTGATCGCGCATGGGTGCGATTCTGGGAGGAACCATGCGCTCACCCTTCACCGGGGTGGTCTTCGCGGTGGAACTGACGCACGACATCAATGTCATTCTTCCCCTGCTGCTGGCGTCGGTCGTCGCGCATGGCTTCACCGTTCTGACCCTGAAGCGCTCCATCCTGACCGAAAAGGTGGCGCGGCGGGGCTACCACTTGAGCCGCGAATACGCGGTGGATCCGCTGGAGATCCTGTTTGTGCGCGAGGTCATGCGGCCGAACATCGCGGCGATTCCCGCCGACACTCCGGTCGCCGACCTCGCCAAGTCGTTGCACGATGGGCAGAGCCCGCGGCGGCAGCGCCTTTATCCTGTGGTCGATGACGAACGGAAGCTGCTTGGCGTGGTTACCCGGCATGAGATTCAGCATTTGATTCGGCAGGGCAACGGACAGCGTTGACGGAGTTGATCAGGCGCGACCCAACGGTGGCATATCCCGATGAGCCATTGCGCGTGGTCGTCTATCGCATGGCGGAAACCGGGCTTACGCGCTTCCCGGTCGTGGAACGGGACGGCTCGCGCAAGCTCGTGGGGATGATCTCGCTCGAAGATCTGCTCAAGGCACGGGCGCACACTCTCGATGCCGAACGCCGGCGCGAACGGGTTCTTCCGTTGCGTTTGATGTTCCCATCAGCATGGAGAAAACGGGCCGTGAGGTAGCCGGTAGGCCAGTGTGGACGAGCTTGTTACGCGTGGTTCCGGTAGCGTTCTTAGGGCCGAGGAGAAAAGGCGAGGCGGAGTTGACGACTTTCTCGACCTCATTCGCCTCCGAAGCTCCTGGTCCAAAATGGTTGTGCTGCACCGCTTGCACGGCCCTCCTTCGATGCCCGATGGCTATCGCTTGGCTTCCATGGCGACGGCGCGCGGAAAGAGGATGTTATTTTCCAGATGAATGTGCTGGTGCAGGTCGGCCTCAAAGCCCTGCAGCGCCTGATACAGCGTGCGATAGCTGATGCACGCGTCATCCGGAACCCTGTAATCGTTGGTGATGGACGCGCAGCGACCGCAACGCATCGCCTGCGCCGTCGTGCTCCTGCATCATCATGCGTACCGGGTTCATCACCGTGCCGAACATCGCCGGGGGCGCGGGTTCTCCCGCCAGTACGCTTTCTTCCATGCGCACGACGTAGGGGAACAGGACCTGCTCTTCCTTCATCAGGTGGACGCTCAGCTCCTCAGCGAGCGCGGAGAACACTTGCTGCACCTGAAGGAGTTCCGGATGATTCTTGCCGTGCACTCCAACCACCTTAGCGGCGAGCGCTTCGATGCGCGGGCTTTCTTCGCGCACAAATACGTGATGGGTGGTGGTGATATGGTCAATCAGGTCAGCCAGCAACTGGTTCTGCCAGTCCTTGCTGTCCCCGGACTGAGTGGATGCCAGGCTTTTCTCCAAGCGTGCGAGGGCCTCGTCAACCGAAATGTTGGCTTCGGCGCAAGCCTCGCCCAAGGTGCGGCTTCCGCCACAGCAATAGTCGATTCCCAGCTTTTCGAATTCGCGCGTCGCGCTGGGCATCTCGGCGGCAATTTCGCCTACGGTTTTAGTGGTTGCGATTGTCATTTCTATTTCCTCCTGCGAGTATCGGAGCGTTGCGCCGGTTCCCGCCTTCAAATGCAGACTACTGGCCCTGCCGCACGGGCGAGCTATGACTTCTGTCACGGGAGCGAAATATTTTGCAGGGATGCGTTGTAGGGCGTAGACGCGAAGCGTCGAGCGGCTCAGCCGCCGGAAGCCTGCAGTTCGGCTTCGAGGCGCTTCAGCGAAGGAATCTCCAACTTGCGGTTGTCGACCTGAATCAGTCCTTCGGCCTGCAGCCGACTGAGGTTGCGCGACACCAGTTCGCGTACAGTACCGATCTGCGCGGCCAGTTCGCTGTTGTTCGACGGCAGTGTCAGGTGATTCCATCGCCGTTGCGAACACCCTGGGTTTTGCCCAGCCGCACCAGAAGCGCGATCAGCCTGTGCCGCACCGTAGTAAACGAGAGCTCTTCGATGATGCCAACCAGTGTGCGCAGGCGTCCGCCAATCACCCGCAGCACTTTCAGCGCAACTTGCGGATGCTGCAAGCAGAGAGCCTGAAAATCCTGGCGGCTGAAGAAAAAGCAGCGTGCTATCGCTGATCGCCTGGGCTGAAGCAGGATAGTTTCCGCCGTCGAAAACGGGCAGTTCGGCAATTGAGCTGCCCGGCCCGTCGATCGAAAGCACCTGCTCCCGTCCACCTGCCGAACTCTTGAAGATACGTACATTTCCCGACTGCACGACGTAAAGCCCAGCGCAAGGATCGCCCTCACCAAAGATCAGTTCGCCAGCGCCGTATTTGCGCTGCACAAGGCGCGAGGTAAGGAAGGCAAATTCCTGCTCCGACAAACTGGAGAAAATGGGGACGCGTTTCAGTATGGGGAAGAACGGTGGCTTCCTGCTCTGCGGGCATTGCGACGATTTTACCCGATACTGAGCAGCAAACAGGCTCTTCAAGCGGCCGGCATCCCTTCCGGCGTGGCCGGAAATTACGAACAGGTGACGGAGGTCTTCCGCCAGCGAGTTCGATCAGAATTCGCCGGATAAGGGGTCGGCCTTTGATGTTGAGTCAATTTATCCTTACGCTCGATTCTTCGCGGACGACTTCAGCCACATGACCAGCAATTTCAAGCCTCGCGCGCGAGAATAATTTCCTTACCGAATGAACAGGCCTTAGGGCTGATACCGAGGGATTGTTCTCTGGGAAAAGGGGAGATTTTTCAGTCGAAGCTCTTCGGAGCGAATAAAGTCGCTAACCTTGGATCGGGCCACAATGAAATGCCTGGCCTCGCGTTTCAAAAGGCCCATGCGTGTGAACTTGCTTAGCTGTGTCGTGACTGTTTCCCGGCTTGTTCCAATTAAGTTGGCCAGATCTTCATGGGTCAGGCGGATGTTGATTAATGTACCACCAGGAACCTCCTGTCCGTATTTCTCGCTCAACTGGAGGAGCACTCTTGCCAGTCGATGATAGGACCAGGTATGGCTGAATTCCGCCAGTCCCCTCTCCACTGTGGCCAGTCGCTTCGAAAGCAGCCGAATGAAGTTCAGAGCGACGGTGGGGACCGTGGACAACAGGTCCACAAAAGACTCCTGGGAAATAATAGTCACCAGAGAATCCTCAGTGGCAATGGCTGTTAAGGCTCTTTTCTCCTCGGAGAGCAAAAGCTCGCCGAAGACCTCATCGGGCTTGAGGATGTGCAGAATGGTTTCTCTCCCCTCGTCCGAGAGGGAAATAAGCCTCACCATGCCTTGTTTCAAAATGTAAAGGGAATCGGCAGACTCGCCTTCCCGGAATATCGTTACCCCGCGGGAGATCCACTTCTCCGTGCAGAGGTTGGTGATCTTTCGCACATCCCGCTGCGCGATCCCATGAAACAGATCCAGGGCGCTAACGAAACGTGGCCACATTTTCTTCGCACAGACCGGTACTTTCACGGAAGATGCTAGCACCAGACTGCCGGCGAGTTCAACGCCGCGACATAAGACTGAAACTGGACCTCAGGAAATGTTCCCACCCGTGCAATTCTCCAACTTTGTGACTCGGTCTTGAACCACCGTCGCCAGCCGGAGTGCCGTCCATCCCGGAACAAGGTGAGTAGCACGAGGCCGACAAGGCTCAGGATGTAGCACAAGTAGGCCATCGGAAAGACATGTTGTGGTGAATCGAGGTGGGCGGAAGCAGGAGGCGGATCAGCAGCGTAAAGCGTGCCTCCGAACACTAGCGGTGCGGCCCAACCGACCCATTCCGGGTCCAGCGAGAAAAGGATCGAACTGTAAATGATCAGATCACCCCAAACAGTAGCAACCCCTTGGCCGTGCAGAGCGGCTCTTTGTCGGGATTTCCCATGGCGAACTCCTCCTCTAGAAATGTAGGTTAGGCCCCACCGCCAGTTCCGTGAGAGCTTTCACATGTTGAAGGAAATATGTCGTCCCGACGATATTTGTGTAAGTGCGGCAGGAAGAACTTTCCGTCGGCAATCTTTCTGTTTGTGAAAGGTTTCACAGACTTCTGTTACAGGTTGCAAACACAATCTCGCAGACATGCGTGGAAGTGCGGGGCGCGCCGCCAGAGGGAAGTCGTAGAGAGACCTATGGGCGACAGATGGGGGAGGAACATGGAAGAAGAGAGCAGATGCTGCAATCACGCCCCCGTAGCTAACTACGCTAGTCCCCTCGGCCGGGGCTAAATGAAGGATCCAGCTCATAATGGTCTGACGAAACCTAGGATAGGGCTCGATTTCTTGCGCAGAAGAACGGGGCGTAGCCGCCTATTGTGGAGGATGGAAGAGATGGCTGAGGTGACAGATGCGGGTATTTACAAAGAATGGTGGGCAAATCCGGCGGTGGTCGGGCTAATGGGTTTCGGCTTGACCACGATGGCGACAGGTCTGCATAACGTAGGATTCTGGAGTGCCGGACCAACCCTGGCATTGGCAATCACCTTCGGAGGCACCGCGCAATTCATTGCGGGGATCGTGGACCTTCGCAAAGGAAGCATCTTCGGCGGATCCGCCTTCATGTGTTACGGTGCTTTTTGGTGGTCACTGTTCGTGCTGCTGTACATACAGCCGAAGACGGGCATCCCGGCGGGTAAACCTGAGGAACTTGGTTTCTTCCTCATGTGGACGCTGTTCACATTTGGCTTTTGTCTCGCGGCGCATAAGATCGGCAAGTACCTGGCGGTCCTATTCTGGCTGCTGTTGCTGGCGTTCCTTTTGCTTGACGGCGTGGTCCTTGGGATCGTTTCGCCGAAGGTGGCAGGGTGGGAGATCTTTATTGTGGGATTTATCGCTTGGTATATCGCCACAGCGACGCTGGTGAATGCCTGCCACGGCAGGATGATTCTGCCGCATTCATAGAATCCCGGACTGACGCGAGAAGACACAGGGAAGCGTCGCTTGGGACTCCATCCCAACTCCAAGAACATTTGGTAAAGCCGGACACGCCCCCGATTTTTGAAATCGTCAAGCATAGAGATTCCGATTCCGTTCGCGTTGGAAACTGAGGCCCGTTACCCGATCCCGAAGCCAGTATGGAAACTGCATTTCGGCGGCGTTCGGCGTGATTGCCATGCCGGAGCAGGACGGACGAGTCGTTATTTCCAGCGGATGTTGCCGTCTGAGCATGACCGTAAGTGTTCGCAAAGGTGAGCGGGAAGCCACGCCACGTCGTATCGTGACCGCCTATCACTCGATTGACGGCACCGCACGAAGCGCGCGACTTATTCTGCTCGCTAGGACTTCCTTCCGAGTTCTGGCGGCTGGCCTGAGCGGATCGATCACTCCCGTATAACAGGCTAACCGGCAGTAATCCGCGCTGGAGGAAGGAACGAAGACTTGTCACCTGAGAATTTGCTGATCAAGTGGCGAAATCACACTGGCTGCGGATTCAATGTGTCAACTATGTGTTTGCTCTTACACTTACACTCGAATGCTTCTAAGGCAACATCCTCTTCCCGGAAGTTGCTTGAGCTGGCGAGTTCGAAACAATGCTCAACCGAGTCCTTAAAATTCTCTATCTCAGGCATGACGCCTCCTATCCCGGAACCCGCCTCCTGCCCCATTGGCTTGAATCTGTAGCGGGAGGCTTTGGTTCATCAATGAACGGATTATCCACCAGGCTCCGTTTGCGCACAGCCCCAGATCGGGGCAAATCGCAAACTCCGGGGAGGCGAATCGCAGCTCACTTTTGAGTCAGGAAATTCGGGAGGGCAATAGCTTAAGGAGAGTTCGAAAGTTCGAAACGGGCTTTCGAGGTGGGACTTCCACCCGCTTCCATCCGAAGAGACGAGCATCGACCGACCACAAACCTGGTCCTAGCATAGCGAGGGCGCCGCTGACGGTTCCCAGCAACAGCCAAAGCCATCTGCCTCCGGGTAGCGTCAGGAACTTCCAGGCTTCAATGACTGCAACTGAGCTCCCCACAATGGGTGTCCATAAACCGAGCATCAAGAGAAACCCCGCGACCAGGAGGATTGCGGCAGTGATTGTGATGTTTAGCGAGGGATCGCCCCACAACCGCAAGCCCGCGCGCACAACTAGTACGGAACCGACAACCAAGCGCATCAGGAGCAAACCTGTACCGGGCCAGCCGCCAGCGAATGTGGAATATAACCGTCGCAATACGCACCCTTCCCGTCATTACAAGCATGTGGCATTGCCGAGGCGCAGCGAAACCCCAGAAAGAGGTGGAATCGTCACTCTTTAGAGTTAGCAGAATCGCTGTTCGCTCTTCGTAAGAAAGTGTCGTGCTCCTGCGCTTGCGAAGAACCGCGAACAGCGAAAACCGTTTTGCGGCCCGTTAGGCAAGGGGGGTGGAAACTAGAGCTCGATGATTCCTCTCTGCAAACCGATCATGGCGGCGTGCGCCCGGTCGTTGGCGCCTAGTTTAGAAAGGATGTTCTTGACCCGGCTCTTAGCCGTTTCCTCGGTGATGGAAAGCTGATCGACAATTTGCTTGTTCGCATTGCCGGCTGCGATCAGTCGCAACACAGCGATTTCTGCCGGCGTCAGAGCGTCATCCGTCGCATGCTCGGCGACTTCGTACGAGACCTCTGGGGAAAGCGCCTTCTTCCCGGCATTCACTGCACGGATCGTCTCCAGCAATTCCTTATGTAACGTATTTTTGAGCAGATAAGCTTGAGCGCCGGCCTTGAGCGCACGGCGAATTTGTACGTCGCCTACGTAGGTCGTCAGCACAATAACCTTTGCTTCCGGAAATTCATTTCGAATAGCAATGAGCGCGTCGAGCCCACTCATCTCCGGCATTTGCAAGTCCATCAGCGTGATATCGGGATGATGAGTTCGGAATTGCTGGATGGCCTCGCGACCGGTGGACGCTTCCGCAACTAAAGTCATGTCCGGCTGGACCCCCAACAGACCGGCGATTCCTTGGCGTACCAGTGGATGGTCGTCCACTGCGAGAATTCGAATTGGCGAGTTGCCGACGCTCATGACGTGTCTCCTAATTCATGCCTTCGCCTTCGCGGCAAACTTTTGTGAAAATTACGAACTTCTCCAAGCTGTGCCGTAAGCGGTGCTGGCAGGAAGGCGCAGTTCTACTTCCGTACCTGCATCCACTTCGCTCCACATTGTCAGCTTAGCTCCCATAAGTGCGGCTCGTTCCCGCATACCAGGCAAGCCGAAGTGTCCCTTACTGCCCTGGCCCGAGAGAACCGCTGCATCAATGCCCTTTCCATCGTCCCGAACACGCATAAGGAACTGCTCATCTTCATAGCGGATTTCAACCTCGACCCGCCGTGCCTGGGCGTGCTGAAATGCATTCCGCAACGCTTCGGCAGCAATTCTGTAGATCTCGTCGCGAAGGATGGGATGCAGATCCCGCGACTCGCCCTCAACGGCCACACGGAATGCAGGTCGATTGTTGTTTGAGTGCGTTGCCAGTTCTTCTCCGAGAGTGCTTATGGCCGGGGCGAGATCGTTGCCTTCGACTATGGAGTCGCGCAATCCCTGCACCGCATCCCGGCTTTCGGTGATCGCCTTGGCGGCCTGTTCGATCGCGCTTCCCAGCTTCGCTTTCGCCTCCATCGGGCGCTCTGGCAGCAACTGGAAAACAGTCTGGAATCCCAGCAGCAAACCATGGAAGCCTTGAAGCAGGGTATCGTGAAGCTCCCGCGCAATCCGTGTGCGCTCGGCGACACGCGCATCCAGAGTAGATTCCTCATCGGGGGTCAAAACAATCGATGCTGCCTGTCTGCTCATGCCGACAGCATAGGATAGCTTTGACTATAAGTAAGGATATTAATGACGCACTACACTAGTTCCTAATTGCTAGTACTTAGTTGCAATGAAAAGCGGTCTATGTCATGATTGGGCATGAGCAAATACCCCACCGCCCTCACATTGACGCCAGAAGACCGCTCCACGCTGGAGAGCTGGGTTCGCGCGGGTAAGACCGAAAGGCGTCTGGCAGAGCGAGCCCGCATGGTTCTGGCCGCCGCCGACGGTCAGGGCACGATTGCCATCGCCCGTGCGCAGCGCAGACGGCCCGCAACCGTCAGCAAGTGGCGAGTACGTTTTTCCCAAGCTGGTTTGACCGGGCTCCAGGATGCCCCGCGGCCAGGAGCTGCGCCCCGCTACGACGAAAACACCCGGCGCCGCATTCTGGACCAACTGGACCAGCGGCCGCCAGTCGGCCATGGGAGCTGGACCGGAGCGTTAGTGGCGAAGGCCTTGGGAGATGTATCCAAACATCAAGTCTGGCGCGTGCTGCGTACCCAAGGAATTCACTTACAGCGGCGCCGTAGCTGGTGCATCAGTACCGATCCGGAGTTTGCCGCCAAGGCGGCCGATATCGTTGCCCTGTACCTGGACCCGCCGGAACACGCGGTCATCCTTGCGGTGGATGAAAAGCCGCATATTCAAGCCTTGGAGCGAGCCCAAGGCTATTTAAAACTACCCAACGGCCAAGCCGTGACCGGTTTCAGTCATGAGTACAAACGCCACGGCACCACAACCCTGTTCGCCGCCCTGAATGTGCTCACCGGCCAAGTCAAGGGCGGACACGCTCACCGGCGTCGACGCCGTGATTTTCTTGCCTTCATGAACGAGGTGGTCGCACTCTATCCGGGCCGGGAACTGCACGTGGTGATGGACAATCTCAATACCCACAAACCGAAACATGATCGTTGGCTGGCGCAACATCGCACGGTCCATCTACACTTCACGCCCACCCACGCCAGTTGGCTCAATCAGATTGAATGCTGGTTTAGCATCTTGAGTCGTCGCGCTTTGCGAGGGGCAAGTTTCACCTCGCCCCAGCAGGTGCGCGAGGCGATCGACCGATTCATAGCCGCATACAACCAAACCGCCACGCCCTTCGAGTGGACGAAACGCCAGATTCGCAACGTGCATCCCCATTCATCTTACGCTAATCTACGCAACTAATTACTAGTCACTAGTTGCTAGTTGCTCACTACTAATACAGGAGAACTCATCATGCCAACCCCTACTTGTGATTACGTAAAACCTAACGGCGAATTCTGCGGCTCGATGGCCTTACATGGCCGCGCGTATTGTCACTGGCATCTCACCTGCGTGGGTCGCCGTGTGAAGGCAGACAAGCAGGAAGTCACCCTGGATTACATGGCGGCCCCGCTCGATCTCCCGCCACTGGAAGACGCGAACTCCATCCAGGTTGCCATTATGCAAGTGATGGACGCGCTCATGCGGCAACGCATCGGCCCGAAGATCTCCGGACAACTGCTGTATGCCCTGCAGATCGCCAGCTCGAACCTCAAGCTGGGCGTGAATTTCAAGCCGGGCGTGACGGCCCAGACGGAGGACTCGCAGCCCAAAGAGGAAGCAATCGTGTGCACCGCCTATGAAAGCTTCGAAGAAGACTACAACATCGTCGAGCGCTCCGAGGAACTGAGAACGACTTCGCCGGAAGCGCAACCTGTTGCGACTGCCGGCGCCAACGCGAGCGGCAATGTCGAAGACGAGCCGGAGCACCCTGACGCCACTAACGACGAGGGCGCAGTCCCGAACCGCGAGGCCGACGTTGCCGACGACGAGGCGGCAGCAAACGGTAGAGCGGCCGGTCGCCAGAAGGTGCTTTTCGGTGTGCGCAAACCTCCGGAGAAGATTTACGGGGAGTGGTATTCCCAGCGCCACCGCAACACCAGCCTGGCCATGGACAAGACGACCACGAAGTTATAACCCGATGGGGTAGTTCCTTCTGCGCCAGCATAACCTGTGTTATCATCTACGACGGTTAGAGGAGGAAATGATGACGGAAATCGAACGCATTCTCGATCAGCACGATCGCGTGATGCATGGCGACGCGTGGCACGGCGACCCGATCTGGCAGATACTCGACGGCATCTCCGCCGAATGTGCCGCAGCGCGGCCGGTCGCCGACACTCACAGCATTTGGGAGATCGTCTTGCACATGAAGTTCTGGGATGGCGTGGCGGCGCGACGCCTCGCTGGCGAGCGGGCCGGAGTCGATGAGGCCCTCAACTTCCCCGCGTCGCCCGAGCCGACCGAGCTCAACTGGCAGAAAACCCGCGAGGAGTTTCGCGCGTCGAACCATGAGTTACGCAAAGCGGTGGCAAAGTTGGATCCTGCCCGGCTGGATGAACTGTCGGCCGCCGGGAAAAGGACCTATTACGACGAAGCGCACGGAGTCGTCCATCACGACCTTTATCACGCGGGGCAGATCGCGCTTTTGAAGAAGAGTTTTGAGGCGCAGCGTGCGGCCGGCAGTTTGTAATTCTGTAATGTGGGTGCTAGCATCGGGACTCGCAGAGATTTCGTCAGGAGGTAATCATGTCTGATCGCGAGGGCCGTGGTTTCTTGTGGTTTTTAGCGGGTTTGGGCATCGGCGCAGCGGTGGGAATTCTCTACGCCCCGAAGGCGGGAGACGAGACGCGGCAGCGCATTCGCGCGGTAGCTGAGGACCTTCCGGACACGGTAAAAGAACGCGCCCGCCAGGCGCGCGAGCAGGCTGGCACCTGGGCCGACAAGGGGCGCGAATATCTGAACCAGCAGAAGGACCAGATTCGGTCGGCCTACGAGGCAGGACGCCAGGCTTATCGGGAAGCGACCAGTGAAGAAGTCGAAGGCGCAACGCCGAACGTTCCGTAAGGGACCGAAAATCGCATGGACGACAAGCTAACCATCTTCATCGCCGTCACCGCAGCCGCGGTTGTGCTGCAGATGCTGATTCTCCTGGGTATGTACCTGGCGGTGCGCAAACTTAGCGCGCGCCTGCAGTCGCTCACCGATGAGACCCAGTCGAAGTTGCTTCCTCTGCTGGAGAACGCCAAGGTCATGCAGCAGGATGTGAAGACATTCATCGAAACCGCTCGCCCGAAGATCGATCTCGTGCTGGACAACGCCGCCCACATCACTACTATCGCGCGCACCGATGCGGAGCGATTGCAGGTGACGCTTAACGATCTGATGGACCGCGTACGATTGCAGGTGATTCGCGCCGACGAAATGTTGACGAACACCATGGATCGCGTGGAAGAGACCTCGGAGAAAGTGCAGCACACAGTGATGTCGCCGGTGCGCAAAGTCTCGGGCATCGCGCAGGCCATCAGCGTCGGAGTGGGAACATTCTTCAACACCCAGAAGCGCCGCCGCAACGGCGGGCACAGCGATGAGATGTTTATCTAGCAGGCGCTGTCAAGTTTACCTAGTAGGAGTTGCCAAGCTTGAGCGATGGGCAGTATTGCCGCGGTACTTTTTTCTCTCGTCCGAGGCCGAACGAAACGACAGATGCAGCGGGCAAACAACTCTGAACGATGCCTCCGTTATGCGTGGGAGCACCTCATTTACAATCCAAGCACACCAACATTCTCCGGAGCCCAATCTTCGCAATGGTAAGCTTCATCCGGCTGGTCGTGGCTGTAGTGCTGTTCCCTGTTCTCACCGTTGCCCAGACATCAACCCCAGGTTCAAAACCCGCACAACGCTCATCGCACTCGGCAGGAAACGTCTCATCATCCCAGACCAAAGCTTCGGTCCCGCAAAGCTGGCGTGCGATTCACAACTCGGCAGTCATCATCGACACCCACGCCGACACGCCGGGCCGATTTGTGGACGAGAACTTCGATCTCTCGCAGGATGCCGGAACCGGTTACCTGGACTTCAACAAGATCAAGGCCGGAAATCTTGACGCAGAATTCTTCTCCATCTGGGTGAATCCCTGGACCTTCAAAGGACACGAGATCAAGCGCGCGCTGGACATGATTGACTCCGTGTACGAACAGGCGCGGCTGCATCCCGACAAGATGATGATGGCCTTCAGCACGCAGGATATTCTGGCCGCGCATCGCCAGCGCAAGCTGGCAGCCTTGCTGGGCGTTGAAGGCGGGCACGCAATCCAGGGCGACATGCGCGTCCTGCGCGACTACTACCGCCTCGGCGTTCGCTACATGACGCTCACCTGGTCGAACACCAATGAGCTTGGCGACTCCAGCGGCGATCTTGACGACCAGAAAATCGAGCATCATAACGGCATTACCGATTTCGGGCGCCAGGTGGTGCGCGAGATGAACCGCTTGGGCATGATGGTGGACATCTCGCACGTTGCCGACCGGACTTTTTACCAGGCGCTGGTGGCCAGTCGCGCGCCGGTGATTGCGTCGCATTCGTCGGCGCGCGCGTTGACCGACGTCCCGCGCAATATGACTGACGACATGTTGATCGCGCTGGCCCGCGACGGCGGCGTCGCGCAGGTCAACTTCTATTGCGGATTCATCTCGCAGAAATACGTCGACAAGGCGAAGGAACTCAAAGCGCAGCACGATCCCGATTATGCGAGAGTGCAATCGCTGTTCATGGAACCGCAAACGCCAGAGGTGAAGAAGCAACTGGACGCGGCCAAGGCTACGCTTGCGCCGAAGCTGCCGCGTCCGCCGCTCACCGACCTGATCGACCACATCGATTACATGGTGAAGGTCGCGGGCGTCGATCACGTCGGGCTGGGTTCCGATTTTGATGGCATTGACTGCTCACCGGAAGGGTTAGACTCTGCTGCCGACCTGCCGAAGATCACCGAAGCGCTGTACGAACGTGGTTACAAAGCTGCCGATATTGATAAGATTCTCGGCGGAAACCTGATGCGGGTGTTTGGCGAGGTGGAGAAGCTCTCGAAGGAGATTCAGGCGGAAAGCAATCGCGACACCCGCCCCGAAATCAAGCTCAGCACGCAACCGCAGCAATAATCAGCGGTGTTTTATCGAGGAGAAATATGCGTAATGCACTTACAGCAATTCTTTGTGTCAGCCTGACCGCCGTGGCTGGTGCACAGGCATCGAGCGGCGCATCAGCGTCGAGCTCTCAGGGAACCGCAACTACACCAAAAGAGCCGACCGCAATTATCGAGACCACCGACGGCAATATCACCTGCACTCTGTTTCCCGACAAGGCGCCGGTCACCGTCGCCAACTTCATCGGGCTCGCCAAGGGAACCAAGGCCTGGAAGAACCCCAAGACCGGCCAAATGATGCACACTCCGCTTTACGACGGAACCATCTGCCATCGCGTGATTCCGGAGTTCATGATCCAATGCGGCGATCCAGCGGGTAATGGAACGGGCGATCCAGGATACAGCTTCAAGGACGAGTTCAGTCCCGACCTGACCTTCGACCAACCTGGCCGCCTTGCCATGGCGAATTCCGGGCCAAATACCAACGGTTCGCAGTTCTTTATCACTGAGGTCCCCACGCCGCACTTGAACGGGAAACACACGATCTTTGGACAGTGCGAGGACCTCGACGTGGTCAAGAAAATCGCACGGCTGCCCAGCGACCCGGGCAATAACCGGCCCTACGATCCGCCGAAAATCACTCACATCAAGATCATCGATCCAAGCCATCCGGCGGCAACGACCCACAAGAGCACCGGAACAGGTACTCATACCGGGACAACAAAGAAAACGACTACACCTCCTTCGAGCCAGCAATAGCGGTTTCGAGTGCGATGGGAAGGACAGCGAAAATCTTGAATCCGGATTCTTATCCACGATCTACTGACCGCTACCCGCTGAATTATGCTTCTGGATGCGCTGCACAAAGTCGCTAACCACCGCTCTTCGCTGACCCGCCAAGAGGCGCGCGAGGTCATGTCGCAGATTCTTCGCGGCGAGGCGACCGACGCGCAGATAGCGGCATTGCTGGTGGCGCTGCACATGAAGGGCGAGACGGTCGAGGAGATTGTCGGCTTCGCCCAAGCCATCCGCGAGGCGGCTGTGCCGTTGCAAACCGAAGACGGTGAAGCCCTCGACCTCAGCGGCACCGAACGCGACGCACTGGTGGATACCTGCGGCACCGGCGGCGACACTAGCGGGACCTTCAACATATCCACCGCAGTTGCGTTGGTCATCGCTGGCGCTGGTGTAAGGGTCGCAAAACATGGCAACCGCAGCATCAGCTCCAAGTGCGGCTCGGCCGACGTGATGGAGGCGCTTGGCGTCAACATTAATCTGCCGCCAGCGCGTCTGCCAGCCTGCCTGCGGGAAACCGGGATCGCGTTCCTCTTCGCGCCTGCCATGCACTCGGCGATGAAGTATGTGCAACCGGCGCGCCGCGAGTTGCGGCTGCGCACGGTGTTCAACCTGCTTGGGCCACTCACCAATCCGGCTCATGCGTCGGCGCAAGTGGTCGGAGTCTATTCCGCCGATCTGGTAGAGAAGCTGGCCGAAGCACTGAGCGAACTCGGCTTGCGGCGCGCGCTGGTAGTCCACGGACGTGATGGGCTCGACGAGATCACCATCTCCGGCCCAAGCAAAATCGCCGAGGTGCGCAACGGCAGCGTGCGCGTATATGAAGTTGCTCCGGAGGAGTTCGACCTGCAACGCGCGCCGTTGAGCGAAATCGCCGGAGGCGACGCAGCGCAGAACGCGGCCATCATTCGCGCCATTCTGGACGGCGAGCGCTCATGCCGTCGCGACGTGGTGTTGCTCAACGCCGCCGCAGCATTGGTGGCCGCCGGACACGCTGACCACATCGGCGACGCCGTGCCATTGGCTGCATACGCCATCGATTCGGGACATGCGCGCCAGCGCTTGCAGCTGCTGGTGGAGTTCACGAAAAAGTGGTCAGTGGATAGTGGTTAACGGATGCTCAGAGGCAGGTCTTGAAAAAATGAATGCCGAGCTGAGGCTGCCGGCGACTAATGCTGCTGATTCTGGTCGGGCGGAAACTGAGTCACCGGCGAAGACTGCTGAGGTGAATTTTGCTGTTGGCCGAAGCCAGAGGGCTGCTGGCCAAAACCACCTGGCTGCTGACCAAAGCCGCTCTGCTGGTTATTCAGCTGTCCGGCGGGAGTTCCCACCTGGGCTCCTCCGATAGTGGTTGGCTGGTAAGGTCCACGCAGCAAGACGTTGACCTGGTCCATAATTGGGTTATAGATGAACTGCCACTCGTTGTATGTCTTCTTCTTGTTGTAGACACGGATGGTCGGGTCTTTGCTCAAGCTGGCGACACCCACGATGGCTCCTCCACCGAAAGTTTGGTTCCCGCCGGCGGGATTTGTGCCAAGACCTCCGGTTCCCTGCTGATTAGGGCTCGCGCTCCCCGACTGGCTAGTATTTGCAGCGCTACTTGTTCCCAAGCTGAACGTGTTCGCGAAGGGACTGTTTCCCTGCTGAGCATTCCCTTGCGGCGAGCTTCCCACAAGGCTCCCAGTCGTGCTTCCGGTAGCGCCAGCTTGATTCTGGGGAGCAAACGGACTGCTTTGGTCAAAGCCTGTGGAGGAAGTGTAAACAATGTTCCCAGGACTCAGCCCAGACTGTGAGCTCGACGCGCCGGTCGTGCCCACTGAAGTAACCGCGCTCGGCTGCCCGAATGCGCCTTGCCCTTGCGCAGCCAGAGCCGCCGCAGGAGTTCCCGGCGCGTTAACACCCAGTAGAGTCTGAATATCACCATAATTGAGCAACTTCCACTTGCCATCCTTGGTGAGCGGGTCTTTATAGTGCTTGCGCAGGAAACGAATCTGGTTGGTGTTGTCTAGTTGTTCCAGGTTCGCCGGATAGCGGCCGAACTTCTTGTAGTACTTCTTGATGGCGCGCGCGTATTCGGTACCGCGATGGATCATCTCTTCCTCGCGGTCCCGCTTCATCTGTTGCACCATCTCGGGAGCCTCGATGCTGGCAGCGATGATCATGAAAGCCATCAGCAGCAAGACAGCCAGCAGCAGATAGCCGCTCTCACGATTGCTTCGGCGTGGGTTGATGGCTAAGCGATCGGCCGGCAAAGCCTCGGAGGACAATGATCCGGGCACCTTTGATTGTTCTTCCGGGATGGAAACGACCAGTGACATCCTGCAATTCAAAAAAGCAACTTTACGTTTAGACGACCGCGCGTGACAGATGTTGCCGGGAATCATCCCGCCATCAACGGTAGCGTCTGACGATTGTTGGTCAACACGTCTTCGACATCCACTGAGTTCTGTCCAATGTGCATAATCTTGTAACGTCGATCCACAATGTCTCCTTCCTTGGCGACGAAGATGTCCTCGCCCTTGGAAAGGAAGATTCGCTTGTAGCCGTCCTTGCGGCTGGCAAAGCCGTAGAACTTCAAGTCGATTGGTGGCGGCGGGGGCGGAACCGGCGGGCCGGGCTTCACATCGGGCGTCGCCGGCTTCGGTATCGCAACCGGTTCCGGCTGCGAACGGAAAATGTCGCGTCCCGTCCCTTTGTAGGTCACGTCTTCGCTGGATTTTAGCAAGTCGAAACGCAAAGTGGGATCCAGCGTCTGCGCCAGCAGCGGATGCGCCATCTTGCGGCCGGCCTGCGTGTTGCGGCTCTGCGCTTGCGAACCCGAGCCCGCCGATGATGAGGGAGGCGCAGCGGCTACAGGCCTGGGAGCAGGCGGTGAGTCCTCTCCTCCGCCACGGAACGCGCGCACCAGCAGAACAACCATCAACACGACCAACACCAATGCGATGCCGGTCTTCGTCTTGTTCTCGGTGCCAAGCTTCACGATGTTGCCGTCCCGCCGCGCAGATAAGTTTCCAGCTTCAATTGGAGGCGAACGTTGCCCTGCTGCTCGGCCAAGTTGACGCCGTCAATCAGGAAGAACATCTTGTCCCGCTCCAGCGCATTGATGAACTTCACCTCCTGCAAATAGTCGCCGGACAGCGTGATTTCGACGTTCAGCTTGCGCAATCCTTCGATTGCGGCGTCCTTCTCGTCGTATTTCAGTCCAGCGAAGTGGACGCCGGTGTCCGCTGCCAAGCTTGCCGAGTTCTTCCGCCACCGCCGAATAGTGCCCAGGAAGTCGCTGATCGTCGAAGCTACTAATGTCCTGCGACGCCTGTTTCAACTTCTGATCCATTCCGCGGGTGGGCAACACCTCCTGCCGCTTGGCTGTGAGCTGCGCGCGCAATTCGTAGTATTCCCGCTGACGAGCCTGCCGTGAGCGCCCCCATGGCGACAATAAATAACCAACACAAGCCAGATTTATCACCCCCAGGCCGATCAACGCGGGCATCCATTTCTTGCGAATCTCGCCTATGCTGGCCATCAGTGATCCCTCTCGCGCGCAGGCCGTGGCTGGTTCTGCGCCTGAACTTGTGCAGCATTTGCACCGTGTGCCGGAGGTCCGATGCCAGCAGGTCTTGCGGATGATCCAGCCGCAATCTTTTGCGGCGAACTGCTCTTATCCTTGTCCTCGTCGTCGCCCGTCGTGGCGTCCGCATCCGGTGCGTTAGGTAGATAAACCGCCGCAATGTCGAACTGGATATTGCCGGGGCCGGCACTCTGATCGCCGACATTCGTGGTTACATTTTCGGCGACGATCTCCGGCTGGCGGAAGTGGTTGGATTTCTCCATTCGCCGCACCAGCTCGACGGCGCGGTCACGCGAGCCGGTAGCCACCACCACGCGCAAGATCAGATCGTTGGTTTTGTTGTATTCCGGCTTCATGGACACCACATGGAGGTCGAAGGGCATGATTCGTTCCATCTCCGTAAACACTCGTGTCCACGACAGTGCCTTGCGTGCAAACAACTGGTTGAGGAACTCCGACCGGTCGGCGACATCACGGTTCCCCGGCTTGTTCAGAATGGCCCGCGCCTGCGCCTCCTCATGGTTCAGGGCGTCAATCTCGCCCCGCACCTGAGAAAGCTGTTGGTTGATATCGCGAGAATGGACCCGCTGATAGAAGATGTATCCCACCAGCAGGGCCGCCATAAGAGCAAGCGCCGCCACAACAGCGCCGATTCGCTGGCGGAATTGTCGCGCCGCTTCGTAGGGCTGGCTGGCGAGATTGATGTTGAAGCGCATCAGGACACCAGAGCCCCCACAACTCCCGCAAGCGCGGAACGTGACACGTTGCCGGCTGCGGCGCCTGCCATACTAGTCGAAACCAGTTCCTCAACCCGGATGTCTGCGGTCGCGTTCAGGGCTCTTTGCAGCTCCTGCGGGGATTCGACCCCTGTCACCAGCACACGATCGACTCCCACCGCATATCGATCCTCAAAGTAAACCAGCGAGGTGTTCACATCATCGACCAGCGATTCGCCAGTTACAGCCGAGCCGCCATTCTCGAGCGCGCGGTAGAGGCGCAGCTGGTTCTGATCAACGATGGCAAAGGTCGTGGTCCCACGCTCGACCTTAATGACCATGGTTGGACGCGAGGCATCCACTGCTCCAAGGGCGGCAATCATCGAGGGCAGCACCGCGCCCGGATTGTAGCCAGCCGCGCGGACCAGCGACTCGTACTCCTCCAGAACGGCGCGCGGAGTGACGGCGGCGACCACTCTCACGGGGTCCGACGTACCCTGACGATCGAAAGAAACCGACGACTGGTCCACGTCAAATGGCAGTGACTTCTTTAAGCGAAAGCGAACCACGGCATCGGCCTCTTGAGGCTTATCGGGCAGGGTATCGAAGTCCAGTAGCATGATGCGCGTGGCAGCGTCGGGCATCACCAGGCAGAGGTCGCCCGAACGGGTTGCCACGGCAGCCAGGCAATCGCGGAGCGCCGTGACCAGGACTTCGCGCGCGCCGACATTGGCATGCGCTAAACCCGGGGTGAGCGCGGCCTCCGGCAGCCGCTGCGCGGCCGCCGCTGACAATCCCTGGCCACCTTCGCCGACTCGCGCAACCACGACGTGCTCCGCCGTAATCTCACAGGCCAACCTGGGCCGCGGAATGTTGTGTTCTCCCCTCAATTCTATTTACTCTATAATCAACTCAGAACAAGAATTAGGATCGAGTTTTCGACCCGAGGCAGTCTTCAGGAGTCGGCCCCCCTCCCCCCTCCTGCCTATACCCAAAATCAACAACTTAGACAACAAATCGCGGCACATAATAGATAACAAATGGGTTATACGCACATAATTGACATACAAGGACTTACGTCGAAAAACTGGCAAATCTATCGTCCTAAGCACCAAAGCGCCGTGTTTACTGATCAATGAACGCTAACCGGCATGCGCAGCATTCCCTTCGCCTTTCAGTGTAACGCCGCATCAACTCCTGTCAAGATAACGAAGGTACATGTATAACTCCTGCCGAGGATGACTGCCTACAAGCGAGAGGCGTTCGCAACGAAGACATCGCCGAGATGCGGTCGCCACAACCTGCGCCCCTAGCGGCGTGTGCGTGGGATCTGTGCCGTCCCTGAAGGGACTCGGGTTCTTTTACACTCCACCCCCAGCACTCCGCCTTCGGCGTAGCCTGCCCTGAGCGCAGCCGAAACTAATTCGCCCCTCCCTACCCCAGCGAGCGCAAAGGCGGCCCTAGCCGGGGACCCCGGCTGCGGGGCTTTTTTCTTGGCTCCTCATTCCACTGGCACAGACAAAACCTATTTCTCAGACAGACTCCAGCGGGTGCCTCTATATAGGGTCCCTTTTTCATGGCTCTACGTTCCACTCCCGCAAACAACACCTATTTCTCACACAGACTCTACCGGGTCGCCTCGATAAACGTGACCTTGTTAATCTCCTTCAGCGTTGTCAGGCCGCGCCGCACCCGGTCCAGCGCCGACTCGCGCAGGAAGTGCATGCCCTCTTCACGCGCGGCGCGGCGGATTTCACTGCTGGGCTTCTTTGCCAGAATCATCTCACGCACGTTGTCGGTCAGCTCAAGCAACTCGTGGATAGCCGATCGCCCGCGGAAGCCGGTCCCCGAGCACTCGATGCAGCCTTCTCCTTCGTAGAACGGGATGCTGGCCCATTCTTGCGGATTGAGTCCACTCGCCTCCAACTCCTCAACCGAGTAGTGCACTTCTTTCTTACAGAACTCGCAGATGAGCCTTACCAACCGCTGGGCCAGGATGCAATTCAATGAGGAAACAAAGTTGTAGGCTTCGACGCCCATGTTCAGAAAGCGGCCGAGTACGTCGACCACATTGTTGGCGTGCACCGTGGTAAACACAAGATGGCCGGTGAGCGCGGCGTTAATGGCGATCTGGGCTGTCTCGGTGTCGCGAATTTCGCCCACCATGATCTTGTCGGGATCATGGCGCAAAATGGAACGCAATCCACGAGCGAAAGTCAGGCCTTTCTTCTCGTTCACCGGAATCTGGGTGATACCGCGAATCTGGTATTCGACCGGGTCTTCGATGGTGATGAACTTGTCTTCATCAGCCTTGATTTCGTTCAGCGCGGCGTAGAGTGTGGTCGTCTTGCCCGAACCAGTGGGTCCCGTCACCAGCACCATGCCGTACGGCTCTTTGATGTAGCGGCGGAACTTGTATAGGTCTTCCTCGCTGAAGCCCACGACGTCGAGCGTCAGCTTGTGGAACTTCTCGCTCATCGACTCCTTATCGAGCACGCGAAGCACGGCGTCTTCACCGTGAATCGAGGGCATGATGGAGACACGGAAATCGATGGAGCGGCCGAGATAGCGCACGCGAAAACGCCCGTCCTGAGGCACGCGCCGTTCAGAAATGTCGAGCTCGCTCATCACCTTGATACGCGAGATGATGGTCGAGTGATGCTCTTTGGCGATGGGCTGCATGGCCTGCTGCAGCACGCCGTCAATGCGGTACTTGATGACCACGGAGTCGTCGCGCGTTTCGATGTGAATGTCGCTGGCACGCCGCTGCAATGCGGTGAAGATGGTCGTGTCCACCAGGCGGATGATGGGGTTGATATCGGTCTCCGCCGTGAGCTTCTCGATGGAGATGGTTTCGTCGGAGTCCTCGTCTTCTGCGATGACATCGAGCGCGAAACCTTCGCTGGCCTCTTCCAACACGCGCTGCGACTGCTCGGTTTTTTTAAGAATGTCGCTGATCTGGGACAGGCTTGCGACCTTGGTCGTGATGCGCCGGCCCAGCAGCAGGCCGATCTCGTCGATCATCATCAGTTGGCTGGGATCGGCGATGGCCACAACCAGCCGGCCGTCAGGTCTGTCTTCCAGCGGCACAAAGTTGTAGCGGAACATCAGGTCCACGGGGATCTTGCGAAACAGCTCATGCTGAATGTGGAAGTTCTTCAGGTCCACGAACTCGCAGCGATAGCGCCGTGCCAGATCTTTGCCGTGTTCCACTTCGTCTTGCGTTGTGGTGGGGCTTCCATTGCCGCCGTCTACGAAAATTGCCTTCTTCGGGTCTGCCATTGGGGTACCGCTTTTCGCCTTTCGCTATGGATAGCTGTCAGGTATCAGCCGTCAGCTATCAGCCAAAACTCGCTTTTTGACTTTCGGCCTTTGACAATCAGCCCGTAATGTTCTTAGCGATCAACAAGCTATTTGTAACTCGAAACTGCAAACTATCCACTAACCACTGCCCACTATCCACCTCTTTCAGTGGATCCCACCCGCGCCTAGGCTGAAAATCGGCAGATAAAGCGAGATCAGCACAAAGGCTACCACCACGCCCATGACTATCAGAATGATAGGCTCAATCAACGACATCGCGGTGGCCAGCGCATTCTGCACATCTTCCTCATAAAACTCAGCCACGGAATTCAACATAGCAGGTAAGGCTCCAGTGGACTCACCGACCTCCATCATCTCCACCGACATTTCCGGGAAAACCTTGGTCTGCTCCAGGCTGTGGGCCAGACCCTGCCCTTCACGCACAGCACGCGTCGCCTGCTCGATCCCGTGCGCCATCAGGTGGCTTTGCATGGACTCGCCCGAAGTTTCCAGTGACGGCACCAGCGGCAAGCCCCCCGACAGCAGAGTTGAGAGCATACGCGAGAACACCGCCACCTGATATTTCAACCAGATGTCCCCCAGCAAGGGAATTTTTAGCTTGAAACGATCCATTTGGGTGGCGCCTTTGTCGCTCTTCATCCAGCGCCAGAGAAAGAAACCGCCAACGACCATCACCAGAACCGCGTAAGGAAAGTATTCTTTCGCGTTGACACCGATGGCCAACATCAGAGCGGTCATCGGAGGGAGCTCGGAGCCTAGTTGGTGATAAAGATTGGCAAACTGCGGCACGACAAAGGTGATGAGGAACGTCAACATCACAAACAACATGACGACGAGTAGCGCTGGATATACCAGCGAGGTCACGAGCTTCTTGCGGAAGCTTACCGCCAGGCGTTGAAACGAAATGAAGCGTCCCAGAACTTCTTCCAGGTTGCCGCTCTTTTCGCCGGCCAGCAGAGTGGTGGTATAAACCTTCGGAAATACCTTCTGAGCGGCGAAGGCTTCCGACAGCAACTCGCCGCCACGCAGCCGGTCGCGGACGTTCTGCAAAACCGAACGAAAGAAGGGATTGCGCTGACGCTTAATCAGCAATTCCAGGGACTGGATAATCGGCAAACCGGCATGAATCAGAGTCACGAACTGCTGGTTGAAGATGACGAACTGGTCCTGCCTGACCTTGCGGCGTTGCGGCAAGTGAAGTTCGGCCGTGAGCAGGCCCTTCGGCTTGACCGAATATACGAGAAACCCCTGCTGGGCGAAGCGGTCGCGGATCTCGACTTCCGAGGTCCCATGCTCCATTTGCTCGAGCATATGGCCCCGCTCGTCGGCCATCCTGATCACGTATTCGGCCATAAAGGTTAGAAGTTTCCTCGGAGGGTCTGGAGGTAGTTTAGCACTTGGTAGTTTTTAGCATTTAGCACTTAGCATTTGGCGACTGTTGCTCGAGGGGTGTGACCAGAACCTTCCTTCACTCGCTTTTGCCAAGTGCCAAATGGTAATCGCCAAGTGCTTATTCCATGAATTCTGTTCCTGCCACGACCTCCACTCCGACCGGAGGAGCGAAATGGAACTGCTGGTCTGGTATTTCGACGTTCTCGCGCTGCTGAAGAAAGCGAAATTCTGTCTCGGAGCCGTCGAGTTCTTCAACGATGATGCGCGAGATCAACCCATCGGAAGTGACTTCGAGCACAGTCTGCGCGACTCGCTCGCCCATCCCTTTGGGAACGCCACGTAGGACCACGTCGCCCGGGTTTATAGGCTTGACATCAGGGGCCAACGAGAGGCCGGCCAGCTCCTTCTCGAGCTTGGTCCTGCCCAAGAGATAACGCAGAGGAGAGCGCAGATCTTCAAGCTGCTTCACGGGCGTGCGGCGCGCCTGATGTTCGCCCGGAACATAGAACCACGCCACGCTTCCATCGGTGACGAACAACTTGGCGCGAGGCTGATCGTAGTCCCACCGCATGCGCCCCGGCTTCTTCAGCAGCACGGTCCCGCTTTCCGTTCGGTTCATGCCCGCGCCCTTATAGGTTTCCGTGAACTGCGCTTCGAGCGTGTGTATGTGGTCGTAGCGCTGATCTACCTTGCTGGCCAGGGCGTGGACGTCGGGTTGCGCTCCGAGAGAAATGGCGCAGAGTAAAGGCAGGAGGCGTGGAACGATGCGCCGCAACAGAACGCGTCTAATTGACATTGGATAACACGTCTAGTGGTTGGATAGAGACCTCTTCCGAGAGTTGGCTGAAGCCCGTCTTGCTCGGCGGACACTTGCTTTACAACCGACGCTGTTGACCCTATCGACGCGATGCCCTACTGAATCACCGGGCTGGCCGAATCGGCAGGGCCGGCCCCGTTGTAGTGGACCTCGCCCGATTCGTCGGAGTAAAACCTGCGCTGTCCTGTCGTACCTACCTGATCGGGCACTGCGGTAAGCGTGTAGGAACGAATGGCGCCGTTCACCTTTTCACCAGGCGTGTAAGTGAAGGTATAGCCGCTCCGGCGACCGCTGGCCAGGTTGTTGTCGATGGTCTGTTCGCCGCCACCCTGCGCAGTGCCACCCAGCGTCACCAGATCCGCCGTATATCCCACGTCGGGGTGCATGCTGGAGTAGATCATCTCCGCCTCGTGGATCGCCTGGATGCTGGCAATCGCCGAGGCTTCGTGCGCAGGGATCTGCGATTTCATGATCTTGGGAAGCGCGAAGGCCGCGATAATCAAAATAATGGTTACGACGATGATCAGCTCGATCAATGAGAAGCCGCGATCACGATTACGTTTGCGCATGGATGTGACCTTCCTCGTCAGCTCGGGACGTTCCCTGCCGCGGAACACGGCATCAGATTTTGCATGGGAGAGAGAGCCGCAGTTCGGCGGAAGCTGACAATCGAGATTATTCTGCAGCCGCGAAGCGATGTCAAAGGCCGCCCGCTTATTGGACGGGTGTAGCGGTAAAAGGTCGCCCGTATAGCGCCCCCGTTACAGCGCGTTCCTTGTGACCCAGAAGTCGCATCGGGCGCGGTTGGTTGACCGCTATTAGCAGCTTCAGCACGCCAGCGACCCGCGCGTAATTTTCAGCCCATTGAGATTGCCTAACACTGTCACGGCAATCAGTTCCGGCTGAAACAGCTCATTTGCAGATTGCAGTAGGTCTTCCACGGTTACGGCTTGAATGCGCTGGATGATTTCGTCCATCCCGAAGAAGCGGTCGTAGTACATTTCCTGGCGGGCCAGGTTCGACATGCGGGCGGTGCTAGACTCCAGGCTCAGCATCAGGCTTCCCTTGAGCTGGTCCTTGGCGCGTTTCAATTCCTCCTCTGAGATGGCGTTTAGCTTCAGTTGCCGAAACTCGTTGACAACCGCCTGCACAACCTTAGGCGCCGATTCGCGCGAGGTTCCCGCGTAAACCGACAGTAACCCGGTATCGCGGAAGGGATTCAGCTCAGAGAAGATGGAGTACACAAGCCCCTGCTTTTCGCGGACATTCTGAAACAGCCGGGAACTCATGCCGCCGCCCAGCAGCGTATTCAGGATGTACGAAACGTAGCGCTTCTCGTGGCTGATGCGATACGACGGAACACCTACGCAGATCTGCACCTGCTCCAGGGCCTTCTTGTTGCGCAGAATGATGCGCGAATTGATCTTGGGTGGGGTGTCATGCCAGCCATTGGATCCGGCCACCAACTGCCCAAACTGCTTCCCCAGAAGCTCAACAAATTCATGATGGCTGACACTTCCGGCCGCCGAAACGATCAGGTTGTTCGGGGCAAACTTGCTGCCGTAATACCCCAGAGTCGCCTCCTGATCGAAGCGACGAACCGTTTCCTTGGTGCCCAGGATCGGTTTGCCCAGCGGATGGTCTTTGAAGAAATTTTGAGTGAATATCTCGTGGACGAGGTAGTCGGGATTATCCTCGTCCATCTTGATTTCTTCCAGGATGACGCCGCGCTCGCGCGTGATCTCTTTCACGTCGAACACCGGATGCAGGACCATGTCGCTCAGTACATCGACGGCTATCGGCAGATGCTCATCCAACACCTTGATGTTGAAGCAGATGGTCTCCTTGCCGGTGAAGGCGTCCATATTGCCGCCGATGGAGTCCACCTGGCGCGCAATGTCCTCTGCGGAGCGGCTGGTGGTGCCCTTAAAGACCATGTGCTCCACAAAATGCGAGATACCGTTGACGTTGGGATCTTCATGACGCGAGCCGGACTTCACCCAGATCCCCATGGACACGGAGCGGATGTGGTCCATCTGCTCGGTCAGGATGGTGAGCCCGTTGGGCAACACCTCGCGTTGAATGTTACGTAGTTCTTCCACCATTACTTATTATTGTTCCATACGAGATGGAACCGTACTCCTTGAGCTTCCGTGGCCCGATGTCGTATTCGTACCTGTTGGTCGGCCCGTTTGCGGGATAAAATAGGCGCTCGCTTGATAATCCGCCCGCAGCGTCGTCGGGCGCACAGGAATCTAACAGAACAGCATATTGGATGCATGAGCCAGCCGCAACATACCGAACTATTGGGCCTTTCGCTTCAACAACTTACAGAAGTGGTTGAAGGCTTTGGTCAAGCTCCGTACCGTGTCCGCCAGCTATTGGACGGTTTGTACCGGCGAAGATGGTCGGGTTTGGAGCAGTTCACCACCTTGCCGTTGGTTTTCCGTCAGCAACTAATAGAGTCCGGCTGTGGAGTTGGTTTTCCCCGGATCGAAAGGAAGTTCGTTTCTGCCGATGGAACCATCCGCTACCTGCTGGCATTCTCCGATGGCCAAAGCGTCGAGACGGTCTGGATGCCTGAAGGTGACGGCGGCGAGGCTGGCGATGGGTCGGAGGACGGCGACGCCGAACTGCGCGAACTCGCATTCAGCACTCAGCACTCAGCACTTAGCGAAACCAAACTTGAAACTCGAAACTTGAAACTCGAAACTCCACGTCGGCATCGCGCCACCATTTGCGTCTCCAGCCAGGTCGGCTGCGCGGTGGAGTGCGCATTCTGCATGACGGCCCTGCTTGGGTTGAAACGGAACCTCAACGCGGGCGAGATCGTCGGACAGATACTGGCCGTCCTGAACGACCAAAAGGTCGAGATGGAGCGCGACCGGGTGAACCTGGTTTTCATGGGCCAGGGCGAGCCTTTCCTGAACTACGACAACTTCATGCAGGCGGTGCGGCTGCTGGTCGAAGCGGCCGGCATTCCCGAGTCGCGCATGACAGTCTCGACCTCGGGCATTGTACCGCGCATCGCCGACTTCGGCGCCGAGTCGATCCGCCCCAAGCTGGCAGTCTCCCTTAACGCGTCCAACGAAGCTTTGCGCACTCAGGTCATGCCGATTACGAAAAAATGGACAATCGCGAAGCTGATGGCCGCACTGCGCGAGTTCCCACTACGCAATCGCGAGCGGCTTACGTTCGAGTACGTCGTGCTGGGCGGCGTGAATGACGATCTAGAACACGCGAGGGAGATGGTCGAGCTGATCCGCGGCCTGCGCGCTAAGGTGAACCTGATCGCCCTGAATCCTGGGCCGGAGATTCCGTTTTCGACGCCATCCGAAGAGCGAGTATTCGCCTTTCAGAGTGTGTTCACACGAGCAGGAATTCCCGCCTTCATCAGACGCCCGCGCGGCCGCGATATTTACGCCGCCTGCGGCCAGCTCAAGCACACGACAGAGCTGGTGCAGCTCGGAACCTGAATTTCTCTTCGCCTTTTCGCTTGCCTGTCAGTGTACCATTGTGCATACAAATGGGGCGTGGATTCTGAGTGGGATCCCGTCAAAGCGGCGGCCAATTTCGCGAAACACCGAATCCATTTTGCCGACGCAGTCGCCGTTCTCGATCTCTCACCGGATGAGCGGCGTTGGGTGACCCTCGGGATAGATGCGCTGGGCAGGCTTCTTGTGGTCGTTTACACCTGGCGCGGAGAGAGAATCCGAATCATCTCTGCACGTCCTGCAACTGGACACGAAAGATCACAATACGAGGGAAAGCGATGAAGCGTCAGTACGATTTCAGCAAGGGCAAGCGTGGCGCCGTGGTGCACACGCCAAGAGGCAAAACCAGGATTACGATCCGGCTGGACGATGACCTGCTGGACTGGTTTCGGTTTCAGGTCGAGCAGGCCGGTGGCGGCAATTACCAGAGCCTGATCAATGACGCGCTGCGGCAGCACGTCCAACGCGCGCGCGACCGTTGGAGGCTACGCTTCGGCGCGTCATCCGCGAGGAAATGACCCGCGCAAGCTGACCTTCGGAGCCATGCCTACATCCGCCGCCCGCGAGGTCGCGACATCTACGCCGCCCGCGGCCAGCTCAAGCACACGACGGAGCTGGTGCAGCTCGGAACCTAGCGAGCCTCCGGGCAAGTCCCGGCGGTGCACAAAGGCCACGTCGCGACGACTTTATCACTTGGGCGCCGGAACGTGATCGTAACTGATGGCTCGGGTGATCTTCCAGACCCCGCCTTGGTTTTGCCAAAGCGTCACGAACTTCGCCTCGCCTACCCCTTCGGTGTCATCATGGCCGGGATGATGAAAGCGATGGGTTCCCAGTTCGACGGCGCCATACCCGTTGATCGGGTAGACCTCCAGGGTCCCGGGCACCAGTTCTCTTCGCACTTTGCCGCAGACGTTGTTCTGGATAGCCGCGAGGAATTTCTGCTTGCCGACGGAAAGTCCGGTCTTGTCGTGATAGAACTCAAGATCGTCTGCGACCATCGAGCCCAATTTCTCCAGATCGCATCGGTTGTAGGCATCGAAGAGAGATGTGTCGAGCGCTGCAACGGTTTGAAAGAGCTGATCGGGGGCAGGTGGATTCTTTGCCGTTTGCGCGTGTGCCTCAACGGCAGTCATCCAAAGCAAGGGCAGCACGAACAGGATGGATTGCAGTGCAGAGCGATTTCTCATGCAGCCATATACGACGAGCGAGGTGCACATGTTCCAAGCAGGCTACCGATGGCGGGACAGGCTAGCGTCCGGCTTGTTGTGCTCTCAGTGCATGCAATGATAGCATTGAATGCATGGCAACCTTGACCATTCGCCAATTAGATGAGAGGACCAAGGCCCGCTTGCGCGTCCGCGCTGCACACCACGGACGCTCGATGGAGGAAGAGGCCCGGGAAATCCTGCGCTCGGCCCTAACCCGCAGGCGACCGGAAAAGAGCAATCTGGCGGAATCCATTCGGCAACGGTTTGCACCTTTTGGCGGTGTCGAGCTGGAAATTCCGAAGCGCGATGCGATTCGCCAGCCTCCGGATTTTGCCGCATGATCGTGCTCGATACGAATGTACTTTCCGAATTGATGCGACGTGAGCCTTCAAAACAGGTTGTCAGATGGGTTGCTAGTCAGACGGCAGGCGAGCTGTTCACGACTGCTGTGACCGAGGCGGAGATCTTCTACGGCCTTGAATTGCTCCCCGAAGGCAAGCGCCGAGCCGGATTGCAAGCCGCAGCAGAGGCCATGTTTGCCGATGATTTTGCTGGCCGTGTTATCGGATTTGACAGCCAGGCAGCGCGAGGTTTTGCCACAATCGCAGCGCAACGCCGCGCCTTGGGCAAACCCATCAGCCACTCCGACGCTCAGATCGCTGCCATAGCGCAACTCTACGGAGCCGCACTAGCCACGCGCAACGTTGCCAATTTCGAGGGCTGCCACATCAGGCTAATCGATCCTTGGACTGAGTAACGGTCATGCCATCCCGGCGGATAATTCCCGGGCTTGCCAATCCGAGTCAAGCAACCAAAATCCTGCAACTGCTTGCCTTCCAACTACATCTAACCCATTGACAATAAGTCACTCAAGTTCTATAGTCATTCTGCTGTAAGGGCTTGAGCACGAATCAAGACTATTTATTATCAGTAACTTACGGACTGATATCCCTTTAGGAAGGTGCTGCATGGGAAAGATTATCGGAATTGACTTGGGTACCACCAACTCGGTGGTCGCCGTCATGGAGGGCGGCGAGCCCAAAGTCATCCCCAACGAAGAAGGCGGACGAACGACGCCATCGGTCGTCGCTTTCACCAAGAATGGCGAGCGGCTGGTGGGACAAGTCGCCAAGCGCCAGGCCATAACCAATCCGGAAAACACAATTTACTCCATCAAGCGCTTCATGGGCCGCCGCTACGACGAGGTCAATGAAGAGATGAAGATGGTGCCCTACAAGGTGGTGCAATCGGGCGATCACGTTGCCGTGGTTGCCCAGGGCAAGGAATACACCCCACCGCAGATCTCGGCCTTCATTCTTCAGAAGCTGAAGAAAGCAGCCGAGGATTACCTGGGCGAGAGTGTAAAGGACGCGGTCATTACTGTGCCGGCGTATTTCAACGACGCACAGCGCCAGGCAACCAAGGACGCCGGCCAGATTGCCGGTCTAGAAGTGAAGCGCATTATCAACGAGCCGACGGCGGCCGCGCTGGCCTACGGTCTCGACAAGAAGAAGGACGAAACCATCGCGGTGTACGACTTCGGCGGCGGAACCTTCGACATTTCGATCCTGGAAGTCGGCGAAGGCGTCATCGAGGTGAAGTCCACCAATGGCGACACGCACCTTGGCGGCGACAACATCGACCAGCGCATTGTTGACTGGTTGATTGACGAGTTCAAGAAAGACGAAGGCCTGAACCTGCGCGACAAGGGCAACGAAATGGCGTTGCAGCGTCTGCGCGACGCGGCCGAGCGCGCCAAGATCGAGCTCTCGACCACGATGCAGACCGAAATCAATCTGCCGTTCATTACGGCGGATGCCAGCGGTCCCAAGCACCTGGTCAAGACGCTCACTCGCGGCAAGCTGGAAGAGATGGTGAAGGACATCATCGACCGGTCGATTGGTCCTTGTAAGGCTGCGCTGAAGGACGCTGGCGTCACGCCTGACAAGATCGACGAAGTCGTGCTGGTCGGCGGACAGACGCGCATGCCTCGCATCCAGCAGCTGGTGAAGGAAATCTTCGGCAAGGAGCCCCACAAGGGCGTGAATCCTGACGAAGTGGTTGCGATCGGTGCGGCCATTCAGGGCGGCGTGCTGGGCGGCGAGGTGAAAGACCTGCTGCTGCTCGACGTTACTCCGCTGACGCTTTCCATCGAGACGATGGGCGGCGTGGCGACGCCGATGATTCCGCGCAACACGACCATTCCGACCAAAAAGTCGGAGATGTTCTCCACCGCGGCGGACAACCAGACCTCGGTTGAGGTGCACGTGATGCAGGGCGAACGTCCGATGGCGCGCGACAACCGCACCCTCGGCAAGTTCCACCTGACCGGACTGCCTCCGGCGCCGCGTGGCGTGCCGCAGATCGAGGTCACGTTCGACATCGACGCTAACGGCATCCTGAACGTGAATGCCAAGGACATGGCCACCGGCAAGGACCAGAAGATCACGATCACGTCGTCTTCCGGCCTGAGCAAGGAAGAAGTCGAGCGCATGGCGAAGGACGCCGATGCCCACGCTGCCGAAGACAAGGCCAAGCGCGAGGAAGTGGAAGCGCGCAACCAGCTCGACGGCATGGTGTACAGCATCGAGAAGATGCTGCGCGAGCACGGAGACAAGATCTCCGGGCAGGAGCGTGCTGACGTTGAGAACGCGCTGGCCGATGCCAAGAAGGCGCTGGAAGGCACGGACTCGGCTGCCATGAACAAGGCGCGCGAGAACCTGACGTCGGCTTCGCACAAGCTGGCCGAGGCGATGTACAAAGCCACGTCGGCCCAGCAGCCGCCGCCGGGCGGCCCGGCTCCGGGCGGAAACGGAGAGGTGCACGGCGAGGAGAAGAAGAAAGACGAAGGCGTGATCGACGCCGAGTACGTGGACGTGGACGAGAAGAAATAAGCTCTCAGCCGTCAGCTGTCAGCTATCAGCCAAAGCAGGGGGCGCGATCAGCGCCCCTTTCGCACAAGGCTGATTTGGCGAAGGGCGAAAGGCGAGGAGCAAAGAATTTTAGCTGAGAGCTGACGGCTGATAGCTGACAGCTTCTCCAAACACAACGAGCTCCCCAGATTGAAGGAACAATTGCAATTCGAAGTAAACGGTAAGTCCTACATGTTAACTTTTAACAGCAACGATCACCGCTGGTATCTGCTGACGCCCAGCATCACTGGCGGGATGGCGCGATCCCGGTGATCAACGACGACTTTGGATTCGTCGTGAACACGGTTGTCCCGGTAGGGGACGCGGGATCGGCAATCATCAACTGAACGCTGAACGCTAATGGCTAAAAACTAACAGCCCATTCCATGGCGGCCAATACCAACAAGGATTACTACGGCACCCTCGGGGTGAAGAAAACTGCCTCGGCGGAGGACATCCGCAAGGCCTTCCGCAAGCTCGCGCGCAAGTATCACCCTGACGTGAATCCCGGGGACAAGTCCGCGGAAGAGAAGTTCAAGGCGCTCTCCGAGGCCAACGACGTCCTCAGCGATCCCAAGAAGCGCAAGATCTACGACCAGCTCGGGTTCTACTCCGACAACATCGACCCGGCGGCGGCCGAGGCCTATGCGCGCGGGGGAGGCTTTGGCGCGGGCGGATTCGGCGGTCCGGGCACAGGCGCTGGTGGAACACAGACCACGACGCAGGAAGTTCCGTTCGACTTCAGCGGCTTCGACTTCAACGACTATTCCGAGGGCGCCGGCGCGGCTGGTCGCCGCGCCGGTGGCGGCGGATTCCGCGACATTTTCTCCGGCATCTTTGGCGGCGGTGGGCGGCAGGAAGTGGCGGAGCGCCCCGAGCCGGGCGACGACCTTGAATACCAGGTGAATGTTGGCTTCTGGCAGGCCATCAAGGGCACGGTGATGAAGCTCAATGTCCCGCACCTGGAAGTCTGCGGGAATTGTCACGGCCAAGGCTACATCGAGAGTCCCGGCGTCTGCCCAGAATGCAAAGGCAAAGGACAGATCACGCAGAAGAGCGGCAGCATGAAATTCAACATGACCTGCCCGCGCTGCGGAGGCAGCGGCAAGAACCGCACGGTGTGCAATGTCTGCCACGGCGAGGGCCGCGTCGAGCGTACCGAGTCGCTGGAAGTGCGCATCAAGCCGGGCACGCGTGACGGTCAGCGCATTCGCGTTCCAGGTCGCGGCAATGCCGGGACGATGGGCGCGCCGGCCGGCGATCTCTACATCATCGTCCGCACCGGCGAGCATCCGGTCTTCAGACGCGACGGCGACGACATTTATCTCACCATTCCGGTGACTTTCACTGAAGCTGGACTGGGCGGAAAAATCGAAGTGCCCACCATTGACGGCCGCACCCTGCTGAAGATTCCGCCGGGAACGCAGTGCGGCCAGAAACTGCGCCTGCGCGAGAAAGGCGTGCCGTCAGCGGTGAAAGAAGGAGCCCGGGGCGACGAGATCGTGGAAATCAAAATCGTTCCGCCAAATGTGCGGGACGAAAAGTCGAAGGAGATCCTGCGCGAGTTGGCGAAGCTGAACCCGGAAGACCCGCGCGAAGAGCTATGGAAGCAGGTGTAACCATGTCGGCGAGCCTGCAGCCGGGAACGGGCCCGCAGATCGTCGTTGAAACAGAGCGTCTCATTCTGCGGCGCCTAACCGCCGACGACGTTGACGCCATGTTCGCCGTCATTGGCGACCCGGAAACGATGAAGTACTATCCGGAGAAGCTTAACCGCGAAGACGCGGTACGTTGGGTGGCAAGGAGCCATGAACGCTATCGTACTGACGGCTACGGGCTGTTTGCGGTGGTCCTGAAGGCGGACGGCGAGGTCATCGGCAATTGCGGATTGATGCGGCAGGACGTTGAGGGTGAGTCGCTGCTGGAGGTGGGCTATCACTTTCGTCGCGACCACTGGGGTCACGGTTATGCGACCGAAGCAGCTCGCGGGTGCATGGAATATGCCTTTCGCCAACTCGCTGCGGAGAGGATCGTGTCGTTGATTGTGCCTGAAAATGTCCCATCGAGGCGTGTTGCGGAACGCAACGGAATGCAGGCCGAACGGCAAGTCATGTTTCATGGCCGGCCGCACCTGTTGTATTCAATCGCGCGGGAGGATTATGGCCAAGCGTAAGAAGCAAGGCGCGTACATGATCAGCTCAGTTGCGGAGATGTATGGCATTCATCCGCAGACCCTGCGCCTGTACGAACGCGAAGGACTGCTGAAACCTTCGCGCACCGAAGGCAATACGCGCCTCTACACCGACGAAGACCTGGAGCGGTTGGAGTTGATTCTTTCTCTGGCGCGCGATTTGGGCGTGAACATCTCCGGCATCGCCATCATCCTACAAATGCGCGAGCGCATGGAGGAGATGCAGCGCCAGATGGCGGATTTTGTCTCTTATGTGCGCAACGAAGTCATGGCGCGCGCCCAGCACGCCGCCGATCCCAACCGCGGAGCCATCGTGCCCGTGGGGCACTCCATCCTTCTCAAGGGCGACAAGAGAAAATAGCCCCGATGCATCTACTTCCTGGGTTTGCCCACGCGCTGCGCGGTGGCGAACATCAACGCCACCGTGTTCATGTCTTTAGGCTGAACTTTGCCTGCGGGAATTCGCAGGTGAGTAACGTCTTCGAGCTTTATGAGCAGGTCCACAAGCGCCATCGAATCGATCAGGCCGGATGAAACCAGCGGCGTGTTCTCGTCGATCTGCAGCCCTGGCTTCCTGATGAGCTTCGCAACCTGATCGATCATCTGCTGTGCTTCGGATGTCACTCGGTTTCTCCCCCTATGATTCGACCGCCAATTCCGGATGTTCTGCCAGCAGCTTCTCACGAGTTGTAGAGCGCGCCGCTTTTCCAGCGGTGCTCTTCACGATCCACTTCGGTGGCTTGAGGAAGATCGTTCGCACCGCCACCCCCATGTTGGCCACGACGCTGCTGCGAATTTCGCGCTCGATGTCGTCGGCCTGCTGGAGAAGGTCTTCTTTTTCGACCTCGGCGACGACCACGATATCTTCGGTGCCGAGATCGGCATTGAACACGCCGAGCGCAATGGCCCGGCCATCATGAATTGTCGGGTGGCTGCAGACAATCTCTTCGATGTCCTGCGGATAAATGTTCTCGCCACCGATGATGAGCAAATCTTTCTTGCGGCCGACGACATAAAGCTCACCGTCAAGATAGAACCCGAGGTCGCCCGAATAATACCAGCCGTCGCGCATCGCTTTCTCGGTGAGGTCGGGGCGGTTGTAGTAGCCCTGAAACAGCGAGTCGCTTTTGATGGCAATCTCCCCTACGTAGCCGTTCTCCAGCACCCCGCCGGAGTCGGAAACGATCTGCACCCTATTGCCGGGCAGCAGTTGGCCCGACGAAGTAAACGATACGGCGCCTGGTGTTCCTGCCGGGACGGGAGCGATGAAATGCTCCACTCGGAAACGCTGCCCGTCGGCCCAAATCACGACCGGTCCAGGCTTGCCATGAATTCCCGACTGCGTAACCGCAAATACGTTTTCCGCCATGGCATAGGACGCCTGCAGCGCTGACAGCTTTAGTCCACACGGCGCAAACACGCTGTAGAACTCGTTCATGCTCGAGGCCCGCACCGGCTCAGAGCAGTTGATGAGCGCGCGCGCCGATGACATGTCGTAATTCGACCAGCGCTCCCGGGGAGTGCGGCGCGGCACGAACTGGAAGCAGAAGTTTGGGAGCCATGCCAGCGTACATTTGTAGTCGCTGAAGATCTGCAGCATCGTGTCGGGATGCATCACCCAATCCAGTGGAGATTGCATCACGACGTGCAGATGGCACACCATCGGCAGGATGAAGCACGCGATCAAGCCCATGTCGTGATACAGGGGCAGCCAGCTATAAACGATGTCGCGCGTTTCGTCGAGCTTCAGCACCGAGGAGAGATGCTCAAGATGACGCAGTACGGCGGCGTGCGTCAGGGCCACTCCCTTCTGCAGCCCAGTGGTGCCCGCCGAATGCTGGATGAACGCGAGTGACTCCGGCTCGTTGCCAGGATCTGGCAAGTCTGTCTCACCATCTGCAACGCTAGTGTCGGCGGCCCGCAGCAGCACAGCCTCGCCCAGAGTCACGTGGCCGAGCAAATCATCGGGAAATTCGTTGTCGATGACTACTACCTTGGCCTTGAGGTTGGCCGTTACACCAGCCAATCCAAAACGATATTTTGAGGGCTCGACTTTGAAGTTCGGATAAGCCAGAATCGCCGGTGCCGCGCCCAGGAGCATGGCTCCGACGAACGTCGCCATCAATGAAATGCCTTGCGGCATGATGAGCACCACGCGGTCGCCGACGGAAACGCCGTTATCTTTCAGCAGCAAGGCCTGTGCTTGCGCCATGCGGCGAAACTCGCCAAAGGTGGCCGTTTCCTGCTCGTCTTCGTCGATCCAAGCCGTCACAAACGGCCGATCCGCGGGCGCGGCTAGTAACGCATCCACCAGGGTTCGGTACTTTGTCGTGACAGGCAATTCGCTTGAGTTTCCTTCTGAAGTATTCCGGGTGGCTCTCCACCCAAGATGCAATCCAGAATTGTAACCGCTCATTCGGGCTCGCGGTTGTAAGAACACGAGGCCGAAAATTATGGCGGCATACTCGAGGCGCTTTCGCTTGCTCCACTTAGTTATCGCCGATACGGTTGGATTACAATCACAGTGGCGGCGCACGCTGCCGGAAGCACGTCCGCCAGTCTCTCTCTCACTTTTCAACCAGCAAGATTTGGCCGTATAGTGGAATATGGGGCTTAGTAGCATCCGCTCCCAAAGTCGGTCCCTTTTCAATCCTCGCTTCGATCACGAGTCATGCGGAGTCGGATTTGTTGCGACCCTGCGCGGCCGCTCCAATCACAACATTTTGCGTCTCGCGCTCACAGCGCTGGGGCGTCTGGCACACCGCGGCGCTGTGGCCGCCGATCGCAAGAGCAGCGACGGCGTCGGCGTACTGAGCGCGGTCCCTCGCGCTTTTCTCCTCAAGCAATCCGGCATTACTCTACCGATCCAGTGTCCGCTTGCGGTGGGAATGTTGTTCCTCCCGAAGGAGGACGCTGCTGCGGATCAGGATGCTCGACAGTTCCAGGAATGCGTCTCTGCCCAAGGCCTGCAATGGCTAGCGTGGCGGGATGTTCCCACCCGGCCGGAGGTATTGGGCGAACTCGCGCTCGCTTCTGCGCCTATTATTCGCCAGGCACTGATCACGGTTCCCGCTTCAGAAAAGTGGAGCGAGTCTGAAGTCGAGCATCGTGTCTATCTCGCGCGCAAAGCATTCGAGCGCCAGTCCACGATGAGTTATGTCTGCTCGTTGTCGGCGCGGACAATCGTGTACAAGGCGCTGTGCGCAGGACGATTGCTACACGAGTTCTATCCCGATCTGCAAAGCGACGAATTCGTCACGCCGTTTGCAATCTTCCATCAGCGCTACGCGACCAACGTCCTGCCGTCGTGGCACCGGGCGCAACCGCTGCGCATGTTAGCGCACAACGGCGAGATCAACACCATTTGGGGCAATCGCGCGCATATCGAAACCCGGCGTGCGACTCTGCCGCGGGAGTGCGAGCCGATTCTGACTGGCGATGCCTCCGACTCAATGAGCCTGGACGAGGTCGCGGAATTGCTGGCCAACCACGGCCGTAATGTCGCGGAAGCCGTCCGCATGATGCTGCCACCGGCCGCCTATGGAAACGAGACAGCCTTCCACCGCTATCACGCGGATTGCATGGAGCCCTGGGATGGGCCGTCGGCGCTGGTTTTCAGCGACGGTCGCCTGTTGGGCGCGGCACTCGACCGCAATGGTTTGCGGCCATGTCGTTACGTGATCACCGATACCGGGTTGATCGTTGCTGGCTCCGAGGTTGGCCTTGCCGATGTTCAATCCGACGCCATCGTACGCAGCGGGCGCCTTGGGCCGGGGCAGATGATTCTGCTCAACCTCGAACAAAAACAACTGCTCGATGGCGAGGCGCTCGACCGCTACTTCGATGAGCTGACGGCCTACACCACACTGATTGACGACATTCCGCTGAAACCTGCCCAAGAGCCAGTCGCAGTTCTGACCGAGGACGAGATCACGCGTCTGCAGCGCCGATTCGGCTACACGCGCGAAGACCTCAAGATGGTGGTAGCGCCCATGGCGCTGGAGGGCAAGGAAGCCACCTGGTCCATGGGTGACGACACACCCATTGCGCCGCTGGCGCGCACGCCGCGCCCGCTGTACGGCTTCTTCCGTCAACGGTTTGCCCAGGTCACGAACCCCGCCATCGACTCGTTGCGAGAATCCTGCGTGGTTTCGTTGCGCACGCGGCTCGGGCCTTGGCCGCACTTACTCGATAAGCACGCGCCTCTGCCTGGTCTGGTCCTGCCTTCGCCATTTTTATCGCTCGGACAGATCGCGGCCTTGTATCAGGGCGTCTATCCAATGCACGAAGACCTGCCGCTGACCCGCCTGGATTGCACTTTCCCGCAAGACGATTCTTTGCAAAACGCAATTGAGCGCCTGCGCGTCACTGCTGTTGAACTCGTGGGCGATGGCACTCGCATTCTGCTGCTGACCGATCGCCCGGCTTCCCAACAGAAATTGCCCATTCCGATGGCGATGGCCACGGGGGCGGTACACAACGCGCTGGTGACGGCCGGTTTACGCGTCAAGGCCGGATTGGCGCTGGAGGCTGGCGATTGCCGAGATGTCCACCACGCCGCGGTGCTCATCGGATACGGAGCCGGCGCAGTTTGTCCCTGGCTGACCCTGCAGACCGCTCGCAACCTGGCTGGCGAGGAGGGCGAAATTCGTTTGTTGCAGGCGTTGCAGTCAGGCCTAGCCAAGGTGATGTCCAAGATGGGCATTTCCGTTCTGGACAGTTACCGAGCGGCGCAACTGTTCGACATCCTTGGACTCGATCGTGAAGTCGTCGACCGCTGCTTCCCAGGCAGTCCGTCGCCGCTAGGGGGATGGGGATTCCCGGAAATCGATAATTCAATTCGCACCTCGTGGTCTGCGGAGATTCACACTCCTGAATTGCCCGACTACGGATGGATTCGCTTCCGTCGTAATGAGGGGGCGGAGTCCCATATGTGGGAGCCGCAGCGAACACGCCATCTTCAGATCGCTGTCGGTGCAGCAAAGAGTGCGGTGATGGCGGCACCCGCGACCCCTTCGCACGCCGAGGCATGGTCAGCCTACAAAGGCATGGGTGACGAAGCCGAGCCCACCGTGCTCCGTGACTTGCTGGAGTTTCGTCCTGCCGGTCCGCGTTTATCTGTCTATCAAGTCGAGCAACGCGCGAGCCTGGCACGGCGCTTCGTGTCGAGCGCGATGTCCCTCGGTTCGCTCAGTCCCGAGGCCCATCAAACCATAACGCTCGCGATGAACCAGTTGGGCGGCCGCTCCAACACAGGCGAAGGCGGTGAAGATCCGGTCGCGTATCAGCGCGAGCCCGAAGCTCCGACCAACTTTCTGCCACGCAACAACAAGATCAAGCAGGTTGCTTCCGGGCGCTTCGGCGTGACTGCCGAATACCTGGCGCACGCAGAGGAATTAGAGATCAAGATTGCACAGGGCTCCAAGCCCGGTGAAGGCGGCCAGCTTCCCGGCCACAAAGTCACCGAACTCATCGCGCGCCTTCGGCATGCACAACCGGGAATCTCGTTGATCAGTCCGCCGCCGCATCACGATATCTACAGCATTGAAGATCTGGCGCAATTGATTTACGACCTGAAGCGCATCAATCCTCGCGCGGCAGTGGGCGTCAAGCTGGTCTCGCAACTCGGTGTCGGCACCGTGGCTGCAGGTGTGGCGAAGGCCTACGCGGACTACATCCACATCGCCGGACATAGCGGCGGCACGGGCGCCTCTCCTTTGAGCAGCATCAAGTATGCGGGCAGTCCCTGGGAGCTTGGACTGGCCGAGGCACAACAAGTGCTCTGCCATAACGGTCTCCGCGGCCGCGTCCGGCTGCGGGTGGACGGCGGGTTCTCCAACGCGCGCGACGTGCTCATCGCGGCGCTGCTGGGCGCCGACGAATTCTCCTTTGGCACAGCCGTTCTGGTCGCGATCGGCTGTGACATGGCGAGGCAATGCCACCTCAACACCTGTCCAACGGGAATTGCGACACAGCGCCCCGAATTGCGGGCAAAGTTTCGCGGCAAGCCGGAGAACGTTGTCCGCTTTTTCCTGAACCTCGCCGAAGACCTGCAACGGCTGCTCGCCGCCCTGGGACTGCCTTCGCTGGAGTCGGCCATCGGCCGCACCGATCTGCTGCAACAGATTCGATCGGAAGGCAATCTCGACTTACAACCAGTTCTTGCGTCCGCCGGAGACGGCTCGCGCCATTGGGAAGGCCGGCGAAATGCGCGTCCCGAGGATCATCCTCCGCTGGACGACGCCTGGGTAAGACCTGCACTGGCCGCGGCGGTCGCAGGCAAGCCGTTCGAGTACGGAGTAGCGGTTAGGAATGAAGATCGCTGCCTGGGTGCGCGTCTGGCAGGCGAACTGGCTCTGCTGCGATGCCATCAAGACATGATGCAACCCGACATCTGCATTCGGATGCGCGGCACCGCAGGGCAATCCTTCGGAGCCTTTGCTGGCGAGGGCATGACCCTGGCTCTGGAGGGCCAAGCGAACGATTATGTTGGCAAAGGACTTTCCGGCGGCGAACTCATCCTGCGCCCGTCGGGCAAGCTGGCGCGCGCGCGCGACGTGCAGGTCATCATGGGAAACGTCGCGTTGTACGGAGCGACCGCTGGCTTTCTGTTTGCGGCAGGAAGCGCCGGCGAACGCTTTGCCATCCGCAATTCGGGCGCGACGGCTGTAGTGGAAGGCATCGGAGAACACGGCTGCGAATACATGACCGGGGGAGTGGTTGTCATCCTGGGCGCGACGGGAAGAAACTTCGGTGCGGGCATGACGGGCGGTGTAGCGTATGTCTGGGACCCGGAAAACACTTTCGAAACTCAGCAGAAGTTCCATCCCGAGTTCGTGGAAACCGAATTACTGAACGATTGTGAGTACAAAGAGCAGTCTTTTGTCCGCGAACTTCTGCAGCAGCACGTCCGCAAAACCGGAAGCCGTCTGGGACAAGAACTTTTCGAGCAATGGCCGAAAACACTATCGCAGATGCTACACGTCGGACCTAAGGGCGCGAGCGCGTTATCTTGACGGCGCCCAGTCGTGGATGGGACCTCACGGTCTTTAGCAATCGGACCGCTTGGCTAATCCTCAACTTTCTTGTCGTCCTGCCCTGCGTAACAAGCTTTCGGCGATACACTACGCCTCCGGCTCTTGACAATCGTCGCAAGTTGAACGATGCTGTGCCGGGGCTTTTGCACAATTTCTTGGGCAGAATGGTGGACTATGGCAGCTTCTGTTTGGACTGGCTACTTGACCTTCGGACTTATCTCCATGCCGGTGCGTATGTTCTCAGGCGCACGCGGCAATCACATCTCGTTTCACATGCTGCATCGTGATGACAACACCCGCATCAAGCAGCAGCTCTGGTGTCCACATGACGAGCGCGTGGTGGAGCGCAGCGAGATCGTCAAAGGCTATGAGTATCGCAAGGGCGAGTACGTCATCATTGAGCCGGAGGAGATTAAGAAAATTGAACCCAAGACCGCGAAGGCGATGGAGATCCTCGAGTTTGTGAAGTCGGAGGAGGTGGATCCCATCTACTTCGAATCGTCGTATTACCTGGTTCCGGAGGAGGCTGGCCGCAAGCCGTACGCGCTGTTATCGCGTGCCCTGGAAGAGACGGACTATGTCGCCATCGCCAAGCTCACCATGCACAATCGCGAGTACACCGTGTTCCTGCGCCCCTACGAGGGCGGCCTCATGCTGCACACCATGTACTACAGCGAGGAGGTGCGCAAGCTGGAAAATTTTGGCCGTCCAGATGTCGAGTTAAAGGAAGCCGAAGTCAAGATCGCGCACCAACTGATCGAAGCGTTGGCCGGCAAGTTCGAACCGGAGAAATTTCACGACAGCTTTGAAGAAAACCTGAAGACCCTTATCAAAGCCCGCCTGGAAGGCGACGAAGTCACCACGGTCGAGAAACCCCGTAAACCCGCTCCGGTCGTGGACTTGATGGCTGCCCTTAAAGAGAGCCTGGAGCAGTTGCCCAAGAAGCCTCCGCAACGCGTGGCGGAAGCACAAAAGGAATCCGAGATCAAACAGGTGCGGAAAGGAACCAAGAGTCCGCGCCGCAAGACCGCAGCCTGAGATTTGCTAATCATCGGGCTCGTTCGGCGGACGACCTCGGCGCAACTCATTTCTGGCGTTGGTCCGCCGCTGTTTTGACCGCGGTCTCTAGCAGGTCAATGTCGGCTTAGTAGCATTACTATTTCCGCAAGAGTTGGGGTATGCTACCGGCAAAGGTTGGACATTGAGATTGCAAGTGAAATCGGCGCGCAAGAAATCGCCGATGAAGAAAGCGGCAGCGAAGAAACTCGCGGCGAGAGCGCCGATTCGCGTGGCCGTTCTGGAGAGCGATCCTCTTCGTCTCATTGGATTTCGAGCCCTGTTTGGTTCGGGGTCCGAGTTTAGCCTCCGAGCGTGCACGGTACCCTCGATATTGAAGGCACTGGACGATGACGTCGTCCTCATGACTCGCAACCGGGGCGCAACTTTCTATTCGGCCATGTCCGCTATGAAAGCGCTGCGTCCCGGTGTGCGCATTATCGTAACCGGTCCGGGCGGTGACGATGAAGACATCCTGCGAGCGATTACCGCCGGAGCTAAAGGGTACATTCCCGAAGATGCCGATCCTGCCCATTTCAAGCAGGCCATTCGCCTGGTCCACCGCGGCTCAGTATGGGCGCCCAGGAGAGTGCTTGCCACCTTCATCGAACGGGCGACCGCACCCACTACCTCTCGCCAGATGAAGCCGCACGAGGGCCAGATGATTAGTCGGCGGCAGCGCCAGGTCCTGGGATTTCTGGCTGTGGGCAGTTCCAACAAGGAGATCGCCAAGGAACTTGGCTTGACGGAGCGCACCGTCAAAGCCCACGTGGCCGAGTTGCTGCGGAAGATTGGGGCTCCAAACCGGATCGCCCTGTCAGTACATCCCATTACTCATACCCTACTGGCCAGCGACCGCTAACGCCTTCTTTCGCCAACATTGGTCCTTTTGACGACGTAACCTGTCGGGACTCCCGTCCACCGAAGTGGTTACCCTCCACCCGATTTGTTACTAAAGTACAGTTACCGAACATGTACTTTCGTAACTTGCATTACGTTACCTTCCGTTCCATACTGCACTCACCTACCACAGAACCTGGGAGACAAGGGTTGGAAGAGGTTACGAGGGTCTCTTCTTCCAACCCTTCGGTTTTTGGAGCGATTGGTTATGGAGTAGTCTCTGATCGTCAGGACACTAGAGAGTAACCCGCCCTTTCGTTTCTTCCGGTTAAACTTGCCTCCAACCGACGTAAGATGGCACCAGTCGGCCAATGCAGGCCGACGGCGCTTCTGTTGATGGGAGTTAAGCTATGAGGAAGATCTTATGGGCTGCGCTTGTCGTGTTTTCGATGGCCCCGGGGAGCGTAGCATCCGACCGGCGTGACGCTGCCCTCGACCGCATTCAAACGTCCAGTACCGTCCTGAGCCAGATCATGTCTGCGCCGGATCGCGCCATCCCCGACGGAATCATGTCGGGAGCGAAATGCATTGCGATCATCCCTTCGTCGCTGAAGGCGAGCTTCGTGTTTGGCGCTAACTATGGCAAGGGCGTCGCCACCTGCCGCACCGAGCACGGTTGGAGCGCACCGGTCTTCTTCCTCCTGACTGGCGGAAGCTTCGGCCTCCAGGCTGGTGGACAAGCCTCCGACCTGGTCTTGATTATCCGCACCGACGACGGCATGCAGCATCTTCTGCAAAGCAAGTTTAAGTTGGGCGGTGACGCTTCGGCGGCTGCCGGGCCGGTGGGACGGGACGCTCAGGCTGCGACCGATCTTACAATGCGCGCCCAGGTGCTTACCTATTCGCGCGCTCGAGGGCTGTTCCTTGGCGTCTCGTTGAGTGGCGCTGTCATCCGCCAGGACCAGGCCGACACGCAGGCCTTTTATGGCAAAGATTGGACGTTTTACTCACTGCTCAGGGGAGAGGTGCCCGCTCCACAGAACTCTCTTGTGCTGCTGAATACCGTCGAAAAGTATGCCCCCACACCGAAAGTTCGAGCGCAGGTAACCCCTCCTGTCGCTCCACCACCAACTAGTGCTGCCTCACCGTCGACAACTGCAACTCCGGCGACAGCTGTAACCCCGACGACAACCGCGACTCCAGCGGCCACCACGACTGCCGTGACCACCAAGAACCCGGCGGTGACCTCGGCACCAACAATAGCCGAAGCTCCGGCAGAAACACCTGATCCCGCGACCGACGCGACTCCTGACACTGCTCCGAGTCCAACACCCGCCACAGTGCCAGTGCCAGCAGCGCCAAGCGTATCGGCCGCACCAACCAACAGTAGTGGCCATCGGTAAGTCGTATTAAATTCAACCGCGGTGGCTGCGGCCACCGCTTCTTTTTTCTGCGCGAAGATTTTCCCTCAGGCCTGACCGCCCCCGCCTTTAAAGCTTCTAACAAAACAGCAGCGCTTTGCCTGCGGTTAGGGAAAGAACCAATGCGTCTTATTGCGGCCGTCACTTCCAAGGAACCGTTCTGGAATGTGCTCTGGCAACTGGGTGGACCTGGCCTCATTCTGCTCGGTGTGGCCGACAATTCCGTGGTTCCGTTGCCGGGCAGCATGGACGTGTGCACCGTCGTCTTGTCGGCTTCTCACAAGAACCTATGGTGGTACTACGCCATCATGGCGACCATTGGATCGGTCCTGGGCGGATACCTGACTTATCAGCTAGGAGCGGAGGGCGGTAAAGAAACTCTTGAAAAGAAGATCTCGCAGCGACGTGCCCAGAAGGTTTACCGCATCTTCGAACGTTATGGATTCTGGTCGGTTTCCGTAGGAGCAATTTGTCCGCCGCCGGTGCCCATTGTTCCTTTCCTGATTGCTGCTGGCGCCATGCGTTATCCGCGAAGGAAGTTCCTGAGCGCACTCGTCCTGGGACGAGGCGTTCGCTACACTCTGGTGGCGTACCTGGGATCAATCTACGGACGTTCCATATTCCATTGGTTCGCTCGGTACTACCAGCCGGTCCTGTATGCGCTGATTGCGATTGCGGTGGTTGCTGGTTTGGTGGGCTTCTTTTACTGGAGGCGCTACCAGCATCGGCAGCGCGAAAAGAAGTCTTCGCGAGCCATTCACAAAGCTGCGTGAGTACCGGCTCTCTGGCGAGACAGCTTTCGGTTGGAAAAGAACGCGCTCTTCCGAGGAGAGCTGTTCGTTAACTTCTCGATGACTCGGCCGCTGGACTTCCCTGCCGATGACTCAGTCGAATATCCACCGCGTCGGGGCGGTCGCGAAATGCTTCTCGGGAAGCGCAAAGACAACGCGCGGCGTCACCTTGAAGACCACGCCGCCCATCCGAGGATCGTAGGCCCACCCATACTTTTTCGTGCTGGCCGCCGACAGCGCGGAGGGAAGCGCGTCGTAGCCAAGCTGTTCGGCGGTGCCTTCGACGATGACCAGTTCATCGAGGCTCTCATTGACAACGATGCAGCACGGATTTGCCCCTAAGTTTTTCGCCTTGCGCGTGGTGCCGCCGGTACCAAAGTAGAAAGCATCCTCGAACCACAGGCCATGCATGCCCATGGCGTGCGGCCTACCATCCGGACGTACGGTAACGATCACGTAATTGTGCGAATTGGTGAGCCTCTCTTGTGCCCAGATCCAATCAAGCATTCCCTTCGCTGATTTCGAAACGCCATACCCGGGCATCACGGGGCGGCTCGCTACAGGCGGTTTCACGGCAGCGGCAGCGGGAGCTGCTTTCTTCTTTGTGATGGGCTTGCGCGTCGCAGACTTTTTCGGCATCAGCAGATTGAAACTCTCGATGCCGCCACAGGTCAACCGCGAAGATGATTACCCCAAAAGCGCAGCAGCGGCCAAAGCGGCCGCTGTCCGTGCCAGTTGCGAGTTGGGAGGATTCTACTTCGCGCCGTGAGCTTCCGCGTGGGCCTTTGCGGCTTCATCAGCATGTTCGGAAGCGTGGGCCCCGTGCCCATAAGCTACTTGTGCGTGGTGTGCAGCCTTCTCATGGTCGCCGCCTTCATGATGCTTGGCGGCTTCCTTGTGATGATACGCTGCTTTCTCATGATGTTCGGCGGCTTGCTTGTGGTGATGTGCTGCGTCTTTCGACATAGATGCAGTCCTTTCAAGGTAAGGTTCCCCTCAATTGGGCTGGGGAATCCTCCAGCATTGTTCCCGCCTTTGGTTACTGGGAGATTTCACCCACGTCAATTGACCGTGAATATGGAGCGGGTCAGTCGACTCACTCGAACTTCCATCGTGTAACGCCCTTGGGAAACTGCTTCTCGGGCATGGCAAACACAGTCCGGGGACGGACCTCGTGAACCGGGCCGATTTTCGGATCGAGCTCCCAACCGTATTTCGCTTTGTAATCGGTGAATGCTTGTAGTGGTATCTCCTCGACGTTCAGCTTACGTGCAAGACCTTCAATGATGACGGCCTCTTCCGCGTTTTCGCTGCACACCACACACATTGAGTTCTCCTGGAGGTTACGTGCCTTGCGCGAGGTAGCGGCGGTGCTGAAGTAGTATGCTCCGTCGAGCCAGATTCCCCAGACCACCATCGTGTGCGGGGCGCCGTTGGGACGGACGCTGGTAAGCCAATAATTGTGCGACTGGCTGAGGCGCTCCTCTGCCCACTCCCACGGCAGAGCGCCCTCCAACGACTCAGGGACGCCATAGCCTGCCATCTGCGGACGAGATGCTTTCGGTTCCGAGGTCCTGATCGTCTGGCACTCCTACTGCGGCTTTCAATAAACTTGTTCCGCCGTTGCTAGTTGATGGTTACGGCAATTTGCACGCTATTCGTTACCGTGGCGCCGGTTCCAGTCACTGTAACCGTCCCATTGAGGGGAGTCCGTGAAGCTCCACCCGATGAACTCCCGCAAGATGCCATGGTCAACATCAGGGTAATAACCAGCAGGCCCAACAGGCTGCTACACGAGAGGCGCTTCCGGCGCGCGGTCCGGGACGGGTTTCGCCGCGGCACAAGCAGCACGGCAGCGAACAGGAAACTGCTTTCGATGCCGAGTCCGCGTGGCGAGAGCGACGACGGCCTGTCGAGCCGAGACGTTAGCGTCGCTGCGTTAATCGTAAGTGTCGAGGTGCCGCTGCTACTCAGGCTCGCAGGACTCACCGAGCAAGTCGTCGCGCTCAGCCCGGCCACGCTGCACGAGAGGTTGATGACCCCGGAGAACCCGGCCAGTGTTGTAACGGTAATCAAATCAGTACCCGTTCCGCCGCCACCAATAGTCAGAGATGGGCTGCTGGCCGACAAAGTAAAACCCTGGTTTACGGTTACAGCGGCCGCAGCAGTATGGATGATGGCGCCGCTGGTTGCGGCTACCGTCACGTTCCCTGTCAACGGAGTTCCGGAGGTGGCAGCCATAATGGTCAACACTGCCATGCCACTCCCGTTCAGGCTGGTGGGACTAATTGAACACGTGGTTGCGCCCAGCGATGCCGCAACACTGCACGTCAGGCTAACGGTGTCGCTGAAGCCGCCCAAGGCGACTACGCTTATGGCGTCGCTTCCAGACCCGCCACTCGTAATCGCCAGAGTGGAGTTGTTGAGATTCAGTGTGAAGTCTGGATTCGACGCTCCGTTCCATGCGGAGACCAGCGCCGAAACATCCACCGAACCCCACCCGCTGGCAACGTCGTAACCGGTCCCGGCGCTGTATCCGATCTCGCCGCCGCTGCTGGCGGGACAATCTTTCGTACCGATCGTGCACGGAACAATGTTGTTGCCAGTGGTGATGTCGTGGAAGGCGGCGGCGTAGGTGCTGGTGTTTCCCGCCAATCCATACAGAACAGGATTGATGTTGCCCTGCGCTTCATTCTGCTTCTGAACGATCAGCGCCACCACACCGGCGAAGGTGGGAACAGAGGCCGACGTTCCTCCGATGGGGTTGAAGCTCCCGTCGGACTGGCTCCGCCAGCCGGGAGCAACGCAGGGGCCATTCAGTGTCGCCTGCGAGCACTGGCATAGGCCCTGCGAACAGATGAGAAGACCGTCGTGATCTGCGGATGCGTTGAGCGAAATGTCGGGCGTTGCACGCCCAGGCTTGCCCTGATCGTTGTTGGGCAGGGTCAGTGTCGCCTGCCAGGCGGGGACCCCGTAGAGGATGCTTACGCCGCCGCCGCCCGCCGCCAGCGTGCCGTCTGCTACCGTGTCGTTCCACACCATCTCGGGGATGTAGGAGATTGCAGACGCGCTGGTGTCGTTCGTGGCCCCGGTCCAATACTGCGTCGTCGTAAGGCTGGCAGAATCTCCGGTGAATTCGTTGCCGCCCATCGAGGTCACAGTCGGTATGCTGCCGGGAAAATCTACGGCCAGGCCCTGGGTTGCAACGCTCCCGGTGTCGCAATCGGCTGCGCCGGTGTCACCCGCAGGGGCAACGATGGTTTGCCCTTGTGTGGCAGCCTGGCTCGCGGCATTGCCCACCGCCGATTGCGTGGCGGAGTCGATCTGCGGCTCGCACAGTCCATAACTGATGCTGATTACCGGCGCCAGGTTGTTGCTCACGGCATACACCAGAGCGTCGAAGGCGCCTCCGCCCGTGTTGGGATTTCCGATCACATAGATGATTTTGGCATTCTTCGCAGTTGCTCCAGCCCATTCAACATCCAGGCTGGCTTCGTCCACGTCGCTGGTGGAAAGCCCCGGGTCGGTGGTGACGAGGCGCACCTGAATGTTTGGCGCGGACAGGCCCGCAAGGCTGCGGAAAGTAATGATGTCGGCATTCGCCAATACATCAGCCGCGGGGCAGGTCGTGTTGGTGTAGCCCGGAAGGGTGCAGTTATAAAGGTCGGTTTGGCCCATTACCGCGACGGACTGGCCAGTGCCGTCAATCCCAGTGTTGAAGAGCGAGTTGACGTCGTAGATCGTGTAATAGTCCCCGGGAGCGACGTAGTGGTTGCCGGTTTGGGTCGAGGTAACGCGCGGGTTCGGCCTCACCAACCGGGTCTCGGGCGCGAAGTTATGCAGCGATCCCACGGCTGTTACTACCCCTGCCAGCGCAGTTGGAATCGACGGTTCCGTGGCATTGGCGTAACGGGTTTGGCCGTTCACGACGTACTGATGGATTTGGGTGTGAAATGCCTCCTCCACCTGCGTCGCCGTCCCGCTGAACGCGATGTAGTTGCGTCCGCGCGCCAGGTCCGTCACGGTGAAACCCTGCGATTCCAGCCAATTTGCTGCGGTGCTGAGGTCGGCGCGACTAAGACCAAAGCGATCGGCGAACTGCTCGGGAGTGAGCCAGCGATGATAGTTGGGCGAACTCCGGTCCTGCTGCTGAGCCAACAGAGTGTCCAAGGCGGCTTGCTGCGCGGCCGTAGGCGACAAGATCAGCTTCATCCCCTCCATCTTCATATCGCCGTCCACTCTGCCGTGGTCGAATTCCGGACGCGCCATCGGGGAAACATTCCCTCTCAGTTGCGTCAGTTGTGCATTGTCGATGGCTGGCGAGATGCGTGTGGGCTTGGTTTGGGCAAAACAGACAGCGCTGGCCACGGTCAGCATGAGCAACGCAGGAAGAATGCGCGCGCTCAGGCGAGAATGAATGCCCGCGAACTTGCAGATGCTCATAGAAATCTTCCGTTCACGCGATTCGAGTTGAGCAACGACAATGCCACACATAAACCCTATTCTGCGGCGATTGTTGTTACGTCGCGCCGCCTACCGGTTTATGACCAGACAACTTGACGCCCTAGCAACCTCGCTTCCCTGCAACCAATAGGACGGTTAGAATGTCACATAAGGTTGTGAGGTTCATGTCTTTGACCAAAGCTGAAGCGCTGGAGATGTACCGCTCCGACGACCTGATCGGAATCGGCATGGAAGCCGACGCGATACGCCGCAAGCTCCATCCCGAAGGTGTGGTCACCTACATCATAGACCGCAATATCAACTACACCAACTTCTGCACCGAGTACTGTACCTTCTGCGCCTTCTACCGCCCGCTCAAAGGCAAGCTGGCGAAAGAGGGCTACATCCTCGATTTCGAAACCATTTATGACAAGGTGCGCGAGACGGTTGAGCTGGGCGGCACGGGGATCCTGCTCCAGGGCGGGTTGCATCCCGACCTGAAGATCGACTGGTACGAGGCCTTGTTGAGTGGCATCAAGCAGCGCTTTCCGCAGGTTCATCTGCACTGCTTCTCGGCGTCGGAGATCATCTGCATCGCCGAGGTCAGCAACCTGAGCATCGAGAATACCATCCGGCGCCTGCGCGATGCCGGCCTGGATTCTATTCCCGGCGGGGGCGCCGAAATTCTCGATGACGAAGTGCGCTACAAGATCGCACGGCTGAAGTGTCTAACCAACGACTGGCTCAACGTCCATCGCACCGCGCACAAACTCGGAATGCGCACAACGGCGACCATGATGTTCGGCGTCGGCGAGACCTATGAGCATCGCATCAACCATTTCCAGTGCATCTACGACCTCCAGGAAGAAACCGGCGGCTTCACTGCGTTCATACCGTGGTCGTTTCAGCCGCAGAACACGGCGCTTGGCGGACGCGGCTGGGACGAGGCCACTGCGGTTGAATACCTCAAGACGCTGGCGATTGCGCGCATCTTCCTCAGCAACTTCAAGAATGTGCAATCGAGCTGGGTGACGCAGGGCCTGAAAGTCTGCCAGACGGGCCTGCGCTTCGGAGGGAACGATGTGGGCTCGGTCATGATCGAAGAGAACGTCGTGCGCGCGGCCGGCGTTCGCAATTGCACCACGGAAGAGGAACTGCGCCGCATCATTCGCGATGCCGGATTCAGGCCCGCGCAGCGCGATACGCTGTACACAAAGTTCTTCGTGAATTGACGCGTGCCCGCGGCTTGAGTCTGCTCTGTTACACTCTTCCGCACGAGATATGGCGCGCCTCGCTGAAACTCTTCGCACCCAACTGTTTGCCGATCCCGCCGGTAAGTTTGTCCACGATGTCATTCTGGACTCGTGCCACCGGCATGCGGGCACCATCGCCATCATCGACACCTCCTGCACTCCTGCAAGGCGTCTCACTTATGGCGCATACGCCGAGCTGGTGGAGCGGGTCGCGCGCAACCTGGTGGCAAGCGGGGTTCGTCCCGGAGAGGTAATCGGCATCTACCTGCCGAACTGCTGGGAGTTCGGCGTCGCATTCCACGCTGCCACTCTGGCGGGTGCGATACCGACTACGCTGAATCCGACTTATCGCCAGCGCGAAGTCCATTTTCAACTGGAAAACTCGGACGCGGTCGCTCTCATCACGGACGGCTCTCTGCTTAGCGGCGTCCATCTGAGCGGTCTTCCTGCGCTGCGCAATGTATACGCAATCCGCAACCCTGGGCCGGCCGGAACACAACCGTTTGATTTGCTCTTCAAATCCAATGACACCCCCTTGCCGGAGCCGCAGCGCGATTCACGCACGACCCTGGCGACACTTCCATTCTCCAGCGGCACTACCGGCCTGCCGAAGGGCGTCATGCTGTCGCACTACAACCTCGTGACCAACGTGTACCAGACTTTGACCGTAGGCGAAACTGGAGCCGTAAGCGACAAGGATGTTCTCCTCTGCTTTCTGCCCCTCTACCACATCTACGGGTTGACGGTTGGCTTGAATCTTTCGCTTGTGCGGGGCTGCACGCTGGTGCTGATGCCACGCTTCGATTGCGGACGCTCCTTGCAAATCACCGTGGACGAGGGAGTGACCCTGACCCTGTGCGTGCCTCCCACTTTGCAGGCTTATTGCCAGGCGGCCGAGCAAGGCAAATTCCCACGCGAGCACCGCCTGCGTTGGGCCAAGTGCGGGGCGGCGCCCCTGGCAGCGGAATTGGCCCGCCGCTTCACCCAGAACACGGGTATTCCCATTCGCCAAGGCTATGGAATGACGGAGGCGTCTCCCGTGACTCACATCGGATTTCTCATGCCCGAGCTGTACCGGCCCGATTCCGCCGGCGGCCCTGTGGCGCAAACCGAATGCCGAGTACTGGACACCAGCGAAAATGAGGTTGCGCAAGGAGAAATGGGTGAGCTTGTCATGCGTGGGCCGCAGATCATGCAAGGCTACTGGAAGTCTCCCGACGCAACCCCCGCCGTTCTGCGCGACGGCTGGTATTGGTCGGGCGACATCGTGCGCACCGATGAGCTGGGTTTGTATTACGTCGTCGATCGCCGCAAGGAAATGATCAAGTACAAAGGATTCTCCATCGCCCCAGCCGAGGTCGAATCCGTCCTCTTGGAGCATCCCGCAGTCCGCGACTGCGGCGTGGTTGGGCGCACGGATGAGGCAGGGGAGGAAATTCCCTGCGCGTTCGTCGTCCTGCGCGATACAGAGGTCGCGGCCAGCCAGACCGAAGCCGGCCTGCAGGAGTTCGTCGCGGAACGCCTCACCAACTACAAAATGCCGCGCGAAGTGCACTTCGTGCAGTCACTGCCGCGAACGGCCTCAGGTAAAATCCTGCGCCGCGAGCTGCGAAAGTTACTGTAAACCCAGCCCATGCGAGAAGCTCACATCCCCTTGTGACATGTAGCACGGCGCCTTCTGCCTCACTTCACTACACTGGATTTGTACTCATACGTCCCGCTGCTGCGGGTACCTTAAGGAGTCGCTATGTCCACGAAACGAATGGTTGCCACGATGGTGGCAGCACTGATGCTAACCCTGTGTGTTTCTGTCGTGCTGGCGGCAAAAGACAATCCCATGGGCGTCGCTCCCAAGCAGAACCTGACGCTATATGCGCCGGCCGTGGTTGGCGGGACCCTGCTTCCAGCGGGCAGTTACACCGTTACCCACGATATGCAGGGGCAGACCCACATCATGATTTTCAAGCAGGTCGGTGGAAAGGCCGAAGCCAAGGCAACCTGCACTCTGGTCCCGTTGAACGCAAAGGCACAACGCACCGAGCAACGCTTCGTCGAGGGCGCGAACAGCCAGAGGGTCCTGGTCGAAATGACCTTCCAGGGCGACACCGCCACGCACATGTTGGCGCAGTAGGAAGTGACAGCAACCGTCTAACATCCTGCCCAAGCAGAGTCCGAGGATTCCTACATTTTCAAAATACCGGTCATGACGGATCCTCAGGACCCCGCACCACTTCCCCCACATCGCGTACAATCGACCGAAACTCGTCGTCGCTAAGCAGGCCGCCCTTCTCGATCGCTCTGCGCTTCACCGCCTCCAGCGCGGCCGCACGTTGCGAATCCGGGATAGTAAGATCAAGCTCTTCTGCCTTCAGCCGGATGCTGTCAAGCCCGCTCTTCTTGCCCAGCACAACGCCGCGCTTGGCGCCTACCAACTCCGCGCCGTAAGGCTCGATAGCTTCGGGGATGTGAAACTGGCTGGCGACTGCTCCACTCTCCCGCAGAAAAAGATTGTCGCCGATTAGCGGCTTCCAGCCTTCCAATTGATATTTCCCGGCGCGGCGAACGAACTCGGACACCTCGCGGATCTTCTCCAGGTTCATCTCAACCGGCACTTCGTAGAGACACTTCAAGGCCAGCGCCACCTCGGCGATGTCGGCATTCCCCGCCCGTTCGCCCATACCATTGATGGTTCCATGAATCCAGGTCGCGCCGCCCTGAACCGCTGCGATGGCTGCCGCAGTGCCGAGACCGAAATCGTTGTGTCCATGCCAGTGAATTGGAGTCTCGTTGCCGATCCATTCGCGGACCCGGCACACCAGAAATTCGGCGGCTTCAGGCGCGCACACGCCGACGGTGTCAACGATCACTGCCTCCTTCGCACCAGCATCTATGGCAGTGAGGTAAATATGCTTGAAGAAATCCAGATCGGCGCGCGTGCCATCCACGCCGAAGAACCCAACCCGAATCCCGTTCTGAGCGGCAAACTGAATTGCCTCGGTCGCACGCCGCACGGCATCTTCGCGCGTGATGCCGTAGGCTCTCAGCTTGATCTCGCTGATCGGAACCTCAATCACTGCGGCCCTTAAGCCCAATCGCACAAGCTCTTCAACATCGCCGCGGGTCGCTCGCGCGAAGCCCCATACCTCAGAGTGCTTCAGCCCCGCCTCCAGGATCATTGAAATGGCTTCGCCATCTTCCTTGGAGACCTTGGGAAAGCCCGCCTCAATTCGCCCCACACCGAGTTCGTCCAGCTTCTTCGCAATCTCGAGTTTTTGCTGCGGAGCAAATACGACGCCGACCGTCTGCTCCCCGTCGCGCAGCGTCGTGTCATAGAAACGGATGGTGCGGGATCGATCGAAGTGTGGCCGTACGTCCAGCCGCGCATTTAGTTCGCTCGTCCAAACTTTGCCGGTGAAGTCTGTCATCACTGTGCTCCTTCGCCATTTATCGACAACGTCAGGTGTCATCCCCAGCGAGCCCATGCCAGTTTTGCGCGGGCGAGTCGACGGACACTATCGGGCATTACAGTTCGGGTCACCATTTCATCCTTCCTCCTGGCAGCCAACGCTCAGCGCGGTTCCGGAGCTTTTCTGCCGTAGGCTTGCTCCCACGAGATGACAGGATTGCGCAGAATGCCAATCTGCTCAATCTCGCACTCCATCACATCTCCCGGCTTGAGGAACCAAGCTTTGGGATCGGCGCTGAACGCTGCCACCCCCGAGACGGTGCCGGTGGACACCACGTCTCCGGCGCTGTAGCCCATAGGTGAGTAATGCGCCAGAATTTCGGGAATCGAGACCGACATCTTGCTGCTGTGTGACCGCTGACGCGGCTCGCCATTCACGCGCAACTCCATTGCCAGATTGTGTGCGTCTTTGACCTCGTCAGCGGTAACGATGTGCGGCCCCAGAGGACAGAACGAATCGATTCCCTTGCAGAAGCTGAAGACGCCTGACTTCATCTCCTGGCGTTGAATATCGCGCGCAGTGATGTCGTTGAAGATGACGTAGCCGCCGACGTACTCCTTCGCTTCCTGCGCGGTGAAGTGTTTCCCGGCTTTCTTCAACACCACCGCTAGTTCAAGTTCATAGTCAAGCTCCTGCGTGAGATGCGGAGGATAAATGACCGGTTCGCCGGGTCCGATTATGGCGTCCACGTTCTGAAAAAAGACGATCCACGGCAGAACGGGATGGGAGAAGCCCGCCTTCTCGGCTTCGTGATGATGTTCGCGAAAATTACCGGCGGTGTGAAAAAACTTCTTGGGAATGATCGGCGCCTTGACTCGGACTTCTTCACGCTTGAAGAAAACCTGCTCGCCATCCACTCCATTCTCAGGTTCTTGCGCGATAACGTAATCGAGCGCGCCTCGTGCTGCATCGAGCGAACGGTCGCCACCTTCGAAGAGCAGGCGCATGTCGTTGAACACGGGCTCATCGGCGGCGCCTTGCTCGCGGTTCTTTTCTTTCTCTCCAAGATATAGCTTGTACGCGGCGTTCAGGTCCGCGATGCGTCCGTCCGCCGCCAGAGCCCCGATGTGCTGGTAGCCATACTTGTCGTGGAATGTAACAAGCCTCATTCGGTTCTTATACCCAAATCGCTATAAGCGCGCCACCGGGCTCCTCTGGGAGGGGAAGTCTTACTGCGCGAAGGTCTGGGCGCGCTGCACGTAATGCTTCTGGAAGTAGTCGCGGTATTGTCCGGAGCGCACCTCGTCCAGCCAAGGTTGGTTTTCGCGATACCAGTCAATGGTTTGGGCAAGGCCCTCGGCAAAATGCACCGCCGGCTGCCAGCCCAACTCGCGGCTCGTCTTCTCGCAGTTGATCGCGTAACGCAAATCGTGACCCGGCCGGTCGGTGACGAACTGGATCAGGTCTTCGGAGCGGCCGAGAGCGCGCAAGATCAGCTTGGCCACCTCGATGTTGCGCATCTCGCAGCCGCCGCCGATGTTGTAAACTTCGCCTTCGCGGCCTTGCTGCAACACGGCGTCGAGCGCCGTGCAATGATCGCTGACGTGGATCCAGTCGCGCACGTTGAGCCCTGCGCCGTAAACCGGCAGGCGCTCACCCGCCATCGCCTGCGCGATCATCAGCGGAATGAATTTTTCCGGGAACTGATAGGGTCCGTAATTATTGGAGCAGCGGGTTACCACCGCCGGAAACTTGTGCGTATGAACGTACGCCAGCACCAGCAGATCGGAAGCCGCTTTGGTCGCGGCATAGGGACTGTTCGGCTGCAGCGGAGATTGTTCCGTAAACTGCCCTTCGTCGCCGAGACTGCCGTAAACTTCGTCGGTGCTGACGTGAACAAATCGCGGCACGCGCGCTTCCCGGCAGGCCTGAATCAGATTGTGGGTACCGTCAACGTTGGTGCTGCACAAACGCCGCCGCGTCTTCGATGCTGCGGTCAACGTGGCTTTCGGCGGCGAAGTGAATGACGGCATCGCATCCGCGGAGCGGTTCGAGGACTGTCGCGATCGCAGATGTCCATCTGCACGAACTCGCAGCGGCCTTGCTGCAACGCAGGCTCGAGATTTTCGAGGTTGCCGGCGTAGGTGAGCTTGTCGAGGACCGTCACCCGCCACTCCGGATGCTTGGACAGGGTGTGATGAACAAAGTTCGAGCCGATGAACCCAGCGCCACCTGTGACCAGCAGCTTCATAGGCTGCGCACCATGACAGGTTCTTGCGCGCTGCGGAGCACTTTTTCGCGGACCATGTTGCTGGCGTGCCAGAGGGATTCGAAGGTGCCCGCGTCGGTCCACCAGCCCTCCAGTAGTGTGTGGCGCAACGTACCTTCTGCGATGTAGCTGTTGTTAATGTCGGTGATTTCGTATTCGCCACGGCCCGACGGTTTCAGCCCGCGAATGCGGTCGAAAACGGTGCCGTCGTAAAAATAAATCCCGATGACCGCGTAGGACGACAGCGGCTTTTTTGGTTTCTCTTCGATGCGAACGATACGGCCGTTCTCGATTACGGGCACGCCGAAGCGCTCAGGATCAGGCACCTCTTTGAGCATGACCATCGCACCTTTATCCTGCTGCTCGAAGCTGCTGGCGGCATCGCGAATGTCGCTCTCGATGATGTTGTCGCCCAACACGACGCAGATCTTGTCGCCCTTGGCCCAGGGTTCGGCGAGGCGCAGCGCGTCGGCGATGCCTCCTTCTCCTTCCTGGTAGGCGAAGCTGAGTTGCTGCAAGCCGAATTCCTTGCCGTTCTGCAGCAGCCGCAGGAAGTCGCCGGCGTTTTGCCCGCCAGTGACGATCAGGATGTCCCGAATGCCAGCGTCCACAAGCGTTTGCAGCGGGTAGAAGATCATGGGTTTGTCGTACACAGGAAGCAGGTGCTTGTTGGTGACGCGGGTCAGCGGATACAGGCGCGAGCCGATACCGCCAGCCAGAACGATGCCTTTCATAGATCTCCGTTCAAGTGCTGTGAACAGCGCGCGAGCACAGCAACCCGCCTGCGTTTCTGCGCCCGGGAACACTTTGGAAGGCACACAAGAACGGCGAGTGAGTGAGCTGTTCAGCAAAAGAGTAGCGATAACTAACGATTATCAGCGAATAGCGTCCTGCAAGGCAAGCCGTAACTGGGCTCGCCAGTCGGGCATCATAACCCCGAATGCAGCTTGCACCTGGCGTTGGAGAGCACGGAATTTCGCGGCCTGCGAGCCGGCGTTTGGTACTGCTCAGTGGTAATTGCAACTACTCGTTTGGCCTTCAATGGCCCGCCGAACTCGCCGGTTTCGGCTGGCCAGGCGAGCAGCGCTTCGTAGTCCTCCAGGATCGCTTGCGCAAACCCGGCCCACGAAGTTTGCCCTGCGGCCGTGAGGTGAAAAAGGCCACTCTTCCACGCGCCAGTCGCGCTGCAGCGTTCGAGCGATCTGGCAAGAATGATGCCTGTCGATTCGGCCAGGCTGCGCGCCCAAGTCGGCGCACCGTATTGGTCGCCGACCATGCGCAGCTCCTCCTTTTCGCGCGCCAGGCGCAGCACGGTACGCAGGAAGTTCTTGCCGCGGATGTCATAGACCCACGTAGTGCGCAGAATGATGTGCGGGCACCCGCTGGCCATGATTGCCTGATCGCCCTCAAGCTTGGTCTGGCCGTAAACGCTCAGAGGACTAGGAGCATCTCTCTCTTCGTAAGGACCAGTCTTGCTGCCATCGTAAACGTAATCGGTGGAATAGTGGATCATCAGCGCGCCGCTGCGCCGCGCACTCCTCCGCGATTCGCGCCGGAGCGGCGACGTTGATTGCACGCGCCAGTTCGGGCTCGCTTTCGGCCTTGTCCACCGCAGTGTAAGCCGCAGCGTTGGCGACAACGTCGGGTGCAAACTCGCGCACAGCGCGAGTGACCGCGTTCAGGTCAGTCAAGTCCACTTCCTCTACATCAATCGCCAGCACTTCACCCAGTGGAGCAAGTATGCGCTGCAGGTGCCATCCAACCTGACCGTTCGCGCCCGTTATGAGGAGTCGCAGGCTCACGGCTGATACCTCGGCAACTGGTCGCGTGCAATTTGTGCCAGCGGAAGATATGCGCTGTCTTTGTTCGACAGGATTGGCGACGGCGTTTGCCAGTCGATGCCAATGTCCGGATCGTTCCACAGCACGCCGCGATCGTCGCTGGCATCGTAGTAATCGCTGCACTTATAAAGGAAGTCCGCAGTCTCGGAGAGGACCGCGAACCCGTGGGCAAAACCTTTGGGAATGTAGAGTTGCAGGTGGTTTTCTCCGGAGAGCAGCACGCTCACCCATTTACCAAAGTTGGGCGAGCCCACCCGAATGTCAACCGCAATATCGAGTACTTCGCCCTGCGAGACGCGGCACAACTTCGCTTGCGGAGTCCGAAGCTGATAATGCAGTCCGCGCAGCACGCCGCGAGAAGAGCGCGAATGATTGTCCTGCACGAAACGATCGCGTATGCCCGCCGCTGCCAACTCGTTCTCGCGATAGGTCTCCATAAAGAACCCGCGAGCATCGGCGAAGACCCGCGGCTTCACCACCGCTACGCCCGGAAGTGAGGTTTCGATGATCTCCAAGTTTGCTCCCGCCACAGCCGTGGACATGCTTCTCCTAAGAACTGGCAAAGCGACGATTATAATGCGTGCTTCCTGAATCCATGCTGCGCTGCTCTGCCATCGTCGTGACTTATAACTCCGCCGAGACGATCGGCGCCTGTCTGGAGGCCCTCGCACAGGACGATTGCGAGATCGTGGTCGTGGACAACGCGTCGCAGGATGAGACAGTGCAGCGGATTGAGGAGTTTGTCGCCTGGCATGAACTTCGACTGCTGGCCAACGATCATAATCTTGGATTCGCCGCTGCCGTCAATCAAGGCGCGCGCATAGCGACCGGAGATGTGCTGCTATTGCTCAATCCCGATGCAATCGCAGAAGCCGGGAGCGGTGAAAGCGCTGCTCACCTGCATGGAGTCCTCTCAGGCTGGGGCAGCCGGTGGTGCGCTGTTAGAGCACGGCGGTGAACCCGCGCGGGGCTTCGCTTTTCGACGGTTGCCGACTCTCGCTGCCTTGCTTTTCGAGGCGCTGCTCGTAAACCAGTTCTGGCCGCGTAATCCAGTGAATCGGCGATATCGTTGCCTCGATGCCGACTACTCGCAGATCGCAGGAGGTCGAGCAACCTGCAGGCGCTTGCCTTGCAATCACGCGCGCGGCGTGGACTGAGGTCGGCGGGCTCGACGAGCAGTTCTTTCCGGTCTGGTTCGAGGATGTGGATCTTTGCCAGCGACTGCGCGATCGCAGCAGGAAAATCGTTTATTGTCCCGCCGCGCGCTTCCGGCACAGCGGAGCGCACAGCGTAAGTAGATTGTCGTTTCGCAACCAGCAGGTGTTCTGGTACACCAATATGCTCCGCTATGCACGCAAGCACTTCGAAACTGGACAAGTTCAAACGCTGCGCGCGGGCATCGTTGCAGGAATGGTGCTGCGTTCGCTTGCGGCGATTTTCGGCGCCAGAAAAACTCCACTTGGCGAGGCGCTCGCGGCATATTGGGCCGTGGTGCAGAAAGTGTAACGATCTCCGAGCCATGACGGCTATTTCTCGGTCAGCGCTGGCCCGGATGAGGACGGCCTCACCTCTTTGTGCCGAACTGACAGCAATGCCAGCGCGCACGAACCCAGACGTGCGAGCATGTTGTCCGTGCGGCTGCTCACAATAACCGGAACGCGCGCGCCAATCACCAGATCAGCGATCTGCGCGTCGGACATGTATTGCAGCTGTTTGACCAGCATGGTCCCGGCTTCAAGATCTTGTACCAGCAGAATGTCCGCACGCCCGGCGACCGGCGACACAATTTTCTTGGTCTCGGCGGCTGCCCCGGAGACCGCAACGTCATACCCAAGCGGGCCATCGAGCACGCCACCGGTAATCTGCCCACGGTCTGCCATCTTGCACAACACGGCCGCGTCGAACGACGACTTCAACTTGGGAGAAACGGTTTCCTGGGCCGACAGGATCGCAACCTTGGGCTTCGACAGGCCAAGCGCGTGTGCGAGATCGATTGCATTCTGAATGATGTCGCGCTTATCCAGGACGTTGGGAGAAATATTCAGCGCGGTATCGGTGATGAATAAGGGACGCGGGAAGCCCGGCACTTCCATGGCGGCCACGTGACTCATGCGACGCGCCGTGCGCAATCCCTGATCAGAATCGACGAACTGCATGAGTTCGTCGGCATGCAGGCTGCCCTTCATCAACGCTTCGACCTTGTGCTCGCGCGCCATCATGACGGCACGCTCGGCAGCCTGGTGACTGTGCTCGGTATATACCTTGTCAAACTGCGCGATATCGATCTGCGCCTGTTCTGCGGCGGCACGGATTTTCGCCTCCGGTCCTACCAGAACAGGAATGATCAAGCTGGTCTCAGCGGCCTCATACGCCGCCAGCAGAGAAGTGGTCTCGACGGGATGAACGATGGCGGTCAGAATAGGAAGGAGACCCTGGCTCATCTCTATGAGCTGACGATAGTGCCGGCCCTTTTCGAGTAGCTTGACCTCCGGCAGCGTCACTCGCTCACGGGAGATTTTCTGAGCTGGTGCAATGACCTCCGCGGTGCCACTGATGACGACTTCGCCGCGCTGATTCACTGCCTGGCAGTCCAGCGTGACTCGGTGTTTCTCCTCGTCCTTCTGCGACACTTTAACGGTTACGATGACGGTGTCGCCAAGGCCAACCGGCCGGCGGAAGCGCAGCGATTGCGCGAGATAGATTGCGCCGGGACCGGGCAGTTGCGTACCCAATACTGTCGATATGAGCGCTCCTCCCCACATGCCGTGGGCGATGATTTTGTGGAACATGTCGCTCTTAGCGAACTCTTCGTCAACGTGAGCGGGGTTGACGTCGCCCGACATGATCGCAAACAGTTCGATGTCCTTCTGGGTCAGAGTGCGGGAGATACTGGCGGTGTCGCCCACCTTCAGTTCGTCGAAGGTGCGGTTCTCGATGCGATCAACGGCGGTGACAAGGTTCATTTTCTCTCCTGACGTCAGCCGAGCCCCGAAGCTAGCGCTTTTATGGCGTTTCCTAATCCCTAAAGCAAACGAAGCATTGCCCGGGCACTTGTCCCTGCCTGCGTGTCACACTCCTGCAGGGGATTCTCCGCCGTCCGTCACAAACTTCCAGAATGCGCGAATGCCCTTAGTCCAACGGAGATCGCGCACCTCCGCAAGCTCCAGACATTCGCGGACGCTCTGCTCGGCGCCGCGGTAGGTGGGCAGCAGACGAAACGTCACCTGGTGTTTGTCGGTGGACTCGATCGGCTCAATCACGGTCGGGAAGAATACGCCTTGCCCCACGGCAAAGCTTCCTGCCCGGCCAACCTTGACGGTCGTCAGCGGTCCCACCAAAAGGCGGCGATAACGGAAAAGCAAGGCGCCATCATCGGACAGCGACAGCTGTCCGTAGGTCCGCCGCGGCAGCTTGCTGACGCGCGCGGTGAAGGCCTGCACTCGGTCGCCGCGATTGGGTTTCTCCTGCGCCTCCATCAGCAGAACTCGCAATAGGCTCCACGCGAAGACGGTGCCGAAAAACGCCATACGCAAGGCCCATCCAAAGACCAGAAAGCTGAACACGATGACAACGAGGGAGAGCAGCAGGCCGACTTTTGGACTGAGCAGGGCGGTGATCGCGAGAATCGCGAAGATCGTGTTGCGTACCGCCTTCAGCAAGAAGTCCAGGAACGGAAATGGACTGATCATGGCAAGCACGTCGAAGGAATGCCCCACCAGCCAGACAACGAAGGTGACAACGATGCCCACGACCGTGTACAGGATCGCTGTCGCGACGCTAAAAGCATGATGCATGCCACTGCTCTCGGGGGTAGCGGCATAGACCACAGGCCCGCTGAGAACATAGGCGAATAGTCCTTTCCAGGAGGTAAAGCCCATAACGCGCGAAACCTGCTCCAGCACAAAGGGAAAAGCAACCAGTACCAGGGCGGCGTGATTGACGAACAGGACCTCGGCTGCGTCCAGCGGTTTCTTGATGAGTGGCGCGAATCCGCCGAACGTGTCTTTGATGAAGATGAGGACCAGAAGGATGAAGATGGGTATCCAGAATTTTGGCTTCTGAATAAGGGGGAGCTGGTCGCGTTGCATCTTGGGTGTGTGATAGTACTGCCAGGCCCCAATGACGCACACTCCCACCAGCGGGGAGATGGCGGTACTGGTGACCGTCGCCAGCGCGGTGGAGATTTTCTCGCCACCTTTGAGCGCAGTCTGCGCCTGCTGGTCGTCCTGCGTTTGCGCAACAACGACGACCGCGAAGATCAACAGGCCCACAATCAGAAGACCGATCGGCGCATTGCCATCGCCATTACCTCCGCGGGAAAAGTGTACCGGAAGAGCCAGAGATTCGTAATCAAACAAAAATCCCCGCCCAAGGCAAGAAAGGCCTGAGCGGGGCACCACAAATCATTCTCTTTTCGCCGGTCTATACCCCGATAACTCCCACTAACTCCTTCACCGAGTCGGCGCTCTTCTGCAGGGCGGCCTTCTCTTCCGGAGTCAGCTTGATTTCGATGATCTGCTCGATGCCGTGCGCGCCCAGCTTGCAGGGCACGCCGACGAACAGTCCATTGATGCCATACTCGCCTTCGAGATAAGCGGCGCACGGCAAGATCTTCTTCTTGTCCTTCAGGATGGCCTCGACCATCTCGGCGACCGCCGAGGACGGGGCATAGTAAGCGCTGCCGGTCTTCAGGTACTTGACGATCTCAGCGCCGCCGTCGCGGGTGCGCTGCACCAGGCGATCGATGGTGGCCTGGTCCATCAGTTCGGTGATGGGAATGCCGGCTACTGTGGAATAGCGCGGCAGCGGGACCATGGTGTCGCCGTGCCCGCCGAGCACGAAGGCGGTAACGTTCTCCACCGAAACCTTCAACTCCATGGCGATGAAGGCGCGGAAGCGGGCGGAATCCAGGATGCCGGCCATGCCAATGACGCGGTTGCGCGAGAAGCCGCTCAGCTTGTAGGCGGCCTGCGCCATGGCGTCCAGCGGATTGGAGACGACGATGAGAATGCAGTTGGGCGAGTACTGCACGGCCTTGCCAACGACATCGCTCATGATCTTGTAAGTTGGTGTTGAGCAGATCGTCGCGGCTCATGCCGGGCTTGCGCGGAATGCCGGCGGTGATGACCACGATGTCGGAGTTGGCAGTGTCGGCGTAATCGTTGGTGCCGATAACGAATGAGTCGCGCTTTTCGATGGGCATGGCCTGCAGCAGGTCGAGACCTTTGCCGTGGGGTATGCCTTCGATGATGTCAATGAGTACGACGTCGGCCGAGTTCCTTCGACGCCAGCCAGTGAGCGGCGGTGGCGCCCACGTTTCCAGAACCAACTACAGTGACCTTGTTACGCATGAGTCCTCACAATGTTGTGATGATATTGAACAGCAAGAATCTCGAGAGTTGGGGCGCGAGCCGAAAGCCCGCGCCTTTCGAGAAAGATGCCCTTGACGCTGCGCTAAAGCGCCGCTCAACCCACCCGCTACTTCGCCGCCAGCGCTTCCACCGGAGCCATGTTCTGGATCATGTGGCTGGCGAACTCGCTGGTCTTGACCTTGGTTGCGCCTTCCAGCATGCGTTCGAAGTCGTAGGTGACCTTCTTTTGCTAGAATGGTCGCTCCATCGAATCTTCGATCAGCCGCGCCGCCTCGTGTCCAGCCCATAAAGTCGAACATCATCACGCCCGACAACATCACCGAGCCGGGATTGATGACGTCCTTGTCCGCATACTTCGGCGCGGTGCCGTGCGTGGCCTCGAAGATCGCGTGCTGATCGCCGATGTTGGCGCCCGGCGCAATGCCGAGTCCACCGACCTGCGCCGCGGCCGCATCGGAGATGTAGTCGCCGTTCAGATTCGGAGTGGCCAGCACCGCGTACTCATCCGGACGGGTAACGATCTGCTGGAAGATGCTGTCGGCGATGCGGTCGTTGACCATCAGCTTCGACTTCCACGCGCCCTTGCCGTGGGTGGCGTAGATGCTGTCGATCACGCTTTGCACTTCCTTGTACAGCTCGTCGCGGAACTCCTGCGTCGCAAACTCCAGACCCGGCTCGACCATCCTGCGTTTTCTTCGATGGACAGCCCGGGATTCTTGTCGAGGTTGTCGATGATCCAGCTCTCGCGCTCGGTGATGACCTGGTCACGGAACTCCTGCGTCGCCAGCTCGTATCCCCACTCGCGGAATGCGCCTTCGGTGAACTTCTGGATGTTGCCCTTGTGCACGATCGTCACCGACTTGAGTTTGTTCGCCAGAGCGTACTTGATGGCCATGCGCACCAGGCGCTTGGTGCCGGTGATGGAGATCGGCTTGATGCCGACGCCCGAGTCTTCGCGCACCCGCTTGTTGGTGCCCGCCAGCATCTTGGTGTTGATGAAGTCGATCAGCTCCTTTGCCTGCGGCGTGCCCTGCTTCCACTCGATGCCGGCGTAAACGTCTTCTGTGTTCTCGCGGTAGATGACGATGTTCATGCGCTCCGGATTTTTCACCGGCGAGGGAATGCCCTTGTAGTACTTCACCGGGCGGACGCAGGCGTAGAGGTCGAGGATCTGGCGCAGCGCAACGTTCAGCGAGCGAATGCCGCCGCCGACAGGAGTGGTCAGCGGACCCTTGATGCCGACGCGCAGCTCGCGGAAGGCGGCAACGGTGTCGTCGGGCAGCCAGGTCTTGAAGCGGTCCATGGCTTTTTCGCCGGCGAAAACTTCATACCAGGCCACTCGACGCTTGCCGTTGTAAGCGATGTCGACGGCGGCGTCGAACACCCGGACCGACGCTTTCCAGATGTCGCGGCCGGTGCCGTCACCTTCGATGAAAGGGATGATGGGTTTGTCGGGGATGACAAGCTTACCGTTCTCGTAAGTGATCTTGGTCCCGCTGGAGGGCAAAGCAATTCCGTTATAAGAAGCCGCCACGAGGCACCTCAACAAGTATGGGGATAAAGGACCCTAGGCTGTAAACAGCCTGTGTCGGGGATGGGAAGCGCTAGCGGAGCCGGCGGCATGCCGGAAATCGAATCAGTGCGTAAGAAAACGACTCGCGGCCCGCCCTTCGGCAACTTCTGCCGCGTCCGGATCAAAAAGGCTTCCGGATTCTCCCGAACCTGTTTACGGTATCACCGCCGCTGTGAGGTTCAATGAAAACCGATGTTCACGCGTCACACATAGGTGTGAGGTTGGTCCTCGATGAGCTTCATGCCTGCTGATAGCTGCAGATAGATCTCCCGGGTTTGCCGCAGAACTTCGGCCAGGCGCATTTCCGGGTCGAAACCCTCCTCAGCACCGAGCACACGCCAAAGTAGCTTCTGGACGGACCGGCGCGGATGCTCAGCCACCGGCAACCATTTGCGGGCGCGCCCGGTCACCAGACGCACTAAGTGCTCCAGAGTGCGCAGAAACAGAGCGCTGTCTTCCAAGCGCTCTAATCTCGTCGGCATCAAGCAGCCCATGCTCGCCGCAGCAATTGCAGCCGGTCCCGCAGATTTCCCGCCAACCAGAGTTGATGCTGCACTTGCAACGCTCCGGCCAGGTAGTCGAGGTCATAGATCCCGCCGGGACCAATCTTGAAGTTCGGCCCGTTCTCGCTGCGCTCCAGCCGAGTGCGCACGTCCTTCAACTCCGCCTTGAAGTCTGGCCGCGTCGCAATTTGTGCGATGCCCTTCTCGGACCGCTCTGCAGAGCCCGATCCGCGACGCTCGCCGTCACCAGCGACATGCCGCATTTTGAGATACGTGACCGCCTCCCAAGGCTTGGCTTCTTCTGCAAAGTACGCAGACAATTGCGTTGGCGTAATAATCAGCTCGCCTTCGCGACCGTGCGGCCGCAACCGGGCGTCCACAGGAAACACGGTGCCGTCGCGAGTGTACGCCGTCAGCGCCTCCATCATGTGCTCTGCAACCCGTCGCATCTCCTCGTTGTCGCAACCCTCATCGCGAACAAACAAAACATCCGCGTCCGACAGCAAATCGAATTCGCGCGCTCCCAGCCTGCCCAGCCCCATGACGGCAAAGCCGCTCGGCGAGCCGGCGAGAGCCAAAGCCGCCTGGATGGCGGAGTCTGCGGCGGCGGTGTTGTCGTTCAACGATTCGAACACATCGCGCAACTGGAACAGATCGCGCGCGCCGGAGAGAAACACCCGCTGCCGGTAGTGCTGTCGCAGGATGCACATGGCCTCAGAGCGGTCGACCTTGTCCTGCGCCAGATAGGCGAACACCGGGTCGGGTATCGCGTCGCCGTTTCGCGGACTGTCCCCGAACAACTCGGCGCCTTCCGGAGGCTTGCGATCCCCGATCTGGTCCAGCAGCAAAACTTCCCGCGGATGTCTCACCAGAATGTCGGTCAGGTACTCGCTGATTTCGAAAATGTCCAGGGCACGCTCCACTGCTTGCGGTGAGTGCAGAACCGCGCCATAGCGTTCGGAGGTTGTTCCCGCCGAGCTCAGAAATCGCTCGAGATTACGGCGTGCATGTTGCGACAACTCAGGCCGCCCCGCCATCTCCCGCAACTGCGGCGAATCGATGGCCAGCCGTTGCATCATCAGGCTGTAGGAATTCTCCGGCGTAACCGGAAGCTGCGGCTTCAACTCGAACTCCTGCGAGGTATCAGCGCGGGTTGGTTCTGTTCCTGGTAGATGACGCGCTGATAGATTTCCGCCACCGCCGCCATCCTGCCGCTTGAACATGAGACAGAAATTCTTCAGGCGTTGGCGCGACGGTTCCTTCACGGGCCAGGCTTCGCGACAGAGACTGCAACTCCGCATGCGACTTGCGGCAAGCCGATGGGTCTGCTGGCCGTGGCGTAACTGCAGCCGGTGCTCCAGATTTCGAAGAAACTCATAAGCATTGGTCAGATTATGAAAGTCCTTGCCGCTGATGTGCTCTTTGTCGTGCAGCTTTTGCAAGGCAAACATGGTGCCGCGCGAGCGCAACCACGGTTCACTGCCACCGTAAACGCGCTGTAAACACTGCACCAGAAACTCGATGTCGCGTATGCCGCCGCGGTCGATCTTGACATCGATGCCACTTGCGCCCGGCTGCGTCAGCAGTCGCCGGCGACGCCGGCTTCCGATCTTCTCTCGCGTCTCCAGCGCGGTCTTAATAGCCGCAAAATTCAAGTCTTCCTGATACACATACGGCTGCACCGCCCGCAGAAAGTTGCGCGCCAGATCCAGATCTCCAGCCGAATGCCGCGCCTTGATCATGGCCTGCAACTCCCAGTCGTGTGCAACACGCGAGTAATAGTCGATTGCATGGGGCAGCGGAACCGCAGGCTCTCCATCGTTGCCCTGCGGACGCAACCTCAGATCAATGCGGAACACCGGCCCCTCGCGCGTGTGGCGCGAAAGAAGCTCGGTGGTTTGCTGCGCCAGCCGGATAAAGTATTCGCGGTTGGAGATCCCGGCCCCTTCCGGCTCGAGGCCGCCGTCGTAGAGATACAACAGGTCAATGTCAGAACTGTAGTTCAGCTCGTTACCGCCAAGCTTGCCCAGCGAGAGCACGGCGAAGCGCGAGTCAACCAATCGGCCCTCGCGGTCAAGCTCTTGCGGCGCGCCAAAGCGGCGCTGAAGTTGAGACTCCACCTCGCGCAGCGCTTCCTCGATCAGCACGTCTGCCAGCGACGACAGCTCAGCCGTGGTTTCCGCCAGGGTCGCGATGCCCAGCACGTCGCGCAGCATGATGCGCACGTACTCCCGCTTCTTGAAACGCGCCAACAGCGCAGCCGTGTCAGTCTCGAAGGAGCGCGAGCGAAAGCGCGCAAAGCTCTCCTGAAACTCCTCTCGGGAATGGATACGGTCCAGGCTCTTCTCTCTTGCCAAACTGCGCAGCAACTGGGTGTTATGGATGAGTGTTTCGCCAAGCCAGGAACTGTACCCAAACACTACTACGGCGTAATGAATCAGAAACGGATGTTCGTCCAGCAGATGGAACAGCTCAGTCGATGCCGACTCGGCCAGCCATTGAAATTGATTCACTGCCGCATCAGGATTGGGAGAGGTCATGAGCACTGGCGCCAGGGACTCGTAAACTCCCGGCGGCACGAGCCGCTGGATGTGGGCTAGATTACGCGCCGCCGCCTCTCGATCGCGGAAGTGTACGTTCGACAGCAGGGTCAGAGAATCGGGTTGGGAGTGTATCGACACGAGGACGTATTCAATTCTTGCAAACCTCAACCAGTTGGGCAGGCGAAGGACTCCAGATTTGCACAGGACGCACTATCTTAGCCCAGTTGCACACACGACAGTCTCGGGTGGCGGCAGAGTCCGCTCCGGCCGCGCCACACCGGTTTTCCTTGCGACGCACCGTACGGCCGCCGCATCTGCTACGCTACCGGACGGAGCCGAGGAAGCCATGTACCATTACGACCCAACAACTGCGCTGGAAGAGTTGAACGAAGACGCGGTTTTACCCAATCCCGTTCGTCTCCGCGATATGATGCTGCGCGCGCATCTTGATGCCGACCATTCGCTGGAGTATAACCGGCTTTTTGTCGAGTACCAGAAGCGGTTTGGCGAACTTCAGAAGCTTGGGCGGCAGTTGCTCGAAGGGCTGGAACAGAATGCATAGAAATCGGGAACGCCGCTAACTTTCTGCCGCCTGCCGGTGTCTTTAGGAGGAAGAGCTTGAAGCCTCTAATATTGTTGGGCCTGATTTGCCTTTTCGCTATGACCGTTGTGGCCGCCGATTCGCGCGCAGTTTCCTATAAGAGCGGGGATGAGACGGTGAACGCTCTCCTCTACACGCCGCAAGGCAAAGGACCATTTCCGGCACTGGTTGTGATCCACGAATACTGGGGCCTGAACGACTGGGTGAAGGAAGCAGGCATCGAAGCTTGCTGACCAGGGTTACGTCGCGTTGGCGATTGATCTGTACCGCGGTAAAGTGGCGACAACGCCCGACGAAGCGCACGAGATCATGCGGGGCGTTCCCCAGGACCGCGCGACCCGCGACCTGCTGGCTGCGACGAGCTACCTTCGTTCGCAGAAGGACGTTGATCCCAAGCGCGTCGGCTCCATCGGATGGTGCATGGGCGGTGGCTACTCGTTGGACCTCGCGCTCAACGACCCGAAATTGAAAGCGACGGTCATCAACTATGGCCATCTCGCCACCGACGACGCGGCCCTGAAGAAGATCAATGCGTCCATCCTCGGCATTTTTGGCGGGCAGGACCGCGGCATTTCCGTGGCGGACGTGAACAAGTTCGAAGCGCAACTGAAGGCGCTCGGAAAGACGGTGGAGATCCACATCTTCCCCGACGCTGGGCACGGATTTGAGAACCCGAACAACAAGCCAGGCCTATCGTGCGGACGACGCCGCAACAGGCCTGGAAGCTGACTGTGGATTTTCTCGCCAAACACTTAAAGTAAAAGTTTAGCAATGTTGCGTTATGGAAAGCGTCTGTTGTGGATTGCCGTTGCGGCAATTCTGGCGTCAGCGCTGTGGGTGCTGGACGTGGAAATCACCTACGAACGCAACGTGCGACACATACCCTCCAATTTCCACATGCGGCGCCACAACCCGCCCAATCGCTGGAAAGCGTGACGACCACACCCGCTCCTCGCCTGGTAAAGTCGTTGCTAGATGCGTTCGAGAACTATTGCAATTCCCTGCCCCACCCCGATGCACATCATGCATAGAGCATAACGTCCCCTGGTGCGTTGTAGTTGCCGCACCGCGGTCGTCACCAGCCGGGCGCCGCTAGCACCGAGAGGGTGGCCAATCGCAATCGCACCGCCGTTGGGATTGACGTGCGGAGCATCATCCGAAATTCCCAGCTGGCGAAGCACTGCCAGCGCTTGCGAGGCGAACGCTTCGTTCAGCTCGATCACATCCATGTCGGCGATCGTGAGTTTCGCCAGCTCAAGCACCCTTCGCGTGGCAGGAACGGGGCCCATGCCCATAATCCGCGGGGCGACGCCCGCGGCTGCCGAAGCGACTACCCGTGCTTTCGGCGTAAGGCCAAAGCGCTGCACAGCGTCTTGCGATGCAAGAAGCACTGCGCAGGCGCCATCGTTGATGCCGGAAGCATTGCCTGCAGTGATCGTGCCATTCGGTCTGACGATTGGCTTGAGAGCGGCCAGACCTTCCAACGTGGTATCGGGACGAGGGTGTTCGTCCTCCGCTACGACGGTGCGCGCGGCTTTGCCCGTTGCGATCGTAACCGGAACGATCTCCTCTGCAAGATTGCCGTTCTTGAGTGCAGCCGCAGTGCGTTGTTGACTACGATAGGCGAACGCGTCCTGGTCCTGGCGCGAAATCTCCGAATTCTTCGGCGACGTTCTCGCCAGTCTCGGGCATGGAATCCACGCCATACTGAGCTTTCATCAGCGGATTCACGAAGCGCCAACCGATGGTGGTGTCTTCCAACTTCATGCTTCGCGAAAAAGCGCTGTCGCCTTTCGCCATGACGAACGGCGCGCGTGACATGCTTTCCACTCCGCCAGCAATCACCAGCGAATTCTCGCCCGTCTTGATTGCTCGGGCGGCGACGGAGATGGCGTCCATGCTGGAACCGCACAGGCGATTCACGGTTGTGCCCGGAACCGTTTGCGGCAAGCCCGCCAATAGCAGCGCCATGCGAGCTACGTTGCGATTGTCTTCCCCAGCCTGGTTGGCACATCCCAGGATCAGATCGTCCACCGCACTCCAGTCAACGGATGGATTGCGCTCGCGCAGGGCCTTGATCGGGATCGACGCGAGATCATCGGTGCGCACGGACGACAGTACCCCTCCGTAACGGCCGAATGGCGTCCTGATCGCATCACAGATGAAGGCGTTCGGCATGAATGAACCGGGAGACGCGCTATGCGACTCCGATAAATTCATCATAACTTGAACCCGGAGCTTCGTGAGGTGAAGCCGCAGTTCGCCTGGCGCGGCGGGACTTCTACTTTCACAGTGCTACGCCTTGCTACTTCGCGCAGGGCTTTGGAATCGCTTGAGTTTGTTGTACAGCGAACTGCGCGCAATGCCGAGGCGGCGGGCCGCGCGTTCGACCGAGCCACCTTCGTCCTGCAGCACGAAATTGATGTAGGAGCGTTCCAACTGTTTCAGAGTTCCGGTGTTGCTGACCTGCGGCTGGGCAGTAAGAGTGGAGCTCTGGAGTTGAAGCTGATGCACGGTGAGGTGGTTGCGGTCCGTGAGCAGGACCGCGCGCTCTAGAACATTGCGCAGCTCCCGAATGTTGCCCGGCCAGGAATACTCCTGAAGCGCATCCATCGCAGATTTCTCAAGTGTCATCTCGCCGCGGCCAACGTCGTGCGCCAGGTGAGCAAGAAAGTATTGCGCGAGCATTGGGATGTCCTCCGCGCGTTCGCGCAGTGGAGGCACTCGCAAGGGAACAATGTTCACCCGGAAATAAAGATCGCTGCGAAATTTCTGCTGCCGCACCAACTCCAACAACTCGCGGTGGGTAGCAGAGATCAGCCTAACGTCAACCGTCCGATCACGCACGTCGCCCAAGCGGCGAAACATGCGGTTCTCGAGGACCTTGAGGAGCTTGGGCTGGATCTGCAGGTCGATGTCGCCGACTTCATCCAGGAAAACGGTGCCGCGATTGGCGACCTCGAGCAGGCCTTGCTTGGCAGTTAGCGCGCTGGTAAACGCGCCCTTCTCGTGTCCGAAGAGCTCTGATTCGAGCAGTTCACGCGAGAGCCCCGCACAATTCAGGTCGAGAAACGGCTCGTGAGCGCGGGGTCCATTACAGTGGATCCAATTGGCCAGGACACCTTTGCCGGAGCCGGTTTCGCCTTGCAGCAGAATAGGGCTTTCGCTATGCGCCACGCGCCGGGCAAGTTCCTGAATGCGCCGAATTGCGGCACTGGTTCCGAGGAACGGGTTGACAGATTGGCGCTTCATCGTGGAGCTGGAGCCCGATGACGGACGGTGAGACCGTGGGTTCGCCAGCACGCGCAGCAGTACGGCATGGAGCAGCGACAGCTCCACCGGCTTGGTGAGGAACTGTTCCGCGCCGTCTTGAATGGCACGAATAGCGGCATCGGTTGCGCCCTGACCGACCAGGGCAATTACCGGCACGCTGGATTCCATGCTTTTCATGCGCTGAAGAAGTTCAATCGCGTCGCCGTTGGGGAGGGAAAAATCGAGGACAGCAGCATCGGGGCGGAACTTGTGGACTTGGAGTTGAGCCTCCCGCGTGGTGGGGGCTTCGGCAACCAGGTGGCCCTGCGCCAGGAGAAAGTTGCAGATCCCGGAGCGAATCACGGGATCAACGTCGATAACGAGAATTCGATTCTTGCTCAAGCACTCACACCCGCTGCCGCGAAAAGTGCTCGAGGGTCTTGCAGCGTTATCGGGAAAAACTCAGGTCAAGTTGGGAGCAGTGACCCTACCAGTTGCGGTTTGCCTCGCCGACGCCGTCTTTTCTAACGCTCGGTGGCTCGCAGTTTGTAATACTCTGCGCAAAATTGATCTCTGGCAGTGACCCCGGTCACATGGGAATGTTCGAGGGGGCAAGAAAAAAGCGGACCCCGACAGCGAGTCCGCCAAAAAATCCAGTAGTTTGAGAGGAGCCTATGCGTTGTTAGAGCATGGGAAGTATCGAGATTTCATTCACTTAATGCACCTGAAAAGTCTTTAGGCCGGAGAACTGCAGAGCGATCTCCCACAGGAAGCGAGGATTGTTCGTGAGATATCGCCGCCAGAGCCGGCGTGGCTCCTGGCAGAGGCGGTCCAGCCACTGCAAGCCGCAGTCTTTGACCCATTGCGGCGCATCACTGCGAAGCCCGGCGTGAATATCGAAAGCGGCGCCAACACCGACCATCAGGCTGGTGTCGAGCCGCTCGATGTACTGCGCCATGAAGCGTTCCTGCTTGGGAGTACTGAGGCCAACCCAGACAATGTCGGGCCGGCTTTTGTTGATCCGCGCGATCACGTCAGCTTCGTCCCAGAAAGTCAGTGGCCTGAACGGCGGAGTGTAGGTCCCGACGATGTCGATGCCGGGAATAAGGATCTCGAGCCTGACCTGTAGCTTTGCCGCGACCCCGCGCGTGCCTCCGTAGAGGAAATGGCGGTAACCACGCCTTGCCGAGAGCCTGCACAATTGCATCATGAAGTCGGGTCCGTACACCCGGTCCATCGCTCGGTGTCCTTGCAAGTGCCCGACCCACACCGTCGGCATGCCGTCCGGCAGACACAGAAATGAGCGATTTAGAATGTCTCGCAAGGCCCCATCGCGCTGCGACTCCATGACGCCATGTACTCCCGTGAGGCAGATATAGCCCTTGCCCTGCTGCTGCAGCAAACCGTCGGAGAGCCGCAACGCTTCCGCCATATTGATGGCGCTAACGCCAACCCCAAGAACGTTGGCCAGCGATACTCCCGGATCGCTAGACGGGCGCATAAGCAACAGTCTCGGAAAGGCGTCCTGCCTTTTCCAGTTCCTCCTCGATCCATTGATAGGTGATTGCCAGGCCATCGCGGAGCTTCGTCTGCGGCTCCCATCCCAGCACGGTCCGCAGGCGTGAGTTGTCGCTGTTGCGACCTCGCACACCCTGCGGCTTGGTAAGGTCGTGGCGTTTGACCAGCTTTTTGCCCGCAATCTCGCAAACCATATCCACCAACTGATCGACGGTCACCAGTTCTTCGGTTCCGAGATTCAGCGGTTCGCGATAGTTGCTGGCCATCAGCCGTAGCAATCCATCAACACAATCGGAAATCCACATGAAGGAACGGGTCTGCAGGCCGTCACCCCAAATGTCAATGTCCCCGTCGTCGGGAGCCAAGGCAACCTTGCGGCAAATAGCGGCCGGCGCTTTCTCTTTGCCGCCATCATAGGTCCCCAGCGGCCCGTAAACGTTGTGAAAGCGGACCACCCGAGTCTCGAAACCGAAGTCGTGCAGGTAATAGCGGCAGAGTTGCTCGGTGAACAGCTTTTCCCATCCGTAGCCCGCTTCGGGATCCGCCGGATAAGCATCTTCCTCTTTCAACGGCGTCACGTCAGCCGAGTCCTGCTTGTACCCCGCGTAGACGCAAGCCGAGGAGGAAAACAGATAGCGCTTGATGCCGTTAAGGCGGCTGGCCTCCAGCATGTGGGCGTTAATCAGGATATTGTTGCGGGCGATGTCGGCGAGTTGCGCCGTGATGTAGCCGATGCCGCCCATGTCGGCCGCGAGGTTGTAAACCTGGTGCATGTGGCTCGTGGCCTGCAGCGTGTTGTGCCAGAAGCGAAGGTCGAGAAGCTGGAATTCGTCGGCTGCCGTCGGTTCAAACTCCGGCTCTTTTATGTCCACGCCGCGGACCCAATAGCCCTCGGCTTTCAGCCGTTTTACTAGATGATGACCGATGAAGCCACCGGCGCCGGTGACTAATACGCGAGTTGCTGGTTGCATGTTGAGATGCTCCCTTGGCGATAAGAATTAAGAATGAGGATGTAGTTTCAGCCGTTCGGTTTGTAGCGAGGATGGAGATAGGCGCGAAGCTCGCGCATAGGCCCGATATTTTGGTCTTGATGTGTAATCAGTTGGAAAGGGCCGACTGGTAGATGTTCATCAGCAGCTCGTAGTTCTTATCGGCCGTGTATTTCTGCTGATAGAGCTCTCGCGCAGCGGAACCCATTGCGGCCATCTCGGATGGGTGAGCCCAGGCCCAATTGACTTTCTCAGCCAGCGCTTCGAAATTCTGCGGATCAAAAAGCAAGCCGGTCTGGCCTTCGACAACCAGCTCTGGCACTCCACCGATGCGTGCAGCGACGGCCGGTAAACCACAAGCTGCGGCCTCCAGCAGAGTCATGGGAAATGGCTCATACCAGCGACTTGGGAAAACCAGGAAGCGCGCGCCTTTCATCTGCGCTCGCGTATTGTCTACACTCAAATGCCCAAGCAGCTTGATGTGAGTCCCCCGTGCTCGATCAACCTTCTCCGAAACTTCGTCTCGCAAGGGACCGTCCCCCACCACTACAAGAGGAATGTGCGGAAGGCGTCGCCAGGCCTCGAGCACTTCCATCACGCCCTTTTCCGGAGCAAGCCTGCCCACAAACAGAGCGTAATCTCCCCGACCGTAGCGCGGAGCCGGATCATCCAGCAGGAAGTTCGGCTTGACATGGAGTCTCGCTGAGGGTAGTCCGGCAGCCACGAAGTAATCGCGAGCGAACCGATTCAGCGCGACATAGGCATCCACTGTCCGCTCCCAGGTCCCCAGCAGCCTATGCGTGCCGAGCATCATCGCAACCGTTGCGGTCTGCAAATGCGAATCGCGATAACAGCCCCGCGCCACTCCGCAGGTCAGGCTGCGAGCGCAGTCGTCGCAAGTCCGTCCGTCGGCATACAAGGTCCCCGGGGGACACAGCAGCCTGTAGTTGTGGAGAGTCTGCACCACCGGAACGCTCGTGGATTTGCAGGCGTAATACGCAGCCGGGCTCACCAGGGGCAGCAGGTTATGGCAATGAGCAACGTCAGGCCGCTCCTTCGCAATCAGCTGGCGGATCTGCGTGTAAGCGCTTTGGTTCCACGTCGTCGTCACCATTAGTGACGCTTTTTGCGGAGGACTGAATTCTGCGATGGTCTCATTTTTTCGAATGAACTCCACCACATGGTGCCCGGCCCGACGAAGCATGCCCGTCTCGGCGCGCACGACCACGTCTTCGCCGCCCGGTTGTTGATATTGGTTATGAATTACAAGCACTGTAAGTTTGCGCATGTCTCAGACCCAGCCCCGCCTCGAATCCACCGGGTATCCCGGCCCAGCATTCGCTGGACACGAAATTCGCGAGCGAAATTTCCGCTGACGACTTTGCGCATCATCCGCTTCGCTCTGTGCACGTCAGCCAGCAGCTTGAAGGTTGAATCGGAGTGTTGGGGTACACCAAACCTGAGCTGCACCTGCCGGCGTTCTTCTGCCCGTCGAGCCGATTGGCTCAAGCTGATGTTGTTTCCGTGCCAGCGAAACGCAGCGATGAATCGCGGCATGTAGTGGAACCTGCAACCGGCGTGGGCCAGCCTCGCAAAATACTCGAAGTCCATGCACACCCTGTAACCGCTATCGAGAAGCAGTCCCGACTCGATGACGCGTCGGCGAAAAAATGTAGCTGTTGACGGAATGTAGCAACCGAAGTACATGAGGATGGCGGGATCGAAATCATGCTCGACTTTTGACCGGACGATCCTGCCGTTCCCGTCCACAAAAACGCAGTCGCCGTGGATAACATCGGCCTCTGGATGGTCCTGAGCCGCGCGAGCCATGGCTTCCAGCCCTCCAGGGAGGTAGTAGTCGTCGGCGTTCAACCACCCGAGCAGATCGCCCGTAGCACGCAAGAATCCCTTGTTGATGGCATCCGATTGCCCATGGTCTGGCTCTGACGTCCACCGCAATTGAGGGTAGCGCTCAAGAACCGCGGCAGTGTTGTCAGACGACACGCCGTCCACGACAATGTGCTCGACCTTGATAGATTCTTGTTGCAGGACGCTTTGGATTGCGTCCTCAATGAATTCGCCGCCGTTGAGCGAAGGGGTGATTACGGAAAGGGATGGAAGTGACATCACATCGACCTCCAGGATCCAACGTTGGGAGGTGCAAACTGCCTGCGTTTGCAAAACGCTGCCGCCAGAATGAAGGAGATCAACGTCGTAAGTTGAAGTTCTGAGTAGGGCCAGGGAGCAAATCCGAGCGTCATCACAAACTGTGCAGTCAAGTACGCAAAGGCCACGTGTAAGAACGCGGACTCACCCGCCGGGAGAAACTTCGATCGCCGATGGAGCCATCGCAGGAGTGCCAGGTGAAACCATAAGTAGCAGATTGCGCCGGCCACACCATACTTCAGCCACACGTGGATCGGCGCGTTGTGGACCATCACCGATTCGGTCTTCCAATTCCTGATGCGCCATGTGGGATAGGCAGTTCCGACCCCAATCCCCAGTAGCGGTGACTGCCGAACTTGGTCCAGAGCGTCCAGCAAATCATGCCAATGATCGGCGTTGTCCGCGCCGAAGTCGCTGTCCATTTGCATGACGTCCAGGCTCTGAACCCGGGCGGCAAACGAGTTTCCCAGCGTCAGCGCCGCAATGCACAGCGTCGTCACGATCAACGCAAAGTTGCGGACCCGGTGGCGCCGCTGAAGCAGCATGAGGAGGGCCGTACCTATCGCGAGTTCTCCCCAGTAGGTGCGGCGGAAGCAGAGCAGCACAATCAGGCAAGCGGCAGCCGCCAAGGCCATCCAGAGCAACTTGTGGACGCGGTCGGTGGAACGCTCCTGGTATCGAAATGCAAGCAACGCAGTGAACACGATCGCCGACAGCGCCGGTCCGTCGAACAGCGGAATTGGGACACCCAGCAGCGTTTCTCCACGTCCGGTCAGGTACACCACGTACAAGAGCGCGATTCGCACCGACATGTAAATGCCAAAGAGCAGAACTGCGCCGTGAACGTCGGGAGGATTCTGCAACCAGAACGCCCATACGAAATACAAACCAACTCCCAGCCCGAGAGCACGCCAGTCGAAGAAGAAGTTGGTCCCACCGTGCGACCAGCCATAGACGATGCCGGCTGCGATGCAGAAGAGAAAGGCCAGTCCCGGTAATGCCAGCGCTCGCGGGAAGCGCACGATTTCTTGGCGAGAGCACGCCACCGCAACCAGATGAAGAAAGACCAGCGCGAGAATTCCCATGTCAATGAAGCGGAATCCCGCTGCGGCTTTGGCATACACCAAGGAGCCTGCGGCGCCGTTTCCTGGCTGAAGAAATTCGGGCAGAAGAACGACGGAGAACAGCGCGCAGAAGACCAGCCCTCGCCAGCAGTCTACCGGCCAAGGGCGGGCGACCGACGATGCGGCGGGATCAGGACGCAGCGTCCTGCGATACGAGAGCGCTGGGTTGCAAAGTGTATTCATGGTTATCGACTACTGCCTCACGTGGGCGAACCGGATGGATGGAACGTACCAGGTTCTGAAAATTGAACTCCCGCGCACGCGTCCTCGCACCACGAGACAGGCGATCGCGCAGCCCCGGCATGGTCATCATTTCGCGCACGGCGCCAGCGCAACCCCTGACCAGTTCCTCCGGGCTGCTATCCCGCGCCGGCACCACCCGTCCGCAGCGGTCGTTCACCAATACGCCGGGGCCGCCGAGATCGGTACACACCACCGGCAGAGCGTGTGCCATGGCTTCCAGGACCGCCATGCCGCCGGAGTCGCGCAGGCTGGGGAAAATGAACGCATCGGCCATGCAGTAATGAACCTCCACCGCGTACTGGGGAATGCATCCGGCCCATTCAACAATTTCCGAAATCCCAAGGCGCTGCGCCAGCTTCGTGAGCCTTGACCTTGCCGGTCCGTCGCCAGCGATTGTTAAATGAACGTTAAGCCCCCACTGCTGGAGCTGGCGAACGGCGCGGAGAGCGATGTGAATCCCCTTCCATTCCAGCAGTCGGCCGACATAAAGAAGACGAAAGCAGCGATCGCTGCGGTGCGGAAGCACGGCGGCCTGGTTCAAGTACTCGCGGGTCAGGCCGATCGCCAGCCGGACCTCGCACTTGTGCCGCCATCGTTGCGGGATGAGCGGCACGGTGTTGCCGGTGGCGATGATCTTGTGCGCTTGACGGAATACCCCGCGCAGCAACGGATCGAACGCAATCAGGCGGTTCGACAGGTCACGCAGCCCTTCACGCAGCCGCTCTCGCACCGAAAAATCTCTGCGCAGCTTTGGCGGAACCTCTTCCCCGCCTGACACCGGGCCGAAATAAAAAGGGATGCCGAGCGAGCCCATGAAACTGGGATACCTGGCATTCACATAGGTCACATGCTGCACCACCTCGAACGGCATTTCGGGAAACAGCTTCCGAATGTGCCGAGCGGCGAACCACTGCCATAGCACGTAATACAACCGCTTGCCGAAGAAGCCCGTCCGCCAGAGTGGCATCCAACGCGGCAGATCGTAGTAGATAAAGTTGAGGCCGGGGCGAGGCTCGCGCTCGATCGCGGAACGATTTCCGGCGCGAGTTAAGACCCAAACCTGGTGACCCAGTCGTGATAACTCGACGGCCCAACTCCAGGCCACGGCAGGCTCGGAGCCGCGATCCGGTTCGCAGGCATAAGCGGACAGTAGGATCAGCAAGCTATTTCACCACCAAATGCAGACCCGCCGGCTCGGGCACGATGTCCGCCCGCGGATCCGCATGCAACCCGGCCGGGTGGCAGCGCGCCGGAGAGAGGAGCTTGACCTGTCGCGTTGCCAGACAGCGAAGAACGGCCCGGGTTGCCTGTTGCGCATTCTGTTGCGCGGAAAGGCGGCTATCCAAGAAAATCACACGGCCTTCCCGCGTAGCAGAAGCAGAATGAACGTCGTTGGGAGTGCTGGCGAATGTTTGGCCATCGTCGGCGGTCAGAACAAAGATCAAGTCCGGTCGAAAAAGCAGCCGTGTGATCAACGAATCCAACCACTTCGGACGCCGGCTGCTTCCGAAGAGCTTGCCACCGCCCGCGGAGCTGACTACAAAAGTTGACCGTATCCGGGCAAGCAGAATCTTGAGTGCGAGGCGGAAACTCGCCTGCCGACCAGAGGTGCCCGCCACGTCGAGTTGCAGATTGGCCACGCCCCGGAATCCTGGTGAGAGCTGTTGCAACAGCGCCTCGGCAATCGCCGAGCGTTGTTCCCTCTCGCCATCGCACACCAGTACGGACATTCCTGTCGGACGCAAGACCCGTAATATCACGCGCATTCCGTCCTCGAATCGTTGTGCGACGCGCTTGCCCAGACCTTCCATGAGAGCGGATGTCTTCAATTCCGCAAGAAGATCTGGCAAGTGAGATTGAAGCCGGCCAAGGTCACTGACCACCAATGCCTTTTCCGCGGCGCGTACTGTGGCCACCGACCAGAACTTCAGGATCCCTTCCCGGCAGGCGGCTGGATCCCGCTGGTAAAGATGGCGCAGTCGCCGCACTTGAAAATCGGTGACCGACTGCTTGAGTACTTTCTTGATCAGGTAATAGGTGAATTCGTCAGCAACGGCCGGAACATAGACGCTCTTGCGTCGCCGTCTGCGGGCCAACACCTGTTCGGCGGATAACCACAATCTGCCTTGCTTGCGATAGTCATCCGTACAGTCAGGATCGAAATAGCCAATTTCTCTGCCGTCGTCCTTCGCGAGGACAAAGTGACACGCCGAGGTCTCGTGCTGCATGGCCTGGATAAGCCAGGCGCCTGCGTCCCGGGCCGCCTGTGCCAACAGTGGTGCGATGCGATGCATGTCCCGGGGATGAAACATGAAATCCACGTCCGACGAGCCATTCCCCGCCTGGCTCTTCGTGGCCGCTCAACACCACATACGGAACGTCGGAGGAGTTCAGTTGCGCGATTACGGCGGCGAACAACTCGGACCTGACCCGCGAGCGATTGTGCGGTCGCGGCTCTCGCCGTCAACTCCGGTGATCGCTTTACCGGCAACTCGATCGCCGTGGCCGAAGCCAGATGCCGTTGCTGCATCACCACTCGCAGCGTCTCCATCAAATAGGCGGCGTGTTCCGCTTCGCCCGCAGCCAGCCTCTGCACGTACGAGTGAGCAAGGTAGGCAATCTCGAGTCTGCAGACCTGGTCCGGCGAGATGCCAAGAGTGGTCGCAAACCGTTCGATGTTCGTCGAGTGAACTGACGGCCCCGCCCCGAAGAGATAATCCTGTATGTGGAAAAAGTGAAACGCATCCTGCAATGGCAGGCCGCCGCGCTGCGCGTCTTCCCAGTCCAGCAGGACGACTCTGCCATACGATAGATGCCGGATGTTCCAGGGAGCAAAGTCTCCATGCACCCAGCAGGCGGGCAGCAGATTGGTGTCGCCGAGTTCGGACCAGACCGCATTCATCGTACCGATGCCGGCTTCGCATGTGGCCGACCACGACAGTTGTTCCCGCCACTCCGCGGCATGTCCGGCGATGGTCGTGCTTTCGCCGGTGAGCACCAGCGATTGCAGCAGGCTCCAGTAGTCCGCAGTCAACTTGCGGACGCCCGTCCTGCCGTTTAGGGCCGCTTGAGTCGCTATGCCACGCTCCTGATCCACATACAACAGCCGTGGCGCGCAGCTGTAGTTTTCCTCGGCCAGAGTCGCCAGCGCGTCGGCTTCGCGAAGGATCGCCGCTCGAGCGGCTTGAGTAAGTGGCGCTTTGACGACCGCTTCACAGCTCCCCGACTCGGGACTCACGAGATGGATCACAGCCTTGCGGCTGACGCCGGGCGTGCCCACATAAACCAGCGGCACCGGAGAAGCATTGCCACCCCAGCCTAAGAAGCGCCAGTCGATGCTCTCGATGCCCGAGAGTCTTACCCTCGTAACCCCGGGCAACACCCCCAGGAGTCCGCCGCGATAGGCGACCGCGAATCGCCAGCCATTTCGCTCGCGACGTCCAGCGATAGGGCGACCAACACGCCAGTGCCGGATCCATTTTGTGATGCTGCGCCGGCAGAAGCCAGCGCGGCCCTCCCTTTCCCGGCACCACAAGAAATTCCTGGCCAGCAGATTTGAGAATCACAGCTTTAACTTCTCCCGCCACCTCGTCCACCGGAGAAATTGCGTTGACGATGCAGGCGTTCCGCAGCGCGCGGAACATTTCCAAATAGGCCGCCCTTTGACGCTGCGATTCAGCAGGGAGTACTTCGGCTTTTCTCCGCTGCACGATCTCCGAAGGAACGTCGAGCAGAACGTACAGATCAGGGCGCGGTGCCAGGCGGACGATCAGTTTGGCAAACCACAGGCTCGACTGGGGCAAGACGATAACGGCGCGGATCAATCAGGATGTCATTGAGGTAGCGGTCGTAGATGCATGAAGTTCGAGTTGCGCTGCGCTGTCCAGGTGGTGAACAGATATCCAAACCAGCAGTCCGCCAGCCAATACAGCAGCTTGAGAATGGAGATCACGAATGCTGCGCGGAGATTTCCCGTGCGGAGTGGTGACTGGCGGCAAGCTTGTCTTCTGGCTCCGAAATCTCGGCCGGAAATGAAATTGTTGAGTCCCGCGAAACGGCAAAGAGGAATCCTGCGCCAATAGCTTAATAACGGCCGACTTCCCGGCCCCATCGGGTCCGAAGATTGCCACCCATAACCCTCGTTGATTCCTGCACGCGGTTGGCATGCCTAAAGCTCAATACCTGCCGTAAATCACGACGCCGACCGCCATCTGCAAAGCGGAGGTCAGGCCTTTTTCAGTCCACTGTTTGGCGCTACTGACGGGAACGTACAAGATATCCTCGTCCTGGAGTTTGGGATCGGAGGTTTGATTGGCAAATATCCGCTTCAGCGGCAGATCAGTTTCGGTTCGGCCCCCGGGGGTGTTGCGAATCAATTTCGCATCCATCTTGGCTGTCTTGTTCAAGCCTTGCGCCAAGGCCAGCGCCTGCAACACCGTGAGGGTGTTCTTGTTCTCGATCAGATACCCGCCGGGTCTGCCCACATCGCCCACCACGTAAACGATCCCCGCACGGGTGACCACGATGCGATCGCCTGGCTGAACCTGTGGCTGCGGCGTAGTCTGGGCGGAACCGCTCAAATCAACGGCGATAGGTTGCGCCGGAGAATTCCTATGTGTCAGCAGAGCAGTCTTCGAAGCGGCGGAAGTTGGCCCGCCAGCGACCGAGATGAAGTCGAGCACATTGCGCTTTCCGCCAATGCGATAAACTCCAGGATTCTTGACTTCGCCCATGACGGTGACTCGCTGGGTCGCGTATTCCAGCACGAAAACCTCGACGTGCGGATCGCGCAAAATTTCTCGCTGACGAAAACGCTCCTCGACTGAGATCTGCACCTGCTCTGGAGTGAGCCCCTTCACCGCGACCACCCCGCCGACCGGCAGTGTGATGTTGCCATGACCGTCGACTCGGAGCTTCCCCGACAACTCGGGTGTATCGAAGACTCGGACCTCGAGCACGTCTCCGACATCCAGCAATAACGCTCCGCCACTGGCCGCAGCTTCAGTCTCGCTGGCGATTGCCGGCTGACTCGCAACTACGGATAGATCTGCCGCATCCATCGGCGCAAAACTCGCGGATGGAGGTTGCAGAACGTCGACAGTCTCTGGCAACTGCTGCGCCCAGATCCCAGTCGCTGCAAAGAGCGCCAAAGCCAGCCGCAGACAAACCAATCCAGCCGTTCGAATCGGGATGCAGAACGGGTGGCTGCTTCCTTTTCGGCTCATACGATTCATAAGAGGCAACGCGCGGGAGATAGTTCTGGCGGCAGCGCCGGCGGCCCTAGTCATTGGCAAGTCTTGTGGGAAGGTGTGCTGAGTATTCGATTAGGACTGGAATTCGGGCCAATTCGATCCGCAGCCCATGGCAATGCTAACCGCCCGGGCGACCTGGCAGATTCTGGCGTTACTCAGATTGCGCAGCCGCTGCCGAGGTTCAGAAAGACTTGGTTTTCGCACCACCGAAACGTCTTCCGCTCGCACACAAGATTGTTCCAGCCCGGTTTCGCCCGGTGATAGGTACACGTGAGTCGGGACATCTTTGTGAGTGGTGGTGGTTAGCGGCGCGACCAGCACGGTGTCAGCTTTTTCGTGCCGGTTTCTTTGATCTACCGAGACGATGACCACCGGGCGTTCGCCTTTTTCCGGGGGATCGGTGGAGAGCTTGACAAACCAGATTTCCCCACGTAACGGTGCTCTCTTGGGATTGCTCACACTACTCCTCGGCTGCGATTTGGTTTTCGGAGAATTCTCCCCACAGCCGATTCTCCTCTCGTTCCCCGGTGGTCAAGGAATCGTAGTAGCGGGCAATTGCGGCGCTGGTTCTCTGACGCTCGCGCTGCTGCTGCCGCTCCTGGATGATCTGTTCGAGAACCGCTGACGTGGAGGGGCTGTGAGCTTCCTTCCTGGCGGCTTCCAAATAGCCAATGGCTTGTCGTGAAAGAGTGAACGTCTTACGCTGTTTTCGGGTTGATGCTCGGCGTCCCATGCGTCGCTGCATACTCAAAAAGTACGTACTGCAGTATGATGATTAATCATACTACAGATGCGCTGCTCTGCCCGTCCTTCCTCGCCGCTGAGCTATGCGAGCGGTAGTACCCGTTTTGATGCCGCAAATCGGCGCCGTTGAGCACGACTCCGGCGACGTTGACATTGGCGCGCTGCAGTACGTCTCGGCTGTGACGCAGCATCTGTCTCGTCGTGGTGTTCGGCGCGCGCGACGAGCAACACCGCGTCCGCATGCGAGCCCATCACTACCGCCATCGGTAAACATCGCGACCGGTGGCGTGTCGATGACGACGTAGTCATACGCAGAACGCCAGCGGTCAATCAAGTCCAGCATCTTTGGGGAGGCCAGCATCTCGGCGGGATAGTCAAGTGGCGCACCCGAAGGAAGCATCGCCAGATTCGGTATTGCCTCAGCCCTAACTGTGGCGACGGATTCCAGACAACCGCCAGCCAGAATGTCGCTTAGGCCCGGGCCTTGCGGAATTCCGAAAGCCTCATGCAGCGACGGCTGCCGCAGGTCGGCATCCACCAGCAGCACTTTTGCCCCCTGCTGCGCCAGCACAGTGGCGCAGCTCACCGCGGTGAGGGTTTTTCCTTCCGCCGGCAGCGAGCTGGTGATCGCCAACACCTTCGGGCGGACTTCCGTTAGCACACAGCAACAGTGCGGTGCGCAGGCTGCGATAGGATTCTGCCGCTTGCGACCATGGCTTCTTGAACGCGACCAGCCGCAACAGGATGGTGCGCTCGTTGGGTAATAGCTCTTTCCACTCGGTGCCAAACTCGCCGGCGCCAATCTGCGGAATCGCCGCCAATGCCGGCAAGCCGCTGACACTCTCAGCTTCCTCCCTGCTACGAATGGTGGTATCGAGCGCCTCCAACCCAAGGGCGGAAAGCAGCCCGAGGCTGAGCCCTGCGCCCAGGCCCAGCAGAAGGTCAAGCGCTGGCCGCGGGTCTACGGGGTCAGAGGGAACCTGCCCCGCCTCGACTACGGCGATGTTTGCCGACGCCAAACCGGCAACGATGGCGGCCTGCCGCAACTTCAACTGCAACGTCTGGTACAGCTCCTGAGTGGCATCAACTTCGTGCTTGAGGATGGCGTATTGGGCCGCTCCCTGGTTCAGGTCGTAGGCCTTTTGCTTTTGCTCCTCGAACTTGGCGCGCAGCATTTTTTCCGCATTGGCGGCGGCGAGGTATTCGTTCTTGTACCGATCGGAAAGGTTCTTCAGCTCCGCATCGATCGCGCTCTCCACCTGCGCCATCTCGTTGGCCAGTTCTGCCAGCTTCGGGTACCCTGCGCCAAACTTGGTGTTCAGACGGGCATACTCGACGCGCAATTCCGCCTGCTGCGAGCGCAGGACCTGCAGTGTCGGCTCTGGAACCATGGACGCAACCAGTTCAGGATTGCCGGAAGCGGCGATGCGGTAGCGCGCCTCCTTCACGATACGATCCGACTCCGCCGAGGTCAGCTGCTCATCAATTCCCTCCAGCTTCTTGGTGACGATGTTGTCGTTTTCATCGGCCCCAATCAGCCCTCTCTGTTTTTGCAGCTCGGCCAGCTTTTCCTGCGATTGGTTGGCTTTGATCTTCAAGTCGTCCATCTGCTTCGATAGCCAGCTCGAAACCTGGGTGGCCGAATCGTAGCTGCTGCGAAAATTGCGCTCCGCGTAGCTGCTGACGGTGGAGTTGACCACGTCCGCCGCCAGTTTGGGGTCTTTGGCGCGGAATTGAACTGTAATGATGTCGGTCTTGGGAACGATTTCGACCTTCAGCGCCTTTTGGAAGCGGCGCAGTAACTGCTCACGCGCTTGCGGTGGCAACTCGCTGGGGTCTGTTCCGGTAGGCTGTGTCCATCGGCCTGCAAAGTCTTTTCGCTCCACCATGCTCATCTGCTTCATGACCCCGAGGGCGATGGTCTTGCTTTGCAAGACGGTGACCGCGCTCTGCAACTGAATGGTCGGATCGGAGGGGCCTAGGACTCGCGAGGTGAACTCGTCGAGGCCCATCGAGTTTGTCCCCGCCGGACTCACTTCGATGCGCGCTGTGGCTTCATAACTTGGACTCTTCAACGCGATGTAAAGCCCCGCGAGAAGTGTGCAGCTGAGGGCCCATCCTGCGATGAGGAGTTTACGCTTGCGCAGCATGCGCCAGACTTCAGTTACCAACAAGTCGTCTGGAGGCGCGCCTTGCAGCGCGGAATAGGCGCGGAGTTCCCAGGGAACCAGTTGTTGGTTCTCAGGTGTAGCGGGCGGTATCACAGTTGAATATGCTCCAACAAGACACCCCGGAAACGAGGGATGGCCGCTTTGAAAAATTCGCGATGTCGGTGTTCAATAGACTGCTCTCGTTAATTCCTCGAGCCCAGGAATGAGTTCTAGTCCCGCCCAACCGCGCAGATTGGGAGTCAGAACACTGGCGATCGTGCCTACGATGCGTTCCGTCAGGGCAGCATGCATTATTAGCCGGCGAGCTGCGAAGCGCAAAAACCATGCCCTGCTTCAGAGCGACGCCTGAAGATTGGCGATGTTTCGTTTGTCTCCGATTGAGTCATGGGGCCTACGAGAAGTTGTTTGTGCGGCTCTCTCAGGTTCTGGGAATCGGGACAGCGAATTTCACGTGTTGCGTATCGAGGGTTGGGTTTCAAGTTTGCGCGATTGTCTGGCGGACCATGAGTCCAGCCGCGGAGCGGCGGGAAGGGGTGAGCCGCGGGCGTCAGCCCGGGGTGCACGAGGCCATCAGCCCGTGAGCCGCGGAGCGGCGACACTAATCCATCAAATGTGCTGAATCGTATTGCACCCCGGAACGATCAAGAATGGTCACGTATTCCTCCTCGAAAGTTCGGGTACGGTGGTGTTCGTCCTGATGCTCGATGTAGGCCACCACCCGTTGCAGTTGTGAGGGACTGACGCTGATTGCACCATACTCGTCCTGCCAGGCAAATCCACTGTGCTGCTCGTTAAGATAACGGGATGAATTCGCCTTCAGGTCTCGCATGATCATCGCTACCGTGCAGGTCGAAGGAACGGCCAGGAGCAGATGTACGTGGTTATTTGTGCCGCCCGCGGCGACCACGTTGACGCCTATGTTCCGCCCGATGCCACGCAGGTAATTCCACAGCTTCCCGGTTGCAACGATCAGCGGTTGGCGGCGTTTGGTGCTGAACACGCAATGTACAAGATTGACGGTGTAGGTACGTCCCATTCGGGTGTCGCCGCTCCGCGGCTTCAGAACTCCTAGTGCAATGTTTTCCCGGGCTTACGCCCGGGGCTCACTTCATGCCGCCGCTCCGCGGCTTGTTGTGGCAGCGACGAAGCTTTAGCCGCGCCCCCGATACCAAGGGACCCGCTAAGGCCAGATGACTCCGCGAAATTGTTCAGATTCCCCGGCCAGCGAAGATCATGGTGTGCAGCAGGATGGCGATATCCATGAACAGGCTGCGGTGGCGGACGTAGTACAGGTCGTACTCGATGTTTTCGTGAATCAGAAAGGCCCGGTCTGCGCTCAACTGCCACAGGCCGGTAATTCCCGGCTTCACCGCAAGCCGGCGCCGTTGCAGCGGAGTGTATTGCTCAACAATGAACGGCATTTCCGGCCGAGGCCCGACCAGCGACATCTGGCCGAGGAGCACGTTCACCAACTGCGGCAACTCGTCGAGGCTGGCGTGACGCAAGAACCGTCCGACGGGCGTGATGCGCGGATCATCTCCCGCTCCCGGCGAATACGAATACTGCGGAGCATCACGATACATCGTCCGAAATTTGTACATCGAAAACCTGCGCCCGTCTTTGCCAACACGCTCCTGCCGGAACATAACAGGACCAGGGGATGTTAGCTTGACAACAGCGGTGATCAGCGCACACAGGGGCGCGAATATTGCGAGGGATACGGTGGACACACTCAGATCGATAATCCGCTTCGCAAGATCGCCGGCGACCCGGTTCTGGCCCTTCGAGAAGTGGGCCAGCATGATGCCATCGAACTCGGCATAATCAATCCAAAAGTCCCTTTCAGAAAGGTCTTGCCGAACGCAATAGGTGTCTACCCCTGACCTTGAGGCCAGCCTGAGCATCGGTTCGCGCTCTCCGCCTGGCGTTGCGATCACCAATACATGGGCATCCAGTTCTCGCAAGAGTTCCGGGCACACGGGCCCGGGCAGCACCTTGGCCGGCCGCTTTCGTTGATACGAAGATTCGTAAATCTCCAGCCCTTGCGTTCGCGGATTGTCATCCACGAAGGCCACGGGATCAAGCCCAAACTTAGGGGAGCGATCCAGCGCAGAATAGATGCGCCTGCCGAGTGTCCCGGCGCCCACAATCACCGCTTTGCGCGTGCCGAAGCCCTTGCTGCGCAGCAGGCGCAGGACATTGTGCAGCTCCAACTTCCCCAAGGTGACGAAGAGCGGAACGGTGACGAGCGCAAGCACCACGATCAGACGCGACACCTGTCCCGTCGTGAAGTACGCAACCAGGAGGGCCAGCAGAAAGCTCTCGACGGTGACACGCAGAACCCGCTCCGTGTCCCGAATGGCCAGCAGGCTGACGTAAGGACGGTAGCCGCCATGGCGTTCGAGCAGGATAACGAAAAGCAGAGCAAAAAAGGAGGCGGCCAGCAACACGGCTGACAACGGATATTGCACCCGACTTCCCGCGCCCGTCAGGCGGTACAGCCCGTACGCGCAGTAAACCGCGGTGATGATTGCCAAGATATCAACGCCGCGTTCGACGCCGTTGAGCAAGACGGCAAGCAGGTCTCCGGATCGGAAAGTCTCACTTCGGCTGCGACCGGAGATTGCTGCCGAAGCCAGGAAATCGCCCAACGCGGATGAAGGCGGGGAGGAAACTTGAGAAGCGGCCATAACTTTTGGGTGATCGGTATTCGGAAAGATGAGGGGTGACTCGTCAGATGGGTTCCACATCCGCGCCGTGGAGATTGATGGCGACGGACTTCATGATCTGCTCAACGGCGATTATCAGGCGGGCGCCATTCTGTTTTTCCACAAGAACGCCTTCCCACCCGGCAAACGGGCCGTGCTTGACTCGCACTCGATGTCCAATTCTTAGAAAAGGATGTGGCTCGACCATGTTAGCGTAGGCGGCACAAACGCGTATTCGTTCGATTTCCTCGGTCACTGAGTGGAGCCGGCTTGCCCGCAACTGAGACGATGTTTACCACTCCCATGGTTTGCAACACAGGGACGCGCTCTTCGTTCGAAACGTGAACGAAAACGTAGCCCGGAAACAGTGGGGCGTTGCTCCGCCGCACGCGGTCTGACCAGCGTGAAAACCTTTCGTATGTGGGAAGAAGCGACTCCACCCCTTTGACGCTGAGGCGGTAAGCCACGTGGCTTTCGTGGCGTGAACGAGTGTAGGCGGCCAGCCAGCATCGTTCTCTGTCAACATTCATGACGAAGTGCCACAATACGCGGCTCCGCCATTGCAACTCCCATCATGGCGGAGCCACGCGGCTAGGAAGCACAGGAGGATGAGTGGCTATCTCACGCTAGACGTGCGATAACCACCAAAGTCTTGCTACACGTTAGTTCTAACGTGCCATAAAACAACTGCAACTCGCCTGCCATTATCGATGCTCACCTCAAGTAACTAAAGAATGGGTACTATGCCTCTTGGTAATCATCCGGAGGACCGCCTTCTGTCCAGGAACTGAACAAACATGTCCACACTTTGGACACGCGAAAGGGTGCAATCAGCCCAGGCATTACAATCGCCCTTCACACATCAGGCTTCACAGGAGCAGCGCAAGAATGCGGGTATTGGTCACGGGTGGTGCGGGATACATCGGGAGCGTGGTAGCCGACCACCTGCTGCGAGCCGGACATTCCGTTACCGTGCTCGACAATCTCAGCAAGGGCCATCGGGAAGCCGTTCCGGAGCAGGCAGAGTTCGTTCTGGCGGACACCGGCGACCAGCCCGCCATTGCCCGCATCTTCGAGCGGGGCCGTTTCGACGCCGTGATGCACTTCGCCGCGTCCATCGAAGCGGGCGAGTCGGTGATTTGTCCGGAGAAGTTCTTCGACAACAATTGCGCACGTACGCTAACTCTGCTGCAAGCGGTCCTGGAGCACCGCGTTCCCCGCTTCGTGCTGTCGTCCACCGCGGCTGTGTATGGCGAGCCGCGTCGCAGTCCCATTACGGAGGACGATCCGCTGGAGCCGACCAACGCCTATGGCGAGTCGAAGCTCATCGTGGAGCGCATGCTGTTGTGGTTTCATCGGGTGCATGGGTTGCGATACGCCAGCCTGCGTTACTTCAACGCCGCCGGAGCCACCGCCGAGCGCGGCGAAGCGCACAATCCGGAAACGCACCTGATTCCGCTGATTCTTCAGGTGCCGCTAGGGAAACGCCCGGCGGTTTCCATCTTCGGCACCGATTACCCGACCAGGGACGGAACTTGCATCCGCGACTACATTCACGTGGATGACCTGGCAGCCGCGCACATGCTTGCGCTCGACGGATTGGAAGAACATTCGCAACTGATCTGCAACCTCGGAAGCGGTACGGGATTCAGTGTACGCGAGGTCATCGAGATTGCACGCAAGGTCACCGGACACGAGATTCCGGTGGTAGAAGCGCCTCGACGCGCAGGCGATCCGGCGGTGCTCGTCGCCAGCTCCGAGAAAATTCGGCGAGTGCTGGGATGGGAACCTCAGCAGTCGGACATCGAAAGCATCCTTCGGAGCGCTTGGGAATGGCACAGGTCGCGGCCGAATGGATAAATCTGGCGATTGGAAACGGCGGACTCGGGCCGGGGGACTAGCGTTTAACCTGCGACATGTAGGCGCTCATCTCAGCATGAGAAATAGCATCCGCTGCGAAGGTAAACGCTCCCTTGTCCTTCACTTCGCGCGCAGCTCGTACGAATGCTCCCAAGGCGGCGCGGGCAAAGGCTCCGCCCACGCTTATCCGCTTGGCTCCAGCGGCAGCCAGTTCTTTCACGGAGAAAGTAGCGCCCTTCAAGCCCATCAGGACGTTGACGGGCTTGGGAACCGCCGCACAAACCTCGCGGATGGCTTCGAGGCTCGGCAGTCCAGGCGCATACAGAACGTCCGCGCCAGCCTGAGCAAAGGCCTGCAAGCGACGTATGGTGTCGCCGAGGCTTGGACGGCCATGCAGGAAGTTCTCGGCTCTTGCGGTCAGCAGGAACTGACAATCGTGAGCCGCCCAGGCCGCCGCCGCGACCCGCTCCACCGCTAACTGGAAATCATAGATAGGATCATCCGGATCGCCAGTCGCGTCCTCGATGGAGCCCCCGGCCAAGCCAACATCCGACGCGAGCCGAATAGTTGCGGCGCAAGTCTCAGGCGACCGGCCGAACCCGTCCTGTAAGTCGGCCGACACGGGCAAATTAGTTGCCTCGACAATGGCCTTCGCATTCTCCAGGATTCCGTCGCGTGTCAGCTCTGCGGCGGAGTCTTGACGTCCGACAGAGAAGGCGTAACCGGCGCTGGTGGTCGCAAGGGCTTCGAAACCCAATGCGGTCAGAATTCGCGCCGTGCCTGCATTCCATGGGTTCGGCATGACAAAGGCACCCGGGCGCTCATGGAGCGCCCGAAATGCTTCGTATTTCTGCTCGCGCGTCACCGTCGTGCTCCTTAGCTCTAGCTCTGGTTGTACCCTGCCCCGCGCAGCGCAGCTCCGAAGGCTTGCACGAAATCCTCCACGTGTTCTTTCGTCGCCAGCGGTCCCATCACGCCAACGCGGAAGATCTTGCCGGCCAATTGCCCGAAGCCTCCGGCGATCTCGATGCCGTGTTCTTTCAGCAGGGTCGCGCGCACTTTGGCGTCATCCACGCCTTGCGGCACCTTGGGCGTGTTCAGGTTCCAGATGCGATGCGCTGGAGGCAACCAGCATCTCCAGCCCCAGCGCTTCCACCTGCTTCACGAACTCCAGGTGCGCCTGGTGATGGCGCGCCCAGCGATGCTCGAGGCCTTCCTCTTCAATCAGGGTCAAGCCCTCGTGCAGGCCATAAAACATCGTGGCTGACGCGGTGTGATGATAGCGGTGCGACACCGTGAGATAGTCGGCAATCAGCTTCAGGTCGAAGTACCACGAACGGTTGGGCGTCTCGCGCGCCTTCAGCCACTCGGCGGCGCGCGGCGAAACCGTAATTGGCGAGAGTCCCGGAGGGCAGCTCAGGCCCTTCTGGGTGCAACTGTAGGCGATGTCGATTCCGGTCTTGTCAACTTCCACCGGCATGGCGCCGAGCGAGGTTACGCAATCGGCGATGACCAGCGCGCCCACTTCGTGCGCCGCCTTGCAGATGGCCTCGCCGCGCTGGAAGGCTCCGGCAGAAGTTTCGGCCTGCACGTACATGACGACCTTCGGCTTTTCCTGGCGAATGAATTCGGCCGCTTCCTCGTCGCCGAAGACTTCGCCCCACGGCTTCTCGAAGCGCACCAGTTCGGCGCCCTGGCGGCGCGCCATTTCCGACATGCGATCGCAGAAGAATCCGTTGGCGAACGACACCACCTTCATCCCCGGCAAGACAAAGTTGGAGATAGCGGTTTCCATGCCGCCGCTGCCGGTGGCGGAGATGACGAAGGTCAGCTCGTTCTTCGTGCCGAACACATTGCGCAGCATGCGCTGAATGTTGGCGGAGATCTCGAAGAAGTAGGCGTCAAGATGCCCGACGATGGGCTGCGCCAGCGCCTGATACACGCGCGGATGGACCTGGCTGGGTCCCGGACCAAACAGCAGCCGCCGGGGAGGATGAATCGAAATGCTTTCCAAAATGGCAGGTTTTTCCAGAGTAGTAGCCATGAGCAACTCCTTATGGTTGATGCGTCCAGTATAGCCACCTGAAGCCAAGCTTGGCGCGGCAATCCGTCACTGAACCGTGTGCGCTGCCGTCGTCGCACTTTGGGGCTACTCCGGTCGCTCCACGATGTTCCAGCAGGCGCGTCCGCTGGAGCGTTCATCCCACCTCAGTGCCGTCCAGCCCGATAAAGATTGCTTATAGGGCACATAGTATTTTTCCACTTGACTTGCCGTGAACCCGGGCACTACAAGCAGAGCACTGGGATTGGACTCGCTTCACGCGGTTGTGTGTTCAGCGTCAAGGGCGTGGCGAATCGGGAAACATCTCTCTGTTCGCGGTTGACCTACGGGCGTTGCACCAGCCACACCGCAATGCGGTGATTTGCGTCGCATTCCCACACAAACAGCGTCCTTCGTCGTAGTGGAAAGCAGATTTTCTTATCGGTGAGAGGCGGTGATTTTATGAAGCGCATCGTTCAAGGATTGATTTTCTGCGTTCTGATTACTGCATTAGCGCAAGCACAGACGTTCCGAGGCGCAATCAACGGCACGGTAACAGACCCCACCGGAGGCGTAGTGGCGAATGCCCAAGTCAAGGCCATCGACACGGGCACCAGCGTTGAACACACCACGTCAACCACCACCGACGGTCAGTTTGTGTTTCAGGACCTTCCGCTGGGCACATACAAGGTGACCGTAACGGCGCCCGGCTTCGCCACCACTACTACGGACAACGTTCCAGTTACTGCCGGGCAGGTTTATTCGCTGCCCGTCAAGCTCGGTATCGCCAAGCAAGCTACCACGGTAGAGGTGTCCGCCGCCGCCATTGCGCTGGATACCACCACGCCGACCCAGACGTTTACGATCGCGGAGCAGTCCGTTCAGGACATGCCGCTGAACGGGCGCGACTTCTCTCAGTTGATTGGGACCTCGGCGGGCTATGGGGGATATTCGGTAGGCGGTTTCGGCTCGCTCAACGGGACCCGCGCCAACCAGATGAACTGGCAGATTGACGGCACCGACAACAACGACCCGTGGCACAATATTCCCGCGGTCAACCAGGGTGGCGTTTCCGGAATTGCGGGCGTCATCATGCCGATTGACGCCGTTGAGGACTTCTCCTCGCAGACCCAGTCCAACGCCGAAGCCGGACGCAACGCAGGCGGCACCGTCAACGTGGTCGTAAAGAGTGGCACCAATCAGTTCCACGGCGATGCTTACTACTACAACCGCAACGGCTATTACTCTGCCACGTCGCCCTTCTTTGTTGCGACTCCCGAGCGCCCGAAGGCGCCCCCACTGACCAACCAGAACGTCGGCGGCACTCTTGGAGGACCGATCATCAAGGACAAGCTGTTTTTCTTCATTGGGTATGAATACCAGACCTACAAGCTTGGCCTGTCAGGCTTGTCCACCGAACCGTCGGCGGCGTGGGTAAATCAGGCTGTTACGTTGATGAACCAGTTCGATGTTCCGGTGAACCCGCTTTCCAAGACGCTGTTGGCGAACCTCTGGCCCAGCTCCATCGTCGGCCTGCCGGCCACACTAAACAACTATTTCGCCACCAGTGCAGGAACCGGCTTCAGCAACAATGGCGTGGCCAAGGCTGACTGGAACATCAACCCCAACAACACGCTATCGTTCCGCTGGTTTGGCGGGCAGGGCAGCCAGACCCAGCCACCCGGATTCAGCCTGGCTCTGGCGACGGCCAGCTCGAACCTGGGCTACTACTTCGAGGTCGCCCCGCTACACGTACAGAACTACTCGTTGATTTGGAACTCGGTGATCACGCCGCACCTGACCAATCAGGTCCTACTTGGCGTCAGCTCCTTCTATCAGTTCTTCCACGACGCCAACAACAGCTTCAATACCACGGCGCTCGGGTTGTTTCTGAGTCCGGATGCAACGATCGCCGGCCAGCCGATCTTTGGCGCGCCAAACATCATCATCTCCGCATTCGACCAGATCGGTATCACCCCTCCAGAAGGCCGCAATGACACCACCGGCCACATTACCGACATTCTGTCCTGGAGCAAGGGGAAGCACCAGTTCCGCATGGGCGGCGAATTCCGCGACGGGCGCGTGGACGAGTTCTACCACCGCCGCTCGCTGGGAAGTTTTACTTTTAACGGAACCCAGGGGCCTTGGGCAGCCACGAATGCATGCGCCAGTGACGTTGGTGCTGCCACCTGTGCTCTCGCCGATTACCTTGCCGGCGACGTGGCCAATTCCTCAATCGCGGTGGGAAATCCAGAGCGCTACATCACGGTCCACGGTTTTTCCTTCTTCGGGCAGGACACCTGGCGGTTGACCCCGAAGCTCACCCTCGACTTAGGCCTGCGTTACGAGTACTTTGGACCGCTGTTTAACGACGCCAAGAACTCTGGCAGTCTTCATTCCGGGAGAGGGATTCAAGATCCAGGGAGCAGGCATCAGTTCCATTTTCCCAGCGGACAAAAACAACTTTGCTCCACGCGTCGGCTTCGCCTGGAACCCTTACGGAACGGGGGACCTGGTCGTCCGTGGCGGATTCGGCGTCTACTACGACCAGATCAACATCAACCCGTTCCTCGATTTTCGTCCGCCGATCAGTGGGGCTGACGGCTTGCAGGACAATCCGGTCGGCCCGGCGCCTGTCGAGTAACTACAGCGCGAATGTGAATGGCCAGACATCCTATACCTGGCAGGCCAACACCTTCATTTTCCCAGGCGTCACCACCTGCCCGACTCTTAACCCGGCTACCTCGCCCGGTTGCGGAACCAACATCTACAACGTGTACTCCGTCAACCAGAACTTCCGCACCCCTTACTTCTACAACTACAACCTCCAGATCGAGAAGGCCCTTGGGGAGCAGGCGGCCTTCCAGTTTGGATACGTGGGTAGCGCGGCCCACAAGCTGAACGTGATGCTGAACCTCAATCAGAACGGTGCCTTTAACGCGGCGTATCCCGCTGTCGGCTCCATTCTGCAACTCAACAGCAACGGCACCTCCAATTACAACGCGTTGCAGGCCGTCTTTAAACTGCGTTCTTGGCACGGCCTGACGGCGCAGTTCAACTACACTTGGGCGCATGCCATAGATCAAGTCACCGAGTACCGCGGCGTGATTCCCTTCGACAGCTTCAATCTGGCCCTGGACTAAGGGGAACAGTGACTTCGACACCCGGCAGCTTTTCAGCGGCTTCTGGACCTACAACATTCCGGGTTCCTCACACGGTCCAGCTATCCTCACGCACGGCTGGCAGCTGGGCGGCGCGGTGAACTTCCACACCGGTCAGCCCTTCAACCCAGGTACATGTTTCACTTCCGATCCAATCAATTCCCCTTGTGTTCCCTCTGGCTCGACGTTTAACGCCTTCTCCGGTACCCAACGACCGGGTGTCACGTTGCTCTGCGATCCGTTCGCTGGCGTTTCGCACACTTTCAGCGCAGCCGCAGGAGGAACGCAGTGGGTAAACCCGAACTGCTTTGGACCGGCGAGCGCCGCCAATCCCGCTGGCACACTCACTCGCAACCGGTTCTACGGTCCCGGCTTCGCCGATGTCGATCTCTCCGTGTTCAAGAACATCCCCATCAAGGAGCGCGTCACCATTCAGTTGCGGGCTGAGATGTTCAACCTCTTTAACCGCATCAACCTTGCCAGTGGCGCCGGATCTGTCGGATCCAACGGCTACGTAAACGACACTATCGGCGACTTCAACGGCGCTCCCGGCATCGGCCCCGGCGAGCCCTTCAATATGCAGCTGGTAGGAAAGATAATTTTCTAGCGGCTGTCAGAATCGTCCAAACGAGGCGCCTGACAACAGGCGCCTTTGTTTTATTGGCGGCGACCGTCGGAAGTCGCCTAATCGAGCGCTAGTACTTGGGCAGAGTGGGATCAACCTTGTCAGACCAAGCCAGAATACCACCGGCCAGATTCTTCACTTTGCTGAAGCCGGCCTGCCGCAGCAAAGTGACAGCCTTCGCGCTCCGGACACCGCTGCGGCAGTGGGCCACGATCTCACGGCTGGAATCCAGCTCGTTCATACGGGCCGGCAGATCGCCTAGCGGAATGAGGTGCCCGCCTATATTACAAATCTGGTACTCGTGCGGCTCACGCACGTCAAGAATGAAGATGTCGTCTCCGGCGTCAAGTCTGGCTTTCATTTCTTCAGGCTGAATTTCGGCAACGCCGGAACTCACCGGCGCTTCTTCGCCCCGAATGCCGCAAAACTGGTTGTAGTCGATTAACTCCCGAATGGTTGGGTTCGTACCACACACCGGACAGTCGGGGTTCTTGCGTAACCGCAGTTCTCGGAAATGCATGCCCAGAGCGTCAACCAGGAGCAGGCGTCCGATCAAAGGCTCGCCGGAGCCGAGCACCATCTTAATGACCTCCGTCGCCTGAATTACTCCAAGCAGGCCGGGCAGGATGCCCAACACACCGCCTTCGGCACACGACGGCACCAGTCCGGGTGGCGGCGGCTCCGGATACAGGCAGCGGTAACACGGGCCTTCCTTGGTTGCGAATACGCTGGCCTGTCCTTCGAAACGGAATATGGACGCGTAGGCGTTCGGCTTGCCGGTCAGCACACAGGCGTCGTTGACCAGATAACGGGTGGGGAAGTTGTCGGTGCCATCGGCAATCACGTCGAACTCACGAAAGATATCGAGCGCGTTCGTACTGGTGAGCTTGGTCTCGAACTTCCGGACGTCGACCAACGGATTGATCGCGGTCAGTTTCTCCGCCGCCGAATCGAGCTTGGGACGCCCAACGTCAGCTACGGTGTGGATAATTTGCCGCTGCAGGTTGGTAAAGTCTACGACATCGAAGTCCACCAGCCCCAACGTGCCGACGCCGGCAGCAGCGAGATAGAGCGCCAACGGCGAGCCGAGTCCGCCAGCGCCGATGCACAACACGCGCGCGGCCTTCAGTTTCTGCTGCCCCGCCATGCCGACCTCGGGCATGATCAGGTGGCGCGAGTAGCGCAGAATCTCGTCGTTACTCAGGGTTGTTGCCAGGGGACTATTGACGGCGACCATGTGACCTTTCCGGCGCCCTCATCGCGATTTCACTGGTCCGACAAGACGACTTGCAGACTCCGTCTACGCCGCCAGCGACCGAGGGCACGATCGAGATCGTATCGTCCTGCTCGACTGCGGTATTTTCGTGCTCGAGGTAACGAATGTCTTCATCGTTCACATAAACGTTGACAAAGCGGCGAAGCTTGCCATCGTCCGTAAACAGCTGTTTTCGCAGATCGGGATACTGACCAGTCAGCTCGCGCAGCATCTCGCCGACGGTGCTGGCGGCCACTTCGATAACTGCCTGCTTGCCCGCGTACTGACGCAGAGGCGTTGGTATCAAAACTTTCATCTTGGTAGCTAAAGATGCGAGGCTTCGCCCATCGGATTCAGCCGTGAAATCCCTCATTCGATCCAGATTTCCTCTTCTTCGAAATACTTGCTGTCGTCATCGCCGCCAAGATTGAAGGAGTTCGTCTCAGTGGCAGCGCTATTCATAACGCTGGTGATGACGTAGGAGCAACCAGGCCAGTGCGCTTCGGCCAAGTCGGTCGCCGACCAGCGAGCGGGGTGGTCAGGATGCGAATGGTAGAAGCCGACAATGTCCCGGCCGCGCTCGTGGGCTTCCCGCTGAATGCGCACCAGCTCCCGCGGATCGATTCCATAGCGATTGTGCGGCGAGTCGGAGCGCTGGTTCTGGCAGCGCGCGATGGCTTGAACTTGCTTCACATCATCGTCGCCGATCTGTCCCAGCAGCACGCCGCAACACTCGTATGGGTAAGTCTCCTCGCCGTGACGGCGAAGTTGTCCCCAATCTGATTTGCTGATCCTCAGCGCCATGTTATTGGTTTGTGGTTAGAGCTCGTCCCAGAAGCTCTCGCTCAGGTATCGGTCGCCGGAGTCAGGAAAGATCGTCACGATGATCGCATCGGGCTCGGCTTTTTCTGCAATACGGAGGCACGCCGCCATCGCTCCAGCTCCCGAAATACCGACCAGCAGGCCTTCCTCGCGTGCCAAACGCTTCAGCACAGTGTAAGCGTCTTCTGTGCTGACCCAAACTTCCTCGTCGGCGACGGTGGGATCATATATTTTCGGCACGATGGAGCTCGGCATGTGTTTAGCACCTTCAATGCCATGGAACGGCGAATCCGGCTGTACCGAGATGCAGCGAATGTTGGGATTGAGCTCTTTCAGCTTTCGTGATGTGCCGACAAACGTGCCGCTGGTGCCGAGCATGGCGACGAAATGCGTCACGCGGCCTTCGGTTTGCTCCCAGATTTCTTCTGCCGTGCCGCTGTAATGTGCCCGCCAATTCGCGTCATTCGAATACTGATCGGCGTAGAAGTACTTATGCGGCTCCGCTGCGGCAAGTTCGCGTGCTTTGCGAATGGCGCCGTCCGATCCTTCGCCCGGGTCTGTGAAGATGACTTCGGCGCCGTAAGCGCGGATGGTGCGCTTGCGCTCCTCCGATACGTTGCGAGGCATGCACAAGGTGACCGGGAAGCCCTGCGTCGCTCCCAGCATCGCGTATGTAATTCCGGTATTACCGCTGGTGGAATCCAGCAGTGTCTTGCCCGGGCCGAGCTTTCCAGCCTGCATCGCCTCAGCTACGATGTTCGCCGCGGGACGATCCTTCACCGAACCCCCGGGATTGGTCCATTCCGCCTTGGCGAGTATCTCGACTCCCGCCAAGTCACGAGTGAGCCGCTCGAACCGCAGCAGCGGAGTATTGCCGATCCGCTGCAGAAGGTTCTCGCCCAACGTGCGTGGAACCAACGCCAGTCTTTTGCCCGCTTCATGCATTGATCTATTCGATGACAGGATCGAGCCATCGGATGTCGAAGGTGGAGGAAATCTTCTGGCGCGCTTTTACCGGCCTCAGGGCGCGAGCGGCTGTTATAATCCGCGCCAACTCCCGAACTCAAGGTGAAGGTCATGAAATCGGTCCTCACGCCGTTAGAATTCCTGGCGCGGAGCGCCGTCGTCTATCGTTCCTGCACTGCCGCAGTTGATGGCGACCGCCGCCTCACCTACGCGGAACTCCAGCAGCGTGTGAACGCGTTCGCGTCGGCTCTTCAGCACTCGGGCGTTGTTCCCGGAGATCGCGTTGCCGTCCTGGCGCGCAACAGCCTGCTGGCGCTGGAAGCTCACTTCGCGGTACCGCTGATCGGCGCGGTGCTGGTCATGCTCAACATTCGCCTGCAGACCGCCGAGCTGGCGACGATCCTCAACCACAGTGGCGCCAAGATCCTGATCGGCGACGATCTGGTCTTGCCGCTGCTCGCGATTGCCGGCGAGATTCCTCAAGTCGAGCGCATCGTCACCAACTATGAGGAGTTCCTGCACAAAGGCAGCGCGCCGGTCGCACCGCATGAGGTTGGCGAGGACGATGTCATCTCCATCAACTACACCAGCGGAACCACCGGCGCACCCAAAGGCGTGATGTACACGCATCGCGGCGGCTACATCAACGCCATCGGCGAGGTCGTCGAGCACGGGCTTACCAATCGCTCCGTCTATTTGTGGACGCTGCCGATGTTCCACTGCAACGGCTGGTGTTTTCCGTGGGCGGTAACGGCGGTTGGCGCTCGCCACATTTGCCTGCCTGAGGTCAACGCCGAGCGCGCCGTTGATCTGATCGAGAAGGAAGGTGTCACTCATCTTTGCGGAGCTCCGGTCGTCGTCCGCACTTTGACCGAGCACTGCTTGCGACGCGGCATTCGCTTCCAATCCGGGTTGAAGATGGTGACCGCGGCCGCGCCGCCGCCGCCAGCCGTAATTCGCGCCGCCGAGGAGATCGGCATCGATATCGCTCACGTTTATGGGCTCACTGAAACCTACGGACCGCATTCGGTCTGCGCATGGCACACGGAGTGGGACTGCGAACCGCTGGAGAAGCGCGCGCAGCTCAGGGCGCGTCAAGGTGTTCCTTACGTCGTTGCTGGCACCGACATGCGCGTCGTGGACGAAGACATGCACGACGTTCCAGCCGACGCGCGCACCATGGGCGAAGTCGTGATGCGCGGCAACAACGTCATGCTTGGCTATTATCGCGATCCCGAAGCCACCGAAGCCGCCTTTCGTGGAGGCTGGTTTCATTCCGGCGATCTCGCGGTCATGCACGCTGATGGCTACATCGAAATCCGCGACCGCGCCAAGGACATCATCATCTCTGGAGGAGAGAACATTTCCTCGGTGGAAGTGGAGCGCGTGTTGTACGAACATCCAGCGGTGCTGGAAGCCGCGATTGTCGCGCGTCACGACGACAAATGGGGTGAAGTGCCGCACGCTTACGTGCTGCTGAAAGAGGATGCAACGGTCACTGCGGAGGAGCTGATCGAATTCTGCCGCGCGCGTTTGGCGCACTTCAAATGTCCGAAGGCGATACACTTTGGTCCGTTGCCCAAAACGTCCACCGGAAAAATTCGCAAGAACGTGTTGCGAGCGCAGGCGCGCGCCGTCACGCAAGGAGCCTAGTTCATGCCGTACCAGAGCATCTCGTTTGAAACCGAAGGCCAGATCGCGATCGTCACTCTCAACCGTCCGCAGCGGCGCAACGCGCTCTCGCTGGAGTTGATGACCGAGCTCATCCATTGCCTCAACGAGATCGCGCGCGACCGTTCGCTGCGTGCCGTCATTCTGGCCGCATGCGGGAAAAGTTTTCTGCTCCGGCCACGACCTCAGCGAGATGGTCGGCCGCGACATCAACGACTACCGCGAGGTCTTCGACGTCTGCACCGAACTGATGACGCGCGTCCAGTCCATCCCGCAGCCGGTGATCGCGCAGGTGCAAGGCATCGCCACCGCTGCTGGCTGCCAGCTGGTCGCCACTTGCGATCTCGCTGTCGCCTCCGACCAGGCGGCTTTGCCACGCCCGGCGTCAAGATCGGCCTGTTCTGCACCACGCCGATGGTCGCTCTCAGCCGCGCCGTCGGCCGCAAGCGCGCCTTGCAGATGCTGATGACCGGCGACATGGTTGACGCCCTCACCGCCGTCGAGTGGGGACTCATCAACATGGCCGTTCCTGCTTCCGAACTCGAAGAGCAGACCCGCAAGCTGGCGGCGCGCATTGCCGAAGCCAGTTCGCTGACGGTCGCGCTGGGCAAGCAGGCGTTCTACACCCAAATCGATCTCGACCAGCCCAAAGCTTACGCCTACGCCAAAGAAGTCATGAGCATGAACGCTCTGGCCGCCGACGCGCAGGAAGGGATCTCCGCCTTCCTCGAGAAGCGGCAGGCATGCTGGGCGGGCAAGTAGGAAGCTATCAGCCATCAGCTGTCAGCCGTCAGCAATCAGCCCTCATCTGTCAGGCAGAACGCGGACGTTTACAGCTGTCATTCTGAGCGACGGTTCGCCGGTGTTGCGAACCGGAGTCGAAGAACCCCTCTCTCATGACCGACGCTCGCTGTTGACTATCCACTAATCACCGGACACTTTCCACTGACTTTCAGATCGCGGCGACACCTACTATCCAGTTGATAACCCCTCCCCCCCTCCTCGCCCTATCTGGAATCAACAACTTAGACAATAATTACCGGCAAATAATTGGCGCCAAATGACTTATATGTTCATAATTGAGCCACAAGGACTTACGCTCGCAAATTGCGCGCCGGTCGGAAGGTTAGGGAAGAACGCGAGGAAGCGTCGTTTATCAACTGATAATGCTATGCCCTCTGTCCGACACGCCGCCGTGGGCTCCTGGCACGCGCTTGTCAAAGAACTTTTCCCGGCCTACACACTGGGTGCGGCCTACGAAGACACACCAACTCGGTCCTCGTATATCCCTGATATTCCACGAGGCGCTTATCGGCAAGTGCGTAGGTCACGGTGGCGTGTGATTGAGAGGGCGACAACTTCCAAGGCAAGCAAGAGACTCGCGGATGGACAAGTACTCCGCAGATGATCGGAGGCCGCAGTCACCGCGACACCGCCCATTGCGGGAGGTCGGGCAAGGAATCGCGAAGGCACCGTAAACAGGCTACTTGAAATTCTCCAGATAATCGATGAGCGCCGGCAGCACGGCAGCGGGAAATCTTATCTGCTTGTCCATGTCATCGGCCTCGTAAATCGTGATCGTACCTTCATCCTTGACGATCTCAAGAATTGGCACTCCGCCAGCGTCGTTGACGGTTTTGATGTCCTTTGCCATAAGCATAAATTGCCTTTCTTTTAAGAGTGCCGCTGCGGTGTGGACTCTTAAACACGATCCACCTGCAATTGGCCTTCACAGCCTACATTAGGCGGGTCGCCGAGGATACACCAACTTCCCTCACCGCTAGTCATATCGCGTCGAGCCAGGAACCGACAAGGGCGCAGGTCACGGCTGCGGGTGATAAGGCAGGTGCGGTAAAACCACGAGCTGAACAGCACACTCCGGGTTGGTGTGTGCAGCATCCATTACAACAGAGCCACTTCAGGGCGACACATTGGCTCAACGAAAAGAGTGTCGCCCCTACGGGGCTCTGATTAATTTCCCACTTCACCCAGCATTCCGCCTGCGGCTCCATGCTGATTTCATGACAACGTCGGCTCCCTCGCAGCGAGTACATTGGTGGCTGCGAACGACCAAAAGCTCGGGAGGAAGGAGTCGACGCGATGTTGATTATAGGTTGTGATTATCATCCGAGCTTTGAGCAAATCGCATGTTGTGACACTACAACCGGCGAATGCGGCAATCACCGGCTGGAGCACGGCGGCGAGGCCGAGTCGTTTTACCGTAGCCTTCAGGGGCAGGCGGTGCGGGTGGGCATGGAGGCCACCGGCGGCACCCGCTGGTTCGAGCGGCTGCTGGCCGACTGCGGCATCGAGTTGTGGATCGGGCATCCGGGCAAAATCCGGGCGGCCGCTCCGCGCAAGCAGAAGACCGATCGCCGCGACGCCGAACTGCTGCTCGATCTGTTGCTGCAGCAGCGCTTCCCGCGGCTGTCGGTGCCCAGCCCGGAGCAGCGCAATCTGCGGCAACTGGTGGGCCATCGTCATCGTCTGGTGCAGATGCAGACCAGGGTGAAGAACCAACTGCAGGCGCTGGCCATCAACGAAGGCCTGCGCTTGCGGCGCGCCCTGTGGAGCCGCCAGGGGCAGGCGCAGCTGCAGGCCCTGGCTCTGCCCCACTGGGCCGAGCAGAAGCGCTGTGATCTGCTGGCACTGCTGGCTGATCTGCAGCGACGTAGCGCGCTGTTGGACCAGGCGGTCGAAGCCGCCGCCGAAGCCAGCCCGGTGGTGCGTTGCCTGCGCCAGCAGCGCGGGGTCGGTCCGGTGGTGGGTCTGGCCTACGAGCTCAGCATTCTGGATCCCACGCGCTTTCAAACCAGCCGGCAGGTGGCCAGCTATCTGGGGCTGATTCCCGCCGAGCACAGCTCCGGCGGCAAGCAGCGGCTGGGGCACATCAGCAAGCAGGGCAATGCTCTGCTGCGCGGCCTGCTGGTGGAGGCGGCGCACGTGGCGGTGCGCTGGGAGCCGGAGTGGCGGCGCCAGTACGTGCGCCTGGCGATGAAGAAGAACCGCTCGATTGCCGCCGTGGCGATGGCGCGCAAGCTGGCGGTGCGCTTGTGGTGGCTGTGGAAGTCGGGACTCGCCTCGGGGCAGATCGGCGGGTCCGGTTCGCATGCAGAGCAGCCTGTTTAGCCCAGTGGGGTGCGGTTGATCCCCGACGTGCTGATTGGGCGCTCTGCCTCCCGCGATAGCGCGGGAGTTCGACTGACTAATCATGGTGCGCAAGCCACCGAATAGATGGATGGTGGAACCGGAGCGAGTGGTTCCATCGTATCGGTTAGAACGCGAGCTTTGGTCGTGACGCAAGCAAAAACCTTTTCCGCTAGAGCGAAATGGCGCTCTCTCAAAACCACGCGGGGGAAGTGTGTCGCAAAAAACCCTTGACACGGTCGACGTTGTCATAGATGGGCTAAACTGATTCGCCCCTCCCGCCCCAGCGAGCGCAAAAGCGGCGCTCGCCGGGGACCCCGGCTACGGGGCTGGTTTCTTGGCACTTCATTCCACGGCCGCAAACAAACACATTTCTCACAGACTCTTCAGTCCGAGCGGAGGGACCTGCTGTTCCGTATTTTGCGAAAGGCGGTTGCCTCTTACCAGTGGATATGGTGTTCCTACGTGTCTCGAGGGTCTATGCCTTGACGAGCGGCTAGCAGCCAGCAATTAGCGGTCAGTCGCACCTCACCACGCTCTCAGGGTAAGCACATCTCAAGGGAAAAGTCAGTGATTTGGGCACGGGGAAGATTACGAAGGTAACCACATCTGGGTGGGGTGAGTCCGCCGGTGAGCGCACGGGGTCAAAAACTCTCCTTTAATTTTGCACGTCCGGGTGCTACTATCCGGCTCACATCCAAGGTACTCAACGCTGGCCGCACCTGAGACTCGTATTTGACATTCGCAAGGATGTGACTGCCACTTCGGAATCCTCGTGAGGAAAAGTTGAGCTGACTTGACCAGGGGCGAATAACGATTTCTTGGGAGGGAACGCAATGCAGCGCGCGCGCAGTTTCCACTTCATTTTCCTGCTGTTCAGTCTTGCGATATTTTGTGCCGCCACGCCGATTACCTCGCAGGCACAAACGCTGACCACTCTGGCAACTTTCACCGGGCCCAACGGTGCTAATCCGCAATCGACTCTCATCCAGGGCATCGACGGGAACCTCTACGGGACAACCTACAATGGCGGGGTCAACAACAACTGCACCGATGGTGGCTGTGGCACGGTCTTCAAAGTCACCACTGGGGGCATGCTGACTACGCTGTACAGCTTTTGCCCTCAAAAGGGTTGCACGGACGGCGCTAACCCTTACGCAGGGCTGGTGCAAGCCAGCGATGGAAACTTCTACGGAACAACCGAGGGAGGCGGGGCCCACCAATCTGGCACGGTTTTCAAAATCACCCCCAGCGGCATGCTGACCACGCTGTACAGCTTTTGCTCGCAAGGGAGGAGTTGCCCCGACGGCGCAAGCCCGCTAGGGGCGCTGGTTCAGGGCAAGGACGGGAACTTCTACGGGACAACCAGTGGTAACACGGTCTTCAAAATCACCCCTGCCGGCACGCTGACCACGCTGTACAAATTTTGCTCGCAGACAGGTTGCCCTGACGGCTCCTACCTTTACGCCGGGCTGTTGCAAGCCAGCGACGGGAACTTCTACGGGACGACCGCGGAGTTCGGGGCCAACGGCCGCGGTGGCACGGTCTTCAAAATCACCCCCAGCGGCACGCTGACCACGCTGTACAACTTTTGCTCGCTAGCGAGCTGCGCTGACGGCGAAAACCCTACGGGCGTGCTGGCGCAAGGCATTGACGGTAACATCTACGGGACAACTGGGGAGGGCGGACAGCACTTTCTTGGCACGGTCTTCAAAATCACCCCCAGCGGCATGCTGACAACGGTTTACAGCTTTACCGGCGGCAGTGACGGCTATGGCCCTTACGACGGGCCGGTGCAAGCCACCGACGGGAACCTCTACGGGACAACCAACGTGGGCGGGGCCAACGACGGTGGCACGGTCTTCAAGATCACCCCAAGCGGCACTCTGACAACGGTTTACACCTTTTGCTCGCAAAAGGGTTGCACGGACGGCAAAGCCTCTTTCGCCGGGCTGGTGCAAGCCTTCGACGGGAACTTCTACGGGACAACTGCCTATGGCGGGGCCAGTGGCTATGGCACGGCCTTCAAGCTGGATGTGGGGATTGTTCTGAGCCCGGTGCAATTTGTTCCGGTGACGCCCTGCCGTCTGGTGGACACGCGCAACCCCGATGGCGAGTTCGGCGGACCGCCGCTTCAGGGCGAAGTGCCCCGGTTCTTTGTCATTCCTGACAATAAGAGTTGCAACATTCCCGCTACGGCGGCTGCGTATTCCTTGAATGTCACGGTGGTGCCGTACGAGTCGCTGGGGTATTTGACGATTTGGCCCACGGGCAAGAACCAGCCGGTCGTGTCCACCCTGAATTCGCTGGACGCGCGGGTAAAGGCCAACGCCGCCATTGTGCCGGTTGGAGTCAGCGCGGCCGTCAGCGTGTTTGCCACCAACACCACCGATCTGGTGCTGGACATCGACGGTTACTTCGCGCCTGTGAGCGGCTCGACTCTGGCGTTTTATCCGCTGCCGCCGTGCCGCGTGGCCGATACACGCAACCCTAAAGGGGATCTCGGAGGACCGTACCTGATGGGCGGCGTGCCGCGCGCTTTTCCGGTTCTGGAAGCAAGCTCGTGCAATATCCCGAAAACTGCGAAAGCTTACTCGCTGAACTTCACGGCGGTACCGCGTGGTTTTCTGGGCTACTTGACGGTGTGGCCGACAGGTCAGACGCAGCCAGTGGTTTCCACCTTGAATGCTTACGGCGGACAGGTGACGGCCAACGCGGCGATTGTGCCCGCAGGTAGTGGCAGCGAAGTCAGCACGTACGCTTCGGACGACACCGACCTGGTGATCGACATCAATGGCTACTTTGCAGCGGCAGGGTCAGGTGGGCTCTCGCTGTATCCGGTGGCTCCATGCCGCGTGCTGGACACGCGCAACGGAAACGGCGCGTTCAACGGAACCCTAAGTCCTCCGGTGGATGTGCTGGGCAGCCCGTGTGCGCCTTCGAGCGCGGCGCGAGCATACGTGTTCAACGCGACGGTGGTGCCTTCAGGCCTGCTGGGCTACTTGACCTTATGGCCCGACGGGACCGGCCAGCCGGTGGTTTCGACGCTCAACTCCTACGACGGCGCGGTCAGCTCGAATATGGCGATTGTGCCGGCGGGCACGGGTGGCAAGATCGATGCTTATGCTGACGGACTAACGCAACTGATCCTGGACATTTCCGCCTACTTCGCGCCGTAGGGACGAATACTCTGCCTGTGGCCGGGCCTTTAGCCTGCATTTGGTGAAGGCCTGGAGCAAATGTTATGAGGTCTTGCCTAACGCGAGGGTGATCAGCGTCTTCTGCTCCAGTTCGTGGGCCTTGGCGGAGCCGGTTGCCGGGGTCGAGTTGGCGGCGCGCTTGATGCTCCGCAGTTTCGAGCCCACGATCCGCTTCAGCTTGGGCGTCACAAAGGAGAGCGCGCCCATGTTGGCCGGCTCCTCCTGCACCCAGATGAACTGGCTCGCGTTCTTGTAGCGCCCCAGAACGGCGCGGATGTCGTCTTCGGGCCAGGGATACATCTGCTCAAGCGAGACGATGGCGGGCGCAGTCAGTTTGAGTTTCTTGCGCTCCATGCGGAGTTCGTGCGCGATCTTGCCGGTGCATAGCAGGACCCGCTTGGCGTCCAAAGCACCTTCGTCGGGAATGATGGTCAGAAAGCGCGGCCGCTCAAGCTCCGCAAGCGGGGACAGCGCTTCGGGATGACGCAACATGCTCTTCGGGGTAAAGCAGATGAGCGGCTTGCGCCATTTGCGCAGCGCCTGCCGGCGCAGGAGATGGAAGTATTGCCCCGCGGTCGAGGGCTGAGCGACCTGCAGGTTGTCGCGCGCGCAGAGTTGCAGGTAGCGCTCGATGCGGGCGCTGGAGTGCTCCGGTCCCTGGCCTTCATGGCCGTGCGGCAACAGCAGAACCAATCCAGTCAGCAGGTCCCACTTGTCTTCGCCGGCGACGACGAACTGGTCGATGACGATCTGCGCGCCGTTGGCGAAGTCGCCGAACTGCGCTTCCCACATGACCAGCGCCTCGGGGTAGTCACGCGTGTATCCGTACTCGAAGGCCATCACGGCGGCTTCGGAGAGTTCGGAGTTGTAGATTTCTACGCGCGCCTGGTTGGGCGCCAGATGGCACAGGGGCACGTATTCCTTCTCATCCTGGATGTCAATCAGCACCGAGTGCCGCTGATTGAAGGTGCCGCGGCGGCTGTCCTGCCCGCTCAGCCGGATGGGAGTGCCTTGCAGCGCGAGTGAACCGAACGCCAGGGCTTCGGTCATGCCGAAGTCGAGCGGCCGCTTGCCATAGCCCATCTCGCGACGCTGCTCCAGCAGCTTTTGCACTTTGGGGTGGATGTTGAAGTCTTCGGGATACTTCACCAGGCCATCCGTGATCTCGCGCAACCTTTCCGCTGAGAGGCCGGTGTCCACTTCATCGGCCGGGTTGTAAGGACCGCCATGGAAGGGCGCCCAGTAGCTGGGCAATTGGCGCATCGGCGGCTTCTTGACCATGCTCTTGCCGGCCTTCTCGGCGGCGTCAAGTTCAGCCTGGAATTTCTCCAAGTACGGCTCGGCATCAAGACCCACGTTCCTGGCGTAGATCTGATACAGCATGGGATGGTCTTTGATCTTGCGGTACAGGATGGGCTGGGTGATGGTGGGATCGTCTACCTCGGAGTGGCCATGACGCCGGAAACCGATGAGATCCACCACAACATCGGTGCCGAATTCGTAGCGATACTCGAGCGCCATGCGGCCCGCTCGCACCACTGCGTCGGCATCTTCGCCGTTGACGTGGAAGATGGGGATGGGCAGCCGCTTGGCGAGATCGGACGAGAAGCGGCCGGAATAAGCATCCGTCGGGTTGGTCGTAAATCCGATGAGGTTGTTGACGATGATGTGCACTGTCCCGCCAACGTTGTAACCGCGCAGGTTGGCGAGATTCAGCGTCTCCGCCGTGATTCCCTGCCCCGCAAAGGCTGAGTCGCCGTGCATGAGGACGGGCAGCACTTTGAGTTTGCCGTCGCGCCCGATTCGCGTCTGTTTGGCACGGGTACGGCCCAGCGCCACGGGATCGACCGCCTCCAGGTGGCTGGGGTTTGACACCAGGTGGATGCGCACCTGCTTGCCATTCGCACCCGTAAACAAGCCGGTCGCGCCGATGTGATACTTGACGTCGCCGCCGCCGAGCACACTGCGGGGATCGACATCCTCGAATCCGGCGAAAATTTCCGCCGCCGGCCGGCTCACGATATTGATGATGACGTTGAGACGTCCGCGATGGCTCATGGCCAGCACAGCCTGCTCCGCGCCATTGTCGGAAGCGGAGTTCAGGATTTCGTCCAGCAGTGGAATCAGGGCGGTGTTGCCTTCCAGCGAATAGCGCTTGGTTCCGATGTAGCGAGAATGAATGGTCTGCTCGAAGATGTCGGCGCGCACCAGTTGGTCAAGAATGTGCGAACGATCCACGGGCTCCTGCTCTGCCGATTCCATGCGTTCCTGGATCCACTGGCGGCTTTCGGGATCGGGAATGTGCATGAACTCGACACCAATGCTGCCGGAGTAAATGCGGCGGGCGGCGTCGGCGGTTTCGCCGGCGATGTCGAGTTCAGGATGAGGAAGCGGGGCGAAGTGCCCCAGGGGATCGAGATTGGCCTGCAGATAGCCCCAGCGGCGGAACGCGTCCATCGCGCGTTCCTGCTTTTCGCTGTCAACGTTCATCAATAGAGTGGACAAGGATGACAAGCTCCCCAGCCGTTGCTCCCAATTTGCGGGAACGGCGTTTGCTTAAACACTGATAATAGTTATAGATTCCCTACCGGCCCGACGGATGCGGCCACTGGCTCCGGAACCGAATACGGACGGCGACCGAATCATTCAGTATATAGAAAGATAGTGGCGCTACGTAATCTAGACGGCGAGCTTCGTGAGGACGCCCAAGCACGCTTCGCCGGGCGATGGGGTAACTCGGGTCAGGCTTTGCGGGAGGTATCATGCCCAGAAACAACGGCGCAGCGCGCGCGATTCTTGCGACTCTATTCGTTATCCTAGCGCTCGCGATGGCGTTGTTTGCTGCCGATTCGCCAAACGATCGCCAGCCTACCGATCCCAAGTCAATCAGTTCGGCGGAGAACCCGTCGGCGCATCCGGTCTCGATCGACGACCTCTTCTATAGCCGGCGCGTGACTTCGCCGGCATGGTCGCCGGACGGAAAACAGATTGTCTTTAGCACCAACTTTACCGGCCGCATGAATTTGTGGAAGGTGACCGCCACCGGCGGATGGCCGCTGCAGCTTACCGTCTCCGATGACCGGCGGCGCGGGGCCGCGTGGTCGCCCGACGGCAAGGAAATTGTCTTTGAGCAGGATTTCGGTGGCAGTGAATACTACAACCTGTTCGCCATTAACGACGGCGGCGTCCCGGTCAATCTGACGAATACACCGGATATCTCCGAGAACGCACCGCTGTTCTCTCCCGATGGGAAGACTATCGCCCTCAGCTATAAGTTAAAGACATCGCCCACGGTGGACATCGCGCTGCTGGATTGGACATCGCGGCATGTGAGAAAACTTAGCAACGAGCAGACCAAGGACCACTCGTGGCAAGCGGTTGACTGGAGCGGCGACGGCAAGTACCTCGTCGCCAACCGCGTTAACGTCGGTGGTACCGACGCGAGTGTTTACCTGATCGAGGTCGCGAGCGGCAAGGCGGAGGAACTCACTCCTCACAAGGGTGACATCTTGTTTTCTGCCAGCGCGATTTCGCCCGACGGCAAAACCGTGCTGGTGACCTCCAATCAGAAGGACGGATATCAAAACGCTGCGCTGCTGGATATCGCGAGCAAGCAACTGAAGTGGATTACGAATACTCAATGGGAGGCTTCCAGCGGAGACTTCTCACCCGATGGGAAGCTCGCGACGTATGAGGTGAACGCCGACGGATTGAACACCACTTACCTCTACGAGCTTGCAGCCGGGAAAAGCCAGGCGATCGCGATGCCGAATGGCTTGACCAGCGTCGCCGGAAATCCCAATGGGTTCTCGCCTGACAGCAAGTCGCTGCTGCTCAGTCATCAAAGCTCGCAACGACCTTCGGATTTGTGGGTCTACGATATGGTGGCGCAGAAGCCACGCCAGCTCACCTATTCCGCCGTCGCCGGTCTCAATCCCAGCGATCTTCCGGCAGCACAACTTGTCCACTACAAGAGCTTCGACGGAAAGATGATCAGCGCATTTCTGTGGATGCCATTCAACCTCAAGCGCGATGGCTCGACCCCGGCGGTAGTGATGCCGCACGGCGGACCGACGGGACAGATGGTGGACTATTTCAACTCGATGGCCGCTGCTCTCTCTTCCCGTGGATACATCTGCATTGCGCCGAACGTGCGTGGCTCGACCGGCTACGGCATGGCCTTCCAGAAGGCAAACTATCAGGACCTCGGGGGAGGCGACTTGCAGGATGAGGTCTACGCCACCAAGTTCCTCGTCGACACCGGCTACGTAGATGCGAAGAAGATCGGCATCACCGGCGGATCGTACGGCGGCTTCATGACGCTGATGGCGATTGGCAAAACCCCCGACATCTGGGCGGCGGCGGTGGAAATGTACGGCATCATCGACTGGTACACCATGCTGCAACATGAAGATCCGTTCCTGCAGCAATATGAAAAGACTTTGCTCGGCGATCCGGTTAAGGACAAAACTATTTACGAGAACACCTCGCCGATCAAATACATCCGCAACGAGAAGGCGCCGCTGCTGGTGTTGCAAGGGGAAAACGACATTCGCGTCCCTAAGGAAGAAGCCGAGCAGGTGGTAGAGATCTTGAAAAAGGAGGGCCGGACGGTGGACGCGCACTACTATCCCGCAGAGGGCCATGGATTCGCGAAGCGCGAGAACCAGATTGATTCGCTTCGCCGCACTGTGGCTTGGTTCGACAAGTACCTGAAAGGCAGCACCGCCGCGCCGGCGAACGCCCCGGCCGGCCAACAATGAAACCTCTATCGTCGCACGACCGGGTATTCGTGCTCACCGGGGCGGGAATCAGCGCTGAGAGCGGGCTGCCCACTTTTCGCGGCGCCGATGGGCTGTGGCGCGGTAATCGCGTGGAGGAGGTGGCCACGCCGCAGGCATTTCATGCCAACCCGGAGCTGGTGTGGCAGTTTTATTCCGAGCGCCGAAAACGCCACGTCAGCGTTACACCGAATTCTGCCCACCGTGCCTTGGCCGAGCTGGAACGTGCGCTGGGCGACCGCTTCTTTCTTTGCACGCAAAACGTGGATTCGTTACACGAGCAGGCCGGCTCGCAGCGCATCATGCACATGCACGGCCGCCTTATGCAGACTCGCTGCTCGCGCGAGGGCTGCCGCACAGCTCCCTTTGAGGACGAGCGCTTGTATCTCACCCGGGCGGAAATCCCGACTTGCCTGAAGTGCGGAGCGCTGTTGCGGCCACATATCTGCTGGTTCGGTGAGGTACCGTTCGGCATGGACCGCATATTCGAAGAACTAAAAATCTGCACCGTGCTCCTAACCATTGGCAGCTCGGGAGTGGTCGAGCCCGCTGCCAGCTTCGTCCGTATGGCTCGTATGAACCACGCCAAGGCCGTCTACATCGGCCCCGAAGAACCCGCCAACGGTAAGTTCTTCGACGAGGTTGTAGTAGGTAAGGCGGGAGAGGTGCTGCCGGGACTGGTCAAGGAAACTTCTGGCGTGCGGAAGTGAGTGGACGAGTGGATCGGCCCTGGCGATTCGCTTCTAATTCGCCCACTTCGCTCAACGGATCGCTAATAGGGCTTGGGCCAGCGGTCTCGCCTGCCGTAAAATGACTCGAGGCTGCAAGATGCCAAACCCAACCATCACGATTCCTTTAGACCCGCAAACGGCGGGCGCCTACGACTCCGCCGCGCCGGAAGAAAAGCAGAAAATGCGGGCGCTGACGAAATCTGTACCGTTGCCATGCGGAATTCCGTTCCGATAATTCTAACCTGGCTGGTCGGCCGGCTCTTTGCCAATCTTACCGCACGAAGTGGCCGACGATGTTGTAGGCCGCAAAGGCGGAGATATAGGCGACCACAGTCATGTAGGTGAACTGCAGTGCAGGCCATTTCCATCCGTTGGTCTCGCGGCGCACTACCGCGAGGGTGGACATACATTGCATCGCGAAGGCGAAGAACACCAGCAGCGCGACCGCGGCCGCGGGTGTAAGCTCGTGGCGCAGCGCGGCCTGCAAGTCGGTGGCGTGCGATTCGGGATCGACTCCGTTCAGAGTGCCCAGAGTAGCGATGATCACCTCGCGCGCAGCCAGAGAGGTCACCAGTCCGACGCCGATCTTCCAGTCGAAGCCAAGAGGACGAATAACCGGCTCGATGGCATGTCCCAAATTAGCGACGACGCTGTTCTGGACTTCAGGCGGCTCGCCATGATGCATGGGAAAATTGGTCGCTGCCCACAGCAGCAGGGTGACCAGCATGATGACCGTGCCCGCACGATAAAGGAAGGCCTTGCCGCGATCGACCAGCCGCAATCCAAGCGACGACGCCGTCGGCCAGCGGTACGGCGGCATTTCGAGGATGAACGGCGCGTCCTTGCTTCGGAGGATAGTGGACTTCAGCAAGCGCGCGGTCAGCACCGCCATGAGGAAGCCCAGAACATATAGCCCCAACATCGCCACCGCGCGCGTCCCCAGGAACACGCCCAGCAGCGGCCGGTTCGGCAGGAAGGCCGCAATCACCATGGTGTACACCGGCAGGCGCGCCGAGCACGTCATGAACGGCGCGATGAGCATGGTCGCGATGCGGTCACGCTTGTTTTCGATGGTGCGCGTCGCCATGATCGCCGGCACCGCGCAGGCATACGCTGACAGCAGCGGGATAAAACTCTTGCCGTTCAGTCCCACGCGCGACATGGTGCGATCGGCAATCACCGCAGCACGCGAAAGATATCCAGAGTCCTCGAGAATTCCGATCACCAGGAACAGCAGCAGGATCTGCGGCAGGAAGACCAGCACCGAGCCAGTTCCCTTCCACACGCCATTGATGATGAGCGAGCTGAACATCCCCTGCGGAAGATGGGCTCCAAGCTGCGCGCCGGTGACATCGAGAAATCGCTGCAGCAAATTCGACAGCGGCTGCCCGACCGCGAAGATCGTCTGAAATACCGCAACGACCACGACGGCGAAGATCACCGACCCCCAGATGCGATGCAGGAACAGGGAGTCGAGCCGCTGCGTCCAAACCGGTGTGGCAGGGCGGCGATACTTTGCGTTCTCGCCCACGCGCACGGCCCATTCGCGATAGCCACGCGTACTGCCCACAACGGGCAGTTCCAAGGGCTCAGGGCTGGCAACCGCGGAGTCGAGGAAATTCTGTACCGCCACGATTCCTTCACCCGTGGTGGCGCTGATCAGCGCAACCGGCGTGCCCAACTGACGCGCCAGCGAAAGGACGTCCACGTGACCGCCCTGGTTGCGCAGCTCGTCGGCCATGTTCAGCAACACCAGCGTTGGCGTCCCCAGCGCAATCACGCGCGCCGCCAGCACGAGGTGGCTGTGCAGATTGGTGGAATTCAGTACGAGGATGATGGCGTCGGGACGCGGCGTGCCGGGCATTTGCCCGGTCAGCACATCCACCGCGACTTTCTCATCCTCGGACTTGGGAGTGAGACTGTAAACGCCGGGCAGATCGATGAGCGCGATCTCCTGCCCTTCGGAGTCGCGCACGTAACCGGTGTGATGTTCGACGGTGACGCCGGGAAAATTGCCGACCTTTTGGCGCAAGCGGGTGAGCCGGTTAAAAAGCGTGGTCTTGCCGGAATTAGGAGGACCGACAACGGCTATCGTGCGATAGGCTGTGCCCAGAGTCTCGTCGCTGGGTCGCGCCACCGCATGGCAGCTCATCGTTGACGCTCCCATGCGTCAGTCTCCAAAGGCCGGCGCCCCGAGCAGCTCCACATGGATGTGGCGCGACACATCGCGGCGCATGGCAATTTCGGTCCCCTCGACACGGTACACCCGAGGATCGCCTCCCGGGCCGCTGCGCGCGACCGTCACTTCCATTCCGGGAACGAAACCGAGATTCATGAGGTGCTCCGCCACCGGCGGAGACAGTTGCAGTTCGGAGAGAATGGCGCTCTCGCCGACGTGGAGGTCGGCCAGCGCGCTGGCCTTGCGATGGCGCTCTTTCTTATGACGGCCGAATATGAAGTTGAAAATCATTTTCAATTCCAACTCTATTCTAACTCTTTCCCGGCCCGGGGCAACGATTAAAGTCACAGCCCTTTGTGACGTGTGAACATCGGGGAAACCCCGATGGCGGCGGGCCCAGAATGGGCTGGCCGGCCTCCCTGCGTCGATTTGCGGGCATGTTAGGGGTGCCGCTATCTTCGACTCGATCAAGACTTACAATTCTAATGGGTGGAAAGAGACGGGTAGATGCCTTCCGTTCTGATCGGACAACGAATTACCGGCCCTCAAAATGAGCTGTACGTTATTACCGACTTCCTTGGTCGGGGTGCGTTTGGCGAAGTGTATCGAGCCAATGGAGAGTCAACTGGTAACGTTATTGCTGTCAAGCTACTCCCTCTAGGTCAACTGCCGGACGACACCGGGAGGAGAGCGCTGCTCAATGAGGTTAAGGCAGCACAGCAGATCAATCATCCTAACGTCGTACGAGTGCTTCATGTTGATGAAAGGCACGATTGCCGACTTGGGGCCGTACACATGCATGGAATATGTTTCCGGGGGGACCCTGGCGCGCCTTCTGCGGGTACAAGGTCAGGCGGGTAGCCAGATACCAATAGCCAGAGCTATCGAGATGATGATTGATATCGCGCAGGGAGTACGGGCGATCAATGAGAAGCTCATTCACCGCGACATCAAACCGGACAATATTCTTATCGAGGCGAATGCCCTAAAAATTGGCGACTTCGGAATTTCCAAATTCGTGGACGAGAGCACCAGGCTTCATACCTTCAAAGGAGGCCAGCACGTCGCTTACATGGCGCCTGAAGGTTGGGTTAACGAAAAAAACACGCATAAGTTGGACGTCTATGCAGTAGGCCTTGTGTTCTTCGAGATTTTGACGCTGAAACACCCACTGTTACCGAGGGTCAAAGACCCCGGCAATATGCATGATTGGGAAAGAGTTCATCTGTATGAGGCATGCCCCGACCCGCGCAGCCAGCGGACTGAAATACCGATGGCGCTGGTGCAGTTGATTCTGCGAATGGTTGCGAAGCGCCCTCAGGAGCGTCTCGATTGGCACGAGGTACTTGAAATATTGAGCGATCCAGAAATGGAGCCGACTGTGAGTCGCAGCCCGATAGTATCGGCAGCGGTATCGGAAGCGGTCACATCAGCAGTCGCAAAGCAGCAAGAACAGGAAAAGCGAAACCTAGAGTCTGCTCGAAAGGCGCAGGAGTCAGAACGGCAGCTTGCGCTTTACGTTCATTCCTGTGAAGCGCTGCTTGAACAATTTCAGCCCGCAGTGGAGCAGTTTAATCGGGAGTTCCAGTTTGGGAAGATTGGCGTCCATAAAGACTCTATCGAATCCCGACTCCAGGGAGCTACCTATCATCTACCTGGGCGCAAGACAATCGGGGTGACCTTCTTCGGTCCAAGGTGGACCGGAATCAAGATACGCGGCGGCATGGTCATCGGCGGCGGATGGATTGGAGTCACCGACGGCAGAAGCGCGAACCTAGTGCTATTAAGACAGAGCGACGATGATTTGTACGGCCGTTGGATCGTCTGCGAGATCAAGTTAATGGCTCTTGCAGATCCACGAAAGATCATTGGTCGGTTTGGAATCACCGCGCACACGATCGAGCCATTCGGATTTAGCGACTCGTTCTTCTACGAGCAGATAGGCTACGCCCAGGGTGGCCTCCACGTGTTCACATACCATTTCACCGACAACGTCGAAGACTATTTTGCGGCCTTAATAGCGGAAGGTTGTAAGACGTAAGTGATGAAGGCTGAAGGTCGATAACCGTAACTAATACTGCCCATAAATAGTTTGAATTTCTCATTCCCCGCCAAACCAGATATTCAACTTACAAGGGCCAAAAGCAAAAGGTCGGCAAAAACCGATCCGCGAGCGTAACTCTGTTCTCTCCGCTTTTTCGCGGGCCGGAAGCGGTTTCGCCGCGCCCGAAAAAATGCTCCTTCAGGCCGTTGCAGTTCGATTGATCTCGCTCTAATGGGAGTACTTCATGCAGTTGGTTCGAAGGTCTCTGCCATTCCTCTTTCTGATTCTGCTGGCCGGTTCCGTGGCGGCACAAACAACTCAGGCTGCCGCTGATCCGGCGGCGCAAATCGCACAATTGCAGCAGCAGGTCGCCGATGCTAAAGGCTCGGCCGACAACGCATGGATGCTGGTCAGCTCGGCGCTGGTGCTGATGATGACCGGCCCCGGGCTGGCGTTGTTTTACGGTGGCCTGGTGCGCAAGAAGAACGTCCTCTCCACAATGATGCAAAGCTTCGCCATGATGGCGCTCATTACTGTGCTGTGGGCCATTGTCGTGTACAGCCTTTGCTTCGGAGCCGGCAACAGTTTCATCGGTGGGATTGGCCATGCTTTTCTGCGCGGTGTGGGGGCGCAACCTGACCCCGATTACGCAGCTACCATTCCGCAGCAGACGTTCATGATCTATCAATTGATGTTCGCCATCATTACTCCTGCGCTGATTAGTGGGGCCTTTGCTGAGCGGATGAAGTTCAGCGCAATGCTGCTGTTCATGGGGTTATGGTCGCTGTTGGTGTATGCGCCCATGGCGCATATGGTGTGGGGTAAGGGCGGAATTCTGAACGCCAGCCTGGGCGGGCGCTTCCCTACTCTCGACTTCGCCGGCGGCACGGTGGTCCACATCACCTCAGGAGTTTCGGCGCTGGTGTGCGCGACGTATCTTGGTCGGCGGCTCGGCTATCCCAAAGAGCCGATGATGCCGCACAGTGTTGTGTTGAGTTTCATTGGGGCCTGTCTGCTGTGGGTGGGCTGGTTCGGATTCAACGCCGGCAGCGCCTTGAGCGCCGGCCCGTTGGCGACCAGCGCATTCGTGGCTACTCACTTCGCGGCCGCAACGGCGGCAATCGGATGGGCAGTCGCGGAGTGGATTCGCAATGGCAAGCCGAGCGCTCTGGGTGCGATTTCCGGATGCGTGGCTGGGTTGGTGGCGATCACGCCCGCTTCAGGGTTTGTCGGTCCGATGCCGGCATTGTTGATCGGACTGATCGCGGGCGTGGGCTGCTACCTGATGGTCGCGAAGGTGAAAGCTGCCCTGGGTTATGACGATTCGCTCGATGCCTTCGGCGTGCATGGCGTGGGCGGCACCATCGGCGCGCTGCTGACTGGAGTCTTCGCCACCAAGCTCGTCAACCCGATATTCAAGGACGCGCAGGGTAATGCCTTGGCGTCGGGAATGATCGACGGCAACTACCACCAGATCCTGAATCAGGGAGTCGGCGTGGTAATTGCTATTGCGCTGGCAGTAGTTGGCACGTACATCATCCTCAGGATTGTGGACTTCGCGATCGGGGTTCGCGTCCCGGCCGAGCACGAAGTGCAGGGGCTCGACCTCACCCAGCATGGCGAGGAAGGCTATTACTGGGAGGTTTCTCTGCCCTAGTTGCAGGTGTTTGTTTTCACACAACCTAACGATCACGAAATCCTAAAGGCGAGTTTATGACCAAGTTGGAGGCAGTAATACAACCCTCGAAGTTCGAAGCCGTCAAAGACGCCCTGCTCGAGATAGGAGTGGAAGGCATGACGGTGACCGAAGTGCGAGGGCACGGGCGGCAAATGGGCCACACTGAGTTCTATCGCGGACGCGAGTACACCGTGGACGTTCTGCCCAAGGTGAAGATTGAGACTGTGCTTCCGGATCGCCTGGTGGATTCGGCGATCCAGGCCATCACCAACGCTGCACGTACCGGAAAGATCGGCGATGGCAAGATTTTCCTGTCGCGCATAGACGATGCCATTCGCATACGCAACGACGAGCGCGGCGAAACCGCATTGTAAGCGGGTCGAAGACCTTTCGGCCAAGGGGGGTCGAGTGACGAGTGGTTCCGTGAAACCAGCCTCCGGGAGCCTACGTCTTTGCGTTGAAGGGGCACGCCTTCAGGCGTGCCGTTTCACGACCCTCGAGGGTCTGGCTTTAGCCGCCGAGGGACCTCGGTTTTCGCAGCGGCCCACGTCGACCGCGGTGCCAACTGGGCAGAATCGAGCTCCCTCAGGGGCTAAAGCCCAGGTGCTTCAACTGTCCTCTGTGGCACAGCTAAAGCTGTGCCCCTTCAAGAAAACATTGACTCCGAAGGCGCCGTAATAACCATGTCCAGTCAAGCGGCCGACTCCACTTTGCGCTCGCATTACCGGCAGGAATTCGAGCGGTTGCGCGGGGAGTTCGAGGCCAACGGTTCCGGCACAGACACGGTACATGACCGCACGGCGGTTGTGGATCAGCTTGCCATTCAGCTATGGGAGCAGCACATACCCACGCGCGCGGGCTCCGGCTTTGCGCTGATTGCGTTGGGCGGTTTCGGCAGGCGTGCGCTGTTCCCTTATTCCGACGTTGACCTGCTTTTCCTGGCTCAGAACGAAGAGCTACGTGGATGGGCCAAAGATCCGGTACGCGGCATCTGCCAGGAAATGTGGGACATCGGCCTGCGTGTCAGTCCAACCACCCGCACCTTCGAGGATTGCGGGCGATTTGATCAGGACAACGTGGAGTTCACCATCTCACTGCTCGACTGCCGCTTCCTGGCAGGTGAAGCGGCGCTGTTCGAGCGGTTACGCCAGAAGATCCTGCCGCAGCTTGTGGCGCGTGAGTCGGACGCGCTGGTACAGCGGCTAGCCGAAGTGACGCGCACTCGCCATCTGCGCTTCAGCAATACCATCTTCCATCTCGAGCCCAACCTCAAGGACGGTCCGGGAGGCTTGCGCGACATTCACGTCGCGCAATGGCTCGGCGCAATTGCGGAGCTCGATTCCGGACGCAGGTGGCCCGAATCGCTTCGCCTGCAATCGGGCCCTGACGGCGAAGACTTGCTGAATGCAGTGGATTTTCTATCTGCCGCTCGATGCTATCTGCATTACCGCGCCAAACGCGATGACAACGTCGTCACCTGGGAAGCGCAGGATGAGCTGGCGGCCAGGGGCATTGCAACGAAGTCGGGACCCCTCTCGTCGGCCGAATGGATGCGGTTGTATTTCCGCCACGCGCGAGCCATCTTCCGCCACACCAACCAACTGTTGGAACAGGTGCCGCGGGACCGTTCTTCGCTGTACCGCTCGTTTCAGCGCTGGCGCTCGCGTGTGTCCAACGAAGACTTCTCGGTGGTGGAGGGCCGGGTGTTTCTCCAGCAGTCTGCTGGCGCCCGGGACCCGATTGCGGTCCTGCGCCTGTGCACCTTTGTCGCGCGCCACGGGGTTGCCCTGAGCCTGGAGACCGAGCGGCGGATCAAGAATGCATCTCGCGCGCTCGTTGACGCCATGCCGCAGGACGCTCGTCTCTGGGAGCATCTGCGCGAGCTCCTGGTGCAACCCCATGCGGCCGAAGCGCTGCGCGGGATGCATTCCCTCAACCTGTTGACCCGCGCTATTCCGGAGTTCGAAACCATCGACTCGCTGGTTTTGCGCGATCTCTACCACCGCTACACGGTGGACGAACACAGTTTTGTCGCCATCGAAGTGCTCCATCGTTTGAAGAACAATGATATCGAATGGCTGCAGCCGTTTGGCGAGTTGCTTGCGGAATTGGAGCGACCCGAGTTGCTCGTCCTGGCACTGCTGCTGCATGACACCGGTAAAGGACTCGCGGGCACCGACCACGTCCATAACAGCGTGCAACTAGCGGCAGCAGCGGTAGAGCGTATGGGACTTCCGGCCGAAGATGTGCGGACGGTGTGCTTTCTGATCGCGGCCCATCTAGAGATGTCGTCCACCATGCGCCGCCGTGACATCTACGATCCCGAAACTGTTCGCGAGCTGGCCGGGAAGATCGGCACGCCCGAGCGGCTGAAGATGCTCACGCTGCTGACGCTCGCCGACATCAAGTCGGTGAACCCGGAAGCGCTGACGCCGTGGAAGGCTGAAAATTTGTGGCGCTTGTATGCGGGCACGGCCACCTATTTCGATCGCAGCGTTGACGAAGAGCGCTTCCACGCCGACGTCTGCACTGAACAGGTGGAGCGGGTTGCAGCGCTGCTGCCTAAACGCCGGTCGCAACTGCTGAAGTTCCTCGATGGCCTGCCGCAGCGCTACCTCCTGTCGCACTCTCCCGACCAGGTGATTCTGCACTTTGAAATGGCGAGCCACCTGCGCAAGGAACCTGTGCAACTTGGGGTGCGGCGGGTCAGCGGGCAGCATGAACTCACGGTTGTGACCGCCGATCGCGCCGGTTTGTTCTCAACGCTGGCCGGAATTCTCTACGGGTGGGGCATGGACATCACCAAGGCCAGCGCCTTTTCCAATCGCGCCGGTGTGATCGTTGACAGCTTCTACTTCAAAGACCGGTTCCACACCCTGGAATTGAACCCGCCGGAACGCGAGCGGTTCAAGAAGTCAGTTATCGAGATCTTGATGCGGGAAGCGCCGCTGGATCCGCTGCTGGAGTCGCGACTGAAGGCCGACACCAAGCCGGCGAAGCTGAAGGTCGAGACGCGGCTTCGATATGATGACGAATCCTCCCCCGGCAGCACGCTGCTGGAAGTGATCACGCAAGACCGTCCGGGGCTGCTGCACACCATCAGCTCAACCCTGGCCAGCGAGAGTTGCAGCATCGAGGTGGCGCTGATTGATACAGAAGGCGCGGTCGCGCATGACGTTTTTTACTTGACGCGTGGGGGGATGAAACTGACGCGTGAGCAGCAGAGAACGATCGAGTGGGCCCTGACGACTGAACTGAGCGATTCATTGCCGAGCAACTGGTGACCAGCCAATATCGGGTCCAACTCGGGCGCTGCGCGAGCGCTTATTGTGCGGGCGCCTGCGACTGTCCGACAATCTGGTAGTTGTTCTTCTTCCCTTTGGCGTTGACTACCGTCATCTGGTTGCCTTTGACCTCATATTGGACCTGCTCTCCAGGTTCCATCTGGGGCTTGGTTTCCTTTCGGCGGGCGATGGAATACAGCATACTGTCGCCCTGTAGCTGATATACGATCCAGGCCTTGGTTTTCTTACCGTCGGGGTAGTTGCCGTTGTCCCACTTCACGATCTTGCCGGTCTGGTAGGTGTCGGCGGCTATCGCAAGGGTGCCGAGCAATAAAGTTAACAAGAGCGCAAGAGCAATTTTTCTCACAAGATCTCCTCGGAACCCCGCCCGGTTCGGGCCAGAATTATTCACCACGGAGACACGGAGAAAACGGAGATTTGGTTTCCACAGGTTTTCTCCGTGATCTCAGTGCCTCCGTGGTTAACTTTCATCTCGATGAATGTATCCCGGGTTCCATGCGACACTCAGGACACTCGAAGTTGGATGCTGTATGCCTTAGCAGAGTCTACTCGAAAAACTTGGTCACGCCCTCTTCCAGCACGCAAATCTTCTCCTCGATGCCGCGCCGCTCGGCGTCGGCTTCCAGCCGCGCAACCGGCTCGTCCACCGGCTCGTAGGAAAGGCGGAATGTCCCGTAATGCATGGGAACCATCCAGCACGCTCCCAAGTCGAGGAATGCCTGCACCGCATCCTCCGGGCTGGTATGCACTCGGCGAAACGAATCGGGATGATAAGCCCCGATGGGCAACAGCGCAACCTCGGGCCTCAGCCGCTGGCCGATCTCGCGAAAGCCTTCGAAATAAGCAGTGTCACCGGCGTGATAGAGAGAGTGTTTGCCTGCACGCAGGACGAATCCGCCGAAGCCGCGGTGTATGTCGCGCACCATGCGCGCGCCCCAATGGCGGGACGGCACGTGCGTGATCTCCACATTGCCAAGCTGAAAACTCTGCCACCACTCCAGCTCTACGATGGGCCCGTAGCCAAGATCGCTGACGATGTCGCGAACGTTTCGCGGAACGATAATCGCCGGCCGCTTACCCGATCTTGCGCCGTGAGAGTCGCGCAATAGCACGCAAGGAGGGCCGATGCAGGTGGTCGAAGTGAGCGTGCGAAACCAGCACCGCGTCAATCGGCGGCAGGTCGCCCAGCCTCAATCCGGGACGGCGCAGCCGCTTGAGCACGAAGATCCAGCGGGCAAAGTTAGGGTCAATCAGGATGTTCTTGCCGCCAATTTGCAGGAAGAAGCTGGAATGTCCGATGAAGGTTACGCCTAGCTGGCCGCGCCGCGCCGGCACCGGCTTGCGAGTCATGCCGGTACGAGGTGTCATGGCCGAGTGGCGAACCAGCGTACCAAATTGCCTTGCTTTGCGCCGAACTGTGATGCCTAACATGAGAAGCTGAATATTAGACGCAGATGCGGAGCTTGGCGATGCGAGCCGGCCAAGTGCATCAACTTGCTTGACCTATCGTCCGCCACTCAGCTTAAATCAAACGTGGAGTCACCTTACCCAGCAAGCGCCATTTTGCGGCTCGTTGGCAACCTGCGCAACACAAGGAGCAGCGATGCGAATTGCCTACCTCGGTTTGGGCATCATGGGACGGCCGATGGCCGCCAACCTAGTTAAAGCAGGACATGAAGTTTTCGTCTGGAACCGCACGGCCCGCCAGCATGTTGATGGCGCCACCACGGCGGTCTCTCCGGCTGATGCGGCGAAGGATGCCGACGTAGTCTGGATCTGTGTTGCCGACACCGCGGCCGTCGAGCGGGTGCTGTTCGCCGAAGACGGTGCCGAGCAGTCGCTGCGCGAAGGCATGATCATTGTTGACTCCAGCACGATCGCCCCTGCAGCCACCCTGCGTTTTGCCGAGCGGGTAAACGCCAGCGGCGTACATTGGGTGGACGCTCCGGTAACCGGATCCAAAATCGGCGCCGAGAACGCGACAACTTATCTTCATCGTTGGTGGAGCTCCCGAGCCGGTGGAATATCTGCAGCCGCTCTTCAAAGCCATGGGCAAGCTCGTCATCCACATCGGCGAAACCGGCAAGGGACAGTCGGCCAAGTTGTGTATGAACCTGATGATTGCGCTCATCTACGAGGGCTTCGCCGAAGCCTACACGCTCGGGCAAAAGCTGGGCGTCGATCCGCATAAACTTATCGAGTTGATCCAGGCTTCCATGGTGCGCTCGGGCGTGGTGGACTACAAAGCGCCGTTTGTGCTGCGCCATGACTATTCGCCCAATTTTCCGCTGCGCCTGATGCACAAAGACATCCACCTCATGCTCGACGCCGCCAAGGAGAACCGCGTCAAGTTGCCTGCACTGGAAACCGTGGACGAGATTTATGAGCTGTCGAGCGAAGAAGGATGGGACGACCTCGACTTCGCGGCCACGCTCAAGTTGCTGGAGAAGTGGGCGGGACTGGCGCCAGCCGAAGTAGGTTTGCCAGCGCGAACTTGTTGGCCAGCGATTAGAGGCGTACTTTCCCTAGCTCGCCGTCGGCCCATCCACCACATAAACCCGATTCGGGTTTCCCGGCTCGATCTTGTTCTTCTCGAAGCAGGCCTTGATGCGCCGCCGCAACTCGCGGCTGACGGCAAATTGCGATCCTGGCTTGGTCTTTACCAGCAGCAGATAATCCACTTCGCCGCCGCTCACCTTATCGATCCCGGGAACCTCGGGCTTGGCGACGATTTTGTCCGCATATTTGGGATCGTTCGCCACTTCCTCGGCGACTTCGTCCAGCAACTGATCACACGATCGCTGTCTGCGCCGTAGGCCACGGAAACGTGAATCGGCAGTTGCGTCCAATCGCGTGTGAGGTTGCTGACAACTTTGATCTCGCTGCTGGGAACTGTGTGCAGGGTTCCGTTGTCGTCGCGCAAGACGGTCCGGCGCAGCGTCATGCCTCTACCGCGCCTTGGACACCGGCAATCTTTACGGTGTCGCCGATGTCGTACTGGTTCTCCACCAGAATTAAGAAGCCGTTGATGAAGTCGCGGACCAGCGTCTGCGCTCCGAAGCCAATGGCCAGTCCTACGATCCCGGCGCTGGCCAGCAGCGGTCCCATGTTGATGCCCAGCAGGGGCAGGATCTGCATCGCCGCCAGGAACAGGATGGCGGACACGCCGACGCTGTAGATGACGCTCGATAACGTGCGCATTTGTTGCGAACGCAACGTGCTTGGCAGTCCCTGGCGATTGCTCAGGTCGCTCAGGTGCCGAGAAAGCTTCCGGAGCAGCCGCGCGAGGATGTACGCGATGATGAGAACCGCGATGATTCTTGGCGCGCGGGAGCGCAGGAATTGGAAAGCGTCATCCCTCCAGTAATCCAGCAACTGGAGCAGGTTATGTTTGCCGCCGTCGGGAAGCAGGACCCAAGCCTGCAATCGAATGAGCTGGGAAAACAACATTTCGCGGATTATAGCAACCCAGTCTGAAAGTCGCGGAGGGGCTGCAACCAGCGAAGCTGTCCTTACCAAGCGGATGAGCGACCGGAATATAATCGCGATACCCCGATGACCTACAAAACCAAGCTGGTGACGTGTTCTTCGCAAGTCCGCCATCAATGTCCCGCTCATGCTTTGCCTCATCTTCGGATTAGAGACTGCGGCGCAAAATCAGACTCTGCCTCCCGTTTCTGGCCAGAGCGCGCAAACCCCCGCAGAGACGGAAATGGAGGCCCAGCAGAAACGTGCTGCAGAAAAAGCCGAAAATACAAAGCGCCAGCAGGACATCAAGAAGGACACGGATAAGCTGCTGGAGCTGGCCACCGAGCTTAAGCAATACGTGGACAAGACGAACGAGCATACGCTCTCGGTTACCGTGATCAAGAAGGCGGAAGAGATCGAAAAGCTGGCGCATACCGTGAAAGAGAAGATGAAGGGGCCCTGAACCGATCGGCCGTTAGCACAGTCCTCACGTGTCGACCAGGGTTTGCGATATCATCTCTAGCGAAGTGTTGCCGCCCGGGGTTATTTTTCAGGCGTCACTTTCCCCGCAGAACGACACAAAATCACCCTCGGCCGCAGCGATGACCGAGCCCCTCTGAGGTGCATACAATGGCATTCGACAAATACGTCAAAGTGAAGGGCAGCGAGCGCGAGCCGATGCCCGGCGCGACCCAAGCGGGTTCCTTAGATCGCAATGAAGTAATGCAGGTCACGGTAACCCTTAGGCCAAGAGCGTCGGCACTGGACCAGCCGTCGTTGGACGAGCTTGTGGCCAGCGGCCAGCGTCTCTCGCGCGACGAGTATGCGGCCCAGTATGGCGCCGATCCGGCGGACGCGGAGCAGGTGGAGGCGTTCGCAGGCGCTCACGGGCTCGCTCTGTCGCAGGTCAATCTGGCTGCCAGGAGCGTCGTTCTGACGGGGCGGTGCGCCGATTTTGAGAAGGCGTTTCAGGTAAAGTTAGCGAGATACGAACATCCGGGAGGCTCGTATCGGGGGCGCACCGGGGCGGTCAGCATTCCGGCAGAACTGGACGGCATCGTTAGCAGCGTGCACGGTCTCGATAACCGGCCGCAGGCGCAGACCCACTTCCGGGTTGCGAACAGCGAGGCGGGTCCTTTGGCAGCAGCCGTTTCCTATACAGCGTTGCAGGTTGCCCAAGCGTACAGTTTCCCCACTGCAGTCAACGGAAAAAGCCAGACGATAGGCATCATTGAGCTCGGGGGCGGCTTCACCCAGTCCGATCTCAACACCTACTTTCGCGGTCTTGGAATCTCGCCGGCGCCAACGGTTGTGGCGGTGTCGGTGGACGGAGCGCAGAACCAGCCCACAGGCGACATCAATGGTCCAGATACAGAGGTGATGCTCGACATTGAGGTGTCAGGCGCCATAGCTCCTGGCGCAAGAATCGTCGTTTACTTCGCTCCCAACACCGATGCCGGTTTCCTCGATGCCATCAACCAGGCAGCGATGGACAAGGTCAATGCTCCCTCGGTCATCTCGATCAGTTGGGGAGGTCCGGAGTCGAGCTGGACGGCACAATCGCTGCAAACCTACAACAGCGCCCTGCAATCGGCAGCGGCCTTGGGCGTGACGGTTTGCGTGGCCTGCGGCGACAACGGCTCGACCGACGGTGTGAGCGACGGCCTGGACCACGTGGACTTTCCCGCCTCGAGTCCCTACTCGCTGGCTTGCGGGGGAACCACACTCGAACTCAGCGGCGGGTCGATTACGAGCGAGGTAGTATGGAACGACCTTCCTAACAACGGGGCTACCGGCGGCGGGGTTAGCGAAACTTTCCCAATTCCTTCGTGGCAGGCTAACGCCAATGTGCCACCCTCCGATAATCCGGGCAACTTCGCTGGCCGTGGGTTGCCCGACGTTTCCGGCGATGCCGATCCTGCCACTGGCTACCAGGTCCGGGTTGACGGCTCGAGTTTCGCTGTGGGAGGGACCAGTGCCGTCGCGCCATTATGGGCTGGCTTGATTGCCCTTTTCAATCAGTCCCTAGGTACGCCGATAGGTTATCTGAATCCGAACTTGTACCAAAGTCTCGCCGGTGATCCGGGAACATTTCGTGACATCACGTCGGGTAATAATGGCGATTACAGGGCCGGTCCGGGATGGGACCCGTGCAGTGGCTGGGGCAGTCCCAAGGGGACAACGCTCCTGCAGGCTCTGTCGGGCGTAGCGCCACCACCACCACCGCCGCCACCACCGCCGCCGCCGCCACCGCCGCCGCCACCACCGCCACCACCGCCGCCACCGCCGCCGCCACCGCCGCCACCACCGCCGCCGCCACCGCCGCCGCCACCGCCGCCACCGCCACCGCCGCCGCCGCCACCGCCGCCGCCGCCACCGCCGCCGCCACCGCCGCCGCCACCGCCGCCGCCACCACCGCCACCACCGCCGCCACCGCCGCCGCCACCGCCGCCACCGCCGCCGCCACCGCCGCCGCCACCGCCGCCACCGCCACCGCCGCCGCCGCCACCGCCGCCGCCGCCACCGCCGCCGCCACCGCCGCCGCCACCGCCGCCGCCACCGCCGCCGCCACCGCCGCCGCCGCCACCACCGCCGCCGCCGCCACCGCCGCCGCCGCCACCACCGCCGCCGCCGCCGCCGCCGCCGCCGCCGCATCCACCGAAGCCGCCGAAGAAGCATCACCGCAGGCACGGCAGATAAGCCCGTACCTGTTGGCCCCAAACAGAAAAACGCCATCCCACAACGGGATGGCGTTTTTCCTTTGATGCGTTCTTTATCAGGCCGGGGCTTTGACGATCCGCATCCCGTAGAACGACCTGTACACGAAGACAAACGAGATCGCGAAGAAGACGACCGCCAGCACGTGGCTGAACGCTGCTCCCTTGCTCGCGGTTAAGCTGACCGCCAGTTCTACCGCCAGCAATCCAAATAGAGTGGTGAACTTGATGATCGGGTTCATGGCCACTGAAGACGTGTCCTTGAAGGGATCGCCCACCGTGTCGCCTACTACTGTGGCGTCGTGCAGAGCGGTTCCCTTCTGCTTCAACTCAACCTCGACGATTTTCTTGGCGTTGTCCCAGGCGCCACCGGCGTTGGCCATGAACATCGCCTGGTACAAGCCGGAGATGGCGATCGCGATCAAGTAGCCGATGAAGAAGAACGGTTCCACGAAGGCAAATGCCAGAGTGACGAAGAACACCGCGAGGAAGATGTTGAACATGCCCTTCTGCGCATATTGGGTGCAGATTTGCACGACCTTCTTGCTGTCGGAGACAGAAGCCTTCTCTACACCCTCCAGCTTGATGTTGGCCTTGATAAACTCCACCGCGCGATAAGCGCCGGTGGTAACCGCCTGCATGGAAGCGCCGGTGAACCAGTAGATGATGGCGCCACCGCTGATCAGCCCCAATACGAAAGGAGCGTGCAGCAGCGAGAGATTTCCCACGTTCTCCGTCAAGCCGTGGGTGAGCGCCATGATGATGGAAAAAATCATGGTGGTCGCGCCCACAACGGCGGTGCCGATCAGCACTGGTTTGGCTGTGGCTTTGAAGGTATTGCCCGCACCATCGTTTTCCTCCAGCATGTGCTTGGCGCGTTCAAAGTTCACGTCAATGTTGTAGTCGCGCTTCAACTCGCCCTCGATATTCGGCACCTGCTCAATCAACGACAGCTCGTACACCGATTGCGCATTGTCCGTTACCGGGCCGTAGGAGTCGACCGCAATGGTTACCGGGCCCATGCCCAGGAATCCAAAAGCGACCAGGCCGAAGGCGAAGACGGCGGGCGCCAGCATCAGCGCGCCCAGCCCGTAGGTGCTGAAGTAGTAGCCAATACTCATCAGCAGAACCATTGTGAAGCCTAGGTAGTAACACGAGAAATTGCCGGCCACCAGTCCTGACAGGATGTCGAGAGAAGCGCCACCTTCCTCCGCCGAGGTCACCACCTCTTTGACGTGACCTGAATTGGTGGAGGTGAATACCTTCACCAGCTCAGGGATGATGGCGCCCGCCAGGGTCCCGCAAGAGATGATGGTGGCCAGTTTCCACCATTGCGTGTCGTCGCCGCTGGAGCCCAGCACCGGAATGATGAGATACGAGACGATGTAGGTCAGAACGATGGAGATGATCGAAGTGAGCCAAACCAGCGAGGTGAGAGGGGTTTCGTAGTTCATTTCGGTCGCATTGCCGTAGCGCGCCTTGGCCACTGCTTCGTTCAGGAAGTAGGCCACTGTGCTGGAAACCAGCATCATGATGCGCATGACGAAGATCCACACCAGCAGTTGAACCTGGACCTTTGGATCCTTGACGCCCAGCAGGATAAACGTGATCAGCGCCACGCCGGTTACGCCGTAGGTTTCGAAGCCGTCAGCGCTGGGGCCAACCGAGTCACCTGCGTTGTCACCGGTGCAATCGGCAATCACGCCCGGGTTGCGAGCGTCGTCTTCCTTGATCTTGAAGACAATCTTCATCAGGTCGGAGCCGATGTCGGCAATCTTGGTAAAGATGCCGCCGGCGATACGGAGCGCGGCGGCGCCCAGCGACTCGCCGATGGCGAAGCCGATGAAGCACTGGCCAGCGTAATCAGCCGGAACAAACAGCAGAATGCAAAGCATGATGAGCAGTTCGACCGAGATCAGCATCATGCCGATGCTCATGCCCGCCTTCAGCGGAATGGCATAGATCGGATACGGTTTACCGCCCAGCCCGGCAAAGGCCGTCCGCGAGTTGGCGAAGGTGTTCACGCGTATGCCGAACCACGCCACACCATAACTCCCGCAAATGCCGACAATGCTGAATGCAAGAATGACGGGCAGCGTCACCCCCACTGGCTTGCCGGGAACCGGAGCCAGCCATCCGAAGTAAGCCACAATCACCACGGCGATGAACGCCCAAAGCACCATCAGGAACTTGCCCTGGGTGATCACGTACGTCTTGCAAGTCTCGTAGATCAGCTCGGAGATCTCGCGCATGGAGCTGTGCACCGGCAGGTTCTTGAGCTGGATATAAATCGCCAGTCCGAACAGCAGGCCGAAAGCGCAGAAGAGCAGTCCGATCAGCAGCAGGTTGTGGCCGGTCATGCCCGAGAAAGCTGACCGACGAGAGATCGGGAAGCTGGAGGGTGGCCTCGCCGCCCGCCTCGCTCGGCTGGGCGAAGGCGGTGGCCGCATTCAGCATGAACAGCGTCAGCGCGGCGCTGAGCAACTTGGCCGAGCTTCTTATGGATGACAGCCGCCGCAGGTCGGCGAGCCAGGTGTGCATATGATTCCTCCAATGGGACGCACCCGTGATGGGGAGCACCCATGAATTATGACGTTAGGTTGTTCCGCTCTCCGGCGACTTTCCGCCGGCAATGTTTCCATGAGATCGATGACCGCCCAGCAGGTCGCGCGCGTACAGGGCTCTAGCTTGCGTCTTCGCAGACCGCCAGTCGAAAACCATGCATGGACCTGCTGGAATCCCGGAAACGCGCTTCCACTTCAGACAGAAGTGTTTGAGGCTTGGCCGCGTCGGGAACATTTGCACCAGTTTGTGTGCAGTTAAAGGCACACTACAGGCGCAGCACAAAAGGCGAGTCTTTATAACATTTCGGGGGAAGGAGGGTCAATCACACTTCAGTTACAGGGCGCGGTTGGGCCGCAGGATCTGTGCGGCGTATCTCAGCTTCAATTCCTCAGAGAAGAACGGGGCCCAGTGGCTCCGCGTTATCCTGCCGTTTGGGCGGTCGCAACTGCTCCCGGGAGAACGTCTGGCCGCAGATGCCGCAGCCCCACTGCACGTGCGGGATCGGCAGCGTGTTGGAGGAGCGTTGCGGTTGCCAGATTTTCGACAGCTCACCTTGACACGAGGGGCAGGTCATTAGACGGGCGTCCCATTCTTGTTCACAGGAGAAATCGTGGCTCTGGACGCCAAGCTGCCCTCGTCCGTAATACCCAGAACTTTCTTGGCGTGCTTTTTCGCCTTCTCTTCGGTGCGGAACCGCTTGGGCTGGTGAGCAGTGGTGCCTTCGGTCAGAAACTCAACTCTATAGTAAGTCATACCTTTATTGTCTCACCTGACGAGGTTGCGTGCCCACAATTCTGTGCAGGTTATGGCTCAATCCCTAACTGCCAGAATAGGAAGGAATAGATGTCTGTCCACTCCCCCACCAGCTTGGATATCGGCTTTCCGACCCCGTGACCAGCCTTCGGCTCGATACGCAGCAGAATGGGGTTCGGCCCGCCATTGTCCGCCTGAAGCAGGGCGGTCATCTTCTTCGCATGCATGGGGTCGACCCGCGTGTCGCTATCAGCCGTCATGAACAAGATTGCAGGATAGTCGGTTCCCTTCTTCACGTGGTGATACGGCGAATAGGCGTAAAGCCACTGGAACTGCTTGGGATCTTGCGACGAACCATACTCCGGAATCCACAGCTTGGCGATCTGAAAGTTCTGGTAGCGCAGCATGTCGAGCAGCGGCACCTGGCAGACGACGGCGCGGAAGAGGTCAGGCCGTTGCGTAATCGCCGCGCCCATCAGTAGTCCGCCGTTGCTGCCGCCACGAATCGCGAGATGTTGCTTATCGGTGTAGCCGTCTTTTTGCAGGTACTCGGCAGCAGCGATGAAATCGTCGAAGACGTTCTGCTTCTTGTCGAGCATACCGGCGCGGTGCCAGTCTTCGCCGAACTCCGAGCCGCCGCGCAGGTTCGCCATCGCAAAGATGCCGCCATGATCGAGCCAGGGAAAGATTGTCTTGCTGAACTCCGGGGTGAGGCTCACATTGAAGCCGCCGTAGGCCGTCAGCAGAACCGGGTTGTGTCCGGTTAGCTTCAGTCCCTTGCGCATGACCAAAAACATCGGCACGCGCGTGCCGTCCTTCGACGTGTACCACACCTGCTTGGTCTCGTACCCGCTGGCATCGAAGTTGGTCTGCACCGAGTCCCACAACGAGCTCTTCTGCGACTGAATGTCGAAGCGGTAGATGGTCGTCGGCACGGTGAACGAGCTAAAGAGGTAAAACGCGCTGGTGCTGTCGTACTCCCCGCCGATATCCGTAATTGTGCCCAGGGTAGGCAGTTCGATTTCGCCTAGAGGCTTGCCTTCGGTGGTGAACCGCTTCAGCAGCGAGTGCGCATTCTTCTCGTAGCGGGCAAAAAGTTGTCCGCCGATGATGTCCACGCGATGTCAGCACCGCATCCGACTGCGGAATGATTTCGCGCCAATGCTCGCGCCCCGGCTTGGTCACGGGCGTCTTGAAGACGCGATACCGCGGACCATCTTCGTTGGTCAAGATATAGAGGTCGCCGTTGTAGGGTTGGGCGAAGTAGAGAAAGTTCTTGCCGGTTGCTACCGGAACGACTGGCGCGTTCGTCTGCACATCCTTGAGGTAGACTTCGTTCTTCGACCAGCCTTGCTCGACCATGATGGCGAGCCAGCTGCCCGTCATTCGACAGAACGATACTCGGCCAATCCTGCGGGTCGCGGCCTTCACCGAAGATCAGCGGGTCCTTGGCCGGATCGCTTCCCAGCGCGTGATAGAAGACGTGCCGGTTGTACATTTCCTGCCCCTCCGCCACGTCGCCTTTCTTCGGATAGCGGGTGTAATAGAAGCCGCTGTCGTCGGGCTTCCACGCGATGCTGGCCGCGCGTGTGCGTTCAATCACGTCAGGCAGCAGCTTGTGCGTCGCGGTCTCGATAACGTGCAAGGTGCTCATCTCCGAGCCGCTCTCCGACGTTCCGTACGCGACATACTTCCCGTCGTGCGAGACCCGCCACCAGTCGAGCGCGGTGGTGCCGTCCTTGGAAAGCCGATTGGCATCGATTAACACTTCGTCCTTGCCATCGACTCCTTTGCGCACGTAGAGCACGGGCTGGTTCTGCTTGCCATCACGCCGGGTGTGGAAATAGTAGTCGCCGCCGACCTGGGTCTCGCCGAGGTTGCCAATCTCCAGCAACTGCTCGATGCGATCGTGCAGTTTGTCGCGGCCGGGCAGCTTGTCGAGGATGCTGCGCGTGTATGCCAACTGTCCGGAGACCCACTGCTGTGTCTCCGGCGTGCTGCCATCCTCCAGCCAGCGGTAGGGATCGACCACCTTCTGGCCAAAATAATCGTCGGTTACGGGTTGCTGCCTGGTCGCGGGCGGCTTGGGGATGTTCATCGTGGAAGAAGGACTAGAGTCGTGATTCTGCGCGGATGTACTGGTGCTCAGCAAGAGCATCGCGCTTAGCGCAAGGAGCAGGTAGTGAAAGGCATCATGTAGGTTCATGGGAATGGAAAATCTTTGGATTTCTGATTTCAGGCGACCTCGGAGCTTGCCGAAGAGCGTAGCAGCTTTGCCGTTTGGCCGCCAAACCCGCTCCGGCTCGCAGGCGCTTAAGTCTGCTGGCGCTGCTCGCTTCGAAGGTCCTGCCGCTTCTCCATGATCGCCGCCACCAGCCCCGGAATCGTGTATTCCTGCGCCTCGATGTCCACCGGCAGGCCGAACTCGCGCAGCGTGGCCGACGTTACGGGTCCGATGGACGCGGTGTGAACGCCATGATGTGGCCCGGACTTCCTGAGCTACGGCGCGCGCGCTGCGCAAGCCCAGCAGTTGTACGAAATTCCGCACTGTCGAGGAACTGGTGAAGGTGATCGCGTGGGGTTTTCTCGGGCTGGAGAGAACTGCGCGCAGGCGCTTCTGGGAGGACTTCGGCGCAATGGTCTCGTACGCTTCGACTACGTCAACCTCAGCGCCGGCTTTGCGCAGTTCCCGCGGAATAACGTCGCGGGCAACTTTGGCGCGCACCAGCAACACGCGCTTGCCTTTTACCCGGCGGTGCAGCGCGGCCACCACCGACTCGGCTACGTATTCCTTCGGTGTGACCGTCACTTGCAGGTCGTGTTGCTCGATGGCCTGCCGTGGTGGCGGGACCAATCGCCGCGATCTTGAGATGTGGCAAGTCGCGACGCATCCAGGCCCTTCTTCGCCATGCGTTGGAAGAGAGCGTTCACCCCATTGACGCTGGTGAGAATGAGCCAGTCGTAAGTTGCCAGGTTTCGCAATGCCGAATCGAGCGGCAGGTAGGAGCTGGGCTTACGAATCTCGATGAAGGGGATCTCGATGACCTGGCAGCCGAGTTCGCGCAGCGAGGACGACAGCGCACCCGCCTGCTTCTTGGCGCGCGACACCAGGACACGGCAGCCGGCAAGCGGAAGACTATTCTTCATAGCTACGGCTGTTGCGGCGCTGCTGCCGCCGCTCCATAAACGTGCTCGAGGATCGCGGTCGCCCCCCGGCGCAGCAACGCATCGCCCAACTGCTCGCCAAGAGCCACTGGGTCGCTGCCGCTCTGCTGTTCGCGTAGAACTTCCGAGCCGTCCGGACGCGCCACAATCGCGGTCAATCGCAACACGCCCTCGTTCATTTCGGCAAACGCTCCGATTGGGACCTGACATCCGCCCCCAAGTTTGTTCAGCAATGCTCGCTCGCAAGTCGTTGCCGCGCGAGCTGCCTCATCATTGAGGAACGCCAGGTGCTCGCGCATCGCAATGTCCCCCTTGCGGATCTCGATGCCCAGCGCCCCCTGCCCAGCCGCCGGACACATAAAACTCTCCGCCAGCACTTCCCTTATCCACTGGGTTTTGCCCAGACGGGTCAGACCAGCCGCAGCCAGAATGATGGCGTCGTATTCGCCCTCCTCCAGTTTGCGGACGCGAGTGTCAACATTGCCGCGCAGCGGATGAATCACCAGATCGGGCCGCACGGCCTTTAGCTGCGCTTGACGGCGCAGGCTGCTGGTGCCTACGCGCGCGCCTTGCGGCAGCGTCTTGATACTGTCGTACTTCACCGACAGGAACACGTCGCGCGGATTGACCCGCGTGGTGACTGCAACCAACTCGAATGCGGGTGGCAGCTCGGTCGGCAGGTCCTTCAGGCTGTGCACCGCGAGGTCAACACGCCCTTCTGCAAGCGCCTCTTCAATCTCCTTAGTAAACATGCCTTTCGTGCCGACCTTGGCGAGTGCCACGTCGGTTATCTTGTCGCCGGTGGTCTTGATGATTTCGATCTCGACCTCGTGACCGCGCTCTCGCAGCAATGCCGAGATGTGGTTGGCTTGCCAGAGAGCGAGTTGTGATCCGCGAGAACCGATTCTGAGGCGCGCCATCAGTTCCGCGCCCCTGGCTTCCCGTTGCCCACGTCTTTCTGAGCGGCCACAACCTTGCTCGCGTCCCGCAACCCGAAGAGCTTGCGGACGAGGTCGATTACAGTTGTTGCCTCGTTCGATTCCCGGGCGGCAGTCTTAAGAGTCGTGATGGGAGTGTGCATGATTTTGTTGATGATGCCGCGAGTCAGCGCTTCGACGGCCAGCTCCTGCTCGGGCGTCATCGCACCCAACCGTCCGCGGACGCGATCAATCTCGGCCTGGCGAACGGTCTCCAGGTGCTCCTGCAAGGAAACGATGGTGGGCACCACATCGAGCGTCTGTAGGCGCGATTGGAACTTATCTACCTCGAGTTGCACGATGGCTTCGGCGCGGTCGGCCTCGGTCCGGCGGTCGGCGATGTGCGTCGAAACCACCTGCTGCAAGTCGTCAATGTCGTAAACGAAGATGCCGTCCAGCCTGTTCATCTCCGGATCGATGTCGCGCGGGACCGCGATATCGATGAAGAACATGGGACGGTTCTTGCGGCGGCTCAGGAACTTCTCGCCGTGCTCCCTGCCGAAGATGGTGTGCGGGGCGCCGGTAGAGCTGATCACGATGTCGGCGTTCGGAACGGTATCGTAGAGCTGCTCGAACGGGACGGGCTGGCCATTGAACTTGGTGGCCAACGCCACGGCACGCTCATAAGTGCGGTTGGCGACGTAAATCTGCGTGGCTCCATGCGCCGCCAGATGGCGGGCGGAGAGTTCGCACATCTTGCCCGCCCCGACCAGATAAACGCTCTTGCCGTGCAGGTTGCCGAAGATCTTCTTCGCCAGATCAACGGCCACCGAGGCGACTGAAACGGCCGAAGTCGCAATGGCGGTCTCGTTGCGCACCCGCTTGGCAACTGCGAATGCACGCGTCAACAGCGCGTCAAGTTGCGAGTTGACCGCTCCGACAGCGCGCGCCGTGGCGTAAGCTTCCTTCACCTGCCCCAGAATCTGCGGCTCGCCAACCACCATCGAGTCGAGGCTGGAAGCCACGCGGAAGACGTGCCGCACCGCATCCCGTTCGCGATGTTCGTAAAGATACTTACTATACGGTGCAGGATCGAATCCGTAGAACTGGCGCATGAATCCCTGTACATCGGCGTTGCCGTTTACCGTGCGGGCCAGCAACTCCACACGATTGCATGTGGAGACGATCATCGCTTCCTCGATCCCTGGATACGTGGCGAGGCACTTGGTCGCTTCCGGCAGACGCGCTTCCGGAATGGCGAACTGCTCGCGCACTTCGACCGGCGCCGTCTGGTGGTTCACGCCAATGACGATAAAGTTCATGACGCGACAAACCTGTGGAAGCGGCTGAAGTAATTCGCAGCCCACGCGCCCAGGGCCACGACAAAGGCAAAGGTCGCCAGAAAGGCTGCGCGGCGTCCGCGCCATCCCGAACTCCAACGGGTGTACAGCAACAGCATGTACACCACCCACATGATGAACGAGAGCAAAATCTTAGGATCGTAGAAGAACAGAGGCCCGTACTTGTCGATGGCCAACACCGATCCGGCCACCAGCCCAAGCGTCATGAACGGGAAGCCGAAGAGCAGCGAACGGTAGCAGATCTCGTCAATTGTCTGTAACGGCGGCAGCCAGCCCAGTAGCGATATTGGAACGCTTCGACTTCAGCGTCCGTTCCTGCACTAAATACACCAGGCTTGCGCCAAAGCTCAGGAATAGTCCTGCATAGCCGGTAAAGATGAGCACGACGTGTACAAATATCCATCCGCTGCGCAACAACGGCGAGGTTAGCGTGATCGGTTTCTGCCCAACGGCCGAGGCAAACGTCAGTACGAAAACAATAGGAAAAATCACGACCCCTGGCGAGACCGTCCGATACGCAACAAAGAAAATGAAGAACACCACCATCGCCAGGAAGGCGAGAATCGATTCGGAATAGTGGATGGAGGCCCACGACAGATGCCCGATAATGACCGTGGACTCTACCAGCGAAACAAAGTGGAAGATCAGGCCCAGTCCCACTGCCGGCTCGACGATCTTTCCCAGGACATCGCCTTGCTTGCTAAGCAGCAGCAGCGAGTAGAGCAGTCCCACGCTGTAAAAAACCACCGCGACTCGAAGCCAGACTAAAGGCATAAACCCCACAAAACCGACGGGTTAAACTCTTCCCGGTTCCGCTACTGCCTAGTATAACGGCGGGGCAGAATGAGCGCAGTTTGATTGTCACGCCGGCATGTGACCGGCGTCACAGGAGTTTAGTACAAGAAAGTCTGCAAGGACACAGCGCACAGGGCGGTGTGATCAAGGCTTCTCCCCTAGGCCGGGTAGTGGAAGTGCACGATGTGCTGGGAGGCGATGGTTACTCCGTCGCGCATGGCGGGACGAAAGTGCCAGCGCTGTAGGACCGCCAGCACCTTCTGCTCGATGCCGTAGCCGATGCCTTGAAGCAGTTTGGTTTCCACCACGTTGCCTTGCGCATCGATGGTGACTTCAACGATCACGTCCCCTTCCACGCCCGCCGGCAAATCGGCACGCGCCACCGGTGGGTCAGGAAAGACTTCCGGCAGGGCAGGAACTACCTCATCGCCTGTAATCGGAGAACCGGGTACGCGTCCCCAGGGAGAACCACCGCGCGCCGTCTGCTCGGGGGCATCCTGCTGAGTCGGCTGGTCCGTATTCGAAGGTTTGGGTTTGGCTTTTGGCGGCTTCGGCACTGGAGCCAAAGCCGCGCGCAACGAGGGGCGTTGCTCTTCCGGCGTGGAATTCGTCCGCTCGGGCCCAACGGGCGCCAAGTACACAATGGAGAGCGAACCTGAGGATCCCAGTATTCCGTGATCTGTATCAGAAGGGGTTACGAAGACCGGGCCAGCGCGATGAATGATGAACGCCAGCACCGCGCAGTGAATCCCCAACGACGCGAACACGGAGCGGTTCCATCGCTTGCGCTCTGATCGCGGCAACTCGGTGAACATCGCCTTTGCGCACCCCACGCCTGTACTTATGATCCCACACTTTGGCCTGCAGCATTGGACGGGGGCAGGAAGAGCGGGTGAGCGAGGGTGCCCTTATTCCACGCCAATGGAGTCCAGCAGCCTCAACAGAGCGTCGGGTTCCAGCCGCAAACGGCGGCCGTTATTTCGCATGTCGGGGATTTCGTCGAAAGCCTGCATCAGGCGCAGCTTCACCCCGGCGTACTGTTCGGGTTCGCTAAGCGCACGGCCGCGGCTGGCAGCCCACGCATCCACCGCTTCCCGATGCAGGAAGATGCTCACCGCGAAGGTGGTCTTGCGGTCCGAGGTCACGTCGAAGATGAACTCGGTTGAGGGCGATTCCGGGTCACCTTCGAGCGCCGGACGCTTGCCGACAAAATAGTATTGGTATACGTACCCGGTTTGCCCGGTGTAAGTCTTGATTCGGCGAACGGTCATGCCGCCTACCGCTCCGTTGGCCTCTCGCGCAGGATGGCCGCCGCTGTCTCGGAACTGACCGGCGAGTAGTAGACCTCCTTGAAGGTGTACGACTTCGCTTTGGCGCCGAGAATCGGCAGAATCTCGATGTGCCAGTGGTAGTCGTCCTCGATGGTCTTCCAGAAACCGAGCGTCTCAGAGCGGTGCATGGTGTTCGGCGAGGTGTGCAGCACCATGTGAAAGCCGTCGGCAATGGTGCGAATGCGATATAACGTTCGACGCAGCAGAGCGGCTAGATCGCGCATCGCCCCCGACTTCAGCGCCATGCGCTCGAAGTAAGCCTCGTGGCTGCGCGGCACGATCCAAGTTTCGTACGGCACACGCGGCGCGTAGGGGCAACAGGCAATGTAATCGCCGCGAACTTCGACCAACCGCAGCTTCTGGTCCTGCTCCTGCTTCAGGATGTCGCAAAAGACGCAGCGCTCCTTTACCTCGTAATGATGCCGCGCTGCTCTCAGCTCGTACAAGACTCGCCGTGGAACGAACGTGGTCGCCACAATCTCCGACGTCGGATGGTCGAATTCCTGTCCCGACATGCTGCCGAAATTCTTGAAGACGCTAACGTACTTGAAGCGAGTGTCGCCCTTCAGGTCCTGGATGCGCTGACCGCACAGCGCCAGGTATTCCTCGATCTCGCGATCGTCGGCATTCCACAGATGGCGGTCGTGGCGGGCGTTCTCAACAATAACTTCGTGCGCACCGACCGGCTGCATGGTGTCGTAAAGGCCGTTGCCCGATCGGCGGGGTTCGCCATCAATGCCATACAGCGGATGGGGATGGACCACCGCGCGCGCCGACCACGGACTGCCATTCACCGTCGGCGACGTCGCAATCACCTGCAGCTGCTGCCCCGACTCCGGGCAAAACGGACAGAAGTAGTCAGGCGAGGAGCCCCTCTCAGGCTCGTCGCCACAGATGACCCACGAACGGGTGATGGGATCTTTGCGTAGTTCCATCGCTCTTTACTTTACGTCGTAAGATGGGGCAGTGACTAGTGGGAATGGGAAAATGGGAGGGCGCCGAACCGTTTTGGAACTTCGGTGCCCCGTTTGAAAAATTTGAACTTGAGGAGGGTAGAAGGCGCTTGGCACTTTTGTCCGTTGTGCTCGCTGATTCTATGCACTAATATGGCTGCAATTGTTTGCGGTTTTGGCTTACTTCCTGCGGGGCGGATCAGTGTCGCTGCAAAATCCCAGCTGGCTTTCCGGCTCTCTGACGCTGGCTGAGCGAAAGCTCGTATTCTCGCGAGCGTGAGGTTGCGGAAATGAATCGCAAGGGAGGGACGGCTACCGTTGCCGTCCTGCTGGCCATCCTCGGTGTCACCTACCTGCCCCGACCAGGCGGAGAATCCACGCCCGCGACTGAAGCTAAGAAGGCAGCGGCAACTAAGAGGAATGCAGAACAGTCGCAATCCATTCAGGCCAAGGACGCGGTTGGTGAGTGCCGCGAAATCTCCGACCATATTAAGCGGTTTTATGGCAAGGGTACGTATTATCCCTCATCTTGCTTTCCTCACACTACGAATCGGACGCAGCCCGTGCCACCGGCTCATCCTGATCTCCATTTCGTCATCGCCATCGTACCCAATCCGGTACAGACTCACTTGTCGCTGTATTTTGACCGCTCGGTTGAAGCGATCCAACAGGCCGCTCAGGATGATGGCTATACCTATGATGGCTCCTGGTTTCCCTGGGACGACAATCCTAAGGACAGCGATTCTCTCGACGACAAAGAAATAGCCAAGTCGCTGGAGGAGCAAGAGCACAGACAACCCGGGATTCTGGTCTTTCGCCGCGGGCTGGGACCGGATGAGCAGAAGCCCTACTCTGGCGGCTCAGTTGTGTTCCTTGTGGGAGAACAGCCAACTGGCGGTATCGATGACGTTCAGTTCGAGCATGCGCTGGAATGGACGAACCTGTTGCAACCGATTGGCACCGAAGGGATGCTGAGCATCCTCGGACCAACATTTTCCGGATCGCTGACCTCGCTGGCACGCGAACTTGAACTCGAGGTTCTCCCGGGCCGCTACGCTGCCGTTCATATCTACAGCGGTTCAGTATCCGCAGATCAGAGTATTTCCGAGTTTAAGAAGTTCCTGAAGGAAAAAATGGGAACCTCCGGCGCGGTTCCCGAGTTCCAGACCTACAGCGAAGGCGACGCCGTCATGACCAATCGCTTTCTCTGCTATCTCCGGTATCACCACTACTCACTGGATAGCGTCGCTATTCTCTCCGAGGACCAAACCACGTTTGGCCGGCAGTCAGAGTCCCGATCAAAAACGGACGGGCAATCGGCAGATCCTGCTTCAAAAGCCAACGCTTCGGCGGATAACCAGCCCGGCGATGGCATCTTGCGATGCGGAGGCAATGCCGTCGGCGAAAACGAACGCCCCATTTATCTGTACTATCCCCGCGACATCGCTTCTCTGCGCTCTGCCTATGAGAAGCAATCGATCTTCAGCGCGGGCAAGCAGGCAAGCACCAATGCCCCCAGCGCGACGCTGCGCAGCGACCTGAGCGAATCGGACAGCAGGGAACACGACGCCGTCCGCAGCTATGCCGGTCAACTGACTCCCCTTGCCCAGGAAGCGGCATTATTCGGCATCACCAACGTTCTCGATAACAAGCACATCGAGTTCGTGATTTTACGCAGCACCAATCCCCTCGACCAGTTGTTTCTAAGCGAGTTTCTGCGCCGATCGTATCCCAGCGGGAGGGTGGTCATAGATGGAAGCGACCTGCTGTTCCGGCGCGGGATGCAGGGTGCTTCGTTGCGCGGCGTCATGCTGCTGTCAACTTACCCATTATTAAGCTGGACCCAGGATGCGATCCCGAGTTTCCGCGCAGCCCGACATGGCGGGTACAGAGTTTTTGCACAAGATGGAAGCGAAAGTCTTTACATTGCAGCGCGGGAGCTCTTCTCCCAGTTTGTGGGAAAAAGTGTGGAGTCGGTACCAATTAGCGACTACGCTCCGCCGCCGGTCGAGAAAATCGTAAGCGCCGACGACGTCAACCGGCCGGCAACCTGGATCTCAGTCGTCGGGCATCGCCAGTTCTGGCCACTGGCCGTGCTCAACTCCAACACTGAGCGCGAAGCTCCCGCTGAGCCGTCTCTCCTGAAGCCGGAAGATCCGAAGAATAAGTTTCTGCCAGTACAGCGGAAGGTTCAATTCCCTGGCGAGATGGTGGGGCTGCTGGCCTTTTGCCTGATGCTCGGCTTCTGGCACGTGTACTGCTGCTGGAAAGGGTCTATCATCGGTTCTCCGCGGGTGCGAGCCTACTTCGCGCCCATACCAAGGTTGCAGCACCTTATACTCATCTTCCTGGGTAGTCTCGTAATCGGATATCTGGGGATATTGCTTGCTCTCAGCTTAAAATCCGGCCTTCCGGCTCTTGCGCCAAGATCGGCTGTGTCGCTATTTCTGACTGTCGCCACGATGGTGGTTACCGGCTTCCTGGGTTGCCTGACCAATTATCGACTTCCAGTCCTTTCGCCGGATGTAACGAAAGACGGGTCGATCCAGGTAGTGCGATGGCGGCGCTGGGCATTGTTGGTATGGCCGATGTTGCTAATCGCGCTTGCGTACTTACACAACCGTTTTCTGATCTCGCGCCTGGACGCTTCCAATTTGTACCCGACTTTCTGGCGCAGCGTGTTCCTCCGCAGCGGCGTGTCCGGGTTGCTGCCGCAAGTACTGCTGCTGCTCGGGCTGTACGCCTGGTTCTGGTGCAACCTACAAGGCTTGTCCTTGTTCGGAGCGGATCGGCCAGTGCTACCCCGGAAAAACGACCTTCCTGAGTTCGATGTGCCACCCAAACCCCGGCCCGGAGAACAAGTTCAGGACGGCCACAAGATCAAGGCCTTCCGCATGTTCAGTCGAGAGGATGCCGCTGACCACATCGAAGCCGCTGCACTTCCCCTTACCTTCAGCTACTTGAAATCGCTGGCTGTCTTCCTGCCGGTCACCATTGTCGCGTCGTATTTCGCGCTTGGCGAGTTCGGCCTGCGAACCTTGGGAGATCGCCGTTTCGGCAGCTTGATCCTCCTCGGGGCGTGCTTGTGCATTGCCATGATCCTGGCGGACGCGCTGCAATTTCTTCGGACCTGGAGCCGTTTGCGCCAGCTCCTCATCTTCCTTGATCGTCTGCGCCTGCGCCGTACTCTTGCGGCCCTGAAAGGGCTTTCCTGGGAGTCGGTGTGGAAGATGAGCGGCAACGTCCTGGAGCAACGCTATCGCCTGATTTCCCGCCAGTTCGAGAGCATGCGCAACCTCCAGAACACTCTCGACGCATGGCACCCCACAGATCCCAAGGAGACTCAGGCCCGGGACGCGACCTTAGCCCAGCTCGAAGACTGCGGGAGAAAAGGGGCCTGGTTTGCGGAGTGGTATGTGAATCTGTGCGATCCCGGCCATCTTCCTCCGACCACCGACCTAACGCCGCTGCAGGAATTTCAGGAGGCACTGGCCTCCACCGCCGCGTGCGTGATGACGCAGATCATCTACCCCGCCTGGAACAAGGAAACACAGTCGTTGATTCTCAAAGCTGACCGCGCCGGGAAAGCAAGCCAGGACGAAGACGACAAAGAACACCAGGCTGATCAACCCACCGCTGCAGTTGAGTCACCGGTGCAAGCGGCTGAGGAGTTTTTCGTCCTGCCTTACCTCGGGTTCATTCAGAACACGATTGGCCGCATTCGCTCCCTCGCGATGAGTATGCTCGTACTTTTTGTCGCCGCTACCCTTGCTGTCTCAAGTTATCCGTTTGACCCGCTCCCGGTGATTGGCGCGATCTTCCTCATCACCTTCGCGCTGGTCGGCGTCACCGTCATCTTCGTCTATGCCGAGATGCATCGGGACGCAACTCTCAGCCACATCACCAATAAGAATCCCGGAGAACTCGGCTTTGACTTCTGGGCAAAACTCTTCGCCTTTGGAGCTGGCCCACTGATCGGCCTGCTCACAACTCTATTCCCGTCTATAACCGACTTCGTGGTTTCATGGCTACAACCGGGAGCGCAGGCCATCAAGTAGCCTCTATTCGGCCAGTACGAAATTTCCCTGAGGCAAAGTCATGTCTTGCTCGCCCTTGCACATGCGTCCACGCAGAGTGAAGAACATCTGACTCGGATGTATAATTTTGAGAGCGCGCCCGTAGCTCAGCTGGATAGAGCGATTGCCTCCGGAGCAATAGGTCGGGAGTTCGAATCTCTCCGGGCGCGCCAGAGTTCTTTTTGCCCGTCAGCAGGTTGCGGCTGCTATGACAGCCCGTCAATTTCCTCACTATCCTGCTTGCACGATTCAGCCACACGGCATACAACGGTAGAATGTCCAAGCGGTTCTAAACTATTCTTACGGCATGCGCGGCTCGCGAGGTGAAACATGCAAAGCTGGAAGAAGGCAGTCATATTCGGGTCCATCGGAGCAGGCGCCATGCTCATCGTCACCGGCCGGCGTCCGCTGGGGATGGCGCTCGCCGCCGGTGGTCTGGCGGTGCTGGCCGCCGAGTATCCCGAGAAGTTTGAAGGAGTCTGGGAGAACGCCCCGGACTATCTGCAGAAGGGCATGCAAATTTTCGCCACGCTACAAAAGCTGGGAGAAGGTTTCGCCGAGGAAGCCGAGCGGCGCAGCGTCAGCGCCTGGCGCGAAGTGCGCTCGCAATACGGCTCGTAAAGAAATGCGGTTCTCGCACCCTGTAGCCATGCCAGCTGCCTATCTTTCGAATGGCTTTGTATCAGGGCACGGCTTTCAGCCGTGCCGCAGCCCGGTCAAGAAAGATTTTGGGCATTAGCCCCTGACGAGGTTATTTAAAGTTAAGTGACTGAAGCCCGAGCTTTTCAGTGCCCTTTTTAGCACGACTGAATTCTTGCCCGGGAACGAGATCGTAAAGATTTGTGAGATTGCAGCTCACTTCGATGACTTTGCCGTCCAGGGCGAGGCAGGCACCGGAGCGGTATCGTGGTCTTCGAAAGCGCCTTGCGGCTCGGGCCACTCGATCTTGGGGAATTTTCCAGCAAACGCGCACAACGGTTCCAGCGCAAGATCGCATCATCATTCTTTGGCGGGTGGATTTTCTCCGCCGCCTCAAAATGCTGCATCGCCTCCTGAAAAAGCGCGGTCACTGCGTGCGACGGACGTCCGAGCCCGCATCTGTGCCTTAGCCTGGCGCTCGCATAGCAGGCCCAGCAGTAATGCTGCTCGTAAGCATCGGTGAGGCGCAGGAAAGCGCTTTCCGCCTCCGCGTAGCGGTCGGAAGACCTCACCCGCGAACTCATCGGTGATGGCCAGGCCCAGGATCCGCAGCGCCGTCTGGTTCTCCGGATCGACGGCCAGGATGTCGTGGCAGATCGACTCCGATTCCTCGGGCTCATTCAAATAGCGATAGCGTTCCGCCTTGGAGATGGCCTCGGCAATCCCATCCTGCGAAATGGTCTTCAACTTGAGTTCCACGTGAGCCTCCCCGACCTCAGATCGTCCACAGCAGATATGCCGCGATCGCCGTTCCCAGCACCGCTCCTCCATAACATAGAACGAAGATCACCCCGGTAAGATGCTTTACTTTGAGACCGTCATAGAGCGTGTAGCGAAAACGGTGCGCCCAGTGAAACAGCGGAAGCGAGCATAAAACAAATAGATAAAGCCGCACCAAAGGCATCCGCACCAGCGATAGCAAAGAGTCGTAGCTCGGCGCTTGCAGCCACCCCAGTGGAAACGCAATGAAGAACAGAACAGCTGCACCGGAATCAGCATCGCCGCGACGACTCCGCCGGCGCTGAACAGCATCCAGAAGAAAGCTTCGTTCGACGGTTTCGCCATACCTTGCCTCATAGATTACGATCCGCAATAGCCACCCAGCACACAAATGCCGACACGACGATCCACGCGACGTAGCTCGGAGCGGCCACCAGAAAGTCAGGAACCCTCTTTCCGCCCATGCGCACCGGCATCGCGCTGGGCGCCAGGTTGAACCAGGTAATCGTGTGAAACACGACAAAGACAAAGCTCACCACATTGAGCAGGATCACCAGCGGATTGCGCATGCCCTCCTGAAAATGCGCATACGCCTCCGGCCCGTCTGCGCAGCGCGTTCAGCATGAAACAGCGTCTCGATCACGAACACCGCGACGAAACACTGCTCAGCTCGCGCAAAATGAACTTCAGGTAATGCCACTCGCCCATCCACCAATACACCGACACGTGTGGCCGGTACCAGCGCGGATGAAACGGCGTGTAGCTCGCCGCTCCCTTAGTCGTTCCTCATTCACGTGGCCATTCTAACTGCCCTGACCTCTCGGCGTCACAAACGATTTCAGCCAGTCCAACACCGCCGCGATCTTGTATTGCTGGATCGCGCCCGCCGGATCCACGTGCTTGGGGCAAACGCGCGTGCACTCGCCGACGAAAGTGCAGCCCCAGATGCCATCGGGATGCGCCAGTATCGCGGTCCGCTCGGCCGCGCCCTGGTCGCGGGAATCCATGTTGTAGCGCTGCGCCAGCGCGATCGCCGCCGGCCCGACGAACACCGGATCCAATCCCACCACCGGACACGCCGCATAGCACAACGTGCAGTTGATGCACATGCTGAACTGCTTGTAGCGGTCCAGCTGCTCCGGAGTCTGCAGGAATTCGCCCTGCGACAGCGGCGGCTGTTCCTTGGGCATCAGCCACGGCTTCACTTTTTTCAGCTTGACCAGGAAGTCGCTCAACTCCGTGACCAGGTCGCGCACAATCGGGAAAGTAGCGCAGCGGCTCGACCCGAATCTTGCTTCCGTTCTTGGCGTAGCTGGAGAGAAACGTGGCGCAGGTCAGCTTGGGCTCGCCGTTCACCATCATGCCGCAACTGCCGCAGATACCCATGCGGCACGACCAGCGATAGGTCAGCGTGCCATCCACCGTGTCCTTGATGTGGTTCAGCGCGTCGAGCACGACCCATTCCTTGTGAACCGGCACCTCGAAGCTCTGGAAGTGCGGTTCCTGGTCCTGCTCGGGAGAGTAGCGCGCGATCTCGAGGATGATCTTGTCAGCCATCACTCTGGTCCGTTTCGCCGTCATTGACTCGCCGTCGTCTTCGTTTGCTGCGCCGTAAACCCGCTCTCCCGGCGGCCAGCGCGTGATCGTCACCGGCAGATACTCCACTCGCGACGAGCCGTCCGGGTTGCGATACACCAGCGAATGCGCCAGAAACTTCTCGTCGTCCCGGCTCGGGATAATCGGTGCGCTGATGCGCGCCGCGCGACTCCGTGCGATGCAACGCGCACTGCACCATCGACTCCGCCACGTCCAGCATGAAGCCCAGCTCCAGCGCCGACTCCAACTCAGTGTTGAAGGTGCGGCTGCGGTCATCCAAATTGATGTCTGCGTATCGCTCCTGCAGTTCGCGCAGCTTGGCCGCGCCCTCGGTCAGCAGCGGCTCTTCGCGGTAGATGCCGGCGCCCTTTTCCATCGTCGCTCTGCATCTCGTCGCGAATGGTTGCAACGCGCTCCCGCCCACCGGTCTTGCGCAGATATTGCGACTCCAGTCGCTTCTCCTCGTCCAGCGCCTGAGCCAGAACAGCGCCGCTGGCAGGCTTGTGCTCGGACGCAAACTCCGCCGCGGCCCTTCCGGCGCGCGCGCCAAACACCAGGCACTCAGGCAGCGAATTCGATCCCAGCCGGTTCGCGCCGTTGATGCTCACGCACGCCACTTCGCCGGCGGCAAACAGGCCCGCGCAGCGGCGTTGCTCCGTTGATGTCGGTGCTGACGCCGCCCATCATGTAATGCACCACCGGCCGCACCGGAACCAGTTCCTTGACGGGATCGATGTTCTGATACTTCAGGCAGAGCTCGCGCACGAACGGCAGCCTGCGCGTTGATCAGCTTCTCCCCCAGATGCCGCAGGTCGAGATGCACCACGTGCCCATGCGGCGTTTCGATCGTGCGCCCCTTCTGATATTCCTTCACGAACGCTTGCGACAGACGGTCGCGCGGGCCCAACTCCATCGAGCGCAGCACCGGCTTCGGCTCGCGGAGTGCCCAGGTTGTAGTCCTGCAGATAGCGGTAGCCGTCCTTGTTCAGCATGTAGCCGCCTTCGGCGCGCGCGGCTTCGGTGATCAGGATGCCGGTGAACGGCAGGCCGGTGGGATGGTACTGCACGAACTCCATGTCCTTCAGCGGAGCGCCGGCGCGATAGGCCAGCGCCATGCCATCGCCATTCTTGATGGCGGCGTTCGTGGTGAACGGAAAGACGCGGCCGCAGCCGCCGGTACACAGGATGACCGCCTTCGCCAGGATCGCCTGGATCTTCCCCGACATCATCTCGATGGCGACTACGCCCTGCACACGGCCGTCATCCACCAGCAGCTTGGTGACGAACCATTCGTCGTAGCGAGTGATCGGCTGGTACTTGAGCGTGGTCTGAAACAGCGTGTGCAGCATGTGGAAGCCGGTCTTGTCGGCGGCAAACCAGGTGCGCCGCTTCTTCATCCCGCCGAAAGCACGCACCGCGATGTGTCCGTCCGGCTCGCGGTTCCACGGACAGCCCCAGCGCTCCAGTTGCAACAGCTCCTGCGGCGCTTCCTTGACGAACGCCTCCACCGCATCCTGATCGCTCAGCCAGTCGCCGCCGGAGATGGTGTCGTAGGCGTGCTCGTCGAGGCTGTCGTCAGGTTTGGCAACGCCGGCCGCGCCGCCCTCGGCGGAAACCGTGTGGCTGCGCATGGGATAAACCTTGGAGACCACCGCGATGCTGAGCTTGGGATTGACCTCGGCCGCGGCGATCGCGGCGCGCAGTCCCGCGCCACCACCTCCGACGAGAAGAACGTCGTGCGACGAAGCTTCCATGATTCCCCACGGCGGCTGCTATAAGGTCAGCGCCGCCTCCCCACTATGGCCCAAGTCCGCACATTGTCTCCCTAAAGGGACACGCGATGCAAATGATTTTTGAGGAACGCTGTCATTCGGAACGTCACTTAGATTGTGGGTCCGGGCGGAGCGATGAAATCGACCACGGAGGCACGGAGGTCACGGAGAGAACTTCTGAGACCAAGAACTCCGTGTCCTCCGTGTCTCGGTGGTGAATGATCTTCGACGGATCGAGAACTATGTCGACTGTTTTTAGGCCAAACTCCTCGATTTCCTGTGTACGATAGATACAGAACCCCCGTGCAACAAGAGACTGCCAATCGCTCAGTCGGGATTGTCGGCTCGGCCGCCTCGGCCCACCCCCTCGACCTATTGATCGCTGTGATGTCGCGCTGGTCCAAGCTGTTCTCCCACGGCTGGGGAGACGAGTCGCTTCTGACCACGCTTTCCACCCGCGTCTCCTACGCCGATCCGCCTTCCTCCATTTCTGTGACCTGGCGCTCCGCCCGCGAGCACCGAGGCATCGTGCGGCGCGACGGCGCCTTCGCCTCGCCGCTGGCGCTGCTTCCCAAAGAAGCGAGCACCGCCCATGTCCGCGCCTGGACCCGCGAAGGCAATAGCGCTGCGGTCGTAATCCTGGCCGCCTCCCGCGATGAGGGTTACCAGGTGCGCGAACGCGTCTTCGGCCCACTCATCGCGCGCGGCATCGACACCTACTTCATGGAGAACCCTTTCTACGGTCTGCGCCGCACCCGTGGAGGCCCATCGCTCATCACGGTCAGCGACCACGGCTTGATGGTGCTCGGCATGGTGTGGGAGGCGCGCGCTCTGCTGGAGCATCTGCGCAGCGATTATCCCAAGGTTGCCGTGGCCGGCTACAGCATGGGCGGACACATGGCCGCGATCACCGCCGCTGTCTCGCCGTTCCCGCTGGCCTGTGCCGCAATGGCCGCCGGCGCCTCGGGCAGCGCCGTTTACACTCGCGGACTGCTGTCATGGAGCGTGGACTTCAGCGCATTAGGCGGCGGAGCGACCCAGCGCGCGGCAGCGCAGGCACGCCTGCAACAACTCTTTGCCGTGGCCGACGTCACCTGCTTCCCCGCCCCGATGCGCGCCGACGCTGCCGTCATTGCGGGCTGCCAGCGCGATGGCTACGTGCTGCGCAGCGAGACTGAGCGCCTCCACCAGCACTGGCCGGGAAGCACTCTGCGCTGGATCTCCGCCGGCCACTTCTCCGCCCTGGTGAGCAGCCGCCGCGCGCTATGCGACTGCGTTAGCGACGCGGTCGAGAGGCTGTAAGTGGGGAAAGACACCAGAACTCGCTCCAAGTCTAGCCCCGCAGGGGCGACTCAGTTTAGCCCGGCGCGGGAGCGCTGGGTAAGGTGGGAAAAGTATCCGAGTCCCTTTAGGGACGGCACAGTTCTCACCCCGCCGTTGCCAGAGGGGGTGCCCTGTCCTTTCGCTTGCCTTTGGCGAAAGGGTGGGGTGCAAAAAGTTGGGCAACAGATGTTTGTGGTGAACCTGCCGGGTGACACGTTGTTTCAGAACTCGAAGGACGACCGACGGGTTCCCCTTCTCTAGCTCACTCACCAGGAGGTGGAAGTGCTCAGGCATGAGGACGTACCCGATGACCCAGAAGCCATACTCCCATCGCACCTGTTTCTAGAATTTCAAGAAAAAGCTGTTTGACCCGATCGTCGGCCAGAGCTGGTCGCCTCTGGTAACAACTGCAAGTAACGAAGTGCAGGTCATCTGCTCCGTCCGGGCGCCTCACGGATAGCATGGACTCCTCATAGCAGCATTAGCTTGTACCCCTTGCCCCGGTTTTACATAGAATCAATAACTTAGGAGACGGCTACAACCAGCCCACATAAACAAACGCCGGAAGGCAAAAAAGCGTTACAGGATTTTTGGTAAAGATTTGTTAAGCGTTCCCGAAACGGAACTCGCTCGAACGTGGAGGCCGGTTTGGACGCCAATTGCGGTGCCCAGCAGGGGTTCGCAGTTGATTACTCCCCCTCCCCCCTACCCTTTGTTTAGAATCATGCGATTACCAACTTTTTCCCGGCAAATAATAGAGCCCCAATGGTTTATACGTAGTTGCTTGAGCCGCAAGGACTTACGAGCCAAGATTCCCCCTCGGTTCGAGGGCTGACGGGAGAGTAAGGAAGGGACGTAGTAACTAACTGGGTAATCAGACTCTGAGTTCTATCCACTATCCACTGACCACTACCCGCCCATTTGTCAAAGAGCTTTCCAGGGCCCGCACACTGGGGGTGCAGCCTGCGAAGACACAACCCGCCCTCACAGTTCACTGATACCGCGCCGAGCCTCGCCGCCGCAAGTGCACAGGTCACGTTGGGATGTGATGGGCAGAGCCAAGTCCCAATCCCACCCAAGTGAAGGGATGCTTTCGGGCCACTCGCCATTTGCGGGCTCGGCTTCACAATCAGCGATTGCCGAAGCTGAAAACAATTCCGGTGCTCGTGCTGAAGTTTTTCTGCCGTTGATTGACGCCATTTGCGAGAAGAGTGAGGAGGTAGTCAGCTTGAAAAAGACGTACAGCGACGCGGGGACTAACGTTGACACCCAGACCGCCGCCAACCATCATCGAAGCCACTCGACGATCCCGGGCCATTGGGTTCGAAGGCGGCATGCGAAACAACGACAGCCTCTCCTTTCCGGGGCACTGAAAGGCATTTCCCAAGCTCGTGAAGAGTTGGGTGATACTGAGAATGCTGGCCAGTTCAAGCGCTTGTTTTTCTTGCAACCGTTCCCCTTCCGTAGCAAAATGGCGACGATGTAATCCACCACCACTCGGGGGTCGCCTTTCCCTCAACGGTTGGGCTTTGGAGCTTCGCGGCATTGGACTCGATCAGAAGGTCAAGCGAGCTGAATGGTTAACACGCCGTTCGCAGCTCGCGGTGAGTTAAGCAGTGGCGATACCTACGAAAATCGGCAAGTATGAGGTGCTCGAGGTTCTCGGGCGGGGAGGCATGGGCACGGTCTACAAGTGTGTTGACCCGTTGATTGGCCGTTTGGTGGCGATCAAAGTCATCGTTGCCGGCTACACTGATAATCCCGAACTTCTGAAGCGCTTCTACCGCGAAGCCAAGGCCGTTGGCAATCTCCAACATCCGAACATCGTTACTGTCTACGACCTGGGCGAGGAGAACAAGAACCCGTACCTCGTGATGCAGTACCTCGACGGTGAGCCGTTGAACAAGATCATCGCGGCCAGGCGGGAACTTCCCTTATTACAGAAGCTGGGGATCATTGCCAAGGTTGGTGATGCTCTCGCCTACGCGCACCAGCGAGACATCGTGCATCGTGACGTGAAACCTGCGAACGTTTTACTGCTGAAAGACGGGCAGGTGAAGCTTCTCGATTTCGGTATCGCCCGGCTTGGCTACGGCCAGAACGAAACCCGACCGGGTCTAGTTATGGGCACGATGGGCTACATGTCCCCGGAGCAACTGAACGGGGAAACTGTCGATGGACGGTCCGACGTCTACTCCGCAGGAGAGATGTTGTTCGAGTTGCTGACGTATAGGCTGCCGTTTGAGTCTGCCGATCTCGGGTCGATGATAGCGAAGAAGATGAAGGGCGGGCCCCCACCCCCGCTGGCGACATACCTTGAGGATTATCCCCCTGAACTGGATCAAATACTGGCCCGGGCGCTTGCGAGAGACCGTAATGACCGCTACAAGACAGCGCAAGATTTTGTAACCAACCTGGAGCGCCTGATCGAACGGCTCAGACGCGACATGGTGAGTCACTACGTGGACCGTGCGCGAGAGTGCATATCGAGTGCTGAGTTGGGCAAGGCACAAGAACTCTTGTCGGAGGTGCTGAAAGTCGATACCCAGCACTCCGCCGCCAAGCAATTGCTGTACGAGGTGCAGCAGTCTCTGCAAGCGCAGCAGCCGATGGAACAAATTCGGCAGCTTCGACAGCATGCGGAAGAAGCGATCGCGCTGAAGCAGTTCGATGATGCCAGCAGGCTCGTGCAACAGGCGATTAAGCTCGATCGGACCGATCCCGATTTGTTAAACCTGCGCGAACATATCGAACAGGTCAAGCAGCGCGCACAGCAGGTGAAGAAACTCCTGCATTTGGCGGAAGTGGCCCAACAGACCGGCGAATTGGGGGTTTTCCAGAGGGCCGTGGCCGACGCGCTTGAACTGGATCCGGAGGATCCGCAGGCTCGCGTGTTACAGGCTTCTCTCATTCGTCTGCAAGCCGAGAATGAGAAGCAAGCCAAGGACCAAGCTGTCCCTGTTTCGGACGCGACACCGGACCGCGACACAAGTGAATTAAGCAAACATGCTGAGAAACCTGCCGAGACTGTCCCTGTTGCCGACGTGACACCGAACAACGCTATGAGAGATTTCACCGGTATTTTTTGAGCCGCCCTCCACAACGATTCTCAAAGTGGATGAAGCAGCAAGCAAGAAAGCACTGGAAGAGTCCGAGGACTCATTCACGGGGATCTTCGTGGCACCACCGCATGGTTCCGGTGGGGTCGAACCCGAGCCGGAATTCACGGTGACATACACGCAAAGTGCAGATCCTTTACTCGTCGGCAGAACCATACGGGTAACATCTGTCCCATTTCTTATCGGTCGCGCCAACCCAGCCGATCTGAAGATCACGTCCGATCCGGGCGTTTCGCGCGAACATGCGAAGATCGAATGGGATCAGGGGGCGTTTACAATCACCGACCTCAACACCGCAAATGGGACCTATCTGAACGGTCGGCGTATCCGCCCGGCAGGAGCTGAAACCCTGCCGTTCGGAGCGGTCATACGATTGGGTAATTCGACGGCTCTAACGTTCTCGTCGGAGCAATTCGTGGAGCTGCCGGACCTTACAGGCCAAGTTATAGGCGACAGATTCCAGTTAAACAAAATCATTCACAGCGGTTCAAAAACTGCACTGTACGAGGCCAGCGATTGTCGCCTGCCACAAAACGTAGCCGTTAAGATACTTTCGCCAAGTCTGGCGAATTATCCCGGATATCTGGAGCAGTTTAGGCGAGAGGCCGAGACTGCGGCTCGCCTCCGTCACCCGCGAATCTGCAAAATGATCGATTCCGGGCAAGCACGGATCGCCCTGGAAAGTGGGCGCCTTGCGACGAGCCATTATCTGGCGATGGAACTGATGGAAGGGAGCGGCCTGTCGGAGCGTATCTCAAAGGACGATCTGCTCCCACTCGAGAAGATCGTTATTTGCCTGGATGAAGTTACAGACGCACTAGATTACGCTCACCGTATGGGGGTCATTCATAGCGGCATAAAGGTATCCTCTGTCGTGTTTGACCGTGAAGGGAAAGCGTATATCACTGATTTCGGTATGGCGAGCCGGCAAGACGATCAAGCAAAACGAGTGATTCTTGGAGCGCCTGAATTTCTTGCTCCCGAGCAGTGGGAGGGCCTCAAACCTACTCCCCAAGTTGATCAGTATTCCGTCGCCGTGCTTACGTACATGCTTGTCACTGGCAGTCGTCCGTTTGAAGGGCAACAGGATCCCCAGGTTCGAGAGAAGAATCTTGTGCGGGGTCCAATTCCTGCACATGAAGAAGCAATGCGAGTGGTTCGCTCCACTGTGCCCCCTTCCGTATCTATAAGTTCTAAGCCGCGCAATGTCGGCAAAACCCGAAGACCGGTACCCCTCCGTGCGCGAATTCTTCCTTGAGTTCAAACATGCGGTGGAGCATCCGACGGGCCGGGCGCAAGATAAGCTCAACGTCTTCATAAGCTACCAGCGTGATCAGAGCGCAGCCTGGGCAAATCTTCTGGCTGGTGACCTCGCGCGGGAGCACGGAATTTTCGCTTTTGTGGACACACAACGAAAAGACAGCGCCGGGCAGTTCCCGCCGAAACTGAAGAAGGCCATTGAAGACTGCGACGTTTTTATCTGCCTGCTTGCAAAGAAGACTCTCCAATCTAAATGGGTCCAGACAGAGATTCGTTTAGCTTGCGAGAATGGCAAGCCAATGGTGCCTGTCTTCCAAGAAGGTTTCGTGAAGCCAGATTTTTCGCAGCCGGTCGGCGATCCTCATATCCAGACGCTACTCGATTATGATGCGGTGTACCTGTTCGATCGTCGGAATATTCACGTAGATTACACAATGAAGGAACTGGCAAAGAGGATCCAGGACTCGGTTTCCAAGGCACCCCGCAAGGGAAAGACTAAAGACTAAAAAGGCTCATGATGCCTGCTGGGTAGGGATGCATATGAGACAGAAATATGCCGGCACCGCACCAACGGAGCCCTGTCAAGCAGAATCCTCTGCTGTCCCCGACCGCCCCGCCATGCATAAACGCGACCATCGTCGGGCGCCCCAGCCGGGGTAACTCTATCCCCTGCGATAATGCTTCTCCGAGCCAGTTGAATAGACCGCAACCCGGCTTTTAGACTGGATGCATGCATGTGCACGCCGGCAATGCGCGCGACGCGACCACCTCACGGGTGCTGCGGATTTCGCTGATCGTCACGCTGGCTTATATTGTGCTGCTGGTCATCTCCGGATTGCGGGCGCACAGCCTGGCGCTGCTCTCCGAGGCCGGGCACAACCTCACCGACTTCGTTGCGCTGCTGATGTCGTGGGGCGCCGTTTATCTGCAAGGGCGTCCGCCGAGCGCGCGCAAGACCTTCGGCTATAACCGGGCGGGCGTGCTGGTGGCCTTCATCAACGGCATTTCGCTGTTGCTGGTCTCGTTCTACATCCTTTATGAGGCGTTCGACCGCCTGAAGAATCCGGTGGATGTGCATGCCGGCATAATGATCTGGGTGGCGGCGGCGGGCGTGGCGATGAATGGCGCGATTGCACTGCTGCTGATGCGCGGCCATCGCGACATCAACCTGCGCAGCGCGCTGCTGCACGAAATTGGCGACACCTTGTCCACCGCCGCGGTGATCGCGGGAGGGGTTGCGATCCTGTTCACCGGACAGCGCTGGATCGATCCGGCGCTTTCGCTGGGCATCGGCGTGATGATTCTTTGGTCGTCGATTGGGATCATTCGCGAGAGCCTGAATATTCTGCTGGAGGGCACGCCCACCGGCATGGAACTGGCGCGCATCGAGCAGGTCATTCGCGAGATTGAGGGTGTGAATGAAGTGCATGACCTGCACGTCTGGAGCATTGGCAGCGACACCCATTCGCTGTCATGCCACGTGGGGATTACCGACATGCGCACCTCAGAGTGCGAAGACATTCTGCGGAAGATTCGCGAGCAGTTGGCGGGGAACTTCCACATCCATCACACCACCATCCAATTCGAGCTGGCGGCGTGCGATGTGGTGGCTGGGTGCGTCATTCCGGTTAGCCAGCTCGGCGAGCACGGGCACTCGCATTAGGGTTCGGGCGTGAGAACCGTGCCGCCCCTACGGGGCTTGGTCCAATTTTCCGCATTACCCAGCACTTCGCCTTCGGCTTCGTACTGGGCTAGACTGAGCCGCCCCTGCGGGGCTTGTTTCTCCAGTACGTCATTCCACAGCGCTAACACAAGCTGTTTTTCACGACCTACGGGACTCACCTAATCACTTTACCAACGCCAGCAGACGTTCTTAGGAACCAGAGCGCTTGAAGACGATTTTCAGCGGGTCCGCTTCCAGGATGCGCGCGATCTGGTTTCGCGCGTGCACCGCCCATGGGCCGGACTTGTCCAGCTTGAGGTAGGTCTTCCAGTGAGGAAGCGCCTTGCGCGGCTGGCGGAGACGCTCATACGCCAGCGCCAGGTTGTAATGCGCGTCGGCGTAGGTGGGGGCCAGCCGGATGGCGGTGGTGTAAGCTGCCACCGCTTCGGCGATGCGGCCGGTCTCGTCGAGCACGTTGCCCAGGTCAAAGTACGCCAGCGCATAGCGGGGATCGGACGCCACCGCCTGACGGTAGTGCTGCTCACACAAGCCGAACTCCTGCCGGTTGTAGTACAGAGTGCCCAGATTAATGTGGGTAGCGGCATGGTTGGGATCGAGCTCCAGCACCTGTGTGTAGGCGCGGATGGCGTCGTCGTGGGTGCTGGGACTCCCTTCCAACGACACGCCCCGACTGAAGAGACTCGGACACGGTCTCGAACTTCGCAATCGGCTTGACCTTGCTGGTGGAGACGACTGTGCCCACCGGTGCAAATTCCATCAGGAACTGACCGGCGATCGGTTCCACGGAGTGGCCATCGTGGCGAAACGCAACCCGTGATCCCACATTGTAGGCACTCGCCTCATGCAGCGGATTTTCCATGCCGGCCACCTGCCTTTGCATGGCCTGCAGCGATTCGCGAATCACTGCGGGACGCACGCGTTTGGCGAGAAGATCGCGCACTTTCTTGACTTGGAGTAGGTCGTTCCAGCTATAGATGTCGCAAATGGGAACAAGTCCGGCGCGTTGCCAGCTAGCGAGTTGCCTGGCGGTGATGCGCAGGAAGCGTAAGACGTCCGCTCGACAGAATTGATCCATGTAAGCTCAGAGTCGCTTGCGGAGCTGATTGAATTATCAGCCGATATGGCTTTGGGCGCAAGTGGAAATCGCCGCCAAAGCAGTGGAAAATCGCGGCTGGAGTTCCTTTACGGTAACCTCGGCGGACAGTTACAATTTGGGACAGGCCGACGTAGCTCAGTTGGTAGAGCAGTCGATTCGTAATCGACAGGTCATCGGTTCAAGTCCGATCGTCGGCTCCAGTAACTTCTTTTGTTTCAGCAACTGCCCGCCGTGACTGGTGGGCATTGTTTTTGATTGTGGGGGATTTTGTGGGGACTCTCACATCACCCTCCGATTTCGCTCGATCAATCGCATCCCGAATCGCGCCCAATTCAGGATGCTGATAGATTCGCGTAGTCTTCAAGTCCTCATGTCCCATCACATCGGCCACTGCGAACACGTTTCCGGTAGCCTCGACGGCGTAGGTTGCGAATGCGTGTCGCGCACCGTAAAGCTTCAAGGACTCGGGCAGCCCCACAAGCCGTCTTGCCGCGCGGAATTGTTTAGCAACGGTCGTTAGGTGCCCAGATTTGGCCTTCTTGGACGGGAACACCCATTCGGGCGGTTCCGGCGCCGCCACTGGCCTTGGGCGTCGCGTTGGTCTTGCGGTGGATTGGTTGTAGAAGCGCGTTTTCAGAACCTCAGTCGCACGCTCACTGATGGGAATCCAGCGCCGCGACTTTCGGCTCTTTCCATAAGGGTTGAAGTACAGCCGCTTCTCCCAGTGGACATGCTCCCATCTCATGCGGAACACTTCATCGGGTCGAAATCCCATATCCCGCACGAGTATCAGCACGTCCCTCAACGGTTGGACGGCCACCTGCAACAGCAACTCCTCCGCTGTGTCATCGATAATGCATTCCCGGCGCATCTCCTTCTTCAGTTTGATCGTGGGCTTTCGGTACAGATACCGATGCTCCACGGCTTTTGCAAGGATGACGCTCAGAGTCCGCAATGCCTGGTTCTGCCAAGATGGAGAGCCGTCGAACTGCAGGGCATCAACTACCTCGGACGTAATCCAATCCAGCCTCATGCCCGCAAGGGGGGTTGCTTCTAGCCGACCCCAACCGTTTCGGTAGTAACGCTTGGTGTCGGGGTCGAGTGAACTGTTGTCGAATCGTTTGAGCACGGTAGCCGCAAAATCGCGCAGGATCGGTGGCTTCTTGGGCATTGGCGAATAGCTGTTCTCCTGCGCCTCTTGCATCTTGCGTACCTCGACCTGCCGGGCTCGTGCTTGAATGGTCTGCTTGAGTCGATCCGCGGTAACGGTTTCCGTTTACCTGAAACTCGTAATGCCAGAATCGCGCGCGTTTATAGAGCGCCACAGTTTTCCTCCTCGAACGCGGCTCGCACGGAAGGTTGGACAGTGTTGCTCCGAACGTAGGTTATCAGGTCTTCCCGGTTATAGAGAACAGTTTTCCCGAGCTTGACATAGGCTGGACCGATTCCGGCTGTTCTCCAGAATCGCAACACTCGCGGGCTTTTGTGGAGCACCGCAGCGGCTTCTTCCTGGGTCAGTAGCTCGACTCCGCAACCGGGAGCCGCCATGTTTGCGTTTCGTCCGTCTGTCGCCATCTGCGTCGTAACCTTTTCCACTTTGGTTCGGTGATTGGTGCTACTACTTACACCTAAGGGAAGCGGTACAACGAGCGGCTTTCTCCTCCGCTGCGGAACGAAAACGGCCTTTTCGTTCCGCTTCCGAAGATAGGGAATCAGGCCTGGGTGTGAACCGTCGTGCGGATTTGCAGGGAGGCCAAGATCGAAGGCTTCAGCCGGGCTACAGGCCCATAAGGGGCGGACTTGGGGTTACGTTTCCAATGCTCCACGAGAGCTGTGGGTACCTCGTGGCACCACTCGAACATTTCCGGGCGGGACGCGCTGTTAAACGGCAGCTCCGGCGCTTTATGTCTAGGCCCGCTGAGCCGATAATAGTTGAACTCATCCAGCGGTTCTCCACCAAACTTGAGAACCCGTCTGCCATCTGTGAGCTGTTGCTGAGAGTATAAAGGGTATTCGCCGGGTTTGCCCATGGCATCATGGGTAAACACATGGCTCAAACCACGGGATCTGCCCTGTGGCGCCCTAGATTTAGTTGGCGCGGTGAGGACTTTCGAGGGAGCGGAGAAGGAAGTCATTGTGCGCATCGGTCGCTGATCTTTCTCCGACAGGCTCACTGCGCACCACCTTGCACTGCTGTTGCCGTATAGAGCGAGCCGTTCCCGCCCAAGCACATAACGCGCTACGTTTACCAATGCGCCGCATATACCTCGGTCTAATGCCTCCATAATCTTCGTTTCCCTGTACCACCACTCTCCCCAGCGGCGGCAGTCACCCCGGTTCTCAACTAGATCGGCTCTGAGGTTTCCATCTTCATTCTCAGAGCGCTGTGCCGCGGGCAAGAAATCCCGTTGACTGATTGTTACGGCGGCCATTTCCGATTCGCAGTGTTCGTCGTCGAGTAAGGAAACAAAAGGGAAATCCAAGCCGCAGATGGTGACGGGGGCAGATCCTCTCGGTGTGGGAACATTCGTCGCACGCATGTCCAGCGCAAGCTCTACCGCCCGCCAACCGGACACGCCTTTTCCGGGGCAGCTCGGCCCTTGAAGGTGCGTATAGATGCCCCAAGAGGAGCTCCTATACACCACATGGGCCCACTCATCGCTGCACTGGATACGGCCGCAGCGTGCACAAAGGCGATAGCCATCAGTTAGGAGAATGGAATGGTCGCTTGGAGCACCCTTGTGATAGCGACTCATTTGTTGCGGTCCAGGGACTTGCGTTTGTTAACCCAATAGCGAATGCTGTCCGCACGTCCGGGTGTCTCGAAGAACTTGATCGACGCTTCGGCATAAGTGCACCTCGGATTCCTCAACTTGTATTCTGCAGCCTCTAAGATTCGAGGGTCCGCCAGCTTGCGGGTTGGTGCACCAAGCACCGTAAGCCGATGCTTCGTCTCCTTGAGAGTTGAACCAATCGGTGCATTGAGGTCAACCAGCGAAAGCTCGGCAACTCCAGGAGCAACTTTTTGCAGTTGTGCTGCAGGTGCCGTTCCCGGAAAGATTTGCTCGGAACCGCCATTTCGGACTTCACTCGCCTCGGTCTCCAATTGCGTCAGGCGTGCTTCGTCTCCCTCTAGTTCAGCCAACGCGGCTTCGTGTTCTTGCCGGCGCTGAATCAGGGCGCGGATTGCCCGCTTGCTGACTTGGATAGGCTGGCCAAATTGAGACAACGAACCGGGCGGCGGTAAGTTGTCCAGGGTACGATTGATACGCTCAATCTCAACTCTTCGGCCACTGATTGCCTTTCGGAGATTCTCTCGCTGATTCTGTTCTTGGAGCTGGTTCCTCCGTGTTGCGCTCTCTGCGTGTTCGCATTCCAATGCTTCAGCTTCCAACCTTTTGCCCCAGCGCCATTTCAGTCGTTCCATTTCCCGTGCGAACTCTTCCAACATTGCCTGCAAGTGGACCGCATTCCTTCCGGTGCGGCCGGCTTCCATAAGCAGGTCGAACCGCACTGCGTTAATTCGCGCTGCAAATAACGTGCCAATGGCGTGCTGGAAGACGTACTGAATGGCTTCGGCCGATATTCTGCCACCCTGAGCCAGGCAGACCTCACGATACGCCTGACAGATCCGGCGCGACCACTCGTCCGTTTGCTTCCTGTGCATCTGCAACAAGAGGCTTGGCACTGCGAGCCAGTTCTGGTTACCAAGATTTTCAAATCGGATACGCTCTTTTTCCTTCTTGGTAATATCCTGCATTTCCAGTGCGATTTCTGTTGTTTTGAGGTCGGCGAGCTTGTGGTCAATCTCGCCCCAACGGATGAAACGCTGAGCTCTGCCTTCGCCCACGGCCATCTTCCCGAGTGACTTGCCAGCTTTATTTGGGGATCCACGGCCAACACTGCGTTGTGTTGGCTGCCTGCAGTAATTCGTTCATTTGTGACAATTCCGATTGTAACTGCCACTGCCCGGCGGGGGTGAGCGTATATGCCTGTTCTGTCCTTCGACACAGCGTACCCACGGCGAGGCTCATCGGCTCATCTGACGAACCCAGAAGGATCAAGAGGACCGCTCGGGCCGTGGTCAGTCCAAGGGAGTTTCTGTTTTTCGTGGGAACGAGTACCCCCAAGAGTGGCATCGCCTTCTGGGGCAGCCGAAACACCGCGCCGGGGCGCAGGGTCACCGGCGACGGAATACGATGTGTGTGATTTCATTGAGTAATCACTGGTGCCACACTCACGACGTTCGTGTTCTTAGCGATCTGCATGGCTGCGTTGAAGGCTAGCGTCTTGATCCGGTAACTCTCCCCGAACCACACACCGTCTAACCACTTGCTATCGCGCGCGCTGGTCAGGCCGTAGTCCGCGTATTCGGCGACACCGTTGTAAGCTGCCCACAGGGTCCCCCGCACGTTCGGCAGTTCATTCCCGCGTCCTGTCTCCCACAATTCTCGCGAACGGTCACGATTCCGCTGTATCCGAGCTCTGGCGCGCTCATACGATTTGGGATCTTCGCCCGGAACTGGTTCGGGAAAGACTGTCTGTAGGTACTTTTCGAGGCGATCAGTGTTGAGCGTCACCTCGACCATTTTACTGAATGCCTCCTCGACCCCCTTAGACTGTGCCAAAACACAGGAAAGGGCATCAGCCGCCTTGTCCAGCCGCGCATACATCGATTTGGTGTGGGCCACACGAAAACTCGGTCCCTCACTCAGCGCTTGGTTAAGGGTGTTCTGGCACACAACGCGAACGGGCGTGAACTTTACCTGAATGGCCCCGGTTCCGTCATGCTTATGGGTCAAGAGTAGATAACGCTCAATCATGTCGCCAGTCACCACCTCCATGTCGCTGCTGAGTTTGGCCATAATCCACACACATTTGCCCTGGTAGAGCGCGCCTGCAGACTCATAGAATGCTTCTCCCTTCTTGATCATCGGATCGAAGAATTGGAAAGCGTCGATGTTCTGGAGGGGCTCGTAATCCTCACTGACCTGTCCGAATATTGCTTCCTCTTCGCCCAATCGCCAGCGGTCCTCGCGCACAATGGCGAACTCGCGTGGGAATGGCCTCCCTTCCTCTCCGACATAGAGTTGCTTCTTCTCGATGCGCCAAGTTAAGCGCGCGGCTGTGATGGCCTCCGCAGCAGTTTTCGGTGGGTCTTGGAGAACCGTTCCGAGTCGATGCCAGGGCTTCTCGCCTACGCACATCATTTCGTACTTGCCGTGAGGGTTCCGAGATACATCGTGGGACATCCGAGTCCTCCGTCAATCGAGCGGCCAGGTGTTGGGTATTCGCTTTGCTCTTCAAGAGTGAAAAGACAATGCCAATGATAGTTGGTAGTGCTTGGGCCCGCAACGAAGGAATGATAGTCTTGGATGACCGATTCCCCTCCGGGCACGCGAAAGAACCGAATCGGGAGTGCTGATGCCCCGCTTGGCCGCGTCCTTCGTGCCGTGCGTGAGAGGAAACATCTGTCGCAGGATGAATTAGGGCACCGTGCGGGTTATTCGCGAAACTACATCGGCCTTGTCGAGCAGGGAAAGACCTCGCCTTCCGTGCGCGCTCTATTCAACATCGCCACTGCTCTCGGGGTGAGGCCCTCGTTACTCATTCGGCGAGCCGAAGCCTTCAAGGCCCCGCAGTCAACATGCCATTAGTACACTTGCGATGCGAGCACTATACCGAAGACAGCAGCCCAAGCCTCCCAGATCGTCTCTTATCGACGAAGATCGCATCAAAATCTGATTTATGTGGGCAAGCTGCCAGGCAGCTCGCCCACCTTGCCCAATCATGCACTTACACCCGACGATTCTGGAGGGTGATTGGGCAAGCTGTAGAAAGCACGCTGTGCCGTTCCCTTACTCAGCTTGAGCCTCTGGCATACCTGGGACCATGACAGTCCTTCTGAGCGCAATGCCGCCACGCTGGCAGCCTCAACCTGAGCGCGCGGCCTCCCGAACTTCTTGCCCTTGGCGCGAGCATTGCGCAAGCCGGCATGGACTCTCTCTCGTATCAGGTCACGCTCAAGCTGCGCGACTGCTGAGACGATCGTGAACAGCGCTTGCCCGAGTGGAGAAGTCGTGTCGATGTTTTCCTGGTACGAGATGAACTGAACACCGAGCGACAAGGGCCAGTGGGAGTCAGTGGCGCGAGAACCCTAACAGGACCTTTCAGGCGGGGGTACCGAGCAGTGAGCGTGCTCCTGGGCAACACGTGGCGGGTATGCGTGCTAGGTGTTGTTGTTTCGCTTGTCGTCCTGCCCTCCGGCGCCAGTGATCAGGCACCGAAACAATCGACTCGGCATATCCCGGTCATCGAGGACCTGGTCCAACTGCTGCAGTCGCGACCAGACTTGCCAGCGGCGCTCGAAGGCGCGATTCGTACGGCCGACCTCAACGGCCTTCCGGACATGGACTCGTTCCTGATCTATCTGGATGGTTTCGTCACGTTCGTCCCCACCGAACACGAGTTCCCCACGGCGCTGAAGCTCTACTACATCGTCAACCAGGCGCCGGGGGATCAACTGAACCGCGATAAGAGCTTCAGTGCCTGGATGAAGAAGCTTATCGAGGCCTGGGGCCAGTTCCTGGATACGCCCGCGTCCGCGTCGGGCATCCCTTCGTTTGTCGCGCGACCGAACTACAACATCGGCGATTACTTCGTGGGACCAAGCGGCTGGCTCACCTTCAACCAGTTCTTTGCACGTGAGGTGAAGCCCGGCAAGCGGCCGATCGCAGAACCTCGCAACGACAGGGCGATCGTGTCGCCGGCCGACGCCACATTCGCAGGCAAGTGGGACATCGACGCGAACTCGAAGGTCACGGTTAAGGGCATCAGTTGGTCGGTCGCTCAGCTACTGGACGGCAGCCCGTACCAGAATGCGTTCGAGGGCGGCATCTTCGCGCACATGTTTCTGCACCCCGGCGACTACCACCGTTACCACGTGCCCGTCGCCGGTGAGATCAAGGAAGTACGCAACATCCATGGCCGAGTGTACATGGACGTGGCTCGGCGACCGGACGGCACTCTCTACGGGATCGACGGTGAGACGTACCAGATCGACCAGGAACGAGGATTGATCGTCATCGACTCACCCGAGGTGGGGCTCGTGGCCGTGCTGCCGGTCGGGATGTGCTTCGTTTCCTCGGTCAACCTGACGCCCGAGGTTGGCGCCAAGCTGCAGAAGGGCGATGAGTTCGGCTTCTTTCTTTTTGGCGGCTCTGACATCGTGATGCTGTTCCAGAACAAGAAGGTCGCGATCGACGCTGAGGTTGGGAGGAAGTATCTGCAAGGGCAGCGCATCGGCGAGGTCCGCTAACTTCCGAGGCCAGCGAAGCAAATTTCCCGCCTGTTACACGAGGAGATTCATCGGGGACCTTAGTCTACTCGCCAGTGATCTCAGCAACTGGGGCGTCAAGGAGAAAATTATTGCCGTCTTTCACGGTGACGCCGCCTACATCGTGCTGAACGACGATACGTACAACACCAACCGTCATGTAAAGACGGGGAATCCTTACGGAAAACTCATTGCCGGTTTGATGAAGCAGGGTGTGCAAATTGAGTTATGTGGCGCCACCGCACAAGGTAATCACTGGGGCAATGCGAACCTCCTTCCTGGGGTGAAGGTCGACACCAATGCGATGGTCAGGGTGACCCAACTGGAGCAGGAGGGGTACACGCTGATTTACGAGTAAGACAAGCAGTATTGCTTCGCAACCAACGGCGAATCCGGAGTTCACGGGCGTGCATACTCCAGTGCTCGTCAAGCATTCAAAACACTTTTCGCTCAAAGACAGCCTGGCAATCGGCGTCGGTCGGACGCAGCGAGACTTTGAACCGATGCGACCAGCAGGTGGAAGATTTGCGAGCGCAACAACCCTCAGCTGCGGCAGCAAAGCTGACGCCTACCGGGCGTTTGTTGAAGGTGAGTTGGACGTCCCGAGGTTCTGACAGTCGCCGCGAGCTACACTGCATTTCCGTTAGGCACAGGGCAGCGGCGCTTACACAAGGGCAGCGACCAGCGCGCGCTTCGGCGGACTCCACCGACGCGGACGGCAGCGCCAGGTCCGCAAACGGGCTTTGCGAGGTTTGATCCTGATGGTGGTTCGGCTTTCTGCCGGCGCTTGGTTGCCGTACTCTCCTGCTTGCGCACGTGATGGTCGGCAGCCGTAGCGTGGTGATTCTTTTGTGCCTTCAAGGTGTACACATTGGCTTTGGCCGCAGCAGGTTGATCGAAGTGGTCTGGGTCAACTTCCTGTTGACCATGGGCCTGCATCAAGGAAACGGGAAAAACACCGACTGCGAGCGTTAGAACGAGCATTCTCAGAGACTTCATAAATTGTTTTTCTCCTTCTATAAGTGAAGGCGCAAAACCTGCTGAAACTCGATCACCGAAGCTCCCAAGGTGGCTTATGCCTCAGCAGTCTTCAACATCCGCAACCAGGGGCGCGGGTCCTGGCCACAAACCTGAAAATGCTGCTGGCGACGACTACTCTGGCGCCTTCCTGGATAAGTGCCAAGGCGGCAGTCCGGCTGATGCCGGAGCTGCCGCCTGTTACCAGAGCCCACTTACCTTTCGGCTGTGTAGTGACATCGCTGTTCCCCTTTGATGTGCCTACTCCGACTTAGCAGAGCCGCCGCAGTTCCACGGCAGACCGTCGTTCCACGGCAGGCCGCTGTTGGTACCGTTGAGGGCGCCACCAGAATTACGCCGATCGACAAACGCGGATGACCAGGCAACGGCGTCCGCCGCCTCAAGCCCGTGATTGATCGCAAGACTGACGCTGTGTCCTGAGTCAGGAATCACGCACCCGCGGATCCGTGCCTCTGGCGAGTAGAAGGGCTCCTCCTGCGTCGCTACCGCGGCGCCTGACGAGCAGTCAAAGTTGCCGCCCTGGGGGTTGAGGCCACAGGTCGTCAGGTCGTTGCCTCCCAGAATGGTCAGCACCGGAACACGGATTGCGAGGGTGGCTTTGGACGTCACCAGCTGAACGCCAGTGTTAAGCTCCGCTACCGAGAAAACGTCCTTGCGCGCATCATCGCTGGAGATGACCGCCGGATCAGCGTCTGGGAAGTTGTAGAAGGCCAGCGCCCGTTTGCCGGGGACACTGGTCAGGTACCCAGTGTCCAGGCCGCTGCCGGCAAACTTGGGGTCGTCAACGGCCGGGTAGAACGCATTCAATTCAACGAAGCGAGCTGCCAACGAGTGAGCTGCGCCAGTTATGATGACACCGTCAACGTCACCGTAGCTGATGGCCTCTTGCCAGACAGCCGTGGACCCGAGCGAGTGGCCAACGATGATCACCTTGCCAAACTGGATGCCAGCTATGGACCCGTTATGCAGGCCCTGTACGATCTGATGAGCGACGTAGGCTGCAGCCTGGACCGTTACCTCGTCGCTCGGTGGATGTGAGCTACTTCCTGCGCCAATTTCGTCAAGAGCGAAAGTCGGGAAGCCGTGGGCGGCCACATCACGGGCATAGGAATATTCGACTCCGTCGATCTTGCCGAAGTCCCAGTATTGATGGTTGTAAGTTGCGCCGTGAATGAGCAACTGCACAGTTGCCCCCGAGCGCAGCTCGGCCGGCGTAGCACATAGCTCGCCACCGACCATGGCGCTGGCGGCCTGCTGGGGCGCAAGCGCCACCGCAATGGACCCACGGTACGAACAGGCCACCGATTGTTCTACGGCGGCGCTCGACTCGCTTTCTGAGTTCGCCTGCGCCGACGCGGTGCTTGGCAGTGAAACAGCAAAGGCCACTATAGGTACAGCAAGGTTCGCCATCCAGCGGCCCACGATAGGCAATCTAGTCTTCATTTTTCTCTCCTTGGCTAGGGCACTCCGATGGACGGGTCCCGAGCTGAAAATTGTTTCAGGCTTGACTGCTGCGGCCCCGGAACTCGGCCTCAGAGCCAGTTTTGCGCGGGAGCAACTTATCTGCTCACCAATAAAGGCGCGGACTCAACTCGGTTTCGATCACAAAAAGGCCGCTGTCTTTATCCGTTGAGATTTAGTCGTAGCCCGCGTACGTAGGTGGCTATTCCATTCGGGATACGTACAAATGTAGGGTGATTACGCTTCAGCGGAGAAATGAAGAGTCTGCGGGCTCGTTGAGGAAAATTACAATCTGGAGAATATTACAGGTTTGTATCAGTCTTGCGATGGTGTGCGCACATTGGGCCTGAAAGCGTGATGCGGATGTACACAAAAGAGGGGCAAACTCCATCGTCCTGCAGGCTGGTGCGTTGATATAATCCGGTTTAACTGCGGGAAAAGGAAGACGCACCATGTCCGATCCTGCACCCGTCAACGAGCCCAAAGATTCCGGGAACGTCACAAAGCTTCTTCTAGAGTGGGGCGATGGGATCGCTCCGCTTTAGAACGGCTCACTCCGATCATCTACGATGAGCTGCTTCGGCTTGCCAGGGCGCGGCTTAGCCGCGAGAATCGCGGGTGCACTCTTCAGCCAACTGCACTCGTTCACGAGGCTTATCTTCGCCTCGCAGATCAGACCAGACTGCAGTGGCAGAACCGCGCGCATTTCTATGCGGTGGCGGCCAAGACAATGAGGCGCGTGCTAATCGACCATGCCAGAAAGCGCAGGGCTGAAAAGCGCGGCGGTGGTATGCGAATCACTTTGCAGACGGGCATGGATATTGCTGCGGAACGCGCTCCCGATCTCCTGGCCCTGGACGAAGCGCTCCGCAAACTGGCAGAGTTGGACGAACGGAAGAGTCGAGCGATTGAGCTGAAATTTTTTGGCGGCATGACGACGGAAGAAATCGGTCTGGTCCTCGGGATATCAGTAGCAACGGTTGGGCGCGAACTTCGTCTCGGGCAAGCCTGGCTGCGACGGGAAATGTCGCCTCCCAGGCTTTGAAGATGTGTAATGACGATCGATCGCTGGAACCGCATCGAAGAGATCTTCCAGAATGCCCTGGAACGGCCGTCGTCGGAGCGAAGCGAATACGTCGCGCGGGCCTGCGGCGACGACAAGGAGCTGCTCTCAGAGATCGAGTCTTTGCTGGCGAGCGACGCCGGCGCTGACACCACTCTTCGGTCATTGGTAGAGGCCGACGTCCAGAAACTTGCGCAGACCTCTGGTTCCTCGAAGAGTGGCCAGCGAATAGGTCCCTACCGCTTGGTGCGCGAATTAGACAGCGGCGGAATGGGAGTCGTTTACCTGGCCGTCCGGTCGGATGATCAGTATTTTCAAATCGTAGCCATCAAGATGATTCGCCAAGGGCTGGAGTGGTCCTCTTTGGTTCAGCGATTTCGTGCTGAACGGCAGATCCTTGCGACTTTGACCCATCCGAATATCGGCGCCATCCTGGACGGGGGTGAAACCGAGGACGGCCGTCCCTTCATTGTGATGGAATATGTCGAAGGTCAGCCGATCACGCTGGCGAGCGACAGCCGTGGCTTGGCCATCCGGGAGCGGGTGGAACTGTTTCGGTCCGTGTGTTCCGCCGTACATTACGCACACCAGAAGTTGGTGATTCACCGCGACATAAAGCCCAGCAATGTATTGGTGACCCCGGAAGGCAACATCAAACTCATAGACTTTGGCGTCTCGAAGCCCTTGGCTCCGGGGCTCATCCCCGGTGAACTCCCCAAGACGGAGAGCTGGCAACGGCTGATGACGCCCGACTATGCGAGTCCAGAGCAACTTCAAGGGCGGGAGCTTACAACAGCAACTGACACTTATTCTCTCGGAGTTCTGCTTTTTGAGCTGTTAACCGGTTCGCGTCCCTATTCGCTCGGTGAGCTTTCACCTGCCGCCTCGGAAAGGCTTGTCTGCGAGCAGGAAACACGCAAACCAAGCTCTGTTCCGGGGCTTCCCGACGGCATACGAAAGGAGTTGGCAGGAGATCTCGACAGGATTGTCTTGAAAGCAATGGACCAGGATCCGTTGAGACGCTATCTCTCCGCACAACACCTGGAGGAAGACCTGCTTCGCTTTTTGCAGGGGAAACCGGTTCTGGCCCGGAAAGCAACCCCGATCTATCGCTTGAGCAAGTTTGCAAAGCGTCACCGGACGGCTTGTCTGATGACTTGCGCTACCGTGGTTGTCCTGATTGGTTCGATCCTTTTCCATCACTGGCAATCTCGCAGGGCGGATAGCAGGGTGAAGCAAGTCGCCACACTCGCCGATTCGGCAATTTCGGACATGACTGCGAAGCTTCAACTGTCGTCGGCGTCGGTCGAGACTCAGGCATCGATCTTTCACAGTGCCCTCCAATACCTGAATCAACTGAGACAGAGTTTCGGAGATGATCCTCGCCTGTTGCTCGAGCTCTCAAAAGCATATGAGCGGGTGGGTGACCTTGAGGGTTCGCCATTTGTCGCGAACCTCGGCAATTTGGGAGTAGCGGTGACCAGTTATCAGGAGGCTTTGCGCACCGCCATCGAAGCCCGAAAGCGATCGCCGGGTGATGAGAGCACGAGGGCGGTGATTGACACTTACGAGCGGCTCGGTGCGCTTGAGTTCTTCTTGGGAAACATACAAAAGGCGCAAGAGGATTACCAACGGTCTCTTTCCTTGGCCCGCGAGTTTTGGCAGCAGAAGCCTGACGAACCCGGTCGCCGGCACCTTCTGGCGATGGACTACGCCCGGTTGGGAGATTTGCAGCTCGACAACCTCCAAACAGACGAAGCACTGAACAGCTTCCGTGAAGCGTTCCGAGTTTTCGGGAGCGACGCCAACGGCGACATAGACCATGACGAGACACTGATGAGACTCTATATCCGCATGGGTGGAGCACTAATGGAGCACGGTTCTCAGTTAGAAGCTCTGGTGAATCTCCAGCGGTCGATTGCTATCGCCGAGACTATGGCACAGAGGCCCCGTCTGCCACCCGGACACAGCAAGACCTGATCGAAGCGTACATCGACATTATTGGACCTTTAACGGGAACAGATACGTTGAACGTAGGGGACGCAAAGCAGGCCGACGTCTATGCTCGCAAGGCCCTTGCCATGGCGGAGACGCTATTCGCGAGCGACAGCAAGAATGTTCGGGCACGTGTTAGCCTGACTTTTGCCTATGAGGCCATGGGGGATTCGTTGCGTTTGACGCAGCCTGCAATGGCCAGCCGATGGTATCGCAAGTCTATTTCGCTCACCAAGGACACTGATGCGTTCCTACTGCAAGCTTACCGATGCAGAGCTGGCCGCCGGCCACCCGATGCAGGCCCGCCAATTTGCAGACTCTTCGCTGCCGTTCCTTCACGAGTTCAAGGCGGACTCACCCAGCTTGCTCGTTCTACGTGACGTAGGGTTCTGCTATGAGAGCATGGGAAACCTACAGCAAGAGGCGGCAATGGATCGCGCCCTCGGCAACGCTGAGAGACGAACCGCCAAAGCAAATGCGTACCAATGGTACTTGAAGAGCGCCGCAGTGTGGAAAGAATGGAACACGCGCGGCGCGGCTACACCGGAGAGCGAAAGCGAGCGGCGCAAGGTGCAACGTTGGCTTGGAGGGCACTCATCGATTGCGCAATTACAGGCAACGGAAGGCAAGGCCATGGCGCCGATGAATGGGGAACCGATCGCAGAAGCACCGAAGTGATCGAAAAATGCAACCATTTGCGCTATTAGACTGAGGAGATCATCCAGTTGCCCGAATCCACGAAACTCCGCCCGCTGTCCGCCGCTCAACTGGTTGAGCAACAGCGAAAAGGCGCTGTTGTCCTAGATACGCGATCCGCCGAACATTTTGCGGCACTTCATATCCGAGGAGCTATACAGATTGGCCTCGACGGACCGTTCGCGAGTTGGGCGGCAATGCTGGTCGAACCCACTCAGCAACTGGTATTAATTGCGGAGAACGAACAGGATGCTCAAGAGGCCAACTTCCGATTGGGAAGGGTCGGGCTGGGCCAGGTGATTGGCTATTCTCTCGCGGACGAAGCCCGCTGGCGCGAGGAAGGTATCGAACTTGCCAATATCCATACGGAGCGTTGCGCCGAGGTCCGGCAAATCCTGGAGCACGATTCTGCGGTGCAGTTGGTCGATGTTCGCAGCCGTGCCGAATGGCTGAAAGGACACTTGCCTCGTGCCATCTCAATGCCATTGCTGGATATCGATTCGAGAACACGGCTCATCGACCGCTCCAGACCGAGCCTTGTCTACTGCCGCGAAGGCTTTCGCGCTACCACCGCGGCCAGCATCCTGCTTCGGGACAGTTCCGGCGACATTGGCATCTTAATCGACGGTGTCGAAGGATGGTCAGCGCTTGGTCTGCCTCTCGAAGTGCCGAACACGCAATAATCTGATCAATTCTCTTGCCTTCTCACTCCAGTATCCCTATCCATACGGAGCGTTGCGCCGAGGTCCGGCAAATCCTGGAGCACGATTCTGCGGTGCAGTTGGTCGATGTTCGCAGCCGTGCCGAATGGCTGAAAGGACACTTGCCTCGTGCCATCTCAATGCCATTGCTGGATATCGATTCGAGAACACGGCTCATCGACCGCTCCAGACCGAGCCTTGTCTACTGCCGCGAAGGCTTTCGCGCTACCACCGCGGCCAGCATCCTGCTTCGGGACAGTTCCGGCGACATTGGCATCTTAATCGACGGTGTCGAAGGATGGTCAGCGCTTGGTCTGCCTCTCGAAGTGCCGAACACGCAATAATCTGATCCATTCTCTTGCCTTCTCACTCCAGTATCCCTGCCGGTCGCGAGTTTGAGCGAATCGGACATAACACCTTGACACCGAGGGCCTTCCCGAAATCGAAGACTGGCTGAACTTCCCGTGGAAGCGGCATTTCGATGATGGAATTCGTGTCGGTTTCGCGCATTAGTGGATAGAAGGAGACTGACGGACGGCACGTCATGCATTGCGATAATTCACACAGCGAGAATGAGTGCCCGGGCTGCTGCCCTGAGTGTAAAAGGACTACGTCGCCTGATTGTGCACACTGTCCACAATACGGGAGGACCGTTACTGCGCATGTTCCAGATGGATACGACTATAGCCACCTCGTTGGAAGCTGGGCTCCGTGCGAGTGAGTGAAGAAGCAGGGATTAGGCAGTGGTAAGATTTTCAGCGATTCGTCCGCCTTAAGAGGATACACATGAAATTACGCATCATTTTCGTCTGCTTGATCGTCTTAGGAATCTGGCAAGGTTCAGCCGCTGCCCAGGACTGGTCCGCGTGGACCACGGCCCATAGCAGTTGGACCACGCTTTACAAGAATAAAGACGTGCAGTATCGATGGCGTGCCGACACGACAAGCGGAAGCGAGGAGTGTCATTTGCAACTGCGTGACACAAAGCGGCAGCCAACCCAGACTACCGTTGTAAACGTGCGCATCGATTACCAATATCACGACGCCGAATCAACCAGGGACGTAGTCACCATCATGGACGTCAAAGGTGAGGACTATGGAGAAACGACCGTATACCATTGTGTGTCGGTTGGAGACCTTCATGTGACCGACATTGCCCGGCGATAGGAGATTGCGGGTGTCTCCGCAAATCAACCATAACCTGCGGGTCAGCGAAATCGCCGCCGCCGTGAGGAAACGTGCTGATTGGTGGTATGACGATTCCGACGAAGCGGCGCCCGAACCTAGGCACGAGCCTCTAGGGCTGATGCGGTAGCCTTCATGCCGCGTGGTCCGCTGGTCGATGGCACTGCCGCCGCGCCGACCGTCATTCTGCGCGACATGCGGTGTGACCTGCATGTGGCGGCACTCAGCAATGAAGTCGGCCGTGTCAAAGCCTTTGTCGCCGCCCACCGTCACGCGCCTGGTGCCGGCAATCTGCTCCAGCATCACCAGCGCCGTATCGCGCTCGGCCGTTCCGTTGGCTTCCCACACCATCGCATTCACGATCAGCCCGTTACGATTCTCCACTAACAGATTGCCGCTGTAGCTCAACTTCGCCTCCTTGCCGTCGCCCTTGCGCGCCAACATGGCCTCGGGATCGGTCTTCGATGCGTGCGTTTGATTCGACCGCTTCTCGCCGTGAAAGTTCACCGTGGGATTGCCGGGATCATCGGAAGAGGGCGGGTTCTTGCCATCCTGGCGCTGAAAACTCTTGGCGCCGGCCCAGGCTTCCAGCAGCGTGCCATCCACCGTGAAGTGTTCGTACGAGGCTATAATCTCCGACTCGGCGTTGCTCTCGCCCGAATGCGTGACTTTGACCGCATCAGAAGAGCCGGCAGGCATCTTCAAAGCAGGAAACAGATTGGAGAGCTGAAGTCCCGCAAAGTCAGGAAATATGCTATTCAGATCGAAGCTGGGAAGGTGCGGTACCGGAAGTGCTCGGTCGGAAAGCGAAAACGACGGCACCAAACGGTGGCGTTCACCGCATGCATACCTAGGAGTACGCTCTTTTCCGGATCCTCACTAAGGCTCTCAATCGCGTATGCAGCCAGTTCTCTTGCCCTGGATTCTCTCGCGTTTCTTTGAGCGGTGGCGGTTTCTTCTTCTGCGATGCCCTATTGATGTTGGGCTTCAGCTGCGTTCGTGTTGGCTATAGTTTCCTGCTCCTTTGCCTTCGCCTCATTCTTAACGGCGGTGTCCTTCTGTCGTGATGCCTCTATTGCGTTGGCGTCAGCAGTTTTCTTTTCGCTGAAGGCATATATAGCCAAGCACACGGCAATCAGAAATCCGACCGCCACGGCTCCGATGATGATCCGCTGTGTCCTGGTCGCTGACTGCCGGCTGGCGAGAATGTACTGCGAATGAAGCGTGGTCGGTTTAGGCTCCCTTTCGGCGCTTTTTGCCATCCACTGTTCTGCGTCGCGGAGTGTCCCTTCCGCGGAGCAGGAAGCTGTTGTCCTTTCCGTCCTGCTCCCATTCCTTAGCCCGGGTCAGCAGCCGGGTGTGGTCCTGTTTCCAATCCAGATCGGTATCGAGCGCTGCGACAAGCTTTGCAAGAAATTTACCGAGTCAAACTAATTTTGTGGGCGAGGCAACCCGCCGAGAGGACCTGCAAACAGCCGAGAGGACCTGCAAACAGAAGTAGGTGTGTTCCGATGCCAGAGGCAAGCCCGGCCTGGATGCACCCATGCTGACTACAATGGTTCCATTATCCAGTACCATCCTGACGTTCGCTTTCACGCCGCCAACGTTACCTCCCGCAGCCCAGGGCCGTCGGAATTGACGAGCTTCAACTTCGGCTCGCGATCGAGCTCTCTTAGTAATTCGCGGGTCACCCGCTCATCAATCTCGTCTGCCTGATAAAGATCAACAGGGAAGCGGATCAATACCTCGAGGGCCGACGTTGTGAACCGTACCTGGGCTTTTGGCCGGAACCCGCTTGGAGGAGTTGAGAGAGAAGAATTCTTCATCGCCCGATTTTGCCGTTCCAGTTCTTCCTGGTAATCGGCGAGAACTGCTTCGACGACTCGAAGCAAGCGTTCCTTAACCGAGCTGTAGTCGGCCTCCGAGGTTAGCCTGAGACTGATTTCGTGCCAAAGGAAGTTGGTGCCTGGAATCTGCTTGAACAGGCCCGTCGTCGGCTGAAACACAATGGTATTGGAGAACGCGACCACCCTGCCTGTGGGAATATACTCGCCGCTGCTGAGTTCCATCAGGTGCAGACGTACCAGCCCGATATCGATTACCTCCCCGGTTACGCCGCCAATCTGCACGCGGTCGCCCACCCTGATGCCGAACTTCCCGATTAGTAAGAAATATCCCACGATCGACAGAATGACATTTTGCAGTGCCACCACGACGCCTGCGGTGATCAGGCCGGCGAACGTCACTACCGAGCCGAGCTTGTTCGCGAAAGCAAACGCGATAATCACCGCGATCAGGAACCACATCACGAGTTTCCGCAGTAAAAGGGCTTGATATCGGCGCCGCGCATTATGTACGTAGCGGTACACGGCGCGCCGCCATAGCTCAGCCGCAGCCACTACTATTCCAATCATGAGTGCCAATAGGGCAAGCCGGACGAGCAGGCCCTTCAGTTCCGTCGTGCGTCGGCCCTGTATCGTATTCCTCCAATTGGTTAGACTGCGCTGATAGAGCTGAAGCAAGATCTGTTGTTTGCTCAAAGGAAGCTCGACCGCTGTGATTTGTCTGAATTCCGCAGCCAGCGAGTCGAGCTGCTGTTTCTGCTGTTCGAGTTCAGACGGACTCGCCGACTCTGCTTGTTTGGCCAGCTCGTCGCCCTGGGCGGATAGCTCCTTAATGCGGCTGATGAACGGTGCTCTGATTTCACCTGCTCTTTTAGCCAGTGCATCCGTCTGCTGAATCGCAACATCCACCGTGTGGATCTTGCGGGAAAGTGCGAACAAGTCTGCGCTGAGGTCCCAAACGCCAGAAGGCGCCGGTTTGTTCGTCGCAGCGATGAGTGCGGGGGCGAGTTGTTCCTTGGGAGAAGCGTCGCTGTTCTTGGCCGTCAACACAACGGGAACGGAATCAGCCAATGTCTGGACCTGTGCTCGCAGATCGGTAGCCCCGAGGTTGTTGCCCGTTCCAGTGACAAACTCGGCCATGCTGTGGATCGCATCTTTGCGCGCTTTTGCAAGGTCGAGCTCAGCCTGTGTCTCAGCCAGCTGGGCTTGCAGTGTCTGCCGCTTCTTGCCCGAGGCGGTTTCAAATTTCTGCCGGAGAGTCTGCACCTCGGCCTGGGACGCTTGCGTTTGTTGCTTTATTTTGGCCTCCAGTTGAAGGAGGGCCTGATATTGCGACGGGCTGGAGCTTTGATTCTGGCTGTGATCGGCGGCATCGCTGTTGGAGAGAGACTCCGCTTCCGCTTGCGCAAACTCAAAAGCCAACCGCACGACCTGGTCGGCCAATTGGCGATTGTCATTGAGTACCAGTACGTCATCGGGTTCGGAGGCGAGTTGCTGCTCGGCGGCCCGATGCCGGCACCAATCAATCGTCTGATTGAGAAATTGAATTACCTGCGATGAATTAACCTCGGCGATAGGTGCGCTGTTGGCAGAAGTCGCTATGCCGGCGCCGGCAATGAGTGCAATCAGGACTGCTGCCGGCCATCTCACTGTCCTTGCCGGGCGGCCAATTGACGGCAACCGGAGAAAGAACCCCATCCTCACAATGTTGTTCATATACCCTGTCCGACGAGATTTCTCCGCGCTTGGGTTGCATCAGTAGCCAGCGACCTTTGGTTATGAGCCGACATAGGTCCGTATTATCAACAACTTACAGGACGCGGGTGGCTCTGTAAGTCCTTGTAAGTACGAGCTGGGAATCCTTTTTCGATAGCCAACGGACAGGCGAGTTCAACAGCTTCATTTACCTGCCTGCTCAGATCCACCACCGCAACCTTGTTCACGCCGCTGCATGCCAGAAACAGCCGCCCATCTGGAGTTGCCACCATATTGCGAACCACACCACCACCGGATGGAATCGGCTTCGTACTGAAAATCTGCGATTTAGGATCGAACCTGACCAGAGTATTGGGCTTCACACCCGACTCGCTATACCAGACCTCGCCATCGTTCGTGATCGCGATTCCATACGGTTCTGACTCCGAGCCGCCCGGCGACAACCATTCTTTCAGCAGCTTTCCGCCTGACGGATCGAAGTGCCCGAGATACCCGCGCGCGAAGTCGGTGTAATAGACCGTGCCGTCAGGCGCAAGTGCGATCCGTCGCGGGTGCGCGCCCGCTGCCGGCAGAGTGTATTCACGGATCGCCATCGTTCTGGGGTTAATGCTGGCCAGTTTGTTGGTACCGAACTCGCAATAGAAGGGAGTGTTGTCCTGCAAGATGACGATGCCGTAGGGCACTGCGTGCGGCGTAGGCAATTTTGTCAGGGTCATCTTGCCGGTTTTCGGATCGAGCCGCCCGATATAGTTGGTCTCCTCATTGGTGAACCACAGGATGCCATTCTGGTCGAATACCGGCGTGTGCGGGTCGATCTCGGTGCCATCGGCTGGACGATACTCGACGATCTCGCCAGTCCCTGGGTTGAGCTTACCGACATAACCGGCGGAGATCGCGGTGAACCAAATGTTGCCGTCTTTATCGGCAACCAGCCCGTGAGGACCGGAGTTCGGGGTCTTCAAAGGATATTCCTTAAATTCACCAGTCTTCGGATCGAGCCGGCCCAGCTTGTTCGCCCCCTGGCCGGTGTACCAGAGCGAGCCATCCGGCCCGAGCGCTGGATCGTGCGGCCGGGACTTCGGCGTTGGCACCTCGTATTCCTGAATCCGTATGTTCAGCCTCCCCACAGTCGTGGAGCTGGCAAGCGCGGCAGCTAGCGTGAACAAGCACAGTTTGTGGAGAGACATGCCCCCCCTCCTTGAACAGAATATTCTAGAATTAGCGGTCTTTCGGAGCGTACCCACAGAAAAGAGTGATGTGAAGTGGGGAGCCTTAGCGAAGGATTTCGAATCGATTGTTAACGACAATTCGAGTGTGCTCGACCTCATTCTCCATGGGCATCGCGGTCGAAGCGAAATACGTAGCGCAACAGCCCGGCATTGATGGCGAGCAACACGGTTGATCCAATGGCCGCGGGGACTAACGTCTTGTATTCTCCGCTGAGCAGCGCTTCCACAGAGAGCGTCAGCAGCCATAGCTGCAACAAAAGGCTTTGACACGGCCGACTTCATTTCTGAGTGCCGTCACATGCAGGTCACACCGCATGTCGCGGAGAATGACGGTTGGCGCGGCGGCAGCGCCATCGACCAGCGGACCACGCGGCATGAAGGCTACCGCATCAGCCAAAAGAAGCGGAAGCGGATCGAGGAATGTTTCGGCTGGCTCAAGACGGTTGCCCTGCTGCGGAAGGTACGACATCGTGGCTTGTTCAAAGTGGATTGGGTGTTCACCTTCGCTTGCGCCGCCTATAACCTGGTCCGCCTGCGCAACCTCTCAATGCAGGCGGCGTAAGCCAGAGCCGAAGTGTGTCTGCTGCATGCAATAAAGCTTCAGCAGATAAAGGAAATAAGCTAGAACGAACAAACGAACTCTCTCCCCTCTCATTCGGCGACCAAGCGGGACCGAGCCCGCACAAATCAGAGATTTTTCAGCAGCCTGCTAGGGTTCCCTGGGGACGCGTTTCTGCTTTCCCACTTGATGATCTGGTTATTTCGCCTCGTTGATGGCTGGCGGTTTCCAGGTTCCGTCAAGGATCGAAGGTGGAGCCTCCTTCGGCCAGTACAGCCGCAGCACCGGAACGAACTCAGCCTTCGGCGCGGGCAGCCAGTTGGCTTCCTTCTCGCTGCCCGGAGAGGCGGCTTGGAGATACAGGTCCACCGACCCGTCAGCGTTGGTTACGAACTTATTGCTCGCACTCAAGGAGTAGCGGTCGAGCGTATTCGGTGCAAAGAAATACTCCCAGTCATACATGGTGAGCGACCAGAAGCCGTTGACCGGCGGCATCTGGCCCTTCTCAAAGTGCATGACGTACTTCTTCGAAGAACCGTCGAAGTGCTTGCCACTCTCATCCTTTCGTCCAGTCAGATTAACCACGTCCTGTGGGCGGTTGGCGCCGAGACCGAGGGCGGCAAGGAATGCTCGATCCAGATAATCGGTGCCGTAGAGACCAGTCTTTGTAAAGAACATCCACCCGTTGATGGGCCGGCTTGCTTGCTTGAAATACTCCGCGTGGATTTTCACCTGGGCCCGCTGCGGCACCGCCTCTATGGCTGCGCTGTCGAAAACCAGCAGTTTGCTCGGATCGAAGTCCTGCCCGGCCACTAAACCGATCTTCGCCATCTTAGCCACCATTGGCGCATCTTCGTCAGCAGGCGGATTCGTCTTCATCAGTTTGGCCAGGTAGGCGAAGAAGGTACTAACGTCCATCGTGTCAACCTGACCGCGAACCGGTGCCTTCATATCGAAGTTGCCATCCACCTTACCGGGTGGTGGCGTGTATGGCCTGCCATACGAACTGAGAGGAACCAGCGAGAATTTGTCCTGCAACGCATGCACGGCTTCATAGTCATCAGGCGTACCAGTGCAGTAAATTCTGCCCAGGATCCACACCAGGCCCGTAGGCGACTTGTATTCGGTTACACCCGCCGGCAGCTTGCCCGACCATCCTGGGCCGGTAACGGCATACTTCTGGGCTTTGCCGCCGGTGGTTCGCTTGCCGGGAACCTGAAAGACGTCGCTCCACCCGTCCAGCATCGACATCAGGTAGTAGCGGTCTCCCATGTTGGGAATACTAAAAATCCACGGCTCCTTCGAAACGTCCACCCAAGCAGTCGTGTATAGCATGTCAGCATTGGGAGCTGTGTCGGTATGCACATACGCTGGGGGAAACGTGCGGGATTTCAATAGTTGCCCCATCGGCGCGTGGGATGCGTCGGGGGTGACCGCGTTAGTCATTTGCCGTCGGGTCAGGTCCATCGTGACCAGTGGGTAGCCGTAGATGTAGACGTCGGTGGCGATGCTAACCGCCTCTTCGACATCCGGTTGGCCGCTGGCGGCCGGCTTCGTGCCTGAATGCGAACACGTGATCAGGCTGAGCGCAACGAGAATAAGCAGCAGACATGCGTACTTACTCTTCATCTGCTCTCCTAGCCTGCGCATAATTGATCCTTTTGCACTGCCTTTCGAGCTCGTTCGAGGCGCTCAGCCAACGAAGTGGACCTCCGCGTTCAGGTCAATAGATTGCGCCGGACGCCCATCGATACTGTCACGAATCGCGTTGAACGCTTTAGCATCTGCCTTTGTCGCGCTGACGATAATACCGGCTACGATCCTCTCCAAATCTTTGCCGCCTGACTCTCGCAGTTGTTTGAAGAGAGCTGCGCCGATCAGGCCCTTTGGCCGACCACTCGGGTTTCCACTCTGTCCCGGCTTGTACCGATAAGGAATTATTTTGTCCGGATTGCCAATTACCCGCCTGCGCTGCTTTTGCACTGTTACCTGCGTATCATCGTCCGCCATCTAAGTTACCTCCGCATCTGCCATACAGGACATTCGCCCCAGTAGGCACCGTATGCCAAGACCGACCGTGCCATCAATAGTATACTATTTAGTTAACAGCTCGCCAAAGGTTACATGAGGAAAATGATCCGGATGAGATCGAGTTTTCTGGCTGCCTGAGCACCCGACCTATCGATATGTCGTCGGGAAGTAGTTCGGTTCCAACGGCCCGGCCACGCCTATTGAGCCAAAGGATCATTGTCTATTACGTTATGTGCTTTAGTGGGTGGTTGACATGCATCCACAAACATCACTCCCAAGTGGCTGAGTGCGTACTCCGTCTTCAAAGTGGGGCGAGAGAGCTCCACAGTGATCCCGGCGACGACACTGTCTTGGCGATCAGTCCCTGCCGGATCAGCACATCCACAATCACATTTATCGACTGCTTATCCAGTTTCACGTCGTGGAGATGAAACGTGAGATCTTCTTGCGAAGGCTGTAGGAAATATTGCCGCCTTGCCAAACCCGCTGCGGCGTAAACACCGAATAGTCTTTCAAAGTCGTACTTGACTGACTCTAGCAGGATGCTGAAAAAGTACTCCTAACAGGATGCTGAAAAAGTACTCCTAATCCACAGGCACGTGTGCTAAGAAAGCAGCATGCGAGGCACCGATCATCAGCAAAGCCACATGTTCAGTTATTTGTCGCCGGAAGCGCGGGTACGGAAGGATCATCCGCTGCGGGTCATCCGCATGATGGTAGACGAAGTTCTGCGGGCACTGTCGCCGCAGTTTGATCGCATGTACGCCCGCGAGGGCCGGCCATCGATTGCGCCCGAGAAGTTGCTGCGGGCGCAGTTGTTGCAGATGCTGTACTCGATTCGCAGCGAGCGGCTGCTGATGGAAGAGATCGATTACAGCATGCTGTTCCGCTGGTTCGTAGGGTTGAATTTGGACGAGGAGGTATGGGATCCGACAGTGTTCACGAAGAACCGGGACCGGCTGCTGGAAGCCGCAGTGGCCAAGCAGTTCCTAGCGCAGGTGGTGGAACAGGCTGGGGCGAAGGGCCTGACCTCCGACGAACACTTCACGGTGGATGGCACGCTGCTGGAAGCCTGGGCCGGCGCCAAGAGTTTTCAGCGCCAGGATGGCAAGAACCCGCCCTCTTCCGATGATCCCGGCAATCCCACGGTGAACTTTCACGGCGAGAAGCGGTCGAATCAAACGCACGCATCGAAGACCGATCCCGAGGCCATGTTGGCGCGCAAGGGCGACGGCAAGGAGGCGAAGTTGAGCTACAGCGGCAATCTGTTAGTGGAGAATCGTAACGGGCTGATCGTGAATGCGATGGTGTGGGAAGCCAACGGAACGGCCGAGCGCGATACGGCGCTGGTGATGCTGGAGCAGATTGCCGGCACCAGGCGCGTGACGGTGGGCGGCGACAAAGGCTTTGACACGGCCGACTTCATTGCTGAGTGCCGCCACATGCAGGTCACACCGCATGTCGCGCAGAATGACGGTCGGCGCGGCGGCAGTGCCATCGACCAGCGGACCACGCGGCATGAAGGCTACCGCATCAGCCAAAGGAAGCGGAAGCGGATCGAGGAATGTTTCGGTTGGCTCAAGACGGTTGCTCTGCTGCGGAAGGTACGACATCGTGGCTTGTTCAAAGTGGATTGGGTGTTCACCTTCGCTTGCGCGGCCTATAACCTGGTCCGCCTGCGCAACCTGTCACTACGGGCGGCGTAAGCCAAGGGAAAAGTGTGTCAGCTGCATGTAAAAAGCTTCAGCAGATAGTGGAAATATGCTGAGCCGAACTCTCTCCCCTCTCACTCGATGACCGAAGCGGACACAGTTCGCCCAAATCAGAGGTTTTTCAGCAGCCTGCTAGGGCGCTGATCTCCGGTTGTCCAGCTAAGTATTGGCACTCCCGATACATCGCATCTAGGAACCTCACATCACTGCCGGTAAGCTCTTTGAGTATGTTTGGGAACGACGGTAACACGTTTGATTTGTTCGTGCGCGGGTCGGCAGCGATGGATGCCATTTTCTCCGACGCGTTTGGTATCGGAGTCCCGAGAATCTGAATACCTCCCACAATATGGTGATCGTCGCCAGTGAACTGAATGCTTCCTCAAAACGAATCGTGGAGTATTTGTCCGAAGTTCACGACCTGAGCATCAATACCCTATTCTTCAGTACATTCGAACACGACGGGAAGCTGCTGACGGGCACAGACTGGCTGATGGGACCAGGCGGGGGTAGTAACTAGATCCGTCAGCAACAAGAAGCCAAAGACTCCGTGGTCTGGGTTCTCGTACGTCAACGCTGATGACTGCAAAGAGCGCAGCTGGGAAGACTGTCGGCGGTTCGGCTTCTTGGCCGCAGGCGGCGGGCGCACCTTCTCCGACCAGCTACAAAGACTAGATGTCGGCGACCAAGTGTTCGCTTACCAGAAAAGAAGTACAAACACTGGTACTAACAGCATGGTTTTCGTGCTGTGCAGGAGAGCTCCCAGATCGAATTGGACTCCGCTATTCACGAAGAAAAATGGAACCAGGAAGCCAAAGCAGACTGCATCCAGCTTGTGACGCAGCAGAGCGCCCTTCTCGCCTCGACTGCCCAAACTCACAATCATGCCGGCCGCGAAGGCACCCAGCACGGGTTCAACGCCAATTCTTCCTGACAAAACCACAAACACGGCCAAAATAAACATGGCAAGCCGTATCGGGAGTTGGGAGTCGATTCCATGGTGCGGCTCAGAAGAGCGACGAACCTCGGCGGCCTTGCTTTCAGAGCGAGAAACGCCGCCGCCACGGTAATCGCGAGGAACCCCAACATAAGGGCTCCTTCTATCCCCACGCCGTATTGACTTGTCAGCAACAACGAAACCACGACGATAGGCCCGAACTCGCCCATCGAGCCGGCGGCGAGAACGAAACGACCGAACGCGGTGTCGAGGTGACCGGAATCGCGCAGAATGGGTATCAATGTTCCAACGGTTGTGGTGGTCAGCGCTAATGCCGCCATGACCGGAGCGTGGACGAACGGCAGTATGTGAAGAACGCCGGCAGCGCAAAGTCCGAGTGCCAGTGAGATGCACCAGCCTGTTACCGCAAGCGTGAGCGGACGTCCCCGAACGCGGTCGAGATCGAGCTCCATGCCGGCCATGAAAAACAAGGCCGCCAGCCCGAGAGTCCCTCCGAGCCACGCCAGGAGGCCCTCCACCTTAACCAGTCCGAGCCCGTAAGGGCCGACCACGATGCCAAGCACCATTTCCAGAACTGCGATGGGTATGCGAAAACCGATAGGAATCTCCGCCAGCATAGGCGCGAGGACTGCAATCGCCATCACGAGGATCACGGGATTGTGGCTCAGGTTAGGCATTTCTCCTCAGACACCTTTTCAATCCTGCTTCCGCACCTCGATCTTCTCTCCGGGACCGACATGAAAGTTGAAAATCGGGCTGACTTCGAACCCTAGAATCAATCCAGGATTGGGCGAGCCCACTGGCATGGCAGCGGCCCCTCCAGCTTCGACAGACAAACTCACTGGTTGGCGGCCTATGGTCACGACCTTGCCTACCTGAACCCCAAGCGGGACGGTCGCAGAAACTCCAAGCGGCTTGGCGGCCGTGCCCCCACTTTTCCCAGTTGAAGGTCCAGTTATAGTCGCTAGGCCGAGGAACCATCCTTCCTTCAAGTTAAACGTGAAGGTGGGACTAATGATCATGTTATTGACGTTGGGCCGCTTAGGAGAGCCCGCGTAGGAGATTGGGTTCTGCACCACCGCGCCGGCGGTAAGATTCTTAATGCCGGTATAGATCAGCGCGACCGACGGACCAATCTGGTACTTACCCGCGCCCGTTCCATTCGACGATGCCGTCGGAAAGACCCGTGACGGCCCGAAGCCCCATCTGCCCCACGATTGTTTGATGGTGATGAAGGTCGAACAGCTGTAAGTTGCCTACCCCGGTCACACCGACTGCTGTAAATTCACAGATCCGGGAACCGCAACATACAACGGCATCGTTATCTTCATCAATTGGACCCACGGAAAAGACTTGAAGGGTCCGATGGGAAGAACCGGCTGCATCTGCAGCGAGTTGGTGAGGCCGTTGGCCCCGGCGACATTGGGCGCGAGGATGTCGCGGAACTGAATGAAGGTGACGGGAGCTGCCGGGTTGTTAACCTGATTTGCAAGTTCCTGGGCTGAAGGCGCGCCGCTGCTGGGGTCGTCGTTGGTTTCTGCGTCGCAGAGGCCTGGCCGTTATCCGCACCGGTCTGCGTGCCAGCAGGATTCCTGCGCGTGCGGCCCGAACGACCATGCAATAACGAGAACAAAAACGTAAATGGTTGTCCCCATGCATTCGGTGCGCCTCCCGCAAGCTAGCGGGGAGCTCGAGGAAGGGCCTTCTGCCTTCCTCGCACCCCTGGGTTCAGTCGCGCAGACTGACGCGAGTCTTCGCGAGTTGAGGGTTCACTGGGGGCTGCCGCGTTCGTTGAATGCAAATCAGCGCTTCTGGGCCGTTATATCTCCTCCATGACCTGAGACAGGTTGTAGGACGCCGGAGCCTGAAGCGGCGGATAGCGACGTAGGTCTCGAGATGCTGGAGCGCCCAGCCTTTGACCCATGGATAACAGGCCCCAGTCAAATTCATACGCTGTCCGCCTGTCGAGCCGTATGGTGGCCACCCAATCCCATTGCGGCTTGTCGCTTGAATCATAAAACCTGCTCGAACAGGTCGCGCTTGAGGTTGACCAACTGCGTCCAGTGATACGGAATTAGAGGCATGAACCATCCCGTGGCTCCCTGAGACCGGGGTGCCGTAGTAGCGACTTCCAGTTCTTCCAGCGTACGGCAGGCAATTGGCGCCGGAGTAGTAGTAGAAAAAGTCGCGCGCGGAATGTTCCGACTTACCTGTCCAGGAGAGATCGCGGCTCGTTCCTCTCCGTCGAGCGTGGTCTTCACGAAACCTTTGTAATTACCGGCTTCGATCTGCTTCTTCAGCCCGTCGCCGGTCAGTCCCCGGCCAGTTTCACCCAAAGCAGGCATCCAGTCCAGCGCCGCAAACATCTCGCTGGTCGCTGACACCTGCCTTAACGTGCCCCGGCCAGCGAATCAAGCATCGGAGACCCGATAATCGCCTTCCCACGAATCACCCTTCTGACCTTTGAAAGGGCGTGATCCGCCATCGGGAAACGTCATCGTCTCGGCGCCATTATCGGGTGGTGAAAGAACGATGATGGTATTGTCCATCTGTCCCATCGCCTTCCACTTGGCGAAGACGAACGCCGATATTGTCGTCGAGTTGTTTCATGCCGGCTTCGTTGATGCCCAGTCCTTCCCACCCCTCGTGCCCACCATATCCTGGGTACTTCGGAGGCAGAATCAGTATTCACGTGCATGCGTGCAGGGTTGTACCAGACAAAGAAGGGTTTGTTCGTCGTCTTTGGGGTCGTAGCCGGTCGAGGATAGTCCACGACTTTCGCCGGAGACTTCCTCATCCACCGTCTCCGACCGATCGAGCGTCAGTGGGCCCTCGTCCTTGCAAACTTGGTTCGCCAGCGAGCCGTCGGACGATGTGGCACCCGATAATCGGGCGTGGAGGAGTGAAGCAGACAACGCCGCTCTTCGGATCGACTAGGCCCGGCACCGGACGGACAGTCCGCGGGACAGGCGTGTTCTTGCATGGCGGCGCGACGGCCTGCACGCAGTCGGCCTGCTGTTGATGTCGGGGAAGCTCACCTGCTGCATAGCGTCCAGGTGATAGAGCCAGCCCCAGTACTCCTGGAAGCCGTGGGCTGTCGGTAGAGACGCAGTCGTGGTCGCCGAGGTGGTTCTTGCCGAACTGCGCCGGTGGTGTAGCCGAGGTCGTAGAGGAACTTCGGCGCGATCGCTGGCGTGCCGGGCCGCAGCATACGACGGGCTGCCCGGGCAGTTGCGGCGGAATCATGCCTGTGCGCAGGCGGATACATGCCGGTGAAGAAGGCATGTGCGCCCGGAGGTGCAGCTCTGCATGGCGTAGATAGTCCGTGAAGCTTGCATGCCTTCGTTGCCGATGCGATCGATGTTCGGGGTCTCGCCGTTGCCAAGTCCCATTGCGTAGCGCTTGCACCTGCATCCAGCCGATGTCGTCGGCCATAATGAACATAATGTTAGGTTTCTGTGTGGTTTGCGCTTTCGCTGGAGTCGCTCCTATGCCGACTAAGAAGCTCGACGCGGCGAGCGCTCCCAGCGTTACTCTTCGTACTCCTGCTCCAAGATCCATACCGCTCTCCTTGTTATCCGTTCTTGCTGCCCCGCAAAGGGGCAGTTTGCGTTGCTGATCCCCTAAAGCGCCGGCTGGTCGGAAGTAAAACGGGATACAAATCTCCGACCGGCCAGCGCCTCATTGATCGCGGGAATCAAGTCACTATCCATCAGCTCTTTCACCACGTAGCCCAGCCCTCCCGCGGCAATACAACTGGCTAGGATCTCTGCGTCCTCGTGAACCGTGAGGAAAACAATCCTGGCCTCACTACGACGCCTCTTCAGTTCCTTCGCGACTTCGATTCCGCTCATGCCCGGCATCGAGACGTCCAGAACGACCAGATCGGGTCCAAGCTTCAGCGCCGCATTCAGCGCGGCTGGCCCGTCGGAAACCGAGCTGACGACATCAAATG
>CAWAJA010000005.1:0-357114 GCA_963782275.1 uncultured Acidobacteriaceae bacterium | reverse complement strand
ACTATCGGTTTCTCATCCATACAGACCACGGGTTCCTTTTCCGACAACGGCTTCTCATAAAGGGCCAGCACATCTTCCATGCGGGCGATATACTCCTCATCCAGTTCCGCCACGCACCAGCTTTTTTTCCCGCCACGGTTTCAGATCATGGCTTCTGAGCAGAATGCGGATGGTTTCCCGGCCCACGCCCGCCACCAGCTTCCGCTTCACGGCTTCCTGAGTGATGAGCCGCACACTCCAGCGTGCCTGCCCCGCGGGTGGCTCGCTACAGACCATGGCGATGATCCGCTGGCTCTGGCCCGCGTCCAGCCGCCGCTGCTTGCCCAGGGGCGCGGCTTCTCGTACAACGCCGGCTCCAGCCCTTCTTCCTCATAGCGCCGGGCAATCGCTCGTACAGTTTTCCGGGCCACGCCCACATTTGCCAGCCACCTGCGCCGCTGTCTGTCCCTGATCAAGCTGGCGCAGGATCAAAGCTCGCCGCAGCACCCGCGCCGACTCCCACCCTCGGTTCAGCATCCCGGCTATCTGCTGCCGCTCCTTCTTTTTCAATTGGACATGCACCCGATGATAGGTTTGCATGTCCCCGCTATCGTCCCAGTCGCTTTACTCCCCAAGTGCCTACTCAGGTACATCTCGATGCGGTCATAGACCTAGGTCCAGCTTTGTATAGCCTTCTTCAGGCCAGAAGACCTTGTCGGGATGCGATTACGGCAATCGGCAACTTAGCGGACACAGATGGCACGATTTTCGTCTTCGTCATGTGGCCATCTCCGGTAAGAGCACGTCCTGAGGACGTTTGTCGTCACGAGGCCAGAAAAACCGGCTGCCGGAGTTTCTTGTCTGCGGTCCACTCCTGGAACGAGATTTGGGCGACGAGCCGGGGCGAGAAAAACCACGCCCTTCTCGCGCGGAGGGTCCACCAGCGCGGGTCGCGATCTCACCCAATGGCTGGAATTGTCGGTACAGCGTGGCCGAGAATTTTCTGATCGAATCCCGTTCCGACTTTGCCGACGTAGCGCAGCTTGTCCTGGTCATAAGCACCGAGAAGAAGGGCGCCAAAATGTTGCCGTGCGCCGGCCGGCTTCGTATATCCGGCAATCACGAACTCATCTTCCTGGTGAACCTTCACTTTCAGCCACTTGGTGGAGCGTGCTTCCACGTACGGAGAGGAAAGATCTTTCGCGACCAATCCCTCGTATCCTCGACGCTTCGCGATGCGGAAAGCCTCGAGGCCATTGGTTGCGAGTCTGTGAGACGGCAACAGCACTTTGCTCGAGCCGATCGATCTCTCCATCACATCGCGTCGCTTGGACAGGGGTTGACGCCGCAGATCTTTGCCTTCATGAAAAAGGCAATCAAAGACCGCGTACACCGGTTCGCCCTTGTCCTGCTGAAGAAGTTGGAATCTGGAAACACCCTTCTTGTCAAACACAACAACCTCGCCATCGAGAAGGAGAGTAACGGGTTGGAGGATCCGGATGGCCGCCGCAATTCGAGGGAAGTCGGTCCGTTTCGATCTTTTTCGTTTCTGGAAAGCAGCCGGGCCCCACCTCTTTTTTATACGCAGGATTCTGTCCCCGTCGTACTTCTCCTCAGTAAACCCGCCCGGGCTTGTCGAACGGCTTGGGAACGAGGGTGGCAAGAATCGGCTGGACGCGAAATGGAATCCGGTTCTTCAAAACGGCCGCCTTCTCCGCTTGACATGCGCTGACACGACCTTCGCACTGGCCAGGTTGTGCCCCTTGGGGACTGGTCGCCCTGCGAAGCTCCTTCGACGTCGCCCCCGTCGTCCCGTGCGATGTCCGTCAGAAGACGTCGGCTCGCTACGGAGCGCGGCTCTTCCTGCGTCACGTCCTTCGCGGATGCGTACTGATCTCGATGTTTGATAAGGAGCCAGGCGGATCTCGTAGGATTTTTCCCAACGCCACGGGTGTGAACCAAGACCCACGAACCTTGGAGCTTCTTGCCCTGAAGGGTGAACTTCAACTCTCCTTCTTGCAAAGAACTGTCCACATCGGGGTTTTCAGGATGCCAAGTTCCTCGATACCCATAGCATCACCGTTCCCGCTCCATATTGACCGGCGGGAATCACCCCCCTGAAGATCGAAGTGCTCGACCGGGTGATCTTCCGTCTGCATCGCGAGGCGCTTGACTCTCGGATCAAGCGAGGGGCCCTTCGGAACCGCCCAAGAAAGGAGTACGCCGCGCCATTCCAGGCGAAAATCGGGATGAAGGTGCGAGGACATATGCCTCTGTACGGCATAGGTGAGCGATCCATTCCCCTTCTGGACATCGTCTGCACCGCGCGGCTCCGGTGTCACACTGAACTGACGCTTCTTTCGGTATGTATTGAGTTTTCATAAACGCCTGTGACAAGTAAGCTCATTCACCTAGTTCATTGTGCAGGGGGCTGCGATAAATTCGAGCCATCGATCCTCAATATGTCCGTCATCATTTCATCAATCGCCTTGGTCTGAGCCATCAGGCGGAGAGTGAAGCGCATGTTATCGCGTTTGAATGCGGTTAATTGATTGTAGTTGCAGTACAGCGATGTGAGCAGTTGTCGTGCTTTGGTTGGAGAGCAGGTACGGTTGCGTCCGAGAGCGGCATCAACGGTGCCGTGCAACGCATTAGGATTTGATCTAACGCGCTCGTGTGTAGTCATGTAGTCATGGCTTCCCTTGGGCCAAGTTGAGAAGATACAGCAGGCCCGGCACCTCCAATCAGGACACCGCATCAATCCATGGTTGCTCCTGTTCTCGCCCTGCAGCAGCGCCATTGCCAAGATAGGTCCTGGTCCATGGAATCCCTCGGCATTCGCGTCCCGCGAACACGATTTGAAAAAGTTGAAGCGCCCCGACGTTGAAGGCTGCAATGGAACCAACCAAGTGAACACGCCACATCCTGGCGAACTGGGCTCCGAATCTCCGTGCCACGGTGTCATAGGAACGCTCAAACCTGTGCAGCCAATATTCCAGGGTCTTGGCGTAATGGGGTCGAAGATTTTTCTACATCCAAGGACACTCAAGTCAGAAGGCTCTAGTATCTCCATCGCTTCTCGGAGAGCGGGCGCGTATGCCCCCGGGAAGATCCGTTTACGAATCCACACGCTGAAAGGCCGAGGGTAATTTCTTCCGATGAAGTGAAGCAGGCCACGGCCGGAATCTCCAATCACCTCGTGAATCACTCGGCCCAGGTGGTTGTAATGTTCCGCTCCGACGTGCTCGACCATTCCAAGGGACACGAAGGCGTCGGAGCGGCCACGAATATTGCGGTAATCCTCTTCAATAAACTCGACCTTGGCGGTGAGGCCTTGTTCTTTGGCCCTTGCCCGGGCGAACATAATCTGTTCGTGAGAGATGTCGAATGCCTTCACTCGTACCCCGTAGCGTTTGGCCATGTATAGTGACAGTGCCCCTCAACCACAGCCGGGCTCGACCACCGTCTCACCCGGCCGCAACCAAAGCTTTCGGCAAACCAGATCGAGCTTTGCGCGCTGTGCTTCTTCCAAAGTTGCGGTGCGATCAGGAAAATACGCGCATGTGTAAAGCGTTTGAGGATTTAGCCAAAGCTTGTAGAAATCTGTGGGAAGATCGTAATGGTAGCGGATATTTTTATGTGACCCCTCAAGTGAGTTCGACTGGATCCACTTCAGCCACGCAGAAACCAACCTCGAGCTCCAACCTGAGGTCTGTGATGTCGATTCGAAAAGGACTTCCAGTATCGAAACTAGATCGCCCTCAATTTCAAGACGGCCTTCGCTGTCAGCATCACCAAAACTCACTTCAGGATTCAACAGCAGCGAGGCGAGCGTACCCCGGTTTGCGACCCAAATTGTCGGAATTTCCGAAATTACTTGGGGACCCTCGCAGCAGCGCCACCCGAATGTCAACTGGACCCGCGATTCTACGGACAGCATTTAACAACGTGCGATCCGCCCAGGAAATGGTGCCAGTCATTTCAGGTTTCTCCATCAGTGCCGCAACAATATTGGGCTGCAGTTCGTGTTCCATTATCCTTCCGGGGGCGAGGAGGTCAATTGGGCCCTCCACAACCGCTTCCTAGATGTCCAGAAGACAACGATTCTCCCGGCGGTGTCGCTATTTCGCCAATATGACGAAGACAGCAAACACTCACTCAATTCGAAAACCGGGACACACGGGGGCACAGGACGACGATTCAGACGGCCAAGACTGGGCGCTACACAATCAGCCATTGCAAGAAGACCGCTACAGCCAACACTTTGTCCAGGGCTGGTTCGCGGACAGATGAACCAATTGAACAGAAGGCAATTGCCTATTTCTCGCATATCGCACAACTGATCCTGGATGAGTTACTCGATGTGCTCGTTAGGGTGCTCGAAGCGAAGGGCGACACAAAGAAAGTTGAGCCGCGTTAACATCAATGACATCTCTGCTCAGGAAAAGCAACCCAATGGCCTGATTAGGGCAAGGTACGCGACAAGAGTTGTGTGCTTCCGGTTCCCGGCAAGCAAACCTGGTTCGCCACTGTATGCTCGAATGCCTCGGCTTCCCTCCTTGGCCTGTTGCTTTACGGCAGGCCACTTCCAGATCTCGTTGATCACCGGGTAGACAAGAAGTTCGAGCACGAAAGAATCAAAGATACCTCCCACCATCGGCGCCGCAATGCGCTTCATCACCTCTGAACCGGTCCCGATTGACCACATAATGGGGAAAAGACCAATGCAGGTTGTTGCAAACGTCATGAACTTGGGTCGCAAGCGCTTGGCCGCGCCATGGATGACCGCTTCTCTTAGATCAGCCAGATTACGAAGACGTCCGTCGCGCCTCGCTTGGTCGTAGGAGAGGTCGAGATACAAGAGCATGAATACTCCGGTTTCAGCGTCTATCCCCAGCAGAGCGATCAGCCCTTCCCTTACTGCCAGACACTCATGTTGTAGTCCGCTAAGTACAGGAACCAGACGGCGCCGATCGCCGAAAATGGCACCGCCAGCAAGACGATCATGGTCTTGGTGACGGAACGCGTATTTATGTAGAGCAGCAGCAAGATCAGTAACAATGTCAGGGGCAAAACGAAGCTGAGGCGGTGCTTCACGCGCTGCATGGCCTCATACTGTCCGCTCCACGAGAGAGCATAGCCAGGGGGAGAGCTTCACTCTGTCACGCAGAAGGCGTCCTGCCGCAGTGATGTAACTGTCAGGTTCCCAACCAGCAATATCCACATAGACATACACCGGTTAGAAGTCCGTTTTCGTTCCGAATCATGGAAGGCCCGACGGTGACTTTTACGTCGGCCAGTTGGGACAATGCCAACTGACGCTGCCCGCCGGCGGATACCAGTACACGGTTCAGAGCACTGAGATCGCTACGAAAATCGCGCAGGTAGCGAACGTTAACCGGATAGCGTTCGCGGCCAAGCACGACGGTAGTGTCGACGTCTTCGCCAGCGAATGGCATTCTGCACGCTAGCTTGGGCATCGTCGATGCTCAGGCCATAACGCGCTAACTGTTCCCGGTTCCAGTCAAAATCGAGGAAATAGCCGCCGCTCGTTCGTTCGGCGAATACGCCCCGCGTTCCTTGTACCGTGGCAGAAGGGCTTCGATCTTTGTCCCGATTTCTTCGATTGTATTCAGATCGCCCCCGGAAATCTTCAGCCCTACAGATGTGCGGACGCCTGTGGTTAGCATGTCGATGCGGCCTTTGATCGGCATGGTCCAGGCGTTCGAAACACCGGGCAGTTTAAGTGCAGCATCCATTTGGTGGCAGCTTTGGACGAGATGTTGTCCGGGGTGAAGTGGCGAAGGATCGGCTTGGTCCATTCCGGCGACCAAGACGAGTACCAGGTGTGAGTGCGGCGCCATTCCGACTTCGGTTTCAGGATGATTACCGTTTCCAACATGGAGAGCGGGGCCGGATCAGTGGCGGTCTCGGCCCGGCCCGCTTTCCCCAAAATACGATCGACTTCCGGAAATCGCATGATAATGCGGTCCGTAATCTGCAAAAGGTGCTGCGCTTCCGTGATCGAAATGCCCGGCATGGTAGAGGGCATGTAGAGGATGGCGCCTTCCTCCAGCGGGGGCATGAATTCGGAGCCAAGTCTTTGAAAGACCGGAATGGTGATAATGACGAGCAACAGAGCCGTAGAAATAACTGCCCATTTCCAGCGCAGAGTCCAGGCCACGACGGGTTCGTAAATACGCATCAGCATGCCGCTGACGGGGTGCTGGTCCTCGGAACGAATCGTTCCCACGAAAAGGGTGTTGGCCAGTTTCGCAGCCCAGCGTGGACGAAACTCGAAGGGACTCCGGCGGGTCAGCAGCAGACGCAGCGCCGGGTCCAGGGTGATGGCGAGCAAGGCCGCGATGATCATCGCCAGAGTCTTCGTGTAGGCCAGCGGCTTGAACATGCGCCCTTCCTGCGCCTCAAGCGTGAGGACCGGGAGGAATGAGACTGCGATCACCAAAAGCGCAAAAATGTCGGCCCGGCAACCTCCTTTACCCCGGCGAGTACAACCTCGCGGTAGTCACCGATGCGCCCAGTCCTTTCCCAAACCTCAAGCTTCTTGTGCGTCTGCTCCACCACCAAGATGTGATCGTCGACCAGTTCGCTGAACGCTATGGCCAAACCGGCAAGCGACATGATATTGGCGCTCATGCCGAGCAACCGGAACGGGATGAAAGAGAGCAGTAGGGCAGCCGGTATGGTGACGATTGGGATGGCAGCGCTGGGAAAATGCCAAAGAAAGACAAGGATAATTAGGACTACCGTGCAGAGCACCGCAATGATCGTTGTTTTCGCGTTGCCGATGGCGAGGTGAATCAGTTCCGAACGGTCATAGATCGGAATGATCTTAACGCCCGTCGGCAGTCCCGGTTCGATCTCCTTGAGCTTCGCCTTGACGCGATTGATGACATCGAGCGCGTTTTCCCGCTGCGCATTACCACGATACCGGACACCACTTCGCCGGTGCCATCGAGGTCGGAAACTCCACGGCGCAACTCGGGACCCAAGACCACTTGGCCCACGTCTTTGACGCGTATGGGCGTGCCGTCTTGGCTTGCCAGGACGATGTTTCCAAAGTCCTCAAGGGACTTAGCGTCGCCGCGTCCCCGAACCATGTACTTAGTGCCGCCGAACTCAAGCAATCGGCCGCCAACCTCATTGTTTCCGCCGCGCACCGCCTCCACTACGCGGCTGATGGGGATTCCAAACGCTTGCAACCGGTTCGGATCGAGGTTGACCTGGTACTGCCGGCAAATCCTCCAATGGGTGCGACCTCGGATACACCTGGAACAGCCGCTAGGTAGTAGCGTAGATACCAATCCTGATAGGAGCGAAGGTCAGCGAGACTGTGCTGGCCCGAGGTGTCAACTAGGACATACTGGTACACCCACCCAAGGCCAGTCCATCGGGACCTAGCTCCGGCTTCACTCCTTCTGGAAGCCGGGGGAGAACATTCACCAAATACTCCAATGTCCGCGACCGGGCCCAGTACAGGTCAGTGTTGTCCTCGAATATGACGTAAACGTAGGAGTAGCCGAAATCCGAGAAACCGCGAACGGCCTTCACCTTCGGGGCCCCCGACATGGCCGTCACGATAGGATAGGTGACTTGGTCTTCCACGATGTCGGGGTTTCGATCCCAGTGCGTAAAGACGATGACCTGCGTGTCGCTTGAGATCCGGCGTGGCATCCAGTGGCACGTTTCATCATCGACCACCAGCCCGCCATGCACGCGATCGCAAGCAAAGCAAAGACCAGGAACTTGTTCTCGACCGAGAAATCGATGATGCGATTAATCATCGGGAACCTTGATTTCCAGAGGCGAGATACGCTCCGGCTCCTTCTGGAACTTCTCCTCGCAAGCGCTCGAGTAAAAATAATAGGTGGTGCCGCTATAGGCGAGCAGATTGCCAGAGGCCGTCGCGTTTTTCTTGTCGACATCCATGCCACAGGTGGGATCTTTGGCGCGCGCTGCGTCGGCCTGAGCTTGGGACGCTCCGCCAGGGTGGTCACTAGCTTCAATAGTGGTGTGTTGCTTTGCGACGTCGGTCTGAAGGCCGGAGACTCCCGCGGCCGCCAATTTAAGACGACTCTCGGAATCGACAAGGAATGTCCCCGACGTCACAACGCGCTCGCCGGCCGCTAGCCCTTTGACAATTTCAATGCGATCGCCGAAACGCCAGCCAGTTTCGACCTGACGCGGCTCGAAAAATCCGTTGTCCCGGTCCACGAAAACGCGTTTCTGCGTCCCGGAATCGAGCACGGCGTCCAAAGGCACACTCAGCCCCGATGGCATCCGCACCGGCAGCTCGACGTCGACAAACATGTCGGGGCGAAGCTCGTAGTCGGGATTATCGGCCTCCAATCTTATCTTCAGAGTGCGCGTTGCCGGATCGAACTGCGGCACGGTCTCACTCACCCTGGCGCTGAAAGCTCTCTGCTGATGAGGAAGCGTCACTCTCGCCGTTGTTCCGGGGCGGAGATATAGAGTCTCATCTTCAAACACATCGGCCAGGATCCAGACATGATGGAGACTCCGCGATCCGAAATAACTGGCTGCCGCGCTCAAAGCGCACGCCGGAATACACGTTGCGAGCCAGGACGAGACCTGAGACTGGTGAGCGGATTTCGATGTTTCTTGCCAGCTGCCGGGTACGCGCAACCTCTCGTATCTGCGTCTCGCTCATGCCCAGAAACTCCAGATTCTCCTCCGCTGCACGCACCTGCGCATCGGTGACTTTCATCTGCTCCGCATTTTCTTTGTCATCCTTGAACCGATCCATTGTGTTTAGGGCGTAGAGATAGGATTGTTGTGCGGTAAGGAAGTCTCGGTTGTAGTAAGTGGCCAGCACTTCGTCCTTGGCGACGACGCTGCCGGTTACGATCGGTCCCACACTGCGTACCAAGCCCTCCACGGGCGGCGCCACGAGGTAAACGCGGGGTTTCGTCAAGGGCAACCCTGCCCAGCGTCCTCAACATACGCGTTTCGGAATCTCCCTCCACTTGCGCAACGCGAACACCTATCAACTGTTGCTTCTCGGGACTGACCTGCACTGTACCGGGGGCTCGTCCGGCACTATCCATTGTGTTTCCGGTTTGCGTAGACAAGTCACTGTGCTCATAAACCGGTTCCAATTTCATCCCGCAGTCGGGGGCAATACCGGGCTTGTTTGACTTGTAGGCAGGATGCATGGGGTCAACGTAATAAAGGATCTTCCGCCCCGCTGTTGAGCTGCTTACCGCTGATCGATGGTTGAACAAGGTGCCTGCAAGGAATGACACCGCCACCAGTGCCGATAGCATCGGTATTGCAACCCAGCGATTTTTCATGACGATCCCCTCGGCTCGGACTTGCTTGCGTTTCAAACCTAACTGACGCTCCAGCAGGCCCCAGCGCTGTGATGTGGCTCGCGAGACTTAACTCCTGAACCCGCCGCTTCTTTCGAAGCGCCGGGGTTCCTTTTTCGTTTCAGTTCACGTCCTGGTCTCGGATCCTGAGATCTCAGACAACGACCAGGGCGTGCATCATGTCGTGCTCTTCATGCTCCAAAATGTGACAGTGCCACACATACTCGGATCCCTTGATGCCATAACTGGACAACAACCGTGGACTGGGGGGCGGCAGGGTGCCCTGAGGCAGATCGAACTTCATGTCCACCGTAATCACCTCGCCTGGGTTCATCCGCACTGTTTCCTTCCAGCCCTGTTCGTTTGGATCCGCTGGACGGGCAGTGCCTGGAATTGCCTGTAGCGGAAGAACGGGTGTTCCGTCAGCATTGAATGCCCAGGCCGCCCGCTTTCTAATGACGACGTTGACCAAGTGGAAGTGCATGGGATGTGTGTCTCCGGTGAGGTTGAAGATCTGCCACCGCTGGACCTCTCCCTTACTCGCAACTTCCGTTGGCAGGGAGAGATACTCGGTCGCTTCCGGTGCACCGAGCATCTGAAAGAGACGACCATACTTGTCAAAAACCTCATTCAGGGTCTTCACCTTAGGCTGCGCGGTGGGGCGGATATTGGTCGGGGGTTGGGTTTCCAGGAAGGTAATCGGCAGCGCCGCATTCAGAGCGGCGAGGGTTTCGTCAAAGGTCAATTCGCGGACGGTCTTCGACCCGACCACGAACTTCATGATGATTCGTGTGTCCGGCCCATACCCCGGGGTAGTTGACGGGGCGCCACCGATGCACTGGAGATTCGCATCACCACCGTAGTAGTCATTGCGGATGTCGCCCCCGGGAAATGGGGCGGGCGCGTCGTTATAGAGGACGACCTGGCTACCTCCCGGGACATCCCTAAAATCGACGATGATGTCGGCACGTTCCGCTACGGCCATCAGGAGGTTGTGGCGGTTCACGTTGAACAAAGTCGGGTCGCCGGTGGGACCGCTGAGTTTGTAGCCGATGGGCGTCGCTGGATTGTTGAGGACGACTGGGACCGGCAGGAATCCACCTTCGGTCCCGATCTGGATGATCCTTGGTCCGGATGCGTTCGTTGGGATGAGCAGCGGATTGCCGTTGTTGTCCAGTTCACCACTATTCTTCAGAGTAATCCCATCCGGACTAGCATCGGCCACGTACATTTGCAGGTTGTAGAAGCGGCCTTGAGAGCCGTTCAGGATTCGAAACCGGTATCTTCGGTGATCCACCGGCAGCGTAGGATAAGGTGCACCGTTCACCAGGTTGGTGTCGGCGAAGAACTCAGGTACAATGGAAACAGGAGGAGGAGTTCCGTCGGTTTCCCATCTGCCGGTGCCGTCGCATAGCGGTGGAATCGTCATGCTTGGAAGCGGCGGCCCTTCATACACGTGCGGATACCAGAGGCTGCCCTTTGATGCCCCGGCTGGTACCACCAAGTTATAGTTGGGATCGTTCCCCGCGCCGTCCCAAAACAATTTGTCCTGGATTATCAACGGAATCCCTAACGGAAAGGCTCCGTCTAGGTCCGGGAGCAGCCCTGTTTTCACCAACAATGTTTCGGCGTCATCGGTGACCAGATATGCCGTCGCCAAACCCGCATACGCATTAGTGCGGGTGAGCGCGTAGGCGTGGTCGTGATACCAGAGTGACCGGGCGCTCTGGTCGCTGGGATGGTCGTAGGTAGCCGATCCCACGTCGGGGCCTTTTGTCGGGCCATTGATGAAGCTCGAGCCATGGATGAAACCGCCGTTCGCCGGATTCGAATACCAGTGGAACGGGCCGCCGTCGCTAGGCCAGAAGATTTTTGCGCCGTGGAGGTGGACCGCGATCCGGTCCGTCCGTCCTCCGGTCTCGGCTAGCATCGTGGGATCCACCAGAGTCGGATCGACCGGCAAGATGGATGCCGGGGGCATCTGGTTCGTGACCTTCAGCTTGACGGGCGTGCCGCGTTTGGCCACGACTACCCCACCGAGGTATCTGCTGTCGAGGGTTTCGGCATCGGCGTAGCCCCAGAACGTGGTCGGGGGAATGGCCGGGTGCAACCGCTGCGTATATTGCTTAACGACAATGTGGTAGAAATCGGTCCCGGGGAACGATTTCGTGTCCGGGGATAACACAGGAATATAGTTGCCGTAATTGTTAGCCCCGCTAGGCCCAAGGCCGGGTAGGGTGGCGGAGAACTTGGTGATTCCAATCGGGCTTTGGTCGAACGGCCACGCTCTGCGGCTGAGCAAGAGCGCTCCTGCCCCGGTTAGGGCGGTCGCCTTCAAGAAGGTTCGTCTGGTCGACATTGGTACGTTCCTCCGTTTCGCTTCTGCATAACATCCGGGTGAAATCCTGCGTGGTGTGAAAATAGACTTGCTACTGGCGACCGAAGGCGCGACTACGACGAAGAGAAATCGACTTTACAACCCACGAAGGAGCCAGCGCCATGGGGAATGGCCTGCCTGGCGCACCAGGGAAGGGGTGCCCTTTAGCCTCCTCTCTGCACATCCTCGAACTGTTTGACCAGCTAGCCTAGTACTTAGTTGCAATGAAAAGCGGTCTATGTCATGATTGGGTATGAGCAAATACCCCACCGCCCTCACATTGACGCCAGAAGACCGCTCCACGCTGGAGAGCTGGGTTCGCGCGGGTAAGACCGAAAGGCGTCTGGCAGAGCGAGCCCGCATGGTTCTGGCCGCCGCCGACGGTCAAGGCACGCTTGCCATCGCCCGTGCGCAGCGCAGACGGCCCGCAACCGTCAGCAAGTGGCGAGTACGTTTTTCCCAAGCTGGTTTGACCGGGCTCCAGGATGCCCCGCGGCCAGGAGCTGCGCCGCGCTACGACGAAAACACCCGGCGCCGCATTCTGGACCAACTGGACCAGCGGCCGCCAGTCGGCCATGGGAGCTGGACCGGAGCGTTAGTGGCGAAGGCCTTGGGGGATGTATCCAAACATCAAGTCTGGCGCGTGCTGCGTACCCAAGGAATTCACTTACAGCGGCGCCGTAGCTGGTGCATCAGTACCGATCCGGAGTTTGCCGCCAAGGCGGCCGCTATCGTTGCCCTGTACCTGGACCCGCCGGAACACGCGGTCATCCTTGCGGTGGATGAAAAGCCGCATATTCAAGCCTTGGAGCGAGCCCAAGGCTATTTAAAACTACCCAACGGCCAAGCCGTGACCGGTTTCAGTCATGAGTACAAACGCCACGGCACCACGACCCTGTTCGCCGCCCTGAATGTGCTCACCGGCCAAGTCAAGGGCGGACACGCTCACCGGCGTCGACGCCGTGATTTTCTTGCCTTCATGAACGAGGTGGTCGCACTCTATCCGGGCCGGGAACTGCACGTGGTGGTGGACAATCTGAATACCCACAAACCCAAGCAGGACCGTTGGCTAGGGCAACATCCTACGGTCCATCTGCACTTCACGCCCACGCACGCCAGTTGGCTCAATCAGATTGAATGCTGGTTCAGTATCCTGAGCCGGCGCGCTTTGCGCGGGGCAAGCTTCACCTCGCCCCAGCAGGTGCGCGAGGCGATCGACCGATTCATAGCTGCCTACAACGAAACCGCCACGCCCTTCGAGTGGACGAAACGCCAGATTCGCAATGTGCATCCCCATTCATCTTACGCTAATCTACGCAACTAAGTACTAGCGGCTCTCGTTGTTTGCTTCAGTGACCACGCTCACGCCAGCTTGTGCCCCAGCGCACATAGAGTATTAGCCAGGGAGCGGTCCCGCTGGGTAGATGCAGCCCGCGCATCTCTGCCTTTTCTTTTGCAGTTCCGCCTTGCGCAGAGGAAACGACGGGCTATCGGCGCCAGGCTGGTAGCTGCCGATTCGCCATTGTGGTTGAGTGCGGTTGTGCTCGAAGAACTCTACACCGGTAGTGGCAACCCGGAACTACGCACGCTAGCCCGCATTATTCGTGAAGGCACTGAGAGTAGTTCTTTGGGCGCTGTGTGCGCGCCGAGAATGGTCGTCGCAGTGTGATTTTGGTTGCACGGGCGGTTCTGATGGGTGTTGGAGTGTGTGCAAGGTAGGCGACGGCGATTTTCGGGTAGAGCTATTCCTCAGTCGCGCTGAGGTGAGAAGGGATGTTTGGGTTGGCAAGGCCGTGCTAGCCAGGCAAAGCGCCCAGCCCCAGCGCTACTCGCCGGTAGACGGACAGATAAGGAAACGAAGCGGGCAGATGCAGGACCACGCGACGCACCGAAACCAGCACCCGGGCGCCCAGTTTCAGCAGCCGTTCGCGCAAGGTCCAGACCTGAGCGCGGGCACAGTTGGTGCGCGCGGCCCGCAGGCGCAGCTCCTGCATCAGCACGTAAGCGGCGGCGGTCAGCAGCACCCGGAACTGGTTGGCCCAGAAATCGCTGCAACTGGTGCGGTCGATCTGCAGGTCGTGCAGTTCCTTGATCCGGTTCTCGATTTCGCCGCGCTGGCAGTAAACCTGTTCGTAGATCCACTGCGGACTCTGCTTCAGGTTGGTGATGACGAAGCGCGGATTGTCTTTCGGTGCTTTGCCGTCGGCACGGACGACCTCGGCCTTGATGATGACGCGGCGTTGTCGCGGCCAGCTCTGGGCGCGTAGTTAGCTTCGCCGTAGACGTGTTCGGTCTCTCCGCTCCGCCGCGAGAGTTTGCGGGCGTGGCGCATCGCCGGTTTGGCCTTGCGCTTCAACACCGCATTTTTGGCCATCGCCACCACGTATTCGAGGTTGGGCTCGGCCTCCAGAAAGTCGAGCAACTCGGGATGCGCAAAGCCGCCATCGAGACGCACGCGAATGCGCACGCCGGGAAGAAAGTGGCGGATCAACTGCAGCAGCCGGCGCAAAATTCCCACCGCGCCCACGCGCCGCCGTCACGTTGCCCGGCCGCAACACGGCGGCACACAGATACTGCTCGGCTTCCGTCATTGAAGCTGACAAAACCCATCACCGGCAGGTAGCACCAAGTATCGTAATGGCCGTTGAAGAACGACAGTTGCTGCGCGCCATGGGTGGCATCGTCGGTGGGGTCCAGATCGAGGGTGACGCGGCGAACACGACCGCGCAGCCGCTGGGCATGACGCCGGACCACGCTGGCGGCCAAGGTCTCACCCAGGCGATAGAGTTCCTTGCGCTCCACTGCATTTTCAAACCGCGACAGCGTGGGCTGCGACGCCAGATCGGTGCCCTCGATGGGATCACGGTCGAGCAGCATCTTGTGAATCGGATCGGTGGCCAGGCGGGCCGCATCGTTGGCGTCCGGATAGCCACAGGCAATCGCGAACACGCGCTGCGCCAGCAACTCTTCCAGCGAATGATCGATCTTGCCGGGCTGCCGCTCATCGCTGAAGACAGGCAGCCAGGCAAGCAGTCAATCCGTACTGCCGGTCGGCCGCCTTCAGCAGAATGGCTCCGCCATCGGAGCTGCCCTGCCGCTGGTCAAAGTGAGCAACGACAGGCTTGGAAACAATCTCTGGGAACAACAAACACTGTGTCGTGCTATCGTCGATCACGCGGAAGCCTCGTTTGTTGCTTCAAACACTGTCATGACAACATGTTTGTAGCACAAGAGGCTTCTCGCGCCTCAACTTCGCGAATTATGCGGGCTAGAGCGACTGGAGCGAGACTTCGAAAGTGCGAACCCAGTTCTGGTGCCGAGGGAGCAGTCTTGAATTCGCCCGAGAACGCAAGCTTGCGTTCAGGCGGAGTGGTCTGGGATCGCAGCTGGAATCAGTGGAAGCATCCAGGGTGGCTGAAGGTCGGTGAACTCGGCCTGGACAAGTTGGCAGGCAAACCAGACCCGGCGAAAATCAGCTTCGGCGACGTTCTTAGTCACTACCTGGCTTATGGCAAGAAGAAAACGGGCGATGACAAGGCGATTCCAGCAAGATCACGGATGGGCGCAACGCACGGCGCCACCTTAGCCACTGGTCAGGATACGTGGCCAAGGACATCGAGCCGCTCGAAATTCAGGAGTGGATCAACGGGCTGTCCAAAGGGTTGCGATCCAAGCTCAGGAACATGATGTCTGCGGTTTATAGCCACGGACAGAAGTTTGGCATGATCCCACGGAGTGAGGGATCGAATCCCATGTGAAGTGGGTCAGCGCCACGACTGTCTCGGATTATGAGGCGGTCAGCCTGAGCCCGGAAGAGTCCTTTGCGATACTGGAACGAATCGGCGATCCTTTGGTACCGCGTGCTGGTCATCGTGGTGGCGGTCACGGCTATCCGCATCGGGGAGGCGCTAGCCCTCAAGTGGTCGGATATTGATTGGAAGAAACTGAAGATCAACATCCGGCGCGACTGGGTTGATGGAGAACTTGGGCAACCGAAGTCACGGGCTTCTAAGGCTCCAGTCGAGATGCACGAGACTCTTGCGGCCTTGTTGCGGGGCTGGCATCAGGAAACACCATACAGCAAGGATTCGGATTTCCTGTTCCCGTTCTTCAAGTTGCATGGCAAGCAACCCCGGCTCGGCAGCATGATTGTAGAGGACTACATCAGACCTGCGGCGGTAGCTGCCGGGGTGATCCCGGACGGACTGCCCAAGGTTCGGATTCCACAATCTGGGCACGGTCTTTCGACGTTCCTGATCGACAACGGACACGATCCGGTGGTTGTGCAGCGCATGCTTCGCCAGTCGCATGTGGACGTGGCGATGCGCTACGTGCACAACAGCCGCAAGGCACGGAACGCCCAAGGTCAGTTCATCGAGCGTTTCCTGCCGAGCGGAAGCACGGAATGCAGGAGGGAAGAGCGAAGTCCCGATGAGCGGGTGCCATTGCGGGTGCAGTGAATTGTCAGCAAATACGCAAGAGCTGTAGAATGAGAGAACAAGCGGGAGTAACTCAGTGGTAGAGTGCGACCTTGCCAAGGTCGAAGTCGCGGGTTCAAATCCCGTCTCCCGCTCCAGCACTTGCATCGTTGTAAACTTCAGTCTTAAAGCCTTATTCCGTTTTTGTCGAGCCGTAGTTAGTCCGCAGCCTGTCGTTTCGGATTTGCTGGATAAAAGCAGGAACTTCTCTGTTTAGCAGAGCAGCTCGTTCGATTTGTATTTTGTGTCCGCTTCCTTTTGCAATGATTCTACGGCTGCGGGTGGACAAGCGCTTTAAGTCTTCCTGTGTTTGATCCCAGTCCACACTCGCTTCTAACGCCAACTCAGGCGGAAGATCCGCAGCCTGCCTGTCCAGTTGAGGATCTCGCGAAAAGATCAAGACTGGCAGGTCCCCATATGGACCTGTGTTGATCGTCTCCTCGCCGGACCGCTGCATGCTCGTGTACTCTCTCCATAGTTCGCTCAACAACTCGCCGCACTGGAGTTCTGCCGCCATTCTTCCAGGCTGCCCAGGATCCGCCGAGCAGTGGCCCGTAAGCCGTGGTATCCCAAGAGCATTGGCCACAACATAAGAATAGTAGAGATACTTAGGAATGGCCGTGCGCGCTCTCAGTTCGGCAGATTCATGGTTTTCCTGCAAAGGCGTCGCGCCGTCAACGAAGATCAGCCCAGTCACGTCTTGGGGATAGCGGGTGGCGTAAGCGCGTATGTAAATGCCCGCCATCGAGTGTCCCATTAGGACAATGGGGCCACTAACACCGCGTTGCTGCAATAGAGTATGTAATTGACTGACAATGGTGTCAGCGTCGCGCGGACCAGGCTGCGGAGCGCTCCAGCCCATTCCGGCGCGGTCATACAGCAAACTCGCGTGGTTTTGGAAAGTTCCGGTTGCACCTTGGCCCAAATCAGCGAATAGTTTCCCATGCCCGCGTCGAGGACAATCGTCGGAGAGCCCTCACCCGTACAGTAGACATGCATCTCGTGTCCGTTAACAGGGTACATCGCCCGGGAGCCGGATAGATCGAACGGTAATAGCGAAGGGCAGCCGCATTGAATATGGTGCTGCCGGCAGCCATCACGGAAAGAAAGATGGCCAACGAGAGCAATGTCTGTTCCGTAATGCGACGCCACTTGCCATGTGGTGTGCGTCGAAGTGTGCGCAGGCGGCGGATGGAAAACGCGACGATTAGAATCGCGATCAGCACAATGGCAATGGGAAGAGTCAGTGGGTTGGCATTCAACAGAGCGCTCCTTTACGGAATCCCTCAACAACGACTGCCGTTACTTAGAAGAGAAAAATCACCCTCCCTGTGACTCTCGTCACAGCCCGGTGTGCGCTCGTTCGGCAAAATAGAAGCGGTTCCCTCGCTGCGCTCAGGATTTCGCCCTTGGGGCAGGCCCTGCGGCTAAGGTCCGCGGAACGGCTAAAGCATGGAAAGCTTCGCCATCATTACCAACCGTAAGCGCGCCATCATCGCACTGGTGCACTCCGTTTTCTTTATGGGGGTAGCTGGGACACAACTGGCGATATCGCACGCTGCAGCGTTTTCAATTCACGCGGAGAAGAGGCTTGGAGGGATTGTCCTCCTCGCCATCTATGTCATCGTGACGACCGTGCTGCTGGTTTTGTTGCTCGTCTCCCATTGCACCAAGGAGAAGTTGTATTTCGCATTCTGCACGGCTGGCGCCGGTTTTGGACTGGTGCGGATGCTGCTTGGCGATCCGGTGTTGCACGCCAACGTCCTGCGCGTGCTCTTGCTCGGCTGCGCCGTGCTGACCGGAACCATCATCCTTCGCAGGCATTCCGAATCAGCCGCCGCGGATTAAAGGCGTTGGGCTGCATTTAACCCTTCGTATTCAGCAGTTCCAGGACCTCTTTGTTACCCTCATGCTCGGCGATTTCGGCGGCGGTGAGCCCTTTGTCGCTGCGGATTGCGGGGTCCGCGCCCGCGTCGAGCAGTGCCTGCGCCCGCTCCACACTGTTGTGCATGGCTGCCTCATGCAGCGCCGTGTAGCCGCCCTGCTGTTGCAGGTCCGGGTTTGCGCCTGCCTGCAACACCAGTTTGACCAGCGCCGCGTTGCGCGAGGCGGCCGCGCTGTGAATCACTGCGATCCGGTTGGGCGAAACGGCGTTGGCATCGGCTCCCTGCTGTAACAAAGCCTCCGCTGCCTCAACCTGTCCGAAGAAGCACGCCAGGTGCAGCGGCGTGAACCCGTCGCTGCTCTGCACCTTCACCAACTCATGGTCATTCGCCAATAACGCGCGCAGACGCGCGGCATCTCCTAATGCTGCCGCCTCGAATATGTCGAGATCACCGCCGGATTGGCGCAACATCGCGACGATTTCCAGCTTGTTCTCGTAACGCGCCTGCAGCAGCGCCGATATTCCCGCCTGGTTGCGGATGTGCGCCAGATTCGGGTCTGCAGCGAGCAGCTTGGTTACCTGCGCTCGATCATCCGCACTGATGGCGGCAAAAATGTCGTTACTCATATTTGCTTGGTCCTTTAGAATGCTGCGGCGCCGGCTTCTGCGACTGCGTGGTCCTGCTCGCCGGAACCGCCACTGACGCCAATCGCACCCACAACCTTGCCGTCGCGCTTCAGAGGAATGCCTCCCGCGAAGATCATGATCTTGCAATCGTTAGACACGTGGATGCCGAAAAACTGCCCGCCCGATTGGGAATGCGTTGCCAGGTCCTTGGTGGCGATGTCGAAGGCGCGAGAGGTGTAAGCCTTTTTCATCGAAATGTCGATGCTGCCAATCCAGGCGCCGTCCATGCGCACGTGTGAGACGATATTGCCGCCTTCGTCAGCCACTGCGATGTTCATAGGCTGACCGATTTCCTGCGCCTTCTTTTCCGCCGCGGCGATGACGCGACGCGCATCGGCAAGATTGACTCCGGCCATGGTTCCTCCAAACAGGGATGAGTCCAAGCCACAGAACGTGGCGGTTTTTGACAATAGCGGGTTGCAGCGGCTTTGGCAAGCTATGCGAAACTAGCACGTGAGCCACGAAGGAAACGTGGGCTGGCACCGCTCTCAAATCGCAGGCCAAAGGTGGTGCGGGAGTGGCCTACGTCTCGGCCGCGCTGCCACTGGATTTTGCGCGCGGAATTCGATACCGTAGACATACTGAGGCGCGGTACCCAAGTGGTAAGGGAGAGGTCTGCAAAACCTTTATGCGTGGGTTCGATTCCCACCCGCGCCTCCAACTCGTCTCTAATTCCTTCACTTGACAGTAGTTGCAGTACGGATGCCCCAGAGGTTCGGGAAATGCTCGCGCCAGCAACTTTCGCTCTCTGGCAGCGCCTCGAGTCGTGGTTCGTAGCCGTTAAAATGGATGCATTGTGAGAATTGGAATTGATTTTGGGACCACTCGCATCGTTGTTGCTGCCGCCGATCGCGGCAACTATCCCCTCGTCAACTTCGAAGCTCCCGACGGACGCATAAGGGACTGGTTCCCGCCCGTTCTGGCTGTGGCGGGTGACCGCCGCGTGTATGGGTGGGACGCCCTGGAGCTGCACGGCAAACCAGGTTGGACCCTGGTGCGTTCTCTGAAGCGCTGGCTTAACAACGCGGGTCCTCACAGTGAGCTCGAAATTGGCGCCCAGCGAATCAATCTGGGCCTCGTCGCCACCGAGATGATGGCGGCACTGCGTCGTGAGCTGGTGGAGTGCTCCACGCTGGGGGCCGGCAAATCGGACGCTCTGCAAGTGATGTTGGGAGTGCCGGCGAACGCCAACAGCAACCAGCGATTTCTCACCGAAGAGGCAGCGCGGGCTGCCGGGTTCGAAGTCCTGGGGTTGTCGAACGAGCCGTCAGCCGCCGCAATTGAGTTTGCCCACCGCAACAGTGCTGATCAGAAGAATCGCGTTAAGGGTGGACTGCTGGTGTATGACCTCGGCGGCGGAACTTTCGACGTCTCCTTGTGGCTCTCGGAGAAACGGAGCACTCGGTTGTGGCATCGGATGGCATACCCGATTTCGGCGGCGACGATTTCGATGAGATCCTGGCGAACCTCGCCCTCGCGGCAGCGGGATTCCGGATGTGGAGCAAGACCAGATTACGGCTGGTGAGAAGTTTCTACTGCTGGATGAGTGCCGCGAAAAGAAGGAGTCTCTAAATCCCAACAGCCGCAAAGTGACCGTCGATCTTGAGCGTGTCCGAGACGGTTGGCGCGAGATTTCGATTGCGGTGGATGCTTTCTACGAACGTTGCCGGCCCCTGATCGAGGCCTCTCGCACGATGGTGGAGGACCTGCTGGCAGCTCATCCGGACGACGTGATCGACACGCTGTATCTCACCGGGGGCGGATCGGAGCTGCCTCCGGTGGCGCGCATCTTACGCGAAACCTTCGGCCGCAGAGTGCGGCGCTCGGCGTACATGCGGTCGGCCACGGCGATTGGCTTGGCAATTCGTGCCGCCGGTCACGAAGACTGCATCCTTCGCGAGCAATTCACCCAGAATTTTGGCGTTTGGCGGGAAGGCGATGAGGGTCACAACGTGGTGTTCGATGTCATCTTCCCTCGCGGGATGAACCTTCCTCGCAGGGGTGAGGCACCGCTACGTGTTACCCGCACTTATCGGCCAGTCCACAACATCGGCCATTTTCGCTACCTGGAATGTGCGCACCTGGACGCGCACAATCAGCCCCAGGGCGAGATCAGCAATTGGGATGAAATTCGCGTACCCTTCGACCCCAACCTACGAGATTCCACCAATGTTCGAGATCAACCGGTCAGCCGGTTTGCCGCGGGAGAAGGTCATGTGATCGAAGAAGAGTACACCTGCGATTCGAATGGCAACGTGAAGGTCAGGATCTGCGAGAAGGTGACGGAATATGAGAAGGAATACCGTCTGGGGCATTGGTCTAAGAACGGCAAGCGACCTGCCCGTCGCTAACCGCCGTCGGCGGACGCCGATGAGCCAGTTGGCGTTCGAGGAAAAACGCGGTTTACTACGCCTTCGAATCCTTACGGTTTGACGAATGCTGAAAGAATTATGGAACGATCAATCGCCGCGGTTCGATCTTTCGATCTAATGTCATACTCCCTGAAAGAGAGCACATCACTTGAACGTCTTTGTACTCAACTCCGGAAGTTCCAGCCTGAAGTTTCAGATCATTGCCACCGATCTGGATCGGATCAAGCAGCACACAGATGAACGCATCTGCCGCGGCGAGGTCGAACGCATCGGTGGAGAAGCGATTGTCACCTTCCAGAAAGGCGGCGAATCAAAGCAGAAGTTCACGGCCCCGCTGCGCGACATTTCTGCCGCGCTGGATTACCTGGTCCGATACATTGCATCCGACAAGTCGGGGATCACCGAGATCAAGAGTTCGGCCGACATTCATGCGGTCGGGCATCGCATTGTGCACGGGGGCGAGCTCTTCACCGAGTCGGCGCTTATCGACGATAAGGTTCTGCAGGGGATTGAGGACTGCATTGATCTTGCGCCCCTGCACAATCCGAACAATATCAAGGGCATTTTGGCGGCGCGGGAGCTCCTTGGCAAAGATGTTCCCCAAGTGGCCGTCTTCGATACTGCGTTTCATCATTCCATTCCGGAACAGGCTTACCTGTACGCCATTCCGTATCATCTCTATCGGCGCCACCGCATCCGCCGCTACGGCTTCCACGGGACCTCCCATCGTTATGTGGCGTTTCGCTACCGGGCGCTGCGAGGACTGACGCGCGAGCAGACCAACATCATCACTCTTCACCTCGGAAACGGCTGCTCAGCAGACGCAATCCGGGGAGGCAATTCTGTGGACACCTCCATGGGCATGACGCCTCTGGAGGGTCTGGTGATGGGCACGCGCTCGGGCGACCTCGATCCGGCGATCGTGAATCTGATCGCGACGAAAGAAGGGATGTCGCCGTCGGAAGTTGACACGCTTCTGAATACGCAGTCGGGTTTGCTGGGCATTTCCGGGCTGACCAACGATATGCGAGTGTTACAGGCCGAGCTGAAGGAACACGATGACCGGCGAGTGCAGCTCGCAATCGAGATTTTCTGCTACCGCGCACGCAAGTACATTGGCGCGTTTCTCGCCAGCATGGGCGGCGCTGACGCGGTTGTCTTCACCGGCGGCATTGGCGAGAACTCGCCCGAGATTCGCGCCGGCATTTGCCAGGGCATGGAGTGGGCCGGTCTTAAGATCGATGCCGCGAAAAACCAGCAGACGGTTGGGCGGGAAGGCCTCATCACCACCGATGATTCCAAGCTTCTGGCCTACGCCATCCCCACAGACGAGGAGTTGCTGATCGCCCGCGATACAGTGCGGGTCATTCTAGGCAGCCGCATCCCTCCTGAAGTGCGCGTCGCCCTCTAGTATGGCCACACCCAAGCCGCCGCATCCGGTTTGTCGATGCCGTACTCGTGCGCATAATTGCGGCATTCGATTTGCTGGTTCAGGAAACGCTCCTTCGCATGACCGCCGATCCTTTGCAGTCGCGGCACGCGGTCGATGACATCCATCGCCAGGCTGAAGCGATCGATATTGTTGTTGATCGCCAGCTCCAGCGGCGTATTGATGTTGCCTTTCTCCTTGTAGCCGCGCACGTGCATGTTGTCATGGTTATGGCGGCGGTAGGCCAGCCGATGAATCAGCCAGGGATATCCGTGGAAGTTGAAGATGACCGGCTTGTCCAGGGTGAACAGCGAATCGAAATCCCGGTCCGACAGCCCATGCGGATGTTCGGTGCTGGGGCTGCATCTTGAAGAGGTCGATGACGTTGATGAACCTGATCTTGATGTCGGGAAACTCTTCCCGCAACAGCACGGTCGCGGCCAGGGCTTCCTGGGTCGGAATGTCTCCCGCCGAAGCCATCACCACGTCAGGTTCTCCGCCCTCATCGTTGCTGGCCCAGTCCCAAATGCCGATTCCCTTGGTGCAGTGCGTGATGGCAGCGTCCATGTCCATGTACTGCAGGTGCAGCTGCTTGTCGCACACAATCACGTTGACGTAGTTCTGGCTGCGGAGGCAGTGGTCCGCCACCGATAGCAGAGAATTGACGTCAGGCGGCAGGTAAATGCGAGTGACATTGGCGCTCTTATTGACCACCACGTCGAGGAAGCCCGGGTCCTGATGGGTGAAGCCATTGTGGTCCTGGCGCCATACCGTAGAGGTGATCAGCAGGTTCAGCGACGCAATGGATTCGCGCCACGACAAGTGGTTGCAAATCTCCAGCCACTTGGCATGCTGGTTGAACATGGAGTCGATCACGTGCACGAACGACTCGTAGGTGGAGAAGAAGCCGTGGCGCCCCGTCAGCAGATAGCCCTCGAGCATGCCTTCCATGGTGTGCTCGCTCAGCATCTCCATGACCCGGCCATCCTTCGCCAGCTCGCCGCCATCCAGGTCTTCCGGGAAGAACTCTTCAATCCAGAACTTCTTGCTCACCTCATAAATCGCATCCAGCTTGTTGGAGGTGTTTTCGTCGGGACCGAAGACGCGGAAGTTGTTCATGTTCATCTTCATGACGTCGCGCAGGAAGACGCCCAGCGGGCGTGTGTTTTCCGCCTGCACCAGGCCGGGCTTCTCGAGCTTGATCCCGTACTCGCGGAAATCGGGCAGGCGCAGGTTCTTCTTCAGGCGGCCGCCATTGGCGTGAGGATTCGCGCTCATGCGCCGTATACCGGTGGGCGCCAGCTCGGCGGAACTCGGCGGCGAATTTGCCGGAGCCATCGAACAGTTCTTCGGGCCGCTGTGACCGCATCCAGCTTTCCAGAATGCGGAGCTGCTCCGGGTCCTTCTTCACATTCGGCAGCGGCACCTGGTGAGCCCGCCAGAAGCCTTCCAGACGGTGGCCTTCGACTTCCGTCGGCGCCGTCCATCCCTTGGGCGAGCGCAGCACGATCATCGGCCAACGGGGACGGCTTATGACGTGCTTCGTGCGCGCCTCCTGCTGGTGGTTGTTGATTTCCAGAATGCAATGCTCCACCGTGGCCGCCATTGCCTGATGCATGCTCTCGTGATCAGAGCCTTCGACGAAATAGGGCGTCCAGCCGTAGCCGCGCAGCAGGTCTTCCAGTTCCTCGTGCGAGATTCGCGCCAGCAACGTCGGGTTGTTGATCTTGTATCCGTTGAGGTGGAGGATCGGCAGTACGGCGCCGTCACGTTGCGGGTTTAGAAACTTGTTGACGTGCCAGGAAGTCGCCAGAGGTCCGGTCTCCGACTCGCCATCTCCAACCACAGCCGCGACGATCAGATCGGGATTGTCGTATGCTGCGCCACACGCGTGCGAGAGCACGTAGCCAAGTTCCCCGCCTTCATGGATGGATCCTGGCGTTTCAGGCGTGCAGTGGCTTCCGATGCCTCCGGGAAACGAAAACTGCTTGAAGAACTCGCGCAGGCCTTCGAAGTCTTCGCTCTTGTCCGGATACACCTCGGAGTATGTTCCTTCCAGATAGCCCGGTCCCAGAACCCCGGGGGCACCGTGTCCCGGCCCGGCAAGAAAGATCATGTCCAGGTCGTATTTCTTGATCAGCCGGTTGAGATGCACGTAGATAAACGACAACCCTGGGCTCGATCCCCAATGCCCGAGCAGGCGGTTCTTAATGTGCTCCGGTCGTAACGGCTCCGTCAACAGGGGATTATCGAGCAGGTAAATCATCCCCAGGCTGAGATAATTGCAAGCCCGCCAATAAGCGTCCGTCTTTCGCAGTTCATCGGCGCTGAGCGGCGCTCCAGTCACGGTTGATCGGGCTTTGCCATATGCGCTGAGGAGATCGAGGTCGGTAGGGGAAGCAACGGTACTCATAAATGGAAACTCCTTATTAGGGCTATGCTGCGCCTCCGGACTGCCGGTTGGCAATCCCGATGTCTAACGATTCACCATGCGCGGGCACGTCGTCAATGAGCGCGGGCGTTTGTAACCTACATTTAATCACAAACGGGTTGCGTATTTCCCAATCCAGAAAATCAGGGAACGAGGTGAACCATGGCGTGCGCGGGCCGTCAGTTTCACGCCTCCCAGGGACGAACAGCAGCTTCCTAAGGCCTGGCTGCCATAGCACATGACAAGCGTGGTACAGGAAATGAAGAGGCCCTGTCACCCAAGACCTCTTCGCAGCTGGCAGCCGTCGGTCCGCGATGACCGGAAGCTTACTTTCCGAGTAGGTCGCGCGGGGTTCCCACGCCCGTGCAGTAGTCCCAGTTCGCGACCGCGGGGTAGCCGTTCGAGCCCGTCGTAACATCATAGAAGTTCGCAGGATAGGCCTTAGCTGCCGCGAGTTGAGAATACAACAAGTTGTTTTCCCAGGTTCCGAACCAGTCGTCGCTGGTTGCTGGAGTCAGGAGGACCGATCCCATCTTGTTGCCCGCCCGATTGATGATGCTCGCCAAAGCTGGGGACGAAACGCTGGTGCCACCAACAACAGTCCATCCCCCTGCGCCGTATTGGCTATAGATATACACGCCAGACGCGGGATCGGCGTCAAAGGACAGGTCAGGCGTGGCGCGGTTGCCCTGTCCAAAGAGGGGATACTGATAGTTAGCCCACGGTCCCATATTGCCCCCGGTCCAGGATGTGGTGTAGGTCTCAACGGCACTTGTGCCGCCACCGGAGCCGCCCCAACAGGACTCGGAAGTGACCTTATGGGTGACAGAGTCGCGCAACACCGAGCTGCCGCCTGCGGCAATCACCCAAGGGTTGGTGGCAGGATAGCCGACGCCGGCACCGCTATCGCCGGAGGAAGCGAAGGCGAGGATTGGAGTCGTATATCCAGTGGCGTAGTTATAGTAGAAGTCCGTGAAGAGCGGGTCATCGGCGATCTGGCCGGCAAACTCGCCACCTTGCCAGCTGTTGGAGACCTGCCCGCCGGCGGGGTAGTTATTGACGATGTAGTTGAAGGCAACTTGCTCGGCGTATAGCAATTCGTTCCATGACGCGTCGCAAGCTTCAACCAGAACGACTTGAGCCTTTGGGGCGAAGACGTGCGCCCACTCGATGTCCAGGGACGACTCTACCGACCAACCCGGATCTTTTGGGATGGTGGAGCAGTGCCCGGCACCGGTGGCCTTGATCTTAATGAGGCTCATCGCATGCAGACCCCAATAGGTGTCGAAAGCATTCAGGTCGGAAGCTGCTGATGGGTTATCGTAGGCGTCCACTACGACGATTGCCCCATAACCGCCATTGCTGGGACCGCCCGACCCCTGGGCATAGTTGGGTACGCATCCCGTGCTGCGCGGTTGTGGGCTTCCCACATAAAGGCAGCCCAGCGACTGGGGTGTTTCGGGCATTTCTATCGTACTCAAGGGGCCGGCGACCTCCATAGCAGCAGGGGAATCCAGGCGCACAGGGCTACTGCCGTCGAGACTGTACATCACGTAAGTTGTGTGTACACGTACTCCGGCGTCCCCGGGGTGCTCCTTGCTCGTTTCCGGGATGAAGACATGCCCGCTTTGTGGTGTAGGCGCGCTGTCTTGCGCCGGGGTTGAAAGCTTACCTACACTACCCGTATTGTCGGTTGCGGAAGATGGAGCTGCTACCAGCGTGAGAGATAGGATCAGCGACAGTAACAGTGCTGCGAATTCAGTTTGCGTTTTCACGATGACCTCCTTTTGGCCATGTTTGTAGCGACAGTCGAAGCCGAGTGGCGCCGGGTTGCGGTTGCGGGACCTTGTTCGCTCCCCGGAGGTGAGGGTGTGATCCCCACCTCCGGTTGCGTTCCCCTTTGAGAGCAGGTGACCCTCTTTCGCTCAATTTCCCGCTCTCGTGAGCGCACAATAGGTCAGCTCGGTCGTGGCATCAATGCACCAGCGGTAATCTGTGGGTGTACTGCGGATGTATTTTGGGTGTACTCGGTAAGTGGCTCATTTCAAGAGGCTTGAACGTGGCACAAAATGGCTATATCCGAGCAATCGTGCCTGCCTCCAGAGTCGCTAGGAGGGGCGGTCTGAGTGGCATGACACTTCAGGGGAATCCTTCTGACCGAGGCGGAGGTTCGACTGCGCTGTGTCGAGAATTACCAAACCCGGAGACCAAGAGCACGCAGGGCCTTTGGTTTCCGACGAAGTCTCCGTGCCTCCGGCGAAAATTGCCGAGGTGTTGGACGAATCGCTTGGTATCAGGGCACGGCCTCCGGCGGGCCGAAAAAGGCTCGCGATTCCCTTGGGCTTCAGCCCCTGCGAGCGCTTCGGCAGCGGCTAAAGCCTGGCGTTTTCAACGTCCGCCTCGGCACGACCAAGGTCGTGCCCTGATACAAACCTGACCATTTTTCAAAACCAGTTGTGAGCGGGGACCCTCATGGAAAACTCCGTGGTTGATTTCGTCCGTCTGAGTCGGCGACAGGGCCAAGCGACAACCGGAACGACAGCCCGTTAATTTGACCCATCTCTGCAGGCTGCTAAACTTCGCTTATGCTCGCCAGCTACGCGGTTCGCGAGGAGGATTCCCGCGGGCGCCGCTATCCGGAGCCGCCCCATCCGTACCGCAATCCGTTTCAGCGAGACCGTGACCGCGTCATCCATGCGCGTGCTTTTCGCAGGCTCGAGAACAAAACGCAGGTTTTTACCCGACGCTACTCCGACCACTTCCGCACGCGCCTGACCCACACCATCGAGGTCGCGCAGATCTCGCGCACCATTGCCGCCGCCCTAAACCTCAACGTTGATCTCGTGGAGACGTTGGCGCTCGTCCATGACCTGGGCCATCCGCCGTTCGGGCATGCCGGCGAACGGACTCTGGATCAACTGATGCGGCAGCACGGTGAGTTCTTCGATCACAACCTGCAGGCCGTGCGCATCGTGGAAGATTCCGAGCTGCGTTACGCCGAATTCCGTGGGCTCAATCTGACCTTCGAAGTCCGTGAAGGCATCATCAAGCATTCGCACGACTACAGCGAAGCCGATCACCCGGAACTGGCTGAATATCTGCTCGACCAGCGCCCGCCGCTGGAGGCGCAGTTGATCGACCTCACCGATGAGATCGCCTACAGCACCGCCGACCTTGATGATGGATTCGAAGCCAAACTGTTGCGTCTTCCGGAGATTCGCCGGCATGTCCGAGTGTTTGAGAAGTACTACGTCGAGGCGGAAGCGAAGTATCCGGATGCGGCCGAAAAGCTGAAGTTCAATGAAGCTTTGAAGCGGGTGCTCAATCGGTTCGTTACCGATCTAATCGAGAACACACGGCAACGCGCGCAACAGGCGGCGGTTGGCAGCCTAGACGAATTGCGCCATTATCCTGAGCGGCTGGCTGGCTTCAGTCAAGAGGTGGAGGAGGAACGCCAAGAAGCGAAGGCCTTCCTCTACAGAGCCCTATACAATTGCAAGCCTCTTCAACCGGAGAAACGCCTGGCGGAAAAAGTGATCACCGAACTCTTCGAGCGTCTGGTCACCCATCCCGAGGGGCTCCCCTCCAGCTATCGCGAGAAAGCCGGGACTGAATCGCTGGCCCGAGTCGTCTGCGATTACATCGCCGGCATGACCGACCATTACGCCGAAGACCTGCGCAAGAAGCTGGCGGGAGGGAAGAAACCCGAGTCGTAGATTCCAACCCTCGTTGCAGCTCCTCTCGTTATCCAACGTTGTACTTCTGCGTCACCCCGTTCAGCGTGTAGTGTCCTCGGTCGCTGGCGGTCCCGTTGGCTTTCCAAATTCCGAAGAACGCCTCGCTGTTCGAGCTATCCGCCGGGCCCTTCCACGGCTCGTCATAGGCGGCAAACATGACCGTCTTCACCCCGTTCGACTTTGCCCAGTTCACCATGGCCTGGTAATACCATCCGGCATTGGTCACATTTGCAAGGAATGCATTGGGCTGGTCCTTCTGCGAACCCTGTGTCGGCCAGCCGGTTTCGGCGATGCGAATCTCGAGGCTGACCTTTTGATTCGCGAACGATTTCTTCAGCCCTGACAACTGGTTCGTCATACTCGCGGTCACGGCCTGGGTGAACGAAGCCTGGGTGGGGTTCTGTCCGATTTGACCTGCGATGTCCTTGTCGAAGTAGGCATACATATTCCCGTAAACGTGGTCCTCGCATGCCGCCATCAGCGCCAGCAGCTTTTGCCGCATGGTTGCATAGTCCGGGCTGGTGTTGTCCACCCCGCCGAGCACGCCCCACTGCTGGCGCGTGGTGACGGGCAGGTTCGCCGCCGTGAGGGGAGCGCGTTTGCTCTTCGCGTAATTGATCAGGTCGATGATCGCCTGCGCTGAGTTCGGTCCCCAAATGCACTCGTTGCCAATAACCAGCTCCACCACGTTGTTGTAAGTCTTGGCCTGCTGGATGGCGTAATCGATCTCAGGCTTCGTCCACTCGACGTTGATGAAGTCGTTATTCGAGTCGGCGCCAATCTGGTAACAGCCGGCGGAGACCTTCAGTCCGGACGTGCTCGCAGCCTGGATGTTCAAGCGATTGCCGTCCTGAACTTGAGGAACGTTGTTCCACACGAATGTTCCCTGTCCGTAGGTCGTAATCAGCTTGAAGTGCTCGGCCACCGGCTTGAGTAACTGCTCAACCTGGTCGAGTGTGTAAACGTTATACAGGACAGGACCATCACCGACCCACGGTCCAACGTAGGGTTCGAACGCCACACCATAAATGCTCATGATTTGCCTTTGCGCGATTGGATCTTCGCACGGTCAACTCACCCTTGGGGACTGATATTCTATACCCGGTCGGTGGTGAGCCCTCCCTGGTATGTGTTCTTGCGGCCCCCCTGAGTCCTTCGGACCGGGTTACAATCTAATAGCAATTTGGGGTAGCTATTACGCTTTTGTCCTTCCGGGGAACTGGGAACCGCATGAGTTGTTTCAGTGGAAGCGCTCGACCCGGCCAATGCCGCGCGAACGCGCACATATCAGCCATTCTTCTCGCGTGCGTCATGGCGTCCGCTCTTTTGCTTGCGGCGTGCGGCAGAGGCAGGGCGGCGTCCGGTCCACAGGGCCCGCCGGCTATGCCGGTAAAGGTACAGAAACTGGAGCTCCACGAGGTCGGGGACTCCTCGGAATACGTTGCCACCATCAAGTCGCGCCACTCGGCGACCATCATGTCCGACGTGGAGGGCTGGATCTTTGACATCCGGGTGCATTCGGGCGAATTCGTGAAGAAGGGCCAGACCCTGATGGAGATTGACCCGCGCCGGCAGCAGGCCACCGTTTCCAGTTATGACTCGCAACGCGCCTCCAAAGAGGCTAACCTGCAATGGGCGCAGGTTCAGTTGACCCGGGCCAAGACGCTCTACGAGTCCGGGGTCATGAGCAAGCAGGACTTCGACCAGGCGCAAACAAACTACAATGCCGCCGTCGCTGACGTGAAATCGCTGGACGCGCAAGTCAACCAGCAGCAGGTCCAGCTCAAGTACTACAGCGTTTTTGCGCCAACCGACGGCGTGATCGGTGACGTGCCGGTCCACGTCGGCGACCGCGTGACCAACACCACGCCGCTGACTACGATTGACGAGCGCCGCGCCCTCGAAGTTTACGTCCAGATTCCCTCCGAGCACGCGCGCGAAATTAAGATGGACGCCCCCGTCGAGGTGCTGGACAACAGTGGCAAGGAATTGCTGTGGACCAAGGTTTACTTCATCTCGCCGCAAATCGATACAGCCACGCAGTCGGTGCTGGTGAAGGCGCCGGCCGACCAAGCGGAAAATGTGCTGCGCTCCATGCAGTTGGTGCGCGCCCGCATCATCTGGAACACACGTCCTGGCATCACGGTGCCTGTAGTGGCGGTGACGCGCGTCAGCGGTCAGTTTTTCGCTTTCGTCACTGAGCAACAGGATGGCAAAACCGTGGCCCACCAGGTTCCGGTGCAGCTGGGAGAGATTACCGGCAATGACTACGTGGTCCGGAGCGGCCTGAAGGCTGGCGATCAGGTCGTCGTCTCCGGCGGGCAGAGCCTCGCCGAGGGCGCGCCAGTCAAGATTGAACAGTAGCGTAGCCCCGCAGGGGCGACTCAGTTTAGCCCAGCACGGAGCCGAAGGCGGAGTGCTGGGTAGAGTGGGGAAAGTAACCGAGTCCCTTTAGGGACGGCACAAACGAATACAAGCCTTGCCTTAAAGCCGGATCGACTTGAGGAACACTCTGCTTGTTTGCTGATTTCTTCATTAAGCGTCCAGTCTTCTCGACCGTAACTTCGCTGTTCATCGTTATTGCTGGAGCGGTCTGCATACCGTTCCTGCCGATTGCACAGTTTCCGCAGCTGGCGCCGCCACAGATTTCGGTCACCTCCTTCTACACCGGCGCCGACGCGCAGGCCGTCGAGTCGTCAGTCACGATCATTTTGGAGGAAGCCATCAACGGAGTGGAAGGCATGCGCTACATGACTTCCAGCAGCGGCAACGACGGCAGCAGCACCATCACCATTGTCTTTGAGCTGACTCGTCCCCTCGATATCGCTGCCGTCGATGTCCAGAATCGGGTCTCGGGAGTGCTGGGCCGTTTGCCCAACGAAGTCAAGAATACCGGGGTGTCCGTCAACAAGGTCTCCACTTCGTTCGTGCTCGGAGCCGGTTTCTACAGCCTTAATAATCGGTACAGCAACGAGTTCATCAGCAATTACATTGACATCTACGTCAAGGATGCGCTGAAGCGCTTGCCGGGGGTCTCCGACGTTACCATCTTCGGCGAGCGCAAGTACTCCATGCGCTTGTGGCTGGACCCGGCGCGATTGGCGGCCCGGGGCCTGACGGCGACGGATGTCGTCTCCGCCCTGTCGCAACAGAATATCCAGATCGCTTCCGGACAGGTCGGGGCCCAGCCCGCTGCCGCCAATCAGATGTTTCAGATCAGCGTGCGCGCAGTCGGACGTCTGACGGATCCGGAGCAGTTCGATCACATCGTCCTCAAGCCTGGCAGCAATGGCGCGTTAGTCCGGCTCATCGATGTTGGCTACTCAGAACTGGGAGCGGAAGATTACAGCACACGCCTTCGTTTCAACGGCTACGACGGCGTGGGCATCGGCGTAACGCAGTTGCCCACCGCCAACGCTCTCGACGTGGACAAGGCCGTCCGTGATGAGTTGGGTCGCCTCTCGAAACGATTTCCTCCTGGACTGCAGTACGCCGTTGCCTTTGACACGACGACCTTCGTGGGCGACTCTATCCGCGAAGTGTTGAAGACGCTGGGGGAAGCCATCTTCTTCGTCATGCTGGTGATGCTCGTCTTCCTGCAGGACTGGCGTAGCACCCTGATTCCTGCAATCGCGATCCCCGTCTCCCTGGTCGGCGCTTTTGCCTTTATCAAGCTGCTGAACTTCTCCATCAATACTCTGACGCTGTTCGGAATCGTCCTCGCGACCGGACTGGTGGTGGACGACGCCATCGTCGTCATCGAAAACATTCAGCGCCACATGAGCCAGGAGCACAGCGACTCGCACGTCGCCGCCTCGGTGGCGATGAGCGAAGTGACTGGCGCTGTAGTGGCGACCTCACTGGTGCTCGTCGCGGTCTTCGTTCCGGTAGCGTTTTTCCCGGGAACGACGGGGCTTCTCTATAAGCAATTCTCGCTCACCATTGCGTTTTCCATTGCTATCTCGGCCTTCAACTCTCTCACCTTCACGCCATCACTTTCCGCCTTGCTGCTGCGACCGGAAAGCGGACGCAAGAACTTCTTCTTCCGCGGCGTACAGCATGTGATCCATCGCACCACGGCGTATTACGTGGTGGGCGCGAAGAAGGCCATCAAGCTCAGATACCTGATGCTGCTGGTTTTCTTCGCCGGCTTGGCGGCGACCTATGTGGTGTACAAAATCGTGCCCACCGGCTTCGTCCCCGACGAAGACCAGGGATATTTCATCATCGCAGTGCAGGCGCCACAGGGGGCCTCGGTTGAGTACACCTCCAACGCCGTCCGCGAAGTCGAAGCCATCGCCAGCACTGAGAAGGACATCATCGGCGCCTTCAGTGTCATCGGCTTCAGCTTCACCGGCAACGGGCCCAACAAGGCCATGATCTTCCTCACCCTCAAGAGCATCAACCAGCGCGTGGGAGATCAGCACTTGGCCGACGCCATCCTCAACCGGCTGCGCGGGCCGCTGATGGGGCTTACCGATGTTCAGGCGTTTCCCTTTCTACCGCCTGCCATTGCCGGCGTCAGCAGTCTTGGCGGCTTCACCTTCGAGGTCCAGGACGAAGGCGGCAACACCGTACAGGACCTCTACAACGTCGCCCAGAAACTGGCCCGCGATGGCAACTCGCGACCCGGCTTGGCCGGCCTCTTCAGTCCGTTCACCGCCAACGATCCGCAGTTCGTGGTCAACATCGACCGCGAGAAGGCGCGCAGCCTGCAAGTGCCGATCCAGCAGATCACGGACGCGCTTGCAGGTTTACATGGGATCGGCCTACGTCAACGATTTCGACTTTCAACAATCGCGCCTATCGCGTCTACGTCCAGGCCGACCAGCCATTCCGCCGCCTGCCGCGCGATATCCGCGACCTGTACGTGCGCTCCGACACCGGCGCCATGATCCCGCTCGACAACGTGGTGAGCATCAGCGAGTCAACCTCGCCCCAGGTCATCACCCACTACAACATCTTCCGCTCGGCGGAGATCGATGGCGCCAATGCTCCCGGCTACAGCTCCGGCCAGGCGATTCAAGCGATGGATGATATGGCCAAGAAAGATTTGCCGCTGGGGTTCAACTATTCATGGTCCGGCCTTTCGCTGGAGGAGATCCGCTCGGGCAGCCAGTCGGCCATGCTGTTCGCGCTGGGCTTGTTGCTGGTTTACCTGACGCTGTCGGCGCAATATGAGAGCTTCATTCTGCCATTCATCATCATGCTCGCCGTGCCCATGGCGATGCTGGGCGCGCTGATCGCGCAGTACCTCCGTGGCCAGTTGAACGACGTATACTGCCAGATCGGGCTCGTGATGCTTATTGGACTGGCCAGCAAGAACGGCATTCTGATCGTCGAATTTGCCGAGCAGTTGCGGCACAAAGGGCTTTCGATCAAGGAAGCCGCGGTGGAAGCCGCGCGCATTCGCCTTCGCCCCATCCTGATGACCTCCTTCGCCTTCATCCTCGGAGTGCTGCCGCTGGTGTTCGCCAGCGGCGCCGGCGCGCAGAGCCGCCACTCCGTCGGCACCACGGTCTTCGGCGGCATGATCGTGTCCACCGTGCTGAACCTCTTCTTCATTCCGGTGCTGTACGTGATCGTGAAGTCCCTGACCGAGCGCGAGAAGGCGCCGGCAACGAGTGCATAGTTTTCCGCCGCGACTCCGTTCGCGAAGTCGCGTCATCTTTAAACACTGTCATCCCGACCGAGGACTCCTTCCTCCGCATCGTCATCCCAAGCGAGGAGCGAACCACCCGAAGCCAAAACCTGAATCCCAAAAATTGCGTCGTAGGTGTTACCAGCTAATGATAACATTAGGGATGTGACGACACGCCTTGCCGAACACGAGGACGATCCGTCGTCGGAAAGCCTGCTCGCCCTCGATGGTTATGTTTTCGTCATCGATGAGGCAGGAGAGTACTGGGTGAAGTTCGAAGCGCAGCGCGTGGAGCAATCGCCGGAACGGCCTCATGGCATCAAGTATTCGCTCACGCTGCACGACTCCGCCAATCGCCGTCTGGTGGGGTTCGACAACGCGCATCAAGCAAAGGCAAGGCCGGTTGCCCGTAGGGCAGGCCTGCTCGACCATCGGCATCGGCTGGGGGTAGTCAAACCCTACCGGTACCGCGGTGCAGCCCAACTGCTGGATGACTTCTGGGAGACGGTCGATCAAGTTCTGAAGGCGCGAGGCGCCAAACCATGACCACGCTAAGAGTAGGGATTGCCAGTTACGAGCAGATGAAGCAACGAACCAGAGCCATTGCCCGCGGTGAGCTGAAACCCGGGCCGCAGGATCCCAAGGTGTGGTTCCCCTCGGCGGAGAGCGTGGCGCGGATACTCTCTGCGAAAAACCGCGAACTGCTGGAGACGATTCGCCAGACGTCACCGCAATCGCTGGCCGAGCTTGCCGAACGCACCGGCCGCAAGAAGCCCAACCTGTCGCGGACCTTGAAGACCATGGAGCACTACGGCCTGGTGCAGATCAGCCGCCACAAAAGGAAGCTGGTTCCCCGGGTGCGCTATCAGCGCGTCGCCGTTCTCATGGAACTGAGTGCTTGAGCGAGCGAGGTTCGGCTCCCACCCCTTCGGAAAAGAAGCGAAAGAATGGGGGGCGCGGCGGAAGTCTTCTGGCTCGGTGGAAGCGCTGGGCTTTAGCCCAGCGAGTTGGCGGGTTGTGATTCCCAGTGACCCGGGAACGAACCTTAGACAGAGTGCTGAGAGCGGAAAAGCAGGTCCTCGACCCAGACTGAAGTCCTCGCTCGGGATGGCAGCGATAGGAAAGCGAATCGCGAACAGCGAACAGCAAACAGCGAACAGCGAACAGCGGCGTTGTACTCACTCGTCACCAAGCCACTTGACGTGCGTCACAGCATTCCGGCGACGGCTGCGCTACAAAGGGATTAGGAAACTGGGAATCTCGTGCCGGCAAAGCGGCTGGCGCAAGGCGTTCCCCGTAGCGTCCCCACCGCGTGGGGAGAATGGTCGCGCAACATGGCTACCGCACAGCTCACACCAGTCGGAGTGGGCATCCATAACGTGCTCATCGCGACGGATTTTTCGAGTTGCTCCAACCTGGCCCTCAGCTTTGGACTGGAACTGGCCCACGGATACCAGGCGAATGCCTACGTCGTTTTCGTGGTTCCGACCGATCAGTTGCTGATGGCTGGTCCTGAGGCTTACGTCGCCGCCAAGGACGCGGCCCACCGCGACCTGCTGGCACTGAAGCAGGAGTTGCGAAGGACGCACTCTTACCTCGAGGGCGAAGACTATCACCTGTTCCTGCTGGAAGGCGACGTTGCGCAGTCGATCCTGAACTTCGCCCGGCAGAAGGAAATTGACGTGATTGTTGTCGGCACTCACGGTCGCGGCGGGTTGGGCCGGGCGCTGATGGGTTCGGTCGCGGAGAGCGTTTTTCGGCACTCCCCCGTACCGGTGCTGACCCTTGGCCCGCACTTGCAGCGAATCACCGGAGCCGGCGCACCCAAGAACATACTTGTCCCTATTGATTTCTCGCCTGCCTCGGAGCGGGCGGCACGCTACGCGGTCGCCATGGGCAGAGAACATAACGCAAGCTTGACATTGCTTCACGTCATCGAGCGCTGGCCAGCCCAAGTACAAGCGGACCGGGGGCGCGTGACGCAGGCGTTACGGGAAAAACTCGAAGACTTAGTCCGCGAAAAGGCGAGAGGGCTGCGGTACAGCGTCCGCATCGAAGTAGGACGAGTGGTGGAAACCGTTCTTTACACCGCCAATGGGATCGAGGCCGATCTGGTGGTGATGGGCGTCCGCCCGCGGACCGGGCTGCTCAACCGGCTGATGTGGCCGCATGCTTACGAGATTGTGCGGGAGGCAGCGTGTCCCGTGCTGACTGTTCGCGGCGATGTTGCAGAGCACTAGTCCTTCAGGAGAGGGAATGTTACACAAATCGGCAAGGATCACTGACTCATCGCCAACCGCAGTACTGGAACCGGATTTGGTGGCATACGTAAAGAAATCAGAAATGAAGCTGGAGATTCTGGAACGCTTCTCCTATCGCGCGAAAACTGTGACGCCCGATGCCCAACCCAAACCGCGCTCGCCCTACTGGCAGCCAGTCGACGAACAGTGCTAGGCAGCTGAGTGCCGCTTTTGCCCCAAGGCCAGGGTTTTCTGGGACCGCAGAGTTCGAAAGAACGTTGTTTCGGTCTCCTCTCGCTTGTCCATTAGTCAGGCAGCGTCCGTATTTTCATCCTACAATTGCCGTCTCGGCTGCATCCAAAGTAAAGCGCCAGGAAATTGGCAATCCAGAGATAAAGTTGTAAAGTTTCTCTCGCCATCTGGAGGGAAAAATGCGCAGAACCTGCCGAAGCGTAATCCTGGTTTTCGGGGCCCTCGTAAGTTTGATCATGGTTGTCGGCGCGCAGGCGACTCAGCCGACGCAAGCCGAGAATCAATCGTCGCAGATGCAACCCAATAGCAACTCTCAATCGCTGGAAGCGGACGAAGCGCTGAGTCCTGAGGCCGAGAACCAACTCATCAAGGAGGTCCGCCACAAGCTGGTCATGCTGCCCTACTACAGCGTGTTCGACAATCTTGAGTATCGAGTTGACGGACGCACGGTCACGCTTGCAGGACAGGTGGTGCAACCAGTTCTCAAATCAGATGCTGAGAACGTCGTGAAGCGCATTGAAGGCGTAGACAAAGTCATCAACAACATTGAGGTCCTTCCGCCGAGTCCGATGGATGACCGTATTCGACGGCAGGTTTACAACGCCATCTACAGCTATGGGCCGCTGTTCAAGTACGGTCACATGGCTGTCCCGCCGATTCACATCATCGCGAAGAATGGCCGCATCACCCTCGAGGGAGTTGTGGACAGCGAGAGCGACAAGAACCTGGCTGGCATGCGTGCGAATCAGGTGCCCGGAACTTTTCAGGTGACCAACAATCTGCGAGTTGTGCCGCCTTCGAGCGGGAAACAGAAGACGAAGTAATTCGGCGGCTGTGCCGAGGCTTGGTTAGTAGCAAAAGCGCAATCGGTTACTTCGTTGACTCCGTTCCGGTCAGCATGGTCAAGAGCATGACCACATCGGTTCGCGCGTAGATGGCGTGCGGCAACTTGGCTTCCATATAGACCCAAGACCCGGTGGAAAGCTCTTTCTCTTCCGCGTCGAGCGTAACGCGGGCGTCGCCCTGAAGGATTTCGATGACAGCCGGCACTGACGCGGTATGCTGCGATAGTTCCTGCCCGCCAGCGAAGCCGAGCACTACAATCTTCACGTCGTCATCCCGATAGATCGTGCGGCTCAGAATTCCGTTCTGTGGAACCTCAACTGCCTTGATCAGATTTTCAATCATCGTGTAACTTGGCACAGGACCTCCTCGTGATTCATCCGTAAGGATAGAAAATGAAGAACAGTAGAGAGAGTGCGGTCAGCACCCACAACCCCGGCTTCAGTTGGCTTGGCCTTCCGGCAACCAGCTTGCAAATCGGATAGAGCACGAAACCCGCACAGATTCCAATCGCGATATTGAAGGTGAAGGCCATCAAGACGACAACCGCGAACGCTGGAACGGATTCGGTATAGTCGCCGAAATCAATGTGCGTGATCGGCGCCAGCATGAACAATCCGACAATGATGAGAGCCGGCCCGAATGCCTGCGCCGGAATGGCGGCAACGAACGGGGAGAAGAAGAGCGTCAGCAGAAAACATGTTCCGGTGACAAGAACTGTGAATCCGGTTCGGCCGCCGGCCTCGATTCCGGTGGCTGATTCCACGTAGGCGCCCGCGGTAGTCGTCCCCAGCGCTGGAGCGACACAAGTCGTGACCGCGTCCACCAGCATCGGCCGCTCGATCTGCGGCAACTGTCCGTTCTCGTCCAGGAAGCCCGCGCGCGCCGAGAGCCCGATCAGCGTGCCCATAGTGTCCACGAAAGCCATGATGAAGATGGTCAGCACGATGGGAAACGCACGCCAGGTGAACGCTCCACGAAAATCGAGCTGCCAGACGATGGGTCCCACACTGGGTGGTGCGCTGACGATACCGTGCGGCGGCGCAGCCGTCTGCGCAAGGAAAGCCAGGACTGCGGTTATCACGATGCCCAGCAGGATTGCTCCGGGTACTTTGCGAATCACCAGAACCGCGATCAGGACGAAGCCGAACATAGCTACCAGCGCGGAATGAGAGGTAAGGTTCCCAGCCTGCACCGGCGCGCCTGGAACGCCCAGCCTCACCAGACCGGTTTCGTTCAGTCCGATGAAGGTGAGGAACAAACCGATTCCGACCGCGAAGCTATAGCGCAGTGACGTCGGCACGCCGTCCACAATCCACTGCCGCAAACGGAGGACCGTCATGACGATGAACAAGACCCCTGCAATAAAGATGGCCGCCAGCGCCGTCTGCCAGCGAAAGCCCAGCACTTTGCAGACCGTAAAGGCGATGAACGCGTTCTCGCCCATGTAAGGGGCGATGGCGAATGGGCGGTTGGCATAGAACGCCATGAAGTAACAGCCGAATGCCGCGACCAGCACGGTTGCCACGAACGATGGCCCTTCCGGAATTCCCGCAGCCGATAGAATTGCCGGGTTGACTACCACAATGTAAGACATAGTGGTAAAGGTGGTTAGTCCAGCCACGACCTCCCGGCCCAACGTGGTGTGGTGGCGATCGAAGTTGAACAGAGAGTTCAGCCAGTTCAAGCGGCACTCCGGGAAAAACAAACTGGCAGGAACGGGCGCGCGACGATCATTGCAAGAGACCTTGTGAACACACTGCGGTCATGGTGGGGATGGATGAGGTGCGGCTCAGTCGCTAGGCTTCTCCCGCGGTGGCGCAAAGGCGAAGAAGTCCTGCCGAAAACGTTGCGCGTAGTTCCACATCAATTCCTCCACTCGCTTTGGATCGGGCGACTTCACGATCAGCCCGGCGTGGTGCTTCTTGTCGTCCATGCGCCATACGATCTCCGGGTCGTTGTACGCCGAAGTATCAGGGTGCTCTTGGCGCGCCAGTGAAATCAACAGGCCGGCGGAATCGCTCCGTGGAGTCGGCGGCTGATACGGCGCTTTACCGCCCGCAATCTCGATCTTCGCCCACTCCCCCCACATATTCAAACCGGTTGCAGCTTCGATGAGGTCGGCAATATGCGCTCCGCCGACACGAGCCGAGGTCTCCAGGAAGTACAGCTTGCCATCGTCGCGACCGCGGATGAACTCACTGTGCGAGACGCCGCGCACCAGGCCGAAGGCTTTCAAGACCTGCTCATTAAGCGCGATCAGCGGCCGCTCTTCATCCGAGCCCCGGGGCAAAGTGCGAGTGGTGAAGATGTCTCCTTCGTGCGAGACATCCATTGGTGGACGCCCATAACGGCTGGCGATGGCGAACAACAGTTCGCGCTCGTAGAAGATCGAGTCCACGTGGTAGATGTCGCCGGGCACATACTGTTCGAGGAGGAAAAACGATTGCTGATCGCCAAGCTTCTCCAGCGCTGACCAGAACTCATCAGCGGAGTGAATTTTTCTGATTCCAATCGAACCGGCGAACGAGCGCGGTTTCAGAACCCACGGCGGCGGCACGCGATCCAGAAACTCTCGCAGCTTGGCGTAATTCAGAACGTGGATGAAGTCAGGCACCGCCAGCCCTTCCTCGCGCGCTTTCGTCCGCATGGCAAGTTTGTCGCGGAAAAAGCGTGCCGTGGTGTCACCCATGCCTGGCATGCGCAGATGTTCGCGCAGCGTTGCAGCCGTCTCCACGTCGAAGTCATCGAGCGGAACGATGCGCTCGATGTTCTCTGACCGCGCCATGTAACTGACGCCCAGCAGCACATCCTCGATCTTCCACTTCTTATCGACGTCCGGGATGTAGAACATCTCGTCGATGCTCTCGCGTGGCCACTCGGCATTGGCAAGGCTATGTGAAGTGAGCAGCAGAACGCGGCAGCCTTGCCGGCGGCACTCGCGGATGAAATCGAGGCCCTTGAAGTAACTGGCGAGGCAGAGAACAGTCATAGGGTGCGTTGCCGGATCGTGAGCGGTGGATGAGGAAGACATCGGAGCTCCCTGATGCACGTCGATTGAATCACAACAATGTACCACTTGACACGGCCGAAAAATGCCCCTGACACTGGAGGCGCCATCCTGAGATCGGGACGCCAGTCAGTCTTTAGGCACGATTGGGCGGAACCGGTCGACTATCATAAACACGATAAGAGAGGCGACAGGAAGGTACAACGCGCGCAACTCCATCTGCGTTTCGTGAGAATCCCGATGGCAGCGCCAGTTAGATAGCAGAGCCATATCGATATCAGGAAGGCGGCATTGCGCGCCTCCTGCTGTTTTGGCATACGTCTGACAGTGTCAGATAACTTGCCGGATAGCCGGAAGTGATCATGGCTCCAGCACAGCACCTGCGCCAAGGACTCGGCGAACTTTGTCAGCGTGCCGGTGACGAACGTGGTGTAAACCGTGAGAGGGCCGATGTGGGTAAGCGTGGCCGTCTGGATGCCCATGGCGAATGCCAGCAGCGCCACCAATGCGAAGTAGCCGGTCGAATGGAGGTCTTGAATTTGGCCGAGATGCATAGCAGGTCTCGCCCGCGCGAAGAAAATCAGCAACACCGCCTCCGCTGCCAGGGTGAACGAGGCGACGCTCGGACACCGTTGCGCGCAGCTACCTCAACCGCAATGCGCGTCAGCACGACACCCGTAACGTATGCTGCAATGGCACACGCCGGCCTTGCCAGTTCAGAGAAATCCCACTGGCCGAGATCAATGCCTACATGCACGCTGTTGCCGCTCATGTTGGCGGTAAAGATCTGGAATAACGCGACGTAACCAACGGCATCCACGAATCCCCCTATACCGGTGAGGGATAGCGCGATGCCGATCTTTCCTTCGATGCCGAGTTCACGCGTCTGCATCACAGGCGCGACACCGCAAGCTTGGCAGCGTTGTAGCCGCACATGCCATGCACCCCGCCGCCCGGCGGTGTGGACGACGAGCAGAGGTAGAGGTCGCGCGCCGAAGTGGCGTAGTGCCGCCGGGTGGGACGGAACAAGAACTGCCGCAAGTCAACAGCACCGCCCCCGATGTCCCCGCCTATTAAGTTAGCGTCCATGGCTTCCAGCAAGGCCGGAGCAAAGACTCGCCGCGCCAGAACGCAGTCGCGAAAACCGGGCGCGAAGCGCTCGATCTGCGCCTCCAACCGGGGCAGCATGTCGAAGGTAGAGCCGTTCGGAACATGGCAATATGCCCATGCAACATGACGTCCTTCGGGAGCGCGCGTGGGATCGAACAACGTCGGCTGGGCGAGCAGAACAAACGGACGTTCAGCATGATGACCGTGCCGCATCGCGTCTTCCGATGCAGCAAGCTCTTCGATCGTGCCACCGAGATGGACTGTCGCCGCGCGCAGGCACTCGGCGGCTTTCCACGGGATCGGAGCCGATAGGGCGTAATCCACCTTGAACACGCCCGGGCCGTAGCGGTACCGCTCCAATTGGCGTCTATACGCCGACGACAAACGGTCGCCCGCGATCTGCAGCAACTGGCGTGGTGTGATATCGCACAGGATCACATCACGCTCCCCAACTGCGGAGAGGCTCTCGATCCTGTTTGATGTCGTCACCGTGCCGCCGAGAGTCGCGAGATATCCGCACAGCGCGTTGGTAATGGATTGCGCACCACCGCGCGGGATCGGCCACCCGACCGCGTGGGCAGCCGCGCCAAGCATTACACCGAACGAAGCGCTCAAGGGCTCGTCCAGGGCAAGAACAGAGTGGGCTGCCAACCCTGCGAAGAGTGCCCTGGTCCGAGGATTGTGAAACCAATGCTGTGATAGTGCGACGGCGGAAGGGAAGCCAACCAGTCCGAGGTGCGCGAGTAGAAACGGATGCCGGGTGAGCAAGTGCACCGGACGCAGGACCTCCCGCGCCAATTCGTTCCAATGTTCCGCGAACGGACCCATCAACCTGCGCCACTGCTTGCCGTCTTGGCCGAGCGTGGCTTCTGCATCGCGGAGATTTCGCTCCAACATCACGGCAGTTCCATCATCGAGCGGATGGGCCAACGGAGCGGGCGAGTGAATCCACTCCAATCCGTGGTCGCGCAAGGGCAGGGAACCAAAGAACGGCGATCCCGCGGCCATGGGGTGTACAGCCGATCCAAAGTCGTGTAGAAAACCTGGCAAAGTTAGGGGGAGCGTTCGCGCTGCGCCACCGGGCTGCGGCTCCGCCTCGAAGACCTCAACTTGCAACCCGGCCTGAGCAAGAACGATGGCCGCCGCCAGACCGTTGGGACCTGCGCCGATGACAGCGGCACGTCGTGTCGTTGCAGGCATACGAATCAGTTTAGACCGCTGTTCCGGCGAAACCAAAGCAGCAGCGCGCTTTCTCGAAAAGCGAACGCGCCGCAATCAGTTCCGCCAGCGGTCCCATATCTCCCACCAGATGAGCTTCTGACATTCCATAAGATAGGTCTTCGCCCATTCGCGATTTTTCCACCAGGGCTGCCCGAAGAGAAAGTCGTTGGGGGTTGCCCCGGCGGTCCAACGATATTGAGGCACAAGTTGACGGAAGATAGAAAGCGCCCGCCGGGTGTGATAGTCGTCCGTCACCAAAATGACGGAATGCGGCACGGGTTGCAGTCGTGCGAGGCACCGTCCTGCTTGAGGAGCCTCGTCTTTGGTTGAGTCCCCTTCGATAATGCAAATGCTGATTCGCGACGAGTTTTCGCCAGCCGTCCGGGTTATAAAGTCCGTTGCCAGGTCGGAGAAGGAATGGCCGTAGATCTGACCTGTGGGCGCATCTACGACTACATGGTCGCCGTAACCGGCGCGAAGTAGTTCGAGGGCGCGAAAGTACCGGGCAGCCGCCTCGTTGCCCCACAGCACCACAATGGCGTCTGACTTCTCAGCGTTGTCAACGATCAAGTAGCCGCCCGGCTGGAAGATCAGGAGCGCGCAGATCAGAATAATTATCCCGGCAAAAATCAGAGGCTTCATGGTCGAGTTGTGGCTCGCGAGGTCATCATAACCTGTTGGTACTTCCTATCGGAGCAGGGAATGAGTTTAGTCGTGCGGCGGTAATGGCTCCGGCCATTGCACAACGCCGGTCTTTCCATCAGGCAGGCGCTCCAGCACCGGAGCGTAAAGGCCAATCAGTTGCCGCTTCCACCACATGCCGGTTTCGCGTTTCTCCGCCAGCGATGTGAACCAGTACCGCCACAGCACGGCGCGCACCTGCTTCGGCGGTCCCTCGGGAAAGGGATTTGCCGCGAACAACGCCAGCACGTCCGGCGCGCCGGCTAGCAGACGCTCCTCGGCACTGGGCACGATGAGGTTATCCCGCCACGAGCCCAGCGAGGCGAACCACAGGTTCCACTCGAAGCGCGGCTGGTAGGGCGCGTAGATGCCGGGGCGCTTGCTCGGGTCCTGCGGTTTGTAGCGGAAGAGATACGCGACCCAGGTCTGTCCGTCGTTTGAGCCTTGGAATTCGATCTCATATCGGCCGCGCGTCATAACCGCAAATAGGCCGTAGCGGTTAGCGATACGAAACGGATCGAGCGCAGCAACCGGCGAGGTAGGCAGAGGCAAACGTGGAAATAGGATCCAGATCATCTGCACCGTGGTCGCGTAGAAGATCCAGATGAGCATCACGCTGGTGAGAGCGAGCTTAAACGCGCGCAAGGAATGCACCGCCCGATGTGAACTCGCCACAACATTTTGCGGCTCTGCATGCGGTTCCGTTGGCGTCGGTCCCTCCAAGGTGTCCGGATTTTGCGTGGTTTGTAGTGGAGGCGTGGTCGGCTCCGGCGAGATGAATCGCTTCCAGCGTTGCGGCATTATCCGCAGAAGAAATCGGTCATCCAGCAGGAGAAATCCCAACAGCAGGACGAGGTAATTCAGAAAAGTGTAATTCGCAGTCAGGATGACAGGGATTTGCCACGCCGTCACGATGAAAAAGGAGACGATACGCCAGCGGCGTGGCAGAAACAGCATGAATACCAATCCGAGTTCGAGCACCAGCGTGGCGCCGGTAGCGAAGGCGTGAAACGAATGTGGCAGGTGTTCTGCATACCAGCCAATCCATGTGGGCAGAGGGCCGTTCTGGTAATACTCATCCATGGCGGTGAAGTTACGCCATTCGGGATCGCCGCTGGCAAGCTTCACCATGCCTGACTCGAAGTAGATGCGAAACCACTCCCACTGCAGCAGGAAGTAACTCGCGCGCGAAGGCGGATGCAGGCGGCCCAGGCCCGGCCAGAATCCTGGCGGCGCGAGGAACAGCGAAATGAATCCTGCCTCCAACAACATGCCGTCCGACTGATAGCCGGAGAAGTCTTGTGCCGCGCTGACAAAAGAAAGGAAGCACACGAAGCAGATCAGCAGCATGCCGCGCGGCCATACGTTGATGACCAGCAGCAGCGACACGATCATGCCAACCCAGCAGATTGCGGTCAGCATGTGCGGTCCGGTCGCGATCCAGAGCAGAGTCGGCGCAAACCAGAAACGGCCACGCCCGAATTGGTGCGCTACCGCGGCGAGGAATTCGTTGGATGGAAGAATTCCATCGGCACCAATGAGGCCGCGAATCTGAAAGACCAGCGAGTAGAAAGCTGAGAAGTAGATCAGGCCGAGTGCGCGCAGGAAAATCCAGCGGGGAATCAGGCGTTCGCGAAGGCCGTATTCCGAGTCAAAGAGCCAGCGGATGATGGAGCCCGGTACCCAGTCCATCGCGGTCGGATTATACCGACGCGGGCGGTCTGGCGTCTTGCCGGGTCACTCTTTCGTCCAAGTGACGCCGCCATCGGAGGTGTTCCAGCTGGAGCCTCCGTCTGTGGTGACAATACCGTGCATCGCATCGCTGAACTGAATGGAAACGATTGTGCCCGTCTCGACAACTGGAGGCGAGGAGAGTACTACCTTGTTCCAGTTCTGCCCGCCGTCAGCGGAATGGAACAGTACACCGCCATTACCGCCGGCCCAAACATTGTCCGCGACGACCGACACGACGTGAAACTTGGCGGGCTGGTCGGTGAGAACGGGGGTCCAGCTTCCGGACAATGCCGAGTGTTCGAGGCGGCCATCCGCAGTGATGCGCCACTGCCGTCGCGTCACGATGGCTGGAAGCAAGCCCATCTGGGGTTTTTCCGGAGCAAGGTGCGATTTCGCTACCAGGTCGGACGTGTGCTGGTTATCACTCTCGACGAAGGAATTCTGGCGCGGAATCGCGGCGGGAGCAGACTTTAACTCCAAAGTGAGGGCGTGGGAGTCGGGCGGACTTGGTGGCTCCAGAGAGACGCTCGCTCTGGGCTCAGATGGTACTTGCCCGGCGACCCCGGACGCGGCCACACTTGAAGTGCCGGAAGGCTGCCTGGTGTTGGTTTGCGCAGGCGCAGACTTGGAGAGAGGCTTCTGCACCGCGAGGTTCAGCGAGGATTCTGGCTCTGGCGGGACAGCGGCCGTCGGCGGTGCGTTAGTCGCGGAAGACGGCCGCTCTTTACTGGCGATAGTCGCCGAAGACTGCGGCGCATTCTTAACCAATTGCGAGCGTTGAATTAGCAGCGAACTGAGCAGTAACATCGCAGCAGCCACCGGGATCCAAGCCCAGGGCCACTTCCAACTGTGGCGAGGTGATTCAGGGACCGCCCTTCTAGCCGGACCCACAACGGCCTCGCTCCGGGGATCGGCAGTCTTTGCCTGCAGAGCTGGGGAGATCCGAGGTACCGCAGCCTCCGGCAGCAGCTCTTGCTCCTCGCCGACCGGTTCCTCGGCTGCGGCACTGGCTAGAAAAACGATTTCCCGGCAGTCCGCACACTTCGCCAAGTGATCGACAATTCGCCGGCTTTCGAGGGGCGGCAGGCTGCGCTCCACAAAAGCCGTAAGCGCGTCGGGCGCAGGATGAACGTCACCCGCCGCTTGCCTGGCAAGCGCTTCCCGTAGCGGCTTTGGAAGTCCCTGGCTCATCCCTTGTTCTCGCTTCTCTCTCTATAGAACGCTTCCTTAGGCGTTCCTTGCCTCAAAGTTTCCTCCACGTTGACACGTAAATCGCGTACATTAGCCTCCTGCATGGCTTCATCAGCTTGTCGGGGTGACATGCCCGATTGAATCATCCGCTTGCGAATGCGTTTTCGCAAACCGGCAGTCGTGCGATCCAGCTTGCGGCTGATGGTGGACTCGTGGACTCGTTGCAGCTTCGCGATCTCTGCCAGTGTTCGGCGGTCGAGGTAGTACGCCGCCAACAGAAAGCGCTCTTCCGGCTCAAGCGCCCTCAACTCCTCTGTGGCAGCAGCCTCAACGCGAGGATCAGCATCAGCGAGGTCCGGCTCTCTTGCTTCGAACTGCCTGCCATCGTCCAGCGCCGCGTCAAGACTGGTCTCGCGCTTCGTGCTGCGATAGCGATTCACGTACTCCTGCGCGACCACGGTTCGCAGCCAGCCTTGCAATGAGCCGCGTCCCTGGTAGTAGAGAAGTTTGGATGGTCGTTGCTGGCCCTTTTCATTTACGCCGTAAAGTTCTGCGTAGAGCGAGTCTGCCAGTGCGCGCGCTGCACTTTCCTCCTTGGCAATCTTGTAGGCGGACTCGTACAGCGTGGCCCGATAGCGATTCAGGAAAATCTCCCACGCGCGGTCGTTACCGTCGGCGCAGGCGCGCGCCAGCACCAATTCTTCCAACCGCAGTGACGCGAGAAAGACTTCGGCGCCAGACTCCCGAGAAACGCAGTCCGCCTGACCTATTACGCCGGCGAGGATTTCCGCTAATCCTGCCTGATCGATCTCGAACTGCTGCGCTCCGCTCGACTCGTACTGTTGCGCGGCAAACTCCCGCACGACCTCGGAAACCTGCGTGCCGAGCGGGCCGGGAGTCGGGGCAGAAGACATTGTGCGAATCGTATCAAAACAGAGGCCCCCAACGAGCGCCGATTTTGCGCTGGTTGGAGTGGAATTCGTCTGCAAGAAAAACACTGGCCAGCGTTCTTCTGCTAGAGACGCCCAAGCGCCTTCGGAGGTGAACGATGAATTACGGTATGGCGCAAGTTGTTTTCTTGCTGCTCGGCGCGGTACTGGCCATGGCCGGAAACCCTTCCGGCAAGGAATACCACGTCCTGCCGCCTGTGACGAAAGGAAATCTCAGCATTTTTCCAGTTATTGGCGGTCCGGAGTATGCCACCGCGCAGTTGCTGACGCTCGACGAAGGATTGCGCTCTGGCACGGTGGTGGTCACCGAGGCCGGGGCGATGCAAGGCTTGGTTCGGCCTGGCACGCGCGCTCAACGCCAATCCGGGGACGAAGTCAATCGTCTGGTTCTGATCAACAACTCCGAACGTCCTCTGCTCCTACTGGCTGGGGAAGTTGTGACCGGAGGCAAACAGGACCGCGTCATTGGCGTCGACCGGATCGTTCCCCCGAAGTCAGGGCCGATCGACCTCTCGGTTTTCTGCGTCGAGCCGGGACGCTGGGTGGCTTCGTCGGACCACTTTGGCGTGATGAAGTCCATGATGGCGCAGCCCAGCGTGCGGATGCCGGCGATGGCTGAACGCAATCAGCAAAGCGTGTGGATGCATGTGGATTCGGCGATCGGAAGCATGGCGTCGGCCGCTCCGGCGGCGAGCCCGGCGATGCACGCCTCCACCTCGTATGCCAAGGCCATGGAGAATCCGGAGGTTCAAAAGAAAGTCGGCTCCGTCTCCGCTGATTACGACGGTCTGTTGCGTGAGCTGCGCAAGGTTGGAGCCAAGGGCGTTGTGGTAGCCATCAACGGCAGGATCACCTGGGCCGATGTTTTTGCCAGCACGGATCTGCTGGAAAAATACTGGCAGAAGCTGATTCGGTCCTATGCTGCAGATTCTCTGACCACCGTTGCCAAGGGCGGAAAGGCCGATCAAAAGTCAGCGCAACTGTTCCTCGATCAAGTACAGGGGAACCGTGAAGTTACTGAGACCGACCCCGGCTTCTTCCGCCGCACCGAAGTCAGCGGCGATGGCTACCGGGTATTTACGTTGACTTCGCTGGTGTCGAAGCCGGAGTATACCGTCCACATCGCGAAGATGTCGTGCGACGGTCGAGCGGGCGTCTACCCCGCGGACTTCCGGAGGTACTGACGGCGTTGGAGGCTCGCTGGCGGTAGGCAAGGACGGCCATGCTGGCGCGGACAGCAACGATGTGGCCTACATTGCTGGCGCGAGGTTACAGCTCAGTTACAACGGTGCCTCACAGAACAAACGCCAGGAAGCCAAAAAACGTTACAGGATTTTTGGTGAAGATTTGTAAAGTCTTCCCGAAATGGAACTCCCGAAGCTGGCTGACGGCCTTAGATTGAGGGGTTAGAGGTTAGGGCTAGGGACTAGCCCATCCCCCCAATGAATCATTTGCGTTGTATCACGGCACGACTTCGAGTCGTGCCGAAAGACGTGCAACAAAAGTCAGGGCTTCAGAGACTGTCTGAGAACTGTGCCGCCCCTACGGGGCTCGGGCCGATCTCCCACTTTACCCAGCACTCCGCCTTCGGCTCCGTGCTGGGCTAAACTAATGCCGCCCCTGCGGGGCTAGTAGATCGATTCCATAATAATGTTGCAATACAGCGTATCGTGGTGTAAGCTCCTCGTTGCCATTACGAGGAGGTTTGTCGCTTGCCCTTCGTCAGCCGCCGCGCCCCGTTGAAGTTGAGCAACAGCGAGATTGAAATGCTGGCTATGCTCTCGCAGTCGAGAAGCGAACCGGCCGGCCGGGTCCAGCGGGCTTCGATTCTATTGTGCTATCACGCGGGAGACACAGTCTCAGAGATCGCTAGAACCCAAGGCACGAACCGGCCGCGGGTTGAGCGGTGCGTGAGCAAGGCCCTGGATTTGGGCGTGGCGCAGGCGTTGGTCGATCTGCCGGGCCGGGGCCGCCGACCGGCGATGACGGCGGAAGCGCGAGCGTGGGTTGTCGCTCTGGCATGCCAGAAGCCGAAGGATCTGGGCTATGCCCAAGAGTTGTGGACCACAAGGTTGCTGGCGAAGCATGTCCGCACACACTGGCACGCGGCTGGCCACCCGAGCCTCGCCAAGTTGGGGCGCGGAACGGTCTCCAAGATTCTCAACGCCAACCAGGTACATCCGCACAAGATCCAATACTACTTGGAGCGACGCGATCCTGAGTTTGACGCCAAAGATGGTGCAGGTCCTGCACGTTTACAGGGAGGTGGAGATCTGGCGCGAGAAAGGCGCACCGCCTGCGGATTTGATCGCCGTGCTTTCCTATGACGAGAAACCCGGCATTCAAGCCATCGAGAATACCGCCCCAGACCTGCCGCCACAGCCAGGAAAGCATGCCGCCGTAGGGCGAGATCATGAATACATTCGGCACGGAACACTGTCCTTGCTGGCCGGCATCGATTTGGTGTCGGGCGAGGTTCTCGGGTTGGTGCGCCAACGGCATCGTAGCGCGGAGTTCATTGAATTCTTGAAGCTGGCCGACGCACGTTATCCCGCGGGCGCACGCATCCGTATCGTGCTCGACAATCACTCTGCGCATATCTCCAAAGAGACACGGGCTTTCCTCGGAGCCCTGCCCAACCGCTTTGAATTCACCTTCACACCCAAACACGGGTCCTGGCTCAACTTGATCGAATCCTTCTTCGGCAAAATGGCCAAGACTCTGCTGCGCGGCATTCGGGTCGCCTCAGCAGACGAGTTGAAGTCGCGGATTGAACTCTACCTCCAGGAAATCAATGAGACGCCCGTGGTCTTCCGCTGGAAGTACAAACTGGACACTCTTTCCGTCGTTTAGCCATTGATATACTATATAGGAATCACTATACTAGTTTGGCGTGGTTCGTCCCACCTTGCCTACGAAACTGAGTACTCACGCACGCGCTTCAGCCCCTGACCTTGTCTTGCAGGGGCTAAAGCCCTGATTATTGTTGGCCTTTTTCGGCACGGCTGAAAGCCGTGCCCCTTCAAAGCGTGAGGCGCCCATCAATAGATCTAGGCTAGGAGGCGGCATTGTGCCACAACCGCGCTAACCCAACGCACGTTCTCGAGGCGCCAAAGCATTTTGGCAGTCAATGAGCCGCTTTGCTGATAGGCGGCCGGGGTCCTGCACCTCACGATTCTTGCCAGCCAAACAAACCCGCATGAATAGCGCTCAAACCTAACATACGCCACTGGCAAAACGGCTGTCGCAGACGCGGCCGGAAGCGCGAGTGAACCCGCGAAGACAACCGCGCGCGGGAAGAAACGCTTGCGTTCGATGAACATCTGGGTTATGAACTCGCATCAATATATTCAGAAGTCATGGTGGAAGGAGACGAGCGCACAGGCAATGGTCCCGGAATCGCACCCCCTGCAAGAGCTGTTCAGCGAATTGGTTCACCACCATTTCGACCGCGACATCGGTTTGCGCGACGCAGAAGTGCAGGATTACATCACCAACATTCTGGCAGAGTTCTGCGAGTGCGAGCAGCTATACAAGATTCGCGACGCCAACGGCAGGCCGCTCAACGATGTGGGCGAGATGCTGCTGGAAGCCGATCCTATCTACGGGCCAGCGCCGTCCTTCGACCGCGAACGCCAGGTGCGCAAACACATCGGCGACTACGTGCTGTTCTTCTCCGGGATGTTCCCCGAGAGCATCAACCACTATCGCCTGAGGCGGCAGCGGCTGGAGAACTTCATCGATCTTATGAAGGCGGGCAAGGAGAGTTATTACATCGTCTCCAGGTTCGACCAGTTCGAGTACGCCCGGCTGGCGCCGCTGTTCGGCAAGCTGGCGCACGAATTCGAGTCCTGCGTGTACGGGCTGAACCTTGTCAAAGGCGACCTCGAAGAGATGCAGCATCCCATCACTCGGCAGGTGAAGCAGATCGTGATGTAGGTGAAGCCTTTAGTCTTAGCAGGCCGTGGTGCAAGTCTGGATACCTGCGCAAGAACTTGTGAGGAATCCACAAGCTGGGTTTGTAGAATCGCCCTATGGCGATGGGCACGCGCAAGCAGCGGGAGAAGCAAGAAGGGATTTGGATCGCGCACACGGAGTTGGCGTCGGCACCGGGACATCCGTTCTACCAGAAGCTGAATGAGTTGCTGGAAGGCGAGCGCTTTGACGAGTTTGTCGAGCAGCGGTGCGCGAAGTTCTATGCGCCGCAGTACGGGCGGCCCTCACTGACGCCGGGCATCTACTTTCGTTCGTTGCTGATCGGATATTTCGAAGGCATCGGGGCGGAGCGCGGCATTGCCTGGCGGTTGGCGGACTCGCTGGCGTTGCGGCGTTTTGTGGGCATTGGATTGGACGAGAACACGCCGGACCACTCCACGATCTCGCGCACGCGGCGGTTGATCGATGTGGACACCCATTGCGAAGTATTCAGCTGGGTGCTGGGCGTACTGGCGGACCGCGGACTGCTGAAGGGGCAGCGGATCGCCATCGATGCCACGACGCTGGAGGCGAATGCGGCCATGCGCTCGATCGTGCGGCGCGACACGGGCGAGAGCTACGAGGAGTTTCTGCGGGGATTGGCGAAAGCCTCGGGCATTGCGACGCCCAGCCGTGAAGAGCTGGCGCGACTGGACCGCAAGCGCAAGAAACGCACGTCCAACAAGGACTGGAAGAGTCCGGCGGACGAGGATGCGCGGGTGGCGAAGATGAAGGACGGGCGCACGCATCTGGCGCACAAGGCGGAGCACGCGCTCGATCTGGACACAGGCGCGGTTGTGTCAGTCACGCTGCAGGGTGCCGACCAGGGCGACACGACAACGCTGGACCAGACGTTGTGCGAGGCGGGCATGGCGGTGGCGGAACAGATCGGGCGTGAAGCCGAACTGCGGCCCGGCGGCCAGCCCAAGGTCAACGTTAGCGGGATTGAAGAGTTAGTCACGGATAAGGGCTACCACAGCGGCGCGGTGGTCAAGCGGGTGAAGAGTTACGAGGTTCGCAGCTACATTCCAGAGAAACAGCAGAAGGGGCAGCGGAACTGGGCGGGCAAGCAGGCGGAGCAACAAGCGGTGTATGCCAACCGGCGGCGGGTGCGAGGCGAGTACGGGAAGGGTTTGCTGCGGCGGCGCGGCGAGTTCGTCGAGCGCAGCTTCGCGCATTGCTACGAGACGGGTGGGATGCGGCGCTGCCACCTACGCGGACGGGACAACATCTTGAAGCGGCAGATGGTTCATGTCGGCGCGTTCAACCTGAGCCTGGTCCTGCGCCAGTTGCTAGGCGCGGGCACGCCGCGAGAGTTGAGAAATCGCTCTGGTCAGCTTGTTCTGAGCCTACTTTTGCTGCTCTGGTACGGGAATGGTCAGCAACGATGTCGTAGCAGCCGTGTCTCCGCGTCGACTGTCAAGAACATCTCAAAATCGCGTACCCGGCTGCGCCGTCCGCTCTCCCGCAAATCAGCTCCTTCCGCCACGGACTGCTAGGTGGCTCTCAGAAAGCGACTGAAGATCGTAAGCGTTATGTAGTAGTTACGAGGCTGATCCACTCTACGCTGCCTCTGGGTCTCTGTGGTGCCCCGACTTTTCTGCGATACTAGAGACTAAGCATGATGGCCTCTCCCGCAGATCCGAAATCCGTCAAAGTCAATGTCACCACCGGCACCGGTATGGACATCGAGTGGAAGGACGGGCATCACAGCGTCTATAGCTTTCCGTTTCTGCGGGATACATGTCCGTGTGCTCTGTGCAACGAAGAGCGCGAGAAAGACGGGCGCCAGCCGGGCGATCCGCTGAAACCGGTTGCTGGGTCGTTGCCGATGTTCAAGGCCGCCGCACGGCCCACGCAGGTCGAGCCCGTGGGGAAGTATGCCATCCGCTTCAGCTGGAACGACGGCCACCAGCACGGCATCTATTCATGGGAGTTCCTCCGCGAGCATTGCCCGTGCTCCGAGTGCAAGGCCCGCCGCGCCATGGAAGCCCCGGCCATCAGCGGCCGTCCCAATTGATCGTGAGTGCCCCCACTTTGCCGTCGTATCTGGACAATTTGAATCCGCAGCAGCGCGAAGCCGTTGAGGCCGTGGATGGGCCGGTGCTCATCCTGGCCGGGGCGGGGAGCGGCAAAACGCGCGTCATCACCTATCGCATCGCACACTTGATTGACGCGATCGGAGTGCAGCCTGACTCGATTCTCGCCATGACCTTCACCAACAAGGCCGCAGGCGAGATGGCAGGGCGTGTCGAGTCGCTTGTGGGCGCTCGCTCGGTCTCGAAGCCGCTCATCTCGACGTTTCATTCCTTCTGCGTGCGCGTGCTGCGCCGTGACATCGAGGCCCTGCAGATTGGCGGCAAGGGTTATCGCAAAGACTTCGTCATTTACGATGAGTCCGATCAGCAGAACGTGGTGAAGGCCGCGCTGCGGCGCCTCGGCGTTGATGACAAGCAACTGACGCCGCGCAGCGTCCTGGCACGGATTTCCTGGGCCAAGAACCACATGCTCGATCCGCAGGAGGTTTATCTCCAGTCGGCCGATCCCAAGACCGAGCGTGTTGCGCACATCTATGAGATTTACAAGCAGGAGCTGGCGCGATCGAACGCGCTCGACTTCGACGATCTGCTGCTGTTTACGGTGCGCCTGCTGAAGGCCTCGGGCGAGACGCGCGAGCGCTACAACCGGCGCTATCGTTACCTTCTGGTAGACGAATATCAGGATACCAACCGCCCGCAGTACGAACTCATGCGAATGCTTGCCGGCAGCGAACACAACGTCTGCACCGTGGGCGATGAGGACCAGAGTATCTACTCCTGGCGCGGCGCCGACATCCGCAACATCCTGGAGTTCGAGCAGGACTTCCCAGAGGCACGCATCATCCGCTTGGAGCAAAATTATCGCTCGACGCAGAACATCCTGCAGGCTGCGTCCGCGGTCGTCTCCAAGAACGTCCGTCGCAAGGGCAAGACGCTTTGGACCAGCCGCAGCGGTGGCGCTCAGATTGGCTACTACGAAGCGCCGGACGGCGAGAACGAGGCGCTGTTTGCCGCCGATTTCATCGCCAAGTACCTGAGCCACGCGCACAGCGAGAACGGCGAGACGCCGCGCGCAGCGGTGTTGTATCGCACCAACTCGCAGTCGCGGTTGTTCGAAGAAGCGATGCGCCGCTATCAGATGAACTACCACGTGGTGGGCGGCTTTAGTTTTTACGAGCGCGCCGAGATCAAGGACATGATCTCGTACCTCAAGGTCATCCACAATCCGGATGACTCGATTGCGCTGCAGAGAGTGATTAATACGCCGACCCGCGGTATTGGCAAGAACACCATGGAGACGCTGGAACGGCTTGCGCTAGAGGCCGGACTGTCGCTTTGGGGCGCGATCGGCGAGGCACTCGAGCGGCAGCTGCTTTCAGGGCGCGCGCTCGCCGCGTTGAAGTGCTTCAAGGATCTCATCGACGATGCCCGCGCAATGCACCTCGGCACCTTCCGCGAGCGGGTGGAAGATACAGCTAATGGCCAAAATGCTGTCGCATTGCCAGCGAACGACGACCTGCAGCACGACATCGACTTCTCGCCGGAACTGTTTGGCGGGGAAAACGCAACGGATTTCGCAACGGAAGACTTTGCGAACGATAAGTCCACCGACACCACCGAGACGACTGAGGAAAGCAGCGGACGGGTCGAAGGCTTTCGCGCTCCCGGCGATCCGGCATCCACGGCCGAGCTGCTGAAGGTCCTGTTCGATCGCACCGGTTACATCAAACAGCTCGAACAGGAAGATACGCCTGAGGCGTTGGCCCGCATTGAGAACCTCCGCGAACTTGTGAACGCGGCGATGGACTCGCGCGATCGCGGTGAGACTTTGAATGAATTCCTCGACCACGCTGCGCTGGTCAGCGAAGCCGACGATTACGACGAGAATTCGCGGATCACGCTGATGACGTTGCACGCTGCCAAGGGACTGGAGTTCCCGCTGGTGTTTCTGGTCGGCCTGGAAGAGGGACTGTTTCCGCATTCGCGCACGTTGCTTGCGCCGGACGACATCGAAGAGGAGCGCCGCTTGTGCTATGTCGGCATGACCCGCGCCATGGACAAGCTCATCGTGACGCGCGCACGCTATCGCCGCCGCTACGCCACCAACATGCCCGAGCCGAGCGTGGCGTCGCGGTTTCTGGAAGAGATCCCCCAGGCTCTGCTGCAGGACCTCGGCTCCTCACCCCAACACGCGCAAAGCCGGCGCGTGTTGGGGGCCCCGGGCTCGCCGCGCCGACCGGCTTATACTGATGCTGGCGACTACGGAAGCAGCCAGCACTATTCCTACGAAGACGAGGATCAGCGACCACGATACTCGGGCGGCCAAACCCCGCGTCGGAGTTCGTACAGCGGGCCGACGTATAACTCCATCGACAACATCGCGGAGTTCTTTGCCTCGCGTGGCAAGAAGTTTTCCCGGCCAAAGATCGACCTTCCAGAGCCTACCGGCACCACCGGATTCCGCGCCGGACAGCGCGTGCGTCATCCCAAGTATGGTGAAGGTACGGTGTTCAAACGCGAGGGCGATGGGGCTGACGCGAAGATTCTTGTACAATTTCCCAAGTTCGGCTTGAAAAAGTTAGTCGAAAAATACGCACAGTTGGAAAAGGCGTAAACCCGTTAGTCAAAGGAAACGCAGAATTCATGGCAAATACCACACAGATTACGGACAAGTTGGAACGCAAGAAGATCAAGCGAGCAGCGCGCAAGAAGACTGCGCCGAAGGCGCCGCGCACTTATGCGCGCGGGTCGCAAAAGCGCAAAGTGAAGAAGATGGCGCGCGGGCAGTCGAAGCGCTAACCCGGCAACGATCTCATAGGCTCCAGCTCCATTACCCAGGGGCTGGGGCCTCATTTTTTCGCCGAGTCGGCGTTTACTTGCTGTGCAGTTGCGCGCCATTCGTGGCCGCGTTCTGGTTTGGCTGGTCAAGATTTACCAGTTGCGAGCCGGGTGGCTGCTGTAGCGCGAATTGATCATCGCGGAGCGGTTCGTTGATGGTCAGCTTCTCCACCGTCAGCCGGATCGAGTACTCTTCCCGGGGACGGTCAATCTCAATCACGTTCGGGAAGCTGACACCGTCGTAATCCTTGTAAACCTGGTAGGTGGCTTGGGTCATGACGTCCCCGGCGATGTCGTAAATGATCTGGCGATGCGGCACGAGATGCACCCGCTCAAATATGATCTTGCGAGCGATGTACCAGTCGCTGCCGGACCGACGAATGATGTCGATAACATAATCGGGCTGCTCGACCAGCTTCTTAGTTTTCGTATCGACCACGGTTTCGGTGTCGTCTTCCATTACCGCAATTTCGTCGGCGCCATCGATCTGCGGAAGAAACAGAGCGTTGTAAATCACCTGCGGTCGCAGGTTCTCCAGCGCATTGCTCGAAGGATGGGTCACCTCGGCGCTGCCAACATAGAATTTGTTTAGTGACGGAACGGAGAGCTTAAAACGGTCGCCATCGCTCACCATGTCGAAGGCGGTGTTACGCACGATGGGGAACAGCCCAATCATGCGCAGCATGTCCGGTTTGCTCACCAGAATGTAGCCGCGGATCTCCTGATAGTCCGTGACTTTTCCCTTTTTCTCTCCGCCAACCGAAGTATCAATGTTAACCGTGGCATTCAGGGTCTTGATGCCCGTGGCCTCCTGATTAATGTGCGCTATCAACACTTGTTTGGTGGCGGTCTGCAATTTCGCGGTGCTGGTGCGAGGCTCCACGACACGAGTTCGAAACAGACATCCGGTTTCCCCAAGGAGAAGTACGACGAGGCAAACTGTGGGGAAAAACGATGAGCGTCTCATGCTTGATCAGAAACCGATAGGCCGACTTAGTTAGTATATCTTCGCGGCAGAACTGGGAGGCCTTTATAGCTTAACCTAATATGCCGATGGCGCGCCAATTCCCCGCTGCCCGGGCTACTGAGACGTGGCCACGGCCCGGCGATAAGAAGCCACATTGCGGGCATGCTCTCCCGGGCTGCGCGCAAAGCGATGATGTCCGTTGTTGTCGCTCACGAAATATAGGAAATCGCTCTGTGCCGGATGCAGCGCGGCTTCCAGCGAGGCGACTCCGGGATTGGCAATCGGTCCAGGCGGCAGTCCGGGGTACTTGTAGGTGTTGTAGGGTGAGTCGAATTGCAAGTCAGACTGGTATATGGTCCCGCGATATCGCCCAGCCAGCAGCGCCGCATAAATTACGGTCGGATCGGCGGCCAGCAGCATGTTTTTCGCCAGCCGGTTGTAATACACGCCGGCCACAAGGGGACGCTCCTCTGGCGCTGCGGTCTCCTTCTCCACGATGGACGCCATGGTCACAATGCGATGCATGTCGGGATTGCCCATCAGTCCGATCTTTTTCGCCTCCTGCCGGAAACGACGCACCATGGCCGCCGCAATGTCATGCACGCTGTCTATGCGGGTGAACTGATAGGTGTCGGGGAAAAGATACCCCTCCAGTGTTTTCGCATCGGGGTCGAGCTCGCGAACCAGGAACGTGTCTCCCTTGGCGACGGCGACAAAGTCAGCGGCTGAGCCGAGCCCGGCCTGTTCCACCGCGGCTGCTACGTCGTAGATGTTATATCCTTCCGGAACCACCACCGTGCGCGCATAGACGTCGCCGCGGACCAGACGACGCCAAACGTCCAAGGCGCTTGCAGGTTCGTCAAACTTGTACTCGCCCGCCTTCAGGCTCCTGACACCTTCGGCGTATTGCAGCATCAGAAACGCCGCCGAGCTGCGGATGACGCCTTCGAGCTGCAGAGCCTGCGCAATGTGACGAGTGCTCCAGCCGGGACGCAGCAGGACAAATGTAGTTTGGGCGGGCTTCACCGGCAGCAGTGCCGCCCAGATGAACCACCCAGCAATCGCTAGTACCAGCGCGCCAATGAGGATAAAGAAAGTTCGCACGAGATATAGCAGTTTAGATGAAACGCGGTGCCGGCACGCTGCTCCATCGGGGAAAAAGCGAGACCACGGATCCCCGCGGATTTCGCCGATGATTTTCAGGAATTGCGCGATCGACCAGGGAAACAATGTTGTGGAGCTACATATCCCCCTGAGGCACTCTCTTCGCAACTGAGGACTCACGCAATCCGCGCGGTCCGCGCTAATCCGCGGTTGACTTTCTCGCTTGGCGGAACTCCAGAAACGATTGCAGAATCAGCACCGCGGCGAGTTGATCCACAACTTCGGCACGGCGGCGAATGCCCATGTCGCTTTCGCGCAGCACACGGTTGGCTTCAACCGACGTTAACCGCTCGTCGAAGAGATGAACCGGCAGCTTGAACTTATGGCGTAACTCCTCGGCAAATGTCTGTACTTTCTCCGACTGCGTGCCTTCGTTACCGCTCATACGTAGCGGAAGCCCCATGACGATTTCGCTAACCTCGTACCGCCGGATCACTCGCCGCAGGTGATCGAGGTCGTTGCGCTTGTTGCTGCGGCGCAACGTCGGCAAACCCTGGGCGGTCAGACCTAATTCATCGGTGACTGCGAGGCCAATGTTTTTAGAGCCGAAATCCAACGCCAGGATGCGCGGCGGACGATCGGGATTTCCAACGGGCTGGTAGTTATTTACCATTTGCGACACAGCCACAGTATCATGGTCAGAATCTGACTCTCGTGCGAGTACTATAAGGCGAATGCCCGACCGGCTCCTGGACAATCCGAATCCCACCCATGTGCGCCAGGATCCCCCGCAGAAGCGGGACTTGTCGCAAGTCGACGACCCCGATACTGAGCTGAACGCTGCCGGCGGCCCCGCGCCCGTGCCTCAAGTCTCCATCAACCGCTCCACGGTTGCAGAGTTGGAGCGGCGCCGCATTCTGCGTCTTCAGGCTTCGGCCATGCTCATCCTGGCGGGCGCGGCCGTGTTGACCCTCATCTACGTCAGCAAGTTCATCCTGGTTGTTGTGCTCATTTCCATTTTGATTTCGTTTGTGCTGGCCCCGGTGGTGGACTTCCTCACTCGCTTTCAGGTACCGCGCGGGCTGGGCTCCCTGATTGCCGTGGTGCTGTTGGTGGTGGCGATCGCAGTGGCCAGCTACGTTTCCTACAGCCGTGCCATGGCTTTCGTGCATCAGTTGCCGATGTACAAAGCCAAAATTCAGGAGATGATAGCGCCCGTTCGCGAGCAGGCCAGCGAATTCGAAAAGTCGACGGCGGTTCTGCAGCCACCGACCGACGAGAAGACAATCACGGTAAAGCAGTCCAGCGACTGGACCGACCTGGTCAGCCGAAATGCCAGTTCGGTTTCCGAGATCGTGCTCGCCCTCACCTTCATCCCGTTTCTCGTGTTCTTCATGCTGAGCTGGCAGGACCATGTGCGGTCCGCTTCCGTCATGTTATTCAGCATGGAAAACCGCAACACCGCCTACGTGATGCTGGGGCTGGTGGCCCGCATGATCCGGTCGTTCATCGTTGGCAACTTTATTATCGGCGTATTCCTTGCCGCTTGCAGCATAGCCTTGTTTGGCATTCTCGGCCTGCCGTACTTTTATTTTATCGGTATCATCAGTGGATTCCTCAGCCTGATTCCTTACCTCGGCGTCATTCTTGCCACCTTGCCGCCCCTGATCGCCAATGTAGGAAACCTCAGCGCGAGTTCCGTCCTGCTCATCGTGGGAATTGTGCTGGGTCTCCACCTGGTCGCCATGAACGTGCTCTATCCCAAGATCCTTGGCAAGCGCCTGCAACTGAATCCCCTGGCGGTCACCCTGGCCCTTCTATTCTGGGGATGGCTGTGGGGCGCGATGGGACTAATCCTTGCGGTTCCGATCACGGGCGCCATCAAGATCATCTGTGACCACATCGACCGGCTGCGTCCGTACGGCGCATGGCTAGGCGAATAGTTGAAGGGCCGCTTTTCGCTTCAAGCCAGAAGTCGAACGTGCGATTTGATTAGACCTCTTGCGAATGAATTTCGAACTTTAGGTGACACCCCGGACATTTGGCGAAAAGCGAAGAGCGAAAGGCGAAGAGCGGCAAATGGCGCAAAGCGATTGCTCCCGCTAGAATCAACTGTTGGCAAAATTCCGCAGGAGTTCTGAATGGCACACATGGTGAAGTGCATCAAAATGGGCCGTGAAATGGAGGGCCTCGACGAGCCGCCTTTCGATGGCGAACTGGGGCAGCGCATTTATGACAATGTCTCCAAGCTGGCCTGGGAGCAATGGCAAGAGCACATGAAGATGCTGCTCAACGAATACCGTCTGCAGCCCTGGAAGAAGGACCACCAGGAATTCATCGTGCAGCAGATGGAAGCCTATTTCTTCGGCGAAGGCGCAGAGAAGCCTAAGGAGTACGTCCCGCCTAGCCAGTAAGCGCTTCGCCAACTCAAGACGACGGGCGGAGACGCGGCAGCTAGCGGAGGGCCGCCCGTCACCCCACGAGCACGGCGCCCCCATTCACGTTGAACACCTCGCCGGTGATGAATCCAGCGTACGGAGTGCACAGGAACAGAATAGGCGCGGCGATCTCTTCGGGCGTGGCCACGCGCCCCAGCGGAATACCAGCGAAGATCCTCTTGCATCGCTCCGGATCGCCGAGGGCCCCGGCTGTCATGGGAGTCTCCACCCATCCTGGTGCGACGCAGTTGACGTAGATGCCATAGGGCGCAAGCTCGGTGGACAGTCCCTTGGTCATGCTGATGAGCGCGCCCTTGGTGGCGGCATAGTCAGTGTGGTTGTCCTCGCCCCGCTGTCCAGCGGTGGAACTGATAAATACGATGTGCCCGCCCTTTCCCTGGCGCTTCTTCTGTGCCACCGCGTGCTTGGTCAAGGCGAACGCGCTGTCGAGGTTGACGGCGATGGTTTTGTGCCACTGCTCATCGGTCATTTCGTCAATGGCAGCATCATCCAGCCAAATACCGTGGTTGACGACCAGCACATCGAGCGATCCGAAGCGCTCGACGGCGGTGTGCACCAGCGGGCCAGCGTTGGTGGTGCCGGTGAGATCGGCCCATACGGCGTGGCAGTGGTCGGCGCCGCACTCCGCCTCCAGCCGCAGCGCCTCCTCCTTCGCTCGAACGTAATTGAAGACCACACGGCCGCCGGCTCGGACAAACAGGCGCACCGTCGCCGCGCCGATGCCGCGCGAACCCCCGGTAACGAGGGCAACTTTTCCATCGAGTGACAACGTGGGATGGGATGACATGGCTTCCAGAAAGCTACCATATGGCGGTGGCTCGGTACCGCTGTGATTACTGTAGAGTCATCCGTCAGCGACGTTCTGTGTGTACTGACTTGCGCTCCTTGCGCTACACTGCTACGCGAGCCGCCTTTGACCATCGCCGTCTGCTAGCGAAACTCCGCTCCTGAAGCCGCCGCCCATCCGGGCGCGCGAGCTACCACTCTGTTCCAACGAATCTATTAGGAGTTTCGAATGTCTGAATCACGAGCTGTCCTTTCGCAGCAGCTTCCCGACTTCGTTGATCTGGACTTTGCCCGCCGGCTGGAAATGGCGGAAACCACGTTGCCGGAGTGCGTGGAGGCGATACGCCGCAAAGCGCCATCACGGCCTATTGCGGCGGAAAACATCGCTGGAGGAGTAGCCTTCTTTGGTGGCAGGGACTTCCCCGCCAACCAGATTGTGGGGATGGGCCTTTACGGCGAGGTCACCTCGAATGATGTGGACCGGGTCGAGCAGTTCTTTCGCAGCCGAGGTGTGCCCTCGACTGTCGTGGTGTCTCCGCTGGCCGACGTTTCGCTGCCCCATCTTCTCGGCCAGCGCAGCTACCGCATTGCAGAATTCAACTCTGTGCTGATCCGGCGAATTGGCCCGACCGAGCCATTGACGCCGGCTGCGGACATCGCAATCGAGCGGGTGTCGGCGGAAACCGCAGGGCTCTGGCGTCGTACCGTCGCCCGCGGTTTCTCTGATGTGGTTCCGGTGTCGGAGGATGTGTTCGACGGCTTCGCCTCCCTGCCCGGCTCACTCGACTTCCTGGCGCGAATCGACGACGAAGTTGCCGGCGGATGCGGTGGGCGCATCATATCGGAAGCCCGGATCGCGGCCCTTTACGGGACTGCAACCCTCCCGGACTTTCGCCGGCGAGGGATACAGAGCGCATTAATTGCCCGGCGTCTGCACGAGGCCGCGCTTGCGGGCTGCGAGTATGCTGTGGTGAGCACGCAGCCGGGTAGCGGCTCGCAGCGCAACATGGAGCGGCGAGGCTTTCGTGTGGCCTACACCAAGGTCGTCATGACCCGCGAGTGGCCAGAGCTGGCAGCGTGCGCGCAGGGAGGGGCGAATGGACGTTGAGGCAATTCGGCAGTACTGCCTTCGGTTCCCGCACACCACCGAAAACGTGCAATGGGGAGCGGACCTTTGCTTCAAGGTGGATGGCAAGCTGTTCGTGGTGGCCGCCATCGAGATGGTGCCGCCACGCCTGTCATTCAAATGCACGCCGGAAAACTTCGCCGAGTTGTGCGAGCGGACGGGAATCATCCCCGCCCCGTACATGGCGCGAGCCCAGTGGGTCAGCCTGCTGGGTTTGAACGCAGTGCCCGACGACGAACTGCACGGCTTGATCGCTGAGTCGTACCGGTTGGTGTGGGAGCGCCTTCCGAAGAAGCGGCGGGCGGAGCTTGAGGGTAGTATTCAGAACACCACCATGCCGAAGAAAGCCGCGTCGCCCAAAGTGACGGCCAAGGGCCAGCGTAGCGGGGCAAGAAAGGGATGACACGGGGCCCGGTAGTGTGCTGGCTGCTGATTTGCGGACTGTTGCTGCTCGCAGGGTTCGGGGTGGCCGCGGGGCAGACCGCGTCGGAATCCAGTTCGTCGCGGCAGGCCGCGGCTGAGCAACCCGCAGCGCTGGAGCGTGAGTTCTTTGCCGCCATCCGTGAGGGAGATACGAAGAAGTTCTTGTCGTATGTTCCTGAACAGGGCATTAATGTTGGTTCGCGGGCGGAGCACGTGTCTCGTGCGGAAGTCGAACAGCAGTTTGCCCAGCACCGCGATCTCTACTGCAAGCTGTTCGATTCGTCTTGCATCCAATCGCCGATTAAGCTGGATGCCAGCGCACGAGCCTGCTCGTACCGTGAGTTGCTGACTCGTTCGGAAAAGGTCCGGACTGCGTCGACCGAAGCCGTACGCGGCGGCGTCCGCCAGGCAATCCTTGTAGCCGAGGTTAAGAACGACCAGTGCTCGGGCCTCGGCCTGATCGATTTCATCTTCAACGAAGATCGCGGCGGATGGAAGCTGTTCTCAGCGCCGTAAGACCAGCGTGGTCCATCATGTCTGACAGTGTGGCGCAGGTCCCTGATACACGCTCCCCCCTCCCGGAAATCGCGCTGCTCTTCCTGAAGCTTGGCACGACGGCCTTCGGCGGCCCGGCTGCGCATGTCGCAATAATGGACGAGGATGTCGTACGCCGGCGCCACTGGCTAAGCGAGCAGGAATTTCTCGACTACCTCAGCGCGGTGAATTTCATTCCCGGTCCCAACTCTACCGAGATGGCCATCCACATCGGCCACCGGCGTGGCGGCTGGCCGGGTCTCATTGTGGCGGGCACATGCTTCATCGTTCCAGCGGCGATCCTGGTTGGCATCCTGGCGTGGGCGTACGTGCGGTGGGGCGCGCTGCCACAGGCCGCCGCGCTGTTATATGGGGTCAAGCCCGTGGTGATTGCCGTCGTGCTGCAGGCGTTGTGGAAGCTCGGCCGCTCGGCGGTAAAGACCAAGTGGCTGGCGGTGGTCGCAATCCTGTCCGTCGCGCTGGCCGCGGTCGGCGTGAACGAGCTGCTGGTACTGGTGATCGGCGGAGCGCTTGGACTGGCGGTTTGCCTGAAGGACCTGCACCGGCAACGAACTTTGTTGTGGGCTCCGCTATTGAAGCCTGCAATTTCCGCAGGGGTCGTGATGGCGACCGTCACTTCGGTCGGCTTGTGGCCGATCTTTCTGATCTTCGCCAAGATCGGCTCGGTGCTCTTTGGCAGTGGCTACGTGTTGCTGGCTTTCTTGCGCGCCGATCTCGTGGTGCGGTACCACTGGCTTACCCAGCAGCAACTGCTGGATGCCGTTGCCGTGGGGCAGGTAACGCCCGGCCCGGTGTTCACCACGGCGACATTCGTCGGCTACATCCTGCACGGGCCGTCTGGAGCAATCGCAGCCACGGTCGGGATCTTTTTGCCGGCGTTTCTGTTCGTTGCGTTGACGGCACCGCTGCTGCCATGGCTTCGGGCTTCGCGCACAGCGGGCGCCATTCTCGATGGAATCAACGTGGCATCACTGGCCCTGATGGCGCTGGTGACCTGGCAATTGGCACGAGCGGCATTTGTAGATTGGTTCACGTTGCTGCTTGGCCTTGCAAGCGCCGCCACACTGGTGCGCTTTCCCCGGGTCAATTCCGCGTGGCTCGTGCTCGGAGCGGGAGTGCTGGGCATGGCTAGGCGTGGACTTTCATAAACGTAAGAAAGCGGCCCGCCATAACCCTGCGAGCCGCCAATGATTCTTACGCGACGTGATGACCTACTTCTTCTGGCAGTTGCCTCCCTTGGCAGAGGTCAGCACTCCAGCCGCCGCCTTGACGGTTTGATTCCAGCAGGCGCCGCTGGAATCGTAGAACTGATAGTTTTCAGAATTCGCCTGTCCCGAGGTGGTGACGTTCCCCTGCGCGTCAACCATCAAAGTGTCAGTCGGCGAGACGCTGTCAACAAATGTCTTGACGTGAGTTGGAGCGTCATTTAGGGTCGCCAGCTCATTTTTTTGGAATAGCTGTTGCAGCTTGGTAGTCTGCTGGAACGAGCCGTCAGGGTTGGCCGTGAAATCGTAGCTCAGCTTGAGCGGCCAGGTGAACTGCATGTATTTGCTGACCGTATTTCCGCCCTGCGTCGTAGTGGTCGCCGAAACGATGGAGGTGCTTTGGTCCACCGATTGGTCGTACACCGATCCGTCCACCGACACGTTGTACTTCTGCTTGTTGGAGAAGTCGATGCTCTGCACGATCTTGGTGTCCACTTTGCCGTGCGAAGTTTGGACGTAGCCCTCGAGCGTGAACCCGCGCAATGAGATGACAGATACGGTGCCGGTCACGTACGTTCCGTTGTTCTTGATATTCTCCTTCACGACCGGAGCAGGCTCCCCGATGGTGTTACTAGTGACTGCGCCGGTGACCTGACTGGAGCCGGCATCGAGGTAGAGCAGCAACGTGGCCGTGGCGGAGAAGTATCCGTCCGCGTTATAAACGCTGAGCGCCACGGTGTGCGGCTGGCCATTGCTCAACACACCGGCGAACGGCGTGAGGTCCACACGATAAGGCTCAAAGTTCAGCGTGTGCACCCCCGGAATCGGACGCCAGAGATAGGGATCGATGCCGCCGGTGTAGATCCACGGATAGATCGGCGCCACTCCGGCAGGCTGCCCATCGATGCTGACTTCTCCCTCTCGGAAACCGGTTGAACCACAGTTGTAAAGCTCGCCGGCCACATCGTTGGGCGCGCAGGTGTACCAGAACTCATCGCCACTTTGACTCTGGGCAAACACGTCCAGATAGGCGCTCTCCACGTTCAGCGGCAAAGTGAACGTGGCGGCGAGCTGGTCGCTTGGCGAATTCAAAGTGACCGTGCCACCGGTGGGGCCGCCCGACATCGGCAGTATGACGTCGGCGGTTGCCGGCGCGTGCTTCCCGTGACGCACGGGATAGAACTGAAGAACGGCACTGCCGTGCAGATGGCTCGTATACATGTTGTTGACCAGGTTGTCGAGATCAACCCGGCCGTCCTGCGGAATAGTGAACAACGGGCTGTAGTCAGTCAGATCGTTCTCGGTATGCCAGGTGCGTTGCACGTCATGTGACGGCTCGGCGGTAGTGCCGAAGTAAACATTAGCGCCCCCGATCCATATCTCCGCGGTGCGATCGAACTGGCGGCCCGCATCGACCGACCAATCCGCCTCAAGCACAACCGCGGCCCATGGTCCTGGACAGTCCGCGGGAGGGGCGTAACTAAAGAACTTGGGGCTGAAGTCGGCAAAGTCCAGGTTCTGGAACAACTGCACCGTGCACGGAGTTGTGCGCGGTCTCGGCACCGGCGCGTTGGCGGTCACCGTGTTGGCCGAGCCGATCTGCGGATTGCTGGGTGCGACGTAATTCTGCGCGGCGCTCGCGCAGGTGAGCAACAAGACGATACAAGCGATGGAAACGATTCCGGTGGGCAGAAAGAAGAAAGACCGGGACATTTCAGTACTCCTTGGCTGGGGCGCACTTAAGCGGCGCGGCTAGATCATCCAAGAATAGTTCTTTGGGGCGGCCCACTACAAGCGCGAGACATATTCTGCATATTTGGGCCTCCTCAAGGGTAAGAGCGCTACTTCGCCCAGAGGTAGCGTGATACCTTAAACTCCAGAATCCTCTGTGGGAACGTGCCATGATACTGGAAACCGAAGTCTTCAAATTTGAGCCCGACATCATCGGGATCTCCTGCTCGGGACGCTTCACATTGGGCAATCGCCTCAGCGAGATGGAAGGGCTGATGAACTCGCTCCTCGAGGACGGCGTGCGCAAACTCGTGCTCGACCTCACAGACGTTGAGTTCGTGGACAGCGCGGGCCTGGGTGTCATCATGCGCATGTCGGGAGAGGTCGAACAACTCGGCGGCAAGCTGCGCATCTCCGGGGCCAACGACCAGGTCAAGCGCCTGTTCGACATCACGCATACAGGAACGATCCTGGGACTCGATCCAGATCTGGTGACTAGCGTTAAAAAGCTGCAGGACGGGAAAGCTGAGACTGCGGATCAGGCTTCCTGAATTTGCGGTCCTGAGTCCAACTTCAGACCGCCGGTCAAATCGCTGATCTTCTCGATCCGGTGCTCCAGGCACCACTTTTCCAGGGAGTCCACCAACGTCTCGCAGGCGCAAGGGTCCCAGAAATTCACCGTACCGACCTCGATGGCGGTTGCGCCGGCGAGCATGAACTCGACCACGTCTTCCGCAGTGCTGATGCCACCAATACCGATCACCGGGATCTTCACACTCTTCGCCGCTTCCCACACCATGCGTAGTGCGATGGGCTTGATGGCGGGACCGGAGAGTCCAGCAGTGATGTTCGAGATTCGCGGCTTGCGGGTTTCGACGTCGATGGCCATCGCGACAAAGGTGTTCACCAGAGAGATGGCATCCGCGCCTGCATCTTCGGCGGCGCGCGCCACATCCGGGATGCTGGTGACGTTGGGAGAAAGCTTCACGATCAGCGGCCGGGTGGCGATTTTCTTTACCGCGCTGACCACGTCGATACAGCATCCTGGGGTCGCTCCCGAAGCTGATGCCGCCACACTTCGTGTTCGGGCACGAGACGTTCAGTTCATACCCTGCGATGCCCTCTCCGTCATTCAGCATGCGCACCACATCTTCGTACTCGTCCTGAGAGTGGCCGAAGACATTGCAGAAGAAAACGATGTCCTTGATGTTGCGCAGTAGCGGGAGTTTTTCTTCTAGAAAGGCACGCGCACCGATGTTCTGCAGGCCAATCGCGTTCAACATTCCGGCGGCGGTCTCAAATAGTCGAGGAGGAGGATTGCCTGCCATCGGCTCCCGTGACAGGCCCTTCACCACAAAGCCGCCCAGGCGGTGCAGGGTGACTACATCTTCGAACTCGACACCATAGCCGAAGCTTCCGCTGGCCGCCAGAACAGGGTTCTTCAGCGTTATGCCAGCAACATTCACGCTCATGTCGAGCATGGGCTTCGGAACAGGGCTCACGCGAGCGTCTCCGTCATTGCGCTTCCCGCTGGCGCGGGACGGCGATAGGCTGCTTCACGGTGGCAGTGCGCTCCAGTTTGTCCCAGGCGAATCCACGACCCTCTATGGCGCGCTTGAGAGTCTTAATCAGTACGATGGAAAACAACTGCCGGTAGGCAAAGCGTTGCAGCCAGACGTGTCCGAGCAGCAGGAAGTCGCGTCTCCCGCCCGGCTGTTGCCGTTCCAGTGTGAAGGCAATGGTGGAGGCAATGAAATCAATCACCATAAACAGTGCGAAGTAGACGACCAGCTTGTGAAAATCGGCCGGGTTCGCCGACTCGGGGTGGCGGTACTTGTCGACGAAGTAGATTACGGTGCCCGCTACGAACATGATATCGATGAAAGGCGAGACCAGCGGCAGGAGAATCTGGAAGATGACCATGTTGGGTATGGCTACCCAGCCGAGAGCTCCCTTTTGCTTCACTGCCGCGCGGTGCTTCCACACCGACTGCATGATGCCGAACGACCAGCGGAAGCGCTGCCGCATTAGTCCGTTCGCGGTGCTGGGCGCCTCGGTGTAGGCAAGCGCGCGGTCTTCGTAATTCACCCAATAGCCCGCCTGCAGAAGCGCCATCGTAAGATCGGCGTCCTCGGCGACGGTGTCGGGCTGGTAGCCACCGGCGGCGCGCACGGCTGCGGTACGCCATGCGCCGATCGCGCCGGGTACCACGCTGACGGCATTGAGCGTGTTCAGAGCGCGGCGCTCAAAGTTCTGGCTGGTGATGTACTCCAGTGCCTGCCAGCGCGTCCATAGGTTCACCCGATTGCCAACCTTGGCGTTCCCAGCCATGGCAGCGACCTTCGGGTTGCTGAAATGCGGGACGAGCTTGGAAATCGCATCGGGCGCAATGACGGTGTCGGCGTCGATGCCGACGAAGAGTTCCTCCGTCACGTATTCGAGTCCGTAGTTCAGCGCTTCAGCCTTGCCGGAGTTCGGCTTGGTTAGCACGGTGACGCGGCCGGCTGCAATCTCCTTCTGGAACGCCTGACGCGTGACTTCGAGCGTTGCGTCTTTCGAACCGTCATCAATCACGATGACACGCAGCTTCGTGTAATCGGAATCGAGTACCGAGCGCACCGTGCGCTCGATTACCTTTTCCTCGTTGTATGCCGGGATAAGCACAGCTACGGCAGGACGGTAGTCGGGATCGACGCTGGTCTTGCGGCGATGGAAGCGGTCAAAGATGGCCAGCGCGCCCACCAGCACCAGCCTGCCGCTCATGAGCACGTCGCCCACGAAAAACACGAAGATGATGAATGACGAAATTGCCGCGAACAACGAGAAATTCAGGCTGTCGATCCACGCTGCCCAGCGCTCATTGGTGGTGATCGGCGGCATGACCTCAGCGCGGGTCTTGCCCATCAGCGCCGACACCGGCACGATTTCGTAGCCTCGGGCCTTGATTCCGTCAATGATCAGGGGCAGTGCCTTCACTGTTTCGCGGCGATCTCCGCCTCCATCGTGCAGCAGGATGATGTTGCCGCAAGCCAGATTGCCCGGCTGGCAAGGTGGCAGGTTGGCGAGTACGTCGTTGACGATGTCGCTTGCCAAGCGCCGCGGGTTGTCGTGCCAATCGTTGGGGTCAACCTTGTCGCCGACGGTGATGTAGCCCAGGTCCTGCGCCAGTTCCAGCGGACGCACCTGGTCAGCAGTATCGGGCTCCTGGTCGATGGAATACGGCGGCCGGAACAGCACCGGCTTTACCCCGAGCTTGCCCTCGAAGAACCGCTCGGTCAGATTCAGCTCAACTTCGAAATAGCGTTTCGAGACGTTGCTGATATCGGGATGCGTAAAGGTGTGGTTCCCGATCTCGTGACCTTCGTTGTAAACCCGCTTGGTGATGTTGGGGTACTTCTGCGCTTCAACGCCAATAAGGAAGAACGTCGCCTTCACGCCTTTATCCTTCAGCACGTCGAGGATCTCCGGGGTCCACTGTGGATCGGGACCGTCGTCGAAGGTAATAGCAATCTTGTTGGGCGAACTGCCATACATGTTGACTTCGTACGGCTGTGGCATGGTCTTGAAGATCTCGTCGCTGACCAGGTTGTTGGAATCCACCTTGATCTGGCGTTCGCCCGGAGCTGGGCGCGCGTCAATGCGCAGGATTTCTCCCTGGCCTTCGATGTCCACATCCTGCCCGGGGGGAACGGTCTCCAGCTTGCCGGGCGCGTTAGCTTCGTAAGGCTTGTCCCATACCGCCCAAAGCGAACGGTCCTCGGAGCCCAGCCGCCACAGCGCAAACGTGTAGATACCCAGGGCATGCGCGCTGCGCATCTGATTGAGCGCCGTCACCCCGTCAAGAAACCACACATCATGCCGTACGTTGCTGTCGTCAAGATAGGCGAAGTGCGGGTTCATCGCATCGTCATCGAAGATGACGTCAGTCGCCGCGTCCGAAGCCTCCAGCCACGCGTCCTGTACCGAAACGCTATGGATGTCCGCCGGAGGCGTGCCCTTCTTCTGGCCCTTCTTCATCGCCCAGTCGTATCCGTAGTTGCCAACCGCGCAGATGATCTTTTCCTTGGGTATTACCTTCAATGCATCCTGCAGGTTCTTGAGGAACCAATCCTGCCCAGCGACCGCGCCCGGCTCGCCACCGGGATAGTGCTGGTCGTAGTTCATCAAGATCAGGCCGTCGGAGATCGCGGCGATGCCCGGCATAGTCGAATGTCTTGTCGTTCACCGGCACTGCGACGTAGAGCTTCAAACCTTTGGAGTGCAATTCGTCATACAGCTCCTGCACGAGGTTGCGGAAGTCGTCGCGGGAACTTTCCGGGAACGCTTCGATATCGAGTGTCAAGCCCTTGTATTGGTCGGTGGCCAGGAAGGTCATCAGCTCGCTGCGGAAGCGCTGGCGCGCCGCCGGGTTGGCCATGAATTGTGCCGTAAGTTCAGGACGCCACTCATTGGTGATAGGGTCGAAGTTGTTGACCAGCGGCAGAACTTCCGTCTGCGCCTTCTCGCCCTTGAGGAACGGCATGACCTTGTCATCCACCGGCCGCGGTTTGCCCTTCTCGTCCATGACGTCATAGAGGGTGTTGAGCTCGGTGACCGCCTGCAGCCTGCCGTCAGTCGTTAGCACATGCATCCACTCCGGGAATAGCAGGTCGATCTGCGGGTAGTATTCCTTGAGCGACGCGAAGCTGGCGGCATCCCACTTGACGTAGAAAGCGCCGCGGATGCCTTCATCGGAATTCAACACCACCTGCGAGGCGGGACGCTTGGTTTTGCGGTGAGTGTTTTGGGCGCGCGTTGGCTTGCGCTTCTGGTTGTCCTTGAGCGCGTGATAAGGCTTCTTGATCTCGGGAAGCGAAAGGCCCGGGACCGAAGATCCGCGGAGGATGGAAACGACAAACGAAACCACCAGCACCGTGATGAGGATTACGCTGGCATCCGCGATCACTCGCAGGCGGCGCCACCGCTTGCGCTTCTCGTCGTAGAAAATCTGCTTCGACTGGGGCATTGTCCAGGGTCATTCAATCGTAGCACTTAGCCGTTAGCATTTGGCCTTTGGCTTTTAGCTGTTAGCCTTTAGCAGTTAGCATTCATCTGGCTAACTGCTAAAGGCTAAACGGCTAATTGCTGACGATGGAACAGGAGCGCAAATCGCTGGGGAGAACTGGGCTGCAGCCGTTTTGGCACATGCTCGGGGAGTCTCGAAAGTACTTCCTGCTGGTCACACTGGCCGCATTTGCCCTGCGGCTGTTCTTCTACTTTAGATTCCCGCACGTTACCGGCGATTCGTTGATTTACGGCGACATCGCCAGCAACTGGCTCGACCACGGCATCTTTGGACTCTCCCATGCCGAAGGTCCCAGCCCCACATGGATCCGCCTGCCCGGCTATCCAGCTTTCCTCGCCGTCTGCTTCGTGATGTTTGGGCGCGAGCACTATCACGCTGTCCTCCTGGTTCAGATCGTCGTTGATATCGCAGGCTGCTTCGTTATTGCCGACCTGGCGCGGCGGACTGTATCCGAGCGAGCAGCCCGTTTTGCATTCCTGCTGGCCGCGCTCTGTCCCTTCACCGCCAACTACACAGTCGCTCCGCTGGCGGAGACGCTGAGCATCTTTTTCACGGCAGCAGCGCTGGACTGCGCCGTCGCAGCATTCATGGCTTCAGATGAAGGGCGGAGCGCCTGGGCTGCCTGGGCGTTGTGCGGCGTTTCGGTCTCGGCCGGAGTTCTATTGCGTCCAGATGGCGGCATCCTGCTGGTGGCCATCGGTTTGTTCCTGCTGTGGCGGATGTGGCGCCAGCCAGCGCAGCGGGCGCGCCTATTCTGGGCAGGAGTGCTGGTGTTGGCTATTGCCATCGCTCCGCTAGTGCCGTGGACTGTACGCAACTGGCGCGACTTCCACCGCTTCGAGCCACTGGCGCCGCGCTACGCCAACGATCCCGAAGAGTTTGTGCCCTCAGGTTACGACAAGTGGGTTCGTACCTGGATTGCGGACTTCGTTTCGACCGACGAGATTTATTGGAACATTCCCGGGGACGCAATCGATTTGCATTTGCTGCCTTCGCGGGCCTTCGATGACGCAGACCAACGGGAGAAGACCGAAGCCATCTTTCGCGACTACAACAAGATCGGCTTCGTGAATCCTGATCTCAACGCGCGCTTTGGCGAACTGGCGAACCAGCGCATCCGACAGCATCCGCTGCGCTACTTCGTCTGGCTTCCAATGGTGCGGATCGCCGACATGTGGGTGCGGCCGCGCACCGAGATGCTGCCGGTGACCTCGCGCTGGTGGGAATACTGGGAAGATCCTCACGACTTCACGGTCGCGCTGATCTGGGGTTTGCTGAATCTGCTGTTCCTGCTCCCGGCGGTGATGGGAGTGGTGCGCGGTCCGCGTCCGCGATACCTAGCGCTGATGCTGCTCTTCGTGCTGCTGCGCTCAGCCTTTCTCGGCACGCTGGAAAATCCCGAGCCGCGCTACACGCTGGAATGCTATCCCGTAGTCTTCGTGCTCGGCGCGGCGTGGATATCGGGGTGGAAGAAGCGATCACCGGCTGGCCGGGTCCCATCGGCTTAAGATGGCGACTCAGAATCAGATGTCGAGGTTCTTCACATCCAGCGCATTTTCCTCGATGAACTTGCGCCGCGATTCGACATCTTCGCCCATCAGGGTGGAGAAGATGTTCTCGGTCTCAGTCATGTCTTCCAGCTTCACCGAGAGCAGCGTGCGGCGCTCGGGGTCCATGGTGGTTTCCCAGAGCTGCTGCGAACTCATCTCACCCAGCCCCTTGTAGCGCTGGACGGTGTAGTCTTTGCGGCCTTCGTTGAGAACGTAGTCGAACAACTCACGCGCGGACGTCTTCTCAACCGTCTCCGCCTCGGCAGCTTTGCGCTTGGAAGTCTTGGGACTCTTCTGCTCGGCCTTCTCCTGATCGGCGCGCTCAGCGTCGCTCAACTCTTCCTTGCCGTTGCTGCCCGCCTCTTTCTTCACCGCCTCGATGTAGTACGGCGGCTGCATGTACTGCTCAATCTGCTTGTATTTCGACATCATCTGGCGGTATTCGGGCGCGGAAACCAGTTCCCAGTTGATGACGTGCTCGGCACCCTGGGAGTTCACGAAGGCATACCTCCCACAGGCTGTGCTCGTCTTCGAAGCGCTTCTCGACACTCTTGATGCCGCGGTCTTTCTGGATCGCCTTCAGCGATTTCTCCAGCGCAAGAATCTTCTTCGGTGGGTTGTCGCTGTCGCCCTCGAAGTCCACACGCTTTACCAGGTCCGCGCGCGGCAGCACCTCGGTGATCTTCTCGTCGCGAATGCGTTTGTTCACCTTGTCGAAGAAGCCGATGTAATCATTGAGCGTGGTCATGAACTTGGTGAGCGGAGCGCCTTCCAGCGCGGCGGCGCCTTCACCGTAGCGCACCACGATACCGTCGGCGGCGCGCTTCACCATGACCTTCACGAATTCCGCGTCGTTCTTGATGTATTGCTCGAACTTGCCCTTCTTGATGCGATACAGCGGCGGCTGCGCGATATAAACATTGCCGCGCTTGATGAGCTCCTGCATGTGGCGGAAGAAGAACGTAAGCAGCAGAGTGCGAATGTGCGAGCCGTCCACGTCAGCATCGGTCATGAGGATGATCTTGCCGTAGCGCAGCTTGGCAGCATCGAAATCTTCCTTGCCGATGCCCGTTCCCAGCGCGGTAATCATGGCGCGAATTTCCTCGTGGCCGAGCATCTTGTCGTAGCGCGCCTTCTCCACGTTCAGGATCTTGCCCTTAAGCGGCAGGATGGCCTGGAAGCGGCGATCGCGGCCCTGCTTGGCGGTGCCGCCTGCGCTTTCGCCCTCGACCAGATACACTTCGCAACGCTCAGGCTGACGCTCCTGGCAGTCGGCAAGCTTGCCGGGGAGTCCGCCACCATCAAGAGCGCCTTTGCGGCGGGTAAGGTCGCGGGCTTTGCGGGCAGCTTCGCGCGCGCGTGCGGCCTCGATAGCTTTGTTGATGATCTTCTTGGCCACAGGCGGGTTCTGCTCGAAGAAGCCCCCCAACCGCTCGTTCACAAAGGCCTGCACAATACCGGCGATATCGGAATTGAGTTTACCTTTGGTCTGGCCTTCGAACTGAGGCTGCGACAGCTTCACGCTTACTACTGCCACCAGTCCTTCGCGAACATCATCGCCGGTGAGGTTTTCCTTGACGTCCTTGAAGAGCCCGAGCTGCTGGCCCGCGTAGTTGATGGTGCGCGTCAGTGAGGTACGAAATCCAGACAGGTGCGTGCCGCCATCAACGGTGTTGATGTTGTTGGCAAAACTGAACACCGTCTCGGAGTAACCGTCGTTGTACTGCAACCCTATCTCCATGGCAACGCCATCGCGCTCGGCTTCCATGTAGATCGGCTTGTCGTGCAGTACGCTCTTGCCACGGTTCAGGTGCTTGATGAACTCAGCTATGCCGCCGTTGTACTTGAACTCTGCACGCTTCGGCTCACCGGTCTTTGGATCGTTAGCGCGTTCATCGGTAAGCGTAATCAGCAGCCCCTTGTTGAGGAACGCCATCTCTCGCAAACGTTGCGCCAGCGTGTCGTAGTTGTATTCCGTAGCGGTGAAGATTTCCCGGTCAGGCAGGAAATGGACCTTGGTGCCGCGCTTCTTGGTGTTACCGGTCTTCTTCAGCTTCGTCGTGGGTTCGCCCTTCGAGTAGCTCTGCTCCCAGACGAATCCCTCACGCCAGATCTCGAGATCAAGCTGATGGCTCAGTGCGTTCACGCAGGAAACGCCAACCCCATGCAGCCCTCCGGAGACCTTGTAGGTTGAGCTGTCGAACTTTCCTCCCGCGTGCAGCATGGTCATAACCACCTGTGCCGCCGGCAAACGCTCGCCGTCAACATCCATCGGCTCTGTTGGAATGCCGCGGCCGTTGTCCACGACGGTGACGGAATTATCGATGTGGACGGTGACGTCAATATGGTCGGCGAAACCTGCCAGAGCCTCGTCCACCGAATTGTCGACAACTTCATAGACCAGGTGGTGCAAGCCCATTTCGCCGGTCGAGCCGATGTACATTGCCGGACGTTTGCGCACCGCTTCCATACCACCAAGGACCTTGATGGAATCAGCGGTGTAGTCCCCGTTCGCATGGCCGTTGCCATTCTTCGTGGACTTCCGAGAAAGCTTTTCGCTCTCGACTTCGATTGGCTTGTTGTTCTCTTGGGCTTCAGCGGCGGCTGACTGGAAATCTTTCGGCGGCATCCTGCTCCATTCCATCGGCAACACAAATCGGACGCTGGTTGCCACTTCTTGCGCACAGATCGCGGGCGCGAGTTATCTTCTCGGATAACCTCTATCTACCTGAAATTTCAATGGCTTAAGAGCCCTTCGATCCATGTCTATTCTAGCACAGGAGCGGGCTGCTTGACGACTGCTTCGCAGGGTTGTAAAGCGTGATTCCTCAGTGGCTTACGGAGCATGGAAATGCGCTCCCCAAGCGAGACATCCGGGGCCACAAAAAATAAACGCAATTCGACGAAAAAGCGTTACAGGATTTTTTGTAAAGATTTGTTAAGGCTCGCCGAATGCAACCCACGGGCGTCGAGATGCTCAGTAGGTTGTCCGCAAAATCCACTCGCGGCGGGAATCCCTGAGATGACATATGTTACGCGGCCGACCGGCTTCCGTTCAAGACCTGCTGTCAAGTAGGGCAGATCAGGACTTGGCAAACCACTCCTTCACCGGCTCCTGGCTCAGGTAGTAAATCACCAGCACGCGAAGCATGATCTGTATCGCCTCGCGAAGGATCGCATAGATCCGCTCATCCTCGAACGCGCTGGAGATTGCGGGCATCGCCAGAAGTATCCCGGCGGCCGCAAGGGCTATGGCCGCGCGACGGGCGCCCTTCCATCGCCGCCACAACGCGGCGCCCAGCACGGCCAGGATTGCGCCATAGAGAAGAAATGCGAGAGGGCCGAGCTGTTCAAGTCCGCCGCCCACGAGAGAAGCGCCGGAGGATAGCGGCACTGCATGCAAGAGCAACAGAGCGGCGAATGCCAGGGAGATGACGCCTAGCACTCCACAAACCGCGACAATGATGGCTACACCTCGGGGCCGTTCCTGCGCATGCGGTGCCGAATTCAGCGAGAGCATGTACGCGACCATGGTACTAGGTGAACTGGCGGCCCGCAGTCACACAACCTGCGAGATGTTTGGCAGCGTCTTATCATGCGAAAGGGAGGCTTAAATAAATGGTAACTACCCGAAAACCGAAGTCGAGTACATCGCACCGCAAGAGCACGCGCAAATATGGGCCAAAGGCGCAGAAGACGGTGGAGCGGGAAATGCGTGAATTCAAGCGCGGCGAGCTGAGATCAGGAAGGAGCGGCAAGAAGGTGACCAGCCGTGAGCAGGCCATCGCAATCGGGCTGTCCGAAGCGCGACGCTCCGGGGCAAAGGTCCCGCCTCAGAAGAAAGCGGTCTAGTGGTCATTGCCGGTCGCATTTGGCGAAGCCATCAAGCAACATAGGGCGGATTCCTCCGCCCCATGACTGCAATTCCGCCGGCAGCATTCAACCCACTTTGACGGCCGCTTTTTCCTTCGCGGTCGCAGTGCTTTCCAACTTGCGATGCATTACGCCGGTGTAGATCTGGCGTGGGCGCGAGATCTTTTGCTCCGGGTCCTGAATCATCTCGTTCCATTGCGCCAGCCAGCCGGCTGCGCGCGGGATAGCGAACAACACGGTGAACATGTCGGGCTGGAAGCCCATGGCCTGGTAAATGATCCCCGAGTAGAAGTCCACGTTCGGATACAGTTTGCGCGTGACGAAGTACTCGTCGGCAAGTGCAATCCGTTCCAGTTCAATCGCGATATCGAGCCTCTGGTTGCGTCCCGTGACCTCGAACACCTCATTGGCAACCGCCTTGATGATGGCTGCGCGCGGGTCGTAATTCTTGTACACCCGATGTCCGAAGCCCATCAGCTTGAGCTCGCCCGCCTTCACCCGCTTGATGTAGGCGGGAATGTTCTTCACCGCGCCGATCTCGTCGAGCATGCGCAGGACCTCTTCGTTGGCCCCGCCGTGCAGCGGGCCCGAGAGCGCCGACGCTGCACCTGCCATCGAAAGGTATGGATCGGCTTGCGAGCTGCCCACCACACGCATGGTGGTTGAGCTGCAGTTCTGCTCGTGATCGGCATGCAATATAAACAGCACATCCAGCGCGCGGGCGATGACCGGACTCGCGACGTACTTCGGTTCGGTCATTTTCCACAGCATATTCATGAAGTTCTCGGTGTAGCTGAGATCGTTATCGGGATTGACGTAGGGATGGCCGCGGCGGTGGCGGTAGGAACAGGCCGCCAGAGTTGCCATCTTGGCAATCAGGCGCACGATCTGTTTCTGCCGGTTCTCGGCATCGTGGACGTTCTTCGCCTCGGGATAAACGGTCGAGAGGGCTGCCAGCGTACTTACCAGTATGCCCATCGGGTGGGCATCATAGCGGAACCCATCGATGAAATGCTTGGTGTTCTCATGCAGCATGGTGTGGTAGGTGATGTCGTGGGTCCACTGCTTGTCCTGCTCGGGCGTGGGCAGTTCCCCGTGCAGCAGCAGGTAAGCTACTTGCAAATAGGTGCAATGCTCGGCAAGGGCTTCGATATCGTAGCCACGATAGCGAAGAATCCCCTTGTCGCCGTCGATGAAGGTGATGGCGCTTTTGCATGAAGCTGTGTTCATGAACGCGGGATCGTAGGTCATGACACCGAAGTCTTCGGGATCAGTCTTGATCTTCCGCAGGTCCATAGCGCGGATGGTCCCGTGCTCGATCGGAGCTTCATAGGTTTTATCGTTGCGTTGGTCCGTAATGGTCAAAGCATTCTTCGGCATGACCTGTCCTCCTGGTAGGAACGAATAGAAGTAGGGAGCGATGACGTGAACGAGTGTTCGTTCCCAAGCATTCTACTGCTAGGACGCATCCGGCGGAAACACAAAGAGCACAAAGGCGTGAGACAAGCGTCACACATCTGTGTGATGTTCCGCCTCCGTCCGGGGACCCGGGCGGAGGCTTTATTTTTCCTTGCTGGAGGTGTCTCTCGAGGAGGAGGTGTCGGCTTTGGGAGCTTCGGATTTGCTGTCAGAAGCTCCGGGCTTGCCCTCAGACGAAGAGGCCGCTCCGTTTCCACCGGCTGCCCCAGCGCCAGGGGCCTTCTTGGCGTAATCGGTGACGTACCAGCCTGAGCCTTTGAACTGCACCGCGGGGGCTGACAGCAGCTGCTCCAACTCTCCTCCGCAGTGCGGGCAGACGGTCAGGGGGGCATCAGAAAACTTCTGGATCCGCTCGGTCAGGCTGTGGCACTTCTTGCACTGGTATTCGTAAAGAGGCAATGTGATGTCCCCAGTCGGTCTAAGTTATTGATTCTATTTTCCGCAGTTGGTTGCGGTCAATTTGGCAAGCGAAGGCCTGACTAGCGGACGGTAGGCAGGTTGCCCTTGCCATTCTGTGGTCCGCCCCATAAAACTAGACAAATGAAAGCCATCGCCATCATACCGGCGCGACTCGCCTCCACCCGTTTGCCCCGCAAGATCCTGCGCGAGATCGGCGGCCGACCGATGCTGGCCTACGTCTACGAAGCCGCCCGGGCCTGCACCCAGCTGCATGACGTGATCGTGGCGACGGATTCGGAAGAGATCGTGGCGGCGTGCCGCCAGAACGGCTGGCACTGCAGTTTGACATCCAGCGCGCACCGCAGCGGGACAGAGCGCGTCCACGAGGTTGCCCAGACGACTGCCGCCGACTTTTACCTCAACGTGCAGGGGGATGAGCCGCTGGCCCGGCGCGAGCATCTCGACGCTCTCCTTGATCTGATGCAACGCGACGGCGTAGAAGTGGGTACGCTGAAGACTCCCTGCTCGGTCGGAGACCTCGACAATCCGAATGCGATTAAGGTGGTCACGGCACTCGACAGCCGGGCACTCTATTTCTCGCGGGCAACGATTCCGTTCGATCGCGATGGCAACGGAGAGGTGCGCCACTACAAGCATCTGGGCTTCTACGCTTATCGCAAAGCTGCGCTGGATGCGTTCTGCGGCTGGCCGGAGTCGGCGCTGGAACGCAGCGAACGCCTGGAGCAGCTCCGGTTTCTCGACCACGGCATCGCGATCCACGTGGCCGAAACCCCGTTCGATACAGTGGGCGTGGACACGGAAGACGATTTGCACCGGGTCGAAGCGATTATGCGCGATAGGTCTAAGTGACCGGCTGAGCCACGACCGGTTGGTGTTGGCTCGCCCAAGACTCAGCCGCGGTTATCCGCTTGCCAATTGACGGATGGGAGTGGAACAGCCATTCGACAAACTTCGAGGGCTCGCGCTCGGCTAGATTCTGGTCGGCCAGCTTCTGCATCGAGGTGACGAAGGGCGTTATCGCGGAAATGTTTTCCCAGGCGTAGCGATCAGCTTGGCGCTCATGGCGGCGCGAGATGGCATTTAAAGCGGGCATCAGCAGAAAACTCAGAATGGTCACGACCAGCACGATGAGCGGCAAATTCGCAAAGTCGTAGAGTCGCGAACCAAGGACGGGAAACCAGTTTCTGCCGATTACAAATCGGAGCACCTGGTTGACCAGCCAGAAACCGAAGAATGTGATTCCCACCTGGGTAAGAATGCTCTTCAGAATGTGGCGATGAACGTGGTGCCCGAGTTCGTGGGCGAGGATGGCCTCGATCTCATCATCGCTGTAGTTTTCGAGAAGCGTGTCGGAGAGAATGATACGCCGGGTCGAGCCCAGACCGGTGAGCGCCGCGTTCGCTTTTTTCGACTTCTCCGACAGTTTCCACTCATAGACGCCGCGGACGCGCGTGCCTGCCCGCTCGCCCAGCTTCTTAAGCCGTCCCACCAAGCCATCGTTCTCCAGTGGCTTGAACTTGTAGAAGATGGGAAGGAGCACCACAGGCGCGAGTTGCACCATCAGCAGGAACAGTCCGACGAAGACGGCCCACGCGATGATCCACCAACGCTGCGGTGCGATACGAATGATGGCGTAAACAATCTCGACCATGATGGCGCCGAGCACCAGGTTGAGAAGCCAACCCTTGCATTCGTCCCACAGCCAGCTTCGCAGTTTCTGGTTCGACAGGTGGTATTGATGCTCCAGCCGGAAGCCCACGAAATCGAAGGGAGCGCCAAGCACTTTCGCGATGACGGAAAACATCAGCACGTATAGAAATACCGCAAAGAAGTAGTGCTGGCTTGCGCCGAGGTATGACCAGTCGCGAAGCTTGCCCGTCCAGCCAGTGACCAGCAGGACGACCAGCAGGGCGAAGCCAATCACCGCGTCAGCCATGCTCAGCCAACGGTGGAGCCGGTTGTAGCGGCGCACCTCCGGCGAATCAGCCGATTGCGGTTTGGGAGTTGCTGCCATCCTCTGAAAGTTAAAAGAACGAGACTGCAAGCGTTCCAGTCGTTCTCATTGCTTGATTCCAGTATGCCAGAAATGAAGCGCGAATTTCCTAAGCGCGGTTCCCCTTCAGACTGACACGCCAACCTCTTGTCCGGCCTGAACGAAGGCTTCGGTCTCTTTCAGTATCTGCGAAACTAACTCTGGCGAAGCGGCCTCGCAGTAAATCCGTAGCAACGGCTCGGTCCCCGAAGCGCGAACCAGCACCCATGCTTCCGCGCCGTTTCCATTCGTGGGAGCGTCGAGAAAGAACTTGACGCCATCGAGCGTCTCCACCTTCTGTACAGCGAAGCCCCCGATCCTGGCTGGCTGGGCGCTGGCGCGGCGCATCGCATCGTCCTTGATCTCGTTGCTAAGATGCAGGTCGAGCCGGCCGTAGTGATGCTGGCCGTATTCCTGCTGCAAGTCGCCTACGAGTTGCCCCAGCGGCTTGCCTTCTTCCGCCATGATGTTCGCCAGCAGCAGGGAATTCAGAATGCCGTCGCGTTCCGGCATATGCCGCCGAATTCCGATACCGCCTGACTCCTCGCCGCCGATCAGGATGTCGCGCTCCAGCATGAGATCGCAAATGTACTTGAAGCCGATGCCGCATTCGTGCAGTTTGCGGCCGTATTTTGCGGCGATACGGTCGAGCATGCGTGTGGTGTTGAACGCCCGAACGATCTCCCCCGGCCACTGTTTGCGCTTGAGCAACCATTCGAGAATGACCGCAAAGCATTTGTGCGAATCTACGAAACTGCCGTCCTCGGCGACTGCGCCAAGGCGGTCGGCGTCGCCGTCCGTGGCCATTCCCGCCTGACAGCGCTCGCGCACCACCGTGTCCTGCAGCATGGCAGTGTGCGGCGGAATCGGCTCCGGGTTGATCCCGGGGAATAGCGGGTTGATCTCTCCCCGGATTTCAAGGTGTGTGATTCCGTTCTCGGCGAAGATGTCCCCTAGCACGCCGCGTCCGGCGCCGTACATGACGTCAATGGCGAACTTGAAGCCTGCCTGGCGAATCGCTTTCAGGTCAACAAAGTTCTTGATCGCTGCGACGTAGGGAGTCTTGAAGTCGGTCAGCGTCACGCTCCCGCCCGCGCATTCGAGGCGAGGCGAATCGAGTTCGCTCTCGATCGCCCTCATGATCGCAGGAGTGCCCGAGCCGCCGTAGCTGGCCTTGTACTTCACGCCATTCCAGTTGAACGGATTGTGGCTGGAGGTGATCATAACGCCGCCGGCTGTACCGAGAGTTTTCACCGCATACGACAATGCCGGAGTGGGGGTGTAATCGTCGGAGAGGCGAACGGCGAGTCCCGCGCCAGCCAGAACCTCGGAGATGATTTCGGCCGCGCGTTTCGACGCGAAACGTGTGTCGTAGCCGACGACCAAGCCTTTGCCGGCATCCTCGTTCTTGTGGACATAGGTCGCCATCGCATTGCCCACGCGACGCACGTTGTCGAAGGTGAAGTCCTCGGCGATAATGCCGCGCCATCCGTCGGTCCCGAACTTGATCTCTGCCGCCATCAATTCTCGCTTTCGATTCTTTGCGACGCTAAACCAGACGCTTCAGCTTTCGTTCGTCCAGATGCTTCACCACCTTGCCCACATCCTGTGAATGCTCGCGGGTGGTGATCAGCAGGGCGTCGTCTGTCTCAACCACAACCAGGTTCTTCACTCCCACGACCGCAACGAACTTTCGTTTGGAGTGGATGAAGTTCCCGCCTGCATTCAACGTAAAGCTCTGCTGCGCGTGAATCACGTTCTCGCCATCCTTGCCGGCGCAGCGATGCTCGTAAAGCGCAGTCCAGGAGCCGAGATCATTCCATCCGAAGCTTGCTGGGATGCAGTAAATGCCTGACTTGCCTTCGCCCTTCGCCGAGCGCGGCTCCAGCACAGCGTAATCAACGCTGATGTTCTCGCACTTGGGATAAAGCCTGGCGAAGGTCTTCTCGAAGCCGCGCGTGCCATAGCTCGCAGCAATCTCCTCCAGCAGCGGTGCGGTCTTCGGCAGATGCTCGCTGAGCGCATTAGCCAGGGTGCGCGCTCCCCAGATGAACATTCCACTATTCCAGAAAAAATTGCCGGCACGCACGAATTGCTCTGCCACTTCGGAGGTAGGCTTTTCGGTGAAGCGGCGAACCTGCAGCACGCCTTTTGCTGATTGGTCGCCGGCCTCGATGTAGCCGTAACCGGTTTCGGGGCGCGTCGGAGGAATGCCAATCACGACGATGTTCGCGCCAGTGGCAGCGATTCCAACGGCACGCTTGATGTCTTCACGAAAACGCTTCTCGTTCTCGATCACATGATCGGAAGGAAACAATCCGATCACTGCCGTCGGATCGAGCCTCGCCAGAAGAAAGGCGGCCAAGCCAATGGCCGGTGCGGTGTTGCGTCCCGCGGGCTCGGCGATGATCTGCTTCTTCTCCAGCCCCTTGAGCTGGCGTATGATTGCGTCGCGAAGATCGGCATTGGTGATGACCCAGAATTGCTTTGGCTTGGCCAGGGGCAGAAGGCGCTCCACCGTTTCCTGGATCATGCTCTTTTCGCTGTTGAGCGGCAGCAGTTGCTTGGCCATGCGCTTGCGGCTCAACGGCCAGAAGCGGGTGCCGCGTCCACCAGCGAGAATCACGGGATAGAAAGTAAACTTGGTCACCGACTTAACGAGTCCTTGTATTATGCGACGCCTGCCGGCTTTTATGCCGGGAGTGCGATTCGGGTTCACCACGGAGGCACGGAGAACACTGAGAAAGTAGGAGCTGTCCTGAAGCCTTGAAACCAGCGGCGTTCCAAGGCACTATCGCTGTCGCTGGTTCTCCGTGTCCTCTGTGTCTCCGTGGTGAAAACATCATCTACTCCTCATCTTGAGGATGGTGCATCATGGACACAACGCTCAAGCACAGTCTGCGGCTCCGCGACCTCTCCCGTAGGAAGCGCCATGCGCATGATCTCGAGCTGCCACTGCGGGCGCACTGTATATTCACGTACTGCGGCCGGAATGACCACAGCCTCTCCGGTCGCAAAGCTGATCGGCTCCATGCCCTGCGATTCTACGATTCCTGCGCCGTCAACCGCGACCACGATGTGCGGCGAAGTGGGAGTAACCTCTGCATGCAAAGGCTCTCGTAGCCTGATCTTCTCAACCTGGAAAAACGGCGAACGCACCAAAACATCGGACCGGTCGCCAGCGCTACGCACCACTTTGCCCGCATTCGTGGGCAGCTTGGTGGCGGCGAGGCCTTCGGCGATGTGCAGTTCGCGCGGACGACCGTAATCATAAAGGCGATAGGTAATGTCCGATGTCTGCTGCGTCTCAACCAAAATCAAGCCGCCGCCGATGGTGTGCACAGTGCCAGCGGCGACATACAGCATGTCGCCCTGTTGCACATCCACCCAGTTCAGCAACTCTTCGGCTCGCTTGTCGCGAATGGCCTGCTCGAATTCCTGCAAGGTCGTTCCGGGTTTCAAACCCAGCGCAACCTGCGCTCCAGGTTTGGCCGCGAGTGCATACCAGCATTCGGTTTTGCCGCAGTGGTGCCCAGTTTTGCGCGCCTGCTCATCGTCCGGATGCACTTGCACCGAAAGCTTGTCACTGGTGAAAAGAAATTTCACCAACAATGGAAAGCGATCTTCGTACGGCGCTGCCTCTCCCACCAGCTCGCGCCGATATTGCTTGGAGAGCTCACCGAGCGTGCGCCCCGCCAGTGGCCCGTTGGCGACGCGATTGTCTTCCCACGTGAGCCAGCTCTCGCCGATCGGCTCCTTGACGACCCTGGTGTAGATGGGCCGGAGGTCGCGCACGCCCCATGGCCGCTCGTCAAAGATCGGAATCAACAGGAATGGGTAGAGTTCGGACATGGAGACCGTTACACGCTGGCGAAGAACTTGCGCATGCGCTCCAATCCGCGCTCCAGATTTTCAGCCGAAACCGCGTACGACAGGCGAATGTGGTCTTGCGTGCCAAAGCCCTCGCCTGGAACGACAGCTACGTGGGCCTCGTGCAGCAGCTTGCGCGCCACGTCGGACGCCGAGTTCAGGCCGCCGCGCTCGAAGTAGTGGCTGACGTTCGGATAAGCGTAGAAAGCGCCGTTCGGCGATGCGCAGGTGAGACCGGGAATCGCGCGCAGACCCTCCACAACTTTGTCACGCAACGAGATGTATTCTGCTCGCATCTGCTGAACGCAATCCTGCGAGCCGGTCAATGCTGTGACTGCTGCCTTCTGCACGATCGATGTCGGGTTAGACGTGCTCTGGCTCTGCAGCTTCTGCATCGCGCTCACGATCGGCGCGGGGCCCAGCGCGTAACCCAGGCGCCAGCCGGTCATGGCATAGGTCTTCGAGAGCGAGCCGATGATGATCAGCCGCTCCTTCACCTCGTGGACGCAGCCCGCCGAAAACAGATGACCGGTGAAATTCAGGTACACGTAGCACTCGTCGGAAACGACGTAGATGCCGCGATCGTGGGCGAGCTTCAGGACCGACGCCATGTGGTCCGGCTTCATCACCGCGCCAGAAGGATTGCTGGGCGAGTTCAGCACAATGACTTTGGTGCGTGGCGTGATTGCGCGCTCCACCATCTCAGCGGTCAAGTCAAAGTCGTGCCTCTCGTCGGTCGCGATGTAAACCGGCTCGCCGCCCGCATAGCGGACGATGTCTTTGAAGGAAACCCAGTACGGCACGGGAAGGATGACTTCATCGCCGTGGTCCACCAGCACCTGAATAGCGTTGAAGAGCGCATGCTTGCCGCCCACCGAGGCAATGCAGTCCTCGCGCTTGTAATCGGAACCGAAATCGGCTGCATGGCGCTTAATGATGGCGTCGCGCAGCTCCGCCGTTCCGCCGACTGCCGTGTACTTGCTGAAGTTGTTCTGGATGGCCGCAATCGCCGCTTCCTTAATATGCATGTGGTGTCGCGAAGTGCGGCTCGCCTGCTCCGAAGTCCACCAGGTCAGCGCCGTTGGCGCGCAGCTTTTCAGCCTCAGCTACCACAGCCATCGTGGCCGACACTTCAATGCGCTGAATGCGATTGGTAAGAAACGACGAGAGCTGGGTCCCAGCAGTAGTCATGGTTTCGCCCTTCACTTGAGATGCATTTCTGTCGCGTGCAACTGTTTCTGCGCAATCTTGCGGCGCACTCGCTCTTCTACCATTTCCGGCACGAGTCCGGCCAGCGGTCCGCCAAGCTTCGCGATCTCGCGCACGATTCGCGAACTGAGATAGGAGTACTTTTCTGCCGGCATCATAAACACGGTTTCCACGCGCGGCTCCATCTTGCGGTTCATCAGCGCCATCTGCAACTCAAACTCGTAGTCGCTGACCGCGCGGATGCCGCGCAGCACCGCGTTGGCGTTTTTCTGGATACAGTATGCCACCAGCAATCCATCGAATATATCAACTGTGACGTTGTCAAGTTCAGAAGTCATCGCTTCCAGCATCTCTTTGCGCTCGTCCATGTCGAACAGCGGCTCTGCCTTGTCCTCGTTGCGGGCGATGGCGACAATGAGCCGGTCGAAGAGCTTGCTGCCGCGATGAATCAGGTCGAGATGCCCGTTCGTGACCGGATCGAACGAGCCGGGATAGATGGCGACAATGTCCTTCAAGAGGCCTCGGAGGAGAGGATTTACGCGCGATGATTTTATTCTGGCTTTGCCTCCGGAGGCAATCGCGCAAAATCGGGGCAACAGTGCTTAAGCCTGCGGGCCTCGTCGCCGCGGAGCGTCCCGTCGCGTCCGCAAAACCTCGCACCTACTTTCGCCCCGCCGGACCTTTGGGCGTAGCACTGGGCGCGGCTTCGGCGTTGGCGGCCGCGGCTTGCGCCTTGTCTTCGGCTGAGATAAGCCCCAGCGCCTTGCGTACTTCGGCTTCGATTTTCGCGGTGATGTCCTTGTTGTCCTTGAGGAACTGCTTGGCGTTCTCGCGCCCTTGGCCGATGCGCTCGCCCTTGTAGCTGAACCATGACCCCGACTTTTCCACGAAGTTCATGTTGGCCGCCAAGTCGAGCAGGTCGCCCTCTTTGGAGATGCCTTCGCCGTACATCATGTCGAACTCAGCCTCGCGGAAGGGCGCAGCGGTCTTGTTCTTCACGATCTTCACGCGCGTGCGCGAGCCGACGACTTGGTCGCCGTCCTTGATCGCGCCGATGCGCCGGATATCGATGCGGACGGAGGAGTAGAACTTCAGCGCGCGGCCGCCGGTGGTGGTTTCCGGATTGCCGAACATCACGCCAATCTTTTCCCGGATCTGGTTGATGAACACCAGGCAGGTATGCGACTTGGCGACGATGCCGGTGAGCTTGCGCAGGGCCTGCGACATCAGCCGGGCCTGCAGGCCGACGTGGCTGTCGCCCATCTCGCCGTCAAGTTCTGCCTTGGGGACCAGCGCCGCCACCGAGTCCACCACCAGCACGTCAATTGCTCCCGAGCGCACCAGTGCTTCGGCAATTTCCAACGCCTGCTCGCCGTAGTCGGGCTGCGAGACCAGCAGGTTGTCAACATCCACGCCCAGCTTCGCGGCGTAGATGGGATCGAGCGCGTGCTCGGCATCCACGAAGGCCGCCATGCCGCCGTTCTGTTGCGCCTGCGCAATTACCTGCAGCGCGATGGTGGTCTTGCCCGACGATTCCGGCCCGAATATCTCGACCACGCGCCCGCGCGGGAAGCCGCCCACGCCGAGCGCTGCGTCGAAGGAAATCGCTCCCGTGGAAATTACGGAGATGGGCACAACCGCTCCCTTGCTGCCCAGCTTCATGATGGAGCCTTTGCCGAACTGCTTTTCAATTTGCGTCATAGCCAGGTCAATCGCCCGGCCCTTTTCCGTTTTCTCATCGGCCATAAGTGCCGCTCCTTGCTTGCTCCGTCCCGGCTCGGTAAGTCTCCGGACGGGCTGTTCGATATGAATTGCGGTAAATGAGTCCACCCCAGCGCTCGCAAAACCGGCGTGTGTCGTGGAGCCCGGGTAGCGAAGCAGTCGCCGTAGCGGGATGGGCGTTTCGGTCTATCACCCCTGCACGCGCAAAATCAGCGCGTTCCGTGGATCCCGATGTAGAAAAGCGCATGAGTACCGACGCTGCATTATACATGCAGTTAATCGATAAAAGCGAACAAAAAGCGAACTGAGGAGAATCCTGAACGCTGTGACCGGGATTTTGGGCTGCCGCCGCCCTTCGTTTATTAGAAGGTAAACTGTCGCTTGTTCGCTGGCTCTTACCAGTTCGGAACCCAAACGAGGTAAAGTACGGTACCCCCCTCCCCCTTGTATCACGCAAAATATTGAAAACAAGATGTAAGAAAAAATGATTCCTCGCAAAATATTCCATTCAAATGAGTTAGAGGTCAAAGTATTCATTCGTAAGGACTTATGTGTGATATTAGGCCCCATTCTGGAACTCCTGCAAAACGTGCAGTAGCAAAATGGTAACGCCTCCGTTTCTCCCCGTGCCCGAAAGGGAATGCTGTTTCTGTCAGACTTCAACTCCCGCGGTGGGGCTCGAAGCTGATTCCAAATAGCCGGCAATCGAGCACTCGCAACTGTTTCTTGACCGCCGCCAGACGGATGTGGGCAGCCATCGCGCCGGGCGCTCCTAGTCAAGCGTAGGCCCAGGGCAGCGGTTGTCAAGATTACGAAGGTACAGGGAGGGTAACTGTACTTTAGTAACAATTTGGGGGCGAGGTAACCCGTCGAAGCCGCCAAATTCTGGTAGTTCAGCCGTTGGCTGGGTTACAATTCGCCCGACGCGCCACCGGGGTCTCGAATCCTACTCGATTCGCCGCCTTACACCGCAATTTTCCTCAGGGGTCACGCTAGAACAACAAGACTAATGCGGCTCCGTACGTTCCGTGAAGAGCGATTCGGCCGCAGACGCACAAAAATGGAGAGAAATATGAATATCGGTGAGCAAGCGGTCGGCTTCGGGGAAGCAAAGTCAGCTGCGGGCCTGGGCGGTCAACTTGGCTCCCCAAGCACGGCCCATCTATACGACTGGAACGTGCTGGCCATCGGCCAGATGGTGTGGGAGAAGGAACTCTATACTTTTAAGGAGTTCCCGCCGCTGCAAGCGCCGGAGACCTACAACCTCGACGGCATCCTGAAGCAAATGGAGCGGAACAAGGGCGACGGCTAGGGCGGGAAGGTCGTCACTTGAAAACGCGGGCTTGAGAGGGTCCGCACAACTGAAGTCGGGGGCGTGAAAGGCGAACTGTCCTTCCTCGCTTTCCTGTTTATGATCATCGAGGACGAGGAAATCATCCATGAGAAACGCCATTAGACTTTGCTCCATTTTGTTAGCATTCGTTGCCGTACTGGTTCTTCAACCGCTCACTGCGATCGCTCAGCGAGCGTCACAACCCGCCGATAAAGAGTTTTCATTGCCGTGTACGGCGACTCGCGGTCCATGATGTACCTCCCCTACAAACAGAGTGAAGAGGCGGAAGCCCGCAAGCTCATGGTTGATATGTTCGAGCTGGTGCTGCCTGCAAAAGTAGCGCCGGAAGTGGTCGCGAAGGACGTCAAGCTGATCTATGACCCGTCGACCAAGGAGCTGGTAGAGATGGTCATGCCGTTCGATACCGCCAGCGAAGTGACCACGCTGAAGTTCGACAAAGGCTGGGTCACCGAGGCTTCGGTCGAGGATGTGAAACTGCTGCCTGGGGTGAGCCGCACCATGTTCCGGCTGGACGGCGGCGACTGGGTGGCCAAAGAAGTAGTGGCGAACATCAAGAGCGGGCGCGCCCAGTTCATCGTCAACACCGGAGACCTGGTGTGGTGGGGCAAGCAGGGCAGCAAGCCCTCGGACAACCCCTACTGGAAGCTGGCAAACGAGCACATCCTGAAGCAACTTCCCAAACCAGACCGCGAGATGGAGAAGGCCGGCCTGCCCGGTCGTGTTTTTCCTGCCGTCGGAAACCACGAAGTGTGGGGCGACTCTGACGTGGAAGGCCTTCTGACTGCGTTTCCCTATCTGACGAAATTCGGAGTTTCCGACAAACAACTCATCTACAAGTTCGATTACGAGGGCGTGCGTTTTATCTTCCTCTGGACCGGAGCGTACGACTACCGCGACCCGTCGGGCTGGAGCTCGACCCGTCCCCCCTACGAAGCGCAGATCGAGCAGATGCAGAAGTGGCTGGATGAGGCCAAGGCCAACGGCACCAAGAAGGTCTTCATTTCGTTTCACAGCCCTGTCTTCGCCCGCTCCGGCATGGGAGCCATCCCCGCCGATCAGAATCCCCATAAGGCGATTGCCGCGTACGCCAGGGACCTCGACATCGTCGTCTTCAACGGGCACGTGCACACCACCGAGCTTTACCAGGTGGACGGAGTGAAGTACCTGATGCTGGGAGGTGGCGGCGCGGAACAGGACCCAATCCTTCCCGGCAGAACGCATATCAAGGTCCCCGAGGGCTACCCGCCCGATTTGTATTGGAAAGGCGCAAGCCCGATCGAGGAATACAACTATGTTCTGGTGGACGTGAGGCCTGGGCAGCCGACGAAGTTTACACTCAATCGCTTCCGGCCGGGGTCGGCGGAGCCGTTCGCAACGGTGGAGCTCTTCAAATGAGTACTCTAAGCGTCGCGCCCATTCGCAGGGTGCTGCCTTTGCCCGCCTTCGTGCTCCACCCGCTTACGGCGGTGATCGTTGCCGCCGTGCATGTTTACCTTGCCGCTGGTCATCTCTCCAAGCTGATCGGCGGCGATGTGGAGTGGACGCACATCTGGAAGGGCTTCGGCGCCCTAGCCGGGGCGTATGTGTTCGCGGCTCTGGCATCGCGCGGGCTTGCCCAAGACGAAGGCTGGCACCTTAACAGAGGCTTTGTACGACGAGGCCAAGGCGAAAGGTTGGACCGTCATCAGCATAAAGAACGATTGGAAGAAGATATTTGCCTCGGAGAAGTGATTCACCGGAATGGTTCGACTTAGTGGAAGGCTGGTCTTTGTGGCACTCATTCTTACCTCGTTGCTGACCGTGGTGACTGGCTACCATACGGCAGTGGCTGCAACCCAGTCCTGTGAGAGAACGTTGGGAGGCGATGATGAATTCCGCACATGCGGGTCTGAAACAGAAGGCCAAGCATGAGCTGAGGGAAATGCTTGAGCTTTCCCTCTACCTGGCTTTCTTTTTCTGCGCTCTTGCGGTCTACGACATGCTCCTGCTGAACCAGTATGACGTGGTGAATTGGAACTTCGGCTTTGCGCTCATCAATGCGCTGGTGATTACCAAAGTCATCATGATCGGAGAGTATGCGAAGCTCGGCAGGAAGCATGAAAACAAGCCAGTGTTGGTTTCCGCCGTTTGGAAGGCTTTCATATTTGGGCTGCTTGTGTATGCCTTCCACCTTATCGAGGAAGTGATCAAACGGCTGATCCATGGAGCCGACCTGGCCAGAGCTCCCCGCGAGATACGCTTCGATCAACTGGCCGGCCGCGCTATCGTAGTGTTCTGCATTTTCGTTCCTCTATTTGCGTTCCGGGAACTCCGGCGGGTGATGGGCGAAGATGAGTTCCGAACTTTGGTGTTTGGGTCGAGAGGCACGAGGAAATGAACAGTCTGGTAGGACGATCAAGCCGTTACCTGCAGTTAGACTAGCGGCACCGAGGAGGGACCTATGATCGGTGGTTTGGGAAAATGCAGAACGGCTCTTTGCCTGGCGACATGTCTGGCCCTATCCCTTCTGATGGGATGTGGCAAAAAGGAGGCTGCGCCCCCGGCCCAAACCGAGCAGGCAAAGCAGCAGGCAGCAGGTCCCGCTGAGCCAGTATCTTCGCCGGACGAACCGCCTGCGCCGTCGAACAATGTCGAATTACCGAAGGCTTTCGGGCGCCGTACCGGCGACCTCGATGAGATGGCGAAGAACCGGAACATCCGTGCGCTAGTCCTGCTCAATCCCATCGGGTTTTTCTACGACAAAGGGAAGCCCAAAGGCGTGATGTACGAGGCGCTGGAAGAGTTCCAGAAGTTTGTTAACCAGGAGCTGAAGACCGGCACGCTGAATGTGAAAGTCACATTCCTTCCGATGCGAGTGGACCAGGTAGAGGCGGCCCTCAGCGAAGGGGTGGGAGACGTGATCGCGCACGGAATCGTGGTCACACCCGACCGTGAAAAGCGGGTTGCCTTCTCGACGCCGATCCAGACGGACGTAACCCAGATCATTGTGACTGGACCAAGTTTCGGCCCGGTTTCGACTCTCGCGGACGTCGGCGGGAAAGAGGTGTACGCCAATCCGCTAACTACCTATTACGAGAACCTGCAGAAGACAAACGAGGAGTTGCTAAAGGCCGGCAAGACGCCGATCATCATCAAGGCAGCAGACAAGAACCTGATGGACGATGACCTGGTGCAGATGGTGAACGCTGGATTGATTCCGGCGACGGTCACGACCAAACAACGGGCCGCCCTTTGGTCGCAAGTGCTCGACCACATTCAGCCGCATCCTGACCTGGTGATCGCGAGCGGTGGACAACTGGCGTGGGTGATGCGCAAGAACAATCCGCAATTCAAGCAATTGGTCGACGAATTTGTCGCGTCGCACTCGGTGGGAACGTCCTTCGGCAACACCCTGCTGCGGCGCTACCTGCAAAACACCAAGTGGGTCAAGAATTCCACCTCGGCGAGGAGATGAAGAAGTTCCAGACGAACCTTGAGCTCTTCCAGAAGTACGCTGGGGAATACGACTTCGATTACCTGATGATTGCGGCCCAGGGCTATCAGGAATCTCTACTGGACCAAAGCAAGAGGAACCCAAGCGGCGCGGTGGGCATCATGCAGGTCATTCCCAAGTATGCGGCAGCGAATCCCATCAACATTCCGAACGTGGGGACTGCTGACGCGCAATATTCATGCCGGGGTCAAGATGCTGCGCAACATTGATGACACCTATTTCAATGATCCGAAGATCGATTCCCTAAACAAGACGTTATTCGTCTTCGCCAGCTACAATGCCGGACCGAATCGCATTGCGAGACTGCGCAAAGAGGCGCCCGATATGGGCCTTGACCCGAACGTCTGGTTCAATAATGTGGAACTGGTTGCGGCCAAAGACATTGGACAGGAGACCGTCACTTACGTTGCCAATATCTACAAGTACTACGTCGCTTACAAGCTGGCAGTTGGAGCAGAGGCAGATTCGGGAAAAGGCGAAGGCGGTGCCTCAGGGCGCGGGTTAGCCGACGGTTACGGTTCTAAGCTCGGTGGGCTGAAAAAGACGGCGTACAACTTTCTAGGTGAATCCGTTAAGTCTTATGCCCAGCTGCGAAGGCCGTCCCTTCGACCCTACCCTAATTCGTGTCGAAAACGAGGGCCTGCACACCGCACGACCACACGAAAGTGGCAGCGAATTGGGGTTGAAATATTAAATTGACGTTAAGAATCTTCCTGGTCCGGAACTTTTGCTAGGCATTTCAGCCCTCGCCATCTATAATCCCCGACACTCGCAAAACGCAAGATGAGGATGGCGTTGAGTTTGCCTCGATTCATCGCCTAAGTCGCAGTCACCTAAGACCGAACGACAAATTCTGTTGCCGTTCCCACAGAGAAACGGTCCGGCAGCAGACCTTGGAGAGACTATGAATATTGGTGCAAGAGTTCGAAAACTGATGCTGGGCGCGCTTGCCGTCTCGAGTTTTCTCACGAGCGGCAGTGTGGCCGCACACGCGCAAGCAGCCAGCGCAAAACCACCTAACATTCTGGTGATCATGGGCGACGACGTTGGGTGGTTCAACATCGGCGCCTATCACCGGGGAATCATGTCGGGCAAGACGCCGAACCTGGACAAACTTGCCGCACAGGGCATGATGTTCACCGATTATTACGCCGAAGCAAGCTGCACTGCGGGTCGCGCCAATTTCATCACCGGCGAGATACCTCTGCGCACAGGTATGACGACTGTGGGCCAAGCGGGAGCTGATGTTGGGATACCGGCACAAGCGGTTACGCTTGCTACGGTACTGAAGTCGCTGGGCTATGAAACCGGGCAGTTCGGGAAGAACCACCTTGGCGACCTGAACAAATTCCTGCCGTGCGTGCACGGCTTTGACGAATTCTTCGGCTACCTCTATCACCTCGACGCCATGTCGGACCCCTACTGGTTCGACTACCCGCAGGACTGGATTGACAAGACTGGGCCGCGCAATCTGACTCATTGTTGGGCAACCGACACCGATGATGCCACTGTCCAGCCAAGGTGGGGGCCTATAGGAAAACAGAAAATTGTAGACGAGGGCCCGCTGCCGCCCTTCCCCAATATGGATGGCATGCAGAACTGGCAGAAGGGTCGCCCCGCCAAGTACGACATGGAAACCTTTGACGAGGTGCTGGTCAAGAATACGACTAACTTCATGGACAAGGCCAAGAAAGACGGCAAGCCGTTCTTTATCTGGCACAACACCACCCGCATGCACGTCTTCACCTACATCCCGCCCAAGTACCAGTCAATGATGAATTACGGGACCAACTACAACGTCGAAGAAGCCGGCATGGCCCAGATGGACGACTGCATCGGCGAGATCCTGCAGCACCTGCAGGACATTGGCGAGGCCGACAACACGATCGTCATCTTCACCACCGATAACGGGGCCGAGGTGTTCACCTGGCCGGACGGTGGCCAGACGCCGTTCAAAGGCACTAAGGGGACCAGTTTTGAAGGTGGCTTCCGCGTGCCTGCCATCATCCGTTGGCCGGGACATGTGAAGCCGGGCACGGTTGAGAATGGCATCTTCTCCGGCCTCGACTGGCTGCCCACGCTGGCGGCCGCTGCGGGGAACCCCAACATTACTGAACAACTCCTGAAGGGCGTGAAACTGGGCGACCGGACCTACAAGAACCACCTCGACGGCTACAACCAGTCGGCGCTGCTGGAAGGTAAAGGACCCTCAGCTCGCCACGAACTCTTCTACTTCGCCGGCCCGATGCTCGGCTCAATTCGGATCGACGACTTCAAGTACACGTTCCTCCAGCAGCCTTACGGCTGGCCGGGAGAGAAAGTCACAACCGACATGCCATCAATCGCCAACCTTCGGCAGGATCCTTTCGAGCGCACGTCGATGATCCGCGGCGAAACTCCCCTCAACGGGGCGTTTGGCTACGGGAATGATTTCTTCGCGCGCGAATTCTGGCGTTTCGTCAACGTGCAGCAAGAGGTTGCCAAACTGGCACAGACAGCCATCGAATATCCTCCGATGCAGGAACCGGCCAGCTTCAACCTGGAGGCGGTCAAGCGCCAAATCCAGCAAATGATCAAAGCGCACGAAGGACAGTAGTCCAACACTTAACCCGGCAGGCGGCTCGCAAAGGGCCGCCCGTTCCTCTGCCGGAGAGGCGCGTTTTACCGATCCCTCAAAGCGGACGATAATTCCTGCGTCCCCGCTGTTGGGGTGAAGCTACTCTCGCAAGCTTCGCGCCAGGTCGGTCTATCCTCACGTTCCGCAATCACTGCGACGGATCAACGTTTCAGTAAATCCACCGGCTCACGAACGTCGGTGACGCGGAAGTACTTTGCAAGCGCGGGATAGCGCTGGGCCACCGCTTGGTACATGGCGTACGCAACGTTGCGGTAAGAGAAGTGGCCGGCACCTCCCGTGCGCAGCTCGCTGATGTAGATGGCCTCCGACAAATCTGAAGCCGAGTGGGGAGCGCTTACAGATCGCTCGGGCGCAATCCGGTGTGTTTCGCAATCCTGGCCAGCATGCGAGGGCCGATTTCGTCATTATCGTGAAAGGCCCAAATGCAGTCTGGGTATTTGGAGGTTTGATGGCGAAGTTTGATATGAGATCCGACCTGGGAGACGGGCTGCCACCCAATCTTGATAAGCGCACGGAAAACGAGGCGAGCCTTGGTGCTAGGCCACTGGCTCACGCAGGGGTTGCAACCTTAATCGTTTTGGGAACACTCCTGGACTCTTCCACGCGATCCGCGATGACACGAAGAGCCAGGGCGTACGCCTTGGCTTTGGCTTCCTCTTCCGATGCGCCATACGCCAAGACCCCAGGAATGTCGACGATTTCGGCAATCCAGCGACCGTCCGTCTCGCGCTCAGTTTCGATGTTGAAGGTCAAGTCTACGCTCCACACGCTGCGAGGTGGTTTTCGATCTGACATACCGGATTCGATGCTGCCAAAGGTTACGTAGCTGCTGGTACACCGATGATCGTACCCTATCAGACAGATGCATACCAAGGCATTTTGATCGCGTTCTGCTGGTTGCATGGCTTCCGACAGGGAGGATTGATGGGATGAGAGATCCCTATCGCAACCAAAACTCCATTATCGTTTCAACAAATCCACCGGCTCGCGAACGTCGGTGACGCGGAAGTACTTTGCTAGCGCGGGATAGCTCTGGGCTACCGCTTCGTACATCGCGTAGGCCACGTTGCGGTAAGAAAAGTGGCCGGCGGCTCCTGTGCGAAGTTCGCTGATGTAGATGGCCTCCGACAAATCCATTTTGAACAGCGTACGCTTGCGAAAGGCCAAGGGGATCGCGTATTGCGAACGCTCCTCGGCTTCGTCCGCTTCCCGCGCCGCGAGCTGGGCGACAGCATCACGCGCGCGCTCGATTACAGAATCGTAACGGACGGTCAGTCCTGCGGAATCGATCTCCAATGGCACGTCGTAGCCGTGGGCGGTGGTATAGCCCTGCACGATCTGCACGCAACGGCGGTGGCGATGCATGTCGCGAAAGCCGCCAATGTCCATCAGGATGTCGAAGCGGAAGCGCTGCCCGGCGCAGAAGGCGCGCGAAACTTCGTCGTGACGGCCACGATGTTGCAGACCCAGCTCGATCAGTTCGCGACGCTGCGATTGCGGAAGAGCTTCCACCACGTCGCGTATCTGCCGGTAGGGATGATGCGAGTGCTGGTACAGCAGCGTGGCAGCAAGCTCGACTTCCAGCGGCTCGTCGTCCAGCAAATCAACTAAAGGCGCGGGCTGGATGGCAGTCGCGGCGAGGAGTTCCGCGGCAACGGCGGTCAGCTGGCGGCGAGTCTCAACCTCGTAAGGGTTGGGCTCGGCATATTTCATCAAGGTCGGCGCCACGCGCACGTCACGCAGAAGAAATTCGCCGGCCCGCTCGCCCATCGACGGACATTCGCGCTCGATCTCCTGAAACAATTGGCGCGCGGCGGCCTGGTTGACGTTGTACGAAGGCTCACGCGCGGCCTGCTTCAGCAGTTCGCCCAGACGGCGCACCTCGGCGTGAGTGTGTGACAACAGCCGGGACACCTGCGTCTCCAGGGTGCGGGCGCTGACAATCTGGCCGAGCGAGGTGTTGGTCGCGAGCGGTAGCAGGTAACGTGAAATGTCGAAGGCACGCGCGCGCAAAGTGCGCTCATAGGCTTCCAGCTTCATCTCGGGCGGCTTGGGAGTGCGGTCGCGCAGATAGACGAACATCTCGTTCGAGAAATGCCGGTACTCGGCGAATAGGTGGTCGATGGTCTCGCAATAGAGCTTGCGAGCGGCGGCATCGCCCCCGAAATCCGGGACGTGGTATCCGCTCTTTTGAAAGTCCTGATAGCGGGTGGAGCGTTCCTGACCGTCCCAGCGCGGCTCGTCAACGACGACAGTAGCTGCGAGAATCGATAGACGCTCGATGGCGAATGCGATGTGCGCCAGATCGGCAATGCTGCGATGGCCATACTGGAAGTAGAACGTGTTGAGAAACTTTTCGGCCTTCTGCTCATTGATTTCGGCCAGCGACTCGCGCATGGACAGCGCGGAGCGCGAATACTTTGCCAGGCCATAGGCCTGGACCTCAGGATCGGCGCCATGGACGGCGTAAACCTCGGTGCTAGGCTCGTGGCCGGATTGGATGGCAACAGGGTCGGCGTCTGGTTTGGTCATGGATGACATTGCGCTGAATGATATGCGGTATGGAAAAGGCGAGCAACCGTTCAGGCTGTGGGAAACGGGGGAGAGTGATTCCGGCGCGAGGTCGAGTTACTAACTAGGGAACAGATATTCGATATGTGCAGCAGCGCGGAAAAGCAGGTCCCTCGACTCCTCGCTTCGCTCGTCGCTCGGGATGACAGTATTTCTGAAACGCGAGCTAGCGTTTCACGGCGAGGACTGAGCTCAGCTCGATCGGCTGCGAGCCATCGAAGCTGATGCCGCCAGCGGGCATGGCGGACAGCTCGACGGAGGTTGGCGCCATGAATGACCAGACCAGCAGCAACTTGTTGTGGTTGGTGGAGAACATGGTTTGCGACATCCGCTGAGCAAGCTGCCCGTCCTCAGCGGGTACGGCTATCGTCCCGTGAAAGACCATGAAGAGCTCGTTTCCGATCGAGACGAGCTCGTGGGATGCTACCTGGCCAAACTCCGTCATCGTTTCCAAGCTGACCCCAACCTCTTCGGCAATTTTCGTGTCGCTTGGCGCGGCCGGAGTGCCTAGCGAGAGACAAAGTGGGTCAAGCGCGCGCAAAATGATGAGCGGCCGTCGGCCGTTGGTCGCGGCATCCGCGGAACCGGGTTGCTCGAGGCGCAAAAGGGTTCGCGAACAGGCGTGGAGAAATTCGAACTCGCGCAGCAATGTGACGTCTGCTGGCGGATCACCACCGTTGTGCGCCGGAAGAACATTCCAGCCCTTGGGCAGCTCGTACTGCAAACCCAGTGCGGGGTTGCGATACGTGCCGTCTCGAACCTCTCCAGGAGGGATTGCGAGGCCGGGATTGGTTTGGATCGCGGCGTAGACACGCCACGTTGGAACCGAAGGACCTTCATACTGCTCGCCTTCCGGGGTGACCAGTTTGCCGTCTTTGGTGGCAAGAGTTCCGTCATCCCCAGTGCAGTAGAAACGTACCCTTGCCATTGCCTGCCTGGATTTCTGCAGAAAGTTTTTGTCGTTCGTGGCGACAAGGACCCCAACCCGGTAGTTCTTGATTTGCGTCCAATACAGCGCGGTGTATTTCTCGCCTTTGTGGTGGACCGAGGAGTGAAAGCGCTCGGCCGGCAACTGCAGCTGCGGCATCGCCAGTTGGGGCTGCGGCGGCATTAGCGTGCCTTGCGGGCCGACTTGTGACTGGTCCTGGGTTTGCGGTTGCGCCCCGATTGGCAGAGCGTCGGGCGCGCGAGAATCAAGTTGCTGCTGCTCGGTAGAGAATCCTTCCAGACCCTCGCGCGGGTCGAGGGCATCGATGGTGAACGAACCCGAACGATCTCCATTCTGATATGCGATGGCCAGCAGGGCATGTTGTCTCTCCGGCATCAGCGGCAACTTGATCAGGTGCCCTTGCACAGCAATGGGAAGATCGAGCGCGAAGCCGAAGAAGTTATTGGTGTAAGTGGTGTCGGAAAGATGGCCCGATTCCGGAAACAGTGGTTCGTGGGGCGCACTAGGGACAGAGGGCTTCGCGGGACCGGTTTGCAGCGGCGCGCACTGCGCGTGTGTCGCACTTGCAGAGAAAAGCGAGAGGACGAACACGACTGCGAGCTGGCTTAGAGTGCGAGACGCTGCTGCAGAGAGGTTGGACATCGGGCCGAACCCTTCATTCGCGGCAGGGGGTCGCGATGCAGAAGGGAATTGCGCCATGATGGCAGCATTCGTAGGCATGGCGCAAGCTGCACAAACGCAAACGGCCGGAGCAGAGGCTGCTCCGGCCGTAACGTGCGGGGGATTGAAGCCGATTTATCCCACTTGCCGCGGGCGGATGTCATATTGCCGGATTTTGTAGAGCAGCGCCTTATAGCTGATGTTCAATTTGCTGGCGGCGCGCTTGCGGTTCCAGGCGGTCTCTTCCAGGATCTGGGCGATGACTTCCATCTCGGCGCCGTTTTTCAGATTGCGCACCATTTCCTTCAAGTCGGGCTGCGGGAGTCTTTTCCTCCATCTGCACGACCACTGCGGTTTGGGTCTCGTACGCGGAGCCTCTCTGCAGCTCGCCAATGGCGGCCGATTCGTCGCCGAGAACCAGGAAGCGCTTCACGAAGTTTTCCAGCTCGCGAATATTGCCGGGCCAGTCATAGTTCTCGCACGCTTCCACCAGCCGGGTCGAAACATTCAACGGCGCACAGGCGTAACGGTCGGCGAGGTGAATCATGAAATGGCGCAGCATCATGGGGATTTCTTCACGCCGCTCGCGCAATGATGGCATGCGCAGCACGAAGCTGTTCAGGCGGTAGTAGAGATCCTCGCGGAACGTCTTCTGCGCGATGGCCTGGGGCATGTTGATGTTGGTAGCCGCCAGGACACGCACATCCACCTTGACGGTGGCGCGTCCCCCAAGGCGGGAGAACTGGCCGTCCTGCAAGACCTGCAGCAGCTTGGCCTGCAAGGCCGGAGACATCTCGCCGATTTCATCGAGCAGCAACGTCCCCTTGTTGCAAAGTTCAAACTTGCCGGGTTTGGATTTGTTGGCCCCGGTAAACGCCCCCGGTTCGTATCCAAACAGCTCGCTCTCCAACAGCTCGCTGGGCACGGCGGCGCAATTGACTTTCAAGAATGTGCGGTGCGAGCGGTCCGAGTACTTGTGGATGAGATGCGCCAGAACCTCTTTGCCGGTGCCGCTTTCGCCCAGCAACAAAACCGGAAAATCGAAACGGGCCACCTGCATGGCCTGGGCACGCAACTGGCGCATTTGCGGCGTGGCGGAGAAGAAGTACACGCCCTGGCTCACCTCGATCGCTTCTCCAGCGCCGGGACCGCCGGGATCGGTGTTCTCCAGGCAGAAGCGCAACACCTCCTCCATCTCCTCTTTCTGCACCGGCTTGGAGAGATAATCCTGCGCGCCAAGCCGCATGGCCTGAGCCACTTTGCGGGTGTCGCGCACGCACGACAACATGACCACCTTTGGTCGAAGGGCGGGCTTCGCGAATGCGCTGCAGCGTCTCCAGCCCATCGGCGCCGGGCATCACCATATCGAGCAGCACCAAGTCGGGATTACCGCGCTGCACTTTCTCCACCGCTTCCGTACCATTCGAAGCGGTCGATACGCGATAAGAGTCCAGTTCCAATACCGTCTGGAGATACTTCAGCATGCTGGGTTCGTCGTCCACCACAAGGATGTGGCCAGCGCTCATTAATCCTCCGCAACACGTTTTGGTGTGGGATTCAACAGAAGCAGAAACGAAAACTTGCTGCCGGCGCCGGGCTCGCTCTCGACCCAGATCTTTCCACCCGCCGCCTGCACCAGCCGCCGAGCAATGGCCAGACCGAGGCCGTAGCCTTCCGCCCGCGTCCCTTCCGGGGTGAGGCGGAAGTATTCGTCGAAAATCTCCTGCTGGAATTCAGGCGCGATTCCGGGCCCGTTGTCGGAGACGGAGATGCGGCAGCAATTGGGCGACGTTCACGCGCTGCCGCCGGCGTTCCACCGCGGGTGTACGCTGGATCGTCCGCCGCTCCCAGAAGTAGGGTTCGACATGCAACCATACCGTGCCGGAGGACTGGCGTGTACTTCATGGCATTGTCCAGCAGGTTGGAAACGACATGCTGCACTTTGTAGTAGTCGAAAGGGAAGGGCGGTAACTTCTCCCCGGGCAAAAAATAAAATGCGATGGCTTGTCCTGAAAACGCTGCGCCCAAACTTCCGCGATCTCGCGCACGCAGTCATTGATGTCGCCGACCTCATATTGCATTTCGAAGCGGTCAACCTTGAGCATGGCGTAGGTCAGCAGGTTCTGCACGAAATTGGAAAGACGCGCTCCGTTGGCCTGCATCTCGGTCAGCACTTCCATCTGGCGCGGATTCAGCGGACCCAACTTTTGTGCCAGGAGCAGATGAAGATAGCCGCCCATAATGGCCAGAGGCGTTTTCAGTTCATGCGCGGCCGAAGCCAGAGCATCGCGGCAGCTACTGCAATGCTCCTCGCTGAAGACCTCGAACTTTTGCCGGACGGAAGCCACATTTGCTGGTTGCATTTCACCGGCTCCATCCCTCTCCTCGATGGGCGCGATAATGACGAGGCGTCTTCGCTTGGTCGGGACAGGTACCCAAAGAGTGTTCTACAGGCATATTCTCGACAAAAGCCGGTCTCAGGTTTAGCAAAGTGCCAATGCTTCGAGGAATAGAGCAGGAGCGCTCTACTAGGGGGAGCATTGATATTAGCGCAATCAGCGGCAAAGTCAAATAAAAATCCTCAGAATTCTTTCCGACATGTGCATGATAGTTTCCATTTTGGGAAATTTATTGCATTTCTCGCGGTATTCTTCTTCTCCTCAACCGCAAGAGATTGCAATCCTGAGTTCGGAGTGGGACAATGCGAAATCTCTCATGTGCAACAAAAGTTGGGGTTGCCGTACTCTCGCGATGGTGTCAAGTTTGGCCGCTGATGTGCGTACAATAGATGGGGATAATAGGAGTAGAAGTGCGTCGAACCGCATCCGTAGCTGAGCGCCGCGGCTGGGACCGGTTGCCCATTCGATTCCTTTTTTCGTCCGCGGAAACAAGGCCAGCGGAGAGGAGTTCCTGGAGTTCGCTACCGCCTTGAATCTCTCCGCCGGCGGTCTCTTGCTGGCCACCCGGCGGTACCTCGATCCCGGAACGCAGATCTCTCTCGAAATCCCCGTCGCTCTGGTCAATAAGGCGCAGCTCCCGCGCTCAGTTTCCCTCCTCCATGCTACCGTGTTACGATGCACTCCGGACCGGCAGTATTTTCTTCTCGGACTACAGTTCCAGGAGCCGCTGCTGAACCATCAGTCCAAGCCTGAAGGTCGAGAGATCCGCGCCGCAGGGAAAGTGAATTCCTCAAAGTGAAAAGTTTTTGCACACTTCTAAGCGCAAAATACCTCTCTCTGCGGCCTTTCTTGGCTCTTCCTAACTTGAGGCGATCATCGCTGATAAAGATTACTGTGTGGCAATAGGTTTATATGCGCAATATGCGCATTGTTTTGCGATGTGCACAAAATTGGCGCACGAAATGCAATTCATTGCTAATGTTGGTATCCAACCAGCGGTCTGAGGACCACGGATGCCACTGCTGGCAGGCTCGAACAACGAAAGCGCGATCACGGTTCACCAATTGCCTCCCGAAGTCGGTTATTTTTGGTCAGACGCCGGCTATGCGGGACGTTCGTCAGAAGCTGGAGAGGGTCGCCGGCTCGAATCTCTCGGTCCTCATCTCCGGCGAAAGTGGTACGGGCAAGGACATTGTCGCCCGATTGCTGCACCTCTACTCCCCCTGGTCCAGCGGTCCGTTTGTCAAAGTGAACTGTCCGGCCATCCCGGGCACGCTGCTGGAGAGCGAACTGTTTGGCTATGAGAGAGGCGCCTTTACCGGCGCCTACAATCCCAAGCCGGGACGGGTGGAGATGGCGCATCGCGGAACCCTGTTCCTGGACGAGATCGCGGAACTCGATGCCATGCTGCAGGCCAAGCTTCTGCAGTTGCTGCAGGATGGCCAGTTCAGCCGCATTGGCGCGCAGGAAGACAAGAAAGTCGAAGTTCGGATTGTGTGCTCCACCAATCGCGAGTTGCATGAGGAAATCGGAGCACGGAAATTTCCGTTCCGACCTGTTCTACCGGATTGCGGCGATGACCATCCATCTTCCGCCGCTGCGGGAACGGGCGGTCGACCTGCCCGTCATCTGCGATTACCTGCTGCAGTACTACAACGAGAAGCTCAACGGCAGAGTGTTGATGGTGCGTCCGGCGCTGATGGCAAAGATGCAGCGTTACTCCTGGCCGGGCAATGTCCGCCAGCTGGAAAACCTGATCAAGCGCTATGTGGTTATGGGGACGGAAGATGTTATCTTGAGTGAGCTGTTGCAGCCTAACGAGCGCGATAATGTAAACAACCTCATGCTCGATGGGCCGGTTTCGTTGAAGAAGTTGACCCGGCAGACAGTCCGCAAACTGGAAGCGCGCATTATTCTTAACGCCCTGCACGCCAACAACTGGAACCGGAAGAAGGCGGCGCGCTCGCTCGACATCAGCTACCGCGCGCTGCTGTACAAGCTCAAGGAAGTCGGGATTCCGCAGCGGCGTTCCAGTTCCGCGAGCAAACACGAAGACGACGACAAGGCCGAATAATTCTTCGACAAAGGTGGGTAAATGCATTTGCAAAAATGGGGACTTGGGAAATCGTGCGATTCTTGTGCTGACGACTGCTGGTTTTGGTGGGCTCTCTGGGTAGGCGCGGCGTCCGGACAGAATTCGACGAATTCGGCCAATGTCGCCAAGCCGTGCTGCCCGACTCGACGGACTCCGCCAAGTCCGGCAGAGCCGGCGGCGCCCGACACCACTCCTCCGCGGGTTGACGCGACGTTCAACCCGGACACTTTCGTCATCGGCGTGGAAGACGTTCTCAACATCAATGTGTGGAAAGAGCCGGAGTTATCGCGGACCGTGCCAGTTCGTCCTGACGGAATGATTACGCTGCCGCTGATCGGGGAAATCAAGGCCAAGGGCCTGACGCCGGTACAACTGCAGGACCAGATCACCGACTCGCTAAAGAAGTCTCATGTCGGACCCTCAGGTGACGGTGATCGTCGCCGAGGTCCGGAGCCTGACCTTTAATGTAGTTGGTCAGGTGCAGAAGCCGGGATATTATCCGCTGACCCGCCGCATGACGGTGCTGGATGCGATCGCGCTTTCCGGCGGCTTCCAGCCGTTCGCGAAGCAGAAGAAAGTGTACGTGCTTCGCACCTCTGCCGATGGGAAACAAGTAAGGCTGCCTTTCAACTACAAGGACGTGATCAAGGGCAAGCGTCCGGACGAGAACATTGAGTTGCAGCCTCGGGACACAGTGGTCGTTCCATAAGAGGAGGATGTGATGAAACTCCAATTTGGGCCATTCCTGATTATGCTGGTACTCTTGCCGGCGCCGTTGGCGTGGTCGCAGGCCAGTTCAAGCGATTCGTCGCAAAGCGGCTCGGCTGAATCGTCGCCGCAACAGCCGTCGTCCGATGGCCCGCAGCCGGTCTTTACCCATCCGGAAGATGCTGCCGCCGTTGGCCATGCTGGACGAAGTGACAGCACATAGCTACGTCAATGTTGGTGTGGGAGCGGGCGTATGCGTGGGACAGTAACGCAGCCGCTTTTCCTATCAAGCCTATTCCCAGACCCAGTTCGTCGTCAGCCCCGTCCTTGCAGTTGACTGCAAACTCGCCCCACTCTTGACCTGGTACGCCGAGGCCAGTGGCATACTCGCAACCAGCCAATAGCCCCGGGTATTACACAAACTCAAATCCGGCGGCCTCCGCCGGCTTTCTCTACCAGATCAGCCAGCGCTGGCAACTTGAGGTCAATGACCGTTATCCTGTATACGCTCGATCCTTTTCAGCAGTATCTGGCTTACACGCAGCACGCCCACATTTAACCAGCCCAATCCCACGATCTATGTGCCCACTGGCTACCACGCGAGTCCAACAGTGCCGTGGTTGATTTGACCTATCAAATCGCCGCGCATGACAGCCTTACTTTTACGGGACCGAAGGCTTTACCCGTTATCTCCACACTACCTACAGTGCCTACAACATTTATTCCTGGGGTGGGGTAGGGGCTTACCAGCATTTCTTCTCCGCCAGGTTCTCGGCCGGAGGCGCCTACAGTTTCACTTCTCTGGACTTCGGGCACGGCCAGTCGCGTTCCGGAGTCCAAGTGTTCGAGGGTTTCGTCAATTATAAGCTTAGTCCGCATATGACGCTTGAGCGGCTGGATCGGTCCGGAGTACACCACTACCAAGAATCTGGTTCCCATCTTTTGCACCCCGTATGGCTGCTTTATCGAAGATCTTCCACAACAGTTCCTGGACCACGGCGTTTGGGGGGAATTTTGATTGGACCGGGCAACGAAATGCGGCCACCTTGGGCTTTTCGAAGATCGATCTCTGACGGTGGCATTCTCCTGGGAATTGTGCAGTTATACCAAGTTACCGGCAATTACACCCGGCAACTGAGTCCCCGCTGGAACTTAAACCTCGGCGTTGCTGTACGGGGACAATAACGGATACTCGACCGCGACTCCACGCTCAACATCTCTCTACGTTTACTCGGCAACGCGGGGCTGACCCGGCAATTGACACCCGCCTTGAATGCGACCCTGCAGTACTTTCGGATTGACGAGACCCAGCAAAACACTATCATCGGCGCGGCAGCGCCGAAGTGGACCGACAATCGGCTCCAATTCACGCTCCAGTACACCTGGGGCCATTCCCTTGGACGGTGAACCCATGATGGAAGAATTCGACGATCAGAAAGCAACCCCGAGGTCTGGACGAGTACCGGGCCATTTTAAGCCGCCGCAAGTGGTGGATCCTGGGCCCGTTGTTTTTTGGCTGGCTGCTGGTGTTTGCCTCTGCCTGGGTCCTGCCGCCTACGTACACTTCGGAAAGCGTGATCCTGGTCGAGGAACCGAAGGTGCCCAATACCTATGTAGAGCCCAACGTAGAAGTGGACCTGTCGGAACGTCGTCCAGGCCATGAGGCAGCAAGTCCTCAGCCGCACGCGCTTGCTCAACCTCATCGAAAGCCTGAAGCTGTACCCGAGATATCAGGGTTCCCCGGACGACCAAGTGAAGCATATGCGGGAGGACATCAAGATGGAACTGGTACAGGCTCCTCCCGTCGGCGGCAAGAACCAGGGAGAGCTGGTTGCCTTCAAGATCAATTACGAGGCGCCGAATCCCACCGCCGCACAGCAGGTAAACGCCAAGCCTGGCCTCGTTCTTTATCGACGAGAACGTGCGTGCCAGCCAGGAGCAGTCGGAAGCCACTACCCTTTTTCTGGATTCGCAGGCCAGGGCCGCTGCGCAATCGCTGGCCGATCAGGAAGCCAAGGTACACGCTTTTGAGGCCCAGCACGAAGGCGCCCTACCGCAGGAATTGCAGAGCAACATCCAGATCCTGCACGGCATTCAGGAGCAGCTGCAGTCGGCGATGGCTGCGCGCGAGCGGGCCTTGCAGCAGCAAACCTACCTCAATTCGCTGCTAAACCAATATCAGTCCATGGGAACCGAAGGCCTGGCCGGCGCTCCGGCCACGATCGACGCTCAACTGGAAACTGCGCGCGCCGAGCTGGCGCAACTTCGTGCCAAGTACACGGACGACCATCCCGACATCAAGACAATGAAGGACGACATCGCGCGCCTCGAAAAGCTGAAGAAGGACATGGGCGCGGAAGCCAAAGAGAACCTGGAAACGAATTCCGCCACCCCGGCCCAGGTGGCCGCCATGAGCCCCATCATGCAGGTCCAGAGCGAGCTTAAGGCCAACAAGCAGGAGATCCAGGCGCTGGATGCCAAGATCCAACAGCTGCAGGCTGCCGCTGCAGCAATACCAGCAGCGGATGTCGGAGACTCCCGCGGTGGAAGCGCAGATGGACGACATGATGCGCGACTACGAGTCTTCGAAAAGAGACTACGCGGATTTGATGGGAAGAAGGCAGCGATCGGCGCTGGCCACCAACCTGCAGAGGCAGCAGCAGGGCGAGCAGTTTCGCATTATCGATCCTCCCAGTCTTACCGGACAAGCCTTCCTTCCCCGACCGTTTCAAGTTCTCGCTGGCAGGAGTGGCGGTAGGGATCGCTGCTGGCTGTCGTGTTCGGGGAGGTCTTGAATTCTTCGACGACCGCATCCGCAGCGAACGGGACCTCGTCGAAGCCACTGCTTTGCCGGTGCTGGTGGAGATTCCGCCGCTGCCGACCGAGGCTGAAATTCGCCGGGCGCGCTGGAGTCCATGGATCACCGCCGCAGCTCCCCTGCTCGTGGCCATCCTGATTCCGACGGGGATTCGTTTACGCCTTTTATTGGGGATAGTGCATGTATAAACAATTCTTCGGGTTGACGCGCAATCCATTTGAGATCAGCCCCGACCCGTTCTTTTATCATCCGACCCCGCGCCACAACGAAGCGCTGGCCAACCTGCACTATGGAGTGGGCCGCAGGAAGGGCTTCATCGTAATCACCGGGGAGGTGGGTACGGGAAAGACCCTGCTGGTCCGTTGCCTCCTCTCGGAACTGCGCAAGAACAACATCGCCTTCGGCTATGTCTTTAATCCTGTGCTGCCGGTGGTGGAGTTTTTCCAGTACATTATGGCCGATTTGGGCCTGTCCTACGCTGGCAGAACCAAGGCCGAGATGTTGCTCGATCTAAATCGCTATCCTCATCCAGCGCCACGCTCGTGGACTCATCACCGCGCTGGTCGTGGACGAAGCGCAGGCGCTGCGGCATGAACTGCTGGAAGAGATCCGGCTGTTAACCAATCTGGAAACTTCGCAGCAGAAGCTGCTCCAGATTGTGCTCATGGGCCAGCCCGAGTTGGAAGTTATCCTGGACTCCGCAGGAGTTGCGGCAACTCAAACAGCGCGTCGCTCTGCGGTGCCAGTTGCAGCCGCTTGGACCACCAGCAAACCCGTAGCTACATCCTGTCGCGTCTGGAGCGCGCCGGAGCTGCGCCGCAGCCGCCGATTTTCTCTCCCGAAGCGCTGGACAAAATCTACGAGTATTCGCGCGGCATTCCGCGCATTATCAACACCCTTTGCGAGAACTGCATGGTGAATGCATTTGCCCGGGAACAGCGGCCGGTGCAGCCTGAGATTGTGACCGAAGTGGCTACGGATTTCCGTCTTACGCCCCCTTCATTGCCGGAGGAAACGTCAGTGCCCGTGACGGCGCGCGAGGAAAACGGCGAGAGCCTGTTGCGCTCCTTGTTCCGCCTCCTGCGCACCATGGATAACCAAACCCTGGAAGCCGAGAAGCCGCTGCACAACCATTGTAGGCAGGAGAGTTTAACGATGAGTCGAGTGTTCGAAGCATTGCAGAAGTCCCAAGCTGAGAATCCAAGTGCCTCGCCCTTGGCTCAAGGTCAACCAGAATCGGCGCCAGGGGAGCGCCTACCTACCCGGCGGCGCCGCTGTGGCTGACTCTCCCGGTGTCTCCGAAGCCACGGCTTCCTGCCACGCCCGGAGAATTCCTACCATGGCCTCCAGTGGCCTTGCCCCTGTCGCTACCGATGGAAAATGGCTGAATGTCCCGGCCGATCGGGTACTGCATCCCCATCCCACGCCCGAACAGCGGTTGGTCTCCATTGTCGAGCCGGACAGCCCGGGCGCCGAGATGTTCCGGGTACTGAGCACCCGGCTGGCACATATGCAGCGCAAGCGGCGCTTGCAGAAGTTGCTCATCACCAGTGCCGAGGGTGATGAAGGCAAGTCGGTCGTCGCTGTTAATCTGGCCCTTTCGCTGGCCCGGCGTCCCGACGAACGGGTGCTCCTCATAGAAGCCGATCTGCGCCGGCCCAGCGCCACCAGTTTGCTCACCAGTTCCACCTTGCATGGGATAGCCGAATGGAGTGAGGACAAACTTACGTTGGAGGACGCACTTTACCGCGTGGGCGATCTGCCGCTGTGGTTTCTTTCCGCCGGCCACGGTATCGAGGAGCCCATGCCTTTGCTGGAGTCGGACCGCTTCGCCGAGGATGTTGGAAACGGTCTGTCCAGTAGCTTCAATTGGGTAATCCTCGACCCCACACCTATGCTGCCCATGGCCGACTCAACCTCGCTTTCCCGACTTTGTCGATGGGGTGCTGGTAGTGGTACGCGAGGGCTATACCCGGCGGAAGGTGTTGAACAAGGCGCTGGACTCCATCGAAAAGAACAAGCTTATCGGCATGGTTCTGAACCAGGCCTCCATGTTGAACGTTGGCTACGACCGCTATTACGGCAGCAAGAACGGCAAGCCGAAAAAAGAGCCCAAGGAAGAAGGCACCAAGGTCGACGCGGTCACGGCATGATTCGTTTGTTCAATGCCTATTTTCCTACGCGCACCCTGCTGCTAACGGTGAGCGAGGCTCTGCTCGTCACCTTGGGCTTCGTGGTGGCGGTAGTCTTATGGGCGGGGACGACCCTCGATGCGAAGATTTATCTGCTGTATCTTAACGGGCTCGGCCGCATTCTTCTGGTGGTGGCGGTATTCGTTGTCTTGATGTACTACTTCGATCTCTACGATTCTTTTGTATTATCCAACCGGCGAGAGGTTATTACCCGGCTCGTAGGCGTGCTGGGATCCGCGTTCGTCACCCTGGCGGTGCTGTACTACGCCTTTCCCGAAATCAGCCTGAACGGCAGCAGCTTGTGGATAGGCGTGGGTATTGTAGGGGTTGCGGTCCCCGTTTGGCGCCGGCTGTTTTCGATGTTGAACCGTTCGGCGCGTTTTTCGGAGCGCGCCATCATCTATGGTGACGGACCTTTGGCTACAGCGCTCTGATGCAGGAAGTCACCAACCGCTCAGAGCTTGGGGTCAAGATCGTGGGCTTCGTCGGCCAGGCCACTCCCCCGGTGCCTGGCATTCCGTTGTTGAACGGTGACATCGATGAAATGGTGGCGCGGGAGGGCGTCCGTCGCCTGGTGGTGACGATGGGTGACCGCCGGGGTAAGCTGCAGGTGGAAGACCTGCTGAAGCTGAAAGCGCGGGGAATGCAAATCCAGGACGGTCCAGACTACTACGAGACCGTGACCGGGAAAATCCCGCTGGATTCGGTGCGTCTAAGCTGGTTGCTGTTTTCCCCCGGCTTTCATGTTCGCACTGCACTGCAGCTTTACAAACGCCTCTTTTCGCTGGTTCTAGGCGTCCTCGGTATTGTTGTAACTTCGCCGATCATGCTGCTGGCAGCCATCGCCATCCGGCTGGACTCGCCCGGGCCAGCGATTTTTCGCCAGAAGCGCGTGGGCGAACACGGGCGGCTGTTTGACATCTATAAGTTTCGTTCGATGTACAACGGGTCGGACAAGGAACATCTGAAACCAGCCGAACGCGGCGATGCGCGCGTTACCCGAGTCGGGGCGTGGCTGCGGCCAACCCGCATTGATGAGCTGCCGCAGTTGTTCAACATTCTGAAGGGTGACATGGCCTTTGTCGGGCCACGACCTTTTGTTCCCGAGCAGGAGATGGAGTATGCCGAGAAGATCCCGTTCTACAAGGAGCGCTGGCTGGTAAAGCCGGGCGCCACCGGATGGGCCCAGATTAATCGCGGCTACAACGTCACTCTGGAAGACAATCGCGATAAGCTAGCTTACGACTTGTTTTACATCAAGAATGTCTCGATCGGGCTCGACCTTTACATCATGTTTGCGACAATTAAGATCCTGCTGCTCGGAAGGGGAGGGCGGTAGCTTTGAGGCCGCGGGCTTCCTGGGAGGAGGCCACCTGCCGCATCAGGCGAGCGCTAGGGAAAGGATAGTCTTATGAAGAAGGCATTAATTACTGGTATTTCCGGTCAGGACGGCAGCTATCTTGCCGAATATCTGCTCGATCTAGGATATAAGGTCTACGGCATGGTGCGCCGGGAGCCGGGCACGATGCGCTGGCTGGCTGACATCGAGAGCCAGATCGAGTTCCTGTATGCGGACATGCGCGACGCTGCCTCGCTGGAAGTGGCTTTTGCCAAGGCGTCGCCGGATGAAGTTTACAATCTGGCCGGACAAGTCTTCGTCCCCACCAGTTGGCAGATGCCGGCGGAGACCTTTGACATCAACGTAGGCGGGCTGGCGCGGCTGTTGAACATCATCGAGCGCCAGAAACCCGATACCCGCATCTATCAGGCGTCCAGCTCGGAAATGTACGGCAACCTGGACGGCTTACGGAACGAGCAGGCAGTAATGGCTCCCACCTCGCCGTACGGCGTGTCCAAAACGGCCGCGCATCGCTTGTGCGAAGTTTATCGCGCGCGTGGGATTTTTGCTGTGGGCGGAACCCTCTTCAATCATGAATCGCCGCGCCGTGGGCCTGAGATGGTGACCCGCAAAATCACCCTGGCCTCGGCCGATTGGGCGCAGGGCAGGAAAAACAAGCTCAAGCTGGGCAACATGGAGGCGCGGCGGGACTGGGGATTTGCCGGCGACTACATTCGCGCTATGCATAGTATGCTGCAACAAGAGAAGCCTAAGGATTACGTCATCGCCACCGGCCTGTCGCACAGCGTGTACGAATTTGTAGTCGAGGTCCTGAACTGCCTGCAACTTATACCCCAAGGAAACAAGGTTCGCGACGTGGTTGATGAATACGTCGAGGTCGATCCCAAGCTCTTCCGCACCGGTGAGATTCACGACCTGCGTGGGGATGCGACCCTCGCCAGTCGCGAGTTGAACTGGCATCCTGTTGTGGACTTCAAAGGGCTGGTGCGCATGATGGTAGAGTCCGATACGGCGCGTACAACTCGGGGTTCGGAAGTCGAAATGGCCAAGAGCGCCGGATAAGTCAAGGGTTCGCAGGTTCCCCTGCAATACTTCTTCCTAAACTTCCTGGGAACTGCGAACGTCGCCCGGAAGGGTTACCGTCCGTGCACCAGCTTTCCGGAGAAAACGCGCAAGTGCCCGCAATGCACCGCGAGATGACCCTTCCAAAACTGAAGTCAGTTCGTACAGGACAGGCGGCTTCCGCCACAGGACCAGCACTGTGTACACGGCCGCGCCGAGGGCCGCTGTTGTAAAGAGCTGTATTGCGGAATTTTGAATTCCCAGTAGGCTCAGGCCGTGTAGCCAGGTTCCGGCGACTGCCACCATTACCAGGCTGTACCACGTCATCGGCCATAGTGTCGCAAAGAACGTCTTGAGTGGCAGCTCCACCAGCCGGAATGGGATGGCAAGCGATGGAAACATGAGCACTGTCCAGACGATGGCGTACGAAATTGCAACTCCCATAATTCCCCACCGCAGGCCAATGATGAACGACAGCAGGTACGAAACACTGGCGAAAATCTGCCAGCGAAAGAGAAGGTCGGTTCTACCTTGAGTACTATAAAGCACACTGACTGGGGCATATAGGGTTTGCAGCACCCCCAGCGGTGCGAAGACGAGCAGCAACCATGCTACCGGCACCCATTTCGCGCCCAGGAACACTCGAACGAACGGTTGTGCCGTTACAGTAAGGCCGAGCATCGCCGGAATAGCGACGAGCGCGATCAAACGGCAAGTCCGCAAATAGGCTGCCCGCAGCCGCTCATGATCGGCAGAAAAGTTGGCCAAGGCCGGATACACAACTTGCTCTACCATTAACCCGAAGTTCTGGAGGGGATATGCCATGAGCATATACCCCATCTGGTAGTACCCTAGCGAGCTGCTGCCTAGAAAACGTCCAACGAGCACGTTATCGGCGTTTCGAGAGAAGTAATTCAGCACGTGTGATCCGGTCAGATGTAGGCCGAAAGACAGGATGCGACGAGCATCGGCCAAGCGGAACGCGAACTTCACTCGCAAAGGGGAGAATTTCCACACTGCGATCATGGTGGCGAAGCTCGTAACCAAGTTGGCGGCAACGAGGGCCGATACCTTTCCGCCGGCGAGGGCAATCGCAATCGCCACAATTGTCCCGCAAGTCACTCCTATTGTTTGCGAAAACGCCAGCTTACGAAATTCCATCGCCCGGCTTAGTAAAGCCATGGGAACGACACTGAGAGCTCCCAGAAAGAATGAGATGGCAAGAAAACGCAAAATCGTGGAGAGCATTGGCTGATGGAAAAAGTGAGCTGCTGGAGAGGAAGCCAGCAACAGAAAGAAGGTCACTGTCGCGGCGCTCATGCAATTGAGCCAGAACCCTGTAGAGGCCAGTTCCTCCGGCATCTCTCGCTCCCGGACTAGGGCGATCCCAGTCCCGACATCGCGAACGGTTTCCAGGAGATTCGTTACCAGGATCGCCATCCCGACCAACCCGTATACGCCCGGAGGAATGCGGCGCGCCAGTATCGAGACCGAGACAACCTGTAACACCTGCCTGGCGACTTGGAATGAGCTGATCCATGCCACTCCTGTAGCTGCCTTTTGCGTAAGGGATCGATTGACTGTGCTCATACCAAATTCAGCGGCGCGCGTGTGTGCTGATCGCGGTTGATCATTGACCCGCTTTCGAAAAACTAAGCCTTCGTTGTTGGGCGATGAAACACTTAGGCTCAGCCGATTTTAACAGGCAAGTTGCAGCTGCTCGGCAGGATGTTCGCCGCAGCAGCGCCTCCAAACCCTGCGCATGAATGCGTCGACAAGTTGGATTCAACTCCGCCAAGGATATGGCGACCTTGGACCACTCGAGTTCACGGCCCAGAGTGATTTGCTTGCGTGTCCGAGCCGCATCATTTCGAAACACTCCCGCCAATTCTCACATGCAACGAATCGCGAGTCATGGTCTGCTATTGGTTCTGGACGCACCGTATCTTCCGTTGGTAAAGTTAAACAAGGATAAATGGGAAACCTACGTGGGTTACTAAAACCAGTTGCCATACCGCTCCTTCACCCATTGCGCGGATCGATTACTTGGGCGTGCCAGCGAGGTTTCATGCCCTCTCGAGTGCGAAGTTGCTTCCCGTGGCGCTGGGTGCTTGAACCGTTTAAGATATACGGACCTGATTGGACGTGCCGCTGGTACCCCACGGAGTTCGATACTGTCGCCCACCGGATATTTTGGTCCGGCCTGCGAGAGTGGGAGAAAGAGACTGCACCAGTAATCCTTGAAAACATTCGACGCTCCCGTTGCTTCGTTGACATAGGTGCGAACTGCGGTATCTATACGGTGCTAGGCTGTTTGATCAACTCCCATGTCCAGGTGGTAGCGGTTGAGCCCATAACGAGGATCTGCGCAGCGCTCAACTATAACGTCGCACAAAACAACTTTAGTTCAAGGGTAACTGTCCTTAATGTCGCTCTCGGTGACTCGAACGGACTGGTTTCCTTCCATGAGGCGGAGGACCCAACCATGGGGAGTCTCGCGACAAGTGGATATCAGGGGCAACGCGGCAGGATCATCCAAGTAGAGTGCAGAACGCTTGATTCGGTTGTCGAGGGACTGAAGATCGAGCCCGATTTCCTGAAAATTGATGTTGAAGGCTTCGAAGATGTTGTTCTGAGCGGCGCAACGGGGGTTCTTAGCAAGTTTCGCCCGCGCATCGTGCTCGAAGCGAATCCTGGCGACCCTTGCGCTCGCGTGAACGAGATCCTCTCGAAGTACGGATATGAATTTCGGAATATTACTGATACCGGTCCTGAACGGCGAAGCGAGATCACTCCCGTGGATGCCTATAGAAATTGGCTGTGCGTACCAGTTGGATAATACGCGGTTACGTGACGGTTACGGCCGCACTTTGAAGCCACTAAAGTGATCGGTAGAACCTGTTACGATGGGTCACTCGCGCCTGAAATAGAATGGCTCGTTGGGACCGTGTTCGCAAACGTCACGCTCTCATTGCCGAACAAGTTGCTTCGCGGCTGACTGTCCACCGCCTGTTGCTTGGCGTAGCTCGCTACAATCTGTGGAGAACGATCTGCTTGCAATCGCTAAAGGTTTTGTGGGTTGTTGACTTTGACTACCCGACCAGGCTACATCACGGAGGAGTAATACGATTCTTGAATTTCTCACGTGAGTTGACACTCCGTGGGCATCGAGTCTACCTCGCAGTAAACTTTGATCCAAAATACCAGGAGGAAAGCCGTCGCTGGTTCTCATCACTAAGAGAGCAAGGCGTAATCTCTGACTTTTTCGAGTTGTCTTATTCTCCTTTGCGATGGCGCACTTGGTGTGCAGCACGTGTAATGTATCCGCAGCTGAGAAACTGGATTCTGAGACAATTTCAGGCTGTGCCTAAGCGCACGGTTGACGAACTTATCGCGAAGCTTGGTATCGACACTGTAATAGTCGCTAACCGGCGCCTGCTCTTTCTGGCCTCAACCCTATCGCCCTCTACGCCGTGTATAGTCGATTTCTGCGACTGCGGATCCCTCTACTTGGCCCGTGAGATTCGGCATTTCGTTCATACCCGTCAATATCGGCGATTGCTACTGACATTTCTGTCCTTCCTAAATATCTATAGTGAAGAGCGATATTACGCTCGGCGGGCTACAGCCAGCCTTGCGGTATCTCCCGTTGACGCACTTGCTCTGGCCCGTGTGGCGGGGAACCCTCCTAATATTTACACCCTGTTGAACGGGGTAACCTTGCCACCTTGGCGCACCGATGTAGAAAAGATTCGAACCCGGCTGATTTTCTCGGGCAATATGGATTTTCCGCCGAACTATGTGGCTGCCCTTTGGCTTCTCGACCATGTCTTCCCGCGTGTAGTGGAGCAAGTGCCCGAGGCGCAACTGGTTCTGGCTGGTGCGAATCCCCCCGACCCGTTGAAGGCGCGCGCGCGGCATAATGTTGTCGTTACCGGTTATGTCCAAGATCTCAATCATGAGATAGCGTGTAGTGCGTTGTATGTTGCTCCGCTGATGACCGGGAGTGGCTTTAAGAACAAAATCGTGGAGGCTATCGCGAATCGTACCTACGTAGTGGCTACTCCGTTCGCAGTTGAATTTCTGGATTCGTTCACGCGCGGATTCATTGCAGTCGCCGACTCTGAGCAGGGGATGGCAGATCTGATTGTCAGCCTGTTACGCGACCCCGCTGTATGTGCGTCTCGGCTCGCGGCGTTGTACGACCGCATAGGCTCGACGTTTACCTGGGCGAGGCGAACAGATGAACTTCTGGAGATCATCGGTGCGTGTCTTTCACGGGAGGAGCGGCAGCACGCGACGTGAATGAAATTCACACTTAATCCCGTGAGCCCAACCGCAAGACGGCAATTCGTTAGATTAGTCCGAACGCCCCAAGTGAGACGAGCTACAAGTGGTGGTATGCTGATTTGGATGCTCCGGGCGACCACCCGAAGAGGCTAGTGACTTGACATATTATTCGAGAGAGTTTTCCTGGAAACACCGCCTCGTCAGCCGGCTGAGCCGCTCGCTGAGCTTCTCGTACACCAGCCGCCGCGGGCTAACCGCTGGGCTTAAGCGACAGGGAGGTCTTGGATTCCTCCCTGGAGGAAAGCCGACTCCTGAGGAAGAATTTCTGCTTAAGCTCGATCTCACGGGGAAGACTGTTTTCGATGTGGGAGGCTTCCTAGGTCTGATGACGCTGTTTTTCGCCAGCCGAGCCAAACACGTGGTGACATACGAGCCCCTGCCAGAGTCGCTACGAAGGATTACCACGAATCTTGAACTAAACGGGTTCAGTAACGTCACACTGCGTGATGTTGCTCTCTCGTCGGAGCCGGGTGAATTGACCTTGACATTCGACGACCTAATGTCGGGCGGGGCTTCGGGCGACCCGGAAATATCGCGCGAATTGGCCATCAGTGCAGCTCATCCGAGAAGTGTAACGGTCCCAGTAACAACCATTGATCTGGAAATCGCTTCCGGCCAGCCAACCCCGGACCTGATAAAGGTAGACGTCGAAGGGATGGAGTGCAAAGTACTTCGTGGTATGTTGAAACTTCTGACCAGGTCCAAGCCCTGGGTCTATTTTGAACTGCACGGCACGACCCCTGAAGACAAACAGGCCAACGCGCAGGATGTCATCGGAACGCTGCGGGACTTGGGCTACGCCGTATATGACGTTGAGCGTGGCCGCGATATCGGACGCAGCGAAGCCATCACCGGAATCGAGAGTCACGTGTGGGGTCGTCGCGAAACCTAGCCCGCCACAAAGAGGCCTCGACAGCGCCTAGCAGCCCGTGGTGCAAGTCTGGATGCGTAGGCAAGAAATGTTGAAGTATCCACAGGCTTGGTTCGTAGAATGTGCGCATGGCAATGGGGACGCGCAAGCAGCGGGAGAAGCAAGAGGACATCTGGATTGCGCACACCGAGTTAGCGTCAGCTCCGGGACACCCCTTCTACCAGCGGCTGAATGAGCTGTTGGAGGCGGAGAGGTTCGATGAGTTTGTCGAAGACCGGTGTGCGAAGTTCTATGCGGCCAAGTACGGCCGGCCGTCGCTGACGCCGGGGATCTACTTCCGGTCGCTGCTGATCGGGTATTTCGAAGGCATCGATAGCGAGCGTGGGATCGCCTGGCGGTTGGCGGACTCGCTGGCGCTGCGGCGGTTTGTGGGCATCGGGCTGGACGAGTACACGCCGGACCACTCGACGATTTCGCGCACGCGGCGGCTGATCGATGTGGACACGCATCGCGAAGTGTTCGGCTGGGTACTGAGCTTGTTGGCGGATGGTGGACTGCTGCAGGGCAAGCGGGTGGCGATCGATGCGACCACGCTGGAAGCCAACGCGGCGATGCGCTCGATCGTGCGGCGGGACACGGGGGAGAGCTACGAGGAGTTCTTGCGCGGATTGGCGAAGGCTTCCGGCCTGGCAACGCCGACCCGCGAGGACCTGGCGCGACTGGACCGCAAGCGCAAGAAGCGCATGTCGAACCAAGAGTGGAAGAGTCCTGCGGACGAGGACGCGCGGATTGCGAAGATGAAGGACGGGCGCACGCACTTGGCGCACAAGGCTGAGCATGCGGTCGATCTGGACACGGGCGCGGTGGTGGCGGTCACATTGCAAGGTGCTGACCAGGGCGACACTACGACCCTGGAGGAGACGCTGTGCGAGGCGGGCATGGCAGTGGCCGAGCAGATCGGGCGCGAGGCCGAGTTGCGGCCCGGCGAGAAGCCCAAGGTCAACGTCAAGGGGATCGAAGAGTTGGTCACCGACAAGGGCTATCACAGCGGCGCGGTAGTCGAGCGGGTGAAGAGTTACGAGATACGTAGCTACCTTCCGGAGAAGCAACAAAAAGGACCACGTAACTGGCAAGGCAAAGCCGAGGAACAACAAGCGGTGTACCAGAATCGGCGGCGGGTGCGAGGCAACTACGGCAAGAGCTTACTGAGGCGGCGCGGCGAGTTAGTGGAACGCAGCTTCGCGCACTGCTACGACACCGGCGGCATGAGGCGCACGCACCTCCGCGGACACGAGAACATTCTGAAGCGGCAGTTGGTGCATGTCGGCGCGTTCAACCTCAGCCTCATCCTGCGCCAGTTGCTGGGTGCGGGAACGCCGCGGGAGTGGAGAAACCGCTTCGCTAAGCTGGTTCTGTTCCTTTATTGGCTGGGTTCTGCTCCTTTATTGGCTGTTCCCACGCGCAAGGGATCGAATCGGCTCTGCCGAAGCCGAATCCCGACCGACACGCCGCTGGCCATGCCAAAAATCAGCTACTTCCACCCCGGGCTGCTAGCCTATTGGTTTACGAGGCAACCGATCTCTCAAACACGAACTCGTTGCAACCTGACGTTCCGCGGCAGGTTAATAGACGGGTGAGAACAAAGCCGCGCTCCCGGTAGAAGTTGAAAATTTGTTCAGGCTTGGCAACCTCGAACGGATATCCTCCCACCCAATCGACCACATCCTGCCAGAACGACATCCCACGCTGGCTCTTGCCATAATCGCGGATGGTTTGAAATGGTCGGCCGCGAAGAAAATCCTTTGTCAGCCTACGCCAATACATCACCACGAACGAAGGCCACAACACCAGAAACCGCAAACTGTGGGGTAACTGGTTGTACAATTTCTTGACTTTGGTCCAACGGCGGCTCGCAGTTCCCTGGTCGTTGTAAATGGCGATGAACAGCTTCCCTCCCGGCGCCACCCGGGAAGAGGCATAGTCCAGCGCCCTCCACATATCCCCAGTGTGGTGCAAGACACCCCAGGAGTAAACGATGTCGTACAGTCCCAAAGACTTGAGAAACGCTGTGTCCAGGGCCGAACCCGACTCCACCGTCCACGAGTTGTCAGCGGGGAAATAACGCCGCCTTAACTCGGCGGTGCAAGCTACCGAGTTGGGGTCGTAGTCGAAAGAGTGGACCCGCGCCCTCATCCGCCTGGCCGCCAGGCTGAACAAGCCGCTGCCGGAGCCAATATCCAGGAAACTCTTGCCAGCAAGGCTTTGCGTCTCGAGCATGTCCTCGAGCGACTTAACGGCCTCCTCGATTTTTTCGTCGCTGAGGGTTTGCAGAAACCGGGCCCAATTCTTGCCAAACTCGAAGCGTTCTCCGATGGCAACTTCGGTCGCGTGTTGATTCATGCCCGGAACGGCTCCAAGTGCCCGACGGCCTGAGCGTTGAGCGCCAAGGCCAAACTCTGATTGTCGCACACCGTTTCAAGGAGTGAAACGGACAGCTACCATAGGTAGGTATGCCGTTAGAATGTGTTGGTGCAACTGCTGAATGGCAAAAATGCAGCCCGCGGGTGGAGGGTATCTCCAGAGGATATCCTGCGGGCTTCTCTATTCAATTGTAGGGCCAGTATCTACAAACTGCGGGCCCTTGTCAGTGACGCCGGTCACGGAGAGAGGGTTGGCGGCGCGTCCCAGGCAACTTTCGCTGCATGTTGATTCAAGCTCGACCGGGTCGTCCCGAGCGCCCGGATGCCAGGTGCGGATAGGTCAGATCGCCATGAAGCTCGAACAGATTCTCACTCTGTGGACATATTGCTATCACGTAACATCCGAGTCCAATCTTGAATCGATACAACAGTCGCGCGTATTATCTCCGGCAGAAACCCTACTCAAAGGGGCGAAGATGCATCACTTCCTACGGCTACGCAGAACAGGGGACCTTCTGCTCCGAATTGAAGCGAACGACGTTTTGGTTCGGAATCAATGTCCTCTCGATCCCGATTCCCTCGATCTCGGTACCACAGGCACACTGGAGGAGTACGTCGAATGTCTGAATTCTCATGTGTATTTCTGGCCCGGAACTGCGTCGGGTCCAATCGAGGACGGTGTGCGGATGTTTGAGCGTACCGACAGGACGAGCTCCGTTGTGATGAGAGTACTGACTGCTTCTTTGCTCGATGCCAATTCAACGCTGCCAATCTATGTGTCGACTTGCAACACGGGAGTTGCCTGGAAAGAGCGGGGAAACAGAAGCCGTAGGGGTCCCGAAGTCTTTCAAACGGTCGAAGCATTTTCGGCGCAACCGGACAATGTCCATGAGATCTGCTTCGCGAATAATGTTTGCCTGCCACAGAACACCGAATACGGCACGAGTCCCAATGGACCGTGGCGGGCCCTTATCCATAGCTAACGATTGCGCAAGCTGGTCTGGCGTCCCGTCGAAGATCAGCTGCTGCCGGTACCGGGCAGGAGTGACGTACGGACTAATGCCGGTCGTCGGCTAGGAGGACCAAGAAACGTGGACAAAATATCGCATTCAGACCAACCGTTGCCTGCGGAGAAGTTCAAGCTTCGACTTTCACAGCCTGCCTACAGGCAGGCCGATAGACTAGCGGTTTTGTGTATGTCTGGATCGTTCGACCCGATACATACGCAACATATTCGGGCCGTGGAATTGTCGCGGGCTGTACTCGAGCGTGCGGGGTGGGCGGTGGCTGGCGGATTTCTCGCGCCGTCGAGTGACGATTATGTGCAAAGCAAACTCAAGAGCGACGAATGGCCTCTCGCGCGCAGAATACATTTGTGTGAACTGGCCACACAAGAGTCGGACTGGCTTAGCGTATGTCCTTGGGGGGAGTTCAGCAGTTACAGGCTGTGCGTCGCGATTGGCGAAAAGCTAAGGCATGATTGTACTCGCGCTTTGAAAGGGCGATCACTGACCGGCATTGAGATGATGAGTTCAGACGCAGCCATTAGGATCCTCGACAAGATTCTAGAGGAGTGGAGGGCAAAGCACGTCGATGTGCGCAAACTCTGGTATCAAGGGCGTATTGTCTGCTGCGTGATCCGGCCTGGTCCTAAGAGCGGTGGGGAGACGCGGTACATTCAGAATGTTATCGTCCCCGGCGCAGCCGAAATCGGCGTGGAACTTATTATCATTGATGCCGCACGAGAGCGTGTCTCGCTGGAAGGGATCAGTTCAACCGACATTCGTGAACTCGTTGCCCGGGGTGATTGGGACCAACTGAGCGTCCGTCGCTGGTTGCACCCGCAGGTGCTCAGCGCTCTTCGGCACTCGGCTCATGCCGGGTTAGTATTCTAATGGCCAGCTCGTCAGGTGCCGACGGTTCGGCGCTAGAAAACTGAAGGAGGACTGCGATCCACGCCGTATCTCCTAAGGATATGGGTTGCGGGCAGCCAGGAAATAGACCCGCTGTCGATCTTCCTCTGGGTTAGCGGGGATCCGGCCGGAATGGTAGCATTTCCATACGATGTGCGGGATAGCGGGATTTCTCCTCCGGAATGGCAACGCGCAGGTTTCTGATTTGCGCGCCATGTGCGATCTCATCCGCCACCGCGGGCCGGACGACGAAGGTTATTACACCGACGGCGGCTGCGGTCTCGGCATGCGCCGCCTGAGCATCATCGATCTTAGTACCGGCCACCAGCCGATTTCCAACGAGGATGGAACGGTTTGGGTGGTCTTCAACGGCGAAATCTACAACTATCAGGAATTACGCCAGGATCTCATCCAGCAGGGACACCGCTTCGCCACCAACAGCGACACCGAAACCCTGGTCCACCTCTACGAAGAAAAAGGCACCGATGGCCTGCACTTACTCAGAGGCATGTTTGCGTTTTGCATTTGGGATTCGCGTAAACGCAAGCTCCTGCTGGTCCGTGATCGCTTCGGCAAGAAGCCGTTGTATTACGCCCAGACGCGGTCCGGCTTTTACTTTGGGAGTGAACTGAAGTGCCTGCGCGCGGCCGGTGTTCCTCTCGACATCGATCAGGCTGCGCTGCGCCTGTATTTTCAGTTCGGGTATATTGCAGACCCTTACAGCCCGTTCCAGGCAATTCGCAAACTCCTGCCTGGATGCTGGATGGAGTGCTCAGCGGATGGTTCTCTAAAGGAGGGCCGCTATTGGCGGCTTCCTCCATTTTCGGAGGAGAACCGAACTGGGTGTACTGAGTCCCAGGCCCGGGAAAAACTGCGGGAGCTGTTCGACGAAGCGGTGCGCATCCGCATGATAGCGGACGTGCCTCTAGGCGCGTTTTTAAGCGGCGGCATCGATTCCAGTCTGGTGGTCGCTTCCATGGCTCTGCAGTCTTCCGAGCCGGTGAAGACCTTTTCAATCGGTTTCGAGGAAGCTGGCTATAACGAGATGAAATACGCTGTGCTGGTGGCGAAGAAATATAAAACCGACCACCACGAGATTCTAGTGAAGCCCGATTCGCTCTCCCTCATCAACAAGCTGGTGCGCCATTACGACGAGCCGTTTGCCGATTCGTCGGCCATTCCCACCTACATCGTTTCGGAGTTCGCCGCCCGGCACGTGAAAGTGGCCCTGAGCGGAGATGGCGGCGACGAGCTCTTTGCCGGTTATCCCATCCTCAACCTGGCCCAGAAATATAAGTTTCTCGACCGTGTTCCACAGGCCGCGCGCAAGCTCATGCGGCTAACTGCCAACGGTCTACCGTATGCCGCCTATGGCAAGAACCTGCTACACGCGCTCGGTTCTCCGACCGCACTGGAACGTTATTTCAATCAAAACTATGTGCCCCATCTGATGCGGCAGCGAATGCTGGCCCCCGCATGGATGCTGCCGGAGGATCCCGCCTTCCTGCGTGAGATGCTGCCTGACGACTTTCTCCCCGCGGACACGGACCTCCTCTCGCAGTGCATGTACTTCGAAGCCGTGGCCAACCTGACGGGCGACATGCTGGTTAAAGTGGATCGCGCTTCGATGGCGGCTTCCCTGGAGGTCCGCTGTCCGCTGCTGGACCATGTTTTCTGCGAGTTCGCCACTCGCATCCCCACCGGGTGGAAATTGCAAAATGGCAAGGGCAAGCGGATTTTGCTGGATGCGCTCGGCGACCGCCTGCCGCCAGAGCTATTGACGCGGCCGAAGATGGGCTTCGGCGTCCCCATCGACCAGTGGTTTCGCGGGCCGCTGCGCGATCTGGTCCACGGCAGTTTGCTGAGCCGAACCTTCCTCGACCGCGGAATTCTGTCTGCGGACTTCGTACACTACCTGCTGTCGGAGCACGACCGTGGGCGTCGTAACAATCATCACCAGATTTACGCCCTGCTCATGCTGGAGCTGTGGTTTGAGAACCTGGACCAGCCAGTTTCAGCGCCGGGTTCAGCCATTGAATATCCGGTTCTGGCGAATTAGCATCCTGCAGCGGGGTACCTTTGATCGTGAACCTACCCGCTATAGGATGCAGGCGATCATCCGAATTCTGGCCCCACTGCGTGCAACAGTGGAGCCAGACCTTCCTTTGGGTTACCGCACTAGAGCCGGAAGGGGTTTCCTAATGGGAGCCGACGGCGCGAGCCCTCCCATAGCGGTCCTCAGCATGGCCCAATCGATGCCGGCCACCTTCCCGTCGGTGGTATCGGTCCAAGCGGGGGTGGCAAGCTGATAATCGCCTTGGAGCGGATCTACATAAGTGAAGGGCACCATCGTTGAATAATTGTGTACAGGAAACGATTGCAGCCGGTCGCCACTCGGCACAAACATCACATTCCCGTAGAAGCGCGGCGAAACAGGTTGCGGGTCTTTCATGTACACATTCAACCCATCTATCCCCTGGTAGCCGCAGTCTCCGCTCGGTTGTCGCGTCATGGCATTGTCGAGTATCCACACATTGTGCGTAGGCGAGACCTTTGGAACGCATCCTCCCCCGTCACTAGGCAGTTCGAAGTAAGCAGAGTTCCACAAGTTAGAGTAGTCGCCCATCAGCACCGTGTTGTGCTGGAAGATAAAGTCTGTCGCACCCGGATGGTAGGGGGGCCCGACGAGACCAGCATCAAAGGTGATGGCGTCGTGCTGATAGGTGTCCAAACTGGGCCTTAGGAGCAGTAGGTTATTGTCCACCCAAATGCGCCTTGCCTCTCCGAGATAGGAGCACCCAGGGCATAAGTCGTCTGTCTCCAATGTATTTATGCCAGCATCGACATTTGTCAAAATATTGTTCTGAAACAGAATGTCATTTACAACGCACTGATTTCCCGTACCGCCTTCTCGAACAGTAAACAGTAGCGAGAAGCCCGTCTGCCCGCTCACCCAGCTGTTCTGCAAGGTGTTTCCGGTGGCGACCACACGCTGGGCACACTTAAATTCCAGGTTGTTCTTCTCGTCCCACTGATGATGCGGCGAGTTGTTGTTTCCTCCGTTGCAGGAATTTCCGTTGCCATCCAAACCGGGACATTGAGTTCCGTCCGCCAACTTCTGACACCAATCCACCGTGCCGTGGACTCCGCAGGAGTCCCAGGTCAATGGCTTAAAGAACTCGTTCCTGCGAATTTCTATATCAGAAGGCACGTAGGGAAGATTATCGACTGCGGCCCCCCCAAACATGACATCCTCAGTGGTCGCTGAAAGATAATTGTTGACTAATTTAATCGGCCCTGGTGTTAGATATGCGAGAACCGCCTGCGAATCCCAAGTGTTCTCGTGGATATCCGAGATGTAGCTGTCGATGACCGCACAGTTCGTGACATTGCACTGAACGCCTTGACCCACATCTTGGATATCGGAACCGTGAATATAGTCGCGATCCACAGTGATGGAGTCCGGGAGTGTCTGACCGATAATCGAGTCCCATCCAACCAGGAAATAGGTGAAGTTGTTAGATGGAGGATTACTACCCGGGTTCCCGCCCTGATTGGAGTTCGACGTGATTTCCAACCCGATTAAACGGTAGTGGTTAGCTCCTGCCGCGAACTTGATCGCGGGACCTGTATTCTGAGTTGTGATGCGTGGCATATGCGCTGCGTCGGATGGAGAAACCCTGGTCCCCGGCGGAGGAAGGGTGGTTAGTGCAGAGCTTTCAATGTAAATCCACTTGTTGCCGGGATTTGGCTTCAAGGGCAACGTGAAATTACCCTTGTAAACTACTCCTGCATCCAAAACGATAATATCGCCGGGAATTGCGGAGGCCAATGCACTTGCAAAGTCTGAGCTCGTGTGGGCGTGCCACGCGCTACCGCCCGTCGGTGGATTCCATGTTGTATCAATATAAACGCGCGGCGGCGCTGGGGCCGGCAGTTGCGCACAGGCTAGAGCCGTAAGTAGAAGGACAAGAACCAACAACTTTTTCATGATCACTCCTGGATGCTCGAAAATTAGGTGTCATCGCTGGCGGAATCATTGGAGGTAAAGCACAACTATCTCCGCAGGAATAACACTAGCCGCGCGGTTACATGGAATCTACCGGCCTGAGGACGTAATTCGGTGTAGGTTCCCAACCTGTACTTGCCTGATCGAACGCACAGTTCGATAGTGAGTCGGCGGGTAGGTGTTCAGGAGGTCAGTTCCAAGGAGTTACGGTCCGAAGGCAATGCGGGAGTTCTAGCCGGCTGCTGCAGTAGTAGCTCGCGGACAGCCTACTGAGTTGCCTCTACAACTACAAGGCTGGCGCACGACGACGAAGAATCGGCCGCGATGGCGCACAACGTAGTACCTGTCGAGCCACCAGCCGTCTTCGGTGCGGTGTAGAGTCCTTGGGGAGTGACGGTTCCGGTCGGCGGAGTCAACTGCCACGAGGGGTCGACGAACGGAGAGTTGAATTGTGCGGTCTGACCGGCTTGCAGCATTACGACTTGCGGCTGTAGGGAAGGCGGCGGCGAAGCGTCTGGGCTCATTGCTGCTTCCAGACTAGCCATACTAACCCCGGCCGGCGTGCCATCACTTGTTTGGGTCCACTTTGGCAAGACAAGTTGGTAGTTTCCAGCGAGAGCATCCGCAAAGGAGAGTTTCGTTTGGAGGGTATTTCTCGGAGGAAACGAATGCATAACGTCACCGGGTGGAACATACATCACATTGCCGAGAAAGCGCTTATTGAGCGGGGGCGGGTCCCCCATGTAGCTGGCCAGTCCTTCTGTGCCCTGCCCCCCCCAATCGCCGGTCGGCTGACGACAAAGGACGTTGTCTAAAATCCATAAGTTGTGCGTAACCGATCGCGGAGGAGGCCAGTGCCAGCCGTCTTTCATGTTGAAGAAAACCGAGTTCCAGCACGTCGATTGGTCACTCATGAGGACCGTGTTGTGCTGGAAGACTACGTCCTCCAAGTCTACGGCAACGAAAAACCCTCCGTGATGAGAGCCATTGTCCTCAGGGCTCATCAAGACGAGGTTGTTGGAGATCTTAATCCTCTTCTCTTCCCCAGGGTTAGTACAGTCAGGGAAGTTGGGAGGCTTGCACTGATCGTCGTGCTCAAGGGTATTGAATCCAGCATCGACATTCTTGATTAAGTTGCTGTCGATGGTAATATCATTCACCACAGCATTGTTTCCGCCCCCGGCGGTTCGCACCGTGAGAAGAACAGACACACCCACCTGGCCGCTCACCCAGTTGTTCTCCAACACGTTGCCGGTTACGATAACTCGTTGCGCATCCTTGAACTCCAGATTGTTCTTGACGACCCACCGGTTATGCGGAGGAATTGTTATTCCAGGCACCTGCCATGAACGCGGCTTGAAGAGGTGGTTCCTGCGAATTTCGATGTCAGACGGAACATACGGGTTATTGGCGCCACCTGCTCCACCGAACATTACATCTTCTGTGGTAGCTGAAAGTAAGTTATTGACAATTTTGATAGGTCCCGGCGTACGGTATGCGATGATCGCCTGCGAGTCCATCGTAGAATCGTGAATGTCTGAGATATAGCTGTCTACGACAGCGACCGAAATCCCATTCGCGGCCACGCCTTCCCGCACATCCTGCGTATCTGAGCCGTGGATGTAGCAACGATCTATGATGATGTTCTTCGGGAATTGGTCCGCTGGAACCAGACCGGGCGCAAGGCGCAGTGCGAGGCTGTGAAGCTGCGCCTCCGCTCGGGATGCGTTGAAGTCGATGTATACCAACTGATAGGCACGAGGCGCACCCTTTGCGGGGGTAATCTCAAGACCAACGAGCCGGTAATTGGCAGCACCGGGCAGGACCGAAATCGCAGCCGTGCTGTTCGGCGTTTGAATTTTCGGCATGTGTGATGCCTCGTCAGGAGAGGTTCTGTGACCGGGAGGTGCCATGCTATCGATGGCGGAGCTTTGAACGTAAATCCACCCATTGCCGGTTTTTGGTGTCAACGCGAAATTGCCAGTGAAGGTCGCGCCGGCTTCCACAATGATCGTATCCCCAGGTTTCGCTCCATCGAGGGCAGCTTGCAAGTCTCCGCCGCCCTTAACGTAAGTAGTGGACCCGTTCGGATGATGATAGGAGCTATCGACATAGAGCCTTGGCAGCTCAGCGACCGGTTGGGAAAATGCTGCGAGGGTAGTCAAAAACATGAGCAACAACAAGGACAATTTATGCTTTATCATGGAGCGCTGCTGAGGAATCAGATTTCAGATCCGCTGGTGTTTCCGTCACGTCCGCCGTGCCTTCCAGACTCACTTTTATCGAGGCCGGATGCCCATCCGCCTGACTGCGCATCTTGACCGGTTGAACGATATTTGGCCTGTCTAGTGTACAAGAGGGCCTGACGTGACCGGCGAATTTTGTACCAGGTGAAATGAGAGAAAATCTGGTACGAGAGGAGCTGAGGCATGACCCGGAAGAAGCACAGTGCGGAGCAGATCGTCACCATCCTGCGACAGATCGAAGTCGAATTAGCCAACCATAAGAGCATCGGCCAAGCCTGCAAAGGGGCCGGGATCAATCAACAAACTTACTACCGCTGGCGCAAAGAGTACGGCGGGCTGAAGCTGGAACAGGCGCGCCGGCTGAAAGAGCTGGAGAAAGAGAACGGCCGTCTGCGGCGCCTGGTAACCGAGTAGTCGCTGGAGAAGCAAGTCTTGAAGGACGTAGGCTCGGGAAACTTCTAAGCCCCGAACGGCGACGTTGCGCGGTACAGCATGCCTGTGAGCACCATCGCTTATCGGAGCGGCGTGCGTGCCGGCTGTTGGGGCAGTGGCGAGGAACGCAGCGCTATGTGGGGGCGCAGCGCCATGACGAGGACGCACTTGACGTGACCGGCGCAGGCATTGCAGATCCTGCTGTTCAACCCGCTTGGCCGGAACGAAGCGCATGCTCGGTCGGCTCACAGCTTCGCAGATCGCCTCAGCATCGTTGGCGTCGTTCTTCTGCGACTTTACATAGGGCTTCACAAACTGCGGCGCGATCAGACGTACCGTATGCCCCAGTCGGCTCAATACCCGAAACCAGTAGTGCGCTCCGCCGCTGGCTTCCAGTCCAATCAGACAAGGGTCCACTCCAGCAAAGAACGTCGCCACCTCAGTTCGTTTCAGCCGCTTCCGCAATACCACCCTGCCCGTCCGGTCTACGCCGTGAGCTTGAAATATCTGCTTGGCAATATCCAGTCCAACCGTTACTATCGTCATCGGGGAACACCTCCGGGACTGAGCTTACAATGACCCCGGATGGGTCCATTCCATTAGGTCACCTGGACGCTCCCGGCAAGATACTAATTGGACTTTACGAATTCGGGGAAAACTTCCTGCTATGTGGGGTCGTTGGAACAGAGCTTGGTTTTGCTCCTTCGGCTAGCAAATCGAACTTGATAACGAACTGCGATCTCGGGTAGAATCAAACCAATGGTGCGTACTCAAAAACCGACCTTGCGGATCACTCGGTGGCTGCGCAGCAGAAGACAGCCAATTCCGTTCGAAGCCGAATGTAGCGCTTGTGCGAACGCCCAATTCAAGATCGAGTACGATAAGCGATCCGAAGGACAGCCCTGCTCATCTTTGCCACCTCATGGTCTTCCGGATCGGGATGAGTACATGAGCATCTTGCAAACGAGTTTGAGGAGCACCTGCGGCTAGTGTACAACGATTAAGTCAAACCTTGCCAGGAACATTTGGTTTTGGAAGGTGGCACGTTCGATTTTCAATGGTCGCGCTTTTCGAGGGTTTTCCTATTGACACGCGGCTTTTTTTTAGTGGGAGGGTAGACACCGCGCTATTCTTCTTTGACCCCATAAGTATAGATAGTTTTTGGCTACCCGTTCTCTCGGCTTCGCCCTCGCTATTTTTCGTCTCGAGTGTGTTAGATCAGGAATCCATGAACGACAAGAAGATCGTCATCATCGGAGCGGGGCCGACCGGTTTGGGTGCGGCTTATCGCCTTTATGAGCTCGGTTATGAGCAGTGGTTGCTTTATGAAAAATCTGACCACGTCGGAGGACATTCCGCGTCTCAGACGGATAAGCACGGGTTTGTTTGGGACGAGGGTGGACACGTTATTTTTTCTCATCATCCTTACTTCGACCAACTTGTTGATCGAATGCTAGGGAAAGAGGTACACGAGCGTATCCGAGAGAGTTGGATCGTAAAGGGTGAACACTGGATTCCTTATCCATTTCAAAACAACCTCAGATACCTGCCCAAATCAATGCAATTGGATTGTCTACTGGGTGCAGCCAAAGCTTCAGCCAATGGTCTGGCCCGAACTGTAACGAACTTTCACGATTGGATTCTCGAGACCTTCGGCGAAGGCATTGCTGAAGCGTTTATGTTCCCCTACAACACAAAGGTTTGGACTACGCCGCTCGAGCAGATGTCCAAATCGTGGATTGGTGAACGCGTGGCGGTGGTGGACTTCAAGCGACTCCTCGAGAACATACTTTTTGAGCGCGACGACGTGGGTTGGGGTCCGAACAGCAAGTTTCGGTTCCCGCTACATGGAGGTACCGGCGAAATCTACCGCCGCATGGCCAACAAATTCCCGGGCAGAGTGCAGTGCGATAAGGAACTGGCCGAAGTGGATGCGACGCGTCGCACGGTTTCCTTTACGGACGGAACAGGCGATACCTACGATACCCTTATTTCAACCGCTCCCCTCGACCTGGTCGTACAGCGATTGAAAGGGGTGGACGGCATGCTGCTCGATGCAAGCCAAGATCTGCATCACAATAGTCTGCTGGTAGTGGGGCTGGGCCTAAAGAAGAAAATCGAAACCGGCCGATGCTGGATTTATTTCGCGGATCAGGAAATGCCCTGTTACCGCGCCACCTATTTTTCACACTATTCGCCGAACAATGTTCCGAGCGGGGATACCGAAAACTACAGCTCGCTAATGTGTGAGGTATCATTTCAAATTGGCAAAAATCCTGATCCGGAACCTATACTTGATCAGATTATCGAAGGATTGATTCGAGCAAAAGTTCTCGAGGAATCCGACCGTCAACATATCATCTCGCGATTTCACTGCACAGTCCCCTACTCCTATCCCATCCCGACCCTGAATCGTGATCGAGCTTTGCGTATTTTGCAGCCCGAACTGATGAAGCGCGACATCTATGCTCGTGGCCGCTTCGGAGCGTGGCGTTATGAGATAGGTAACATGGATCACTCCGTGATGATGGGCGTAGAAGCAGTTAACCATATTTTGGCAGGAGAGCCAGAGGTCGTCCTCCAAGGTTGATGATTATGATGGCGGTGTATCAAGACCGTCCCCCTAAGATCAGCATTATCATACCGGTATACAAGACTGCGACTCTGATCGCCGATTGCTTGAACTCGGTTTTGGCCCAAACCTATACGGATTTTGAAGCGATAGTCGTAAATGATGGGTCACCCGACACACCCGAACTGGAGATCGCGATAGCGCCATACTTGAACCGCATTGTTTACATCAAGCAAGAGAACAAGGGCGCTGCAGGTGCCAGGAACACAGCGATCCAAAGAGCGCGAGGGGAGTTTTTAGCATTCCTCGACAGTGACGATGTCTGGTTTCCGGAACATCTGGCATCTCAAATGAAGCTCTTTGAGGAAGACTCGACACTCGATATGGCCTACTCAGACTGTCTCATCGGTGACCACAGGCATCAGTGGAAATTCATGGATAGATGTCCTTCCCATGGCGAACCAAATTTTGCCGCTCTGGTTGTCGAACGCTGCCACATTCCTGTTTTGACCGTCGTGGTGCGGAAAAGTGCGATCGTAAAAGCGGGCCTTTTTGATGAAAGTTTGCCGCGGTGCGATGATTACGACATGTGGCTCCGCACCGCTTTCCATGGTGCCAAAATCGGTTACACTCGCAGGTTGCAAGCTCGAGGCAGTGGGGTGCGACCGGACTCGCTTAGCCAGCTACAATCTAACATGGCCAAAGCTTATTGGATGATCCTGGAAAAGACTGGGCGTACACTTTCCCTATCCAAATCACAATCTGAGTTGATCATCGAACGCACGCAGGAATCCAGGGCAAACTACCTGTTGGAAGAAGGCAAGCGGCAACTCCACAATCGGCAGTTCACAAATGCGAAAGAGCTTCTGGCCGAGGCCAATCAACACTTTCGTCGGCGTCGAGTCAGGTTGACACTGCTGGGGTTGGATATTGCGCCCGGTGCGACCTCCAAGATTGTGTCGGTATGGAACATTCTTCTCATGTTGAAGTGCCGCTTGCGTTCTGTGATTTCTCTACACAGCTGAAGGATCACAAAGTGGAGCCCAACTCGGGCCTGGGCAAAGCTATCAGCTACATGCTGCGCCACTGGCAGGCCTTGACGCTGTTTCTGCGCGAGCCCGGCGCTCCATTGGACAACAATCTGGTCGGGCGTGCGTTGAAGAAGGCGATTCTGCACCGCAAGAACTCGCTGTTTTATAAAACCCTAAATGGTGCTGAGGTCGGCGATCTCTACATGAGCCTGATTCACACCTCCGCGAGCTGAACGAAGTGAATCCCTTCGACTACGTTACTGCACTGCAGAGGCACGCGGAGGAGCTTGCTGCTCAACCCGCGGAGTGGATGCCGTGGAATTACCGCGAGCCTTTGGCGCAGACCGCTTGCTGAGGTTACTCATGGCAAAACCCAGAAAAAACTCCACCCGAGAACAACGAATCGAGAACGAAATCGTCGTGGACGCTTATGGTCCGGCAGAGCGGGCTATGGGTTGGTATTACTATCTGGAGGACAAAATCCACTTCCCATTCCGCGCCCAATGCGCAGCTTCCAAAGTGGTCTCACCACTCAAAAAAGGAGAAACGGTCGAGGTTCTGCAACTTGCACCCGAAGAAGCCTGTACCGGCGACATGCTCGTCCTAATCCGCTGGGGCGACCGAAAACTGGCGGTCCCGTTGTCGCAGCTGACTGCGATCGACGAAAACCAATCTACCGACCAAGCAATCGCCGATTGGCAGTACTGGCTAGCGCAAGGTTACCTCTTCTGAATCTCGCTGCCCGGACTCTCAGTTACGCAGCATTGCCGAAAGGACACGATGTTTACAAATGGCGGTTTGCCGGCGAATTGAAGCGCTGTTTTTTCCCTTGGCAATTGCATGTGCCGGCGGCCGTCCGGAGAGAAAAACTGGTGCAATGAAGAGCCCTGTCTCTCAAGAGGGCTTCCGTTAACACCTCACTGAAGGCAATCGTCAAACTGCTCGTTCAGAACCCAGCAGAAGTCACACAAAATCTTGGCATGTAGCACGAGCCGGAACGGAAGCAGCGCTTTGATCATTTTGTATTTAAGCCCGCGACTATAGGCTCCGGTCGTCAATACCACAGTAGGCGTACGGAAATCGAATAACTGGCCGAGCACAGCCATTAAACAACCTAAACGGCCTCTCCGTACGATGCGAACATTCGCCTGTTTGCTGCCTCCTGCCTCCGCCTGCCAGGCTACTGTTTCGGGCGCGTAGACCGAGAAGCGGGCGTTCGGAAACGCAGCAGCTAGTGTTTCGGAATTCGCTTTCCACCTACCCAGGCTTCCAGTCGGGAGAACCATCACCGTAAGTCGCCGTATTTTAGTCCGCTCGCGGAGCAGGGAGGACGCCTTTATTTTGAGCGAGGACAAGGCGGGCGCAATAGGCGACAGGCTCGATTCGAGCGGCGGGTTTCGTTTTCCTTCCAGATAGTGAAATGCTTCCGCCAACCTCCCCGCACTCCCGGCTTCACGTTCCGCAACTTTGCGAACTCTAGGTTCCATATAAGAAACCTTGAATTGCGAAGCGTATATGGATACCAGGCGGAGCTTCTCCTTGAAAACGTCCGTAATGTCTTCACTGCTGCGACGTAGACGGACGTTGTGGGATGCGAGACCTGCCTCCAGCAAACGTCGTGTGTGCCATGAGTCGAGTCGGACGACGTCCGTCGGGGTCAGGGCGTACGGCACATCTTCATACATGCAAACGGGAACATGTCCCAACTGGCCGTGGGCATCGGCAAGCATCCGTAGGCACGCGCTGCGCGTCGTGCGATGGTCTACATGGTAGCCTATTCCCATGGGAATCCAGAGCTCGTCCGGCTGTAGCCGGATCAAAATCCGCGCAAGGTTTTCAGCTAGGGATCCGATGTCTTTCGGACTCGGCGGGAAGGTGATGAAAGCGGCCGGGTCCTGGCTGAACCGTTCGATCGTTGCCCTAGACCAGCGTTCAACCGGCCAGAACCGGAGTTGGGCGTCCTGCCAATCAAGGTGTTCGGCCCCGGCACCCAACATCTTCGCCACCAACTCAGCCTCCCGCAGTCGTAATTGGGTAACTTCCTGGATGTCAAGAAATTCCCGGCCAAGTGCCAGATAGGATGTATAGTTACTCCACTTGACAACAGAGAGCGTCGTGATTCGCGAGGCTCCTCGGCGATGCAGCAAGCGTCCTCCGGCGCTCAGAACTGCATCATCCATGTGAGGTTCAATGACCACTATGTGCGGGCTCATAACGTGATCGGTGGGAGGAATAAGCTCCAGGGCAAATGCATCATGCCACTGTAACAAGCGTTGGCAGGCTTGCGGATATGTCTGCTCTAATTCACCTACGGTTTTATGACCATCGATACTGTCATAAAAAGAGACATCCTCTGGTGAAAGCTCCAACATGGGCCTGCGCGAAATCATAAAGTGAACGTGGTTATCGCGCCGGTTGTTGTGAGGGCGTAATTGTGGCACGAAGTCACGTATGTTGTCCGTCATCATGGCTTCGCCTACTCTCTCCTATGAGCCCTGGGGTCGCGGTAGTGACTAGTGGTGGTAGAGTCACGGCCTGGGCGCGCCTGGTAACGTGTCTTGCGGGCTTCCTCCATGTACCCCCAGATCTGGTTCATTTTCCACCGTGCCTCGAGCGCCGCTTGGCTACGGCCGCGCGCCCAGGCTACGGCGAACCGTGAAGCTTCCGTGATATATCGCCGGATCGCCCAGCGCGGAATCCCCCAGATGCTGTATGCCTTCTCCCCGTTCAGCGCCGCTATCATGTACAGGCCTTTTCCATAGCGGATGGCGCGCCGCAGCACCCATTTCCGGTCCATCTGTTCGGGACGGATGATGTGCTCCACTGTCGCGCCTTCCAGCCAGTATTTCCGGCAGCCGCGCAGCTCCAGGCGTCTCTGGAGCACGGCCTCTTCGCCCATGGCGAAGCTGACGCCCTCGACGGGGCCAATTGCGGGGTTGAAGTCCTCAGCCCGCAGCAGGGTGCGGCGCACGGCGAAGTTGCCCCCAAACAGCACCTCCGTCGTGGGCCCTTCCCGCCACGATCGGTCGGTAGAGGCAAAGGCGGGGTTCCGGATCTCCGGGTTCTCGGTCATCCACGGTTCCGGGGGGTAGTCCCAGCGCAGTAGAACGGGACCGCCGAACATGTCGAAGGCGGGGAGCCGCTTTGCTGCGGCCTCGTATTGAAGGAGGTAATCGTGGCAGGGGAGCACGTCGTCGTCAGTGAGGATGAGCAGGTCGCCCTCGGCACGCGGAAAACCCGTGCGCAGGGCGGCGTTCTTGCCGGGCGTCTCTTCGAGGACATATGCGACGGGGATGCGTCCGACGAAGGCCTCGACAGTCTGGCGCGTCTGGTCGCGGCTGCCGTTATCTACCACGACCAGTTTCCACCCGTGGCGCGGTGCCTCGACGGTGGCATACCGTTCCAACACCTCGCCGAGGATCGCCGCCCGGTTGCGGGTTGCCATGAGGACTGTGATCATGTTGTGAATCGCACGCGTGGCATCCCTACATCATAAATCAGGTCGGGGTGTCGGTTCATACGGGAGATCCCCCATTTGAGAGGTAACGAGTCTTATCCGGCTTTAGTGATGCGCTGGTGGTTTCAAGCATCGGGACATAGCACGCTAGTGGACTGTCCTCCAATCTCCAGGCTTCGCTGATGCCCCCGAGGGCCTGATAAACATGCAGGCGGTGCTGAAAGCGTCGTTTCTTATCACGGGTGACGGCACATCCGAAAAGGTCTCTTAGCAGGCTTCCGAGCAGATATCGAGGTATGCCGAAATATCGAGTCGCATCCTGCGGCCACAATCTGGAGCGTATCTGGTGCCGGCCTTCCGAGTAGGCCCATCGCAGAACATAGTTTTTCCGAACATGTGCTGGCTCAACCGGATGGTAGATTTTTGCTTGGGGTGCGTAAACGATCTTCTCTCCGCCTTTCACCAACCGAGCACCGAATTCCGCATCTTCGAGGCCGCTGTTGTTCGGTTTTTTTCCCAGGTCCACGCGAAATAAGCCGTACTTCTCGAAGGCAGCTCTGCGAAAAGCCATGTTACCGCCGACGGGAGAAAATGAATCAAGTATCCTCGTCTCTTCGCCATGCTCGAAGTGAACCACCGCCTGCTGATTTTCAAGTTCCAGCCATGGCGGTGGTGGTTGGTTCCATACCGGGACGAGCCGCCCAGCCACGCCTATGCAATCAAATTGCGCGAAGGTTCCCAGCAAGCTGGTGAGCCAATGTTCATCCACTATTACGTCATCATCTGTAAAGGCCAGTAGTTCGCCGCTCGCCGCACGCACGCCCGTGTTAAGGGCAAACGATTTCCCTTGTTCAGGCTCATACACATATCGCACCGAAACTCTGGAAGTTACAGCAAAGCGGTTGATGATCTTCGCGGTAGTGTCTGTCGAGTGGTTATCCACTACGACTAACTCCCAGGCAACACCCGGTGCGGTGGACAGACGCCTGAGGCTGGCTAAAGTTTTTTCTAGCTTCAAGGAACGGTTGTAAGTGCAAACGACTATGCTGATCATTGCAAGACCTTACAAGACTGCTCAATTCCGAAACTACCCACAAGCCGCAGCTTCAGATAGGTGGAGAGCCTGGCTTTCGGACATCTGCGAAACTGACTACTTCCGTTAATTACTTTCCGGGCACCAGCCTCTTACCTCATGCCTGTAATGGTGCGTGGAAGTTCTCGAGAAATGCATCCGCGCAGAAGCGGAACCGGAGACTCCATATTGCAGCTGAATTACCCAAGCAGGTTAACCTCGGGGATACTCAAATCAACGACTTAGCAGCGATTGCTGGGGCAGTTGCTTTGCTGGTCTGGAAAGGCTTGCATACCTCTCGGACTCAGAAGTTTTGTACCCCCTAACTTTGCCTCTCGGGGACGTCGCTTTTGCGCCTCTATGAGAAGGTCATAAAAGTCAAGCCCGACGTGGTGGCTTTCTTTATTTTTATTTTTTCACAGCCGGTAACTTTCCGGTGGCGTGGAGAGCTGTCAAGGACATCGCCCATAAGCGCTCACTTATCTTGAGCCTTCTGAGTACGTCTGTCAAGTGTTTTTTTCGAGTTTCTTAACCAGGCACTCTTTGCCTCCCTCACGAGCGATCCACAAAGATTTCAACAAGCCCCCCTGGGCCCAACAAGCGAACTCAGCGGCAAGCCTCGCGTGACCAGGGTTGCCAGATATTGGTTTTCGTCATAAACAACCCTGTCTTGCCAACAACGGAATACGATGTGAATCCATTTGAACGCCAACGCTCGCACGGCGGCGTGATGATCTTGACCTCGTGCGCGTTGCTGCTGGTAGTAGGCGCGGGCCCATTTCGATTTCGCGATGGAATGGCCCGCCCAATCGTGAAAACTCTGGCGCAAAAATTTTGGGCAAGCCCAGCGGGAGTGTACCCACTTCTTCTTCCCGCTCGTCTCGGTTACCGGTGCGATGCCACCGTACTTTTGCACGTCGTTGGCGCTGCCATATCGCTCCCGTTGCGATCCTAAGGCCGCCAGCGAGCGCGGCGCCATGACCTTTCCCGCTCCCGGCAGCGACGCATAGATGAAAAAATCTGGATGTGCTGCGGTGGCTTCGCGTCATCTGAGCATTCGTTCTGGAGCAAAGCGGGATGCCGCTGCTCGAGACTCTTGACATAAACATCGAGTGTTGGGTCATTACAACTTGTAGCAGCGGGACGCCTCTGCTGGCCCGACATTATAGGCAGGCGGCAGAAAACTTCATCCGCAACTCCATCCACCGCATTTGCACACTCTGCGTGCTTTGCTGCGGGTAATCTTTACCCCTATGCCTTCAAGCTTCTACATCGATGGTGCAGGTGAAGGGGGCCTTAACTTTGCGTCTCGAATCCCTGCGCAATTCACACGTCCCCTTTCCCCTGCAACCCCATCCCCCTGAGCGCAGATATTCACAGACTGGTAACAACCACGTTACTGTTGGAATCCGTTGCCCGGGAATCTACCGGGGACAGAGTTTGATAGCCGTTTTGCTGAGCGCGGTGAGATTCTGTTTGGACATCGAGCTGCGCCACCTCCACATGGCGAACGCGCGATGCGGAGTGACTTTGCCCGTGCAATCAGCGCAGCGGGCGTGGGCGGCCAACACTTGGAGCAACTTTCGGTAGTTCGCCGCGGCTGTTGCAGCGGGGAAAGAACCCCTGAGAGCGCGCTAACATGTGATATCCTGAGCGTTGAATCTAGCCGTGCGTCGCTATACCAAAGCTCACTACATCAAGGTCGACTCGAAAGATCTACTGTAAGGTCATGAAGTGATCCAAAGTCGCCTGGAGAGGGACCAGGTCGTGCATGCATGACGTTGACGTGAAGGGTAAGCGGATTTCTTTCAGGTCGCCGCCAAGGATCAGTGTAATTATTCCCGCATACCAAGCTGCGCCATATATTTCCGAGGCGTTGGAGTCAGTCTTTTGCCAAACCCTTCAAGATTTCGAAGTGGTTGTGATCAACGATGGCTCGCCGGATACGCCTCAGTTGGAGACAGCGCTCGGGGCTTACCGGAACCGTATTCGTTACCTTAAGGAGTCAAATCGTGGAGTCTCCGCAGCACGCAACCTAGGCATCCAGCATTCGTGCGGTGAGTTGCTTGCATTCCTAGATAGTGATGATATCTGGATGCCTGAATATCTTGAGGCGCAAGTGCAGTTTCTCGACCAGAACCCTGGAGCAGTGGCCGCAATCGCGGACGTCATACACTTCGGGGAATTGGCGGGAAATCGCAACTTACAGAAAATGCTGGGCCCGAACGTGAATCAGCTGTTGAACTTCGAACGGATGCTCCGCCGGGAAGGGGGTCAGCTCCCTTCTGCCACAGTGGTTCGTCGTGCTAAAGCCATCGAGGCAGGACTGTTTGATGAGCAACTGCATCGTGGTGAGGATGTCGAGTTCTGCATAAGGCTTTCCTTCTCTGGCGATATAGGTTACACAAAGCTGGCATTGGTAAAATATCGCAGGCACGACTCTGGGGTGACGAGCAAGCAGGCGGCGCCGCGCGATATAAATAGAAATGAGGCCGAATGCCTGCGCCGGGTAGGCGAGAAACTTCCTTTGACGCTTGCGCAACGAACACTTTTGGACCGAGAGATTGCTGCCCTGAAGGCTGAGCTTTCGATGATGGATGCCTACGAAGCCTTGTCGCGTCAGGAATTCGACCAAGCGGCTGAGCATCTGGCTCAGGCAAATTCACATTACCGCGACAAAAGAATCAAACTAGCCGTCTATGCTCTCAGGATCTTCCCCCGTTGGACGGCTCGCTCTATACAAACCCGTAGGAAGGCCGGTGGCGGAAATTGCTAAGATAGTTGATTTCGAAGGTGAGAGTGCAAACCTTCGGCCTGCCCAGCTCGATAACAGCGCAAAGCGGCATAGTTAGCGGTGGAGAAACTTCCGGGTCGAGAGGTGCAAACCTTTGCTGACCAGCACAGGAAACTGCCACGGCAAGTACTTCTAAGTCATTTTGTTTTCAGTGTCATCAAAGGTCGTCTACTTTGGTAACTCACCTGCGACTAGGGTCGCCGGTTTTGCGGAAGGAAGACCGCGAAGGCTTAGGACCGGCCCCCACAGGCAAAAAAAGAGTCTTCACCGCTGGACGCTTTGCCAACGAATGTCCGCAAGTAGTTTCTTCCCCCATTAAGTCCGGCATAAGTTCAAGGAATAGAAGCAAATACGAGGTGAGCAAACGTTGAACCCCGCGAAAAAGCTGTTAAAGTCCCGCACGACGTCTGGCTTGCGCTCGGCTATCCGCGAGGTTCGCAAGGAGTGGAGGCTCTGCTGCCGTCACCGAAGCACCCTCAGACGTGTCCCACAATTCCTGCGAACCCGAGTGCCACTGAAACTAAACCTTGGTTCGGGACCAAACATAAAACCGGGTTGGTTGAATATCGACCTCTTCGATCCGGGGGCCGACCTTCAGCTGGATTTGCGGGAACCTTGGCCTTTTCCGAACGACAGTGTGTCCTATATCTATAGTGAGCACGTGTTCGAGCATTTCGAGTTCATGCACGAAGTGCCGCACTTTCTGGCTGAGTCAAAGCGCGTGTTGTGCCCCGGCGGCGTCTTTGATGTCGCCGTCCCCGACACAGAGTGGCCGATCCGCGCCTACGGTAATTCGGAAGACCGCTTTTGGCGCCTGGGGCCACACACTTGTTACCCTGCGTGGTGCGAAACACACCTCGATTACATCAACTATCATTTCCGTCAGGCCGGAGAGCATAAGTATGCTTGGGATGCGGAGACCCTAGCCAGGTCGCTGGACCGTGCTGGATTCAGTTCTATATCGCAGCGGGAATTTGATCCTGCCCTCGACACTGAGTACCGCCGCACTGGGACGCTTTACATGCGCGGTCTCAAGTCTTCTTAGTCACGGAGCACATCTATCTCGCTCCGGCTACCCCCAGCGCTTCGAACAGACGTTCTAACCGCAAGCTCAAGCTCTGAGGTAGGCCACAGAGCCAGTCAGCAGCTTACTTCGCAAACCGCCCTGGCTGGAGAAGGCAGGGTTTTTCCCTTTTGCGGTGCAAATCCGACGCTATCGTAGAAAGCGATTCCGAACCGGTCTGTTTCTTTTCCATCGCGCGTGTTGTTTCCCCCGCTGTTTTTGCATGTGCCCTCGTTGGAAGATAAAACAGCGAATGAAGCCCCCTAGCCACGAGGGTTCCTTCCGTTGACCCTTCCTTGCGCGAATGTCATGTCACGGCTCGGAATTACGCTATGAAGAGGGTAACGAGTCATTGGGCTGGAGTCGGCGGGGTTGCCATGCGGGGTTCCCCCGTCGGCTTCATCTGCTGCCCATTCTCCCCTTTTGCGCGTTTTCACCTCAAGATGTGCTTCTACAGATTTGTACCCGGCGGCTTCTGCCCCTCGAAGACTGATCCTCAAGGTTGGCGAGAAAAATCGAAGCCTCCGCCGCCTCCTGCAGCACACACAGCGCATCTTCTTTGCCGTCGTCGTACTAGATTGTGGATGGTTTTTACCCTTCTGAGATCACTAATAGTAGGCGGGGTCGGACAGGGCTGTTTCCATGATGCGCGCGCCACCAAACAATCCACCGCGTCAAGCGAAACCAGATTCGTGACGGTGCTCAAAAGGTAAGAGTCCGTTTGATACCGCATTGACAACGCAGTCGGGTTCTGAAGTGTCCACTAGGGGCATTTGCGCTGACTCTGGTTGGCGCTGACTCGCAACATTTCGGAGCTCCGCTGGTTCCTCCTGCGCCAAAGTTGGCCAGCCCTGAATACGCCACGGAACTGGTCGAATTGTATTGGGCATCGTTACTGCGCGACGTTCCTTTCACCGCGTACGAGACCAATGCGACCGCCATTGCCGCAGCCAATGAGTTGACCCCAGATGGCCGCCACCTACGCAGGTCCAAAGGACAACGGCAAAGTTACGCCTCGCCTGCTATTTCGCGGAGGGCTGACGTTGCCCGGCAAGAAAGGCAAGGCCCCGGTGACGTATTTTGCCGGAGAAGACATCGGTCCATATGTTTCACAGTTCTGCATCCGGCCGACCAGCCTCGGCGCGCAGTCGATCGACCAGAAGATGCAGACCTACGTTGCGGGCATGGACTATATGACCGACCTGAATGCGTGGCAGGCGGTGCAGAATGGCGTAACTGCCACCATTTCGGGCATGCCGGACCCGCAACGCCGCTATCTGCACGATGGCCGCGGTTTCTCTGCTTTTACGCACGTGGATGAGCTGTACCAGGCTTACCTTGCTGCCTATCTCGTGTTCGAGACGCTAGGGATCAAGTCGAACCCAGGAAGTCCATACAACAGTTTCAAGAACCAGCAACCGTTTGGCACCTTTGGCGGACCTGACATCGCGGCAACCCTGGGCGCAGTCGCCCGAGCCGCGATCAATGCAGTATGGTACCCAAAATGGATCGTTCATCTCCGTCATCGTCCAGAGTCGGGCGGCGGCATCGTACATCTCATGAAAACGGGCCTGGGAACTACTGACGGGAAGGCCGATCCGATCGTGCTCAACTCGGCAGCTCTGCAGTTGAGCTACATGCGCAATGGCAGCTATTTGCTTTCGCAGGCGTTTCCCGAAGGATCGCCCGCCCATCCGGCTTATCCGACGGGACACGGCCCGGTCGCCGGAGCGTGCATCACCGTGCTGAAGTTTTTCTACGACGGAGATTCCGTGGTTCCGAATCCGATGGTCCCTTCGGTTGACGGCCTCTCGTTGGAGCCGTACAACGGCCCGGACAGCGGTCAGATGACGGTGAATGGCGAGTTACACAAACTGGCACACAACATCTCGTTCGCCCATGGTATTCATGCCGGCATCCATTGGCGCAGCGACACGGACTATTCGATTCTGCTGGGAGAAGCGGTGGCGCTGACTTTCCTGCAGGACCAGGCATTCACGTATCGGGAGAATTTTGCCGTGACGGTGACGAAGCTGGATGGGACATCAGTTACGATCAAGAACTATTAAGTGACGCGAGTCTGGTGGGCTTCGTCCGGTTCGGGGTACAAACGTGCGAGCGCGGATCTGAAACGCAGGCAGAGACGCGATGATCGACGAGCGAAGGCTCGGAAGGACCCTATGGCTGCCGACGAATCCAAAAACAAAAGCCGCAAAGAGAAAGCCAAGCACGAACTCAAAGAGTTGCTGACGATTTTCTATCTGACTTTTTTCTTTTGCGCTCTCGTCACCTATTCCATGCTTCTGCTCAACGAGTATCACATCAAGCAATGGGACTCGTGCCAAACCCTGCATCGGAAACGCTGTCGCTCGCGCAACAGCGGCTCTGGGTGCTCGAGCAAAGTCCATCCTAACAGGCGCAGTTCCCAACGTGGCACTCGGGCTGCGCGGTTCTGTTTTGCCATTCGATTGTGAATGACTCGTAGCGTTCCCTGTTCCAGTAGGTGTAACGCTTCCGATTGCTATTCTCGATGTCCATGCACTGAACAATCTCAAGCACACTTCCGTTTTCTTTGAAGACAACCTCATCCGCGTTCGGATACTCAATCGCTGGCGATTTGTCGCTTTGATACAAGTACACCTTGCGCGCAAGGTCTTTGCGCTCTGAAGCGCTCGGTTCCGTCAATATCGGCATAGTTATTTCCTAAGCAGCGTCAACCCTCTCGGTGTGTCGAGCTGGATAAGCTGCATCGTCAGTTCGTTCGCAAGGTCGGTGATTCCCTTCCTAGGTCCGCCGTACGTCGCGTGAAAGGTGTTCGTGTCATGCACGGCCACAATCGCTCCGTCCTTCAGCATCGGGTACAACGTGACCAGCTCCGGAACGCGAGTCTCCATCTTCGAATCCAAGAATGCGAAATCAACTGTCTTCGACATCCTGAAGATCATGTCCACTCCGGTCTTCTGATGGACTGTGACGTTCGTAAGCCCTTTCGCCGCCAACCTAGAACGCGCTTCCGTTGCCAGATGCGCGAACGGCTCTGCGGTATGAACCTCACCGAAGCCGTTGTCGCGTGCAGCGGTCGCAAGGTAGTAGGTGCCGATTCCTTTGTACGTCCCCGTCTCCACGATCACGGCAGGGCGCATGGCGCGGACCAGCGAGTACAGCAATTCGAGTACTTCGACTTCTGTTGCCATGTCATCAAAGCATTGCCACTGACTAGGATTCGGGCACTCGTTGGTGGGTGTGGCGACTTCGGGAACTACTGCCAATCCCAAGTTGTCTGTCTGTTTCGAGTTCACCATTTCTTCCACCCGTTCTCGACGCGGCCTTCGTATTCCATGACTGCGCGCTTCATCACTTCGGCGGCATTCTGTCACTAAAACTACCAGAGTTGGTGACATCGACCGGCCTGAGATCGGCTGAGGGAAACCCCCCGGTGCCATCCCCGGTGCGGAATCCCTAGCACGACGCGTAATCAGCTCCCACGAAGAATCGCTCTACCTGAACTCAGCCGGGGCGCTCCTGCACGATGTCTCAAGCGTGCTCTTCGATAGCGGGATGCGGCCCTGACCTGACCGATTTTTTGTACCAGTTGGAATGTTAGTGTAACGCCTTTTTAGATGGTAGTTCGTAGTCGCCGTCGGGGGGGTGGAGATGTAGGAAACGCGGAGCGTTTTCCATATCTCCATGCCCCGTTTCTTTCAGCAAGATGGCTTGCGGCGCTGGTGGTCTGTATCCCAGCGACGAATGCGGCCGTACCGTGTTGTAATGTACCCTCCATTGCTCGATCACCACCTGGGCCTCCTTCAATGAGTAGAAGATCTCTCCGTTCAGGCACTCATCCCTGAGCTTGCCGTTGAAGCTTTCACAGTACCCGTTCTCCCAGGGACTGCCGGGCTCGATGTACAGCGTCTTCGCGCCCACGGCCGACAGCCACTTCCGCAGTCTTTCCGCAACAAACTCGGGCCATTGTCGGACCGCAGGTGTTCCGGGATGCCATGCATTAGCATCAGGTCCGCCAGGGTTTCGATCAGGTCATAGCTGTTCAACCGCCGCGCCACCCGGATCGCCAGACACTCCCTCGTGTACTCGTCAATCGGCGTCAGCAGCCGCAGCGTCCTGCCATCGTGGGTGCTGGCGCTAACGAAATCGTAGCTCCAGACGTGATTCTCATGCTCCGGCCGTAGTCGCACACAGCTGCCATCGTTCAGCCACAAGCGTCCTCGGGGTCGCTGTTTCTGCGGCACTCGCAGACCCTCCCGCCGCCAGATCCGCTGCACCCGGTCCTTGCCCACACACCAGCCCGCCTTGCCCAACTCCACCGTGATCCGCCGATACCCGTAACGTCCGTATTGGCTGGCCAACTGCAGGATGGCCCGGGTGAGGCCATCCTCGTCGTGGTTCTGCGTCGGAATATAACGCTGCGTCCCTCTCCACTGCCCCAACAGCCGGCAAGCATGCCGCTCGGAAAACCCGTACTGCTGATGAGCATGCTCGACCGCGCAACGTCGCCGTTCAGGGCTCAGAAGTTTCCCGAGGCCACGTCCTTCAAGACCTGCTTCTCCAGCGACAGCTCCGTCACCAGTCGCCGCAGCCGCGAGTTCTCTTTCTCCAGTTCCTTCAGCCGTCGCGCCTGCTCCAGCTTCAGCCCGCCGTACTCCTTGCGCCAGCGGTAGTAGCTCTGTTCTTTGATGCCGGCTTCGCGGCAGGCTTGTGGGGTGAGTTTTCCGTTGGCGATTGCCACTTCGATCTGTCGCAAAAGGGCGACGATCTGCTCTGGGCTGTGTTTCTTCCGGGCCATCTTCCAGCTCCTCTCGTACCAGATTCTCTCTCATTTCACCTGGTACAAAACTCGCCGGTCACGTCAGGAAAGCGTCACGTGGGTTGATGGCCCGTAACGGGACGATTCGCATTGTACATGGCAAATCGAAGGCCGCTCGCAGGACGTTGCCGATGACTCCGAGGGTCAGGCAGATTTTGGAACAGCGATGGGAGGAGGCTGGCGGCCGGAGAAGGCTGGGTTTGGCCCGCTGAAACCAAGGTCGAGCACATCAACCACGATAGCTTGAAAGGTCAGCACCGGAAAGCCCTGCGACTGTCGAAGGTCAGGCCGTTCGAGGTCTATTCGATTCGCCATACGTTTGCGACAAGACTCGCGCCTCACGTTGATGTCTTTACTCTCTGCCGGGTCATGGGCTGGGCGTCGCTGAGCATGGGGATGCGCTACGTTCACCCGTCTGAAGATCATGTCTTGGCGGCCGCGAGTGCAGCGAGTGGTGACAAAACTGGTGACAGTGCTGAAATCGCGCTTCAGCAGGCTGAGGTCAAGGCTCTTGCAACTAACTGGTAACGGGAGGCTTGAGATGGTGAGCGCGGAAGGAATCGAATCCGCGCTAAAGCCGCAAAAAAAGAATTTAACCGAGCACAGTTGGCAAACTAAAGCTTTGCAAGTCTATGTTGAACAACAAACTGATTTCCGAAATCACTTGCTTCTTTCCGCACAGCCAGCGCTGTTCTGGCGCCGCCTAACGCCGAGGTGGTTCTAGATTTGCGGGCAGACAATTTCGCAAACTGCAGAGATTCAACTCCGCAAGGCGGGCGAACTCGGCGCGAAGTTCCGCAGGCGTGAGGCGGAGAGTGCGAAAATCGTAATGCGACGGTCCTTGTAGACCTTCAAGGGGTCCGCCAACGTACCAAGGATTGGATTTGTTCATCACGTAACCGGCGCCCGGGTGTGCTTTGCTCGTGCTATTGAAAACGGCCTTTGCTTCGGCGGCCCGATCGGGCTGCCGACCTCTTCCACATGCAAAACCGCGACCATGACGCCTTCGGGATCGCGCAACGCGACTTTGCTACTGCCCGGCCTTAATTTCTTTGCGAAATCTTCCGTAACATCGAGAGTGATCGGAATCGGGCAAAGCACTCCGCTGGCCAGACGCATGTTGTGGCAAACGCCTTCGTAGTCGGCCTTGGTCATGAAGCCGCGCAGCGGGGAGAAGCCTCCGCTCATAAGGAGTTCCAAATCGCAGATTTGGCGCGGAGTGAGGTCCCAGGACAGCCATTCGCGCGAATGGGCTTTCAGTTCAGCTGCTTTCTCCTGTGACACGATGAGATTGATGAGTTCGCCACCGTGCGGGGCAATCAAATAGCTAGTCGAAGCGGGCAAGTGCGCGAACCGCCTACGTTCTTGCGATTTGGATTTACTGCATGTATTCAGCGCTTCGCAGAGGGAATCGGAAAACGCTTATAACACACGGTTGCCACTCGACCCCGTGAGGATCGGACCTCAACCGGTCGGGTATCAACTCAACCTGTACGACGAGAGCGTTGGCAATTGAGAAACGATCGGCGCTACTTTGCGGCTGGTGACACGACTGTTGGTATAGGCCCTAGTTGGCTTGGAGGGTATCTTATTGATAGATAACGGTTGCCGATGTGCACCAAGGTACGTTGCGGGGTATAGCTGGGCAGCAACCAAGCAAGCCTATCTGGTATCCGAATGCGAAACGCCTCATGTCCTGATTTAAGGAGGTCGTGACCTGCGAATCTACATCCTCAGCGAAGAAAGTCACATGACGAACCATCGCACTTGAGCTTACAGGAATAAGCAGCGAGCGAGTGGATGGACGGTTCAGTTTACGCACCGGCGCCGTCTACCTGATTGATGGTTCGCCAGTGCGACTTCACGAGGATCGGTCCCATCTCGGGCGAGGGTAGCCGTCCGGTTCCGAAATAATCCGATTCATGTACATTGAAGGAAGCAGCAATGCGATCGATTGAAGGGTCGTACATCGTTCCGATATGGATGTTAACCATATATCTTCCCGGAGCCAGGCAGAGATCGGGCACCGAGCACGCGACCGTTGTCCCACGATCGAGCAGAGGCAGGCGAAAATCAGAGAAGTCGGTGCAGACGGTGAATACCCGCCGGCCCATCATATCATCGACCCCGATACTAAATAGCGGATCAGAAACCGGGAATAGCGGATCGACGGTGAGCTCGACAATCAAGTCGTCGCCGGGCACGTAGGCGGTGGTCAGCTCACCCGACTTATTTTTCAGTTGCAGCCCGGAAAAGAAAGACTTCTTGCTGTCTCGAGTGAAAGCCGAGGACTGGAGATCTACGACGCCCGAGTTTACCTCTTTGTAAAAGCTGTCCAGGTAATAACGCGACACTTCCTGAGGGTTACCATCGCGCACGGCACGGCCATCCTGCAACAGGATGATGCGTCCGCAAAGTGACTGAACTGCAGCCATGTTGTGACTCACCATCAAGACGGTACGGCCTTGATTTGCGACATTCCCCATCTTTCCCAGGCATTTCTTCTGAAACTGAGTGTCACCCACCGCCAGGACTTCATCCACGATCAGGATCTCGGTCCGCATGTGCGCGGCGACGGCAAATGCGAGCCGGACGTACATCCCGCTGGAATAGCGTTTGACCGGTGTGTCGATGAATTTTTCGACTTCCGAGAAGTCCACGATCTCGTCGAACTGGCGGGTAATCTCGGCCCGCTGCATGCCGAGAATCGCGCCGTTGAGATAGATGTTATCGCGCCCGCTCAGTTCGGGATGAAAGCCCGTACCCACCTCCAGCAATGAGCCCACCCGGCCGTGAATTTCGGCCCAGCCCTCCGTTGGTGTTGTGATGCGGGCCAGGAGTTTCAGAAGTGTGCTTTTGCCCGCTCCGTTCCGGCCGATGATTCCAACTACGTTCCCTCGCTTGATTTCAAAGGAGACATCGCGGAGAGCCCAGAAGCTTGTTCTTCCATCCTTGTTAGGAGAGTTTGGGTTGCGAAAGGGAGAAGTTACTGCGGTCGTGATCGCCTCGCGTATTGTCTTGTAGCGTACCCGTTCGCGAATCTGGTATTGCTTGGCCAGGCCGGCGCATTGGATCACTACTTCGCTCATGTCTCACACCACATCAGCAAATATCTTCTCCATGCGGCGGTAGTAATACAGACCACCGATCAACACGAGCGCCACAACCAGCACGGAAACCACCAGCATGATCCCGGGCGCGGGAGCCTTCCTGAGCAGCGCCCAGCGGAATCCCTCGATAACGCCAGCCATCGGGTTCAGGCCATACCAGGCCCGCCAGCGCACCGGCACCAGTGTGCTGGAATACACGACGGGAGAGGCGAATAACCAGAACTGCACGACAAAAGGCACGGCGTAACGGACATCGCGGTATTGCACGTTCAAGGCAGACAACCAGAGGCCAACGCCGAGAGTCGTCGCAACCGCAAAAGCCAGAAAAAACGGCAAGGCTATCACGGCGAGGGACGGCCGGACCCCGTACCACACCATCATCCCGATCAGCACAATGAATGCGAGGGCAAAGTCGACCAGGCCGGCAAAGATGCGGGCCAATGGAATGATCAGCCTGGGAAAGTAAACCTTAGTGACTAGGCGTTCGTTGGCAACCACGCTGTTGGCGGATTCGGTCAAACCAAAGGCGAAAAATTGCCAAGGCACAAGTGCGGTATAGGCGAACAGGGGGTAAGGAATTCCATCCGATGGGACTTTGGCTAGGCGGCCAAAGAAAACGGTAAAAACGATCATGTTGAGGAGAGGCTGGATAATCGCCCAGGCCGCTCCTAGAGCCGTCTGTTGGTAGCGAACCTTAATATCACGCCAGGTCATAAAGAACAGAAGTTCGCGATAGTCCCACAGCTCTTTGAGATCAAGGCTTATCCAGCCACGAGATGGTTGGATTACTATCCCCGGGGGGCGCAAGGCTGCTGCTGCTGCCGAGGGAGGATTCGTGTCTACACTCGCGCTAAAGATCGTATTTCCCATCATTCGGAATCCTGGTCCGGGCTTACATTGCCAACTGCAAGGAGTGAAAATGTACGTTGGGCATTTGGGAATCTACGTCAAAAAGTGGGTCAACTGTCGACCGCCCACATTTGAGGGCGACGAGAATGGCACAGCGTAGTAACCACATTGCCAGCATCCCTGAGAAGTTGCAACACCTTTTTGCACGACGACTGTATCTTGTTGAAGCAGTTATAATTACCGCCCATCCTAGGTTCTCCTGGAGACCGGAAAGGTGCAAAAACGTGCATGCTTTGGGTCAGTTGGAAGTCCGGTTTCGTCTTTGAATTAACTCCGAATGAGGCGGAGGAACTGTTCTCGACCGCGCCTCTGTGTTGGTTCAGCCTGAAATGGAATGAGGGCGCTCTCCGTTAGTGACTATTCCACCCTTCGGGCGGGGATTTCAAGGCATCGATACGACCACCATGCTATCCCTGAGCATGGTTGCGTCCCGCAGAGCCCGCTTCCGTTTCGCCGGCTAGATCATTGTAGCTCAACCACGCCCACCCGTCTCAACTTCCGTGTCGCCCGTCAGATCGGCATAGGGGCGACGGTCACCCGCCGACCCCTGCCACACCACCGTGCGTACGGGTCCGTACACGGCGGTTCGAGTTGGTTGCGCTAACACCCATCAATCAACGTCGGAAGTCCAAGCGATTTGAAGTAAGTATTGGACAGCCCAACAGAGAGGGCCATGGCCCGAGCCAGGTACCAAGGGCCACGTCCACTGCCAGCCGTGTTATTGGCGAGTCGCGGACGAACCCCCAGCGACAACAGAGCAGCGCGGCGACGGCGCGGTGTCTTCCATTGCCGCCACATCGCTGCCCGCAGTCGCAATCGGACCCAGCGGGTCAGGTAAATCAGCACCACAGGCGTTTCGCAGAAACCGAAGTAGCTGCGCCAGCCCCGCAGATACGGGGCTAGTTCCGCTATCGTCGTCTCCATGCTGACGCCTTTGGTCCGCCGCGTAGTGCCCGGATTCGGTGCTTAAACCTGACGTGACCGACGAGTTTTGTACCAGGTGAAATGAGAGAGAATCTGGTACGAGAGGAGCTGGAAGATGGCCCGGAAGAAACACAGCCCAGAGCAGATCGTCGCCCTTTTGCGACAGATCGAAGTGGCAATCGCCAACGGAAAACTCACCCCACAAGCCTGCCGCGAAGCCGGCATCAAAGAACAGAGCTACTACCGCTGGCGCAAGGAGTACGGCGGGCTGAAGCTGGAGCAGGCGCGACGGCTGAAGGAACTGGAGAAAGAGAACTCGCGGCTGCGGCGACTGGTGACGGAGCTGTCGCTGGAGAAGCAGGTCTTGAAGGACGTGGCCTCGGGAAACTTCTGAGCCCTGAACGGCGACGTTGCGCGGTCGAGCATGCTCATCAGCAGTACGGGTTTTCCGAGCGGCATGCTTGCCGGCTGTTGGGGCAGTGGAGAGGGACGCAGCGTTATATTCCGACGCAGAACCACGACGAGGATGGCCTCACCCGGGCCATCCTGCAGTTGGCCAGCCAATACGGACGTTACGGGTATCGGCGGATCACGGTGGAGTTGGGCAAGGCGGGCTGGTGTGTGGGCAAGGACCGGGTGCAGCGGATCTGGCGGCGGGAGGGTCTGCGAGTGCCGCAGAAACAGCGACCCCGAGGACGCTTGTGGCTGAACGATGGCAGCTGTGTGCGACTACGGCCGGAGCATGAGAATCACGTCTGGAGCTACGATTTCGTTAGCGCCAGCACCCACGATGGCAGGACGCTGCGGCTGCTGACGCCGATTGACGAGTACACGAGGGAGTGTCTGGCGATCCGGGTGGCGCGGCGGTTGAACAGCTATGACCTGATCGAAACCCTGGCGGACCTGATGCTAATGCATGGCATCCCGGAACACCTGCGGTCCGACAATGGGCCCGAGTTTGTTGCGGAAAGACTGCGGAAGTGGCTGTCGGCCGTGGGCGCGAAGACGCTGTACATCGAGCCCGGCAGTCCCTGGGAGAACGGGTACTGTGAAAGCTTCAACGGCAAGCTCAGGGATGAGTGCCTGAACGGAGAGATCTTCTACTCATTGAAGGAGGCCCAGGTGGTGATCGAGCAATGGAGGGTACATTACAACACGGTACGGCCGCATTCGTCGCTGGGATACAGACCACCAGCGCCGCAAGCCATCTTGCTGAAAGAAACGGGGCATGGAGATATGGAAAACGCTCCGCGTTTCCCACATCCCCACACCCCCGACGGCGACTACGAACTAGCTGTCTAAAAAGGCGTTACACTAACATTCCAACTGGTACAAAAAAATCGGTCAGGTCAGCAGGAAATACCCCGACCAACCAAACGGGATTTCCAATCGCGGAGGACTTCGATACTTATGAAACCATCAAGAAGAGAAAAGTAGAGGGCATGCGGCCAAAAGCGCAGCAGGAGATCGACGGGCTGAAACCGTATAAGGACGGGAACCCTCCGCTCTGGCGTATTCACGAACTCAACCGAATTGACAAGCATCGAACCCTGCTTCGTATTGGAGCCGATAGACTTTATCGATCTGACTGGCTTCCCAGTATGTTCTGGCTCAAAGAGAACTCCCCAGAGTTCTCCGCTGAATTTGATACGGACGAAGAGCAGGATGTGCAACTCGAGATCGATGAAGCGGTCAGCAAGACGCAAGTTTCGCATGGTAATGCGGTCTTGCCAACGCTGCATCATCTCGTCGATTATGTCGAGGGTTTGATCCCGATCTTCAAGCCGTTTTTGTAGAGACACACGCCCGTCATTTCTTCCACCGTGTTAAACTGATGGAAGCATGGCGGGCATACGCGCTCATCCCGGCAAGGTAGCAGCGAACGACCCGTTGCAAGTCAAGATTTGAATCCGTCAGCTGAGGTCGCAGCTAAAATGCGTCCTCTTGCGAAACGGGATTTTGAAGTACTTCTGCGACGAGCGGCGAATCAGCCCGCTCAGAAACCCGCTGCAAAACATCATTGAAGATCAGGTTCCCTTTGTCCCGCCGATTGTATCTGAAAGAATACTCATCCAAGTAGGTCTGCAAATACTTCCGGCTCACAGAATGATACACCCCACCGATGCCGCGCTTTACTAGGCTCCAGAATCTTTCGATGGTCTGCGTGTGAACGTCGCCCATGACATACACTTTTTCTGAGTGATTGATGCGGCGATGCTGGTATCCATTCTGCTGGACTGGCTAACCTGTCATAAACCGAGTATTCATCGGTGAAAATCATGCTCTCCGGCATGATGCGCTCCTCAATGATGGGGTACACGGTTTCGGACTTAACGTTTGGAGTGACACAGGCAATCACACGTCCACCACGCTCGACCATGCCGAATACCGGAGTCTTATCGTCGCCTTCGCTGGCGCGACCGCGCATCCCGCGAGTCCCGTGCTTATTGCTGCGCTTTCCGCCTACATAAGTTTCGTCTATCTCCACCGCCGACCCCTCCAGTTGCATGTCAGGCTCGGACAGCAACGAGCGAATCTGTTTGAACATCCTCCAAGCGGTTTTGTAGGTGACGCCAGTCTCGCGCTGAATCTGCTTTGCGGAGATGCCGCAGCGAGTCGAAGACATCAGGTACATGGCGTAGAACCACAGACGCAGTGAGGTAGTACTCTTCTCGAAGATCGTCCCGGCCATCGGGGATATCATGCTGCCACAGTAGTCGCAGGCATAAGCGGGACGGCAGTGACGCGATGATGCTTGCGCTGCTGCTGGCACTTCTCGCAGTGAGCGTAGCCGTCAGGGAAGCGCATTTCAAACTCACCGGACATCGTACCCTTCTGGAAGAAACTACAGCGGTGACTACTTTGGAATGGTTTGTCTGCGGGTGGAAGCTCAAGAATATAAAAACTATTAACGGCATATCCCACCATGGTAACCGCGCAGGAGGTTACTTTAGTGCGAATTTTGCATAGTTACCCACGTAGAAACCCGCCGCTAGGAACTATAGTGCCGATATCAACTTTTGCCTACCATGGGCGGCTGGCAATTCACCTGTGCTCACGCGCAGCAGGGTTAAATACCGCCATTCGCACGGAAGGGCATGGCTCGAGACCAAAGCTATGGATATCACTTCGTTGAGGCAACGCGCACTCCTCTTCTTCTTCCTGCTGAGTTTATTATCGTTCACCTTGCCGTTGGCCGGGCAGGCTAACTTCACGATCTCTGCCTCGCCAGTTTCTCTCAGTATTATGCAAGGTACCAGACGAATATCAACGATCACGACTACGGTCAGTGGTGGCTTCAACAGCGCGATAACTCTATCGTCTTCCGGCGCGCCTTCGGGTACGATGGTCACCTTTGCGCCGTTCGTTATCGCTGCTCCCGGAGCAGGCACCGCGACGGTGTATGTATCGGTGGGCAGCAACACGCCGGTGGGAACCTATCCCATCACGGTCGCTGGCAATGGCGGGGGCATTCGGCAAACCACCACCGTAACCCTGACAGTGACGGCGCAAGACCAGGCGAACTTTACGATTTCAGCCTCACCGGCCTCGCTGAGCGTTACCCAGGGCAACCAGGGGAATTCGACCATCACGACCACCATAAGCGGCGGCTTCAACAGCGACATTAGTCTGTCGGCTACCGGCATACCTTCCGGGACAAGCGTCAGCTTCAACCCGCAGACAATTCCGGCGCCGGGCGCGGGCAACTCGACCATGACTATCACCGTCGGGTCGGCGACACCTGTCGGAACCTATCCCATCACAGTGACTGGCGATGGCGGCGGTATCCAACAAAATACAACCGTCACCCTTACCGTGACCGCCGCGGGCAATTGGCAGCAAGGATTCGACTTTCGCAATACCTCAACCTTCGTAACGGATCCTACGGGCGACACCTACGTGCTTTCCAGCACGGCCTATCCGACGAAAGGGAATGGGGTCACGTATGGTTGGCTGAAGAAGTCGCTTGTGCAAGCCCGGAATCGCAATGCCAAGTTGGATCCGCGGCTTGCCGGGATCAACTTCGCAACCAATGGTTCGCCGGCGACGTTTTACGTGGACTTACCGTCGGCTGGTACGTACAACCTGTCGCTGGCGATGGGCGATGCCGGCTACCAGGCGTGCTGGGTACAGTGCCAGATTCAGTTCCTGGATGGCGGCACCGTGCTGGCTACCGTGACCAAGGGATCCACCAAGCTGGGCTACTTCTACGATGCGAAGGGAAATAACTGGTCGGCCGCGGCCTGGCCGGGCAGTAACGTCAGCCAGCAAGTAACCCTGGCGGGTACGCGACTCACGGTAATAGTGGGGACGAGCCAGGCCTCGGGCGACAGTACGCCGATCGCCTTCCTGGGGATCGCACAAGTCTCGGGCTCGCCAAACTTCGCGATTTCAGCGTCTCCCTCTTCGCTCACCGTCGCGCAAGGGAACCAAGGCACATCAACAATCGCGACCACAATAAGCGGCGGATTCAACAGCTCTATTACGCTATCGGCCTCAGGGGTACCTTCAGGGACGACCGTGAGCTTCAATCCAAAAACCATCCCGGCGCCGGGCGCGGGCAGCTCGACCATGACGATAACGGTCGGGGCGAGCACAGCGGTGGGGACGTATCCCATCAAAGTGACCGGCAACGGCGGGGGAATCAAACAAACCACAACCGTTACGTTGACGGTGACGGCGCAGCAACAGCCCAACTTCACACTTTCGGCGTCGCCCGCTTCGCTCACTATCCCGCAAGGAAATGGTGGAGCATCAACTATCACCGCGACCATCAGCGGCGGATTCAACAGCTCCATCGCGCTGTCGGCTTCTGGAATGCCTTCCGGCACGACCGTAGGCTTCAATCCCAACCCCATTCCTGCGCCCGGTTCCGGCAACTCTACGATGACCATCACGGTCGGCGGCAGCACACCAACCGGGACTTATCCCATCACGGTGACGGGCAATGGCGGCGGAATTCAGCAGAACACCACAGTCATGCTGACAGTGATCACGCAGCAACAGGCGCAGCAGAACTTCACCGTTTCGGTTTCTCCGGTTGCTGTAAGTCTTCCCCAAGGCAATCAAGGTACGGCAACGGTTACAACCGCTATCACCGGTGGCTTCAACAGCTCGATCGATCTATCCGCCTCAGGGGTGCCGGATGGCACGACGATCAGCTTTAACCCCAGCACAATCGGGGCACCCGGAGCGGGCACATCGGTCATGACGATCACGGTGGGCAGCGGCACGCTGAGCGGCGCTTATCCCATTTCGGTGAATGGGAATGGAGGAGGCCTCCAGCGGTCCGCCACGTTCTTGCTCACAGTAACAACCTCGGACTCGGCAGGCGCCCCCTTCCCAACTCCGCCCCAAGTTTATGTCGACACGACCTGGAATCCGCCGACGAGCGGCACGACGTGGAACGTGGGTTGTACCGGGAACTTGGCTACGGACGCTGCGAACCTTCAGAATGCTATTAATTCATCCGTTCCGGGCGATGTCATCGTGGCAGCTGCGGGCTGCACCTACTCCGGCAACTTTGTCCTCCCGCCTAAATCCAACCCCAACAACCAGTGGATTTACATCGAGAGCTCGGCACTGGCTAACCTTCCTCCTCCCGGCACCCGGGTCGGTCCATCGGACGGACAGAACATGCCGACGATTACGACCCCGAATACGGGCGCAGCCATAATTGCTGAATGCAGTGGCAGCGGTTCCTGCACTACCAATGGAACACCATACGGAGCAAACCACTTTCGGCTGGTAGGGCTTCAGCTAACCTCGACCTCTACCTATGGATGCCAGCCGTCGAACAATCCACCCATAGCTTGCTGGAGCTATTACATCGTTCAGGCGCAATCGCCGGATGACGGTAGCGATGGCAGCACCAGCCATCTTTCGGATTCCATAACCGTTGACCGCTGCTATATTCACGGCCTTACGAATGGGGCGAATTCCCAGGACGTGAGCCATGGTATAGGGGCGAACGCCACCAACCTTGCAGTGATTGACAGCTACATATCCGACATCCACATCACCGGCACGGAAGCCCAGGGCATCTTGGGCTACTACACACCAGGACCGATCAAGATTGTCAATAACTATATTTCTTCCACTACCCAGGAAATCATGTTCGGCGGCGCCGGCGGTCTCACGAATCCCTACGTGCCATCCGATATTGAGCTCCGCAGAAACGTTTTATTCAAACCGACTTCGTGGGATTCGTGCGGGACCGGCGGGACAGTTCCGCCGGGTAGTTTACTGCCCTCAGGGGCTGCGTGCCCTAGCGGGTCAGGTGCCGCCCAGAACCAGTGGATTGAAAAAAACAACTTGGAGTTCAAAAGCGCCCGACGAGCTGTCGTCACCGGTAATGTTATAGAAAATAGCTGGGTGGCCGGGCAGACGGGCTCCTCTGTGTTGTTTACCGTCCGCACCAGCGGGAGCGGGAATGGTGCTGTCGTCGACGATATTCTGTTCCAGAGTAACATTCTTGCCAACGTCGATGCCGGCATCAGCACGCTGGAAGAAGATGACAATTGCCTCAAAACACCGGGATGCGTCAATCTGGGAGAAACCAAGCGCATATGGGTCGACAACAACCTCTTCCTCGTGAGTCCGAACTTGGATACCTACGAGCATACCGCCCTGTGGCTGGATGGAGGAGATTCTACTCTCGGCCTGATTGGCTTGACCGACTTCGTCTTTCAGCACAACACCGTGCTAATGAGTGATCTATCCACGATCTTTTCATCGCTGTACTTCGAGGGTAGCAACTCTGGATGTCCTCCACCTAGCTCTACTACGCATAATGTATGGATCCTCGACAATGCGTTGTCCCGGCAGCCGAGAGGAGATTGCGGCTATACGGGAACAGTTGGGCTGGGCTACTACATGAGCGATCCTGCTCCACTCGCCCCACGCTTTTATGGCAACGTGATGTTCGTCCCCAGCGGAGACGGCGTACAACAATGGCCCGGCACGTCTAACGACGCGACAACCACACCTTTCACCTATGCCGATCCTGGCAACGGTGACTACCAGCTTCTCATCCCAGACTGGCTTACTACCACTGACGGGAATGTTTCCGGCATTGATTGGAGTGCCCTGCAGCAAGCCATGAACCCTTAAGCCTGAGTGCCAACAAGTATGTTACCCGACTCCATTGCACAACCAAGGAGTCGGGCCTTTATTTATCAGCCAGCATGTGTCGGAAGGCAAAACCAACATTGCGAACTTGCCTCTAGGCTGGCGTGGAGGTTGCACGAACGCAAGTCTTTAGCGGGACGGCCGGGACTCAAGTAAATCGTCGGCGAATCCCGTCAACAAATGCTCTCATGTCGACCGAAGGGGAGCGAGCTAGTACTTAGTTGCGTAGATTAGCGTAAGATGAATGGGGATGCACATTGCGAATCTGGCGTTTCGTCCACTCGAAGGGCGTGACGGTTTCGTTGTAGGCAGCTATGAATCGGTCGATCGCCTCGCGCACCTGCTGGGGCGAGGTGAAGCTTGCCCCGCGCAAAGCGCGCCGGCTCAGGATACTGAACCAGCATTCAATCTGATTGAGCCAACTGGCGTGCGTGGGCGTGAAGTGCAGATGGACCGTAGGATGTTGCCCTAGCCAACGGTCCTGCTTGGGTTTGTGGGTATTCAGATTGTCCACCACCACGTGCAGTTCCCGGCCCGGATAGAGTGCGACCACCTCGTTCATGAAGGCAAGAAAATCACGGCGTCGACGCCGGTGAGCGTGTCCGCCCTTGACTTGGCCGGTGAGCACATTCAGGGCGGCGAACAGGGTCGTGGTGCCGTGGCGTTTGTACTCATGACTGAAACCGGTCACGGCTTGGCCGTTGGGTAGTTTTAAATAGCCTTGGGCTCGCTCCAAGGCTTGAATATGCGGCTTTTCATCCACCGCCAGGATGACCGCGTGTTCCGGCGGGTCCAGGTACAGGGCAACGATAGCGGCCGCCTTGGCGGCAAACTCCGGATCGGTACTGATGCACCAGCTACGGCGCCGCTGTAAGTGAATTCCTTGGGTACGCAGCACGCGCCAGACTTGATGTTTGGATACATCCCCCAAGGCCTTCGCCACTAACGCTCCGGTCCAGCTCCCATGGCCGACTGGCGGCCGCTGGTCCAGTTGGTCCAGAATGCGGCGCCGGGTGTTTTCGTCGTAGCGCGGCGCAGCTCCTGGCCGCGGGGCATCCTGGAGCCCGGTCAAACCAGCTTGGGAAAAACGTACTCGCCACTTGCTGACGGTTGCGGGCCGTCTGCGCTGCGCACGGGCGATGGCAAGCGTGCCTTGACCGTCGGCGGCGGCCAGAACCATGCGGGCTCGCTCTGCCAGACGCCTTTCGGTCTTACCCGCGCGAACCCAGCTCTCCAGCGTGGAGCGGTCTTCTGGCGTCAATGTGAGGGCGGTGGGGTATTTGCTCATACCCAATCATGACATAGACCGCTTTTCATTGCAACTAAGTACTAGAACGAGAGTTCGCCGTTTACAGTCGCACTCGACTCAGCCTACAATTTAGGAGCGTGCCGAGCAGTTTGGGCCCAAGATGACCCATGAAATCGATCCTGATATGTCATGATGGAGATGCATTTGATCAAGAAGGCCTCTCTTGCTGGCTCGCTTCCTTTTCTGATCTTGACGGATTGGTGATTCTGCGTGAGAAGACCGGGCAACTTAGGCGGCGGGTACAACGCGAACTGCGGCGCAGCGGGTGGCTGCACTTTATAGACGTCTTGGCGTTCCGCCTGTACTACAACCTGTTTATGGCCGCCAGGGATCGGGAGTGGACCGAGACTGCGCTACGTACCATGCGGCAGCGCTTTGGCGACCTGCCGGAGGTTCCAATTGTGTATTCGCACTCTCCCAATACTCCCGAAGTCGAGCAATTCTTGAGAGATCGAAAACCCGACATAGTCATTGCACGATGCAAGTTTATTCTGAAGGAACGGGTTTTCACCATCCCAACACTAGGAACCTTCGTCATGCATCCGGGGATATGCCCCGAGTATCGCAATGCTCACGGGTGTTTTTGGGCACTGGCACGACGCGACCGGAACAAGGTAGGAGTCACACTGCTCAAGATTGATAGCGGAATAGATACCGGCCCCGTATACGGCTACTACAGCTACGACTTCGATGAGAAGCATGAGTCCCACATGGTGATCTCAATGCGATGTGTCTTCGAGAATCTGGAAGACATAGCATTGAAGCTGAAGGAAATTGCTGCCGGCACGGCGATCCCTCTCGATACGCGCGGGAGGCCATCCAATACTTGGGGCCAGCCTTGGCTGACACAGTACATTCGCTGGAAATGGATAGCGCGGACGGCCAGCTTATGAGAGCACTCGCCGTCCTTTATCATGATGTCGTGCCCCACGATCAGTTCGCGACCTCCGGCTTCTCGATGGTGGGAGCCGACCGTTACAAGCTTGCGATCGAACAATTCGATGCCCACCTCGCCGCAATCGCGAAGGCAATCCGCAAAGCTCCCGCGCTGGTGACCGACAACGATTGGCATGAGTCTGTCCTGTTAACGTTCGACGATGGCGGGAAAAGCGCCATGTATATCGCCGACCGGCTTGAACTGCGGCAGTGGCGCGCGCACTTCTTCATAACTACCAATTACATCGATTCCAAGGGATTCGTGTCATCGCAGGACATTCGTGAACTCGCCGCCCGCGGCCACGTCATTGGATCGCACACCTGTTCGCACCCCATGCCGATATGGGACTGCCCTGCGGAGCAATTACAAAAGGAGTGGAGTAACAGCCGCGCTAGGCTCGAAGATATCCTGGGAGATCATGTAGTGTGCGCTTCCGTCCCAGGTGGGTTCTACTCGAGAGCGGTGGCATCGGCGGCAGCTGCGGCCGGCAATCGGATTTTGTTCACCTCGGAACCGGTTCGATCGGTATCCGAAGTAGATGGTTGCAGGATCATCGGGCGGTACGCGGTGTTTCAGCGGACGCCGGCCCGGCAGGCTGCGGCCTTAGCGGGAGGTCAGACACTCACTTGCCTGACGCAAATGCTTCTCTGGAACGGAAAGAAGATTGTCAAGAAAGTTGCGTCGCGTCCCTATGCGAAAGCCAGGCGGCTGCTTCTGACTCGACAGACGATGCCGCCTCGGTAAACACACGCCGCATATTTCCAAAAGTCGGATCACTCGCTCCTGCAAATGCATAGACGCGCATCTTGGGATCGGGGCCCTGTGCCGGACGTCACCATTCCCGAGGCCAACGGACCCTTGAAAAAGACGCTACCACTTAATAGATCTTGTGCAATGATGTGACCTGCAACCCTGTGCCCGGTCTCATTCCAGTGGCCGTCGTTGAATTCGGTGTTGAAGAACCCATGCAAGGCTACCTGGTTGTCCAGGGCAAACTCTCCCATCCGGGGAGCAAGGGTGATGACATGGATACCGTCGTTGCGGGCGAGTTCTTCGATGTACAGGTCCGACAGCAGCAGAGAATTCACTCCGATTCGCTTCTCCGACGCCAGGCGATCGGACATTCTGGGGTTTACTTCTTCTTCCATTCCAATCGTAACGATCCAGAACTCTGCCGAGTGGTCGTCGCAATCCTGTTTCATCCACTTGGAAAACGCATCTCCAATTGCCCAAGACTCGCGCATTTCTGGACGCATTGGATCATACGGCCAATTCCGGATGTAGTCCGGCGGAATGTCGCTGGAGGCTGACGGCTTTAGTGGCTTCAGAAGATGACTTTGAGACGCAAGTCGCGCCACAATACGCGTTGCGTTTACCCGAGCCTCGTTGAGCATCGATAAAATCCGGCTCTTGTTCATCCAGTCTGACAAGCGCCCCTTCGACTTAACCCGATCAGGCTCGGGCGGCGTTGCCAAACGGGTCTCTATATCCGGAACGAGTCGCCCGTGGTCAAGAACATAAAAGGGGGTGCCTAGAGTAGGCCCAGGATATAGTTTCCGGGTATTTCTGAGCATTCCGTATGCGTTTGTGGCTAATACAACAATCTGAGGCTGGTACTGCCAGACTTGGTTGTGCAGGGTTAAATACTCCTGTGAAAAAGAGTAACCTGGAACCGCAAAGTTGAGCACTTCGACCTTGCAGCCACACTTAGCCAGTTCAGCCGAAAGCTCCCGTTCCATCACCGCCTCAAAGGTGTTATCCAATGACACTTGTTGCGCCTCAGCTTCGGAGGACCCAATCACCGCGATGCGAATTACATCCCGAGGTCGTGAGACAGTATGCTCCTTGTCATACATGCCCTCGGCGTTAATCCGAACATAGTTCTCGTTTTCAGTTACGCTCCAGCCCTGTGCACCGGGCCGCAAAGCATAACCACGCTCTGCTTCGGGCGTATAGAGCGAGGCCTCGTACTTCACACCAGCAAGGCGAAGCCCCAGTTCAAGCAATAGAAGAACACCAGCGAGAATAATGGCGGTTAATACAAGATCTTTAAAAAATCGCATAGACAAATGGATTGTTGAAGCCTCCGCCGGCTGCGATCAAGAGCAAAAAGCCGAAGGTGAGCAGAAGAACAGCTGATGCATACGCGGACCAGCGCACGAATCTCGGGCCGTTTTCGACCAACCGAAGGACCCACTTATCGGGCCGAAAACGCTCGCATAATTCTAAGACCAGGTACCCCGACAGGCCGAGAAGCAGGGACTTGGCAACCTGTGGGCCCAACTGCGACAGATCGAAAATGCGAGTCGGCAGACTTGCCCACATATGAACGACCAGCGACCATGCATCGGAAACCGTCCGAGCCCGGAAGAAAACCAAAGCGAATGCAACCAGATGAAAGGTGAGGAGCCACCCCAACCAGTCTCCAGCTTTCTCGAAGCTAGGATGTTTCTTGAACCAGGATCTTCGTTGGCGAGCAGTTAGGGCGTCGACGCTGAGAAAGCCGGAGTGGAATACTCCGAAAACGAAGTACCCCCAGGTAAGTCCGTGCCATAGACCGATGGCCACCATGGTAACCGTAATGCTGAACACCAGGCCGAAATCGCTCGCGCCGCGCGTTGCCATACGCAGCGGAGTAAACACATAGCCCTTCAGCCAGCTGGTAAGTGAAATGTGCCACCGGCGCCAATAGTCACTAATACTGGAGGCCGTGAATGGTCGATCGAAGTTCTCCGGTCCTTTAATTCCAAACAGCAAGCCACTTCCAATGGCGATATCCGTCAGACCGGAGAAGTCGGCATAGAGCTGCAAAGGCCACACGTAAAAACCGACCCAGAGAGGAGCATGCGCGGCAGTGACGTGGCTAAAAACGTAGTTCACAGCTGGAGCGAGATGATCCGCAATAATCATCTTCTTCGCAATTCCCCACGCGATCCTCGGCACCGCCGAACTGATTGCTCCTGGATGGGGCTTCTGCGAGAAGAAATCCGCTCGCTGGATCGGTCCAGCTACGATTTGCGGAAAGAACGCGACATAGGCGGCAAACGGGACGAGTCGTCTCTCGGCTTGAACGGTGCCCCAGTAGACCTCGACCAGGTAACCGATCAGCTTAAACGTATAGTACGAAAGGCCAAGGGGCATGACCCAGGAAATCAGCCCATGTTTCGGCAGAACCACGGCCACCTTAAAAAAAACCAGATAGGCAACTAGTGGGACTACCGCAACGAACAGGGATATTTTGCTATGACTTCGCTCGCGATATGCCGCAATCCAAATGGCCGCAACAAACGTAAACAGAGTCACGGCCGCCAGCAGGAGCGTTGCCAGCAACCCGGCCGCCGTGTAAAAAACATAGGAAGAAACGAGGAGGAATGCGAAACGCCAGCCGGACGGCAGCACTCTATAGAGAGCCGCCAACATCGCCAGAAAAAGAATGAAGTCGACGGAAGTAAAGCTCAAGATCTAAAAGCTCGTTTCTTTTGAATCAGGATGGCCAGCTCGCCAACATTCTTGAGCGATGTAACCTCAGCAGTCGTGAATCTCACCTTGAATTGACGTTCTACAGCTACGATCAAGTCAATGTGAGAAAGTGAATCCCAGTTTTCGACTTCACTTGCGGTAAGGTCCGGACGCAACACTAGGGATTCGTCGTTGAAAACATCACGAAACACGTTCGTGAGCGGTTCCTTGATTTCTTCTAGCTCTTTGCCATCCATACCGGCGACGAGTCCCCCCCGACTGGTTCGGTTTCAAGAGTTGAAGATTGGATAAATACAGCTTGAGGACGATACGAGGCAGTATTTAACTGCCACAGAGTGTGGCCGCCTTGGTTGTTCACTTTCACGAATCCAAATTGTGCAAAGAAGTCTTGGACCATCTCGTTTTTTGGTGTGGGCCGGTACTCGCCAGTGACCCGCGGCAACCCCAGCCTTCGCGCTTGTTCGAAAATCTCGTTCATCAACGATTGTTCGACTCCCCTTTTGAGAACACGGCAGCTCATGAGCCAGTCCCGGATTGCCAGTTCATCCTTCAAAATCTCCGCAATCACAACCGAAATCAATCCGTGGTCGCCAAGCCGGTCGCTCAGCTTGGCATAGACCGGAAGAAAAGCCGGATCGCTCATCAACCCAAAGCATTCGGATTCCGTGCGTCTTTGAGTAGTCAAGTTGAACTGATTGCTGCGCTGAATAAGCTGTGCGATCCGAGGAACATGGTACGAGTCAAATCGCGACACCGTCATCTTCATGTTAAGCGATAGCAGATAGTCTTCAACCGATGCGTACGCAACCTGTTCCGCTCTGCGCGCAGCCTCCTGACGATATTGCTGAGCACGTTGCATATCTTCAGACGAAAACGAGGTGGCCTCGAACAGGTTTAACTCACAAATAGCACAAACGTAATCGGCCGGATCTTCCGGAAGTTCTGGAACGATGACATCCGGGAGTAATCCGCGCACCAAATTTCGTTCGAAAGAGTTGTCGTCCAGGAAAACCATCGAATCGTAGCCAACGTTGAGCGTTTCCCGGATCTCGCGGATATTTTCTGCTTTGTCGTTCCAGTTCGCTACAAAACAAGCAAAATCTGAGCGTTTGAGTATCATCTCGGGGTGCTGCTCGAAAGGAAGTACCGCATTCTTCATGTCGTTCTTGCTGCAAACCGCGAGAAGAATTCCCCGTTTTAGCAATTCGCTGAGAAACAGCTGCAGACGATAAAAGGCCTCGCCATCACCGTGCGCGTTTAGTTTGATGCCGTCTATGCCATCATCGCCGATAACGCCACCCCAAAGAGTATTATCGAGATCCACAATCACGCATTTGACGACCCGCCCGTGCAAAGCCAAGGCCATTCCCACGATATTAGCTGCCAGATAAGGAAGCTGCTCAATCGCACAGAGTGACTTGGCCATGTCCCATAAACGATCGTCGAACCAGTTCTTTCGCCCAATCCAGGAAGCGATGAATTCTGTGTCAAGGAGTAAGACTGATCTGCGTTCTTGCGCGCGTGCAGCGATGTGGGCGTTTAGCAACGAGACCGCAGAATAAAAAAAACGCGGAACCTTTAGGTCGAAGTTGCCGAAGTGTCTCTCGTAAGGCAGAACAAAATTACTCTGCAGGATGACGGCGGTGGTATGTGACTGAATAGCGTCCCAGATGCGCACGATCCGAGCGGCGGTTTCCTCCACAAAATCGGCGCCTTCAGCCTTGCGCTTGCCGAACTGGATCCTTACTGCCTGAACGGAGTTCAAAATAACTATTGCATGGGGCGCAAAGCCATAGAGCCCAGAGTTTTCGCCATAACTCTCTAGCTCGATAGCATCAAAAGGAGCTTCATAGACCAGGCAGTCAAACCCCTGGCGATGGAACAAAGCGCGAAGTAATGGCACTAGGTGCTGGGTCGAACAGTCAGCCAGTAGTGCCAGCCGTATCGCTTGAGAAGCAGAAGAATCTAGGGTCCTGCTGGCCCGGACTAGTTCAAAGTAATCAAGGGAATCGTCCATGGACAACCTAGGGGCCGAATGATCGTGACTCAAACCACGCTCTCCTCGGAGGCTAGACGATCGTGCTCAGTAATCGTCGTTCTTGTTTCTTGCCCGGTACTTGCCCTTGAACTCTGAACAGCGTACATTCTACACCAGGTCGGGAGCCAGGAAGCAGCGGGGGCAATTCCCAGCGGTACAGGTTATCGGTGTTCTCCTCTTCGGCGTCGAACAATGGGTTTCCGAGCGCGCGTCAAGAATCGTCCATCCCATCCCCTTCCTGGTTCCGGAGCTGGATGATTAAAATTATAGGTACCGAATCTAAGGAGCGGAACGCGCTTGCGCCTTCGGCGAGACGCCGCTGCTGCGTCGATCCTAAAAAGTATTCTCGCTTGAATGTATAACGAACGTCTAGAGCGAATTCCCATCCTACTCATGGTGCGGGAGCTGGGAGTGGGCGGTACGGAACGGCAAGTTGTCGAAACCGCCCGTTTCCTGCAAGGCGGACGGTTTATTCCCCATGTAGGCTGCTTTCGCCCAGACGGGCTGCGAAGGCAGGATCTGGAGCTGGCTGGTATCCCGATTCTGCATTTGCCGGTCTATTCGTTCAAGTCGCCGGCTGTTATAAGTGCCGCATCGCAACTGATCCGTTACATCCGGCAGGAGCATATCCAAATCGTTCACTCATTTGACGCACCGCAAAATGTTTTTGCCGTACCCGTCGCGCGACTCGCGGGGACGCCGGCCGTGATCTCGAGCCAGCGCGGTCATCGAGACCTGACTGGCCAGGGTTTCAGACGATTGCTTCGCATCACCGATCATCTGGTGGATGCGGTTGTCGTCAATTGTCAGTGGATGACACGATGTCTTGTCGAGCAAGAGCGCGTGCCCGAACCCAAGGTTCGCCTCTGTTATAACGGCATCGATGCGACTCGGTACAATCGCGGATTGCGAACCTCTTCTTCGGCCAGCCAATTGTTGGTCGGCACAGTCTGCGCTCTTCGGCCGGAAAAAGGAGTAGATACTCTTATCCGAGCGTTCGCCATGTTACGTCATCCAGGTGCGTCACTTGTGATCGTTGGAAGCGGCCCCGAGGAGGCTAGGTTGCGAGCTCTTTGTGCGCAACTTGGAGTTGAATCGGCTTGTCATTTCGAGCCCACGACGACCGACGTTGCGGAATGGCTCAGCCGAATTGACATCTTCGTGCTTCCCTCGCGATCGGAGGCGCTCTCTAACGCCTTGATGGAGGCCATGGCGTGCGGTTGCTGTCCTATTGCGTCCCGCGCTGGCGGCAACCCCGAATTGATCGACGATGGCCAAAATGGGCTGTTATTCGACGTCGATAACGTTCCCGAATTGGCGGCTAAGCTAGGAGATCTGTTGACGGATGATTCTCGTCGGCACCGCCTGGCGTCGGTCGCGGCGGAGAAAATCTCGACCCAGTTTACGTTTGCAAGGGCGGCAGATGCGATGCAGGGAATCTATGAGTCAGTACTCAACGCTGCGGATCGGAAGGCACACCATTCTGCGGTATCCTCCGCTTGAATACTTCCGATAGGTGAAACACGTTCTTGCACAGCTCGTATTTGTCGGCAATCCGCTCGCGGCATGAGTTTGCCATTTGACGTCGCAACGGTGGCTCATCCATCAATTTTCCGATTGCGCTTGCCAGCTCCTCCGTGTTTGACGGAGTAACCAGCAACCCATCGATGCCGTCCCGGATCAACTCTGGGATCCCGGTAATGCGGGGCGCGACACAGGGTACACCCGAAGCCATGGCTTCCATCAATACTACCGGGATACCCTCGGCAAAGCTGGAAAGCACGCAGACTTCGCTGTTCTGATAGAGTTCGCGCAACTCGTCCTGGGGTTTCCAACCAGCGAAAACGATCTTTTCGGCGATCCCTAGACGGCGCGCCTGTTCTTCCAGCGCCTCACGTTCAGGTCCATCGCCAACTAAGGTCAACCGGAGGTCCCTTCCTTCCGCCAGCAATAGCGCCACCGCGTCCAGCAAGAGTGGATATCCCTTGACTTCAGCCAGCCGTCCGACCGAGATTACCCGAAACGGCACGGGGCGTTCCCGGAACGCAGCCGGCTGCCATCCCGTAATGTCGATGCCAAGCGGTGTCACCTCAAGCTTCGGCCAATCGGACGGCGACGACCAAAGCATTACCTGACTCCTCCCAAAATAACTAATCGCCGAAACAAATTGGGTGGCCTGAACCTTATCACGAATGTGGAAACCTTCAGGATCGACAAACTCGGCCGGGCCATGCAGGGTCATGGATATCCCCACGTCGAATATGCGACCAAGAATGAGGGCGACGGTTGATGTGTAAACACTATGAACATGGCTAATCCCGGCCCTGCGCAGGCGATAGCCAGCCAACACCGCTTCGATAAAATACGCAGTTGCTATCAACGTCAAGCGGGGACGGAACTGTCCGAAACTCCAAGCGGTTATCAACCCCCGTGCGTAGCGCAGTGGGCGCGTTACAACGGTTGCGACATGAGCTTGCAGGAACTCAAGCGGACTACTGCCCAGCACATACCACGTGGAAGTCCACTCTTCCCGTTCAGCGGGCGAGAGCTGAGACTGCCGCTCGGCTGGCTTGCGGATCGAAACGGTTTGGATTTCCCATCCAAGGGCGCGGAGCTGTCGCACTTCTCTCAAGAGGTAGGTGTGCCCAAGCGTCGGATACTCACTTAGGAGATATGCGATTTTCATGCCCATAGAGGATAGCTGAAGCGCCAGATGCGAGAGCAATAACTGTTCGGTTTCGGCGATCGGAGCCGCGGTTCGTCCGCCTGAGGTGTGTCATGAGGCAGGGCTGCGAGGCTGATCATATTAATCGGCATCGAAAGTCTTGTGTGATCTGCTCCGCGCTTTCGTGACAGTCCGATTTGCAGGACTTGACAACTCTGGGCGAACGGTCGAATCAATTCGATCCCTGTCGCGTGGCTTCGGACTGACCAAAGCATTCAATCAAGCGCCGAGGGTTCGCGCCCCTGGACGGCGCCCCGCTGCCGGCTCAACCGCACAGGTCGCAAACCCCGTCTCTCCCGCTCATTGGGAAGAACCATGATAGACTACATCAAAAGAGTTCCCCCATTGTAATAGTCTGTCTGACAGAGCGGATTCGCCCCTTTGGGGCATGACCTCAGTCATTTTCTGGAGTGAATCTGTGAAGGCTGTCCAGCCGCGAACCAATCCTATTCTGCGCGCCGCCTTTCCAATCCTGGTGGTATTCCTGTTCGCGGTTTTTACAGGCCTTCCTGAGATGGTAGGCTTCCTCCGCCCGTTTCGTCCCATGCTTGTTTTGGGCGCCTTGGGCCTGGTCGTTGTCGCCACCACTGGTCGATTCAGGAGAGTGGTGACGAGTTCGATCGGCAAAGTCCTGGTCGTCTTTACGCTCTGGTTCCTCATTTGTATCCCGATGGCGATCTGGCACGGCGGAAGCTTCGGGGTGTTTGTCGATTCCTGGGCCAAGTCATTCCTGGCTTATGTGCTAACCGCAGGATTGATATCCACTGCCGCTCAGGAAAAGAAGATATTTCATACCATCGCTTATGCCGTTGGAATGCTCGCTTGCATGGTCCTGGTGTTCCGCAACTACGATGTGGAGGGCCGTTTGAGCATGCGCGGAGGTCGCTATGGAAATGCGAATGACCTTGCCTGGACGCTGCTGATCGGATTGATTTTCTTGGGGTTCTTGTACTTGCGCGGGGGAGGGTCGAAAAAGTTGGTGGCCGTCTTCCTCATGCTGCCTGTGCTCCTCGTTCTGGCCAAAACGGGCTCTCGCAGCGCCGTCCTGGGCGCGGGCATGCTGGCCGTCTTCGTATTTTTCCAGGTTAAGGCGTCCACCAGACTGGGAATACTCCTAGCGACACCGGTTCTGCTGGTCGCTCTGATTATGGCGGTTCCTAACCAACTCCGCGACCGTTATACAACCTTGTTTAAGGCAGAGTCTTCAAGCAATACACAATTGGAGGCGAGCGGTTCAAGTCAGGTACGCCTGCGACTTCTCAAAGACAGCATCATCATTACCTTCCGGCATCCACTGTTCGGCGTGGGGCCCGGCAACTTCGTGGTCGAGCAAGAAAAAGTCGCACTGGCCCGCGGAGATCCGTACGGCCTCTGGCGCGTCACACACAACAGCTATACCCAGCTGTCCAGCGAGATGGGCATCCCAGGTCTTCTGATTTATCTGGTATTTCTCTTCCGTTGCTGGAAGGTCCTGACCTCCATCATCCGCCGGCGGCGTGTTTCAAAAGACCTCATGATAATGGCGCAAACGCTGCGCGCTGCTCTTGTCGTGCTTGCCACGGTGGCCTTTTTTGACAGCTACGCCTACGACGTGAACGTACCAATGCTGGCAGGCTTGATCACCGCTCTGAGCTTTATCGCGCAAGCCCAGCGAGCCGGCGTCAAGACGCAGAGCAAGGGCCTGGAGAGCGCTCCTTCGCAGTCCGAACCTGACTTCGAGCCCGCCTGGAGCGGTTCTCCCTACTAACATGTGCGGCATCGCGGGAACGGTCATCACCGGCGGAAACTCTGCGGAACTAGGAGTGGTCCGCAGGATGACAGAAGTTCTTGCCCACCGCGGGCCTGATGGGCACGGTTTTTACGCTGACTCGGGAACTGCGTTGGGCCACAGGCGCCTGAGCATTGTCGACCTTGCGACTGGCGCGCAGCCGATGACCAATGAAGACGAATCGCTCTGGATTACCTACAACGGCGAAATCTTCAACCATGCGGACCTGCGCCCCGATCTGGAGCGCGCCGGGCACCGGTACAAGAGCCGCTCAGATACCGAAACTGTCCTCCATGCATACGAGCAGTACGGCAAGCAGTGCGTTCGCCAGTTTCGGGGGATGTTTGCCTTTGCAATCTGGGACCGGGCCCACAACCGCCTGTTCTGCGCTCGCGACCGGCTCGGCATAAAGCCTTTTTATTACTTCTGGAATGGCCGACTGTTCGCCTTCGCTTCCGAGATCAAGGCGCTGCTGGAGCACCCGGAAATCTCCGCTGATTTCAACCGGAGCCTTCTCTCCGAATATCTCGCTTTCGGTTACACCAGCGGGGAAGAGACGCTGTTTGAAGGCATTCGAAAGCTCATGCCCGGGCACACCTTGACACTTGCGTGTGGAGATCCGCCGACTATGGAAGTCGAGCAGTACTGGGATGCTCCGTGTCCCACGGTATTCGAACGGCGAACCGAGACCGAGTGGGTTGACGAGTGCAGAACCCGGCTGGAAGACGCCGTGCAAACCCGGCTCATGAGCGACGTACCGCTGGGGATGTTCCTGAGCGGCGGAGTCGATTCCAGCGCGATAGCGGCCCTGATCAAACGAATGACCACGGGGGCTGTGAAGACGTTTGCCGTGGGGTACAGTGAGGCCGATTTTAGCGAACTGTCCTACGCACATCAGGTCGCCAGGCGGATTGGGACCGACCATCGTGACGTTGTTATCTCCATGGACGAGTTCTTCAATGCCTTGCCCAAACTCGTCTGGCACGAGGATGAACCCATTGCATGGCCGTCGAGCGTCTCGCTGTTTTTTGTTGCGCGGTTGGCGTCGGATGAGGTAAAGGTCGTCCTCACCGGAGAGGGCAGTGATGAGCTGTTCGGGGGTTACGGACGGTACCGTTTTTACCAGCTCAATCAGCGATGGATGAATGCTTATCGAGGCGTTCCCGGCAGTGTGCGGACCCGGGTCCGGGACCTCCTCTCCAACAGCCCCGTGTTTTCGGCGTCTGTCCGGCGAAAGCTGGGACACACTGTGCTGGGCAGAGACAGTGACATTGAGTCGCTCTACCTGGACAACTTCTACTGCGCTTTCGGTGCAGAGGAGCAGAAACATCTTCTCGCGGATGGTTATGCCGCTGACCCCTACGGTCATTTCCTGAACTATTGGGAAGCCGTTAAGCGCTCGCCCGCCCTCGGTAGCCTGCTGTACGCCGATCAGAAGACCTATCTGGTGGAGCTGTTGATGAAGCAGGACCAGATGAGCATGGCCGCTTCGATTGAAAGCCGGGTGCCATTCCTTGATCACAAGTTTGTGGAATTTGCTGCGTCCGTCCCGCCCCGTATGAAGCTTCGGGGAAAAGAAGGAAAGTACATTCTGAAGAAAGCCGTCGGCGATCTGCTACCGGAAGACATCATCTATCGCAAGAAAATGGGCTTCCCGACCCCCCTTCACGAATGGCTCTTACATGATCGGGCAAAGGGCCTGATCAACTATCTGCGTGATCCGGATGGGATCCTCGCGGCTTATGTAAGTGCGGAATTTCTTGAGGATCTGATTCACAAGCACTATGGCGGCCAGTACGATACCACCGATCGAATCTGGCGTTTGTTGAACCTGCAGCTCTGGGGCGACATTTACCTGACCGGCCGGCGCGAAGAGTTTTGGGAGGGTCTCATGCCGTCGTCCACGCGTGCCGTGCAGCCGGCATGAAGATCCTGTGGGTCAAGTCTGATTTTCTCCATCCGACCACCCGGGGCGGCCAAATCAGGACACTGGAAATCGTGAAGCGACTTCATGCCCGACACGAAGTCCATTACCTGGCTTATGAAGAGGCTGACCAGCCTGAGGGACTCAGCCGGGCCCATGAGTACTGCACGCAGGCGTACCCGGTCCCACATGAAATCCCGCCTCACGCTTCCCTTAGGTTTGTCGGACAGTTCGCCGCCAACGCGTTCTCGTCCATGCCCCTGGCTCTAAGCCGTTATTATTCTCCGGCAATGCGGGAGCAGATCGCTGCAGTGACGAGGGTAGGCCAGTTCGACAGCATCGTGTGCGACTTCGTCTTTATGGCCCCTAACTTCGAGAGTCTGAGCAACTGTGTATTGTTCCAGCACAACGTTGAAACCATGATCTGGCGCCGGCATGCGGCTAACGCCCCCGATCCGGTCCGCAAGCGCTATTTCAGGTTGCAGGCCGAGCGGATGTTCGATTGGGAACAACGCATGTGCCTGGCGGCAGGGCAGATCATTGCCGTTTCTCCCCAGGACGCCGCTGTCATGCGCGACCTGTTCGGAGTTACCAAAGTGTCTTCGATACCTACTGGTGTGAATTTCGAATACTTTCGCCGCCCGCCTCAGGTTTCGCCCAGAGCGGACCTCGTCTTTCTCGGATCGATGGACTGGATGCCGAATATCGATGGAGTACAATATTTTGTTCGAGAGATACTGCCCCTCATTCGGAAAAGGCTGCCCACGTGCACGTTGGCGGTGGTAGGCCGGTCGCCTTCGGCGGCGATACGGGCTCTGGCGGAACGGGATTCTGGAATTCAGGTCACCGGTACCGTCGCTGACGTTCGACCTTGGCTTTGGGGATCCCAGGTGTCCGTTGTGCCCCTGCGAATCGGCGGAGGAACTCGCTTAAAGATTTATGAGGCGATGGCGGCGGGCACCGCGACCGTCTCCACCACGGTAGGTGCCGAAGGCCTGGACGTGACTCATCCGGCCAACATCCGCCTGGCCGATACGCGTTCGGGCTTCGCAGAGCAGTGCATCGAAATACTGGAGAATGCTCAAGAGCGGGAGCGCCTGGCGTCTGAAGGCTTGAAGTTGGTCGAAACACGTTTCTCCTGGGATGTTGTTGTAGCAGAATTTGAGCGTCTGTTGGCGGGCGGAGCCGTGAATTCGCCCGAATGCTGTCGATAATCCCCCTTCGACGGCTAGTTCCACTCGCAGTCTAATGTGTATGTTTTCCGGCGGCACGTAGCATAATGAACTAGAAGGGACTCTTAATGAAAAATTTGCAGAAGGTCGTGATTGTTGGTGGTTGTGGGCATGTGGGACTCCCGCTAGGCATTGTATTGGCGAGCAAAGCCGGGTTGCAGGTTGACCTGTTGGATATTGATAGGGCGAAGGTAGACCTGGTCAACTCCGGTGTCATGCCTTTCATGGAGCGTGGGGCCGACGAACTTCTGCCCCAAGTCGCGCAGAAATCACTGAATGCAACGCTTGACCCTACGTGCATTAACACGGCGGACGCGGTTATCACGGTCGTGGGTACGCCGGTTGACCGGCACCTTAATCCTACGGTCGGAGAGATTTACCGCAGCATCGACGCTCTCCTCAGCCACATGCAGGATGGGACTTTGCTGGTGCTTCGTAGCACGGTGTACCCCGGGGTGACCAGGCTGGTGAACCAGCGGCTGCGAAGACTGAATCGAAAGGTCTTGCTGGCCTTCTGCCCGGAGCGCATTGCGGAAGGGAATGCCATTGAGGAATTGATCAAGCTGCCTCAGATCATCTCCGGATTCGAGCCGGAAGCGGTCGCCTTGGCCCGCCGGCTGTTTGGCATGATCGCGCCCACTTTGATCGAACTCACTCCTCCCGAGGCGGAATTGGCGAAGCTTTTCACGAATGCGTGGAGGTATGCGAACTTCGCGATATCGAACCAGTTCTACATGCTGGCACAGAGTTGTGGTTTGGACTTCTATCGTATTCACGATGCAGTCACCCGCGACTATCCGCGCATGCGCAGTTTTGCCAAGGCGGGATTCGCGGCCGGGCCATGCTTATTGAAAGACACTCTCCAACTGGCCGCGTTTTCGCAGAACAATTTTTTCCTCGGCCACGCCGCAATGCTGATCAACGAAGGACTACCAATGTTTCTGGTGGAGCAGCTTCGCCACCATGACTTGTCGAACAAGCGAGTGGCGATACTCGGAATGGCCTTCAAGGCGGAGTCCGATGACAACCGAGACAGCCTCTCCTACAAGCTGAAGAAGTTGCTTGAGGTGGAGGCTCTCGAAGTGCTGTGTACCGATCCCTATATTCCCGATTCGTCGTTTGTCCCCTTGGAGACCGCGATCGGAAACGCCGACATCCTTATTGTGGGCGCGCCACATGCTGTCTATCGGGAAATCGAGATTTCGAGCGAGCAGATAGTCGTCGATCCTTGGAACTTCTTCCCTGCCAGGGAGCTCGCGCCCGCGACCGCCTGAGGGATAGAAAGCCGCAAAGCATGAAGATACTCGTGACCGGTTCTGCCGGTTTCATCAACGGTTACCTCATCCAGGAACTGCTGGACGCTGGGCACACAGTTGTTGGCCTGGATAACTACAGCAAGTACGGAAGAGTTGAGAAGAGCTACGACTCGCATCCCCGCTACCAATTCGTTGAGGGCAACGCAAAAGAGAAGGAGCTGCTCAGCGACCTGCTGGAGGGGTGTGACCATTTTGTCGCATCCGCGGCCATGATCGGTGGCATCAGCTACTTTCATGAGTTTGCCTACGATCTTCTGGCCGAGAACGAGAGAATCACTGCGACCGCCTTCGATGCGGCGATTCGCGCCCACGAGCATGGTAGCTTGCAGAAGATTACGGTGGTCTCCTCCAGCATGGTTTTTGAGAACACCACGGAATTTCCAACGCCGGAAGGCGCGCAGCGTCGCTGTCCGCCTCCCAGTTCCACGTACGGCTTCCAGAAACTGGCCACCGAGTATTTCGCTCAAGGTGCATGGGAGCAATACAAGCTCCCGTACACGATTGCCCGCCCCTTCAATTGTGTGGGCGTGGGTGAGAAGCGGGCCTTGACGGATCGTGACATCATGAGCGGGAACGTAAAGCTGGCGATGTCCCACGTGGTGCCCGATCTGGTACAGAAGGTCCTGAAAGGGCAGGACCCTTTGCATATTCTCGGCAGCGGTTCCCAAGTCCGCCACTACACCTATGGCGGAGACCTGGCTCGAGGAATTCGTCTTTGTATCGAGCATCCGAAGGCGATGAACGACGACTTCAACCTGTCGACCCCCACGCGGACTACCGCCTTACAACTCGCCGAGTTGATCTGGCGAAAGATTCATGGAAGCAGCAAACCGTTCCGCTACATTTCCGACCCGCCATTCGAATACGATGTGCAAGAGCGGTCGCCCGATATCACAAAAGCAAAGGACGTCCTGGGATTTGAGGCCACGTCCAGCTTGGATGAGATACTGGATGAAGTGATTCCGTGGATAGAAGAACAAGTCTCTCTGGGTCAGATTTGAGCTGAGGACCTCCATGCCGTCCAACCATCCGCTCACAATCGTGATCCCTGTTTACAACGAGGGCGCAAACTTCCAGGCGCTTTGGTCGGCAATCACCTCGGCGATTCACACGCCTTTCACCGCGATCGTGGTTTACGACTTTGATGAAGACGATACACTGCCGGTGATTTCGGAAATCGTTGGGTCGGGTGAAAGCAGGCTGACCCTCCACAAGAACCCGTACGGGCGGGGCGTGACCCATGCCATTAAGGCTGGGCTGGACGCTGTCGAGTCTGGCCCTGTTCTGGTGACCATGGCTGATCTCTCCGACGATTTGACCCAGGTCGATGAGATGTATGGGTTATATCTGCAGGGCTTCGATCTGGTTTGCGGCAGCCGATACATGAAGGGAGGGCGCTTGATTGGCGGCACACTCTTCAAACAGACTCTCTCGCGAATCAGTGGGTTGACTCTGCATTACCTGCGCGGAATTCCAACCCACGACGCAACCAACAGCTTCAAGCTTTACGATGCAGCGATGGTCCGGGAGCTCTCGATTGAGAGTGTCGCGGGATTTGAACTGGGTCTTGAGCTGACCGTGAAGGCGTTTCTGCATGGTTATCGCATCGCGGAGATCCCCAGCACCTGGCGCGACCGTTCCGCCGGCGACTCCAAATTTCGCCTGTTCAGCTGGATGCCGCATTACCTTAAGTGGTATTGCTACGCGTACCAACCGCGACGCCGGCATCGCCCCGTGACTCGCAGGCAGAGCCCCTCGCAACCGGCCGAACCGATTGGGCAATCGATTCCAGCGAATCCGCAGCGTCTGGACCCGTAATCCCGTCGCGCCACCGGATTCCACAACTCCTGTTGGAACTCGTCACCTGCCCTATAATCCCTATTCGCGCGAAACACCGAACTCGTGTAATGAGAAGCCCCAAGGAAATCTCATTTCGCCTCAAGCAAGAAGTGGCGAATATCGTTCTGTTGCTCGCGCCGCCGCGTCGAAACCTTCGAGCAGTGTCGCCCCTCGATGGGCTTCCGTCACCCGCCTCCGTTGGAGACGCGGTTCGCAAAACGCCGCCCTATGCAGTTGAGCTGGTAGAGTTGGCCGACAAAATCCTGCGGGGTCGAGTTCCCATTTTCGCAACGGAAATCAACTACGGGCCTATGATGGCCTGGCAGCGAGACCCTTTGCGGGGCATCGAAGCTCCCAGAAGGTATTTCCGATTCGTGCCCTATCTCGACCCCGAAGTTTCCGGGGACCACAAGTGGACTTGGGAGATCAACCGCCACCAGCACCTCGTCTTGCTGGCCCAGGCATTCGTCATAACCGGGAGGACCGCTTACCTCGATGAGGTTGTTCGCCAACTGGAACATTGGTGGACGGATAACCCGTTCCAGCGAGGCATCAACTGGACCAGCGCCCTTGAGGTTGGCTTTCGGGCGCTTTCGTGGATCTGGATTTGGCATCTCCTTGGCGCGAACATGTCCGCTGAATTTCGCCGCCGCTTTCTGTCCGAGCTCTACCGCCACGGATTACATCTTCAGCACAATCTTTCGATTTACTTTTCGCCCAACACGCACCTGCTTGGCGAGGCTGTCGCGCTACATGCCCTCGGCCGGTTGTTCCCGCAATTTCCCGCGGCCAAGCATTGGCGGAAGCTCGGTCGCGACATCGTGCGCCAGCAAATGAAGGCCCAGGTTAAGCCAGACGGAAGCCACTTCGAGCAGTCAACTTACTATCACGTTTACGCGCTGGATTTTTTTCTGCTCCACGCCGCCCTCGACGACATCACGGAGGAGTATCGTGATGGATTGTCGCGGATGACCCGATTTCTAGCGTCGGTGCTCCAGCCCAACGGAGATCTTTCTTTGCTGGGAGACGATGACGGAGGGCGGGTTTTCCATCCCTACGGTGCCCGCGTTCGCTTTGCGCGCGCTACTCTTGCGACGGCGTCGTTGATTCTAGGCAAACCAGCATTTCCCTTTTCCGAACGCGATGTCGAGGAAATTGCACTGTGGTGGCTTGGTCCAGAGAAGTGCATGGCGGGTCCCTCGCCCTTGTCGCCTGTTGTTGGCGACAGGGTGGGAACCGACCGCTGCTCCCAGGTGTTTGGCGATTCCGGACTCGTCGTGATGCAGCGCGGCGAGATTTCGGCGCTGTTTGACGCCGGCCCGTTTGGACCCTGGAGCGGTGGCCATAGTCACGCGGATACCCTGTCGCTTGTGGTGTCTCGCCGCAGTGATGAGGTACTTATTGATCCGGGTACATTTACGTACTTGGATCCGGAGTGGCGAGACGCATTTCGGGGCACTGCGGCCCATAACACGGTTCGCGTTGACGGCAGGAACCAGGCCCTCCAAGCGGGACCATTTCGATGGATGGAGAAGCCCGAAGTGCGCTTGCTTGATTTCTCAAACACTCCGGGAGAGGAGTTTGCCGCTGCGATCTGCCGCTATGGGGGCTTCACCCACAAGCGGACAGTCCGTTTCCGTGGGGAGACATTCGACATCCTCGATGAGTTGGAAGGACCGCCGGGAGAACACTTGATCGAACAATTCTGGCATGCAGGGGCGGTTGTGCAGCAAGTGGCGCCCGGCGTGTGGCTGATCGGGCAGACAGTTGAGCTGGCGGTGGAAGGTGGACAGCTCGAAAGGGCCTGGCGGTCGCGTGTCTTTGGGTCCAAGGAAGAGTCATCGGCGGTGGTTGTGCGCCGACGGACCCCTTTGCCCGTTGCCCTTCACGCGCAACTGCGATTGAACTTGCCAAAGGGAAAAAGTGCGCTGCAATAACTCGATGGATATATTGGACTAATGGGAGCTAAACCAAGAATTCCGCTTGCTCACTCCCCGGTGTTGATGGTGCTTATCGGGCTAGCTGTGCGGGTGCTCTACATCGTCCTCGCACACTCCTACCGTTTTAGTGTCGCCTACTGGTTTCACTGGGAGATGGCCAATCTCGCTTATTCTCTGGCCCTGGGCCATGGCTTTAGCTCACCTTTCGGCGGCGACACCGGCCCCTCCGCTTGGACCGCTCCACTCTACCCATGGATAATCGCGCTGGCATTCCGCCTCTTTGGCATCTGCTCCAGCGGCGCAGCCTTCGCCCTGTTGGTTTTCAACAGTGTGTTCTCTGCACTCACGAGTTGGACCATTTATCGCATCGCGCGCCGCCTCTTCAACGAAACCGTTGCCGTCTGGTCGGGATGGGTGTGGGCGCTGTTGCCTTACGCCATCTATTGGTCTGTGACCTGGATTTGGGAGACGACTCTATCGGCGTTTCTGTTGAGCCTGCTGTTCATGCTTACGCTCGAGATGGAAGGCGACGACCGCCTTTTATCGTGGCTCAGCTACGGGCTCTTGTGGGGAATCGTGGCGCTGACCAATACCTCCGTGATTGCGTGGCTTCCGTTTTCCGGATGCTGGCTTGCCTATCAGCTGCATCGTCGCGGCAAACGCTACCTGGTGCCCGCGGTGGCGAGCGCGCTGGTCTTTTGGGCGACTTTGACGCCGTGGCTCGTGCGCAACTACTCCGTCTTCGACAAACCAGTCTTCATCCGTGGCGACTTCGGCGTGGAACTCCGCACCGGCAACAATCCGCAGGCCCAGGGCTGGTGGGTCCCTACATACCATCCGGGCAACAATAGCTTTGCCTACGAGCGGTACAAACAGATGGGCGAAGCCGCGTTCGACGCGGAACAGGCTCAGCTGGCGAAAGAATGGATGGCACAAAACCCGGGGCGGTTCCTGGTGGTGAGCTTCCGCCGGTTCATCTTCTTTTGGGCTGGTATTCCTCGGGGCGGCCTGGACCAAGTGAAAAACTTGCTCTTTCTGGCATCGTCTTTGCTTGCAATCGGGGGACTGTTGCTGGCCGCCAAGCGGCGCGTACACGGCGTGTTTCTGTTTGCCACGCTCTTGGGATTTTACCCGTTGATTTACTACGTTACTTTCCCGACCCCCAGGTACCGGCATGCCATCGATCCCGAACTGGTGATACTTGCGGTCTTCTTAATTTCGTCGTTTGCTGTGCGCTTCCAGCCACTCCAGTCGGCAACGGAGTCGGGTAGTGGTGTGACAGCCTCCGAAAAGCCGGCCCTGGCCGGTCGCCTTCTTCGGCGGGCAGCAGTCGGCATTGCCGCCTTGATGGTGTTGCTGGCGGTCGCCCTGTTCAACAACAATTTCTCTCTGACTCACCCCTCGCGCGCAGCTTTCGACTCACGGCTGGACACCGGTCTCGAACACGCCATCGCCTGGATCGCTGCCCATCCCGAGGTCTCAGGGACCAATCCGCCGCTGATGTACATGGTCGCCGACATCGAGAAGATGACGGGGGATCCTCGCCTGCGGTCCGTGCTCGAAGCCAACATGCAGACCCTGAACGCCCGCTACGCGGCCGCTAGACTCACTCCCTTCTGGAAGCGATTCGCTGATCCCCACACCCCCCTACCCTTCATCACCACCGATGAACTGAGTCTCGAGGGTTTTGACCAGCGCTGGTTTGCCTATGCAATCGATCCGGACAAGGCCCATTTATCGGAGGATGACCTGGCAAACTTGTTCTCGCTTACCAAGTACGTCTGGGGAGCCAGACATCATCAAGTGCTGGGGTTGATCATGTATCGGGATTTCAATGGCGACAACCTGAAGGTTGACGACACGCTGCGCCGGCTCTGCGAGAAAGAGGCCCGTGACCAGACCTTCGATTTTAGGGTTACGGACGCCTATGTGCAGCGGAATGCGTTCATGCTCGCGGCTGGCCAGCCTGACCTGATTAGGAGTCGCTGGATCGACCGCATTCTGGATGATCAAAAGACGGATGGCTCATGGAATTATCTCTGGTACGGATGGGGTCGCGGAATCCTGGAGTTTTGGGGAGATGTCCCTCCAGGCCACACCACCATCCAGGGGGCGTGGGTCCTTGCCTTGCTGAAATACCGCTATCCCCAATGGATCCGCGAGCACTACCGTTAGCTGGCGTCCTCAGAGATAGCCGTCACTCTGAGGTTGATTCCTCGGTGATGGGACGAGTCATTAACTCAGGTAACGAGAACATGTCTACGGTTTCTTCACTCGAATCATCCGCTCCAGGTCTCCCCGCCGTTCGAAAGCGATTTCTATGTCTCTCTCCCTCACGAAGCGCGGAAACTTCTCTCCCCACTCCAGCAACACCAGATTATTGTCTTCAGTGAAGAGCTCGTCCAGGCCGAGGGTGTCGAGTTCGCGCAGCGTGTCCACGCGGTACAGATCGACGTGGAACAAATTGACGTCGGGACCACGGAATTCGTGGATGAGGGTGAATGTAGGGCTGGTAACGTCGTCCTGCGAGGCCGCCTGCAAGCCTTCGGCGATGCCCTTCACCAGCGTGGTCTTGCCAGCGCCCAGATCGCCGCGCAGGATGACCATGCGGGCGCTCTTCAGCGTTGGCGCAAGTTTGCGGCCCAGCGCCACCGTCTCTTCAGCCGAGTGCGTGATGTACTCATCCGTGACCATCGTCGCTCAGGCCGGCGAAGCGGTAGTGATGGTCTCCAGACCGTGCGCATCCGGTCCGGTTTCACGCTTCCACAGGAGGAACGAGAAGAAAAGAGCAAGGAATCCGAGAATCGAGAAAATCCACATACCAAGCGCGTAACCTTGCGGATTTGTTGGACCTGCATTGCTGATGTCATTTGCCTTGCCGATAGCCAGATTGAAGATGAAGAAGCCGATCTGCTGCAGCAGACTCATCAGGGCATAGGCGGTGCCTAGCCTTTTTTCATCCACGATGTAGGCAACGGAGGGCCACATCACTGCCGGGATCAGAGAGAAGGCGATCCCCATCATCGTGACCGGTATCAGTAGCGAGAAATTGCTGTAGGCAATCATCAGATAGACGGGCATGAGCAGAAGCGATCCAAACATCATCAAGGTCGCTCGCTTGCCAATCTTGTCCGCCAGTAATCCGAATAGCGGCGTGGCGATCATGGCCGAAAATGGCAAGAGACTATTAAGCGAGCCGGCCTGCTGTTGGGCGGCGGCGAAAGCCGCCGTTGTGCTCGCGGCAGATCCCATGCGGGCGAGAATTTTGCTGGTGAACAGGTCGATTGCGAAGGTCCTGAAGGGAAAAATTCCCGAATAAAACGTGAAGCAGAGCGCAACTACATACCAGTACGACTGGTTGAACTTTAGGCCCTCGCGGAAGGTGAACTTGTCAGGCTCTCCTGATTTTCCCAACGCATAACGCTTCTCCGCGTAGACCTCCAGCCCCCAGTAAACCAGCGCCCCGACGACGGCGAGCGATCCAACCGCTACGGCCAGCAACAGGGGACGATGCCAGCTTGGTTGCGATGTGACACCGTTTGGAAAGAACGCGAACTTCGCCCAGGTTGGAGAGTTATCTGCTGCGATCGATGCCATTCTGGCAATCGTAAGGTTGATGCCAAAGGCAAAGCTCAGCTCCTTTCCTTTGAACCATCGCGCCAGCGCGGTCGTAACCGCCACGATCTGCGATTCCGCGCCCAGGCCAAGGACTGCACGTCCAGCGACCATCAGATAAAAATTGCCTTTCAGGGCCGTCAACACCGCACCAAACAGACATAGCGTGGAAAATAAGAGCAGCGCCTTCTTAATGCCGAACCGATCGATGAGGATGCCGCCGATCAGAAGCGTCGCTACCGCTGTCACGCTGTAGCTGGCGTTCAGCCATCCAAACATGGACGCTGAATAATTCAGTTGATCAAGAAAGATCCGCTCCAACGGATTGATGCTGTCATAGATGTAATAATTGCCGAACATGGCCAGGCTCACAAAAATCAGCACCAGCCAGCGATAGAACTTGCTCGGTGCTGGACGTTCAGCCACCGGCAATCGGGTTGCGGACATCAGCACCTCGAAGAAGTGATTGACCAAGATATCAGAAGAAGCCGTCAGACATCAGGCGTCAGCTATCGGCCGAAACATTGTGGGTGTCATTTCTGAGCCACGAGGTCGCCGAGGCGATCGAGGAGTAGAAGGAGCGCTACCGCAAGACATCGCTGAAATAATTAGGGGGTTCGACTTCCTGCGCTCGTTTGAGAGCGCACTCCGCTCAGACTGACAAACTGACTACTGGCAACTGGCCACCGGCAACTGCTTCACTCGAACCGTATCTTCTCCCCGCTCACCACCGAGTGCTTGTGGAACTTGGCTTCATTCTTGAGCGGGTAATCGAGGCGGTAGTGCGCGCCCCGGCTCTCCTCGCGGGCCAGCGCCGAGCGCGCAATCAGCAATCCGGCTTGCAGGATGTTGGCGGCCTCCCGTGAGCGGCGATCGCCGCCCGCTGGTGCCGACATCGCGCTCAGTTCCGCAACGACCTGCCGCAAATTCTTGCCCTCACGAACCACTCCCACGTTTTGCCACATCAGCGACTGTACTTTCGTGATGAACTTCTCGGTCTCCGCCGGCTGTCCGTTGCTGTTTGCTGCCGCACCCTTCGCACTCCCCACCGCGCCTTTGTGGATCGACTGCAGATGCTCGCGCATGTTCTGCGCCGCGCGCGCTCCGTATACCAGTCCTTCGAGCAGAGAATTGCTAGCCAGCCGGTTGGCGCCATGCACACCCGTGCACGCGACCTCGCCCGCCGCGAACAGTCCCGGCAGGGAGGTTTGTCCGCGCAGGTCGGTGCGCACGCCGCCCATCGCGTAATGCGCCGCCGGACGAACCGGCACCAGCTCGCTCGTAATGTCAATGTTGTATTGCATGCAGGTGGCGTAGATGGTGGGAAAGCGTTTGCGCACGCGTTCGCCAGGAAGATGCGTCAGGTCGAGATACACGGCGGCGTCGGGACGCTTCACGCGCTCCAGTTCATGCGCGATGGCCCGTGCCACCACGTCGCGCGGCGCCAGTTCGCCCGCCTCGTGATATCGCGGCATGAAACGCGTCAGCTCGAAGTTGCGCAGGTAGGCGCCTTCGCCGCGCAGCGCCTCCGACAACAGGAACCGCGGCGCGTTCTTCAGGAATAGCGCCGTGGGATGGAACTGTACAAACTCCATGTCGCTGATCTCCGCGCCCGCGCGATGCGCCATGGCCACACCGTCGCCGGTGGCGACAGCAGGATTGGTGGTGTCGCTATACACCTGGCCCAGTCCCCCTGTCGCCAGCAGCACAGCGCTGGCGTGAATCTCGTACGATTGGCCTGACTGATCGAGTACCCGAACACCGACAACGCGGCCGTCGCCCAGCAGCAATTCGGTCGTGAACTCAAATTCATGGAAGGAAATGTTCTTCTGCGCCGACGCTTTCAGGAAAAGCGCGCGGCCGATCTCGCGTCCGGTCGAATCCCCGTGAGCGTGTAACACCCGGCTGCGGCTATGCGCCCCTTCGCGGGTAAAAGCGATCTTGGTGCCTGCGCGATCAAACTCCGTTCCCCACTCGATGAGCTCTTCGATCCGCGGCGGCCCTTCCTCCACCAGCACCCGCGCGGCCTCTTCGTTGCACAGACCGTCCCCGGCCTTCAGCGTGTCCTCCAGATGCAGTCGTACTTCGTCCTCGTCGCTGAGGGCCGCGGCGATGCCACCTTGCGCATATTGGGTATTGGATTCCGTCACCTCGCGTTTGGCAAGGCAGACCACGCGTCCCGCTGACGCAAGTTCCACCGCAGCGCGCAGGCCAGCGATGCCAGCGCCGACGACGATGAAGTCGGTCTCAGCAGGAAGAGCTTTCATCACCACGGAGCCATGGGCGCCAGTCGCGCCGCAGTCGTGCTCTCAAGGTCATGGTAGCACGCAGTTTGCGCACCGAAACCCATATCCGGCAGTCGTTTTGCCAAAAAGGGAATGCCCAATTCGGGGCTGGCTTTTCCGGCCGAAGTTTGGCAACATTGTCTCAGAGTAGTTCCTGCCCCGGTTCTCTCACAGGCCCTCGTCATGAACGCGTACGAAAGAGCTTACCCCCGATTAGTCGGTCGTGGTTTCTGTCATTTCTCCAGCAACGAGATGGATCAGTATGTTCGCCGGGCACGCTGGCGCGTGCTGCTCGCGGTGGCCTTCGTGGCTGTCGCGCTTCTCACATACCTTTTTGTGGCCGTCCGGCCAATCTGAGCGACCGCTGGCCGGATGAGTGCCGCCACAACTGGCATCCATTACACTAGACGCTTGACGCGCATCCCTGTCCAAACTCCTTCGCGATCGTACGAAGTGCTGGTCGAGCGCGGCCTGTTGCGTTCGGCCGCAACCGCGCTACGTGAGGTCGTTCCTTCCGAGTCGCGCATTTTTGCGGTCACCTCTCCTCGCATCCGTAAGCATTGGGGCAGCGCTCTTGCGAAGAGCTTCAGCCGCGCCGGCCGCAAGCTCGAATTTCTCGAGATGCCTGACGGCGAGCGCAGCAAGAAGCTTTCGCAACTTGAGAAGCTCGCGTCAAAGCTGGTGAAACGCGGCGCCGACCGTCGCTCTGTCATCCTTGCGCTCGGCGGCGGAGTGGTGGGCGATGTCAGCGGTTTTCTCGCGTCGGTCTTCATGCGCGGAGTGCCGTTGGTGCAGGTCCCGACAAGCCTGCTCGCGCAGGTGGACTCGGCGATCGGCGGCAAGACTGGCGTGAATCTCGCGTCGGGCAAGAACCTGATGGGCACCTTCCATCAGCCGCTGGCGGTATTGGTCGATCCCGACGTGCTGGCGACACTGCCTGAGCGCGAATACCGCTCCGGCCTGTTCGAAGCCATGAAGTACGGCGTCATCCGCAATCCCGCGATCTTCGATCTGATGGAGTCGAACCGCGACGCTTTGCTGCGCCGCGATGGCGCACTGCTGGAGACTCTGATTACGGAATGCATTCGCGTCAAGGCCGAGGTGGTCAGCGCCGACGAGCGTGAGAGTGGCGAGCGCCGCATCTTGAACTTCGGACATACCATCGGCCACGCCCTCGAAGCCGAGACCGGCTACCGCAAGCTGTTGCACGGCGAAGCTGTGGGCTGGGGCATGATTGCCGCCGCCCTCATCGGCTATGCCCTCGACAGGACCGATTCGCTCACCGCCCAGCGCATCATTGCGACTGTGTCCGACTACGGGCCCTTGCCTAAGTTCAAGGTGCAGGGCCGGCGAATCCTGAAGCGGTTGCTCGCCGACAAGAAAACCGTTGGCGGCGTGCCGCATTTCGTGCTGGCCACCGGCATCGGCGCGGTCGAGGTAGTCAACGACGTTCCGCAGCGTGTGATTCTGCACGCCATCGAGGAAGCGAGAAACCTTTCCGTGGCGCGAGTGGTCTCATGAAGGCGAAGAACTTTGGTTTTTCAGGAGCCACGGATTCCAGCGGATGAACACGGATCAGCTTCTTGTTAAATAAGGATCCGCGAAGATTCGCGCAAATCCGCGGTTAAAGACTTTGGTTTGTCGCATGCACCATTTTGTTGCCCCGATTTTTATTTGTCATCCCGACCGAGGACTTTAGTCCGAGCGGAGGGACCTGCTTTTCCCTGAACACATGAGCTCCCCCAACAAATCGACGGATGAGCGCATCGTCGGCGCGGCCCCTCCCGGAGCGCGTGGCGAAGCCGCTGCCGCCGACGCGGTGCGCGAGATGTTCACCTCCATCGCGCCGCGCTACGACCTGCTGAACCACGTGCTCTCGATGAACGTGGACCGCCTGTGGTGGAACCGCACTGCGCGTATCTTCACCGAGGTGCTGCGCCGGCCCGGCGCGGAGGTGCTCGACTTGTGCTGCGGCACGGGAGATATGGCCTTCGCTCTGTACCGCCGCCTCAGCACCCCAACGAGTGCAAAGGCGGCCCGCGTTGGGGACCCCGCGAACCGCGCGCCCACAAAAATCATCGGGGCTGACTTCTCGCATGCCATGCTGGTGCGCGCGGAGCAGAAATCAGGCGACAGAAACATTCGCTGGGTTGAGGCCGACGCGCTGAATCTGCCGTTCGCAACCGGCCAATTCCAACTGGTGACCTCAGCATTCGGATTTCGTAATCTCGCCAACTACGATCGCGGCCTGGCAGAAATCTATCGCGTGCTCGCGCCCGGCGGCGAAGTCGGCATCCTCGACTTCGGCGAGCCCAAAGGCCTGCTCGGCAAGCTCTATCGCGTGTACTTTCGTCGGGTGCTGCCCGCCATCGGCACGCTCATCTCGGGCGTGCGCGGGCCGTACTCCTACCTGCCCGCTTCAGTATTGCGCTTTCCCTCGCCCGACGAAATGCTGGACCGCATGCGCGCCGCCGGCTTCCGCGAGGTCTCCTGGACGCCGTACACGTTCGGCATCGCGGGGCTGTATCGGGGGAAGAAATAAGTTTCACCAAAGAGCCGGTTGAGCAGCCGTGTTTGGCATCTCTCCTTACAACCATGTCCCCCTTCACACTGTCATCCCGAGCGAGGACTTCAGTCCGAGTCGAGGGATCTGCGGTTCGGTATTATAACGAATGTTATAATCCTTCCCATGCAAACCAAACTGCGCAAAATCGGCAACGGATACGGTGTGTTGCTGCCCAAGCAGCTCATCGAAACACTTCGCCTGAGCGAGGGCGATGTCCTGACCCTGACCGAGACGGATTCGGGCATCAAATTGTCGCCCTTTGACGCCGAGTTCTCTGAGCAGGTGGAAGCCTTTCGCCGGACGGAGTCCCTTCACCGAAACAGTTATCGAGAACTTGCGAAGTGAGGCGCCTCCGCTGGCTGACGGCCGGCGCCGTAGCGGCGATCCACGAGGAGCTGATCTCCCGCTACGGCGGTGTTCGCAGATTGCGCGCTGGGTGCCCCACCCTTGTCGCGAAGCGACAGGGTGGGAGAGTTCTCGAATCCGCTATCACTCGTCCTCAACACTTGGCTGCGTACAAACGCAACGTCACAGTGCCTGCCTTGGCCGCAGCTTATTGCTGGGGATTGCTGCGCAACCACCCCTTTGTCGATGGCAACAAGCGTATCGCGCTGGCGGCGATGGTGGTTTTCCTCGACCTGAACGGCTGGGAACTGACGTGCAGCCAAGCCGAAGAGACCGCCATGATTCTGCGCGCCGCGGCAGGAGAGATCACCGAGCATGGTTGGGCCGATCGGGTGCGCCGCAGCGCCAGAAGGAGGGCTTAACGGTTGCGTACGCTACCCACTCTGTCGCCAACACCTGGCGACGAACATCAACTCGATTCCTCGCAGAAGTAGATGGAGTCGGCCTTCTGGGTGATTTCGCTCCTGTTTGCGCCCTCGGTCCATTCTTTGGACACCAACCCCATGTCACGGAGCTTCTCTGTCCTTTTGCCGACAAGTTGGTGCGTCACATCCAGCAGACTAGAAATCTCGCCGGCGCGCATAGATTTTTGTTCGTCGTGCAGAGTTTCCAAGATCTGCAATTCAACAGGCTCTAGCCCGCATAATTCGCGAAGTTGAGGCGCGAGAAGCCTCTTGTGCTACAAACATGTTGTCATGACAGTGTTTGAAGCAACAAACGAGGCTTCCGCGTGATCGACGATAGCACGACACAGTGTTTGTTGTTCCCAGAGATTGTTTCCAAGCCTGTCGTTGCTCACTTTGACCAGCGGCAGGGCAGCTCCGATGGCGGAGCCATTCTGCTGAAGGCGGCCGACCGGCAGTACGGATTGACTGCTTGCCTGGCTTCCTGTCTTCAGGATGAGCGGCAGCCCGGTAAGATCGATCATTCGCTGGAAGAGTTGCTGGCGCAGCGCGTGTTCGCGATTGCCTGTGGCTATCCGGACGCCAACGATGCGGCCCGCCTGGCCACCGATCCGATTCACAAGATGCTGCTCGACCGTGATCCCATTGAGGGCACCGATCTGGCGTCGCAGCCCACGCTGTCGCGGTTCGAAAATGCAGTGGGGCGCAAGGAACTCTATCGCCTGAGTGAGACCTTGGCCGCCAGCGTGGTCCGGCGTCATGCCCAGCGGCTGCGCGGGCGCGTTCGCCGCGTCACCCTCGATCTGGACCCCACCGACGATGCCACCCATGGCGCGCAGCAACTGTCGTTCTTCAACGGCCACTACGATACTTGGTGCTACCTGCCGGTGATGGGTTTTGTCAGTTTCAATGAGGAAGCCGAGCAGTATCTGTGTGCCGCCGTATTGCGGCCGGGCAACGTCACCGCCGCCGTGGGCGCGGTGGGAATTTTGCGCCGCCTGCTGTTGCTGATCCGCCACTTTCTTCCCGGCGTGCGCATTCGCGTGCGGCTCGATGGTGGCTTTGCGCATCCCGACTTGCTCGACTTGCTGGAGGCCGAGCCCAATCTCGAATACCTGGTCGCCATGGCCAAAAATGCAGTGCTGAAGCGCAAGGCCAAACCGGCGATGCGCCACGCCCGCAAACTCTCCCGGCAGAGTGGAGAGACCGAACACGTCTACGGCGAAGCTTACTACGCAGCCCAGAGCTGGCCGCGACAACGCCGCGTCATCATCAAGGCCGAGGTCGTCCGTGCCGATGGCAAACCACCGAAAGACAATCCGCGCTTCGTTATCACCAACCTGAAACAGAGTCCGCAGTGGATCTACGAGCAGGTTTACTGTCAGCGCGGCGAAATCGAGAATCGCATCAAGGAACTGCACGACCTACAGATCGACCGCACCAGTTGCAGCGATTTCTGGGCCAACCAGTTCCGGGTGCTGCTGACCGCCGCCGCTTACGTGCTGATGCAGGAGCTGCGCCTGCGGGCCGCGCGCACCAACTGTGCCCGCGCTCAGGTCTGGACCTTGCGCGAACGGCTGCTGAAACTGGGCGCCCGGGTACTGGTTTCAGCGCGTCGGGTGGTCCTGCATCTGCCCGCTTCGTTTCCTTACCTGTCCGTCTACCGGCGAGTAGCGCTGGGGCTGGGCGCTTTGCCTGGCTAGCACGGCCTTGCCAACCCAAACATCCCTTCTCACCTCAGCGCGACTGAGGAATAGCTCTACCCGAAAATCGCCGTCGCCTACCTTGCACACACTCCAACACCCATCAGAACCGCCCGTGCAACCAAAATCACACTGCGACGACCATTCTCGGCGCGCACACAGCGCCCAAAGAACTACTCTCAGTGCCTTCACGAATAATGCGGGCTAGCATGATCTTCTGATCCAGTTGCTGTACTTCTTGGCGGAACTCCTCTCCCAAATTGATTACACCGCACACGCCATCGGAACAGTCCGGACAGCGCCACTTGAAGAATTCAAACTTGTCCCTCTGATCCATGTTGAAGCATGCCGAACAATTGTCACATCGGATCGTCTGGTTTTTCGACAGAAACTGATGGATCGTGCGCGTATAATCAAAACATCGCTGTACAAAGTAACTGCGGTCGTCCCGACGTCCACGGGGATATCCCCAAGGGACCCTCTCGGCTTCGCACAACCCGTAAGAAAGCGCAACGATCGTCACATCCTGCGCGTCCTTGTTGCGCATCTCGTGGTACTTAGTAACCAAGAAATTAAGCTCAAGAGAAGAAAGTACCTTCTCTAAGCTGGGCGTCACGGCGAAGTGGCTTGCCGGAGGACTCGCAATCCCCTCGAAGTACCCGCCCCCAACCTGCCCGCTTTGTATGCCCTTTCGGACCGCCTTCGCTTCTTCGACAATCGCTTGAAGGAGAGCGCGTTGATTGTGCCGATCCAGCTTCTTATCGAATGGCTCTAGTGCGTAACGGTTCATTCGGTCGAAGTATTTAGCAATGACCGCCTCGTAATACTTCTGAGCGGCGAGCTTGAGAGATCCAATAGTAATCAGCTGCCCCTTGGCGACGCGGTCAAGATACGCATAGTAAAGCAAGTAACCCATCAGGCGCGGGACATTGAGAGTTGCTTCAAAGATGAGTCGCAAATACTCGCTAAGCGGGACAGTGGAATCAAAATAATCTTCCAGCCGCTCACCAAAGGCTTCAAATCTCCGCGCTAGGAGCCTGGAAGTGTAATCGATCGCACTCTGTTCCGCTGTTTGGATATCCGCCGCCTTGTACAGCACGGAGAAATCCAGATATAGAGTATCGACCTTACTGGGGTCGATTCGGCCATAGTAGATTCTCCCAGGATATGCCGCCACTTTTAGCTTTATGGTTTCGTAGCTTGCGTTATTAAGAGGAGCAAGGACCACATCAACAAAGAGCTTCTGGTCTACCCAGTTGAGTCTCCGAGAAGTCATCCAAGAAAACGATCAGTCTTTTTATTCCGACATTCTCAAGCAATGCGCGAATCTCGCCTAACAAAGATGCGAACGGAAAAGACCGCAATACTGCGTCTGAATACTTCGCATATACTTCCTGGTCTGACAGGGCCTCTTCCAAGTCGTCGATTGAGGCCCGGACAGAAGCCGTCGGACCGCCTAAGGAGAGACCTCCCGTCGCGCCGAGCTGATCTCGATGTTGTTCCTTTCTTTGTTCCCGGACTCTCGTCTTAGCTGTCATCAGCCGCTGGATAGGCAGCTCTTCTTGGGTGAGACTCGGCCTTTGAGACGCGCTGAGCAATACTGCGAAGGCTCGCCATCACTTCGTCGAACTTTCTCCCTGATCCAGTCCACCGTTGCCACAAACTGAGAGCTGCGACGGTTTTCTCCAATTCGGACACGATGTCGGCGACAATTGATGCCAAGAAGTGTTTCCGTAACAGGTGAGACCGGAGCATCTGCTCCGAAATGTCTGCCGCCTCGACCGCCTGCACCGGTGACTCGTTTGCGCTGATGAGGTCGTACAGAGCCTTCACGTCGAGATACAGTGACAGGAGGTCGGGTCTTTTCCGGATTTCAAATTGCGCCCGCGCAAATACAGTGCTCTTGCCAGTACCCTTGCGACCCACCAGAAAGGTTGTGTTTGGAGATAAGGCCGTCTTGAGCACCGCGTCACCGGCCAGTGGATCAACATAAAGTTGTTCGACAGGGTTGGCGACCTGCTGGTCGTATTCGCGCAAATCCGCCCGTCGATACTGCCGCAAAGACTCCGCGATCGTCGAAAACACGTCGGGGTTCATTGGGCAACTCCATTACTGGAACTTAATTTCATAGAAGCAGCGTATACCTCTGCGTCCGATAAACGAAACGACGGTCGAAGGAGAATAGGACTTCTAGCCATTAATGTAGAAACTGCGGCCCGGCACCCGAGGGTTCGCCCTTCCTTTTGGGGCACCTGGGTTCACTGCCCTCGACGCCCGGAAGGCGAGCCGCACGCGGCTACACGACACCTCGTTATCGGGCCGAGCGTGGAAACATCCCGTCCTCAGCCGCGAACTGCAGGACAGGTTTTAGCTGTTTCTGAGTGAGTCCGAGCGCCTCGGCAATTTCCCCAAACTGCTGGCCTTCGGCAAACCTGCGAAAGATGGTAGCCACCGGTACGCCAGTTCCGCGCACCACCCACACGTTGCCGATCTTTGCACGCACGCTCTCCACCGCTGAACATTTTGACCAGTCCAGTGTGCCCGCCTTCCTTAACCATGCCAACTCGACGCCCTCGAGATTATGAGGCTGACCGCCGCCGGGTGCCAGAGAACGCTTTCCGCCGGCCGGTTGGCACCGGCTTGCCTTAGCCGTCGCAGCGCGCTTCAGCGGACGCGGCTGCTTCAAATCAGCACTGGCCTGTGGCTCGGGCTTCTCTAAGTCGGCGCCGGCGAACGAACCCGGCTTTAAATCGAGCGCGTTTGTGTCTCCCGGATGGGCCTGCGACGCCCAGACTTCGAGGGCTTGCTGGACCGCTTCTTGAAGGGACACTCCGCGGAGCGCAGCCAGGGCTTTGATACGTCGCATGTCGGGTTCGGGTAGGCGGACGGCAAGTCTCTTCATGGCTAACATGGTACCATAACACCATATCGCCACGTCGAATAGGTCAAAAGCTCGGTTCTTGATCCTTAAGTCTTTATTACAGAATATTTTACAGATAAGCATAACGGAATCAATATTTTACGTCATGTTTGCGGCCTAAGGGTAAGAATATCCTTGACTAATCAGTAGCAAACTGCTATCGTGGCCTCATGGTTGGCGTTTTCTTTACTTGCTGTAAGGCTGTAATGCTCCGAATAGAGCACTTGGGGATCGTCAGATCGCCGCAGCATTGCTCAGGGTCTTCGCCAAGATGTCCGGCCAGCGTGACTGAGGTTGAATCTTTTGCCACAATCCAGCCAACCGATCTGCACTTAGTTGGCGTGCCGTTTAGCTCCGTGATTCGCACCCATCCCTCTCCCCGACGGGAGTCCAACCACTCGACCAACACCAAATCTTTGTTAGGAGCGATCACGGGTGCGCCTACGAGCACGCAAGGCAGAAGCCGCAACGCTGCGCTGACTCCTCTTGCGATTGTGCATCTGGCGAGCGGCCAGCTTTGCTACACGGGACGACGTGCGTTCACAATTATTTCGCATTACCTAACCCTGCGCTTGACTTCGGCGGCATCGGCAACTTCTTTCCTCGCCAGAGCGATGGAGTTTGCCAGCGCTTTGATGGTTACTAGGTTCAGCACCTCGTCGTATTCCATTTTGGGCAAGGCCAGCAGTGGAGCTTCGGACGTGACCGGGGATACTGGCTCGGCTTCCAATTCGCCAAGCATCCGCGCTACCCTGTGCAGCTTGCCGCTAAACACCTTCGCCTCTGCCAGTAAGCGGTCGAGGTTTTTCTGTGCTTCGTCGAGGGCATACAGCGCACGCATCCGCTGGGTGCGCACATCGTCGTCGGTCAGAACGTATTCGCCGTTAATCACCATGATGGTTCAACCGTTAACATAAAACCTGAGAAAACGCACGTTATAGAAAGAGAAAGTTTATGGCCCCACAGCATGAACCCAAGACACTTCAAGAGGCAATCGCCTACTTTACTGACCCCAACAACTGCCTTGCCTACCTCGTGCCCCGCCTGTGGCCCGATGGCGTGACCTGTCCAAAGTGTGGCCGTAAGGACCCCGTATTCCTTGCCAACCAGCGCCGCTGGCAGTGCAAGAGCGTACACGCCAAACGCCAGTTCTCGGCCAAGGTGGGCACCGTGATGGAGGACTCTCCAATCCCGCTGGAAAAGTGGTTGCCTGCGATCTGGGCACTGGTGAACGACAAGAACGGGATTAGCTCTTGGGAATTACATCGGATGTTAGGTGTCACCCAAAAGGCAGCATGGTTCATGTTGCACCGCATCCGTGTAGGGCTTGGCAGCAAGAACGACGGCACCAAACTTGGGAACAATGAAGGCGGCAGCGGAGTGGAGGTGGACGAGACTTTTGTGGGCGGCAAGCTCCAGAACATGCACAAAGACCGCAAGCTGGCCTATCAAATTCGCGGCGGCGCAAGAGGCAAGGCTGTTGTCATGGGAATGCTCGACCGTGACCTCCGCCAGGTGCGCGCCAAAATCGTCCCCAACGTGAAGCGGGACACATTGCAAGGCGAAGTGTTGAGCAATATCAAGTATGGTTCGCGCGTCTACACGGATGAGCACGTGGGTTATGACAAACTGCACTGGCGCTTCGTGCATGACGTGGTAAACCACATGGAGCGGTACGTTGACGGCCAGATACATACCAACGGAATTGAGAACTTCTGGAGTCTGCTCAAAAGAACTCTGCGCGGGACTTACGTCGCAGTTGAGCCGTACCACCTGCAACGGTACGTGGACGAGCAGGTCTTTAGGTTTAACAATCGTGGCGGGAAGAAACGGGAAGATCGCGTCACCGACGCGGAGCGATTCAGTAAGGCGCTGTCACAGATCGCAGGCAAGCGCCTCACCTATGCAGAACTCACCGGCAAAACTGGCGATGCGACGCCTTTCTAATCCTTATCGGCAGAAGCGTGGACCAAAGCCAAAGTCCTAATCGTCTGTGTGACTGGCAGCGTCATGCAAGTGCTTGACGTGTTTCCATTGGCGGTCGGTCATTGCCCGAAACTCGTGATGGCATGTTTCGCAAACTCTGGCAACGGCTCCAGCTGCCATTCGTTTGTGCCGCCGTGGTGCTTCCCTCGCCAAGAACTCCTGCTTGGAAACGGTCAGCAGTTGTCGCACCGCAGCGTCGAATCTTTGGAACTCAGGAGACGTTCGTGGTTTGGTCTTCACAGGAGTATGATACCGCACGCTTGCAAATGGAAGACGAACGGCCCCTATGACTAACCCAGCCGAGTCCGCACTTTGCCAGAGCGTGATCGTGCTGATTCAGTTGAACAAGGTGTTTTCAAAAGCGATTGCGCAATTGAAACAGGACATTGGCGCTTTGCGCGAGACTGTGAAGGGTCTCGACCCGACTTTTTCAGAGACGTATGCCCATCGCCAAAAGCAGGAGGCGGAACGTCTGTCAGAATTAACTTCGACAATCGCAGAACTATCTCAGACACTCGACGAGCTGTTGAAACAACTGCAAGACATGCAGACTCACCTTGCTCACTGATTCTTTGTTTTGACGTAGCACAGCTCCTGCGGTAATATCCGCTTGAACACGTCACGCAGGCCACGGCTGGCACCGTGGCTTTTTCTAAATTACTTACAAGTTGACGAGTCAGGATACTGCTTGCAATACCGCTCGTGTGCCTTTTCCTGACGTTCTTGATCTTCCCGCTCTTGCTCTTCGCGCCTCTGCTGGCGCTCCCGCCGTTCCTCTGCTAAACATTGTTGATGACGCGCATCTTCCTGCCGGTTTCTCGCTAAGCAGTTGCCGAACTTTGTTTGTCCTTTGTTCGCATCGCAATATTCGTACTGAGCTGTGGGACAATTCTGGGCAACGGAACCGAAAGGTAAACAAACGCCTACTAATATGAATAGGAGGAAAACGCGCTTCATGCAATGGACAATACTCCCACGGAAGACCACTGTCTGTGACAGCGGTCACGGCCTTCGGTTGATCTTCATTAACAAAACTCACCGCCAGTATAAAGCGATGAGGCTGCTTTATTCTTTCAACCCACCATCAGCCAACTGCAGCATAAATGCCTTCACGTGGTCGAAAATATTTTTCGCTTCCACTGCGTCATATCTCTCCCGGTAGTGCATTGCATGGTTCCGCCATGCATCCTTGAAATACCGAAAATCCTTTGCAGCCCCATAGTAGAACCGCTGTTTCTCTTTCCAGTCCGCACCCCATCCTGGACCGTTGATTTTCTTGATTTCCGCCTCGATATCGTTAATGACGTTTTCCCAATTGCGCCGGTCAAACGGAACGCCCAACGTCCTTGCCAGTGCGTTTAAGCCGACTTCTAGCACTCGCATGAGATGCATTACAGTTGCCGTGCTTCGGTCTGTCGCATAGCAACAACCCGCTTCCTTGATGTCTTCTTTGGCGCTTGGAAAACTGGCGCTGACGACCGCGCCGAATAACTCGTCTTGCTCGTAGAAATCTTCCCGCTCAGGGAAAACTTGGAGGAACAGCTTGGTGCTCATCTCGCTCGCAATGAGCCCGCCTATGTCGGTTAACGCTTGGCAGACTTGAACCGAATGGATCGCACCGGAAGGCGCATCCTCGCTGGCAAATACTTCTAGATTTTCGATGACAGATTGAAGTTGACGTACAGACACTTTCAATCCAATCGCTCTGCAATTGTCCTGAACGCCCTTGAGACTGTTTACCAACGGCGCAAGAACGAGGGGCGTGACAGTGGTCAACCTTGCGAAGTCTCCCGACAATCCGCCGAGATTCCCGCAAATGTTGCAAAACTTCTCGGCTGCGAATCGTTCCATATCGAACCAGCTTATCAGCGAGTACGGAGACTCCTGCCAAGGAGAACGTCTGCCTCCATCGCTAATTGAAATCGGTGTAGAATCCAGAGAATCAACAACTTGTAGCATAAAAAGAAATCTCCTGATTAGTCAAGGATATTCTTACCGGCCTAAGTCGTTGATTCTACGTAGAACGTGACAGGGGAGGGTTTGAGTCGCTGGATCGGCAAACTCTATCGCTCGAAGAGAGAAGAAAAAGCGATCCCTCGACTCGGACTAAGGTCCTCGCTCGGGACGACAGTACCGTGGAAATTGCAGTCCGCGCTCGATATGACAATGGGATAAAGGGAGCGGAGATTCTCTGGCCCTTCTTTCTATCCACTAACCACTGCTGTTGAAGCTGTCCTTGAGCGCATCCTCGACCGTGTACTGAATGATCTTCGGATACTCTGCGCCGAGGAGCTGTTGCAGGCGCGTCGTGTCCATTGTGTACGAGCCGATCATGTAAGGCAGCGCAGCGGGAGGAATTGCCGAGATTCCCCGGTTCCACAAGAACCGCAGAATTGGGCTGCAAGCGACGCGCGGCACGCGTTTGATCTCTGCGCTTGCGATCTCGGCGCAGCGCTGAACGGTGATGGGTTCTCCGCGGCCGGCGACATTCAGGATCGTCATCGCTGGATCGGTTTCGGGCCGGCGCAAGAGATAGACGAGCAAGCGCGCGACGTCGTCCACATGGACGAACTGAAGCCGCTTCTCGAGGTACTTCTGGCCACGAGGCACCATCAGGGGAAGCCGTTTGCCGGCAGCGCGCATGCGGGCGGCGCGCTTGCTCTTGCCCAGCGGCGTTCCGCGCAGCGCTCCCACCATGTAGTTCTGCATGGTCGCGCCCGTGAAGATGTGCGGCCGCAGAATGTAAACGCGACAGTCGCCCAGACTCTCGGCGCGATAGCGCACTACTTCATCGCTCTCACGCTTGTGAATCGCGTAAGGAAGAGTATGCGCGCGCAGCGGAGCTTCTTCCTTCACTGGACCAGGCGTTTCGGGTCCGTAAGCCGAGACACTGCTGGAGAAGATGAACTGGTTTATGTGTCCGCCCGTGCGATTGACAACGCTGATCGCCTCCATGACGCGAGCAGTTCCGGCCACGTTGATTTGCCACATCCGCTCGAGGTCAAGAACGCCGCTGCGCAAAGGATCGAGGATGAAGGCGAGATGGACGATTGAGGTTGCGCCCGTCTCGCGCAACAACTCGATCAGCGGCCAGGATGACGCTTCGCGGCCGAGGTCCATCTCCTGAAAGCGCGCTAGCGGAAGCGGACTTTCGGGCGGGCGCATGTCGACGCCCACCACGCGAAAGCCGGAGAGCAACGGAAGCAGCCTGGTTCCCAGATTTCCCGCTATACCTGTGACCAGGACCGTGCGTTCCGCGGACATGACTACTGCGGAGGCGCTGGTGGCGGGTTTTGCGGTGGCGGCGCTGCTGCACCCTGCGGCGGAGGTGCTGCTCGGCGCGGGTTAATGATTCGCGGAGTCGGCGTGACCGCGGGCTTTTCCGGCCCAAAGTAAGTGTCATTCAAGACCGGCGTAACCGAGCTCTGTATCTGCTGGATCTTGTCGGTGACCAATTGCCGCTGCAGGGTGGTTGTGATGGAAGCCTTGGCTTCGCTGAGCGGAATCGTGCGCACCGAAACCACCTTGTAGATATAGAAGGACGCAGGATCGGAGTAAACTTGCGAGACCTCGCCTGCCTTCAAATCGAAGACTGCTTCATGGGCCTCGGGAAGCGTCCCCGGACGCCGTGCACCGACGTTGACATTGGCTGCAGGAGTGTTGACGCCGGAGTGCTCGGTAGCTTCCTTCTCCAGCTTGTCCGGATCCTCGCCCGCGACCCAACGCTGCTGGATCTTGTCGACGTAAGCCTTTTCTTCGGCCTCGGATGGTTTGGGCTTGTCGGTGTTAGCGCTGCCCTGGTTGCGTGGAATGATGATGCGCTGCAACGTAGCTTCTACGTACTTCTTGCTGTTTTCCTTGTAGTAGTCCTCGATCTGCTGGTCGGTGGGATGAGAGTACTCCTGGGTGATGTTCTGATTGAGGGCTTCCGTCAGGATTTGGTTCTTGGCAAACTGCATGATCTGCAGGACCCGCGGGTCGTTTTCCAGCCCCATGGCGCGCGCGGTATCGGCAAACGTCAGCAACTTGGCATACTGCGTGGCGAAGTTCCGCAAGACGTCGGGCGGCATTGGCGGCCGGTCAGGCGGACTCAGTGCTTTGACGAGTTTCTCAAACTGTTCCCGCGTCATGCTGCTCACGCATCCCGCAGGCGGCGTTGTGCCATCTTTGGGTTGACACGCGCCCTTCAGCGTCAGAACCGGTTCGGTCAAAGGAACTACGCTGGTGCTGGGCAGAGTGTTCGCTGGAGGCGCCGGCGAAGCGGCGGGCGTTGGTGTCGCCGCCGGAGCTGGCCCTGCGCTACTGGTTGCAGGCGCCGCACTCTGACTGCTGGATGTTGAGGCTGTAGGAGCCTGCTGCGGTTTCGCAGCCGAATCCTGGGCGTAGCTGGCGCAGCTAAGGACACACGAAATGGCAAGCGCCATCAAAGTAGAGCGTGACATGAAGTTGGTATTCCTCCGGAGTAGTGCCGCCCGAGGCGGAGCAGGGAACTGTAAGAAAAATCGTACCACATCGTGGGCAAAAGCTTAACAGCCATTGTAGCTAATTACCCTTCCCAAATTTCGGCTCCGCACAACCATCACCGAGGAAGATCAGATGAACGGCTGTCCGCCGCTCTTGCCTGCTCCTTCCATCGTTCGGAGTTCACGCCGGCCGCAAGAAGCCATATGGTTAGCGACGTTTCTCCGATGGCGCCCGGCGCCATATTGAATGGGGCGAAGTGATGGGCCAGCGAGCTTGAAACGAACGTCAGCCAACCCAGGCCTCCGATCCCCATCAGCACACCAAGTATCCGAGGCAGGAAGGCCGACCGGAAGATGAGATAGCCGATCAGAAGGCAGTAGAGTCCAAAGATCGCCAGTTCATTGAAGGGCACGTGTAGGAAGGGGAAGCTGTTGACCGCTCCAAGCATGCATCCCACCAGGCTGACAATCGCCGCGACCAAAGACACAGTGCGGTTGACGGGCTTGAAGAGCCCGTAGAAGAGCACAGTGACAACGATATAGCATGCAGTGGCGATCAGGTTGGCGGCGCTGCCATAGGCTGCAAGCCTTCCACCAGCGAAGGCCGCGAATCCTCCCGCCAGTATCGTGAGCAGGTAGAAAAGGCCGGCGATTCTGGCCTTGGCACGCGGCGACGCTTCTGCGGAATGTTGCGTCATTGCTGTTGTGCTCACCCATTACGTCCTTAGCCGATGATCGAATCAGCCTACATTAACGGTGCGCTGCGGTCATTCTTGTGCTGAAGCCTGCTGGGTTCTTGCTACGTTCTGGGCGATCCGGATGTTCACTTCCTCCCAGTTTTTTTCGCGGAATCGAGAAAATCACATGTAGATTTCCCAGGCCGACGACGGGCAATTTGGCGGATTCCCGAGTAACGTGAATAATCAAGCTTATGGTGGAGTCGGTCAGCACTGCTGGCATGCGGTTAGAAAAGAAGGCAGTTGCCCTTAACTCCATCTACGCTGCGGTCGGTATTACCCTCCTCAAGGTGATCGTCGGGATTACGACAGGCAGCCTGGGTATTCTCTCCGAGGCCGCGCACTCCGGGCTCGATCTCGTTGCTGCCGCAGTTACTTACTTCTCGGTTCGGGTCTCCGACAAGCCCGCCGATGCGGACCACCAGTACGGCCACGGCAAAATTGAGAATTTCTCTGCCTTCATCGAAACCGGCTTGCTACTTCTGACCTGTGTTTGGATTGTGTATGAAGCCTGCAGACGACTGTTCTTTCACTCAGTTGAGATTGAGCCAACGGTCTGGGCCTTTGCCGTAATGGCTGCTTCGATGATCGTGGACTACTGGCGATCGCGGCGGTTGAAGCGCATTGCCGACAAGTACGACAGCCAGGCTCTGCACGCCGACGCGCTGCATTTCAGCACCGATATCTGGTCCAGTGCAGTCGTGATTCTGGGACTGGCGCTGGTGTTTGCCGGACGCCAATATTCTAAGCCCCTGCTGAAGGACGCCGATCCCATTGCCGCTTTGATTGTGGCTTGCATTGTGGTTTATGTGAGCTCGCGGCTGGCGCGGCAGACGATTGACGCGCTACTCGACGCCGCTCCCGCGGGGGTGCGGAATCGCATCATCCAGGAAGTGTACCGGGTGAACGGCGTGCTGGAAGTTGACCGTGTGCGCATCCGGAAGGGCGGCAACCGCTATTTCGCCGATGTCGCTGTCGCCATGCCGCGCAACGTCACCTTTCAGAAGTCAGAGCAGGTTTCCCACGAAGTGGCAGATCGCATTCGGGCGGTGCTGCCGGATGCCGATGTGGTGGTCAACACCGTGTCGCGTGCCAGCCGTCAGGAGAACCTCTTCGATAAGATTCGCGCCGTCGCTACCCGCAACAATCTCAACGTACATGACATCAGCGTGCAGGATGTTGAGGGGAAGTTGCACGTCGAGCAACATGTTGAACTGGACGAGCAGCTCAGCCTGAAAGAAGCTCACGATCGCGTGACCCGGCTGGAAGGCGAGATGAAGCAGGAGATTGGCGAGATCTCCAGCATCCTGACCCATATCGAGAGCGAACCGGCAACCATTGAAACCAGCGATGGCCCGGTGCGTGCTCCCGGATTCGAGCAACGCCTGCAGTCCGTGACCACGGGATTCCCCGAAGTCGTGGACATGCATGACCTGATGTTCAAGCGGGTCGGCGGCCGGCTGTATCTCTCGCTGCATTGCACCATGCTCGACGACCTGCCGCTGGCCCGCGTGCACGACATTCAGACGGCGCTGGAGGGTCGCTTCCGGCAGGAAGTTCCCGAGCTGTTTCGGGTCCTCATTCACCCCGAGCCGCAGACGGACAACCGGCGTTAGGGTTTCACCGATGATCTGGCGCGTAGTTTCCGAGAAACCAGAGGCGCGAAAGTTCATCACCCAGGACCGTTATACTTCTGCAACGCGATAAGAACTCGGGCATCGAACCACCATGGTTTCACGTCCACAGGCATTGAGCGAACAGGACTTACGAGATCTGGGGTTCGGCTCGGTCGTCTCCCGCGAGAGCCAGCAGCGCCTGGTCAACCGCGATGGCAGCTTCAACGTGGAGCGCCGCGGGTTGGGATTCTGGTCGTCGTTCAGCCTCTATCACACACTGCTGACTATTTCGTGGTGGCATTTCTTCTTTATCTTCGTGGGCTGGTATTTTCTGGGCAACGGATTGTTCGCGGCTGCCTATCTGGCCTGCGGTTCTGCCGCGCTAACCGGCAGCACGCTCGGCCTGGAAAACCACCCTTTCTTGCGTGCCTTTTTCTTCAGCGTAGAGACACTCTCCACCATCGGGTATGGGAACGTCGCGCCTACCGGTCTGGCCGCCAATATCGTGGTCACGGTGGAGGCGCTGGCCGGACTGATGGGGTTCGCCATCGTTACCGGGTTGTTGTTCGCACGCTTCTCCCGCCCGACGGCGAAGATTGCCTTCAGCCGCCATGCCGTTGTCGCGCCGTATCGGGACACGACTGCCCTTGAATTTCGAGTGGCCAACGCGCGCTCCAATGAGTTGATCGAAGTCTCCGCCAAAGTGATGCTGAGCCGGTTCGAGGACGTCGATGGGGTGCGCACGCGCCGCTACTATCCGCTCGCTCTGGAGCGCGACGGTGTGGTGTTTCTCCCGCTGACCTGGACGGTGGTGCATCCCATCGACGAGGCCAGCCCATTGCACGGAGAAACCGCCGATTCTCTGCGGAGCTCGCAAGCCGAGGTCCTGGTGCTCCTGAAGGCCTTCGACGAGATATTTTCCACAATCGTTCAAACCCGCACTTCCTACACCAGCGACGAAGTCGTGTGGGGCGCGCGCTTTGCCAACGCATTCATGCTGACTGCCGCGGAGCAGTTCACCGACAGCGCGAGGGGAGGCAAGAAGGTTTCCGTGGACATGAAGCTGTTCGACAAAATCGAACCAGCGGTCGATTTACTCAACCGTTGAATATCACGGGACACACGCGCACAATGGTTTGGGAGGAACTATGGCTGAAGCGATTCTGACCGGCATCAAGCGTGTCTCAGGTTGGTCCATAGCACTCGGCGTGCTGATGATTGTCCTGGGAATCATTGCCATGCTGGCTCCGTGGGAGTTCGGCATCGTCATTGCACTCATCATCGGATGGATGGCCATCTTTAATGGCGTCGCGCAGATCATCTATGGCATCCGCACCCACAGTGGCGGACGCTCCGTACTCGAAATAATCCTGGGGCTCATCTACGTCGTGGCTGGGATCTATCTGCTGATGCACCCCTACCCTGGGTTGCTGGTGATTACCCTATTCCTTGCCTCGTTCTTGATCGTGTACGGAATTTTCGCGCTGGTACTGGCGTTTCAAATGCGCCCTCTCCCGGGATGGGGATGGGCGCTGTTCGATGCCATCATCACCCTCCTGCTGGGCATTCTGATTTGGGCGCATTGGCCGATGAATGCGGAGTGGCTGGTGGGAACTCTTTTCGGCATCAGCATTTTTGTGTCCGGAATCACGCGGCTGATGATGTCTCTGGCGATTCGCCGCGTGGCTACCGCAGCCTCGTAGAGGACGGCATTTCAGGGTAGGCTTCGGGCGGTCAACTGAGGGCAGAGTACTTTGTTGCTCCGCTACGCGTAATCAATCGGATGGGTGCTGAGCCAGTGCTGATCCCGGACCGTGCCCATCTCCTTCAAAGCAGAACGGCCCATGCAGCCGGTGAGCTCGCGCGTCTTCCAGGTCAGTCCCAGGATGAACCCAATGGTGCTGCCCACGACTCCGTAGCCGACAGCCTTGGTTCTGCGATTACGCTTGCCGGAGAGGTACGAACCGACTAGAGCGGCGCAGGTGCCTATCGCGGCCAGCCCGAGCGCCCCACGTGCCGAATCGCTCAACGCCTCGCACACCGGCTGCCCCTGGAGATGCGAGTCCATACCGCTGCGCAGTCCCGATATCCCGGAGTTGACCAACGCACGACCGTATTGCAGGCCACTCTTCATTTTTTGATTCGGCTTCATAAACTCAACTCCTTGGCAGCGGTTCGTAGCTATCGATTCGTGTTGTCTATAGGGCGATCTTCCCATATCAGATTCCATCTAGTCTATGATCCACGTCACAATTCAGAATGGCTCACATCACCGGCAATGCCGCAGCCATCAACAGCAGGCTTAGGTGGAGATAAGCCTGACCGAAGTACAAACTGAAGAATCAGCACACGTTATATTGATGAACGGCGAAGTGCAATCTGCGCAAAGCCAAACGTTACAGTTTCGTCAAAATTTCCTGATGCCCATCCCACTGCAACCCCTTGGTCGGGCCGTTCGGCAATGGTCTAAAAACGATGCGGGATGAGGTCGCTCTGTTGCACGCTCGTGCCTGTAGAACTGACCGCAGCGGAGCAAGGCCTGTCCTTCACCGTTAGGTCTTTCGTCCCAAAGGCATGGCGGCCAGGTCAACCCAGCGCTCTCCGTTGCCTTTCACGAAACTGAGCTTGGCGATTCGCACCTTGCGGGTTTCGGTATATGCGTTCCAGCGTTGGCGAGCAACGTCGATGACTTTGGGAACCTCGTCATCGGCGTCGGCTTTGACGATAGTCAAGTGCGGCATGTAGGGCCAGGGCTCGTCGCAGTGGAAAACCTCTCGATTCATCAGGTCATGCAACTCCCGCATCCGATAAGCGCCGCGAGCGACCCGAATGAAAACTGTGGGCGTCAAGGGAAGGAAGGTCTCCACATCGCCCATCGTGACCTCAAAAGGCGCTGTCGTGCAACAGATTTCGGTCAACAGCTCAATGGCCTGCTGCTCGGTGCCGTGCAGCAAGCGCGGAGGCAAGATCGTTAGGTGGGCGTCGGCATGGGTATGCGCGGGGTGCAACTCGCGGCGCAACTGCTCTACAAATATCCCCACCGGGCTGCGCACGTACGCAACCGCGGCGTATAAGAGCGAAATCATGAAGACTACATTATAGCGGCGCTGGCGACGGCAAGCTCCGTGCCGCTTTCCACCTCGCGCTCCCCGGTCACAGCGTTACCTCTGTCGGGCTTCAGCTTCGGCCAGCCAACCACGGCGTAGCTTTTCCGACGGGATGCTGGACAAATAGGGCTTGATATCGAGGATCGGTGTCCCGTCCAGCATATCGACGCCCCGAACATGGAGCTCGACGCCTTCGCGGCGACGCAGCTCGACAGCGGTCAGACCAATCGGATTCGGACGTCGCGGAGATCGGGTCGCAAACACACCATGTGGACGATTGTCGGAGGGTGGGGTACCAAGCAATTCGAATCCTTGGGAGCGATCGAACTCCCAGATAATGATGAGATGCGAGAAGCCCTCGATGTCGGTGAGCCCCGGCTCAAAATCGGGCAGGATCTTGAGCACACCCTCTGCCTCATGTTTGGCGCCGAGGCCTTTGGGGATCTCGCTTCTGTCCTTGTACGGACTGCTCACAAATCCAATTGGCCGCGAGGTGAACATAGGGGACCAGGCCTCCATTTCCAATACTAAACAGGACAAAGCTGTGGGCCCCACCCAAGGTTCTTTCCTCGGGTGGGATAGGTTTTGTGGCCTTCAAGGCCAGGCGCATTCTCACTCCTCTTGTATTCCTTGGGATTGAAGGGCTTCATTGCCCCTGTGTAGAAGAAAGGTGGAGCATTCCATTTTATTTCTTCGCCAACCTCGGTATCCGTGCTCAAAATAATTCGCCTCAACGCTTCAACCACTTCCGCCAGTGGGTGCTTGAGTTTTTGCATGTATGCATCAACCTTGTCCGGCTCGGACGGCTTCGTTGAAGTATTCTGTTTTTCTTTCATTCAGGTCGCCTCGCTCGCAATTCGAAAACGGCAGACCCTTTCCGAAGACTCGCACACCGATTGCCCCGAGTATCTATCATGCATTAACTGTCAAGTGGAATCGCGACATCAATCACCGTCGAGGAGCGGTGGTCCCGAAATAGCGCTGACATAGAACCCTGGCCCTCCCGCTCAGCCCGTGCTGAACCCCATTCGCCGCACAGACCAGCATGTTCGTTGGGTTGCGCGCGACCCCGAGCCGTTCCGTTCGGTATAGTTCCTGCAGATGCGAGAACACTATCGGCGATGGATGCATGACTGGGAATCGCGCATGACCTCGCGCGACAACAATCGTGTGGTGCGCCCCTTCGAGTGGGGTTTGGAGTGGGCGAAGCAGTGGCCCACTCTGCAAAACACGTGGCCGCCGCAAGACCAGGCCGACAAGGCCGCGATGCTGGAATATTGGAACGCGGTCAACCAGCAGGCCATCGCCAACAGCGACGAATTCTACTCGTACAAAACGCCGACCGATTTCCGCATCGAGCATCGCAAGGTGGAACTGTTCCACACCGGCAGCGAGCCGCCCAAGAAGCAGCCCAAGGACGAGTGGGGCAAGTTCCTGCGGTTCACCTCGGCGGTGGAGTCGCCTTACCCGGAAAACAACTGCGCGAATGCGCGCTGGTTTCCCGCACATGGACGCCGCGCCGTAATCCTGCTGCCGCAGTGGAACGCCGACGGCGTCAGCCAGAACGCCTTGTGCCGCATCTTCAATGTGCTGGGCATTGCCGCGCTGCGCCTGAGCATGCCGTACCACGATATCCGGCGACCCGCTGGACTGACCCGGGCCGACTACGCAGTTTCGTCCAACATCGGGCGCACCATTGATGCGGGACGGCAGGCGATCATCGACATCCGCTCGTGCCTCGACTGGCTACAGGAACGTGGCTACACCCGGCTGGGCACCGTCGGCACAAGTCTTGGCTCGTGTTACGCGTTCCTGGCCGGCGCGCACGATCCTCGCATCAGTGTGAGCGTTTTCAATCACGCCTCCACGACCTTCGGCGACGTGACCTGGACCGGGCAATCCACGCAGCACATCCGGCAGAGCCTGGAAACCATGCTCACCCAGGATGAAGTGCGCAGCGTTTGGATGTGCATCAGCCCCATCGCCTACTTCGACAAATTCGGGCGCTGGCCGAAGAAGTCGCTGATGATTTATGGCTGTTACGACCTGACGTTTCTACCGGAATTTTCCATACAAACGGCGGGTGAATTTGTGCGCCGCGGCCTCGACACCACCATCAAAGCCCTGCCCTGCGGGCATTATTCGCTGGGTGAGACCCCCTACAAGTACATGGACGCCTGGCACATTTCGCGCTTCCTGGCCAAAGCTTTCGCGGGCTAAGAGGTTCATCACCAGGGAGACGCGGAGGGCACGTGCTCACGACAGAGGCTCGGGGAAGTAAAAGATCAGAGCACGTATTTGATCATTTCTCTGTGCCTCTGTGTCGCTGCGGTTATTAAGTCCTTGCCCCTCTCCGTGCTCTACGTGTCCTCTGTGGTGAATAGCTCTTCCACATCGCGAGTACACTGCCTCGCGCTACAATGTGACCATGAAATAAAGGACGGAATCATGAACGCAAATCCTATGGAGCTGCCGTTGGCGGAAGTTGATCCGGAAATCGCGCAGGCCATCGAGAACGAGGAGCGGCGTCAGCATGAAGGTCTGGAGCTGATTGCCTCAGAGAACTTTGTAAGCGAAGCTGTGCTTGAGGCGATGGGCTCGGTCTTTACCAACAAATATGCCGAGGGTTATCCCGGCAAACGCTATTACGGCGGATGCGAGTTTACCGACGTGGTCGAGAACCTGGCACGCGACCGCGCCAAACAACTGTTTGGGGCGGAGCACGCCAACGTTCAGCCGCACTCGGGGTCGACGGCGAACATGGCCGCGTATGCTGCCGTCATCCAGCCGGGTGACACCATCCTGGGACTGAATCTGGCGCACGGCGGACACCTTACGCACGGGCATCCACTGAACTTTTCCGGCAAGACCTACAAGATCGTTCCTTACGGCGTGACCAAGGAAACCGAGACCATCGACTACGACGATCTGGAGCGCATTGCGGAACGCGAGCGACCAAAGCTCATCATCGGCGGTGGCAGCGCCTATCCGCGATTCATTGATTTCCCGCGCATGCGGCAGATTGCGGATAAAGTTGGCGCAATTTACCTGGTGGACATGGCGCACTTCGCGGGACTGGTGGCGGGCGGAGCGCATCCCTCGCCGGTGCCGCACGCTCAGATTGTGACTACCACTACGCACAAGACGCTGCGCGGCCCACGCGCCGGGCTCATTCTCTCCAAGGCCGAGCATGCGGCGGCGATCGACAAAGTCGTGTTTCCGGGAATGCAAGGCGGCCCACTGGTGCACATCATTTCCGCCAAGGCGGTGTGCTTCCGCGAAGCCATGCAGCCCAGCTTCAAGGACTATGCGCAGCAGATCGTGGTCAACGCCAAGGTGCTGGCGCAGACGCTGGCCGACGAAGGCTTCCACGTCGTTTCCGGCGGCACTGACACTCACCTGATGCTGGTGAACGTCTTCGCCAAAGGCATGCTGGGCAGCGAAGCCGAAAATGCGCTGCACGAAGCTGGCATCACCGTGAACAAGAATGCGATACCGTTCGATACCAATCCGCCGATGAAGCCCAGCGGCATCCGCATTGGCACACCGGCGCTTACTACCCGCGGTATGAAGGAGCCCGAGATGCGGCAGGTCGGCAAATGGATCTCGGAGGCACTGCACAACCGCACCGACAAAAGTGTGCTGTCGCGAATTCGCCGGGAGGTGCTGGAGCTGGCGGAGGCGTTTCCGCTATACGCCTCGCGCCGGGCCAAGCACGCCGAGGCAGTGAGGGCGTAAAGCTAACGTGCGTCGGATTGCAATCAACATCCTGGCTGGGATGCTCGTAGCGGTACCTGTCCTGTCCGCAAAGCCGGACTGCCAGGCGCAAACGTCCTCGGCCCCGACCGGTGATGCCATTCCCGGTATGGCGGGTTACGGTGTTGAACTCGGTCTGAGCCCCTCCAACGGCAAGATTTTGGAGCTGCTGGTTTACCACGGCCAGAAACAGGTGCAGGCGTTGAAAGTGTGCACGCCCGAACCAGTGCCGCGCGAAAGTCCGGTCGGCAACATCTACTACGCGGATTACAATTTCGACGGCTATAGCGATCTGGCATTGGAAACCGCTTCGCAGCAAGGTAATGCGTCCTATTGCATCTGGCTGTTCAACCCCAAGACACGGCGCTTCGAAGCATCAAGACAGTTGTCGCAGCTCACCACTCCCAGTCCTGATGTGAAGACACACACCGTGGTTGCCTACTCGAAAGGGGAGTGTCCGCCTTGTTATCATCGGGAATCCTACCGCTGGTCAAAGGGCCAATTGATACCAGTCCGGGAGGAGTCCGTGACACCAGCAGACTTGGGTCTGCAGCTTCCCGGAGGTTGTGGGTGGCTGCACACGGTGAAAGAGGGAAAGGACGGGAAGATGGTGTTCGTCAGCCGGAGCCAGGTGAACAGCCTCGGCCAGGATTGTTTGCCGTAAGCGGTGCCATCCGTGCGATGCGGCGGGTGCACCCAGGCAGGCAAGAATGATCGTTTAAGCACTATCTGATCGCATAGCCACAGCCGCGCGCTGTGGCTTTTCTCTCTTTGTAAGTCGCTGAAAATTCGAAGTCACACTGCCCGTCCGCCACGGTGATGCCTCCTAACAAATTTCCCACCTTTTCCTAACTCACTCCAAAGGACTTCCCGGCGCTAGCGACCGTACTCTCGGCTTGCTCGCGCGGCTTCCGGGCTGGTTGGCACGAGGCCAAAGGTGCTTAGCCGGAAAAAGCAGCCAGCTCAGATCCCAGTCCCAAGGAGATAAGAAGCCATGAACTGTCCTGTCGCCACCATAAAGAAGGCTATCCGCAAGGTGCAGCTCCCCTCGCAACTGCCGCCCAAGCCGAAGAGTCATCGGTTTCTCGGCATCCTGCCCGGCAGGCGAGACTGGGTTCAAACCTTTGGGGACCTTCTGAAAGAAGTCGGCGACGTAGCCGGCTGGAAGTGCCTTGGCAGGTCGTCTTGCGTGGTCGGCCATCCTGACTTGATCGCCGACGTCCTCGTCGTAAACGCTCAGAACTACACCAAGTCCAACATGCTGCGGATGCTGCTTGGCGACGGTCTCGCTACGAGTGAGGGCGAACTCTGGCGGCGGCAGCGCAACCTGCTGTTGCCGGTGTTCAGCCGCGAGCGGCTACCAGAATACGGGCCCATCATCACGCGTCACATCGATCGCATGATGAGCAGTTGGAAGGAGGAAGGGGTCCACGACATTTACCACGACATGATGCGGCTGACCCTGGATGTCGCCGCCGAGGCCTTCCTGGGAACGCAGCTCAACGGCCGGCAGGAGACCTTGCTGGAGAATCTGGGAATCGTGCTGGACGAGTTCATTGTGCAGGCAGATCAGTGCTTCCTGGTGCCGAGCTGGGTGCCGACGCGCAGCAACCGCGCCATCCGTCGAGCTGTGAAGACCATCCTTACGATAGTCGACGACATCATCCAGGAGCGCGGGGCTGAGGTTGCGAATGGCGCCACTGGCAGTAAAGACCTGCTCAGCGTGCTGCTGGAAGCGCAGCGTTCCGGTGTTCCGATCAGCGACAAACTGATTCGCGATGAAGCCACGACGTTCCTTCTGGGAGGCCATGAAACCACGGCCATAGCGCTCGCATGGGTGTGGCATTTCCTGGTCCAGCATCCCGAGGTCGAACGGCGCTTGGCGGAGCATCTGGAGACCGAACTCCAGGGCCGTCCCGTCAGCTTCGAGGACTTGCCTCGCCTGACTTATCTCGAGCAGGTGGTCAAGGAATCGATGCGGCTGTATCCGCCGGCGTGGTATGCGACGCGCACGACCGATCACGATGTCGAGCTGGGCGGTTATCGCGTGCCCAAAGGTGTGACGGTGGTGATGAACATCTGGGCGGTGCATCACGATGCGCGTTTCTATCCCGATCCGGAGACCTTCCGGCCAGAGCGCTGGACGCCGGAATTCACCAAAGGCCTGCACAAGTTCGCCTACCTGCCATTCGGCATCGGCGCCCGCAGGTGCATTGGGTCAATGTTTGCCGAAACGGAAGCAATGCTGGCAGTGGCTTCGATCGTCCAGCGCTTCCATGTAAGTGCGGTACCAAACGCCGTGGTCACCCCAGTCGCAGCTACTACGCTGCGCCCTGGCGAAGGCGGCGTTCCTGTGACCGTGCATGCGCGTGCCCCGCAGCGTCTGCGCGCGGTTGAAACTATGCGTTCGCACTCAGGAGAATACCGTGCATCCGTCGGGGTATGACAGCATCACCCTCGGTGAAGCAGGGCTCTGAATTCGGCGACGGGGGTAAACTTGTGTCGTGCGGATTGCCATCGACATTCGGCGCATCGGCGAATTTGGCGTGGGGACCTACACGCGCAACGCCATCCGCACCCTCGCGCGCCTGGACCGCGAGAACGAGTACTTCCTCATCGGAATTCCGGGGAAGGTTGCCGGAACTGAGGCATTGCCGGCGAACTTCAAGATGCTTCCGGCACAGCCCAACGAATTCTCCATCGGCAGCTACTTCGAGCTGCACCAGCTTCTGAAGCGGTTCCGTTGCGATCTGCTGCACGTGCCGCATTTGTTCTGGAAGCCGCAAGGCATCCCGTGCCCTTACGTGGTTACGGTGCACGACCTGCTCGACCACATGTACCGGGTCAATAGCCATTCCACGGTAAAGCGCAACCTGCAGTTTCAGTTCACCAAGCGAGTGCTGCAGCACGCGGCGCGCATCTTTGCGGTGTCCAATTTCTCCAAGAAGGACACCGAGCGCCTGTTTCACGTTCCGCCGGAGAAGATCGAGGTCATCTACAACGCTCTCGACGAGCGCTTTCGCCTGGGGCATGCCAACGAAGCCGACAGCCGATTCATCGCCGAACGTTATCAAGTGAACTATCCCTTCCTCCTCTATGCCGGACGTATCAGCCCGCACAAAAACATCGTGCGCATCATCGAGGCATTCGCTGCGCTGAAAACAGAGTTGGCCAAGGAAGATCAATTCGAGGACTTGAAGCTGATCATCATCGGCGATGAAGTGTCCAAGCATCCCGACCTGCGGCGAGCGGTAGTCAAGGGCCGGGTGCAGAATGACGTGCGGTTTCTCGGCTTCGTGCCCATCGAGGTGCTCCGTATCTTCTACGACAAGGCCAAGATCTTCGTGTTCCCGTCGTTGTATGAAGGATTCGGCCTGCCGCCGCTGGAAGCAATGGCGCACGGCACACCCGTGGTCACCAGTAACACGTCGTCAATTCCCGAAGTCGTGGGCAACGCCGCCGTCATGGTCAATCCGGAGAACGTTTTTGAGATCATGAAGGCCCTGCATCGAGTCCTGCTCGACCAGAGCGTGCGCGAGAAACTGAAGGCGCGGGGCGTGGAGCAGGCACGCAAGTTCTCCTGGGATGAGGGCGTTCGCCGCATGCTCGAGGTTTATCGCGAAGTAGCAAAACAGGGATAGTTCGGTTATCCGCAGCAGCACAATCTTGCGCGTTCTGGCGCTCTGCCAACGCGAATGCCGTATTTATACGGTATTTATACGGGTTGGCTTTCTACACCCGCTCGCGCTAGACTTACTGACGATTAAGGACACCCGTCCTAATTGCCTGGGGCCTGACCCCGACACAAACAGAAGTGCTCAACCAGACCGCAAGGAAGGCTGCATGTTGCATTTGCTGTGGATGGCTATTTTTGGCTTGATTATCGGTGCGTTGGCAAAGCTAGTTATGCCGGGCAAGGATCCCGGCGGAATCTGGATCACAATGGCGCTTGGCATCGCCGGATCGCTGTTGGCCACCTTCGTCTTACGGGCGGTGGGGCATTACGATGAGACCCAAAGCGCCGGATGGATCGCGTCGTTCGTGGGGGCTTTCGTTCTGTTGGGGATTTACCACCTGTTCAAGCGCATGAAGGCGTCGTAGCGAAGGATCAGATAGCTATTTTTGTAGCTGCCGGGCCTGTAAGCCGAATTCTGTGTGCCGCTCTTTCTCCCCGGGTTCGCTGGATGCGAACCCACAAGGACAAAGAGCGGCACGACGGTCATTCCTCTGGGCCGCACATTACTGTACGGCTCTAGCGACCTACCCGGAAGTTGTGACACGCCGAGCCAGCACGTGCGTCCGCCAGAGCGAACGCTCCTCCCCTATTTGGTCTTGCTCCGTGTGGGGTTTTCCCTGCCACCGCCATTGCTGACGGAGCGGTGCGCTCTTACCGCACCTTTTCACCCTTACCCCACTCGCGCAGGGCGGTATGTTTTCTGTGGCACTTTCCGTCAACGCCGCTTGAACGGCATCGCCCGGACGTTATCCGGCACACTGCTCTGTGGAGTTCGGACTTTCCTCTGCCCGCCCGCGCAACCTGATCTGCCGCCGAGGCAAAATGACCAGTGTCCACGAGCCGACAGCGACCGTCCGGCCCAGCAGCTAACACTAGCATTATAGATGGTCGTCGTGGCTGCGACGACGTAAACCCACTCGTCCCACATTGCTGGCGCTTTGGCGGGGATCGGAATAGGATTTAGACCACACTGTCCAAATGGCTCGACCGGAGCTACTGCTGTGAGAGTCAACTCTTTCGCTTCTTGTGTGACTCGTGGAAAAGCTTACGCAACTTTGCGTCGGGCCAGGCATTCGCCGAGCCGCCGTCCTTCTCCCAGAACGCTTGATGGGCGGCCGATTTCCGACTCGGGAAGGAGAGGGGTCAGCCTGAAAGCCAATCCCGGAGCTATAGCTGCAATTTTGTCCCTAGTTCTGTGTGTCGCGACCGCAACAGCACAACAGGGCACGGCCCCCGCGCAGTCGGCCCCATCTGGCGGAGCCTCCACCGCTTCCTCTGCGCCTTCCCAGGCGGCGCAGCCAAGTCCGCCGTCCGACAAGAACGCCCCTGAGCTATCGACCGAGGACACCTCAACAATGTTCAAGGTAAAGGTGAATCTGGTCGAGGTCCGCGTCGTAGTTCGCGACTCTCAAGGCCATGCAGTAGGCAACTTGAAGCAGGAAGACTTCCAACTCCAGGACAACGGCAAGCTGCAGGTTATAAGTAAGTTCGCGATGGAGAAGGCGGGAGCGCCACCGCCGGTCATTCATCAAGAGCCTTCGCCGGAGACGCCCGGGCAGAATGGCGCTTCTCTGGTTCTGCCAAAGCGCTACATTGCTTATCTCTTCGACGATATTCATCTGCAGGCTGGTGATCTGGCGCTGGCGAGAAACGCCGCTGATCGCCATTTTCAGACATTGCTGCCGACCGATCGGGCCGCCATCTTCACCACTTCCGGCCGTACCCAACTCGACTTCACCGACGACCGCGCGAAGCTACGGGAGACGCTGAACCGGATCAGCCCGAGCTCCATTGTCAACACAGGCCTGACAGAATGTCCGAACATAACCTATTACATGGCGGACCAGATACAGAACCGGCACGATCCCACGGCCTTGAGAACTGCTACCCAGGATGCCGTAAGTTGCCTGCAGCTCGAAACAGACACAACCGCGGCCGCGCAGGCGGCTGAAATCACGGGGGAGCACGCAGCCATCGCAGCCGCAGAACGCGTACTGGCTGCGGGCGATCATGAGACCCGTCTCTCTCTCGGCACCCTGAAGGACGTGGTCCGCAGGATCGCCGCCATGCCGGGGCAGCGGAACATCCTGCTCGTTTCTCCGGGGTTCTACAACCCGGACGAACTTCAGGAACAGACAGAAGTAGGGGAACGCGCCCTCCACTCTTATGTCACGATCAGCGCTCTGGACGTTCGCGGCCTATATACCCTCATGGGGGACCCCAGTGCCAGCCGATCGCCAGCGCCCATCATTGCTGCCCAGATGCTGCAATATCAGCAGGAAGCGGCGCTGGCTGACGCCAACGTCCTCTCCGAGTTGGCGCATGCCACCGGCGGCGCCTTCTTTCATAACAACAACGACTTGGACAAAGGCTTTCAGCAGTTGTTAACGCCGCCAGAGTTTTCCTATCTGCTCGCCTTTTCGCCGCAGAACTTAACGTTCGACGGACGCTTCCACAATCTGAAAGTCACGGTGAATGGTCAGCAAAGGGTCAGCGTCCAGGCTCGCAAGGGGTATTACGCTCCCAAGCAGGGTGTTGGCGCGGCCGAACAGGCCAAACAGCAGATCCAGGACGAAGTTTTTTCCCAGGAAGAACTGCACGATCTTCCGGTGGAGTTGCACACTCAATTCTTCAAGACCAGCGACGCGGAAGCCAAGCTCTCTGTTCTGGTTCGCCTCGACGTGCGGCACCTGCACTATCGCAAAGCGGACGGCCGGAACAATAACAATCTGACAGTGGTCTCCGCCGTGTTCGACCGCAACGGCAACTTTGTCAACGGCACGGAGAAGGTCGTCCAGATGCGATTGAAAGATGAGACACTGGAGAGCAAGTTGGCCTCCGGAATCACCTTGAAAAGTATCTTCGACGTAAAGCCGGGCAGCTATCTGGTGCGGCTGGTGGTGCGTGACGATGAAGGACAATTGGCCGCCCAAAACGGCGCCATCGAGATTCCGTAGTTCGCGAGGTGGGATATGAAGTTACGTCGCCTATTATTCGCAGCGTTGCTCATCGCCAGCGCCGGAATGAGCTGGAGGTTCGTGGCCGTCACGACTGTAGCCCATGCCCAGCAGCCGCAGCCCCAGGCCGAGCAACCACAAGCGCAAAGCGACACCCCGCCTCCAGCCAGCAACGGTTCGACGCCAGTTTTCAAGGCGGAGACGCGCCTGGTTCTGGTGGATACGATCGTTACCGACAAGAAGGGCAACTACATCACCGACCTGACCGCCAAGGACTTCAAGGTTTGGGAAGACAACAAGGAACAGCCCATCAAGAGTTTCTCGGTCGAATCCGGTTCTGCTGGTTCCGCTGACAGTCATCGGCACTACTTGGTGCTGCTGTTTGACAACTCCACCATGAGTCTCACCGACCAATCCCGGGCGCGCGATGCTGCCGCAAAATTTGTCGAGGCCAACGCAGGCCCCGACCGATACATGGCAGTCATAAATTTCGGCGGCACGGTAAGTATCGCGCAAAACTTCACGGCCGACGCCGAGCGGTTGAAGCAAGTCGTACGTACCGTAAAGTTTTCCAGTGTGTCGCCGAATGCGCCGAGCCAACCGGTGGAAGTGGCGTCGCTCGGCGCGCCGCAATTGGGAAGTGCGGAAGCTAATTTTGGAGCGCGCACCATGCTGTTGGCGTTGCGCAGTGTCGCCAAGAGCCTGGCTTCCGTGCCTGGTCGCAAGAGCCTGGTGCTGTTGACCGCAGGCTTTTCCATGGATCCCAAAGATCCCGACACGCTCGAACGGCAGTCGGAACTGCTGGCGGTGATCAGCGCGTGCAACCGGGCGAATGTGGCGGTGTACCCCATTGATGTTCGCGGGCTGGACTCGGGTGTCACCGCTGCTACCCCCGGCTCCGCTCACCTGGAGGCCATTCCCGACTTCGGCTCCGCGCGCCTTGTCACCGCCACGCTCGACTACGGCTCCGAGAGTGATCCGCCTGCCAAACTGGTATACGTGCAGCGTGGGGGGACAGGCGCCGGAGGCGGTGGACGCGGACCGGGAGGAACCGGGGTCGGAGGAGTGGGCGCTGGCACGGGAACCGGAACCGGAGCCGCCGGCAGTGGCACTCGCGGCAGCGGCACTGGAACCGGAACCACCGGCACCGGCACTGGCGCCAGCAGTGGCACGGGAACCAACACTGGTGGCAGTCGCGTTGGCGTCGCCCCCACGACCTATCCGAATATGTATCCTGGCTACAATCCCTATAGCCAGAGAAGCCTCATCATTCCCACGATCCCGAATGTTGTGGATAACCAGCAGCTCCTTTATCAATTGGCACAGGGAACCGGTGGGTTTGTGATCGTGAATTCAAACGATCTGCTCGGAGGCCTGCAGAAGATTGCAAAGGAGCAGGCTCAGTATTACGTCCTGGGATATGCGCCAGCGCCTTCGGAGGAGGGAAGCTGCCACGTACTCAAGGTCAAGGTGGAGCGTAGCGGGACGGTCGCTCGCTCGCGCAGTGGATACTGCAACGTGAAGTCCACGGACATGCTTGCGGGAAAGCCGGAAGAAAAACAGATGGAGAGCCGGATTACAGGTTCGCAACCGGGCACCATAACGGCGTCGATGCTAGCCCCGTACTTCTATACTTCGGTGAACACCGCACGAGTGAACCTCGCAATCGAGATCCCTCCGAACACCATTAAGTTGGAGAAGCAGAAAGGCAAGCTGCACTCCACTGTCAATGTGATGGGGATCGCCTACCAGCTGGACGGAACGGTCGCGGCGCGGTTCAGTGATAGTGTCAGCCTCACTTTCGAAGACAAGAAAGAGCTAGAGGAATTCAATTCGAAACCATTTCATTACGAGACCCAATTTGATGTAGCTGCCGGTCACTACAACTTGAAGGTGGCGTTCAATCCCCAGGGCACTGACAGCTTTGGGAAGTTGGAGATACCGCTGGTAATCGATCCTTATGACGGCAAGCAATTCAGCATGAGTGCGGTCGCCCTGAGCAAGAATGTCCACCCGATTTCACAGATGGCGTTGGGGCTGGATCAAGCGATGCTCGAAGATCGCACCCCCCTGGTCACCCAGGGGTTACAGCTGATCCCATCGGGAAGCGACCAGTTCAAGAAAACTGATGCCGCAGCTTTTTACGTGGAGATCTACGATTCAGCCCTTGTCGGTCCTAATCCTCCCAAGGTTGGGGTGGACGTCGCAGTCGTGGACCGCAAGACAGGGGAGAAGAAAATCCAAACCCGCAGCTTGGCGGCAGACGCAAAGGCTGGTAGTCCCTTGGTTCCGGTGGGCCTGAAGCTGCCGGTGGCTAACCTCCCGCCCGGCTCCTACCGTCTCGAACTGAAGGCGCTGGACACGGCCGGAAATGTTGCGTCACCGCGCACCGCAGACTTCGAGGTGCAATGAGCAAAGCTGTCTGGTGTGGCGGGTCAGAAGTTCGTTGCATAAACCAGGGCTCTGTATCAAGGCACGGCTTCAGCCGGGCCGTACACTTGCTGTCATTGTGATGGCTTTAGCCGCTGATGGACTTCGGTTTGTCGATGCAGTGCGAGTATCCTCAAGGGCTGAAGCCCAACTCCATGCACCAACGGCACGGCTGAAGCCGTGCCCCTTCAAGCTTGCCGTCTTGACGTAATGATTAAGGATCAATAATGCAGACTATGGAGGTGCAAGTTGGAACGTAAAAACATCTCGGGGAATTCTCCTTACGAGCCGATTGTGGGCTTTTCACGCGCGGTGAGAGTGGGACGGTTTGTCTCGGTTGCCGGAACCGTCGCCACCGGCCCTGACGGCAAGATCGTGGGAGAGGGCGACATGTACGCGCAAGCGGTGCAGACGCTCAAGAACATCGGCAGCGCGCTGCAACAGGCGGGAGCGAGCTTTCGCGACGTGGTGCGCACGAGAACCTTTGTCACCGACATCAGTCGATGGGAACAGGCCGCCAAGGCGCACGGCGAGGTCTTTCGCGACATCCGTCCGGCAGCCTCGATGATTGGGATCACGGCACTGGTGGCACCGGAAATGCTGGTGGAAATCGAGGCGGACGCCATCATCGCTGCGGAGGTGAAGTGAGCGACTAGCAACTAGCACTCAGCGCCTCCGCAACACCGGTTGCAATAGAAATCGAGGGCATCATGAAAAGCTTTATTCGTGGCATGGTTGTCCTGCTGCTCTCAGTTATCGCAGTCGGCCAATCGAACCATGGTCAATCCCTTCAGTCGCCGCAAACCACCGTCATCCGCGCCGGCACGCTCATCGATCCACGCGCCAATGAGCCTCTGCACAACCAGGTAATCGTAATTCGCGGCGACAAGATCGAGAGCGTCGGCGAGGCCGCTTCGGCACAGGTTCCCGCAGGCGCGAAGGTCATTGACCTGTCGACTGCGACGGTGCTGCCTGGCCTCATCGAGTCGCACACGCACATCTTCCTCCAGGGCGAAGATCCCGCGCTTGGCGGCTACGACATCCAGTTGCTGAAGTTTCCCTTGGCCTACCGAGCGGCGCGTGCGACAGTCTCTGCACGACGCGCGCTGGAGCAGGGCTTCACCACCATTCGCGACATGGAGACCGAAGGCGCCGGCTATGGCGACGTCGGGATCAAGATGGCAGTGAACGAAGGCCGCATTCCGGGGCCGCGCATTTTTACCACCACGCGCGCGATCTCCACGACCGGCGGCTATCCGCTGGAGGGCTACGCGCCCGAGATCGAGGTGCCGAAGGGCGTGCAGATCATCGACGGGCCGGTGGAGGCGCGCAAAGCCGCTCGCGAGCAGATGGACCACGGCGCCGACTGGATTAAGGTTTACATGACGCATCGTTCCTGGAGCGACAAAGATGGCAAGCTGGTCTCGCAGCCCACACTCACGCTGGAAGAAATCAAGGCCATCACCAGCGAGGTGCATAGCTGGGGACGCAAAGTCGCCTGCCATGCCTATAACGGCGAGGGGCTGCAGCGCGCGCTCGACGGCGGCTGCGACTCCATCGAGCACGGGTTGGGGCTGACCGATGCAAACATCGCTCAGATGAAGCGCCAAGGTACTTGGTATTGCCCGACCATCGCGATCTACTACAAGGAGTGGGCGCCGGAGAACACGCCGGCCGGCCGCCGCGACCGGGCTCGCGTGACGGAGCATGAGCAGTCGTTCAAGAAGGCGCTTCAGGCTGGCGTCAAGATCGTCTTCGGTACCGACGTGGGCGGGTTCTCGTGGGAGGAGCCGATCGCACAGGAGTTTCCCTATATGGTGAAGTTCGGCATGTCGCCGATGGATGCGATTCGCTCGGCGACCGTCGCTCCGGCAGAGATGCTCGACATGCCGGGACAGATTGGCGTCATCGCTCCCGGTGCTTACGCGGACGTGATTGCGGTGCAAGGCGATCCGCTGAAGGACATAACGGAGCTGGGACGCGTGAAGTTCGTGATGCACAATGGCCAGGTCGTCAAGGGCGAATAAGGCGCGCCCAGCTACAATCAACCAGCACATGCTTGCAATTCTTCTCGGCGGCCTCGGTGTGGCGGGCCTCGCCACTGTGGCGGGTTATAACACCATGTCTCCGACCTCGCAGCTCTATGGCCGGACGTTCATCGGTCTGCCGCGCGGTTCCCGCCTGATGGCGCTTACCTACGACGACGGCCCGAACGACCCTTACACCTGGCGCATGCTGGAAGTCCTCGAGCGGCACGGAGTGAAGGCGACGTTCTTTCTTATCGGCCAATTCGTCCAGCAAAAGCCGGAGATCGCGCGTGCCGTGGTCACTGCTGGTCATGCCATCGGCAACCACACCTGGGACCATCCCAATCTGATTTTGCGCTCGACTTCCGAGATGCGACGCCAGCTTGAGCGGGCGCAGAAGGCGATCTTCGACGCGACTGGTGTTGAACCCAAGCTCTTTCGGCCGCCGTTCGGCGGGCGACGTCCAGCGTCGCTGCGCACGGTGCGCGCGTTCGGTCTCAAGCCCATCCTGTGGAACGTCACCTGTTATGACTGGAATGCCAAGTCCGCCGAGCAGATCGTGGCTCATGCCGAGCGGCAGATTCGCGGTGGCGACGTCATTCTTCTGCACGATGGCGGATACCTCTGCATGGGCGCGGACCGCAGCCGTAGCGTTGAGGCCAGCCATCACATCCTGACTCGTTACAAGAGTGAAGGCTTCGAGTTTGTCACCATTCCGCAGATGATGGAACGCGGAGCCCTGCGCTAGACGCTGTCAGGCATCAGGCTCTAGCCGCGTGTTCGTCCGGCCCAAGTGGAAGGAAATACTGCGTGCCGCGGATCGGTTCACTGACGCGACGCAGCAGCGCTTGCAAATCCTCGCTGCGCTCGACGAAATCAATTTCTGACGTGTTCACGATCAGCAGGTCGGAAGAGGTGTAGTGGAAGAAAAAGTGTTCATACGCTTTGATCACCTCCTCCAGATAATCGTCGCTGATGGTCTTCTCGCCAGGGGCATTCTTCTTCTTCAGCCGTTTCTTAAGCACCTCGGGCGTGGCTTGCAGGTAGATGACCAGGTCGGGCGTGGGCACATTCTGGCGAAACAAATCGTAGTAACGGTTGTAAACCTCGAGCTCATGGTCACCGAGGTTGAGGCAGGCAAACAATTTGTCCTTTTCGAAGATGTAATCGGCGACATAGGTCTTGTTGGGATTACGCTTCACATCCAAACCGCCAAGCTGTTCGTAGCGCGCGATCAGGAACGCGAACTGCGCCTGAAAAGCCGCCCCGGACTCGCCGTCGTAGAACGGCCGCAGAAACGGATTGTGCTCCGGCTCGCTGATGCGTTGTGCGTGCAGGGTCTCGGCGATCACTTGGCACAACGTGCTCTTGCCGACACGGATCGGGCCTTCGACTGCAATATAACGGGGTGGTTCGAAAAGATTCGCCATGGCGCGAGAAAAAAGCTACGTCCCGCAGAATATCTCGCCCGCGCGTCTGTGACAATTGCCGTGATGGTTAACTTCGTGCCAAGTTTTCCACACCTGACACATTTCGCCGTGACTCTCGCGATGCGTGCTGCGAGGCTAGGGCTGCTTTGTCTCACTCTTCGCTGGACTCATTCCCTCACCCGCAAGGAGATTCTCCAGGCCGTCGATTAGTCGATGCAGCTTCGGAACCGTGGTGGCATTCGCGGTGCGGCGAGACGAAAGCAGATCCTCTATCGTTTCAGGCATGTCGCATGGGAGCTTGTGACATTGGGACAACGCGTGTGAGATCAGCCGCTTTTCTCCCGGATGAGGCAGCTCGTTAATGGCGAACAGAACGTCAAAGTAGCTTGCCAGCAGCGCGGTAAGTCGGTGATTCACGCTGACGGGGTCATTTCTGGCGATGGCTAATTCAATCTGGTGAATATAAGACGACTGATTTTGCCGCAAAAGGGGAAAATTCTTCGCGACAATCGCCCGTCTCAGTTCCGGAGGATATGGCAGATCAGAAGAATTCTTGAGATTGTTTAGCCATCCATGCCGGTCAAAGAGCACCTGCGAGCAATGCACGTTGTACCAAAAACACGTCGAGTAACCCACGGAGGCCTGATGCAGACGCAGGGCGCGATCGAGTTGTTCTTCGATCCACCTGACCTGCCGGAACATAACATCGACCGAGATTCCGGTCTCCCGGTCGATCCATTCGTCTCCCTGCTCCCAGTATTCGTTTCCGATCTCCGCGCGTTCGGCTCGAGCTGCAATTTCTCTCCGAGCGTCTAGAGAAATCACGCCGGTCACATAGACATACAAATCAACATCGGAATTCGAGTCGTGCATTCCTGAGGCCCGCGATCCCGACAATGCCACCGCTTCCACCTGATTCAACGAAGCGAACTGGCGGGCCACACGATTGGCGAGGGCACTGACGACCGAATAATCCTGCTTTGAAGAAGACATAGGGGGAAATCGAATAGCTGGCACGAGTATACCGGGCGCAGTTTGAGTATTTCGATGAAGCTATTCGCCAGCGGCCTTGTTCATTTTCGAGGCAACTTTCACACCGCTGAGTCCCCCGGCGTACTTGGCGATGCCTTGATAGAGCGCCGCGGCGATTTTTTCTCGATACTCAGGCGTTTCCAGTTTGGCCGCGTCCGTGGGATTGGAGACGAAGGAGATCTCAGCCAGGATACTGGGCATGTTGGCGCCGATGAGCACCACAAACGGCGCTTTCTTCACGCCACGGTCGCGCAGCGAGGTATGCCGGGTGGCAAGTCCGCTGTAGAGCGACTGCTGAACATCGGTGGCCAACTCGTGGGACTCCTCGATCTTCTCTTTCAGGGTGATCTTCTTCACCAAGTCCTGAAGTTCGAAGATGGACTTCTCCGAGACCGCGTTTTCACGCGCTGCGACTTCCAGCGCATCGGGGTTCGAGGTGAAGTTCAGGTAGTAAGTCTCGATACCGCGCGCCGATGGGTCGGGGCTGGAATTGGCGTGGATCGAAATGAACAGATCGGCCTGATGCTCGTTGGCAATGGCGGTCCGGGTCTCCAGCGGAATGAAAGTGTCATCGTCACGGGTGAAGATGACGTCGGCCCCCAGGCGGGTCTCAAGCAGCCGGCCCAGGCGCAGTGCCACGTCGAGCACGAGGTCCTTCTCCATCAGGCCGTTCGGGCCGATAGTCCCTGTGTCGTGACCGCCATGTCCGGCATCCACCACGATGCGGCCGATCTTGAGACCGAGCGCGCGAGTGAGGCTGCGTTCCCCGGCTGAAGTTGGCGCGGCTTCATGCGTTGAGGGTGCCTCGGCCGCCTTGCCCGCTTTCTTGCCGCTCTTGGAACGAGGTGGAACCGCCACCGCGGTTGGTGCGCTCGTGGGTTGGGTCGTCGCTTTCATCTCTGGAGCTTTGGTGTCGGCGGAAGCGGCGAGCAACGGGTCATCAGGACTAGGGGTCCGGGCGATCATGGCTGGGCCTGACTTGCCGTTCGATTTGCTTGCCGACGGTGGGCCAGCTTTTCCCCCTGGAGCCGTCGTTGCCGGGTCGTCGGGTCTGGCAACGTCGTCATTCTCATCGACGATGACTTTGCGCGAAGACGTCTTGGAAGCCGCTTGCTTTGAAGGTGATGTGCTGGCAGGTTGCGTTGTCCCACGGGCCGTGACATCGTACCCGTTGTCAGTCTTACCTGCGGAAGCCGTTTTCTGCGGGCTTCCGGCCCCCGCCGACTTCGAAGGCAACTTGGGGCTCGATGTCTCGGCGGTGGAGGAACTCGCCGCTGCGTCCACGGCCGCGAGGTCATCGTCATCAACACCCAACGGACGGGCAGTGTTGGCGATTTGCGTCTGCTGATGAGGCTGCCGCCCATGAATATCGATAATCAGCCGGTACGGGTTGGGCAGCAAGAACGCCGAGTAATTGGACACGTCCGCTACTTCGAGCACAACGCGCGTGTATCCCGGCTGATACTGGGCAACACGGATCTTCTTCAGAAACCCGTCCTGCACGTCGAAGCTCTTGCCGATCAGCACTGACGCCAGCTTGGTATCGGGCAGGTCGAAGAAGATGCGATCGGGATTGGCAACCCGTCCGGCCTGGTACTTCACTTCGCGGTCCACATCGATGGCGACCCGCGTGTAATCGGGAGTTGACCAGTGGCGGATTCCGGTCACCATGGAGAGCCCTGGCTTCTTGGGTGTTGCAGGCAGCGAAATACTTTCTGTGTTTGCGGGCGCAGGTGCTTCGCCGCGCGCCTGCTCCACCGGCTTCCTGGCCGGCTTGGGCCGGTTCAGTTCCGCCACGGCCTTCTTCGCTTCTGGAGCCAGCGAGTTGCGCGGATAGTGCGCCAGGAATTCCTCAAATGTTTTCCGAGCAGCATCCTCGTCGCCGAGATCCTGTTCGTAGATCTGGCCAATGGTGAAGAGTGCCTGGAAGCGGTATTTGCTACCGGGGTACTCACGCCGCAAGAACTCGTATTCGTGGATGGCCGAGTTCAGGTCCTTGTCTCCAGGCTGGAACTGACGGCCCATCTCAGCGAGCAGTTCAGCAACCGCAACCACGCTGGCGTCGGCTTTGCTGGAATCGGGCGCTACGTAATAAACCTTGCGGTAGGCGTCGGCAACGCGCTGATAGTCGTGACGGGTTCGTTCCTCCTCGGGACGCCCGTTCAAAGCCTCGCGCATCTGCTCGGCCTTCTCGAATTGGTCGCGGGCCTGCTGCTTGCGCGACGCGGAATTGCTGCCGAAACTGCTCAGGCTTGCGCCAGCAAGCACCAGGAGCACGGTTAGCATCCCGAGCAGGCGAAGGCTGGTGCGGCCACGAACAGATGAGGAAAGGAGGCTAATAGAGGAATTCCTGGCCTTTGCTTGGGACAGAAGGAGCCGCATTTGCGCGAGCTTCCGGATGACCCCCGGCATGAGCCGCATAATCAGCGTGATCGCGAGGGGGTGCGAACCCGGCGGAGACGTTTTCGTCCAGAGCACCTCGATTATAGGCGTCGACAAGCGACGCTTGAGCAGAGAAAGTGGAATGGAATCAGAGGAGTGACCCCACCTGAAAGCAGCAGTTCGCCTGGCCCGTTCGCGCCGGCGATTAAACTCGCGGTAGTGCAGGCGCGCCGCGTTGGAAAAGAGAGCTGATCTGGGGCTGCACCAGATACCAGATGATCAGAACGTTGATGGCTAACTTGATCAGCCGGTACCCGCCGAGGAAGAACCCAAAGTGAAGGCCCATGAAGAACAACCCAGGAAGCGAAAGCAGGATGGTGATGCCGGCCAGTATGATGCACAGAATTCGTCCCCACTCGCGAAACGTCCACACGCCATAGCCTGCAAGAGCTGCAACGACGGCGAACACGAATGTGAAGGCTGCTCCCAGTATTCCGACGAAAAGACCCATGCCACCAAGTGGGTTGCGGTAGCCGGCGCTGAACATGGCGCCCAGCACAGTGCCACCAACTGCGAGCGTGATGGCAACCAGACCCAGAAAGCCCGCCGCCAGGAAATGGTAGATCGCAATGAAGACGATTCCAGTCGGACGCATGTTGGCCCTCCCTCGTGGCTCGAGTAAGCCGGACAGTATGCGAACCTCCGGACGAAGTCAAGCGTGAGTGTTTGGGTATATTCTTGTGAAATCGATGCCCAGCAAACTTGAGGACATCATTGCTGCAACACGCGAGCGAGTCGCTGTAGCCAAGGCATCGGCCAACCTGCGGACGCTGTCCGTGGCGGCGGAGCGGCACCAGCCCCGAGGATTTCGCGAAAGTCTGCGGCGAACGGCGGAGTCAGGTATTGCGGTGATTGCGGAGTTGAAGAAGGCTTCGCCGTCGAAGGGGTTGATTCGCCCTGAGTTCGATGTGGCTGGACTTGCTGTCGAACTTGAAGAAGCTGGTGCAGCAGCGTTGTCGGTGCTGACCGATAAACAGTTTTTTCAAGGATCGCTGGAAAATCTGCAGATTGCGTCTGAGGCTACCCGCATCCCGTGTCTGCGAAAGGACTTCATTGTTGACGAGTTGCAATTGCTGGAAGCGAGAGCGCACCGAGCCGATGCCGTGCTGCTGATCGTGGCCGCGCTGTCGCATACCGCATTGACTAGCCTCCAACGCCGGGCCGGCGAGCTGCGACTCGATGTTCTCTGCGAAGTACATGACGGCGACGAACTGCATCGCGCGCTGGATGCCGGGTGCAAAACTATCGGGGTGAACAACCGCGACCTGCATACGTTCCGCGTTGATCTGAACACCTCCCTGCGACTCGCCGAGTTGATCCCCAGCGGAGTGGTAAAGGTGGCAGAGAGCGGCATCGAGAGTGGCGACGACATTGCTCGGCTGCGGCATGCCGGATTCGATGCATTCCTGGTGGGCGAATCCCTGATGCGCGCTCCGGGGCCCGGCGAGGCATTGCGGGCGCTGCTAGCGCAGGCGGTCGCAGCCCGATGATGTGGGTCAAGATTTGCGCGACCACCAATTTGCGCGATGGTAAGGCCAGCGTGGCTGCGGGCGCGAATGCGTTGGGGTTCATTTTTGCTCCCGAGCCCTCGCCGGGTCGAGGCTCACAACCGCGGCGGAGATCATCGCGGCGCTTCCCGCCGGGGTCGAGAAGATCGGAGTCTTCGTCAACGAGACGCCCCAGCGCTTGGCTGAAGTCGCTCAGCAGACTGGGCTAACCGGTGTGCAGTTGCACGGTGATGAGCCGGCCACGCAACTGGCCGCATACCGCCAGGCACTGGGTAGGCGCAAGCTCATCAAGACGCTGCAAGAACGCGAGTTGCTGGCAAGAGACGGTAATCCTGTCTTGCAGGCGTTTCTGGACGCACGAGAAAACTTTGACGTCATCCTGCTCGATTCGGGCTTTCTGAGTAACCGCGGTGGAACGGGGGTACCGTTTGACTGGGAGGCTGCGTTACCGCTGGTGAAGAAAATCAAGGCCGTGCTGCCAGTAATCATCGCCGGTGGCCTGACCGAAGAGAATGTAGGCCAGGCGATCAGCTTATTCGAGCCTTGGGGCGTGGACGTCGTCTCCGGCGTGGAGCGCGAGACCGGCCGGAAGGACGAAGCCAAGCTGAGGAGCTTCGTGGCGGCAGCGCGCCAAACTGAATCGGCAATGAAAGCACGTTGAAGGGAACCATGGAAGAGACGACCGGCGAAGTCCAGACCGCGACACTGCCTCCGAAGGTGAGTGAAAAGCCAAAACGAATGCGCGCGATCCCGGGGCGCTTCGGTTCCTACGGTGGCCGCTACGTGCCGGAGACGCTGATGGCGGCGTTGCAGGAACTGGAGGCCGCCTACGCCGAGGCGCGCAAGGACAAATCGTTCCGCGACGAATACCACCGCCTCTTGGCCGACTTCGCCGGCCGTCCGACGCCGCTGTTCCTGGCTGAGCGGCTCACCAAAGAGCTGGGCGGCGCGAAGATCTATCTGAAGCGCGAAGACCTGCTGCATACCGGCGCGCACAAGATCAACAACTGCATTGGACAGGCGCTGCTGGCGCGCCGCATGGGCAAGCATCGCATCATTGCCGAGACCGGCGCGGGTCAACACGGTGTCGCGACGGCGACCGTCTGCGCCTTGTTCGGCATGGAATGTGTCGTGTACATGGGCACCGAGGACATGCGGCGGCAGGAGCTGAACGTCTTCCGCATGCGGCTGCTGGGCGCCGAGGTGCGCGGCGTCGAGTCGGGTTCGCGAACCCTGAAAGACGCCATCAACGAGGCCATGCGCGACTGGGTGACCAACGTCCGCACCACTCACTACTTGCTGGGCAGCGTGTTGGGTGCGCATCCTTACCCAACGATGGTTCGCGACTTTCATCGGGTCATTGGGCAGGAAGCCCGCAAGCAGGTCCTCAAAGCCGAGGGCCGGTTGCCCTCTGCGGTGATCGCCTGCGTCGGTGGCGGCTCCAACGCGATCGGCATTTTCCACGAGTTTCTCAACGATAAAGAGGTAAAGCTGATTGGCGTAGAAGCCGGAGGCCGTGGCCACTCACTGGGCGAGCACGCGGCGCGTTTCGATGGCGGCACTCCCGGCGTCTTGCAGGGAACGTATTCCTACGTGCTGCAAGACCGGGCCGGTCAGATCGCCACGACGCACTCTGTTTCGGCGGGGCTCGATTACCCGGCGATCGGACCGGAGCACGCATGGCTCCACGATCAGGGACGGGCGGAGTATGTGTCGGCTAGCGACCAGGAAGCGCTCGACGCCTGCCGGGCCCTGGCCCGCATGGAAGGAATCATCCCGGCGCTGGAGTCAGCCCACGCGATTGCCGAGTGCATGAAGCGCGCTCCGCAGATGGCACAGTCGGACGTTGTGATCGTTAATGTATCGGGCCGCGGCGACAAGGACATTGGGATATTGCGGGAGAACTTGGCGTTCTAGAGGCCCATAACCCGATAGAATCTCGGAGCCAAGTACTTTGTCCGGAATATTTTACGTATAACTCATTTGTTTACTATATTTTGCCTGTGAAATATGAGCTAAGTTGTTGATTTTACGTGAGACCTCTGGAGGGGAGCGCGTTGTCATCCGACGTGTTTTGACCTGAAACGAGACTTCGTAAATTCTGCTGATAAGGAAACAAGTTGGCGATCGCCTTTAAGAAACGACCTGGTCTTGTGGCTTACATCACCTGTGGCGATCCCAACCTCGATACGTCGCGCGAAGTCGCGCTCGCGGCGATTGAGTCTGGAGCTGAGGTCGTCGAGTTGGGCGTGCCATTCAGCGATCCGGTTGCGGATGGACCAGTTATCCAGCGCGCGAGCGAACGCGCCCTGAAACATGGCGCTGATTTGAGCGGCGTTATCGCGATCGCAAAGCAACTGCGCGATCAGTCGAACGCCGGTCTCATTATCTTTTCGTATCTGAATCCCATCCTGCAGTTTGGGCTGGAGAAGTTCTGCGCGGCGGCATCAGAGGCCGGCGTTGACGGCGCGCTGGTGACCGACCTTCCCGTGGAAGAAGCGGGTGATTATCTCAGAGCCATGAAGGCGCACAGACTCGCGCCGGTGTTCCTGGCTGCGCCCACGAGCACGGAGCAGCGCTTGCGCGACGTTGGAAAGCATTCGCGCGGCTTCGTATATGCGATCTCGCGAACGGGAATTACGGGCGCGCGTCAAGAGTTGGCAGGTGACGCGCGCTCGCTGGTAGAGCGCTTGCGCGCGCATACCAAGTTGCCCATCGCGGTCGGCTTCGGGGTCTCAACTCCGGAGCAGTTTGCCGAGGTCGGTACCTTCGCGGACGCGGCGGTGGTTGGCAGCGCGATCGTGGAGCGGATTGAGCAAAATCCAGGACGTGAAGTATCGGCTGTGTCAGAGTTCTTGTCTTCCCTGAGAGGAGCGGCGGAGCAGGTCCGGACCAGCGACTAGGTCGCGGAATGGGAGTTGCCCACAAGGCAGAAGCGCAATGGACATCGTGGACTGGCGCAAGAAGATCGACGACTTGGACCGCAGGCTCGTACAGTTGCTGAACGAGCGCGCACAGTGCGCCCACGAAATTGGCAAGCTAAAACGCAACTCAGGAATGCCGATCTATGAGCCCGACCGCGAGAGAATCATCTTCGAGAACATCGCTCGCGAGAACTCGGGCCCACTCTCGGAGAAGCAATTGCGTCAGGTCTATGAGCGGCTGGTGGACATCATGCGTCAGATCCAGCGCGAAGAAATGGCGCCAGAAGTTGCGACTGAGGGAGAAGGGACCGAGCTGGAACCGAACGACTAGCAAGCGCCTGGCGTTCGACTCGTCCGTGCAAGACCACGTGGACTCACTCAGGATGACAGTACGAAAAAGCGAAAGGCGAACAGCGAAGAGCGAATCATGATTGTTGCGATGTTGGAGAGCGCCAGTGAAGACCAGATACAGCAGGTGACCGATCACTTGGTGAAGATGGGCTTTGCGGTGCATCGCACTACTGGTGCGCGGCAGAGCGTGCTCGCCGCCGTAGGCAAGCGCATCGACTTTGACACCCGGGACCTCGAGGTGCTGCCAGGCGTCGAGCGGGTGCATCGTATCAGCGCGCCCTACAAGCTTGCGGGGCGCCAGTTTCGCCAACACAACACGATTGTCAAACTGCCAAACGGAGTGGAAATCGGCGGCAAAGAAGTAGTGGTGATGGCTGGGCCATGCTCGGTCGAATCGAAGGATCAATTGTTCACTGCCGCCGACCTGGTCAGCAAGGCAGGCGCGAAAGTCTTGCGTGGCGGCGCGTTCAAGCCGCGCAGTTCGCCCTACACTTTTCAGGGGCTCGGATTGGATGCGCTGACTTTGCTGCGCGAAGCTGGCGACCGCTTTGGACTGATGGTGATCAGCGAAGTGATGGAGATCTCGCAGATCGAGCTGATGTTGCCCTACATCGACATCTTCCAGGTGGGCGCGCGCAATATGCAGAACTTCAACCTGCTGCGCGAGCTGGGCAAGGTGCGCAAGCCGGTACTGTTGAAGCGCGGAATCGCAGCCACCATCGAAGAGTTGCTGCTGTCAGCTGAATACATCATGTCTGGGGGCAACTACCAGGTCATCCTGTGCGAGCGCGGCATTCGCACCTTCGAGACCTACACCCGCAACACGCTCGACATCTCGGCCATTCCCATTGTGCACAAGCTTTCGCACCTACCGATTACATCCGACCCTTCACACGGGACCGGCTTGCGCGACAAGGTGGCTCCCATGGCGTGTGCGTCCATCGCGGCGGGCGCTGATGCGCTGCTGATCGAAGTCCATCCTTCGCCCGATAACGCGCTGTCGGACGGCGCTCAGTCGCTCTTTCCGCAGCAATTCTCCGAGTTGATGGAGCAGCTGCGCATGATCGCTCCCGCGGTGGGAAGGACGATCGGATAATCTCCGGCTTTCTCTACCATGACGATTCAGCAGATCACGATTGTTGGAACCGGCCTGATCGGCGGCTCGATCGGACTGGCTCTCCGCCAGCGCGGATTTGAGGGAACAATTATCGGCTGCGATAAGGCGGAGGTGCTGGAGACAGCCCTAGCGCGTGGCGCAATTGACCGCGGTGGCACCGACATCAAAGAGGCCGTCCAGGACAGTGACATCGTTTTTTTCGCGACACCCGTTGGCGCTATCCTTTCGCTGTTCGAGAAACTCGCGCCCACTCTTTCCCCCACCACACTTATCACGGATACTGGCAGCACGAAGCGAGACAGTTGTCGAGTGCGCGCGATTGATCTTTGGGGCGGCCGCAGGACAACGGGTGCTACCCGGACATCCCATGGCCGGAAAGGAACAGGGCGGGATCGAGAATGCCGAGCCCGGGCTGTTTGACAACGCCGCTTGGCTGGTCACGCCAATCGACCTTAACCAGCCCTACACTCCAGGGCAGCGAGAATGTCTAGAACTATTCACGTCGTTAGGAGCGCGGGTTGTGGCGATTGAACCCGAACGGCATGATCGGCTGTGCGCCTGGATCAGCCACCTGCCACAGATGATTTCGACGGCGCTGGCTTCGCTGCTGCGCGAAGAACTAGGGGACGACGAAGCGGTCACACGAATCGGCGGTCGAGCGCTACGCGAGATGACGCGGATTGCCCACAGCCCCTATTCGATGTGGCGTGACATTGCGCTGACCAACGGCAAGAACCTGGAAGAAGCTCTGCTGCGCTTCGAGCAGCAACTGGCGCACCTGCGGGAAAACCTGCGCGGGCCGGCCTTGCGGGAGGTGTTCGAAAGCGCCAACCAGTTTGGACTGGAGCAAACGACCAAGTACGACGTTGCAGACAAGCCAGTTGGCTGAATACAATCGCGTCCGGTCCCAATAGAGAACTCCCTATGGCAATGAACAAAGTGGTTGCAAATGCAGACGAGGCCATTCACGACATCAAGGATGGCGACACTCTCATGCTCGGAGGCTTCGGGCTGTGCGGCATTCCGGAAAACCTCATCCGCGCGTTGGTCAAGAAAGGCGTGAAAGACCTGCACACGATCAGCAACAATGTAGGAATCGACGACGCCGGATTGGGGTTGATGCTCGCCGCCGGGCAAATCAAGTCGCATAAAGGAAGCTATGTAGGCGAGAACCGGTTGCTGGAAGAGATGGTATTGACCGGCCGCATCGATCTGGAACTAATTCCGCAGGGCACGCTTGGCCGAGCGCATTCGCGCTGGCGGAGCAGGCATTCCGGCGTTCTACACGCCTGCGGGATTCGGCACGGTCGTCGCGGAAGGCAAGGAGACGCGGGAATTCGACGGACGCCCTTATGTTCTGGAGCGCGCACTGACCGCCGACTTCGCGCTCATCAAGGCATGGAAAGGCGACCGCTGGGGCAATCTGGTCTATCGCAAGACGGCGCAGAATTTCAATCCCATGATGGCGACGGCGGCGAGAATCACCATCGCTGAAGTCGAGCATCTGGTAGAACCCGGCGAGATCGATCCCGACCAGGTGCACACGCCCAGCATTTATGTACACCGCATCTTCCAGGGTCAAGATTACGAGAAGCGTATCGAGCGACGAACGGTGCGAAAGGCTGTAACCCGGCTTAACGAGGTCAGCCAATGGCAACACCTCCGAAAATCGAAAAGCAGAAGGACACTGAAAAACGTGACCGCATTGTGCGGCGCGTGGCTCGCGAGTTGCGCGACGGATTTTATGTAAACCTCGGCATTGGCATGCCGACGCTGGTGGCGAACTGTGTTCCGCCGGGCATGGAAGTGGTGCTGCAAAGCGAGAACGGCATGCTGGGCGTCGGGCCTTATCCTCTGCAAGGCACAGAAGACGCCGACCTGATCAATGCCGGGAAAGAAACCGTGACGGAAATTCCCGGCACCGCGTATTTCTCCAGCGCGGAGTCGTTCGCCATGATTCGCGGCGGCCATGTTGATCTGAGCGTGCTGGGCGCGATGGAAGTGGACGAAGAGGGCAACCTCGCCAACTGGATGATTCCGGGCAAGATGGTCAAAGGCATGGGCGGAGCCATGGACCTTGTGGCCAGCGCCCGCCGCGTCATTGTTGCCATGGAACACACCACGCGGGACGGCGCGCCGAAAATCCTGAAGCGTTGCACGCTGCCCATCACAGGGCTGCGAGTGGTGCATAACATTGCGACCGAGATGGCGTGGATACGCGTAACGCAGACCGGCTTGGTGCTGGAAGAGATCGCGCCTGGATCTGACGGTGGAAGATGTGCAGCGCGCCACAGAAGCCCCGCTGATCACAAGTCCCGAATTGAAGCCGATGCTTCGTAACGTCGCCGAAAGGCGCTTGGAAGCGCATTCCCAAATTGGGAATCAAGCCCCGTAACGTCACACCTGCTCTGTGACGCATGTCGCTGACCAGACCCATCAGACCAAGGCATAGTGAGCTGTAGTCGCAAGCGATCACGCACTATTGAAAGAAGGCTATTATGCGCTTACGTTACGTGTGTCTGGCAGTTCTGGTACTTGTATTTTCGGTTACTCTAGCCGCGCAGACGAATCCCAACCCACAATCCTCCGCCGCGCCGCAAGCGAGCCAAGCCCGAGGTCAAGAAAGTTCCCCCAGCCTACACCGATCCGTCATCGGGAAAAGGAATGTACATGGCGTATTGCGCCTCGTGCCATGGCCCGACGGCAAAGGTAACGGCCCGGCGGCAGCGGCGCTGAAGACGCCTCCAACCAACTTGACTCTGTTGGCGGTCAAGAATGGTGGCACTTTCCCTGACGCCCGCATCATGCAGATCATAAAAGGCGACTCCATGACCGCAGCGCACGGCAACAAGGAGATGCCGGTCTGGGGGCCGATGTTCCTGCAGATGGCACGGGCATGACACGGCACAGGTGCAATTACGGATTCGCAACCTGACGAAGTACCTGGCGTCGATCCAGCATAAGTAGCTGTCGGCCGGCAAGGTTTGCCTGCGCTCCGCGCAGCCGAGGAGCTGTTTCCGAGTGCTGTAGTATACGAGCGCGAAACAGTCTTCGTTTCGTTGACACTGGCCTTGACGCCTGTTAGTTTTAATGGTTCCAGTATCGACCCTGCGCCCGCAGTGCTTCTTCAGCAATAGGCACTCACGAACAGACAATGGACACCACCCTTAAACAAGTAGGCGAATTACTGCTCGAAGCCATTCCGACCATAGTCTTCTGCTGCTGCTCTATGCTATTTACAACTTGCTGGTGCGCAAACCACTGATGCGAGTCTTGGATGAGCGCCGCGAGCGAACGGAAGGGGCCGTTTTGAAAGCTCGTGCTGATGTCGCGGCGGCCGAGGCCAAGACTCACGATTACGAGGAGCGGCTGCGGGAAGCTCGCATTGCCATCTTCAAAGCCCAGGAAGCTCGCCGGCAGAAGGCACAACAAGCTCGCGCGGAAGCTCTGGCGGAAGCTCGCGCCCGGGCGCATGAGCAGATCCGCGAAGCTCGGGCCGCTATCGAGCAGGACATGGCTGCAGCGCGGAGCGGGTTGCAGGCCGAAGTAGACAGGCTGGCCTCCGACATCATACGTACTATCCTGAGACCGGCAGGCGCAGCCCCCACGATTGGCGGTCAACCGTGAGCAGATGAACACAAGCCGCTGGTTTTGAGCCTGTTCTGGATTTGCCTTGCGCTTGGCATAGTCGGCGCGCAGGAACATGCCAAGCTTCCACTTCTTCTTCCACTGCCGCTCAGTCCGCGCCGGTGTCCAAGCCCGACCAACAAGCCCATTCGCCACCTGCCCAGCAGAACCCGCCTCAGAATCCCAATGCCGAATTCAGTGAGGAGCTGGCCAAGACTTCGAGGAAGCAGCCGAGGAAGCAGGAATTGAGACGCCAAAGTAGCCATGGAGTTGAAGGCAGAGCATTCTCCGGTGGTGACCTGGATCGGACGCCTTATCAAGATCAGCCCAGAGCGCTCGTATGTGCTTTCGTTGCTCATCAACTTCGGGATCCTGGTCGGTTCTTCTGGATGCTGTTGAAGGCCAAGGTCCCGCAGATGTTCCGCGACCGTACAGCGATTATCCAGAAGGGCATCCGGGACGCGCAGGCTGCCAGCGCCGACGCAGTCGCGGCGCTTGAACGATATCGAAGCTCGACTGGCTAAGCTGGACACCGAGGTCGCGGAGATTCGGGCCTCGGCCGAAAAGGACGCCGCTCGCGGAAGAAGCGCGGATCCGCCAGGCTGCGGAAGAAGACAAGCGCAAGGTTGTAGAGGCTGCCGAAACGGAGATCGCTGCCATCGCACGCAATGCCCGCCGCGAATTGAAGAGCTACGCTGCCTCGCTGGCAGTTGATATGGCGTCTCGGAAGATCCGAGTGGATGAGCCCACCGATCAGGCACTGGTACGGGAGTTTGTTGACCAGCTCGGAAAGGACGGAAAGTAAGCATGGCCGCCGTTTCCAGCCGTTACGCTCGCGCCCTGGTGGAGGTCGTCCTTGAGCAGAGGCTTGACGCCGATGTGGCCCGAGCAGCAGTTGAGCTCGGTTGCGGAGGCGGTCCGCGAGAGTGTTGACTTACGCCGAGTGTGGGAGTCGCCTGCAATTCCCGCGGAACAGAAGCGCGCCGTACTGGATGGCATCTGCAGCCAGATGAACGCGTTCAAGGCGATCCGCAATTTCATGGCGGTGATCATTGACCACCGGCGCATCCCGATGCTGGATGACATCGTCGCGCCAGTTCGCAGTTGAACTTGACGCGCAGTTGGGCTTTGTGGAAGCGGAAATCTCCAGCCTCCGCCAGCTTTCGGCGGAGGAGAAGCGGGGGTTGGAGTCCCAGGTTGAACGCCTGACTGGCAAGAAGGTGCGCGCGCACTATGCCTCCGACCCCGGCCTGCTGGGCGGAGTCATGGTTCGCGTGGGCAGCACGATTTATGACGGCTCCATGCGGGGACAGTTGGAGAAGATGAAACAGGAACTCAGCACCGCCTAGCGTCGGACATCAGATCATTAGTCAAGTACTGGAAACGGAATCTTATGGCGCAGATCAAAGCAGACGAGATCACCAAGCTCATTCGCGAGCAGATCGATAACTACGAGACGCAAGATCGCTGTGGACGAAGTCGGCAGCGTGATGTCCATCGGCGATGGCATCGCCCGTGTCTATGGACTCGACAAGGTAATGGCGGGCGAACTGCTCTCCTTCCCTCACAATGTGGCGGGCCTTGCCATGAACCTGGAAGAAGACCAGGTTGGCGTGGTGCTGCTGGGCGAATACACGGAAGTTGAGGAGGGCGACGAGGTCAAGCGCACCGGCCGCATCATGAGCGTGCCGGTGGGCGATGCCATGATCGGCCGCGTGGTCAACTCGCTGGGCCAGCCTATCGACGACAAAGGGCCGATCAACACCGATCAATTCATTTCCGATCGAGCGTCTCGCGCCTGGCGTTATCGACCGCCAGCCAGTGAAAGAGCCGATGGCCACTGGGCTGAAGGCCATCGACTCGATGATTCCCATCGGCCGCGGCCAGCGCGAGCTGATCATCGGCGACCGCCAGACTGGCAAGACCGCAGTCGCGCTCGACACCATCATCAACAGCAAAGGCCGCGACCTGATTTGTATCTACTGCGCCATCGGCCAGAAGCGCTCGTCGGTCGCGCAGGTGGTGAAGACGCTGGAAGACTACGGCGCGATGGATTACACCATTGTCGTCTCAGCATCGGCTTCCGACCCTGCTCCGATGCAGTACATTGCTCCCTACGCAGCCTGCGCAATGGGGGAGTACTTCCGCGATACCAAGCGCCACGCGCTGTGCATCTACGACGATCTTTCCAAGCACGCGGTTGCGTATCGCGAGATCTCCTTGCTGCTGCGCCGTCCACCGGGACGCGAAGCCTATCCCGGAGATGTGTTCTATCTTCACTCGCGCCTGTTGGAGCGCGCGGCAAAGCTCAGCAACGAGCTCGGTGGCGGTTCGCTGACGGCGTTGCCCATCATCGAGACCCAGGCGGGCGACGTTTCGGCCTACATTCCGACCAACGTAATTTCGATTACCGACGGCCAGATCTACCTGGAGACCGACTTGTTCAACTCTGGCGTGCGTCCGGCGGTAAACGTGGGATTGTCGGTGAGCCGCGTCGGCGGAAACGCGCAGATCAAGGCCATGCGCCAGGTTGCCGGAACGCTGCGTCTTGATCTGGCGCAGTATCGCGAACTGGCGGCGTTCTCGCAGTTCGGCAGCGACCTTGATAAGGCTACCCAGGCGCAGCTCGCCCGCGGGCAGCGTCTGACGGAAATCCTGAAGCAGGGTCAATATCAGCCGCTGCCGTTCTCGAAGCAGATTCTCATCATCTTTGCCGGCACGCAGGGGCTGCTCGACGACATGCCCATTGATCAACTGCGCGACTTCGAAAAGGGCCTGTACGCTTACGTGGAGACTTCGAATCCCGGCGTTCTGGCGGTCGATTGAGGAAAAGAAAGATTCTCGATGACGATCTTGAAGGCCGCGATGACGAAGGCCATCAAGGAATACAAGGAGCGCTTCGCCAGCGAGCATCAAGCGGTGGCCAAGGCGAGCGCGTAAGAACCCATGGCGAACGTACGCGACATCCGGCGGCGCATCCGCAGCGTGAAGAACACGCGCCAGATCACCAAGGCCATGAAGATGGTCTCGGCGGCCAAACTGCGTCGCGCGCAGGAACGCGCGCTGGCGGCGCGGCCTTACGCGCTGATGATCACCAACGTCTTGCGTTCGCTGGTCAGCCGTACCGATCTGGTCGATCCGAAGACAGGCGAGCCGAAACATCCGCTGCTGGCGCAGCGGCCGGAGCAGAACATTCTGCTGGTGGTGGTGACCGGCGATCGTGGATTGGCTGGCGCTTTCAACTCGAACGTGCTGAAGGCGGCAGGCAAGTTCCTGGACTTATTTCAAGGACAAGAACATCAGCATCGCGGCCGTCGGCCGCAAGGGCCGCGACTACATGCGGCGTCGTTATCCGGTGGCGACTCCCGGGAGCACGGAGCGGCCGGGGCGGGTGCAGATTGTTGGCGAACACCTCAACATTCTGGGCAAGCTCGAATACGAGGCTGTCTCCGAGATCGTGGAGAGAGTAATCCAGGCTTATGACCACGCAGAGATCGATTCGGTGTACGTGATCTACAACGAATTCAAGTCGGTGATCTCGCAGCGGCTGATCGCGCAGCGCATTCTGCCGGTGCAGGAAATCGGCCGCCGCGAGGTCACTCTCACCGAAGAGTTCACGCTGGAAGAGCGGGAGCGCATGGGCGAAGCCGCGCGTGCCGCCGGTATCAGTTTGCAAGAGCCGGAGGAGAGCGAGGCGGAGCGCCGCGCCAAGGGATTTCCCACGCCCGATGTGGATTACATCTACGAGCAGCCGCCGGAAGAGATTTTTAACGACATGCTTCCGCGGTACGTTGTGATGGAACTCTTCCAGGCAATGTTGGAGTCGGTGGCCGCCGAACAAGCGGCCCGCATGACGGCGATGGATTCGGCGACCAACAACGCCAACGACGTGATCGACTCGCTTACGCTGACCATGAACCGCGCGCGTCAGGCGGCGATCACCAAGGAGATTATCGAGATCGTCAGCGGCGCTGCAGCGTTGTAGGCAGTTTCCAGTTGTGGTTTCAAGTTTCGAGCCCGTATAGGCGTGCTCGGAGCTGACGGCTAAGATCTAATAGCGAATCGCGAAGAATGGAATTATATGGCTGAAAATATCGGACACATCATTCAGATCGCAGGTCCCGCGGTGGACGTGCAATTTTCCGAGAGCGCGCTGCCGCCGATCTACTCGGCGCTGCGCGTTACCAGCGACGGCTTCAACGTTCCCGCGCCCATCAACGTCATCCTCGAAGTCGAGCAGCAGCTTGGCGAAGCGCGTGTGCGCTGCGTCGCCATGGAGCCCACCGAAGGCATGGTGCGCGGCATGAAGGCCATCGACCTTGGCGGGCCCATCACGGTTCCCGTTGGCCGCGGGACGCTGGGCCGCGTGCTCAACGTCATTGGCGAGCCGGTGGACAAGCTGGGTCCGGTGCACTTTGATAAGCGCATGCCCATCCATCGCCAGGCACCCGCCTTCGACGAGCAATCCACGTCGATGGAGATGTTCGAGACCGGCGTCAAGGTCATTGACCTGATTCAGCCGTTCCTGAAGGGTGGCAAGATCGGACTGTTCGGCGGCGCGGGTGTGGGCAAGACCGTCGTCATCATGGAGCTCATCAACAACGTCGCGCTCAAGCACGGCGGCTTCTCGGTGTTTGCCGGAGTCGGCGAGCGCACGCGCGAGGGCAACGATCTCTGGCTCGAGATGCAGGAGTCGGGCGTGGTCAATATCAAGGAGCCCTGCGAAGTCGAAGGCCGCGTTGATCTACGGCCAGATGACCGAGCCGCCCGGAGCTCGCCTGCGCGTGGCGCTGACCGCGCTCACGGTCGCCGAGTACTTCCGTGACGAAGAAGGCTCCGACACGCTGCTCTTCATCGACAACATATTCCGCTTCACGCAGGCGGGTTCGGAAGTCTCGACGCTGCTGGGCCGCATGCCTTCGGCCGTGGGATACCAGCCCAACCTCGCCACCGAAATGGGCGAGTTGCAGGAGCGCATCACCTCGACCAAGAAAGGCTCGGTCACTTCGGTGCAGGCCATTTACGTGCCCGCTGACGACTTGACCGATCCCGCACCGGCGACGACCTTCGCTCACCTCGACGCGACCACCGTGCTCTCGCGCCAGATTTCCGAGCTGGGCATTTATCCTGCGGTCGATCCGCTGGCTTCGACCTCGCGCATTCTCGATCCGCGCGTCGTGGGCGAGCAGCACTACAACACCGCGCAGGCCGTCAAGCGCGTGCTGCAGAGCTACAAGGACCTGCAGGACATCATCGCCATTCTGGGCATCGACGAACTCAGCGAAGACCAGAAGCTCACGGTCTCGCGCGCCCGCAAGATCCAGAAATTCCTCTCGCAGCCGTTCCACGTCGCCGAGCAGTTCACCGGCCTGCAGGGGCGCTACGTGAAGGTCGAGGACACGGTGCGCAGCTTCCAGGAGATCGTCGATGGCAAGATGGACGACATTCCTGAGCAGGCGTTCTACATGAAGGGCGTCGATCGACGAAGTGCTGGAAGAAGCCGAGAAGATGAAAGCGGCGCAAGCGTAAACCACGATGGCCGACACGCTGGAACTCGAAATCGTAACGCCTGACAAGCTGTTGGTGCGTGAGCGCGTGGAGCAGGTGCAGATCCCGGGCAAGACTGGGGAACTCGGCGTGTTGCCCGGCCACGCGCCGCTGATCACCACTTGACCATCGGCGAGATCAGCTATCGTCAAGGTACGAACACTCACTACCTTGCGGTCGCGTGGGGATTCGCCGAGGTGCTGCCACAGAAGGTGACGATTCTCGCCGACACCGCCGAGCGCGCCGAAGAAATCGATGTGAAGCGCGCTCAGGAAGCCAGAGCCCGAGCGGAGGCGGCCTTGGCGAGGGCCGCTGCCGATCTTGATTTCGATGCCACGCTCTACGCGTTGCACCGCGCCGAGGTTCGCATCGCGGTCGCCGCCCGCGCCGGACACACCACCGTCGCGCACTAGCAAGACGTTCGGGTTAATACGGTTTCGGCTGTCTGTAGCTTTTGTTATTCTAAAAGGCGCTAGGACGAAAGCGATCATGGGCGTTGTAGAGGATGTTCGATCGGCTTTGCAGGACTTCGTAGCGCCAGAGCTTCGCGAGTTGCGCGCCCGGATTGATGCCCTGGAGGACCAGCAAAAGCAGTTTCGCGCTGAAACCGAGAAGCGGTTCGATAAAATCGATGCGCGGTTTGACAAGCTGGATGCCCGTTTTGAAAAGCTGGAAGGCAAACTTGCGGATCGGCATGAGCAGCTTGTAACCGAAATCCGGCGCACGGCTGCGATCCACGACCTTGCTGAGCGGGTCGCAAAGCTCGAGGCCGAGCGGCGACCCGCACACTGACCTACCCTAGGATTCATCCTTCACTCGCCGTACCGGGTTATCCGCTGCAGAAACCCGCGAGAATCCGCGCGATCCGCGTCCCTACTTTGACTACTGCGCTACGACTACTGCGCTACGACTACTGCGCTACCTCCACTTTCTTCTGCTGCGTCGATCCGAAGCGAATTGCTTTGGCTAGCAGAACGGTTTCAATGCAGCGTAAGGCGTCAAGCACTGCATCATTGATCTCGCCGTCCACCTGCACCACCGCGACGGCTGAGCCCTCCCGCCCCTGGCCCCCGCGGCCCAGCGAGAAGTTGGCGATGTTGACGTTCTGCTGCCCAAGCGCCGTTCCGACGCGGCCCACAACGCCGGGCACGTCGAGATTGCGCAGGTAGATGACGTTGCCCTCCAGCGGCGCTTCCACGTGGATGCCGTCAATCTCCAGCAGTCGTGGTTGACCCCCGGGCTGAACCGTACCGACCACCGTGTTTTCCTGCTGACCACTCTTGAAGGTCACGCGCAGCACGTTAGCGGCGGCGGTTCCAGAGTCGCGGGGCCTCTTGCGCTCCGTAAGACGGATGCCACGTTCTTCGGCAATAGACGCCGCATTTACCAGGTTCGCTCGCTCGTGAGCATGAGCGAGCTGGTTGAGCGCACCGGCCACGGCTGCGTTGCGGATCAGGGCCGTCTTCCACTCGGCGATTTCGCCGCTGTAGCTGAGGCCGATCTCTTCCACGCCACCTTCGCCGGATTGCGCCAGGAAGGTGCCCAGACGCTCGCCCAGTGCGATGTACGGCAGCATCTGCTCGTACTCTTCTTCACTGATGGAAGGCACGTTGACAGCGTTCTGAATGACGCCCTTGGTCAGGTACTCGCGGACTTGCAGCGCGATCTGGACTCCGACAGCTTCCTGTGCCTCATGCGTCGAACCCGCAATGTGCGGGGTCAGAATGACATTCGGCAAGGTTGCCAAAGGAGAATCCTTCACCGGCTCGTGAGCATAGACATCGAGCGCGGCGCCGCCCAATTGTCCAGACTGCAAGGCTTCGACGACGGCGACTTCATTCAGCAGCTCTCCCCGCGCGCAATTCACCAGACGCACGCCCTTCTTCATCTTGCGCAACGCATCGGCGTTGATCATGCCCGTGGTCTGTGGAGTGAGTCCGACGTGGAGAGTGATGTAGTCCGACTGGGCGTACAGCTCGTCGAGCGGAGCCAGCGTGACATTCAATTGCTGGGCGAGGCTGGGCGCCACGTAAGGATCGTGCGCGACCACCTTCATCCCGAAGGCCAGAGCGCGGCGGGAGACTTCGACCCCGACCCGGCCCAGGCCGACGATGCCCAGCGTCTTGCCGCGAAGCTCGCTACCCTGCAGCGTCTTCTTTTCCCACTTGCCGGCATGCATGGTTGAGTCGGCACGGGTGAGCTGACGCGCCAGGGCCAACATGAGAGCGAAGGTGTGCTCGGCAACCGCCACGGCATTGCCGCCGGGCGTGTTCATCACCACGATGCCACGCTTGGTGGCGGCGTCGAGATCGACGTTGTCGACGCCCACGCCGGCGCGTCCGATGACGCGCAGCTTGGGCGCCTTGTCCATCATGGCGGCGTCCACGAATGTAGCGGAGCGCACCAGAATGGCGTCCGCATTGGCCAGTTCCCCGGCCAGCGCTTCTTTGTCGGGGGAAACGACGGTCCAGTCACTATTCTCAGCAAAGACCTTGAGCGTTGAGGGAGAGACTTTGTCAGCGATTACGATTTTCATACTCTCACCGCCTCTGCATCCGTGGTAAATTGCTCGGCGAAGGTTTCCTGCACCGCGCGAACGCCTGCGCCGATTTCGAAGTTGTGGGATGGCGCCACCTTTGCGCAGCACGTGCTCCAGCGCGCCGATCACGCCGATGGCATCGAGGTAGTCGTAGTAGCCAAGATGCGCGATGCGGAAAAGCTTGCCCTTCATCTCGCCCTGGCCGTTGGCCACGACCATGGCAAAGCGCTCGCGGAACTCCTTGACGATTGCGCTGGAATCGACTCCGGCGGGCGCCAGTACCGCGGTCACAGCGGCGGCGGGACATGTCGGCGCGAACAGTTTCAGGCCAAGCGCCTTTACGCCGGCTCGTACCATCGCAGCCGAGGTTTCTGCATTGTGAATCAGGGCATCGCGCCCCTGGGCGAGATTGCCGTTGCCGCCGCGTCGAATGTAATCCAGCGCCGCAGCCAGCCCGCAGACTAGCGCCACCGCGGGAGTGAACGCGGACTCACCCTTGACCTGCGACTTGCGCTCTTTGCGCAGATCGAAGTAATAGCGCGGGTTCTTCGTCTCCTCCATGCGTTGCCAGGCCCGCTCGCTCACGCTGAGATAGGCAAGGCCGGGCGGAATCATGACGGCCTTTTGCGAGCCGCCGATGAGGATGTCAATGCCCCAGCCATCCACATCAAAGTCGGTGGTGCCGAGGCCGGTGATCGCGTCCACGACCAGCAGCGTGCCGGTGCCCTTCAGCAGTGCGGCCACGCCCTTCACGTCATGACGGGCGCCAGTCGAGGTTTCGGTCGCCTGCATGTAGAGCACGCGCGCCCCGTCAAGCTTCGACTTCACTTCGCGCAGATCGAAGGTCTCGCCGTAGGGAACGCTCAGCACGTCCACCTGGCATCCGAAGGCCTTGGCCAGATCGCGCCAGCGCTCGCCGAACTTGCCTGCGGTAAGCACGACGACTTTGTCGCCGGGCGACGTCAGGTTCGACACTGCGGCTTCCATCGCGCCGCTGCCTGAGGAAGCAAGGATAAGGACATCGTTCTGCGTGCCGATGAAGGTCTTCAGATCGGCCAGGGTTCGGGTGAAGATTTCACGGAATTCCGCCGTCCGGTGATGCATATCGGCAGCAGCGATTGCATTCTGGGCAGCGGGAAGCAGGGGAGTAGGACCGGGGGTAAAAAGACGCGTCTTCCGTAGCATAGATAACCACCTTTACATGTGAGTTCCGGCGAACGGACTGCCGGATAAAACTATAAACCCTTGCGTGGCCAGCCACTATAATTGCGCCATGAGCCTGACCGAGCAGGTGCAAAAAGACATGGTTGACGCCATGCGCAAGAAAGAGGAGCTGCGGCTCTCCACGCTGCGCATGATGAAGGCCGCGCTGCAACTCAAGCAAATCGAGAAGCGCGCCGCACTCGAGGAGAAGGAAGAGCTGCAGGTGTTCAGCACCATGATCAAGCAGCGCAAGGACTCCATCGAGCAGTTCGAAAAAGGCAACCGCCCCGAGCTGGCCAGGAAAGAAGCCGAAGAGATCGCCATCATCGAAGGCTACATGCCCAAGGCGGCTGGCGAGGAGGAAATCGTCGCCGCCGTGCGCGCCACCATCGCCGAAATGGGCACTCCCACAATGAAGGACATGGGCGCGGTGATGAAGAACGTCATGGCGAAATTCGCCGGCGCGCGCGTCGACGGCAAACTGGTCAGCGAGTCGGTGAAGAAAGAGTTGGCAGGAAAGTAAGCTTTCCGAACTACCGCGTTTCCGGTCTCGATTAGTAACACCACTTTAGTGATGGTATCGACGCTCGACCGACGTACAACAAGGAAAATAGCCATTCCAGCAAAGTCTCTCGTTTGAATACTTTAGATGCAAAGTATTCAAAACAATCGGCTTAACAATTATATAAGTCTTTTGTTATGAATGCTTTGGGCGCCCCCTGTAAAGTATTGCAAACGTTTGGCTTAGATTCAAAGTACTGTAAATGGGTCACTTAGTATCAGCCTGCATCGATTGCGGCGGCAGAACAAGCAGGTTACCTGTATTGAACAAACTGCCGCCCGCGCAGCGCCCTGTTCGTCTGGTAGTGTGGGCCTTCAGGCCCGTGTTCCACAGAATTTATGAAAGTCGGCTCTAGCCTCCGAGGTACCTCGTCCAACCGGCGAAGTGAGGGCGCTTCTGCGGAAACCAGCCATGTACCTAAGGAAATGAGCCTGTCCGGGAACCTGTGCCGCCCCTGCGGGGCTCGGGTCAATTTCCCACTTCACCCAGCACTCCGCCTTCGGCTTCGTGCTGGGCTAAACTCATTTCGCCCTGCAGGGCTCTTTTCTTGACACTTCATTCCCCTACTGCGAATAAAGCCCGGTTCTCATGCAGACTCCTAAAGGCCGGATGTTATCAACTGCTGGACGCGGCGTTGAAGCGCCGCACTGCGCCAAAATCTCAGTTGTGATCGCACGGCCACTGATTGTCAAAGATCTCACAGCGGCGGCGCAGTTCTGCGCGCACGCGTTTGGGCACTAGGCCCAACGTTTTAGGCTACTCCGAACGCTTGTCCGGAAAAAGGAAAATCCGCGTTTGGGAAAACGAAAGGTGATGAGAATTCCCGTTTCGGGAAGGTAACCTGGGGGCTTCTGTCACGCCCCAAACAGGATTCCCCGGGCCCGCATCGGCTCTCACTTCCCCGGCAGAGGGTTCGGTGGGGCGGTAGTTTCCTCGGCAACGTACCAGCGAAGCGCGTGAGGTTGGCTGTGCCAAACGAGGTCGTGATGGCGACATCGGAGGCGTCGCGGCCGGTCGCAATCAGCACCCGGCCGATACGCGGCATGTTATTGCGCGCGTCGAAAACCCACCATCGGTCGTCCAGATATGCCTCGAACCAGGCGCTGAAATCCATGGGCGGCGTAGGAGGAATGCCGATGTCGCCCAGGTATCCGGTGGCATAGCGCGCCGGAATGTTTAAGGCGCGGCAGAAGGCGATGGCCAGATGCTGATAGTCGCGACAGACTCCGACCCGGTCGGTGAACACGTCGAGCGCAGTCCGAGTAGGACGCGCGTGCTGGTAGCCGAACATCACTTTGGCGTTGACCCAATTACAGATGGCCTGTACTCGTCCCCAGCCGGGAGCGGCGGCGCCGAACAGCTCCATGGCAACGTTAGAAAGCCTATCCACCTCACAGTAGCGGCTGTTCAGCAAATAGATGAGAGTTTCATGGGGCAACTCGCCTACCGGGTGCTCGCGCGCATTCAGCGCGACTGGATCCGGAGTCCCAGGATCTTCAATCAGCGTGGAATTGCGCAGCCGGAGAGTCCCTTGGGGCGCGACGAATCGGGTGCAGCGATTGCCGAAGCCATCAATGTAGGTTGTGACCTCGACCTCGGGCTCAACCCCGAGTTCATCTGGTGCACGCAAGTCCGGCACGCGGGAGGGATGCACGCTCAACATCGCGACCATCGCCACCGGCGCCGGAACTTCAAACTCGATTTCGTAGCCGAGCCGGATGAACATTTGCCGAAGTATAGCCCTTTCGGCTCCGCTCAGTGCTGGTTGGCAAGACAATACAGAGACTCTTTCCAGGTCGCAGGAACGGGTACTATTGCCGCGAGTTGTCACCTACCGCAAAACTCAGAAGTCGGTTCAGATAAGGGGAGCGAAACCAAGGCGTCTAATTGCGGCCCGAGACCAGCCACCTCGGGCCGCTCTAAGAGGCACAAACTCGAACGTCCGTGCGACGTCAGCGCGGCTTCCATGCTCGGCGAGCAAGGGCGATGAGCGTCAGCGTGTGCTGCGCATTGCTGCGACTCGGTGGTGCGGACCTAGGAGGAGATCTCGGGTACCTGCAACCCGAGAGCGGTCCGCGCATAAGCGCACGCACGCTTCATCTGCCTCGATCAGCTGCGACGATCCGCGATGCGGTTGTTTTCCTCAGCGCCTGTCGAGTGGCGCTCAAGAAAAAGATCCAAGGCCGTTGCCTTGCGCCTCGGATCAACTCGCATCGCTACCGTTCATTCGCAACCTCGGAAGCAGCACGCAACCAGCCTGTGCCTCGACTGCGTGACAGAATGCCGGAACGGCGCGCTCCGGCACAAGCACGAAAACGCGTGCCGCTGTGCATATCGTGTGCAAGGCGCACGATTGTTGTGCAAATTGAGAGGAAAAGCCGGCCGATAACGAACCCCCGCAAAACCGCGTACGCGTTCTCCACATCCCGTTAACCAGTTTGTTACTACCGCGAACGCGAAGTTCCGATTATGCTCGCGATTATGGCAGTGTCGGTCACGGTGCTGGCGAGCGGAAGCAAGGGTAACTGCACGGTCATCTCCAGTTCTGGCACCCGCCTGCTGGTGGACGCAGGCCTGTCCTGCAAGGAGCTTCTGCGCCGGATGCTATTGTGCGGAGTTGATCCGCACGCGATCGACGCCATCCTCATCACCCACGAGCACACCGACCACATTGGCGGCCTATACGTGCTCGCCAAGCGGCTCAAGATTCCGGTTTACATCACTGGTCCGACGTATCACGAGTACCAGAAATTCGCGCGCGACAGCGCCGGCAATCGAATTGCGATCACGCGCCTGGAAACGTTCTGCGCCGGCAGCAGGTTTGAGATCGGCGACATCACGGTGACGCCGTTCACCATTCCGCATGACGCCGTCGATCCCGTCGGCTTCACCTTTTGCAGCGATGGCATCAAGATCGGCGTTTGTACCGATCTCGGATACATGCCTGCCAGCGTCCGACACCACTTGCGCGGATGCCATGTGCTGATGATCGAATCCAATCATGATCTCGAGTTGCTGCGCGGTGGCCCTTATCCCTGGAGCGTGAAGCAGCGGGTGATGAGCCGCGTCGGCCACTTGTCGAATGACGCGCTCGCGGATTTCCTGACGAGCGACTATGATGGGGCAGCCGAGTTCCTTATCCTGGCGCATCTTTCGGAGCAGAACAATCATCCCGAGATCGCGCGGATGACGGCTGAACGTGCCCTGGACGAGCAGCGCAGTTGGTTTCGCAATCATCTGCTGCTCGCGGCACAGCATGAACCGCTGCCAGCGGTCCGACTGTAGGTTACCGTTCTACGAGCGCCCGCTGCGGGCGGGCTCGCCGCGGGTTCGGCATGACGAATGGCAAAATGCACTGATCCGGTTATCGGCAAGATTCTTGCCGGGTGGCGCTACGACATCTCTGGTCTTGCCCCGGAAATGCGTGGTGACTACGAAGCCCACCTCGCCGAGTGCCCGTTCTGCCATTCGCGCCAGCTTCTGCACCGCGGCATCGATATTGGCCTGATGGCGCTCGCCTCGGCGTCGATGATCGTCTTCCTTCTCGCCTATGGCGTCATCCGTCACTTCAAACCCGTCCATGCTTTTTGGTTTGAAATCGGCGCTCTGGGTGGATTCTTGCTCTCCATGCTCCTGTGGCTGCTGGTCGCCGTGGCGACTCCCGCTCCTCTGGTCGTGAAGGACGTCGCGCTGTTCGGCGCGCGCCGCGGGCTGGAAAAGCTGCCCGACGAAATTCGCGATCGCATTCCCGAAGATTTGCGGCTGAAGATTTCAGGGCAGAGCTAGCGATGGAACAAGTAGTGGACAGTGGATGCTGCCTGGCTGGTTATTGGATACTGATCAGCTCCACGTCGAACACCAGCATGCCAAACGGCGGCTGCTTCCCTTGATAGGCAAGGCTCTGGGGAATCCAGAAGCGGGCCTTCTCGCCTACGACCATCAGTTGGATGCCTTCGCTCCAGCCGGGAATCACGCGGTCGAGCGGAAGCGTCGCTGGCTTGCCTCGTGCCACCGAGCTGTCGAACATTTTCCCGTCTGTCGCCCACCCGGTGTAGTGGACGGTGACCTGATCGAACTTCTTGGGATGGCGTGTGCCTGTCCCGGGCGTCAGTACCTTGTAGGCGAGGCCGCTCGAAGTCCGCTTGGCATCGGGCGGAGGCGCTTTCACGTCGGCAGGCGCCCGGGTTGGCAGATCGATCAAGGTCACATCGAGCACCAACATCCCTGTTGGCTTTCCTGCCTGGCCTTTGTAGGCTAGCGATTCGGGAATCCAAAGCCGGCGTGTTTCCCCCGCTACCATCAGGCGCAGACCCTCCCCTAAGCCGGGAATCGCGCGATTAATCGCAAGAGTCGCCGGTTTGCCCCGTGTGACCGAGCTGTCGAACATTTTTCCGTCGGCGGTCCAGATCGTGTAGTCCACAGTGACCACCTCGTCGTTGGCGGGGTGGTCCTTGCCGTCGCCGGGCGTGATCACCTTCGTTGCCAGGCCTGAGGCGGTTTTGCTGGCGTCCGCTGGCGGAGCAGCAACGTCAGACGGGGCCGGAATCGGGGAAGTTGGCGGCGTCTGAGCGGAAAGCCGCCACGAGCGAAGAGGATTGCAGTGAGGCAAATAAGACGCATCCGCTCATTGTACCTGTCAGCGTTCTGGACTCGGTCGAGGTTGCGGGCGGCTTGGGTTCTTCCCGTTTGAGGGCGGAACTCCAAAAGCCGAGCCCCTTTGCAACTTGCGCAACTTCTTTGCCTGTCACCGCCGGAAGTTTCGAACTCATGCGGTAATCTCAATCGGCTTAATGAAAATATCTTCTAGCGTGGATTGGCAGTCCGTTCTTCGATCAGGTATCCACATAAAGCTGAATCGCCTCGCAGATATTGAGGATGCCTTCTTCGGCCGTCTCACTCTGTGTGGCAACCGGGTAACGTCGGACAAAATACATGGTAGCCTCCTTGGTCTTCCTTCTCGAAGATGACCGTAAACCGGCGCGTTGCCCTGTGTTGCTGTTCAACGAGCATGAGAACGTCTCCTGATCTGTTGATTGCTGGTTGCTGGAGCTCTTTCCGTTTCCGCCGGCCGCTTGAAGTGGACGAGGAGCCCAGCCCAGAGATTCTTCCTTGGTGGACCGCCGTTAAGAAGGTCACGAGTCTCTTGCGCCGCAAGACGCTCTTGGAGGCGTAGCGTCCTCTTTTCGTATTACTTCCAACATCTTTCTCGTCTAAAGGGACACCGCTCGCCTTGGCTCCAGAAATGATTACGGTGTGTCCCCATTTAACAGGTAGATTTCGGGGCACTGCATAAATCTTGATCATTGTATCGAGTATTCATCCTCGATATTGCTGGTGCCGTAGAAGCCTTGATCCGGAGGTGCTGTTTGATCCATTTGAAGTACAACTCTTCTTGCCATCGCTGCTTGTAGATGCGGGCGATAGTCAGCGCCGGAAGCGTGAAGTTGTTGGTCAGGAACTTCAGCCGTCTTGCCAATTTCAACATCGCGGTAACTCACCTTTCGTAGCGCATCTGTGTACACCGAGGCCGACTCAAGTACGCCGCAATCACTATCTCGTCCGAGCAAACGCCCGTGTGCTTCTCTATCTGTTTTTAGTAGCGCCGCTGCATCAATAAATTCGACTTGGTGCGCATCACGAAGAACGCTTCACTGACCGTGCTCCCACATAACTGTAAGAAATCGATTGTGCCTCTTATCCATCGACGTAGAGGCCCCAGCCTCTGGCATGATCTCGTCTAGGAGGTTCACATCATGCACTGCACCCCTGGTAACTCTGATAAACTCATCGATGTTCCCGTGCATGTCCAGTATTTTATCCAACATTGAAGTACCATAACTGATGGTTGTAATCAAAACCAACGATCTCCTTATGAAGCGTTTTGTGACGACGAAAGCTCTTGCTGAAGTGTCCGCCACTTTTATTTAATATTGTGTCTTTGAACTCCCAAATTAATGTCGCCTCGATCAAGAGCGCTTGCTCCTCGGTTAAGCCCCGTGCAACACCCGAATTAGAGGATCAAGACCTTCTTTCCGGATGTCGTCAATCCGCTGCGATTTGTTGCTTTTGTCGCTGCCAAATAGATGTGCCTCCTTTTCGGCTCATAAACCCGTTACCTTAGTTCCATATAGAACTGGCTTCTTACAAAGAGCGTCAATATACATATACATAATAATCGGTAGCCTTCATTCGATCTCCTTCTACATAACCCAATTGACGAATTTCGCTGAGTTTTTAACTCACCAACCATAGTCTCTAATGGCTTTATCGGCCATAACTCCCAACGCATAAACCAAGTATGTCAGAGCGAAAATGTGAATCGGTTTCTTCATGCTGCCTTTTTCTTAGGCCGGCCAGGGCTTCGCCGTTTTGATCTCGAAAAGGCACCATGTCACCGTTTCGCCTTCGCGCGCTAGTTGCCCGTCTTCCACCCCACCTGCTTGCCCTTGTTCTGCTCATCCAGCCACTTCTGCAGCGGCGCGAAGTACTCCAGCATGGCGCCGGCATCCATCTGGCGCTCGCCGGTGAGCGCGTAAAGCGCGTCGGGCCACGGCTTGCTCTGGCCCATCTCCAGCATGGTGTTCAGCTTGGCGCCGGCAGCCTTGTTGCCGTAGAACGAGCAGCGATAGAGCGGCCCGCTGAATCCGGCCTCGCGGCACATGGCGCGGAAGAACTGGAACTGCAGAATCCGCGCCAGGAAGTAGCGCGTGTAAGGCACGTTCGCGGGCACGTGATACTTTGCGCCGGGATCGAAGTCGGCCTCGCTGCGCGGCACCGGAGGCGCAATGCCCTGATACTTCTCGCGCATCTCCCACCACGCCTTGTTGTAGTCGGCGGGCTTGATTTCGCCGCTGAAGACCTTCCAACGCCACTGGTCGATCAGCAACCCGAACGGCAGGAAGGCAACTTTGTCGAGCCCCTCGCGCAGCAGGAAGCCAATGTCGTCGGTCTGAGGGATGGTCGCCAGCAGGCCGACTTTGTTCAGGTACTCCGGCGTGATGGCCAGCGCGATGGTATCGCCGATGGCCTCGTGGAAGCCGTCGTTGGCGCCGTCCTTGAAGAGAAATGGCTGGTTCTCGTAGGCGCGCTGGTAGAAGTTGTGCCCCAGTTCGTGATGAATGGTGACGAAATCCTCGCCGCGCACCTGTATGCACATCTTCAGGCGCACGTCGCTGAAGTTGTCGATGTCCCAAGCGCTGGCGTGGCAGACCACGTCGCGGTCGCGCGGCTTCACGAACAGCGAGCGCTCCCAGAACGTCTTGGGCAGCGGCGCGAAGCCCATTGAAGTAAAGAAGCCTTCGCCATACTTCACCATGCCGATGGGATCGACGTTCTTCGCCTTCAGCAGATCGGTTACGTCATACGGCTGCTTCTGTTGCGGTGGCGCGACCAGCGTGAAGATGTTGCCCCACTCCTGCGCCCACGGATTGCCCAGCAAGTCGGCGCGGATCATGCCGTTCGCGTCCACGGCGGTCGGGCCATACTTCTCGACCAGCTTGGTCGCGCACGTAGGCGTGAAGCGAATCGTAGAGCGGCTTCACCTGCTGCCAGAGGCGCTCGACCTCCTGCGAAAACTGCTCCGGCGTCATGTCGTATCCCGCGCGCCACATCGCGCCGAGATCCTTGAAGCCCATCTCGCGCGCGCCCTTGTTGCCCAGCTCGACCCAGCGCGAATAGCGGTCGCGCATCGGCGGAGAGATGGTGCGCCAGCCGACCCACAGGTCCTTCAGTTCATCGGGATCGGTGCTGTTGGCCATGATGCGCTCGATGGCGGTGATGTCGAGACACTCGCCCGCGTGCTTTCCCGTCTTCGGGCAGTACTTGCCTTTGCCGTAGTCGGCTTCGAGCGAGGTGCCGATGCGGGCCAGTCTCAGCCAGCTCTTTAGGATCGTTCGGCGCCGGCGCGGGGACGGCCGCCGAGAGCTTCAGCAGGAGCATCTTGCGCGCCAGCACGTCGGGCAGTTTCAGGTTGTCGTAACGCGTGGCCTTGCTTCGCCAAGTTCGGTGGTGGCGCCGATCAGCACTTCGTTGGCGTCGGCCGCCATCTGCTCGGTGTCGTCAGTGATGAAGTTGGCCTGCACCCAAGCGGCGCGGCCGGCCTTCACCGTGAGATCGTTGAGCCGCGATCTCAGCGTCGTGGATGAATTGTTCCGCCTCGGCAACCGTCGGCGGGTTGGATTGTGCTGTGGTTTGCGGATCGGCAGTAGCAGTTTGAGCATTCATGAGAGCACCAGGGAAATTCAGCACCAGAACAAGTATTGGGATGACAACAAACAGCCGGACGGCTTTGCGCATGGGCAAGCGACCTCCGGGAGGACATTGTAAATGGCGGAGGGGTCGGAAGACGCTGATTGCTCTTCTCTCTTGGCTTTTCGCCGATGCTTTGTTCCGTTTAGTTATTCGCAATGTAACTCCACTCGCCTGTCATCCTGAGCGAGCGAAGCGAGTCGAAGGACCCCTATAGTCGCCATTCCCCTTTTCTTGCGCCCCGCCCGCTTCTATCCAGTAACCACCATCCACTGACCACTATAATCACCGGGAACGCAGGAGCTTTCATGGCGCCGACCCTAATCTCACAGCCCACCCGCATTGCGGCCGCGGGCAACAAACCGAAGCTCATCGACGAGTACATCGGCCGCGTGAACTCACGCGACACCGCCGCCAGTGTCGCGCACATGCGCAGTCCGCAAGGCTGGACCGAACCGGGGCAGACGCCGGAATTCGACGAGTTCACTATCGTGCTGAAAGGCGTGTTGCGGGTGAGGTATCGCGGTGGCGAACTCGAGGTCCATTCGGGGCAAGCTGTCGTCGCCCACGCCGGCGAATGGATACAGTACTCGACTCCCAACGCCGAGGGCGCGGAATACATCGCAGTGTGTGTGCCAGCATTTTCCATGGAAACGGTGCATCGCGACGAATGACTCAGCGAGCCGCTTCTAGAACTTTTTCGCCGTGATCCGATCCGTTCCCACGTACGGCCAGCAGCACTTCCGGAAGCAACACGCTGCCGTCCGCCTGCTGATAGTTCTCGACAATCGCCACCCATGTGCGCCCGATCGCCAGTCCGCTGCCGTTGAGCGTGTGCACCAGTTCCGTCTTCTTACCGCCTTCGGGACGATAGCGGATGTTCGCCCGCCGTGCCTGGAAATCGAGAAAGTTGGAGCAGGAAGAAATCTCGCGAAAGAGCTGCTGGCCGGGCAGCCAGACTTCCAGGTCGTAGGTCTTGGCGGCGTTGAATCCCAAATCCGCCGTGCTTAGGCTCACAACGCGATAATGCAGACCAAGTTTTTGCAACACAGCTTCCGCATTACGGGTGAGCTTCTCGTGCTCTTCCCACGACTGCTCGGGCTTGGTGAACTTTACCAGCTCGACCTTTTGAAACTGGTGCTGGCGAATGATGCCACGCACGTCCTTGCCATACGAACCAGCCTCGCTGCGAAAGCACGGTGTGTAGGCGGTGAGCGAAATTGGCAGGCGCGCGCCGTCCAGCGTTTCATCGCGATAGAGATTGGTCACCGGCACTTCGGCGGTGGGAACGAGGTAGAGGTTCTTATCGCCGTGCGGCACCTTGAACAGATCGGCCTCAAACTTCGGCAACTGCCCGGTGCCATACATCGAGTCGGCATTGACCATGAACGGCGGCAACACCTCGGTATAGCCATGCTCGCGGGTGTGCAGGTCGAGCATGAAGTTCATCAGCGCGCGCTCCAGCCGGGCGCCGAGGTCCCAATACACCGCGAAACGCGCTCCCGTGATCTTGGCCGCCCGCCCCAGGTCGAGCACACCAAGCTCTTCGCCGAGTTCCCAATGCGGCTTTGGCGTGAAGTCGAACGTCGGCGGCGTGCCCCAGCGGCGCACCTCGGCGTTGTCCGCCTCGCTCTTGCCGATCGGCACGCTGTCGTCAGGCAGGTTGGGGATGTTGGTTAACAGATCACGCAACCTGGCATCGCAGGTCGTAACGCGCTCGTCCGCATGCGCGATCTTCTCCTTCAGCGCCTTCTGTTCCTGGAGATTCGCAGTGGCGTCCTGCCTCTCCTTTTTCAGCCGCTGGAACTCATCGACCAGCTTATTGCGCTGCGCCTTCATGGTTTCCGCTTCGGTGATCGCGGCGCGTCGCTCGGAGTCGATCTCCTGAAAATTCTTTAGGATGGCGGGGTCCATGCCGCGCTGGCGCAGTTTTTCTTCGACAAGCGGCAGGTGATCGCGTACAAAGGCTAAATCGAGCATAAGAGATCAGGTTACTCGAAGAAGACGCGTGCGACAAAGCGGGATGGAATCGGTTGTTCGCACAAGGCAAATGCAACGGCCAGGCTATGGCGAGCGTCTAACCAATGACGATGCTTTGCGGAGATCAATGTCCAAAGCCAAAGTATTGAAGATGCCTGCCCTGCCCGACGCGACGCGCGTGCGCCGCAGCCTCGAGGGCGATCCACGTTACGTTGAAGGCCAACGTCTCCTTGTCGAGGCGATCCGCTATCTGGTACGGAGCGATCCCGATGGCAATTTGCCGGCTGTCGAATTGCTCTCCGAGCATTTCCGCACCCGATTCCGCATGAGCGACAAACCTGAACTCCTCCAGCCGCAGGCGTGAAGCTGGCAGCTAGTTGCAGCTTGCTAGCTCACCGCTTTGTTGTGGAACTGGCGCAAGCCTACGGTCAGCAGCAGCGCGTCGAAGATCACCAATCCCGTGAGCACGGCCGCTAACGAAAGATGCGGGAATTGCGGGACCAGCACGGCGCGCAGTCCTTCGCTGGCATAGACCAGCGGGTTGATGAGCACGACTTTCTGCAGAATCGGAAAACTCTGCAGGGCGCTCCACGGATAGTAGGTGCAGCCAAAGAAGATCATTGGGGTCAGGACCATGCTAAACATCAGCCCAATGTGGGTTTGGTTGACGCTGCATCCCAGTGCCAGACCGCCGCAGGCGGAGAAAAGCGCCACCAGGACCGTGATGGCCGCAAAGCTCAAAGGGCTGCGCAGGTTGAGATCGACGCCGGGCCGCAGGATGAGCCAGGCCGCAGGAATCACCACCAGGCCGGAGATGAGCGCCTGCACTGCGCCTGCGAATATCTTCTCGATCGCGACCCAGGAGATTTCCATGGGCGCGAGCAGGCGGTCTTCGATTTCGCGAGTGAATTGGAACTCGGCAATCAACGGCATGGCCACCGCCCACACGCCGGTGAACACCATGCTGATGGCCATGATGCCGGGCAGCAGCAGGCTTTTGTACGCCGGAGGCATGTAGCCGCTGCGCACCATCACGCGGCCGAAGATGAAGACGAACATCAACGGCTGCAGGAATGTTTGCAGCACCAGCACAACGCTGTTGCGGCGGGCGACGTGAGCGTCACGCGCCAGCATCGCGAAAAACGTTTTCCAGTTCAAATCGGTCCTCCTGACCAACTCTTAATCATGAGCTTACGTTTAGAGATCCCTCGCTGCGCTCGGGATTTCGCCTGCGGCCTCCCGCTTCGCTCACGCCCGCAAAACCGCTCAAGCTCATTCTCGCAAGCTCCTTCCGGTGTGGTGCAGAAACAGGTTCTCCAGGCTCGGCTCGGAGATGTGCACGTCGCACAATTCGACGTTCGCCGCCAATGCCAGGCTGGCAATCTCGGGAATCAACGAGCCGCCGCGATCGGCGTAAACGTCAGCGCCATTCTCGTTGTTGGCGCGCACCTCTCTCACGCCCGCCAGCGATTGCAGCCGCTGCCGCAGCTCTGGCGATTGGTTGCCGAAGCGCAAGCGCAGCAGAAATCCGCCCGGCACTGAAGCCTTCAGCTCGCTTGGCGTGCCCAGCGCGATGTTGCGTCCGTGATCGATGATGGCGAGGCGATGCGAAAGCGCGTCCGCCTCTTCCATATTGTGCGTGGTTAGCAGGATGGTTTTGCCGCTCTGGTTGTACTCGCGGATGATCTCCCAGAGAAGCAGCCGCGTCTGTGGGTCGAGACCTGCGCTGGGCTCGTCGAGGAAGAGCACCTGCGGATCGTGCATCATGGCGCGTGCGATGGAAAGCCGTTGCATCATGCCGCCGGAGAACCCGCGGACCATCTGATCGCCGCGGTCGCTGAGCTTGAAGCGGTCGAGCAGGGCATTCGCGCGCTTGGTGCGCTCCTGCGAGTCGAGGCCGAAATAAGCGCCGTGGAAGAGCAGAATCTCGCGCGCGGTAAGAGTGAAGTCGAGATTCGGACGCTGCGCGACCACGCCAATCAGGCGCTTGACCGCGACCTGTTGCTGCCAGACGTCGCGCTCGCCAATCCACGCTTGGCCACCGGTTGGACGCACGCGCGTGGTGAGGATTCCAACCGTCGTGGACTTGCCCGCGCCGTTCGGTCCGAGCAAGCCGAAGACTTCGCCCGCCTGGATATCGAGCGACAGGCCGTCGAGAGCAACGATTTCCGGCTTGGGCTGCTTCCTCCCCTTGGGCTTGCCTCGTGTCGTGGGCATGCCGAATCTACCACCCGCCGCGAACGGCGGCGCGGAAGTGTAAACCTTGCGTAAGTCGCGAGTGCGAATGCCAATCATGCAGGAGTTCCTAAGGAATTTGCCGACAGCGATGAAAGGTTTCTAGCGATACTTCCAGAGGTCAGGTCGGAATGTCAATCGACAGGGAAAAGTGCCGCTCATCTCCTGGAAGAGCAGATCCGAGTTGACCGGATTGTTGCAGCGGCCTAACATAACCGCCAAATGGAAACCGCGGCCCTCGGCATGATCGGGCAGACAGTTTCCCACTACCGCATCGTGGGGAAGCTTGGCGGTGGTGGAATGGGCGTGGTTTATGAGGCGGAAGATACGCGCCTCGGCCGCCATGTCGCGCTGAAGTTCATTCCCGACAACCTGGTCAACGATCGCAAGTCTCTGGACCGCTTCATTCGCGAGGCCCGCGCCGCTTCACAGCTGAACCATCCCAGCATCTGCATCATTCATGACATCGAAGACCACGACGGTCATCCCTTCATCGTCATGGAGAAGTTGGAAGGTGTGAGCCTGAAGGACCGGTTTCTGGGGAAGCCGATCGAGGTGGAGGAGGTCCTCGATGTCGGCATCCAAGTGTCAGATGCGCTCGCAGCCTGCCACGCCAAGGGAATTATTCATCGCGACATTAAGCCAGCGAATATCTTCCTCACCAATTCAGGGCAGGTTAAGATCCTCGACTTTGGATTGGCCAAAGTGTCGCGCGAGTTCGATAGCGGCGACGGACGGCCAAAGGAAGACTTGACGCTAGCGGGCGAAATCTTCGGCACCGCAGTCTACATGTCTCCGGAACAGGCCCGCGGGGAGGAACTTGATCCCCGCAGCGACGTGTTCTCACTCGGGGCCGTGCTCTACCAGATGGCGACCGGCAAGAAGCCTTTCGAGGGGACCAACGTGGTGACCACGCTGGACGCCGTGCTCAACCAGAAACCGGTCTCTCCGCTCAAGCTCAACCCGGCCCTTCCGCCGGACCTCGAAGGTATTTTAGGCCGCGCGATGGAAAAGGACCGCGGCAACCGCTATGAAAGCGCGCTGGCGATGAAGGGCGATCTCCAGTCCCTGAAAAAGGAAACCGAGCCCAGCTTAACCACTTCGGGCCGTTTGAAACCAGCCCTGCCTTACCGCATCAAGACGAGCACATTTCAGACCACGAGCAAGCTGCAGACCTATCTTCTGATTGGGGTGAGCGCGCTGCTCGTCCTAGCAGTGACGGCGGCGGCAGCGCTCTGGTACAAGCACCGTCCCGGCGGCGTCGGTGCAGCCAAGAACACGATAGCGGTGCTGCCGCTACAGAACGTGAACGGTGACGTCAGCGTCGAGTTCCTGCGGTTTGCGCTTGCCGACGAAATCTCCAATCTGCTCACCTACACGCGGACACTCGATGTGCGACCCTCTTCGATCACGAGCAAGTATGCCGGCAGCGATGTCGATCCGCAAAAGGCCGGTCGTGAATTGCACGTTGCCACGGTCCTGACCGGACACTTCCTGAAGCAGGGCGACAATCTGATCGTCACTCTGGAAGCGATCGATGTACAAAACGACCGCATCCTTTGGCAGACCAACCTAACCGCTCCCGCTCAGGACCTGATCGCCCTGCAGAACGGGATAACAGCCCAGGTGCGTCAAGGTTTGCTTCCGGCCCTCGGCGTGGCGGGTGGAGTCATCGAGGCAGGCAGTCGTCCCAAGGACCCCGAAGCCTACGATCTCTACCTGCACAGCCTCGCCTTGCCACATGACCCGGCTGCCAACAAGGATGCCATCGCGGTGCTGGAACACGTGGTGCAGTTGGACCCGAACTATGCTCCGGCCTGGGAACAACTGGGCCTGCGTTACTACTACGACTCCACCTATTCCGACGGCGGCGAAGCTATGTTCCAGCGTTCCAACCAGGCCTACGAACGCGCTTTGAAGCTGGATCCCAATCGCATTTTCGCTGTGGGACAGCTCATCACCAACCGCGTCGAGCGCGGTGAGCTGGCCAAGGCCTACGAGGCCGCGCAGGCTCTGGTCAAGAGCCGTCCGGAAAGCGCCCAGGCGCATTTCGTGATGGCCTATGTCTATCGCTATGCGGGGATGCTGGAGAAATCCACCAAGGAATGCGACACAGCGCTGGCTCTCGATCCCGGCAACTATATTTACCGTTCCTGCGCCTGGGCTTTCATGGAGTTGGGCAACACCCAGCGGGCCGCCGAGTTTCTTCGTCTCGACGCCGGCTCGGAATGGGCTGCGTACGTAACGCCCTCCCTGCTGTTGCGGGAAGGCAAAGTGGCGGAGGCGCGGGAGGCCGTCAAACAGATGCCAACAACTCCTCGCTATCACCGCGACCTGCTGGAGGCTTGCCTGGTACACCGGTCATCGGCAGAACTGGACCACATCGCGCATGAGGCAATCATCAGCCTGCCAGTCGAGCCCGATCCTGAGATGCTGTATTACCAGGGAGCGCTTCTAGCATATTGTGGCAAGAACCAAACTGCCCTTCTTCTGCTGCAGGGCGCCATTGAGCGCAATTTTTGTGCGTATTCCAACCTGCTGCACGACCCGCTGCTGGAGAAGCTGCGTACCGACCCTGGCTTCACCAAAGTCCTGACCTCGGCCAAAGAGTGCCTGGAGGATTGAGGAGCGGGCGTCGCCTGCATTCGGCAGTTGCAGCTTCGCCAAGATGCACTGCGCTCTTCTCCGGAAATTGCGCCTCGGCTTTGAGCTTCAGTGTTCCGTCCGGCGGCAAGCCAATTTATTGTTTATTTGTTGCGGTTGCGTTTTGTTTGGCGAGCTTCACCCGGGCCGTTTCCAGTTCCTTTTGCACCTTGGCAACGTCGTCGGGATCAACCTCGGCGGGAATGGTCTTGTTCCACTCCTCCAAGGCGCGCTCGTAGTGCGTTGTAGCCAGCTTCAGCCGCCCTGTCTTCTGATAGAGCTCGCCCAAGTGTTGATGCACAGTAGGATCGTTGCCGATTCGCTCGGAAGCGCGGCGCAAGTTCTCTTCTGCCAGATCGTAGTTTCCGAGCTTGTAATAAGCCCAGCCGAGGGAATCAAGGTACGCGCCGTTCTGCGGATCGAGAGCTACGGCGCGTCGAATATATCCCAAGGCCTCTTCGACGCGCGTGCCGCGATCAGCCAGCATGTAGCCGAGATAGTTCAGCGCCATCGCGTCCTTGGGATCGTCCGCAATCACTTTGCGGAAGGACTCTTCCGCCAGGTCGTACTTCTTCTGGCGCTCGTAAATGGACCCTTGGACGAAAATTACGTAGTCTTTATCTTCCTGTTTGGTCGCGAGCTCCAGGGCCTTGCTGATGTCCTCTTCCGCTTCCTTCCAGTTCTTTACCCGGCTATTCATCTGGGCGAGCGCGATGTAGACGGTGCGATCTTCAGGGGTGCCCTTCAGCATCGCTTTCACATGCTGGATGGCCACATCGGCATTCCCCATGTCGGCCTGTTGCGAGGCTGCGACCATCTGCAGGTCGCGGTCATCCGGAAACTTCTTCGCCGCTTCCGTGGCGACATCCGTGGCCATCTGCCACTGCCGGTTGTCGCGATAGGTCTCGATGATCTGCTGGTATCCGCGAGTGGCGTTGTCGTCGCCAAGTTCGAGCATCTTGCGGAAGGTGTCGACCGCCTGTTGATACTTATTGGCCTCGCGGTAGACCGTTCCCAAGCGCTCGATGAAGACAGCGCGGTTGTTCTTCTCCGGAACGCTGTACTGGCCATCGGCGTGCTCTGTCTTTTGCAGGAGCTGATTCAGAATCGTGATGGCGTCATCGTACTTGCCCTGCGCTTCGTCGATGACCGCGATGTTATATTGCACTTCGAGCGAATCGGGGACGACGGAATTGGCTTTCTTCAGCGCTTCCAGCGCCTGGTCGAACTTGCCGTTACGCCGGTCGATCTCGGCAATGCGCATGTAGGTTTGCGCGTCCGAGGGATCGGAGTCCGCGATGACCTTGTATTGCTCCAAGGCGGCTTCGGTCTGGCCGTCATTCATCAGGTTCTGGGCCAGCCCCCGCACCGAATCCAGGTTGTCGCGGTCGAGTTCGGTGGAACGGCGGTAGGCGTCGATGGCTTCCTTGTACTGCTTCTGCTGTTCGTAGGTGTAGCCCAAAGCCGAATAGAGCTTGGCGGTACGCGCGCTCTCAGGAATCGCGTTCAGCACCTGCAAAGCGTGTGCGGAATCGCCCTCCTCGTTGTAAAGATAGGCAAGAGTGGTAACCGCCTCTTCCGAGTCAGGCTGGATCTTCACCGCGGTCTTGAACTCGGCCTCTGATTTCAGGAGCTCGTTATTGAGGCGGTACAGCCGACCCAGAAGCAGATGGTCTTCCACGCTGGTGGGATCGAGCTTCACCAATTGCTCGTATTGCTCGATCGCCAGCTTGAGGATTTCCTGCGATTGGGTGCCTGCTTGCATGTCGCCCAACGAACGCAGGTAAATGCGGCCGAGGAGGCGATGCGCCTCGAGGTTATTGCCATCGCGCTTCAGGATGTCCTGGGCTTCGAGGACGGCATCGCGAATGCGCCCAGTGCGAGCGTAAAGTTCCGCTAGAGCAGCGTTCAGGTAATCTGAATTTGGGTCGTTCTCGATGGCGAGACGGTATTCATCAATTGCTTTGTTGGCATAGTCGGAGCGGCCGTACATCGAGACCATCTCTTCGTACATGTGCGCCAACGTGAAGTGATAGTAAGCCGCCGCTTGGTCGGGCTGCTTCGCCGCAGCGGGCGCCGGCTCCGCCTGCATAGAAGCAGAGGACTCCTGCTGCTGATCCGGCGACGATGCTGGCGGAGCTTTCTCCGGGGTCGGTGTGGAAGCCGTGGAGCTGGGGTTTTGCGCTATTCCGCTAATCGAGCCAGCCAAGAGAAGCGCCAAGAAGGAGATACGGATACGGTTCAGGATCATTAAGGGACCAACCACTCAAAGCGATTGGATGCCCGGCACCCCGCCTGAGTCTTCTTATTTTAGTCGTTTCTGTGGCCGCGATGGGGAAGTTCCAAATTAATTCCTCGTCCGCCAGCCATCCTTAATCTTAATAAACACCGGAAGTGGTTGGACGTAGCGGCGATGGAAAAGTTAAGCCGCCGGCAACAACGGCTATTGACATCAGGGACCGCATCGCTTGTGTGTTGCGTTACCGCGTTTCGCTCAAATTCTAGCCGCTGTTACAAAATTACCCGCCTGTGCCGATTCCTACTCGGTCATTGCGTGAGCAGGAGGCACGCCTTGCTGAAAACACGCGACTTAACAAAGACTTGTCTCAGCCGAGTTTGGCAGCCAACCTGTACGACAAACTAACGTCGCGCCTCGCCAGTCGGAAGTGTCGCATCTGCCAGAGATTCGGAGGAACTCGTGATGAAGATCCACATGCTGTATGCTTTGCCGCTCGCCGCTGCCTTAGTGCTTCCTGGAACGGCGCAGCAGGTTCCTGTCGACAGCCAACAACCGGCTGCGCTCCCTTCGCAGACCGACCTGCAGCCGGCTCCCGGTCCGGCAACAGATTCGGCCCAGAGTTCGCAGTCGACTTCCGTCCAAAACGCCAACTCTGACCAGAACATGTCAGCGCGACAGCCACTGGAGCCTGACTACCATCAGGGTTTCTGGGGCAAGCTGAATCCCTTCGCCCGCAAAAAGTACGTGCAGAATCAGCTCGCGCCAATCCGCAATCGTGTGAATGAGCTCGACGATCTGACCGCCGCCAATGCAAAGCAGATCAAAGACGTTGATGCCCGCGCGCAAGCAGGCATCCAACTAGCCGATGCCAAGGCGAGCCAGGCTGACCAGCACGCGATCGAAGCCGGAAATCGCGCTCAGCAGGCGAACCAAACTGCCCAGCAGGCCAGCAGCCGCCTGAACACAGTGGAACAAGTCGTCGGCAACATTGACCAGTATCACCCGGCCACGGTAACCGAGATCCGCTTTCGCTCCGGCCAGACAACGCTGAGTCCGAAGGCCAAGCAAGCTCTTGATGATATGACGGCCGATTTGAAGGAGCAGAAGGGTTACATCATTGAGGTGCAGGGCTTCTCACCGACCCGAGGTCAGGCCGGAATCCAAAGCTCGCAAGCCATGGCGAACTCCGTGGTGCGTTACCTGGTGGAGAAGAACGAGGTCCCGGTGTACCGCATCTTCATGATGGGCTTGGGCAATGCCAAGCCTGCCGCGACCGAGGACAACGCTAAGACGGCGCATGTGAACAGGGTAGAGATCAGCCTGCTGAAGAACAACGTCGATCAGCTTGCGTCCATGAACCAGTCTGCGGGAACCGGCAGCATGGGGACTGCGACACCGGGCACCAGCTCTGGACCCTACTCAACATCCAAGGGGTCTGCTCCCGCAGAGCAGCCGTCGCACAACATGAACAATTCGACTGCACCTTCGGCCAACAGTACGGCGCCAAAACAATAGTTAGCTGTAGCCTCCCCCCCTGACAAACCCCTCGTCGATCGAGGGGTTTTGTTTTCTTGTGTGGTGATAACCTTGGGTGGCGGAGAACTGTCCATGGAAACCCTCTACTATTCGCGCATGAATTCGCCTGCAGGCCCATTGCTGATCGGGGTTTCGGAAACGGCCCTGGTCGCACTGGAATTTGATCGCGGACTGTCGAAGGAAATCGCCGGCCAGCCTGTCCACTGGCAAGAATCCGAATCGCGCACGCGCCTCGTGCGCGAGCAACTGCAGGAGTACTTCGCAGGCAAACGCTGCGATTTTGACCTTGCGCTCGATTTGCGCGGGACTGATTTCCGGAAGCGATGCTGGAACGAGCTGCTGCGTATTCCCTACGGTGAAACGCGTTCCTATGGCGAAATTGCGCAAGCTGTCGGCATTCCGAAGAGCTTTCGGGCAGTGGGGCAGGCGAACCACTACAATCCCATCGCCATTGTCGTTCCTTGCCACCGCGTTCTCGCCGCAGGCCGCTATCTCGGCGGATACGGAGGCGGGCTTCCGGTCAAAGCCTACCTATTACGGCTCGAAGGGGCAGCGTTCCGTGAACGACCCCTTGTTCCCGAACTGTTTAGCGAAGTAGCGTCGTAGGATCAGGGTCGACCGCGGTGACGGGAGGAGAAACGATGTCCGCTTCTTCTACGCTGTCGCCTTCTCCCGGGGCCAAGAAGAGGTTCTGCTCAATGCCGTGTTGTTTGGTGTAGAGCTCGAAGTAGCGGCCACCCAGCTCGAAAAGCGACAGATGTGTGCCGCGCTCGACAATGCGGCCACCCTCGACCACCAGAATCTGGTCGGCACGACGAATCGTGGACAGACGATGCGCGATGACGAATGTGGTGCGACCCTGCATCAGGTACGAAAGTCCTTCCTGGATCATGCCCTCCGACTCGGAATCGAGGCTGGAAGTGGCTTCGTCGAGGATCAGAATGCGCGGGTTGGCCAGGATGGCTCGCGCAATCGAAACCCGCTGACGCTGCCCGCCCGACAGTTTCACGCCGCGTTCGCCGATGATGGTGTCGTACTTCAGGTCGTGTTTCTCGGCAAACTCGTCCACACGCGCGATGGCGCAGGCGCGAAGGATCTCCTCCTCCGTCGCGTCAGGCTTGGAGAAAGCCACGTTCTCGCGAATGGTGCCGTCAAAGAGGAACGAATCCTGGAGCACCATGCCCAACTGCGTCCGATAGGATTCCAGCCGGACAGTAGAAAGATCGATCGAATCAACCAGGACCTTGCCGGAATTCGGGGTGTGGAATGCCGCGATCAGCCCGATGATGGTGGACTTGCCCGAGCCGGACGAGCCGACCAGCGCGGTCACCGTCCCCGGGCGAGCGCGAAAAGAAATGTCGTGCAGAACGGTTTTCTTCTGCTCATAGGCGAAGGTCACGTCCTCAAAGGCCACTTCGCCGCGAATCTCAGGGAGTGTGACGGTCCGGCGAGGGTCTTCATCTTCGGGGATCTCGTCCAGCACCTCGCGGGTTCGTTCCAGCCCGGCGACCGCTTCGGTGATCTGGGTTCCGATACCGACGACCTGAAACAGCGGCGCAGCGAGGTAGCCGAGAAACATGGTGTAAGTAAAGAATCCACCGAGCGTGAGTTTGCCGGCCAGAATCTGCCTCGTTCCCATGAACATAACGATGGCGCCAATGATGCCCATCAGCGTGGACGATGAGAGGCTCATGACCGATGTCGCCGTCAACGTGCGGAAAACATTTTGCAGCAGGCGTTCCACACCAGAGCTGAAGACCTGGTGTTCGCGCTGTTCGGCGTGGTAGCCCTTCACCACCCGCACGCCGCCGAGCGACTCGGTCAGGCGGCCGGTTACCTCGGCGTTGATCTTGGCGCGCTCGCGAAAGATGGGGCGGATAGTCCGGAACGCCTTGCGCAGGCCGACTCCGAAGACCAGCAGGAAGCCGAAGGCAATTGCGGTCATCACGGGGCTTATGCGAATCAGGACCGCGAAGGCAATGACCGCGGTGAGCAGCCCACCAACGAAATCCACCAATCCTGTGCCGATGAGGTTGCGCACACCCTCGACATCGCTCATGATGCGCGACACTAGCATGCCGGTCTTGTTGGCGTCGTAGTAGGACACGGAAAGCCGACCAACATGTTCCTGCACCCGTCGCCGCAGCTCAGCGATGAGCTTTTGGGCAGCTTTGGAGAGCGTCTGGGTGAGCGCGAACGACGTCAGCCCTTGCACCAGTGTCGCCAGCAGCACGATTCCGACCAAGGGATAGAGCAACTTGAAATGCCGCTTGCCGACGACATCGTCGATAAGATATTTGGTGGAATACGGAAGGATGAGTCCTGAGACGCGATTGATGATCATCAGCCCGAAGCCAAGCAGCATCAGCGCCCGGCGTGGGCGAATCAGGTCCCAGATTTCCGGTAGGGCCTTGAAGATCGGTGTTTTCGTGGCCGGTTTGGTTGGAGCGCTATCCATGATGAGATAAAGTCTTTGGATTCCTCCGGCAGGTGTTTGGGTTCGGGGCAGCTTGGGGCTTCAGCCGGTCGCGGGGTTGTTAGAATATGCACCCTCAGGAGTTCCGATGAAAATCGCGCTTCGCTGTGCCGTCATGCTCTGGATTTCCCTCCGCCTGGTCGGGCAGGACAATCACCAACTGAGGCCCGATGCCGGCCTGTTGGACGAGATCAACCACATCATGGCCATCGACAACCACTCGCACCCGCCGGCCCTCGACAATGAGGGCCAGCCGGACGACGACTTCGACGCGCTGCCCTGCTATCCCCTGGAGCCGACGGCGGCAGGTCTGATGTTCCGCGAGGACAATCCGGTGTACATCAAAGCGTGGCAGGCGATGTTCAGCTACAAGTACAACGACGCCAGTCCGGAGCACGTGAAAGAGTTGGTGGCGGCGAAGGAACAGGTCAAGCAGCAGCAGGGCGAGAACTATCCCAACTGGGTGCTCGACCAGCTTGCTATCGAGACCGAGCTGGCGAACCGGGTTGCCATGGGCCGCGGTTTGAAGCCGCCGCGCTTTCGCTGGGTGCCGTTCGACGACACTCTGCTTTTTCCGCTGAACAATTCCTCTCTGGCCGCGCAGTCACCCGATCGCAAGATTTTCTTTGGCCGGGAGGAGCTGATTTTCGCGCGATATCTGAATCAGCTCAACCTCAATAATGCCCCCCCGACGCTGGCCGAATACACCGCCAAGATTGTCACGCCTTTGCTGGAGCTGCAGAGAGCGGACGGCGCAGTCGCCATCAAGTTCGAGGCCGCTTACCTGCGCGCCTTAGATTTCGCTCCTGCGAAAGAAAATGAGGCTGCCCGCGTCTATGCGCGCTACGTGAAGGGCGGCGTTCCCAGCGATTCCGACTACAAGACGTTGCAGGACTATCTTCTTCGTTACATTGCGCGCGAGGCGGGACGGTTGGGGATGGCGGTGCACTTCCACACTGGCGGCGGATGTGGCGGCTACTTCGCGATGGAAGGCAGCAATCCGCTGCTGTTGGATTCGTTGTTCAACGATCCCACGCTTCGCAAGACCAACTTCGTTATGCTTCATGGGGGCGCAGGCGGCTTCGAGGAGCTAGCGGCGTATCTGCTGATGAAACCAAATGTTTACGCCGACTTCTCCGAGCAAACCTGGATGATCGCGCCACGCCACATCGCGGACAGCATTCGCTTCATGCTGGAGTTCTACCCTGAGAAGGTAATGTTCGGCACAGACCTGTATCCGCTCGAAGCACAGGTGAACTGGGAAGAGACTGGTTACCAGACGTCGTCTGCCGGACGGACGGCGTTGGCCATCGCACTTACCGGAATGATGCAGGATGGAGAGATCACGCGCCAACAGGCAAGCGCTATCGCCCATATGGTTATGCACGATAACGCGGCGAAGCTCTACGGATTGAGCGTCTCACAGCCACAGTGATTCATGTGAGCAGGTGACGGGGATTCGCGTCTGATAGAAGAACTTGGTCACGAACCTGGGTTGATTCTCATGATTGGACGCAACGAAAAGGCCACCCGGCAACTGGGCGGCCTTCTCTTCAAGGGAGAATAGTTCCAACGGAGGCTAGACCGTCAAAACTTTCTGCACAAATCTTAGGGTGACGGAAAGTGCGTGTCAAGCAATTTCTAGGACTTAAATCGCTGTATTTTCAATAACTTACGACATCTTCAGCGAATCGGAGGAAAATGGCCGAAAAGAGCCGGGTTTGGGAGAAAATTAAGTAAGACATTTATTTTCAGCTACTTGCTCGACCCGCCGCCCTGCCCCAGCTTTAACTGGATGATCTCGATGTCTTCGGGACGGTCGAAGACTCGATCAGGAAACAGACGCTTCAACAACACACGCAGGCCCCCAAAGAACACTCCAAAGACGAGCGAGATCAGAAGGAGAATTCCAATCAGCGCGAACACCGCGAGAATCAAGTTGCCGATGTTGTCGCGCTTGCTCAATGAGGTCGCTTCGTTCCACGTCACCTCGGCCTCGTAGTTCACCGACGTAAGAAGCTTCTGCGCCTCATCGCTTGCGACGGCTCCAGTCACGACATCCACGATTGGACCGGTCCGGCGCACCAGCAGCGCGTTGGGAGCCGACTGCTCCACGCTCTGCAGGGCGCGGAGGCGCTCGCTGGCGATTTGTGGCGTCGGATACTGAATAAGCGTAAGCGTAAGAGGGCCACTCTTGGGAGAATAATCCTGAGTGAGGATTTCGGGATCGTGGCTGAAGTCAACTTGCTCTGGCGTGAGCGGTACCTTTGCCGCGACTAGCGCTTGCGGGCCGAGAATGTACTTGGCCGAATTTTCGACTGCGTCGCTCTTGGGCAAATACTGCGGAAGCGTCGGCAGACTCGCGGCTGCGCCTTTGGCCGCAGGCAACATGCCCGCGAGCTCGCGTAGCTCGGCCGCAGACATCTCGGTAAGCCGATCAAAGTTGGCGTCCACCAAAACGTTGTCACGGAAGAACAGAATGCGCTGGTCGGCCGAGGCGGCCTTGGTCCCGATCCGCTCCGTCCCCATCGCAGGCTGGCGATAGAACGTAAACGCACCGTACGCGCCCGTGGCGTCTTTGAAGCTGGCCGCCTTGATGGTCAACTTGCGACCGTCCTCGCGAGTGTAGGTTACGGTCTCCGAGCCGGTGAATCCGTACTCCTGCAGCACAGCCGGATAGGCAGCGTCCGCGTGCGCTGCGTCCGTGGTCGTTTGCGGCGGGGCAGACTCCGTCCAGCCGGCGAAGGACTTGGGGAGCAAACCGCCGTTGTCGGTAGCAACGACGACACCTACAAGAGAGAGGCACAGGAGAGCGGCAATAAAGAAATGTCTCATTGTACGGCGAAGAGAAATGATCGAGAACCCTGACAATTAGACTACTGCGGGTCGAGCAAAGTTTCCAGAAGGGTACAGCGCCGTGGCGGCTCTGCATTACCCGGGTTGTCGTTGGTTGGCCTCCAGGCCAGAGAGGGATGTGCGGCTTTTGTGCGGCCGGCCCTACCTTGTCACTTCCAACGAAATCCCCTGGCCTTCGTAAACTCGCTGACCCGGTCCGGGAATCGTTCGCACAACCGTGCGCGTGCCGGAAGGCACCGTTTCGGTTGCGTTGCTGTCGGCAGGCGGCGCCTGACTGGCGATGCTCCCCACCCGCAGCCCTGCGCCGACGATTTCGTTGACCGCGTCATCTTCGCTGCGGCCCACGAGGTCAGGCATAACGAACGAGGCGCGCTCTTCGGGCGCCGCCAATAGCACACTGATTCTCGGCGCAGATACGTTCACGGCATTGGCTGGTGGACTCTGCGCCACAATCTGGTCGGTTGGCGCGCCAGGAATAGTTGCGGTGGCGACGCTGGCCAGTTCCAGCCCCCGGCGGCGAATATTGATTTCGGCAGCGCGCTCGCTACCGTTGGTCAGATCGGGAATGACGACGCGCTGCGGGCCCATGCTTTCCGCCACCCGCACACGCCAGCCACGCCGTACCTGCTCGCCCGGCGCCGGAGCTTGCGACATGATGCGTCCCGGAGGCACGTCAGAGCTGAAGAAGCGGTCGCCTGGCTGCAGCACCAACCCGTGATCGGCGAGCGCCCGCTCCGCTTGCGATGTCGTCATGCCAACCAGCTTAGGGATCTTCGTCTGGCGGCCATGGATGGCGAAGCGCATAGCCGTCAGCGCCGAGACCATAAACACGACCACGAGTATCAGCACTCGCACCACGTACCGGAAGAAGCGCCGCATCAGTGCGCCTCACTATCGCCAGCGGCTTGCTCTTGGGCAACCGCTTTTTCCGCCACGGCGGACGGGGGCGGGGCGGCGAAGTCCTCCGCCTCCCTTCCCTGTAATGCCACGCGCATAAAATCGATCCAGATAGGCAACGCTGCCCTGGCTCCGGTTTCCTTGTTGCCCAGCGTCTTCTTCTCGTCGTAGCCGACCCAAACGCCGCAGGTCAGCGAGGGAGAGAAGCCTACGAACCACGCATCCGTGAAATCGTTGGTGGTCCCCGTCTTGCCGCCCAGCGGATGATTGAGCTTGCTGGCGGCATAGCCGGTGCCATGCTTAATCACCTCTTGCAACATGCTGACCATGATGCGGGCCGTGCGTGCACTGACCACATCCCTCACCTCGGGATAATTCTCCTCCAGCACCCGGCCGTCGTAGTCAGTGACCTTGCGAATATAGCGCGGTATGACGCGCACCCCGTCATTGGGAAAGGTGGTGAACGCGGCAGTCTGCTCGGCCAGCGTGATATCGGCAGCGCCCAGCGCGACCGGCAAGTACGCCGGCATCGGCGAGGTGATGCCAAACTTGCGTGCATACTCGATGACCGTCTTGATGCCGCCGACGCGCTCTGTGACCTTAAGTGCGGGAATGTTGCGCGATTCGGCAAGGGCATGGCGGAAGGTGATCACACCCTCAAACTTGCCATCGTAGTTGTGTGGCGTGTACAGGCCCGACGGAGTACTGAAGCTGATGGGCGCATCCAATACGGTGTCGTCCGGCGTCAGACCCTGGTCAATGGCGGCCGTATAGATGTACGGCTTGAACGACGAGCCCACCTGGCGCTCCGCCTGAACAGCTCGGTTGAATTTCGATTCCTCGAAGTCGCGGCCACCGACCATCGCCTTGATGTCGCCGGTAGAGTTGTCGAGTGCCAGCAGCGCGCCTTGTACCCCAGATTCCTGCTCCAGCGAGACGTGGCTATCGCTACCGTTCAACTCAACGATCTTCACGTACACTAGATCGCCGGGGGTGAGGAACTGCTGCGCCGAAGCATAGCGCGTCCACTTCATCTCGGCCGGCCCAAGGCGCGCCTGATAGCGACCAAATTTCACCGTGGCAGCCTGGGGCTCGACCTCGGTCACCAGTGCGTGGACATAGCTTCCGGGAGCGAGACTGTTGTCCCAGTCCACGTGGCGATAGGTCGCGATCGAGTCGCCATTGGCGACGACATTCAGCAGGTTGCCCTTCCACCCGTGGCGCCGCTCGTAAGCGGCAAGGCCATCGCGCACAGCCTGTTGCGCAGTGCGCTGCATCTCCAGATTGAGCGAGGTGTAAACCCGCAGCCCAGCCTCGTGCACCTCTTGCGTTCCGTATTTCTTCTCCAGATACTGGCGGATCTCCTCCACAAAATAGGGAGCGATGTCGTTGGGTTCAGCGTGGACGTTTAGCTGCAAAGGCGCGCTCTTGGCACCTTGCGCTTCAGCGGCCGTGATCTTGCCGTCCTCCAGCATGTTGTTGATGACGACATTACGGCGGCGCAGCGAGCGCTCCGGATTATTGATCGGCGAATAGGCATTGGGAGCCTTAGGCAAGCCAGCGAGGACTGCTGCTTCCTCCAGCGCGAGATCCTTGGCTTTTTTGCTGAAGTAGTAATTCGCCCCCGCCTCAAAGCCGTAAACGCCGTGGCCAAGATAGATCTGGTTGGCGTAAAGGGTGAAGATCTGCTGCTTGGTAAAGCGGCGCTCGATCTGGATGGCCAGCATTACCTCCTGGATTTTGCGGCGGAAGCTGCGATCGGGCGAAAGAAACAGGTTGCGCGCCAGCTGCATGGTGAGCGTCGAGGCTCCCTGGGCCCGGCTCTCCTGAAGGATGTCGCGCCAGGCCGCACCGAAAACGCGCCACACGTCCACCCCCCAGTGGCGTTCAAAGTCCTTGTCTTCGGTCGAGATCAACGCGTCGCGCAGGACCTTGGGAAAGTCGTTGTAAGTGTCGATGACGCGCCGCTGCAGCGCGAACTGCCCAATCACGCGGTCCTGATCATCGTAAAGCTGCGTGATCGTAGCTGGCCGGTACTGCTCCAACTCGGTGACCTGCGGAAGGTCGGTGGAGTAAACCAGCAATAGTCCCGAAGCCGCACCTGCAATTACCGCGACTACGATCAGCAGAGCGAAAAGGGCATTCCCGACGAGCTTGTGCCCCACGTGAGGTGGCTCCGCCGCAGGTTCGGTGCCGATGGGGGGATCTTCTACATCGCGCTTCATGGACGTGGGAGCTGAATTCAGCATAGCACCGAATTGACCGCTGCTTGGCATGAGGGAAGTGTCCAGATTGACACGTGTCAACGGTTGGGCCGTCTGCGGCGGCTTTCTTGCCGGAGCAGTTGGCGAAAGGCGAGCAGTGTCCCTCGAAAATGCCGTAAGCTGATAGCTGACAGCTGAAAGCTAACAGCTGGTTCATGGTCATCCACGTCCTCCATCTCGGGCTTGTGCCATACGGAACGGCTTTGCAACTGCAGCGCACGCTGATGGAGTTGCGCAAGACGGGCAGAGTCGAGAACACCGTGCTCCTTCTGGAGCATCCGCCGGTGATTACTCTTGGCCGAAACGCTCAGTTGACCAATGTGCTCGCCCCACCCGAGTTCCTGGCGCAACGCGGAGTGGAGCTGTTCGACATTGACCGTGGCGGCGACGTGACCTTCCATGGTCCGGGACAACTGGTCGCATACCCCATCTTCGATTTGCGCAGTTTCGAGCCAAAGATTGGCGCTGTAGAATTTGTGCGACGGTTGGAAGAGGTGCTCATTCGTACCTGCGGCGATTTCGGTGTCGGCACCCAGCGTATCAAAGGGCTGACTGGGGTGTGGACTTATGCACTGCGCAACAAGCCGGAGGCCAAGATCGCCGCCATCGGAGTACACATCTCGCGCGGAGTCACCACCCACGGCTTCGCGCTCAATGTCAGCACTGATCTGGATTTCTTCTCGCTGATTGTGCCGTGCGGCATTACCGGCAGGCCGGTGACCTCGATGCAACGCGAGTTGCAGAGAACGTTGACCGTGGAGGAGGTCGCGACGGCCGCTTCGCGCAATTTCGGACGGGTGTTCCAGTCGCAGATGCTGTGGCTGGAGTCGCTGGATGACCTGATCTCGGAAACGGCGACCGTCGCGCCGAAGCCGCTGGCCAATCAGGACACTCCCGCGCGGCCTCCGAGAGAACTACGCGAGTTGCACGGCGACGGCAGCGAATGGGCGTAGAACAATTCGGGTCGAGCCCACAGGGCGATATTTGTGTTAGCCGCGGGCGTAAGCCGGGCGGACGTGTTTCGTGAATGGCGAGGCCGCGCAGGGCGACACTCTTCAGCCGCCGTTGCCTCAGATACAATCGCCTGTTTCACTCTACTCGGAGGCCTCATGTCCGAAGCACGTAGTTTGGCCCCACGCATCGCACTTCTCCTCGCGCTGGCGGCTCCCTCAATCTCCCAAACCAAGCTCTCCCCCAAGTGGGAAGAGCTGACCGCCCCCGACTTCGTGCAGGCCATTCACCAATCGCAGGGAGTCTGTGTGCTTCCCATCGGCATCATCGAAAAGCACGGCCCGCATCTTCCGCTCGGTACCGACCTCATCGACGTCCGATTCGCGGTGCTGAACGCCGTGCAGCAGGAGTACGCCGTCGTCTTTCCGGAGTACTACTTTGGCCAAATCTTCGAAGCCCAGCAGGAACCGGGGACCGTCGCCTACAGCCTGAGCACGCAACTCACGCTCCTGCAGGAGACGGTGAAGGAGATGGCGCGCAACGGCTGCAAGAAGGTCCTGATCGTCAATGGCCATGGCGGCAATGAGAGCCTTCTACCACTCTTCGCTCAATCGCAACTGGCCACACCGCGGGATTATGTGGTTTATGTCTTTGGTCTCCCCCACCAGAATGTCCCGGGACGCCCGCCTCTGAAAACCAAGAACGACATGCACGCCGGCGAGACCGAAACCTCGCCATGCTGATCGCGCGGCCCGACCTGGTGCACATGGATCGCGCTGACGACGAGTCCGGCGCCGACCAGAACCGTTTGAAGCTGCCTGAATCGGTTTACACCGGCATCTGGTGGTACGCCAAGTTTCCCGACCATTACTCGGGCGTAGGCTCGGCTGGCAACAAGGAGCTGGGCGAATTCGACCAGAAGACATGGTCAAGCCAGATCGCCGAAGCTATCAGGGGCGTTAAAGCCGACCAACAGGCACTACAGCTGCAGAACGAGTTCTTCGAAAAGACGCAGCACCCGCTGGACACGAAACAGTAAGCCAAGGGCCAGCTTCTGGCTGCTGACGACGCTCTCGATTGGCCATACTTGCCTCGAACCTGTCAGACGTTTATCGTTTCCCTGCAACGTATGCCGAAAAAGAAGCACCCAAACCGTAGGAAAATGGCTGAGCCGCGCGCGGCCGCGAAAAAAAAGACAACGCGTAAGCCAGTGCGAACACCCGATGTGACGGCGCAATCCGCTTCGGTTCGTACTTACTCCATTCCCGACTATCGCCTCGAGCATCCCGAGTTCCGCATCTTCATGTCGGGCGAAGGGGCGAATCTGGAGTACCGCATCGAAGGCGACCTGAGCGCCTCGCCGCCGCCGATTCGGGAGTCAAAGTATCTCTCGCGCGAGCAATGCATCGCCATCTACCGCTGGATGCTGCTCAACCGCCGCATGGAAGTCGCTCTGGAGAACCTCTATAAGCAGGGCAAGGTCGTAGGCGGCGTTTATTTCGGACTCGGCCAGGAGGGCTGCTCGTGCGCCTCGGCCTACGCTTTGGGGCCCGACGACTGGCTTGGCCCGATGATACGGAACCAGGGCGCGATGCTGGTGCGCGGCTTCAGCGCGCGCGACATCATGCGGCAGTACATGGCCAAAGGCGACTCGCCGACCTGGGGACGCGACGCCTCGTCCCACTTTGGCGACTGGCAGCGGCGCAATGTGTGCGCCCCAATTTCGATGCTCGGCGAACTGATCGGCGTGATGGCGGGCGTTTGCCTGGGCGCGCGCTTGCAAGGCAAGAATATCGCGGCCCTTACCTATGTCGGCGACGGCGGGCAGTCCACCGGCGTCACCTACGAGAGCCTGAACTTCGCAGCGGTGCAGAAGCTTGGGTTGGTGCTCATCGTGGAGAACAACTTATGGGGCTACTCCACGCCGGCCGATATGCAGTTCTGCGTGAAAGATCTCGCCGAACGAGCCATCGCCTATGGAATTCCGGGCGTTATCGTGGACGGCACCGATCCCTGCCAGGTGTATGACGCCACGCACGAGGCCTGCGAACGCGCGCGCCGCGGTGAAGGCCCGACGCTCATGGAGGCCAAGATGATGCGCATGAAAGGCCATGCCATTCACGACGCCGCGCAATACGTGCCAGCCAAGCTATTGGAGTTTTGGCGCGCTCGCGATCCTATTGCGCGATTCGAGAACTACCTCGTCAACGTGAAGCACTGGCTCACGGCGGCCGACAACCACAAGCTCATCGAGGATGTGGAGCGCGAATTGGAAGCCGACCGCGAAGCGGCTGTCGCTTCTCCCATGCCCGATCCTGAGACCGACAAAACTCACCAAGGCGTGTACTGCGATCCATCATGCCATGAGATCAAGCCGAAGTACGGGCCGGTAGTCGCAAAGCCGCGCGAAACTGAGGCAGCCAAGGCAAAGGAAGCTGAGGCGGCGATCCATCTGAAGTGAACAACAGCAGGGTGCTAGTCTCTGGCTTGTGCGGCTCTAGAGACCTAGCTTTTTCTTAACAACCCTCCACGGAATTCTCTTCTCTCGTCTCGCTTTGCGGATGAGCTTCAAATCACGTTCATTTTCTAGACGTTCCAGAGATTTCCGGCGAAACGCGGAAAAGGGAGACTCGCCTGCCGATCATCCCACAATCTCCTCAAACTTCAGCGGGTCTGGCGGCACGGGCGCAGGCGGAGGCTCGATGGTTCGCAGGATCTGATACGTATAGCTGATCCGATGTATGACGGTGATGGTGCTCAACACCGCGATGACCCACAGCACCGGTCCCATGCGGTTGAACAGCGCGCCGATAATTACCAGCACGACGCGTTCCGGGCGCTCCATGAATCCGACCTTGCAGCTTGGGATGAGCGACTCGGCGCGGGCGCGCGCGTAACTCACCATCACCGAGCTGGTCATGACGAAGGCGGTCAGCACCACGTAAAAGAAGCGGTTGGCGCGGGCGTAGTACACCAGCAGCCCGAAGAACAGCACTACATCGCTGTAGCGGTCGATGATGGAATCGAAGAAGCCGCCAAATTGTGTGACCTGGTTGGTGGCGCGGGCGACGCGGCCATCCACCATGTCGAAGATACCGGCGCCGATGATCACCAGCCCGGCATAAAGAAACATCCGCCGCTGGTTTTCCGCGTGGGCATAGCCGAACAAAATGCCGGCCACGAGGTTGATGCACAGGCCGATGAAGGTGAGGGCGTTGGGCGAGATGCGGGTGAGTGCCAGACCGTGGACAATCTTTGTACAACAGCCACTTGCCTGACCGTCCGACTGCGCTCGTCCAGGTCATACGGCGGTTACGCCTCGTCGTGAATCGTGATCAGCTTCAGCACCTCGAGTTCGCGCTTGCCTGCGGGAGTGACCACTTCGCTGACGTCGCCCACCTTCTTGCCCATCAGCGCGCGGCCAATGGGCGAACTGGTGGAGATCAATCCCTTGGTGACATCCGACTCTTCGCTGGTCACCAGCTTGTACTCGATCTCCTCGTCTTTGGTGGAGTCGTAAACGACCAACGGTGGACCCGATCGCGGCGCGGTCCTTGGGGATGTTGGCCATGTTGACCAGCGACAGCTCGCCCATGCGCTTCTTGAGCTGGCCCAGGCGGGCGCGGACGAACTCCTGCCGCTGCTTGGCCATGTGATACTCAGCGTTCTCGCTGAGGTCGCCCATGGCCACAGCCTTCTTCAGCTCTTTCGGCAACTCGTGATTGAGCTCCCGTTCGAGGACCGTAATCTCCTCTTCCAGTTTCTTTCGGATGTGTTCGGGCATACTTCTGAGTTGATGCCAGAGATTCGTACGCGACCCGAAGGCATCCTGGATTATACCGCACCTATCAAAGCGGCCGTGGTCAGGAGGCCTCTGCGAGGCGCGACGGTCAGAGGCCCGGATTCGCCGAAAACCCCGTCAATTGACCTGTTCCGGCGAACAGGGATACAATGCCAACATTAGGTAAGTGGTAGTTCTCCCCTATAAGATCCGGATGGCGCCCGGGGAGCAGTAGTCCGGCCCTCATGAATAACCTTACCTTTAGCATCGGTGACAAAGTCGTTTACCCCAACCATGGGGTGGGCGTAATCGAGCAGATCAGCAGTCGAACAATCGGCTCGCAAATCGAGCGGTTCTACCTGCTCAAAATCAAAGCCAGCAGCCTGAAGGTGATGGTGCCGTTCCACAACGTGGGCAGCGTCGGCCTCAGGAGAGTAATTCGCAATGGCGAGGTGCAGAAGATCTTAGACTTCCTCGCCGATGGCAAGTGCGAAAACAACGCCGATTGGAAATACCGGTTTAAAGAAAACTCAGACAAGATGCGGACCGGTTCTCTCCTCGACGTCGCCATTGTCCTGAAAGGCCTCCTTCTCCTCGCTCAAGCCAAGCCGCTCAGTTTCCGGGAAAAGAAAATGCTGGAACGCACACGCTACCTGCTGGTCAGCGAGTTGGCCATGGCCAAGAACTGGGAAGAAACTGAGATCGAAGACCTGCTCAACAAATCGTTGTCGAAGTGCAAGCTGCGCTTCCCGGAAGCGTCGAGCATGGAAGCATAGCAGCTCGAATCAGTAGGAACCGTGGCCGGTTCGGCCGCCCTGATCTACACTCGGAAAACGCCTATGCCAGGAACGCTGCACATCTTCCGCCTGAAGGCCGATCCCGTGCAGTACCAGGTCAACTACAACCTTGCCGCCGACTCCTACGTGCAGGTCTTCGACGCCGCCGGGCTGGACGAATTTCTGCTCCACAGCTCGTCGTTGCCCGTCAGCGAAGTCAATGCCTTGCTGGAAGAGCTGCGCTCCAGTGGGCACGCGACCGAGGCCAAGGTGGACCTCCCCGAGTCTCACCTGGGCGAAATGGGCTTCGCCAAGTCGCCCAGCGACGAGTAGGCGGCCACCCGTCTACTCGCAGAATATCCGCACGTGTTTAGCGCTCAGCGCCTTTTTCGTCATGTCCATCCCACGCTTCGACCCTTGAACTTACTTTGGAAACTCGTTTGCTGTGAAGGTGCGTTGGCCCTTGTTAGGAGCTTGACAGAGATAGTGCAAGACACGCCGACCCCGGAATTGATTGGGCGTGATTTTTCTTTATCCGTGTACTTGCAACGGAATAGCGGCGACATGAAAGTCGAATTCGGCTCGTCATTTCCTCGCCAATGCTATCCGGGCGGATAGGAGCGGCTATCCGTTCTGTTAGCTGGCGATGTCTTTGCCGATTATTCCCTCCAACCGGGCAGAGTCGGCTAAACTAGCTACCCTGGAGGCATTCGTGGACTCGGTTGACTCGAGAATCGTGGTAATTGCAGGGCCTTCGAAAGGCACGATCGTCCGGATGAGCGGCGGCCAGCTATCCGTTGGCCGTGATCCCGCTAATCACCTGAGCCTGCCTGATCGCGCCGTATCACGGAAGCATTTCTCCATCAGCGAGACCGACGCTGGGTTTCATCTAATCGATCTCGAAAGTCACAATGGAACGTTCGTGAATGGAATACCCGTGCGCCGAAAGCTCCTTGGGCACGGCGACACCATACGGGTCGGGCAGTGCGAGCTGGTGTTCCTGATTACCGAAGACGAGCTGCTGGTGTCGCGGATGGTGCAGTTCACGGATGAGCCGCGACTCGACGGTGGGACAACGATGAGCACGCAAATGCCGCCACCGTGGGTGCTGGGCACCGACGTCGGACGGATGGCGCGCGACTTGAATGCCTTGTTCAAGATTGCCAACACCGTAAACTCCATTCGCGACGTCGAGCAATTGGAGCAGCGACTACTGCAGCTTGTTTGTGAAGTGGTTCCAGCCGATTCCGGCGCCATTCTGATTACGCGTCACGCCGATGAAGAGCCGACCTCGACCTCCAGTTGGGACAGGAAAACCGGCGATGCAGCCAAATTACACATCCGGCGCGACCTGGTGCAGCGCGCGTTGTGGGAGCGTGTGGTCGTGATCAGCAAGGCGCCACCGGACTCGAAGGACAAAGAGAATGTCATGTGCGTGCCGCTGGTCGCAGTTGAGCGGACGATCGGTGTCCTGTACCTGATCGGGTCCGGCGAGGCTGCTGGTTTCCAGGAAGACCATGTGAACTTCGTCAGCTCGGCCGCCCAGATCGCGGCCGTCACCCTGGAGAACGTGCTGGCCCTGGAAGCGCTCCGTAGCGAGAACCGCCGCCTGCAAGCCGAATTGGACCTTGACGGTGCCATCGTCGGGGAAAGCAAGGCCATGCGGCAACTGGACGAATTTATCGCCAAGGTAGCGCACGGAGACTCCAACGTCCTGATTCGCGGTGAGAGCGGCACCGGCAAAGAACTGGTGGCGTACGCCATTCATCGCAACAGTCCTCGCGCCGAAAAGCCTTTCGTCGCGATCAACTGCGCCGCGATTCCCGAGGCGCTGCTGGAAAGCGAATTGTTCGGCCACGAGAAGGGCGCCTTCACCGGCGCCATCGGGACCAAGAAGGGCAGGCTGGAAGTGGCGGAGTCGGGAACCGTTTTCCTCGACGAGATCGGCGAACTCGCGCCTTCCCTTCAGGCGAAGCTGCTTAGAGTGTTGCAGCAGCGGGAATTTGAAAGGGTCGGAGGTACAAATACTCTGAAGTTCTACGCCCGGGTGATCGCCGCAACCAACAGGAACCTTGAAGAGGCGATCAAGAGCGGGCAATTCCGGCAGGATCTTTACTACCGTTTGAACGTCGTGGCCACGGTTGTGCCTCCGCTGCGTGAGCGGCCCGACGACATTCCCTTGCTGGCGATGTATTTCGCCGCCAAGTACGCGGAGAAGTGCAAGCGCTCGATCAAAGGCATTTCCTCCGAAGCACGCGCGCTCCTCACAAACTATGGCTGGCCAGGCAATGTGCGGGAGCTTGAGAACGCCATGGAACATGCCGTGGTCCTCGGCCTCGGTGATGAAATTGTGGTTGAGGACTTGCCGGAAGCTCTTCTGGAAATGCAATCCGGTCAGCTTGACAGCATGAAGTATCACGACCGCCTCAACCACCTGAAGAAGCAGATGATCGTGGACGCGGTCACGCAGAAGAAAGGGAATTACACTGAAGCCGCCAAATTGCTGGGACTTCATCCCAACTATCTGCACCGCTTGATCCGCAACCTGGATCTCAAGACCGATCTTAAGCGGGTGAGTGGCGAGTACAGTGTCATCAAGGCTGGAGAGTAAGCCTTCAGGCCTTTAGGAAGATTCCTTTTCGATACATCCACCAGTTGGGAAGGAAGCACACGCAGACAACCGCCAACGAATACACGAGCGATGCAAAGGCGGGCGGTCCGACATGCGCAAACGTGCGGTGGAATATGCCTTCTTTCCATCCAAACGCTCCACCCAGCACCTCAGAGATGACATAGGCGGCAATAGCATTGCTGCCAAAGATGACAAAGGGCCTCGTCCACCAGCCGCGATAGAGCTTGACATCCACCGTCCAGTAACAGATTGCAAGACAGATCGCTGCGCAGCCGGCGGTGAATAACACATAGGAACTGGTCCACAAATTCTTGTTGATGGGAAACCATATCCCCCAGACTTCGCCAGCGATAACCGCTGCCACTCCTGCCACAAGCATCCCACCTGCTTTCTGCTTCGGGTTGCGGTTGGAACGCAACCATTCGCCGGTGAAAACTCCGCAGAGGGCGGTGGCAATTGCCGGAAAAGTGCTCAGTACGCCCTCCGGATCGCGTGTTCCTTCCCAAAGATGGCCGAACATCAGCTTGCGATCTACGTAGGCCACGAGGTTTGCGTACGGATCCAGCAGCGGAACGTCATGGGTCGGAATTCCGTAACCAGGGACCGGCACGAATCGCATCAGTGCCCAGTACCCCAGCAAGAGCGCAGCAATCCACGCGATGCGGGCGTTCGTCCGGGAATAGAGGGTAATCAGCCCTGCCGCCAGATACGCGACCGCAATGCGCTGCAGTACTCCGGGAATTCTCCACGTCGCCACATGAAAATGTGGAAGACCGTTGAGCAGCAACCCGATGGCGAAGATCGTCGTACTGCGTCGTAGCGTGTGTACTACAAGAGCCTGTCGGGAGTCACCCCGCCTCAGTCTCGTTTCGAACGAGAGCACCAGCGAGACGCCGACGATAAACAGAAAGAAGGGAAAGATCAGGTCGGTTGGCGTCCACCCGTTCCAGCGTGCATGCTTCAGCGGCCAGTAGGCGGCTTCGCTGCCGGGATTGTTGACCAGGATCATTCCAGCGATCGTAGCTCCGCGAAAGACATCAAGCGAAATCAGCCTCCCTTGTCTCGCTGGCGGCTCGAGAGCTGGCGGCGGGATCTCGGCGTCTGCTTTCGTCAGTGTGGCCATGTCATCGGATTCTACAGAATGGCGCGGGCCGCGAAATGTGGAACGCCGCGCTCGAACTAGCTGCCAGAGTGGTATGCTGTCCGGAAACGGACACTGTAATCCATGCAAGGACAAAGCCGACTCGACGAAAAGTCTGCCGACCACGCTTAACTCCTTGCGGAAGTGTGAAATAAGTCGAAAAAGAATTGGGTCTTCACTTGCATTAACTAGGACGCAATGGATATTGCCCGTCCTGAGATTAAGCGCCAGAAGCGCCGCCGCCAGATTATCTGGGTGAGCATTGCGCTGGTAGTCCTTGTCGGCGTGACTGTCGGCATCTCCCGGCTGAAGCCGGCCTCGCCGACGGTTGACCGCAGCACCATTTGGACCGACACCGTGAAGCGAGGCTCGATGCTCCGCCAGGTGCGCGGTCTGGGTTCGCTGATTCCAAGCCACGAAGATGTTCGCCAGATTCCCGCTGAGACCGAAGCGACCGTAATTCGTATCGTCAAGCTTCCCGGCTCGCAGGTCGATCCCGACACTATTCTGGTGGAGATGAGCAATCCGCAACTCGAGCAGGAAGCGCTGGATGCGCAATTGCAGGTGAAGGCGGCCCAGGCAGAGTACCAGAGCCTGAAAGTGAAAGCTCGACAGCGACCTGATGAACCAGCGGGCCGGAGCCGCCACCGTCAATGCCGAATACAGCGAAGCGCAGCGGCAGGCGCAGACCGACAAGGCGCTCTATGATCTCGGCGTCATCTCCGGTCTCGCCGCCAAGGCCTCCGAAGGCAAGGCGCAGGAGATGGTCACCCGCAACAAGATTGAAGATCAGCGGCTGGACATCAACGAGAAAGCCATTGCCTCTCAGCTGGCGGTGCAGCAGGCCAAAGTCGAAGAGATGCGCGCCCTGGCTGACCTGAAGCAGCAGCAGTTGCAGCGCTTGAAAGTGAAGGCTGGCGTTGCCGGCGTACTGGTTGAACTGCCGTTGCAGGTAGGACAACATGTTCTGCCCGGCACGGAACTGGCGAAGATTGTGCAGCCCAATCATCTGATGGCTGAACTCAAGATCCCGGAAACGCAAGCGCGCGACGTCCAGATCGGCGAGCCTGCATCCATCGACACGCACAATGGAGTGATAGCAGGCGAGGTGAGCCGCGTCGATCCCGCGGTGCAGAACGGAACGGTGACGGTTGACGTGAAGCTGACTGGCGAATTGCCCAAGGGCGCGCGGCCTGATCTCAGCGTCGATGGAACCATTGATCTGGAGCGACTGGAGAACGTGCTCTACGTGGGACGTCCGGCTTTTGGGCAGGAAAACAGCACCATCTCCATGTTCAAGCTTGATCGCGACGGCAATGGAGCGACCCGCGTCCAGGTGAAAACTGGACGCGCCTCGGTGAACCTTATCCAGATCGACTCAGGACTCAAAGAGGGCGACACCGTCATTCTTTCCGACATGTCGCGCTGGGACAACACCGATCGGGTACGGCTGGAGTAGGAAGAGCTCTTGAGCTTTTAGCTCTTGATTAGCGTGCGTCCTTCAAGTAGCGGCGCCGATGCGTTAGAGGCAATCGCCGTATGCAAGTGAGGCTTTGAGCCTCAAAAGCAAGAGCGAAATTCGTAACCGGAAACTGATGGACCACTTATGAGCGAAGCAGCAACCACGCTAATCGAAATCGAGAATCTTACCAAAGTTTTCTACACCGATGAAGTCGAAACGCACGCGCTTTCCGGCGTTCATCTCAAGGTGCGCAAGGGCGAATACGTCGCCATGTCCGGCCCTTCAGGCTGCGGCAAGTCAACCTTGCTATCCATTATCGGTCTGCTCGACACCCCAACGGACGGCAACTACAAACTTAACGGACAGCCCGTCGCGAACCTAGATTTCGCCGACCGCTCACGCATCCGCAACCGCGAGATCGGCTTCATCTTCCAGAGCTTTAACCTGATCGGCGATCTCACCGTGTACGAGAACGTCGAGCTACCGCTGACCTACCGCGACGGCATGCCTTCTGCCGAGCGCAAACGGCGTGTGCTGGATCGCTGGAGCGCGTAGGCATGGCGCACCGCCTGCGGCACTATCCGTCGCAACTTTCAGGCGGTCAGCAGCAGCGCGTCGCCGTGGCGCGAGCGCTGGCTGGGTCGCCTTCCATCCTGCTGGCTGACGAGCCGACAGGAAACCTCGACTCCCGCAATGGCGAAGCCGTGATGGAGCTGCTGCAAAAGCTGCATCGCGAAGGCTCGACCATCTGCATGGTGACCCACGATCCGCGTTTTGCCGCGCACGCAGAGCGCGAAGTACACCTGTTCGACGGCAAGGTCGTCGCTGAGGAAGAACTGCGCCGGCTGATGCAGGAGACGCAGTAGCGACTGGCGACTTGCAGCTAGCAGCTGATAGGTGGACTTCATATCAGGACGATATAGGTAAAGCGTATTTCTGGAGTGATTTCGATCAACGTCTCGCGGCTAGTTGCTAATTGCTGGTCGCTGATTGCTACTTATGATCCAGCTCAAGAACGTCGAACGCAGTTACAAGACCGGAGCAGGCCAGACCTGGGTGTTGCGCCGCATCGATCTGACCATCCGCGAGGGCGAGTTTGTCACCGTCATGGGCCCGTCAGGAGCAGGGAAGTCCTCGCTACTGAATGCCCTCGCCCTGCTCGACGACCAATGGGCCGGCGAATACTGGTTCGGCGAGCAAGCCGGTCCACCTGATGAAGCGAAAGGACCGCGCCGAGCTGGCCAAGCGCAAGATCGGCATGGTCTTCCAGAGCTATCACCTGCTTGACGACCTGACTGTGCAGGAGAACATCGACCTTCCTCTGTCGTACAAAGACATCCCGCGCAGCCAGCGGCAAGGCATGGTCGCCGAAACCCTCGACCACTTTCAGATCGTCGCCAAGAAAGACCTCTATCCCAACCAGCTTTCCGGCGGACAGCAGCAGTTGGTGGGCATCGCACGCGCGGTCATTCACAAGCCGGCGCTGCTTGTTGGCCGACGAGCCGACCGGCAACCTGCACTCCAGCCAGGCCAAGGAAATCATGGAGCTGTTCACGCAGCTGAACCGGGAGGGCACGACGATCGTGCAGGTCACACATTCCGACGTCAACGCTTCGTACGGATCGCGCATCCATTCAACTGCGCGATGGCTGGCTGGTCGGGGACACGGCGAACTCGGCCGTCGCGCCGAGCGGGGAGGCCGTCCGCTCATGAGGGCTCGCGTGAAGCGGTCGCCGATTCTGGCATTCGCGCTCTGCTTCCTGCTGGTCAACGCCGAAGCGCAAACCCAGGCGCCCGCGCCGTCAGCCCCCGAGCAGATGCCCAACGCGCCGCACTCGCCGCAGCCGGTGCCGCTTTCGATACACACGCCGGGCTGCACTGGCGATTCCTCATTCGCATAACCCTTTCGACGCGTATGCTCCCAGCCAAGTGCCGGAACCTGATCTGGCAAACTCGCCGCGTCTTCAGCGGCTCATTCGCGACGGCAAGCTCTACATCTCCTTGCAGGATGCCATCGCGCTCGCGCTGGAAAACAGTCTCGACCTCGCCATCGCGCGCTACAACCTGCCGATCGCCGACACCGACATCCAGCGAACCAAAGCCGGCGGCTCGTTTCGCGGCGTAAACACCGGCGTTGTGCAGGGAACACCGGGCGGAGGGATTGGGGGCTTTGGAACTGGCGCGCCGGGCGCTGGAGCCGGTGGCACGACGGGTGGCGCGGGGGAGCAGGTGCCGGCGCTGCCGGCCTGGTGCAATCGACGCTGGGCATCGGAACGCCGGTGCAATCCTACGATCCCATTGTCACCGCGACCAGCGGCATGGAGCACCTGACCGCAGCCGCTGGCCAATCTTCAGATCTACGGCGTCCCACAACTGCATCTCAACACCACGATCGTGAATGTTAATTACTCGCAAGCGTTTCCCACCGGCACGAACTTTCAGTTTCGAAGTTGACAACAACCGGCAAACCACGAACAGCATTTTCAGCACCCTCTCACCGCAGTTGGGGACGTACTATCGTGTCACCTTTACGCAGCAGTTGCTGGCAGGATTCGGGACCGGGCCCAACCAGCGCTATCTGCGCATCGCCAGGAACAACAAGAAGATTTCCGACATCGCCTTCAAGAGCCAGGTCATCGCAACGATCACCCAGATCGCCAACATCTACTGGGACCTGGTCAGTGCCTACGAAGGCGAGCGCGTAACCGAGCAGTCGTATGCGTTCGCGCAGCAGAGCCTGGAAAACGCCAAAAAGCAGCTCAAGCTAGAGGCGATTCCGGCGATGGATGTCATGCGCGCGGAGGCAGAAGTTTCCCGTCGCGATCAGGACCTGACGATCGCCAAGACAAATCTGCAATTGCAGGAATCGCTCTTGAAGAACGCGCTTACCAAGAATCTTGACGATCCCGTGCTCGAGTCCATGCCGGTGATTCCCACCGACCGCCTGGAGCCCACTGATGCGGGACCTGCGAGACCACTCGAAGAACTGATCACGGTGGCCTTGCAGGACCGTCCTGAGCTATCGGAGTCGCAGATTGACCTGCAGAACCGCCAGATCAGCCGCAAGGCAGCCACAAATGCCTTGCTGCCGACCCTGGCGCTAGTGGGTTTCTACGGCGGCACCGGCCTGGCTGGAGAATTGAATCCGGCCTTTTCCGGGACTAATAACATTACCGTCCCCACAGATTTTGGCGGGGCGTTCGCGAATGCGTTCAACAACTCATCACCGGACTATTTTGTCGGCGCGAACCTGAACATCCCGATACGTAATCGCGTAGCCAAGGCCGACCAATACCGCTCTGAGTTGGAGTATCGCCAGGCCGAGTTGCGCATGCAGCAGTTGAAGAAGCAAATTCGAATCGAGGTGCGCAACGCGCAATACGCTCTGGAGCAGGGCCGGGCGCGGGTGGCGGCGGCGAAAAAGGCGCGCGACCTGGCCGACAAGACATTTAACATCATGCAGAAAGAGCAGGCTCTGGGAGCCGGCTCCAGCTTCCAGACACTGACCGCCCAGCGCGATCTGGCGGTCGCCGAGCTTGACCTGGTGAATGCGACGACGGCGTATCAGAAGTCGAAGCTTGAACTGGAGCGCGCCACTGGGACCACATTGGAAGATAATGGCATTCAGATTCAGGACGCGGTCAACGGCACCGCGCCCTGACGGAGACCACTTTGCCGCGGACACAGGCTCAAGGAAATCCGGAAACGCTGCGTGACAGCGAAACTCGCGAGCGGCAGAGTCCCGGCCGCATTCTGGCCGCCGACGACCAGCCGCATATTCTTGAAGCCATCGAGCTGCTGCTCCGCCCTGAGGGTTTTAACGTTGACACGGCGAAGTCACCCGGAGCGGTGCGCGAAGCGCTCGCCAGCGATTTCTACGACGCCGTACTTATTGATCTGAACTACACCCGCGATACCACCTCCGGTCAGGAGGGCTTGGACCTGCTCTCGGAAATCGTTGCGCTCGACAGCAGCATTCCCGTTATTGTGATGACCGCTTGGGGCAACGTCCGTCTGGCGGTCGAGGCCATGCGCCGCGGTGCCCGCGATTTCATTCAGAAGCCCTGGGAGAACGAACGCCTGCTGGCGATTCTGCGCACCCAGGTTGAGTTGCATCGCGCCCTGCAACGCACGGAGCATCTCGAGGCCGAAGCCCGGCTGTTGCGCGCCGAAGGGCGTCCCGAGTTCATCGCCGCCGCGCCTTCCATGCAGCCTGTGCTGCAAACCATCGCGCGCATCGGGCCATCCGGCGCGAACGTGCTGGTGACTGGCGAACACGGAACCGGCAAAGAGGTTGTAGCCCAGACGCTGCACGCGTTGTCGCCCCGCGCGAACATGCCGCTGGTCGCCGTCAACACCGGCGCCTTGCCGGAGGGCACCTTTGAGAGCGAACTCTTTGGCCACGTGAAGGGCGCGTTCACCGACGCGCGCACCGATCGCATCGGCCGTTTCGAGTTGGCGGACAACGGAACCATCTTTCTGGACGAGATCGGCAACGTCCCCATTCGCCAGCAGGCGAAACTGCTGCGCGTGCTGGAGACCGGGGAGATCGAACGCGTGGGCTCCTCGCGCACCAAACGCATCAACGTACGCGTCATCTCGGCGACGAACACGGATTTGCAAGTTGCCATCGCAGCCGGAAATTTTCGCGAAGACCTGCTCTTCCGGCTCAACACGGTTGAGATCCATGTCCCAGCATTGCGCGAGCGCCGCGAAGACATTGCCGCGTTGGCGGCCCACTTCCTCAAGCGCTATGCGGCGCGTTATCGTGTTGCGGTGAACGGATTCGCAGCCCCCGCCCTGCAGACGATGATGCAATATGCCTGGCCCGGCAATGTGCGTGAACTCGAACACACGCTGGAGCGCGCGGTGCTCATGTGCCACACCGACGAGATTCAAGTGTCCGACCTCGGCCTGAATGTACAACGTCCGCAGGGCCAGAACCTCGAAGAGCTCAGCATTGAGGAGGTCGAGGGTATTCTCGTGCGCAAGGCGTCTGCAGCGTTTTCACGGCAACGTGAGCCAGGCGGCGGAGGCGCTGGGCTTGAGTCGTGGCGCTCTGTACCGCCGAATGGAACGCTATGGTCTCTAGTTCCGGCGGCGAACCAAATCCCTCGACCCCACCGGGCGCCCTACCGGCACCCGGCGAGAGACCCAAGTCCGCAGTCCGACCTCGTTCCACCCGGTTTCGTCCCAAGCTGTTCCGCCCTTCCAAGCTCCTCTTCGAAAAACGAATCGCTCTTTTTGCCGTACTTGCGGCCCTTCCTGGTGTCGCCTTGGGCACAACCCTCATCTGGACCGGCGCGTGGCCCCGCGACGTCAAGATTGCCGTTACGCTGCTGGAGCTTTTTCCTGTGGTTCGTGCTCACCCTGGTGCTGCTCGAGCAGATTGTCCGTCCCCTGCAAACCCTAGCCAATGTCGTCGGGGCGCTTCGCGAAGAAGATTATTCCTTTCGCGCTCGCGGCGCCGCCCCCAACGACGCTCTCGGGGAGTTGGCGCTGGAAATCAATTCACTCGCCGACATTCTGACCGAACAGCGCATCCAGACCATCGAAGCCACTGCTCTTCTGCGCCGCGTTGTCGATGAGATCGACGCCCCGCTCTTCACCTTTGATCCCGATCACATCCTGCGGCTGGTGAACGCGGCCGGTGAACGGTTGCTGCAGCAGCCCGCGGCACGGCTGCTCGGCCAGACCGCGACGGACCTCGAACTCAATTCCTGCTTCGAAGCGCGTAATGAAACTTTGGTTGCGCTTCCTTACTCGACCCCCAATGCTCGATGGATGGTGCGCCGGAGTTCCTTCCGCCAGAATGGCGTGCCTCATACGCTGATTGTCCTGTCAGACGTGAGCCGCGCCTTGCGCGAACAGGAGCGCAGCTCATGGCAGCGGCTGATTCGCGTTCTCGGCCACGAGCTGAACAATTCGCTGGCGCCGATCATTTCGATTGCCGGCAGCCTGGCGTCGCGGCTACCCCTACCAGAACTGCCTGAGGCACAAAACGCCGACTTTCAACGCGGGCTGAACATCATCGAGGGACGCACAGCGGCCTTGCACCGCTTCCTGCAGTCCTATCGCCGGCTGGCGCAGATGCCCTCTCCGACGCTGCAGCCCGTCGATTTGCGTCCGCTGCTGGAACGCGTCGCGCTCCTCGAGACACGTTTAAATGTCGAAATCACCTCCGGACCGGATGTTGTGCTGATGATCGACCCCGATCTGATCGAACAGATGCTGATTAACCTCGTCCGCAATGCGGTGGACGCTGCTTTGGAGCAGGCGCAATCGCCGCAAGCCGGCTCTCAATCTGCAGAGCCGAGGGTCTCCATGCGCTGGGAGCAGTTCGACCGTAAGGTCGCATTGCTGGTGGAAGACAACGGTATCGGGCTGCTCAATCCTAGCAACGCCTTTGTTCCGTTCTATACCACCAAGCAGGGCGGCTCGGGCATTGGTTTGGTTCTCTCCCAGCAAATCGCCGAGGCGCACGGCGGCACGATCGAGTTAGCCAACCGTCAAAATGCGCGCGGATGTATTGTGAAGGTCCTGCTCCCGCAAAAGCGCATGCCGGTCGCGACCTGATTTGCCCATTCCTGCCGGCCAGGCATGTCACAGACACCTGTGACCGCGGTTACTGACGAGAGCGCGCAAATTAGTACACTCATGAGCAGGGGCTTAGTGTCTCTAACGCCTGCACGGGGCGGAAACGGTCTGCTGAAGATCACCGATCTTTGAAATCAGAATGCCCATGTGTTTACCATTCGCGAACTGGCGTGCTTAGATAAGTTTCCATATCAGGGCAAACCTCCCCCGTATAAGTCCTTTGTATGGAATATTTTGACCTCTAAACCCTTTCGATGGAATATTTTGCGGGGCAAGATTTTTTCTTGCGTTTTATTTTCAATATCTTGCAGACGGAGGGGGGAGGGTGTCATCTAGTCAACCTACTGTCCCGCAATGGGAACATCTGCGAACGGCGTGTAGTGGTTGGCAAAAGAGTTAACAGCACAAATCCGTTGCGGGTCGGTTCGTGTTGCTGTTGTAGCGAGTCTACTGCTTCTCTCCCGCTTTGAATTCCGCCCACGGATTGCCCTTCATGTCCTTCAGGATCGGGCGCTGCCAATCGAACTCCGGATGCTCTTTGAGGAACTTGTCGGCGATGAAATCTTCGCCACAGGGATGTCCTGCTCGAGCCTGCAACGTCATGTTGCGCGCCATGCTGCTGTCTGCCGCCTGCGCCGTCACCGCGCCCATTGGAGCATACGGCGGCTCCGACCACACGGGATCGCCGGTCGGCGAGCTGTCACCGTGGCCGCACAGACCGCGTAGATTGCGGTCGTCCTTGTTCTCGTAGGTGTCCCAGTGATCGGCAAGGAATTTTTCGCCCAGCTCGACATCGATCTGGCCCTTGTTAGGCGGCATCAACTCCTCCCAGCGCCTGTGGCGCGCATTAGGAGAACTGGACATGATGGCCGGATTGAAATCGGTTTCCGCCTTGGTAAAAGCCGGATCGCTGGGAAAGTTCGCGCCGACGTAGTAGCCATTCTTGGTTCGCCAAACGCGATGCATTTTCAGGCCGAGTTCAAAGCGTGCAATCTCGCCAGTATTGTTGTCAGCCAGCAGCCAATCGTTGGCGTAGCCGCCGTTGTTGCCGTCCAGCATAATCTGCACGTACTGGTCAATCGAGTTCGCGTACTGCAGTGCCTTGCGCGCCCGCATAAATTCAGGCTTTCTGTTGGGATCGAACAGCGTAAAGCCGGTGATAGTGGTTTCGGTCACCATGAGTCCGGCGGAGTTGATGCCAAAGTCGTCGTCGCTCACGATGATTCCGGGAAACCCGTCCATCAGCATGTGATAGCCATGAGTCGGAACGATGTCGAAAATGACGGTCCAACGAGTGCCGGTGGCGTAGTCCGTCCAATTACTGTGCGCGATCACCGGCTTGTGATCCTTGGTCCACGACCCGGTAGCGACGAAAGCGCTGCAGTTTCCGGGCGCTTTCAGATCAGGCGCGTTGGCGCGCTTCTGCTGCCTGTCAAGCCAGGGCACGTAGTAGTCAGGGATTTCTTCCATCGCGTTCAGGGCCACCACGTCCCACAAGTCCATCGTCGAACCGTGAGCCTTCAGGCCGTCGGCGATACCCTGCAACTCCTGCTGGTATTCGAGATCAATGTGCGGCCACAGAATGTTCTGCGCCGTCTGGCGGTAGAAGTCCCAGTCGCGCTTGGTGCGATGCACGTCTTTGAGTTTGACGGTCTTGAATCCATCCTCGATCTCAGGAGCGAGCAGGTATCCATGCTGATAGCCAATGTCGGCAGGCGATCCTTCGAGATGGATATAGACCCAACCGTCGCGCTGGAAGCGATAAGCAGGCTTCAGCCGCTGCTGATCGGGCTGGTTTGCCTCCTGCTTGCCTACGCCAAACGCGGCTCCGGCGAGCAACACACAAGCACTCAACAGCAACCGAAGCAGCCAACGGCAAATTCTTCGCATGCAATTTCTCTCCAGAATCGGCGGACAGGATACCCCGAAGCAGATTAACGGTTCGGGCGGTGAATAGCAACGCGCGCTTAGCAGGCTAGACAGATTAAAGTAGTGGCTTTCATTGACGCTGCGATATGATCTGGGCTTCGAGGAAAGAACATGCTCAGTCCTTCACATGAGGCGGTTTTCGCCGCATCGCGACGAACTCGAAAGCTATTCGTTTGTATTCTGCTCTTGATGCTGCGCGTCGCCGGACCGCTGCACGCACAAAAGAAGCAGAACGCCAAGGGAAGCTGGAAGTTCGCCGTCTCCGGCGATTCGCGCAACTGCGGCGACATCGTAATGCCGGCAATCGCGCAGAGTGTTCGCAGCAACGGGGCCGTCTTCTACTGGCACTTGGGTGATTATCGCGCGATCAATACCTTCGACGAAGACTATGTTCGACTCCATCCCAACACTACCATCGACGATTACCTTGCCAACGCATGGCCCGACTTTATCGACCACCAAATGAAACCCTTCGGCGACTTTCCCGTGTTCCTGGGAATCGGTAATCACGAACTGGCAACGCCGAAGACCCGGCCGCAGTACATCGCGCAGTTCGCCGATTGGCTCGACAAGCCTGAGATAAGGCAGCAGCGTCTGGCCGACAAGCCTGACGATCATTTGGTCAAAACCTATTATCACTGGGTCGAGCGCGGCGTTGATTTCATCACCATGGACAACGCGTCGGCTGACATGTTTGACGCGAATCAGATGGCCTGGTTCCAGAGCGTGCTGGCGAAGGATGCCAAAGACCCTTCCATTCGCACGGTTGTTCTGGGAATGCACGCCTCGCTGCCGGACGGTCTTTCCGCGGGCCACAGCATGAACGATTCGGCCCAGGAAGCAAGCAGTGGGCGTGTCGTCTATTCTGAACTGGTCGCGTTCCGCAATAGCACGAAGAAGAATGTGTACGTGCTTGCTAGCCACTCGCACTTCGTCCTCAACAATGTGTACCAAACCGCTTGCCATCCAAGAGATGAAGTTCTGACCGGCTGGATAGCGGGCAGTGCAGGAGCAGTCTGGTATCTCCTGCCTCTGGAACACGCGCCTTCGACGGTAGCTATGACGGATGTCTATGGATACCTGCTGGGAACCGTCGCTCCTGACGGAACCATCGCCTTCGAGTTCAGGCGGGTCGAGGAGTCAACCGTACCTGCCAGCGTGGTGAACGAGTTCACTCGGCAGCAGGTTGATTGGTGCTTTGCACACAACACCTCAACCTACCTTCCGAACGGGCCCAGTTGCGCCAACGGTACGCCAGCAAGTCGGCAGTAGGGGATCCTGCCTGATGTTGAACACTACTTTGGCCAGCGCGCGGAGGTGTAGTTGATCGCCTCCTGGACGTTCAACTCTCGCGTGCTGACACCGGTTCGCACGTAGAGCTTCGGGCTGTCGCCATCCTTCACGTAAACCGGCCGATGCGCCGGAGCAACGATGACGCGGCAGACGTCCTTGTTCTCCAAGGAATGGAAGACCATCTGGACAGCGTGACACGCGTCGCCACCCAGTTTGGTGGCGATCGCGGTCATCAGCACCTGCTCAAACCCGTCGCGATCAGGCTTTTTGAGCGTGGTGTAATCGTGCTCCAGGCCGGCCACGCTTCCGTCGTCTGCCACACCGATCAGCAGCGTGCCACCATTGCTATTCATATAGCCCGCAATCGTCTTCAGCACTACGGCCTCAAGCGCGCGATTGAGCTTGTTCTCGCGCAGGTCCCATCGAAACGAGGACTTGAATTCCAGGGTGGCGCTTTCACCGCGGGCGATAAGCGCGCGCAGATCGCCGCCGAGCGCGGCGCTCAACTGCTCGATTCGCTCTGAGCGCCGGTGCATGGCCGAATACAGTGCTGCTCCCGAAACGCTCAACACTACGCCGACGATCGCGTAGAAGGCTGTTTTCTTTGGCGTTCCACCTCGCAGCGAAGATTGGAGTTGCGACAAAGTAAATTCGCCTGCTGTGGACTCCGCCAGAGGACGGTGCTCGTAGAAATAAACGAACTCGTTCGTGGGATAAAGGATGAAGATTCCGACCACCGCCCCGATAAACACGGCGATGACGAACATTCGGAGCTGATCTTTCGCTCGCCAGGAAAGCCGCACCTGGTTCTTCATGCCGCTCAGCTTCTCCAGTGCAGTGTCACCGGCCCGCTCATCGGATGTCGCATCGGAGCGCCCGTCGCCTGCGACTCAAGCTTCGCTTGTTTCAGTTCGAAATACCACTTCGCAGGCCGGTCAGCATCGTCAATCAACATCAGGCTGGGATTGTGTTTCAGTCCTTCCGCTTGCTGGATCATCGTTACCTGGTCCTGACGCACGAACCGCCTCCCAAAGAACTTGGCGATCGGCATAAGGAACGGCACGTTGCGGAAGATGTTCCAGGCCGCACAGACATCGATACGGCAGTTGTTCTCCACCGTCGGTGTAACCGTTGTCAGGCTGGCAAACCACTTGTCGCCGCAGCGGATGATCTCGTAGCGCCGGTTTGGCAGCACAAAATCAATCGTGGTCGTGATCGGCTGGCCATAGACGCCCAACAACTTATACGGCGCGCTGTTCGCCGACGGCTGGTGCGCGGTCATGCGGAAGCCATTTTCGATGGGCTCGAACTGCTTGGCTTTCTCATGGATGCTGCGCCGCGCGCGCCACCACCACGCGTTGTGAACGAACGGCCCGTGCGCCGGATCCATAAGCCCGATGATGCCGTGGTCCACGTTGCAAGGGAGATCCGCCCAAAGGTGTGCCGTTCTATACCGCTCGCTGAACTTCGGGACCTCGGGGACGGCACGGCAGTTCCGTCGCATCCAGCCGCAGCCTGCCGCGACCCGGTTGCGGAACGTAAACCCAAACGTGGCCGTCTCGTCCCTCGCAAGCAAAGGCCGCGGCATAGATGCGTGACGGATCGAGCGAATCCTGGCTGGTCAGCGAAGGAATCTCGCAGCACTGTCCCGACACCGGTTCGAACGACCAGCCGTGATATTTGCAGGTCACCTGCCGGCCATCGAACCACCCATACGAGAGCGGGATGCCACGATGCGGACAGGCATCGCGCATTGCGAAGTATCTTCCCGTAGCCGTCCGCCCCACCACCAGCGGAATGCCCAGCAGCATAGTCTTCGCCATGCGCTTGCCGCCCACTTCCGACGCCCGCAGGGCAGGATACCAGTCGTCGTACAGCAATGTCGCCGTCGGCCCGGAGACGGCCGCCTGCGCGCGATTAGCTTCGCCAATCATGTGAACGAAGTCCATACTATCGCCGAAGCTGGGTCGCGACCAGTCTCCGCTGGCCCGGCGCCCCGTTTCCAGTTCGATTCGCTCTGCTTTTCGTCCGCGCGAGCCGAACCGGTTCGGGCTACAATTAAGTGCAGAGTCCCTCATTCGTGGCGTGGCGCGCCAACGCAACGGTGATGCTTGGCCTAGGATGGTCGTAGCCTTTGGGGGAATGTGCTGATGTGACCAGCAGCTGGCTGCTGAGTTTTGGACGCTTAACAACTATCCGCCACGAGTGAAAGCTGCAGTTCCTGATGTTCGGTCGCGACGAAAAAGTTTCACAGCTACGGCTCACAGCAGTGCAGTACATTCTGCTGGGTATTTTCCTGGTGCTCGCGTTCGGACTGTGGCGCCTGCAAGTGGCGCGCAGCGACTACTACACCACGCTCGCGGAACAGAACCGCGTCAAGCAGGTACCGATGCTGGCGCCGCGCGGCAAGATTCTCGACCGCGAAGGCCGCATCATCGTCGACAACTATCCGTCGTTCTCCGTGCTGCTATTGCGCGATCAGAACCGCAACCTCGACGCCGATGCCGACAAGATCGCGAGTGGACTACACATGCCTCCGGACGAACTGCGCACGCGTTTGAAGCGCATGGTCGCGGTGCCCGGATATCAGCCTCTCTTTCTGAAGGACGACATCACGCCCGACGAGCTGGCTTTCATCGAGTCGCATCGTGCCGACTTGCCGGAGCTCGACATCATCACCGTGCATCGCCGCCTGTATCCCAAGAACGGATTCATGGCGCACGTTATCGGTTACGTGGGCCAGGTGAGCGAAGACATGCTGACCCAGCCGCAATGGGAACTGTATAACCCGGGCGACATCGTAGGAATGTCGGGCGTCGAGCAGTATTACAACGATATCTTGATGGGCAAGAACGGTTCGCGCCAGGTGCTGGTCAACAGCCGCGGCAAGGAAGTAGGCACGCTCAGTGACGTGCCGGCTGTGCCTGGTAAGCAGCTCAAGCTCACCATAGACCTTGACCTGCAGATTGCGGCGGAAGAGGCGTTGGAGGACAGAGCCGGCGCTATCGTGGCCATGGATCCGCGCAATGGCGAAATCCTTGCGATGGTTAGCCGGCCAGCCTTTGATCCCAATGCCTTCGCGGTGCGCATCACACGCGACGAGTGGAACCAGTTGATCAACGACCCCGGCAAGCCTCTGCTCAACAAGGCGATCCAGGCGCAGCTCGCTCCCGGCTCGGTCTTCAAGGTCATCATGGCGACTGCTGGCCTTCAGGAGGGCATTGCGCAGAACCTGGTGGTCAACTGTGGAGGCGGCAAGACCTTCTACGGGCGCTTCTTCAAGTGCTGGATCACTTCCAACCACACCACCCACGGCAGCGTGAATATCAGTAAAGCAATCTATCAGTCATGCGATTCGTATTTTTATACCCTGGCGGAAAAGTTGGGCATTAGCCGCATCGCGAAGTACGCAACCATGCTGGGGCTGGGGCAGAAGACCGGCGTTGACCTGCCGCAGGAGGTCTCCGGGGTGATGCCCTCGGAGGAGTGGAAGATCAAGAACTTCAAGCAGAAGTGGTACGCCGGCGAGACCATCTCAGTGGGCATCGGTCAGGGCGCAGTGGCCACCACGCCGATTCAGCTCGCGCGCGCCGTGGGCGCCATCACCAGCGATGGTGTGCTGGTGCGGCCGCACGTCGCGTTTCCCGATCAATTTCCGCCCGGCTTCAAGCAGGTGGCGAATTACGGCGATAAGGTGAACATTGGTCTCGACGAGGACAACTGGATGTTGATCACCGACGCCCTGGCACAGGTGGTCTCGCCGATGGGCACTGCACCTAGCGCGCGGTTGCCCGGAATTGACTTCGCCGGCAAGACCGGCAGCGCACAGACGATCTCCAACGACTTGAAGAAGCGTCTTGGCGCAGAAGGAAAGCATTTCAAGGACAATGGCTGGTTCGTGGGTGTCACGCCAAGGCGCAATCCCGAGATCGTGGTTGCGGTGCTGCTCGAAGAAGGCGAGCACGGATACTACGCCGCTCGCGCAGCCTCGAAAGTGATCAAGGCTTACGTCGAGAAGCAGCGCACTCGTCAAACGGAACTTGCCAAGGCAAACGGACAGGGAAGCAAGCAGGCAGAAGTTGCCGCTGTGTGGCACGACGGCGATGGCAAGCAGCCCGACAAGATGCAAGCTGGGCGCTTCACCGTTCCAGCCGACGGCAAACAAAGCCGGTGGCCTCCGCTCCGGGAATGAACCAAAATGACCGGGCGAAACCCGCTGCCAATCTTGAAGCTACGGAAGGCCACGACGAGATGGCCCATCCCGAAAACCAGGTCCCTGAGCCTGAGCCGCCGAAGCCACCAACTCTGAATCCAGAGGGACAGCCAGACGAGACGAAGCCGGTTGTGAAGCCCGCGGTTGCCCCGGCCGCGGCGACGCTTCCCCCGAGCCAGCCATGAGCCGATATATCTCATATCGCGATTTCGATTGGGTGCTGCTGGTGCTCGTGCTCGTGATTTGCGCCCTGGGTGTGGTGGAAATCTATAGCGCGACCCTGAGCACCAAATTTGTGGGCGTGCACATCAAGCAGGTGTACTGGATTCTGGGCGGTGTGGCGCTCATGTTCGTGGTAAGCGTTCTCAACTACCAGGCTCTGCTGGAGCGCGTGCCGCTGCTGTATCTGATCTCCATCGCTTCGCTGCTGGCCGTCGAAGTTTTGGCAAGAAATATCTTGGCGCTCGCCGCTGGGTGCAAATCGGCTCGTTCCACTTTCAGCCATCGGAGTGGGTGAAGCTGGTACTGATCCTGGCAATAGCCAAATACTTTGCGGACTCGAAGCCGGAATGCACGGCGCAGGACATCGTTAAGGCGGGAGCCCTGGTCGGCGTTCCCATGTTGTTGGTGCTCGCGCAGCCGGACCTGGGTACGGCTCTCACCTACCTCCCAATAGCCGTCATGGGGCTGTTTCTGGGAGGCATGAAGGCCAAGCACGCGCTGGTCATTCTGTTGCTTGGCGCATTGCTGGCTCCCGTCGCATGGCATGTGCTCAAGCCCTACCAGCGCGATCGGCTGACCAGTTTCATGGAGCCCGAAGCTGATCCACAGCGCCGTGGGTATCAGGTGATTCAGTCGCTAGTCGCGGTAGGCTCGGGCGGCCTTCTGGGGAAGGGAACGGCCCATGGGAGCCAGACCCAGGGACAGTTCCTGCCAGTGCCGCATACCGACTTTATCTTTGCCGCCTTTGCCGAGGAACACGGATTCGTAGGCGCTATGGGCTTGTTGCTGCTATACTTCATAGTACTGATGCGTCTGATCCAAAACGCTCAGACGGCCCCGGACCGGGCTGGCGCCTTTGTAGTCATGGGAGTGGTCGCGGTACTCGCGTTTCACGTCCTGATCAACGTGGGCATGGCAGTTGGGTTCATGCCGGTCACGGGTATTCCTTTACCGTTAATGAGTTACGGTGGGTCGTCAGTACTGTTCATGTTTCTGGCGCTGGGGATTGTAATGAACATCCGCATGCGCCGATTTGTGAACTAAAGCCCAGCTTAGTTGTTGAATCGAGAGTGTTTCGCGCCGTCGGGCGCGTGAAGCCGGTTTCATTCGCCGGGGAAATCTTACAGAGCTAGGATTTCCGAAGAATGACAACAAGATTACGACCGCCCTCACGTACGAGGGCATTGCCGGCCGCAAGAAGATAAGGCCGGACAGGATTGCAAAGCGCGTCGATTGAGGCGGGAAACGGCCCCATCAGCTTTACCTGAATGTGATGGCCACAAACCTCCGATGGCGTGCTCTATACGGTGCTAAAGATTCCACAAATTGAAGTGTCTCGAATCAGGTCAGGTTCTCATCCGGGCAAGAGTCCGGGTGCGCTCCGCGCCTATTCACCCGTAGAAGTTTTCCTGTCCTCCTCACTCCAATCGCGCCGGTAGAACCGGAGCACCATGAACAAGGAACTTTATGTGTCCTCCACGCCCCACGAAACCAAAGTGGCGCTGGTGGAGGATGATCAGCTCGCCGAAGTGTTCTTCGAGCGGGAAAACGAATACACCTTAGCAGGATCAATCTACAAAGGCCGGGTCACTCGCGTGCTTCCCGGCATGCAGTCCGCGTTCGTTGATATCGGACTGGAGCGTGACGCATTTCTTTACGTCTCCGACTTTCTGGAGTTGCCCAGCGAGGAAGGAGAGGAAGAGGAGTTCGGCCAGATTCCCGCGCCCCGCACGACTGTGGATCTAAGCCGGCCACAGCCGGTGCCGGAATCGCACACCGTTGAGGGACCAGCTTTAGTTGATGGACCTGAGACCGAAGAGCTCGAAACCATCGATCAAGAGTCTGTGTCCAATGACGAAGACCTCGCAGCGGTGGTAGGCGGCGAAGCCTCGCTAGACGAAGATCGGGATTCCGGCGAAGGCGCGCGGCGCTGGCGAGGGCGCAGGCGTCGTCGCGGCGGACGCCGCGGCCGTCCAGATGAGCGGGAAGATCGGCCTGAGCTGAAGACCGAAACTGCAGGTCGAGCCGGAAGCGGCCGCAATTCCGCCCAGCCAGTTGCGTCCTCCCAACGCGGCAGGGCGTCCGCACTCCGATTTCGGTCCACCCGCCGGATACACCCCCATCATTTTGCCGGGAGAGTCGATCTCCAAGTATCGCAACCAGGCACAGCAACCTGCGGCGGAGTTGCAACAGGAAAGTGCGGCGGAAGAACGCGCCAACACAAAGCAAAGCGATACGCCGGCTGAATCTTATCGAGATGCGCACCACGAGCCTGCGTCCGCCACGGGAATAGCGGCTGCAATCGCGTACGAGGAAACTGAAGAGGTAGAAACTGCGAAGCGCGATGAGGAACGCACGGAGTTGGAAAGCCTGACTGTGAGCCCATTGGAGCCGTCACATTCCGAGCCCGATGCGCATGCGACCGAGTCTCCTGAGGCTGCAGCAGCTGAGACACTGGCTGCCTGGCCTCAGAACGAGGAAGAAGACGTGGTAGAGGACGAATCAGAAGTTGAAATTCATGGCGGCTCGTTTCCGGCCGCCGATGAGCATTTTGACCACACGTCCCAAGCAATTCCGGTCGCGCCGCATGACTCTCAGCGCCTCTCGGCTCCTTCGGAAGCCCCGGAGGGGCACACGCTCGAGCACGAGGTCCTGGAAGACGAGGAGATGGAGTTTCATCCCGTTCCCGACGACATCAGCGCCCTCAGCGAAGTAGCCGGAGATGAAGAACTCGTGCTGGAGGAGGAGACCCTCGACTCTGATAACGGTTATTCGGAGCGTTGGATTCCCAAAATCGAAGACGTGGATGAGGACGAAGTCGTCGCCGCCGAAATGCGTGGCGAAAACATCTTCGGGGCGGAGAGCGATGAGGAAGAAGGCGAAGAACCAGGCGAGGTAGAGGAAACCAACGGCCGTGCCGAGTTGCGCGCGTCGCCTCCTACTGCGGGGTATCAGCAGCGCCAGACCCAGCGTCCGGGCTACGATCGCGGCTACAGGGACCGCGGGCGCCGCGGCGGACCACGCCGTGGTTTTCGTGCACGTCCCAACAACAACCGCAACCAGCCGCTTATCACTGACCTGCTGAAGGAAGGGCAGGAGGTGCTGATCCAGATTGCGAAAGAGCCCATCGGCAAGAAGGGCGCTCGCATTACCAGCCACATCGCACTGCCCGGGCGTTTCCTGGTTTACATGCCGACCGTGAACCACGTTGGCGTGTCGCGGAAGATAGCCTCCGAGGAGGAGCGGCTGCGCCTGAAGCGCATCGTCACCAGCGAGCGCGAGAACGGCTTGGGTGGATTCATCGTGCGCACCGCGGCGGCCCACATCAAGGAAGAAGATCTTCGCGCCGACATCCGCTTTCTCAAGCACCTGTGGGCGGAGATCAAGAGCCGCGCCGATAACAGCAGGTCCCCGGCCCTGATCTATCACGACCTCAACCTGGTGGAACGAGTATTGCGCGACCAGGTCAACGCCGACTTCTCGCAGATCTGGGTGGATACGGAAGACGAATACGAACGCGTGGTGCGCTTCGCCAACCGCTTTCAGCCGTCGCTGGTCAGGCGCATCAAGCTCTACACCAAGAACACGCCGCTGTTTGAGGAGTTCGGCATTCAGGAGGAGATTGACCGCTCGCTGAAGTCGAAAGTGTGGCTGAAGAGCGGCGGCTACCTTGTCATCAATCAGACCGAAGCGCTGGTAGCGATCGATATCAATACCGGCAAGTATGTCGGCAAGACGCAACGCCTGGAAGACACCATCGTGAAGACGAACGTGGATGCCGTCAAGGAAATCGTGCGGCAAGTCCGGCTGCGCGACCTGGGCGGTATTATCGTGATCGACTTCATCGATATGGATGAGCGCAAGAATCGGCAGAAGGTGATGCAGGCACTGGAGGAGGCGCTGCGCAACGATCGTGCTCCCTCAAAGGTACTTCAGTTCAACGATTTTGGACTGGTCGCGATCACTCGTAAGCGAGTGAAGCAGTCGCTGGAGCGCACTCTGGGCGAGCCCTGCCCATATTGCACCGGCGCAGGGTTTGTGAAGTCGGTGCCGACAGTGTGCAACGAGCTGTACATCGAAATGCGCAAAATGGCGAAGCTGCACGACAAGACAGACGTCACTTTGCGGGTTAACCCGGAAGTGGCTAAGGCACTGAAAGCCAACAATGGAAAGCTCATCGGTGAACTGGAAGAGTTGACCGGCAAAACCGTACTGGTGAAGAGCGACCCCACCCTCCATCAGGAGAACTTCGACATACAGTAGTTTGGTGAAATTTGATTAGCAAGAATCAGCCAGCGATTAGGTTCGCTGGCTGATTGCTTTTTGTGGAGATGCTCTTGGGACACCGCTGGGCCTCACGCTGCCGGTGGCACGTTCGGGACATCCAGCATTCCCTGCTTCTGCTCGAATGGTAGAAATACCGAGAATGCTGTTCCGCTCCTGCCCGGACACATGGAGCTGCGCAGGTAAATCGTTCCTTCGTGTTTCTCGATAATGCCGCGGCTCACCCAAAGGCCCAATCCGGTTCCCTTCTCCCCTTTAGTTGTATAGAAAGGCGCAAACAGGTTCCTACGCACACCAAGCGGAATGCCTGCGCCCGTGTCGACGACCGTGACGCGCATGCCTTTGCATTCGGGATCAGAAGCGAGGCTCGATTCGCGCACCTGCAGGATGAGCTTTCCGCCTTGCGGCATGGCATCGATGGCGTTGCCGACAAGGTTGGAGAACACCTGACGCAATTCGCCGGGGAATCCCCGCACCGGGTGGTCCGCATCCAGGCGCTGCTCCACTTTGATGTGAGCTCTCCTGATCTGCGGCGCGTGCAGAACTAACACACTCCGAACGACGTCAACAAGGTCAACGTCAACCGGATTTCGCGCCTCGCGATGGAAAGTGAGCAATTGTCCCGTGATCTGGGCGATGCGAGCCAGTTCGTCGCTAGCCATCTCCAGGTATTGGTTCGACGACGCGCTCGCCTCTTGTTCGTGCCGCAGCAAATAGATGAGATTTGACACCGTGTCCAGCGGATTTCGGATCTCGTGGGCAATCGTGGCCGACAAGCGGCCAGCCTGCGCCAGGCGCTCACTGGTGCGCAGGGTCTGCTCAGTTTGCCGCCGCTGCGTAATATCACGAAAGACTATCACCACTCCCACGAGCTGACTGTGATCGCTACGAATTGGCCCCGCGGTCAGCTCAATCGGGTATTCCTGTTGCGAGGCGCCAAGCAAGAGTAGATGGTTGGAAAGTGCGACTACGGTTTGTGAACTGCGAACGGTCTCCGCCGGGTCGTCAATTTCAGCGCGGGTTTTTTCATCGACAATGCGCAACACTTCCCGCAGAGGCCGCCCATGTGCGCGATTATCCCAACCCGTGAGCTGTTGGGCCACCGGATTGAGGAACGACACTCTGCCGGCAGCATCGGTGGAGACGACAGCGTCGACAATGCTGTTCAGCGTGATCTGGTAAGATTCACGGCTCTCCAGCAGTTGCTGCGTCTTTTCCTCTTCCGTCCGCAGATGGCGCTCGTAGGTAGAGGAGAGCGCATACAATTCGCGGCGGGTAAGCGTGAAGAGGAGAAGTGCCACCAGCAGAGAGAGTCCAACGGCGGTAGCGTCGGCTATATTGCCCAGAATCGTGGAGCGCCGGTAGCGAATGTTTCGCAACTCGTCTTCTCTTGCCAGAAAATCGCGCTGCTTGTTCCGGATCTTGTCCATCAGGTCCTTGCCCACGGCGAAGTCTCCTGACGACAGAGGCCTGCCAACGGGCTGGCGCAAGAGATTCTCCGCATAGTCGATCCACTGAAGGTCGGCCTCTCCGATTTCCTTGAGCCGACGCTGTTGGTCGGGCGTGTCGGCGGTCAGTTTCAGCAAGACTGCCATTTGTTCAAGAACCCGAGGCTTGGCAGCCTCGTAGGGATCGAGAAAAGTCTTGTCTCCGGTCAGGTGATAGCCCCGGACGCCCGTCTCCATGTCCACCATGTAGCGCATTAGTTGGCGGGAGTTGGAAATCACTTGCTCCGCGTGATCCACCCATTTCAGAGAGCTGGTCAGGGTCAGGATCTCCACCAGGAGGGTCACCGCGAGCAATATAAGCAGCACGACTGGTATCAGAACAGTGCGGCGCAGCAATCTCTGGAAACTGCGTTGGTCCATAGCGGTCCGTCGGCCCGGAACCGTTCGATGATACCGCAACCTCGGCACTGGCTGAAGGTCTAGTCGCCGGAAATTGGGCTCTGCCCGATGCGGAGTGGGGCCGCCCCGGAAGGCGCACGCGACAGCAGCAGCACAACTATTCGATAGAGCAGCAACGCCCCAAGAACCATGGCGTAAATCACGGGAGTACGCACATCCTTCTTGACCAGCCAGATGTAGTGGACGACGCCGGCTATCGCCGATATGTAGATGAGCCGGTGCAATAGTTGCCAGCGCTTCCCCAGTTTGCGGATGGCCCATTGGGCCGACGTCGCGGCTAGGGGGATCATCAGCACAAACGCAGTGAATCCGGCCGTGATGAATGGCCGTTTCAGGACGTCCTTGTAGATGCTGTGCAGATCAAAAAACTGGTCTAGCCAGATGTAGGTGAGGAAGTGCAGGCAGCCATAGAAGAACGCGAACAGCCCCAGCATCCGGCGGTATTGGATGAGCCAGTACAGCTTCGTCAACTTACGCAGTGGGGTGACGCTCAGCGTGATCAGCAAGAAAACCAGGGTCCAGGTTCCCGTGGAAAACGTAATCACCTGAATGGGATTTGCGCCCAGAGCGGAATTGAGCGCCTTCCAAGCCAATCGCGCCAGCGGCAACAGGCAGGCAAGGAAAATAAGCGGCTTGAGGTATTTTCGTTTCACCGTAGGCTATTCAGAAATTCTTCTTCAGGTCCATTCCTGTATACAGCGACGCCACCTGATCGCCATAGCCGTTGAACATCAGCGTGGGACGCTTGAAGAACTCCCCGATGCGGCGCTCCTTTGCCTGGCTCCAGCGTGGATGGTCCACATTGGGGTTCACATTGGAGTAGAAGCCGTATTCGTTCGGTGCAGCTTTCGTCCAGGCGGAAACCGGCTGTTTCTCCACCAGCCGGATCTTCACGATGGCTTTGATGCCCTTGAAGCCATACTTCCACGGCACCACCAGGCGGATCGGTGCTCCATCCTGGTTCGGCAGCACGTCGCCGTACAGGCCAACGGCAAGGATGGTAAGCGGATGCATTGCTTCATCCAGTCGCAGGCCCTCGACATAAGGCCATTCCAGCACGCTACGCCTCTGTCCGGGAAACCGCTTGAGATCGTACAGGGACGTGAACTCCACGAACTTCGCCTTGGCGTTGGGTTGCACCTGATCGAGTAGCGACTTCAAAGGAAAGCCGATCCAAGGAATCACCATCGACCAGCCCTCGACGCAGCGCATGCGGTAGACGCGTTCCTCCAGCGGCATCTTCAGTAACGTGTCGATGTCGAACGTTTGTGGCTTGTTCACCAGCCCTTCCACGCGCACAGTCCATGGCCGCGTTTGGAAGTTCTTCGCCAAGTCGGCAGGTTCATACTTGTCGGTACTGAATTCGTAGTAGTTGTTGTAGTGCGTGATGTCCTGCAGCGGCGTTTGCTTCTCGTTGGTCCCGAACGGACCGGCAGTGTAGTTCAATTTGGTCGCGGCCAGCACAGACTCACCAGGCGAGACGACATCTAGGAGCTTGCCGCCTGCGAGGGTCGCCCCCGCCAGCGTCGCGGCTCCCACCAGAAAGAGGCGCCGGTTCATGTATAAGCCCTTCGGCGTGACTTCTGCAGCGGAAATATCAGAAGATTTCTTGACCAACATTGACAACTCCAACTCGGGCAACTTCCATTGCAGCAATAAGTATGATTCGCGACGTCCTATTAAGTTTCAGCCGCCGACCTTTTGAAACGTGCGGCACAGTGCCCAAAACTCTAATTACAGTACGCAACCAGCCGACCTTGTGGATTGCGAATGCAAACGTGCGAGCCGCCATGATTCGACCGGTGTGCCGTTGTAAAATTCAACCATACGTTCCCGTGTGCCGGAAGCTGCATGTGGCAGCGCGCACCGCAAATGACGCATCGTATTTTCGCAGGGTCATGAGCCGGACCATCAAGCTCTCATCCGTCGTACTTGTACTGTTTGCGATTTCGGCGCTCGCCCAAGGACCGACGCAGATCAAACCCGGCTTTAATCTCTTCTCCAAGCAACAGGACGTGCAGCTGGGGCAGGAAGCCGCCGCGCAAGTGCGCAAGCAGATGACGGTCATCAAGGATCCGACGCTGACCGCCTACGTGAACGCCGTCGGCAAGCGGCTGATGGCGTCGCAAGAGGCAAAGGCGAGCGGTTTTCCATTCACTTTCGAGGTGATCGCCGACCCAAGCATCAACGCCTTCGCGTTGCCTGGCGGCCCGATGTTCATCAACACCGGACTGCTGAGAGCAGTAGACAACGAAGCGCAACTCGCGGGCGTGATGGGCCACGAGATGTCGCACGTGATCTTGCGGCACGGTACCAACCAGGCCTCGAAAGCCAACCTCATCGAACTGCCCGCCACGCTCGCTGGCGAACTGGCGGGCAATGGCAGCATGATGGGGCAGCTTGCGCAACTCGGCATTGGATTCGGCGCCAGCAGCGTGCTGCTCAAGTTTTCGCGCACCGCCGAAAGCCAGGCGGACCTCATGGGCTCGCACCTGATGGCTGAGGCCGGATACGATCCGATTGAGATGGAGGAGTTTTTCGAAAAGCTAAACGCCAACGGTGGCTCCAGCGCGGTCGAGTTCCTCTCCGACCATCCCAATCCTGGTAACCGGGAGAAAGCCATCGAGCAGGAGGCCGCGCGTCTTCCGGAGCGGACGTATGGGTATCAGACCGGCAAGTTCCAGCAGATGAAGAGGGTCGTCGCGACCATCCACGAGCCTCCGCCAAAGCCGCAGCCTGCGCAATAGCAGACCTTCGGCATGTGAGGGCCGATTACGGCTACCGCATCAATTCGATTGCCCTGCAACCTGAGAGGCGATCGCGTCCAGCACCGTAACTGAATCGCCGAGTCTAATCGTCGCAGCGGCCTGTTCGGGCCGGTAGTACTGCCCGAAGGCGACTCCTTTACCCTTGCGGCGAAACTTCGCCAGAGTGGCGAGCGGCTCGGGACCGCTGGGAGTTCCTGTCGCCTGGTCAACCGTCGTGATGACGCAGCGCTCACACGATTTGATGGCGCGAAAGGCGGCGTCCCCGATGGCGATCCGTTGCCATCCATCTTCATCAAAGGGCGCGGTATCGCGTACCACAATGTTCGGCCGGAAGCGATTCATGGGCAGCGGGACTGCCAGCCGCTGGTTCAGTCCTTCCAGCGACGACTCGCTGATGATCAGGATGGGAGAATCGTCGTGAAAGGCGACATCGTGTTTGGTGCGGAAGACGTCGGCGCGAATCGAAAGCAGCTGGCACAGCATGCCGATAGCTTCGCTCAGGGCCTGATTGATGGTCGCGGCGGCGGCGACTCCAACGTAGGAGTGCCCCCAGACGTCGACCACGACTTCGTTGTTGGTCCAGCTGGCCGCGTCGAGCGGAACGAGAATATCGTCGTGGCCCGGCACCGTGACGCGCAAAGCGCCCGCCTCAACACTCGGGGTAAGAGTAGCGATGCGCGGGCACTCGCGTTGCGTGATCATGTGCGCCGCGGGGTCCACCAGCATCCACTGGCGGTCGTGCTCCAGGCCGTAGGAACAGACGAGAGCTTCTTCGAGCGCACTCCCTCGCAGTGACTTGATCGGATACACGTTGATGGCTGAAATGTTCATCGTCGCCCCTCCCGCGCATAGACGCGCATCGGTGATGACAAATTAGCACGCCCGAGAACTGTCAACGGAACTGTGCGTTTAGCTTGCTGTCGTCTCTACAGGTACAATCTCCACGCTCGATGTGATTTGGAACGCTGGACTGAGCGACCGATACACGGGGCAGCTTTGCGCATACACACCGTGCACACGCTCGACCGTTTCACGCACCGCTTCGGGTTCTTCGGCGCGCAGCGAGTGTCTAACGTGTACCCGTTTGATCACCAACACGCCGCTTTCGTCTTCCACTTCACCGCGAACATCGCAGGTCAACCGGCCTTCCCTGGCGTTGATCTTGCGCGCATCCAGCGCGCCGGCAAAGGTGCCGAGCATTCAACCACCCAGCGCGGCGATCACATAGTCAATGGTGGCAGCGTGCGACTCGGGCAAGCGGCTCTCGTCAATGCCGTAGTGCTTGGCGATGCCGCCGTGAACGCTGAACATCACAGGCTGCGCTTCGCCCGGCAACAACGCCTTGCGCAGTGGTCCCTTGATGCGCTCGATGTGCACGTTGGATGTATACGCTACTTCTGCCATGGAATTCTCCTTGGTCGTTCGACGCCACCGGCTCGACTAGCCTTTTGACGAGACCAATGCTAACAGTCTACAACCGCAGCCAAAATCCTTGCCTCTCAGTATTTATATGAGTCAGAGCCGCACCCCCAAGTCATTCCTGCATAAGCACTCGCTCAGTCTTACTGCCCTCGGCGTAGTCGCCGTTTTGGTTGCGCTTTACTGCCGGTCAGATCCGTCCACTCACATCGGCTCGTTCTTCGGCAACGCCATCGCCGACTGGACCGGCGTTCTAGTGACCGTCATCATGACGAAGTACCTATACGAAAAGGGCTCTCAGGAAAGCAAGCAGCCCAAGGGCAAGTTGCCCTCAGCTACTTGGGAATTTCTGCGCGCGCACTCGCTGACCTTGTTCCTGTTAGTCACGGGCGTCGGGTGGGTCTTTGCCTTTCGAGCCATGAATCCGAACAGCCGCTGGGGAGAAGTAGTAGGCAACATTGTCTCCGAGTGGACGCAAATCCTCGGGCTTGTGCTGCTCACGAAGCGACTGATGGAGGCTGGTTCTAAGGAAGACGCGAAGTGAAAACAATTGAGATAGCTGATCTATGGAATGACCTGCGGGTTGCCTCATTGTAACAACTAAACGCGGGCGGGCCTGAGACATCCCGCGCTGAGGCAAGCCCATCTGACTGAAGGCAAGTCATACCAAAAGGAGGATGAACCATGCACGATCAGAAGCAGAACCCGGGTACCCAGCAGCAGGATGACTGGAAGAAGAATCCCAACCAGCAGCAAAATCCGCAGCAGGGTGGCCAGCAGAAGTACCCGCAATCGGACCGCGAGAAGGTCGAAAAGGACCAGCAGAAGAAGCAGGCCTAACGAACGGCTGCGAGGAAGACTTAGTTAAGCCCACGGCTTCGGAGGACTTGATCAGGCCTCCGAAGCTTTTTCTGGCGCTTAAGCATGCCTAATCCAAAGTAGCTCGGACCAAGGCTGACAACGGTTCCAGCTAGCTATAGCTAAGGCTTTTTGTCCGTGTTCTCTGTCTTGCCTTTGTCTGGCTGCTGCTGCTGCACGGCCCACTTGGCGTGCTCCTGGGAGATCAGCGATTCGATGCGCTCGGCCAGCAGAGCATGCGGATCCGGCGCATCGTTGGCTTCTTTGTAGGGCGTGGCCTTGGCCAGGTACGTGTACTTCTCGTGTCGCAGCCCTTCACAGGTGGAGCGATAGGAAATCCAGTTTTGCTGATACTGGTTCAGTTGCAGGATTCCTTCGAGGATGGTGATCAGTACTCCGAGGAAGCCAATAATCCAACTAACGTAGTGAGGCCCATTGGGACTGCTCTGGGAAATGTTGAGTGCCGACAGGAATGGAATGGCAGCGGCCGCAATGATCTCGATGACCTTGATGCTCTTATAGATCTTCTGGTATTTAGCGCTCTTGCGGTCGTACCAATCGATCTGGGCTTCCAGGCGATCCCATGTGGGATCGTTTTCCCGGGCTGGGATCGGATACATCGGTACCGCCGGTGGATTGCTCATAAGAGTTTTCCGTACTCAGCTTGGAGAAGTCCGTCCCGAGCTTGCTCGGGGCTGTCGTGTGAGGAGCTATCATAGCTGGCCTTCTTGCGGTTGGAAACAAAATAAAATCGCGTTTGACTGGCCCCGAAGGCGAGACAGTCGGCCGGACTTGCGCTCCTCTGCACTGTCATTCCGCTGGTGTTCTCGATATTTTCTGAAAAGGCTTACCAGACCCGGCACTGCGGATTGTGCACCATCGGTTGCCCAGCCTTACAGCCGAAAGCCTGCTGAAACTCCGGCAAGTTGGACAACGGCCGGTTAACGCGGAAGCGAGGCAACGAGTGGGGATCACTTAGCACCTGGTTCCGGGCTGCCTCGGGACGGACATCGGCGCACCAGCTGAATGCGTACGCCAGAAAGAACCGCTGCCGCGCAGTGAGTCCGTCGGCCTCAGGCGTGTCCAGCGACTTGCCCTGCGCTTTGTAGTCCTTTTCCAGCGCCAGTATGGCCAAGTGGATGCCGCCATTGTCTGCGGTGTCTTCGCCAGCGGTGAGGCTTCCGTTTTGCTTCACGCCGTACTCGGGAATCTCCTGCGAGTACTGGTCCACAATGCATTTGTCCTTCTCGTCGTAGCGCTTCGCGTCTTCCGGAGTCCACCAATCGCGCAGATTGCCCTGGGCGTCAAACTTGCGGCCCTGGTCGTCGAAACCGTGGATGGTTTCGTGTCCGATGACCATCCCAATGGCGCCGAAGTTGGAGGCGTCGTCCTGGTCGCCGAACTGGGGAAGCTGCATGATCCCGGCAGGGAAGTTAATGGTGTTCGTCTGCGGGTCTTCGTAGGCGTTGATCGTGGCCGGAGTCATCGTCCACTCATTGCGATTTACCGGCCGTCCGATCTTGTTGATCTGGCGATGCGCTTCGAAAGTAGTCGCAGCATTCACGTTGGCCAGATAGTTGTCCGGCACGAGCTTCACCGAACTGTAATCGATCCAGGTATTGGGATAACCGATCTTCTGCAAGGTGGCATCTTGCTTCACCAGCGCCTGTTTCTTGGTCTGCTCACTCATCCAATCCAACTGCTTGATCTCCTCCACCAGCGCCGCGCGAATCTGGGTCACGAGCTCATTCGCGCGCTGCTTGCTCTCTGGGGGAAAGGCCACATTGACGTAAGCCTGTCCCAGCGCCTCGCCCAGGAAGCGGTCGGTTGATGAGACACAACGCCGCCATAACGGCAACATCTGCGGCGTTCCTGAAAGTGTGGTCCCGAAGAAGTCAAAGTTTGCCTGCTCGAAGTCGTTTCCCAAATAGGAAGCGGCGCGGTGAATCGCCCACCAACGGAGATAAGCTTGCCAATCCTGCGGGGAACGCGTCTTGATCTGCTGTTCCAGAGCATTCAGGAATCCGGGCGTACTGACGATGTAGAACGGCGTGCTCGGCGCTCCCATCAATTGAAAGTACTCGTCCCAGCCAAAATCGGGCGTCGCAGCTTTCAACTGCTGCAAGGTTAGCTTGTGGTAAATCTTCTGCGGGTCGCGTCGGGTAACGTTGTCCATGGAAGCTTTGGCCAGCGCGGTTTCGATCTCCATAACGGTTTTGGCTTCCGCAGCGGCTTTCTGGCTCGAATCGCCAGCCAGTTCGAACATCTTCTGAATGTGTTGCAGGTATTTGGCCCGCAGTTCTTTGAAGCGCTCCGAATTGTCCAGATAATAGTCGAGCGAAGGCAGCGCCATCCCACCCTGGTCGATGCCCGCGACCATCTTCGAAGCGTCCGCCAAATCCTGCGCCGGGCCGAAGCCGAACATCGGCGCCTTGGTGTAGTTGTCGTCGTCGTTCCACATCAGCCATGCCGCTGGGAAATTCAGGTGGAGATAGGCCAGAACCCGCGGCAAATCTTTGTTCGATTTCAGCGAGGCGACAGTGTTCAACGACGGCTGCAACCACGCCCTTCCGTTCGCATTGCGGGTCGCTTCATCCGTGCAGCTTTGCCAGAAGTCGCCGATCTGGCGTTCGCTGCCCGTAGCCTGCTTGTCGGCCGCAGCCGCCTCGAGGGTGTTGCGCAAAATCGTCTGGTTGTAAAGGAACAACGGAACGTCGGTGGCACTGACCGGCAAGTCCGGGGTGATGGGGTGGGCCGCGATCCACTTCGAGCAGGTGTACTGATAGAAGTCGACGCAAGCGTCCTTGCTCTGGTCCACGATTGAGGGATCGAACTTCTCCAGCTTGGGAAGCTCCGCGGCGGCAGGCTTAGCGGCAGAACCGGTTTGGGCTGAATCATTGTTGCTCTTCGCTTGAGCAAGCAGGGAGAGCGATAAACACACGCAACAACCAAGGGCCGCGAACCAGCGATGCATGATCACCTCGAGAAAGGCAGCAAGAACAGCAGTGTGCGATTGTAACGCCCCTAGGCGGCGGAGAGTAATGGACTGGCTGGCAGTTACCCCGATTTAACAGCAATCGGGCACAAACAACTTGCAGAGGGAAGGGCAAGGCGCGCTCGTTTGCCGCTCGTCGAACCGTAAATCGGTTCCCAGTCTGTTACCATGTCAGCGCGTCCTCGAAGGTCCGCGGCATTGACCAAAGGGCGTCTCAACCAATGACACAGTGGCCCCCCTTACGGCGAACTATCGCAGTCCCTGTTTTGTCCACCATCGTGCTTCTGCTGTTTGCGGTACCGGTTCTGGCCACGACCGTCGTTGCCCTCATCGATCACCGCCACCACCGGGCAGTCATCGCCGCCGACAGCCTTTTGCTCTTTAAAGTGGCCGGCACCAGCACCCAGACTTGCAAGATCATCGCAAAACCGGGATGCACATTCGGCATGGCTGGCCTGTTTTACAAAGAGTACCCCGTCTTCCACTTGCAGGAACTTGCCGAACAGGCGTGCGGCATGCAGGGAGACTTGCGCCAAAAGGCGGATGGATTCCTCGAAATCGCCAAAGACCCGCTGATGAGTGTTGCTCAATATATCCGCCAAAATGAGCCTCAGTTCTTTGGGGTACTAACAAACAGCAACGGCGGAGAGTTAGTGATGGTTGTCTTTGCCGGACCGGATCCGAGTAACCCGGCAATCTTTGCCCGGGGCTACAAGTTGGACGCCAATGGCGGCATTGTCCCGATATCGCTGGATGTCACCGAGGAGAACAACGGCGCCGGCTTTTTTGGCGGAGCCAACGGGCAGATCGCGGCTTACATCAAGAAGCACCCGCACTGGCAGGATGGGGACAAAGTGAAGGCCGCCCGCCATTTCGTTCAGCTGGAGATTGCGGCGCACCCGGACTGGGTCGGCCCTCCCGTTTCGGTGGTGACGATCGATCGGCTGGACCAGCAGAAATGGGTCAATCCCGGCGTTTGCAGTGTTCCGCCCGCTAGTACGAAGGCCAAGACAGGCCAGCAATAATCCGTTTCGCGCCCTGGCTTGTCTACTCCAGTGCTGCCCGCAAAGCGTCCTTCAAGTGCGGGTGACGGAATTGATATCCCGAGGCCTTGAGCTTTGCCGGCTCGACGCGTGCCGATCCCAGCAGGGCCGTGTCGCCCATCTCGCCGAATAGCGTGCGCACAATCAGTGCCGGCAATGGGAAGATCGTAGGCCGATGTAACTGCTCGCCCAACGCGCGAACAAAGTCTTCATTGCGCGCCGGCTCGGGACTGACAACATTCACTGGCCCGCACACGCTGTCGTTCTGCAAGGCAAACAGAATGACGCCGACTACATCGTCCAGCGATACCCAGCTCCAGTACTGCTGTCCGTCGCCAACGCGGCCGCCAAGTCCCAACCGAAAGGGCAGCAGCATCGACGGCAGCGCTCCGCCATCTCGCGCCAGTACGACGCCGATTCGCAGGTTCACCACGCGGACGCCTGCGTCGCGCGCAGAATTCGTGGCGGCCTCCCATTGTTGGCTGACGTCGGGCAGGAATCCTCGGCCAGGAGAACTTTCCTCAGTCAGCAGCTCGTCGCCGCGATTGCCGTAGTAGCCTATCGCCGAAGCGGAGATAAAGACGCGCGGACGGCCAGTCTGGCGATACGCTTCGGCTGCCACGATCGCCAGAGTCTGCGTGCCTTTCACCCGGCTGTCGCGGACTTCCTGCTTGAACTTTTCCGTCCAGCGGCCCGCGATGTTCTTTCCTGCCAGATGAACCACCGCATCACAGCCAGCCAGCTTTTCCGGATCGAGCGGCTGCGCGGGATCCCATTGCACTTCGCCTCGGCCGGGAGCGCGGCGAACCAACGCCGCCACCTCGTCGCCATTGGCAGCCAGGGCGCGACTGAGCGCCCGCCCAATCAATCCCGAAGCGCCACTAACGAGTACCGCATAAGTGAGAAGACTCCTGCTCCAACTGCAATAACGTTTGATGAATCAAACGGCCAAGTGAGTATCAGGGGTTGAATCGCGCATGAAACTGGGTGCCATTATGAGGTATAGTGTGGTGATCAGGTTACTGAAAAAGAAAGGTGCAGGGATGTCACGCGCGGACATAAAAGCTCGGACAGCAAAGGAAGCCTTGACTGAAAAGCTCGCTCAAATGATCGACAAGAAATATGATGAGATGAGCGACGAAGAGATCAAGATATCGCAACAGAAGCTCAGGGCCCTCCGCGACCGAGTCCGCGCTTCTCGCGTACCGAAGCGTGAAACAGCTTAATCAGCTCAGCCAATTCCTCCGCAGAGACATCAGGATTTACGCTTTTGACCGCCTCCGCAAATTGATTCTCATCCGCTGTGTTTTCCAATATTTCCTGCAGTAATTCTAGTGTTTCCTGCTTCTTGCGAACTTTTGCCTGGTCGTAATAGCTTCGCGGCGGCCGCCAGTACTGTTTGGGCATGTTGTTTCTCTCATCCCTCAGAGATGCTCATCGAAGCTAGTCGCGCGCCGCGGCCGCTTAGTGACACCAGTAGGTTTCGCGGACGGCGTACCTATACCGGCGACCCGCTCCAATCGCTCCGCGTCAGCTTCCTTTGTTTCCATCAACCTCAGTAAATAGGCCTCCCACCACGAATCGGGAACGCGTCCCTGCTTGCGCAATTCTGCTACAGCGACTATGGGATCTACGACTAGAACGAGTTTGTACCTCTGGTTTCCAACGTGCTTCGATTTGATGAATCCCAAGTGTTCCAGCAACTGCATGCGCTCGTACCAGGTTCGAACCGCACGCGTGCCGGTGTATCCTGCGGCATACGCATGATCTGCCTCATTGCCAATTTCAATTACCCCGCCGTCCATGTGGCGTGCAAGAAGTTCGAGGTAAACGCGAGAAACGTCCCGACCGGCGGTCAGTCCCTTTTGGGACAGGAGCGCGAGTATCAGCGGCAGCGTACGCGGCCCTTTGAACCAACCGCTTCCGGTGCCGTTCCATGCGGCATCCCTAGGCCAGTAGTGCGCTTTCAATTGTGTCCGCCGGTCTGCTCCGGCTGTTTGGGGCATGGTATTATGTCTCCAAGCCCGCTATTCTACGCGCGCTTGACAGCACAGTGATTTTAGCATCGCGCTCCCGAGATAACTGTGATGAAGAAGCAATGAACAACTTCATGCTACCACAACCTGGCTTAAAATCAATCTCGCCTGCGAGAACTACTTTCTGCCGGAATCCGGGGAGTGGGCGCCAGGGGCAGCAAGAACGCGATTCCAAATTGGATAGAAGTAGCTAATAAATTGCTTAAAGAGGCGAATTAACGCTGGTTGGAGTGTAAGTAAAAAAGTTAAGTATAATATAATGAATATCTTACGCTTTTGAAAGTTACATGGTTGCGTATCCTGTTTCCTTGTGTCCTCCCGTATCCAGTATCCTCTCCGTGTCCCCGTCTTTACTTGAAATTCTTTCAACCCACCGCCCGCAAAGACCACGCGAACACCAGTCCGAAACTCGGAGCTCCCGCGCCTTCCGTGTTCTCCGGGCGAATATTTTTCGACGTGTGCCGCCACCCGAAACTGAGGGGTCGTGGACTCAGTCGTATAATCGGATATGGCGACTTTGCGCCAACAGATCGCGACCAACGTTCTTGCCGTAACCCGCTTCCGCGATCTGCTGCGCAAAGTCAAGTCCTACCGGCCCGAAGAAGACCTGGCCGTTGTCCGAAAAGCCTACGATTTCTCCGAACAACACCACAAAGGGCAACTTCGTGCGTCGGGCGAGCTTTACCTCGCGCATCCGCTCGAGGTCGCTATCCTGCTGGCCGAGATGCGGCTCGACGCCACGGCCATCGCCGCCGGACTCCTCCATGACGCCGTGGAAGACACTAGCGTAACCGTCGACGAAATCAAGGCAGAGTTCGGCGAGCAGGTGGCTCACATCGTCGAAGGCGTTACCAAGATCAGCAAGATTGACTTTGCCTCCTCCGAGGAGGCGCAGGCCGAGAACGTGCGCAAGATGGTGCTGGCCATGATGGATGACATCCGCGTGGTGCTCATCAAGCTGGCCGACCGCCTGCACAACATGCGCACGCTGCAACATCTCTCGGAAGACCGCCAGCAAAAGATCGCGCGCGAGACCCTGGACATCTATGCGCCCATCGCGCATCGTCTCGGCATGGGCAAGGTCCGCGGCGAACTCGAAGATCTGGCCTTTCAGTACGTCGATCCCATCTCCTACAACCAGTGAAGGATGCCATCGAGTCCCGCCGCAAGGAGGGTGAGGCCTTCCTGTCCGAGGTGCAAGGGACCATCCAGCAGAAGCTGCGCGAGAACAAGATCCAGGCACGGGTGGAAGCCCGCATCAAGCGCATTTACAGCATCTGGCAGAAACTGCAACGGCAGCGCATCTCGGTGGACCAGATTTACGACATGCTGGCGCTGCGCGTCATCACACAATCGGAGTCAGACTGTTACGCCGTGCTGGGCATTATTCATAACCAATGGCGGCCGGTGCCCGGACGGATCAAGGACTTCATCGCCATCCCGCGCAACAACTTCTACAAGTCTCTGCACACCACGGTCATCTCCGAGAAGGGCCATGCCTTCGAGGTGCAGATCCGCACCGAAGAAATGCACAAGATGGCCGAGGAAGGCATCGCTGCGCACTGGAAGTACAAGGACGGGCCGGTTTCCGCCCGCGACGAGCAGCGGCTGGCGTGGTTGCGCCAGGTGGTGGAGTGGCAGCGCGACATGAAGAGCTCCGACGAGTTCCTCGCCACCCTCAAGATCGATCTCTACCCCGAAGAGGTTTACACCTTTACGCCCAAGGGCAAGATCGTCGTGTTGCCACGCGACGCGACGCCAATCGACTTCGCCTACACCGTGCACACCGAAGTTGGACACACCTGCGTGGGCGCGAAGGTCAACGGCCGCATCGTTCCCCTACGCTACAAGTTGCGTTCCGGCGACATCGTCGAGATCCTGACTCAGCCCGGGCACAATCCCAGCCGCGACTGGCTGCAACTGGCAAAGTCTTCGCGCGCCCGCCAGAAGATCAAACACTGGCTGAATGTGCATCAGCGTGAGCGCGCCATCGAAATCGGCCGCAAGCTGATCGAGAAGGAAGCGCGCAAGTATCACATCGCGCTGAAGAGCATAAGCGAGTCGGAGCTGACCCGGGTGGCCAGCGAGAATGGGCTGGCAAAACCCGACGACTTGCTTGCGGCGCTCGGCTACGGAAAATTCTCCGCTCGCAGCATTCTGGCCCGGGTTCTGCCGGCGGAAGCCGCGCATCTGGGCGGCGGACAAGCGCCGGCGAATGGCGATGGCGACGGATCGAGCGGCCTGACCAGCGTGGTCCGCCGGGTCTTTGGCGGCGACAACTCAGCCATTAAAGTAACTGGACACGACGACCTGCTGGTGTATCGCGCGCACTGTTGTAATCCGATTCGCGGCGAAGAGATCGTCGGCTTCGTTACCCGGGGCAAGGGCGTGGCCGTGCATTCCAAGTCCTGCACCAACGTGGTCAACCTCATGTTCGAACCCGAACGGCAGATCGCAGTCGAATGGGGGCGCGACGCCGCGGCGCCCACATGGGCAGCCGGTTATCCGGTAAAGCTGAGCGTTCTCTGCGATAACCGACCCGGCATGCTGAAGGAGATCGCCACCGTCATCAGCGACGCCAAAACCAACATCCGCAACGCCGAAGCCAACACTGCTGAAGACCACGCCACTGTTGATATCGTCGCCGACATCGCCGACCTAAAGCACCTGGAGCGCATCCTGAGCGGCGTGCGCAAAATCCCCGGCGTGCGCGACGTGCAGAGGATACAAAAACTCTAACTGCCTCCGTTCGCTAACAGCTGTCCGTATGTCGGGATGCTTAGGCACTACGCGCCAAGCGTATGATGTGTCCATGGATTTTCAGTTCACCGCCGTTTTTCGCCGCGTCCCCGAAGGCTACATCGCATTCGTCGAGGAACTGCCGGGCGCCAATACCCAGGGCGTAACGCTTGACGAAGCCCGCGCGAACCTCCAGGAAGCCGTTGCTCTTGTGCTCGAAGCGAACAGAACACTGGCCCAGGAGGCCGCCTCAGGAAACGACGTGATTCGGGAGCCGCTGAAGGTCAGTGCGTGAAGCGTCGGGAACTCGTTCGGCACCTCAAAAGGTCTTGAGCGTTCCATCCGCGAAAGCCTGATCGAGACCATCTACGGAATGTTCACCAGCCCGTTGCGAATTGCAGAATCAAGCGCCAATTTGGGTTGTGATAACCTGAGGTTGTGAAACTCACTGCAGTATATGAACCAGCTAGAGAAGGTGGATACACCTGCTTCGTAGAAGAGATTCCTGCTGCCATTTCACAGGGGGAGACTCTCGAAGAGGCCAAGGCAAACCTGCGTGACGCGCTCCGGTTGGTGCTGGATTGCCAGCGCGAGCTTGCGGAAAAAAATCTCTCGCACAGCGCCCTCCGGGAAACTTTCGAGCTCGCTTAGACATGAAGCTCGCTGACCTGGAGCGTCACCTGCGCCAGCATTCCTGTGTTCTATACCGAGAAGGCGGAGCGCACTCTGTTTGGACCAACCCACAGCGCCGAAAGTTAGCCAGTGTCCCTCGCCATCGAGAGATCAAAGAAGGAACAGTCCGAGCGATCTGCAAGCAACTCGAAATTCCACAACCTTGAAATCCAATGGGCTCTGGTTAATTTCCACCTTGGTAAGGGATGGCCCGACAGGAGCCAGTGGACTTCCCGCAATCAGGCTGCGTGCGCCCACCATCTACGGAATATTCACCAACCCGTTGCGAATGGCATAGACAACCAACTCCGCCGTCTTATGGATGCCCAAGGCATCCATAATATTGGCGCGATGAACGGCAACGGTATTAGTACTCAGGTTAAGCTGGCTCGCGATCTCTTTGTTTGACTTGCCATCGACAATCAGTTGCAGAACTTCCAACTCGCGCGCTGTCAGCCCCGTGCTACGCTCGCCCTTCAGTGCAGTCAGCCGGTCAATCTGGGGATCAAGCACAACTTCCCCGGCAGCCACTCGCCGGATCGCGGTTACGAGTTCCAGATCGACTGCGTTCTTCAACATATAGCCGCGCGCTCCAGCTTCGAGCGCCTGGCGGACCCACGTGTCCTCGGAGTGCATGCTTAGCATGAGGACCGCAACATCCCTATTCTCTTCCAGGATGCGCCGGGTCGCGACTAGGCCATTGACTCCGGGCAAGGCACAATCCATTACCACAACGTTGGGGCCCAACTCCTTCGCCATTCGCACGGCTTCTTCCCCATCGCCCGCCTCGCCCCGCACCACAATGTCGGATTCATCTTCCAGCAACCGCCGGAAGCCACGGCGGACCAGTGCGTGATCGTCAACCAGCAGTACCCCAATTTTTCCAGCCATGCCAGTGTTAGTCATGTGAATCGACTCCATCTCTTGGGACCCACAACCGCACCAGGGTTCCACCGCCCGCGAGTTGCACGAACTGAACGGAGCCGCCTACCAGTTCAGCGCGCTCCCGCATCGCCACCAGGCCAATGCCCTTCCGTCCATCGGGCTGAAACCCGCTTCCGTGGTCTTCCACTTCCAGGCCCAATCCGTCGGGTTTGAATTGCAAACGGACCCAAGCCTCCTTTGTCCCGGCATGACGGGCCACGTTGTTCAGCGCTTCCTGCAACACCCGATAAATGTGGATGCCGGCACTGCTTTCGACGGGAAAGGATATTCCCCCCTTCTCGTAGTGTATGACGATCCCGTTCTGCCGCTCCACCATAGGCAGATACCAGTCAATGGTGCTGTCCAGCCCGGCCTCTTCCAGGGTGACAGGGTGCAGCGCCTGCGACAAGCTGCGTACCTTGTCGAGTGCCGACTGCGCGATCTCCGACACCTCCTGCACATCGGCCCGCAGGGACGACCCTTCGGGAGCCTGTCTCCCTGCCCGGCGCAGCATCGATCCAACCGCCGTCAGGATTTGCCCAAACTCGTCGTGTAGCTCGCGCGAGATGTGAAGCAAAGTAGATTCCTGGGTGGCGATCAGCTTTTGTGCCAGTTCGTGACGCTGCTCGGAAAGGCGCGATATCTGGGCGAAAAGCCGCCGGTTCAAACGGATGAGATACACGCTGGTCAGCATGATCGCGATCAGCGTGGCGACCAGAAACAAGTAAACCTGCCGCTGCACACCATCATAGATTTGTTGGATTCTCTCGCCGGCCTGTTTTTCGTTTTCGTTGTTGGCCACTAGCAATCGCGCCACCGCGGTGCTGAGAGCGGCGACGCGTGGCTGCAACGAATCGCGAATCTCCGCCCTGGCCTCCTTCTCCTTGCCCTCCGCCGCCAGCGCGAAAGTACGGTCAGACGCAACCCAGAACTGCGCCAGCGAGTCCTCCAGGTACCGCCGCTGCTCCGGAGTGCGCTGCGCTACCGACAGTTCCTCCTCCAGTCGCATGGCATCGTTCAAGTCCCCCTGGATACGCTGAAATTGCCCCGACCACGCCTTCAACGGATAAGGCTGGCTGGTATCGAGCATGTCGCGCAGGCTTAAGCCCAGTGAGTTGAGATCGTTTTGGATGCGCAGCAGTTGCAGCGAGTCTCTTCGATTGCGGTCAATCACGTCGCGCTGCAATTCGCGCAGGCCAGCAAGGTGATACGTGATATACGCCGTGTAGGCCACCACCGCGGCCAGCGTAATCACCAGGCCAAGCAGCAGAGCCACGGTCGGAGATCGCTTTGATCGTCGGCGCAGCGCCACGCCCTGAGGATACAACGCACGTCCCGCGAGGCCAACCGAGCCAAGGCTGGCTGAACCGTGGGCAGCGTGGGAAAAAGAACCCGAGTCCGGCGGGGACGGCACAGGATCTTCCCGTCGCCGTAGTGATGACGCGTGATTCGCATCTGGATTCGAACGGCGTGACTCCAGCCCGGAGGGCGAAACCATCCTACTCAGGACTCCGCCTTCGGCGCAGCCTGCCTTGAGCGGAGCCGAAGTTGAGGCGCGTTATCGGGCGTGAGCGCAGCGGGAGCCCGATGCCGAAACCCTGAGCAACGCCGAAGGGGGTCCTGGCTAACCGCAATTCCGCGCCTACGGCGCTGAAGCGTTCGGACTACTAGCTGATTCTGCGCCGAAACATTGCGACGATTCTGTTCCAAAGCCCTGCGACGTTTGCGCGTTGACTGGGCGGGGATGGCCGCATAGAGTGTGGCAATCTCACCACCCTGTCCGCAAAGGCGGCGCTCAAGGGCGGGGTACCCGGCGGTCCTCGCGGGAGTTGCTCTCTCGCTGCTCACTATCGCTCGATTAGAGCGCTCATCATTCGTCGCCTACTTCCACTTGTGGTGAGACGATCCACCTCCAGACGTGATGTGCCGGGTGGGGGGTCGCTTTGCTCGTAAGCGCCGCGCCACGCCCCAAGGCTCAGCGTGCTGGCCCAGGACCACGAACTCATCACCCGCAGCCTGCAAGCCATGCAGCCTTGGATCGCGGCTGGCAAGCTGCAACCCGAGGTCGGCCACACCCTTCCTATGGAGCAGGCGGGCGGGGCGCATCGCCTCGTGCTGCAGCGCGCCAACTACTTCCAATACGACTCACTCGAGGCCCGTAATGCATTGATTCTTGTGGCGCTTTAACTCGACTGTAACAATGAAGGGCGCGTACCTGGCCATATAATCGAAGATTACTGACAACGCGACTCCCTAAGCGTAGTCCCCACGGGTCCACATGCCGGTTACGGGCGAATCGGCCAAACCAAAAGGAGATAGAAAATGCCGCAAAATCCGGAATCAGACAGACTCGCAGAAGCAGGCACCCTCAAGGACTTCAAAGCTCAACAATATTCAGGCACCGCCAAGAAGCCCTGGAGAAGGTGGGGACCATATCTTAGCGAGCGCCAGTGGGGTACAGTTCGTGAGGACTACAGCCAGGATGGCAATGCCTGGGACTACTTCACTCATGATCAGGCCCGCTCCCGCGCCTACCACTGGGGCGAGGATGGCCTTGCTGGCATCAGCGATGCTGGGCAGTTGCTTTGCTTCAGCGTGGCCCTGTGGAACGGCAAAGACCCCATCCTCAAAGAACGCATGTTCGGCCTGACGAACAGCGAAGCCAACCACGGGGAAGACGTTAAGGAATACTACTTCTACCTCGACAGCACGCCGACGCACTCTTACATGAAGCACCTGTACAAGTATCCGCAGGCGGCTTTTCCCTACGGAGATCTGATTGAGAAGAATAAACAGCGTAATCGAAACGACATGGAGTACGAGCTGCTGGATACCGGTGTCTTCAACCAGGACCGCTACTTCGATGTCTTTACGGAGTATGCCAAGCAGTCGCCGGAGGACATCCTCATCCAGATCAGCGTCAGTAATCGCGGGCCCGAGGCCGCGAAAATAGATGTCCTGCCGACGCTGTGGTTTCGCAACATCTGGACATGGTGGCCCGGTACACCCAAGCCGTCCCTGAAGCAGGTTGCCGGCCCAAAAGGCGCGCAGGTAGTTGCGGCCTCGCACACCGATCTGGGCGAGCGCTATCTGTATTGTGAGGGAGATGTGCCGCTGCTGTTCACGGAGAACGAGACCAACAACGAGCGGCTCTTCGGCACACCCAACCCCACTCCGTACGTGAAGGATGGAATCAACAATTACGTAGTGAACGGAAATCACAACGCGATCAATCCCGCGAAAACAGGAACCAAATCCGCGGCGCATTATCAGTTGAATGTGCCTGCGGGAAAGACGGCCACCATCCGTCTGCGGCTAAGCGATCTGGCGCCCGCGGCCATGGGCGATCCCTTCAAGGACTTTGATGAAATCATGCAGACCCGGCAGCGCGAGGCGGATGAATTCTACAAATCCATAACCCCGGAACGTGTCAGCAAAGATGAGGCGCTCGTCATGCGCCAGGCGCTGGCCGGCATGCTCTGGAGCAAACAGTATTTCTACTTCGACGTCGACAAATGGCTCGAAGAACATGGTATCGATCCGATAAAGCCGGGCGCAAGCTCCCAGCGGAACCGCGAATGGTTCCACATGATAAACCAGCACATCATCTCGATGCCCGACAAGTGGGAGTATCCCTGGTATGCTGCTTGGGATTTGGCGTTCCACACGCTCGCGCTCTCCACGGTCGATGTGGAGTTTGCCAAAGGACAGCTCGACTTGATGCTGCAGGAGTTCTTCCTGCATCCGACCGGTCAAATCCCTGCCTATGAGTGGAACTTCAGCGACGTCAATCCGCCGGTACACGCCTGGGCAACGATCTTCCTTTACCGGACGGAGCAGGCCCTTAAGGGGGAAGGCGACATCGAATTCCTCAAGCGCTCGTTTGCCAAGCTGATGCTGAATTTCAGTTGGTGGGTGAACCGCAAAGACCGCTTTGGCAAGAACCTGTTTGAAGGCGGTTTCCTGGGACTGGACAACATCGGCGTCTTCGACCGAAGCGCGCCGCTGCCCACGGGTGGCAGCCTGGAGCAGGCTGACGGCACCGCGTGGGTTTCCATGTTCTCCCAGAACATGCTGGAGATTGCCGTGGAATTGGCGGCCCACGACGATTTCTACGAAGACATGGCCCTGAAGTTCGCGGAGCATTTTATTTGGATCGCCGTCGCCATGAATCAGATGGGACCTGAGGGAATGTGGGACGAGGAGGATGGATTCTACTACGACGTGTTGCGCCTTCCCGACGGTAGCGCCCGGCGGCTCAAGGTCCGCTCCATGGTGGGCCTGCTGCCCTTGGCCGCTACCACCGTGATCGAGCCCTGGCAGCGCGAACGCCTGCCGCGAGTAATGAAATCGCTGCGGGATCGCCTGGAACGTATGCCCGCGATACGCAACAGCATCCATGCAACGGGAGTCGGTCATTTTGGTTATGCCGAGCGCGGCATCGCCGCACTGGTGAACGAGGACCGGTTGCGCCGGATCCTGACGCGTATGCTCGACGAGAACGAATTCCTCAGTCCTTATGGCATTCGCGCGCTTTCACGCTACCATGCCGACCATCCCTTCATCGTCAACGTCGAGGGGCAGGAATACCAGGTGAACTATCTTCCCGCGGAGTCAGACACGGGTATGTTCGGCGGAAATTCCAATTGGCGTGGACCGATATGGATGCCGGTGAACGCAGTGCTGATCCGCGCTCTGCTGCAGTTCTATTTGTATTACGGCAACAACTTCAAGATCGAGTGTCCCACCGGCTCAGGCAAATTGATGAACCTGTTCGAGGTCGCCCACGAAATAGCCAATCGCCTGGAAGCGATCTTCCTGCGGGATAAATCCGGTCGGCGGCCCGTATTCGGAGGCTCAGAGAAGTTCCAGACCGATCCGCTATGGAAGGACAACGTACTCTTCTACGAATATTTCCACGGCGATAATGGCGCGGGTCTTGGCGCCAGCCATCAGACTGGATGGACCGGCGTGGTGGCGAAACTGATCGAGTTGTTCGGTCGTATCGACGCGCAGCAGCTGCTGGATGCCGGCAAAGCAGGCGGCTTTGTGAAGGGCGAATCCGCGAAGTAACGACTGCTAAGGTCATGCTTATGCTGGAGTTCGACTAGCAGAGAGAGAGACACCGCGATCAACCATTGACTCCGCCGGCCCCCAAAAAGGGGTCGGGCGGAGTCATCAGTGCTGGAACCGTAAGGCTAGTTCACTAACCACTAACCACTTTTCTTCACCCGCGCCAGCACCTCTTCCGCGTGTCCATCGGGCTTTACGTTCTCGAAGACGTGCACGATCTTGCCGTCCGGACCGATGAGGAATGTTGTGCGCGCAATGCCCATCACCTTCCTGCCGTACATGTTCTTTTCCTTGAGGACGCCGAACTTCTTGGCGACCTCCTTCTTCTCGTCGGCCAGCAAGGTATACGGCAAGTCGTGCTTTTCTTTAAACTTGAGTTGAGCCTTCGGAGTATCGCCGGAGATGCCGAGAACGACCAGTCCGGCCTTCTGCAAGTTGCTATATGCGTCGCGGAACCCGCACGCTTCTATGGTTCAGCCGGGCGTGTCGGCCTTGGGATAGAAGAACAGCACTACGTCCTTGCCGCGGAACTGATCGAGCGAAACCGGGTTTCCGTTTTCGTCGGGCAGAGTGAAGTCGGGAGCTTTCGATTTGATTTCCATCGTGCACTATCTATACCGCAAATCGCGCCATCAAGCCATTGCGGTGCTGTTTGTCATCCTTCTGATACCAGTGGTTGGTGCGGCGCAGCTGCGCGACCGCACTGAGCATCCGCGAGCCGACGAAGGCCAGCCGCCGAGCAGCAAGAAGCCGGCAAAGCGTGGCCCACGCGCCATTGCCGTGATCGAGTTTCTGCCCAAAGGCGGTGCGCGGCTGGTTCCCATCGCGCTCTGGATGGATGGCCGTTATTACGACGCCAGCTTCTACGGCGCCAATCCCGCACCCTTTGCGCTGCAGCCCGCAACCCTCTACGAAGGTCTAAGTAACGGCGAGCCCACGGGATGGTTCACCGTGACCACACCCGAGCAAGTCAACGGGAACTGGGTTGCCGAGGGCACATGGAAGCCGCAAACCGCCTTCGACATGAAAATGGCCGAGCAAGCCGCCAAACAACCCAAGAAGAAGCCGTCGTCTCCGCTCAACGACGATTCCGGCCCGCCTGTATTGCGGCGCTCGCCGTCCAGCGGATCGTCCGATGCATCGAGCGGCAATCCGGACAATGCGCCGCCGTCTTCCGGCGGATCGACGACCTCTTCCAGTGCCGGCAATACTCCTCCGCCGTCGAACGACGATCCTGACCGGCCAACGCTGAAGAACTCTTCGCCTTCTGCGTCCACGGCCTCCTCGCGCCCCACCCTCGGCGGTGATACTTCGCAGGCTAACGCGCAGGGCCCGGCGGCTCCTTCCCCACCCGCTCCGTCGACCGACGAGAACGATCCCGACCGCCCAACGCTGCACCGTGGCAAGCCCACGGCGCAGTCGAACACGAACGCGTCAGCGTCGCCCGCGCCTAAGCCGAAGCCAAGCAATACCACGACAGCCACAGGGGCCTCCCTCGCAACGAAAGCCCCTGCCGCGACCACTCCTCAGTCCGGCCACTCCTTTCCCGCGATCTCCGACGCCGGTGTCTACGAGACGCGGTCATTGCTCTACTCGATGACTCCGGCGGAGAAAGAAGAGCGCGGACGGCCGATGCTGGCGCTGGCGCTGGAGGCGGTCACCAACTTCGCCAGCAAACGCGCGCCTGCAATTCCAACCAAGACGCCAACGAAACCGTCAACGAAAACCGCGTCGAAAGCTTCTGCAAAGCCCCCGAGTTTCGTGGTCACCGATTACGATCTGCGCGCCTTCGATCTGGACTTCAGCAACTCGCCCACGCTGGTGCTGACGGCGAAGGTGCCTGCCTCCAGCGCCAAGCCCGCAGGCGGCGGCGAGTTCGATTACTTCGTTACCGTGGTGGCGCGGGTTGACATCAACGGCCAGGCGCAGAAAATCTTCAGCTCCGTCACCGACAACAATCACCTCGACGCCTTCCCGCGGATGGAAATCATCGACGCCCTCGACGCCGACGCTAACGGCCGCGGCGACCTGCTCTTCCGCCAGCACTCCGATAGCGGCGTTAGCTATGCTCTCTATCGCGTGTATCCCTACGAGATGGTCAAGGTCTTCGAGGGCGGCGCGGGAATGTAGCGGTTTTGTTCCTACTCGTACCGCAACGCCTCAACCGGATCCAGCTTCGAGGCCCGCAGCGCCGGCACCATACCGCTCATCACCCCGACCACCACTAGCACGATCGCCGAGCCCAGCACCGCCATCGCCGAGACACGCAGGTGGATGTCACCTTTGCCGGACGTATCTTCGAAGAGCGGCCCCAACACCGGCAGGGTCGGAATGACCAGCGCGAGCACGTAGGACAGCGCGATCCCAATGATGCCCCCGAGCAGCATCAGTAGCATGGTTTCGGCGAGAAACTGGAAGCGGATATGCCATTTGCGGGCGCCGAGTGCGCGGCGCAATCCGATCTCGCGAATGCGCTCGTCCACCGAAACCAGCATGATGTTCATCACCCCGACGCCGCCGATGCCCAGCGTGAGCGCGCCGATGAACATCAACAGCACCTGCAAGCCGATGGTGATGCCGTCAATCACGGGACGAAACTCCTCGCGCCCGAACATCTGGATGGCTTTCTCGTCGGTGGGCGAAAAGCCCTGGCGCTCCGCAACGGCCGCCAGCACCTGCGCCTTGGCCTTCTTCTCGAACTGCGGCGCGATCGGCGTGAACACCATCACCTGCGGATAGCGCGTGTTCCACAGGTCGCCCGCGGTCGTGAAAGGAATGAACACCGACCGGTCGTCGCTGGTGAAGTAGTTGGAGAACTGCATCTTGCGCTCCATCACGCCTACGACGGTGAACCGCATGCCGCCAATTTCAACGGTTTCGCCGACGGCGTTGCGCCCGCTGAACAACTGGTCCTTGACCCGGTAGCCGAGAAAGACCACGCGGCGGCGCTCCAGCTCGTCGCTGGAATTCAGCCAGCGTCCTTCCATCGCATTTTCGTTGCGCATCTGGCCATACTCGGCGCATACGCCGCGGGTGGCGGTGTTGACCATGCGATCGGCATAGGCGACCGGCAGCCACTTCACGGCTTCAAGGCAGGCCTGCTTCACCATGTTGGCCTCATTGCGGACGGCCTCAAGATCGGCCAGTTCGAACTTGACAACCTTGCCGGCGCGCTGGCCGCCGGGTTGCTCGCTGGTCTGCCCCGGCCAGGCAATCACGGTGCTTTTTCCGAACGCGTTAAAGGCGCCGACCAGCACGCTACGAAACCCGCTGCCGTAGGCGATGAGCAGGGTCACCGCCACAATGCCCCACACGATGCCCAGCATGGTGAGCAGGCTGCGCGTGCGGCTGCGCCGCAGCGCGACCCACGATTCCCGCGGTGATCTCTTTCATCATCGCCAGCATCAGCCACCTGCCTCGTAACGCAACGCCTCGATGGGATCGATGGAAGCCGCCTGCCGGGCGGGATACATCGCAGCCAGGATCGCCACCAAACCAAGCAGCCCGATCGCCAGAAATCCCGACTGCCACGTGGGCAGCAGCCCGGCAAAATACATCGGCATGGGCAGCAGATCGAACACCGCGCAAAAGCCGAAGGAGATTGCCATGCCCAGCCCTCCGCTGGCGAACACCACGATCACGGTCTCGACGAAGAACTGCATCATGATGTTGCGCGACTGCGCGCCCACCGCCTTGCGCACGCCAATCTCGCGGGTGCGCTCACGCACCGCCACCAGCATCACATTCATCACGCTCAAGCCGCCGAGGAACAGCGTCACCAGCCCAACCGCGCCCAGGAAGTACTTCATGCTGTCGGTCATGGTCTTGAACGCCTGGGCTTCGTCGATGGTGTCCCATATCGAGGCTGCTTCCTTGTCGTGCGGATCGAAATTGTGCAGCCGCCCCAGCGCCGCCCTGACCTCGTGCTTGCAGGACTCATGCTGGTCGATCGACTTGGGCGTCACCAGCAGTTGGTCCACGCCGTGCGGTGTCGCTGGCGGCCTGTTAGGAAAATCCTCGTGCATCGCCGAATAAGGCACGAAGACTTTGTTCACGTCGAAACCGTCGTAGCTCGAATCCTGGTCCTTGGTCTTCATTACCCCGATCACCTTGTACGGGATGTCGTTCAGGTAAATGTTCTCACCGATGGGATTGCGCCCACCAAACAACTGCTTCTTCACCTCGGTGCCCAGGAACGCGACCCGGTGCGTCTCTTTCAGATCGCCCCAGTCGTAGAAGCGGCCATCGGCCACCGCGATGCTGCGAATGTCCTGGAACGGCGGATAGGAGCCTGTCACCGTCTGCGCGCCCGCATTGTAATTGCTGTGAATGCGCGCACGGCTGGTTTCCAGCTCGGGCAGCACCCATTCGCAATCGGGCGAGTCAGCCTGCACCACCGGAATGTCGCTGTCAAGATACTCGACCTTGCGTCCGGCGCGGGTCCCGCCAGCCTGAAGGCTGGTGCGCCCGGCGAAGATGATCATCAGGTCGCGACCGAAATTCTCCGAAACCCTCGCCTGCCCAACCCGCAGGCCTTCTCCAGCAGCGACCATCAGCACAATCGAGATGACGCCCCAGGCAATGCCGAACATGGTCAGCGCGGTGCGCAGCTTGTGCGCCCAGAGCGTCTGAAAAACATCGCGAAAAAGGTCGCGCAAAACCATAACCGTGTTCCTGCCGAGAGCTTGGGCGCGGGTCCAGCTAACTGGTTATACGCAAAGAGGCTGGGTGCGGTTCGGGTGAAAACCCGCCAGAAGTCCTGAGCGCGGCGGAGAATGGGTCGCGCGCGGAACCGCGCCTTCCGTGGTGTTAAACTAGGAACGACCTCGAAACCCTTCCGGTTCGCACGAGCCGGACTCACCGCCCAGTCGGGACGTGGCTCAGCCTGGTAGAGCACTCGCTTGGGGTGCGAGGGGTCGGCAGTTCAAATCTGCCCGTCCCGACCAATCAACAACTTGCGCGGTTTTCCTCCATTTGATGACCACTCGCCTTGGAGGAGACCGATGCGAGGAAACTGCTATGAGCGTTAGCTTAAATGAGATTCTTGACCTCGTTGGCCCGCTAGATGATGCCGCCGGAGACGATACTCCGAGGGAGCGTTTCCGCCGATTCTTGCGAAAAAACGTGCATGAGGTTGGCGAGATTCGAGACCACATTGAGCAATGTTTGAGGACATCCGGCGAGCAATACAACCGCGCACTACAAGACCTTGTTAACTACGCGGGAGAGTTTCTCGGTTTCAAGGTGGAGTTCGGGCGTTATCGGGGTGTTCAAAATCAAATCGGGTTTGACGGTCTCTGGGAATCGCCAACCAGTCTTCACCTCGTGGTTGAGGTCAAGACAACCGAGACCTACGCAATCAAGACAGCGACCGTGGTTGGCTATGTGGATGAACTCATTTCTGAAAAGCGCGTACCGAGTTGGGACACGGCTCTTGGTCTTTACGTTGTGGGAAGACCGGACCCTGAGTTGAGGCAACTTGAAAACGCCATCGTTGCAGAAAAGAGGACCAATCAACTTCGCGTCATCTCCGTTGAGTCATTGCTTACGTTGGCGGAAATAATGAGCGAATACGATGTCACTCACGAAGACATGCTTGTTTTGCTGCGCCCTTCAGGAGCCGGAATAGATGGACTAGCGGACTTGATTGCTCGCCTCGTTGCTCAACGGACTGCTCAGCAACCTGAGCTTGTCCCGGTTCCCGTCGCCGCAAGTGCTCCCTCCGCGCCAGCAACAACACACGAAACAATATCCGTCGCCACCTATTGGTTGACGCCGGTGAAGGACCACGCAACCGAGACCGCAATTGAATGTGTCAAGAACCTCGTCGGAAAGCACGGGATATACGCATTCGGAGAGAGGACTCCGGGTCGGACGCACATCAAGCCAGATGATTGGATTTGTTTCTACGCGGCAGGTGACGGGGTTATTGCACATGCGAGAGTAGTCTCGACTCCTGAAAAGAAGCCGGACTCACGAGTCGTGCATCCGCAAGATTATCCGTATACGCTTCGTCTGCAAGATCAACACATTTACGCAGACGAGCCTGTAGTGATTGACGTGGGGGTCAGGCAACAACTTGATGCTTTCTCCGGGCGGGACCCTGAGAGACCTTGGGCGTGGTTTGTGCAAGCCACGCGCAAAGTCACGGAGCACGATTTTCAGAGGCTAACGCGAGCGTAATCCGTAGATTCCTCGCCCTTGGCTCTTATCTGGTTTTTTCTCGTTGGGGTGCGAGGGGTCGGCAGTTCAAATCTGCCCGTCCCGACCAATTCAGCTCTCAGCGATCAGCCGTCAGCTCTCAGCCAGAGTAGAGATCCCTCACCTGCGCTCGGAATTTCGGCTGCGGGCTCTCCCCCCTCGACTCCGCTCCGGGTCACGCCCGCAAAGCGCCTCAAGTTCAAATCTGCCCGTCGCGACCAACTTTCTAGCCATTCAGATTCACTAACTTATTAGGCCCATCCCTCACTTTTGAATTAGGGTTAGCCCCAGGCCAACCCCTCCGGCGACGACATTTCCCCAGCCTCTTTCCGGGTGATCAAGAGACTGCGCGCAGATTCTTCCGGAAGCGATCGGGGTCGCCATCCGGAAGCAGAGCCTCAACTGTAACGTGGGTCGTCTTCCACACGGGAACGGCACGCGAAAGCAACCTACGCCCCCTAGGTGTCAGCGTCATGATACGGCTGCGGCGGTCCGCCCGGTCCACCTTGACCTTAAGCAAACCTCGGCGCTGTAACGGCTTGAGAGCGGCTGTCAATGTAGTTCGGTCCATTCCAAGTAGCGACGCTACTGCCCCCATGTCCGGTGGTTCTGGCCTGTTTAGCGACATCATCAGCGAGAATTGTCCGTTGGTGAGTCCAATCGGGCGGAGCGCATCATCAAAGCGCCGTGCCAGCGCCCTGGCCGCCCGTTGCACATGAAGGCACAAACACGCATCCCGGACCACTAGCGTTGTCTCAAACGTCGGCTTCGTAGTCATTGCCATGGCAAAATAATATTGACATCAACGCATCTTGCCAAGAACCATTGTGTTATGTATGTTGATATCAATCTATTGTTAGGACTTGATGTTGGAGGAAAATCATGTTGCGACTCAAGGTCGGCCCAATCGCGGTAGAGAGTTTCGTACTGGCGTGTATGCTTGGCATGGCGTGGCATGCGATGGCACAGGATGCTAAAGCACCTTATCCGAGCATGGCTCCTCTTGACCAATACCTGATGGAGGACCGCAGTTCTGAAATCGCGCTGGCGCGGAGTGCGGCGCCGGACTCCATCTCGCGTGACGCTGAGGTCCTGGTTCTTGGACGTCACGGTTACGAAACTGCGATTCAGGGAAAGAACGGTTTCGTGTGCATCGTGGAACGTTCGTGGACTGCTCCCCTCGATTCCCCGGACTTTTGGAATCCTAAGCTGCGTGGTCCGCTCTGCCTGAATGCCGCAGCCGCACGCTCCTACCTTCCGCGCACGATCAAGAAGACGGATTTGATACTAGCTGGACGCACGAAAGCTCAGATGGTTGAGGCCATCGCAGCGGCAATCGACAAGAAGGAATTGCCGGCGATGGAACCGGGGGCCATGTGCTACATGCTGTCAAAGCAGGGATACTTAAGCGATCGCGACGGACACTGGCATCCCCACCTCATGTTTTTCGTTTCACAAGCCGATCCTGCGGCATGGGGAGCTGATCTGCCAGGCTCTCCCATCATTGCGTTCAACGACACCTGGGAGCACCTGACCACGTTCCTGGTTCCGGTGCGAGTGTGGTCAGACGGAACGCCGGATCTCTAAGGACTGAGACTCCGACGATTAGATTGCGAACGTGTCCTGCTCACGTGAGCACGATTGCCGAGCTGTGAACCCCAAGCATAAAGTTCGAAAATCGCCTGCTAGGGCCGACCGATTCAACTGACCTACTTTTCGTAGCTTCGGCGATGCTGAACCAATGGTGCGCGGGATCCGGATTCGGTTACGATGGGCACGGTGTCGGATACTTGGATCAGGGCCGCTCGGCTGTCGGATCGCGACCAACTGGTGCGCTTGCGCCAGGCCCTATGGCCCAAGTCTTCCGCCGAGGAACATGCCCGGGAACTTACCCTAATTCTCGAAGGCAAGGCTCCGGTAACGACGCCGCTCATCATTTTGGTGGCCGAGGCGAGTGATCGAACGTTAGCGGGTTTCCTGGAGGTCGACTTGCGTTCCCACGCGGACGGATGCAACCCCCTGCGCCCAGTGGGCTATATTGAGGGTTGGTACGTAGCTGAGGGCCATCGACACAAGGGGATAGGCAGGAAACTTCTTGCCGCGGCAGAAAACTGGGCACGCAGTCAGGGGTGCGTTGAGATGGCGTCGGATACTTGGGTCGACAATGAAGTGTCGCACCGCGTGCATGAGGTGCTGGGGTACGAGGTGGTGGACCGCTGTGTGCATTACCGTAAGACGTTGTGATGTGACCCAAGGTCCCGGCACTCTCGGCGATCTGCCGTCAGCTCTCAGCCAAAGCAGAGATCCCGCACTGCGCTCGGGATTTCGGCCGCGGGCTCTCCCCCTCGACTCCGCTCGGGCTCTCCCCCGCAAAACGCCTCAACTTCCCACTTGCATTGCTGCCGCCACATCGCTACCCTCTCCCGCATGAAGACTTGTCTAGCTTTATTGTTGCTTTGCATGGCCACCGGCCTTGCCGCGGCCCAGGATGCGAAAACGGCCACTCCCAACAACTACGGCCCTACGGTCGAGATTACGGCCGAGCCATCGCATCACCTGAAGATTGACAACCCCTACATTCGCGCCTTCTACATCGAGGTCGAGCCGCAAAAGTCAACCATGATGCACCATCACGGCTACGACTACATGGCGGTCGCGCTGGGCCACACCGAGATTGACAGCATCACGCCCGATGGCAAGGTCAAGCACATCGTGCTCGAAGATGGCGCAGTCGGTTACACGCCTGCGGGCCTGACTCATGTAGCCACCAACCTCGCTGCCACCACGTTTCGCAACGCGACCATCGAGCTGCTGCAGAACCAGGGCCATCCGGTATGCGTGAAAAACTGCGAGAACGATCCGCGGGCCAAGGATTGGCCTCCCCTACCGGAAGAATCGAAGCTGATCGGCTACGGCGACACCTTCCGCATTTCGCTGGCGACCATCAAACCGAAGCAAACGGTCTCCAATGAGGAGGCGTTCCCGCATCTGGTCGTGCTGCTCACCGATATGCATGCGCAGACCGGCGGGCAAGGCAGCGAGGTCATGACTTTCAACCAGAAGGCGGGTGACATGATGTATCACGGCGGTCATCCGAACCACGGGCTGACCAATGTTGGCGATCAGGACATGCGCCTGATTGTGGTGGAGTTCAAGCCGGGCAAGGAATAAAGGTTCGCCCGTGACCTGATGCTGATCATGCATGGCGCATTCGCCAGCGGACAAAGGCTGGCGCCACAGGTGGTCGACCGATTTCCTTCGAGGCTCGGCCAGCCGCTCGCCACCAGGTTGAGGCTCCGCGCTTAATCGCCGCCGGCAGTCTGCACGAGAGCTGGTGTTCTGCCTGCTCTTCGGCGGGGGCGGGCGGGATGGAAGAAGTACAGTACTCCGCAAATGGTCCAGTATCCCACCGCGATACCGACGACAAACGCCGCAGCAATCGTGAACAACAGCAGGAATGAGAGCATGAATGCGGTCATAAGGTTTTTCTTTCGATGGCGTTGGACCTACGGCCTGCACATACGGATGAAAATCACCACGGAGGCACGAAGATCACGGAGAGGATTCTGTCTACAGCAAAACTCAGGTCCTCCGCGTCTCCGTAGTAACTGATTTCCTCTGGGGCGGGCTTTAACCGGTCCCCGCGACGAGCATCTACTAACTTTACCTCGCGTTGACGCTCGTGGATGTTGGCAACTAAGATACGTGAGTAGAGTTGCGCTTTTCCTCTCGCAGAGTGTCTAGAGCGGCTTCCGGATGTGGGAGAACTGGGCTTCGTTTGCGGCCGCCGAATGAAGTGTCAAGAAACCAGCCCCGCAGGGGCGAAAATAGGATAGCCCAGCACGGAGCCGCAGGCGGAGTGCTGGGTAAAGTGGAAAATTGACCCGAGCCCCGTAGGGGCGGCAGGGGAGGCGGGCCGCGCCTTGCGGGGCGGCGGATGCATCGCTGAATGCAGCACCGCATCAATTATGGGTTTGCTCTAGAACACCTACACCACGAAAACAGAATCATCCATGGGGCTTACCAGCATCACCGTGCGCGGGGCGCGCCAGCACAACCTCAAGAACATTGACGTTGAGATTCCGCGCAACACCTTGACCGTGGTCACCGGCCTCAGCGGCTCGGGCAAGTCGTCGCTCGCCTTCGACACCATCTACGCCGAGGGCCAGCGCCGCTACGTCGAGACGCTCTCCGCCTACGCTCGCCAGTTCCTCGACCAGATGGAGCGGCCCGACGTGGACAGCATCGACGGGCTGAGCCCGTCCATCGCCATCGAGCAGAAGACCACCAGCCGCAGCCCGCGCTCGACCGTCGGCACCATTACCGAAATTTACGACTATCTGCGGCTGCTGTATTCCTCCATCGGTGTGCCGCATTGTCCGCAGTGCGGGCGTGCCATCTCGCGGCAGTCCGCCGACCAGATCGTGCAGCAGGTGATGGCGTTGAAGCCGGAGGAGCGAGTGATGGTGTTGGCCCCGATCGTGCGCGGCCGCAAGGGAGAATTCAAGAAGGAAATTGACAAGCTGGTGCAGCAGGGCTTCACCCGCGCCCGTATTGACGGCGAGTTGCGCAACATCGCGGACGAAGAGATTAAGCTTGACAAGCGCAAGAACCATACCATCGAGCTGGTGGTGGACCGCCTCCTGGTGAAGGAGGGTATCGAGCGCCGCCTGGCCAGTGCGGTTGAGCTGGCGATGAAAATGGCGAATGGCCTGGTGCAGGTGGCGGTGGTGGGCGGCGAAGAGCGCATGTATTCCTCCAAGCTCGCCTGCCCGGATTGCGGTGTCAACGTACCCGTGCTGGAGCCGCGCTCCTTCTCCTTCAACAGCATGTATGGGGCGTGTCCCGAGTGCAATGGCCTGGGCAGCAAGTTCGACTTCGACCCTGCGAAGGTGATCACCGACTGGTCGAAACCCTTGCTGGACGGCGCTTTGGGGCCGGGTTCGGCCTCGCAGAACCTCATCCACATGCTGCAACTGGCGGCCGAGGCCTACGGCTTTAGCTTGACAACGCCCTTCGAGCAACTGCCGCGCAAAACCCAGGACCTGATCCTCTACGGGCCGGACAAGAGCGAGAAAAAACGCGGCGGATTTCTCGGAGTTTTCGCTTATCTGCGGCGCAACATGGAAGACAGCAGCTCCGAGGCCTATCGCGATTGGCTGCTGGACCACATGTCGGCGACGACCTGCCCAGCGTGTCATGGCAAGCGGCTGCGCCCGGAAAGCCTGGCGGTGAAGGTGAACGGCATGTCCATCGCCGACTTCACGTCGTTGCCGGTGTCGCGCGCGGTGGAAGCCATTGCGCAGATCAAACTGTCGGAGCGTGAAGAGCTCATTGCCGGACGGATTCGCAAGGAAATCGCCGAGCGCCTCGGCTTCCTCAACGCCGTTGGACTTGGCTACATCTCGCTCGACCGCTCGGCTATGACCTTAAGCGGCGGTGAAGGCCAGCGCATCCGCCTGGCAACGCAGATCGGATCGAAGCTGCGTGGTGTGCTGTACGTTCTCGATGAGCCATCGATTGGCCTGCATCATCGCGATAACAGCAGACTGCTGCAGGCGCTGGAGTCATTGCGCGATCTTGGCAACACCGTGCTGGTGGTCGAGCACGACGAAGACACGATTCGCCGCGCGGACTACGTCATTGACCTTGGCCCCGGCGCAGGCCGTCACGGAGGTGAACTCGTAGCCAGCGGCACGCCACAGCAAATTGAAGCTGAGCCGAGATCACTGACCGGACAGTACATCTCCGGCGCGAAGCAGATTACCTATCGCTATGCGCGACGCCAGCCCAACGGCAACGCCATCACCATCCTCGGCGCGCACGAGAACAATCTGAAGAACCTGGATGTCAGCTTTCCCTCTTGGCGTCATCACGCTGGTGACGGGGGTCTCGGGTTCGGGGAAATCTACGCTGGTCAATGACATTCTTTATCGCGCCTTGGCGAAGGCGATCTATGGCTCGCGCGAGGAGCCGGGAGCGCACAAGGCCATCATCGGTACTGAGTTCATCGACAAGGTCATTCAGATTGACCAGTCGCCAATAGGGCGTACGCCTCGCTCTAATCCTGCAACCTATACCGGTGTCTTCACCCAGATTCGCGATCTCTATGCCATGCTGCCGGAATCGCGCGCGCGCGGCTATAAGCCGGGACGCTTCTCCTTCAACGTTGCCGGAGGGCGCTGCGAGGCATGCCAGGGCGAAGGCCAACGGCGCATCGAGATGAACTTCCTTCCCGACGTCTATGTCCTGTGCGAAGTCTGCGGCGGTAAGCGCTACAACCACGAGACGTTGGCGGTAAAGTACAAGGGCTACTCCATTGCCGATCTATTGGAGACACCGGTGGCCGATGCCTTGCCGGTGCTGGAGAACTTTCCCCAGATCAAGCAGAAGCTACAGACACTGGTTGATGTTGGCTTGGGGTACATCCATCTGGGACAGTCGGCAGTAACGCTGTCGGGCGGAGAGGCCCAGCGGATTAAACTCGCGCGCGAGCTAAGCAAGCGCCAGACTGGGAAGACGCTATATCTGCTGGATGAGCCAACGACTGGCCTTCACTTCGACGATGTCAGCAAGCTGCTGGAGGTGCTGCATCGTCTGACCGACCTGGGCAATAGCATCATCATTATTGAGCACAACATGGACGTTATCCGCAATGCTGACTGGATCATTGACTTGGGGCCAGAGGGTGGAGAAAAGGGAGGCCGCATCGTCGCCCAGGGCACGCCGGAACAGGTCGCCAACGTCAGGAAGTCCTATACCGGAGAAATATTAGCGAAACTGCTGCCCCGCGCGTCCAATGCCAAGAGCAATGGAGATGGCCTGGGCATGGCTGAAGCCGTCTCGGAATGACCATAGAGACGAAGAACAGAAGTTTGTCCCGGCTTCGACCGCCGCGGGAGGAAGCCCTCCACACAGCCAACGGGGTATGACCAGAGATAACAATGATGTCCTACCATTGGTATCGTCATAGAAACACAAGTACTTGACGGCCGAGCTGTCCCGAATCGGGAACTAAGGTGGTATCTAGGCAAACCACGATTTTGCCATCTAATACTTTCCGTAAAGTGCCGATTAAACGCGCTGGAGAGGCCCTAGAATCGACGGAAATGGTTCGGCTGGTAGCTAGAGGGGCCAAAAAAGAATTGAAGTGGCTTAGAACGCTCGCTAGGGGCCCTAGCGTCGATTTCCCGATTCGGGAAAGTTAGAGGGCTTCCTCCCACGGCGGTCGAAGCCGGGACAAACTTCTGCTCTAAGAAATCCGTGGGATTCGTCGCGGAACTATGGCTAAAGCTTTCTCGGCGTGCCTATGGTATTCAATAAGGACTACGATATAGCGACGCGCTGCATCCTTAAGTAAACATGTCTCTGCCAATTAACCCGCTGCCGGAGCCCGACAACAGCCTGCCTGAGCCATTGTCCATCGTGGCTGAAAACCATGGCATCGGGCCGGAGCTTGTCCAGGTAGCTCCGTTGGAGTCCCCTTCGCCAATTCCCAAGGAGCCGCGTTTCCCTGCCTGGTCGTGGTGGGACACATTGGCAGTTCTAGGATTCACCATCTTCGCGGTGTTTCTCTTCAGCATTGTTGCGCTGGCGATTGCACGCCACTTTCCTGTCTATCGGCAGATGCCTCTCACCGATCTCGCTACCGATGCCCGTATCGTAGTGGGAGCGCAGGCAGCGGCGTACCCCATTGTTCTCGTATTCATCTTCATGCTGGTGCGCAGCCGAAGCCATCAGCGTTTTGGCGACGCGATCCACTGGAACTGGCCAGGCATCACTGCGCCGGCATTCTTTATCGGCGGAGCCATTCTTGCCGTCGTGGTTGAAGGCTTGTCGAGTTATTTGCCCATCCCCAAGTCCTTGCCCATGGACAGCTACTTCCACGATGCCTCCAGCGCTTACCTGCTGGCGGCATTTGGACTGTCGCTGGCGCCCTTGATGGAGGAGATGTTCTTTCGGGGAATGCTGTACCCCTTGATGCGGCGCGCCTTCAGCCTGACCATTGCCGTGCTGCTGACAGCAGCCGCGTTTGCCGCCATCCATGGAGCGCAACTGGGCTACGCCTGGGCGCCGATACTCAGCATCTTTGTCGTCGGTATTGTCTTCACCGTCACTCGCGTGCGGACGGACTCGGTGGCGGCGTCGTTCATGATGCATTGCGGTTATAACTTTGCCTTGTTTACAGCGCTGTGGATTGCCAGCGATCACTTCCGGCATTTGGAGAAGGTTGCGGGGTGAAGATGGTATGGTTTCTGGGGATGAAGATTCACCGAGGATTCGCCACGGAGGCACGGAGATCACGGAGAAAAGCCTCTTATTAGAAACTAAAAAATCCTAACTAAAAAACCTCCGTGCCCTCTGTGTCTCCGTGGTAAATGATTTTCTACAGAGCGAAATCAAAAACCGGCGACACGAGCACAAAAAATCAACCATGAAGGGCACAGAGATCGCGGAGCAGCTCTTATTAGAAACCCAAAAACTCCGTGTTCTCCGTGCCTCCGTGGTAAATAAAATCTGATGCCGACCTCACGTGCACAACTGTTGTCGATGCTGGCGGAGAAATCGTTTCGCCTGGGCGAGTTCAAGCTCTCCAGCGGAGGCACCAGCGACTATTACATCGATTGCCGCCTGACCACGCTGGACGCCAACGGTGCTCTGCTGACCGGCGAAACCGTGCTGCGGGAAATCCAAGACCGCGGCTGGCAGACCGACGCCATTGGCGGATTGACCATGGGCGCTGACCCCATCGTGGTTGCTACGTCGGTCATCAGCGCCCAACAGGGCAAGCCGATCAACGGCTTCCTGGTCCGCAAAGCGGAGAAAGCGCACGGCACGGGGCAGCGCATCGAGGGCTTTCGCCAGAAGCCGGCGCGCGTGGTGATTGTCGACGACGTCTGCACCACCGGTGCCTCAACCATTCAGGCAATCGAAGCGGCACGCGAGTTTGGATTCGAGATTACCGGCGTGTTGTGCCTGGTGGAGCGGCAGGAGGCGGGCGGGCGCGCGAATGTCGAGAGGGCCGCTGCTCCGGCGTCGTTCGTTGCACTGTTCACGGCGAACGATGTGCGCGCCGAGCACATGAAGCAGCCGGGTGTACCTACGATTTTTGCGGTGAGCGCGAAGTGCGACCTGTGCGATCGTCCAGCGGTGACCAGTTCTCCGAGAAACCGCTGCGAGGTGCATCGGGTGTAAAGCGGAATGATCAACCGCGGATTTCCGCGGATTCTCGCGGATTTTTTATGAAGTTTTCGAATGATGCGGCTGTCAGAACAGCGCCTATGGTTCATCAATTGTCATCACGGGCACCCGGTTTTGGCGCGAGAGCCTGCCCTGAGTTTGTCGAAGGGAAATCTGCTTTCCGGTGAGTCGAGATGAACAAGGGATAGGGGTCCTTCGACTCCGGCGGCCAAGAGCGGGCCGCCTCCGCTCAGGATGACAGCCGGAAAAAGGCGGGCTGCCGCTCAGGAGGACAGCTCTAAGAAAACGACGGGGCGCTTCACTTTTAAACGAATGACCCGCGTTCATCCGTGAGATCTGCGGTTGCTTTGGTTTTGAAAAAATGATCAAGACCCTGGAATGGACCGACGGCGGTGTGCGCTTCATCGATCAGACGAAGCTGCCGACCGAAGAGACCTACGTCACCTGCGCGACCTACGAGGAGGTGGCCAACGCGATTCGCACCATGATCGTGCGCGGCGCGCCCGCGATCGGCGTGACGGCGGCCATGGGAGTTGCTCTCGGGGTTCGCGATTCGCAGGCGGCCAACCACGCGGCGCTGCGGCGTGAGTTCGACCATATCTGCAATGTGCTGGCGGCTACGCGGCCCACTGCGGTCAACCTGTTCTGGGGCATCCGGCGCATGCGGAAGAGATTCGATGAACTCAGCGCGCAGCCCATCCCGCAGATCAAGCAGCAACTCGTCACCGAAGCGCAGCGCATGCTGGTGGAAGACATCGCCGCCAACCAAGCCATGGGAAAACATGGCGCGGTGTTGCTGCCCGCCAGTGGTGGGATTCTCACCCATTGCAATGCGGGCGCGCTGGCGACCTGCGGCTACGGTACTGCCTTGGGAGTAATTCGCGCGGCGGTGGACTCCGGAAAGAAGCTTCACGTCTTCGCCGACGAGACCCGGCCGTTCCTCCAGGGCTCACGTCTGACAGCGTGGGAGCTGATGAAAGACGGCATTCCGACCACGCTCATCTCCGACAACATGGCAGGCGCAATCATGCGGCAGGGCAAGATTGACGCAGTGATTGTGGGCGCGGACCGTATTGCCGCCAACGGCGACGTGGCCAACAAGATCGGCACTTACACCGTCGCGGTGCTGGCCCGGGAACACGGCATCCCGTTCTACGTCGCCGCTCCTTTCTCGACGGTGGATCTCGAAACGCCCGACGGCAGCCAGATTCCAATCGAGCAGCGATCTGCTCAGGAAGTGACCCACCTCGCCGGTAAACAAATCGCACCTGATGGTGTGAACGTAGAGAATCCAGCGTTCGATGTCACGCCCCATGAGTACGTGGCCGCCATCATCACCGAACGAGGTGTGGCGCGTGCGCCCTACGCGGAGTCGTTGCGCGAGTTGGCAGGGGTAAAGGTCGGTGCTTGAGACTCACAGCCGCTGCTATTTGCTCTTCCCTGTCGGTTGTTTCTTGTCCCAGTAATCGTTGCCATAGGTCAAATTTTTCTTGTACGCTGGGTCATCTCTGATTAGCGCTATGAGGGTCCGGATGTCCTTGTCTTGGAGGAAATGCCCTGACTGGGTTTGCGCTTTCTTCGCCATGTCGTATGCCTTGCTGCACAACTTGTCCTCGGCTGGATAGGAGGCGTCGTTGGAGAAGAGGAACGATGCCGACGCGACGTAGCAAATGACCTCCCCGAGTGCCCAATACAAGTCGTCTGGATCTTCCTTCACCGGCTCCCTGCACAGTTTACTGAGATCATAGACCAAGGCTGCGTGAGTGATCTCATGCAGCAGAGCCTCCTTACTTTCAATCTTGTCGAAAACGTCGCTGCGAACATTGATTTGACGCCGATAGATGCTGCCGCCTACCTTGGTCTCCGCTTGCGCGTCGGGGCTCATTTCGTCGTCTGCCGCCACGAATATCGTCACATAGGACCCTAGCCTCTCGCTGACGCGGGAGTACAACTTGCCGTCGATATAAATGTTGTGCGGAAAGGTTTTGTCTTCCTTGTTGGGAACCACAAATTCGATTTTGCTCACCGTGTCGGACTTGAGCAGTGTCGCCAGCTCCTTTTCGAGACTGGGGGCGGGAGTCCGTGCAAGCACCATCTTGGCTAGCATGCCCGCCGGGGAGGACGGACCTCCGCCTCCGTGCCCCTGGGGTCCAGGCGAGGGCGAGCGCCCGCGGCACAGTGTCCCCGAGTCACTCGTGGGCGCTGTCGTCACACATATCGGCCCTGGAACACGCGAACCAGCCATTGTGCTCCCCTTATGGTAGGGTCTTGGTAAGGGGCCGGTCAATTCCGTCAAACAGGAGCGTCGCTAAGGGATGTCGAAGTCGCGACTAGCCTAACCTAGTCGCCAGATCGTGTTTATCGTGTCATCCCTCAGGGCTTGCTTTGGGGGGACTTAGATGTCTTGGCTGGTAAATGCCGATTAAGAATGCGCGCCATTGATCAGGTTTGACTCTAAATACAAAGCCGTTATTGCTGCGGCTGGCGGTTGGCGGGATTCAGTTGCTCCTGCATTTGCTGCTGCTGTTGCTGCATTTGCTGCAGTTCCTGCAACAACTGCTCCGGAGTCTTCGTGCCGCTGACCTGACCGTTGTCGGTGCTGCTGTCGGGCTGCGGCTGCGGCTGCGGCTGTGGGGGCTGCGGATTGAAGGCCTCGGGCATGCGGCCCGGCATGTTCGGCCGGTGGCGGAACTGGGGAGGCACTGGCTGCTGCGGCGCCGGTTGTGGCTCGGGCTCGTCGTCCTCGTCTTGCGATTCCTCTGGTGGCGGCTGCACCGGGGTATTATTCTGCGCCGTATTCACCGGCGACGCCGGCTTGGCGGTGGTCAGGATGACCTTTTGCACAGCGCCCGGGTTGCCGTTCACGCCCAGGATGATGTAGTTAAATTTCGAGCCGTTGAGCAGGGCGTTGAGCACGTCGCGCGGCTGTCCCGGACCGAGCTGTCCTACGACGCGCTCGCTCGATGCGCCCGCCGGCATTTCGATGGACGCTCCGGTCAGCGACTGCACCGAGCGCAACACCTGCGACAGAGTTGCATTCTGGGCGAGGATGGTGAGCTGTCCGTTGCTGTAGGTGACCTGGGCGGGGGTAGGAGCCATTTGCTCCAGCGTGGGAGGCGGAGCCGGCGCTTCCGGAGCCGGCGGCTCGGGCGCTGCTTTCTTGCGGCGGGCATGGGTCTTGGACTGCGTAGTGGCCGCCGGGGAAGCGCTCTTCGCGGGCGCGCTTTGGGCCACGGATTGATGTATCGGCAAGCACAGGCCCGCCAGCAACAACCAAGTCAATCCCGATTTTTGCCTGCGGCGTACCATAACAGTTGGACGGGCATGCCCCGGTAAAGTTTTTCGGAGTAGCGGCTTGGTTATTCTAAACCCGCTGGCGGCTGGCCGGTTGCTAATTCGTGCTGCCGAGTCTCCAGAATCAGAACACCATAATCGATGTCGCCGCCGTCCACGCTCAGGCCGCCGAACGCAGCCGGGTAAGAATTAATTATGCTTCGACTTTCATTCACTTCGTCCCCGACCGGCCGCAGGCACCTGCGAACCGGACTGACCATTCTGCTGGCCGCGGGTTTCGCCTCCTCGGTTTGGGCGCAGGTTTGCTTCAATGGCCCCGATCTGGACGCACCGACGAAGACCGCCATTGAGAGCGCGGCCCGTAAGTATCTTGACATGTCGGTGCACGGGGATGTGGCCGGGCTGAAGGCCAACGCCATCCCGGCAATTACCGGGGACTTCAGCAGCATCGAACAGGCGGTGGTCACCAACAAGGATTTTTTCGCGGGAGGCCCGTCGAGCATTACGGGAACCTATCTGCTGGACGCCTCGCAATCCAAGGCCCCGCTGCCGCGCGCCGACTTCTACTGCGGTATCTACAATTCGGCCAACCGTATCGGCTTCTTCATTCCGAACTTGCCTCCGGGCCGCTATGCGATTGTCTTTCAGAAGATCGAGGGTAAAGACCCGATCACGCTCACGCTAATTCTGCAGGAGACGGCGGGCGCATGGAAGCTGGCCGGATACTACCCCCGGCTGGACGCGATCGACGGTCACGACGGGCAGTGGTACCTGGCCAAGGCGCGCGAGTACAAGGCCAAGGGGCAGGCGCACAACGCCTGGTTCTACTATCTGACAGCGTGGGACTTGCTGGCGCCGGTAAATTTTATGAGCACGCCGCAACTCGATAAGGTGGCCGACGAGATGCAGGCCGCCCACCCTGGCGATCTGCCCAGCAGTGGGACTCCGGTAAGTCTTTCCGCGAACGGCAAAGTTTTCAAGGTCACCGAAATAACGCCGGTGCCGATCAATAACAACCTCTACCTGCGCATCGTTTACGGGACTCCCGACGCGGCGAAACCCCAACTGGCGAGCCAGGACAATACGGCCGTGACCAAGGCGGTGATGGCGAAATACCCTGAGCTACGCGATGCCTTCTACGCGGTGGTCGCGCGCGCGGTGGACGACAGCGGCCACGATTACGGGACCGTGCTACCGATGAAGGACGTGAAGTAGCAGCGGCGCGCAAGATGGTCTCCGGCAAGATTTGAATAAAGAGGCCTAGGGTGCGTCTGCGCGATTAAAACAATCTAGACAGCGTCCAAATCAAAAGTGCCAGTTAAGGAGGAGGATATGGTCACGGTCAACTCCAGCATCAATGCGCACAAGATTCTTGTAGCACCTATCGTTCTCGGGATGATGTTGTACTTTCGCAACTGGAGCGCGGAAGCCTATGTTTATCTGGCTCTGCATGGTACCTACTCGCTTTTGTGGTTGCTCAAACAGACTTACTATCCCGACCCTCGTTTTTCTGAAAAGGTACCCTTTTGGGTCGGCCTTCTGTTCATCTTCTTGCCGCTCGGAGGCTACTATCTGGCTCCCTACCTTCTGATCAGCCGTCACGTGACTTGGCCGCCATACCTATTCGCAGTTGTGCTCGTCATCTACATCGTTGGAATCTTCTTCCACTATGTAAGTGACGCGCAGAAGTTCTACACGCTGCGGGAAAGAAAGGGGCTGATCGAGGACGGCCTTTTCACGAGAACCAGGAATCCGAATTATCTGGGCGAGATTCTGATTTACCTCTCGTACGCAATCATGTCCATGCACTGGATTCCATTCGTTGTGCTGGGCGCATGGGTATTCGGGTTCTTCGTTCGCAATATGGTGAGAAAAGACGAGAGGCTTTCCCGACACGTGGGATTCGCCGAATACAAGAGTCGAACAGGGATGCTGTTTCCGAAACTAATTCACCGCAAATCCGGTTGAAGGGTTAAGAGGCCACAGTAGCCACGGGGTCATCTTCCTTGTTTCGATCGTGAGATCGTTTCTTCGAGGCATCGTTCGCAACGGCCCGAAACTGTTTCAAGCTCAGCTTGATTTTGCCATTCGGCAAGACGACGAAAATCTCCAGGTCGCCGCCCATGGCTTTGATCACTTTGTCGAGCGTACTTATGTACATATTCTGCCCACGAATGATCTTGGAGATGGAAGACTGCTTTACGCCGAGCGTTTCCGCAAGATGTTCCTGCGTTAGAGAGAGGGCAGCCCGCAATTCATCAAGGGCCATCTCGGCAAGCAATTGTCGGGTCTTGACCCGCGCCCGCTCCTGCGACTCGGGAGACATTGTCCGATTTACCAATTCTGAAAATTTCTTTGCCATTTCCTTACCTGCTTCCCGCAACCGATTCAGCTTCCCGCTAATCCAGAATCCTGAATGCTTTCGTCGTCACGTTTCCAGCTCTGCCAAGTGTGCGTCGTAGATGCGATCGGAGACTGGGACGTACTCTTCATACCACCGATCGTTTCCCGTTTTGTCGCCCCCAATCAAAAGGAGTGCGACCCGTCGAGGATCGAAAGCATAAAGTATGCGATACGGTCTTCCTTGATGTTGGATTCGAAGCTCGCGCATGTTCGCGTGTTTCGATGTCACGACTCCAGAGGAGTACGGGAAGGGCAGGGTTGGACCGCGCTCTTCAAGCAATCCGACTCCGCTCCTGACATCCTCTCTCTCCGCCTCATCCAGCGAGTCCCACCACTGTTCGAACTCCGAACTCACTTCTACTTCCAGGGCACGCCGGCACGGGCTTCTGTCATCGCCGCTCCTTGAAAATTATAGCTTTTGGTCTATATAGATGCAAGGGAATATTCTCCAGCGGTGCATAAGAGCTTTAAGGATAGCCTTCACTTCACCGGCGGCAGATACGGCGTGTAGCGCGCAAACAGCCAGCACAGGAAGAACACAATCGGGATGTGGATGATCAACTGAAGCACGCCGTAGCCCACGATGTCGCGCGCCTTGAGCCGCAACATGCCCAGCAGTGGAAGCATCCAGAAGGGATTGACGAGGTTGGGCAGGGCCTCGGCGGCGTTGTAGATCTGCACCACCCAGCCCAGGTGCACCTGATGAGCATTGGCCGCCTGCATGACGTAGGAGGCTTCGATCACCCACTTGCTACCGCCCGAAGGAATGAAAATGCCCAGCACCGCGGAATACGTGGCCACCAGCAGAGGATAGGTATTGTGGGTGCTGATGGTGGTAAACAGATGCGCCAGCCATTCGGAGATGCGGGTCCCCACGATCATTCCGAAGATGACCGCGTAAAACGGAAACTGAATGAGCACGCCGCTGGTGGCGGGAACGCAGTCGCCAACAGCCTTGAGAAACCGTCTCGGCCGCCAGTGCAGCAAGAGTCCGGCGCAGATGAACATCAGGTTGTAGGTGTTGAGATCAAGCGCCGCCAGCGCGCCCTGAGGCGAGGAACGAAAGAAATCGATCAAGTACCACATCAGGAGCGCGACCACCAGAATCGTCAGCAGGGGGCTGTATTCGAGCCACTCGCCGGGCTTGGTTCGCGGCGCCTGCTTTTCGTGCATGGATTCGTAGACCAGGCCGTAAGACTCCGCGGTCCGCGCATTCTCCGGCGATGGCGCCGAGAGGTAGGCGACAATGGTCGAGACCACGATCAGGACCGCGGCCACGACCAGGCTTTGCCAGAGAAAGATGGTCTGACGCAGTGGGATAAGCCCGGTGATGCTGAACAGCGCGGGCGGGATCGCAGTCTTGGTGGCCATCATCATGGCGGCCGACGAGGACAGCCCAAGCGCCCAGACCGCGCCCAGTCCCAGATAAGCGGCAGCGCCGGCGGCGCGGTAATCCATGCCCTTCACCCGGTGGCTGAGCTCGCGCACAAACACGCCGCTGAAAATCAGCCGCCGCCACCCTGGGTCCGTGACCCATTCGCTGAGGGCGCAGAGCCACGTCGATGAAGTGGCGGCCATCCACCGTTGGCTTGAGAGCCACGCGGCGGCGCCGCCCGGCGTCGCGGCCGCGCAGCGTGCCTACCTCGTCGAACTGAAGCGGCAATTCGGTCTTTCTGCCGCCGCCGCATGGACTGTCGCCGCGGTAGGAGGCATCTTATCGGCGGCGCGCGGCCCCGGAGGCGTTCCGGCGGCAACAACGCCTGCAATAATGCAAGCGTTTCCATGATCTCGGATACTACTTCCATCGACATGCTGTCGTGGAGTCGACACGAAGAAGCCTGTGGCTGACCGAACCGGCAATCGTAAATCTGCGCGACATTTATTCGCCGAGCGACATGCGCAACCGAGGGCTTCGCTATTGGAGCGTCGGGCGCCAGTGAACCGGCTCTAGGCCCGGATCGAGCCGTCGAAGCGCATGCGCGCGGCAGACGTCGTGGCCATTGCATTAACCGCCTGGCCTTCGCGCTTGCCGCGATCGTTTGCCGCGCGCTTGGCGCCGGCGAGGGCGCTCGCCGGTTCGACGGGCCCGGGACCTCAGGGGCGCTGACCTTATAAAACCGTCGACGTACATGCGACCGGGGCCGCTCGGGCGCGGGCTCTTCGAGAGTGGCCGCGAGCACTCCTCGCGGGAAGGAGACCGGCAACGACAGTCGCGGCAAAGCGTCGCGCCAGCTCCGAGCAGTCGACGCGCGGCATTAGCAACGCGGCCCAGAGATCGAAGTCGTCGCCTTCGAGGACCCGCGTCTCGAAAAAACCTGCCTGCGCCGCCAGCCGCCCCAGCCGGGCGGAAGTGAAGCCGGTCCGGTGCGCCATGTGAAGGCGCCCCGCCTCGATCGACGGCGCGTGCCCGTAGAGAATGTCGAGGATGCGGATCGAGGCCGTCGTCGTGATGATCTCCACCGACCTCTTCGATGTCTTGCGTTTCCAGCAGCCGGGCTGCGGCGGCGACATTCGGGCAGGTGATGATCGCGAACCCGTCCGCTCGCAACACTCGGCGAAATTCGGCAAGGGCAACCGGCGCTTCATGCGCGTGCAGATGTTCGAGACTGTGCGACGACCAGACGGCGTCGAAGCTGGCGTCGGCGATCTGGCCGCGCATGCCGGCGAAGGAGCCGACGAGATCGGGCTTGACCGAAGCGTCAATGTCGAGCCGCACCTCGTCATAATCAGAGACGGAGAAGAACTCGCGGAGCCGAGCCGCGGCCGCAGCGCCGGAGCCCGCATTCAGCACGCGCTTCTTCCTCGTTATATCCATCGACCCGTCCCTCTTCTTGCTCCATGGCGAGATGATCGCTTTCGCCGCGCCGGAAGCCCAGAAGTTCATCGGCGTTCAAGCTTAAGGAAGTTCGACAACAGAGCGCCGACTTTGCCAGCAAGTGCGAGGAAGGGCGGCAAGGTCTGAAGAAATGAAGCTGTCGCCTTGGCGGCATCCTGTTTCCGGCGCCGGGCGGCTTGCGATGGCTTCGATGGCGCCGAATTCTCTGTCGATAGCGAATTAAGTTGGCCGGTTTAGGTAGCGCATCAAATGTCCGCTGCTTCTGCTTTTGTTCTGCTGTGGGCGGGGTGGGCAAGCCGCAGGCTTGTCCATGCCGTCCACAGGTTTGCCGCCGAGCGGATTTAAGCGGCTTTTTGAAGGTTCACGTGGACGCCTTTCGGGTCGTAGCGGCCGAGGCAGCGTTGACCGTGGAAGACGGCGTGGCTTCCGTCGTGGTATTGGCGGACCTTGACCCGCGCCTTGACGAAGTGCGGGCGTAGCGGGCTCGCCGGGATTTGCAGTTTTAGCCGGTTAAACGAGACGCAATTGTCATTGCCAACCTGACGGTCTTCCTGAGTACAAAGGATCTCGCCGAGATCGACGCCCGGGATTGCCACAAACGCGCTGCCCACTTGCTCCGCCTTGACGGCGAAACGCGCATTGTGGGCTGGAATATACACATCGCGCAGAAAGATGTTGGCCGCCTCTACCTCCATGATCCCCGCCAAGGCCAATTCCTTGGTCAGCCGGTCTTGCAGTGTATGGAACACGCGCTCCGAGCGGCCCCGCGCTTGCGGCGAATAGGCCGCGATATGCTCGACGCCCAGATGATCCAAGGCGCGCCCCACCTGCGTCAGGCGTGTCCGGTCAACCTTGCCGCCTGCTTCCGGCGTATGGAAATAGTGGCTGCCCCGGTCCGTGTACAGGCTCAGCGGCAGGCCATGCGCACTAAACACCTCGTTCAGTGCCCGGAACGTCGAATCCGTACCCTCTTCCCCGATCAGAAAGGCCGAATAGACCGTGTTCGTGGCATCGTCCATGGTCACGATCAGATCGAGCGCAGGCTGGCCGCCAAGCCATGCGTGCCGCGAACCATCCTGATGCAGCATCATACCTGGCACCGGCCGCCGCGGACGCTTCCGCCGATGGGCACCGCGCTTTTTCGCCTTCTCCAGCAAGCCCTTCGAGTGCAGGAACGTCTTCGTCCAGGTATAGCTCCACGTAAACTTATGATCGCGCACTAGAAGTTCGTGGAAATGCTTCGCCGTGAACCCGCTGTAACGGCTCCGGTAAAGCGCCTCAACTTCCGCCTCCCGGTCCAGCGGAACCCGCTTGCCAGAGGCCTTGCCAAGGCGCCGGTCCAACAGCCCCGCCTCGCCGCCGTCCTCGTAGCGTGCACGCCAGCGCCGGAACGTCCGCTCGCCCACACCCAAAAGCTCCGCCGCTTCCAACTGACTGAACTCTGCGGCCTCGTACCGGCCCAAGATATCCAAAAACTTCATCATTCGCACACCCTGACGGGCTTCTGACCGGCGCATCCCTCACCCCGAAAGGCTCGGAACTTACCGGACAGATCGTGCGCTACCTAAACCGGACATATCATGTGCTAGCGACACGCCGCGACAGTTGCTTGAAGAAAATCAGAATATGATATACAATTTGGTCATGAGTTCCAGAAGCGTCCGTCGCACCTGCTCCACGGTGGAGCGGCCTGAAGTTTCTCTTCTCCTTTCTAAGCGTTTTGGGTGGGAGCTTTGGAGTTGATTTCTCACGTAGCTCGTGGGCGAGAACATCGGGGGCGCGGCGCTTTTGTAGGCGCGGTCGCTGACCGCGCCGGCCGCGCTCACCGAGCGCGGCTACAACGCCGCCCTTCCTGCGTCGACAGGCGCGCTGGCTTGGGAGTTGCTTTTCCCTTTTTCCCTGCCACTCGCCCGTAACCCTCTGATAAGTCCCGAATCCAGGCAAGAAATTGCAATCTTTGGCAGGAAATTGCAGGCCGTTTGCAAACAATTGACGCAAATCGAAGCTTTTTGCAGCCCGGCGCCGCGGAGACCGCCGGGCCGGCGCCCTAGCTCGCCATCGCGCCCGGCCCGGGGATGGCGCCGGGCGGGCACTTGCCCAAAATGATCATGCCGAGGACCTCGTCCTTGGTCATGTCCTCGACCCGGCCGCTGCCGACGATCTGGCCGTTCTTCATCACCGTCACCCGGTCGGCGAGATCGAACACGTCGTGGATGTCGTGGCTGATGAGGAAAATGCCGATGCCCTCGGCCTTGAGCTGCTTGACGAGCTCGCCGACCTGGCGCGTCTCGGCCGGCCCCAGCGCCGCCGTCGGCTCGTCCAGGATGAGGATGCGGGCGTTGAAATGGATCGCGCGGGCGATGGCGACCGACTGGCGCTGGCCGCCGGAGAGCGCGATAACCGGCTCCTTGAAGCGGCGGAAATTTGGATTGAGCCGTCCCATCACCTTGCGCGCTTCCGCCTCCATCGAGTCGTCGTCGAGCGTTCCCCAGCGGGTCCGAAGCTCGCGTCCGAGATAGAGGTTCGACGCCGCGTCGACGTTGTCGGCGAGCGCCAGCGCCTGATAGACGGTCTCGATGCCGTAATGCTTTGCGTCGCGCGGGTTGTTGATCGTGGCTTCCTGCCCGTCGATGAAGATGTGCCCGGAGTCGCGCTTGTAGGCGCCCGACAGCACTTTGATCAGGCAGGATTTGCCGGCGCCGTTGTGACCGAGGAGGCCAACGACCTCCCCGGGATAAAGATCGATCGAGGCGTCGTCGACCGCCTTCAGACCGCCGAAGGCGAGCGAGATGTCCTTCATCTCGACGAGGGGGGTTCGAGCTTGGGCGTCCATGGGCTTACCCCTTGGCGGTTCTGCGGCGATAGAAGGTATCGAGGCCGACCGCGCCGACCAGCACGACGCCGACCACCATCTGCTGGTAGGCCGAGTCGAAACCGAGCAGCACCATGCCCGACTGCAGCGACTGGATCACCAGCGCGCCGATGAGCGCGCCGTAGATCGTGCCGACGCCGCCCGCCAGCGACGTGCCGCCGATCACCGCCGCGGCGATCACGTAGAGCTCGTCGAACTGCCCGAGCACGTTGGTGGCCGAGTTCGAGCCGCGCCGAATCGATGCAGGCCGCGACCGCCGCCAGCAAGCCCATCAACGCAAACACCAGCACCGTGATCCTCTTGGTGTTGATGCCGGCGAGTTCGGCGGCTTCCGGATTGCCGCCGGTAGCGTAGATGTAGCGGCCGAAACGCGTGCGCGTGGCGAGGAACGTCATCACGATCCCCGTCACCAGCGCGATCAGCACCGGAATCGCGTAGCCGGTCGAGATGAAGAGGCCGCCTTCGGGAACGGGAATGTTGTGCTCTTGCGCATAGCGCGCGGCGACCCGCTCTGGCCACGGATAGGCGTTGACTATCGCTGTAGCGCCGATGACGAGAAAGCATCCGACGCCGCCGATCAGGTACTCCGCCCACATCGGCCGCTGCGGGAACCGGAACCGCGCCCGCCTCTGCCGGCCAGAATACAGGCCGAAGACGATGGCGGCGCAGGCGAGCGCGCAGAGCGCCCAACTCGCGGTGGCGCCGATCGAACCGTGCGGGCCGCCGCCCATCAGGGCGAAGCGGTCGTCGAGCGGAGCGATGGTCTGCCCTGTCGTCACCCACCAGGCGGCGCCGCGCCAGAACAATTGCGCGCCGAGCGTCACGATGAAGGCGGGAATGCCGAGATAGGCGACGAGCGAGCCGTGAAAGGCGCCGATCGCCGCGCCGAGCGCCAGCGCGATGAGGACGGCGATGATCCAGATGGCCGGGTTGTCGAGGCCGAGATAGGCCGGCAGGATGTGGACCTGAGCGACGCCGATGATCGTCGAGACGAAGCCGATGATCGAGCCGACCGACAGGTCGATGTGGCGCATGACGATGATCAGCACCATGCCCGTCGCCATGATGGCGATCGACGAGGTCTGGACGCTCAGGTTCCACAGGTTGCGGGGCGTCAGGAACAGGCTCTCGCCGGTCTGGATCTGTGTGTAGACATTGAACCCCACCCAGATCAGCACCAGCGCGCCGATCATGCCGAGCATGCGCGTGTCGATCTCGGTGGCTCGAAGCAGGCGGCGAATGGCGGGTTCGGTGGAGGCTGTGCTGGTCGCACTCGGCGCTGCGGAGGTCATTCTGTCTCCCCGTGTTTTTTTTCGCGACGTCTCCGCCGATGCTGCGGTCGTCGCATTATTGGCGCGCGGCGCCGCCCCTGAGAGCGGCGCCCTCTTCGTTGGTTCGCCCTGCCGGGCGGCGGTCAGCTCACTTGCAATACGGCGTCATCGCGGGATTTACCCCGGCGCAGACTTCCGCCTTGGTGATCCAGCCCTTGTCGACGATCACGTTCAAGTTCGCCTTGGTGACGGGGAGCGGCGTCAGCAGGATGCCGCTGACCGAGATGTGCTTGGCGCCGCCGGTGAATGGCTTCACCCCGGCGATGGCCGTCATCTTCTTGCCGTCGGCGAGGGCGACCGCCGCCTCGCCCGCGGTCTTGCCGAGATCGCGCGCGTCCTTCCAGATCGACACGGTCTGGGTGCCGAGCGCGATTCGATTGATCGCGGCATGGTCGCCGTCCTGGCCCGAGACCGGGACGACGCCTGCGAGGCCCTGCGACTTGAGCGCGGCCACGACGCCGCCGGCCATGCCGTCGTTCTCACAGACGACCGCGTCGACCTTGTTGTTATTCTTGGTGAGGATCTGTTCCATGTTCTTCTGGGCGTTGTCGGGCTTCCATCCGTCGGTGTAGGATTTGCCCACGTTCTTGATTTTGCCCGCTGTCATCGCGGGCTTCAGGATCTCCGTGATCCCCGAGAAGAGGAAGTCGGCGTTCGGGTCGCCCTTGTCGCCCTTGATGAAGGCATAGTTGCCGGCAGGCTTGGCGGCCACGATCGCCTTGGCCATCATCCGCCCGACTTCGACGTTGTTGAAGGTGATATAAAGAACGTTCGGGCTCTCGATCAGGCGGTCATAGGCGATGACCGGAATGCCCTCGTCGTTGGCCTTCTTGACGGCCGGGAGGATCGCCTCGGAGTCCATCGCCAGCACAACCAGGACATTCGCCCCCTTCGAAATCAGGCTCTCGACGTCGGTGAGCTGCTTGCTCGGCGACCCTTGCGCGTCGGCGGAGATGTATTTGGCACCTGACGCTGCCAGCGCCTTCTTAATCGCCGCTTCGTCGGTCTTCCAGCGCTCTTCCTGGAAATTCGACCAGGAGACGCCGACGGTGACGTCCTTTGCCGACGCCGCAAAAGAAGTGAGGCTCACTGAGGCGAGCAAAGCCGTCCCCAGCGCCAGTGTCATTGTGTGCTTCATTCCGTTTCCTCCACAAAGGTCCCCTCAGGACCGGATCAAAAGGCTTTCGACTTTTTTGTCGGACCCGACAGCGAACGCCAAAGTCACAGTAACTCTCCAAGGCGCGTCTGCGCAACAGACCAGAACACGAACACGGATCGTCAGCGGATCGAGCTTGCCGCCCGCCCCTGGTTCATGACAGAGAGACCCGCGCGGCCGGTCGCTCCATCGAGCGCCGGCGGGAGATCGGGAGGACAATGAAGCCAGGACGGGGAATCGCCGCCATAATCGGGGCGGTTGGCTTCGGGCTCGCAGCGGGCGTCGCCTTCGGCGGCAGCTGGGACGAGCGCGTTTTCAGCTCGCATATCGATTTCGATGCAGTCGCCGCCGCCGGCCCCTCGGCCTTGCCGGCCCTCATCGAGCGCGGCCGCGAGCTTTTCAGGGCCAAATTTACCACCGTCGACGGAGCGGGTCGGCCGAAGGCGACGCAGGCGATCATCCCGACCAGGCGCAAAAGCGGGGTCAATCCGCCCTTCAGCCGCACGAGCGGCCCGACTCGAACTCCTGCTTCGGCTGTCACAACGACCCGGTCGAAGGCGGCTCGGGCGACGACGTCGCCAACGTCTTCGTCTCCGAGGGCTTCGAAAGCGCGCAGTTCGACAATACCGATCCTTCATTCTCGAGCGAACGCCACACCGTCGCGCTGATGGGAGCGGGGCTCGTCGAATTGGTCGCAAGGGAAATGACCGCCGACTTGCAGGCGATTCGCGCCGATGCCGTGGCGCATGCGCGCGCCACCGGCGAGCCGTGCCGGGCCGATCTCGTCACCAAGGGCATCCGCTTCGGATGGATCGAAGCCCATCCGGACGGCATCGTCGATCTCGACTCGGTCGACGGCGTCGACGCCGATCTCATCGTCCGCCCCTTCAGCCGCAAGGGCGTGTTCACCTCGCTTCGCCAGTTCACCATCAACGCGCTCAACATCCACCATGGCATGGAGGCGGCCGAGCGTTTCGGCGTGCGCTGGACCGGCAGCCACGATTTCGCCGAAAGCGGCGTGCCGGACGCAGTGACGGCGGGCGACGTCTCGGCGCTTGTTGCGTTCCAGGCGACTCTGCCGCCGCCGACGGTGAAAACCGATTTGCCGGCGGACTGGCGCGCGGCTGCGGCGGAAAGCGCCGGGCAGTTCGAGGCGATCGGCTGCGCCTCGTGCCATGTCAAGACCCTGCCCCTGAAGTCGCTCGTCTTTACCGATCCCGCCCCTTACGACATGGCGGGAACGTTGCGCGCCGCCGAGGTCAAGGCGCCGATCCGCATCGATCTCGCCGTCCTGCCGTTCGCCAGGACGCTGCAAAGGAACGAGAAGGGCGAATGGCTGATCCCCCTTTTCAGCGACCTCAAGCGCCACCTGATCGTCGACGAGACCGTCAACGCCCTCGGCAACGAACTGCAGGCGCAGCGCTTCGTCGAGCGCGACGTCTTCCTGACGCCGCGGCTTTGGGGCGTGGGCTCGACCGCGCCTTACGGCCACAACGGCCAATTCCGCATGCTCGACGAGGTTATCGCCGCGCACGGCGGCGAAGCGCGCTTCTCGCGCGACGCCTATCTGGCGCTCGATGCTCACGAACGCGATACGGTCGTCGCGTTCCTGCGGTCGCTCGTCATCGAGGCGCCCTGATGCGGCTCATGGCGCTGGCCGGCCTTCTTTTTGTCTGCACCGTTCGGCCGGCTGCCGCTGACGGCTCGCCGAAGCCGCTCGGCGACGTTCCGCTCATGCATGAGGAGGCGGAGGCCGCCGGCATCCACAGCGTCTATGGCGGCCCGTGGGAATTTTTCGTCGGCGGCGGCGGCGCGGCGCTCGACTGCGACGGCTCCGGCTTTCCCTCCGTCTTCCTCGCTGGCGGCAAGAACCCGGCGCGGCTCTTCGTCAACAAGTCGAAGGCGGGCGGGCCGCTGAAATTCGAGGAGAGGCCGCTCGACATCGGCGCCGACCCGAAGCTCCTCACCAACGTCATCGGCGCCTACCCGCTCGACATCGACGGCGACGGGCGCATGGATCTTTTCGTGCTCCGGGTTGGCGGCAATCTCCTCCTCAAGGGCGGCCCCGATTGCACCTTCACGCTCGCCAACAAGGAGTGGGGCTTCGACGGCGACACCGGCTGGACGACCGCGTTCGCCGCCGAGTGGGAGCCAGGGCAGAAATTTCCGACGCTGGCGATCGGCCATTACGTCGATCGCGACGCACCCGGCTCGCCCTGGGGCACCTGCGAGGAAAACTCACTCTACCGGCCGCAGCCCGGCGACAAGCCCGACTATTCCGTCCGCGCCCCTCTGGCGCCTGGGTTCTGCGCCCTTTCGATGCTGTTCACCGACTGGAACAAGTCCGGCGTTCCGTCGCTGCGGGTCTCCAACGACCGGCAATATTACCGCGGCGGGGAGGAGCAGATGTGGCGCATCGAGCCCGGCAAGACGCCGCGCCTTTACGGCCGCGCCGACGGCTGGCGGCATTTGTCGATCTTTGGCATGGGCATCGCCGAGGGCGACATCGACGGCTCGGGCTACCCGGAATATTTCCTGACCTCGATGGGCGACGAGAAGCTGCAGCAGCTCGATCGCGAAGAAGCAGGGCGCGGCGAACTGCCGGTCTACCGCGACATCGCCGCGGAAGTCGGCGTCACCGCGCACATTCCCTATGCCGGCGGCGACAAGCGGCCCTCGACCGCCTGGCACGCCGAATTCGCCGATTTCAACAAGACGGGCTCCTCGACATCTTCGTGTCGAAAGGCAACCTCGAGCAGATGCCGGATTTTGCGGCAAAGGACCCGAGCAACCTCCTGCTCGGCCAGTGGAGCGGCAAATTTGCCGAAGCCGGCGACGAAGCGGGTATCGCCGGCGACCGCAAGGGCCGCGGCGCGCTGATCGCCGATTTCAATCTCGATGGCGACCTCGACATCCTGCAGGTCAACCGGGGCTCGAACGTTTCGCTCTTCCGCAATCTCGGCGCCAGGAACGGCGACGGCCCGCCGCTGCCGATGGGCAACTGGACGGAGATCCGGCTCGTCAGCCCACCCAACCGCAACGCGGTTGGGGCAAAGATCTCGGTTAAAACTGGCGTGCGTACGCAGACCCGCACCGTTCAGGTCGGCGGCGGCGACGCCTCGGGCCACGCCGGGTGGATCCACGTGGGCCTGGGCACGGCGGAGCGGGCCGAAATCCGCGTCCAATGGCCGGACGGCGACTGGAGCCCGACCTACCGCGTGTTCGCCAACGAGTTCGTGGTGGTCGACCGCACGAAGCCCCAGGCGTCCTACTGGTATCCGGGGCGGTAGACCTGCCGCGGGTCGACCCGCGGAAGCCAGCCTCAACGACTTCCCCTGGCTGCTCGCGCCCACCGGGGCCGTGGTCGCACTGACGATCCTTAGCCTTCGGTCTTATTGGCGATCGCGTCCGCGAGGCATCGGCCGAAGGCTGGTCGCGACCGGCGCATGCCGCCAGGGCGGCCTTGGTCGGCACGGCGGCGCCGGGCGACGTTCCGACGGGCGCGATCTTCTCGGCTCGCGGCGTCACGCTTGTCGCCGGCGCCGGACCGCGCGAGCGGGTGCCGGTCGACAATGTCGCCTTCGACCTCTTCCCCGGTGAGACGCTTGGAATCGACGGCGAATTGGGCTCCCGCAAAACGCTGACGATTCTCGTGCTGACCGGGCTGTTGCCGCCCGGCATTGCCGTTCGCTCCGGTTGGGTCGTGGTCGAGGGCCCGCTCGATTCCGCTTTCCGACGACAGGGCGCTTGCTGGTCTTCGCGGCGCGACGATCGGCGCGATCTTTCAAGTCCCGATGGCTGCGCTCGATCCGTGCTTCACCGTCGGAAGCCAGCTCGAAGCGCTGAGTGGAAGCGGCTGTCGCGCCCCGAGCGCAAGGCGCGCGTGGTCGAGGCATTGACCTTGTACGCCGCGACGCTGGAGTACGCCTATCGGAAGGTCAGCCCGGACGCCGTCACGGGCCGGCTCGACGGCCTGCCGCCCCTCGAGGCGCTGGAGACCATCGCACGCTCCGCCTTCGACCAGTTCTGCAAGGTCCCCGATTTCATCCGTCTCGCGCTGCAGGAGAATTTGCAGGGCGGGCGCTACTACGAGAAATCGCCGGCGCTGAGAAAGATGAACCGCGAGCGCCTCGGCGTGGTCGAACGCATCCTCGAACGCGGATGGGCGGACGGCACCATCCGCGACGACGTCTCGGCTCTCGACGTCTACATCAATTTCGTCGGCCTTTGCGCCTACCACATTTCGGCGCGCCACAGTTACCAGGCGTTCTTCGATCTCGACTGGAGCGATCCCGGGGTCATGCGCGCCAGGCGAATCGATCTGCGAGGCGACCGTCCGCTACGTCCGCAGATTGGACGGGGAATCCGCGCCCCCAGAGCCAGGCGACGACAGGGTAGGCCGGAGGCTCGATCGCGCGTTGGTCGCCGCGCCTCGTGTTCCTTTGGAGAGGTAGATCGCGCCGGCGCTTTACTCGATCGTGTAGCCGAGCGCGTGAATGGCCGGCTCCAGGATTGGGATCACCGGCGCGAGCTGTTCGCGGTAAGCGCGGTAGCGGTAGCGCGAACGGCCATAGAGCTTCTCGGTCACCTGGGCGTAACTCGCTGTGCGAGCGTAGCGCCTATTTTCGTGAAATTCGAGGCAGCGCCGATCGTCGTACGCGCCTACGAACGTAAGCATGCTGCGCACGCTCTCCTCCTGCCGGTCGATCACGTCCTCGTAGCGAACCGCCAGGTATTTGAGCGCCATTTCGCGCCGATAGTGGCCTACCAGATCCATCGCCAGTACGTAGTGGCGGGCGATGCTTTCGAGATCATAAGCGCAGTAGAAGCCGTGCGTCAGGTGATTGGAGAATACCAGAGCACCACGTCGAGCGGATGGCGCAGGAGGTGGATGATCGGCGCCTGCGGGAAGATGAGGCCAATGAGGCCGAGATGGGTCTCGTTCAGCGGCATCTTGTCGGTAAACCAGCGCGGCCCCTGAGCAGTGCGCCGAGCTGGCGGGCGCGCTGGAGATAATAGTCGCGCAAATTGTCGAGCCCCTCGACCTGGTCGCCGAGCCACAGATCCGCCAGGGCCTCCGGATAGGCGAGGGGGCTCATCAGCATCCGCTGGATGAGCCCCGTGGGCTCGCCCACGATCGGCAGCTCATCGCCGGCGTTGATCTGCGGATGGGCGCTCAGCGTCTGCTCGATCATGGTCGTGCCGGAGCGGGGAAAGCCGACGATGAAGATGGGCTGGGCAACGTCGGCTCTGACCGCGGCGCGCGGCAGGATCTTGAGCCGCGGCGCGACAAAGAAGGCTTTTCAGGCCACGCGCCAACACTGCCGCCTCCTCCGCCCAGATAGCTTTGGCCGGTCAGCGCCCGCAGCGTCCACTAGCCTTCGCCGAAAGCGGCAAACGCTTCGGCATACCGGTAGATCCCGGTCCAGCAGGAGGCCCTTTTCGCTCCATTCGATCGGGCCGAGACCGCCGCCTTGGCGTCGCCGCTCGATGTCGTTGAGCGCGGCCAGCGCCTTGTCGTAGTGCTTGACGCGCCCGTGCAGGAAGTCGCGGTGGAGCGAAAAACGCCCGGGTTTTCCGGGCGATAATTTCGTTCGGCCGCGTCGAGCAACTCGCCGGCGCGGGCGAAGTTGCGGTCGGTCTCCTCCATCCGCGCCCAGCCGTAGAGCGTCTGGAAGATCGCCGGGTCGAGGCCAGCATGGACTTCTCGTAGAGTTTTCGCGATTCGGCCATCCGCCCCTGGTTTTTGAGGTTCCAGGCGAGATTGGCGATGAG
>CAWAJA010000004.1:0-346564 GCA_963782275.1 uncultured Acidobacteriaceae bacterium | reverse complement strand
TAGATCCATGAGAAGTATGCTATGTTTTTAGAAGACCCCTAACGGCGCTCCTCAGGGCAATTCTCATCATTCTTGTCTCTGGGAAATATCCCTGAAAGAGCGTTTTTCTCTATCCGCTTCTCACGAGAGTTCGTACCAGATAGAAAAAAAGTACGGGAACCTGTTTTTCTCACGCTTGCGCTGTGTTTCTCAGGCCATAAGAAGGGGCGTAAGACCCTCAACATATTGATCTTCAGCCTACAAAAATGTATGAAGTCGAGCTTAGAGAAAGAGAAACAGGACTGTATATGTTCCAAACGCAATGAGAACAATACCAACAATAAGCTTTGCCATTTCAAGCGAATTTGTTAGCCAGGAAAGAGAAGGCTCCGGGTTTGTACAGGAACCATATATATATCGACTAGTCGGGAATAAAACTAGTGATCTGGCTACACCATATAAACCCATCAGGATTGCTCCATATAAGAGGTTTCCTTTAAACATACACCAGATACAAAGAATATAAAAAGCGCCAAAATGTATCCGTGTTGTCACTCCAAGACCAAGAGCGGCTCCGTAAGCCAGAGCACCGCCGTAAGGCCTCCACCAACGCCACCAGGTAACCGGTACTGCATTCATTAGCCTTGGACGAGGTAAGCGAAATAATCCATAATCGCTTAAAGCATAAGCTATAGCCAACAATCCAATCAACACATATTCTATGTCTTTGAAGAATTGTACATGTTGGTCTATATTACTCATCATACTATGAACTATCATGCCCATGATACTTAAAAAAGTACCGAGAAGCATCGATGTACTTATACAAGTAAACGTATACAGGCTGACTGCAAATAACCAAATTCTTGTGTTCAGAGGCTCCTGCACGAGGGACCCGATCGTTCTGATCATTGAAACCCCTCAAGCTGTTGTCGTTTTAGCACCCCCCACCAGCATAGCCATAATAAATGGCAGCAAGCCTACTACTATAGTGAAGAAAAGAAAAAATGGGCTATGAACCATATATGCTAATATACAGCCCACACTCATTCCAATAACAAGCAACACTAAATTGCGAACGGATGTGGAAGTCATTAACCTGCTCCTAAGTTTACTCTAGAACAATATCTGCTTTTGCAGACTGATTTGTCCGCTCGGTATGAACATGTAAAGCAAACGTACACATATATTTGTAAATCATATAAGGTGTTGTCTCAATCAGAGAAAAACAATCAGTGCATATATAATTATGGTGATCTTTATGGTGATCTTTGCTACTATCAAGACAACTCCATGTGTACAGTGGGATGGCGTTATTGGGGCAAATCTTTGTATGATGATCAGGACAAAGCGTGCCATCACAACAATGCAGTTTAGTCTTTGTATCTTCTGCATAGGCTGTGTTTTTATTCTCCAAAAATTGGCCTGTAGTAAGTGCTGCTAGAACTGCTACCACTTTCCCCATTTTGCCAACAAAACGACGACGTGAAGACATTTTTGCTATATTCTGCTCTATCTGGCTCAAAAATTCTTTCATTGTTTTTACTCCTTTTACTTCAATACAAGCGGCTATCACTTTCTTTCTTTACAAAGATAAGAGTTGAGGCTGAACTTCAATTCTGAGTAGATTTAAGAGATCTTCTCGATTTTTGATACCCCCTTTGCTCACAAGAATGCCCTGTGGATTGTAGAGCAAACCAAAGGGAGCATGATGGACGTTGAAATTCATCGTGAGCGTGCGCTTACTGTCACATAGGATAGGAAAATTTAAGGGAAAAACACTAATGAATGCCTGACATGCTTGTTCATCCGCTCTCATAATAGCAATTACTTTTCCTATTATTGCCTCATCCTTTATCAATCTATTAAGAGGCTCAACTATATGTTGACAGGATTCGCAGAGCGGAGATAGAAACATCAATAACCTATATCCCTCGGGGAATAGTGGTGAAAGGATTATTGATCCAAATCCATTGACACTATCTGCTGTAAGTTCTGGCACAACTGAACCAACGGTTGGCCCATCTTCTTCTAGTGAAGGATGCAGTATTTTTTTCTCTGCCACAGGTGCTAAGGGATGTTGATCCAATTGGTGTTGCAACATCCCTAATTGTTGCAAGAGACCGATTATTATGAGACATAACCCTATAACCAATAGCCAGAGAATAATATAGCTTACAAGCCATAAGCCTGTCATGAAAGTCTTCCTTTCAATATATATTGTTGGCAAAAACAGAAATTTGCCATTTCCGCCAGACGCATTCGCCCGTACTTTAAGCTCGAATGGACAAACCAATACTATATTTTCAATAAATCAAGATTCAAAACAAGGGATTGCTTCTTTTTTACAAGGATATCCTTTTGAAGAAGAAAATGCCTCCAAAAAAGTATTATGCTTATCATCATCTCTATACATAGAGTAAAAATAAGCTCAAATTCATCATTTGTTATTCTAACAAACTGAAATATAGACCATACTTCTACTTGTGTCCATGTATGCGTAACGCTAATAAAAATGGCACCACCTAAAAGCATACCATCCTGGATAAGAAGAGTTTTCCCTATCTGGCGTTTTTTAAACCTTCCAAAACAGTTACATGCAAGGTCACGCCCGCTCTTGATGTTTATGCTGATTGCTACAATAAAACTGAAGAGTAGGAAGGACATAATAATGGTAGCGAAACGAAGCATAATTCCTGTAATGGTCCAAAGAGCTAAAGTGAATTCCAGGGCCGGGAGGAACATCCCATACAACTTACTCAAATACGGTGGAAGTATCCTATATTCCAAAACAGTTAAAGTAAAACCCTTGGGATTGCGTAATTTCGGCAATGCGCTGATAAGAAAGGTTCCTCCTAATATCAGTCTCAATACAAATACAAGTAGTGTCATAATTCCTCCTGATCAAGTACCTGGATGAGACGATAAGGGCAAGAAGGATCAGTGGTGAAAGCAGGCCATGCGGGATCACCTGACCAGATGTTGGCATACTTACTCATAGCATCAAATTGCCAATAAGTTGACCAGATTTCTTGACAAAATCTCTTAGCATGTCGCACTGCACGTATATGCTGAGAAACATTCGAAAAGCTTTCCACATCTTTATAAGACGACCATATTGAGAATGTGCAGCACACCCGAGGGCTTTCAATCAGGAACGCATAGCGGATAAGACCTGATGCCGTTTGTAGATCTGATAACATGCCTCGATATAAAAAATATACAGGTATAAGTTGCCAGAAGTGTCTCAAGTGAAACCGCGTTGTTACGCAAATCATCTCTTTTCCTTGCAGTTATGATGTGTTCCAGAAAAATGGATATTTTATGGCTTCAATACCCTCTGCTAATCCTAACATTTCTCAGTGTGCCAAACAGGGAAAAAGTACCCTAATTTTTGGGGATACTTTTCCCAAAAATTGGTAATAAATATCCTTGCATATTATGAAAAATATTCCTGAAAATTGGAGTATTTACTCCTCATCTTCTAATATAGATAAATGTTAGAATTATTGTATATGATCGACTGACAAAATCTTAAATCATTCATTGTAAAAACGTGCTCATAGTGCTTCCATTTAGTTAGTAAACCTCGAACTGATTCCAACAGTTTGCTTGCCATGGAGGCAGAAAGCTTTCTATTAAAGGAAGGAGACTCTTCATGCTTCGCTTTCGAAAACGGATTGTTGTGCTTGTATGTTCTTTTACCTTGTTTGCTGTTCTCTTCACTTTAGGAGGAACCGCTCACGCAGCAAGCAGAGCAAATTACGCTCCGCTCAATACTTCTGAACCGACCCAACATATGATCCCTCATAGCCGTAGCTATCGACCGCCAACACCTGGTTGTTATGCGGCAGTAGAATTGCTCCCCTATACGGTGAAAAGCTATAGCTTGCATGGCCATAACTTCTCTATCGCAGTCCATCTGTATGCATGGTACTACAGTTATGCCGACGGTACATTGGGCTTCTGCCAGACCATGAGTTGCGAGATGGAGATACAGTCAACCAACAACACTAACATTCCCAGTGGTCCCTTTGCCCTTGCTTGTTCACAACAACTTGGTGCTAACTATCCCTACACTTGGTCTTCAGCAGGAAATGATCAAGCTGCTGGAATTCGGTTCTGGCTTTTTATCAGCCGAATGTGACAAGCCAGCATATGGAGGAGGAGTATTCCTTCCTGCAGGAACAAGCGGAACGTTGCCCAACAGTCCGTATGTCTCTGGATCAGTACAGAGTATCATTCCGTGCGAATTAGTGCCGGACTAGTGAGAGCTGAACAGGGTTTGCCAATAGTATTCAGGGCTTCACAAAAGTTGTCAAAAGTAGGATTGCAAAGGAATGCCGCCTTGTGCCGAGGCACGACGTGTCCCCACAATTCCTTTCTCTTGAGAGAAAGGGAAAAAGACTTTGCGAAGCCCTGGCGATGGTATCAAATAACGCTGGTCATTCATCATAAAATATGTTACACTGGATAAGCAATAGAAGTCTCTGAATAGAGTGTTCTCAGGAGGTAGCTATGGACGAAACTTCTTCTCATAGCGATGAAGCTCAGAATGGTCATCCTTCCTCAAATCCTACACATAAATTGCCTAAAATATATAAAGTGCCAAGAAGGGCGATTCGACAATTGCCAGGCACAACGCCAATATATGACCTCATACCTGATTTTGATTTAGCGACTCCTGCTGGCGCAGTTGTAGAGGCGAACGGAGTTCGGGTTCGCCTACAACTGCTCTAAAAAATGTAATTTCAGCACACATTTGACACTCTCTGCAATTGCTGCCCATTACACAGCCCAGCTTCAACAAGCAGGATGGAATGCTATTGCTTCTGGATCTTGCCCACCCACTTTCTGGTCTACCTGGACATTCCTGGATGAAGTGCAAGAAAGGTGGCAAGGGCGACTCTTTGTCCTTCAGATGCCAGACAGACCAAAAGAGTTATCATCTATACTTGCAGATAAGCTGGGTAATGGAAAGTTTTAAGACGATTAAATATACGAATAGTGCAGAATACTTTTTTTCAAGAATCGCTGATGGAGAGCTCCCCCCCTGGTATTGTCAACCTGGTAAAGGGTATCAAATAACGCTGGTCATTCATCATAAAATATGTTACACTGGATAAGCAATAGAAGTCTCTGAATAGAGTGTTCTCAGGAGGTAGCTATGGACGAAACTTCTTCTCATAGCGATGAAGCTCAGAATGGTCATCCTTCCACACATTCTGCACATAAATTTTCTAGAACATATAACATACCTAAAAGGGCAATTGGACGATGGCCAGGCAAAACGCCAATATATGACCTACTACCTGATTTAGCGACTCCTGCTAGCGCAGTTGTAGAGGCGAACGGAAGTTAGGTTGTTTGCTTACAACTGCTCAGAGAAAAATGTGATTTTCCTCAGCACAAACTGACACTCTCTACAATGGCTGCCCATTACACAGCCCAGCTTCAACAAGCAGGATGGAATGCTATTGCTTCTGGATCTTGCCACCTACTTTCTGGTCTACCTGGACATTCCTGGATGAAGTGCAAGAAAGGTGGCAAGGACGACTCTTTATCCTTGAGATGCAGACAAACAAGAAAATTACCATCTATACTTACAGGCAAGATGGACAATGAAAGACTAAGACAAAGATCTACCGTAACTACTCAGGTACCCTATAGAGTATTTTTGAGCTCAAAAGTGTTCATTATTGTCTCATCAATAGCTATTCAAAGGCCATTTTTGGACGTTTTGCGATTAATTGTTGAGCTTATCACTACTATATCTAGTAGTGGAAATTGCTAAGGACACAAAATGTGGTCCTGAGTAATTACGATCTACACCGTTAGACCTTACCCCAGAAATCCGAGGCAAGGTCAGTTTCGCAACTCTTCATATCTATGCTACTCTAATGACCTGTCAATGAGTTCGCTGTTGCCGAATTGTTCAAACCTCGTACACAAGAAATTTGGATACAGTCTACCTGGGAAGGTAAAAGCATGTAACCATAACCATCAATTCGACAAATCTGAAGTCCATGAGCATTGATTTTATTACGAACCTTATTCGCGTATTTACTAATAAGACGTAATACGCTATCATCTGGGTACTGCAAAGATAATTCTTCCAATAAATTCTCCTCAGACACAATACAATGTATCAATAAGAGTCGTATCAATTTGTATTCAGTAGGGCTGAAAAGCAAAATACGATTCTGATAAATTACTAGACAATGCTCGTCATCGTATCTGACATCCATGTTTTCGATAAATGAACAACGCAAAAGCAAGGTATACACTTCCTTCGTTTAGATAAGGCGCATGCATATCCAAAAACTTGACACAAATTTATCCTGATTCTTTTAACAAATCAACAACTCTTTATGCTTTACCTATGACATATGTCAGGATACATATATTGATGAACAGGTGTGTTACTGGAAATAATAAAGTATTACCAGGAAAAATGCAATAGATAGATAGATAGATAGATAGATAGATAGCATGATTTTTTATACTTTGCTGTAGAAATAATTTTTTATTTTCCTGCAGTGTTGTTTTGACGAGAGGGAGGCCAAAAGAGCCCGTACCTCCTCTCGCAAATAGTCCACCACATGTGTTAAACTAGTGAGCAGAATGGAAAAAATAACACTGACTCAAACACAAACCAAACTGCTCAAAGAACTGGTTCAAGCAAGTACGAGCCCACAGGGGATCGTCTTAAGGGCAGGATTGCTGCTGGACTATGCTATCTCAGGAAATAAAACGGAAGTGGGCAAAAAGTATGGGGTTGGACGGGACACGGTCAGACGTTGGAGCCAACGCTGGCAAAGCTTGACCAGTGAGCGAGATCAGCTCGAAAAGGAGTATGGTGCGGGCACTCTTACCCAAAGCCGATACCGAAGAGAATTGGCAGAGTTGCTGGCCGATGCCCCTCGTCCAGGACATCCAACAACCATCAGTGAAGAACAGAAAGCGCAGATCATTGCACTGGCGACTGAGAAGCCAGAGAAGGTGGGTGTGCCGATCAACCATTGGACAGGGGAAACGTTGAAAGAGGCAGCGATCGCCAAGGGGATTGTCAAGAAGATCTCTCGGGCTCATGTGAGCCGTTTTTTAAAAGCAGGCCCTGCTTCAACCGCATCGAAGCCGCTATTGGGAAAACCCGAACATTGACGACTGGGAGACGTTCGTTGAGCAGACGACGGAAATCTGTGAGTTGCATACGCAGGCTCAAGCCCAGTACACTGAGGGCACGCATGTCATCAGCGTTGACGAGAAACCGGGTATCCAGGCGCTGCAACGGGATGGTAAGACATTGCCGATGAAAGAAGATCATGTTGAGTGTCGAGAGTTCACTTCCATCCGGCATGGAACGCAAGTCCTCACAGGCAACCTCCATCTGGCCACGGGTGAACTCATCAACCCTACCATTGCTGATACGAGAACGGCCAATCAATTCTGAGGCGGTCGAGGCCAGCTATGCCAATGGTATTCTGACCCTGCGCCTGCCCAAGGCCGAGCATGCACGCGCTCGCACAATCAAAGTGACGGCTCAATAAGTTTGTAGCAAGCAAACCAGAACAGAAACAATCCCAGTTTCCTCACTACACCACTACAGGATGGCCAGCAGGTTGGCCGTCCTGTAGTGGTGTAGCAGCCGAGCTCAGACTCGGCGTACCTTCCCCACCTCGGCATTCCTTCCCATCTTCACATTGGTCCTTCCCATCTTCACATTGGTCCTTCCCATCTTCACATTATGGAATCAGCCCATTTCGGCAGATCGTAGATTGCTTGTTCCAGAGCAGAGCAAAATAGGGTACAATAGGAGGTGAAGTTCAGGCAGACAGGCGGGAGATTATAGACCAATTATGAAGCATCAATTACTCGAACAACTCCAACAAGGGCCAGTTCTCTGTGACGGGGCGATGGGAACTCTGCTCTATGCACGCGGCATAACCTATGAACAGTGTTTTGACGCCTTAAATTTAAGCAATCCAGAGCTGATCCAGAATATTCATATGGAATATTTGCACGCGGGCGCACAGATTATTGAAACGAATACATTTGGAGCCAACCGTGTGAAGTTGGAAGGATTTAATCTGGGTGAGCGAGTGCGCGATATCAATTTTCGCGCGGCCAAAATAGCATTGGAGGCTCGTGAGGTTACGGGACGGCCTGCGTTTATTGCCGGGGCCATTGGTCCGACAGGACGACCATCTGCAGGCGCCAGATGAGCAGAGGCTGAGTGAGTTACGCGCGATTTTCCGCGAGCAGATCGAGGGATTACAAGCAGGTGGCGTTGAGCTGTTGATCTTTGAAACGTTCTCAAGCCTGCCAGAGCTGCGACAGGCGGTGCTGGCCGCCAAGGAAGTTGGTGGGCTCCCGATTATTGCCCAGATGAGCTTTTATGAAGATGGACATACGCTGCGGGACAATCGGCGGCACGTGTGGCCACGGTGCTGGCGGATCTGGGCGTAGATGTCATTGGTGCCAACTGTAGCGTCGGACCAGCAGCTACGCTCGATGTGCTGAATGAGATGATTACCACAGCCAGACAGATTGAGAACAATAGCCCTGTCCCGCTAGATCACGGGAGCCCTCTGCTCTTCTCAGCGCAACCAAACGCGGGACTCCCCAAACGTATTGATCACCGCTTCTTCTATGTGGCGACACCTGATTATTTTGCCGACTATGCTCTGCGTTTTGCTGAGGCGGGCGTGCGGTTAATCGGTGGCTGTTGTGGTACGACGCCACATCATATCGCGGCGATGCGCAAAGCGCTGGATGAACAGTTTGGCACAAAAGAGGCGATTACTACGCCTGCCACAACACCGACGCCGGTCATCAGTACGCTGGATCGCAATACGACAATTACGCTGGTGCGACCGATTGAAGAAGAGATTATTCTGCCCCAGGAAGGGACGAAGACGCGGCTGCAAGAGAAGTTGGCGGCGGGCGACTTTGTGATCAGTATCGAGCTTGATCCACCAAAGGGACTGAATCCGACCAAATTGCTCTCGGGAGCAGCGCTGTTGCAACAGGCGGGGGCGGATTTTATCAATATTGCCGATAGCCCAATGGCGCGAGTACGGATGAGCTGTATTGCGCTGGCACGCTTGATTCAGGATCATCTTGGTATTGAGACGATTATTCATTTTACGACGCGCGACCGGAATCTGATGGCGCTGCAATCCGAATTGCTGGGGGCGCATGCCCTGGGGATACGCAATATTCTGGCACTGACGGGCGATCCTTTGCGCGTGGGCGATTACCCGAATACGACGGGCGTCTGGGATGTCGATTCGATCGGCCTGATCCAGTATTATTCGCGGGCTGACCGAGGGGCACGATGCGGCGGATTCACCGCTAGGCGCCAAGGCATCGTTTCATATTGGCTGTGCGCTCAATTTAAATATGACCGACGAAGAGACGGATCGCGAAATTGAGAAGTATCAGCGAAAGCTTGAGGCGGGCGCAAACTTTATCATGACGCAGCCGATTTATGATATAGCGCCGCTGGAACGCTTTATCAGTCGAGCTGGGAAGCCCCCTATTCCCATGTTATTGGGTTATGTGCTGCTGCATAGTTCACGCCACGCGGAATATCTGCATAATGAGGTACCGGGTATTACTATTCCTGAAGAGGTACGAGAGAGGCTGAAGGGAGCTGGTGAACGAGGGCATGAGGAGGGGATGATAATAGCACAAGAACTATTGCAAGAGGCGAAGAGTATGATCCAGGGAGTATACCTGCAACCATCGTATCGACGGTACGATGTCGTTACAGAACTGATCAAAGTATTGCGTGAGTCACACGTCTCCAGCTCTAAATAGGCGAGAGAGATGAGAGCAGTGAAGGAAAAGCAGTATGGCAAGAGTTGAGAGAGGACCATATTAAAAAAATTGCGATTGAGTGGGAAAGCAGTTGTAGAGAATGATTGAAGTGGGTATAATATACAGAGCAATTACCCACCAGGATAAAGTGCGTACGGAAGTAAACCTCATCTCCTCGAAAGTAGAAAGGTTTTTTATGAAGACTCTCTATACGGGTCATACGAATCTGGGAGAGCATGAAGTGTACTCTTTTATTTATGCCGAAAGTTGGGCAGAAGCAGAAGAGTACCTGACTGTTCTCCTCAATTGTTACCTACGCCAATATCATAATCCTTTACCACATGTTCTTCCTCAGATCAAGATAGTTTCACGTCCCGATGGATGGGTAGCCCCTGATGGATATATGTTGCCAGCCACCAGCAAACAATATGCCCTCAAATATCCACAGCAAGAGATATCCACCCCTACAATGACAACCACCAGCCAGGAGAGCGACGAAATCGATGCGATCCTCGAAGAAGAGGAACTGCTGGCATTTCTCGCGCTCAATCGGAGCACAAACAAAAACGCGACTATGTAAGAATTAACCATAGGTAAAATTTGACTATGAAGATTGAAGATGCCAGGGAGATTGCTTTTTCCCTGGCATTCTCATGCTCTCACTCTCATCCTCTAATAGAAGAGACTGTTTTTGAAGGACTATTTTAAAAAACGGCACGATCATGTTACGGCAAGCACTGTACTTGCAAACAAAGTCGGCTCGTAGTATACTTGAATGGTCTGATGATTTGAGATAGATGCTTGTTGCGGACAAAATCGCACAAAGCGACATCAGACGAGTATGCGCAGAATAAGCGCAAGGTAGAAGGAAACATTATTAGTTTCAGAAGAGGAGATTTGGCCTATCAACAGGGATTTTCGGGGGAACGACCGTCCACGTGAAACACGGGTGAATGAACGCATTCGTGCACGTGAGATCCGCTTAATCGATGAGAATGGCGAAATGATGGGAGTGATGCCTCCAATCAGAGCACTGGATATTGCGCGTGATCGCAATCTTGATCTCGTTGAAGTATCGCCTAATGCCATGCCACCGGTATGTAAATTGATGGATTATGGGCGTTACAAGTATGAGCAAGCCAAGAAAGAAAACGAGGCACGCAAAAACCAGAAAACGATCACTCTCAAAGAGATTCGCATGCGTCCACGTACAGACGATCATGATGTAGAAGTGAAAACACGCAAGATACAAGAGTTTCTGGCGGATGGCGATAAAGTACGTGTGAGCGTGCAGTTCCGTGGACCAGACATGCGCCATCCCGATATTGGTCGGAAATTGCTGGACGGCATAGCAGAAGCATTAAAAGGAATGGCGACCATCGAGCGTTCACCAGTTATGGAAGGACGTATGATGTCGATGATCGTCTCCCGTGCTCCTGGATGGGAACCGCCGAAGAAACAGGCAGCTCCTTCTGCGGATAAACATAAAGAGACATCGGCACAAGAAACTACGGAGCAAGACGACGATATACCAGAAACCGCCCAATCATAAGCGTGCTATCGTCTGTCGCCATAGTCATGTGCGTTATTGCGGTGTACTCATTAACGATTGAAACAGAATACTGCAATGGAAGTAGAAGCGCCTTGATTGGTGTTATCCTGCAGGATGGTAAGAAGCGCACGGCGCTCACAAAGCCAAAAAGAGAGGGTATAGTCGTGTAAGACTATACCCTCTCTTTTCTTTTGCATATATTTTCTGAAGAGTCAAAGTGAGGGAGAAAAACCAGAAGAGGGAATAACGGGCATCCATTTGACTTTTTAAGAATCACCCACTAAGATAACACAAATTGATATCCAATTGATATAAAATATACGCATGTCGAGAGCAGGAAACTCTTGTTTATCATGTGGTGCTATAAAGCAATGCAATAGGGAGGCCATTGGTGAGCAGATACGACGACCCGAGCTGGTATGAAGACCAACCCAACAAGCAGAATCAACCGCCGTTTCCGGTGCAACCAACAAAATCATCATATCAAAGGTATGATGATTTTGATCATTATCCATTTCTACCGACATCTGAGCCGCTCCCCCAGACCAATGGGTCAGAGTCACTCCAGGAACAGCCAAAAAAAACAATGTGAGCCGCTGGTTAGGACAGATTCTGATTACACTGGCGCTCATGATTCTGGCATTTTTGGGAGGCTGGATTGCTAACACGTATTTTGGTCAAACGTTTAATGAAAGCGATCAATCACGTTCTTACGCACAATTGATCCAGCAAGCGTGGTCTGATATTGACCAGAATTATGTTGATCGCAAATCAGTGAATTACCAGAATATGGCGTATGCAGCGATTAATGCCATGGTGAATTCACTGGGGGATACCGGGCATTCGCGTTTTATGGACCCCAAAACAGTGCAGGCGGAAAATCAACAACTGAGTGGGAAGTTTACTGGCATCGGGATTTATCTACACCAGGACGCAACGACAAAAGATCTGGTTATAACATCTCCTATTCCGGGTTCACCTGCGGAGAAGGCAGGAATTAAACCAGGCGATATTATTAAGGCAGTTAATGGAACAGATGTAACAGGGAAAGACGTGAATACGGTCAGTGGGTTGATACAGGGACCCGTAGGAACAACTGTGAAACTGACCATCCAACGACCAGGAGAAAACCAGACACGCACATTTACCCTGACCAGAAGCGTAATTGATGTGCCCAATGTTATTATGTACTATATTCCTGAAAGTCATATTGCGGATATTCAAGTTGTACAATTTGCCAGCGGTGTCTCCGGGCAGGTGCGCGATGATATAAATGCAGCCAAAGCCAAGGGTGCGACGAAGTTTATCATCGATCTACGTGACAATCCCGGCGGCTATCTCAATGAAGCGATAAATATGAGTAGTTTGTTCCTGAAAAGTGGGAATGTGTTACTGGAACAGGACAGTAGCGGAGCACGCACACCAGTGCCAGTAAATGGGAATCCTATTGATACCACATCACCAATTGTCATCTTAACCGATAGATATACGGCCAGCGCAGCGGAGATTGTGACAGGGGCGCTTAAAGAGAATGGGCGAGCGACCGTGATTGGAGAAAAGACGTTTGGGACGGGGACGGTACTACAGCCATTTAATCTGGCTGATGGCTCTGCTCTCTATCTGGGAACGCAAGAATGGTTGACCCCTAATGGGCACTTTATTCGCCAGGTGGCAGGCGATCCCAATAGCGGCGGGATTCAGCCAAATATTGTGCAGGCCCAGGATCTGAACAAGCCAACGATTACCGCCACGCAAGCGCAAGAGTCAAACCTTACCCTACAACAAATTCTTAATGGTGGTGATGCACAACTAGCGACGGCAATTCAATACCTCATGAAGAAACCATAAAGCAGACAAATGAGGTTTATCAAGGGCAGATAATTTATCTATCTGCCCTTTTTATTTATCAGTTTCGTGAGGCTTGATCAATAGTTGCTAGCGTGGATGGTCAGGGAATATTAACCATTACTTATGCCTCTCGATACTCAAAATCAGACGTCTCGGCGGGTATGGCCTCTTCCTCTTTATGGGTAGTGCGTCGTTCGCGTTCCTGTGGAGAGGGAAGGAGCAAAACCTCTGGCGTGTTTTCAACAGAAGTTTCCTCTTCTTTTGTCTCCAGATTTCGCACGACGCGTACTTTGAGGATACGTCGTCCACGTGTGGCAAGCACGGTAAAGGTAAGATTCTCAAAAGTGATCGTATCACCTGTGACGGGAATTTTATCCAATCTGAGCATAGACAAAACCACCCAATGTTTCGTAATCAATATCTTCTAGCTTCAGATCCATTAACTCGTTAAAATCGTAGATACTGATTTTCGCGTCACAGATGTATTCGTACTCATTCACCTTTTCATAGAGAACTTCTTCATGATCGTACTCATCCTGAATATCGCCGACAATCTCTTCTACCAGATCTTCAATTGTCACCAGACCGGCTACCGAGCCATACTCATCGACAACGATCGCCATATGTGTCCGGCTCTGGCGAATTTCGCGCAGGAGATCATCAAGCTTTTTGGTTTCGGGAACAAAGTAGGCCGGGCGTAAGAAGTCGCGGATGAGAAGCTTATCGTGCTCCTCACGTAGCTGTTGCAAAAGATCTTTGGTATAGAGAATGCCAATAATTTCATCGACTCCGACCTGCGCCTCATAGACCGGGATACGGGAGAAACCACCTTCCAAAACCAGATCTACGGCGGCAGTGACGGTAGCGGTACTGGGCAACATCACCATGTCGATGCGGGGGATCATGACCTCACGCACGGTGGTATCGGCAAACTCAAAGATGCTATGGATCATCTCCGTCTCTTCCTCTTCGAGCACACCTTCTTCTTCACCGACCGTCACCAGCAGACGCAACTCTTCCTCTGTCACAAACGGACCATGATGCTTGATCTGACCACCAAGCAGACGAACAAAGACAGAGGTAATCACATTCAAGGAGACAACGATTGGGCGTAAGAGCCAGGACATGATCAGCACGATATTGACCAGGGCACGTGCCCAGCGCAATGGACTCTGGACAGCAGCCGTTTTCGGCGTAATCTCACAAAAGATTAGAACGATCAACGAAATGAGGACAGAAGAGATGAGTTCACCAAAGGTCGTAGAAAATTGTAAAGCGCAGCACCGTCGCCATACTTGAAGCAACAATGACCGCGACACTATTGACTACCAGGATAGTCGAGAGAAACTTATTTGGTTCACGAAGCAGGCGCTCAATTTGTTGAGCCTGGGGATCGCCTTCTTCAACCAGATTTTTCAATTTAATGCGACTGATCGACGTCAGCGCAGTCTCGGCAGCCGAAGCCACCGCACAGAGGACCAGAGCCACAACCATAATAGAGAGTTGCAGCCAGGTTTCCGCAGATAGTTGCGGTAAATGAACGTCAAGAGAGGCGGCTAAGCTCGATAAGCCAGGGCCGTCCATAATGTTTGCACCTATTCCTTTTCGCCACCTGGAGCTGCCACCTGTTCAGGCTCGTGCAACAGACGTAATAAACGAGCGGGAACACCGACAACGAGCGCATGCGGTGGAACATCTTTCGTTACAACAGAGCCCGCGCCTGTATAGGCATGGTCACCAACTGTAACGGGCGCCACCAACGTGGTATCACACCCAATAAAAGCACCATCACCAATTATGGTGCGATGCTTTTGTTTGCCATCATAATTCGACGTAATCACACCAGCAGCGATATTGACATCCTCGCCAATGGTGGAATCACCCACATAGCTAAAATGATGCATATCGCTGTTGGGGCCGATATATGAATTTTTCACTTCGCCAAAATTGCCCATACGGACATTCGGGCCCAGATGAGCACCGGCACGACAGTGGCTAAAGGGCCCCATCGAGACGCCTTCATCCAGTTGAGTCTGTTCGATCACCGAGTTGCGCACCACACAACGATCGCCAACGAGAGAATCTTCAATAGTAGTGCCGGGGCCAATACGACACCAGGAGCCAATCTGGCTCTTACCAGTGATCATTGTACCGGGCAGAATAACGGTATCAGGGCCGATCTGTACATCTACATCTATATAGGTGCTGGTCGGGTCAACGATTGTAACGCCTGCATACATGTGTCGCTTCGAGGATACGGCGACGGATAACCTGTTCGGCTTCCGCCAGTTGGACGCGATTATTCACGCCCAGCGTCTCATCGAGCGCGCCCTGGACGGTAGCGATCTTTAACCCTTGAGCGCCCGCGATACCGATAAGATCGGTCAAATAATACTCCCCGCCAGGATTGCGTGGAAGGTCGCGGAGAGCCGACCAGAGCCAGGCACGATCAAAGCAGTAGACACCGGAATTGACCTCACGAATCTGCAACTGCTCGGGAGTAGCGCGTTTGACCTCGACGATACTCTGCACACGCCCCTGATCATCGCGTACGACGCGCCCGTAATCGGACGTAGGATCGGCAAGCGCCGTCAAGAAAGTGATGGTTGCCTGCTGTTCCTGGTGTGTGACAACAACACGCGCCAGCATTTCTGCACGCACGAGCGGGGTATCACCATAGCAGACCAGCACAGTATCTGGGAGAGGATCAAGGGCGTCCACAACGTCCTGCGCCGCCAGCACGGCATGACCTGTGCCCAATTGTTCGCGTTGGAGAGCATACAGACAACTCTCACCAAAGGCAGTCCTCACCTGCTCCTGCTCATGGCCCAACACAACGACGGGACGATGAGATGAGAGCAACGATTGCAAAGGGGCAAAGACAGGAGTATAAGGAATATTTTCAACGGATGTAAGCACATGTGCCAGAAGAGGACGACCCGCCAGAGGATGAAGAATCTTCGGCAAGGATGAACGCATCCGAGTACCCTTACCAGCGGCAAGGACGACGGTCGCATATGTATCCATAATGGCTTGATTAAACCTTTTCTTAACTTCAATAGCTCTCGCAGATACTTCATTATAATAAATAGGACAAGTACTGGCAGAGTAGCCACCCCACAACAAGGAACTTATCAACAAGCACAAGTATAAGCCTTGTCAATAACCTTTTTCTTACCTATTGTTTCCATCTATGTTACACGAAGAGAAGGGAAATTGTCAATAGAAATGGTGCATTGAATTCCTGCTTAAAAAGTGGGAAGGAGAAAAAGAGGCGATTTCTTACAACTCTATTTGCAGAAAGAAGCATTGTTGCAAGCAACTTGACGCTCCTACAGGTGAGTGCTATGCTGAAAGTAGAGCACAATGGAGCGCCAGTAGCAACTGAAGAGCTATACTGTAACACTGCTAAAGAACTATAGAACATACCATTACTACCCCTTATGCTGGCACCATCCAACATATTCACAATCGGTCAGGAATTGTTGTGCCAGGTGGAGCAATCCTGCTGACCATGGCACAATAAACCTCTGCTAATTATTTGTGCAAACGAGCGACGAAAGGGAAATACATATGCAGATCGGCTTTATTGGCATCGGAGTAATGGGCCGCCCGATGACATTGAATTTGCTCAAAGCGGGGCATGAAGTAACTATTTATGCCAGACACCCGGAGCAGCCTGCTGTACAGGAAGTTTTACAGGCAGGCGCTCGACTGGCTCCTTCAGCACGAGCTGCTGCCATGGCATCCGAAGTTGTCATTACCATGGTCCCCAACTGGGGGACGTAGAAGAAGTAGTTACCGGGCCACAGGGCATTCTGGAGGGCGCACGTAGGGGACTGATTGTGATCGATATGAGCACGATTGCTCCCGCCACAAGCCGCAAACTCGCCGCATTATCCAGCCAGAAAGGCGTGCATTTTCTGGATGCCCCCGTCAGCGGTGGCTCTCAGGGAGCGGTACAGGGGACACTCACCATCATGGTTGGTGGCGACAAGAACGTTTTTGAGAGTATACGCCCGGTGCTGGAGGCTATGGGCAGGAAAGAAGCGATTCTCTATGTTGGGCCAAGCGGCTCAGGGGAGATTGTCAAAATTATCAACAATATCCTTGTTGGTACAATTGCAGCAGCTACCGCAGAAGCTCTGGTACTGGGTGTAAAGGCAGGCGCGGATCTGGAGACGATGACAAAGATTATTGGCATGAGCACGGGAGCAAGCTGGCAACTCTCAAATCAATTTCCTCTACGCGCCTTTAATGGCAGTTTTCAGCCGGGCTTTATGACTGATCTGCTCTACAAAGATCTGGGGTTAGCACTGGATCTTGCCGCTGAAAATCATGTGCCTGTGGCTATGACTGCCCAGGCGCAACAACTGTATGAGATGACGCGTGCGTCTGGCCATAGACGCGACGACTATACGTCTCTTATGCAAGTGTTGGAACAACAGGCTGGCGTAACTGTGCGTACAAAGGAGTGATTTGCACTGTTCCTGTCCTTGATAATAACGCATAAACGGTCCAGCGCCCGGCCCTATCCCTTGCTTGAGATCAAATTGGTTGTATGAATGAATGAATCGAGGTTTTGACGCATAAACGCATTATTGGGCCTGTTAAGGAGAAATGGGCCCGCTACGGTTAATATCTTCTCATCACTTACTTGATAACGATAAAACCTTGAAAACGGCTAAGAAACGCTACGGAGTGTATGCATGCACATACACACATGCACTCCGTAAAATCATCATTGTTTTAATAGGGGCCATGACTTCTTTTTAACAGAGGTGAATGAGTACAAAGCCGCCTTATAAAAGATGCGTTTGTTCTCTAATTTTCACGAATGTCATTCTTCTCATCCTGAAGAAGTTGCTCTGCAATATTCATGAAATCAAAGATATAGGGAAGGGCATCAGATGGAATGCATCCCCCAATGTGTTCGATAGCAGGGTGAAGTTGTTTCATTTGCTGAGCAACTTCACGAAGCATGAGAAGTTGTTCCTCTACATTAGTTGGAGGAAGTATGGTCGTTCTCCAGACTTCCTGGCCTTCTTGGATGGTACTGAGACCAACCAGAGTGAGTATCTTATCTTCTATCCAACGCAATCGTGCAATATGGTCAACTGTTCCCCATGACTGATGTCGTACGATACTTTTTACGCTAATGTTGCACATAGCCCAAAAGAACGTGCAGAGAGCAGTCGTCTGCCTGGCTTCTTCTTCCTGTGAGGCCGGTACTGTTTCGATGGGATCTAATTGCTCTAGTCGGTGATGGAGCGGAATAGGTCCTCGATCAAAAAGCAGGATCGCATGTTGTGGACGGCTTGCATCTGATTGCCGTTGCCAATACCAATCAACTTGGTGAGCTCCAGCATCTCCGGGATACAATGCCATAAGATAAGCTCCGCCTCTGGGTGCATTTTGTGTTGCCTCTAGCAGAAGGACTGGCTGACAGAATTGAGCAACATACTGTTGCCGTTGAGTACAGAGAGTATCGATATGTTCATCTTTCACAACAACCCAAAGATCAATATCACTGAGAACATCAGCCGTACCACGACCATAGGACCCAAAAAGCCATGCGGCTACAATACGATCGTCCTCTTGAAGTTGCTTAACGATATGTTGTAACAATATTTGATGTTCAGTGACACGTGTTTGTCGAAGATGTGTACTCGATCGCATGCAGATATCTCTTTTCTATTCAAACAAAAAATCTTCGTGGCGGGAGCCAGAGACAGAGTATTAGAAACTAACACCCATCATCGAATGAGCTACAGACATCCCCAGGAAAAGCGCCACAACCAGCCCGAAGTAGAGAACTGTCAAAGCAATACGAGTCCGAGGAGCAATCTTGTAGTAGGCTTTATCTTCTGTTATCGGCTTACGGGTTAAGAGACGCGAGCCAGCCAGGAGCAGCAGGAAAAGAAGCCAGATGGATGGGTTTCCCTGCAACCATGACCAGATCTGTAAACCTGCCAGAAGCACAAAGCCGACGATTGAAACCCGGCGATTAATCGCCTCAAAGATTCGGCCACCATCTAAAGGCCAGACCGGCGCCAGATTGAACAGATTCAGGAAAAATCCCATGTAGGCAAGGGGAAGAAGGAGCGTCTGCTGGATATGAAAAAGTATGACGAGCCCCAGGCAGACCGAAGCCCCAATCGCGCCTGCCAGCGGACCTGCAATAGCCACTTCCGCCTCATCTTTGACGCTACGTGAGTTGCTCCACGCGACTGCTGCGCCGAAAAAGGGGATAAAGATCATACCTCTGACCGGCAAACCTTTGGCCCAGACGGCGATAACATGGCCCATTTCATGAATAAAGAGCAACCCCACAAAACCAATCGCAAAAGGCCAACCAAAGCCAATCGAGTAGATGGCAATCGTCAGCAAGGCGGATAAGCCAAAGGTGCCAAATTTGAGCAAAAAGGCCAGACCCTTGAGCTTCATCAACCAGCTACCCACGGTCACAGCCAATCCACCCAGACCAGCCAGCCCACCCCGAATACGACCACGTTTAACCTTTTCTTCCTGCCATTGCGGTGGCCCGTTCTTCTCTTCATCACCCTCATGCCATTCAACCGGCATAGGAATATAGGCTTCCTGGGTCTGGCTGCCACCGGACGGAAACACCCCATAGTGCGAGGGATCTGTGTAATCACGATAATCGGGAGAGAGTGGTGCCGCTTCTGATGGCTGTCTCGTTTGAACAGGGGGCTGCGCTACTGCCTGCAGAGAACGATAATAGTCGGGGTGAGCATAATCAAATGGAGCATTCTCTTGCTCGGAGGAAAGCTCTGCATTCTCCTGGAACGATCCGAAAAATTCCTGTGGCATAAGTGGCCCCTTCTCTGACAAACTCTTTAAAAGATTGGATAGCTAGGATAGGCGCTGATCTTACATTTGCAACCTGCATCGACTCAGCAAGCAATAGTTGCCCTCATATATATGATAACATACAAAGGGTGCAATATGCTTAGAAAAAACTGGCAATAGGACAACGCCTGCCTATCTCTATAGCACTCTATCTTAAGACGGTTTCAGTGTTCCCTCAAGATACTTTCGGAGCAGGTTCAACGCAGTCAGGGCGGCGTAATATTTGTTATCACTGCGATCACCACGCCAACCGGGTCCCATACCTACGATTACACCTTCGGGCCCTTCGACAGCAATATGTATGGTTCCCGCTGATTTGGCCTCCAGTGTATCAGGACCAGCAACGCCAGTCACTCCGATACCAAAGTTGGTCCCCAGTTCCTCACGAACAGCATGAGCCATGGCACGCGCTGTTTCCTCACTTACAGCGCCATACCGTTCCAGAATGTCACGCGGCACACCCATACGTGCTTTGAGTTCGGTCGCATAACTGACGATGCCACCAATAAAATACTGTGAACTCCCAGGTACATCTGTAATCAAACTTGCCAGTAAACCACCCGTTAAAGACTCCATCACGCCCAGCGTCGATTGACGAGCCAATAAAAGTTTTCCAATGACCGACGCCAGAGTTTCGCCTTCAATACCAAAGATTGCATTCCCCAACAATTGACGCGCCTGCGCCTCAACTTCCGCCACCATCTGCTCCGCAATTTCCCGTTGTGCTGCTTTGGCTGAGATACGTACGTCGATTGCATCTCGTTTCGCATAGGTAGCAACAGTCGGATTGGTGTTGTGAATCAGATCACCCAGTCGCTCCTCAACCGATGATTCGCCGATACCATAGATACGTAAAAGACGTGTATATAACAGGCCATCCGTCTTTTGTTGCAAACGCGGGATGGCCTGCTCCGTCCACATACGATACATTTCGCGCGGTACACCAGGCATAGCAACGATAATACGCCCATCTTTCTCTACCCACCAACCAGGAGCGCTCCCGATCGGGTTCGCTAGCTCCTGGGCGGACGGGATGAGGGTGGCCTGCTTGAGATTGCGCTCGGGCATATTCATTTTGAGGTGCGAAAATCGGCTACGTAACTGCTCTTCAAGGTGTGGATCAATCTGCATTGTTTCGCCCATGAGAGCACTGATCGACTCACGAGTGAGATCATCTTCCGTTGGCCCCAGACCACCTGTCATAATAATTAGATCCGAGCGTTGCCATGCACGCTGCAATGTCTCAACAACACGGCCCTGATTATCACCAACCTGCGAGACATAGTACAGATCGATCCCCAATGTTGTCAGGCTCTGCGCCAGATAAGTTGCATTTGTATCTGAGATATGCCCTAATAATAATTCAGTTCCACAAGAGATAATTTCTGCCCGCATGAATCCTCCTGATTCCTGGCTTACACATTTTTTTCTAGTACCCATAGGGAAATCCCTTGCCATCTTTTCCAGGTAGCTATATCATATCATATAGCTACCATTATCAACATATTGTGTTGGAGAGAAAATTACCCTCAAGATATTGTGCTAAAAGGGTTGTTTTTGGCGTTTTTTACGAGTATACTGAATTGCGGAAGTGAAAATTCTCAGAGATCTTACGACAACATTTGTTGTCACTTACAGCTTTATTTTATGTCATTGGTAGACAGACAGGCAGGACGCAGTGCTGCGATTAGATAGAGAATAGCTATTAACAGACCCATATTCATATTAGAAAATTAAGAAGGGATTGGACAGCAGAGATGTTAGAACAAAAAAGCCCATCGGCTCATGATGCGGCTGATAGCGCCTCGCAGACAATGACACAATTGGAAGGGATTCGCCAGAAAGTCTTTATGGATCGTTATTCGCTCAAAGATGCTCATGGCAACCCATTAGAATTTTATCCAGAACAATTGTGGACACGTGTAGCGAAGGGCATTGCAGCAATAGAGCAGACTGAGGAAAAACGAGCAGAATGGGAGAAGCTATTTTACGATGCCCTGGCTGATTTCAAGTTTGTTCCTGGCGGACGTATCCTGGCTGGTGCCGGTACCGGGCATCAAGTTACATTTTATAACTGTTTTGTTATACCAAGCCCGGAAGATAGCCGTCAGGGTATTTTGGACAATTTAAAGGTAATGACAGAAATTATGGCACGTGGTGGTGGTGTGGGTATTAATCTTTCTACATTACGCCCGCGTGGCTCCTATATCAAAACAGTCAATGGCACGGCATCCGGCCCTTGTTCATGGGCACAGCTCTATTCAGTAGCAACGGGTGATGTTATTCAGCAGGGGGGTTGTTTTGGCCCCGCAGAACGGATTGCCACAAACAAAGGTTTGATTCCTGCTCGGGAACTGGCTGATCGGCTTGATAGCGGTGAAACTATCGAGGCTCAGACACATAAAGGGTTACGTCCATTCACCTCTGTATTCCGCAACGGGACCAAAGATCTTTTTGAGGTGACGACGATTCGCGGTTATCGCGTACGGGTGACGCTTGATCATAAAATGGGTGTGATGCGCAATGGTGAGTTGGTAACTATTCCGCTAAGAGATCTGGCGGAAGGCGATGAGGTGCTATTACATGTGGGCGAAAGCATCAAGGGTAATGCATCATACATCCAATTGGCAACCACAGAGCAGCAGAAGACAGTTATCAGCCAACCCACGCACCTGACCCCAGATCTGGCCTATGTCGTAGGTTATATCTACGGCGATAGCAGTGCCAAACAGGGCCAGAAGAAAACAGCAACAACCAACAATATTCTGTCACTAACGATTACTGATGCGCATGCACAGATCAAAGAACGTCTGGTATTATCGCTGCAAGAACTCTTTGGTAGCACTCCTGTTGTTGAAGAGGACGAGACAGCTACCAGCAGACTGAGCATTGATGAAGAGATCGTTACCTGGCTACAAGAAAAGCAGTTGTTGCCAGCGCAAGTAGAACACTTGCACATCCCCGAAAGCATTTTCCGCTCACCTGCAGCCGCTATGAGTGCATTTATCGCTGGTTATTTTGATGCCAACGGCTACGAGCATGGACAGAATGGATCATATCGCATCGACAATGGTAGCCGCGAGATGCTACAGGATATGCAACTCTTGCTCTTAAGCAATGGCATTGTCTCACAGATGACCCAACCGTATAACTCACAGCCTGATCTGGCGACGATGTATCGTCTGACGATTACGGGCGATCTGTTTACCGAGCGCTTTAACCAGTTTATCTGTAACTGCAATAGTCATGGTTTCGACCAGCATACATTCCGCCCTGGCTATCATAACCATAGCATTACGTATCCGCTCGCGGTCTGGAAGCCAGCCAAGGCCGATGAGCGCTATGCCAGCTACGATGTGCAGGTTGAGGCGACCAGAGATCATGTCTCGCACTATGCAATGGCTCGTGTCCGTGATCGTGTACAGGCTGCTGGTGGTGTGGCACTGGTTGAACGTCTGGATGCATTGCTGGGTGTACAGCCAGATACAATCGCTTCGATTGTCGCGCTAGGCCCATCGGAAGTCTTCGACTTTGAAGTTGATGATGTGCATATGCTCTCAGGCGGCGGCCTCTATACGTCCAACTCACGCCGGGGCGCATTGATGCTGATGCTGGATGATACCCATCCTGATATCGAAGAATTTATCACGGTGAAGCGGACGGCGGGTAAGATCGAACATGCCAATCTCTCCGTCTGCATCTCTGATGCTTTTATGCAAGCGGTGAAAGATGATGCGGAATGGAAGCTAATCTGGCAGGGCGAGGTGAAAAAGACCATTCGTGCACGCGCACTCTGGGATCTAATCTGTAAATCAGCCTGGGAGTCTGCCGAGCCAGGTATGGTCTTTATGGATCGCTATAATAAAGAGTCGAATACCTGGTATTATGAGGATATTCGCTGCGTCAATCCGTGCGGAGAACAAGGTTTGCCTCCATTCGGCGTTTGCAACCTCGGTGCCCTCAATCTTTCGGCATTCGTTAAAAATGGCAAGATGGATTGGGAGAACTGGCACGTACGTAGCAAGATCGCCATGCGCTTCCTGGATAATGTTGTTGACTGCGACCGAATACTTTATCGCCGAAAACCAGCGAGGCACAAATGGGGACACGGCGCACCGGTCTGGGCACGATGGGACTGGCCGATGCGTTGATTAAAATGAAGAGTTGCCTATGGGAACGATGCCTCACTCCCGATTATTGAGCGCATCTATAGCACGATTCGCGATGCGTCCTATGATGCCTCGGCTGATTATGCGATAGAAAAGGGACCATTTCCCCGGTTTGATCGCGAAAAGTATATGCAGGGCAAATTCATCCAGCGCCTTCCCCAAGCACTGCAGGAGAAAATTCGGGAACATGGGACACGCAATGCTGTTCTGCTCACACAGGCACCAACAGGCACCACCAGTCTGCTGGCAGGCGTCAGTTCTGGCATTGAGCCGGTCTATGACTTTGCGATGATCCGGCGTGACCGTACAGGTGAGCATATTCTGTATCATCCACTGCTGCAAGAGTGGCGCGATGCTCACCCAAACCGAAGCCACACCGGACTACTTTGTCTCATCCAAGGATCTCACACCTGAAGAACATGTACGCGTCCAGGCGATGGTACAGCGTTACACCGACTCCAGCATCAGCAAAACCGTCAATGCACCGAACGATCATACGGTCGAGCAGGTACAGACGTTGTATCGCCTGGCCTACGAAATGGGCTGTAAAGGCGTCACCTACTACCGAGATGGCTCGCGTGATGCGGTACTGACTCGTGTTGAAGATGAGAAGAAAGCTGCCGAAGCTAAGCAGGCCAGAGACACCGCACAGGCTACCTCAGCGACTAGAAATGGTGACCTCTATCCACCAGGGAATCAAACAGCGGCCAGCAGTAGTACAGGGCTATACGCGCCAGGTCAAGTGCGCCCGAGGGTAAGATCAATATCACGATTAATAGCGACGAGCAAGGACCATTTGAGGTCTTTGTCAACGTAGGTAAAGCTGGTAGCGATATTGCCGCTCTCTCCGAGGCCCTGGGTCGTCTGATCTCACTTAACCTGCAATTGCTCAGCCCACTCTCACAGGTGGACCGTGCCCAGGAGATCACCAATCAGCTACGTGGTATTGGTGGGAGTCGCTCGGTCGGCTTTGGTGTCAGCAGGTACGTTCACTGCCAGACGCGGTCGCACGCGCGCTGGAACTCCACATGGAAACATTGCAGGAGACGCTCAGCGCACCTGAAAAGGTCCAGCGCAGTTAAACAGCAACCAGCACACCACAAGCCACAAGAGCACACAGCCCAGCCGAACCGATCAATCTGAGCAAATTACAGTGACGGGCAACCTGTGCCCGCAGTGTGGCTGCAATACGATGGTCTATGAGGAAGGCTGCCGCAAGTGCTATAGTTGCGGACATAGCGAGTGCTAATGATAGTCTAATACACTAGAGGCAGGGGCACGGGGATCTCTCCCCGTGCCCTTTCTGATACCAGAGAGAAAGTTTGAGGATTATAAGACGCCGACACGTGGTGAATTGATAATAGGCAGCAACTGCTCTTCATGTTTATACTGCTGGCCACACCCGGCACAATACGTGCTCCCCTTGATGTCACCATAATAATAGCCAATAGCAACACTGACAGCCGGTTTTCCGCATTTGATACAGAAAAAATCGTAGGGAAGATTACGCGCAAGCAATTGAACCGAACCAGCAAGATTCAGGGATAATGCCCTCACGTTCGGCAAGCACACGCAAATTGATGTAGGTTGAAGAACCAAAATCATAGACATATGAGAATTTCTGACCAACACTCAGTGTATTTTCGAGAGTGACATCCATAGTGCGATCTTCTACACTTTCCAGAATTTCCTCAACGATCAATTTTTTTGACTCTGCCAGAACATATTGCAGATTTCGTTCTTGCGCCGATTGAAAGTCTCCAGCATCGCGTTTTTTTCGGTATTCTTTCATAGCAGGGAGATGTTCATTTTTGAGGAATGTCACCAATTCTTTGTAAGGACGCTGCTTTTTTATCTCTTGCAACCAGTCTTGTAAGAGTTCAGCAACATACTCCTGCGTATGGAAATGGCTCACAACAATTAGTTGCTCGGCTACCTCATCCACAAAGCGAGGATAATCAAACTCTTCTTTGTTCTCTATAGAGTCCTGATCTATTGCCCGCACACCGAATGAGCCTGCTTCATATGGATAATGAGAGGTATACGATGTGCCCTGGATATCGAAATCACTCAGGTGATCCAGATCACTGATCCACATTGTTTTAAGAAATTTATCAATCTTCATCAAAGGTGCGGAGGCTGGCAACTCAAAGTGTAGCCAATATTGGGAATTGTACTTTCCCTCGGCCTGAATGTGAAAAAGATGTTGTTTCTGAACGGGAGCATCTTTTTCCTGTGCAGCGATGATAGCGAGCCGCTGTTTGCAAAATTTGAGGTGCTGCGACATTTTTGGTTTGTCAAACTCGCTCTTACAAAACTCGCAAACGCCATTGGATGTTACAGTACTTACTTCTTTTGGCATTGTCTCTAGCCCCTCTAATAAATTCCTGGAATATCTGTCGATAAAACTAATCAGAAATATTCTGACTGTCTCAGGCATCAATTATAACATATTGACTACACCGATACATCATGGCAATACAAATTGATAAAAGGAAATATCCGCTACTATTATAAAGCATGCTCTATGGTAAAATACAGACTGGATGCCGAAAACAGCAAAAGTATAAAGTAAGAAACACAGACGATGCCTCTTGACATCTATCTTTCCCAGAACATACTCTGATGGTGTGCTTCACAAAGTGTAGCATTAGCAGGATCATCTTATCACCATAAACAAAAACGAGGGATTCCGAAAATGAGTCAGACCGAGACAGCACATATTCAGTTTCATTTTGATCCACTCTGTCCGCTAGCATGGCGAACAGCCTTATGGGTACGCGAGGCACGAAAAGTACGCCCACTGGACGTAACATGGCGTCTATTCAGCCTGGAAATAGTGAATCGTAAGCCAGAGACAGAGCCAGATTATGTCAATGGAGCAGGATGGGCGGCATTACGTACGCTGGCACTGGCGCGGCGAAAATATGGCAATGAGGGGATGGAAAAATTGTATATTGCGTTGGGAAACGCGCAACATGGAAGAAAAGAGAGCATCCGCGAGTTGCAAACGGTTGAGGCATGCGCTCAGGAAGCGGGGTTTGGGGCTGATCTGGTCGCCGAGGCTCTGGCTGATGAGAGTACGATACAGGATGTGCTGAACGATCATGAAGAGGCCGTCAAACGTTATCACGCGTTTGGCGTCCCAACGATTGCATTTGACGGGTCCGATGTTGGTTATTATGGCCCGATCATTCACTCTGTCCCTGCACAAGAAGAGGCGGGGACACTCTGGGATCATGTGGACTGGCTACTCAGCCAGCCCAACATCTATGAATTGAAACGCGACCGCGCTGCTGCACCCGATTGGCCTCCAGTATTTGCTTGATTGACAGGGGGAAAGAGGCTGGGAACAGCTCTTTCCCCAATTTTTTGTCAGGAATGGTGCTTGATAAAACGCTCAATGCGAATCAAGGCTTCTTCCAGCTGATTATAAGCGGTACAATAGGCCATGCGGACATAGCCAACACCAGCCGCGCCAAATGCACTTCCAGGAACGACCGCAACCTTCTCTTCAATGAGGAACTTCTCCGCAAACTCTTCATCGGTCAGACCAGTCATGACTAATAGAGGGGAAGGCATAGAACGCACCATGAGGCTCACTACAGGACAGACCTATGCGATTTAAGCCAGAGACCAACATTTACCACGGCGCTCATAGTCATCATGCATCAACTGTACATCGGCATCGCCATGGCGTAACGCTTCCAGAGCGGCCTCCTGCGGAGCGGTACCCGCGCACATAATGGTATATTGATGAATTTTCAGCATCGCTTCTACAATATGGTTGGGGCAGCAACATAGCCAACACGCCAGCCAGTCATCGCATACGCTTTTGAAAAACCATCCAGCAAAATAGTGCGCTCCTGCATCCCTGGCATGCGCGGCAATACTGACATGCTCAACACCATACACAAGACGGCTATACACCTCGTCAATCGACCACAATCAGATCATGCTCAACAGCTAAGCGTGCAATCCCTTCCAGTTCCTCACGAGACACGACCGCACCAGTCGGATTGTTTGGATTGCCAATCAAGATCATCTTGGTACGCGGGAGTAATCGCAGCAGCAATCTCGGCTGCACGTACGCCAAAATTATACTGCGCATAGGTCGGTACAGGAACGGAGACACCACCAGCCAGGATAATATCAGCTTCATAAGCCACATAGCCAGGATCGGGCGAAATCACCTCATCACCAGGATCAATCATCGTACGCATGGCCAGATCAACGCCTTCACTCACACCAACCGTTACCAGAATTCTCATTTGCAGGATTATAAACCAGCCCATAGCGACGCTGCAAGCATCGCAGCAATCTCTTCACGCAACTCCAGCGTGCCATAGTTTGATGTATAGCGTGTTCGTCCCTGCTCAATCGAACGTATACCAGCCAGACGAATATGTTCAGGAGTGACAAAATCTGGTTCACCAACTCCCAACGAAATCACATCAGGCATGGTATTGATAATATCAAAAAACTTACGAATGCCCGAGGGTTTACCTGGCGTACACGTTGCGATAGCACTTCGCGTTTAAGTGTATCCATAAAATACTATTCCTTTTTTCTACAATTGGGAGGCACTTCATAATCACCACAACAACTGATTTTAGATCTCAATAAACATCCGATAGAGGTCAGCATGATAGTGGAAGCCTCAAAAAGTGTCTTGAATATATTATCTTTTGCAACAGAGACTGTGAGATGGATTTAACCATCTCAGTATTATTATCGTCCCAGACCCGCGCAATTTTTCAATAACACCTGGCAAAAGTGCCAGTACCCGATCAATATCCTCCTGCGTATTCTCCTTTCCCAGTGTCAGACGCAAGCTCCCATGCGACCATTCCAGGGGTAAACCCATCGCAACCAAGTACATGTGAAGGATCAACAGAACCAGACGTGCAAGCAGAACCAGACGAGGCCGCAATCCCCAGAGATCCAGATTGAGGAGGATAGATTCACCCTCCACACCTTCAAAACAAAAGCTGGCATTATTGGGCAAGCGCTGGGTTGGATGGCCCGTAACCGGCTCTGTGGGATTGCCAGCACCCCAGTGATCAACCGATCGCGCAGCGCTCTGAATACGCGCAGTTGTCTCATCCAATCTCTTCATATGCAAGACGCAAAGCGTTCGCAGTGCCAACAATACTGGCGACGTTTTCCGTACCAGCTCGTCGCCCACGCTCCTGCGATCCGCCTTGTATCTGTGGCAAAATACGCATTCCCTGGCGAATATAGAGAATTCCTGCCCCCTTGGGACCATAAAATTTATGGGCAGAAAGAGAAAGGAGATCGACATTGAGAGCAGCAACATCAATCGGTAATGCACCACCGGCCTGTACTGCATCAACATGGAAAGGAATTTTGCGGGCACGACAGATACGACCGATCTCCGCAATAGGCTGGATTGTGCCGACTTCGTTGTTAGCCATCATCACTGAGACCAGGACCGTCTGATCGGTGAGTGCTCGCTCAACATCTGCAGGATTGACCATACCATAGGCATCGACGGGCAGATAGGTTGTTTTAAAACCAAAGCGTTCCAGATAGTGGCAGGTATGCAAGACTGCGTGATGTTCAATGGTAGACGTAATCAGATGTTGCCCCTTTTTCTGAGAAGCAAAGGCCATTCCTTTGATCGCCAGATTATCGCTTTCCGAACCTCCGCCGACGAATGCAACCTCGGACGAGCGACAGTGGAGCAGTTCTGCGACCTGTTCACGTGCACTATCAATCGCCTGCATGGCATGACGACCAAGCGTATAAATACTGCTGGCATTGCCATACTCATTCTTCAGATAGGGAAGCATCGCGTCAAGAACATGGTGATCTAAAGCCGTAGTTGCCGCATGATCAAGGTAAATCGTCTGCTCTGGCATCATGTAATATATCCTGATTGTACGAATGTTTCCAATGTTTCTCTCGCAAGAAAGAGGCCATAAGAAAAGAGAACATGTCTAATTGCCTTTGTATCATTATATCATAGTCCTGGCAGTTCGTTAGGCATTGTGCTGAGCAAGAAGAAGTATCAAATAGTATAAAATAAGCCAGACCTTTCTTCTGAAAGAAAGGTCTGGCTCACTATAAGGGTGCAGGTGACTAAAGCGTACCCCAGTTGTATGTTGTATCGGGTGTAATACCTGGTGAATTAAACGCCATAGTAATCAATCGATGGGGAAGGAGTTGGATCTGATGAAAATCGCCTGTATAGAGCTTGCCATCCACATACACCTTCCAGCCATCATTAGTATTCAACTGCGCGGGAAAGCCCAGTGATGAGAAACCGTCGTTCCACTCTTTGAAGAAGGTACCCAGAACATAATACTGATTGGTGGGCGATTCAATATGGATAATGCCGCTGGTATCATGGGTGTGAATCCAGTAGTAACACGATTGATCTGGCGCAATACCAAGATTCGCGGGAATAGAATAGGGAGAACCATTGATGTAGATAGAGATGTGAGCGTGAATATGATAGGCCAATTGTTCCATTGACTGACAGGCGATATTGTCCACCACCGGATAGGAAGGATTGTCACTAACGAGGGCAGAAGTGGCCGTAGAAGTACCTTTGCCGGTGCTGGAGGTATTACTGTTCTGGGCATTATTAACCAAATTTACGATAATGATAGCGGTCACCACTACAGCAACAGTACCAATAATTGTACTAATCCAGATAGTACGTCGTCTTTGTGCAAGGCGTTGCTGTTCCTGCTGCTGCTGTTTCTGTTCACGTCGTGCATTTCTTTGTTGCTGACGTGTTACCTGTTGCTTCTTGCTCATAAAACCAAAAGCTTCACTTTCCTTATGAATTATATTTTATGGATCATGCTCTATACCTGACCTGAGGTCGCAGGTATTACTGCACGACAACCGGGTTTTTCTTCTTGAAAAAACCTTCATTCAAGCTACCAGTTCGATAGCCCAGAAGATCGACGGTTACATAGGTATAGCCAATCTGGCGTAAGCCCTCTGTGACCAATCGACTCATATCCTCTTCAACAAGACGCGCTATTTCAGAGCGTTCAACCTCGATACGCGCAATAGTATCATGATGGCGCACACGCAATTGACGAAAACCAAGCTGGCGTAGAAGCTTTTCGGCTTTATACACCATTTGCAATGATGCCACATCCACCTTATGTCCATAGGGAATACGCGAAGAGAAACAGGCCATAGCAGGCTTATCCCAGACTGGTACACCTAACATATGGGCAACCGCTCGTATCTCACGTTTACCCATACCGGCTTCCTTCAATGGGCCACGCACACCAAATTCGCGCGCAGCTCGCTGCCCAGGTCGAAAATCCCCATCGTCGTCCTTATTGACGCCATAGGCAATATAACGCATATTGTGCTGTTTAGCAAGAGGCGCCAGATGTGAGAACAACTCTGTTTTGCAAAAATAGCAACGATTTACATTGTTCTCAGTATAACGCTCATCTTCTAGTTCATGCGTCTCAATCGTTACCAGAGGAAGAGCCATCTGGCGAGCAACAGCAATCGCTTCGTCTGTTTCCTCCTGTGCATAGGCAGGAGACGAGGCGATAACACCCAATGCCTGATCACCCAGTACATCGTGTGCAACCTTGAGCAATAGTGCGCTATCAACGCCACCTGAATAAGCAACAAGCACCGATTCCATTTCGCGTAAAATGCTACGCAAATGGTCATATCGGTCTTGAATTTCTTGATCGACAAGTTCTCGGGGCTGGTTTCCCACCTGGGAAGTATTGGACATGCGTTTCTCCTGCTAGATCAAAGTGGATCTCTCACCACACTCTGCCTGTGCAGCCCTCTGCTGACAAACAAGGAGAGAAAACAGGCAGACTCAGCCACGGATTTTTGACTATCTACCTATAATGATAGCCAATACACCAAACAGCTACGATACGCTATATTATATATAGTCCCTGAGGAAAAAGCTAGCTTTTGGCTATAAGAAGAGGATATATTTCCAGATGCAGAATAATGATACGCAGACAACAGCATCTGTTGCTGCTATTATCCTGGCAGCCGGACGCTCAACACGTATGCACAATTCAAACGACCATGTGCACAAGCTCCTCCTGCCACTGGGATCAGGTACGGTACTCTCGTCTGTTGTCTCGGCAACAATAGCATCACAGGCTCACCCGGTGCTCGTCGTGCTTGGTTATCAAGGCGAGCAGATCCGCGCTAGTCTGGCCCAGACACTCTATATTTCTCCTGACGGTGTACCTCCTGATCTTCTTTTTGTCGAAAACACTGCTTTTGCCAGTGGGATGAGTACATCGCTACACGCGGGGTTTCGCGCACTCCTCCAACAAGCTGACAATCAACCAGAATATGTCTGTGACGGTGCCCTGGTTTTGCTTGGCGATCAACCACTGATCACAACCTCGTTGCTCAATCAACTTATTCAGAGCAGACAACAGAGCGGCAAGCGCATTATTGCCCCCTTTTATAACGGGAAAAGGGGCAATCCGGTTCTGTTTGCTGCCGATCTCTTCACCAAATTGCTCACCATCACAGGCGATGAAGGGGCACGCACAATCATTGAACAACACCAGGATGAGATCGAAAAGCTAGCTCTCGATGATGCACAGGCATGGTATGATGTGGATACCTGGGAAGCATATCAACAGGTCTTGCAGATCTGGCAGCAACGATCCAGCAAACCATAATCTTTCTCGCCAGGAAAGCGACAGACCTGACAATCTATATATCTGGAAGCAGGAAAGACAGCAATATGAGTACAAACGATGCACAGGCAGCCTTCTGGCTGGATTATAGCCAGCGTCTGTCAGCTTCTATACGCTATGTTGAGGCGCTCAAAGCTGCGGAACGAGCAGTACAACTTGACACAACCAGTATGGAAGCATGGTATGTCAAAGGGACATGTCTGGCTATGCTGGCTCGCTATGAAGAGGCTCTGGTCGATTTTGAGCACGCACTCACGTTAAACTCCACATATGTTCCGGCCTGGGACGGCAAAGCCTGGGTGCTAGGCATTCTTGGCCGCAAGAATGAGGCGCTAGCAGCGGTAGATCGCGCACTGGAGATCGATCCCGACTATTTTGAAGCACTTAAACGGAAAAAACGCCTGGAAGTGCTATAGAATCATTACAGCAAACAAAAGGGCCGGGACGATGCCCGGCCCTTTTGTTTGTTTATTTCGATCAATTGGGAGCAGATTCTTGCTCAGGCTCAGAAACCGAGACAGGATCAGGTACAGGTACAGGCGCAGAAACTACAGCAACATCCTGTACAGGATTTACCTGTTGCTCAGGAGTAACATCATTCTGAGAAGCACGCGGTTGAGAAAACGGGAACAAGGTCGTCAACCTGGTACGATGACTACTATGACGCGTTGAACGATGTTTGGCTGGTGGGGCTTGCCGCAAAGACCAGGGGGCACGCCGTTGACCAGATATAATCTCATCGGCAGTCTCACCACGTGAGGAGCGATAAATACTCACAATCAGCACCCAGACAGTACCTACAAGAGGAGTAGCAACCAGTGCTCCAATTGCACCACCAAACGCCCCGAACGCAGAACCAAATACCTTGGCAGACACCAACAGAGCCATAATCGACGCCACTGGATGCAAACCAACTGCATGACCAACGATACGCGGACCCAGGATATTACTCTCAATAATTTGAATCAGAATAAAGGCCAGCACAACAATCAGCGTGCGCGGAAAAGCACCCGGCAGGAGCAATGAGACCAGAATGGGTGAGAGCGAAGCCAGACCAGGCCCAACCATTGGAATGGTCTCAAACAAAAAGCCTAACAGCCCGAAGATCAAGGCAAATTGCCCCAGACCCGTAATCACACAGACCAGACCCGTCAGGATACCAATAATGGTTGCCAGCGTTAATTGACCACGAATATAATTGCCCACCACCCGGCTCAGTGCATCTTCAAACAGCTTAAAGTGTCTAATATTGCGTTTGGGAATGATAGAAAGGAAATTATCACGCATACGTTTACCGTCAAGCGTCAGATAAAAACTTAAAACAATGACAATCAGAATATCCAGCAACGCATTTGTAATAGCAAGGAAAATATTAATGAGATTATAGACAGCAGTGTTAGCAAAGGATGAAATCTGATCGCTGACCTGCTTGATAGCATCACTGATATTTTGGCTTGGAACATGTACCTGTGTCTCTAGAAAATTAATTGAACTACTATATGTATCGGGGATTGCCCCCACAAAACGATTGATGGTATCTGCAAACTGCTGAATCTGGTTAACAAACGAATTAATCACTATATACCCAAATCCACCAATAGCGGAAAGAATAGCGATATAAACAATAATTGATGCGACTAAACGGGGCATTCGCAATTTTTCTAGCATATCGACAGCGGGCATAATAATAAAGGCAATCGCCATCGAGATGAGGAGTAAGAAGATCGCTTCAATAAGCTGCACAACAATATTCCACCCGACCCAGGCCACAATTCCAGCACAAATCAAGCAGATTAAGATATCTCGCCGATGCGCCCACGTCTTCTGGTTCATCTATATTCATCCTTCACTTTTCTGGTGATTTGCAAGAATTTTACTCTGTAACGGAGGCGCTATCTATGCACCAATGTAAGCACCATCCATACCTGACATCCATACAGTAAATACGAGTCTCTCATTATGATAACATAGTTGCAAGTTAAACAACATGGAAGTATTTACGAATTTTTTGCCAAGTTAACGTGAAAGCAATAGAAAAACAAAAATTTTAACAAGATAAAATAGATGTATCTCTGTGACAGAGTCAGGCAAAAATCAACGACAAAATATTCATTTTATCTGGTACAGACGTTCTTAATTTATGATATAATCAAATCATCAATCAAAAATTACTCTGTTTACTATACAAAATGCTAGAAATGCCAGGGAGAAACTTGTATGACAATCCACGCGACAGAAAGCTTTGAGGTAATGAGATTGATTATGGGTAATCAATCTCATCGTTTATTAAAAATACGCAAATCAGGAAAAAGAGAAAAGACCAGGGGTAATCATGTGGAAAGTGTGGAGAGTAACGGCTGAATATGTGAGATAATCTGCTGATGCACCTGCTCCGGTGATAAGGACGCATCTATGACTTTTATACGCTCGGGATGGGCCTGCGCCTGTGCCAGAAAAGCACCCCGCAAGCGCTGATGAAATTGTTCAGCTTCACTATCAAAACGGCTTAGTTCCTCACGCTGATCGCGTGCAACATCTGTTCGTTCGCGCACAAGGGCAGGCGCCAGATCTAGGAAGAAGGTCAGATCTGGGACAAGCCCGCCAGTGGCAAGCAGAGAAAGCTGCTCAACCAGATCGGTTCCTATCCCACGCGCAGCTCCTTGATAGGCAATACTGGAATCAAAACAACGATCGGTAACGACCAGCTTCCCCGCTTGCAGCGCTGGCACAATCTTGGTCGTAAAATGCTGAGCGCGATCGGACTGAAAGAGAAAAGCTTCGGCCAGCGGGGTAATCGTCAGTTCGGGATGATGAAAAAGCAGGCGGCGAATCTCCACACCGAGCGGGGTGCCACCTGGTTCACGCGTACGGAGATAGGGCACATGCCGATCGATGAGCCATTTTTCGAGCAGATCCATCTGTGTTGTCTTCCCAGCACCATCCAATCCCTCGAACGAGACAAGCAATCCAGATGCCACGTCTTATCTCCCTTTATCTGTACGATAGACATCATAATCCCAATCAAACTGAGGTTTGGGCAACATATCATTGGGGGTCCAGGGTTGATCGGCCTTCCCATATTTACCATGATACTCTTTGAGCGTCTCGCCAACTTCTTCAAAGGTTAACTGGCAGATACGGAACCCAACCGGTACATAGATCGTTGTCTGGGTATGATTGCTAATCTCCATAGTCCAACGACCAATATACCCCACATCGCCAACGCCTGCACAACGACAGACCGAGAGGCCCGAACGTGCAACGGTGCTCCGTGAATACATCTTTGCCAGAAAGCCATTATGTCCACCGATAATCTCCTGAGTATGTGCCAGAATAGTTGTACCCGGACGAATAGCAATCTTGTTCTCTTTGGCCTGACGTGGCTCACCCCAATACTGGCGAATCTCCTCAGGAATGTCCAGGTGCATGACCTCAACATTGGCATCACCCTGGAAATACCATTCACCGAGACGACAATCATACGAATTGGTTCCCAGATGACGCTCATCAAACGGTTCAATGACAATATTACCCCGCCGCATCTCTTCCACAATACGCTTATCGGATAATAACATAAGAGGACTCCTCGTAATACTGCTATTCTGCTAGTTATAGAGCTCTGCCCACCTGGATGAACAAGAGAAACAGAGAAAGGTCCAATTGTTCTCTTATGGGGAGCCAAAATATGCAAGAGCTATTATACAGCATGTTCGGTATCCAGGCTAGCACAATCAGATCTCCATCAACTCATCTTCATCTTCGCCCAACGGCAATGGAAGTGTCCGTACATGATCAATCTGCTCCCAGATCTGCTGACAAAGAGCCTGCGCCTCCTGTTCTCCGGTCAAGGCTTGATGAAAAGGGAAAAAGGCACGATCATCGCTATGGCGGTAAATCCAGCGGCTAATAATATTAATCTGGTCAACCTCGGCTTTCCCAACAATTGTAGGAGCATCGCCCAGCGTACCAGCATACGCCAGCAGATCCAGCAACGCCTGCTGCATTGTCTCCTGCTCATGCGGGGCAGAGCGCTGCTAAATCAAGCGACCATGGCGAATCAAAAAGATCTCGTTACACCCCTCTTGAGCCGATGGATAGACAATAAACAGGTTATTGGCCTCGACGGCCCCCGTAATCAAACGCTGACCAATCAAGACTTCATCGGCACCCCGAATAATATCGCGTAACCAGGCCGCACGTTCAAAATTGAGCTGCTGTGAAGCTTCAAACATCTGACGACGCAAGCGCTCCATCAAATCTTCGCGCTCGCCGCCCAGAAAGGCACAGACCTGAGCAATAATTGCCTGATACTGCTCAACATCAGCATCACCGCGACAGGGACCGGGACAACGATCCAGATGCAAACGGAGACAGGGGTCCGACGGTTTGGCAAGTGGTGGTAGACTGCGTGTACAGGTGCGAATGGGAAAGATCTTCTGGACCAGTTCAATCGTTAGATCAACCATCCGGCGGCTACGAAACGGCCCAAAATAGCGGGAACCATCCGCCGATACCTCGCGTGTCGCATAGACGCGCGGAAAAGCATGCTGGATATCGATCTTAATAAACGGATAAAGCTCATAGTTGCGCAATTGCACATTATAAGCCGGTTGGAGCTCTTTTATCAGGCGCGACTCCACCAGGAGCGCCTCCAGTTCTGAACCAAGCACACGCGTCTCAATCTCATGGACGCTCTGCAACAGCCCATCCATCTTGCGCGTATAGCCCAGTGGTTGACTGTAGTAGGATGCCAACCTATCTTTCAGACATTTGGCTTTCCCCACATAAATCACCTGATTATTGACATCCTTCATCAGATACACACCAGGCTTTTCTGGAAAGGTACGCTTCCAGGCAGGGTTAAGGAAGAGGCCACCATTCGGACGCGCCAGAGTTGCAGCAGCGGCGGCAGAGAGCTTGCCATCGGCACGCCAGAGCGACTCCTGCCTGGCTGGCACTTCCAACTGGGCAACATCACCGCTCCACGCGACGGGTAATTGCAAACGGCGTTGCAGGTGGCTCAGCGTTACAATCCCCTGCGCACGAGCCAGTTCAAGAATGCGCAGAAAGACCGCTGCCGTCACCTCGGCATCACCCAGCGCACGGTGACGGGCACGTGGCGGAATATGGAGATGTTCCGCGACCATATCCAGCTTAAAGCGTTTCAAGCCAGGAACAAAGCGGCGGGCCAGGGGAATGGTATCCAGACCATCCAGCGGAAATGGAAGCCCCAACAACTGAGTCTCATGCATCAAAAAGTTGAGATCAAAGCCCAGATTATGACCAACCAGTGTAGCCCCATCAATAAACTGCAGAAAATCCGGCAGCACATCACGCGCCAATGGAGCATCCTGGACCATATCCTGTGAGATACCAGTAAAGCGCTCAATAAAAGGCGGCAAGCGACGACCAGGGTTGAGCAAGCTTTGAAACGCATCGACCACCACCCCGGCACGCACACGCACCCCTGCCACCTCGATCACACGATCTGGCCCAGGTCGCAAACCAGTCGTCTCCGTATCAATAACCACAAAATCAAGCTCATCAAGCGTCTTCTGGGTCAGACGCCACGAAGTCAACAACCAGCGCGTCTCGCCATCTTTCCCTGGAACCGCCATCTCCTCAAAAAGCGGCGAACCTCCCAGCGTCTGACGCAGCAACTGACGCCAGAGCTTCAGGCTTCCCCCACTGCTTTTCCTATTGGCACCAAACAGATGCTTGATCAAAACCTCTTCGCTACCTGGCTTTCCCAGCGCCTCCAGCAAATCATGTGCTCGACGCAATAATGTACCACGCTGCGATCCCATCTGATCAGCATTGCCATCATCCTGAGCCATGGCCCATCTCGCCTTTCCGCCATAAAAATAACGTTTGCCTATAGAGCGTATGTTCAGGAGAATAACACGAACCGCATGCTTTGACAAGAAGCATGCCGTCCAGATATTCCCATGCAAACCACAGATCTCAATTCTTCCGGAATTTATACGAGCAAAAAGAATTGATTATTAGGACAAATTTTCTTATTCTATAAAGAGAGACCGTAAAACACAGAGAACAACAAAAGGAGAATACAGATTATGTCAGAACTTTCTCATACCAAGGATACACACCCCAGACATACCACCCAGACCAGATCGTACCACCGTGTTGTTGACTATACGAAGCTCCCTGTTGTCTATCGCTTGCCAGGCATGGACACTGTCAGAGTTCGCACCAACATCACCTACAAAAACGTCGATGAGACCGAGCTGCAACTGGATCTCTACACCCCTGCGGACGAGCAGGAGACGCACCCGGCGGTCATCCTGATCCATGGAGATGGCCGAGGTCCTGTTTTTGCCAATCTGAAAGATCATGGTCAATATACAAGCTGGGGACGACTGATCGCTGCCTGCGGGCTGAGCGCCATCACCGCTAACCATCGTCGCACCAACCAGCTCCACGATGTCGTCGGCAGTGCCAACGATATCGACGATCTTATCACCTATGTCCTCGATCATAGCAACGAACTGGGCATTGACGCCGATCGGCTCTGCATCTGGATGTGCTCGATGGGCACCCCCTTTGCCATGCGCGCTGCCCTTAACGAAGCCCCTCCCTACATCAAAGCTATCGTCTGCTATTATGGTATGACCGAGCTCCAGGCTTACTACGACGCACTCTACAACGATCCTGACAATGAGACAGGCATTCCACCAGAATTTACTATCGCCGATTTCGACGAGTTCTCCGCCAGCGATCTGCTCATACGCCGACCGGACAATATCGCCCCCATCTTCATCGCTCGTGCCGGACTGGATAGGCCCGAACTCAACGACGCACTCGATGCCTTCATCGCCCTGGCCCTGGATCAGAACGTCAATCTGACCGTTATAAATCATCCGACCGGTCAACACGCCTTTGACATTCTGAATGACAACATGCGTTCGCGCGAAATTATCCAGGCCACACTCACATTTATGCAGGAACATCTCTTGAACTGACTGGCAATACAGCAAAAAACTACAGGTAGCTCAGCCAAAAAACCTGCCACAAATCGGCACAATCTTCGTTGTATAAACGAGAACAGCAAAAAACCAGACCAGCATACGCCGGACAACTATGCATCTGGTTTTCTGTGTATGGGAATCTCTGAAATTTCATACAAAGGGGATAAACCAGAACAAATGGCAGTATATGCGAAAAAAAAGCTAGTGAGGCTTCGTCATAAGTGCTATAATGATAAAAACTTTTTTCTTGCACAGGCCATATATCCAGAGCGAAAACCAGCACACTCTCTATTGAAAGAACACCGAAACAATATCGAAATAATGAAATTGACCTGTAGAGTATTTTCGTGCACAGCTAGCAAGCAAGGGAAACAGTACCAAAATGGCAACTAGCACCTTTCTAAGTATTGTAACGTCTTAGAAAAGAGAATAATTCAGCAGCAGACGATGGAGAACCCCTGACCATTTTTTGCAAAGCATAATAGTAGCATGCGAAATCTGACTGCAAGCAGCAAGGCAAAACAACAGGGGTTTGAAAGGAGCACTTATTTTATGATTTTTTGTGGTCAGTGTGGTTTACAATTGGCCCCTGGAACTCAACGCTGCCCGCGTTGTGGCGCAACAGTCGATGAGGCAGGTAACCAGATTAAAGATGTACCAATGTATCCCGATGATGCCACGATTGCTTCTCGCCCATTGCCATCACCTCAACCACTGATTCTGCGTGATGGGGGTGACTATGGCTCACCAATGGCTTATGATGCGACCAAAAGAGTGGACTCCAATTATGGGATGCAGCGTCCTGTCACGCCAAATACCCAGATGAGCACCTATGGAAACACCTATGCCAACCAGAGTGGGAGCGGCTATCCATCACAGGCCAACTATGGAGACTATGGTATACGCGGAGCTGGCACATATGGTGGTCACCCCATGCAGTCGCAACAGGGTTATCCACAACAATATGTGCCGGAGCAACCAGCCCCGACAAATAAAGTGCGCATAACTGCTCTAGTCGTTGTACTCCTTGGCGTGCTGCTGGTCTTGCTTGCAATAGTCCTCTTTGTACTACAGCATACCAATGTCATTGCCGATACCCCTACAACAACACCAGTCAGGACCACGATTACAGTCAGCACGACATCCCAGACGCTCAGCGACACTTGGTTTTCAACATACCAGTCATAATGATATCAACTACGAAAGCAATACTCAGCAGTCGGACGGTACGGTGAAAATCACCGTTACCGTCACTGCCTACACTCCTCTCCCTTAAGAACAACTATCCAAGACCATTCCATAAATAATTCGTGAAATAATTCTTGTCATCTCTATGATCGTTCATACCCCTCGCTATTTTTTTGTTCCCTCCAGGTAAAATAAAAAGAGAATAGAGATCAGGAGGAAGAACAAAAGAAACGATCTATGCGCAAATTTACTTCATTACATCGTTCACCCATAGTAGAAACAGCACCTGTAGTACGTACCAGGAAGAAGCGAGTACGCTTCCTCACCATATTGATCGCTATCCTGACACTGCTCATTGTGCTCCATTGGATTGCCGTAACCCATACAGCATATCCAACGCTCTCGATGGCTACCTGCTCCGACGCTATTCGCGTTAATGACTATACGAAAAGCGTGCCAACACTTACAAATGGAGAGCAGATCGAGGCGATCCAGCTCATCAGTGATGTGACAGGCGAGCCAACTTCCCTGGTAGAGGTGGTCAATAAAAGTGCACACAATACACTTGATGTCTATGCGTTTGGATGCACACTACGCCATGGCTCACCCACACTTATCCCCTTGTTTAAACAACAAGGATTGATCCAGGGTATTGTTGAAGTCACACAAACTCATACACTAAGTATCGGACAGTTAGATAGCAGCCTGAGCATCGACCAGACCAGCCTGCTCCTCCCCATGCAACAGAATATTTATCATGAATATCGCTGGATACATGGACAATTTGAGCTGGTTACCTTTCCTGCCCTCTACCCTGTTACCAGCCGGAGCGAGGCCGAAGCGCTGCAAGATAGCGCCATAAATGGAGAGCCGATGCCCTGGAGCGATCCGAGCGCCACCGCCGTACAGATGGCACTAGACCTTTTGCATCGCACTACAGCCCAGGTCAAAGCCATTCTGGTTCATAAAGATCAGACCAGTGCGCTCGTCTTGCTCAAGCTTCAGCAGCCGTCAATGCAAGTCAATGTTACCCTGAACCGACTAATCCAGCAAGACAACAAAGGACTCTGGTTTGTCACCGCCGCACAATCGCCAGGTATAACCCTGGATACATCCAGACTGAGCAAACCGGTCTCCTCACCGCTTACCGTGCATGGCACATTTACACATACAGTCGGAAAAGTAGGGCTCACCATTCTTGATCATACACTGACACCGTTGCAGTTGTTCAACAACCCTAACCAGCCACAGCTTCCTGCGATGACAAGCGTCACCGTCAACGCAAATAACGCATATACTGGTAGTATCTATTACAACAACAGCCGCACCAATCAACCAGGGCTTTTACTGATCGAAGCCCAGCCACCCAATGATAGTAGTAATCCCGGCGAGATGCTCCTGACCAACCTTATTCTTAGCTAGCGCTAACCAGAGAGAGCCAGGAATCATTTGGACATCTGAATATAATATAATTATGGATAAGGCCTGTGATAACATCAAACACTTCCACGTGACACGACATAGAGCACAGGCCATATCCAGTTTGTATATCTACAACCGTCAAACACAGGATATGTAAAAAATGACAACAGCACCTAATAACTATAGTAATGTCACACTACCTGTAAAACGCACACCCGGCCCGAAACAGGGGGAGTGGACATATAGCGATTATGCTCGCTTGCCAGATGATGGGCGGCGGTATGAAGTGATGAATGGAGTGCTCATTATGTCCCCAGCCCCAAACGAGATACACCAGATGGCAGTCGTGCGTTTCACCTATTACCTTTTTCAGCATGTTGACCTGGCAAAACGCGGACGGGTGATTGTTGCCCCCTTTGATGTCGAACTAACCCCAAAGCGCGTCGTGCAACCAGATATTCTTGTGGTTTTGCAGACAAACGCCGCCAAACAAACCTCGACGCGTTTAATCGGTGCTCCTGACCTGACAATCGAGATTGCATCTCCCGGAACCGCTACCTATGATCGGCTCAGTAAATATGATGCTTACGAACAAGCGGGAGTCAGCGAGTACTGGATTGCCGATCCCGAGGAGCAAACAATCGAAATGCTTGTATTGCAACATGGGAAATACATTTCACAAGGCATCTTTCAGGGCAACACAACCCTCCCATCACAGGTAGTCCCAGGAATCGCCACAGTGCCAGTACAGCAATTTTTTGCCTGATCTCCCCATCTCAGTCAACCCATCCAGCTATGCCTACACAACTCTATACAGAAGAAAATAAGGTGTGCTACAATAAGCCCCATGAGTGAACTAACAAACCACATTGAACAGATCCAGAGGCGCGTCCAGAAAACTATGGTGCGTCTTTGACCTGGTGAATAAAGCCAGACAGATCCAAAAATTAGAAGAAGAGAGTATGGCCCCCGATTTCTGGTCCGATAATCGGAAGGCACAGACACATATGCAACAGCTCAACGCGTTGCGAGAAGAAGTGACGACCTGGGAAGCAATTGCAACCCAGCTTACCGACCTGCATGGCATAGCACAATTGCTGGAGGAGGAGCCAGATGAAGAGATGCAGGCAGAGGTCACACAATCGCTCGTTCCCATTGAGGAGCAGATTGAGAAGCTACAGTTTGCCCTGATGCTCAGCGGCGAACATGACGACCGCGACGCCATTGTCAGCATTCATGCTGGCAGTGGTGGTGTCGATGCCCAGGACTGGGCCGAGATACTGCTGCGTATGTATCTACGCTGGGCCGAGCGCCATCGTTTCCGCACAGAGGTCTATGACTACAGTGAAGGTGAAGAAGCGGGCGTCAAAAGCGTCACCGTAGAAATTACCGGACGCTACGCCTATGGCTATCTGCGCTCCGAAGCTGGCACCCATCGGCTGATTCGTCTCTCGCCTTTTGATGCTGCCCATCGTCGCCATACCTCCTTTGCCAAAGTTGAGGTTATCCCAGATATCGAAAACGCCATTGATATCGTCATTCGTCCCGAGGATATCGAGGTTGACACCTATCGGGCAACTGGCGCGGGCGGTCAGCACGTCAATAAGACCGACTCAGCCGTACGCATGCGCCATCTTCCAACCGGCATCGTCGTCACCTGTCAGAACGAGCGCTCGCAGATTCAGAACCGCGAGGTAGCGATGAAACTGCTCAAAGCACGGCTCTATGAGATGGAGCTCAGGAAGCGCGAGGAAGAGACCGCACGCCTCAAGGGTGAACATGTACAGGCCGATTTTGGTACGCAGATCCGTACAGTCACCGTCCATCCCTACACCATTGTCAAAGATCATCGGACAAACTTTGAAATGGGCGATACCGAGGGATATCTCGGGGGCAACGTCGATCCCTTTATCCAGACTTACCTGCAAGACAAAGCAGGTGGAGTCGTCACCGCCGAATAAGACCGATCGTGAACGTTGCGCCTTGCCCGTCAGTCCAAGCACGGGCAAGGCGTATTCTCGTTTAGACACGGGCCAGTTCACGTATCCCTTCGTAACGATCAGGATAACGTAACTTGCGCAATGCTTTCACCTCAATCTGACGAATACGTTCGCGGGTCAGACGAAAAATAGTGCTCACTTCATCAAGTGAAAGTGAATGACCATCCATCAAGCCATAACGCATCTCAATAATCGTACGCTCGCGTGGATTTAGCACCGTCATCGCCTGCTCAATATGATCACGCAACACCTGATGAGTAGCGGGATCGGTGGGTACATTCATCGAAGAATCTTCCAGCATATCGGCCAGATGATACTCCTCATCATCCGCCATCGGGGCATCCAGAGAAATAGGCTGGTCGGAAGCATTTAACAGTTCCACAATACGATCGCGCGGTAGACCAACCTCCGCCGCAATCTGCTCTGGCAACGGCTCAACCCCCTGTTCTTGATAAATTCGACGCGCCACACGTTTGATCTTGTAAATAAGCTCAACAACATGAACAGGAATATGAATACTACGAGAATGTTCCGCAATTGCGCGACTGATCGCCTGACGAATCCACCAGGTAGCATAGGTACTGAAGCGGAAACCACGTTTATAATCAAACTTCTGCGTGGCACGCATCAGACCAATGTTGCCTTCTTGAATCAGGTCCAGCAGTGGGAGCCCCTGGTTCGAGTAACGTTTCGCGATACTCACCACCAGACGCAAGTTCGCCTCAATCAGCCGTTGCCGGGCACGCAGATCGCCACGTGAAATCCGTTCAGCCAGAAATAACTCCTGTTCAGCCGAGAGCAGGGGATACATACCAATCTCTTTTAAATATTGCTTGACCGAATCATCAACCGTTGTACGTTGATCTTCCTCATCTTCGTTGAAATCATCATCGCAGTCATAGGAAAAATCCTTCTCTTCCTCAAAGCTCTCCTGCCCATCGAAAGAATTCTGACTGGCTTTACGAGAAGTACGCTTCTTCTCCTTCATCACCGCCACATTCCCCTCACCAGTCACCAGTACCTTGCCCGATTTTGCAGCCATAAAAACCTGCTCCTTCTTCACACATACCAACAACAAAATTCAACTCCATCCGGGTCAGCCCCATCTGGACATGTCGGTAGCAATCATCCGCAAATTGCGTCTACTTTTTTTCTATTGCAATAATCATGCCAATCAGGAGAAACCAGAAAAGAAAAAAGCCTTGCTTGAGAGAAAAAAAGACGATGCTCAGCACTATTTCAAGAACCCGCAACAGAAAAAAAAGAGATAAGAAAAAAGCAGCTATACAAATTGTATAGTTAAAAAAGAGAACGGAAAGATGAAGATATTCCCACATGTGTGTAAAATTCCGCAATGGTGAGATAAAAAATCAAATAATAGACACATAAAGATGCTTGACTAGAGTTGTAACTCCTGTTATGCTGAAGGTAAGGAACAGAGAAGACTGTTTCGAGCCACTTCGCTGTAAGTAGATTTGGGGAAAAATACACAAGACCACACTGGTTTCAGCAGGATACAGGGGGACAGGCTCCAAAAGGAACCATGTGGACAAGTCCTGAGAGGCTACTTGAGGGACAATTCATATGTTTTTTCATATACCTACTGACAGAGAAGAGGAGTTATGGTATGATAGGTAGGGCATGGATTATACCTGCTGTGGGGATGCGGATGCAGCGGCGGAGGCTCCCCCTCGGCTTACAATCTCGCTAAGCCTCGTTTGCCATCATGCAGTGGCAGACGGCGATATTACCTCCAGAGTGAAGGAAGGAGGCGATTTCGTGGAAAACGCATTTCCCCGGTGTCGCAAATGTAGTGAAGGTGATCTGGTTCCGCTTTCGGATTTCGGTAGCCAGGGAGCTTCCATTGAGTACAAAGCATGGGTTTGCACTAACCCATCGTGCCTGTACAATATTAAAATCCGTAATGGTGACATTATTATTAATGAACCCATCAGCGATGGCTCACTCCATACATATCGCAGTGGGCGACAGTAACGTAGTGAGCACCATGAAACACATATCTGGGAAGCATAATTGCTATCTGCTCTCTCAGCATGTGCACAATGAGAGGCAAAAGGCAAGCATCCATACTTTGCCTTTTGCTTCTCACTCATAGAGGGTAGATCGTTCCTCATCGAAATGTGGAAATGATTTGCAACCCTCTATTTCTTATGTATCATACGCATTTGTGCTTTTATACTTTTACATTTGCATTTTTAGAGATAATCACTCTAGCTTTATTTAAAGGAGTCAATGCTGACGTGTTCAATCGATTCTTTGGACAGAAACCCTCAGGAAGACCCAAAACAAGATGCAGCAGGCGATGCTCAGACGAGCGGAACAGCGAGACCTAGCCGAACAACGTTTTGGCTTCTTGGGCCGAACCCGGCAACTGTTTGCCCGCATGGGCAACACCGTGCAGGAAAACGACATCATTACCGATAGCCTATGGGATGAGTTGGAAGAGTCTTTGTTGGGGGCTGATGTAGGACCAAGCACGACGCTATGGCTCATTGATCGCTTACGCCAACGTGTCGCAACGAAAATATGCGCACGGGCGCGCAGGTACAACAGGCATTGCGCGAAGAATTGTCCGCACTTCTTGGCAAACCTTCTCCCATCCGTTTCTCACAAAAATCTCCCTCTGACTGTGATTCTGGTGATTGGCGTCAATGGCTCTGGCAAAACGACCAGCATCGCGAAAATGGCTGCTCGCTTCACACGTGAAGGCCATAAAGTTCTGCTCGCTGCCGCTGATACATTTCGTGCCGCCGCTATTGACCAACTCCAGGAATGGGGACGACGCGTCGATGTGCCTGTGATCAGCCAGAATCCAGGCTCTGATCCGGGTGCAGTCGTCTATGATGCCATTCAGGCTGCGCAATACGCGTGGCTGCGACTGTGCTGATCGTTGATACAGCCGGTCGCCTGCATACAAAATTTAATCTGATGGAAGAATTAAAGAAAATTAATAAAGTTATTCAGAAATTCATTCCCGATGGACCCCATGAACTGCTTATGGTCATTGACGCGACCACCGGACAGAATGCTTTGCTGCAAGCACGCAAATTTGCTGAGGATATCGGCCTGACGGGCGTTATTATCACCAAAATGGATAGCACTGCCAAAGGTGGCTTTGCCTTCGCGGTGGCAGACGATCTAGGCGTGCCGATTAAATTTATTGGTACGGGAGAAAAAGTTGAGAATTTGATACCATTTGAGCCACAAGGTTTTGTGGCTGCGCTCTTCGCACAATCTTAATGTATAGCAGGAAGGAACGTTCTCTCTATGGTCAAGAGGAAGTCTTCTATTCCATCTCACCTGGGCAGGCACCGCTCCTCGCACCTACACGAGACCACAACCGATGAAGCCATGCCATGCCTTCAATGGGCAATCTTAAACTGGTCGAAAAGTGCCCGAAATGTAAAGAAATTCTCTATATTCGTGACTGGGAAAAAAATCTGAAAGTCTGTTCACGCTGCAATTACCATTTCCGTCTGACTGCACATGAACGCATTGCATCTTATGGTCGATCAGGGAAGTTTTGTTGAGATTGATACCGATCTTATCTCTGCTGATCCGTTGCACTTTACAGCCTTTCCACCTTCTTATCCCGATCAACGTCCCTATACTGAAAAACTGGCTGAGGCACGACAGAAAACAGGCATTAACGAGGCGGTTGTCATTGGTCATGCGACCATCGAAACGCAACCACTGTCACTGGCGGTGATGGATTTTTATTTTATGGGTGGGAGTATGGGCTCAGTCGTTGGAGAGAAGATCACACGCGCCATCGAGTTGGGCCTTGAACGCCGTATCCCTGTCCTGATCGTCTCTACTTCAGGTGGTGCTCGTATGCAAGAGGGTCTTTTCTCTCTGATGCAAATGGCGAAAACTTCTGCCGCTCTTGCAAAACTTAGGTGAGGCTCACATCCCTTATTTTAGCCTGCTTACCGATCCAACAACCGGCGGTGTCTCCGCCAGTTTCGCGATGCTAGGCGATGTCACTCTGGCTGAACCCGGCGCACTTGTCTGCTTTACTGGCCCACGTGTCATCGAACAATCTATGCATATCAAAATTCCTGAAGGCACCGTCAACTCCGAGTTCGCTCAGCAACATGGTATGATTGATGTGGTTGTTCATCGACGTGATCTACGCACAACACTTGGACGGTTGCTCCGTCTCTATTCGCCGGCTAGATAGCCAGTAACACAGATGATGCTACCCAGAGCAGACAGCAAGAACTAGCAAGGCACATGATTAAGAAGGGAAAGTGATGGCATACGATCTAGAATTTGAGAAGCCGCTGGCAGAATTGGAGAAAAAGATCAACTGCCCTGCAGCGCAAAGGTGATCGCATCAAAACGGATGAAGTTCGCCAATTGCAAGAAGCTAGAACGCGATCTGCAACGACGACCGAGGATATCTATAAAAATCTGACAACCTGGCAGATCGTGCAGGTGGCACGCCATAAGGACCGCCCCTATACCGCAGATTATATCCGACTGATGTGCGACGATTTTTTTGAGCTCCATGGAGATCGCTCTTTTAGCGATGACCATGCAATTATGGCTGGCCCTGCCACTGATCGGTAGAACCAGAGTCATGCTTATCGGACATCAAAAAGGCCGAGACCTGAAAGAAAAACAATTCCGCAATCTCGGTATGCCTCATCCTGACGGATATCGCAAAGCGCGAACGCATGCTGCAACAAGCGGAGAAATTTCAGATGCCGGTTGTCTGCCTGATCGATACCGCTGGCGCCTCCATTGCTCTCGCCGACGAGGAACGTGGACAAGCCGAGGCGATCGCTTCGATCCTTTATGTGATGTCTCGCACACGCACTCCGATTATCTCTATCATTATCGGCGAAGGCGGAAGCGGTGGCGCGCTGGCTATTGGCATTGCTGATCGGATGTTGATGCTGCAATATAGTATTTATATCGGTCGCATCCCCAGAAGCCGCAGCCTCTATTATCTGGCGTGATTCCGCTCATGGTCAGTATGCCGCTAATAGTATGCGTATTAGTGCACGCGAGGTTTACGAACTGGGCCTGATCGATGAAGTGCTACCAGAACCTACTGGCGGGGCACATCGCAACTATCAGGAAACCGCACAAACGCTAAAAGCTGCTATTCTGCGCCACCTGGCCGATCTCAAACAGCTCTCACCTGAGGATTTGATCGAGAAACGCTACCAGAAGTTCAGAAAAGTAGGTAGATATAGTACACTCTGCAGGCGTTGAATAATCACCAATTTCAATAGATGTAGAGAGATGCCCTTATCAAAAAGAGAAGCAAGATAAATTATTTATCCGACTTCTCTTTCCATTTATCTGGCGCTCAGCGTCGTGATACAACTATCTATTCACGATCGCTTACGCCAGCTTCGGCAAATGTCGACATCTCGCATGGGTACGCAGGGCACCTTCGATAATATGCATCGCCAGGACCGCACCGGTACCCTCACCCAGCCGTAATTGGAGATCAAGCAAGGGCACCAACCTCATTTGTCGAGAATCATCCGGTGGCCCCGCTCAACAGAGACATGCCCGGCCAAGAGATAATCTCGCACGAGCGGGCGCAGAGAAACGCGACCAGGGCGGCTGCGCCGGAAATAAAGCCATCCATGATGACAGGAATACGGTGGGCGGCGGCAGCCAGAATAACCCCCACCAGACCAGCTATCTCCAGGCCACCCACCTTCGCCAGCACATCTAATGGATGCTGTCATCTGGACGATTGTGCGCGATGCCTGCTCGATCACGTCGACTTTGTGCGCCAACTGCTGATCATCGATCCCGGTACCACGACCAGTCACCAGTCTAACCGGCACACCTGCAGACAGGCCATAATAGCGCTGGCCGCGGTCGTATTGCCAATACCCATTTCACCCGTGGCTACCAGATCCACCCCTTGCGCAAGCAGGGCTTCACATGACCTCGATACCACCGTACTAATGCCTGCAACACCTGATCATGAGTCATCGCTGGTTCACGCAACATATTGGCTGTCCCAGGCAACTTATGACGCGTAACTGTGGATGAGCCAGATCAGCCGCCACACCAATATCAACCACCACAACCTCCGCATCCGCCTGCCGTGCCAGTGCATTGATCGCGGCGCCGCCATGCAAGAAATTAAGTACCATCTGTGGCGTGACATCAGTAGGATAGGCACTCACACCTTCCGCGGCCACCCCATGATCAGCCGCCATTACAACCACAGCTCGCCGCTTGATTACCGGTGTACGCTTCCTGTAATACCAGCCAGTCTGGATCGCTACCTCTTCCAGCCGCCCCAGGCTCCCAGTAGGCTTGGTCAATGCGAGTTGCCGTGCCCCTGCCTGCTCGATACTGTGCATCTTCAGAGTGGTTGTAATCTTGCGCCAATTGCCAGTGGATCAGTCATGAGAAAACCTCCTATTCCTTGTTTACTGTAAATAGAAAAAAAAGATATACCAACGCACTAAAATTCAATCCCTTTTTGGGCCATGATTCCCTGTCTTGATAAGGATGTTTCATCTCGGGCATCTCGGTGACCATATCCGCATAATCAATCAAGCCAGCAGGAGCATCGCGACCAGTGATAATAATATGCATTTTAGGGATTTCTCGCCGCAATGTTGTCAGCACCTCATCAACGTGCAGCCAACCATAATTGATCGCATATGTGATCTCATCCATAATCACAATATCATATTGATCGCTCTCAATCTTCTCCCGGCACAGCTGCCAGCATTTTCTGTGCCAGAGCTCGATCTTGCTCCAGATCCTCACTGGTCCAGGTGAAACCTTCGCCCAGTGGAATAATCTCAACGCCCATACTTTGAGCCGCTCGTGACTCTCCCCAATTGCCCGTTTGTGATTTGAAAAATTGCAGCATCACCACACGCATATTCTGCCCTGGCGCGCATAGTACGCCCAGGGCGGCCGTCGTCTTCCCTTTTCCATCACCAGTATTGATAATCACCAGCCCTTTGGCCTGGCTGGCGTTTGGCACGTGTTTCCGCCAATCCTTGGCGAATACGGGCACGGCCCTCTTCGGTTAATTCATCAATCTCTTCAGAGCTCCTCTGTCTTTTGGGCTCTTCCTGCTCTGACATGATACTCACCCTTTCTTCCATAACAAACACACATTCTTCTTCTCAAGAGCTCCTTATTCCATTTCCGGGCGCAATGAAGCACCCGGAAACACTATGAGAGATAAGAACACACTACAACACACGACAAATTTACACAGATGCTGAACAATACGCTGGCAACGGCACACCTGAAAACTTCTCAGGATGAACAATCTGCGCCAGACACTGCAAACCCTCAACCAGCCGTGGACCAGGGCGTTGTGTAATATCCGCATTGATACGATAGACATGATGGTTCTGTACAGCATCAACCGCAGTCCAGTTTGCGTCGCTTATAGACATCGTCTGGATTGCCACCATACGCAGGATCTTCGGTCAGAATTACAAACTGCGGATTGGCGCTAAGGATTGCTTCATCCGTCACCTGAGGATAACCCTGGTTGGCAGTATCCGCATGAAAAATATTAATCGCTTGCGCATCCTGCAACAGCTCATCGCCAAACGAGCCGCCACCAAATACATACGGCTTGCCAGGCGTACTATCATCTATTTCCAGCAGAACCTTTGGTTCGGATGCTCCAGCAACCTTTGCCTTGATCTGATCAATCTGTTGTTGCAACTGCTGGACAAGCTGAGCGGCTCGTGCATCCGCATGAGTCAGACGCCCAACAAGCAAAATCTGCGGCAACATCTGCCCAAAACTGACAGGGGGAAGATCTACAACATGAATGCCCAGGCTGGTCAACTGGCTATCATACGTTTTGGTGATTCCACCGAGCTCAAGACCAGATCGGGATGGAGGGAAACAATCTGCTCAACATTATAATTGCCATTAATGTCAGAGACTTTGGTCTTCGCTGCCATATCCGCAGGATAATTGGTGTTGTAATCAACAGCCAGAACGTACTGTTGCAAATTCAGGCTTGCCAGTATCTCGCTCATAGATGGAGCCAGCGCAATAATACGTTGTGGGGCTGTCTGAGGAAAAGCAATTGGCGTTCCATAGGCATCTAACACAGGAGCCGCAGTAGCAGTGGACTGGCTACTGGTAGAAGACGATCCACTTCCTCCGGCGCCACAGGCAGATAACAACGCGAGACAGATGAGTAGGAGAGAAACAATTCTCAATGAGATGACATGGGTGCGTATACCATGAAACAATGGTGTAAACCTCCGTATAACGCCCGCTATCACCTCGCGTGAAACGGAGATCAACCAGACACGGACTGCAGAAGGCCACCCGCTCCGACCGCTCGATCCTTTTACGCGAAGGAACATGAGCACGACTCTATCAGGCAGGTCTCCTGGCTTCTGGTATATCTTCCACACATCTCGCCTTCCCATTCATTGCTGAACAGTGGCATTACTTGTGATATGTGTACGACCAGTTACAGTAGCGCGACTGCGCCGGACTCGCACCGGCTTCCCTATTCTGCGAAAGCAATCAAGCTCTCGCCACCTGATGAGGATAATCAAAACATGCTGGTAAGGTTCATTACTTACCAGCGAAAAGTATACATCAATCTGGCACGATAATCAATCAGCGTTTAATCGTAATCTATGGGGATCAGAGAGAGCAATATTACAACAGAGCTTCATCGTTCAGCCGTTTAATATCTACCCCCAGCCCGGCAATCATTAAATACACCCGTGTCGCAGCCGCCGCCAGTCGCTGATTAACCCGTCCCAACATATCGCGGTAGAGCCGTCCCAGCGCATACGCCGGGACAATCCCCAAACCGACCTCATTGCTCACCACCACCAGCATCTTCCCCTTTTCCAGATCCGCCACCACAGCCAGCAATGCCTCTACCTCCAGTAAAATATCCTTCATATAACGCTGGATCTCTAAAGCACTGACATCCTCCAGAGCCGTTGTATCGCCCTGTGAAAACAGCCAGTTAGAGAGCCAGACCGTCATACAATCCAGCAAGATAACATCGGCCTGGCTTGCAGCCTTGCGAACCGCTCGTGCCAGTTGTAACGGCTCCTCGATCGTCCGCCAGTGCGCTGGCCGTTCCGCCTGATGTTGCCTGATCCGTGCCTGCATATCCTCATCGCCAGCAGTAGCCGTCGCAATATAAGCCACACGCTTGCCGCTAGCTATTGCCAGACGTTCAGCAAACGTACTCTTCCCACTCCGCGCCCCTCCCAGAATCAACACCAATGGGGAATCTACCCCTCTTTTATGTGTATCAATATTTTTGTTATCAAAACCTGTCATATGCCTGGTAATGCCTCATATTGCAAATCTTTTTTGTAACTATTCAGGTACCTCTCTCGCGCCGCCTGCGGCGGCCCGCGAAAAAGAGGGAAATGGTGCGAGGACACCTCGCGCTCCGGCAGGGAGAACCCTGCACCCCCTCCTGAATAGTTACTCTTTTTTTATCGTTACACACACAAAAATGATTATCTAGTTTGGGTGCCTGTCGGTGTCGTACCAGCTATAAGCTTGCTTTGGCGTTGGTACCTCGCCTATCCAGCCAAAAGGCTATAAGAAAAACAAGTGCTAGGGCGTTCACTCTCACCTACTCACCTACCACCAGGCATGTACCATTATCAGCACAAACAGACACACCACCTCCGTCACCTCTGCCAGCATACCATAGCTATCACCCGTCAATCCACCCAGGCTACGCTTAACCCACCAGCCAGCCACCAGCACCACCAGGGTCACACATGCCCACACAACCAAACCCGGGACCGCTCCCAAATACATGACTATGAGAAAAACAAGCACCGAGGCAACGGCCAGCCGCCACAACGTCACAGATTGGCGCACAGACGCCGCCATCCCACTCGTCCGCGCAGCCGGGAAACAATACATCGCCAGCACCATAGACCAACGTGCAATTGGGAGAGCCAGTAAAAGCGCAAAGATCATCTCTTGCCAGGGCAAACTTGCCAGCAAAGCAAACTTCAGGAGAATCACACTTACCCCACCCAGGACACCAAAACTCCCAACTCTACTATCCTTCATAATTTCTAATTTTTGTTCCCGGCTCCTCCCACCAAACAACCCATCACAGGAGTCCATCAAACCATCAAGATGCAATCCACCCGTCAGACAGATCTCCACCACAACTATGACTGCCGATAAAGCCAGTTCAGACAAATACGGCGCTAGCAACCATATCAGCAGGTAGAGCAACAATGCCAGCAAGAGACCAACCAGCGGAAAATAGAGACTCCCAATTATCAGGACTGGCTTGCTACGATCCGTGCGCAATAAACGTGCGCTACCCGGAATCGGCAAGATCGATAAAAATTGGCAGGCAGCAACAAACTCCCGCAATTGGTCAACTACTTGCTGCCTGATGCTGACAGGAGAACCCGCAGACGATACTAGCGGCGTAGATTGTTCCTGTTCAGTAGACTGTTCTTGTTCAGACATATTAGAGAACTTTCTGTGTTGTACGTTGAAAAACACCCGCATGCAAATTCAGCAGATCCAGCGTCACCGTTGCCACAATGTCAGATGCTCCCTGGACAAAATCAAGCGCACTGAGCGAACCATGAGCCATGGGAAGCCGCCATTGTTGTGTGAATGGGAGCGCGAGCAGCCAGCATAAGAGGGCTCGTAAAGGGCCACCATGACTGACCAGTACCAGATCGCCAGCCATATCTCCAGTATCAGCACACACTAGCTGTTCAAATGCCCCTTGCACACGCTGCACCAGCGACAAAAACGGCTCTCCTTGCGGAGGTGTATAGTGCACTGGATCGGTAAAAAATGCACTCTCTGCGGGAAATTCTTGCGCCACCTGCGCATATGTCAACCCTTCCCAGGCACCAAAGGACATCTCTCGCCAGGCTGGTATGGTGATGACGGGAACCGGCATGGCACGTTGCTGCAGAATATATTCAGCCGTCTGCGCCGCACGCAATAAAGGACTGGTATAGATTGCCGCCAGCGGAACTGTGCTCAATTGCTGACCAACCCAGATCCCCTGTTGCACGCCCTCAGTTGCAAGAGGAATATCTTGCTCTCCACACAAACGCCGCTCACTATTCCAGGCAGTAAGACCATGTCGTACCAGCCAGAGACGCTGTACACGTGGTTCTGACCACGGCATATAGGCCAATGTCATAATCAACTCCTCCAAATTCACCATAACGACTTGCGGAAGCCCCTTTCTTCAGATCTGACAATTATACACATTTTTTGGAGATAGCTTCTCAGCGTGATGATTTGGGGCTTGTACCCCTCCATCTGGAATTGGGGCACCACCCCAACTTCCTCTTTTCCCTGTTGTGCACTTCCAGAGAGAGACAAGCAAGAGCAGAGAAAAGAAGCATCTGAGAACGCAGCCTTCAGGTATATGGCTGAGGTCGCCAAGCTTCGATATTTGTGTATAATTGTCAGCTTCAGATATGGGGTGAGCAAGTCTTCCTTTTGGGCTGGTTGGGTTGGGTGGTCATGTTGGCTATTCATCAATATTCCTTTCCTTGGCGGTTCCGTGAATAGATGAGAGAATAGCGGCATGAAAACGATGATTTCTGCAAAGCTCAAACTGAATACCACACAAGAACAGTTCGCGCAACTGCGTGCTACACAATTGGCATATCGTGATGCTTGCAACTTTGCGAGCAAATATGCTTACGCACATGATAAAATGAGCAATAAGGTTGCTTTGCAGGATGGAACCTATAATGATCTCCGCACTCGTTTTCATCTGCCCTCTCAAATGGCTTGTAGCGTTCCTCGTCACGTTGGAGCCACCTACAAAGCGTTGTGGACCAGGGTGAAGAAGAATGCGACAGATCGCAACGCTGGAAGAACCAGGAAACGGTACAAGGGGCTTGATCAAGCTCCCAAATATGTCTCTCCCACACTGACGTACCAATATAAGAAAGATTACTATAAATACAGCTTCAAAACCAACCAGCAGGTGAGCATCTTGACCCTTGATGGGCGTGCAATCATTTCCTACACGGGCTACGACAAGCATGTCGCCCTCATCCAAAAGGGTGCTGAGATGGGAGCGGCCAAACTCTGGTACGACAAACCCAAGAAACAATTCTATCTGCTGGTTTCCCTTGAAATCGAAACAGCCGACCCAACACCCCAGACCCACAAGGGATGTGCAGGTGTGGATGTGGGCGTTCGCTATCTTGCGGTAACCAGTAACACGAAAGGCAACCATCTTTTCCATTCTGGAAAGCGAGTGGTAGCCAGAGCGAATCATTATGCGAGACTGAGGAAGCGTCTGCAAAAGAAAGGCACTCGTTCGGCTACTCGCCGCCTGGTGGGAATCAGCGGACGAGAGAGACGGTTGAAAGCCGACACCAATCATCGCGTCTCCAAAAGCATCGTGACCCGCTATCCCAATAGTCTGATCGGACTGGAACAGTTGACAGATATCCGAGAGCGAACCAAACGACGCAAGGGCAAAAAGGCGAGGAAGAAACAGAGGAAAGCCAACAGAACCTCCTCCACGTGGTCGTTTGCAGAACTCCAGAGCATGATTGCCTACAAGGCTCTCATGCATGACAGCATGGCTATTCAGGTCGATGCCAACTACACGAGCAAGGCTTGCCCGATGTGTGGACATACCTCTGATGCCAATCGCCCTCACAAAGGACTCTTGTTCGTCTGCCAAAACTGTCATTACACGCTCCATGCTGATCTGGTTGGGGCCAGGAATATTACGATGCGAACGCTGCTCATCCGGCAAGACTGGGTGAGCACGGGTACGTTGTCAGAGTGCCCTGATGTGTCGGATAAAGAAACCAAAGCAGCACGCCTGCAAAGATATGCTGAGTTGCGGTGGAGTCTAGACACAAGCCCCTGCATTTAGTCATGCGGTTTCTGACCATCCAAAAACAGTATACCTACCCAACCAGCATAACACATCATCATTCCCCTCGATTGCTCCGTAAAAAAGATAGGCACTTAAAAGCGTCTCTTCTATTGACAGGTGGACGTTATTTACTACTAAGAAGGGCAAGGTAACACAGAGTATGCATAAGAAAGATACAAATATTATGACGCTGCCAACCAGAAACCAACAAAATCAACCACTCACCATGATGGAGAGAGAATCAGACGCCTACCGCTCAGCTACGCGTATCGGCATCACCGCTGGCCTGCGCAGCATGACTCCGCTGGCACTCCTCGCGTGGACGAGCGAGCAGGAGCATAATATACCATTAGCGGCAACGCAAGAGCACCGCCCCTCAACATTACAAGCCATTACCGGGCTGGCGGCAGTGGGAGAGATTATTGCCGACAAACTGCCGACAATCCCCAGCCGACTGGAGAGCCGATTTTTTGTTGGGCGCATGATCATAGGAGCAGTAGCTGGGGCCATCATCTGCAGACGCGCTGGTCAGCCCCTAATACAAGGAGCAATGCGCGGCGCAATCGGAGCCAGCATCGGTACAATTGTCGGCTATACCTACCGTACACTTGTCGCCCAGACAACCAGCATTCCAGATGTTGTCCTGGCAACGATCGAAGATATCGTCGCCCTGAATATCGGCTGGCAAGCCGTTCACAGTAGTCAACAGGTAAAACGACAAAAACGGTGACCAGTCCCCCAGTAACACAAAGAGATGGAGCAGTGCGTTCCCTATTGAATACACCGCTCCATCTCTTTATCACAAAAGGCGATTGCACACCAAGATCACTACTATGTACTTGCTGCAGCAATAGAATCAGCAGGATCAGCAGCATCCAACCAGATCAGAATCAAATAACATACAGCAATATTAGTCAATAGGTTAGAAGCTGAACTATTATGCCAGACACATCAGGTTCAGACCATCAGACAAAAAGTCATCTGCCATTTATCTCACATGCCAGCGTTTCGTTATATAGACTAGATTGCTTATCTGAATAGATCATTTCTATAAAAGAAGTTAAAAACGAAAGAAGGAACAAACCTATGGCAGGTGTACGCGGTGTTATTTCAACACTCACTCCCGAGGGCGAAGAGGTCATGGGACCAGAGATTCTGATGTGGCACTACCCCGATAATAACATTCTCAATGGCTCGCTCCTCACGGTCGAAAGCAATCATTTCTGCGTCCTGAAATCACGTGGTGCGATCCTTAATGTCTATGAAACAGGCCAGTACCCGGTTCAGACGCCCGATCGGCCACTCATCGGCTCCATTCAACAAGCATTCTATGGTGGACAAAGCCCCTGGCAATATGAAGCAATCTATGTCAATCGAGCAAAATTGATCATCAAAACCAGCGGGATGGCTCTTTCGCGCGAAATGGCGGAAATGGCCTATAGCGTCGACTATTATATCCATGTCGAGACCCGCGAGCATGCGGTACGCCTGGTACAGCATATGCCCTATCGTGGACATTCCTTAACCATTCACGAGGTCAACACCTACGCGGGGCCGGTCATCGAGCAGGCGGTCAACCAGTTGGTGCAGATCACTCCTCTGGAATCGGTGAACGAAAAAATCCATGATCTTTCACAGGTCGTCTTTCAACACCTCCAGGAATTCCTGACAGTCTATGGCATTACCCTGGACACGATCAAAGTCCTGGTCTTCCCTCGCGATGAGCGCATGAAAGCCCTGATCTCGCTCAAAGCCTTCGGGTTAAGCGAGCTGGATGCGGTCCGTTACTATACAGCGATGCTGATGGCTGAGCGCGGTGTTGTCTCCGCTCCTAATATGGCAATCGGTCAGCCCTTCACTATCAATGGCGCTCAACCAATAGCAAGCACCGATCGCTATACCAATAATGCGTCAAGCGCTCCTATTGCACCCAGTCATCCTGTAAAGTAATCGGTCAATCAAGCACCCATGGCATATATATGAAGGAAGAGGCTCTATGGGTTCAACGCCATCGTATGATCCAGTTGTGCAGCAACTGCAATTGCTGTTGACTGGCTACGGCTACAATTTTTATAGCAAAACAAACAACGCTCGGTCGGATGATCTGCTGGTACGCGAACGTGTCAGCTATCATCTGGCACAAAGTGCAGCAATGCTCACAACGATGCGCAGCAACTACCAGCGCCGTTTTATCCCACCACTCACGCGTGCTAACCCGGACCCACCCCAGGAAGCGCTGGCAAGAGTGCGTGAGCTGGAAGAAGTTCAGCAGGAGCTTGGTAATATCGAAGCCAATATTAGAGGCATGCCTGTTCCTACACAGGATCGCATCTGGTGGCGCTTTCGCAGTGAACAAGTTTTGCTCTCACAGCTACTTCAGTTTGATCTGGCGCTGGTCAATGCCGCTCTACAAGTCTATCAATACGTTGGTGAGCTCACCCCTGAACAATGGAACATCCAGGGTAGCTCACAGATCCACTATGAGCTGCAAAAAGTAGCGCAGATTGCCCGCGACCGCGAACGTTTCTTGCTGCTACCTACATAATCCCGCTCATAAGCATATGAACGCCACTCTTTTGCAGAAACAACGAGACCTCGGGGATAATTGTTCCCGAGGTCTCGTTGTCTATCAAGCAATATATTCCAGATCAGACCTACTCATAGATCAACTTTCATCACCTTCAGACTCCAGCGTATCCAGTGGCGCATTGGGCGGAATAGGCGTTTCTTCATAGATTACTGCTACCGCAAGCGTCAAATTCAAGCTGGCCAGCTCGACAGTTTCGCCAGCTCCATACGTCTCATAGCTCCATTTGTGTTCATCTCGCCGATAAACCTCCACAAATTGCTGGCGATAATTGATCAGTACATATTCCTTCAAACTTGAAAGACGCTGATAGGCAAAAAACTTTCGCCCACGATCTGCTCGCTCCGTTGTTGGTGATAATACTTCAACAATCAAGCATGGCGAGCGCACCGCTTGTATCTTGCGACCAGATCTGCAGGATCACATGTGACATGGATATCAGGCAGTAGAAATTTATCAGTGGCAATCTGTACTTTTAAATCGCTATTATATAGATGGCAAGGAGCCTTAATCTGCTGGCGCAGGGCGGCAATAATATTGGTAGCAATCAGAGCATGATCACCATTCCCCCCACTCATCGCCACAAGTTGGCCTTCCCAATATTCATAGCGCACAGCACTGATCTGATCCAACTCCATATATTCATCAACACTGACCCGGTGCGGTTTTGGATTAGTTGCCATACACTCCTCCTGACACAATACATTTCCACTTGACTCGGCAAAACGAATCGATACGCTAACAAGAAACGGGGAAGATTTATTATTCAGGCCGTTGGCGCTCTTGCATCAACGCAGCCACCTGCTGTCCCTCGGAATCGCTACTCTGACTCAGGGTAGCAATAACACGCTCTTGATCAACCACTGAACGATTCTGGCTCAATTTAAACTTGCCTTCTAGCTTCTGCAACACTATTTTAAAACCCATCGTACCACGTGCTAAAGCCTGCATACGTTCATTCTGGGGATCAAGCAGCCAGGGATTGGCAACATGAGCCTCAAAGGTCTGCACCTGATCTGCCAGCAGGGCCAGCAAGTCTTGATCATTGTCGATAAGTGTCGGATAGCCAGAAGCGTGAACGGCAGTATAGTTCCATGTTGGCACATTGGTTGCTGGTTGCTCATACCAACTTGCGGAAACATATGCCTGTGGGCCTTGAAAGACAATCAGCGCTTCCTGAGAGCCATCAAAGGTCCGCCACTGTGCATTGCCACGCGCCATATGCCCGATAAGCGTGCCATAGGGACCCTCCGAGGGATCAAGAATCAATGGAAAATGATTTCCGACCAATGCTCCATCGTGCTGTGTTACGAGCAAAGCAAAAGGGTGTTGCCGCATAAAAGCATGAAGATTGGCAAGCTCGGTCTCACTGAAGTGTTTTGGAATGTACATCTGCACATGGCTCCTTCCGCAATAGAGGATAGACGCGAAACAAATTCTTGCTCGGGAAATCTTATTAGAGATTTTAATATTATAACACCGCCAGTCTCATCCACTCACAACAATACATCCTGTAAAAAAAGATCAGGGATTTGTTTTTTACCGTTTCGCTAAAAACAAATCCCTGATACGAACTGCCGTTATTTATACAGAGTATAGTAGATGCCGATACTTATGATGCTGTGGCGGAGCCAGTCCACTGACCGGTCGCACTATCAGGAGTATAGGTGAGATTCTGGCAGGTAAACTGGGTCGGATCGATACTGCTCAGTGTCACCGTACCACTAAACTCGTTCTGGTTGTTATATGTGCCTGTCACCTGTGTATATGGCGATTGGGGAGTATTCAAGACACACGAATCACCGGCAGCATCGCTGTATTTACGTGTTAGCAGGGTCTCGTTGTAGGTAATTTTGCCCCCACTATAGGTACCAGAACATGAATAGGTCGATACTTCATCATATGTGGTTCCGCTGGAATCCTGCACCTGATTTTGTTGCGACGAGCCATCATCGCCAGGAGAACAGACTGTTCCATTTTTAACATTTAACGCAAAGTTCACCGCAAAGTGTGAGTTATCAGAGTCATCCTGCATCTGAGCATTGACATCGACATTAAATGTCGCATCATTAGCTGGCGCACCATTCGGACCAGGCGTATTGGCCTCTCCAGGATTTACAATCTTGAGGGAAATAGCCGTAGCCGTGGTATTATTGCTCGCATCACGCGCGGTCAGAGTATGCGGACCAACGGCCCAGTCTGATGTCACCGACAGGCTCGCTGTAACATTACCAGTGGCATCACTCATTGCCTGCACCCCACCACCTGGTAGCGCCCCACCATCAAGCAGGAAAGTAACAGTGGAGCTATTGGCAAATTTCTGCCCCTTCACTGTCAATCTGGTTCCGGCGGCTCCAGCAGGTAGCCCACTATTATCGTGATAATCACTGGTCACCGTTATTGTGGGCATCAGAGGAGGTGCTGATGAAAATGCGAAGTGTATTAAGAGACCAGAAGCGGCCAGCACAACAATCACAACTACGGCAATAATACCCCACATACGCATAGCAGACGGCTTCGGCTGATTGTTCACTGGACCATTCATAACACCAGAAATACCCGGATTGCTATATCCTCCTGGTTGAGTTCCAGTATACGATGGTTGATAGTTCCCATAGGGTGCCGGTGCCTGCTGTTGATAATCATTATAGGGTGCTGGTGCCTGCTGTTGATAATCATTATAGGGTGCTGGTGCCTGCTGTTGATAATCATTATAGGGAGCGGGAGGACGCTGATAATCGCCATAAGGGCTTATAAGGTTGCTGCGGCTGCTGATATTCGTTATAGGGCGTCTGAGCACCACCATAAAATGTCTGTGGCGTCGGCGGCAATGGCTGCTGCTGCCCACTTGGAGGATTTATATCATAGCTATCGCCAGATCGCGGTTGCACTGGAGGAGGCGGAACATTTAAAGGTACCTGCTCTCCAGACGGCGTTGCACGCAAAGTCTCCAGGTTAGAAATTACATTTCCCCCAGGGTCATCGGGCTGCATAGCCCCGCATAGGCCACAAAAACGTGTATTGGGTGGGAGATCAGACCCACATGATTTACATTTACTCACAGTATGTTTTTCCTCCAACATGAACAATCAGGCAAGAAATTTGAGAATAATATCAATTTACAAATGCGTACATGTCTATTTATGGACTTTGCAGAAAAGAAGACAAGGTTCAATATCAGGCAGCCCCAGTCCCTTTACCAGAGCAACAATCTCATGGGTATTTTACCATACGTTGAAGGAAAATAGGTAGAAGTAGGGTACTGCTTTTGTAACTACTCAGGTACCCCTCTCGCACCGCCTGCGGCGGCGTGGAAAAAAAGGGAATTTCGCGGGGACACCCCGCGCGCCCCTGCCAGGGGACTGGCGTCCCCCGGCACCCCCTCCTCAGGAATTACAGTAATTTGTATCTATATAACTGTGAGCAGAACATCATCCTGCGCACTGACCTGCTCTGTTACAACACCGATACGTTGGAAGGACACCTCTGTCTGGGCTGCGAGATCAGGCCAGAGGGCAGGATCGATAGCGGCAAACAGACCTCCAGAGGTTTGTGGGTCAAAGAGGATTGCTCGCTCAAGGGGACCAAGATGTTCGGCCAATTGGACATGCCCATGCAATGAACGTTCATTGCGTTGGGTGCCACCGGGGATACAGCCTGCCTCTGCATAATGACGAACATGCGGGAATAATGGTAGTGCGGCATATTCAAAGCGCATACAGGTCAGACTCTGTGCAGCCATCTCCCAGGCATGACCCAGCAGGCTAAATCCAGTAATATCGGTCACCGCATGTACTGCCCGACCGGCAGCAACGAGCAGTTCACTGGCCCGACGATTGAGTGTGATCATCGACTGTACAGCAACTTGCATATCCTCCGGGTGCACAGTACCTCGCTTCTGCGCCGTTGTGAGCAATCCCGTTCCCAGTGGTTTGCTTAAGATGAGCAGATCACCGGGTCGAGCCCCACCTTTGGTTAAGATATGCTCGGGATGCACCATTCCGGTGACCGCCAGCCCATATTTCGGCTCCCGATCAGAGATCGAGTGCCCACCAGCAATCACACTCCCTGCTAACTCGACAATATCCATGCCACCGCGTAAAACCTCACTCAATACACTGGTCGGCAGATCTTCTGGCCAGGCCACCAGATTAATCGCCATCACAACCTGTCCCCCCATTGCATAGACATCGCTCAGCGCATTTGCTGCGGCAATGGCCCCAAAAGTATAGGGATCATCAACAACAGGCGGAAAAAAATCAGCCGTACTGATCACAGCCTGTCTATCGTTTACCTGATAGACAGCGGCATCGTCGATCGCTCCCAGACCTACAAGTAACTGGGGTGGTATATTGCGCTGACGCAGTGGATGAAGAACCTGAGCCAGAAGATCCGCACCAATTTTGGCGGCACAGCCCGCACAATCGGCTAACTGAGTCAGCCGAATCGGTTGATTATCACTCATCAAAACAACCTTTTCCTTCTATCTTTTTCTTTGTGGTATTCACAAGCTAGAACTCTGCTTACATGCTCTACAGAAGTAGACGCTTGATCACTTTTTTATAGTAAACCACACAACGCAAACATCAAAATGGTGCCTATCTTCTGATAGAAGGAAAATGCCCAGGTTGAAAAAGCAGAGATGACCCAATCACGATCATCACACGGCTAATTGGACTTATTGGAAACGTGCCAGAAATGTAACACGCTGATATTCTACTTCATGTATCGTTTAGCCAAAACGCCCACTGATATAATCCTCAGTCTCTTTTTCCCGGGGATGCGCAAAAAGCTCGGCTGTCTGGTTATGTTCAATCAGATGACCGCTCAGGAAATAGCCAGTGAAATGCGAGACGCGTGCAGCCTGCTGCATATTGTGTGTCACAATCACCATTGTAAACTCTTTTACAAGTCGGGCAATGAGCTCCTCAATCTTTAATGTAGCAATCGGATCAAGCGCGGAACAGGGTTCATCCATCAAAAGCACCTCTGGCTCAACGGCAATCGCACGCGCAATACACAGGCGCTGCTGTTGTCCACCCGACAGACCCAGCGCCGATGCGTGCAAACGATCTTTGACTTCATCCCACAAGGCCGCCCCCTCTAAGCTCTGTTCGACCCGCTCCTCAACATGTTTCTTTGATTGGCCCTGCACACATAATCCATAGGCCACATTATCAAAAATGGACTTTGGGAAAGGATTGGGTCTCTGGAAAACCATCCCGATACGTTGACGCAAGAGCACTGTATCAACACTGGCATTGTAGATATTTATGCCATTAAACAGCGCAGAACCTTTTGTACGTGTGCCATGGATAATATCGTTCATGCGATTGAGCGTGCGCAAAAAGGTCGATTTTCCACAGCCCGAAGGACCAATCAACGCCGTCACTTGCCGTTCTCGAATAGGGAGAGTAACATCAAACAATGCCTGCTTCGTACCATAGAAGAAATCAGCATGTTGCACATCAATACTGATCGGTGCCGCCAAATTCAGGGTCTTGGTAGGATCAAAATGCCCCATATGGTCAGAGGACGGTGTGTCAACATGGGGCGATATTTCAATTCCCGGTAATGGTACAGATTGTGCGTGTACGCCCGATTGCAAATTTTCAACGTGGTGTGGATCCATACTCATATGTAACCTCTCTGACACAACTAAACATATCCTGATCTCTCTGTATCACGCCTACACGACATGTTTTGTGTACCTTGGCTTCATACTTACTCCAACGCATATTCTTTGTGCAAAGGGATGGCGGCATCAATGATCAGCCGATTACCAAGAACGACCAATTGCACATAACTAACGCCATGTGCAAGTTTTTTTCTCGGCCTGCCGCCTGCGGCGGCGTGGGGAGGGAGAGAATTTTGGGGATACCCCAAACCCCACCAGGGGCGGCCGCCCCTGGACCCCGCATGGAAAAACTCGCACATCGGGTTAACTACCTACAAGATTCTTACTGATAAAGTATGGTTTTCCAGCAAAGGAGATATGTCCACTGTGCGCAACTTTGCGCGATATGACACGTATCCCGTTCAGTGGGATACAGTGTTCGTGAATATTGGAAGGAAATGTTTGCATCAAGGTGACATCCTTCTTTGCATACGATTGTAAATAAAACGTGCGCTGAAATTGATAATCAAGTAAAATGACGATCAGCAGAGCAGCAGAGCCAGAAGAGATGGCATTGGCAACTGTCCCGCTTAACCCGAGACCTGTCGTCTGTGCGTTATAAATGTTGATCGTCAGATTATCACTGCTAATCATGGGGTTCAACGTAAACACATTCGCAGGATTGCTGGTACCCATCGTAAAAATGAGCGCCGCAGCCTCACCGATGATCTTACCAGCGGTCAGGACGATGCCTGTGATAATGCCTGCCAGCGCTCCTGGCAAGACAACGGAACGGGTCACATACCAGCGAGTCCCCCCTAGCGCGAACCCACCTTCCCGATAGTCACGTGGAACAGCCGTAAGCGCGTCCTCAAACAGACGCAGTGCGATGGGAAAATTCAGACAGAGCAATGTCAGTGCACCGGAGAGTCGGCTAAGGCCAAAACCAAAAATGGTGGCAAAAATGGCGTAGCCGAACAGGCCCAGCACAATCGAAGGCACACCCGCCAATGTATCACCAGCGAAGTGTATCGCTGTCACCAATCGTCCCTGCGGCGCATACTCCACCAGGTAAATGGCCGCCGCCAGAGAAATGGGGACCAGGAAGATCTCTGATAGGATGAGGATGTAAAAGGTGTTAAAGATCTGACGCCCAACGCTATACTGTGCCGAGGTTCCATAAAAGAGAGGGTTAAACAACAACGCAGAGCCTCGTATCAGGAGATAGACAAGAATCACAATAAAAAGGAGCGCAACAATCAATGTTACAGCCAGCAAAAGGCCCACACCAATACGATTGTGGCGATGCAAACGCCGTGCTAACGCTTCAAGGGCCTGATCCCGTTGCGTGTTCCCGGCAATGATCGGCGAAAATTCCTGACGTTGTGCGCTCATTGGTACACACTCCTGCTGGCAATATAACGACTAACACAGACAAAAAGAAAGGAGATAATAAGCAACAAAAACCCTAGCATAAAGTAGGCTGCACGTTCAGCCCCCAGTGCTTCGCTAAAATTGAGGACAATGGGCTGGGTCATGTTGACATTGGGACCAAAAAAGAACTGCACCAACGATTCGCCCTGTGGCAGTGTTGTCCCTTTGAGCACCAGACTCACCGCCAGTGCTTCACCAATGGCCCGCGCCATTCCCAACACGACCGCGGTCGCCAGTCCGGTTGCGGCAGCCGGTAACACGGCATTTTTCATCATCTGCCAGCGCGACGAGCCTAATGCCAGACTGGCTTCGCGCACACTTTCTGGCACCGCGACGAGAGCATCGATCGAAATGCTCACAATCGTGGGCAGAATCATGATGGTCAAGACGATAATAGCCGCCGTCCAGCCAAAACCAGCAACGGGCGGGATCGTTGCCAGCGGCCCCGCGACAACCGTGAGCCAGGGAACCACCGTTATCAGCGCTAGAAAGCCAAGGACTACAGAAGGCATGCCTGTGAAAATCTCTAGCAACGGACGCAGAACATTTGCCAACCAGTGCGGACACGCCTCTGTCATATAGAGAGCCATCGCAAAGGAGAGAGGTGTGGCAATCAGAACGGCAAGCAGGGTAGTCACAACAGATCCCAGAATAAAACCCAGCATCCCATAGCGAGGAATCCCGGTACTGTAACCATGTGGGTCCCAGATCGTCGATGAAAGAAAATCAAAAGAACGGGGAGCCAGCACAAACATTTGAATGCCATTAATCCCTACAAAAAGAAACACGCCACAAATGATCAGGATGATCAAGACTGCACATACAAGAAAAAGGAGGTGAATGCCCTTATTTACTCTCTTCCTCTGGACGACTACCTGATGCAGATGATCCTGGTTCCGCTGAGATAAAACTATATTTGCCACGTTCTCTGTTCCCGTTTCTTTTTGGATAGGGCAGATATGCTTCTTACGGCTATCCGCCCGCCTATCAATCGTTTCTTCTGCTCACCGGGAATAATCTGGACCACAGACAACCGTCTTATTGCGGCGTCTTCGCTGCAATAGCCTCGGGCGTCATTTTGCTGATATCCAGGAAGCCCTGATTCTTGCGCACTGTTGCGGTATCTGGACTTTTAACATAGTCAATATAAGACTGCGCCAGTCCGCTGGCCGGGCCCTTTGTGTACATATGCTCAATATTCCAGAACTTATAAGCGTTGTTGTACACATTCTCGGGCGTATCGGTAACACCATCAACCTGGATGGTAGTGAGATTATTCTTCTTGGCAAAATCCTCCGCCACATAAGAGATGGCACCACTGACCTGCCGGACCGTTACCGCTACATCACCAGATGAGTTAGCCACCGGATTGCCGCTGACTTTCTCAGGTCCCCCGAGCACATACTTCTCAAAGGTGAGACGCGTACCAGAACCCGCAGGTCGACTGATCGGGACAATAGCCAGATCGGGACCACCAAACTCCTTCCAGTTTTTCGCCTGCCCGGTGAAAATCGATTTTAATTGCGCCGATGTAAGATTGGTCACACTTTTCACATCATTGTTGACAACCACGGAGAAGACCACAGCGGCTACCTGATGGTCGATAAGACCCGGGAACTGGGTTTTATCTGCAAAGACATCGGAATTACCGATCGTCGAGCTCCCATCCTGCGCATTCTTCAATCCTGTACTGCTCCCGCCACCGCCAATGCTGATACTTGCACCGCTACATTTCTGTTGGTAGACATCTGCCACTGCCGCCGCCAGTGGCTGTAGAGCCGTTGAACCGGTCACGCCGCGTCTCCGTGGTAGCGCAAGTCGCGCAACACAGCGCGGGCGTTGTACAGCTTGTCGGCCGCCGACACGAACCGCGTCTCGGAATCCTCGTGACGCACCCGTTTCAGGTAGCGGAATTTGCTCGTCTCCCAACTCTCTTTCCTCTTCGGATCCTCGACGTAGGAGTCGGTGCAACCATCGACGATTTTAGCCACGCGCGGCCCGAAGATCTGATCGATCACCTTCAGCATCGGCCGCCCACCATGATCTTCGACGACATCATGCAGCAGCGCGGCGATGGCCATTTCCTCGTCGCCACCGTAGTCCATCACGATGGAGGCCACGCCCAGCAGATGCGACAGATATGGAATGCCGCTCTTCTTGCGGTCCTGATTGCGGTGCACTTGGGCGGCGAACAGCAGAGCGTGATCGAAGCGAATGGACAGCGGGATGAACTTGCGGTCAAGGGAGCCGGGTTTGGTTGCCATGATCGGAGAGGGAAGTCCTGCTCAAACAGGATAACGGAAAAGGGCAGTGGATGGAGCAGGATTTAATCAGCACAGAGACCCAGAGACACCAAGACACACAGAGAAGAAGACCTTGCGGTGGACCCCTGGGCTGAGACAACCGGAACAGTCACAAAGTACCGTTCGATGAAGTTGCGTTGACATTAAGGCGGCTGCAGCCGCAGAGTGGCGTCGGCTGGTGAAGCGGACGCGGGCTCTGCTGGAGAGCAACCCGCCAGGAATAGCCGGCTGGAAACTCATCCATGGTGATGGGCGGGGGCACGGTCGCGAGATCGTGCCCTTACCACATGGATAGATTTCCCCATGCCTCAGAAAACTCATGCCGGCACCTCCACGAGCGTCGGCGACGACAGCAGCGACTGCTCGAATGCAGCCGGCGAGCGGTAATCCAGCGCCGAGTGCAGCCGCTTCTGGTTATAGACGACCTCCAGGAATTCCCCGATGCGCGCATAAGCGTCGGCCAGATCGCGGTACTCGCTGCGGTAAACCTCCTCGTACTTCAGCGTCTTCATGAACGATTCGCAGGCGGCGTTATCCCAGGGATTGCCGGTGCGCGACATGCTGATGGGAATGCCGCGCTCTTCCAGCATGCGAGTGTAATCCCGGCTGGCGTACTGCACCCCGCGATCGGAGTGGTGCACCAGGCCCGCCGGCGCCCCGCGCTGCGTCAACGCCATTTCCAAAGCCATGATCGTCAGGCTGTCCTGCAGCGTGCGGTCCAGCGCCCAGCCGATGACCCGCCGGGAATAGGCGTCCAGCATCACCGCCAGGTAGACGAACTCCTCGGCCAGGCGAATGTAGGTGATGTCCGCGCGCCAGAGCTGATTGATCCCGGTCAGTACCATAGATTTCGCCAGGTTGGGATGCACCGGTAAGTCATGGTTCGAGTCTGTGGTCACCACGAACTTGCGGTGGCGCAAGCACAGCAGGTTGTCCTCGCGCATGAGGCGCTGCACCCGCTTGCGATTCACCGTCCAGCCGCGCTGCTGCAGTTCGTGGGTGATCCGCCGGCTGCCGTAAGCTGGCCATTCCAGCGCCACCCGCTGTACGGCGTCGCGCAGCACCAGCTCCTGGCGCGGTACCGCGGCCGGCAGCCGATGCCGATAAAACCCGGCGCGGCTGACTTCCGCCAAATAGCACATCCCCTGCACCCTCAGACCTCGTCCCGCTGCGACTTCCCGTTGGATTTGTTCGTAGATCGCGCCCCGCCAGCCAGCGCCCGCAGCTGGCGCTGTTCTTCCACACGCTGCAAGGCTCGCTTTAGAAAATCAATTTCCAGGGCCTGCTGCCCGATCTTACGCTCCAGCTCCGCCACCCGGTCCGCCTCCGACCGCTGGTGTCCCGAGCCCATAAAGGCGCCTGCCCCCAACTTCTCCTGTTCGTGATACCAGCGGTAAAGCTCGCCCGGCCCTACCTCCAACTCCCGTGCCAGCCGCACCACTGGCTCCCCCACTTGCATGCGACGTACCGCCGTCAACTTAAATTCCCGGGTAAACTTCCGTTTCGACATACCAATCCCCCTTCGCTGAATTCTATGGGTGTTCTGGTTGTCTCAAAACAGGGGTCCACTCCACCTGTCACCACGGTGTACAGGGAGGGCACGGAGGAAAACTAGAAGAAACAAATTGAACTCCGTGATCTCCGTGTCCTCCGTGGTGAAAATAATCCTAGTATTCTCTATGTCGCTATGCTCTGTGGTGAAGTCACGCGCAATCATTGCAGGCTCGGCCCCGCAGACCTTGCACGCCCTCGCGCGCAATGATCGGTACCATTACAAGCGCAGCCGCCGGATCGGCCCACCACCAGCCCAGCGTCGTACGGACCAACAATCCCGCAAGGAGAATAGCGGAAAGCCAGGCGCAGAAGTCCGCCTGGCGAGAATCGGCGTGGAGCGCGCGGCTGCCAAGTTGACCCGCGACTCGGCGCTTGGCCCGTCCCAACAGTGGCATGACAATGACCGCAGCAATCGCGATCAGGATACCGGGCAGGCTGCGTTCTGGCTGTGCCTTGATCCAAAGAGCACGAACCGCCTCCACGGCCACGTAAGCCGCCAGCAGCAGGAAACAAACTCCCACCAGACGACGCGCGGTTCGCTCCGCTTGCTCCCGGCGTTCTGCATCAGCGTCGGCGCGAAATCGCCACAACAGAATTCCTGCCGATGCTGTCTCTATCACTGAGTCCAGGCCGAAACCAATCAGAGCGATGCTGCCTGCCAGCAATCCTGAGACGAACGCAACTGCAGCTTCAAAGCTATTCCACGCCAGGGTGAAGTACTCCAGCCGCTTTCCGCGCGCAACCAGCGCGCCGCGTTGTATCGCGCTGCACGGGGCCTTGATAGGGACGGATTCAGCCTTCATCACTCTGGTGAGTATAAGCGCGCGGAAAAGTGTGTGGTCCGGCCCAAAACCTGCTTAAAGAACGCGCTTGCACAGGCGCGCCCAGCGAGACCAAGCAAGCGGCGATTGCTGCTTACCACGGAGGCAGGGAGAAAAGGAGGATACCTTCTGCGACCTCCGTGTCCTACGTGGTGAACGATCTCACGCGCTTGCGAATTTGCTCCCGGCAACGGGAGAGTACTGGATCGCCAGCAGCGTCTCGTCATCCGCCCGCTCACGAGATCCGCGAAACGCGGCCAACTGCCGCTTGCAGGCATTCACTAGCTCGGTCGGGCAGCACGACTGCTGCTCTAGGATGAGTTGGCGCAACCGCTCGGTGCTGTACTCGTCGCCAGCCTCATTCTCGGCTTCACTGATTCCGTCGGTGTAGAGCACCACCGTGTCGCCCGGCGACATGGATGCCTTCACGACCTCGACCCTATCGTCCGAGAAGTAGCCGAGCGGCTTGCAGTTACTCTCGAAGGTCCTCACCCCCGATTTGCCCGCCAGCAATACCGGCAAGTGCCCGGCATTTGCCATTTGCAGCTCCCCCTGATTTGAGATGCTGCCAAACACTAGGGTGGCGTACTGGTTGGGCAGCGCGCTTTCGTGGAATAGCCGATTGGCGCGGACCATCAGTTCCTCAACCGGCAGCCGCAGCGGAATGAGCGAACGGAAAACGGCACGTAGATTCGAAGCCAGCATGGCGGCCGCCACGCCCTTGCCCGACACATCGGCCATGATGAAATGGAGATGGCCATCTTCCTTGATCACATCGCAGTAGTCACCGCTGACCATCCCCGCCGGCTGGTAGTGGTAGGAAATGTCCCAACCGGATATGGTGAGGTTCTGCGGCGGCAAGAGGCCCTTCTGAATTTGCGCCGCCAGCTCCAGGTCGTACTCCAGCGCTCGCTGCTGCTTGGGCGTCAGGCACTCCAGACAAACCCGGACGAGCGGGTTTTCCGCCAGCTCTTCACTGGGAACTTCACCCATGCACACTTCGCACACCCCGAAAGAACCATGTTCAATGCGATGCAGGGCGCTGTCGACCTCATTCAGCAGGCGCTGTACCTTGTCGCTCTCATTCTCAGCCAGCACGTCGGCCAGCCTCGCGCGCCCGGCTAGTAGTTGCTCGCGGACGCTGTTCACGTAAACCGTTTCACCAATCGCCATAGCTAACCACCTTATATACGTTAGAGGGTTAAGAGCAAGGGCAGGATGCAGTCTTTTTTTCGCTTTTTATTCTACATCATGGCGCGTCGCTTTGTGCCGTCCCTTGGTCGTCCAGGGCGAGCTCACCCTGCTCTTGGCCGCGGAGTCGAAAGCCTGCCCTGAGCTCGCCGAAGGGGACCCCTATAGCTTGCTCCAGCGCTTACGTTACAAGCATCGAACTGGCGGCATCACTCCGCTTCTTGCGGCCAAAGCACATTTCCCGCGCCATCGCATGTTTCACAAGTATTGTCATCCCGAGCAACGGACCTGCTGGGGCAGGTTGAAACAGGAATGACAAGTCTGCAACAGCGTCGGCTAAGTCCTTTGTTTGAGTTGTTGTCATTGGGAGAGAGCGCCGCGAGTGACGTTAACCGCGCCGTTATTTGGCGCGGTCGCGGCGCGAGTCGAGGGATCTGCCTTTCCTCCTTCGCTCCGGTTTTCAATCATTGCGTCGGAATTACCTGAATTGCGGCAGCACCGCCTCTCCAAAAAGCCTGGCCTGCTCTTCGCGGTCGTCGCCCCAGATTTCCAGCATGATGTTGGTGCACCCCGCCTGCCGGAATTGCTCGATGCGCTCACAACATTCGTCCGGCGTTCCGGCGATCGGGCAAACCTTTTTCAGCACCGCATCCGTCACCGCTTGCGCGGCGGCTTTGCGCCCGGCTTTCTCCATGGCATCGGCGATGGGCGCAATCTCCCCGAGCGTCAATCCCGCCTTCTGCAGCAGCACATCGGCCGAGCCGCGGATGTTCTGCACCTTGTTGGCGAGATACATTGCTGCCATCTCGCGAGCGCCTTCTTTGCCCTGCTTCGAATTGCGGTTGACGCTGCCCACGATCACCGCGCCAAGGTCGAGCGACGAGGGATCCTTGCCCGCCTTCTTCGCGCCCTCTTCCATATTGCCGCGCGCGTAGCGGACGAAATCGGGGGTCGTGATGCTTGCCGTCAGCAGTCCGTCGGCATGCGAGCCCGCCAGCTTCTGCAGCACAGGTCCGGTCGCGGCAACATACATCGGTACACGCGACCGAGATAGCTGGGCTTCGCTCTTCAACTCCGGCGCCGAAGCATCGAACGCCTTGCCGTGATACTCGACCGCGCCCCCGGCGAGCATCGCATTGATGATCTCGATGCTCTCGCGCATGACAATTGCCGGGCCGACGCCCTTGCCCTTCTCGCCTTCACCAATTTCCTTCATGAAGATTTTGGACGCTCCTAGCCCCAGCAGGAATCGTCCCTCGCCGGCGGCGTCCTGCATCACCCGAGCCTCCATGGCGATCTGCACCGGGTGGCGCGTGTAGGGCGAGATTATGCCCCAGCCGATGGTAATGTTCTTCGTTTGCGTGGCGATCACCGCCGTCATGGCAGTGGACGAGCGCGCTTCCATGCCGTGCTTGCGCCACCACGGATACGCTTCCGCCAGCCAGAAGATGTCGAACCCGGCGCGCTCGCAGGCCTGCGCCATGCGCACCGTCTGCTGCAACGGCTCCATGCTCAACTGCAATACGCCTATGCGGAAGGGAACGGGCATTGATGACCTCGCTCTTCGAACAACGTGTTGGCTCTTAGCCTTTAGCTCTTAGCTTTTGGCGAGCGCAAGTTGGTCTGCTAAGGGCTAAAAGCTACGAGCTAAAAGCGAATAGCAAAGAGCGGCGTCCCTACCTCCACGACTCTTCCAGTCCCTTGATCAGCGCCCACATCGCCCGGTTGAGCGGCGTAGGCGCTCCATAGTTCTCGCCTGCCTTCACAATCGCACCATTCATGAAGTCAACTTCGGTTGTCCGCTGCGCCAGCACGTCCTGTAGCATACTGGCCTTGTGCTCTCCCGGAGCATTCGCTCCCTTAGCGACCAGGTCGCGCGGGTCGCCGTGCAACTCGATCCCCATTGCCTTCGCGACGGCTTCGCCCTCTTCGATCAGCGCCTCAAACAGCTCGCGCGTCGGCGGAAAGCGCGAAGCTGCGCCGTGATGCAGCCGGGTCAGAGCGCCTACCGGATTCGTTGCCGCGTTGAAGATCAGCTTTGTCCATTGCGCGCCCCGCGCATCCGGCATCGCGATGGTGTTCATCCCGCCGCGAGTCATAAATCCGGCCAACTCCTCAACCCGCTCCAACGCGGTTTTCGTCGGGTCGAATGGTCCGATCCAGGTGTCGCCTTTGATATCGAAACCGATATGCCCGGGCCCGATCAGATGGCCTGCAGGGAAGGTCGTTCCACGAATCACGTATTTCACATGTTCGGCGATGATCTCTTCGTTGCCGGCGCCGTTCTGCACCGAGCACACGGCGCTGTTATCGTCGAAGCAGCGCGCCGCAGCCTTGATCGCTCGCGCGGTGTGGATTGCCTTGGTCGCGACGATTCCGTAATCGCACACCGGAAGCTGTGCCGGATCGCTGCTCGCCTTCGCCAGCTTGACGTGCACTTCGGCCGCGCCCGAGAGCCGCAGCCCATCACGGTTGATCGCGTCGACGTGTGGTTGTGAGGTGTCGAACGCATACACCTCCACCTCGCCGCCCTGCGCGAGGTGCGCGGCAAAGAGGCTGCCGATGGCGCCGCAACCCACGATGAGGACCTTCTTCATCGCCGCGCCGCGGTCTGCCGCGCCTCGCGTCCCGAATAGAATTTCCAGGGAATGTCGCTCAGGTTTTCGCCCTCAGTTGCGCCGATCCGGAAGGTGTCCTGGGTATAAAGACATGCCCTTCCATCCTGATCTACAACTTGTGGATGCAAAGAAAATATCATGTTCTGCTTTAACTCAATCTGGCTCTTTGCACCGATCGCCGGCTGTTCGATCATCGTCGTTCCAATCGAGTGCCCGGACAGATGCCCGAGCGAGAATCCGTGCCTGCCAAACGTCTCGGCCACAACCTTGTGAACGTCGCAGGCGAGCACTCCTTCGCGCATCAGCTTGCGCGCCGTCTCCATCGCCTCAGGATAGGCGTCAGCCATCTGCTGCGTGCGTTTACTTGGCTCCCCCTGAATGAGCGCGCGCGAAAACTCCACCCAATAGCCACCCGCGCCGGTGATCTCCAGCGAGTAGAGCATGAGGTCGCCCTCTCCGACCCGGCGATGCCCCGGAACCTTGAAGTGCGCCTCCGCTTCGCCGTTCTCACCTGAGAGCACGATATTCATCATGCGGGGACCGGCGCCGCGCGCGAAGAACACCTCAACCGCGGGCGCCATGATTTCGGCCTCCGTCTTGCCCGCCTCGAAGCCGCCCACCAGCGCCCAAAAGCCTTCGTGGATGATGTCCATGGCATCGCGGACTTCGGCCAGTTCTTCTTCGCTCTTCACCGCGCGCGCCATGTCGAAGTGGAAGCCGAAGGGCACGATCTCGAACCGGCCCTGCTGCAACTCGCGGTAATCGCGCACCGGCATGATGTAGTCGAGCCCATACACCGCCACCCGCTTCCAACCCTCGTCCTGAGCGCGCTCGCGCAACCAGCGCCCGGGGACCTCGGCCCAGAATTTTTCCTGCACGAACGGTTTTTTCTTGTCGCCGATCCAGCGCGCCTCTTGCGGGAAGACGAGCACCGGCTCGCCCTTCGACGGAATCAGCACGTAGACGTAGCGATGCACGATCTCGAAGCCGGACGTGTAAAAAACCGCGCCCTCGAAACCGGCATATTGATTGCCGCACACGATCAGCGCGTCAACATTCTGCTCGCGCATGGCAGCGCGAATGTTGTGGTACCGGCGATCGATTTCAGTTTGAGTCGGCAAGTGAATCTCCTGAGCAACCGGCAATCGGCAACTAGAGCGTGTTCCTAAAGCGTTGTCATCCTGAGCGAGGACTTCAGTCCGAGTCGAAGGACCTATGGTTGCCACCAACGGCTACCTCTGAAGCCGCGTTCGCAAAACGTCTCACGGTTCCTGCAACACGGCGCACATTCGATATCTCCCGCGGAAGTAAAGCAGGGGCGCGCCTTCCCCGACGATCATCTCTCTGACTTCGCCGACAAAAATCGTATGGTCGCCCGCCTCGTAGGCGTTGACCACCGAGCAATCCAGATTGCCCAGGCCATTTTGGAGCACCGGTATGCCGCTCTTCATCGGGCGATACTTGATACCCAACCGATAGCCTGCGTCCGGATTGCGCTCGGGATCGGCAAAAAATTCAGACATTGCCTCCTGCTCTTCTTTCAGGATGCTCACTCCAAATTGGCGGCGCTCGCGCAGGTGAAGATAGGTCTCAGCCAGGTGATCGATGCAGACCAGCACCAGTGGCGGGCGCAGCGAGACTGAACAAAAGGCGCTGGCGGTCATGCCGTGCACCTCGCCCGTGGCGGTCTCCACCGTGATGACCGTGACGCCCGTGGCGAAGCGCCCAAGCGCAGCTCTAAATTCGTCGGGTGTGACCAAGTCTGACATGCAGTGCAGGTGGGGCGCGAACTGAACCCAGAGGCCAATATACCTGATCTCATGCACCCGCCGAGCGACGCGCTATTGAAGAGTCGGTTGCGCAACCAGCGACGGAAAATCTCTGGCCGCGGATTTACACAGATTTCACAGATTCGTTCTCTTTGACTTTGTTTCCTCTTCGAAGATCCGTGTTGATCCGTGGAAATCCGTGGCAACAAAACCGCTCGGCCTGGGTCCACTCGCTCAGGATTTCGGCTGCAGGCTCGCGTCGCTTCGCTCCTCACGCCTGCAAAACGCCTCAATTTGCGATAAGCTTACCCACCGAGGGCGCAAGTCGGCGCAAACTGCATTTGGGGTCGGGATGTATCCTCGGGCATTTTCCTGTCATCGGGCTCAGTCATACCCGGAAGCTGTGTCGCTGCTCAGCCAGTTGGGCGAGGAAGCCAAGCTGCTGGCGGGTGGGCAGAGCCTCATCCCGCTGATGAAGCTGCGGCTGTCAGCGCCCCAGCATCTGGTTGACCTCAACTTTATTCCGCAGACTTCGTACATCCACAGCAACGGAGTGCTGTGCTTCGGCGCGATGACCCGCCACGCCGAGATTGCTGTTTCCCCTGATGTTGCCCGGATTCCCATTCTCCACGACTGCGCCGCCGGAATTGCCGACCCACAGGTGCGCAACATGGGCACCATCGGCGGCTCCATCGCCGAAGCCGATCCCACCGGAGACTGGGCGCCGGTGTTGCTGGCAACCGGCGCGACCGTGCACACGCTCGGCCCGAACGGCGAGCGCAGGATCGATATCGCCGAGTTTATTCAAGATGCCTATACCACTGCACTGCAACCGGCCGAGGTCGTGACCGAGGTCGCTGTGCCGCTACAGCCGGAACGCACCGGCGGCGCCTACATCGCCCTGAAGCGCTGCGCTCCCGTGTACGCCAGTGCCAGCGTCGCGGTGCAGCTTACGATGCACGACGCACAGACGTGCCAGAATGCGCGGATTTATCTCGGCGTACTTGGCCTGACCTCGACCCGCGTCAACGCAGGGGAAAGCGCACTACGCGGTCGGCAAGTCACACCGCGACATATTGCCAGTGCCGCCGAGGCCGTGATGGACATCGCGCAACCGCAATCGGACATGCGGGGCTCCGCCGAATACAAGCGACACGCTGCCGGCGCGCTGACCAAACTCGCGCTGGAGGCTGCGCTGAAGCGCGCCCGCGGAGAGCAAGTGGAGGTCGCGCATCTCTATGCCTGAAGATATTCCGCGCGTGCGTGTCGGTGCGAAGGTGAACGGCAAGCAGGTCGCGCGCGAGGTTGAGCCGCGCACCTTGCTGGTGCAATTCCTGCGCGAAGAGCTGAACCTCACCGGCACCCACATCGGATGCGATACCAGCTACTGCGGCGCTTGCACCGTGCTGCTCAATGGCAGGAGCGTGAAGTCGTGCACGGTTTTTGCCTTCCAGGCCGACGGCGGGGAGGTGCTCACGGTCGAGGGCCTCGCGAAGGATGGCGAGCTGCATTCTGTGCAGCAGGCCTTCAGCGACTGCCACGGATTTCAGTGCGGCTACTGCACGCCCGGCTTCCTGATGAGCACCCTGCAACTGCTCGATGAGCATCCGCAGCCGACCGAGGCTGAAATTCGTAAAGGCATCGCCGGCAACACCTGCCGCTGCACCGGATATCAGAACATCTTCAAGGCGATCCAGGCCGCAGCCGCGGCCGGGGCGAGGAGTTCGTAGTGGCCATCAAGTTTACCGGCGAGTTCACCAGTCCGCGCAGCCCCGATGAGGTTTACGATTTCCTCTCCGATCCCAAGAAGTTCGGCCCGCTGCTGCCCGAGTTCGAGAGCATGACGGTGCAGGATGCCACACACTTCAACGTCAAGGTACGCGTAGGCGTGGGCAGCATTCGCGGCACCGCCGAAATCAAAATGGAGCTGGCGGAGGCCACGCGCCCCCAGCGTGCCCTGTACAAGGGCCAGGGCACCGCCGTGGGCAGCCAGATCACCATCAGCGCCGGCTTCGACCTGTCGCCGCTGCCCGAAAGTACGCGCGTCGCCTGGCAGGGTGAGGCCAACGTCTTCGGCAAGTTGGCTTCGATGGCGGGAGGGATGCTCGAGCCGGTGGGGAAGAAGAACATCCAGAAGTTGATTGACGGATTGCAGTGGGCGCTGACCATGCCTGCGGCACAACCTGCCGTAGAGCCTCCTCTGGAGACTCTAATGTCAGCCATGGAAATGCCTCCAGGTGCGGTGAAGGCGGAGGGCCCTTCGACTGCGGCCAATACTTCGGAGGCGCTAGGTCCTTCGACTTTTCCCCGTACGGCGGAAGCGCCGGAATTTAGCCCGGCGAATTTGGAGCCTCGGAGCGGGGGATTCAGCCCCGGCGGAGACTTCACCAGCTGACGAAAAAGCAGATCCCTCACGGACTGAAGTCCGCCCGGGATGATAAAGCAAAACGGACGTTCGGAATCTCACAAGGACACGATGGCAACCACAACCCATAGCTCCAGCGCCGGCTGGGTCGGCCAATCGCTCCCACGCAAAGAAGACGTGCGCCTCGTCCGCGGCAAGGGCAAGTTCGTGGATGACATCAAGCTGCTCGGCATGTTGCATCTGGTGTTTGTGCGCTCGCCTTTTGCTCATGCGAAGATCACCGGCGTGGATGTCTCCGAAGCCGAAGCCCTCCCCGGCGTGGTGTGCACGCTCACCGGTCAGGAAATTACCAAGCTCGTCGATCCCTTCTTCGAAATCGGCCCTTCGCCGAGCAACAAGATTCTCGACTACCCGATGGCGGTGGATCGCGCGCGTTACCAGGGCGAACCGGTGGCAGCGGTCATCGCCGAAACACCGGCTATGGCGGAAGACGCTGCTGAACTGGTTCGCGTGGACTACGAGCCGCTCGACACGGTGATCGACGGTGAGGTCGCGGCTACGAACAAGACCATCCTGCATGATGCGATGGCAACCAACGTCGTCTGGAACGGCGTCTTCGAGTACGGCGAAGTGGACAAGGCTTTCGCCGAGGCCGCGCACGTCATCCATATTGAGCACCTGCACATGCATCGCTTCTCCAGCACGCCGCTGGAAAACAACGCGGTCATCGCGCAATGGGACGACAACGATCAGCGCCTCTACTTCTGGAGCAACAATTCCTTCCCCACCATCGGCATTCAATTGCTGGCTCCCGCGCTGCATCTGCGCATGGACCAGGTGCGGGTGCAGACCCACGACATCGGCGGCAGCTTCGGCATCAAGATCACGAACTATCCGCAGATGGCAGTGTGCGCGCTGGCTTCGCGCAAGGCCAACGGTGCGCCCATCAAGTGGGCGGAGACGCGCTCCGAGCACATGGTATCGAGCGCGCATGGCAACGAGCGGACATTTCGCGACACCCGCGTGGCGCTCGATAAAGACGGCGTCATCCTCGCCGTGGATTCCCGCCACATCGATGATTGTGGCGCGTATCCGCGCTACGAGCCGCTGGGCTGCGTGATCTGGTCGCAGGTGACGCCGGCGACCTACCGCCTGAAAAACCTGCGCATCAATTTCACCCAGGTGGTCACCAACAAGTGCCCTGTCGGCCCCAACCGTGGCTACTCGCGCATGCAGCACCTGTGGTTCCTGGAGCGCGTGCTCGATATCTGCGCGCATGAGCTGAAGGTTCCTGCTGACGAAATGCGCCTGCGCAATTACATTCGTCCCGAGGAATTTCCCTACACCACGCCGAACGGCTGCATCTATGACTCCGGCAACTATCCCGGGATGCTGAAGCTGGCGAAGGAGCTCATCGGCTGGGACAAGTGGCAGGCCGAGCGCTCAAAGGCGCACGCTGAAGGCCGCTGGTTCGGCATCGGCATCGGTACCACGCTCGACTCCGGCACCAACAATTTCGGGCAATCGCAGATCGTCAATCCGCAAGCGCCTTTTTCCGGCAATTCGCAGGCGGCCAACGCCAAGCTTGACATCTATGGCGAGGTCATCGTCGCCGTCGGCTCGGTGCCGCAAGGACAGGGACACGAGACGACGGTGTCGCAGGTGGTAGCCGACATCCTGAACATCGGTCCCGAGCTGGTGAATGTGCGCGTCGGCTTCGACACCGAGCGCAATGTTCACACCGGGCACAGCGGCACCTATGCCAGCCAGTTCGCGGTGTCGGGACTGTCGGCGGTGCACGGTGCGGTGCAGCTGCTGAAGGCCGAAATGAAGAAGCTGGCGGCATTCGCGCTGCAAACGCCTGAAGACGACCTGGAGTTTGGTGTCGGCAAGCAGGGGCCGGAGGTGCGGGTTCGCGGCAGCGAGAAGGCAATAACTTACATCGGCCTTGCCAATCTCGCCAACGTCAACACCGCCGTCGTTCCCGATGGACTCCGCACCATCACTCTGAACTGCCGCTACACCTGGCGTGCGCCCTTCCACGTGCCCGACGTCGCCAGGAAGTACGGCAACCTCACGCTGACCTATTCTTCGCAACTGCATATCGCGGTTATTGAGATCGACAAGGAAACTTACATCCCCAAGATTCTCGACTATGCCGCGGTGGACGACTGCGGCAAAGTTATCAACCCCATGATCGTCGCCGGCCAGGTACACGGCGCGACGGCGCACGGCATCGGCGCGGCGCTGATGGAGCACTGCGCCTACGACGAGAACGGCAACATGCTGACCAGCACCTTCAGCGACTACACCCCGATCACCGCCGTGAACATGCCGGATGTGAAGTACGGCAACATCGAGACGCCGTCGCCGCACAGCTATAGCGGGGCGAAGGGCATGGGCGAGGGCGGCGGCGCTCCCCTGCACACCATCAGCGCAGCGCTGCAGGATGCGTTGTTCGCCGAAGGCATCATCATCGACGATTCACACAACAACGCCAGCACGCTGTTTGAGCTGATCCAGAAGAAGCGGCGCGGCGAGCTGGGGTCGAATGTAAAGATCGAGCGCGGGGGATAAGGTCATCACGGAGACACAGAGAATTCAAAGTCAAGGCAACCGCGGATTTCGCGGATACACGCGGATTTTCCACTTGAAACTACGGCGGCATAGAGAGGCGGAGAAACCGGAGATTGGTTTTTCACCACGGAGGACACGGAGATCACGGAGATTAATTCTTAATTTCTCAATTCTTACTTCTTCTTGTTTTTCTCCGTGCCCTCCGTGTTCTCCGTGGTGAGAGGGTTCTTCTTACTTTTATCTCTTACGTATCGAAAATCCGCGTTCATCCGCGAAATCCGCGGTTTGATTTCTTGTTTTGTGAATTTCTCCGCGTCTCTGTGTCTCTGTGGTTATGAGTAAAGATTGAAACGTATCCTCATTGTCGGAGCCGGCGCGATCGGCAGCTTGTACGCCGCCCATCTGGCGCGTGTCGCCGAGGTGTGGGCGCTGGTGCGACGCGAACAGCACGCGCGCAGCATCAATGAGCTCGGGATTCGTGTGACCGGGCACAATCATTTCCATGTCGAGTTGGTGGCGTCAACCAACCCTGCAGAGTTGCCGCAGTTTGATTTCGGCATTGTCGCCACCAAGGCGAGCCAAACGCGCGCGGCCTTCGCTCCGGTGGCGCATCTATTTCGCCAGGGAGCAGTCTTGTCGGCGCAAAACGGCCTGGGCAGCGAAGAAATCATTGCCAGCCTCATGCCGGAGGGCCACGTGATTCGCGCCACAACCTTCATGAGCGGCACGCGCGTCGCTGACGACCACGTGCACTACGAGCTCGACACCCCAACATGGATGGGCCCGTTCGAGCCGAACAACACGCCATTCGAGCTGGTGGAAGAATTGGCGGCGCTGATCAACGCTTCCGGGCTCAGGGCCGAAGCCCTGCGGGATGCGCGGCCCGCGCAGTGGTCCAAGCTGATCTTCAACGCCTCGGTGAACTGCGTATCCGCGCTGACCGAGCTGCCACACTCCCCGCACTTCGCTGCGGAGGCGGAGTTCAGCGACCTCGGCCATCTTTTGCACGATCTGATCGAGGAGGGCAAGCAGGTGGCAGCAGCGCTCGGCATCGAGCTGCACGAAGACCCGTGGACGATGAACTGCGTCGGCGCGCAGACCAATCATCCGCCGTCGATGCTGTATGACGTGCGCCATCGCTGCCCAACAGAGGTGGAATTTCTCGGCGGAGCAATTGCGCGCGAGGCCCGGCGTGCCGGGGTCCCGGCGCCGCTGCATACCACGCTCTACCGCCTGGTGAAGGGCAAGGAAGCGAGTTGGGGGTGGGAGAAAAATGGATAGTGGCCGGGCAACCCGGTCAGCCCGTAAACTATCTATTGAATCTAGCATCAGTATCACGGAGGCACGAGATCATGAAGAAGACTTAGCAGGAAACAAAAACCAAAAACTCCTCGTGCCCACGTTTCTCCGTGGTGAATTTCATTCATAAACCAAAACTACGGCCACTAACCACTAATCGCCATCCCCCTATCCACTGCTTATGCCCTACCCCATCGACGGAACTAAACTGCAACGCGTGCGCGAGCTGCTGAAGGCGCACGACCTTGACGCGCTGGTGGTACGCGCGCCCGACAACATTGTCTATCTCACGAATTACTGGTGCATGAAGGGCTACGACATCGCGATTTTCCCGCGTGAAGGCGAGCCGACTCTGATCGCCATCGAGCCGCAGGAAGAAGACGCGCGCCGCACCGCCTGGACGCAGGACATCCGGCTGTTCAAGGGTTACGACGAGCGCGATCCCCGGCCGCCAACCTTTCGCTCGCTGGATGTTGCGTTGGGCGTGTTGAAGGAGCGCGGGCTCACCGGCAAAGTTGGGCTGGAACTTTCGCAAGGCACGCAGAGCGCCGACCGCATGGTAGGCGAGCCGACCACCTGGACGCAGCCCTGGTTCGACGCCTTCAAGCCGGTCGCGCGCGAGGTCGTCGATGCCTCCAGCCTGCTCGCCGAAGCGCGCGCTATCAAGACCGCGCAGGAGATCGAGCGCATGAAGCTGGCCAATGAGCTGGCCGCGCTCGCCATGGAGTACACCTTCGAGCGCCTGCGACCGGGCATGAAGGAGAGCGAAGTCGCGGCCATCTTCGAGGGCTACGTGCATGCCAAGGGCGTTGGCTTCAAGAACAAAGTCGAGATGGCGCGCGCCTTCACGCTGGTGTGGTCAGGCAAAGGGATTCGCACTTTCACGGCGACTGGTGAGCGCCCGGTGCAGCAGAACGAGCCCACCTTGTTCGAGATCTGGGTTTGCGTGGACGGCTACTGGAACGACCTGACCAAAAATCTTTGCCCTGGGCATCTTGCGCCCGCCTATCACAAACTGCTCGATCTGCTGCTAGCGGTCTTCCACGAAGCCGCAGCCTATGCGAGGGACGGCGCAAGCCTGCCGGGCCTGGATCGCCTGATTCGCGCGCGCATTGCCGAAGGAGGCTATCCCGGCCAGCCGTCGCATCCGGTGTGCCACGGTGTGGGAGCTCGCGCGCACGAGCCGCCCTACGCGCATCAGGCGGGCACAGGTACTATTCGCAAAGGCATGGTGTTGGCCATCGAGCCGGGCGTATATTGGCCGGGCGGCGGCGGGCTGCGCCTCGAGGACAACTTCTGGATTACCGGCGACGGCAACGAGAAGCTGTGCTCGTTCCCCGACGATTTTCGCCTGCTCCGCACTCCCCGCACCGAGCGGGAACGAGGCCAATGGCTGTGACCACCGCCAACTCCGCGATCAACGACGGTATGCGAGAGGCGATCCTCAACCACGTTCTCGAGGAAGACATCGTCTCCATGTGTTGTGACCTGATTAACATCCCCAGCCCGACAGGCGCGGAACTCAACCTGGCCGAGTACATGCGCGCGGCGTTCCAGCGGCTGGGACTGACGGTCACATGGCAGCAGGTTGAAGACGCGCGTGCCAACGTCATTGGCCGCCTGGAAGGCGCGGGCAGCGGCCCGTGCCTTATGTTCAACGGTCACATGGATACCTCGAACAGCGGCGACGAAGAGTTCCTCACCGGCATCGGCTACAAGCCGCATGCGGTGGTGAAGGAGGGCATGATCTACGGCCTCGGCATTTACAACATGAAAGGCGCGCTGGCGTGCTACCTGCACGCGGTCAAGGCGTTGCTTGATGCCGGAATCAAGGTTGATGGCGATATCATTCTCGGCGCGGTCTGCGGCGAAATCGAGAAGACGCAGTGGGGCGAGTTTCAGGGCAAGGAATATCGCGGCTACGGCGCGGGCACGCATTATCTGGTGAGCCACGGCGTTCTGCCCGACATGTGCATTCTGGGCGAGCCCACCGACATGAAGCTGGTGCTCGAGCACGCAGGTTCGATGTGGGTGCGATTCGGGCTCACCGGCAACTACGTGCACTCCGCGTTCGCACCCGGCAAGGAACACCAGAACGCCATCCGCCGCATGCATCAAGTGCTGGAAGAGGTGATGCGTTGGATTCAGGAGTGGCAGGAGCAGGCGAGTTGGGCCGGGCGTCCGGGCTTCGTCAACCTCGGATGCGTGCAGGCTGGGCATCCCTGGCGCGCCAGCCGAACGCCTGAGCGCGCAGACCTTTTTCTGGATGTGCGCGTGCCGCCAACCATGAGCATGACCGACGCGCGCCGCGCCGCAAAGAGGCTGTTCCTTTCGATGAAGGAAAAATATCCGCAGTACGGATTGGACTTCGAGACCTATGTCTCGGTGCCAGGTGCAACCATTGATGCGAGCCATGCGATGGTACAGGCCATCGAACGCAATCACCAGCAGGTCACAGGCTCCTCGCCCGAGCGCGATACCGTGCTCTGGTGCTCAGACGCCTCGGTCCTGTCGCGGTTCGATTGTCCAACCCTGAACTATGGCCCGTCAAGCGGGCCTCGCGATCATGAAGGCGAGAAAGTAGCCATCAAGACGCTGGTGGATATCACGAAGGTTTATGCTCTGACCGCGGCAGAGATTTGCGGAGCGCGGTGAAGCAACTGGCAGCGAGCGGCTAGCAACTAGAGCACGACTAGAGCGTGCCACCGTCAGTGTTGTCATCCCGAGCGGAGGCGGCCCGCTTTTGGCCGCCGGAGTCGAGGGATCTGCGGTCCCTGCAGTTGCCAATGACGTCTGAAAATGCGGCCTTCGCCTTCTTGCGATATTCTTCCTAACGCGCCTCCCGTAGGAATCTCTTTTTGCCGGCAGGGATCACAACGCGAAGTGCCGATCACGCCTCGTATCTGCGCGAGGTGCGTGACGGCCATGCACTCCCGCCCGAAATCGCAGTCCAACTGCTGACCTGTGATGACGACCTCCTTTCTGAGTTGCTGACAACCGCTCTCGCCCTGAAAGAGCAATTCCGCTCCGGCGTCATCACGTACTCGCGCAAGGTCTTCATCCCGCTCACCAACCTTTGCCGCGATTACTGCGGATACTGCACCTATCGCCGCGATCCTGGCGAGCCCGGCGCCCACACCATGACCCCCGACGAGGTGCTCGCGGTCGCGCAACAGGGAGAAAAGCTCGGCTGTACCGAGGCGCTCTTCTCGCTCGGCGACAAGCCGGAGATGCTGTTTCCCGAGATGCGCGAGACCTTGCGCAAGCTCGGTTATCGCAGCACGCTGCATTATCTGGAAGCCATGTGCGAGCTGGTGCTGCGCGAAACTCGCCTGCTGCCGCACGCCAATCCCGGCCTGCTCAGCGCCAACTGGATCGAGCGCCTGCGCGAGAGCAATCCCAGCCTGGGGCTGATGCTGGAGAGCACCAGCACACATCTGCTGCAGGCCCATCCTGCGGAGCAAACGCCCGACAAGCTTCCCGCTCTGCGGCTGAAGACCATCGAGGATGCCGGCCGTCTCGGCGTGCCGTTCACCACGGGAATCTTGATCGGCATCGGCGAGACCGCGCAGGACCGCGTCGACTCGCTGCTCGCCATCAAACGGCTGCACGAGCAGTACGGACACATCCAGGAAGTCATCATCCAGAACTTCCGCGTCAAGCCGCGCATCCCTATGGCCACGTGGCCCGAGCCTGGCACCGGCGACATGCTGCGCACCATCGCCGTCGCCCGCCTTCTGCTACGCGACATGAACATCCAGGCGCCGCCTAACCTCACGCGAGAACGGATACGAGCGCCTGCTCGAGGGCGGCATCAACGATTGGGGCGGCGTCTCGCCGCTGACGCCCGACTACATCAATCCCGAAGCGCCTTGGCCGCATCTGCTGGACTTGCAGCGTCGCACCGAAGCCGCTGGGCAGATGCTGAAGCAACGCTTGCCGGTCTATCCCGAGTTCGTCCCGTGGGTAAGAGCGCGCGGCGGATTGCTGGCCGGCAAATTATCCGCCGCGATGGATGAGCAGCGGTACGCGAGGGCCGCGTAATGATCGTCGTACTCACCGGTGGCACTGGCGGCACAAAATTGGTACAGGGTTTGCAGCACGTAGTAGCCCCCGAAAATCTCACCGTCATCGTCAACACCGGCGACGACCTCGAATGGTGGGGCCTGCACGTTTCGCCCGATGTGGATTCCGTCCTCTATGGTCTCTCGGGCCTGCTCAGCGCGGATCGCGGCTGGGGCGTGGATAACGACAGCTTCCGCTGCCTGGAGCGCATGCAGCAGCTTGGACAGCCATCGTGGTTCTCGCTTGGCGATCTCGACCTGGCCACACACCTCACGCGCACGGCGATGCTCAGGGCGGGGAAGTCACTGAGCAGTGCCACCGCCGATCTTGCTAATAAACTTGGCATTCGAGCGCGCGTGCTGCCCATGTCCGACGACCGCGTTTCGACCGATGCTTGACACCGCCAAGGGCACGCTCACATTTCAGGAATATTTTGTCCGCGAGCGGCATCAGATAGAGGTTCGCCGGGTGCGCTTTGTGGGGGCGCATAGAGCGCGGCCGGCGCCGGGGGTGATCGAGAGCATCGAGGCAGCGGAGGCAATCGTTTTCGCGCCGAGCAATCCGGTCACCAGCATGGGCCCAATTCTGGCTGTACCCGGAGTACGCGCTGCCTTGCGGCAAACCAAGGCGCCGATTGCGGCGGTAAGCCCGATTGTCGGCGGAGCGGCAGTCTCCGGACCGGCGGGCACGTTGATGAAGATGATGGGTTGGGCAAGCTCGATTGCGGGAGTCGCGAAAGCCTATGAGGATATTCTGGACGTGCTGATCGCCGACCACGCCGACGAATCCGAGGCTTCCGCTCTCGATAGAGAGGGTCGGCGCGTTCTCTGTACCAACACCATCATGAAGTCGATGGACGACAAGCGCGCACTGGCGCGGTTTGCGCTGGAGGCTTGTTCTCAGAAACAAAGCGCTAGCGTCTGAACCGTTGGCAAGGGAAGGACGTGCTGATTTTCTGCGCAAGAAAGAGCCGCAGAGCGGCGGCATTGAAGTTAGCCCAGGGCGGCCTTGCGGGGTCCCCGCCACGCGCCGTTTTTGCGCGTGGTGGGGTGCAAGCAAGCCCTGGGTAAACATGTAATAAACCATGAGCCGGCTTCACCGGCTGCTGAAAAAGTCGATGGTACCTCGGAAGGCACGGGCCTTTCCACAAACAAATAGGGTATGTAAGTAGCATGCGTGGAGATGAGCAGCAACAAGCCGCGATGTTCAGCTACATCAACCTCGAGCAACGGGTTCCCGCCGAGCACCCCTTGCGCGCCGTCCGCCAGATGGTCGACCGGGCCTTGGGCGATCTGTCGGCGCATTTTGACACCCTGTACGCGCGTGGGGGACGACCCTCGATACCTCCGGAGCAACTGCTGCGGGCGCTGTTATTACAGGTGTTGTACGGGCTGCGCAGCGAGCGACAACTGATGGAACAGGTGGATTACAACTTGCTGTACCGCTGGTTCGTGGGCCTGGCGATGGATGAGGCGGCCTGGGATGCGACGGTGTATAGCAAGAATCGCGACCGCTTGCTGCAGGGCGAGGTGTCGCAACGCTTGCTGGCGGCGGTGGTCGAACAGGCGCGGGCGCAGAATTTACTGAGCGAAGAGCACTTCACCGTGGATGGCACGCTGCTGGAGGCGTGGGCGAATCGGCGTAGTTTCGAGCCCAAGGATCCGCCGCCCACCAAGGGCACGGGGTCGGGGGGCAAGAAATGTTTGCGCGACACCCACGAGTCAACGACCGACCCGGAAGCACGCTTGTATAAGAAGAGCACGGCGGGCGAGGCCAAGCCCAGTTATCTGGGGCATGTGATCATCGAGAATCGTCATGGGTTGGTGGTGGCGGCCTGCGCCACGCAGTCGAGTACGACGGCGGAGCGGGAGGCGGCGTTGGCCATGCTGGATGAGATGGCGCGTGGAGCCGCCAGCAGCGCGCCGGGCGAGAGGCGAATCACGCTGGGGGCGGACAAGTTGTATCAGGAGGAGAAGTTTATCGCGGCCCTGCGGCAACGCCGGATTGCCCCGCATGTGGCGGAATACGAAAAAGACTCGACCCACTGGCCGAACTTTCTGAGCGAGGCCGAACGTAACGATCCCGGGTTGGCCATCAGCCAGAAGAAACGCAAACTGGTGGAGATGGTATTTGGCTGGGGCAAGCTGGACAGCATCATGCGTAAGTTCAAACTGCACGGGGTGGAGAAGGTCGACTGGTTGTTTCGCCTGTTGGCGACGGCCAACAATCTGGTGCGGATGGTGAAGCTGAGAAAGCTGGTTCCGGCGCAGTAAGCACGGGGAGTAGTGTGTCTGCAGGGCGAAAGCAGCTCCTGCAGAGACCAAAATGCGATGTAGAACGGCGGCGCAACTCGCAAAAAATGACCCTGGCGAGAAGCTGCCGCGAAAGTAAGCGAATTTTTCAGCAGCCTCTTCAGCCGGCGACAGAAGACGGCGAGGGCGTAAGCCCGAGCCAACCGAACCCATGCGTGGCATCCTCCTCATTCCCGTAAAGAGCCTCTCGACGGCCAAGCAACGCCTGGCCGACGCTCTCAACCAATCGCAACGTTCGCAACTGGCCGAGGCCATGCTGCGCGACGTGATGACGGCCGCTTCGGGCCCCCTCGACCGCATCGACGTCTCGCTGGTCACCGGCGACGCCCGCGCCCAGCACCTCGCCCGCGAGTTTGGCTTCGGCGTCATCGAAGACACCCGCAATGAGAGCGAGACCGCCGCCATCGAGATGGCCACCGCCTGGTGCGAGCAGCACGTGTACGACACGACGATCGTGGTGCCTGGCGACATCCCGCTCATCACCAGCGACGAACTGCATAGTGTGCTGGACGCGGCCCCGGCTGAAGGCGCGGTCTTCGTCCCCGCGTACGATCGCCGTGGCAGCAACTGCATTCTGCGCCGCCCGGCATCGCTCATCCCGCTGCGCTTCGGCAATGACAGCTTCCTGCCACACTGCGAAGCGATGCGCAAAACCGGCAAGGAACTGGTGATCCTGGAAATGCCTGGCATCGGACTCGACATCGACAATCCGCACGAACTCGGTCTGCTGTTGCGGCGCGAGGGCGGCACGAACGCGCAGCGGCTGCTCCGCTCCTGGGGCTTCGGAGCGCAAGACGAAGCGCCATGGGAAGCGGCCGTCTGATGCCATCTTCCTCCCCTATCAACGTCGGTGAGCTTCACGCGCTTCCCGTGCTCGGCATTCGCGACGTGTTTGCGAGCGACTCTGTGGCCAATCTCGTGGTTGACGCGCTGGCCCTCGGCGGGCTGCGATTTCACGATGGCGACATCCTTGTGCTCAAGCACAAAATCGTGTCCAAGGCGGAAGGCCGTACGCTTGCGCTCGACTCGGTGAAGCCATCTGCTGCCGCCCGGAAGTTTGCCGATAGCAACGGCGCCGATGCACGCGTTGTGGAGTTGGCCCTGCGCGAGGCCAAGCGTGTGGTGCGCAAGAAGCACATCCTCATCACTGAAACCGAGCACGGTCTGGTGTGCGCCAACAGCGGCGTGGACGTTTCCAACGTGGACGGCGGCCACAGCGCGGTGCTGCTGCCGGCCGACGCCGACCGCTCGGCGGCGCAAATTCATAGACAATTAAAGAAGCGGACGGGACTGCACATTCCGGTGATCATTGCCGACAGCTTTGGCCGTCCCTGGCGCGAAGGTTTATGCGACGTCGCCATCGGCGTTGCGGGCATGCAGGTGATTCACGATTATCGTGGCCAGCGCGATCGCTACGGTTACAAGATGCACGCCACCGAAGAGGCGGTGGCCGACGAATTGGCCTCCGTCGCCGGTCTGGTGTGCGGCAAAGATGCGCGGGTCCCGGCTTGTATAATCCGAGGGTATCGCTATCGCCGCGGCAGCGGCAGCGCGCGGCGGCTGGTGCGGCCGGCCGAGAAAGACTTGTTCCGGTGACGCGGGCGGTAAGCAACCAATTGCGACCAGGCGCAAGTCCAGCCCCAAAGGGGCGATTCAGTTTAGCCCAGGGCGCAAGCGCTGGGTAGGCATTGATTACGAAACCTGAACCCCGTAGGGGCGCCACAGGTTCTCGCGGGTCATAGGGGTCCTTCGACTCCTCGGTCGCTGCGGCGACCTCGTCGCTCAGGATGACAAACCCGGAAACCAGGCATTAGGTAACTATGCACGACATCAGTTGGGCCAATCGGCAGACACTTCAGAACGCAACCTGGGACGGTGTGCAGCACCGCGTGTCCTCGCCCGTCCGAACCGCGCTGGAGAGGGTCCTGTCCGCGCTCGATGGCGGCGTGCTCGCGCGCGACGAATGTCTCCTGCTTGCCAACTCCACGGGCGACGATCTTTTCGGCCTGGTCGTCGCGGCCAACGAAATCCGGCAGCGGCTGGTCGGAGACGTGGTCAGCTACGTGGTCACTCGCAACATCAATTTCACGAACATCTGTTTTGTCGGCTGCAAATTCTGCGCCTTCGGCGTGAGTTCGCGCGACGAGACAGCCTACTTCCTCTCGCTTGACGAAGTCGCGCACAAGGCCCGCGAAGCCGAACAGTGGGGAGCGACCGAGGTCTGTATTCAGGGCGGGCTGCCGCGCCATCTGCCGCCCTTCTACTACCGCGACATCCTGCGCGCCGTGAAGTCGGCCACGCCCAAGATGCACTGCCACGCCTTCTCGCCCATGGAGATGGTTTACGGGGTGGAACTCACGGGCATGCCCATCCGCGAATATCTTTTAATGTTGAAGGAAAACGGCCTCGACACGTTGCCGGGCACGGCAGCCGAAATTCTCGACGACCGTGTCCGCCACGTCCTGTCGCGCAACAAGCTCAGCACGGCGCAGTGGCGCGAGGTGATCGAGACCGCGCACCAGTGTGGCATCCGCAGCACCTCTACCATGATGTACGGCCACACCGAGACGCCGGAGCACTGGGTGAACCAGTTGTTGCTGCTACGCGAGATTCAGTCGCGCACCGGCGGCTTCACCGAATTCGTTCCCCTAGGCTTCATCCACGACCACACGCTGCTGTTCGCGCAAGGTCTTTCGCGGGCCGGCGCAACGCTCGAGGAACACTTGAAGGTTCATGCGCTATCTCGCGTGCTGACTGGCTGGTTCCATCAATCACATCCAGGTCTCGTGGGTGAAGCTCGGCCGCGAAGTTTCGCAGCTTGCGATGCTCGCCGGCGCCGACGATTACGGCGGCACCCTCTTCGAGGAGAACATCTCGCGGCTGGCGGGAGCGACCGCGGGCCAGTACATCTCGACGGAAGAATTCCAGGAGCGCATTCTCGAGTTGGGACGCATTCCCGCCCAGCGCAACACGGTCTATACCAAGTACATCTATCCCATACAATCCAACCGGCAGAGCAGCTTGGCCGCGGACGGCGCGGCATGATCGCGATCGTCGGGGGCACTGGCCCCGAAGGTTCCGGCCTCGCCCTCCGGTGGGCGCGCGCAGGCGAGTCGATCATCATCGGCTCGCGCGACGCCGAACGCGCCCGTGCGGCCGCGGCAAAACTTGTGGACACAGTCGGTCCTCTGGGCAGCGTCGGAGGGCGCGGAAAACGCCACCGCCGTCAAGATGTGCGACACCGTCGTGCTCACCGTTCCTTTCGCCGGACAAGCCGATTTGCTGAAGCAGCTCAAGCCTTCGTTCCGGTCGGGTACCGTGCTCATTGACGCGACCGTCCCGCTCGCCGCCGCCGTTGGCGGCCGGCCCACCCGCCTGCTCGGAGTCTGGCAAGGCTCGGCAGCCGAGCAGGCAGCGGAGATCGTCGGCAAGAATGTTGCCGTAGCCGCAGCCTTTCACAGCCTCTCCGCAACTGTTCTGGAAGGCGACCAGCCGGTGGATTGCGATGTCATCGTGTGCAGCGATGACGAGCGCGCCCGCCAGGTCGCTTCCGAGCTGGCCACCAAGATTCCCGGCGTGCGCGCCATCGACGGCGGCAAGCTGGAGAACGCGCGCATCGTGGAAGCCATGACCGCGCTGCTCATCACGCTCAACATCCGCCACAAGGTGCATGGCGCAGGATGGAGAGTAACGGGGTTGGGAATCTGAAGGCAGTGGATAGTGGATAGCGTAGTCGATAGTTTCAAGTTTCAGTTAGGTCTGCGGCAGTGGAAGGAAGGGGCACGGAACCAGCCCGGAGGTCGGCTCAGGTTACTGTACCCCGGCTCAGTTCAACGCCGGCGCTGGCGCGGCTAGTTCGAGGGCGGTCGGAGGCTTTGTTGCACCGCCGAGCTGCATCTCCGGTTGCGACACATGCATCCCTCCCCTCCCCACGTACTATGTAGAATCAACAGCTTAGGCATGAATCATGCCGCAAAATATTCTTTCCAAAGGAGTTACAGGCAAAGTATTGACTCCTAATGACTTAGCGTCTGTAAATTCGGCCAAAAAGCTTCGATCTTACGCCAGCAATGGCAGCATAGTACCATGTTATACAAGCTAGCATTGGGAGGGGGTGGATACCCAATCTGACCACTGGCTACCGGCTACTGACAACTGTTTTCAAAGAGCTTTGACTGCCCGCACACTGGGTGCGGCCTGCAAAGACACAACAACCCGTCCTCGCACTTCGGTGATACTGCGCCGAGCCGCTCACGGGCAAGTGCACAGGTCACACTTGCCTGTGACCTGCTAGGAAACGACATCGAGCTTCTTCATTTCGTCGTGACACCTCGACTCGAAGGCAGATTCGGGCAGGCTTGGGTCCGGGTAGAGCGGGGCTTCCAGGCCCGCGTTGCAGGCCACTGGCTTGAACCGAGTCGGCTTGCAGCCGACGGCAGGCCGTGTCGCCGGCTGAAGCCTGGCTCGCTTGGGAAAGGATGGGCTTGAGGCGGCGCCGAAGCGCCGCTTACCGGCACAGGAAAATTGTCGAGGCCGCAGTTCTGATTATCGCTGGTGTCGTGAATCAAGAATTCGTTTACGAACTTGACGGGGCTTCGATTTTCGCCTGAGGGCCTAAAGGCCGGGTTTCTTCGGGCCCCCGTTCGGCACGACTGAAGAGGCTGCTGAAAAAAGCGATGGCACCTGAGAAGGCACGAGCTTTTCCACCGGCAAATAGTGTTATGTAAGTAAACATGCGTGGAGACGAGAAACAACAAGCCGGGCGTCTCATTGATTTCCTGGAGGTAGAGTTCAATCCGCCTGCTGAGGCGACCCGAATGCCGCGCAGCAGAGTCTTGGCCATTTTGCCGAAGAAGGATTCGATCAAGTTGAGCCAGGACCCGTGTTTGGGTGTGAAGGTGAATTCAAAGCGATTGGGCAGGGCTCCGAGGAAAGCCCGTGTCTCTTTGGAGATATGCGCAGAGTGATTGTCGAGCACGATACGGATGCGTGCGCCCGCGGGATAACGTGCGTCGGCCAGCTTCAAGAATTCAATGAACTCCGCGCTACGATGCCGTTGGCGCACCAACCCGAGAACCTCGCCCGACACCAAATCGATGCCGGCCAGCAAGGACAGTGTTCCGTGCCGAATGTATTCATGATCTCGCCCTACGGCGGCATGCTTTCCTGGCTGTGGCGGCAGGTCTGGGGCGGTATTCTCGATGGCTTGAATGCCGGGTTTCTCGTCATAGGAAAGCACGGCGATCAAATCCGCAGGCGGTGCGCCTTTCTCGCGCCAGATCTCCACCTCCCTGTAAACGTGCAGGACCTGCACCATCTTTGCGTCAAACTCAGGATCGCGTCGCTCCAAGTAGTATTGGATCTTGTGCGGATGTACCTGGTTGGCGTTGAGAATCTTGGAGACCGTTCCGCGCCCCAACTTGGCGAGGCTCGGGTGGCCAGCCGCGTGCCAGTGTGTGCGGACATGCTTCGCCAGCAACCTTGTGGTCCACAACTCTTGGGCATAGCCCAGATCCTTCGGCTTCTGGCATGCCAGAGCGACAACCCACGCTCGCGCTTCCGCCGTCATCGCCGGTCGGCGGCCCCGGCCCGGCAGATCGACCAACGCCTGCGCCACGCCCAAATCCAGGGCCTTGCTCACGCACCGCTCAACCCGCGGCCGGTTCGTGCCTTGGGTTCTAGCGATCTCTGAGACTGTGTCTCCCGCGTGATAGCACAATAGAATCGAAGCCCGCTGGACCCGGCCGGCCGGTTCGCTTCTCGACTGCGAGAGCATAGCCAGCATTTCAATCTCGCTGTTGCTCAACTTCAACGGGGCGCGGCGGCTGACGAAGGGCAAGCGACAAACCTCCTCGTAATGGCAACGAGGAGCTTACACCACGATACGCTGTATTGCAACATTATTATGGAATCGATCTACTAGTGTCCTAAGTTGCAGGTTCATTCCATAAGCCAAGGGTTTGTATCAGGGCACGGCTTCAGAGGCTGCTGAAAAATTCGCTTGCTGTTGTTGCAACTTTTCGCCGTGCTCATTTTTCCCGAGTTGGGCAGCCGTTCTGCATCGTATTTTTCGCTCGGTCGAGGCTTCGTTACACCCGGCAGGCACACTGCTCCCGGCGCTTACTGTGCGGGAATTAACTTTCTCAGCTTCACCATGCGTACCAGATTGTTGGCCGTCGCCAACAGGCGAAACAACCAGTCGACCCGCCCCCGCCCGTGCAACTTGATCTTGCGCATGATGCTGTCCAGCTTGCCCCAACCAAACACCCTCTCCACCAGTTTGCGTTTCTTCTGGCTGATGGCCAATCCCGGATCGTTGCGTTCGGCCTCCGTCAGAAAGTTCGGCCACTGCAGCGAAGGCTTTTCGTATTCCGCCACGTGCGGCGCGATCTGGCGTTGGCGCAGGGGCCGCGATAAACTTCTCCTCCTGATACAGCTTGTCGGCCCCCAGTGTCATTCGCTTCCCACTCGACACCACGGTTGCGGCCCCCAACTCCATCGCGTCCAGCATCGCCAGCGCCGCCTCCCGCTCCGCCGTCGTGCTCGACTGCGTGGCGCAGGCCGCGACCACCAACCCGTTACGGTTCTCGATGATTACATGCCCCAGGTAACTCGGCTTGGACTCCCCCGCCGTGCTTTTCTTATACAGGCGCGCTTCCCGGTCCGTGGTCGACTCATGGGTGTCCCGCAGCAACTTCTTCCCCCGTGCTCCCGTGCCCTTGGTCGGCGGCGGATCCTTGGCCTCGAAACTACGCCGGTTCGCCCAGGCCTCCAGCAGCGTTCCATCCACCGTGAAGTGCTCTGCGCTCAGCAAATTCTGCGCCCGGGCCTGTTCCACCACCGCCAGCAGCAACCGTTGCGAGATCTCGCCCTGCAGCAAGCGGTCGCGATTCTTGGTGAACACCGTCGCATCCCACGCCACTTCATCCATCCCCAGCCCCACAAACCAGCGGAACAGCAAGTTGAAATCGATCTGCTCCATCAGCTGCCGTTCACTGCGTACCGCGTACAACGCCTGTAACAGCAGGGCCCGCAGCAGTTGCTCCGGAGGAATCGACGGCCGTCCCCGACGGGCGTACAGCGCGTCCAAGTGCAACCACAGATCGGCCAAAGCCTGGTCGACCATCCCTCGGATCGCGCGCAACGGGTGTTCGGCGGGCACGCGCTGTTCCAGGTTGATGTAGCTTCCGTCGTTTAGCCATTGATATACTATATAGGAATCACTATACTAGTGAGAAATGCAGCGTAGACCCTTGCCGGACTTTTTCTGATCCTTGGCGCGGCGTAAGGCTATATGATGTTCGGCCATGAGCCCCCAACGGGAAGGCGACGGCGCGGCGAAGGCAGTACGGCGTATTGACGAGGCCAGGCGGTCTAAATCCGCTACCCTTAACCTCGCCGGCCTTGGCCTTACCGCCATCCCCGATTCCTTAGCTGAGCTCACCGATCTCCAAGAACTCTTTGTAACCGAGAATAAGGTCACGGCCATTCCGGAGTCCCTGGCTCAGCTCGCCAATCTCCAGAAACTCGACCTCAGCAAGAACCAGATCACGGCCATCCCGGAGTCTCTGGCGCAGCTCACCCAGCTCCAAAGGCTCGATCTCGATGGCAACCAGATCACCGCCATTCCGAACTCTGTGGCGCAGCTCACCAATCTCCAAAACCTCGATCTCTCGGGCAACCAGATCACTGCCATCCCGGACGCTGTGGCGCAGCTCAGCAATCTGCAATACCTCGATCTAGCGTTCAACCAGCTCGCCGCCATCCCGGAGTCGCTGGCGCAGCTCACCAATCTCCAAACCCTCCGGCTCAACGCCAACCAGATCACCGCCATCCCGGAGTCGCTGGCGCAGCTCACCAATCTCCAAACCCTCCGGCTCAACGCCAACCAGATCACCGCCATCCCGGAGTCGCTGGCGCAGCTCAGCAATCTCCAAACCCTCGACTCAACGCCAACCAGATCACCGCCATCCCGGACTCGCTGGCGCAGCTCAGCAATCTCCAATACCTCGATCTCCAGGGCAACCAGCTCACCGCCATCCCGGACTCGCTGGCGCAGCTCACCAATCTCCAAATCCTCGATCTCGACGACAATCCGCTGCCCGAAGAAATCTTTGCCGCTCTCAAGAACGGTATCCCAAGCCTTTTCCGCTACCTCCAATCCACGGCGACCAAGAGGGTCTATCCGCGTACCGTCAAGCTGGTCCTGTTAGGTGAGCCCAAGTCCGGAAAAACAACACTGCTCGAAGCCCTAAAAGACAATCCGCAACCGTGCGACGAATCACGCAAGGAGACGATCGGCGTCAACGTGGTGGTCATCGAGAAGCCGCACCCTGCCGACCATGAGCCGATGTACCTCTCCGTATGGGACTTTGCCGGGCAACACATCGAGCACGCTACCCACCAGTTCTTCCTGACGGAAAACGCCATCTATCTCATTTTGTGGAACGCCCGGCAGGGTCCGGAATCAGGCAAACACGACCTGTGGTACTGGCTGGAATTGTTGAAGATGCGGGTACGCAATCCCAAGTTTCTCCTGGTTGCCACCCACGTCGAGCACACGCCCCCCGACCTCAACCTCTCCCAGATCGAGCGTTCCTACAATGGATGCCAGGGGAACTTTGCCGTTGAGTTGTCAAACCTTAAGGGGATGGACCCGCTCCAAGCCAGGATCCTCGAGGTTGCGGCCGACTCGCCTTCCTTGCGCGCCGAGTGGCCACCGGATTGGCTCGCGGTTCGCGACGAGGTCCGCAAAATCCGCCAAAAGCAACCTCACATGACTCCGGCTGCTTTCCGCAGCTTGATGAAGAAGAAGCGCGTCACCGGGCAAGTCGCGCAAAAGGACCTTGCAGGCCAACTGCATAACCTCGGGGAGATCCTCTACTTCCAGGAACGCGATGAGCTATCCAGCCTGGTGATTCTCAACCCTGAGTGGGTGACGGAACTTATTGCCCTGGTCGTGCGCAGCAAGGAAGTGCGCGACAATAGCGGCATTCTTAGCAAAGCGGACCTGGCAAAGCTATGGAAGAAGGCGAAGCTCCAACCGAGGGTTCAGGACCACCTTATTCACCTGATGGATTGGTTCGACCTGACATATTCCACCGGCCACCGAACAGAGTTGGGCATCGTGGTGGAAGCGCTCCCGTACTCCACACCAGAGAGCCTGCAAAAAGTTGAGCTTCCTGAGGACCAGCCGCGAATGGAGATGATCTTCCGCTTCCCATCCCTCCAGCGCCGGTTGCCTCCGGGCATACCAACCTGGGGTATCGCCCGCGCGCACCGCTTCGCGAAATGCACGTCCTGGCGCGACGCTGCGGCTTTCGAGGATAGAGACAGCAAGAGCCAGGCCCTCATCTTGGCATCCGATGGCGCGTCCGGTAGCGCAAAAGAGGTCCGGCTCCGGGTTGTCGCTGACTATCCGCCGTTTTTCTTCGGCCTGATGGAAAGCATCTTGCGCGATACCTTCAAGCGCTATCCCGGCGTAGAACCGGAGCGCCGTCTCCCCTGCTCATGCACGCCAGGCTGTCCCGCAACCTATCTCTATGAAACTGTCTTGAAGCGATGGCAAGATCGTAGGCAGTATGTCACTTGCGACCAGTCGGGCGACGACGTGGCCATCGCATCGCTTCTCACCGGCGCTCGCCGCCCAGAGACCAAAGACGGCCTGCGCGCGATGCATGCGGATATGCGCCGACTTTTTACGGAGGCGCTTCGGGCCCAACGGGAGCAGATGGAGAAAACCTGCCCGTCGGTCTTTACCCTGGTTCCCAGCAGCGGCTTCAAACAGTTGGACACGTGGCTGGAATCGCAAACGCAGAAAGAAGAACTTGAGCTTACTCTCTACTGCGAACAGGATTCCGGCTGGCATCCCACCAGTCACAGTGTTTACCGCTTCAGGTTGGACCAGGAGTGGTTCGATTTGCTGAAAGGCAGGTGGAACCAGTTGGTGCGAGTTACGAAGCGCGTCGGCCCGCTCGCCAATGTCGTTGGCAAGGCGACGGGCGCACCCTGGGTTACGGAGGCTGCAAGTCTGGGCATCGATAAGCTGCCCGAGGCCGCACGATCAGCCGCCGGTCTGCTGTCACGGGAGCTGGGTGAGAAAGGTCAGCCCGATCTCATTGATATTGAAACCCGCCACCTGCTCGATCAACTCATCGATCATCTCGATCAGTTGCAACGCAAGCCGACTGAGCCTAAGAAGGGAGGGCTACAACCTTACCTGATCGAGGATGGACGCCTGCTGTGGCTCTGCCCGGAGCACCTGAAACAGTACAAGGGGCGGCGGTAACCTTCTGCCGTCCCTGAAGGGACTCGGGTTATTTTTCCACTCTACCCAGCACTGAGGCTCCATGCTGATTTCATGACAACGTCGGCTCCCTCGCAGCGAGTACATTGGTGGCTGCGAACGACCAAAAGCTCGGGAGGAAGGAGTCGACGCGATGTTGATTATAGGTTGTGATTATCATCCGAGCTTTGAGCAAATCGCATGTTGTGACACTACAACCGGCGAATGCGGCAATCACCGGCTGGAGCACGGCGGCGAGGCCGAGTCGTTTTACCGTAGCCTTCAGGGGCAGGCGGTGCGGGTGGGCATGGAGGCCACCGGCGGCACCCGCTGGTTCGAGCGGCTGCTGGCCGACTGCGGCATCGAGTTGTGGATCGGGCATCCGGGCAAAATCCGGGCGGCCGCTCCGCGCAAGCAGAAGACCGATCGCCGCGACGCCGAACTGCTGCTCGATCTGTTGCTGCAGCAGCGCTTCCCGCGGCTGTCGGTGCCCAGCCCGGAGCAGCGCAATCTGCGGCAACTGGTGGGCCATCGTCATCGTCTGGTGCAGATGCAGACCAGGGTGAAGAACCAACTGCAGGCGCTGGCCATCAACGAAGGCCTGCGCTTGCGGCGCGCCCTGTGGACCCGCAAAGGTCAGGCGCAGTTGCAGGCGCTGGCTCTGCCCTGCTGGGCCGAGCAGAAGCGCTGTGATCTGCTGGCACTGCTGGCTGATCTGCAGCGACGTAGCGCGCTGTTGGACCAGGCGGTCGAAGCCGCCGCCGAAGCCAGCCCGGTGGTGCGTTGCCTGCGCCAGCAGCGCGGGGTCGGTCCGGTGGTGGGTCTGGCCTACGAGCTCACCATTCTGGATCCCACGCGCTTTCAAACCAGCCGGCAGGTGGCCAGCTATCTGGGGCTGATTCCCGCCGAGCACAGCTCCGGCGGCAAGCAGCGGCTGGGGCACATCAGCAAGCAGGGCAATGCTCTGCTGCGCGGCCTGCTGGTGGAGGCGGCGCACGTGGCGGTGCGCTGGGAGCCGGAGTGGCGGCGGCAGTACGTCCGCCTGGCGATGAAGAAGAACCGCTCGATTGCCGCCGTGGCCATGGCGCGCAAGCTGGCGGTGCGCTTGTGGTGGCTGTGGAAGTCGGGACTCGCCAGCGGGCAGATCGGCGGGTCCGGTTCGCATGCAGAGCAGCCTGTTTAGCCCAGTGGGGTGCAGTTGATCCCCGACGTGCTGATTAGGCGCTCTGCCTCCCGCGATAGCGCGGGAGTTCGACTGACTAATCATGGTGCGCAAGCCACCGAATAGATGGATGGTGGAACCGGAGAGAGTGGTTCCATCGTATCGGTTAGAACGCGAGCTTTGGTCGTGACGCAAGCAAAAACCTTTTCCGCTAGAGCGAATGGCGCATCTCAAAACCACGCGGGGGAAGTGTGTCGCAAAAAACCCTTGACAGGATCGATGTTGTCATAGATGGGCTAAACTTTTTCCGCGCCTACGGCGCTCGGGCGTAGCAGCAATGACGGAGTGGCCTTCCTTTGTGCAGTAGTTTCGTCGGAAGGTTGGCACGAGCCACCAACCCACAGCTTCCGCTGCGGGCTAAGTAGTTTCGTCCCGCGGTGCGGGACTTGTGCGCCGGCGATTCCGACAACTGACAACTGACTACTGGCCACAGACTACTGCTTCTCACACCGTCACGCCAGCCATGTGGTGCTCTAGTTCATGCGCCACGGCGATCGACAGGCGGCGGATGCCCTCGCGGATCTGGTCGGGCTGGGCGTTGGAGAAGTTCAGCCGCATGTGCGAGCCGGTGTCGCCACCCGGGTAGAAGGGATCGCCGGGCACGAAGGCCACGTCCTGGCGCAAGGCGGTATCGAGCAGTTTCATGGTGTCGATGCCGTGCGGCAGAGTGACCCACAAGAACAGCCCGCCCTTGGGATGCGTCCACGTGACCTCGGGCGGGAAGTAGTTGTGCAGGGCCTCGAGCATGGCATCGCGGCGCTCGCCGTAGATGCGGCGAATGAGTTTCACGTGCTCTTCGAGGAAGCCATCGCGCGCCACTTCGTAGGCAACCATCTGGTTGAAGGTGCTGGTGTGGAGGTCGGCGCACTGCTTCAACTGCACCAGGCGGCTGATCACGTCGGGCGGCGCCACGATCCAGCCCAGGCGCAAGCCCGGCGCCATAACTTTGGAGAAGGTGCTCAGATAGATGACGTTGCCCAGGCGATATCCATTGTCGCGCTGGAGGTTGGTGCGATCGAGCACGACCAATGGTGGAATGTGCTCGCCTTCGTAGCGCAACTGGCCGTAGGGATCGTCTTCGATAATCGGGATGCCGTACTTGTCTGAGAGCAGCACCAACTCGTCCCGGCGGCTGCGCGAGAGCGTGACACCGCCCGGGTTCTGGAAGTTCGGCAGGATGTACATGAACTTCGGTCCGGAGCGCAGCGCCCGCTCCATCTCGCTGGTTTGCAGGCCGTGCTCGTCGACAGGCACGGTCACGTACTCAGCGCCCATCAGGTCGAAGGCCTGTAGCGCGCCGAGGTAGGTGGGCGATTCCACCAGAATGCGGTCGCCACGGTTGATGAGCAGCTTGGCGATGAGGTCCAGCGCCTGTTGCGAGCCGCAGGTGATGAGGACATTGTCCGCGTGTGCGAGGATGCCGTAGCGCGCCATTTGCTCCACGATCAACTCGCGCAAGGGAAGATAGCCTTCGCTGGGACCATATTGCAGCGCGGCGAAAGCCTGTGTGGACAGGACGTGCTGGCATGCCTCCTGAAAGCGCGCCACGGGAAACACTTCGGGCGCGGGCAAGCCGCCGCCAAAGGAGATGACTTCGGGACGTTGCGTGAGCTTGAGCAGCTCGCGGATGATGGAACTCTTGGCTGTCTTGGTGCGCTGTGCGTAACGATGGGCCCAGGGCGCTGCCATACCACACCTCCTCATTTACAACCCAACGTAACGCGGATGGCAGGCTTTGTCTGTGACGGCGGACACGTGCGCTGGGTCGAGGGTTCGGCGGAAATCAGCCGGGGATGAGGGTCTTCAAGGAATGATCCTGACCTGCTGGCCGTTCTTGATCATATTAGTGCCGCTGGTTATGACGCGCTCCTGCGGGTTTAGGCCTTGGAGGACGGCAATGTTGTTGCCGTAGGTATCGCCGAGAGTGACATCGCGGGTATGGACGGTGACCGTGTCTCCGGCGCCCTCGGTCAGGTACACCGCAAATCCGTTCGGGTTGTCGGGGCTGCGGACAACGGCCGTCAAGGGGACAACCTTTACTTTTCCAATCATCTGCCCAGCGCCAATCGTGATGGAAGCAATCATTCCAGCCTTGAGCAGGTTCTTTGGATTGTCGATGCGCACCTCGACGGAGTAAACGCGGCTCTTGGGATCGGCAGCGGCCGAGATGGACGTGACATGGCCGGAGAAGCTGCCGGGCAGGGCTTCGGTAGTGACGGATTGCGGACTGCCAAGCTTTACGCGGTCGATGGCCGTATCAGGCACGCCAAAGACGGCCTTCACCGAGCGCGTGTCGGCGAGGGTGAAGCCGATGGTTGCCGCACTGACGAGAGTCCCAACGTCAACGTCGCGCTTCAGCACCCACGAGTCGAAGGGCGCCTTCAGTTGGCAATAGCCTAGCGCGATCTCGGCTTCGGCAGTGGAAGCCTTGGCATTATCCACCGCAGCCTGAGTGCTCTGAAGTTGCGCATTGGTGTCGTCGTAATCGGGCTTGGTGGCTGCGCCGACCTTGTAGAGCTCGGAAATCCTTCCAAAAGACAACTGGGCGCGCTCATGCTCGGCCTGTGATTTGTCGAGCTGCGCCTTGGCTTGCGCAAGCTTCTGCTGGTAGTCGTCCTGTTGCACGGTGGCGAGGACCGTTCCTTTCGTGACGTAGTCGCCCTGGTCGATGTTACGTACATGGCCGTCTGCGTCGCGCACTTGACGAATGCTGGCCAGGTAGCCGTTCGACTTAAACGCCAGGTCCACCTGCTGGTAAGGCTGGATGTTTGCTGAATAGGTATTGCCGACGCCGGTGTCGATGATTTGCACTTCGGCGGTGCGCACCGGCACCAGGATGGGCTGGTTCGAGGCCTGTTTGCTGCAACCGGACAACACGATGGAGGACGCGCCCACGGCCAGGGCCAGCCAACCGATCGAGTGGGGTTTGGTCTGTCGCGTTTTGTGCATGAACTTCACTCCTCCCCGATTGCTTTCTGGAAGTTCGCCTTGGCGGTCCAGAACTTGGCCATCGCCTCGTTGTAGTCTGCATTAGAGCCTTCTACCGCCGACTGCTGCTGCAGCACGTCGCGCAGCAGCACGGTCTTCTGCTTGAATTTTTCTGTGACCTCGCGCAGCTTCTCAGTCGAGGCCTCCTTCTTCGCCGTCGCCACAGCAACGGCAACTCGCGCTTCGTGAAGGGAGCGGAACTGAGTGTCCACGTTGATCAGGATCTGCGCCTTGGTATCGTCCAGGCTGAGTTTGCTTTGTTCGACCGCGATGACCTTCTCGTTGACCTCATGCTTGCGCCGGTTCCAGTCGAAGGGTTCCCAATTAAACTCCAACCCCAGGGTCATCACATTCTGCGGCACGAAGTTGACGCCAAACGGAGAGAGGTAATGGAAGGACGCGCCCATGTCAGGCAAGTATTGCGACTTGACGAACTTCCGAGCGTTGTCCGCCTGCTGCACCGTGATTTCAGCTTCTTTAATCTTGGGATGCTGGGCCAGCGCCAGGGCCTGCGCCGCCGGAAGGTCCTGCTCTACCGCTGACAGTTCGGTCGGATTGAGCGCGGTGAATGGCGTATTGATGTCGCGGCCTAACAGGTTGTTGAGCGTTTCTTTCGCCGAGGCCAGCTTGTCCTGGTATTGCAGGAGTTTGAATTCTTCATCTGCGAGCTTGGCCTTCACCTCGAGGGTCTCAGACTTGAGCACAACCTTTTCAGCCAGGTACTGGGTCGAGATGCGGTCCAACTCCTGGTATTGCTTGATGCTGGCGTTAGCGGCGTCGATGGCGTTCTGAATCTCGACGATGGAATAGTAGGCCTGGCGCACGTCGTCAACAATCGAGATGCGCTCTTCACGTACTTTTTGCACCGCCTGTTCGACCGACAGTTGTTGGCCGTGAATGTGGATGTTGATCTTGTAGAGCGTGAGCAGAGGCTGGGAGGCGGTGCCAAAGATATAGGCCGTGAACTGACTCGGCGTGGTGATATTGGTGTTGGTGGCGGGGATGGGACCGATACCGGCATAGGTCCCGAACTGTCCCGCCTGCACTGTAAAGCTGAAAGGCTCGAGCACCTGCGAGCCGAGGATATACGTGCTGAAGGAGGGAAGGCGGCGGGTTTTCTCGGCAGCCAACTTCTCCTTGGAGCTATCGAGGCTGAGGGAGGCAATCTTGAGATTGCGATTGTTGGCCAGCGCAAGCTGGACAGCTTGATCAACCGTCAGAGCATCGGGAGGGCTTGTCGGCTCCTCAGCTGCGCCGGGCGCGCTTAGAAGCGTCAGAGAGAACAACAGCAGATTTGCGATAAATGCATTCGTTCGGCGCACTCGCCTCTCGACGAAACCGGCACACCTCTCCCCGGCGAGCAACGGAACAACGAGGGGAAATGGTGTACAAGGAGCGGAGGACAGGCGCATCTTCTGATTGCTGCAGGGACCGAGGTTTTGGAATGCCGCAACACTCTAACATGAACCGACGAATTCTCGGGACGTGATTTCGCCGTCGCGGATTCTCTACAGACGCCAGAGGCGAATCCCCCGAGCTACCGCCTGGTGGCGTGCCTGGACTGACACCGCTCGTGGTGATGTCACTGCGAGTTGCATCGCTATCGAGTGTGTTGCTGACGGGGATCGTCTATTCTTGCCAGGAGAATGCGAAACGCAATGCAGATTATTCCGGCGAGCGACTCTTCCTTGCTGATTGTCTTCGGGAATGTAATCTCTCCCGAGCTTCACCAGCACGTGATGTCGCTGTTTCATGCGTTCCAGAGACGGCATGATTCGCGCATTCGCAACCTGCATCCCGGATACGCATCGCTGCTCATTGATTTCGATCCGCTGCAGTTGACCCACGAGGAATTAACGGCAAGCGTTGAGCAATTAGCACGCTCCAACGAATTTGAGGCCGGCAAGAGCGGCGAGGTGGTCACCATTCCAGTCTGTTACGACGCCGACTTTGGTCCCGATCTGGCCGATGTTGCGCGGCGGGCTGGAGTTTCGGTGGAGGAGGTTATCCGACTACACTCATGGCCGACATATCTCGTATACTTCCTCGGTTTCTCTCCCGGCTTTGCTTATCTCGGCGGGCTGCCGGAAGTCCTGCACACTCCGAGGCTGTCCACCCCGCGGCGGTCGGTTGCGGGCGGAAGCGTCGGGATTGCGGGCAGTCAAACGGGAATCTACCCGGTGGACTCTCCCGGCGGGTGGAAGCTCATTGGACGAACACCGCTGCGCATGTTCGATCCCGAAGGAACGCCGCCCACGCGATTGCAACCCGGCGACAGGGTAAAGTTCTGCTGCGATTGATCGCACCACATTCGAGGAGTTTCGAGTTTCAGGTTTCGAGTTTCGAGTCGGGGATTTCACTGGAAACTCGAAACTCGAAACTTGAAACTGCTGAATATGACGATTCGCGTCGCAAAGCCGGGATTCTTCACGACCGTTCAGGACCTTGGGCGTTACGGTTATGCTCACCTGGGCATTTCTCCCGCCGGTGCTGCCGATGCATTATCGCTCCGAATCGCCAACCTTCTGGTGGGTAACGAGGAGAATGAGCCCGCACTGGAGATGACGTTGCTCGGCGCAACACTGGAGTTCGACGAGAGCGCGATTATTGCCATTACCGGCGCCGATTGTGAGTGCAAGACCGGCCATGAAGATGTAGCGCTCAAGGCAGCGTCCGAGATGTCCCCTGGAACAGTCTTACAATGTGGGAGCATGACCACCGGCGCTCGTTGTTATCTGGCGGTCCAGGGTGGATTTGATGTTCCTTTGGTCATGGGCAGCGCTTCGACGTTTGTCAGCGCCCACTTCGGAGGGGTCCAAGGACGCAGACTGCAGAGCGGCGACGTGCTGAACGTTCGCAAACAAGGCTCGTCCCACATGCGCCGGTTGAGGTCGTGCGCACTCGATGCCTTGCGCGTTGCACGACCTCTACGAGTCACGAAAGGTGCGCAGCGGGATTGGTTCGGGCCGGAAGCCTTCGAGAAGCTATTCTCCAGCTCCTACTTGGTCAGCGAGCAGTCGGGGCGCACGGGTCTGCGCCTGAAGGGAGAGGCTGTGCGGCCACGTGAGCAATCGGAGCTGCTGACAGACGGCATCCCGCTGGGCGCAATTCAGGTGCCGCAGGATGGGCAACCGATCATCCTGTTCGTCGATCAGCAGACGACCGGCGGATACCCTAGGATCGCCAATGTAATTGCGGCCGATATGCATCGTGTGGGCCAGTTGCGGCCTCGCGACGAGGTGCAGTTTGCGGAGGTGACCATTCCCGAAGCGATCCAGGCGCTACGCGAGCAAGAGCGATGGCTACAGGAGATCTTCGAATGAACGATCTGGAAATCGACATCAATGCCGATCTGGGCGAGTCCGAGGAATCGATCGCCAATGGTACCGACTTCGAGCTAATGCACTTCGTCACCTCTGCCAATGTTGCTTGCGGTGGTCACGCGGGCGACAGGCATACGATGCACCAGACCCTTACCAATGCACAAAAGTTGAATGTTACCGTGGGCGCGCACCCGGGCTATCCGGATCGCGCCAACTTCGGACGTGTGGAATCGCCGCTCACTCCGGCGGAAGTCGAGGTTTCAGTGCGCGATCAGATCCGTGAGCTTGCCCTTGTGGCAGGATCGCTGGGCATGCGCCTGGTTCACGTCAAGCCACACGGAGCGCTCTATCACTCGGCCAACACCAACCGTGAGGTTGCCGCCGCTATTGGCCGTGCCGCCGAGGCTATCGATCCGCGACTGGTTCTGGTTGGCCAGGCCGGCTCTTCTGCTCTGGAGGCATGGCATTCGATGGGATTGGTTACCGCGGCCGAGGCCTTTGCCGACCGCGCGTACGAGCCGGATGGCACTCTTCGCAAGCGAACGCTTCCCGGGGCGCTGCTGGATGATCCTGCGCGTGCCGCACAGCAGGCCGTTGACATCGCCGTTCGGCGCATCGTAGTTGCGACGGACGGTACCGAGTTACCGGTTGAGGCCGACACCATCTGCATCCACTCTGACACGCCGGGCAGCGTGGCCATTGCTCGCGAAGTCAACCAGCGGCTCAAAGCAGCGGGAGTTCTGGTGCAGGCCGCCTTGGCATAACTTCATTCGTACACTTGCAATTCCTTACCCTTGGTTTCGGGCAGCAGCAGCACGGCAAAGATCATGACCAGATATGCAGCCACAGCAAATGTAGAAATCGCGTGTCCTAAGCTGATGCGCGTGCTGAGGTAGCCAACCAGGGTAGGGAACAGCGCGCCGACACCGCGCCCGAAGTTATACGAGAATCCCTGGCCGGAGCCGCGCAAGCGGCTGGGAAATAGCTCAGTCAGGAACGAACCGAAGGGGCTGAACGATCCCGAAGCAAAGAAACCCAGCGGGAATCCCAACACCAGCATGGCGCCGTTGCTAATGGGGAAGAACGTGTAAGCGGCGACCGTCAGCAAAGAGCAGGCAGCATAGAGAATCAATGTGCCGCGGCGGCCCAGGTCGTCGGTCAACTCAGCGGCGATGGTATAGCCCGCGAAGGAGCCCACAATGACCACGAACAGGTAAGCGCCGGTGTTCAACACCGAGAGGCCACGCGTGGTTTTGAGGAACGTAGGCAGCCAGATGGTAATAGCGTAGTAGCCACCCTGTGCGCCGATGGCCATTAGCGACGCGAGCACAGTCGTCCGCAGTAACTCAGGGCTGAAGATTTCCAGGAAGTGGCTACCCTCGCCGAGTGTGACTTCGCGCGCCCGCGTTTCGCGGAAGACCTCAGGCTCGGGGACATGGCGGCGGATGTAGAAGACAAGAAGCGCCGGCAGGATGCCGATCCAGAACAGCGCGCGCCAGGCGATCTCAGCGGGCAGGGTGGAGAACAGTACGGTATAGCAGATTGCAGTGATCCCCCAGCCGATGGCCCATCCGCTTTGCACCGTGCCCACGGCCTTGCCGCGAAACTCCGCGCGAACCGCCTCGCCCATCAATACCGAGCCAACCGCCCACTCGCCGCCAAAGCCAAGACCCTGCAGGGCTCGCGTTGTCAGCAGTTGAGAGAAGGAGTTGGTGAAACCGCTGAGAAAGGTGAAGACGGCAAACCAGAGAATCGTGATCTGCAGAACGCGGACGCGTCCGAAGCGGTCCGCAAGCAATCCAGCGAGCCACCCGCCGAAAGCAGAGACCAGCAGCGCAACCGTGCCCAGCATTCCAGCCTGTCCCTTGCTGATATGCCAGGCGGCGATCAGCGTGGGAATCACGAAGCTGTAAACCATCACGTCCATGCCATCTAGCGCCCATCCCCCGAAGGTTGCGACCAACGTGTTGCGCTCCTGCGGCGTGAGGTCGAAGATCCACAGCTTCATACCGGGGCGTGATCGCACGGCTGGCTGAGTTGTGCTCATTAAAGTCTCCCCGTTGGATGTCCGCCGTCTCCAGCGCTGAAAGAGCGACCGGCGCTCATTGTAGACCAGACGAGTGTAAGTGACAGACGAACTAAGGGGCGATGGAAATAAGATATCCTGCCAGAGCGTGATTTTATGCTGGTGCGGAAGGCCATCGAAATCTCCGGGATCGTGCAGGGCGTTGGCTTTCGTCCATACATTTATCGGCTGGCCAGCGACAGGCAACTGGCGGGCAGCATCTGCAACACCGCAGCCGGAGTCAGCATCGAAGTGCAAGGCTCGCCCGACTCAGTGGATGACTTCCTGGCACGTTTGCCGGCGGAAGCGCCGCCGCTGGCGCACATCACTGGCATCATTGTTCAGCGAAGTCCCGTGCAACGGCGATCGCGATTTCCAAATCGTCACGACCCATCGCGGCGAGCCGGTAAGCACGCTCATTTCGCCTGACGTTGCGGTTTGCGCCGACTGCCTGCGCGAGATGTTTGATCCTGCCGACCGTCGGTTTCGCTACCCCTTTATCAATTGCACCAACTGCGGACCCCGCTTCACCATCGTGGGCAACATCCCATACGATCGGCCGTTCACTTCGATGGCGTAAGTTCACAATGTGCCCGACGTGCCAGGCGGAGTATGAGGATCCCCGCAACCGGCGCTTTCACGCGCAGCCCAACGCCTGTTGGGAGTGCGGGCCGCGCGTTGAGCTGTGGGACTCGGCTGGGAAGCAGATTGGGGTGGACGATCCCGTCGCTGAGACAGTTGCACGCCTGCAGGGTGGGGAAGTGATCGCCATCAAGGGCTTGGGCGGATTTCATCTGGCGTGCGACGCCACCAACGCCGATGCCGTGCGCACCTTGCGCGAGCGCAAGCGGCGCGTGGAGAAGCCGTTCGCGGTGATGGCGCCTGACCTTGGAACTGCAGAGCAGTTCTGCGAAATGGACGATGGCGCCCGAGAGTTGTTGCTGAGCCCGCAGCGACCGATCGTTCTGCTGCGGCGGCGCGAGAAGACGGCGATTGCCGATGACGTTGCGCCTTTCAACCGGTATCTAGGCGTGTTCCTGCCCTACACACCGCTGCATCACCTGCTTTTTTCCGGCGAACTCTTTCCAGCGCTGGTCATGACCAGCGCCAACTTGAGCGAAGAGCCGATTTGCATTGCTAATGACGAAGCAGTTCGCCGGCTGCACAAGCTGGCCGACTGTTTCCTGGTACATAACAGGGATATTTTGCTGCGCTGCGATGATTCAGTTGTCCGCGTCTCGGGCGGACGGGCGCAGGCAACTGCGGCGCTCGCGCGGATTCGTTCCGGTGCCGGTTTTTCTGCGCGAAGACGTGCCATCGGTTCTTGCGGTCGGTGGCGAGCTGAAGAACACCATCTGTCTGACCAAAGGCCGTCACGCGTTCCTATCGCAGCACATCGGCGATCTCGAGAACGCGGAGAGCTACACCTTCTTCGAGGAAGCGATCGAGCATCTGCAGCGCATTCTGGAGATCACGCCGCGCGCCATCGCGTACGACCTGCATCCCAACTACTTCTCGACGCGATGGGCGCTGGCGCAGTCGGGGCTGCCGCAGATCGGGGTGCAGCACCACCACGCGCATATCGCAAGCTGCATGGCAGAGAACCATCTGGAAGGCCGCGTCATCGGCATCGCGCTTGACGGCACCGGCTACGGCACCGATGGCCGCATCTGGGGAGGGGAAGTGCTGCTGGCCGATTACAGCGGCTTCGAGCGGGCCGCGCATCTGGCGTATGTTCCTCTGCCGGGTGGGGAGGCGGCGATCCGCGAACCGTGGCGGATGGCGGTCTCGTATCTGGTGCGCCATTTCGGATGCGACTTCGTGCGTGATCTGCCATTCGTCGCAGATGTTCCTCCGAAGAATCTCAACGCGTTGTTTCAGATGATGGAGCAGGGCATCAACTCGCCGCTGACCTCCAGTTGCGGGCGCCTCTTCGACGCGGTTGCCGCGCTGGCGGGAATTCGCCGCCAGGTAAACTACGAAGCGCAAGCGGCAATCGAATTCGAAATGGCGATAGGGAACTCGCAGGATGAGGGTGCGTATCCCTTCGAGTTACTTCCGGAGGGCGAAAGCTGGATCATCGACACGCGAGGCTTATTTGAAGCGCTGCTGCACGATCTCGGTAGGAAAGTCTCCGTGGCTGATATCAGTCATCGCTTCCACAACGGTCTGGCGGCGGTGCTCTGTGATGTCGTTGGCCATTTGCGGGAGCGTTCGGGATTGGAGCGTGTTTGTCTAAGCGGAGGAACATTCCAGAACGCATATCTCTTCGAGCGTCTTAGCCATCGGCTGAAGCAAGCCGGCTTTCAAGTGTTCACCCATAGCGAAGTTCCCGCTGGCGATGGCGGATTAAGTCTAGGCCAAGCTCTGGTCGCCGCACGGGCGTTGCAAAAGCGTTCTGCGTGAACCCTGGTTCTTTTCATCCCATCACGAGCTACCCCAAAAGGCGTACTGAACCTACATCCCACGTGCGATGTGCCAATGGGTTCATTCGCGATACCTTGTGCACATTAATAATTCTGACGCGCCAGGCGACGGAGGCGCGCGGGGAATGGATACACATAATGCCAACGACAAACATGAATACTTGGTATCACTGCAATACATACAGCGCGGATGCAGCTTGCGAACACTGCTCGGGTGTGGTTCGTCACGAAGACTGGTGTATCACACGTAACGACGCTGTTTCTTACGCATATGAGGCCGTGCTAGACGCCGACAGATTGAGCCTTGGGGACAAGATCATCCTGCACGCTCTCGGTGTTGTATGGCGGGGCAAAGTGTGTGATGGAAGTTGCCGCGCGCTGGCTGCGGCGACCTCTGGATGAACCTGTCCTCGCGAAAATCCAAGGCCCGCCACCTGAGGCGGAGTGTCCCTGTAGATTCCTGATTTGGCTTGGAAGCGTGCTGAATAGTCCCTCCCGGAGCGGTCCTCCATCCCTGTCCAGTTACAATGTCTCTGGACCCCATGATCGGCAAGATCGTCTCTCATTATCGAATCCTGGAACGCCTGGGCAAAGGCGGGATGGGTGTGGTGTACAAGGCTGAGGACACGACCCTCGGTCGGATGGTCGCTATCAAGTTTCTGCCGGAAGCCATCGCGGACGACGCCGTTGCCCTGGAAAGGTTCCATCGCGAGGCCCGCGCGGCTTCGGCGTCTCAACCATCCCAACATCGTGACGGTGCACGAAATCGGAGAAGACGCGTCCGGTTTGTTCCTGGTCATGGAATGGATCCAGGGGGAGACGCTGCGCAGCCGCATCAAGCGCAGCATGGATCTCGCCACTGTGATTGATTGCGGGATCCAGGTGGCGCGGGCACTGAAGACGGCGCACCAGGCGGGCATCATTCATCGCGACATCAAGCCTGAAAACATCATGGTCCGTTCGGACGGCTACGTGAAGCTGGTGGATTTCGGCCTGGCCCGTGTGGGCATCACGCCCGACGGCGACACGGTATCGGTGGGCATCACGAAGGAAGGCAGTTGGATGGGCACCATCGACTACTTTTCTCCGGAGCAGGCCCGGGCTGAGTCACTGGAGTGGGGCACCGATATTTTCTCGCTCGGCATCGTGCTGTACGAAGCGGCGACCGGCGTGCATCCCTTTCAGGCGGGTTCGCCCTTCAGCACGGCGACTGGAATTCTTTCGCAGGACCCGATTCCACCCACGCGAATCAATCCCGGTCTGCCGGCGACGCTTGGAACGCCTTCTACTCTCCATGTTGCAGAAGGATGCGAGGCTTCGTCCCACCGCGGGCGAAGTTGAGCAGGTTCTGGAAAGCCTGCGCACGCCATCCTCGGACATTGACGCGGTCTTTTTGAAGACGCCCGACCGGCATACGGTGGGTCGCGGTCAGCAATTGCAGGAACTGCATGCGGCCTTGAACCTGGCCGCGGCCGGACAGGGTTCTCTGGTGTTCGTGTCGGGTGAACCCGGCATCGGCAAGAGTACGCTGGTGCAGGAGTTCCTCGCCTCTTTGAGCATGGGCGGACATTCCTGCAGCGTCGCCCGCGGGCGATGCTCGGAGCGCCTGGCTGACGGCGAAGCCTATTTGCCGATCCTGGAAGCTCTGGACAGTCTATTGCATTCCGGCAGCGGCGATTCCGTCAGCCGCATCATGCGGACACTGGCGCCGAGCTGGTTTCTGGAGCTGGCTCCGGCCCAGCAGCAAGACTCTTCCATGATCCGGCTCGCTGACTCCAAGGCGACGTCTCAGGAACGATTGAAGCGTGAGTTCTTCGCGTTCCTGCAAGAGGTCTGCCGCCATCGTCCGCTGCTTCTTTTTCTCGAGGACGTCCATTGGAGCGATTCTTCGACCATTGACCTGTTGGCTTACGTCACCACCCGGTTCGAGACGCTACCCATGCTGGTCGTGCTCACCTATCGAGCGGGCGAGATGGTCGAGCGTATGCATCCGCTGATGCAGCTTAAGTTGGATCTTGAAGCGCGTGGATCGTGCCGCGAATTAAGCCTGCAATACCTGAGTAAAGCTGATGTGGCGAGTTATCTGGCGCTGGAGTTTCCCGAGCACCGCCTCGCCCCGTCCTTTGCGGAGTTCCTGTGGCAACGCACGGAGGGAAATCCGCTGTTCATGGTGGACCTGGTGCGGGACCTCCGGGACCGGAAAATCATTGTTCAGGACCAGGGCCGCTGGATTCTGTCGCAGCCTATAGACCAGATCGGCGGCGACGTCCCGGCGTCGGTCCGCAGCATGATTCAGCGAAAAATCGACAGCCTCGGTGAACAGGACCGGAGGCTGCTCCAAGCCGCCAGCGTAGAGGGCGGGGAATTCCATTCGGTGGTGCTGGCCGCAGCCGTCTCTGCCGACGCGGCTGAAGTGGAAGAGCGGCTGGAAAACATCGAGCGCATTCATTTCTTCATCCAGAGAATTGGGGAGAAGGAGTTTCCCGGACGGCACCCTCACCCTGCATCTCCGCTTTGTGCATTCCCTCTATCAGAATGCGCTGTACGCAATGCTGACTCCCACGCGCCGGACAAGCTTGAGCGGCGCAACGGCCAGCACGCTGCTGCGGCTACATCCCGGCTCGCAGGGCAACATCGCGCACCAGGTGGCGCTGCTGTTCGAGTCAGCCCGCGACTTTTCCCGCGCCGCAGAATTCTTCCAGATCGCGGCCGAGCGCGCGGCGCGAGTCTTCGCCAATCAGGAGGCTGCGACCCTGGCGCGAAAGGGACTCGAGATGCTCGCCAAGCTGCCGCCATCACCGGAGAAGACACAGAAGGAACTGGCCCTGCAAATCACGCTTGGGCCGGTGCTGGTCTCGACCAAGGGCTTCGCCAATCCGGAAGTCGAACGGACCTACAAGCGCGCGCGACAGTTGTGCGCGGAGCAGGGCCAGAGTCCTCATTTGTTTCCCGTGCTGTGGGGCCTGTGGAACTTCTACGAGGTCAAAGGCCAGGTGGATACCGCCTTGCAACTGGCCCAGCAGATGCTTGAGCTCGCCGAGGAATCGAAGGAGACAGCGCTGTTGCTGGAAGCCAATTACGCGCTGGGCGACACCCTGTTCTGGGCGGGAGACTTCGAGCGCTCCCTACAGCACTTGGAGCGGGCGCTGGAGCTATACGACCGCCCCAAGCACCATTCCCTGGCATTCGTTTATGGAGGCTACGATCCGGCGGTTGCCAGTCTGGCGTTCGCGGCATGGGACCTGTGGATGCTCGGGTATCCTGAACAGGCGGTCGCCAGGAGCAATAAAAGCTTGGCCTTAGCCAACGCTTTGCACCACCCCTTCAGTCAGTCAATCGCTTTATCCTTTGCCGCAATGTTGCACCACGCCAGGCACGACCCGGCGGCCACGCGTGAATACGCGGAGCAGACGGTCGCTCTTTGCACCGAACATGGGATCGCGATATTTCTAGAGATGGGGAAGATCATGCTGGGATGGGCCAACAATCAGGAGAAGGAGGGCGGGGAGGGAATCGAGTTGATTCGGGAGGCCATTGCGGATTGGCGGGCCTCGGGCGCCGAGCTAGTAATTCCCCAATTTCAGCAGGCATTGGCCGCGGCTCTCGCCCGCTGCGGGTCTTATGAGGAAGCGCTGGCGGCGATTGATGAGGCCCTGTCAGTGATTTCCAGTACGGGAGACCGCTCCTTCGAGGCCGACTGCTGGCGCTGGAAAGGCGAGCTGCTGTGGCGCAGTATGGAAGGAACTGATTCGAATCACCGCGATGCCGAAGCCTGCCTGCACAAAGCCATCGCGATTGCGCGCCAACAGAAGGCGGTCTCGCTGGAACTGAGAGCGCACACACGGCTCAGTCCACTTGCTCGCGCGAAGGGGCGAGGTCGAAGTTGCTCATCGGTCGCTGGCGGAGGTCCACGGCAAGTTTCACGAGGGCTTTGACAATCACGACCTCAAACATGCCAAGCAGGTGCTGGAGGAACTTGAGGGGTCACCCTGAGGCTGCGGGAAAGAACACGCGGTGAAGCGGCTGCGAGTCCTGGTCTGCGGCAGCAACTACGGCCGGGCTTACATCGCCGCATTGGCGCGCAATCCTCGCAGCTACCAACTCGTCGGAATCCTGGCGCAGGGCAGTGCTCGCTCTCATCAGGTGGCCGCTGCCGAGCCTGGTTCCGTTGTACCGCTCGACCAACGACCTTCCTGACAATATCGATCTGGCATGCGCGGCGATGAGTTCCACTGCGTGGCCGGCGGTTTTGCGGCTCATTGGACGCGGAATCCACGTTATTTGCGAACATCCCTATCCCGCCGGCGCAGTCAAGAAGGCTCTCGATCTGGCGAGAGCACAATGCGTGCAGTTTCACGTGAACGGGCATTTTGCGAGTCTGCCGGCGCCCAAATCTTTCATTCGAGATTGCCTCCGGGCCAGCCAGCATGCCAGTCCACAGTTCATCGAAGTCATCGCGACGGAGCGATCGCTCTACGGGGCGCTGGACATTCTGGCGTCAGCTATGGGCAGACTGGCACCGCTTCGGGTTCGAAGTATTGAGCCGCTGCGCGAATTTCGTGCTGCTAGGCGGAATGCTGGGAAAGATACCGATTCGCCTTTCTGTGCAGGTATCTGGCACAAGGCAGAAGAGGCGATTGGAAGATGGAAGCCCTGGCTACCTTCTGGACCAGCGTCTGACGGTTATGTTTCCCGACGGAGTGTTGACGCTCCTGTCGACTACCGGCCCGGTCGTGTGGAACCGCACTCCCTCGCATGGGTTGGAAAACCGCATGCCGCTCTTCACGCTGATTTGCGATGGGGAGACCAGGACTGTTGCTGAGCTGGGAGAGCAAAGAATGCGGGCGAACGTCGAAGCACTGAACGCGATGCGGAAATCTATCATGGGGCTCGGCGTGCCCGCAATCCAGGAGCCTCAACACATCCTGCAGGTCAGCAAGGCGTGGGAATCTATCGGGCGGAAGCTTTATTCCGCTTGACCCTAGCCTTCTTTTTGGTCCCTTTTGGAGACTGCAGAGCCTTCAGCAACGCGTTCCCGCGTGGCGTCCCCAAGCCGACCTCTGGCGCCCACGCGACCGCAGTAGAACCTACCGGCTGGACTCCTTTGCGGCATTGTTCCTGGTAGAGCAACGGGGTCAAGTGCCCGACCATGGTCTTCAGCTTTTCGTTGAGCAGGGCGGAGAGGCTCGCCCACAACGGAGCCGCCGCACTGGTTCCGGAGCCCGGAACATGCACCCCGCCGACGATGATGTCGTAGCCGAATTCCACGTCGGCTTTGGCGGCTACGTCGGGAACCACCCTCCCGCCCCTGTGACTGGCCGTAGCGGCCGCTGCCTGCCAGCTGGGTGCGTGGAAGACGTAACTCTCACCGTATCCACTCTCCCCGGTATGATCTGAAATCTTTTCACGCCATACGGTTTCAACGGCCTTCTCGCCGCGCGCATGAGGCAGGATGGTCCCGCCGCAAGCCAGCACGTGGGGACTGCAGGCAGGGAAGTAGGCTTGCGGCTCGCCCGCTTGCCGGGAACCGTCTCCGTCATCGCCGGAAGAGCAGACGATCGTGACTCCCATCAGGGCCGCCGCCTGAAACATCAGGTCCATCTCCTCGGCCAGGGTGCGTGAAATCAGTCTTTCCGGAGCGCCCCAACTGCAGGAAATTACGCTCGGTTTGTGAGTCGTGTCATGCAGGGCGGCATTGAAGGCGTCATATTTTCCGCGTGCATTATTGTGGGTGAAGTACACGACAATATGCGCGCCGTTGGCCCAGGTTCCGATCAGTTCCACGTCCATGGTGGTTTCCAGCGTCCACTCGACGTTCTTATCTGAATCCCGGCGAACATGCGGGTGGGGATGAGACTTGCCTCTGTTGCGGTGCACGCCCGCAAATCCGCTCTTGGCAAGGAAGTCGCGAATGGCCTGAGGATCGGCCGGATTATTTTCTTGACCCTCCACCTCAACCAGGGTGATTTTCGGCTTAGGCATTCCGAGATGGCGGAAATAGCGTTCGAGGTCCGACTCGTGAAAGCCGCCGCCCAGCGCTATGACGCCGATGGTCTGGCCGCGTCCCGTGCAGCCCGTGGGAAACCGGTAGATCTTGGCCACGTCCCGTGGGTCAACCAGATGCACAGTAGTGCCCGCCGCAAACGATGGGGGATGTCCGTGATGAGCGCGCGTGCTAAAACCCATGACGGCCTGAATCAGAGGCTTTAGTTCAACAGGCACCTGGATGGGAGCTACGTGCGACCGGTACACTCCGTGCTCCGGATCGAATAGGTTAACGAACTTCACGTTGAACGCAGTCGAGAAGTCGGCCACCCTTCCCTTCAAAACCAGACGGCACCGGGCGTGGCTAATTTCGACAACCTCAAGATTGTGCTCCCCGGCGAAGGCCGCGACCACCGCCAGGTCTTCCTCTGTCGATCCGTATTTGCGGGCGAACTCATCGCGGGTGAAATAACGCCGCTGATGCGGAAAATGCCGGGCCATGTGGTCCAGATGTTCGCGCATGGTGTGATGCGGCGTGCGCGGACGCAGCACGACGGTGACGCGGGTCTGTTGCTCGGGATCAACTGCCAAATCCACCACTTCGCCGTTGACGAAGTGATCGATTTCGCGCACCGGAACATAGCGTGGCGGGGTCATGGGGAAATTTGCGGCTTCCTTAATCTCCAGAGCCTATAGGAATAGTCGCCGGTCGCCAAGCCCGCCCTAAGCGCTTTCACTCCTTTATTTATGCGAGCAATCAAGGGCCGGCTTTCGGCCCCCGCAAGAGCGTTGAGCTGGTCTGAAATACTCCCCGAAAGTCCCATGGCTTTGAATACCTGTTCGCTGATGTTCTCTTCCGAGATCACGTCTAGGGAAGAACTCTTCAGGGCTTGCTCTCTCGCCTGCCAATCCAGTTCCATAACATCTACATTCCACAAATCGGCGAAACAAAACCAACCGGATTGCTTGAGCACTCGGGCGACTTCAGCCACGAACAGACCAAACTGGCCGTAGCAATGTGAGGACTCGAGGTTTAGCACGACATCAAAGCTGCCATCGGCAAACGGGAGATGCTGCGCGTCGCCGGCAACAAATCCAACCGGCTGCAAGGTGGGATTCTGCCGGGCCAAGGCCAGGTTCGCAGCGCAGACGTCCACCCCCACGATTCGGGAGGCCTGGGAGTACCGCGAGAGATAGTAACAGTTTCCACCCCGCCCGCAACCGATTTCCAGAACAGCTTTGCCGCGCAGTTCTGTGCCGGCCAAAACATGCCTGGCCAGGTTGAGATGGTGACGGTAACGAGTGTCTGGTGGAGCGATCCAGGAGTCGTCAAGGCCTCGCTGCCAGAAACCATAGTTGAGAAACAAAAGCTCAGGTTGCGGGATGCTCTCCGCAACCGACTCGTAGATTCGACTCATGAGGACGCCGTTCGTGAAGTTGCCAACCGGACCGTTCAAAAACCAGGGGTCTCGGAAAGGACAATCAATGGCTCGTCCTCAGGCTTCGCTTTTGACCAGTGTTCCTTTAAGGAGTGGCTGATTTCTTCATGGGTAACATCGAATCCATGGGCTTTGGCCACCTTGACGATGTGTTGCGATGCCGTGTTCACCTTTTTGCGCAGGTCTGGATTTTTCTGCAGTTGTTTGATGAACTTCTTTGCGTGCGCTTTCGACATGGGTCTCCTATCGTTCGAGGTTATGGATAAGGGAGTTCGCGAGTAAGCCTATACGCCCGCTATTCGAAAGACAAGTGAAAATCGTCCTGCCTTCACCAGGATTGCCTAAGCCAGTCATCGAGAAGGGTCAGAAGCCAGGTGCTTCCGAAAGTCTAATCAAGCATTTTGTTGGATCAGCCTCGTCTTTCCAATGCTGCTTGAGGGCATCGCTGATCTCTTCACGGGTAACATCATATCCGTGAGCGTTGGCCACCGCGACGATTGCTTCGGCGACACCGTGTACCTCCTCGCGAAGGGCATCATTCGTGTGGAGAAAGTCTACGAACTCCTTGGCGCTGTCTATCGACATGATTGTCCTATCGTCCTTAATGGCATTGGCCAGTAAAGATGGCAGCAATCCTATCTGGCAGACGCCCGGAAAACAAGGTTAAAGAATCCGGCGGTCACCTCGAATGGGATCTGTGTTCGGGTCGCGCCGGCCCGTTGCTGAGACTCAGAAACCCGGCGTTTCCGAAAGAACGTGATTGAGGGGGTCGATCTTCAGCGCTCCCTCCCCCGCCTCTTCGAGCCAATGTTCCTTGAGCGCGTCGCTGATCTCGGCGCGGGTGACTTTATAGCCTTGATCTTTTGCCACCTGGACGATCGTTGCTGAGGCGTCGTTCACCTTCTTGCGGAGGGCAGCACTCTTCTCAAGCTTCTGCAGGAACTGGCGTGCCTGTTTTTTCGACATAGACTTTTCTCTCCTCGCTCGACAGCTTGGATGCGGCAAACCGTCAGTAAGCCTATACGGCAGGCGTTCGGAAAACAAGCTAAAGAATCAGGTGGTCGGGGTTCATTTGAGATTCTGTCTTCGGCTCGGCCAGCCAGCCGGTTTGGACGGGAAGAGTATAGAGGCGGCCAGGAGCCAATCGCGCCCACCAACTGCGCATCCCCGGCATCACCACCTTGACCACCGGCATGCCCACGTTCTTTCGCGTCTGGTCGAGGACGAGCATTTCCAAGCCCCAGGACCTCACCAGTTCGATACAGGAAGAGACGGCCGCCTCCGGCTTCCGCGAGGCGGATAGGGAGAAGTCAGAGCACGTGGTTGCCGGTGCCTGCGTATCCGGCCCCGGGAACGAGATATCCGTAGCTCCCGATTCAGCGCTGAGAAAGCAAACCGCATCGTGCCCCGAAAGAACGACCGGCAGAAATTGGGTCATTTCCATGAGCGCCTTGGTTAGCGCCTTTTGTGGATCGAAATGGGCGCCGAATCCCAGGGCGTAGTCGCCTTGGGGCGGACCCGCCGATTGAGATAGCGCAACGAACGTTGGAATGTTCTTGTGCACCGTGATGTCCAAAACCTCGACGCAGCGCCCGATCAACTCATAGAGATTACGCAAGACACCGAGATCTGATAGCCCGAAGCTGTCGATGTCCACACGTGGCCGGCGGACCCGGTTGTACCACCAGACGGACACGCACTCCCGCTCTACCAATTCCAGGAAACCATGGACGATAGCCTCATCCAAGGTGTTCCCGGCTGCATTTCCGTTTGAATCGGGCCGGCAGAAATCGTGCTCCGGGTCGAATGGATATCCGAAGTAGCAATAGGCTGTGGGAAGGTACTTTACCTGCTTCTTCGTAAGCGACCATGCCGGCGACCAGTCAATGCTGCGCTCCGGATTGAAACGCTCAGGCACCCAGTTATGACGGCCTTCGCGTTGGTTCCATTCCTCCCGATTCTGGTATTGCGATTTACTGAAGAGAGTCAGCGTATCGGGGTGGATTGCCTCATTGGCTGATGTCCGAATAGCGTGCCACGCGTCGCGGTTCGTCACCGCGGAATATCCCCGAATGTCGTTCAAGGGCTTCGCAGAGACAACTCGCCTTTGCCTCGAGAGCGTCGAGGCCGGAGCCGGAAACGGTCGCTGAGATCGCTGGCCGAACGCCACCGGTGGAGGCGCAGAACTCGGGTTTCAGCATGCCCGTGCACACATGGATGGGACTCTCCCAGGGAAGCTCATACTCGCGAAGAGCGGCGAAAGCACCAGAGCGCTTATCAAGGAATCTTCCATACCGTTGGAGAATCCGTTCGGCGGCATCATTCATACCGATATAAAGCTATCGTAAGACTTGGTTTCCGGGGTTAAAGCGAGAGTAGAATTCGTTTTCGTCCAGAGTTGCAGCGCGAGTGGGGGGTGCCCACACTCGACATCGCGAGAGCTGCCGGAAATAGGAGGTTGCCGCAATGAACTCATCCGCGTCGAATCCTGACCTCAATGCCTTCCTGGGTGCGCGCGATTTTCTCCTTCAACACCGCGACGACTACAAGCTCGTTTACGAAAAGTTCCGCTGGCCGATGCTAACGCACTTTAACTGGGCGCTGGATTACTTCGACGGCTACGCCCGGGGCAACCCGAAGACGGCGTTGTGGATCGTGGACGAGAACGGCTCGGAGCTGAAACTCAGCTACGATCAAATATCGCGCCGCTCCAATCAAGTCGCCAACTTTCTTCGCAAGCAGGGTGTACGTCGTGGCGATCGCATCATCGTGATGCTGCCCAACGTGGCAGCGATGTGGGAGGTCATGCTCGCCTCCATGAAGCTGGGCTCGGTCGTTATTCCTGCGGCGACTTTGCTCACCCCCGACGACCTTAAGGACCGCCTCACGCGAGGCCACGCGCGCCACGTGATAACCAATGCTGCTTTCACCGAGAGGTTCTCGGAGCTGCCGGGCGACTATTCGCGTATCGTCGCGGACGAGCCCGTCAAAGGTTGGGTTTCTTACTCGGACGCTCTTCAGGAGGACGAATCCTACCGGCCCGAGGCCGGGACGAATGCGACCGATCCTATGCTGTTGTACTTCACCTCGGGTACCACAGCCCAGCCGAAACTCGTATTGCACACCCACCAGAGCTATCCCGTCGGCCATCTTTCAACAATGTATTGGGTCGGACTGCGGCCCGAGGATGTCCACCTCAATATCAGCTCTCCGGGTTGGGCCAAACACGCCTGGAGCAGCTTCTTCGCTCCGTGGAATGCAGGCGCAACTATCTTCGTCCACAACTACGCACGATTCGATGCGAAGAAGACGCTTGAAGTGATGTCCCGCTGCGAAGTCACCACCTTGTGCGCACCCCCAACGGTATGGCGCTTGTTGGTGCTCGAGGATCTGGGCACGTATCCCGTGAAGTGCAGGGAACTGGTGGGCGCCGGAGAACCGCTCAATCCAGAAGTCATCGAGAAAGTGCGGCAGGCATGGGGATTGACGATTCGCGATGGATTTGGCCAGACGGAAACCGTGCTCGTGATCGGGAACTTTCCCGGACAGAAAGTCAAGCCTGGCTCCGCAGGTGTGGCCGCTCCAGGACACGACATCGTTTTACTGGATGCGGAAGGAAAAGAAGCCGATGACGGGGAAGTCTGCCTTCGGCTGGATCCCGCGCCCCTCAGCTTGATGGCCGGGTATGTCGATGACCCGGCGCGCACCGCGAGCGTCATGGAAGGAGGCTACTATCACACCGGCGACATCGCCAACCGCGATTCCGACGGATACTACACCTACGTCGGGCGCTCTGATGACGTTTTCAAGTCCTCGGATTATCGCCTCAGTCCATTCGAGTTGGAGAGCGCGCTGATTGAGCATCCCGCCATTGCAGAAGCCGCCGTGGTGCCGGCGCCCGACGCAATTCGCTGGAATGTGCCCAAGGCGTACATCACCCTCAAGCCCGGCGTGTATCCGTCAAAAGCAGTGGCGCAAGAGATCTTTGCATTCGTACGCAAACGTCTGGGACCTTACAAGCGAATCCGTCGCATCGAGTTCGCGGAGCTGCCGAAGACGATTTCCGGCAAGATTCGCCGCACTCAACTCCGGTCTGTGGAGAAGAACGAGCGACCGGTGGAGGCGAGGCGCGAGTTCGAATATTGGGAGGAAGATTTTTCCGACCTGAAGTGACTTCCTGCGGCGAGCTTGTAACCGTTTCTTGATGATTCATTTCAGCCTCTCGACGGCGCTTACCCCACTGTTGATGAGATCAACAACAGAATGAAATGATTGCGAGCAGTTCACAGCTTCATGATTTATGATGCTCGTACCCCGACGATATGCAAGATGTGGGTACCCTGGTGAAGGAATTGTGTATTTCTGAATGAGAGTTCTCCCCGGTATCTGCCGACGCCTGACTCCTCTATTAGTGATCTTTTGCTCTGCGCTGGCGTTCGGCTGTGATGGCCTTGCGGCCGGGCAGACGCTTTGGATTCGTCTCAGTTCTCCGCTTACTTCGTACAGTGCGAAGCCAGGCGATGCCGTCCACGCCGTTCTCATCGAGTCAGCCACCTGCGACAACGGGGTAATTTTCCCGGTCGGCACGAGCATCGAGGGTACAGTCCATTCAGTTCGCAAAGTGGGCTGGGGCATCCGTCACGAGACCGCTGCCTTGGACATCCGATTCGATCATGCTGCCGTGACGGAGGGTGCGCAAGTAAGCATCTCGGCCTCGGTTGTAGAGGTCGAGAACTCCCGCGAGCAGGTTTCCAAGGGAGTGATCCAGGGAATTCGCAGCAGCGATACCCCCCAAGGCCGAATCAATAGCCGCCTCATACACCTGCCCACTTGGAACCCTTACTCGGATTTAGGGCTGATCGTCTACAAGGCAACGTTTCCGATTTTCCCCGAACCGGAAATCTACTTTCCCGCTGGGACTGATCTTCGCCTTAAATTGACAGCGCCCATCCACTCGGTGTCGCCGGTTCCGGCTGCGCCAATCGAGAACCCGGTCGAGACCAGTGAAGAGCTGGATCTGGAGCGCGCAGCCCCATCACTCCCACAGCGCTCGACCACGCCAGCACTGGTGTCTGCCGATGTGGTGAATCTTGCCTTTGTGGGTTCGCGGGAAGAGGTCGAGTCAGCGTTCCGGCAAGCTGGTTGGAGCACGAGCGACCCCTTCACCAAGCACTCGTTCATGCGCGACTTTTACGGATTTCTGAACAACAGCGGCTACGCGCAGGCGCCGATGCATCCTCTTCTTCTGGACGGGAAGCCTCCAGACATGAGTTGGCAGAAAAGCCTGAATAGCTACGACCGCCGCGACCATCTGCGCATATGGCAGTGGTCTCAATCGTCGGATTCCGAAACCGTCTGGCTGAGCTCCTCCACCCATGACACGCGGGCCGCGCTTTCCCTCAAGTATCGCCAGTTCGTTCACCACATTTCCCCCGATATCGATGACGAACGCAGCAAGGTGATTCGCGATCTCGAAGTGGCAGGCTGTGTGCAGTCGGTCCATTTCGTGCCCCGGCCGGGCATGTCGAACTTCACCCAGAACGCCACCGGAGATCCGATGCGCACCGACGGGGACTTGGCCATCGTGCAGCTAAAGCAGTGCCAGCCGGTTGTGCCGGGACTGGCGTCGAGCACCGCGGGAACGAATTTCAAGGCGGGGAATCACGTGTTCCGCTATCTGCGCCGGCAGATCCTGACCTTCCGAAGCGACATCTGGCGCGCCAACATCATTTATGGCGCATATGACTTGACGCGAATGACGATCGAGACCTTTCGGCATCACCCCGTTCCGCCACCCACCCAGCAGGCGAAGGCGGACGCTAAGCCAGTTCAGATGGAAGGGCTGGAATAGGCAGGCTCTTTGCGTGCTCCGCAGCTCAATCAGGTAGCACTCTGCCCCGCGTCTCTTCCCCGAAGGGAATCACCAGCAGGCCGATGCCAAAAGCGATCGCTGTGTAAGCAACCGGTTTCCCAAGTGTTCCCATGTTCCTGACCAGTGCGCCGACTCCGAAGTTGACCCCGGCGGCAATGAAGCGTCCGAACGAAGTGGTGAACGCGAATGCAGTGGCGCGCACCGTGGTCCCGTATTGCTCCGGCAGCCAGAGACTGAAGACGGCGAAGTTGCCTCCGAAGAAGCCGAGAAAGAACAGCACCGCAATGAAGGGATGGAGTCCTTGTGGCAGGTAAAACGCCCAGCCGAAGCTGAGCAGGATGCAGATGAACATCCCGAGGAAATAGAAAGCCAACGTGCGCTTGCGGCCGAAGCGTTCGGCCAGGGGCGGAACGGCGAGACAGCCTAGGATGGTTCCCACCGAAAGCAGGCCCATACCTAACGAAGACATGCGTACGGCCTGCGGTTGCAACATGCCGGCGCGCTTCGCCAGGTTGATGATCGCCGTCGGCGCGTAAACCGCGCCCGCCCACAGGCCGCAGATGGCCGCCGCCAGCAGCACCGTGTTGACCAGCGTGCGCTGCGTGTAGGGAGGACTGAAGATTCTGCGCAGAGAGGAAAGCCCTCCGACCACTTTCACCTTGGCTTTTTGCTGCCAGCGTTCGGGCTCCTTCACGCGCAGCAGAACCATGCAGGCAACGACGACCGGCGTCAGGCCGCACCAGAACATAGCGCGCCAGCCAAAGCGCGCTCCCACCGTGTAATTGAGTGCCGAGGCCAGGAAGAAGCCGGCGTAGTATCCGGTCTGCAGATAGCCAGCGCCCATCTTGCGGCGGTCTTCCGGCCAGGCTTCGGCGACGTAGGTCCCCGCCAAAGCCCACTCCCCCCCAATTCCTATGCCCGCCAGTAACCGGAACAGGCCCAGTTGCCAGACTGTTTGCGACATCGCGGCCGCGCCCGTGAATATGGCATAAACGAAGATGGTGGCGGCGAGCACACGCGTGCGGCCAAACTTGTCGGCAATCGGACCCCAGATGAGCGACAGTCCCCACCCCACCAGGAACAGAGCAAACAAGACGGATCCAGCGTACCCGATCGTGGCGGGAGTGGCTTTTATGCCCGACTTCGGAAGCAATTCTGTCAGCGCGGGGCTGAGGACAAGCGCATAGATCACGGAATCCATGCCGTCGAGCGTCCAGCCTGCCCAGGCACCCCAGAATCCAGTGATTTGCTGGCGGTTGAGTTTGGTGTGAGTTACCGGTCGGGGAAGGGCCACTGCTTCGTTGGCCATGGTGCTCTCCTTAACCGCAAGTGCTCAGACAGAATTGCCGAGCGCGAGCAGCATAGCATGGCTTGTCAAGGATGCACCGCCAGATAACGAGTGACATGGGGATTTTGCGCCACCTTCTGCAACTCTACTATTCTTACGGGAGGTATGTCTCGGCGGCGGTTGTAAGGGCACCGGTCATCTTTTCTTCTTCGCCGACAACGAGGACGCGGCCGTCTTGCAGGAGGATTGCTGTTGGGGGCTGTGAATGCTGGAAGAGTGGGAGAGGCGCAACCAACAGCTGCGGCATCGAAGGGTCAAGGATTTGGTCTCCGACACCAGCTACAACGAGTACTTTCCCGCTCTGCAGGCGTACAGGCGCAGTGGACTCCGGAAATCCCTCTCGCGGAAACGATATAACCGTGTCGTTCGTGGGATTCCAGATTTTGGCCTGTGCGTTTACGATGCTTGAGGTATCGAACCCTGCGCCCGTCGTGAAAACATTTCCGTTTAACAGCGTCGTGACCGTACAACCTGACAGCTGGCTTGCTACGCCACTGGGATCGGCATTCGTAAAACTCAGGTTCGAAGGGTCGAAGTAGTAGGGCACACCGACATAATCAACATTCCGAGACCCAAGGATGCCTCCCCCCAAACAGCCGCACATGCCTGGGTCCAAACCACCGCATTCCGGAGGGACCCCAGTGGTTATTGCAGAGAAAGTATTGCTTGTGGCATCGTAGACCTCCGCATTCAAAGGAAACTGGAAGCCGTTCATAGTCTGGCCCCAATCCTCCAGCAGCACCTGCCCGTTGGTAAGCAAAATGGCGATATTCGTGTGCGCGAAGTTCATTGCAGGCGTAGCCGTAGATGTTCCATTCGCCGGATCGTAAACCTCGGCCGTCGTGGGGTTCGGGTCGCCCCCTGCTATAAGGATCTTGCCATTGCTCAGAGTAACCGCCGAGTGACCGGACCTCGCTACGGTCATGGATCCCGCAACCGAAAACGTATTGGTTTGTGGATCAAAAATTTCTGTCGAACTCAACACGTTTCCATCTGCGTCGGTTCCGCCGGTAACCAGCACTTTGCCGCCGGGTAGCAGTGCGGCCGCCGACCTCTTCCGGGCCGTATTGAGATCACCCACGCGCACCCATGAGCCCTCCACCACGTAAAGAGCGATAGAGTTGCTGCTCATTGTGCCGTTACTTCCGCCCCCGCCCGGTGCAGGATTCTCGACCCCAAGCAACAGAGTGGTCGGCACACTCAGCGAGCCCTGCGGGATTAGCCCGGAGACTTCCGTGGTAGATATAAATTCACTGGGAAGCGGATTGCCTCCCACGTACACCACTGCGGCGTCGGAGAACGGACCGCCAGTCACGGTGACGGTCGTTGCCCCCGACCCTTGCTCGATCGTTGGAGGGGTGACGGAAGTTGCGGCCGCCGCGGGGTACTGCAGGGTGACAGTCGCCGAATCGGACTGCGACGGGTCAGCCAGGCTTTGCGCTGTTACCGTGATGCTGCCCGAAGGAACTTCATTGGGAGGTACATAGAGTCCATTGGAAGAGATAACTCCGACGGTGGAATTTCCTCCGGCAACTCCGTCGACTAGCCAGTTCACGCTCGTCGAGCTACTACCTTGGATGAAAGCTTGAAACTGCTGTTGGCTCTGGGATAAGACGACGAGATCGGCCGACTTGGGACTAATGGTGACCGGATCGTGCTGCTGCGTTGAACCGCCACTGCTACAACCTGAATTCCACACCACTACAAAGAAACCTACACCTACCATAATCGCCGGAATAGCATAGCGCCGCATGGTCGGCTTTCCTTATATGGGCTTGAGAAGCTAGGCAATTATTCTCCCAATGCTGGATTATGTAAAGCAACCTGGGCGCCTCTGCCAGTGGTGCGAGTGACAGGTTAGCTGACGAAAACAGGCCATATCACACGCAGTCACCAAAGCGGGAATCTAGACCGGATTAATCGCTGGCGTCCGCGCTCCGAAACATCGCCGCCACGGCTGGCTTCATTACTTTGCCCATGGCGTTGCGCGGCAGCGCGTCCAGAACCAGAAGGCGCGACGGGAGCTTGTGTGCAGCGAGGAACTCCCTGGCCCAATCGCGAAGGGTCTGGAGGTCGAGGGCATCGCCGTCATTCAGCACCACCGCCGCCGCCACCCGCTCGCCCCATTCCGGATCTGGCACCCCGACAACGGCGCACTCGGCGACCGCCGGATGTTCCCGCAGCGCTTCCTCAATCTCTAGCGCGGAGACCTTGTGCCCGCCCGTCTTGAGGATGTCAATGTTCGTTCGCCCGAGAATGCGATAAACACCGTTCTCGACCACGGCAGTGTCGCCGGTACGAAACCAGCCATCGCGAAAGGCATCACGCGTCGCCTCCGGCTTGCCCCAATATTCTCTGAAGACGCAGGGGCCGCGGACCTCGATCTCGCCCGGCGTGCCCGGCTCGACTGGTTCGCCCTGCTCACTAACGAGCTGAACCTCGACGCTCGGCAATGGCGTTCCCACGCTGCCCGGCACGCGTTCCGCACGGTAGGAGTTCGACAGCGCCATGCCAATCTCCGTCATGCCATAGCGCTCCAAAAGTGTGTGGCCGGTGATCTCCTTCCAGCGTTCGAGCGTGCTCACCGGCAGCGCCGCCGAGCCGGATACCATCAAGCGCAACTTCGCACCCGCCTGGCTCAAAGCCGCACGGCGCTCGGGCGTGGCCGCCTCCCACGCGGCGATGAGCCTCACGTATACCGTCGGGACGGCCATGAAAAGAGTCACGCTGCCGCCGGCGATGCGCTCCCACACAGCGTTTGCGTCAAAGCGCGGCAGCATCTCGCAGGTGGCTCCCGACCAAAGTGCGCATGAGACAACGTTGATGATCCCGTGCACGTGGTGCAGCGGCAAACACAGCACGATGCGATCGTCGGCTGACCACTCCCATGCCTCGACCAGGTTGTTGATTTGCGCAGCAGTGTTGGCATGGGTCGTGACCACGCCCTTGGGACGGCTGGTGGTGCCGCTGGTGTAAAGGATCATGGCCCGCCGCTCGTTGGTGAGATCCGGCAGTGGGGCGAGCTGATGCCCCAGTGCGTCGTCACACGACAGTGCACGACTTCCACGCGCCGCGGCGATTGGTTTCAGCAGTGGCTCCGCCAGGGGGTCGAAGACCAGCGCCGAGGCCTGCGTGTCGGCGATGAAGTATTCCAGCTCGGACCTTGTCGAATTGAGCGGCAACGGCACGGCAACGCCGCCTGCCCGCCAGATACCCCACTGCACCGCAACCCAGGGAAATCCCGGCGTGACGAGAAATGCGATGCGCTCTTCCTCAAGGTCTTTGCGGCCGGAGAGCAGAGCCGCCGCCACGCGCCCCGATGCCTCCAGCAGATCGGCGTAGGTGAAGGACCCCTGCAAATCAACGACAGCGGTTCGCCCGCCGTACTGCTCGGCATGAGCGACAAGCGGAAGAAGACTAGCGCGGCTGATCACAGGCAGACTCTACGTCGTCTCAGGCCAGTTGTCTAGTTGCTGCCGATTAGGGACGGTACCAAGAAGGGGGTCAAGATCTCCATGCTTAGCACCCCGTGGTGCAAGTCTAGATTCGTAAGCAAAAACATTTGAGGTATTCACAGACTCTCTTCGTAGAATGTGCGCATGGCAATGGGCACGCGCAAGCAGCGGGAGAAGCAAGAGGACATCTGGATTGCGCACACGGAGTTGGCCTCGGCTCCGGGGCATCCGTTCTATCAGCGGCTGAACGAGTTGCTGGAGGCGGAGCGCTTCGACGAGTTTGTCGAGGGGCGGTGTGCGAGGTTCTATGCGGCCAGGTACGGACGGCCCTCACTGACGCCGGGGATTTACTTTCGTTCGCTGCTGATCGGATATTTCGAAGGCATCGGGGCGGAGCGCGGCATTGCTTGGCGGCTGGCAGACTCACTGGCGCTGCGGCGTTTTGTGGGCATTGGCCTCGACGAGAACACCCCGGACCACTCCACAATATCGCGCACCCGGCGGTTGATCGATGTGGACACGCATCGCGAAGTGTTCACTTGGGTGCTGGAAGTGCTGGCCGATCGCGGGCTATTGAAGGGCCAGCGGATCGCCATCGATGCCACGACGCTGGAAGCTAACGCGGCGATGCGCTCGATCGTACGGCGCGACACGGGTGAGAGTTACGAGGAATTTCTGCGCGGATTAGCCAAGGCCTCGGGCATCGAAACCCCGACCCGGGAAGACCTGGTGAGACTGGATCGCAAGCGCAAGAAGCGCACGTCCAACAAACACTGGAAGAGTCCAGCGGACGAGGATGCGCGGATCGCGAAGATGAAGGATGGGCGTACCCGCCTGGCGCACAAGGCTGAGCATGCGGTCGATCTGGACACGGGCGCGGTGGTGGCCGTCACGTTGCCGGGTGCCGATAAGGGCGACACGACGAGCTTGGACGCAACCCTGTGCGAAGCAGGCATGACAGTGGCGGAGTTGGCGGGTCGCGAGGCGGAGTTGAAGCCCGACCGTGAGCCCAAGGTGAACGTCAACGGGATCGAAGAGTTGGTTACCGATAAGGGGTATCACAGCGGCGCAGTCCTCCAGCGAGTGAAGAGTTACGAGGTGTGCAGCTATAGGGAACACGTTTGGGAAGCATTAAGGCCGGTTGTCTGCTATCCCTAACCTGTGGCGGTCCCGGTTTCCTCCGGCAACTTGCAAGACGAGTTTGCCGCGGTTATGCCCGCGCAGGCCGCGCTCAAATGCTTCGCGTGCCTTTTCGAGAGGGAAGGTAGCTTCCACGATGGGGCGGAGTTGGCCAGCTTCGATGAGCTGCGCGATCTCGATCAACTGTGCCCGGCTCGGCTCCACGATGAAGTCCACGCCCCGCACACCTAACTGGGCCGCCTTGTCTGCGGGAGCGCTGCCCGCAACCGTTACCAGCACACCACCCCGGCGCAGAACGTGCCAAGACCGCTCCAGCGTGTCTCCACCGACTGTATCGAGCACCACATCTAAATCGTGGACCCGGTCTTCGAAGCGCACGGCCGTGTAATCGATGACCTCATCGGCACCGAGTTCTCGAGGAATGGCGTATCGCTCGCCCGAGCTGTCGCAATCACATGCGCGCCACGCCAGTGAGCGAGTTGCACGGCGTAGGTGCCAACGCCGCCACCCGCGCCATGAATTAGTACGCGCTGCCCGTTTGAGATTAGCGTGGTCAAAAAAAGCCTGCCACGCTGTTAACGCTGAAAGCGGAACAGCAGCAGCTTGTGTGTGGCTCAGACTTGCTGGTTTGGGAGCCAGGTCGGCGGCGCGTACCACAACATATTCGGCGGCGGCGCCGTCCCGCCAAAAATCGGTCAGCGCATACACAGCTTCGCCTGGCTTCGTCTCGGTCACGTCCGGTGCTACAGCTTCTACCACACCCGACAACTCGTGCCCCGGTATGCTGGGGACGCGATCAGCGCCGCCGCGCGTGGTATACGTTGCCGACCAGGTGAGCTCGTAAGGAGTGATTGCGCAGGCGTAAACCCGGACAAGGGCGTCGCCTGCTTGCGGCGTCGGTTTCGGCGCGTTCTCATAAACGAGTTGCTCGGGACCGTCCTTCCGGTGGGTGCGTATTGCCTTCATCCGTGATCTCTTTCTGCCGTTGAGGTTCCGTCGGCCAATGTAACCCGGAAGCAGTTCACGAGCTAACCGGCTCCTCCGTCAGCGGCATGTTCACTTTTTTCTACTTCGGCTGGACGCTTCTCGACCGGATGTACTCATCGATCACCCGCTCCAGCGAGCCCTGTTCGCGCAGGACGTACTCGATAGCGTCGCGCACCGCGCCGTGACCGCCTTCGTGCGGGGTTATATAGTGCGATTCGCGCAGCACTTCCGGACGCGAGTTCTTGACCGCAATCGCAAGTCCACAGAGCCGCATGACCGGCAGGTCCATGACGTCATCCCCTACGTAGCAGACCTGTTCGGGTGTCAATCCTTCCTTCTCGATAATTTCGTAAAAGGCTGCTGTCTTGTCCTGCTGCCCCTGGTAGACATGCTCGATCTTCAGATCGCGCGCTCGTAGCGCCACGGTTTCCGAAATGCGTTTGGTGATGATGCCCGCCTTCAAGCCACCCAGACGGGCCAGCGAAAATCCGGCGCCGTCGTGAGCGTTAAATCCCTTTGCCTCGATAAGCGGACCGTCGGCGATACCGAAGCCGCCCTTATCGGCCATCCTTTCGCGATGATCGTGCGTGCTCTGGCGTGTTCCGCCATTCGGGGCAGGGAAGAGGAAGATAGTACCGTCGGTCATCACGCCATCCACGTCGAACAGCATCAGCTTGATCTTCTTCGCGCGCTCATCAGGCATTTGGCCATCTTAGCAGCCGAATCGGTGCCGGTTTCACCTCGCGAGCGCCTGAGGAATTGGTTCGTACGAGGGCGCAGCCCTGCGGATTCAAGCCGGCTCGCATGCGCGAAGTGGCATAATGTCTTCATTCCGAAAAGGAGGAATGTCGAATGCCTTACTACGTAATGTTGCTTCGATATACGCAACAGGGGATCGCGAAGGTCAACGAAAGCCCGACACGGCTCGACTTTGCCAGGAAGGCCGCCGAAGCCGCCGGCGGAAAGATTCATTCCTGGTATTTGACGATGGGGCGCTTCGACGCGGTGCTGATCTCAGAATTTCCCAATGACGAGACCTGCGCGAAGTTTGCTCTCTCCGTGGGCGCGGCAGGCAATGTGACCACAGAAACTCTAAAGGCCTTTGCCGAACCTGATTACCGAACGATCGTCAGCAAGATTGCCGCCCAGGGAGGAGGAAATTGAACGCCAAACTTGCCCTGCGTTGACTGAGTCGCTGCAGCCGTTATCAAACGGCCGCTTTTATCCCCACCTTTCCCGCCGCCGCGGGACAGGGCGGGGAGAGAGACAATGTCAAAGCCGTGGGATCGAACTATTGAATCAGTTGAGACTGAAATTCCAGCACCGCATCGCGATGTCCGTTATTTCCGTCTCCTGGAACGCGTTCGAATTCTTACCGGTACCCATCGTCCCAGTCATATCCACCTCATGGCCCACGTCGTCCCATAGCACATGATTGTCGCCGACCACTCGATGCTGTTTTCCTTGGTGATCGGTAAGGGTGTAATCGCCCTTTGTCCCGCTGAGGCATCCGCGGAGATCATTACCTGATGTAGACGTCGCATGGCCTGCCGCCGCACTCTGGGTCCCCGAAGGAGGCGCAAAATTGGATCGCGGCGCGGCCTGCGCCGCAGCCATGGCTACCACAAGCAACAGTAACGATAGCAACAGAATCGTTCCCTTCATAATTCAGCTCCTTGGAGGAGCCGGACACTCGCGGACACCGCACACAGTCAGCCTAAGTGTTCCGGCTCCGCATGTGTTAGAAGTCGAAAAGAGAGCGGCGGGTTAGCTCAGGCGAATTGCTTTTCCTTAACATCGCGATAAAATCCGCAAAATTCCGACATTCGAGTGCCGACTCTCTACTCAGCCTGAAGGGGTCGTGATCCTGCTTGCAAGAACTTGATCATGGCGCAGAAGGTTTGAGTCGCGACACATCAGTATGCGTTGTAAAGACGCCGATCGCCAGCGCACGGCATCACTTCGTTGGTAGTTCCACAACTGTTAACCTTGACTCTAGATAACTAAAGTAACTAACATAACTAAAATCCCTGGTTACTATAGTTCAAACACCAAACCGTCTTCGCCGCCTCGTATCGTCTAAATTGGGATAAGGTAAAAGTTAAGAAGTCAGAAGGCCCACTCCGTCGGAATCTGCTCGAAGCCATACCAAGAAAACAAACTCAGGGCGCGGTGACAAAATAAATTGAAACGCTTCTTACTGATATTTGCCTTGCTGGGCAAGCTATGGGCGCAGTGTCCGGTGATACCGACAACCGCGGCCCACGTGACAGCGAACATCTCCGGCGGTTCAATCACCGGATTTACGATACTCAACGGCGGCAACTATCCCGGAAACCCAACCCTGGCTGTCTTTATCTTCGATAGCGGAGGTGGTTCGGGGGCCACAGCCACAGCTACACTCTCCGGCACAGCAGTCAATGCGGTTACGAAGATCACGGGCGGCTCTGGCTACACAACCAATACTTATGTCACGGTGGCGCCCACTGCGATCCTGGCTGGAGTCAGTCCCCCGGTGACAGCGGTCTGCGGCGTTCCAAGCAAGGGCACATTTTGTGGCCTCGGCTACAGCAATCCCGATGGCAAGAAGCCTGGCACAACTACCCTTCAAGGCCAACCTGCTCGCTGCTTCAACATGTACTACGGCACGGATGGTCCGAACAATACAGATCCAATCGTAGATTGGATTCATGGCGGTGGCGGCGTCAACGGCCGGCCTGACTCGGAGTTGTACGTGCTCCCTTCGGGATCAAACCCGGGCGTGGTTCCAACCGTTGTGAACCGCGGGAATCAGTTCAATTTTTATGCCCACGCGTACGCGCTTGCCGCCTCCGTCACACTGGCACCGATGAACGCGACCACCACCACTGCTAGCGTCAGCTACGCAGGAGGTATCGGATACCCAACTACGTACACCTCCTGCTTCAATTTGCAGGCCGTCAATGATGGTACGGGCGCTGTCGAAACCATGAAGGTCACGGGGATTACCGGTAGCGGACCGTGGAACTATACCGTGGTGCGAGGAGTCGATTGCCTCGGCAACTTGAGCACGCCAGGTTCGCATACTGTCAACGGACAGTACGCATGGTTTACCGATGGGAATGGTAACAGCCCGGCGTATCCAGCAGGTTTTAATGATACGGAATGTTTCGCTGCGTTTCTGGCCGCCAATGCCGGCAAGGGACAGATTCCCGGGAACGGCATGGACATCCGGCCCATCGGGTTTTCGCACGGTACGGCGCACGTTTACCTGATGCGCGCACTCGGGACGCAGCTCTACAACCCGGCAAACTGCGAATGGCCGCGGCCCCCCTCTACACCCTTCACGAGATTCGGTGGGATTTCGGGAGTGTTCGACTGGGCAGCCATCAGCAACATTGCGAGCATCTGTTCGCAGACCGGCAACTGCTCGATAAATGGTGGAGTGCCGGGCAAGTCTTCTGACGGCACGGAACCGTTCTTCGTGGCCGCCACAGCCGGAGCGGCTGTATGGGGGTTGACCGGTCCGCACCCCCCTAACGGTGGGGTCACGATAGGAACATGCGGGGCAAATGGACTGGCGGTAGTCAACCCGAACTCAACCAATGCTATCGTGAGCGCGTGGAGTCCGCAGTCTTACTGGAGCGGTGGCCAGTGCGCCTCAGGCGGCGGTCACTGTTGGGGAAAACCGGTCAGCCCGCTTCCGCCCGCCTTCATTGCGACTGGATTCTTCGATGGTGACGTTAGTGCCGATACGCAAAATTGTTTCGCCTCCCGGGTTCCCGGTGTTACTCAACTAACAACATCAGGCACGTGCGACGGAACGCACTACCCCGACCATTCCGCTTGCGCCTTAACCTGGTCCGGTGCAGATGGGCAGCATCTTGATAGTAATTCTCCGGCGCTTAGTGCCTTAATCGATTGGATAACCGGAGAGACCTTCACGGTATCAGCGTCACCGGCCTCGCTGAGTGTTCCGCAAGGGAACCAGGGGACATCGACGATCACCACCACGATCAGTGGTGGGTTCGATAGCCCGATCAGTCTGTCGGCGTCAGGCATGCCGTCGGGGACGACCGTGAGTTTTAACCCGCAGACGATTCCGGCACCTGGCGCGGGGAGCTCGACCATGACCATCACGGTAGGGGCGAGCACGCCGACGGGGACGCATCCCATCACCGTGACCGGGAGCGACGGAGATACCCAACAGAAGGCCGTGGTCACGCTGACGGTGACCTCATCGAAGAACTTTACAATTTCCGCGTCACCCGCTTCGCTCAGCATCCAGCAAAGCAATCTGGGTACTTCCACCATCACTACGACCATCAGCGGTGGTTTCAACAGTTCGATCAGTTTGTCCGCCTCCGGTCTGCCTGCTGGTACTACTGTTGGCTTTAATCCCCAAACCATTGCCGCCCCTGGCGGCGGTAGTTCGACAGCGACTATCACGGTGGGATCGAGTACGCCCACGGGGACCTATCCCATCACGGTGACCGGCAACGGCGGCGGGATTCAGCGAAATGCCACCGTTACTCTGACAGTGACTTCCTCCGGCGGACAGCAGAGCTTTGGTTTTGACTTCCGCAATACTGCGGCGTATGTGAGCGATCCTCCCGGTGACAGCTACGTGCTCGCCACCACTGCCTATCCGACGCAAGGGAACGGCATCACCTATGGCTGGGTAAAGACGTCGCTGGTGCAGGCTCGGGATCGCAATGCCCAGCTTGATCCGCGGCTGGCTGGAATCAACTACGCGACCAATGGTTCGCCAGCGACGTTTTACGTCGACTTGCCATCGGCGGGGACCTACAACCTGGCGCTGGCCATGGGTGACGCTGGCTACCAGGCATGCTGGGTGCAGTGCCAGGTTCAGTTTCTGGACGGCGGCAACGTGTTGGCCACAGTGACTGGGGCTTCAACCAACATGGGCTACTTCTATGACGCCACCGGGAAGAACTGGTCGGCCGCGGCCTGGCCAGCGAGCAACCTGAGCCAGCAGGTGACGCTGACCGGTACGCGACTGACAGTGGTGGTTGGGACGAACAAAGCCACCGGAGATGTCACGCCGATCGCCTTCCTCGGAGTAACCCAAGCCGGTTCCCCGAACTTCAAGATTTCGGCTTCGCCGGCTTCACTCAGCGTGCCGCAAGGGAACCAGGGCACGTCAACGATCACAACCACGATCAGCGGTGGATTTAACAACGCGATTACTCTGTCGGCTTCCGGAGTGCCCTCCGGCACCACGGTTGGTTTCAATCCCAACCCGATTCCTGCACCCGGCTCCGGCAATTCGACGATGACCGTAACGGTGGGAGGCAGCACGCCGGTCGGGACTTATCCCATCACGGTAACTGGCAAGGGCGGCGGGATACAACAAACTACCACCGTGACACTGACGGTTACAGCAGCTGGCGGTTGGCAGCGAGGGTTTGACTTCCGCAGCACTGCTACCTTCGTAACGGATCCCTCGGGCGACACCTATGTTCTTTCCACAACGGCCTATCCGACTAAAGGGAACGGAATCACTTATGGATGGCTGCAGACCTCGCTGGTGCAAGCCCGGGATCGCAATGCCGGGTTGGATCCGAGGCTGGCGGGTGTCAACCTCGCGACCAATGGCTCGCCGGCGACATTCTATGTGGACCTGCCGTCCGCCGGAACCTACAGGGTGTCGCTGGCTATGGGAGATGCCGGCTACGAACAGTGCTGGAGTCAGTGCCAAATCCAGTTCCTGGATGGCGGCACGGTGCTGGCGACGGTGACTGAGGGATCCACTAACTTGGGCTACTTCTACGACGCAAAGGGGAACAACTGGTCGGCTGCGGCGTGGCCCGCGAGCAACGTGAGTCAGCAGATCACGCTGAAGGGAACACGACTGACAGTGGTAATAGGGACGAGCCAAGCCACGGGAGACATGACTCCCATGGCATTCTTAGGCTTGAGCCAGTGAACCTTGCTACTGCCGTCCATTTCGCGGAGTAGATTGTCGATTGCGGTAACCCGCCATTTCGAACGCTCAGTACGGCTCGGCCAATGCGCGTTCAGTGTCTCGTCTCCGGGGCCACCACTCAGTGACGAATGACATGCAGGGAAATGACCTGTCCGTCGGTTTCTACTATGGTCTAATCTCAAAAACGACGCCACAGCCGAATATCTGGCAGGACCCAGTTGAACTGCCCCCGTACAGGGTGGTGCCAAAAATGTTACCCGCTTTGTCGAGAAGCAAGCGGCCAAATGGCTCCCCGCCATCCGCGGTCCCATTAAACTCATAAAGCGTCGTTGCCGTCCATTGGTCTCCGGTTCCGGGAGTCAGCTTGAACACGGTGCCGCAACCAGCGGCGCAATTTTGACTGGCGGTGCCGTAGAACGATGTCGTACCGTAGAGGTTGCCCGCCTTGTCGAAAACCACGCCCCCGAAAAGCCCGCCGCCTGCGCTGCCATCCGGGCTGTAGATCAGGGTCTTCTTCCAGCGTCCTTTGGAGCGAGGCGTTAGCCTGAACACCGTGCCACAGCCGGGAGTGCTTTCGATATCGCACGGTCCGACGCCCCCAACAGCGGTCGTCCCGAAGAGGTTCCCATGCTGATCGAACACCAGCCCGGAATAGGGAAACGTTCCATCTGTGCCGCCCTTGAAAGCGTAGATGGTGGTCTTGGTCCATTGGCCGTTCGTGTTGGTCATCTTAAAGACTGTGCCACACCCATATAAACCGCAGCCCTCACCGCCCTCCATGGTCGTGCCATACAAGTTGCCGGCCTTGTCGAATACCAGGTCAGCCGTCGGAAACGATCCGTCTTTCTTGGTAGTGAACTCATGCAAGATGTTCTCCTGCCATGCGCCGTTGGACGGCGTGAGCTGGAAGACCATGCCAAAAGGGCCTTCGATCGGGCCTATCGTTGTTGTGCCATAGAGCTTACCCTCCTTGTCAAAGATCGGGGCGGCCCAGGGCTGCTGCCCATCCTCATATCCGCTGAAAGTGTGGAGCACATCGACATTCCAGAAGCCCGACAAACTGGGCGTCAACTCGTACACAACGCCATGGTTGCCGGCGCCGGGGTCCGCGGTGCCGTATACATTACCAGCTGCGTCGAGGGTTACGTTGCCGAGGGGAAATCCGCCACTCACAGGAGGATTGGAGAAATCAAAAAGTACGCTCTCCACCCAGTGGCCGTCTGATCCCGGAGTCAGCAGGAAAACCGTGCCTTCCGTTCCGCCTCGGTAGGTTGTGCCGTAGAGATTTCCGGCGGCGTCCATGACAAGGCCAGCGTAGGGCTCGCTACCGTCCGGGCTACCCTGGAAACGATATAGAACACGATACCGCGGGCCAGCGGCGAAGGAATCACCAGCCGAGAGCAGAATAGCAAGCAACATCGTCGCCAACAAACTCCTAAACAGTAAGGGGACTTGGCGGGTCATGAGGCTCCTCTCTCGCATGGAAACTACTTTCGTGAGCCCAAGAGCTGCATTTAGGTTACACCGGCTCGCCTCTGCCACAGAGGCAAATCGTCGCGTCACCAGTACTCCGCCACGCATCTTCGAGAATCACGCTCGACCTGTATGCGCAAGCCCTAACGCCAGCCAAACCAGACGCGCAGAGCAGGGTGGTGAAGGCGTTCTTTCCACGGGCGAGCGCATAACGTTGTATGCGTCGTATGGGGGTAATTTCGTAAGTGCTTGAAAGATTTGGCGTCCCCGACGGGATTTGAACCCGTGTTACCGCCGTGAAAGGGCGATGTCCTAGGCCGGGCTAGACGACGGGGACGCTTGCTTGGCGGGAATTCGCGTCAGACATCTGATACTAGCAGCCGCTTGAAAACAGTGTCAAAGAACCGACTAAGACGTGCAGGGTATTGGTCGAAACTGTGAGTCCTGGTGCGAGCGTTCGTCAGCCCACGAGTAGCTACCCGCGCATCGCACGAATCCACTTAAGTGGTAGCCGGAAGGGAAGGCAACAGATTCTTGTTGCAGGCTCCTCCGTCAGCGTGATGTACTGCATCTCACTTCGCGGAGCAGTTGTCCTCGTCGTCGGAGGATCAGTCATGATCGCACGTCCCGTGCTGCGACCTGCCAGGGTTTCTTTGCTGCTTGCTTTTGCTCTCTGCATATTCTCCCTGCCCAGCGTTTGCCGGGCGCAATCGGATTCGTTGGATGAGCCGCACGTCGTCCCCCGGCCCGCGTCGGATGAACTGGTCCGAGCCGGAGTCGAACCTGCGCTCAGCGCTGGGGTCAAGCCGTTTCGGTCCAATGTCGAGCTGGTGATCGTGCCCGTCACGGTGACGGACGCACTGAATCGGCCGATCCTCGATCTCCCCAAGGACAACTTCACTCTGTACGAAGGCAATAGCGAGCAGCAGATTCGGTACTTCTCCTGCGAGGATGCACCGATCTCGGTGGCGCTTGTCCTTGATTACAGCGACAGCATGAAGAACAAGATCGAATATGAGCGTCAGGCCGTGCAGGAGTTCTTCACCTACGCCAACCCGCAGGACGAATACTTCATCATCACGGTCTCCAACAAACCCAAGTTGATCGCGTCTTCCACCCAGTCGATCGGCACCATCGAGGAACGCCTAACCTCAACCAAGCCTCAAGGCGGAACCGCCCTCTACGACGCGATTTACCTGGGGATAAACAAGTTGCGGACGGGCCGTTATCAACGGCGCGCCCTGGTCATCGTCTCCGATGGCGGCGACAACCGCAGCCGCTATTCGCTCAAGGAAACCAGGCACGTGATCGAGGAAGCCAATGTGTTGACCTACGGAATCGGCATCTTCGACGATGTGCCCCTGCCGCTGTTCAAGACCCTCGAAGAACGCTGGGGAAGAAAAACGATGGGCGAGCTCACTGACGCCAGCGGCGGGCGAACCATCCCAGCCGACGATCGACGGCAGATACCTGAAATCGCCGCCATGATCAGCCGCGAGCTGCGCAATCAGTACATGTTGGGCTATCAGCCGAGCAATCCGACGCACGACGGCAAGTGGCGCAAGATCAGGGTTCTGCTAAGCAGATCGGCGACGCCTCGACATGTTCACTACCGGGAAGGCTATGTGGCCCCGGAACAGTGAGATCATCTTGGCCCCGGTAACCTGTCCGTTAACTGCACATTACATTGGGACTTGAGGATTTTTGCTTTCGCCGCATGCCCAAACGCGATAAGCTAATCACTCGACTCAACTCAACCGAATCTCGTCTCCGGCCACTGGATCCTCGTGGTTCCTTCGTCGAAAACGGAGTTCCGCCTAAAGTTGAGTTCGGTGGGTTGCCGCAGTTACTCGTGGGGCGCAATGTTCGGGAATGTTGGAACTGAAGTGGGCGAGGGCGACGCCCAGACAATCGATGCAAGGAGAGGCAATGAATTTGTACCGCAAAGTGTGTTTTGCAGTATTCACGGCAATCATATTGAGTCTGTTGTTCTGCATGTCTGCGATTGCGCAAGGGCCGGCAGACCTGGCCGCCCAAAACCAGGCAACAACCGCTCCTTTACCCGATGCCCCTCAGAAGGCAGCCTACGCCGACCCTGACGATTCATGGCGCTTTGCGGTCTCGATTTATGGCTGGTTTCCTGGCATACACGGGACGGTTGGCGCGTTTGGCAACGACGTCGGTGTCCATGCCCCATTCAGCGACGTCTTTCATTACCTTAAAGGAGTAATACCCGTCGCTTTCGAGGCAGATAAGGGCCGCTTCGTGATGCCCTTGGATTTCTTCTGGGTCAAGCTGGGCCAGGACCAGGCCATTCCCTTGAACGAGCTGGGGCAGACCTCGGTGAATTTGCACATCACAGAATCAATCTTTACTCCGAAAGTCGGATACAGGATTGTGGATGGCGAGCATTTCAAGATCGATGCCCTGGCCGGAATCCGCTACTGGCATGGAGGTCTTAACCTCACCATCGAACCTTCCGGTGTTGGCAGCTCGCAATCCGCGAACTGGGTGGATGGCCTGGGCGGGGCGAGGTTCATCCTGCCTTTTTCGGAGAAGGCGGCGATCAGTGTCGCGGGTGACGCAGGCGGAGGCGGAGCGAATTTGGACTACCAGGTAGTCGGCCTGTTCACCTACAAGTTCAACCCCTAGCTTGGTTTGGGACTTGGCTGGCGCTACCTGGATGTGGACTACCGTGGCAATCACCAATTCATCTATGACGTGGCCCAGAGTGGTGCCCTGGCGGGCTTGTACTTCACGTTCCCCAACGCGCCGCCGATTCCGCCGTCGGCAAGCTGTTCGGCCCAGCCCACGGAAGTCTGGTCGGGCGATCCGGTGAAGGTGACCGCGACGGGTGCGAACTTTAACCCCAAGCACACCCTCACCTACGGCTGGACCGGAAATGGCGGCAAGCTGTCGGGCGCCAACGCTGAGACCGCGACCGTCGACACCGCAGGCATGACGCCGGGCAGCTACTCGGCCGTCGCCACCATCACCGATCCCAAGGAGAAGAAGAACAACTCGGCCACCTGCACGGCGAACTTCAGCATCAAGCAGCCACACCCGCCTGAGGTAAGCTGCTCGGCCAATCCGACCACCATCGCCATTGGTGAACCGGCCACCATCAGCATGACCGCCACCGATCCGCAGGGCTGGCCCATGACCTATAGCTGGTCGGCCACCGGTGGTCAGTTGAGCGGCAGCGGCACCAGTGCTACGGTGACCGCCACCAATGCGGATGCGGGCAACACCATCACCGTTACCGGAACCGCCACGGATGCGCGCGCCAACCTGAGCGGCAGTTGCACGGCTTCGGTCACGGTGCCGCCTGTCCAGAAGTGCACCAATATCCAGGATTGGGGCGAGTGTACCTTCGAGAAAAACCCCAAGAAACCCTGGCGCGTGGACAACGACTGCAAGGACACGCTTGACAAACTTTCACTGCGCCTGCAACAGATGCCCAACGGCAAGCTGGACATCGTGGGCTACACCAACCAGGAAGAGTCGGTCAACGCGCAACAACTGGGCGCGCAGCGTTCCGTCGACGTGAAGTACTACCTGACCACGGATGGTCCTAACAAGGTTGACGCAGGACGCGTGCAGCCTCGTCAGGGCGGCGCCAAGGGTCAGGCCACCCACTTCTACTTCGTGCCCGAGGGCACGATGTGCGGCGGGCAATTGGAAGAGGGCACCGCAGTTGACGAAAGCGCAGTGCAGCCGCAGTCGCGGAATGCACCGGCGCCAACGAAAAAGCACAAGAAGGCGGCAGCGGCTCCGTCTGGAAACTAGCAACTGACAATCACCACCAACCGAGGCCAACCATTAATCTGGTTGGCCTCTTTGCTCCAGGTCCTCTTCCGTGACCTGGCCTCGGCGGTCAACTCAGGGTCTGGCCTGAATGGAAGGCAAGTCGAATTTGCAAGCGCATGTCGCTTTCTGTGACGGCGATTACGGTCTCTGCGGATGCGGGTGCGGGCGGCTCGCGACGGGACTACCAGTGACTTGGCGATTTCTCGCTCGTTAAGATGAAAGATGGGAAGGACAAGCGTGTTGACGAGCGAGGCGCTTGCTTGTATGTTCTTCGGGGACGGCAAGCAGTACGTGGCGGTGTCCGCCGGTGGCAACTCGCTCTGGGGCTTCCGCCAGGGCGCGGTGCTGGTTTCGGGCTGGCGGACTCGTGGCGTACCGTGTGCAATCGGTCGTGCTTCTTTGCCGGTTGTCATGGCGTGCAAGGAACGCGGGACTTGAAGAAGTATGAGCGTGGCGAATAAGTACGCCTGCAGGCAGACTTTCCGCCTGGAAACAATTACCGCTCGCCCTAATCGTGACAGCCTCGAACACGGAAAAATGACATGAGTTATGGCTCCGGAGCGGAGGCTCGGCTTTGAGCGAGCGCGGCCGAGTTCGGGACGAGGCGTCGTGGCGCGACAAGTTGCTGAGCGTGCTAACGGCGTGGAACCGCCACCAAGTCTGGAAAATCCTGACCGCAGTCGTGGTGATCTGGATCGTCAGCGGCACAGCACTCCACTTCGCGGAGCGTGACACGAATGGAGCGTTCAAGACTTGGGGCGAGTCCCTCTGGAACGTTTGGGTCACCCTCTTCAGCGGACTCAGCTTCGCGCCCAACTCTCCTGTTGGGCGGCTCGTGGTTTCCGTCGTGCTTGTCGTCGGTGTCGCCTTGGCCGGTTTGTTCACGGCCAGCGTGGCGTCGATCCTGGTCGAACGCTCACTAAGGAGTCGTGAGGTGTCTAATCTTGAAATGTCTGGCCATCTGGTGCTGTGCAACTGGTCGCCGCGAGCACTGGACTGGATACGCGAAGTGCACAGCGGTATCGTCACCGACAAGCGGCCGGTCGTGATCGTTCACGACACACCCGACGAAGTCGTGCTGCCTGACAAACAGGATGAAGCCGCCTTCAGCGATGTCTATATCGTCAAGGGTGAGCCAGTCAACGAAGTGATCCTGCGCCGCGCCAAGGTTGCGCAAGCGCATTCCGTCGTCATCTTGTCGGATGACCGCCAGGACCAGCACGCCGATGGAAAAACCATCGTGTGCTGCATTGCCGTCAAGAACGTTTGCGTGCAAGAGCGCCAGCCAAACATCGTGGCCGAGTGCCAGGATCCGAAATACCTGCCGCACATGCGCAAGGCGGGTGCCGATGAAGTGATCTCGGCCGCCGACTTCGGATTGCGGCTGATGGCACGTGCCTCGCTCTTTCATGGCATGTCGCGCGTTTATCAAGAGCTGCTATCGGTCCGGCGCGACGCCAACGAGATGTACCTGGTGCCGGTGCCTGCCCAACTTGTCGGGATGGATTTCGTCGCAGCGGCCAACGTGTTCCTGCCCGATCGCACGAGCATGAAGGCGTGCCTTCTCATCGGGTTCTATCGCGGTGGAACAATGATGCTCAACCCGGTTGGCGGGGAAGCGGGACCGTTGCGCGAAGGCGATGAGCTGATCTTGCTGAGCCAGACTCTGCCGGATTTTTCGCGGCTGCTGCCGCCCGACGGCGCATAGCTTCTGCACCGTCGCCGCCAATTCGTGGGAGGGGGGCGGCGTGTGCCCCGTTCGATCCCTCTCTTGGCTAGGGCGGGGCCGTTTACATACCAGAAGTTGTCGGTGTCGTAATCTTCTCGCGCGGCATGATTCCCATCCGCTCACGTTTTCTGCCAGTCCATTCCGACTCAACCTCCGCCACACTCTCTTCACCAGTCGCGTAACAAGGTCCGCTAGGTGGGCCCACCCGCGCGTTCTCTTTAGCGGCTTTCAAATGCGTGGCACAGTTCAGTGCCTCGTCTGACCAACCTCTAAGGAGTGATCTCCCAGATAACACCGGAGCCGATTGAGCCACCGTAGTAAGTGGTGCCGTAAAGGTTGCTGCTGCTGTCCAGTGTTGGCCCGCGCAGCGGGAACGCACCATCGCCGCCACCAGCGAAATCGTGAAGAGAGGTATAGTTCCAGCCGCCGTTGGAGGGCGTAAGTTTGAAGACGTTACCGTAGCCGTACAGACCCTCTGACATCGTGACCCCGTAAAGGCTGCCCGCAGGATCCATCGCCAGGCGACCGATCACTCCGGCAATATCCTCGGTGCTGGTGAAGGTGTGCAGCACCTGAAAGCTCCAACCGCCGCCGGACGGCGACAGCTCCCAGACCGTGCCTCCACCGTATGGGCCACCCATTTCGGTTCCGGCATACAAATTGCCCGCGTGGTCCATGACCAGGCCGCCGGGAAAGGCGCCATCGGTGGGCCCGTTGAATTCGTAGAGCGTGCTTTCCACCCAGCCTCCATCGGTGTGGGTCAGCTTGAAGACGGTTCCGCAACCGACACGGGAATAGGGGCAGCTCAGGTGTCCACCGTTACCGGTGACGCCATACAGATTGCCTTGGCTATCCACCAGCATGCCGCCCGGGTCGATGCCCGCGTTGCCATCCGGGCAGTAGAAGCCGTTGTAGATTTCGCTGAAGTCCCAATAGCCGCCGCGGCGGCTGAGCTGGAAAACCAAGCCGCAGTTGTCCGGACCGCCACCATTGGCACCGTACATGTTTCCGGCCTGGTCCAGGACCAGACCGCCGCCGGGATCGCCGCCGTCGTTGTCGCCCCCGGTGAAGTAGTACACGACATTCAAGGCCCAGGAGAGGATCGGCGTGGTGGGGCGGTTGGCAGACGGCTGTAGCTTATACACCGTGCCACAGCCGGCGACGTCACAGTCGGAGCCTTGCATTCCGCCCGTCAAGGTTGTGCCGTAGAGCGCACCGTCAGGGCCGATGATCACGCCGCTGTGCGGATTCGCGCCTTCCTGGATCAAAAACTCATGCAGCGGGGTAAAAATCCAGGATGAGTCGCTCTGATGGATGTCGTACACGATGCCGCAGCCGTTGTAGCAATAGAACGAGTGGTTGTCGCCGCCAAACAAAGTGGTTCCGTACAGGTGACCGCCGGGACCGAGCGTGAGCTCCGACCACGGCCAGTCCCCGCCAGTGCCATCCGAAAAGTTGTGGATCACCTGGTACGTCTGGGCGTAACCCGGCGCGCTGAGAGATGCAACGATCAGCAGCAGCGTCATTGCAAGCTGCGCCACCGCTGACGAAATATTCGTGAAGCACAAAGCTGTTTTGCGCTGCATAGGCTGCATGGCGGTTCTCCTTGCGCAGGCCACATCGCCATCCGAGTAACGATGTGACAACTGCTGTAGGCGTGATCGCTGGTTGGAAGTGCTGCTCGCTCGCGACCGCCACCGCAGTCTCGCGCCAGAAGAGCAGCCAGTCAACTTAATTCTAGATTACGCTGCAAGAGCCTGAAATCCCGACATTTAGCGTCCTCGCCTTGAGATGGCTGGCGAAAGCAGGCCATCTCACAAGCAAGTAATCATGATCTGCGGGTGGTTCATTCCGACGCATCCAGCGTCAATTGCTCAATCGCCGCACCGCGCGCTTTGGGAGCCTGCTTGAAGGTGGCGTCGAGCAGCCGTGGATACGCGACCTGCGCTCCGCTCAACAATTGCTCGACGGTTAGAATCTGAATGCGCGGATAGGTGCCGGTGTCATACGGCGAATCGTCTTTGTTGAAACCCGCCTCGGCAGCCTCCTTCACCATGGGCTTGGTCGGCTCTTCCATCGTGATCAGAACGCCTGATTGCGGCCTTCTCGCGCTCGATGACGCCGCGCAGATCGCGCACATGCGCCACGTTGATGTTCTGACCGGCCTTCACAGAAAAAATGATCTGCTGCGTCTTGCCCTTGGTGTCGGTGTGGAAATAGAGCCGTCCGTCGATGCCGCGATCGGCGCCTCTTCTCTCTTCCACCGGGCCGCGCGTTCACCAGCCCCAGCGCCCAGTATTGAAAATGGCGTCGGATTCGGCTCCTGCGCCAGCTTCGTGCGCATCCGGCACCGAAGTTGGTTCGCCGATCACTCGGCTCACCGATTACGTCGTAACTCTTGCGAATCTCGGAACCAAAGATATCAGCCAACCGCTTCTTGATCAGGTTTATCGCCAGAGGAGTGATATCGATACCAATCCACCGCCGCTTGAGCCGTTGCGCGGCGACGACCGCAGTACCACATCCGCAGAAGGGATCGAGAACGATATCGCCCTCGTTGCTGCTGAAGCTGCTGATGATCCGCTCTAGCAAGCCTTCGGGCTTCTGTGTCTGATAGCCGAGTTTCTCCCCTCTTGCAAGCCATTTGACATTCAGTCTATGGCTCTGTGTCATAGTCAGTCCACACGTTGCTGACCAGTCCGAATCGCCGGATATCCCACTCGACATACTGCTTGTATTCTGGGCCGCTTCCCCTTGCCGGCTCGGGATACCAGATGCGATCCCTCTTCGTCGAGAAATACTTCTGCCATGAGTTGTCCACGCTGCCTCGCGGCCAATCCGAGCGAGCGTCGAAGGGAAAGCCCAGTCTTCCCACTTCGTCCGATCGTACTCGCGCCAAGGCTTTCGGCGCTGGTCATCTCGTCGAGGTGTCCTTCTGCCCAGTTGCATGTCCGGTTACCGATACTTGCCCGTAATGCGTCTTATCCGTACGATCCGGCACTAAACGCCATGCGAGTCGCTCACCATGTTTGAAATATGCCATGCCGTTCGCATAATAGAATATCGTATCGTAAATCGGTCTCGCACCGCTTCGCGTCCGAGCTGTGTGGCGTTGCTGCGTTTCCAGATGATCTCGCTGCGAAAGCAATCAACGGCCCGAACACTGAATCCATCAGCATCTTCAGAGTAATGGCTAGCCGTCGGGTCGCAATGCAGGTAAATCGATCCCGTCACCTTCAGCACCCGCTTCAGTTCCAGCAGGCGTGGAGCCATCATGGCGAGATAGGCCATCATGTCGCTGTTGCCGAGGAATTTTCGGAAGGCCTGCATTGCGTTCGACACCCATCCCGCCTTCTCGACAACCTCCTGGTAGGCGCGTTCGGCGTCGAGGTTCCACTCCCACGTGTCCTCGAATGCCGTGATCTGCGAGGATGACCGCGTGCCGTCTTTCTCGGCGAAGAGGACGTTGTAGTCCTGACGGCTGTTGAACGGCGGATCGAGATAGATGAGGTCCACTGACTCGTCGCGCACGTAGCGGCGCAGCACGTCGAGGTTGTCCCCATAGAAGAGTTTGTTGTCGGCCACTGAGCGCGATTCTAGCGCATTGCCATCCACAAACCTCACAATTCCGCGACAACCGGATGTCATCCTGAGCGGAGGTTCTCGCGTAAACCGAGTCAAGCCCCTTCGACTCGGGCATTATGGGGGCAGGTTCGCCACTCGCGGCAGAACCGGTGGGCTAGCTCAGGGTGACAAGCCTGGATTTGGTTACGCGTGAGTTGCCCCGTCTGGCTTCAGCGTGCATTCCCATTTTGGGAATAGTAACCACCTATTATTACTTTAGTCTTGACTTTGGGTTACCCTTACTTCGCTATTTAGGTAGCGCAACACGCTTCATTCCTTTCCGCGTGTGGCGTGCTTGCACTGAGTTCTCGCGTCATGAGGTGCGAGCATGCCCACGTCGTCGTGTCCCTTCCGAGTTCCTCCGGCTGGGCTGTCGGTATCCATGCTTCTCCTCGTAGCGCGAACACTCGCGAAATCAAATCGTTGGAGAACATCATGGCTATCAAACTCTGCCATCACATCAAGGAAGATGGCATTTGGTGCAGAAGCGCGGCCCTGCACGGGCGCGACTACTGCTACGCTCACCTGACCTTTCGCGGCCGCCGCATGCGCGCGGCCCAGCAGCGGGCCCAGGCCGGCGCTTGGCGGCTGGAGCTGCCTCCGCTGGAGGACCTGAACGCAGTGCAGGTCGCAATCATGCAGGTCCTGGACGCGATCACCGGGGACCGCATCGAGCGGCACGCCGCCGGGCATCTCCTCTATGGTCTGCAAACCGCCGCCAGCAACCTGCGCGGCAAAGACCACGTCTCGTTCGAGGTGGCCCCCAGCGCCGAGAACCGCTGTGTTTCGTATGACAGCTTCGAGGAAGACTTCGAGCTGACGTCCGGCGATACGGTCGCGGTAGCGGCGGATTCGTCCGCGGAACCGCCGGGGCTGAATGCCACTTCGTCGCCAACTGACAGCGGCCAGGGTGGGGCGGCGGCAGACGAGAAAATCGCAGTCGAGCGCGCCGATGGCGCTGCCCCGTGCCCCATCATCATCGAAAAGATTCACGCCGTTGCCGATGACGACCCAATGCAGGACAGTTTCTTAAACCTTGAGATCGGCTCCGCGCCGAGCGAGGCCGGTGTACGGGAAGCCCCCAGGAAGCCGCCACGCGGTTTGCGCCCGCCTAACGCCCAACGCCAATCGGCGGAAGAAGCGGCCGCTCTCGCTAAGGAACTGGTGGCGACGGCTGAGGAGTGCGGCCGCCTCGAAGGGGAAGTAAGGAAGTGCCGGGATTGCGAAGTGAAAGTGTGGAAGCGGCTGGCTCAGTTTTGGGAAGGCCTCAGTCATCCACCCGACTGGTTGCCGACTAGCGGCACTATGGACTGCGATGATTGCACCTACAGGCACCTCACTACGCTGGGCCGGCATCTCCACGAGCCGATGCCGGCGCTTTTCAACATCTACTTTGAAGCCACGCGCGATGGTGGTGCAGATCGCTGTGACTTCGACGACTATCTGTACGCCGTGTCAGACGCTCTGAACCGCTCAGACAAGCTGCCGAACGATTGGAGAGGCCTCATGGAGTTTCTCGGTCTGGCCAAGACGCCACAGAATGTCGCCGGTGAGGACGCGAAGGCGACAGAAAACGAGGACGTAAGTGCTTGAAGTCCAATAGTTTGCGTATAAACCATTGGGGCTCAATATTTTGCCGGGAATTTTTGTCCAACTCGCTGATTCTAAGCAACAGGGGGAGGGGGAGGGGTATTAACTAGCTGGTAACATATTCCCGAAATGGGAAAGGCCGGAGATACTGGTTGGCGATTACTGGATGGCAAACAGCAGCCGTCGGTTGGCAGAGCGCAGGGCAAAGCTGCTCGCGCTGCTCACAAGGTGTGAGCAGCGCGGCAACAAGTTCCTACTGCCCGGCGGTCACGATCAATGCTCCCTGCGCCGCCTTACCCATTCCGTAGATAGCCTTGGAGTTGCTGGCGGTGAAGTTGTATTTGTAGCAACCCGGTGTCTTGGCGACCACGGGAACGGACTTCGCAGTGCCGCCGGTGATGCTGCCGGGCGTGTCAAACGGGGACGTGCCCCCGAAATCGATGAGGAACCCGGTGTCCTTGGCGCTGGATTGCCACGTTACTGTGGTTCCGGCCTTGACGCAGAAAATGCCGTCCCCTTTCGCTCCTGGAATGTTGGGAGTGGCGGAGGACGAGTACGAGGTCCGCTTAACGTCTACCATGCAAGCGTCCCCGCAGGTGTTGCTGGCATTGCACATGCTCGCGGGAGTCGCTTGCGAGCAAACATCCTGGCTGTTGTCTTTCTTCTTGTCGTCGGCTGCGGCAAGGCTGGCGATCAGCAGGACAGGCAACAGCAGCAGGGCACAGTGAATCGTAAAGCCGCGCTGAATGTTCATAAGCACCTCATTCGAACGAAATGAAATTCAATGACTGAAATCGATTTCTTGCAAAGCTCCGCCGCGCCAATTCGAGGACGCGTAGAGCGCCTGAGCCGATCGCTAATTTTCGCCGGTCGTGCCCTTCCAGTCGATGATGTTGCCAAGCCTCCAGGCGTTCTTGTTGAGATTGATGGTCAACTCCCCGTCCTCATTGATCGTGAATTGGGCTGCGGGATACAAGACGCCGGCGCTCTTGCTCTTGTCCTGATCGTTAATGTCGATTTCCCCGCACGTCAAGTCGAAGGCTTGCGTCGGCGAGTCAGACCAAGCCTCACCGAACCTGATTTGCCGGTTCGTGATGAAGCGGATCTTCCTGCCGGTCGGAGTCTCGATCAACCGGATAAAGCTGACATCAGAACCCAGCGTTCCCGTGACACTCATGCGGCCCACCGCCCTCATTTTTTCCAGAGCGCTTACCAATCCCTTGTTCGAACCCTGCTTGAACGCGTCGACCAGGATCTGTCGATCGTCCGCGGTCGACCACTCGTAGATAATCAGTGTGACGCCAACATTTCTCCCCAGTTGGGTGCTCGTGCCCCAAGCAGTGGCGTCAATGGTTTCATTCTTGTCCCGGGAAAATCCTGGGACGCTTCCCAGCATCAGAAAACTGGTCATTAGCAGAACAATGAACGTGGTCCTGCACAGGTCTGACTTTGCGCGCATATCTCTCTCCTCGTCGCTGCATCTGTTGGCAGCGACTGTTCTTACAGTTGAGCGAACAGCATACGTCTGCGGTACGGAGAACTATAAACTATCAAAATTGCCTGCGCTAGGGAAAAAACCGGGTTGCACCAGCCCTTCATTCGCGAGACAATGCGTCAGCTTTTGGCTCTGCCCTCAAGTTGCCGGAGCCGCTTCGACGAGACAATCACTGTGCCATTAAGAGGAGCCATGGAACCGCGAATGCAGCGGGCAGCAGAGCCGCGCGCGACTGACGAAGGCCAGAGCTGGCGTCTTTCCACTCGTGTGGCCTTCCGATTCGTATTCTCTTACTTCCTCCTCTACATATTTCCCGGCGCGGTCGGCGCTCTGGGCGCCGATATGCCTCATAACGATGCTTATCGGCGGATGTGGCACACGATTGTGCCTTGGGTGGGCGAAAACCTGCTCCACCTGCATGGCGACATGACGGAAGTTGCCAATGGCAGTGGTGACCAGCTGTACGACTACATCCTGCTGCTGTGCCTCTTCGTAGTGGCGATTGTGGCTGCCGCGGTCTGGTCATGGATTGATAGGAAACGGACGAATTACGACCAGCTCTACCAATGGCTGCGGGTGTTTATGCGCCTGACGTTGGCGGTGGCAATGATCAGCTACGGCGCCAACAAGCTGTATCGCATGCAGTTTCCCGAGCCGCCGCTGTATCGATTCGTGGACTACTACGGCGATTCCGCGCCGATGGGCATGCTGTGGACGTTCATGGGGATGTCCAGAGCTTACAGCCTGTTTGGAGGAATCGCAGAGATGCTCGGCGGACTGCTTCTGGTGGTGCCTCGCTTTACCACCCTCGGAGCGCTGGTGACATTCGCCGTGATGAGCAATGTGCTGATGCTCAACCTCTGCTACGACGTGCCGCGCAAGATCTACGCGACCCATCTGGTGCTGATGAGCCTCTTTCTCCTTCTGCCCGACGTCGGCCGGCTCATCAATGTCTTCATTCTGAATCGCAAGACCGAGCCAGCGCCGACGGTGCCGCTGCTGAAAGACCCGCAACTCAACCGCTGGGCTTTGTATCTCCAATATGGCATCGGCGTGGCTGCTCTGGCGGTGTGTTTGAATACCGCTCACGCCTACGCAGTGAAATATTCAACTTACTTGCCGCCCGCGATCCGCGGCATCTGGGCCGTGGATGAATTCGCGCTTGACGGCGTCTCACAGCCGCCCTTGCTGACGAACCAGGACCGCTGGCAGCGAGTTATCTTCGACACGCCCGACGTTCTTTACGTTCAAGGCATGGATAGCCGGATCGGGGACTTTGCTCTCCAAATGGACACGACAAGAAAGACGTTTACCTTGACGAGCCCCGTCGACCCGAACTGGAAAGGGGCATTCACTTACGAGGACCCTGAGCCCAATCAACTTGTACTGGATGGGAACGTCAACGCTCATCATTTCAGCGTGCGTCTGAGGCGAGTCGATATGTCGCAATTCCTGCTGCTGAACCGCGGCTTTCACATGATCAACCAAACGCAGGTAAAGCGTTGAACGCGCCGCGAAGATTTTCCCTCGGCGTTAGTTCCCGCCCGTGCGGTGACGCTCACGCCGGTAAGATTCGCGGATGTACTGCAGTGAGACCCGCGTGAGAGCCCCGCTTAGAGCGCACAGGGATCGTGCTTGCAGTCACACTGAATTTCGATTTCCTTCTCGCCTTGGGCGTCCTTGCAGTAGTCGCTGCAGTAGTGCTCATGTTCTGGAACCATGCATCGGCATTGCGAGTAGCCACACTTCTTTTCGTTTGCCACTTAAGACCTCCTCTTCCCCACAAGGGAACCTCAGAATTATAACCTCTGACAAAAAACCGCTCTGTGCTCGGATCCTTGTGCCCTTGGTCTCCAGCGGATGACGTTTCATTGTGGGGACGGGCTGGTTTGGGTTGTCGCACTGGCGCTGGCTGTCACCCGTTGCAGGGCGCTCCGCACCTGCGAGGCCTCGGGACCGTTGGGCGCCTCCTGGAGGTAGGTTTCGTATTCGGCAGTCGCCTTCGGATATTGCTGCTTGGTTTCGTAGGCGCGTCCGGCCACGTAGTGAGCGACAGCATAGCCCTCGTGCGGTAGCTGATGGACCTTCAGGGCATTTTGCAGGGCCGAGTCGATCTCCCCAGTTCGCAGCTGCGCAATCGCGAGCAGGATGAGAGAAGCCGGAGCCTGCGGCTCCATTGCCAGCGCTTTGTTCAAGAGCTCAATAGCGAGTGCATAGTTCTGATCGCTGAGTAAGAGGCGGGCATAGTTGCGGTCGGCATCGGCGTTCTTATCGTTCAGTTGGACTGCACGTTCAAAGGCGGCGCGGGCCTTGTCGGTTTGCCCCAGCTGCATGTACGTCGCTCCAAGGTTGTCGTAGGCCGCATCGTATTGAGGATAGGCGACGGTGGCCTTCTCGAACATCTCGACGGCCTTCGGGTAGTCGTGACGATACAACGCGTCCATACCCTTCATAAATGACTTCTTGGCGTCGGCGGGGACCCTTAACTCATTCGCCGTGGTAGCAGCTCCACCGCCCTTGTTGGTGGTGTTGGCGGACGGAGCAGCCTTGGGCTGCACATGCACCCATATCACGGCCAGCCGGTCGCTTTGGTCGATGTTCACCGCATCCGAGACCGCTTCTTCGATATCTGCCCCAGAAGCTTGCGCTCGATAAGTGCCGCCGCCGGTAATTTGAAATGCGGCCTGCCCCTCACCGTCGGTAAACGTCCGCTCAACAAGAATGCCCTGCGAGTTGAGCAGGTCAACCCTGATTTGTTGGCCCACTGGCCGCTCGTCGCCGTAGGTGACTCGAACCTGGATCCTACAGACGGCCGTAGTACTTGGTTGAGTGCGTCCTTGAGCGGACGCCAAGGAGCTGGCAAAGATCAAGATCAGAAGAGCGAGGGATGCTGCCTTCAGCCGGCACATACTGCCTCCGGGGCGAGACCTACCGCCGTTGGAGGGAAATTGTACCTTAGCGAGAAGGGAGAAATGTCAAATCGGGGTCGAAAGCTGGCCTGACAACCTACCTCACGGTAGGCAACGCGGGTGACAAAAAGACAGCGAAGGCGCTTTTACCGCGCCTCCGCCGCATCGCTCCGCTTACGGCTTCATGGGCATGTACATCACGTCGCCCTGCTTGCCGGTCTCGACCGTGTAATCGGACGGCACCTGGAACAACGACGCGTCTGGTGCGGAACGGTTGATGTTGGTCAGGTTGGACGTCATCGTGCCCATCATGGGGTCAGTGTGTGTCCACGTAAGCGGCAGTTGCAAGTCAGTGGAATACCAGCGCTCGGTTACCACCTGAATTGCCTTTTCGTTACCAATCTTGCCTGCGGGAATGGTACGCGTTACACGCGTGCCCTGGGCCTGCAAGCCGCTGATGGTCTTGGTCCCCAACTGCTCGCGGTTGACGTTGTCGTGTCGACGCTGGGCCCGCCTCGCCATCCGGAGGCGGCGGACCTTTCCACTTCATGGGAGGATGCAGCGGCATCTCGTGCGCCGTCTTATTCTGCGGATTCAGTATGTAGCGCTTTCCCGCAACCGGATCGGTAATTACAATCATACTTCGCTTGGCAGCGCCGGTGGTTGGTGTGTTTAACTCAAACCCAATCTCCCGGCGAACCCGGCCATCGGCGTCACGATAGATTTTGGTTTGGTTTTCTGTGTGAATGCGATTGCCGTCAGCCAGCGTCGTGTCCCGGGTCACCACCAGGTCGGCGCTCAACGGGACACCGGTTACGACCTTACCCTCGCCGATGTCTTCGTGCAGCGCGAAGCCGACCCCGTGTGCCGAGCCAGGACCAGCCGTTATGATCATTCCGTCTGGCGGCGGTGGCGGAGGCGCCGGAGCGTCGCTCTGCGCCATTGCCAACGAAACCAGCCCCAACATCAGCACGCCTGATAACAGCCCTGTCGAAACAACACCAAGACGTCCAGTCTTCCCCAAATTCATAGCTTTGCCCTCAATTTGATTTCACTTCCTTTGCGATACCCAATTCACCTTCAGTTGACGATACGCATCGCGCGCACCACTCCGTCGTAACCCACAACGACATCGGCCACCAGCGGCTGAGCATCGCGGTCACCCGTTGCTCCCGCTGACGGGCAGCTCCATCCGTACAACCTGGGCTTCACTCGAACAACTCAGCGGATCGCAGAACATCAAGGAGACATACTCCGGGTCGTCGCTGCTCTGCGACGCCACGGGAGAACTTAGCTGCTTCATTCCGTTGCTTTGGGAGACTGGGTGCACAACAGGGTCGTGCCTCGCCGACGTAATGTGCGGCTCGCGGACCGATGCAATTTCTTTCGGCGTATGCGTTTGCCGCAGCCGTCGTCTGCTGTTGCGCCGGCGCCGCAGGCGCAGGTGGGCTCTGCACGGAAACAGTTACGGAACGTTGCTCCATCAGCCGCACGCCCAGGAAAAGTCCCACGACGATTGCTGCGGCCACCGCGATATAGGCGCCGACCTCGAAGAGTCGGCTCAAACGCCATGCGATTGGAGCGGAACGGCGCGCCACCACTGGTTGCGTAGCCTCGAAAGGGACCTGCCTAAACATCCGGAGCAGCGCCCGTTCCACGTGCGGACCAGCCTCGCGGCCGTCAGTCCGTGCCTGCAGCGTCTGCATGGTCGCCGCCAGCATCTGTTGTCTGTCGAGCCACGCCCCGCATTTGGGGCATTCCTCCGCATGGTCCAGGACCTGCTCGTCGCAGGGCCGTGATAGCTCCCACAACGTGAGGGACGCGGCCGTATGTTTGAACTCACGGCATGTCATGATGCACACCTCGCCGTCACTCTTGAGACTCCTGCGGGCGCAGCGGCCGCCGAGTGTTTCAGCTTCTTGCCCAGCATGTCATGCGCCCGATGCAGGCGTGAGCGGATCGTGCCGATCGCACATCCGAGAGCTTCCGCCGCTTGCGCATAACTCAACTCCTGCAAATCGCAAAGTACCACCACCTCGCGATAATGTTCCGGCAGCGACAAGACCGCCTTCCACACCGCTGTCGAAGCCTGGTGCCGTGCAATGCCATCAGCGGGATCGTCCTCGGTCACCAGCGATTGGGCCTCGTCGTCAGCCGGACTGTGCAATGCGGCTTCCGAATAGTTCCGCTCCAAGGCACGCCGCACGTAAGTTTCGTGCCACGCCGAACAGGTACGCCCCTAACACGCCACGGCTGGGATCGAAGTCCCGGCCCCGTTGCAGCAGGAACACGAACACATCCTGCGTCACCTCTTCCGCTACATGAGTGGAGCCGCTCATGTGAAGGGCAAATCGAAACACCGGCCCCTGCCGCCTGCGATACAGGACGGTGAACGCATCTTCATCTCCGGCCAGCGCTTGCGCAAGCAACTGTTCGTCGGTCAAGTTCAGCAACGCCACCTCAGGGGTGAACCCGATCTGCCTTCATCGATATTTCCCTCGGCTGAGATCAAAGGTTCCGGAAAGTTGGATTCCTTTATCGTATTCCCTCCGGCGGGCCCACATTAGATAAACACCATGAAAAGGAAAAAGGCGCTGTTGCTGGGCAGCGCCGTGGAGACAGCCAGCTTCATAACCGTATTCAGCCTATCTCATAAATCGCCTGTATCAGGGCACGGCTTTCAGCCGTGCCGTAGCGCGGTCAACCAAGAACCTGGGCTTTAGCCCCTGATTTGAGCCTGTTTGCGGGTGCAGGGCTAAAGCCCCGAGTTCTTCTGAGCCCTGTTCGGCACGACTGAAGTCGTGCCCTGATACGAACCATAAAGATTCATGAGATGAGCTGCAGTTTATTATCAACGCGACTTCAGCCAATGACCGCCGCGCGCGTCACATCGAGCGGGTGATCGAGCAGGGGCTCCACGCGTTCGATGAATCGCAGCGTATGCGGCAACTTGGCGTGATTGTCGAATGCCGCTTCGTTTGTCCAGCGCGAGTGAATGTAGAACAGTTGCGGATCTCGGATTGAGCGAAAAGCGTTGATGCTTAGGCAGCCAGCTTCCTCGCGGGAAGGACCCACAACATCGGCCAATGCTTCGGCAACAGCACCCTCATTGCCGGCAACGGCGTGAAAACGTGTGAAGATGTATAGGGCCATTGGTCACCTCCAGGTAATTATCCTGCTTGCGACCCGCGATTAGAGATAGAGGGTTCAGATGAAGGCGATCAGGCGCACGTTCGAAGGATGGGTACACGGGAAGATAGTTTAGCAGGGAAGCAGCGATGCTACGCAATTACAACTCTCGTTTGCTACACTGCCAGGCGGAGAGATTCTAATCAGAAGACGGGCCCACAAGAAAAAGGAAAACGATGCGAGAGTGCTTCGTAATCATGCCGATTGGCAGCAGCGAAGCATATGAAGTGTACCTGAACCGCTATGACCAAGTCATCAAGCCGGCGGTTGAGGGCGTTCGCTTAAACGGAGAGCAGGCCTTTCGCTGCGTTGGCGCGGACTTCGTCACAAAGACGGGATCGATTACCAAGGATGTCTTGGAAAGACTCTACCGCTCCGACGCGGTAGTTGCTGATCTGACAGATCTTAATCCGAATGTCTTTTACGAGCTCGGCGTACGCCATGCGCTCCGTTCAGGCACGATACTCATTGGGTTGAAGGGTACAAAGGTGCCATTCGATGTCGGAGATCTCCGAATCGTCCCTTACGAAGACCGGATTGGAGGAGAGAAAGAAGCGATTCCTCAGATTCAGGACATGCTGACCTCCCTGTTGGCCGAAGCACGCCAACAGGACAGTCCCGTCCTGCATGCCGTACCGGATCTGGCTGAGCTAGTATCTAGTTGCATAAATGAGCGAATGGTGTATAGTGCAATGCATGAAGGCCCGCAGCATTATACTGACGCCCGAAGAGCAGGCTGATTTGGCGTTGGTAGCGCGTCGCTCCACCAGTGCGGCGCGGGATATATTTCGGGCCGGCGTGATTTTGCGCGCGGCGGCCGGGGCCAGCAACGAGGAGATAGCCGCAGCCATGCACACACGGCCGGCCACGGCGAGCAAGTGGCGCGGCCGGTTTCTACGCGACCGGATCAACGGGTTGCAGGATGCCCCGCGACCGGGCAAACCGGCGACCTACGATCAGAAAAGCGAACGGCGCATCCTCACGCAACTCGATCAACCCCCGCCCAAAGGCTATGCGCGTTGGAATGGAGCCTTGCTGGCCGCGGCGCTGAAGGACATCTCCGACCATCAGATTTGGCGGGTGCTGCGCAAGCATGGGATTTCGCTGGAACGGCGTCACAGTTGGTGCATCTCGACCGATCCCTGTTTCGCCCGGAAGGCCGCCGACCTGGTCGGGCTTTATCTGAACCCGCCGGAACATGCGCTGGTGTTGAGCGTGGATGAAAAGCCTCACATTCAAGCCCTGGAACGAGCTCAGGGCTGGCTGAAGCTGCCCAACGGCAAAGCGCTCACCGGCTTTCAGCATGACTACAAGCGGCACGGCACCACCACCCTGTTTGCCGCTTTGGAGGTGGCCACCGGGCTGGTGAAGGGCGACCATTACAAGCGCCGCCGCCGCACCGAGTTTCTCGACTTCATGAACGGCATCGTAGCCGAGCACCCCGGCCGCGAGATCCACGTGATCCTGGACAACCTCAATACCCATAAGCCCAAACGCGACCGTTGGCTGGCCCGCACAAGAACGTTCATTTCCATTTCACGCCCACCCACGCATCGTGGCTGAACCAGGTGGAAATCTGGTTTTCCATTCTGCAGAATCAAGCGTTGAGCGGGGCCAGCTTCACCAGTCCCGGCCAACTACGCAAGCACATGGATGACTTCATCGCCGCCTACAACCAGACTGCGCACCCCTTCGAGTGGAAGAAGCAGGTCGTATTCCAGAAACACCCCAAAACACTGTACGCTAACTTGTGCAACTAGATACTAGGTGCGGTGAAGGAACATGAGGCCCGCATTGCCGCTCTGCAGAAGGAGCGAGACCTCCTCAAGGTGCAAGTCGAGGTGTCTGAGAAGGCAAACCTCGCAAATCAGGCTGCGTTAGAGACGATGCGACAGGCCATCGAGGAACTTGGCAAGCGACTACCTGACCCTCAGCGCAGAGAAACCCAAGCGGAGCTAGAATCACTGGTCGAGGCCAAGAGGGGGGCTGCCCCGTCGATACGCGTTCCTCGACTCGGCGATGTGACGGTTGACCCGGAAACAATCTTCGTGCTCATGCCGTTTTCCTCCGAACTGAATCCTATCTATGAGGTCATTCAGGAAGCTGCGCGCGCGGTAGGTCTTAGAAGCTTTCGGGCCGACGCACTCATTGGCCCGGGTTCCATTATGGATCAGATCTTCGAGAGCATTGCCAAGAGTGGTCTCATTGTCGCCGATCTTACTGGGCGAAACCAGAATGTCATGTACGAACTTGGCTTAGCCATGGCCATGGGCAAAGAGACGTTTCTACTGTCGCAGGCACTTGCGGACGTGCCGTTCGATCTTCAGCACATGCGCATTCTGAAGTACAACAATTCGCCTTCAAACAGGAAGGCGCTATATCGCGATCTGATGGAAGCGTTGAAGCGATACGGTGAGCGGACGATAGGCCAACCCGGGCGGATCGCCGCTAAGAGTGGTCTCTGAACTGGCATCCCGACGAAGCGTCGCGTTTGGCGCAGTCGAGGATGCTGCTTTTTCGCCGCCGACCATGGTTCTCACTAGTACTTAGTTGCAATGAAAAGCGGTCTATGTCATGATTGGGTATGAGCAAATACCCCACCGCCCTCACATTGACGCCAGAAGACCGCTCCACGCTGGAGAGCTGGGTTCGCGCGGGTAAGACCGAAAGGCGTCTGGCAGAGCGAGCCCGCATGGTTCTGGCCGCCGCCGACGGTCAAGGCACGCTTGCCATCGCCCGTGCGCAGCGCAGACGGCCCGCAACCGTCAGCAAGTGGCGAGTACGTTTTTCCCAAGCTGGTTTGACCGGGCTCCAGGATGCCCCGCGGCCAGGAGCTGCGCCGCGCTACGACGAAAACACCCGGCGCCGCATTCTGGACCAACTGGACCAGCGGCCGCCAGTCGGCCATGGGAGCTGGACCGGAGCGTTAGTGGCGAAGGCCTTGGGGGATGTATCCAAACATCAAGTCTGGCGCGTGCTGCGTACCCAAGGAATTCACTTACAGCGGCGCCGTAGCTGGTGCATCAGTACCGATCCGGAGTTTGCCGCCAAGGCGGCCGCTATCGTTGCCCTGTACCTGGACCCGCCGGAACACGCGGTCATCCTGGCGGTGGATGAAAAGCCGCATATTCAAGCCTTGGAGCGAGCCCAAGGCTATTTAAAACTACCCAACGGCCAAGCCGTGACCGGTTTCAGTCATGAGTACAAACGCCACGGCACCACAACCCTGTTCGCCGCCCTGAATGTGCTCACCGGCCAAGTCAAGGGCGGACACGCTCACCGGCGTCGACGCCGTGATTTTCTTGCCTTCATGAACGAGGTGGTCGCACTCTATCCGGGCCGGGAACTGCACGTGGTGGTGGACAATCTGAATACCCACAAACCCAAGCAGGACCGTTGGCTAGGGCAACATCCTACGGTCCATCTGCACTTCACGCCCACGCACGCCAGTTGGCTCAATCAGATTGAATGCTGGTTCAGTATCCTGAGCCGGCGCGCTTTGCGCGGGGCAAGCTTCACCTCGCCCCAGCAGGTGCGAGAGGCGATCGACCGATTCATAGCTGCCTACAACGAAACCGCCACGCCCTTCGAGTGGACGAAACGCCAGATTCGCAATGTGCATCCCCATTCATCTTACGCTAATCTACGCAACTAAGTACTAGGTCCGCTTCAGGTCCTTCATCTCTTCCCGCACCCGCCGGAAGCGTCGCCACAGGGAACCCAGATACCCGAGCAGGATCACCCAGGTGACAACGTAAGCAGCTTTCAGCGCGACCGGGCCGGTCATCGTGCGCCTCCTTGCAGCGCTACGGCCGCGTGCGTGGCTTCCACCTTCTCTTCCAATCTTTGCAAGCGATACCGGAGCACCATCAGAACGATTCCCACGCAGGTGAAGGCCAGCAGGTTCCAGAAAAAGGCGTGCAGCATGGCGGGATCGAGCCCCGAGTTCTCGCCGCCTCCCATCACCGGGGAGGGATGCTGGGTACGGAACCAGCGAATCGACATGTACACGATCGGAACGTCCACGAATCCGAAGACGGCCAGCGCCGCCGCGAGAACTTGTGTTTGTCCTCCGGCCGCAAAACGTCGCAGCACAAGATAGCTCACGTAGATGAGCCACAGCACCAGCGTGGTGGTCAGCCGCGCGTCCCAAGTCCACCAGATGCCCCAGACCGGCCGTGCCCAGATCGGTCCGGTGATCAGGACAATGGTGCAGAACATCACCCCGACCTCGGCGGAAGCCGCGGCCAGAGCGTCACTCGCGGTGTTTCGTTTCCACAAATACACCACCGACGCAAGGAAGTTGACAAAGAAGCACACCCCGGCTGTCCACGCCGAGGGCACATGATAGTAGAAGATACGCTGTACCTCTCCCATGGTCTGCTCAGTAGGAGCGACGAACAGTCCCTGGTAGGTGCTGAAGGCCAGCAGGCCAACGGTGAGCGCGACGAAAGCCAGGAAGATTGATTTCATTCCGCGTTTAACACACTTTCGAAGAGGAGAAGACACACGGCGGTGAAGATCAAATCGTAAACCGCCAGCATCTTGATCCAGAAATCGGGGGAGGATTCTCCGGTGAGAATTGCGGTGGTCGCATCCACCATGCCGAGCAGGGCCGGAATCGAGATAGGGAAGAGAATCAGTGGCAGCATGATCTCGCGGCTGCGGGTGCGAATGGAGAGCGCCGCAAAGAAGGTGCCGTTCACCACCAGGGCCCAGGTTCCGAGCAGCGCGACCACGATCAATTGCCAGACCGGTCCCACGGAGCGCAGCTCGTAAAACACCACAAACAGCGGCGCCATCAGCGTTTCCAGAACCACTACAAACAAGAAATTACCCAGCGCCTTAGCGAGAAACAACGCATTGGGCGGGGCAGGCGACACGCGATAAGCGTCGAGCACCTGATTGCGCAGCTCGCGCGCCCAAGTCTGGTTCAGCGCAACCACCGCGGCAAACAAGAAGGCGACCCACACCAGACCGCCCGCAATGCGTCGCGACTCCTCGGCCGTAGGGTTAAAGGCAAAGCTAAAAATCACGACCACCAGGAGCGCGAAAAACAGCATGGAGTTGATCGCATCCTTGGAGCGCCACTCCATGCGCAAATCCTTCATCAATGTCGCGCGCGTCATGGTGAGCGTCGTCATGATCTGGTTCTCAACCTCGGAATTCGCCGCGTTCCCATTGCGCGTCATCTCCTCGCGCGCATCGATCTGGCCGGCCGTCATGTGCACGAACTCGTCGGCAATGCCCTCCATCAACGCAGCCTGGTGCGTGACCACGAAGATAGTTTTTCCCTTGTCGCGCACGCGTCCCAGCACTGCCGCCATTTCACGCGCCGAGTGCACGTCCACGTTGGAGAACGGTTCATCCAGCAGAATCAGTTCAGGATCGTGCAACACCGCGCGCGCCAGCGACAAGCGCTGCCGCATGCCTTGTGAATACTGGCCTATCCCGCCGCGACAGCTCCGGATCGAGTCCCGACCATTGCCATCGCGTTTCGGCAAACGAGATCGTCATGCAGCCCGTAGAGCCCGGCAAAGTAACGCAGGTTCTCCATACCGCTTAACTCATCGTAAAGCAGAGGAGCGTGACCCATGTATCCCACACGATGGGCGACGTCGCGAATCTTGCGCGCACCGAGCAATGTAACCTTGCCCTGGCTTGGTTCCATCAGGCCGGCCACGATGCGTAGCAGCGTGCTCTTGCCCGCGCCGTTGTCCCCCAGCACCACGTACAGCCGCTGCGCAACGAAGCTCGCGGAAATGTCGCGAATCGCGGCAAAACGGCCAAAAAACTTCACTAGATTTTCTAGAACGATGACAGGCGGAGAAGAGAGATCGCTTTTGCCTGTCATTTGGCGTAGTTCCGCAATTTCACTTGCAGCGATTACTGTCCCTGCGAGCCAGGTTGAGCTCCCGTCAACGCGGCCTTCTGCGCATTCCCGTCAGCGGCTGGAGCAGCCCCGGGCTGACCTGGCTGTTTTGGCGCGTACTTGGAAGCGCACTTGGCTTGGATATTGGTAGCGCGGAAAACTCCGTCGCGTCCAAACTTTCCTTCCGCCAGCGCCTGCGCATTGTCCTTGAAGGTGTCGGGCGGCGCCTCTGTACCGCTATAAACTACAGGCAGGGTGCGGTCCTGCTCCACCAGCAGGAACTCCAAGTGAGTGCCTTGTCGCTTGATTGAACCGGGAACAACATTGCCCGCCACGCGCAGCCGCTTGCTGTAGGCGCCATTGCCCATGCCATTCAGTTCCTTGATGGTGACGTAGTAGCTCTTGCTGTCCTGCACGCCGGTGTAGGCAAGGTAGCCCAGGGAGAGAAGGATGACCGCAATTACCGCGCCAAAGCGTATATACCTGCGTCCTTGATCAGACATCGGATGAGACCTCTACAGACTGAAACCGTAAACTCCTCCGACTGAAACCCAGTCGGGCTTTACGGACTTCCTCAAGGATACCGCCTTTGTACGCACAGCGCCATGTGACTTAGGTCACATTTCGGAAGGTTTTTCGCGAAGGTTCGGGGCGCAAGGCGAGACAGCCGCTATGCCGCCCCGCGGTGTTGGGTGGCTTGGTTGAGGCTGGAACGCACCAGTTCAATTAATTCCGCGGGCGGGAACGGCTTTGCCCGAAACACGACGTCCAGATCGCGATATTCAACTTCCGCCTCGGGCAATCCGCTCAACACTATGATTGGGAGCCAGGCATTATCCCCGCGAATGGCACGGGCCAAATCAGAGCCACTGCGCTTCGGCATGACGTGATCGGTGACCACCACACCAATGCGATCGCCGAGCGTGCGTAAGATAGCGAGAGCGCTCTCGGCGGTGGTTGCCACCGTGACCCTGAGGCCCGCATTACGTAGCACTGCTTCTCGAACCCTCAGTTGCAAGGGATTGTCATCGACGAGCAGGACTTCGCTCATTCGATTTACGACTTGGCCTTCTCCTGTCAAATGGCGCGAACCTTCATCAAGCGGAATCGGAGCACCCCGCATTTTCTGGGCAGATATAGTAGCCCATCTGCCCGCAAGAGAGGAGTGTCTTTCGGAGGCTCAAAGAACGGTGATCGGCGATCTCGCAGTAGTGCTACATCGCACAAGAACACGCCCCCCCGAAAGTTTAGATGCACTCCTCACCGCAGGTGTTTGCTTTGTCGAATGTTAAATCGAACCAGACGAACGGTGTGCTAGGCGATACGCTGTTCTCCGCAAATCTCTTCCTTCGCTTGTAGCCAGTCCTGCTCAGGAGATCCGCCCGTTCCGCCGCGTTGCAGGTAAAGCTCATAGGCGCGCATGCGGATTTTCTCCTCTGCTACTACAGGCGAAACTTGAGATTCATGAGCAAATTCGGGCGACGTCGTTGCCGCTTCCACTTGAGTGCCATTCCCGTTTTCAGGCTTGGCCTTGCGGCTCCGTTTCTTCGGCGTGGCGCTGTCATTGGCTCGTGTTGCTTTAGGCATCGTACTTGGCTCCTAGACTCTACAGATTTTGCAACCGGTCCACGCTCTGAGATGTCGTGGCTGGTTGCGGTATCTCTACTATAACCAATTTCAGCCTGATTTTGGGCGCTAAGGTGCTGTTTTCCACAACTTTCCGCCGACTCAACTTAGTAAAGTGCCGCTGATCACGTCTAACCTTGTAAGTCGCTCTCAAATCATGCCTTTTGGTGTCCAATGGGACAATAGTTACAGGAACTTAGTGGACGGTTGTCGCGTATTGATCACTGGGGCGGAGTCCCATCCCTGCATGATCTTCTTCGAGATTCTCCGGCAGACTTTGCGGACCCTGTGGGCGCACAAGCTGCGCTCCTTCCTGACGATGTTTGGCATCGCCTGGGGAGTCGGCTCCCTGCTGCTGCTGGTCGGCTTGGGGGAAGGATTTCGTTCGGGAAACCGGCGCGAGTTGAACTCGCTGGGCGAAGACATCATGTTCATCTTCCCGGGACGGGCGCCGGCCGTTGCCGGCAACATGAGCTCGGGCCGCGAGTATCACCTCACCTATCAAGACTACCTCGACATCCAGCGCGAAGCGCCGCACGTTCGGGCGGTGGCGCCGGTGCTCCGAAGGCAGGACATCCGTGAGGTCAGCGAGTTCGGCAACACCAACGGTGAGGTCGTGGGAGTTCCGCCGAACTTCAATACCATTCGCTATCTGCCGCTCGACAGTGGCCGCTGGCTCAACGATGCTGACGATGCCCAGAAGCGGTTCGTTTGCGTGATCGGCGACGAGATGGTGAAGAACCTGTTTCCCGGCGGAAGAACGGCGGTTGGCAGCTTCATTATGCTGAACGACGTTCGTTTCGAAGTCGTGGGCGTGGTGCAACGTGTGGGCCACGGCGACGACAACTCGACCAACAATCGCGTCTTCCTTACCTACACCATGATGCATCAGTTCTTTCCCTTGGCTGGGGAGCAGCAACAGGATGCGGTCTCGTTCCTGAACTATCGTCCGCGCGTGCGTGACGAGCACATGCTCGCCCGTGATGAAGTTCGCAAGATCATTGCACGCAATCACGGCTTCGATTGGCACAATGAAGACGCCTTCGAGGATTGGGATACGGTCAAGAACGCCGAGACGGTGGGCAAGATCTTTGACGTGATGGACATTTTCCTCGGTGGAGTTGGCCTGGTCACGCTCACCCTCGGCGCCATCGGCATCGTCAACATCATGCTCGTCGCCGTCACCGAGCGCACCCGCGAGATCGGCTTGCGGAAGGCGCTGGGCGCCACCAACCGCAGCATCCTGCTGCAGTTCTTCCTGGAAGGCGCCTTCCTCACGCTCTTGAGCGGAGCCATCGGCATGGGCGGCGCGGCGCTGCTGATGTACCTGATGAGCGGCATGGGACAGGTGCCGGGCTTCGATCCTCCCACCATGTCGTATATGTCGGCGACCCTCGCCATCGGCACACTGGCGCTTGCCGGAATTTTTGCCGGGCTTTATCCCGCCCGCAAGGCGTCCCTGTTGCAGCCGGTCGATGCGTTGAGGCAGGAGTAGCTATGGTGAAAGACCTGCTCACACAAGCCTACGGCGCCATGCGTCACAACCGGCGGCGCACGGCGCTCACCATGCTCGGAATGGCCTGGGGTATCGCCACAGTCGTTCTTCTGCTCGCCTACGGCGCGGGATTTGGCCGCGCCATCGAGACCATCTTCGCCAACTGGGGCACCCGCATCATCGGCGTCTTTCCCGGGCGCACCTCGCTGCAGGCTGGCGGGCAAAAGGCCGGCACCAAGATCAGGTTTACCTTCGACGATATTGATCGCATCGTGAACGCCGCCCCGCTGGTCCGCCGCATCACGCCAGTGGTTGAGAAGCAGAGCAATGTGCAGCAGGATGTTCGCACCTACACTCTTCCCATCAATGGCGTTTATCCCACCATGTTCCAAATCCAGGCCTTGAATCTTGGCGAGGGCCGCCTGCTGAACGAAGAAGACGAGATGTCGCGGGCGCGGGTCGCTGTCATCGGCTCCGAGGCAAAATCCAAGCTCTTCTCCGGCCAATATGCGCTGGGGCAGTTCATTCGCATTGACGGCATCAGCTTCCAAGTGATCGGTGTCCTGTCGCCGCACATGCAGGAAGGCGATGACAGCGTCAACAAGCTGATCTACATTCCGTTCACCACCATGGGCGATTTGAAGGACACGCACTACCTCGACGGCATCTGGCTCGACTACGAAGGTAACAACTTCGAGTTGGTCGAGCACCAGGTGCGTGGGGTTCTTGCCCAGCAGTACAACTTCAAGCCCGACGACAAGCGAGCAATCTTCGTCTTCAACATGATGAAGCAGTTGAAGCAGTTCCAGATCATCACCACGGGCCTGCAGATCCTGCTGGCCTTCATCGGTACGCTAACGCTGGGCATTGGCGGCGTCGGCCTGATGAACATCATGCTTGTCTCCGTTACCCAGCGCACGCGCGAGATCGGCGTGGAAAAGGCGCTTGGCGGCCGCAAGCGCGACATCCTCTTCCAATTCCTTGCCGAGGCGCTGGCCATCACCTTTGTCGGTGGCATTGCCGGAATCCTCCTCGCTTATGCGGTTTCGCTCGGCGTCGGGCGTCTCACCTTTTACAGCGCCGTCGCCAAGAATGCCGAGGCGGCTGATATCCGGCTTATCATCGACCCAACAATTGTGGTAGTGGCCACCGTCATCCTGACGTTTGTTGGCTTGATCAGCGGCATGCTGCCCGCCATCAAAGCTTCGCGCCTCGATCCCATCGAAGCCCTGCGGTACGAGTAGGGAAGGCCTCTTTTTTTCACAAGATTGGCTGATTGGAGTCTGTACTGGCCGGGTAGAACCTTTCGCGGACTAAAATCAAACGGTGACCTCCGATCGCCTCGCTCGCGTGCAGCAGCAGTTGCGTTTGTATGAGCACCCGCTCGTGGAATTCGACGCGCGAGCAAAGGGCGATGCCGTCGAGGTAATCATTCGGCCGCGATTCACCGATCCGCAGGTTCACACCTACTATTTCGAGTTGCATCCCCGCGACCTCGACGACCCGCAATTCGAGTGGGCATTCCAGCGCCAGCTCTTCGACTGCCTGCATGACTACCTGGTGGAAATGTTCATCCGCACGCCGCAGCACCGCAAAGAACACCAGCAGATGGAGCGTGAGGGCAAGCTGTGAACCTACACCCCAACAAGCGCCAAGCCATAACGAAAGACGCAAGCGCGACATTTTCTGACAATGTTGATGGAAGCGGCGCTTGTTGGGGACCCCGGCTTCGCGAGCGCATTGCGGAGGAAATTCGCCGCGACGGGCCGATTCCGTTCTCTCGCTACATGGAACTCTGTTTGTACGAACCGGAGCTCGGCTACTATTCGCGCGCCCGCGAGCAGTTCGGCAAGGCCGGGGACTTCTACACCTCGAGCGACGTTCATGCCGTGTTCGGGCGGCTGCTGGCGAGGCAATTCGAAGAGATGTGGCGCGCGCTGGATTCGCCCGAGCGATTTGATCTGATCGAGCTTGGTCCGGGACGCGGGCTGTTCGCACGCGATGTGTTGGATTGGTCGGGAAAGCAGTTTCCGGAATTTTCGCGTGCTCAACATTACATGTTGGTGGAGCAATCGACACACCTGCGAGAACGATTGCAGGAGCGCCTGGCTGAGCATATTTCGGCACGGAAGGCGCAGATATTTGAGTCATTCGAATCGGCTGCTGCGCAGGCAGGAGAGAACGTCGTTGTATTCGGCAACGAGTTCTTCGACGCGCTGCCGGTCGAGATCGTCGACCATCGCGGCTCGGTGCGGGTTGGAATTGGCGGCGACCGATTCACGGAAACATTCGTGCGGCCTTCCGCGGCGGAGAACGAATTTCTGGACCGCTATAGCGTTCATCCGGAGGAAGGAGAGCGCGTCGAGGCGCCGCTGGCGTCGCTGGCGTGGATGGAGGACATCGCAGAGATCCTTCACGACAGGCGCGGGTTTGCCGTGCTCATTGATTACGGGTACACCCGCGAGGAGCAGCTTGCGGGACGGCATCGTGACACCCTCATGGCGTATCGTCAGCATGCGGCCAGCACCTCGCCGTACGAGGCGCCGGGCGAGCAGGACATCACGGCACATGTAAATTTCACGGCATTGCGGGCGCGAGGTATGGAGTGCGGCCTCCAGGCGCTAGCACTGGTCACGCAATCGCAGTTTCTCATCGGCATCGGAGAAGAGACGCAATTTGCTGACGCGTTTCAGGAGTGCAAGCTACCGCAGGAGCGTGCGAAGGTGGCACTACAACTTAAGCATCTGATTACACCGGGCGGAATGGGGGAGACATTCCAGGTGCTGGTGATGTCGCACGGAGTGGAAAGAGAGAGGGCCGCCCGATTGAGCGGCCTGAAATTTGCGCGTTAGCCCAAACCGCAGCGGCCCACGCGCGAACCAGAAAAACAGACCCCTCGACCCGGACCTGAAGTCCTCGCTCCGGATGACAAGGAAATTGCGCTAGCCGCTCTCACTGTAGGCCGTTGGTTCCGCTTTGGGGCTGGAACGGGCTCTGCAGATACTTGCGCGCTTCGTCGAGCGCGTTCTGGGTGTTGTCGTTGGTCTGCAATGCCTGACGATATTCATTGGTCGCGCGCTCGCGCTGTCCGGTCAGGTCGAAGATCTTGCCAAGCTGAATGTGGCTCCAGACCTCAGTCCAGCGCGGAACGCCGTCGCCGTTCAGCGACTCGCGATAGGCATTGGCAGCCGACTGGTAATTGTGCTGGAGAAAGAAAACCTCGGCGATGCGATAGTGGGCCAGTGAGCTGTTCTTGTTGACGTCGAGCGCCTTCTGGAATTCTTTCAGCGCTTCCACCAGGTCGTTCTGCTCAACGTCCTGCTGCCCGCGCATGATCGAAGTGCGCACCTGCAATTCCTGCGAGTTCTGCAGGACCATGTTCCCGGGATCGATGCTGATCTTGCGCGGTCTGCCGAATGTCTCCACCGCATAAGCGGAGTTCGTACCCTCAACCTCGATGCGCTTGGTTTCGGTCTTGCCGTCGGTATCGATCTTCAACTCCACCGGCATGCGGAACAGGTCCATGTCCTGTTGGATTTCACCGACGACGCGGAAGCCTTTCTGGGTGCGATAGACGGTGTATTTGTTCTTGAACTCAGGCGCGCCGGTGGAGTCGAGCCATTGCGTGAAGAACCAGTTGAGCTGCTGTCCGGAAGCCTGCTCCGCGACTTTGCGGAAGTCGTCAACCGTGGCGGGCTTCCCGGCATATTGCGAGAGAAAAGTGCGCATGGTCTTGTCGAAGGCCTCTTCGCCGATTACCCAGTTCAACATGTTTAGGATGATGCCGCCTTTGTCAGTGACCAGCGATTGGAACTCCGGCGAAAACGGATCGAGCTTGCCGACATCGGCGAGCGGGACTGACACGTAAGCCAGCGCGCCGACCGACATGTCCTTGGTTACTTCTTCAAAACCGGCGGTGCCGGCGACGTGCTGGACATACAAGGCTTCGGAATATCGCGCGAAACCATCGTTCAACCACCAGTCGTTCCTGGTAGCCGGACTCACCATGGTTCCCCACCACTGGTGCGAGATCGTGTTTGCCAGCAGGCGGTAACTGACCTTCTCATTGAAGGAGCGGGAAGCCAGAGCGGCGATCTCAGGCGCCCAGGCCGACGGAACCGTGTCATTTGGCAACTCGACTACATTCAGCGTGCTGCTATATGGAGGTCCAAAAGTGCTGGTGTCGAAGAAGAATTCTTTGGTTGCGGTCTCGGCGTACTGCTGGGCGACTGCCTTTTTTTCAGGCGTGGTGTAGACCGTCAGGTTCAATCCGCCTTCGGTGCTTTTGGTCGCTTCGTACTTGCCGATCAGAATGGTGCCCGGAAAGCTCGACCGCTCTTCGTAGGTAAAGGTGTAGGTCTTGTATCCGGCCGGAGCCGCCAACTTCGCGAGCGAAGAATGGCTTGCGGCTCCTTTGCGAGACGCACTTGCATCAGCGCTGAGTTCGGGCGTCCCTCCGGTCGTCTGCTTGCCACTGCCAATAACCGTGTATCCGGCCGGAACGCTGACGCTGATGGTCGAAGTGAATCGGTTGATGCCGTAACCAACCATGGGAAACCATCGGCCGGCGTAAAGCAGATAAGTGATGGGATCGCCGATGTAGGCAAGCTTCAGCCCCTGTACCGGGCTGTCATCCGACGATTGAATTGCGCCTTCATATTCGAAGATCAGAGTGTCGCTCGCTCCCTTACTCATGCCGCTTGGCAAGGCGATGCGCACCGTGGAATCCTGGCTAACACGCTCAGCGGACAACGCCTGTCCGGAACTGTCGAATACGCGGGTAGGCCTTAGGTCGTTGTGCAACTCAAAGACGGCAATGTTGATATCGTCGAGCGCGGTGAATTTTACCCGGGCTTGTGCCTTCATCTGGTGCGTCTGCGGGGTGACAGCCACATTGACGGCGACGTCATTGAGTTGGATCTTTGGTTTCTCAACCGCAAAGCAGGTCGAAACCAGAGCGAGGGCGATAAAGATGAGGACGCGTCCACCGGATCGCGCTGCGCTTTGCATTAAAGGGGAAACTCCTGTCTGCTACCCACTATAAATGATGAAAAAACTACGTGGAAAGATGCCGGGAAGCGAGTAGTCATGCCCGCTGTTCCATTATGGTAAGTACGGCCTTTGCGGCGCGCTCACTCGCATTGCCGTCGCGATCTTTTGGCTGCAAGCGCTGCCGCACTTCGTGAAAGCCAGCTACCATCGTCTGTCGCGCTTCGCCTTCAGGGATAATCCGCCGCAACTCGGCGCAGACTTGTTGCCCCGTGAGGTCTCCTTGCACTAACTCGGGCACAACATCACGTTCGGCAATCAAATTGACCATCGCGAAGCGGTCTACTTTAACTAGACGGCGGCCAAGCTTCCAGGTGAGCGGCGCGACCTGGTAAACCATCGTGAAGGGGGTTCCGATCAGCGCCGCTTCCAGCGTTGACGTGCCGCTGGCAACGGCAGCCGCCCGCGCATGCAACAGAGTTGCGCGCGCGTCGCTGGTGAACGCAATTGGCGGACCCGCGTAATCGCGCAGGAACGACGACATCCAGCGCGGGTCGAGAGTGGAGGCTACCGGAACTATGTAAACGTAATCCGGTCCGAGAAGTTGCGCCGCTTCCAGCAGCGTGGGGAAAATGCGCGAGACTTCTGCCCGGCGGCTGCCGGGAAGCAGGGCAATCCACTCGCGACTGGCGTCAAGTTTATTTTCGACGGCAAATTGATCCCTTGTGATGGCTGGCGCGGGCAAGTCGGCCAGCGGATGTCCAACGAATTGCGCTTCGACGCCGCGCTCGCGGTAGAACTTCTCTTCGAAGGGGAAGATCACCAGCATCCTGCGCACGTATTTCCGCACCCGTTCGATGCGTCCCTGCTTCCATGCCCAGAGCTGCGGGCTCACGTAATAGATTACCGGAACGCCACGCTGGTGCAGCTCGCGAGCAAGGCGAAGATTGAAGTCTGGAAAATCGATGAGCACCGCTGCGTCGGGCCGGCGCTGCTCGATCTCGCGCACCACCTGGCGAAAGCGGCGATAGATGGTTGGAATGTGCTTGACGACTTCTACGATGCCGACTTCGGCGATTTCGCGAGCGTCCACCAGCAGCTCGCAGCCGGCCGCGCGCATCTGTTCTCCACCTACCCCACAGAACTCGATTGCCGCACTCGGAGCTTTCTCCGAGATTCGTTGGCGGAGGGCCTTCATCAACTCTGCGCCGTAAAATTCGCCGGACGCTTCTCCCGCGGAGATGAGAATTCGCACAGTGGGATTATGACAGGGTGCCAGCTCGGCCATCAGCCCTCAGCCGCTAGCTCTCAGCTCAGCCTAAGCTGAGATTTTCGGGTCGCCATGGTCAATGTCCCCAGAGTCGCTGCGCGGTCTTCGCAGCAGCGTCATTGAGGCATAGGCTCCGATCCATGATCCGAGCGCCGCGAAGCAGACGTAGACCCAGTTTCTGGTATAGCTGATGACCGCGAAGGCGGACAGCAGATACCACACGCTGCTCCACGTGGCCGCAGGCACGCGCCGCCGCGAGGACACCGCTGCATTGAACATGACATACACGGCGTCGGTCGCGGCTGTGGATGCAGCGACGCCAAGGGCTAGCAAGGGATGAATTTGCGGCACGGTTCACCTCAGGTGGCAGAACGGGATTGCAACATTCGGCGATGCCGCGGTCAAGCGGGAAATAAGAGTGAGTTGCGTGGAAGTGAGATTACTCCGGCGTGCGCGGCTCATCGATTACGAACAGCCAGGTCCCGTCGGGTTGACGCCGGACGACTTCGGTGCTGATGCCGCTCACCGTGGACCCCGAGGCTCTGAAGCGTCCAGCCAGCGTGCAGCACCGCCAGTCCTTCGCTGGACTCGACCACGGAGCGGGTTTCCAGCGCCATTTGACCTCGACCCGCTAGCAGTCCCTGGTAGGCCTCGCGGATCGCATCACGTCCAACCGCAGGCTGACCGCTGATGAACAGCACTGCGTTTGGCTCGTAGAGCGCCACTAAACCTTCAAGGTCTGCCCGATTGAAAGCGTCGAGGAAAAGAGCGTGGATTTCCGATGGTGTTTTCGCTGGCATAGTGAGTTAGTCGTCTGCCGAGACGCCGACGCTCGGTGTCACCTCGCCTGCCAACATCGCGGCGGGGATTTCCTGATCTTTGTACTGTAGCTGGTACAGCTTCCAGTAGATGCCGTGCTGCGCCAACAGTTGCTGGTGCGTGCCAATCTCGCGCACCTGACCCTTGTGCATGACGATGATCTTGTCGGCGCGCTGGATAGTGCTCAGCCGGTGCGCGATGATGATCGAGGTTCGGCCCTCAACCATACGGGTCAGGGCCTCGCGCACCCGGAACTCGGTGTCCGTATCAACGCTGGAAGTAGCCTCGTCAAGGATCAGGATCTTCGGGTTGTGCGCCAGGGCGCGGGCGAACGAGATGAGCTGTTTCTGCCCGGTGGAAAGCGTGCTGCCGCGCTCGCGTACCTCTTCTGCGAAGCCGCTGGGCAACGAGCGAATGAAGTCCGCCACGTTGACCTGCTCGGCGGCATTCTCGACCTCCTGATCGGCAATCCAGTGCGAGCCCAGCCGGATGTTGCCGGCGACGGTTCCCGAGAAGAGAAACGGATCCTGCAGCACCACACCGTAGCGCCGCCGCAGATCCATCAGGTCCATGTCGCGAATATCAACGCCGTCAATACGGATCGCGCCCTGTTGCACGTCATAGAAGCGCAACAGCAGAGAGATAATGGTCGTTTTGCCGGCGCCGGTGTGGCCCACGATCGCGACCGTCTCTCCGGGTTCGATGGTGAACGAAACGTTGCGCAATACCCAGTCGTATTCCTGCGTAAGATTTCCATTGCCACCGCCAACCGCCTTCAGTTTTTCGCCCTTGCTGGCCGCTTCTTCGGCTGCCTGGGCCAGGGTGCGATAGGCGAACCAAACGTGGTCAAACTCGATCCGCCCCGGTCCATCGGGCACTTTGGGCGTAGCAGGGGACACGATCTCGGCCGGAGTGTCGAGTAGCTTGAAGACGCGTTCACTGGACGCCATCGCCGACTGCAGGATGTTGTACTTTTCGCTCAGGTCCTGGATTGGCCGGAAGAAGCGCTGCGCGTACTGCATGAATGCAACCAGCACGCCGAGGGTGACCATGTTGCGAATCACCTGATTGCCGCCGAACCACACCACGCAGGCGATCGCGGTCGCGGAGAGTACTTCCACCACCGGGTAGTACACGGCGTGCGCCATAATCGCGTCTTTGAACGCGTCCATGTGCGTACGGTTGATCTTCTCAAAGCGCTCGTAAGACTTTTTCTCGCGGTTGAACAACTGCAGCACGACGATGCCGGTCACGTGCTCCTGCAGGTAGGCATTGATCCTGGCAATGGCGACGCGGATGCGACGATAGCTGTCACGCACTTTCCGGCGGAAGATGGACGTGGCATAGAAGATGAGCGGCAGCACGGCGAAGGTAATCAGCGCCAGCCGCCAGTTCATGTTCAGCATGATGACCAGAATCCCGAGTAGCACGAAGACATCTTCGAAGATCGAGACCACGCCCGCAGTGAACATTTCGTTGAGGGCATCCACGTCACTAGTGACGCGGGTGACCAGCCGGCCAACCGGATTCTTGTCGAAGAACGCGATGTGCAGCCGTTGCAGGTGGCGGAAGATTTCGCTGCGCAGATCGAACATTACCTTCTGCCCCGTCCACTGCATGACGTAGGTCTGCGTGAACTCGAGCAGGAAGCTGAACAGCAGGATGCCGACATACATGGCGGCAATCTGCGCGATGCCGGTCAGCGGCCGCGGGCTGAGGAAGCCATCGAGCAGGGAATGAGCTTCAGTGTGGCTGGCGAGATACTTGTCGATCGCGACTTTGGTGAGATAGGGGCCGAGCACGTCGGCGCCCGCCTTCAGTACGATCGCAATCAGGGCGATCACCACCTGCACCCGATACGGGTGCAGATAGGTCAGCAGGCGCTTCATCAGCCTGCTGTCGTATGCCTTGCCTAGTACTTCCTCTTCGTGGATTCCAGCCATGTCCCCGAAATGATTGTAAACAATCGCTTGAGATCATATAGACGAGTTCACGGCACACAGGGATGGAAAAGTTTGCTGCTGCAATCCAGCTAGCCGGAGCTTCGTTACTCCGGAAGCATCTCGATCAAGTCTTGTTTCCCCTCAAGCAGGTAACAGGCGATGAATCGCATTTTATTTTCCGACGAGGCATTGTCGAAACGCCGGATAACCGCTCCGGCTGGTTCGTAGAAAGCTGAACCTGACGGCAGGTGCTGCGACGGCTCCCCTTCGACTTACAGCACGGCTTCCCCTTCAGCGATGTACCCAAAGACCGGGCACGGATGTCTGTGAACTCCGGTCTTCTGACCGGGCTGAAAGGTGATTTCCCGTACATCTACCGACGTTACGGCCTTGTTTTCGAGAGCGGCGGAGAGGAGCAGCTTACGCACGATCGTTTGCTGGGGCATACGGGCTTGGATGTGCTAACAAAAGCAAAGGTGGCAAGCGGACAACTTGCTTGTACGTCTGGTCACCCCACTTTCCTTAACACCAGCGCCGAGTTCTTCGAGCCGAAGGCGATGCAATTACACACCGCATGTTCGATTGCGGCGAGCCGTCCCGCTTCCGGCACATAATCGAGATCGCAATCCGGGTCGGGTTCCTCCAGATTGATGGTCGGCGGAATCTGCCCGTGCTGCATGGCGACCAGTGTGGCGGCAATCCCCGCTGCGCCACAGGCTCCCTGCGGATGCCCAATCTGCGACTTCAGGCTCGACATCGGCGTCTTAAATGCCTTCTCCCCCAGCGCCAACTTCAGAGCGCGGGTTTCGATGCGATCATTCAACTGTGTCGAGGTGCCGTGCAGGTTCACGTAGCTGACATCCGACGCCGCAATGCCAGCGTCTTCCATGGCCATCTGAATGGCGCGTGCCGGCTCCTCGCCGCACTCCTGCAGGCGGACACGGTGGAAAGCCTCACAGGTCGAGCCATAACCTGTGACTTCGGCCAGGATCCGCACTCCCCGCGCACGGGCATGCTCGTACTCCTCCAGGAAAAACATCCACGCGCCCTCGGCCACCACGAAGCCATCGCGGTCGACCGAGAAGGGACGCGAGCCGCGCTCCGGAGCATGGTTCCACGAAGCCGTCATGATGCGCATCAGGGTGAAGCCCTTCATGATTCCGGGCGCGATCGGTGCGTCGACGCCACCGACCAGCATCATGGGCAGAAAGCCAAACTGGATTTGCCTTAGCGCGTAGCCGAACGCGTCGGTGGATGAGGTGCAGCCTGTCGTGATGACGTGGCTCATGCCGCGCAGGCCAAAGCGCATGCTGATCTCGCTGGAGAGCGTGCCCATGGTGCCGCTTGGGATGCAGAACAGGCTGACTTGTTTCACCTTTCCTTGTAGCCACAGCCGCACTTGTTCTTCCGAGAACTCCTGCGCGCCGCCGCCGGAGCCTAGCAGCACGCCGATTTCACGCTGCTGCTCCAGGGAAAGTCGTGAGCTTTCGATGCCGGCATCGCGCAGCGCCTCGGTGGACGCTGCCAGCGCAAGCGGTACGACGCGCGAAACGTGCTTGCGCTCGTGGGCGTCGACCCATGCGAGCTCGTCGAAGTCCTGCACTTCGCCGGCAATCTGTACTGGCAAGTCACTGGGATCGAAGCTGCGGACGCGCTTCACCCCGCTGACCCCAGCCAGAACGGCGCGGCAGAAGGCTTCATTGCCTATTCCATTGGGGCTGACCACGCCCATTCCGGTGATGACGACGCGCTTTTTCATAGCAATTAGCAACTAGCGACTGGCAACTAGTCACGGCCGGCGAGCAGAGGTCGTGGGCTCCTGATCCCGGCCGACGCCATGCGCCGATCGCGAGTATCAGATATTAACAGCTAGCTGCTAATCGCTAGCTGCCAGTTGCTAATCTATTACTCTGGAAAAGCCTTCGGCTAATGTGATGCCCCTGGGAATTTACGTCTCGGTACCGTTCTGCCGCACCAAGTGCAGCTTCTGCAACTTTGCCTCCGGAGTGTTCTCGCGCACGCTGTTTGACCGTTACGTCGAGCAGGTCTGCGCAGAGATCGAAGCTGCCGATCGTATTGCGCTGGAACTCAGTGGCCATCTCGAACGCTGCGTGGATTCCATTTATCTCGGCGGAGGCACGCCGTCGGTGCTCGCCACAGATCAGTTGCAACGCTTGTTTCGGGTGCTCCGCGACAACTTTGACGTCGAGCGAGCAGCCGAGATCACAGTCGAATGCGCTCCGGGCACCATCACCGACGAGATTCTGGAAGCGCTGCTTCATTGCAGCGTGAATCGCGTTAGTCTTGGCGTGCAGTCGTTCGTAGACCAGGAATGCTCGTCGGTCGGTCGTCTTCATACCCGCGCCATCACGCTGGCGGACATCGCCCGCCTGAGGGCGAGCGGCATCGGAAACATTAGCCTCGACCTGATCGCCGGCTTACCCCATCAAACCGAAGAGAGCTGGCAGTCTTCGCTCACCGAAATGCTGGCGACCGGCGTGCCACACGCCAGCGTCTATATGCTGGAAGTGGACGAGGACTCGCGCCTCGGCACCGAGTTGCTGGCGGGCGGCAGCCGCTATCATGCGCATTTTGTTCCCGACGACGATCTCACCGCTGACCTCTATCTTGCCGCGTGCGAGCGGCTAGAAGAGGGTGGAGTCCGTCAGTACGAGATATCCAATTTTGCTCGGCCGGTCACCCACGGCGTCGGCCTCTGGGACTCGCGCCACAATCTCAAATACTGGAAGCGGCAGCCCTATCTCGGATTTGGAGTGGACGCGCATTCGATGCTGCCGGCCGACCCTGTGCTGCGAGCGGAAGGAGTGCAGGCGGTGCGCTTCGCGACTCCTGACTCGCTGGAAGGATATTCGGCAGCGGCCAACGAACTGGATCCAGAGGCTTCGCGCACGCGCCAGCTTCAGGCTTCACGCACGCTGGTAGACGCGAGGGCCGCGTTGGAGGAGTCTTTCTTCCTGGGCCTGCGAATGAATCGCGGCGTTTCGTTTCGCGCTCTGAAGCAAGAGTTTGGTGACAAAGTGGTTGGCCGCTGCCAGCCCGCAATCGACGATCTCGCCGCCAGCGGGTTGCTGGAGATCGATGGCGAGCAGTTGCGACTAACTGCGAGAGGCAGGCTCTTGTCGAATGAAGTGTTCGCCAGCTTCCTGCAAGAGCCGCAGGGAACGACGGAGATTCGATAGACTAGCATTTATGTACACCTCCGCTCCCGAGTCCGAGGTCAAAGCCAGCAGACAATCTGCGCCCGCGATTGACCTGCGCAGCGACACGGTGACCAAGCCGTCGCCCGAGATGCGCCAGGCCATGTTCGAAGCCGAGGTTGGCGACGACGTCTACGGCGAAGATCCGACCATCAATCGTCTGGAAAAGCGCGCCGCGGAGATCTTCGGACGCCAGGCGGCGCTGTTTGTCCCCAGCGGGACGATGGGCAACCAGATCGCGATCAAGCTGCACACGCAACATGGGCAGGAGGTCATCTGCGAGGAACGTGGCCACGTGTTCAACTACGAAATGGCGATGATGGCGCACTTCTCAGGGGTGGTGCCGCGAACGGTGTGGGCGGAAGACGGCATCCTGACCTGGGAGCACGTCAAGTCGAAGCTGAAGACCAAAAGCTACCACGCGGCGAAGACCGGCCTGGTTTCTCTGGAGAACACGCACAACATTGCCGGCGGGACCGTCACACCACCGGCAATATTCGACGAGGTTTGCGACAACACGCATGAAGTTGGCCTGCCGGTGCATCTCGACGGCGCGCGCGTATTTAACGCTGCGGTGGCGCTTGGAATTCCGGTGGCTCAACTGACCGCGAAAGCTGACACCGTAATGTTCTGCCTGTCGAAAGGACTCGGCGCTCCCGTGGGTTCATTGCTGGTCGGCAGCGCGGAACTGATCGACCGCGGGCGCATCTATCGCAAAGCGCTCGGCGGAGGCATGCGGCAGGCAGGAATTCTTGCCGCGGCGGGCCTGATCGCTCTGGAACACGGGCCGCAGAAGCTGAAGCAGGACCACGCTAATGCGCGCTTCCTCGCCGAAGGGCTGGCGGAAATTCCCGGCATCAAGATCGATCCCAGCAAAGTGCAGACGAATATCCTTATGTGCGACGTCAGCGGCACCGGCATGACCTCAGACGAGTTATCGCGCAGGCTGGCCGAACAGAACGTGTTGGCGAACGGAGTCGGTCCGAAACTCATCCGATTCGTGACCCACCTCGACGTGGACCGCGAGCAGTGTGCGCAGGCCGTCGAGGTCATCACCGCGATCTGCACCAAGGCGCAGACAGCTTGAGCCGCGATGGGGCCACAGCGTCGAATTTCATTTACCACGGAGACACGGAGAACTCGGAATTTTGTTTTCTAGCAGTTTGCTGAAAAACGGGAACTGGCAACGTTTTGAAGGGGCACACCTTCAGGTGCGCCGTTACAAGTCCTTTTCTTTTCGTCATCCCGAACCGACTCTAGTCGGTGAGGGATCTGTTTTTATGAGTTTTTCAGCAAATTGCAAGAGAGTTTCTCCGCGATCTCCGTGCCCCCGTGGTGCAGTTTCATCCCTACGATAGGGCCTCACGTTGATTTGACACTCGGGAGAAAAACCATTTATGCGTTATCGATCGTTTGGCAAGACGGGATTGAAGGTCAGCGAAATTGGCTACGGCGCCTGGGGTATCGGCAAGGCGCTGTGGGTGGGCGCAGAGGACGAGGAGTCGCTGCGTTCGCTGCGGGCGGCGCGCGAAGCCGGCGTCAACTTCTACGACACCGCTCTGGCTTACGGTGACGGCCATAGCGAAAGCTTGATCGCGCAGTGCTTCGGGCAATCGAGTGATGTCATCATTGCCAGCAAGGTGCCGCCGAAAGACCTCGTCTGGGCGGTGAAGCCCGGCACTCCCCTTCGCAATACATTCCCGAAGAATTATGTGTTGGAGTGCCTGGATAAGACGCTCAAGAACCTTAGACGGGCGAGCGTGGACATCTACCAGTTCCACACTTGGATTGACGACTGGGCTTCGCAGCCGGAATGGCAAGAGACCGTTGGCGAGATGAAATCATCGGGCAAAGCGAAGTTCGTCGGAATCTCAATCCAGAGCCATGAGCCGACGAACGCGCTGAAGGCGCTCGACACCGGGCTGGTTGACGCCGTACAGGTGATCTACAACATCTTCGACCAGTCGCCCGAGGACGAGCTGTTCCCCTACTGCCAGAAGCATGGCATCGGCGTGATTGTGCGGGTACCTTTCGATGAAGGCAGTCTGACCGGCAAAATCACGCCCGACACGACTTTTCCTGAAGGCGATTTTCGCAACACCTACTTCTCGGGCGGTCGCAAGCAGGAGGCCTGGGAGCGAGTGCTAGCCATTGCCGTCGATCTTGGCATCAGCATGGACGATATGCCGCAAATCGCGCTTCGCTTCTGTCTATCGCACCCCGCCGTCTCCACGATCATTCCTGGTATGCGAAGCACCAAGCATGTGGCTGCGAATACCGCAGTCTCCGATGCCGGGCCCCTCCCGGAAGAAATCTTGCACAAGCTTCGCGAGCATCGCTGGATGAGAAGCTTCTACTGATTGTCCGGCTAGAACAGTCTTGGAACTGGCACAGTGCTCAAATGTACTGGTAGAGCGGCGCTTCAGCGCCGCGTTGATGAAGATCATTCAGAATGGAGCCGGCTTTAGCCGGCGGCACGGTTGTTACGCAAGGCTGACAGTCCATGGCCCACGCACAAGCGCCAGTCCAGCCGCGCGCAGCGACCTCGTTCGCTTCGTTATAATCAAACATTGGGCATGAGTATCACCACCATTCAAGAGAAGCTCGCGGCCTCGGGTGCGCGTCTAGGCAGCTATCGCGGCGCGGAGACGCCAGCTTCGTTTGGCGACACCACCGCCGAGTTTCGCGCGCTGCTGGAAGGCTGCGCTGTCCTTGACATGAGCTGGCAGGCTAAGTTGGTGTTGAGCGGGGAAGATCGCGTTCGTTGGTTGAACGGCATGGTCACCAACAACATTCGCGACCTTGCACTCGGGCATGGCGTTTACAGCTTCCTGCTAAGCGCACAGGGACGCATTCAGGGAGACCTGGTCGCCTACAACCGTGGCGACTACTTGCTGGTCACGACCGACCGCCAGCAAGCGCCCCGCCATTGCCGCCATCTTTGACCGCTACATCATCATGGACGACGTCGAGGTTGCCGACATCAGCGACAAGCTTGCGACTATAGAGGTAGCCGGGCCGAAAGCGCGGGAGGTGTTGTCCAGTGCTGGCATTGACGTTGGCCAGCTTGAGCGTGGCCAGGTGATCGACACGGTGTGGCGCGATTTTGGCATCTCGGTCGCGCGCAGCGCGCAGCCGCAGATCGACGGTTACGAGATCTGGTTTGCCGCCGAGAAGGTTGACAAAGTTTGGGAAGGGCTGGTGAGTGCGGGCGCGACTCCGGTCGGAAGCGAGGCGCTGGAGCTTTACCGCATCGTCAGGGGTGTGCCTCGGATTGGCGTCGATCTGCGGGAGCGTGATCTGCCGCAGGAGACCGGCCAGCATTACGCGTTGAACTTCGCCAAGGGCTGCTACATCGGGCAGGAGATCGTGGAGCGCATTCGGTCGCGTGCGATTCTGCACCGCACGTTTGTCGGCTTCGAGGTGGAAGGTGAACCGCCGCAGCCGGGGACCAAAGTGCGCGTCAACGATAAGAATGCAGGCGAGATGACCAGCGCGGCACGTATTCCATTTCCCAGCGGCGAGCGAACGCTGGCGCTCGGATATGCGCATCCGGAGATCGCGGTCCCAGGGACCAAAGTCCAGATCGGCGAGCAAAGCGCAACGGTTCAGACGCTGCCATTCCGCAGCGAATCGTAACGCGAAGAACCAAGAGCAAAGAGCGACAAACGAATCTATGCCAGACAAAGAGAAGAAATCTGATTTCGTAGTGACCGACCGCCGTCTCTTCAGCACCGACGGCGAATTGCGCCAGGACGTTGTCCAGGACGAAGAACGTCGCGCGGAACGGGAACGCGAGAACCGCGAAGCCCAAAAGCTCGTCAACGACGAACGCGCAGCCAAGAATCAGCCTGCATCAGCGCAGTCGACTCAGGCCGCCGTCCTGCCGCAGGATGAACCAGAGCCGGAGATGCCCAGCGCGGCCGAACAGCAGGCCTCAGCCGACGCCTACAAAAAGTCCACAAAGCAGATCGACGATCAGATCAACAAGGAGATGCGCAAGCAAGGGCAGCAGCATCGCGCGACCGATTTCGAGATGAGCTTCGAGAAGTTTGTCGCGTCGATTTACATGAGCGCGCTCATGCAGCTCGGACTCGCCGCGCCGCCCGGAGAGAAGCCGGGGGTGGACCTGATCGGCGCGCGCCAGACCATTGACACGCTGGCCATCCTGCAGGAAAAGACCAAGGGCAATCTGACCCCGGCCGAGGAGAGCATGCTGCAGAACTGCCTCTATGAACTGCGCATGGCCTACCTGGAAGTTACCAACCTGATTACGCGCCCGCCGCAGGGCGGTCCGGGCGCTGACGTCAAGGCCGGATGAAAGCCACGCTCACCGTGCTGGGCAGCGGAACCTCGATGGGCGTGCCCACCATTGGTTGCGATTGCCGCGTCTGCACCTCATCCGACCCGCATGATCGTCGCACCCGTCCCTCGGTCATGGTGCAATGGGATGGTCGCACCGTGCTGATCGACACCACACCCGATTTTCGTGAACAGGCCATCCGCGAGCGCATTAAGAAGATTGACGCCGTAATCTACACTCACGGACATGCCGACCACATTCTGGGGCTCGACGATGTTCGGCCGCTCAGCTTCCCGCGGGTCACCGGGGGAGGGAAGATTCCCCTGTTCGCCAGCGACATGACGGCGAAGGTGCTGCGCAGTGTCTTTCGCTACATCTTCGAGGCGAAGTACAAGTACGGTGGACTCGCGCAAGTCGAGATACGGCCGGTGAATGGTCCGCTGGAGCTGTTCGGGGTAACGTTCACACCGGTTGAAGTGCATCACGGCGACGTTCCCATCCAAGGCTATCGCTTCGGTTCAGCCGCGTATCTCACCGATTTCAGTAGCGTACCCGAAGAGACGCTGGCACAGCTGCACGGCTTGGACATCCTGTTCCTTGATGCCCTCCGGCACCATCCGCATCCGACGCACTCAACCGTGAAGAGTTCTCTGGAGCTGGTAGACCGGCTGCAACCGAAGCGGGCCTACTTCACCCACATTTCGCACGACCTTCCGCATGACGAGACCAATGCGACGCTGCCGGCGAATGTTCGCCTGGCGCACGATGGCCTCAAACTCGAGTTCGACCTCTAGGACGCCAGCCCATGCAAGTCTTTCACAAACTCGAGGATGTGCCGCCGCAACTCGGCCCCACGGTGGTGAGCGTTGGCAACTTCGATGGCGTGCATCTCGCCCATCAGGAAGTGGTGCGGCGCATGGCAAAGAGCGCGCACGCGCTGGGGGGCAAGGCGGTGGTCGTGACTTTCGAGCCGCATCCGTTCCGCATCTTGCGGCCGGATGTCGCCCCTAGGCTGCTGACGCCATTGCCGGTCAAGTTACAACTCCTGGAACAGGCCGGCGTGGACGCCGTACTCGTGCTGCCTTTTACCCGCGATCTTTCGCTGATGACGGCGCAGGACTTCGCTCGCGAGGTGCTGGTCGGTACCCTGCACGCCCGCGAAGTCCACGAAGGCTATAACTTTCACTTCGGCCACAAGGCGCAAGGGAATGTGAATACGCTTGACGCGCTCGGCAAGGAGATGGGTTTCGAGGCAGTCGTCTATCCCGAGCAACTGCGGCGTGGACATCACGTTTCCAGCAGCGAAATCCGCAAACTCCTCGCCGCCGGAGAAGTAGGGAAGGCCCGCGCCTTGCTGGGACGCCCGTTCAGCATCTTCTCGAATCCAGGGCGAGGTCGCGGCTACGGTCACAAATACACGGTGCCGACCATCAACCTGTCGCGTTACGACGAGCTCGTGCCTGCCGATGGCGTTTACATCACGTGGCTACGCGTCGGCAACGAGTGCTTCGAGGCGGTGACCAACGTTGGAAATCGCCCAACGTTTGGGCCGGACTCGTTCGCCATCGAGAGCCACCTGCTGAACTTTCATCCCATTGAGTTGCTGGCGCAGACCGAACTGGAACTGATCTTCCTGAAGCGGCTGCGCCCGGAGATCAAGTTTCCCTCAGTGGACGCCTTGCGCGAACAGATCGCCAGGGACGTGCACAAGGCGAGGCAGTACTTTCATTTGCTAAACCATGTGAGCCCGAGGTCCCGAGCATGAAACTGTTGGTGATTGCATCGATTGTCCTGGCCTGCACCGTCGCACTATCCGCCCAAAACAGCCATAACCTCGAGGCGCGCCGCGCTCAGTTGCGCGACACCTTGCAGGCTGAATGGGAGTACCAGCTTCGCACCTATCCCGAATTCGCCACCTACGTCGGCGACACCCGCTACAACGACCGCCTCGGTGACTATTCGCCCGACGCGATTGCGAAACAGGTCGAGCATTCGAAACAACAACTCAAAGTCTTTGAGGCGATCGACACCTCCGGATTCCCGGAAGAAGAGGTGCTCAATCAGCAACTCATGGTGCGCGGCCTGCGTGAAGACGTGGACGGCGCAAGGTTCAGTGGTTGGGAGATGCCGGTTAACCAATTCTTTGGCGTGCACCTGGAATACGCATCTATGCCGACGCAGATGCCGTTCAAGACCGTCAAGGACTACGAAAACTATATTGCCCGCCTGCACCAACTGCCGCGTGTCTTCAACGAAGTGACCGAAGACATGAGGCTTGGCCTGCGCGACCATCTCCTGCCGCCGAAATATCTGCTGGAGAAAGTCACGGTTCAGGCGCAGGAGATCGCGGGTGCGACTGAGGACAAGAGCCCCTTCAACCAGCCGGTGTTGAAGTTTCCCGCCGAGATTCCAGCCGCCGATCAGCAGCGCTTGCGCGATGCGGTGACGAAGACTGTCAAGTCCGAGGTCAATCCAGCCTATGCGAAGTTCGCCGCCTTTGTGAAAAACGACTACGCACCGAAGGGACGGACGGAAATGGGGGTCTGGTCACTGCCCGATGGGGACGCGCGTTATGAGTTCGACGTCCGGCGCATGACCACCACCGCGCTTCAGCCTGAGCAGATTCACCAAATGGGTCTGAAGCAGGTGGCCGACATCGAGGCCCAGATGTTGACCATTGCTAAGCAGCAAGGCTTCGCTGACCTAACGAGTTTCAACCAGCACATCCGCCAGGATCCTAAACTGCACGGCACCTCGGGCCAGCAGATTGTCGACCTGTATCAGCACTACACCGACCAGATGTACCCCAAACTGCCGCAACTGTTTGGCCGGCTGCCGAAGAACAAGCTGGTCGTGGTTCCTATGGAGGCGTACCGCGCGCCCAACGCGGTTCCAGCCGACTATTCAGTGGGAGCAGGGAACGGCTCGCGTCCCGGCCGGATCAACGTGAACGAGTACGATCCCGAACACCGCCTGCTGCTGAACGTCGAAGCCATCGCTTATCACGAAGGCATTCCCGGCCACCACCTGCAGTTTTCGATTGCGCAGGAGTTGACCGATATTCCCCCCTTTCGCAGATACGGAGGCTACACCGCCTATTCCGAAGGGTGGGCGTTTTACTCGGAGCGGCTGGGCAAGGACGTCGGTTTCTACCAGGACCCCTACAGCGAATACGGCCGGCTGGAAAACGAGATGTGGCGCTCGATTCGGCTGGTGGTCGACACCGGGGTGCATTACAAGCACTGGACTCGCCAGCAGATGGTGGACTTCTTCCGCGAGCACACTGCCATGGACGAGCCTAACATTCAGACCGAAGTGGACCGCTACATCGCGTGGCCGGGCCAGGCACTCGCTTACAAGCTAGGCCAGATGGAGATTCTCGAACTGCGCGAGCAGGCTAAGCAGGACCTTGGCGCGAAGTATGACATCCGCACCTTTCACGATGAAGTTCTAGATGCCGGAGCCTTGCCGCTCGACGCACTGCACGCGCGCGTGACCAAGTGGATCGCCGATCAGAAGGCCGGAGGCGCTGCGAAGCCGTAGAGTAAATGTCAGGATTGGTTTGTCCGGATACTCTCGGCACGATTCACGTCCTAATATCCACCCCACGCAGGCTGCCGCTGCAGATGTGTTATCGGTGATTGGCATCAATTTTCAAGGACGACGGTAAAGGCAGGTTCTTCCTGTTTACCCGGTGGGTGCAACCCCGACTATCAATTGTGTCATCAAAGCCGCATAAGTCTCGACATTGGTCCGTATCATGTGGTTCAGGTCCTCCATCCTACGAGGACAATACCGGTGTTGCATTTTTTCTTCACGATGTCGGCCGGGCATCGTGTGAAGCGTTTTCTGATGAGGACAACATTTTTGTCCTGCCGGGGTTTCGTGTAGCTAGACCGAGGAAGGGGCGATCGCTAAATTAGGATGAAACTCCGAAGACTGGTTTCTTACAATGAAGAGACGACTCGCTCTTGTACTGCTCATGTGTCCGCTTCTTTTTGCGGCCGATACGAACGATCCCGTTAAACCAGTATCCACCGCCACGCCCCTACAGCAGTTGGCGCAGGATATGTTTCAGATCCTTAATCCCAACTATCAGGGAGAGAACTCTGCTTACGGACAGACGACCCAGGGCCTTTATCAGACAAACTACGGCGTGTGGGGAATGGATCAAGGCCCTTGTACAGCGCTTCCTAATAATCAGATATTCTGTATTTGGGGAGACACGATCACTACTTACTGGGACACAATTCGGAATCAGTGGAATGACTTTCAGTTCGCAGATACCTGCCAAGCCAACGGATTGCCTACCGGCGGGCATGGAGACTGTCTCGGCCAGAAGGCCATGAGTTTAACTTCAGGTAGCGGAGGTCTTCTCCCCGACTATTCCGGGTGTTCCGCTATCGTCGGAGTAGATACTAGCCTTACCGCGGGAGGCACCCCCGCGATAGGCTATTCTGGATGTCCGTCTCCAGTTTATATCACCAACAGTAGTCATAATCTATCTCTCCAGCCAGCAATGGCCTCGCAGGATGTGAGCGGCCTTGGGAGCGATGCAGATGGTACACCTGAAGTACTTTTTGCCGGACACACCGCTGGCACGGCTTTCGTAGTTAATAATGATCTCTATATCGAATGGAACGTCACTAAGAGTGATGTCGACCAGGTTCTAGGCAAGCCCGGCCAATATCATATGGAGTCAATACTGCTAAATTGTGGGGCCACGAACTTAGTTACAGCTTCGATGACCTCCGAGCTACCATGTACGAAGCAGTCTGTGTGGTCGCAAGCGCCTACCGTGCTAAATGGAACTGCCACGGTGACGCAGGGCAGCGGCACAGTCACGTGGGCTTCCGGGGATAATTTTGCGTCCTACATGACGACGTCGGCTGGTGGGGGTACAGGCGCGTACCCGCTCACTTGGGTGGATCCTGTCAACCACCGGCAATATATGATCACGGGGTACACCGATCCGACACACATCACAATTTCCCCCGTTTACAGTGGTGCAAGTGGAACCGTTGACTGGAACGTAATGCAGAACCAGGAAACGAATATAGGAAAGTTCATTGATTCCACTACGTCGGTGTTCGCTGTCGCCGGTCTTTCATGGGCCTCTGGGCTTCCAGCATCTTTGCAGTCTGCATCCAACATCGTCTGCACTTTTGGAAGCTCCTGGGCATGGAGGCAGAGCAACCTTTATTTGATGTGCATGGATGCTGCAAACATTGGTACGACCAGCTATAGTGTACCTTCTAACCCTAGAGTCAATGGGGCGGCTGGCGGACTGACTCAGGCGTACTACCTCACGAACGTTGATTCAAGCGGCAACCCATCGTGGACGCTCGGAGCGGAGCAGTCCGCGATACCATTACTTACGACTTATGCGCATACCTGTGAATCAAGGTTCGTTCAGACTAATGAAATGTGTATCAACATCGGCCAGCCCTCGGTACGCTATTCACCTGCCCTACAGCGCTTTGTTCTGACCTATGGCTCGGCTGAGACCCTGGGGCTCCAGATCCGCACTTCAGCTACTCCCTGGGGGCCGTGGTCGGTAGAGCAGCAATTGCTGCCGGACAGCGCTGGCTCTTGGGACTCCAAGATGGTCTCCAACGTGTCGGGCGGATACCGATTCAACCTATCTATGGCTCTGGGCCAGGGGCCGCACAATCAGCCGATCACTTGCCCGAACTGTACAGGCGGAGTAGCTACCAACATTATGTATGAGTCCGGGCCAGGTGGAAATCCCGCTACGCAGGTGAGTGCGACAGATTTCCCGGCGATCGACACTGGAGGTAACTTCTACGCGCCCTATCAATATCCGGTAGAACACGATTTCGGCAACGGTACAGTCGGGCTGTACTTTCATGCGGCCGCCGGTAACCCTTATGTGCCGTTTGATTTTTCAGTGATCATGAATCAAGCTGCGGCATTCACTTTGTCCTCTAACCCGACGGCGCTGACGATTGCCTCCCCGGGTGGGGGCGCAAATGCGACCGTCACTATCAGTCCGGGGGAGGGTTTCTCTGGAACCGTCAACGTTTCTTGCACCGTGGCTTACAACGGAACAGGTACCCCAAACGAGCCACCTACCTGTTCCCTGACTCCCGCCCAAGTGAGCATTACCTCGCCAAACAGCGCTAACACCACTCTGTCCATCGCCTCTACGGCTTCGCAGATGGCACTAGTCCGGCCGAAGCCCGGTAGCAACGGATGGGCAGCGTTCGCAGGCAGCGGCAGCTTCCTGGTCGCTGTGGTTTTTGCAGGCTTCCTTCCACGGCAGAGGCCATCGCGGAAAACTCTGCTGCGCAGAATCGGGCTGAGTGCATTTCTGATGATAGTCGCGTTAATGCTGCTGATGGCTCCAGCGTGTGGTGGGGGTGGTGGCAGCGCAAACAACAATCCGGGCACAACCACCGGCAGCTACACGGTGACCGTAACCGCTAGCTCGGGTAGTTCCGCGGCATCGATTTCGGTTCCGTTGACGGTGCAGTAGGGTTGAGGGCGAACTGGGCTCGGGCGAAAACGTGCAGCAGCTCCGAACTTATTCCGAACCTATTCTGAGGCTATCGCGAAAGAAACGCAGTTGCCCTCCTCCACAACGAACTCAGGGCGAGCGAGAGCTGCATCGAATGTGCGCTACACTGAGGTAACGGGGAACATCCGCCACCTGAGCTTACATGTCAGAAAAACCGAGCCGAAGAGAGGCCATCCGATCTGTTCTCGGTGCAGCCGGGTTCACCGCCCTGCAAACCCGGGGAGCCGCTGCGGCCCCGACGCCAACGACAACGCCAACATCTATCCTGGCAACTGGACTGGGTAACCTTCCCCTGCTGGATACGTGGGATACACGCTCTGTTTCCGCGGAAAATCCCACCGGAGAAAAGGGCAAGGGCGCACGGGCCGTCCCTAACGTAGAGGACCCCAATCTCCCCTTCGCCGCCGCAGCTCAAGACTTGGGCCAAGGCTGGAAGGTAAGTCCGTTCGTCAAACCGAAGGCAGGCCAAACCGTCACGTTAATGGATGTGGCTGGTCCCGGCGTCATCCAGCACATATGGATGGCTACCGAGACCAACTGGGCTGGCAACGGACGCGCGTGCGTCTTGCGCTTCTATTGGGATGGCGAGCCATCGCCTTCTGTCGAGGTCCCGCTGACCGATTTTTTCGCCGTAGGTCACGATCTGTTTGCGCCGGTGAGATCCTTGGCTGTGGTGGTGAACCCCACGTCGGCGCTCAATTGCTACTGGCCTATGCCGTTTCGCAAGCACGCAAGGATTACTTTCACGAACGAGTCGGAGAAGGATATTTCGCAGCTTGCCTATCAGATTACATATGCCTTGGCCGCAGTTCCTCAGGGAGCGGGTTATTTTCACGCCCAGTGGCGGCGCAGTGTGACGCCGCGGGACAATCCGGTGCAGACGATTCTGGATTCCGTCCAGGGCGAAGGGCGGTACGTCGGCACTTTTCTTGCCTGGACTCAGCTTTCAGATGGCTGGTTCGGCGAGGGCGAAATGAAGTTCTACATCGACGGAGATCGCGAGTTTCCTACCATTTGTGGCACAGGCACAGAGGACTATTTCGGCGGGAGTTTTGGCTTCCCCAGCGCCTTTACCGGGCCGTATTCTGGCAGCACGCTGAAAGCCGATAGCAAGCATAGCCCGCAAAAATGGAGCCTATATCGCTGGCATATTATGGACCCAATCTGCTTCAGACGGGACCTGCGGGTTTCCATCCAGGCGTTGGGTTGGTCACCAAATGGCCCATTTCGCCCGCTGGCGGACGATATCGCGTCGCTAGCCTACTGGTACCAGCAGGAGCCGCATGCCCAGTTTCCGCCATTTCCCCCGCTGGACAAGCGCTGGCCGCGTTAGCCCGCCCTGAACCCAGCCAGGAAGACACCGGCGGCCGCCCTGCGTAAAGTTACTTTGGTAAGCTCTATCGCTGAATTGCGAATTACCTTGGTAAGTCGTCCGGCTGGATTTCTGTTGTCAAGCGCCGATCCGCCTTGCACACTGTTGTGTTGGGACAACAGTTCCCAATGGCCGCCGAAGGCCTTTCGTGGTCGTCGGTAAGGCCAAGGGATCTTTGAAAAACAGATGTAGCTGTCAGTGGCCAGTTACCGGACTTCATTCAGCGGTTAAGGACCGACTCCTGTCTACTTTCAAATGGGCAAAGCCGTTCTCGCGTAAGTCCTTTGAATACAATATTTTGACCTCTAACTCCTTTCGATGTAATATTTTGCAAGGGAAGTTTTTTTCTTTCTTTTTGTTTTCAATATTTTGCGAGGGGATATGGGGAGGGGGGTGCTGGCCGCTAGGATCTCAACCGGGGAACAATCGCACCTGTGCTCTGGCTGTACTGTTCGTATTCCGGACCGAAGGTGTTCGCCATGAACCGCTCCTCGATCCTGCTCTTGAGGGTGAACCCGATCCAAAGCAGCAGGGCGGCAACGAATCCACCAAGCTGTCCTTTGCTTATGGCAGTGCCGATCAGGGCCAGAATCATCCCGGAGTAAATTGGATGGCGCACCCAGCGATAGGGCCCTGAACGAATGAGCTGGTGGCCAACCTTTACGGTGACTTGGCCGCTCCAGTTGCGGCCGAGGTGAAACCTGGCCCAGATCGCGAACAGCAGGCCGGCGGCGGTGATGGCGATGCCCAGGTTCTCGATCCAAGGGTCTGATGGCAGGATGCGCTGGCGTAGCCAATCGAACGCCATGTCGTGACTGAACATCAGGTAGAACGCGCCCACGGTGAAGATGAGATACGGAATTCGAGAGGCGAAACTTTCCCGAGTCTGTGTCCGCTTGGCGCCCAAAGCCCACAGGAGCCAGATCACAAAAAAGGCCGACCAGAGATATCGGCAGATGGTCATTCCACTCATGACAAATACTGACCTTGAATACGCCACAGAAACGAAAAGGTTCCCGTGGGGAGTTTGCCTCTTGTTATCGAGTCTGGACGGCAGAAAGGGGTTGGAGTATCGTTACGAGGCGATGGGCTATCTTCTTGTGCAGTAGTAAGTCCCACGTCATCAATCAAAACGGAGCCGTAGCATGAATCGACTTCTTGCAATAGTGGTGTTGGGTCTTCTTGCTTCTTCCGCGGCCCTCGCGCAGAAGACGGACATCGATTGGGACCGCCAGGCGAATTTCTCCCAATATCACACTTACATGTGGCAGCCCAGCCCTCATCCGGCGAAGGGCTTCTGGGACCAACGCATTATGGAAGCCATCGACAAGCAGTTGCAGGCGAAGGGGTTGACCAAGGTGGACTCCAATCCCGATGTGTATGTCGTGTACAGCAACAGCATCCACGATCAGAAGGAAGTAGTTGGAACCGGCTACAACATGGGACCGTATTGGGGCTGGGGCGGCTGGGGACCGACGACCACGACGTACAACACATGGGTGACCAAGATAGGAACGCTGGTTGTTGAGCTCTCGGATCCAAAGCAAAAGGAATTGTTGTGGCGCGGCTCGGCCACCGACACCATCTCCGACAATTCCGACAAGAACATCAAGATCCTCGACAAGGCGGTTGCCAAGCTATTCAAGGGATATCCGCCGACGTCGAAGACCAAGTAGAGCGAGATCCACTCATGCGTTTGGGCGATTACGTTGACGATTATTGCTCGCGGTGCAAGCGTACCACCGACCACGCCGTGGTTTCGATGGAAGGCGAAGAGGTGCAGAAGGTGCGCTGCCGCACCTGCAGCTACGAGCACAAATACCGGCACAACAAGACCGGCAAGAAAGAGTTGACCAAGGAAGAGGCCTTCCAGAAAGTGCTGGCCAGCGTGACTGGACAGTTAGGCGGCTCGTCAACCGAGACTCCGAAGAAGAAGGTCGAAGTAGGCGGCTTGTTCAGCAGCGCTCAGTCTTCGACCACTCCTTCGAATAAGTCGGTCTCCAACTTGGGTTCGCGCGGATCGCGGGTTGCGACGAGATGATACATCTCGGCGGTACCACGCTGCTGGCCAAGATTCTTCCTCACGCGCTGGAATAGAGGCGCTTGTGTCGTGTGCTGCTGGAACGCCTTGGTCTTCTTCTCAAAGCGCTCTTGGCCGATCTCGATGCGAGCGGTCACCGTCGGTGGAGCAATTGGCTGGCGATCTGGCAACACGAAGTCTGCCGTGAAGTAATAGAGCTTCTGCGCGCGATGCGGTTGCAGGCCCTGCTCGATCTGTTCGGGGAAGCGATCAGGACGGCCTGCCCACTCGAACGCCATGCTCGCGAACACTCCCGCCATCGCGTGATCGACGTGGCCGGTGAGTCCTCCGTCGATGCCGAACGTGAGCTACCACGTGTGGACGGATTTGCCGAATGCGCGTGTACGAGCGTTCCGGCGGCCTGAAGAAGATCGGTGCGATCAAGCTTGCTGTCCGGAAAGTCAAAGACCTCGCAGTGGCTGACGTTTAGCAGCTTGCAGGAGGCGGCAAACTCGGCGCGACGCAGCGCGGCCAGCTCCTCGTCAGTGCGAGCCGTGCCGCGGTTTCGGGCCGCGGTTCCGGCGGTCAGACAGATGACGGAGGTCTCCACTCCGCGCTCGTGATAGAGCAGCAGCGTGCCTCCAAATGCGCCGGCTTCGTCGTCAGGATGAGCAGTTACGCAGAGAAGTCTAAACATAGTGGTCGGATGTTGTTCATACAGTACATCACACTCTGGCTGTCGCTTGCCAAAGCCCGCTCCAATCCGCAATAATGAATGAGTTGTTGCCTCCAGGTACGTGAGGTCCAATGAGCACCACGCTGTGCTTGTTGGGGTGTGGTAGCGGAGCCGTTTGATCGCTGGAGCACCCGTCCAACCCACCGAGCCCAAAAGTGCGCTTGGCGGGGCCGGTCGTCTCGCCTGAGGGAAATCTGCGCCATTGGCGCATTCCAATTCCAAGCTTAAGGTTGTCTGAGTTTAGGTTGGCGATGGAACGCGTACCTTCGTGGACACTGACTGGCAGGAAAGGAAACAGCTTCGTGTTAATGATTCGTCTGTCGCGCCGTGGCGCGCGCAAGCAACCGCATTACCGCATTGTCGTGATTGAGAAGGACCGAGCGCGCGATGGCCGGTCGGTGGAAGTGGTTGGCACTTATAACCCGCGGACCAATCCCGCCACGGTTGAGCTAAAGCGCGAACGCATTGCCTATTGGACATCGAAGGGCGCGCAATTGTCCGACCGTGTGAAAAAGCTGGTGGACAAAGCCCCAGCGCCGCCGGCCCCAGCGGAGCCAGAGCCAGCGCCAGAGCCGACGGCTGTCGCTTAGACGCGCCGTTCGCAACGCTCAAGAACAGGAGCCGCCGCATGACTGGCAGTGCAGCAAACATGGTAGGGCTGGTAGACCATCTAGCCAAGGGATTGGTGGACTGAGCCAGGCGAGGTCGAGGTCGAGGCCTTCGAAGAAGGCGGACAAACGATACTTGAATTGTTCGTCGCCGAGGATGACCTGGGAAGGATCATCGGCCGTCAGGGACGAATGGCGCGCAGCCTGCGCACGATTGTGAATGCGGCTGCACTGCGCACCCGCAAGCGCTATCAGTTGGAGATTGTCGAATAGCCGGCGAGTTTATCACCGTCGCTCGCGTACTCGGTCCGCAAGGACGGCGCGGGGAAGTTCTGGCAGAGCTGCACACGGATTTTCCCCAGCGATTCGAAGAGCGTCGCCAATTATCGGGGCTGACGGCGGAGGGCAGCCGTCGCGACTTACGGTTGGAAGAGCATTGGTTTCACAAGGGCGGCGTGGTATTGAAGTTTGCTGGTGTGGAGAATATCAGCGAGGCCGAGCAACTCGTCGGATTAGAGTTACAGATTCCGCGCGAGGCGCGAACTGAGCTGGAGGCAGGCGCTGCCTACGTCAGCGAGATCGTTGGCTGTGAAGTTTGGGTGACGAGTGCGGGTGGCGAACGGCACCTGCTAGGCATTGTAAAGGAAGTACGGTTTGGAGCCGGTGAGGCGCCACTGCTGGTGGTTCGGTGCAGACCTTCGGTCGCAAGCGAAACCGGCCATGGTGAAAGCGACGAGCAGGAGCTCCTGGTACCGTACGCTGAAGAGTTCTTGAAGGCAGCAGATTTTGAGGCAGGGCGGATTGAAATGCGCCTGCCTGAAGGGCTGCTGGAGTTGGAAGCTCCGCTGAGTGCTGAAGAGAAGCAGCGGCAGAAATCGGAAGCGGACGAAACGCGTGCCGCTGGTGTAATGCGCAAGCCAAAAAGGTAGAGGGCAAAGCGCCATGCTCGCGCAGGATTACAAGTGAAGTTCGAGATCCTGACGATTTTTCCGGACTTTTTTCGCGGACCGCTGGATTACGGCATCGTGCGCCGGGCGCGCGAGGCCGGGCTGGTTGAAATTAGGATTCACGACCTGCGGGCGTTTACGCATGATCGCCATCGCACGGTGGATGATCGGCCGTTCGGCGGCGGCGAAGGCATGGTGCTCAAGCCAGAGCCGATCTTCGATTGCCTTGAGTCGCTGGCGGTTTCGCCGCGTGAGGAACGAACGCGAGAGGGTAGTCGTGAAACTGTTGTGCTGTTGTCGCCCAGGGAGTGCTGTTCACGCAGGCTGTCGCGCGAGAGTTGATGGAGCGTGACCGCATTCGTGCTGATTTGCGGACGCTACGAAGGCGTAGACGAGCGGGTTAGCGAGTATCTTGCCGATCGTGAGATATCTGTTGGCGATTTTGTGTTGAGCGGCGGCGAGTTGGGTGCGGCTATTATTGTTGATACGGTAACGCGGCTGCTCCCGGGAGCACTTGGCAACGCAGCTTCGGCGCAGCAGGAGTCGTTCACGGATTCGGCTGGAAGAAGAAGGACAGGCTCCTGGCGGGCCGCCGAGTTCGACGTGCAGTTCAGGCGGGTTGCTGGATTATCCGCATTACACGCGGCCGGCAGAGTTTCGCGGAATGCAGGTTCCCGAGGTGCTGATGAATGGGAACCACGATGAGATTCGGAAATGGCGCCGCCGCTGTGCACTGCAGAAGACGCTGCGCAATCGTCCCGATCTGTTGCGCGAGGCGACGCTGAGCCAGGAAGACCAGAAAGTGCTGGCCGAGATTGAGGCCGTAGAAGAACGCAGGTGATGGGAGCGAGCCACTACGCTCGCGAACACAAGAAATAACGTCGGTCGGGAGCGGCTGGTTTGTCACTGTCCTGACCTGCAAAACATCTGACTTAGGCCGCCGCGAGGCGCGCGATACGGAAGGAAAAGAACGATGTCGAACTCACCGATTATTGACCGGCTTCTCGCCAAGACGCGGCGCACGGATATTCCCGACTTCAAACCCGGGGACACCGTTCGAGTGCACGTAAAGATCAAGGAAGGCGACAAGGAGCGCTTGCAGGCGTTCGAAGGGCTCGTCATTTCCAAGAGCGGCGGCAACCAGCCCAGCTTCACCGTTCGCAAGATGAGCTTCGGCCAGGGCGTCGAGCGCATCTTCCCGACCAACTCCAAAGTGATTGACAAGATCGAAGTGCTGCGCTCAGCCCACGTGCGCCGCGCCAAGCTGTATTACCTGCGTGCGCTGCGAGGCAAGGCCGCCCGTCTGCGCGAAGTGGATACGGCACGCTCCTAGCGATGTCAGGAACGCTTTCTGGGAAGACGACGCCCACCGTGTCGGTGGAACCGGAGAGCGCGTTGTTACTCGATTCGAAGCAGGTCTCTATCCTTTTGTCTTCGGCCTGACGAATTTCAGCGCCGTGTGGGTTGCGGAAAAGCTGACCACCTTCACATCTACCAGCCCAGCGGCCCGGCCAGCGGCAAGCACCTGCAGCTCCGTGATTTCCTGTCTGCCCTTGGGATAGACAATCCATAGCGCGCCCGCTCTCGCCAGCGACGGCGCCAACTTCTTGGCACGCGCCAGCTCGGCAGCCTTTGCCGCGCCGAAGAAGATCAAATCTGAATCCTTCAGCGCCTTCGAATCCGAGAACGACTTCGCCTTGGCGCGAAGCGTCATCCACGAAATTGGGGTCAGCCATCGCGACCGCCGAAATCACCAGTCCTGGCTTGATGCCCAGCTTTTCCGCGTGCTCTTGGGATGAAGGATCTTGTGGGCCCATTTCTCAGCCTGCTCGCCGAGCTCCAGGACGGCCGACCCGTCCGACCACTTCACGTGCAGCTCGCCATCGCGCGCGACCACTGACTTCAACGAGGCAAACGGAATCTTCAGCCGAAAGTCGCCGCGAAAGATGATCTCGTTGGTTTCGAGCAGCGCCTTGCCGCTCGCCCGTCTTGCCTCCGGAACGTACGGTGCAGAGAAGTTCGTGTCCCATGCTCAACTCCCGGACGAGTAAGCATTATCCAAATTTCTTCGGCCGTCAACCGCCCCATCAACACGAAACCCCGCTCTGGGGAAAGCGGGGTCTCTTCATGCGCGACCTGTATCCGCGCGCGTCAATGTGTCAACACTGACTCTTAGCTGGCCTTTGTCGCCAGTTCCAGAATCCCGAACGCCATGGCAATCCAGAGCGCAATCGCCACCGTGTTGAGGGTGACGCGGATCGCACCGTTGTCAATCAGCCAGTTATATTTCGCGTCCATATCGATCTCCTTCAGAAGCGGTTGCGCCCGGCGTGCCTTGCGGCGTTCACCGGATCAACTTCTGCAGCTATATACGGGCGGGAGCGGAAAACGTTCCGTTAAAGATTTGTGAATGCTGGCCAGTTGCACATTTCTGGTGCCAGTCGCTGCGTTGCAGGAGCTGAAGGAAGAATGCTTGGAGGCGTTGCAGCGCCTTTCCGACGCAGGATACCAAATTGCTCTTTACGAAAAACTTACGAACTTCTTAGCCGACACTTACGTGGCGGAATGCTCCAATCAAATGACGAGCGTGTGCAGGCATGTGTGTGGAAGTGAAATTATGAATACTCTGTTTTTCGCTGATCTGCGGACTGAGTGTGGTTTTCTTTGCGGTGTTCCTCTTCGAGTGTTCACAGCCGTTAGCCAAGTCGAAGAGACCGCGCGGCAGTCAGGAAATCGAGGCAAGTCGCAGTGGGCGATTCGGCGACCGGCCGCCGCTTTCTCGCGCACCTCGAACAGCAGATGGCGGAGTTCCTCTCTGCACATCATCGGCTCGGCGACGCTGCTTACTCATCGCGGCGGCGTTGCTCTCAATTCCGATCGCCGCTCATGGGCAGAGAACGCAGCCGCCTGCTCCGCCGCCGAGCGACACCGATCAGCCAATATCGCCCGCCGTTCAGAAGCAGCTCGATGCCATGCAAAAGCGCATTGATCAGCTCGAGGCGGAACTGAATAGCCGAACGCCCAGGGACAGCCGACCGCAAGAGGAAATGCCGCACCTGTGCATGCCGTGGTTGAGCAAGCCCTCCGGCTCGCAGGCGCCGGCCAGCCGAGGGTGCGATGCAAAGGCGGCTGCGCCCGGAAAGCCAGCGAAGCCCGAGCCGTTTTCGTTCGCCGATTTCACTTGGTTGAACGGCAACTCGCGCGTCAAGGAAGTGCCGTTTCAGAACGCATTCTTCACCCCGGAAATCAGGGCCGACATTAGCTATATCTATGATTTCGCCCATCCGCAGGACGACACCATTGGCGGATCGAGCGAGGTCTTTCGTTCGAGTGAATTCCAGGTGACGCAAGCTCGGCGTTGGTGGCGACTTCCACTAGGGCAATGCTCTGGCGCAGGTCATGACGCAGTTCGGCATGTATTCCCAGACCACGCCGCGCAATGACGCCAGCCCGGCACGTGGCCAATGGCAGCTTGCCGATGCCTACCGCTATGTTTCCGAAGCGTACGGTGGCTACCACTTTAACGTGATGGACGGCATCAATGTTGAAGCCGGAATCTTCATGTCCTACGTCGGCCTCTTCAGCTATTACAACTTTGACAACTGGGCCTATCAGCCCTCGTATGTGTCCTCCAACACGCCGTGGTTCTTTAATGGGATGCGGGTGCAGATCTTTCCCAACGAGCACTTGAAGATTGAGCCGTGGCTGATCAATGGCTGGCAGTCATACGGCCGGTTCAACAACCGCCCCGGCGTTGGAGCGCAGATCTTGTGGCGTCCGAATGGCTCGTTTGAAGTGCTTGGCAACCAATACATGCTTGGCGAGGACACGCTGGGCGTTCCCGGCCGGGTTCGCTATCACACAGACGACAGCATTCAATGGAAATACTACGACCAGCCCGACAGCGTCCTCGACAAGATGGCTTTCTCGCTGACCGGCGATCTGGGATGCGAGCATGGCGGTGGCGTCAGTTGCGACTACCAATTCCGCCAAGGGTCCCAAGCAAAGCTTCATCGGGTACATGTTCTACAACCGCTTCTGGTTCCACAGGGACCTCTACGGGGTGACGCTGGGCGGCGGCCAGATCAACAATCCAGGCCGTTACCTGGTGCTGCTGCCGCCAATCAATGGCGCCACGGCGATCTCGGGTACGCCCTACTTCACGGAGAATCCTGGGCAGCCGTTCAAAGCCTGGGACATATCGGCCACCTTCGACTACATGCCCAGCCAGTACGTTACGTTCCGCTTCGAGTACGACCACCGGGCCGCGAATGTTCCGTATTTCTCCGGGCCGGGCGGCATTACGCCCCCAGGAGGCAACACTGGCCCGCCAGGATCTGTGGTGCCTGGATTCACGCCGGACCTTCGCAAGACTGAAAACCGTCTAGATATGGCGTTGATGGTGATGTTCTAGAGAGAGTCCGCAGCTAAGATTCTCGTCACAGCTCTTCCGCAACTCCTGGATGTACAGTTGTACGGAGTCACGGCAGTAAACGCAGAGGTGACGAGATGTTCATGGCGATCGGGAAACGCATTCGAGAAGTGGCATTGACGATGGTTGCTAGCGGTATTGCATGACGTTGCATCCCGCCGATGCAAGCGCAACAGTCGGAAACAGCAGCGCAATCCGCCGGAACGGTGACCGTCTCGGCACAGACGATGGAACGATTACAACAACATCTCGCGGCCCTGGAGGCTGAAGTGAGCGGAGCTGAAAGCGCAGATGAAGGAGATGCGGTCCGCCTCCGCGCCAGCGGCGGCGTCCAGCTGCTCACTCTGAGCTCGCGCATGACACGGCTGACGGCGCCGCCGAAAGCGTCGCTCTCTCCGCTAAGACCCAAGCAGCAGCAAGTCAGTGCGGTGCTTTCTGCCGATGATCGCAGCATTCTCAACTACCTGAAGGGAACAACGATTAACGTCTCGCTTGACGGCTATTACGCCTACAACTTCAACGACCCGGTCGGACGTGTCAATCTGCTGCGCGCATACGACGTGAGCAGTAATGCCTTCAGGCTGAACCAGGCGGCCGTCATCTTCGAGCGGGCGCCCGATGTGGATGCAGGACGCCGTTTCGGCGCGCGGCTCGATCTGCAATTCGGACAGGCAACGGCCACGCTGCAAGGCAATCCAGTCAACGAGACCGCGTCCCGGCATCTATCGCAATGTCTTTCAGGCCTATGGAACGTATGTAGTACCGATAGGCAGAGGGCTGACGGTCGATTTCGGCAAATGGGCAAGTTCTCTGGGGATCGAAGGCAACTACACGCAGTTTCAAATCAACTATTCGCGCTGCGTACTGGTTCAACTTCCTGCCGTTCTACCACATGGGCCTTCGGACGCAGTACAACGTAAACAAGAAGCTGGCGCTGAACTACTGGGTCGTCAACGGGAACAATCAGACGGAGCCGACCAATAGCTTCAAGGATGAACTGTTTGGTTTCGTGCTGACACCGAACAAGAATATCACTTGGACCATGAACTACTACCTCGGGCAGGACCATCCTGACGCAACGCCGGTTTCCACTTGCGGTCCGGTGCCGGTGCAGCCGGGCTTGTGCTTCCAGAAGATCAGCCCGGCGCCAGACGGCAAACTGCACATCTTCGACAGCTACGCAAGCTGGCAGACCACGCCCAAACTTCTGCTGCAGTTGGAGGGCGACTATGTCATCCAGCGACTATGGGCCAACGCCGCGCCGGGCCAGTCGTCTGCGCCGTCGCACACGTCGGGCGGGGCTGTTTACGCCAAGTATCAGCTGACGCCCAGGACCTATATCGGCGGACGCGCAGAGTACCTCTCCGATCGCGGCGGGCTTTTCAGCGGAGTCACCGAAGCGCTTGAAGGAAGTAACAGCCACCTATGACTTTACCGTGGCGAATGGATTTGAAATGAAGTACGAGTATCGGCACGACTGGTCGAACCAGCCGATTTTCCTGACCAGCACTCAAAACGTTTTCTCCAAGGACCAAAACACGGCCACGGTGGGAGTGATCTGGTGGTTTGGCCGTAAACAGGGACCGTGGTAATGAGCACGGGCATTAGGAGTTGAACATGCAAGACCTGATATTTATCGCAATCACGATCGCGTTCTTCGCCTTGTCGCTGGGCTATGTCAGCTTCTGCGACCGGGTTAAGTGAGGGGACCTCATGCATATCCAGTCAACAATCATGATCGTCATTTGCGCATTGATGATGATTTACCTCTTCTACGCGTTGCTGCGACCGGAGAAGTTCTGACATGACCGCCAATGGATGGATCCAAATTATCGTGTTTCTGGTTCTGATCCTGGCCGTGACCAAGCCCATGGGGGTCTTCATGGCCCGGGTCTTCAATCGTGAGCGGACATTCATGGACCCGGTGCTGCGGCCGGTCGAGCGCCTGCTGTATCGCGTCACCGGCGTGGATGAAGACCACGAGATGCGCTGGACGGAATACGCCTTTGCGATGCTGCTGTTCAGTGTGGTCTCAATGCTGCTGTTGTATCTGATCGAGCGTCTGCAGGGATTCTTGCCGCTCAATCCGCAAAAACTCGCGGCGGTTCCGCAGGCGCTCGCGTTTAACACGGCCGCGTCGTTCACGACCAACACCAACTGGCAAAACTATTCCGGCGAAACCACCATGAGTTATCTGACGCAGATGGCTGGCCTCGCCTATCACAACTTTGCCTCGGCGGCGGTCGGGATCGCGCTGGCGATTGCTTTCATTCGCGGCATCGCCCGGCGGCAGATGCAGACCATCGGCAACTTTCTGGGTGGACCTGGTTCGCGCATGTCTCTGGGTCCTGCTGCCGTTTTGTATCGTCGGCGCTTTGCTGCTGGTCTCGCAAGGAGTAGTACAGAACCTCCGGCCCTACGACTCCGTTAAGCTGGTTGAGCCGCAGCAAGTGCAGCATGTGGGTCCGGACGGCAAGCCAGCCGTCGATGCCAGCGGCAAGCCGGTGATGGACACAGTCACGAACCAGACCATCGCGCAAGGCCCGGTGGCTTCGCAGGAGATCATCAAGGAATGGGGCACCAACGGTGGCGGATTCTTCAATGCCAACAGCGCGCATCCCTTTGAGAATTCGACACCGCTCTCCAACCTGATCGAGCTGTTCTGTATTTTTGCCATCGGCTCCGGACTTACGTATACCCTGGGGCGCATGACCGGATCGCCGCGTCATGGATGGGCGGTGTGGGCCGCGATGACGGTTTTGTTCTTGGTGGGAGTCGCTGTGACCTACTGGGCCGAGGCTCGGGGCAATCCTTTGCTCCACGGCGTGGATCAACATGTGACCGCCCAACAGTCCGGCGGCAACATGGAGGGCAAAGAAGTCCGGTTTGGAATCACCAACACCGCTCTTTGGGCGACCGTGACGACTGACGCCAGCTGCGGCGCCATCAACGGGTGGCACGATTCGTTCACCCCGCTCGGCGGCATGGTGCCGCTGGTCAACATCATGTTGAGCGAAGTCATCTTCGGCGGCGTGGGGGCCGGAATGTACGGGATGCTGATCTACATCGTGCTGGCGGTGTTTATCGCTGGGCTGATGGTAGGCCGTACACCGGAATATCTCGGCAAGAAGATCGAAGCCTATGACGTGAAGATGGCGATGCTGGTAGTGCTGGTGTTCCCGTTAGTCATCCTGGTATTTACGGCCATCTCGTCGGTGAATGGATTCGGTACGTCCAGCATTCTCAACCCCGGGCCCCATGGATTAACGGAGATCCTCTATTCCTTCACATCGCAGGCAGGCAACAATGGCTCTGCCTTCGCAGGGCTGAGCACGAACACCCTCTGGTACAACACAGCGGGCGGTTTCACCATGTTGATCGGCCGGTTCCTGATGATCATTCCCATGCTGGCTATTGCCGGCAATCTTGCGGGAAAGAAATACGTTCCGCCTTCGCTCGGGACCTTTCCCGTTACTACACCGCTTTTCAGCGCGCTGCTGATCGGAGTCATTCTCATCGTGGGCGCGTTGACGTTCTTCCCGGCACTCAGCCTGGGACCCATTCTTGAACACCTGCTGATGCAAGCAGGGAAGGTCTTCTGAGGTCAGCAATGGCAAGCAAGAGTTCTAAAAAGAAAGCTTGGGACTTAAAGATCGTTCGGCGCGCGATCCTGGACTCGTTTATCAAACTGGATCCGCGCCACATGATGGGTAATCCCGTCATGTTCGTGGTCGAAGTGGGCAGCGTCATTACTACGGTTTTGCTGCTTCGCGATCCCAAGAATTTTGGCTTCAATCTGCAGATCACCCTTTGGCTGTGGTTCACGGTGTTGTTCGCCAACTTCGCCGAAGCCATGGCGGAGGGTCGCGGCAAGGCGCAAGCCGACACGCTGAGAAAGGCGCGGTCGGAAACCATCGCTAACCGCCTGGTTGAGGACGGCCAGACCGAGACAAGTGCCCAGCTCGAAGCTGCGCGCCGGGGATATGGTTCTCGTTTCGGCGGGAGAATTCGTCCCGTCGGATGGAGAAATCATCGAAGGCGTGGCTTCGGTGGACGAGTCGGCAATCACCGGCGAGTCTGCGCCAGTCATTCGCGAGGCAGGTGGCGACCGCTCGGCTGTAACCGGCGGCACGCGGGTGCTGTCCGACCAGATCAAAGTCAAGGTAACGTCGAACCCCGGTGAGACCTTCCTCGATCGCATGATCGCTCTCGTCGAAGGCGCCGAGCGGCAGAAGACGCCTAACGAGATCGCGCTGAACATCCTGCTGGCTGGCTTAACGATCATCTTCCTGTTGGCCGTCGTAACCTTGCAGCCGTTCGCCATCTACTCCGGTTCCCCGCAGACCGTCTTTGTGCTGGTATCGCTGCTTGTGTGCCTGATTCCCACCACCATCGGCGGACTGCTTTCGGCCATTGGCATTGCCGGCATGGATCGCCTGATTCAGCACAACGTCCTCGCCATGTCAGGGCGCGCCGTCGAGGCCGCCGGAGATGTGGACACTTTGTTGCTCGACAAGACCGGAACCATCACGCTGGGCAATCGGCAGGCATCGGAGTTTATTCCTGCTCCGGGCGTGAGTGAGAGGGAAATGGCGGACGCCGCCCAACTCTCGTCGCTGGCTGATGAGACGCCCGAGGGGCGTTCCATCGTTGTACTGGCGAAGGAGAAATACGGACTTCGCGGTCGCGAGTTGTCGTCGCACGAGATGGAATTTGTACCCTTCACCGCACAGACCCGCATGTCCGGCGTGAACATGAATGGCAACCAGATCCGGAAAGGAGCCGCCGATTCCATCAGTCGCTATCTCGCTGCGAATGGTTCCGAGATGCCCGCGGAGGTGCAGTCCAGTGTCGAACTGATCGCCCGCTCAGGTGGCACGCCGTTGGTGGTTGCGGAGCAGCAGCGGGCCCTCGGTGTGATTCATCTCAAGGACATTGTGAAGGGTGGCATGCAGGAGCGCTTCGACCAGTTCCGCGCCATGGGCATTAAGACGGTGATGATCACCGGCGACAACCCCCTGACCGCCGCTGCAATCGCGCGCGAAGCTGGCGTGGACGATTTCCTTGCCGAGGCCACACCAAAGGACAAGATGGACCTGATCCGTCGCGAGCAATCGCAAGGCAAGCTCGTCGCCATGACCGGCGACGGCACCAACGACGCTCCTGCGCTGGCGCAGGCCGACGTCGGCGTGGCCATGAACACCGGAACCCAGGCAGCGAAGGAAGCCGGCAACATGGTTGACCTCGACTCGAATCCAACCAAGCTCATTGAAGTGGTGGCTATCGGCAAGCAGTTGCTGATGACGCGTGGGTCGTTGACAACTTTTTCCATCGCCAACGACGTGGCGAAATATTTTGCCATCATCCCTGCAATGTTTGCCGGAACCTTTCCGGTACTCAATGCGCTGAACATCATGCATCTGCGAACGCCGCAGTCGGCCATTCTTTCGGCCGTGATCTTCAACGCAATCATCATCATCGCGCTGATTCCGCTGGCATTGCGGGGAGTCAAGTACCGCCCTATGGGCGCCGCCGCGCTTCTGCGCCGAAACCTCTGGATCTATGGAGTGGGCGGAATCATCGTGCCTTTCATTGGGATTAAGCTGATCGACATGGTCATCACTCGGGTCGGACTGGCGTAGAGGCTAAACACTATGAAACAGAATCTGAAGATCGCAATTCTTATGACGGTGGTTACGACTGTACTGCTGGGCATTATTTATCCGCTGCTAGTGACCGGCTTGGCCCAGGTATTGTTCCGCGACAAAGCCAATGGGCAGCTCATCGTGCGCAACGGCGAAGTCGTCGGATCGAGAATCATCGGACAGGCATTTACCGGACCGGGCTATATGCACTCCCGTCCCTCGGCAGCAGGCAACGGGTACGACGCAGCCAACTCCGGTGGCACTAACCTCGGCCCCACGAACCGCACACTAATCGACCGGGTGAAGGGCGATGTCGCGCGGCTGCAAGCGGAGAACCCGGGGCAGCCGGTTCCCATCGATTTGGTCACGACATCTGCGTCCGGCTTGGATCCCGATATCACCCCGGCAGGAGCGGAGTTCCAGGTCCCACGCGTCGCTCGCGAACGCGGCCTGAGCGAAGATCAAGTACGCGCGATCATTCGCAGCTGTACCCAGGGACGGCAGCTTGGATTTCTGGGTGAGCCGCGGGTCAACGTCTTGGAGGTAAATCTCGCTCTCGACCAGTTGAAGCCGATGGCGGCTCGATAGTTCGGGACTACACCGCATCCGCCCTCAGACGATGCCTCCAAATTCACACTCCTTTCACACAATCTGTGAATTGTGAATTGTCGATGACCGGAGAAAGCCCATAGACTAGGAGCGCAATCGCACAGGAGACGAATTTGGCCGAGGCGATCATCCAAGCCCGCGCGGTCGAGAAGTATTACCCGCAGCCCGACGGCAACAAGATCGAGGTGATCGCGCCCACCGACCTCGAGGTCTCTCCTGGGAAAATTGTCTGCCTGCTCGGTCCATCTGGCTCGGGAAAATCCACGCTGCTGCGCATGTTGACCGGCCTCTCGAAGCCGTCGTCCGGCCACGTCTTTTGGCACGGCAAGCCGATGGACGGCCAGATTCCCAATGTCTCCATCGTCTTCCAGAGCTTCGCGCTGTTTCCCTGGCTCACCGTTCTGGAAAACGTCGAAGCTCCGTTGGTCGCGCGAGCCATGGGCGCGATCGAGCGCCATAAGCGCGCCCTGAAGATGATCGACACCGTGGGACTCGACGGCTTCGAAACTGCGTATCCCAAGGAACTCTCGGGCGGCATGAAGCAGCGTGTCGGCTTTGCGCGCGCCCTCGTCGTCGAGCCGGAAGTGCTCTTCATGGACGAACCCTTTTCGGCGCTCGATGTCCTCACCGCGGAAAACCTACGCTCCGAGTTGCTGGAGTTGTGGCTCAACAAAAAGATGCCGACCACCGCCATCTTCGTCGTGACCCACAACATCGAGGAGGCCGTGCTGCTGGCCGACCGCGTCATCGTGCTGGGCCGCAATCCGGCGACGCATTCGCTCCGACTTCGAGATCGACATTCCGCAATATCGCGATCGCAAAGCGCCGCGCTTTCTGGCATACGTCGATTACATCTACAAGACGCTGACGCGTCCAGACGAACCGGCTGCCGTTCCCGGCAAGGCGGCGCAGGCAGCCGGGCGACGGCCAGCCGCGCGAGCGCACCAAGTTCCAGATGCTGCCGCACGCGCGTCCGGGCGGAATCGCCGGCTTCATGGAGCTGCTCGCCGACCGCGGCGGCCGCGACGATCTCTACAAGCTGGCCGACGAGCTTGCGATGGACGTGGACGATTTGCTTCCCATCGTTGACGCCTCGGTGATGCTCGGCTTCGCGGTGCTGCACGAGGGCGACGTCGAGATCACGCCGGAAGGCCGCACTTTTGGCGAAGCCGACATCCAGACGCAGAAGCAGCTTTTCCGCGACGCTGCTCTGAAGAACGTTGCCATCCTGCGGCTCATCGAGAACACCTTGCATGCCAAGCGCGACCACGCCATCGGCGAGGAGTTCTTCCGCGACATCCTTGACGAGCACTTCAGCTCCGATGAAGTCGAGCGCCAGTTCCAGACCGCGCTCAACTGGGGACGCTATGCCGAAATCTTCGACTACGACTCCGAAAGCGGCCGCTTGTTCCATCGCGAAGAAGCCGACGCTGGCGCGGACCCGATACGGGCTGCAGGTGAGGTCTGATGGCCCGCGGCACCTGGCAACCCATCCGCATTCTTGGCAAGGGGCCGTGGTCGCTGCTACCCGCGCAAACCTGGTCGGTTCTTAACTGACTTCGTCATCTTTGCCGCCGGCCTGTCGCTCTTCTACGCGGTGCTGGTTCTGGCGCGCACCTGGTTTGGCCCGTTCAATCCTCACGTCGAGATCTCGCGCGATCCCACGAAGCTTCCCGTTTACGCGGCGTATTCGCTGTTGCGGATCTCTGTCGCTTACATTCTCTCGCTCGGCTTCACGCTGGTTTACGGCTACGTTGCCGCGTACAATCCGCGCGCCGAGCGCATCATGATTCCGCTGCTCGACATCCTGCAGTCGATTCCGGTGCTCAGCTTTCTGCCCGGCGTGATGCTGGCGATGGTGGCGCTGTTCCCCAATCACCAGATCGGCGTGGAGATGGGCGCCATCCTGCTCATCTTCACCGGCCAGGTCTGGAACATGGCCTTCAGCTTCTACTCCTCGCTGAAGAGCATTCCGCGTGACATGCGCGAGGCCGGCAAGATTTACCGCTTCAACTGGTACCAGCGATTCACGCAATTCGAGTTGCCGTACGCTGCGATCGGGCTGGTGTGGAACTCCATGATGTCGGTTGCGGGCGGCTGGTTTTTCCTGATGGCTTGCGAGATGTTCGTTCTCGGCGACCGCGATTTTCGTCTGCCGGGACTGGGTTCGTACCTGCAAACCGCCGCCAGCGCGGGCGACACGGAAGCGATTCTGTGGGGCGTCGGAACCATGATCGCAGTCATCGTGCTGCTCGACCAAATCGTTTGGCGTCCTGTCATCGCATGGGCGGAAAAATTCAAGATGGAGCAGGTGGAAAGCACCGACGCGCCGAGTTCGTGGTTCCTAAACGTCATGGAAGCCTCTCGTGGATTGCGGAGGTTGCGCAAGAAAACAGTCAGACCTTTGCAGGAACGGCTGGCACTGCACTTCGCCCGCCTTTATCACGGCGTCGATGAGGAGAAGCCCCCAGCTCCCTGGAAAGTCTGGACTGGCCGCGCGATTGCCGCCATTGCCGTACTCGCCGTTCTGTACGCGGTCACGCGAGCCATCGCGATGCTCACCGGCTTGAGCGGCACGGAGTATGGCGAGCTGCTGACCGGCGCCGGCGCCACGTTTCTCCGAGTCCTCGCGGCTCTGACCATCGGCGCGGCCTGGACAATTCCGGTAGGTGTTGCCATTGGATTCAATCCCAAGCTGGCGCGCATCGCGCAGCCGCTGGCGCAGATCGCGGCTTCGGTTCCGGCAACCGCACTGTTTCCCATCGTGCTGCTGGCGCTGATCCGCATTGGCGGCGGCTTGGGGCTCGGTTCCATCGTGCTTCTGCTGCTGGGAACGCAGTGGTACATCCTGTTCAACGTGATCGCCGGCGCCATGGCAATTCCCACCGACCTGAAAGAAGCCTCGACGATATGCAAGTTCACCCGCGGAGAACGCTGGCGCAAACTAATTCTGCCGGGCATCTTTCCTTATCTCGTCACCGGACTGGTCACGGCTTCCGGCGGCGCGTGGAACGCCAGCATCGTCGCCGAATATCAGCATCTGAAAGACCAGACCTACACCACGGTCGGTCTGGGCGCGACCATCTCACGCGCCACCGACTCCGGCAATTTCGACCTGCTGCTGGCCTCGACCATCGTCATGTCTATCGTTGTCGTGACTATCAACCGCCTGGTCTGGCGGCGCATGTACCGTCTGGCGTCCACGCGATACACGCTGGATACGTAGGAAGCAGTCACAAGAGTTTCGTGCGGTAGTAATTTCGTCTACTTCAAAGCTTCGGGCCAGTTTAGGACCACAGAGTAGGTCTCGAGGTAATCCTTCTGCGGCTCCAGCAGCAGGAATTTGCGTCCGTCAGCGGTAACTGCATACTGATTCACGGTCGGATCGGGTCGCAGGCGGGTTCCGAATAGCTTCCTTGGAGTTCCAATTCTGGTTAGCGAATCACGTTCCACGCTGGCCGACATCATGTTTCCTTCGAGGTCGAGAAAGAAGAGTTCTCGACCGTCGCCGCGCCAACGAGGTTGGGCACCGCCTGCGGTGGAGACCTGCTTGATGTTGTTAAACGAAGGAAACGGCGCCACAAAAACCTCCCATCTCCCGGTGCGATTCTCGCCGTAAGCGATTAGCTGCCCATCCGGAGAAAGGTGGAATTCATCTTTCAAGAAGCTTGTGGAGTAAATGGGTTTGGGTTTGATTTCCCCCGCCAAGGGTATTATCGAAAAAGTTTTCGTATCGTGCGTAAGCAGAAATCGGCCATCCGGGGACCACTCTTCGACCCAGTGCTTTTCATTGTCACCATAGATCTGTTGTGGCTGCTGTGTTCCAATTTCAATCTTCTGCACCAGGAATGGAGGATCGGATCCACCGTTAGGAAGAAGATTGAAGGCAACATAGCGTGAGTCGGGCGACCATACGGGGTCGGATTGCGCATGCGGATCGGTCGTAAGAGGAGTCGTCGTGTTGGTCGCCACATCCACCAGCCAGAGGCTGCCGGTGGCGTGCTGGCGGAACGAGTTCAGAGCTAAATACTTTCCATCCGGTGAAAGCGTGAACTGTTGATAATCGACGACCGGTTCGAGGGTACCAATGATGGTGCCGTCGCGTCCGTACCAATTCAGTTGATCGAAGGATGAGCCTTCTCCGGCGCCATAAATGAGGACTCCGTTCTGCGAAGCAGTGAATTCGGAAGTGCCCAGATAGGCCGGCGAAGCTGCGACGTTCCGGGCGAGCATCTTTGGTGCATCGATCTTGCGCAACGTTTTCCAGTCCATGCGTTGTGCGAAAAGACTCTGGTCCTGCGCAAATAGCAGATAGTCAGGCACGGCGACTGCCCGGCTCTCGCTCGGCAGCAGCAGAATCGGAGATCCCCCATCCAGCGCCTGTGCATAGATTCTCGCGCCGGGGTCGCTACTCGTGAGAGTTGTACGTGCCAGGTACATGAAATGCTTACCATCCGGCAGAAACTGGACCCACATTTGACTGACCTGCCCGGGAAGCAGTGAGGTCACCGGAGCGGCGCTCTCTCCATTGGGAGCAATGCGGAAGATCGGACTGTTTACAGCGCGCGCAAATAGAACTGTTCCATCGGGTCCCCAGGCGCCTTGTGCGATCTCCTGAACGCTGTAGATCACGTCGGGAACCCCTCCCGATGCTGGAATTTTCTTCAATTTGCCATTGGCCCAGAAACCGATGAACTGGGAATCCGGCGACCAGAAAGGCAAGAGTGCGCCGTCCGTTTGATCAAGCCGCTTCGCTTCGGACGAACTTAACAGCCTCACCCACAGCGAGCTCGCCCCCGACGAATCTGTGGCCGCGAAAGCCAGCATCCGTCCATCCGGGGAAAGAGCTAGGTGTTCGAAAGGGTGCCAGTTCCGATGTAATGCCGCGCCCTGTGGCAGACCAAGCGACAACTGCACAGGACTGATCGCCTGAGGCTTTCGGCCGCGCAAGAACCAAAAACCGGCCGCCAGCGCGCAAATTAGAGCAATGCTGCCCGCTAGTACGACTGTCCGATGAATATGCCGGGATCGGGAAGCAGGCTCTTCTTCAGCGACGGCTGCTATAACGGTGCTCTGGAGGTTTTCCGGAGATTGCCAACGAAACTCCGGAACATAGGATCCGGTCGGAAGTTCAATGCGGACGGCCGGACGTTCCCCATTCTCGGAGTAATACTGAGCGAGCCTTTTTCGAACTTCTGTCGCTCTCACCCTGACGACAGCATCGTTTGAGGTGTCATAGTCAACCGGGCGGCCGAACATCTTCATCCCTATCATGCGCTCGCGCAGAGCATCAAGATCACCAGCCAACGCATGCTCCACCACTAGCCGGAGAAAGTCCTGACAGCGCTTGCTTGCCACGAACGAGCTGCTCGATAGGATCTGTTCGAGCGCGCGGCGAACCAACTCAGCCTGCTGAACGCTGAGTTTGTCCGCTCTCTCGGATTGATCCGCAGTCGACATCTTCCTAATATAGTACCGCTTAACGTGCCTTAACGGGCACTTTCGTATTGCCAATAACTCACAGAGAAGCAGGCATTTACGGGGGTCGCAGGGGTCTGAACGTGCGCTTAACGGGTTACCCCCTGGCCGCCTGCAACGGAAGAATCCTGCCTAAACTGTTTCGAACATTCCCAAGCTTCGGCACTTGTCCTAGGGTAGCGCTAGTTCGCAAGTTCCGCCTCGCCGGAGCTTGTTCCAGTGCACTGGCCAAGCAAAAGTGCACTGGCCAAACAAAGAGGAAGAAAAATGGACAAGAAGGCGAACTTCGCGTCAGAACACAACATGAGGGGTCAGTTTAGCCTTGACGCCTCCCCGCGCTCATGCTTGGCAATGGACTCTCCGATATTACAAAGGCCCTGTATGCGCGAACAGCCTGTCAGGACAGGCATGAGAGAGTTTCCTCCATACCGGCTCGACACCGTCAACCAGTGTCTCTGGTATCGTCAGGACTCGGGTGACGACGAGCGCATCTTACTGACGCCCAAGGCATTTGCCGTGTTGCGTTACTTGGTCGACCACCCCGGCAGGCTGGTCACGCATGACGAACTCCTTGATGTGTTGTGGCCGGATACGTTCGTGCAGCCCGAAGTCCTGAAGAGCCATATCCGCGATATCCGCCATGCCCTCGGGGACGATTCGAAAAGTCCTCGTTTCATTGCGACGCTTCCGAGGCGGGGATATCAGTTTATTGCTGCCGTAGGGGAAGCGTCTGCCCCGGCGGATTTCGCGGTCGAATTCCTCTCATCAAGAATCGTTGGTAGGAACACGCAATTGAATATGCTACGCGATTGTCTGCAGAGGACCCTGGCGAACCAACGCCAAGTTGTCTTCGTCACCGGGGAGACGGGCATTGGGAAAACTACCCTCGTGGACGAGTTTGTACGCCGGGCTGCTGCAGAGTTTCCCGGCATTCGTATTGCTCGCGGGCAATGCGTTGAAGGCCATGGAAGCAAAGAAGCCTACTACCCGATGCTCGAAGCCCTGGGTCAGCTGTGTGGCACCTCCGCAGGAGACACCCTGGTGCGAACACTCGCTGCGCGGGCGCCCACATGGCTGGTGCAGTTTCCCGCTCATGTCAGGCGTGAACAACGCGCGATGCTGCAACGGGAAATAGTGGGCGCCTCGCGCGAGCGTATGCTTCGCGAAATCTGCGATGCACTGGAGACGATCAGTTCAGACCAGCCGTTGCTATTGGTGTTTGAGGATCTACATTGGACAGATCCCCGGACACTGGACCTCATCTCGGCTCTGGCTCGCCGTCGCGGAGCAGGCAAGCTGATGCTGATTGCCACGTACCGCCCGGTGGAGGTAGCACTGGCACAGCATCCATTGAGGACCGTGAAGCAGGACCTGCTTGTGCATCAACTCTGTCGAGAAATCGCACTGGAACCGCTGACGGAATCCGAAGTGGGCGAGTATCTGGCGATCGAGGCGCCGGGTGTAGCCGTGCCCGAGGGTTTAGCTGGACTGATCTATCGGCATAGTGAAGGCAATCCGTTATTCATGGTCTCCGCCTTGGATCACCTGCGAGACCGGGGTTTGATCGCCATCGAGAACGGATCGTGGCAAATCAAGGTGCCCCTGGAGAGCATTCATCTGGAAGCATGCGAGACCTTGCGGGAAATGATCGAACTCCAGATTGAGAAGCTGAGCGCTGACGAGCAGCGTGTGCTGGAAGTGGCCAGCGTAACCGGCATGTCGTTTACGGCGAACGCAAACGCACTCGGCACGAGCGTGGATCAGGAGAACTTTGAAAACACCTGCGAAGACCTATCGCGCCGACAACACATGGTGCGGCGGACGGGATCGCGTCAGTTTCCCGACGGAAGCATTTCCCAGTGCTATGAGTTTGCGCACGCCTTGTACCGGGAGGTCTTCTATCGCCGACTGGCGCCCGGGCGACGTTCGCAGATACATCTCGATCTTGGAAAGCAGGCTGAAGGGGTTTATCTCTCAGCATGAGCGCCGGGTAGCCCCCAACCTTCCTTTGTTGAGTGGGAGGTTGTATCCATCGATTCCACTGTAATCCTTATTTACTTCTGCGCATTCGAAGGCGGCGCGAATGAGTGGGGCGCTCTGCCGCGGTGACAAGGAAGTACGAAAACTCGGGAATTGTGCGCTGGCCATTTACTTCCAACAGTTTACAGCATTTTCGAAGCCGCAAAGCCATAGCGTCAGCGACGTTTGGCGTGGTGTTTCCCATATTGGGAGTCCTTTACAAATCTTTACACGAAATCCTGTAACGCTTTTACGGCTCGCGGCGTTTCTTCTGTGGGGCCGGATGTAAATGCACTGTACTCTGCTCCCCACGCCGTGCCTAGGCGTCGCCCCTCAGCACCAACTGGTCTGCCGGCGAGAAGGCATGGTTGCGGATCATCATGGTGCTCAGTAGGGAAGTAAGACCTGACGAAGCCAGGATCATGGCAATCACCACAAACTGATAGATGGCGGCGTAGAGCGGGCTCGCGCCGGAGAGCAGCATGCCGGTCATGAGACCGGGGATCCAGACGATGCCGAGCGAGCGCAGGTTGTCGATGGCGGGGATCAGCGAGGCGTGGATGCTGGATTCGGCATAGCGTGCCACGGTTTCTGGCGGCGCCGCGCCAAGAGCGAGGGCGGTTTCGATCTCGCCGACATGCGACAGGACCTCGGAGCGGAAGCGGTTCAGCGCCAGCCCGTTGGTGTTCATGGCGTTGGCGATGATCATACTGCCCACAGGGATGAGCGTGGTGATGGCGGTGTCGATGACGCCAGCCCAGGTCATGATCGCCGTCACCAGCCCGGCGCCGGCGGCGATGGAGTAAGTCGAGACCTTCCTCGCGCCGGGAATGTTTTTGGCGCGCCGGGCGGAGATGGAGCCGGCGGCGATGATCATGCCAGTGAGGAGGAGAACGCTGGTCCAGCGCGGGCCCTTCAGCAACAGCATCAGGATGGAGCCGACGGCGACGATCTGCACGATGCCACGCAACAACGCCACCGCGGTATCGCTTTCGAGATGGATGTTGCGGCGGCGCGCCAGCAGGATCACCAACAGCGCGAGCGCAGCAGCGATGGCGGCTTGGGCAAAGCCAAGCGAAATCTGAGAGTGGAAGAGCGACTTAAGCACGCAGCACCTCGGTGGGAACTCCAGTGTGTATGAGGCGTCCGGCTTCCAGGATCGCGACGTGGTCGCACATGCGGCGCGCCTGGTCGCGGTCATGGGTGACGAGGACACAGGTCAGCGAATGTTGCCGAACGAGATTGCAGATGAGTTGCTCGATGCCCAGCTTCGCGTCTTCGTCGAGCGCGGAGGTTGGTTCATCCAACAGCAAGACTTCCGGGCGGTTGGCCAGGGCGCGAGAGAGAGAAACCCGTTGCTGCTCACCACCGGAAAGATTGATGACGTCGCGAGCACTGAATCCGGGCAAGCCGACACGCTCCAGCAGTTCGGAAACTTCGCTGTCCGACAACGTCTCGCCGCGCTGCAACGGCCCGAATCGCAGGTTGGACGCCACGTTGCCGGGAAACAGGAATGGGCGCTGCGTGACCATGCCGACGCGGCGGCGTAACTCTCGCGGGGGAAGCTGGCGATAGTCCTGGCCTTCGAGGAAGACGGTGCCGCTGGTCGGCTCATCCAGGCGATTCAGCAGTCGCAGGAAGGAGCTTTTGCCCGAGCCGCTGGCACCGACGACGCCGAGCAGTTCTCCGTGGCGCACATCGAGGGAAATGTCATTCACGATGGCGACATCACCCACGCGCCGGCTCAGATGCTCGGTGCGCAGAACGACGGCGTCCGGCGCAGAGTCGGGAGCGGCGCTCATCGGTCGAGGTGCCCGAAGTAGATCTTGGTGTCGTATTGCAGGATGACGTGGGCATTCGTGGCGTGCGAACAGAACATTTGCGGGAGTTCACATAGCATCGCCTCGTAGGGTTCGCCGGACTTGGGAATGTAGGAAGAAGACAGCAGCCGCCCCCGCAGGCCGTCGAAGTCCAGGCGTTGCTGATTGTGTTGCTGTATGAGCTTCATCTTGTTGGGGGCAAAGAAGCGCTCCAGAGCAGCGTAGCTGGCAAGGTACTTGTGGGTGACCTGTTCGTAGTCGGTGGAATAGCGCCGCACGAAGCCTTCATAAGCGCGTAGGAACGGGGTTGAGTCGACGTTGCGGTCGTGCCACACCAGGACCGCCCAGCCTCTGGGTTTCAGGATGCGCGCGAACTCGATGCGAGTCTCGTCGGGCCGAAACCAGTGGAAGGCCTGACCGGCGACGACAAAGTCAACGCTCGCGTTGGGCAGGGTTGTGCCCTCAGCGCTGCCGTCGACCATGCTGAAGGCGGGATAGGCGGCAAGATAGTCTTCACCGGCGAGGCGCATCTGGCGATTAGGCTCGACGCCGATCACACGATTTCCGTTGTCGAGGAAGATCTCGGCGAGAAGCCCGGGGCCGCAGCCGATGTCGGCAACGAGGTGTTGGGGCCGCAGTCCACAAGCTTCCTGCAACGCTTGCACGACTTCGGGCGAGTAATGCGGGCGATACTTGACGTAGTCTTCGGCGCGGTCGGAGAAGCGCGCGGCGGGATCGCGACCTGCTTCGGGCATAGTGCTATCTTAAACGTGACCGATGACCGCCGAACGCAATCACAACCTTTCGCCTCCTGCCCGACCGCAAACGCGTCGCGTGTCCGGCGCCGCCGGGTTGGCGACGGCGATCAGCAACGCCATCCGGCGGATACCGCGAGGACGAGTCAGCAGCTATGGCGCGATCGCGCAAGCTGCGGGATATCCTCGCTGCGCGCGCCATGTGGCACGAGTTCTGAAAGTGGTCGACGGACTACCCTGGCAGCGCGTCCTGGGGTCCGGTGGCAGGATTTCGCTGCGGGGCGAACTGGGGTTGGAGCAGCGTTTCCTCCTGGAAGCCGAGGGCGTCCGCTTCATGGGCAAAAAGGCAGATATGACAGCCTTTGAGCATAAGTTCGGGCGTGCGAGCGGAAAGTCCGCGAGCGCGGCGGCCAAGAAACGCGTACGGCGAAAGTAGCAGACAGGAACCCAGCTTTCCATTGGACGACGCCCAGCTTACCGTAAAATAGCTCAGGTTTGCGATTCTTCCCAAACATGTATTCAGCGGGCCCAGCTCGATTGCTAGCAGCGATCGCGGTAATGTTCTTCGCAATCTCACTTCCCGCTCAGCGTTACTATGGGCGCGACCATCACGTTTATCACCCTCCCGCGCAGACCAAACACCCGACTTCTTCCGGCACAAGTCAGCACGCGCATTCGACGTCCACGCCTACCGCCAACGGCACGACGCACAACCTCGGAATGGCCAGCAGTCAAAACGCTGCGGATCACGGCGCTGCCTCGACCGCCAAGCCCGATGTGGTGCTGCCATCGACTACGGGCGACCGCCAGCCTCAGTAGTCTCCAACAGCCGACCTGAGCCACTTCGCTACCCCGGTCACTGGAAATTTACACTTTCTAGGCCGCTGGCTGTTGTAAAATACATGGCTTATGCAGGAAAAGCCCTTAGAAATAGAGAAAGTTGAGGATCCCAGCGGGGGCGTTGTGCTCCGTCTTCACGGTCCACTTCTGTTGGGAAATTTCTTTCCCTTGCAGACGATGGTTCGGTCGGATAGTTCGAATCTACTGATTCTCGACCTGGCCGACATGCCTTACATCGATAGCGCCGGCATCGGATGCCTGGTGGGCGCGCATGTTTCGCGTGAAGGCTCAGGCCGGAAGTTAGTCATTGTCGGCGCCAACGACCGGTTACTGACCTCGTTGAAAGTGACGAAGGTCGACAACCTCTTCACGTTTGCTCTCAGTGTGGAACACGCGCGCGCGCAAGCCGGCGGGGGACGGAGCTAGCCCCGCTAATCTAAGGACCTTCAGCCTTAACTGGTACCGACTGCTTGAGCGGCAGGGGTGGCACTGCCCTGCGCCAAGACCTCAATCACACGGCGCACGTCCTTTACTTCAGCTTGCTGAATGACCCTCAGACCCTCGCGGCCAGTAAGCGGGTGGAGAATCGCGCGGCCCTTGATGGAAACCGCAAGATCAAGCCCGTCAATGGAGATGTCATGCAAGAATGACGGCTCGCTGGCGAGGCGTTCGGCCGTGAACCAGGCGGTGTCGCGGGCCGTCTGCAAACTGAAGTTGATGATGGATGTCTCACTGCGCAGGCCGATTTTTTCCAGATCGCCAATCAGAGGAGAAACGGCGGCAATCTCCGCTTCCACGGCGCCTACCAGGTCTGCCAGCACCACGTTGATCTCGTCGAAATCAGGCTTGAGTTGAGGCACTTGATCGCCCGGGCTAACCTGCGCGCTGGCAATGCCAAGATCAAGATTGATGTGCGCGTTCATGCCCGACAGTAGTTGCTGCAGGATGAGAAGGCTGGCGTCGTCGCAGCCACGGAATGCCAGCATCCAGCTACGGGTCGCCGCTTTGCCCGCCTGGAAGGTGGCCAGCGCGTCAAGGTATCGCGACGCGAAGACCACATCCAGCTTCTCCATCAGGGGACCGTTCGGGAAGCGGCCATTGCTAATACCATCTCGCACCGCGCAAGTTACCCGCCGGTACAGCGCCGCAAAGTACCCGAGACGGCTGGCGTTGTCGTAGGACTGCTGAACAATGATGTCGAGAGCGGAGACTACATCATCGATGGTTTGCACGGCCATAGTGCGCTCATGTTAGCAGAGACTCGTAAGAAATCCTGGGTGCGGTTGCTGAACGTCGGAGCTTTTTCAAGGCGGCCGGCCTTCATTTGCCGCGCATCGGATTGCGCCCTCTGATACACTTCTGCGCGAGGATTGGCCCGATTTGTTGCGACGGTCCGGCGCGAGAGTCCCCAAATTGCAGATTAGGTCTTATCGTCTGTCAAGTTCACAATTTGAGATAGCACAGGGTCGCTCGCTGAGTGGCACTCTGCATGAGGAGGTTAAGAATGGCTACCGCAGTAAGCACGCAAATGCACAGCCGAGTACAAGAGTTTGTTGGCAAACCCCGCAAGATGTTAATCAACGGTAAGTGGGTGGAAGCGGCGTCCGGCAAGACATTTCCGTCCTACAACCCCGCGACCGGGGAGGTTATGGCGCAGGTTGCCGAAGGCGATCGTGAAGACATCGATCGTGCCGTAAAGGCCGCGCGAAAGGCCTTCGAGACTGGTTCCTGGCCCGCGATGAGCGCCTCGGACCGGGGGCGTCTCATCTGGCAACTGGGTGACCTGATCGAGGATCACCTCGAAGAGTTTGCGCAGCTCGAAAGTCTCGACAACGGGAAGCCGCTTACGGTGGCGCGCGTGGCCGACGTGCCGCTGGCGGCCGACCTCTTCCACTATATGGCGGGATGGGCGACCAAGATCGAGGGCAACACCATTCCTTTCTCGCCGAAGTATTTCGCGTACACCCGACGTGAGCCCGTCGGAGTGGTAGGGCAGATTATTCCCTGGAACTTTCCGTTGCTGATGGCGGCGTGGAAGCTGGGGCCGGCGCTGGCAACCGGCTGTACGGTGGTATTGAAGCCGGCGGAGCAGACACCCCTGAGCGCATTATTGTTGGCGGAGTTGATCGCCGAGGCTGGGTTCCCGGACGGTGTGGTCAATGTCGTTCCCGGTTACGGCGAGACGGCGGGAGCCGCACTGGCGGCTCATCCCGACGTCGACAAGATCGCTTTCACCGGTTCGACTGAAGTGGGTAAGCTTATCGTGCAGGCGGCGGCCGGCAATTTGAAGAAGGTTTCGCTGGAGCTGGGTGGCAAGTCGCCAAACATCGTCTTTGCCGACGCCGAGATGAAGTCGACGATTTCCGGCGCGGCGAGTGCCATCTTTTTCAACCATGGCCAGTGCTGCTGCGCAGGTTCGCGGCTGTACGTCGAGAAGAACATGTTCGATGACGTGGTCAGTGGCGTAGCCGACCAGGCAAAGAAGATCAAAGTCGGACCTGGCTTTGACGCCGAGACTGACATGGGGCCGCTGGTTTCCGAAGAACAGTTGAACCGCGTCACCAGCTACCTCGAAAGTGGACTCAGCGAAGGCGCCGAAGCGGTGGTCGGCGGACGCAAGAAGCCGGGCGCCGGCTACTTCGTCGAGCCTACCGTGATGATCAACACCAATCCCAACATGAAGGTAGTGCGCGAGGAGATCTTCGGACCGGTGGTTTGCGCCATGCCATTCAGCGACGTGGACAAGCTGGTGGCCGAAGCTAACCAGAGCGATTACGGTCTGGCGGCGGCGGTGTGGACGCGCGACATCAGCAAGGCGCATCGCATTGCGGAGAAGCTGCGCGCCGGTACGGTGTGGATCAACTGCTATAACGTCTTCGACGCGGCTTTGCCGTTCGGAGGATATAAGCAGTCGGGCTGGGGTCGCGAAATGGGTCACGAAGTGCTTGAGATGTACACCGAAGTCAAAGCCGTCTGCGCCGCGCTGTAGAGTGGAGCCGGGGGTAGAGCGGGCCTTCGGGCCCGCACTCAGACGCGCTTTTTGAGAATCCGGGCTTCAGCCTGAGGCGGCCGAAAGTGCCGCCGGGCTGAAGCCCGGCTGGTTTTAGGTTGCTGACGCAGGACGCGGCGCTGAAGCGCCGCTCTACCTCTACATATCTTCGGAACTGCATGCCTCTAAGGTTGTAGTTCCGAACGTTTCTTTTTTCTGCTGCCAGCCATTTCGGTTATAGTTCGCTCATCGACATGCAGACTGCAACGCGTAGCGCGCGCAAGCTGAGCTACTCGTGCGGGGCCGCCACGGTTCCGCTGCTCGGCAAATGCATCGGCGAAGTGCTCGATGACGCCGCCGCCGCGCATCCCGGGAACGAGGCGCTTGTGGTTTGTCATCAGCGCAAGCGCTACAGCTACGAGCAATTACGCGACGAGGTGGAGCGTGCAGCCCGCGGCCTGCTGGCACTCGGTATCAAGAAGGGCGACCGCATCGGCATTTGGGCGACCAACTGCGCGGAATGGGTGGTGACGCAATTCGGCACCGCAAAGATTGGCGCGCTCCTCGTCAACATTAATCCCGCGAATCGCTCGGTGGAACTGGAATCCGCGCTGCGCCAGTCGGAGTGCCAGACGCTGCTGCTGATTCAAGGCTTTCGGGACACCGACTATGTGCAGGTCGTTCGCGAGGTTTGTCCGTGAGAGCGAGCATGCACAGTTCGGCGAACTGCACTCCGCAAAGCTTCCGGAGTTACGGCGGCTGATCTTCATGGGAGCAAATTCTGCTGATCCGGAAAATCAGTCACCGCTTGATGTTCCAGAAGGGATGCTGGGTTGGGACGACCTGCTGCGAATGGGCCACGGTATTGATATCGGGCAACTGCGCCAGCAGCGAAGCCAGCCTCGACTTCGACGATGGCATCAACATCCAGTACACCTCAGGTACCACCGGCTTGCCGAAGGGCGCGACACTTTCGCATCACAACATCGTGAACAACGGGATGCTCATCGCCAACGCGATGCGCTTCACCCATCACGACCGACTGTGCATTCCGGTGCCGTTCTATCACTGTTTTGGTATGGTGCTGGGCAACATGGCATGCGTGGTGACGGGCGCAACTATGGTGATTCCGGCACCATATTTCGATCCCGAGGCCACGTTGCGGGCCGTTTCCGAAGAGCGCTGCACGGCACTGCATGGGGTTCCAACCATGTTCATCGCCGAGCTGGAACACCCGAGATTCGCCGAGTTCGACCTCAGCTCGCTGCGCACGGGAATCATGGCCGGTTCGCCGTGTCCCATCGAGATCATGAAGCGCGTCGTCCAGCAAATGCACTGTAGCGAGATGACCATCGCGTACGGGCTCACCGAAGCTTCGCCCGTGATCACCCAGACCACCACGGACGATCCCGTCGAGCTTCGCGTAACCACCGTGGGCAAGGTGCTGCCACACACCGAGGTGAAGCTTGTCGATCCGCTGGAGGGCAGGACTGTCGCCATCGGCGAACAAGGTGAGTTGTGCACGCGCGGCTACCACGTCATGAAGGGCTACTACAACAATCCTCAGGCAACGCGAGACTGCCATCGATGGCGATGGATGGCTGCACACCGGTGATCTGTCGGTCATGGACGAGAACGGCTACTTCAAGATCACCGGGCGCGCCAAGGACGTCATCATTCGCGGCGGAGAAAACATTTCTCCGCGCGAGATTGAAGAGTTTCTGTACACCTGTCCGGGCATCAGCGCGGTACAGGTCGTTGGCGTGCCTGATCGCAAGTATGGCGAGCAGGTAGCCGCGTGGGTAAAACTCGGGCCGGGTTCGACCCTGACCGCTGATGAGATTCGCCAATTCTGCGAAGGCAAGATCGCGCGCTTCAAGATTCCCCGCTATATCAAGTTTGTCGAGGAGTTTCCGCTCACCATCACCGGCAAGGTGCAGAAGTACAAGATGCGCGAGATCGCGATCAAGGAACTCGGGCTGAAGCCGAGGCGAAGATTGAAATGGCGTGAGAACAGTTGTCAGTAGCCAGTAGTCAGTTGTCAGATCACATGCGTGAATCGTAGCTTGGCGGCTCTAACCCACCTCTACGCTTCCACCCAGTTCCGCCGGTCCACGAACGTCTCAGGCTCATACGTCTTGCCTCTGGCGAGGCGCCTGTCCTCGCGCTTCGAGGTCCATAGCAAAACGGGGCCGACGAACTGTTCGCAGCAGACGAGTCGCCGCTCCGAATTCATGTTCGATCTCCTGCCGCAGCTCACGAATCTTCGCGGCTACGGAGGCGTTTGTTCGCTTCAAGCGCTTCTCCATGACCCAGAGCGCAGCGTCGTAGGTGGTGCGCAGCTTTGACGGTTTCGTTAGCGATGCGCTGGCGTACGCGCAGGTCGGGATGATCGTGGTAGCGCTTCCAGCCCTGAAAGATGGTCTCGCAGATGCGGAAGAGGCTGGGCCCGTTGCGCTCCAGATCGAAGCGGAAGGCCCAATCGAGCAAGCGCTTCGAGTCGTCGCGCGAGATGGCCGCATGCTCGAAGTTGAACTTGAACTGTCCGTGGATGTCGGCGAGGTCAATGCCGTCCAGCATCCGACCTTCTTCCTGCATCTGCGGCAAACAGCGGCGTGCCCGGCACCGGCGTGTACAGCATGAACTGGTGGAAGTCGGTGCAGTGCGAAACCGCGTACTCGATCTCCTGCCGGATGTTCTCCGGAGTGTGGTGCTCGAGGCCGACGATGGTGGAACCGAGCAGCTTGATGCCGTGCTGCCGCAACTCGGCGGCGAGGGATTGAGTATCGGAGTTTTGCAGCTTGGCATAGGTCGAGTTCGGCGACTCGAGACCGAGCCAAATCCAGGAGACGCCGAGCTGCACCAGTTCCTCGATGGTGTATTTGCGGATGGCATTGACCGACGAGAAGACGTAAAGCGACCAGGCCTTCCCAGCTTCTTTCATGCGGGCCAGCAATTGCATGGCGCGTGGCCGATTGAGCAGGAAGTTTTCGTCCATCATGAAGAATGACCGGACGTTCAAGGAGTGCTCCATGTGCTCCATGACTTCGAAAAGCTGATCTCCGGATTCGTAGAAGTGGACGCTCTTGCCCTTGCCGCCGAAGAAGGCCGAGGTGGTGCAGAAGTTGCAGCCCATCGGGCATCCCACCGAGGGAATGATGGTGGCGGCGGTGTCGCGGGTATTGTCGGGCACGCGCATTCCCAGCACACGCATGCCGAAGCCGGAGAGGATTTCGGGATGCTCGATGGGCGCGCCTGGATCCTCGCCAAGATAGCGGCGCATCCAGGAGATGCCTTCGCCTCGCACGATGTAATCGGCGTCAATCAACTTGTCGAGGCCGGGAATGGCGGCGACGTGCCCGCCGACGATGATCGTGGAACCTGGGCGACAGGCGGCGCACGCGGCGGCACATTTCGCGCACCTTGCCGAAGTTGGGGATGATGCCGGAGATGCCGACGATGTCGTACTCGGTTGAGGTCAGCTCGCGCTCGAAACGTTCCAGGGTAGGGAAGTCGAGCAGGGTGCTGGGTGCGGAGATGTTGCGCTGAATCATCATCAGGCCCCAGGAGCGATGAAACATGCGCAGCGAGAAGCTGCCTTGCTCGCGTGTCACCTGGTTGTGATACAGCTCCATGGGATTGATGGAGCGGCTGCCGAATTCGTCGTCGCGCGCGTACGGGCCGAAGACCGAGCTCAACAGCACGCGCGCCTGAGTCCCTTTAGGATGCGGAGGAATCAAATCAAGGCTCGCTGTTGCTACCATGGTTGCATCCTAGGATAGAAGCGCACGAATTTTCCGTGACGCGAGATGCATTCTGGGTGAAATGACAGAACTATTACATAGCTGCCGGAATCGGGAAAACGGGGAAACGCCTGCCTAGCATGCCTTTCAGCGGTGACAGCGAACATCGTGAAATCAATCCCTGGCTGATCGCGATCGCGGTGATGTCGAGCACGTTCATGGAAGTGCTGGACACAACCGTGGTCAACGTTTCGTTGCCGCATATTGCCGGCAGCCTATCGGCGACCAACGACGAAGCGACGTGGACGCTAACTTCGTACCTGGTCGCGAATGCAATCATCCTTCCGATGACCGGGTGGCTGGCGGGCCGCTTTGGGCGAAAACGCCTGCTGATGCTGTCCGTTTCGGGATTCACCGTTGCTTCCTTCCTGTGCGGGCTGGCGCCGAGCCTGCCATTCCTGATTTTCATGCGCGTGATTCAGGGGGCGTGCGGTGGCGGATTGCAGCCACTTTCGCAGGCTGTTCTGCTGGAGTCGTTTCCCCCCGAGAAGCGTGGGCAGGCAATGGCGTTTTGGGCGTTGGGCATCGTCGTTGCGCCGATGCTCGGCCCGGTCGCCGGAGGCTGGCTTACTGACAATTACAGTTGGCGATGGGTGTTCTACATCAACGTGCCCATCGGCGCGGTCGCACTGATGCTGACGCAGATTTTCATCTTCGATCCGCCCTACTTGCTGCGGCAGAAAACCGGGATCGACTACTGGGGAATCGGCTTGCTCGCCGTGGGCATCGGCAGCCTGCAGATCATGCTGGACAAGGGTCAGGAAGACGACTGGTTCGGCTCGCACCTCATCGTCACGTTGTGTGTGCTGACGGTGGTGGGGCTGACGGGCCTTATCCTCCGCGAACTGACCACCAAGCATCCTGTTCTCGACCTCAGCATTTTCAAGTACCGGTCGTATGCGGTTGGCACGTTCTTGATGACCCTGATCGGCTTCGTGCTTTACGGCAGCACGGTGCTGCTGCCGCTGCTGATGCAGGTGTTACTTGGCTACACCGCGACGCACGCTGGCGTCACCAACTTGCCTCGCGGCCTGGCCTCGTTTCTCATCATGCCGATTGTCGGGCGCTTAACCGGCAAAGTGGACCAGCGCAAGTTATTGGGAATTGGATTGGTGGCGTCGGCCTACGCGATGTGGGAGCTGTCGCGGTTCAGCCTGAGCGTGGCTTCACAGAATTTCTGGTGGCCGCTCATGATCCAGGGAGCCGCCCTGGGTTTCGTATTCGTACCGCTCACGACCATCACCAACGGCGGCATCCCCAACGAGCGCATGGGCAACGCGACCAGCCTATTCAACCTGATGCGCAATATCGGCGCCAGCATCGGGATTGCGATGGTCGAGACGGTGCAGTTCCGCACCCAGCAGAAGCACATCAACACCCTGGGCGCGCATGTCTATCCCGAGAGCGGCGCCATGCAGCAAATGTTCGACGGGATGAAGGCGCACTTTATGAACCAGGGATCGAGCGCATCTTTGGCAACCCAGCAGGCGTACTGGTCAATCTGGGGAATGGTGCAGCGACAGGCGGCGATGCTCGCCTACAACGACACGTTCCTGTTTCTCTCGATTGTGTTCGTTGCCATGATCCCGTTTCTATTCCTGCTGCGCAAGCCGAAGAGCAAGCCGGGTGTGGTGATGATGCACTAGGAATAGGACGTAAGGCGGCCCCTGAAGGACCGCCTCAGCTGGGACGACAAGGGGTCTGTTTACTACTCTCCTGAAGTCTCGGTCGCCGGCTGCGACATCTTCTGCAGATGCTCATTGATGCGAGTGATCTGCTTCTGACGCATCTGGTCGGCTGTAGCGCGCTGCTCAGGCGTCAGCACCTGGGTGTAGATCTGGTGCTGGATGGATTGCTTCTGGATGGTCGTCTGGGCCATCAATTGCGCCTGCTGGTTGGCCAGCGCGGTTACCTTGGCCTGGTCAAAAGCTCCACCAGAAGTCGCGGTCAGCATAGCCACGCGGTTCTGCGCCATTTGCTGCATAACAGGAAGCATGTTGGTGTGATTGGCCTGAATGATGGACTTGACCTGCTCCTTTTGCGCGTCTGTCAGGTTCAGCGCTTTGGCCATGTATCCCATGTGGTCGCCATGACGGTGGCCGCTCCAGACGGGTTTGGGATCGCTGTTATCGGTATCTTGCGCGTAGCTGATTACCAGCGCGCCGCAAAGTACAACGGCAAGCAACGCTGCAGAGAGCATCCACAACTTCGTTTTCATATTCTCCTCTACTCTTTCTCGACAGTTCATCTGTCACTCGTTGAAACCCCAATTGCGCTCATTCGACCGTAAAGTCTGGTAAAGCAGCTGTAAAGTTTTGTGATACAACCGCAAGCTCGATGGTGTGCCCGAACTCAACGGTGTGATCCTCGCAGGTAGTTCCGGCTAGCCAGGGGAAGAGTTCCAGAAAACAGTTTTGCTCAGTGCCGACTCGGGCAGCCAACTGCCAAGGAGCCATTGGAGCCCGATTGTGAGCAAAATCACAGGATGGGGTGACTTCAGTCATAGGTTGCGATCAGTCGCCGCCGTACGCTGTCATCGCAACTAGCGCTATTTGCTGACACCACAACGTTTTAGCGAAGGTGCATCGTGAAACGACTGAGCCTCATTCTGTTTATTCTCCTCCTCTCTTCGTCACCGCGGGCATTGCCCAGAACCATCACCATCGGAATGACAGTATCTAATACCGGCAACATGAACGTGGACTCGCTTGAGCAGTACCGCGGATTCGAGCTGTGGCGCGACCAGGTGAACGCTGCCGGCGGCATCAAAGCAGGCGGCAAGAGCTACAAAATCCAGTTCGTCAAGTACGATGACGAATCCAACGTCAAGCGCGTGCAGCAGCTCTATTCGCGCATGATCCTGCAGGACAACGCGGATTTCCTGTTCAGTCCGTACTCCTCCAGCCTCACGGCGACCGCCGCCATCGTAACCGAGCAGAACGGCAAGATCATGCTCACCACGGGAGCGGCTGAAGGCAAGACCTACACGCTGGGGAATCATTACCTCTTCCAGATGTTCACTCCGGGGAGCGGAGTACCTGAAGGGCGCGCTGGACGCCTTGAAGACCAAGGACCCGAAGGCCACCGTGGCGTTCGTTTATGAAGATGCTTCCTTCTCGAATTCGGTGGTGGATCCGGCGAAGGCCTACGCGCAACAGATCGGAATGAACGTGGTTTTCAGCGAGCGGTATGCTCCCAACACGACGGACTTCAGCGCCATCATTGACAAAGTAATCGCGTCGAAGGCCACGGTGCTGCTGGGTGGTGGGCACTATGCCGATGGCTCGACGCTGGCGAAGCAACTCTACGAGCACAAGGTTCCGGTGAAGATGATCACCTTGCTGGTGGCGCCCGACAGTCCGACAAATGGCCCGAACTGGGGGATGCGGCGGTGGGCGTGATCGTGCCCTCGCAGTGGGAGCCGCAAGTGGCATTCAAGGCGCAATACGGACCCAGCGGCGCAGATTTCGCCAAAGCGTACAACGCGAAGTACAACGCTGCACCCAGCTATGAATCGGCTGGTGGTTACGCCTCCGGCCTGATTCTGCAACGCGCCATCGAGCAGGCTGGTGGCACGGACACGGCCAAAGTGGCGAATGCCCTGAACAAGACCGACGTCACGACGTTCTACGGGCGCACCAAGTTTTCGACCGCGGCCAACGACCATGGCTTGCAAGTGGGACACGCCATGGTTCTGGCCCAGTGGCAAAAGGACAAGTCAGGCAAGCTGGTGAAGCAAGTGGTTTGGCCGCTGGCGGCAAAGAGCGCCAACCTGGTCTATCCGATTCACTAATCGGGCCGCTCAGCAAGACAGTGATTGACAACGTGCGCGTGGCGCACAGGGTGAGATATGTCTGGCATTCTGGCCTCCATGATTGATGGCCTGCTCATCGGCTGCGGTCTACGGGCTGGCGGCCATGGGCTTGAGTCTGATCTGGGGAGTGATGGATGTCATCAATCTCACCCACGGCGCGGTGATCGCACTGGGCATGTTCGGCATGTACCTGCTGTTTGCCGCCTTCCCGATCAACGCTTACTTGCTGCTGTTGCCGGTCATTGCGGCGGGATTGGTGCTGGGACTGATCATTTACTGGACGTCGGTGCACTGGGTCATCGACCGGCCGCAATTGGCCAGCCTGCTGTCCACCTTCGCGGTCAACATGATCATCATTGGAATCGGCACCGCGATCTGGAGCACCAGTCCGTATAACGTGAACTTCACGCTGCGCGGCATCACCATTGGCGCCTATACGTTCACCGGCAACCATCTTGCCGCGGCGCTCGCCGCGGTGGTCATCGCGCTGGCGCTGGAACTGTTTCTGTATCGCACCCGGCCGGGCAAGGCCATCCGCGCCGTCGCAGACAATCGCGAAGCAGCCGAGTTGATGGGCATCTCCTCGACCATGGTGCTGGCGCTCGCGTTTGCCATCGGCATCGCGCTGGCAGCGGCTTCCGGGGCGCTGGTCTCGACCTTGTTTCCCTTCACCATTCTTTCCGGCGCGATTACCAGATGAAGAGCTTCGTAGTGACCGTCCTGGCCGGACTCGGTAAGCCCTTCGGCGCGCTTGTTGCCGGCGATGCTGCTGGGCTTGCTGGAGGGAGCGGTGACCCCGTTCATTGCTGTCAGTTGGATTCCGCTGATCGAGTTTGGACTGTTCGTGATCGTGCTGGTTGCCTTTCCTAAAGGCCTATTTGCGAGGGCCACGGCATGATCTTCCGCCGCCCGGTGTTCTGGCTGACTCTCATCTTCGCGGGCCTGATGATTGCGATCCCGCTGCATGGCAACAACGTTTCCATGCGAGAGGACCTCATCCTGGTGGCGGTCGCCATTATTTTGGCCAGCAATCTGAATCTGATGATTGGCTATACCGGGTACGTCAACTTCGGACACATTGTCTTTTACGGGCTTGGAGGCTACATCGGACTCTACTTGGCCACGGTGCGAGGTTGGAACCTGGTGCTGTCGGCGCTGCTGGCGGGGCTGGGGGTCAGCCTTTGCGCGCTGCTGTTCGGCCTTGGCATCTTACGCCTGCGCGGCGCCTATTTCGCGCTGGCTACGATCGGAATTCTTGTCGCAGTTCAGTCCTTCGTTTCCAACTTCGACCCGTGGGGCCGTTCGACCGGCCTATATGTTTCGTTCGACGCGTATCAGCCGCTAGGAGGAGCACGCCGCGCTCTCTGGATCACGTATTTCCTGGTCATCGCGGTGATGGCTCTGTCTATGATCCTGAGTCTGGTTATCAAGATCTCAAAGTTTGGGCTGGGTTTGTTCGCCATTCGTGAGGACGAAGATGCCGCCGTCGTCCTTGGTGTCAACGCGACCGTCTATAAGGCAATCATCTACAGCGTTTCGGCGTTCCTGCCCGCCGTTGCCGGGACCCTGATGTTCTACAAGAACGGGATGATCGATCCCTCCATTGCGTTCGAGTTCATGCTCTCCCTGGAGGGAATTGTGATGCTGATGCTGGGCGGCAAAGGCACCGTGATCGGCGCTGCCCTGGGCGGAGGCCTATACGAGAAACTGCGCTCCTACCTGCTGACTTCTCCCAAGCTGTCGAACTTCCACCTGGTGATTGCCGGCGCTTTGTTGTTACTGGTGGTGTTGTTTGCACCCGGCGGCCTGATTGGCTGGCTGTATCGTCTGGTGCCGCGCTCCGAGAAGGTGATTGAATGACCGCCTTACTGGAGGTGAACGGCGTGACCAGGCGCTTTGGCGGGTTGGTGGCAGTGTCAGACGTGAGCTTCACGCTAGCCGAAGGCGAGATCCTGGGACTGATCGGTCCCAACGGCGCGGGCAAGACGACGCTGTTTAACATGGTCAACGGCGTTTACAAGCTGAATGCAGGGAAGATCAGGTTCGCGGGGCAGGACATCACCAATCGTGCGCCCAATGAAGTAGTCCACCTCGGCATCGCGCGCACTCATCAGATCGTAAAACCGCTGTACGGCATGACGGTGCTGGAGAACGTGACCGTAGGCGCCTGCTTCGGACGTGATTATCTGCAACTCAAACCGGCACGCAAGGTTGCGATGGAGGTCTTGGAGCGCGTGAGTCTGGCGGAGCGGGCCTCTTCTTCGGCACGGTCGCTCACCATCGCGGGTAAGAAGCGTCTGGAGGTCGCACGTGCGCTGGCCGCGCGTCCCAAGCTGCTCCTGCTGGACGAAGTCCTGGCCGGTCTGAATCCCACCGAGGTTGAAGTAATGATCGGCATCGTGCGCGACATCCGCGACAGCGGCATCTCGGTGCTCATGATCGAGCACCTGATGCAGGCGATCATGAGTCTCTCCGACCGCATCGTGGTGCTGAATTTGGGAGCTAAGCTCGCCGAAGGGCGTCCGCAGGAAGTGGTGCAGGATCCCAATGTGGTCGAAGCCTATTTGGGCTTCCCGGACATCGTGGACAAGTTGAGGGGCGTGCAGTGATGAACAGCGTCCTGCAACTGGAAAAGATTGAATCCGGATACGGCGAGGTGCAGGTGCTCTGGGGCATCTCGCTGCAAGTGCGTCAGGGCAAAGTGACCACGATCATTGGAGCCAACGGCGCGGGAAAGACGACTACGCTGCGCACCATTATGGGCACTGTGTCTCCGTGGAGCGGCCGCGTGCTGATGCATGGGCAGGATGTGACCAAGCTTTCGCCTCACGCCAAAGCCAGCCGCGGCCTGGTTCTGGTGCCGGAAGGCCGGCAGCTTTTTCCCGACATGTCGGTGGAAGAGAACCTGGAGATGGGGGGATATTCCCACCGGGCGCGTAAACACGCGAAAGAAACCTTGGGGCGTGTCTTTGAATTATTCCCGCGCTTGAAAGAGCGGCGCACGCAGAAGGCAGTCACGCTTTCGGGCGGCGAGCAGCAGATGCTGGCGATGGGCCGTGGCCTCATGCAGCAGCCCGTGGTCCTGATGATTGACGAGCTGTCACTCGGCCTCGCCCCGGTGCTGGCGCAGCAGCTTTTCCTGACCTTGAAGACCCTGAAGGAGCAGGGAATTACCATCATCTTGGTGGAGCAGAACGTGCACCTCGCCCTGGCGGTGAGCGACTATACTTACGTGTTCGCCGAAGGCCGTGTTCCGATCGAGGGTGAATCGCAGCAGGTAGCCAGCATGGATGAAGTGCGGAAAGCGTACCTGGGGCTGTAGCATATGGCCACTACTGTCCTGTCTCCCGCGAAAGTCACACCACAGGAAATCAAGTCTTCGCTGGCTGGCACCGTCGCCGCCGAGCGCGTCCTCATCCGTCCAATCGATCTCATCGCCTACGCTTCCGACGCCAGCTTCTATCGCCTTATTCCCAAAGCGGTAGTGCAGGCGCAAAGCGTCGAGGAGATTCAGGCGCTGTTTGCCTTCAGCCAGCGCATGCAGATACCGATGACGTTTCGCGCCGCCGGAACGAGCCTGTCGGGGCAATCCATTTCCGATGGCTTGTTGGTCGAGGTGGCGCGCAACTGGCGTAATCTGCGAGTGGAGGAGGGCGGAAAGAAGATTCGCGTACAGCCGGGCGTGATTGGCGGGCGTGCGAATCAAGCGCTGGCGGCTTACGGCGCCAAGATCGGCCCTGATCCCGCATCCATCGCAACTTGTACGCTGGGCGGGATACTCTCGAACAACTCCAGCGGGATGTGCTGCGGCGTCGAGCAGAACGCCTACCACACGCTGCACTCGATGAAGTTCACGCTGCCGTCGGGCACCGTTATTGACACTTCGCTGCCTGATGCCGATGAGCAGTTTCACGCGCGCGAGCCGCAACTGGCGCGCGGCGTGTTGGAACTGAAGGCTCATCTGGAGCAAAATGCTGCACTTCGCGAACGGGTGCGCAGTAAGTACCGGATGAAGAACACCACCGGTTACTCGCTGAATGCGTTCCTCGATTTCGACAAGGCCGTCGACATTTTCCAGCACGTGATCATCGGGTCGGAAGGCACGCTGGCGTTCATCGCTGAGGCGGTGCTGAACACGGTACCCGATCTGCCTGTGAAGTACACCGGGCTGCTGCTGTTTCCCGATCTTTACGCAGCGGCGGCGTCCATCGTGCCGCTGCGGCAGGCTGGCGCGAAGGCCCTAGAGATCATGGATCGCGCCTCGCTGCGCTCGGTGGAAACGCAGAGCGGCGTACCTGCTTCGATTCGCACTCTCCCGGACGGAGCCGCTGGATTGTTGGCGGAGTTTCAATCGGCGCAAGAGAGCGAGCGCACGGAACTGGAGAAGGTTGCGGCGGAAGCGGTCGGGGGGCTCAAGCTCTACGAACCTGCGCATTTTACGCATCACGCACCCGAGCAGGCCCTGCTGTGGAAGATTCGCTCCGGTATGTTCCCGTCGGTTGGATCGGTGCGCAAGAGCGGCACCACGGTCATTATCGAAGACGTAGCGTTTCCTGTCGAGCATCTGGCGGATGGTGCGCAGGACCTCACCATGCTCTTTGGCAAGCACCAATATCGACGACGCCATCATCTTCGGCCACGCCAAGGACGGCAACCTCCACTTTGTAATCACCCAAAGCTTTAACAATCAGGTGGTAGTTGATCAATACGCGCGGTTTATCGATGACGTCGTTAAGCTTGTGGTCGAACGTTACGACGGCGCGCTGAAGGCGGAGCATGGCACCGGGCGCAACATGGCACCGTTCGTCGAGACCGAGTGGGGCAGCGACGGCTACGCGATTATGCGCCGGCTGAAGGAACTGGCCGATCCCCACAATCTGCTGAACCCGGGCGTCATCATTAATCCCGATCGCCAGGCTCATCTGGCCAACCTCAAGCAGTTGCCGTCGGTCGAGCCTGAGATCGATAAGTGCATCGAGTGCGGTTATTGCGAACCCAAGTGCCCGAGCCGTGAGCTGACGCTGACGCCGCGGCAGCGCATCGTGGTGCGGCGCGAGATGGCACGGCTGCAGGAGGGTGGTAACGCTTCCGAACTTTATACGGCGCTCGACCGTGAATTCCCCTACATGGCGCTCGACACTTGTGCGACGGATGGGATGTGCGCGACCGCGTGTCCGGTGAGCATCGACACCGGCCAATTGGTAAAGCGCTTCCGCAACGTTCGTGCGTCGGCTGGGGAGCAGGAGTGGGCGGTGCGCATCGCCAACAATTTCGCATTCACCGAACGTGCGCTGCGTTGGGGGCTGCGGCTGGGACACGCCACGGAGAAGGTGATCGGCGTTGGCGGCATGCGTGCGCTCACGGGGGCGATGAAGGGTGTGGCGGGAGATAACTTCAGCGAATGGATGCCCGATACGCCGTATGCCGCAGGTCCAGTGCCCAACACTGAACGAGCAGGAGCGCAGGCAGTTTATTTTCCATCGTGCATTTCGCGCGTCATGGGCAGGATCCCGGGCGAACCCAAAGATTCTTCGCTGATGGAAGTGACGGTAGCGTTGGCCCGTCGCGCAGGAGTGCCGGTGTTCATTCCGGGCGATGTCGCGGGGACTTGCTGCGGTACGCCGTTCTCGTCGAAGGGCCTCAGTCGCGCGCACGCCGTCGCGATCAATAGCGCCGTGGAGCATTGCTGGCGATGGTCTGGGGAAGGAAAGCTGCCCATCGTGATTGACACCAGCCCTTGCACCTATGGCTTCAAAACCGCACGCGCGTATCTGACGCAGGAAAACCAGGAACGCTACGACCGCATGACATTTCTGGATGCCATCGAGTTCGTTCACGACGAGCTGTTGCCCAAGCTGGCGATCAGGACAAGGTCTCGCTCAGTCGCCCTGCATCCGGTGTGTTCGGTGACGAAGATGGGCATCGGAGCGAAGCTGGAAGGAATTGCTCGCGCATGCAGCGAAGAGGTCACTGTTCCGATCGAGGCTGGTTGCTGTGGCTTCGCCGGCGATCGCGGTTTCCTGTTCCCTGAGCTGACCCAGTCGGCGACCAAGCACGAGGCATCCGAGGTGAAAGCGAAGCGGCCGGACGAGTGCTACTCCAGCAGCCGCACCTGCGAGATCGGTATGACTCGGGCCACGGGCCATATCTATCGCTCCTATATGTACCTGCTGGAGAAGGCTACGCGCTAGGATGGCCGCGGCGGACTGCCTTACTGCAGGTCGTCTGTCGATTCTTCGCCTGCACTGAAACTCACTCGTCGTGCTACCCTCTTGTTTCGTTTCCCGTCTAGAGTGAGGGCCTGCGTTCCCAGGCAGACGCCCTTCGGAGCCCTGTAAATGAGATTTGCCCTTAAATCCCTCAATTTTGCCAGCAAGGTTCTTGGGGTTTTCGCCATCGGCCTCGCACTCGGCGTTTCGCACGCCCAGGACGCGCCGAAACAAGAGACTCACGGCATCGTTGTCGCCAATATGGACCGCTCGGTCAAGCCGGGCGATAACTTTTTTGAATACGCCAACGGCGACTGGATCAAGCGCACCGTCATTCCACCAGACCGGTCCAGCATAAGCGTCTTTTCGGGCCTCGACGACTTGAGCAACAAGCGCACCGCGGCGCTCATCGAAGAGGCGGCTCAAAGCGGCGGGGCTGCCGGTTCCAGCGCACGCAAAATCGCCGATCTTTACAACTCTTACATGGACGAAGCGGCCATCGAAGCCAAAGGTCTCGCGCCACTTCAACCCCATCTCAAGGCCATCGCCGCCATCCAGAACAAAACTGAATTGGCCGTTGCCCTGGGAGAAAGCCTGCGCGCTGACGTCGACGCGCTAAACAACACCAATTTTCACACACCGCACCTCTTCGGGCTGTGGGTGGCGCCGGGCTTCAACGACTCCGACCACTACACCGCGTACCTGCTTCAGGGCGGGCTGCAACTGCCCGACCGCGAATATTACCTTGCCGACAGCCAGCGCATGCGTGACATCCGCAGCAAGTACCAGACGCACGTGTCGGCGATGCTCAAGCTGGCGGGATTCACAGATACGGACGCCCGTGCCGAGCGCATTGTCGAGTTGGAGCATGCCATCGCGGAAAAGCACCTCAGCCTGGCGGACAACGATGACATCCATAAGGCTAATAATCCCTGGAAGCAGGCCGACTTCGCCGCCAAGGCGCCTGGCTTGGACTGGACTGCGTACTTCAAGGGTGCAGGGCTCAGCAAGCAGAACAGCTTCATCGTCTGGCAGCCTACGGCGTTTGCCGGCGAGTCGGCTCTGGTGGCCTCGACTCCGCTCGAAACCTGGAAAGACTGGCTGGCGTATCACCTGATTGAGGAGTATGCGCCGGTGCTGCCCAAAGCCCTGGCCGAGGAGCGCTTTTCCTTCTTCGGCAAGGTGCTTTTGGGCACGCCTGAACAACGCCCTCGCTGGCAGCGCGGTGTGGTCATCGTCAACAGGTTCCTTGGCGACGATGTTGGACAGATCTACGCGCAACGGTATTTCTCGCCGCAAGCCAAAGCCCAGGTACAAGCGATGGTGGCCAACATCATCGCCGCATTCCGGCAGCGCATTGAAGCGCTCTCGTGGATGAATCCTTCCACTAAAGCCGAAGCGCAGGCCAAGCTCAATACTCTGTATGTTGGTGTCGGCTATCCGGAAACCTGGACTGACTACTCGGCCTACGAAGTGAAGGCGGATGACATCTTCGGCAATATCTGGCGCGGCAGTCTTTTTAAGTATCACCACGACGTGGCGCGGTTGGGCGCGCCGGTGGACCGGAAGGAATGGTCCATGGACCCGCAGACGGTCAATGCGGTGAATCTGCCGCTGCAAAACGCCCTGAACTTCCCGGCCGCCGTCCTTCAGCCTCCGTTCTTTGATCCGCTGGCTCCAGCCGCGGCCAACTATGGCGCGATCGGTTCGGTCATCGGCCACGAAATCAGCCACACCTTTGACACGGAAGGCAGCGCGTTTGATTCCAAAGGCGCCGTGCGAAACTGGTGGACACCCGCCGACCTCGCACATTTTGAAGCCGCCGCCGCTAAGCTTGCCGCGCAGTACGACAACTACAAGCCTTTCCCGGATCTCTCCCTCAACGGCAAGCAGACACTGGCCGAGAACATCGCTGACGTCGCGGGCATCTCCGCTTCCTACGACGGCTACCGCGCTTCGCTCAACGGCAAGACAGCGCCGGTGCAAGATGGCTTCTCCGGCGACCAGCAGTTCTTCATCGCGTTTGGCCAGAACTATGCGTCGAAGACCCGCGAGGCTGCGCTGCGTCAGCAGGTGACGGTGGATTCGCACTCCCCTGCGCAGTACCGGGCAGACACGGTTCGCAATATTGACGCCTGGTACAAGGCTTTCGATGTCATACCCGGTCAGACTCTCTATCTCGCGCCAGCGGATCGGGTACGGATCTGGTAGGGCGCCATGAAAACCGTCGGTATCATCGGCGGAATCGGGCCTGAGTCGACCATCGATTACTATCGCTCGATTATCGCCAGCTATCGTCAACTGCGGCCGGATGGAAGCGCTCCCGCAATTCTCATTACCAGCCTTGACGTGACGAAGCTGCTCGACTTCATGGACGCGAATCGGCTGGACGCGGTCACCGATTACTTGCTTGATGGGCTGCAAAAGCTCGCGCGGGCCGGAGCCGACTTCGGCGTCATCGCTGCCAACACGCCGCATATCGTTTTCGATGATCTGCAGCGGTGCTCGCCGCTTCCGCTGGTCAGCATTGTCGAGGCAACATGCAACGAGGCGAAAAGTCGAGGGATTCGTCGCGCGGGTTTGCTCGGTACCCGATTCACCATGCAGGCGTCGTTTTATCCCGACGTCTTCTCCCGGCAGGGAATTGCCGTGGTCATGCCGCACGAAGATGAACAGGCCTGGATTCATGAAAAATACGTCGGCGAACTCTTGAAGGACAGGTTCTTTCCGGAGACCCGGGAACGCGTGCTGGAGATCATCAATCGCATGCAGGAGCAGGAGCAGATCCAAGGCGTCATTCTGGGCGGAACGGAATTGCCCTTACTGCTTCGCGACGACAGGGCAGGTGGTGTACCGCTGCTGGATACTACGCATATTCATGTGCAGGCGGTCGTCGCGGCGCTGTTGGCATAGTGTCCCGGTGTTTGGCGTCCCTCTCCGATGCATGTTATCCTTAACGACGTAACAACAAACGATTAGAGAGTAGGAGCGCAACCGATTCAGTGTTAGCACGAGAGAAAAAAGCCGCCCTGATTGCCGATAACCGGAGAGCCGATAACGATACCGGTTCGCCGGAAGTTCAGATCGCCATCCTGAGTACGCGGATTGGCGAGCTGACGGAGCATTTCAAGACGCATAAGAAGGACCATGCCTCCCGGCGCGGTCTTCTCATGATGGTGAGCAGGCGACGTAGCTTGCTCGATTACCTCAGAAAGTCTGATACCGAACGCTACAAAGCCGTCATTCAGAAACTGGGCATCCGCAAGTAACTGTTTGCCAGCCACTGAACTATCAAGCTTCGAGCGTAACGCCATGGTTCCAGCTGGACGGAGTTGTCGTCCGCCAGGCAATGGCATTTCGGGCAGCACGGGCCTTTGGGGCGCGAGACGCGCCCAAGTTGGCCTCCAGCCTCTCTCGGCTGACATTTATCTCACTCCATCTCCCATCGTCGCAAGATTCGAGGTTTCGAACCGCGGATCCCTCGACTCGGAATAAAGTCCTCGCTCGGGATGACAAAAGTGAGAGATCCGGAACAGCCGTAGCGAGGCGTCTGTTGGGAAAGACAATGAAGAGACTTTATCGGTTGCGGTCGGAAACGGAAGGAATTTAAGAAATGAACGAAGAGATGACTGCCACATTGCACGGCGTCAACAAGCATGAAATCAGCGTTGAACTTCACGGCGGTAAATCCATTCACTTTGAAACCGGCAAATTAGCCAAGCAGGCGCATGGCTCCTGCATTGTGCGCATCGGCGACAACGTTGTTCTCGCCACCGCATGCGCGAACCCTGACCCGCGGGAGGGCATCGACTTTTTCCCGCTTACCGTTGACTACCGCGAGTACACCTATGCTGCCGGAAGAATACCCGGCGGATTTATCAAGCGCGAAGGACGGCCCAGCGAGCGCGAAATTCTCACCAGCCGCCAGATTGACCGGCCCATAAGGCCGCTGTTTCCCGAAGGCTTCCGCTGCGAGACCCAGGTGATCGCGATGGTGCTTTCGGCGGACACGGAAAATGATCCCGACGTCGCCGGCATCAACGGGGCCTCGGTGGCGCTGAGCGTTTCCGATATTCCATTCCATGGACCGATAGGCGCGGTGCGCGTCGGCCAGATCGACGGAAAGTTCGTCATCAACCCCACGTATGCGGAGCGGCGCGACGGCGATCTCAATCTGATGGTGGTGGGAACGGCCGAAGGCATCGTGATGATCGAGTCGGGCGCGCGCGAGGTCACGGAAGAGACCGTAGTTCAGGCCATCGAGTTCGGCCACCAGGAGATCAAGAAGATTTGCGCTGCGATCAGCGACCTTGCCCAGAAGGTAGGCAAGCCGAAGCGCGCGGTTGAGCCCGTCGTGACGGACGAAGCCTACTTGAATGAACTTCGTTCCAAGCTAGGCAACCGGCTCCTGGACGCTGTGAACACCGAGAAGCATCCCAAGAACGAGAGCTACACGCTTATCAAGCAGCTCAAGGACGAACTAAAGGCGACGATTCCCGAAGAGGACGAGGAAGGGCGCAAGAAGGCCGGCAAGTACTTTGACCTGCTGCGTGAGCAGATCTTCCGCGAGCAGGTAACCAAAGAGCACCGGCGTCCGGATGGCCGCAAGTTCGACCAGATCCGCGACATTTGGATTGAAGTCGGAGTGCTGCCGCGCACACATGGGTCGGCGATCTTCACCCGCGGTGAGACGCAGGCACTGGTGACCACGACCCTCGGCACCGGTGAGGACATGCAGCGTCTGGAAGCGTTCGAGGGCGAAGCCAAGAAGCGCTTCATGCTGCACTACAACTTCCCGCCGTTCTCGGTGGGCGAAGTCGCGTTCCTGCGCGGAGCAGGCCGCCGCGAGATCGGTCACGGCGCACTGGCGGAGCGTGCGGTCGCGGGCGTGTTGCCTTCGGAAGCCGACTGGCCCTACGCCATGCGTGTGGTCTCGGACATCCTGGAGTCGAATGGCTCTTCTTCGATGGCGACCGTCTGCGGAGCGTCGCTTAGCCTGATGGACGCCGGCGTTCCGCTGAAGGATGCGGTTGCCGGAGTAGCGATGGGTCTGGTGAAGGAGGGCGACGATTACGCCATCCTAACCGACATCGCAGGTGCGGAAGACCACTATGGCGACATGGACTTCAAGGTCGCCGGCACTCGCTCCGGGATTACGGCCCTGCAGATGGACATTAAGGTGATGGGCATTACATCGCAGATCATGCGCGAGGCGCTGGAGCAGGCGCATCGTGGGCGGCTGCACATTCTCGACAAAATGGCCGAGGTGATTGCGGAGCCACGCACGCGGATCAGCGAATTCGCTCCTCGCTTCTATACCCTGCAGATTCCAACCGACAAGATCCGCGATCTCATTGGGCCCGGCGGTAAGGTGATTCGGGGAATCGTCGAGGCAACGGGCGTCAAGATCGACGTGGAGGACAGCGGCAAAGTCAATGTCTCGTCGAGTGATCAGGCAGCGGCAGCCAAAGCGTTGCAGATGATTGGGGACATCACCGCGACGGCGGAGGTAGGGAAGACCTATCTCGGCAAGGTCACACGGCTGGCGGACTTCGGCGCGTTTGTTGAGATCCTGCCAGGGACAGATGGGTTGCTGCACATCAGCGAAGTTGCCGAGCATCGCATTAACGATGTTCGGGACGAACTGAAGGAAGGCGACCAGGTGCTGGTGAAGGTGCTGGCGGTGGACGGCAATCGCATTAAGCTGTCGCGCAAAGCGATTCTCAAAGAGCAGCGCGCGAAAATGGGCGGCGGCGAAGCTCCGGCGGATGCCGCGGGTGCTGTGACCATTGAAGGTGGACACGAAAGGGCCGACGAGCCGAGTTCGGAGCAGAACTTCAATCGCGACGGCGAGCGGCGTGAACATGCAGGTGCTCGGCGCGAAGGGGGTCATTACGGCGGCCGCGGAGGTCGTGGCGGACCGGGCGGCGGACGCGGAGGAGATCGCGGACCACGGAGGGGACCACGCCGTTAGGCAGTTTGTGAACTAAGCAGGGAGAGCCAAGGCTCTCCCCTTTTTTGTTTACTCGTCAGGCGATACCATCGCCCAGACGGTCAACAGCGGGACCTCGCGCGTGATTTGTCACTGTGACGGTGGTAACACGTTATCCTGCGGTTCATTCCGTTTCCTGAGCCACTGAATGCCCTGTGTCCTCTATTGCGTGACCCAACTGAAGGAAACGGTGCGCGTTGCATCTGGAGTTTGCGAATCCGAGGTGCAAACGCGCGACTTGGCTGGGCTTCGCGTCTACTGGAGTGAGATCGCGAGTCCAGAAGCATGCCTGGGCGAGCCTGAATCTCTGAAGAAAGCTACATTCCAGTTCCAACAGGTGCTGCGGGAAATCCTGGCGGTAACGACTCCCATTCCGTTTCCCTTTCCGACGCTGCTCGAGAGTGCAGAGGCGCTAGAACAATTCACGGCATCCGATCAGGAAATGTATCGCGAGGCGCTGGAGAGAATTGGGGACGCCGTTCAATACGAGATTACGGCTAGCTGGGCGGTGGACGAACAGGCTGATCTGGCAACTCCCGTCAGCGGCCGGGAGTACTTGAAGCGCCGCCAGGAGTCGGCTGCGCGCATCGCGGCTATCGACGGGAAACTGAAGAGCGTGACCGCCGACTTAGTTCGTGAGTGGCGGGCCCGTCAGGATCGCAGGATGCATCGCTGGTTCGCCTTGGTGCCCCGTGGCGACCGTGAGCGGTTTGTTGCATCGTTGCGAAGCGCCGGTCCTTCCGAAGGAGTGCGGCTGCGGTTGAGTGGCCCCTGGCCTCCTGGTGAATTCATCACCCAGCAAGGCGAGCATCCATAGGCCAAAGGAATATCTACATCGTGGTAATTTTGATGTAGCGGGCGATGTCCGGCGCCACAGAGACGATGATACCAACTACGGCCAGAAGCGCAGCCGTCAACGCTAATTTTCTTTTCATGAGATCACCTTTCGCTAATAATGTTTTGTGCTCACCCTTGGGCGTCACCTTCCAATGAACCGTTAGAATTGGGCCGGGACCTTCGGGTTGCCACAATCTTGACCAGCAAGCTATAAGACACTCTTTGCCGATGGAGAAGCTGAAGCAGGACTTTCGTTATGGCTTGCGTATGCTGCGAAGGAGCCGTGGCTTCACCGCCGTCGCGGTCATAACCTTAGCACTGGCCATTGGAGCGAATACGGCCATCTTCTCGGTGCTCTACCCGGCGCTCCTGCGGCCGTTGCCCTACCGGCAACCGGATAGGTTGGTGACGCTCGGCGAGAATCGCCGCCAGTCGGATTGCTGCGCCTACACATCTTCTTACCCGGACTATCTCGACTGGAAGCGCTCGGCAAAAAGCTTCGAATCGCTCGCCGGGTTCTCTTCGGACGGCTTCACCATGATCGGAGCGGGCGATCCGAAGATGGTTTTCGGCGCGATGGTCACGCCGAACTTCTTTTTCACCCTTGGTGTGAGGCCACTTCTGGGCCGTGATTTTGTCCCCGAGGATCAACTCCCGGAAGGTTCCGGCCCGACCGTCGCCATCCTAAGCTACAGCTTCTGGCGAAGCGACTTTTCCGCCGATCCAGGTGTTATTGGACGCACGATTCACCTGGACAACAAGGCGGTTACCGTGGTGGGTGTACTACCGCGCAACTTTGAGTTCGCACCGGCGGTGTCGGCGCCGCTGTGGGTTCCGTTACATACCAACGGGTACACGGGTACAGCTCGTAACGCTCGCTGGTTGGAGGTAATCGGCCGTCTCGCGACAGGCGTCAGCATCGAACAGGCGCGCGCCGAGATGCAGGGCATCATGGCGCAACTCGAACAGGAATACCCCAAACAGGATGGCGCTATCGTCGTTACAATCGGAAGCCTGCGGGATGAAATCGTGGGCAACATTCGGCCTCTGCTACTGATTCTGTTTGGGGCGGTGAGCTTTGTCTTGCTGATCGCTTGTGCCAATGTCGCCAATCTGCTGATGACTCGTGCAATTGATCGTCGCCGGGAGTTTGCGATCCGGGCGGCGTTGGGTGCCAGTCGTGCTCATCTGCTGCTCCAGTTGCTCACCGAGAGCCTGCTGCTTTCGATCATGGGTGCGGTGCTTGGACTGGTCGGAGCAGCAGCTAGCGTGCGACTTCTGGTGGATGCGATTCCTGAGGTGCAGCTGCAAACCATGCCCTATCTTCGGGATTCCGGCGTCAATCCGGCCGTGCTGGGTTTTGTCTGCGGCGTAACGCTGCTCACGGCTATTCTATTTGGAGTGGGTCCCGGGTTCGCCGTTCCGCAGTCGCCCATTACCGAAGTCTTAAAAGACGAGTCGCGTGGTGGCACCAGCGGCGCTCATAAGCGCCTGCGCAATATTGTGGTAATTGGCGAAATCGCGCTTTCCATGGTTTTGCTCGTGGGCGGGGGCTTGATGCTGCAAAGCCTTCGCGCCCTACTGCAGCAGAACCCGGGATTCGAACCCGCACATCTGTTGACCTTCGATATCAATCTCCCAGGCTTTTCTTACCCAACGGCGAAGGCGTGGCCATTCGACAATTCGAACGGCCTTCGTTTCGTGCACGAATTCCTTGGTCGGCTTCGCGGTCTGCCGGGCGTTCAAGGCGCTTCGGCAACGAGTGGACTACCCCTCACCCAAAACCGCACCCGGAACCGGTTCGTCGTGGAAGGACGTCCCGGCGCCGACGGTCAGGATGAGGACTGTGTAACCCGGCGGGTTGCTTCGGACTATTTCACAGTTATGAAGATTCCGCTCGTCGCGGGCCGGGTTTTTGCCTCGGCTGACACGGACGATGCCGTCAAGGTTGCCATCGTGAACCAGGCTTGGGTGAAACGCTACGTGGCGCAGGGAGAGGACGCGATCGGCAAGCGGGTGCGAATGACGTTTTCGGCCAGCGAGCCGTTTCGCCAAATCGTCGGAGTCATTGGGGACGTCGTGGAGGACAATCTTGCCACGCCGCCTCCGCCGGTCATGTATTTTCCCGTCGATCAGAGTTCCGGATACACCGCTTATCTTAGCTACGTGATCCGGACTGCCGAAGACCCGGCGGCTTTGGTAGGTCCGGCGCGCTCCGTACTGCGCGATCTCGACCCGCAGCTGGCGATCATACAAGCACGCTCGATGGAACAGGCCGTCAATCGATCGCCGGCGGTCTTCCTGCGGCGTTATCCGCTCTATCTGATCGGTGGTTTCGGCGCGCTTGCCCTGGTCCTCGCGATGATCGGCTTGTACGGACTGATTTCCTATTCTGTTTTGCAGCGCACCCGGGAGATTGGCATTCGCCTGTCGCTTGGTGCATCGCGAGAGGACGTCCTGAAACTGATACTGCGGCAGGGAATCATCGCGGCTGTTATGGGAGTGGGCATCGGCCTTGTCCTTGGTCTGGTTTCGATACGAGTGATGGGCGGATTGCTCTATGGCCTGAATTACAGTGCTTGGACGGTCTTTGCCATCGTCGCCGTCCTTCTTACGCTCATCGCGATCGCCGCCTCATACTTTCCGGCCCGGCGGGCAACCACGGTCGATCCGATTGTGGCTCTGCGCAGCGAATAGCCTTTCGGCAGGGTGGAGTTCTCCGGTCCGCGCGCGTAGGATGGGTAATACGCCAGCCCCTTATGAATCGATTTCTCACGGGACCTTTTCTCTTCTACTTGACGCTTACATTGCTGGCTTTCCAAACGGCGATGGGAAGTGCCGCGGCGCAAGCCGCTTCGGCAAAGGATGGCCAACCGTCAGGGGCCGCCGCCGCTCAGTCCGGACCGGGAAAGTCTCCGGCTTCTCCCGATTACTCCCAGGAACCTTTCGTCGTCGAGCACTATCGGCAGGTAATGCGATACGAGAATGACGGAACGGGACGCGAGCAACTCGATGTACAGATCAAAGTTCTCAGCGAGAGCGGAGTCCAGGCGCTGGGTCAGATCAAGATGGGCTATAGCGCGCTTAGCGATAAGCTTGACATCGTCTACGTTCGCGTCCGCAAACCCGATGGCACCGTTATTACCGCGCAGGAATCCGCCGTACAGGACCTGACCGCTATTCCCAACGCTCCGATTTATTCTGACTATCACGAGAAGCACGTCAGCGTTCCGTCGCTACGACCAGGAGATGTACTCGAGTACGAGGTGGTACGCACCATCACCAATCCGCTGGCGCCCAACCAATTCTGGACCAGCTTCAACTTCGCCGAGACGGGTGTGGTGCTGGACCAGCAGTTGGAGATCAATGTTCCCAAAGCTCGTCATATAACAATGAAGACCAAGCCCGGTTACGACCCAAAGGTCACGGACGAGGGTGATCGGCGAATCTATCGATGGGCGCACTCTCACCCTAAGGATGAGGGTTCAAGCGGCAGACAGCTCAGGCCGCCCAACGATGCAGATCAGACACCTTCGGTGCAGCTGAGCACCTTTGACAACTGGGAAGATGTTGGCGCCTGGTATGCGTTTCTTGAGCGGGAGCGGCGCCAGCCCGACGATGCGGTGAAAGCCAAGGCCGCCGAACTTGTCCGGGGCAAAACCAACGACATGGAGAAGGTAAAAGCGCTGTATGACTATGTGTCGCGCAATGTCCGCTATGTCAGTTTGTCGTTCGGGCTAGGCCGCATCCAACCGCACGCGGCCGGCGAGGTACTGGCCAACGGCTACGGCGATTGCAAGGACAAGAACACTCTCCTCGCCGCCCTGCTCCAGGCACAAGGCATTGAGTCCTCTTCGGTGCTCATCGGGGTCGAGCACAAACTTGATCCCGATGTTCCATCTCCTGCGCAGTTCGATCATGTTATTACCCGGGTTCCGGTGGGCGGCCAAGAGATCTGGCTCGACAGCACGAGCGGAGTCATGCCTTTCCGCATGCTGATGCAACCCACACGCGACAAGCTGGCGCTCCTGATTCCTCCGGCGGGAAAGGCAAGCCTGGTGCGGACTCCGGCCGATCTCCCCTTCCAGGCTTTCGATCAAACTCATGTCAACGCCTCGCTGAACGAAACCGGGAAGCTTACGATGCAGATATCTGCCGCGATGCGCGGCGACCGCGAGGTGGGCTTTCGTTTTGCGCTTCGCCAGATACCCGCCACTCATTGGAAAGACCTCTTCAGTACTATGTTGCAACGGGTGGGAATGAAGGGGGCAGAAATCAGCAACCTGCAGGTGAGCGATCCCAGCGACGCGGACAATCCTCTGCGAATCAGTTTCGATGCGGCGTCAGGCAATTTTTTTGATTGGTCGGCGCGCGAGTCCAAGATCAAAATGCCATTCATGCAGATGAGTCTCGGCGGAGAACCGGGATTCGATGAGGACGAGAAGACTCCGGAAAAGGTAATCAAGCTGGGCGCTCCGTCAGACACGCAAGTTGAGGTGCGGCTTAAGGTCCCAGACAAGTTCACCGTGCATCAGCCGATTGGCGTGGACGTTCGGCGCGATTATGCGGAGTATCACTCTAGCTACAAGCTGGAGGGCGAACAGCTTACCTGCCTCCGAGACTTGAAACTGCTGGTTCCGGAGCTGCCTTACGAGCGATTGCAGGATTACGCCGCGTTCCAGCGCGCGGTTGCCGCCGATCAGGCACAGGACATCGTCTTGACCAACAAGTCTCCCGGCACCGCCGGCATCGCCAGCAACGAATCGGTTGCCGATCTGAACGAGTCAGGAGTCCAGGCCCTGAAGAACAACAACTTCCAATTGGCGGTTGAACTGTTGCAACGCGTAGTACAGCAGGAGCCCAAGCACAAAACGGCGTGGAACAATCTCGGCCGTGCCTATCTTGGACTCAACCAGAACGATCAGGCCATTGCAGCCCTGCAAAAGCAAATCGAGATCAATCCTTATGACCAATATGCTTACAACAATCTTGGACTGGCTTACGAGGCCGAGCTGAAGTACGACGATGCCATCAGGCAGTTCCAGAAGCAAATCGAGATCAATCCGCTCGACCCGTTCGCTCACGGTTCCCTGGGCGAGTTGTACGTGAGGCAGAAGAAGTTTGCCGAGGCCGACGCCAGAATTGGAGAAAGCGGTCGAACTCCAGCCGCAGAATGCCTTACTGCTAATATCGCTGGGGCAGAGTTACATTGCGACCAACCAAACGGAGAAAGGGATGGCTGCGTTTGAGAAGGCCATCAGCCTTGCTCCCGTGCCCGTCACCTGGAACAACATTGCCTATTCGCTCGCCGAACAAAATGTGCAGCTGGAGCGCGCCGATAAGTACGCGGATGCGGCGATTAATTCGGTGGAAACCCAACTGCACGACGTCAGTCTTGACAATCTGCGCTTCCAGGATTTGGGGACGGCGAGCTTCTTGTACAACCTCTGGGACACCAAGGGTTGGGTGGAATTCAAGCGCGGCAATCTCGAGCTAGCGGAGCAGTACATTGCAGCAGCATGGCAGGCCAGCGGAAGCGGCAACATCGGCGAACATCTGGGCGAGATTTATGAGAGGCGTGGCGATCGTGATAAGGCGATCCATTATTACGTGCTCGCTCTGGCCGACGTCACGCCCAGCGACGATGCGCGCGCCCGCCTGACCGCGCTGGGAGTAACCAAGGGTCTCGATCAGATGGTCGAGCAAGGCCGTCGCGAGCTGAAGCAGCAACGCACGATCTCCCTCAACAAGTCAGACCAGGGTACAGCGGAGTTTAACCTGCTCATTTCACCGTCGAAAGTCGAACAGGTGATGTTCGTGAAAGGCGATGAGTCGCTCAAAGGTCTCTCGCAAGTTCTCCAAAGTACGCCATCCGGGATGAAGTTCCCGCCGGCCTCGACGGCGCATGTGCCGCGGCGCGGGGTCGTAACCTGCGGAACGGCGCAGACGACTTCTCCCACAAAGAGCGTAAAGACGGCTTCGAAGAATGCCACCATCTTCATGTCAGACCAATCGCCAAGAGTTGCCGGGCCGTGCACCCTGGAATTGCGTCCCGCCGACTCGGTGCGGACCTTGGATTAGAATGCTGGGAAGCGAGGCGCAGGCATGCACCGTCGATTTACGATACCCAATTGGAAAGTTCGAGTGGATTGCTGCTGAGAATGAAGAGCAAATGGCCGAGCGCCGTATGCATTACATCGACGTGCTCGCGAAGTTGCCTTCCAATATGCGCGCCGCCGTGAACGGACTCAACCCGGAACAACTCGACACGCCCTATCGTCCGGAAGGCTGGACGGTGCGGCAGGTTGTGCATCATGTGCCCGAGAGCCACATGAACGCCTATATCCGTTTCAAGCTGGCGCTCACGGAAGACAATCCAACCATCAAGCCCTACGACGAAGGCGAGTGGGCGAAACTTCCCGACGTGCCAGTCACGCCGATCGATGTTTCCCTGCAACTGCTGGCTGCGTTGCAGGCGCGCTGGGTCGATGTGGCGCGCTTAATGCAGCCCTCGGACTTTGCCCGCACGCTCTTCCATCCTGAGCGTGGAATCTTGACCCTCGACCAGCTGCTCGCCATGTATGCATGGCATTCTGCCCACCATACCGCGCACATCACGTCATTACGCGAGCGTATGGGATGGAACCAGCTCGCTGCAGCAGGGTAGAAGCACCCGCCAAATAAACAGTCAATGGGGTGAATGCATTGCCTGCCAGCGACGTGTGCATGGTTTTGAAATGCGAGCTGCAGCCGCGCACAAGTGAGATGACCTGCGCTCACTTCGCAGCGAGCACACTCGTCCAATTCGCGACGCAAGAAAGCTTCCATCATCGCGAACTTTTGCCTTGCGTCAACCGTATCTCCGCGAAGCATCGGAAGACGAGTACCCGCTGAACCGAGCGGGGCGTGATGGAGAGTATCGGGGTCAAGCAGAATGTTTCGCCAGCGGTTTGGCGGCCCAGGCGAGACAAATCTGAGGGAGGCTTTGGAAGGTCCCCTGTTGCTGTTTGACCCCGGAGCGACATTCTATGCAACTTGGCGGGAAACGCAAGTCTTTTTCTGCCAGGGGGGCCGCCACAGCGAGTGAAGGAGATTCCCAATGACTCGTATGCTGGCTCGGGTTGCTTTGTTAGTCTTCGCAGTAACCATGTCCATCAGCGCTTTCGCAGGCTCCAAATCCGAAACCATAACCCTGCTGCACGATGTGCAGCTCAACGGCACAACCATTCCCGCTGGCGATTACACCGTGAAGTACGATGCCAAGGAGGGGTCAACCTGCCTGGTCAAAGTGATGAAGGACGGCAAGACAGTGGCCACCGCCAACGGTGAGCTGAAACAGCTGGCTAACAAGCCGGCGCGCAATCAGGTTGTGCTGCGATAATACCGGCGGCGTTCCAACTCTCAGTGAAATGGACTTCAGCGACACCAAGACCGCCATCACTTTTGGTCCGAATGCAGACCACTGCATCGGGAAAGTAAAATCACAGCGAAACGCTCAGGGAGCCTTGCGGCTCCCTTTTTCATTGCACAGAAAGAGGCTCGGATCGGAAACTACGCCGACGCCGCCGACGTCCGCGCCGGCTCCTCGTGGAAGCGCACCGACACCAGCTTCGAGACTCCCGGCTCCTGCATGGTGACGCCATAGAGGACCGGCGCCATGCCCATCGTCTTCTTGCTGTGCGTAATGATGATGAACTGGGTCTGCGAGCTCATCTCGCGCATCAATTCGGTGAAGCGACCGATGTTGGCTTCGTCGAGCGGCGCGTCCACCTCGTCCAGAATGCAGAACGGGCTCGGCTGATATTGGAAGATGCCGACCAGCAACGCCAGCGCGGTCAGGGCTTTCTCGCCACCGGAGAGCAGCAGCACATTCTGCAGTTTCTTGCCCGGAGGCGAAGCGACCACGTCGATGCCGCTCTCCGCCGAGTTCTCCTGGTCGGTAAGGCGCATGAACGCCTGCCCGCCGCCGAACAGCTTGCTGAACGTTCGGCCAAAGTTCTCGTTGATGATGGAGAAGGCCTCTTCGAACTTCTGCCGCGAGATCGTGTCGATTTCCTTGATCGTGTTCTGCGTGTTCTCGATGGACTGCAGCAGGTCCAGCCGCTGCGTCTCCAGGAACTCGTGACGCTGCGCGGTCTCCTTGTATTCCTCCAGCGCCATCATGTTTACCGGGCCCATGTTGTCGAGCCGCGTCCGCATCTCGCGATAGGCGTTCTCTTCGTTGGCGAGCTCCTCGCCAGCAACGCGGGGCAGGGAATCGTCAGCCGTCAGCTCGTTTGCGCTGCTGGCCAAGTTCCTGCACGCAGGTTTCGGACGTGTGCTGCACATCCGATTGCACGCGCGCCTGCGCGGCCGAAAGCTCGCCACGGCGGTCGCGCGCGGCATCGAGCGTCTTCGCGGGCCGACTTTCAGCGCCTCTTCCAATTCGCCGTAACGCGCACCCGGACCGTTTGCAACTCCTCTTGCAGTTCGCAGATCGCGCGTCTGCGCCAGTTCGCGCTCGGACGTCCACTCGATCACCTGCTCGGCGAGGCGAAGGTTCTCCGCTTCGCGCTGCTGCTTCTCAGCGGCCGCCGAATCCAGTTGCGACTTCAGCTTGTCAAGATGCGCGGCAACCTCCGAGACCATCGCTTCGATGCGCTGGACGGTGAGCACGGCGCCACGGTGGCGCTCTTCGAGCGTCGCCACGGTGGCGCGAACTTCGCTGGCAAGCTGCGCGGCTTCGTCACGACGCAGGCGCAGCGATTCCAGGCTGCTTTGCGCCGCCTGCATCTCAGCTTCGAGCTGACGCTGTTTGTCTTCGTGGGAACGTAGCTCGGTGCTCTGCTCGGCGACGAAGCGTCACCCGCTCACTGCGCTCGTCGCCGACGCGGCGCAGTTCGCGTTCGTAGGTCGAGAGCCGCTCGCGCACCCGCGCCATTTCGCTCTCGAGTTGCTGGAGGGTGTGGCCTGACGTCATGGCCTGCCGCTCCGCTTCGCGCTTGTCGTCTTCCAGCCGCTGCAGCAAGGCCGGTCAGTTCGGCGATCTCGCGGCCCAGTGCGGCGACGCGCAATTCCTGCGTCGGCCATGGCGCGCTCCAACTCACCCATCTGGTTGCAGCACTTCGCGCAGTTCGCGCTTCATCGAGAGCGGCCCCTGGCTGCGCTGCTTGCCGCCGGTCACGGTCACGTTGTGGAAGCACTCGCCCGACTGCGAGAGGAAAAACGCGTCGGGATTTTCCAGCGCCAGATCGCGGCCGGCGCTCTGGTCGGGCACGATGTAGCCGTTGCCGAGCTTCGGCAGAATCACTTCCAGCGACTTGCCGAATCCATTGAGCACGCGAATGCAATGCTTCAGCGGGACCACGCTGTCGCCGTGCGAGACCCGGTGTGAGGACTCGTCGAAGAGGAATGAGAACTTTGCCTGCGAATCTTCCGGATGGACCAGGAACGTCGCACGGCCGTCCACATCGCTGCGCAGCAGCCGCAGCCCTTCGTCGGCGGCGTCCCACGACTTCACCACGATGTAGTTCAGTTCCTCGCGCAGGAAGTCGTCCACCACGTGCTCGTATTGGTCTTCCACTTCGAGAAAGTCGGCCAGCACGCCGACCGGCGCCAGCCCATCTTTCATCGCGCCCGAGGTGAACAGCTTGCGCACCGATTCGGTGGCATAGCCGTGCTCGGTGATGACCGCTTCCAGCGAACTCTTCTTGCCCATCGCGCTGGCGTACTCGGCACGCAGGGAATCCAAATGCCGCTTGCCGTCGGTCTCGGCGGCACGCTTCTCTTCGAGCATTCTGGCGCGATCTCGTCGATCTGTGCGCGTGAGCGCGTTCACGCGCTGGGATGCCGATTCGAACTCCATCCCGAGTTGGCCCCGCTGTCCGCCAAAACTTTCGAGTTGCTGATTGGCAGCCGAGGTTTCGTCACGCAGGCGCTGCGCCTCGCGATCCAGCGCCGCCATGCGCTCCTCGGCCTGCGTGATGCGGTTGCGCACTGCAGAAGCCGCAGAGACCGCCTGCAGAATCGCATCGCGGCGCTGCTCCTGCTGCCGCTCGACTTCCATCAACCATGCAGATCGCGGCTGCCGCGGCCTCCTGCTGCCGCTGCTGCAGTTCCTGCTGCGCATTGGCAACGTCGGCGTTGGCTGACTCGAGCGTGCGCACGGTTGGCTTCCAGCTCCTGTTGCAAGCGCGCGAACTGCTCCTCGGTGTTGCCAATCTCGGCCTGCGCGCCCGCAGAACGGGCGTCCAGTTCGGCGCAGCGCTCTTCGTTGGTGCGGCGGCGCTCAGCGGCGCGATCGATCTCCAGAGCCAGCGTGTTGAGCTTCTCGCGGTTTTCCTGCGACTCGCGCTCGATGGCATAGCCGCGCTGCGTGCGGTCGCCATGCTCGGCTTCCATCTGCTGCACCGCCTCGCCCGTGGCGCGCATTTCCTCGCCGACTTCGGCGAGTTGCTGCGGCGAGGGCTGACGCCTCGGCATCGAGTTGCGCGAACTTGCTGGCCAGCAGCACGCGCAGTTTGGCGCGCATCTCGTCGCGCAGCTTGGCATAACGCTCGGCCTTCGAGGCCTGGCGCTTCAGCGAGTTCATCTGGCGCGTGACTTCGTCGAAGATGTCGTTGATGCGCGCCAGATTCTGCTTCGGGCGTCTTCCAGGCGCGCTTCCGCCAGCCGCTTGCGCGTCTTGAACTTGGTGATGCCCGCTGCCTCTTCGATGATGGCGCGGCGGTCGGTTGGCTTGCTGCTGAGAATCTGGCCGATGCGTCCCTGCTCGATGATGGCATACGACTCCGGCCCGAGCCCGGTGCCCATGAAGATGTCCTGGATGTCGCGCAGGCGGCAGAGCTTGCCGTTCAGCAGGTACTCGCTCTCGCCGGAGCGGAACAGGCGGCGGGTGATGACAATCTCCCCGGCCTTGAAGGTTCGCTTGAATTTGCGGCGGCGAATCTTCAGCACGACATGCGGAGCAGCAGAGCCATCATTGTTCTCCCACCCTCCGGCAGAAGCTGCGGGAAGGGTGGGGCGCCCAGGTTTTTCGGTAGCGGACGCTTCATGAGTCGCTGGGACTTCTTCGTCGGTCTGGCCGGGACGGATTTCCTCGGCATAGCGCTCGGCGTCTTCGGCGCTGGCGGCGCGCAGAGCCGACTCGTCCCATTCATCCGGCATGTTGTCCTGGATGTCGACTTCGGGCTCGGTGACGTCGCCGTAGACTTCGGGATCGACCAGCGTGAGCGACACCTCGGCCATGCCCATGGGCTTGCGTTCGCGCGTGCCGACGAAGATAACGTCCTGCATGTTGACGCCGCGCAGCAACCGCGCCGACTGCTCGCCCAGCACCCACGAAATGGCGTCAGAAATGTTCGACTTGCCGCAGCCGTTGGGGCCAACAATGGCGGCGATGCCTTCGCCCTGAAAGCGAAGATCGGTGCGGTCACAGAACGACTTGAATCCGAGGATTTGCAGCTTCTTCAGTTTGAGCAACGTTTACTCCGTTCGGCGCAGTGAAGGCTCTAGCGTCGACAGCTCCGATCGCATAGGCGAGCTCTGGATCGCTCCAACGACTCAGATCCAACTTTACTGTCGAAATCGGGAGGGGTCAAGACATAAACGCTATATTTTGTGTCCCATCTGTGGAAACCACACTATATTGCACCAGGGATGCAGCAATTGCGCGAAATTCAAGCGGTGAGGAAAGACCACGAGGCGGGAGAACCGCAAGAGCAAGTAAAAGTCTAACTACAGCCGGTATCTGATTCAAGGGCAAAAGGTTGGGAGTATCTCAAGGGTTACGGGGTCTCAACCCTGAGGTTGACCGATCCACTTTGGAACCGAACGCACCAATGTCGCGTTCAGCAGAATCGAGATCAGCGAAGCCGCCAGGACTGCGTAGTAAAATTCATCGCCAACCAGGGCGTTGGCGTGCGCTACCTGCACCAGAATGAACGAGAACTCCCCAATCTGCGTCAACCCGGTTCCTACCAGCACCGCAGGCTTCAACGGATAACCAAATAGCTTTACGACTCCCGTCCAGATCACGAACTTGCCGACGATCACCAGCGCGAGGATGGCCGCCAGCACCTTAACATTCGAGAGCACTGCCCGAGGATTGATGAGAACCCCCATGGTGACGAAGAACAGGGCAACAAAGCCATCGCGCAACGGCAGAAGTTGGTCGAGCGCGCGATGCGCATAGTCCGAGGCGCTGATGATCAACCCCGCCGCAAACGCGCCCAACGCGAGCGACAAGCCGACCGCCTCGGTCAAGGCCGCAGTACCCAGGCAAATGGCCAGAAGAACCAGCAGGAACAGTTCTCTGTTTTGAGACCGCGCAACCCTTTCCAACATGCGCGGGACCAGGTACACGGCGAGGAATCCCAGAGGCACCAGAATCAGCGCGGCCTTGCCGAGGGCCTGCGCCACTCCGAGCAGATGATGCGGTGTGAGGCTGACCAGCACCGGCATGAGGATGATCAGGACCACCACGACGAGGTCTTCGACGAGCGTGATGCCGATCATCACTTTGCCGTGCATCGATTGCAGCTGGTTGCTGTCGATCAGCAGTCGCGAGAGCACCATGGTACTGGCGACCGAGATGATCATTCCCACAACCAGGCCTTGCATTGCGCCCCATCCCAGCAGCACGCCGACGCCTTCGCCAAGCAACGACAACAGCACGACGCCCAGCGGACCTCCGACGAGCGACACCCACTTCACCTCGCATCAGCTCGGCGAGCGAGAACTCCAGGCCGATGGAGAACATCAGGAAAACCACGCCAACCTCGGCGACGATCTGAAAGGTGTGGGCTTCGCGCACGGCCGGCCCTGGAGTGAACGGGCTCAAAGCGATGCCTGCGAGTACATAGCCGAGGATCAGCGGCTGGCGCAAGCGCCACGCCAGTGCGCCGCCGAGAGTGGCCGCAATAAAGACGTACGAAAGCTCTTTGAAGATGACAGAATGATCGGGCATCGCCCCACGCAGCAACGATTGAGTTCTACTCATCCTAATTCTGACGGGCGGAATTGACGAACCTGGCGGGCGAGCATCGCCCTCAGCCCCATCCCTTGTGACAATGCAAACGTCCCAGAGAGAACTGCGCTCAGTTCGATATGAGGTACTCTCGACCCTGCGGCAGAACTTCGTGTCTCATTGCACCGTCTAACGGCCATAGTCGAAACGAGTACGTTGCGGGAGCTTTCGATGACTGGGCCTCAGGGAGTTGCACCGGTTGATTCGGCCATCCGCATGGGCAGGGGGATGCGGGTCGTGTTGTTCGATCAGAATGCGGAGATCCGCTCCAGAGTCCGTTCCGCGATTAATCAAGACCACGGGTTCGTCTTTGCCGGTGAGTGTCGAGAATGGGCGGAGTGCGAAATCCTGCTCGACCGCTTCGTCCCCGAGTTGCTAATCGCCAGCGTGACGGAGGTTCCCGCGAAGTTTCTGGAGAGATTGTCGGACTCGGCATTTCCCGTCATGGTAGGTCTGCGCAGGGAAGACGATCCCTTGACGACTCGGGGCGGAATGTACGACAGCCTGCCGATTCCAGCGGAACCGGATGAAATGCGCAACTTGCTCGGGCGCGTTCAGGCCGAGATTTATAGAAGGAAAGCCGACGAGCTGTCCTCATTGTTGCAGCTGTACATGGCATGTGCGGGTAAGTGTGAGCAATATCTCTCGCGGCTGAAGGTCGAGGATGAAAAGCAGCCGCAAGAGATCGCGGTGGAAAATGTCCGGTTCATCGCAGCCGACGGGAACTATCTCCACGTCCACACCGACAGCAGAACCTACGAGATCAGGGACACGATGACAGCAATCTCTGCCAAACTCGACCCGTCTCGCTTTGCGAGAGTCCACCGCTCCTTCATTGTCAACTTGACGTACGCGCGCGACGTGGTGACGAAGGACGGGGCCGTCGCTTTCGTGCGGCTGAGCACCGGAATGGAAGTGCCAGTTGGTCCCAACTACCGCGAAGAGTTTGAGAGCGCAATCAGCACGCGCGGTCGATTGAGCGCGTGATTAGTAGACCTTTCCTCCGTTCGTCCCATGACAGAAGCTCCATTCCTCAGACTTCGTCCCTGATAAGTTCCGCAAATGTGCATTGCTGACGGTCCACGAATGGACACGGCTTCACGACCGGCAGCGACCGCAAGTCAATACGTGCGACTCGCGATTCCAAAACTTGCGCTCATCCCAAATCACAAGAACATGCTCTAGCTGGCCCTGACATTGCACTCATCGCTGCAGCGGACGAGCCACAGTGTTGCCCGGATCAGATGAGCAATCGTGGGCGAGGTTGAAAGCGTGGAGGAGGAGCGATGACGAAGTTCAAGAATGCAATGCTTTTGGTGATTGCCTTAGTTTGGATGTTCGCGGCCGCCATGACGACGGCACAGGTGCACACAGGTAGCATCGCGGGTGTCGTGCGCGACAAGGCGGGAGCCGTTGTTCCTAATGCGACCATCACTGTCAAGAGCCTGGAAACCGGCGCCGAGCGCACCGTCCAGAGCAACGCAGAAGGCTCGTATAACATTCTGGCGTTACCGCCCGGCACCTACGAAGTCAGCGTTACCAGCGGCAGCTTCGCACCCTTCACGCAACAAGCTGCTGTCAGCGTCGGGGGGACGGCCACCGTAGATGCGACCCTCGGTGTCTCGGGAGGTGCGACCTCGGTGGAAGTTACCGCTGAGGCGGCATCGGTGGAAGTTAACACCCAGACCCAGGAACAGTCACAAATAATCACTCCCGAGCAGGTGGCGGAGCTTCCCAGTCTTACCCGCAACCCCTATGACTTCATCGCTCTCGCAGGTAATGTGAGCGGCGGAGACCGAAGCTCGCAAGCGGGCAACTCACAGACCAGCGGCGGCGGACAGAACAGCACCGATCGTGGGGTGGGCTACTACATCAATGGCCAGCGCTCCAGCGGAACTGAGATCCTGATGGATGGCGTCGAAAACACCAACTTGTTCGATACCTCCGTTGCGCTGGAAATTCCGCAGGATGCCGTGCAGGAATTTCGCGTGGTCACCAACAACTTTGACGCCCAGTACGGTCGGGCTTCGGGAGGGGTCGTCAACCTAAGCACCAAGTCAGGAACGAACAATCTGCACGGTTCGGCGTGGGAATACAACCGCCTCGCAGCCTACACCGCGAACACCTACGACAATGACGCGAACGGCGTTCCCAAGGGCCAATACACCCGCAACCAGTTCGGATACGCCGTTGGCGGTCCCATCATCAAGAACAAGCTGTTCTTCTACCAGAGTACGGAGTGGTTGCGCGTGCGCAGCGACGCGAGTCTGCTAGCCTACGTGCCGACTCCGCAGTTGATAGCGGCCACCGCTCCCAACGTGCAGGCTTACTTCCAGCAGTATGGCAACAACACGTTTCCGTTTATCAGTACGGTGACCAAGGACCAGTTGGCCGGTAAGTTCGGTCCCGGCGGTTCCTTCGATCAGGCCTTGCCCGGCAGCACCCCGGTCTTCGGACTGGTGAACTACCAGGTTCCGGCGGACGCCGGCGGCGATTCGCCGCAAAACACTTACGACCTGATCGCGCGCGCCGACTATAACTGGACTGACAAGACTCAAGTTTTCTTCCGCTACGGACGCGAAAACCTGTTCCTGTTTCCGGGCTCGGTTTCGAACAGTCCGTACGCTCAGTACAACGTCGGGTTCACGCTCGTGGACGACTCTTATCTGGGCTCGATGACCCATAGTTTCACGTCTAACCTGCTAAGCAACACGCGACTGGCCTTCACCCGCGATTTCACCAACCAACAGTACAACAATGCCTTGAGCAACACGCCGACGTTGTTTCTGTATAACGGCGCGACGCTTGGCGGCCAGCCCATCAATCTCCCGGGCTTCTTTCCCGCAGTCACGGGAGTGGGCGGTCTCCCTTACGGTGGCCCGCAAAACACGGTACAGATCTTCGAAGACTTGGCCTGGACCAAAGGAACGCACACCATCCGTTACGGCGGCCAGTACGACTACATCCAGTTGAACAAATCCTACGGCGCTTACGCGCAGGCAGTGGAGCAGCTGGGCAAGAGCTTCACCGACGGCCTCGACAATCTGATAACCGGAACCTTGACGAACTTCCAGGCCGCGGTCAATCCACAAGGCAAGACGCCTTGTTACAAAAACTTCGTGACCCAAACGCTGATCCAGACGCCGGACTGCACACTGACTCTTCCAGCCACCCAGCCTTCGTTCTCTCGCAGTTACCGTTACGATGACTGGGCGATCTACGCGCAGGACAGCTGGCGATTCAGGCCCAGACTGACTCTGAATTACGGTCTGCGTTATGAGCACTACGGCGTACAACACAATGGCGATCCCAACCTGGACTCCAACGTTTACTGGGGACCCGGCTCGAATGAATTTCAGATGTTAAGCACCGCGACCATCCAGTTGGCGCCGCAAAGCCCAGTGGGCGGATTGTGGTATCCAAGCTGGGGGACGCTGGCGCCGCGCGTCGGCTTTGCCTGGGACGTAAATGGGGACGGCACGACCAGTCTGCGTGGCGGCTACGGCATAAGCTACGAACGCAACTTTGGCAACGTGACCTTCAACATGATTCAGAACCCGCCCAACTACGCGACGGTCCAGCTCAGCAATGTACCGGTGACTACCAGCAACTTTGGTCCGCTGGGCGAAGGAACGGGCAACGTACCTCTGCCGCCGGTTAGTCCGCGGCAGGTCAACCAGAACATCCGCACGGCGCAAACTCAGTTCTGGGGACTGTCCATCGAACGTAGTCTGGGACGTAATGCGATTTTTGCGATCGAGTACAGCGGCGCGCATGGCGTCCATCTGTACGACATCAAGAACATCAACGAACTCGGCGGGGCGCAGGTTTATCTCGGTGATCCGTTGGTTACCACCGACGCCTGCGGCGGCCCTTGCTACGCTCGTCCAAACGGGCAGTTCACTTCGGTCAACAACCGCGGCACTCAGGGGTACTCCCACTACAACGGGGTCAACCTCCGGTTCCAGACCAACAACTGGGGAAAGACCGGCCTGAGCATCGTAAGCAACTACACCTGGTCGCATGCCTTGGATAACCTCAGCTCGACGTTCTCTGAGAGCAGCGGTGGATCCAATGGAGTGGGCAACCTCGGTTACCTCAACCCCGCCTTTCCATCCCTGGATTACGGCAGCGCCGATTTCGACGTGCGACAGCGCTACGTGTTGTCCACCGTCTGGAATGAGCCGTTCTTCAGCGGCGCGAAAGGCTGGGTCGGGCAGGTTGCGGGTGGCTGGACCATCGCTCCCATCTTCTCAGCTCGTTCCGGCGTGCCTTTCCAGGTGTCGGACAGCACCAACTCGCTGAACGCAACTACTGGGCCCTACGGTATCCCGCGATACACTCCCAGTTCGGTTGTCACCAGCTCGAGCACGGGAGCGGGCATCCCGATCGGGCCCAACAACTTTGACATCCTTACTCTGCCTCAGGCCGACAGCTTCACCGGGTTGCTGGGCGTCTCGGACTTCGGACCATATCCCGCGAACATGACGGGCAGGAATGTGTTCGTTGGACCCGGCGCGTGGACTTTCGACATGTCGGTCCTGAAGAACTTCCGGCTCACCGAGCGCTTCCAGTTGCAATTCCGGGCTGAGGCCTTCGACCTCTTCAACCATCACAACATGTATGTGAATGGCTTTGTGGCCGACGCAGCACTGTTTCCCAACGAACCAGTTCTGATCGAAGGAAAGAAGGGTGGACTCGGCGCAACCGCTAACAACGGCAATCACGACGAACGCCGGTTTGGGCAATTTGCGCTCAAGCTGATCTTCTAGCAAGCTGACGGTCTTTCGGAGAGCAGGGCCGGAAGACCGTCAGACCATCCCATGGCCACGCGGGCGCTGGTTTCGGAGCAACTCCGACAACGGCGCCCGCACTTTTGCCTTCCGTTGAAAGAAATCAATCTTGAAGCACGCTCCAAGGACTTGCTGTTACGACTCACGTCTTGTGACACGTAGACGAAAGGTATCCGTGAGGCTTTTGCAAGGCGTGCCCGGCGATGCCGCGTTGCTCACCTCAAATAAAAGGGCCGTCCAAAACAATAGTGGCGCGGCCCTTAAGCGAGTTAATTGTAGGTAACCATAAAGCTCAAGCCCGCCTTGAGTCAACAACAACGTAAATGGTAGTAGAACCTTAGGGCACGCCTAGGCTGTCCCTGGTCTTTACCCCGCTCTAAGGTGGCAGTCGCAACGGGCACAATGGTAGAAGCAGACCCAACACTTAAGCCGGTCTTTACATTCAAGCTTCGTAATAAATCGACGGGAGCGACCACATCCTGTGACCCGTAACCGGTTTGGTCGATTCCGGCGATCGTTATTATTGTTTAACGGGAGTCGTTAGCGAAAAGCTGTGGAAGTAAGCACTCGCACATACGAAGAGGCGCGTTGCGCAAAGCGCCCTCTAAGGCCAGACTTCGTTGTCAGGACAAGCTAGTATAGTGATTCCTATATAGTATATCAATGGCTAAACGACGGAAAGAGTGTCCAGTTTGTACTTCCAGCGGAAGACCACGGGCGTCTCATTGATTTCCTGGAGGTAGAGTTCAATCCGCGACTTCAACTCGTCTGCTGAGGCGACCCGAAGGCCGCGCAGCAGAGTCTTGGCCATTTTGCCGAAGAAGGATTCGATCAAGTTGAGCCAGGACCCGTGTTTGGGTGTGAAGGTGAATTCAAAGCGGTTGGGCAGGGCTCCGAGGAAAGCCCGTGTCTCTTTGGAGATATGCGCAGAGTGATTGTCGAGCACGATACGGATGCGTGCGCCCGCGGGATAACGTGCGTCGGCCAGCTTCAAGAATTCAATGAACTCCGCGCTACGATGCCGTTGGCGCACCAACCCGAGAACCTCGCCCGACACCAAATCGATGCCGGCCAGCAAGGACAGTGTTCCGTGCCGAATGTATTCATGATCTCGCCCTACGGCGGCATGCTTTCCTGGCTGTGGCGGCAGGTCTGGGGCGGTATTCTCGATGGCTTGAATGCCGGGTTTCTCGTCATAGGAAAGCACGGCGATCAAATCCGCAGGCGGTGCGCCTTTCTCGCGCCAGATCTCCACCTCCCTGTAAACGTGCAGGACCTGCACCATCTTTGCGTCAAACTCAGGATCGCGTCGCTCCAAGTAGTATTGGATCTTGTGCGGATGTACCTGGTTGGCGTTGAGAATCTTGGAGACCGTTCCGCGCCCCAACTTGGCGAGGCTCGGGTGGCCAGCCGCGTGCCAGTGTGTGCGGACATGCTTCGCCAGCAACCTTGTGGTCCACAACTCTTGGGCATAGCCCAGATCCTTCGGCTTCTGGCATGCCAGAGCGACAACCCACGCTCGCGCTTCCGCCGTCATCGCCGGTCGGCGGCCCCGGCCCGGCAGATCGACCAACGCCTGCGCCACGCCCAAATCCAGGGCCTTGCTCACGCACCGCTCAACCCGCGGCCGGTTCGTGCCTTGGGTTCTAGCGATCTCTGAGACTGTGTCTCCCGCGTGATAGCACAATAGAATCGAAGCCCGCTGGACCCGGCCGGCCGGTTCGCTTCTCGACTGCGAGAGCATAGCCAGCATTTCAATCTCGCTGTTGCTCAACTTCAACGGGGCGCGGCGGCTGACGAAGGGCAAGCGACAAACCTCCTCGTAATGGCAACGAGGAGCTTACACCACGATACGCTGTATTGCAACATTATTATGGAATCGATCTACTAGAAACGGCAACCCACCCAAGAATCATGCCGCCTTGTGGCCGGAGAAAATCGTTATGGGCTGGCGAGTTCCTGAAGTCTGAGGCTTGGAACTGACCATCTTCATCTCGTTCCAGTCATAGGGAAATTCTTTCCCGCAATCCAGACAAACCACGTAAGTACCGGTGACTGAGGCCGCTTCGCTGCGGCGTAGTTTGCCGCGAACGGTTATAGGAAAACTGCAATGCTTGTGGCAGCAACCGAACAACACATCGTATAGGCTCATGGTCTTCCTCCGTCGACCCAATCAACCAAAACAAAGTCCGTGGAAGAAGCGGCGCTGGCCGAATCCTACTGGGCAGGTTCTCCAACAGTAGGAACCCGGCATCAACTACTTAGATTCGTAGGTCGTGCAAAAGGTTTCGTAGGAAACACAACTACTGTCCCAAACTGGAACCGAATGAGCCCAAGCTTTCCGCTACAGGCTATCTGGACGGCGTTTGCATATTAGTAAGGCGCCAAGCAGACGCTGGGCGGTTCTATAAGGACGCAGTTCATCGCACTTTCGCACTCCCGAAGTTCCGAACATTTGTGACGAACGCCCCAATGGCGGACAACCGTTTTTCTCACAACGCCATCGAGCAAATATAGAGAAGCGAGAAAAATACTTACTTTCGGAGCCCAAAAATGAAAGCCACAGTTGCAATTGGGATCGTTGCGCTCTTCGCGTTTGTCGGTTCCCCAGTGATAGCGAACGCAAAGACCACCACTCATCAACATGACAAGGTGGTTACCGGCTGCCTTGAGAGCGGCGGGAGCGCTGGCCAATACAAACTCATCGGCCAGGACGGGACTGACTGGAAAGTGAAACAAGGCGAGTACGTTGATCTGGCGTCCTACGTTGGTCACACCGTGACCGTGGCAGGTCCGGAAACCAGAAACCATAAGGATCACCTGACAGTGCTGGACGTGGCGGTGGACAGCCAGAGCTGCCAACAATAGTCGGAGCCTTCGCCGCTAAGAGGCAGAACCAAAGGTAAGGTCGGAGTATCCGCGTTCGGTTTGTGAAGCTCGGGAAGGCGTTCCCGGGATTAGGACTTCGTCTGCGAGGAGTCGCTCCTGGCCGACGGCTCGGCACAAGGACCCTTGTAGCTCTGGCACTTGGAAACTAATAGCCGTCCGCAAACGGCTACGCAGATCGTCAGGCAGTTCGTAAAGCTGGGAGTCGCGGTAAATCTCGATGGTCATCTTGGTAGTGTTGCAGACCACGTAGCAGTTGTGGCACCACTGGAGATGGTCTTCCAATTCCGCCTGAGTTTGAGCGTCCATCGCCCCGTCGAGGTAGTCAGTCAGCTCTTTCAGAAAATCAGAGCAGGTCACTTTTTGCCATCTCCACCAGTACGATTTTTGAAGTACTTGCTCAAACGTTCGCGCAGTTGCAGCCGCGCCCGAAGCAAACGGGACTTGACCGCAGGAATGCTCAAATCCAGGGCATCCGCCGTTTCTTCGGTGGAAAGACCCTCAACGTCACGCAACACAAACACCGTCCGAAAGCTCGGAGGCAACCCTTGTATCGTCTTACCCAGGATCTCCTTCAGCTCGCCCTGGGTATACAACTGTTCCGGATTCGGCGCCCAGTCCGCGACTTCGCGCGGCATGGAATCTTCTTCGGTCTTGATGTCCTCGTCGAGCGACACCATCCGCTCGGGACGCCTGCGGCGCAAGCGCATGAGCGCTTCGTTCACCGCAATCCGCACCAGCCAGGTGTAAAACTTCGACTGTTCCTGGAAATTGGCCAGGTTCTGATAGGCCTTCAGGAAAGCGTCCTGCACCACGTCTTCCGCATCTTCGCGGTTTTGCGTGATGTGCTGCGCAATCCGGAAAACATTGCGGTCGTACCGCTTCACCAGCTCTTCAAATGCGCTGATGTCGCCGGCCTTGGCCGCATGTACCAGTGAAGTTTCGTCAGCTGGTTCCGCTACCTTTGGTTGGATGGTTGCCATGTTTGCGCAGATTCAGGATTTTACTCAAAGAATAAAAATCCCGAACCATTGTACCTATATGTCGACCGATTCGGGAAAGCCGGGAGAAGTTAAATTTCCGTTCTGGCGCGCGCTGCCGACGCCCCTTCGCTAACACCTCTGCTGAAGCCTGCATCTATTGTACGGATGCGCGACCTCTGTGGATGTTACAAATGGGAACCCATTCTGTAACGAATTGGACAAGCCCAGGGACCAGAAAATCGCGCTACACTAAATAGGGTGAGCACACTGAGCCGCTTTGTCGCAGTTTTTCTGGCCATTCTGCTGAGTTCGCCGGGCGGGCTGTTGGCGCAAGACAGCGCGCCCTCGCCCGCAAAGAAGACGCCTTCGTCCTCGACCGCCAGCAAAAAGACCACCAGCCAGAAATCGAGCGCGGCGCATAAATCCAGCGCCTCCAGCACGTCACACAAGAAATCGACGGCGACGAGTGCCAGTGCCACTCATCGTTCCCGCAAGAAGGTCACCGCAACGCGCGCGCACCAGATGAAGCGCACCTTCGTTGCCTCCAGCGATCTTCGGCCGATGGCGAGGCAACTAGTGGAAATTCGCACCCCTGCCGCATATACCGGTGTGGAGAATTATGCGCACGCCCATGCCGGCACCGAGGCGGGCGCGCTGGCTTGGTTTGCGATCGGCTACGCACACTATCTCGATGCCCAGTACCCAGCCGCCATTTCAGCGCTGCAAAAGGCGCAACCCTACATGGGAGAGCTGAAGGACTACACCTCGTTCTTCATCGGCAATTCCTACGTCCAAAGCAACAGCCCGGAGGCGTCGTTCACCTATTTGCGCGATTTTGGCGCGCGCTTTCCTGACTCGCTCTATGCTCACGACGCCACCATCGCTTACGCCAGGGCACTGTTGGCGACCAATCGGCCCGCGGAAGTAATCCATCTGTTGGAGGAGCACCGCTCGCCCACCAGCGCGGAGACCGAGTATTTTCTCGGCAAGGCCTACGCGCAGAATGGCCAAGGGCGCGCCGGTGCGGAAATCCTGCGGCGTGTGTATTACAGCTACCCGACCAGCTATACGGCCGACAACGCCTCCGCTGATCTGAAGAAGATTCCTGAGGCCGCATTCCTCCCGCCGGTGACCTATAGCGAACACGAGCGGCGCGCCGAAGGGCTCTACAAGAGCCGCCACTGGGGCGGAGCAGCCGAGGAATATCGCACCATGGTCGATCTCCAGCCGACCAATTCGGCCGCGCTCATTCAACTGGCCAATTCGTACATGCATGAAGGCAATACTCGCGATGCCCGTGCGGCGCTCGATCGTATTCCCGATGACGGCAGCGATGCCAGTGCGGAGAAATGGTATCAACGGGCCGAGATTGCGCGCAACGCCAACGATGACGCCGGACTCGACACGATTCTGGAGCACATGCGGGCTACCACCCCCAAGTCTCCGTGGCTGGAGTCGGCGCTGCTCAGTGCCGGCAACATGTATTTGCTTCGGAAGGACTATGATCGCGCCACCGATTACTACCGCGAGCTCCACCAGCGCTTTCCCAACGGAACCAAGGCGTCTTATACGCACTGGAAGTGCGCCTGGATTACTTACCGGCAAAATCGCCCCGAGCAGGCCAAGAAGTACTTCGAAGAGCAGATCGAGTTTTATCCCGGGACCAACGAAGTGCCCAACGCGATGTATTGGCGCGCCCGCATGGCCGAGGACGACAAGGACTACGCTGTCGCGCGCGCCTACTACGAGAAGCTCGCTGATCGCTATCGCAACTACTATTACGGTGTACTCGCCCGCAAGCGGATGGCGCTGATGCCCACGGCTCCTGCCGCAAGCGTGACGTTGCTCCAACGCGTTGGCTCGGCGCGGACCTATGATCCAACGGCACAGGTCACCGATCCTCCCGAAGATGATCTGCACTACATGCGTGCCAAGCTGCTGGAGAACGCGGGCGTCACCGACCTGGCGGTGCGGGAGCTTCAGGCCGGCAGTTCCGACGGCCCGTCATGGGAGATGCTGGAGATCGCTCGCATCTATTCCAGTGGAGGCGAGTATTATCGCGCGCTGCAAGCCTTGAAGCACGCCATCTCCGGCTACTTCGCCTTCGACATCAACGCTCTTCCCGCGGAGTACTGGCACGGCTTGTTCCCGCGTCCGTACTGGGATGCGCTACGCCGCTATTCTGACGAGAACGGTCTCGATCCTTATCTGGTGGCGTCGCTTATCCGGCAGGAGTCGGAGTTTAACCCGGGCGCCGTCTCGCATGCCAACGCGTATGGCCTGATGCAGCTACTGCCGCGGACAGGGAAGGGCGAGGCGAAGAAAGAGGGCCTGCAGCACTACAGCACCGACTCGCTGCTCGATCCCACGACCAACATCGAGTTGGGCACGCACTACTTTCGCCAGATGATTGACCACTTCGGCGGACAGATCGAATACGCTCTCGCGGCCTACAATGCAGGCGAGCAGCGCGTTGAGGATTGGCGCGCCTCGGGCACCTACCGCGACATTGACGAATTCGTCGAATCCATCCCCTTTACTGAAACGCGCGAGTACGTGCAGGCCATTGTGCGGAACGCCGAGGTCTACAAGCGGGTGTACGGGACGCCGTAGAAGGCCCGCTTTCCGCTCCTCCCCTTGGGCTTGTTGAAGCGATGAGTGATACACTCGCCGCTCGGCATCGGAGGGAACCTCTTGAAAGCGTCTGTGCTTTATCGGATCGCATCGATTCTTTTGCTGCTCTTTGCTGCTGGGCACACTCTCGGGTTTCGCAAAATCGACCCGAAGTGGGGAGTGGATTCACTGGTCGAATCCATGCGCACCGTCCACTTCGATGCCCAGGGGTTTAGCCGGAGTTATTGGGATTTTTATACGGGCTTTGGGCTTTTTGTGACCGTATTTTTTCTCTTTGCAGCCTTTCTCGCCTGGCAGCTGGGCGGGCTTCCGGCACAAACGTTGGCGGGAATGCGCGGGATTGCCTGGGCGTTCGCCCTTTGCTTTGTCGCCGTGACGGTCTTGAGCTGGGGATATTTTTTCGTTGCGCCTGTCATCTTTTCATGTGTCGTCACGATCTGTTTGGTTGCGGCCGCGTGGCTCTCGGCAAAACCAGCTTGAGACAGGCGCAGAGCACGACTCTCTCCCCATTCTTGTTGCCAACGAAGGATTGGCGAAAAGAGCGGCGCCGATTAGGAATTAGCTGAAGGCTGATTACTGACAGCTTGGTTACGAACTGCTTTTCACCGCTTCGTTCGACTTGGCAAAGACAATCTCCGACACCAGAAGGATGGCGCCGATCACGATGGCGCTGTCGGCCACGTTGAACGCCGGCCAGTGATAGCTGCCGAGGTTGAAGTCGAGGAAATCCACCACGTGGCCGCTCATCATGCGGTCCCATAAATTGCCTGTTGCGCCGCCGAGAATCAGAGATAGACCAATGGTGGTGGTGCTGATGGCATGGCTGTTCTTCCACAGCAGAGCCGAGACAATGATGAGCGCGATCACAGAGAAGCTGACCAGCGCGCCAACCTTCCACTGCGCCGACGAGTCGGCGAACAAGCCGAATGCAGCCCCGGTGTTCTGCACGTGAGTCAGATGGAAGAAGCCCGGAATGATCGTCACGCTGTCGCGCAGAGCAATATTGCTCGCCACTGCCCGCTTTGACATCCGGTCCAGCAGCAACACAATGGCTGCGATTAGGAAGAAGTACTTCCGCATGGCTTGTCTGGTTTTGATGTCGCCGTCCATCTCTTGTTTGTTAGACGCCGCCACGCCAGAAAGAAGCGGCCCAATTCCTGTTTTGAAGGGGCACGGCTTCCAGCCGCGCCGTACTACGGTCTCTACTTCTGGCTAACCGCTGGGACTAAAGTCCCTCTTCAAAAATGATGACCCTGCGGCACAGCTAAAGCTGTGCCCCTTCAAATCAACGCGCGCCCGCTGTCGCCTCAATCTCTGAGAGCACTGCGCTGCAACGTTCGCACACCGTTGGATATGCTTTATCTTCACCGACATGCGTGGAATAGTTCCAGCAACGCTCACACTTTTGGCCGGGCGCCTTGTTGACCGTGATCACCAGCCCGGCATCGCCGTTGCTGGCCGGCAATTTCTCCAGCACAACATCGGAGACGATAAACAGGTAGCGCAACTGGTCGCGATATCTTTCCAGCACCGGATAAAGCTTGTCTGGAGCAGCAAGATGAAGCTGAGCCTCCAGACTTCCGCCGATGAGTTTCGCGGTGCGCGCCTCTTCCAGCGTCTTCAACGCTTCGCTGCGAACGCCTAGAAGCACCGCCCAGTCGGCTTCAAGGGAAGCGGCATCGAAATCCGACGGCAGCGCGCCTGTCAGATCCTGCGGGGCAGGGAATTCGGTTACGTGCACGCTCGCAGGACGTCTCTCGACAGCAGGCAGAAATCCCCAAACTTCCTCGGAGGTGAAGCTGGTGACGGGAGCGAGGAGGCGAACCAAAGCCTCGCCCAATCGCCACAACGCAGTCTGCGCCGAGCGCCGCGCCAGCGATTTCGGAGCCGAGGTGTAAAGCCGGTCTTTCAGCACATCGAAGTAAATTGAGCTCAGGTCAACAATGCAGAAGTCTTTCAGGCGCTGATACACCTTGTGAAAGACGAAATTGTCATAGTGCTCGCGCACATCTCTTGCCAGCTCCGAAGCGCGCAGCAGAATGTACTGATCGAATTCGTGCATGTCCGCAAATTTCACCGCGTCGTGCCGCGGATCGAAATCGTGCAAATTGCCGAGGATGTAGCGAAACGTATTACGCAGCTTGCGATAGCTCTCGGCGATGCGCTGCATCAGCTCGTCGGAAGCCATGACGTCCTCGCGGAAATCAACCGAGGCGACCCACAGGCGAACGATCTCTGCTCCCAGCTTATCGGCGATGGCGACGGGATCAACCGTGTTGCCCAGCGACTTCGACATGGCGCGGCCCTGCGGGTCGAGCGTCCAGCCCGCTGTTGCGACACGGCGAAACGGTGCTCCCCCCTTGGTCCCAACCGCGCAGAGCAGGGAAGAGTGGAACCATCCGCGATGCTGATCGCCGCCTTCCAGGTAGAGATCGGCGGGCCAGGGAAGTCCTGGCTCGCGGCCCAGCACAGCGGCCTGGCTCGAGCCCGATTCGAACCACACGTCGATGATGTCCATTTCCTTGCGGAACTGAGGGCCGCCACACTTTGCGCACTTGGTTCCCGGGGGCAGAATCTTCTCAGCTGAATGTCTGTACCAGGCATCCGCGCCTTCGCGGGCGAACAGCGCGACCACCGCAAGATTCGCCGCCTTGTCGTTTAGAAACTCATTGCAACCTTCGCACTGAAACATGGCGATGGGCACGCCCCAAATGCGCTGGCGCGAGATGCACCAGTCCGGACGAGCCGCGATCATGTTGGAGATGCGCTCCTCTCCCCACGCCGGGTCCCACACCACCTTCTTGATTTCTTCCAGCGAACGGCTACGTAACGTCCCACCGGGAAGCTTGCCTTCCATGGAGATGAACCACTGCTCGGTGGCGCGGAAGATGATCGGGTTGTGACAGCGCCAGCAGTGCGGATACGAGTGCTCGATCTTTTCATAGCCGAGCAGCACGCCGCGGCTCTTCAGCAGCTCGACGATCTTCGGGATTCGCCTTGAACACCTGCTGGCCGTCGTACTCGGGAAGGCCGTTGTGCAGAATGCCGGCATCATCCACATCGCAGTGAAGAGTAATTCCGTACTTCACGCCGGTGGCAAAGTCATCTGCGCCGTGCGCCGGAGCGGTATGCACGGCGCCCGTCCCGGTATCCATAGTCACGTAGTCACCCAGGACGCCCAGGATCGTGCGGTCGAGAAACGGGTGCGCGAAGGTCGCATACTCCATCTTGGAGCCGGGGAATTGCGCGACGATCGGGGGTGCCCCAGCCTTCTCGTCCGCTTCTGGCGAGAGGCTGGGAAAACCCAGACTGCACTTCTCGATGGTTTGCTGCGCCAGTTCTTTCGCAACAATGTAGATCCACTCCCCAGTATCAAGGGCCACATACTCGGCGTCGGGAGCGAACGTCACCGCCATCGAGGCAGGCAGAGTCCATGGAGTAGTCGTCCAGATGATGGTCGCGACGTTTTTCTTGCCGGCCAGCGCTGGATCGATTTTCGCAGGATCGCTGGTGAGCGGATAGCGCACCCAGATGCTGGGACTGCTGTCCATCTCATACTCGACTTCGGCCTCAGCCAGCGCAGTCTTGTCGTGGATGCACCAGTACACCGACTTCAGGCCCTTGTATACCAGCCCCTGCTCGTAGAAAGAGTAAAACGTTTCCAGCACTACACTCTCGTACTGCGCGTCCATGGTGGAGTAGGGATTGTCCCATCGGCCGAAGACGCCGATACGCTTGAACTGCTTACGCTGCAGATCGAGATACTTTTGTGCGTACTTGCGGCATTCCTCGCGGACCGCCAGCGGGTCCATGTCAAGCTTCTTGCGGCCCAGCAGATCGTCCACCTTGATCTCGATCGGCAACCCATGACAATCCCAGCCCGGCACATAAGGGGCGTCATAACCACTCATGCTGCGGCACTTTACGACGAAATCCTTCAACGTTTTGTTCAGGGCAGTGCCGAGGTGAAGCGGCCCATTGGCGTAAGGTGGACCATCGTGCAGTACGTAGATCGGCTGCCCTTTGTGTGCCTCGCGAATGCGGTCGTAAATCCGCTCCTCCTCCCAGCGCGCGAGCATCTTGGGCTCGTTCTGCGGCAGATTCGCCTTCATGGCGAAGTCGGTCTTGGGCAGGTTCAGCGTAGATTTCAGGTCGAGCGGCAATCCCGATTCTCCCTCAATTTGTCACGGAGTTGAACACGTCACGCGGGCTATCTCTTCATTATAGGGAGCAGTGAAAGTTGCGTCTATCGCAGCTTGCGTGTCCGATAGTAGTCCAGTTTGATCAGCCTACGCGCCTTTGCGTTTGCGGCGCCGCTCCATTAAGGTTGAAGACAGCAAACGATGTGGGTAGCCTCGCATCTAACTATAGTTCGGATCTAACTCTCGCAATCGGCCTCGATGGCCCAGATTTCATCTGACCATGAGATAGTCTCGAGGAGAAGCGTGGATTCTGATTCCAGCACCCAACGAAAGTGTTTCTGGCTGTTGTTGACCGTCCTAAGCCTCGGCGCGATTTTCCTGCCGTTCGGTTGGGGCGTGGTCGAGACACTCGCGTCGGTGGTCGTAAGCTGGTGGGTGGTGTATCGGAGCGGCATCTTGTGATTCGGAGTGGCAGTCCGGAGCTGCTCGACCTCAGCAGTCCTCCACATCGTATGTTAGGGTAGAATGTCGCGCCCGGCGCGAGTCTTCATACGCCCGTCTGCCGCTGCTGCGTAGCGGGTGAGAATGTCTTTTGTGGACGAAGGAAAGACATATCGTGTCCTGAACCGAGAGGTCTTTTTGCTAATCGCTCTCGCCCTTCTCGCAATTGGCGTATTTGTTTTCACCCGGAAAATGGCGGCCAAAGAGCAACAATTCGACGCCCGAGTCGCCGCTATTTGGTACCAGGAAGGTGAGCGCCAACTTAGCTCCGGGCAGGTCGAAAAGGCAATCGATTCCTTTCGCAAAGCCACCACTGATGCGCTCGGAAACCGGACCTATACCCTTGCGCTGGCCAACGCTTTAGCGGCCGGCAACCACGATGCAGAGGCGGAGCAGACTTTGCTCCGTTTGCGGGAATCCGACCCCGAAGATGCGGAGATCAACCTTCAACTGGCCAGGCTGGCTGCCAAGCGCGGCGATGTGGAAGATGCCGCGCATTACTACCAGAATGCTCTTTATGGTCGCTGGACCGGAACCCAAGTGGATGAGCGGAAGCAGCAAGTCCGAATTGAGCTGGTTCGCTTCCTGATTGGGCGCCAGCGACGCAACATTGCGCTCTCGGAGTTGCTCATTTTGGAAACCGAACTCCCGCCATCGGCGGCTGCCTATGTGGAAGTAGCGCGGCTTTTTATGCAGGCCGGAGATGCGCAACACGCCTTGAAGAATTACGCCAAAGCGATCGAATTGGACAAGAACAACCTGGACGCGCTGACCGAGGCGGGCGAAGTGGCATTCCATCTCGGGAATTATCAGCAGGCTGATGAGTATTTGAAAGCCGCTCTTGAACTGAATCCGGAAGTCCAGAGGACGCGCGACCTCTTGTCGGTCGCGGAAATGGTCCTATCGGACGATCCACTGGAGCCGCATCTCGCCAAACAGGAGAGCCAGGAACGCCTGCTTCGTGGCTTCCAGCAAGCTCGCCAACGGCTGGAAGGCTGCCTCAGTCAGACCGCCGACAGCCAGCAGAATACAGAACTAGCAGCCCTTTCGGAGCGGGCTCGCTCCCTGGAATCCGAACTCCACTCCAAACGTCCACCTGATGCCGAGTTGACCAGGTCGGGTGTCGAACTTATCTACAGCATTGAAAAAGCGGTGTCAGCCACCTGTGGAAAACCGCAGGGGCTGGATGAGGCGCTCCTCCTGATTGGCCAGAAGCACGGCGGTGCGCAGCCATGAACAGGCTCGACCTGGCATTCCTGCAGCGGCTCCGGCTGCGCGAGAACCACATATTTCTGGCCCTGACGATACTTATCGGGGTTCTCGCCGGTCTGGCCGCGGTGCTTTTCACTCTGGCCATCAAGGGTACTACGTATCTGCTTTTCGGAATTGCCCCTTCCTATTTGCGCTACATCCTGGTTCCCACCTTGATGAGCCTGGTTACGGGCTTCTTGCTGGCAAAGTTTTTTCCGGATGCTCGCGGCAGTGGCGTTCCACAAACCGAGGCTGCCTATCATCTCAATCAGGGGAACATCCCGTTCCGGACAGCGTGTGGCAAGTTTTTGACCGGCGTCCTTTGCATCGGATCGGGTCATTCGATGGGCAGGGAAGGCCCATCGGTGCAGATCGGTGCAGGCATCGGCTCCTCGATCGGGAAGTGGTTTCATTTGTCGCCTGCCCGCTTGCAAAGCCTGGTGCCGGTGGCGGCGGCGGCAGCCTTATCGGCAGCCTTTAATACGCCGGTCGCGGCGGTGATCTTTGCGCTGGAAGAAATCATCGGAGATATGAACGCGGCCTTAATAGGCTCCACGGTGGTGGCCTCGGTCGCATCGGTGATTGTCGAGCGCTCCATTCTCGGTAACAGCCCCATCTTCCATGTGCCCGCGTATCACCTGGTCCATCCCGCCGAGTTGATCGCCTACCTGGTGCTCGGAATTGCCGGTGGCATCGTCTCGTTGGCTTTCTGCAAGGGACTGCTTCAGGCACGCGCGTTTTTCATGAAAATGCCGAAGTGGACCAAGGTCTTTCAGCCTGCGATGGGCGGCCTGATCATCGGCGTAATCTTGATCTTCTTCCCCCAAGTCATGGGGGTTGGTTACCAGTACGTTGATCAAGCGATGAACGGCGGGCTTTTGCTTAAGACGATGCTGCTGCTTTGCCTGGTGAAGCTGGTCGCGACTATTGTTTCGTACTCCTCCGGAAACGCGGGCGGTATTTTCGCCCCCAGCCTCTATCTGGGAGCGATGGCTGGTGGAACCGTTGGTGTTCTCATGCACCGCTTTGCGCCCTTTCCGACGGGCGATCCCGGAGCCTATGCTCTGGTGGGGATGGGCACGCTCTTTGCCGGAATCATTCGTGCTCCGATGACTTCGGTGTTCATGATCTTTGAGCTCACCCAGGATTATCAGGTTTTGGTGCCGCTGATGATCGCCAACATGATCAGCTTCCTCATCTCAAAGCGATACCAGGCGGTCCCGCTGTACCATGCATTGCTGGAGCAGGACCACATCCACATGCCTCAACCGGGCACTCGCCAGACCTCGGGCCTCTGGCGGGCGCACGACATCATGTCGGGAGACTTCACTATGATCCCGCCAGACACCTCAGTCCAACAGGCGGCCATGATCGCGGCAAAGGCTGACTACGCCGAGCTTGCTGGTAGGCCGCGACGGGGTGTATTCCGGACTTGTGACCCGCGATCAAATCGAGCACGCGCTCAAGTCCGGCGCCGCCGAAGCTCCCATCTCAACGATTGTCAGCGATAGCTTTGCACATACTCACCCCGATCATCCGCTCGAAGTCGTGCTGGAGCGACTGGCCAAGAATCCGGGTCTGCTACCCGTCGTGAGCCGCACCCAAGTGAATCGCGTGGAAGGTGTGATCACGCCCCAGACGCTGGTCCAGTTTGTCCAAGAGAACTGGAAGAACCAGGGCGGCACGGCGAACAATACCGAGGATTCACTGCAGCGAACAGGTAGCTGATTACAGCCTCTTCAGGAACGCTTTGGCTCTTTCCAACTCCGGGAACAGCCTCTCCTCCGCCTGAAACTCTGCACCGTGCACGCAGCGCCGGCTGCCGCGCAATCTCACGGGATGCTTGAGGTGCAGCATCTCGTGATAAACGATGTACTCCACGGCGTATCGTGGCACGCGAAAGTGATCGAAGATCCGGCTGACGACAATCGCGTTATGCGCCGGATCGTAATGTCCCAGGCTGCGGCGCGAGCGAACCTGGCTCCAGGTCATCTGCGGTCGCGCCAGCAATCCGTGAAAGAACCTCACGTTGAGCTCATCGAAGATATGCTCCAGGTTGTAAAAGATCCCGCGCGGCGACTGAATCCGCTTCCGGCCGCGTATTTGCCGTACCAAATGGGCCTTGGCGCGGACGTCCTTGCTGGCTACGTAACGCCGAAAGCGAATAGCGTGGGTCGCCTGGATCGGCTCACGATAAACCTTAGCCAGCAGAATGTGGGCAACTGCCTCAAGAACGCTTTCCGGCGCGCCTTCCAGCAGGTCGGAGATTCGCGCATGGACTTCGGACTCACGCCTGCGAATGGTGTTGTTCACGCTGGCGAAGGGATAGAACTCGACCCGGAACTCCGGCATCGCCGCGCGCGGCCGAAGTTGGCGGTAGCTGTTCTGGAAGATCTGGTCGAGGTTCGGTCGCAACTTGTCCCTAACGTATCACGAAAGACTGATTGAAGAAGTGGCGGACAGAATGTCGAACTCGCAGCACAATATTGGGATGAATACCGCTCCTGGTGTGCTCAGGCAAAAAAATGTGACCGAATTCCGCTAACGGTATATAGTGTCCGAGTGTTGCGAAAACGAGCTTTCGGTTTTGACCGATGCTGACGTCTTGATGAGCCTGGTTGTCCTGCAAGTCCCCGAGGCCGAAAAGAGAGAGCAGAGATTCGCTGGATTCTAACGGATACAAGGAGGAGAAAGCCATGGCAACAAAACCTGCATTAAGTCAACCCAACCACACGGTGGATGACATCCTGAAGGCCCTGAATATTGTTCAAGAGGCGTCCGCCGCGTCTGCTCAACTAGCTCCGGGTTTCACCACCCAAGATCATGCAACCGCTGTCACCAACACGATTGCGGTAGGCGGAGCGATTGCGGCTGCCAATGAGACCGATCCGGAAGCCAAGCAAAAGACCCAGGCCATCACGACCCTGGCTACAGGACTGGCGCCAACGATTTTTGCCATCGTGGAATTGTTCAAGAAGAAAAAGAAGTAGAGCTAGATGATTTTGTAAAACGCATCTTGTGCAGGGCAGTGGGGAGCCGCATCGCCCACGCGAGGGTGCCCGGGCTTCATACTACAACCCGGCGGGCCAACGGGTCGCCGAACACTCCCGAAGTCGAGAGGACACGACAATGAAGAAAAAACAGGCCACCGCCAAGAAGGCGAAACCCACGAAGCGGAAAATCAAGGCAGCGTCCAGGAAACCAGTTACTCCCGTTCGTGGCACTGCCGGCGAAGACGTTGATGGATGTGACGTCGCCGTTACCAACGCAACCTTGGATCACGAACTCCCTGCCGCCAAAGGAGGAGTTGCCTGACATGGCTTTTTCATTAACCTGGCTGCTTCAAGTGCTGCAGGACGCTGGTCTGAAATTCGCCCCCATGGATGGGTGGCAAAACCGCGGAAATGGCGACGTTAGCACCACAGTGGGCGTTATATGTCACCACACCGCTGGACCAAGGAATGGCAACATGCCAAGCCTCAACACTCTCCTCCAAGGGCGCCCCGACCTTCCGGGGCCTCTCGCTCAACTTGGTCTTGGTCGCGATGGCACCTTCTATGTCATCGCTGCTGGAAGGTGCAATCACGCTGGCAAAGGCAGTTGGCAGGGCGTGACCACCGGCAACTCCAGTTTCATCGGTATTGAGGCCGAGAATACAGGGCTTTCGAACGATACTCCCTGGCCAGACGTGCAAATGGATGCCTATCGCCGTGGTGTCGCTGCTATTTTGAAGCACATTGGGAAGACGGCTGACTTTTGCGCCGGTCACAAGGAATATGCTTTGCCTGCTGGTCGCAAAGACGATCCCGATTTCGACATGGTTGCGTTCCGTGCAGGAGTTGCGGCCATCCTCGCCGGCACCGCTCCTGCCCCCACACTGATTCCGGCGGTTGAGCCCGCGGCCCAGCCGGGAGCCTCCGCTGCCCGACCCACGCTCCGTCGTCCCGCGACGGGTGAGCTGGTGAAGCAGCTGCAGGCAAAGGTTGGAGTTGTTGTCGACGGCAACTTCGGAGCAAAAACCGAGGCCGCAGTGCGCGCTTTCCAACAGGCTCATGGGCTTGTCGCCGATGGCATTGTCGGACCAGAAACCTGGGCCGCGCTCGATAGCGTGCCCACTCCGGTTTAGGGCCGCGTCGGCACTTGGGTTGACCCGGCCACGTGGAAGGCCCGGGTTTTGGAGACTGTGTAGCAACCGCTTGCGTTGACCCGGCCAAGTCGAAGCCCCGGGTCAAGTGGGAAAATAATTAAGCCGCGTAGCGGCGGCACCGGCTGCGACACAGTCTCTTTACCCTCTATTGCGTGATCGATCGGAATCGTGCAGTGACTGCCGAGAATGCCAAGCGGGTTCTCTCGTTGAAGGATCGGGGCCGCTTGGATTCGCAACCTTGGCTGACCAGCGCAACAACAATAATCTACTCGGTGAGCAATATTGACCAGACTCGTACTTGGTTCAACCCAGTATGCTCATTCGATAAAGCGCGAGCCCGTGGCAGGCGGTTCTCAGAGCAACCTAGTCCCCACATCTACATCCACTGCCACCGGTTCCGCGCGCTATGGGGCTGCGACAGCGAGGGTGGCGATGCATTCACCATACGGGATGGAACTCGTCGAAGACTGTCTCTCCTGCAAGTTGTGTTCTGAGGGCTTTTTCTGCCATCTGCCGAAATCAGTAATGCAAGCCTTCCAACCCCTGAAGTTCACCCTTGCGTATCCTGCCGGCGCAATCCTGTTCGTGGAAGGGCAGGCATGCCGCGGCATTTACATTCTTTGTAAAGGACGGGTGAAATTGTCGGCTACTTCGAAGGAAGGCCACACCCTCATCTTCAAGATTGCCCAGCCTGGAGAGGTGTTAGGGTTGAACGCAACCGTCTCGGGGACCTCGCACGAGACGACGGCAGAAACTGGCCAACCGTGCCAACTAAACTTTGTTAGACGGGACGACTTTCTGAAGTTTCTGACGGAACACGGCGATGCCTGCATGCACGCCGCAATACATCTGAGCCGCGAGTGCCAACAGGCGTACCAGCACCTTCGCTCGTTCGTAACGACCTCAGCACCCGAACGAATTGCCCGCTTGATGCTGGATTGGTCGCAAGACGATTCCAGGATGGCCACTGCTCACGGAATCAAAGTGGCCTTGACCCATGATGAGATCGGGCAAATCATCGGCATGTCGCGCGAGACCGTTACTCGTACCCTCGCCAATTTTCGCGAGCAGCGCATTGCGAAAATTCATGGTTCCACCCTTCTGATCCAGAATATGAGTGCCATTCAAAAGCTGGCCGGAGACCGATAAACCGCCCGCATGTTTTCTCGGGCAAACGAGGAACGGCCATGAACTCGCCCTACGGTCTGTCCGCTGAGTGTCTCACTTGTCATCAGCGTTCCGGCAATTTCTGCTGCGCCCTCTCCCAGGAATCTCTGGAGGCTTTCAGGCAAATAAAACATGCGACGGTCTTTCCTGAAGGCGCGGTCATTTTTGTTGAAGGACAACTCCCGCGTGGAATCTTCATGCTTTGCCAGGGGCAGGCCAAGCTCTCCACCACTTCGCGTGATGGGAAAACCTTTATCTTGCGGATCGCAACCGGAGGAGAAATCCTTGGCTTGGACGCAGTCGTTACCGGTAAACCCTATGAGCTGACGATGGAAACGATGCAGCCAAGCCGAGTGAACTTTGTTACCCGGGAGGACTTCCTTCGGTTCCTCAAAGAGCACGGCGATGCCTGTCTACAGGCCGCTCAGCATATCAGCCGTGACTGTCACGACGCATACCAGGCGGCCCGCTTAATCGGGCTGTCACACTCAGCCTCTGAGAGAATCGCAAGATTCCTGCTCGCATCGGCGACGGATGGTCTGGTCACGAATGGAGTAGTCCGCGCAAGACTCGCGCTAACCCATGCAGATATTGCTCAGCTCATGGGTACCAGCCGGGAAACGATAACGCGCACACTGGCAGAATTTAGAAAGAAAGACATAGCTGAAATAAGAGCCTCCACCTTGATCATCCACAACAAGCCCGCGCTGGAGCGGCTCGCAGTGGCCTAAGCGTTAAGAGTAATGCGATGCTTGCCAAGTCTACAAACGGTTCCCGTTCCCCTTCGTCTGGTCATCTGGCTGGAGGAAGGATGGTGAGGAAACGACTAAGGGAACCGGCACGGGTCTGGGACTTTCACTGGCCCGCCGGATCGCCGAGGAACATCGCGGCCGAATTGAGGTAAGCAGCGAAGTCGGGAAAGGCGCAACATTTCTGGTAGTCCTTCCCTTCCAACAGGCACCGCACAAGCCGCGGCATTCTGAGTCTTACTCCACTTCAGCAAGCATAACCGCCGCCACCTGACACGACCTGCGGCGGCCTATGTTCAATATTGAACAGACAGCGCAGCGGACAGCACCCTATCATCAGACCTTCGTTTAGGAGGCTCTTGCCGTGCGAAATCCCAGATCCCTTCTACTCTCGGGGAATGAATGGCCAGCCGATAATGGCGCACGCTCGCCCATGACCATCTTCCCGCTGTCTCCCAGGTTTGTTCATCGTACCCTCGATGATGGCTCGGTCGATTCAATCTGCCTGAACTGTTTTCTCGCAATCTCCCGCGCGTCGGGTGATTTCAAGGTGACCGAAGAAGAATTGATTGAGATTGAAGCGGCTCACAGGTGCGATGCAACAGGCAAGTCAACACAGTTTTAACGCTGAATAGCACGATCAGCCAACCTACCCACCTAGAGGAAAACTCCGGTTTTACAGTTGGCAAGTCCGGCCCAGAATATTCCGATCCATCTGACAACTGGAGGCTCATCACGAGTATCGGCACTGTCAAAGTTCAGACCATTACAAATTAGACTTGCCTGAACAGGGTGTGACAGGATAAAAGATCTAAGTTCCGGGCACCTTCCCTTGGCCGCTTTTGAAGTGATTATCGAGGACGTGGGGGACGTGACGGCCCTCTGCTTTTCGCCGAGTTAATCGGGCCGCTCCGAATACACCTTATTCAGCTTCTTGTTCCTCGCCAGCTCGTTCTGTTCCTGAAGCGCTTTGCGGGCACTGTCGGCGCTGTCCTGGGCGGCCTCGCTCGCGTTGGTCAGCACGAAGGAATACTGGTCCAGTTCCTCCGGAGGCGACTGCTCCTTCAGTTTGCGGAGCTGCAGCTGCCATTCGCTGTCCGCCTCGATCACCAGCTTCAAGCCTTTGCGCATGTCCGTTTTGTGAGAACCGTACATGTCGACGTTGTCGTCGATTTCATCCAGCAAAGACGTGAAATCCTGCAGCAGATCGTGAATCTGCGTGGGCCGGTCCTTGGCGCTCTTGGGGTCGGAGCGTAGTTGTTCGATCGACGACATGCGCGCGCGCGCAAATCCGACCATCAGTTCCAGGCGCTTGTCGGGGTAGTCGGCGACCTCCCGCATTTCGTCGATTTCTTTGTCATTGAGTGGATCATGACGTTGTGCCACGCTGTATTGAGTCAGAGTGCACGTCAGCAGAACGAGACACACCAGCAACGGGTTCTGACGCATTACGACTTCCCCTTTGGTTCGGCTTGCGGTCCCCACATCCTGACCATCAGATCGGAGCGGATTTGCTCGATTTCGTCCACTGCCTTGCGCACCGGGTCGCGGTCCTCGAAAGCGAGGCTTTCGCCAATGTCGTGCATGCGCTTGGCAAGCTTGCGCAGATCAATCTCAGTTTCTTTCAGATGCTTTCCTGAGGCCGAGGCTGCATTGGCCGCTTTATGCGCGTAGTCGACCACTTCGCGGATGTCGGCCTGCCCTTTTTCGAGGTCACCCTGGTTGAATTGGTTGTCGGCATCTGACAATTGCCGATGAGCGTATTCCAGGCAAAGCTTGGCCTGCTCGCCGCCGCTGGCGGAATCGGCGCGGGCCTTCAGTTCCGGCGTGGACTCATCCCCCGCCAGCGCCACAATCGCCAGCACGAAAACAGCTACCAAAGATGCAACCGGAACCCGCATATTGAGCCTGTCTGGCCTTGTTGAATCCTCCTCACGAAAGGGGCCTGAAGGCAATTTCTTGCGCGCCGTAGGCGCAATATAGGTTAGCCCAGCGCCTTAGCGCTGGGTAGCGGAATCGTGGATAGACGCAGAGTCCCGTAGGGACGGCACCCCCACGATGCAAAAATTGTGTCGTGCCTACGGCACTCATCTTCTCATTCACCTTCGCCCCAGCCCTTGAAGGGCTGGGCTAACCTATTTCGCGCCTACGGCGATTAACAGCCCACAGTTTCAACGCAAGATGTCAACACAGCCCGATAGCTTCCTACTTCTTGCTCTGATACTTGTCCGCGTGTTTAGGATCGAGCGCCATCAACCGGTGACGCGCCTGCCATTCCTGGTCGGGAAGCTTACCGGCATCTTCGGCCAGGAACCGCTGATAATATTCCACCGCCCGCGGCACCGCTTTCAAGTTGTCGAGGGTCGTCGCCCGCAGGAAGTAGCTGGCCGGACCCTCGGGCACAAACTTGGCGCGATAGTCCAACGCCTTCAATGTAAGCTCATAATTCTTGTTCTCGGCCGCCACCACAGCAAGATTCCCGTAAGCATCCGCCAGGTCGGGTTTGAGCTGCACCGCCAGCATCAGCTCCTGTTGCGACTCGGGATACTTCCTCACATGCATAAGCAGCGAGCCCAGCGCGTAATGTGCCTCCGCGTCCTTCGGCATGTTCTTTACCGCGATGCGAAGCTGCTGCTCGGCTTCGGTGTACTTGTCAGCCTTGACGTACAGAGTTCCCAACTCCAGCGCCGCAGGCCCGTCATTGGAATTCGCCTGCAAGCCCTTCTGCAACTCTTGCGCGGCTTCGTCATTCTTGCCCTCGTCCGCCAGCAACCGCCCGAGTTGCACACGCGCGCTGCTATTTTGTGGATCGGCCGCCAGCAACTTTCGCAGCGCAGCTTCAGCCTCAGGGTACTTCTTCTGCTGGATATAGACGTTTGCCAGAGCGGAAACGACTTGCGGGGACTTGGGATCAAGGTCAGAAGCGGTTTGAAGCTCGCGTGCCGCCGCAAGATTATTCTGCTTCTCCAGCAAGACGGCAGCCGAGAGATGAGGCTCGGGATTGGTGGGATTGAGCTTGGCCGCTTCCCCGTATGCCACGAGCGCCTGCTGTGGATCAAGGCTCTCTTCGACGCGTCCGAGGGCCTGCCAGGCTCGCGCCAGCGCCTCGTCCGGATGCGCGCTCGGTTTCAACTGGGTTGCCGCCTTCAGGTATTTCGCGGCCTCAGCATTCTGGCCTTGGCGCGCCAGCAACATGCCGAGGTTCAAATTGGATTCGAAGACATCCGGCCTGGCCGCCACCGATTTGCGATAGGCTTCGGTGGCCTCAGGCAGACGATTGGTCGAGTTGTAGACGTAGCCCAGGTCAAACCAGGCGCGATAGTCGCCGGGTTTGGCCGCAACCGCCTTCTGCAGCAGCGATTCCGCACCGGTGAAATCGCTGTGCTGCATCGCGGCTTCCGCCTGCTCGACCTCGGGCAAGCTGGTATCGTCAGGAACCGTCTCTACGACAGTATGATGGCGGACGGTAGGCTTACTCTCTTGGGCGTGAGAGGAGATCGGCGTGGCCACCACGGCCACAATCACGACCTGCACCAGGGACGCCAGGCCTCTACGGCGAGTGCTCATCACCTTGAATCTTAAATCCTCAGGGATGGGAGTGATAGGCGCGCTGACGCGCAACACCAGCCGCGGAGCCGGGGTCCCCATTACGTGCCGGTTTTGCGCGTAATGGGGTGGAGGAGCGGCGGCATGAAGTTAGGCGGGGGGCGTCAGCCCCCGCTCATGGTGGGAAATAGAGGCGAGCCGCAGAGCGGCGACACATTCACCGGTGATGGTCCTCACGGACACACGCCAGCACCTATATATCCTGCGCAAATGGGCGGGTGCCCCGGGTCTCGCGGTGTTCGAGACCCGGGCGAAGCCTTAGTGTGGGAAAGCTGTTGGGTGGACAAACTTCAGCTTCAGCACGCTCCATTCGTTCACGCCGACCAGTCCCCTCTCCTCGTACGCATATGCGCGGAAGCTGCTCCACGCCCAATCCTCCGGCTTCTCGACCAGACCGCGCTTCACCGGATTGCGATGCAGGTAGCGAAGTTTCTCGACCCGCTTTGCCGGCGTACAGACGTTGAAGTCATAGTACCTCGCCTGCCAAACACGTCGGGTGCCCCGGGTCTCGCGGTGTTCGAGACCCGGGCGAAGCCTGCGCTCTTCCCACAGCAAGCGCCGCGAGAATCCCAGCTTCAGAGCTTGGATTGCGGTAGCCAACGGACGCTGCTGCGGTTCGCTGACCAGGAGGTGAACGTGCTCGGGCATTACAACGTACCCGATGACCACCCACTGGTAGCGCCGGCGCACCTCCTCCAGCACCTTGAGGAACAGCTCGCGGCGGCCTGGGTTCGATAGCAGGGCCTGCCGGCGGTAGCAACTAAATGTGATGAAGTGGAGGTCGTGTCCACCGTGCCAGCGCTCTAAGCCCCAGGGCATGGCACCAGAGTAGAAACAGGAAACCGGTTCGTGCTGTGATGAAGGACACAGTGTGATGGTTTATCGGGACGAAGTCCCGGGTCTCGAACAGCGCGAGACCCGGGGCACCCGGCAACTAAATGTGATGAAGTGGAGGTCGTGTCCACCGAGCCAGCGCTCTAAGCCTCAGGGCATGGCACCAGAGTAGAAACAGGAAATTGGTCCGTGCTGTGATGAACGGCACAGGAGGATGGTTGATTGGGACGAAGTCCCGGGTCTCGAACACCGCGACCTCGGTGATCACTTGAAAAGCGGCCAACGGTTATCACTTCAAAACCGGCTAACGGAAGGTACCCGGAACTTAGATGTTCTACCCAGTCCTCCCCTATTCAGGCAAGTCTAATTTGTATTGGTCTAAACGCACATTGAGGATGTCTCGCCGGAAGAGGGCCACCGGCGCTACAACGAGATGGCCAAGAAGCAAGCCCGCCGCCGACAAGGCGAAGTAGCTCAACCGTGCTAGCGGGTGCGAATCACGAGTCTCCAGCACGTCTCTCCTCTCGGCTGGGAGCATATCAACCTCACCGGAGCACACTATTGACTACACTTGGCACAGGGATAAACGGGCGTGATCTCGAACACCGTCCCGGAGCCGTGAGTACCACCTTCGCTGGTCGTGCCGTAGAGATTGCCGGCCGCATCGAAGATCAGGCCGGTGTAGGGCTGAAACCCGTCTGTGCCGTTGTTGTTGAAGCTATACAGCACCTGCTCCGTCCAGCTCCCGCCCGCTTGGGGCGTCAACTCGAACACCGACCCGCAGCCGGGGGGGCCCCCGACGCAATCGCTCCCAGTGCCGCCATAGACGGTCGTGCCGTAGAGATTGCCGGCGGCATCGAAGATCAGGCTGGCCACGGGGTCAGCCCCGTCCGTGTAGTTGAAGTTGAGCAGCACCGTCACCTTCCAGCCCCCACCCGCTTGTGGTGTCAACTCGAACACCGTCCCGCCGCCATAAATGCCGCCCTGCTCGGTCGTGCCGTAGAGATTGCCGTCCGCATCGAGAACCAGGCCGGCGTTGAGATAGTACCCGTCCGTGGGGTTGAAGCTATGCAGCACCTTTTCTGTCCACCCCCCGCCAGCTTGCGGCGTCAACTCGAACACCGTTCCCCGGCCGTGAGTGCCGCCTTGGAAGGTCGTGCCGTAGAGATTGCCGGCGGCATCGAAGATCAGGCCGGCGAAGGGATAATATCCGTCCGTGCCGTTGAAGTTGAAGCTATACAGCAATTTCTCTGTCCAACCTCCGCCCGCCTGTGGCGTCAACTCGAACACCGTCCCGCCGCGGTAAGTGCCGCCACCGAAGGTCGTGCCGTAGAGATTGCCGGCGGCATCGAAGATCAGGCCGGCGTAGGGCGAGGCCCCGTCCGTGCGGTTGCCGTGGAAGCTATGCAGCACCGTCTCCGTCCAGCCTCCGCCCGCTTGTGGTGTCAACTCGAACACCGTCCCGCCGCGGTAAGTGCCGCCATCGACAGTCGTGCCGTAGAGATTGCCGGCGGCATCGAAGATCAGGCTGGCCTTTGGAGTGTATCCGTCCGTGCCGTTGTGGTGGAAGCTATGCAGCACCTTCTCCGTCCAGTTGGTAGCCGCCCAGGTGCTCGTCACCAACAGGGTGACAGCAAAGATCGCCAGGGCCGCCTTTAATCCGATGGAATGTCTTTTGCCTCGCATGAGTAGTCCTCCCTCAGCCAAAAACTTCCGTGAACATGACCTGCAACCTCGCCCAGCATACTCCCGATGTGCCTGCGGGATTGTCATCCATGCGGCGACTACTTGTCAGTGACTGCTGTCATGCCACAAAAGCGAGAAAGGCCGCCACATTACCGAGCGGGCGGGTCGCCCAGGTCTCGCGTTTTTCGAGACCTGGGTAGTCACGCGTATCAGCTGTTGATTCGTGTCCGCTGCGACCCTTCCAAAGCCCAAGGCATAGCAACGGGGTGGAAGTAAGCATTGCACGCGTTCGCGGGTCTCGAACAGCGAGAGACCCTTCGACAAGCTCAGGGCAGGCTCCGGGGCACCCATCTGTCACCAAGAAGCCCGACCGGTTCGCTTTGTATCAGGGCACGGCTTCAGCCGGGCCGCCTGAGGAACAGAAATCATCGGGCTTTAGCCCCTGAGGTCTTTTGCTTCGCGAGGTAGGCAAAACAATATGGAAATTCTTCGGGCGAATCTACCAAGCCAGCCTTTACAGGGTTGTCGACGATGTATCCGCGATGTTGCGAAAAGCTGCGCTCGTCCTCGACTCGCAGCTCGGAATATCCTCGCTGCCAGATCTCTCCCGGATAGCCCAACTCTTCCTTCAACCGATAAAAGAATCCGCCCTTGATGAATTGCATGGCTCGTTCAATAGTCATGTCTTTGCTGACAGTCAGCAATAAATGCACATGGTCAGGCATAACGACAAAATCGTGCACCTTGAATTTTCCCGCAGCCACATACGAGCGCAGCACATCGACGAACAACGATGCATTGCGTTCTGACTGCAACAACCGACGGCCCATGCTGGTCTTGGTGGTGACGAAGAACGTCCGCTCCGGGCTCAAGACCGAATCCGAAGCGGCCGGGTGGCCCAGGTCTCGTGTCTTTCGAGACCTGGGTAGTCACTGAAGCATCAGTGAGGGAAAGCTGCTGGTTGGACAAACTTCAGCTTCAGCACGCTCCATTCGTTCACGCCGACCAGTCCCCTCTCCTCGTACGCATATGCGCGGAAGCTGCTCCACACCCAATCCTCCGGCTTCTCGACCAGACCGCGCTTCACCGGATTACGATGCAGGTAGCGAAGCTTCTCGACCCGCTTTGCCGGCGTACAGACGTTGAAGTCATAGTACCTCGCCTGCCAAACACGCCCCGGTTGCTCGTGTTCCGAGTTCCGGTGAAGCAGGGTGCCCCGGGTCTCGCGGGTTTCGAGACCCGGGCGAAGCCTGCGCTCTTCAGCTAGCAAGCGCCGCGAGAATCCCAGCTTCAGAGCTTGGATTGCGGAAGCCAACGGACGCTGCTGGGGCTCGCTGACTAGGAGGTGAACATGCTCCGGCATTACAACGTACCCGATGACCACCCACTGGTAGCGCCGTCGTACATCTTCCAGGATCTTGAGGAACAGCTCGCGGCGGTGTGCGTTCGATAGCAGGGCCTGCCGGCGGTAGCAACTAAATGTGATGAAGTGGAGGTCGTGTCCACCGTGCCAGCGCTCTAAGCCCCAGGGCATGGCACCAGAGTAGAAACAGGAAACTGGTTCGTGCTGTGATGAACGGCACAGGACGATGGTTGATCGGGACGAAGTCCCGGGTCTCGAACACCGCGAGACCCGGGGCACCCGGCATACGGATCTTAACTATTTTCACGGCGCCGGGCCTCCGTTGCGCGATAGCATGCGCGCCAGCCACTGACCGGTGTAAGAGTTGGGCGTCTGCGCAATGGTTTCGGGCGTTCCTGCCACCACCACCTCTCCTCCGCGAGCTCCGCCTTCCGGCCCGAGATCGATTACCCAATCGGCCGTCTTGATCACGTCAAGATTGTGCTCGATGACCACGATCGACCCTCCGGCCTCGATCAGCCGCCGGAATGCCGCCAGCAGCTTGCTCACGTCGTCGAAGTGCAGGCCGGTGGTCGGTTCATCGAAGATATAGAGCATGCGCGGGTGACGCCTGTTCTGCTCACTTCGTGAATGTCCTATGTCGCGCAGTTTCGGCTGCAGGTGGGCCGCCAACTTCATGCGTTGGGCCTCGCCACCGGAAAGCGTTGTCGCCGACTGTCCAAGTCGGAGGTACCCCAATCCAACTTCTTCCAGCACGCGCAGCTTTTCCACGATTTTGGGAACGCCGGAGAAAAAGTGCAGGGCTTCCTTAACCGTGAGATTCAGCACCTCGTGAATATTTTTGCCGTGGTAACGAATCTCCAAAATCTCCGGCTTGTATCGCGTGCCTTTGCATTCCTCGCAAACCAATTCGACGTCGGCCAGAAACTGCATCTCGACGGTGACGGTGCCATCGCCCTGGCAGGCTTCGCAGCGGCCACCGGGAATGTTGAAGGAAAAATGTCCCGCCGCGTAGCCGCGCTTCTTGCTTTCGGGCAGGGAGGCGAACAGCTCGCGAATGGCGTCGAAGGCCTTAATGTACGTAACCGGATTCGAGCGCGGCGTGCGCCCAATCGGCGACTGATCAACCAGGACAACTTCGTCGATCCACTCTGCTCCCAGCACGCGATCCACCTCCGCCCTCGGCCCGCCCGTGACCTGTCGCTTCTCCGCCGCCAGTGCGTTGTAGAGGACATCGTGCACCAGGGTCGACTTTCCCGAACCCGAAACACCGGTGATGCACACCAGCATCCCCAGCGGAATTGAGACGGTCACTTTCTTCAGATTATGGGCCCGCGCGCCGATGAGTTTCAGCTTCCGTCCCGGTACCCGTGCGCCTTGTCGCCGGCATAGGTATGCGCAATTCTCCGCTCAAGTAGCGCCCGGTGAGGGAAGCAGGGTTATCGCGAATTTCATCGTAGTTGCCCGTCGCAATGACGAGCCCGCCGTTCTCGCCCGCCCCCGGCCCAAGGTCGATAATGCGGTCGGCCGAGTGCATGATCTCGGCGTCGTGCTCGACGACCAGGATGGTGTTGCCGAGGTTTCGCAGGTCGTGCAGGATCTTGATGAGCCGCTCGGTATCGCGGTGGTGCAGCCCGATCGAAGGCTCGTCAAGCACGTACAGCGTACCCACAAGTCGAGAACCAAGCGAGGTTGCCAACTGAATCCGTTGCGCCTCGCCTCCGGAGAGCGTGGACGCCAGGCGGTCGAGCGTGAGGTATTCGAGTCCGACATCGTTCAAATAGCGCAGCCGGTCGTTGATCTCCTCCAGCAGCTTGTCGGCGATCCCGGCTTCCTGCTGCGTCAGCTCCAGATGCGCGAAGAAACTTGACGCTTCTTCTACGGTCATCGCAGAGATCTGGCAGATGTCCTTGCCGCCGATTTTCACCTGACGCGCTTCGCGTCGCAGCCGCAGTCCACTGCAGTCGGAGCAGACGGAATAGCCACGATATCGGCTGAGAAAGACCCGTACGTGGAGCTTGTACTTCTTGCGCTCCAGGTGCTCGAAGAAGCCGCGCACGCCCCAGAATTTGCCATCGCCGCTGATGATGAAGCTTTGGTGGTCGGGCGAGAGGTCCTGCCAGGGCATATCGAGAGGAACGCCCGCGGCCCGCGCATAGCGGCGCATTTCGGTCGCAAGCGGCCGGTACTTCGGCTTGGTCCACGGCTCAATGGCGCCCTCGGCCAGGGTCAGGGTCTTGTTGGGGATGACGAGGTTCAGGTCGAAATCAATCGTGTTGCCGAAGCCCTGGCAGCGTGGGCAGGCGCCGAACGGGTTGTTGAACGAAAACAACCGCGGCTCGGGTTCTTCGTAGCGGATGTTGCACGCCTTGCATTCGAAGCGTTGCGAAAAACGCAAGCGTTCGGGCTGTTCGCCGTCGCGCGGAGCAGTCTCAAACAAAACCTCCCCGGCTTCGCGATAACCCTGCTCGATCGCGTCCACAATGCGCGCCCGGGCATCGGGCGAAACCGAGACGCGATCGATGAGCACGAAGACCGGTTCGGCGAAGTTCAGGTCGAGCAACGACTCGGGGGTGGAGAATTCGACGACCTGCCCGTTCTGGTAGAGCCGGTTGAAACCCCGCTTGCGTAACTCGAACAGGCGCTCTTTCAGCAGGGAATCGTCAGTTTCCTTCGATTGCTTCTTCTGTGCGGTTCGGCGGACTTTTTTCTTCTCTGGCTCGGATGGCGGAGGAGCGGGCTGCACAGGAAAGAAAACCTGCACGCGGGTGCCTTCTCCGAGAGCGAGGATGCGGTCAGCGACTTCATCCACCGTGTCCTTTTTCACTTCCTGGCCGCAATTCAGGCAATAGGTGCGGCCCACTCGCGCGTACAGCAGGCGCAGATAGTCGTAAATCTCGGTGGCCGTGGCGACAGTCGAGCGCGGATTGCGGGTAGTGTTCTTCTGCCGGATGGCGACCGCAGGCGCAATCCCGTCGATGATATCCACGTCGGGTTTTTCCATGCGCTCCAGAAATTGGCGCGCATAAGCCGACAGCGACTCGACATAGCGGCGCTGCCCCTCAGCGTAGATGGTGTCGAACGCGAGCGACGACTTGCCCGAGCCCGAAACTCCGGTCACTACCGTCAAGGTGTTGTGAGGAATCTCGAAGTCGATGTTCTTCAGGTTGTGGACGCGTGCTCCGCGCACCGTGATGCTGTCGTTCGACATGACCCAGGAAACCGGCGGCAGCCCGGCCGCGCAGCGCACCCCATGCGCCCGGCCTACAGATTGCTTCAACAAGAGCTGCCGAAACTTTCGATTATAGCCGTTCGCTGACGATGTTGCCGGAGAGCTGCCAAACAGCCAGCAAACGCAGCAGAAGAGCGCGGACAACAATGCGATTGCACCAGAAGCCGGCAGAAAATGAATTGTCTGGTGAAGGAGAACGCAAATCGACGGGAACAAACTCATAACTGTCCTCGGCTGGTTCCGTCACAAAGGTGGTAACGCCCAACTCTGCTTTCATGCTAGTCACGTGGCAAGAGCGAATGCAAGAAAAATCGTAATTCGCTGCAAATTTGTTTCCCGAAACGGGAATCTCATCGCGCGAAGTACAGCAGCGCGAAAATGTAAACCCAAAGCGCGCCCATGAAGTGCCAGTACCACGCTGTCACATCGATCACAATGCGCCTGATCTCTGGAGGACGGTGCAGCCAACTGGTGACGCCCGCATAGAGCAGGGCCAACAACCCGCCGACGAGATGGACGGCGTGAACTCCTGTAAGGATGAAGAAGAAAGAACTGCTGGCGCTAGTAGCGAAGGTGATGTTCTCCATCCGCAACTTATGCCACGCGTATGCCTGTCCCGCGAGGAAGCCCAGCCCGAGGACGATGGTCGTCCACACCCACGGCAGGGCGTGGCTGATGCTGACGCGAATGCCGGGAATATCAGCGATGGGTGCCAGCGCCACATCTTCCGCGGCGCGGCGGCGGGCAATCTCCAGCGTGAAACTGCTCACCAGGAGGACAAAGGTGTTGAAGAGCAAGATACGGATGGGCAGTGTTAGCGGCGCCCAATTGCTAACGTAGTCGTTGTGTGCCGGGTCCCATACAGCCCCTGCCTTACGCACTAGGTATGCCGTGGTGAAGGAGACAAACAGCATCACCACTGACGATAGGGCCAACATCACTCCCAGCCGGTAGCGGCGCAGACGCTCGCTATAGCTAGGCTGGTCGTCTCCACCGCGGCCTCCACCGCTATCGCCGCCAGGCCAGTTAGCGGTAGGACCGCGTCCTCCGCCGCCCTGCGACGTCCTCGGTGCTCGAATGCTGATTCCGCGACTCAAGTCTTGCCTCACCCGACCGTGCTCATGACATTATGATGCGCCTCCGCAAAAGAACTCAACCCACTCGCCCCAGTATATTTTCGTGACAAGCAAGTCGCGATCGCAGGAATTCTCATCGACAAGAACGACACGGGAACGGCCCCCGGCGAATCTGCTGCTGACTTACAATTGATCGGCGGCGCCGATCAGTGAAAACGAAACTCATCATCGTGGTCGCGGTGCTGGGCATTTTGTATCTGGGTGACTTTCTGTCCCTGCGCTTCCGCATCCCGGCCCGCGACATTTTCGGCAGGGTGACCGTGCACACCTATTACGTCGTCAAGCTGAAGAGCGGCAAGACCGAGTACGATTACGCCGGGGATCATGATGTGAGTTGCACGAATTCCGTGTTTCCTCAGTTCGGAGCGAAGCCGTGCTGGTACGCTCGCCGCAGGACCGAGGAACAGATCACGATTGATTCCGGAAACCCCAACAACCCGCATTTGTTTTGACGAAACCGCTCTTCGCTTCCCGCCTTTCGCCAGAGGAGCGTGCGGCGGGAAAAGGTCCGGTGTTCTAAGCGAATAGCGAACGGCGAATAGCGAATAGCGACACGCCCCACTTGCATTTTCCACCGTCTCTCATTCATCTTCAGTACATGCCCCGTCACGAGCGAGTTCATGGCCACGAGCTAAAGAAACAGCAGTTCACCAACAATTGCTTCGGCTGCGGTCCGGCCAACCAAGCTGGCCTCCGCCTGAAGTTTGTGCTCGACAAGAAGCACCAGCGCTTCGTCTGCCGATTCCGCCTGCAACGGCGTTTCGTCGGCCCGCCGGCGCATGCTCACGGTGGAATCATCGCCACCGTTCTCGACGAAGCCATGGGGAAAGTCAGTAAGTTGCACAACCTGATCGCCCTCACCAGCAACATGGAAATCACTTACCTGAAACCAGTGCCGCTGTTCAAGCCGCTCGTTGTCGAGGGATGGGAGATTGGTGTGAACGGCCGCGAGCATTATCGCGAGGCTGAGATTCGCAACCGTGAAGGCGAGGTGCTGGCCAGCAGCAAGGCTACCTTCGTCGAGATCGACGCGCACCGCATGTTCGCCAAGTACCTGAAGAAGAAGCACAGCGACGCGACGTAGACAGCGGTCAGCCCTCAGCCCAGCGATATGAAATTCTCGGTCGCCAGTGTGCACCTTGTCGCGCCGGTATCTCGCCGTGCTCTGCACGCTGAAAGAAGCATCCCGGGGTTACGGAGGGCTGTGGCGCAGAGTAAAATGAAGGGTTCCGAAGGGTACAAGATCGCACTGCAGCCTGCAGCCGGTAACTAGCCAAAGCGCCCCGACCAACACGAAGCGCTGACTGCATGCTCCACGCAAGGAGAAATTATGTCAGAAAACAACGGTAGCAACACCAGTCTGCGCCTGAAGACCGGGCTGGCCGAGATGCTCAAGGGCGGCGTCATCATGGACGTGATGAGCGTCGAGCAGGCCGAGGTTGCCGAGAAGGCCGGCGCAGTTGCGGTCATGGCGCTGGAGCGCGTGCCCGCCATCATTCGCGCCGAGGGCGGCGTCTCGCGCATGGCCAATCCCAAGCTGATCAAGCAGATTATGAGCACGGTCTCGATTCCGGTGATGGCGAAATGCCGCATCGGACACTTCGCCGAGGCGCAGATCCTGCAGGAGATCGGGGTTGATTACATTGACGAGTCGGAGGTCCTGACGCCCGCCGACGAAGAGCACCACGTGGACAAGCACGCCTTCAAGACGCCGTTCGTCTGCGGTGCTCGCAATCTGGGCGAAGCCCTGCGCCGCATTGCTGAAGGTGCGGCCATGATCCGCACCAAGGGCGAGGCCGGTACCGGCGATGTGATCCATGCCGTCAAGCACATGCGGCAAATAGTTAAAGAAATGCGTCAACTCACGGTAGCGAGTGAAGAAGAGTTGTTCGCGGCCGCCAAGAACCATCAGGCACCTTATGAATTGGTGCGCATGGTTGCCAGGGCAGGGAAGCTACCTGTGCCGAATTTCTCTGCCGGAGGTATCGCGACGCCCGCCGACGCATCGCTCATGATGCAGCTCGGCGCTGAGGCTGTCTTCGTCGGCTCAGGCATCTTCATGAAGGGCGGTGCAACGCCGCTCGATCTTAAGTCCAAGGTCGAGAGGGAAGAAGCCGAGTCGCGTGCGCGTGCCATAGTCATCGCCACTACCCACTACGACGATCCCAAGGTGCTGGCCGAGGTCAGCGAGCAGATGACCGGCGCGATGAAGGGGCTCGCGGTCTCGGCGATTGAAGAAAAAGATCTGCTGCAAACCCGAGGATGGTAGGAAGGAGCTTTTCGCTCTTCGCCTGTCGCTTTTCGCCAGAGCAGGTACAGGTAATGGAGGGTTGTAATGAGGAATTACGAAGACTTGGAAGTATGGCAAAAGGCGCATGCTCTCACTGTCAAGCTATATCGCATAACCGAATGCTTCCCTCGTTCAGAGATGTTTGGGTTGACATCTCAAATTCGCAGGGCTGCGGGATCAATCGGCGCCAATCTTGCCGAAGGATGTGGGAGATGGGGTGACGCGGAACTGGCACGTTATGTTCAGATAGCTATGGGTTCTGCTAGTGAGTTACAGAACCACCTTCGGCTGACAAAAGACCTGGGCTTCTTGAGCCCAGCTGAGTACGCTGACACTACCAAGGACCTGACAAGCATTCGCCAGATGTTGACTGCATTTCTACAGGCGCTTCGGGGAGTACGGACAGGGCGGAGACCTGCGTCAGCATCTCTAGCGAAAAAGGAATAGCGTTTAGAAGCTGCTTTACGCCATTCGCTCTTCGCCCTTCGCGTGTGATTGGTAGGAGCGCGCGGCGCCTGCCGCGCCTTTCCGTTTAATGACAGCATCGAAGGAGTGTTGGACTTTTGCCAACATCTCTGGCGAAAAGCGAATAGCGAACAGCGTTCGTATGAAAATCGGTGTTCTCGCCCTGCAAGGTGATTTCGATGCCCATCGCCGCCGCCTGGAAGAACTCGGCGCGGAAGTCGTATTGGTGCGCAAGGCCGAGCAGTTCGATGAACTTGACGGCCTGGTGATTCCGGGAGGCGAGTCCACGACGTTTCTTAAGCTGCTGGACGAGGAATGCTTCCGCAAGCTAAACCAATTCGTGCACAGCAAGCCGACCTTCGGCACTTGTGCGGGTGCAATCATGCTGGCCCGCCAGGTGGAGAACCCGCATCAGCAGGGCCTCGACGCGCTTGACATCACTATCCGCCGTAACGCCTATGGCCGCCAGATTGATTCCAGCATCGTCGAAGCCCCCAGCATGCTGGGCGATGCTCCCCTGGAGATGGTGTTCATTCGCGCGCCTCGTATCGAGCGCGTTGGCGAAGGTGTTGAAGTCCTGGCGAAGCGGGATGACGATCCGGTGCTGGTGCGAAAGGGAAGTGTGATGGCATCGACGTTCCATCCCGAGTTGTCAGACGACACGCGCGTGCACGCGGAGTTCCTGAAGCTGGTGAAAAACGGGACAACATGATTGCAGGCGGCGGGGTCTTCATTGAGCAGCACTCTCACCGAGGCAATGCCTGGTGAACGTGAGCGAAGGCCAGAAGTTTCTTGATTTTCTCAATCGAAAGAGAAGGGTAGTTTTCCGCGATTTCCTCGACCGAACTGCCGAGTTCCGCGTCCTCGACAATCCGGTCAGCAAGAATGCGGGTACCCTTTACCACGGGCTGCCCGGAGACTTTGCCGGGGACGCGTTCAACCAGATCAACCGGAAACGCAACGCCGCGCACTGGGGGCAACCTTCTATCCGGAGTTGTCGCACGGTACGCGCGTACATCAGAAATCCCTGACGCTGGTGAAGAACGGGAGCCGCGACTGAGAACTGGCTACTGGCAACTGCTTTTACGGCGTGATCTCCCAAACGACGCCATAGCCGTAAGCGCCGCCCGCCCGTGTTGTGCCATAGAGGTTGCCATTAGCGTCGAAAGCGGGGGTGCAAGAGGGAGTTCCTCCGTCGCTGCCGCCGGTGAAATCGTGAAGCGAGGTGTACGTCCACCCGTCATTGGAGGGTGTCAGTTTGAAAACCGAACCCCATCCATGGGCGCCGTCGATGTAGGTTGTGTTGTACAGGTTGCCAGCGGCATCCATAATCGGCTTCTCGGCTGGTCCTCCCCCGTAACCCCCCGATAAGCCGTAGAGCGTCTCAAAGGTCCATCCGTCGTCGGTAGGCGAGAGTTGAAACACCGTGCCGCCCCCGCCGGCTCCCCCACCGAAGGTTTCTCCATAGAGATTGCCGGAGGAATCAAGGATCAACCCTCCCATCGGCTGTGCTCCGTCGCTGCCATCAGTGAAGCCGTGGACGGTTTTTTCTGTCCAACCCGATCCGGACGGCGACAACTCGTAAACCGCACCGTAACCGTGTGGACCACCAAGCGCGAAAACACTGTAAAGGTTGCGGGATTTGTCGAAGACAACCCCGCCCAACGCGAGCCTTCCGTCACCATTGTTTTTGGCGGAGTAGAGCACGGTCTCCGTCCAGCTGTCGCCCGAGGGAGTCAACTCGTAGACGACGCCATTCCCGGTACTGCCGCCATAAAACGTGGTGCCGTAAATGTTTCCTGACGGATCGAAGGTAAGGTCAGCCAAAGGCATCTGCCCATCGCTTCCTGTGAAACGATGAATCACTGTTTCATCCCACGGTGCCATCGCTGTTCTGGGAGCGGTCGGCGGCGGCCTCAAGTGAAAGATCGTACCGCAGTCGCAACTCCCTCCTCCGTAAGCGGTCGTGCCATACAGACTGCCGTCTTCAGCAATGACCAATCTGCCCCAAGGCGTAGCGCCGTCATTCCCTCCAGCAAAGCTGTACAGTGTGGTGAGCACCCAGCCAGCGCCAGAATGGCTGAGTTTAAAGACGGTGCCGTAACCGTAGGTGCCGCCGGCCCAAGCTGTTCCAACAAAATTTCCTGCGCGATCAGGGGTTAACCCGACGTACCCATATGCCCCATCTGCTCCGCCGGTGAAGGCGTGGATTACGGTATAAGTCTGCGCCCGAGCCGCTGGCGTTGCGACGATCGCGACGCCGAGCACAATTACCAGTGACAGCGCAACCACACCTGTTCGCGCAAAGTGTTGGGGAGGGGTTTTGAAGTTGCGAAGAGAAGTGGGAGTCATTGCGACCTCCTAATGGTTGTGGCCGAAGGTAATTGCGGGACCATCGCAGTGGATGCGAGAAATCTGGGACGCCTTCGACGGCCACTCACCAGAATTGCACGCCTTCGGTGGTAGGCTTGTAAGTGATGCGCGCCACAAATGCGAGTGATGACCTCAAGGGCGAGTGCCTGCGGATAAAGGGTTCCTTCGACTGCGCTCGGCTGTCGCCTCGCTCCGCTCAGGATGACAGCCGGAAAAGATCTCTGGCTGGCCGCCATCGCAGTCCAGGTCCTGCTCCTCACCTGTCATAATCTAAGACGCAGTCCATACATCCCAAACGAAAGCGACCTCATGGCCGAATCTCCCATCACTGCGCGCAGTCAGGATTTTGCTACCTGGTACCAGGACGTGGTTTTGCAAGGCGACATGGCCGAGCCTGCCGAAATCGTCAAGGGCTGCATGGTCATCAAGGCCAACGGCTACGCTGTGTGGGAGCTGCTGCAGCGCGAGTTTGATGACCGCTTCAAGGCCACGGGCCACCAGAACGTTTATTTTCCGCTGCTCATCCCGCAGAGTTTCTTGCACAAAGAAGCGGAGCACGTGGAAGGCTTTTCGCCCGAGCTGGCGGTGGTCACCATCGCCGGCGGCAAACAACTGGAAGAGCCGTATGTGATCCGCCCGACATCGGAGACGATCATCGGCCACTTCTTCGGCAAGTGGATCAAGAGCTGGCGCGATTTGCCCATGCTGCTGAACCAGTGGGCGAATGTGGTGCGCTGGGAGCTGCGCACGCGCATGTTCCTGCGGACGACGGAATTTCTGTGGCAGGAGGGCCATACCGCGCACTCCAATCATGACGAGGCGCTGGAAGAGGTGCTGCGCATCCTTGACATCTATGCCGAAGTGGCTGAGGACGTGATGGCGATGCCGGTCATCAAGGGCATGAAGACGCGAGCGGAGAAGTTTGCCGGCGCGGTGCGCAGTTACTCCATCGAGGCCATGATGCAGAACGGCTTCGCGCTGCAGGCGGGCACCAGCCACGATCTGGGACAGAACTTCGGCAAAGCGTTCGACGTGCAGTTCCAGAACAAGGAAGGGCAGCTCGATTACGTCTGGCAGACCAGTTGGGGCGTGAGCACGCGCCTGATCGGCGGGCTCATCATGAGCCACTCCGACGACAAAGGCCTGGTGCTGCCGCCGAAGCTGGCGCCGGTCAAGGCGGTGCTGGTGCCCATCTATCGCAAGGACGACGAGAAGGGCAAGGTGCTGGAGGCGGCGCACCGGATCGCGAAGGATGTCGGCGCGAAGGTGGATGACCGCGAGGCGCAAAGTCCGGGCGCGAAGTTCTTCCACTGGGAGCGGCGCGGCGTGCCGGTGGTTCTGGAGCTTGGGCCGCGCGATCTCGCGTCGGGCAATATCGTGCTGAAGCGCCGCGACACGGGAACGAAAGAGCCGCTGCCGCAAGCTGAGATTGGCGCCAAGCTGGCGGCGGTGCTGAGCGAAATGCAGAAGAGCCTGTACAACACAGCGAAGCAGCGCCTGAAGGACAACACCGTGCTGGCGAACTCGATCGGCGAAGTCGAGTCGATTCTCAGCGACGTCACCGCCGAAAAAGGCGGAGGAAAGTTTGTCATGGCACACGTCAAGGATGATCCCGAATGCGATCAGCGCATGAAAGACTTCAAGGCCACGGTGCGCTGCATCCCGCTGGTGGATGAGTACGACGGGCCGGGCAAGTGCATCGTCACGGGCGAGCCGGTGGACCGGCGGGTGGTGATTGCGAAAGCGTATTGACGCAGTGGCTAGTACTTAGTTGCAATGAAAAGCGGTCTATGTCATGATTGGGTATGAGCAAATACCCCACCGCCCTCACATTGACGCCAGAAGACCGCTCCACGCTGGAGAGCTGGGTTCGCGCGGGTAAGACCGAAAGGCGTCTGGCAGAGCGAGCCCGCATGGTTCTGGCCGCCGCCGACGGTCAAGGCACGCTTGCCATCGCCCGTGCGCAGCGCAGACGGCCCGCAACCGTCAGCAAGTGGCGAGTACGTTTTTCCCAAGCTGGTTTGACCGGGCTCCAGGATGCCCCGCGGCCAGGAGCTGCGCCGCGCTACGACGAAAACACCCGGCGCCGCATTCTGGACCAACTGGACCAGCGGCCGCCAGTCGGCCATGGGAGCTGGACCGGAGCGTTAGTGGCGAAGGCCTTGGGGGATGTATCCAAACATCAAGTCTGGCGCGTGCTGCGTACCCAAGGAATTCACTTACAGCGGCGCCGTAGCTGGTGCATCAGTACCGATCCGGAGTTTGCCGCCAAGGCGGCCGCTATCGTTGCCCTGTACCTGGACCCGCCGGAACACGCGGTCATCCTGGCGGTGGATGAAAAGCCGCATATTCAAGCCTTGGAGCGAGCCCAAGGCTATTTAAAACTACCCAACGGCCAAGCCGTGACCGGTTTCAGTCATGAGTACAAACGCCACGGCACCACGACCCTGTTCGCCGCCCTGAATGTGCTCACCGGCCAAGTCAAGGGCGGACACGCTCACCGGCGTCGACGCCGTGATTTTCTTGCCTTCATGAACGAGGTGGTCGCACTCTATCCGGGCCGGGAACTGCACGTGGTGATGGACAATCTCAATACCCACAAACCGAAACATGATCGTTGGCTGGCGCAACATCGCACGGTCCATCTACACTTCACGCCCACCCACGCCAGTTGGCTCAATCAGATTGAATGCTGGTTCAGTATCCTGAGCCGGCGCGCTTTGCGCGGGGCAAGCTTCACCTCGCCCCAGCAGGTGCGCGAGGCGATCGACCGATTCATAGCTGCCTACAACCAAACCGCCACGCCCTTCGAGTGGACGAAACGCCAGATTCGCAATGTGCATCCCCATTCATCTTACGCTAATCTACGCAACTAAGTACTAGTGGGCGGTGGCTAGTTGCGGAAAAAGTGGGGAAGGTGTGTTGATTGCGTCGTTGCAGAAAAAACCACGCCAACTTCTTCTAGCCGCTGAACACTGGCCACTAGCCACTTGTCGAGGTACGATATTGTCAGGTTCTGCTGGGGGTCAAGGAGCGTGACCCGTGCAGTTGAAGCACTATCAGCAGTTGATTGCTTGGCAGAAGGCAATTGCCCTGGTAAGCGAAATTTACTCCGCAACCAAGTCCTTTCCGAGCAGCGAGATTTAAGGCCTGACAAGCCAGCTTCGTCGAGCGGCCGTTTCAGTACCGAGCAACATCGCTGAAGGTCAGGGTCGCGCAACCAGAGGAGAATTCGTTCAGTTTCTCTGCCACGCACGCGGCTCGTTATACGAAGTAGAAACGCAGATCGTTATTGCAACGACTTTGCACTACATTGCGGTCGACAGGAGAGACCGGCTCTCAGATCGCACCACCGAACTCGGACGAATCCTGAACGGGTTGATTGCGTCGCTGGAGAAGAAAACGATGTCGCCTTCTTCTGGCCACTAGCCACCGGCCACTAGCCACTTCTTTCAGGAGCTCTACTGCATGACCGTTTACGACCTTTCCGCCAAGCTGAACAACGGCCGCACCAAGAAACTTGCCGACTACAAAGGCAAGGTGTTGCTGATCGTCAACACGGCCAGCAAGTGCGGATTCACGCCGCAATACGAAGGACTGCAGTCGCTCTACGCCAAGTACAAGGAACGCGGCTTCGAGGTACTCGGTTTTCCCTGCGATCAGTTTGGCCATCAGGAGCCCGGCTCCGATGACGAGATCAAGTCTTTCTGCCAACTGAATTATGGCGTGAGTTTTCCGCTGTTCTCCAAGATCGAGGTCAACGGCGCAGACACCCATCCCGTGTTCGAGTTCCTGAAGAGCAAGAAAGGCGGTCTGCTCGGAGACAGCATCAAGTGGAACTTTACAAAATTCCTGGTGGACAAGAAGGGAACTGTCGTGGAGCGATTTGCTCCCATGACGCCGCCGACGGCCATCGAGCCGCAGATCGAGAAGCTGCTGGGCAAGTGACTAGCAATCAGCAACTAGCAATTAGCAACTAGTATAGTGATTCCTATATAGTATATCAATGGCTAAACGACGGAAAGAGTGTCCAGTTTGTACTTCCAGCGGAAGACCACGGGCGTCTCATTGATTTCCTGGAGGTAGAGTTCAATCCGCGACTTCAACTCGTCTGCTGAGGCGACCCGAAGGCCGCGCAGCAGAGTCTTGGCCATTTTGCCGAAGAAGGATTCGATCAAGTTGAGCCAGGACCCGTGTTTGGGTGTGAAGGTGAATTCAAAGCGGTTGGGCAGGGCTCCGAGGAAAGCCCGTGTCTCTTTGGAGATATGCGCAGAGTGATTGTCGAGCACGATACGGATGCGTGCGCCCGCGGGATAACGTGCGTCGGCCAGCTTCAAGAATTCAATGAACTCCGCGCTACGATGCCGTTGGCGCACCAACCCGAGAACCTCGCCCGACACCAAATCGATGCCGGCCAGCAAGGACAGTGTTCCGTGCCGAATGTATTCATGATCTCGCCCTACGGCGGCATGCTTTCCTGGCTGTGGCGGCAGGTCTGGGGCGGTATTCTCGATGGCTTGAATGCCGGGTTTCTCGTCATAGGAAAGCACGGCGATCAAATCCGCAGGCGGTGCGCCTTTCTCGCGCCAGATCTCCACCTCCCTGTAAACGTGCAGGACCTGCACCATCTTTGCGTCAAACTCAGGATCGCGTCGCTCCAAGTAGTATTGGATCTTGTGCGGATGTACCTGGTTGGCGTTGAGAATCTTGGAGACCGTTCCGCGCCCCAACTTGGCGAGGCTCGGGTGGCCAGCCGCGTGCCAGTGTGTGCGGACATGCTTCGCCAGCAACCTTGTGGTCCACAACTCTTGGGCATAGCCCAGATCCTTCGGCTTCTGGCATGCCAGAGCGACAACCCACGCTCGCGCTTCCGCCGTCATCGCCGGTCGGCGGCCCCGGCCCGGCAGATCGACCAACGCCTGCGCCACGCCCAAATCCAGGGCCTTGCTCACGCACCGCTCAACCCGCGGCCGGTTCGTGCCTTGGGTTCTAGCGATCTCTGAGACTGTGTCTCCCGCGTGATAGCACAATAGAATCGAAGCCCGCTGGACCCGGCCGGCCGGTTCGCTTCTCGACTGCGAGAGCATAGCCAGCATTTCAATCTCGCTGTTGCTCAACTTCAACGGGGCGCGGCGGCTGACGAAGGGCAAGCGACAAACCTCCTCGTAATGGCAACGAGGAGCTTACACCACGATACGCTGTATTGCAACATTATTATGGAATCGATCTACTAGCGAATCAACAGATGGCTCTGCGGCATGAGAGGCGCTGATTGCCAGTTGCTTGCGGCTAGTTGCTTCTTCTCCCGCGATATACTGATATGCGACGAGGATGGCTGTGAGTTCGGCGCAAAAGACGTTCTACATCGAGACCTTTGGCTGCCAGATGAACTTCCACGACTCCGAAAAGGTCGTGGGCACGCTCATCTCGGAGGGCTACGCGCAGGTGCAGCGCGAGGAGGAAGCCGACCTCATTCTGTACAACACCTGCTCGATCCGCGACAAGGCGGAGCAAAAGGTCTTTCACCGGCTCAACGACTTCAAAAAGCTGCGCAAGGAAGGGAAGCGCTTTGCCGTGCTTGGCTGTGTCGCTCAGCAGGAGGGTGAGAAGATCTTCGAGCGCGCTCCGCACGTCTCGCTGGTGGCAGGATCCGCCTCGTACCGCAACCTGCCCGAGATGCTGGTGCAGATTGAGTCAGGCGCCAGCCGTGTGACCGGCCTGGATGACCGGCAGACTGACCAGACTTTCGAAACCGAATTTACCGCACGCACCAATCCGCATCGGGGATACATCACCATCATCGAAGGCTGCGACAAGTTCTGCGCCTACTGCGTGGTGCCGTACACCCGCGGCAAGGAGCGCAGCCGCACTTCGCAGTCGGTGCTGGACGAAGCCCGTCGTATGGCCGACGCCGGATTTACGGAGATTCAACTCCTCGGCCAAAACGTGAACTCTTACCGCGATCCTTCTGGAAAGAAGAGCTTTGCGGAATTGCTGGCTGCGGTCGGGGAGGTGCCTGGCATCCGCCGCGTGCGCTTCACGACTTCACATCCGCGGGACTTCACCAAGGACATCGTGGACGCCATTGATGCAGTGCCGACGCTCTGCGACCACGTGCACCTGCCGGTCCAGAGCGGCTCGTCGCGGGTGCTGGAGTCCATGTTCCGCGAATACACGCGCGAGCAATATCTGGAGCGCATCTCGTGGATGAAGTCCACCCGCAACCGCGAGCTGAGCATCACCACCGACGTCATCGTTGGATTCCCGGGAGAGACCGAAGCCGAGTTCGGCGAGACGCTGGGGCTGCTGGACGAGGTCGGCTATGACGGCGTTTTCTCGTTCAAGTACTCGCCCCGCCCCAACACGCCTGCGCTGCAATATGCCGACTCGATTCCTGACGCGGAGAAGTCGCGCCGCCTGCAAGTCTTGCAGGAGCACCAGCGCGAGTTGCAAAGGGCAAGTTATCGCAGGCACTTAGGCCAGATGCTTGAGGTCATGGTTGAAGGGAAGAACCCTGCCCGCGGACAGATGATTGGCCGCACCTCGCAGAACAAGACGCTCAACTTCGTGGTCAACAGCAAAGCTGAGCCAGCTATCGGGGAATATGTGCATGTGAAGGTCACGCAAATATTCCCAAACAGCCTATTGGGCGAGATGGCCGTCTAACTTCGAGAAAGAGGTTGCGCACCGTACTGTCGAGGGAGTATTAAAGGTCAAGCACCCTGGAGGGAACATGATGGAAGTCGAGATGAAAATTCGCGGGCTGATGATGGATCCCGTGACCAACATGCCCATCGTGATCCTGAAGGACCAGGGCAGCGATACCGTGTTGCCCATCTGGGTCGGCGTCTACGAGGCCAACGCCATCGCGCTGGAGATCGAAAAGGTCACCACGCCGCGGCCCATGACCCACGACCTGCTCAAGAACCTGCTGATCGGCCTCGAAACCACGGTGCGCAAGGTGGTCGTGACCGAACTGCGGGACGACACGTTCTTTGCCGTGATCTGGCTGGAGCGCGAAGGACAGGCGATCAGCGTCGACTCGCGGCCGTCGGACGCGCTGGCGCTCGCCCTGCGCATGGATTGCCCGATCTTTGTCGAGGATGATGTGCTCAAGAGCAGCAAGCAGGTCACCGCAGCGAGCGACCGTGTCTCCAGCGACGAGCTGCGCAAGTGGCTGGAGACCCTCGGCGAGGACGACCTCGGCCGCTACAAGATGTAGGACAGGAAGCAACTTGCAATTAGCCATTTGCTGTTAGCTAGTTGCAAATTGCTGGCTGCTAGTCGCTGCTTTTACATGCCTGACCCCGCCGAACAACTCCAGCGCCTCTACCTCGCGGGCTTTGAGCTGCAAACCTTCGATCGCTATGCCAACTCAGTGGGCGTCATTCGCGACGGCTGCATTGCGCTGCTGCGCGCCACTCCAAGCGGGCTGGAGATGATCGGCACCCCCGGCTGGCGCATGGGAGAAGTCCTGGGAGTGCTCGTCGAAAAGGATGGCCGGCAGGTCTTCCAGGCCAAATCGGAGATCGTAGAGGCAACGCCAGAACGGCTGGAAGCTCTGCGGCGATTTAAGGAAGATCTGGAGCAGTTGCTAACCGCAACGGCGTAAAACCGTGGTCTGAATCCGGCATTAGGAGAGAGTTTCAACCTCATACCGACGGAGCTGGCTATCTACCGTGACGAGGCTTGCACCTTCCTCAAGGCACTGCGCTACCAGCATCCGGTCGAACGGGTCGCGATGGTGCCACGGAAGCTTTTCCAGGATAAGCATGTGAGGAAGCCGAAGCGGCAGGATGCCAATTCGATGACTGCTGAGCTGTCGCTGGACGAATGTCACAGCGGGCTTCGGCACGTCGAGTTTTCCGAGACTCGACTTGACGGCGATCTCCCACGCGCTGGCTATGCTAAGCAGCACGTCGTTCCGCGCATCCTGGATGATCTCCTGCACCCGCGAAGATAGGCGCTCGGGTTCGGAGATTGTCCATAAAAATATGTGCGTGTCGAGAAGGAGCTTCACCGATAGAAATCCTCTTCGAAGTCCGGCATAGGGGCATCGAAGTCTTCAGGGACAACGAACTCACCTCGCGCCAACCCCAGCGGTCGGGGAGAGCGCTTCGGCTTGATCGCCACTAGACGCGCCACCGGTTTTCCCGCCTTGGCAATAACCACCTCCTCGCCAAGCGCGACGCGCTCCAGCAGCTTGGAAAGGTGGGTCTTTGCCTCGTGGATGTTCACTTCCATGGGGGAATCTTAGACTAAGTCATGGACTAAGTCAATCGTACCAGATTGTTGCTAGAGGAAGTTGCACGGGAGACTGCCAGTTCCTGCATTCCGCAGCACAGACTTAACATAATATCTGTTATCGGACATTGCTCGAATTCGCAAACACAGACGGACACATCCCTGCAAGCATAGTCAGGCGCGCCTAGTCACCACATTGGGCTGGAACAGTATCCAGCCACCCGGCTGGTGATGCAGGTCGATCCCGACTGCTGTGCCGTTTCTTACTCATCCAGCACTGTTATGTGCTGTCGATAGCCTTCTCCCGCCAAGGCCTCAATTCCCCGGTCCAGCGTGACGACGCGTCCTTTGTTCTTTATGGCGAGGCCCAGCAGATAGGCATCGGTCACCTGACGGTGACCGAAGAGCCTTTCCTGGAACGGTTGCACCGCCTCGGCAAAGCTGATGTCCAACGGCCAGAAGCGATGGCCAGGCAGTCTGGTGATGAGGCCTAGCATTTGCAGTGCCTCGCTGACCTCCACAGGATGATCCGAGAGACGAAGGTTGGACGCGATCCGGACAAAGCCTGCCTCTGTGACAGGACACGTGGCCCAGTGCTTAGGGCGCATTTCATCAAACCATGCCTGTACTCTGGTGTGGCCAATGTGTAACTCGTGAGCCAGCGCAATCAGGACGTTGACATCGAGTAGAAACCCGGTCACCACTCTTCGTCCTCAAGCATCTTCACATGCTCCGTCGTAATCGGCTTCCCCGACTTTGGCAGGTCGAAAACCGGCCATCCATTCACGTACTTTATGCGGGCGCGGGGGCGGACGCCGCGTTGGATCAGCTCCGAGATGGCCTTACTGAGAGACACACCGCGGCTGCGCGCATATTGGGCTGCGATTTTGGCCGTTTCCTCATCCATGGTGATTGTGGTTCGCATGTCAGCATTGTACACCACTATTCGCGATGTGATGCGCCGCTGGACAAAATGCACCACGCCCCTTACAACAGCACCAGCTTGGGATGGAACAGCGTTCCGGCTACGCGGCTGGCGATGCAGATCAGCTCCGACTGCCCGAGGAAGACCTTTACCAACCGCGACCGCGACATCTCCGGCAGGTTTACGGTGCGGCCGTGGCGGATTTTGCCCATTGCCTCGTCATCGGCCGTAACGCATGGAATCTCTGGCAGGAGCTGTCGCGGGTGAACCAGCAGCTCTTCGATGCGGCCCTGACTCGCGGCTTCGGCAACCGCTTCCAGAGTGTGGCTCAGCTCGAGCGAAAACTCGGCTACCGCAGTCCGGCGGAGGCTGGCTAGGTGGGCTCCGGTACCCAGTTTCTGTCCCAGCTCGTGGGCGAGGCTGCGAACGTATGTTCCCGACGACACCCGGCAGCGAAATTCAAGCACATCTCCTTCCATACCTTGGATGGTAAGCTCCTTGACCTCAACCTCCACCGGCTGCAGCTCGACCTCTTGCTTGCGGCGGGCCAGTTTGTAGGCCGGGACTCCTTTTATCTTCTTGGCCGAAAATGGTGGCGGCGTCTGCCTAATCAGGCCATTGAAGACTGAGGCGGCTGACCGGATTTCTTCGAGCGTTACATTAACTGTTTGCGGGATGCCCACCGGGTCGCCGTCGCAGTCGTAGGTGTCGGTCGCTAGCCCGAGGCGGATCGTCCCTTCGTAGGTCTTCTCCGAGGCGGTATAGAACTGGCAGAGCCGGGTCATTCGGCCCAAAACCAGGGGCAGCACTCCGGTGGCCATGGGATCGAGCGTCCCCAGATGGCCAACGGACCGTTCGCCCACGATACGTCGCACCCTGGCAACGACGTCGTGCGAGGTCCATCCCGGCGGTTTGTCCACCACCATCACACCATTGACGGGCATCCTTCTGCTATCGTGTAGGTTCGAACGTATTCCGGTCAAATCGCCGGAGAGTGGCATCAAAGATGAAGGGGGACCTCTTCCCTGCCGCACAGCGAACGTAAAGCCCATCCATGATCCCGCTGAAAGACGACGCGCCTCGGGTCGGCACTCCCTACGTGAACTACACGTTGATCGTGCTGAACACCCTGGTGTTCCTGTTCGAGTTGTCGCTTGGCGGCCAGAACCAGCAGTTCGTTGACGTTTTCGGGGTCGTTCCGGCGCGGCTCACGGTTGTGATATTGAATCATGGCTATGTGCCCTGGAACCTCGTTTCGCAGCTGGGTACGCGCTACGTGCCGCCGATGGCGGCCATCCTGCCTATCTTCACCTCGATGTTTCTGCATGGCTCGTGGCTGCACCTCATCTTCAACATGTGGGCGCTGTGGATCTTCGGCGACAACGTCGAGGACCGCGTCGGGCACGCGTGGTACCTGGTGTTCTACCTGACGTGCGGTGTGGCGGCAGCGCTGTTCCACACGCTGTTAAACGCCAGCTCGGCCGTACCGACCGTTGGGGCCAGCGGGGCCATTGCCGGGGTCATGGGGGCGTATTTCATTCTGTATCCGCGCGCGCGCGTGCTGACTTTGGTGCCCCTGTTCTTCGTTTTCTTTGTGTGGCTGCCGGCGTGGATCGTTCTCGGCTACTGGTTCGTGGCGCAATTCCTCAGCGGGGCCGCCACCTCTATCGCTTCGCACAGCAGCGGCTCCGGCGGGATCGCCTTCTGGGCCCACGTAGGAGGCTTCCTGGCAGGGATGCTCCTTATCAAGCTCTTCCCTTCCCGCGCCCGGCGCTATCACTACGGCTGGTAGCGGAGTTTTTTCACCACGGAGTTTTTTTTTCATGAGCGTCGCCGCTCACAACTGGTTATGAAACGGTCAGGTTTGTATCAGGGCACGACCTTGGTCGTGCCGAGGCGGACTTTGGAAACGCCCGGCTTTAGCCGCTGCCGAAGGGCTCGCAGGGGCTGAAGCCCAAGGGAATCGCGAGCCCCTTTCGGCCCGGCTGAAGCCGGGCCCTGATACAGAGCGATTCGTCCAACACCTCGGCAATTTTCGACAGAGACACAGAAAACACCGAGAATAAATTCATATGCTCCGTGCGGTCGGTGTACGGACCTGCCCTTCAAGTCCTGAAGGCAACGCCATCCAGCTGGGTTGATCTCCGCCGGGTCTTAGCTAGTTGCCATTTGCTGATTGCTGGCTGCTTCCATCAATCCAGCCGCACCAGAAAGACGCCGCCCTCTTTCACGTGGGTCTTGCTGGCGACCTCTTGCGCCTGCCGCTTGTCGTCGCCTGGGGGACGCAGCCGCACCCATTCTCCCGTCGGCCCGGTGAACTGGATGACGTTCGCGCTGGTGTAGCGGTCCTGTAGCTTCTCTTTCAGCTTGCGGGCTTCGTGCTCGCTCTGGAAGGCGCCAATTTGCACGCACCAGCGGCCGCCTTCCCCGATAGGGGCCGGCGCCGACAATACTTCAAGCTTTACTTCAGCTGTGCCCGGACGCCACACATCGACCGCCTTGGCCGCGGCCAGCGACAGGTCAATGATGCGGTCCTCAATAAACGGCCCCCGGTCGGTGATGCGCACCACAACCGCGTGTCCGGTCGCCTGGTTGGTCACGCGCACCACCGAGTTCATCGGCAAGGTGCGGTGCGCTGCGGTCAAAGCGTTCTGTTCGTAGATCTCGCCGTTCGATCCGCGATGATGGTTGTAAGGAGGCCCGTACCAACTGGCCATGCCGGTCTCAACGTAAATCGGTTTGGCTGTTGGCTTGGCTGTGGACGGAACGGTGGCCGGTTTGCTCTCAGCAGTGATGGGGGCAGGAGTGGGCGGAGCAACCGTCGGCGGAGGTGGCGGCGGATAGCTGTGCGCAGTCTTGTGTCTGCCGCAGGCCGAGAGCAGCAACACGACCGCAATAACGAAGATCAGCGTCGCCCGCGTAGAGCATGCCTTCAGGTCTGCGTCCACGACCATATTTCGTGGTTCCAGCCCCGGCGGCATGCGGACGTATGCGGCGTTCAGCGCTTCTTCCGCCGCGTACTCGCCTCCATTATGTCGGCGGCCTGCTTCATCTTTTCGCTTGCAATACGCAGCGCATTGCTGGAGTGGTCGCGGATCGCGGGCACCAGTTCGTCGTTGATATAGGCAATGAGCGCCTGGGTTTGGTCCTCGATGCGCTTGGTGGTATCGCCCAGCATGTCGTCCAGCCGCTCGCCCGCCGTCGAGAAAGGACGGGGCGCGGTCTTGCTCTGTTTTTTCACAGTGAGCCACCTTGTCAGTAGCGGTAATCGTCAGGCACAGAGATTATGCGGTCGAACGGGCCGTTGGTCAATTGGCAAAGGAGGTGCGGACATGGCAGGGCTCCCTTCCGAATGGGAGAAACCGATTTGCTGGCAAGAAAACCAACCGCAGATGCCTCCGCTCGGACTAAAGTCCTCGGTTGGGATGACAAGTTGAAAGATAAATGCCCTGCATTGTGAACCGCTCATCAACAATGGGCGGCCTGCGCCGTCACTACTGGCTCTCTACGATTTGTCATCCCGAGCGAAGGACTTCAGTCCGGAGTCGAGGGATCTGCGGTTCCCACAAGCTGTGACCGGGCGCACAGACGGAAACGTCCATAAGCCGCAGCATTGTGAAATGCGGGAACATCGATACTCCGTCTACATCATGGCCAGCCGATCGCATAACTTCTATGTCGGAGTGACAAACAATATCGCGAGGCGCGTTCGCGAGCACAAGGACCACATCTTCGAGGGATTCACGGCGAGATACAACATCGACCGTCTTGTTTGGTACCAAGTCTTTGGAGACATTCACGCTGCGATTGCGCGCGAGAAACAGTTGAAACGGTGGCGGCGGGAGAAAAAGATTCAGCTTATCGAAGCAAGAAATCCGACGTGGCAAGACCTTTCTGCCGAATGGGGCAAACCGATTCGCTGGGAAGAGATCGACCGCAGATCCCTCGACTCCGGCGGTCAAAATCGGGCCGCCTCCGCTCGGGATGACAAATCATAGAGAGCCGTTGGTAACGGCGTAGGTCCGCCTCGTGCTGCGTCAACGGTTCGCAAATCTAGGACGTTTACGTTTCACTTGTCATCCCGACCGAGGACTTCAGTCCGAGCGGAGGGATCTGCGGTTCGCGGGCCGGCGCAACGAAGCCAGCACCCAGCACCCGCTGCCTACTGTTAGAATTTCTTCATCCCTATGCCCAGCCGCAAGCTCTCCGGTTCTGACGTTCGCCGCATGTTCCTGGACTATTTCGTCTCCAAAGGGCACAAGGAGGTGCACTCCTCTTCCCTGGTGCCGCAAAACGATCCCACCCTGCTGTTCACAAATGCGGGCATGAACCAGTTCAAGGACGTCTTCCTAGGCATCGAGAAACGCGACTATTCGCGCGCCACCACATCGCAAAAGTGCGTGCGCGCCGGCGGCAAGCACAACGACCTGGAGAACGTGGGCTTCACCAATCGCCATCACACCTTCTTCGAGATGCTGGGCAACTTCAGCTTCGGCGACTACTTCAAGAAGGAAGCCATCGCCTACGCGTGGGAGCTGGTGACCTCGCCGGAGTGGTTCGGCATCGACAAGGACAAGCTCTACGCGACGATTTTCAAGGGCGAAGAAGGCATCGCACGCGACGACGAGGCCTACGAGCATTGGATCGCGACCGGGGTTGCGCCCGAGCGTATTTATGAGCTCGGCATGAAGGACAACTTCTGGATGATGGGAGACACCGGCCCTTGCGGCCCGTGCAGCGAGATCCACTACGACATGGGCCCCGCGGCCAGCGACGCCGGACACGCCGACTGCAAGTTCGGCTGCGAGTGCGGGCGCTACGTCGAAATCTGGAACCTGGTCTTCATGCAGTTCGACAAGCAGCCCAACGGCACGCTCACTCCGCTGCCCAAGCCCTCGATTGACACCGGCGCAGGCCTGGAGCGCGTCACGGCGGTGATGCAGGGCGTGATCTCGAATTACGATACGGATTTGTTCATGCCGCTGATCAAGCGCGCGGCTGAGCTGACCGGCGCGCCTCTCGACAGAGAGCTGAAGAAGGAAGATGAGGACGAGCGGCATCACCAGGCGGCATCGCTGCGCGTGATTGCCGACCACGCGCGCGCGTCAACGTTTCTGATTTCTGATGGCGTCGTGCCGTCGAACGAAGGCCGCGGTTATGTGTTGCGCAAGATCATCCGTCGCGCCATCCGCCATGGTCGGCTGCTGGGAGAGAGTAGGCCGTTCTTGCACATGATGGTTCCTGACGTGATCCGGGTAATCAATCAGCCAACCAATCGGATGCCGTATCCAGAGCTGCTTGAATCTGCTGAGAGGGTTGAAAAGACGATCTACGAAGAGGAGCGCCGCTTTGCGCACACCCTGGACGTGGGCCTGAAGCGCTTGGAGGAGGACCTGAAAGACGTCGAGGTCAAATTCTCCCTCGATTTGCCAAAGGTCATCGAAGCATTTGGAGGAGACGCTGTTCGCGCGCGGCCTGTTTATTCTGGAGCTGACGCCTTCAGGCTCTACGACACTTTTGGCCTTCCACTCGACTTCATGGTAGACGCTGCCCGCGATCGCGGAATCTATTTCGATCAACCTGGTTTCGACGCCGCCATGGAAGAGCAGCGCAAGCGCGCGCAGGCTTCGTGGAAAGGTGGCTCGAAGGCCTCGGCCAGCCCGGCTTATCAATCGCTTCCGCGCACCGAGTTCGAAGGCTATCGCCAGACCCTTTCCACCGGATGCGAGGTGCTGGCCATCATCAAGCCGCACAACGGCACTGGCGTTGGCGCGCAGGAACTGAAGCCCGGCGAACGCGGCGAAATTGTTCTCGACCACACTCCCTTCTACGCCGAAGCTGGTGGCCAAGTTGGCGATGTTGGCTGGCTATACGCCGACGATCACAACACGCTGGTCGCCGAGGTCGAAGGCGTGACCTATCCTGTGCAGGGCGTGCGCGCGCATCGCGTCGTGGCCAAGCAGACCATCCACGTCGGCGACAAGGTGGACGCCGTGGTCAACGACGAGGTCCGCCGCGCCACCATGCGCAACCACACCGGCACGCATCTGCTGCACGCCTCGCTCCGCGAGGTGCTGGGCAAGCACGTCAAGCAGGCAGGCTCGCTGGTTGATCCCTCCCACCTGCGCTTCGACTTCTCGCACTTCGCCTCGGTTGGCGACGAAGAGCTGCAGGACATCGAAGACCTCGCCAACAAAGAGGTCTTGCGCAACGATCGCGTGGAAGAAATCCCCGACGTGCCGATCGACGTCGCCATCAACGAGTACCATGCCATGGCGCTGTTCGGCGAAAAGTACGGGGACCGTGTGCGCGTCATTCGCATCGGCGACTTCTCTACCGAGCTGTGCGGCGGCACACACACAGCCGCCACCGGCGAGATCGGCCTGATCGGGATTCTGAAGGAAGGCAGCGTGTCGAGTGGCGTCCGTAGGCTCGAAGCCGTAACCGGCGAGAACTTATTGCGCCATTTCCGACAGGATCATCAACTCGAAGAAGCGGCGCAGCCCTACCTGCATTCCTTGGTTATTAAGGATGAAACGCCTCATGTTGATTTGGGTGTGAGCGGATTCGGAAACGAACTTCAAGCTTGGAATCGAATGCCCAAGGTTGCGCTATTCATGGCCTTCAATCAGCGCGATGAGGAGATCAAGAAGCTGCGAAACGAACTAGCGCATGCGCGCATCAAGCTCGCTTCTACCTTCGTCCAGTCGGCCGCCGAGAACGTCCGCGAGGTCAAAGGTGTGAAAGTGCTGGCTACTCGCGCTGACAATCTGGAACGCGCGCAGCTGCGGGTGCTCATCGACAATCTGCGCAACAAGCTGGGCTCGGGCGTAGTGGTGCTCGGCTCGGTTAGCGACGGCAAGGTTGCACTCATCGTGGGCGTCACCAAGGACCTCACCTCGCGCGTGCAGGCCGGCAAAGTGATCGCCGAGGTCGCCAAGAAGGTTGGAGGCTCCGGCGGCGGGCGTCCCGACATGGCCGAGGCCGGCGGCAAGGACCCGGCCGCGCTGGATTCGGCACTGGCAGATAGCTATCGTGTGGTAGAAGGTTTATTATCCTAGGGCCGTGTCCAGATGGGCTGATGCGGACAACCGATCGGTTAGGCTTCCTTTGTCATCCTTCCATTCGTCCGCCGTGGTGGGGTCGGGGAATGACAATTCGGGAATAAATTTCAGCTAAGGAGATTTCTATGCGCAAGACTCTGGCTGTCCTGGTGCTACTGCTCTGTGCCGTCTGCTTGCTGGCGCAAGAGAATATGGGCCAATCTTCGGGCGCAGGCACTTCCACGATCCAAGGGTGCCTTTCCAAGAATGGTAGTTATTTCTACGTCACCGACAGCAGCGGAAAGAAGTACCACCTTGTCGGCTATAAGGGTAACGAGCTCATTAAACATGTCGGCCACACAGTGGAGATCACCGGCACGCCGACGACAAAGACCTACGGCACAACGCAGCCAGGCAATGCATCTACCGCCAAAGAGTCGCCCGTTTTCAAAGTGCAAAGCCTGAAACATATCGCGGACACTTGCACAGCCCAGTGAGGCTGCGCGTCGAGTGACTTAACCCGCCGACCGCAACGCTCTACCGGTGCGGCAGATTTTGGCTGCTCACAGGAGTTCCCGCCTTGCGATGTTCCCGCAGGGTGGGGTGCGCATTGCTGTGCGCAGGAAAGAGGCGGGGCGGAATGGCCGTTGCCTGGAAGGCTGACGAGTCCGGGACAAATCGCATGTGCATATCGATTAGCCCGCCGAAAGGATCTTATGACCAAGAAATGGATGCCTGCTCTGGCGTTACTCATCTTCGCCGCTTGCTTGCAGGCGCGGGCGGCGAGTGCTTCGGAGAAGAGCCAGAACTCCGGCAAAGACGCCGGCCTGACCACCCTTAAAGGCTGCCTGCGGAGCTCTGACAACGAGTACACTCTCACCGACGACACTGGAACGACTCATGGGCTTTCCGGGGCCGCCAACAAGCTGGGGAAACAGGTTGGACACGAAGTCGAACTCACCGGTAAGCCGGGGATAAGGACTGTAGATACCACCAACGCGGGCACCGCATCGAGCGCGGCTGAGCAGCACGTTTTTGAAGTGAAGACGGTGAAGCCGATAGCCGACACCTGCACGTCGGCCGGTCACTGACCGGCTGAGTGCCTTCCCGTTGTGTCACAGGGTTAGCATGGGCGCGGCGACGCCATCGGGTGAGACGATGCGGCGGCATCTACGACTTGGCTGCCTGCGCGAAGCCGGCTGTTGAACTGGAATCCGTTGCGCCAGCTTGTCACTCAGGCTGCGATTCCGTTCACCCCCGGATGAGCAGACCCATAGAGCGGCCACTGCAACGCAAAGTGCCTCCTGGGACCTTCTGCAGGACATGTTCATGCGTCCGGCGCCATCGGCGCGGTCATAGCCAGACTAGAAAATGAACTTCGCCCCGAGCTGCAGAATGCGCGGGGGATGCGCAATGCCGATGTACAGGAAGGTGCTGTTGCCCAGGCAACTCGGGTCTCCCGCGGAGTTATTGGGACCGCCAAAACAATTTGCGGCGTTGGTGTTGGACGAAAATCCGTTGTAGGCAGCCGAACCCGCATCTCCGCCAACCGGGACCCCACTCGGTGTGATTGAAAATGTTGTACGCCTCCGCCCGGAACTCGAATGCGGCTCTTTCCTTGATCTGGAAATGCTTGAACAGCGCCATATTCCAGTTGTTGAAGCCGGAATTGCGGAGCGAATTGCGACCAGCATTGCCGAAGGTGAGGCCGCGCGGCGCGAAAAACGCGCCGGGATTGGCGACCAACGGGCCCAAGCCGCCCGCCCCGTAAGGCACAGTTCGGAATGTTGGAATTGGGGTCTCCGGCTACGTCAACGTATGATCCGGCGGTGATGCTGGAGGGATTACCGCTGCCGGCATTGTCGGCGTAGGCTCCGCCATTGATGGCTGAGAACGGCGTCCCGGTCTGGAAGGTCGTGATGCCTGAAAGTTGCCAGCCCCCCAGGAAAGTGTGCAGCTTGCCAGGCGCCTTGAAGAACGGAAGGTCATAGACATAGCTGATGTTCAGAATCTGGCGGATGTCGAAGGAAGAGCTGGCACGGTTCGCGCTCAGGTTGTAGGCGTTGAGCGTCCCCACATCGTAACGCGAAGAGGAATCGTCGATGGAGTGGCTCCAGGTGTAAGCCACGCTGAACTGCAGCGCGCCGGTGGTGCGGCGTGCCGAAACCTGGAAAGCGTTGTAGGTGGACGAGGCCCCGTTATCCAGGCGAGTGACAGCGCCGACCCCGTAATAAGGACGAAAGGGATCGGGACTGAGTCCGCAGGCGATCTGCAGATTGTTGTAAGCCTGTCCTACGATGGGCACGCCACTCTGGGTGAACGCCGGCTGATAGCTGGTTGCGGAGTTGCAGGCGTCGGAGGTGATGGGCTCGCCCGGCTGGAATGGATCCTGCGAGAGGGGCACGGGATAGACCTGATTGGAATCGTATTGGCGGCCCAGATGTGTGCCTTTGCTGCCCACGTACGACACCGTAAGGACGGTGTCTCTGACCAGTTGTTGCTGCACGTCCAAGTGCCACTGTTGCATGTACGGCCAGACTGCATGGTTGGGAATCGAGTAGAAGGCCAGCGGGAACAACACCTGGCGCACTTCCGCCGCCGTTGCCAAGATTGCTGTAGCCCGCAACGTTGTACTGAGTGACGGTCTGAATCAAGGGCGACGATTGCCCCTCCATGCCTTCCGTGTTGGCTTCGTTACCGTTGGTGTGCTCGAAGAAAATACCGTAGCCGCCGCGGATCGCGGTGGTGCCCTTGCCGGTCGGATCGTAGGCAAATCCGACGCGCGGCGCCGGGTTGAAGAGATGGCCGCTCATGCAACCGGCGGGCACTCCATTCACACCACACTGCACCAGCCCATCAAAGGGATTGCCTGTGCCCGGGATCAACGCGCCGGGAAAACCGGTAACATCACCGCTCACGTCGATTTGCGGCGCGTCGGCAGGATTGTAGGCATTCGGTGTCCAGTTGTAGGCATGGTTGTATTTTTCGCGATAGGTGCCAAACATGCTGATACGCAGCCCCAGGCTGAGGGTCAGGTTGGGCGTTTTGCGCCAGTCGTCCTGGAAATACGGCTCGAAAATCTTGTAGCGGTTATAGAACTTGATGTTCGTGCTGGCCTGGGTGAACTGCGCAACGTTACCCATCAGCAGATCAGCAAACGAGTTGCCTGTGCTGAACGAAGAGGTCGGAGTGTAGACCAGGGAGCCGTTCACGAGTTGGCTGCTCAACTCGTTCTTCTGCGCGGCTACAAAATAAGCGCCGAATTGCAGGTTGTGCCGCCCGACACTCTTGCTCACGTTGTCGCGATAAGTGTAAGTCGGGTTGGAGTTATACGGCCCCTCAGGCCACTCGCCATTGGGGTCTTCGTAGAACGTCCCATAGGCGGCGTTTCCTGAAAGATTAATGGCCGGCAGCTTGCCGCCGGCTCCGTTATCGAAGAAGTAGCCCATGGGAAAGTCGGCAGGCAGTTTCCAGGCGTTGGGATCGGGATAGCCGGTCGAGGTGAACGAGATGTGGTCGGTTGTGTAGCTGGCCACGAACTCATTGGAGAGAGTTGCTGACGGGGTCCAAATCAGACGAGCCACCATGCTCACCGCTGGCCCGACGAAATTGGTTTGTACCGTCGGGAAACTGCTGCCGGTGTAGATGGTAGTTGGGGTGACCGTGTTCCACGAATCGTGGGTATAGCGAAACATGACGCGTACCTTGGATCCGAAGTTCTGGTCGAGGCGCAGAAGTTCCTCGCGCCAGTTGGTCGGCTGAGTGGGGGAGGCATTGTAAAGAGCGGCGCCGGGCACGCCTGCATTAGCGATCGGGATCAGCGGCAATAGGGACTGGCCGACGCTGGAAATGGGAACCATATTGTTGGGAAAGGGATTGTTCGTTCCGGGGACATGCGGGCAATCGGGATTGGCGCCCAGCCCACCCGGATTGGAGCAGAGGTCGGTGAAGTCCCCCGTACGTTCACCTGCCGAGGGAACGGCCACATTGAAGACCTGCCCGGGCACGCTCTCTTTGCGCCATTCCTGCGACCAGAAGAAAAAGGTCTTCGTCTTGTCGGTGTTGTAGTGACCGGGAATGAAGATGGGGCCGCCGATGGTGTAGCCGAAATCGTTCTTGTGATACGGCGGCACGCTCGATTCGAAATAGTTGCGCGCGTTGAAAGCTTCATTACGAACAAACTCGTAGACATCACCATGGAACTGGCTGGTGCCGGACTTGGTTTCGACCTCCACCGTGCCTGAACCATTACGGCCGTACTGCGCGCCATAATTGGAGGTCAGGACCTTCACTTCGGCGATGGCGTCGATGCTGGGATAGACGTTCAAGCGAGGTGTTGCTGCCGTTGTCCATGTTGTCGCCGCCGTCCAGCTCCCAGTTGTTGTATTCGGTGCGGCCGCCATTAAAGCTGAAGGCAACGTTGCCATTGATGCCGACCGTGCCTTCGTCCTGCCCGCTTTGGTTGCTAACGCCCGCCACCAGCGTCGTAAGTTGCGTGAAGTTGCGGCCATTCAATTCCAGCTGCGAAATCTGTTTGCCGGTAATGACGCCGGAAAGCTCGGCAGACTGGGTCTCCACCTGACCGACCTGGGAGCCCTCGACCGTAACTTCGGTGGCCTGACCACCGACCTGCAGAGTGGCATCGGCACGGGATTTCTGCGCCACGCGCAAAACGATGCCAGTCTCCTTATAGGTCTTGAAGCCCGAGGCGCTGATCGTCAGGTCGTAACTGCCCGGGGGGAGGGCGCTGACGAGGTATTCGCCTTCGTTGTTTGTCTGCGTAACCCGGTTGATGCCGCGTTCAGGACTGCTCACCGTGACTTGCGCCTTCACAATGTTGGCGCCGCTGGAATCACGCACCGCGCCAGTGAGTTGACCGGTTTCCTGGGCGGCAGCAAACCCAGCAGCCAGCATGCAGGTCAAAACGATCCAACGTGCAGACTTCATAATGAAACTCCCGGAAAGGCAAAGAGACGATCCGGCCTGACCGTCGCGCGGTTTGACAACATGGTCCGAGGCTGAGACAGAGTACGCGGTTCGATTTGCATCATGACAACCACGAACGCTGACTTCTTGCCAACTTTCGAAGTAGCAAGATGGAAAATAACATTTCTTATTAAAACGATTTAAATAAGAACTCAGGCGGGTTTCGTCTGTCAAGAGGAAAGTGAAGCCGACGGCGGAAAACTGAAGAAAATGTTTCGCAGAATCCAGGGAGCAGTGCTATCGTGTTCCTGCTTGGCATCCCGGAAGCACAAACCGGTGACCCTGATGGACGTGGCGCGCGCCAGCGGATACTCAGCGTCCTCGGTTTCAATCGTTTTAAACGAAGCTCCTCTTGCGGAAAATCTTAGCCCTCGTACCCGGCGCCGGATCCGGGAATCCGCGGAAAGACTGGGCTACAGGCCCCATGTTTTCGCCCGCTCGCTGCGCACGCAACGCAGCAACACCATCGGCGTGATCGTCTTCGACATGTCCGATCCATTCTGTACTCTCATACTTGCGAGGCATCGACAACTACTTTCAGCCGGCAGGATTTCTACCCATCGTGATGGATGCCCACAACGACCGCAGCCGCTTTGAGCGCTACCTCGACATGGTCGTGCAACGCCGGGTCGAAGGGCTGATCGTGGTGGCGAATTGGCTATTCGTGAAGATTGATGCTCTCAGGCAGTTGGCACAGAACCGCCTGCCCACGGTCGTCGTCGGCCGCGACCTGCATCGCTCTGGGGTCCGCTCGGTGCTTGTGGACAACGAGCGCGGAGGTTACATGGCTCTGCGGCATCTCTACGAACTGGGACACCGCAAAGTGAATTTTCTGCTTGGTCCGAAACAGCTTTCGGACAGCAGCCGGCGATGGGCCGGCATGCAGCGGTTTGCGGCGCAGGCGGGTATAGAGATCGCGCGAGTCCCGCGTGCTGCAATTGCCGGGGCTGTCCGATCCGCTGACCGGGTTCAGCTCGGGCGCGGAGTTGACCGGGAAGTGGCTGCACAATGGGCACAAGTTTACGGCCATCGCAGCATTCGACGACATGACGGCGTTCGGCGCTATCCGGGGGCTCAGCAATCGCGGGCTGAAAGTTCCGGATGACTGTTCGGTCATTGGCTTTGACGATGTACCGATGGCGGAACTTTCCACTCCTAGCCTGACCACGATTCGACAGCCAATGGAGCGCATGGGGAAGTACGCCGCCGAGGTCGTGGGCGATCAGATCTCGCAGGGCAGCGTGCGAAAGAGAGGCGAGCCGTTGAGGCTTCTCGAACCGGAGCTCGTGATGCGGCAATCGACTGCGCCGCTTGGAGCCAGGTGATGTGGTGGGCTGCCTTTGAAATGTAAGCCGGCTGGTTTCGATGCGGCCATGACAATTTCCAATCTGGAGAGCGACAAGGAATGCGGCACAGAATCGGGGTCTTGGTCGGGATGGTAGCGACGATCGCGTCGTTGCACTCTCAACCCGCGGCAGCGAAAGTGATGCTCTTTGCACGAGGGTTGGACGCTGCAGTCGGCGTGCAAAGCGAGTGATCCGGGGTCGACGAATCTCGTCTGCGAGTTATTCGCACAGTCGGGTGGCTTCCTGCCTCGGTGCCGACTACGGTACTGGCCGCCCAGGTGGCAGCTGGCGTGTACAAAGACATTTACTTCGGCATGAACCTGCGGTCCGTACCCGGCGCAACCTATCCCATCGGCGAGAACTTCTCGAACCTGCCGATGCCCACCGACAGTCCCTACCGCTGCGGCTGGTGGTATCGCAAGCAATTGGATGTGCCGGCGGCAGATGCCGGCAAGAGGTTCGGTCTGCAACTCGACGGCATCAACTATTCCGCCGACATCTGGGTCAATGGCACACGCATAGCCGACCAGTCGCAAGTCCGCGGCGCCTACCGCACCTATGAATTCGATGTCTCGCCGCAAGTTCACCCCGGAACCAACGTGCTCGCAATCCAGGTTTTCCCGCCCACGGAGAAGAGTCTCGCCATCAATTGGGTGGACTGGAACCCGATGCCGCCGGACAAGGACATGGGCCTTTGGGCAGAGGTCCGCCTGGTTACCAGCGGCGCCGTCACGGTGCGGCACACGGCGGTGTTCACGCACTTTGCGGATGACATGCTCGATCTCGCTCTGCTTACGGTCACGACCGACGTCCGCAACGAATCGTCCAGCGCGATTCAGGGTGAGGCGGTTGCAGAGATCGCTGGGCGTCACGTGTCCCAGCAAGTCAATATTCCGCTGGGAGAAACTGTGACCGTCACCTTTCGTCCCGAAGATTATGCGCCGCTCAGGCTGAGTCATCCTCGTGTATGGTGGCCAGCAGACTACGGCGAGCCAGCCGCTCGAAACCGCCGTGGTGCGCTTCGTTGCCAACGGCAAGGTCACGGATGAGGAGCAGATTCGCTTTGGTGTGCGTGAGGTCACCTCGGAGTTCACGCCACAAGGCCATCGGCTGTTTCGCATCAACGGGAAACCCATCCTGATACGCGGCGGAGGATGGACGCCGGACATGATGCTGCGAAGTTCGCACGAGCGGCTGGTCGAGGAATTCGACCTGGTCCGCGACCTTCATCTCAACACCGTCCGGCTTGAAGGCAAGATGGAGAGCGAAGACTTTCTGCGAATGGCCGACGAGCGCGGCGTGCTGGTGCTGGCAGGCTGGTGCTGTTGTGACTACTGGGAGAAGTGGAGTGAGTGGTCAACCGACGACCTGCATATCGCTGCCGCTTCGCTCGAGTCGCAGATGTTGCGGTTGCGCAGCCATCCCAGCGTGCTGGGCTGGATGTACGGCAGCGACAATCCACCGCCTGCGGAAGTCGAGCACAGATACCAGGAGGTGTTCGCCGAAACTCACTGGCCAAACCCGCTGATCTCATCCGCGTCCGGCACTGCGACGTCCTCCACGGGCGCCAGTGGCGTGAAGATGACCGGACCGTATGAGTACGTTGCTCCCTCGTACTGGTATCAGGAAACGTCGAAGTTTGGCGGAGCTTTCGGATTCAATACCGAAACCAGTCCCGGACCTGCACCGGAACAGGTTCCGGAGCTGAAGCGCTTTCTGCCGGAAGCGGCGTTGTGGCCTCCGGATAATCCGGTATGGAACTACCACGCCGGCGGAGAAGATTTCAAGAACCTCAGCGTGTTCAATCGCGCGATGGTCGACACCTACGGCGAGGTGAGTGACATCGAATCCTACGCGCGAATTGCGCAAACCATGACCTACGACGGCGAGCGCGCCATGTTCGAGGCCTACAGCGGGCATCGGTATACCTCGACCGGCGTAATCCAATGGATGCTGAACGACGCGTGGCCCTCTCTCATCTGGCATCTTTACGACTACTACCTGGTTCCCGGCGGCGGATATTACGGCGCCAAGAAAGCCAACGAGCCGGTGCACATTCAATACGCCTACGACCAGCATGCCGCCGTGGTCGTGAACGGCACACTGTCAGACACTTACGATATGGAAGTCACGGCGGAGGTTTTTGGGCCCGACCTCAAACCGCTGTTCACTAAATCAGTCTCGCTCGATGTGGTGCGCGCGAACAGTTCGCAGGTTGCGATCGACATCCCGGCTTCCGCCTGGAGCACGGGCGCACAGTTTTACTTTGTCCGCCTGTCGCTGGGAAAGGGTGGCGGAGTGACCGTTTCGCGAAACTTCTACTGGGTTCCGAGCCAACTGACCGTGTTCGACTGGCCCAAGACAACGTACATCAACAGTCCGGCGAAACAGCCGGAGGTGATGACTGATTTGCGCAAGCTTCCCGCTGCGGCCGTGGACGCAAAAGCCGACCTGGAAGGCAATGAGATCGTAATACACATTGCGAACCACTCCAAGGCGCTCGCGTTTCAGTTGCAGGCCGAAGCGTTCGACGAGAGCGGCAACCTGGTTCCGATGTTGCTGTGGAACGACAACTACGTCGAACTGATGCCGGGAGAATCTACGATTTTGTCCGCGGCCGTGCCCCGCTCCTATCGCGGCAAGACCACGAAGGTTCGGCTCTCGGGGTGGAATGTGACGCCTTGGGAGCAGAACGTCGCGCTTAAGTCGCGGCCGGTTGTTACGCTGGAGTAGCCGGCCGCAGCCATGGAGCAGACGCCCACCGTCACTAACGAACGAACTACGCTGCGGCGAAGTCTCGGCCTGGGAGACCTGATCCTGTACGGGATCATCGTGATCCAGCCTACGGCGCCAATGCCGGTCTTCGGCGTGATCTACACCGAGGCTCGAGGCCACGTCGTAACCGCAGTTCTGCTGGCCATGTTCGCCATGCTGCTCACCGCCATCAGCTACGGGCACATGGCGCGGCTCCATCCCCAAGCGGGCTCGGCATTCACCTATGTGGGCAAGGAAATCCATCCTGGCGCCGGATATCTCGCGGGCTGGTGTATGGCCATGGACTACGTCCTGAACCCGCTGATCTGCACCATCTGGTGCAGCAAAGCAGCCCAGAATTTCGTGCCCGATGTGCCTTACATTGTGTGGGCAGTCGTCTTCGCCACCCTGTTCACCGCGCTGAACCTTAACGGAGTGGAAACCTCCGCCCGAGTGAACGCGGCGATGGCTGCGGCGCTGGGCGTCGTCATCCTGATGTTTGTGGTAGCCGCGCTCCGCTTTATCTCCCGGAACGGCATGTACGCGGATTGGCACAATTTCACCCTGCCGTTCTATGATCCGGCGACATTCTCGGCCCGCATGGTCCTGCACGGCACGTCGCTGGCCGTGCTGACGTACATAGGCTTTGACGGCATCACCACCCTCTCCGAGGAAGCCCACAATCCGCAGCGCAATGTTCCTCGCGCAGTGGTACTCACCTGCCTCGTAACCGGAATCCTGGCATCGGTAGAGGTTTACTTGGGCCAAATGGTCTGGGGCCATTCCGGCGCTTTCCCCGAGGTGGACACGGCGTTCGTTCATGTCGCTGGCCGGGCAGGCGGAGTCGTTCTCTTCATGGCGGTGAATACGGCGCTGTTAGTCGCGACCATCGGTTCGGGAATGGGCGCTCAGCTTGGCGCGGCAAGGCTGTTGTATGCGATGGGCCGCGATGGGGCGTTGCCGAGCAAGTTCTTCGGAGCCATCGAACCCCGGAAGCGAATTCCGCGAAACAATGTCTTGCTCATCGGTGTGATCTCGCTCCTGGGAGCCTTGGTGATGTCCTATGAGACCGGCGCCGAACTGCTGAACTTCGGCGCGTTGCTGGCGTTCATGGGAGTCAATCTTTCCTCCGTGCGGCACTCCCTGCGATTCAAAGAGCAGGCACGCTCAGGCTTGGTCTTGTCCGGATCGCTCGGGTTTGTGGTGTGTCTCATCCTCTGGCTCAATCTCAGCAACCTCGGTAAGATCGCCGGCACCTCATGGGCATGCCTGGGGATCCTGCTATGGTTCGTGCGCCGAAGAGCGATGAAAAATGCCGACGCATGATGATTCGGAAGCTGTACCCTGTTCGCACTTTTTCTCGCCGCGCTGGCAGTTCATGCGCAGAGCACGAGCACGCGGACAATGGCGCTGACCTTCGACGACTTGCCCTTCGCGGTTCCAGGCGACAACCAGGCTCCGGGGGATTTGCCGAGGTTCAACCCGCCAATGCGCGGGTTCTTAAGGGGCTCGCGGCCCAACATGCTATCGCAATTGGTTTCGTGAACGAGATAATACTCAACGTCCACAAGGAGCGTGACGCGTGCGCCGCTGTGCCTCGGCAATGGCTGGATGCTGGAATAGATCTCGGGAACGATAACTACTCACATCCGGCCCTCAGCAACGTTGGGACCGCAAAGCATAGCATAAAGACGACTTCCTGCAGGGACGGTGATCACCTCGGCGGAGATGCAGGCGGCGGGAAAGAAGGAGAGGTATTTCCGTTATCCATTCCTTGATACTGGGAAGGCCAAGACCCAGAAACAAGCCATGATCGCCTTTCACACTAGTTGTGGCTTCCCAGAGACAACAACTAGGTGTTTTCATGGGCTTCTGAGGTCGATTACGGCTCGCTCGAAAACTGTGACCCCTACCAGACGCTCGAGAGCGATACAACGCATCGCGTTGAGAAATTGAAGTTTCCGGAAGTGTCAGAAATAACAGGCGATAACGGCAGAAATCTGGTAGCGCTACCGGGAATCGAACCCGGGTTTGAAGATTGAGAATCTTCCGTCCTAACCCCTAGACGATAGCGCCGCTGTCAAGAAGACTTCTGCGATTATAGCAAATCATCACCACGCCAGGAACACACACCCTATGCGCAAGTCGGCCTGAAAAATCCAAGCTGTGGTTTGGTGAAATTGATGGGAAAGCCTCTTCCAGAGCCGCTTCCAGCGCGGCTTTCCGATGGGGGTTGACAACCCTGGCTCCCCGTAGCAGAATCCTATTTGTAGGCGAATAAAAAGCGAAAGTAGATGCCCCGGTCTGCTCTCTCTTTAGTGGACCGCTTCTCCCGTCCTGATCCCTGCGCTACTCGCTCCCTCGCCCTGAGGTCGTTATGGCATCTGTTGCCGCTTTGCGTGCTCTGTTTGGAATCTTCGCTGCCGGAGCGCCTCTCCTCCACGCTGCTGCTGCGCGAGCGTGCCGCGCCCCTGACGGTCTCAACTGGAGTAGCCGCGCTCGACGCGCTTACTGGAGGTCTGCCGCGCGGAGCGCTCAGCGAGATTGCCGGGCCAGCTTCGTCGGGGCGCACTGGAGTGATGCTGGCGGCGCTGGCTGGAGCCACTCGTCGGCACGAAGTGTGCGCATTGGTGGATGCCAGCGACAGCTTTGATCCGGCTTCGGCGGCTGCGGTCGGGGTGGATCTCGAGCGGCTGCTGTGGATACGTTGCAGCGACAGGCCGCGGCAGAAGTCCAATGCGGCGCGTACTGGACCTGGGCGCCGCGAGCACCCGACAAATCCCGGCTTTACGTTTGGCGGGGTACTAGAGCAAGTACTGAAGGTGACTGACCTACTACTGCAAGGGGGCGGCTTTGGCATGGTTGTGCTCGATCTGGGCGATATTCCGCCGGAGAGCGCGCGGCGGGTACCGCTGACCTCGTGGTTTCGTTTTCGCCGCGCGGTGGAACCTACCGCGACTGTGCTGTTGCTGGTGGAACAGGAGCCCTGCGCGAAAACCTGCGCGTCGCTGGTGGTGCGATTGGAACGTGAGGCGGTATGCGCGCGCGATTCGGCGCCAGCTCTCACGTCGAGTGACTGGCGGGATCTGCCGCGTGGCGGACTCAGAGGTTCCGGAGAACAATGCCGTGGGCCACGCCGACCTTGCTTAGTGGGATGCGATTACGTGCGGAGATGGTGCGCTCCTCCACCCCATCGAGCGCAAAAGCGGCGCTCGCTGGGGACCCCGGCTGGACGCAGCGCAAACCCGTGCAGTCAGCCGCACTAACTTCGAGCTGAGGGCAGCGTGGTGAGGCCGTGTTTGCCTGTATCTACATTCCCGATTTTCCTGTGGAAGCCATCGTGCGTGCCGAGCCTTTGCTGCGCGAGCGAGCGGTAGCTGTGCTCGAAGGCAAGCCTCCGCTGGTGCGCGTAGTCGCGCTGAACGAAAAAGCCCGTCTGCTGGGAATGGAAGCCGGCATGACCAAACTGCAGGCTGCTGTTTTCGCGGCGCCGGAGGAGAAAGGCCCGGCGGTCTTGCGCCAACGCTCCCCGGAGCAGGAGAGTTCGGCTCACTCCGCGCTGCTCGACGTTGCCCATGCTTTCACGCCGCGCGTGGAAGACACCGCCGCCGACACCTTGCTGCTCGATCTTGCCGGCCTGGAGCGGCTTTACGGCGCACCACCAAAGATGGCGCGCGATCTGGCATCGCGGGTGAGCGCCGTCGGCCTGGAAGCAAATATTGCCCTCGCAGCGAATCCTGACGCGGCCATGCATGCTGCGCGAGGATTCAGCGGAGTCACCGTAATTCCTGCCGGCAAAGAAGCGCAGCGGCTGGGCGTGCTGCCGTTGCCAGTATTGCTGGATGCGTTCGAACCTTCGCTGGAGAAAACGGCGGCTGCCGGGCGCGAACGCGAAAAGTTGCGTGAACAGATGCTCGACACTCTGGAGCGCTGGGGCGTGCGCGATTTTCGCACTCTGGCGCTGTTGCCCGAGCACGCGCTGGCATCACGGCTGGGCGAAGCGGGAACGCACCTGCAGCAGCTGGCGCGTGGGGCTGGCATGCGCACGCTCGCACTTTGCGAGCCACCGTTACGTTTTGAAGAAGCATGGAGCTGGAGTCTCCAGTGGAAACGCTAGAGCCTTTGTCGTTCATCCTGAACCGGCTGCTGGAGCAATTGTGCGCGCGGCTGGAAGCGCGGGCCCTTGCCGTACAGGAATTGCATCTGCGCTTGCAACTGGAGCGGCGAGTCGCCGATGAGGAAACCACGACTGCACAGGAACTGTGCATGTAGACTCTCACAGTGTGGGACAAACAATATTCGAGCGCACTCTGCGGCTGCCAGTGGCCATGCGCGATGCAAAAGTATTTCTCAAACTATCTGCAATTGGAGCTGGCAGCACATCCGCCGGGCGCTCCAGTAATGAAAGTGTGGATCACGGCCGAGCCGGCGCCGCCCCGTTCGGCACAGCGCGGACTGTTTCTGCCGATTTCTCCTGAAGCCGAGAAGCTGGAGATTACGCTGGCCCGCATCAGTGGCATCGTTGGCGAGCGACGGGCGGGAATCGCGCGCCTGCTGGATAGCCATCGGCGAGACAGCTTTCGCGTAGAGCGGTTTGTCGCCGCACCGGAGAATCAAAGCAAGCAAGGCATGCCACATTGTCAGATATCGAGGAGAACCGCGACTGGCGTTGCGAATATTTCGTCCTGCGCGGCAGCTGCAGGTGCGGCTGTCGGAAGGACGTCCTGTCGAGTTAGCTGCTGGTGACGAATCAAACCAATCGAGCAGCGCTGCAAGGGCAGATTTTGTGGTCGGCAGGACCCTGGCGCTCGTCGGGTGACTGGTGGGCGGAAAGCGCAAAGCAAAATGGCGCGGATAACGGTTCCGGACCTTTTGACCGCGAAGAGTGGGACGTGGCGCTCGCCAACGGAAATGGCCCGGGGTAGCGCTGTATCGCATTTATCGCGACCTTGCGAGTGGCCATTGGTTCGCGGATGCCAGCTACGACTGATTGCTAACCAAGCTGCATCCCGACCGAGGCTTCAGCCCGACTGGAGGGATCTGCGGTTTCAACCATGTACATCGAACTCCACGCCCGCTCGGCATTCAGTTTTCTCGAAGGAGCTTCGGTTCCCGAGGAACTGGCGGAGGTGTGCGCCGCTCATCAGATGCCGGCGATGGCTTTGCTCGATCGCGATGGCGTATATGGCGCGCCGCGCTTTCATCTGGCCATGAAGAAGCTCGACCTCAAAGCGCACATTGGGGCGGAGATCACTTCCCTGCTGCCAGGTGCGCGAATGCCCGACCGAACCGCTTCCGCGCGTGCCTCTGCTGTGCGCTTCGCGCGAGGGCTATCAGAACCTTTGCCGGCTGATAACGCGCATGAAATTGCGCGCGCCGAAGTATCCGGCTGCTCTACCGCGCCGGCGCAACAGCCGAATGAAGATACCGTCTCCTGCATTCGCAGGCAATCAGCCTCGGTGACCGATCTCAGCGAGTTTGCGGCGGGACTGATCTGTCTCACCGGCGGCGACGAAGGTCCGCTCGCTTATGCATTGGCGCACGGCGGCATGGAAGCAGGCCGCAGCACACTCGAACAACTGATCGACGATCTACGGACGCGAGAATGTTTATGTCGAACTGCAGCGTCACTACAACCGCGCGCAGGAAGCGCGCAATCAGGCGGCCATCGAGTTGGCGCGCAGCCTGCAACTGCCGCTGCTGGCGACGCAAGGCGCGCAATATGCCAAGCCGGAAGAGCGCCAGATTCTGGATGTCTTCACCTGCATTCGCAACCATCGCACGCTCGATACAGCCGGACGACTGCTGGCGCGCAACAGCGAGCGCTACATCAAAACGCCGCAACAGATGCAGCAGTTGTTTGCCGATCTGCCTGAGGCCACTCGCGAACACGCTGGAGTTGTCGTCGCGTCTCACATTCACGCTGAACGATCTTGGCTATCAGTTCCCTCGCTATCCCGTCCCTGAAGGCGAAACCATGAACTCGTTTCTGCGGGCGCGTACCATGGAAGGCGCACGCGACCGTTATCTGCGTCCCGGGCAAAGCGAGCTTGTGGCAGCGCGCCCAGCGCCAGATCGAGCGCGAACTTGCGCTCATCGAACATCTCGAACTGGCCGGCTATTTCCTCATCGTGTGGGACATCGTGCGCTACTGCCGCATGCAAGGCATTCTGGTGCAGGGACGCGGTTCGGCGGCCAACAGCGCGGTCTGCTATTCGCTCGGCATCACCGCGGTCGATCCCGTCGGCATGGACCTGCTGTTCGAGCGCTTTCTGTCGGAGGAGCGCGGCGAGTGGCCCGACATCGATCTCGATCTCCCCAGCGGCGATCAGCGCGAGCGCGCCATTCAGTATGTTTATGAGCGCTACGGCAAGCTCGGCGCGGCGATGACGGCCAACGTCATCACCTATCGCGGACGCTCGGCGGCGCGCGAGGTCGGCAAGGCGCTCGGCTTTGATGGCGAAACTCTCGACCGCCTAGCCGGCCTGGTGAGTTCGTGGGAGTACAAAGACCCGAGCGACACGCTGGAGCGGCAGTTTCGCGATGCCGGATTCGATCTGCGGCATCCGCGCATGCGCAAGTTCTTCGAGCTTTGCGTGGCGGTGCAGGACCTGCCGCGCCATTTGGGGCAGCACTCCGGCGGCATGGTCATCTGCCAGGGGCAACTTGATTCCGTCGTTCCGCTGGAACCCGCGACCATGCCCGGCCGCGTCGTGGTGCAGTGGGACAAGGAAGATTGCGCCGACATGGGCATCATCAAGGTGGACCTGCTGGGGCTGGGCATGATGGCTGCGCTGGAAGATTCCATCACGCTGATTCGCGATCAGTACAAAGAAGAAGTGGATCTGGCAAAGTTACCCGCCGATGATCCCACAGTGTATGACACGCTGCAAAAGGCCGACACAGTGGGCATGTTCCAGATCGAGAGCCGGGCGCAGATGTCGTGCCTGCCGCGGCTGCATCCCACGCGCTTCTACGACATTGTGGTACAAGTGGCGATCATCCGTCCGGGACCCATCGTCGGCCAGATGGTCAACCCGTTTCTTATGCGACGGCAGGGGCGGCAGGCGGTCGTCTATCCGCATCCGTCGCTGGAGCCGGTGCTGAAACGCACGCTTGGAGTGCCGCTCTTTCAGGAGCAATTGCTGCGCATGGCCATGATCGCCGCTGGATTCACCGGCGGCGAGGCGGAAGAGTTGCGACGCGCCTTCGGCTTCAAGCGCAGCGAAAAGCGTATGCGCGACATCGAGGTCAAGCTCCGCGCGGGCATGGAGCGCAACGGCATTCTCGCCCGAAGCGCAGGAGCAGATCATTCAATCGATCACTTCGTTCGCGCTCTACGGATTTCCTGAATCGCACGCCGCCAGCTTTGCGCTGATTGCCTACGCCAGCGCTTATCTCAAGTGTCATTATCTGGCCGCGTTTACCGCGGCGCTGCTCAACAATCAGCCGATGGGGTTTTATTCTCCGGCGACCATCGTGAAAGATGCGCAGCGCCATGGACTGCGGGTAAGGCCGGTAGACATTACGCGGTCAGAGTGGCTGTGTACGCTGGAGCCGGAATCTAGTACCACAATGTCGGACAAGGTTCATGAACTATCCAGGGATAAAATCTCTTGTGAAAAGGAGGCTGGACTCGCCGGATTAAAGAGTCTGTGTGACAACTCTAGGGAAAGTACGGTGGGCGAGGAGGCTAGAACAAGCCCTAAATCAAGCCCCGAAGGGGCGGCTCAGTTTAGCCCAGCGCGCCAGCGCTGGGTAGAGTGCAAACTTGACCCGAGTACGCCGTAAGGACGTGCCCAGGCTCTCACACAACCCCAAAGGCCTGCCCGTCCCAGCGCTTCGCCCTGCGCATGGGATTTATGTATGCCAAAGGACTACGCGAAGAGACAGCGCAGGCCATCGTGCGCGAGCGCAATAGGCGCCCTTTTGACTCGATTGCCGATCTGGCGCATCGCGTGCCTGAATTGCGTCGCAATGAGCTGGTCCTGCTGGCTTCGATTGGCGCTCTGAACTCCATCGGGTGCAAGAACGAGGACATGGGTGGAGCAGCGCTTCGGCGCTGCACTGAAGAGCTACCCAGGAGCCCGGCTTTAGCCGCTGAGGTAATCGCAAGCCCTTTACCTCAGGCGCTAAAGCGCGACATCTTAACCGGCTCTAACTGCATGCCTGAAGGCCTGCTCCACCCAGCTCCGGTACAAAACAGCCGCCCGCAAGCAGCGCCTGCACCGGCGCGATGCACTATGGCAGGTGGAACGGGCGGCGCGACCTGCCGGTCCACTGTTGGACGGCATTCCCGAGAACGACGCTGCTTCCCCACTCGCGCCCATGACGCCCGAGGAGCGGCTGGTCGCCGACTTCCACGGCACCGGGCTGACCGTTGGGCCGCATCCCATGGCGTATCGGCGGGCTGCTCTACGGCGCGCGCGCGTGCTTTCGGCGAAAGAGTTGACGCAGGTCGCGAACGGCAGTTATGTCCGCACCGCGGGATGCGTGATTGCGCGTCAGAGACCGGGAACGGCAAAGGGATTTGTATTTCTCAGCCTGGAGGATGAAACTGGAATCGGCAATGCCATCATCTCTCCCGACCTGCTGGAGCAGAACCGGCTTGTGCTTTTGTCGGAGAAGTTTCTGCTACTCGAAGGCGTACTGCAGAACCAGGAGGGAGTGATTTCCGTACGTGTGCAGCGCGTCGCGCCCATGCGCGAAGCCTATAACGTCGCTACCGTGGACGTGACCGATGCAGACGTGCGCTCGCATGATTTTCATTAGACCTACATGATTTTCATTAGACCTATTTGAACTCTTATCTACAGCTATCTACAGCGCCGACGAGTCCCGCCAATTGTCGGACACGCTGCAGGATTCTTCGCGTGCCAATCTCCATTAGCACCAAAGCGGTGGCAAGCTAGGTCCGTCGCCCTTACGACTGGGCGATAAGAGTGCCTTACCCGTTTATCCTGAGCGCAATATCTCGGTTCTTACGCCAGACGACTTAGCAGTACTTCTCGGTTATCTAGTCTTGTCCACCACCACCACTTTCTTGCCCTTGTTTTTATAACGCTCTGCGCCCATAGTACGCACTCAGAAGACCGTTAGTAGGAGCGAACCTACCGGAGGACCTCATGCAAACCACCGGGCGCGCGCTGCAGTTTGTTTCGGTTTTTATCCTCCTTGGAACATCTCTGGCAGTTCAAGGGCAAACAGCACTGCGATTTGTTGCGGTGCCTCCCTGCCGGGTGGTTGACACGAGGTTGCCCAACGGCGCCTTTGGTGGCCCGCCGATTCAGGGGCAAAGCTCTCGAGAGTTTGTCATTCCCAACGGTCCTTGTAAGAACATTCCCAACACAGCAGCAGCCTATTCGCTGAATGTCACCGTCGTTCCGCATGGCCTCCTGGGTTACTTGACTGTGTGGCCCACCGGACAGCAACGGCCAACCGTGTCCACCCTGAATTCCATCGATGGCCGGATTAAGGCGAACGCCGCCATCGTACCAGCGGGAAGCGGAGAAGCTGTCAGTGTGTTCGTTACCGACACCACCGACGTTGTGCTGGATATCGACGGCTACTTCGTGTCGGCAACCGACCCGTCGGCACTTGAGTTCTTCCAACTCAAGCCCTGCCGCGTGGCAGACACACGAAATGGAAACGGCGATCTTGGGGGTCCGTATTTGACCGGCGGCGCGCCACGAGATTTTCCGATACTAAAAGCGGCCTCGTGCAACATTCCGAACACCGCGCAAGCCTATTCGCTGAACTTTACTGCCGTGCCGCACGAGCCACTGGGCTATCTGACGGTGTGGCCGACGGGACAAAGCCGGCCTGTCGTTTCCACTTTGAACGCGCCGACTGGTACGGTGACTGCGAACGCAGCGATCGTGCCCGCGGGTACCGATGGTGAGATCAGCACGTTTGCGGTGAACGATACCGACCTGGTGATCGATATAGACGGCTACTTCGCTCCCCCCGACCCGGCCGAAGGCAGCCTTGCGCTATACGCCCTTTCCCCTTGTCGCGTGTTGGATACCCGTCAAACCATCGGTGCGTTCGTTGGAAAGCTGCCGGTGCCCGTAGTTGATAGTTTTTGCGGCGTGCCTGAAGCGGCCCAGGCATTCGTGCTGAACGCTACGGTTGTCCCAAACATGTCCCTGGGTTACTTAACTCTATGGCCAGACCAGCAGAACCGACCGCTGGTATCGACGCTCAACGCCCTGGACGGCGCGGTAACTTCGAACCTCGCGATTGTGCCCACGACGAATGGATGGATTGATGGCTACGCTACCGACCGCACCCAGTTGATACTAGACATTTTCAGCTATTTTGCCCCGGTCACACCGAGCGTTACCACAACGTTCCTTCCATCCGGCATCTTGAATGCTCCCTATAGCGCCCAGCTTTACGCCACAGATGGATTCGCTCCGTATACCTGGAGCCTCGCCGCGGGCAACCTGCCCCCCGGTTTGAAACTCAGCAGCGATGGTCTGATCTCCGGAACACCTACGTCCTACGGGACCTCATACTTCACCGTGCAGGTTACAGATTCGGAGATGCAGACCGCTACCGCACTGTTGAGCATCATCATTCAACAAGCCGCGCCGCTCTATATCACTACGAATTACCTCACTGACGGTACAGCGGGTGTTCCGTATAACAGCTCTTTGACAGCTGCAGGCGGCGTTCTTCCTTACACTTGGAGCTTGACAGCGGGCAGCCTGCCGTCCGGCCTGTCGCTCAGCAGCGACGGCGTGATCTCAGGGACGCCCTCGACCACGGGAACGGTTCAATTCGCCGTCCAGGTCACCGACTCCGAGAGCCCGGCCCAAATGGCAACCGCAACCCTAAGCCTCACGATTGATCCAAATCTGCCTCCGGTATTGAGCTCCATCAGTCCGGCTGCGGCTCCGAGCGGCGGCGGCGGGTTCACTCTGCAGGTTTACGGAAGCGGATTTAACGCTGGTTCCGTGGTGCAATGGAATGGCGCGGCCCGGGCAACAACTTACAACGGTTATCAGCTCACCGCGACGATCCTAGCTTCGGACCTGCAGACGTTAGGCAATAACTCGGTTACGGTTTACAACGCGCCACCTGGAGGGGGCCTTTCGGCGCCCCTGACCTTCACGGTGTACCTGGGGCTACCCACCAACGACCTGGTCTACAGCCCAGTGACTCAACTCCTGTGGGCATCAACTCCGAGCACGGCTGGACCGTCACTCGGCAACAGTGTTGTTCCCATTGATCCCGCAACCGGCGTGATTGGCACTCCGATCTGGGTAGGGAGCGAGCCCACCAAGCTGGCGCTGTCCAGCGATGGAACGACCCTGTGGGTGGGGCTCAATGGAGCGGCGGCAGTGCGCGAGGTCAATCTCACCACGCAGCAAGCGGGCATTCAATTTGGCTTGGGAGGAGGCAGCGGTCTGTACAACCCGCCCAACGTTGCGCAGGCACTGTCTGTTATGCCAGGAAGTCCAAACACGGTAGCCGTTTCCGCCGCTCAGTCCAACGGTTTCACCGCAATCACCGCGATCTACGACAACGGTGTGCAACGAGCGAACACCAGCAACATGGCCTTCGTTGGCCTGGCTTTCTCGCCTTCCGGCAAGGAGATCTACGGGGCGGGCGGGCCCTACTACAGCTCTGGCTACTATGTGATGACCGTGGATGGCACCGGCATAACCAGTACAAGTGAAAAGAACAGTAACGTTTCTTCCAGTGACATCCGCTACGACAGCGGAAGAGTGTATCTGACAAACGGCGAGGTGTTGGATTCCGAGGCAGGAACCCTGCTGGGGTCGTTCTACATAAATCAAACCCAGTCGGCAAGCGGGCCGATCGTACCCGATTCCACCATCGGTCGGGCGTGGATCCTGGAGAGCGTCTATGGTCCTCCCTCCACCATCGGCGCCTACGACATCTCGACCTTCGTCCTGGATGGCGATATCGGCGTGAGCACGCTGAACGACGGGTCAAATGCCACCTCGCCCGCACGTTGGGGGCAAAACGGACTGGCGTTTCGCACCGCCTCAGGCGTCTACATCCTGACTTCTCCGCTGGTTCGGGATCTCTCCAAGACGCCAGCAGATGTTGGCGTCGGAGCGGTTGGACCAAGTTCGGGATCTACCGGGACGATTCTCACGTATACCCTTACCATCACGAATTACGGTCCCAACTCTGCCAGTCCCGTCGTTCTCAATGACAGTATTCCTCAGGGAACGGTTTTCAGCTCGGCGACAACCAGCCAGGGATACTGTAGTGGAACCTACGTTGTCCTGTGCAATCTCGGAACTCTGGCCAACAATGCTGCGGCCACGGTAACCATCAATGTAACCGCGCTCAATGCGGGAGCCGTGCAGAACACGGCTCAGGTCAGCGCAGCGCAGGGTGATCCCAACCCCTCGAACAACACGGTAGTCACCAACACTGTCATCAGTGGATCACCCTACAACCCAGTGCCCGTTCTGTCCGCCATTTCGCCGTCATTTGTTCAGGCCGGCACCGGCTCCTTTACCCTTACCCTGAGCGGCAATCAGTTCACCTCAACCTCCCAGGTCTTATGGAATGGGAGCGCTCTGCCAACCACCTACTCCAGCTCGACTCAGCTCACCGCGCAGGTCGACAGCTCCTTAATCGCCGCCCTGGGCTGGGCCTGGATCAGTGTGTCCAACCCCGCGCCGGGTGGCGGACTTTCCGCCAACCAGCCAATCACCGTATACAACGAGATCAATCTGGATACGAACCATCTTGTGTTCGATCCGTTCACCCGTCAGCTTTATGCAAGTGTTCCCGGTACCGCCCCGCAATTGCAGGGAAACAGCATCGTGAGTATCGATCCCAATATTGGCGCCTTGGGAACGCCGGTAAACGTTGGGAGCGAACCGGGCGAGATGGCTCAGTCCGATGACGGCTTGTACATTTACGTGCCGCTGGCAGGGGCCCAGACTCTGGCACGATACAACCTGACCACGGGCATGGCGGATCCCACCACCTATTCGCTCAATCCACCAGGAGGCGCGGCTCGAGACCTGGCCGTTCTTCCGGGGTCCGACAATACCCTCGCCATCAACATGGGCGCGTTCACCGGGTACGGCATCTACGACATTTCAAGCGGGACGGGTAAGTTCCGAGCCAACTTTAGCGGCCCCTACACTGGGTCAAGCCTAGCCTTCCCCGATGCCAGCCACCTTTACACGTGGGACGGTGATACAACCGGCGCAGAGTTTTATCGCTGGAATGTCGGCGCCTCCGGCCTCAGCCTCATCGACGGCAGTACGCTCAACGGGTTTGGCGAATTCACCCCAGGCTTCAAGCTGCAGAATGGCCTGGTCTACGCAGTGGCCGGCGGCCTCGCTGATCCCAGGCCAACGCCGCCGCAGCAGTTAGCGCAATATCAGATCAACCAGGCTCTCGGCGGCAATCAGTCGATACAAGGAGTCAGTGTTGCTCCCGATCCTCCTTTGGATCGAGTGTTCTTCCTGGGCAGCAACTTCTTTGGGGGGCAACCCCTACTGATGTCCTACGACCAGGCTCGTTATGAGTTGCTGGGCTACAACCTATTTCCTCAGAATCCGGCCGGCCCCGATCTGGTTCGCTGGGGTAAAGACGGACTCGCATTTCAGGAAGGGCTGGGCTTCGGCCAAGGTCCGGGTTCGGGTCGCATCATCCTGTTGCGCGGCGCATTTGTGCTGCCGGAGTGGGGAACGGCAAATCCGACACCGGGGTTGACCTCCGTGTCGCCTTCCAGCGCCCAGGCAGGCGGCGGCAACTTCTATCTCACCGCGACCGGTTCGAATTTTGTGCCTGGCGCCGTGCTTCTGTGGAACGGGTCGGAGCGAACCACGACGTATCTTGACAGCATGCATCTCAAGGTGGCTATCCCCGCGGCTGACATTGCCAAGTCCGGCACCGCAACGCTAACCGTCGTAAACCCGGGAAGCGCGCCCTCCGGAGGAATCGCCTTCACGATCCAGTAGCTGGGGATTCTTGAGTCGTAGCCGGGGTGAAGGAAGGCGTGGGGCGCTGCTCGACCTCTACCTTGCGGCACGCCGTTCTTTCCCGGCGTAGTTCTTGGTCCCTTCTGGAAACGCGCGACCATGGGGATGCTTTTTGTATTCAGCAAACACGACCCATTCATCGGTCTCAGCGCCGGTTTTGTCCCGCCATTGCCGACCCTCTGGGAGTAAGGTGGCGACAAGGGCATTTGTCGGTACGAATCCGTGTCCGCGGGCGCAAGTCAATCACTTCGGCGGTATGGGCGTTTTACGGCCAAGTGGCGGTGCCAATTCGGTTGCCGGATGCTGCCCGACTTATCATTACCAATCGAAAGAAAGCGATAATTCGTGACCGGCCGCGCGCGTGTCCTTACGGCCTCCTCACCTCATGCACAGCCATCCTGGATAAGAACGCCCATATTCCGCAAAACGCCACGATAGGGTACGATCTCGATGCCGACGGTGCGCGTGGATGGCACGTGACCGATTCCGGCATATTGGCCGGGAACACAGCACGGTACCAATGGCTGCAATGTTCGTCTGAGACCGGTCCGAGGCCCGGATGGTTAGCTGCCCGAGCGTGATCAGGCGGAATCGGCGTGCGCCTCTCAGTCCTCGGTAGCGATGGCCGAAACGGGCGACAGGCAGTCAGCCGTGCTTTCCAGGTGCAGTCCCTTGGGAAGCGATTCGCCAAAGGTCAGAGATACAGCCGATCGACCAGGCGTGACGAATTCGGCCAAGGCATGCAGCATTGGTTCATCGATCGCGCCTGCGGCTTTCAGGCGCTCCACGGCGCGTTTCCGCACCTCTCGGCTGATGTCGCGTGTTCGGTCCTCCGTCAGCCTGCCGAGTTGAACGATCGCCTTGGCTGTTTCCGGTTTAAGGTCGCGCAAATCGAGCAGGGCCGAGATCCACTCCTCTGCAGTTTCCGTCGGCACAACGCAAGCAAGTGAGCCATACAGCGGGATGCGAGCACCAAATCGGCCGAGGGACCACAACCAGGCGCTATCGGCGGGCTCCTTTTTCAGCTTGCGCAGCAGTTCGCCGCCCAATGCGGCACGAGTGGCGCCCGACAAATGTTCCAGGCTGGCCAGCAGCCGCCAGCCGTCGCGCTCGAGTTGCGCGTTCAGGCGAGTGCCGGACCTCTTTCGCCCAATCCCGATTCCACCCAGGTAGTTGCGAATCTCGTGCTGGTGCGCCGCACTCAGGCCGCCCGCGGTTCGCCGCCAAAGCACCAGCCAGTTAATCTGATTCTGCAAGTCACCAGGGAAAGCCAGTCCTGCTTGATACAGCTTGCGCGTTAGATTCATCCGCTGGCTGTCCTGGGTGTCTCCAAAACCCGGACGCAAGCAGAAGCCGAGCAGGTTCAGCCAGCGCGCTTCATGCGGCGCACTCAACTTTTGGCCGTCGCTGACTTCGAGCAAGACATCGGACAGCACCCTGAGTAACGGCATGGGCCACGACTCTTTCTTGAGGCCAACCCCCGCTTCCAAGTCGCTAACCAGCGACGCGTGCGCGGTGGGGTCTGCCTCATGGGTGAACGTCGCACGAATAGCCTCTTTCGCGGATTGAAGCGAATCTTCGGAAATCTCCGGGGAGGATGGCGCAATGCCAGCTTGCGGTGTCGACTTGACGTTTGCATCGCCGGTAGGAGCGTTGCCCCGCAATTCGAACTGTAACCGCCAGCGGTGTGGCGAGCTGACGGATTGACACCAGAGTTCCAGCGTCCCAACCTCGGTGAAGCTCACGGACAATCGCACGGCCAGGTCCATCTGTTGCAGCTTTTTCCCATAGCGCAGCAGCGTCACCAGCGGCGCATGCCGATGCACTTGTGCCGGGTCCAGCTCCGCCAAGGCCCCGTGTGGGTCGTGGCGCACGGTCGAACTGAAAAGGTTGAACGACACAGGCCGGTTTGCCAGCACCGAGAATTCTCGATTCAACTGCAGCGTCGTGCCCTCGTCCGTTCCAGCCGGCAATACACAAACGGCAGCCCCCTCCGTGCGGGTTCCGATGTAGTAGGTTCGCGCACTGCCCGCCTTCACCCGCAAGCCTTCGCCGCGCCGCACGCGGCCGTAGTATGCGGCTCCAACCGCGACGGCACTACCCATCGCGTCACTGCGAAGAACCCTGGGACGCCAGCCGCTTGTGCTGCTGCCGAACCAGTTGGCAATCGCTTCAACGATTCGCTCCCGCACGGCGGCAGGGACGCAGAATCCCCCATTGAACAAAACCGCATCCGGTCTCACCATCGATGACCAAACGGCCTTGCGCGAAGCCGCACCTGATTGCCCGGTCACTGCGGTCCCCGCTTGTCGCAGGAAGGCTGCGAGATGCTTCGTAATGGCCGGATCGCTCGCATACGGCAGGCCAACTTCACGGAGCCCTGAGGCACGGCTGCCCTTTGGCATCTCTTCCGGAGAAGTCAACGGAAGGAATCCTTCCATGAGCAATTCCAGTACTTCGTCGCGAGTCAGCTCGCTTTGCAGCATCTGGCCGACTACAGCTCGTCCCGAGCCCAGGATGCTGATCGGCAGACGGTCAATGTTCGTATCGCCGAGCAGACCCTCCTTGGCTGCACGGCACGCCGCTGCAAGGGCACGCCGCTGCCGCAGACTCAGCCTGGTATTGAGCCTCTGCTCGACGCGGCGCGCCAAGGCTAAGTCGAGGTTCTCTCCACCGAGCAACAGATGATCGCCGATGGCCGTCCTCTCGAACTGAACATCGCTACCAATAACGTGTGCCCGCACCAGGCTGAAATCCGATGTACCGCCTCCGATGTCGGAGATCAACACTAGGTCGCCGTCATGCACCTGCGTCGCAATCGTTTGCCAATGAGTGGCGACCCAGGCGTAGAAGGCGGCCAATGGTTCTTCCAGCACCGTCAAGTGCTCAAGGCCGGCCTTCCGCGCAGCCTCCACCGTCAACTCTCGGGCCTCCTCATCGAACGACGCAGGCACGGTCAGAACGATCTGCTGGTTTTCGAAGAGCCGCTCGGGAGCGCTTGCTTGCTCCGCGGACATCGCATGGTTCCATGCGTTGCGCAGATGTACGAGGTAGCGTGCCGAAGCGTCGATTGGAGAGATCATGGGCTCCGGCGGCTCGGCTTCCCGCGGCAGAATTTCAGTGGTGCGATCGACCCTTTCTTGGCAGAGCCACGATTTTGCCGACGATACTAAGCGCCCAGGAACCAGCATGCCGTGGTCACGAGCCGCCACTCCCGCGATCGCAGGCGGCCGGTTTTCCCAAGGCAGGTCAAACGCGCCCGATTCGATTTCGCTCTCTGTAGGGAAGTACAGGAATGAAGGAAGTGCCGGCACTGCCCGGACCTCACCGGGCGCAACCACCTGGGCGACGTCGAACACGCGAATCTCCGGCGAGGCTTCGCTCGGCGTGTCCGAGGTATCGATGTAGGCCACCACGGAGTTCGTAGTGCCGAGATCGATGCCAATCACGTAACGGGAAGAGGGGTTCATAACTGCCGGTCTAGCGATCGCCCTTGTCCCGGATATTCAGTTCCAACTTCCAGCGCTGCGCGCCGTCGCGGGAAACGCACCATACCTCGAGTGTGCCGATCTCCGTCACCCGCGATTCTAGGCGGACCGGCAGAACGGTTCCCTGCTGACCGTCGATGTTCAGAGTTACTTCGAGCGGGCTCAATTCCTCGATATCGTCTGCCCAGTTCTCCGCTAGATCGCCAACGCGGTCCTGCTTGCGCACGGTGGAACTGAGGAAGCGGAACTCCGCAGGCTCGCCCACAACCAAACCGAACTCGCGACCCGGAATCTGCGCCTCGGTTCCCTCTTCCATTCCGAACGGCACGACGCACAGCGCCTTCATCGGCGCTTCCATCCCGGGGACCGCCGGCATTGCGCTCTCGATTCCAATGTAGTACGTCCGCGAGGCGCCGCTGCGGATGCGGACTCCGTGTCCACGCCGCACTTTCCCGTAGTAAGCCGCACCGCGCGCCACGGCATGTTCGAGGTCAGGAGCATCCAGCACCTGCGCCGGTCCGAGCGCCTCGAAACCCTCCTCCGTGAGCCAGCGGTTCAACACGTTCACCAGGCGGTCGCGCAACACGGCTGCCTTCATCACGCCGCCATTGAAGAGAACGCGCGTTGGACACGCGAGCCCGCTCTTGCCGCGCCGAGCTATACCGACCTCGGGACCAGTCTGTATTGCCTGCGACAGAAAACGGGCGAGGTGTTTCGTGATCGCCGCATCGGCAGCGTACGGCAAACCCAATTCTTGAAATCCGCTCCGGCGCTGGCGCATCGGCATCTCCCCGCTGGCTACCTGCGGAAAGAAGCCCTCCACCAGCACGCGGTCCAGATCTTCACGCAGCAATTCCGTCTTGATCGTGCCGCCGACCAATTTGCGTCCCTTGCCCAGCAACGTCACGTCCTGCTTCTGGGATTTGGGATGCTCGAACAAATACTCCTTTGCTTCCCGGCATTGGTGCCAGAGCCCTTGGAGTTGATACGTGTCGATGCGATGGCCCTCAGCCTCCAGCTTCTGCTGCAGCAAGCGTGCCAGGGCGAGATCCATGTTGTCGCCTCCCAGCAGGATGTGCTCTCCGACCGCAACACGCTTCAGCGCCAAGTCGCCGCTTTCTTCCGTTACCGTGATCAGGCTGAAATCGGTAGTGCCGCCTCCGACGTCGCACACCAGTATCAGGTCGCCGACCTTGATGCTCTTGCGCCAGTTGTCTCCCTGGCTCTGCAGCCACGCATAAAACGCCGCCTGCGGTTCTTCGAGAAGGGTCACGCGCTGCAGACCCGCTTGCTCGGCTGCGCGCAGCGTCAACTCACGGGCCTCTTCATCAAACGACGCCGGCACCGTGAGTAACACGTCCTGCTGCCCCAGACGGGGCCCAGTGCCACCGCTTGCGTGCTGGGAATCCCACGCCGAGCGCATGTGCTGCAGATATTGCGCGGAAGCTTCCACGGGCGAGACCTTGATAACTTCGTCTGGCGCCTGCCACGGCAAGACCGATGCGGTTCGATCTACGGCAGCGTGCGAGAGCCATGACTTCGCGGACGCAACCAGCCGCGCAGGATTTTCAGCGCCGCGTTTACGGGCCAGCTCTCCAATTACGAACTTCGGTGCCTCGTCCCACGGCAAGCCGAGGCTTCCCGCAGGAAAATCGACTTCGCCCGGAACATAGAGAAATGAAGGCAGAAGCGTGCGGTCGGCAACTTCATGCGGATTTGCAAGCTGCGGGATCTTCTCGCCTGTGATCTGCCCACCCTCATCCGCAACTGCACAGTACGATAGTGCGGAATTCGTCGTGCCTAAATCGATGCCAACGATGAATTCTGAATCCAATCGAACCTCCGTCAAACAACCATGTCATCCAGCACAAAATATGATGAAAAGTGCGGGAATAATACCTAAGGAATCTCGACTTCTGCCGGAGCCACAATCTCACGCCCCGCGCCCTGTGGCAGGGACGGCAACTTCACTTCCGTGACCCGCCAGCCTCGATGACGCAGCAACCCCTTGACCGGAGGCTGACCGACTACGTTTCCCAGCAATTTCACTGTGGCGGGATCGAAGCCGGCGGGCACAGTCACGGGCTGGTCTTCCTCGGAGGAAATGACCGGCTCGAGCTTCAGGTAGCGATCAAGCACCTGCCGGCAAGAAGCGTGAATGGTTCGCACCGCCGCCCCAAGCTGGCTGTCCGGATACGGTGAGACATCTTCGGAGAGGAAATCGATCAACCGGCCGTCCCGCTGCAACAAGGCGAGCATCTGTACCGCCCGGTCGAAAGACTCGACCGGAGGATTTTCGCTGGGCTTGGGCTGTGCGGCCGCTGGCTCGTTAGGCGCACTGGCGCCAGTCGCGCTGGCCATCGCGCGCCCGATGTCCGGTGGGATAGCTCCGCTGAACAAGAGCGAGAAGAAGCAACGAAATGCGTATAAGAAACGGGTTGAGAATGCCATCATAGGTTTTTGGCTCCATACGGGATGTCTTGAGAGGAGGCTGCGGTCACCCAGCCTTTGGTTTAACGCGGAAGCCCTCGTTCGCATTGCTGTTGGCGGACTCTGTTATCACGCCTGCGAGGCAGATTTCCCAGATCTGCAAACACGGGGCTGGACCGGAAGAATTTACGAATCGATTTAATTTTATATGAGATATGGACTCTGTTGCGACGGCAATTCCGAAGAGGCCGCATACCGGCAGAAGCGCATACATTCGTCGACACTGGCCGACATATCGGTAAGGAGTTCCTCCAGCATCATCTGGCGTAGACGGGTCACAAGAGTCTCCTTTCTCTGTGACCCACACTACGTCAGCTACTCCAACAATGCTGGGTTTGCCATACGCGGTAGCGTCCGCCGCGCCGGCGGCTTCGTCCTAGTCGCCTAACCTTACCTTGGGATTACTATCCTGTTTGCCGGCGATCCGCCTGAAGTAGTCTTGCCGTCCTGTCAAACCCACGCGGCAATCCGCTCCCACAGTGGAAGGCAGGCACGTCTCGGCAGTATGATGTTTTCAGCTTCTGATGCGCCCCACACCGATCATCACCGGGCTCATCTTGGTGGCTGCCCTCGTTGGCGTTCTAGGGTTAGCGACCCTCATGCTATGGCTGTCGGGCGATTGGCGCTGGGTGGAGGGCTGGATCTTCGGTATCTGGTGGGTATCCTTCGTTGCCGCCCTTCTCTGGTGGCTTCGCTCCAGCGACCCTGCGCTGCTAGCCGAGCGCATGCGCATGCCCGGCAGCGGGGGTGAATCGCGCTCCGATGTGGCTATCCTCATCGGGATAAAAGTGTGCTTCCTGGCTTTGATCGTTGTGCCGGCGCTGGATGTGCGCTTCGGTTGGACACCCCGTCTACCGCTGTGGTGCGAAGTATGCGGCGGCATCCTGCTCCTCGGGGGTAGTTTCCCGTTCTTCCGCGCGTTCACCGATAACACGTATGCGTCGCAACTGGTGCGTATTCAGACCGAGCGCGGGCAGCATGTCATTGACACAGGCGTCTACGGCTTTGTTCGCCACCCCATGTATCTTGGGGCAAGTCTAGTGTTCGTTGGTGCGGCGTTGCTGCTTGGCTCCGTTTATGGCCTTCTCGCAGGTCTGGCCATCGTCGGGTTGCTCATTCTGCGCATCTTTGGCGAGGAGAAGCTGTTGGCACGCGATCTCGAAGGCTACAAGGAATATCTCCGGAAGGTGCGTTACCGGTTGGTACCACACGTCTGGTGATAACCCCGTCAGCGGATTTCCGCTCTCGATCAGGCAGGTGTTGGAGGTATCCGACTCACTGGGCGGAGTCGGCAAACCGGAAGTGACCTGACGCCAGGGTACCGTCGATTACTAATGATAAGTCGGCCGGTGTCTACGAATGTGCCCGCTCCTGCGGTATACGGTCTCGTTGGGATGTCACTTAATGAGAAAGCAGGGCTTCGCCTGAATTGATGCGCCCGTAAGGAGACAGCCGCGGGCCGGTCGCAAGACGCGCAAGGTCAAGTCTGAACTGTCAAACACGGCTGCACGTTGGCCGCCGATTAAATTCTAAACCCCTTGGCGCGTAGATCTCAGCAGAGCGGTAGGTTACTAATCTTCGCTGCAGTTACGAAAGTACAATTACCCAACCTGTACCGTCGTAACTTGAATAGCCCGTGCGGCTGGGGTACGCTGCGGTTGGCGCGCTCAGTGTGCGCACTTGCTGGGTTGTCCTGTGCCCAGGCGAGTAAGGTTCTTTCGACAAGTCATCGGCAGGTGTTCAGCAGATCGGTGGTGGTTCGAAAATCCCCGTCCCATCCCTCGTTCGAAGGCGAGGTTCCAGGCAACTTCAGCTTCCCCTGCTAAGTCGATCGAAATCAATATTTTGCCTATAACTCCTTAGGGTTCAATATTTTGCGGAGACGGTTTTTATCTTGCCCTTTGTTTTCAATATTTTGCGAGAGGAGATAGGGGAGGGGGACACGGGCAAAGAAAAAATGGCAGTTTCCCTCGTTTATCACCTGTCAAGTCCTTGGGAATCTATATTTTGCCTGTAACTTCTTTAGATAAAATACCTTGCGAGGGAAATGACACGTAAGCTATTGATTCTAAATGGGGCGACATGGGGGTAGGGGTGGGGACGGAATTCCTGTGCGTTGGTTCCAGAGTTCGCGGCTATTTGTGTAGCAGGCAAAAAAGAGCCCCTCCGACGGACAGGGGCGAGTTGCTCATCGGAGGGGTAGCCGTTTTTACACGACCATTCTCAGGGTTGTTAACTGGCTAAACACACTGTTTTGGGGGAAGTTGCGTGACGTGGAAAAAATATTCTTGGATTTCGACAGCTTCTGGTGGCAGAGGCAAGAATCTTTGGCGTTGCCTTGCACGCCCCGTTCGCAGAGCTGGAATATCCAGAAAGAGGGCGACCTAATGCACGTAGGTCGGAAATTGTCGGGCGGAGAATCAGCATGGTTACGGCTGAATACTTCAGACAACGTGGCTACTTTCTCGAGTCGGAGATGTGAACGAAACCCGCATATTTATTGAGAGAAATGAAATCGACAACGAACCTCGAGGCGAGGGCATCAGTTGTGAGACGTCCGTGGCTTTTATCCAACGCGGGTTTTTGGGTTGAATTCAAACCGCAAAGTCCCTACCATGTAAGCTCTTCATCAGGGATAGCGCGGAAAGGGAGCCCTTGTAGGGTTCTGGAAAGCCAATTCTTTAGGTAAAGGGTTTCGATGTCAAACCGCTCCGCGATCACCGCATTGTGCACCATTCTGGCGCTCCTCCCTTCTCTGGGCGCCTCTGCCGCCACCATCGCAACCCAGACCCACAAGACGCACACCAAGCCTCATAAGATCACGGAGACCACGACTGCGCAAAAGAAGATGGCGCGCCTGCAGCATAGCAGCAAGACGGCGGCGAGCCGCAACCGCTCCAGCATCCGGGTTGCTGCGCATCGCACCACTGCAAGCCCCAACGTTGTGAAGCGGCACAGCTACTACGAACGCTTCTACGCCAGCTCGTTCGCCGATAACCAGGTGGAAGGCGACATTACCGCCGGTGAAGATCCCATCGTGCGGGCCGCAGCCGTGGAAGCGCTGGGCAACATGAATGGCACCATCGTTGCGATGGATCCAGATAGCGGCCGGATCTTGGCGATGGTTAACCAGAAACTGGCGCTTTCGGCGGGCGCCCAGCCCTGCTCGACAATCAAAGTCGCCGTGGCGCTGGCTGCGCTGAGCGAGAACGTCATCACCAAAGACACGCAAGTTCCGCTCGCCAAGTACTGGCGTGTGGATTTAACTTCGGCACTGGCGCACTCGAACAACGCTTATTTTGAAGCAGTGGGACGGAAGCTGGGCTTTGAGAAGGTCAGCTATTACGCCCGCCAGTTTGGGCTGGGCGAGCTTGCCGGCTGGAACATCGATGGCGAGCACCTCGGCGCCTTCCCTGCCACGGAACTTGACGCGAAGCTTGGTGGTGTCGGCAAGATGTGTTCCTTCGGTGAGAGCATTTCCCTGACCCCGCTGCAACTGGCGGCGCTCATGGGCTCAATCGCCAATGGCGGGACCCTCTATTACCTGCAGCATCCCACCTCGCCCGAGGAGATTGCAAACTTCACTCCCAAGGTGAAACGCAAGCTGGACATCGGACCACTCATTCCGGAAATCTCGGAAGGCATGTCTGGCGCGGTGGAGTACGGAACAGCGCGGTCGCTGCGAACCAATTTCATCGAAGAGCCCATCCTTGGCAAGACGGGTACGTGTTCCAAGAATGGCACCCGGTTCGGCTGGTTCGGTTCGTTCGCCAATACGGAGTACGGACGCATCGTCACCGTGGTGTTCCTCGAGGGCGGACGCCCGACCTTCGGCCCCAAGGCTGCGGAGCTTGCCGGCCGCATGTATCGCAACTTGTACGACCACGACTTCTTCGCCGTGAAGCCGCCAACAGCACCGGTTCGCACCGCCGCAACGAGCGTTGGCTCGGAACAATAGGCATCAAAATTTGCGCTCAGTAGCTTGACAATTCTCGATGGCGAATACCTATTTCGCAAAGGGCGAAGCCGCTTGCGCCTGCAACTGGCCTAGTGCTTGCTGATACCGCATCTTCGAGGGCTCGTCCTGAGCCGCGTTCAGCTTGTCATTAAGCCACTTGAGCATTGCGGCTCGCGACGGATGAGGAAGGCTGTTTTCGGAGTCCAAAATTCGCCAGTCGCCATTGGTCCCGCCAACCACGTAACTCACGTCTTGCACGGAATTTGGCGCCTCGCGAACGTAGCCAGTGACGAGGTTATAACTCCCGAGTAGGCGATAATGAACGATGACAGTGTACTTCCCGTGATTTTCAGCTGGACCCGCATCGACCGTATAGCGCGAGATAACGTTGATCTCGGAGTACTCCGGATTGCTTCTCCAGGAGACCAACGGCTCAAGCTTTGACCAACCTTGGCCGTCCAGCCGCGCCCCTTCGTAATCCAGCCGGCAATACTTGGAGACCAGTTCGCGCACGTCAGCCAATCTGGTGTCCTGCTGAGCATGGTTCAACGGCATGTCGAACTGCGCAGCGACAGCGGAAACCACGCCGGCGACGAAGATCAAAGTCAGTAGACAACGGCGGAGTAGCGGCACAGAACGTCGTCCTCGGAACAATGTTTAATCGCAGATTACACCCGCCCGCGCACAACGCAAAGCGCCCGGCGCAAACCGGGCGCTTGATCTCGACAGAGCAGATTGCTAGGCTCGCGCCGTCTTTTGATCGCTGAACACCTGCCCGTCGCGGATGTGGATGATGCGATGGGCATATTCGGCGATGTCGTGCTCATGGGTGACGAGCACGATGTTGTTGCCTTGCTCGTGGAGTCTGTCAAATAGCGCCATGATCTCGACGCCAGTCTGGGAGTCGAGGTTGCCGGTGGGCTCGTCGGCAAGAATGATCGACGGATTATTGACCAGCGCACGAGCGATGGCAACGCGCTGGCGCTGGCCGCCCGAAAGCTCGTTCGGCTTGTGGTTCATGCGGTCGCCCATGCCGACTGCGGTAAGCGACTGTCTGGCGCGCTCGAGACGCTCTTCCGCCGGAACTCCCGCATAGATCAGTGGCAGCTCGACGTTATGCAACGAAGTTGCGCGAGCCAACAAGTTAAAGGTCTGGAAAACGAACCCGATCTCTTTATTGCGGATGCGCGCCAGTTCGTCGTATCGAGTCCGCTGACTAACTGCGCGTTCAGCCAGTAATTGCCCTTGCTGGGAGTATCGAGGCAGCCGATCAAGTTCATCAATGTCGACTTGCCGGATCCTGACGGCCCCATGATGGCGACATACTCATTCCGCTGAATGCGAATGTTTACCCCGCGTAGCGCGTGCACCTGCTGCTCCGATCCCATGTCGTAGGTCTTCCATAGGTCCTCGGTGCAAATGATGCAACTGTCGGCAGCAACCACGGACTGCGTTTCGGGGTAGGCTCGCCAATTGTGTCGCCATTTTCTTCTCCTGAGCTGGTAGCTGGTCCGGGTTCGTCATGAGTGCGGGCTGTTTGCCTTCCTGCCGTACGGCCGGTTCCTCAATCGTCAGCTACGATTCCGACTCTTCCTTCTTCGGGGCGGCTGCGTTATCGATTTTTACGCTCGCGCCGTTGCGAAGGGTCCGAAGCACCTTGTAACTACCGGTGACGATCTCGTCGCCTTCCTTCAATCCCTGGGTCACTTCAATGTCCGTCGTCCCGCTGATACCGGTGGTCACTGGTACGAAGACGGCGTCCTTTTTGTTCGAAATAACGAATACACCTTGTAATTCTTCCTTCGCCTTAGGGTCTACAACAGCTGCTGCCGCCTTGGCTTTGCCTTTCTTCTCGGGCTCGACCCGCCGCGCTGACGGATGGTCAACGCCTGGATCGGAATCGCCAAAGCAGTGGTGCGGGTCGCAGTTGTAATGCGGGCCGTCGCCGACAATCCGGGAAGCACATTAGGAGGAGGAGTCTTGTAAGGCCAGAACTACCTTGAAATCCTTGGCTTCCTGGCCCCTGGAGGTGGTTTGCGCGGTGGAAACTCCGGTGGAACGGAGGACCGCATTTCTACCTATTTCGGTGACGATACCCTTGAACTTTTGCTTCGGGATGGCATCAATGGACACTTCGGCAGGCTGCCCCAATTGGACGTTGACAATGTTGGTCTCGTCAACCTTCACCTCAGCTGTAATCACCGAGGTATCGGCAATCGTCATCAACGTGCTACCCGGGGAATTCTGAATCCCGGGGACAACCGTTTCTCCCTCGCGCACGGGAACATTGGTAATTACTCCATCGAAGGGCGCCACATATTCCGTTTTGCTGAGTACATCGGCCGCATGACGGAGATTGGCGGCGCTTTGCCTCACACGGCCTTGAGCAGAGTCCTGCTGCGCCTTCGCTTGTGAGAGCTTCGATTTTGCCATTCCCAACTGCGCCGTGGCAGTGTCGATGGCGGCCTTCTTGGCGTCGTAGTCAGCCTTGGCGATCAACTGCGAGTCATACAGGTTCTTGGCTCGATCATAGTCGAGTTTAGCGTGCTCAAATTCCGCCTCAGATGACTTCAAGTCGGAAGCTGCGGTGTTGACCGCATCCTGGGCCGCGATCGCATCGGTGCGCGCGGCGTTCAGCGCCGAGTCGTTCGCGGAAACGTCAGCGGCAGGCTGGACATTGTCCAGCGTTGCCAGCATCTGTCCTTTCCTGACCCGATCACCTTCCTTAACGTACAGGTGCGTGATCTTGGCGAACGCATTGGAGCCGATGTTTACCTGTACCTTGGGCTTAATCTCCCCGGAAGCGGTCACAACCGACGTAATGTCTTCCCGGCCACCTTCCGGTCTGTACGGTTACCACTCCTTTGCGGCTCTGTTC
>CAWAJA010000003.1:97500-339736 GCA_963782275.1 uncultured Acidobacteriaceae bacterium | reverse complement strand
TTCCTTCTTCTTCTTCCCCAGGACATGTAGGTCGGCCAGCGCGATGGCCACCTGCGTTTTCACCTGGATGAACTGGTTTTCCATGTCCAGAATGACTTGCTTCAACATCTTCTCCGGGTTCTCGGCGCGGTCCACCAAGTCGTTCAGGTTGGCCCGTACCAGGGTTGCTACACGATCGAGTAATGCCATAACCAACTCCCCTGCTCGCGTTGCGGCGAGCGCGCTAGAATTGCTCGCCACGATCCGCAGCCAACAGGAAGGCGACGAGCAAGCCTCCTACAGCTCCTACCAGAACTGCTACTTCCCGATGTGTGATGACACTGGCCAGAACTCCCAGTAACGTGCCAACTAACACCAGGTTCATCTCAAGGTCCGTGTCGTCGTTGTCGGAGTACATATCCATCCTCGTAACTAAAGCTCGAGTTTCCCACCCTTGTCGTCTGGTGTTGGCGACAGGGTGGGATTAGTCACTTCACTTACCTGCACCCGCAGCCTTCGACTTGCCATCGCGATCACCTGGCGGCAGCTCGTCCGGCCGGTTCGGTTTGTCGCCAATGGTCCTGATCTTCCCCAGCAGCTCGGACATCTTCATGCCCGAGAGCGCTTCAAACAGCGCCGGCACTTGCGCCGCCATCTGCGCAATGTCCCCGGTGATCTTGTGCATGCCGGCGGAGTTGCCATCGCCGGTTGACACCACGGTGATGCGATCGACGTTGGCCAGCGGGCTGGCCAGAGCCCTCACCACCTCCGGCATGTTGGTGATGAGCTTGTCCACCACCGCGGCCTGGTTGTACTCCTGGTAGGCCTCGGCCTTCACGTTCATGGCCCGCGCTTCGGCATCGCCCTTCTTGAAGATGATCTCGGCTTCCGCCTCGCCCTGAGCGCGAATGGCGCTGGCATGGCCTTCGGCTTCGACCGTCAGCCGCTGCCGCTCGGCTTCGGCGAGCGTCTCGATCCGCTGACGCTCGATCTCCGCCCCCTTCAACACGGTGGCGATCAGCTCCTTCTCGCGGCGCAGGATTTCAGCCTCCTGCACCTTCACCTGCTGTTCCTTCTCGACCTGCTGAATCTTTACCGCCTCGGCAGTCACCTGCTGCTGCATGACGTTGGTCTGGATCTCGTACGCTTTGTCGGCCTGCGCCTGCTGGCGCTTCACCATCTCGGTGTAAGTCGCCCTCTTCACCTCGAGATCGCGCTGTGCCTCCGCTTGCCGCGCCTGCGAAGCAGTCTCGGCAGCGACCCGCTCCTGGTCAGCTTGCGCCTTGGCGATGGCGGATTCGCGCAGCGCAATGGCGCGCCGGATGGCGGTGTCGCGCTCCGCTTCTGCCGTGGCGACGTCGGCGTCTCGCTTGATGCGCGCGATATCGGGACGCCCCATGTTGGAGATGTATTCGTTCTTGTCGCGAACTTCCTTGATGGTGAACGAGATTACCTCCAGCCCCATCTTGTTCATGTCGTCGGCGCAAGTGGAGCGCATGCGGTCGGCCACCATCTCCGGCTGCTTTACGATCTCTTCCACCGTGAGTTGCCCGATAATGCCGCGCAGGTGCCCTTCCATCACCAGCCGGATCAGGGCTTCCCGATCCAGCGGCGCCTTGGTAAGGAACTGCTCGGATGCGGTTAATACCGATTCCGGATCGGACTTCACCTTGATCTGCGCCACCGCCTCAACCGTGACCGCAACGCCCTGCTTGGTGTACAGGTCCTGCTGAGGAGCGACATCGAAGGACATCAGCTCTAGCGACAACTGACGGCAATTTTCCACCATGGGAAAGATGACCGTGCCGTGTCCCTTTACGACCCGGGTGCCGCGAAATCCGTACACGACCAGGGCCTCGTTGGGCCCAGCCTTGCGGTACAGCCGGGCAAAGATGGCGGTCAACATTACGACCGCCGCCACCGCCGTCCAGGCGATGATTAGTACTTCGGTTGGTATGTGGAATCCCATAGGGCCTCCTTAAAGACCAGCAACTAGCAATTAGCAGCTAGCAATTAGCTCGCCCTGGCTAGCTGCTAACTGCTAATTGCTTCTTCTTTCGCCATTTCCTCCCACCTTCTTACGTACGCAATACCTTTCTCGTAGCGCGTGACGATTACCTCGGTTCCACGCGACAGGGCCTCGCCGTTTTCGCTGCGCGCGCCGCAGGTCTGTCGTGTGCCCTCCTGCGAAAAGATGATCTCGCCGGTGCCGCCCTCGCGAATCGGGCTGCTGATGCGGCCCAGAACGCCCACCCGCTCATAGTCTGCCGGATCGAGTTCGACGTCATGCTTCATCAACACCTTGGCCAAGAACCAGAAAACGATCGTGCCCCCACAATCCCGGCGATGGCAAGACAGCAACACGCCCGCAACCACCAGCGAGGAGTAGCGGGTCAGCAAATAGCCCGTTCCGCCGAACCAGGCCAGAAAGGCGGTGATGGTTCCAAAGTTCAGGAACGGTATGTCGGCGCCGCTTCCTCCGCCGTGTGCTCCGCCTGGTATGTGTGGTCCTCCGTGCGGCACATGAACGTGCACGTGCGGCATGTGAAAGCTTCCACCCAGGAACGACAACACGCTCAGCGTCACTCCAACCACAAAGCACACGAGATAGAACATGGCCCATGTCATACGCTCGCTCCCGTCAACTTCTTGTGCCGTCCGCCGCGTTGCCGGGGTCCCCAGCGAGCGCCGCCTTTGCGCTCGCTGGGGTGGAGGTGCGGTGGCTCACCCAGGTTCGGTTTCAAAACCTCTGTCAACCTCTCTACCAATTCGGGCGCTTCCAAAATCGCTCCCAGCAGCACCAGGCACTTGCGCGAGTCCTTATATTTGGCCACCTGCAGCAGCGCCTGGCTCAACTCAGGATCGCGCGCAAACTGCTCGGCTCCGTTGATCAGCCACAGGTCGAGCCGGTCTTCCATGGCGCGCAAGTCGCTGGTCAGCTCGGTGTGGTAGCCCTCGGGATCGTCCACCAGGTACCCGGGATGCACCTTGAAGAAGCGCGCCAGCAGCATTCGGGATGCGTTCGTCAAATGCGGCCGCGCTCCGCTCTCAATCTGCGACAGGTACGACTGGCTCAGCCCGCTGCCCATTTCCTTCTTCAGCGCGACCACCAGGTCCTGCTGCGTCATCTCGCGGCCCAAACCGCGCAGGGTGCCTTCAACCAGGCGCAGGTAGCGAATTTTCTCGCCGAGTTTCATATTACGGATTGCAATTATAACATTGCAATCCGCAATGTCAAGAACTGGATTTGGTTTGGAATCAAAAGGGTTTGAGAAAATCTCGGAAACATTCTTGCCACAAATTTCGGGAAATGCTGTAACTTTCCCCTTGCGGGGACTCTATATGCGGTTAGAATTGGATTCGGAATAGCAATGGCGATTGGATTCTACACCCCGGAAGTTCGCGCTCTGCTGGGTGCTCACCCAAGACCGATTCCGGCCGCATGGCGGGCCGAAGACGTCGTGCGGCTACGGGGGGCCCTTAGGGCTGTAGAGTCCCACAAACTCGAGCAGCAACAGCAGCTCGTCACAGAAGCCCTCAGGGCTATAGAGTCCCACAAATCGGTGAGTCATGTTGCACGATTGCAAATTCTGCGTGCCTGTAGGAGGTGTTATCGAGGAGAACCAAGCAAAGCCACCCTACTTTTTGTAAGACTGTTCCCATCCAGCACTAGCCGAAAGGAAGACGACGATGTAAAAGACACAATAACTGAACTCGTCAAGGTTCTTGCAGAGCGACTCCTCAAGGCGTTCTTGCAAGTAAAGCAAATAAAGCAACTACAAACCCGCATTCAACTCCTCGTTGCAACCCTTCTGCGCAGACTCCAGTCCAAGGCTGTCCGGCCAGTCATCCTCGCTAGTGATTGGCTGAAGAGCCACGGTCCACGCCCACCTCGAACCTCTGCCAATGCGGTTAGAGAGCTGTCTTTGGCGGGTGGATTTGGCGTGTTCGCACTCTCGTAACCGCTTAAGAGCCCAATCTGAACACGCCCTACTTGAGGAGGGCGTATGAGTACGCAGGTGCTACCCGAACTGGGTAAGCAGATTCACTTCAGTCAATTAGGTGAGCGGATATTGCCAGCCTCGGCGGTTGCCCGGCGAATCGGGAAGACGCCCAGGATGGTTCGATATCTCATAGCGCGTAACCAACTGCTTGCCATCAGAAGAGGCAAGCTGTTGTTCTGCGTGGAATCCGAGGTCGAGCGATACCGCAAGGAGCGTCGCCATGTCTGAGACTCCCAAGCAGCGAGAATTCCTAGGATTGGCGATCACCTTTTATCGAAACGGAAAGATTTCTTCGTTCCGGTTCACGGTTGGCAACTCTGCGATTTTGCTTGCGCTGATCGTGGGCGGACACTTCTTCGGCTTGAAGGTGGCCGACCTTGCCCGACATGTGGCAGCCTTGCTGAAATGAATTCGTAGGCTGTCACGCCTCGTTCGCATCGGACCTAACTTTGCAGCGCCACTCGCTCGCGCGCTGGCGCGCGACGGCTATGATTCGAGCAGCGAAGCGGCGGCATTTTACGACATACCCTCCTCTCCGCGCTGCCGGGCTGGTTACCCTGTCCGCAAAACGTTACCAAAGTACAGTTACCAACCCTGTACCTTCGTAATCTTGACAAGTCACTTTGCCGCTGTACAGTTGGACTCAGGATCCGTCGTGAGACGTGTCTCCACCCGCCCCAGGGTGTGGTGCATTGCGCTCTTTGACAATTAGGCCTGCCTTCTACCTCTGGACGGGGGCTTGAGTGGGTTGGACGAGTCCCTTCGAAGCCGGATTGGCTAAGTCTTTCCGCTCAAGATTATACGATAAGTCACAGTGAATCAATGAATTTGGGGCTTAAATCTGCGCAATTATTGACTCTAAAGAACAAGCACAGGGGGAGGGGGGTGGGGCCTCGTTTTTCCCTATGTCACGTTCCGTGAAGCGGTTAGTTATGTTACTAAATGCCTGCGGCATCAGAGGATACGTATAAACCCTTGTGGCTCAAGAATTTGCCGGAGCAATTGGTAACACCATGATTCTAAAGAACCGTGCCAAGGGGGGTGGGGGGCTTCCAATCCGGGGCAGTGCAAATGCCCCGGGAGTGGCGGCCAAGGGCGTTACATATCCTAGTCCACGGATAGCGGCGGGCTTACGCCTTCAGCCGCGCTCGCAAACTTCTCCCGGATCTTCTTCACCTTGGGCGAGACCACGAACATGCAATACGGCTGAGAGGGATTGTTGGCCAGATAGTTCTGGTGATACTGCTCGGCGGGATAGAACGTGGAGGCGGGCTCGACGGCAGTGACGATCGGGTCGGCGAAGGCGCGTTCTTTGGTAAGCTCGGCAATGACCTTTTCTGCGGTCTTGTGCTGCTCTTCATCGCGATAAAAAATCACCGAGCGATACTGTTCTCCGACGTCGTTGCCCTGGCGATTGAGTGTCGTTGGGTCGTGTACCGTGAAGAATACTTCCAGCAGATCTTCGTAACTGATAACGGCCGGGTCGAAGGTGATCTCCGCCACCTCCACATGACCGGTCTTGCCGCCGCAAACCTGCTCGTAGCTTGGGTTCTGCACGTGCCCGCCCATGTAGCCCGAAACTACGCTTTGCACTCCCTGCAACTGGTTGAACGCAGCTTCCACGCACCAGAAGCATCCGCCGCCGAGAAACGCTGTTTGTGTCATGGTGTTCGCCTTCGCAACCTTAGCACAAGATACAACAATCAGCGGCTGGCATGGAGGGCGAACGCCTCAGCCGCCGTGGGATATACTGCCGTTTCGCAAGATGGAGACGGGTAGAGCCGGCCTTCAGGCCCGCGTTTAGGTCGCAAATACGAGAGGGGCTTCAGCCCCGGTTATTAGGAGCACGCACAGCATGATCGAACGACTCAAAGAGAGCTCGGGAGGGGTCATCGGCTTCAAGGTCACCGGCAAGATGACCGCCGAAGACATAAAGAACTTCGAGCCACAAATTGGATACCTGATCGCCGAGCGCAAACACAAGCCCATCGGCATTCTCGCCGACCTTTCAGAGATGCACGGCGCCGATTTTGCGGCGCATTGGGACGAGATGCGCTTCCTGCAGAAGCACACCGACCACATCGCGCGCATGGCCGTAGTGGGCGCCGATAAATGGGAAGAGATTGTGGCCATCGTCACTGCGGGCGCGGCCGTGCTCCAGTCTGAGACGCGCTACTTCGACACGTCCGAGATCCTGCACGCCTGGGAATGGGTCCGCACCGCCAAGCACGCCGAAGACGTTCCCGTCCGCCAGATTTCTGCTGGCACCGGCATCTGGAAGGATTATCATCCGGAGTACATGAACCTGTAACAAAAGTCTGCTACTGTCGGCAGCTAGCGATGGGTCTGGCAGAAAGGAACTTTATGGCAACGCCACGAAAAGCCGACGGTGGTCGCGCGATGGTCAGTGTGTTCGACGGGACCCGCCAGCTCTATTCCGACAAGCCCGAGCTCCTGATCACGGTGGTGGACGGTAATCAGAAGGTGCAGAGTCGCGACTTTCACGACGAATCCAATGTGCTTTTCACCGGGTTGCCTCTGTTCAACAATTTCGGGGACAACTACACCTTTCTCGCCTCCGCCGATGGGTACAAAGATGCGGGTTTCGTCCCCGTCAAGCTTGCCGCCAACGTGAATCAGCTTGTGGAGCTGATGCTCATTCCGAAGTCGAACCAGCTCAATTTTGCCGACGCAACCTGGAAGGCCCTGGACAAGTCGCGTCCCGCTCTGAAAGCTTTGTTCGCCAACGGGGCGTCCAGCGATCAGGCGGCGGCCCAACGGTACGGCGACATCATGGAGGACCAGGGCGGAGTGATTCTTGCCTGCCTCTTGAACATCACGACCGCAATGGGGCAAATCCAACTCCCGCGGCAGACGCCGCTCGACTACATAAAACGTATCGTCTGGGACCGCGAAGGCGACTTCGCACTGGCGCAGGACCGGTTTTTCGCCTGGGCTGATCCCGAGCTAAAAAAGCAGATCGAGCAGGCAAAGCTGCAGCATCCTCCGAAATTTGCCGACGCACCCTTTGTTCTGCATCCGGGCGCGACCAGCAGTTACAAGGAAATCGAGTTCGGGGAGGCCAATGTTCAGCTCACCTTCCACGAAAACAACCAGCTGAAGATCGATGGTGTCAATTGCGTGCTGGTCGAGCCCGACATCGATTATTTCAAGGACCTCCTCAATCATCTGCTTCTGGAGGTTGTAGTGAATGCCTTCGGCAGCCTGACGGATCCTAGGACTGTTTGCGTACTCCGCTGGATTGCCGGACGCCGAGCCGGAATTCCCGAATTCGACCCGCTCTACACGATCAAGAAGGCGTAGCTTCTGCCCCGTCGGGTCCGTTCTTGCGGCCCCCGAGAAACAAAGAAAGATAGTGCGATCAACTCGTGCGATGAGTATGATCGGGTGGATTCGTTGACGAGCTAACGGAAATTCAGGGACGTCTGGACAGTGCTGCAATTCTCAGGATGCCGCGCGGCCCTGAAATCTCCGGCGCAACAAAAATCCCATAGATAACTTACCGATCAGGAGAGGCATGAAAGCAAGAACGATTGCATTGACAATAGCAGTGTGCTTTGTCGCGTGCGCTGTTTGCTTCGCCAGCGACGTACAGATGGGCACCTGGAAACTGAACGACGCCAAGTCGAAGATTGCTCCCGGTGCGTCGAAGAACAACACTGTTGTCTACGAAGCCATGGGTGACGAAGTGAAAGTCACTGTGGATGGCACTAACGGCAGCGGTCAGGCCACGCACAACGAATGGATGGGGAAGTTTGACGGCAAGTTCTATCCCGTCACGGGCGATCCGAATACAGACGAGCGGGCATACAAGCAGGTTAATGACCGCACGATGGAGCTCACCACCAAGAAAGGCGGCAAGGTTACCGCTACCGGTCGCATTGTCGTCGCGGCCAATGGCAAAAGCCGCACTGTCACCATAACCTATGCTGGCTCGATGGGCCAAACAGCCACAAGCACCGCCGTCTACGACAAGCAGTAGAACGATGCAGACAACAGAGTGAATGGCGCGGCCTGGCGGCGCTGCGGGAACTTCCCCGTTGCCGCGGGTCGCGATCGCCTTTCCCGATGGGGCAACGCGGCGCCACTATGCCTCCGACTCCACTTCCGGCAATCCCGCCAAAGGCCGTTCGCTCCCTTCGCCACTGTGGACCTTCGCGGTGGTGACCAGCGCCACCCCGGCGACAATCACGATCGTTCCGGCAAACATGTAGCCATCGAAGCGCTCCCGAAGGATCAGCCATCCCAGAAAGACGGCGACTACTGGATTCACGTACGCGTAGGTTGCCACCTTAGGCGTCGGCACGTGCTTGAGCAGCCAGATGTAGGCCGAGTAGCCGATCCACGAGCCGAAGACCACAAGGTAGAGAACCGCCATCAGCGCCCGATGGGTGAGAACGATGCGGTGATGTTGGCCGGTCACTAGGGCGACGATGGAGTTGCCGATGGCGGCGAAGGTCATCTCCCATCCGGTGGCGGTGAAGGGATCAACTTTCATCTGCCACTTGCGGGAGAGAACTGAGCCGATGGCCCAGCTCATCGAGCAGAACAGGAGCGTCGTCGAGGCCACCAGTTGCATGATGCCCAGTGTGCCGCGATGTTCAAACTTGGGCCAGAAGAGGATGGCGATGCCGGCAATGCCCAGCGCCAGGCCAAGTAGTCCGCGGCTCGATAAGCGGTCGCCGCGAAACACGAATACTTCCAGCATGAGGAACCAGATCGGGGTCACGGCGACGATGAGCGCGGCGTATCCGGTTGGCACCCACTGCTCAGCCCAAGCGAGACCGCCGTTGCCGCCGACGAGCAGCAGGCATCCGATGAGCGCCAGGCGCAGAGCTTCATTCACGCTGACGCGCACGGTGCGGCCCACGGCAGCACATGCCGCCAGCATGAGCGGGCCGGCGATGAAGAATCGCATGGCACACATCACCGAAGGGGGAAGATGCTCGTCGTCGGTGATGCCTATGGCCAGATAGGTAGACCCCCAGAAGACATACACCAGCGCGAAGGCGACGATCACTTGCAGGCGGTGAGTGCGCTCGGAGGTCATGAATTCGGCAGCGGGTTAGTGCGGCGAAGGACTGCTTGGCTGCGTTGCGTGTTCTCCTCGCAAGCGATGCCCGGTCAAGAGTATGTAATGAATGCCGGAGACGAGGGTGAACGTAAACGTCGCGTAGAGAAAGAACCTCTCCAGCGACACCACCAAAGGCGCCGACACCACCTGCGCCATGACGACGAAGAAGACTGTGACGATCTGGCAAAAGGTGTTGATCTTGCCGAAGATGCTGGGACGAAAGTCGCGAAAGCCGACGGTAGCGTACAAGACAACGGCGGTGGCAACAATACACAGGTCGCGGCTGAACACCAGCACGGTGTACTTCCACGGAATTTTTCTCACGAAAGAAAGCACGAGGAAAAGAGAGCTGAGTAGCAGTTTGTCAGCGAGCGGATCGAGATATTGCCCAAGCATTGTCTGCTGGTGTAGGGCGCGCGCCAGCAATCCGTCGAGAGCATCGCTCAGTCCGGCGGCAATCAAAAGGCCGAGCGCCCAGGGCCAATTTCCGTCGACGATCGTGATGATCACGAACGGGATAAAAAGCAGGCGCAGCAGGGTGATCTGGTTGGGCGCCGTCAAGAGTTGGCTCTTCACGCCGTTGCTCCGAAAGAGCGGCCTGACTTCCTGGACTGAATTTGCGCGCGCTTAGCTCTCAGCATCGTTCGATTGATTCGATGGAATGGCAGACAAAGATGCGGATCGTCGTCGCTGGTCCTGCGATTGATTCTGACGGGTTTGCGGCTTGCTGGCAACTGCAGGGATTTCCTGGCGCGCGTGTACTCGGTCGCGTGACGGCCATCACATCGGGGTGGGCCATCGGCGATTTACCGTGAGAACAAAGGAACATCCTGTTCGTCGCACCATGATCTGGCTGACCAAGTTCGTCATTCGCAGTCTGGAACTCGCCGGTGGACATATTCGTTCGCGAGAGCCAAAGCATTTACTGACGGGCAAACGTGGTGAGATGGAGGCCTACTTCCACCTGCGCGCTCTGGGATACAGAATTGTGGCGGCGAACTTTCGCGTTCCCTACAACCGCGGTGAGATCGACCTGATCGGCTGGGATAAAGGAGTTCTGTGCTTCGTTGAGGTCAAGACACGAACCAACGCTGATTTCGCGCCACCCTCCACTGCGGTTGACCGCGAGAAGAAGCGGCATATCTTGTCCGTGGCCCGGCAGTATACGCGACGACTGCCCGGCGATCGCCCGCCGCCCTGCCGCTTCGATATTGTCAGCGTGGTTGCCGGAGAGGACGGCAGCAAACCTGAGATCATTCTTCAGAAGGGCGCGTTCAGTTGGGAAGCTGGTAGACGGCGAAGATCGTGGAGGAGAGATTTCAGGGACCGGCACTTCTGGCGGCGCAAGAGATAGAACGATGTCACGCGGCCTTCAGGCAAGGCACTGCATTCGGAGCAAGGCACGAAATGAAAACGAATTGGCGGAAGCGTGTGCGAGTCGAACGCACCATTGACACCGCAAGGCGCCAATCGCCGGTTTTGAAGACCGGGAGAGTCACCGGACCCCCTTCGCTTCCGCTGCGGGCTGGCGGGCAACACGCCGCCCGATCTCGTAGGCGCCCTTACAACTTCAGAAACTTCCCTTTCGAGATATACCAGTCAATCACCTCAAAGTCGCCACCATCGGTGACGCGCTTCTCCGCGTCGTCTTAGGTTGCGAGCGCTGGCACAATCGCTCTGTCGCCAGCCCGCCAGGTCGCCGGTGTAGAGCACACATTGGCGTAGGCGGCCTGCAGCCCATGTACGCTGCACGACCTTGTCGACGCTCCGGCCAAGTGCCCGCACAGCAGTCGTGTCGCTCGCGGTTTCATCGGCCCTGGCGTGCTCTTGACATCGAAGTTGGCGCGACTTCATCAATGCGGGGGTATTTTGAGGTCTTTCATCGTTGCTCCGGGAATCTAGTCAGGAAACACACGGCAAGAATCATTTCGGAGACCGGACGAAATTCGCAACCGCAGAAGCTTCCAAGCAATCTGCTAGATTGTACGGCCCCGGGAGAACTTCCGGTAGTCTAGCGGTGTACGTCCATTGGGAGAGTGATGCATGCCCGCGCGCAATTTTGACTTTGTACAGCTTGACGTTTTTACCAGCCGGCCCCTAGAAGGCAATCAGCTGGCGGTGTTCTCGGACGGGCGGGGATTGAGCGACGGTGAGATGCAGAAGATTGCTCGCGAAACCAACTTGTCGGAGACCACCTTCATTCTGCCGCGCGACGAGGCCATGGAGCGCCGGGAAGGCCACAAGGTACGCATTTTCACGGTAAACGAAGAACTGCCTTTCGCTGGACATCCCACGCTCGGCACTGCTTGGTATTTGCGCCAACACTCGACCGCAGATGAGATCGTACTGGATCTCAAGGTCGGCAAAATCCCGGTGCGATTTGAGCAGCGCGACGGCCAACTCTTCGGCGAAATGCGTCAGGCCGAGCCACAATTTGGGCGCACCCATTCCCACGCCGAAGTCGCGGAGGTGCTCAGCGTTCCCGTCTCAGAACTGGATGAGAACCTGCCCATCCAGACGGTCTCCACAGGCTTGGCATTCACCATGGTGCCATTCCGCTCGCTAACTACGCTGCAGAAGCTCGCGGTTGGCTGGCACCGGCTCGCGTCGTACCTGTCCACTGTGAGCAATGGCGGGTTCTTCTATTTCGTCTGCCGCGAAACCATGGACCCGAAGGCGACGCTGCATGCGCGCATGTTCTTCTACAACGGCGAAGATCCTGCCACGGGGTCGGCGGCAGGAGGTTGTGCGGCGTGGTCGGTGAAGTACGGCGTGCTCTTGCCAGGGCAGCAAGGATTAATCGAACAGGGAATCGAAACGCGGCGTCCGAGTTGGATCTACATCCGGGCCGCGAAGTCAGGCGACGCCGTCACCAATGTGCGCGTCGGGGGTAATGTAGTACGGGTGATTGACGGCATAGTTACGATGTGAATTTGCTGCGGATAAGCTGTGCACGCTGCAATGCCTTGCCAGTAGCGGGTTTCTACCGATCACGAAGACTTTCTTTCACCGCTGATGGTGCCGTTTCGTTTCTGCACGCCACCCAAAACTTTCTTGCAAATTTGACCATTGCGGTACTTGGCAGAGCCGCGCTGCGGACGTACCATCCGGATACGCTATTCGCTCTGGCGGACAAAATTTATCGAAGCCGCTCAGTGACTGTCGACGCGTCTGGCTTAACAGGTTTGCTCAGCCGTGCCCGTACAGACACACCCGAGAAGGCCTTGTGGGAAGGTCCATGAAACCAAAACGCACCATTCTTTGCGTTGATGATGACGAACGCTCTCTCTCCATCAGGAAAGTGATTCTTGAGACGCGGGGTTACCGCGTCCTTACTTGCTCCGATCCCGATCGCGCCATCGAATTTGTGAGATGCGGCGGAATTGATCTGGTACTAACAGACTTGGTGATGCCCAAAATGAGTGGCGCCAAGCTGATTGACCGGCTAAAAGCGATTTCCCCTTACACGCCGACGTTGCTGTTTTCAGGTTCGGTTAACGTCTGCACCGAAGACCACCTGGCTGATTGCTGGCTGCCAAAAGGTGAGTCTGCTCCGATGGAACTGCTGGAGCGGATCCGTGTGCTCCTGGTGCGCAAGCGTGGCCCGAAGCGCTACGCCATTCCGCGCCAACTCGCTTCGTAAGGCACGCTTGGGATCGGGAGCAGGCCATTGCCGTAAGGCGACTCGGCTAAACGACTGAGCAGCAATTTCTACCTCGCGCTTTGGCGAGGTAGAGTTGCTCGTCGACTCGATGGATGAGACTAGCGCGATCATCCTCCGGGGTGGCCACGGCCCCTCCGATCGAAACCGTCATCTTCAGCAAGCCTGTGCCATTTGGTGTTACGGTTTCGGCAATGAGAACCCGGGAACGCTCGACCGCTTGCTTGGCACGTTCCAGACCCGTCTTCGGGAGCAGCAGGACAAACTCATCGCCGCCCCATCGTCCGAGCATGTCGCTGCTGCGCAGCGAATTCAGCAGACTTCGCGCGAGCGTGCGCAACACGCGATCGCCGAATTCGTGCCCGAACTCATCGTTTGCCGACTTGAAGTGGTCGATGTCAAGCATGCAGACCGTAAAGGGTTCGCGAACGGAGTGGAGTTCGTGCAGCAGCCGATTCAGTTGGGTCTCGAGAAAATGCCGATTGGCGACGCCGCTTACGGGATCGACGAAAGCCACCTGTTCCAGTTCAGCGATTCGGGCCTTCCATTGTTCCCCTCGCCGAGTTCCCGGAACGTCTCCACTGCGCCGACCACCTCGCCACTGGCGTCACGGATAGCGGTAGTGCGAACCTGCACGGCCACTCGATAACCAAGCTTGTGCCGCAAGTACAAGGCGGCCTGCCGCGGTTTCGCGTCCTCCAAAGTCTTTTGCAGGGGACAGCCTGACTTGCATAGTTCCCTTCCATCTTCGTCGATGTGGAGAAGAATGTTGTCGGAGCAGCGGCGATGCAACAACTCTTCAGACGTGAACCCGGTCAAAGAGGTTGCTCCGGAATTCCACTTTCGGATCTTTCGTTCCCGATCGACGAAGTAAACTCCCTCGAACATCGCGTCGAGCATGGTGTCGATGTTCGCAGCAGCCTCCGCGATTAGCGCCCCCGGACTCTTGGAAACCCGGCACGTCACAATTTGCCCGTATCTTGCAGCGAGGTTGTCCTCGCTACATATTGTACATTTCGCTCTAGTCCCTGGAGATGACACGTACTACTTTCGGGGGAGTCTGGGACCTGAATGAGAGTGGACTTACTAAGGGAAATGCCGCTCTGCCACGAGCGGCATTCCTATCAATTCGGACTGTCTTGCGCGACGATGGGGAGTTACGAAGACTTTGCTTTCTTCTTGCGCTCGGCCCAGCGCTGTTTCATCATCTCGGATATACGCTTGCGCGACGCTGCGCTCATGTGACGGCGAGGACGCTTGGCTGCTGAGTGACTGCCCACCGGTCTTCCACGACGGCGACCCGACCCGAGCCCTTCCAGGGCAGAGATGGCCGTATCGATGCGCTCGCGTTCTCTCTTAAGGTCACCTAGGATGTTTTGGATATCCATGCTTCTCCTTTCAAGGTTGAAACCAGCGGTAGTGTAACAGTAAGCTCAGAATGATGCTAAACCTATAATTAGAGGTTGTAGTGTTCTTTATTAATGACCGCCGCGAAGTGGTAGCCTGGAATGGCACCTAAGTCAGGCGAGGTCTACCCATAAAAGGCGCCATTGTCGTGCGCCTTGTCCGACTCGAAGCAGGATGACCTTTCGCTAACGCTACACTTGATTCCTTGATATCAGCCCTGCGACGGAATGAGAGAACAGGGAGGTAAACTTTGCCACAAGAGAAGAGTTATCACATGACGCCGGAGCAGTTTCGCCGGTACGGACGGGCGGTGGTGGATTGGGTTGCAGACTACTACGAGCGCATTGAGACACTTCCTGTCCTGTCGCAAGTAAAGCCTGGAGAAATACGGGATAATCTTCCGGGCCAAGCTCCCAAAAATGGCGAAGCATTCGAGACCATATTGCAAGATATTGACAAGGTCATCCTGCCTGGGGTCACTCATTGGCAATCTCCTAATTTTTTTGCCTATTTTCCCGCTAATGCTTCTGGCCCAGCCATCCTTGGAGACCTACTGTCCTCCGCGCTCGGAGTACAAGGGATGTTGTGGGCCACCAGTCCGGCGTGTACGGAACTTGAAACCCAGGTGCTGGACTGGCTTATACCCATGCTGGGACTACCGCAGAAGTTTCTGTCCACCAGCGCTGGAGGAGGCGTCATCCAGGACACGGCGTCCAGTTCATCTCTATGCGCGATGCTGGCGGCGCGCGAGCGTGCTACGAATTGTGTCAGCAACCGCCGCGGTTGCGATGGACGTCTGGTCGCCTACACCTCAAACGAGGCACATTCCTCGCTGGAAAAGGCAGCGATGGTTTCTGGAATTGGCATGGACAATCTGCGACTGGTTGAGGTCGATGCGCACTATGCGATGGTCAGCCAGGCATTGAAACGCCAGATTCAGCAGGACCGCCGGTCTGGACTGGTTCCGTTCTTCGTTTCGGCGACAGTAGGAACTACCTCGTCCAACGCACTCGATCCGCTGCCTGCTATCGGAGCCATATGCCGCGACGAAGGCCTCTGGTTCCATGTGGACGCGGCCATGTCGGGCACAGCTGCACTGTGTCCTGAGTACCGCTACATCCAGGAAGGAGTTGACCTCGCCGATAGTTATACCTTCAATCCCCATAAGTGGATGTTCACAAACTTCGATTGCAACTGTTTCTATGTGGCCGATCGCAAGGCACTCATTGATACGTTGAGTATCTTGCCGGAATATTTACGCAACACGGCCACAGAATCTGGCGCAGTGTTCGACTATCGCGACTGGCATATCCCTCTAGGCCGGCGCTTCCGCTCGCTTAAACTGTGGTTCGTCATTCGCCACTACGGCGTGGAAGGACTCCAATACCACGTTCGCAGGCACGTCGAGATGGCACAGCAGTTTGCTGCATGGGTGAAGCTGGACGATCGCTTCGAGCTGGTGGCCCCGGCACCGCTCAACCTTGTGTGCTTCCGGCACCGAGGCGGAGACGACAGCAATCAGCGCTTGATGGACCGCCTAAATCAGGGCGGTGATCTGTACTTGACGCATACTCGTCTCAATGACCGCCTCACTCTGCGCTTCTGTGTCGGACAGACCAACACAGCACAACGCCACGTGGAACACGCATGGAAGCGGGTTCAGGAGGAGGCGGGTAGACTCTAGTTGACTTTCGGGTGGTTCAAGTGGCGGAGCACTTCCGGCGATGTGTTCCCGCCGCACGAAATAATGACCACGGTCTTGTCCTGCTGTTGCGCTGCTTGCTTGAAGAATGCCGCAATCGCCACGCCTGCGGCGCCCTCAACCTTCCATCCCCGCCGGTGAGCCCAGCCCATCGCCTCCAAGATTTCAGCCTCCGACACCAGTACACTGCGGTCAATAACTCTCTGACATAATTCAAACGTAATCGATCCCGGCTCCACTCCGCCCGCGGTGCTCTCCGAAAGGGTTGGCTGCTCGGCAAAGTCGATCACGCTGCCGGCGCGCAGGCACTCGTACATCACGCGAGAATTTCTTGGCCAACAACCAACGATCTCCGTTTGCGGCGAGACCGATTTCACATAAGCCCCGACGCCACCGATAAGGCCACCGCCTCCCACTGCAACATAGAGCACATCGACGGAACCCACCTGTTGGATAACTTCGATACCGATCGTCCCTTGTCCGGCTACAACATCAGGATCATTGTAGGGAGAGATATAGGTTTTTCCGGAGGCGACTGCGGCGGCGCGGGCAGCGAGTTCTGCTTTGAGCGGATTGTCTCCCGCGGTCCGAATTCGGGCGCCGCAGTCCTCGATGAGGCGTAATTTCGTTGCCGACACCTGCGAGGAGACGAAAACCTCGGCGCCAATTTCGCGATATCGCGCAGCCGTGGCCACACCCAGAGCGTGATTACCGGTGGATGAAGTAATGACCCCGTTAGCTGCTTCTTCGGGCGAGAGGCCCAAGACCCTGTTAGCCGCTCCCCGCAGCTTAAACGAGCCTGTCCTTTGAAGATGTTCCAGCTTGAGAAAAGCGCGTGCCGAACCGAGGCGCCGGTCATCTTGAATAGGCACGACCGGAGTGGGCTTTATGAGTTCGTAGATCCGGCCGCTGGCTTCGGCGATCCTGGCGCGCCAATCCGAGAAGTCACCTGTCATTACGCAACTCTTCCACCACCAGGGTCGCACCTTTCGGCAAGTAGCCCTTGCGCCTGAACCATTCTTCCATTGAGGTATGCAGACGTTCCAGGGGCACGCGCGTGCCGATCTCCAACTGGCCTTCCGTGATGGGAATGGTGTCGTCGAAAACCTGGTCGTTGGTGAAGTTGCGCATGCTGAAGCTGTCGAGCCACTTCAGCGGGCAGGCCAGCCGCTGCCCGGCTTCTTCGTATTCCACCCGTATCTTGCGCGCGAACATGCTTCGATTGTGACACGAGGATTGCAATTTGGTGCAATCACTCGATTCCAGATGCTTCCTCCCTCAGCAGGGACGTGGGAAATTGAATCAGGTTGAATCGTCGTTCCTGCAATTTGTTACCCTGTTAACTTCCATGAGACTGCGGCTCTGGCTGAGAGGGAGTGTTCTTGCCGTCGCTGGGCTCTCCGGGTGCGGCACTCCCGGGGCCCCGCAATTGCCGTCGCTGCAACTGGCGCGTCCAGTCGAGGACTTAACCGCAACCCGAGTGGGCAATCGAGTAGAGTTGGACTGGACGCTGCCTAGTAAGAACACCGACCGCACCCTGGTCAAGCACATCCCGGAGACTCGTATCTGCCGGCGGGCGGGAGTTACGCTGATGAGCGCATGCACCATGGTGGCGGAGGTCCCCACACCCAAGGCCCAGCCGCAGCCGAAGCAGAAAGGACAGCAGCAGCCGGAGCCCGTTCGTCTTCACTATGTGGATACCCTTCCGCCAGAGTTAGGCTTGGAGAATCCCGCAGGTTTCGTAACCTATGCCGTCGAGGAAATGAATTCCAAGGGACGCAGTGCCGGGTTGTCCAATCAAGTCCCGATTCCGGTGGCGCCGACCATCCCGGCGCCGGAAGAGATTTCTGCCCGAGTCAGCGGAGAAGGAGTGACCGTATCGTGGTCGGGTCCCACGCCCGCTACCGCGCCAAAGGGCCTTACTTATCGGTATCAAATCGAGCGCAGGCCGGTTGGCAGCCCCGCCTATATTGTTGTGGGCGACGTTGCGCCTTCGGCTCGCGGATCGTATCTGGACAAGACCTTCGAATGGGAAACGAAGTACGAATATCGCGTCGCGACGTTGACCGGGGTCCATTCGCAGAATATGAGTGCCTCCGTTCCGGGTGACGCTGCAAAACCGGTTGAGGTATTCACTCGTGACATTTATCCTCCGGCCCAGCCAGTCGGCCTGCAAGCGGTCTTTTCCAGCGTGGGACAAAAGCCGTTTATCGACCTCACATGGGCCCCGAACCTGGAAAACGATTTGGCGGGTTACAACGTGTTCCGCCGATTGGCGGGCGGAACACCGGAGAAGCTTAACCAGCAGCTAGTCCAGGTCCCGTCGTTCCGCGATGAAAACGTTAAGCCCAGCAAGCAATACATTTACTCTGTCTCTGCAGTGGATTTGCGCGGCAATGAAAGCCCGCGTTCCGTCGAGACAAATGAAACCGTGCCCGAGAAGTGGTAGGTATGCAATGAGGATTTCCCATGTTTTATTGCCGATTTCAACGTGAAAACCTGACCAGTTATGGCCTGATTGACAACTTACGCGGCCAGGCAATGGTTACCCGGACGCTCGCAAGCGCCCCGAGTTCATTTGCTGATTTCGAGCGTGGCAACGAAGCTGAGATAGCGTTGAGCGCTGTTCGTCTCCTCGCCCCAGTGGAACCTTCAAAGATCGTCTGCATAGGCCGGAACTACCGCGAACACGCGAAGGAGCTGAACCATCCCATTCCGACCGAGCCACTTTTCTTCTTGAAGCCGCCTTCTTCGGTGATTGGTACGGGCGACGAGATTCGACGTCCCAACGCACATTCACAACGTGTGGACCACGAGGGCGAACTGGGGGTGGTAATCGGCAAGCGATGCTATCGCTTGCGGCAGAGGGACGACGTCCGGCCATACATTCTGGGCTACACCTGTATGAATGACGTCACCGCGCGTGACTTGCAAGAGAAAGACGGGCAGTGGACGCGAGCGAAGGGCTTCGACACGTTCTGCCCAGTCGGGCCAGTGGTTGCGGACGGGCTCGATCCGTGGAAGGGGGTGGGTGTGCAAACTCGGGTCAACGGCCGGTTGCGGCAGGATGGGACTACGGTCGATTTTCTGTTTCCACTCGACGTTCTTATCCGATTTATCTCGCAGGTGATGACTCTGGAGAGTGGGGACTTGATCGCGACGGGGACCCCCGCCGGCGTAGGTCCGCTACAACCCGGTGACACGGTCGACGTAACAGTGGAAGGAGTCGGAACGCTGACAAATTCTGTCGTCAACATCGACTGATCTGCATCTAAGACAGCTACAATCGCGGTCCTTACATGAATTCGGTTCGCCTGTATCCCATTCTCGCTTTCGGTGCTGTTGCGGCGGTCATCGGTTATGCTCTACTTTCGCGCAAGAACAAGAAATCCGAAGAGCAACTGGAGCGGGAACGTCGAGTGCAGCTCACGCTGGGTGGCCGCATTATCGATGGCAACGTGATTGACGTACTAGAACTGGAGGATGACGAATCCGGCCGGCAGATGATCCTGCTAATCTACACCTACGACGTCGCTGGCGTTACCTACGAGGCGTCGCAGGACGTGACTCACCTGCGTCAATTCATCGACCTGTATTCCTGCCGCTTGGGCTTGCCTGCTTCCGTGAAGTATGACCCGCATAATCCCGGAGACTCCATCGTTATCTCGGAGACCTGGTCTGGACTTCGAAAGTCACCCATTCGGATGCAACCCAGGAATGACGCCGCCTCCCGCACGCTGGTATAGTTTTCGTCGCCCCGCTCTAAAGAGGAGATGTGTCTGAATGTTGACATCTCTCACAGCCGACAGTTTTCGGGAACATTGTTACAATAGACGCTGATGCATAGCCTACCGTTGCCGATCGCCGCCTTCGTGGCGGGACTCCTGTCGTTCTTATCGCCATGCGTGCTTCCGCTTGTGCCAGGCTATGTGTCTCTGATCTCCGGAACCAGCGTTGAGGACCTGCAATCGCAGGAACATCGCATGCTGCGAACCGTGATGCTGCATTCGCTGACGTTTGTGCTGGGTTTCAGCGTCGTTTTCATCGCGCTGGGGGCTGCCGCGACCAGCATCGGCCAATTTGCTGCGGAGTACCACCGCTGGTTGTCGCGAATTGCCGGCATTGTCGTCATCATCTTCGGGTTGCATCTGACGGGCATTTGGAAGATCAATGCGCTTTATGCTGACAAGCGGCTCCACGACGTCAAAGGAGGCGCGAGCGCGCTCGGGTCATTCGCAGTAGGTTTTGCATTCGCCTTCGGATGGACACCCTGCATCGGCCCCATACTTGCTACAATCCTGGTTTTTGCCGGAGCGCAGGAAACGGTTTTCAAGGGAATTGTACTTTTGGCGATCTATTCCCTTGGGCTGGCCGTACCTTTTCTGCTGACCTCGCTGGGGGTGGACCGCTTCCTGGCGTTCTATGGGCGCTTTCGCCGTCATCTGCACACCGTTGAAGTGGTTAGCGGCGTACTTTTGATTGCGATTGGTGTGCTGATCTTTCTCAATAACCTGAAAATGCTTTCCGGTTACCTGTCGTTCCTGAACCGGTTTGCGCTTTAGAGGAACTCTTGTTGAAACGTAACGCCTTCGTTTTCGTAATGCTGGTGGTGGTTATCTTGGGCATGCTCGCTGCCGGCAAGTACCTTGATCGTAGCCGGAAACACGGCCCCGTCAAGTTGGTTGGGGATGTGCATAACGTGCCAGCGCCCGACTTCGAGTTGCCCACGCTGGATGGCCGGAGGGTCAAGCTCTCTGACTTTCGCGGTCAAGCCGTACTGCTGAACTTCTGGGCGACCTGGTGCCCTCCTTGCAAGATCGAGATGCCGTGGTTTGAAGACATGCAAAAGCAGTATGGCCGGGACGGCCTGGTGGTTTTGGGGGTCGCGATGGACGATACCGAGTCTGCCAAGATCGCCGAGTTTACTCACGAGATGGGCGTGAACTATCCAGTGCTGCTGGGTACGGACCAGGTTTCGGACGACTACGGCGATGTGCGCTCGCTGCCAACCACCTTCTATATCGATCGCCAAGGAACCATAGTGGCCAAGGCAGTGGGCTTGTTGGGCCGCCAAGAGATCGAGAACGACGTAAAGAAGGCGTTAAGCACAACCTACAAACCGGTGTCGCAGTCCAGCCGTGCAGAGGCGAACGTGAAGCCAGCTGTCGCAAGGGCAACGGTCCAGTGAAGCGGCAGGTTATTCTCGGCCCGATTGCAATCCTTTTTGTCGGCCTCGCTCTGGCGCAGTCGCCGGGGGACAAACAGCCTTCCGTGATCATGGCGCCCGTCGAGAATGTGCAGTTACGCGCGGGCAGCAGCGCTAATCTTGCGCTCGACTTTCGGATCGACCCGGATTTTCATATCAACTCCAACAAGCCGCGGGCCGATTACTTGATTCCGACCGTTCTGACATTGAATGCCTCACAACCGATCTCGATTGCTGGCGTGAAATATCCCGCCGGCGAAGACATGTCGTTTGCCTTTTCGCCCAACGAGAAGCTCAGCGTGTATAGTGGCGATTTCACCATTAACACCATGCTGAAGGCTCCCGCCAACGCGGCGGTGGGAACGTATCCGGTCAACGGCGAGCTGCGCTTTCAGGCGTGCGATCGCAGCGCCTGTTACCCGCCGCGCAGCATTCCGGTGCAATTCCAAGTCGCCGTGGTGAAGAAGTAATCGGATCACCCTTCCTTTGCTCTCCGCAATCTCGCTACGGTGCGCTCCTGTCCTATGTTCGCCATCACCGCAAACAAACTGGGCGCTACGCCTTGTCCTGTCAGCGCGACGCGCGCTCCGTTTATCAACGCGGCTGCCTTCACCTTCCTCTCCGCGGCAAAATCACGAAGCACTTTCTCGGCGCTTTCCTCCGAGAACACGGCTTCCTGCTCATAGCGTGAAGCCAAGTCCACCAGCATTTCCCGGACTGAAGCATCTTTCAGAAACTTCTCCGCGGCCGCGGGGTCCGTTTCGTATTCATCGCTGAAGTAGGCGCGAAACAGGGTTGCGAAGTCTTTCAGATTGCGTGCCCGAGGCTTAACTAGATCGACGGTAGCCACCATGGCCTCGCGGCTGGTCTGGAACGGAATGAGCCCAGCCTTCTTCCACTCTTCTTCGATCAGCGGCAACAACAGCACAGTCGGATAGGCGCGAATGTATTCAGTGTTGAACCAGTCCAGCTTGCTGCGGTCGAAGACTGCGTTTGATTTTTGAATGCCGCAGAGATCAAAGAAGTCGATCAGCTCGCGGTCGCTCATGATCTCCTGCGAAGAGTCCGGCGGCGTCCATCCCAGTAGCGCCAGAAAATTGCGGAATGCCCCAGGGACGATTCCTTCTTCCTTGTACGCAATCACGCTGGTGGCGCCATGCCGTTTGCTGAGGCGGGTTTTGTCCGGGCCCAGGATGAGCGGCACGTGCGCAAAAACAGGTGGCTGCACTCCTATCGCGTTGTACAGCATAATCTGCTTAGGCGTATTGGAGAGATGGTCAGCGCCCCGAACGATGTGCGTCATCTGCATTTCGAGGTCGTCCACTACAACGCTGAGGTGATAGGTCGGGACGCCGTCCGAGCGCAGCAGCACAAAATCTTCGATCTCGCTGTTGGCGAATTCGACCCGGCCAAACATGGCATCGTCAAACGACGTAGTTCCACCCTCCGGTACCGCGAAGCGAATCGCGCAACTTTGTCCAGCGTCGCGACGGGCTGTCGCCTCGGCGGTCGCGAGAGTTCGGCACTTTCGGTCGTATTGCGGATCGCCTCCTTCCGCCTGCGCCTGCGCACGGCGCTGCTCCAGTTCTTCCCTAGTGCAGAAGCAGTAGTAGGCTGTGCCGTCTTCGACCAGGCGTTGGGCCGCAACGCGGTGGAGTTCAATGCGCTGCGACTGAAAATACGGTCCTTCGTCCCAATCAATGCCAAGCCAGCGCAGTCCGTCGAGGATGCCATCGACCATCTCCGGCGTGGAGCGCTGAAAGTCGGTGTCCTCGATGCGAAGGACGAGCGTTCCCCCCAAATGCCGCGCAAACAGCCAGTTGAAAAGTGCCGTCCGCGCACCGCCGACATGCAGATAGCCAGTAGGCGAAGGCGCAAAGCGGAGACGGGGAGGAGTGAAGGCGGACAAACGATCGCTCATCATAAATGCATCGAATTGCTACTGTAAGTCACGGCGATTATGTGAGCCTCATGGAACCTGAATAACACGAAAGCCGACCTCTCCAGCCGCTTGGAGAAATCGCTTGTCGCCCGAGATGAGGTAACGATTGAAAGGACGATTTAGGGTCCAAGTGTAGGCGGCTGCAAGTTGCAATGCGTCTGCGGCTCGAAGTTGGTACCTGTCGAGCAGCGATTCGGCGAGATTGCGTAACGGTTCGGTGGGCTGGATTTCTCGCCAACTGTGCCTCAATATTTGGAGCCGTTGCTGGGCGTGTTCGTACTCGACAGGCGTCAAGATTCCTGACCGCATGTCTCGAGCAAAAGCGCTTCGCGCTTCCCCCGATGTGGCCCACCACACGACCAAGGCGTACTGGCGGACAAGCTGCCGCAGCATGGGGGTCCCCTGCTGACGGAGACAGAGTGGAACGAGCGCACTTGTGTCCCAAAACGCAGCTTCCACTAACGGCTCTCCGCGCGTTCCTCGAGCACGGCGGTCACCGCGGCTTCTTCGCTGAGATTGGCACTTGGCATCGCCCAGAACTCATCCCAATTCATGGTCTTCCGTTCCGGGAGCTTCATCGCCCCGGAAGCAACAAGCTGACGTTCATCCTCTGACAGATCGGTGAGCGCATATGGTGAAATGCGCGCCACTGGTAAGTTGCGGTCCTTGACGATGACCTCTTCGCCATTACGAACCAGTTGGATATACGCACTGAGCTGATTCTTGAGGTCGGCTATGTTGACCGTCTTCATGGCTATATTCTACCCTTACGAGTCCCCGTATCCAAATTAAATAGCCATATAGCTCTTCCGGCTCGAGAGGATACGGCCATGATCGACTAATGGCCGGCTATTTGGCCTTCTCTCTATCCCGCTTCTCGATCTTCGCCCAGGTGTCGCGCAGCGGCACGGTGCGATTGAACAGCAGCGCACCCGGCTTCGAGTCGGGGTCGACGCAGAAGTATCCCAGCCGCTCGAACTGGCAGCGGTCGCCCGGCTTCCCGCTCGCCAACGATGGCTCTAGCTTGGCGTTCGTCAATACTTCAAGCGAGCCCGGGTTGAGATTGGCGGTGAACTCCTGGCCTTCCGGCACGTCGTTCGGATCTTCTTTGGTGAACAGGTTTTCGTACAGCCGCACTTCAGCGTCGAGAGCTTGCTTTGCCGAAACCCAATGAATGGTTCCTTTCACTTTTCGTTCGTCGGGCGCGTTGCCGCTGCGGGTCTGAGGATCGTAGGTGCAATGGACTTCGATGACTTCACCCGTCTTGTCATCCTTGACGACGCCGGTGCACTTGATGAAGTATCCGCCGCGCAGTCTTACTTCGCGTCCTGGCGAGAGCCGGAAAAACTGCTTGGGCGGGTCCTCGCGAAAGTCGTCCTGCTCGATGTAGAGCACTCGTGAGAACGGGACCTTTCGGGTGCCCGCGCCGGAGTCCTCGGGATTGTTCACTAACTCCAATTCCTCCACCCGATCTTCCGGATAGTTCTCGATGACAACCCGCAGCGGACGGAGAACGGCCATCGCTCGCAGCGCGCGTTTGTTCAGGTCTTCGCGTACGAAGTGCTCCAGCATTGCGAGTTCAATGATGCCGTTGGTCTTGGAGACGCCCACGGCGGCGCAGAAGTTACGAATCGACTCGGGCGTATAGCCGCGGCGACGGATGCCGGACAGTGTCGGCATGCGAGGATCGTCCCAGCCGCGCACATGGCCGTCGCGCACCAACTGCAGCAGCTTGCGCTTGCTCAGCAAGGTGTAGGTCAGGTTGAGCCGGTCGAACTCGATTTGCTGCGACGGGAAGATACCCAGTTGTTCGATAAACCAGTTGTACAGCGGACGATGGTCTTCGAATTCGAGGGTGCAAATGGAATGTGTGACTCTCTCGATGGAGTCAGATTGCCCGTGGGCGAAGTCGTACATCGGGTAGATGCACCACTCGTTCCCCGTCCGATGGTGCTCGGCATGAAGAATGCGGTACATCACCGGATCGCGCATGTTCAAGTTGCGCGAGGCCATGTCGATCTTGGCGCGCAGGGTGCGTGATCCGTCGGGGAATTCGCCGGCACGCATCCGCTCAAACAGCGCGAGGTTCTCTTCGACTGACCGGTTGCGATAAGGGCCCTCTTTGCCCGGCTCGGTCAGCGTTCCGCGATACTGGCGGACTTCCTCTGCGCTCAAGTCGCATACGTAAGCTTTACCGGCCTTGATGAGCTGCACCGCCCATTCGTGTAGCTGGCCGAAGTAGTCGGAAGCATAGAAAAGCCGGTCCTCCCAATCGGCGCCGAGCCAGCGGACGTCAGCGATGATCGACTCAACATACTCCTGCTCTTCCTTCTCCGGATTGGTGTCGTCAAATCGCAGGTTGGTCTTACCGCCAAACTCCGCCGCCAGACCAAAGTTAAGGCAAATGGACTTGGCGTGGCCGATGTGCAGATATCCGTTGGGTTCAGGCGGAAAGCGAGTCTGGACGCGTCCGTTGTACTTGTTGGTCTCCAGGTCTTCGAGGATGATGTCGCGGATGAAGTTCGACGGCCGCGCGGAAAGCTCGGCAACTTCGGAGGCAGGAGCAGTTGTCACATCGCGGTCCGGGGTATTCATGGATTCCTTTGGCCGATCTGCGAATGGCGGAAGCGCAGCAGATGCGTGGTTGGCCGAACCCTTTATTTTACGCGGCTACGGCCAGGAAATCTCCGTGAGCAGCACGACCACATGCGCGATGGCGGCGTTGTCGCTGCCCATACCTTCCGGAGTCTTTGCCTTGACGCCGACACACTGGGGATCCACGCTCAACAGCTCGGCCAGGTGCAACTGAATCGCCCGGGCGTGAGGACCAATCTTGGGCGCAGAGAGAATTAGCGTGCTGTCCACATTCCCAACGGAGTAGTGCGCTTCCTCGACCTGCCTCAGCGCCTCTCGGACGAACAGACCGGAGTCTGCGCCCTTCCACTGCGGATCGGTTGGGGGAAAAAATGTGCCGATGTCTCCGGCGCCGATTGCGCCGAGCAGCGCATCAGTCAGGGCATGCAGCAATACATCCCCGTCGGAGTGGCCGGCGAGGCCGCGGTCGTGGGGAATCAGCACACCGCCGATTTTCAGCGGAATGCCGGGCTTGAACTCGTGAGAGTCCCAGCCAGAGCCAATGCGGGGTGTGCGTTGAGGGTTGGACAAGTGTCGTCTCTACGTGTCTTGCCTGCAAAGCCCGCGTGCGGAGTTTAAGACCAAGTCGCCCCCTGCCGGGGCTCGGGTCAATTCCCTACGGCACCCAGCACTCCGCCTCCGGCGTAGCCTGCCCTGAGTGAGTCGAAGGGTGCTGGGCTACACTGAGTCGCCCTTCGGGCTGGAGTTGCACCTTACCCGCCCAGGCTTGCCTTGCGGCGGTTCTCCTGCGACAAAAAGAATTCCGCCAGCTCCATATCGGCGGGCGTCGTGATCTTCATGTTGCGCGGCGAGCCCATAACGACATGGACGGTCCCGCCGCTGCGCTCGATCAGCGAAGCTTCATCCGTTCCCATGAAGCCGTCCGCTGTCGCTTCATCGAAGGCTTTCTTCAGCAGTCCGAAGCGGAAGCCTTGCGGAGTCTGGGCCAGAACCATGCGCTCGCGCGGAACAGTGGCAATTACCACGGCTCCATCCGCCGTCCGATCCACCTGCTTCACCGTATCAACCGCAGGCACGCCCGCGATGACGGCATCATATTTCTTCACCGCCTTCGATCACGCCCAGAATCGTGTCCTGATCCACGAAAGGTCGCACCGCATCGTGAACCAGAACTATATCGTCCTCGGCGGCGTGGATCGCTGCCAGCGCATTGGCGACGGAGTTTTGCCGGTGTTCGCCGCCCTCCACAGTTCGAATCGGTTTCTTGAAGCCTTCCTGCTCGATCTGTTTCTGAAAATCCGTCAGTTTCATTGTTGCGCAGTGCGACAACGATTTCGCTTACGGCCTCGCATTGCTCGAACTTGCGCAGAGTATGGACGAGAATGGGAGTTCCCAGCAGCTCAAAGAACTGTTTACTCTTGCTTTTGGGAGCGCCGCGCGCGGCAGACATGCGCGTGCCCAATCCGGCAGCGGGAATGACGACGATAACCTTCATGTGGGGAGCGCAGTATAAACGCCAGCATCAGCCTAATTCAAATCGAGAGCCACCTAACGACGGGACGAATCGCCATGCAACGACTATTCCGGCTTTGTCGCTTCGGGAGCCACGGCCGCTGGCGTTGGCACCGCAGGCGGCGGAATCACGGGCTTACGAAAGTCCGGCCGCGACTCGACAGAGCGGGGCGAGTACATACCCCGCTCGTCGAACTTGCCGAAAATCATTTTGCCCGCCGTGGTTTGGAGCACCGAGGTCACGGAGATCTCGATATTCTTGCCGATCATCTTGCGCGCGTTGTCCACGACCACCATGGTGCCGTCGTCAAGATAGGCCACACCCTGGTTGTATTCCTTGCCTTCCTTCAGGATGAAGACCTTCATGATTTCACCGGGCAGCACAATCGGCTTCAGAGAGTTGGCCAGTTCGTTGATGTTCAGCACCTCGACGCCTTGCAGCTGCGCCACTTTGTTGAGGTTGAAGTCGTTGGTCACGATCTTGCCTTCGTACAGCTTGGCCAGCTCGATAAGCTTCAGATCCACTTCGCGCACGGCGGGGAAGTCATCTTCCACAATCTGAATGTGCAGAGTGGCAATCTTCTGAATGCGTTGCAGGATGTCGAGGCCGCGCCGGCCGCGATTGCGCTTCATGGAGTCGGCCGAGTCGGCCACCAACTGCAGCTCCCGCAGTACGAACTGCGGAATCACGATCACGCCGTCGAGAAAGCCAGTTTCGGCGATGTCGGCAATGCGGCCGTCGATGATCACGCTGGTGTCGAGGATCTTGTAACTCCGCTTCGACTGCTTCTCGCCGCCGAATATCCCGCCGAGCGCAGCCAGGTTGAGGAGGTCGCCCTTGCCGGCGCCTACGATCAGCCCGACGTAGGCCATGATCAGCATTACAAAGAGTTGCAGGAAGCTCTGGGTCGGTCCTGGACGAATGCTGTTGCGGATGACAAGACTGAAGAGGTAAGCGCCGATGATGCCCAAGATACTGCCGATGACGGCGCCTATCAACCGTTTCAGGCTGACCTGGCGCAGCCGGATTTCGAACAGAATGACCGCCAGACCGAAAACCACTCCGACCCCAGCGGAAGGCCAGCGCCCTAATCCCAGGGGCTGTAATTCGTAGCTGGCAAGAGCCGTAATGAAGACAAACAAAACACGTATAAGAACCAGGTCCAAGCGATACCTCCCATGCCTGTCCTGGCGTCTTACGGCCGGATTCAACGAGCGCCGGGGATATGAAGATTATGCCGGCGATGCATTCCCGATCCCAAGACGCACGGGCGGGCCTTGACTCGTTCGCTTTCTGTCAACCTCTATCAGTAACTACGCCGGGGCCTATGAAAAGGAATCGCGCCCCGCTCCGCCGTAACCAGCGGACTTATAAAACTTTACTCAACCGAAGTATATACCAGTTTCGTGGGCATGCCGTAGCGCCTTCGCGATCTAACTGGCGAGCCGTTCCGATTTGGGCGACACGCGCGGCGTGAACCAAAACCGGCACTCCAACCTCACCCGTATTCGAGGGGACGGGTCTTAGGCAAATACGGCGCCGATTCCTGCACCGACAAAGACAAACACAACCCACCAACCAAAGACGACCGCCATACATGTGCCGAGCTTGACCTTCGTGAGGCACGCATATCCGATTCCCGCCAGCACCAGCGTCCAGATCGTGAACAGGTCGATTGAGCTCGCTACGGCATACAGAAAGTGCGAACTCGGATCCACCAACCCGCCCAGATTGCTCGCCACCGGATTCTGGAAGGTAAAGCCTTCGGCTCCGCCAATGCTGACCGCAAGAATGGCGATGAGGGCTTTCACAATTCCGGGCAGCCACGAATACAGAGTCACCGCCAGGCACTGGTTGAACTTAAGCTCCGCGCCAAATCCGAAGTTGAAGGTGGCCAGCAGCACCGCGGCAATGATGACTGCGAAGATCAAGGCCACAAAGGGATAAGCGTACGAAAATATGCGATTGAACTTGACGATGCCCTCCATTTGCGAGGCCCGCTGATCGGGCGACAACTGGTCCAGCTTGGCCGCCTGTTTGGGCGAGAGCGCCAACTGATTCTCGACCACTTTCTCCATGCCAATCTTCTTGTCAACGACATACACGAGCGCGAAACCGGAGAGCGCCATCAGCACAAAAGGCAGCCACCACCTGGCGCTACGGCGTATGTCGGTAAACGTCTTGCGCGGAGCAATAAACGTATCGACTACGCGTTCGACCTCTGACAGTTGGGGTTGTTCGAGAGGCGGCGCGGAAGCAGCAGAACTCATGGGATCTCCTTTGATCCGGACGACTCAACTGCGGTGGAAGCAGGATGCGGCGAGATTGTACCATCCGGCAACATCAGCTTAGGAAACCGTTGTTCGCCCACGAACAGAAACGTCCGGCGACGAACACCCGTGTTCTGGTGGGCGGCGTTCTCGGCGCCGCAAGCGGTTATGAATCAGTCGCTTACGACCGTTCCCGCATGGCCAGAGGATTGCCACTTCCTACCGTGAACGTCTTCGCTTCAGGGGCAAGATGAGCAGCTTCGTAGATGATCTTCGGTACGCCTTCCGCCAGATGACAAAGTCGCCCGGCTTTGCCGCGGTCGCCATCATCACACTGGCCCTCGGGATTGGCGCCAACACCGCGGTCTTCAGCGTGATTGATGCGGTGATGCTGCGTCCGCTCCCGTACGACCAACCGGAGCGGCTGATCGACGCTCAATCCGCCGGTACACAAAATCCCCAGGGAAGTTCCGTCTCCTATCCGGACTTCTTCGACTGGCGCGCGCAGAATCGCACCCTCGAGCACTTAGTTTCCTACCACGACGACTCGTTTACGCTGACTGGTGTGGCGCGGCCGGTGCACGTGGATGGCGAAATCGTTTCCTGGGACCTGCTGCCGACGCTGGGCGTGAATCCCGAACTCGGCCGCGGTTTTACGGCGGATGAGGAAAAGCAGGGGACCAAAGTCGTGCTCATCAGCCACGCGTTGTGGGTGGAGCAGTTCGCCGCCGACAAATCCATCCTAGGCCGCACGGTGAACCTGAGCGGGAATACGTACGCTATTATCGGGGTTATGCCGGCCTCGTTCCGGTTTCCGGTGACGTCGCCGCAGAATGCCGTCTGGACCACGCTGGCAGTGGACAACGATCCTGCCGACACCAAACCGATCATTACGGTGCGGGGCGCGCACTTCCTCAGCACGATAGGACGAATGAAGCCCGGCGTCACGGTCGCGCAGGTGGACCAGGACCTCAAGCACATTGCCGGCAACCTGGCGAAACAGTATCCCAATTCGAACGCACGCCATGACTCGGCCCGTGTGAGAACCGAGTTGGCGGCGCTGATCGGCGATACGCGCACTGCGCTCATGGTGGTGCTGGGCGCAGTGGCGCTGGTGCTGCTGATTGCCTGCGCCAACATCGCCAACCTCTTGCTGGCGCGCATGCGCGAGCGCCAGCGTGAGATCGCAATGCGCGCCGCCCTGGGTGCCAGCCGCAGTCGCATCATCCGTCAACTGCTGGTGGAAAGCCTGGTGCTGAGTACGGTCGGAGGCCTGGCCGGTTGCGGCCTGGCTTTTGCCGCCACGCCGGCGATGCTATCGCTTATCGGGGACAGTGTTCCGCGCGCGGCCAATGCAGGAGTGGATCTGCGGGTGCTCTCGTTCGCGGTGCTGCTGTCCTTTCTGGCAGGGGTCATCTTTGGGATTGTCCCCGCAATCACGGCCTCAAAGACTGACCTGGTCACTACACTGAAGGAGAGCGGTCGCACCGAAATCTCGCATCGCGATTGGCTGCGGTCCTGTCTGATTGTGGGGCAAGTCGCGCTCGGCCTGGTTCTCACGGCCGGTGCGGGCTTGCTCATCGCCAGTTTCGTGCACCTGCTGCATACCAACGAAGGCTTCAATCCCGACCACCTGCTGACCTTCTTCTTCGAGCTGCCCGATTCGCAATACAAACAGAAGCGCCCAGAGTTCTATCGCAACTACTTCGAGAAGGTACGCGCGATCCCGGGTGTGCAATCGGCAGGCGGAGTGATGGTTCTGCCCATGACTTATGACCGGGTGATCATCACTTTCGAGGATCCAGAGCATCCCGTGCCGGAAGCGGAGGAGCCGTTTGCGGACCTTACGCCGGTCTCTCCCGGGTTTTTCAGCACCATGCAGGTTCCCTTGCTCGAAGGGCGCGACTTTTCTGAGCGCGATGACGAGAACTCCGCGAAAGTGATGATGGTGAATCAGGCCTTCGCGCAGAAATTCTTCCCGGGAGAAAATGTAATCGACAAAAAGCTCAAGCCCGGAGCCGGCAACGGCGCTCCCGGTGGACCGCCGTGGCGTGACATTGTGGGCGTCGTCGGCAACATCCGGCTGCAAGCAACCGAGCGCGAAATCAAGCCTGCCATGTACTTGCCGGCAGCGCAGATTAGCACCTGGTGCTGCCTAAACATCGTGGTACGCGCGTCGGTCGAGCCGCGCAGTCTTGAACCAACCATGCGCCAAATTGTTTCGTCTCTCGATCCGGACGTCCCGGTAACGCAGGTTCACACCATGCGGGAGCTGATGTTTGTTCAGTTTTCGCAGCCACGGTTTGCGATGGTCCTGCTCGGTACCTTCGCCGCGCTGGCGATTGTGCTCACCGTCGTCGGCCTTTACGGAGTCATGACGTATTCGGTTGCGCGGCGCACGCGCGAGATCGGGGTGCGGATGGCTTTGGGCGCGCGGCGCGGCATCGTGCTGAAGATGGTCTTACGCGACGCCGCCGTCCTGCTCGCGACTGGAATTGCTGTAGGCGTGGCTGCGTCGCTGCTTTCCGCCTCGGTGCTGCAAAGTATGTTGTACGGGACAGGGTCGCGCAATCCACTGGTGTTGATGCTGGTTTGCATCGCCGTGGCCCTGGCGGGCCTGATCGCTGCCTACATTCCGGCGTTCCGCGCCGCTTCAATCGAACCCATGCAAGCCCTACGAAGCGAATGAGAGCTCGCTCTTCGCTGTGCGCCTTTCGCTTTTGTCATCCCGACTGAGGACTTCAGTCGCGAGCGGAGAAACCTGCCGGCCCAACATTGATTTCAGTTCAGGGTAAGTTATTGAAAACATGGCGGAGAGACAGGGATTCGAACCCTGGATACCCTTTCGAGTATACACGCTTTCCAAGCGTGCGCCTTCAGCCACTCGGCCATCTCTCCGTTAGGGAAGCGTCTCACAGAAAACGCAGTTTTGCGGACCCAACAGCACGCACAATTTGCGCCTATTGGGTGCGACCACGCGACGCAGCTTTATTGTAACGTATTACCTCCGGCATCTGGAAAGGGCAGCGCCCGTTGGCTGTTCGAGCGGCGAAATCGAACAGGGGCATCCTGATCGTCTCCGATGATGCGCCACCCAGCTCACCTTATTAACCGGGGCGAGGCGGCTCGTCTCGAATTGTCTTGATAATAGTCGTTATAACGACTATCATCGCTTGGATGAAGGAAGCGAATCGGCCTCAGAAAAAGCGACGTCGCGCGGCCTGTCCTGAGGAAGCGGTGTTCCTGGAGTTGCTGCGCACCACGGACATGTTGTCCCGCGGGCTGATCCGGGTGCTCAAGACCGGGGACCTCTCGACGACGCAATACAACGTGCTCCGAATCCTGCGTGGCGCGCCCGAAGGACTGCCCTGCGGGGAAATCGCCGGCCGCATGATCACGCGCGATCCCGACGTCACCCGGCTACTTGACCGCTTGGAAAAGCGCGGCCTGATCTCGCGGCGCCGCGAAACCAAAGACCGGCGGACCGTGGTGGCCCAAATTACGCCGGACGGGCTAGAGTTGCTCGCCCGCCTGGACGAACCTGTGCAGGCGGCCCATCGCAAACAACTGGGCCACCTGGGGCGGGAGCGGCTGCGAACCTTGACCGAACTATTATGGGTAGCGCGCAGCCAAGTCACTTGACTTTTTTTGCCAAACTATTTGTTGCAACGATTATCGGTGCAACGCATCAAATCGGTTGAGAGGACAACCAACATGAGCACACTGGCTATACCACAGACCGCAGCAACGACTACCACCTGGAACATCGACCCGGTTCACTCCGTCGCCGAATTCAAGGTTAAACACATGATGATTTCCAACGTGAAGGGACAATTCGGCAAAGTCAGCGGCGTCTTGGCGCTGGACGAGAATGACCTGGCTAACTCCCACGTCGAGGCCTCGATCGAAGCCGCCTCGATTGAAACGCGCGACCAGCAGCGCGATGCGCACCTGAAGAGCGCCGACTTCCTGCATGTGGAGAAGTTCCCAACCCTGGCATTCAAGTCCACTCGCATAGACCGTGCGGCGGATGGGGAATTGACCGTCAGCGGAGACCTGACCATTCGCGGCGTTACTCGCAATGTGGTGTTCACGGTCGAGGGGCCGACGCCGGCCACCAAAGATCCATGGGGCAACTCGCGCATCGGGCTGTCGGCCACCGCCAAGATCAACCGCAAAGACTTCGGACTCACCTGGAACGCCGCACTGGAAACTGGCGGTATCCTGGTCGGAGACGAGGTGACAATCACGCTCGACATGGAGTTCACGAAGGCCTGAATCGCCAGCTGCCCTCAAGTATCAATATTGTGTCCTGCGAGGCGCAGAAGGAAAGGAAAGGCTATGTCACTACGCCCTATTAAACAGATCATTCAAACCACGCCCACCATCGAGGGGGCGGGCGTCAAGCTGCAACGCGCCTTTGGCTTCGGCAAAACCAAAGACTTCGATCCGTTCCTCCTGCTGGATGATTTCCGCAATGAGAATCCGGCAGATTACATTGCGGGATTTCCCTGGCATCCGCACCGCGGAATTGAGACTATCACCTACGTGCTCGCCGGCTCTGTGGAGCACGGTGACAGCCTTGGCAACAAGGGCAAGATGACCGCTGGCGACGTGCAATGGATGACCGCCGGCAGCGGCATCCTGCACCAGGAGATGCCCAAGGGCGATAAGCAGGGCCGCATGCACGGGTTCCAGCTTTGGGCGAACCTGCCTTCGTCGCTGAAGATGACCGACCCGCGCTATCAGGACATTCCGGCAAGCGCGATCCCCGAGGTCACCGACGATGACGGCACGCGCGTGCGCATCATTTGCGGCGAATTCTGGGGCAAGAGGGGACCGGTGGAAGGGGTGGCTGCTGACCCGAATTATCTCGATGTGTCGGTTGCTCCCGGCCAGCGCAAACGGCTCAAAATCGAGACCACGCGCAACGCCTTTGCCTACGTGTTCGCGGGCGCCGGTACGTTTCGCGACTCCTCGGAACCCCGAGCAGTCCTGACCGAGCAGGTCGAGAAGCCCGATGCGCCGCCTGTGTACGACGCCGGTAATCACTCACTGGTGCTGTTCGACCGGGGCGACGAGATCACCGTCCACGCCGGAGACGAAGGTATCCGTTTCCTGCTGGTCTCGGGTAAGCCGATCGAAGAGCCGGTTGCGTGGTATGGCCCGATTGTGATGAACACGCAAGAAGAGCTGCGCCAGGCGATAGCCGAGCTGCACACCGGCGCCTTTATCAAACATCGCTGAAACGGCGCCTAGGCGAGTAGCCGCGGCGCGCATCGGCTTCCACGGCGCATCTTTGGTTGACCGAGTACTCTAGGAATCTCACATTGGCCGCCAAAATGCCAATGCCCTATCACGGCAGAACTACCCTACAAGTTACCCAACCGGAACCGTGCTCAGGACCTCTTCACGAACTTCGGCATCCTTCTGTGCTTCGTCATGGGTGCTGGGCAGAGCAATGTCAAGCAACTCCTGGATCGTCTTCACGTAGTGAATGTTCAGGTCCACAAGCTGCTCTGGCGTCAGGTCCTCCTGCACGTTCTGCCGATTCTCGGCCGGCATGATGATGTCCTGTCACCCCTGCGCGCTTTGCCGCAAGCGTCTTCTCCTTTACGCCGCCGATGGGCAGCACGTTGCCGCTCAGCGTGATCTCGCCAGTCATGGCCGTCAGGGGACGCACTGGCCGCTCGGTCAGCAACGACACCAGCGCCGTCACCATGGTTACGCCGGCGGACGGCCCATCCTTGGGGATCGCACCTGCTGGCACGTGGATGTGAATGTCGTGGTCGGCGAAGAAACCCTCGTCGATTCCGAGATACTTTGCATTCGATCGCACCCAAGTCAACGCGGCCTGCATGGACTCCTGCATCACCTGGCCGAGCTGCCCGGTCATGGTAAAGCCGCCCTTGCCCTTCATCTTGTTGGCTTCAACGAAGAGCACGTCACCGCCGGTGGGAGTCCACGCCAGACCAACGGCAACCCCAGCACGCTTGGTGCGTTCGGCAATTTCGCCTTCGGTGCGGATTTTCATGCCGCCCAGCATGTCGGTCTGTTGTACCAGCTCGGGCGTGACCATCAGCTTTTCCGTTTTGCCTTCGGCAATGCGGCGCGCCTGCTTGCGGCAGATGGTTCCAATCGTCCGCTCCAGGCTGCGCACACCGGCTTCGCGGGTGTAGTGGCGAATGATGAAGCGGATCGTCTCCTCTGGAAAATTAATCTGGTCGCCGGTGATTCCGTTCTCCTCGATCTGCCGCGGAATCAGGTACTGAAACGCGATGTGTACCTTTTCTTCCTCGGTATAGCCCTGCAATTCGATGATCTCCATGCGGTCGCGCAGCGGATCGGCCACGGGATCCAGCATGTTGGCGGTGGTGATGAACAACACCTTTGACAAATCGAAGGGCACGTCGAGGTAGTTGTCGCGGAAGCTGAAGTTCTGCTCGGGATCAAGGGCCTCCAGCAGCGCCGAAGCAGGATCGCCGCGGAAGTCCCGCCCCACCTTGTCGATCTCGTCGAGCATGAAAACCGGATCGTTGGTTTCCGCGCGTCGAATACCCTGCATGATTTGCCCTGGTAGAGCGCCGATGTAGGTGCGCCGATGACCGCGGATCTCCGCCTCATCGTGCACACCGCCCAGCGACAGCCGCACAAACTTACGCCCCAGCGCGCGGGCAATCGATTTGCCCAGCGACGTCTTGCCCACACCCGGAGGTCCAACGAAGCACAGGATCGGTCCCTTCATACTAGGCTTCAGGCGGCGGACGGAGAGGTAATCCAGAATGCGGTCCTTCACCTTCTCCAGGTCGTAATGATCGGAATCGAGGATCTCCTTGGCCTTGGGGATGTCCACTTCGACGCCCGACGACTTCTGCCACGGCAGCACCGCCAGCCACTCGATGTAGTTGCGCGTCATCCCGTAGTCAGCGGCCATGGGAGACATGCGCGCCAGACGGCCCAGTTCCTTCAGCGCCTCTTTCTTAACATCGTCGGGCATTCCCGCCGATTCGATCTTCTGCCGCAGATCCTCGGCGTCGCGGGTGGTTTCATCCTGCTCGCCAAGTTCCTTCTGGATGGCCTTCATTTGCTCGCGCAGGTAATATTCGCGCTGGGTTTGCTGTACGCGGTCTTGCACTTCGCTCTGGATCTTGTTGCGCAGTTGCTGGACTTCCAGTTCCTTCGCCAGGTGCTGGTTGATCTTCTCCAGCCGGACGCGAACGTCAGGCGTCTCCAGCACATCCTGCTTATCGCGCGTGTTGAGCGAGGGCAAGGACGAGGCAATGAAATCCACCATGCGGCCGGCGTCGTCGATGTTGCCGGCTACCGTCGAGAGCTCGTCCGACAGCGTGGGTGAGCCAGCAACGATCTGCTGGAACAGCGTCAGCACATTGCGTTGCAAGGCTTCGATCTCGGCGCCCTTGGGCGTCGGCGGCTCCGGAATGGTTTCGACGGTCGCGTGCAGGAAGGGAGTCAATTGGGTATACTCCGTCACCTTCACGCGCTCCAAGCCCTCGGCAAAGACAAACAGGCTCTGGTTGGGCATGCGCACAACTTTGTGCACCACGGCCAGGCTTCCCACGCCGTACAGGTCGGTCGGCTGCGGGGTATCCACCCTGGCTTCGCGTTGCGCGACCACTACGATCGTCTTGTCGTCGCCCAGCGAGTTGATCAACTGAACGGAACTCTCCCTGCCGACGGTCAGCGGCAGCACAGCATGGGGAAACAAGACAGTGTCGCGTACGGGCAGAACCGGCAGGGTGCGGGCTTCGGTGGCGTCGTCGCGAAGCTCCGGATCGACTGGCTTTAAATCTTTATTATTCTTGGACATATGACTCCTTGAGTCAAACACACTCAAGCTTTAGATGTGGTGTTCGGCTATAAAGATGCACCCCCCGGAACCCAAATCGAACTAACGCGGCGGACGCACGAACTCCTCCAAGGGCCCAAGCCTACGCTATCGGCAACGCTTCCGGCCTACTCTACCGAAAGAGGTTCGAGCGGTCCGAAGAGGCTTCCCGCCCAGCGCAGCAATCATACCGGAGGCCGATATCCGCGAGCACAGGATTGTATCAGGGAACGCTGATCTGGGAGCGTAATAAAGTTCCAATTCAGGTCCCTGAGGGCTCCTAAAAAGAGAACGCCCCTCGCCAGAATCCGTTTTCGCGACTAAATCGATTTCGACTTAGCCGCGGGATAAATCCCAAGCACCTTCACGAACTCCGCGATCTCCGCCAGGTGCCGCAGAGCGTTGCGGGCTGCCTCGTCATCGCCGCGCAAAACATCCACGAAGAAGACATATTCCCAAGGGTGGCCGCGGCGAGGCCTCGATTCGATCTTGCTCAGATCGATGTCGCGTAGGGCAAAAACGCTGAGCGCCTTGAAAAGAATACCCGGCAGATTCTTCAGTGCAAAGCCGATCGATGTCTTGTTTGCGCCCTTGCCAACTCTCTGCGACTTGCTGATCAGCAGGAAGCGCGTGTAGTTCTGTTGGTCATCCTCAATGCCAGCCAGCAGCACGTGACCTCCGTATTGTTGTGCTGCTTGTGCGGGAGCGATCGCCGCAGCGTCGTGGAGTCCGTCGGCGATAACGTGACGAACGCTTCCTGCCGTGTCGTAGAAAGGCACCGCCTGAATCTTCGGCCGCCGGCGAAAGAAGTTCCGGCACTGGTCCAGCGCCACGGGATGGGAGAACACCCGGCGGACATCCGTCAACCTTATGACCTTCGGGGCAATGACGTTGTGGCATATGCGCAAGGGAAACTCGCGATGGATAAATACGTCGCGCGTGAGTAGCAAGTCGAAGTGCTCGGCCACCGACCCCGCCAGCGAGTTCTCAATGGGAATCACGGCAGCTTGCACCGAGCCGTTCTCCACCCGATCGAACACCTCGGCCGAGCGAGCGCACGGGACAACGGTGGCCCGCGGTAGCATTTTCCCCGCAGCTTCGTGGCTGAAGGAACCAAGCTCTCCCTGGATGGCGACTTTCATGTTCTGGGCAGAGCATAGCAGAGCGCGAGCCGTCCCTCACGACGGGTTGCCTACACCATTCAATTTTTGTTGAGGAGTCTTGGCGGGAATTTCGCAACTGCTCACAACCAGGGCCAACAGATTGGCGTCCAACGAGTAGCTCGTCACAGTTGGCGAATGAACGGGGCGAGGGAACGGAGGAGGTGACAAATGCTCTGGACAATTTTTGTGATTCTGCTGGTTTTGTGGCTGCTCGGCATCGTGACCAGCTATACCTTGGGCGGATTCATTCACATTCTGTTGGTGCTGGCCGTAGTGGCTTTGATTTTCCAGCTGATTTCCGGCCGCAGGACAGTAGTCTGAGTGGCGCAAGGACGATTTAGCTTTGATCCACGCACTTGCTTGCAGGCGGGTGCCTCAACGTAAGTCTTCAAGCTTCGAACCCACGGAGGTGAAGTAATGGATAAGGACCGAGTGAAAGGCAAGATGGACGATGCGGCAGGACGCGCCAAGCGTCAGGTAGGGGAATGGACCGGTGACGCCAAGACGCAGGTCGAAGGCGCGGCTCAACAGGTAAAGGGTAAGGCTGAGAATGCCTGGGGCAAGATGAAAGATGCGGCCCGCGATGTCGAGGACAAGGTCAAGGGACCTCACGACAAGAGTGAGACAACTGAAGCTGAGCGCCGCGAAATCGAGCGCGAACGCGAGAAGGACCGCGACGTCGCCTAGCCTTTGTAAGAAACAAAACCGCGAGGCGCCCCGCACAGGGCGCCTTGACTTTGCTTACAAATGCTTCGCCATGAGGAACGCGTCGAGAGAGTGACTAGAGTAATACTCGGGCAAGGTTCGAACGATCTGGTATCCGAGTTTGTGGTAGAGCCGCAAAGCAGCTTCGTTGTTGACGGCGGTCTCCAGATACACCTGCATGCAGCCGGCGGTCCGCAGTCGCTGCGCACATTCCTGCATTAGCCGCGAAGCCAATCCATAGCGGCGCGCCTCGGGGAGGATATCCAGGGTCAGGATGCGTCCGATTCTTCCCCGAATTGGATGGGCGACGACGAAGCCGGCAATGACTGCATGGTTCCTCGCCACGTCGCCGTTGGGACGGTTGACATCCTCAGCGTTGCCCGGTTGAACGTCCGCCACCAATGTGATCGCATTCCGCCTCATAATGAAGCCGCTGAGGTCCATCTGCGTGTACGCAATCCCTTCAGGAAAGCAGAGCTGGTCGATCTGCCAGAGACGATCGAAATCGGCGGCCTGATAGTCGCGGATGGTGAACAGCACGTCAGCAGTTTGGGCCTTGGGCGGGAAACACGCAAGAGCTTAACGGGTTTGTGTGATGAATACGCACGCTCCCGAAGGATCAGGAGCGTGCCTTGCGTGCGAGGTCTCTTACGCGGCCTTGTGGGTTTTCTGCCGCGACTCGAGAAAGAGTTCGATCATGTACTTGATGAAGTCTGGAATATCGCTGGGTTGACGGCTGCTGACCCAGTTGCGGTCGCGTACTGTGGGGTCGTTCGTCCAGTGTGCGCCGGCGTTCTTCAGATCGTCCTGGATCGTGAAGTAGCTGGTCATGTGGCGGCCCTTGACTAATCCCGCCGAAATTAGCAGCCACGGGCCGTGACAAATGACCGCCACCGGTTTGCGCTCCCGCTCCATATGCTGCACGAATTCCTGCGCCTTCTTCTCCATGCGCAGGGCGTCAGCGTTCATCGCCCCGCCAGGCAGTAGCACGGCATTGAATCCCTCCGGCCTTGCCTGGTCCAGGGTCATGTCAACTTTGACCTTCTGCGTTTTCAGGTCATGTTTCACCGCCTGGATGTCGCCTCCATGGGGCGCGATGACGACGGTTTCGGCGCCCGCAGCTTGCAGCGCCTTGCGCGTTTCCATGAGTTCGGCTTCCTCAAATAGGTCGGTGGCGAGAATGGCCACACGGTAGCCTTGCAGCTTAGTATCTGGCATTTACATCCTCCAAAAGCGTCTGGTTGGTTCTGTTATCGGTTATCGGTTGGAAATTCGAAGCGAATCTTCTAGCGATGTTCTATGTGTGAATGGACGGGCGAATTCGCGAATGGGTAGTCGGACAAAAAAGATGACTTTCGGATTGAGACATTTTCGATCTTCTCGATCGCAATGATCGCCACCCACTCATTGTTGCGGTTCAGGTAACGCACGACCCGGCCACCGAGTAGGTTTGCTGCCGCCCCAGGAGGCAGGTCTTCGTGATAGTCGAAGAACAACTGCTGCAGCGTCTCGCCGAAGGGCAAAGAGCGCAGCAACGGATGCGGCGGCTGCCATTTGGTGGTGAAGAGTAGCACGACCTCAAATTGATCGGTTGCGTGCGCTGCCTGCGCCATTTCCAGCGGCGAGAAATTTTCGATGCGCACCACCGTCAGCGGCTGCTTGACATAGCCGAGGAACGGGCGCGTGAGTTCATCCGAAGCCGGCCATGCCGTCAGCACCCGCGCCTGCGGATAGCGCGCCGAAAGCTCGTCCGCCGCCAGCTTGTGCAGGATGACGTAGTCGCGATACAGCAGCGTGTCCTCAGGAGCAATGCGATACGGCGGCGGAATAAACAGTTGCGCTACGAACGCAGCGCAGGTGAACGCAATCCACCAGGCCCACCGCCGCATTCGACGGTGCAGCGTGGAAATGCACACCAGGATCACCAGCGGAACAACCGGCAGCATATAGCGCGCCAGCACCGCGCCTCCGGCAATCGAGAGCGCGACGACGTAGGCCAGTATCACCACGGCGAAAACCAGTTGCACGTTGATAGGAATCCGTGACCGCCGGCTGCCATCAGGCTCCGCCAATGGAGGACGGGTCATCACGTACGCTGCCGCCAGAGTCAACAGGAAAAGATTGAGATACCCCAGGATGTGCCACAGCCGAATCAGCATCGCGAGCACGATACGTAGCGGATTTGCAGTTGCCTGCAAGTTGTAGCGCAGGTATTGAGGATTGCCTAAGTAGAAGCCAGTACGGTGATGGTGGTACACAAACCACAGCGCCAGCGGCAGCAAACACAAGAGAAAGGAGGAAGTCCGCAGCAAGCTCCGGCGGTACAGGCAAAAAGACTCCCTTCGCAACTTCGCTAGCAGCGGACAAATCAGCTCCCAGGCAAACAGCGCCATGGGCGCGATGATGGCCGTCTCCTTGGCCAGCGGCGCAAGCGCCAGAAAAACCACGGTCGCAACTGGCCTGCGCTCGACGTACATCGCCAGCCCCCATAGCGTCAGCGCAGCGGCCATCATGTCGAGGTGCGCCAGCGAACTCTGCGCAAAGAACACTGGGTAGAGTGCGGTACACACTACGGTTGCGAGAGCGACTGCTTCGCCGGCAACCTCGCGCGACAGCCTCCACAATCCCAGTAGCGCGAAAGCAGCCACCAGCAACATGGAAGTCCGCGTCACCGCCGGCGTAAAAGCACTGAATTTCCACCAGAAGGCCAGCCAGATCATCACCAGCGGCGGGTGCGCGTTGGACAGCGTCGTGTGTGGAACCAGCGAGCCGGTCAGCAACAGATCGCGCGCCGCCGGAATAAAGTATCCGGCTTCGTCCCAGAAGTAAGGCAGCCGCAGCAACGGCAAGTGAGTGGCAAACAGAAAGGTAAAGATCAGCGAATAGGCGAAGAGATCCTTGCGGACCTTCCCCAGGCTCTTTCGAAGATCGTTCACCGCGGAGACCCGCAGGACACGGAGCCTCGGTTTCTACTCTCCGTGATCTCCGTGCCTCCGTGGTGAATCTTCATTCCCTATGGACGGCCGCATTCTCATGTGGCCTTCGCGTGACATCGCCAGGCCAGCATCCATCTAGCTAGTGCACCGGGCCCGCCCCCGGCGTCACACGCGGATCGAGCTTGATGTCTCCGAAGGTATTCTCGTAGTTGACCAGGTTCTGCTGCAGGATGGTGTACAACGCCTTGGCCTGCTGCGGGCTCAGGTAGATTCCCTGAAAGTTGCGGACCTCGACCCTGGTCTCGTCCTGCTGTTGCAGGGTGCCGAATATCAGGAAGAAGTCCCAAACGTTCACCCGCACCTGGACGCTGTTGGCATAGCTTTCCCGGTAGTCAGGCGTATTTGTCAACTGAATCGATGGCTGCGTAGGATTCTGCATGAATGACCTCGAAAACCGCAGTGTAACAGAACAGTTGTCAGTGGCCAGGTGTCGGTGGAAGTGTGGCGCAACTACTCCTGATAACCGGCAAAGCGAGAACTGGCAATTGATCAGTAAGAAACGTAGCTCCGAGTCATTCAATCTCCACCTGAACAATCATCTGGGTGCCGCTATCCAGCCTTATCTCTTTGCCCCCTGAAAGGAGCACGGAATTGTCGCCGAGTTCAAGATTGCGGATCCCGACCACCCCCTTCGACTGCGCATTCAGCACCGGTTTGGATGGTTGCTGTGCCTGGTTCTGGTTAGGCATCGGTGGAGGCGTGGTTCCAGGGGACATTCCCTGATCACGTCCCGCCATCATACCGGGGTACTGAACCCCTCCCGCTTGCTCTCCGGAGGATAGATTTGGTGCCACCGCCTGAATGACACCCCTGATGGCCAATTCTTTACCATCCGGAGTCGTGATTTTGTCAAAGACAATACCCAGCGCTGCTTGCGGGTCACCCTTGGAACGCGCTTTCGCCTCCGTTACGTGCCCGATCAGCTTGCTGTCGCGCGGGATCACGTCTCCGCTTCGCGTGCGCACCTCTGCCGTAATGCGCGCCGTTACCGGGTCGCCTTCTTTGAGCTTCTTCGAGTCCAGCGACTTTGTCAGTTCCGCCGGCATGGGGCCGTGGGGTTTCTCAGCATTCTCGGGCTCGGCCGCCGAGGATGGCGAGATTTGTGTCTGAGCGGCATTGGCAGCTAGTCCCAGACACAAGAAAACAGCGCAAGGCAAAGCAGCAAGCGCCGCGGTGAACAAGCGATTTCTGTATCGAGTCATTTTCGCTCCTTAGACTGCAAGTGCGGAACGTAACTCCGATTCATTCAATCTCCACCTGAACAATCATCTGGGTGCCGCTGTCCAGCCTTATCTCTTTGCCCCCCGAGAGGAGCACAGAATTCTCGCCGAGTTCAAGATTGCGGATTCCGACGACGCCCTTCGACTGCGGACTCAGCACCGGTTTGGACGTTTGTGTGGTCTGGCTCATGCCGCCCGTTGGCGGAGGCGTAGTTCCGGTCCCGGTCCCTTCATGCCCGGCCATCATGCCGGGGCCAATGCCGGTTGGCGCGTCCGTGGGCCCACTCGCGGTCAGACTTGGTCCTACGGCCTGAATGACGCCCTTGATGGCCAATTCTTTCCCGTCCGGAGTCACGATTTTGTCGAAGGTAATCCCCAGCGCCGCTTGCGGGTCACCCTTGGAACGCGCTTTCGCCTCCGTTACGTGCCCGATCAGCTTGCTGTCACGCGGAATCGTTCTCCCATCGCGCATGTGCAACTCTGCCGTAATGCGCGCCGTTACCGGGTCGCCCTCTTTGAGCTTCTTCGAGTCCAGCGACTTTGTCAGTTCCGCTGGCATGGGGCCGTGGGGTTTCTCAGCATTCTCAGCCCCGGTGGTCGGTGTTGGCGAGGATTGCGCGGGTGTTTGACCCGCCTGAGTGGCGTTGGCTTGCAGTCCCGTGCTAAAACAGGCAGCGAGCACCGCGACGAACAGGTGATTCGCGAGTCGAGGCATTCTTACTCCTTGTAATGGGAAGCGCGGCTGTCAAACATCGGCTTCGCGCCTCGCCAGGAATCGTTCGCCCCCGAGACAGTTTACTCCCAATCCGTCGTCCTTCATCCTCGAACGTATCAACCTGTCCCATTGACCACTTTGTATGAGGGCACTGCTTTCAGCCGCGCCACAGTCAGGTCAACAGAGAAGCCGAGCTCTCAGCCCCCGGAGCCAGCCTGCCCTTTTGCGGTGCAGGGACCAAGCCCTGACCTTTTCTATGCACGGGAAGGTGATTTATGGTCGCCTGCCAGAATTCACCTTGGGCCCAAAGCTCAGTTCCGCCAATGCAATCAACTTCGTTGCACCGGCAGACTCCACAGCAAAAAAAGGCGACCCCGGGAGGGGTCGCCGAAAGTACAGCAGAGTCAAACTGGTTAGAAGGTGATCTTGCCCGCAAACTGGATGATTCGTCCGGAAGGCAGACCGGTAAAGAACGAACCATAGGGCCCGGTTGGCGGCGCCGTCGTGGTCGTGATCTGACCAAAGGTCCCGTCGGCGAGATTGAGATCCGGGTTAGTGAAATTCGGATGATTGAACACGTTGTAGAAGTTGGTGGTGAAGTTGAATAGGAACCTCTCCGTCAACTTGAAGTTCTTGCCGATGGTGAAGTCCGAGTCGAAGAAATTGGGACCTCTAAAGCCGTTGCGGCGCTGGTTCGGGAAAGTGCCAGTGAATGCGTTTGCCGGTGCAAAGGCATTCGGGTTCAGGCACTGACTGTTGCCGTTGACGCAGCTCATTTGCCCACCAGGCAAAATCACATTTGCCACGGTGTTCGTGGGACCATAGTTCGTGACGGAGGTGGTGCCGTCAACGACCGTCAGGGGCAGCCCCGTGCGGTAGAAGAAGTTCTCCGAGATCTGCCATCCCCCGAACGCTGCGTTGACAAAGCTGTTGCTGAACTTATACGGCATCTGCCACACGTAGCTGGCGTTAAAGCTGTTGCGGATGTCGTAGTCAGCGTTGCCGTAATTGTTACAGGTCAGACACAGTGGATTGACCTGCCAGGCCAACGACCCGAACGTCTGAGAGTTGTTGTACGGAGTCTGGCGAATGCCGCCGTTGGAAACGTCGTCGTTGGCATGGCCCCACGTGTAGCTGGCTTGGAAGCTTAGACCGTAAACCGCACGCTGGCTCACGCTCATCGTCAGGCCGTTGTAGTTGGATATGCCAGCCGAATAGTACTGGTCAACCGAGCCGAAAATCGAGGTCGGAGGAACAGCAGGAAGTCCCAGCGATGCACCGGAGGCATTCACGCCCCGGTTGTCGATGGGGATATGAACTCCGTGGTTCCCCACGTATCCCATGGAAACCGAGGTCTTGTCTCCGATTGCCTGCTGGAATCCGAAGCTCCACTGCTCGTAGTAGGGAGTATGGAACGTACCGATCTGGTTGTTATAGCCCGGGGTCCGGAACTGCGAGCCCAACTGTGCTTTCAAAGAGTTATAGGACGCTCCCTGGTCGAAGCCTGACATGATGGCGGCCGCAGACGCCGCGCCCTGAACGTACGGGCTGTCAGGAGAGGTGGTGTCGCCCCACTGGGTGCCGGTGATACGCACATTCACCAATCCAGGCAGGTTGGTCATGAACGAGTCACCAACCACCGCCGGGAAGGCGTCGTAGAAGATGCCGAAGCCTCCGCGGATGACAGTGTTGGGACCCGACGGCGACCATGCAAACCCGAACCGGGGCGCGACGTCGATAGCGTCCGTGGCGTTATAGAGCTGGTGGTTGTGGCCGTTAATGATCGAGTTATACGGCGTGGACTTACTGAGCAGGCCGTCGTTAAGAAGGGTGTTGAACGGCTCCTTAAGCAAAGAAGAGCAATTGGTCTGGCAGACCGGGTTAGAGTTCTTCTCGAAGCGCAGAGCCAGGGTCAGCGTCAAGTTGGGCTTAACCTTCCATTCGTCCTGCGCGTACATTCCCAGTCCCCACAGGGCGACTGGCTGAGTCGAACGGGAAGGGAAGCTCTGGCGAGTTTGCAGCGCAGTTCCGTTGTAGAAGTCAAGCACGCCGCCGTCGCTGTAGCAGTTGGGGTCGCCGGCGTTGCAAAGAGCCGGAGTCACTATGTTTCCAGAGTTACCGGTGACGTCGCCGATAAGCACCTCAGGATTATTCAGCACGCTAAAGGTGTAATCGGTGATGTCGTAGCGGCGGAAGTTGCCGCCGAATCTAAGACTGTGCCTGCCCTTGCTCCAGGAGAAATCGTCTATGAACTGGTACTGCGTGACGTTACGTCCCTGGGGGAAGTCGAAGGCATAGCTTGTAACTCCGCTCGGGTCGCCCAGGTTGAAGCCCGTGGAAATGATCGAATACGGGAAGACACTCGGGTTGTTCTGGGTAAAGATGGCCTGGTAGTGGCTGAGGTCCGCACTGAACTGGTTGGTGGCAGTGGGGCCGAATACGTGGGTCCACCCGAACTGGCCATCGTACGCCGGCTGTTTGCTGGCAGCGCTAAGGTCGGGGCTGAATGGATCAGCTAACGTGGCCTGCGTGCCGTGATCGATGCGTGCTCGGAAATAGAGCTGGTCCTTGGGCGTAAAGTTCCAATCGATCCTGAAGGGCAGGATCCACTCCGTTCCCGGAAGTGCAGGCGTCGCCTGATAGGTCGAGAAGCAGTTGTCGGCTGTGAACGCCGGATTGACTATAGGCAACGCTTGACCGCAGCTCCCCGGGATAAAGTTGTTCCCGTTGTATCCTTTGGCATGGGTGTAGAGGTTGAACAAACTGTTGTACAGCGTAACTTCGTTCGCCGGTAGGTTGGCGAGGGTCTGACTTATAAACGTCGACGTAGGCACATAAACCGGCTCGCTTGACGGAACGATGTATTGGATCGCTTCATAGTCCACGAAGAAGAACAGCTTGTCCTTCTTTATCGGACCACCCATCGAAGCTCCCCATTCATTGTTGTTGGCAAAGGGCCGCGGCGTTCCGAAGTGATTGTTGAACCAGTCATTGGCATCCAGCGAAGAACCGGTCCACTCGTAAAAGACGTTGCCGTGGTACTGGTTTGTGCCCGACTTGGTAACGTAATTGACCTGCGCGCCTGCCTGCTGGCCGTATTGTCCAGAGTACGCGTTGCTGGTGATGACAACTGCTTCCTGCACCTCGTTCTTGCCCAGCGTCAGGTTGGTTGCGCCCGAGTTGTTCAGGTTCAGGTACGGGTCCATATCGTTCTCGCCGTTTACCGTGAACAGGTTGGAAGTGGCGGGAAGGCCGTTGGCGCTGAAGTTGCCGTACCCCTGGCCGGTATTCATGGTTACGCCGGGAGCGGTCTGGGCAATGTAGGTAAGGTCATTGCCGCCATTCGGTTGGTTCTGGATCTGTCCCGCGCCGAAACTGGTCGACAGGTCGGCATTGTCGGCGTTTACCAAGGGGGCAGCAGTCGTAACTTCTACCGTCTGGGTGGTCGAACCTACTGCCATCTTGATGTCGACGACGGTTGCTTGGCCGACGTTGACGGTCGTCGTGCGCTCAGTCTTGGTGAAACCTTGCGCGTCGGTCGTGATCGTGTAATTACCGGGTTTCAACAGTGAAAAGCGGTAGAAGCCGGTCGAATTGGTAGTGGTTGTACGGGTTTCGCCCGTGTCAGGGCTCTTTAATGTCACCGTGACGTTCGGCGTAACCGCGCCGCTCGCGTCCGTAATCGTGCCGGTGAGGTCGCCCGTCGTGAGCGACTGCCCGAAAGCTGCAGGCGCCATGAGGCCGACTGCCAGCAATAATGTCATGAGCGCATAAAATCTTTTCATGGAACGAACCTCTTCTCCTCTACATGACTTCTTGGTTTGCCAAGGCTACGTTTAGGGTGCTTTTCTTGGCTGCGTCTGATTGCTGTTTGTGCATGTCACCTGCCAATTTCTAGCCACACGGAGCCTCCAGCAACTATATGAATCAAAACGTGATACATCGCATAGCCCAGACGGAGTTCCACGAAAGTATTAGTTTTCACAGATTCTCGTCCCAGCAACCTACAGATTTTCGGAGATTGAGGACTGTTGCTAGGAGTATTGCTACACCTGAGTCCGCGCTAACGGCTGCTTGAGGGGGTCTATTTCCCAGGCATAGTGTAGTAGCCGGTGCGATGGCGCACCTGCAAATCATCAGGATTCGGGTAATCTTTTGTGGTGGGATCGACCTTGATTTCAATGCGCCGGTAATCTGAGTCAGCCACCCGCGCACTGGGATAGTAAGCGATCATATACTGCGTGCGCAGTTCGTCGCTGATCTTACGGAAGGCGGCGTCGAGCTGTTCCAACCCGCTGGCGTAGAAGTACTTTCCGCCAGTGTCCCGGGAAAGCTGAATGAGCGCATGCTCGCCGCCAATGTCGCGTCCGGCACTGTTTTCGATGGGAACGATGATGATGCTGTACAGGATCACTTCCGCCTGCTGGGCCTCGCGAACCGCCTCCTGGTAACTGGTTTTGCTCATGGTGTCGCCACCGTCGGTGATCACCACCATGACCTTGCGGCCGCGCCGGTCCAGCAGCGCGTCGGAGCCTAGATACAACGTGTCGTACAGCGCCGTCGCCGCGCCGGAGTGGATGTGATTGATGGCCCGGTCAATTACACGCAAGTCCGAAGTGAAAGGCGTGACTTGGTCAACAATTTCGCTGAACTGGAAGAGCGAGATGCCATCGATCGGACGCAGAATGGCGTGGGCGAATCGGCGTGCTGACTCCAGTTCGAGCTTCTGATCACCGCGCGTGCTGAGGCTGGTGTCAATGGCGATAACGATGGAGAGCGGCAGCTCCGATTCGCGATGAAACACTGCGATTTTCTGTAGCTTGCCGTCCTCGAATACCTGGAAATCTTCCTCCTTCAGCGACGAGACGGGAGAACCACCGCTATCGGTGACGGTGGTGAACACACTTACCAGCTTGACGTTCACTTTGATGGTGGTGTTGGGCTGCTCGTCGGGCTGGGCGTCGGCAGTCTGCTTCTGAAGGCTGGGAGGGTGCGGAACAGTACCAGACTGCTGCGGCTTCAGCGAGTCCGGGGGATGCGGCACTGTGCTCTGCGACGTCTGAGCAAGCAAAGCGGTAGAAGCGGCGAACACTAAGGCGAGCGCGCAGACCGGGGCCATGTCGCGCTTGGAAATCTTGCTGGTGATAGACATTCCTTAGCTGAAACCCTTGTCCTAGCGGTTTGACGCGCCCCTGCCCGCGAGTGGAATTTCGGGTGGGAAGGGCTCGCCATCAGCCCACACCGCCCCGTCCTCAAAATACTCTTTCTTCCAGATGGGCACCGTCTTCTTCAATGTATCAATCAACCAGCGGCAGGCGTCAAAGGCGGCGGCGCGATGTGCCGAGGCAACTGCAATATAGACGCTGGTTTCGCCGATCTGTAACCGTCCCAGACGATGCACCAGCCGCACGTCGCGGATGGCGTACTTCGCCAGCGCTTGCTGCGCCAATTGCTCCATCTGCCGCAAGGCCATCGGCTCGTAGGCCGTGTAGTCAAGATACAGCGTGCGGCGGCCGCGCGAGTTGTTGCGCACGATGCCATCGAAAGTTGCGACCGCGCCGTCCTCCGGACGCTTGATCGCGGACAGGACGACGGATGTCTTGATGGGTTCGCCCACCAGGCGGGCATGTTCCGAGATGAGCGGTACAGGAGTCTCTGCCGTCGAATCCTCAGCCGTCGAGCCGCCACTCACGGGAGGGATCAGCGCGACCTCGTCGTTGTCGCGTAGCTCGGCGGCTGCATCGGTGTACTCCTGGTTCAACGCAAGCGCAAGAGAATCGCGAAAAGCGCGCAACTTGGGAAAGCGGGCCTCCAACTCGGCGTAGAGATCGCCCAGGCGCGAGCCCTCGGCCAGCGAGACGACTTCATGACCGCAGCCGGCAATGTCGCGCAGCATTCCCAAATAGAGCACACGGACTTGCATGCAGCAAGGATAACGCAGCCTCGCTCTAAAGATTTTCGTCCGGGTCTCCAATTAGTCACTTATGTGCCGCGTCGGAAAGCGCCAAAATAAGCGACACGGTGCAAGAGAACGACTTCCTCCTTGATAGGCTTGCAGCGGCTGGCAACCTCGCGCCCGCATCGCAGTCCCCTTCATATCGCTTCGCGCATCTCTGGTTTCGTATCAGGCGTGCCGTCCGCCGCGAACGTCTGCGGGCTGCAATCTCGATTGGCTCGCTGCCATTGGTATTGGTAATCATCGGCCCTGTGTCGCTTCCGGCGGTGGTCCTGGGCGCTCTCGGCCAAGCTTCCGGACAGGACGCCCAGAAGACGCAAGAGGAATATGAAAAGGCGGCGGCTGCCGGCAACGCTACGGCGATGACCAATCTCGGCTATCTGTATGACCGCGGTCGAGGTGTGCCGCAGGACTATGAAAAGGCCCGGCAGTGGTATGAAAAAGCGGCCGCCGCCGGCAGCGCCACTGCGATGAACAATCTCGCCTTCTTGTACTACCAGGGTCACGGAGTGCCGCAGAGCTATCAGAAGGCCAAGGAGTGGACTCGAAAGGCGGCGGCCGCCGGAAGCGTCATTGCTATGGACCGTCTCGGCGCTCTGTACTACGAAGGGCAGGGAGTGCCGCGCGACTACAGCAAAGCGAAGTTCTGGTATCAGAAAGCCGCAGGCGCCCGAGACGCTGATGCCATGGCCAATCTCGGCAATCTGTACTACGGCGGTCATGGCGTGCCGCAAGATTATCGGAAAGCGAAACTGTGGTATCAAAAGGCGGCGGCAGCGGGAAACGCCACCGCGATGACCAGTCTTGGCTACCTGTACCAACTCGGTGAAGGCGTGCCGCAGGACGATCAGAAGGCGCGCGAGTGCTATGAAAAGGCGGCGGCGGCCGGCGACGCCACGGCGATGACCAATCTTGGCTATCTTTATGATCGCGGCCAGGGCGTGCCGCAGGACTATCCGGAAGCGGAACACTGGTATGAACAAGCGGCGGCGGCTGGAAACCTCACCGCGATGATCAATCTGGGCGATTTGTACTACCGCGGCCATGGTGTGCCGCAAGACTATTTTCAAGCGAGGCAGTGGTACGAAAAGGCGGCAGCGGCCGGGAACGCCGAGGCGATGAACGATCTGGGCCTTTTGTACGACCACGGTCTCGGAGTGCCGCAGAACGATCGGGAGGCGCGGGAGTGGTATGAAAAAGCGGCAACGGCCGGAAGCGCTACTGCGATGAACAATCTCGCTTTTCTGTACTACCAGGGTCAGGGCGTGCCACAGGACTATCAGCAAGCGCGCGAGTGGTATGAAAAGGCTGCCGACGCTGGGCAGGCTGATGCGATGAACAGTCTTGGCCTTCTGTTCGAAAAAGGCGAGGGCGTGTCGCAGGACTACCTGAAGGCGAAGCAATGGTACGAGAGGGCGGCAGCAGCCGGAAACGCTGGGGCGATGAACAGTCTCGGCTATCTGTACTACCAGGGTCAGGGAGTATCGCCGGACTATCTGAAAGCGCAGCAGTGGTACCAAAAGGCGGCAGCCGCCGGAAACGCTGACGCAATGACCAATCTTGGCTATCTCTACCGGAAGGGTCAGGGCGTGCCACAGGACTATGAGAAGGCGAGGGAGTGGTACGAAAAGGCGGCAGCAGCCGGAAACGCTGACGCGATGACCAGTCTTGGCGGCCTCTACGCCCGCGGACAGGGCGTGCCGCAGGACTATCAAAAGGCCGAGGAGTGGTTCGAAAAAGCAGCAGCCGCGGGAAACGCCACGGCGATGAACAATCTCGGTTATCTGTACGCCCGCGGACAGGGCGTGCCCCAGGAACCTCACAAGGCCAGGGAGTGGTATGAGAAGGCGGCAGCCGCAGGCAACGCGGAAGCTCAACAGCGGCTGCAAACCCTGTCAAGCGCGCCGCCGAATCCAGAGGCGGAATCGCATTAGAGACCGGTGAGCTTCTTCGACTCGACGTCTCCGGAAATCACCGGCACTAACACTCACTCAAGCCGCCACGCGAGACGGCAAGCTACTCTCGGCATACGTCCCACCCGATCACGTGAGATAGATCAGTCGTTGCCACTTTCGCGGGCTGCCATTTTTGCCTCTGCCTGTTTCAGCGCCTGCTGAGGATCGCGTCCAGTGACCGCTTTGTACCACGCGGGATGATGCGTCCAGGCCCACCCCTCGCTCACTGTGCCGCGAGTCATGGCTTGGATGGTGCCCGGCTCACCGAAGGTACTGAGATAGACGTGGAAGAAAATCCCAAACAGCATGATCAACGCAGATAGGTCGTGAATCACGTAGGAAATGGAGACCAGGATGCGCCCGAACGTTGTGGGAAACCACATGATCACGCCAGTGATGAGGTAGGCGATACAGCCGCAAACAATCTCCCAGAACATCATCTTCTGCCCGGCGTTGAAGAAGGCGGTCTCCGGGGATTCCACCGAGTCGCTGCGCGTGACGTATTGCTTAATGTGCTTCATCCAGCGCGAGTCGGTGGGCGTCCAGGTCATCGCCTGCCACCAGTTCAGCGCCTGCAGCGCAAAGAAGAAGACAAATCCCAGCCCGAACCAGGGGTGCAGAAAGCGGGTCATGGCTCCGCCCCCGAACAGCGGGGTGAAGAAGCGGAAGATCCACGGCAGGTAAATGCCGAACCCCGACAGCAAGGCGAAGAAGAAGAAGATCCCAACCATCCAGTGGAGAAAACGGGTGTACACGGGATGCCGCAGCAACTCACCCGCATAGACAACCGTGCGCCCAAGACGATCGATGGCGTTGGTGCGGTGGACGAAGCGATTGGCCGTGGTCGCCATCTAATTCTCCTTTCCCGCGGGCTGCGGTGGCGGGTCGATTAGCTTCACCGGTGGGGTAGGCTGCGTGCGCCGCGGACCTTCGAAAACGTAATGCATGACCACACCCACGAAGCCCAGCATGGCCCCGAACAGCCCGAGGGGCTTGAAGATGCTCTTCCACACCGTGAACGCCAGCGGAATTCTGGGGCTCGCCGGCAGGTTGCCGTACTTCTCCGGCTTGTTGATGTCATGCAGCACATAGATCACGCTGGTGCCGCCGATGGTCTCCGGATCGTACACACCGGCATCCTTGAAGCCTGAGACATCGCGCAACTGTTTGGCGCGGCCCTCGGCCAGGAACTTCATGTCATCCTTGGTACCGAAGTGCAGGCACCCCGTAGGACACGACTTGATGCAAGCCGGTTCCAGCCCGGCTCCCACTCTGTCAGAGCACAACGTGCACTTGTAAACCTTCTTGGTGCTGGAATTGTACTTCGGGATGTTGAACGGGCAGCCGGAGACACAGAACTGGCAGCCGATGCAGTTCTCCTGCTGGAAATCGACAATGCCGTTGGAGTACTGCACGATGGCGCCATCGGCGGGGCAGGCGCGCAGACAGCCGGGATCGGCGCAGTGCATGCACTGGTGCTTGCGCATCAGCCAGGCGAAACTGCCATCGTTGTGCTGGTCCTCGTTGAACTTGATGAGGTTCCAGTAATTCCAGTCGGTGTCGGGCATGGTCTGGTAGGTGTTGTCGAAGTGCGTAGTCTGGAACGGCATGTCGTTCCACTCGACGCAGGCCACCTCACACGCCTTGCACCCGATGCAGGTGGTGGTGTCGATGAGCTTGCACACCTTGTCCTGCCGTTGCGTGCCCTCGCCAGGCACCGGCCCAGGATGGGCCGAGATTTGCTGGATTCGTAATGTGTTGCGGTCACCCATCTCGTCCCTCCTTTACACTTTTTCCAGCTTCACCAGGAATCCCTTGAACTCCGGTGTGTAGGCATTCGGATCAATTACCGTTGGCGTCAGCAGGTTGGCCGGTGTCTTGGCGGTCCGGCCCTCGTCTTCGGAGATTCCCAGAAAACCCCAATGGATCGGCATGCCAATCTGGTAGGTCTTCTTGCCGTCCACCATCATCGGCTTGATGCGCTTGGTCACCATTGCCTTGGCGATGTAATCGCTTCGGGCGCTGGTCACCTTGACCTTGTCGCCTCCCTTAATGCCCATCTCGTCAGCGAGTTCGGCCGGTATCTCGACGAACGGCACCGGCACCAGTTGCACGTTCATGGGATTGTTCTTCGTCCAGTAGTGATATTGCTCGGTGAGCCGGTAGGTGGTGCAGACCAGGTTGTAGCCTTCCTTGGGAGTTCCGTACTTGTCCAGTGGGGTCTTGTACTTCTTCACCACCGGGTTATTAGACTGGTCGGGATGAAGTACATTCGCAACCGGGCTCTCAATCGGCTCGTAATACTCTGGGAAGGGTCCATCCGCCATCCCGCCCAGGGGCACGAAAATACGGCCGATGCCCTCCGGAGTCATGATGAACGGTCCCATGTGATCCTGCGGCTTGGAGTCAGGCTTGAAGTCGGGAACATCGTTGCCCACCCACTTCTGAGCGGTCTCGTTCCACCAGACCTGCTTGCGCGACGGGTCCCACGGCTTTCCAGCCAGATCGCAGGAGGCGCGGTTGTACAGCACACGCCGGTTCATCGGCCAGGACCATCCCCAGTTCGGGTAGATACCCAAACCCGAAGGATCCTCGGTGCCGCGTCGCTGCAGCAGGGCTCCAGCCTCGGTCCAGGAGCCGCAGTACAGCCAATTACCGCACATCGTAGTGCCGTCATCGTGCAGCAGGGCAAACCCTGGAAGCTGCTGTCCTGCCTTCAGCGAGACCCCGGTCTTTTCGTCGGCAAAGTCAGCCAGCGTCTTGCCGTTGATTTCCTTCGCCACCTCCGATAGCGAGGGGTGTGCCGGAAGCGTGTAAGTCCACGATGCCTTCAGAATCGGATCGGGGAACTTGCCTCCCTCCTTCTGGTACAGTTCGCGGATCTTGAGGAAGATTTGCGCCAGAATGTCCTGGTCGAGACGGCACTCTCCCGGCGGCGGAACCGCGATGTGCTTCCATTGCAGCCAGCGCGCGGAGTTGACGAAGGTCCCGTCCTTCTCGGCAAAACCGGCTCCGGGCAGCCGATACACGGTCGTGTTGATCTTCTTCATCTCATCGGCGGTAATACCCGGCGCCATCCAGAAACTGCTGGTCTCGTCGGGATAAATCTCGCAGACCACCAGGAAATCTGCCTTCTTCAAGGCATCAATGTTCTTCTGTGTATCCGGGCCAATCATCACGCCATTCATGCCAAAGGCGAAGAATCCCTTCACCTTGCCCTTGTACATGTCGTTCCAGATGTTGACCCAGGAGTAGTTGCGGTCAAGTTTCGGCAGATATTGAAATGCGAAATCGTTTTCCTTGGTGGCGTTGTTGCCATACATCGCCTTCAGGAACGACACCGCGAACTTGGGAGTGTTCGACCAGTAATTGAACGAATCCCATTCCTTCGGCTTGGCGGGCTTGGGCGTGATGCGCTCCAGGTATGTCTTCAAGTCCTTGTCGGACGGCGCCGGCATTTTGAGGTATCCCGGCAGAATGTCGAAGATCCCGGCCATGTCGGTCGCGCCCTGGATGTTCGAGTGCCCGCGAAGCGCATTCACTCCCCCACCTGCGCGGCCGACATTGCCCATCAGTAGCTGGATCATCGCTGCCGTGCGGATGATCTGCGTCCCGAAGCTGTGCTGCGTCCAACCCACCGCGTAGATGATGGTGCCGACCTTCTTGGTATCGCCGTCTTTGCGGATGGAGGTGTACAGATCGTAGGCCTTCAAGAGCTGATCTTGCGGGATGCCCGTAATCCGCTCCACCACGTCGGGCGTGTAGCGCGAGTATTGCTGCTTCAGCAATTGATAGACGCAACGCGGGTGCTGCTAGCGACAGGTCGTAGGCTATGTTCGGCGGAAGTGAGGGCGGAGGAGGTGGATTGCCCGGAGGACTTCCCTTGGCAGGAGCTGAAACAGGCATCACCGCCGGCTTCGCTTCATGTCCCGCGGGCGCCTGCTCGGCGCTTGCTGCCGGCACAGCCTTGCCCGTCTCGTTGCCACCCTCCTGATAATTCCAGGTGGCCTTGTTGTAGCTCATGCTTTCCGCACTGAAACCCGAGAACAACCCATCTTCCGGTAGCTTGAAACCTTCTTTGATGAGGAAGGCCGCATTCGTGTAGTTGACGAGGTATTCCTTGGCCACGCGGTCGTGGGCGAGAGCGTAGTTGATGAGCCCGCCAAGGAACGCGATATCGGTGCCGGCGCGGATCTGCAGGAACAGATCGGCCTGGGTCGCCGTGCGGGTGAAGCGAGGATCGATGCAGATCAGCTTGGCATTGCGGTTCCGCTTCGCCTCCACCGCCCACTTGAAACCGCAGGGATGGTTCTCGGCTGGATTGCCACCCATGATCAACATCATGTCGGTGTTCTTGATGTCGATCCAGCCATTGGTCATCGCCCCGCGTCCGAAAGTTGGTCCCAAACTTGAGACCGTGGGGCCGTGTCAAACCCGTGCCTGGTTTTCCAGGCACACCACCCCCAAACTCCGCATCGTTTTCACGACCAGGTAATTGAACTCATTGGTATCGGTGCAGCCGCCGGTGAACGCCACCGTCTCCAGGCGGTTTACGGTACGGCCCTGCGCGTCGGTCTCGATGAACGTTTCATCACGGGTCTTCTTGGTCCAGTGCGCGATTTCGTCGATCGCCTGGTCCCACGAGATGTCCTCCCAGTGATCGGAGCCGGGACGCCGCACCTGCGGCTTCAGCAGGCGGCGGTCGTTTTGAATGTCCTGCTGCAGCGACGCGCCTTTGGGACACAGCGTGCCGCGATTGATCGGGTGATCGGGATCGCCCTCCACATGGATCACCTGCGGCGTGACGTTCTTCGCCTTGTCTCCGATGGTGTGGATGATGACGCCGCAGCTCACCGAGCAGTACGGACAAGTGCTGCGTGTCTCTGTGCTGCGTGAAATCTTCAGGCTCCCTGCCTGTGCCAGCAGCGGCTGCGCATCAAAGCCGAAAACGGTAATCCCAACGGCGCCTGCGATGCCGGTCTTGAAGAATGCTCGTCTAGATACATCCATTACGCAGCCCTCCATAACGAAAGACTCGGAACCCTGAATTGGTGTAGGGATGGAACGGAAGCGCGTGAGAAGCGCGAAGTCGGAAGAGCGAAAAACCTGTGCGCAATGTGGTCCACATCTTTACCAGGCCGTTAACCGTACGACGAGGAACCCACATCCGAACCCAAAACAACGGGCAACAGCGTATACCGGGAAACCCGTACCGGTCAAATGGATTTAAGACGCGCGATAAAGGACGGCCGGGCGTCGTATTTCGGAGCAAAGTCAGAGGGTAGAAGGGCCTTTAGAGATTGTGTCGCAACTCGGGATGCAATTCCGTGATGAAACAAAGGTGGTGAGGAAACAGGAACCAGCCGCACAGCGGCGGCGGCGCATTGAGCCCGGGGCGGGTTGCGGGGTCCCCGACACGCGCTGCTTTTGCGCGTGTTGGGGTGCAAGCAAGCCCCGGGTCAAGTGGGAAATTGAGTCGAGCCGCGGAGCGGCGACACCGGTTGCGACGCGCGGTCTCTTCACGCCCGCGTTCAGGTCGCCCCTAAGACTGACGTGGAGACCACCTTCAGCCCTTCAGTCTAGCGGCTGATGGCACTTCTGCCCGCTACCATCACGGCAAGCTAGGCTAATGCGAACCGGCCACGTAGAATAAACAGACCGGATATTGGCCTCCAGGCATTCATGGATTCCATCCCCGAGAAGCGTTCGCTTCGTCAAGGCCGCGGCCATTTCTTGCGCGAGGCGGCGCTGATCGCGCTGCAGACGATGCGCGCCCACAAGCTGCGCTCGTTCCTCACTCTGCTCGGTATCATCCTCTCCGTCTCGACGTTGATTCTGGTGGTCGCGTTGATCAGCGGAATGAACCTGTATTTCGCCCAGCGCGTCGCCAATCTTGGCTCCAATGTTTTCCTCATCGAGAAAATCGGCATCGTGCCCGACTGGCAGGACCGCATCAATGCCGAACGGCGCAACCGCGATATCACCTGGGAGGACTTCGAGGCGCTTCGTGATGGCCTGAAGCTTCCGAAGGAGGTAGGGGTCGAAGTTCGTACTCCAGGCAAAGTTCGTGCCGAGCACCGCGATCTGGAGGAGGTGGATATCCGCGGCGTCACCGCCAACATCGCCGAGATGGACGTTCAGGAGATAGCGAGCGGCCGCTACGTTAGCGACAGCGACAATCTGCACCACGCCATGGTGGCCGTGCTGGGCGCCGACGTGGTGAAAAAGCTGTATCCCAACCGCGACCCTCTGGGCAAGACCGTAGCGATTGATGGCGAGGAGTTCACCGTCATTGGCGTCTGCAAGCCCGTGGGCAGTGTCTTCGGGCAATCGCAGGACAACTTCGTTTACATTCCCGTTCGCAGCTGGCTGAAGATGTACGGCCAGAGAAAGTCGCTGAGTATCAATATCCAGGCGCGCGCGCCGGAATATATGGAGCGGACCCGCGAAGAAGCTCGCGTGCTCATGCGCTCCCGCCATCACTTATCGCCCAACGACAAAGACAATTTCGGCATTGTTGCCAGCGATAGCCTGATGAGCCTGTGGAAGAACCTGACCGGCACACTGGCGTCCGGCATGGTGGGGTTGGTGTCAATCTTCCTCGTCATCGGTGGCGTTGTGATCATGAACGTGATGCTGGCGGCCGTGACCGAGCGCACCCGCGAAATCGGCATTCGCAAGTCGCTGGGCGCGAAGCGGCGCGACATCTTGATGCAGTTCCTCGTGGAGTCCACAGTGATGTCGGCGGTGGGCGGTGCCATCGGCGTGGTGATTGCGTGGGTGCTGGCGGTAGTCGTGCGGAATACGACTCCGGTGCCCATGGCCGTCCCGATTGTCGCCGTCGCTATCGCGATCGGAATTTCGTCGGCAGTGGGCGTCTTCTTCGGTGTCTACCCCGCGAGGAAGGCAGCACGGCTGGACCCGATCGAGGCCCTCCGGTTTGAAGCCTAGTGGTTAGTGGTTAGTGGATAGTGGGTAGACGTGCGAGTTGGACTCTATCCAGATAACACGCTAATACACTGTTTGCTAGACTATTACCGATGGCAGAAGCAAACGAGAAACGGCAGGCACACCAACTCCTGGACCAGCTCGATGCGGGTCAGCTCGCCGCCGTCGTTCATCTCCTCCAGGTGATGACCGATCCGGTGGCGCGCGCCATCGCCAACGCTCCGGTGGACGATGAGCCGCTTACGGCGGAAGAGATCAAGGCGCTCGATGAGGCTCGTGAGTGGGCGAAACACAATGCGGGCATTCCCCACGAGCAGGTATTGGCGGAACTTGGGATCACCCAGGAAGAGATCGACCACTGTAACAAGGCACGATGAAGCGGATTATCTGGACCGCCCGGCCAAGGCCGATGTCCGCCGCCTCGACAAGACCACGGCCATGCGTATCTTTGCCACGCTACACCGCTTCGCTGAGACGGGCGAGGGTGACTTGAAGGCTCCTGCAGGGACGCGATGAACTCCGGCTCCGCATCGCCGATTACAGGCTGTTCTTCGTCGCTACTGCCGACGCCATCGAAGTCCGCCGTGTACTCCATCGTGGCGAAGCCTACCGCTAAACAGCGCAGGTGCGCGGCCGCGCTTGCCAGAGGAGCAAAACCGCGCTACGGTTGGCTTGTATCAGGGCACGGCTTCAGCCGTGCCGAAGAGTCTTGGAGAGGAATCGGGCTTTAGCCCCTGTGTATGGCAAGACCTGTCCGCCATCTATTTGGGCTGAGAATGGAGGCGCATGCCTGAAGACGACCTGCCGCGACGAATCATCCTTAGCCGAAAGGGTGTGGACGGTACAGCTGGCGGTTTCGCGAGCCCGATCCTGAACGGTAATCAGCTCTTTACTATTCCCATTCCAGACTGTGGGACTGGAATAACCTACGCCGACATGCGATTCGCGGATGGAAGCAGTGGGGTTAATAAGCTGGTCAGCGATCTCTCAGCGGATGAAAATCTTGCCGTCTCCGAGGTTCATCTTGATCCTGACCTGCGAATTTCGAGTGTCACCCGTTCCGCCTTCCAGCCGGCATTTGGTCAGTGCGGCAACGAACAGACACATCTAGAGAACAACGGCGTCAGGAAGGAACCGGGGCAACAAATCGATGACCTGTTCCTCTTCTTCGGTTACTTCAGACCAGCGAAGTTCAATAGAGACAAAGGCAGATGGGAATACGTGGGAAGCTGCAAGATGCACGTTATTCACGCTCGGCTACAACTCGGGGATATCCACAGAATAAATGCTCCAGACCAGGCGTGGAGCCGCCACCCTCACGGAATCCCCTCCTTTCTGGTCGCGGCCGATCAGCAGCGTCGCAGCCAGGCGAAACAGAACAACACGATCTATACTCCTCGAGAGCACCTAACATTTCTGCCGGGTATTCCCGGCCATGGAACTTTCACTTCATTTGATTGCCACGACTCGGGGCATTCACTGCGATTGACCGACCCAAGTTCTAAGCAACGAAGTACATGGAATCTTCCCATGTTTTTCTACAAGAAACTGTCACACATTGGAGCGAAGGCGATCTGGGCGCCGCGAGGACAGCACTGCAAGGTGACCCACCGAGGCTACGGCCAGGAATTCGTATTCGAAGTGCCACAGTCAGGGGAGGATCGCGCCAACGTGTTGAGTTGGTTGATCAGTCTTCCGTTTGCGACTACAGCTGTTTCAGCCTGCGCTCTCGTCAGTTGAGCTCGCACACATGCAGTAGATCGCGAATAATATACATTCTAATCAATAAGGCTGATCTCCCTGAATATGCTGCAAATGGCCACTGAAAGAGATATACCTGGATTGGCAAAGCAAGAAGCAGCAGGGGCTAAAGCCCAGTGATTTTATTGCGGCTAGCGGCACGGCTGAAGCCATGCCCTGATACAAAACATGATGTGCGGCTTTTCACCCCTGGAACCTAGATCCCAATCCAGGCGCTCCAGCTCGAGGCGTAGTGGAGAGGAGCATATGGAACATAACTTGCAACAAACAATATCGCTGCTCACTCGCACTCCCGCTGCGCTCGATGCGCTTCTGCGTGACCTGCCGGAAATGTGGACTTTCCAGAATGAAGGTGAAGGCACCTGGAGCGCGTTCGATGTCGTCGGCCATCTGATTCACGGCGAACGCACGGACTGGATGGTGCGGACGAAGTTAATTTTGCAACTTGGCGAGAGCCAGCCGTTTGAGCGCTTTGATCGCTGGGCGCAGGTGCGAGAGAGTCAAGGCAAGTCCTGGGGCAGTTATTGCATGAGTTTGCCGGTTTGCGGTCCGAAAACCTGGACGAACTGCGCGCGTTGAATCTGCGGCCGGAGGACCTGGAGCGGCGGGGACGGCATCCTGTACTCGGGATAGTTACTCTGTCACAGTTGCTGGCGACCTGGGCAGCTCATGACCTGACTCATCTGCACCAGATCTCCAGGGTCATGGCCCACCAATACCGCGAGGTCGTGGGTCCGTGGACCCAATTTCTCGGAGTGATGCAGTGCGCTGGGCACAGCACGTAACAGTGGATGGTGTTTAATGGATAGGGGTTAGAGAAGACGGGTCAGAGAAAACGAGTTAGAGGTTAGGGATTCGGGTTAGTGAGGCTTGCAAGTCGGGAAAGGTTTGTATCAGGGCACGACTTCAGTCGTGCCGTAAAGTCGTGGAAAAGGGATCGGGCTTTAGCCCGGGAAACAACGGCCTGGATAGCTTCTTGGGAATGTTCGAGAGCAGATTTATATCAGGGGACGACTGCAGCGTGTGCGTGAGTACTCAGTTTCATTTGGCAGGGTGGGAAGAACAATGCCAAACCAGCCCCGCGGGGGCGGCATCAGATTAGCCCAGCACCCTTCGGCTGCGCTCAGGGCAGGCTACGCCGCAGGCGGAGTGCTGGGTAGAGTGGAAAAGAAGCCGAGTCCCTTCAGGGACGGCACGTTTCTCGCGCATGACTTCAGTCGTGCCGCAGGGCCATGGAATTGACAGCGCGAATTAAATTATATACTTATAAATTAACTATTGATTACTATTTAATTATTAACAAACATTTATAGTTAGATCATGGATTCTACTCACTAGCCACTATCCACTAACCACTGGGTTGCTCTTATGCGAATGCACTTTGGCGAAAATGCGAAGATGGCGCTGCAAACCGTGCGCGAGCACAAGACCCGCTCGTTCCTGACGGTGCTGGGCGTTGTCATCGGCGTCGCCGCCATGATCTTCGTCGCGTCTATCCTTGTTGGGGTGGATAAGAACACCGCCGACTATCTCAATGACTGGGGAACGAATACCCTGTTCCTTTTCCGCTTCGATATCGGTTTTCGGACTTCTCAGCTCACGGCCGAGGAGCGCGCCCGCAAGCCCCTTACCATTGACGATACCAATGCCATACTGGAGGAGTGTCCCAGCATTAAGAACGTCACCTCCGAGCTGATGCAGCGGCTTACCTTTGGTCCGGGGATGCGGACCTTCAGCACACGGTACGGCTCGCATGAGGTTGAAAACATTGACTTTGCCGGCGCCACGCCTTCCTGGCAGGAGGTCTACAACGGGCACGTTGCCCAGGGCAGGTTCTTTACTGACTTCGAGAACCTGCACAGCGCCGATGTCGCCATCATCGGCGACGACATCAACAAAGCCTTCTTCCCTGCTAACGATGGCGTCGGACAGACAATCCTCGTTGACGGCGTCCCCTATACCGTTGTCGGCGTCATGGAGAAGCGTAAGAGCGCCTTCCTTGGCGGAGACTCTCCCGACAAGCTCATCCGCATCCCTTACAACAGCTACCATAAACATTATCCTGCCGATGACGAGAACTTTATCGGCGCTGAAGCTTATCCCGGACAAATGGCGCAGGCCGAGGATGAGATTCGCGGGCTCCTGCGCCGCCGGCGTCACGTAGCCTATGACAAACCTGACAGCTTCGCTATCACTAGCGCTGCCGCCATTGCCGATACCTTCCGCCAGATCATGAGTACGGTCGCACTGATGACCATTGTCGTTAGCTCCATCGGATTGCTGGTGGGCGGCGTAGGCGTAATGAACATCATGCTGATGTCAGTGACGGAGCGCACCCATGAGATTGGCGTACGCAAAGCCATTGGCGCCCGGCGTGGCGATGTCATTCGCCAATTCCTTACTGAGGCTATCGTCCTGACCGGACTTGGCGGCATTGCTGGAGTCCTCGTTGGCGTTGGCGGAGCGTCGCTGATAGGGTTGGCGTTCCCCTCAATGCCGACGTCAGTACCGGTGTGGGCCATTGTTGCTGGCTGTGATCATGGCAGCCAGCGTCGGCCTGTTCTTCGGGATGTATCCGGCGGTCAAGGCCGCGCGCCTCGACCCGGTCGAAGCCCTTCGTTATGAGTGACTTCCGAGTGACCTCCGGCTGCCTGCGCTGCCCGGAGCCAACCAATCCAAATGGCTCGCCCTTACGTACATTATTCGGAGTTACCTAAAGCAAGGAGTTAGAGACGGCCCGGTAATGTCTTACCCGTCTGTAACCTTTGCGTCTCTGGTGACTCTAAAATGTTAACGGCCTCGGAGGCAGTAACTCCGAGGGAGGATGGCTATGTCGAAGTTTGGTTTCTTGGTAATACCGTTGTTACTCATAACCCTCGTGGGTTCCATACTTTTCCTCAATGCTAGCGACAAGAACCCGGTTGCCCTTCCGAACTCCCGCTGTCGACGAAACCCTGGCAGCGAAGAGCGGTCAGGAGACACTGGTGCTGGCAGGGGGTTGCTTCTGGGGAGTACAAGCTGTGTTTCAGCATGTCAAAGGCGTTATCAGTGCTACGTCCGGATACTCTGGCGGCGCCTCCAACACTGCTGAATATGAAATCGTCAGCACCGGCAGGACCGGCCACGCTGAATCCGTAAAGATCGTCTACGATCCTTCGAAGATCACCTACGGGCAGTTCTGAAGGTGTTCTTCTCCGTAGCCCTTGATCCTACGCAGCTGAATCGTCAAGGTCCGGACGAAGGCACGCAGTATCGCTCGGCCATCTTCTACGGCAACGATGATCAGAAGCGCATTGCCCAGGCGTACATTGCGCAACTCGACCAGGCCAAAGCGTTTCCCCGCCCGATCGTGACCCAGGTAGTGGCGTTGAAGGCGTTCTATCCGGCGGAGGGATATCACCAGAACTATGCAACGCTGCATCCCGACAACCTTACATCAGGTACAACGATCTGCCGAAGGTGGCGCATCTTCAGGAGCAGTTCCCGAATCTTTACCAGGCGAACATTGCTGGCCACTGAAACTGCTAGTTGCTCTTCGCCTTTCGCTCTTCGCTGTTCGAAAGAAGGCCAATGGCGAGAAATGGCGAAGAGCGAACAGCGAATTGCGAAAAGCGTTATTTATGACTGACCGCAGAGATTTTCTGAAAACAACTTTTCTATCCCTATCAGGAGTGGCGATTATGAGCTTATTGAATCGTTCTGAAGCAGCCGCCGCAGCCGGCCGCACAGTATGTCGAGATCGTGGAGTTCGATGACTCCGGCAAGAAAATTGGACCGAAGCGCGTGCGAAAAAGTTGTCAAGACCGACGCCGAATGGCGCGCCCAGCTTACCCCCGAGCAGTTTGACGTGACCCGCAAGGAGGGCACGGAGCGGGCCTTCACCGGCCAGTACTGGGACCTGCATGCCAAGGGAATCTTCCGCTGCGTGTGCTGCAAGAATGCGCTGTTCACCTCGGCGACCAAGTTCGATTCCGGCACTGGCTGGCCGAGCTTCTGGGAGCCGATCGCGCCGCAGAACGTAAAGCAAAACACCGATCGCAGCCTGGGCATGGTCCGCAATGAGGTGGAGTGCACCGAGTGCGACGCGCACCTGGGACACGTCTTCGACGACGGCCCCAAGCCAACTGGCCTTCGCTACTGCATGAACTCGGCAGCGCTGCTGTTCGTCAAGAGCTAGGGCAGAGTCGCAATTGAAGTACCATGTGCGGGTGGAGCACGTCTTTCGGGCTTGCACTAACTGCTTGCAGCTTCTGAAGCGGTGCTTCACCCTACCATAAGAGTGAAACTGCTTTGTGCCCTGGGCCTGCGGCGTGGGGAACATTCGGCGTTCCTACCACGTAAACCCTGCTATGAGGCTAAGCCTCGTCCTGTCTGTCATCGCTCTCGGTTCCTGGATTGCGCTTGCCCAAGACACTCCAGTGCCAGTGCCGTCCTCCGCGCCGACAGTGTCCGCCACGGCACGTGCCCCCACCCTTTCCGCCGACCAGATCCGCGAACTCATTCGCCATGTCGCCGAAAAAGACATGGAGAACGACAAGAAGCAGCGTGACTACACCTACATTGAGCGGGAAGAGGAGCACCGGCTGGATGGCAAAGGACAGGTGAAATCCACCGAGACCACGACCAATGAAGTCATGATGCTGTACGGCGACCAGGTCGAGCGCCTCATTGCCAAGAACGACAAACCACTTTCCGCGAAAGACGCGGCCAAGGAAGACGAGCGCATCCAGAAGCTTACCGACAAGCGCAAGAACGAAACCGACGAGCAGCGGGCCAAGCGCCTGAAGCAGGAAGAAAAAGACCGCGAAGAGACCCGCCAATTTGTAAGCGAAATTGCCGATGCCTACAACTTCCACCTGGCGGCCATCGAGGATCTCGACGGCCGTGCGACCTATGTGATCGACGCCGAGCCGCGCCCGGGCTTCGAGCCGTACAGCAAAGGGGGCAAGTATCTCCCCAAATTTCGCTTTCGGGTCTGGATCGACCAGGCCGAGGGCCAATGGGTCAAACTCGACGCCCAGGCCATTGACACGGTTTCTCTTGGCCTGTTCCTGGCGAGAGTTCACAAGGGCTCGCGCATCGTGATCGAGCAGACTCGGGTGAACGATGAGGTCTGGCTGCCGCGACACATGGCGGTGAATGTGGACGTCCGCCTCGCCTTGGTGAAGAACTTCGACGTCGCGGAAGATGTCACCTATCGCGACTACAAGAAGTTTCGCGGCGATACCCGAGTTGTGCCGCTCGGCGAACTACAGCTGCAGCCCTAGTATAGTGATTCCTATATAGTATATCAATGGCTAAACGACGGAAAGAGTGTCCAGTTTGTACTTCCAGCGGAAGACCACGGGCGTCTCATTGATTTCCTGGAGGTAGAGTTCAATCCGCGACTTCAACTCGTCTGCTGAGGCGACCCGAAGGCCGCGCAGCAGAGTCTTGGCCATTTTGCCGAAGAAGGATTCGATCAAGTTGAGCCAGGACCCGTGTTTGGGTGTGAAGGTGAATTCAAAGCGGTTGGGCAGGGCTCCGAGGAAAGCCCGTGTCTCTTTGGAGATATGCGCAGAGTGATTGTCGAGCACGATACGGATGCGTGCGCCCGCGGGATAACGTGCGTCGGCCAGCTTCAAGAATTCAATGAACTCCGCGCTACGATGCCGTTGGCGCACCAACCCGAGAACCTCGCCCGACACCAAATCGATGCCGGCCAGCAAGGACAGTGTTCCGTGCCGAATGTATTCATGATCTCGCCCTACGGCGGCATGCTTTCCTGGCTGTGGCGGCAGGTCTGGGGCGGTATTCTCGATGGCTTGAATGCCGGGTTTCTCGTCATAGGAAAGCACGGCGATCAAATCCGCAGGCGGTGCGCCTTTCTCGCGCCAGATCTCCACCTCCCTGTAAACGTGCAGGACCTGCACCATCTTTGCGTCAAACTCAGGATCGCGTCGCTCCAAGTAGTATTGGATCTTGTGCGGATGTACCTGGTTGGCGTTGAGAATCTTGGAGACCGTTCCGCGCCCCAACTTGGCGAGGCTCGGGTGGCCAGCCGCGTGCCAGTGTGTGCGGACATGCTTCGCCAGCAACCTTGTGGTCCACAACTCTTGGGCATAGCCCAGATCCTTCGGCTTCTGGCATGCCAGAGCGACAACCCACGCTCGCGCTTCCGCCGTCATCGCCGGTCGGCGGCCCCGGCCCGGCAGATCGACCAACGCCTGCGCCACGCCCAAATCCAGGGCCTTGCTCACGCACCGCTCAACCCGCGGCCGGTTCGTGCCTTGGGTTCTAGCGATCTCTGAGACTGTGTCTCCCGCGTGATAGCACAATAGAATCGAAGCCCGCTGGACCCGGCCGGCCGGTTCGCTTCTCGACTGCGAGAGCATAGCCAGCATTTCAATCTCGCTGTTGCTCAACTTCAACGGGGCGCGGCGGCTGACGAAGGGCAAGCGACAAACCTCCTCGTAATGGCAACGAGGAGCTTACACCACGATACGCTGTATTGCAACATTATTATGGAATCGATCTACTAGCTAGCGCTTGGCGGAAGCACCGGGCTTCAGAGATGGTGTCGCAACCTCTCACGCAAAATTCGTGGTGGAACAAGACAGCCGAAGACCATTTCGAGCAAGCCGCGAAGCGGCGGCATCGCATCGGGCCCAGGACGCGAGCCCGGGTCAAGTAGGAAATTGAAATGAGCCGCCTAGCGGCGACACGGCTTGCGACACCGTCTCTTTGGCCCGCTGAATCGTTGCGCTTGGATAGATCAGCCGCATAGCTTTGTAGCACTTAAATGCCCCATTACTTAGAGACTATCGCGCTATGCCAGAAAGCACTATTAAGTCCATCGCAAGAAATGCCCCGTAAACGCCCTCAGGAGACCACAGGACGCGTTTCGAGTCGTAGGATGGCCCTAAGTACGTCCAAACCGAGCAAGGGCTCCCAGGACCGCTAGACGCGCGATTCCCGTTTCGGGACGAAATCTCCCCCAGTTCCATTTTTGAAACTCTAACCCCTGTCACCCTGACCGAGCGGCGAATTTGCCGCGAGTCGAAGGGCCCCTATTCCACCGATAAATGTCTGAGATCAATTTAGAGGGTTCGGCTCTGCCCGTTCGCCACGGTTACCCGGCATCCAACCAACATAACCAGGATATTTGTTTACTGATAAATTATCTATATGTTTACTCAATAATTATCTACAACGTACTATGTTGGAAGTGAGGGGATAGAGCATAACTGTGCCCCCAGCCCCGCAGCCGGGGTCCCCATTACGCGCCGCTGGAGCCTGCCCGGAGCGAAGTCGAAGGGCGCGTAATGGGGCGGGGAGGGGCGGAACTGCAGTTAGCCCAGGACCGCCTTCGGCGTTGCTCAGGGTTTCGGCATCGGGCTCCCGCTGCGCCCACGCCCGATAACGCGCCTCAACTCCGGCTCCGCTCAGGGCAGGCTACGCGAAGGCGGAGTCCTGGGTGGGCTGGATTCATGAACCCGAGCCGGCTTCAGCCGGCGACACCTCCGAATCTGTGCCGCCCCTACGGGGCTCATCATCTCAAATGAATGCGCACCCAGCGTTCCGCTTCGCTCCACGCTGGGCTATCCTGACGCCGCGCCTGCCGGCGCTCGGCTTTCAGCAACTCGCCTTCCAGGCCGAATCCCACATTGTGGGATGCGCGACGCGCGCGGGGTGCCCCACTCCCTCGGCTGCGCTCGGAGCAGGCTATTGTCCGCGTCTTTGCGGACAGGGTGGGGAGACTGCCGCACTCTATGCGACCCTCGCCGCCCGGTCAACGCACAAACGTCGCAGGGCTTTGCGCAGAATCAATGCACTCATGGATGCTGCGTAAGAGCCGGATTCGCGGGTACACCAGTCCCGCTCCGCGGGACGGAAACAAGATAGCCCAGCATGGAGCGCCTTCTTTTGGCGCGGAATGCTGGGTAGGCTGTTGTATGAAATCTGAGCCGGCTTCAGCCGGCGACACAAAAGGATTCTGTGCCGCCCCTACGGGGCTCATGATCTCAAATGAATGCGCACCCAGCGTTCCGCTTCGCTCCACGCTGGGCTAAACTGAGCCGCCCTCCGGGCTCGGGTTACAGCAATTAACTGGCAAGGTCGACTCCCACAATGTAGGGGACGCAGCACGTGAGTGCCTGCGGGACGGAAGAGCTTAGCGCAGCGCTTCAGTCCTGGGTAGACTGGATTCATGAACCTGAGCCGGCTTCAGCCGGCGACACCTCCGAACCTGTGCCGCCCCTGAAGGGGGCTCAATCTGTTAGTAAACGCTCACCCAGGGCTACGTTTGTTTCGCCCTTCGGGCTCGCGTTGCCGGGTTCCCCAAACATTCGCGGTGTTTGCGAAATGTGTAGGAGACCGGGACTCTACGAATGATGGACGACCTAGCCTGTTCGAGATTAGACTCTCCCACCCAACCAAAGGAAGGTTGAGTGGGGCGCCCACGTCTTCGTTAGGGTCGCTTTCTAGATCATTACGACGACTCGTCCGGACGCTTTCGGATGTTCGACGAATTCGTGGGCTTTTGCAATGTCGTCCAGCCGAAACCGTTCAGCAATGGGAAGGCCCGGCCAGCCCGCCTCCAGGGCGCGGTTAATCGCGCGGCTGGCTTCCATCTTCGCCTCAGCCGGAATGTAGTCGCTGCCAATGAAGAAGAGTTTCGCGTTCACGAAGACCAGTTGCCAAACGGGAATCTCCACCGTCGGGGCATTGGTGGCGTAGGTCGCAATCGACCCGGCTTGCGCCAGCAGCTCAACGTCAGCCTTGATGTTCGCGCCGAATGCCACTTCGACGATGTGGTCGACGCCGTTGGGCGCCTCTGCGCGAACGCGGTTCACGAACGAGTCGCCGGTGAGCACGACGGCATCCGCGCCCGCACGCGACGCGATTTGCTGGTCGCTTTCCGAGCGGCAACTGGCAATGACTCGCGCGCCCGCTCGATGTGCGAGTTGAACTGCGCAAGCTCCGACCGCGCCGGCACCGCCCTGCACCAGCACGGTTCGTCCTTCCACCGGACCCGCCACGAAAACCGCGCGATGGGCGGTTATGCCGGGAATGCCCAGACAGGCCCCCTGCTCCATGGAAACGGATTCCGGAAGTGGCACAGCCTGTTGCAATGGGACAACGGTATATTCGGCGGCGGTGCCAAACGGGCGGTACGACTGCGCCCCATAACACCACACCCGCCGGCCGATCCACTCCTTCGATACGCCCTCGCCCACTGTATCGATGACTCCCGCGCCATCGCTATGCGGGATGACGCGCGGATAGGGCATGCCGACCCCGAAGGCGTCTTCACGCTTTTTGACATCGCCGGGATTAACCCCCGAAGCGGCGACCAGAATTCGAATTTCACCTGCGACGGGCTGCGGCTCCTCCATCTCACCGACCGTCAGGACGTCACGCGCAGCGCCCTGCTCCTCATACCATGCGGCTCTCATGATTTTAAGTTTCTCACGAATGGAGTCGAGGCGAATTCAGCAGCTAGGTGATAGGCAGGTTCTATGGAATCCTGAGCTGGCTTCAGCCGGCGACACCTCCGAACCTGTGCCGCCCCTACGGGGCCCGAAACATTTTTTCGCGCACCCAGCGTTCCGCCTGCGGTTCCACGCTGGGCTAAACTGAGCCGCCCTCCGGGCTCGGGTTACAGCAATTGACTGACAAGGTCGACTCCCACAATGTAGGGGACGCAGCACGTGACTGCCTGCGGAACGGAAGAGCTTAGCGCAGCGCTTCAGTCCTGGGTAGACTGGATTCATGAACCTGAGCCGGCTTCCGCCGGCGACCGTCCGGGCTCCGAGCGACGCTGCGGGCTGGAGTTCCCCACACGATCCCTTGCTGCTATCGTTCTACGGGGCGTACCATTCTTGGTCGTCGATTGCGGCGGGACACTCCGCTGGCTAACAGCAGGCTGAGTACTGCAGGTGGGAGCTGACAATGGATTCATTCGAAGATAAAGTGCGCGAGGCAACCGAGTGGTTTGCGAACCCGCGATTCAAGGGAATTGTTCGTCTGTATTCACCTCGTCAAGTGGTCGAACAGAGAGGCACCATCGCCACCGACTACCCTGTGGCGCGAGCGGCCGCTGAGGGCTTTTATACCCGGCTCAGAGAGCTATTTGCGGCCGGCAAGTCGATCACGACCTTCGGTCCGTATTCACCGGGACAGGCCGTCACCATCAAACGCCTTGGCATCGAAGGCATCTACCTCGGCGGTTGGGCGACTTCGGCCAAGGGAAGCATCACCGAAGATCCTGGCGCTGACCTTGCCAGCTACCCGCTCAGCCAGGTGCCGGACGAAGCTGCCGCTATCGTGCGCGCTTTGCTCACCGCGGACAAGAATCAGCAGTTCTTCCGTTCGCGCATGAAGCCGGAACAGCGGGCGTCCACGCCCGAAGTCGATTATCGGCCGTTCATCATCGCAGATGCCGATACCGGCCACGGAGGAGACGGTCACGTCCGGAACCTGATCCGCCGATTCGTGGAAGTCGGCGTGCCGGGCTATCACATCGAGGACCAGAAGCCGGGCGTGAAGAAGTGCGGTCACCAGGGCGGCAAGGTTCTGGTGTCGGAGAACGAACAAATCCAGCGCCTCAATGCCGCGCGATTCCAACTGGACGTTATGCGGGTGCCCGGAATCATCGTGGCGCGCACCGACGCCGAAGCGGCGAACCTGCTGGAGGGATGTGCGGACGAGCGCGACCAGCCTTTCATCCTGGGCGTCACCAATCTGGAGGTACCGAGCTACAAGGCCGTGTTTCTCGCTCTCCAGAAAAAGTTCTACGAGGCCGGAGTCGACCAGGTAAGAGGCCACATGATGTTCGCCATGTCGGACTCCGAATACGCCGCCGCCAATGCATGGCTCGAAACCACCGGACTGCTGCCGCTGATTGAGGAGAATGCCAAAGCGTATAAACAGAGCGCCGATGGCCTCGTGGACACCATGCTCGACAAGGTCATCCCGCGCTTCCTGGATGAATGGCAGGAAGCGGCAGACCTTATGACCTACCAGCAGGCGGTTGCGGATGTGATGAGGTTCCGGGTCAGCGAAGGTGAGTCGTTTGAGTTGACCGTTGACGAGTGGCTTGCCTTCTCCAAGCGTGCTTCGTGGTATGAGGCCCGCGAAAAAGCGAAATCGATGGGAATCGACGCAACCTGGGACTGCGAACTGGCCAAGACGCCTGAGGGTTACTACCAGGTCCAGGGAGGTCTGGATTACGCCATCGCCAAGTCTCTCGCGGCCGCGCCGTTCGCGGACATTTTGTGGATGGAAACCGCCACCGCCGATCTGGAGGAAGCTAAAGCGTTCGCCGAAGCGATTCACGCTGAATTTCCCGACAAGATGCTGGCCTATAACTTGTCACCTTCGTTCAGCTGGGACACCACCGGCATGAGCGACGAGCAGATGAAGCACTTCCCCGAAGAGCTGGGCAAGCTGGGCTTCGTATTCAACTTCATCACCTATGGCGGACACCAGATCGATGGCCTCGCCGCCGAGGAATTCGCTACGGCGCTGCGGCAGGATGGGATGTTGTCGCTGGCCCGGTTGCAGAGGAAGTTCCGGCTGCTGGAATCGCCCTATCGCACTCCGCAAACCCTGGTCGGCGGTCCGCGTCTGGATGCCGCGCTGATGGCGGCCTCCGGGCGCACCGCAACCACCACGGCCATGGGCAAGGGATCGACCCAGCACCAGCACCTGGTGCAGACCGAATTTCCTCCCAAGGTGCTGGAAGAGTGGCTGCAGATTTGGGCGGAGCACAATGGTCTGCCGCCGATGTTCCGCGCGCAGTTGCGTCCGGTCGCAGCAGGTTCCGACTTCCTCGAACTCAGCTTGTGGAACGATGGCAAGGAAAGGGCAGGCAACATCGTCTTCGCTGACGTGCAGGATCGGCATGGCCATCGGCTGCTTTCGATCCGCGATATGAACACCTTCGATCCTTCCCTGCGCAAGAAACGGCTGATGACCCTGGCGCATCTCTTCCTGCTCCACCGCTACAAGGCGGGACTGGTTCATTACCTGAGTCCGACCGAGGACAACCAGCACCAGGCCTTGAAGATGCAGCGGCTGGGGATCTTCGGCAACGTCAATACCGAAGCCGGGCTGATCATTGTCGCCAGCGTCGAGGCCGGCCGAATCGCAGAGTTGCTCAACCCGGACCGGATTGTCCTGCGCAAATTGATCACCAAAGAAACCTAGGAGCATTTTCAGTTTTGGTGTATCCGGGTAGAGCGGGCCTTCAGGCCCGCGTTCGCGGCTTCCCCAATTTGCTTCCGCCGCTGAGGTCACGGCTGCCGCGATGGTCTATCACTTTCCAGCCGCTCTGCGGCGTCTCCCGGACATCAGATAGACATTCGCTCGTGGCTCAAACAGCGGATCGGCCGAAGCCTCGATGCCATCCACGCGCGGGATGGGATCAAAGATGATTTGTTGCTGCTCGCTGGCGTTGTTGCGAGTGATCCCGGTCAAACTGATTTCGCCGAGCGTGATTTGCGGACGAGCCTCCGGCCAGCGGACCGTGGCATCATCCACGATGTCGCCCTCCGCCGCCAGCTGCACCACAATGCGAAACTTGACAAGGCCGGTTGCGACGCGCTCTTGGATCTCGTCGAAGAGGAAGTTCGCCGTCCGGGAAGACGCCCCGGCCTCGTCCAAATATTCGTTGCCCGCCACCGGCAGCATCCGATACCGCCCGTAGCGGGCGACGCCGTTCGCGTTCGTGAACTTAAATGCAGACACCGCAAAAAATGACTCTCTGGCAAAGCTCGTCGGTATCGGCTTGGGAGCCTGCACGAATGTCAGGGCTGCGGGATGCGTGCCCAGGAACTGCTCAATAGCGTTGGGGTGAGGGCCGGCCGGATCGGTGGCAATCAGGGCGTTGAGGAATTCCAGGAATCCTTCCGTAGTACTCGCCGGGAAGTTGTCGACAGAATGCGCGACGATGTCGGTGTGACTATGCTCGGCAAGATGGAAGCGGATTGCGCAACCGCGAGGGCTGGCATTCTGCGGATCGTTGTCCGCCACGGTTGGAATGCCCGCGAAGTCGGAGAAGCGCACCGTTACGGGAGTGGAACTTCGCTGGATATGCGGCGCGCGCGTAAGCGACGCGGCCTCTGATGAAGGCGTAAACATGCCGGTCAGCAGGATACCTTTCGCGTGAGCCGGTCTGAAACCGGGATGAACGCCACCATCGGCTTTGTCGAATGCCTGGATGACGTCGCGGCTGAGGGCCAAGAGTTTTTCGTCGGTAGTCAGAGGCATGGGCTGAAATTCCCTCCTTAGAATGAGTCGCACACTACTCTACCCTCGAATCGCGAGCTTTGCATTGCGCGACGATTAAATTGATTCAGGAATTGGCTCGGACTTTCGGTTTCGCACGACGGTTCGCGGAGGTACGCTTGGGTGGGTACACGGGGCACTCAGAAGCGCGACTCGCTCATCACGCAACGTCACGTCTTTCCGAGTGTCCCGGTACGGGCTGAGCGTACTGGTTAGACGTGGTACCGGGCGCCAACCGAAAGCACCGGGCACGGCGCATCGCAGGCCACCTTGTACGCCACACCCTCGCCCAGGTGTTTTGTCAAAGGGGTCGGCCGTTTCACGCCCAGCACGATCATGTCGACCGTCTTCGCGGCAGTTCTTACGATTATCTCTGCCGGGGGACCAAATTCCACCATGTACTCCGGCTCATGCCAAAGCTGTGTTCCTTCCGGAATCAAGGCGCGCAGTTGATTCTTCGTGGAAGCCGCCATCTTGCTTAGGTCAACCACAGGCATCGTTCCGGGCCCGGGCTGCAGCTGAGCAACGCCAGGTTCTGGCCCCACATGCAGCAGGGTCAGTCGCGCCCGATTCTCCTCTGCCAAAGATATGGCGTAGGGCAGCGCGTGCAACGACTCTGGCCCAAAGTCGGTGGCAAACAGAATGTGCTGCAGGTTGCCATCGATCTTCCACCGGATCGCGTGCGGCCCCATAGTCAGCACCGGACATTCGGCATTGCGGAAGACCTCCTCCGCCACCGACCCAAGCAGCAGCTTTCCCAGTCCCTTGCGGCCGCCGGTGCCGATCACGATGAGGCCAATAACATGCTTCCGGACCAGTTTCGAAATCACTTCCGGAACTTCGCCTTGCTCAATCAGTTCTTTGTGTTCGATATCCTTCAACGACTCGGAGCCCATCAAGTCAGCCATCTGCCGCTTGGCCAGGAGTTTGGTTACCTCCGGGTCCGGCTGGGTGGCTTCGACAAACGGCATGTGAGGCAGAACGTTGACGGTGTACAGCGCAGCACCGTAACGGCGAGCCAGGTCGAGGGCATGGGACAGAACCGCTTGCGCCGAGGGCGAGAAGTCGGTGGCGAACAGAACATTTTGCAGTTTAATGCGGGTTGGAGCAGTTACCGTCGGCATCACAGACCTCCTTGTGAGCAAATCTTCGCTCATGCCCGCCGGTTTGTCAGTGACGCATGCCGCAGTCGCAGGTGATAACGCAGGGTAGAACGGAACGACTCGAGATTACGTTCTGGGCGCTCGGCTTCACGTAGAAAGACCCTTTCCGACAGACTGGCGGCGCACCTGTGTCCCTTAAGGACTCCCACCTTCTCATCTTCGCTTTGATCCAGATCTTCTAATTGCACTACAATGTAGTGCATGGCGAAGACAGAAGTATACAGTTGGCGGGTTGACCCGCAAATCAAGATGGCGCTGGAGGCCGAGGCTCGCTCGCAGGGCACGACGCTGGCGGAAGTGCTGGATCGCATCGCGAAACAGTGGCTGGAGGCGCGAAAGCAGCAAAATAGCGACGATGAAGCTGAACAAGCGCGCCTGCATGCGGCAGCGGCGAAATGCATCGGAACCATTTCTGGAGGCGATCCGCACCGTTCGGAGAAGGTCAGTGAGACCGTGCGCAAGCGGCTGAGAGAGCGCTATGGCCGCTAGCGCCTTGGCTGACACCGGCGCAATTCTGGCCCTGTTGGACCGCGATGACCGCTGGCACGACGCTTGCGTTGAAGCGTTTGCAGAATTTCGATTGCCTTTACTAACCTCAGACGCTGTACTTACGGAACTGTTTTACCTCGTCGCGACTCGGCTGCATGAAGTCGAACGTGCGTGGACGTTCGTGCGCTCGGGAGCGTTGACGCTCGGCTCGATTACGGACTTAGACTTGCCTGCGCTGTCCAGTCTGATGCATCGCTACCGCGACAGGCCGATGGACTTCGCGGATGCTACGCTGGTCCACCTTGCCGAGCGTGAGTCGCTGACTACGATTCTAACGGTAGATATTTCTGACTTCCAAACCTACCGCATCGGCGGCCGCCGCCGTTTCCGCATCCTGCCCGAACCGGGTGGGTTCCGTTCCTAGCGTGACTTACGTGCAGCTCCAGAATTGCTGTACTCGATGGTTGGGCGGAGCCGCCGGCGGCGCAATATTCTGTCAGTTTCAAGGCGCACCCGGGCTAGTTATTGCTTGCTCGTATTCACGCTCTGACTCGGCGGGCAACAAAACCCACAGGCTATAAATCCCGAGCGCGGTTCCGAGCGGAATGTTAAACAATGCCAGGAACGATAGAACGATGGTCAGCATGCGCGCCCAAGATTCGCGCCGAAGCAGTCCCCAGCCGGCAAAGAAGCCCAAGGCTCCCTTGGCCAAAATGAGGAACCCGATCGTGCCGAAGAGCGAATGCAGGAAACCGGCAGGCACGTCCGGCGGTACTCCTTCCATCTCGTGCAGATGCAGAAACACCGTATTGGCAAGGACAAACATCGCAATGCCGACAACCGCATTGAGTGCGGACAGCGCCAGCCACAGGATGCCCAACAACCGAATGTGCTCTCGCACCCGATTAGGCATCGGATAAGCCGGAGCAAGGGCCGCGGAGAACTCTTTGCCACATCGGCCGCAAAAGCGCTGGTCCGGCTGCACCGGTGCGCCGCATCGATCGCAGAACATAAGCCCTCCTTCACGTTAATCCTGACACCACCTACTGGAAGATACGAACTCTCGCCATAGCTGGTTTCAAATTAAATGCTGGCGTCTTCCCGTTTCGGAACGCCGCTTTCAGGCGCGTTTGGAGCAACTCGGTTCGATACTTTGGAGCCAGCGCGGCGACCTTCGCTTGGAACTCTGCTCCACCCGACCGCGAGCGGAAGAGACACTAAGCCTCAAGACCTGAGTGTATCGGCTTTTTCGCCGATGTCAAGTTACGAAAGTACATGTACCATCGCCATGGTGACGAGCCGCAGCGCATTGCTTCTCAGCAGCCCGAAGGGTCCTGGGCCACGTTTGTTTCGCCCTCCGGCTCGGGCAGAAACCTAGAATTTGAATCGATAAGCTTCGGGGCATTAGTGGGGATCGCGTCGGATTGGACGGGACGCCAATGTGAGCGCGTGCGAATGCCCCCGCGCACCAAGATTGTGGGAACTATTCCACCCAAGCAAAAGATGCTTGAGTAGGGCACCCAGCGAAAGATGGGCTCCTGGGAAAAGATTACTGTCCCGGCACAACTAACGCCAGCACTTCCACGAACAGAATGCACACCAAAATCCCGCATGCAATTCTCATCAAACCTTCCCGCAATGAATCGTACTTTGCTTCCATTTGACGCCTCCTTTGCTGCTCGAAGTTCTGGCAGCGAGCGGCGTTGTCTTGTCGCTCTGTCTTCTGTATAGGCAAATCGTTTGCCAACGTCGCAGCAGCTATCTGATTGATAAGACAGCATGGTCCGTCAGGTTCCCACGAAGAAGGTTGCCGCAGTGCGGGCAATTGCCGATATTTTGGCACCTAGTTATGCAGGGGGCGGCAGTTCTGTTGGAACTACCCGCTAACCTGGGCGGAGGAAGATTCGAGGCGGCCCACCGAACATCTTCAACTCACGATCCCGGGCCGTCCACTCCGATTCGATCTCCACTACTCCCATCTCCCGGAACGCGTAATGCCGGAAACTGCTCCACTCCCATTCTCCCGGGTCCTTCACCAGTCCGCGTTTCACCGGATTGCGGTGCAGGTACCGCAACTTCACCTTGAACTCCCGCGCATCCCTGACGTTGCGGTCGTAGTAGCGTTTTTGCCAGAACGAACCCGGTTGCTGGTGCAGTTGTTGGTGCCCAGGTTCGCGCCCTTCTTTTGGACGCTAACCTGGGCAAAGCTTCGGCTGCGCAGCCGTTTTGCGAACGACAACTTCAGGTAATGAATCGCCGCGGCTAGTGTGCCGTGGTCTGGTTCGCTGAGCAGCAGGTGAACGTGCTCGGGCATTACCACGTATCCATAAATGCGCATGTCGAAGCGACGCCGCATCTCCTCCAAGCACATCGGGAACAGGTCGTAAACTGCGGCGTTGACGAAGTTGGGCTGGCGACGATAACAACTGAAGGTGATGAAATGTGATTGTCCGGAATCGTGAAACCGCCGCAGACCTCGTGGCATAAACAAAATCTACACCCTTGTGGCTATCGAGTGCAGTGACCCAGGTTAGCCCAAAAGAAGGGCGAACCTGGGGCACCAGGCAGAAACACCGTATTGGCAAGGACAAACATCGCAATGCCGACAACCGCATTGAGTGCGGACAGCGCCAGCCACAGGATGCCCAACGACCGAATGTGCTCTCGCACCCGATTAGGCATCGGATAAGCCGGAGCAAGGGCCGCGGAGAACTCTTTGCCACATCGGCCGCAAAAGCGCTGGTCCGGCTGCACTGGTGCGCCGCATCGATCGCAGAACATAAGCCCTCCTTCACGTTACACCCTAAACCAACTACTTCTTAAAGATACGAACTCTCGCCATAGCTGGTTTCAAACTGTGCGAGCGATTCCCATTTCGGGACAGACTATTATCCAGTTAATAACCCTCCCCCTCCCCGCTCTTTCTTTGTAATCATGCGATTACGAACTTTTTCCCGTCAACCTATTGATTCCCAAGTGTTTATAAGTAACTGCTTTACTTGCTTCACTTACAGGCCACTATATGCTGCCGAGTCCGACCCCAAGCGCAGAAATCGAGACAGCCGTAGTAATCGACAAGTAATCACCCGGTAGAGCCTACCTACTATCCCCTGCCCAACCATCCACCGACTTTTCAAAGATCCTCGGCGCTATCGCGGCCGTCTCCACCCGGCGCGAGCGGAAGAGACACTAAGCCTCAAGACCTGAGTCTAGCTCCTTTTTCGCCGATGTCAAGTTATGAAAGTACATGTACCATCGCCGAGATGGCGAGCCCGCGGCCACCCTTATCCAAAGCCGGATTTACTCGGATCGGGATTTTATTCTTATGTCGTTGCAGGGCGCCCCATTCTGTATACTCGAGCCACAGCCTTTATCGTGGAGACGCAATGAAAGTTCTATTGGTGGTAGTGTGTCTATTTGTCGTCTCGGCCAGCAATGGTCAGACTGCCGTTGTAACCAACCCGAATACGGGCAAAGCTACTGTCGTCCACAAGAATCCGAACGGGGTAACGACTACTCAGACCAACAACGGCGGCACAGCCAAAACTAAGAATGGCGTGGCGGTAGCTCAAGGGCCCAATGGGGCCGCTGCCGTCAACCCGCATACCGGCAATGCTGCTGTCGCGCAGACAAATTCGAACGGAGTAACCACCACTCAAACCAGCAATGGCGGCAAAGCCAAGACCAAGAATGGCATGGGCGCAGCCCAAGGCCCGGGTGGCACAACTTGCGTCAAGGGCAAGTACAATCAAGGCTGCAAAAAGTAAGGGCGGGCCTCCGATGACTGCCATTCACTTGCTTTAGAAGGCGGCGGAAGTTTGCTTGTGACGATCGCCTCGCCCGGCGCAGTGGTGACGCGGCGAGAGATGGGCTCTCGGAAAAAGATTACTGTCCGGGAAAAACTAACGCCAGCACTTCCACGAACAGAATGCACACCAGAAACCCGCATGCAATTCTCATCAAACCTTCCCGCAATGAATCGTACTTTGCTTCCATTTGACGCCTCCTTTGCTGCTCGAAGTTCCGGCAGCGAGCGGCGTTGTCTTGTCGCTCTGTCTTCTGTATAGGCAAATCGTTTGCCAACGTCGCAGCAGCTATCTGATTGATAAGACAGCATGGTCCGTCAGGTTCCCACGAAGAAGGTTGCCGCAGTGCGGGCAATTGCCGATATTTTGGCATCCAGGTAGGCAGTGGGTGGCAGTTCTGATGGAACTACGTCCTTGCACAAGTGTGGGACCTTGTCTCCCACCCTTTCGCAAAAGAGGCCCGGTGCAGGTGCCCGAGGTTCGCGCCCTGTTTTTGGGTGCTAACCTGGGCAAAGCTTCGACCGCGCAACCGTTTTGCGAACGACAACTTCAAGTAATGGATCGCCTCGGCCAGCGTACGGTGCGGAGCCTGCCCTGAGCGCAGCCGAAGGGGCTCGCTGAGCAGCAGGTGAACGTGTTCGGGCATCACCACGTATCCATAGACGCGCATGTCGAAGCGACGCCGCATCTCCTCAAGGCAAAGCGGGAACAGGTCGTAAACTGTGGCGTTGACGAAGTTGGGCTGGCGGCGATAACAACTGAAAGTGACGAAATGCGACTGTCCGGATTCTTGAAACCGCCGCAGACCACGTGGCATGAACCCAATCTACACCTTTGCGGATGCCCAGTGCAGTGACCCCAGGTTAGCGCCCAAAACCAGGGCGCGAACCCGGGGCACCGGGCACCCGGCAACTACGTCCTGGAACAAGTGTGGGACCTTGTCTCCCACCCTTTCGCAAGGAGGCGAAAGGATGGGGCACCCCGGCGGTCGGTCAGCCCCAGGCACCAGGCTCATTGTGTTCAATAAGGGGGGGCCGCGCATGGCGGAGGATATCGTTCGTCTTCGATGGCGTAAAGGTGGAATACCGCCCCGTCGGATACTCCGCCATCTTCTAAGCGATAACGATCAGTGTCAATAAATTTTGGCCCGTCAGAAGTATGCAGGACAGCAGAAAGTCCCCGCTGATCGCGCCGACGAAGTTCATTCCACGCATCTTCTGCTCTAGTATCGACCAGCACCCATTTGACCCTAAAAGGTTCGTACGCTCCGGCGTCTGCCAGGTCTGACAACCCCAAACCTTGCTGAGCTTGATCGACTAGCCACTTGATGCTAACGCGAGGTGAAACATAGATATTGCATATCTTCCCCGTGTGTATTGATTCCACGATGACGTGAAGTTGGTCACTGTTCTGCTTGCCTTCAGGCTTAATCAAGGTCACGAGTTCGTCTGCTAGAGCAGGAGGGTCTGAATAGTCCTTATAAGCAATCCCCGCTAATAGAGGGTATGTATTTAGCACCATCTGCTTTGAGTTCAAAATCAGGGGTAGTACGCGCTTCTCGCCGGTCGCGTTTTGAACCGCTAGAGCGGACGCAAGCTCTGCTTCCGGCCAAGGGCGTTGCAGGAAATTGCGCGAGAGACAAAGCAGCACATACCTACTTTTACGAAGGCCGTCGTTGATGCGGAGTGGAATACTGTCGCCCCATCCGATCTCTACGTCATCGAGCCAGAATGTTATCTGCTTGGTTGCTAAGGCATTCACAAGAGGTGTGACATAACGAGCTTTGCCCTTGCCTGCATGTGAAATGAACAAGTCCTGCAATTGTTCCGGCATGGCTGATGCTCTCCACGACCCTCAACCGTCGGCGACATTATACAGCAGTCGTGTTGCAAAGTTCACAGTTCCAGCAGGGCCGCTCTTGCTAATCAACGCTCCGTGGGCCAGATTCAGCCATTCTGTGTAAAATGCCAGTTGCCTGGTGCCCCATCAGGTTCGCGTCCGTCTTTTGGACGCTAACCTGGGCATGGTCACGATCTCGGGCCGTCCACTCCGACTTAATTTCCGCCGCTCTCTTAACCCCCAGGTTAGCCCAAAAGAAGGGCGAATCTGGGGCACCAGGCGTGAAACAACGCAGCTAATCATGCATAATCCATTTGTCGGGAATTCCCCGACGATACGGAGGTGCGCGTCGTGGCTCTTGAAATGTCGCTTTCGGACAAGCTGGCGGTGGGCGGGATTGTGCTCACCATCATTTTGCTTGTCCTCGACAAGGCTAGCAAGTTGAAGGGGCCTATGTTGCTTGTGTTGCTCGGAGTTGCTGCGTTAATGGCGTTGCCATTGGCGTTAGGCAACTCTTGGGCAGTGGGCGCAACGTCCGGGATGTTGAAATTCAGCAGAAGTGCGCTGCTGGTTTGTGGAGTGGGGCTCATCTATTCGCTGATTGCAATATGGATTTCACCCGAGCCGGCTAAAACACCACGCCCCACTTCACATCAAGACACGGTGGGGATTGGGGACAGAGTCGCCGCAAAAGTAACTCCAGCACCGTCCATTAAGGTGGACGTAACGCGGTCCGGTCTACCGGAAGGGCCAGACAATCATTACCGTCCAGAGGTGGTAATGATCTTCAAAGCATCGCCTTTATTCACGGAGCCCCGCAAGGAACGGATCACCAAGATTGTTGACGACTATCGTCATTACTTGATGCGAGTCGGTTTTGAGATTCCAAAAGAAGTTCCCCCGCTTGGTACTGCAAAAGGTTTAGGAATGTCTGGCGGTAGCGAAGGGGGCGGGGTCTTCAATGCCGACATGGTGATCCCGGAGAGACCATCGACTCTCCGGCGAATTTTATGGTGTTTGCTTACGGACTTTATCTATTCAGAGGGATGCTTCCATTAATCGCCAAGCTCCACAGGCCGACGGCATGAAGGCAAATGCGGTTCAGCTAGTCGCGTATTACTACGGATCCAGCTTTCTGGGGCACGCCGTTTTCCAGCCGGCGCCAGGATTGGATAAATGGGCATCCGTCCTGTGGGACTTCAGACGCGAATACGGTAAAGCATTCATGGACAAAGCGATGTTTCTTGCCATCAAGAGGTGGCAGCCCTACGGATTTGATAAGCAAGATGTAGACTTCGACAGTTATTTTGGCCTTAGATTTGAAGCAGGGGCTGCTGTGCTCGATAACAACGGTCAGCCTCTAGGTCACATACGAGACATGTTAAAACGACGGGGACTTATTAAGCCGTCGTGATTTTCCTGCACTCGATGTGCTGGGCCTGGTGCCGCAGGCTTGGAAATTCCTGTGTCCTTGCTCTCGTTGTCCAACATATCAGTCACGATTCCACACTTAAGCGCGCCCAGCTAGTTGGTTATGAAGGATCGGATGTACTGAGTGACGTTGAGAGCGAATCGTTATAGCGGTAATACTCCATCCCGTGCAGATCGCTCGGAATTTCGATGTTCCCTTTACAAAGTAAAATGAGCTTATTACGACCTAAACGACCCCAGATCCATCCAATCTCGATCCAAATATTTTGACGGGCTCGCAACAGTTCCGGCACACTTCCTGCGATTCGCGCCACGTCGTCCGGTGTAGCCACTGCGATAGCACCGTCAGCCTGCCCAGCCATACTTTCGAACTTCTCCGGCAGGGCACAACCGGATGCGAACTCTTGTGCATGACCAGCAGATCTGTTAAACCAAGTGTAGTTCGGAGCCACTCCGTTAGTCGGTACCGATCGAAATCATGACCATGGATTATCAGAAGTTTGGGTTTCCAAATAGAAATTGTTTTGTTTCTAACGTCATTGACGATCTGACATTAGTCCCTGCACGTGTCCTCTAACTTGTCTTTCGATTTGGGAGTCCAGCGTGTCTCCGCACCCTCGGAGCATTGCCGGCCATGAACGCTAGGTGGACCATAGCCCGCCGGAGTTTGCCCTCGATGTACTCTGCTTTGGCTTCTTCAGTTGCCACTTTCCCAGCATGGGTCGCCGCTTCCTCGTACTTGCGCCCGAGCAGTCGTCGCCACTCGCGCAGTGATTCCCGCTGTCTGGTGAATAGTTTGGCAAATTCCACTTTGAGTTCATCATTCGTTCTCCGTGAAGGAGAATAACTGCGATGTGCGAGCCGAGCAGCCGTTTGAGGTGCACGGCACTCGGCATGTCTTCATATAACAGGCAGTCAAGGTCAGACCGCAACACCCGTTGCACAGGGTCAAAATCGGTGGCGTAGAAGCTTCCGTTCCAGGGCTGCGATGATGAATTCAGCGACGTTTGCTCTTGAAAGACGCGCGCGAACTCCTCGGAGTCCAGAAATTCATATTCGAGGCTGGATCCTCCGTGGTCGCCCTCTTCCGTACGCGGTCGACGGGTTGTAATGCGCTGCAACTGCCTTAACGGCAGATTCCGATCTTTGATCATTTTAAGAGAGTCGTCTTGCCGCTGCCAGGCGGTCCACACAACACAAATAGGTTTGCCATGTTTTCATGTCTCCGCGAGCCTTACTTCAGCTCAAGGCGTGCCGTTCCTCTACGCCGGTCGCCTGCGCTCTCGGTGCTGCCCCGCCCAGGCTTATATCGTTTCAAGTCGAAACTCAATAGCTAAGATCCAGTCAGTGCAGGCCCGAGGGGTAGGCCCTAAATGACCAGCCGCCGGGACTCATGCTGATGTCTGCTGCCCAAACTCGCTCTCCGCTGACAGGTTCTCAAAGCGCGTATAGCGCTTGATGAAGGCCATCCGGATCATGTCGGTGGGGCCGTTGCGCTGTTTGGCGACGATGAGTTCGGCCCGGCCTTCGAGGTCGGGATCGTCCTTCTTGTACACCTCTTCGCGGAAGATGAAGGCGACCACGTCGGCGTCCTGCTCGATGGAGCCCGACTCGCGCAGGTCGGAAAGTTGCGGCCGATGGTCGCCGCCGCGGCTCTCCGGAGCGCGGCTCAACTGCGAGAGCGCAACGACCGGGACCTTCAGCTCCTTGGCCAGCGCCTTCAGCCCGCGCGAGATGGCCGAGACTTCCTGGGTGCGGTTCTCGAAGCGCTTGCCGCCGATGGGCACCGCCGACATGAGCTGCAGATAATCCACGATGAGCAAGTCGAGGCCTTCGGTCTGCCGCAGGCGGCGGGCCTTGGCGCGCATCTCGCTGACGGAGATGCCCGGCGAGTCGTCAATGTACAGCTTGGAATGCGGAGAGCTGCTCGGTGGCGCGGGTCAGCTTGCGCATGTCGTCTTTGGTGAGGAAGCCCTGGCGCAGGTCTTTCGAGTCCACCTGAGCGTGCGAGGCCAGCATGCGCATCAGCAGCGCCTCGCGCGACATTTCCAGCGAGAACACGCCCACCACTTTGCCGTCGAGCACGGCGGCGTTCTCGGCGATGTTCATGGCGAACGCGGTCTTGCCCATCGAGGGGCGCGCGGCAATGATGATCAGGTCCGAGGGCTGGAGGCCGCTGGTCAGCTTGTCGAGCAGCGTGTAGTGCGTCGCCAGGCCGGTGATTTCCTGGCCGCGTTTGTACAGCTCCTCCAGCGAGCCGAACGAGCCTTTGATGATGGACGGGATGTCCAGAAAGCCTTGCCCGATGCGGTTTTCGGAGAGCTGGAAGATGGCCTGCTCGGCCCGGCCCAGCACCTCCTCGGCTTCGTCGGAGTGGTCGATGGCTTCGGCGATGGCGTTCTGTGCGACGTTGATAAGCCCGCGCAGCAGCGCCTTATTGCGCACGATGCGAACGTAGTGCTCGATCGAGGGGCGCTCGGGAACGCCGTCAATCAGCGACGACAGATAGGCGACGCCGCCGATGGCCTCGACTTCCTTGCGGCGGTCCAGCTCTTCGACCAGCGTGATCATGTCCACCGGACGGCCGCTCTCCTGCAGATCGCGCATGCGCGAATAAATGCGGCGATGCGCGTCGAGGGAGAAGTCGTCGGGGGTGAGGTGTTCGGCAGCCTGGTCGTAGAGCGAGTTATCGAGCAGGATCGCGCCGAGGATGGAGCGCTCCGCCTCCATACTCACAGGAAGCCCGCGTTCCAAACTGTAGTCGGTGGTCGCCATCTCTCTTACTCAATTTAGAGACGGGAGCGGACGGTGGCAATGCCGAATCAGGTGCGGCGGCGATGCCGACACAGATTTCGTTCGAAAAGCTGTGTGGGGTTGTGGAGAACGAGGAATCTGACGCTTGTGAAAGAGTACGAGAGCGTTACGCGGGATCGAAGAGATCCGACAAGTGAAATTGGCGGAGCCAGCGGCGAAGGCGCAAGGAAAAAATCCCCGCCCTACTTTCGATGGGACGGGGAAATTGTCACCGCAAAGAACTGTTGGTTACTGAGGGAAGGCAACCAAGCCGTCAGTATTGCCGTCGCCGTCAACGTAGAAGCCGACGAGAACGCCCTTGTCATTGATGCCATTGACCAGGGTCGTGCCGATGCCTTTGGGATGGTCGATGGTCTGGAAGCGGCCCTTGCTGGTCCAGACGAAGCCGTGGCTGTTGCCGTCGGCGTCAAGGTAGAAGCCAACCACCTGCCCCTTGTTGTTTAGTCCGAGGGCCTGGGTGAAGGTGCTACCAGGGGCATCGAGCGTCACCAGCAGTCCGAAGTTCAGCAGGAAGCCGTGGTTTACGCCATTGCTGTCGATGTAGAAGCCGCAAATTTCCTGCGAGTTGTTGACACCGGTGGCCTGTGCCCCTCCGGCAGCGGCCGGGATGGTGATCACTTGAAAAACTCCTCCACCCAATTCGTTGTAAACGTAGGGAAAATCGGGGGTGGTGTTGTCCGCGCTGAGGCTGTAGTAGCCTGACGCCTGTCCCATATCGTTCTGGCCGAGGAGTTGGTTGAAAGGCGTTCCAGGATAGTCCACAGTGTTGAAGGTGCCATTGGTGTTGTAGAAGCCGTGAGTGGTACCGCCGTTGTCGACGTAGAAACCATCCGTGGTGCCGCCATTGTTGATGCCGATGACCTGGGTCATCATCGAGTTGGGGAAGTTCTCGGTGGTAAACAGGAAAGGCAGCTTCAGCGTGAAGCCCGAGTTTTGATCCATATTGTGGTAGCCCGCGATGAGCAGGTTGTTGTTAACGCCAAGTAACTGGGTGAAGTTGTCGCCCGGGAAGTTGACAGTTTGGAAGCTATAGGCAGCCTGTCCCCACATTGAGGTGCAGAGCAGCAGAGCGAAGGTGAAGGCGATAGCGAAGCGTTTCATGGTCCATTCTCCTAGATATGTTTGCGGCAGCAGCCGGAAACTGATTTGCTGCCGATGTGCCCGGAAGGAAGCCAATCAACCTTGCATTTGCTTCTCGAATCCGTGGGCCATCACCGGCTGCGAGTGGAAAGTAGCAAACCGGCTGTCGGGAGTCCTAAAGAAGGGGTTGGGAATTTGTTGGAAATAGGTTGGGAGGCTAGCCCATTGAATCTACGGTGATTAGTGGATTCAGCCACAGCCTTATGCGAGACGAAGGAAGGCGTGCTTCTTACGTCCCGCCATCGGATCTGGCAACGGGTTTCCCGCATAGAAGGACCGCCCCCCACGAATGATCCTCTAAAGCGCAAGCGTCACTACTGGTGTCATCAGAAATTAACAGGATCCGGGCGGCTTCCTCGTAGCAAATTCGCGATGAACAGCGGTAATGTGGCTGTCACAGATCGCTACGCTGGAGGAAGGCTTCGCGAAGGCACTCGTCTGCCATTGGGCGGTAGGAGTGACGCTTCGCGGATGAGCAGCCAAGTGGAATTTCCAGTTGTGCAAACCTGCTCGTCGCTGGTAGATTCATTCCCGACCTGGAAGTTTGTTCACGCGGGGTGATGCGGGTCAATCGCTTCGACAACATAAGAGCACAGCAAACGAGTCTTGGGGATAAAAGTCGTGAGGCTGCATTTCCGAGTTACCTCAGTCCGAGGCTACCTGACCATCGCGTCTCTGTGTACGGGCGCGGCCAAGCTCGCTGTGGCGGCGCCGAGCGGAGACCCTGCCGTCCCGAGTATCTTTTCGCCTGCGTCCACTCCGGCTGACTCCATCTATCACCTTTCCCTGTTCGTGCTGGCCATTTGTTTCGCTATATTTGTTGTCGTTTTCAGCCTCCTGTTGTACTCGGTGGTGAAATTCCGGCTGCGTCCTGGCGATGACGGCCGCGAGCCGGCCCAGATCTACGGCAGCAATCAGGTGGAGCTTGCCTGGACGGTGATCCCCATCCTGATTGTGGTAGTGCTCTTTCTCGCAAGCGCACGGGTGATCCATGCGGTCGAAGACGCCCAATTTCCCCCGGGTACGACCGAGGTCACGGCGGTCGGTCACCAGTTCTGGTGGGAGTACCAGTATCCGCAACTGGGATTCGTCGCCGCCAACGAGCTGCACGTTCCGGTCAGTGATGCCAATCACCCCATACCCACTCATCTCACTCTACTGTCAGCAGACACTGACCACAGTTTCTGGGTTCCGATGCTGGCGGGAAAGACCGACCTCATTCCCAATCGCACCAATCACATGTGGATTGACCCCCACCAGACCGGCGTTTACGTCGGCCAGTGCGCGCAATATTGTGGCACACAGCACGCCAAGATGCTGTTGCGGGTGATAGTGCAATCACGCCAGGATTTCGACCGCTGGGCTGCGGAGCAACAGCGGCCGGCGCAGATCGAGGCGGGCGTCGCCACGGGCCGCCAGATTTTTGAGACCACGGCGTGCGTTAACTGCCATACCATCGCCGGGACCATCGCGCATGGAAAGTTTGGTCCTGACCTGACACACCTGATGAGCCGCGAGACCATCGCGGCGGGCGCGGCGCTCAACAATCGGGAAAACCTCCGCCTCTGGGTCAAGGACCCGGATGCAATCAAACCGGGATCGCTCATGCCCGCCATGCAACTTGACGAGCACGATCTGGATGCACTGACCGACTATCTGATCAGCTTGCACTGACCTTATGGGGAGCCACTGATGGCAGATGCCGAATCGGTTCTTGGAGGTTTGACGGCTTCGACCGCGCGCGAAGGCGCCATACCGTTCTTCGAGCGCGCGCATGAGTGGATCACCACCGTGGACCACAAGCGGCTGGGCATCCTGTACATCGTCTATGCCCTGGTGTTTCTGGTGATCGGGGGAATCGAGGCAACTATCATGCGGATCCAGCTCGCGGTTCCGCGCAATCATTTCGTCTCCCCGCAAGTCTTCAACCAGATGTTCACCATGCACGGGACGACCATGATTTTCTTTGTTGCCATGCCTGTGTTGTTTGGGTTCGCGAACTACCTGGTCCCGCTGATGATCGGCGCACGTGACATGGCCTTCCCCCGCCTCAATGCCTTCAGCTTCTGGATGAGCGCGTTGGGCGGCATCATTCTGTACTTCAGCTTTATCGGAGGAAGTGGATTGTATGGCGCGGGCAGCGCGCCCGATGTTGGTTGGTTCGCCTACGCACCGCTGACTGCACGAGCCTTCTCCCTCGGCCACAGCACCGACTACTGGATCATAGGTCTGCTGGTCAGTGGCGTTGGCAGCATTGGAACCACGCTGAACATCGCGACGACCATTCTGTGCATGCGCTGTCCTGGCATGACCCTGGGACGCATGCCGCTGTTCGCCTGGCTAAACCTGGTCATGTCGAGCCTGGTACTGGTCGTCGTCTCGCCGCTCACCGCTGCCCAGATCATGCTGCTCATTGACCGCTACCTAGGTGGCCACTTCTTCGACACGCAGGCCGGCGGCTCGGCCGTCCTCTGGATGCACTTCTTCTGGATCTTCGGCCATCCGGAAGTTTACGTGCTCATTATTCCGGCGTTCGCCTTCATCTCCGAGATCGTTCCCGTGTTCTCACGTAAACCCATCTTCGGCTATTCGATCATGGTGGCGGCCACGGTGACGATTGGCTTTATCAGTCTGGGTGTGTGGGCGCACCACATGTTTACCGTCGGTATGACCTCCTATGGCAACGCCTTTTTCGTGGGCTCCACCATGGCGATCTCGGTCCCGACGGGGATCAAGATATTCAACTGGCTGGGAACGATGTGGGGCGGAAAACTTGTGTTCAAGACCCCGATGCTCTTCTGCGTCGCGTTTCTGTTTCAGTTCCTGATCGCGGGCCTGACCGGAGTCATGCTGGCCGCAGCTCCCTTCAACTGGCAGCTCAGCGGTTCGTACTTCGTGATTGCGCACTTTCACTATGTGATTGTGGGAGGAATTCTCTTCGCACTTTTCGCGGCTTTCTACTACTGGTTCCCCAAGATGTCGGGAAAGATGTACGACGAAACTTTGGGTAAGTGGCACTTCTGGCTGTTCCTCATCGGCTTCCATCTGACGTTCGACTTCATGCACATTCCCGGGGTGCTGGGCATGCCACGTCGCATTTATACCTACGAGCCGGGCCGGGGCTGGGAAAGCTGGAACCTGATTGTCTCCATCGGGATGGTGTTTCAGATCGCCGGCGTTCTGCTCTTCGTGTTCAACCTCGCCTGGTCTTACTTCAAGGGAAAGGCCGCCGGCAACGATCCCTGGGACGCCTGGACGCTGGAATGGTCTACTGCGTCTCCGCCGCCGGATTACAACTTTGCGAAGATTCCCGTGGTTCGTAGCCGCCGCCCGCTGTGGGACTTGAAGCATCCCGAAGATCCCGACTGGAAGTACGAGTAACGATCAGAAAGGAGAGATTTCTCTTGGCAGCTACAACGGTCGCCCTACCACCCGCCGAGATGCCGCTTGGGCACGAGTACCGTGGACCCGTCGGCATGTCGTGCCTGATTGTGGCCGAGTCTGCAATCTTTACTATTTTTGTAGTTGCTTACCTGTACTATGCGGGAAAGAGCTTGAACGGCCCCACCCCGCAGCAAGTGCTTCACGTCCCCATCTTTAACTCGATCTGCCTGTTCTCCAGCAGCTTCACCATTGTGATGGCGGAACGAGCCATTGCGCGCGGCAAGGGCCGCCTGTTTGGAATTTGGTGGCTGTTCACGATTGCGCTGGGAACCATCTTCATCCTGGGCACCGCTCGCGAGTGGTACCACTTGATCTACGACGAGGGGCTGACCATCAGTTCGAGCCTGTTCGGGACCACATTCTATTCTCTGGTGGGCCTGCACGCCTTTCACGTCATCGTCGGTCTCACCGGGCTGTCGATCATCATGATCTTCACCGCGCTGGGCTTCGTGAAGCAGGAGCATGCGCCGAAGATTGAAGTCTTCGCAATGTATTGGCACTTTGTTGACGCGGTGTGGGTCGTCGTACTCACAGTTGTGTATTTTGTTGCGCGATAGGTAAGTCGTCAGATCGCTATGGAAACCCAAGAGCAGCACGCGAGCGGCAATCCCGGGACGGTTATTCTGCCAGCGCCGACGGCATGGCCGTTCGTATTGGCGCTTGGAGCCTCGTTAATTTTTGCTGGACTGCTGACCAATGCCTCGATCAGCGTGCTGGGAGCGATCCTGTATCTCGCCGGAGCGGTCGGATGGTTTCGCCAGGTGTTGCCGCATGAGCACCATGTCGAAGTTCCAGTGGTGCCTGGACCGGAGCCCGAAGTTGTTCCTGCGCCGGAAGTCATGCGCGTGCCGGCTGCCCAACAGGTGCAGCGCGCCTGGCTTCCTCTGAAGATTTATCCCATCTCGGCCGGCATAAAAGGCGGACTGGCAGGCGGCGTGGCGATGGCGCTGCTCGCGATTCTCTATGGACTGATCTTCTTTCACAGCATTTGGTATCCCATTAACCTGCTGGCAGGCAGTTTGTACGCTCCGGCCTCGACGCCTTCCATGGATGCGATGATGGGTTTCCGGTTCGACTGGTTCCTATTCGCGCTCGCCATGCACGCGACCATGTGTCTTCTTGTGGGACTTCTGTACGGCGCGATGCTTCCTATGTTACCAACCCGTCCCATTGTTCTGGGAGGAATCGTTGGCCCGCTGATATGGACAGGACTGCTGTACGAGATCCTCGGTTTTGTGAATCCACTTCTAGACGAGCGCATTAACTGGTGGTGGTTCGCGGCATCGCAAGTTGCATTCGGAGTGGTCGCCGGACTTGTGGTGGTGCGCCAGAACAAGGTCTGGACATCGGAGAACCTGCCTCTGGCCATGCGTGCTGGCATTGAAGCGCCCGGGCTCATGCACGAGCGCGAAGGCGAGGACCACAAGCGATGAAAGGGCGCTTTGCTTTGCTGGTGTCTACCGTCACCACCATGCTGGCGCTGGTGGCTTGCTCCGTCAGCGGCAAGCCTGAGCCCGGCCCAGAGGTACCGCGGCCCGACTCCGTACTCGATCCGGTTGTGCTCTATGGCCAGAACTGCGCTGGCTGTCACGGCGCTGAAGGCAAGAACGGACCCGCGATGGCGTTATCCGATCCGGTTTACCTGGCGATCGTTGACGACGACACCCTGCGTTCCACGATTTCCAAGGGCCGCCCCGGCACCGCCATGTCAGCCTTCGCGCAGAAAGAAGGCGGCATGTTGACTGACCAGCAGGTCAACGCCATCATTCGCGGTATCCGCGAGCGCTGGAGCAAGCCAAACCCGCTGGCTGGTGCGGTTGCTCCTCCTTACGCCGCGAAAGAACCTGGCGTTCCACAACAGGGGGAGATCGTCTACGCGACCTACTGCGCATCGTGCCACGGCACCGGGGACAAAGCGGGCCCGAAGGCCGGCTCAGTTACAAACCGAGCCTATCTCAGCCTGATCAGCGATCAGGGGCTGCGCACCATTGTCATTACCGGCCGTCCCGACTTCGGGGCACCCGACTGGCGGGAGAACGTTCCTGGACACCCCATGACCGACCAGCAGATTTCCGATGTTGTGGCGTGGCTTGCGGCACAGCGGCCAAAACAACCGGCCCAGGCTTCTACTGCGAATTCATCTTCTTCGTCCGGAGGACTTCCTTGAGCGACCAGGACAAGAACGAAATCTCTCGGCGTGATGTATTCGCCAAGATCGGAATGCTGCTGAACGGCCTCGCCGTCGTCATCCTGGCCACGCCGGTGATTGGCTACCTGGTTGCGCCGATCCTGGGCGGCGATCGCGGGCAGTACAAGCGGTGGATCACGCTTGGTGAGCTGGACGAATTTCCCGAAGGCCAGACGCGGCTGGCCAAGTTTCAAAATCCCATTGCCGGTGTCGCGGACGGAGAGACCGACAACATTCCTTGCTGGGTCCGCCGAATCCAGGGCGAACAGTTTCAGGTCTTTGCGGTTAACTGCGCACACCTCGGCTGTCCGGTGCGGTGGTTCGCACAATCCGGATTGTTCATGTGCCCGTGTCATGGTGGCGTGTATTACCAGGACGGCTCTCGCGCCTCCGGGCCGCCCCCGCGCGGGCTGTTCGAGTACCAATACAAAGTGGAAGGCGGCAAGCTGCTGATCGAGGCTGGACAGTTGCCGACATTGTCAACCACTGCGAGCCTGGGGGCGAGGAAGAGCGGATGTCAAGGTTAAAGAGCATCGCGGACTGGTTCGACCAGAGATTGCAGATCGGCGGCGTGGTCCGCGAAGCGATGACCCATCCCGTCCCGCGCAAATCGGCGAGCTGGTGGTACGTCTTCGGCAGCGCTGCGCTCACCCTCTTTATTCTCCAGGTTTTCACCGGCATCATGCTGGCGCTCATCTACGTGCCTTCGGCGGCGGAGGCCTGGAACAGCCTGCAATACCTCAACCATGGTGTCACCCTGGGGTGGTTCCTCCGTGCCGTGCACGGCTGGGGCTCCAACTTCATGGTCGCCGTTGTGCTCATTCATTTGTGCCAGGTTTTCCTGTTTGGCGCGTACAAGTTTCCTCGCGAGCTCACCTGGGTCATTGGCGTCTTCCTGCTGCTACTGACGCTCGGCATGGCCTTCACCGGCCAGGTCTTGCGCTTCGATCAAGACGCCTACTGGGGCCTTGGGATCGGGGCTGCCATTACCGGCCGTTTTCCCTTTGTCGGCGGGTACCTCGTCCACATGTTGCTGGGTGGCCCGATCATCGCGGGTGCGACGCTCTCGCGCTTCTTCGCAATCCATGTCTTCCTGATTCCAGGCCTTCTTATCGCGCTCGTCTCGCTGCACCTGTTGCTGGTGTTGAAGTGCGGCATCAACGATTGGCCCATGCCGGGACGGGTCGTGCGCCGCTCCACCTACCTCAAAGAGTACGAGGAGCTGACGCACAAGGACGGCGTTCCTTTCGTGCCGGCGGCCATCTGGAAGGACATGTTCTTCTCCGCCGCCATCATCGTCTGTGTGATGTTGTGCGCCTGGTACTTGGGACCATACGGTCCGACCGGGTACCCTGATCCAACCATCATCCAGACCATCCCCAAGCCGGACTTCTTCTTCTTGTGGCTGTACGCGATGTTGGCCCTGCTGCCCCCAGAGATGGAAACAGCCGCTCTGCTCATCGGTCCCGTGATCGTCATCGGTTTCCTGATTCTGTTGCCGTTCCTCTCGGGCGAAGGTGAGAAAAGCTGGATGCGTCGGCCGGTCGCGGTGGTCACGCTGCTGTTGGTGGCAGTTGCTCTGGGCACCTTTACCAAGCTGGCAACCTATTCACCATGGAGTCCGGTGATGAACGGCTGGAGTGGCGATCCGGTTCCGGTTGAATACCTCAACGGTCGTTCGCCGCTGCAACGGCAGGGTGCACTGGTCTTCCAGGTGAAACAGTGCCGCAACTGCCATGCGATTGGCGGCTCCGGCGGTAAGCGCGGCCCCGAACTTGACCGGATTGCAACCCAAATGACCCACGACCAGCTTGTGCGCCAAGTCATCCAGGGCGGCGGCAATATGCCGGCGTACGGGAAAAACCTCAATCCGGCGGAGGTGACTGCCTTGGTTTCCTTCCTGGAGACTTTGCGCCCGCCCAACCGGCCGCCGGCACGCGACGCATCGCAGGCGGTGCTCACTCAGGAAGATCAGGGCCGTCCTCCGGCGCACCGCTGAGCGGCCATGCAGCTTGCTTATCAAGCCGTGCTTTGCTCGTGGTCAATCCCTCCGGCCGCAACGTTCGCTATCGTCCTGTCGGCGCTCGTTTATCTCCGCGGATGGTGGCTGCTGCGCCGCGCAGGCTCACCTACACTTCCGCCATGGCGAGCCATCGCTTTCTTGCTCGGGCTGTTTTCGCTGTGGGTCGCGCTCGCGTCACCCATGGATGTGTTCAACAGCTTCGTGCTCACCGCCCACATGCTGCAGCACATGGTGCTGATGATGTTCGCGCCACCGTTGATCCTGCTCGGGGCGCCGCTTATTCCGATGGTGCGCGGACTGCCAGTTTTTGCGGCGCGGGAATTTGCAGGGCCCTTCCTGAACTGGCCCCTCGCCGGACGAATCGGACGCAGACTCACCCACCCGGTCTGCGCTTTGCTGCTGATGGGCGTTGCGATGTTCGCTTGGCACACCCCTGCGCTTTACGAGCTGGCGTTGCGATCGCCTGCGTGGCACCAGGTCGAACACGCCTGCTTCTTTGTCGCTTCGCTGATCTTCTGGTGGCCGGTCATTCAGCCGTGGCCAAGCAAGTCACAGTGGCCTCGCTGGGCTATGGTGCCTTATCTTTTGATAGGCGATCTCCAGAACACGGTGTTGTCGGCGATCCTGGTTTTCTCCGACCGGGTACTCTACCCCTCGTATTCGGCCACCCCTCGACTGTTCGGTTTCTCTGCCCTGGAAGATCAAGCTGCCGCTGGAGCCATCATGTGGGTCGTCGGATCGTTGGCCTTCGTCGTGCCCGCCGTCGTCATCGCGGTCCAGTGCTTGTCGAGAAAACCGTCGCAAGAGGCCACCTTCCCGGTTCGCCGGCGCGAGGCATCGTCCTTCGATGCGCTCTCACAGGGCATCCCGTTTCGCTTCCGTTTCTTGCCGGCGCGATGGAGAGGCGAACGGATGGAAGCACTCTCGTTTGTGGTTTTGTTCTCTGCCGCCTGTCTGTGCTTCGCCGGATTGCTGGCAGCAGGATCGAACGATGACGACGATCAGGCCCTTCGGTTCCAAGGCGCATCGGGGCCGTTCGTGGTGGCCGTTTTTGCGCCCGCCGGAGATCTCGTTTCGGGTTCGTCGCCGTTCAGTGTGCTTGTCCAAGACCGGAATACTCATGAAATCTTGCTCGACGCCACGGTCGATTTGACGGCGCATTTGGCTTCCGACCCTCAAGCGCCCACTTCGAGCGCGCACGCCAGCCACGACGATTCCGAGAATAAGTTGCTACAGGCCGCGGACCTCATCCTGCCGGCCACGGGGGATTGGGCGGTAAAAGTGGATGTCCAGAGAAATTCCGACGCCGGCAGTTTTTCCCTGCCACTTCATGTCGTCAAAGCCGAAGCCGGTTTCGAAGTGCCTTGGAGCTATCTTTGTGTCCTGCTGGTTGTCTCGATTTTGATTCTTGGCTACGCTCGCCGACACTGGATGCCAAGCCCTGGGCCTTTCGAACCATCGAAGCTGGCTGAATAGGGGCGAGTCCACGGCTTCAGCTGACACGTGACAAGCTTCGTCAACAGGGAGCCTCGCCTGTCCGTTCAGACGACATCGACGATGATGAGGGTAATATCGTCCTGCTGGCTGACCGCGGCGGGCTGCCACTTCTGGAGTTCAGAGAGCAGTCGCCGCGACAATTCAGCGGCGGGCTGCGAGCAATTCTCACGTACCACACGTTCCAGTTGCTGGTCGCCAAAGGCTTCCCCGGCGGAATTTTCTGGTTCGGTTACACCGTCGGTGTAGAGCAGGAAGCGATCGAATGGTTCCGCCGGCACAGTGCAAACCGGGTACTCCGAAGCAGGATTGATTCCGAACAACAGCCCGTTGCTCTCGATACGCTGCATGCTGCCGCTGGCGTTCCGCCAGCACAGCAACGGCGGATGCCCCGCAGCGGAGTACAGCGCCTGGCGGCTCTGGGCGTCGATCCAGAGGTAAGCCGCCGAGGCCAGTTGGCCGCGCGCCTCGCTCGACAGGATGCGATTCAAACCGCCCAGCACCTGCGCCGGGTTGTGGGCATGGACGGCGGCGGACTGCATGGCCACCTTGATCATCGAAGAGATAAGCGCCGCAGGGATGCCGTGCCCGGAGACGTCTGCCACCAGGATGCCGAGGTGGTTGTTGTCTGGCCGGATGAATTGGTAGAAATCGCCCGCGACGGCGGTCATGGGATGGTAAGCAGCGGAAATTCGCAGGTTCGGAACCTCGGGAACGCTGGCCGGAAGAATTGAAGACTGAATCTGCCGGGCCGTCTCCAGTTCGGTCTCGATGGAGAGCAGACGGCGCTCGTTGCTGAAGACCATCTCCAACGCAACGTACCCCAGGGACAACAGGAGAACAATAAAGCCCAGCGAGCTAACTATAGGAGGGGTCCGATAACGCAGCACGCTGGACAAGTTGGTGTACAGAGCCTCTACAGCAAAAATGAACGTACCGGCCGCAAGAACTCGGTGATTCGGCACAACGAGGAACTTGGAAGCAAAACTTGGGACCAGTACTACAACCACCAGGACGAGCATCGCGAAGACCGCAAGCAGATTGTTGTAGAACATCCATCTGTCGGCCACGCCGGTCAGAACGAAGGTGCCGATGCCGGCGGCAGCAATCGCCAGCCCGACGAAAATTTCCAGTTGAAGAAGAAATCGGAGTTTGCCGAGACTCAGCTCCCGCCAGGCAAGCAAAGCAGCAACCAGGTGCAGGTACATAATCGCCGTGCGGGCGTAGGGGGTGACGGAGTTTAGGGCGTGCGGCAGAACCGCCAAAACGGCGGGCGTGTACACCAGGATCTGGAGGCCAAACATCCCGCTCCAGATTCCCCACCACACCAGGATGCGAGCGCCTCCGCGCCAACGGATCGCCGCGATGGCACACGCGGTCGCTCCGATGGACACGAAAACCGTTCCCAGGACTATGTCCGTTACCTGGCCCAGGAGCATTGCCTGAACTGCATCTGCGGTATTCATGCCATTCCTACGTCCAACTTGTGTTCCTGGCTTTGTCAGCCACGGACCATTCGCAAATAAGGTGTTGGCGAATGTTAGGGTCGCCTCTTCACGGAAGAAGAACCTTACCACTTAAGCCGCTAGATCTATGTCGGAAAATCACCCCTGCGGAGAACCAAGGGAAGGAATCTGCGACCGGCTGGAGTTGCGGAGGGCAGGGGGTAGGAGTGGTGCCGGGAGGGGGAATCGAACCCCCAAGGGCCGAAGCCCGGCGGATTTTGAGTCCGCTGCGTCTGCCAGTTCCGCCATCCCGGCCTAATCGGAAGGTTATGATACAGCTTAGTTTAGCAGCTTCACATTTGCAACCCGAGTCTGTACTTGGGCTGGTTTCGTGACTGATTCGTGACTGATTGCTGCGGTTTCGACTGCAAGGGCGTCGCGTTGCTTGCGGTCAGCCTCCAACTTGCGGACAGCATCCACAATGTCATTCTCGGTGATAATCGCGTACCTGTCGAATACGCTGCGAGTCCGCCAACCGCCAATCTGCATGATGACGTTCTCTGCTACACCTGCACGCCTGAGATTGCGCGCCGCAGTACGCCGCAGATCGTGAAACAGCAGACCCGGAGAGCCTGCGGCCTTGCAGAGCTTTCGCCCAAGTGTCGCGGAAGTCTCGTACCGGCTTGCCATCCTCGCGAGTAATTGCAGAATCATCGGGAGCCTTGCCGTGGACGCACGCGGCCAGCAGTTCACAGAGAGTCGATTGCGCCTCGAATGTCACGACGCGGCCCTGCCCGTTCTTTGTCGTACCCGGATCAAGCCGAATCGTGTGCGCGCCGATGTCAACGTGACGAACGCGCAGCCCTTTGATTTCGCTCACCCGCCAGCCATAGGTGGAACCAACTTCGTACATCGTCCGCAGCCACAGCCCGACCATCGCACACTGAGCGGCCAGGGCGTCGCGTTGTGAGTCGGTCAGAAACCCCGTGCGGGCATTGTTCTCTGTCAGCTTTGGGAAGGCCGGAGTGCGGAGCACCTTCGGAGGAGTGGCTTGTTGAGCCAGCCGAAACATCCGCTTGAGCGCGGCCAACTCTCGGTTAATCGTCGCGTTTGCAGCCCCTTCCTGCTGGCGCGTATCGACATACCGGGCAATCAGTCCGCTAGACACGTCAACGGCCCGCATCACGGCAAAGAAAGGCTTGAGATGCAGCTTCCAACGTGCTTCGGCATCGTCAAGCGACCTCCGATTATTGATGCGGTACTCGCGGAGAAAATCGTCTGCCAATTCGTCAACGCGGACGCGTTCGACATGCAGCCCTGGGAATGTACCCGTGACGAGTTCCGCGACGCGCTGTTTTAGCATCCGCTCCGCTTTCCGCTTGTTGTCTGTGTGAGTGGATTCCCGGAAGTCCTTGCCGTTCCGTGAATACTTGATCCACCAAACGGAGCTATCCGGACGTTGATAGACGCAGCCTGTTCCCTTTGGCCTACTCATTTCGTTCCGCCTTTCTTCTGCGCTGCGCGCCTCTTCGCTTCCCGTGCAGCAACGGCTTTCCGGGCAATCCGTGACCGTTCGGCTGCGCTCAGACTTGCAGCCCTGGCGTTGCCAGCTTTGCGGGCAATCTCAGAGCGTTCCCCTTTGGAAAGAGCGGCAGCCCTGGCCTTTCCGCCCATGCTTTGCAGCTCGGCCGCCGTGAGTGGTTTCTTTTTCGGCATTGCATTGCAACGATTACCTCCCTTTCATGCACATCTTACTTGCTAGGAAGAATGACCGTCAAGAGTAAAATGCGCGCGCCGCGAAAACCGGAAAAGTTACATGCTACCGATGCGCTTGTGCTGTTCTGTCCAATTATCGAGGTCTTGCACGTCGAACAGAAACGGGGAACTGTCATCCGCTTGGACTACCGGCAATTGGCCGTCAGCGACCAGGCTGCGCAGTTTCCACGCGCTAAGGGACAGGTACGCAGCCGCCTGTCGCGTCCGTAGCAACCGCTTCGCTCGGCCGATGGATAGCGAATTGGAGTGCTCACGGCGCCAAAAATCAGTCACGGTACGGTCACGCCCCTTTGTAAAGTATTGCCACAAACCGCCTTGCATTGGCGCAGCGGACTATGAATCCGGCGTGGCCCCGTCCGAAGAGGGCCATTTGACCCCCTTTCGCTGCCGCGCGCCGTTGCGAGCGCGCGCATCACTCGCCCCCTTTCGCCAGAACCGTGAGCGCTTCCTTGAGATGTTTTTCGACGATGGATTGCGCGACTACGCGGTTATCGAGCCCGAGGAGTTCGGGAGCAACGCGAGCCGGGACTCCGAGAATGCGAGCCTTTACCTGGAGCACAAGATCGGAAACCGACTTCTCGACATCGCGGACGTTAACCCACTCCCGGCGAGCTTTAGCGACTTCGATCTCTTTAAGCTCGGCGTCCGCCCTGTCGCGCCGGAGCCGAACCGAAGCAAGAGACTTCTCGCCGCCTTCCGTGGAGAGCGCCCGCCGCTCGATTGCCTTCTGTAAGTACCGGATGTACCAGAGAAAGCACTTTTCGAGCGGATACTCACCCCGTCCGGCCTTCGGTAGACCGGCCTCAACGAGACGCTGAACATGTCGCTTCGTGAGATTCAACTCCTTTGCGAGCCTCCTGACCCCCACAATTGCCGAGCCAAGATCATCCGGATGCGACACGCCCTTTCCAACTTTTTTATTTTTCATTTTTCAATTTCCCTCCGTACCCGAATTCGCTCCGTACCCGAATCCGCTCCGTACCCGACTCAGACGGTACCCGACTCAGACCGTACCCGAATCAAACCGAAACGACGCGACACCCGCTCCCCGAGACAATTCACTACAGGGCAATTGGGGATCGAATTACCCGTGACGGGTACCCCGTGGACAGTACCTTGTAAGCCCACGGGTGGGCCTTTGCCTTTCTCGCGGGATGTGTGCCTTCCTTTGCCCTTGCCCCACGTTTCGCTTCCTTCGCAAGCCATAGCCAATAGCCCCGCATTGGAGTACGCCGCTCTTCCTTTGCCGCGCGGCCCCGCTTTCGGCATCGCCGCGCGACATTATGCCCGAAACCGCGCCCGCGAGCGCTACGGCAATACGCTACCGATCATCCGCCGGAGCAGTCCTTGCGAGTTTGACTCCGGATCGGGAGCCTTCTGATTCGGTTTCCCGCTCCTCCTGCACAACAATCAGATTTTCCGCGTAATCCAGAGTCGATAAGGATCGGCCAGAACGGTTCTCCTTAGGCACTGCTGAGACGGTGAGGTCCGCTGAGCCTCCACACGCCGTCAGTGAACACATGCCCCGCTCTTGCGAATAGACTCGCGATCCCACCAGCTCTCTCCCGCGCACCGCTATGGCGCGCTTAAGCAAGACGTCGCGAATCTCGGCAATGTAGCTAGACAGCTTCTCCATGATGGCAAGTCTTTCCGGCGCAGACACGCCGACGGGGAAAGTAGCCAACACAAACCCAGAGTCAAAACGGAACGATGTCCCGATAGTCTCGGCCCACCGCAGTATTCCTTGCGCCTTCTCCTGCTTTGTCATAACAACAATCCTCCTTGTGAGATGTTTACTGCTGAAAAGTCGTAATCTGATGAGCGCAGCTTTGCCGCCTTACTGCGCCGCGCCCGGCGTGTCCTGCGTGGTTTGCGCCCGCCTTGTGGGGATGATATGGAAAGAGCAGCGGCGGCCCGTGTAGCGGACTCTCGCGCCTCTGCCTCGGTATCGGTGAATCCGTTGTGCCGCGCATCGACGTACCAGCGCCAGCTACCATCGGACTCCCGCCAAATCTTTCCCGGCGAGCCGAGCGTCACTCTGGTATTAACCGGCCCTTGCGTGCGCTCGCTCACTTCTGGCCCTTCGCTAGATTGCGCATCCGTTCCGCAACCGACGGCTGTCGATTGCAAGAGCCTTCACTCGAAGCCGAGCCGGAGTTAAACTTGCCGTCCTCAAACCAAAAGCGATTGACCGGCTTTCCGCTTCGCTTGTCGGCGAGCACGCGCGCGATGATCCGCTCCGTCGCTACGTCCAGGGTAAGCGGCTCGCGTTCGTCTTTGGCGAGCGTCTGAATCGACGAGGCGACAATCTGAAGTAAGGATCGAGAGCTTGGGAGCCCGATCTTCTCTAGCACTCCGGTTGCATATTGGAAGGGATCGAGTCCTTCAGGAATCACTTCGGGGGTATTTGGATTGCTTGCGCTTTGCTTCTGCTCTGCTATGCTCTGCTCTGCTATATGGCACTTGCTTTCCGACTCCAAGCACTTGTTGGCATTTGCTAGCACTTGCTTAGATGTAGACTTAGCTGTTCCTCCGCGAGCCCCTGATATTGCACGCTTTGCGCGTTCCGAATCTTTCGCTGTGCGCTCCGCCTGCATCCTTTCGTTGATTAAAATTCCCGGCTCAACCTCCGTAAAGCACGGGGCCAGAACTTGCCAAGCATTTGCTAGCACTTGCTCGGGACAGTCGCAAATGTCGGCCAGTTTGCCGATATCGTTGGAGATGAAACCTTCTGCCCAGCACTCGTCTAAGAGTTCTCGATACAAGCCCCGCTCGATATAATTCATGCGCCGAACCTTCCGGTTCGCGCGGAAATCGCGCCAGTGGAAGGGGTAATAGGGAAGTGCCTCCTTCTTCATTGTGCGCACCGCCTCTTGTGGAAGATGACCCGCGCCATGACTACGCCTTCTCGCCTGTAGACTCCGGCCCGGCTGGACTCAGATGAGATTCCAACCATAAGGAAAGATCGCGGGCACGGTAACGCACCAATTTTCGAGCCTTGACGTGTCGCGGCCCGACACCTAACGCTCGCCACAATCGCAGAGTCTCTGGGCTGCATTTCAGGTACGCAGCCGCTTCTTTTGTGTCCATGAGTACATCCAAGTTGTTACCCTCCGTTTTTCTTTAAGTTGTAGCGCTCCTGGCCGCAATCCGGGAGCGCTGCTCTAAGCGAGCGCGCCCAGCCTGGGAGTAGTCAGCGGGGCCGCCCGTGAATACAAGAGTGACAGCGTTAATGCGGCAATTCAACCGTAGATTCCCTGTATTCGCTTAGCTGTATCGGATAATTGACGGTTTCCCTTTCAGAAACTACAGCTTAGGGGCGATAGTCTGTCTTGAAAAGCGGAATCAGACCACGAAAAGGAAGATCACCAGATAAGCGCAGCGCGGCCTGTCCTGCGTGGTTTGCGCTCGCGTTGCGGGAACGATGTGGAAAGAGCAGCGGCGGAAGATGGTTTAGCTACTCCTCTTGCTCCGTAGAACCATCGTTCCCGCCGCTAGCGCACGCGCTGACGCATGGGAAGGTATCGGGCAGGGGTAACGGGTCAACTTGCGTCTCGGACGCTACAGCGGCGATCCTAGGGGTCCTAAGGATTCTAATAGAACCCTTTCCCGCAAAGGGAATAAAGTGCGACCATTGACCGTCATGGACAAAGGAACCGCCAGATTGAGCGTGGATAAAAGAACCGTCGCAGTGAGCGTCAAGATGTCCGAGCGCGACCTGCGAGAGTTCAACGTCGCAGCCAGGAAGGTATGGCCGGGAGCCATCCTGTCGCGATCTGAGTTGATTTCGAGCTTCGCCCGGCTCGGACTATCGAAAGAAACCGGCCAAAAGGAATGAGGGATACAAGGCGGCATCCGCAAACGCCGCCGTATCCCTCACTCATTGCCGCGCCGCAACCGTTCGCGGAGTGATGCCGACTAGCTCGGATGCGAGCGCGAACGTTGACTCGCGATCTCCGCGCTCGACTGCTTCTCTGATTCGACTGATTGTGAGCGCATTCCGGCGAGCGATAGAAACTACCGTTTCCAGAAGCCCGCCGTCTGAGTAAGCGCGAGATTGATCTCCGGCCACTGCGGTCAACCCCTCGGGGATGCTGCCAGCGGCCCCGTGATTAATCCCGCCCGACGCATCCACTGAATCGGCCCGTCGGAGTCCATCTCGATGATCTCGGCAAGCGTACGCCCGGCCGCGAGCTGTGCCTGCGAATAGATTTCGTCAAACGTGAGCTTGCGCCCGACCTCCGCCGCGAGTTGGACGATTCTTCCCGCCGTTCGTGCACGTGGTGACGCCTTGCCGCCAACCCATGCATAAATCGCCGTTGCTGTGACCTGAAGCTCCTTCGCGAGCCCCTCGGCTCCATAGTTGCGGACGAATCTCCCAAGAGGAGTTGCCCATCTTTGATTGCTAACCATCATGCTTCCTTTCCCTTTCGCCGTGAGATGCCGTAATCAACACGGCCATACTATGCGTAGCGCCACGCATTCATATTCCAGAAAGATTGTTCTCTTTCCAGAATCCTGACTTTTTCGGGGAAGCGATACCTAGCGGCACGCAAAACCGTGCTAGACTCCGATCATGGCGAAGGAGAAAAACAGGGCAGCGGTCGAACTCGGCAGAAGGGGCGGTAAGGCGCGGGCTCGCAAGCTGTCCAAGCAAGAGCTATCCGAGCAGGGCCGCCGGGCTGCTGCTGCGCGCTGGGAAACCGGCGACGCTCTTCGCGGCAAGCCGGACAGGACGACCGTCCCCGCGCGGTAATTTTCCCCGCCCGGCCAGGGCAGGTAGACGCATGAAGAAAAGGTTGCTTCCGCAAGTTGTAGCCTTGCTCACGATTTTCTCAAGTTCCACGCTGGCAAACGACAATCAGAAAGCGTGGCTCGACGCGAAAGTCGTGGCTGTCGGTCATGTTTCAAACAATGGGCAGGAAATTCCAACCGCAACCATCGTGTTGTTCGACCCAGAAAATGCGAATCCTCTTGCTCGAAAGCAACTGTTGGTTGTTACCCTGCAAGCCTATAACTCGAAGACGCAAGTGAACCTGAGCGTTGACACGTCATTCAAAGCATACAGAGGCATCGAAACGAACCGATTTTACGGTTTCCTAGTCATTCGATTTATAGATGACAAAGGACGCGAAAAGAGCGAGTTGCATCTCATCCTTCACGAGCTGGCTGCGAACGATGTGCCGTAGGAAAGCCTGCGCCACTTTCGTGCGTTTTCCTCCGATAAGGGCCGATGGGCTGCGCTTCACTCGATGGGCGACCGACGACGCTCTTCGCCGCAAGCCGGGGACAAAACCGCCCCGCGCGATACTCAATCATTCTGTATCCAATTGCCGTCCAGCTTGCGCCTCTGTGCCTTCAGTCGTCGCACTTCCGAGCGAGCCATCGGCCAGCGCTTTCCCGAAGCATCAGTGACGTAAATGCTTCGGACGCTCGCACCGGCAATTTGCAGATCGTGGCAGTACTCGTGAGCTTGCTCTTGTTCGTGTAGCACGCTCGCTATGCCTCTGCCGATTACAATTTGCTCTTCGCCCGCTTCTGAGCTGCACTCCGCTCCCCAACTAGTCACCGTGACGCGCCTTCGCCCGACGTTCGTTACGGTGAGCACGATGCAGATTGTACTCTTCACATTTCTCGGAACAGGGTGCAGGTCAATTGCGTGCGGGTGCCCAAGTGAATCCTGAGCGCGTCTCTGAATGTGAGCTTGCAATTTCAGATTGGGGCGGTCGCGTCTATCGCGGATAACGTTCCACACCGCTACAGCCGTCGATAGAACAGCCGCGTATATCGCAGTCGCAGTGGTCGGGGACATCGCCATGAGAGGTCGCATTGGTCTAACCTCGCGTTCTACTGTACGCATTCAATTGAGAGTCGCCAGCTTTCGCCCTACGAACCGTGTTAGCACAGCTTCGACCGCGTGGACGGCTCCGGCTCCGCGTGGAGCGCTTCAGATCGAAAGCAGAGCGCGTGCCAGGGTCAGAATCGTGACTCGTTCGTGACTATCCGAGCGCAACAGACCATCACCGAACCACTCCAACCGCAACAGTAGCAGCCTTGCCGTGTTGTCGCATATGCTTGGAAGGACAGGACTAACAAGGGATTAGGCCGGTAGGCACTGACGACGCCCTTACGCTTTTGAGTCCGCTGCGTCTGCCAGTTCCGCCATCCCGGCGATCAGTGGCAGCACCAGAGTAGCACACGCTTCGGAGCCTACCCAACTCCGCCAATAGGCTACCGGTAGCGAGCCGCAGATAACCAAACTGGTGCCCAAGCCATTCTGTAAAGATCGGTTAAACAAGGTGCAGAGTGCAATTTAACGCCCCATTCAGTGTTCAACCGATGCCCGGAGCATTACAATGAACCTCTGTCTTCCAGCGATTCCCTATGAACACATCGGTGAAACCCGCTCCTTCCAAGACACGGCGAAAGACGGCTCGTGCCAACTCCTCAGCGACCCGCGCAACCGGCACGAATGGGGAGCAAAGCCTTCCTCTGTCGCAGGCCCACGATCTTGACGATCCAGCGCTGTTCATCAACCGGGAACTGAGCCTGTTGGATTTTCAGCGGCGTGTGCTGGAGGAGGCCCAGGACAATAACAACCCTCTACTGGAGCGGTTGATGTTCCTGTCATTCGTCGGCTCCAATGTGGACGAGTTCTTCATGGTGCGCGTAGCTGGATTGAAACGGCAAGTCGAAAAGGGGGTGAGCGATCCCGGGCCCGACGGCATGAGTTCGCCGGAGCAGTTGCGGGCCATCCGTGCCTCGGTGATACGTCTTTATCGCGGTGCGCATGAGTGTTGGAGCAAGGAATTGGTGCCGGCGTTGGAGCAGGCGGGAATTCGCATCCTGGATTATGCCCATCTTACCCACGAGCAGCGCGCCATCGCCGATTCTTATTTTCAGGAGACCGTCTTTCCCACCCTCACGCCGCTAGCGTTTGACCCGGGGCGACCATTCCCGCACATCTCGAACCTCAGTCTTAACCTCGCCGTACTTTTACGGGGCAGCGAAGGTGACGAGCACTTCGCGCGCGTGAAGATCCCTGACACCTTGCCGCAACTCGTGCCAGTGAGCGTGGCCCCAAAAGTGAAAAGCCGCGCCAAGAAACCGCCGGTCAAGGAGCAGGGATTCGTGTGGCTGGAGCAGTTGGTCATTGCCAATCTGGGAGCACTCTTCCCCGGTATGGAGATCATTGAGGCCCACCCCTTTCACGTCACCCGCGACGCCGACAGCGAAATTCAGAACCTGGAAGCTGGCGATTTGCTGGAGTCGGTCGAGGAGGGTGTATGGCAGCGCCGTTTCGCCGATGTAGTGCGGGTCGAGATCAATGAGGCGATGTCCGCGCGCGTGCTCGACATCCTGGTCGAAAACCTGGAATTGGATCGCGACGACATTTACAAGTTGTCAGGCCCGCTGGCGCTGGTTCGGGTCCGTCACCTGACCAAGGTGGACCGTCCCGATTTGAAGTTTGCGCCTTTCGTTCCCGCGCATCCCCGCGGCGCTCAAAGAATCCGAAGAGGAAGACATCTTCGCCACCATCCGGCGCGGGGATGTGCTCTTCCATCATCCCTTCGATTCCTTCCAGCCGATTGTCGGCCTGTTGCAACAGGCCGCGAAGGATCCCAACGTTCTAGCCATTAAGATCACGCTGTACCGAGTCGGCCGCAATGCTCCTGTGGTGGACGCTTTGCTGGAAGCGGTAGAAAACGGGAAGCAGGTTGCCGCCCTGCTCGAACTCAAAGCCCGTTTCGATGAAGAAAGCAACATCGAATGGGCGCGCAAGCTGGAAGAATATGGCGTCCACGTCGTGTACGGCCTATTGGGACTGAAAGTGCATTCCAAAGCGCTTTTGATTGTCCGCAAGGAAGGCGACGTGATTCGCCGCTACGCGCATCTCTCCACCGGCAACTACAACAGCGTCACCGCCCAGCTCTACACCGATCTCGGGATGCTTACCTGCGATCCTGCCATCGGAGCCGATTGCACCGACCTGTTCAATTACTTGACTGGCTATTCGGTGAAGACCTCGTACCGCAAGCTGCTGGTAGCGCCCGTGACCTTGCGCCAGGGATTCGAGAAACTGATCGAGCGGGAAATCGACCATCAGCGAAACGGGCGAGGCGGTCATCTCATTTTGAAAATGAACGCTCTGCTCGACAAGAAAATGATTCAGCTCCTCTACCAGGCGTCGCAGGCTGGCGTGAAGGTTGATTTGCTGGTTCGCGGCATCTGCTGCTTGCGGCCGGGTCTGCCTGGCGTTAGCGAGAATATTCAGGTCACCAGCATCGTTGGACGATTTCTGGAACATAGCCGGATCTTCTACTTCCGCAATGGCGGGCAGGAAGAGGTGTACCTCGGCAGCGCGGACCTCATGCCGCGCAACCTGAACCGAAGAGTCGAGGTGGATTTCCCGGTGCAGGACAAGCACCTTATCAACCTGATCCGCGACGAGGTGCTCGCCACCTACCTCAAAGACCAGGCCAAAGCCCGCCACATGCAGCCAGACGGCAAATACTTGCGCGATCCCGACTTTCAGAAAAAGAATGCTTTCAATGCGCAAGAAGTGCTCATTGCGCGTGCGACCAAACACCAAGAGTAAGCTGGAAAGAAGAAGCGCTTGATCGGCGCTTGTAAGATTGCAGCCCGCTAACATCGTCCTGTGAGCACCACTGCCAAGGTTCGCGTTCGATTCGCTCCATCACCTACTGGGCATTTGCACGTCGGTAACGCCCGCACCGCGCTATTCAACTGGCTCTTCGCGCGGCAGAAGGGCGGCGTCATGGTCCTGCGCATCGAGGACACCGATGTCGAGCGCAGCGAAGAGCGCTTTGAAGGCCAACTTCTCGAAGACCTGAAGTGGCTTGGTCTTGACTGGGACGAAGGCCCGGACGTCGGCGGTCCTTATGCCCCGTATCGTCAAAGCGATCGGCTCGGCTCTTATCGCGAGCAGGCCGAGCGTCTGCTGCGCGAAGGCAAGGCGTATCTCTGCTTCTGCTCCCAGGAAGAACTGGAACGCGAGCGCGAGCATGCGCTCGCACACCAGCAGCCGCCCATCTACTCAGGCAAATGCCGAGCGCTCGATCCAGCGGAGAGCCAGCGCCGACGCGCGAGTGGCGAACCGGCTGCGATTCGCCTGCGCATTCCCGAGCACCCCATTCGCTTTCACGACATCGTGCACGGTCCGGTCGAGTTTTCTAACGAAGTAGTTAGCGACCCCATCATCGTGCGGTCAACGGGCATGCCGGTTTACAACTACGTGGTTGTGGTGGACGACGCGCTGATGGAACATCACGTACGTCATTCGCGGGGACGATCACCTCTCCAACACGCCTAAGCAGGTAGCACTCTACGAGGCGTTGGGGTGGGCGGTGCCGGAGTTCGCGCACCTGTCCACGATTCTGGGCAAAGACCGCGAGCGACTGTCGAAGCGGCACGGCGCAACCTCCATCGCCAACTTCCGCGAGATGGGCGTGCTGCCGGAAGCGCTAATGAACTACCTCGCGCTGCTGGGTTGGGCGCCTCAGCGGTGGCACCCGCGAGATCTTTACGCCCGAGGAACTGAAGAAGGAATTCTCGCTGGAGCGGGTTACGCCGTCCCCTGCGGTCTTTGACATGGAGAAGCTCTACTGGCTCAACCGGCATTACATCAAGCAAAGCCCACCGGAGCGCATTGAGCGGCTCGCCGAGCCGTATTTCGTGCATGCCGGCTTGCTGCCCGAGAATCCGGATGAGAAACTGCGAGCCTGGTTTGCCAAGGTTGTCGCACTGCTCGCGCCGTCGGTGGACAGGCTCGACCAGCTTCCTGAGCGAGCCGGCTTGATCTTCGGTTACGATGCCGCCGCCGCGATCGCTGCGCCTGATAATGCTGAGGTCCTGGCCGCGCCGAAAACCAGCGACGTACTTGCGGTTTTCACGCAGCAGGTCGAAAGCGATCCTTCGCCAATGGCGGCCGAGCGTTTCAAGACAATCATGAATGAAGTGAAGGCCAAGACCGGCGCCAAGGGTAAGGACCTGTTTCATCCTGTGCGCATCGCATTGACTGGATCGCACTCCGGCCCGGAGTTCGACAAGCTGATTCCCATTCTAGAGGAAGGAGCGCAACTGCAGCTTCCGCAACATGTGATGAATGTTCGTGAGCGGCTCGCCGCGTTTCGTGCGGCGCAGGGTCTTTAGACCGCTACTCCAGCGACTTCCTCAGCGCGGCCCGCGCCAGAATGCGTGTCGAATCCAGTGTCGGTAGAGGAGATGTGGTGTCGTCGATCAATAGCGGTATCTCAGTGCAACCCAGTACCACGGCATCACACCCCTCATCGCTCAGCCTACCGATTACCTGCTGTAAGTACCTTTGCGATTCATCGGTAAACACTCCATTCACCAGCTCATCCATGATGATGGCGTCAATGCGCGACCGTTCATCAGCATTGGGCATAAGGTGGTTGATCCCGCCCGCCGACAACTTCTCTGGATAGACCGGCCCTTCCATCGTGTACTTGGTGCCAGTGATCGCCAGCTTGTGAAAGTCGCGCTGCTGGGCCTCGGCGGCAACTTCTTCGACGATGTGCAGCCACGGCAGAGGGGAATGGGGCGCAACCAAATCAAAGGCGCGATGAATTGTGTTGTCGGGCGAAATAAGAAACTCCGCTCCGGCCTTCGCCAGCTTGTTGGCCGAGGACAGCATGAGGCTGGCGACGCCCTGCCAGTCGTCCCGGTAGACGAATCCCATGTACTCGGCGAGGCAATGGGTGTGCATGCTGACCTCAGGGTGCATGTGGCGGCCCATCAAGGCAGGCGCCTCCCCGCAGATGGTGCGATAACACAGGGCCGCTCCTTCGGCACTGCACGCCACGATCCCAATGTGCTTTGGCATGGTGTCTTGCTGGTGTGTCTCCTGGAAGAACAACGAAATGCGGTCAATTTGATGTTACCTTGGTCCGGGCGCACCGTGAGCGACTTTATCCTTCGTAAACGACCTTGCCTGCGACGATCGTCGCGACGACTTTTCCGGTGACGGTCCAGCCGTCGAAGGGGGTGTTCTTCGACTTCGAGCGCGACTGCGAGGCATCGAAGGTCCACTTCTTCTTGGGATCGAAGATGGTGACGTCGGCGTGTGCTCCCCTGGCCAAATTGCCTCGGCCCTTCAGGAGAAAGATCTTCGCGGGATTCGAGGACAGCAACTCGACGATCCGCCACAACGGCAGGTTGAAGTGCTGGTGCAGAACGGTGATGGCGATGGGCAGCGCGGTTTCCAGCCCGGTGATGCCGAAGGCGGCGCGTTCGAACTCGACCTGCTTCTCGTGAAAGGCGTGGGGCGCGTGGTCGGTGGCAATCGCATCGATGGTGCCGTCGATAATGCCTTGCACAAGAGCATCGCGGTCTGCTGCCGAGCGCAGCGGCGGGTTCATCTTGAGGTCGGTGTTGAAGTCGCCGATGTTCTCGTCCACCAGCGTGATGTGGTGCGGGGTGACCTCGGCGGTCACGGGGAGCCCGGCCTTCTTGGCACGGCGTACGGCTTCCAGGGCCTCGCGGGTGGAGAGATGCGCGACGTGAAGGTGCCCCCGGGTCGTACGGGTCAGCGCGATGTCGCGCTCTACAATGCTGGCCTCGGCTGCGTTCGGCATCCCGTGCAAGCCCAGGCGAAACGAGGTAGCGCCCAGGTTCATCGAGCAGCCGACCGTCATGCGCGTATCTTCCGCATGCTGCACCACCGGGATTTTCAGCCGAGCGGCGGAGCGTAATGCATCGCGCATCAGCCGATCGCTGAGAATCGGCTTGCCATCGTCGGTAACGGCAACTGCTCCGGCTCTCTTAACAGCGGAAAAATTCGTAAGTTTCTCTCCCAGGCTGCCAACGGTTGCCGCCGCGATGGGGAAGACGTTAACCAGCGCACCGCGTTCCGCAGATCGCATCCAGCGCGTGATCTCCGGAGAGTCGTTGACCGGCACTGTGTTCGGCATCGCGCACACGGAGGTGAAGCCGCCGGCCGCCGCCGCCGCGGTTCCCGTGGCGATGGTCTCTTTGTGGGCCTGTCCCGGTTCGCGCAGGTGCACGTGCAAATCGATGAAGCCGGGAGCGACGATGCCACCCTTGGCGTTGAAGCTCCGCTTGGCCTGGCCGCGCAGCTTTCCGGGCGCCGCCACGGCGGCCACGCGCCCGTCGCGCAGGAGCACGTCCATCTCCTGATCGATGCCGCTGGCAGGATCGACGACGCGTCCGCGTGCGATGAGCAATGAGTCCCCGTCTTTCATTTCGCGCGCCCCAGCAGCATGGCCAGAATCGCCATGCGGGTTTTCACTCCGTTGCGGACCTGCTCGTGAATGCACGACTGCGGCCCGTCCGCCACCTCGCTGGTCAGCTCAATACCGCGGATCACCGGCCCGGGATGCATCAGGATCGCATCCGGCTTGGCCAGCTTCATGCGCTGCGGCGTGATCTGGTAGTTGGCAACGTAGTCTTCAACGCTGATGTCTTTGCCCGCCAAGCGCTCCCGCTGGACACGCAACGCCATGACCACGTCGGCACCCTGCAAGGCGATATTCAGGTCGGGGCACGCTGTCACTCCCGGCGCGATGGTGGCGGAGATTTCGGGCACAAAATCCGGGGGACCGCTGAAGACGACGTCTGCGCCGAAGCGTGAAAGCAGTTCCGCGTTGGAGCGCGCTACGCGGCTGTGATACACATCGCCCACGATCACCACCCGCAACCCGTCGAGCTTTTTCTTATGGTTGATCATGGTCAAAGCATCAAGGAGCGCCTGTGATGGATGTTGGTGCATTCCATCGCCAGCATTCACGATTGGCACTTGCACGTAACGCGCCAGGAGGTAAACGGAACCGCTGTTGGCGTGCCGCATGACGATGGCATCCGCGCCCAGGCTGGCGACCGTCCAGCCCGTGTCAATGAGCGATTCACCCTTCTCGATGCTGGACGAAACCGGGGTGACGAGCGTGGTCGTGGCGCCAAGAGTTTTGGCGGCAAATTCAAACGAGGTCCGAGTGCGGGTTGAAGATTCATAGAACAATAGCGCCACGCGCTTGCCATGCAACAACTGCGACGGGCGGGTGGGGTCCATCCGCCGGGCGAGCGCCAAGATAGACTCGATTTGTGCCGTCGTAAGTTGTTCGATGCCCAGTAGCGAATGCAATTGCGGCTTCATTGCCCCTCGGGAACCCGCTCCACCAGCAGCACCTTGTCGGCGCCGTCGGTCTCCTGCAATTTGACTTCGATCATCTCGTCTTCGGTGGTGTGAATGGTGCGGCCGACGAAGCCCGCCTCGATGGGCAACTCGCGGTGGCCGCGGTCGATGAGCACACAAAGCTGGATGCGGCAAGGACGCCCGTGATCGAACAGCGCATCCAGGGCTGCCCGCGTAGTGCGGCCGGTGTAAAGCACATCGTCCACCAGAATGATGTTCTTGTCCTGAATGTCAAACGCCATCGTGCCCTTGCGCACTTCAGGCCGCTGCCCGACGGTCGAGAGGTCATCGCGATAGAGAGAGATATCCAGCGTGCCCACCGGCACTTCAGTTTTCTCGATGCGTCCCAGCAACTTGGCCAGCCGCTGCGCCAGCGGCACGCCGCGGCGCATGATTCCCACCAGCCCGAGATTCGCTACGCCGTTGTTCTTCTCGACGATCTCGTGTGCCAGGCGGACCAGAGTACGTTCGATTTCGGAAGCGGAAAGGATTTGTGACTTCTCTCGAAGGTTCGGGGAACGCGTAGAGGCTTTCGTCATGCCGCTCGAATCATACGAAAAGCCCAAGCGGGCGGCAACCTCGTACCTGCGCGTTGTGATCCAGCGCACGCGGGACGGTGATCATCGGAGCTCCCGTCTGCGGCCAAACATCGAAGCCCCGAGCGCTCCTCCGGCGGCGGTGAACAGCACGAACATGATCGCCAGCACCACCAGGATCAGCACCATGAATGTCGCCATGCCCTGCGGGGTATTGATCCAGTCAAACATTTTCTGCATGATCTCCTGCGCTTTGGGATCGGAGCTGCCGGCAATTTGCTTGTCCATCTGCTCCTGCAGGGCGCGGCGAAAGTCGCTGCTGGAGCGGAACGCCACGAACGACACGGTCGTCACGAACGCATTGATAACGAATCCAAAAACCCCGGCCAGGGCGCCAAGCTTCATTCCCATTCCCGGCGTGATCATCGTGCCCGGTACTCTGCGCTGGTAGAGCGCGACGGACAGCGCGCCGGCGCCCAGCATCCACAGGCAACAACCGATCGAGACGAAAGGAATCGCCGTCAGGACTGCAGCGCCTGCCCCGGCCAGCATGGCGCCCCGCCAGGCCAGGTTCCACTGAACGCCCGTGGGGTCATAGCGCAGTGCGCTCGGCGACCAAAGCGGTGTCTGCGCCGGCGAAGGAAATTCTCCAGGCCTGGCGCCCGCCACGGGCGGCGGTGACGCCGGCATGTTTTCTTCCGGAGGAACAACCCGGATTTGAGGAGCGCCACAGTGCGGGCAGAAGGGGATGCCCTCGTCGATCAGGGCCTGGCAGCGATAGCAGGGATGTTCCACCAGCCGAAAGTTACCGCAGATACGCCTACAGCGCAACCAGGAGAGCCACTCTTCGCTTTTCGCTCTACGCTCTGCGCCCTTCCCTTAGCCGTTCGCGCCTCGGTATTTGCTTTGCGGTTCAGGTCTTTTGCAGCCGTAAATGGCAGGGCACGAGTCGGTGGGAAGATGACGACGAATAGCCAATGGCGAAAGGCGAAGAGCGAACAGCGTCTCCCTACAGCGTGCTTTCCTTCCCGTGGGTCTGGATCAGCACCGTTCCGAAGCGCGTCCCGGAGCCGTGCGGCTCGATCGAGACCATGTGCTCATCCTGGCTGGTGCCGGCTTTGATCTCCCATCCGTCACCATGAGTGCCTTTGCAACTTAACTTGTCGCTGCCGCTGTCGTCCTTGTTGATGCGAACGTCCGATCCCCCATTATGGCCGTTGCAGACCAGCACATCGCCAAAGGTCTTCATCTTGTCCTGATAGAAAGCTTTGACCTTTTCCGGAGAATCGTCGGTCTCATACTCAGCAGCGACTACCTTCAGGCCAAAACCCATGGCGCCTATATTGACGTTCGCCGCATGGTTGTCGCCGTTCTCTGCCGGCCGCAGGTGGGCGCCAGGATACACCGGAATGCCGTTGTCGGTTGCGTCCTTTTCGTCGGTGTTGACCTTCAGGTCGGCGAGGGGAGTTTGAATGTCAACTTTGGGGTTCTTCTTGTCCTTGTCGTCAACGTTGATGCTGCATGCGGCGAGCAATAGGGCCGCAACGCTCGCGGCTACGAGTCCTGGTAGAATCTTCGTCATCTTGGTCCTCCGCTGGGAACCGGCGACGGGGTGCCCAATCCCACGCCACGGTCGGCAAAGTTCGGAATGGTCACCGGCAGGTGGCCGGGCATCGGGATTTCGCCAAACATGGCCTTCACCGCACTGATCTCAGAAACCTGGGAGTTGGAGAAGGTGCACACATAAGTTTGAACTTCGGGAAGCTGCGCCGCGATGTATGGATTGCCCATGGCCACCACCACAGTCTTATGGGCCGCGGTTTGCAGCACATCATGCAGCAGCGTCCCCGATGCATCCTGGACCGCGGCCGAATTGGCCAGCTTGCCGGGGGTGGGAACCGCATAAACAGCAGCGATCACTACCTCCGCCTGCTGGACCGCGTCCATTACCGGTGGGCTGAGCCCCGCTGCATCGCGTGGGTCAATATACATCACGTGCGCGTCCGGGATTCGCATCCGCACCTGCTGGTTAAGCTCCCGCCCCCAATCGGAACGGCTGTCTTCGGTAAAGATCAGGACAAGGGTCCGGTTGTGGGTCTCCGCTATCGATTGATACGCACTCTGCGGCACATTAGTTCCCGTGCGCGTGGCCTTAAGGGGCAGGACATGATGATTGTCACGAACGAGGGTTACGGCGCTGTCGGCGATCTGTTGGGCGGTCGCGAGGCTCGCGGGTTTTGCCACAATCTCAGGGACGGCCTTAATGTCCACCAACCTCGCCTTATTCAACCCAACCGAGGCCTTGGCGCGCAGGATCTTCAGGACCGATTGGTCGATTCGGGATTCTGGGATCTCGCCACTGCGCACCGCTTGCAGCAGGCCGTTGTAGGAGCCGTCGAGATCGGAAGGAATCAGCAGCACATCGTTGCCGGCCTTCACTGCCTCGACCGCGGCCCTGCCCGCCGCCGCGGATCCGCCTTCTGGAAACAGCTTGGTCAATCCGTTCATGTCCATGGCATCGGTCACCACCAATCCAGTAAAGCCCATCTGCTCTTTTAGCAGGCCGGTGACGATGGCTGGAGAAATAGAAGCCACTCGATTGGACGCCGGGTCGAGCGCGGGAGCTAGGATGTGCGCCACCATAACGGCGTCCACGCCGGCCTTGATCGCCGCCTGAAAGGGTGGAAGCGCAATGTTTTCGAAATAGGCCTTGTCCTGGTTCACCACCGGAACCGAGGTGTGCGAATCCGTGTCGGTGTCGCCGTGTCCTGGGAAGTGCTTGACCGTGGTCAACATACCGTACTGGTGCGCGCCCTCGATGTAGGCGGCCACCATATCGCCGACCAGCTTGGGATCCTCGCCGAACGAGCGCGTGTTGATGATAGGGTTGGCCGGGTTGGAGTTTACGTCCGCGACGGGAAACCAGTTCCAGTGCACGCCGATGGCGCGGGACTCCTGCGCGGTAATGCGTCCTGCCGCGCGCGCGAATTCCACGTTGCCGGTGGCGCCAAACGCCATGGCGTGCGGAAAGTCGCTGACCTCCTTGAGGCGAAAGGCGAGCCCGCGCTCGAAATCGGCGGCGAAAATGAGCGGGAACTCGGAGTCTTTCTGCAACTGGTTCGTGACCATCGCGGCTTCGAGCGGTTCATTCCTATAAAGCAAGTCGTCTTCAAAGCCGACCGTCAACCCGAAACCGCCGATGTGATACTTGCGCATGGTGTCGCGCAGCCGAGTGTAGTCGGGGTTGCCCGTGTTCATGAACCGCGCCTGCGACCAGATCATGAACATCTGCCCGATCTTCTGCTCGAGCGACATCTTCTTCAGGGACTCGCGTGCCCACTTCTCGCCCTTCTTATCGAGATGGACGGGGCGCGGCGACTGGAAGTGGTCTTCGGAGCTGGCGGGGCGCGACATTACAACGAAGAGGAATAGCAGGCCCAGCGTCGCCAGACGCATCGTGCGGAGTGAGGCCATCACACCTACGCTGGCGGCTGGCGATAGCGAACCGTTGTGGCCCATTCACCCGAACGATATCAGACATCCCGCTGCAAATTCCCCGCTTGGTTCATTTCCGCGAATGTCAGAGAAAATGTTGCAGCGCTTCGGTGGTTTCCCTAGGCCGCTCCTCCAGAACCCAATGGCCGGTGTCCTTTAGGACGACGACGGTCACATCTGGGGCAACCAGTTTGGCTTGTTGCCCCAGCACTTCTCCCAACGATTTTTCGCCGCCGATGGTCAGCACCGGCATGGTCAGCTTGGTCTGGGACAGTTGAGCGAAATCCTTTGCGGCCTGAAGGAACGAAACGAAATAGGCCCATCCTGCATGCATGCGTCCCGGCCGGGAGTACGCCTCGGCATAAACTTTGCGATCCGCCTCTGGAATGGAACGGTTCTTGTCGGCTGCGAAGTCATTCCAGAAATAGTCGAAGTAGGTGCGTTCACGGCCTTGAACCAGGGCTTCGGGCGTCGGCCCATTAAAGCGAAAGTGCCATATGCCGGGGTTGTTGTAAACGGCCTCCCAGCCGCCCACGCCGGGGAGGAAAGCGTCCATCAGGACGAGTTTTGTCACCTCCGTTGGAAACTGCGCGGCGTAGGCATAGGCCACCATGAGGCCGATGTCGTGTCCCACGACCGCAGTCTTCTCCGCGCCCAGCGACTTGGCGAGTTCATGGATGCGGACGGCAGCACTCTTCATGTCCAGACCGTTGGCAGGAATGCCGGAGTCTCCGATGCCGGGCAGGTCCGGCGCGATTACGGTGAAGCGCTCGGCCAAAACGGGAATGATCGGCCTCCACATCAGTGAGGTCTCCGCATAGCCATGCAACAGGATGAGGGGTGTACCGTGGCCAGCGGCCAGGTAATGCAGCTGGACACCCTCGATCTCCGCCGTGCGAGAGGCGATGGGCGTTTCCTCGTTCAAAGCACGTTCCATAAAAGCTCCTGACGGGAGGCACGCGAACAAGAACGTCCTCTCCGGGTTTAGCTTGGCGTTGCTGCATTCTAGTGTACTGAGTCGTGTTCCAACATCAGCAGCGCCGTCGTTCGCTCGCCCGCCCCGTTAGCTTCCCACGCCATCGCATTCACGATCAGTAGGCTGCAACTCCCCACTAATCGGCAATGACTGCGCCCGCAACAGCTTCTCAGGCACAATCGACGGCCGGCCTTCGTGGGCGTACATGCGGTCAAACTGCGGCGATAGTGCTCGTAGAACCTCATCCGCCATGGTCCGGATGGCACGCAGCCGATGATCCTTCCGCACCCGCGCTTCCGGCGGCAAGTAACTGAACATGTAACTTTGCTGATTGATCCATGCCTCGCATTTGCTTTCCTAGCATACGTGGGCTGTGGATTGGGAGTACTTCCCCCGCCAGCATCCTGCTAGTAGTAATTCTTCCTATTGGTATAATGCCCACAACCTGGGAACCGCCCCACATCAGCAACAAGGCTTGATGCCTAGCATCTCGTCCCTGCAAAGCATCTTGTTCGCCTGAGAATTTGCGGATTGATGCTAATGTTCGTCTATTTATCAAGTACGGGTTCCTCGCCGTGCCTTTTGCCTTTGCTGATTCCCTGCACCCCTCTTGTAGCCGCTGGGCTGCATGAGTCTTACCGTAGAATTGACCTCAACAACCCAATTCCTGGCTCCAGAGCAGCAGCCAGTGTCACGTCCGATGCCAATGGCAATGAAGTGGATCTTCGCTGTTTTCCTGTTAGGTGCTCCTCTGGTTGCCCAGAGCAATACGGGGGAACTACATCTAAAGGTGACCGATCCGGCAGGACTTGGCGTACAGAGCTCTGTGGAGCTGGTCAGCGAGGCCAACCACTACCGGCAAGCGTTTCTCACCGATGATGCCGGCGATCTCGTCGTGAAGCGCCTTCCATTTGGTATGTATAACTTGGAAGTCCGGCACGCAAACTTTGCTCCCGCCGCTCAATCCATCGAAATCCGCTCTGCAACGCCTACCACCCATCTCGTAAAGCTGGGCTTGGTTCCGCTCCAGACCACCGTCGAGGTGAAGGCCAACGACACGCTCGTCGATCCCCATCGCGTAGGTACGGTCAATCAGGTCGGCTCGGAGGCGATTGCCGATCGCGTCACGTCGCTGCCCGGCCGGTCGCTGCAGGACCTAGTGAACTCGCAGCCGGGATGGCTTTATGAGGGCAACGCAGTTCTCCATCCGCGCGGATCGGAATATCAGACCCAGTTTGTGCTGGACGGCATTCCGCTCACCAATAACCTCTCTCCCGGCCATGGGCCGGAGATGGAGGCAGACAACGTTCAGTCCATGAGTGTCTACACTGCTGGCATCCCAGCCGAATACGGACGAAAGATGGGCGGCGTCGTCGAGGTCAATACGGCAAGAAACAGCCGGGAAGGCTTCCACGGTCAAGTGGCGCTGTCAGGAGGCAGCTTCGACACCGCCGACGGCTATACGATGCTCCAGTATCTCTCCGGGAAAAACCTGTTCGCGGCGAGTGCCAGCGGCGCGATGACCAGCCGCTATCTCAGTCCTCCCGTCACCCAGAACTACACCAACAATGGGACCACCGGTGATTTCTCCGGCAGCTACGAACGGGATTTTACCCCGAGCGACCGCTTGAGCTTGATGTACCGGTACGAACTGGCGCGGTTTGACATACCCAACGAGCAGGTTCAGCAGGCCGCCGGCCAACGGCAGGATGGCGAGATCTTCGAAAACATCGGGATCGTCTCCTATCAGCATCTTTTCTCCGCCGACGTCGTGGGGAATTTTGGCGGAATGGTCCGCGACAACTCGAATAGCCTGTCGTCGAATCTGCTCTCCACGCCTATCATTGCCTTCCAGCGTAACAACTTCACCGAGGGATACTTCAAGGGAACGATCTCCGTTCATCATGGCATTCAGGAATGGAAGTTGGGAGTTGAGTCAGACAACCTCTTCCTGCACGAGAAGTTCGCCGACGTGATCACCGACCCCTCGCAGTTCGATCCTGGTACACCAACTACGTTCAGCTTCGTTGGCAACCGGCCCGATCTCGAGCAGTCGGCTTTCGTGCAGGATTTGATTCGTTTGGGTAACTGGACCATCAGTGCAGGCGTTCGCTGGGACCACTACCAGCTCGTCGTCAATCAAAACGCCGTCAGCCCTCGGCTGGGCGTTTCGCGCTACTTCGCCAGTCACCAGTTGTTGGTCCACGCCGCCTATGACCGGGTTTTCCAGACGCCGTCGTTTGAAAACATCCTGCTGGCGAGCTCGCCCGATGTTGTGGTCCTGAATCCTGATGTGCTGCGCCTGCCGGTCGAGCCATCTCACGGCGACTACTACGAAGCCGGTATAACCAAGGGCTTCGCGGGAAGGCTCAGCCTGGATGTGAATGGGTATTTTCGCGATGTGAACAACTTCGCGGATGACGATTTGTTGCTCAACACCCCGGTCAGCTTCCCCATCGCGTTTCGCAAAGGCCGAATTTACGGAGCGGAAGGCAAGGTTAACATTCCCGTCTGGGGCAAGTTGTCGGGGTTCATCAGCTATTCCTACATGGTGGGATCAGCGTACTTTCCGGTTACAGGAGGTCTCTTCCTCGGTCAGTCGGCGACGAACGCCCTGACGGATTTGGCCGGGCGTTTCTGGGTTTCTCAGGACCAGCGAAACACGGTTCGGACGAGATTTCGCTATCAGTTCAAGCCGCGGCTCTGGGGGGCGTTCGGCGCGGAGTATGGAAGTGGGCTGCCGGTTGATTTTGACGGCACATATGAGGAAGCACTGGCACAATATGGACAGCAGGTAATCGATCGCGTGAATTTCTACCGTGACCGAGTACGCCCTTCGCTATCGTTGGATATTTCCGTCGGAGCCGACGTCTGGCAGAAAGACAATCGTAGCCGTGCGGATGCAATTCGACGCGCAGAACTTGAACAACCGCCTCAACCTCATCGATTTCGCCGGACTATTTTCGGGAAACGCCATAGCGCCTCCGCGCAGCTACGCGGTTCGCTTGCAGGCGATCTTCTAGGGATGGCCTTCACGGTCTGCCCAAACAGCCGAAAGTAGAGGCTCAGCAGACTGGAGCGTTCCCCGGGGGAGCGCGATTGCTGCCAGTCATAAATCTGCCGCTCCGACTCCCGCAACCCGCGCCAGGAACTGGTCGTCGCTGATTCGACTCTTAGCCATCAGCTCACGGTGCTTGTGTCTCATCTTGCCCCAACCCCGAAGTCCAGCCCACCAGCCGCGCAGGTACGCGCTGAGTCCCCCGTTGCGCACTGCGAACAAGAGCCACAAAGCCTGATAGACCGCGATTCGCGGCAGCAGCCGCCACAAAACTGGGCCCGGATAATCCTTGGCCAGGAGATAGATCTGGTTGCGCGTGAGGTACTCGACGATGCGCGGATGCATAGCATCGCCCAAAGTCGCACTGCCAACGTGGTAGGCAACCGCGTCCGGCAAATAGATTCCCTTATAACCGAGCAGGTGCGCACACAACGCCAGGTCGACGTCTTCGAGATAGGCTAGGAAGTCTTCATCAAGCCCACCGCAAAGTTCCAAGACCTCCCGCCGATACAGCACGGCCGCGCCGCAGCCGCTCAAGACTGACTTCGGCTGATCGTATCGACCATCATCTCGGTCGAAGTGCCCAAGCCGATATGCAGCGCCGGCCATCAGCATTGCGTCTCCTGCGCCATCGAGATGCGTTCGCTGGGTCGCGCGTAATAGCTTGCCGGTGGCGAATCCCAGCTTCGCATCGGCCTCCAGCGCCCTCACCAGCTTCTCGATGTAATCGGGGTCCAGCTCGACATCGTTGTTCAGCAGCAAAACGTAGCGCGATTCTGTCTCCGCTACCGCTCGATTGATGGAACCAGTCGTGCCTTCATTGGTGGGCAGCTCGATGCGTCGGGTATTCGGCGGCAAGGGATCGGAGAGAATGCTACCCTGCTGCGCCTCATTTTCAATGACAACGACTTCCCAGGCGTCGGCCGGCAGGGTCTGTCGCACAATGAATTCCAGGCAGCGTGCGGTCAGGTCGGGGCGATGCAGGGAGGGAATTGCGATAGTGACGGTCTTCACGCGGCTCTTCTGGCGATTGTACACATCGCTCGCCGTGGTCGACAGGGCTCGGCCCAAGGCAACTTGCGCATCCGTCTGTAGGGTTGATTTGTCCTTAGCGGTAAGCCAGCTCCGATGTTACTTGGGAGCCACCGCCGCAACCGCTTTATAGCTGGCTACAACGCTTTCCATCTCCTCCGCGGTTCGTCGCCAGAGCTTGGTACCCTCATACTCGAGCGCCTTCTTCTGGCCGGTCAGTCCCATGGCGCGAAGCGCCTCGGGATCGGCAAGCAGCTTCTCAATTTCGCCTGCCAGTGCTTTCGCGTTGCCGAAGGGGACGACCAAGCCGCCACTGCTCGCGGTTATAAGTTCACGCGACACCGCGATATCGGCTGCGATCACCGGCTTGGCGTTGGCCCAAGCTTCGAGCATGACCAGGCCGAGCGATTCCACTCGCGAAGGCTGGGCGACTATCGTGGCCGATGCCAGCAAGTCGCGTTTCTCCTGATCGGCAAAGGCCGGAAGATTCAGAAGCCGGGCGTTGGCCGGCGCATTCGCAGCCATATAGCGCTCGAAGTCTGACAACGTGGGACCAGCCATCACCAGCCAGGCGTTCGAGCCCCGCGCCCAAAGCATCTTCATCGCTTCCAGCAGAGTGATGGATCCCTTTTCCAGGGTCTTGACGGCAAGGTGTAGCACGACCGGGCCATCCACGCTATACCGCTCACGCAGATACTCGGGATTGCCGCCGACCGCGAGCTCCAGGTCGATGCCGTATGGCACCACAACTTTCTCGGTGGTCACGCCTCGCCGCTCCAGGGCTTGCAGCTCGGTGCTCGTCATGCAAAACACTTTTGCGCAATGCCGAAGAATGTCGATTTGGTATGGCTGAAGATAGTGTCGTGCCACCTCGTCATTGCCCTCTTCGCCAAGATGTGCGCATGGCGTAGCGACTACCGGAGCCTGCCGCGCCTCCGCCGCCTGCAAGCCCGCGTACATCAGGTTCGTGTAAGGCAAGGGACCTATATGAAAGAGGTCGGCATCGACTGCGCGAAGTGCGCGTTGCAAGCCTGGGATATGGAATGAGGGCCGCCAGAACTGTGCTTTCCATCGCCAATAGGGAACCAGTCCCAGCAAGCGGGTCGCACGTCGCCGCGTTATGTTGTAGCCGATAGGGAAACGGCGTACGGCAACGCCGCCGACCAACACTTGTTCCTCCGGAAAGGTCTTGAAATCGGGCAGCCAGAAGGATTCGAGATCATTGGCAACGGTAGTGAAGACAGTCACGCGATGGCCGCGCTCGACCAGATGTTTCGAAAGCGCAAGCAGGGAATTCTCATACCCGCCTCGATAAGGGTAAAAGCGGGGCAGTACGAAGACGACGTGCATCGGTAAGCGGCGTCGATTAGTGCGCGCCGACGACCTCCGTTGAACCCTTCTAGACCGCGAACACCTCATGCAGACGGCGGGCAGCCACGATCGGGCACCGGTCGATGCGAATCCTTCGATTACGGGTGCCGCGAATCGTAAGAACGGCTGCACAGCGCAAGCCATCGGTCTGAAATGTGAATGTTAAATTATTCTCAGGGCTCGTGCAGCCCTGAGAAGGGTTTAGTGATTTGGCCCCAGGTTCAGGTCGGTCATTCCGCGCAACAGTTCCCGCTGCTCATCGCTAAAGTTATTGCGGAACTCGTCGGAATTCAACACCTGATTGCGAGCGTCGGGTGGCATGCCGCGCAATCGGCGGTAGGCTTGCGAAACCTTGGTCCTCTGATCCTCCGGAAGGCTGTGATACTGCTGGAACAAGTTGCGAGCGCTTGCCTGCTGCTCCGGCGTCATGTGCTCGTAGGTTTCCATCCGGTCGAGAATCTGCGCCTTTTTCTCTGGGGGCTGACTGTTGAAATTGCGGAGCCGCTCCAGAAGTTTGTTCTGCTTCTCGGGCGAAAGTTGGCGAAAGCTCGGGTCCTGCTTTAGTTGCTGCTCCTGCTCCACGGGCGGAAGGTTTCCGTATTTGCGCAGCCAATCGCCACGATGAGGTCCCGGGCCCTGGGGTTGCGACCGATAACTGTTGGCGGAACTCTGCGAATTCGCTGGAGGCGCCGTGCTTCTGGGAGGCGGGCTCGACTTTTGCCATCCCGGCAAAAGAGCCAGTGCCGGCATCGCACTGAACACCAACACCAAAATAGCCAGGATGGACTTGGAGGCGCGCACGACTCTTACTTACTCCGTGGACGACGGTCCGTCAAGAGCGTCGAACTCAGAAAACAACTCGGCGTTGTTGTCCAGGTATTGCAAATCCCTGACTGCAGGACTTGGAGAATTGTTGACATTGTGCAAGACGGCATCGCCGTTATTGGCGACTGTCTCACTGTCGCGGGTGAAGTTTCCGACCTCCAGCAGGCTGACGCCGACCCCGATCAGCACCATAGCCGCCGCCGCCACCACTGGCCGGCGAAGCCAGGCCAACCATCCCGTAGGCTGCACGGAGGCTTCTTCGCGCACCCTTGCCCGCAATCTGGTGCTGAAATAGGGCGAAGGCTCGGGCGCCTGCCACTCATCCAGCAGCGCCATGGTCTGCTTGAATGAAGCCAGCTCCTCGTGCACAGGTGGCGCAATTCCGCAGATGCTCCCGCACCTCCGGCGCGGCCGCGTCCGGACCACTCAGCAACACTTCCATCAATTGTTCGCGAATGTTTTCGCACTTCATAACAGCACCCTGCTTCCCGCTTATAAAAACTGTTTCAATGTTTCCCGCAATGTTTCATATGCCCGGAATAGCAATGACTTGGTTGCCGATTCGCTCAATTTCAACACTGCGGCGATCTGCTTGTAGTCCATGTTCTGATATTTATGCATCACCACGGCCATACGCTGCCGTTCCGGCAAAGCCTCCACTTCACGGCGAATGGCCGCCAGTCGCTCGCGCCGCAGGATGGTCTGCTCCGCGTTCAAGCTGCCATCCGCCACATCCACCGTCAAGCCGGTCTCAGTGTCCGGTTCGTCAATGTTGACGATGTTCTCCGGACGTTCGTGCTTGGTGTCGCGCGCGTAGTTCACCGCCAGGTTCGTGGCAATGCGATACAACCACGTCGTGAACTTGGCGCTCGCCGCATAACTTTGCCGCGAACGATAGACCCGCAGAAACACCTCCTGCGCCAGTTCTTCCGCTACTGCCTGATTGTGCGTCATGCGGTACATGAAGCTAATCATCGGGCGGCGGTATTTTTCCACCAGATAATCGAACGCCCCATCGTCGCCCGTGGCCACGCGCAGCATGACCTCAGCGTCGCTGAGCATCTCGAGTAAGCCCGGTTCAGCCAATTCGCCCCGTAACGGTGGTTCCACACTTAACGGAGTGGCTCCACCCGCCAGTAACCCTCGATCTAGCGCAATACTACCCACACCCGCACTAACCCCCCTGCCTCCAGAAAGTTGCGCCGAAATAGGGCCTGACAGCCGCCTGCGAACCGAGCCGGTTCGGTTCCCCTGCCCCGATGGAATCAGGGATCTCCGGATCGGACTGTCGGTTCTTTGGGGCCATGAGCAATCTGCTGCACGCAGACGGGTTAACCAGTATTATGCACGAGAGGCACCATGCGGAACAGCCAGAATGCGTCTGTGGCGCGAAAACGCCTTTGGAGCACCACGCGGATTGCGCCGTTGCTTATGGTAGTGGGCTGCTGCGGGACGCCGCATATCGTCGCCCAAGCGCAGCAAGCCCCAGCGACTGAGCAGGAACCCGCCTCGCCCGGCCAGCAGCCGCTAACCGTTACCGAGCAGGTCATCCGGGACGTGCTTCAGCCCCTCCAGCGCGGCATTGAGGAGCACAGTGTGGCCCAGGTCCTGGCCGTTTTCGACGCGCAGGAGACGCCCGACTACGCCCAACTTCGCGACCAGATGCGGGCATTTTTCGCTCAAAATGAGGCCGTCCGTTTTCGCTACAAGGTGCTACAGGTTACGTCGGAGAAGGATGATGGCTTCGCCATCGCCGAGATAGACATGGTTGCAACCTCCGCCGACGAGACCAAGCTCGCGGTCCAGCGCAGCACCCAGATGCGGTTCCAGATCAAGCTCGGCCCCAAGGGTTGGAAGCTCACAGATTTTAAGCCCAGCGATTTCTTCACCCAATGAAGCGCTCCTATCCTGAACAGCCCATCATTGGCGTTGGCGCCGTTATCGTCGATGGCGGTCGCGCCCTACTCGTTCGCCGTGACACTGAGCCGCTCAAGGGAGAGTGGTCCGTACCCGGAGGCATGTTGGAGCTGGGTGAAAAGCTGCGCGATGGTGTGCGCCGCGAGGTTCTGGAGGAAACCGGACTCGTTGTTGAACCGGGCGAAGTACTGGACGTCTTCGACAGCATTTTCACCGATAGCCAGGGACGAACCGAGTATCACTACGTGCTGGTTGATTATCTCTGCCGTCCAATCTGTGGAGAAGCCATGGCCGGAACCGACGTCAGCGACGTAAGGTGGATTCGCGAAGACGATCTGCCGGCAATGGGCCTGCGAGAGTCGATTCAGCAGGTGGTACGAAAAGGACTCGCACGGACGGACCGAATTACCAGTTGACACCGCGCGCCTTTGCAGAGAGGATTTCGTCTGCGGGGAGATTTTGATGGGACTGACGTTCATTCGCTGCATAAGCGTTGCGCTGTTTCTATCGGCGCTGCTCTCGGCAGTAGCACAAACCACGACCAATCCACTGGCGCCGGCCCCGGCGGCTCCTGCCAATCAGGCTCCTCCGCCCAAACCCCCGGACATGGTTTGCTTCGGCGAAGGCCCGAATTGGAGCGTCCAGTTTGTCTCTTGGGGGGCGCGATACCTGGGTATCAACCAGCCTGACCAGGATTTTCTCGGCGGGTTCTTCTGGGTCCCGGAGGACAAGGTTTGGGCCTGGCATCGCACCAATGGCCTCGCGCCCACCAGCGGCTTCGGTCTTTCAGCCGTTATCAAGAAGGCCTCTTGCACCGATCCCGCCCGCAAGGAGACGTTCCCCTACTCCTCACAAGTCAATTTGCCGACAGGTGACATGGTGAGTGGCTGTTGCCGTAAGTTGAGGCCGGGGGAAGCCCCGGTCGGGCCGCACGGCCTGCCGTCCAACAACACGCCGCCACAGTGATGAGAAGATGCACTGCGCATGCTTTCGAAGTCGCGCTGCCAGAGGATATCCATCCCGCTAAAGACATCGTCTGCGACTCAGGTAGCGGCTAGCGCTGAAACAGGATGGTGTGGTGGCCCCCGTACGTCGTGCGCTGGAACTCCCGATAGCCGCATTTCCCGGCGACCCGAATTGACGCAAGATTCTCTGGATGGATTAAGCAAGCCGTCCGCGCCCGCCCAAAGTGTTCGTCGCCCCAACTGATCGCCGCGCGAACGGCCTCCGTCGCATAGCCTTTGCCGTGTACTCGCGAGGCCAGCGCCCACCCCAGTTCTGGCGTGTCTTCGAGTGATGGCTTGATGTCCCGCTTGAAGTCGGCGAACCCCAACTCGCCGACAAACGCGCAGGTGGCTTTCTCTTCGATGGCCCAGTAGCCAAAACCGAGCCAGGCCCAGTGTCCAACGTAGCGCAGCAACCTGGCCCAGACTTCCTCCCGAGAAAATGGCTTGCCGCCAATGTAACGCGTGACATTGGGGTCAGCCCACATCGCGGCGCAATCGGCGAAATCCGCAAGCCGATGTCCACGCAACCTCAGGCGCCCGGTTTCAAGAATAGGGACTCCCACCAGAGAACCGGCCGAACCGCCCATGAAACACGTCACTTCTTGAACCCAGATAGAAAAGGCCCGCGACGCCAGGCGCCAGCGGGTCCTTCCGGTTAGCTGTTGGGATTGGCCTGAGGCTGTCCACTCTATGTGGCCCCAGCGGCAGACTTCACAGCTATGGAGTCTTGCGAGGAAATTAGAGCAGAAGCCCTAAGCCTCAGCCACCTCACTTGGGATACTACATGGACCATCAATTTTCATAGGCTTTGGATCAACCTCCTTTCCAGTGTATGGGCAAAATATCATTGCTATCGTCCGCCGGTCAAATGCTCAGGGTGTGTCGTAGTTGCTGCCGGCCCGGAAGCCTTCAGTTATTGCCCTCGCGATCTGCAGATCGAGGGCGGAGCGCTCACCGTTAATCACCACCGTTGCTGAGTCGAGCAAGCCACGTCAACTCGGAAGGCGGATACAGGGTCAGATACAACGATTTGCCGACTATCGCCAAATGGGGGTGGCTCATATCTGGGTGGTGGATCCCAAGACTCGACGGGGATATGACTGCTCAGAAGGAAGTTGGATCGAAACCATGTCTTTCCAGATTGACAATTCTCCCATTGCAGTAGACTTCTCGGTCATCTTCGCAGAGTTGGACTAAAAACGACGACCTTGACAACAGACTGATGGGGAGTCAACAGCCCCGCCCGTTATCCGTGTTGACCCACGAAAATCCGGGCTAAATCCGTTTCACGCGCGCTCGAACGCGTGCTTGGCATGCAGTTCATCGAGCGCATGATCCTTGGCCGCGATAAATGTCTGGGCTTGGGCCAGCAGGCCATCCGTCGCGCGCGCATAACCTCCGACCAGATCGATCATGCCGTGCATCGCCAAATCCTGAGCGGCAGTCGCCAGTTTGTCCACCATGTTGGGATCCGCGGCCCCCAGATACTGCGCATCGCACGGATCGCCGATCATCACCGGCTCGCGCGCGCTGCCGCTCAGCCAGAAAACCTTGCGCGCGATGAATTCCGCCACCTGCCGGGGCGTGGCGTCCCAGAAGCGAAAGTGCTGCTCGCGCATACTGTAGCTTCGGCTCGAGACCGGAACTGGCTGCCGCTTGGCCGACTTCAGCAGCTCCAGCTGTTTCTCGTCGAGCGCCTTTCGCGCGGTGTTAACGGCTACCCAGAACGCGAGGTCGCTGTCGAGCGAGGGCAATACTTCCTTGATGGTCTGCGCCAGGTTGAGCGCGATGTCGCCGTGCAGAGGACCTCCGTCCGCCAGGCGGATGGCGCCGTGCGCCACGTACCAGTCGCTGCCACCCTCGGAGCGATGGAACGGCCACTGCAATTCGATGCGGACGGGAAAACCGTGCAGGGTGACTCCGGAGAATGCCCTTTCTTTTTCCACGTGAACCTCAAGACCACTGCCGGAAAACTGGGTTTCCGGCCTGAATAGTACTCGCCGCCTAAGTTCATTATGTAGCAGGGAGCGGCGATTGTGGCCGCAAATTCAATTGCCTGCCGTCGCCCGGAAAGTTGTTCCGATATACTCGCCAGCAAGCGGTGAATACGTGGCGTCGGTCAACGTCGAACCTCGATCTGCAATTTCGGCCCCGAGCCGGTCTCTGTTCGTTGAATCACGCCTGCGCACATTTCTGCTCGGCCTTCTGCTGGCGATTCCGACTGTGGCACTTTACTACCCGGCACATACCCATCCGTTCAGCAGTCTCGATGACTATCTGTATGTCGTGGATAACGAGCACGTCCACAACGGCTTGAGCTGGAAAACTGTCGTGTGGGCCTTCACTGCTCTCAACATGGCCAACTGGATTCCCCTCAGCTGGCTTTCTCACGCTTTGGACTGTCAGCTTTTTGGTCCTGATCCTGCCGGACATCATCTCGTCAACGTATTGCTGCATGCACTAAATGTCGTACTGCTTTTCTGGGTGCTCAAACGAGCTACAGGTTACACCGGTCGCAGCTTTATGGTGGCGGCGCTGTTTGCGCTTCATCCCATGAATGTGGAGCCCGTGGTGTGGGTGGCCGAACGCAAGACCATGCTGAGCATGGTCTTTTTCCTGCTCGCGCTGGAGGCGTACCGCCGGTATGCGACTGATCTGCGGGCGGCACGTTTCCGATGGGTCATTGTGCTGTTCGCGTTGGGATTGATGGCCAAGCCACAGGTCATCACCTTACCTTTCGTCCTGCTGCTGTGGGACTACTGGCCGCTGCAGCGAATGCTTCCCACCAGGGGGAATGCTTCTTCCATTCCTCCAGATACGTTTCCCGAGGCGAGTTTCTCTGCACTCGTTAAGGAAAAGGTTCCGCTACTGTTTCTGTGTGGAATGGATGCTCTGATTACCCTTGCCACCCAGGGTACGGCGCGGCCGCAATACCAGCCCCCGCTTGCTCTGCGACTGGGGAATGCGATCGTTTCCTATGCCAGATACATCGGGAAGGCCTTTTGGCCATCGGCCATGGCGCCGGAGTATCCGTACCCACGCAGTTTGGTGGCGTGGCAAGTCTTAGGAGCGCTGGTTCTGCTTCTCGCAATCAGTGCGCTAGTCTTGGCGGCCCGGCGGTACCGCTATCTGGTAGTGGGATGGTTTTGGTTTCTGGGAACTCTTGTGCCTACAATCGGTCTTATCCAAGTCGGCCAGCAAGCCTTGGCTGATCGGTATGTCTATGGATCCTATCTGGGCCTGTTCATCATGGTTTGCTGGGGTGTGGCAGATTGGGCGAAGCAGCGACGCGTTTCCGTGGCGTGGCTCGCGAGTGCCAGCGCCGTAGCACTCTTGGCGCTGGCCATGGTGACCCATCGTCAGATTGGTTATTGGAAAGATGACATCACGATATGGTCACACGCTTCGCAAGTTGTGAAGCATCACTGGTTAGCCGAGCAAAATATTGGTGCGGAGCTGATGAAACAAGGAAAACCGGATCAGGCCCTCACTCACTTCCTAAGAGCTGCGGCCATTAAGTCGGACGACACCACGGCCATCATCGGTGCAGCTTACTGTCAGCAAAGACTTGGAAATCCGCGCGAAGCCATCATGCAGTATAGGCGAGTGTTGCAAGACTATAGCTTGCCGGACGAGGATCGAGTGACAGTCTTGATCAACATGGCAGTGGCATACCGTGACATGGGCGATACCACGAATGCCCAACGGTACTACGATCAAGCAATGTTGTTGCGCGGACAAACGAAGTAGTGGCGGTTTCCCTAATGGACACCGCACGCATTGCCGACCTATTGCGTCCGTACCTGGCCGAGGCCGCGCTTCGTCCGAAAATTCTCGACCAATTGCAATGCTATCTCGATCTCCTGCAACGCTGGAACGCGCGCATCAACCTAACTGCGGTTCGCGATCCGGAGGAGATCGTGACCAAGCACTTCGGTGAGTCGCTGTTCGCCGCGCGGATACTGCTGGACGGCGCTCGCACGGAGCAGGCCCTTAGGGCTCCTTCCAGCCGGTCGGGGACTCAGCCGAACAAGACGGCCTACCGTCTGGCCGATGTCGGCTCGGGCGCTGGCTTCCCCGGTATTCCCACCAAGCTATTCGCGCCAGACCTTGCTCTGACGCTGATCGAATCGCACAACAAGAAGGCGACATTCCTCCGCGAGGCAATCCGTGCCCTCGCGCTCGATAATGCGGAGGTGTTCTCCGGCCGCGCCGAACGGTGGGGCAAGACAGCGGGCTTTGTTACCTTGCGAGCGGTCGAGCGATTCGAGCGCGCGTTGCCGGCTGCGGCGAAGCTGGTGGACGCCGGAGGAAAGCTGTGCCTGCTCGTCGGGGCCGGACAGATTCCGGCTGCGCAGGAAATCCTCGCGGCGGGCTGGCGATGGGAACTGCCGGAGCTGGTTCCGCAAAGCAACGAGCGGGTGGTCCTGGTGGCAAGCGCGGAATTATCCAGCCCAACGCCGGAGTGATGTATACTATACATCATGAAACGCACGCAGTTGTATTTGGACGACGACCTGTGGAACGTCCTTCACGCACGCGCGCGGAGTCAGCGGACAACCGTTTCCGACCTGGTACGGCAAGCCGCGCGAGAGCGGTATCTCTCCAAACTAGACGAGCGCAGGGCCGCCATGCAGGCCTTCGTCGGGATAAGAAAGGGGCGCTCCGAATTTTCCCGTTCTGAAGAATACGTGCGCAGCCTGCGGCGCGGCACCCGGATTGAGAGGCTGCGAACACCATGACGGTCCTCGTGGATTCCGACATCCTCATCGAGGTCTCCCGCGGGCAGGACCGGGAAATTCTGTCGAAGTGGACGGAACTGAGCCGGTCCGACAACCCCGTCCTGTGCTCGCCGGTGACGGTGGCGGAGCTTTGGGCAGGGGCGCGGCCGCGCGAGCATGAGGCGCTCACAAATCTCTTCCGTGCGCTACTCTGTGTTCCCATTGATAGTGAAACTGACCGCCAGGCTGGGGATTATCTCCGGCAGTATCGCAAGAGTCATGGCCTCGAACTGGGTGATGCGCTAATCGCTGCCGCGGCGTTATTGAATCGTGCTGAACTGTGGACACGCAATCGCAAGCATTATCCGATGGAGGAACTATCTTTCTACTGACCGAAGCCGGTGTTATCTGAAGCCCTATAGGCAGAAGTCAGGCTGACGCTTCGGCTATACTCCCCAGTTCAGGGAGGACGAGTGACCTCGGTTGGTTTGAGTTCCGGGCGGGAGATTCAGTCCCACACCCACCCCACCCTGTTCACATCGCCCCGAAGTCGCAAAACCATACTTGCCTTCCTGCTCGCTGTGGCGACGCTTGCGTTGTATTACCCAGTACGTACTCACCCGTTCCTCAACTACGACGACAGCCTCTATGTCACCGAGAATGACCAGGTGCAAGCGGGCTTGACCTGGCTCACCCTCAGGTGGGCGTTCACGACGTTCGAGGTAGGCACCTGGCATCCCCTCGCCTGGATTTCGCACGCGCTAGACTGCCAAATGTTCGGCCTGGATCCGAGCGGACACCACACTACCAGCCTGCTTCTCCATACCCTGAATGTGGTTCTGCTGTTTTGGGTGCTGCAAGCGGCTACAGGATATGCCGGTCGTAGTGCAATGGTGGCAGCGCTTTTTGCCTTGCATCCCGTCAACGTCGAATCGGTGGCCTGGATCGCCGAGCGTAAGAACGTTCTCAGTATGTCGTTTTTTCTGCTGGCGCTTGGGGCGTACCGATGGTACGCGCGCGAACCGAAGCTCGGCCGCTACGCAGTGGTCGCGTTCCTATTCACGTTAGGATTGCTGTCCAAGCCGCAAGTAATTACCCTCCCGTTTGTTCTGTTGTTGTGGGATTACTGGCCTTTGCAGCGGGTGAGTACGAAGGGCCGCCAATCCGAAGATCCAACCGATGCAATGCCCGCCAGAAGTGTTTCCTGGCTGGTGCTGGAAAAAACCCCTCTGCTCGTACTGTCCGCGGCCAGTGCCGTTATCACCATGGCCGCCGCTCGCACCGACACCGACAAGATCCTGTATCCCCGGCACATTCGCATCGAGGCCGCGATCGCTTCTTACCTGCAATACTTGAAGAACGCCGTTTGGCCTTCGCGGCTGGCGGTCTTTTACCCCCATCCTGGAAGCTCACTGCGGTCATGGCATGTATATGCGGCATTGTTCCTGCTCGTGGCGATTACGGCATTGGTCTTCGAAGCCCGCCGTCGCCGCTATCTTCTGGTGGGCTGGCTCTGGTTCGTGGGAACGTTGGTGCCGATGCTCGGCTTACAGCCGGTGGGTTACAAGGGCATGCAGGGCATCGCCGACCGGTACGCCTATCTGCCATTCATCGGACTGTTCATCATGATCTGCTGGGGCGTGGCGGACGTGTTTGTGCCGCGCAAAACTGCCGCTAACTCGGCTTGGCTCGCAGGCCTGAGTCTGGCAGTTCTGCTCGCGTTGGCCGTTGTTACCCATCGTCAGATCAATTACTGGAGCGACAACGTCACCTTGTGGTCGCACACTCTGGAAGTCACCGGGCCGAATTGGCTGGCGGAAAACAATCTTGGCAAAATACTAATGACGGAAGGCCAGGACGAAGCTGGCGTGGCGCACTTCTTCCGCGCCGTAGCCATTTACCCAAACGATCCCGTCAGCAACATGAACATCGCTCTTTACGAGCAGAAGCGGGGTAATTTGTCCGAGGCTGTTGCACACTATAAGGTTGCGATCACGATGTCGCACGACGAGAAGCTCAGGGTTACGGCGCTGAACAACCTGGGCCGTGCCTACGCCGATCTGGGCGATCCGGTGCGCGCCCGCGAATGTTTCGATGCGGCGGCCCGCCTGAGCAAGTAGGAGAACGCTGTGACATCTGCCAGTACCAGTTCCGCGCAAGAGGTTGCGCCACAGTCAGGCACCAGCCTGTCCGCGTTTCCCGAGCGGTGGGGATTCGCACTTGCCCTTCTGCTGATCGTCGCCACCGTCGCCCTGTACCAGCCCGTGAAACGCTATCCCTTCGTTATTTTCGACGATCAGGACTATGTCATCCGTAATTTCCAGATTCAGTCTGGCCTCGACTGGGATACGGTGCAGTGGGCCTTCACCAGCTTCTATTCCTCGAATTGGCATCCCCTAACCTGGCTGTCGCACGCCCTCGACTACCAACTCTTCCATCTCGACCCCGCGGGACATCACGATACCAATGTTCTCCTGCACGCCTTGAACGCGGCGCTGTTGTTCTGGGTCCTGTGGCGGGCCACCGGATACGCCGGCCGCAGCTTCGTGGTGGCAGGCCTGTTTGCGCTTCATCCCATTAATGTCGAATCCGTGGCATGGGTCTCCGAGCGCAAGAACGTGCTGAGCCTCTTCTTCTTCCTGCTTGCGCTTGGCGCCTACCGCTGGTATGCGCTGAAACCGAGAGTTGACCGCTACCTCGCTGTTGCAACCCTATACGCCCTGGGCTTGATGGCCAAGCCGCAAGTCATCACCTTCCCGTGCGTGCTGCTGCTTTGGGATTACTGGCCGCTCCAGCGAATGTTCGCTAACGCCGGTAATTCCTCTGGGACTACCCGGAGCACGGCACTGCCGGGCAGGAGCCTTTTCTGGCTGCTGCTCGAGAAGCTGCCTTTGTTCGCGCTGTCCGCCGCTAGCGCCGTGCTGACCATGAAGGCGCAGGCGTCAACTGGCGCTTTGGGCGACGTCTTCAATTCGTATCCATTTCCCATCCGACTGGAGAACGCAATTGTTTCCTATATGCGCTACATGGGGAAGGCGGTGTGGCCCTCGCATCTCGCCGTCTTCTACCCTCACCCCGAAACCCTGCTGAACCCATGGCTGGTCGCCGGAGCTTCGGTTCTTCTCCTGACGATGACAGCACTGGTCATCATTGGCCGGCGCCGCCGCTACTTTCTGGTCGGATGGTTCTGGTTTCTCGGCACATTAGTACCGACGATCGGTCTGGTGCAGGTGGGCGGACAGGCAATGGCTGACCGCTACGCCTATCTCTCTTTCATCGGTCTGTTCCTTATGATCTGCTGGGGCGTCGCTGATTTTCAGCCGAGGTCAGCCGACACTCCGTGGATCGACGAAGGACACACCTCGGCCACCTGGCTCACGGTTGCCAGTCTTGCCATGTTGCTGGCTTTGACGGCGGTCGCGCATCGTCAGCTCTGGTATTGGCGCGACAGCGTCGCGCTCTGGCAGCATACCGCCGAGGTCACCAGCAACAACTGGATGGCCGAAGACTTTCTCGGTGAACTCATGATGGAGTCGCGCGAACCCGACCAGGCGCTGGCGCATTTCCACCGCGCTCTGGCTATCAATTCCAACGATCCGATCGCTAACGTCAACATCGGCAGCTGGAACCAGTACGCGGGCAAGCCGCGCGACGCAATCGAGTATTACCAGAAAGTCCTCCAGTCACCACGCGCGCCTGAGGTGCTGAAGGCCAAAGCCGCCGAAGGTCTGCGGCGCGCCTATCGTGACTTGGGCATGGTTGACACTACTGGGATCACTCCGAAGTAGCGATAGGCAAGGGGGAGGCCGATTGACGTCTCGGAATCGAACCATCCTTCTCGTCCTCCTCCTCGCCATCGCCACGCTCGCAGTCTATTCCCCGGTCCGCCATCTCCCGTTCATCAACTACGATGACGACCTCTACGTCACCGAAAACGTGCACGTCCAATCAGGACTCGAGTGGGACACGGTGCAGTGGGCGTTCACCACCAAGGCCGCCTCGAATTGGCATCCGCTCACCTGGCTCTCCCACGCGCTCGACTTCCAGCTCTTTGGCCTGAACCCGGCCGGCCCGCACGTTGTCAACATTCTGCTGCACACGCTGAACGTCCTGTTGCTCTTCTGGGTGCTGTGTCGGGCCACCGGATTCGCCGGCCGCAGTGCAATGGTGGCCGCGCTCTTCGCGCTGCACCCCATCAATGTGCAATCCGTCGCCTGGGTTGCGGAGCGCAAGAACCTGCTGAGCATGCTGTTCTTCCTGCTCGCCTTGGGCGCGTATCGCTGGTATGCGCAAAGCGTACCCCTAATTGCTGGCGGCGGGCGACAAGCTGGGCGCCTCGGCCGCTATCTCCTTGTTGCCCTACTTTTTGCTCTCGGTCTGATGGCAAAGCCACAGATCATTACCCTGCCGTGTGTTCTGCTGCTGTGGGATTACTGGCCTCTGCAACGGATCTCTTCCTCGGCAGGCACGGCAATGTCCCCGCCGGCCAGAACTTTTGCCTGGCTCGTCATCGAGAAACTCCCGCTGCTGGCATTGTCCGCTGCCAGCGCAGTTCTGACGCTGTTAGCACACCGTGGAGGGGCCCTGAGATGGCTTCCACTTTCCATGCGGATCGCCAATGCTATCGAGTCCTACACCCGATACGTGAAGCTGGCCCTCTGGCCGTCGGGCCTGGCGGTGTTTTATCCTCACCCTGGGATCGCTCTGACAACGTGGGAGGTCCTCGCCGACTTCCTATTCTTAGCTGTCATCACCTGGCTGGTTATCGACGACCGCCGCCAGCGATATCTCCTGGTCGGCTGGTTCTGGTTCCTGATCACGCTTCTGCCGATGATCGGCATCGTTCAAGTAGGTACACAGGCCATGGCCGACCGCTACGCTTATCTGCCGCTGATCGGCCTGTTCATCATGATCGTCTGGGGGGTGACGCATTGGGCTAGCCGGCGAAGAGTTCCTGCGGAGTGGCTGGTTGCATCCGGCATCGCCATCCTGGTAGCGCTGTCCATAGTCACGCATCGCCAACTCGAGTATTGGCGCGACAGCGTCACGCTATGGACACACACCCTCGAAGTCACGCGCGGCAACTACCTGGCCGAAGTTGACTTGGGAGCGGCCCTGCTGCAACGAGGCGAAGTCGAGGCGGCCATGGGGCACTTCCGCGCGGCAACTGCCATTGTGCCTTCCGATCCTCTGGGCAACATGTACATCGCACGCTACGCACAGATGCAGAACCAGTTGCCCGAGGCCATCGAAGCTTACAAACGGGTCATCAGGGCGACCCAGGATCCCAACCTGAAGGCCCGGGCTTATAGCAACATGGGCCATGCCTATCGCGCGCTTGGCAACGAAACCGAAGCCCAGAAATGCTTTCGCGTTGCTGCGAATCTGGGATACTGAGCGTGCTCTACAAAGCTGCGCCGCGACGGGTGGAAGCACGCCTTTCCTAGGCACATTGAGAAGTGCTGGCCGAATTTACTTCTTATCGCGCGCCCGGTTCTTGATCCAGATGGGCGTGCCCACGAATCCGAATGCCGCGCGAATCTGGTTTTCCAGAAAGCGCTGATACGAGAAGTGCAGCTTTACCGCGCGGTCGGTGAACAGAATGAACGTCGGCGGCGACACGGCTGCCTGCGTCATGTACAGAATCTTTACCCGCTTCGCCATCGGGACCGAGGCCCGCTCGAAATCGATGCGGCTGAGGAATCGGTTCATCTCACCGGTGCCGATGCGCTTGCGCCGCTCGCGCGCCACCAGCTCCAGGGTGGAGAACAGCTTGTCGAGGTTTCGCCCGGTGGTCGCAGAAATGAACAGCACCGGAGCGTACGACAGAAACTTCAAGTGCCGGCGGACTTGCTCCTCGTAAACCGCGCGGTCGGCGGGAGGCTTGCCGTCGGTCCGCTTGTCCGTGACGAGGTCCCACTTGTTGATGACGATGATGACCGAGCGCCCACTCTCATGCGCGTAGCCTGCGATGGTCGCATCACCGGCGGTCACGCCTTCCGTCGCATCAATCAACATCAGGGCAACGTCGGCGGCTTCCAGATGCTTGCGCGCCATCACCACCGACAGCTTCTCCGCCATCAGCTCGGTCTTACCTTTGCGGCGAATACCCGGCAGTGTCGATGAAGCGGTAGCTATGGCCGTCGCGCTCGACTAGTTCATCCACCGCGTCGCGGGTGGTACCGGCAACCGGCGAAACGATTGCGCGCGAGGTTCCGGTCAGCGCATTCAGCAGGGTTGACTTGCCGACGTTCGGGCGGCCGATGATAGCCACCCTCGTCTCTCGCGCGGATCTCAGCTTCCTTTTCTTCTGTTATCCCGAGCGAAGTGCGGTCGCTAGCGGCGACCGAACGGAGTCGAGGGATCTGCGGTTCTCGGGGCCGCCGCTCGGGCTTAGCCTCGGTACGTCTCGCGCGGGCATCACGTCGAGCACATGCTCCAACAACTCGGCTATGCCGTTGCCGTTTTCGGCCGAGATCGGGAACAGCTTCCTTGATCCCGAGCCGGCGAAATTCCTCGGCATACGGCTCGAGTTGTGGCGTGTCGGCCTTGTTGACCGCCAGCAGCAGCGGCTTGCCGGTACGCAGCAGCAGCCGCGCGAGGTCGATGTCCGGAGACGCCAGCTCGGTGCGGCCGTCCACCACCATGACGATCACGTCGGCCTCTTCGAGAGCCACCCGCGCCTGGCGGAAGATCTCCGCCGGAATCAGCTGCTGGTCGTCGGGAATGATTCCGCCGGTGTCGACGACGCGCAGCTTGCTGCCCGATCCATTCGGCTTCGCCATAGAGGCGGTCGCGCGTAATGCCGGGCTCGTCGCCGACGATGGCGCGCCGCGACCCGACCAGCCGGTTGAAGAGCGTGGACTTGCCGACGTTCGGGCGGCCGACGATGGCCAGCGTGCCGGCTATAGGGCGTTCGCCTTGTTCGGCCGTCCGGCTGGACTCAAATTGCATGCGACGATTCACTCAGACTCTTTCCGCGGCGACGGCCCAAACAGCGATGGCCCCTAACAGCTATTATAGGGACACGATTCCTCGCGCCGTGTCTTCCACGTCCCAATCCGCCACAACGGCCGCGCGCTTGCCGTCGCTGTATCAGTTCTTCGGGCCGGGCGGCGTGCTGGCGCGCACCCATCCCGCGTATGAGTTTCGCCGCGGACAACTGCAGATGGCCGAGGCCGTCGAGCAAGCGCTGACAGAGCGCCGCCACCTGATCGTCGAGGCCGGCACCGGCACCGGCAAGACGCTGGCCTATCTGCTGCCCGTCATTCGCTCCGGCAAACGCGTCATCATCTCCACCGGAACCAAGACGCTTGCAGGAGCAGCTCTTCTTCAAAGACGTTCCCTTCCTGCAGGAGCATCTTGGGCGAGCTGCGCGTCTGCTACATGAAGGGACGCAGCAATTATCTCTGCCGCAAGAAGCTCTACGACCTCACCGGCCCAGCCGCTGCTGAACGGGCTGGAGGAGATCAACCACTTCCGCATCATCAGCGACTGGGAGAAGACCACCGAGACCGGCGACCGCGCGGAGCTGGCCGACTTGCCCGAGAACAGCCATCTGTGGCCGAAGCTCGACGCGCGCACCGACCGCTGCATCGGCGCGCGACTGCCAGCAGTTCGACGCGCTGCTTCATCACCGAGATGCGCCGCCGCGCCGCCGAGAGCGACATCATCATCGTCAACCATCATCTGTTCTGCGCCGACCTGGCAATCAAGGCAGGCGCTGATCGCGCGCCCGATGCGGGCGTGCTGCCCGACGCGGGCGTCGTTGTCTTCGACGAAGCCCACGAGCTGGAAGACGTGGCCACCAACTACTTTGGGGTCACGGTCTCGAACCTTCGCGTGGAGGAACTGCTGCGCGACGTGGAGCACACGTTGCGACGGGTGGATGTGCCCATCACCGACTCATGCCGGCTTGCGGTCATGTGCGCGACCGCTCGCAGTTCTTCTTCTCGCTGATTCCGCCGGGCGAGGGCCGCTTCGCCTTCGAGAACCGCCCGGAGTTTCTGGAAGAGAATGGCGACGAGTATCTCGGTCTGCAGAATGCGCTGCTGCACCTCTACACCGAGCTGCAGGCCATCCCCAACAAGCCCGACGAGGTTCACGCGCTGGCCCGCCGCGTGGAAGAGGTGCGCGTGCAGCTTGGGATTCATTCTGGAGTCGAACGCAGCGCAACATCGTTTTCTGGATCGAACGCCGCACCGGACGCGGGCGCCCAGCACAACGTCTTTCTGCAAGCCACGCCGATTACGGTCTCGGACATCCTGCGCACGACATTGTTCGAGCATCTGGAGTCGGCGGTGCTCACCTCGGCGACGCTGGCGGTGGCCGGAGGCTTCGAGTACATCCGCAACCGCATTGGGATCGAACACGCCCGCGAGCTGGTGGTGCAATCGCACTTCGACTACGAGAGCCAGGCGCTGCTGTATGTTCCGCCCGATCTGCCCGACCCGCGGCAGCCGCAGTTCGTGGAGCGTGCGTCGCAACGCGTCACGCCAGCTGCTGGAAATCACGCGCGGGCGGGCGTTCTGCCTGTTCACCAGCTACGCGCTGATGCACCAGCTCTACGAGCGGCTGCTCGGCGAGTTGGCAGTTCCCCATGCTGCTGCAAGGCAGCGCGCCGAAGAATGCGCTGCTGGAGGAGTTCCGCCTCACGCCGAATGCCGTGCTGTTTGCGACCTCGTCGTTCTGGCAAGGGGTTGACGTGCAGGGCGAGCAGCTGAGTTGCGTCATCATCGACAAGCTGCCATTTGCCGTGCCCAATGATCCCGTGGTGGCCGCGCGAATCAAGGCGATTGACGAAGATGGCGGCAATGCCTTCTTCGAGTACCAGGTGCCGAGCGCGGTCATCTCGCTGAAGCAGGGCTTCGGCAGGCTGATCCGCTCGCTGCACGATCGCGGGCTGCTCTGCCTGCTCGACAACCGCATCCTGAAGAAACAGTACGGGCGAGTGTTTCTGGACAGCCTGCCGAAGTACGGGCGGACGACGGACATCAAAGCGGTGGAGAGCTTCTTCGGCCGAACTTCTGCGGCTCGGTAACTCGATGACGCATCCATATCTCCAAACACGCTAGAATAGTATCTACGCTGTAACCCGCCTATTTGCGCGGTTACGGTCGGAGAGCATGTACGAAGTCACTGTAGAAGACACGTTTTCCGCGGGCCATTACCTGCGCAATTATCGCGGCAAGTGCGAGAAGCCACACGGACACAATTACCGCGTACGCGTCACCCTGAGCGGCGAGCAACTCGACCAAGCTGGCCTGCTGTTGGATTTCAAAGACCTGAAAGACGTTCTGCGTCCAGTGATGAATTATCTCGACCACCAGATGATGAACGAACTGGATCCGTTCACCACCGTTAATCCGTCGGCGGAAAACCTGGCCAAGTATTTCTACGATGAGACCAACTCGCGGCTGAAGCAGAGCACCAACGGCCGGGTTCGCGTGAAGGACGTGACCATCTGGGAGACAGACACCACCACCGCGCGCTACAGCGAGTAGGCGGGATGAGGCCCTTGAGAGTTTCTTGGGCGGTCTGAGGCGCGCCTGAAGGTGCGTCCCTTCAAGCTGTGCAGATCATCGAGATTTACAAGTCGCTGCAAGGTGAGTCCTCCTATACTGGACTGCCGTGTGTCTTTGTGCGGCTGGCGGGATGCAATCTGCGCTGCACTTGGTGCGACAGCGAGTACACCTTCAAGGGCGGCCAGCGCATGACCCTCGAGGAGGTCGAGGACGAAGTTCATCGCCTCTCGCCCGATGGTGGCCTGGTCGAGATCACTGGTGGCGAGCCGCTTCTGCAGGAACGCGAAGTGGTTTCGCTGATGGACCAGTTACTGGCTGCGGGCTATACCGTTTTGCTGGAAACCAGCGGCGAGCGGCCGCTGGAACGCGTCCCGTCGCGAGTGGTGAAAATCGTGGATGTGAAGTGCCCCGACTCGGGCGAGGGCTGATACGTTTCGCATGGAAAACCTTGACGCTGCTTACGCCGCAGTGATGAGGTCAAGTTTGTCATTGCCAGCCGTCGCGATTACGAATTCGCGCGGGACTTCATCCGGGAGCATGCCCTGAGCTCGCGAGTCGGTTCCGTGATTCTCTCTCCGGCATTTCGCAAGGATGCAGCCGGGAGCTCGCGATGTGTCGCATTGCCTGGTGGATCCGCAGCAGCTTGCCGAGTGGATGCTGGCCGACGGACTGCAGGCGCGGCTGGGACTGCAGATCCACAAGTTCATCTGGGAGCCGTCGCTGAAGGGCGTGTAGGTTTGCCGGAATGCAAGCCAAACTCAGGCACAAGTCGTGGTGGCGCTCAGTGGCGGCATGGACTCTGCCGTCTGCGCCGCATTGGCGGTGCGCGACTTCGGCGCCGAAGCAACCGCGGCGCTGCACATCAGCTACGGACAGCGCACCGAAGCCCGCGAGCAGCAAGCATTTCAAGCTATCTGCGACCGGCTGGATATTCAGCAAGCGGCTCGTGGTGCGCACCGCATTCTTTCGCGCCATTGGCGGCTCGGCGCTCACCGACGACCGGATCTCTGTCCCCGATGCCGGCCCGGAAATCGGCGCGCAGATACCGGTCACCTACGTCCCATTTCGCAACGCCCACTTTCTATCCGCGGCGGTGAGTTGGGCTGAGGTGCTGGGCGCCGAGCACATCTACATTGGCGCGGTGCAGCAGGACAGTTCCGGCTATCCTGATTGCCGTCCGGAGTACTATCAGGCATTTAACGAAGTGATACGCCGGGGGACGAAAGAGGGGAAGATTCGCATCGAGACGCCGCTGATCGCCTTGCGCAAGTTTGAGATTGTGAGGCTTGGCCTTGAACTCGGCGCTCCCTTCGATTTAACGTGGTCATGCTATAGCCGGGAGGACCAGGCTTGTGGCAGTTGCGACAGCTGTACATTGCGACTGCGCGCCTTCGCAGCGGTTGGGGCAAGCGATCCCATTCCCTACCTGTCACCGGCTGTGGCTCAGAATTTCTCATGAACTCATATTTCAACATTCGCAGCGGAGACCGGCATGTTAGCAAGGCGGGGCTTCCTACGGTTTCACGCACTGGAGGAAAAATGAAGAAACGTATCAGTCTTGTAACGCTGCTCGCGCTCCTGCTCGGGATGAGCATAATGCCCTTGTGGGGACAAGCGACGGGAGCCCTGAAGGGTATTGTTAAAGATCAAAGCGGCAAGCCGCTCGCGGGCGCTACCGTCGAAGTCGTTGACTCTGCCACTGGCAGAAAGTACGAGCTGAAAACCGACTCCAAGGGCGAATACAGCTCTATCGGGATCGCTATCGGCACCTACGACGTCAGTTTGATGAAAGATGGCCAGGTGGCGGACCGGGTATCAAGGGTTCCCATCGCTCCTGGGGATCCGCGGGTGGTGAACTTCGACCTTTCTACAAAGCAGCCGGTTATGACCGAAGAGCAGAAAAAGGCGATAGAGGCCGTCCAGAAGCACAATGAGAAGATCAAAACTCTGAACGCCTCGCTGACCCAGGCCAAGCAGCTCGAAGCCGCCGGCAATTATGACGAGGCTATCAATGTGTTGCAACAGGCAACACAAGTGGATCCCAGCCAGGACCTGGTATGGTTCAACCTCGGCGATGCGCAGCGTGGCGCCAAGAAGTATCCCGAGGCCATCGAGTCCTATCAGAAAGCCATTGGGATTAAGAGCACCGTTGGCGCCTACCACAATAATCTGGCCGACGCTTATGCGAAATCGGGCCAGACCGACAAGGCCGTGCAGGAATATGACGCTGCAGCCAAGGCTGAACCTGCCCAGGCCGCAACCTACTACTTTAATGAAGGGGCGGTATTCACCAACACCGGAAAGACAGACGAGGCGGTGGCGGCTTTCGACAAGGCGATCCAAGTTGATCCCACTAAGGCTGCCGCCTACTATTGGAAGGGCGTGAATATGCTGGCCAAAGCCACCACCAAGGGCGACAAGATGGTGGCGCCGGAAGGCACCGCGCAGGCTTTCAATAAGTACCTTGAGTTGGAACCCAACGGACCGTATGCACAGCCTGCCAAAGACTTGCTTGCCAGCATCGGTGCTCCGGTGGAGACCACCTTCGGCAAGGGCAAAGCGGCGCCGCCTGCGAAAAAGAAGCAACAGTAGCAGTCTGCCGAAAAGTTATGAGGGGGCGGCCAAGGCCGCCCTTTTGCCATTTGGTCGGCCCAAGTGACGCTGCAAAGTTTCGTTCGCCGCTCCGCTCCAGTAGAATTCGGGCACCGGGTATTCACATTTGGCTAGCGCAAACGAACCCAAGCTTCCCTCGTTCTCCGAAGCACGGCAGGCAGTCGAGGAATACGCTCCCAGGCTCTCTCCGACCGAGCCTGAGATGCTCTCTTTGCTTGACGCCGTTGGACTTGTGCTCGCGGAAGACCTGCGTGCCGACCGGGATTTTCCGCCGTTTGCGCGTTCGACACGCGACGGCTATGCAGTTCGGGCGGCCGACGTCACCGTCGTGCCGGCGCGTCTGCGGCTGATCGGCGAAATCAAAGCCGGACCAACCGCCGAACAAAGCGGCATCACGGTTGGGCCGCACCAGTCTGCGGAAATCATGACCGGCGCTCCCGTTCCCGCAGGAGCGGACGCAGTGGTCATGGTGGAATACACCGAACGCGCGGGCGAAATCGTTAACGTTAAGCGACCGGTGCAGGCACGCGAGAACATTGTTGCCGCCGGGTCGGAGGCCCTTCGGGGCGCCGTGATGGTCGCCCGTGGCATGCGGATTTCGCACACAACCGTTGCCGTTGCGGCAGCGGTGGGACGTGCTGAGCTTGCGGCCTATCGCCGTCCAAAAGTAGCTATTCTGGCTTCGGGCGACGAGCTGGTTGACATCAATCTTCCGCCCGGACCGAACGAAATCCGCAACTCAAACAGTTACTCGCTGGCTGCCCAGGTTCAAGCCGCCGGCGGCGAGCCGATGATTCTGCCCGTTGCTCCGGATTGCCCGGACGAGCTGGCCCTCCTGCTGCGCAAGGGTCTCGGCGCTGACCTGCTGCTTGTTACCGGCGGCGTCTCGATGGGCCGGTACGATCTGGTCGAGCAGGTGCTCGCTTCCTTCGAAGCGCGGTTCCTGTTCACCGGCGCGCGGATTCAGCCGGGAAAGCCGGTCGTCTTCGGCGAGGTAACTCTTCGTGAAAAGACAACGCCGTTCTTCGGACTTCCGGGCAATCCCGTTTCCACCATGGTGACTTTCCAACTGTTCGCCCGGCCGCTGCTGGACGCGCTTTCCGGCTCCCCGCCGCAGCCGTTGCCCTTCGCGAAAGCTGCGCTGAAATCCGCGTTCTCCACCAAGACCGGGCTCACGCGATTTCTTCCCGCCAAGCTGGATGGCACGTACGAGCAACCTGAAGTTGCACTGATCCGTTGGCAAGGCTCTGGCGACTTGATGGCCGTCTCCCGCTCGAACTGCTACATTGTGATACCACCGGACCGTGATCAATTTGCCGCCGGCGAAGCAGTTACGGTGCTCCTCTTCTGAAGTCGAATGGCCAACCCTAAGTCCAAGTCGAAGAAGCTCTCGCACTACGACGACGCGGGACGCGCGACCATGGTTGACGTATCCGCCAAGCAGCCGACGCTTCGCGAGGCTGAAGCGCACGCCTTCGTGGCCATGGGCCGCGATGTCGTCCGCGCTCTGCCCAAGAATCCCAAGGGCGATCCGCTGGAGGTCGCGAGGGTGGCCGGTGTCATGGCTGCCAAGCGCACGTCCGAGCTCATTCCCATGTGCCACCCGATTCCGTTGTCCAAGGTCGAGGTTCACGCCAAGGTCCAGAAGGATGGGGTCACCATTCGTACGCTCGCCCGCACCACGGCCGTGACGGGCGTGGAAATGGAAGCCCTGGTCGCGGCGTCGGTCGCGGCGCTTACCGTTTACGACATGTGCAAAGCGCTGGACAAAGGCATCGAGATTCGTGAGGTGTTCCTGGTGCGCAAGTCGGGTGGTAAGAGTGGAGATTACCAGCGGCGCAAGTCGAAGTAGCGAACGCGTTTGCTCGCGAACGGACGTCGCGCCCCGTGATATCGTTTTGCGGTGAGCAACAGAACCGCCGCAGTTTTGACCGTCAGTGATTCTTCCGCGCGAGGCGAACGCGCCGACATCTCCGGGCCGGCGACCGCCGACCTGCTTCGCCTGAATGGATTCGAGATCACGCATCTGGAGACCGTTGCCGACGATCAAGCGGCGATCGGGGCCGCGCTGGTTCGCCTGAGCGAGCAGGTGCAGTTGATCGTCACGACTGGTGGAACCGGCATCGCAGCACGGGACGTTACTCCGGAAGCCACGCGCTCGGTTTGCTCGAAGCTGGTCGATGGCATTCCCGAGCGGATGCGCGCTGAAGGAGCCGCGCAAACACCATTCGCCATTCTGAGCCGCGGCCTGTGTGGGGTGCGTGGGCAGTCGCTCATCCTTAACCTGCCAGGCAGCCCGAAAGGCGCGGTGGAGTCGCTGCAGGCCGTGTTGTACATTTTGCCGCACGCCATCGATCTTCTTGCCGGCAAGACTGGCCACCATGACATAACGTCCTAACAGCTAGGCTGCCGCATTGCGCTCGCCTGCGTACAATAACTCACTTGCTGCAAGTACAACTCAGCCGGGGAAAGACTTGGATCCTCTCACTCATTTTCTGACTGGCGCCTGCATGTCACGCGCGGGCTTTAATCGCAAGAGCGCTCTCACCACTCTAACCATGGTTCTCGCCGCCGAGGCCGCTGACATCGACATGCTCTGGATGTTCAAGAGCCAGCTTGCGGCCCTGCAGCACCATCGCGGAATTACCCACAGCTTCGTCGGCATGCCATTCATGGCGGCTGCGACGTTGGGCTTTGTCTATCTCGTGCATCGGCTGAGGCTGCGGCTCCGCCCGCCAAAACCGTCCATCCGGCCGAAACTCGCGGTCCGCTGGGGCTACCTCTACTGGGTCGCGCTGCTCGCGGCGCTCAGTCATCTCCTGCTCGACTACACCACCGCCTACGGCATACGCCTGTTCGAGCCCTTCAACTATCGCTGGTATTCGTGGGACCTGGTTTACATTGTTGACCCGGTCATCTGGGCTGCACTCCTCGCGGGACTTATGCTGCCTGCGCTGTTTGGCCTCATCAACCAGGAGATCGGCGTTCGCAGCAAAGGTCCACGCGGCCGTGGCGGAGCCATCTTCGCGCTCGTCTGCCTGGTGCTGATCTGGGCCGTGCGCGACAACCAGCATCGCCGCGCGCTCAACGCCATGAATTCTTTCCTGTATCGCGGAGCGCTGGCCCAGCGCGCCGCCGCATACCCTTACATGATCAATCCTTTTCACTGGCACGGCGTGGTTGAGACGCCCGACTTCTGCGAGACTGTTCCCGTGCAATCGCTCGCTCCCGAGATCGACGACTCGCAGGCCCAGCTCTTCTATAAGCCGGAGGAGACGGACGTGACTATCGCGGCCAAGTCATCCCACTTGGGGCGCGTGTACCTTGACTGGGCGTTGTTTCCTTATGTGCAAGCGCAAACGCTGGAAGGAGCTACGAAGGGATATTTTGTAGATTTCATAGACCTGCGCTACACCTATCCGGAGTCCTCCCGCAGGACGGCCTTAGGAGGTTACGTCGTGCTCAGTCCCGATCTCCAGGTACTGCAGCAAGGCATGAATTCCTGGACCTCGCCAACAGTGGAGAGTCTCGAACACCAGTCCGAGCAGCGATAGACTTTCTCTCAGCACAAACAATGTCGCACCACAATTAAATCCCTCTTTAACGGATGTGCGGCACGAGTTAGAATAAAGGGGCCGTCTTCGCATCGAGGTGAACATGCTCGCCTATCTGTTTGTTGCCATCGCCGCCGCCGTGCATCTGCGCTTCCTCGCGCTGCCTTTCAGCTTCACGCCTGTCGCGGCTTCACTGCTGTACTTCGGCGCGCGCATGCCGCGCAGGCAGATGTGGATTCCGGTCGCGCTGCTGGCGGCCTCCGACGTGCACCTCACGCGAGTCACCTACGGCTATCCGCTCACCGCCGACCACCTCGTCACCTGGGCCTGGTACGCGGCAATGGTCCTGCTGGGCAGCGTGCTAATCAAGGGCTTCTCCGCCGTCCGTATCGGCGCGTCCTCGCTCATCGCGTCGGTCTCATTCTTCCTCATCAGCAATTTCGCTGTATGGATGGTTTGGCGCGACATGTATCCCAAGACCTTCAACGGCCTGATGGCGTGCTACGTCGCCGGACTGCCATTCTTCCGCAGTGCGGTTACGTCTGATCTGTTATTCACCGCCGCGTTCTTCGGGATTGGCTATCTGGCCAGCCGAGAGCGAGCCACCAGCGCCCAGATCGCGCGGTAGCTGCACGGGAATCACGTTCGCCCTTTCAAGATTGTCATCCCGACCGAGGACCGGTAAGGACTTGGGCCGCGAAATCCGCAAGTACTTTATCCCCGATTTCAAAAACTGGAAGGAGCACGACCCGTATCAGGAGGCATTTCAGCGGATAGTGAAGGACCTGAACGCCGAGGCCGGCAGATAAGCCCATATATACGAAACCGGGTCCCTCGACTCCGGACTAAAGTCCTACGCTCGGATGACAATCTTAGCAACTGCTATTCGTCGCTGTGGATGACAATCCTGACGACTGAGCCCTCGGTCGGGATGACAATTCGATGGGTACAACGGTTTCCTATTGCCTGCATGATTTGCGTTTACAAATCTTTACAAAAAATCCTGTAACGCTTTTGCGCCTCGCCGCGTTTGTTTGTATGGGCCGGTTGTAGCCGTCGTATCTCAGGCGGTGCAGTGGTTTACTTACAACTCGGTCGGAGGACATCACACCCCCGTTGGCGACGGACAGACGAAACGGCTGACAGCTTGTGGCCGATGGCTCGAAGCGCACCTCCTGCGCTGGAGATGGCGACAGCAGCGGCGAATCGAAAGATAGAATCTGATCATGGTCACGGCCACACCACATCCCGATTTTACTGGAGTGTGGGAGGTGAATTTGGAAAGAAGCGTCCTGCGTGGCCCGGTACCGAAGCGAATCGTGGCGATCATCCAACATCGGGAACCGAGGCTCGTTCAGCAACTTCTCGTTACAAACGCCAACGGTGCGGAGCAGGAGACGACCTTTAGGTTTGAGACCGACGCCGAAACCACCAACGTGATTGGCGACGCCTCCGTGCAGACGCAAGCCCGGTGGGAAGGAGCAGAGCTTGTGATTGAATCCCGGATGAAAACGCCTGGCCGCGACGTCTTTTTCAAGGACCACTGGTTACTCTCCGTGGATGGCCAGACTCTGACAATGGCACATCGGGACGACGATCTTGCGGGGCAGATATCTATACTTGAAAAGAAGTCCCCAGCGAATGACGAGCTGGAGGCTTAGCTGCCGCTACAATGTCATTCATGCCTGACGAGCTTCTGCGCTACCGTTCCGAGTTTCCCATCCTCGACCGCACCACTTACCTGATCAGCAACTCCCTAGGCGCGATGCCGCATCGCGTGGAAGAAGCTCTCCAGCACTACGCGGACTTGTGGAGCACGCGTGGGGTTCGCGCCTGGGAGGACGAATGGTGGATGCTGGCGGCGCAGGTAGGCGACGAGATTGGTGCACTGATGAATGCGCCCCAGGGTTCTGTCGCGTGCCTGCAGAACGTGACTACGTGTCAGGCGACGGTGGCATCGTGCCTTGACTTCAGCGGGCGGCGCAACAAGGTGGTTTACACCGATCTGAATTTTCCCTCGGTCATGTACTTCTGGGAGGCGCAACGCTCGCGCGGTGCGCGCGTCGAGATGGTGCGCAACGATGATGGCATCCACGTCAATACCGAGCGCCTGCTCGATGCCATCGACGACGAGACGCTCATCGTGCCCATCTCGCACGTCATCTTCCGCAGCGCATTCATCCAGGATGTCGAGGCCATCGTCGAGAAGGCGCACCGGGTTGGAGCATACGTGTTGCTGGATTCCTTCCAGGCGACCGGCGCTCTGCCCTTCGACGTGCAGCGACTCAACGTGGATTTCTGCACCGGCGGCGTGCTCAAGTGGTTGTGCGGCGGGCCAGGAACAGCCTATCTGTACGTGCGACCCGATTTGGCGACAAAGCTGGAACCGGCGTTCACCGGATGGATTGGGCACGAGAATCCGTTCGGCTTCGAGATCGGCGCCACGCACTACTCACCGACCATCTATCGCTTCACGCAGGGCACGCCAAACATTCCCGCGCTGCAAGTAGCGCGGCCGGGCGTGAAGATCATCACCGAAGTCGGCGTCGAGAAGATTCGTCAGAAGTCGAAGCGACAGACTGCGCTGCTCATCGAGATGGCCGACCAGCGCGGCTGGCGCGTCAACACGCCGCGCGATCCGGAGCGTCGCGGCGGCACAGTGTCGATTGACATGCCGAATGCCCAGCAGGTGTGCGCGGAACTGCTCAAGCGCGATGTGCTGGTGGATTACCGTCCCAAGGCCGGCGTGCGCTTCTCGCCGCACTTCTACAACTCCGACGAGGAGCTGACAAAAGCGATCGAGACGGTGGAGGATATCTTGAGCGAGATAAAGGTGGGAGCGTAACTTCGGAGCTACCCCTTGGCGATTGATCTTGACGGTTCGCCTTTTGTTCGCTGACAATGGTGACGGAGGTCTGCGACCATGGCTCTCACCCGGCGGCAAAAACAGGTTTACGACTTCATCTCCGGCTTCGTGGACAAGAACGGCTATTCGCCGTCGTTCGACGAGATTCGCGAAGGTCTCGGCTTGAGCTCGCTCGCGACCGTGCATAAGCACGTTACCAACCTTGAGCAAAAGGAACTACTGCGGCGCGACTACAACCGCAGCCGCTCCATCGATCTGCTGAAGCCGCGTGGTCGCATGAAGCAGGCGTTCGCCGTTGCTGCCGCTGCCGCAGCCGAATCCAGCATGAGCCTTCCGCTCATGGGACGCATTGCTGCGGGCCGTCCGCTGGAAGCGCTGGAGAATCCGGAATCGATTTCGCTCGCCGACTTCACGCGCTCGAAAGAGGTCTACGTGCTGCAGGTCACAGGGGAAAGCATGCAGGACGAGCACATCGTGAACGGCGATTACGTTCTGGTGGAGAAGACCAACACCGCGCGCGATGGCGAAATCGTGGTCGCACTCGTCAACGGTAGCGACGCAACTCTGAAGCGCATCTATGTTGAAGGCAGCAAGATTCGCCTTCAGCCGTCCAATGCGGCTATGCAGCCGATTGTGGTTCCCGCCGCTACCGTGCAGGTTCAGGGAAGAGTGATTGGAGTGTTGCGGAAGTACTAAGCGCTAGCTGGCCAGCAAGGCTTCCAACTCCCGGCAAGCTGCGCTAACCTAACTCCATCTTCGGCGCGTATGCGGTCGCCGATCGCAACGGCATTCTGTGCATAAGAAGAGTCGTGCAATAAGCGCTCCAACTCCTGTACAGCACGCTTCGCCTTGTAGCTCTTGATCGGCAGGCTGCGCGCGACGCCGAGGTGTTCCGCGCGTCCAGCGTTATCGGGCTGATCGAAAGCGAAAGGCACCACCAGCAGTGGACGTCCGGCCCGCAGCGCTTCGGCCGTGGTTCCGATGCCGCCCTGATGCACATTGACGGCAGCGCGCGATTGCCTGCGCAGTGACGGTTCGAACGCGGACATGAATCCCATCGGCGCCAACGCAGTCGAGGCCCAGCGGATTCCCAACTTCTCCGCGGCGAGCTGCGCGCCATAGGATCGGGTGCGTGACCAGCAGGTCAGCGGTGATGGCGCTCATGGTCTCGTCAAACGCCTGCCGAGTGTACGGAATGACCAGATCGCGGAGCAGAAAAGCGCGGTCCGCGTCGCAGATGCATGGCTCTCTTCATTTTGTTCGGGATCGGGTTCGAGATGCGGACCCATCGCCGCGAACTCCAGCAGCCTCGGCGCTGGGACTAGCGAGATGGTGAGTGGCGATGATGCAACGATGTCCCCGTGCTTGCAACTCACGGGCAATCGCGAGGTAGGGATGAAGATCGCCAAGCGATCCCCAGACGGCGAAGACGATTCGTTTTGTCATTCGTTCGAATGCCGCCTGCGCCTGGAATGCAAATGGCGCGGCCGCAGCCGCGCCATGCCAAAATCCTCTCGCTTACAGGCTTTCGTTCAGCGCCTTTTCGATTCTTTCCCGGGCCACGTAGCCGACAATCTGCTCGCGCACCTGCCCGCCCTTAAAGACGAGCAGCGTGGGAATGCCGCGCACGCCATAGCGTTGCGGGGTCGCGGCGTTCTTGTCCACGTCCATTTTGCCGATCTTCACCCGGCCGCTATAGCTCTGCGCCACTTCGTCTACAATGGGCGCCAGCGCGCGGCAGGGACCGCACCAGGTTGCCCAGAAATCCACCATGACCGGTTGCTCCGACTTCAGCACCAACTGGTCAAAATTGGCGTCTGTCACTTCTACAATTGCTTCACTTGCCATTCTTCCTCCTGAGGGGTCTTTGGCCGACTCCGCCCCGGCCACCCATGGCGCGCAGGGTCGTACTTCAATCCTACCATCCCCGATGTGAGATTAGATGCGCGAGTAGACAGCAGGACGCAAGCACGCCGCAAGGCCACTTTTTGGGGGTCGAACCCATGCGCATAGGTCGCATCACGGCGTGGCACTTGGATGCAAAAATCGAGAGCGCCCTGCGCATAACGCAGAGCGCCCGGAAGGCAGCCCTCCCCCAGAACTGCCTGACTGCCAGATGATTGTGCCGCGATTCTGGCTTTTTGGCAATAGTCCTTCGGTAACAAGCTTGTTAAATCTAAGGTAACCAGCATGTGTCACTCATCTCAAACATTTTCTGCAACTTTCCCCAAGCTTGGACTATGCCCCACCCGTTCAGACAGACCTCAAGTTTACGGTTTGGTTACGCATGGATTGCCTACCCGAGCGTCCCGGCCAGCAATTCGGCGGGATGAAAAACCTCGCGGCCCATACCCGCCACCAATTGCTCATGGCACGACGTGCCACTGGCGACCAGCGTCCGCGGTCCACCCTCCTGATCGGCGCTCCGCACCTGCGTGAAGAGGTCTTCGCCGACGGCCATGCTGAGTTCGTAATACTCCCGCTTATATCCGAAGCTGCCAGCCATGCCGCAGCACTCGACTGACGACGTCACGACATCGAAGCCTGCCGCGCGCAGTACATCGATGGTTTGCGACGCTGAATTGCAAGTCCTCTGCTGGCAATGCGAGTGGTAAAACAGCCGCGTGCCGTGCGGGCACCGGCTGGCAGGAAACGTTCGCGCCAGGTCCACCCGTTGCTGCTGTGCGACCTGCCACAGATACTCCAGCGGCTCGAAGCTGTTTTGCGCCAAGCAGCGCTTGCGTGCCATCGCCGTCGAGCAGATGCTTGAAGTCGAAGCGCAGCATGGCTAGCACGCTGGGTTCCAGCACAACAATTTTTCTTCCCTCATCCAGATAACGGCGTAGCATCGGGCGCGATGGCGCGTGCCTGCCGTTTGGCTGTATCCATCATGCCCTGCGACATGGCGGCGCGGCCGTCAGGCATCGCAGGGCTCAACACCACGTCCAGACCGATGGCCCGCAACACGCGAATCGCAGCCATGCCACGCTCGGGCGATCCGTAGTTGGTGAAGACGTCGGCCAGCATCACCACGCCAGGCTGCATGGTGCTTTGTCTTGTGTTCTTCTCCTCGCGGTACAACTGCTCCCACGTTTTCGTGGGAAACGCTGGAAGAGTGCGGCGGCCATCAACGCCAAAGACACTTTGCATCACGCTGCGGGCGCCCGGCACGTGCAGGGACGCATTGGCCAGGGAAGCGAATCGTGTGCCCCACTTGCCGAAGGCGTCATAGTTTCCAAAGAACTGCTTTTGCAGCGGCGCCACCGAATCCTCAGGCGCGCTGCCGGTCATCTTGCCGAAAACAGACTTGACCGCCGAAGATCCCTGCGCCTGGTTCATGCGCTGCCGCAGGTTCTCGTTGAGCCACGGGATGTCAATCCGTACCGGGCAGTTGGGCACGCAGCGCGAGCAGGCGGTGCAAAGCTCGCTGAAGCGCGCATTCGATAGCGTGCCGGTGCCGGCTTCCCACGAACCCCCGATACCGCCGGAGTAGGTCTCGCCGCCGAAAGCGTGACCGCCAACCGTCTCAAAATTTGCGCACGAGTTCAGACAGGCACTGCAACGAATGCAATACAACGCTTCGTGCAGCACCGGATCTTCGCGCATGCGGCTGCGCCCGTTGTCGATCAGCACCATGTGGAACTCGCGCGCTTTGGCCAGCTTCTTGCCAGGCGCAGCGAACGTCGGCGCCTTCAGCGGCGGGTGCAAAATACTGACGTAGGAAGTCAGCGGCTGGCCAGTTCCGCTGCGCGGCAACAATTCGATGAAAGTAGCGAAAGTCGGTGCGCGAGGGCACAACCTTCTCGATACCGGCAATGGCGATGTGTACTGGCGGCAGCGTGGTAGTCATGCGTATGTTGCCTTCACTCTCCACCAGCATGATCGAGCCGCTGTCGGCGGCGACGAAGTTCGCGCCGGAGATGCCGGCATCGGCGGCGATGAACTGCTCACGCAGAATTTCCCGCGCAAACTTGGTAAGCTCCTCGCCGGTATCGAGCGGCAGGTCGGTGTGGAACTTGCGCTTGAACAGGGCCGTGATGCGCTCCCGCGAATAGTGCAGGGCAGGCGCCACGATGTGCGAAGGCTGCTCGTCCGCCACTTGCAGAATGAACTCCGCCAGGTCCGTTTCCGCCACCTTAATGCCCGCGGCCTCCAGCGTGTGGTTCAGCTTGATCTCTTCCGAGGTGATGCTCTTGCCCTTCACCACCAGCTTGACTTCATGCCGCAACAGCACATCGCGGATGTAGTTGTTGGCGTCCGCCGCGGTCTTCGCGAGATAGAAATGGCCGCCATTGGCGACCACACTGGCCTCCAGTTGGCTCAGCAACGCAGGCAGGTTCGCGATTGCGTTCTCTTTGATCTGGCGGGCGCGGTCCTTCAGTTCGTCGTAATCGGGGAGGCGAGCGATCGCGGCGTAGCGATTGTTGTTGAAAGTCTGGGTGTTGTGGCGAATAGCGGCGCTCTGCACGCGCAGGGTCATGCGGAGTGCATCGAGCAGGGCCTTCTTGTCGCTCTTGTTCGCCACACTGCGCGGGCTGATGTCGGCGGGATTAACGGATGTGGCCATGCTCACCTCAACACGATGATATGCAGCTTGTGCGGGCCGTGGACGCCGCGTACCAGCGGTCCCATGTCGGCAGTGGCGCTGGGGCCGGTGACGAAGACAAAATCGCGCGACAAACCTTTGCCGTCGAGCACGTCGGCGCGAAACAGGTCGCGCGGTTGCGGCACGATCGTCTCTGCTGCCACCACCGCGATATGCAGCGGCGCCAGCAGGCTGACCATTCCCGTGCGTTCGTAGCTCACATCCACACAAACCGAACCGGTGCGCGCCACAGCCGCAAAAGCTTCGGTGACTCCAGCCGCAGAATGAACCAACTCATCGGCAGTCGGTTCCGCCACAACCCGCGGGTCTTTGGCGAACTCGCTGAACAGCGCAACCGGCAGGTCATGCGGTGGAGAGTAGAGAATGCGCTGTGCGTCCCCCACGGCGCGCAGGATGGCATCGCGCAACGCGGCGGGAGAGCGGTCGACGACTTCCACCGTGGCGACGGCTTTTATCGCCGAATCCGTAAACTGATCGGTCAGAGAAAGAGAAACTTGCTCCATCACGGGCTGCATAATCACCGCAGCTTATACCCTCAGGCCGCTGAATGCATGGTTATTCGTCACATGAATTTGTGCGCCGTCAGACATCTTTAGATCATTCCGGGTAACCGGCCCCTTGGTGGCGAAGACAGGCTCTCCTCGACGCTCACCAAAAAAAATGTATCCCCATAAAGTCTCTGTCTTGAATACTTTGCCTCTAAAGTATTGAAACAAGTTGACTTAGTTAACGAACTAAGTTAAGTAGTATCAACAGCTTACAGATATGCTTCTAAAGTATTGTAAGCATTTGTGTTATACGCAAAGTATTCAAGCATAGGGGGTTAACGCGGCCGTCCATCCGAGTTCTTTCGGCAGCCATGCCGGTAACGCAGGTTACCTTAGGGTCTTCGCTGCCGAACCGGTGCCGCCGCTCCCGCGGCTCGAGTCAATTTCCACTTTTTCCCCGGGCTCGCGCCCGGGGCTCAAGGCAATGCCGCCGCTGCGCGGCTCATTCCCGCACGTTCTTGGCGGTCCTTCCGCCGCCGAATCCCATTTCCGGTTGAGACACACTCTCCTTACGCCCGCGGCTAACACCCGATTTCCGACTTGTCAAAGAACAGTTCACTACGCCCTGAGGCGAGCGAGGACACACCACGCCCTGAACACAGGGTAGGCCGAACGTGTGGCTTGTCAAGATTACGAAGGTACAGGTTTGGTAACTGTACTTTCGTAACAATTTGGGGCAGGGTAACCTGCTGCACGATCAGCTACTCGACATGTTTCCAGTACCTAGGAGCGGTGTCCGGTATCGTACCGCGGCTCACAGCCATCCCTTCGCGCGCGCGATGCGGGCGGCCTCCACGCGGTTGGAGGCCCGGAGTTTGCTGATTGCCTCGGAGAGATAATTCCGCACTGTTCCTTCGGACAAATTCAGCTCGGTTGCGATATCGGCGCTGGCCATGCCTTCTCCGGCAAGCCGCAGCACCTGGCGCTCGCGCTCGGTCAGGGGATCGGGCTCATCGGTCCAGGCCTCGGCAGCGAGCTGCGGATCGATCACACGCAGCCCGCGATGCACGCGGCGCACTGCCTCGGCGAGTTGCTCGGCCGGCATGTCTTTGAGCAGGTACCCTGACGCTCCGGCATCAAGCGCGCGGCGCAGATATCCGGCGCGGGCGAAGGTGGTGAGAATGATCACGCGCACTGGCACAGCGCGGCGCTTCAACTCGGCCGCAACTTCCAGGCCGGTGAGCGTAGGCATTTCAATGTCGGTGATGAAGACGTCGGGCCGCGCCTGCTGCACGGTTCGCAGAGCTTCGTCGCCGTTGCGCGCCCGGGCAATGACCTCGATGTCGTCTTCCATTTCGAGCAAGGCGGCGAGCGCGCCCAGTACCATGGCCTGATCTTCGGCGATGACGACCCGGATTTTGTCGCGCTTGGCGGGGTGGCACGCTCTCAGTTTCGCAGAGCGGAGGCGGCGCGGCGAGAGGCAAATGAATAACGAGGCGGGTTCCGGCTTGGGTCTGGCGCTGGAGGGAGCCGCCGATGGCTTCGAGGCGTTCGCGCATACCGCGCAAGCCGTTGCCCTCGGGAGAGTCGGCCCCGCGGCCATTGTCGGCGATCTCCAAAGTGCATGATTCACGGTCGCGACCTAGCCGGACACTGCAGCGTTGCGCCTGAGCGTGGCGGACCACGTTGGTTACGGCTTCTCGCAACGCCAACGCAAGGACCGACTCCTGTGCCGGGCTGAGCGCCACGTCGGAGGTGTCGCAATCCACGGTGATACCGGCGGTTTCCAGGGTTCGGCGGGCCTGGATCAGTTCAGTCGCAAGTCCATGGCCGCGATAACCGGTGATGGCCTCGCGCACGTCAGCCAAGGCGAGGCGCGAGGTGCTGCTCCACGTCCTGCATCTCCTGCTTGGCGCGTTGTGGATCGCGGTCCACCAGCTTGCGCGCCAGCTCCGCCTTCAGCGTGATGAGCGAAAGCGTGTGCCCCAGCAGATCGTGCAGGTCGCGGGCGATGCGCTCGCGCTCCGCCACCTTGGCCAGGTGCTCGATCTCATCATTGGCCACCCGCAGTTTCTCTGCGGCACAGTGGCTGAGCGCTCCGTAGTGATTGCCGAATCCCACCAGGATGATCAGCAACAGCATCGACCCCCAGAAAGGTAAGGGTATGCTGAGGCGATAGGTGTAAATGCCAAGCACGGCGAGGTCAAGTCCGATCAGCACGAACACCCTGCGCAGGTGGGTATGGAATCCGCCCGCGGCCGCCGCGTAGATGAGCAATCCCACGGCGCCCTGATTGAACGGGATAAAGACCGCTGCCATGGCGGTCATGGCCAGTATGCTTACCAGCTTGTACGGCTCGGGACGAGAGAACGCCTGCAGATACAGCAGAATGAAGACAATCCCGGACAGCGTCGTGGCTGTCCATCCCAGCGGCCCGTAGTGCTCCCAGAGCGGGTTCACGAAGAACCACACCATGAAGGGCAGCCAGATGAGCGGCATCCAGCGATGCTCGTCATCGTTGGGATAAAGCTTCCACCAGATTGCACGTAGTGTCGCCATTGCTTCCTCGGTCCTTTAGCTATTGTCGTCCGGAGTGGGCTTTCGGCACAACGGTGTACCAAACTATTGCCACGGCGGTGATTGCCAGTCCCAGTAGGGTCGTATGGCCGCTTAACGTCAGAACCATAAAGACGACCATGGCAATCGCCCACAGAATCCATTGAGCCTTATTGTTTGCCATTGTAGTAACTCCTTACTAGCTTTCAGCCATCAGCTATCAGCCAAATCCAACGATTCAGGCGTTGCTTTGACTATCTACTATCCACTGACCACGAATCACTCGCTTCACCCGTACGTCTTTCCTTCATCTCGCCAGTAGCCCCATCCCGCCAGCCCCAGGCAGAGCAGCGTGAAAGCGATGAGAGCTTCGATGTGTCCCCACGCGGGAGTCGGATTGTTGACCATTCCCACCGCGTTCAGCGCCAACTGGCTAAGATGAAACGGCGGCAGCAGCTTGGCGAACATGCGTAACCCGTGCGGCAGCAGGAAAAGCGGAATCCACAGGCCCGAACAGAACGACATGGGTAGGTAAATCAGATTCACCAGGCCGGGCGCCGAATTCGGCTTGGCAAAATAACCGATGGCCATTCCCATGGCACTGAACGGGATTGAACCTGCGACCAGAATGCCCAAGAGTTTGGCGGCCGTAGCAATCGGAATGCGGACCCCGCCAAACGTGAATCCGATCGCGAGCAGCAACAACACGATCACCGTGCTGAATACCACGGCGGAGCAGAGCTTCCCGAGGAAATAGGCAGACACCGGCATGGGCGAGGCGCGCTTCACCTGCAGCCAGCCCTGGCCGCGCTCAATGGCCAGGCTCACGCCAAAGCCGAACAGCGCGACTGCCATCACGCCAAAACATCCCATGGTCGCCAGCATGTAGGTTGCTGTTTCGTTGCGGTTTGCCGGGTTTCCCGATCCCAGGACGATGCCGAACAGCACGTAAAACATCACGGGAAACGCGACCGTGGAGATGGCATACACGGGAATGCGAATGTTCTTCAGCAGCTCGTACTTCGCTTCCTTGGCGTAGAGGGCGATGGTCCTTGACAGCGACCGTCGCGGCGCAACCGCGACGGCCGGGAAAGTAGTGGCGGCCATGTTAGCTTCTCCCATTCGTGTCGGCGTTGTTGTTCTGTGTCAGCGCCAGGAACGCCTCTTCCAGGCCTGCGTTGGTAACTTCCAGGTCGCCGAGCCAGGAATCGCGCTGGAGTAGCTCTCGCACCACCGGCTCGGCGGCGTTCACTTGCAGCTCGAAAGCGTTGCGGTCGGCCTTGGCGTTTAAGACGCCGGGAATCTGCCGTACTTCTTCGAGCGAAGACGGCTGGTGCAGCGAATCTGCTTGCCCATTGCGCGGGCCTTGATTTCACTGGGTGTGCCCTCAGCCACGATTGCGCCTTTGTCGAGCACCAGAATCCGGTCAGCCAGCGCATCGGCTTCATTCAGGTAATGCGTAGTTAGCAGCACCGTTTTGCCGCGCGCGATCAGGGCGCGGATCTGTGACCACATCAGTCGCCGTGCTTCCACGTCGAGGCCCACCGTCGGCTCGTCGAGAAACAGCAGGTCAGGATTGCCGCAGATGGCGATGCCGAACAACACGCGCTGCTTCTGCCCGCCCGAAAGCTCGCCGAAGGGCCGGTTCTTGATGTCCTCGATCCCCGCGATCTGGAACGTTTCCTGCAGCGGCAGCGGAGCGGGATAGTAGGACGAGAACAAATCAATGTGCTCGCGCACGCGCAGGGTCTCCGGCACGCGACCCACCTGCAGCATGGCCCCAAGACGAGGCTGCACCCTCCCTCCGTGAGGATCAGCGCCAAACACCGAGACGATGCCCGAGTCAGGCCGCGCCAGACCAAGGAGCATGCGCACCAGCGTGGTCTTGCCAGCGCCGTTCGGACCGAGCAGCGCCAGCAATTCGCCCGCGTGCAAATCCAAGTTGAGGTTGCGCAGAGCCGTGACGGCGGCATAAGCTCTTGGTGAGGTTGCGAGTCGTGGCAACGCTGACCGGCCTTAGGGCTGGAACCCGCTGCGGCGGGCTTGGCATTTCAGCTAAAGCAGTTGACATCGTTTGCTCCCGTGCTCCTGGTTTCTGCGAGCACGGAAGCCATCATCGTTCATCAGTCAGGCGCGCAGTAGTGTGGATTGTCAGGCGGGTGAAATGACAAATGTCATGGTGACTCTTGTCACAACTTCACGTGATTGCAGTCACGGCCCGGCATGCGGTGAAAGAGTCACACTAATTTGTAAGTGTGAGGTCTCCGCCCGAGCGAGCTGCACCCTGCCTTTCTGCAGCCGCGGCCGGGGAAAGAGGTGAATCGTGTTACTTGCATACCGTCTGGTCAAACTGATCGAAACCCATTCCGACGGGCTGGCCCGCAGCCTGCACAACCGTTATCGCACTTGCGGCAAGTGTTCGGCATACGCTGGCGTCCCCGAGAGCGAGCTGATCGAAAAGGTCTACGAAGTGTACCGCCATCTGGGCGAATGGCTGCTGGGTAAGACCGAAGCCGATGTCGAACGGCGCTACCTGGAAATCGGCGCGCAGAGGGCAGCCCAGGGCGTTCCCGTCAGCCAGGTAGTTTGGATGATCTGCCTGGTGCGGGAAAATCTCTGGGACTACCTTGAAAAACACGCCGAACTGGAGCGTCCGGCGGAAATTTTCGGGGAGCTTGAACTGCTGGAGATGCTCGACAAGTTCTTCCATCTGGCCATCTACTACGCAGCTCTCGGTCACGAGCGCGCCAGTTCCGGCCAAACCGTGTACGTTGAAGCCGTAACTGCGTGACGAGGACCTAGCCCATGTCTTGGATAGACCAATACCGGAACAAACTCAAAACTGCGCGTGAAGCCGTTGCCTGCGTGCAGTCGGGAATGCGGGTTTATATCCACCCGGGCTGTGCCGAACCGGAGGCCCTGGTGGAAGCGCTGATGGTGCGCGCGCCCTTCGTGAAGGACGTGGAAGTGATGCACCTGCTCACCTCAGGCACTTCACCCTACTGTGCCCCCGAAATGGCGGAACATTTCCGCCATAACGCGCTCTTCGTCGGTGGGAATGTCCGCGAAGCTGTCAATGATGGCCGCGCCGATTACACGCCGATTTTCCTTAGCGAAGTCGAGGCGCTATTCGAGAGCGGCGAGATGCCGATTGACGTTGCCTTCATCCAGGTGTCCCCTCCCGATCCGCATGGCTATTGCAGCTTCGGGGTGGGAGTGGAATGCACGCTTACCGCCGCCAAATATGCCCATCACGTGGTGGCGCAGGTGAACGCGCAGATGCCCCGCACCTACGGTGACAGCTTCATTCACGTCAGCGAAATCGACTCCATTGTGGAACTCTCGCGTCCGTTGTGTGAAATGCAGAAGCAGCCCGGCAGCGAGTTGTTTAACACAATTGGGGCGCACGTAGCTTCGCTCATCGAAGACGGTTCTGTCTTACAGTGTGGGATAGGAGGCATTCCCGATGCCGTGCTGCCGAACCTGATGCACCGCAAAGACCTCGGTGTCCACACCGAGCTGATCTCCGACAATGTCATACCGCTCATCGAGGCAGGCATCATCAACGGCCGGCGCAAGAACATTAAGCCACGTAAGATCATTCTGGGCTTTGTGCTGGGTACCAGGAAGCTGTTCGACTTCATCGATGAAAACCCCGTTTTCGAGTTTCATCCCTCCGCTTACACCAACGATCTGGTTCGCATCGCGCAGAACGACCGCATGGTGGCCATCAATTCCGCCATCGAAGTGGACTTGACCGGCCAGGTTTGTGCCGAGTCGATCGGGCCGAATTTTTACAGCGGCTTCGGCGGGCAGCTCGATTTCATACGCGGTGCGGCGCGCTCCAAGTGGGGCAGGCCAATCATCGCTCTGCCCTCAACCGCGAAACATGACACCGTCTCGCGCATCGTGCCCCGCCTGGCGAACGGCTCAGGTGTGCTCACGACCCGCGCCGATGTGCACTACGTGGTCACCGAATATGGCATTGCGTACCTGCACGGGCGCACCATCCGCCAACGAGCCGAGGCGCTCATCCAGATTGCTCATCCCAAGTTTCGTGACGAATTGTACGAATATTGCGAGCGCCAGCGCTGGTTTCAGCGCAACGCTGACGCAGTAGAAGTGCGAGGATAAGAATGGCATCGCAACCGCGCGGTAACGTAATCATCGATCCGGAAGAATGCAAGGGCTGCGGCCTTTGCGTCGAGTCGTGCCCTCCCGAGTGTCTGTTCCTGGCGCCGGAGCTGAGCAAGTACGGCGTTCATCCGGCGCAGTATACCGGCCAGGACTGCACGGCCTGCGGGGCATGCTTCTACTGCTGCCCTGAGCCCGGAGCCATCATTGTTTATCGTCTGATTTCCCCGGCGAAGGCAGTCAGCGCCGCTGTCACGCAGAAGCAGGAGGTCGCCCATGAGGCAACTCTGTAAGGGCAACGTCGCCATCGTAAAGGGCGCGGTGCTGGCCGGATGCAAAGCCTACTACGGATATCCCATCACCCCCGCCAGCGAAATCGCCGAATATGCCGCCCTCCTCCTCCCCGAAGTGGGCGGTACTTTTTTGCAGGCAGAAAGCGAAGTATCGGCCATCAACATGGTGTATGGGGCGTCCTCGGCGGGCCAGCGGGTGATGAGCGCTTCCTCCGGTCCGGGGCTGAGCCTGATGCAGGAAGGCATCTCCTACATCGCCGGTGCCGAGCTGCCCTGCGTGATCGTTGACGTGGTGCGCGGCGGGCCCGGGCTGGGCAACATCGCACCCGAGCAGAGCGACTACTTCTGCATAGTGAAGGGCGGCGGCCATGGCTGCTATCGCAATCTCGTGCTCGCCCCCTCGTCAGTGCAGGAGATGTTCGATCTCACAGTGCTGGCTTTCGATCTCGCCGACCGCTATCGCAATCCGGTGATCATCATGACCGACGGCTACGTTGGCCAGATGATGGAGCCGTTGGACATTCAGTTGCGCAGGATTGAACCTCCGGAAAAGGACTGGGCAGTTCAGGGCACGGTGGAGACCAAGAAGAACCTGATCACCTCCATCTTCCTTGAACCTGACGTTCTGGAAGCCCACGTCCAGAAGCTCGAAGCCAAATACCAGCTCGCGCAGGAACTCGAAACCCGTTGCGAGCACTACCTGACAGAAGATGCTGACGTGTTGCTGGTCGGCTTCGGGATTGTCTCGCGCGTCCTACGGTCCACGGTAGACCAGTTGCGGGCGCAAGGAATGAAGGCTGGCCTATTCCGTCCGATCACCCTGTGGCCCTTCCCCTCACGCGAGCTTCGCGAGACCGCCGGTCGCGTGAAGTCGGTGATGGTGGTTGAGTTGAACACCGGGATGATGCTGGAGGACGTGAAACTGACACTCAACGGTGAGGTGCCGGTGGAGTTCTACGGACGCGCTGGCGGCAACGTGCCTATGGCGGAAGAAATTACCGCGCAGGTTTTTTCGCGCATGTCGGCCCTGGTATAGGGTGCCCAGTTTGGTCGCGTACTTTCGCGACAGCGTGGCGTGAGGAGGCATTTGTGGAAGGCTACGAAGTAATTCATGAAAAATCGCCGGCGTTTTACCCTCGCTATGAGCGCAAGGGAGAACTGCAGCAGCAAACGCACTACTGCCCGGGCTGCGGACACGGCATCGTCCACAAACTGATCGCTGAAGCGCTCACCGACCTTGGCCTGCAGGACCGCGCGGTCCTGGTGAGTCCGGTTGGCTGCTCGGTCTTTGCCTATTATTACTTCGACGTGGGTAACGTGCAGGTTGCTCACGGACGCGCTCCTGCGGCGGCTACCGCGCTCAAGCGCGCCCACCCTGAGTCCATCGTCATGGCGTACCAGGGCGACGGCGATCTGGCGGCGATCGGCACGGCCGAGATCGTGCATGCCGCAAATCGCGGCGAGAACATCAGCATATTCTTCATCAACAACTCGGTTTATGGAATGACGGGCGGACAGATGGCCCCTACCTCCCTGATCGGCGAGATTACTACCACCTCGCCGTGGGGACGCCGGGCCAGCAACGAAGGCTTGCCGCTGCACGTGTGCGAACTCCTTGCTGCACTGGAAACGCCGACTTACATCGAGCGCGTGGCGCTGAACGACATGAAGAACATCATGAAAGCGAAGCGCGCGGTGAAGAAAGCACTAGAGATCCAGAAGAATGGCGGCGGCTTCTCGCTGGTGGAAATCCTCTCCCCTTGCCCCACGATCATGAAGATGGACCCTGTGGTAGCGCGCAACTGGGTTGGCGAGACCCTGGTGAAAGCATTTCCGCTCGGCGTCTTCAAAGACCACAAGCCTGAGTTGCCGCCCGGCCCGAAGATTCCGGTGAAGACCATCGCGGAAGCGCTTGAAGTGGCGGAAGGCGCGCCGGAAGTGACTTCCAACCGCCGTCATCACAGCCGAGAGCTGACTGTGAAGATCGCCGGCTTCGGCGGCCAGGGTATTTTACTGATGGGACAGCTGCTGGCCGAGATGGGCTTGCGCGAACAGATGGAAGTAAGCTGGTTGCCATCGTACGGACCTGAAATGCGCTCTGGCAGCGCGCATTGCCACATCACGCTCTCGCACGAGCGCATCGGAACGCCGCTCATCTCGCAGCCGGCAGTGCTGATTGCGATGAACGAACTCTCTCTGCGCAAGTTCGCCGCCAGCGTGGTTTCCGGAGGATTGGTTCTTTACAACCACACCAAGCTGCCAGACGATTTTGAGGTGAGCCAGGCTCGAGTGGTGTGCGTGCCCGCATCGGAGATCGCGGACCGGCTGGGCTCGGCCAAGGTCGCCAATGTGGTCATGCTGGGCGCGCTGCTGGAAGAAACGGAGTGCCTACCCGCCGAGTCGGCGATTTCGGTACTGGCGGCTACCGTGAAGAACCCCAAGCTGCTCGAGCTTGACAAGCTGGCTATCGCTGCCGGCCGTGGATACATTGACACTGAAGTTGAGGTTGGCGCAGTCTGCCAGCCGGACGGGTATTCGTACTGAATAAGGGTTAGAGGACCTCAGCCCCAGGGCCAATCTGTGGTGGGTAGGAACTGGGTTGCATGATCAAACAAAACGCGTTGATCCGGCGTCCCGTGGAAAGCCGGATCCTCTTCCTTCGAGGTCACAAGGTTATCCTGGATAGTGATCTGGCAGAGCTTTACAGGGTCACCGTCAAACGCCTCAACCAGCAGGTCAAACGCAATGCCGAGCGCTTTCCCGACGACTTTATGTTCCGCTTAATGCCCACGGAGAACAAGGTTTTGAGGTCACAGATTGCAACCTCAAACAATGGGCGTGGCGGGAGACGTTATCTCCCCTTCGTCTTCACGGAGCACGGCGCCATCATGGCTGCGAGCGTTCTCAATTCGCCGAGGGCGGTGGAGATGAGCATATTTGTCGTGCGCGCATTCGTGCGCCTCAACGAGATGCTGGCTTCGAACCGGGAGCTTGCGGCGAAAGTGATGGAGCTCGATCGCCGTTTGAAGACCCAGGACGTTACTATCCATGAGATTGTCGCCGCCATCAAGCGACTGATGAGGCCGCCATCCAGACGCATTCCCCAGATCGGCTTTCGAAGCGGAACACCGCAGGGGTAACCGTTGTAGACTTCGTTGCTCAAGTTTGGGGAACAGTCGTTTGAGGTCGCAATTTGCGACCTCAATTCAAACCCCAACAGGCTCATCTCGGCTCGATCACCTTGAGCCCTTTGATTTGAACAAAGTGACGTTTGTTGAAGGTAGCCACCTCGCTGCCACGTTCCAACGCCGTCGCTCCGACGATGAGGTCGTAGAAGCCAATCATCTTGCCGGACGACTCCAATGCCGCCCAAATGCGCGCGTGTTCATACGCAGTCTGCTCGGTGTAGGGAACGATGGGCAGCGGTGCTAAGACGGTTCGAAGATAGAGCTCGCGTGTGGCCTTATGTGATGCCGCGGCTCGCTCCACTCCATGCCAAAGCTCCGCAACGGTGATGGCCGCGATTTCGAATTCATCGTTTGGGCGAGCCGCCACCCACTTCTCAAGGTCAAAGGTCCCCTTTTCGCCCTGAATGACAACATCGGCGTCAAGCATTATCGCCATTTGTCCCTCGGAGCTTTGAGTATCTTGCGAGCGGCCCGCAAATCACGATGCCACGTTCTGGCTTCATCCGGTGGTAACCGGGCGCTGGCCAGCGCCTGGGCCAGGTCCCGGCCGGAACAGACCTTGCCGTCATGCGGCACGAGACGGGCAACGGGGGCCCCGTTCTTGAGCAGTACAAATGTGACGTTTTGGTAATGGGCGCGGTTCACGCAATCGGCAAAATTCCGCGCGGCCTCCGTCACGCTAATGGTGGTCTTTTTCATAGAATCAGATTATCAGATTTTAAGCAAAGCAGCTTAGTCCCGACAGTCTCACAGTTTTCCGTGGCCTGGCTCACTGCAAAGGGGGGCGACTGGCACGTCCGGTAGGTATACAAACCAGAATCTGACTGATTGCAAGCCAGAGGCAGAGTCGGCAATTAAGGCGAGTTGCGACTGCTTACTCGCCGCCGTCTGCGAGCAGCTTGCTGAGCGTGGCTTTGTGCTTTTCGGCTTTGGATTTTGTCTTCTTGCTGGCAGGCTCAGCCCGAGTGGGTGGTGGCGTCCCTATCGCCGCCCGCGCCGCTGCTTTCACCGCGGAGGCGGCGCGGAACGGCTTCGGCTTGCGCTTCTTCGACGGCATTGCTTCAGGCTCCCTCCTGCGGCCGCAGGTGCATTGTATCTCCCGGCAAGCCCCGGTGGACCATCCGCGAACCTCAGCCGGCGCGGCCTATCGCATCATCGTCAGATGTTCCAGCAGTGGCCCGAGCGCCAGCGCCGGGAAGTAACTGAGTGCCGACACAATCAGCGCGGTAAAAGTGAGCAGGATGGCAAACGACCAGGAGTTCGTGGGAAGTGTGCCGGCACTCTCTGGAGCGGGCTGCTGGGCGGCAAAGAGGCCTGCTAGGCCGAGCGCTGGTATCGTTAGTCCGAAGCGTCCCACCATCATGGTTATCGCAGTAGTCAAGTTGTAAAACGTGCTGTTTGCGTTCAGGCCGGCAAAGTTCTGGCCGTTGTTGGCGTTGGCCGAAGTGTAGGCAAACAGGATTTCCGTGAAACCGTGCGTGCCAGGGTTGGTTGCCAGACCGGCGAGACCGTCTTTGGTCAGAACCGCCAGCGCGGTAAATATGCAGGATGGATGTCGAACCCGCAAGGATGTACAGCATGATCATCTTGCTTTCGGCCGCACGAATTCGCTTGCCTAAATACGCAGGGGTGCGTCCAATCATCAGCCCGGCGAGAAACAGTGCGACCAGCGCGACCATGATGATGCTATAAATTCCCGTGCCTAGCCCGCCAAGAATCATCTCGCCAAGCAACATGTTGATCAGCGGCACCATTCCGCCAATCGGGGTGTAACTGTCATGCATGGAGTTGTAGGACCCGGTTGCACCATTGGAGGTTGTTACCGCGGTCAGCACCGACGTGGTTATGCCGAACCTGACTTCCTTGCCTTCCATGTTGCCACCAGCTTGAGCGGCGCCGGCGCTGGTGTTCAACTGCCGTGGAAGAAGTGGATTTCCATGTTGCTCCGCCCAGCCACAAATCAGTAGCCCGACAGTGAACAGGAAAATCATGACGCGATAAAGAACCCAGCCATGGCGGGGCCGGCCAACCATCAAGCCGTAAGTGTGGGTGAAGGCAGCCGGGAGTACCGCGATGGCAAGCATCTCGATGAGATTCGCCAGCGGCGTAGGGTTCTCATAGGGATGGGCGCCATTGGCGTTGAAGAAACCGCCGCCGTTGGTGCCCAGATTCTTGATGATTTCCAGCGCTGCTACCGGTCCCTGAGCGATGGTCTGCCGTGAGCCATCCAAGCCGACGGCCTGGGTGTAAGAGTGGAAGTTCATCGGCACGCCCTGCCATGCCAGCACCAGCGCGCCCACAATCGACAGCGGCAACAGCACCCAAAGGATGGACCGCACAAGATCAACCCAGAAGTTACCCAGGGTCTCGGCGCGATCGCGCGCCAAGCCGCGCACGAAAGCGACCCCAACCGCCAGGCCGGCCGCGCCCGCCAGGAAGTTCTGCACGCGTGAGCCCCACGATCTGGCTGAAGTAGCTCAAGGTGGTTTCGCCGCCATAGGCCTGCCAGGTGGTCGTGGTGGCGAAACTGACCGCCGTGTTCATCGCCAGCGCGGGTGTCATCGGGCGTGGTCATGTGAGCGGGATAGAACCAGGGAAGGAATCGCTGCAGGCGCAGGATCGCGTAAAGAAGCAGCGTGCCGACCATCCCGAAGACGACAAATGCGCCGGCATACTCCTGCCAGCGCATCTCCGACTGTGGCCTCACTCCGGTCAGTCGGTAAATCAAGCGCTCGACGGGGCATAAGAGAGGATCAAGCAAGGTTTTCTCGCCGCTGAAGACGCGCGCCATATATCGCCCAACTGGCTTGACCAGCAGCGTTACCGCAAGAAGAAAAACGGCGTACTGCAGAAGCGCAGAGGGACTCATGCGGGAGTTTCCCAAGCAGGATAAGGTCCAGGACTCAAGACAGGCCTCAAGTTTGATTGGACTACCGGCCGTGTAAGTTTTCCATAAAAAGGTCGTGAAGCCGCCGTAAGGACTATTGCGTGAGCCGCGGCGAACTGCCAAGGCTCTGTCCTGACCATATATACTGCCTTCTTCTTGACACGCAGTTATGCAGCCTCTGAAGCTTTCCAACACCGTGCCATTGACTGAGGCGCCATGCTCCGCGTAGGACTCACCGGCGGCGTAGCCTGTGGCAAGTCCACCATCGCCGCCATGATGGTCAAGCGCGGCGCGCACTACCTGCAGGCCGACGGGCTCGCGCACCAGCTTTACGCCCCCGGCGCTGTTACCTACGACGAAGTCGTGCGTCGCTTCGGTCGCGAAATCCTCAACGAAGACGGCACCATCAATCGCACCAGGCTGGCCAATGTTGTTTTTCCGGACCGCATTGACGAGCTGAACGCGGTGGTTCATCCCGAGGTCGTCAAGCGCCAGAATAGCTGGATGGCAGAGGTTGAGCGTCAGGATCCGCACGGAATTGCAGTCGTCGAGGCGGCTCTGCTCATCGAAGCTGGCGCTCACAAGGACTTCGACAAGGTCATTGTCGTCACCTGCGACGTTCAGCGCAAGGTCGAACACTTCGCGCGACGCGCCAACGTGTCGCTGGATGTCGCGCGTTTTGAAGTGGAACGCCGAAGCGCTGCGCAGTTTAGCGACGAGGAGAAGGCTCGTCACGCAGACTACGTCATCGACAATTCCGGCTCGATCGACGAGACCGAGCGTCAAGTCGATAAAGTTTGGCAGGAGCTGCAGGCCTTTCCCCACTGACCTGGCCCCTTCAGATGTGCGACTCGCTGTGTTCCGGTACACTTTTGTTAGGGGTACGTCTAAGGTTCCTTGTGGCTGCTTGCACGGACGCATCGGCACTCTTAAAGTTATGAAATTCCTACGACCTTTCGTGCTTGGCATTCTTCTAGCGGGAGCTTTCTACTGGTTCACCACGCATAACAAGCGCGCGAATCCACAGAACTGGGTGGCGCGTCCCACCCAAGTCGAGCTGAGCGAAGCCGCCGGACCGGAGAAGCTGGACCCCGAGGAGCAGAACAACATCGAGGTCTATCACAAGGTCATCCCGTCGGTGGTCAACATTACTTCCAAGACGATGGCCTACGACTTCTTTTATGGACCGGTGCCGCAGGAAGGCCAGGGTTCGGGTTTCATAATCGACAAGCAGGGCCACATCCTGACGAACTACCACGTCGTCGGCGATGCATCTCAGGTTGATGTGACTCTGCACAATAAGAAGACCTACAAGGCGGTCGTGATCGGCCGCGATCGCGGGCACGACCTTGCGGTGGTGCAAATCCAGGCTCCCGAAGTGGTCGCGGCCGTGTTGGGCGATTCCAGCAGCTTGCAGGTTGGCCAAAAGGTATTCGCCATCGGCAATCCCTTCGGACTCGCCGGCACCATGACGCGGGGCATCATCAGCTCGCTGCGTCCCATCCGCAGTCCGGAAGGGGCCTACATCGACGAAGCCATCCAGACCGACGCCGCCATCAATCCCGGCAACTCAGGCGGGCCACTGCTGAACTCCCACGGCGAGGTAATCGGCATCAACAGCATGATCGCGACTGGAGGCTCGAATCAGAGCGCCGGCATTGGCTTCGCCATCCCTATCAACACGGCGAAGGCGGTACTCAACGACCTTATTACCCTCGGCACGGTGCGGCGTCCTTCACTCGGAATTGTTTCGCTGCCCATCGGGCCTGAGCTGGCGCAAGAAATTGGACTACCCGCCGACTACGGCATCCTGGTTGTGCGGACAGTTCCGGGCGGCGCCGCAGATCGCGCCGGTTTGAAGGGCGGCAGTCAGCGCGCTTATCTAGGCGCTACCCCCATCATGATTGGGGGCGATCTGATCGTTGCTATTGACGGTGAGCCAGTTGGCGACCAGCAGGACCTTGCCAACTCGATGAACAAGCATCGCGCGGGCGACACTGTGACTATCACCATTTATCGCAGCAAGCGCAAGATGGATGTTAAGGTCGTGCTCGGCGAGGCGCGCGAGCGGGCTTAGCCCCCACAAGGGGTTTCAGAATCTCCGCAGGTTTGCGGCCCAAAGCCTAACGAAATCATTGCCTTGCCTTCACTGTCTCGGCTATAGTTTTAGGTTCAGCCTATGTACGACGACTTTCAGGTCATCGACCGCTGGACTGGCGAGCCGGTTCACTGCGCCGTATCAGGCGCTGGTTGTGGCCATTGCCACCCGGCACGCCGACGCGGTCGACATCAAGTTTCTAGTAGGGGATCGGTCTGTCTGGATTGCGCTTCCACACCCTGCGTGGGTGGAATACAACCAGCAGACGGGCAAAATCATTACCGATCCCATGGCGGTCCAGATTGCCGGACATTACTTGAAATGGGCCATCGAATCAGGTGAGGACAACGGCCGCGAGATGTATACCTTGACGGTGCAGGAAACCCTCGATCACCTCCAGGCCGTGATGAACGAAGCCCACCAGGCTGTTGCCGGCTGACGTTTTGCAGCGGATATCCCTCCGAGCCTCTTTTTGCTTGGATGGAGATTTTCGGACCTGCCAGGTTTCACTCCGCGAAGTTATTAGGCCACTCCGCAGAGCGATTTCTTGATTTTTGCAGTCGTTTGATTTCTGCCGGCGACTTTCATCGAATTCAAGGAGCTCTCTTATGTCCTCCATCCTGCAAACTCCCGATGTTTCTCAATTGCTCTCGCAGGAGCAGGTGCACCGCAACCTTTACCCCGCACCGTTGGTGGAGGCGGCGCTGCGGCGCGGGGAATCCGCAGCTTGCGGCGCGCGGCTCGCTGGTGGCCGAAACCGGCAAGCGCACCGGCCGCTCGCCGAAAGACAAATTCACCGTCAAGGACGCCATCACCGCCGACAAAGTAGCATGGGGTTCCGCGAACCAGCCCTTCCCGCCAGATAAGTTCGACGCCCTCTACGAGCGCGTGCTCGACTACCTGAAGGACAAAGAGCTGTTTGTCCAGGACCTGTTCTGTGGCGCCGATCCGAAGTACCAGCTCCCCATCCAGGTCATTAACGAATACGCCTGGCACAACCTGTTCGTGCGGCAGTTGTTTATTCGCCCCACTCCCGAAGAGCTGAAAACCCATAAGCCGGAATTCACCATTGTCAGTGCGCCCAGCTTCCTGGCTGACCCCAAGCGCGACGGCACCAACTCTGAGGTTTTCGTGTTGGTCAACTTCACCAAGAAGCTGGTGCTGATCGGCGGCACGGAATACGCCGGCGAGATGAAGAAGTCCATCTTCGGCGTGATGAACTTCGTGCTGCCGCAGCGCGACGTCTTCCCCATGCACTGCTCGGCCAATGTTGGGGCCGACGGCGTTACCGCGCTGTTCTTTGGGCTCTCCGGCACGGGCAAGACCACGCTGTCGGCCGATCCCAGCCGCCGCCTCATCGGCGATGACGAGCACGGCTGGAGCGCAACCGGCGTCTTCAACTTCGAAGGCGGCTGCTACGCCAAGTGCATTCGCCTGTCGCAGGAGAACGAGCCGCAGATCTGGAACGCGCTCGGCTTCGGCTCGGTGCTGGAGAACGTGGTGCTCGATCCGGTCACGCGCATTCCCGACTACGACGACGAAAGCAAGACTGAGAACACCCGCGCCGCCTATCCGGTAGAATTTATCGAAAACGCTGTCATCCCCGGTTTTGGCGGGCATCCCAAGAACGTGGTCTTCCTAACGGCTGATGCCTTCGGCGTGCTGCCGCCAGTGTCGAAGCTCACGCCGGAGCAGGCGATGTTCCATTTCATGTCGGGCTACACCGCGAAGGTCGCGGGCACGGAAGCTGGCGTGACCGAGCCGCAGGCGACTTTCTCTACCTGCTTTGGCGCACCGTTCATGCCGCTGCCGCCGAAGGTCTATGCTGAGATGCTGGGCAGCCGGCTGCGCGAGCACAACGCCCAGTGCTGGCTGGTCAACACTGGCTGGCAGGGTGGGCCCTACGGAGTCGGCAAGCGCATGAGCCTGCCCTACACGCGCGCCATGGTCAACGCACTCGTGGAAGGCAAGCTGGCCGGCATTGACTTCGAGGTTGAGCCGTCCTTCGGGTTGAGCATTCCGAAGTCTTGTCCAGGCGTTCCGCCGGAGCTGCTGAATCCGCGGAATTCGTGGAAGGACAAGGCCGCCTATGACAAGATGGCCGCCGATCTCGCCGCGCGCTTTGCCAAGAACTTCGAGCAGTTCGACGCCCCGCGTGAGATAAGAGAAGCAGGGCCGAGAGCGGTGGGAACGAAGTAAAAGGCGCCTCGCTTTAAGCTTTCAACCAGACGACAGGAAAGCTGTGACCGAGCCGGCGGAAATCCGAGTCGCTTGTCACCAGCGTTCCTTTGTGTTCGAGCGCTAGTGCCGCAGCGAAGCTGTCGACGTAGTAGAGTTTGTACTTTGCCTTGATCTCGGCAGCTAGAAATGCCCTTTGAGGCGTGGCATCCAAGAAACCGATGGGTAATGGGCCCACGGCGCTCATCGTCGCCCGTGCCCGCTCCGGGCCATGCTGGCGAAGGACCCCGCCGTAAACTTCTCCGTAGTTCACCGCAGACATGAAAATTGCAGCACGCCCCCGCATGGCGTCCTTCAGCAGTTCACTAACTTTGGGGGCCCCTGGCTTCTTCTGGAGGAACGCAAACAGCGCACTCGCATCGAAGACGTAGGTTTTCATTTTTCGTGCTCGCCTTCCTCGCGGTGTTCTTTTTCCCAATTGGACAGCAGGTCTGCTCCTTCCGCCAGACAGCCCATCACGCGATCGATGTACTCTTCGGTAATGGGCTGGAGGACAATGCGGCCAAACTGGTCTTCCAGAAACTTGACCCTCGTGCCAGCTTCAATCCCATGCTTGCGCCGAAGCTCAGCCGGAACCACAAGTTGGCCTTTGGAGGTAAAGATAGCACTTACTTCCTTCATATCTTACATTCTATCATAGGTAAGACATCCTAGGTAAATGTACCACGTGCAGAGTGGCAGCGTCTCACGGAGGGTTCATTTGGCCGGGTTCGTCAGAGAACGACCAGATGTCGAGCCAATAACCGTTAACCGCTTTTAGGGCGCCTGCACGTGCTGCTCACCCAGCACCTTGCCCGCGTGGTCGAACCAGACCACCTCATACTGCGGCTGAAAAATCGAGTACCAGTACTTGTACACGTATTCGTCTGAGCAGCCGGTGGGGACGGGCGTCAGCGAACCGCATGGGCCTTCGCTGGTGGGATTGCCAAGCAGTTCGCGTACTAATTCATTCGGGTCACCCAGATTGACTTGAGCCGAGTTCTTGCGCAAAGACTCATCGTGGTGATAGGCCCAGACAACCGCAGCGATGAGGCCAAGAGCTATCGCCAGAAAGAATATGCGAGCTCCCATAGGGAACAAGCTTATCGCAGCCGTGATCGTGGAGGCGTTCAGAAAACGCAATTCCCTCCGATCGGAAGACTCGTTCGGTGGGGATGACAGGATGAGGGAACCAGGCTGAACTCTGATTGCGAAGCGCTAAGTGCCAAGCGCTAAGTGCTTCCTCACAGCGGTATGTTTCCGTGCTTCTTGGGCGGATTGTTGGCGCGTTTGTTCTCCAGCATCTCCAGCGCTTGAATGAGCTTGCGGCGGGTATCACGGGGACGAATGACGGCGTCAATGTAGCCGCGCTCCGCTGCGATGTAGGGATTGGCGAAGCGCTCGCGGAACTCCTCGATCTTGGCAGCGCGATCAGCGTCAGGGTTCGCTGATTTCTCGATTTCGCGCCGATAGACGATGTTGACCGCGCCTTCCGGTCCCATCACGGCGATCTCGGCGGTCGGCCAGGCATAATTCACGTCGGTGCGGATGTGCTTGGAGGCCATGACGCAATAGGCTCCGCCGTATGCCTTGCGCGTGATCACGGTGATCTTTGGTACCGTCGCCTCGGAAAATGCGAAGAGCAGCTTCGCGCCGTGGGTGATGATGCCTCCGTATTCCTGCTGCGTGCCTGGCAGGAATCCCGGCACATCTTCAAAAGTGATGAGCGGGATGTTGAAACAATCGCAGAAGCGCACGAAGCGCGCGCCCTTGATGCTGGCGCTGATGTCGAGCACGCCGGCCAAGAAAGCGGGCTGGTTGGCAACAATTCCGACAGACTTGCCGTTCAGGCGGGCGAAGCCAACAACAATGTTCTTGGCGTAATGCTCTTGCACCTCGAAGAAGTAGCCGTCATCCACCACAGTGTGGATAACGTCCTTTATGTCGTACGGCTGGTTTGATTCGGAGGGAACGATGGTGTCCAGGCTCTCATCAACGCGATCGATGGGATCGGTGCAAGGCCTGCGCGGCGGATCTTCGAGGTTGTTCGAAGGAATGAAACTGAACAGCTCGCGCACCATGCTCAGGCACTCGGCATCATCATGTGCCATGAAATGCGCCACGCCCGATCTTTCGTTGTGTGTCATCGCGCCGCCGAGCTCGTCTTTGGTGACCTCTTCGTGAGTTACGGCCTTAATCACTTCGGGTCCGGTGATGAACATGTACGAGGTTTTGTTCACCATCAGAATGAAGTCGGTCATGGCAGGCGAATAGACTGCGCCGCCCGCACAGGGGCCCATGATGGCCGAGATCTGCGGGACCACGCCGGAGGCCAGCACGTTGCGCAGGAAGATGTCGGCATATCCCGCCAGCGACATCACGCCCTCCTGAATGCGCGCGCCGCCGGAATCGTTCAGGCCGATGACGGGAGCGCCGACGCGCATGGCGGTGTCCATGATTTTCACGATTTTCGCCGCGTTGGTTTCCGACAGCGAGCCGCCGAACACGGTGAAATCCTGAGCAAAGACAAACACCAAGCGGCCTTCGATGCGTCCGTAGCCGGTGACGAAGCCGTCACCGTAGTATTTCTGCTCATCCATGCCGAAGTCGGTGCAGCGATGAGTGACGAGTTTGTCGGTTTCTTCGAATGTGCCTTCGTCGAGCAGGAACTCGATGCGCTCGCGCGCCGACATCTTGCCCTGCTTGTGCTCGCGCGCCCGGCGCTCTTCGCCTCCGCCGGCATCCGCCAGCGAATCACGGCGCTTCAGTTCGGTCAGCTTCTCTTCCAGGTTCATGGGCGTGATTATAAACAGCGGCTGCGAGGCAAGGGCGAATCTTCTGCGTTGGAGGCTCACCGAGCAGTGTGACGAATGCACTTGCTGAGTGGTTGCGCCGGATTGAAAGCGATGACTACCCGAAGTGTTCCCAGCCGCCAGGTTGCAAGATCTCCGTCCTGCCGTTTGCGGTGGCGAGCTTAATTTGCCTGCCGCGGGTGATCTCGCCAATGCGCGTAACTCCCACACCAGCGATCTGTTTCGGGACGTGGCGGCTGGGATGGGCGGTGAACAGCAGTTCATATTCGTCTCCGCCGTGGAGAGCAAGCGTCAGTCCATCCTTGGCGGAAATGGCAGGCAACGCCTCGGCATAGATCACGGCCCCAGTTTTGCTTTCCTCACAGATGTGACCAAGGTCGGTGGAAAGTCCGTCGCTGATATCGATCATTGCAGAGGCCAGCTTCTTCTCTCGCAAGAACTGTCCGACCGCGAGGCGCGGCTCGGGATAGAAGTGCTTTGGGTGGGACCTCGGCCGCAGCTTTTCCCCGTCGCGGAGCCGGTTCAAGTCAGCCATCGCCGAGCCTAGCGTCCCCGTGACATAGATGAAGTCGCCGGCTCGCGCGCAGGAGCGCAGGATGGCTTTGCCCGTCGGCACCGAGCCGACAACCACGATGTCAGCCAGCACGCCGATCGGGCGATTGCGCGGTGTCACCTCCCGCCAAGCCGCACAGAAAATCGGGCTGCAAGTTTCAATAATCCAGCGACAAAGCGATCCACCCATTCCTGCGGAAGTTCGGCCGGAAGCGCCAAAGAAAGAAATGCCGCGTGGGGAGTGCCACCCATGGCGGCGATGTCGCTCAGTCCGCGAGCCAGGCAGCGGTGTCCAACCGAATCCGGGGGATGCCACTCGCGGCGAAAGTGCACGCCTTCCAGGCTGAAGTCCGTGGTGACCAGCGCTTCGTGGCCGCGTGGAATCGCCAGAACCGCACAGTCGTCGCCGATGCCTACCCCCGGAGTTTGAGCTCGCGACGCTGCTGCGCGTCGAACGCGCTGAATGAGCAATTTTTCGCTAAGCGGCACAGCAACTCCTTTGCCCGCAAGACGGTCTCCGCCAATATACGCGAGCGCACAGAGCAGACCACGCCGAACTACGCATAGCACTTTAGTTGGACAATCTTGTCCCATATGAATTGACATAGGTGGGCCGCTCTGTTACGGTTTGGAGTCGTTTTATTCCAGCCAAGCACCCGGCAATGGGGTTGTTTCCTGCCGGAGCGGAGAATCGTTAACCCACGTTCTCCAGGGACCCGTAACGAGCAGTTCGGACCAAGCAAGGCCCAGCGTTCCGGATTTTCATAGGTTGTTGATCACGACCCGGAACCATTTTTAACCGAGGGTTAGAGTATTGCGAAAACGCTTTTATATCTTTTCGTAGCCCGTGACGCGGAAGGTCAGCTACGAAAAATCCCCATCCCTGTTCATTATTTGTACGTCTTCCTGGCCGGCGCTTTGCTCGGAATGTTCACCATCACCGGCATGGCTGGCTCCTACGCCCGCATGCTGTGGAAGGTGGCCAGCTTCAACCAGTTGCGCTCCGAGAAGAAGGCGTTAGAGACCCGTTACTCGCAGCTGGAGCGGGTGAATCATGAGAAGGACATTCAGGTCGCTTCCCTGGGATCGCTGGCCAACGAGGTCTCGGTCATCTACGGTTTGAAGACGCAATCCCAAGCTGCTGCATGATGGAGACGGACCGGTCAAGCCAGAGGAAGTGAAGTATTCCATCGACCAACTGTACGCCCTGCGCAGATCGGCTTTGACGGGCGCCGCGACCGCTGGACTGGGTTTGGGGCTGACGCATCACGCCACGCTCACCGACTGGGTAAACGCGACCACCGCTCCGACGCTCTGGCCGGTCATGGGGCCGATTACTGGCGTCTTTCGGCGAGCGCATTAGTCCCTTCAACGGTGAAGGCGCGTTCCACGCAGGTATCGACATCTCCTGCCGCTACGGACAGCCGGTTTTGGCGCCTTCTGACGGGGTGGTGACCTACGCGGACTTTTACAGCGGATACGGTCGCATGATCCAGATTGACCACGGAAACGGCGTTGCTACCCGTTACGGCCACCTGTCGGCCTTTGCGGTTGCGGATGGTCAGAGCGTGCGGCGGGGGCAGTTGATTGGGTACGTTGGACTCAGTGGACGCAGCACCGGCCCGCATCTGCACTATGAAGTGCGCATCCACGATGTACCGGTGAATCCGCACAAGTTCCTGCGAAGCACCACCGTCAAACTGGGTGAGTTTCCCACCAGCTGATCAGACTTACTTTGAGGATTTCGGTTTGGCCGTTGGAGCGCTTTGCTGCGGCGGCTTCGGCGTTTCCGGGCCGAGCTCTACCGCCGCTCGCTTAGCACCTTCTTGAAGAACGCATACGGAACCTTGGCGGTCAGCACGGCCTCGCTCTTCTCCTGATGAATCTCCAAACTCTCGAACGCGGCTTTCACGTCGGGATCGGGGCCGCCGGCGTCCATCGAAATATCGAGCGACTTGAACAAAGCGAGATAGGTATTCACGCGCGCGGTGAAGGCGCGGGCTTCGGCCTCGCCGTTGGTCAGCACCTGGGCCCTCAAGTGGATGTCGTTAAGCGGACGCGCCGAAGCAATCACCACGCTGTTGGGCGGCAACAGGCCGCTCCAACCGCCGGGCAAAAGAAGCTCCCCATGCTCCTGCGCGGCGCTCGCCGCGGGTGGCCGCGCGATGGTCCAGATCACGCTGCCTAGGGGGACGCGGTGATAATACTCACTGACCAGGGGTGGCCCGGCAAAGGGCAGCGCCGACTGCTTGTAGCGGTCGATCATTCCATGAATAACCGCCGGGTCAGCCATGTTGGACGCTGCCGCAATGTCAATTCCCAGGAGAGCGACACGAACGGTGCGCCCTTCCAGCGGAATGATGTAGATGTCGAGATCACGATAGTTTTCGACTCTGCTGGCAATCTTGCGAAGGTATTGGCTTACGCGCCCGCTGTCGAAGTGCCCCTGAAAAATTTCGCTATAACGTGTCTCCTCTGACTTGCCCTTAACCACGGCGCCGTAATGGATGGCGAAGGCCGCCTTGTCCAGATCGCGCTCGAACTGGAAGCCGGTCTGGTCGACGAAATCTTCGTATTGGGGATCGCGATCCTTCGGGTGGTTTCTTGCCCAGGTCAGTGAGTAGCCGGACGGGCTCGAGGTTGATGTAAAAAACGGCGTCAGAATCGGGTAACAGACGAACGGCGTCAGGCGCGGCGCGCTTTCGCAGCAGGATGGCGGTGACGATTCCGCCGGCGATGACCAGAACAACCGCGAAGGCGACCCACAACTGCTTTCGGCGAGTTCGCATGGGTGACACTCGATGATACGAGAAAAGCGAGTCCAGTGGCGAATTGGGGACAAACCGGGTTAGAATGAATTGACCGCATTTCAGCGTTCGCGAGATCGAACGCACTCTGCAGAATCCCCAGCCGTGAGGCCCGCGGGAGTGGCGAGTTGTTGGTCCACCGTTATTCTTGAGGCTTTTGCAGGCGTTGGATCCCGAAGCCGAAGGAATCAGGAGTTTCCGGGCGAGCGAGGGTTGTTTGCACGTAGAGTGCCGTTCGTGGTAACCTCAATGTTTGTTCCGGCTGGCAGGACGAATCATGCTTGGGTCGGCGCATACGTGTCGAACCGGGCCGTAGGCTGGCGTAGCTCAGCTGGTAGAGCATCTGATTTGTAATCAGAGGGTCGGGGGTTCAAATCCCTTCGCCAGCTCCAGAATTGTGACCATGAGCGCGCCGCTGAGGCGTAGCAGGAGCAAGCCAAACGAGACGCGCAGCTCTCCTAGAGAAGAACTGATTCCAGCAGCAGCTTCCTGAAACGCAAATCGCGCGCGGAAGTATGATCGCGTGGCTGTTGTGGAGTTTTGCCGGGATTGCGAAGCGATGGCTTTCTGCGCAGTGTTCTTTGACAGTTAGAGACTGGCGATTCCGGACCCAGATTTTGGCTTTCAGGAATGTCCTGAGAGCGGGATGCTCGGTCGAAGCGTGCACAGGTGGCCGAGTGGTTAATGGCAGCAGACTGTAAATCTGCCGCTCCTTGCGAGCTACGGAGGTTCGAATCCTCCCCTGTGCACCAGGTTTTTGATGAATCGGTTGTGGGTGGCGTTGGGCGCGTACGCGGTGCTGGCGATCCTGGCGGCAGTGACGATCGCCGACCAGAAGTTCAAGCTGGCGACACTGGCAGTGCTGGCGATGTTTGCTATTCGCACCGTATCGTGGAGCCGAAAACTGGACCGCGAAGAACGCGACCGACGACAGGATGACGAGACTAGGGCTCGGATAGATCGCAGGGCGGGAGTAACTCAGTGGTAGAGTCACAGCCTTCCAAGCTGTTGGTCGCGGGTTCGATTCCCGTCTCCCGCTCCAGAGTTCGGTCAAGCCGAGGACGCTCCTTGTCACGCGAGCGCCGCAGGCGAGGGCGGAGCAGCGAAGCGTTGCCGGCCCTCAAGGGAAATGGGCCGATGTAGCTCAGTTGGTAGAGCACTCCCTTGGTAAGGGAGAGGTCACCAGTTCAATCCTGGTCATCGGCTCCAGTGGTTTGTTTAGGTGCAAGGCCCGCGTAAGCGGGGAATGAGTTTGCGTCTGGTGAATGACCTCATGCAGCAACCGGCGATGCGAGCCCCATTCCAACGAGCTGAGATTCCGGTCGACAAGGCGGAGGAGTTCGAGCAGCTCCGTTCGGCGTTTGCTAGGGCCTTTGCTCCCGGCGCGGTAGAAGCCTTTCTGCGGCTGTTGCGGCGGAAGGGAGTTCCGATCCGCGATTTTGATCGCGTGCTTCGCGAGAAGCTGGTCGAGCGAGCGGACCGAACTCTGGGGCAGAGTGGAAAGACGGCGCAGCAGTTGTATGGCGCGCTGACGGTGAGTGATCAGGCGCAGATTCGCGAATTTTATTTGACGGCGTTGGAGGCGGTGGATCTGCCTCTGCGCGAGAAGTTCAACAAACTTTATCGATTCTACTAAGGCAGAGATATGGCGAAAGAGAAATTTGATCGCAGCAAGCCGCACGTGAACGTGGGCACGATCGGGCACATCGATCATGGCAAGACCACGTTGACGGCGGCCATCACCAAGGTTTTGGGCAAGCACAATCCCAAGATCCAGTTCCGTTCGTTCGACTCCATCGACAACGCGCCGGAAGAGCGCGAGCGCGGCATCACCATTGCCACCGCGCACGTGGAGTACGAGACCGCGGCGCGTCACTACGCGCACGTGGATTGTCCCGGCCACGCCGACTACATCAAGAACATGATCACCGGCGCGGCGCAGATGGACGGCGCGATCCTGGTGGTGGCGGCCACCGACGGTCCCATGCCGCAGACCAAGGAGCACGTGCTGCTGGCGCGCCAGGTGGGCGTGCCCTACGTGGTGGTGTTCCTGAACAAGTGCGATGCGGTGGAAGACACCGAGCTGATCGACCTGGTGGAGATGGAAGTGCGCGAGCTGCTGAACAAGTACGGCTTCCCGGGCGACGATCTGCCGGTGGTGCGGGGCTCGGCGCTGGGCGCGCTGAACGGCGAAGCGCAGTGGGAGGCCAAGGTCGAAGAGCTGATGGACGCGGTGGACAAGAACGTGCCGCTGCCGGCGCGCGACATCGACAAGCCGTTCCTGATGCCGATCGAAGACATCTTCTCGATCCAGGGGCGCGGCACGGTGGTGACGGGCCGCATCGAGCGCGGCAAGGTGAAGGTGGGCGAGGACGTCGAGATCGTGGGCTTCCGCGAGACCCGCAAGACGGTGGTGACCGGCGTGGAGATGTTCAAGAAGCAGTTGGACGAAGGCATGGCGGGCGACAACGCCGGCCTGCTGCTGCGCGGCACGGCGAAGGAAGACGTGGAGCGCGGCATGGTGTTGGCCAAGCCGGGCTCGATCACGCCGCACACCAAGTTCAAGGGCGAGGTGTACGTGCTGTCGAAGGATGAAGGCGGGCGGCACACGCCGTTCTTCAAGGGCTACCGGCCGCAGTTTTACTTCCGCACCACGGACGTGACCGGAGTGGCGACGTTGCCGGCGGGCACGGAGATGGTGATGCCGGGCGACAACGTGAGCCTGGAGATCGAGCTGATCACGCCGGTGGCGATGGAAAAGGGCTTGCGGTTCGCCATCCGCGAAGGCGGACGCACCGTGGGCGCCGGCACCATCGCCGAAATTATTGCGTAACAGAGCTTATGGGGCGCGCGCGTCGCGCCCCGCAAGAGTGGAGTTGAGGGTATGCCCCGCGAAATTGTGACATTACAGTGTGGAGAGTGCAAAGACCGCAACTACTCCACGACGAAGAACAAGAAGACCACGACGGCCCGGCTGGAATTCAATAAGTTCTGCCGGAAGTGCCGCAAGCACACGCCGCACAAGGAAGTGAAGTAACAACTTGCGTCGAGCAACTGGTTGCTATTGCTGCGTAGTTGCTTCCGCGGAGGGGCGTAAGCTCAACGGTTAAACTGCCGGTCTCCAAAACCGGACTTGGGGGTTCGAATCCCTCCGCCCCTGCCAGTATTTGAAGCGTAGTTGGCGCCCGGGAGCGCCGGAAAAACAGGTATCAGATGGCGAAGTCAGCGATCGTAGAACGTTTGGATGACAACAGCCTGGTGACCAAGGTCAAGGCCTGGCCGCAGCGTGCCAAGAGCTTCTACAACGACGTGCGCACCGAGATGCGCAAGGTCACTACGCCGTCGCGCAAAGAAGTGCAGGGCACGACCACGGTAGTCATCATTACGGTGTTCCTGTTCGGCATCTATTTTGCGGTTCTGGACAAGCTGCTTGGGACTATCGCTCGACCACTTGATCAAGAGTTTGACACATCGCTAATGCGCGTAAACATGACAGAAGAAGAAATCAAATCGGAGAACAACGGCGCCGAGCCTGAGCAGGCGAACGCTGTGGCTGAGACACAGCCTGGGGCCGACACCGTGACGGAACCAGGGCCCGTTGGCGCGGCAGTTGCCGAGATCGAACAAACTGGCGATGACGCGGAAGCCGCTGTTGCCGGACCAGGCGACTACCCAGAACCCGAATATGAAGTGGTACATCATCCACACCTATTCGGGATTCGAGCGCAAGGTAAAGGAGTCGCTGGAATCGCGGGTGCGCGCTTATCCGGAGCTGGAGCACAGGATCGGCCGGGTGCTGATCCCGACCGAGTCGGTGACTGAAGTTCGCGGCGGCAAGAAGTACACCAGCGAGCGCATGTTCTATCCCGGTTATGTGCTGGTGGAGATGGACATGGACGACAACGTCTGGCACGTGGTGAAGGGCACGCCGCGCGTGACGGGCTTTGTCGGCACCGGCCAGCAGCCCACTCCGCTGTCCGAAGACGAAGTACAAGCAGATTGTTTACCGGGTTCGGGACAGCAAGGAGAAGCCGAAGCTCAAGGTCAAGTTCGAGAAGAACGAGTCGGTGCGTATCAGCGAGGGGCCGTTTGCCAGCTTTACCGGCGTGGTGGACGAGGTCAACGAAGACCGCGAGACGCTGAAAGTGATGGTAACGATCTTCGGGCGCTCGACCCCGGTGGAACTGGGATTCGGACAGGTGGAAAAGGTTGTTACGTAAATGCACCGCGGCCGTCCGCGTTCGAGCGTGCGCTGCGAGGACAGTAGGGATTAGCAATGGCGAAAAAAGCTACAGGTTCGGTGAAATTGCAGATTGCGGCGGGCAAGGCCACTCCAGCCCCTCCGGTTGGTCCGGCGCTCGGTCAGGCGCAGATCAACATCATGGAGTTCTGCAAACAGTTCAACGCCAAGACGAGCGCCAAGGAACTGGATGGCTTGATCATTCCGGTCGTGGTGACGGTGTACAGCGACCGCACGTTCTCGTTCATCACCAAGACGCCTCCTGCCGCGATTCTGTTGAAGCGGGCAGCGGGTGTTGCGAAAGGGTCGGGCACGCCGAACAAGGACAAGGTCGGCAAGGTCACCGAGAAACAGGTACTGGACATCGCCAAGCAGAAGATGCCGGACCTGAATGCGGCGTCAGTGGACGCGGCGGTGAAGAGCGTGAAGGGCACCGCGCGCTCGATGGGCATTGAAGTAACGGCGTAATACAAGTTTTGCGGTCGCCAGACCGCAGTCGTAAACCACCACGGCCGTTTGGAAACAGGGAACGGCGGTGGGAGACGAGGAGTGCAATGAGGAAATCCGGAAAGAACATCGAGAAGGCGCGCGCTGCCGTCGAAGCTCGTTCTTACACGCTTCAGGACGCGGTGCCGCTTTTGCAGAAAGTGAAATTCGCCAAGTTCGACGAGACGGTGGACTTGACGATGCGCCTGGGAGTCGATCCCAAGCACGCTGATCAGATGGTGCGCGGCACGGTGGTTTTGCCGCATGGCCTGGGCAAGTCGAAGAAGGTGCTGGTCATCGCCAGCGGCGAGAAGGTGCGCGAAGCCGAAGCAGCGGGCGCCGATATCGTGGGCGGCGAGGACATGGTGGAGAAGATCCAGAAAGAAAACTGGACCGACTTCGACGCCGTCATCGCCACGCCCGACATGATGAAGTCGGTTGGCCGGCTGGGAAAGGTGCTTGGCCCTCGCGGGCTGATGCCCAACCCGAAGACCGGGACGGTGACCTTCGACGTTGCCTCGGCAGTGAAGGAAACCAAGGCCGGCAAGGTGGAGTTTCGCACCGACAAGACGGCGCTGGTGCATGTGCCGGTCGGCAAGATTTCGTTCCCGGCCGAGAAGCTGGTGGAGAACGCTGCCACAGTGATTACCAGCGTGATCAAGGCGAAGCCCACGGTTGCCAAGGGCAAGTACATCAAGGGTTGCTACCTCAGCTCGACGATGGGGCCAGGCGTCCCGATTGACACTTCGGCTGTGGAAGCTGCGGCGCGCGGGTAGCGTGCGTTTTGCTGACCCGACAAATTGGCTGGCGCTTCTGAGCGCAGCAGAACAAGGATTCTGAGATGGCTGTCACGAAAGCAAAGAAAATCGAGCAGGTTGAAAGGCTCACGGAAGAGTTCCAGAGCGCGAACCACGCCATCGTGGGCACGTTCAGCAAGCTGACCGTGGAGAAGGACTTCGAACTTCGCAAAGTGGTGCGCAGCGCGGGTGGACGTTATCGCGTGGTGAAGAACACGCTGGCAGAGCGCGCGGCGAAGGGCACGCAGGTCGAGCAGGCGATGAAGGATCTGGCCGGCGTGACCTCGATTGCCTACACCAGCGGCGATCCGGTCGCGTTGGCCAAGGTGCTCAGCAAGTACGCAAAAGACAATCCGGAGTACACCTTCAAGGCCGGCATCGTGGAAGGCCGGGTCATCGCGATTAAAGACATTGACGCGCTGGCCAACATGCCGTCGAAGGAAGAGATCTACTCCAAGCTCCTCTTCCTGATGAACGCTCCGGCGCAACGGCTTGTAACCGCGATGAACGCGGTGGGCCGGAATCTTGCCGTGGTGTGAACCAGGGTGTGGAGCAGAACAAGTTTGCCTCGGGCGAAGCGGTCAGCGCGTAGGCGCGGCGCTTCACTCGGCTAAACTCCCGCAAGGCGGGAGAAACAGGTTTGGGAGCGCAAAGCGCTTCCGAAGAGATTGCGTTATCCGTTGTGAGGCGTGCAGCCTGCGTGAGTCTGGCATGCGGCGGCACATTGGAAGCCTCGGAGACCGATAACGAAATCAAATACAACGAATAACGAACAGGTGGAGAAACACATGGCGGATCTGCAACAGTTGGAAGAGCAAATCGTAGGGTTGTCGCTTTTGGATGCGGCATCCCTGGTGAAGAAGCTGGAAGAGCGCCTTGGCGTCTCGGCGGCCGCAGCGGCCCCGGTCGTGATGGCGGGTGCTGCCGGCGCGGGCGCCGCGGCTGCGGCCCCGGCGGAGGAGAAGACCGAGTTTGCGGTTGTCCTCACCGCGGTGGGCGCAAACAAGATCAACGTGATCAAGGCTGTCCGTGAAGTCACCAGCCTGGGTCTGAAGGAAGCCAAAGACCTGGTCGATGGCGCCCCGAAGACTGTCAAGGAAGGTGTCTCGAAGGAAGAAGCCGAGAACATCAAGAAGAAGTTCACCGAAGCGGGAGCAACCGTGGAGGTGAAGTAGGTATCCCGCCCGTTTCGCCGGACCTGGCAATGTTGGATTTAGCAGGTGGAGCCGACGAAACGGGCAAGCACTCCGGGCAAGCTGACCGGAGTCGTGGCTGCTGCTGCCTTGGAGTTACGAGGCGGCGGCTACGTTCCTCTTCACGTCGGAGCGGCCGTGGAGAGGCGCGATGAAGCCGAGGAAGTGAGCGGCCCCTTGCAGCAGGGGCCGCGAGAATTCCCGGGCATCGTTGAGGACGAATCCCAAGGCGGGTTCGGACCATCAAACAGATGAGTGGCAGGCGGCAAGCCCAACCGGAATCGCGTCAGCTCAGACGCGACGGTTTGGCTGGCTGAGGACAAGGCCTGAAGATACTGGCGCGGGAAGCAAAAAACATCGCGGCACGAAAAATGCCGAATTCCCGGACCAAATGGTTATGGGATTGCACGACGCCTCGAGCGGCGCTTGCGGGGAGTACTGTCCCTGCGAGCGCACTCGTCTATTTGCGTGCGAATCCGAGTTGGCGATTTCTTCTTCGGCCTCAACCTGTCTTACCGTGCGACAACGGTCATTCACGTCGCACCTCCGCACTAGCCCGCCGCGGCGGGCGCGGCCCCGCGTGAGCGGCTCGGCCGGCACTGACTGAGGAGCTTTATACATGGCGCAACAGAAAACTGCCAATCGAAATCGTTTTGATTTTTCAAAAATTCCCGCGACCATCCAGATCCCCAACCTGATCGAGGTGCAGAAGCGTTCGTACGACCGCTTTCTGCAGATGGATGCGCTGCCCAGCGAACGCGATGACGCCGGCTTGCAGGCGGTGTTTCAGTCGGTATTCCCTATCACCGACTTCCGCAACGTTTCGCAGTTGGACTTTGTCGAGTACGCCATCGGCAACTGGGAATGCAAATGCGGCCACTTGAAGGGACTGAATCATCTGCGCACCACCTGCCGCAACTGCGGTGCAACGGTGAAGACCGACCCGTTCCACTTGGGCGATGTGCTTTGCACCAAGTGCGGCACTTATAACGCGAACACACCTGATTTCTGCAACAAATGCGGCGATCCGGTTGGATTGCAGCTGAAGTATGACGTGGCCGAATGCGAAGAGCGCGGTATGACCTACTCCGCACCGCTGAAGGTCACCATGCGTCTGACCATCTACGACAAGGACCCGGACACCGGCAACCGCTCCATTCGCGACATGAAGGAGCAGGAGGTGTTCTTCGGCGACATTCCGCTGATGACCGCCAACGGCACCTTCATCATCAACGGCACCGAGCGCGTCATCGTCAGCCAGTTGCACCGTTCGCCGGGCGTGTTCTTTGAGACCGCCAACAACCGCACCTACTTTCTGGGCAAGATCATCCCTTATCGCGGGTCGTGGGTCGAGTTCGAATACGACCAGAAGAACGTGCTGTATGTGCGTATTGACCGCAAGCGCAAGTTCCTGGGAAGCATCTTCCTGCGCGCCCTGGGCCTGCGTTCGGATGAAGATATTCTCCGCACGTTTTACACGGTGGACCGCATCGCCCTGCACGACAAGAAGCTGTACTGGACGCTCGATCCCAGCGTTGACCGTCCCGACTAACCTGCTCGGCATGAAGCTGGCGCACCGCATCGCCACCAAGAGCGGCGAAGAGATTGTCCACTCCGGCCGCAAAGCTTACTCGCCGCGGTGTTGAAGGAGATCCAGAAGCACCGGATCTCGGAGATTGAAGTTGACCTCAGCGATCTGGAAGGAGCGTTTGTCGCCGCCGACGTGGTTGACACCAACACCGGCGAGGTCCTGCTGGAAGCCAACTCCGAGCTGACGGCCGAAAAGCTGTCGAAGATGCTCGATGCCGGCGTGGCCGAACTGCACGTGTTCTTCCCCGAGCGCGACGACGTGGGTACGGTGATCAGCGCCACGTTGCGCCGCGATTCGGTAAAGACGCCGCAGGAAGCGCTGATCGAAATTTACCGCAAACTGCGTCCCGGCGATCCGCCGACGCTGGACACGGCGACTTCGCTGTTCCACGGCATGTTCTTCGATTCGCGGAAGTATGACTTCTCCCGCGTGGGCCGCCTGAAGTTCAACATCAAGCTGTTTGAAAGCGAAGACGCCACCCATCTGGACAATCGCACGCTGGAGCCGGAGGACTTTTACGGGACCATCCGCTACCTGCTGAAGTTGCGCAAGAATATCGGGTCGGTGGACGACATCGATCACCTCGGCAACCGCCGCGTTCGCGCGGTTGGTGAGTTGCTGGAAAACCAGTTCCGCATCGGCCTGGTCCGCATGGAACGCGCCATCAAGGAAAAGATGAGCGTGTACCAGGAGATGTCCACGGCCATGCCGCACGACCTGGTGAACGCCAAGCCGGTGATGGCCGCGATCCGCGAGTTCTTTGGTTCCTCGCAGTTGTCGCAGTTCATGGACCAGACGAACCCGCTGTCCGAGATCACCCACAAGCGCCGTCTTTCGGCACTGGGGCCGGGCGGTTGTCGCGTGAGCGCGCCGGATTCGAAGTCCGCGACGTTCACCCGACCCACTACGGCCGCATCTGTCCGATCGAGACGCCGGAAGGTCCGAACATCGGACTGATCTCCTCGCTGAGCTGCTACGCGCGTATCAACGACTACGGATTCATCGAGTCGCCGTATCGCAAGGTGAAGAGCGGGCGCGTGCTCGACTTCGTCAGCGTGGTCAATGCCGGCGATAGCGACTATCGCGTCGGCGATCATCTTGAGAAGGCAGAGGTGCTCAAGGCCAACGCTGACTTGAAGGAGCGCCGCAAGAAGCCTATCGACTTCGAGCCCTTCTCCTTCTACCTGTCCGCGTGGGAGGAAGACCGCCACGTAATCGCGCAGGCCAACGCGGAGATTGACGACAAGGGCCGCATCGTGGCGGAACTCGTCAACGCGCGCAAGGCCGGCAACTTCGTGCTGGTCAACCGCGACGAAGTGGACTACATCGACGTGAGTCCCAAGCAGCTTGTATCGGTGGCCGCTTCGCTGGTGCCGTTCCTGGAGCATGACGACGCCAACCGCGCTCTGATGGGCGCGAACATGCAGCGTCAGTCAGTGCCCTTGCTTCGTGCGCAGGCGCCGATCGTCGGCACGGGCATGGAAGGGGTTACGGCACGCGATTCCGGCGCGGTGGTGTTGGCTCGCCGCAGCGGCATCATCGATTCCGTCGATTCCGAGCGCATCATCGTGCGCGTCGAGGGCGAGCATCATCCTATGCAGCTCTCGCGCGAGGTGGGCAGCGACATTTATCAGCTCACCAAGTTCAAGCGCTCCAACCAGAACACCTGCATCAACCAGCGCCCCATCGTGAAGAAGGGCCAGCGGGTGGCCAAGGGGCAGGTCATTGCCGACGGTCCCTGCACCGACATGGGCGAACTGGCGCTTGGGCCGCAACGTGCTGGTCGCGTTCATGCCGTGGCGCGGCTACAACTTTGAGGACGCGATCCTGGTCTCCGAGAAGATGGTGAAGGAGGACTATTACACCTCCGTCCACATCGAGGAGTTCGAGATCGAGTCGCGCGACACCAAACTGGGGCCGGAAGAAGTCACCCGTGACATTCCGAACGTCAGTGAGTCGGCGCTGCGCGATCTCGACGAGAGCGGCATCATCCGCATCGGCGCGAACGTGAAGGCCGGCGACATCCTGGTGGGCAAAGTCACGCCCAAGGGCGAGACCCAGCTCACGCCGGAAGAAAAGCTGCTGCGTGCCATCTTCGGCGAGAAGGCCGGCGACGTTCGCGACGCTTCGCTTACCTGTCCTCCGGGCATCGAGGGTACGGTGGTGGACGTAAAGATCTTCTCCCGCAAGGGCCAGGAGAAGGACGAACGCGCCAAGTTCATCGAGTCCGAGCAGGTTGCGAAGTTGGAGAAGAACCTGGCCGACGAGATCCGAATCCTTACCGACGAGCGTTTGAAGCGCCTGGAAGCGCTGCTTGGCGGCAAGGAAGTTCTCGCCGACCTGCACGACGAGCGCACCAACAAGCGCCTGTTGACCAAGGGCATAATTCTCGACCGCGACACCATCGAGCGGATCTCGACGCGCAACCTCAAGCGCATCAAGTTCGCCGACAAGGACCCGCGCATCAACGAGCAGATCGACGAAATCGAGGAGATGACCTCGCGCCAGATTGACGTTCTGCGCAAGATTGTCCGCGAGAAAGTCGAGAAGCTGCAGAAGGGCGATGAACTTCCGCCGGGCGTGATCAAGCTGGTGAAGGTTTATATCGCCATGAAGCGCAAGCTGAGCGTGGGCGACAAGATGGCCGGACGCCACGGGAACAAGGGCGTCATCGCGCGCATCCTGCCGGAAGAGGACATGCCTTACCTCGAAGACGGAACGCCGGTGGAGATCGTTCTGAATCCGCTGGGCGTGCCCAGCCGTATGAATGTGGGCCAGATCCTTGAAACCCACCTCGGATGGGCTGGCTATGCACTGGGACAGAAGATTGACGAACTGCTGAAGGAGAACTCGAAGGCGGAACATGTGCGCCGCGAACTCAAGGCCATGTTCAAGGACACGCCGTTCGTGGACGAGTTTGCCAGCCTCGACGACGAAACCCTGGAGCGTGTGGCCGACGGCATGAAGGAGGCGGTGTACTTCAGCTCGCCGGTGTTCGACGGCTCCAAGGAGCTGGAGATCAAGTCGCTGCTGGCACAGGGCAGCTTGCCGGAGTCGGGCAAGACCTACCTGTATGACGGCATGTCGGGTGAGAAGTTCGAGCAGCCGGTAACCGTCGGCTATATCTACATGCTCAAGCTCTCGCACCTGGTGGACGACAAGATCCACGCGCGTTCGATCGGCCCGTACTCGCTGATCACCCAGCAGCCGCTGGGCGGCAAGGCGCAGTTCGGCGGTCAGCGCTTCGGAGAAATGGAAGTCTGGGCCCTGGAGGCCTACGGCGCAGCCTACATCCTGCAGGAATTGCTCACCGCGAAGTCCGATGACGTTTATGGCCGCACCAAGATTTACGAGGCCATCGTCAAAGGCGAAGCGGCGATCGAGCCGGGCGTGCCGGAATCGTTCAACGTGCTGATTCGCGAATTGCAGTCGTTGTGCCTTGACGTGGAGCTGATCAAGACCAACGAGCGCAAGATGCTCGCGGCAGCTCCGGTCGCGGCCGACTAGGCCACTGAGTCGCCACGAAATTGGGTAGCTGCCTCCGTCGCTCCCGCAGGAGGCAGCAGCCGCAAGCAGTAAGAATCACCGGGAGCCGCCAGCGACCGCGCATGGGTCGCGAGTCCCTGCAGGCTACCGCCAAGGACCATGCAGGGAAGGAGGACATTTTGTACCGATCGAGTCCATTTGATCTCGGAAATCCTATCGCCGACTTTGACGCCATTCGCATCAGCCTGGCTTCGCCCGAGAAGATTCGCAGCTGGTCTCACGGGGAAGTCACCAAACCGGAGACGATCAACTACCGCACCTTCAAGCCGGAGCGCGATGGCTTGTTTTGCGCGCGCATCTTCGGGCCGGTAACCGACTGGGAGTGTCTCTGCGGCAAGTACAAGCGCATGAAGCACCGCGGCGTGATCTGCGACAAGTGCGGCGTGGAGGTGACGCTCTCCAAGGTGCGCCGCGAGCGCCTCGGCCACATCGAGCTGGCGTCACCCTGCTCGCATGTGTGGTTCTTCAAGGGCCTGCCCAGCCGCATCGGACACATCCTCGACATTTCGCTGCGCGAGCTGGAGTCGGTGCTCTATTTCGAAGCCTATGTCGTGGTCGAAGCCGGCGACGCTCCGGTAAAAGAGCGCGAAGTCATCAAGGACGAAACCAAGTATCGCGAACTTGACCAGGCGCATCGCGCCGGCGGGTTCAAGGCGATGATGGGCGCTGAGGCCATCAAGGAACTGCTGAAGCGGGTTGAGGTGGATGCGCTCTCGACCGAGCTGCGCGAAAAAATGCGCAGCGAGACCTCGGTGCAGAAGCGCCTGAAGTATGCCAAGCGCCTGAAGGTGGTTGAGGCATTCCGCAAGAGCGGCAACAAGCCGAATTGGATGATTCTGGACGTGATTCCGGTCATCCCGCCGGAGCTGCGTCCCCTGGTTCCGCTGGACGGCGGCCGCTTCGCAACCTCCGACTTGAACGACCTCTATCGTCGCGTCATCAACCGCAACAACCGGTTGAAGAAGCTGATGGACCTGCACGCGCCGGAAGTGATTGTGCGCAACGAAAAGCGCATGTTGCAGGAAGCCGTGGACGCTCTGTTCGACAACGGACGCCGTGGCCGCGTGCTGCGCGGCGCCAACAATCGCCCGCTGAAGTCGCTGTCGGACACCCTGAAGGGCAAGCAGGGCCGCTTCCGCCAGAACCTGCTGGGCAAGCGCGTGGATTACTCAGGCCGTTCGGTCATCGTGGTTGGTCCCGATCTCAAGCTGCACCAGTGCGGGCTTGCCCAAGAAGATGGCGCTGGAGCTGTTCAAGCCGTTCATCTATCACCGGCTGGAGCAGACGGGACACTGCACCACCATCAAGCAGGCGAAGGAAATGGTGGAGGCGCAGGAGCCCGTCGTTTGGGACATCCTGGAAGAGGTCATCAAGGACCATCCCGTCCTGCTGAACCGCGCGCCCACGCTTCACCGTCTGGGCATCCAGGCGTTCGAGCCGGTGCTGGTGGAAGGCAAGGCGATCAAGATCCACCCGCTGGTCTGCACCGCGTTCAACGCCGACTTCGACGGCGACCAGATGGCGGTGCATATTCCGCTTTCGCCGGAAGCGCAGGTGGAAGCCAGCGTCCTGATGCTGGCCTCGCACAACATTCTGTCGCCCGCGTCCGGACAGCCGATTACCGTGCCGACGCAGGACATGGTGCTGGGCATCTACTACCTGACGAAAGCCAAGCCCGGCGCCAAGGGCGAGGGACGCGCCTTCGCCAACATCGATGAAGTGCTGCTGGCCAAGGAAGCGGGGGAAGTGGAGACGCTCACGCCGATCCGGCTGCGCTACTCGGGCGAGGTAATTGACCTCACCACGGCGTATGACGATCAGGACGTGATCCACACTGAGCCGACCAACTTCGAGCGCCAGTTCATCTCGACCACGGTGGGTCGTGCCATCATGAACGACCACCTGAAGCGCGGCGCTGCCGAGATGCCGTACATCAATGGCCTGCTCAAGAAGAAGGGCGTCGGCCAGTTGGTGAACTATTGCTACCTGCGCTTCGGCCTGGAAACCACGGTCCGGATGCTGGACGGCATCAAGCAGCTCGGCTTCCACTACGCCACCAAGGCGGGCCTGTCGATCGGAATCGACGACATGGTCATCCCGCCGGGCAAGCAGGCGCTGGTGCGCGACGCCGAGAAGCAGGTCATCGCCGTGCAGCAGCAGTATCTGGACGGCGCCATCACCAACGGCGAGCGCTACAACAAGGTGGTCGAAATCTGGTCGGCAATTACCGAGAAGGTGGCTGACGAGATGTTCGGCAACATGCAGCAGATGGACAAGGCCGGCGAGATCAACCCGATTTACATCATGGCCGACTCCGGCGCTCGCGGTTCGAAGCAGCAGATTCGCCAGCTATCGGGCATGCGCGGATTGATGGCCAAGCCTTCGGGCGAGATCATCGAGACGCCGATCACCGCGAACTTCCGCGAAGGACTGACGGTGCTGGAGTACTTCGTCTCGACCCACGGCGCGCGTAAGGGCCTGGCCGATACCGCTCTCAAGACGGCGGATTCCGGCTACCTGACCCGCCGCCTGGTGGACGTGGCGCAGGACGTGATCATCAGCGAATACGATTGCGGCACGGTGGACGGCATCTACGTCACCTCGATCGTGGAGTCGGGCGAGATCATCGAGCCGCTGCGCGACCGTATTGTCGGCCGTGTTTCGCTGGAGAAGATCAAGGACTACGAAGGCAACATCATCGTTGACATCAACCAGGAGATTACGGAAGACCTGGCAGGCGCGGTGCAGGCCGCGGGTATCGAGCGGGTGAAGATTCGTTCGGTGCTGACCTGCGAGTCGAAGCGCGGTGTCTGCGTGATGTGCTACGGCCGCAACCTGGCTTCGGGCCGGCTGGTCGAACTGGGCGAGGCCACGGGCGTCATCGCGGCGCAGTCCATCGGCGAGCCGGGAACGCAGCTCACCATGCGCACCTTCCACATCGGTGGCACGGCTTCGCGAGTCAGCGAGCAGTCGCGCCTCGATGCCAAGAACAACGGCACGGTGCGCTTCATCAACCTGATCACCGTGCGGGCCAAGGAAGGTCACCTGGTGGTGATGAACCGCAACGGCTCGATCGCCATCGTTGACGACAAGGGCCGCGAGAAGGAGCGTTACGCGGTCGTGTACGGCGCCAAGGTGAAGGTCGAAGACGGTCAGCAAGTCTCGCTGGGCGACGTGCTGGTCGAATGGGATCCCGTACACCTTTGCCATCCTGACCGAGATTGGCGGGACGGTGCAGTTCAAGGACCTGCAGGAAGGCCTGACGCTGCACGAAGAAGTGGACGAAGTCACCGGACTCTCGCGCCACGTGGTCATCGATTCGCCGGACGAGAAGCGGCAGCCGACGATCGTCATCAAGGGGGCCAAGGGCAGCAAGCGCTACCTGATGCCTTCGCGCGCTCACTTGATGGTGCAGGACGGCGACAACGTGACTCCGGGCGACGTGCTGGCCAAGATCCCGCGCGAAACCACCAAGACCAAGGACATCACCGGTGGTCTGCCGCGTGTGGTCGAGTTGTTCGAGGCCCGCAAGCCGCGCGAAACCGCGGTCATCAGCGAGATCGATGGCGTGGTGAAGTTCGGCGACGTCAGCAAGGGACAGCGCAAGATCTACGTGGTGGCCGACAACGGCACCGAGAAGGAATACCAGGTGCCGCGTGGCGTTCACATCAATGTGCAGGAAGGCGAGCGTATCCGCGCCGGCGAGCCGCTGATGGATGGCCCGCTCAACCCGCACGACATTCTTGCCGTGCTGGGAGAGAAGGAACTGCAGGCCTACCTGGTGAACGAAATCCAGGAAGTCTACCGCTTGCAGGGCGTGAACATCAGCGACAAGCACATCGAAGTGATTGTTCGCCAGATGATGCGCTGGGTAAAGGTGGAGGACGTGGGCGATACGTCGTTCCTGCTGGAACAGCAGATCGACAAGTTCCGCTTCCGCGAAGAGAACGAGAAGGCGATTGCCAACGGCGGCAAGCCGGCCACTGGCCGTCCGCTGCTGCTCGGCATCACCAAGGCCTCGCTCTCGACCGACTCCTTCATCTCGGCAGCGTCGTTCCAGGAGACCACGCGCGTGCTCACGGAAGCCTCCATTCAGGGCGCCGTGGACCACCTGCGCGGTCTGAAGGAGAACGTCATCGTGGGCCGTCTCATTCCCGCCGGAACCGGCATGGAGTACTACCGCAACGTCCGTCTCTCGCAGGAGATGGAGGAAGCGGCTGCCAAGGTGCAGGAGGAAGTCACCGCGGCCTACGAAGAAGCGGAGCGCGCGCTGGAGCTCCTCCGTCACGAAGGAGAAAACGAAGCCGAAGAACTTCCGGTGGAATAAGCAGACGTGTTCCCGCGCACAACGCGATGTTGTGCCGGTGAAACTCTAGACAAAGGGGGCGACGATTCTAGTCGCCCCTTCTTACTAGGCTGTGTAAACTGCCCTTGCGCTCTGTATCTCGGTTTTTCCATGTATGGTGCGGTTCTTCGTACATCTTCGTATGGCGCTGTGGCGGGCTTTTCAGCACGACGCCTTTGCCGTGGCCAAGGGCGCGGCTTTCTCCGCGATCTTTACGCTGTTCCCGGCAGTGCTTCTGGTGGCCTCCGTGCTTTCGGAATCGCACACCACGGCGGCTTTTGTCCGCGAGATCGGTCACGCCGTAGGCCGGATTCTGCCGGAAGGCACGAGATCGTCCGTCCTGCAATACTTCAGCGCCAGCAAGCCCGTGGATGTGCAGTCGCTGATTACGATCGCCGCCATCACCTTGTGGACCGGGTCGGGCGTGATGATCTCGTGGATGGAGGGATTCCGCAACGCGTATCAGATGCCGAAGATATGGGGGCTGGTGAAGGAAAGAATGATTGCTTTCCTGCTGGTGGTCCTCGCCGGCGTTCCCATGTTTTTCGCTTCTTTTATCCTGGTGTTCGGTAACCAGATTGAGGCTTGGATTGTGTACCATCTGGGCCACGAGCTCGGCCCGTACGTCCTCGGGCTGTGGACTGCCTTGCGCTGGATCATCGCCGCGCTCACCAGCATCGCGGTCATCGCGCTCATTTACCATCATGGCGTGCCGCGTACCCAGCCATGGCACCGCGTCCTGCCGGGCGCGGCCCTGGCCACGGTACTGTGGTTCGCCTCCACCATGATCTTCGGCTTCTACCTTCGTCATTTCGCTAATTACAACGTCATTTATGGCTCCGTCGCCACCGCGATAGCGCTGCTTCTGTGGCTCTACATCGTCTCCATGGTGGTTTTGATCGGCGCAGAATTTAATGCGGTGCGCTACCCGCGGTTCCTGTTCGGGGCGCATTCCGAAATCAAACCCGAGCCAAAGCGCGTACGGGCCCTGTAACCCGTGCCACCGAATATAAGCATATGGACAACGACACACAGGATCGGCGCGAGTGGATTGACGGTCCGGCTCCCTTTCGCCGGCGCGCCAAAATCGTCTGTACCATCGGTCCCGCCAGCGACACCGAGGAGATGATGCGCGAGCTAATGTTGCGCGGGATGAACGTTGCCCGGCTCAACTTCTCCCACGGTTCGCATGAAGACCACGCCCGCGTGATTCGCCGCCTTCGCAAAGTGGCCGGTGAACTCGGACGCACCATCTGCATTCTGCAAGACCTGCAAGGACCCAAGATCCGGACTGGCCGGCTGAAGGATCGCATGGCCGTGGCGCTGCAGACTGGACAGACAGTCACCATCACTCCCCAGGACGTAATGGGCACGTCCGACCTCATCTCGACCACCTACCAGGACCTGGCGCTCGACGTAAAGCCGGGCGAGCACATTCTCCTTTCGGATGGCCGCATTGAACTCGTGGTCAGGGAAATCTCCGGCGCCGACGTCATCTGCGAGGTGCTGAACGGCGGCATGCTGGGTGAGCACCAGGGCATCAACCTGCCGGGCACGAACGTCAGCATTCCGTCGATCACCGAGAAGGACGAGGCCGACCTCGCACTTCGGTGTGCAGCACGCGGTTGACCTGGTCGCCATCTCGTTTGTGCGCACGGCGGACGATGTCGTCCGCGCCCGGCGTGCGATTGCGGCGCACGGCGGCGATGCTCCGGTCATCGCCAAGCTGGAGAAGCCGCAGGCCATCGAAAACCTCGAAGCGATTCTCGAGGTCGCCAACGGCGTAATGGTGGCCCGCGGCGATCTCGGCGTCGAAGTCGCGCCGGAGAAGGTGCCGCTCATCCAGAAGCATGTCATTCGCCGCGCGCTCGACTTCCGCAAGCCGGTCATTACGGCCACGCAGATGCTCGAATCCATGACCGAGAACCCGCGGCCGACGCGGGCGGAGGCCAGTGACGTGGCCAACGCCGATCTTCGACGGAACCGATGCGGTCATGCTTTCCGGCGAGACCGCAGTCGGCAAATTCCCCCGCGAAGCCGTGGAGATGATGGCACGCATTGTGGCCGAGGCTGAAGCTCATCCGTCGGACCCTCTGTTGCCGGAGCACCGGCCGGAGAGGCGCCGGTCCATTGCGGATACGATTTGCGAATCCATGGCGCATGCCGCGCGCGACCTCAACATTCGCGCCATCGCCGTCTTCACCGAGACGGCCAATACCGCGCGTATGCTGTCCAAGTATCGCCCGGCCGCCGACATTTATGCTTTTACGCGCTTCGAGTCGGTTTGCAACCGCATGAACCTCCTGTGGGGCGTGACCCCGGTGCGCTGCCCGCCGCGGCTATCGGCTGCGCACATGGCGGAATTCGCTGAGCAGGAGTTGTTGCGCTTGCAAGTGCTTTCGCCCGGCGATATTTTCGGTCTCATTGCCGGTACAACCAGCACCGCGGGCGCGACCAACCTCATGCGGTTGATCATGGCTGGTCAAGATCAACCGAAACCACTCAGAAAGAACGCGAGCGAAGCAAATGAAAGACAAACAGATGGCTAAGGAAATCGTGTCCATGGCGATTCTAGAGGCTCTGCCCGGCAAAGAGGAAGAATTGCAGGCCACGTTGCGCGAGTTGTACACCCTGATGAACGCGAAGGGCTATTGCCGCGACTCCCTCCATCGCGACTCGGCGCAACCTGACCGCTTCCTGCACCTGCGCCATTGGACCTCGCCCGAGATGCGCGCCGAAGCCCAGGTTGACCCCGACGTCCATCGCTATTGGCTCAAACTTCCCGAGCTTTGCAACATCCCCACGGTTTACGAGAGCCTGGAGAAGATCTTCGAAAGCTAGGACGGTTACCGATCTGGTGTAAGCCTCAGCCTTAGACTCGCCAAGAAGCCAGCCTTCGACCTCGGCATGCAAAATGCCTAATAGCCGCCATCAATCTTTCTTATTTGGGTACGGCGACCGCGACTGATATCGTGCCCTAAAGCGAGTGTCGCCTCCAGCGACCTGGGGAGAGGTTCGTTTGGCTCTTACGATCCAGTAACTTTGTGCTGCCCTTCGGACTAAGGATGTCACCGGCCGTCCGGTTTGCGGCTACTTCCTCAGCCGATACGGGTTTTCATGATGAGAGCGCTATTGGTCGAGTGGCGTGATACCTTAGCCCCAGATTTTTCTCAGCGGAAGCTGCCACGATGCTGGAAACGAAAGTTTTCGAATTTGAGCCTGACATCACCGGAATCTCCTGCTCGGGGCGCTTCATATTGGGCAATCGCCTGAGCGAGATGGAAGGACTGGTGAACTCGCTCCTCGATGACGGCGCGCGCAAGCTGGTGCTCGACCTGGCACACGTCGAATTTGTTGACAGTGCGGGCTTGGGCGTCATGGTGCGCATGTCGGGAGAAGTCGAACGGCTTGGCGGCAAGCTACGAATCTCCGGGGCCAACAAACAAGTGCAGGGCCTGTTCAACATCACGCGTACTGGAACGATCCTGGCCCTCGATCCCGACTTGGTTACAAGCGTGACAAAGCTACAGGACCGGAGTAGCGGGTTGTTTGCCTCTTACGACCCGGGCCTGTTTTACGACGAGATGTTTTCTGAGCAGGGAGTTCCACGGCCGCACTACGCTCGTCTGTTCGAGAAGCTCTCGGCGCTGCCGACGGTCCAATTCGAAGAACGCCGCAGGCTGGCCGATATTTCGTTCCTGCTCCAGGGCATCACTTTCACCGTTTACAGCGATGGCACGGGCACGGAGCGGCTCTTTCCTTTCGATCTAATTCCCCGCATCCTACCGCATTCCCAGTGGAGCCTTATCGAGCGTGGCCTGTCGCAGCGGGTGGTTGCGCTGAACCTGTTTTTGCGCGACGTTTACGGTGAGCAGCGTATCTTCAAGGAGCGCAAGGTTCCGCGCTCGTTGGTGTATTCCTGCCGCCATTTCCGTCGCGAAATGATCGGCCTTGAAGTGGCCGGTGACATCTACACTCACATCTGTGGCATCGACCTTATCCGCGACTCGCGCAGCGGCGAGTTCCTGGTGCTGGAGGACAACGTTCGCACGCCCAGCGGCGTCTCCTACGTGCTGGAAAACCGCCTGGTGATGACGCGCACCTTCCCCGACGCGTTCAGTGCCTACGAGGTCCTACCTGTCAACGACTACCCGACCGAGTTGTGCCGCATTCTGCGCAGCCTTTCGCCGCGCGGAGCGGACGACGCAGCGGTAGTTCTCCTGACTCCCGGCATCTACAACAGCGCCTATTTCGAGCATAGCTTCCTGGCGCAGCAGATGGGCGTCGAGCTGGTGGAAGGCCGCGATCTTATCGTGGACACTGGCATCGTTTACATGAAGACGATTCACGGCTTGAAGCGCGTTGATGTTATCTACCGCCGCGTTGACGACGACTTCCTCGACCCGCTGGTCTTCCGGCCTGACTCGCTGATGGGCGTGCCCGGATTGATGGGCGCATACCGCGCGGGCAACGTAGCCCTGGCCAACGCTATCGGCAACGGCATTGCCGACGACAAAGCGGTCTATGCCTACGTTCCAACCTTCATCCGCTACTACCTCGCCGAGGAGCCTATCCTGGGCAGCGTGGAGACCTATCTTTGTTCAAATCCCAAAGACCTTGCCTATGTGCTCGCTCACCTGCCGGAGTTGGTGGTCAAAACGGTGGGCGAGTCTGGCGGTTACGGCATGTTGATCGGGCCGGCAGCCGATAGCAGCACGCTGGAAGCTTTCCGCGACCGCATCCAGCACGATCCCAGGAACTACATTGCTCAGCCGGTGATCCAGCTTTCGCGCGTGCCGTCGTACGATCCAGAGACCCAGAGCATGGTGGGGCGGCACGTTGACTTGCGGCCCTACTGCCTTTTCGACGGGGACAAGGTAACCATCGTTCCCGGCGGCTTGACGCGCGTAGCCTTGCAACGCGACTCGCTGGTGGTGAATTCGTCGCAGGGCGGCGGCAGCAAAGACACGTGGGTGTTACGGGAGGACAACTGATGCTGTCACGGATCGCGGACTCGCTTTTCTGGCTGGCGCGCTACATGGAGCGAGCCGAGGATACAGCTCGTATTCTCGACGTCAATTACCACATGCTGCTGGAACGCTCTGACCAGCCCTACCGCCTGCGCTGGGAACCGCTCATCACCATGGCGGGCGAGGAAGCCCGCTTTCGCCAGTTCTACCAGGAGGCCAGCGCGCAAACGGTGTACGAGTTTCTGGCCTTCCGCCAGGACAATCCGAACTCCATCGTGGCCTGCATCGCCCGCGCCCGCGAGAATGCGCGCACAATCCGCGATCGCATCTCGCGCGAGATGTGGGAGGACATCAACGGCCTGTATCACAGCGTCACCGGCTTCAATCCCACCGAAGAGATTTCCGGAGGCCCGCATCGCTTCTGCAACGCGGTCCGCTTCGGCAGCCATCGCTTCCACGGTGTCGCCGACGCCACCCTGCCCCACGACGAAGGCTGGCAATTCCTGAAGATTGGCTGGTACCTGGAGCGCGCCGAGATGACCACCCGGCTGGTCGATGTGCAGTACCAGCAGTTATTGGAAACCTCGGCCATGATCGCCGCCCCCAGCCATCATCAATGGATGGCGGTGCTGAAATCCGTAGGCGCGTTCGAGGCCTATCACCGGCAGTACCACTCTCCCATCGAGCCCGAGCGGGTGGCGGAAATGCTGATCCTGCATCCTCAGCATCCGCGATCCATCCGTTTCAGCGCGACCGAGATACAGGCTGGCCTGCGCGCCATCAGCGGGACCAACCCGGGCAGCTACGCCAATGAGGCGGAACGGCTTATCGGCAAGGTGCTGGAGAGCCTTCGCTACGACACCATCGAGGACATCTTCAACCGCGGACTGCATGCCCACCTCCACTATCTGATGAGCATGTGCCGCGCCATCGGCGAAGACATCGCGCGCACCTACTTCTATTACGGAGCCGCCGACACCTACTTGAGCTACGGGGCCACGGCATGAACCGGTATCACCTGACCCACGTTACCGAATTCCATTATGACGGCGCGGTTTCGGAGAGCTACAACGAGGTGCGTCTCCGTCCGCTGCACGACGACCGGCAAAGTTGCCTGTCGTTTCGCCTCACCACTTCGCCGGCCTCGCGGACCACCGCCTATCGCGACGCCTTCGGCAATTGGGTGCATCAGTTCAACGTGCTCTCGCAACACCGGCATCTCAAGGTCCAGGCCGACTGCGTGGTTTTGGCCCACGAATATTCGGCCGCGCCCAACGGCGCGACCCTGGCCGATTTGGAGAAACAGCACGACGAACTGCTGGAAGAGTTTTACGATTTTATCGCCCCCACCGAATACGTTCCGCATCTCCCCGATCTGGATGAATTGATTCACGCCGGCGAACAGCAGAGCGGTGGCACGGTTACCGGATTTGTGCAGGCTGTCTCCGACGCCATCCATCAAGGCTTCGAATACGTGAAGGGCGCAACCCACGTGCACTCGTCAATCAAGGATTCGATATCGGGGAGAGCGGGGGTCTGCCAGGACTTCGCGCACGTCCTGCTGGGCGTCGCTCGTAAACGCGGCTTGCCGGCGCGTTACGTGTCGGGCTACATGGTTCCCGAGAGCTCCGCCGAGACTGACGCCACGGTGGAAGAAGTCATCGGCGGCCAGGCCTCGCATGCCTGGACCGAGGTCTATATTCCGGGCAGCGGATGGATTCCCCTCGATCCCACCTTAGGCAAGCCGGTAGGCCTGCGCCACGTGCGCGTGGCCTATGGACGCGACTACGGCGATGTAGCGCCCGTCCGCGGCGTTTACAAAGGGCACGCGGGCCAAAGGCTGTCGGTGGATGTGCGCGTATGCCCCGACGTCGATGACGAAGGACATGAGCGGCTCAGCGAAACCGCAGCCGGCCCGAGCCGGCCGGTTGACGAAGACGAGCGCAGCCATCAACCCGCGCAGCAGCAGTAGTTGATGGAAGTCAGGACTCGCAGTGAGTTTTAGTGCGCGAAAGCGGCTACGGGTGCCCCACCCTTGTCGCCCGCTCTTGGCGACAGGGTCGGAGGAGAGCTCCCGAGATTCATGGCTGCGGCTTTTCGAGACCGACCTTGGTGATGGGAAGGTCCCAATGGGCTTCGAGGATCTCGAACCGCTGCTGTTCTTCGCGCTTGAATGTCGCCTGATCAGGGTACATCTGTTTAACGAGATCAGGCGGATCCCCTTGCATGGCGCTGGCTGCATCCTTGAAGACTATGGTTACGCGGTAATCCCAACGCGACAGCTCGGGCATGTGATAGCGCGGTGAAATCATATCCACCGACACGATTCGCCCTGACGCGATCTGCTTCTGCAGAAGCGGAAGATGGTTCTTGCGAAATAAGCTCAGGAACTCTTCTTGATGGCCCCATTTCACTTTGTAATAGTACTCAACCACGAACGGAGCCGGTTGCGGGGTTGAAGTCCCTGTCTGCGCGCCGGCGATTGACGTAGCACAGAAAAGCAATGTGAGCAGAGCGGCCACGAAGTGTTGCACATGTCCTCCGGGTGGTGTGAACTCGACATCATACGTCACAGTGGACAGCAGCGTGACAAGCAACGCCGCGTCCCGACTGAGGAATGAGCGGAGATCGCAGAATTCGCGTCAGCAGGAGAGGCTTCGGGAGGGGAAATATCGTGCGCTCGGAGGCTGATCTCCTTTCCTAGGTCGCTCTGGGCTAGGTGGCTTTGGCTGCACCGGGAGGCCTCCCCGGCTTCCGCGAGGGCGCGCCAGTCTCCGGCTTAGGCTTCTCCAGGTCAGCGCCGGAGAGAGCCGTCGCCAGCTCTTCGGGAGGCGGCACGCCCTTCTTTTGGAGCTGGGACGCCCAGGCATTGAACGCCTCGTGCATCGCTTCCTGGAGAGTCATACCCTGGCTGGCTGCCAGGGTCTTGATGCGGCGCCTCTCGGCTTCCGGCAATCGGACAGCAAGCAGCTTGGTAGGTGCTAACATACGATGTCTCCTAAATTAATAAATATAATTATACAAAAATAAATAGCAAGACTAAACTAGTAAGAAGCGTTCTCTTTACGCGCGTAAGTCCTTATCGCAGAATATTTTACATATAAGTCTCATAGAATCAGAATTTTGCGAGCTATTCCTGCGCTAAATTATTGATTCTACGTGAAACCGAGGAGGGGAAGTTGGTCCGCCAGAAACGCCTTTCGGGCCAACTTTAGCCTAAACCTAGAGTCGGATGAATGCGGGATGTTGAAAATGAAGGCTGAGAGCTGACAGCTGAATGCTAACAGCTAAGAGCTAAAAGCTTCGATCTCAATTCACCCACGGAGGACGCGAGTCGCCATTCTTCTTGCGCGGGTCGCGCGTGTTGGGATCGCGGAAGTTGCCGAGCTCGTCGAAGTAGTCCTCGTGCCGGTAATCGCCGCGATCGTGCTTGCGCATGTAGACCTCGAACTTGCGCGCCGCGCGCTTGCGCTTCCAGCGGTAATAAGCATTGCGGAAGCCGAACCATCTCTCCGAAGTGGCGAAGCCAAAGCCGCGCCGGGGAACGAACTTGAGGAAGATGTATCCGAAGAGTGCGCCGCCGAGATGAGCCATGTAGGCGATGGATTGTCCTCCGCCGCGCGCCGACGAGAGCGCTCCGTAGAGCGCGAGCGCGATAATCCCCATCACGAAGTACTTGGCTTTGATGAGGAACGGCAGCGGGAAGAGCATGACTTCCGAATCGCCGTGCAGAATGCCGAAGGCAAGCAGCAATCCGTAGATGCCGCCCGACGCGCCGACTGTCGCGGTGTAAGGACTGATGCCAAGCAGCCCGGTGAAGGAAACCGCAACCGTTACCAGCGCGGCGCCGATCACGCAGAAGAAATAGAACTGCATGAACAGGCTGTAGCCCCAGTCCATTTCGAGCTGCGCGCCGAACATCCACAGCGCCAGCAAATTGAACAGAATGTGCAGCACGCCCGCATGTAGAAAGGCGTAAGTCACCAATTGCCACAGCCATCCGTGAACCACCGCGATGCCCTGAAGCTGGAAGAGCGCCTCGCCGAAAGCTGCGACGCCGGGAGCGAAGGCTCCGAGCAGAGCGAATAGCAGGAAGATCACGCCGTTGGCGATCATCAACTGCTTCACCGCTCGGGTGAACGGCGGAAAACTCATCGTCATGGTTGGGCCGCGTCGCATTGCGTACTCCGTTCTTACACTCGGCGGTTGGCGTCAACGCTCCGGCGTTGGTACGACCGCCAGGCTGCGATGCCCTTTGGCATCGAGCGCGCATACTGCAAAGACTACATTGTCCTTCGAGACCGGCAACGTGGCTCGCGTGACGTTCCCGACGGCCTGCGCGTGCTGCCAGTCGGGCGCTGCCGTGTCGCGCCACAGCACTTCGTAGCCGGTTGCCAATCCGCCCGGCGAAGGATCCCAAGTTATAGTGGAATCGTTCTGCAGCTCCTTCGTCAACAGGCGCACATTCGCCGGCGGCGCGGGCGCCGAAGCCAGCGACGCCAGCGTGGCCGCATTCAGGCGCGCCACGTTTGCGGTGTAGTCATAATCCACGAACTTCGGCAGGTCACCGTATTCGATGCCGTTCTCGGTGCGAACGTTCTGGTGCTGGTGGTTGTAATTCTCGCGGAACTCGGTGAACCGCACCGCGGCATATCCCTGCTCGTTGAAGGAGAAATGGTCGCCGCCTCGCAAGTACCGATCGCGGCGGAACACCACCAGCGGCTGCAAAGTCGTCGGCGGAAGATATTCTTTCGACACGGACGCGATGTAGCGCGCCAGTTGCCGCGAAGGTCCGTCGTTCTCTCCTCCCAGCGCTCGGATCGTCTTAAGCTGCTTCTCATCGGCGGTCGCTGGGAATCCCCTCGGAGAAGACGCGCACAACGTGCGGATCCTGCCCTGTATCGCCGGGAGTGCGATCGCCGCCCACGATGTCGTTGTTCAGCACCGCCTCGATGTTCCAGCCTTGGGCCAAAGCCATCTTGGCGAAGTGTGCGCTGCCGTTCAGTCCCTGCTCTTCGCCGGCCACGGTGAGAAAGATGATGGTGGCCGGAAAACGATGCTTGCTGAGCACGCGAGCGCATTCCAGGCTGACCGCAGTGCCGCTGCCGTCATCGTTGGCGCCAGGCGCAGCATCGGTGGCATTGGTGGCATCGCTGTTACGCGAGTCGTAGTGCCCAGTAACCAGGACGATTCGGCCGGCATTTGCGGGATCGGTACCGCGCAGAACGGCATAAACATTCGTGATCTTCGTGGGCTTGGGAACGCGCGGTCCTGGCTCCTGGATGAATTCGTCGGTTTTGACCTCGAGGCAACCGCCGCAGTCCTTGGAGTAGCTCTCGAACTCGCTCTGGATCCATGCTGCGGCCGCACTAGCGCCCTTTGCCGCTGGAGGCAGGCATGTCCGAAGAGAGGGTTTGCCGGGTACCGAAACTCACCAGCTTCTCGATGGTCTGCTGAATCCGCTCGGCGGACACGTCGCGGAGAGCCGCTAGCGATCTGGGGGTCGGGCGCCGCAGCCGAGGACGCCGGCTGGCGGCTGAGAAAATAAAGCAACCGCAAAGGGCGCGGCCAACATCAAACCCGCGATTCCGCGTTGAAAGTATCTTTATGCAGGACATGGGAACTCCGCGAACCGTTGGAAAACTTAAACGTCTATCACTTGACGCTGCTGCCCGGAGATTCTAAATATAAATGCAGAGGCGGCGCTTGTAATTCCGGCGCGTGGCTCCAGATAAGAAAGGGAGGCAATCATCATGGTCATTTGTCCCGAATGCGAAGGCGATCTGGATATCGAAGAGGATGAAGTTGACGAAGGGGAAATTGTCTCCTGCCCGGAGTGCGGCACCGATTTCGAAGTGGTGGCCGTGGAGCCTTTGGAATTGACCCGCGTCGAAGACGAGGAAGAGGAAGAGGACGAGGAGGACGAAGAAGAGGAAGAAGAGTGATTACGGGGCTGCGACGCGGCATCGGTGGAGGCTGGGTTTTGGCCTGTGGCGGCAGCATCCTGCTCTTGCTTTGTGCTGGTGCTGGAGCATCGGACCCTGCGCTTTGGGGTCAATCGTCAACATCGGCGCAACAGGCTGCCAAGAAAGACTACGCGCTGATCTATGGCACAGTGTGGGGGCCAAGCGATCATCCCGTGGCGGGTGTTCCCATCAGCATTCGCCGCGCCTCCGACAAGAAGCCGAAGTGGGAGCTGGTTTCCGACCGCAGTGGAGAGTTCGCCCAGCGAGTTCCGGTTGGGGCGCAGGACTACATCGTTGCAAGCTGATATCAAGACGCCCAAAGGCCAGCCAAAGCCCCAGGTCACGGTCCACATCGACGATGACGAACGGAAAGACATCAGTATTCATCTAAGCAAGTAGAATAAGATGCAGAGGTTTGCTGAGATGAAACGAGTATTTGGCGCTGGAGTGGTCTTGCTGATTGCTTTGAACTGCGTTGCTTTCCAACTTCAACTCCCGTTGGGGGGCTCATCCTCACCCGCTCCTGACCGTAACAGTCCGCGCATTACCACGCGCACGCTCACCGGCAATGTGCTCGACAAGAGCGACCAGCCGGTAGCCAACGCGGTGGTTTATCTGAAAAACACCAAGACGCTGGGGGTCAAAACCTACATCGCGCAGAAGGACGGAAGCTATCGCTTCCCGGAGCTTTCGAACAACATCGATTACGAAGTTTACGCCCAGCAGAACGGCAAGAAGAGCGACACCAAAGTCCTGAGCCAGTTCGATGACCGCGCGCAACCGCGCATCAACTTGCGGCTTGATGTAAACAAGTAGCAGTCAGGCACACGAAGCAAAGGCCGCCATTTCGGGCGGCCTTCTCATTCCTGCAAGACATCAGATCAGTTGTTCTCGTTGCTGGCGCGCTTCCACGACATGAACTCGCCAATCGTGGCTGCTCCGGACGAACTGGAAGTCGCCGGGGCCTTGTAGGCCTCGACATCGTGGCGCGTGGCCTCTTCGCCAACCGCCCGGATGCTGAGCCCCACTTTCTTCTCCGCTGGGTTCATCTTGATGATCTTGAAGTCGTGCTCCTGTCCGGACTCTAACTTGACGGGTGCTCCGTGTGCGTCCACCGCTTCCGAGTTATGGCACAGACCCTCGACCCCGTCAGCGATTTCGACGAACGCTCCGAAACTAGCCAGGCGCAGCACCTTGCCGTGAATGATGTCGCCCACGCGATGCTGGTCGAAGAAGGTGTCCCACACGTCAGGCTGAAGCTGCTTCACTCCCAGGGAGAGACGCCGCTGCTCTGGCTCAATCGCCAGCACGATCGCCTTCACCTTGTCGCCTTTTTTCAGGACTTCCGAAGGATGCTTGACCCGCTTGGTCCAGCTCAGGTTGCTAACGTGGACCAGGCCATCGATACCGTCCTCGATCTCGATGAAGGCGCCAAAATCGGTCAGATTACGCACCTTGCCCTCGACGATCGCGCCCACCGGGAATTTCTCGTGCAAACTTTCCCACGGGTTCGATTCGAGCTGTTTCAGGCCAAGGCTGATGCGGCGCTCGCCGGGGTTCACATTCAGCACCACAGCTTCGACCTGGTCGCCGACGTTGACCAGCTTCGAAGGATGTTTCATCCGCTTCGACCAGGTCATTTCGCTGACGTGCACCAGGCCTTCAATGCCCTGCTCCAGCTCGACGAAGGCACCGTAATCGGTCACGCTGATCACACGCCCGCGAACATGGGCCCCAATCGGGTAACGCTCCGCTGCATCCATCCACGGATCGGGCGTGAGCTGCTTGAAACCCAACGAGACACGCTGCTTCTCGCGATCGAACTTCAACACCTTTACCTGGATCTGGTCGCCAACCTGTACGAGATCGCGGGGATGCGTCAGACGTCCCCAGGACATGTCGGTGATGTGCAGCAAACCGTCGATACCGCCCAGATCAACGAACGCGCCGTAATCGGTAAGGTTCTTCACCGTGCCGGTAAGAATGCCATCCTCTTGCAAATGCTCCAGGGTGTGCGTCCGCTTTTCAACCTGCTCTTCTTCCAGCAACTGTTTGCGCGAAACCACGATGTTGCCGCGCTTCTTGTTCAGCTTGATGATGCGGACATCGATGTCGTGCCCCTTCATGCCGTCGAGATTGCGAACGGGACGCAGGTCGACCTGCGAACCGGGAAGGAACGCGCGCGCGCCCAGGATATCGACGGTGAGCCCTCCCTTGATGCGATCGATGATGCGCGCCTTCACCGATGCTTTGTCGTTGAAGGCCTTCTCAATCTCGTCCCACGCGCGCAAACGTTGCGCCTTCTCGTGCGAGAGGTTGATGTAGCCCTCTTCGGTGTGGCCGGCCTCGCGCATGACGGGAATCTCGTCGCCGCGCTGCACCCGGACGTTGCCTTCATGGTCCTGCAGTTCTGCAACCGGAACGACGCCTTCCGACTTGTAGCCAATGTCCACCACCACGTACTGCGGCGTGACCTTCAGCACTGTGCCGGTGACAATCTGTTCCTCGTTGAGGGCAGCTTCCGTCTGGGCTTGTTCTTGTTCAAATGTCTCGAGGGCGGTGGCGAAGTCTTCCATGCTGGGTTCTTTTTCGGACCGAGGAGCGGCCGCCGGGGCCGTCTCGGCAGGATGAGGAGCGGGTTCAGGAGCTTGGCCGGCATGAGGTTGCTCGGCAGGGGCGCCCGCAATTTCGGGCTGGGTTTCAGTGTTCGGGGTCTCGTTGGTGATTTCTTCGAAAGCCATTGGTTGCGTACACACACTCGCGCGCCGATGAAAACGCGGAGAGCCTGGGATAACGGACTGCTGGCTTGAATCGACAGGTATGATTTTCCCGCTCAATGCGGGCTTGGACAATCCAGCGGCCGGATCCTGATGAAGCGGGTCTCGCTCACAGGGAACTCTCTGACTATAGCAACCGCTTCGGAACAGTGTCAAACCATGGATTGTAGGTTTGGCCTTGATTTTCCAAGCTTTTCCCCGCTTTTTAACACTTGTCAAGAGGCCCGCATCACTACCTTGTGTGACGCCGAGCGGATCGAGTTGCGCCTGGGCAGAGTGTGGCGCGAGTGAACGCGGGCACGGTACCAGTTGGGGAGCGCGGACCGGTCTGGTAGTCTGCCCTCTTATGGATTATCTCTGGACTCCGTGGCGGTACAGCTACGTCAGCACTGCCGGCAAGCAACCCTCATGCGTCTTTTGCGACTTGCAGCACGGCGGCGACGATCAAAAAGCCCTGATTGTCCATCGCGGCAAGTACAACTTCATCATTCTCAATGCATATCCGTACACGGCAGGGCATTCGATGGTCGTGCCCTACGAGCACATCGACGAATTGAACAAACTGCCGACACCGGCCGCGACCGAGATGATGGAACTGGTGCAGCGCCTTGAGGCGGTGCTGTACGAGATTTATCAGTCGGATGGAGTGAATCTGGGAATGAATGTCGGCAAGGCGGCCGGGGCAGGCGTTGCCGGCCACATTCACATGCATGTCTTGCCGCGCTGGATCGCGGATTCGAACTTTATCACCGTCATCGGCGAAACGCGCATTCTACCAGAGTTGCTGGCGACAACGTATCAGCGGCTAAAAGAGAAATTCTAGAAACTCCAAGCGCCTATTTGCGTCCTGCGGCCTCGACCGAGGTTGTCGGATCGGCGCCTTCCCAAGTCTGGTCTGAGGTTGGCCCATAAACCGAAGGTACAGGCTTGTTCAGCAGCCGCAGATATACCGTGAGCTGAGTCCGGTGATGGCAGGTATGCAAGACGCGGCGCCAGAAGACCCAGATACGCTGGCGAGTGAGACCGAAGAAAGGAACGTCCTGCGTCCACCATTCCGGAGTCTGGGTGGCGAAAAAAGCGAGACGCGGCCGCGCCAACTCTTCCATCCGCCGGATGTATCCTGTGAGCTCTTGCGTTTTGGGCAGCACGTCGGCGGCCGGTGGCTCAGGAGTGCCGACGAATTCGCCGAAGAACCTGCGCTCCGAGAGCAACTGATGCTTCAGGATGTCGGCCACCGTGGATGACTTGGGATGTGGCCGGTATCCCATGTCTTCCTGCGCGAAGCTGCGCCAGACCGAGATGACCTTATCGGTCTCACTGGCATATGTATCGAGCAAGTGCTGGAAGAGTGGATTGCTGGCGCGCGGCACGTCCTGGTCAGGGATGGCAATGAAATCGTAGTGCATGGCGCCTCATTTTAGACCGCCAACCGGCCGGCTCCGCAATGAAAAAAGGGCGCGTCACGCGCCCTCGTAAGGCCAAAACTCGGTTGGCTAGGTCTTGCTGCACTTGTTCTGTTTCTCGACGTACTTCACCAGTTTGCCCCGCCTCTCCAGCGAAAGCAGGTTGTCGAGTAGAGGATACTTTGCGTTCGGGTCGAATTGCTGGATCGCACGATAGGCGCGTAAGGTGCCCGCCAGGCCCGCGGCCTGAATCGCCGCTGTGTTCTTTTCCTCTGGATGCTGCAACTGAAACGCTGCCTGCGAATAATAAACCTGCATCCGGAGTTGATACGAATAGGTATCGTTGATCTTGTCCAGCGACTCCAGCGCCTTGAGTTGTTTGCAGCACACGTTAACCGTCAAGTCCGGTGTCTGGACAATCCATTCGGTCAGCCACATGCGCTTTTCGAGGCTGTCCTTGCCCAGCGGATGCTGTTCCAGGCTCTGCGCATATTCGAGCGCTCGCGCCCGTTCTTCCGCCGTCGAAGGGCCACGAGTTTTAGCGGCGGACGGAATTGACGCCGCAACCATCAGCACGGTCAGAACTGCGAGTAGTTTGCGGACCATATGCCTTCTCCCCACGGTTGCCCGACTTGGCCAAGTGTTTTAGGAATCATACTCCTGTTCTGGGCCAGCAAGAAAGCGGGAACTCGTTCTGTTAACTACACTTACTGCGCTTCGTCCCGGAAAGTTGCCGGTTCGTCCCCCGATGACTAAACCAGTCGAGAGTCTCAACGTCCGTAGAGGAATAACAACGCCTCGGGCAGCCGGCGCGACCACGCTCCTTCATTGTGGGCCGCGCCTTCCTCGACGACGACTTTCAAGCCGGTCCGGCCCCATTCCTTTTTTACGCAGGATGGTCTGCAACTCCTCCACATTCTTTACGAGTTGGGCGTTGTACTCGGCATCGGCCGTCTCCTTGGTGCCCATGGCGACAAACATCTTCTGCGGAAGCTGCGTCGCGTTTTCTGCGTCCTTCAGGAGTTGTCCGTCGCCAACGCCTAGAACCGGGCTCTCGACCAGCACATGCCCGAAAACGCCAGGGTGGCGCAGCACGGTGTAGAGGCTGATGACCCCGCCGTAGGATGCGCCGCCAATGCCCGTGTTCGCAGCGCCGCGCGACACGCGATACTTCTTCTCGACGAAGGGCATCACTTCGGTGAGCAGGAAGCTCGTGTACTCTTTGCCGCGCAGCTCCTTGGGAACGGGCACATCGTATTGCTTGTGATGAGGATCAGGATAGGGCAGGTATTCGGAACTGCGCTGGTCTCCGGGATAGTCGATGCCCACCACGATCATGGGAGGAATCTTGAAGCTCCCGACCAGATGGTCCACGGTCTCATCCACGTGCCACTCGCCCGCGTTGCTGGTGGCGTCGTCAAACAGGTTCTGCGCATCTTGCATGTAGAGCACCGGATACGAGCGGTGAGCGTTGCGCGGCGATCCGTAATTGGCCGGCAACCACACCCGCAGCATCCTCGTGTTGTGAAAGATCTTGCTGGTAAATGGGGTGATCTCCAGCACCCCCAGCACGGTGTGCTCTTTTTCTGCAGGCGCCTGTGCCGCCGGGGATGGCGCTGTTTCAGCCACAGGTTTGTCCTGTGCGGCCAAAGGCACAACGGAAGGAGAAAGATCAGGAAGGCGGCAACTTTGAGTTTCAGCATGAAGACAGATTATCAAGCGCGGCTCGAACTATGACTTCAGCTTCAAATCCGTGAGCTGCATCTCGGGATAATTCTGGTTCCAGTCGGCGGAAATGTGCTCCAGCGTCATACGGACAGTCTTGGTCTGGCCGGGAGCAATGGGCAAGCGGACAAGGTCCACCAGGTCGGGATAACCGCCCATCTGGTTTTCCACCAACACGTGTAGCGGCAACGTTTCGGTCTGCACCACTTCGTTGAGGGAATTTCTGAACACCAGCTTCATTGCGGCGCCCACCAGGGCCTTGTCGCCGGTGTTGGTGATGTTCACGTCGAGATAGGTGACCGTTCCCCCGACATAGTTCTGCGCGGCGCTCATCTTCGGGTTAGACAGCTGCAGCTTGGCAGCATACGGATTAGCCTGGGCTGGAACCTGACCCTTGTTGCGGGTTACCGCCACGATGATTGCAACCACGATGACGACGGCGACCAGCCCGACGAGGAACGGCGTCCAGTTGCGCTCCTGTGCCTTTGCCTGGGCAGGTGAGAAGAGGTCGGCCACAGGTCGATTTTACTCCGGCGCAGTCTTAGAATTTTTTGGGGTTTCGGCGCGACGCGTGATATAGTCTCGCACTTGCGTCACCAGGAGGAAGATTGTGAAAAAGAATTTTCTCAATCTGATCCTCGGTGCGGCACTGCTTTGTGGCGTCGTCGTCGTCGCCCAGACCCAGAAGCCCGTCGAGAATGTCAACCCGCAACGTCACGGGAACCTCGCCGCGGCCCAACGGCTCTGCGAGAAGGCGTACGAAAAGATCGTCGCCGCACAGCAAGCCAATGAATATGACTTGGCTGGGCACGCCAAGAAGGCCAAGGAACTGCTCGAAGAGGCAAACGAGCAACTAAAGCAGGCAGCAGAAGCGGCCAACCAGAACCATAAGTAGGCTGCTGTCAAGCATTCTGACTTCAGTGATGGGTTGCGATCTGTCCCCCTTTAAGGCGGCGGATTCTGCTTCGTCACAGGAGGAAAGGACCACCTGAGGCAGAACTTGCCCTATGTAATCTCCCTGTTCTTTCTGGCGGGGAGGTTTGGTTCGTCCTTGTGTGGCTGGGAAGAACGCCGTGAAATGAAGAATCCCGAGGCTTTGTTGAGCTGATGTTCTCGACCAGCGGTTCGCTTTAGACCCTTGCCGACCTGTATTCACCGGATACTTGCGTACGCGGTGTTCGATCTCAGCTTGGACTCCGGGCTCGCCACTAACCGGAATAACCGTTCAACGCCTCGGGATTCCGACTTGCCTTTGACTTGTCTCTTGTTCTTCTCAACCAGCAGCTCGCTATCGACCGTCGCTGCCCCTCTGCTGCCTTGCGCCGCGGGCGCGGAGCAGTGAACTCGCTTCAGCCCCGGATTTGCTGCCAACCGGGAAAAGCCTTGAAAACTGTCAAAGAACGAGTGTGTTTTTACTACAAGCATTTTGTAAGTCAACTCTTTTTTCGCGACTTTATCTGGTTTGTTTTCAACCAAGTGCAGCTCGTCCACAGGCGGGTGCCGAAATCTTGTGCAATGCGGATTTCTGTTTTTCGCAGATTGGATTGCGGCATTGTTTTTTGCGGCCTGGCGAAGTCGACGCCGTGGCATGGACGCTCAAAACCTGCGTGCGATTGTGGACATCTGGCAAGAACCGTGTCCAGCGCGGTGTTCGCACGATCGCGACTTTAGGCTTCCGGCGGTTTGCTACCATCGGCAGCATGCCTCTGGTCGAAGCGCGCCATCTGATAAAGACTTTCAGCTCGGGCCAATCTGCCCTGGGCATACGCGCCACCACTCACGTGCGCGCGGTTAATGATGTTTCGCTGGCGATCGAAGCCGGAGAGACGTTGGGACTGGTGGGCGAATCAGGATCGGGCAAGAGCACCCTGGGCCGGATGCTGTTACGGCTGGTTGAGCCGGATTCAGGCGAGGTGTACTTCGACGGCCACGATGTGCTGCGCGCCGGAGGAGCGGAGCTGCGGCGCCTTCGCCGTGACATGCAGATCATCTTCCAGGACCCCTTCGGCTCGCTCGATCCCAGAATGACCGTCGAGCAGATTATCTGTGAGCCGCTGGCAATTCACGGCAGCGACAACCGCGTGGGACGCCGTCAGCGTACGGCGGAGGTGTTGCGCGCGGTGGGACTCGATGCCTCAGCTCTATCACGCTATCCGCATGAGTTCAGCGGTGGCCAGCGCCAACGTATCGGCATTGCGCGAGCCCTGGTGTTGCGGCCCCGGTTCATCGTCGCCGACGAACCGGTGTCGGCGCTGGATGTCAGCGTTGGTTCGCAAATCGTGAACCTTCTGAAACAGCTTCAGCGCGAATTTTCTCTGACCTACCTTTTTATCTCTCATTCCATGCCGATCGTGCGCTATCTGGCGAACCGCATCGCGGTGATGCAGCGAGGCGAGTTGGTCGAGATAGGCACGACCGAGCAGATCACCACCTCGCCGCAGCATCCTTATACGCGCACGCTACTGGAAGCGACTCCGGAGATCGAATTCAGCTCGCGATAAACACCCAGCTTTCGCCCGCCGCGCCAATCGCAGTGCGAGAGAAATTTTCTTTTGAAATTCGGGCTGGATTCGGCTTAGGCTTGTGCGTCGCCAACCAGGACCTGTTAAGGGGATACGATTTTGCCCATTCATGCTTCGGCTCCCTCGAATCCTGCCGTTGATAAGCCGCTCAAGCCGCCGCATCGCTTTCTCTCGCTGTTGATCATGGAACTGGTGCTGATCCTCAGCTACCCGTTCACGTTGGGTGTTGCTTCGCGCTTGGATTGGTTCCGGCTGCTGGCGGTCCTGGTCTTCGTGGCCGCGCTCTACGCCGCCTTGGGGCGCGGAAAGGTGACGCTGATTGCCTTTCTTCTGGGGACGCCGGCCATCGTTATCCACCTGGCCAACGTGGCCGGACATCTTCTAAAGCTGCAGACTGCCGCGGTCGTGTTGGGAATTGTTTTCTTAAGTTTCGTGACTCTGGCATTCATCTGGTACGTGCTCTCCGACGCAACGGTTACCGTCGATTCACTGGCAGGCGCTGTCGCGGCTTACCTTCTAGTTGGCATTACCTACGGCTTGGCTTACGGACTGATTGAGCAGCTAGCGCCAGGGTCATTTCGCGATACCGTTCAACCGGGAAGAGTTCTACAACCGTCGGAATTCATCTACTTTAGTTTCGTGACCCTTACCACCCTCGGCTACGGCGACATTGTTCCTTGGGGCGCTCATGCCCGATCTTTGATTATCCTTGAGGCGGCCACCGGAATCATGTACCCGGCGGTGTTGATCGGCCGCCTGATCGGGCTGCACATCAGCAGGCGTTCGAACGCATAGTCGGCTGAAGCACCGCTTGAGCACGTCATCGCAACATAGTATTCTTCAAGGTACCGCACTTATCCCGACATGGCAGCGGCCAGACCCGCTTGCGAAGGAAATGACTTGCGTCGCGCGTTCCAAAAGCCCTCAATCTCGATACTGCTGACCATCATTCTTCTTGCCGGATTTTCCCAGCTTGCCTGGGCGCATGCCATCTTGATGGAATCCAAACCGGCAGCGCGCTCCTCGATCAAGGGGCCGGACGTTTCCATCTGGCTGCGCTTTAATGTCCGTGTCGACGGCAGCCGGTCCCGCCTTCATCTTGTTGCACCGGACGGTTCACAGCAGATCATTCCTTTGGCTAAGCAGGTGCATCCTGACATTCTCGAGTCGCAGGCTGCCGGTCTCAAGCCAGGCGCCTACAAATTGCAGTGGCAGGTGCTCGCGGCTGATGGTCACATCAGCACGGGTGAGGTCGCCTTCACAGTGACTTAGTCTCATGATGCTCAGGCTGGTTGACGTCTTCGGATATCTTTCCGTCATCTTGCGGGCGGGGACACTCGTCTTCCAGTCGCTGCTGCTGGGCGGGGTGCTGTTCGTGCTGTGGATTGCACGCCCAACATCCGAAGTCGCCGGCGGTAATCTCGCCAAGGTACAAACCTCTTCGCTGCGTATGCTTCGCCTCGCGGCTATCGGACTTGCGGTCGTGCAGACGTTTTATCTGTATGTCAACTCCGCGGTCCTGATGGCCACAGCCGAGATCGGGATGCGGGACGTAATCGGAGCGAACTTCTTCCTCTCCGGCAGCATTGTCTTTACTGCTGCAATGGTGATCGCCGCACTTGCCAGGCCCGGGCACAAGCCCGCCGGAATCTGGCTGGCATTGCTGGTTATGGTGGTGCTGGGTGCATCGGTGATGACCAACCACGCGGCCTCACGCATGGAGGGCCGTGTCTCCCTCGTTATCCTGAGCTCGCTGCATGAGCTGGCCACCGGTTTCTGGATCGGGGGTTTACCATTCCTGCTTTTGGGGCTCTTCGTCTCCGGAGACCGTCCCACGCAGTGGTACATCACCCAGCGGTTCTCACGGCTGGCTTTGATCAGCGTGGGCGTCATCGTGGCGACCGGCGTAGCGATGAGCTTGACCTACATTGGCTCCTGGCCGTCGCTGTATGGGACTTCCTACGGGGTGATGGTCGCGGCCAAGGCAGTGATGCTGGGAGCGCTGATGGCGCTGGGCGGCATTAACTTCCTGTTGCTTCGCAAGTACAGCCCTGACGCTGTGATGCCGCGCTTGCGCCGCCTGGTGGAAGCTGAAGTAGGAATCGGTATCACCGTCATCCTTGCCGCCGCTTCGGTCACCTCGCAACCTCCAGCGGTGGACCTGGTTAACGACACGGTATCTTCTCAGCAGGTCTGGTCACGCATCAAACCGGCATGGCCGCGTCTCGGTATCGAGGCACTAGCGCAAAGCAGAGTAAGCGCTCCTGGGCGCGACGCTGCACTCGCCGACTCCACACCGAAGCCACCTCCACTGTCGGTCGAAGGAACCCCGCTCACCCCCAAGAACCTTGCCGACATTGAAGAGTCGGGGCTCAACCATCACTGGATGGGCCTGCTTGTACTGGCCATGGGTGTTCTGGCGCTTCTAGCTAGAACCGGCAAGGCCAGATGGGCCGAGTACTGGCCATTGCTGCTGATCGGTATCGCGATATTTATTATCGTGCGCGCCGACAGCGAAGCGTGGCCCCTGGGACCACAAAGCTTCTGGGCTACCTGCCTGCGCCCGGAAGACCTGCAACATCGCCTGGCGGCCCTGGTGTGCGTTGGGTTTGCCGTCTTTGAACTGCGCGTGCGTAAGCGAAAGCTGGAGAACCATCCGGCAGCCCTCGTCTTCCCGCTCATGTGCGCTCTGGGCGGAGCTTTGTTGCTTACCCATTCGCACAGTCTCACCAACGTCAAAGAAGAGCTGTTGGCGGAGTTGAGCCACGTACCCATGGGCATCTTTGCGGTGTTTGCGGGTTGGGCGCGATGGCTTGAGATTCGCTTGCCCCCCAAGGATCGCGGCATCCCCGCCTGGGTCTGGCCGGTGTGCTTCGTGCTGATCGGTGCGGGCCTGCTGAATTACAGGGAAATCTGAGTCGCCATGAGAAGAATTCTAGCTATCCTATTCCTCGGCGTGACCGTGTGTCTTGCGCAGCAACCTGGACAGCAGCCAGCAGGCAAGCTCGCGACCCAAGAGGGCGACTTCGTAGTCCACGACTTCCATTTCCCGTCAGGCGAAACTTTGCCCGAACTCCGCTTGCATTACACGACGCTCGGCAAGCCGCTGCGTGACGCTGGCGGGCGCGTGACTAACGCGGTACTCATCCTTCATGGCACCGGAGGTTCAGGACGCCAGTTTCTCGTCCCGCAATTTGCGGACGTATTGTTTGGGCCGGGCCAGCTACTTGATACGAGCCGCTACTTTGTCATCCTTCCCGATAACATCGGTCACGGAAAATCGAGCAAGCCGAGCGACGGACTACACGCCCATTTTCCCCAGTACGACTACGACGACATGGTGGCCGCTCAGCACCAGCTGCTGGAGAAGGGGTTGGGAGTAAACCATCTGCGCCTCATCCTGGGAACGTCGATGGGCTGCATGCATTCCTGGGTTTGGGGTGAGACCTACCCTGACTTCACGGACGCATTAATGCCGCTCGCCTGCCTGCCGGTGCCAATCGCCGCTCGCAACCGGGTCTGGCGCAAGATGGTAATCGAAGGCATCCGCAACGACCCGGATTGGAAGGGTGGGGAATACACAACCCAACCCCGGGCCGGCTTACAAACGGCTGCTGATCTCCTCATTATTGCAGGTAGTGCGCCGCTCCTAATGCAGAAGAACATGCCAACACGGGAAGCGGCGGACAAGTACTTGGATGAATCCATGAAGCGGATCATCAGCAACCTTGATGCCAACGATGTTCTGTTCGCTGTAAGTGCCTCGCGAAACTACGACCCGTCTCCGGCGCTGGAAACCATTAAAGTGCCGGTCATGTTCGTAAATTCTGCTGATGACTTTATTAATCCCCCAGAGTTAGGTATCGCCGAGCGAGAAATCAAGCGGGTTAGCAAAGGCCGCTTTGTCTTGATTCCTGCGTCTGATCAAACTCACGGCCATGGCACTCATACCTGGGCAGCCGTCTGGCAGCAGTACTTAAAGGAGCTGCTCGAAGCCTCGCAACATTAAAGTTGAACCTTTCGGCACTAAATAAGACTCTACTGATAGAATATTTACCGCTTATTCATCTACCGCCGAAAGGACCCTATGGACATCCAAACCTTAGTTTCAGATCTCAAGGCCGAACGCAATCGGATTGACCAGGCCATCTCCGCGCTGGAAGGACTCGGCTCGCGGCCTGCGGCCCGCCGGGGTCGTCCCCCTAAAGCGAAGCAGGCTGTACCTGCAGCCGGCAAGAATCGTGGTATGAGTGCAGCCGCGCGCAAGCGCATTTCGGAAGCAATGAAGAAACGCTGGGCAACCTGGCACGGAAAGTCGGCTCCTAAGCGCAAGGCCATGAGTCCGGCGGCCCGGAAGCGCCTTTCGGAGATGATGAAAAAGCGCTGGGCAGAACAGAAGAAAGCGAAAGCAGCCTAAGAGCTGCTAGAGCTTGGTGGCAACATCCGCTGCACGTGCCGTTTAGGTCTGAATGGAAAGCGAGCAGGGGAGCCCAAGCAATCGTCAATCAGTCAACGAGACGCTTGGCACGCTCCCCTGGCTATTCCTAAGGGCATTCACACTCCGGTCAGAACCTTGCCAGGATTTCTAGTTTTCTCGTCTCCGGCAGAAACGACGCGCAGATTGAGTTTCTTGCTAGCTCGCGCAGCTCGGCCTCGCTGAAGCCGAACTTTTGTTGCGCGATAGAGTACTCCTGGACCAGAGTGGTGCGAAACATATCGGGATCGTCGGTATTAAGAGTGACTAACACGCCGGCATCGAAGAGGCGCCGGACCGGATGTTCCACCACAGTCGCACAGCATCCGGTGAGAACATTGCTGGTGATGCAAACCTCAACCGGAATTTGCTTTTCGGCGAGGTAGCGTACCAGTTCCGGATCTTCGATCGCATGCAGACCGTGGCCAATGCGATCGGCCTTCAGCTCGCGCAACGCGCCCCAAATGGATTCCGGACCGGCCGTTTCTCCAGCATGCACGGTCAGACGCAGGCCGTGCCCCGCCGCGTGCTCGTACACTTCGCGGAACTGCTCAGGCGCGGCGCGGCGCTCATCTCCTCCGAGCCCTATTCCGACGACGTTTCTGTGTTTGAAGTGAATGGCTTCCTCTACTACGCGTTGCGCTTCCTCAACTCCGAAGTGGCGAACTGCGTCGAAGATCCAATACAACGATAGGCCGAAGTCTCGCTCGCCACGCTGCCGCCCGCGCTCCAGGCCTTCGAACAATGGCGCGAATTCTTGTCCTCGCCACAGTACAACGCCAACCGAAACATATACCTCGGCATGAACAACATTTTCGGCGTGCAGCTTTCGCATCATGCGATAGGTGACGAGTTCGTAGTCCTCCGCCGTTCGCAGACGCTCAGTGACCGCTTTGAACGCCCACAGAAATCCGGTGAAGTGCTTGTACCGGTAAAGCTCACGCGCTTCGTCTTCGGTGAAGACACGCCCGCTATCTTCGATGTTTCGGTAGCGATCATTAGTCGTCGGCAGCGGCCTGGGATGGCGCCGGCTCAACTCCGCGAGGGTTTCCGGATCGACGGTTCCTTCAAGGTGCAAATGGAGCTCGGCCTTAGGCAGCGCAACGATAAAGGCAGTAGGGCGGTCTGTGTCTCCCGACGGTTCGTTCAGAGGGGCAGGGGCCATCAGGGTTTGTGTGACGCCAGCGCCGGCCTGGGGCTGAACTCGCTGCGGTGGCGGCTGTAAAGCATATACACCACCAGGCCAATGATCAGCCAGACGAAAAACCGCAGCCAGGTCAGAATCGGCAACCCGGCCATGAGCAGCACGCAGAACATGACGCTGAGCACCGGCGCTGCGATTCCACCCGGCGCCCGGAACCCTCGACGCCGCTCGGGCTGTTTGTAGCGCAGGATGATGACTCCTATGGATACCAACACAAACGCAAACAGCGTGCCGATGTTCGACAGATCGGCGAGAGTCCCGATATCGAGGATGCCACCGGGAATGCCAACCAGAAATCCCGCGATCCAGGTCGCTGTCGAAGGAGTACGGAAGCGCGGATGGACACGGCTGAACAGCTTCGGCAGCAGGCCGTCACGCGACATCGAGAACCATACGCGCGCCTGCCCGAGCTGAAACACCAGCAACGACGAGATCATGCCCATCATGGCGCCGAAGAGCACCGCCAGCCGCGTCCAGTGCAGCGTCTGCGAGTGTGTCAGTAGCGTCAGCTTCTTCATGCTGTTGACCACCGGCGCAGCGTCGTCGATCAGCGACCGCCACGGCACGATTCCCGTGAGCACCACCGCCACCGCAATATAGAGAAGAGTGCAAACGATCAGGGTGGCGATAATGCCGATGGGCAAATCACGCTGCGGATTCCGCGCCTCTTCCGCGGCGGTCGAAACCGAATCAAATCCGATGTAGGTGAAGAAAATAATGGAGCCACCCGTGAGTACCCCGGACCATCCTTCTGGAACGTAGGGATGGTAGTTGGACGGATGGATGTACTTCATGCCGACGAAGACGAACGCCAGGATGGCCGAGATTTTCAGGATGACCATCACGTTGTTGGTCTCGGCCGATTCGCGAATACCGCGAACCAGCACCACCGTCAGCAGCATCACGATTAGAAACGCGGGAAAGTTAAAGCCAAAGTGCCAGCCCGGCGTGTAGAGCACGTCGCCGCTGACGCCAGTAAGTCCGCCCGGAAGGTACGCCGGCGTGATCCAGCGCAGGTTCGGATGCCAGCCGAACCAGTCGAACATGTCCACCAGGTGGGCAGCGAAGCCCACGCTCACCGCCATGTTGCTGACCGCGTATTCCAGAATCAAGTCCCAGCCGATGATCCACGCGATTAGCTCCCCCATAGTCGCGTACGTGTAGGTGTAAGCGCTGCCCGCGATGGGGATCATGGACGCCAGCTCCGCGTAGCACAGCGCAGTGAAGCCACACACGATGGCCACCAGCACCAGAGAAACGGCGAGTGCAGGACCTGCGCCCGGACGCCCAGTTGTCGCCGCATGATGCACAATGTAGTCGGCCAGCGGAGCGTTGAGGATGGAAGAGGTGTCGAACTTCTGCCCGGCGATCGCGGTCCCGATCACGGTGAAGATGCCGGAGCCGATGACCGCTCCGATGCCCAGGGCGGTCAGCGACCACGGGCCGAGCGTCTTTTTCAGCCGATGTTCCGGCTCCTCCGATTCGGAGATCAGCTTGTCAATGGACTTGCACGCGAAGAGTTGGTTCGCCAGGTTAACGCTCCGTGGGTGCTGGAATGGATGCCTCAGGATTGAATCAGAAACCCGAGCCGCAGAGCAAGTTACGCTCCTGCGCGCAGCCGAGCCCTGGTTCCAGCAGTTTTCACTTTCCCTGGCGATGCCTCCCGGTGTATAAGGCTAGGACGCGGTCCAACGGGGTATAGACCTGAGCATCCCACTGTCCGCTGTACCAGACCTCAGTTCTTCGACGGAATGTTTGCGTAAAGCATCCTGCTACAGTGTGTATCTCTCCAGCCAAGTTGAGAATCGGGTTGTTCTATACCAGCCCGGGACTCGACGATTAAGAAGGGAAACGATCATGAACGAGCTAATACAACTGGTGCAGCAAAAGACCGGGCTATCGCAGGACATGGCCCAAAAAGTTGTTGAGACGATCGCCGGCTACCTTAAGACGAAGCTGCCGGAACCAATGGCCTCCGGCCTGGACAGCCTGCTGGGTGGGGGCGCGGATACCGCGGCAGCGGCGGGTGACGCTGCGGCCGGTGCTACAGCCGATGCGGGCGGAGTTATGGACAAGGCGAAAGCCATGGTGGCGGGCCTCAGTGGAATGTTGGGAAACAAGGACTCGTAGGACGCAAGGTCACGGCGCTTTTTCATCGATCTTGCGAATGAAATCAGTGCAAGGAGAAAAAGGATATGAAACACAGAGGTACAGCAACCCGTGTTTTCGGGGTGATATTGGCTTTACTCTTCGTGGCTGGACTGGCCATGGCTCAGAGCGGCTCATCCGGCAAGTCTGGATCCACGACTCCCATGGTCGGCAGCCAGCCTGCCAACTTGGTTGACATCAACTCCGCAACCAAGGACCAATTGTCGGCCCTACCCGGCATCGGCGATAAGTACTCAGACAAAATCATCGCCGGCCGGCCCTACGCAAATAAGAGTCAGTTGGTGTCGAAGAAAGTTCTTCCGCAGGGCGTCTATAACAAGATTTCCGGAATGATCATTGCCAAGCAGTAGTGATCCGCGGAGTGTTCGCATTGTTTCGGGGTCTTCCTACGGGGGCCCCTTTTTTAACCGCTCCGATGGTGATCACGTCGCGGTGGCCGTACCTGTTTGCTGCCGCGATTGAATCTCGATGTAAACATTAATGAGGGAAACTGCGGCCGGTGTAACGCCCGGGATGCGGCTGGCCTGGCCCAGTGTGTGCGGTCTAACCCGCGTGAGCTTTTCATTCATCTCGCGTGAAAGGCCGCTGACCTTGGCGTACTCGAACCAGTCGGGGATAACGCGCTGCTCCGCCCTCTTCAGCCGCTCGATGGCCTTGGTCTGCTGGTCGAGGTAACCGGCGTACTTGATCTCAGTCTCGACAGACTTTAGCTCGTTGCGAACAGCAGTGGCTAGTGGATAGTGGCTAGTGGATAGCGCAGAATCCCCGTCGTTTGAGATGTTTCTATCCACTATCCACTGTCCACTATTCACTCTGCCGAAGAAGCCCGGCATCAGCCGAGCCAGCACCGGCGCTAACTCTTCGATCTGCGCTTCCGGACGCTTGAGCAGTTGCGCCAGGGTGGAACCCGCCGCGCCGTCGCCGTACTTCTCCAGCAATTCGGACAGGTCGCCGTTCACGCGCGTTCGCTCCAGCAATTCACGCATGGCCTTCAGGCGCTCCTGCTTGGCCAGAAAATCAGCCCATGCCGTATCGTTAATCAGGCCCACGCGTCTCCCGTGCGGCGTCAGGCGGCGGTCGGCATTGTCGATGCGCAGGTGCAGGCGAAACTCCGCGCGCGAGGTGAACATGCGGTAAGGCTCATTCGTCCCTTTGCTGATGAGGTCATCGATAAGGATCGCCGTGTAGGCCTCAGTGCGGTCGAGCGTGAGCGACGGCTCGCCCTTCACCCGTAGCGCCGCATTGATGCCGGCCATGATGCCCTGGCAGGCAGCTTCCTCGTAACCGCTGGTGCCGTTGATCTGTCCGGCAAGGTAGAGTCGCGAGATCTTTTTCGTCTCCAGGGTGCGCTGCAGCTCAGTCGGGTCGATGGAGTCGTACTCGATCGCATACCCAGGGCGCAGCATCTCGGCGGTCTCGAGGCCGGGGATCGACTTGATGATCGCAAGCTGCACATCGATCGGCAGCGAGGTACTCATCCCGTTTACGTAGATCTCGTAGGTGTGCAGCCCCTCCGGTTCGAGGAAGAGTTGGTGCATCTCCTTGTCGGGAAACTTGACGATCTTGTCCTCGATGGACGGGCAATAACGTGGCCCAATCGACTGGATCTGCCCGCTATACATGGGCGAGCGATGCACGTTCTCGCGGATGATGCGATGCGTTTCCGGCGTTGTGAACGCGATATAGCACGGAACTTGCGTGTCGTGATGCGCCACTCGCTTGGTGCGGAAGCTGAAGGGAGTGGGATCATCATCGCCTGGCTGCACCGCGAACTTCGACCAATCGATGCTGCGGCCATCGAGACGCGGCGGAGTACCGGTCTTCAATCGGCACCCACGCAGCCCGAGCGCCTTAAGCGACTCGCCAAGCAACACCGCTGGAGGCTCGCCGCTGCGCCCGGCAGGATACTGTTGCTCGCCGCAGTGAATGAGGCCGTTGAGAAACGTTCCCGTGGTAATGATCACCGCCTGGGCACGCACAGTGCGACCATCCCGCAGCTTGATGCCACGAACGACCCTGACGCATTCAGGATGCCGGGCAGTTTCGATTTGAAGGGGCACGCCTTCAGGCGTGCCGTCAGATCCGTTTCCTGAGCCCTGAGTGGGCTTCAGCCCACGGCATTCTTCGACGATTAACTCCGCTACCTCCGCCTGCTTAATCTTCAGATTCGGCTCTGACTCCAGCAGCTCGCGCATCTTCACCCGATACTGCTGCTTGTCACACTGCGCACGCGGAGACCAAACCGCCGGCCCGCGCGAGGTATTCAGCAACCGAAACTGGATGCCGACCGCGTCCGTTACCTCACCCATGATGCCGCCCAGCGCGTCCACCTCGCGCACCAGATGTCCTTTAGCGATGCCGCCCACCGCTGGATTGCACGACATCTGCGCGATGAGATCGAGGTTAAGCGTGTACAGCGCGGTCTTCAGGCCCATGCGCGCTGCGGCCATGGCGGCCTCGCAGCCGGCATGACCGGCGCCCACCACCACAACATCGTAGGTTTCAGTGAATTGCTGCAAAGGCAAACTACCCCACAGGGCCGTGAAAAGGCCGAGTCAGTGTTTTCTATTTTATCGGAGGGTGGTGTTTCGCACACACGGTCCCGCCGCCGATGGAATTCCTTCCACATAGAGGTACGTTAAAATACCTGCAGGGGGACCACGTGTGTTCGATATAAAGAAGGACATTCAACCGCTTACCACCTTTCGCAACCATTCGGCAAAAATGATGCAGCAGCTCAAGCGAACCAAGCGGCCGGTCATTCTGACAGTGAACGGAAAGGCGGAAGCGGTAGTGCAAGATGCCGCCGCCTATCAGCGGTTGCTCGATCTTGCCGCCCAAGTGGATGCCCGAGAGGGTATCCGGCAGGGACTGGAAGACGTAACGGAGGGCCGCACCCGTCCGGCCCGAGAAGTTCTGGAGAAGTTCCGGCTCAAACATGGCATTCCGCGTTGAGCTGACCGCCCGTGCGCGACGGGACCTCGCCGCGATCTACGATTACATTGAGGCTGCATCCTCCTCCCAGGCGTTTCGCTGGTTCAACGGACTGAACGATGCGATTGTAAGCCTAGAAAATCGTCCCGAACGCGGAAGCGTGACCCGCGAGAACTCGCATCTGCGTCAGCTCCTGTACGGGAATAAGCCGCACACTTATCGCATCATTTACTCGATCAACCGACGCTCGCGACAGGTGTTTGTGCTGCATATCCGACACGGGGCACGACGGGACTTTCGAGACTAAGGCGATGTTGGTTTGGTGCGACCCGTACACCCGTTCGGTTGTGCTCCTAATCTCCCGGTACCGCCAACTCCGCGAGCCGCCCAACATCGGGCACTTCCAGATCGGGTTTCACGTCAGCCAGCTTCGACGCAGCCGCCGCTTTCCCCTGCCTGCGATTCACCCACACCGCATTAATCCCAAGTGAACGCGCAGGTGCCACATCGTGGTACAAGCTCTCCGCCACATGCAGCAGGCGTTCGCGGGGAATGGCATATCGCCGCAACAGCGCTTCAAAATTATTGAGTGACGGCTTGTAGCTATGCACCTGTTGTGCGGTCACAACCGCGCCAAACTTCACCTCCAGCTTGGGCGCCGTGTACGCGAACAGGTCATCATCGATGTTGGAAAGCACAGCCAATTTGTAACGGGAATGCAGCCGCTGCAGCCCGGCGACGGTATCGCTGAACGGCTGCCAATTCCGAATCGATTCCGCGAGACCGTCGGCTTCCTTGCTGGTCAGTTCACAGCGCAGCTCACGCCCGAAGTCGTGGACCACGCTGGCCAGCACGTCGCGATATCTGCGAAAGTGTCCCGCCTGCTGGCGCGGTTCGAACTCTGAGTACAACGCTAGGATCTGGGCATCACCGACAGGGCAACCCTTGCCCTCAAACAGCGGGCGCAAATATCCGAGGAGGCCAGTCTCCCAGTCGATCAGCGTGCCGTAGCAGTCGAAGGACATCCATTCGAAGCGGGAAAGATCGAGCATCGAGCCGAGTCTATCAGGTAGGGGCCCGTTGGATTCGAGACTCAGCCTCATCCGGTTTCGGCGAGCTCTTCGACGAGTGGCTCGGGCTCGGCCTTCTTGGCCGGAGTCGTCGTGATCACGATTACGCTGATCAGCACCAGCAAGGTTCCGAAGATGGTGCGTGCGCCGATCGTCTCTCCCCCGAGGAAGTAGCCCACCAGCACGGCCACGACCGGATTGACATACGCGTAGGTGCCAACTTTTGTCGGCGATTCGTGATGGATCAGCCAGACGTAAGCGGTGAAGCCTACGATCGACCCGGCGACGATCAGGTACAGCAGCGCCAGCCACGCGCCGCGCGAGACCGCCTGCATCTGGAATCCGCGGAACTCTCCCAGCAGGGCGGCGGTCACGGTGAGCAGCACGCCGCCCGCGAGCATTTGCGAGCCCGAGCTCATGACCTTCGCGCTCGGCAACGGCAACTTGCGACTCAGGGCTGCGGCCACCGACCAGCTCATCGCGGCCACAACCAGGGCGCAGGCGCCGACGGTGTCGATGGGAGCCTCGCCAAAGCTCAACGCATGGCTCACCAGAACGGCCACACCCCCAAGCCCAACCAGCAATGCGATCGCCAGGCGTATGGTCAGGCGCTGCGTGCGCAGGATGAGGATCTCGGAGATCGTCATGAAGGCCGGAATCGTGGCCATCATCACCGCCGCGATCCCCGAGGGGACGCGCTTCTCCGCCCAGAAGAGCAGGCCGTAATCGAGCACGAAGATCAGGAACGCAAGCAGCGAAGCGGCGCGCCACTCGCGCAAAGTCGGTGATGGCGTGCCCCTGGCGCGCATCCATCCATAGAGAACGACCCCGGCGACCAGGAAGCGCATTCCAGCGAGGAGAAACGGTGGGACCTCACGCACGCCCACCCGGATCGCAAGGAACGTCGATCCCCAAACAAAATAGATGATGGCGAAGGCGAGCAGCACTTGCCACGTACGAGGCTGAGACTTAGCTTCCAAGCTGGCGATTCCTTACACCGGATGACCGAGTCGTTTCAACTTGCTTAGATCATTCACCACCAGCCGCGGGCGCGGCCTCCAGGCATAAAAAGATTTTATCGAGGGAATGGCCTGCAAACCCGGTGAGAACGGGGCGGCAATACCCTTCCATTCTCGCCCGCGTTTAGCGAAAAGGCATACCCGACCGTAGCCGAAGGGTTACACGAGCTTAGGACCCAATTCCTTTCCCAGCCGAAATCATGCTTGGCAATATATTGTTTACCATGGTTAATCACGCGTGGTATATTGCCATTAACGAGTGCGGAGGCGCGATTGGCTCGCGTCTGGAAACAACCAAGAAAAACCATGAGACTGTCCTGCAGGTGGGTTGTGTGTGTTTTGGCTCATGGTGCTCTTTCGGCCCTCTTTGTGGTCCTCCTTGTCCCCAGAGAAGCATCCGGCCAAGGCGAAACCACCAGTGCCATTGTCGGGCAGGTAACAGATTCATCTGATGCTGTCGTTCCTGCTGCCATTGTGACCATCGCCAACCGCGATACTGGTTTCAGGCGCACGGTAAAGACCGATCAGGCGGGCCGTTTCAACTTTCCCCAACTCCAGCCAGGCAATTATTCGGTGAAAGTGGAGGCGCCGGGCTTCGAGTCGCAGCAGAACGATACCGTCTCCGCGGGCCTGGGCCAAAAGCAGACCGTCAACTTTATTTTGAAAGTAGCCCAGGCGAACCAGACTGTGGACGTCACAGAAGGAGTTCCACTCCTCAACACAGCGAATGCCAACACGTCTACCACCCTGAACGCGTCCGCGCTTGAAAACCTGCCGAATCCGGGAGGGGACCTGACCTACCCTTTGCAGTTCGCGGCTGGAGCACTGATTAATACCGCAGGTAGCGGCAACGACTTCGTGGGAGGCACGAATGGTTACGGCAACGTGGAATTCAACGGTCTGCCCGCGCTCGCCAACGGCTACATCGTGGATGGGCTGGAGACAAACGATCCGCTGACCAACCTCAACAGCGGCCTCTCCACGAACCTGGTTCTCGGGCTGAACTCGATATCGGAAGTGACGGTCAACACGCTCTCTTATTCGGTGGACCAGGGCCGATACGGAGCATCTCAGGTCAACTACATAACCAAGTCAGGGACCAATGCGTTCCATGGCAACCTCTACGAACTGTGGAACGGCGCCGTTCTCAATGCGGCCGATTACTTCACCAATGCCACGCCCGGCAACCGGAAGCCGGGATCCAACGTGAATCACTTCGGGGGCAGCCTGGGCGGTCCCATCCTGCATGACAAGCTGTTCTTTTTCGTCGATAGCGAATGGGTGCGGATCGCGTTGCCGATCGTCACCCCGGTGACGGTCCCCAGCCCTGCGTTCCAGCAATATGTGCTGCAACAACTGCCCCTCGGTGGGACCGATTCCGTCACCGGATCGAAATACCCTGCCGCTCCGCAGCTCGTGCCCTTCTACCAGAAGATGTTCGCCCTTTATCAGAATACGAACGGGCTACCGCTGGCCGTGCTCGGTTGCCCCTTCAATGCGGGTGGAAGCGCCGCGGCTGGGAACCCACCGAGCGGCAATGGCTGCGCCAACCGTCAGAGCGTCTCGCATTCCAGCGACGATCACGAGCAGGTGCAGACGGCGCGCATTGATTACAACATCAGTCCGGACGATACGGCCTGGTTTCGTTTCCAGGCCGACAACGGCCTGCAAGCCGCCTACACCGATCCGATCAATCCCTTGTTCAACGCGATCTCGCCGCAACCGCTCTATTCCTTTGCCGCAGGTTATACGCACGTTTTTTCCCAGAACCTGGTGAACTACTTCAATCCCGCTTTCTCCTGGTACGAAAGTCTGTTCGCCCCTGGCGACTTTCAGAAGACGCTGGCCGCATTCCCAATTGTTTTGCAGGGAAGCGGTGCGAACGCTCCCTTCACAACCATCGGAGGGCTGGACAACACATGGGTCCAGGGCCGGCGCGCCGGAAGGCTTTTCCTCAACGACAATCTGGCTTGGAGCCATGGCGCGCACGAACTGAGGTTTGGCACCAATACCCGAATCTTTCGGCTGAATGACTACGACTTCGGAGAAGGCACGGTGGCCACCGTAAGCTACACCACCTTGCCACAATTCATCTATGGTGTGGCATCGACCGCGACCAAGACCTTCCCGTCCTCGGCGAACGAACCGTTCAATTTTCTTAATCTCGACTTCTACGCGCAGGATACCTGGCGGGTGACCTCCAGGCTCACTTGGACCTTCGGCCTGCGCGATACCTTCAACTCCAATCCCTTGAATCCCCACAACCAGATTGCCCGCCTGGACGGCTCTTTTGCTTCCATCTCCCACGACGTCGATCAGCCGTTGAACGCCGCAATCCAGACTGGTCTTGGTAATCTGTTCGCGTCGACACCGGCCGCCATTCTTCAACCAAGAACCGGTATCGCCTGGCAGTTCGGCCCGAATTCCCTGCTGCGAGCCGGCTTCGGGGTATTCAGCGATCTGTTGCCGGGCAGCGTTGCCGACACCATCGGCACCAACCCTCCGTATGTGAGAACGTTTCAGGGTGGTCTTCTCGGAACCGTAGGCGGAACGGCGATTGCTCCCGGGGTCGCCGACAGCGCCGTGGACGCCACCATTGCGGCGAACAACCGGTTCGGCTCCGGGTTTGCACAAGGACAGTTATCCTGCGCCTCCCCGCTGGCCAATCCTGCAACCTGTCTTCCACCAGTCGCAATTACCGCGGTCCCGACTGGCAAGCTGCACGCGCCCTATTTCATGCAGTGGAGCCTCGGGATTGAGCAGCAGATTGGGGCGACCGCCAGCCTGCAAGCGCGGTATGTGGGCACTCGCGCCGTGAACCAGCCCTACTTAACCGAGGTCAACGGTTATCAGACGGTGTGTCCGGGCTGCTTCTCGCCTTATCCTTACATGCAGCCGACCGACCCGCGATTTGCCGCCGTTGCCCAGCTTTCGACCGGCGCCAACAGCCACTACAACGGCCTGCAATTGATCGCCATGAAGCGCATGTCGCACGGCTTTCAAGGGCAGGTGAACTATACCTGGAGTCACTGTCTTGATACGGTTTCCAATGGAGGTTTCCTGCAGTTCTCCTCCGGAGGCATTCTTTCGCCGTTGCCGGGAGAGCTTGCCCGCGATTACGGCAACTGCGATTACGACATCCGTCACAACCTCACCGCGCAATATGTGTATCAGCTTCCCAGCAAAGTCAGGAGATCCCTGCCGAGCTACGCATTGAACGGGTGGCAGATTTCCGGAACTGTGTTCTGGCACACCGGCGTCCCGTTTTCTGTTCTAAGTACACCGTACTCCGCCAATGGAAATGGGATTGTGCAGGGTAGTGGCCCTCAGTTCGCCAGCATCCTGCCAGGCGTCCCTCTGTATGAACACAACCCGATTCCGGGAGTGACTCAGCCGGGGACGATTCAGTGGCTCAACCCCAACGCGTTTGTTTCGGCGGTTGACCCCAGCACCGGGACCTGCGTGGGCGGCGACACTCCGCAGAACTGCCAGTTTGGCAATCTCGCTCGTAATGCTCTTCGCGGCCCGGACTTCTTCTGGAGTGACTTTTATGTGACCAAATGGTTTCCGTTAGGAGAGCGTGTAAGGTTGCGACTTGACGCGCAGTTCTTCAACGTCCTGAACCACCCGAACTTTGGCCTGCCCAGCATGGTCCTCGCTGGCGTGCCCGGCAAACCTTCCACCCAGACGGGTTTTGGAGCACTCACCTATGCCACATCCCCGCCCACCGGCCTGCTGGGCGTCGGGTTGGGAGGCGACAGCAGCCCGCGAATGATCGCATTCCAGGCGCGAATAGAATTCTGAGTAGGTCGGCCTTACCATTCGTAACGCTGGGCGCCGGTGACCTGGCTGCTAAGTCGGTCGACTACGATTCTTGGCCTGGAACGTGCCCGAACGTAAGTTGAAGGACGGCGGAGTCTACTGATCGTTCTCGTCACATGCAACCGTGACCTGCGCACTTGTCCGCGAGCGCCACGCCACGGTATCACGGAGGCGCGAGGACAAAGTTGTTGTGTCCCTCGCTGGTCGCACCCAGTGTGTAGGCCGGTAAAGGTTCTTTCAAAAGTCCGGTGGATAGGTAGCGGTTCCATGCGGCCCGCCGGATGTGGAGCAAAGACGGCGTAGCCGAGATGATGAAGTTGGGCTATTGTTGCCCCGTGACCGTCAGCGTCACCGTAGTGCTCCGCTGGATGTCGCCTCCATCGCGCGTCACCGTGATGGGATACGTCCCCGTAGGCGTGCTTACGCCTACGGTGATAGTCATGGTCGAGGTGCCCGCGCCGGGCGCCGGTATTGGGTCGGGAGTAAAACTGACGGTAGTGCCTGACGGCACTCCTGAGGCCGACAGGGCGATCGCGCTATTGAAGCCGCCGCTGATCGCCGTCGTGACCGCGTACGTTTCCCTGGTTCCCTTGGGCCACGCTGAGCGATGGTGCCGAAGCTATGATCGTGAAGTTGGGGACAAGGTCTTTCTCGGAGATCGGGGTGCTCCCAACAACCTTGACGTGAGTTCCCGGTGGCAATTGCCCCTGCGACAAATGCAGAAGACTCTTCTGCAGGAATAGAACCGTTAGCTGGGAACTATTAGGATGAATAAGGAAATCAGTGGCCCTGGTAAACTGACCAAAGCTGGACCGGTTCTTGGTTGCTATCTTCCGAACGTCTTGGGGAGGGGTGAATGGGAGAGTAGTCCCGTCGCTGGTTTCGAGCACCAGGCCTTCGATAGCGAAATCCCTCGCGGTGTTGTTGGCAAGCTTTACTTCAATCGCCCAATAGTTGGCACCGACCGCTTTCCCGAACGCATCGCTCACTTCCTTCTGAGAAAGCACGCTCCCCAGGATGTCTACTGAAGGCTGGGCCTTCGGTGGAATCGGCCCTTGTTCAGAGGCATTCTGCCGCACCTCACCTCGAAGCTTGTTTAGCTCCTTGTTCAGCGTGGCTATCTGGCTTTCGTAGTCCTTTTTCTGATCGCTCAGACGCGACTGGTAAGTATCTCGATCCCTCTCAGCAGACGCTAGCTTTTCCCTGAGTGCAGCAACATTGGCGGTCTCCTCCGGTAGCCTTTGGGTGTTGCCGGATGTTAGTTCTCTTAACTGCTTGGTATAAGCTTCTGAACTCTGTTGGAATTTGGCCGCGTCGGCAAGGTGTCGCTGGCGCTCCTCTTCGGTACTTGCAATCGCAGCCCTGGCCCGGCTTGCAGACGCTTCAGCGGAATCTCTCGCCTTCTTGGCCTCCAGTTCGGCCTGAAACGCCCGGACCTCGCCCTTCTGAGCGCGGATCCTCTGCTCGTTAAGCTTATACGTGAACACCAAAGCGAAGAGCACGATCGCCATGATGAGGGACAGCCAGCCGATGAACACGAATCGTCGGCGCCAACGGCTACGCCGTAGAAACTGCATTGCTTCGTCAAAACCCGGTGCATATTGGTCAGCCCATGCTTGGTTCCAGCCGTCCTTGTCACGCAGTCGTTCGGCAGCCCGAAGTTCGGCTCCCTTCCAAAGGCTCCTCTTGTACCTTACAGAGTCGACAATCTGCCAATACCAGTCCGCTGACTTCTGTTCCGTATCTACCCACGACTTCAGCCGTGGCCATCTTTCGATCACGCTCTCATGTGTTAGATCGACCGCTTCGTCTTCATTGAGCGTAAGAAAACCCTGTTCCGCAAAGCGTCCGATTACGGAACGCACTGCATCGCCACCTCCGGTAACGGCCTGAATATGTCCGATTGTGCTCGGGCGTCGCACTCTACCGCCGCGGTCTAAAGTCGTCAGGACGCGAAACACCTTCTCTGCAATGGACCGTTCTGCCGGCGATAATCTGGCGTAAACGCCCTCGGCGTGTTTCTCAATAGCACTGCCGCCGGTGGTCGCAGCTTCGTAGTCGGCGATATCGATAGGACCAGTTGAGCCGACGCCGCGCCAATGCTCGAAAGTCCGGCGCAAGGCGTGCTGAAGAACCGGAAGATTCGTAGGATCGTCACCGGCGTCATTTAGGACCCGCTGGACGAGCCGTGCCGTATATTCGACGCCCACGAAATCCAAGGGGCGTTGTATGGCCTCCTGCCTCTCCTCACGGGTCAGTCGCGGCACCAGAAACTGCCCCTTGTTCATGGCCTCCGGCAATCCATCAAACTGCGCGCAATCAGTGAGATAATCTGTTCTCATCGTCAGGACTATTCGCAACTCATCATCGCCCCGAGCCGAAGCTTGCAGCAGGAGCTGAACAAAATGTGCGGCCTCTGCTTCAGCAAAATCGGAAATCTCACGAAATCGAAAGATCTCTTCAAACTGATCGACAACGACAAGTAGATTCTGTCCTGCTAGGTGATTTCGCCTCGCGACTTCGACGAGACCCAGCGTGCTCTCGCGTAGCGTGGTCTCGATCAACTCCGAATCGGTATTCATGCACTCCGGAACGGCCAATGCCTGCGCCAGCGCTGCGCACGGTCGAGTTCCGGGCGTCATCAGGGCGATGCGCCAATTCGGTCCGGATCCCAGATAGCCGCGGAGAAGGGCTGGAAGAAGTCCCGCTCGTACCAGCGAGGACTTGCCGCACCCGGAAGACCCGATAACCACAAGGAAGCGTTGGGCCTCGAGGTGGCGGAGCATCTGTTGGACCTGCTTCGCACGACCGTAGAAATACTTAGCTTGGTGCGGTTCGAACCGCGGTAGCCCGGGGAACGGGTTTTCAACCGCCGTGTCAATCTGGATCATGGGGCGGCCGCTCCGTTGGGCTGGCGAAGGCGTTCAAAGAACGGTCTGAGTTGTCCGACGTCGAACGGATCCTTCCGGCCAACAACTAACTGGGAAACAACTGGGGGAATCCGCTGAGGATCACTGACCACCAAGGCCTCGGACTTGTAGTCACGGCGCCGCCGAACCGCCATCTCGCGTAAATCCTCATGCGCGTAGGTTAGCCAGCGTTCATCCGTCGTGTCCCAGTAGACCAGAACCCCATCGGCGCTACGTAGCTTATCGATCCGATCTGCCCACATATTGCTTGCGGAACGATCCGGCACGTCAACGTCACAATCTTCTGAAGTCGAGATCTTGTCGCGAAGCTCGATGGCAAAATGCCACTCGCGCTCCTGACGGGGCTCGCACAGGATAAAGACTCTTAGCTTCGCCGATGCTGGCGCAGCATGGGCTGAAGGCTTCGGGCGAACACACTGATCAATCATTCCGGGAAGTTTCCACGCCGGGGTTTGATCGACGAGGGCGACGAGGTTGGTGTACCCCTCGAGTTCTTCGACCGCAGTGCCGTAAGTGTCCCGCGTATTCGGGCCAAGCCATGCGAGCAGCGGCAGTTCCCGCTCGCGCGACAGGCTTGCTTGCTTAATAACAAATTCATCGAACTGAGATCCAAACAAGTGGATAGAAAGGGCCGCAGTTTTCAGCTCATCAGCTATCGCTTGCTCCGTCCAAATCCGCGTACTCGGGAGTATCCGATAGCCACGAGCGTGGAGTTCTGTCCGCAGGTCTTCGAACTCTGTGTCGAGATCGCTGGACGGCTTGGCCACGTAGAGTGGCAGACGCAGATTTCGGAGGTCAGTTAAGATCTGTGCTACGGCTTGCGCAAGGCGCGAGACTTTGTCGCGGAAAGCCTTGGTACCGAGCTCTTCTATCGTGCCACTTTGGGTATCTTCCTTCCAGAAGTCAAATCCGAGAGCCCCAGGGACAAAGTGGCGATGGCGATCCGCATCGGCTGGTCGCCGAATCGCTTTCACAACCCGAAACCGACTGCCGATAGGGAGACCAGGTGGATCCAGGTTACGTTGAAAATGCGGGAATTCACGCTCGCAGCAGTACTTTGACGAGAGAAAATTTGGCGAGACGACAGTTAGCAGAACTCCCGTTGAAGCCAGGGCGTTTTGGATTGTTTGATTAAAGTCCTCCGCACCTTGGAGTTTTGCATCACGCCAAATGGAGACGGGACCGAGGATGTCCTCGAGTTGGATCTTAAATTCATCATGGAAACGCGTGACCCACCCCGAGCTATCATCCAAGTGGGAGTAGCTGATGAATACATCGTTGTCGAGGCCAGGAATGTATCCCATATGATCGATGCGCGCTACTCCAACCGAGAGTTGCTGACCTGCGTGTCAGGGCCAGTTCCCCGGACTAACGAAGAATTTCCTTACCAAAATTTCCTTTTCTGGTTTCAAGAATGGGAAGGATTGTACACCCATCCATCTGCTTGTGATGGTGTGAAATCATGGAGTACCACCAACGACCTACGTCGCGCCTCCACCCAGCGGGCTGTGCTCGTGTGGGGATTTTGCCGCTCCCGCCCAGATCACGTGAGAGGGTGACCTACGCCCTTGCGTCAGGAAGGCCTATGCGGTATCAACAAAGTGCGAGGACGAGGTTGTGGTGTTTTCGCTGGCCGCACCCAGTGTGCGGGCGGGGAAAGCTCTTTGACAAGTCAGCGGGTAGTGGTCAGTGAATAGTGGATAGAACTCAAGTCTGATTATCAGTTCATAACTAAGTCCCTCGCCGACTCTCCCGTGAGCCCTCGAACCGAGCGAAATCTCGGCTCGTAAGTCCTTGCGGATCAAGCAACTACGTATAAACCATTGGGGTTCTATTATTTGCCTGGAAAAAGTCCGTAATCCCATGATTCTAAACAACACGGGACGGGGAGGGGGAGTTAACAGAAAGATAACATTCCGTCCCGAAATGGGAAATCAGAGAATAGTGGTCTGAGTTTCTTAACTAGTCAACAGCTAGGTGCGTCACTTGGGCTTGCTTAGGTCGCGAACGACCCTAGAAGTCGTGAAAGTCCAGCGGCAGGGGCTGGCCGTCTTCGTCCAAGGCGATAACCGGCGCTCCCTGAGAGGGTCCCGGTTGGCGGGTTTGCTTTTCTTCTTTGCGGAAGGTTTTCTTCTGGGCTTTTTCGGCTTGCCGCTCCTGGCGGGCGCGTTCTTTGGCGCGTTTGGTGAATGTCGTCCTTGAGCTTCCTGCCATAATTTGCCTCCCGTTGGTTTGATGTCAGAAAGAAACCCCAGGATTCGACTCCCAGGGTTTCAAGATCGGCTGTAACTTACGCCAATTGGACGTTTTCGGCTTGCAATCCCTTGGGGCCGCTGACCACTTTGAATTGCACGCTCTGGCCTTCCTGCAGGCTGCGGAAGCCGTCGGCCTGGATCGCCGAGTGATGGACGAAAACGTCGTCTCCATTCTCCCGGCTGATGAAACCAAAGCCTTTAGCGTCGTTAAACCATTTTACTGTACCTTTTTCCACGTTGTTATCCTTTGATCTAAATGTGTTCTTGCAGAAGCGTGTCAGGTGACTTGGAGTGGCAAACGCGGAAAAATACCGGCGGGTGAAACTCAAAATCGCAAGTCAAACTTTGCGAGATACTGTTTGGATAGTATCACACCCTCCGTCGATGTAGAAAAAAATACGCAGCGCGGCAGTTTCCGGCCCTAGCAGCCCGTGGCGCAAGTGGTGGTTTTTCTGCAAGGCTGGCGACGTAGCCGGGTGCGCAAGCTCACGAAGCACTTGACAACGGATGCGGAGGGCCGGCTTCTGCAAAGCCGATTCTGATTTATCCGACCCCGGAAGAGTAAATAAACGAACAGAACAAGCCTGCCAGAGCGGTCTCTCAGCTCTCGCGGTGTGCCCGCACCCAGCATCTGGCGCAGGATCAAGCTCAAGTTGAACGCTCCGACATGAATCAACTGCCGCTTCAAAATGTTGTCCCGTCCGCGGAGATGGCAGCGACGCATGCCGCCGGTTTCGTAGCAGTGTGCGAAGCTGCGTTCCACCAACTCGCCACGTCGCCGCAGTAAACTCTTGCCGTACTCGCTTCGTACCCGCCGCCGATTCTCATAGACTGCCTGCTGTTCGGCTGGCTTGCCTTGCCAGTTACGTCGCCCCTTTTGCTGCTTCTCCGGTATATAGCTGCACACCTCGTAACTCTTCACTCGCTGGAGGACTGCGCCGCTGTGATACCCCTTATCGGTAACCAACTCTTCGATCCCGTTGACGTTCACCTTGGGCTCACGGTCGGGCTTCAACTCCGCCTCGCGACCCGCCAACTCCGCCACTGTCATGCCTGCTTCGCACAGGGTTGCGTCCAAGCTCGTCGTGTTGCCCTTATCGGCACCCGGCAACGTGACGGCCACCACCGCGCCCGTGTCCAGATCGACCGCATGCTCAGCCTTGTGCGCCAGGCGGGTACGCCCATCCTTCATCTTCGCGATCCGCGCATCCTCGTCCGCTGGACTCTTCCAGTGTTTGTTGGACGTGCGCTTCTTGCGCTTGCGATCCAGTCTCACCAGGTCTTCCCGGGTCGGGGTTTCGATGCCCGAGGCCTTGGCTAATCCGCGCAGAAATTCCTCGTAACTCTCACCCGTGTCGCGCCGTACGATCGAGCGCATCGCCGCGTTAGCTTCCAGCGTCGTGGCATCGATGGCGATCCGCTGGCCCTTCAATAGCCCGCGATCGGCCAGCACTTCCAGCACCCAAGTGAACACTTCGCGATGCGTGTCCACATCGATCAACCGCCGGGTGCGCGATATTGTGGAGTGGTCCGGGGTGTTCTCGTCGAGGCCAATGCCCACAAAACGCCGCAGCGCCAGTGAGTCTGCCAGCCGCCAAGCAATGCCGCGCTCCGCCCCGATGCCTTCGAAATATCCGATCAGCAGCGAACGAAAGTAAATCCCCGGCGTCAGTGAGGGCCGTCCGTACCTGGCCGCATAGAACCTCGCACACCGCCCCTCGACAAACTCGTCGAAGCGCTCCGCCTCCAGCAACTCGTTCAGCCGCTGATAGAACGGATGCCCCGGAGCCGAGGCCAACTCCGTGTGCGCAATCCAGATGTCCTCTTGCTTCTCCCGCTGCTTGCGCGTGCCCATTGCCATGCGCACATTCTACGAAGAGAGTCTGTGAATACCTCAAATGTTTTTGCTTACGAATCTAGACTTGCACCACGGGGTGCTAGGCGGACAGTCTTTGTTAGATCTCCGAAAGTCTGCATGGTTCTGCCGGTTTTGGGGTAAGATGTCCGGCTAAATCAGGCTGGAAATCGACTCCGGCCAATAAGGAGAGTGAGCATGAAAGTTCTAACCACCACATTGCTTGGCCTTTGTCTCGTCGCGCTGACACTGCCCGCATGGAGCCAAAGCACAAATCAAGAATCCGTTCACGGGAAGCCGTCCCATGGGGTTCTCGGATACCTCGATCCGCGAACCGGAACGTTTAAGCCTATGCCACCGCAGTCAACCGGAGAAGCTCCAACCCCGCCTCCCACCCAAGGCACGATTGTAATCAACCTGTATGTCAAGGTTGCATCTACCTTCCCGGCGGGCGAACAGTTCTCGTGCGGCGGCTCCGCCTCGGTCTTCGAATCCTCCTTCTTTGATGAGGAAGCCTCGGTTGTTGGTAACCTCAGTGGGGACCTGCTGACATGCACTATAACCATCCCCTACTACTGGCGCCTATCAACCCCGGGCAGTGATACGGTGTCGGTAGGCTTCACTGTCCAGGCGGTTGGCCCAAGTAGTTCCGGAGGTCTGCCGCAACGGTTGAGCGACCAGAGCATCGCTACCATTCCTGTGCCAGCGCAGTACAAGACCACAACCTTCAGTCTCAGTGCAACGATCTGAAATACCGCACAGCGAAACCACTCATGAACAGCCCCATCGGATGCGCAGGCGTACGATGGGGCGAGGCTGGTTTTCGCGAGATCAAATCTTCTCTTCGCGGAAATTCCACTTCAGCCCCCAGCGGATCGGTGAAGCGGTTGGTCAAATTCGCCAGGCCGATCAGAAGATCGAGGTCAACGATCTCCGGTTCAGAAAAGTGGAGCTTCAGGCTTTGAATGTCGGCGTCGGCAATGGAATGCGGATCGCGCGTCAGCTTCTCGGCGAAGTTCAGCGCTGCCTGCTCCTTGGGAGCAAACGTACTGTAATCGCCGGCCTTCAGATGCTGCCACTCCTGCGGTCCCAGCCCGACTCGCTTCGACGAAGCGAGGTGGTGCTGCATTCAATAATTGCACGCGTTAATCATAGACACACGGATGTAGACGATCTCGTAGAGACGGTGTCCAATTGCCTTGCCGATGCTGCCATAGAACGGCAGCAGGTTCTTCAGCACCTCCGGCCGGTGAGCCAGGATTTTGTGAAGGCTGCCGGGTTTTCCCTTCAGTGCCTTCTCATAAACTTCGCGCACTTCGGGCGGGGCCTGGTCCATTTCAACGTAGGAAATTCTTGGCATGACATGATTCCTTTGCGGTAGTTTTGAGTTCCGGCGATGGCCAAGCAGGCGGTGTGCAGCTAACTAAGCTCACCTCGGCGCGGCGCCATAATCGCCGTCATAAGCTGGCGTCGCCCTCCTATTGTCATGGCAGCGTCAGGAATTTGCAAAACGGTGGAAACGGGGAAGAAGATCGCCGGGGCTTCGCCATCCATGGAAGCGTCGCGTATGCTGAAATCCGATGAAGCCAATTGTCCGCATCGTCGGCGCCGGACTGGCCGGCTCGGAAGCAGCCTGGCAATGCGCCCGTGGCGGCGTCGCAGTCGAGTTGTTCGAGATGCGGCCGTCGCGTTCGACGCCTGCACACCAGACAGCGAACTTTGCTGAGCTGGTGTGCTCCAACTCGCTGAAGTCCGACGCCGAGAACACCGCACCCTGGCTGCTGAAAGAGGAGATGCGCCGCGCCGGTTCGCTGCTGATGCAGATTGCCCGTGAAACCGCAGTTCCCGCCGGTCACGCGCTGGCCGTCGATCGCGAGAAGTTCTCTGAGGCTGTCACCGCCGCCATCGAGCGCGAGCCATGGATTCGCGTCGTCCGCGAAGAGGTCACGAACATCGACGAGAACGACGCTATCACGATCATTGCCAGTGGCCCTCTCACCTCCGATGCGCTCTCGCACGAGATCCTGCGCCTGAGCGGTAGCGAGCAACTGTATTTCTACGACTCGATCAGCCCGATCGTCGAGGCCGATTCCATCGACATGTCACGCGTGTACATGGCCGCGCGCTACGAGCAAGGGCACGGCCGACTACATCAACTGCCCGATGACCAAGGAAGAGTACGATCGCTTCCTCGACGCGCTGCTGGAAGCGCAATCGGTGGACGCGAAGGATTGGGAAAACCTGAACTACTTTGAGAGCTGCCTGCCGATCGAGGAGATAGCGCGCCGCGGCCGCGACACGCTGCGCTTTGGGCCGATGAAACCGGTCGGCCTGCGCGATCCGCGCACCGGGAAGACGCCGTACGCAGTGGTGCAATTGCGCCAGGAGAACCTGCGCGCCGACTCCTACAACCTCGTCGGCTTCCAGAACCACCTCAAGTATTGCGAGCAGGCGCGCATCCTGCGGCTGATTCCCGGACTGGAGAACGCGAAGTTTCTGCGCTACGGGCAAATTCACCGCAACACCTACATCAACGCCCCCACGCTGCTGCGCGAGACGCTGCAGATGAAGCAGCATCCCAACGTGCTGTTTGCGGGACAAATTTCCGGCGTCGAGGGATACGTCGAATCCATCGCAACGGGACTGCTCGCAGGGATGCAAGCCGCGGCGCTCGCCACTGGCGCCGAGCTGGTGGCTCCTCCGCGCGCGACCGCTTTTGGAGCGCTGGTCAACTATATCTGCCACGCCGATGCCAAGAATTTCCAGCCAGCCAATATCACCTTCGATCTGTTGCAGCCGTTGGATGATGAAACCCGCCGCCGCATCCGCGACAAGAAGCAGCGCCACGCACTGGTGTGCCAGAGGGCGCTGGCAGAGTTGCAGGGCTGGTTGGATGGTTGGAGCAAGTCCGCCGCTGCACCGGCGTCGCTTGTGATAGCCCATGGGCAAGTCCTGTGTGATGGTGTCCTACGGGTGCGAGCCTTCCGGCGTGGCTATTCGAAAGCCGCTCTTGGCGCGAAAAATCTTCTGTCTCTGCGGGAAAGTCAAAAAGCGGGTCCCTCGCTTCGCTCGTAATGACAAACGCCGCCCGAGTTTAGTGCCACTTGTGTGCCTTCCCCAAAATCTCCGCCTGAAACGTTCGCTCGTCCACCCGGTGCAGCCGCTTGGACATGCCCGCCGGCAGCAGCTTGTAGTGGTGGATGTCCAATAAGTAATACGCAATGAACCAGATCGGTTCCTCGGTGGTCATCCACTGCCGATCGTCGAAGCGCGAGAGATTCACCGGGCGCGAGAAAGTCCGCAGAGTGCGCTCGCGCCGCAGGTTGAAATAGATGTTGAAGTAGCTCATGGCCAGCTCGCGCAAGTTGCGGTACACGGGCTCGCGGTAGCGGCATCCGGTGTAGTTCGACTTGGCAATCGCGCCCCAGTGACCGTTCACGCGAAACACCGCAAGCACGTGGTCGGTATCGTGTTCGGCCTCAAAATCCACGATCAGCGGCGGATGCCCGTTGGCGCGCAGGGCAGCAGCGGCGAAGATCGCACCTTCCAGGCAATGCGCCGTCCCTTCGCGCAACACCAGCCGCGGCGACCACGCGGTGTCGGCCAGGTGATAAGGCATGTCGTCGAGAAAGCGTTGTATGCCGTGGGGATCCTTCAAACTGCGCAGCTTGCGCAATTCCGCTGGAGTGAAGCCGAGGTGGTTGCTGTTCATTTCGGGTGCAATGCAGTTTACCGCACGAGCAAACTCGGCGAGCACTTCCCAGTTGTAGTGCGGAGGGTCACATGGAGCGCCCACCCCCGGAAGTGAAAACCACCCCGGAGGCACGGAGATCACAGAAAAACATTGTGGAAATCAAAACTCGGCATCCTCCGTGTCTCCGCGGCAAATGATTTCCAGGAGATAGCGGGAGCACTCATCGTTCGCGGATAAATACGAACTCCGACGAGGGAGGCGCAGTAGTGCACGGTGCACCGAATCGTTCGCCGGTTTCTGTGCATCTGTTTCCTAACCACGGCGGCGGCACCTTGGGGTCGTGCGGCAACCGAATTCCTAGAGAGGAAAACCAATGGCAACCGCGACGGTCGCTGGCGCAGGAGGCATATCGCTGTCGCGGCCCGCCTTCAGCCCCTGGCTGATCGCGATCTCGGTCATGCTGGCGACCTTCATGGAGGTGCTCGATACCTCCATTGCGTCGGTTGCGCTGCCGCACATTGCGGGCAGCCTCTCGGCGACCAACGACGAAGCCACCTGGGTGCTGACCAGCTACCTGGTCGCCAATGCCGTGATCCTGCCCGCCAGCCCGTGGTTCTCGCTGCAGTTCGGACGCAAGCGCTTCCTCATCTCCTGCATCGTCATCTTCACGGTTTCTTCGTTCGCTTGCGGCGCAGCGACCAGCCTGGGCATGATCCTGCTGGCCCGGGCCATCCAAGGCGCCGGTGGCGGCGCGCTGCAGCCGCTGTCGCAGGCCATCCTGATTGAGAGTTTCCCGCCCGATAAGCGGGGCCTGGCGTTCGCCGTGTTCGCGCTTGGTGTGGTCGTCGCTCCGGTGTCTGGGCCCGACGCTCGGCGGCTATTTGACCGACACCTACTCCTGGCGGTGGGCCTTCTACATCAACATCCCGATCGGCCTTTTTGCCATCTTCATGATCATGC
>CAWAJA010000003.1:0-92500 GCA_963782275.1 uncultured Acidobacteriaceae bacterium | reverse complement strand
GAAACCCTGCGGGAATCTACGGAGACCATTCCGTAAGGCTAAATACTAGCTTCTGACCGATAGTGAACCAGTACCGTGAGGGAAAGGTGAAAAGAACCCCAGCGAGGGGAGTGAAATAGTACCTGAAACCGTGTGCCTACAAGCAGTGGGAGGGCTATGCCCGCAAGGGAATGCCTGACCGCGTGCCTATTGCATAATGAGCCGGCTAGTTATTCTTGTCAGCAAGGTTAAGCGTAAGCGAGCCGTAGCGAAAGCGAGTCCTAATAGGGCGTTCAGTTGGCAGGAATAGACGCGAAGCGGGATGATCTACCCTTGGCCAGGTTGAAAGTGGGGTAACACCCACTGGAGGACCGAACCGGTGTTTGTTGAAAAAAGCTCGGATGAGCTGAGGGTAGGGGTGAAAGGCTAATCAAATTCCGTGATAGCTCGTTCTCTCCGAAATAGCTTTAGGGCTAGCCTCGTATGATTTGCAGCGGTGGTAGAGATCTGGATGGACTAGGGGGCTTTCCAGCTTACTGAATCCAACCAAACTTCGAATGCCGTGGACAACTAGTACGGGAGTCAGACAGCGGGGGCTAAGCTTCGTTGTCGAGAGGGAAACAGCCCAGATCGTCTGCTAAGGTCCCCAAGTCTCAGCTAAGTGGGAAAGGATGTCGGAACGCCCAGACAGCCAGGAGGTTGGCTTAGAAGCAGCCATCCTTTAAAGAAAGCGTAATAGCTCACTGGTCAAGCGGTCCGGTGCCGACAATTCAACGGGGCTTAAGCTGAGCACCGAAGCAGCGGATGCATGGTGTCAAAGCCATGCGTGGTAGGAGAGCATTCCCAACAGTTTGAAGCGGGATCGTAAGGACCCGTCGACGGTTGAGAAGAGACCCTGCCGGCATAAGTAGCGATAACGGAGGTGAGAACCCTCCGCGCCGAAAGTCTAAGGTTTCCTGAGGAAGGTTAATCCGCTCAGGGTTAGTCGGTCCCTAAGGCGAGGCCGAAAGGCGTAGCTGATGGACATCCGGTTAATATTCCGGAACTCTCATTCGTTCGTTATCACGATGGGGTGACGCAGAAGGATACGTGCAGCCTGTTATGGCTATCAGGTTCGATGCGTGCAAGCCGGTTTCTCTAGGCAAATCCGGAGAGACATTCAACGGTCAGACGCAAAGGAGTAGTCCGTATGGACGAAACGCACCGAGTTCACGCTGCCAAGAAAAACCTCTAAGGAGAATGGAAGAGAACCGTACCTCAAACCGACACAGGTAGACGAGGAGAATATCCAAAGGCGCTCGGGAGAACGCTCGTTCAGGAACTCGGCAAATTAACCCCGTAACTTCGGGAGAAGGGGTGCCCCGGTAGAGTGCAAGCTCGAGGGGGCCGCAGTGAAATGCGCACGGCGACTGTTTAACAAAAACACAGGTCTCTGCAAAGTCGAAAACGACGTATAGGGGCTGACGCCTGCCCGGTGCCGGAAGGTTAAAGGGAGAGGTCAACCGCAAGGTGAAGCTTCGAACTGAAGCCCCGGTGAACGGCGGCCGTAACTATAACGGTCCTAAGGTAGCGAAATTCCTTGTCGGGTAAGTTCCGACCTGCACGAATGGCGTAACGATCGTGCGACTGTCTTAACGAGCGACTCGGCGAACTTGTAGTACCGGTGAAGATGCCGGTTACCCGCATCTAGACGGAAAGACCCCGTGCACCTTTACTATACCTTCACTATGAACTATGGCACTTGCTGCGCAGGATAGGTGGGAGGCTTTGAATCCAGGCTCTCGGGCTTGGAGGAGCCAACGGTGAGATACCACCCTGCGAGTTCTGTGGTTCTAACCTATTCCCGTTAACCGGGAAGGGGACATAGTGAGGCGGGTAGTTTGACTGGGGCGGTCGCCTCCTAAATTGTAACGGAGGCGCGCGAAGCTACACTCAGGCTGTTTGGAAATCAGCCGTCGAGTGCAAAGGCATAAGTGTGGTTGACTGCGAGTCCAACAAGACGAGCAGGTGCGAAAGCAGGCCTTAGTGATCCGGTGGTTCTGTATGGAAGGGCCATCGCTCAACGGATAAAAGGTACGCCGGGGATAACAGGCTGATCGGAGCCAAGAGTTCATATCGACGCTCCGGTTTGGCACCTCGATGTCGGCTCATCGCATCCTGGAGCTGTAGAAGGTTCCAAGGGTTAGGCTGTTCGCCTATTAAAGCGGTACGTGAGCTGGGTTCAGAACGTCGCGAGACAGTTCGGTCCCTATCTGATGTGGGCGTAGGAGATTTGCGAGGACCTGTCCTTAGTACGAGAGGACCGGGATGGACGAACCTCTTGTGTTCCAGCTGTCATGCCAATGGCACGGCTGGGTAGCGAAGTTCGGTTGTGATAAACGCTGAATGCATATAAGCGTGAAGCACACCTCAAGATGAGATCTCCCAACCCAAAAGGGATATGAAGGGCACACGAAGACTACGTGTTTGATAGGCTGGATGTGAAAGTGCAGTAATGCATGAAGCTTACCAGTACTAATCGCCCGTTCGGCTTGACCATAAAATTTACTCGGCGCATGGCTTCCCCCATGACGCGCAAACTATCGCGCAACATGGAATGGCAGCCCTGGCGCGCGGCGAACCTGCCGCTCGCGGATCTCGACGGAGATCCATCGCCCTGTATAACCTTAAATGCTATTCAGTTGTGAGAGATCGCCCGCCGGTCGTGCGGAGCGGACTTGAAAGGGCACGGCTTCAGCCGTGCCGTCAAGCGCTTCCCCTTCGACGTTTGAGGGCTTTAGCCCCGGATCGAGCGGTGATGTTCTTTGACATTGGCGTGATAGAGATCCCTCGCTGGAAAGCGCTCGGGATTTCGGCACGAGGCTCAGACGCCTCGTAGACGCCTCAAGTTGCCGGTGATCTTACCGCGGGGGAAATACCCGTTCCCATCCCGAACACGGAAGTCAAGCCCCGCTGGGCCGATTGTACTGCACGCGAAAGTGTGTGGGAGAGTAGGTCGTCGCCGACATAAATAACAGCCACCTGGAGAAATCCTGGTGGCTGTTTCCTTTTGGAGAGATTCCTCGCTACGCTCAGGATTCCGGTTGAAGGCGCTCGTCCCTGTAAGGCCTTGAGTGGCTCAAAGGATAATTGCCGCCGCGTAGCGACTCGCGCAATTCTGACACCGCGGGAGATCTAAACGGTAGAGCGAACAGAGTGACTATCATATCGAACAGTGTTGTGAAATAGTGCTCATCTCGACGGAAGTCTGCATAGACGCGCCGCACCATCAAAGGTGGGAATGAATCTTCATCATCGCCTTTCAGCAGCACAGGCCGGACTGTCCTTTTTTGTTCCTCTGTCCCAAGCAACCGCTGATGGATGAGGTCGAGCTCCGCCGCCACGACGGCCCCGTATGGATTCAGGCACTTCTGTTTGTAATCTGGTGTTCCGACGACGATTACCTCGTCTGCCTCTTTGATCCGACTAACAAATCGCGCAATATTGGCTCCGATCTCGGCGTTCTCCCAACGGTCCAGAATCACATCAAGACCGGCGTTTGCCAAGTCGTTGGCTAGACGTACCACCCATTGTTCCTGCTCATATTCCCCCCAAGCGTAGCTGATGAAGCAGCTCGGTGCTTTTTCCTTCTTTGCCCGAGCAGAGACGAGAGCTTTGACTTGCACGAGTGCCATCTCGAACTTAGTCCTAAGGATGGATACCCGGCGGTCGCGTTCCACCCGATCATGCTCTTCGTCGGTCGTACTGATTACCTGGCGTGCGGCGCTGAGATCGAGAAGGGTACCACAATTGCTGCAATGCAGCGCCAGCCGGCCCTCGCGAGTTCGCCTCACTACCTCCTCTCGAGCTTGCTGGTACTTGCATTGATGACACTCGCGCGAAGCGTAACGTGTTACTCTCACACCCGAACGAGCAAGAAGAATGCATTCGAACAAGCCTTGAAAGAGTAATCTCTCCGCTTGAGTGACTGAGGGTGTGTAATAGAGCACAAAGTCAAGGTCGCCGTCGTGCTGCGGAAGCTGGCGGAAGCCACAGATCCTGCCCGGGCCAACTTCGTAGTGTGCTTCGCCCTGCCACTGATCAGTGCGCGTAAAGGTGTTCGTATAGCCCAGCAGTACGACGAGGGTTGCGTAGATGTTCTGCACTGCACCGCTCACAGAGTAGGAGCTGTCGTCCGTGGTTTCTACCATATCGACGCGAGGCTTTCTCAGGTTGATCAGTTCGGGAAAGACCAGATATGTCGATTGCCCGAATGTTTCGCGAAAGCAAATGTTGTGCTCAAGGAACAAGATCCTGGCTGCGTCGATCAGCGTCCGCCTGTCAATGTAGCTGAGATCTGCTAGTTCCGGGAATGGATACCCATCTGCGAGGAGGAGAGTCTCATCCAATGCTCCAAGACCCTTCGGATTCCGGCGGGCCTCCAAGATGAATGATGCCGCCAGATTGTTCAGCAACTCAGGGGTGAGGAGAAATAGCAGAGCACCTTCGGCGGTACGTAACTCGTGAACATATCCGTGCTTAGCGAGGTGTTTTGAGGCAACTAACACATCATCTTCGGTAGACGCCCTTACGCGCTGTGCCAAAGTTGTGGCATCTATGAGCACATGCATTCGCGCTTCGGAGGCCTTCAACCCCAGCACGAGATTCTTGATCCGATCGAAGACCAACGGTGTGGTGGTCGCGGCCATGCTGTCCCACGGAAGCTCTTGTTTGATCCGGCGGCCGAGCTCATCGACACCCATGCCGGATTTTGCACTCGTGGCAACGTATCCACCCGTAATTCCGCGAGCCGCGCAGAACTTGTAGATCTCGTCTTCCTTGATAGTTGGATAGCCCACGTCGAGTCGGGCACCAACAAGGATCGTCCGGCAAGGTTGCTTGCGGTGGCACGACAGTGTCTTTAGCCAGAATTCAACGCCTCGCAGTGGCTCGTGTATGTCGCACGGATTAAAAAGGACGAGCGCGAGATCTGCGTCGTCCAGGAAGAGGGCATGAATAAGGCGGTAGTCTGGCTGGCCCGCAAGGTCCCAGAGAACCGCTTCGCACTCGACGCCGTCTGACTCAGTTTGCCGCAGATTGTTCAAGACCCAGAATTGCTGACCGTGACTTGATGGGTGCTCCTTGAATTCATCGTATGCAAGACGCCATCCCAGCCCGGTCTTGCCGACCCCAGACTCGCCAACCACAACAACCTTCGCGGTTTTTCTACGAACGTCGGAAATAGTGGGCGAACTTTCGAGCAGGTTGGCAATGTTCAGCCGCCAGAGCCGGATCGCCGTCTCGTTGTTGCCCAGCGTAGCGATAAACGATTTCGATGGATGAAAATCGAGACCCACCAGCCAGGCTTCAGAGTGAGGTTCCTCGATGACTTCAATCCCCTGCCAAGTGTCACACCGCCAGATCCGAACGGTACCGTCAGCCGCCTTCGAGGCAAGAAGACGCCCGTCTGGTGAGAAACAAACAGAACGGACGTGACCTGTGTGCCCTTCGAGCACATGCGTGTTTCGCTTTGTGGCGATATCCCACAGCCGGATCGTGAGGTCGGTTGATCCTGACGCAAGGATGCGCCCGTCAGGTGACCAAGCTAACGTGAGGATGTATCCGGCGTGACCGCGGAGTTCGGCGTTCACTTGCCAGTCGGTTGTGCGCCACAGCCGAATCAGAAAATCGGCGGCACCTGAAGCGAGAGTGCCAGTGGGCGCCCATGCTACCGCGAAAACGTTGGTGCTGTGGGCCTCAAAAGCGGCCTCGAGCTTGCCTGTCTGGCCATTCCAGACGTGAATCTTACGATCCGCTGAGCCACAGGCCAACGCTCGTCCATCAGGAGACCATGAAACGCCGTTCACGGTGTCGGAAGGGCCGGTCAGGATTCTAAGTTGACGACCGGTTAGCGGATTCCAAAGCCGGACTGTCCTGTCCCAAGAGCCCGAAGCGAGTGTGCCCCCGTCGGGCGACCAAGCAACGGCAATGACATTATCTGTGTGACCCTCGAGAACCCTCGCCTTATCGAACGTTTCTACGTCCGAAGTCCATATTGCGTGCCAGTCCCATATGCGAATGGTTTTGTCATTACAGGCGGAGGCAAGCATGGTGCCGTCGGGTGACCACGCTATGCGGTTGATCCAACCTTGGTGGCCCTGCAGGATTCGCAGCAATTCGACGCGGCCAGGCGACCCCTCTGGCGTGCCGTCGCTATGGGCAAAAGCCGTGCCGTGTGACATCGGACTGCTCCCTTCTTTAGCTCTGAACCTCAGGCCGCCGCAACTAGATCAAACAAATGATAGCAACTTGTCCCACTCAGGCCTCTTTTAATTGAATGGGATTGGGAGCGGGCGCTCCCTAGCAGGCCCAGGGTGCTGATGTGGTTGTTGATCGCCCGCTTCGGCCGCACGTCCCAGTCCTCGACCCAGAACAATTACAATTGCAGGGCGTTCCCCCGACCACTCAGCTCTACTTCCCGAGCATCCCCTTCTTCACGGCCGCGGTGGGCGGCTTTGGCCCGAGCCACACCGACAAGAGTACCGGGTTGAAGGCCAAACCGGCAATGGTGAGCTTGTCCTGGCCGTTGATTGCGAGCGTCGGGATGTAGGTGAAGATGATCTGGTCGCCCACTTTCATGGGCTTGAGCGCGGCCAGCAACCGCTTATGCTACGGAGTTCAGGGCGCCTTCTCAGATCCATCGTTTACTCGCGTCTGGTCCGTGATCCAGTTGACTTCCCAAGTCTTTCCTCCGTCGTCCGAGAATGACTGCTCGAAGTGGGGCGTACTCGTGGTCAGGTTCGTCCAAACAAACCGGATCAGGATGACTTTGCCATTCACTGTGTCCTGGGCGAAAAACTCGCCGCGTCCATCCTTGAATTCGCCGATCTGCGGCGGGTCCAGGATGCCATTCTTGCTGTTGGCCCAATAGAGTCTCCATTGGTGGGATTGGGGATTGTAAAGCCGAAGCGTTAGACCTTCGATGTGGCCGGCATCGGGACTATCGACCTCGATCGTGTCCAGTTGAGCGCGGCCATCCCAAATCTTGTAGCAGACTCCAGTACCGTCGAATTCGACCCACTTATTGGAACCTGTCAAGGGATTGAGGCGCTTCTTGAGGTGATATTTCCATGCACCAATGAGGGGATCAAAGTCGTGTTGTCCATCACGTTGCGTGGAAGCGACACTTGTGCTGGATGCATTTGAATTCTGCTGCGCCAATCCCTGCAGGGGCTGCAAGACGGCAACCAAACTGCACAGCACGAGATAAGCCCGAATGTGTTTGGTATTCATGATCGCCTCCTTCGAAGATTCCATCGTGCTTAGACTGCATTTCCATTTGGAGGGTAGCCGATTGCGGGCTTGAAAATCGTATCGGACGCGCCAGTGCGATAGGCATTTTCAGCTAAAGCTGTGTAGCCTGATTGCCGTGGGAATGGTCCGGGGACGAAGGGAGGAACGATTATGCGGTCATTGGAGATCGTAGCATGTGTCGTCAGCAGCTTCAGCCTTCTCGGCATCCGTGCTTTGGCGGAACCACAAGCCTCAGCGTCTGAGTATTCGGCGATCACACCCTCGTGTGACCGGTGGACTTGTCGCGGTCGTCCGCAGTGATGTGTCAGCATGATGTGAGGATCGGGTTGTTGTGTCTCCTCATCGCTGCACCTAGCGTGCAGGCGGAAAGACATCTCTAACAGCGAGGCGCCAAGGCATGTAACCGCTTATTTATCTATTGGATGCATGTAACTTGTTTGGAATCAATTTATTACATGCGAAACAATTGGTGAGTCGTTGATTCTATGAAACTGTTAAGGGGGTAGACACTTCAAAGGCAATCAGCAATGCGCCAAACGTTGACGAGTCAAAGTCAACCTCGAGCTAAAGCAGTGCTCGGGGAGATCTGGCTTGGTTTTTGCATTTCGATGACACGGCCAAGCGGCTCGCGAGCTATTATTCCAACCTGAAAGCAGAAAAGGAGCTCGCGATGAGCGACGTTCAGGAATATCCATACGAGACGCGATTGAATGTGCTTCACCGAGCGCTGGAGGTCATCGATGAGAAGCCGCTGGCCGAGGCGTGCACTCACAAGTGGTACAACCAGACTCTGTGCGGGGTGAATGATGCAGTTGTCCGGCTGGGAGTCGTGCAGGGAGAATATCACTGGCACAAGCACGACGCGGATGACGAGTTCTTCTACGTCGTCGAAGGGCGGTTACTGATCGATCTCGAAGACCGCACCGTTGAACTTGCGCCCCGGCAGGGCGTGGTGATCCCGAAGGGCGTGATGCACCGTCCGCGCGCCCCGCAGCGGACCGTAATGCTGATGGTGGAGACGAGCGGCATCGTCCCGACCGGAAGTTAGTCTCTCTCGCCCCCGCAGAACGGATCGAGCGACGCGGTGTAGAATTATTCGCAGGGAGGCTTGCCATGGCCATGAATGCAACCCCCGTATTGCAGCTGGAAACGGAAAAACTACCGGCGATGACCCTCGTGCATTGCGCGGGCAAAGTAGTGATTGAATCTAGCCCTCTTCTCTCCTCCACCGTTCGAGCCCTCATTCCAGAAGGCAAACCGATCAGGGTTGATCTAAGCAAAGTTGTGCGGGTGGACAGCGTTGGCATGGGGACGTTCGTCAGCGTGTGGACCTCGGCGAAGAGCAACGGCTGCGACTTGAAGTTCATTAACCCGAGCGCTCAGGTGCAGGACCTGGTCGAGATCACCAAGCTGCATGAGCTGTTTGAACCCGTACAAGTCGGGGTCTAGCGGCAGCTCGTTTTTTCAGCCGAAATTCGATGGCACAGTTGCCCGGATGGTTGTAAGATACCCCGACGAACGGGTGACCACCCGCCAGGTGCTTCCATGAGCCTTGCTGACAAAGTTGAGGCCGTTCTCGCGCAGAAACCCGGCCAGGCAGTTCTGTCTGTCACTCCGGAGCAGTCCGTTTACGAAGCCATCGAGAAGATGGCGCAACATGGCGTCGGAGCTTTGCTTGTGATTGCCGAGGGCAAGCTGGTGGGGATTCTCTCCGAACGCGACTACGCTCGCAAAGTTATCCTCCAGGGACGGCTGTCGAAGGAAACGGCGGTCAGCCAAATCATGACCAGCCCGGTGATCTTCGTAACTCGGCAACAAACGGTGGACGACTGCATGGGAATTATGACCAATCACCACATTCGCCATCTCCCAGTTATGCAGGGCGACAGCGTTGTGGGCGTGCTCTCCATCGGCGACCTGGTGAAGTGGATCATCACCGGCCAGCAACACCAGATCGCGCAGTTGGAAGGCTACATCACCGGAAAGTATCCAGCCTGAGGTCGGCACGACTGCCAATTCTCCTGATTCGATTGTTCAGTGGTGGACGCCTCGACGTGCCAATGGACACAGAGCGCGGGTATCCATGTATGGCGCGTCCGCGTATGCCGTTGTGTCGCAGTGGGATCGCTATCGAACTCTCTGGCTTGGCAATTGCAATCGTTTTAGGTCTGGAGAGCAATCTACGTGCGCTTCTTTTGGCTGGATCTGCGCTACGCGTTGCGGCAGTTGAAGAAGTCGCCCGGGTTCACAAGTGTAGCCGTACTGACGTTAGCCCTCGGCATCGGCGCGAATACCGCCCTGTTCTCGGTCATCAACGGAGTGCTGCTCAATCCCCTGCCATTTCACGAGCCCAACCAACTGGTCACGCTGAGCGAGAGCAAACCGAATTTTGGCCGGGGCTCCATTTCGTATCCGAACTTTCGCGACTGGCAGAACGACAACCGCTCATTCAGCGCCATGGCCGTTGCGCGCGCTTATGCTTTCAGCCTGACCGGGCGGGGCGAAGCCGAACAGGTAAACGCTGAGTTCGTTTCCTCAGACTTCTTCCCTCTGCTGGGCGTTAAGCCGGTGATTGGCCGCACTTTCGTAGCGAACGAAGACGAGATCGGCGCGGCGCCGCTCGCGCTGGTCAGCGAGGGCTTCTGGAAGCGGAAGCTTGACACCGCTCCCGACATCCTGGGAAAGAGTTTGACCTTGGATGGCAGGAACTACACCATAGTCGGAGTGATTCCTGCCGGGTTCCATCTCCGTATTCCCAGCTTCCGCGATCGCGAAGTGTACGTGGCCATCGGCCAGTGGAGCAATCCTCTGCTCCGAAATCGCGGCGCCGGCCTGGGGATTCACGGGATCGGTCGGCTCAAGCCCGGAGTGTCGATCGAACAGGCGCAGGCCGACATGAACACGGTCGCGCAAAACTTGGCAGCAACCTATCCGGATGCAGACAAGGGGATCGGCGCCAAACTCATGCCGCTTAAGGCGCAGATGGTTGAGGACGTACAGCCGGTTCTCCTGGTTCTACTCGGAGCGGTTGGCTTTGTTCTGTTGATCGCGTGCGTCAACGTCGCCAATCTGCTGCTGGCGCGATCCACCGGGCGAGCGCGCGAGTTCGCCATTCGAATCGCCATGGGCGCTGGCCAAGGGCGATTGCTGCGGCAGCTCCTGACAGAGAGCGTCGTGCTGGCACTTGCCGGCGGCGCTCTTGGATTGCTGATAGCGCACTGGGGCACTCACGCCGCGCTGGGAGTGCTTCCCAAGGCCCTGCCGCGCGCGGAAGAAATCGGGCTCGACGCTCGCGTTCTGGTTTTCACTATGACGATCTCCCTGCTCGCCGGAGTTCTCTTTGGTTTGGCGCCGGCTCTCAAGGCGTCGCGAGCGAATTTGCAGGAAACGCTCAAGGAAGGCGGCAGGGGTACGAGCGGCACACGACGAAGCGCGCAGGATGTGTTTGTCGTATCCGAGATTGCCCTGGCTCTGGTGTTGCTGGTGGGTGCGGGGCTGATGGTCCGCAGCCTCGCGCGGCTTTGGAGCATCGATCCCGGCTTCAGTCCACGGAACGTGTTGACTTTCGGGTTTTCACTTCCGCCAACCATGATAACGGCCAGCCCGGATGCGGTCCGCGCCGCCTTTCGGGAGATTGAAGAAAGGCTCAGCTCAACTCCTGGCGTCAAGGCAGCCTCGCTGGCCTGGGGCGCTGTCCCTATGAGCAGTGATGATGAGAATTTGTTCTGGTTGGACGGCCAGCCGAAACCTGCAACTGAGGCCCAGATGAATTGGGCGATCGACTACATCATTGGTGCCGACTACCTGAAGACGATGGAGATTCCCCTGCTGCGAGGCCGCTTCTTTACTGTCCACGACAACGAGCATGCTCCGCATGTCGTCGTTATTGACAGTGTCTTCGCCCGCAAGTATTTCCCAAACCAGGATCCAATCGGAAAGCGTATCAACCTGAACCATGGAGGCCAGGTAGAGATCGTGGGCATCGTCGGGCACGTGAAGCAGTGGGGGCTTGACTTGGACGATACCCACTCGTTGCGTGCGCAGTTCTATCTCCCGTGTATGCAGATGCCTGATGAGTTCATCACCATGACGCCTTCGGGCTCAACGGTGCTGGTGCGCACTGATGGATCTGTTCCAATGTCTGCGGTCTTCGATTCCATTCGACGAATGAGCCAGCAGATGAACAGCCAGCAAGTGATCTATGGCGCCCAGACAATGGACGAAATCATTGCCTTGTCTCTGGCGGAGCGACGGTTCTCGATGGCGCTGCTGGGGATTTTTGCGGGCCTCGCGCTGCTACTGGCGAGTGTTGGCATCTACGGTGTTATCTCGTATCTGGTGGCCCGGCGTACACAGGAGATCGGAATTCGTATGGCACTGGGGGCCAATCGCGGCGACGTGATGCGCCTGGTGATGCGTGACGGAGTCAGGATGGCAGCTATTGGCGTCGGGATCGGAATCGTATGTGCCCTCGTACTGACGCGCCTGATGGCAAAGATGCTTTATGGCATTAGTGCGACCGATCCGGTGACCTTCATCGCGATTTCCGTGTTGCTCTTAGCGACCGCGGTGGCCGCCTGCTATCTTCCTGCACGACGCGCTATGCAAGTGGATCCAATGGCCGCGCTGCACTTTGAATGAACCTTGGCCTTGCACCTAGCTTTTCGGACTGGAATCGCCATGAGCGTGACACTCAGGCATTCCACACATGCGCGCGGTCTTTCCCTCGAAATCGAACTCGATCAGCACCGCGGGCTCGTTACCCACCACCCATCCATCGTGTCCGGGCTCGATGACCACAGCTTGCGGTGCAGAGAACTCCATTCGGCAGCCGTCGGGGAATTCGATGTGAATCTGTCCGTGCGCGAGAAATCCAACGTGGGCATGCATGCAAAAATCCGTGCCAACGATGGGCTTGATGTGGGTTGACCAGTGAAACCCAGCCGGGTAAATCACGCGCTTGACGCGGGCCGCGCCCGCGCGTGCGATGTCCAGTTGGACTCCGGCGATCTGCTGGTGCTCGGTGCCCTGCATCGGTGCGAGCAGAGGTAAGGCCGAACTCATCGCAATTTCCTCCAGAGTGGTGCACGCGCGCGCCTTACTTACCCTGCCGTACTTACCCTGTAGATCTCTTTGTACCAAAGGGAGTCAGGCCGCGCATCCAATGAGGATACAGCAGGCGGTCAAGCCGGTTCGTTTGGGCTGGGATCTAACGGCGCCTCGATTGAAGCCTCGCCGGCGAACGATTAGTCTAAAGCAATCAGCATGGCGAAGAACGGCAACAACGGGCGGCCTTATCCGAAACTGGTTCTCAGCGAGACACTGAGCGTCGCGATTGAGACCTTCCGCAACAATCAGACGAGATTCATCCTGACGTCGCTGGGGATGGTGATTGGGACCGCATCGCTCATCCTGGTGGTCACGATCGGGTTGACGGGCAAGCAATACTTGCTGCAGCAAATTCAAAATGTCGGTTCCAACATGATGGTGGCCGAGTTCCAGGGAGGAGATGCCGGCGGCAATCAAGCGGCCAGCGATCTGCTGACCCTGGACGACCTTGATGCCGTAAGAAAACAGGTCCCGGGCCTCAGTGCCTCCTCGCCGATGGTGGAGCTGCACGATCGAATTACGGTTCCCGGCGGTAAGGAACGCGACATCCTGGTGCTGGGAGTTTCGTGGCAGTACCTTTACGTCCGTAACCTGGACGTCCTAGCCGGCCGTTTCTTTGAGCCTAACGACGAGCAAGCGCGTAACAAGGTCGCCGTTATTACGCAGACGCTTGCCAACACCCTTTACAGCTCGCAGAGCGCGGCCATTGGCCAGCAGATCAAGCTCAGCGGCCTGCCCTTCACCGTAATTGGGACCTTCCGCGAACGGGTTGACACCTTCGGCCAGTCTGAGATTTCTGAAGATACGATCCTCATCCCCATCACCGTGGCGCGCTTTTTCACTAACAGCGACAGCGTGACTCAGCTCTTCTTTTCGGTGGCGGACTCGAACGAGGTCCCGCGCGCCACGCAAGATATCGAAAATGTTCTGCGCTTACGGCACCGCCCGGAGTCGGTCTACAAGGTGTCGAACCTGACGCAGCTTCTTTCGGTGGCTTCGAAGACGGCGAATACTTTGAGCACGGTACTATTGCTGGTTTCCGTGCTGACGCTACTGGTGAGCGGAGTAGGCATCATGAACATTATGTTGGCCACCGTGAATGCCCGCATCCGTGAAATTGGGGTGCGCAAGGCGGTAGGCGCTACCAGGGCCGAAATACGTGCGCAGTTTCTGACTGAGGCGATGCTCATTTCTCTCTCGGGCGGCATCGTCGGGATATTTCTTGGCTTGGCGCTGCCGTTTTCGGTGCGCTTCATCACCGACTATCGCGTCCCCATCTCCGGATGGTCCGTGATTATCGCGGTGGCAGTATCGACGCTGGTGGGTGTGGTATTTGGCACTGCGCCGGCTGCGCGAGCAGCGCAACTCGACCCAGTCGAGAGCCTGCGCTACGAATAAACAGCCAGCTCTGAGTTGAAGGGAAACAGGGAAGCCCAGACCGTTTTGTCTGGGCTTCTCACTCATCGCTTTGGTTCGCGTGCCTTACGTCCAGGTTCTGGCGTTGTCCGCGCTCCGTACTACAGTTAGAGCGAATATCGTCACCGCGTTCTGCCGGTCTACGGCGCTTCTACATGACTAAAGCGATGCTCTCCAGCTCTCTCTGAAACGCTTCCAGTGTGCATCCGTAAAGCCCAACTCGTGCCACCGCATTGCGGGCTTCCTCGGCCGAAACACCGTAGCCGTGTCCAGCCAGAAACATCTGGACCAGCTCGGTCGCGTCCTTGGAGTCAAACCCCTGGAGCAATTCGCTCTTCAGCGCCGTCAATTCTGGGACGGAAAACTTTTCTCTCATCGACCTCACCTCCGACCCTCCAGGGCTTTTCTTACTTAGACTCTCGGGCCGCTATTTAGTTGCAGGCAATTTGGCTGCCGAACTCGATCCTCCAATCTACTGTCCCCGGAAGTTTGTGATATCTCGAACCCCTTTGCACCTAGGGAGTTGCAGATTACCGTGTCAGAACACAGGGTTTTCGCCCTTGGGCGCGAGGAAACTGATGCCAGCGGCCTATCATAGGTCTGCAAGAAATTGCGGAAATGCGGAGGGGAAATGCCCTTCCTCTTCTGGGGATGGGTGTTATTTTGGGAAAACTGCGCTTTTTCAACCAGAATTGAACCGACACGGAACCGCCTTCTCCCAAGATCCTGCGGTCTCCGGGAGCTGCTCAAGCCGGCCGTCTCCGAATCAGAGCTCCTCGATGGTGGCTTCCGGCTCCAGCAGGATCGGAATTCCATTGCGAATGGGGTACACTCGTTTGCACTCGTTGCACTTCAGGGCCTCTTCGCCACGCAGCACCAGGGGCTTGCGGCACACCGGGCAGGCGAGTATTTCCAGCAGTTCTGGTGTGATCATGATAAGGATTTTAGCAAGACAAGGCGTTCTGTTGATATCCTAAAGGCAGTGGGGTTGCGCGCAGCACTATAATCGAGTCGCTCTGGCGGAACGTTCGACATCTCCACAGGGCCAGGCTACGCGCAAAAAGAACAAAACTTGGGATTCCCCGGGCGTTACTCACATCAAAGTCCAAAGGTGAGCATGGCACTTACGCAGCAGCCCACAACCACCATTAGCGCTCCTGACACCGGCATTAACTACCGCGCCCCGCTGGCGATGGTCACCACGCTGTTCTTCATGTGGGGATTTCTCACGTGCCTGAACGATATTCTGATCCCGCACTTGAAGGCGATTTTCGATCTGAACTACGCGCAGGTGATGCTGGTCCAATTGGCTTTCTTTGGTGCTTACGCGGTTTTTTCGATTCCGTCGGGATTCATCATTGAGCGCATTGGCTACCAGTGGATGATGGTGGCCGGGTTATTGACGATGGGCCTCGGAGCGGCGCTGTTTGTTCCGGCCGCCAGCGTTCCGTCATTCCCGCTTTTTCTGGCAGCACTCATCATTCTTGCGGCCGGAATCACAGCGCTGCAAGTTTCAGCCAATCCTTATGTTGCGCTGCTCGGCCCGGCAAGAACCGCCTCCAGTCGCCTCACGCTGACACAAGCTTTCAACTCCTTCGGTACGTTCATCGCGCCGGTGTTTGGGGGCATCCTGATTCTCGCGACGGCTCCCAAAACCGCGGCGGAGATAGCGGCGATGAACCCCACCGTGCTGCGAGCCTACCGCATCGAGCAGGCGTCATCGGTCAAACTGCCTTACATCATGATTGCGGTCACCCTGGTGCTGCTCGCAGTTGTGATCGGCAAATTTAAGCTGCCGCATATTCCTGAGGCGGAGGGCGGGCATCACGTCGAGGCAGGAGCCCAGGACAGCATCTGGAAGCACCGCAATCTGGTCATGGGAGCGATTGGCATCTTCGCTTACGTAGGCGCGGAGGTCGCAATCGGCAGTTTCCTGGTGAATTACATGCACGAGGCCGAGATTGGGAACCTGAATCTCGAAACCGCCGCCAAATACCTCACTGTGTACTGGGGTGGCGCGATGCTTGGCCGCTTCCTGGGGTCGGCCGTGCTGCAGAGGATCCCGGCGCGTGTGGTGCTCGGCTTTAATGCGGTCACTTGCGCCCTCCTGGTTTGCCTGTCGATGCTGACAACCGGTTATTTCGCCATGGGCAGCATGCTGGTGATCGGGTTCTTCAACTCCATCATGTTCCCCGCGATTTTTACGCTGGGCATCGAGGGGATGGGGCCGCTGACGGGCGAGGGTTCGGGGTTATTAAACACGGCGATCGTTGGAGGCGCAGTCATCCCGCTGGCGCAGGGCTTCATTGCGGATCGCATCGGGATCCACCATGCCTTCATCCTGCCGGTGATTTGTTACCTGTACGTCTTGCTCTTTGCGGTTAAGGGAAAGTCCCGGTATGCAGCGAGCTACGCCCGATAAGTATTCCGCTCCTGATCCGCGGGAGTAATTCCTTCCGGCAATCGGCCGCCGTTGTATTCGGCCATCCGGTTCTTCCATTTCAAAAACTCGGTGATGGTCTGCGGCTCGATGCGCACTTCCACACGGCGCAGACTTGCCAGCAACAGGCTCATTTCCTTCATCAGGCTCGCAGGCGTGCGCAAGTCCTGCCGCCCCGGCTTTACCGTCATCATCACTTCGCGGCCCTTGCACTCGAGCAGTCCCCAATGCTTTGGCAACTCGTCCCGTGCGATTACCCCTGCCGGGGCCATATAGAATCGCTTGCTGCCCAGTCCTTCGTCCGGTCGCAAGCGGAACGGTTTGTTCGCGTCTGCCAGGAAATCGCTGCGCGACACTTTGCATTCCACCAGCACCGATTGGCAGAATCTCTTCCATCCGATGACGTCGGGCACTTCGCCGGTGGCGCAATACTGCTCCGAGAGAATGATGCCGCATCCGTATTTGCAGCGAAGCCACTCGGCGGCCCGCGCCACCAATTGTGCATGTTGCCGGCGGTTTGCGGCGGATGGTCCTTTCCCCATGGTGATGTTGTAGCGCGAAACCAGCGCCCTGGGGAGTAACCGCCGAGGGTCCGAAGCGGGGCACTGCGCAGGCTGAGCCCGGCGCCAGAGCCACAATCGTTTCGTGTAAGATCAAGATTCGCATGTCGTGGATGATCGAAGCTGAGGATGTTCGCAAGACTTACCGCATAGGCAAAGTAGATGTGCCCGCGTTGCGCGGGGTATCGCTGGCAGTCGAGAAGGGCGAGTTTGTGACCATCGTCGGGCCTTCCGGCAGCGGAAAGTCCACATTGTTTTATATTCTTGGCGGACTGACCCACGCCGATTCCGGCCGCGTGCTCATTGACGGGGTTGATTTCACCGCTCTGTCGGATTCGGCTCGCACCCGCATGCGCAAGGCGAAAATTGGTTTCGTTTTCCAGAAGTTCAATCTGCTCCCCACCTTGACCGCAGAAGGCAACATCGTCATCGCCCGCGATATCGCAGGCAAGAGCGACGGCCCAGCCGAGCGCGAGTACATCGAGCGCATCGTGCGACTGCTGGGCGTTGACAACCGCCTCGATCATCGCCCCTCGGAGATGAGCGGCGGCGAGCAGCAACGAGTCGCTTTGGCCCGCGCGCTGGTCAACCAGCCCGCCATCGTGCTGGCCGACGAGCCCACCGGCAATCTCGACTCTGAGAATTCCCAAATCGTGTTAAACATGCTGCGGCAATCCAACCAGGAGCTCGGGCAGACGGTGCTGATGATTACCCACAATCCCGAAGCTGCAACCTATGGCGACCGCATCATTCATATGCGCGATGGTTCAATCGTTCCGCCCGAGAAGGACCCGCAATGGAGCTTCGCCCATGACTGAAGACCTCCGCACACCCATCTTGCCGGGGACCGCCGCCTCCGATTACGAGCGCTACCTCCGCACCGACGAACTTCTGGCCCTGCAAAAGCCGCCGGAAGAAATGTTGCATCCGGACGAGCTGACGTTTCAGGTGACGCATCAGGCATCAGAGCTGCTGATGAAGGGCGCGGCGTGGGAGCTGGAGCGGGTACGTCAGCTCCTCGGCGACGGCGACTACAAGAATGCGGCGCGGCTGCTCCGGCGCGCCAACAAAATGCTCGATCACCCCCTGCGCATGTTGAGTTTGCTGGAGGGGATCACACCGTATGAGTATCACATCATCCGCGCCGGACTCGGACACGGCAGTGGACTCGACTCGCCGGGGTTCCTGGCGCTTCTGCACATTTCGCCGCGGCTCGGCGAAGCTTTCTTTGATCAGGTGCATAAAGCAGGACTGACGCTGGAAGAGCTTTATCGTCGTCACGAGGGGTTTTTCGAGCTGCACGATATCGCCGAGGAGCTCGTGGACTATGACGAGCACATCCAGCTCTTTCGCTACGCCCACCTCAAGCTCGCGCAGCGCATCATTGGCGGCGGCGTGGTCGGGACCATGGGAACGCCCGTCGAAGTACTGAAACAACGCATGGAGTATCCGCTCTACAAGGCGCTTTGGGACGTGCGCAATGAGATCACCAAGCACGTGAACGCAGGAGACGCGACCGGGCACGGCGGTGTGTACTAGCTCTACCGAGGGCTCTTTGGTTTGCCCGCCAATTCTGGCTTTCGTTATAATGGATAGATTCGGCGGGAGTAACTCAGTGGTAGAGTGCGACCTTGCCAATTCTCTCGTATTCAATACTTTCAACAGCTTAGAAGGCTAACGGGGACTGCCAAGTACCTGAAAACAGCGCCTGCAGTGCTACCTGGGAATCACCGAAGAGAAGGTCATCGGGAACTTCGATGAGGCGCTGCAGAGGCTCTTCCTGGACACTCAAGCCGCCAACCTCGGCCAGGACTGGAACCAGATCCGGAGTCGGCTGCATTCGCTGGACTTCTTTGCGGAGGGGCCGCTGTTACGCGCTTTTCGTTATGAAGCCTACGGAGGGTCATTTGAGAATCGCACCCGAGTCTTGCGCGAGATTGTCGCCGTCATTCGACGGCCCTGTCCCGAGCGAGTGCCGTTGTTTGTGAGGATTTCGGCCACCGAGTGGGTCGAGGGCGGGTGGGATATTCAGCAGTCGATTGAACTTGCCCGGCAGGTGAAAGAATTAGGAGTCGACCTGATCGATTGCTCTTCCGGCGGCAATGTATCTCATGCCAACGTTCCAATTGGTCCAGGCTATCAAACACCATTTGCCGAGCAGATCCGCCGGGAAGCCAAAATAATGACCGGCGCGGTCGGGTGATCACTTCCCCGGTTCAGGCCGAGCACATCCTCGCTACTGGGCAGGCTGACGCGGTCATTATCGGGCCGCGAGTTCCTGCGGGATCCGTATTGGCCGTTGCGAGCAGCTCGGAAGTTAGCACAGGCCATGTCATGGCCTGTCCAATATCTCAGGGCTGCCCCCTGAAAGCTCTCAAGAAACCAAAAAGCGACAAATTACCCAAAAGGAGATTCGCCATGAAAGACAAACCCCTTGCGAACCTGCGCGTTGCCATCCTAGCCACAAACGATTTTGAGGAGTCCGAAATGACCGAGCCGCGGCAAGCATTGAAGGAAGCTGGTGCTCAGACGACTCTGCTCGCCCCAAAACCGGGAAAGCTTCACGCGATGAAGCATGATGTGAAAGCGGATTCCTTCGACGTCGACCTGACGCTTGAAAAAGCGAATCCAGCTGATTTTGACGCAGTCGTGCTCCCCGGGGGCGCATTAAGTGCCGACGCTCTTCGGGTGGACCAGAGCGCGCAAGAGTTCATTCGACAAATCGACAAATCAGGAAACCTGATCGCGGTCATTTGTCACGGGTCGTGGCTTCTGGTCTCGGCGGGATTGACGAAGGGGCGAACCTTAACCAGCTATCACACGATCCAGGATGACATTCGCAACGCCGGCGGCCAGTGGGTAGACCGGGAAGTGGTCCGAGACCGGAGCTGGATCAGTAGTCGGCAGCCTTCTGATCTGCCTGCCTTCAACCGGGAGATGATTGCACTTTTCAGCGCGAAGAAAACAAGTGCCACAACTTCTGGGAACGGGTAGCTCCTACTGGATGCCGATATCGCTGCGATTTCGGCGGCAGGTCTGTGGCAACATGAGGCTCCCAACATCCCCACGCAGGCCGGAAACTAGCCAAGAAAGCCATCCAGTATCCTCTCTCGCTATCACCGTACGACCTCGACAGAGCATTGGGCATAAAGCGCGACTGATTCAGAAACGCTTCCTATCAACAGGTAAGCCAATCCGTGCAGGCCATGGGAGCCGAGAACAATTAAGTCTGCCCCCCACGCTTTCGCTTCATCAAGAATGACCGACCGAGGCTCGCCCTCTGGTGTTTTGCGATCGCATACGTTCAAACCCATGGCACTCAGCGTCTTTCTCGCATCGACAACAGCGGTTTCTGCACGTGTGCGCGCCTCCTTCCACATCTGCTCAAGCAGACCGGTGGGATACCCTGCACAGAAGGGTGACGCGGTCGCTTGAACTTCTGGGATCAGAAGCTGTACAACGCTCACAATTCCGATCTGGCTCTTGGCAGGCCATGGGCGATTCGCGACCGAATAAACAGCTTTGGCAGAACAGCTGGAGCCATCCGTGGCAAGCAGGATCTTCATCCCCTGCGAGGGGGATGGAGAAACGAGACCAGGCCGTACGATCTCAACCGAGCAGGGTGAGGTGCGAAGAACTGCGTGTGCAACACTGCCGAGGAGAAATCGTATCAACGCGCTCTGCCCGTGCGATCCGATTACCAACAGGTCAGCACCCCATTCCTTGGCATACTCGGGGATTGCTTTCTTGGGGAAGCCCAGTTGAATTTCTGAAGACACCTCGTGCCCGGCTTTGATCAATTTGTCCGTTGCATATTTCACCGCCGACTGCGCCGCATGTTTTGCATCTTCGATCAAGGTCGGCAGTTCTTCCCAGCGACTCAGATCCACGATGCTCATTACACAGAAGACCGCGCCGTAAGGCCACGGGCTGGCTGCCACCGTATCTACCACCTGCCGCGCTGCCTGAGATGAATCGATGCCAATAGAATTTTTCATATCATCCACCCTTGCCTGCTTTCGTTGTTTCGAATTGAGGCCCGAAGTTCTTGATCCGAATCCAGCAAGCGATTCGAGCGCTATTGCGAGAACCGATGCTATCGGCCACTAGCTGCCCGTGCATTCAAACTACCAATTCGCTCTCCACTTAAATTCGAAGCGGCAATTCGTTTCTAGCCGCACAACCGTAGGCTAAATTGCCAATTTCATCGCTGTTATCTTTCTGTTTGTTTGGGCTAATTCCACTTATGTCGGCATCAATCGTTCGTCAAAGTGGCGAAATGCCGTCAAGGGATGCGGCACTCATTGAATGGTTCGCAGAGGAAGCCGGGATGTTCAAGATTCGCCGATACTTCCATGACTTTCAATAGGTCACTCTGTGGAACGTGGACTGCTCATTATGAAGGAGTCCAAGGGAAGAGTCAGCTAACTGAGCTGCCCGTAGCGCCAGCAAATGGGGCAGCGATCGTTCGCGACGTAAAAGTGAGGCAGATCGTGGCCACATCACTTCAATCCGTTAGCACCCAAAAAAGAAATCGACCGTGAAGGGGATCCTCAAGCTCGCCTACAAGCTGCTCGTAAATGACAAGGCGAAATTCACGGCGCTGCTCCTCGGCATCACTTTTGCTGTGTTCTTGATGATGTTCATCACGTCGATGTTCATCGGGGTGCTGAATCATGCTTCCGCGACAATAATCAACGTTGGCGCCACGATGTGGGTCATGGATCCGGCCGTCGAAACCGTGTCCAATTCGGTCGGTATGCCTGACTATGTTCTGGATGCAGTTCGCAGTATGAGGGGCGTGAAATATGCCGTCCCCCCTGTATTCGGGAGGAGCGCTGGTCAAGCTTTCTGACGGAAGCTATCAATCGGTTACCATCGTCGGACTGGACGATACCAGCCTGCTTGGCAGACCGGCGCTCATTGAAGGAAAGATCGAAGACATTTATGCGCAGAGTGGATTCATCGCGGTGCGGGATGCAGAGTTTTCCAAGCTCGAAAATCCCCACATTGGCTCGGAGTTCGAGCTAAACGACAACCGAGCGGTCATCGTGGGGATTGCCACGGTGTCGACCTCCGGCCTGTATGGAACCCCCACCTTGTACACGACCTACGAGCGAGCCGTCCAGTACATTCCGAATCCTCGGTACACCATCTCATACGTGCTTGTGGAACCAAAGAGCGCGAACGATATAACCCAGATTAAACAAGCAAGTGGAGCGGCTGGGCTACCGCGCGCGGACCAAAGAGGAATTCATGCAAAGAACTGCAGACTTCTTCATATACGAGACTGGTGGCGGAACCAACATGCTTATCATGACTGTAATCAGCTTTTATGGGGTATTTACTTGACTCAGGTGACCCCAATATGTTGTATAGCAGTCGATGGAGGATTACCCGCAGGATCTGACCGAGTTCGAGGCCCGATTCGCTAACGAAGCCGCCTGCCGTGACTACTTGTTTCGACTGCGCTGGCCGGACGGTTTTCACTGCCCGCGTTGCGGCGGGTCCAGGGCGTGGCCTTTACGATCGGTTTTGCTGGAGTGCGCCGCCTGCCGGTATCAAACGTCGGTCACGGCCGGGACGATATTCCAGGATACTCGCAAGCCGCTCACACGGATGGCTGGCTTGGATACGATCCAGTGGAATCCAGGGGATATGCTCACCGGGTCACCTTTCTCCGGGGGAAGAAGAAATCGCCCTCGGAGTTGATGCCACGAGTTCATCGTGTGGCGTCGCTGCTGAAGCGCTGGCTGCTCGGCACGCACCAAGGAGCGGTGAGTCGTGAAACATCTCGACTATTACCTGGACGAATTCACATTCCGGTTCAACCGGCGGACGTCCCGTAGTCGTGGCAAACTCTTCTATCGACTTGTCCAGCAATCTGTCGCGGTGGCACCAGTACCGTACAAAGCGGTTGTCAGTGGTGCGAAACCACAACATATAGTAGCCACCTGAGTCAAGTAAATACCCCAGTCAGCTTTATTGTTGGATTGTCGATCTCGGGTCAAATGTCAAGGGCGGAGCAAAACTAGACCAGTGGGGCGGAGTAAGAGTAGACCAGTTGGGTATGGAGAAGATCTGAGATTTGTCGGGGAGGAGGGCGTCTGGAGCGGAGGCCTGCGCCGCCTGCAAGGCGGCGCGCTTAGGCCGGAGCGGAAGACGTCCTCCTCCCCGAGGCGTGTTCGCCGCAGCGGATAGCGGGCGGCGGTTGAGGCGGGCGGTTGGCGGATTAGGAGTTCGGCGCTGAGCCTCGCTTGCGCTTGCTCTGCTTGAGACGATAGCTCTCGCCGTTCATCTCCAGGATATGAACGTGGTGGGTGAGCCGGTCCAGCAGCGCGCCGGTCAGCCGTTCCGATCCGAGAACTTCGGTCCACTCCTGGAACGGGAGATTGCTGGTCACCAGTGTCGAGCCGCGTTCGTAGCGCTGGCTGAAGACCTCGAAGAGCAGTTCGGCGCCGGACTTGGACAGCGGCACGAATCCCAGTTCATCGACGATCAGCAGTTCGTAGCTGGCCATCTGCTTCTGATAGCGCAGCAGCCGTTTCTCATCCCGGGCTTCCAGCAACTCGTGCACCATGGCCGCCGCGGTCGTGAACCGCACGCGATGGCCGTGTTGGCAGGCCGACAGGCCGAGGGCCAGCGCGAGGTGCGTTTTTCCGGTACCGGAGTTGCCCAGCAACAACACGTTCTCGCGCCGCAGCAGAAACTCGCAGCGCGCCAGTTCCAGCACTAGCGCCTTGTTGACTGCCGGGATGGCGAGAAACTCGAAGGTGTCCAGGCTCTTGACCACCGGGAAGCGGGCTTGATGAATGCGGCGTTCGGTGGCCCGCCGTTCACGGTCCAGCAGCTCTTGTTCGGTCAAACGCAGCAGGTAACGCGGATAGTCCACCCTCCCAGCGGCACACTGTCGCGCCACTTTGTCGTACTCGCGCAGGAAAGTCGGCAGCCGCAGCTGCTTCAGGTGATGTTCCAGCAGCACCTGGGGCGTGTCCGCCGTAGCGGTGTTGGTTTGGCCGCTCATCGCGTCACCTCGCTCGGCAAGCTGAAGGGTGATGGCGAAAGTAAAGCCATGTAGTCGGCGGCCTGCGTGGTTTGTACTTCGGCCAAGGGCAGATGCGGATAGTTCTCCAAGTCCAGCCGTGGCGGCCGCCGCTCGATGCGGCACAGCAGCAGATGCTTGACCGCGTCGAAACTGATCGTACCCAGATGCAGCGCATCGAGGATGGCCCACTCGACGTCCTGGATCGAGAACGTCTCCAGCAGGCGCAGCACCTGCACGTACTCCCGCTTGCCGCCCTTGCTCAGCCGCGCTTCCAGCAGCCGTCGCAGGCGGGCAAAGCACTCCGGCAGCTCCCAGCCCGCCAGCGGCGCCGCTTGGTCCAGCGCCCCGGCCTTCTGTTCCAGCAGAGCCAGGTAGTGCAGCGGATCGAAGACCATGTCTTCGCGCTGGTAGCTTCTGCGATGACGGGCAATCACCTGGCTGCCGCAGACGATCACCACCTCGTGCACGTAGCCCTTCACCAGCACGTCGCGGTGCCCATACTCGGTCGGCACCGAGTAGTCGTTGGTGCGATAGCGCACCAGCGACATCGAACTCACTCGCGCCACCCGCTTCTCGCAGGCTTCATACTCGCTGACCGGCAGGGGCAACAAGGCCGCCCGGTCCCGCGCAAAGCGTTCTCCGATCGTCTCCGGCTCGCCACGAACCCGCTGCTCGCGGCGCTGACGGCATTGCTCCCGTAAGTGCGCGTTCAATCCTCCCAACTGGCGAAACGCGGCACCGGCACCAAAAAGTTGCGCCGCGCGTAACCCACCAAGCCCTCTACGTTGCCTTTGTCGTTGCCCTTGGCCGGGCGTCCGAACTTGTCGGCAAACAGATAGTGGCTCTGCAACTCGGCGAAGGCCCGCGTCTTCTGCCGGGTACCGTCGCCCAGAATCCGTGTCACCGCCAGCTTCGTGTTGTCGTACAGAATCGAGGTGGGAACGCCACCGAAGTAGGCGAAGGCCTGAATGTGGCCTTCCAGAAACGCTTCCGTCGTCTCCGCCGGAAACGCCATGACGAAGCAATCATCCGAATGCGGCAGGTCGATCGCGAAATAGTGGGCCTTCCGCTGCTCGCCACCGACGATCACCAGCGCCTCGCCGAAGTCGGCCTGCGCCGTACCCGCAGCATGGGTCAGCGGAACGAACATCTCGCGCTGGCGCAGCGTCGCGGCGCGCACATAATCCTTCACGATGGTGTAACCGCCCGTGAACGCATGCTCTGCCCGCAAACGGTCAAAGATCCGCTTGGCAGTATGCCGCTGTTTGGCTGGTTTGGTCTTGTCTTCTTCCAGAATGGCGTCGATCACGCCCAGCCACGGTCCCAGCTTGGGCCGCTTCGGTGGCTCTTTCCGCCGGTAGCCCGGCGGAATCGAATAACCCAACATCTTGCGTACCGTCACCCGGGCCAATCCAAACTCCCGCGCGACCGACCGTTGACTTCTGCCCTCGACTAAAACCGCACGCCGTATACGCCCATAGATCTCCACTGGGTACATCCCTCCGGTGTCCCACGATCTCGGCCGTCGGCTCAACGGAACCGAACCACTTCCGTTACCCCGCAGGCCTCGCTACCTCGTGAAACCAGAATCCGGCGGTCTACTTTTACTCCGCCGCATCACGCCGCTCCCGCGGCGTAATACGGTCTATTTTTGCTCCGGCGCTTATAGCATGATCCCGGCGGCCATCAGAACGGAAGTGAAAGGGAATGGCGGCGGCAAGATAGAGCCGGTGAACACCGTGATGCCGCCCCGTTTCTCGAAGAGCCTGTAGATTTTTTCTGCGCGCGGTTTCCCCACTTTCCTTTCCAAGGTCTGCTGGCCTCCTTTCTGGGCCAGGCGGTAGGTCAGATAGCCGCCAAGCACCTCCCCCACTGTAGCCATAAGGGCGTAATAGGCCCACCATTCGTGGCGGTGCGCTGCAAGCAGAATGACGAGTACGTCCGTGCTTCCCGCCGGGGCGGAGATGAAAGGTGTGTTGTCGGCGATGCCAAGAAGGATCAACCCAGGTCCTCCCAAGCGGTGGATCCATTTCCACACCGAGTCGGCCAATATAAACAGCGAGAGAATCCTCATACGCGGGCCGGACGCGCACGCAGCGCTTTTGCCATCGCATTTGTTATACGCGGAGGCGCGAAAAATATTCACTCTTCGCGCCTCCTGCGGATTTTGCATCATGCGGAATGTTGGCTCGATGTCCGAATAGCTCCAGCATCCGACTCCTCACGTCATCAAGCTGCTCTGGTGTGCACACTAGGCAAGCTGTGAATGGCGCCGGCGAAACCTATCAGTGCCGCACCGTCAAAGATAAGATCGATGCCGATCGCAAGGCCAACGAAGAACATGCTGGTTGCAGTCCAGTTGGCCAAGAGATAGACGCCGAGAGCGATCGAGACTAGTCCCGCAAATACCGTCCATCCCCACCTGGAGAACTGAATAACACTTGCCCCGGCCGCGCGGAACAGCCCTCCCACGATGAAGAGCGCAGCCAACAACATGGTCACCCCTTCGGCGCCCGCATCGGGATGGCGGATCAGAAGGTATCCGGTCACTCCGCGGATAATCGCGTTTAGTAGGTACAGGAAGAATCCACCCCAGTTCCACGCGTAGAAGGCGTTCACCAGCCAAACAACTGCGCTGATCGCAAGCACCCAGCCCAGCGCCATGATCGAGAACGTGGTCGCGGTTTGGGCTTTGACGACGCACGCAACGCCGAGAATTGTCAGTAATATGCCGAACATGAGAAACCAGCCCCAGGATTTCCTGACTTCCTCGAGTCCGGCTAGAAATAAGCTAGAAATATTGGTCATTATCATTCTCCTCTCGTATGTTGCACGTTAGTGCGTTTCATGTATCTCTGAGTTCAATCATGTTGTGAGCGCGTCTTTCATCTCAATGCATGAATACCTCTGGAGCATTCTTCGGAGCAGAAAAAGGCATAGCCGATTTCGGATCCGGGTTGAACTTCCCGAAGACCGCCGGATTTTGGCGAAAATGATGTTCCAGAGCATCAATCCGGTGCTGGTCGTTGGGGTGGTCGGATAAGAGCGTTGGTATCTGGTTAGGGTTGGCGCTTTTGAAGTCCTGGAACAGCCAAACCAATCCCCAAGGGTTGTACCCGGCCTGGGCACAAATATCAGAGCCAGTCAGGTCTGCTTGCGACTCCACGTCACGGGAGTAGCCAAGCGAATGCAGTTGGCCAATCAGAGCGATAGTTAGGATGTGGGCACGAGTGGGACCCAGAAGCACCGCAGCCGCGATCTCCCGCTCCGCGAGCTTCTCTCGCTTCTCCATCAGTGTTACGGCGTCATGATGGATGGTGTGTGACACCTCCTGACAGAGTGTTCCGGCGAGTTGCTCCTGATTCTTTACGAAATAGAGGAGTGAATCCACAACATATACATTGCCACCAGGAGCTGCGAAGGCGTTCGGTTGCGTCTCGTGGACTAAGTAGAACTTGAATGGATGGTTATAGCGGGGCTGCGCCGCTCGCGTAATCGCATCCGCCATTGGTTTCAACTGGTCATAAAGAGGAGAAGATTCGATGATTTCACCGCTGGCCTTCAGTTCGTTGAAGACCTCCTGGCCCAGTTGCACTTCAACGTCCTGATTTTGCTCCTGACCCTTCAATCGGGTTGTTGCAATCCCGAAACCTGCGAGAACAACCAACGCGGTCGCATTGTACAAAAGGGCTTTTCGAAGTGGTTCGAATGCATTCATGGCCCATCTCTCCCAACACTTCTGACGCATGGTCTGCGTGATCTGTTTGCTATTCTGCGATACAGGCTTTCGTCGGGCCCGATTTCGATTCCTGAAGCCGACAGATACGAGCGCACGGCCTCTTCGGCTGCAAGCCAATCGATTTCTGGCGAATCGAGCGGACGGCCTCTTTTTTCCCAGTGCTCGTAAGCGAGTTTTTGCATCAGTTCATGACGATCCTCTCCATAAGAGAGCGCGTTGGGAACAATCAGTCGTGCCATGATTGCCCTCCTTTCGGTGTTATGTGCCTTCTTAATCGGTTGCGAGTTGTCAATCGCACCTGCGAACTTCCCTTGCACTCGTATAACCAAGAAATGCTCAACACTACTGGCCGCTCTCCAGCACCCTCTTCACCCGAGTCAGTGACGCTTCCAGCGATGAACGGGTCCGGGAAACTGCGGTTCTTCGGATGATCGAACCATTGGGACCCGTCAAACCTGCCTGGCGTGATCCTTTTACGGTTATCAGGTAGAAACCCTTTGCATCAGGCCGGCGTGCGTCTCTCATACACACCGACAAATCGAGCGCCGTCTGAAAATAATGGCTGGCGTAGATCTGCTTGATGGCAACAGAATCGATCGGGCCCGACGCCTGCGATCCGCGGTAGATAACCATCTGGTTCATGCGCAGCGTAGGCTTCAACCCGAATTTCACGCGCTCCCAATAAAAGAAACTCTCGGAATTCGGGAGTTGCGCCTGGGGGTAGCTGATCAGATAGTGCTCCAGATCCGGAAGGTAATGCGCCATCGAGGCCCAATCGCTCAGTAAGGACCCAAATTGATCCACGACGTGCAACGGATGCTGTTTGTCGTAGTAAGTTCCGAGGGCGCTGTTGCCATCCTTCTGGTACCGGATAAGCTCCTCGAGAGCCATCGTCTGCGCTAAGTTGTTTACTTGTGCGGCGACATCGGGAGCGGACCAGTTCACCGACTTTTGAAACTCTTCCATAGACCCCGTTGGCAACTGGATCTTACATTTGCCGGGGTTGCAACTCTTGAGATCACTGATATCGTCATCGTCCAGAACGAACCCTTCGAGGTCTGACAGTTTCGGCGGTGTACTGAATTGCCGAATGCCGAGATAGTTAGGTAGAGCGCGGAGACTGTCTAGGTTTTGCGCGACTCTCAAGTAGCTCTCTGGAGAAGCGTCGATGTAAATAGCGCCGAAAACCGCGACCTCGGAAGGCTCCGGAGTAGTCAATGCTTGTGCTACAGCTTTGCCGTGCTCGATGCTCGCGATCTGATCATCTGTCAGGCCGATGTATTGCTTAAAGAAGCTATAAGGTTCCGGCTTGGCCTGGCTGAGGCTCCATCCCGGCGCACAGAAAAGAAGAGCGCCGACGCCCAAAGCTTTCACAGTCCAGCGATGAACCGGTGCGCTCTTCACCGGCGGCGTGAGGCTCGTAATATTGTCCTGTTCCCGCCTGCTATACATGCGAGTCGCCGCTCCTTTTGCTTTGCATGCCTTGCGTTTACGTGTTGCTGTCCTGCCAGTTCTTCGCTCCGTGTCCGTTGCGATGCAGTGACGGATGATGCGCGTCCAAGAGTTGCAGCTCAGAGCGAACCTGCAGCAATGGCACCAACTGGGAACGGGAGACAATTCCTTGCAAAGTGCCATTCGCGACTACGGGCAGCTGGTTGACATCGTTGCGCGCCATGAGTTTCAGCGCATCCAATACGGGCGTGTCAGGAGTGACGATGTGCAACTCCTGCAGCGGACGCATGGCCTCGCGCACCGTAGTCCTGTCCCAACGGTCCCGTGGGATGTTGCCCACATCGCGGGGGGTAATGAGGCCCATCAGGCGGCCCTGATCCTCTACCGCGAAACACCGCTGGCCGGTCCCCAGAACATAAGTATCAACAAACTCCTGCAAACTCATTCCGCGGTCCACTGTGACGCACTCGTGCGACATCACCTGGGAGACTCGCACGCCACGAAAGGCAGCCGTAATCTCAACTTGGGCGTAGCTGGCTTTGGCCGCATCCATCAGAAACCAGCCAATGAATGCGATCCACAAGCCGCCGAAGCCGGCGCCGGAAAAAAATCTCCATATGCCATCGAAAATGAACAGAAAGGCCACAACTTGGCCGACGCGGGCGGCGATGCGGGTGGAGCGATCTGGGTTCTTGGTAATCGCCCACACGATCGAGCGCAACACCCGGCCACCATCGAGCGGAAAACCGGGAATCATGTTAAAGACCGCAAGAACAATGTTGATGTACCCTAACCAGACCAGGACCCCAGTCACCGCAGTCTGCGGTTCGGTCAAACGTTGCCAGCCAAGACCCAGCGCAATGGCGAGGCAGCTAAAACCGATAATCAGGCTGGCGATCGGCCCGGCGATTGCGACCCAGAATTCTGTTTTCGCATCGGTGGCGTCGTCCTGAATTTGCGAAACACCGCCGAGCGCGAACAGGGTAATCGCCGTAACTTTCAACCCACGGGCCTGGGCCACTAGTACTTAGTTGCAATGAAAAGCGGTCTATGTCATGATTGGGTATGAGCAAATACCCCACCGCCCTCACATTGACGCCAGAAGACCGCTCCACGCTGGAGAGCTGGGTTCGCGCGGGTAAGACCGAAAGGCGTCTGGCAGAGCGAGCCCGCATGGTTCTGGCCGCCGCCGCCGGTCAAGGCACGATTGCCATCGCCCGTGCGCAGCGCAGACGGCCCGCAACCGTCAGCAAGTGGCGAGTACGTTTTTCCCAAGCTGGTTTGACCGGGCTCCAGGATGCCCCGCGGCCAGGAGCTGCGCCGCGCTACGACGAAAACACCCGGCGCCGCATTCTGGACCAACTGGACCAGCGGCCGCCAGTCGGCCATGGGAGCTGGACCGGAGCGTTAGTGGCGAAGGCCTTGGGGGATGTATCCAAACATCAAGTCTGGCGCGTGCTGCGTACCCAAGGAATTCACTTACAGCGGCGCCGTAGCTGGTGCATCAGTACCGATCCGGAGTTTGCCGCCAAGGCGGCCGATATCGTTGCCCTGTACCTGGACCCGCCGGAACACGCGGTCATCCTGGCGGTGGATGAAAAGCCGCATATTCAAGCCTTGGAGCGAGCCCAAGGCTATTTAAAACTACCCAACGGCCAAGCCGTGACCGGTTTCAGTCATGAGTACAAACGCCACGGCACCACGACCCTGTTCGCCGCCCTGAATGTGCTCACCGGCCAAGTCAAGGGCGGACACGCTCACCGGCGTCGACGCCGTGATTTTCTTGCCTTCATGAACGAGGTGGTCGCACTCTATCCGGGCCGGGAACTGCACGTGGTGATGGACAATCTGAATACCCACAAACCCAAGCATGACCGTTGGCTAGGGCAACATCCTACGGTCCATCTGCACTTCACGCCCACGCACGCCAGTTGGCTCAATCAGATTGAATGCTGGTTCAGTATCCTGAGCCGGCGCGCTTTGCGCGGGGCAAGCTTCACCTCGCCCCAGCAGGTGCGCGAGGCGATCGACCGATTCATAGCTGCCTACAACGAAACCGCCACGCCCTTCGAGTGGACGAAACGCAAGATTCGCAATGTGCATCCCCATTCATCTTACGCTAATCTACGCAACTAAGTACTAGCGGCTCTCGTTGTTTGCTTCAGTGACCACGCTCACGCCAGCTTGTGCCCCAGCGCACATAGAGTATTAGCCAGGGAGCGGTCCGGCTGGGTAGATGCAGCCCGCGCATCTCTGCCTTTTCTTTTGCAGTTCCGCCTTGCGCAGAGGAAACGACGGGCTATCGGCGCCAGGCTGGTAGCTGCCGATTCGCCATTGTGGTTGAGTGCGGTTGTGCTCGAAGAACTCTACACCGGTAGTGGCAACCCGGAACTACGCACGCTAGAGCGACTGGAGCGAGACTTCGAAAGTGCGAACCCAGTTCTGGTGCCGAGGGAGCAGTCTTGAATTCGCCCGAGAACGCAAGCTTGCGTTCAGGCGGAGTGGTCTGGGATCGCAGCTGGAATCAGTGGAAGCATCCAGGGTGGCTGAAGGTCGGTGAACTCGGCCTGGACAAGTTGGCAGGCAAACCAGACCCGGCGAAAATCAGCTTCGGCGACGTTCTTAGTCACTACCTGGCTTATGGCAAGAAGAAAACGGGCGATGACAAGGCGATTCCAGCAAGATCACGGATGGGCGCAACGCACGGCGCCACCTTAGCCACTGGTCAGGATACGTGGCCAAGGACATCGAGCCGCTCGAAATTCAGGAGTGGATCAACGGGCTGTCCAAAGGGTTGCGATCCAAGCTCAGGAACATGATGTCTGCGGTTTATAGCCACGGACAGAAGTTTGGCATGATCCCACGGAGTGAGGGATCGAATCCCATGTGAAGTGGGTCAGCGCCACGACTGTCTCGGATTATGAGGCGGTCAGCCTGAGCCCGGAAGAGTCCTTTGCGATACTGGAACGAATCGGCGATCCTTTGGTACCGCGTGCTGGTCATCGTGGTGGCGGTCACGGCTATCCGCATCGGGGAGGCGCTAGCCCTCAAGTGGTCGGATATTGATTGGAAGAAACTGAAGATCAACATCCGGCGCGACTGGGTTGATGGAGAACTTGGGCGACCGAAGTCACGGGCTTCTAAGGCTCCAGTCGAGATGCACGAGACTCTTGCGGCCTTGTTGCGGGGCTGGCATCAGGAAACACCATACAGCAAGGATTCGGATTTCCTGTTCCCGTTCTTCAAGTTGCATGGCAAGCAACCCCGGCTCGGCAGCATGATTGTAGAGGACTACATCAGACCTGCGGCGGTAGCTGCCGGGGTGATCCCGGACGGACTGCCCAAGGTTCGGATTCCACAATCTGGGCACGGTCTTTCGACGTTCCTGATCGACAACGGACACGATCCGGTGGTTGTGCAGCGCATGCTTCGCCAGTCGCATGTGGACGTGGCGATGCGCTACGTGCACAACAGCCGCAAGGCACGGAACGCCCAAGGTCAGTTCATCGAGCGTTTCCTGCCGAGCGGAAGCACGGAATGCAGGAGGGAAGAGCGAAGTCCCGATGAGCGGGTGCCATTGCGGGTGCAGTGAATTGTCAGCAAATACGCAAGAGCTGTAGAATGAGAGAACAAGCGGGAGTAACTCAGTGGTAGAGTGCGACCTTGCCAAGGTCGAAGTCGCGGGTTCAAATCCCGTCTCCCGCTCCAGCACTTGCATCGTTGTAAACTTCAGTCTTAAAGCCTTATTCCGTTTTTGTCGAGCCGTAGTTAGTCCGCAGCCTGTCGTTTCGGATTTGCTGGATAAAAGCAGGAACTTCTCTGTTTAGCAGAGCAGCTCGTTCGATTTGTATTTTGTGTCCGCTTCCTTTTGCAATGATTCTACGGCTGCGGGTGGACAAGCGCTTTAAGTCTTCCTGTGTTTGATCCCAGTCCACACTCGCTTCTAACGCCAACTCAGGCGGAAGATCCGCAGCCTGCCTGTCCAGTTGAGGATCTCGCGAAAAGATCAAGACTGGCAGGTCCCCATATGGACCTGTGTTGATCGTCTCCTCGCCGGACCGCTGCATGCTCGTGTACTCTCTCCATAGTTCGCTCAACAACTCGCCGCACTGGAGTTCTGCCGCCATTCTTCCAGGCTGCCCAGGATCCGCCGAGCAGTGGCCCGTAAGCCGTGGTATCCCAAGAGCATTGGCCACAACATAAGAATAGTAGAGATACTTAGGAATGGCCGTGCGCGCTCTCAGTTCGGCAGATTCATGGTTTTCCTGCAAAGGCGTCGCGCCGTCAACGAAGATCAGCCCAGTCACGTCTTGGGGATAGCGGGTGGCGTAAGCGCGTATGTAAATGCCCGCCATCGAGTGTCCCATTAGGACAATGGGGCCACTAACACCGCGTTGCTGCAATAGAGTATGTAATTGACTGACAATGGTGTCAGCGTCGCGCGGACCAGGCTGCGGAGCGCTCCAGCCCATTCCGGCGCGGTCATACGAGCAAACTCGCGTGGTTTTGGAAAGTTCCGATTGCACCTTGGCCCAAATCAGCGAATAGTTTCCCATGCCCGCGTCGAGGACAATCGTCGGAGAGCCCTCACCCGTACAGTAGACATGCATCTCGTGTCCGTTAACAGGGTACATCGCCCCGGGAGCCGGATAGATCGAACGGTAATAGCGAAGGGCAGCCGCATTGAATATGGTGCTGCCGGCAGCCATCACGGAAAGAAAGATGGCCAACGAGAGCAATGTCTGTTCCGTAATGCGACGCCACTTGCCATGTGGTGTGCGTCGAAGTGTGCGCAGGCGGCGGATGGAAAACGCGACGATTAGAATCGCGATCAGCACAATGGCAATGGGAAGAGTCAGTGGGTTGGCATTCAACAGAGCGCTCCTTTACGGAATCCCTCAACAACGACTGCCGTTACTTAGAAGAGAAAAATCACCCTCCCTGTGACTCTCGTCACAGCCCGGTGTGCGCTCGTTCGGCAAAATAGAAGCGGTTCCCTCGCTGCGCTCAGGATTTCGCCCTTGGGGCAGGCCCTGCGGCTAAGGTCCGCGGAACGGCTAAAGCATGGAAAGCTTCGCCATCATTACCAACCGTAAGCGCGCCATCATCGCACTGGTGCACTCCGTTTTCTTTATGGGGGTAGCTGGGACACAACTGGCGATATCGCACGCTGCAGCGTTTTCAATTCACGCGGAGAAGAGGCTTGGAGGGATTGTCCTCCTCGCCATCTATGTCATCGTGACGACCGTGCTGCTGGTTTTGTTGCTCGTCTCCCATTGCACCAAGGAGAAGTTGTATTTCGCATTCTGCACGGCTGGCGCCGGTTTTGGACTGGTGCGGATGCTGCTTGGCGATCCGGTGTTGCACGCCAACGTCCTGCGCGTGCTCTTGCTCGGCTGCGCCGTGCTGACCGGAACCATCATCCTTCGCAGGCATTCCGAATCAGCCGCCGCGGATTAAAGGCCTTGGGCTGCATTTAACCCTTCGTATTCAGCAGTTCCAGGACCTCTTTGTTATCCTCATGCTCGGCGATTTCGGCGGCGGTGAGCCCTTTGTCGCTGCGGATCGCGCGGTCCGCGCCCGCGTCGAGTAGTGCCTGCGCCCGCTCCACACTGTTGTGCATGGCTGCCTCATGCAGCGCCGTGTAGCCGCCCTGCTGTTGCAGGTCCGGGTTTGCGCCTGTCTGCAACACCAGTTTTACCAGCGCCGCATTGCGCGAGGCGGCCGCGCTGTGAATCACTGCGATCCGGTTGGGCGAAACGGCGTTGGCATCGGCTCCCTGCTGTAACAAAGCCTCCGCTGCCTCAACCTGTCCGAAGAAGCACGCAAGGTGCAGCGGCGTGAACCCGTCACTGCTTTGCGCCTTCACCAGATCATGGTCATTCGCCAATAACGTGCGCAGACGCGCGGCATCTCCTAATGCTGCCGCCTCGAATATGTCGAGATCACCGCCGGATTGGCGCAACATCGCGACGATTTCCAACTTATTCTCGTAACGCGCCTGCAGCAGCGCCGATATTCCCGCCTGGTTGCGGATGTGCGCCAGATTCGGGTCTGCAGCGAGCAGCGTGGTTACCTGCGCTCGATCGTCCGCACTGATGGCGGCAAAAATGTCGTTACTCATATTTGCTTGGTCCTTTAGAATGCTGCGGCGCCGGCTTCTGCGACTGCGTGGTCCTGCTCGCCGGAACCGCCACTGACGCCAATCGCACCCACAACCTTGCCGTCGCGCTTCAGAGGAATGCCTCCCGCGAAGATCATGATCTTGCAATCGTTCGACACGTGGATGCCGAAAAACTGCCCGCCCGATTGGGAATGCGTTGCCAGGTCCTTGGTGGCGATGTCGAAGGCGCGAGAGGTGTAAGCCTTTTTCATCGAAATGTCGATGCTGCCAATCCAGGCGCCGTCCATGCGCACGTGTGAGACGATATTGCCGCCTTCGTCAGCCACTGCGATGTTCATAGGCTGACCGATTTCCTGCGCCTTCTTTTCCGCCGCGGCGATGACGCGACGCGCATCGGCAAGATTGACTCCGGCCATGGTTCCTCCAAACAGGGATGAGTCCAAGCCACAGAACGTGGCGGTTCTTGACAATAGCGGGTTGCAGCGGCTTTGGCAAGCTATGCGAAACTAGTACGTGAGCCACGAAGGAAACGTGGGCTGGCGCCACTCTCAAATCGCAGGCCAAAGGTGGTGCGGGAGTGGCCTGCGTCTCGGCTGCGCTGCCACTGGATTTTGCGCGCGGAATTCGATACCGTAGACATACTGAGGCGCGGTACCCAAGTGGTAAGGGAGAGGTCTGCAAAACCTTTATGCGTGGGTTCGATTCCCACCCGCGCCTCCAGCAATTTCTTGTAGTTGCCTGTATCCACTATTTTTAACTCGCTTTCTTCGTTCGTGCTCATTCGGCCTCAATCGGCGAAATAAGGGCTAAATCGGGGTGGGGGGTGTCACAAAAGGTGTCACACGCGTTTCGCCTTTTGTTCAATTGACCATCACCCCGTTGTTGAGCTGAGATTGCTGGTCCTCGGCCTGTAGTGTCGCGTCGTATTTCTGCATGAGTGAACGCTGGTGCTCTGCCGTCGGGTGAACATACTTCTGAATCATCCGAAGCGAGCTATGCCCCAGGATGGCGGCCAAACTCGCCAGGTCAAAGCGGTCGCCCTGGGTTGCCGTTGCACGCCGCGTTGCGAACGTATGTCTAAAATCGTACAGAACAAAGTTGAACAAGATTCCGTCTGCTTTGGCCCGGTGGCACAGCCGGTCATGGGCGCTATTTAGTCGGGTGATGTGCCTTCCTGGATTCCGTTTAGCCGGGAATACCCAGGGAGAATCACCCTTCATTCTGGCCGCCAGGATTCGCCTACTTTCCGTGGTGAGGGTTAGCGTCCGGCGTGCTGACGGGGTCTTGCCTTGAACAACCTGTAGTTGCCCGAGATCCAAATCCACATCGCACTTTGCCAGGCTGGTTACTTCCTCTGGGCGCATTCCTTGAAGGATAATCAGTCGCCCCAGGTCGTGCAGGTCGCAATCCGCAGCAGCGCGTTCAAAGTACAGCTTCTCTTCGGCAGTGGTCAGTATGTGCATCCGTACCGCTTCCTTGTCTGAAGGGATTTCCACATTGCGTAACGGATTTTCTCGCGCCCAACGCTGCTTGATGGCATAGGCAAAGAACGTGGAAAGGGCGTGCAGGTCATGGCGGAGTGTAATGTCTCGAACCTCGTGCTTCGATATGCGCCAGGACTTGTAGGATTCAATCTCACCTTCATCAAGCATCGATACGGGTTTCCGGGCAAAGAATGCCAGAGCACTAGCGAAGCTGGTTTTGATTCGCTTGTAGCTGTTCGGATGCTTGCGGTACTCGGTTTCCGCCCATTCAAGGAACTGCTTCGCCGCATCATTGAACTCGCGGACCACGATTTCGCGGGACGGTTGGCGACCGTCCTTCAACCGTTGAAAGTGTTCGTTCTCCTTGCCCTGCGCCGCTCTCTTGTTTTGTGGTGTGGCGGCCAAGCCGGTGGTTCTTCTGTATGGCTTGCCGTGGAACTTGAACCGATAGTGCCAGATTCCGTCTCGATTTAGCAGTGACATCGCTTGTCTCCCTGATCCGCGCCATCATCCAATCTTCAACACGATTGCGGGGATACCACACTTTTCGCCCTGCCTTAAGATACGCCGGACCGCGGCCTTGCGATCTCCAGTCTGCGAGAGTGGCAGTTGAGAGGCCCAGGTCATGCGCCAGATCCGCAGGAGAAACCAGATCCATGCTCACCGCGCGCTGCAGTTCTGTGTTGCTCATCGCCCCTCCCGCTCTACGAACTGCAGACTGTGTTTGCTGAACGTCACCGGCTCCGAGCCAAGCGGCCCGTTCCGCTGCTTGCCGATTATGATTTCGTCCTCGCCTGTGAACTCGCCTGTCTGGGTGTTGGTGGGTTGATAGAGCAACAGACAGACATGCGCCGCGGCCTCAATGTCCCCCGATTCCTTTAGGTGCAGCATGGTGGGGCGGTCATTGATGTTCTCTGGCCGGCGAAGCTGAGACAGCCCGACGACAGCCACGTTCTCGTCTTTCGCGATACGCCGGAGACAATCGGCGGAGTTGGCCACCTGTTCCCGAAGGTCCTTGCCTGGGGACTTGATGAGCCGCAGATAGTCAGCAATGATGAGCTTCACTCCATAGCGCCGAACGTACAATTTAGCGCGCGCCATTAGCTCGTTCGCCGTCAACTGGCTTGACTCGTCCACGTACATCGGCCACGCCATAGAATGAGCGGCCAATTCCTGCATCTCCAAGAAGTTCGCATCCGTGAGGTATTCGGGGTTGCGGATCTTGCTGGCTGAGACTCCCGACTTGGCGGCGAGGATGCGCTGGTAAACCAACTCCTTCGCCATCTCCAGCGAAAACACCAGCGTCGGCACGCCTGCTTGCGCGTTGTCAATCGCCATCTGAACGCCGAGAGCGGTCTTGCCGCGGCCAGGGAGGGCGCCAACAATCCACAACTCTCCCGGCCGGATTCCCGTGGTAGCGGCGTCGATACACCGAACCCCAGTGGACAGGCCCACCAACTCGTGACCGCGCCTCTTAATGGCGTACAGGTCCTCGATAACCTGCATGGCAAAATCTTTGACGTGAAAGATTTGCGACTGCGCGTTGTTGGCGCGAATGTTCAGAAGTGTCGATTCCATCTCCGACATACAGGCTTCGATACTTTCGCCTGAGCGGAGCGCCCGGTTAGTCACCTCGCACAGCTTCAACATCCGGCGACGATACCCGTGCTCCCGTACCTGCTTGCAGGTATCTCTCAACCCCATCGCCTCCGAGTCACAGCACTCGCTCAAGTAGGCGACACCGTCCACATTCTCAAGTTCATCGAGCCCTTGTAGGTGGTTGGCGACTGCCGAGATGTCCGGCAAGCCCCCACGGTTCGCGATGGCCACACAGGCCGCGTAGATGCGCCCGTGGGCCATCGTAAAGTCGCTGGCATCCAGCAAGGTCATGGCCTCGTAAACCTTCTGCGGGCTGACCAGGATTGCGCCAATTATTGATTTCTCGGACCCGTGGGCGTCTTCGATCTGATATTCCATCAGCCCTCCCTCAATTGGCGCTCCATCTCGGTGGAGGCGCGGCGCATGGGGATGGCCTGGGCGATGAGTTTAGCCTTTCGCCACGTTTCCGGGTCCTTCCACTTGCCGCTCGAAACGAACCAGACGTGCCCGCCGTCGAACCCCACATCTGTTTTCGGGATAGCGTTGATGGATTGCCGTGCCAAGATCATGCTGTTGGCGATTTCTTGCGGTGATTCGGTCGAGGTGTCCGCTTCCAACTCGATTGCCTGCCGAACCGTGTCGTAATTCTTCTGTCCGACCACCGAGAAGGTGTGACAGTACCCGATCGCCGCTTCGGTAGAGTTGAAATCGGACGGGCTGTTTTCTTTCCCTTCGCCTTTTCCAACTCCAATCCCTACCCCATCGCATTCTGCTGGAAAACTTTGGGGAACTTTTGGCAAAAGCTTGGGCGAACCTTGGTCAAGTGTTTCCTCACTCTCTTTTTTGTTCCAGTGATATTCGTGCCAATCCTGTCCGTGCTGCTCTTTCAGCCATTGCTGATACTCACTCTCCGGGGGGCTCGGACTGACGTTGTCGGCAGCCGTCTTGTAGTCCTTGAGGAATGTGCGACGGCAGTCCCACTGCCCCCATTCCTGATCGTTGACCGTGTAAACGAAAAGTAGGTGGTTTGCCCGAAATTCGGAAAAAGTTTCCCGAAGTTCGTCGGGAGTTGGGGCAAATTCACGGAAGGAACTAAATTCGTCAGCAATGGACTCGTAATCGAGTTCGATCCTGGCATATCCGTTCGACATCAGGAACAGATAAGGCCATCGCCAGCGCGCTGCCGTAGAACACTTGCGAAGGCGCTTTCCCTTGAACAGACCCTCTTTGTCAATGATGGCCATCACTGGCCTCCCTTCGCAAAACTCGGGGACTCCGTTTCCCGTGGGCATGAAGCCAGCGGAAACGAACCGTGTACCTGCCGGCCCACCCGCTCGGTTTTGTTTTCAATGACGTAGTCGGCCCCAAGCAGCTCTTTTGGCCTCACGCTGTACTGGGGTGCAAGCGAAGCTGACTCATAGGCCGGAACCCACTGGCCCTTGTTCTGCAACAACAGCGCGAGGATTCTTGCCTTCTGCCCGGTAAAGTGTTGCGGCTGGTATTCGCAAATGACAGCCTGATCCGTCATTAGAACACCTCGCTCTGCCAGTGCCTCTTGCGGCATCCAGCGCAATGCGACGTGTGGCGACCTATCCAGTGGTCATAATCCAGAGCCTCACCCGCGAACTGCGCTATTTCAGCCGTGTCTTGCGCACATTTGTCGGCAATCTCACGTCGCAGTGTGGCGCGGTAGGCAACCAACGCCGCACCCAGCGACTCCAGCCAGCAGAAATTGCCGGTCGAGGTCCTATTGTCCTTGTCTCTCTGAGCCATTTGCTGTTCTCCCTTTCGACAGCAAAGAGCCACTTTGGCAGTGGCAATCGCCACTTTAGGAGTGGCGGCGAAAATAAATCTCCCGGTGACACAAAGGATTACGATCAGTTACAAGGGAAGCGCAGCTTGGGAGGAGGTTTCCTTAGGATCTTGCCTTTCGGGGGACCGGGAGGCCCTGAATCTGCCAATTGGATCCGTTGTACGACAAGCTCCGGCCCATCTTGACTGACGTTACTAGGTGATCGAGCAGTGGTCGTAGGCAAGGTTGTCGTTCCATCCTATTTCGTGCGCGCTTCATGCCCATATCAACAGCCTTCCTGGCCTTCTCTCCCGAATTAGAGAACTGTGCCCACTTGGTAGGGCCACCAGTGCGACCCTGTGGGACATAGTTTCTTGTCAGGTAATCTACCAGTTGGTCGTTCTCCGCTTCCAGTTTCTCCATCTCGATGAAATCGTCATTGGTTTGGTTCGGTCTTACCCTTAAGGACTGCAGCGCAAGATAGATTTCTTCAATTCGCTTCCGACAGCCATCCACCGTATCCTTATCGACAGTGCCGTCGTCTGTAGTGGAGCCCTTGTAGGTAATCGTGCAAGCCTGGTCGAGCCCCTTGCGGCTTGTGAGTGAACTAGAAGGCTCATAGGTTTTCTGATAAGAATCGGAGTAGAATCCCTTGTTCTCTTCAACTGTGGCGCCGTCATCCGACGTATCGGAGCGATAAGACGAACCAGGGAAATACAAGCCTTTTAGCCACATCAGTTCCTCGGCGGAAATGGCTGACCTCCCTTTTACGGTCTCTGAAATCAGCAGCGCATAATAACGCATCCCGTCCATATCTTTGACGGTTCCATGGGCGTCCCCTTCCTTGCCGGAGTAGTGAACCTCCCATGTGTCACCCATTAGTGTCATCATGTTCTGGGTGGTTCCGGTTGGCTCCATTGTAACCGCATCGCCGGCGCCCCCCGCTGCAATCACAGCATCAAACATCTCTTTTTCTATCTGACGTTCCAGCTTATCGCGAATCTCGACCTCACACTCCCTGATCCATGTAAGCGTATCGGTGGGCGACATGGTCTCGCCGTCGTCTCCAGACTTCGACGAGAATGGATAGCCTCCTTCAACAAGCTGACGGCCAATAAAATAGACTTGCAGATGTCTACGATTGGCCCACCACGGCAATAAGAACTCATTGGTCGAGTTCGCAGGAAGACAGAGAGCGCAGTAGAGGATTCGGCGGGTGGCTTCAATTACCCGGCTGTCTTCGCTTGGAGTCGGTATGTCCTTGAAGTTCTTATCCTCGTCCATTCCAAGGAACTTGCAGGTTTGCTTTCGAATTTGTGCTGCGGTCCAAGACCTTGGGGTTGCTTGTTGCGGGCAGGGACGGTGTTGGAGTGCCACTCGAAGCAGCAGCGGAAAACGTGTGTGAACCACTGCTGCGATCTTGTCCGCTGCATCTGAAAAACACTTTCTGAGAACGCCCTGCTTGTCTTCGGGCGCGGCGGCAACGAGAGGTTGGATCGTCGCGGATACGACACTGTCCCAGCAGGAAGTAAGCTCCTCTGCAAATCGAATTTCGAATGCAGTTATCGCAAGATCGAATGGACCCAGTTCTCGGCTAACCATAGTCACCGTCCCTTGACATCCTGCTTGATCGAACACCTGGACGGCGGGAGCGAGAAGACTCCCGCTTTGTCGCTCATCGTCAGCAGACAGTCGACTATCCAGGAAAGTATCGCGCCGGATCATTGTCACAAAAACAAAGGCAGTTTTCACGAGGTATTTGACTCCTTTGCCTGAATGGTTTAGCTATTGACACATAAACCTAAACAGTTTAGGATATGTCGATGAAGAAGTTGCAGGTTGCCGAAGTGATGTCGTGGATGGGAACACGAAGCTATTCCGCCAGAGTCGAACGTTTCGGCATTGAACGGATACAAGAAATCGCCCGTCAGAATGGGAAGAAGGGCGGGCGACCGCGCAAGGAGCAGAAGACAACCAAACTTTAAGAGCGCGCCGTGCCAGTGCTTCTGACACTGACACGACGCTGACCAGGGCACCTAACGGGAGGCACCCAATGGCTGTACATCAACGTAACACCGCATCATCACTCACTCAAGAACCACCCCCCACAATCGCTCGCGTCGCTCTCTACGCCCGGGTTTCAACGCTCAACGGGCAAGACCCCGAGTTGCAGCTCACCGAACTTCGGGAGTACACTTCCCGGCGCGACTGGACCATCATCAGCGAGTATGTCGATCAGGGCGTGTCCGGTTCAAAGGAATCACGGCCACAACTGAATCAGCTTATGGCCGACGCTCACCGGCGGAAGTTCGATGCCGTGCTGGTGTGGAAGATTGATCGCTTCGGGCGCTCGCTGAAGCATTTGGTCAATGCCCTCGCGGACCTTGGCGCATATGGCGTCGCGTTTATCAGCTTCCGCGACAATCTTGATCTCAGCACCCCATCCGGGCGTCTGATGTTCCAGATCATCGGCGCCATGGCCGAGTTCGAGCGATCTCTCATCCAGGAACGGGTCAAGGCCGGTCTGCGGAACGCGCGCGCCAAGGGCAAGAAGTTCGGAAGGCCGCGCGCCCTGGTTGACGCTGTCCGGGTGGCTGAGCTCAGGCATGAAGGGCTTTCGTGGTCGCAGGTATGTCGAACCCTCAATGTGAGCAAGGGGAGCGCCCAGCGATCGGTTGCACGCTTGCCCAACAGAGACAAAACCGGGCTCTTAGCGAGTTGCAGTTGAGTTTCGCGGCCATCTCGGATATACGAAGCCTAGTGACCATGCGAGTTCTTTGTGTGAAGCTTCTTGAGCGATCCTTCGTAGTCGTTCTGGCGCTCCTCGCCGCCTTAGCTGTAGCGGACGCAGCACAGTCGGGACCAGCCGACAATGCCGCGTTGCCCGACCCAGGCCCGATTTATGGCGCGCGTCTGGAAGGTTTCGACTATCCCTGGCCGGTCGCGCTGTACCGCTTCCAGTCGCAGGGCCAAGCACTCGAGATGGCTTACATGGACGTGAAGCCGGCGCGCCCCACCGGACGGGTCGCGGTACTGCTGCACGGCAAGAACTTCTGCGCTGCCACCTGGCAGACCACCATCACCACGCTCGTGGAGGCCGGCTATCGCGTCATCGCGCCGGATCAGATCGGCTTCTGCAAATCGAGCAAGCCAGCGCAGTATCAGTTCAGCCTCCAGCAACTCGCCGGCAATACCCATGCGCTGCTCGAATCACTCGGTGTCGAGCGCGCGACCGTGATCGGCCATTCCACCGGCGGGATGCTCGGAATACGTTACGCGCTGATGTACCCATCGCAGGTCGATCAACTGGTTCTGGTGGACCCTATCGGCCTTGAGGACTGGAAGGCGCGCGGCGTACCCTGGCAAAGCGTGGATGCCTGGTATCAGAGGGAGTTGCAGACAACCGCAGACCGCATCCGCGCTTACGAACGTGCTACGTATTATGCTGGCACCTGGGAAACCAGTTATGACCGCTGGGTACAAATGCTGGCTGGTATGTATCGGGGTGCAGGACGCGCCCAAGTTGCGTGGAACTCCGCCCTGCTCTATGACATGATCTATAACGCAGCCAGTGGTCTACGAACTCGGTGCACTGCGCGTGCCAGTGCTGCTGATGATCGGCGACAAGGACACCACCGCCATTGGCAAGGATCTGGCTTCCCCGGAAGTACGCGCCACGCTCGGCAATTATCCATTGCTCGGCAAGGCAGCGGCCGCCCGGATTCCGCACGCGAAATTAGTCGAGTTCCGCGATCTGGGTCACGCCCCGCAGATCCAGGCGCCGGAGCGTTTCCACAAGGCGCTGCTGGAGGGACTGCAAGCGCCCAGCACCTACCAGTAGGGGGCCGAGGTACTAATCCGACACTTCTCTGAAGCCGGTATCTCGGGAGTTGGCCCACGACGGGGGCAGATCGGTGAGTTGCCGACTTTACGGCCAAGTGACGACAAGGGCGTTTCTCGTTACTGATCCAGTGATCTCGCAGAAGGGGCGTTCTTAAGGCGTAGCCCGCTTACTTCAGCTTCGCATATTCTGCCTTGGCTTCTTTCAGCATGGGGATCTCGAGGTCGGCGTCCTTCCAGAGCGTGAGGAAGTCCTGATATGCAATCTTTGCCTTTGCTGTGTCTCCCTGCAAGGCGTAGGCACGACCTAATTGCAGATGGGCGAGTGCGCCCAGCGGAAAGTTCGCCACGATGCCGCGACGGTCGATCATCTTCTGGAATTCAGCGGCAGCCTGCACGCCATCGCCCGCGCGTAAATACGCTTCGCCGCGGACATACACCGGGTACAGGGTTCCGTGAGATGGCCATTGTACCGGCTCCCCAAGTTCGTATTCGGAAGCCATACTCAGCAGTTCGACTGCCTTTTGCGGATCGCCGCGATCAATCGCAATGGCGGCGCGGATGGTTGGGAGCCAGTAAGCTTGAATCATCGTGTCGCGGTCGAATTCCGCAGCGACCTTGTCGGCAAGAGCCGACGACTGTACTGTGTTGCCGCTGCGGGCAAGGGCTAGCGCCGCTAACAGCTCGATGTCGGGCTTGGAGCTCAAAGACATGGCATCAGCAGCGGCCTTGCGAGCGAGGGCGGTGTTGCCGAACTCGGCTTCCCGCAAGGCCTCGTTGACCTGCCAAAGTGCCACGGTGTCGGTGCTTCCGTTTCGCTTAGCCGATTCCACCGCCTGTTGCGTAAGCTCACGCGCCTTCCGCAGGCGCCCATAGTAGGCTTCCGTGTCAGAGTCATCGGATAGCTGCCCATCTTCCGCTTCGGGCTTTCCCGTCGCCCACAAGGACTGCTCTTGCATAGCGTGCAGGTCACCTTGCAGAAATGCTAAGTGATATCGATCCAGGTGAAGGTCTGGAGTATCCAGGTTGCGCCTGCCGGCCTCGTCCAAAGCGTCTTTAGCGTCTTTGATCCGATCCAGTGCAAGGTAGTCGTTGGCAAGATTTCCGTAGGCAATCGCGTCGTCGGGTTGAATGCGGAGGCTTGCGCTGGTTTCTTTGGCTGCCTTCTCGTATTGTCCGAGCAAGTTGTAACTGTCTCCCAGATTGCCATGGGCTACGTAATCCGCCGAATAAATACGTGCCCATTCGGTGTAGGTCTGAATCGCCTTATCGATTTCGCCGGTTACATAACCATAGTAGAAAGCCTCAATGAAGAAGCGCTCACGCTGAGTCACGCGGTCGCGTAATTCGTAGGCCTTCTGAAAATTCTCCCTTGCCAGGCTCGCCTGGTTCAGGTTGCTGTAATTACCGCCCAGCGAAGCATAGGCCAGCGCGAAGTTCGGGTCCAGTTCGATCGCTCTCTTCACGTAGGGAATCGCCGCGGCGTCCCCCTGTTCGTGCTGTACTCTTGCCCCCTCGCTGTACTGCTTCAGAGCTTGCAGAGATGAGGTTGTCGCCTGTGCCAGAGGTGTGTTGTATTTTGCGACGGAGGCCAGTGACTCGCCAAGTTCTTCGCGCAACTTCGCGGCTGCCTTCCCCAATGCGCTGAGCACCTCTTCTTTACGATCAGCCGTTGCCTGTTCCTCGGCGAGCACATCGCCGGTTTCGCAGGACGCAGCTCGCAGCCCCAGGACATACTCTTTACCGAGCGTGGAAATGGACCCTCCGATATAGGCCTTGGCATGCGCGCGTTGGCAGACTTCGCGCGCCACGTCGCTGGTGAGTTGAGTATTCGGCGGACGAGTCATCATGCTTAGGGTGGCGGCGACCTTGCTATCAGAAAGAATATTCAGAAACGGCGACTGGCGCAGAGAGACGGCCAGCCCCTGCTTCAGAGTGTTATCGAAGACAGGGTCGCCGGTGGAATTCGCAAAGTCGGCGAGCACAACTGCGTCCTTTTCGTTGAGCTTGGATGCTTGAGACGTACGGCGGTGCGACAGACCAAGGATGATCGCTACCAGCAAAGCAAGGATGAGGCCAATTGGTAGTGCGGGCTTCCATCGATTCTTTCGGGATACGGCTGTTTCCGGGGGCGGTGCAGCGATGCTTTTGGGGTCTGCTGTTATTGTCGCTGCCGATTTGTTGGCTGCCCTCAACTGTTGCAGATCACTGCGGATCTCCGAGGCATGTTGATAACGCGATTGGCGATCTTTTTGTAACGCCTTGGAAATGATCTCGTCGAGTCTCGCCGGCAATTGGGAATTCCAGTGGATAGCAGGTTCTGGCGATTCATGCAGTATGGCGGCAAAGGTCGCGCCCACGGCCTTCCGTTCAAACGGCAAACGCCCAGCGGCCATTTCGTAAATCACGACTCCAAAGGAGAACAAGTCGGTGCGAAGGTCCAGTTCATCGCCGTGAACCTGCTCCGGAGACATGAAGGCGATGGTGCCCGGGGTAGCGCCCACTGCGGTGAGATGTTGAGCTGTTACGGCGCTCGCTTCGTGGAGCCTGTCACCACTTTGCAAGTCAAGGTGGGTCGTCATTTTTGCCAAGCCGAAGTCGAGTATCTTGACGTGCCCGCGCTGCGTCACGAAGACATTGGAGGATTTGATATCGCGATGAACGATTCCTACGGCGTGTACCGCGTCCAGGGCGTTAGCTATCTCAATGGCCAGTGAAAGGGTGAGGGCGGTTTCGAGGGGGCGCCCGGCAATACAGTCGCAGAGCAACATCCCCTCGAGGAATTCCATGACGATGAATGATTGGCCGTCCTGGTCACCAATGTCGTAAATCGTGCAGATATTGGGATGATTTAATGCAGAAGCGGCCTTGGCTTCACGGCGAAATCGCTCCGAGGCCTGGGGATCGGTGGCCAAGTCTGCGGGCAGGAACTTGAGAGCTACAAAGCGGTCGAGCCGGGTGTCTTGTGCCTTGTAAACCACACCCATCCCTCCGCTGCCCAGCTTTTCGACGATGCGGTAATGCGAGATGGTCTGGCCGATCACTTGAGCAGAATCCTACGGCTGCGAAAAGGGCCAGTCAATGAAGGCGCTGGAGTCGGCAGGGTCTCAAAGGGATAGTTTACCTAACATCGCGATAGCAGTCATTGACCGGGGCGAGTGGTCCGCAACACGGAAACGGACTTCGGGGAAGTTGGCCGGATTTAGTATCGGAAGTCGGCCAGCATCCGGCAAACGAATTGGCACCGCCACTTGGACGTAAAACGCCCTACTGGTAGATGTGGGTTGGGGCGTTGTCCCCGAGTCCGGTTCGGGGAAATGTGGCTGGCATTGCGAGTTCAACCATGGAGTTCTTAGCGTGTGGGTAATTTCCGGACCTAAAATTCCTCCTGAATTGTGCTAAATTCGAGGGGAAGTGAGTCTGTGAAAGGATGCAGCTTTCAACATACGGGCCGCTGGCTTCGCTTGGCTGGCGCCGTCGTCGCCTTAGCGCTTGCTTTGGCCACGACGCCGGCAAAGGCCGAGCTTGGCGGCAACTATAACTTTATCGGGACGTTCTCCATTGCCATGCCGGTTCTGGGCGGCAGCTCATTACCCGGCGCTGATTCGTCAGCCTCAGCCGGTGATAGCGGCCCCACTCCGCCGCCAGGAGCCCAATCGCAAGAACAGAGTACACCTCCTTGCTCCGACGCTCCTCCCACCTTGAAACGAGGCACACAACCGGCTCTGCCTCCCTGTCCTGACCCGCCGCCGGTCGCGTCGCCCCCTGCGGACTCCGTACCCGCACGTTCGCTGACTCCTTCCGAAGCCTTGATTGAAAGGGCCAGAGAGGCGGCGTTCCAGTTTTCACAGAAGCTTCCCAACTTCATTTGCCAGGAGTTCATGTCGCGGTTTGCCCAGCGAGGCCGCGAGGAGAAAATGCCCCTGGACCTGGTTTCCGCTGAAATCGTTTACGAGGACGGGCAGGAAAGTTATCGTAACGTGAAGATCAATAACCGCCCCACGGACAAATCCTTGGAGGAGATCGATGGGTCCTGGTCCACCGGAGAATTTGCGTCCACACTAGTGGAACTTTTTCACCCCAATACGGACGCGCAGTTCCGGTCCGGTCGTGCGTCTACCATTTCGGGTTTCAGTGCCCAGGTTTACGACTTTCAAGTGCGGACCGACAATTCACGTTGGAGGTTGCACGCCGGCTCTCAGACCCTGACTGCGGCTTACGTAGGCTCCGTATGGGTGGATCCGACAACCGCGCGCGTTCTGCGAATCGAGATGCAGGCCCGCAACCTACCCTCAGATTTCCCGATGGATACGGTCGAAACCGCAGTTGATTATTCATACGTGATGGTTGGCGAGAAATCGTTTCTGCTTCCTGTGCATGCGGAGACCTTGGGTTGTGAACGGGGTACCAGCTACTGCAGCCACAACATCATTGACTTCCGCAACTATCACGAATTCAAATCCGAGATCAAGATTCTTCCCCATTGATTCGTTCGGATCCATCGATAGGCTTCGTTCTTCCGGGTTGCGGACGACTGACGAGCAACTCTCCAGAAACTCAACTAGCAAGCTCTGGAAGTGGAACGAGTTGCATGTTGAGGGCTGCGGCCTGCTTAGCTGTCCAACGTAGTTGTTGCTGTCGGTCTTCTTAACGTGTGAATCGGCGGGGATCGGTGTACAATCGTTGCCGCTTTTTGAAGTCCGGTGAGGAGCTTCCGATCAAGACCATTCCACTTAACGTCAACGGCCAAGTCGCACGGGTGAAGGTCGATGATCCCGACATGCCGCTGCTGTACGCCTTGCGCGACAACCTCGGATTGCATGGGCCGCGCTTCGGCTGCGGGCTTGGGCAATGTGGAGCATGCACTGTGCACATTGACGGCAGCGCCGTCCGCTCTTGCGTGACGCCGCTGTCAGCCGTGGGCAAGAAGAAGATCGTGACCCTCGAAGGGCTGAGCGGCTCAGCCGGGAAGCTGGTCGCCATACAGGAGGCTTTCATCATGGAGCAGGCCGCGCAGTGCGGCTTTTGTATCAGCGGCATGATCATGGAAGCGGCCGCTTTCCTGGCACGCAACAAGAATCCAAGCGAGGATCAGATCAAGCAAGCGCTGGCCCACAACTTGTGCCGTTGCGGCACCCATCTGCGCATCATGCGTGCGGTCAAGCGCGCCTCCGCCGGTGCTTGAGGACAGGCCGACCATGCTCTCCCACAAAACAAGCCGTCGCGAGTTCTTGCAGGGCACTGGCCTCCTGATCGTTACCTTCTCACTGCCAACGTTCCTTAAGACGGCCGATGCCCAGAGCTCCGGTTCGCCGAAGACGGTGGCCCTGGATGAGGTGGATGCCTACCTGGCCATTGATCCCAGCGGCAAGGTGACCCTCTACTCGGGCAAGGTTGAGCTGGGCACTGGTGTAAGCACCGCCCTGACCCAAATCTTGGCGGAGGAGCTCGACGTGCCGATGGCGCGCGTCGCGTTCGTCGAAGGCGACACAACTCTTACGCCGGCGCAAGGCAAGACGTGGGGCAGCCTCACCATTCAGGTCGGCGGCGCACAGATTCGCCAGGCAGCCGCGACGGCCCGGCAAGCCCTGCTGCAGGAGGCGGGGGAAAAGCTGGGCGTGCCGGCCAGCGATCTTGTCGTCGAGCAAGGCACGGTGCGCTCGCGCAGCGGTGGCAAGCAGGTAACGTATGGAGAGCTGATCGGCGGCAAGAATTTTTCGCTGAAGGTCGATAAGCAGGCACCGCTCAAGGATCCGGCAAACTACAAGGTCGTGGGACAGTCGATTCTCCGCTACGACATCCCGCCCAAAATCACGGGCCAATTTACCTACATACAGGATTTCAGGACACCGGGCATGTTGCACGGCCGCGTGCTGCGGCCACCAGCCATGGGCGCCAGCCTGCAGAGCGTTGATGAGAGCTCCGTCAAGGACATTCCGGGCCTGGTGAAGGTGGTGCGCCAGAACAACTTCCTGGCCGTCGTGGCTGAGAGCGAATGGGGCGCGATCCAGGGGACGCAAAAACTCAAGGCAAGCTGGTCCGCCTGGGAAGGCCTGCCGGAGCAAGGCAAGTTGTGGGAGTACGTTCGGGCCACCAAGATCAACAAGAACGACGTAACCAGCAACGTCGGCAATGCTGAAGAAGCTTTGCAGCAGGCCGTCAAGCGGGTCAGCGCAACCTACAACTTCGCGATCAACTCTCACGCCTCGATGGGGCCATCGTGTGCCGTAGCGGAGCTCAAGGACGGCAAGCTCACTTGCTGGTCGGCCACTCAGGCTCCCCATGATCTGCGCCTTCAGCTTGCGACCATGCTTTCCATGAAGGACAGTGACGTGCATGTCATCTACGTGGAAGGCTCCGGCTGTTATGGCCGCAACGGACACGAAGATGCGGCCGGGGATGCCGCGTTGCTGGCCCGGGCTGTGGGACGCCCAGTGCGAGTGCAGTGGATGCGTGAGGACGAGAACGGCTGGGACCCCAAAGGACCCCCGACGCTGATGGACCTGCAGGCAGGGCTTGACGCCAGTGGAGCGGTGGTTGCGTGGTATTCCCAGCTTTACGTCCCGGAGGGCGGTGGCGGCAACGTCAAGCTGCTGGCGGCAGATTTTGCCGGCCTGCCCTGCGAGAAGGGAATGTTCCCCGGCAACATCATCAACAATTCGGCGATTCCCTACACCTTTCCTAATGTGCGTACCTTGGCCCACCGGCTGGCGGAGACGCCGTTCCGCCCCTCCTGGATCCGCGCGCCGGGCCGTATGCAGAACACCTTCTGTAACGAGGCGTTCCTGGACGAACTGGCTGTCGCTTCCCGCGCCGATCCGTTCGAGTTTCGCCTGCGTTACCTCAACAACGATCCGCGGGGCACGGACCTGCTGAAGCGGTTGATGACCTTCGCGCACTGGCAGGGCCGCAGTTCCGGCAAGTCCGCCAGCGGCGAAATCTCCTCAGGCCGCGGCGTCACCTATGTTAAATACGAACTCGCGCGTACGTACGTTGGTGCGGTGGCCGACGTGGAGGTGAACCGCAAGAGCGGCGAGATCCGTGTCAAACATTTTGCCATCGTGCAGGACTGCGGGCAGATCATTAATCCCGACGGCGTCAGGAACCAGATTGAAGGCAACGTGATCCAGACCGTGAGCCGCACGCTGAAGGAAGAGGTCACCTTCGATCGTTCTCGCGTGACCAGCCTCGACTGGGCCAGCTATCCTATCCTGACGTTCCCTGAAGTCCCGGACGTGGACATCGATTTGATCGACCGGCCGACGGAGAAGCCATGGGGCGTGGGCGAACCAGCCTCTGCCGTTGTGCCCTCCGCCATAGCGAATGCTGTGTTTGACGCAACTGGGGTGCGAATGCGCTCGGCGCCCTTCACTCCAGCCAAAGTACGTGCCGCCCTCCAAGGCTCCTGATCGTGACTACGCACACGAGGTCGCTTAAAGGGCCGACCAGCCTGGCCGCCTGTGCACTGCTCATTGTGTTGCTTGCCTTATTGCCATCGCTCGCGTCAGCAGGGAAAAATCCACCCCCGTCCGGTGACGACGCAGCCAGCAATTTCAAGCTGCAGTGTTCGTCATGCCACGGTTTGAAGGGAGCGGGCGACACGTCACTCGGAAGGACCCTGAAGGTTGCGGACTTGCTCTCTTCGGAGGTGCAAAAGCAATCGGACGCGCAACTGGCAGAGGTTATCTCCGATGGCCGTAAGAATATGCCCTCCTTCAGCAACAGCTTGACTCAAGACCAGATTCGCGCCCTGGTGGCCTATATTCGCAAGTTGGGTGGAAAGGTTCAAAAGTAAGGTGGACAACGCCGGGGCGATTCGCAAGAACAAATCCGCGAAACTGACGCTGTGGCCCTTGGTCGTCGCTGCCTTCTTTATGGTCTCGGGCGGAACCTACGGCACCGAAGACATCGTGCACGGGGCCGGATACGGTCGCGCGATCCTCATTCTTTTGCTTACGCCAATTCTCTGGAGCTTGCCGACGACGTTCATGATCGGAGAGCTCGCCAGCGCGCTTCCCGCGGAGGGCGGTTTCTACGCCTGGGTGCGGCGCGCGATGGGTAATTTCTGGGGCTTCCAAGAGGCTTGGCTTTCACTGGTGGCCAGCATCTTTGATATGGCCATCTATCCCACGCTGTTCGTCCTGTATCTCGCCCGGCTGTCTCCGTGGTTCGATACGAATCATCGCGGAGTAATTGTGGGATTGGCCGTGGTCATCGTCTGCGCTGGACTGAATATCGCCGGCATCCGCGTGGTCGCGACGACCTCGATCTGGCTCTTCGTCCTCATCTCGGCGCCTTTCGCACTGATCGTCATCCTGGCTCCCTTCAAATATGGCGCCCTGGCGCACGCCGTGACGACGCCAACCACCCACAAGATAAACATCTTCGGCGGACTGCTGGTTGCAATGTGGAATTACATGGGCTGGGACAATGCTTCCACCATCGCTGCCGAAGTCGAGCGGCCGCAGCGCACCTACCCGCGGGCCATGTTTGGTGCCGTCGCCCTGGTGGCCCTGAGCTACATCCTGCCCGTAGCCTCCATGGCGATGACGCGCTTGAGCCCCGGTGCATGGGAGACAGGTTCCTGGGCCGAAGCGGCCGGACTGGTGGGAGGACCGCTGTTGCGTGTCGGCATGGTGCTGGGCGGCATGCTGAGCGCCTTCGGGATGTTCAACGCGCTGGTCATGAGCTATTCGCGGCTTCCCTTCGCCATGTCGCAGGATGGTATGCTGCCGTCGGTTTTCCAGAAGGTGACGCGCCGTTCGGGTGCCCCTTGGGTCGCGATCCTGGTACTGGCCACAGGGTGGGCGTTGTGTCTGGGGCTCGGCTTCGAGCGGCTGGTTACCATCGACATTCTCGTTTACGGCGCCAGCTTGCTACTGGAATTTCTGGCGCTGGCGGTACTGCGATTTACCGAACCCAATCTGCCGCGTCCTTTCCGCGTGCCGGGTGGCAAACTGGGTGCGGTGTTGATCGGCGTCTGTCCGATGCTCTTGCTGGGTTTTTCGATCTTTCACGGTGAACACGAACAGGTGCTGGGAATGAGCAGCCTCACCTTCGGCCTACTGCTCATCATTGGAGGATTTGTGGCCTACGGTATCGACTTCATGCTTCGACCCAGCCGGCCCCTGCAACCCAGGGTGAACTCACCGCGAGAATAGCAACCTCTCCAAAGCAACGGGAAGCCCACGAATCTGCTCCAGATTCGGGCCGAAAAGACGGGGTTATCCTCAGGCCTAGCGAGCTGGAAAACGGCCATCACGGGAAAAACAAGCTGCCGCACACGTGTTTCACTAGCTTGGGCCCAGCTGACGAGTTCGACGTCTACTTCGCCGGGGTTAACGGCGGTGGTGGGTACTCAGGAAGTTGATCTCGATTCTTGTTCGCCGGCTTCATTTCGAGATCGTCGAAGAGAATCGAGGGGCTTATGCGCCAAGGTTGACGCTGACCGGGTGGCTGAGCTAGCCGGGACGGGCTTTCGTGGTCCCGAGTATGTCGGAACACTCAATGTGAGCAAGGGGAGCGCCCAGCGAGTCGGTTGCACGGCTTGTCTGAAGAACGGCAAGCTCTTCTTACGGCGGGGCAAAACGCGAAACATTCGGTTCGGGTCCCGCTGCCGAGCAAGGTGGCGAAGGCGCTGAAGAGAAATGCCTACTAGGCGCGTGCGAAGTTGCTTTCGGCGTTTGGCGAGGACGTGTGTGTACACTGTTTGAACGCAAAAGGTAACATGAGCCGGTATTGGGTTCGGGCGGTTCACGGCCTGGCCGAACTCCATCGTTCGAGTCGGGCGAAGAAGCTGGCATGGGAATGGAATGGCGGATTGTGATGTTGTCCCTGCCCACCAGGATCTCCTGCACCAGCAGCCGTACGACTCTCTGACGCTCTGCAACTTCCAGGAGGTTGCCTCTGGCGCGCAGTCGTCTGCGAAACTCGGCGAGGGTTTCCACCAGACGTAGATTACGGGTTGGGTCGACAGCGGTCATCTCCAGCGATTGCAATTCCGCTTCATTTGCCCGCTGCTGCTTGCGCAGTTCCGGCATGCGGCAGCGGAGTTCTTCTAACGTGATCAGGTTCTCTTGGTACCCAGTCAGCAGCCGCTCTATGCTCTTGGTCAAGCGCGCTTGGTCGCGACCGAGCGCGTCTTCGCGCCGCTTCAGGGGATCGGTGGTTTGGGCTGCTTGCAGCCGGCGATCTAACTCCGCCTGCAGCAAGCTGGGATCTTCCAGCAGCCGCACAATCTCCTGGCACACTACCGCATCGAGCTGCTCCTGACGAATCGGCTGGTTGTCGCAAACCGCACCCTTCAGATGCCGGTAGCCATCCCGTCCTAAGCAGCGATAGTAGTAGATCGTGCGCTGGGAAGTTCGCGTCGAAGCTCGGTAGAGTCCATAACCACAACGCTGACAGACCAACAGCCCCTGCAACAAGGATGGTTCGATGGTACGTCGGGGAGAAAACCTCTTATTTTTTTCGAATTGCTCTTGCGCCAGAGCGAAGGTTGCTTCGCTGACCAAAGCCGGTACAGGGATTTCGATCCACTCCGGACGAGGCCGTTCCCGAAACGAACTGTCACGGCTGCACAGGCCTCGCTGGCGCAGGCGGCGTGTGATTCGCTGACGCGGACGAAGCTCGGTTTTGCCATAGAAGGCACGCCCCGCGTAAGCCGGGTTATGCAGCATCCTCCAGATGGTGGGGCGTTCCCATCGGCTCTGTCGCGTCCGCGTCGGCACCTCGCGTTGGTTGAGTAAGCCGGCGATGGCGCCAATGCTGAGGCCTTGCCGCGTGTAGGCATCGAAGATGAGACGCACCACCTCGGCCTCGGACTCTACCACTTCGTAGTAGGCCGCCGAAGTATCGGTCTTCTTTACGTACCGATAGCCGTAGGGGGCGCCCGACAGCACATTGATCGAGCCTTGCTGAGCGTGGTGCCGCTTGCCACGGCGAGAACGCTCGGCAATCTGTGCCCGTTCGTATTCTGCAATCATCCCTTGAAACTGGACCAGCAACTGATCTTCGGCAGTAGCGCCGGAGGGCGCTCGCAGAAAGATCAGCTCTACTCCACAGCGGGCCAACTCTTCGGCCAACAGCACTTGATAGGCATATTTCCGGCTCAAGCGATCGGGCGAGTAGATCAGAACGGATTGGATCTGTCCCTCCGCCGCGAGGTCCCGCAATGCCTCCAAACCAGGACGGACCAAGGTGGCACCACTATAGCCATCATCCTGGAACTGCCACTCGGGCGGGACCAGGTATCCGTTCGTCTCGGCATATTGCGTCAACGCCGCTACCTGGCTGGCAATGGTGTGGTTCTCCTTTTGCCGATCGGAGGACACACGGGCGTAGAGGGCGGCTGGTTTGTTCATTCACTACCTCCTGGCAGCTTGCGGGCTGCGGGCTTGGAGCAACCGGCCAGCACCGGTCCGATGCGAGCAGGTCGTAGGCCTGAACCAACTTGTCCGGCAATAATCGGTCGAAGCGATATTCCAGATGGACGCTTCGTGACTGACTGCGCGTCTGCTCAGCCACGACCTCCCCCGCGGTGCAACACCGTCGAGAAGGCACGGCTGGCGATCTCGCTTAAGGTCAATCCGGTCGAAGCGGCGTAGGCGCGGAGTCGCTGTACGAGACGGCGCGAAAGCTTGACGGTAAAGGACACTTTGACATCGCCGACCGGGACTGGGTGCTTGAGTCGCTGTGCCTGCTCGAGGTAGCGATAGGCCTGGCGCTCGGAGATGGAGCAATTCCGGGCCAATTGCTGGGCAACCTCGGGCCAATGCCGATACCGCCGCAGAAGGGTACGGGCCAAGTTGAGCCGTTCGGCCTTTTGGATATGGCTGGCGCGAGGCATCTGACAGATAGATACGCCCATTTATGTCACAAGTCAAGCACTTCTTAGTCTTCATCATTACTCCTGCGGTACCTCACGGTGCGTTCAAAATGGAAGTTACCTTTTGCGTTAAGGCAGTCTACACACCTGCGACGACGTTCCCAAGTAGCTGGCGGTGCATCCCCCGACACGCCCGGTCGGTACTGGCCTCTCGCATCGGGTATCAATTGGATCGACACGGGCCGCGGTGTATCTACGCGCATCACACACAGGCGGTGATGCAAAGTTCATTCAAGCCACGGTCGCCATCGTTCATCGAAGAAATTCAGCGCGACCTGCGGGCCACCACGATGCAGGCGGACCATGTAATTTTCATGGGATATTCGTTGCCGCCGGACGATGTGACCTATCGCGCCTTTTTTTCCGCCAGACGCCAACATGGCGGAAGCCAGTCGCCTGTGCACTGCACTGTCGTGGGCAAGGATGAGAAAAACCCCGATTGGTATGGGCCGCCCGAATTGAAGACACGGAGCTTTCTCGAATCTCCTGTGAACGCTGCGATCGATATATTCGGCGACGACAAAGTTCGCTTTTATGGTGGCGGAGTTCCCGACGTATTTCTCGACAGCGGAGGCAGAGTAACAAACGCCACACTGGAACGGCTGCTGACTTGGTCATCGAGGCCCTGACCTGAAAAACAAGCGTATGTATGGCATCTCGCCTGAACGTATGATAGCGGACGTGGGTTTTGAAAAAGTCACCATGATTGAAGGCCGAGATACAGCAGAAGCGTGAACTCCGCAGTGACTCATTCGAGCACGTTGTCGGTGAGATCCTCTGGATGGATGCTTACTGGGGTCTTCACATCCGTTAAGTCGATGAAGAAGGAAGAAAAAGTTCGTATCGGCCCGTCCGCGTGACCGGATTTGTCAGTGGGGGGACATGAGCACGCCCTGACGGTTCAGGAAAGTGTCGTTTCCATGGTCCACCACGTACACCAATCCCTGGTTGAAGCCTTTTCCGAATGCGAATTCGAAATGCGTCGCAATTGCCGGCTTTCCGGAATGGTCGATGAAAAAGATATCGTCGCTGCCGCTCTTGATATCGTGACCGCCATGCGTGGCTGCCGTGGCTGTCCGATTATGAACCTGCGCCAGACCTTCCGAAAAGTCATACGCTTCACTAAAACGCGCGGGAATGACGATCTTGCCGGATTTGTCGATGTAGCCCATTTTTTCTTCGATCTGCACCGCGGCGATACCTTCGCTGAAATTCTGTGATTTCGGACCGAACTGCGGCTGGATCACTAGCTTTCCCGTGCGATCTATATATCCCCTGCCGCCATCGATGTCCACACACGCCATCCCCTCATGAAACCGGCACCCGAAAGTGAATTTCATGGGAATCGCCATCTTACCCGCGTGATCGATGTACCCGCTCTTTTGTCCGATTCTGACGGCTGCCAAACCGTCCGCAAATGGCTCGCCCCCTCCCTCTTGCACGATGACCCGGTTGCAGGCGTGATCGATATACACCGTGTCTGATCCTGATTGAAACTCCGTGAGACCTTCCGAAAATGGAGGTGGAACATAGGATGTTATGTCATCGGAGGCGAGCGGAATGCAGTCGAGGACCTTCATGTGCCACTGATGATCGATGTAGCCCGTGTGTCCGGCATCATCCATGACGAGCCCCACACCTTCCGAAAAATCCTGCGTTCGTAGAAGTTCGCCCCCAGATCATGCCGCTTGAAATCCGTGAAGATGTCTTTCACCACGAAAGGATTTCCTAGCGGCAGTTTCAAGTCGGGATACCCGCTGCCATCATTGATGTCCTGGTACAGAGGGATTGCTGTGGCGAACAGCGTAATTGGGACGGAACCTTACAGACAACGTTCATGACTCGGCCGCTCTGGGGGGTCGGCTCAACCGGACCTTATGGCCACGATGGCCGGAGCAACACACTGAAGGACGTGATCCTACGCCATGGAGGTGAAGCGCAATCGGCCGGTGCCGCTTTCGCTGCGCTGAAACCGAACGATGAGGTTGCGCTGATCACCTTCCTGAATTCGCTGGTACTGTTTCCACCGGACGATACCGCATCGAATCTGGATCCTGGCGATCGCACAAAGCAGAATTTTCCCCAATTCGGACACGGGAGCATCAAGTTGACGGTGCTGTTCAACGATCCGAGCGATCCGGAATAAGCGCCTGGGCTGCACTCGGATGTTTCCGGCGAGAGAGTGCGTGCTTCACGGAACACGTAACAAATCGGGGCATGCGTAATGGATTACGAATTGCGGCTCGATCCGGACTTCAAGGACCTCAATTCGTTGTTGGGAGATGCTAAGGCCGTTGAATCCAGACGTGATGAAGGGAGGAACTGTGATCTGCCACTGACTGGTTCTATTGCTCGTCGCAGGATCTACGGTATGTACGCAAGCCGAAATGGGCCGTGCACTGAGAGCGCCGCAAACAGGGCAACCTACCCTTAGCCGCGGACGCCTTCGCATTCCCGACGGATCGATTGCGGCTTCAGCACGCGATGCGGCGGAGTCATTGGGGTTTCGGTCATCCCAGACCAGCCCGCCTTTGGTGAATACCAGCGGCCGGTTCGAGCCGGAAAGCTCTTTCGACCAACAAGTTCTTCGGACTAGCCCAAACCAGTGGGTGACCGGCCACGTCCGGTTGGACAGAGGATTGGTGATTCCGATAGCGGTCAGTATCGAGAACAGGAAGCCAGCCAGCATCAGCACCCAAAAGAAAACATTTTTTGTGGTCTCGCGAAATTGAATGCTGGTCAAGGACAACAGATGCCGCAGAGACGCTGCACCGGAAAACACAGGATGTGCGATGGGCAGCGACTGCGCAGTTGACGGCAGCTCTTCGCCTTGGCCGGCGTCGCGCCGCTTGCTCTTCTCCGCTGGATAGGCGAAAGCGAACTTTGTGTACGCGACGACGAAGAAGAGGGCGCCGACTCCCAACCACAAGGCGCGATTCGCCAGCAGAATGCCCTGCAGCGGAATGAGTTGCGTATTGCGCTGGAACGGTGTCCAGTAGCGCGTAATGCGATCAATCGCCGCACCCCCCAGTGGGTCGGCGAGAGCGGCGCGAACGCTCACTGTCAGGGCTGTGCCTGAGAGCTGCCCGATGGCGAAATAACCAATCAGTACCAGCACGCTGGCCACATACACGGGCAGCATCTTGCGTGACAACGCCGCCAGCGCGAAGAAGATTGCCGTCAGGAACAACAGGTTTGGCAGAACATTGATGAAATACGGCTGAAAATAAGCTCCAACCATCTGCGGACCGAGGCGGGTTTTATCGAGCCAGGGCATTACCGTGCCGAGCCAGGCGCCCAGGCCCACGCTGCTGAAGATGAAGACCTGTAAGACGAAGGCAGCCAGAAAGCGTCCGCCGAGATAGTCGAGTTTGGTTATGGGCGCGGTGTAGAAAAAGTCAGCGCAGTTGCTGTCGATGTCCTGATATGTGGCCTGTCCGGCGATAGCAGCGGTGATCACCAGACCGAAGAAACTGATAAAGGTGATGACCGAGTTCAGCGCGTAAGGCGAATTGATCAGGACCTTGCCGCCGGTTCCGAAGTCAACACTAGCGCCGGCGAAGGCGCCGCCCGACATCAAGACAAACAGGCAGCCCAGCCCGAAGAAGACAACAAAGTAGACCCACGTGGAGATGCGCCGCAGGCGCTGTTGCAATTCGAAGAGAAATATATTGACTAGCATAGCGTCAGTCGGGCGTGCCGCTAGTGAAGCCGCGAATGGTGGCGAAGTACAGGTCCTCGAGGTCGGGAATGATCGGCTCGAAGTCCGGGTCGGGCAGATCGTCTTGCAACACGTGCAGCAGCGTCCTGCCCGCGAACAGCCGCATGGAGATGACGCGGAAGCGTTGTTGATAGTCCGGGACCTCAGAGCGCGAAATGGCCTTCTTCCAGACGCGACCGTTCAGCGTCTCAACCAGCGCCGAAGGATCGCCCGCCGCGTGTACACGGCCCTGATGGATGATTGCCATGTTGCGGCAGAGATCGCTCACGTCGGAGACGATGTGCGTCGAGAGAATGACAACGATGTTCTCGCCGATGGCGCTCAGCAGATTGTGGAACCGCACGCGCTCCTCGGGATCGAGGCCGGCAGTGGGCTCATCGACAATAATGAGCCGCGGATTGCCGAGCAGCGCCTGGGCAATGCCGAAACGCTGCTTCATGCCTCCCGAGAAACTGCCCAGCGGCTTATTGCGATGTTCCCAAAGGTTCGTCTGGCGTAACAGCGCGTGCACCACATCGCGCCTCTCCCTCGCGTTCTCGATCCCCTTCAGCGCGGCGAAGTGTGAGAGCAGATTTTCTGCGGTGACCTTGGGATACAGCCCGAACTCCTGTGGCAGATAGCCGAGCAGTTTGCGGACTTCATCCTTCTGGACCAGCATGTCGATGCCGTCCAGCCGCGCGCTGCCGCTGTCGGCTTCCTGCAGCGTGGCCAGGGTGCGCATAAGAGTGGACTTGCCAGCCCCGTTTGGGCCAAGAAGACCGAACATGCCTTGGGGGATGGACAAGCAGACATCCTGCAACGCTTGCGTTCCGTTGGGATATCGCTTGGAGAGATTTTCGATGTGTAGTTGCATCGGTGTGCCTATTAGTCATCCGATACGAAAGTATGGACAGGATCGTTCCACCAAAAGGGAGCGATCTCTTGATCATAACCAAACAGTTGATGAAAACGGGGCCTTTCGCTCACTGAATGCCTTGGCGATCTTTCATCAACTGACACTGTGGATAACGCATGAAGTAAGAAACTCGCAGTCGATGGATGCCAGGGCGTTTAACACGACTAATCTGCTTTGATCGGCACCACCGCTTCGATCATCACGACTTCAGGGTCATGGCTGCCGGCACATCGACGGTATGGGCGTTTTACGTCCAACTGGCGGTGCCAATGCGGTTGCCGGATGGCAGCCGACTTGACGGGAGTAATCCCCCCGGAAGCCGGCTTCTGGCCAACCTGCGGTTGGCCGTCGTTTGAAGATCGCGGGTCGGATGATCATTTCGCGATGCTTTCACGTCACTAGCCAGCCAACTGAAAGGTCGACTTCGCGGGCGCGGCTCTTTGCGGAGAAACTGCGCATGCCACGCTTTTTGCAGACAGAACAACTCGCATGGGTTTCGAGCTTGCATTTCCCATGAACTTCCATCATGATTTCGAGGCGTCACGCAGGAGCCAATGAATGACTACTTTCCGCAGAGACATCCAGATTGTAATGTTAATGATGGTTGCAGTTGTCTTGTTTGCAGGTGCAGCCCTTTGCCCAGCATCTGCACAAACCCGCTACGAGTCCGTTTACAACGGACATAGGATTATCTTTCCAGAATCCAGCATCCCCGGGCCCGGTCGCCCTCACACGAACTACTTTTTCGTCGACTCGGACCAGCTGCAACCGAATCCCGACCCGGGTGATGAAACCCCAGGGTCAGTAGCCTGCGTATATAAGTTGGTAGCCGGACCGGCCGGCTGCCCGATTGCCACAAGCACAACAGTGCCCACCGGTGGTATCGGCGCCATTGCCATCGTTGACGCCGGTTACTACCCGACCGCACAGTCTGACCTGGACGCTTTTGACTCCTACTTTGGTATTCCGGCTACGACCATTACGCAGGTCTGGCCCACCCCGATACGGCCACCCGTTTACGGAGACTGGGAGGTCGAGGAGGCATTAGATATCGAGTGGGCTCACGCCATGGCGCCGCAGGCCAAGCTGTTCCTGGTGGTATCGGAATTGTGTCAAGACCCGACATGCACGACCGATCCCACCTGGCAAGCAGTGCAGCTCGCCGGATATCTAGCAGGCTGCTGAAAAACCTCTGATTTGGGCGAACTGTGTCCGCTTCGGTCATCGAGTGAGAGGGGAGAGAGTTCGGCTCAGCATATTTCCACTATCTGCTGAAGCTTTTTACATGCAGCTGACACACTTTTCCCTTGGCTTACGCCGCCCGTAGTGACAGGTTGCGCAGGCGGACCAGGTTATAGGCCGCGCAAGCGAAGGTGAACACCCAATCCACTTTGAACAAGCCACGATGTCGTACCTTCCGCAGCAGAGCAACCGTCTTGAGCCAACCGAAACATTCCTCGATCCGCTTCCGCTTCCTTTGGCTGATGCGGTAGCCTTCATGCCGCGTGGTCCGCTGGTCGATGGCACTGCCGCCGCGCCGACCGTCATTCTGCGCGACATGCGGTGTGACCTGCATGTGGCGGCACTCAGCAATGAAGTCGGCCGTGTCAAAGCCTTTGTCGCCGCCCACCGTCACGCGCCTGGTGCCGGCAATCTGCTCCAGCATCACCAGCGCCGTATCGCGCTCGGCCGTTCCGTTGGCTTCCCACACCATCGCATTCACGATCAGCCCGTTACGATTCTCCACTAACAGATTGCCGCTGTAGCTCAACTTCGCCTCCTTGCCGTTGCCCTTGCGCGCCAACATGGCCTCGGGATCGGTCTTCGATGCGTGCGTTTGATTCGACCGCTTCTCGCCGTGAAAGTTCACCGTGGGATTGCCGGGATCATCGGAAGAGGGCGGGTTCTTGCCATCCTGGCGCTGAAAACTCTTGGCGCCGGCCCAGGCTTCCAGCAGCGTGCCATCCACCGTGAAGTGTTCGTCGGAGGTCAGGCCCTTCGCCCCAGCCTGTTCCACCACCTGCGCTAGGAACTGCTTGGCCACTGCGGCTTCCAGCAGCCGGTCCCGGTTCTTCGTGAACACTGTCGGATCCCATACCTCCTCGTCCAAATTCAACCCTACGAACCAGCGGAACAGCATGCTGTAATCGATCTCTTCCATCAGCAGCCGCTCGCTGCGAATCGAGTACAGCATCTGCAACAACTGCGCCCGCAGCAACTTCTCGGGCGCAATCGATGGCCGGCCCTCGCGGGCGTACATGCGATCAAACTGCGGCGACAGTGCCCGCAGAACTTCGTCTACCATCATGCGGATGACCCGCAGCGGATGATCCTTCCGTACCCGCGCTTCCGGCGACAAATAACTGAACATGTGGCTTTGCTGATGATCGGTGCCTCGCATGCTGCTTTCTTAGCACACGTGCCTGTGGATTAGGAGTACTTTTTCAGCATCCTGCTAGTGGCTCACAACGGCGGCGGCGTGGTCAGCATGAGCTTTGCCGATGCGGAGATTCCTCAGGAAACTGGCCTTGATCAGTACTTCACTTCCCCGGGAGTCGTCTACTTTGCAGCCGCCGGCGATGGGGGACTTGGCGTGAGCGCCTATCCGGCAGCGTCACCGAACGTTGTGGCGGTTGGAGGTACTTATTTCAACCGCGACCAAAACGGAAAGTTCACCTACGAGCAGTACTACACTGGCGGCGGAGGGGGTGACATTAGTCCATACGAGTCGCGTCCCAGCTATCAGAATGGCATTGCAAGCATCGTAGGAAACTATCGCGGCTATCCTGATGTCGCTTCCGACTTTTGTTGCACTGCCATTTACCTCAATGGAGGCTGGGGTTCGGTCGGAGGTACTAGTTGGTCGTCTCCTACCTTTGCTGGTATCGTGAACGCGGCCGGCAGCCGACAACAGTCGTCCTTGGCGCAGCTCACCACCATGTACAACGAGCTGGCCAGTCCCAAGTACCATGCTGATTTCAACGACATCACGATGGGTGACCCGCGCTGCAAAGTTGGTTGGGACCTATGCACCGGCCTCGGCTCCCCCAAGACTTACGCGGGCAAGTAACCAACGAGGCTCCCCGGATTGCCAGTCGATCTGGTCAAGACGCGGCCTTTGCCCGCGTCACCCTTGGATTGGTACTGACAAACGCCCCGGGTCTACGAATGCTATTGGGCGCATTTCGCGGCGGAAATCCACTTGAGCGAATAGTCGGCAAACCGCCGACTGAGAGCGGACGACACGCCGCAAGTCACAAGAAAGGGTAGGGCGTGTTTCGGGGTAACTTGCGCTATGGCCTGATTGCGCCAATCATCTCTAAGCAAGTCAGTTAAGTCTCTTCTCGTCAGTTCCTTACACCGTAATCCAAAATTAAGTTGCGCCGCTGACAGCGCGTGATATTGTCATCCCGGTAAACGATCCGCAGGAGGGAATCGTCATGGTCCAGCAGCCAATCGCAGTTTCGATTTTCGACGTCAACTTGCGACAGAAAACAATAGTGCTCATCTCGCTCACCATTCTGGCGTTAGGTTTCGCGATTGTCCCAGCTGCTCACGCGCAGACCTTCACAGTGCTTCACAATTTCACCGGCGGGTCTGACGGCGCCAACCCTCTGAATGGCTTGACGATCGATGCCGCAGGCAATCTTTATGGCACAGCCTCGGCGGGCGGACTGCGGGTCTCAGGCTGCGAAAACTACGAGGGAACTTACGGCTGCGGTAACGTCTTCGAAATGAAGCCCTCCGGTTCAGGCTGGGTGTTGACGCCTCTCTACGAATTTCCGGGCGGCGCCAACAACAGCAACCCCTCACTTGGCGTTGTGTTCGGGCCGGACGGCGCGCTCTACGGCGTGGCCGGCACCGGCTTATACCGTTTGGCGCCCGGTCCAACACGCTGCGCCTCTTTCCTATGTAGCTGGCAGGAAAACCTGCTCTACACCTTCCAGGGCCAGCCGGATGCGTCGACTCCGTCGAGCCGCGTAATCTTCGACAGCACGGGGAACATGTACGGAGTAAGTTATTTCGGCGGCGCCTATGACAACGGTGCAATCTTTCAACTCACCCACCCCGGCAGCTGGACAGAGAGCGTCATCCACTCGTTCAACTCAGAGGGCGGCGAGAGCCAAGGATTACCGGAAGGCTCGCTCGTCATCGATCACTCAGGCGATCTTTACGGAACGACTGACTGCAGCGCGACGCACGGCTGTTTCTGGGGCGCGGTCTGGGAGCTGCAGCCCTCGCAATCTGGCTGGAACCTGACCAACCTCTACCAATGGGGCCTCGGCGACGGTTACCAGCCTGTCGGCGTCATCAGCGATTCCTCTGGGAATCTGTACGGTACCGACTTTGGTGACGGCGGCAGCGACATCCCCGGAGCAATCTACGAGCTCAGCCCTTCGGGCGGAGGCTGGAACTACACCCAGCTCCACGGCTACCCGATCGGGGACCTGGCCAACGGGCTGGTGATGGATTCTGCCGGAAATCTCTATGGCGGCGATTTCGAGTACGGCTACGGTTACATCTTCAAGCTCTCGAACCCTGGCGATGGCTGGATATTCACAACCCTCCACACTTTTAGCCAGTCTGACGGCGAGTTTCCTCAGGGGCCGATCGTCATCGACAAGAATGGCAACCTATACGGCACGACCATCAAGGGCGGCTTGTACGGCTATGGAGTGGTGTGGGAGATCACGCCGTAAAGCAGTTGTCAGTGGGCAGTGTTCCGTGGTCAGTAGAGATCGATATTCGAGGAGGTGTCTCGTGAAGCATCGCAAGCAGCATCCATCTCGCGGCTTTCGTTTCCATCAATCCAGTCTCGCGGCTATAGCGCTGGCACTGTTCGTCCTGCTCACTATAAGCGCGGCCCACGCGCAGACCTTCACCGTGCTGCACACCTTCACCGGCGGCGACGGCTGGTCTCCCGTCGCCGGGTTGACTACGGACCGGGCGGGAAACTTTTACGGCACGACCGACGTTGGCGGGGCGAGCAATCGAGGAACCGTCTTCCGCCTGTCGCGCGCCGGATCAGGCTGGGTCTTGACCACGCTATACAGCTTCCAGTGTCAGGATGACGGCGGCTATGTGTTTGGCGGCGTCGTATTTGGCCCCGACGGAGCCCTCTACGGCACGACTTACGAGTGCGGAAAAGACGAACACGGGGTGGTTTATCGCCTGCAGCCCTCGCCTACCAGTTGCAAATCGGCCCTCTGTCCCTGGCAGGAGACCGTGCTGCACAGCTTCACCGATGGCGCCGACGGGGGAAATCCGGGTGATGGCTATCTTGTCTTCGACAAGGCCGGCAATCTCTATAGCGCAACCGCGACCGGCGGCTACGGGGAGGGCGTGGTTTACGAACTCTCACCTTCCGATGGTGGCTGGAAGGAGACTGTGCTCTATGACTTCAACGGAAACCAGGGATTCAATCCCAACAGCAGCCTGATCCTCGATAACGCCGGCAATCTCTACGGCGCGACATTTAACGGCAGCGGAGATTACTCCGGCGAGGTATACGAGGTGTCGCCCTTCGGCTCGGGCTGGACCGAAAAGGTGCTGTCTAACATCGACTTCCTGGATGGAGCCACCTGTGGCGGCGTGGTCTTTGATGGACAGGGAAACCTGTTCGGCACCTCCGGTTGCGATAGCCTCGGCAAGCCGGGCGGAGTCTATGAGCTGACACCCTCCAATGGCGGTTGGACGTTCAACGCGCTGTACAAGTTTTCGGGTAGTGACGGACCCGCAGACACGCCGACGCTGGACGCCGCTGGGAATACCTACGGCACATCGGAAGGGACCGGCCTGTACGGCTACGGCGAAGTCTTCAAGCTGACGCCTTCCAACGGCGGCTGGATCTATACCGATCTGCATGACTTCACCGGCGGGGCCGACGGAGCATACCCGACCGGCTCGGTCTTCGTTGACGCCCGCGGCAATCTGTATGGCACCACCCTGTATGGCGGCACCGGGACCTGCAGCATTAATCAGTACACAGGCTGCGGCGTGGTGTGGGAAATCACGCCGTAAAGCAGTGGTGGTGGTCAGTCGTCGGTCCGCGCGAGTGCAAGGAAGAATCATGGCCCGCTTCAAGGTTTTACGCGGCAAGATCAGTGAAATGGATTTGTGGACGGCGGTGGCCGCGACAGCCGGCGCGATACTCTTGCTCTTCGCGGCGACCCAGTCGCAAGCCCAGACCTTCAGAATGCTGCACACCTTCACCGGCGCTGTGTGGGAGATCACGCTGTAACTTACAGCCCTGGGATAACCGCGTAACATCGCCATTGCACTCATCGAAAGGTCAATGAGCGTAATGGCCTGATTACAGCAGTTATTATTTCCTGCTGGAAGTCCGGTCTCAACCGGGTGTAAAGTTCAACCTCAAGAGGGCCAACCGTCAACGGTCGCATTTGTAGAGGAGACCATCATGACGAACCATCCAGAACATTCCACAACAACTTTGCGGGGCAATTGGCACTTAGCAGCCTTGGCGCTGGCGATGCATAGTGCGCTGATGATCGTCGCATTGCCATCGGCGCAGGCGCAGACGGTGACCGTGCTGCATACCTTCTCCGGGCGGGACGGGCTGTATCCGTACAGCGGCGTGACCCTGGATCGCGCGGGGAATCTTTATGGCACAACTTACGCCGGCGGTGCCAATCAGGCTGGGACGGTGTATCAGCTCAAGCGCGCCGGGTCCAGCTACATTCATAACCAGCTGCACGCGTTTGCCGGCGGTAACGATGGTCAGCAACCATGGGGCGGCGTAATCTTTGGTCCCGACGGCGCTCTCTACGGCACAACCACCGCCGGCGGATTCGAAGGCGCAGGCACAGTGTTCAGCTTGCGACCGCCAGTCACCATTTGCCGCAGCGTCCTCTGCCCCTGGACGGAGAGTGTGCTTTATGGTGTGGGACAATTCGGCGGCCTCGCGCCACCCTATGGCCAAGTCGCGTTCGATTCGGCCGGCAATATTTATGGAACAACGGCCTTTGGCGGCACTGGGGAATATGGGGACGTTTACGAGCTTAGCCGGACGGGCAATGGTTGGACGGGCACGGAGATTTACAGTTTTGGAGACCCGGACGCGCAGTACCCCGCCCACAACGTGATGCTGGACAGCGAAGGAAATCTGTACGGCACGACGGATGGGGGAGGGCTTGATAGTGAGGGCGCGGTGTTCCAAATGGTGCGCGCCGGGTCAGGATGGTCGGAGAACATCCTCGCCAACTTCGGGGCATTCGGCGCAGGCGGTTACGGCGCGACCGGGCTCATTATGGATGCGGCGGGGAATTTGTACGGTGGTACGTTAGGCGCAGAAAATACAGCCGCGTCCGTGTTTGAGTTGTCGCGCTCTGGCGGTGGTTGGCAGTTTACCGTGCTGCACTCGTTCACGAGCGGCTCGGCCTGCTGGGGCAACCTGGTCCTGGACAACAGCGGAAACCTGTACGGAACCACCTACTCTTTAGGAACACATGGGATGGGCAACATTTTCAAGCTAAGTCCGTCGGGCGGTGGCTGGACTTATACCGACCTGTACGACTTCAGCAACAACGGCGATGGGGAAAACCCAACCGGCGATCTGACGATGGATGCTAACGGCAATATCTATGGTACGAATCTAGGCGAGAATGGGCACGGTGTGGTCTGGAAGCTGACGCCGTAGCCGAATTTGGTAGGTTCCAGGTCTTGCGATCTCGGATAGTTGTCGTAATATCGCCATTGCACTCATTGACACGCTGGCTGGGGTTTTAAGTGCTACCGCAACAGCAACCGACGAGAAAGGGCTTTTCCCTGCTACTCCAGCTTTGCATATTCCGTTTTCGCCTGTTTCAGGATCGGGATATCGGGATCAGCGTTCGACCAAGCCGCAAGAAATGCCGCGTAACCCTCACGGGCCTTCGCGGCGTCCCCAGCCAGCTTGTAGGCGCGACCTAATTGCAGATGGGCGAGTGCGCCCAGTGGAAAGTTCGCCACGATGCCCCGATGGTCGATCATCTTTTGGAATTCGGCTGCAGCCTGCACACCGTCGCCCGCGCGCAGATACGCTTCGCCGCGGACATACACCGGGTACAGGGTTCCGTGAGACGGCGTTTGTAAGGGCTCCCCGAGTTCGTATTCGGAAGACGCATTCAGCAGTTCCACCGCTTTGTGACCATCGCCGCGATCGATGGCAATGGCGGCGCGGATGGTGGGCAGCCAGTAAGCTTGCATCATCGTGTCGCGGTCGAATTCCGCAGCGAGTTTGTCGGCAAGCGCCGAAGACTGTACTGTTTCACCGCTGCGAGCGAGGGCCAGCGCCGCTAACACCTCGACGTCGGACCTGGGGCTCAAAGCCATGGCGTCGGCAGCGGCTTTGCGGGCGAGGGCAGCGTTGCCGAACTCGGCTTCCCGCAGGGCCTCATTGACCTCCCAAAGTGCCGCTGTGTCGGTGCTTCCGTTTCGCTTAGCCGATTCCACCGCCTGTTGCGTAAGCTCACGCGCCTTCCGCAGGCGCCCATAGTAGGCTTCCGTGTCGGACTCATCGGAAAGTTGCCAATCCTCCGCGCCTGGCTTTCCCATTGCCCAGGAGGACTGCTCTTGCATCGCTGCCGGATCATTTTCCAGAAACGCCAAATGATATCGAGACAGATGAAGGTATTGAGAATCCAGGTTGCGCTTGCTTGCTTCGTCAAAGGCAGCTTCCGCGTCTTTGATTCGATCTAGAGCAACGTAAAGCTCGGCAAGGTTTCCATAGGCAATCGCGTCATCGGGCTTAAGACGGAGGCTTGCGTTGGTTTCTGCGGCTGCCTTCTCGTACTGGCCGAGGATACTGTAACTGTTTCCCAGGTTGGCATTGGGTACGTAATCCGCAGGATAAGTACGGGCCCATTCGGTATAGGTCTGAATGGCCTTATCGATTTCGCCGGTTACAAAATTAAAATAGAAGGCCTCAATGGGAAAGCGCTCCCGCTGGGTCACGCGATCGCGTAGTTCATAGGCCTTCTGAAGATTCTCCTTGGCCAGGTTGGGCTGATTCAGGTTGGTGTAGCTGGCGCCCAACGAGGCGTAGGCGATTGCAAAGTCCGGGTCCAATTCGATCGCTCTTTTCGCGTAGGGAATCGACGCGGCGTCCCCCCGTTCTCGCTGTACTCTTACCCCCTCGCTGTACTGCTTCAAAGCTTCTAGAGAGGCGGTTGTCGCCTCATCCAGGGGCTGGTTGTATTTTGTGACCGAGGCTAGTGACTCGCCGAGTTTTTCGCGCAACTTCGCGGCTGCCTTCCCCAATACGCTGAGCACCTCTTCTTTGCGATCCGCCGTTGCCTGTTCCTCAGCGAGCACATCGCCGGTTTCGCAGGATGCAGCCTGCAGCCCCAGGACGTACACTTTACCGAGCGCAGAAACGGACCCTCCGATGTAGGCCTTGGCATGCGCGCGTTGGCAGACTTCGCGTGCCACGTCGCTCGTGAGTTGAGTAGTCGGCCGACGAGTCATCATGGTGAGGGTGGCTGCAACCTTGCTATCAGAAAGAATATTCAGAAAGGGCGACTGGCGCAGAGAGACTGCCAGCCCCTGTTTCAGAGTGTTATCGAAGACGGGATCGCCGGTGGAGTTTCTGAAATCGGCGAGCACAATTGAGTCCCTTTCGTTGAGCTTGGATGCCTGAGACGTACGTCGGTGCGACAGACCAAGGATGATCGCTCCCAGCAAAGCCACGACGACGCCAATTAGAAGTGCCAACTTCCATGTCTTCTTTCGTGATATGGGCACTTCCAGGGGCGGTGTGACGATGCGTTTGGGGCCTGCTGATGTTGTTGTGGCCGATTGGGTGGTTGCCCTCAACTGTTGCAGATCATTGCCGATCTCCGAGGCGCGCTGATAACGTAGGTTTCGGTCCTTTTGTAAGGCCTTGGAAACAATCTCGTCGAGTTTCACCGGCAATTGGGAATTCCAGCGGGTTGCGGGTTCTGGCGATTCATGCAGTATGGCGGCAAAGGTCGCGCCGACGGTCTTACGTTCAAACGGCAAGCGCCCCGTGGCCATTTCGTAAATTACGACACCAAAGGAGAACAAGTCCGTTCGCGGGTCCAATTCCTCGCCCTGCACCTGCTCCGGAGACATGAAGGCGATCGTGCCTGGGGTGGCGCCGACATCGGTAATATCCTGAGTTTTTACAGTGCTGGCTTCGTGGAGCCTGTCACCGCTGTGCAAGTCAACGGGGGTCGTCATTTTTGCCAAGCCGAAGTCCAGGATCTTAACGTGCCCGCGCTGCGTCACGAAGACATTGGAGGGTTTGATATCGCGATGAATGATCTCTACGGCGTGTACTGCTTGCAAAGCATCAGCTATCTCAATCGCGAGTGAAAGGGTGACGGCGGTTTCCAGGGGACGCCCGGCAATACAGTGGTGGAGCAACATCCCCTCAAGGAACTCCATCACCATGAACGAATGGCCCTCGTGCTCACCAACGTCGTAAATCGTGCATATGTTGGGATGATTTAATGCGGAAGCGGCCTTGGCTTCACGCCGGAATCTCTCTACTGCTTGAGGATCTTTTGCCAGTTTGTCCGGCAGAAACTTGAGAGCTACAAAGCGATCAAGCCGGGTGTCCTGGGCCTTGTAAACCACACCCATCCCTCCGCTGCCCAGCTTTTCGACGATACGGTAATGCGAGATTGTACGGCCGATCACTTGAGCAGAATCCTACGGCTGTGAAAAGGGCCAGTCAATGAGGGCCCCGGAGTTGGCAGGGTCTCAAAGGGATAGTTTATGTAACATCGCCAAGTCGCAAGGGATCCGACGCAACGGAGGTTTATGTAGCGGCTGTCATCGTCGAACCGGGCAAAGAGCGAAGGAACTCGAACCCGGCAGCGATGCAGCCGATGCAATGGTCCACCCGCCTATCAAACCGACCTGAGCCCACGATCGGGCTACGCTGAAGTGTGCGCGTGATGGTGGTGCGACTTGCCGCCTGCAATCTTTCTTGCCAGATTGACGTGGTTCTGCTTTTGCCGGTGCTGCACAACAGTCGAATGCCACCCAGGCTCGGCCCTGTGGGTCGTGACCTGCGATGCCGGATGGTCGAAATGGTCCGGGTCGACCTCTTGTTGAGCGTGAACTTGAGTGAGGCCGAGGGCCAAAGTGATGAGGACGAGCAATCTTAGCGATTTCATAAAACCTCCTCTAACTTCCAAGAAGCGGCTGCGGATATTTCGAACATCCGCAACCGCCTACACTTACATATGTGATATTCACGTCCAGATCACCTCATGCGGAACGAAAGATTTTCGCGGGGTGGAAACTCGACCGCCGAGAGAACCGAGACGCAGGCCATTGCCTCCCACTGCCGCCGCGCCTGGACTGACCAGCCCCCATGCCGCTCAAGCGGCATAAAGCGACAATGGTGTCGAAGCCGGGGGCGGGTGCGATCCCGGACAATTCCCGCGTCGCGGGCCGGAGGGCAGGCGGCCATTCGACATTCTGCGGCTCCGCAATGGCTTGGCTGACATCATGAGGTGTGGGTGTCGGCCTTTCCTTCTGCGGCACGCGCGCTCTTAGATCGGCGGCAACACGAAAACTGGCTTGTTCCCTAAAGCAGTATGGACATAGCGAAGCCACAGTATTCGCCGAAATTCAGTTGCGCGTGCGAGTCTCCAACACCGACCTGTTCCGCTCAATCCAGCGGCACTTATTTCGCGTGATCCTGGACACCCAGGAGAATGATCTCCGAGCCATAGCAAAGAATGAAGAAAGCTGGGAAGCGGCCTGGGAGAGGGCAATCGCACCAATCAAGCGGGCTGCCCTGAGATTCATGAAAAGAGATATCTGGGATATTGACGCGACGCTGCCAGAGGATAATTACACTTTCCAAGCAGCAATGATTCTACTCGCGTCGGAGATGGTGGGCCCGTATGCCCCCCGCGTCGCGACCTTCCTGGGATATCCTGTCGGCCTTGTGTCAGGTCATTGCGGTTCGCCTACGCGAGGCCGGCATTTGGGAGGAAGATGAAGTACGCTGTGAGCGCTGGTTCAATCCCGAAAACGGAGGACTGGCCTTGCTGCTGGATCTGATGGTCGCGGAAGGCAAGTTGATTCGCAGATGGTCGGAAAAAGACAAGCGGCATGCCTGGTCAGGGGTGAGGAAACACTGATTCTCAGCAAAGCAAAGTGTGAACGTCCCAGGACCAAGGCAGAAAGAGAAGACAAATGGTGGATATAGACAAGATACGTGACGCAATTAATGAAGCGGTTTCCGTCTGCGTGCTGAGCATTCAGTTGAAGGGCATCTTTGACGCTGCCGTACAAAACGCGGCCGTCGCTTCCCGGGATTTGGAACAAGTTGCTGCCCAGCTATCGCAAGCCCGACATTACGAACATTTCAAATTTTGCGGTTTGACAGGTGAGCGCCTGGTGGCAAGGTTCTAAGTTAGTCGTCGGCCATCCCATTAGTTGACCGCTTTTCTATCTCAGTTGGCGCAAAATTGCCGTTGCGTCCAGTGAATGGAACGCCTTGTTCTCATCAAGTGACACTCCGAGGAGACAGGATATCCGCAGGAGCGCACAAACTCGTAGACACTGGCCGACTTCCCGATAGTAATCCGATGATAGCCACTTTAACGACATGCCGACTTGGACGAAGCCGCTGGCGCGGCGGACGCTACCGCGTATGGCGAACCCAGCATTGTTGGAGTAGCTGACGTAGTGTGGGTCACAGAGAAAGGAGACTCTTGTGACCCGTCTACGCCAGATGATGCTGGAAGAACTTCAGCGTCGGAACTACTCGAAGAGCACGACCCGCTATTACTTGCAGGCGGTAGCGAACTTTGCCCGCCATTTTGGCAAGTCACCGGATAAGCTCGGGCCTGATGAGCTGCGAAGCTACCAAGCCTACTTGCTCCGAGAGCGCAAGCTCGCCGTCGGCACTGTGATTGCCCGTGTCGCTGCACTGCGCTTCTTCTTCTTCCGAACTCTCAAACGACATGAATTTCGAGAAGATTTGCCCTATCCCAAGGATCACCGACGACTCCCCACCGTGTTGAGTCTGGAGGAGGTCGCGCGGCTCATCAATGCCGCCGGGAACCTTCTGCAGCGCGCCCTGCTGATGACCCTCTACGGCACCGGGATGCGGCGCACCGAAGTGTCTCTTTTGAAGCTCAGCGACATCGATAGCCAGCGCATGATGATCCGCGTGGAACGCGGAAAAGGCGGCGCCGACCGTGACGTTCCTCTCAGCCCGGCGCTGTTGGAAACCCTGCGAGAGTACTGGCGCTGGAAAAAGCCCCGCACCTATCTGTTCCCGAGTAGCGAACGCAAGCGCGGCAAGGAACAACCCATCTCCGACAAGACCGTGTGGTATGCCTGTAAAGAAGCTGCTCGCCACGCAGGTCTCACGAAGCGGGTCAGCCCTCATTGCTTGCGGCACAGCTTCGCCACACACCTGCTGGAAGCGGGAACCGACCTACGCACCATTCAGATTTTACTGGGCCACGGTGATCTGGAAACGACGGCCAAATACCTGCATCTGTCGCAACGGCATTTACGGGCCGTCGCCAATCCCTTGGAAGCTTTGCCGCTTTCTCGCATAGAGGAAGTTAACCGTCAGTACCACCGTAAAAAGAACCCATGACTCGGCCCGCCGTGGAGGTGGCTGACATCCTCCGCGCCCAAGGCCAGAGTTTTCTCGACCGCTATCGATCGAGCTTGGATTTCCAGCAGCTCAAGGCCTTGCGAGCCATTCAGCGCTGCCGCACCGCTGCCCTCGGCGGGCATCGCGATGCCTGCCAGAGCTGCGGGTATCAAGCCATCTCCTACAACTCGTGTCGCAATCGCCACTGCCCCAAGTGTCAGGCGCAAGCTCGCGAGCGCTGGATCACAGCACGGCAACGCGATCTCCTCGACACCAGCTATTTCCATGTGGTCTTTACCGTGCCCCATGAACTCAACCTACTGGCCTTAGAAAATCCAACTCTCTTTTACGATCTGTTGTTCACCGCTACTGCGCAAACCTTGCTGGAAATCGCATCCGATGCGAAGCACCTCGGAGCCGAGATCGGCGTGATCGCCATCCTGCATACCTGGGGACAGAACTTACTCCTGCATCCCCACATTCACTGTGTCATTCCCGCGGGCGGGCTCTCGCTGGATCATCGTCGATGGCTGCGCCCGCGCTATCCTTTTTTCTTACCCGTCAGAGTCTTGAGTCGCGTCTTTCGCGGCAAGTTCCTCGCCGGTCTGAAACGCCTCCACCGTGGTAAGAAGTTACAGTGTGCAGGCCCGGCTGGGGCTCTCGCCGACCAACAACAGTTTGCAAAACTGCTCCGTCATCTCCATCGCCACGACTGGGTGGTCTATGCCAAGCCCGCCTTCGGTGGTCCGCTGCAGGTCTTGCGCTATCTGGGGCGCTACACCCACCGCGTGGCGATTTCCAATCACCGCTTGTTAGCCTTTGATCAAGAACGCGTCATTTTCCGCTGGAAGGATTATGCCCACAATGGCAGGCAAGGTCAGATGACGCTGACAGCGACGGAGTTCTTGCGCCGCTTCTGTCTGCACGTGCTGCCCAAAGGCTTCGTCCGCATCCGTCACTTCGGGTTTCTCGCCAATCGCTTTCGCCTCTCTCGCCTGGCGCTATGCCGACAACTGCTGGGTTGCAGTTGCTCGATGCCGCGAGAAGCCAGAGCCCACGAAGTCCATTCCGACAGTTCCTCCCTTTGGCATTGTCCCCGCTGCGGCGCATCGATGATCGTCATTCAGAGATTTACAGTCGCGGAACTATCAACATGTACGTACTTCGATTCTTCCTAGCAGCTCCGTCGGTACTGACTCTTGGATGTGCATCAGCACGCCGCTGCACTCGTGTCTCCACCTTGTCGCGACTGCCCCTTTTCCAACCTTCCGTTCCATCCGTTTGCCGCTCGACCCATGATCACCAGCGAGCTTTCGCACACCCACGGTGCCCTCTGGCCTCGCAATCCGACTCCAGGCGGCCATTCAAATCCCATAGGCCCGCGTCCACCGCGCCAGCGTCTTCCTCCTAGTCTCCTTATCGAAAACGCCTCGGCCCCAGTCTTCCGCCCTTGCCACCTGTCCTGCCCGAGGCGTTTCCGATCAAGGCTAGCGACTATACGTCCAAGTGGATCGTTCCCGATGGCGTGCTAAGCGACCAAATCGCGGGCGCTCGGTCAATGAGTGCAATGGCGATGTTTCAACAACTATCCGAAGGCTAGCAGGGTCTACCGGCGGATGATTGGCCCATACCGCCGACCTAGATAAACCGGCTGCTCCTGCGTCTGCCGATCTTCCATTTCCCATGCGGAAACGGTAGATGTTCAACGCCGACGTCCGTACCTGCCAAATACTGCGGGTCGGCCGCTATCCTCTAATTCCGCCGTCCTTTGCTGATAGCGAATCGCGGCGGAAGTCAGATCCCCAAGCTCCGCCAGCGCCCTGAGCGCCGAGGTGATGAACGTGTAGATTCCGTAACGCACGTCATCGGCAACGTCATCCAGCGGATCCCCCGGAACTTTGAGCACGTCACCGGGCTTTTTCTCGTCGTGCAGACGACTAGGAATTGCTTCGATCAGCTTGGGACAGGTATCGGCTATCTGCCACTCACTCGTTTGCAGCATCCTGTACATCAGCTGCCATCCGCCAATGCGGTCATTCGATGCTGGGATCACCCCGAGATCGTAGGGCTCCAGCACTTCGTCGATCTGATCGGCAATCGTGTGGCCGTCGCCGATATTCTTGAAGTTCGATGGGTCGAGATAGACGGCCAGGATTTTGCGGCGTTGCCCCTGAATCAGGGGAAGAACAAATCGATTCACCACCTCGCGGGCAAATTCGTAGGCCGGCAAGTGCGGTGCGACAAATTCGCCGATGGTCTTCAGCCGCTCGTCTTGGGTCCGCACATGTAGATGCGCCGACGCGCTCGATTTGCCGAAACCATAGTCGAGGCTGATGAAGTGGGCGTCCCACCACTGTTCCCCGACCGTCGCATAGGGAACCACCATGGTATTGGCTTTCCAGTTGGCGAAGTACGCTCCTTGCAGCTCGCACCAGCAGCCCTGCTCCATTGCCGCCGAAAGTGCGCCGGACATCATCCGCAAGCGGTAAACGTACTTGTCATCGAGCAAGTTATGGTCACTCAGCCGGCCCGGAATGAAGGCGACGGAGAAACCGTTGCCATCTGGATCCCGTAGTGGGTACTGGTCAGAGGGCCAATGAACATTCCAGTACAACTTGCCCGGTTCGGTGCACGTGCCCGGGCTGTGGACTGGGCAGGCCCCGTGCAGGAACATCGCCTTATGCCAGGCAGCCCCTACATTTCCAGGGTTGCTGGCCAGGCGCATTCGCAATTTCAAAGTCTTATCGGTCGAGCTGAGGCGCCCGAGCATGTTCCGAACCTGGTATTCGGTGTGGAAAGTGGATTCATCGAAGCCGATGAAACTGTAGCGTGGCCCCAAGTACTCCCAGATGTCTCTGTCCGTGGAGATGTAGGCCAGTCGGATCTTCGCACCCGAAGGAAAGGTCCATGTCCAGGAAGGTGCGCCCACGTATTTGGCTCCCATCGAGTTGTACAGGCGAAGTGTCTTCTCGACGATGTCGGTCATCTGCGTGAACTGTTGGCGGAAGATGATGGCGCGCAAATTGGGATTGCCAGATTCCCGGGCAGCATCCACCAGCATCGTCTCCGTTTTCAGAGAGCCCGCAGCCCCGCCAAAAAAGAGAATGTCGGCCGATGATTCCAGGGTGGCTTCTTGAGCTGCCGTTTTGGGAGACCAGCCGGGCGGATAGACTTCACCTGAAGCTTTGCGAACGCTTTTCTCCAGCATGGTGCGGACGGCTGCCCGCGATTGCAGGGAGCCAAGAGGAAAGTCTGCAGGACCGAGAACTATTGCACCCTCGATCTCTCGGTTTTTGTTGCGGCTCAATGATTTACTGTTCATTCAGGGTCCCTCGACTGTCGCTATCTGTTGCGCCTACAGCGTCCTCAAACCAAGCTGGCAGGGTGCCGTCTTTCGCGTATGCTTCCATCTCCTCCCGCGTCATCCGCTCGAACAGTTCGTTCAGGTTTACGTGTTCACTTCGGTCAACCCACTGGCCCATCGCATTGATCTTGCTGTATGCCTGGACAGCAGAGACGACGGCTGTGGCCGTAACATCGACCTCGCCGGCCCTCTCGATGATTCGCTCCAGAGCGGCGCGGACGTTTCGACGCCGTTTGTCCATCAGCCCGAATACGTGCGCGTGGCGGTACACTCCGTCGCGGCTGACAGAGTATTTCTTGGCTATCTGTGCCGGACTGATCCAACCGATGAATGCTTGGTCGATGTCATCCCGCTTCGGGTGCGAGCAAATGCGGCATTGGTGCTCGTGCCGGCCGCGACTCACGGGTTTCTCGCCGACCTCGCCCTCTGGTTTTCTCTTGCTCATGCCTACGACCTCCGTTTGACTGCACTCACGAGCGCATTACGCACCCGCACCTCGCTAAAGCGGACAGAAAGCGGACAAAATGATTTGAATTTTGGATCAGGTATTGAGGTTGAAAGACTTAGCTGTGATAAGAAAGGGTCTGCAAAACCTTTATGCGTGGGTTCGATTCCCACCCGCGCCTCCAACTCGTCTCTAATTCCTTCACTTGACAGTAGTTGCAGTACGGATGCCCCAGAGGTTCGGGAAATGCTCGCGCCAGCAACTTTCGCTCTCTGGCAGCGCCTCGAGTCGTGGTTCGTAGCCGTTAAAATGGATGCATTGTGAGAATTGGAATTGATTTTGGGACCACTCGCATCGTTGTTGCTGCCGCCGATCGCGGCAACTATCCCCTCGTCAACTTCGAAGCTCCCGACGGACGCATAAGGGACTGGTTCCCGCCCGTTCTGGCTGTGGCGGGTGACCGCCGCGTGTATGGGTGGGACGCCCTGGAGCTGCACGGCAAACCAGGTTGGACCCTGGTGCGTTCTCTGAAGCGCTGGCTTAACAACGCGGGTCCTCACAGTGAGCTCGAAATTGGCGCCCAGCGAATCAATCTGGGCCTCGTCGCCACCGAGATGATGGCGGCACTGCGTCGTGAGCTGGTGGAGTGCTCCACGCTGGGGGCCGGCAAATCGGACGCTCTGCAAGTGATGTTGGGAGTGCCGGCGAACGCCAACAGCAACCAGCGGTTTCTCACCGAGGAGGCAGCGCGGGCTGCCGGGTTCGAAGTCCTCGGGTTGTCGAACGAGCCGTCGGCCGCCGCAATTGAGTTTGCCCACCGCAACAGTGCCGATCAGAAGAATCGCGTTAAGGGTGGACTGCTGGTGTATGACCTCGGCGGCGGAACTTTCGACGTCTCTTTGGTGGCTCTCGGAGAAACAGAGCACTCGGTTGTGGCATCGGATGGCATACCCGATTTCGGCGGCGACGATTTCGATGAGATTCTGGCGAGTCTCGCTCTCGCGGCAGCGGAGATACCGGAAGTGGAGCAAGACGAGATTACGGCCGCCGAGAAGTTTATACTGCTGGATGAGTGCCGCGAAAAGAAGGAGTCTCTAAATCCCAACAGCCGCAAAGTGACCGTCGATCTTGAGCGTGTCCGAGACGGTTGGCGCGAGATTTCGATTGCGGTGGATGCTTTCTACGAACGTTGCCGGCCCCTGATCGAGGCCTCTCGCACGATGGTGGAGGACCTGCTGGCAGCTCATCCGGACGACGTGATCGACACGCTGTATCTCACCGGGGGCGGATCGGAGCTGCCTCCGGTGGCGCGCATCTTACGCGAAACCTTCGGCCGCAGAGTGCGGCGCTCGGCGTACATGCGGTCGGCCACGGCGATTGGCTTGGCAATTCGTGCCGCCGGTCACGAAGACTGCATCCTTCGCGAGCAATTCACCCAGAATTTTGGCGTTTGGCGGGAAGGCGATGAGGGTCACAACGTGGTGTTCGATGTCATCTTCCCTCGCGGGATGAACCTTCCTCGCAGGGGTGAGGCACCGCTACGTGTTACCCGCACTTATCGGCCAGTCCACAACATCGGCCATTTTCGCTACCTGGAATGTGCGCACCTGGACGCGCACAATCAGCCCCAGGGCAGATCAGCAATTGGGATGAAATTCGCGTACCCTTCGACCCCAACCTACAGATTCCACCAATGTTCGAGATCAACCGGTCAGCCGGTTTGCCGCGGGAGAAGGTCATGTGATCGAAGAAGAGTACACCTGCGATTCGAATGGCAACGTGAAGGTCAGGATCTGCGAGAAGGTGACGGAATATGAGAAGTGACTTCGCGCAAGGTATCGAGCGTCAGGATCATGCGCTGCGCGGCGTCGCCGACATAATCGGACCACGCCGCGAACAACTCCTGGGGCGCGCGCGGTTGCGACCACAGCGCACGCTGAGCCTCGACGTGCTTACGCATGAGTTTGCCATGAACATCAGCCACGCGTCGGAGATGATCGAGCGCCAGCAGGCCAAGTGACTGACCGAGCGTGGCCGCTTCTCCGACACGACCCGCCAGTTTTTCAATCCGCCCGAGGATCGGGATACGGTTGCTCGGAAGCTGTCAATGGATTGCGACAAGGCACGTACCCCCAATGAATGATAAGCCTCGCCTTGAGTGATTGTTGGGCCCAGTGTCCTGCGGCTCCCCAACGAGGGTCTTACGCCAGCGCCTCGCGCTATTGTTGTTACAGTTTGGCGACACATGTCGAATGCAGCCATTTGGTCCTCTATACATTTCACATCAGAAGACGGATTAAGCGGTGCCTGAACGCTCAATTTTGCTTCGTAGGTCCACCGAGGGTTCTGTTCGGGGTGGCAGAACAACAAATGCTCCAACGTCGGAGGAGGCCGCCAGATATGCGTGCGCCGTCTCGGTTGCGCTCGCCGATGCGTTGTGAACGCGTGATCCAGGCTCCACGGGCCGGGGCCGGCGATTTTTCCAGAAGCTTCGGCTTGTCGCCGGTCGTCGATTGCCTCGGCACGAGCCCCAGCCAGGCTGCGAGATCGCGGGCCTAAGCGCTCTCGCCCCGACCGATCGCAGCGGACGCAATTAACGGTCCGACACCGACAACAAAAGCGCAGCGCCTCATCGGCCTTTCGCATAGGCAGCGAATCCCGCGCGAATTCGCCGATTTAACGGTCGATTTCCTTCCATTGCGCCCGCAAATCCTTCATGAATCACTTGGTTTCGGGACGGCGCGCCGTCCCACGGCGCACCAAAATGGCTCATGATCATGAAACTGAATGTCCGTCAGGCCCGCCGCCAATAGTATCCCTTCGATTTCGCGTTTAGTAAAACGCTGTTCCAAACGCGTTCCAAACCGGTCGAGCGCATCAGTGCGCATCGTATAGAACGACTTATCACGGTAATAAGAGAGAGGGATCGCAGCTGACGATCTGCCGAGGCGCTCGACCAGCAGAGCGGTGCGCGCGAGAGGCCAGTAGACCACCAATGCTAACACCTGCGAGCAGGCGTAACGCACTTCCTGCGGCATTTTCGAAACCACTCGGCGAATGGCGTCGGAAACGCGCCAGACCATTTGGAACCATAATGGCCGGTTGTCGAAGCGATAATAAAGATAGACCAGGAACGGAGCCCCCGGCTTCAATTTCCGTATACAGGCTTCGAGCCCGGCGCGTGTGTCTGGAACGTGGTGGAGGACACCGAGCGAATAGCCAAAGTCCTGAGAGCTGTCGTCAAGCGGTATGTCCGCCACGCTCGCATGCCAAAAGCGAACGTTGCTGGCCGCGGCCAGATTGCGGCGAGCGACGTCCAGGGCGGCCGGGCTGGCGTCGATAACGTTCACCAGCCCAACTCTCTCCGCGACAAGACGCGCCCACCTTCCGCTCCCGCAGCCCGCATCGAACCCTTCCGCGCCATCCGGTAAGCAACTCCACGGAAATACAGCAAAATAACAGTCAAATTGGCGCTGTGTTTCCTCTGGCGAGACCGGTGATTGATCGAAACGAGACCACTCATCGCCAAAACCCTCGACGACTTTAAAGTCGGCGTTGCGCAAAGACGGCAATTTGTCCTCCTTACCTCGTTTCTTACCCAAACAGACCGTGCGAAACTCGATGCGAGGCTCCGTATGGTCGCGCAGAGAGCCGATTTTCGCGATTTTTTCCGCTCTGCGCGCTCTTAGGCCGCAAAATTCGGGAGGCACTTGATGCGCCGCGGAGTTTTCGCACAGTCTGCAAATATTATGCACGAACGGTGCATTCGGAGCTTGCCGAGAGGGGCATAACGCGCTGACAATATAGGTTTCTTGCGTCTTAGCCAACCCGTCCCATGTCTCGCGACCCACGCCCTCGACGATGGATAATCGATGATAGCGGAGTTACTCCCGAAGCCCAATCCCCTGTCCGGTCGATTAGAAGCATTCCCAAGGTGCGCCAGTGGCTTTCCCGCCATCCACCCGCTGGCTACTTCATCCTCACTTCTGCGTCCTACCCTGCTCACGCCAGAACCCGAAAAATCCTTTGGGTTGACGCGGAAATTGTCGCTGGCTGACCGAATCGCAGAACTGCGTCCAGTTTTTGGGGTAGCAACGCGAGCAGCGACACGAGTGGTTCGCCACTCATCGCCACTCATCGAGCGCAAGGCCGCTTCTGAAGCCCTTGCTCACGGGCGTTCCCGGCCTTCAGTTAATGATCGTGAGACGGGCGGTGGCGAACGTATTCGCAAGCACGCACTCGGGCCTGAAGGCATCGTCTCCAAGATAATCGATGCTCCCTATGCGCTGGGCAACCGCGGCCTACGGCGCAAATCCAAATGCCTCAACCGCCAGGAATTCGTCGTCGTCGGCTGGACCGATAGGAAGGCTCGCGGCCTCATTTCGGCGCGCTGTTGCTCGGCTATTACACCGATGACGGCAAGCTCATCTATGCCGGCCGCGTCGGCACTGGCATGCCGGACAAAGTGCGCGCCGACTTATATTACGCCGACAGCTGCAGCCATGGCAAAACCGAGCATGCCGCTCAGCGCGCCGCCGCCGCGCGCCACACGCTTCGGCTCGCCGCTTGTCCTTTCGCGCGTGCATTGGGTCGAGCCCAAGCTCGTCGGAACGGCGAAGGAACCAAACGCCAGGAAGCCTAAAGCGAGAAAGACCAGTCCGGCAACGCAGCATCAAGCGAAGGCTGCGGTGGCGATCTCCGTGAAATCGAGTCTATCCAAACGAGCCGTGAGCAAGCTGCCGCACGCGGCATCGCTCTTGAGCGAGAGAAAGGTTGCACTATGCAAAGCCAGGGATCAAACAACTCGCAAAAGCAGCCGAACTATGACCGCGAGCCGCCCCTTTGCGCCGCGGGCTGCCAGGCTTCACCCGGAGTCGCGCGCATGGACGAGGAACGCTCAGTCGCCGCCGTTCTCGAGGCTCCGTGACCAGTCCTCCTATTTGTACTCCGAGAAACGGTGGTTCTCTTCGGCGAGAGACGCGAGAAAGAGGCCTTATCGCACGTGAAGGCCCTGGGATTCCCCAGAGAAAGTCCGCAACGCAAACACGCCCGATCGACATTGGCAATCGCCCTTAGTGGCGACACGCCGTAAGGTTTTGCTCAACCAAGCCGATACAGGTCGGCGAAGGCCTGGCGTCAAAACTCGGCAATCGCCCCCAGGAAAGCTTTGGTGGAGACGTGTATCCGAAGCAACTTAGATCAAGGATAAGCCACTTCGATCTATCGCTTCCGGCACAGCAATGATAAACGGATAAGTCGTTGGCTCGAAATATGAACATTCTTTGAGGGTTTTTTTTTGGCCAAATATTATTGCGAATACATGACCTAGCATTTCGCCGAGCCCTCCGCTTATCTTAAAAGGAGCGGCCGGGCTGCTTTCAATTATAAGAAATTTTTTATACCCATATTCCTTGAGTAGCTCGATGCATTGGGACGTCCCATTCTCAATTTCTGTTAATGACTGCTCTAGAAGAATTATCGGCATCGCGGCTTTAATTAACGCCGCCGCTCCGCTCAGCACTTTGAATTCTGCGCCCTCAACATCTATTTTTATCAATTTAACGTTACCGAGCTTTTCAGTAAAACTGTCAAGTTTCTCCATTGGGACATCTTGAACTTGATGACAGCCTTGATCAATCAGGCTCGCCCCCCCCAAGTTGGTTGGATTGTAATTTAAACTGGCGCGACCTGAGCTGCTTGAGATGGCGAAATTGTAGCAGGACACGTTGTTGTTTAATCTCGAATTGATCTGCAAAATATCAAACACTTTTGGGTTTGCTTCGTAGCTAACAACGCTCAAAAAAAAATCAGAAAAGTACAGGCTGTGATTTCCAATGTTTGCACCAATGTCGACCGCGGTCCCGTTAAACACATCTAAATCTAGAGAATTGAGGTATGAAAATAAGATCTCCAAATTATCTTTTTCGTAGATACCGCTAATGTTTATCGTGTTGGAAACATAATCGAAGGAGAAAATAGCAAGCCGACGATATCCGTTTTGAAGATAACGGCAAGCGCGACGCTCAAGTATTCGATGAAGAAAAAATCCGAAAAGATCGGAAATTAATTTCTGGCGCGAAGTTTTGCGCTGCAAAACATTCGCGTTTTTAGCCGGCGATTTGGGCTGTTCCATTGGATATCATACTCTCAAACGACATTCCCCAGATGGGCCGCCGGATTGGTCTCCAACTTGGCCCATTGTCGCGTTTCGGGCAAGCCTGCGCCGTTGGCATGGGCTATCGCTGGCGATAGGAGAAGCAGGCGCTATGCCGACCGTCGGAAATTGCGCCTCTCCTGGAGTTTGGGCGGACGCATGATAAACGAATTGTTCACGCCGGCGCGGCCTCAGGTTTTGGTCTCAGTTCCGCGATCAGCTGCAGGATGTTCGCGAACAGAGTCCGAGGGATCGCGACTTCGGCCATCTGGAAAGCGACGTAGCGGCTGTGGCTCACGACTGTCGCCGATCTTAATGAGTTTGTCCTTGGGGGTCGTTATCGACCAATCTTTGATCGGCTCCGGCGTAGCCAGCGTGCGCAGGAAATTGCCGAGATTATAGGCGAGCGCATGAAGCTGGAGACGGACGGCGTTGGCGGCGAAGGAACGGCATGACAGCCTGGTCGATTTGATCGCGCCTTTGCCTTCTTTGCAAGCCCGGCATTCTGATGCGCGCCATGTTCGGACAGGGGACGCCCAGGGAGGCCGCAAGCGCCAGAAACGCGATTATGTTCTCCTTCAAACCGATTTCGCGCTGGCGATCGCCGTCATCTCGGCCGTCGACGGCGAAACAGCAATGCTCGTCATCATCGCGCTCGAGACGGCATGATCAAAAGGCGACATCGTCACCGGGCTGTAAAGACAGCGCAAGGCGAAGAAATCCCCAGCAAATAACAGGTTTCATGGAATCGATGTACTAGCGTCAGCGGGAGACCCCCCGGCTTTGCCGGGGTGGCAGTAGCAGTTTGACGTTTCCGGGGGTCCACCGGCGAAGTTCCAACGTGAGCAGCCACGCACACGAAAGGAACTTCACCGATGGACGACTACGAGAGCCTAAGCCACACGACATGGACCTGCAAATATCATGTGGTGTTCATTCCGAAGTGTCGGCGCAAGGCGCTGTATCAGGAACTGCGCCGGTATCTGGGCGAGGTATTCCGGAAGCTTGCGCTGCAGAAAGAATCGAAAGTCGAGGAAGGGCATTTGATGCCCGACCATATCCACATGCTGCTGTCGATTCCGCCGAAATTCGCGGTGTCGCAGGTCGTCGGATTCATCAAGGGCAAGAGCGCGATCCACTTGGCCCGGGTCTATGGAGAGCGCAAGCGCAATTTTGTGGGCCAGCATTTTTGGGCTCGTGGGTTCTTCGTGAACACGGTCGGCCGGGACGAGGAGGCCATCCGGGCTTACATCCGCAACCAGGAGAGGGAGGACCAGAGGCTCGAACAAATGAACTTCTGGCGCTGACCACGCCGCCCTTCAGGCGGCTCCAAGCTCACGGGCCGCGTCAGCGACCCGTCTTACCGCTTTGAGCGGTTCACATCCTAAAGCCCCCGGCTTTGCCGGGGGATACTTACCTTGAAGTTGTGCAGCGTTCTGCCCGGCCAAGGAGGGGATGAAGACCTCAGAACTGGCTCAGCAAATTCGGAGAGTGGCATAAGTGGATTTTCTGCCTGAAAGGCGGCGAGGATTCTCGCTGTGGATCAGGGTAGAACGGTTCGGGTCCTGTGAGGCGATGGAGGAGGCAGTCGGTGTTCTTTGTCGCTTCAAAGGTCTTCTGGATGTTCCTCTCGCCGATCGTCGCGCTGCTGGTCTTGGCGCTCGTGAGCGCGTCATGGTCTGGAGACCGTTGGCGGCGAACGCTTCGCTCAATCGGGATCGCAGCGATCCTCATCCTCATCACCGTCGGGATGACGCCACTCGGGCTGATGGCCGCCGCGCCCTTGGAGAACCGCTTTCCGCAACCGGCGGCCGACATGCCGCCACCCTTCGGGATCATCGTCCTGGGGGGCGCCGTCAACGGCCCGGTCAGCGAGGCGAGGGGCGAGATCGTCTTCGATGAGGGCGAGCGAATAATCGAAGCGGCGTTTCTCGCCAAGCGCTACCCTCAGGCCAGAATGGTCTTCACCGGCGGAAGCGGCTCGTTGATTGCGGAGTTGAAGGAGGCGCCGGCCGCTCGAGAGCTTCTGATCGAGCTCGGCGTCGACCCGGCCCGCATCATTGTAGAGGAAAAGTCGCGTAACACGGAGGAGAATGCGCAGTTCACCGCTGCGATTGTGCGCCCCGAACCCAAGCAGCGGTGGCTGCTGGTCACCTCGGCCTTTCATATGCCCCATGCGATTGGAGGGCGCTTATAGCGATAGCTGTTGATCGTTGTGGAATTCAACTCATTCAGAACCGATCCAAAGCCCGTCATGGCAGGGCTTGACCCGGCCATCCACGCATCGCCAGCGCTATTTGCGAGTGTGTCTCAGAATTTATCATCCTATCAATATCTTAGTTGCGTCAGTCAGCGTTCACGTGGATGGCCGGGACACCCCCGGATCACAGTCCAGGGGCGGCCATGACGAAAAACCGAAAGATAGGCGCCGCAAAGAGATCAACAACAGCAATCGCTATAAGAGCCGATTGGAGTGTTCGAGAAAGCCGAATTCGACGTGGTCGCGGATCCGGTCGCCTATCGAACGCTTGGACCGGGACACGGGTGGCAATGGGACTTGGACCCTGGACGCGGATTCCGGATTTTCGAGACCGCGGCGCACGAATGGATCGGCCTCGCCGTATACCGGGCAACCGGAAGGATCGATAGACTGTTCCCGGGTCCCGGCCTCCCTGAGGCTAATTACGCCGCCAATATGAAAAATTGCTTCGTATTTTGTCAACGAACCCGAATTCGCCAGGGTCCTCAGAGGCTCTTGGCCCCATGCGAGGTTGATTGCATTCGGCGCGTGGTTTAAACGCGTTGGAGGGATCGGACTTGGGAACCAGGGGCGGGGCGAAATCGCCTTCGGCGCGCTTCAGGCCGGCCTCGACATTGAATACAGTTCGTCAATCGGATTTACTTGGGATGGCTTCGACGAAGAAACATGAAGCTCATCCTGTTTGCGAATACGGACTGGTATCTCTACAATTTTCGGAGGTCGCTCGCGCTCGCCGCGAAGTCCGAAGGCCACGACGTCCTTCTCGTTTCCCCAGCCGGTCCCTACGGCCAAAAGCTGATCGATCTCGGCTTACGCTGGATTCCGGCCCCAATGGAGCGTCGCAGCCTCAATCCGTTTCATGAACTGGCGCTGCTCGTATGGTTGTGGCGGCTCGTGCGCGCCGAGAGAGCAGATGTCGTGCACAGCTTCACGATCAAATGTGTGGTCTACGGCGGACTCGCGGCGCGGTTCGCTGGCGCGGCCCGGGTCAATGCCGTTGCGGGGATGGGGTACGTTTTCATAAGCAACGAACCGTTGGCGCGTACGCTGCGGCCAATCGTGCGGGCGCTGGTGCGTCTGGCGCTAGGCGGCGTCCGCACGCGTCTTGTTCTCCAGAATATTGATGATATTTCTCTCTTCGAGAAGACCGGCATCGGCTTGGCCGCGCATATCCGACTGATCCCCGGATCGGGGGTGGATTGCACGCGATTTCTACCACCAGTAGAAAGAGAGCGTAGGTCACCGTTGCGTGTCGTCCTGGCGGCGCGCATGCTCTGGGACAAGGGCGTGCGAGAGTTTGTCGAGGCGGCGCGTATGCTTAGATTGCAGGGCCGCACACTGCAGTTCCAGCTTGCCGGAGGGCCAGATCCCGGCAACCCTGCATCGATTCCAGAATTGGTGCTGCTCGAGTGGGAGGCGGCCGGCCTCGTCGATTGGCTCGGTCATGTCGACGACATGCCGGCTCTGCTGGCGGATGCGGACGTCGTCGTGTTGCCGAGCTATCGCGAGGGGCTGCCGAAAAGCCTGATCGAGGCTGCCGCCTGCGGGCGGCCATTGGTGACGACGGACGTGCCAGGTTGCCGAGAGGTTGTGTCCGATGGCGTCGACGGCCTTCTCGTTCCCGTTCGTGATGCGAGTGCGCTGGCCCGGGCCATCGGGCGTTTGCAGGATGATCCTTTGCTCGCACGCAGGCTGGGCGAAGTGGCGCGGGCCAAAGCGCTTGCCGAATATGACGAGAAACGCATCCTGGCGCGCACGCTCGATGTGTACCGCGAACTGTGGGGTGAAAGGGGAACAAAACCAATCATTAGCACGCCGACCCATGGTTCTTGATCAGCCGGCACCTCGAGCGCTGCTCCCTGGTCCTGCTCGTTGGATCGAACTCATCGCTTCCGTAAGTAATCGATTTTTCGGAGTAGTTTAGTGAGCGACCCCAATGCCGGAACTTGGCAAACGAACAAGGCCAGCCATACGGCAGCCCGACCCTCCAACATCCACGCGGAGACAGTGGCAAGTTTCGGAGACGAGTGGTCGCTACGACCGGTCGCTGCTGGGTGACGCTGAGCAACGCCGCATATTTGATCGTTATTTCAAGACCTTCCCGTGGGATAGACTACCGCCGGACGCGGAAGGCTTCGATATGGGTGCGGCTCAGGACGCTGGGCGCGACTCGTTCAGCCGCGCGTCAGCAAGTTTAATTGCATCGATGCGAGCGAGGAGGTGCTGGCGGTAGCGCGACGCGATCTCGCCGATTGAATGAATTCGACGAACGCATTGTTTTCTAAGCGAACTTTAGCAATCGATAGCAAACTCGTTGGAAGACAACGAACGCACGCCGCGCGTCGCACGGCCGCATCAGGTTGATCGCTGGAATATCAAGCGACAGCAATGAAGCATGTCTTTCCCTTTGGGCTGCGCGCGTTCGCAGCCTCGGTTCTTTCTCTCGCCGCCGTTCTTGTCGTTTCGCAGGCGAACGCAGCGACCGCAGGTAGGTTGCAACAGCATGCGCTAACAATAGCGAGAGACGGAAAATCCGACGCCGTCATCGTTTTGGCCCCGAACGCGGGGCGCTATGAACGTCAAGGTGCTTATGACCTGGCGCACTATATCGATATGATGACCGGCGCCGTGCTTCCTATCGCCGAGACGCCGGAGGTTATCGAGAAGGCGCTGGCGAGTGAGCGTCCTTTATTGATCTTGGGGCGTGAGGCCTTTGAAGTCAAACCTGAACTGCGCGTCGTCCTCGCCGAGAAGCTAAAAAAACATCCCTATATTCGGACCGATGGAATCGTCCTTCACCGTGAAGGAAAGCGCATTTATCTCGCCGGCGACAACGACGAAAGCGACTATTTCGCTGTCGCGGAATTACTGCGCGCCTGGGGCGTGCGCTGGTTCATGCCCGGCGACTTCGGCGAATGTGTCCCGAATGAAGATGAACTGAACGTCGGTGATCTGGACATCGTCTATTCGTCCCCGTTCGAAATTCGCTCCTTTTGGATTTCTTGGGTCGGGGAGCAAGTGGGCAGGGAGGACTTTCTCCTGCGCAATATGATGACTGATGGAAAAGATTTGCCGGCGGCCGCGCATAATCTCGGGACCTTCACGAAGGGCTTAGGGAAATCCGTCTTCGAAATCCCCCTCACGGACCCCGCCACGGCCAGACACATCGTTGATGAAGTCGACAAGCTTTATGAAGCCCAAAAGAACATTTCCCTTGCGATGGAAGACGGGCTTTATTCGTCGACTAACGAGCAAGACAAGCAGCTCTTGTCGCTGCAATGGGATAAATATATGATGCGTCCCGCGGTGACGGACGCCATGCTGCAGCTCTATAATAATGTCGCGGATAAATTGCACGAGCGTCATCCAGAAAGCGCATCAAAACTTGGGTTCTTGATCTATTCGAATATGTTTTTGCCTCCAGTGCGCAACATGACTCTGGCGCCGTCGCTGTTCGGGATGATCGCGCCGATCGATACCGATCCGATCCATGGCATGGGCGATCCCCGCTCGCCGGAGCGACAAGAATTTCGGGCCATCTTCGACAAATGGGCGAAACTCACCGAGGGGCGACTGGCCATGTATGACTACGATCAGTCCATGCTCGTGTGGCGCGATTTGCCGAACCCTTCCATTCAGGAATTCGAGCAGGACGTCAAACGTTACCGCGACGCGGGCATTCTCGGATTTGACACGGAAAGCCGCCTGGCTTTGGCGACTACCTTCATCAATCTTTATTTGCGCGGGCGTCTGATGTGGGATCCCGTCACCGACGTAAAGGCCTCATCGATGATTTTTATCAAAAATTCTTTGGCCCTGCCGCCAAGCCGATGGCGGATTATTGGAACATCATTTTTGCCGCCTGGCGCGACACGATCGTCACCGAGCACGAATTTTTTGTCGCGCCGGCAATCTATACTCCCGAGGTCACGGCCCGTCTGGAAAAGCCGCTGCGCGAGGCGCAAAAGATCGCTGAGAATATCAAAGCCTTGAATCGGCCTCTGACGCGCAATGAAAAGCTGTATCTCCAGCGCATCGAATTCGTGCGGTTGAGCTATGACGTCCTTAGTTCTTACATTGACATGCTTAAAGAGGGCGCGACAAACGGCGATTATGCAGCAGCGGTGGCCGCCGGCGAAGGCGGACTAACGGCGCGACAAAAGCTGACCGAAATGAATGGGGCTTTCACCACGACGAAGCTCGAAAGCGGGTACGCGTTTTGGCCCGGGGAGGTGCAACAATATCGCGAACTTGAAGCTGACGTTGATGGCGAAAAGGGCCGGCTCCTCTTTATGCTGCCGCTCGAATGGAGCTTCCACCGCGATCCGCGACGCGATGGCCTGGAAAAGGGCTTTCGTGACGGCCCGATCGACTTAAGCTTCTGGCAGGCACACCACGCGGATTACAGCCTTGAAAGCCGCAAGAGCTATCCTTCGGACCAGTGGGAGGTCGTGCGAACCGACCTTTACGTTCAGGCGCAGGGCGTTCGCAGTCCCGATGGCCAAAGCGCGCTCGGCGATCTCTGGTATCGAACGGATTTCGATTTGACTCCTTCGCAGGCGGCGGCGTCCCCGCATATTCTTTTTCCGGGCCTCTTCAACCAGTGCGCGCTTTATCTCAACGGAGCCGAAGTGGGCCAACGCAAATACAATGATATTTGGTGGATGAACGACTATCGCTTCGAATGGGACGTTGCGCTGGGCGATCATGTCCGCGCAGGGGCCAATAAGCTTGCCCTCTTGTGCCATAACGTCCACCATATGGGAGGAATGTTTCGACGGCCTTTCCTTTATGACCACGTGAGCGCTCCAGGAGCACGTTAGCGGGCCCTTGGTAAAACAAGAACGATGGAAGCGCCGCACAGAAGCTTGTTTTTCGTCGCGGCGGTCCTCTGCGCGGTCGCGATTTTTCGTCTGGAGCCAATCGTCCGAAATAGGTCATTTCAGCGTTTTCCGCCGTGGAGAAACAGCTCAAATCGTCCAGTCACCGGGATTATTGCACTTGGCGGAAGCTTCAACGGCTTGGGCTCGCTAAGCGAGAGGTTCGGGCGGTGTTCGCCTGGCAAGATTTTTCGTGAGGCCCAAGTCGTCTTTTCCGGAAGGGAAGAGGCCGCCGCGCGGCGCGGACGCAAGGGCCGCGTTCATCGCCGAGAAGGGAGCGCGAGCAGCCTCCTGCTCAGGAAGAGGGAAGTCAGGCCGGCGCCTCCCGGTCTCAATTTCATTGATGCCGCCCAAGAGGAAAGTCGAGCCACGCTTCGATTTCGGTGTTCGGCATGCGAGCCGAGAACATAGTGCCACCTAATATGCAGGACATCGGTTACATACCTTCTGAATTGCCTCCCGCGCTTTACGCACAGCGTGTCGAGGTGATCTGCCTCCTCTCACCGAGGATGCGAGAGGATTTCCGCCATAGCTCGAGAGCTAGGGGCAGGGGATCGATGCTGACCGCGGCCCACCAAGAGGCTTCATCGCCATAGGTGTGAAGCTCACGGTGATGCAATCGACAGACCGGGACCGTGTACTCATCGCTGACCTTGCGCCCAATTGCGCGCGGCTGGGCGAAGCGAATATGATGCGCCTCGCTCGGTGCGCGGCCACAGACAACGCACGGTTGAGTGGCGACGAACTTGCAGTGTTCCTTATCGCGCAGGCGGATAGTTTTCGCTGCGACGCGACGGCGGCGAGCTTCTGGTTTCTGGGGCAGGATGATTGGAGCCGCCACCGAGGCCTCTATCAGCTCCACGAAGATTTGTTCGCTCGCTGTCGCCGAGCCGTCGCCCGCGACCGAGCCCGCCGGTTCCTCAACAGAAGCTTGCATTGACTGGATCGATGCGAGTTTGTCTTTGAAGGCGCTCTCAACAAGGTCAGAGTTGGCGGCGATAAGCGTGTTCTTGGCCGGCATGTTCTTGTGGGCCCAAACTGCCGCCTCCTCCTCGGACTGGAATTGCGCAACAGTGGCGAGCAACTGCTCGCGCAGCGTCGCTGATTGCTCTCGGTCCAGCGTCGCGCGCCGCGGACGGAACGACTTATCCGCGGACCGGAAGCCCAATTTGTGGATCGGATCTTGCCCGCTGCAGCGCCCACCGACTCTGGTTGTGTGGGCGCAGCAGTGTTCGGGGCGAGGTCGATCTTCGGAGTGCCTTCGAAGTTTGGATTGAGGTCCGGCGCGTCGAGGTCGTCCTCGCCAGCGATGCCGACCAGGGTGAAGAGCGCGTATCGTCTCGCATAGGTGAGCGCCGCACCCATCTTCCGCGGCACTGCCGTCTCGCTGACCGGGCACACCGGCCATTCCGACGAAAGCCACTC
>CAWAJA010000002.1:0-171072 GCA_963782275.1 uncultured Acidobacteriaceae bacterium | reverse complement strand
GGCAACAGCGCGTGGCACGGCGGCTACTACGGCAACGGATACGACAACGCCAATCATTATAACAATGGTTATAACAGCAACGGTTACCACGCCAATAACTACAACCACGGCTATAACAGCAGCGAATATCACGCCAACAATTACAGCCACAACACGAACGTCAGCGGCAACACCGTCAACGTGAATAATGCCCAACGGCAGGCGCAAGTGCGGATCCAAGCAACGCCTCCGCTTCCTCACGTGGATGGGGAGACAGCGGAGCCGGTCGCGGATCGACGGCCTTTAGCGGCTTTGGAGGCCACTCCGGCGGCTCTGGCGTTGGGGAGCTGGGACTACGTGCGGCCAGTTCTCGCGGCTGGGCAAGCCGCGGTGGCGGCGGAGGTTGGGGTGGAGGGGGTCGCAGCTTTGGCGGTGGTGGGTTCCACGGTGGTGGCCGGAGGTGAGTGTAGAGGAACCTTTTGGACACCAGCCCTCAGCTGATGCTCAGCTGGAACTTAAGCCGGCAGCCAATGAAAGAGAACGTTGGAGAATGGAAATGACGCGCGTCAAGATCATGAGTTTGCGGTGTTGGGTGGGATTCGCACTTCTCGCCCTGGTAATTTCCGTCGCCTCGTGCAACAAATCACGGGAAGCCCGCCGAGACCGAAGTTGCGCAGAAGACATTTGCGTCTCCGGATGATGCCGGCAAAGCGCTGGTGGAAGCGGCGAAAGCGGGTAATCGCGACGCTTTGATGGCGATCTTCGGTCCCGGATCGCAGGACATCATCTTTTCCGGCGACGCAGCCCAGGACAAGACAATTGTTCGAAAACTTTCACCGCTGCCTATGCCACGATGAATCGCTGGCGCAAACAGACCGATGGCAGCGAAGTGCTCGTCGTCGGAGCCGACAATAACCCTTTCCCAATTCCGCTTAAGAAGAACAGCGCAGGGCAATGGTATTTCGACACCGCGGCGGGAAAAACGAGATTCTTTCACGGCGTATCGGTGGTAACGAACTGGCCGCTATGGAAGTGGTTGCCGCGATGACGGATGCCCAAGCCGAATACTTCTCGCAACGTCATGACGGCGCACCGCAGTATGCCCAGAAGTTTATCAGCGACGAAGGGAAACAGAACGGGCTGTATTGGAAATCGCCGGAGGGGCAACCCAAGAGCCCACTTGGGCCGTTGGCGGCGTATGCGGCAGTCACGGAAGGATTCACCCCGGAGGCAAAAAGCAGCAGCCGTTTCACGGATACTTCTATCGCATCCTCACCAAACAGGGTGCGGCTGCTCGCGGCGGCGCGAAGGACTATGTCGTGAATGGAAAGATGACTGGGGGCTTCGCCTTCGTCGCCTACCCGGAGAAGTACGGTGACACCGGCATCATGACGTTCATCGTCGACCAGAGCGGGGTCGTGTACGAGAAGAACCTCGGCAAGGACACCCTGAGCTGGCGAAAGCGATGACCGAATTCAATCCCGACAAAACCTGGAGTCCCATCGGTGAATAGGCAACGATCGATATTTGCGCATCAGGGCGCGGTGAATCACGTTCAAGGTTAGGAAACGAGCCAACGAGATGCGTCTGCGCAGGTCGGGCGGTGGAGTTGCTGTCCCAAGCATTTCTGACGCATAGCCATCGGAGTCGGGGGCGAGGAGGCTGGCCTTTGCCAATGCAGCGCTCTCGCCCGGCACTGCAGTATAACTACTCGCCGCCAGCGTCTTCGGTTATCGGCACTATGGAAATACCCGATGTATTTCTGAAAACGGGTTTCACCTGGGCGCACGCGATGGCGCATTTAGCTTACGACGAACCGAAAGAGGTAATTACCATGTCCATCTGGCCTCGATATCCCACGTTGTATGAGATCAATACCTGGGTCTGGCTTTCTGAGCTCAGCCTGAAAACTGGAACCGCCGTTGACCTGGGTTCCGTACCCTCAGCCGAATGGGACGCCATCGCCAAGTTCGGTTTCGATGCCGTCTGGTTCATGGGGGTTTGGGAGCGAAGTCCTGCGGGCATTGCGATCGCCAATCAGAACCAGAATCTGGTTGATGATTTCCGTCGAGCTCTACCCGATTTTAAGCCAGAAGACAATGTCGGATCTCCTTATTGCATAAGACGCTACGTGGTCGATAAACACCTCGGAGGTCCCGAAGGTCTCGCCATTGCCCGGCGAGAGCTCGCGCAGCGAGGCATGAAACTGCTCCTGGATTTCGTGCCGAACCATGTAGCGCCCGATCACCCGTGGGTGATCGAGCACCCCGAGTACTTCATTCGCGGAAATACCGACGATGCCAGAAACGACTCCGGCATCCTTCATTGAGGTGCAAGGAAACGTCTTCGCCTGCGGACGAGACCCTTACTTTCCGGCCTGGCCGGATGTTCTGCAACTCAATGCTTTTCAGCCCGGGCTTCGGCAAGCGGTGATTGAAACCGTCTCCAGTATTGCGGCACAGTGCGATGGGGTTCGTTGCGACATGGCCATGCTTCTGCTGAACCAGATCTTCGAACGACTTGGGGCAGCCGTGCAGGGCACGGCCGCCAACCGAGTACTGGGGTGACGTGATCCCTGCCATCAAGAGAGCGCATCCGAGACTTCCGCTTCATTGCCGAGGCCTACTGGGACCTGGAGTGGGAGCTGCAACAGCAGGGGTTCGACTTCTGCTACGACAAGCGGCTCTATGATCGACTGGAACATGAAAATGCAGAGAGTGTGCGGCTTCATCTCTGTGCTGACCTGGCCTACCAGGAGAAGCTGCTTCGTTTCCTCGAGAACCACGATGAGCCTCGGGCCGCAGCGACTTTTTCGCCGGCAAAGGAACAGGCCGCCGCAGTCACGATATCCTCCCTTCCAGGGGCAAGACTGTTCCATGAAGGACAATTTGAAGGCCGAAAGGTAAGGCTACCTGTCTTTCTGGGCAGACGGCCCGCAGAGCCCGTAGACAAAGCATTGCAGGCTTTCTACGACAAGCTCCTGGCAGCCATCAATGCCCCGCTATTTCGCGACGGAGAATGGAAGCTGTGCGAGCGTAGCGGCTGGCCCGACAATCCAAGCTTTCAGAACCTGGTGGCCTGGAGCTGGGTTAAAGACGATGATCGACGTCTCATGGTGGTCAATCTCAGCGACAGTGCTGTTCAAGCCCGGGTGCAGGTGCCGTGGGAAGACGTACGAGGGGAACCTGGCGCTTGATTGACGCTCTTTCGGATGCGAGCTACGACCGCGATGGGGATGAGATGGCGGCGTCGGGGTTGTATGTCGAATTAGGACCTTGGAGTTACTGCTTCTTCCAGTGTCGTCGCGCCAGCAAGGGATGACGATGAGTCGGCACCTCCATCGGTGAAATGTGATGATGGCGGCAGGAATCAAACGAGGCTAAGGAGGCCATTGGCATGTATTTTCTGAAAACGGGTTCACCAGCGCACCTGCGTTGGCTGAGAATTTTTGAGCCACTGATGGTGATTACCGGAATTGTGCAGCCGCTCGCCACCATACCGTCGATTATCCAAATTGTATTTCACGCACAGCCACCATGCCTCCGGGCAATCGTTGACGACTTGGTCCATCTTTGGCCTCGCAACTCTATTATGGGTGGTGTATGGGTTGCTCAATCGAAAGCCCGCCATCTATGTCGGTAACATTATCGGGCTGGTGATGAATTTGCTGATGGTGAACGGCATCCTGATAAATGCCGGATGGACCTATTGAGATTTCGTCCGTTTCAACAGCGACTGCCGCGAACCGTCATAAAACCATCTGTGATCATCAAGTAACGCTGGCAGGGCAGGAGCGCACTGGTTACTCCGTGTTCTTGTGTTGCGCCGGGCTCAGGTCACTTGTTGCCAAATGTCCAGCTTAGTCCCGAGCTGGAGCCGTAGTCGCTGCTGGAAAGCCCATTCGGCGGCTGGCTGTCCCAGTTGCCGTAAAAGGACACATTCCACGACAGGTTGCCAGTGAGCTTGATGTAATAGGTCGCATTCATGTTGTATTTTACCCGGCCAGGCTGGGAGATGACAGGTAGATATGCTGTTTTCACTCTCCATTATGGTAATTGCGTGGTCGTCCTTGTCATCGCGCGGCGCTCGCCATGCACCATAGACTTTCAAGTCGCATTCGCTCGCAGCAACCATGCCTTCCGCCCAATCACCGATAATTGGCCTCCGTTCTCCTTGCCCACATGAAAAGTGGGATTTCGGGTAGTGGTGCTGTTGCACCATTACCGGATTTCGGCATGAATTTCAGTGGGATTGGCCGTCGATGTACCATCGTACCCCGACTGCTCTGTTTGACGACCTAGGAAATTTCCCAGTAGCACACTCCGCTCGAAGGAGTTAATGTGAACACCGCGTTACGAGCCACGGCGCAACAAGATCGAACCCGAAGGTAAGTGGTTGATGAAAACCATTGTTCGCTTCTTGTTCGCAGGTGTCACTCACTGGAAGGGCGCTCTCTACAGGCGGAAATGCGCTTCCGGAGGAACGCACAGGACGGGATCTAGCTCGGCACAACCAAGATGCGGATGGTGTACTGTCTGAAAGGCAATGCCCCGCAAAGCCATAAGTAACGGCACGGAAGACCCCGCGCTCCAACGAGGTAAGGAACATGTCGGAACCCACGTCGTCCCCAAATATGTACTCACTCCGTGAGACACGTAGGCTACGCCTGCGCGTCTACTATCCGAATGACTGCGATCAACTGGTACTCCACACAGACCTAGACTGGGACAAGGATATCCTTCCCAGCACCATCGATCGTGGCGCTTCATTCGCCGAGTTCAATTTGGAGACCACCCGTCCGTTCCTCTACGTAAAGCCCTGTTTGCGGACGCCGTCAGGGTTGCTCTGGGCTACAGGGGCCAATCGCCTCGTGGTTGCCACCAAAGAGGACATCCGCGACATTTATCCCTCCTTTCACTCCATGGAAGAGGGCCGTATTCTCGACGTCATTCCTCTGGAATCAAGGATTCTGAACCGCCAGCACAGCCTCCGCGTTTACCTGCCCGCAGGGTACGAGGAGAATACCTGCCGCTCTTTTCCTGTCATGTACATGCAGGACGGGCGCAACCTGTTCTTTCCTCAAGAGGCATTCATGGGAAGTGACTGGGGGGTTAACGATACCATCGTCTTACTCAACGGAATGAACGCAATCGAGCAAATGATCATCGTCGGCATCTGCTCCGGGGATCGGATGCGGGAATATACGAGCCCGGGATATGAGACCTATGGCCAATCCGTGGTGCAGGAGATCAAGCCCTACATGGATTCTCACTTCCGGACGCGCACCTGGCCGCGAGCCACGGGGGTGATGGGATCTTCACTTGGCGGCGTAGTGTCGTTTTACATGGGTTGGCAATGGCCGGACGTGTTCGGAAACGTCGGCTGCTTGTCGAGCACGTTCACCCACAAGGACAATTTAGTGGAGCGAGTGCTAAGTGAACCACGCAGAGATGTCCGCTTCTATATCGACACAGGCTGGCCGGGTGACAACTACGAGGTTGGACTCGCCATGGCCATGGCGCTGGCCGAACGCGGCTATCACTATGGGCACGACTTTCTTTACTTTGCTTTTCCAAATGCAGAACACTCGGAGCGGGATTGGGGCCAGCGCCTCCACTTACCCTTTCAGTTTTTTGCGGGCCAGCCGGCCGCGATTTCCCGGCTTAAGGAAGTCGCTGGCCAACAAATTGAGCGTAATTAATCACGACGTTCTCGATGTTCGTTCGTCCCTTGGAACTGGCGATCATTGAAAAGCAACTGGCGAGATGAGTTGCTGATCCGGAAAGCGCCTGTTCGAATCGCCAATCAGGCGTTCGGGGAAGCATATGACGCTGGTGGGCCCTCTTCGATCAGTTTCGAGCTCACGCGGCGAAGCGCTTGTAACCCATACTGCGATAGGAAGATCATGGCGGTACGCGATTGCCATGATCTTGATGCGTTTAATTATTTCGCTTCAACTTGCGCACCCACGCGAAAGTCGTGTGCTGAAACCACTGGATCTTGAGCCAGATGTTTTCGGTGGTCGAATGTCACCACGAACCTACGGATGAACTGTCCTCAGTGTTCAGAAGAAGGAAGGCGCTTCGGAGGGCCGAGAGGGAACAGGAACGGCAGGTCAAAGCGAGGGGAATTGCCGTGCAACAAGACCTAGTGGTGCCTCTTCGATAGGCCGATGCGACTGACAATCACGTAGGCGATGCTTGGATCTAGGAGGATCGACGTGGCCATTTCTCAGTCGAGTACGCGGTTTGTCAAGAGGTATCTGGATCCGGCAGACCGATTGGAAGAAGTTCTGTGTGGGCTGATCATGGTGCTCGACTTCACCCTCATAGGGGGGCTGACGGCGGGCGCAGGGAAGCAGGGAGTGCGACACTTATTGGTTGGCGCGCTTGGTTGCAACATCGCCTGGGGCGTCATCGATGGTGCGCTTTATGTGATGGGCAACTTAACGGCTCGTCGACAGCGTCTGCGCTTCCTTAGCGACGTCAGGAATGCTCCAGATGAGACCGCGGCATTCTCGGCAATTAGTGGCCAACTCGACCCACTCCTGGAATCCGCGACAAGCACGGAAGACCGCACCCGCATTTGCCGGGCACTTCTGCCTGTAATGTCACGAATCCAATTACCTGAGGCTGGCATTATCAAGGATGACGTCTATGGGATGGGCGCGATCTTCTGGATCGATCTAGCGTCGGTAATCCCGGCGGTGATCCCGTTCCTGATCTTTTCCGAGCCGCGCTTCGCTCTTCGGGTTTCGAATGCCCTGCTGATCGCGTCGCTGTTCGCGGCGGGGTTCATGTGGGGGAAATACACGGGCTTCAACCGGTATGTCGCGGGATGCTGCGCGATGCTGACTGGCTTGGCACTCGTCGGCGTTGCCATTGCGCTGGGCGGATGAGCCACGACGTCGATCACGATCGTAGCCGAGGGATGAAGACCACACAACAACTCAGAGTGCTTGCCGTGGTTGTTCTCCTGAGCGGCCAACTGCTATGCCAGGGAACGGCGAGCAGCGCGCCAGCCAAGTCCCCCGACGCCGCCAAGAACCCGTGGGGCCTCAACCTCACTGTCGATGGCTACATCATTCCGAACGATCAGTCCTACGTGGATCCAGTTTTCACCGCGAACCGCAATTGGCTGCATCTGGAGGCGCGCTACAACTACGAGAACCTGCACACGGGATCGTTGTGGGCGGGCTATAACTTCAGTGCCGGCAAGAAGCTGGTGCTGGACGTCACACCCATGATCGGTGGCGTTTTCGGAAGAACGACGGGGATCGCCCCCGGCTGCGAGGCCTCGCTTACCTATAAGAAGGTCCAGCTGTCGATCTCGAATGAATACGTATTCGATACGACGCATAAATCCGGAAACTTTTACTACGCCTGGCCGGAACTTACGTACTCGCCGCTGAGCTGGTTTCGCGTGGGCCTGGTGGCGGAACGTATAAAGGCTTTCCACACCAGCCTCGACGTGCAGCGCGGGTTCCTGGTCGGAGTGTCCCATAAGAAGTGGGAATTCACGACGTATGTCTTCAATCCCGGCTTTACCGATCCGACCGTGGTGCTTGAGGTTGGGGCGAGTTTTTGAACTGGCTTTTGGGGAGTTGCAAGGCGAATGCCGGCACTTCATCCATATTGTATGGATAGTCACCTAACCCGGAAACAGATTAAATTGCACGCTAAACAGACGCTATCAGGTGTTCAAGGTGGCACTTAGAAGGCGGTATCGCCAAATGAAGGCGAATACTAGAATCGCGGAAAAAATGAGGATGGCAAGGTAGGCCTAGCAATTTCCAATGTCAGCATCAGAGGCTACCACATTAAGCGGTAGCGACAAGTCAGCGCTTTGCGAACCGCGCCGGACGGAGACGTCCAGTGACCGGTTGCCGACGGTTGACTGGCTGAGTTCTACTGACCGCACAGTCCTTTATTTCTCGATTGGATCTGTCTCCGACCCTGTAGTCAGCTCTGCTTCGGCCTGCAACCAGTGTTCCATATCGTTGCCAGGCACTCGGCCGTTTAACTCGAACAGTTCGTAGGCGCGAAGACAGATTCTCTCCTGAATGTCGCTCGATTCAGTGTTCTGAGCTGTTTCCGTATTCTCATCAGATGTTGGGGTCGTCTTTTTCATCGCAATGTCCTCGCTTTCGATTTATAGCGGGGGGCCAGTTGGCCATTATCCTGCTAGGGGATTTAGCTTCACGCTACTGCACGCAGGAGAGGCTGGCGACTGGGAAAGTTCCTAGGTCTGTGGGGAGAAGTGGATATTGCAGTGCGCTGATCTCTAGTTCTGGCACAGTCTAGGCTGATTCCCGGGCAAGGTCTCCGCCGGTGGTTCGTTGCGCTTCGCGAAGGCTGCCAGCTCGTCGTGCAAGCGATGGAAAATCTGCGTCGGGCCAATGACCTCGGTTGTGTAGTGGCGGCTCGGGTCACCCTTTGGGGCTTTTCGCCTAGATTGCTAGCCTGAATGCCCACCCATTCTGGCAAAACCAGCATTCGAGCGGAGAGCTTCGACCGGCCTCGTCAACGTACGGCACGGCTGATCAAGCGCGATTCGGAGATTTGATTTTCTGCTAGTCTGTGTGGAGGGGAGTGGGAATTAAAATCTGTGCCATTAGGCCGGTCCAGCCAGTTTGGTGGCTTGCGCCACAGCCACGGCCTGTGTCGCCGTTGAAATACTCGTGAAAAGGGATCAGATCTCGCCAATGAGGATCGTTGTTGAATAACTCGCAAGAGCCGAACACCGCTCGCCTACCTTCCTTGTCCTGCAGAAAGATACTCGCCAGCCGCCGCTCCAACTCCTCCGCAACCTCACCCAGAGTTTTCAGGTCCCCCGAGTCCGTCGGGCACTCAACCCTGAACGTATCGCCATAGTATTGGTGATACTCCTTCAGCGCCAGAATGATGAGGGTATTGACCGGGATCCAGATGGGGCCGCGCCAGTTGGAGTTGCCGCCGAACAGGTCGGTTATGGATTCCCCGGGCTCATAATCCAACCGGGACTCTTGCCCATCCAGGTTGAGTATCAGCGGATGGTCCAGATGATAGCGAGACACCGCGCGGACGCCGTAGGCCGAGAGGAATTCGTTTTCATCCAACATAGAAGCCAACATTCGCCGCAGCTGATCCGGCCGCACCAACCCCAGGATCAAGTCGTCGTTCGGTCCAGGAACGACCATCGGTCCGACGCTGTTGACCAAATCGGGCCTGTGCTTGATAAACCATTCGCGGCGGCGCTGGAAATCCGGGAAGCGATCGAATGCGCCGGCGGGCCTAGTGGAAGCGCCAAACAAGGGCACGAAGCCGACCATGGTTCGGGCCCGTATGGGAGTCGACTCACCGTTACTGGAGTACAACCGATCGTAGAAGAATCCGTCCTGCTCGTCCCAAAGTGACTTCTTGGGGTCCCGCTGACTATTCATCGCATAGGCGATGTAGACATAGTGTTCCCAAAACTTACTTGCTACGTCCTGGTACACCGGATTCACTTCTGCCAGCTCTAGCGCGATTGACAGCATGCTCTTTGCAAACGCCGCCATCCAACTCGTCCCGTCAGCTTGTCCGAGCAGGTAACCGGGCGGCAGGTGGTCGCGATCGAAAACGCCGATGTTGTCCATGCCCAAAAAGCCGCCTTGGAAGATGTTCTTGCCCAAGGGGTCTTTGCGATTGACCCACCAAGTGAAATTGAGCAGCATCTTCTGAAAGACACGCTCCAGGAAGCTGTAATCAGCCACCCCGGTAAGCTGCCGCTCTAGCTGAAAAACAGTGTTCGCCGCCAGGGAAAGAACCGGCGGGTTCACGTCATTAAAGTCCCACTCGTAGGCAGGAATCTGGGCATTCGGATGCGTGAACCATTCTCTCAACATGAGGATGATCTGGTCCTTGGCAAGCTGGGGGTTGATCTGCGCAAGTGTGACGCAATGAAAAGCGAGGTCCCAGGTGGCAAACCACGGGAACTCCCACTTATCGGGCATCGAGATCACATCTTGGGCGAAAAGGTGGGTCCAATCGTGGTTGCGACCTTGCCAGCGTTGCGGAGGTGGCTTGGGCTGAGTGGGATCTCCCTCCAGCCAGTCCTCGACGACATAGTGATAAAACTGTTTCGACCACAGCATTCCTGCAAATGCCTGACGTGCGACCAATCTTGCATCCGCTGCGAGTTCCTTCGGAATCACAACATCGTAGAATTCGTCTGCTTCTTCTTTGCATTTGAGCAGTAAGGCGTCGAAGTCAGCAAAGGGATCGTCCAGTAGATGCTCATCGGTGGCTGCCGCTAGTCGCAGTCGCAGCGTGATGGTCTGGCCGGCGCCAACGGTGCGAACGTAACGCGGAGCCGCCTTCGTGCCAATGGCTGCCGGATTCACAGCTTCGCGCTTCCCGTTCACTACATATTCATGGAAGGCATCTTTGACGTAGGGGGATTTGGAAGGCACGGCGAATAGGCGTTCGTTATTGGTCTCATTTTCGGTGAAGAGGAGTTCGTCCGCGTTGGCGCAATATAAAACATACTCGCCCGATTGCCAATGCCTGGCAACCAGGGTGCTCACGTAGCTTGGTTGCAGGTCAGTGCGCGTCCCCTTGGCAATGGATGGCCGACGATCGTCGCGCCCCCAGCTCCAGGTATTGCGAAACCAGAGTGTGGGCAGCACTTGAATGGGCGCAGCCTCAACACCGCGGTTGCTGATGCTGATGCAGATCAGCAGGTCTTCCGCTTCCACCTTCCCATATTCCACGACGACATCGAAGTACCGGCCCTCGTCAAAGATCCCGGTATCGACCAGCTCGAACTCTCGGTCGAGTTTGGTACGCCGCTGGTTCTCCTCCACTAGGCGGGCGTACGGGAACGCAGCCTGCGGGTACTTGTAGAGATACTTCATGTAGGAGTGGCTGGGCGTGTTGTCGAGGTAAAAGTAGTATTCCTTGACGTCTTCGCCGTGGTTGCCCTCCGAACCGGTCAGACCAAATGCGCGTTCCTTCAGTATCGGATCTCGACCGTTCCACAAGGCGAGAGCAAAACACAGATACTGGTGCCGGTCACAAATCCCGGCCATGCCGTCCTCGTTCCAGCGATAAGTCCGCGAACGCGCGTGGTCGTGCGGGAAGTACTTCCACGCATCGCCGTCGACGCTGTAGTCCTCGCGAACCGTTCCCCAGGCGCGCTCAGAGAGAAATGGTCCCCAGCGATTCCAGTGGCCCTTTTTCTGTTGAATCATTACGAGGCGGACGCCTTCGCTTGTGTCGTAAATGGTCATGCCCGGGTCCTTGAAATTCAGAACTTGTGACAAGTTAGGCCGAGGCCTCAGTTTTGCCCAGGAGCTCCTTCGCGGCCACCGCCACATGATCTGGCTCGAAGCCGCACTTCTTCTGGAGTTCCTTGAGCGTAGCCGACGCACCAAACGTCTTCATGCCGATGTCACGGCCGCGGCGCCGGTATATCGTTCCAGCCAAACGTCGAAGCCTGCAACTGCGCAATGCGCGCCGTGACACCAGGGGGCAGCACACCGTCTCGGCATTCCTCCATCCGACGCTCGAAGAGTGCCGTGACGGCATCGAAACTACTTCTGAGCGAATGCTTTCCGCGATAAGTGTCATTCGCGAGCAACTGCTGGAGGTGCGCAATACGAATCTGCTTGCAATGCACTCCAAGGGCCTTCCAAGCGAAGAACCAGAGGAAGATTGTCGTTTCCTTGATGGCTTTTGCTGGTTGCCATGTCCATGCCTCTACCGTTTGTACTCTGCTTTTCACTGCTGAAGCAATCACCCGTGGGAATCCGCACGTTTCTTCGCCCTGTAAATCTGGTTTGCCTGCAACGGATTCGTCCATAGGCGAAATCCTCCTAGGAAGGCATTCCTGTCTTCCCCCACACGGCAGCGCGGAGGAATCTCTTTCAATAGCTTCACGTTCCCTCCTCCAAGAACCACGTCGTCGGGGTCCAGCGCTTTAACTAACTGCGCGACAACGTCTTCGACGTAGCTCCTCCAGCTCTTCTTCCCGAACCGCTTTAGTCCCCGAGTTCCGACGTAGTCTTCGTATGAGGCCTTCCTATAAGGCAGACGGCCCAACTCAATCGGCTCGATCTCGCCATCAATAACCATCGTCGAGCCCAGGCCGATGCCCAAGCCTAGGAAGAGCATTCTGCCGCCTTTGTAGCTGCCCAAAGCTTGCATGGCCGCGTCGTTAATGACCTTTACCGGACATCCGAACGCCTTTTCAAAATCGAAACCGACCCATCCAGGGCCGAGATTGTACGGGTCATTGATCGGACGTCCCCCAAGAACGGGGCCGGGGTAGCCAATCGAAACTACCTGGTAGGATGTCCAATCGATTGCCAGCTCCTTTACCCCAGCGACCATCTGCTTGGCAGTTAGCTTCGGGCCGGATGCGAATTTTCGCGGCTCGTTCTGTTCGGTGGCGAGTATCTTGACATTCGTTCCACCTACGTCAACGGCAAGGACTTTCATGCAGACACGCTCTTTTTGAGGGCAGCGCTCTTGAGGTCGATCACCCCCATCAATTCGTTCCAGGAATCGTCGAACGACTTCGCCCCTTCGTCCTGAAGCTGCGTGGCCAACGCATCGACGTCGACCCCGGCCTTGGCGAACTGTGTCAACACTTCCTCGCCGCCGCCGCCGTCTGCGGACATCACAGCGCCCGGTTCTCCGTCATCGGCGAGAGCTGTCAAAGCGCCCTCAGGCATTGGGCAGCGCTTCGGAGTGCCGGTGTCCAGCAGGTGGCGCGTGATGTTATCTAGCCTCAGACTCTGGCCCAGGCTATGGAGCGAGTGCGTCGCCTTCACCGCTCACCTCGGAATTAGCCTCGAACGTAGCAGGTCCCCATACCACGGACAACTGGGAAAATGCCCAGTTGTACCTGAAACAATCCGCAGATCTCGATACTTGCGAATGCCCTAGTCGCGGAGTTCCTAATGAGAAGTCCCAACCGTGAAAAGAATTGTCTCAAGATACTCTCTATAAAGCTCGATCTGGAATGGCGAGTTCTCCAGAACAGTGCGGGATCTCTTGATCGACGAGGGCGACGGCGGACAACGCGAGACCTAGCTTATTAAGAACAAGGACCCTTCGGATTTCGCGGACTGAGCAGGATTGGGGTATCAACAAGAACCACGCACCAAGACACAGCGCCAGCGCAACCACGCTGCGGCCAGGGATTCTTATAGTTCCATGTCGGCTGAGGGCGACTTTGATGTGAATCCTAAATCACCCGGCATCTCGCGACATTCACGGTGTTGACAGGGCAGTCGCAGTTGCAGGTGCCGCGTCGAAGCCACCCCCCAGAGCGAGGTGCAGGTTGACGCGATTACCGAGGAGGGCGTAGTTCAGCATGATGAGATCGATCTGTTGGGTAATCTGCTGGGCTTGCAACTGTAGTACCAAAAACATGTCGGCAGAACCATACTTGTATTGGATTTCTGCTAGCCGGACAGCCTCGGAGCGGCTTTGCACAGCATTCTTCTCGAACGGAAGGCGCTGCGTGAGCAACTCCTCATTCGTCAGTGCTACTTCGACCTCCTTGAAAGCCCTGAGGCTCACGCCGCCATAGTACGCGACCGCCCGTTCCTGCTCGGCCGTGGCGACTCTTAGTTGTGCCCGGAGTGAACCGCCCTGGTAGATAGGTACAGTCATGCCCAGGCCGGTATGGAGTAGCGAGGATCCCTGCAGTGTCAGCAAGAGGTCGTTAAGGTTGCCCGCAGCCACTGCGAAGACGAAACTCGGGTAGAGTGCTAGTCTCGCGGCTTCCTGGGTATGGAATGCTGCTTGGACTTGGCGTTCAGCGGCGATGATGTCGGGCCGGCGCTCCAGCAGCGAGGAGGGTAGTCCGGGCTGAACCGGCGGAGGGAGTGGCGAGAATGTCCGGGCAATTTCAATCTCTGCCGCTGGATAGCGTCCGATGAGCACTTCAAGATTGCGTCTAGCGTCGCTATACAGACTTTGTACCTGGCGCAACCCGCTTTGGGAGGCATCGAGGGAGGCGATGGCTTCTGCTACATCGAGGTCTGAAACTTTCCCGGCCGCGCGCCTTATTTTCGCAAGCTCGAGGATCTTTGCATAAATGCTCACATCATCCTGCGCGAGTGCCAACAACTGGCGCGTTTCCACGGCCAAGTACCAACTGTCAGCCGCCGTTGCGGCCAGCGATTGGCGAGCGAATGCATAGGACAGTGCCGTGGCTTCGTAACTCTCCACCGCGGCGGCGCGCTGAGCCCGCAGCTTACCCCAAATGTCGATCTCCCAGGAAAGTATGGAGTACTCAGCGTCGCTGGAGTAGGTCTTAGAACTGGTGGTCGTAAGTGTCCCGCCCACGGTGCCCCCGACCTGGGGCTTCAGTTGCGCACCGACTATGATCACCGTCTGGCGCGCCTCTTCCACCCGCTGAGCAGCTTGCCGCAGATCGAGATTGTTTGCGATCGCCTCGGCAACGATCGCATCGAGCTGAGGATCTTGGAACGTCTTCAGCCAGTCGTTGCTGACTTCGCCCGCGCCGGAGGAGGCACTCCAATTGGGCGGAATCTGCGTTGCTGGGGGCAAAGCTTTGCCTACGATGTCCTTTTGGCTTGGCGGCTTGCGAACAGCGCAGCCGATCATGCACAGAATCAATGAGCTCACGATCAGTATCAGCCAGCCGGCCCTACGCGCAGTGAAAGAGTCTTGCATTGCCCGTTCTGCCTCATCCTTCCGGTATGGGGTACAAAAAGTTGAGCCAGGAGTACATGCGGATCACGACCTTCCGCATGTCGGCAAACGCTCCGCCGCCGGTGTAAATGGCGGCAGCACCTTGCGCGCCGATCGTGAACTTCGATGCTTCGCTTTCGTCGAAGGCGATTCTCACGGCGTACCGTCCTCGCGGCACTTCCGGAGGCGGCGCCTTGAAGTCAGGAAGCACGCCACTGGGCAGCAACTGCCCCTCGCCGCTGCCGCGCCAAATGGCGTTGACCTTCCCGTTGAAGATTTGTCCTGGAAAGAGGTTCATTGCGACCTCTACCGGCTGACCGACCTTCACGTACTTAAGATTCTCCTGGTAATAGGTCGCGAGCAGGTAGCGATCAGCATCGCAAATGAACGAGGCAATGGCGCCAAAGCGTATGTCTCCGGCCACCATGCCCGGTCGCACCTGCAGGTTGACGATGTGGCCATCCTCGGGCGCAACCAGAGTTGTGTTATTCAGGTAAAAACGAGCCTGGTCGAGTTCACCTTGTTTCGCGGCCACGGTTGTATTTACGCCACCGATTTCCGACGTATAGCGTAAGCGAGCTCGGTCCACTTCCGACTGTGCCTCCTTCACGCCAGCTTCGTCCGCTAAAACCTGTGCGGTCCATTTCTGGAGGTCCTCTTCCGGCCCGGCGCCCTGGCTCGCCAGGTTCCCGTAGAGTTGCTGCTGATATTTGGCGTATTTCAGTTCACTTTGCGTCCTGATCACCTTCTGCCCGGCTACGTCCAAGTCAGCCTTGAAAATTAGGACATCCTGCTTGGCTTGAGCGAGTTCGGCCTCGAGTTGTTTTACCTTGTACTCGTAGGGACGGCGGTCGAATAGAAACAGCGGAGTCCCTTTCTTGACCTGGACATTCGGCTCGACCAGTACGGCCATTACCAGCGTGGGTTCAGACAGCCGAGGCACCAACTGGATGGTGGCCTGGATAATCTTCGCGTCCGCCGAATACGGTGCCACGAAGCGAATGCCAATGACAAACGTTAGCAGGAGATGAAGCAGAAACAGGCTGGCGAAGACACACCACGCGACATTCAACCTGATCAGTTTGAACCCAAAAAAGACCAGGTAAAACACCACGATAAAGACAGCGGTGATGAGGATCACGCCTAACATCGGGGTTTAGCTGGTGCCCTCCATGGGTGGCGCCGGATCGTCAGGCGGAGAGGTTGGATGGTCTGTCGCTGCCGCTCTTGTTGGCTCGCCCTTCAGACGTGCGTGTTCTTCCTCGATATGCTTCCGCTCCTCCCGCGGGAAGTAACGGATATCTACCACATCTGTCGGCTTGAACGCCCAGCCGAGAGCTTGTATCCAGGGAAGGACGGTGAACAGGCCGGCCCACCCCATGAACTTGACGGCCTCCGCCTCCGGGTGTTTGCGCGCGATCGCGATCCGCCCCGGCAGGCTCCCCATAAACAAGAGCACGACCATGAACGCCACCCCTATAAGGAATATCGAAGCGAACGTGATGTAGTCCCAGCGATCCAGCGGAAACCCAAGCATCGGAATTCCTCCTTGTGTGCACGGGTTAACGGTGTTTCTATAACAATGTGGTGCGGACTGCTACTGGGAAATTTCCTAGTTGTGCGAGCGGATTTTGGACTGGACCCCTTGGCTGAGACCACCGGTTAACACACATTTCACCGTTGGCTGCAAATGCCTTGTACGGCGAACTTGATTGTTGGCAGCATGGGGCCGGCTCGGGAACCGAAAGCGGTCGCTGCTGGAGAGCAACCCGCCAAGAATAATCAGCTGGAAATGCAGATTGCAAAAGAGAATTCTCTCATTACCGTTATTTGGAATCAGTGGAAGTAGGGTGCGCAATCGCTCTCTCAGACTTGAGGGGTGACGAATGGCAGCAAATGGTCTGCGTCGACCCCAGCAATGTCCTTGGGTTTGCAGTGGAGCTTGCGCCCGGCCAGCAGTACAAAATGAAAGTGAATCCTCAGAATTGCCGAGTTGCCAGTCCAGCCCGCGTTTCGTCGCCTCGATGATCCGGGGTGTGCCCGCCTCTTTCATGGTTGGTCGCGTTCTTAAGCGCCGCCATTATTGGAAAACAACCGGCGAGACGAATTGCTCACCGGCGAGCGCTTGCTCGATCGCGGGAATAAGATCGGTGTACATGCGGGACTTCACAACATAGCCCAGTGCTCCTTCAGACCGGCACGCCTCGAGGAATTCAGGGTGCTGGTGAACCGTCAAGAAAACAAACTTTGCGCTGGATCCCGCCTCTCGCAATTCACGGGCGGCCTCGATGCCGCTCACGATGGGCATCGTTATATCTGCTACGATCACATCTGGATTCAGACGCTTGGCCTCACGGATGAGATCTTCTCCATTGGCGGTGATAGCCACAACATCGAATGAAGCGCCCAATAGATCGCTTGCCCGCTCGAGTATTGCCCGGTGGTCATCGGCCAGAAGAATTCGCGGGCGATACATTGTTGTCCTCAATTCCGGCTTATTCCACTTCGCTGCACGGGCCGAGGTCGGTGACACGGAATACGCGTTCTCGTGATGTCCGTCACTGGTACACAGGTCAGGGATGGATCCACAACGAACCGTGTCGAGGCCTTGCGGAGCATGAGCGATCCGAAATAGCGAAGGCCGTAAGATTGACCCTATGACGGGTTTTCCCGTGCCACAACTGGGAAAGTTCCTAGTGCGAAGGGGGCCTCCAGCTTTGCCGGGAAACTTACTACTCCGTCGCGTGACGAGCTAGGGATCAGTACCGTCGCGTCTACTGACCGCCGTTCCATACCTCGGCTTAAGCTGAATCAGGTCGTGCTGTAATGCAAATATCACTAGGTCCGCGTTGCTCTTCAGGTGGAACGCCTCCATTATGTGGTACTTGTGAAACATGACCGTTTTGTAGGTCAGATTTAGCAGTCCGCAGATCTCCTTCGGGGACCGGCCTTCGGCGAACAACTGAACAACGTCGCGCTGCCGTGGACTCAACTCCTTCGAGAACTGCTGTGCTCGATTCGCACGTATGGCCCAGTCCTCAGATCGGAGTCTTGGCGTGACAAAAGACTTGCCCGCAAGCACGTGCTCAATCGCTGTCGACAACTCTGACGCAGCCGAATGCTTTAGAACGAAGCCTATGCTTCCCAATTCCAGAGCGGCGGCCGCCAGGTTGGGGTCGTCGTGCATTGTTAAAAACACAATCCTGACCTTGGGAAGCAACGCAGCCACCCGACAGGCGGCATCCACGCCATTCAACAATGGCATCCCTACGTCGACGATGATAAGGTCTGGCTTGAGTTTAGCTGCTTCGGCGATCAGTGCATGACCGTCAGGCACAATTCCAATTACGGTATAGCTCTTCTCCAATAGAGCGCGAAGCGACTCGATGAAGATGGCGTGATCATCCGCAAGAAGAATGCGCGGACGATTAATTTCCGGGCGCAGGTTCTTCATATTCTTCTCCCTTTGTGGCCTTGGGAACGCTACTCTCTCCGCCAGCTACATCCCTCGTCGCTGGAAATGGCACCCACGCATCGACCCAAGTTCCCTTCCCGGCTTCCGAATGAAGTTCGAATCGGCCGCCCAGTAATCGTAAGCGCTCTTCCATACTTCGAATGCCAAGACCTCCTTTATTCGCACGCTCAGCGTAGTCGAAGCCGGAACCCTCGTCGGACACCCGTAGATGCAGCTGATCGTCGGCCAACTCCAGTCGCACCCTGGCTTGTAATGCACCGCCGTGCCTCTTCGCGTTACGAAGTCCTTCTTGGACAATGCGAAATAAGCAAAGGGCCACGTCGGACGGGACCGAACGGGGAATTCCTTCATGTGTAAAATCAATCTTGATATGGTGTCCCGCCGCAAACTCTCTGCATAGCGAGTTTAACCCGGCAAGGAGTCCCAGGTTCTGCAACGTCGTAGAATGCAAGCGATGCGACAGGGTGTGGAGATCATTACCAATGTCGCGGGCGACATCAAAGAGTTGGTGTAACTGCTGCCTCGCTCCCGGTTCTGAAACAAACGTCCCCGTCACCTCCAAGCCCACAGCGAGCGCAGCCAGCCTCTGGTTAAAGTCGTCGTGAAGCTCCCGCGCGAGACGACTACGTTCCTCCTCCTGCGCGTTAATCAACCTACCGCTGAGTTGCAAGCGCGCTTCCTCTGTACGCTTCCCGTGCTTCTCAGCCTGCTGTCGCTGTCCCCGCTCGAACAGAAGGTAACCAGTCAGGGAGGCTAGCACAAGGACGAGCAAAATAGCTCCGACAACTCCCGATTTGTACCGTTCCCACGTGGTCTGTTCGCGGTAAAGAACGTCGCTGTCGGCGGGAAGGTCGCTTTCTCTCAGGCCCCAGCGCTTTAGTGCTCGCCAATCAAACATGTAATCGGCGCTGCTTGTTACGACAGGGATGTCCTGCGGCTTTTCCCCCTCGAGTACCCGCAAGGCGAAGCCGCCGGCAATCCGGCCCTGGTTAGCAAAACTAATTACAGAGCCGCCCACCGCTCCGCTGCCGAGGTCGACATCCTGCAGCACATAAACTGGCGCATTCGCGGCGCGCGCAATCATCGGAAGAGACTGACTGGCCTCAACGAAGTGTGTTCCAGCGGCATCCTGCTCGACGCCGGCGTCGAGGACGATCGTGTGATTCGGCAGCCGCTTTACTCGCTCGAGGAGCACGGGCATTTCCAGCTCGGTCAAGTACGTGACGTCGAGTCTACCCTGGTAATTGCGCAGGCTATCCTTGACGATGGCCTCGGTGTGCCTGTCATAGGGCGCGGTACCCCCGACTACAACCACGTGTTCGGTCCCGGGTTGTAATTTCAGCGCAGCTTCGAGGGTCTTAGCCGGTTCCTCTGTCTCCCACACGCCGGTAAAATGAGAGTCGAGCGTGGGATAATCTGCCATCTGCCTGGTACTTCCGCAAAAGACAATTGGCGTGTCCGCGTAGAACCTTCCGTGCGATTCGACCATAAACTTGATGGGGGACGGTCCGCCCGCGATGATCAAGTCCGGCTTGCGATCTTTGTACTTGCGGATGAACGACTCACGAATCTCCTGCTGGGAAGCGGCATCAGGAAACAAGATTGCTTCCAGATACTCGGTATAAAACTCAATTTGGTACGGCGATTTCTGCAGCGCAGTACGGATCTCTTGATCGACGAGACGGACGGCAGGCGACGAGACACCGAGTTCGTAGAAAATAAGAACGCGTTTCGTTGCATGGACTTCCGTGGGCGCACGTGGGGGCGTCAGTAGGAAACAAGCACCCACCGCCAGAGCTAACATTAGCGTACTGCGGCTCGATGACTGCACGACTCCACGTCAAACGATTGTTAACGGTGCGGACTAAATCTGCTGTCTGGAAACGGTTTAAGGCAGGATACCACCGAGGGGTGCGCCGAATAAAGTCAACAGTAGAGGAGAATTTGTTTTCGAACTACATATTCACGGAGCTGTAATGTTTTCGGCCGGGTGTTCTTTCAACTGGAAAGCGCCGACCATGTGCAGCGAGAATGCTGGCTGCGGACGGTCGGATCACGAGCAAATTCAAGAACATTACGAGACTATGATTTGTTTTGCGGGGCGGCTCACTGCAAAACGGGCCCCGCATTCGCCGAGCGGTTTCTAGTTGGGCTGCCACTCGCCACCGACACCTGATACCCGTGCTACTGGTAATTTTCCCAGTTGTGCAAGTTACTGCGTTGCTTATACCTTGTTCGCACTTGAGAGGGTCCAGCAACCGTGACCAAGTCCTCCGAACAAAAGCCAAACAACGCGAAGCACGTCGTGATCGTAGGTGGTGGTTTCGCCGGAGTGAACTGCGCCCGTAAGCTGTCGGGGAATCCGAATGTTCGGATCACGCTGCTCGACAAAAACAATTATCAGCAGTTCCAGCCGTTGCTCTACCAAGTTGCCATCGCGATTCTCGCTCCGAGCAACATAGCTTTCAATTTGCGCGGCACGTTTAAAGGGCGCCTCAACGTCGACGTGAAAATGACAGAGGTCGTCTCGGTCGACCTCAATACGCGCCTGGTGCAAACGGCCCAGGGCCAGCAATACCAAGGTGACTTTCTGGTGCTGGCAGCAGGCTCGCAGGCCAACTTTTTTGGCACGCCGGGGGCGGATGAGAACACATATCCATTGTATTCACTGCATGATGCCGAACTGCTACGGTCCCGCATCCTGGCCATGCTCGAATCTGCCGATCGCGACCCCTCACTCATTGCGAAGGGAGCACTAAACTTCGTCATCGTAGGAGCTGGCGCTACGGGCACGGAGATGGCAGGTGCTTTCGGTGACATGCTGCAGGCATCGCTGAAGAGACAGACCAGCAAGAGGGGGTACAGAGATCTTGCTCCGGACCAGGCGCAGATTTTCTTGGTGGATGCTGGCCACGCCGTACTGAGCGCATTTTCCCCTAAGGATCAGACATACGCAGCCAAAGCGCTTGGAAAAAGAGACGTGCAAATTCGCCTGGGTACGAGAGTCAAGGAGGTGGGGGGCGGGCAAGTGGTCCTCTCAGACGGCTCCAGCATCCCTACGCGCACTGTCATCTGGGCAGGAGGGCTCAAGGCCGCGTCATTGTCGAGCAACTTGGGGATCAAGACTGGACATGGCGGCCGCATTGATGTTCAAGCTGACCTCACCGTGCCCGGTTTAACAGGTGTTTATGCCTTGGGAGACTTCGCCAATATCACGGGCAAGGATGGTAAGCCGCTGCCCCAGCTTGCCTCTGTGGCAGACCAATCCGGCAAGTGCTGCGCCCAAAATATCTTGTCGGACATTGCGGGAACGCCAAGAGCCTCTTTCCGCTATTTTGATAAAGGCATTATGGCAATGATCGGACGCAACTCGGGCGTGGCCGAAGTCGGTGAGCGTCGCTACGGACTCCGCGGCGCAATCGCTTTCGCGGCGTGGCTCGGGGTGCACGCCGCCCTGCTACCTTCGGCGCGCGCGAAGATCGAAGCGCTCCTCGAATGGGCCTGGGCATATTTAGGATCGTCCCGCGGCGATGCGATCCTCGACCGCTCCGTAGAATCGCAGATTAACTGGAACGATGACAGGGAAGGGCCTGCGTCTGCAGCGTCGGTCGTGAGCAGCCAAACAGACAGGGCGTCTTGAAGATTCGAGTGACGTCGTTGCGGGTGGAATCATTAGTTTAGGTGGTCGACGGTTCATCAGAAGCCCAACGAAGTGTTGTCCACAAGATGGGCGCGTTCATGCTTTGGAACTCTGCTGAATCATAGAATTACCGGACCTCAAGTTTGACAAGTGGAGACAAGGTCGTGAAGCTGCAGTGCCGAACCGGAACAGTTCGCTGGGCCATCGCAACCGTTTTGATTGGATTGGCGAAAGCGGCTGTGGCAGGCACGGGCGGTGGCCCCGCCGCTCCGAGCATCTTCAATCCCGCTTCTACGCCAGCGCACGCCATCTATCATCTTTCGCTCTTTGTAATGGCCATTTGCCTTGGAATCTTTCTGGTTGTGTTCAGCCTGATCGTGTATGCAGCGGTCAAGTTCCGGAGCCGGGGCTCGGACGATGGGAGTGAACCGCCGCAGATTTACGGCAGCAACCAGTTGGAGTTGGCATGGACGGTGATTCCCATTCTGATTGTGCTGGTGCTGTTTCTCGCGGCAGCGCGCGTGATCCACGCAGTGGAGGACGCACGCTTTCCACCTGACGCGATCGAGGTCAACGCCGTCGGTCACCAGTTCTGGTGGGAGTTCCAGTATCCCGGCTACGGTTTCATCACGGCCAACGAGCTGCATGTTCCGGTGAGCGAGGCCGGACATCCCACACCTACGCATATCATCTTGCTGTCAGCCGATACCGACCATAGTTTCTGGGTGCCGCAACTAGCGGGCAAGACGGACCTGATTCCCAATCACAAGAACGAGATGTGGATCGACCCGCACGAAGTGGGCACGTATATCGGGCAGTGCGCGCAGTACTGCGGCGTCCAGCACGCCAAGATGCTACTGCGAGTAATGGTGCAATCGCCGGAAGACTTCCAGCGCTGGGTGCAGCAGCAGAAGGCGCCGGCAACGGTACCCGACCAGGTAGCTGGTGGGCGGCGGGTGTTCGAGGCGAACGCCTGCGTCAATTGCCACACCATTGCGGGGACGATGGCGAATGGAACGTTCGGCCCCGATCTGACGCATCTGATGAGCCGCACTACGATTGCCGCCGGAGCGGCGCAGAATACCGAAGACAATCTGCGGCTGTGGGTTAAAGACCCGGACGCGATCAAGCCCGGCTGTCTGATGCCGGCCATGCAACTGCAGGACCAGGATCTGGACGCAGTCACTGCCTATCTGCTGACTCTGCGCTAGCAGAAAAGGGGACGAACTGATGGCGGATGCCGAATCGATTTTGAAACCGATGGTCGTCTCACCCGCGGGGGAATCTGCCAAACCGCTGCTCGACCGCGTTCACGAGTGGATCGTCACGGTCGATCACAAAAAGCTCGGGGTGATGTACTTCTCCTACGGCATCGTGTTCCTGGTGATCGGAGGTGTGGAAGCGTCGATCATGCGCGCCCAGTTGGCGGTTGCGCACAATCATCTGGTCTCTCCCGAGACGTTCAACCGGATGTTCACGATGCATGGCACGACGATGATCTTTTTTGCCGCCATGCCGATCGTTTTTGGATTCGCCAACTACCTGACGCCACTGATGATCGGCGCGCGCGACATGGCGTTTCCCCGGCTGAATGCCTTCAGTTTCTGGTTGAGCGCTCTAGGCGGCATCATCCTCTATTTCAGCTTCATCGGGGCCACCGGATTGTACGGAGCAGGCAGCGCTCCGGATGTTGGCTGGTTTGCCTATGCACCACTGACCTCGCCGGCGTTCTCGGTTGGACACAGCACGGACTACTGGATCATCGGCATTTTGGTCAGCGGCATTGGCAGCGTTGGCACGGCACTGAATGTTCTTACGACTATTTTATGCATGCGTTGTCCCGGCATGACGCTGAATCGGATGCCGCTGTTCGCCTGGATGAATTCCGTGATGGCGATGCTGGTCCTGGTAGCAATTGGGCCGTTGACGGCAGCGCAGATCATGCTGCTGATCGACCGCTACCTGGGGGGGCAATTTTTTGATACGCAAGCCGGGGGCTCGGCCGTCATCTGGATGCACTTCTTCTGGATCTTCGGCCATCCTGAGGTTTACATTCTGGTCCTGCCGGCCTTCGCAATCGTTTCCGAGGTGATTCCGGTTTTCTCGCGCAAGCCAATCTTTGGCTATTCGATCATGGTATCGGCCACACTCACCATCGCCTTCATCAGCCTCGGCGTATGGGCTCACCACATGTTCACTGTCGGCATGACCTCGTACGCGAACGCATTCTTTGTGGCCTCTACCGCGGCGATTGCGGTCCCCACGGGGATAAAAATCTTTAACTGGCTGGGCACGATGTGGGGAGGAAAGATCCGCTATTCGGTGGCCATGATGTTCTGCCTTGGATTCCTGTGTCAGTTCCTGATCGCGGGACTGACCGGCATCATGCTCTCGGCGGCGCCCTTTGACTGGCAGCTCGGTAATTCTTATTTCGTGATTGCGCATTTTCACTATGTCATCCTTGGCGGAATCGTCTTTGCCGTATTTGCGGGCACCTACTACTGGTATCCCAAGGTGACGGGGAGAATGCTTAGCGAGACCTTGGGTAATTGGCATTTCTGGTTGTTCCTCATCGGCTTTCATCTGACGTTTGACTTCATGCACATACCTGGGATATTGGGCATGCCGCGCCGTATATACACCTACGAGCCCGGCCGCGGCTGGGAGATATGGAACCTGATCATTTCCGTCGGCGTGATCTTCCAGATCGCGGGTGTGCTGATGTGGGTGATCAATGTGGTTAGGTCGTACTTCAAGGGAAAAATCGCGGGCAACGATCCGTGGGACGCCTGGACGCTGGAGTGGTCAACCGCTTCACCGCCGCCCGATTACAACTTCGCACACATTCCGGTGGTTAGGAGCCGGCGTCCGCTGTGGGATTTGAAGCATCCGGAAGATCCGGACTGGAAGTACGAGTAAAGGAGATTCACGCGTGGCCGCGACCAGCATAACAGTACCGCCGTCCGAGATGCCGTTGCCGCACGAACTGCGGGGCAAGGTCGGCATGTGGTGCCTGATCATCGCGGAGTCAGCCATCTTCAGCATCTTCGTGGTTGCGTATCTTTACTACGCCGGCAAAAGCCTCAGTGGACCGACTCCCAGCCAGGTACTACATGTCCCCGTGTTCAACTCGATTTGTCTGTTTTCCAGTAGCTTCACGATTGTGATGGGAGAACGCGCCATCGCCCGCGGCATGGTGAAGGTGTTTGCTGTCTGGTGGTTTATCACCATTGCGCTGGGCGCCATTTTTATCCTGGGCACCGCCCGCGAATGGTACCGCCTGATTTACGACGAAGGCCTGACCATCAGTTCGAGTCTCTTTGGTACAACCTACTATTCACTGGTCGGCCTGCACGCGTTCCACGTCATCGTCGGCCTGACCGGGCTGTCGATCATCATGACCTTTGCCGTGCTCGGGTACGTAAAGCAGGAACACGCAGAACGTATCGGAGTCTTCGCGATGTATTGGCACTTCGTGGATGCAATATGGGTGGTAGTTCTCTCGGTGGTGTATTTCATCGCGCGCTAAGTGAATGGGGAAACACGCAATGCAAGCACAAGACCAACACGGGGGCAATCCAGGGAGGGTCATCCTGCCGGCGCCGACGGCGTGGCCGTTTGTCATGGCGCTCGGAGTCTCCCTGATCTTTGCAGGACTGCTTACGAACGCATCGCTCAGTGTTCTCGGCGCGGTGCTCTATATCGCGGGAGCCGCGGGTTGGTCCCGCCAGGTGCTTCCACATGAGCACACTATTGAGGTCCCTGTGGCTTCAGAAGCTGAGCTTGCGGTTGTTCCGCCTGCCGAGGTGACGCGGTTGAAAGCAGCGGAACATGTGCAGCGCGCCTGGTTGCCGCTGAGGATCTATCCCATCTCCGCCGGCGTAAAGGGCGGACTAGCGGGCGCTGTTGCCATGGCTCTGATAGCCGTGCTGTACGGCCTTATTTCTCATGGCAGCATCTGGTATCCCATCAATCTGTTGGCCGGCAGTTTGTACGCGCCGTCCGCCATGCCGTCCGTCGAGGAAATGCTGCATTTCCAATTGTCGTGGTTTCTCTTCGCGCTCGCGCTTCACCTTGCAACGTCGCTCCTCGTCGGTCTTTTATACGGCGCGATGCTTCCAATGCTTCCCAATCGGCCGATCGTGCTCGGCGGTGTAATTGCACCTGCGATCTGGACTGGACTGCTCTACCACGTCATTGGCTTTGTGAACCCGCTTCTTGATGAGCGTATCAACTGGTGGTGGTTCGCCGCGTCGCAAATCGCGTTTGGGATCGTCGCGGGCCTGGTGGTGATGCGTCACAACAAAGTGTGGACGTCCGAGAACGTGCCGTTTGCCTTGCGGGCGGGAATCGAAGCGCCCGGTATTATGCACGAGCACGACGGCGAGGACAAGAGTCAATGATCAGCCGACTTGCACTCGCGGCGATGGCTCTTGGAGTGGCTCTGGCGCTCGGTGCGTGTTCGCATCTTGCCGGAAAGCCCGGGCCCGGCCCGGAAGTTCCTCGTCCGGATTCAGTCCTGAACCCAGCCGTTCTCTACAGCGAGAATTGTGCTGGTTGCCACGGCGCCGACGGCAGATACGGGCCCGCGATGACACTGGCGGACCCTGTCTATCTGGCGATCGTTGACGACGAAACGCTTCGTAACGTTATTTCCAAGGGCCGGCCCGGCACGGCGATGTCTGCCTTCGCTCAGAAGGAAGGTGGCATGTTAACCGACGAGCAGGTCAATGCGATCATTCGTGGGATTCGCCAACGCTGGAGCAAGCCTGACGCACTGGCCGGAGTGACGCCTCCTCCGTATGCGGCCAAGGTGTCCAGCGATCCGAAGCAAGGCGAAGCGGTGTACGCGAGCTTTTGCGCTTCCTGTCATGGCACCAGCGGCAAGGAGGGAGCGAAAGCAGGTTCCGTCACGAATCCTGCGTATCTAAACCTGATTAGTGACCAGGGGCTGCGCACCATCGTCATCACGGGCCGTCCCGACTTCAACGCTCCGGATTGGCGCGGCAATGTGCCGGGCCACCCCATGACCGACCAGGAAGTTTCCGACGTTGTTGCTTGGCTGTCGTCGCAGCGTCCTAAGCTGTCAGGCGAATCGTTTCCTGCGAATTCTTCCCCCGGAGGTGTTCATTGAGTCAGCCATCTGCGACGGTAAAAGGAGCTGATGACAAGGCTGAGGTTTCACGCCGCGATCTGTTCGCGAAAATCGGCTTGCTACTGAATGGCTTGGCGGTCGTGGTTCTGGCCACGCCGGTGCTCGGATACCTGCTTTCGCCGGTCCTGCGTGGAGAACGCGGCCAGTACAAGCGCTGGATCACACTGGGTGAACTGGATGAATTTCCCGAGGGCCAAACTCGCCTGGCCAAGTTTCAAAATCCCATCTCTGGTGTCTCGGATGGAGACACCGACCACATTCCGTGCTGGGTGCGCCGCATTCAAGGCGAGCAATTCCAAGTTTTCGCCATTAACTGCGCCCACTTGGGATGTCCGGTACGCTGGTTCGCACAATCGGGCCTTTTCATGTGTCCCTGCCACGGCGGCGTGTACTACCAGGATGGATCGCGTGCTTCCGGCCCGCCCCCCCGCGGGCTGTTTGAGTATCAGTACAAAGTTGAAAACGGCCACTTGCTGATCGACGCTGGACAGCTGCCGACCTTGTCCACGACCGCCAGCCTGGTTGGGAGGAGAAACGGATGTCAAGGCTAGAGAAGATCGGGGCCTGGTTCGACAAGAGGTTGCAGATCGCCGGCGCGATTCGTGACGCGGCTACTCATCCCGTGCCGCGCAAGTCGGCTAGCTGGTGGTACATCTTTGGCAGTGCAGCACTCACGATTTTTATCCTGCAGGTCTTCACCGGCATCATGCTGGCGCTCATCTACGTTCCTTCCGCCGCCGAAGCCTGGAATAGCCTGCAGTATCTCAACCACGACGTAACCTTGGGGTGGTTCCTGCGCGCGGTGCACGGTTGGGGCTCCAATTTCATGGTCGCGGTTGTTCTTATCCACATGTGCCAGGTGATTCTGTTCGGCGCCTATAAGTTTCCGCGCGAGCTCACCTGGATTCTTGGGGTGTTTCTGCTGCTCATGACGCTGGGCATGGCGTTCACTGGGCAGATCATGCGCTTTGACCAGGATGCGTATTGGGGCCTTGGCATCGGCGTCGCCATTGTTGGCCGTGTTCCCTTGATCGGCAAACAGGGCGTTCAACTGCTGATGGGCGGCCCGATTATCGCAGGCGACACGCTCTCGCGCTTCTTTGCGTTGCACGTCTTCGTGATCCCGGGTCTGCTCATCGGGTTCATTGGCTTGCACCTGCTGCTGGTGTTGAAGCTGGGCATTAACGAGTGGCCCATGCCGGGACGTGTAGTGCGCCGCTCCACGTATCTGAAGGAGTACCACGAATTAACCCACAAAGACGGCATGCCGTTCGTACCGCAAGCGGTGTGGAAAGACATGTTCTTTTCCGCCACGATCATTGTCAGCATCATGGCCTGTGCGGCTTTTTTTGGACCGTTCGGTCCCAGTGGATATCCGGATCCTACGATCATACAGACCGTTCCCAAGCCGGATTTCTTCTTCCTGTGGCTGTATGCTGTGCTCTCCTTGCTTCCGCCACAGATGGAGACACCGATTCTCCTCATCGGCCCCGTGTTGGAATCGGATTCTTAATCCTGCTGCCATTCATTTCCGGGGAAGGAGAAAAGAGTTGGCGGCGGCGACCGGTTGCAGTTGTCACGTTGCTGTTGCTTGCGGTTGCCCTTGGCACATGTACTCGCCTGGCGATCTATTCGCCGTGGAGTCCCGGTGATGAACGGCTGGAGTGGAGATCCAGTGCCGGTGGAGTATCTCAACGGGCGATCCCCACTGGAACGTCAAGGTTCGCTGGTCTTCCAGGTGAAGCAGTGCCGTAATTGCCATTCCATTGGTGGTTCCGGAGGCAAGAGAGGACCGGCACTCGACAGCGTCGCAACCACGCTCACACGCGACCAGCTTGTGCGACAGGTGCTGCAGGGTGGCGGCAATATGCCCGCCTATGGTAAGAATTTGAACCCGGCGGAAGTCACTGCGCTGGTTTCGTTCCTGGAAACTTTGCATCCGGCGAACCAACCGCCCGCACGCGATGCAGCCAACGTGGCGCTGCAGCCTACTGCCCAACCTGCGTCCGGCCAAACCCATCATTAAGCCAGGAAATGTCTCCGGTCTTTAGTGCGGTCCTGCATTCGTGGGCAATTCCGCACGCTGCGACTTTCGCCTTGGTGCTCATCGCCATCCTCTATCTGCGCGGACGGTGGCTATTGCGCCGCTCGGGCCTGCCCCTGCTGCCTCCTTGGAGGGCCGCGTCGTTCTTTGGCGGTCTGCTTGCTCTCTGGGTTGCACTTGCGTCACCCATGGACGTGTTCAACGGATTCGTGCTCACGGCCCACATGCTGCAGCACATGACGCTGATGATGGTGGCGCCCCCGCTCATCCTGCTGGGTGAACCGCTGATTCCGATTGTGCGCGGACTGCCGCGCTTCGCGGCGCGCGAGTTTGCCGGGCCATTTCTGAACTGGTCGCCGGCCCAGCGCGTTGGCCGTGCCCTCATCCATCCGCTATTCGCGCTCGTCATGATGGGGTTGGTCAACTTCGCGTGGCACACACCCCGGCTGTATCAGCTCGCGCTCGATTCGGATTCCTGGCACCAGGTAGAGCACGCGTGTTTCCTTCTTACTTCGCTGCTCTTCTGGTGGCCGGTAGTGCAGCCCTGGCCGAGCCAGCCGCAGTGGCCGCGGTGGGCGATGGTGCCTTACCTCCTGGTGGCCGATCTGCAGAACACCGCTTTGTCGGCGATCCTGGTGTTTTCCGACCGCGTGCTCTATCCCTGGTACTCGGACGTTCCGCGGCTGTTCGGCTTCTCAGCTCAGCAGGACCAGGCAGCCGCGGGCGCGATTATGTGGGTCCTCGGATCGCTGGCCTTCGTGGTTCCCGCTGTCATTATCGCGGTCCAGTGCTTGTCGAGGCACAACACCATGCCAGCCGTGAACCCTCGGGTGACGGACGACTCGGTCGTTACTCGAATGTTAGGCGGCATCGAATCGGGGCTGCGGTTCCGCTTTGCCGCTACCCGCCTGCACTCGAGAATTGCCCAGGCAATGACGTTCACATTCCTCTTTGGCGTCACAGGTCTGTGCTTTGCGTATTTATTGTCTGCACCGGTCGACGATGACCAGGTGCTACGCTGGCGCGGACAGTCCGATCACTTTGACGTAGCGGTGTATGGCCCCAGCGGGGACATACCCATCAGTTCGACGGCTTTTAGCGTGGTGGTGCAGGACCGCACCACGCAGGAGACGTTGCTTGACAGCGAGGTTGACTTTGCGCTGCAAAACACAGGTACCGGCCAGGCATCGCCGATGAAGGTACGGGCAAAACCCGAAGACTCAGAGAACAAACTGCTCCAATCTGGCGAGGTCGAACTCTCAGCAGCAGGCGACTGGACTCTGAATGTCCTTGTCCAACACGCTGCGGCGCGAAGCGAGTTCCGATTACCGCTGCATGTGGTGAAACCGCAATCGGGCGATGTGGCTCGGTGGCCTTATATGGGCTTCGCCGCGACATCAGTCATCTTGATAATGATCTACTCCTGGCGACACCGCGTTCCGCCAAAACGCCACTCGGAATACCTGAACACGCCGATATAAACATCTCTATCTAAAACAATACGGCTCCTTGCCAAAATGAAATATGCGGAGTTCACGAACTCAAGCATCACTCGTCCTTAAGAATCGAAGGCAGTCATCAAGGTCTCTACTGAAACTCGGGAGGCACGAGGATGTGAGTCGCGGGAGGCCTGAAGATTTGTCCGACCGGACCGAGAAGTGCAGGAGAACAGTAGCCAAGGAATCTCGAGCCGTCGCGAATGTGCGCGACCCGGTCGGGGTAGAGTCCCGCCAAGGTGGCATTTTCGGTGCGCTGGAGTCGGAAGCCGGTACTGTCGATAATGCCTACATCAACGAAAGGGCGAGGGCGCTTCCGCTATCGGAAGCCAACTCTCCATTGATTCTTCCCCATCCGTATCGCCTGACTGGTAATTTTCCCAGTTGCGGTGAACTATCAACTGGTATCACCTTAGAGAATCCGCAGAGGCATCGCGCCTTTGAAGAGGTTCCGCTGTGAAGCTGACTACCGGGAAATTCGCCGGCCTAGAGGCTGTTTCTAACCCTCGCGGAGTCATCGCTGCCGCTCTCATGGATCATGGGCGCTCGCTCCAGAAAGCATTCGACGGCAACGCGACAGAGGCACAGCGTGACGGCCTAGGCCGGGTCGCTTCCCGAAAGGATGTGCTTTCGTGAGCAGCGCTTTGCAACCGTTGGCCGGTTCCCGCGTCCGCAGTTGCGGGACTCGCATTGATGCAGATCGACCCCGTACTAAGCCCTGCGCTAAGTCGAAGAAAACTAGTTCGCTGGAATCTATCGCGGAACATATAGGGGCTATAGCGGGGGTAGTTGGGAGCTAAAACTGAGATTCAGGTTTGTGTCTGTCGAGCCTTAGGCCTCCGGGGACTGCGGTGCCAGGCATTCGGGGCGACGGATTGTAGTTGCAGTGGGGCAAGGCGGCTCTGCTGCCGCCGAGAAATTGCATGAATTGGGAGATCACCATGTCAAAGAAGGACAAAAAGCACAAGAAAGACAAGAGGAAAAAGGACAAGGGCGAGAGATCCAAGCTCGAAGAACCCGTATCGCAGACCTTTAGACCCGGACAATCCTATGCCGACGGTACTCCGCTGGATCGGGTGACGTACCTGGAAGCCAAACTGATCCTGAAGCCCGACCGCTTCACGTCGGTTCAGGCCTTCCGCGATTTCGGCAAGCTGGTGCACCGCACGGCGAAGAAGGTTGGTGTCGGTTTCATCGCGGACGTGGAGTCTGGGCTAAGACCAGAAGTCCGAGAAATCATTTTCGGCGACACTCCCGACTTCCGGCTCTACAACAACGCGTTCATCCTGCGCCGGCGCATCTCTTACGTCGATGGCTTTCCTGTGGGCGATCCCGAAATCGTGTTCAAGTTCCGGCACCCGGACGAGCAGGCTGCAACGGCGATGGATGTGCGTCCCAAGATTGCCGGGGCTTATCGGATCAAGTTCAAAGCCGAGGCCCTTCCTTTGAAGGACCAGGTCGGCGGCTACCGCATCCTGTACTCGCACAACTGCCAATTTGGGTTGAGCCAAATGCATGACACAAACAAGACCTCGATGTCCACACTCGTGAAAGTCTTCCCGGCGCTCGCCGCCATCAAGAAGTCCGATATCGAGAAAATAAGCCTGGTCAACGGAGGCATCGTGGAGGAGGTGCTTCTGCCGCTGGGTCAGCTCGACTTCGGAAAAGGCTTGGTCGGCAAGTGCGACATTGGGTTGTGGCGCACCCGCGGCGAGCACAAGTCGCTGGTGGGAGAGTTCGCCTTCCAGGTCAAGTTCGATCGCAGAGAGAGCGTCGGCGAACAGCAGAAGAAACTGGCCGCGCAGTTCTACGTCACGCTGCAGCAGGACGTAAGGGATTGGCTTGCGCTGGGCGTGACCAAGACCGGTATGGTGTACCGTCTCAACGGGAACGAGCCCCAGAGCCATGAGTGAGACCGGCGCAAAACCCACATTGCAAACGGCAGGCGCTGCTACGACAGCCCCGGCTGCAGTCTCAATTGCCCAGATCTTCCTCGAGTTCCTGATCATCGGAGCCACCAGCTTTGGCGGTGTGGTGCCCTACCTACGCGGCAGCCTCGTGACCAAGCGGCATTGGGTCGATGACAAGGAATTCGTCGAGATGCTTTCCATCAGCCAAAGCCTTCCCGGCCTGAACGCGACCAACATGGCCATTCTGGTGGGTGAGAAGTTGCGTGGCGCGCTGGGCTCAACAGCCGCGATCATCGGAGTCTGCGTGCCGGGCGCTGTGCTCATGTACATTGTTGGCCACTTCTACCGCATCCACGGAGACCACGTCTGGGTCACGGCTGCGCTGAAAGGGGTGGCGGCGGCGGCAGTTGGCCTGATCCTGTCCACGATTGTGGGGCTCAGCAAGAAGTCACTTGCAGGCAAGTTTGACTTCGTTTTCATGGCGCTGACAGTGATTGCCGTCAACCGGCTCCACCTAGGGGTTCCACGTACGCTGATAGGGGTTGGGCTCCTGGCGATTCTCTTCCATTATCCTCGCAAAAAACAGAAAGAGAGTGCGGCTCAATGAACCAGATTCCGGCGCTTGCTCGAGTGTTCGCCTATCTCTCGCTCCTCACCGTCGGTGGCGGCATGGCGGCATTTCCCGAGATGAAGGTACTCACCGTCGAGGTCCACAAGTGGCTCACCTTCCCGCAGTTGATTCACCTTTACAGCGTGGGGCAGATGGCCCCCGGCCCCAACATGATGATGATCGTCGCCATCGGAGAATGGGCCGGCGGGATGCTTGGCGCGTTCGTTGTACTGATTGCCTTTTTCGGGCCGACAGCCGTACTAGCCTTCGTTGTCGCCAAAGGGTGGAAGAAGCTCGAGAAATGGCCGTGGAGAACTTCCATTCAGCAAGGACTTGCGCCGGTGTCGATCGGGCTGCTGCTGGCGGGCTGTTTCACCATGGCAAAAGGCGCTATCACCGGCACAGAAACGGCGGCTATCTCCGTTGCCGTCCTGATGATTTTGCTGCAGTACAAGATCAATCCCGCTCTACTCGTGCTGGCAGCGGCGCTGGTCGGGCTGGTTTCGTTCATGCCTAAATGATGGCTGACGCCGGGCGGGGCTCTGCGCTGCGCGCAGTCGCGATTCGAGTGGTGCTAGCTGATGATGACGACGCACCGAACTGATAAAGGACCCTGCATCAAACTGCGAGAGGAGAGAAAAATGCGTACAGAATCGAAATACCTGAAGAGCGCCGTTCCAAGCCTGTTGGTCCTGGGTTTGGTAATGATCAGCGGCCTGCCCGGCTTTGCCCGGAACAAAAACGAGACCATCGACGCCACCGCCTACGGCACCAGCACACAACTCGGACGCAATATCGGGGTCACGCTCATCATTTACGAGTTCTCGACTCCTGAGGACCGGCAGATTCTCGTCGAGGCCTTCCAGAAAGGACAGAACCAGGGATTGGTCAACGCTTTGCAGAAGATGAGAGCGGTGGGCCGCATCCAGATTCCTGGCACTCTGGGTTATGACGTGAGCTTCATCCGCATGATTCCAACCCCGACCGGTCGCACGATCCAGTTCTGCACCAACCGCAAGATCTCCTTTGGTGAAGCCTATGCGGACTTCGCAGTCCCAGAGCTTTAACCTAACTGCCGGCCAGTTGGAACTAACGACCAGGACAAGAGCAAAAGCGCGGGGCGTTCGTATCCGGCCGCCAATTCACGATCGACAAGGACGGCCAATTGCAGCTCGATCTGAACCAGAACGCGTGGAGATTGAGCAACATCATCGACTGGAAGGGCACCGCGGAAAACTAGCTCTCCACGATTAGAGGACGCGGTCGCGGGCAGAAACTCAACCGCGACGGTGGCTTGGCCTGCGACGTCGCGATGACCGCGGTTAGGGCGGTCTGCGGTAAATCGGTAGTTAAGTCTCAGAAACTTAATCATCACTTCGAGTGAGGTGGACTATGAACATTCAACGGCAGTTCAGAGTGGGGAGTGCGTCGCTGTTACTGGCTTGCATGGTGTCGCTAATCTGTACGGTCGCGCAGGCGCAAAAAAAGAGCAAGTATGTGTGCGATGAAGCGCAACCTGAAAGCATGTGCAACGGGGCCAATACCTGCGGTTCGGTTTCAGCCCCGTGCACGGTCGACATAAACAAATCCGGTAGTTCTTCAAACGTCAAGCCTGGTATTCCCAACGCGAAGAACAACCAGTTCTTCTGCATTAAAGCTGGCACCACCGTGGTGTGGATGACCTCGAACCAGAACACCGGATTCATGGTGTCATTCGGCACCGACTCGCCGTTTGATCCAAACGACCCGATCATTGGGGGCGGCAACAAGCAGGTCACGGTGAAGGCGAGCACTCCCGGTTGCTATAAATACGACGCCGGTGCGTTCTATCCCGGGGCAACCTATGGAATGAGCGGCGGCAGCAAGCCGGAGCTGGTAATCCTGCCATGAAACACGACGCGAATCCTCGAGCGCACTTCGCTCGAGGAACAGTCACTGCGCCCACGCTCGTCGGATGCGACAGGGCAGACAAACGCGCTAGGAGACTGATACATGTTCCAACTCAGTTTAAGGATGACAGCCCGGCCCAGGCGTGCGGCCGAAGCTGTAAAGGCGTTGCGACGAACCGCAATCGAGGCACGTGCGGAGCGCGGGTACCTGGGAAGCCGGATTTACCAGGAGGCGGACGATCCGGAGGCACTCTGCCTTGAGGAAGATTGGTCCAGCGAACAGGAACTGAAGTCACACATACGTTCGAGGTCTTTCACTGACTTACTGTTGTTAATGGAGACGTCGTCCGCGACGCCAGTGCTCGAGGTCCAGGTCGTCTCTGCTGTACGGGGATTGGAATACGTCGAAGCTGTACGCTTCGGTGACAACTAGACACCTAAACCATCCCAGGAACTTGAACGACACCATTAAGAAGCTCGGCGCCGCGCATCGCAAGAAGGTCGAGGCCCGCGCGGCTCAACTCATTGCCGAGGAAATGACGCTCCGGGAGATTCGGAAGGCGCGCAAGCTGACGCAGCAGGATCTCTCCAACTTGGTCGAGGAGTTCAGGAGAAGCGTTGCCGATGAATTTCGATCCCTCGCAGAGGTGCAGGATGGGGTCGGGGTCGAAACCCATCAATCGCATGCAGGTCGCGTCGGCAGCGACCAGAGCATCGGGAAACTGTCAGCTAAATGGTCAGCTAAACCCACCAGGCATAGCGGTTTTGATGCCCTCGGGCGGCTGTAAGCCCCTTTAGAATCAACAGGCGGCATACGGGACGCCCGGCTGTTAACCGGAGGGTTGTAGGTTCGAGTCCTACCTGAGGAGCCATTCTTTTCTGTAGGTTACAGAGCGTCAACATTTCCGACTGTCCAGCAATATTCAGCAAGACCCCAGAGATTTTTCGGAATAGTGAGCACCGGCTCGGAATCTGCCTGCACTTAACAAATTCCCCTGAGTTGCAAAGCAGCGAAGCCCAGCGAGAAATACCCGCCTACTAGCAGCGGATAGTTGTGCAATGAAGGCGGCTCTGAGTTGGCGCGGATGCTATAACTCCGGAACTACTCATGATTCCTTCCTTCCCCCGAATAGGAAAAACAGGCCCATCGCCAGGAAACGTAGCATCGCAGGGCACGCGCCGTCTGTGATGCATGTTCGCGAGCCTTCCAAACAACTGGATCGAACTCCAATCGCCGCGCGGTTTGCGTTTCATTTCTGCTGCGGCCGCTACTATTCTCGGTCCCATTGCAACTGTGCCTTCTCCGCTTCTTCGAGTGGGGCCACGAAACGACACTCAGCATACAATTGTCTGGATAGTCCCGGAGGCATCATGCAAATCGCGCGCTGGATCGGCTCCAGACGTGTGGTTTCCGAATTGCTGAAGCTAGCCCGATTCAGCATCGTCCCACTAACTCTTGTTGCTCTGCTCTGCTTCGCCGCACTCTGTCTGCCGGGCTGCAAATCGAAGAAAGCGACCTCGGGAGGTGAGGAAAGGGCGGGTGCTCAGGCGCCGCCCGACTCCATCGAGCTGCTGTTCACCTACGGCTCGGAAAAGGAGCGCTGGATCAACGAAGTCACCGACCGCTTCAACCGCGAGGGTCATCGCGCGCAAGGCGGCAAGCGGATCTTCGTGCGCGCCATTCCCATGGGTTCCGGCGAGCTGATCGACGAAGTGCTCAGCGGAACGGGGCAGCCGCACCTCATCAGCCCGGCCTCGGCGGCCTTCATTAAGCTCGGCAATGCGGAGGCGCAGAGCAAGACTGGCCACGAGCTGATCGGTCCCACCGAAAATCTCGTGCTGTCGCCAGTGGTCATCGCCATGTGGAAGCCGATGGCGGAAGCGCTGGGCTGGGGCAAGAAGCCGATTGGCTGGTCCGACATTCTGTCGTTAGCTTCCAACCAGAAGGGCTGGCAGGCTTACGGCTATCCGCAGTGGGGACAATTCAAGTTCGGCCACACTCATCCGCGATACAGCAACAGCGGATTGATTTCAATCTTCGCCGAGGTCTATGCGGCGACCGGCAAGACTGCCGGGCTTACCGTAGCTGACGTAGACAAGCCGCATACTGCGGAGTTCGTACAGGGCATCGAGCGCTCGGTAGTGCATTACGGTAGCTCGACGGGCTTCTTTGGCCGCAAGATGTTCGCCAGCGGTCCGCAATATCTGTCGGCAGCAGTGTTGTACGAGAGCATGGTGGTCGAGTCCTACAGCAGCGGCGACCAGCTAGCCTTTCCGGTAGTTGCCATCTATCCGAAGGAAGGCACCTTCTGGAGCGATCATCCGGTCGGCATCGTCGAGCGCGATTGGGTAACGCCCGCCCATCGTGAGGCCGCCAAGCTGTACATACAGTACTTGCTCGACCGGCCGCAGCAGGAACGAGCGTTGACCTACGGCTTCCGTCCGGGGGCGGTGGACATTCCGCTGGCTGCGCCCATCGATCAGGTCCACGGCGTTGACCCGAAAGAGCCGAAGACCACGCTCGAAGTTCCGTCGGTGCCGGTGATGGATGCCATCCTAAAGTTGTTCGAGCAGAAGAAAAAGGCCGCAAACGTTGTGCTGGTGCTAGACATTTCGGGCAGCATGAACGAAGACCGCAAAATCCAGAACGCGCGCGAGGGCGCCAAGCAACTGGTCAATCTGCTGTCGCCGGAAGACCGGCTGTCACTAGTGCCGTTCAGCACCAAGATCAACTGGGCAAGCACCGATGTGCCGATCTCCAGCGGCCGGGACAACCTGCTGAGCACTATCGACTCGCTCTACGCGGAGGGGGGCACGGCGCTGTACGATGCTATTGACGCCGGATACCAGCACCTGCTGCAGGACCAGAAACAAGGCGGGCACCAAATTCTCTCTGTGGTGGTCCTGACCGACGGAGCGGACACGGAAAGCAAGCTGAAACTGGACGAGTTGATGCAGCGCATTCAGTACAATGGCGAGACTCGGGCGATTCACATTTTTACCATTGCTTATGGAAAGGATGCGCGCAAAGATGTTCTGAAGCAGATTGCCGACGCAACCCAGGCCAAGTCGTACCAAGGGACGCCGCAAAACATCGTCGACGTGTTCCGCGACATTTCGACATTCTTCTGATATCAGGGGCTCATGACGCCATCTTCTGACGGTCCCAAACTCACGCTGCTCGGCAAGCTTTTCATCGTGCTATTTGTCGTCGCTTGTATTGCAGGAGCGTACTACATCTTTCTGGGAAAGAAGGCGGTCGAGCAGACGCGACAGGCCGCGGGCGATCTTCTCAGCGGCGGGCCGCAGGTGGAAATCGGCATTGCTTACGGCACTGAAAAGCAGCGCTGGCTGGAGTGGGCGGTGTCTGAGTTCGCCAAGACCTCCGACGGCAAGCGCATCACGGTAAACCTAATTCCGATGGGATCGCTGGAAGGTGCACACGCCATTCTCAGCGGCGATAACCGCATTAACGTGTGGTCGCCGGCGAGCGCCGCCTACAAAGACACCTTCGTGCAGGAATGGCAGGTGAAGTTCAGCGGCGACCCCATTATCAAAGAGGAGCCGCTGGCGCTGACGCCGATGGTATTCGTGGCCTGGGATGAGCGCTACAAACCGTTCATCCAGAAGTATAAGGTCATGAGCCTCGAAACCATCAACCAGGCGCTGCAGGAGAAGACCGGCTGGGATGCCATTGCGCATCAACCGGATTGGGGACTCTTCAAGTTCGGGCATACTCATCCTAACGAGTCAAATTCCGGGCTGATGACCCTTGTGCTGGCGGCGTACAGCTTTCATCACAAGACGAAAGACCTGACCGTGCGCGACGTGGTGAGCGCCGACTTCCAGCAGTGGCTCACCACGCTCGAACGGGGCGCCAGCGGACTATCCAACAGCACCGGCAACATGATGAAGGAGATGGTGTTAAAAGGTCCATCTTCCTACGACGCGCTGATGGTATACGAGAGTGTCGCCATCGACTACCTTAAGAACGCCGAAGGCCGTTGGGGGGAGATTCGCGTGGTCTACCCGGAATACAATGCGTGGAACGAAAATCCCTATTACATTATCAATGCGCCGTGGAGCACACCGGAACAACGCAAGGCAGCCCAGACGTTTCTGGATTTCTTGCTGACCGATAGGATTCAGCGCGAAGCGCTGGTGCACGGGTTCCGTCCGGCAAACCCCAGTGTGCCGGTGAAGTTTCCAGAGAGCCCATTTGTAAAGTATGCCGGCAACGGTGTGCAGGTCGATCTGCAGAAGATTTGCGATCCGCCGAAGGCGGAAGTAGTGAATAATCTTCTCGCGAGCTGGCAGAGGACTCAGGGCAATCGGTAATAATCGGTTGGCTGACAACAGGAGGCGGCGAGGCAATGTTCCAGAGACTGTCGAATCTCATTCGCGGTTTCTTCAGCTTGTTTATCTCTGGGCTGGAGAGGCAGAATCCGGAGGCGCTCCTGGAAGTTGAGCAGGAGAACCTCCGTCGGCAAATCGGGCAGTACAACCAGGGTCTGGCTACGCACGCCGGGCTGTGCGAGCGGCTCATCTCGCAGGTGAGACAGTTGGAGAACGAGCAGCGCGACCTGCGCGCGCGCACCGCGGCCAATCTGCGCGCCGGCAATCGCGATGCCGCTGCCCAGCTAGCCCTGCGCCTGCAGACCATTGAGCGCGAACTGGAAGAAAATCGCGGCCAACTGGAGCAGGCCGAGAAGACCTACAAGGACCTGGTCAAAGCCCGCGATGTTGCCATCAACGCTGCTCGGCAGAAGATCGAATCGCTAAAGGCCGGCATCAGCGACATGAAGATGAAGAAGGCGATGGCTGAGCTGACGGAGATGGCTTCCAGCATGATCACCAACATCGGCGGTTCCGGAGAGACTCTGGATCGGCTGAGCTCAATCGTCGAGGAGGAACGCACGAAAGCCGCCGGGCGCGTTCGTGTTGCCCGCGACAGCATGGATATGTCCGGGGTTGTGGTGAAAGAAGCCGAGCAGAAGGCGCTTGCCGATCAAGCACTGGCTGATTTTGCGGCCAAGGAAGGTATTCCGCTTGAGCCGGCAACTGGCAGTTCCGAAGCGGAAGCAACGCCGGCGCCGGTGAAGTCCATGGGGCCGACCGCCGAAAAGCAGTAATCGATTCGAGCAGGAGTTCCTAACGCCACGTGTGGCACTACATCAAATCGGCTTTCCTGGTCCGCGCGGAAGTCCCGGGCCTTGGGCCATTACCGGTCAACGTGCTGCTCGCTTGCGCCTTTGGAATTCTCGGCTTCGCCCAGCCCGCGTTCTGGCTCCTTGGCCTGGCGGTCGAGGCCACTGTAGTTGTAGGCCTGGCGTTTAACCCTCGCTTCCAGAACTATGTGCACACCCGGCAATTGCAAAGTTCCAACGACGACGTTGAAGCCAAACGGCAGGAATTGATCAGCCTGCTCGATCCCGAAGCCCGTAACCGGCGAATCCTGATTTCCACCAAGTGCGATCGCGTCCTGGAGGTGTTACGCAGCCAGCAGGCCGAGGAATATGTGATCGACAGCAGTCGCGACGCCCTGAAGAGCCTGCGATGGGTATATCTGAAGCTCCTAGTGGCCCGCCATCATCTGCAGAGCCCGGCGGACAACGAAACCGAAGCCACGTTGGAGAGCAAGATCGCCGCTATCGACCACGACCTGGCGCAACCGGACGAACCGGATTCTCTGCGCCAGTCCAAGGCCGCAACCCAGGCGATTTTGAAAAAGCGTCTGGCCAACATTCGCCGGCGCGAGCAGACGCTGGAAGAAATCGACAGCGACCTCACGCGCATCGAGGCTCAGGTGGACCTGATCCTCGAAAACGCTACCATGCAGAGCAAACCTCAGACCATCAGCACCGACATCGAACTAGCCAGCAATCTGCTCGGCGCAGGTGTCTTCGGCGACGACGAATCCGCCATCTCCGCTCTCGACCGCAAGTATTCGGTGCAGAAGCCGCCGCTGCGGGAGACCTCGTAATGGCCGCCGACTCGGCCGCTGTTCCGTCCGCTGCCGCAGCCCTCTCGCTGCCCTCCTGGGCACAGGAGGCCATTCAGCTCTATGAGAGCAACGCTGCCAGCCAGTTCGTGCTCTTTGGCAACGTTTACGACCAACTGCTGATTCCCTCCGGGAACAAGAACCGCATTGGGACGCTTACCGACTTTCTTCTCCAGGTATTATTGCCGCGCTTCGATGTTGTTCTGAGCTACGACCTGGGAAACGGCATCCGCGTCGAGAAGGGCGGAGAGATCTTCTCGAAGTGGCCGCAAATGCAGCAGGACCCAAACCTGCCCAAGGCGCCGCGTCCGGCGATCGAATTTCTTACCCATTATTTCCGTTATATTGCCAACCTGGCGCGGCTCAATCGCGAACGGCGCCAGGTGGCTTGCATTATCCGCAGTGCAGACCTGCTTGCGCCGATGGTGCAGGGCGGGCTGGATTACGACCTGAGCGCTCTGGCCAGCCTGATTCGCGATTGGGCGAGCGAGTCACTGCTCGTCTCGCACTCGCTGGCTTCATTCCTGATCGTGGAGAACCTGAACGACCTCCACACTCTGATCTCTGCGAACCCGCGCGCGGCCCGGATCAAGATCGCACTGCCGGATGGGAATGAACTGAGCGCCGCGTTCTCGCTGATGGCGCCACAGTTTCCGACCGCCCTGCAAGACTACGCGACGCAGCTCGACAGCCTGGCGCATCAGCTGGCCGGATCGACATTAGGCGCGGTTGAAACCATGCTCAAGACGAAGGAACATGCGCGCACCAGAATTCTCGCCGATGACGTTGTGCGCCTGAAGAAGCAGCTCGTGGAGCAGGACTGTAGCGGGCTGATCGAATTCATCGAGTCGAAACGCACGCTGGAAGACATCTACGGGCAGGAGAAAGTGAAAGCCTGGCTTCGCCAGGACATTGCGCTGTGGAAGAACAACGATCTGCAGGCGCTTCCTAAAGGCTATTTGTTGTGTGGACCGGTCGGCACCGGCAAGACCTTCATGGTCGAGTGTCTCGCCGGTGAAGCCGGCGTGCCCATCGTTAAGCTCAAGAATTTTCGCGATAAGTGGGTGGGCAGCACCGAAGGCAACTTGGAGAAAATCTTCCGGTTGCTGCAAGCGTTGGGGCGCTGCTACGTCTTCATCGACGAAGCCGACCAGGCTATCGGTCGCCGCGAATCGGCTTCTGGTGACTCTGGAATCTCCGGCCGCATTTACTCCATGCTGGCCGAAGAGATGGGCAGCTCCAGCAATCGCGGCAGGCTGATATGGATTCTCGCTTCCAGCCGGCCCGACCTCATCGAAGTCGATCTCAAGCGCCCCGGCCGGATCGATGTGAAGATTCCGCTGTTTCCTACGGTCGATACGCGTGAGTCGTTCGAGTTGCTTCGCGTGCTCTGTAGTCGCCGTCAACTCGCGTTGAGCGAGGAAGAATATCGCACCGTCGAGGCGGTGCTGCCTGTGCTGCTCACGCCCGGCTCGGCCGAGACGCTGGCGGTGAAGATCTATCGCATTGCTCGCACCGAGAACAAGACTCCGGCAGAAGCCTTGCGCGCTTCGCTTTGCGACTACCAGAACCCAGTCCCGCTTGACGCCCTGCAGTTCCAGATCGCGCTTGCGGTGAAAGAAGCCAGTGATCTGGAATTCGTGCCGAGCGCATTTCGTAGCTTCGCTTCGAACCCCCTAATATCTAGTTGCAATAGTTAGCGCATAGTGTACAGTGTCCGATATGTCGGCACAGACACCCCGATTGAGCGACGCCGAGCGAGAACATCTGCGCACCGTCGTCCGCCGCGCCACCAGCACGCGCCGGGATGTGTTCCGGGCGCAACCATCCTCGATGCCGCCAGCGGCTTGAGCAATGAAGCGATTGCCACCGCGCGCCGCCCCCACGGCGCCCGCGCCTTCGGAATGGCTCTTGCCACTACCTCTGGCGGATAAGCCGCGAATACATCATCCTGCGGGGGGAGGGGATCCCGGAGCGTGGCTTTCGCCTTCTGTGTCTCCATCCTGTCAATTTCACCTGCCTGACAGGAATCAATTAGCACGAGTTTCTTTCTCGCGAAAATCCCGTCCACGAGGCCTTCAATTTGATCGTAAGGCAACCCCCGGCGCTCCGGCCTCTCGAAATCCATGTCGACCGTGGCAAAATAGTAATTCTCTTCCTCGTCCAAGAGTCCATGGCCAGCAACACCTTACTCACTCCTAACCTATTGAATCGAAGGGTCTGTTGCGCGTGGGACAAGAGGCACGAACGGCGAATCACATCTGCCTGACTTCCGGATTGCCGATGACGGCTGCTGCCTGACAGGTCCGACTTACCCGAATCTGACTTTGGGAACACGCTGGAATGCTTGGGCAACGCCGTAAGCAGCCACTCGCAGGCGCGCATAGAACTGCTGCCGGACAGAAGAGACGTCTTCCCAGATTGATTGTGCTGTTCTTATGGTCGGAATCGAGATTGCTCTTTTTGATGAATCCCGGCCAGAACTTGGGGCATCATTCTCCGAGTGTCCTCCTTGCGCTGTATCTTGGACAAGTCTCGATGCTTTTTGGGGTGATTCATGAATCGGCGTGATTTCGTATGGTCTACCGGCGCTGCATTCGCGAGCCTCGCTCTCTCGAAAGTGGAGCTCTCGTTTGCGCAGCATCCCCCCTCCGACGGTTGGCGCTCATTCGAAGTGACGACTCGTGCAGAGGTTCTTAAGCCCGCCGGAGCAACCAAAATATGGCTACCGGCGGCGCTCATACAGAACACGGCGTTTCAGAGGACGATATCGAACCAATTTAGCGCTGACGGCGGCCAGGCAAGAATGTTCGAAAGCAAACCCGCAGACTTGGGTATCGTGGTTGCGACATTCCCTTCGGAAGTGAAGCCGGTCCTGACACTATCCAGCCAGGTGGCTTTGAAGAACTACTCAGTAGACCTATCCAAGCCTAGTCCTGCGCGACCACTGGCTCCTGCCGAGTTGGAATATTTCGTACAGCCACACAAGAACATTCCGACCGACGGACTCGTAAAGTCCACCGCGACCGAGATCACAAAAGGCGCCAAGACGGACGTCGACAAAGCGCGTGCGATCTACGAGTGGATCGTCGACAATACGTTTCGCGATCCGAAAGCGCGCGGCTGCGGCCGGGGCGACATCAGCGCAATGCTCGAAACTGGTTACTTGGGCGGCAAGTGTGCCGACCTGAATGCCCTGTACGTCGGACTCGCGCGTGCAGCAGGTCTCCCGGCGCGCGACTTATATGGCATTCGCGTGGCCAAGTCCGAGTTGGGCTACAAGAGCCTGGGTGTGTCCTCGGAGAAAATCACGAAGGCGCAGCACTGCCGAGCAGAGGTGTACTTGGCGCAATTCGGCTGGGTGCCCGTCGATCCCGCTGACGTGCGGAAGGTGGTTCTGGAGGAACCACCGGGGAACCGTCCGTTGAGCGACGGGATGGTGAACAGCGCGCGCAAGCGCCTGTTCGGGTCGTGGGAGATGAACTGGATGGCATACAACTTCGCTCAAGATGTCGAACTGCCGGGATTCAATGGTACGACCCTCCCCTTCCTGATGTATCCGCAAGCGCAAACGGCGGAGGGGACACTCGACAGCCTGGATCCAGAGAATTTCAAATACGAGATCACCGCCAGAGAACTATCTTGAGCTGACACGACGCACGAGGGGTACCAGTCTGATGACGATGAACCCAACCCCGACCCGTAATTCAGTCCACCACACGTCCGCCGCAAGTGGGCTGGCACTCGTCCGGCTCACACTTGGCACGATGTTTGTTTGGGTCTTCTTCGAAAATCTGGGCAAGGGGCTTTACACCCCGGGCGGCTATGCGGGGCTGATCAACTACTACATTCAGCACGGCCACTCGCCGAGCCCTTGGAAGGCCATTATGGGGTTAGCGGCAAGTCACGCCGCTATGGCGGCTCCTATGCAGGCGATAACCGAGATATGTCTCGGGGTCCTGCTTATCATTGGTCTGCTGACGCGCCCGGTCGCCTTTGTGGCGTTTCTGTACCTGGGCAGCCTCTGGGTCTCTGAGTGGGGCACGGCTTGGATCTGGGAACTGCTGGTTCCAGTCCTAGCATCGCTTGCGCTCGCGGTGGGACGAGCGGGACGAAGGTGGGGCGTCGACGCGCGACTGGCGCAGCGGTGGCCGTCTTCCCCATGGTGGTGATTGAACCAAATAACGTGCGAGTATCGGTTGTTATTCCCACGCACAACGAAGCGCAAGCCATCGGCCACGTCCTCGCCGACCTCCCGTCGGACCTTGTGACCGAGGTTCTGGTTGTTGATTGCAATTCAACTGATGGGACACCCGAGATCGCCCGGAAGCTAGGAGCACGGGTTGTTCACGAACCTCGCCGTGGATACGGTCGCGCCTGTTTGACCGGACTGTCTTGTGCAAGCAGCCCCGATGTTGTAGTGTTCCTCGACGGCGACTACAGTGATCGGCCTGCGGAGCTGGCCATTTTGCTGGCCCCGATCAGCGAAGGCAGGGCTGATATCACACTGGGTTCACGCCTCGGGAAGCAGAGCATCTCTGGGGCGCTGCCGTTGCACGCAGCGTTTGGCAACCGCCTCGCGGTCGTCCTGATCAGGCTTTTGTATGGTCTAAACATCAGTGACCTCGGACCATTTCGTGCGGGGCGCGCAGATGTGCTCCGTGCGCTCGCGCTCCAAGAAACCACGTACGGCTGGGCAGTAGAAATAATCTTGAAAGGCGCCCTGGCAGGATTTCGCATCATTGAGGTACCAGTCAGCTACTATCCACGAATTGGGAAATCCAAAATCAGCGGTACGCTGAAAGGGACGGTCGGAGCAGCGTGGTTCATCCTCAGCCTCATTGTACGCTATTATTTTCGGCATCCCAGGGCCGGAACGCCACGGCCAGCGTGAGTCCCGGCACAACGAGCTTCCATGCAATCCTCCAGCGAAAACACAGCACATTCGGCCAACAGTAGCCGCACGCTGGTTGTCATGGCAAAAGCACCCAGGCCGGGCATGGTCAAGACTCGTTTAGCTGAGAGCCTTCCGGTTGAAGCCGTCACCGAACTCTATCGCAGCCTGCTGGGGGACACGGTGGAGCTGGCATGCTCATTGAGCGGCGTGGAGGTGGCGGTTATGTGCCCTGGCTCGGACGTGGGTGAACTTGCTTGTCTAGCGGGAGATGCGGTGCAGATCGTGGCGCAGAAGGGAGAAGGCCTTGCGGCAGGACTCACCTCGGTGTTCGCACATTTTGCATCTGGGCAGCGACGGGTGATCGCGTTCAACAGCGACAGCCCGCATCTGCCGGCTTCGGTTCTCGTGAACGCGTTCGAGACCCTGACTGTGCACGACATGGTTATTGGACCGACAAATGACGGAGGCTATTATCTCGTGGGGGCCAAGGCCGCCCATCCAACGCTGTTTGAGGGTGACGGCATGGGCACTAAGAGTGCGCTTGAGACCCTGCTGGCGCGCGCTCGCGGACTACAGCTTTCTGTTGGCTTCACAGATCCCTTCTACGACATTGACGTGGGAGACGACTTAACTCGGCTTGCCGCGGAACTGCGGCTCGCTCCGGCGAGGGCGTCACGAACGGCGGCATGGCTGAAACAGTGGCAACAGGTGGTGCGAACTGCCGCTGGGGAATTGTGAAGCTCAGTCCGTCTCGCAGGCTGTACGGGCTCGGCGCCATTTTGCTTGTGGCGTTAACCATCTGCTCGCGCAAGTTCAGCGGCCAGGGCGAAGCGTTTGCCATCATTCCGCTGTCGGTAGCCGGCGTCGCGTATCTTCTCGCCATCCGCGAGTTCTTCTATACCCCAAACTTCCCAAAGCGCCTGATTGTCATCGGTCTCGTGTTGGCAGCACTGTGGCATGTTGCATTTCTAGGGATACCGGCAGGTTCCGATGACGACGTTCGCCGCTATGTTTGGGACGGCCGCATGCAGCGGCTCGGCTATAACCCCTATATTGTCGTTCCCAACGATCCTGCGCTTGGCGGGTTGCACACAGCCGAGACGCGTGCGCTGAACCATCCGGATGTACCCAGCCCCTACCCCCCGGGCGCTCAGCTTTTCTTTCGCGCCGTAACAGCGATTCATGAGTCTGTCTTTGCGCTAAGAGTAGCATTCGTGATTTGCGACCTCGCCATTGTTCTCATTTTGCTCGATGTCTTGCGGTCTACTGGGCAAGGAGCGCACTGGATTCTCGCTTTCGCGTGGCACCCCCTGCTGGCAACGGAAGTTGCGGGCAGCGGTCACATCGATATTCTCGGCGTACTGCTGCTGGTGGTGTCCTTCGCTGCGCTGATACGCCGCTGGCGTGCGATTGCAGCCGTCGCGTTCGCGCTGGCGGTCGCGGTGAAATTCCTCCCGATTTTGCTGTTGCCGCTCTATTGGCGGCGCGTTCGCAATCGTGACGCTCTGCTGGCCGCCATCGTCTTCGCACTCCTGTACCTCCCATTTCTGAACCATGGACGAATTCCAATCGGCTCGCTCGGCACTTACATCCAGAGCTTTCGATTTAACGATCCCGTGTTTGCGGCGCTCGAGCGAGTGGCGGCTCCGCACGTTGTGGTGGGACTCGCAGCTTTCGTCGGCGTTCTTATCGCAATCTGGTTCAGAACCACAGCCCCAAGGTGGTCTGCGGATGCATTTGCATGGCCGATGGCGGCGTCGCTTCTATGTGCGCCGGTCGTGTATCCGTGGTATTTGCTCTGGCTGCTGCCGTTCGTGCGCTCGGGTTCGACGGTGCCGATCATCATTTGGACGGTCAGCATTATCCCCACGTACATCGTTTGGCACCTTCGCACACTCGGACGCCCGTGGGTGCTTCCTGCCTGGATTGTGCTGCTGGAGTACGGATCCGTCGCAATTACCGCTGCAATCATCCTGGTGCGCCGGATAGCTCGCCCGGTCGTGCCACAGTGCTCAAGCGACTAGCCGCATTGGGTCTGGTTGCGCGATCAAGATGTTGCGAACATACCTCTCAGAATCCCGAAGCCCCTGGCCGTCATCAACATCAACCATCGAATTCACCAAGGAGGACCTCCATGACAAAGTCGCGCTGTAATGCAAGGATAGGTATTCTGCTGGCCTTTGGGGTACTGGTCCTTGCTGCAACTTCCTGGGCGCAGACGCGTCCGCCAATTGTCGAAACGCTCGCCAAGACCTATGGTCTCGATTCATTTGGGCAGATCGAGGCGATCCGCTATACCTGGAACGTACAGTTCCCAGGATTCAATCTTTCTCGAACATGGACCTGGGAGCCCAAGACGGGCCAGGTCACCTACGAGGGCAAAGATAAGGACGGCAAGCCGGTGAAGGTTACCTATCTGCGCTCGCAGCTCAGCAGTCAGCCTGACAACGTGAAGAACGAAATCGATCCCGGCTTTGCCAATGACAACTACTGGCTGATTTTCCCGTTCCATGTTTACTGGGACACCGGCGCTACGGTGACCGATGAAGGCATGCAGAAACTGCCGCTGGGCAAGGGTTCTGCCGAGAAGGTCGTGGTGAAATATCCTTCCGACGTCGGCTATACGCCGGGTGACACCTGGACGCTTTACGTCGGCACCGACGGGCGAGTCGAAGAATTCCGATATGACCGCGGTGGGCCGAAGAAACCGAGCGTTGTGATCACAACGTGGGCGGGCTATAAGAAGGCCGGTCCACTGCTGATTTCAACGGAGCACCGCGGCACTGCCGACGGCAAGCCCTTCCACCTTTGGTTCACGAATGTGGCCGTCAAGCTGGCGGGCTCAGACAAGTGGATGGACGCGAAGTAGGCGACGAGTCGGACTGAATCATTCCGAGGTTTGGTGGCGGAGCATTGCTACGAATAGGTAAGCGCGCCGCGGGCTCCGGTCTTGGAATCGCTTGCGATAACGCCTGTTTACGTCAGCTAGTTCGGAGGGAATGCAGGAGCAAGTGCGGGCAGATGTACAATGAATGCCGCTACAGAAGGTACTTATGCCTGCTGCGCCTTCTATTGCTGCTTTGCTTTTTTCCCCTACCGCTCGCTGTTGCTCAGGAGAATGGTCAGGAGCCAGTGAGAGAATCCGAGCCCTACAAGATACGCGCCGGCGATTGGCTCGGTATTTTCGTCGACGGCGAGCCAGATCTGAGCCTCGTCTTACCCGTAGCCTCCAACGGAACGATATCAATGCCGCTGGTGAATGACTTCCACGCGGGGGGCCTCACTCTTGAGGAGTTACAAAATCAGATCCGCCAGAGACTAGTATCTAGTTGCATAAGTTAGCGTACAGTGTTTTGGGGTGTTTCTGGAATACGACCTGCTTCTTCCACTCGAAGGGGTGCGCAGTCTGGTTGTAGGCGGCGATGAAGTCATCCATGTGCTTGCGTAGTTGGCCGGGACTGGTGAAGCTGGCCCCGCTCAACGCTTGATTCTGCAGAATGGAAAACCAGATTTCCACCTGGTTCAGCCACGATGCGTGGGTGGGCGTGAAATGGAAATGAACGTTCTTGTGCCGGGCCAGCCAACGGTCGCGTTTGGGCTTATGGGTATTGAGGTTGTCCAGGATCACGTGGATCTCGCGGCCGGGGTGCTCGGCTACGATGCCGTTCATGAAGTCGAGAAACTCGGTGCGGCGGCGGCGCTTGTAATGGTCGCCCTTCACCAGCCCGGTGGCCACCTCCAAAGCGGCAAACAGGGTGGTGGTGCCGTGCCGCTTGTAGTCATGCTGAAAGCCGGTGAGCGCCTTGCCGTTGGGCAGCTTCAGCCAGCCCTGAGCTCGTTCCAGGGCTTGAATGTGAGGCTTTTCATCCACGCTCAACACCAGCGCATGTTCCGGCGGGTTCAGATAAAGCCCGACCAGGTCGGCGGCCTTCCGGGCGAAACAGGGATCGGTCGAGATGCACCAACTGTGACGCCGTTCCAGCGAAATCCCATGCTTGCGCAGCACCCGCCAAATCTGATGGTCGGAGATGTCCTTCAGCGCCGCGGCCAGCAAGGCTCCATTCCAACGCGCATAGCCTTTGGGCGGGGGTTGATCGAGTTGCGTGAGGATGCGCCGTTCGCTTTTCTGATCGTAGGTCGCCGGTTTGCCCGGTCGCGGGGCATCCTGCAACCCGTTGATCCGGTCGCGTAGAAACCGGCCGCGCCACTTGCTCGCCGTGGCCGGCCGTGTGTGCATGGCTGCGGCTATCTCCTCGTTGCTGGCCCCGGCCGCCGCGCGCAAAATCACGCCGGCCCGAAATATATCCCGCGCCGCACTGGTGGAGCGACGCGCTACCAACGCCAAATCAGCCTGCTCTTCGGGCGTCAGTATAATGCTGCGGGCCTTCATGCATTGCACTATACACCATTCGCTCATTTATGCAACTAGATACTAGCGCAGGACGTTCGTGATCCACACGTGCAGGCGAGCCTTGTGGGTCATTTGCCCGCACGAATAGGCGTGCCTTTGCGCAAGCCCAAGCTGATAAAGCCACCCCCTGCAATCCTTCCAGACTCCTGGCCCTCGGGGTGAAATCAACTTTCCCCTGCAATCCCGAGCCGACGGGTGGCCCGGGTCTCGCGGTGTTCGAGACCCGGGAGGATGGTCATAGCTTCAGCTTGCTGGCGCTCATTCGTGTACTCCGACTGAAAGCAGCCAGGTCGTGGTATCGCTGATGGGATTCCCAGGTCTCGGAAAGCGCGAGACCTGGGCCACCCGGCCGATAAGTCGGCATCACTCTATCTGGCCATGACTACAGTCGTGCAGCAACTGCTCAGCTTCGGCAGATCGCGACTGGCGGCCATGCGGATGTCGAGGTTCGGCCGTTCTCCGCGAACGATCGGACAATAGTAGTCAGGCTGTAGCAGCGCGCCCTGCAGGCGTCGACGTCCGGCACAGCCGCCATGGCATGAGGCGCGGAACTCGCAAGGCTGGCAGGCGGCTGGAAGTGTGCGAGCTTGCTCGAAAGGGGCGGACTCTAGGATGTCAGGCCCTACGGTGAGCAGATCAGATAGGGGCTCACCCGGTCCCGGCCAATAAACGCAGGGGTGTGTGGTGGCGCGAGGCGTCACCCGCACCGTGCTTACCCCGCATCCTCCTTTCAGTAGTGGCAGCCCTGCCATCGCTCGCACCAGCGGTTCGCCGATGGCGATTACATCCGTTTCTGCAAAGAGGCGCCGGAATCCATTCCAATATTCTTCGTAGGACAACGCATAAATATCGGATCGCACCGCCTGGTAGACGTTCACACGCAGAGGAGCGTCGAACTGTTTGGCCACTCGCGCTACCTCCGCCAGACGCAAGTAATTCGGCTTCATCATGACCGCAATGATGGTTACGGGCACGCCGAGCTTTACACAGCGCCCTGCCTGCTGATGAATGAGCGCCCAGTTCCCCAGTCCGCGCTGCATGTCCTGCTCCGCCTGCGTGGGGTAATCGAGGGAGAATTCGATGTCATGAAAAGCACGCACCTCCTCGTCTTGCAAAACGGCGATGCTGTGACCGTTGGAAGTAATGGAGAGCTTGACAGGCTGTGTGCGCAGGTATGCCAGAATCGCCCTGAAGTCGGGATGCATTCCGTTCTCGCCCGTCCCCAGATTCACCGAACCGACGGGCAGCCGCTCCATCACGGACTTGACCTGTTCCAAGGTGAGGCGATCCGCACGCGCCGGATCGCGATAGCAGAACGCACAGGAAAGATTGCACTCGTTAGTGAGTCCCAGGCCGAGCGAGACGCCGCTGACCGGCGCTCTTTTGTTGAACGCATTCGCCAATCGCGGACTTGAGGGGTCACTCATATGCAGTCCTCTTTGGCAGCGGCCGCATGGCGGAGAATGTGGTGAGTGTAGCGCGCGATGGCTGCAAACTCCGGGCGCCTTCCCAGCTTGCGCTCCAACTCGAAAATCCGCGCGTATTCGGAGCTGCGAGAAATTCGAGGCGGCAAGTAATCGGCAAGCACGCGCATACCCCGCTCAGCGATCAACGCCAACGACTCAGCGTTCAACATGGCGTGAAGGTCAGCTGCGTTAAAGAGGCGCACTCTGCCTCGGTACAGCGACTCAAATCCCTACTCAGCGGTGAGATTGGCTTCGGCAGCCGCCAGGTCGGCCGTCTGGAGGGCAGCCTCGAAAACCCCACCCGCCTGATTTCGCACAACGACAGTATCGCCGATGTGTCTCGCAAAATGCGAGCCGCACTGCGCAACACGGTAGTCGGGTCGTCGACATATTCGAGTATGTTGTGGCAAAGAACGGCATCGAACGATGCAGCGCGGAACCAGTTCGTCAATTGGGCAGCGTCATCGTGCCGGACTGTAACTCTGTTCGTAATCCCTACTTCTTCTGCGGTGCGTCTCGCTATAGCGAGCATCGCTTGGGACGAATCCAGTTGGGTGACGTGGAAACCGAGCCGCGCCAGGCGAACCGCCGTCGCTCCCGTGCCACACCCTACATTTAGCGAATACATCGGCTTCTTCGGCTCCGGTGGAGAAAGAAAATCCTGTAGGTTGGCGAACACCAGGTCTGCTCCTTGAGTGGAAATCTTTAGGCAACCCGCTGTGACCCGGTGGTCGTTGAGGTCGCCTCGACAACATCGTGGACCGATGGCACCGATGAGAATAACGGTATAAGTCCCTCTACTAACGTCGGATGAGTCAGGACGGCATCCCGTAGTGCGGTATAGGGCAGTCCCGCGATCATCGCCGTCTGCACGACGGACATAATCTCCCCCGCGCCAACAGCGAAACCCGTGAAGCCAAGGATGTTATCGCTGTGCGCCTCCACTAACGCCTTGAGAAATCCTCGCGTTTCCGAAAGCGTACGGGCTCGCAGATTTGTTTCCATTGGAACTTTGAACAAGCGGTACGCGATATTCCGCGTCTTGGCTTCCATTTCACTTAATCCAACGCGGGCCAATTCCGGATCCGTGAATAGGCAATACGGAACCTGCCTGCCCGTAGTCACACGGTTGCCGCCGGTCAGATTCGCATATACGACGCGAAAATCGTCCACGCTGATATGTGTAAACTGCGGGCTACCCGCGACCTCACCGATTGCCCACACGCCAGGCGCAGTAGTCTGTAGTCGCTCGTTGACCTTGACGTATCCACGGTCGGTCAACCCGACTCCGGCTAATTCCAATCCAACCCCCTCTGTATTTGGGGTACGTCCTGCCGCCACCAGCACGTGACTGCCCTTCACCGTCTTCTCAGTTCCATTCTGGTCGATGACAATGCTCACTGTGCCGCCAGATTTTCCTGACAATCGCTTGACCCGCGTGGCCAGAAGAACGTCGATGCCCTCGTCCTGTAAGAGGCTGCGAAGCCCTTCACACACGTCTTCATCTTCTCTAGACATCAAGCGCTGGTTGCGATCGATCACCGTCACTTTGCTGCCGAACCGGCACATCGCCTGCGCCATCTCTATTCCGACATACCCGCCGCCGATCACAAGTAGATGTTCGGGAACTTGATCAAGTTCGAGTGCCTCAATGTGCGTGAGCGGGTCCGCTTCAGCAAGACCAGGGATTGCATCTAGTGCGGCCCGCGTACCGGTACTGACGATTACGTTCGTGCCACGCAACTGACGCGTGGTCCCGTCGGGGAGAGTGACCTCCACGGTTCTCGGAGCTATGAAGCGACCGGTTCCTCCCAAAATCAACATCGCCCCCGTGTCCCTGTAGTTTTTGAGATACATCTCGTTCAAGGCGGTTACCATCTTGCGTTTGCGGTCACGGACGCCCGACATATCAACCGTGAAGCCTTGGTGAGCGATGCCGAACTCCATGCTTCGGCGAAAATAGGACGCGACCTTCGCACTATGGATGACGTTCTTGCTTGGCAGGCAGGCGATGTTCGGGCACGATCCTCCAATGTATTTGCGATCGACGACTGCGACCCGCTTTCCTTCTCCAGCAAACGTCCACGCAGCAACAGTGGAACCCGTGCCGCCACCGAGAACGACCAAATCGAATTTTTCAGGTTGCATATTCTTAATTAGCTGGGCAGGGGGAATCTCGTTCGTGCTTTCCATGCGACTCTTCCTTTCGAGTGGAGGTGTTGCACTTGCCCTGCATTGTTTCGTGAGAACAGCGCAAACGCATCCTCAATAGCTACTGAATGTGTCAAAGGTCAATCACCACATCTGCGTTTGGCTGCCAGCAGCACACCATCGCATTTCCCTGAAGCTGGTCTCTCGAACGGCTACAAGAAATCTGCAAGACCCCTCTCCGGTTAAATGCCTTTTATTTCACCTCCGTCCATTCGGACGGAGGTACCAGTCATCCATTTCGCTGCGGGCGACACCATGAATGCGAGCAGGTCGGCGATGTCTTCCGGACGTCCATAGCGGCTAATGCCCACTTCTTCTGGAAATCGTTTCATCGCCTCTTCCATGCTCATGTGGTGCGCTGGCGCCCACTTCTCCAGGAAGGAGCGCCGCCGTCCAGTCATCACCGGACCCGGCACAATGCTGTTGACCTGCACGCCATCTTTAATACCTTGTTCAGCGAAGGCCTTAGCAAGCGCAGTGATGGCTGCATTCGTCGCGGCAACCGCTGCGAAGGCAGGCTTCGGGTCAAGGGCGGCACTACCTGACATAAATACGACGGAGCCCTTCGATTTCTTAAGTGCCTCCCAAGCCAATATCGTCACACGGCGCGCACCGTGCAGCTTCAGCTCCATACCTGCTCGCCATTGCTCTTCCGTCATCTCGAACAAATCAATTTGGGTACTGCACCCGCGATGTTCAGCAGCGCATCAATCCTGCCGAAACGATCAAGCGTGATCTTGACAAGTGCTTCGGCAGATTCGATTTTGCTCAAATCGAGATCGCAAATAAGAGGCTCTGCTCCCACAGTTTTTACACCGTCCGCCACGTCTTGCAGCGCATTCGTGTTTCGTGCAACCAGCACAACCGCCGAAAAGTCGCGCGCCAATCGAATCGAAGTAGACCGGCCGATACCCTGGCTCGCTCCAGTAACAATGGCGACAGAATTCACAACCTCTCCTTTTCCCTGTAAGTTCGGGCAAACAAACAGACTTCGAATCGTCTCTAGGACACTGCCCGCTTCGCTTCCAAAATGATGTCCACAACTTTTTGTGGCGCACTGAGCAACGGTGCGTGGTCTACAGCGAGCGATCGTTTCATAGCTTTCATGCGGTCCGCCATGAAGTGTTGGGTTTTGGGGTTGATCATGCGGTCTTCTTCCGCAATCAGGAACCAGGAAGGCTTGGATCTCCACGCCGGTTTTGGAACCGGCTCTTGAATACACTTCAGCGCGATCGGCCTCTGCACGGCTGCCGATAATGTGAGCTGGTTCTGTCGTCGCATGCTGCGCGAAAGCATTTCTGAAGCCTTCCTCGGGCATCCAGATGAAACCGTCGCCATCAGGGGCGAGATGAGGCGCCTGGGCATGTCGTTGATCGCGATAGAAAACCTCAGCAACGGTCTCGCCCTCGTCTGGAGCTAGCCCCGCGATATAGACCAGTGCCTTCACGCGCTCGTCATTCCCGGTGGCGATAACAGCACCGGCATAAGCGTGACCGGCTAGAATCACTGGTCCCTCCGTGCGGGCGATTGCACGCTTCAATGCGGCAGCGTCATCGCCGAGTGAGGTCAGAGGGATCGGAGCTGCGATTACTCGCAACCCTTCTCTTTCAAGGCTGAGAATCACGTCTTTCCAACTCGAACCATCGGCCCACGCTCCGTGAACCGCGACCACGGTGACATTTCCTGGAACTGTCACGATTCGACTCCTTTCTGTTAGTCCAAACCGAAGACAGGCCCATTTCAGCAAAGAGCTTTAGCTTAGAACTTGCCGAATACGCTCCGCGATGAAATCGCTGGAGTCTTCAAGCGCGAAGTGGCCGGTATCAATCAGGTGCAGTTCCGCCTTCGGGAGATCTCTTTGATAGGCCTTGGCTCCTTCCACCGTGAAGAACGGGTCGTTCTTTCCCCACAGAATCAGCATTCTCGGCTGTCGCTTACGGAAGTACTCATGCCAGCGGTCATAGAGCGCGACATTCGACTGATAGTTGTAGAGAAGATCGAGCTGAATTTCGGCATTGCCCGGACGATCGAGAAAAAACTGGTCCATCGTATAGGAATCCGGGCTGATTCGGTCAGAGTCCACGACACCATGTGTGTACTGGAACATCGTCACTTGCTTCGTCAGGAGATCGCGCACGGGCTTCTCGGTCTCGGAATTGCGATTGGCCCAGAATGGCTTCATCGGGTCGAATGCAGCGCCAATGCCCTCCACGTATGCATTACCGTTCTGAACGACAATGCTCTGAATCGCATCTGGATGCTTTGAGGCAATTCGATAGCCGACCGGCGCGCCGTAATCCTGCACATACAGGCTGAACTGCTTCAAGCCCAGGTTTTGGAACAGCAAATCCTCGACGTATGCAGCCAGATTGTCGAAGTTATATTCGAACTCCTGCACTCTGGGGGCATCGCTGTAGCCAAAGCCCACATAGTCCGGAGCAATCACGTGGAACTTGTCTGCTAATTGCGGTATCAGGTCACGGAACATGTGTGAAGAACTGGGAAAGCCGTGCAAAAGTACGATCGTCGGCCAATCCTTGGATCCGGCCTCGCGATAGAAGAGTCTTTGCCCCCTTACGTTGGCGTGATGATAAGTTGTCATAACGCATCCTTTCTGTTCAGCCGATTCACCGATTTACACCGAACGGCCGACCACGTCGGGACTTCGCAACGTAGGATGTGGAAACACCATCAAAAGTTTCGTTGATGGTGTTAATTTTTTATATCTATGAGAAGGTTCTATGGCGCTCCTACAACAGCAGGACTGGGTGGACGGCTTTCTGTTCGTAGGTAATCAGTTGGCCCTGGATTTTCTAAATACGAAACCCATTTTGGAAAGTAAACCTCAAGAACTCCTGCCGCATGCCGCAGCGCTGGAACGATGGCTGATAGCTTCTGGAATTGTGACATCTCAGAAGAACAGAAGGCTTATCCGTGCATGGCGTGACTCACGCCAAGGAGAGGCTTTCGTACAAAAGCTGATTGCCTTTCGGGAACGCTTACGAGCAGCGGTACTTCGACTGGAAGCTGGGGCACTGCCTGGCAATGCGTTCCTGGCGGAAATGGATATGCTCCTGAAAAAGCACCCTCAACGCACTCGCCTCAGCAAGCAAGGTTCAAAAGTGGCGCTCGACGTGTTCTTCGAGCCACAAAAACCAGAGGATGTGTGGGCCCCCATCGTCGCTGCTACGGCTGAATTACTCTGCGAGGTTGAATCATCTCGCATTCACAAATGCGAATCGGATTCGTGCATGGTTCACTTCTACGACACCAGCAAGAAAGGATCGCGTCGCTGGTGCAGCATGAACATTTGCGGAAACAAATTCAAGGTCGCCGCCTATCAAAAACGACAGCGTTTCGCCTGATTGTCATCGAGCGAGAACGCGGAACCTCTTAAGGCGTAGAGTAGGCCACTGGTTTGAGGTGATCTCCCCAACGGCCTCTCATCAAACCGTGCGTGCGGTTTTCCCGCACACGGCTTTCCGACTGCCTTCGGCCGGCAGCTTTACGGCGTCACAATACGCTCGCCCGTCACTGGCACGCCGTTCCTAAGGCTGTAAAGCTTGAACAGCCCGTGGTTGTTGTAAAACCAGGACGGGGGATGGGTCCGCCATCCCTTGGAGCGTTTCTTGTGCTTGTTCCGGAGCATGATCGTGAGCGTGTAGGTCGTGTAGGTGGCGATCTGCAGAAACTGCTTTCTGGAATGAGCCATCTTGAAGTAATTGCCCCAACCACGACGGAGTGGGTTCATCTGCTCCTTCACCAGCGTGGGCAGATTCAGGTGTTGCCCCTTCCGGGCTATGTCCCGAATCTTCTTCTTGATGGATTTCATCGCCTTGGGAGAGGGACGGTAGAAAGTTTTCAGTTTGCCGCTTACGTTCGAAGGCTGCACGACAAATCTGTGCCCAAGAAAGTCGAACGGCTTTGGCGCGCAGGGTTGCAGTGGGTAGTAATGCCCGGAATGCGGCCTGAAGCGGCCGTTTGACAGAAAAAATATTCCGGGTTATCCACCAGCACCCACATCCGAGAACCATATGGGTAAACGGCGAACACGACCGTGCGGTCACGCGAGATTGCCAGAAGGATGTGACGAGTAAATGGCAACGGCGATCACGGCAACCCGGCAGCTCGTCGAGGATTACCAAAGGCTGTTCGTGAACCGCCGGGCGTACACGATGCAGTCCATGCGGCCGCACCCGGAGACAGGGCGGCACTACTACTTCCGGCCAAGCAAAAAGGCAACGGACATTCCCCTTATGTTGACAAATGAAACGATCCGCCAACACCTGGAAGGCAAGATCATGGTCGGCCTGTACGCCATCAACCCCTCGACCCAGCGCTGTAAGTGGGTCGCCATCGACGCCGACTACAAGAACTCCATGGAGGACCTGCTCAAGCTCCAGTACCACCTGACACAAGACAGGGTGGAACCGGCGCTGGAAATGAGCAAGCGCGGTGGGCATCTTTGGATCTTCCTGACAACGCCCTTGCTCGCCCAGGGGTGCCGAATCTACATCCGTGATCTTGCTCTGAGGCTGGGAGTGCCGGTGAAGGGCGCGGGCCTGGCGGGCGGCATTGAAGTGTTTCCGAAGCACGACGCCATCGGTGCCGGAGAGTTTGGCAACGCCATTCGCGGACCGTTGGGAATCCACCGTGGCGCCAACCGCCGATTTTGGTTTTATGGTGCCGACTACACGCTGGAGGACCAGATCGCATACCTCAACCGATTGCGCAAAGTTACCGAGGAAGAACTGCGGAGGTTCATTGCCGGAAAGGATCGTCCCGCGTCAGTCGCCTCCCCGGCACTGGGCAGGAACACTCTACCTCACCGTAGGCGGGGGCTAGGCGAGTCAGACTTTCGGATCTTGGCGCACGTCGGTGCCGTGCGGAAGGTTGGAAGAAACTACATCACCCGCTGTCCCTCCTGCGCGGACTGTGGCCACGACCGCGTTGGCGACAACCTGGCCATCCTGATCGAAGACCCGCGGTTTTACAAATGCTGGGCTGGCTGCACCAAGGAGATGATTCGGGCTGCCCTCGGTCGCCCGAGTCGCGTGCGGCATTCCGCCTAAGACAAGGAGAGGGTTGTTGTGATGAAGCAGGAGCGATTCTCAGATGTATTGGGGCTCAGGCTATCGCGCCAAGCGCTGCGAGTGCTGAAAGAGCGAGGAATCTTTGCCCATTCGCCGGTAAGCCTGGAACATCAGCACCTTGCGAAACGCTATGTCGTGCGCGGGCTGGAGTCGGCCGGTGCGGGCGGAGACCTAGGGCGATACGTCACCTTCACCCAAGAAGATGGCCAGCCAATCGAGTGGATCCATCCGGTGGAGGCCATCGGAGTAAATGGCCTGCATGCAGTTGTGGTGGCGCCGGTACTGGTGCGAGTCGAGATGCTACGCAAAGGTCGGACCTACGAATTGCTGCTTACACAGCATCGGCCGGGTGCGACCAGCGACGGAAAGCGGTCGCCGCTGGAAACAAGACTCCTGTTTCGGGGCATTCACGGTCGCTTGGATCTGGATTTGTCCGGGAAGGACAAGGACAAAGCTGGCAGGGTACTGCCGACGTTCTATTCGCGCGCCGGGGAGGAAGTCGAGATACCGAAGCGGTTTCACCAATCGGTACGCGCGATCACCGAGGCGGTTCATTGCAACGGCTGTTTCCATTGCCACTATGTCAGGCCGCCGCAAAAGAAAGAGGAACAGGAGTGTGCCGCGGAACGTGTCACAGCCTGACATGGCTGAACGGAAGGAGTGAATAGCGATGTATAGAAACGTCAAGAACTACTTGGAGTGGACCCCAATTTTGAGACAACCAGTTCACCGATAGAATTCAGCGAAGGGGGATTGGCATGTCGAAACGGAGGTTTACCCGGGAATTTAAGTTGACGGCGGTGCGGCGCATGCAAGTGGGGGAGCCAGTGGCACGGCTGGCACGGGAGTTGGAGGTAAATCCGGGCGAGCTTTACCGCTGGTATCACGAACAGGAGAAGTTGGGGGCAGGCGCCTTCCTGGGCTCGGGACACCAGCGGGCCGAGGCGGATCGGATGGCGGAGCTGGAGCGCAAGATTGGGCAGCAGGCCCTGGAGATTGATTTTTTAAAGCGAGCTTTGCAGCGTGTGGAAGAACAGCGCCAGCTGCGGGCGCTGGCTGGCGGGGCGCGATCTACGAACAAATCCATCGGGAAGCCGCAGCGGGACGAGGTCTGACGGTGCAGCATATGTGCCATTTAGCGGAGGTTAGTCGCGCCGGGTTTTATCGGCATCGGCTGTCGGCTGCGGTACCGTGCGAGGAGCTGGTGCTACGCGACGCCGTGCAGCGGGTGGCGCTGGAATGGCCAGCTTACGGCAGCCGACGGATCACCCACGAACTGCAGCAGCGCGGCTGGACGGTGAATCGCAAGCGGGTGCAGCGGATCATGCGCGAGGACAACCTGTTGTGCTTGCGTCACCGCAAGTTCATCGTGACCACGGACTCGAACCATGACCTGCGGGTGTATGCCAATCTGGCGGAATCCATGGTGCTGACCGGCATCCATCAGCTCTGGCGCGCGGATATCACCTACCTTCGCCTAGCCGAGGAGTTCGTCTATCTGGCGGTGATGCTGGACGCTTATTCTCGGCGGGTGATCGGCTGGGCGCTGGACCGCACGCTGCAAGACAGCCTTACTCTCATGGCATTGGAAATGGCGCTGACGCAGCGCGAGGCGCCGGCGGGCCTGGTGCACCATTCCGATCGCGGGGTGCAGTACGCCAGCCGGGATTACACTCGCATGCTCGAAGAGCACGGCATTCGCATCAGCATGTCGCGCACCGGCAATCCCTGGGATAACGCCGCCTGCGAATCGTTCCTGAAGACGCTGAAGTACGAGGAGGTTTACCGCAGCGAGTACCGCGATCTGGCCGACGCTTATGCGCGCATCAGGGAATTCCTGGAGGTCGTCTATAACCAGAAGCGGCTGCACTCGGCGCTGGATTACCGCTCGCCAGCGGAGTTCGAGCGTTCTCTGCGGCCGAGAGCGCCGGCAGCGGGGGAGGTGCGGGTATGAGTTTTCTGAGGCATGGGGAAATCTATCCATGGGATGAGGGCACGATCTCGCGACCGTGCCCGCGCCCATCCCAATGGATGAGTTTCCGGCCGGTTATTCCTGGCGGGATGCTCTCCAGCAGAGCCCGCGTCCGCTTCACCAGCCGACGCCACTCTGCGGCTGCACCCGCCGCAATGTCAACGCAACTTCATCGAACGGCACTTTGTCACCGTTCTGGTTGTCTCAGCCCAGGGGTCCACCGCAACTCGCTGATTTTCTGTCTTTTTGTGTTTCTGTTCGTCGTCCTCGGAGGCGGGCTGCACATGAACCCAGGCGGAGCATTCCTTGCCGCAGCGACCGGCACTCCACTGATGATTTATGCCTTTAATCGTAGGTCCAGTTGGGATTGCCGGCCAGAGCATGTTCCACCCCAGCTTGCGGGAAATGAGGTTCGATATGGCAGCGACAAGTCAAATAACTCCGATTGACGAAAGTGAAGTCGCGGTGAACGAGAGCGCAGGTTCAGAATGTTCCGAACCCATACGCGCGGTTCGTCGGCACTTGCCAGATGAGCGGCGGGCGCTCACTCATCATTTTTCGGTTGGCGGCCAAGAGGGGTATCTCACTGTCGGGGTGTACGAGGACGGTCTTCCCGGAGAAATTTTCATCACTATGTCGAAACAAGGTTCGACCATCTCCGGACTCATGGATTCGTTTGCAACGGCGGTGTCGCTGGCCCTCCAGCATGGAGTCTCGCTTGAAGTCTTGTGCACGAAGTTTACCCACGTGCGCTTCGAGCCTAGCGGGTGGACGGGGAACCCTAAAATCGGTTTCGCCAAGTCCATCGTCGACTATATCTTTCGCTGGCTTGAACTGAAGTTCTTGACGGGCGAGCAAGGCGAGCTATTTGTTCCTCCTCCGGTAGCGGTTCACTCGTCTGCGCTTCCGAATGACAGGGATGCTGTTGGCGCGCTTCGAGAGTTGGTTCAATTCGGAGATGCGCCTGCCTGCAACATCTGCGGTTCGCTAATGATACGGAGCGGTACGTGTTACCGCTGCATGACCTGTCGGAGTACTAGCGGAGGATGCTCGTAGCAGTACATATCCACATCGGGCTCTCTCTCCTCTTCTTCTGCTGCGTCCACTTCTTCTTCCTTCAGCTGCACCGATGGGATAACGTACGACTTGGCCTGGTTACAACAGTTAGGGTTCAGCAGCGGCGGCGAACACCTTTCGGAAATGGTGCAGGAGTGCCGTTAGGTTCGCCAGCTCCTCCGAGGTAAAGGACGCGAAGGCCGCACGAAATCTAACCAGGTTCACTTTGTGCTGCTTCTTGATCACGGCCTCGCCTTTCGCGGTCAGGCGCGCGATCAGCTTGCGGCGGTCCTCGCCGTCTACCTGCGATTTCACTAAACCATCGCGCTCGAGAGCTGCCATGAGGCCGGACACGGTTGCGCGCGTCACGCCCATGGCCGCTACGATGTCCTTGTGCGAGATGCCATTCCCTTCGCTCGCCCACAGCGCCATCAGGATCTGATAACGTGCCACCGATCCCACGGAACCGGCCATCCACTCGCTGATCGCGTTGTCAACATGTTGCGCAGTCGCGCGCAGGGTGAATACCGTTCTCAGCCCCTGCACCTCCCGTTCCGAGAGGCGCTGGCGAATTTTCTTCATGACCGCAGGCGGTGGTCCCTGAGGACGCTCGACCGGCGTTCGAATGCCCATGACATGTCTCCGGAATAGGTTTGGCGCCTAACCATCTGATACGTCAAATAGATTTCCCAGCCCCAAAAATTATTGCGACCATTGTCAGGCACCTGACATCTTTTGGTTAGCTGGCTAACTATTATAGAATTGGCCCCAGCGAAAAGGAGAGTTTCCCATGAACACCGAGATCACCATCCATCCCAAACTGCAGCATTACGAGCTTACCACCGCAAACCTGGATGCCATGACGGACTGGTATCGCAAAGTGCTCGGCATGAGCGTCAACCATCGTGCGACGGTACCGCCCGAAGCACAGGACCGGGCGCCGTTTTCCGCCTTTGCATTTCTCAGCAACGATGAGCTGGATCATCGGCTCGTGTTGTTTGAAGTGCCTGGTGCCGCGATCGACCCCGACCGGCGCCGGCACACGGGACTGCAGCATGTTGCTTTCGAATGTGCCACCTTGGACGACCTTCTAGGCACGTATGTTCGGCTAAAGAACTTGGGAGTCCAGCCGGTGTGGGCCTCGGACCATGGCGTTGGCATCTCGCTCTATTACGAGGATCCTGACCAGAACAGAGTCGAGATCAACGCGAGCAATTACAGCGATGCCTGGACCGCGACCGAGCACCTAAGAGTCTCGCGCGGGATGATGATGGCGCATGTGGATCCCGAAAAGATGATCGCGGCACGCAAGGCGGGAGCGTCGGCTTGGGAATTGCACGAGCGCGCCGTCGCCGGAGAGTTTTCTCCGGCCAAGCCGCACAATCCGAGCGCCCGCCCATAAGATATTTGGAATAAGAGCGTCAGAATGCACGGGCAGTTCCAATCGCGTTCACGACGTGGTTCAGGGCGGCGAATTTCGTCCTTTTGTCTACCGGATCGCGCACGTAATCAGAGTTGCCGGCGCCCTGAATGGGGAATCAAGAATCGTGTGTGGACACTTTCGTCGCTCGTGATGTGATCATGGAGTCCAAGCCTCCCTAACCGAAACGAAGATTTAACAGCAAAGTTATTGGCGATAAATCCCCATCCCGTACGTAATCCGGCTTTTCCGTCAGCTATGGCTTTTGTCCATACACCCCAATTACTTGCTGTGTGAGCAGTGGGAAGCCTGACCACGACCGTGATAACTAGCCACAGCAAAGGCCAGACTCTCCCGTTATAGACCCGCCAGGAGCAGCCGGGGTGTCAGATAACACCTGGCTCTCATCTCCCCACGCCACAACTCAGCCTCAACAAGACCTCAGGTACCTGAAGGAGGGTGCCTCGCCATGCCAACTGAAGACACATCGACATTTCCCTTCGAGCCGGGAGGCAGAGCCGACTCGGGTATGTTCCACTGGACAAGTTCCCGCCAGTCGACATTGACCCGGGTTCTGGAATCGTTAACCACAGGTATATTGTCAGCCTTCTCACCAGAGAGAAGCCGTGCCGCTAATTCGGCGGTCTTTGAAGTTTGCTCACCGTAATCGGCATAGGAGCCGCCAATACCCCCATGATCGATGCAAAAGTTCCTGGAGATGCAGTATGTCGGAAAACGCTGTCCGATAGCCGCCACAGTGTCATGGAGCCCGACTTCTGGCTGGGTCGAGTCCCTGGGTATAACGAGAAATAGAACCACTGTGTGCTCGGGGAGCTTGGCGACCTTCTTGAGAATCTCGGTATTCCCGACCTCCACGATTTCGATCAATTTCACGCTGCCTGCTGTCCCTCTAACCTGCCGCCGTGGACGTAACAGAAAAACCCTGGGACGCCCGGAAAGATTTGAGCGGTTGCTGCGAGAGCAGGATTCGGTGCCTTACCGAGGAAGCGTACCAACCGTTTGATATTTTGCGCTGCCGCCGCGAGGAAGAACTGTTCGCGGACGAACTTCATACGGCGCAGGCGAAGCCGTCTCATTCCGACCTGATTCTTCAGCTCCGCGAACAACGCTTCCACCTTCTTGCGGGCTCGCTGCGACATCTCAAACGCGGGTGTCTTGGCTAGCTCCCTAGTACTTAGTTGCAATGAAAAGCGGTCTATGTCATGATTGGGTATGAGCAAATACCCCACCGCCCTCACATTGACGCCAGAAGACCGCTCCACGCTGGAGAGCTGGGTTCGCGCGGGTAAGACCGAAAGGCGTCTGGCAGAGCGAGCCCGCATGGTTCTGGCCGCCGCCGCCGGTCAGGGCACGATTGCCATCGCCCGTGCGCAGCGCAGACGGCCCGCAACCGTCAGCAAGTGGCGAGTACGTTTTTCCCAAGCTGGTTTGACCGGGCTCCAGGATGCCCCGCGGCCAGGAGCTGCGCCGCGCTACGACGAAAACACCCGGCGCCGCATTCTGGACCAACTGGACCAGCGGCCGCCAGTCGGCCATGGGAGCTGGACCGGAGCGTTAGTGGCGAAGGCCTTGGGGGATGTATCCAAACATCAAGTCTGGCGCGTGCTGCGTACCCAAGGAATTCACTTACAGCGGCGCCGTAGCTGGTGCATCAGTACCGATCCGGAGTTTGCCGCCAAGGCGGCCGCTATCGTTGCCCTGTACCTGGACCCGCCGGAACACGCGGTCATCCTTGCGGTGGATGAAAAGCCGCATATTCAAGCCTTGGAGCGAGCCCAAGGCTATTTAAAACTACCCAACGGCCAAGCCGTGACCGGTTTCAGTCATGAGTACAAACGCCACGGCACCACAACCCTGTTCGCCGCCCTGAATGTGCTCACCGGCCAAGTCAAGGGCGGACACGCTCACCGGCGTCGACGCCGTGATTTTCTTGCCTTCATGAACGAGGTGGTCGCACTCTATCCGGGCCGGGAACTGCACGTGGTGATGGACAATCTCAATACCCACAAACCGAAACATGATCGTTGGCTGGCGCAACATCGCACGGTCCATCTACACTTCACGCCCACCCACGCCAGTTGGCTCAATCAGATTGAATGCTGGTTCAGTATCCTGAGCCGGCGCGCTTTGCGCGGGGCAAGCTTCACCTCGCCCCAGCAGGTGCGCGAGGCGATCGACCGATTCATAGCCGCCTACAACGAAACCGCCACGCCCTTCGAGTGGACGAAACGCAAGATTCGCAATGTGCATCCCCATTCATCTTACGCTAATCTACGCAACTAAGTACTAGCGTGCTGCCGGGCCGGTTCATGGATGTGAATCGTGATCGTTTTGTATACCCCTCGCGTACACTGTGCCTTCTGTGAATACCCTCGGCAACGCTTTGCCGTCGCCTTATATAGATGGGCACGGTTCCTGACGTTCACCCCCACATATGTAAGCAGTTCCGAGTCGTTGGGGCGTCTCTGGGTGTCATGTTCGCGTCCGGGCGTGGTGGTTTCCCGAAGGACGGTAAGCAGGCGGTGATCTGGTATCGCAAGGCGGCAGGCGTTGGAGATAGACGGATAGACGCGGCATGTATTATTTTGGCCTCGTGTAAGTGTGGACATCGTAAGCATGTCCTTCGGTGACACCTGCCAGATCATAGAGGTCAAATCCAAAGTGTCTGACGCTGCCTCTATGAGATCATGGCTTGCGACCAGCAACGCAAAGCACTGAATATGACCGGATTTTGCCAGTTTCTTAATCTGAGAATATTTTGTCGCGCTACCCAAATCATTGCCTTCCCCAATGACAATCAAAGCTTTGGATTCGGAGCTATTGCCCGCTGCAAGTTTCAGCAGGGCATCTCTGAGCGCGTCATTAAGTGGAATTCGTTCGTTCTTACCATCCCCGACCTGCAAATCGATTTGTGTGGAAGTGTTTTCCAGACTCATTTCGAGTGGAGACCAGTCTTGCAACAAATTCACATTGCCGGCATAGCTAATGACAAAACTCTGCGCCACCAGGCCGTCAAATCGCTGGGCGATCGACCTTACAACTTACCGTTCAAACTCGATCACTTTTTTCTCATGCGGGCTGGTATCAACCGGTATCCCGAGGGCGAGTCTCGGATTTGTGCATGGTTCGGTCTTGTTTTGCGCATGCGTCAGATGGGACGTCGCTGGAGTAGCAAGCCAGCACGCAAGTAGCCGCAACAAACCCTTAGAAACAAGGCTTCACCCTTCATATCAACTCCTCGTTGCTGTGTGGCAGCAATTGTTCACTTGGAACATCCTCAAGGATCCCGCCCGAAGACCCTGCACTACCGCAACTCGCGCGTGCCCACCGCCTGCCGCAACTGCTCCAATGCACTCATATAAGTCGCGAGCGCTTGGCGGTAGCTCAACTCGGTCGTGCGGTAGCTGCGCTCGGCATCCAGGAAGTCCAACAGCGACGCGCCCCCGTGCCGGTAGGAGAACTGCGTGATCTCCAGGGCCTGCTGTGCCTGCTGCAGGTATCCCTCGTTGTACAGTTTCACTACGTCTTCGCCATTGCGAAACGCCTCGTAAGCGTTCTTGACATCTGTCAATACCTGCTGCTCGGCTCCTTTCTCCAGATATTGCGACTGGGTGAGCACGTAGTAGGTTCGCGCCACCTCGCCCTGATTACGATTGAAGACTGGGAGCGGAATGTTGAAGTAGAAAGCCTCGACGTTGGAGGCGTTAACATGCCCATAGCTAAACGTGGCATCCAGGTCTTGCTTGGCGTTTGCCTTGGCCAGACCGATCTGGCTCTGGGCGGAGGCGACGCCGCGGCGCGCTGCCTGCAAGTCGGGACGTAAAGTGAGTGCGCGGGCTTGCAGGTCCTCCAGCCGGAAGGTAAGAGGTTGATACGTCAAGTCACCGGCGATGTCGTAGTCACGCGGCACGGAATCGTATCCCATCAACTGCCTGAGGGAGGTTAGTGCCTGCAGCTTGGCAATGCGAGCAGCGCTAACGTCGTTCTGAAACTGTAGCGTCTGCAACTGGATCTTCAGCAGATCGACCCTGCTGAGCGCGCCGGCTTTGTACTGCTCCTCGCTGATCGCTACTGAATGCTGGTAACTGGTGAGCAGGTGAGTTGCCAGTTCCAGATTTGACTTCGCCAGCAAAGCAGCCACAAACTGCTGTGCCACGTTGCCAACGGTTGTGCGCTCGGTGTCGAGCACCTGTGCTTCGGTAACGGCAGTGATATCTTTGGCGGCTTGCAGACGATGCTGCCTCTTTTGCCCTCGCTCGAAGAGATACCCGACGCCCAAATCGAACTGGGCCGTGGTGTCAATGTAGTTGCTCGACCACAGGCTGGGAGTAAATAGAGGGAGATATTGCGCGTCCCAGGAGAGCAGAGGATTCGGGCGTAGGTTGGCGGTGACCTCCTGCTCCAGGTTCTGCGAGATTAGGGTGCGATTGGCCTGGAGCACGGGGTTGGCCTGTTTCGCCAGCTCGATGGCTTGATCGAGCGTGATGATCATCGCGGTTGGCGGATTGCCCGGAGCCTGGGTTGCTGGCAGCTGTGTCTGAGACGGCGACGGAATTTGCGACCACGATGTTCGCCCCGCACTCAGCCAAAGCACGGCGAGACAGATGCAGCGATACTTCTGCGAGAAAAATCGGCTCATTCGGTGACCGCCTCCTCTTCGTCTAGCAGGACATCCTTCGGTCCAGCCATCCAGGCGTAGAAGGCAGGCAGCAACACCAGGCTCAAGGCCAACTCGGTCAACAAGCCGCCAACAATCACGATGGCGAAAGGGCGTTGCGAGTCTGAGCCGATGCCGTGAGACAGCGCCGCAGGAACAAGCCCTAACGACGCCACCAACATAGTCATCATGATCGGCCGTAAACGGCGCGAGGCGCCGAGCAACACGGCGTCGTGCAGGCTGTACCCGCGTCCGCGCAGTTGGTTAATGTACTCGATCATGATCACTCCCGTCTGCACCGAGACTCCGAACAGGGCTAGCAGTCCGACGCCAGTGGAAACACTGAAATGCGTGCCGGTAATCAGCAGTGCGAGAAGGCCACCGATAGGTGCGAGGCCAAGGTTCAACAACACCAGGAAGCCCCACTTGAACGAGCGGAACATGGAATACAGCACCAACATGATGACCATGATGGTGATCGGTATGACTACTGCAAGCCTGTGGTTGGCTCGCTTTTGGCTCTCGTATTCCCCCGCCCAGTCCAGCGTGTAGCCCTGCGGCAACTTTACCTCGCGATTCACCTTCGTCATGGCTTCTTCAACGGTGCTGCCCAGGTCGCGGCCACGAACGCTGTACTTGATGGCGATGTAGCGCTGGTTGCCTTCGCGATAGATCATGGAGGCGCCGTTGTCCACCGTTATGTCGCACAACTCGCCCAGCGAGACACGTTCGCCGGTGGGTGCGAGCAGGCGAATGTTCGCGATATCGTCGACGCTTTTGCGGAACTGCTCCTGGTAACGCGGGACTAGATCGAAGCGCTGTTCACCGATCAGGATCTGGCCTACCGGATTTCCTCCCACCGCAGTCTGGATTGCATCCTGCACGTCGGCGACGTTGATGCCGTAGCGGTCGGCCTTGGCGCGATTGACCTTGATATCAACATTTGGCTGGCCCAGGACGCGAAACAGTCCAAGATCGGCAACGCCGGGTACGCCTTTCATCGCGGCCATGATCTCTTCCCCCTTCTGCTCCAGGTCGTGCAGGTCAGAGCCAAAGATTTTCACCGCCAATTCGCCTTTCACGCCGCTTACCGCTTCTTCCATGTTGTCAGCGATGGGTTGTGAAAATCCCCACTCCACACCTGGAATTTTCTCGACCTCTTTGTCCATGGCTTCGATCAGCAACTCTTTCCGGCCACGAAATTGCGACCGCCATTGGTTGCGTGGTCTCAGGTCCACGAAGTACTCTGTGTTGAAGAAGCCGGTCGCGTCGGTGCCGTCATCGGAGCGTCCCACCTGCGATACGACCTGTGTTACCTCTGGAAAGCTGGCGAAGATCAACCGCGCTTGGTCCATGATGCGCTGGCCTTCGGTCGGACCTGTGCTGGGCGATAACGTTCCACGTGCCCAGATGGAGCCTTCGTCGAGATGCGGCAGGAACTCGGAGCCAATCACTCCTCCGAAGCCGAGATATGCGGTCAGGGCGAAGACGAAGAGAGCAGCGCCCAGGGCGACCATGCGTCGCGCCAGAATCCACGTCAGTGTTTGCTCATAGCGCCTGGTAATCCACGCCACTACCGGGTTCTCCCAGGCGTTCACTCCTTTGCGGAAAACAAGGCCGGACAGCACTGGCGCCAGCAAGATGGAAAAGACGAGCGCTCCCAGTAGGGCAAAGGCTACGGTCCACGCCATGGGCTTGAACAGCCGGCCTTCCACCCGCTGCAGGGTGAAGATTGGCAAGTACGTAATGATGATGATCGCAATCGCGTAAAACACCGGGCGCTGCACTTCATGCGCCGCCGCGCGGATGCCTTCGTCAATGGTGGCGCTGGATTGTGCACGGTTCTCGAGGTGCCGCTGAATGTTCTCCACCATCACGGCGGCGCCTTCGACAATCATGCCGAAGTCGAGCGCGCCCAGCGAGAGCAGGTTGGCGGGAATGTGGTTCAAGTCTAGCAGGATGGCCGCGAAGAACAGCGAGAACGGAATGGTGAGGGCGACGATGAGGGCGGAGCGGACATTCCCCAGGAAAAAGAACAGCACCAGGACAACCAGCAGAATGCCTTCGGTGAGATTGTGCAGCACCGTGTGGGTCGTCAAATGCACCAGATCGTCACGGTCAATATGGGGAACAATTTTCACGCCGTGGGGCAGGACATGCTTGTTAAGGAAGTCAACTTTGACCTCGATGTCGCGCAGCACCGCCTCGGCCTCGGCCCCCTTGCGCATCTGCACGATGCCTTCGACTACGTCATCGTTGTCAATGACCTTGCCGTCAGCGCGGCGAATAGCTTTTCCCAGCTTGCCCAACCGGATCTTCGGTCCCTGGGTCACGATGGCAACATCTCTCACCCGCACCGGAGTACCGTTCTGCACCTTCAGGACAGTCGCCCCGATGTCATCGGTGTTCTGCATGAGGCCGATGGCGCGAACGTTATAAGCCTGCTGCCCTTTCTCGATGAAGCTGCCGCCGCCGTTGAGATTGTTTGCCGCCAGTGCCTGCTCCACTTGCGCGATCGAGAGTCCGTAGGCGACCAACTTGTCGGGGTCGACCTGCACCTGATATTCACGCGTTTCTCCGCCGAAGATCGAAACCGCAGCCACGTTAGGCACCGACATCAAGTTCTTGAAAACGACCCAGTCCTGCAGCGCCTTGAGGTCCATGATGTCGTACTGTGGGTTCGTGCTTTGCAGGGTATAGAAATAGATTTGACCGGCAGGACTGAAGTCAGGCCCGATTTGCGGATTCAAACCCGGCGGCAAATTCACCAGCGTGAGCTTTTCCAACACTTGCTGCCGGTTCTGTAGGTTGTCGGACGCATCGTCGAACAATACGGTAATGAAGGAAAGCCCTGCCAGCGAAGTCGAGCGCAAGTGCGTGAGGTGTCCGACACCGTTCAACTGGGTCTCAATCGGAATGGTGACTTGCTGCTCGACCTCCTCCGCCGCTCGTCCCGGCCACTGCGTGATGACCCACACATATTTGTCGGCTACGTCGGGATAGGCTTCGATGGGCAGGTTGTGAAAGGAAATGATCCCCCAAATGAGCAATAGCACGCCCATGGCCAGCACGAGCATGCGGTTGCGCAGTGCAAAATCAACCAGGAACCTGATCATGCCGCTCTATTCCTCGGCCGCGCTGGAAAACTGCAGCGCGTTGGTTACGACCTGATCGTCCGGCTTCAAACCACCGATGACCTGCTGAGATCCGTCCTTTTCCCGCGCTCCAAGCTGCACAGCTACACGCCGGAACTGGTTTTGTCCCACAGGAACGTACACCCAGTCCTTGTCATGCAAGTGCACGATGGCTGACGCCAGCACTACGACGCGCTCCACGGGTTGGCTGGCGCGGAAGGTAGCCGTAACGAACATGCCGGCGCGCATGATGCCGCGCGGATTGGGCAACTCGATTCGCACCTTGGCCGCGCGAGTGCTGGGATCGAGCACCTGGCTGATGTTGATGACCTTCCCCGGAAAGTTTTCTGGGTACCCGGTCGGGTTGATTTCGGCGATGTCACCTACATGTACGCGCGGCAGCATGTCCTGATACACATCGCAAAGCACCCATACTACTGACAAGTCGGCGATGGTAAACAGGGCTTGCTGATTGTCGAGCGAGCGCACGCCCGTTCCGCCAGTCGTCTGCTGATCGACGATTGTCCCCGAGATGGGCGCGCGCAAAGGCAGTAGCGGGGAAGGATTGTTAACGTCGCCGCCGAGTACGTGCACGTGCTGGATCGCGGCGTTGAGGTCCGGCAGTGGCCTTGGCGTGGACGTCCTCCGCGTTTTCCAGATCGGCCAAGCGCGATGGCGCCCTTGTCGTACAGCAGCTTGGCGCGTGCCAGTTGCTTGTCGGCCAGTTGCGAATCGGCCTTGAACTTCTGGTAGTCGGAGAACGCTGCCGAGAGATCGGGACTGTTGATGAGCAACAGTACCTGTCCCTTTTGCACGTAATCGCCGAGCTTGGCCTTGATCTCGACCACGCGGCCGCCGCCCAGCGACACCACGGGTACGGAGCGATTCACATCCGGAGCAATGACGCCGTTGACGTGCAACTCATCGCTCACCTTGCGGACTTGTACGGTCGTCAACGGAAATTGCCCGGGATTCTTCATCGTGAAGACGTTGGGATCAGTGTTTGTCTCCACCACGCCGCCGGCCGAAGGTTCGGCCTTGGTGTGCGAGCAGCTCGGGAACAGCGTGGCCAAGAACAATGGCAGCAATAGGCCACATCCGGCCAGCGCTCCTCTGCGCCGATTGATGTGGTTCTTCATTCAGGCATCACTCTCTCTCTGAGCCTCGCGTAAGCGGGCCGGGCGAGCGGAATTGTCGCCTAAACGGCCGAGTGCCAGACCCGCAAATAAAGAATTTCCACGGAATGCCCCGTGCCTCTCGAATGGGCACGTGCGCGCGGATTCAGTTGCTGAAAGAAGGAGGAGCGCGTCCGTTGGATGGGACAATCGCCCCATCAAGCAGGCGTCCTTTCGAAGCGAGAGGACGCAGCAGGTGCAAGACGGCCGGTGAACACAGCAGGCAAAGCGCCAATATCGCCGGTAACATGAACAGTGGAGGGCTCGCCCGCAGGACGTGGAGTTGAACTCTCTTCGAGACCTCCTCCAATACGGCCTGCGTGGGGTGAAGGTCGTCACTTGCCGAAACAACAGGGAACAGCAGTATCATTCCGCAAGCGAGCGCCAACAGCGCCTTGCTACAGGGAACCTGAGCAAGCTGACCGGATGCGCGACGGCCACGGAAGAACCCGAGAAAGGCCAACGCAGCCAGAGATATCCAAATCAGATTAAGGAGCAGTTCCATGAATCGTCCCCCGTAGCTTACCACTCCACGCGGGAAAGTTGAATTTCAGGAAAAGGGCCAGATGCGAAATTCACCGGATGTTTATCGTAAATTGTTGTCCCTCCCACGACACTGTGGGTCCTCCGGCTGCTGACATCGCCTCCAGAGGGCCGATCAGACGCCGACTGGCTGCTCTAATACGGACATGACAGGTGTTAGACTGCACGCACATTTAAGAATTCCCTGGTGGCTAGCGATGATCACGACTTCAAAGGAAGACTATCTGAAGGCCATCGCCGAAGCGGAAGCCGAGGGGCAGACTGTTATCCCGGCGACCCTGGCTCACTGGCTCTCCGTGACCAGACCTGCCGTAACCTTTGCCCTCAAACGCCTGACGAAGGACAGCCTCGTCTCGATCAAGAGCGACGGACATATTCGGCTTACCTCGCAAGGACGGGAAATCGCCGAACGCACAATTGTTCGTCATCACCTTATCGAACGAACGTTGTACGAGATTTTCGGCATGCATTAGTATGAGATCCACGACGAGGCGGAGCAACTGGAACACGCGGTGTCCCCCGCGTGTGAGAAGAAGTTGGTGGAAGCGCTTGGGCACAAGGACACCTGCCCCCACGGAAAACGGGTTGGCTTTACGCAGTCCTGCGGAACGCCGCAAGAGGGGATTGCGCCTGCTTAGCGAGTCCGGACCAGGCTCGAGGTGTGTGGTGGCCAGTGTTTACGAGCGCGACCGGGCGCTTTTGGAATTCCTTGACAAAGAGGAACTTCGTCCGGGGGGGCGCATTGAGGTGGAAGCCCGAAACTACGATGGCACGGTATCGCTGGCGATAAAGAAACGCAAGATTCGTCTCGGCACATCGGCTGCGGAGAGAATCTGGGTCTCTAAATCATAGTTTTGTTTACCATACTTAACACCAAATAGTATATTTTGATTTCCGAGCGAGATCAGAATTAAGCGTGGGCGCGCTCTTGGCCTCCATGTTTCAATGTATTTGGTACGCATTCTCCCGGTCTCTAGAGTGCCCAGAAAATTGGGTTAGCTACTCCTCGACGAAGCCATCGATGTAGGCAATAGCTGGCTGCATGCCGGACCATTAGCAGTGCGGCGAGACTAGGCTTGCTGTCAAGTTGATATGCGGATTGAAAACAACTTGCCGCAGCTATTCTGAGATCCTGTACTACGACGCTTGTTGGAAAGGAACATCGGCCGGTATGCCGACTAGGGATTTCCCTAGTTGATCACAGGATTCCCGGGTGATATAAGGGGCTCATTCCAAAGGTTCTAGCAGTACCTTTTCGGGAGGTTTAGGGGCGTGCCACCGAGCGGCAATATCCGAAGTTTCAGCAAGCCGGAGAGAATCTTGCTGTTCTTCGGGATATTCCTGGTTTCCGTCTATGTCACAAATCGGGTCTACAGCGGCATTTACTCGCACGCCAGTGTGCAGAGTTTCTGGGCGCATCAAACATCTTTCCCAATACTGGCCGGGGTTCAATCGAAACGGCGTAGCGGTACACCCGACTTCCGCCTTTGGTCAGAGAAGCGTATTAGATCTTATCAGGCGAGCCTCGCGGCGAATGTGGCTCCGCCGTTGGGAGTTCTCGAGATTTCCGCGCTTCAGCTTCATGTGCCAGTTCTGGAGGGAACAGACGACCTAACACTGGATCGTGGGGTCGGCCACATTGCTGGTACCGCACCCCTTGGCGAACCCGGAAATATAGGAATCGCCGGACACCGGGACGGTTTCTTTCGTGTACTCAAGGATATTCACGTTGGGGACACGATTGATGTGCACACGCAGCGCGGCCGTTCACGCTACGTTGTGGATGAGATCCAGATCGTCTCACCAGATGATGTGTCTGTTCTCGCGCCGCGAGCGGAACCTTCCCTCACCTTGGTGACCTGTTATCCGTTTTATTTCGTTGGTAGTGCGCCTTCGCGCTACATCGTGCACGCGACATTGGCCTACGGAGACGAGGCCAAGACCCGGATAGACGGACGCACTAACTAATTTCAATCCAGAACTAAGAGCAGTTAGGCCAATGATGGCTAATCCCAAAATGAAGGAGAAGAAAATGAAGTCAAGCAGCATTTGGATCAGGAAGAGCATCGTACTGGCGGTTGGGGCCCTTTGTCTTGCTTTGGCGGTCTCGATCAGCGCACAAGTACAGGCCCATACAAGCACGACAACCGGGAAAACCACACACGAAGTCGAGGTCGCGAACGGTGAGGTCGTTGCCGTCGAAGGCAACAGTCTTTTCGTCAAGATGTCGGACGGTACACTTCGTGACTTTCCCAATGTGCCTGAAAGCGCCAAAATCACCGTGGACGGACAGCAGCTTGGTGTTCACCAGCTTAAGCCCGGCATGAAACTGCAGCGCACGACGGTCACATCAACCACACCGCAAGTGGTGACAACCGTCGAAACGGTCAGCGGGAAAGTCTGGCACGTGACTCCACCGCTGTCCGTCATACTCACGATGGAAAACGGGGAGAATCAGCAGTTCAAAATTCCGGATGGGCAAAAATTCATGGTTGACGGCACTGAAACGGATGCCTGGGGCCTGAAGAAGGGAATGAAAGTGACCGCGATGAGGATTACGGAGACTCCGCTGACCCTCACGTCCCAACATACGCAGGTCACCGGGACAATGTCGGCTGATGAGCCGGTGTTGATCGCTAAGGGAGGTGCGAAGGGTGGCGCCGCCGCTGCCGGAGGAACGAGCACTACTGAGGGAGGAACCACCAGTACCGCTTCCAATCAATTGCCGAAGACGGGGAGCAATTTGCCTCTCTTCGGGATGGTTGGGCTGCTGGCAATCTGCGCTGCACTTGGAAGCAGGGCCGTGCGGAGAACGTTTCGGATTCAAAGCTAATGTCGAAGCGTTTCCTCGATGACGGCGAATGACGCTGTTGCTCGCATTGAGTGTCGCTCTAGGCCGCAACGGAAAGGAGAGTTGCGTGCTGCAGAATAGTCGGATGGGGCAGGGCCGAAACTCCTGCGCTGGGAGGAGAGACGGCCCTGGTTTTTGCGCGCAAGGAGGCAGCTTTGGCGCGGCATAAGTCTATGTGCTCTGCGCCCTCGCGAAATGTAATACGCATATTGGCGAATGGCGGGCTATCCTTGCATGTCTCGTAACCGAGGGGTTGCCGACCAACCGTCCATAAGTCTCTGTTCCCGTCCCCAGGGCAGTTTGCGGCCATGTGATCGTCTATGAAGGAGGCTCACGATGAAACGCGTGGCCCGGTTGATCGTTCTCGTCCTTTTCTCACTCGTCGCGGTGGAATTGGTTATTGCTCAAACGCAAGCGAATCCAACGAAGCCGGCCACTCCCTCAAAGCCAAAAAGCGAAAGTCTGGAACTTGGTAAATCTTATGCTGCTTTGCGGCCCGAGCAAAAGCGCCTGGTAGACGAATTCGTTCGCCGCTATAACGCCACCACCGGAAGCAAGCTTGTTCCTGAACAGGCCTACGACAATGCTCGACTGTCCGTCCGCACCACATTCGACGCCGTGACCCATGCGCTGCTGAAGGCTAAGATCACGGACGCGCACGGTAAGAGTCTGGGTCAGGCGATCGACATGGTAGACGCCATTGACGAAGTGATGGGAGAGGAATCCGGTGTAGGCGGCGACCGCCAGTTCCGCCTGTACGTGTACCTGAAGCCTAACGCAGTTGACATCCTGAGCCAGAGTCAGGAGTTCTTTCACGATCGCGACAACAGCGTTTATCACAAGGGCTTTCCCATTTGCTACCGGCTGAAGAACGGACCTCCCTCGATTCAGTTCTCCATTTCGCGCGACAAAAAACTGGCCGACATTGATGTCGATTACCGTTCCTCCGGCTTTCCTAAGGGGCTGGTCAATGGGCACTTGACCGCTTCCAACTCGGACGTCCGAGCGGGAAACAATCTGGACCGCCATGACGGCCGCTGGTCGGGCCTCAATGGCTGGTGGCGCAACGTGTTTGGACAGCTCGGACCTGGCGCGACGCCGCCCAAGGAGAACGCCACCCAGCGCCTCGGGCAGATTCCCTTGAATCCGGGCCTGAAGGCCGATCAGGGCGTCGATAAGAGCGCACACGATTTCCTGCAAAGCTGGGTAGTGGGTAAGGAACCGAATAAGTCAGTTGCCTATTTTTCACGCCGCAGTTATCCATGTTTGGAGGCGATGCCACAGAACAGCAGGCAATCCGTGTCGCAAGGCATGGTTCGGCTGCGCACACTGATGGCAATGCAGAAATTTAGCGACAACACTGGCACGGTGAATGCCGTTGCCGAGGTGTTCGAGCCTGCGGACAAATGGTCGCAGACGTTGAAGCCGGCAAAGAACGCGTATGAATCGGAATTCCGGCTGGTGAGCGTGCCGGCCGACATGGCAGCGGACGAGGAATGCGTCGCCATACCGAACGACGATTCGAGCAAACGGCCGAAAGAGAAGTACTTTGCCACGGCGTTTCGCGGAAAAACGGGAGACAGCCGGAACAAAGTTATGTCCCTGCTTTGGGCCCAGGAGGGCGACTACTGGAAAATCATTGCCATACGCATCGAAGATAGCAGCGACGCGGACGTCGTCCCAAAGAATGCTGCAGCTCAGGCCGAGCCTTCGGTGGAAGAACCACGGAGCATCGCCGGTGATCCTGCTGCCGTAAAAGACATCACGCAGTTCTACCAGACTTGGATCGTGAAGAGAAACGCTACCGAGGCTTCCCACTTTGCGTCACAGCGCTCCTACCAGTGTCTCCCGGCGCCCTCCGAAGAGCAGAAGAAATTGACGCCCATCGCGAGAATCCAGTCTGGGCTGGAACAGCCGCTCGCGAGAATCCCATCGGGTGCGAATCTCTCGGACATGATGTCGAGTCTGCCGCCGCAAAACGATCTGCTGCGCCCAGTTCAGCAGGAAAACTCCAATGCTTTCGCGATGATGGCGGTGCCAGACCAGAAGGCCGATAGCTTTATGTGCCAACATCGTCACCTGCCCGAAGCTTCTCCGGAGTTGAATCTCGCCGATGCCAAATACGGAACATATTATTTGACCGCCAGTCGATTGAATTATGGGGAGGAAGAATCGCCCGCTCTTCTGTTGTTATGGGCCAAAGAGCAAGCGGGTTGGAAGGTTGTTGCCTGGGCCGTAGAGGTTCCGTAACTCCCCTTCATGTCGCTAGACTGCTAGACTAGCCTTGACCGGAGACACGTCCCGGACGCAAGTCCTGGATTGGCATAAGTCAATCCAGGGCTTGGGCGGCTCGATGTTTTCATGGGCTGGGTGAGACCTACGTGCCCAGGGGCGTCAAGTTGTAGCACCGGGCAAGATCATTGATATTCGCGCGCAAAGCAGCCCAGTATCGTTCCGCCTGAGTGCCGTAATTTCCCTTAACCATCACCTGATTGACGCCGCGCGCGCTGTCCATGACCTGTTCCATTTGCACCTTTGTCTCCAGATAATTCGAGGTTGAATCGAACTTGCGCCGAAGGCGGTTCGTGGTGCGATCCAGATCGTCCATGGCGTTTTCGAGATCGTCTTTTGTTTGCTTGGCTTGGTTTCCCTGAGCTTGTGTGTTCGCTGAGTTTGAACGCTGGCGGCGCGTCGTCGCTCCGCTGCTCTGTGCCGAGTCGGCACGGCTCTTGGCGTCTTCTCCGCGGTTCTCGAGGTACTTGTTGAATTGGTCGACGCCGTCTTCCACTTTGCGGATGCGGTCGGCAACCTGAGTCTTAGTAAATGGAGTTGTCTGGGCATGCGTTGTGGTGGAAGAGCTGAAAGCGGCGAAGATCGCCGCGCAGCACAATACAGTTCGCGTTCTGCAGTTCATATGAGACCTCCCAATAGAGAAACTGTGTTCGTTCATTCCGTGGCGATGGCTTAATTCCAAATACAGCATTTGCTGTGGACGTTGCAAGACCTTCAGCCAGCGGCCCCTGCGTCAGCGCGCGACGAAAAGCAACCACGGCGTTCCGATCACCAAGAACACGAGCACACAGAAAGCGGTGGTCAGCAGGCCAAGTCGGTAGAGCTCACCCTGAGTGAGGTAGCCGCTTCCAACGAAGATGACGTTTTGGCTACCTCCCTGCGGAGTGATCGTCGAGAAGTAGCTGCTGGCAAAGAGCAGGGCAAAAGCCATTAACGGTGCGGGAACGCCGGTCTTCACGCCGACGCTTAGGAAGACGTCGAAGAGCGCCAATACCTGTGCCGTCTGACTGACGAACATGTAGTGCATCAATACATAGAGCACTAGGAGAACGACGTAAGCAATCGGCCAGGTGATGCCGCCAAGAAGGGACGTTAGCCGCCCTCCGACGTAGCCCATGAACCCGAGCTCGTTCAACTGGCCGCTCAATGCAAAAAGCACCGCGAGCCAGATAAAGGTGACCAGGGTCCCTCCCTGCAGATTAATGTCGTCGAGCGTGAGGACATTGGTTGCCAGGAGTACACCCAGGCCGGCGAATGCGACGGCAGCGAGGCTCAAGTTCAGTGTCCCCGCCATAATCCATCCTGTCACCATGAATGCGAAAGCCACTGCAACGATCCACTCGTCCCGTGTGAGCCGTCCCATGCTGAGCAGGGCGTCGCGTGCGGCCTTCGGCGCATCCTGGGTCTTGCTCACACCGGGTGGAAACAGTTTATAAAGGACCAGGGGAAGCAAGGCGATCATCGTCAATATCGGAATCGACGCCGCAACGATCCACGATCCGAAGTTGATTTTGACACCGTAGTGCTCCGCCAACCCCACCGCGATTGGATTGCCGGAGGTGGCGGTGAGCCAGAGGGCTGACGAGACGCTGAGGCTGGCTATCCCGCAGAACATGAGGTAGCCGCCCATCCGGCGATTCGTCTCTTGGTCGGGCGTGGAACCAGAATCTTGGGCCAACGAAAGAATGATGGGATAGAGCACGCCACCGCGTGCCGTATTGCTCGGGAATGCGGGTGCGATCACGGCATCGGTGAGAAAAATGCTGTAGCCCAACCCGAGCGTGGATCCCCCGAATACACTCACAACAAGCAGGCTTATGCGCCGTCCGAGTCCCGACTTTACCACCGCGTTGGCGACGAGAAAGGCGACGACAACGAGGAGCACACTCGCATTGGCGAAACCAGCAAAGGCCTTTCCGGGATCGACGGTGCGAGTAAGCACTGCAGCTGATACCGCCAACAGCGAGGCCGTCAGGAGCGGAAACGCGTTCAGAATGACGGAAAAGATAGCGGCCGCAAATACGGCAAAGAGATGCCAACTCTCCTTCGTCAGCCCGGCTGGTATCGGTGAGAACCAAATGCCGAAGGCCACGCCGAAAGACAGGACTTGTTTGAGCAGGCTGCGTACGCGGGTGGCTGCGATCATTGGCTGTGTTCTCCGCTGGGCGTGGCAGCCGCCGAGCCTAACAGCGCCCGGCCCTCAAGGTTGATTGCGCGCCCGCTAACGCTGCCATCCTCGGACTCAACGACGTATTCCCATTGAAAGGAGTACTCCCCGGCTACACCGGCGTAGCGGCCCGTGCCTCCCAAGAACGTTCCCACGATGTGCTTCCCGGTGGCCACGAATTCACCCTGCAACTGGCTATAGATCTTGTCGCCGTGCTCGTCAGTCCAGACACACCGGCCCTGCATGCCGGTGAGAGTGTCGGAAAAGCCTATGGCCTCCGCTCGAAAGCCGACTCCCATCCTACGGTTCCCAATGAGGAGCAGCGACCCAGTCAGATCGAAGATCGAGGCGCGGTGATCCGTCCCTAGGGTGAGCGTGTGGCGCGTGCCTGTGGCGGTCCAAGTGCCTTCGAATGTTCGCCACTCGCCTGTGGGCGAAGTTCCCGGAGCCTGAACTGTCGGTTGGCTGCAAGCGGCCGCGAACAGTAGTGCAGCGAGTGCGGCCCATCGTCGCCCGAGCCAGACCACCGAGCCTACTCGAGAAAACACTTCCGCAGCTCCTTGGAATGAAATCATGACTCCCGGCTATTACGACAGGTCAATCTGTCACGGGAGTAACGCTCGCAACCGTAACTTTGCGGGCGTTGCCCGTTTACCGGTTTCACATCCAACCTGGAGATCTCACGCCAGCAAGGCAACAATGATGGTGCCCCAAGTCGTTAGCAAGATGTGACCGATCGCAGCGGTGTATGAGTATCCTAGTGTGGCAATTGGGCTGCCTGATTTCTCCTGCACCGCAGCAACGCCGGCAATCATGGTCTGCGCACCGGCCACCCCTCCGAGCAATTGCACCGAGTCCAGCCGAAGCACGTAACGCCCGAACAAGATGCCCGAAAGCAGTGGAATCGTGGTGACGAATATCCCTCCCAGGAATAGCAAATAGCCTGACTCTCTAACGGCACTGATGAATATCGGACCCGCCTTGAGTCCAATCATCGCGACGAAAGCCGCCAGACCAATGGACCTCATGAAGAGAATCGCTGCATCCGGAATGCGGGCAAACCATGGCCGCGCGGAGCGCGCCCACCCGACGGTCAATCCCGCCAACAACGTGCCAACGCTTGTCCCCAGCGTGATGTGTACCCTGCCAAGAGGAAACCTGATTACCGCGCCAACTAACACCCCAACGAAAATCGCGATGCCCAATGCGCCGATATCGGCTTCTTCGGTCGGCTCAATTTTCCTTCCGACAACTGGGGCCAGTTTCTCGATATCGAGTTCAGGCCCGGTGACGTGCAGCACATCACCGCGTTCCACCACTACACTTGCGCCGACTGGCAGTGAGATACCACCTCGGGTGATTCGGCTTAGCAGCACGCCTCGTGCCAACTCTACATCATCGACGATCTGTTGAAGCGTTTTGCCGGCAATGTCTTTGCTGGTGACGTAGAGATCGTAGGAAGCCACCGGAATCTCAAGCAGTTCCGGATCCGCCGTTTCCGATGAAGTCGGTCCTAAGACCTTAACCAATACCTCGGTTCGACCAATCACGGCGATGGTATCGCCTGCTTCAAAGACGGTCGCTCTGGTGGGAGAAAAGATCTCTGATCCACGGCGGATTCTTTCCACAAAGAGGCGGGCATTCGCGACACCCTTCTCGGCCGCTTCGACTGTCTTGCCGACGATTGGTGTATTTTGGTGAATCTTGTATGCGCGAAATCCGATTGGTTGCCAGGCTGAGGTTACCCCGGGTTTCGTATGACGGATTCCCAGTTTGGCTTCTTCTTTCTTGGACTCTGCGCGCAGATCGATGCGTAGCAGTTTCGGTCCGATAGAACTGCAGCACAAGATCACTCCAAGCGTACCGAAGATATAGCAGATCGCATCGGCCACCGCTATGTGGCCAGTCAGCAACTGCTTCTGTTCATCCGTGAGTGTGGATAGACCTTTGATCGCCTCGCTGGCCGTGCCTATGGCCGGAGATTCAGTCAACGCTCCGGAAAGGAGTCCCGCGGAATACCCAAGGTCGAGTTTCAGGATTCGTGCAACCACGTAGGCTGCGACAAGGCCCACTACCGGAACCAATACCGCTAAAACGGCCCATCGCCAGCCATCGCCTTTCAGGTTGCGGAAGAAACTCGGTCCAACCGAATAGCCGATGCCAAACAGAAACAGCAGGAAAAGCATCGCCTTCGCTTGTTCGGAAACCGGCACATGGAACAGGCTCCCTATGAAGATTCCCACCAGGAGAGAGGAGGTAACCACGCCAAGTCCGAAGCTGCGGAACTTCAGGCGGCCGAGCAGATACCCTAGACCTACGGCGAGGTATACTCCCATCTCCGGATACTTCTCGAACAACTTGGCCAGCCACTCCATACGGTCTCCTTAAGCGCCGTTCCGAACGAGACCCGTAGTGATGTTTCCGACATGGTTGCGGGTTAACGAACCGCTGTCGGGGACTTTTCCTGCTCCTTTGCTTCCTGTGCGCGCTTCTGTGCCTCGTACGCATCGCGATATCCGCGTGCGATTGAGCGAACTCCACGCCCGATTTCCTCATACACATCGTCGTCCAGATTTGCGAGGGAAACGCGCAGCGACCAATCCGGTGCATCGAAGCCGCCTCCGTTCAGAAGCACGATTCCGTGGTCCTCGGCCAAGCGGAAGGCCAGATCAAGTGGATGAACATGCTTCTTCAAGTACTCCACCGCTTCCTTACCGATGTTCTTGTTCGCCCAGAACTCGAAATCGACCAAACCATAGTAGGCGTCGTAGAGCGGGTTGGGTGGCAGTTCCAAGCCAAGTCCGTCGAGCAGAGCATGAATGCGGCGATAGACGATTTCCTTGCACGCAGCCTGGTAGCGTTTCTTGCTATCCATCAGTTCGACCAAAGAAAACATACTCATCATGACCTGCTGAGGCAGTGAGAGCCCCGCCGTGTGGTTCAGAGCGACGTCACGACTATCGGCAACAATACGATCGATGAATTTGACTTTGCGAGGTTCGAGCGTCAAGGCGCCATAGCGTTTATCGAGCGCCTTGAGATCCGCATCCGGCAGTTTCGCGATCATCTTGTCGAAGATATTGTCTTCATGGACCGCGATGACGCCGAGCCGCCATCCGGTCGCGCCGAAATACTTCGAGTAGGAGTACACGCCGATGGTGTTGTGCGGCAGTTCGCCGAGCAAGGACCGGAACTCAGGCACGAAGGTTCCGTAAACATCGTCAGTCAGTAGCATCAGGTCGGGACGCTTCGTCTTCACAAGATTTGCGATCTTGCCGATCGTCTCCTTGCTGAGCGCCATACCTGTCGGATTGCCGGGATTCACCACGAAGAATGCCTTGATCTTGGGGTCTTCAAGCTTCTTGAGTTCGGCGTCAGTGAACTGGAACCGGTTCACTTGCGGTGCCGCGATGTTGACGACGTTCAGGGCGTAATCCTCGAGGTGCGTCATCTCGATGTAAGGCGTGAAGATTGGTGTGCCCAGAGCAATAGTGTCGCCTGGATGGAGCAGCCGGTTCGCTTTCAGGGACTTGAAAATGTAGCACATGGCCGCGGTTCCGCCTTCGACCGCGTACAGGTCGAACTTGCCGGCGGGCTTGGGATCTCCGCACATGGCCCACATCAAATATTCGTGCGTGATGCGCTCGTTATGGACAAGCATGCGATCGGGTACGGGATAGTTGTCACCGATGATGGAGTCCACAAGCTCGTGGACGAAGGCGTCCGGATCGAATCCGAATGTCTTCACCGCGAAGGGCACCATCTCCGCTAGAAAGGAAGCACCGGGCATGTCGGCGTGCTTGGCGAGCCACGCCTTCAGGCGCGCTGCGATACCCTGCGCGTGTGGCATTCCGCCGAGACCTGCGGGATGCTCCATCACCCGCTTGCTCTCGCATATCGCGAACTGGCCGAGAAGGAAATAGCCTTCGCGCGGCGTGGTGGCGATCCAGTTGGGGTTCCCACGGCCGGCGTTAAGAAAGGCCGACTGTGTGGTCCTCGACGTTTTCTTAGCCAGCTTAATCAGTTCATCCTTGATCTCGAAAGGGCTCAGCGTCTCAAAACTTTGAAGGTTCATAACATCCATGGTGTATCTCCTTAGTCGGTAAAAGAGTTAGCTCAGAAGCATGATGACGACCATGCCCCAGATGGTAAGGAATGTGTTACCAACGGCGTAAGTTACGGTGTAGCCCAGCGCAGGAACCTGGCTCTTAGCGCGGTCGCAAACCAGCCCGAGCGAAGCTGTCGTGGTGCGAGCACCAGAAACGATTCCGAGGGTCAGGGCATCATGAAAGCGGAAGATGTACTTGGCGATGAGCATGCCAAGGACAAGCGGCACAGTTGTCGCCAGGGCTCCCCATAAGAACAGTCCGATACCCTGTGTCTTCAAACCGTTCACGAAGCCCGGGCCGGCGGAGATGCCGACCACAGCGATGAAAATGTTGAGTCCGACCGAATTCATGAACCAGACGGTCGATGTGGGGATGCGGCCAAAAGTGGGGTGTACCGAGCGCAACCATCCGGCGACAAGCCCTGCGATGAGCGCACCGCCAGCCGTTGAGAGCGTCAGGGGCACTCCGGCCACCTTCCATACAAGCGCGCCGATCAGTGCGCCGATCGTGATGCTGGCACCGATAAACGCGACGTCGGCAACGTCGGTTGGACGGTCCGGGACGCCAAGCAGCTTCGTCACGGCAGCGGTGTCCTCCGTGCGCCCAACAACGTCGAGAATATCGCCACGGTAAACCTTCGTATTGGGGAGAATCGGAATGGAGGTCGCGACGGCGCCGCGTGTGATTTTCCTCAGGAAGACGCCACGTGCAGCGGGTAGCGGCGCCAGTTCAGCAAGCGTCTTGCCGTCTACTTCCTTATTGGTGACGTAAATGTCGATGCCTTCGATGGGCATATGCAGCAATTCGGGATCGTCAACTTCTTTCGGGGGTTCGACGGCAACGGCACCTGCGGCTGCTGCTTTAGCCCTACTAAGGGCGTTGACGAGTACCTCGCGAGCACCGGCGAGGGCCACCACGTCTCCTTCGCGCAGCACGGTATCGGAAGTTGCCTCCTCAATCACACCGTTACGACGCAAGCGCAGCACAAAAATGCGGGCGTCCGGGATCATCGCCTCAACCTCAATGGCCCGAAGACCACTGACCATGCTTCCGGGCTTCACCTGGAAAGCGCGCACTTCCCAGCGGTGCCACGCCGAACCGGCCCCGCCGAGTGCCTTGGTACCGCCTTGCTTCTCTTCATAGTCCTTGCAGGCGGCGGCGAGATCCATGCGGAGCAACGCCGGCCCGAATAGCGCAATGACAATCGCCGATCCCACCGTGCCGAACATATACGACACGGCATAGGCCACCGGCATTGAGTCGAGCAGGCGCTTGGCTTCTTCTGCCGGAAGCCCGAGTCGATTGATAGCGTCGGTGGAGAGGCCCATGGCTGCGGATATTGTCTGTGACCCGGAGTAGAGACCCGCGGCGTACCCCATGTCATACCCGGCCATCTTGGCGATCACCACAGGCACGGCAAGACAGAAAATGCATTGGACTGCCGAAAAGATGGCCTGCGGCAGGCCGTCTTTCGCCACACCTCGCACGAACTGCGGCCCAACGCCATAACCCACGGCAAATAAGAACAGGAGAAATACGGTCGCCTTGAGAGGTGGCGAGATCGTGATACCCAGTTGCCCGACAATGACGCCAGCCAGCAGGGTGGCGGTGACCGATCCCAGTCCGATACCGCGGAAAGTGAACTTGCCGAAATAGTAGCCGAGAGCAAGCACCAGAAAGATCGAGATCTCAGGGTATTGCCGGAGCGTGTCTGCGAACCATGTGAACATTGCCTTCTCCGCTCTCTGTCAATTGGAGTAATGGTTTCTTAGCCGCACAAGCAGCGACCCTCATGCGTGCGTTACTTCGAGTTTCGCCTTCTTTTCCCCGCCGTTTGAGGGGCTCTTCTTCAGCGACTCTACGAAGGAAGGTTTCAGGAGCTTCAATCCGAGCGATGGATTGAAGCCATGGATCTCCTTCACATCCAGCTTGCGCATGAATTCGAGCGTCTCAGTGTTGATGACCTGGCCGGGAACCATGATGGGGAATCCCGGCGGATACGGAATGACGAAGTTTGCCGATACCAACTCCGGACCGTTCTTAAGCCGCTTGTCAAGCTCGGGGCTCGTCAGCTTAATGTGCTCACACTGGTCCTCGCGGTAGGCGCCGAAAAAGGCGGTGCGGATATCGCCTTCGCTTGTATGACTCGAGGCATCCTCGCGGAAGCTGTTGTAGAAGCAACTGAAGTCAGGGAGATCGGGCACGTCGTGCATCAATGACTTCACGCGAGCAGCGAATGCCTCCTGTTCCTGTTTGCCGCCTTGCGCCAGTCTCTTCTCGATCTTCTGCGAGATCTCAACCAGCACCTTCATCAAGTGAGCGATATCACTTCGCGTGTTGTTGATGTTGGTCTGAAGTAGAACACTGTTCCGTGAGGTCTTGTTCAGTTGGACGTCGTACTCCGCCGCCAGCAGGTTCTTGAATTGCGTACCGTCGAACCCGGCCGAGCCGCATACGAGCGTCAGGCGAGTTACATCCAGCGCGAATTCATCTTCGCGTAGCGCCCGAATAGCCGTGCCCCAATTAGCCCCGGGAGTCAAGTAGTCAACGAACCCCGAGTTCCTGAACTCCGTCGGAATCAGCTCATCAGCTCCGAGAATCCGGAAGTACTTCGAGACAAGCGGATGAGTGTTCACTTCATGCCGCAGGTCCAGAGCCAACTGGATTGCGCGGGTCACCAGTTCGTACCCTTCAAGCTCCATCTGACGACGCGCCACATCGATCGAGGCAATGATCTGAAGGTTCGGAGAGGTCGAGGCGTGGGTGAACACCGCTTCATGGAACTGCTCTTCCACCGTGTGGTAATCCTGGTCCTTCACCAGCACCATGGACCCCTGCCTCAAGCAGGACATAGATTTATGGGTTGAGTTTGTTTGGTATACCCGCAGATGGACCTTGTCCGGATTCGCAAGCAGCCGCGTATCGAGAAGTGTCTTTTGGCTCGGGTCGTTGCCGAGTTTCTTTGCCTGCTCCTGGTAGGCTGTGCGATATGCGGGGTCCTGGAATTTCTTTTCGAGAGTTGCAGCAGCACCCATTGCGGTGCGGCGACGATAGAAAGGAGTGAAGCGTGCGAATCCGAACCATGCCTCATCCCAAAGGAAGATGAGATCGGGCTTGATCGCCAGGCACTCTTCCATCACCCGCTCGACGTTGTAGATATGGCCGTCGAAGGTGCAATTGGTGAGCACGAGCATCCGGGCCCGGTCAAGCTTCCCTTCGGCTTTAAGATCGAGGAGGGCTTTCTTGATGGTGCGCAGAGGAACCGCTCCATACATTGAAAATTGAGTAAGGGGGTATGCCTCGACATAGAGCGGCAGGGCTCCCGAAAGCACCGCGCCATAGTGGTGAGACTTGTGACAGTTTCGGTCCACCAGCATGATGTCGCCGGGCGCCAGCAACGCCTGTTCCACCATCTTGTTGGAGGTTGAGGTTCCGTTCGTTACAAAGAAGACGTGATCCGCCCCAAATGCCCGAGCCGCGTATTCCTGCGCCACTTTGATATTGCCGGTTGGCTCCAGCAAGCTGTCCAATCCACCGCTGGTCGCCGATGATTCGGCCAGGAACAGGTTTAATCCGTAGAAGTCGCCCATATCGCGAATCCAATTCGACTTGAAGATCGATTTGCCGCGAGCAATAGGCAGAGCATGGAATGTTCCGATGGGTCTCTGCGCATACTTCTGAAGGTTGTCAAAGTATGGACTGGAGCATCGGTCGGAAACACCGTCGAGAATACTCAGGTGCAACTCCAGAGGCTCCTCAACCTGGTAGAAAATGCGCCGCACACACGCTGCCTCAGGACTGCCGGCGACTTTCTCGACTTCGCGATCTGACAGCAGGTACATGTCGAGTTCCGGCCGTACCAGTTTGAGGGCTTGTGCCAGCGTGAGGCCGTGTTGCAGGGACTCTGAATCGATGCCGCTTGCGCTGCAATACGAAGTCAGGAACTCTCGCAAGACTGGATTGTTGTGGACGGAGGCAAACAGCACGTCGTCGTAAATGACAACAGCCTCCAAGCTGCCGTTCAGGATTACGGCGAGGATAGCGTCTTCGAAACTTCCGACGAACACCGACTCATAGGCGAACTTGTCTTGAGGCCTGCGAAGTTTCCGAAGCTCGTACCCTAGATCCCTCCACATCGACTGGCGAGCGGGACTGACAAACAGCACTTCAAAGTACGGCCGATATGCGGTTTTTGCCTCGCCGCTCAGTGGCAGACGATCGGCCAGATTACCCACACCGTCTTCTTCGTTTTCCCACTCGTCAAGACTAGTGCGATAAGAATGGGTCACGATTGCAGTACTGATTCTCCGGACCAGCCGGGTAGTTCCAACGGCATCGCCTGAAGTGATTCGGTCCTTGAGCGTGCCGAGCAGGTTCAAGCCGGGATAGGCGAAATAGTCTTCCCATTCGCGTAGTTCCTCAAAGGTTTTCAGAACTTGCGACTCATGGCTCCTCGCCTCAGCCTCCTGTTTGGTGGTTGACATCTCCCACTGCCGTGATTGCTGTAAAAGCGTGCGCCACCGGTCATGCCTGGCTTCAGCTCCGGTGAAGAATTGGTCCACTCGTGGTTGTTGTTTCGGTACCGTGCTCATATCCAGTTACTTCCTTTCTACTTTCGAAGCTGTTCCGGAACTTCGACTATTTCTTCCTGTCGTTATTCACCGGCCCGTTGTGTTCGCACGAAGTTATTGGTCTTGGATCTCATGAGAGAGCGTCCCTCCACGAATTGGACCTCTACTTGACAATCGGAATGTTTGCGGCAAATTGCAGATTGAGCAGCAGATTGATGCGCCGGTCCAATTGAAAGAACAACGCAGTCTGTTTTCCAGTAAGTACGTCCCGGAACTTCGGCATCCACTGCTGGCGCAGGGTCGCAGTTTGCAGGTCCAAGGTTGCCATTTTCTTGACGAGGCTGTCGGCTTCAGCGTCCGTCATGTTCACGTAGCTATGCGCGTACTCCTTGACGAGAGCGTAACTAGCGTCACCTTGCTTCGTAGTCTCTTGAGTGTAGGCATCGTAAACCGGCCAAAACTTTTCGGCTTGGGCATCGGTCAGCTTCATGTTTTCCGCAATGATTTGCTTTTTCGTGGAGCGTATGTCGGATCGCAACAGCTGTATGTCTTGCTCACTAACTGTCGGCTCCGATGCAGGCGTTTCGGATTTCTGAGCGAACGCCGCACTCTGGATCAACAGGAGGGACGTTCCCATAACAAGGGCTATCGCTAGCTTCTTCATTGTTTCCTCCGGTGAATCTTTCGAATCCACGACGACGATCATGCATGCGAGCGGCTCTTCCGGAACACAAACCACGCGATCACGGCAATCACCACCACAAGACACAGCAACCCGATCACGGCCGTCGTCGACAAGCCACCTGGGGCCTCGGGCGCTGCTGCTGGTGGTGCTTCTGCTGGAGTCGGCACCGCCTCTTCGCCCCCCTCCGCGACCAGAATCGGTACATCAGCGGGCGGTGGCGCAGTCCCCGTCACAGTCTTCTCTTGCGTGACTTCAGTCGCAGGCTGCTCCACGATCTTGGTGGCGGTGATGATCATCCCCTTGCGCACACCCCAGGCATCCACCATCTGTCCATCTACGTTAAATTTTTGGTCTTCGGGAATCTTGAACTGCTGGTTCTTGCCGTCTTCCAGGGTCAGAATTATGCTCAGCGGCGGCTGGATTGCCCAAACCTTTCCCTTAACCGTCTGCACGGTCGTGATGGTCATCGGAGTTGAGGTCGTGGTGATGGTCCGCTGGAGTTTCATACCTGGCTTTAGATCGTGAATGCCGAGCTGCTTACCATCTACCGTGACTCTGGCGCTCTCGAGCACATTCTCAAAATTGCGGATGGTGCCATCCGCCATCTTGACTACCAGGTCATTGCCCGAGACGGTCACGACTTCACCACGTTCGACCTTTGTGACGATATTAGGTTGCCCTGTCGCTGTCGTGGTTTTTGTCTCCACCTGGGCCCTCAGGCTCAGGGTAAAGGCCAAGCAAGCCGTGGTCGTTGCAACCACCGGCCACCCACATTTCCAACCTGTTATGTTCATTGCCATTTCTCCTTTCAGTTAACAATGCAGACGGCTCTCAACCGCAAAGCAGACTCCTTCCCAGAGACTCATGGCGGCGATCTAGTCCTTTCGCCGTGAGAGAAAGCTCTACTTGAAATCAGCGCGCCAATTTCAATTCAGGTCGTCGTCTTTGTAGTACTTGGTGCCCTTGGCGGTGATCTCGAGCGCCACGCCCTTGTCCGTCATTTGATACATCCAGACACCGGGCGAGACCGAAGCCGCTCCGGCCAGCGCTGCACCCTTCTCCCCGGTTGTGGCAGCGGCTGTGGTTTGTCCGCCGAATTCCCAGCCGGAGTTAACAAAGCTGTCGAACGCCGTATCGTTGTCGAAGACGAAGATCACACTAAATTTCTTCACCCCAAATCCGAGACCGGCCTGGAGTTCCACCACCTTCATGAACGTCTCCTGCTTGCTCTTGTTCACAGCGATACCTTCGCCCTTGCCGGATCCAAACATGAAGATCTTCATGCCCGTATTGCTGAACACTGCATACCCTGCCGCTCCCTCGACTGCGCCCTTAACTTCCGGCTTGGCCTTATAAAGACGTTGCAGGGTATCGTGGGCCATTTTCCGGACCTCCTTCTGCTCCTCGGCTTTCTTGTCGTCGGCTGCGTGCGCCAGAATCGCTAGTGAGCAAGCCAGCGCGAGGAAGATGAACTTCAGAATCGCGGTACCTTTACCTGTTGTGATTGTCATGGCTTTGTGCCTCCTTGTTGTTGAAGTGTCTACTCTGCTGCAACCTGAGGTGCTCATATCCAGTTACTTCCTTTCTGCTTTCGAAGCTGTTCCGGAATTCGAGTGTTTCTTCTTGTTGTTTATTCACCGGCTAGTTCGTTTCTTACGAAGTTATACTTGGCGCTGAACTGAAATCTGGGTGCATTGCCGGTTGAGCCGTCTTTGTTGTCTCTCCAACCGTACAGAAATTCCCCGCCGACAGTTAACGAGCCAAAGGGATTCCAGATAATGTTGCCTCCTGTGTAATTCCCTTGATGGTACGTGGAACCTGGCTGTGCCAGGGTGTTTTGTACCTGCACGAAGCTGTACACGACGCTGGAACGTAGCCGAGAGGCCCAGAAATGCTGAAATGCTCCGTACGTCGCCACCACCGGTAATGCTTGGATATGAGGGCTCTGCAGGCTGCTGACGGCGGCATCAAGGCCGAGTCCGGACGTATCGTTGATATAACGCTCGATTCCGTTCCCATAGGCAGCCTGGTACACGATGGTATCCTTCCCCCAAGGACGCGCGGCACCAGCAAAGTTGAAGCCCCACCCGAACACCGACTCATGCCGGCCGTCCGGTAGAAACGCCGCAACGCTTCGGAGCAGAGCAGACAATTGCACATGCCCTCCTTCCATTTCCCGCCGCAACTTCAGAGTCCCGTCAGGAGAGGGGCTGTTCGGCTCTGCGCTAAACTCCGGGGTCATAAAAAGCACGTCCGAAGTCGGTTTCTCGGCCGAGAGGCTGAAGGTGGTCTTATTTGCCACAAGCAGGCTGTAGCGGAACTGCGGGTTACGGATGGAGACCATGGCGTTTGGTCCCTGGTAGTCCAGTGTATCCGCCCCGGCGTCAGGATCCATGAAATTCGAGAAGGTTTGGCCGACCAGAAAGTTCTTCGCCTGGCCGTATGCATGACGCAGCTTTGGCGTGGTTGAGTTGGTACCGAAGAAGTCCATTTCAAAGAAGAACCGGTAACTGTCGCCCGATCGCGTGGGAACCAGGAAGTCCAGGTTAAAGCGCGTCGCCCTTACAGAGATCGTCGAGTTATTAATGCCCGTAAGTGACGGGATGGGGATTGTCGCCGGGATGAAGCTGTCAACATTGCCCGCGGGCTTCAAATCGTAGATGAAGTCTGTCTTGGCGTATCCGCCGATTCGCAAGAGCGTACTTGTACCAGGCAGGCGAAAATATCCCGGAAACCGGGGATCGAGCGGCTCGTTGTTGATACGTGGCGCTGCGAACGGATCTTGCGAAAATATTCTGTAGGTCACGGTGGCCTTGCCGAGTTCTATTTTCTTCGGCGTCAGTTCCGCCTCGACCTGGGACTGTTCGTTTTGTTGCTCGGCAGCGATAGCCGCTGGAAGGTCCGCTGCCTCGTGAGTGGGCGGAGCGGTGCCGCCGGAGAGCCGTTGTAGCTCGCCCTGCACATCGGCCATTTGGCTCTGCAACGCATCGAGCTTCTTTTGAAGAGCCTGGATTTGTTCTGCGCTCGCAGTCGGAGCGGCTTGTCCATAGACTGCCGGCGAAGCAGCCAGAAGCAACAGAAGAATTGAAAGAAGGACAGCTCTATTGGTCGTGATGGAACCATCCATAAATTGCCTCTCTCAGCGGACAACACCAAACCCGCGCTCGATTTCAGCCATCCCTCCCAGCAGGTGTCTAGCCTCTTGAATCCCTGGTGAGTGGCGTTCCGCCAACGCTCGGCGGGGAAGTTCTTCAATGATGGGCAGACACTAAACCCGCGGACCGATCATTGGCTACTAGGGATTTCCCTAGGTGCGCCCTAAATTGCGGTGGAGGACAAGGTTGGTAGAGTGCCCAGTCGTGGATGGTGCAAACAGGGGTTGGCGTAACGAGTCGTGGAGTTGGTGCCCCTGGCGCATGTCCTTGGGGCGCGTGGGCCGTTTGATGAACGGAAGTTGCGAGACACAATACGGCGCAGTAGCCCCTGCTCCATTAGTGGCATTGCCGCCCCTGTATCCTAAGGCGCATAATTTCAGCAGTTTCCCATATCCGGACACCTCGACTCCCGTGCTCTGCCTGTATCAAAGGAAGCACTTCGGTTCGACATTCGGCTCCTTCAAGTTAGAAATGGAAAAGGGGCTCGGGCTGTGGAACATGCAGGAGCGAGTCCGTCTGGTGGGTGGACGGTTCGAAATTCGTTCGGAAACTCAAAAGAAATCCGGATCGAGGTATGGGCACGGCAGAGAATTAAATTTGATGTCATGCGGAGTGAACCGGCGGAGGAGTTGGTAGGTGGAACTCCGATTGCATCATGACAGAGTGCTGGTTGAGCCGACGCATGTTTTTTGCCCATCCCCGTATGGGCTGATGACGGAGATTGAGGGATGGAAACCCGGCCACGAGTCTTGATTGCGGACGATCATGTCGTCTTCGCTGAAGGCCTTCGACTTCTTTTGGAGAAGCACTATGATGTCGTGGGGACTGCTAAGGACGGGCGCGCACTCGTCAGGGAAGCTCTTAGGCTCAAGCCAGACGTAATCATCGTAGACATCGGAATGCCCCTATTGAACGGTTTGGATGCTGCCGAGCGGGTGCGCCAGCAGCTTCCCAAAGTCAAACTTATATTCCTGACCATGCAGGACAATCCCAATCTGGCTGCCGCCGCTCTTGAGTTGGGATCGGCCGGATTTGTCCTCAAGCATTCGGCCGGATCAGAGCTTTTGAAGGCGATAGAACAGGTGCTGCATGGCAGGTGCTATGTCACTTCTAAGCTCAGGCCGGAAGACTGGGTTGTGCAAAAGACCCGGGCGCGCCAGTACTCCAGTCATTTAACCCCCAGACAGCGTGACATTGTGCAGATGTGTGCCGAAGGGCGTCCTATCAAGGAGATCGCCGGACACCTGAACCTCAGCGAGAAGACTGTCGAGTTCCACAAGTATCACATCATGGAAACATTTAACCTAAAGAGCAATGCCGATTTGGTGCTCTTCGCCCTTAAAGAGCATCTCATTTCTCTGGATTCCACTTCTTTCCGGCAGACGCCTTCGTCCTGAGTCCCTACGTTGCCTTGCTTGCGCGACTAGGGTTTTCCCTAGTTGTAAGGGTCTCGATCCTCAGCCTAACATCGACGTGTTGTTATGAAGCGGTCGCGGCGACGATGTTCCATTATCAGGTGGGCCCATGTCAGAAAGCGGAAAACCAGAAGGCTCTGGGAATCGTGTGCGTGTCCTGTTGGCTGACGATCATCCTCTCGTGCTGCAGCGAGTGACAGCGCTTCTGCAGTCGACCTTCGATGTGGTGGGAGTGGCTCGCGATGGGATCGAAATGGTAGAGGAGGCAATGCGGCTGAGCCCAGACATCATCGTGGCCGACATATCGATGCCGGAGTTAGACGGAATTCAAGCGGCTCATCGGCTTCGGGACATGGGAGCTAAGGCTACCATAGTGTTCCTGACGATCCATGCGAGTCCTGAGTTTGTGGAGGCATGTCTGGCCGAGGGGGCACTTGGATTTGTGCTGAAGGCTCAGATAAAGGCTGATCTGATCCCTGCCATTAACTCCGCCTTGTCGGGCCGATGCTTTGTATCTTCCCTCCGCCACAACTAGGGATTTCCCTGGTTGTGGCACGCTCTAAAGATTAAAGTTCGCCAGCCACGTGAGCCGACAGCGTACCTGCATTCCGTGCTCTGTTCGTATTCTGCTGCCCGCTCACGGAATGAGCGGGATTTCTGCAGCAAGTTGAAGGTTGATCATAAGGCTGAGACAATTGTCAACTCGAGAGAATTTTGCCGCACGCTTGGCTCCCAAGGCCATGCTGGTGAAGTACTCCCGCGCGTTCGTGGTGATGCCGGGCGGTTTAGGCACTCTTGACGAGGCGTTCGAACCCTGACGCTGGTGCAATGCCGTAAGATGGAGCGCTTTCCGATTGTAGCGATGGGATCTGCCTTCTGGGGTGAGATGCGGAACTTCATCCGTGGGACGCTTGTGCCGGAGGAGACCATCAGCGCTGCGGACCTCGAGTTGCTTCATGTGACGGATTCGCCAAAAGAGGCCGTCGCGTATGTCCGCGATGGAGCTGCTCGCGCGAGCCCTGCCTCGACCGGGACGGTTGATTGATGGCATCGAGGTACGCGCCGTACCATACTATACAGGTGGAGGTCCAATCTTGCGAAGCTACAAGTTTGCCCATGTCACGAAGTTTTCCAGTTCCGTCATCTTCCTCACGCTCGTTACGTTTCTAGTGGGTCCAGCCGTTGCCCAACAGACACTGCCCAACACGCCCAGCGCGCAGAAGTCCACCGCGCAAAGCAGTCGTCCCTCCGATACGGGTTGGCCTCGTACATTCACCGGCGGTGCCGACACATTTGTTATCTATCAGCCACAAGCGGACAAGTGGGAGGGGGACCGCATTGATCTTTATGCTGCTGTGGAGTTAAAGACCGGAAAAGACAGCGCTGCAAAGTACGGAGTCGCTTGGTTCGAAGCGCGGACGGAGGTAGACAAGCTTAACCGGCTGGTGACACTCGACCAGATTCGCCTCACCAAAGTGAAATTTCCCGTTGCGCCAGATAAGGAACCCGAGCTTAGGGCGCTGCTGGAAAAGAAGCTGCCGGGTGCAACCAAGATCATTTCGCTTGACCGACTGGAGGCCGCGCTCGAGGCGAGCGACGAGGCGGTCCACGCCGTCGAGGTCCAGAACGATCCGCCCAAGGTAATCTTTGCGACCAAGCCATCGTTGCTGGTACTGATTGACGGCATGCCACAGTTGAGGGAGATTCAGGGTACCAAACTGGAGCGCGTGATCAATACGAGAGCAATCATCCTTTTTGAGAACGACAAGAAGAACTACTACCTGCGCGTGCAAGACTGGTGGCTGCAAGCTAAGGATCTGGAAGGACCATGGAGCTACGCTAAGAAGCTACCCGACGACATGAAGAAAGCGGAAGAGTTCGTGGTGAGTCAGGCCCAAGGACAGACCCTGGAGGGAGAAACGGGCGCCAAGCAGCCGTCGCTCAAAGAAGCCGGCAAGAAGGCGGAAATTCCGGTGGTGTATGTCGTGTTCGGACCAGCCGAACTGATCGAAACCAATGGTGAGCCGGTGTACAAGCCAATTCCGGGCACCGGTTTGGAGTACGCGGACAATACCAATGGCAACCTGTTCCGTCTGGGCGGCGAAGACTACATTCTGATCTCGGGCCGCTGGTTCAAGAGTGCTTCGTTGGGAGGGCCTTGGATCTTCGTAGACGGGTCGGACATGCCAGCCGACTTTGCCAAGATTCCGCAAGACAGTCCCAAGGCGACGGTACTGGCGTCCGTTCCAGGTACGCCCGAGTCGAAAGACGCACTGATCGCCAACTCGATTCCCCAGACCGCGACGATTACCCGCTCCGAAGCCAAGCTAACAGTACAGTATGACGGCGAGGCGACCTTCGCGCCGATCCAAGGCACGTCGATGACCTATGCGAAGAACACCAGCGCACCGGTCATCAAGGTTTCCGAGAACAACTACTATTGTGTTGAAGCCGGAGTGTGGTTCAAAGCGCCGACGCCACAGGGGCCGTGGCGCGTGGCCAACACTGTGCCCGCTGAGATCTATGACATTCCTCCCAGCTCGCCGCTTTACTACGTTACCTATGTGGAGGTATATAACTCTACGCCCGAGGTCGTATACGTCGGCTACACTCCGGGGTATTACGGAACCGTGGTCTCGGCGAGTACGACGACCGTAGTCTACGGCACAGGATGGTATTATCCGCCGTATATCAGTTCCACAGTGTGGTACGGCTGGCCGTATACCTACGGTGTGGGAGCCGGCTTCACCTACAGCACTGCATCGGGATGGAGCTTCGGCTTCGGCTACGGATATGGCTACTATCCCTGGTATTACCCGTGGTGGGGGCCGATGGGCTACTACGGATACGGCTGGTATCCCTATTACGGCTGGGGAGCATGGGGCGGAGCTGCGGTCGCGAATGTTTACGGAGTATGGGGCAACACGGCATATTCCCGTACCGGAGCGGCCTGGGCAAACCCCTACACCGGAAATTACGGAGCAGCCACGCGTGGCGCCTACCACAACACCCAGACCGGCAGGCCCACAGTCGCCGGTCGCGGCACCAATACCAACATCTACACCGGCAATACTGCGGGCTATCGCGGTGGCGCAACCTACAACCCGAACACCGGCATCGTGGCGGGCGGCGGAGCGGGATACGTTGGCAATATTTACAGCGGCCAAGGCGCGGCTGGGCGCGGCGGTTTTGCCTACAACACCAACACCGGAGCCGGTGTCGCGGCTGGCAAGAACAATGTCTATGCCGGCAAAGACGGAACGGTGTACCGCTACAATCGCGACAGCGGCAGTTGGTCAAGCAATAGCGGCAGTGGCTGGCAGTCCACGACCAAGCCGGATGCCAACCTGCAACGGCAACAGCAGATGCGTACCCAGGGCGCGCAACGGACGAGCAACTTCAACTCCATGGGTGGCGCAAGGATGGGCGGCGCACGCATGGGTGGTGGCGGCAGGCGGCGGTAGAGCGAGAGAGCGGCGCTTGCAGAAGGCTGAAGTTTAACCAGTGTCCCCGTGTGCTCCCAACGCCACCGTTCCGGCGCGCACGGCAAGTACAATGATGATGCTGGTCAGCAGAAGCCCCAGAAATGGGATTATGCTCGCAGCGATCCTCGATAGTTCTTGCACCGGCCAAGGGTCGCCGTACCCGACGGTGGTCGCCGTGACAAACGACCAATAGAAGCTGTCGAAGCGTGACCAGCCTCTTTCTTTCCGGACGAACTGCTTCAACCCCGAAGATTGTAGCTGCTGGTGCGAACCTGCTCTGATGAGATGTTACGCATCGGACTTCCTCGCGAGAACTCGGGAAATCCCCAAGGTGGTTGAGAAGACGAAAGATCCTCCAGTTCACGTTGCCGCCCGGCCGTTCCCGGTAAATGTTTCGCAATCCCCGCCTTCCCGCCCTGAGTACTAGGGAATTCCCTAGTTGTGAGGTCGGCCGGTTGCCCCTATGATTGGGCCTTGAGACGGACCGCTTCATAACGGTCGGAGACGTTGGCCAGACCACTGCGTTTACGCCCGGCGTTAAGGTTGCTGGCGTCTCTCAGGAGGACTCGGCCGTGACTTTTGAACAATCTGCGTACGACAAGGCCCAGAAGAATCGGGCCCTGGAAGTGTCCATCCACATTGGCCTGGCTTTTCTGGTGGTCGCTGCCTGTCTGCTTATTCTGCTTCCGTTCATCCCCCTGATTGCCTGGGGCATCATCATCGCGGTAGCTGCATACCCTACTTTCAAGAAGTTGCAGAAACTCATGGGAGGCCGTGGCGCTCTGGCCGCCGTGGTGTTCACCTTAATCCTTCTGGCTGTCCTGATTCTTCCGGTCTACTTGCTGGCAGACAGCCTGATCGAGGGTGTTCAAGCGGTGACTGCCCACTTAAAGTCGGGAGCCGCGATCGTCCCTCCTCCACCGCCCAGCATCGCCGGTTGGCCTCTGATAGGCGCTCCCCTGACAAAGATGTGGCTTCTGGCTTCCAGAGACCTGACAGAGCTGCTCAAAGAGTTCGCTCCACAAATCAAGGCCTCGCTTCCAGGAGTACTCTCTGCAACCGCCGGAGTGGGGGCTACGGTGCTGCAATTGCTCCTCTCCATCGTGGTTTCCGGTCTGCTTCTAGCCAATGCACAGGCTGGTTATGAACTGACCCGCTCCCTGGCCCACCGCCTTTTCGGTGAGAGGGGACCAGAGTTTCAGGAACTAGTTGAATCCACGATCCGCAGCGTCACCTTCGGCATTATCGGCGTTGCGCTCATCCAATCGGCTTGCGCCACGCTCGGCTTTCTGCTGGTGGGACTTCCTACGGTGGGCCTGTGGGCGGTGATTTTCCTGATCGCAGCCGTACTTCAGGTCGGGATCGTCGCACTAGTTCCTGCCGTGATCTACGTGTTTGCGACCGCCACCACCACCAAGGCTGTGATCTTTCTGATTTGGTGCATCATCGTCGCCTTGATGGACAACGTATTGAAGCCAATCTTGCTGGGGCGTGGCGTTGCGGTTCCGATCGCTGTGGTTTTTCTGGGCGCGATTGGCGGATTCGTCGCGATGGGCATTATCGGCCTGTTTGTCGGCGCGATCCTTTTGTCGGTAGGGTATAAGTTGTTCCTCGTCTGGCTTGAGGGAAAGGCTGCCAATCAGGCGGCGTAATCTTTCTTGATTATGTGTGCGTGTGCATTTGATGGCCTCGCCCTCGACGCCCATGGAATGGGCGGGATGGTTGCAATCGTCAAGAGCATCTCGGCGGTGGTCGCTACTTGCACTGAGTTCATTGCAGTACTGGTAATCGTGATCGGTGCCATTCAGGCCATGGGGTCCGCTGTCATTGAGTTTCTGCAGACGAAGACGCCGGTGGTACCGCTAGTGGTGTTCCGAGGCTTTGCAGGTTGGTTGGTCCTCGCACTTGAGTTCCTGCTCGCCGCTGATATATTGAAAAGTGCAATCAGCCCCACCTGGAACGACATCGGACAGTTAGCTGCGATCGCTGCCATCCGAACGTTTCTGAATTACTCGCTGGGACATGACCTGCGGCATACGCCCGAGACGAATACCTAGTGTCGCCTGCGAGGGTCACAGGTTCTCCGCACGTAGCCAGAGACTGACTAGGGATTTCCCTAGTTGTAGCCCATCTTGGGCCGCAGTACAAAGTCACCAGACAAGGAATTGGGCTCAGTAGAAGTCGAATCGGCAAACCGGCTTGGGGTCGCGCCCGGAACGTAAAGCTGAATGCGTTTCGGGTTTGCCGCCGTAGTCGGGTTCCGTTGTCGATTGGAGGGCCGCAAAAAGGGAGCGGACTCAGAAGGAGAGGCTTGTTTGATATGAAATCAAGAAGGATTCTTAGCAATTGTCTCCTCCAGTTCGTTCGAGAGCTTACCGCGATCCTCTGCATCGCAGCGCTGGTGCCTGGGAGCACGGCCCTGGCGGCCACCCAGGAGCAACCACCGGCCTCCAACAGCCAGGCGGCAATGCTACCTCCTGAGCAGCTTGACTCACTTGTAGCGCCCATCGCGCTCTACCCTGACCCGATGCTCAGCCAAACGCTGGTGGCTTCCACCTATCCGCTGGAGGTGATTCAGTTGCAGCAGTGGCTGGCCCAGAACAAGGGGATGAATGAGAAACAGCTGGCCGACGCCGTAAAGAAGCAGGACTGGGACCCAAGCATTCAGGGACTGGCTGCCTTGCCCGATGTCGTCAAGCTACTGGCAGACAACATCAAGTGGACGACCGATCTGGGAAATGCGTTCCTCGCGCAGCAGAACGATGTGATGGACGCGGTACAGCGCATGCGCAAGAAGGCTCAGGACGCCGGCAATCTGAAGTCTTCGGAGCAGCAAAAGGTTGAGACCAAGGTGGTCGAGAGCAAACAGGTGATTGTAGTTGAGCAAGCCAACCCGCAGGTGGTGTATGTTCCCAGCTACAACCCAACCGTCGTGTATGGGGCGCCCGTTTATGCCTACCCGCCGATCGCTTATCCCCCGCCCGGTTATTACGCGGCGGGTATGGCGATCTCGTTTGGTGTAGGCGTCGCGATGGGAGCAATGTGGAGCGGCGGATGGGGTTACAACAGCGGATGGGGCGGCAACAACAACGTCACAATTAATAACAACAACAACTTCGTCAACAACAGCAATCGGCAGAACATCAACAATGCCAATCGCGGCAATCGCCCGTCCACTCAGCCCGCCCGGGGCAACAGCAACTGGCAGCACAATCCGCAGCATCGCGGAGGAGCACCTTATGGCGACAGAAACACGGCCAACAGGTACGGCGGTACGACACGGGGCGATTCCATGCAAAACCGGCAGGCCAACGCTCGCCAGAACCAAGCCCGACAGCAGCCTGCGGGAGGACGCGATATGTCGAATCGCGGCACGGGTCCGGGCGCGGGGACTCGGGACACGGCTGCTAACCGCGGCGCTGGAGCCGGTCCCGGTGCCGGTACCCGGGACATGTCCAACCGAGGTGCGGGTGCAGGCAATATGGGGGGAAGCCGCGGAGGCGGGGCCGACCGCGTGGGCAACCAGCAAGTCCGGAATACCCCGAGTTCTACGAACCGAAACGCGTTCGGTGGCGCCGGCAGTGGGATGAGCGGTAGCAGTGCTCGAGTCAGCAGTTCGCGAGGCGCGTCCAGCATGGGCGGCTCGCGTGGCGGTGGCGGTGCCCGTGGCGGCGGTGGTGGCGGCAGGAGGAGGTAGGCCATGCGAATCATGACGAGCGAGGAAACTATGAAATCAAGATTATTTAGTTCCAACGTAGTGATTGTTACCTTCGTCCTCATCCTGATCGCGTGCGCACTGCCAGGCATCGCAGCGGCACAGTCCCAGCCCGCGGCGAAACCGGCGGCAACCGGGCCGAAGGCATTCGACACTCCCCAGCAAGCCGCCGACGCTGTCATCAAAGCGGCCGGAGATTATGACGTACCGGAACTGATGGCGATCTTCGGACCCGACGGTGAAGACTTCATCGAGTCAGCGGATCCTGTTCGCGACAAGAACAATGGCGTTGCTTTTGCCAAGGAAGCCGCTGCAAAGAACTCGATTGAATTTGCAAAGTCCAATCCGAACCGGGCAACCATCGTTGTTGGCGATGAAGAGTGGCCATTTCCGGTGCCCCTCGTGAAGAAAAACGGCAAGTGGTATTTCAACGCCAAGGAAGGGCGACAGGAAATCCTCTACCGGCGCATTGGCGCCAACGAATTGGACGCCATTACGGTGTGTCGCGGCTATGTCGAAGCGCAGAAGGAATATTCTTTGCAGATCCACGACGACTCCGGCGTCAACCAGTATGCGCAGAAAATCTTCAGCACTCCCGGCAAACAGGACGGCTTGTACTGGAAGAATCCCGATGGCACATCGGGCGGACCAATAGGAGAGGCTGTGGCCGAGGCGCTGGCGGAAGGCTATACGACCGGTAAGGGAGGATTTCACGGTTATTACTTCAAGATCCTGAAAGGTCAGGGCCCGGCGGCGCCGTTGGGCAAAATCGACTACGTCATCGAAGGAATCATGATCGGCGGATTTGCCCTCGTGGCAGTGCCGGCTGAATACCGTGTGACCGGCGTCAAGACTTTCATCGTAAGCAACGACGGAATTGTCTACCAGAAGGACTTGGGCCCTGATTCCCTGAACATCGTGAAGAACATGGAGCTCTACAACCCGGACAAGACCTGGCAACCGACAAACGACGAGTGGCCGCAGAGCGTCGCTATGGCTAATCAGGGATTTGGAATCAACTAGGAGGCGGGCTTCTGGACCCGCACATTGGAGCGACCGGGCGATCCGGGCTGGAGAAGTGCCGGTCACTGAAGCTCAGCTACAGCAAGGGAGCGGATGTGCGCTTTGGAGGGAACTACCAGAACGTCTCCGTCGTGTGGCAGTACTCGTGGATTGGCCGCCTTAAGTAGACCGGGACTAACGCCCTCTCCAGGAATAAATTGAGTCGCCTCTTCCTGTCCGTCGAAGGCGATTCGAGTGATGCTTCCCAGGTATCTATCAAATCGTCGGATGACAGGCAACACCGAAGTTGACTGTTAGTCGACGCGAACGGCGCTTCGGGTGAAATGCCCTCCCGTCTTCCAAGGAAACCCGTCTCTGGAAAGCCACATACCGATCACGCTCGTTGGCGAGTCGGGCGCCGGCGGAATACATGGGGGCTACGAGCACGCAACATTCTGCACCTCTTGACTATCTGATTGAAAGAAAAGGGTCTGGTTGTTGCTATCGGTTGTTCACGGAGAGTGTTGACAACCGGTATCTTGTCGATCTTGTTCCAGCGTTGCCGCGGTCGTGGGCTGGGAGCGAGCATCCCTTTGCAGATTGCGGGGAACCCGCTGCGGGTTCGAAAACGGCAAAACGTCACCGCGCTTCGAATAATGCATCGTGGCACCCAACAAAGCGCGCAGCGCGCAGCTCCCACATTGACCGCAATGAAATCATCGTTCACCGCCCTCGTGATTATGCCATGACAGGACGCTTTTGAAAGCTATCTTTCAGGCTTCTACTTGCTTTCCAAGCATCGGGCCAAAGGCGAGCCACCGCCGTCGACCTTCCGCACGGAGGCCAGGAGAGCACAAGGCGCACCGAGGCAAGAAAAGACTCCAGCGTTTACTTCTGGGGGCTTTCTTCGTCAGAATCTAGGTAGTAGCAAGAGCGTGGAAGTGTCGCATGTTTGCTCCTTGAACCGCACTCCGTCCTTGATACTCTGAACACGTCCAACGACAGCCCTGGTGGTCAAGGCCTCGGCAGGAATCTGCCACGGAATCTGATTTCCCTCCAGAACTTTTGCGTATAGCAGACTGCGTATTGTGCGCATGCTTACACCGAGCCGTTCCGCCGCCTGTTCGGCCGTAAGCATGTTGGAGGATGCTCGTTGTTGCGGATCATAGACGTCATGGAAGGCATGCTCGAAGGCTACCTGGCAGTTAGCTCGCAATGCCAATGTTGTCGCCGAGTGCGGTGCTGGATTGCCGACTACTTCCCGGAAGGCCCTTCCCGTGTCATTCCCATTCGAGCGTCGTCCACTTCATGAAAAAGCAGCAGCTCAATGCTGGCTGCACTCCGGGAGAACACGCAAATTCTCGCCGTACGTCAGCAACATATCGCGCAGTGGCTCCAAGACCCTCGGTTCATTAGGCTGAAGTAATCGGAGAAGATGAGGTCCAGGGTCGCGGGTCTCTGGCTCGTGTTCGTAGTGCCATTGCGGGTTGTACCATCCGCGAATGTTGCCACGTGCGTGCCGATCATTTTTGCCACACGATCCGGCGGATTTCCGGCGGCAGTGCCAGCGCATGATACGGCAGAATGCGCGGCGTGAAGTCGGCCGCATTGCGAGTGGCCGGCGTTCGTGTCGAAAACGAATACGGCCCGGAACTGACTGCTGAACGTGCGCTCAGATGCATCTCTTGCCTGAATGCCGGCTTCCCGTCCTGCGGCGCGGCGTACAGTTCTACCCGTACAGAACTCGGGATCCAGTCCGCCGAGATATACTTCGGCCTCAAACATCAGTTCTCCGTCTTGCTGACTCACTTTCAGCGCGCCGAAGTGAACATCATCCCAGTACCGGGCAATATCCTCGTGCCAAGCGATGAAGTGACTCCGTCACCTTTGAGTCACGGCATGCGCGCGCAGCATATGCACTCGCTGCCGGAATGTAGTGTTCCTCTGTGTACTGGCGGACCGTACGGTTTGCGGAAAACGCCGGCGTCAGCACCGCCATGCTTTCACGGATGCGCGCCACCCACGAGCGCGGAATGCCTTGCTCGTCGCGCTTGTAGAATTCGGGGATGATTTCGTTTTCAAGAACGGCATAGAGCGCCTCGGCGTCGGCCCGATCCCACGCCGGATCGTCGCCGTGTTCCTTCCCGTCGCCGATGGCCCATCCCACTCGTGGGAGAATACGCTTCGGCCCACCATCCGTCCAGTACCGACAGATTCAGCCCACCGTTTACCAGCACTTTCATTCCGCTGGTGCCGCTGGCTTCCCACGGGCGTTTTGGCGTGTTGATCCAGACATCTACACCTTCAACCAAGCGCTGCGCCAGCAGTCATGTCGTAATCGCTCAGAAACACCACATGCGGGCGGATATCCGGCCGCCGGGCGAAGCTGGTCCATTCGCGGATGAGTGCCTGTCCGGGCTGCGTCATTGGGATGCGCCTTGCCCGCCAGCACCAGTTGTACGGGCCGCTGCGGGTTGGTAAGAATGCGGGCCAGCCGGTCGCGATCATGCAGCAAGAGCGTTGGGCGTTTGTAAGTAGCGAAGCGCCGCGCAAATCCCAACGTCAGCGTTTGCGGATTCAACACCGCCTGCGCTTGCTGGACTTGCAGCAGCGATGCTCCGTAGCCTGCCTCCTGCCGGCTCAGCCGCTGCCTGGCGTATTCCACCAAAGCCTCACATTGGGAGCAACGCATGTGCCAGATCCGTTGATCATCCGCGGAGCGCATACGCTCTTCCAGGCCGCTCTGGTCCCCCAGCCACCGTCCCTTTCCGCAGAGGTCGGTCCATAGCTGGTCGGCTTCCGCTCCATCCCATGTCGGGACGTGAATGCCATTCGTCACGTGCCCAACCGGCACTTCGTCTTCCGGCACACGCGGGAACAGCGGCTGAAACAGCCGCCGGCTCACTTCCCCATGCAGACGACTCACGCCATTTACCGAGCCGCTGCCGCGGATTGCGAGATACGCCATGTTGAAAGGTTCGGAAGTCGTCGTCGGGATTCTTCCGGCCCAGCGCCAGCAGATCGTGCACGGATATGCCCAGACGGTTCTGCGCGTATCCCGATAAATATTGCCTGATCAGTTCGGGGGAGAACCGGTCAAATCCTGCATCTACGGCCGTATGCGTGGTAAACAGGTTTCCGGCGCGCGTAATGGCGAGTGCCTCATGAAAAGGACGGCCAGTCTCTTCCATATACCAGCGAGCCCTTTCGAGCACAGCGAAAGCGGCGTGGCCTTCGTTCAGGTGGCACACATCTGCCGTGATGCCAAGCGCGCGCAGAAACTCGCCACCCGGCGATTCCGAGCAGCATCTCCTGCTGCAGGCGCAGTTCGGACCCGCCGCCGTACAACTCGCTGGTAACAGCTCTGACACTCGGCGGATTGGCGGGATCGTTGGTATCCAGCAGGTACAGCCTGGTTCGTCCGACCTGCACCTCCCACGTACGAATCCAGATCTTGCCCCCTGGTAAGGTCAACGCCATTCTGAGCAACTCGCCGTCGGCTGTGCGTACCCTGCGAATGGGTAACTGTCCGGGTTCGTTCACTGGATAGAGAACCTGCTGGTCGCCGTGGGCGTCGAGCTCCTGACGGAAGTACCCCTGTTGATAAAGGAGCCCGACGGCAACCACGGGTACGCCCAAGTCGCTTGCGGCTTTCAACTGATCGCCTGCGACGTTCCCAAGGCCCCCGGAGTAAATGGGCAGCGCCTCGCTCAACATGTATTCCATGCTGAAGTAAGCTACGGTGCGCAGCGGGGACGATGGGTGCGCTGTCTGGAACCAGGCCGGAGCCGCATTCTTCTCGTTCAACCTGGCCAGCAATTGTTCGATGCGCTGTCGAAACGCGGCATCCGTCTGAAACTCGAGCTTCAGAGCCGTCAAGCTTTCGTGGCGACATGGACTGCAGGATCAGCCACGGATTTGCGGTGATTTCCCAGAGCTCGGGATCAAGCCGCTTCCAGATCTCGTCCGCCGAGTGGTTCCATGACCAGCTCAGGTCCAGCGCGAGTCGACTGAGCGCATCCGAGTTGTCCCCTTCAGACGGCAGAGTGGAATATGGGGGATTCGTCATATCATTTCACCTCCGCCGCTGCCGATATACCTGACCCGCTATCAGAGGCGGCCGGCTTGGCAAGGGAACCGCAGGGACGATGCTCTCAGGCGCTTGGCTGATGTCGTCCCAGCGGGTATTTATTGGTTTTCTTGACATTGTCCTTAGGCCCATTATCGTGATCTGTGACTTGTGCTATGTCGAACGGTTCTACCAATGCCGGGGATTGAAACCAGTCAAAATGCAAGCCGCCGCGTTCGACCGGAGTTTCGACCCTCTCAAAGTCCTCGCATCGCATGTGGATGCTCATAGCGGCAACTCCGTCAGGCTGCCACTACGTTATGTAGGGTTGTGCCTTGATCTGCGCGAGTGATGGGTTTCTTCCCCATGACCTCCGCCTCTGCCTGGAGCCAGTCGTCGAGGTCATGTCCGGGTTCGCAGCCGCGCTGTTCAAACAACTCGAACGCACGCTGGCGGATGGTTTCCTCCGTCAATTCGAGGGAACCCGCGTTTGAAACTTGGGAGACTTCTTTCTTATGCTTTGACATCACGCCACCTCTTGAACGGCCATTTGGGCGATTGCACGCCAACAAATGGCGCAATATATCACTAGTACTTAGTTGCGTAGATTAGCGTAAGATGAATGGGGATGCACATTGCGAATCTGGCGTTTCGTCCACTCGAAGGGCGTGGCGGTTTCGTTGTAGGCAGCTATGAATCGGTCGATCGCCTCGCGCACCTGCTGGGGCGAGGTGAAGCTTGCCCCGCGCAAAGCGCGCCGGCTCAGGATACTGAACCAGCATTCAATCTGATTGAGCCAACTGGCGTGGGTGGGCGTGAAGTGTAGATGGACCGTGCGATGTTGCGCCAGCCAACGATCATGTTTCGGTTTGTGGGTATTGAGATTGTCCATCACCACGTGCAGTTCCCGGCCCGGATAGAGTGCGACCACCTCGTTCATGAAGGCAAGAAAATCACGGCGTCGACGCCGGTGAGCGTGTCCGCCCTTGACTTGGCCGGTGAGCACATTCAGGGCGGCGAACAGGGTCGTGGTGCCGTGGCGTTTGTACTCATGACTGAAACCGGTCACGGCTTGGCCGTTGGGTAGTTTTAAATAGCCTTGGGCTCGCTCCAAGGCTTGAATATGCGGCTTTTCATCCACCGCCAGGATGACCGCGTGTTCCGGCGGGTCCAGGTACAGGGCAACGATAGCGGCCGCCTTGGCGGCAAACTCCGGATCGGTACTGATGCACCAGCTACGGCGCCGCTGTAAGTGAATTCCTTGGGTACGCAGCACGCGCCAGACTTGATGTTTGGATACATCCCCCAAGGCCTTCGCCACTAACGCTCCGGTCCAGCTCCCATGGCCGACTGGCGGCCGCTGGTCCAGTTGGTCCAGAATGCGGCGCCGGGTGTTTTCGTCGTAGCGCGGCGCAGCTCCTGGCCGCGGGGCATCCTGGAGCCCGGTCAAACCAGCTTGGGAAAAACGTACTCGCCACTTGCTGACGGTTGCGGGCCGTCTGCGCTGCGCACGGGCGATGGCAATCGTGCCCTGACCGGCGGCGGCGGCCAGAACCATGCGGGCTCGCTCTGCCAGACGCCTTTCGGTCTTACCCGCGCGAACCCAGCTCTCCAGCGTGGAGCGGTCTTCTGGCGTCAATGTGAGGGCGGTGGGGTATTTGCTCATACCCAATCATGACATAGACCGCTTTTCATTGCAACTAAGTACTAGGCTAAATCCTCAACGCACGGGGTTTCAGTGGTGGCGGCCACACATAGATGTGATGGCGCCGAGATTTCATCATGGCCAGTCCGGATCCATGCCAGCCAACAACGGCACGGTCCACGAACCCGGTTGCACTCATATTCCGCATCAGAAGCCAGATCGACGCCACTGTCAAACAGGAGATGCCGCTCATACAGTGCTTCGCTGGTTCCGGCGAACTGCACGGGACCGCATCCGTGTTGCGTGTTGATGAGTTTGGCAGCATCCTGTAGTGCATCCCGTTGCGCGACAAGCTTAGTGCTCATATTTGTGTCCTTCAACTTTCCTTTAGGGATTAGCGACAGTTTGTCCAGATCCCCTCAGCCCTGATACGGTGATCCGCACAAGCTGAGATTTGCGGGCAGCGCCATACCCGCGAACCAACTTGGGGACGGCATACGTAAGCAGTGCGGCGAGCGCAAGCCCAGCCAAAACTGTGCCCACTCTCCCAGCGTACGCCGCCGCGCGCTCCAGGTTACGGCTGAAGACACAGCCGAGTCCGGCGTAGACGCCCGAATAGAGACCGCAGCCAATTGCATCAAAGGCCAGGAAACGGAGGCGGCTGGTGCGAGATGTCCCGGCCAGGGGAGGCGTCACCGCATCCAGTCCAGGGACGAACTTCGCGATGAGGAGAATCGGAGGCCCATAACGGGCAAAAGTCTCTTTCGCCCTGCGATCATGGGCGTCAGGGTCTCGCGCGAGGCGGTGAATGAAGTGCAACACCTTGTCGCCGTGCCGGCGACCCGCCTCGTACCACGGCCAATCACCCAGGACAGAGGCAATGATCGCCAGAACGAGCACGGCGACGAGGCCCAACTTCCCGGCTGCGGCGAGCGCCCCGGCTGCGAGCAGAAACAGGGGTCCCGGTATCGGCAAGCCTAGCTGGTGCGCGAATAAGGCAGCGAACAGGATTGGGTAGCCATGCTTCAGAACAAATTGGACGATATCGTTCATACAGAAATCAGGCTCCCGGGCAAGCTGTCCTACGATCAAGCCGCTTGCACACATCCAATACGTAGGCCTCCTCAGCAAGGAACTTCGCTCCGAGTCTGCTGAAAGACGACAGGGTCGTTTCCCCCACAGAATCCCCGAAGGTAACCTCCGTTAGCATCCGAACGCACTCCGCATCATCGCTGGTGCATCCGCCTTCCATCTTGACGATCAAAGCCTTCGCTGAATGTTGCATTTCTGCGCTTAGCATCGTTCCTCCCGAACACCAACAAAGTAGTATGCAGTCGCGATGCCAACCGCGAACTCGCATTAAGCCATGGAAAGATAGGGGTCTTGGCAATGCGAGCCAGTAGACAGCCGCGCCCTAGAACCGGCAATGCCCGAATGTGGGCAGGTGGATGTGCAGGCGGAAGGCGACGGGCAAAGTGTAGACTGATAAGTGTCCTGCTCGCTTATTCGAGCAGCTACTAGAATAGACTTGGCGAAAGAGGGTTGCTGGCTGCGCCCGGCCAGCGCTACGAGCCCTTCACTTCACTCTTGTCGTAAGGCCACGTCCAACCGCAAATCTCGGGGCTGTCGACCCCGTAGTGATAAGCATGGCGCCGACATGCAATCTGGCGATCGCGGAATTCCTCTTTACACTTGGGGCTCGGTGGATGCCGACAAGTTGACATCTCATTGCTGGTTCGGAAAGGCACCGGTGCAGTCAAGGCTTCGGGCGTGAGGCAAAGCGGTTCGCTATCTTGCTGGCCGAAGCGATCGTGCCCTCAGCGTTGCCGGCAGCAAAGGTGGACGATTTCGCTGCCCTGTTCGCAGTCCCGGCTGTTGAACGCACCGCCTCTTCCATCTGTTGAAGAGAGATCAGCAGCGTGTTCCTCGAGACCCTTCGCACAATCGGATCGACCATCCAACGCAGCCCGGCTGGGATGTCCCGGCTTAGGGCAATCGCCTCCAGCTCAATATAGACGCCACCGTCTCTCTCTTCGAACCTGGTAACGGTGTAGAGGCGCCAGACGTAGCCCTTGCCTTGGTTTGGTGGAAGTTCCTGCTCATCAGGCCGGCCGTAGTGCTGAATCTCCTGCACGCGCGTGGAGTGCGCGGTGCTGCACCAACGCAGTTCGTCGAGCTGGAGATAGCAGGCTTGGTATTCGGTGTCGAGTGCAGTCTCGGCCACAGTCTCCTTGTACACCACGCGCATCGAGTACTTGTCGCATTCTCCTTCAGTGCCGAGCGACTTGGCATCGACAACCATAGGTTTGTAAAACTCATTGTAATGATCGTAATCGCGAACCACGGACAAAACGTCTCCAAGCCGGGCGCCGGGGATGAAGGCCGCTCCTACCCAATCGTGGATCAAGCCGGAGGGCACGGGCTTGGGAATTTTCTTACCAACCGGCGAGACCAGAGTCTTACCCGCGCGAACGCTTTCGGCGCGGGCCGGGTCCTCGTCAACCCAGAGGAAGGAGCCTTGCACGCGGCTGTGCATCTGTGAATCTACCGTCTGGATGTACGCATCCCAGGTCTTCAGGGTCTCTTCCTTCAACTCAGCCCCATCGGAAGCGGCCGGAGCGACGAGAAAACTCGCAAAAATGAGGCCAACCAGAAACCGATGGTGGATACGGAACATGCAAATTCCTCCTTTAGCATGCGCGCCAACCTGCCAAATGCATCATGCTTTAAACGGGTCATTTCTTCTACCTCCTTCAAATACCCTGAGCGTCCATTTCCTCTAATCGCACGTTGGAAGCCAAAGCCTAGTCGCTAAAAACTCCTTTTTACCAACGACTTGAACGTATGCGCCGCTTTCGCCTCCTGCCGCTATGTCGGGCACTGACCGTAACTGGAGCGAGGCATGTCACGACCCTCTTGACTGGTGCCTCCGAGCGGCATATCGTTCTGGCTGAACCAGTCAAGCACCGAATGACCGTTGTTTCCGGTGCGCTCCCCGCCGCCTAGCTGAGGGGAATTCGCCATGAGCCGATCACGTTGCAACGTGCTCATTCTCCAGCGGATCGCGATAATCTGCTCAGTCTTCAGACAAATGCTCGAGGATGCTGCGGTCGACACAAGCAGCACCTGGTGCCAGAGCGGGCGCGAAGCCGCAAGCCAAGGGAGATCGTCGTAGAGCACCCATAGTATGACGAGCGCCGAAGATCGATATCGGACTTTGCCGGATGCGTCCAGCACCTTGGCCGACCAGCCCACGGTCAAAGCCGTCCTGCACAGCGTGCGTAGCGTTCTGTCCAGCATTTCTAAGTTGCATGGAGCTGAACTCTACGTTTTGAGCGATGACGGGGACAGTCTGTATACCTTCGAGTTCGATCGAGATGCGGATGCTCCCGCGATCAAGATTGGAACCAGAGCATTACGCATTGGCGCAGCCGCGCGGGTGCTTGACGAACAGAAACCAGTTTTTGTCCCAGACCTGTCGCAGGAAATGTTGAAACATCCTGAGCTGGCTCCATTTGCACCCGAAGTTGTCGGACGAAGCACCTATTTGTTTCCAGTGTCTACCTCCCAGAAACGATACGGAATTCTGTCAACGCCAAAGTTGCAGGGGCAGCAATTTGCCCCCGAAGAGGTCGAGATGTTCCGTTCATTGGCGTCGCACGTTGCGGTTGCGCTCGAGTGCGCGCTGGCAAGGGACAGCGCAGAGCTATACCGGCGGCAAGCTGAAGAACAGCGGGATCGGCTGAAGCTGCTGCTGGAGATAAACAATCACATTGTGGCCAAGCTTGAAGCGGACGAGCTGTTTCAGGCCGTGGCAGCGTCGATGCGCAAGCACTTGGGCAACGATCTCACTTCATTGTGGCTCCTCAACAAGCAGACGGGCTGTTTGGAGCGTAAGTTCCTCGATTTCCCGACGGGCAAAGGCATTCTGGAGAAGGTCGACATCGCCGTGCCCACGAAAACGCATTACGAATGGTGGAGCCTTCGCACGGCGCAATTTTCCTCACGGCCGGAAGCAGACTTCCCTTTGGCGATCCGCGAGGCGACTATAGCTGAATCGCTCCTTTCGGCCGTCGTCGTGCCGCTGGTGGGCGTCAACGGTCCGTTGGGCGCATTGGCCATGTGCAGTCGAAAGGAGAATGCGTTCGGCGAGGAGGACCGCGATCTACTCTCGCAAATCGGTACTCAGATATCTTTGGTGCTCGATACCAGGTCCCGGTGGAACTGGTGGCGGCAATCATCGATGAAGAATCGGGATGGAATCCGTATGCGGTATCGAACAAGGGCGCGGCGGGGATCATGCAGTTGATGCCCGCAACGGCCGTGCGGTTCGGAGTGCGCAATCGGTTTCTGGTAGAGGAGAACATTCGCGGTGGAGTCGCATATCTTGCCTGGCTCCAGCAGAAATTCAACGGGGACCTCCGATTGATTACGGCAGCTTACTACGTCGGAGAGTACCGGATATCTTCGCGGGGACTGGAATATTCCTCCCCCGATGTTCAGGGGTACGTCAAACGGGTCGCGCAACGGTATCGCGCACGACGAGTGCTTCGGGCCCGGAGTCAATTAGCGCGGCAGAGGGAAAAGTTGAGGTGATGGGATGAGAAACGCTCTCGTCCGTTGGGAGACCCCCCGGCTCTGCCGGGGAGGCAGTAGAAGTTTGACAGATACCGGAGTCCATCGCGGAGACTCCCAGACGTGAGCCGCCAAAGCACACGAAAGGGAGTTCGAGTCTTTTCCAATACAAGATGAGCCTGAAGGAGGGATCGGTTTCCAACGCAAGATGAGCCTGGAGCAGGTGGCATGCTGAGGATTGACCACGAGCGTGCACCAAGCAGAGAAGCTGAACCTGGAGCAAATCGAAGCTTTTTTACGAGCCAGCGAGGAGATCCGGTTCAAAGGGGAAACCCGAGAGCAGGTTTATTCCTGGATCGAGACCGTGCTGCGCCAACAACAGTACGTACAGCAAGGCCGGAAAGCGCGCGGCTTGCTGCGCCGTTACTTGGAGAAGATGACCGGCCTGAGCCGGGCGCAGGTGACGCGGCTGATTGCCCGCTATCAGGCCAGCGGCATGGTGCAAGCGGCCAGCTACCGGCGGCACCGCTTTGCGCAGCGCTATACGCGGGCGGACATCGAACTGCTGGCCGCCGTCGATGAGGCGCATGACAGCCTCAGTGGACCCGCCACCCAGCGCATTCTGCAGCGCGAATACCAGCACTACGGCAAAGCCGAGTACGCGCGGCTGGCGACCATCTCGGTGGCCCACCTGTACAATCTGCGCCGCCAGCAGCGCTATCGCGAACGCCGACTGACCTACCACAAGACCAAGCCCACCACCGTGGCCATCGGCGAGCGGCGGCGACCCGATCCGCAAGGCCGGCCCGGCTATCTGCGGGTGGACACGGTGCATCAGGGCGATCAGAACTCGGCCAAAGGCGTTTATCACATCAATGCGGTCGATGAAGTGACGCAGTGGCAAATCGTGGCGGCTACGGAGCGCATTAGCGAGGCCTGCCTAGAGCCGGTGCTGGTCGCCTTGCTACGCCAGTTCCCCTTCCGCATCCGCGGCTTTCACTCCGACAATGGCAGCGAGTTCGTCAACCAGGTCGTGGCCCGTCTGCTCAACAAGCTGCTGATCGAGCAGACCAAGAGCCGGCCCCGGCACAGCAACGACAACGGACTGGTGGAAACCAAAAACGGCGCGGTCATCCGCAAGCACATGGGCTACGGCTACATCGCCGGCGAACACGCCCAGGCCATCCATGGCTTCTATGCCCAACACCTTAATCCCTATCTCAACTACCATCGTCCCTGCGCCCAGGCTTACATCGAGGTCGATGCCAAAGGCCGCCAGCGCCGCTATTACCGACGCTATCAGACACCGCTGGAGAGCTTGCTGGCCCTGCCCCGGGCAGCGCAGTACCTGCGCGCCGGGCTTACCGTGGCTACCCTCGAACACATCGCGGCGGTGCGCAGCGACACCGAGGCGGCGCAGCAGATGCAACACGCCAAGCGCCAGCTCTTCCAGCAGTTCCTCTCAGCGGCCTTAGGACGGTGACCATGAAACCCAAAAAACTCGCGGTGGAAATGACGGTTGTGGAAAGCCCAAAAACGGGGCTTCCCACAACCTTGGAAATCGCTGCGCGATTCCCACATTCCCACCGCACGACTACTGCTATATTTTTTGGGAAAACCTTTTTCCGAAAGGAGCCTTCCTCACCGCCTGCACCTCTCGCTTCAGGCTCATTCTTCGATTAGAAAAGACTGTTCGCGATGGACGAAATGGAAAGCCTAAGCCATAGCAAGTGGGAGTGCAAATACCATGTGGTGTTCATCCCCAAGTGCCGGAGAAAAACTCTGTATGGGGAATTGCGGCGGCATTTGGGCGAGGTGTTCCGCAAACTGGCGGAGCAGAAGGAGAGCCGGATCGAAGAAGGGCATCTGCTGCCCGACCACGTGCACATGATGATCGCGATTCCGCCCAAGTATGCGGTGTCGCAGGTGATTGGGTTTATCAAAGGGAAGAGTGCGATCCACTTGGCACGGGTATACGGGGAGAAGAAGAGAAACTTCGTCGGCCAGCACTTCTGGGCGCGCAGGTACTTCGTATCCACCGTAGGGCGGGATGAGACGGTGATCCGCGAGTACATACGACAGCAGGAAGCTGAGGACAAGCGCTTGGACCAGATCAACCTGTGGCGCTAACCGGCCACCGAACGGTGGCCCCAATCTTCGGGGCCGCGTCAGCGACCCCGGCCAGCCGCTTCGAGCGGCTCACAATCTAAAGCCCCCGGCTCTGCCGGGGGATACTTACTTTTCGGCTGGTTCTCGCTGGCGATCCTGACTGTAACGGCGGGAGCACAACAGACATCCATCGTTCCGCAGGTCCGTACCAAACCTACGGCGGACAGCAAGATTACCGTAATCGAACTTGCGGCACACTTTGTGACCGCGATCCGGGTGCCGGAGCCGGTGAACTCAGTTGTGGAGTACACAGAGCACTCCTCGCCTACCTTCTGCACGAATAAGCGCGAACCTCAGGTCGCGTACTCCGTCCGAATTTCTCTACTCCACTAAAGTTGCACAGTGTGCAATTTTGACCAGTTTCTTGAGAACAGCAGGACTATCGTGAAAGGCCGGAATTCAACCATGCAGTTCGGCAGCACGGGAGGTGCAGTCATGATCGACGTCATCGTCGCTGACCATCAGGAACTTTTTCGCATCGGGACGGCGGAGGTGCTGGCGGTCGCGGACGACGTTCGCATCATAGGCCAGCCACAGTCCTCCGAACAGTTGCTGAGCGCGTTGAAAACTTTCAGCCCTCACGTACTGGTCCTGTCGGCACGCTTTCTGCCAGCGTTTTCGAAGATCCAGTGGATGTTGAAGCGACGCCGGACTGCACTTCTGGTGCTCACCGAGGAGAACGACCGGGCCGCCTACGGGCGTTGGTTACGAGCACAGGGAGTCGTCTATCGTTCGATGGATGGGCCCGGTCTCGTAGATGCGATGCGCCGAGTGGCACAAGGTGAGTTGTTCGTTCAGGACCGCAGCTCCGACCTGAGGGAAGACCAGTCCGAAGGTGCATGAGGACAAAGCGAAATTCCTGCCACCGCTGGCAGCCGGTTCGGCGTCAGGGTCGCTGGGATGTGCGGTAGCCTAACGCAAATTGAAGCCGGGAGACATATTGGTAGTGGGCTCGTGCTGACGCGATGAAGCCCCTTGTCCTGCGGCCGACAACAAGCGGCCAAAATGTGGATCCTGCCGAAAGACACCGTTAGAAATCTCGCAGCACCGTTCTCGCGGTGCAGCAGCACAGGTCGGACACGGTACGGACAATTTTTGAATCGCGGTGAGATCACTGATTTCCATATCTAGACCGTTTTCTTTTTGGGTACCTACGACTTTATGCGGGGAATGCAGGAATATTACGCAACTTTCTTCTGCGTTCGCTCCACGCTCTTGCCCCAGTCCCAGACCTGCTTTTCGGCTTCTCGTCGGGAGATTCCGTAGGTTTCCTGGATCTTCGCTGAGAGTTGCTCGCGTTTGCCAGATATTTGCTGCAAGTCATCATCACTGAGCTTGGCCCAGTTTTCCTTTGCAGAAGCCATCAACTGCTCCCATTTGCTTTCGACCTGCTCCCAATTCATTGATCTCTCCTTGCGTTACTGCAATTCAATCGTTAGGCCTTGCTGCATCGGCGTTTTGGACACGCTGTCCGATCGATTGAATCTGACACCCATCCTGAATGTGACGGGAGTGTGCGGCTATTGAGACATACGGGATTCCGAGAAAGTGTTTCCTGAGTACATGGGTCACTTCGAGGCAGTTGAAATGTTGCAGCCGAGTTTGAGCCAGTAACCGCTTGACTCCTCGGCGCAGAGTGTTCTGTCCGCCCCAGGCGGGCACCACTGCCCGCAACTCACCAGCCATAAAAAACAAACTCCATCCGGCAGCACGAACTTTGCGATCGAGGCCTGAGCTTTCGAGAGTCCCTAATGAGCGCCAGCTCCCAGAGTAAGGCTCGCTTTCTATTGCGAGCGACCGCATGCTCGCCGATTGCTGAACCATCATCGTGCCAGCTTGGATTTGATTGGACATAAGATCGCGTTCCTTCTTCGGGGCCGAACAGCGCGACCCACTAGTAAGACGCTACCGCCCACGATCGTGTGCGTCTGAGCAGAATTGCTCACTGAGCAATCTTGCTCAGCTTTCCCCAACTCGTCCGGCCGATAATTGTTTTCGAATGCGTGCGACTCGAATCCGTCGCACTCAAAAGGCGGAAGCAAAATGAAGTTTATTTCGCAAATGGTCCGTTTCTCTCTGGTGATGTCTTTGATCTGCTTTGCGAACCTAGTGTCGGCGCAGTCGCCTGATCGTGCGCAGAACCTGTTTGCGTGCAAGAACGGCTTCGACTCCTGCGACCACTCGGTCTTGACCCAAACCGACAAGAACGAATTGACCGCTGCGAAGCACCAACAAAACATTTCTGACTGCAAAAGCGCGTCGACGTCATGTGATCGCTCGGATCTGAGTACGCCGGAACTAGCCCAAGTTGCGATCGCTGTGCACCAGAACATGGTCTCCGATTGCTGGAATGGCCTGGCATCCTGCAACGATTCCGGGCTGTCGCAGTCCGAAACTGCCGAAATTGCAGTTGCAGCGCACCAGCGCAACGTGTCCGACTGCTGGAACGGGTGGACATCGTGCGACCGCTCGCGGTTGACCGCGGCTGAAGCGAGCGACGTCGCCGTAGCGAAACACTGGCGCAACTTCTCCGATTGTTGGGACGGATGGGCAACTTGTGACCGGTCCGCACTATCGGCTACCGAATTGGGGGCGGTCATGGTAGCCGATCATCAGCGCAATTACACGGCATGTCTCAGTGGCTATATGCCTTGCGACCACGCCGCGCTGACCTCCGCAGAGGCAGGCTCCCTCGCGGGCGAATCGAAGACAGCCACTCGATGAATATATGGCCGATGTAAGCAGGTCTGGCTAGGTTCGTAGCTCAGCAGAATAGACGCAAAGAACTTGACCGTTCGTCGCGGGGATAAGATTACTCTTCACAAATGGCCCTATTCTCAGCCCACTGTGGTGTATGCAAGGGAGACCAGTTCCGAGCTGCGCCTCCTGAGGGATGGGTTGAGAGAGTCGTCCTGCCTCGCCTCTTCCTGTGCCCGGGGCGCTGCATTGTCTGCCACAAGCGACGGTATTTGCCCACATTCCAACGATGGACGGCGGCCCCAAACTCCTGGCGATAGGGCGCACACGACCGACCACTCATCTGACAGACTGCCAGCGATTCCCCTTCAGTAATGCCCACGCTATGGGCGCAAACTGGCGCACGATATTCGTACCATTCATCACCGTTTGTTTGTTCCCACACGAGAGGCAAACCGCTCCTACCTGCGTCAGATCGGTCTCTTTTGTAATTTCAGTTTCGCGTGTCCCGAATGATCCCGCAATGACGGGGCCCTCGCACTTATCGCAAGAGTAAGCAGAGATGTGAAGATACTTTGTTTTCATGTTGAGCGCTCTCAGCACCCCGATAACACGTCGAAGCGTATCACTCGCATGCAGCAAGCAGTGTTCACTATTGCTCAGACCCGGACGAAGCGGGGATGAGAGAGTGGGTAAGTAAAGTTTTTTCTCTCAGTATCCCGACGCTCGACCAGTGCTGGATTCTTAGAGATGAGGAGAAAAGTATGCTTGGAACTATTTTGATTGTTCTGCTGGTTTTGTTTCTGGTGGGTGCCCTCCCGACGTGGAATCACAGTCGTTCCTGGGGTTACTTCCCCAGTGGCGGGCTGGGTTTGATCCTCGTCGTTGTGGTCATTTTGCTGTTGATCGGCCGGATCTAGTCGAACGTTGCAGCAGGTTTTCGACGATTCCCCAGCCGCGTCGCTGATGGCGAAGCAGCGGCGTCGCCAGCGTGCAGCGGGCGAGTAACGGTACAGTCCCTACCGCGTAACCGCATGACTTAACACTTACAACCAGCCCAGGAGGCACATATGCTCTGGACGATTTTGGTAGTTCTCTTGGTTCTGTGGCTACTCGGCTTCAGCTTCCACGTAGGAGGGGCCCTGATCCACCTCTTGCTGGTCATTGCCGTAGTGGTCCTGGTCTTCAACTTGATCAGCGGGCGTCGAACGGCCTGATCTTTGCCGCGATATTGCCCCTCACAAGTTCGTCCACGAAATCACGTGGAATGAAAAAGGAAGTGTTTTATGAAGAAGTACGCAATTGCTTTGTTAACGTTGTCTTTGTCCACCTTCGCGTTGGCCGGTCCGGGGCAGCAAGACGCCACTGCGCGCTTACAAGCGGCCGGCCTGGTCATGAACGAGATCATGGCTGCGCCCGATAAGGGCATCCCTGAGGAAGTGCTGAATGACGCCAAGTGTATCGCTGTGGTACCGGACATGGCCCAGGGAGCATTCCTTGTCGGCGGAGAACATGGACGCGGTGTGGTTACCTGCCGCACGGCCCATGGGTGGAGTGCGCCGGCATTCATTTCGATCGGTGGAGGCAATTTTGGCTTCCAGGCTGGCGGTCAGTCCGTCGACCTTGTCGTCTTGTTCATGAATGACAAGGGTGTGCAAGGGCTACTCTCGAGCAAGTTTGAACTGAGCGGCGAGGCATCGGCGACGGCGGGTCCGGTTGGGAGACATGCTTCGGCAGGTACCGACTGGAAGATGAACACGGAGGCCTTGAGCTACTCGCGTACCAAAGGCCTGTTTGCTGGAGTCGCAGTGGATGGCGCCAAGATCCAGCAGGACAATGACTCCACGGTTGCATTCTATGGCAAGGATGTCTCCTTCCATAAGACGCTATCAGGCGATGTGCACGTCCCGGCGAGCGCCGAGTCGTTTCTCGGGGCGGTAAGGGCTGCCGTTAACAAGGCAAATGTGCGCGAAACTGCCGAATCGAAATAGTTGACGTTTGCCGATGTGCCTGCAAAATTGCGGCACGTTGGAGATTGAAGGTCGCGGCATTGTCAGGCGAAGTGTTCTCAGGCGAGGACCGAACTGGACAGCGCCGCGATTGTTCACCAACCTCCCGGTTGTCGTGAACAGACAGGGACCCCATGTCGTTGCCAAAAACACTGCCATTCAGGAAACCGTTGGGAATTGCCAGCTCACTACCGTATGTGTCTGAGATCAAGTCAGCGAAACCGTTCGACACAGCGGTCAATCTTTCTCTTCCCAGCCGAATCGCTGTCATCGGGAACTATCTTCCGCGGCAGTGCGGGATCGCCACCTTCACCACCGACTTGTGCGATGCGGTTTCGACCGAGTATGGGGCTGAACGCTTGTTTGCACTGCCGGTGAATGATCCGGAGTCCGAATACAGCTACCCCGAGCGCGTACGGTTCGAGCTAACCGAAGAGGAGCTGGCGTCCTATGAGCGCGCGGCCGAGTTCCTCAATTTCACCAATGTTGATCTGGTATGCGTGCAGCACGAATACGGAATTTTCGGAGGGCCTGCGGGCAGCCACATCCTGGAACTGCTGCGGAAACTCCGCATGCCGATCGTGACCACCCTTCATACGGTGCTGCGTCAACCGAACCTCGACCAACATCGCGTGATGGTCGAACTCGCAGAGATCTCCGACCGCCTCATTGTGATGAGCCAACACTCTTCGGAGTTTCTCCAGGAGATCTTCCAGGTTCCTGCGGCCAAGATTGATGTCATCCCGCATGGAGTTCCCAATCTGGCGTTTGTTGATCCGAACTTCTACAAGGACCGATTCGGTGTTGGAGGCAAGTCTGTATTGCTGACCTTCGGCTTGCTCTCGCCAAATAAGGGCGTTGAAACAGTCATACAGGCCCTGCCCCGCATCCTGGCTCATAACAGCAATGTTACGTATATCGTCGCGGGCGCGACCCATCCTCACATCCGGCGCCGCGAGGGAGATAAGTACCGGGAATCGCTGCAGTTGCTCGCTAAGGATCTGGGAGTTGAGAAGAACGTCATATTTCACAACCGGTTTGTTAGTCCTGAGGAGATGATGGAATTCATCGGCTCAGCCGACATCTACATCACACCATATAAGAATGAAGCGCAGGTCGTTTCTGGAACGCTGGCCTACGCCCTGGGGGCAGGAAAAGCGGTCATCTCGACTCCCTATTGGCATGCGCTGGAGCTTCTCGACCAACACCGCGGAGTGCTGGTCCCATTCAACGACCAAGACGCAATTGCAGAACAGACAATTCAACTCCTGGAAAATGAGGCTGAACGGCACGCTATGCGCAAACGTGCTTACTTATACTCACGCAACATGGTTTGGAAAAGCGTGGCCCAGGACTACATGCGCAGCTTCCAGAGAGCCAGAGCGGAGCGTATGTGGAACCCTCGCCTGGTCAGCCCAAACGCAGTCGGCGCCGGTCGCATCCACAGTTTGCCGCCGGTGAAGCTGAATCATCTCGGCCGGATGACTGACGAGACGGGAATGTTGCAGCATGCCGTGTTCGCCGTTCCGAATCATCACGAGGGCTACACCACGGACGATAATGCCCGCGCCCTTATCGTGTCGATTCGGGTGGAGCAACTGGGGGCGAATGGGGAAGCTGAAGCGAAAAAATTGGCTTCGCGATACCTGGCTTTTCTCTGGCTTGCCTTTAACTCCGCCAATGGAAGGTTCCGCAATTTTCTGAGCTATGAACGTCGGTGGCAGGAGGCACAGGGATCGGAAGACAGTCACGGCCGCGCTTTGTGGTCCTTGGGAACTGCGGTCAATCAAACGGTCGATGAGGGGCTACGGGGTCTCGCCGGGCGTCTCTTTGAACTTGCCGTTCCGGCGGTACTGGCTTTTACCAGCCCCCGGGCATGGGCGTTTTCCTTGTTTGGAATCCAGGAATACCTTGATCGCTTCCCAGGAGATCGGTCCGCACAGAGGCAGAGAGACACACTCGCTGACAGGTTATTGAAGATTTATCGAATCACCCGCACGCCGGGCTGGAACTGGTTTGAAGATGGTTTGGCCTATTCCAACGCACGTTTGTCCCAGGCGTTATTGCTGGCAGGCTCGCGCACCTCGGACAAAGCGTTGCTTGCGGCTGGCCTCGAGTCCCTGGACTGGCTTGCTACTCAACAGTGCTGCAACGTGAACGGCCACTTTGTCCCTATCGGCTCTCACGGTTTCTACAGCAAGGCGAGCGAGAAAGCTCGGTTCGATCAGCAGCCGGTAGAGGCAAGTGCAACAGTTTCTGCATGTCTTGAAGCGTATCGCGCTACCGGTGACGAGCGTTGGCGCACGGAGGCCTGGGCTGCGTTCAACTGGTTCCTGGGAGATAACGACCTGAAAACCGCGCTATACGATACCAGCACCGGCGGTTGTCGCGATGGCCTTCATCCTGACCGGGCCAACGAGAACCAGGGAGCGGAGTCAACGCTGTCCTTCTTGATGGCCCTTCTGGAGATGCGGCAGCTCCAGGATGTTCGAGTACCAGAGCTTGCAATCTAGCTCAGTGCCGGGAATGTCAGGGCTTTTGCACTCCGATGTCAGTTTGCTGTTACTGTGAAACCATCTATGACTTTGACCATCAGCGCTATCGACTCTACCGACACTCTTCTTCATCGGAATCCTGCCAATCCAATTTTGGCCAGCAAAGACTGGCCTTATCGGATCAATAGCGTATTCAACGCCGGAGCGACCCTGCTTGCGGATGGCTCCACGCTATTGCTTTGCCGGGTGGAGGATCGCCGCGGTCTCTCCCATCTTTGCGCCGCGCGTTCTGTGAACGGCGTTGACGGATGGAAGATCGATCCAACACCAACTCTGATGCCCAATCCAGATGAATATCCGGAAGAGCTCTGGGGTATCGAAGATCCGCGCATAACCTACGTTCCAGAGCTGCAGCAGTATGCTGTGGCCTACACGTCATATTCGAAAGGCGGTCCCGGAGTTTCTCTTGCGCTGACCGAGGATTTCCGGACATTCGAGCGATATGGAGTCATCATGTCGCCAGACGACAAAGATGCTGCTCTATTGCCGCACCGGATCGGCGGACTGTGGGCGCTTATCCATCGACCAATGACCCCCCTGGGAGCTCACATCTGGATTTCTTACTCTCCCGACCTGCGTCATTGGGGCAGCCATCGAGTGATGATGGAGGCGCGCAAGGGCGCGTGGTGGGACGCAAACAAGATCGGCCTGTCGTCGCCGCCCATCGAGACGCAGAGAGGTTGGCTCGTGCTGTATCACGGAGTGAAGCAGACGGCCTCCGGCGCGTTATACCGGGTTGGCCTCGCCCTCTTTGACATTCTGAAGCCGGATGTTTGTTTGCTGCGGGGCGATTCCTGGATCTTCGGACCAGAAACCGACTATGAGCGCGGAGGCGATGTGCACGACGTGGTCTTCCCGTGCGGACACACGGTGAGCCCTGACAACGATACCATCAACATCTACTATGGCGCAGGTGACTCGTGTATAGCGCTGGCCCAAGGAAGTGTGCGCTCGCTACTGAGTTGGTTAGAGCAGAACGGAAAGCCGAGTGATTTCACTTCCTATTGACGTCAGATTGCTGGCCAACACATGGACACCGCGTTTTATTTTGCCACCCTGTGTCAAAACCCGGTGATTAACGGGCAGCCGTGGCCTCGGCGGTCGGAACCGGAGTCGCTCCTCTTAACTCATCAAGCAACGGAAGCACATTAGCCGATCGAACCTGGTCGTCTTTCGTCTGGATCGATGCCGGGACGCCGGAATAGAACTGCAAGACGTTGTCGCGCAGCTCTGGCGTCGTAAGGTCAAACTTGCTCTTAGCCAACTGACCCAGCAGTTTGGCGTAAGTCTCATCCGTGAGCGAGTATTCGTCGATCCTGGTCGGATTCCCGCTGTCCAGGTCATAGTTGGGCAGCACGAGCGTGTCAGTGCGCGCTTCTTCGAGGAGGGCCCTATACCGATCGACAGTAGTATTGATGCTCTTGATGTACAGGTCCTCTGTTTGCGGAGTCGGGTTATTGAACGCCAGCCCTTTGAAGGGACCAATTTTCGGCACGTATCGCAAGAGCGTTGACAAGATCCGAGTGCCCAAGCCCGGCTTCACGTAATCTTTCCCCCATTCCTTTTCATAATCAGAGCGGGAAAGGCGGTACAGGAATTTCTGCTTTGCGAAATTAGGCGTTTCGCTCATCAGGTCCTTCTTATGGGTTTGCAGCGCGACCTGGGTCATTTCCGGGATCAGCCGGCTGACTGAGTAACGATACGAGCCGATCGCCAGAGCCTCGTTGGGCAGCACGTCTTTCAACTGCACTCCGTACACGATGGGAAAGACCCGTTCCAGCAGGGAGGTGGAAACTTTAAATCCAATGAAGTCGTGGTACTGCGGGGAGGCGTACCGGTTCTGGGCCACTTGCACGGTGTCGAACCCAAACTCTGTCTTCAAATGCGCAGTTTTGTCCTGTGCATACCGGACTGACTTGCCAAACTTCGCTCGCAGCTTTGGATATTCGATCGCGACCGACTGATTGACTGCAGGGTGGCCGGCGATGTCTGACGCATAGTGGGACAGTGCGCCCAGGGCAAATGCGTACTCATCCGCGTCGTTGCTCTGCGCCAGCAGTTCGCGAACGAAGTCTCCACTACGAACGTAATGCACCAGGTTGCTGAACTCGACGCTGCCGAATGGATAGTAGCCAAGGTCTTGTATAACTGCCCCGCCATAAGCGTAGGCATGGGCTTCCTTGATCTGATCTTCCGAGAGTCCAGGATAGCGTTTGAGGATGAGTGGCCTGATCTCATCCGTCCACAGCAAGTCAACGATCTCTTCGTGGGTCAACACGGAGTACGCTGACACACCGCCGCTGCCCACCAGGATTACCAGCAACAGTGCCAGCATGCGAAGCAAGAACGTTCGGGAGTTATTAGCGATCGCGTTTCTCACGGTTAGCTGAGTGCCCCTGCCGGATCCCGGTGGTATCCGGTTCATCGCGCACACATTTCCCCACCTTTTGGGTTTCGAGGTCTTTCCGGTACATCATCCGTCTTGGTTACGGCTTTCCGATATGAATGCTGGTGAGAGACTGCATCAGCCCGAAGATATTCAGCAGCCACAACACGGTGGCTATTACCACTACGGCATTCAATATCGACTTGATGGAACCCGCCATGGGGATGAAGCGATTCACTAGCCACAGAAGGATTCCGACAACGATCAGGGCTATGACAACTTGAAGTAACGGCATGTTCTTTTTACCTTTCGATGTTCCTGAGACTGCTTGGTGCGTCGTCGCGGATAGCTTAGCCAAGGCGGTTGAACCCTCCGTTGGTAGCAACGGGCCCTGGTGCAAGTAAGTGGAGGCTGAAGGTAAAACTTCATGCAAGATCAGATATCGACCGAGCCCCTCAGCCAGATGGAATAACGCCACGCTGATGTAACAGCGAGAGCAACTCCTATGCCATCTGCTACAAGGCTAGGCGACACAGCACCTTGTGTCTGTTCACATCTGCTCACATCCTCTGGCGAAAAGAAAATCGGTTGAAACCTGCCCTCCCAGCATCTAACATAACGTGAGGTATGTCAGCCTCCATCTCGCCGCCATTGCCCTTCTCATGTGTCCTTCTTACGCTGGCTCGCGTGGGCCGGAGGCGCAAAGTTCAGCAAGTAACCTCGTTAGAGATGTTGTCGCGAATGAATTGACTGACAGGGCCGGGCAAAGTAGCTGGATGTACCGCGTCAACAAAGTAATCGAGCAGCAAACATTGAGCGAACTGGAAGTTGAAACCAGAGACGGTCCTGTGCACCGTCTTCTCGCCATCAATCATGCGCCGCTGGATTCGGTCGGGCGCCAGCAGGAGACGGCCCGTCTAAATCAGTTGGTTCGCGACCCTAGTCAGCAGCTTGCGGTCAAGAAACAGTACGATGCGGACGAGCGGCAACTGGAGAGCCTTGCGCGGTTGTTGCCGAGTGCCTTCCTGTATCAGTACGAGGGCTGGGACGGCGCCTATCAGCGCCTCGACTTTCGACCTGACCCGGCCTTCGTCCCCCCTACGCAGGACTCCAAGGCTTTCCGCAGCATGGCGGGAACGATCCTGGTCGACCCACAACAGAAACGCCTGGCACACCTGAGTGGGTATCTGGTAGAGAACGTGGATTTTGGTTTCGGGATTCTCGGACGTATCGCCAAAGGCGGAACATTTGAAATCGAGCGGACCCAGGTTAGCTTGTCCCATTGGAAGACCGATCTCATTGACATTCACAGTAATGGGCGAATGCTGCTGTTCAAGACACTCAGCAAGCAGCAACATGAGACACGGTCCAACTTTGAACCAGTGTCGAAAGACCTCGATCTGAGGCAGGCAGAAGAACTCCTGCGGTCGCGGCCGGATTAACGGGCGATGCAGTTTGTTCCGGACTACGACATTAAGAGATCGTAAGCTGCTCCGGTGGTACCGAACCACTCCGCACATTTGATGGGAAGGCGATCTCAAGAGGATACGTGGAATGCCGTTGCTGGCGCTTCCATGGGCCCTTCTGCACGCTGGGCTGAAGCATGTACGTCCGTTGTGCGCCGCAGTCAAAACAATGCTGCGAGGGCGCTTGTTCGCCGTCGCACCGTATGGGCCAACCTACGTTGGCATGAGGGCATAAGCTTAACATTCGCATCAAGCTAATGAATGCTTTCGATAGAGTTTCGTGGCGCGTATAGTGCAGGTTCGTAGTCAGAAGGCCTCCTTCCTGTTAAGTCCGGCGACCCGGTAAATTCAGGGTCACAAGCAATTGTCCTGGGGAACGGCAACTAGCGTCTGGTCAAGATTGACCATTACTTGGCGGATGCCTAGGACGGATGGCTCTTGCTCTCGGCAGCGAGCTCTTCGCATTTCCTGCTTTATCTCCCGCCGCCTTCGCTCGCGCTCCTCATAGGCTTGCATTTCTTCTGGACCTCCGGGGCCGGCCCGATAGTCTTTATCCAAGGCCTTATACACGGATAGTTCTTTCAACAAGCCCAACATCTGCTCAGATTCTTTGCGGTGGACCCCTGGGCTGAGACAACCAGAACAGTGACAAAGTACCGTTCGATGCAGTTGCGTTGACATTGAGGCGGGTGCAGCCGCAGAGTGGCGTCGGCTGGTGAAGCGGACGCGGGCTCTGCTGCAGAGCAACCCGCCAGGAATAACCGGCTGGAAACTCATCCATGGTGATGGGCGGGGGCACGGTCGCGAGATCGTGCCCTTACCACATGGATAGATTTCCCCATGCCTCAGAAAACTCATGCCGGCACCTCCACGAGCGTCGGCGATGACAGCAGCGACTGCTCGAATGCAGCCGGCGAGCGGTAATCCAGCGCCGAGTGCAGCCGCTTCTGGTTATAGACGACCTCCAGGAATTCCCCGATGCGCGCATAAGCGTCGGCCAGATCGCGGTACTCGCTGCGGTAAACTTCCTCGTACTTCAGCGTCTTCAGGAACGATTCGCAGGCGGCGTTATCCCAGGGATTGCCGGTGCGCGCCATGCTGATGCGAATGCCGCGCTCTTCGAGCATGCGAGTGTAATCCCGGCTGGCGTACTGCACCCCGCGATCGGAATGGTGCACCAGGGCCGCCGGCGCCCCGCGCTGCGTCAGCGCCATTGCCAAAGCCGTGATCGTCAGGCTGTCCCGCAGCGTGCGGTCCAGCGCCCAGCCGATGACCCGCCGGGAGTAAGCGTCCAGCATCACCGCCAGATAGACGAACTCCTCCATCAGACGAATGTAGGTGATGTCCGCGCGCCAGAGCTGATTGATGCTAGTCAGCACCATCGATTCCGCCAGGTTGGGGTATACCGGCAGATCATGCTTCGAGTCGGTCGTCACCACGAACCTGCGGTGGCGCAGGCAGAGCAGGTTGTCCTCCCGCATGATGCGCTGCACCCGCTTGCGATTCACCGTCCAGCCACGGTGCCGCAGTTCCCCGGTGATGCGCCGGCTACCATAGCACGGCCATTCCAGTGCTATGCGCTGTACCTGATCGCGCAGCGCCACTTCATCGAGCGCCACCGCTGCGACAGCAGATGCCCGGTAAAACCCGGCGCGACTGACTTCCACCAACTGGCACATGCCCTGCACCGTCAAACCTCGTTGCGCTGCGACTTCCCGATGGATTTGTTCGTAGATCGCGCCCCGCCAGCCAGCGCCCGCAGCTGGCGCTGTTCTTCCACACGCTGCAAGGCTCGCTTTAAAAAATCAATCTCCAAGGCCTGCTGCCCGATCTTGCGCTCCAGTTCCGCCACCCGATCCGCCTCGGCCCGCTGGTGTCCCGAGCCCAGGAAGGCGCCTGCCCCCAACCTCTCCTGTTCGTGATACCAGCGGTAAAGCTCGCCCGGACCTACCTCCAACTCCCGTGCCAGCCGTGCCACTGGCTCCCCCACTTGCATCCGCCGCACCGCCGTCAACTTAAATTCCCGGGTAAACCTCCGTTTCGACATACCAATCCCCCCTCGCTGAATTCTATGGGCGTTCTGGTTGTCTCAAACTTGGGGTCCACTCCAAGTTCGTGACCTTGCTATGCATCGCAATCACTCCTTACATTCAGCCACATCAGGCTGTGACACTTTCCGCGGCGCACACCTGTCCCTCTTCCTTCTGCGGCGGCCTGACATAGTGGCTATGGGAACAGCCGTCGCAATGAACCGCCGCGGTTATCGCGCGAGCCACCTTGCGAAACCGCTTCGGTATCCTGACTTTCTCCCCGGCGCGCGAATAGAACGTCGGCAGAACCGTGCCAGCTTTGTCCTTGTCCTTTCCGGCCAAATCCAGATCCAAGCGACCATGAATGCCACGAAACAGAACTGTTGTCTCCAATGGCGGCCGCGTTCCATCGTCGGTCGCACCCGGTCGATGCTGCGTAATCAGTAGTTCGTATGTACGTCCCTTGCGCAGCATCTCGACGCGCACCAGTATCGGCGCTACCACGACGGCATGTAAGCCGTTCACTCCGATTGCCTCCACCGGATGCAGCCACTCGACCGGTTTGCCGTCTTCCTGGGTGAACGTGACGTATCGCCCCAGGTCTCCGACCGCACCGCCCGACTCCAACCCCCGCACCACATAGCGTTTCGCCAGGTGCTGGTGTTCCAGGCTTACCGGCGAGTGGGCAAGAATGCCTCGTTCTTTCAGCACCCGCAGCGCCTGTCGCGATAGCCTCAGCCCGAGCACATCTAAAGATCGCCTCTGCTTCATGACAACAACACTCTCCTTGTCTCAGGCGGAATGCCGTACACGAATCGGGCAGCCGAGGGCCGCCCGAATCATGTCCTTCGTGCAGCCCGCCCAGCATTTGTAAAAGCGTGGGTCGTCGATCAGGATGGCCAGGTTGTCACCGCTCCGGTCGTGCCCGGAGTCCGCGCAAGAGGGACAGCGTGCGATGTAATTCCGGCCGACCTTCCGCACGGTACCCACATGTTCCAAAATGTGGAATTCTGATCGGCCGTTTCCAGCTTTTCGTAGCGTTGAAGTGACCCTCTCTGGACGCGACGAGAAATCCGGCCCTGGCCTTTCCTTGCCGGCGATGAACCTCAGCAGTTCCTCCTCGGTGACTTTTCGCAGACGGTTGAGGTATGCGACCTGGTCCTCCAGCGTGTAATCAGCGCCGTAAAACCAAAAGCGCCGGTTAGCGCCACGGTGGATTCCCAGCGGACCACGAATCGCGTTGCCGAACTCGCGGGTGCCGATGGCATCGTGCTTGGGAAACACCTCGATGCCGTCTGCCAGACCTGAGCCTTTCACCGGCACCCCTAGCCTCAGAGCAAGATCATGGATGTAGATTCGGCACTCCTTCGCAAGCAGGGGCGTTGCCAGGAAGATCCAAAGATGCCCTCCGCGCTTGCTCATTTCCAGCGCCGGTTCCACCCTGTCCTGTGTCAGGTGGTACTGCAGCTTGAGCAAGTCCTCCATGGAGTTCTTGTAATCGGTGTCAATGGCGACCCACTTACAGCGCTGGGTTGAGGGGTTGATGGCATACAGGCCGACCGTGATCTTGCCTTCCAAGTGCTGGCGGATGGTTTCATCGGTCAGCATCAGGGGTATGTCTGTCCCTTTCTTGCTTGGCCGGAAGTAGTAGTGTCGCCCTGTTTCCGGGTGCGGCCGCATGGACTGCATCGTATACGCCCGGCGGTTCAAGAACAGCCTTTGGTAATCCTCCACGACCTGCCGGGTCGCCGTGATTGTCGTTGCCATGAACTCGTCGCCTCCTTCTGGCAATCTGGCTCGCGTAGGCCAATTACCCACACAGTTTTCGGATGTGGGTGTCGTTAGATAACCCGGAATATTTTTTCTGTCAAACGGCCGCCTCAGGCCGTGTCGTTAGCACACGATATGTCCGGTTGAGATAGCACGTGATCTGTCCGCTTGGCGGGCGGCGAGAGTACGAGAACATGCGAGGCATGGACTCTTACTCGAAGGCCGCGATGGAGCGGGCAATGAAAATACAGGAAGTGATCTTGCGGGCCCTAGCGAAGAAGATTACCTGGTGGCAGGCGGCGGAGATCATCGGCATCAGCGACCGGTCGATGCGGCGCTGGCACCAGCGCTACGAAGAGTTTGGCTATGACGGGCTGTTCAACCGGCGGCGGGGCAAACCGTCACCCCAGCGGGTGCCGCTGGCGGAGGTGGAGCGGGTGCTGAGGCTGTATGGGGAGCAGTACTTTGACCTTAACGTGCGGCATTTTCACGAGAAGCTGGTGCAGCAGCACGGCATCGGCTGGAGCTACAGCTGGGTGAAGCGAGCGCTGCAAGGCTCCGGACTGGTAGCGCGGGGGCGCAAGCGCGGAGTGCACCGTAAGCGGCGGGAACGACGGCCCCTGCCGGGCATGCTGCTGCACATCGACGGCAGCCATCACCGCTGGTTTCAAGATGAGCGCTGGTATGACCTGATCGTGATTCTGGATGACGCTAACAGCCAGATCTACTACGCGCAACTGGTGGAGGAAGAATCGACGGCCACGGTCATGGCCGCGGTATGAGAGGTGATTGAGCGCCACGGGCTGTTCTGCGCCTTGTATAGCGACCGGGGCAGTCATTTTTGGCTGACCCCGAAGGTGGGCGGCAAGGTCGATGCCCATCGCCTGACGCAAGTGGGGCGAGCGCTGCGCGAGCTGGGCATACAGATGATTCCCGCCTACTCGCCGCAGGCGCGGGGGCGTAGCGAGCGCAACTTCGGAACCTGGCAAGGACGATTGCCCCAGGAGCTGCGGCTGCAGGGGATCACGACGGTTGAGGCCGCCAATCAGTTCCTGCGGGAGCGCTACATCACCGAGTTCAATCGCCGCTTCCAGGTGACGCCAGCGCAACGGGGCAGCGCCTTTGTCGCCTGCCGACGCAAAGACTTGGAGCTGGTCTTCGCCCTGCAGTTCGAGCGATCCGTGAACCGCGACAACACGGTCCGCTTTCAGAATCTGAGCTTGCAGATCGAACGGGTGCGGTGGCGAGGGACGCTGGCCGGCTGCAACGTCATGGTTCACCAGCACCTGGACGGAACCCTGAGCCTGACTCACGCCAACTACGCGGGATTCCCACTCTCCCACCGCTACGACGGCTACGAGTATATGAACAAGAACAAAACCCTAAAACCGGACATTTCACTTGCTATAAAAAGCGGACATTTTCACTTGCTACGGACAACGGCCGCCTCAGGCCGCCTCAGGCCGAATTCCGGGTAATACGACCCACTGCAACCCTGCGCGCCAAAGCCCTGGCCGTTCAATGAGATCGAGGAAGTTACAGTCCCTCAGGAGCATTTCGAGCTGGCTTACCCTGTAGCCGCCGAATTGTTCATCCTCGAAGTCGACGGCGTACCAGGTTCCATTCTTGCGGTCGAGGACATACACCGCCCCGGAATCCGGGTCTCCGGGCACGAGCAGGAACAGCAGGACCGACGCCGGCAACTCGATCCAACGAACGACCTCGACGTTTTCGGCAACCCTTATTAGGGTGGCTACCGCTGTCTGCAGATCGACACCGGGTTCAACCTGCACAACGGGTTCAACCATCATTTGTCCGAACATCACAGTGATCCTTTCCGGGCATTCCGCCCATGTTGTGTTTCGTTGAAGGTCAACACGGCACCGATGGCGCACACCTCGGCTCGCGTAGTGTTGGAGCAGATGGGTTAAAGGTCTTGTTTTGTTGGGGGCGCTAGGGTGGGAGTTAGGTGAGAGCAGGAAGAAGATCGCTAGGCAGGACGAATCGAACCCGCCGAAGAATCCGTCCTCGCCTTTAATGACACTTGGGAGCACTTGACTACGTTCCTGGTTCCGGTGCGAAAGTGGTCGGACGGAACGGCTGATCGCTAAGAATGAGCTGATCTTTAACGATGAAGCGTACGGCGAACATACTCGAGCCCGAGTGACGCTAGTGCTTTTTCGGACACGACGCCGGGATGAGTGCTCATGGCTGAAAGAAGGTGTGAGGCGTCGCGTTCGAAAAAGCCGTCAGAAGGAAGCCGCTGGCGCGGCGGACGCGGGACTTATGCAAATTGAATGGAGCGAGCGAGGGTGTAGAAGTTCGTGGGAGTCGTCAAGGCGGGTGGAGGAGGAGCCGGCGCACCTGTGCAAAGACGAGTTGATGGCCGAAGTGAGCCTAGCAGCCCGTGGTGCAAGTCTGGATGCGTAGGCAAGAAATGTTGAAGTATCCACAGGCTTGGTTCGTAGAATGTGCGCATGGCAATGGGGACGCGCAAGCAGCGGGAGAAGCAAGAGGACATCTGGATTGCGCACACCGAGTTAGCGTCAGCTCCGGGACACCCCTTCTACCAGCGGCTGAATGAGCTGTTGGAGGCGGAGAGGTTCGATGAGTTTGTCGAAGACCGGTGTGCGAAGTTCTATGCGGCCAAGTACGGCCGGCCGTCGCTGACGCCGGGGATCTACTTCCGGTCGCTGCTGATCGGGTATTTCGAAGGCATCGATAGCGAGCGTGGGATCGCCTGGCGGTTGGCGGACTCGCTGGCGCTGCGGCGGTTTGTGGGCATCGGGCTGGACGAGTACACGCCGGACCACTCGACGATTTCGCGCACGCGGCGGCTGATCGATGTGGACACGCATCGCGAAGTGTTCGGCTGGGTACTGAGCTTGTTGGCGGATGGTGGACTGCTGCAGGGCAAGCGGGTGGCGATCGATGCGACCACGCTGGAAGCCAACGCGGCGATGCGCTCGATCGTGCGGCGGGACACGGGGGAGAGCTACGAGGAGTTCTTGCGCGGATTGGCGAAGGCTTCCGGCCTGGCAACGCCGACCCGCGAGGACCTGGCGCGACTGGACCGCAAGCGCAAGAAGCGCATGTCGAACCAAGAGTGGAAGAGTCCTGCGGACGAGGACGCGCGGATTGCGAAGATGAAGGACGGGCGCACGCACTTGGCGCACAAGGCTGAGCATGCGGTCGATCTGGACACGGGCGCGGTGGTGGCGGTCACATTGCAAGGTGCTGACCAGGGCGACACTACGACCCTGGAGGAGACGCTGTGCGAGGCGGGCATGGCAGTGGCCGAGCAGATCGGGCGCGAGGCCGAGTTGCGGCCCGGCGAGAAGCCCAAGGTCAACGTCAAGGGGATCGAAGAGTTGGTCACCGACAAGGGCTATCACAGCGGCGCGGTAGTCGAGCGGGTGAAGAGTTACGAGATACGTAGCTACCTTCCGGAGAAGCAACAAAAAGGACCACGTAACTGGCAAGGCAAAGCCGAGGAACAACAAGCGGTGTACCAGAATCGGCGGCGGGTGCGAGGCAACTACGGCAAGAGCTTACTGAGGCGGCGCGGCGAGTTAGTGGAACGCAGCTTCGCGCACTGCTACGACACCGGCGGCATGAGGCGCACGCACCTCCGCGGACACGAGAACATTCTGAAGCGGCAGTTGGTGCATGTCGGCGCGTTCAACCTCAGCCTCATCCTGCGCCAGTTGCTGGGTGCGGGAACGCCGCGGGAGTGGAGAAACCGCTTCGCTAAGCTGGTTCTGTTCCTTTATTGGCTGGGTTCTGCTCCTTTATTGGCTGTTCCCACGCGCAAGGGATCGAATCGGCTCTGCCGAAGCCGAATCCCGACCGACACGCCGCTGGCCATGCCAAAAATCAGCTACTTCCACCCCGGGCTGCTAGGTGAGGACAGGAAGAAGATGTCTGGGTGTAACCGAGACACACTTCGGCGAGACGCTTTGAAGCGCGCCGACAGTGCGGTGTGTGGGCGAGTGATTTCATGCAGCCGTGGCCAGGGGCGGTGGAGAACGGAGTTGGAGTTGTGCTGCGGTGAATCGTTCGATGACGGCCATGGGTCCGCCACAGTTGGGACAGCGCCACAGCGGGTGTGTAGGAGTGGCCGCCGTTTGCGATTCGTTTGTCGGTGGAGTGGCGTGGAGAGCGGCGAGGCACCGTGGCAGCAGGGCGGCGCGGCTTCGGTTGGCGAGGAAGCCGAAGTGGCGGATGCGGACGAAGCCCTTGGGGAGCAGGTGAAGTAGGAAGCGACGCAGAAACTCATCCCGTGAAACGGTCATCACATTTCTGCCGGTTGTGGTCGGCAGAGTCACGCCAGCGGAAGGTAACCTGGCCGTCGGCCAGAGCGACCAGGCGATGATTGGAGATGGCGACGCGGTGGGTATAGCGGCCGAGATACTGCAGTACGTACTCGGGTCCGCCGAAGGGTGGTTTGGAGTAGACGATCCAGTCTTTGCGGAACAGGGGACGCAGCCAGGCCGCGAAAGCCTTGGGATTAGCGAGCGGTGCGAGTTCTCCGGCCAGGTGCAGTTGACCGCGCTCGAAGGCGGACTTCAGGCCGGCGACGAACTTGCCGCGAAACACGCGCCGCAATACAGCGATGGGAAGGAAGAAGCGTGGATGGGATCGAATCCAGCGGGTGTGATCGCGGGAGAGTCCGCCGGCAGGGACGACACAGTGGACATGGGGATGAAGTTGGATTTTCTGATTCCAGGTATGGAGCACGCTGAAGAAGCCGATCTCGGCGCCGAGATGGGCGGGATTGCGCGCGACTTCTAGCAGAGTTTCGGCGCTGGTCCGGAGCAGCAAACCATAGATGAGTTTCCTGTTCTGAAGGGCCAGCGCAGCCAGTTGCGGAGGCAGAGTGAAAACGACATGGACGTAGGGCGTGGGCAACAGTTCACGGCGACGCGCCGCTATCCAGCGTTCACGCGCACCAGTCTGACACTTGGGGCAGTGCCGATTGCGACACGAGTTGTAGGAGATGGCACGATGACCGCAGCTGGTGCACTCGTCGATATGGCCGCCGAGAGCGGCGGTGCGACAGCGCGCGATGGCCAGCAGGACCTTGAGGTGAGTCCAACGGAGCCAATGACAGTTGCGCGCGATGAAGTCTGCTCCTGCGCTGCGAATGATGTCGGCCACCTCTAACTGTGGCCGACTCATCTACTCCTCCTCGGACGACCTGCCTTTCTTCAGCACTAGCGCGTCCAGCGGACTCGCCGTGGCATGCAAGTGCCGTTGCGAGAGGTGGAGATAGCGAGCGGTCTCTTTCAGATCGTGATGGCCTAACAGGATCTGGATGGTGTGCAGGTCGGAGCCAGCTTCGAGCAGGTGGGTGGCGAAGCAGTGGCGCAGCACGTGGGGATAGATACGTTTCTTAATCCCGGCGCGGCGGGCGGCCTCGACGCAAGCGTGGTAGGGCGTCTTGTCATCCATGGGGTGATCGCCACTGTGCCAGCGGTTGCCGGGAAATAACCAGACGGACTTTTTGCGCAGACGTCGCCAATGAGCGCGCAGTTCCTCGAGCAGGACGGGGCTGAGCATGACGTCGCGGTCTTGCCGGCCTTTGCCGCCTTGAATGTGCACGACCATGCGTCGGCTATCGACATCGCTGACCTTCAGGCGCGTAAGCTCGGTGCGGCGCACACCAGTGCCATAGAGGGTCATCAAAATAGTGCGATAGAAGGCAGTGGGTGCGGCATCGATGAGCTGCGCGACCTCTTCCTGACTGAGAATCTTGGGGAGGCGATGGCGCTTCTTGGGATAGGGAGTGTCGGCCATGCTCCAGGGCCTCTTGAGCGTCTGGATGTAAAAGAAGCGCAGGGCGCAGAGATGGTTGGTCACCGAACCAGGAGCCAGTTTGTGCACGGTGAACAGCTGGGCTTGGTACTCGCGGATGTGCTGCGGTCCCAGGCGATCGGGCGAGCAGTGGAAGTGCTGGGCGAACCGCTCGATGAAGCGAATGTAACGCTGTGTGGTAGCCTCAGAGTAATGACGTCGCTGGAGTTCTTCCAGCATGATTCTGCGTAGATGGGTCACAGGGACACCTCCTTGTGACCCACAATTATCTAAGCCGAACAATCAGGACTGCCGTCATCACGCACGCGCCAGCGTCCGCCGCGCCAGCGGCTTCGTTCTAACGGACCACCCGGAAGTTGGCCTGTTCGGAGTCAAATTGACGTAAAACGCCCGACGCGTCTGCGTGCAGGCATAGGCTCTTGGCCAGCCGCGGTGGAGGCGGCTGGAATGAGCAGACACGCCAAGCGGAAATCCTCGAAACTAAAGCGGCCGAAAACAAAGCTCGGCCTCCCTGATCTGGACTACAGCAAATCGGCGGTCCTGGATAGCCTTCGATCGCCCGAGTCGAAGCGCGGATATCGACACGCGATCGATGAATTCATTCGGTGGTACTGCTCCGAGCCACGCTTGTCGTTCAACAAGGTAGTGGTCACCCGTTATCGGATTTTCCTCGAGAATCGCCAGCTCGCGGCAGGAACGATCAATGGACGACTCGCTGCAGGGCGGCGGCTCGCCTACGAGGCCGCAGACGCTGGCTTGCTCAGTCCGGAACTCGCCGCCGGCATCCGGCGGGTGAAAGGGGCCAGAAAGTTGGGTGTCCGGCTTGGAAATTGGCTGACCACTGACGAGGCCCGCAAACTCTGGCAGGAGCCTGCCCCTGACACACTCAAAGGCAAGCGGGACCGGGCAATTCTCGCCATCCTGCTTGGTTGCGGTCTGAGGCGCCGCGGATTAGCCGACTTGGAGTTCACCCATATACAGGGGCGCGAGGACCATTGGGCAATCGTCGATCTGGTAGGCAAAGGGGGACACATTCGGACCGTACCGATGCCCGGCTGGGTCAAGGCGGCTGTGGATCTGTGGGTCTGGCCGGCCGGGATTTCGGCAGGACGGTTGTTTCGATGCGTCTGTCGAGCAGGCAAGCATTGGGGTGATGGGGTAACGGAGCGGTTGGTCTGGCACGTGGTGAAACAGTACGCGAAGAGACTCGGTTTGGCGCGGCTCGCTCCACATGATCTTCGCCGCTCGTGCGCAAAGCTGTGCCATTCCGCAGGCGGCGAATTGAAACAAATTCAGTTCCTTCTGGGCCACGTTTCCGTGCAGACAACCGAGCGGTATCTCGGCTGCAAACAGCGGATTCGTGGAGCGGTGAACGACCGCATCGGCATCGAACCGTAGCGCGATAATCCGCTACGGGGCGCGTCGCCGACAATACACCCAGAACCTCTTTGCACATGTTGTTTCATGGCTGGCCTCAGCACCCGGGGACATCAGCCGCGCGCCTGCGGCCTTGCGGCTGACGGGCGCATCTGCTATCCATGTCCGGTGTATGGACAAACTCACCGTAGATGCAGTCCGAGAGATTGAGCAGATTCATTCATGCTGGATCGAGTTCGAAGTCGCTGGAGAAGATCACAGCTTAATGGCATTGTGCGCTGATGACATCGAGTTGTGGCCACCTGACGCGCAGCCTGTGCTTGGACGGGCGGCGGTTTCGGAGCAGTTGGTGCGCTGGACAGCGAGAATTCACGGCATTGAGATTACCGATCGTCGCATCCGAGGTTCAAACGAGATTGCTTACTTGACGGCAAGCTACAAGACTACGTTTTCCTCAGCGCAAGACTCTACTCGTAGACAACTCGTTGGAAGCCATCTGTGGATACTGGAGAAGCGGGCTGGTGAGTGGGTTGTTACTCTCGTCAGCTGGTCAGTGTGGGAACTTGCCGCCACTTCTACTCGTCCGCCGCTCACGTCCGCCGGCGCCGGGTCCACGTAAGCACGCGCGTCGCATTACGCCGGATCGCGGGCAACCCATCCGTAATCCGGTAAGGGAAGGGTTGCCGACTTCTGGACATTCTTCGGGAGGCGGGCTCGCCGATCGCCTGTTGCTCCGGATTACGTACGGGATGGCGATATTTCGCCAACTACGGTCTAAGAATCGTAAAATGGGGTATTTACTTGACTCAGGTGACCCCAATATGTTGTATAGCAGTCGATGGAGGATTACCCGCAGGATCTGACCGAGTTCGAGGCCCGATTCGCTAACGAAGCCGCCTGCCGTGACTACTTGTTTCGACTGCGCTGGCCGGACGGTTTTCACTGCCCGCGTTGCGGCGGGTCCAGGGCGTGGCCTTTACGATCGGTTTTGCTGGAGTGCGCCGCCTGCCGGTATCAAACGTCGGTCACGGCCGGGACGATATTCCAGGATACTCGCAAGCCGCTCACCCTGTGGTTTCGAGCCATGTGGTGGGTCACCAGTCAAAAGAACGGAGCCAGTGCCCTGGGGTTGCAGAGGGTATTGGGACTGGGAAGTTACAAGACAGCTTGGACGTGGCTGCACAAACTGCGGCGGGCGATGGTGCGTCCGGGACGCGATCGTCTCTGGGGCGCAATCGAGGTGGACGAAACCTATATTGGAGGTCTGGAAGAGGGCGCTCGCGGGCGACAGACGGAAACCAAGGCCTTGGTGGTCATTGCTGCGGAAGAGGATGGGGCGGGGATTGGACGCATCCGGATGCGCCGCATACGCGACGCGTCGGCGGAGAGTCTGCTCCCCTTTGTGGAGGAGGCTGTCGAGCCTGGTAGTACCGTCCACACGGATGGCTGGCTTGGATACGATCCAGTGGAATCCAGGGGATATGCTCACCGGGTCACCTTTCTCCGGGGGAAGAAGAAATCGCCCTCGGAGTTGATGCCACGAGTTCATCGTGTGGCGTCGCTGCTGAAGCGCTGGCTGCTCGGCACGCACCAAGGAGCGGTGAGTCGTGAACATCTCGACTATTACCTGGACAAATTCACATTCCGGTTCAACCGGCGGACGTCCCGTACTCGTGGCAAACTCTTCTATCGACTTGTCCAGCAATCTGTCGCGGTGGCACCAGTACCGTACAAAGCGGTTGTCAGTGGTGCGAAACCACAACATATAGTAGCCACCTGAGTCAAGTAAATACCCCAGTATCGTAAATTTCGGCAAAGTTCAGGCTACTGACAACTGTTTTACGGCGTGATCTCCCACACTACCCCGCAGCCATAACTGCAATAACCATTGTTCAGGCCGCCCCCGGAGGCTGTTCCGTACAAATTGCCGTTTCCATCCATAACGATCTGGCCCATAGGCCCATAGCCATCTTCGGCGCCGGAAAAATCATGCAGTGAGGTATAGACCCAACCGTACTCGGACGGCGTCAGTTTGAACACTCCGCCGGCCCCGTACTTGCCGCCCTCGACGGTAGTGCCGTAGAGCCGGAGGGCGACAACTCGAAGGCAGTTCCGGCCCCGCTGGCGCCACCGTCGCGAGTTGTGCCCCACAAATTCCCGGAAGAATCGAGAAGAAGGTTACAGAACGCGCTATATCCATCGGTGCTCGGCGAAAACGGATAGATTGTGGTCAGCGTCCAGGTGTCGCCCGAGGGAGTCATCTGGAAGACCGTGCCCCCTCCGTTGTCACCGCCACCGGTGGTGCTGCCATACAGATTGCCGGCGGTGTCGAACACAAGGCCGCTCCACGGATAGCCGCCATCGCTCTGTTCGGTAAAGCTGTGCAGGACGTTCAGCGACCACTGGCCGCCGGAACGGGTCAGTTCGAAAACGATTCCTGCGTAAGGAGGGTCTTGACCGCCTACCGTCGTCGTGCCATACAAATTGCCGGATTTGTCAAAGGCCACAGCGCCGAAGGCCGGCCGCAATCCATCACCGTCGGCGACGAATTGGTGCAACACGGTCTCCGTCCACGGGCAGTAGGCCGATTTACAGGACGTAGGCGGAGGGCGCAGGCTGTACACGACGCCGCAGCCTCCGTCGATGCAGGAATTAGAGCCTCCGTAGTAGGTCGTGCTGTAAATCGCGCCGTCCGGACCGAACACCAGGGGTGCGTCCGGCTGCTCGCCATCGCTTCCGGTGAATTCATACAGGGTGTTGAAGATCCAACCTGATCCTTTACGGCTCATCCGGTAAATCACGCCGCAGCTTCCCTGGTAAGAACATTGTCCGGTCTGCCCGCCGTAGGACGCTCCGCCGTAGAGGTTACCCGCAGCATCCATGGTGAGGCCGACTCCATAGGGAGTGCTGCCATCAGCTCCGTCGGTGAAGGCGTGCAGGACGGTGAAGGTTTGCGCCTGGGCGGATTGCGTCGCACCCACTGTCAGCCCAAACGCTATTGCTGTTGCCAGCGCCGCAATAGCTGGTCGAAAACTTAGATTGAGAGTCCAACCCTTACGTTGTGCCGAATTAGTCATGACGATTCTCCTTCCCTTCGACTAACCACTGCTTACTGACAACTGTTTTACGGCGTGATCTCGAAGACCACTCCGCAGCCCGCCTGACATGCGCTATTGCCGCCATAGGTCGTTATGCCGTAAAGGTTGCCGTTCGCGTCCATCACCACGTTGCGCGGAAATGAGCCGTCGCTGCCGCCGGTGAAGTCATACAGCGAGGTATAGGTCCAACCGCCGTTGGATGGAGTCAGCTTGAAAACAGCGCCGTAGCCATAAACGCCATCAGTTCCAGTGGCCCCGTAGAGGTTTCCGGCACTGTCCATGATGAGCGCGCCGAGGGGACCCTCGGGATAATCGGCCCCGCCGCGGGCGAAGCTATATAGCGAGCTGAAAAGCCAGTAATTTCCTGATGGCGATAATTCGTAAACTGTCCCAGCGCCGTAGTAGCCGCCAGAGAGTGTCGAGCCATACAGATTCCCTGCCGAGTCAAAGATGAGGCCCCCGACTGGGAGATCGCCATCGGTACGCTGGAACTGATGTAGAACATTTTCCGTCCAGCCTCCACCCGAGGGGACGAATTGAAAGACCAACCCTGGTTTGAGCTGGTTGTTGGGATCACCCTGGGCGGTGCCGTATAGATTACCGTCGTCGCCGAGGATCACGCTGGTGGGGTATTCTCCATCGGACCCATAAGTGAACTGGTGAACAATCTGTTCGGTCCAGACTCCGCCGGATTGCGTAAGCTCGTAGATCACACCGCATCCCTCGCTCTCGCAGTTGTTAATGGCGCCGTAAAATGTGGCTCCATAAATGTTGCCGGCGGCATCGAAGGCAAGGTCACCTATGGGTTCCCAACCCGTGCCGGAAGCTTGGAACGGGAAGAGCACAGTTTCAGTCCAGGGGCAGGACGCGGATTTGCAGGCGCTGGCTGGAGGCTGCAGGCTGTAGACGACGCCCCAGCCGCCGGAACCGCCGCTGACGGCGCTACTGTAGAGTTTGCCATCCGGGCCGAAGACGACTCGGGCCTCCGGGTTGTAGCCATCATCGCCTCCGTCAAACTTGTACAACTCCGAGAGGATCCAGCCTGAGCCATGGTGGTTCAACTTGAATACAGTTCCGCAATAGCCCATGGGGTGGCAGTTTCCCGAGTCATTGCCTCCGTAATCGGTCGTGCCGTAAAGATTTCCTGCGTGATCGATAGTTAATCCGGCATCCGGGTACCATCCGTCCGTTTGGTCAAAGCTGTGGATCACGCTAAAAGTCTGGGCCTGGGCCGGTTGCGTCACCACAGCCGCCAAGGCGAAGGCTATTGCTAACGCCAGCGCTGCGCTAGCTCGCCAAGAACTTGAGTTGAGAGTGCAACTCCGATGCTGTGCCGAATTCTTCAATGACGAATCTCCTTCGCTGGCACCTTGACCACTGGCCACTGACTACTGCCTTACGGCGTGATCTTCCACACCACTCCACAACCTCCGGAGCAGTAGGTCGGGCGGCCACCCACCGAGGCAGTGCCGTAAAGATTGCCTTGCGCATCCATCACCACGTTGCTGTAAGGATTTCCACCGTCGTTGCCGCGAGTGAATTGGTGCAGAAGGGTGTAGACCCAACCCCCGCTGGAGGGCGAGATCTCGAAGACCGTTCCGTACAGGCTGTTCTGACCTTTGGTCGTGCCGAATAGATTGCCGGCAGCATCCATTAGCAGTGGCGCAGCCGGTCCTCCATCGTAGTACCCATCAAAGGTATAGAGGATGGAATACTGCCCTCCTAAGTAGGGAGGCGATATTTCGTAGATGACGGGGCTGTTCGTTCTTTCGCCGGCTGTGGTACCGCCGTAAAGGTTGCCGGCGCTGTCGAATATCGGCGTCGAATAGGGTTGCGTGCCGTTGGTTATGAACTTGTAAAGGATGCTCTCCTTCCAGCCGGACCCGGAAGGGCTAAGCTGAAACAGCGTGCCGGCATTGTCGGTCCCGCCGGCGAAGGTGGTCCCGTACAGGTTACCGTTCTGGTCGGCAACCACGCCGCTGAAGGATTGCGCGCCATCGTCCGGTTCGCCGTAAAAGCTATAGATCAGCTTTTCGGTCCACTGGCCGGCCGAAGGCGTCAGCTCAAAAACCGTGCCCCAGTAGTAATAATTGTTGGTGCCGCCATAAACGGTGGTTCCGTAGATGTTTCCCGCCGCATCGAATGCCAGCAGGCCGTCGGGTACGTTGCCGTCGGGAGCCTGCTGAAAGCGGTACAGTACTTTCTCCGCCCACGGGGTAAGCGCCGTGGCGGGCCGCGTGGGTCCCGGCTTCAGGTTGAAAACAGTTCCACAGCCGGGATTTCCATCGCACGACTCATTCAACCCTCCCTCCGTCGTGGTTCCGTACAAGCTGCCGTCAGGGCCGATGGTCAACCCACCAAAGTAGGGATAGGCGCCGTCGTTGTCGCTCGCACCCGTAAAACTGTACAGCGGCTCATAGGTCCAGCCGGAGCCGGTGGGTTTCATCTTGAATACCGTGCCACAACCCTGCGTGTACTGCGTGGAACAAGGCCCGGTTCCTCCGTATTCGGTGACTCCGTAGAGATTTCCGCCGCGATCCATGACCAAGCCGGCGTACGGATTGGCTCCATCCTCGCCCAGCCCGGTAAAGGTGTGAATGACGGTGAAGGTCTGGGCCTGCGCCGATTGCGTTAGCACCGCAGCTGCAAACAGGATTGCGATCGCCAGCGCTGCAACTACTGGTTGTAAGTTTAGTCTGAGAGTCCAACTCGGATGCCGTGCTGAATTCTTCATGATGAATCTCCTTAACTGATAACTCACGACTGGCGACTGTTTTACGGCGTGATCTCGAAGACGACGCCCCCTGCATTCGTCCCATACAGGTTCCCATTGGCGTCGAGGGCCAGCGTGCCATAGGGACTGGCACCATCGCTTCCGCCAGTAAAATCGTGGAGATCGGTGTAGGTCCAGCCGCCATTCGAGGGAGTCAGTTTGAAGACAAAACCAAGACCGTGCGCGCCCTTGAACGGGTCGACGCCGTAAAGATTACCTGCCTGATCCATGACCACGCCGCCTTCGGGGCCATAGGCGGCTTCTCCGTTTCCTGCGAAGGAATACAGCACGGTCAGCACGCCGGTTGACGGGTTGAACTGGTAAACTCCACCGTCTCCGTACGGGCCGTTGATCGCGAGCGTGCCGTACAGATTGCCGGACTCATCAAAGATTAAGTTGCCGGTAGGGCTTCCACCGACACTGCTATCAAATTCGTAAACAGTTTTGTAGCTCCAGCCGGATCCTGATGGAGTTAGCTCGAAAATCAAGCCGCAAGGATCGCCGCTTCCGGTATAGCAGTTCCGGCTTCCACCAAGCTCGGTTGTACCCCAAAGACTCCCATACTTATCGAAGACCACGCCGCCGCCAGCGCCGCCCCCTTGGTAGTAGTCGGTAAACGTATAGAGAACGCTGGGCGTCCATCCGCCGTCGGATGGTGCTAGCTCGTACACGCTGCCGTAATACTTGTTATCCTGGGCGTAACTGGTGGTCCCGAAGATATTTCCGCTTGGATCGAAGGTCAGGCTGCCTTCGGGGAAGCCACCATCGAGGCCTCCGGTGAACTGGTAGAGCTCGGTCTTCGTCCAGGGACACGATACCGAACGACAAAAATTTGGAGGCGGTTTAAGCTTGAAAACCGTGCCGCAGCCGTTCCCGTCGATACACCCCGTTCCGCCTCCATAGGAAGTCGTGCCGTAGACATTGCCGTCAGGGCCGAGGGTGACCGACGTAAAGGGCCACCATCCGTCGCTTCCTCCGGTAAAGCTGTAGAGCAGACTGAAGATCCACCCTGTCCCTTTGTGCGAGAGTTTGAAGACCGTACCGCAACCGGAATCTCCCCCGAAGTAACAGTTCTGGCTTCCTCCCAAGGTCGCGGTTCCATAGAGGTTTCCTGCACGATCGAGTGTTACCCCGGCATAGGGACTTGCCCCGTCCGATCCCCCGGTAAATGTGTAAAGCACGCTGAAGGTTTGCGCTTGCGCTGATTGCGTGATCAGCGCCACCATCGCGAACAGGGTTGCTATCGTCAGAACTGCAGTTACTGGTTGCGAATTTAGTTTGAGAGTCCAACTCTGGTGCTGTGCTGAGTTCTTCATGACGACATCTCCTCACTGACAACTGATCACTGATAACTGTTTTACGGCGTGATCTCCCACACCGTGCCACTGTCGTACTGGCCGCCAGCGGACGCTGTTCCGTAAAGGTTGCCGCTGGCATCCAGAACCAGACTGCAGACCGGATAACGTCCATCGCTGCCACCGGAGAAATCGTGCAGCGAGGAGTGCGTCCAGCCGCCGTTCGAGCGGGTTAGCTTGAAAACCGATCCGTATCCGAAAGCACCCTCGCCAGAGGTTGTGCCGTAAAGGTTGCTGGCAGCATCCATCACCAACTTGTCTAGAGGGCCGTCGTAGTTTTCGCCGGAGAAGGAGTAGAGTAGGTTGAAAGTCCAAGCGCCATTGGTGGGCGTGAGTTCGAAAACCGTGCCGCCTCCGCCGCTTCCGCTCGACGAAGTCGTTCCGTAGAGATTGCCGGCGGAATCCATGATCAGCCCGCCGAATGGAAACTCTCCATCGGTTCCACCGGTGAAGCCATAGACGGTCTGCTCCGTCCAGCCCGATCCGGACGGAGACAGCTCATAAACCGCGCCACGACCGTCCGGACCGCCGTACCCGAATACGCCGTAAAGGTTGCCGGCTGCATCGCTGATAACGCCGCCCCTGGCCTCCATGCCGTCTCCGTTGTTCCGGGCGGCGTAAAGGATGTTCTCGGTCCAGCTACCACTTGAGGGCGTCAACTCGTAAATAACACCGTTGCCGTGGCCACCCCCGAAGAAGGTCGTCCCGTAGATATTTCCTGATTGATCGAAGAGGAGGTCGCCTTGAGGCTCCTGCCCATCGATTCCTTGCTCGCTGAACTTGTGAAGTATGGTTTCATTCCAGGCAGCCAGTGCCGATTTCGGGGCTGCTGCCCCCGGTATCAAGTGAAAAACCGTGCCAACATTACTTTTCCCCGGTAATGGTAGTTCCATAGAGCGTTCCATCGGCGCCGATGCTTACCCTGCCTTGAGGGTCAGCTCCGTCGAATTCGACCTCACCAAAGCTATAGAGTGTGCTTAGGACCCAGGCAGAGCCATGGTACTTAAGCTTAAAGACGGCACCCAGATACTTGGCGCCGCCGCCGTTTGTTGTTCCATAGAAATCACCGGCCCGATCCATGGCGAGACCAGCTTGAGGATCTGCCCCATCTATTCCCCCGGTGAAGTTGTGAATCACGGTGTAGGTCTGGGCCCGTGCTGCTGGAGGTGCGACCGCCGCCGGCGCAAGTACGATCGCAACCGCGAGCCCTGCCGTCGCTGGCCAAGAGCTTACGTTGAGAGTCCAACTCCGATGCTGTCCCGAATTCGTCATAACGAAATCTCCTTAACTGATAACTGACCGCTGACAACTGTCTTACGACGTGATCTCGAAGACCAGACCAACCTGATCGGGCCGCCGTTAGAAGCCGTAGTGTAGAGATTGCCGCTGCCGTCGAAGATGACGTTGCCGCACAGGTTGTTCCCGATGCCGCTCCAAGAGCCGGTCAGCGTCCACCCGCCGTTGGAAGAGTAGAGGGTGGTAAAGACCCAGCCGGAGCCCTTGCGCGACAGCTTGAACACCGTGCCGCATCCTTCGTCCGCCCCGTTGGTAAAGTTGTGCAGCACGGTGAAGGTCTGCGCCTCGGCCGCAGCCCCGGCAAAGCCGATCAGCGCGATAAGCAGAATTGCCGTTTTCCCGGCTTGACGGCGGACATGCGTGGCGCAACATACTGGCCAAGGCTGGTCTGCTGTTGTCATTGCGATTTTTCTCGGCCCACCAACACTGGTCCGATTGGGGGCCGGTGGGGCAACGTTATGACTCCAGACAACGACCGTCAAATTAATTGCACATTACGGTGTAACAGCATGGTTCTAAATGGCTAAGAAGTTTTGTAGCAGTCGGGTGCCCAGTTATCTGCCACTCGAAAGTTGGGCGACGGCGTCAAGTTGACGAATAACGCCCAAACCACAGATGTGCATCGTCGGTTGTCCACAAGCCTGGTTGTGGGAGATCTGCCGCTGACTATTCACCGAGATTCCTCCCGACCGACGGACAAATCGGAATGTATGGTCCGCCGCTCCAGCGCCAGCGGTGCATGAGTGCTAAGAGCACGTCCATCACCCAAGCAGCGCCACAACGCCGTGAACTTCCACGGCAATCGGCACACGCCGTGGTTCGAAAGTCCGCACATTAGCTGCGCACTCTCGTTGCAGCCGGAATCGACAGCCGCGCGCATCTGACGCGCGTCCTTGCACAGCACTGTGCGCACGGCGGCGCAGACAGAGGCGCAGTTTGAATCTCAAACGAGTTTCGCCTTGCCACTCGTCCTGCACTGGCCGCTGCACGCGGTTCAGCAACAACCAGCGCAAACGACAACCGGCAGCGGCGGTGCACTCCGATATCGGTGACTCGGGGCACAACACCGCGCCGCTCGAATGACAGCCGTGCATATCCCAGCACCCACGGTTGTAATCCAGAACACAAGATCCGTCAAAAGACAAAGGACGGAAACGGCCCGAACAAAGCGTTGTCTTCGGCCGGGATACCTGGACCAGGCAAAGTACCGCCTCAACTTGGCTCAGTGGCGGCACTGCCGGGACTCAAATGTTGCGATTGTGCATCCTCTTCGGTATCCGTGGACGTACCACCTGCCTGGTTCATGGATGGCGGTAATTCGTGGCGGGCCGTTCGAGCAGGCAGCACCGCTGCCAAGGTTACGCGCCTGGGTTGAAGATAAGAGCGGCGGGAGCGGTGCGACCTTATTCGGGTGCGGCGCGGACTGGCGTCGCCTGGCTTTGTACGCTCGATGGGCCGGCCCTCTGCGGTCGCCAGTACATCCTCCTGCTCCGACTCGATCAATTGCTTGGCCCGTTCCAGCGCACGCTGCTGAATGTGCACGTACTCGAGCGAGGTTTCGCGATCCATGTGCCCGAGTTGCGCCATCATGACCTCCAGGGGCACCCCGGCTTCGGCACCCAGCGTGCGGAACGTGTGCCGCAGGTCGTGGAAACGAAAGCCTTGCATGCCACAGGCCTCCATCAGTTTCCTCCACGATTTTACCCAGCCGGTCATGGGGCGGGTGACGTCCCATTTCGCTTTCGTTTGTCCGCTCAGATGCTTCGACTTCCTGAGATTCAGCGGCAGCAGATAATGCTCCGGCTCAGTAGCCCCTAACGCTTGGGCCCGTATCAGGAGATTCCGCAGCCCCCAATCCGCCAACGCCATCAGGCGTGGCTCCCGTTGTGTGCGGTTTTTGGCAATCTCGCGGCGAACCACGATCTTGCCTTCATCGAGCTGGATATCCTTCAGCCGAAGATTGCGGATCTCTCCGCCCCGGCAACCGGTACCCACCGCCACCGCCGCGCAGTGCATGGCCAATTGCCAGTAGTCGTTTCCTTTGGCCTTGGTGATGATGTCCATCAATTGCACTTTTTTCGCGACCTTACCGGCGCGCTTCTTGGATCTGCCGCAACGGCGCATAGCGAGCGGCCAAGCTGTCGGTCCAGCAGTCGGCAAAGATCATCATGCCGCGCAGGAGGTGCATTTCGTAATTGACAGTGCGTCCCGTCACCGGCTGCTTCATGTTCTTGCTGACGTGCTGACGGCGCTGCTGCTGGTATTCGCGAATCAGGGGAAGGGTGATAGCACGGATGGGCAGCTTGCTGGAGAAGAACCTCAGCACCGGAGCGAAAATCCGGCGCTCGCGTTCGATGGTGCGCGGAGAACAGCTGGCCGATTTCCAGTTGAAGTAGAGGCTCGCCTACGCGCTCCAGTGGCAGTTTGCCCATCTCATTCGCCTGCGCCTTGAAATCCTCGCGCTCGTGTTCCTGCTTCGCTAGGAACTTCAGCTTGTTGGACAGCGCTTCGGCGGGATCGGCGGTTTCGGTGGATTGCTGATGCTGTTTGCCGCGGCTGTCGCGCCAGCTAAACCAGATGAATGGCGAGTTGGGGCCCCAGCGCAGACCGCGCGGCAGCTTGGGGCGTTTGGTACCTTTCATGACGTGTGTTTTCCCACGGCTCACCAGTGCCGTCAAACGCCCGCTTCTGCGCTCCACTTGCAAGTCGGATCGCAGCAGCCAGGCAGTCCAGGGGCGGTGTTGTTCCTAGGCATGCAGCGTGGTGCAGCGGCGTTCCGCGGTGTGCGCGAAGCGAAAGTTACCACTAACTGTTACCACTGGTCGTTTTTGCGGGAAGTCCGGAGAGGTAAGTGCTTGATAATAAATTGGCTGCCCCCCAGGGATTCGAACCCCGATATGCTGATCCAGAGGCAATCGACCTACGGTTCTTGCCACTTCCTGCACTGGCAGTTGCTGCCCTGTAAGCTCCTCTCTTTCTTAGGGTTTAAGCCGACTTCAAGTGCCAGAAGGGCTATCGCTGAATACTTAGCACAATAGCGGAAAACGCGTCAATAGAAGTCGGAATGTTGCCAGCTCTTGTTGCCAGCCGACAGTGCGTTCAAACTCGAATTGCTTGCGATATCAAGATCCAGCAGGAGCTGCTCCGGCACCCGACGATCCAGAGGACGATAAGCATCTATACCCAAGCTGTCTCGGACTATAAGCGCGCGGCAAACAGCTTGGTGGCAGAAATTCTGTGCGAAAGAATGGCTCCCGAAAAACCGATTTGCCGTTAATGCGAGCTGAAAGAGCTAACCAGACCGCCGCTGGGTTTGAGCAATCGTCTCGAACTGCCCGATATCGCAGTGTTGATTTGGTTGCGGGGGGTGGATTTGAACCACCGACCTTTTGGGTTATGAGCCCAACATATTCGGCTTAACCCCCATTGAAATCAATACCCTTACAGGTTCAAACCTCGCGAAGACAGGGCGAAACTGCCTTAGTTTTGTGAGCAAGTTGTGAGCAAGTTTTAGGCATTGCAAACTTGCGGGATCGTGGCGTTCGCCTCACGAACTCAACACCCCAGCGAGTCGATCGTTTGTGCTTCGCTTTGGCCAAAAATTCCAGTCCGCGAATGTCAGCACCGTACAGGGCCGCGCTCACTCTTCCTTCGATTCCATCTGGTCGAGCGGTCGAGCTGTTACCGCGCAGAACTTACTCCTAGATCGTTTTCAGGCGTGCTTCTGTTCGGTGCCCGACAAGCGATGCGCAGAATGGAATGCATGAAGATGTTGAAATTCGGGAACTACAGACGAAATCGAACCGCCGACGCCAGCCTTTTCAGAGTTGCGTTAAGCAGTATTTGCATTAACTTAGCAGGTCCCAGGTGGCTGCACAAACCACTGTTGAGTCGTCACAGATACCATAATCGTGGGCAGAAATCATGGGCTGGAGGTCCGTCTCCCGACGTTGCGACAAGAATGATCTATGTACGGGAAGATGCGACTGTGCCCTTGTGTGGCGGCCAGACGCTTGCCGCCGGATTAAAAGTCACTCTCTTAACAATGCCCGACTCGTCCCCGGAGGAAGTGATCGGACTATTTTGTAGCCCAATTCGGCGATCAATTGATATTCAGCACATTCCTAGCCTGGGCTTACTCAAGAGACGGCACTGCCCTGAACGCAAGTGCTCGTACTCATGCCAAGGAAGCGAACATGCTACTGACTTGAAGCCAAAACAGTTGGTTTTTCTCCCCCAAGCTGCTCGTCCCTCCAGGTGATCAAAGTCTTCTACCGCAGCGGAGAATCGGAATCTTACGCATGGAGGGACTAGTTTGTCGCCCGGTCGATCATCATCAGCGCAAACAGCAGCGGCAAGTAAATGACCGTGGCCTGCAGAAGATCACGTGCACGCAGCTTTGAGCTAGGGACAGTCGGCGCGAGTTTCATCGTCCACATGCGCAGGCTGAACCACAGTAAGCACAGGCCGAGCAAAAGAGCCCCTGCAAAGTAGATCCATCCTGCCATCCCGATCAGAGTAGGCAACAGCGTTAGAGCGAGCAATGCCGCCGTATAGAACACGATGGACAAGGCGGTGGAACGGCCATCGCTATCGACTACCGGCAACATGCGAACGCCGGCGTTCTCGTAGTCCTCGCGATAGAGCCATGCAATCGAGTGGAAGTGAGGGAACTGCCAGAAGAACAGGACGGCGAACAGCACCAATGCTTCCGGGTCGAGGCTTCTTTGTACGGCGACCCAACCCAGCACCGGAGGCATGGCTCCTGGAAACGCTCCAACGAAGGTACACATCGGGTGTACACGCTTCATTGGAGTGTAGACCAGTAGGTAGCTAGCCGAAGTGAGGGCTGTCAATAGCGCGGTCTGCCAATTCGTCGTCGCCCAAAGATAAACAACGCCACCGACGGCCATACCGAAGCCGACGGTAGAGGCGTGCAGCAGGCTCAATCTGCCGGTAACCAGCGGGCGCATGGCGGTGCGACGCATCAGGGCATCGACGTCCCGCTCCACGATCTCGTTGATCGCAGCAGTTCCTCCGCTGACGAGGGCGATGCCGACCAGCGCATGCACCAGCGTCCACGATAACGACGAAACGCCGGATTTGGCCGCTGCAAAGTACGCGCCGCACCATGACGTCATCACGATGAGCGCGGTGATGCGCAACTTGATCAATTGGGCATATTCGCGGGCCAACGCCGCGGTTCCTCCACAAGGAACGGCCAACTGTTGCAAGGCGCCGCTCATGGCGCGGGCTTTCGTGAAGCGGCCTCGCCTACTGCATTACAAACGGGGACACACATCATACGCCTCGCATGTTGATCGCTGGACCTCGTCGGTAGCGAGTGCCGAGGTACCTTTCGAGCAGAGCGGGAAACCGTGCTTCGGACCTGAGCATTAAGCGTCCGACAGCGCTGATAGCAGTGGGTTCTGCCCCGAGCGCTCATTACCAAGTTCGCTCTCCGCGTGTGGGCCTCTGTCGCGTTGGCATCCAGAGCTTTCCTGAGCGAGCCGCGTTGACCTAGGGCAACGGCAGCGACGACGCGAGAGTTAGGAATAACCTCCATGCCTGCGAGTGTTCCAGTAGTCAGCTTCATAGTGGTCCCCAGGGGCGCTAAATGCCTCTGCGGAACCTCTAGTGTGATAGCGGTTGGTACTTCGCCGCAACTGGGAAAGTTCCCAGTCCGGCGATAGGACGGGAAGAAACCGGAGAGACGACCTCCGATATTAGGGGTGCTATCCCCTTCAGTGGATGTGGCATTCTGAAAAGCACCGGCATCCGACCTAGTAAATTTCCCAGTAGCGGCCTGCCTTCGAGGGGCGTAAATGTGAGGCTGAGCCGGTTCGACATAAATGATCTCGGAAACCAACCGCTCTGGTTAGCAACCAATCACCACAGGAACTTACATGTCATTGAAGAATAAAGTCGCAATCGTAACAGGCGGAAACAGCGGGATAGGCAAGGCCATTGCCCTTGAACTTGCCAAACAGGGTGCGAACATCGTAATCGACTACATTGCGCATCCCGAGGCTACGGAGGAACTCGAGCAGCAGATCATTGCCCTGGGAGACCAGGCGATCGGTGTACAAGCTGATGTCGGCAAGGTCTCAGATCTGCAGGGGCTGATTGAGACCGCAGTTGCCCGGCTCGGCCGGGTTGATGTCATGGTGAACAACGCCGGCGTCGAGACCCGCACCTCGGTTCTGGACACCACCGAAGCACAATACGACAAGGTGCTCGACATCAACTTGAAGAGCGCTTTCTTCGGTACGCAACTCGCTGCCAAGCAAATGATCAAACAGGGCGGCGGTGGTCGGATCATTAATATCACTTCGGTTCACGAAGACTGGCCGATGCCCGGTAACGCAGCCTATTGCCTCTCCAAGGGAGGCATGCGCATGCTGACCCGAACCGCAGGAGTTGAACTCGCTTCGCAGAACATCCTTGTAGTGGGGGTTGGGCCGGGCGCAATCGCGACTCCGATCAACCTATCCACAATGCAGGATCCGGCGCTCCTCGCAAAGCTGAATACTGCCATCCCGATGGGACGCATGGCGAGACCGGAAGAGATCGCCACGGTTGTCGCCTTCCTCGCGGGAGAAGGTGCCAGTTACATAACGGCTACGACTATCTTCGCCGACGGCGGCATTATGCAGTGTAGTCCTGGCCTCTAGCGGAGCGACTTCTATACAAGCATCACGATGTGATCACGAGAAAAAAGCGACGATTAAACTCCCAATTCAGTGCAAGGTTCTCGTATTCGTTTGCTCATCGCCGATGTCGATGCCACTTTGGTCACGCAAGGACAAAGTATCCGCCCCACCCGCCATCGAGGCGGTTAAGAATTTGTAACAATGCCGCGGCCCAGCAGCGCGCGCGTGATGTTATCCACCCACAGACTCTGACCAGGTTGTTAGGCAACTGCGTCGCTTTCATCACTCAACTCAAAGATTGGCCTCGCACGTAGCAGGACCTACATCACGGACAACTGGGAAGTTTCCCAGGTGTACCTAAGTAACTCCGCGGTTATAAGTGACCCTTCGCGGGCTTGGGCAATGTCATTGTCAGGCAGGGGCTTTTGGATTTCGCCGCGGCCGCCAAGGTTTCATGCAAGGGAGATTTAGATGCGAGGTCTTCGCTTACACCCACGGTGGCACCTTCAAGCCAACGTTTTCCGGTTCAGCCTTGTGCTGGCCGTCTCAACCGCACTGATCTCAATTGGCTGCGAACACAGGAAGGAAAAGACGCAGCAGATGGGTCCGCCCCAGGGTCCTGGTCGCTGAGGTCGCGCAGCAGAACGTCCCCATCTTTAACGATTGGGTGGCGCAATTGAACGGTCCAGTGAACGCCGAGATCACTCCCAAGGTGCAGGGCTATCTGCTCAAGAAGGAGTACCAGAACGGCTACTTCGTCAGGAAGGGCCAGGCTGCTGCTCGAGCTTGATCCGAGGCAATATCAGGCCGCGGTGGATGAGGCCAAGGCGCAGGTAGCGAGTGGCGGAAGCAAATCTCGAGAGGGTTACTGCCGACGTGCAACGCGATACCCCCCTGGCCGCGCAGAACGCAATCCCACAAAAGCAGCTGGATACCGACCTGGCCAATCAGGCCGCGTTCAAGGGGGAAGTGGAAGCCATGAAGGCCAAGTTGGCGAATGCGGAATTGAACCTGGCCTGGACGAAAGTCTATTCGCCCATTGACGGCATCGCCGGCGTGTCCAATTCCCGGATCGGTGATCTGGTGGGAACCAGTACGAGAATGGCGACCGTTTCGCAGGTCAATCCCGTCTGGGCTTACTTCAACGTTAGCGAGACCATTTTTCTCAACTTTGCTTCCCAAGTCACCGGAATTATGGCGAAGGCCGGTAATCATTTTCTATCCCTGTGAAACGCCGAGCCTAAACGCTAGAATTAACGTTGTTACCATGAAGAAATTGCGCCGAGCGGAGAGCCTCGACCGGCTTCGTCAACGAGCGGCATGGTTGATCAAAGGCGGCTCGGAGGCTTGCGTTTCTGGCGACTTGCGTGTTACAGACGAAATTAGAATCTGCGCGATTAGGCCGGTCCAGCCAGTTTGATGGCTTGCACCGCAGCCGCGTCCTGTATCCCCGTGGAAATACTCGTGAAAAGGGATCAGATCTCGCCAATGAGGATCGTCGTTGAATAGCTCGCAAGAGCCAAACACAGCTCGCCTACCATCCGTGTCCCTCAGAAAGATCTTCGCCAGCCGTCTCTCCAATTCTTCAGCAACTTCATCGAGAGTTTTCAAATCGCCCGAGCCCGTTGGGCACTCAACCTTGAACACATCGCCGTAGTATCGGTGATATTCCATCAGTGCCAGAATGATGAAGAAATTGACCGGCATCCAGATGGGGCCGCGCCAGTTGGAGTTGCCGCCGAATAGATTGGTCGTTGATTCGCCGGGCTCATAATCCAACTGGCTCTGGCCATCGAGGTTGAGTATGAGTGGATGGTCCCGGTGATAGCGAGACACCGCTCGGACGCCGTATGCCGAGAGGAATTCGTTTTCATCCAACAGGTAAGCCAACATGCGCCGCAACTGATCCGGCCGCACTAGTCCCAGGATCAAATTATTGTTCGGCCCGGGAACGACCATTGGCTCGACGCTGTCGACTAAATCGGGCCTGTGCTCGATAAACCACTGGCGGCGGCGCTGAAAATCGGGGAATCGATCGAATGTGCTGGCGGGTACCGTGGATGCGCCAAACATGGGAACGAAACCCACCATGGTTCGAGCCCGTATGGGCAGCGGTTCACTGTTCTGGGAGTACAACCTATCATAGAAGAACCCGTCCTTCTCATCCCAAAGCGACTTTGGATCCCGCTGACTATTCATCGCATTGGCGATGTAGACGTAGTGTTCCCAGAACTTGCTTGCAACGTCCTGGTACTGAGGATTCTTTTCGGCGAGTATTAGAGCGATGGACAGCATGCTCTTTGCAAACGCCGCCATCCAGCTCGTCCCGTCAGCTTGCCCGAGCATGTAGCCAGGCGGCAGGTGGTCGCGATCGAACACCCCGATGTTGTCCATGCCCAAAAAGCCTCCTTGAAAGATGTTCCTGCCCAAGGGATCTTTGCGGTTGACCCACCAGGTGAAATTGAGCAGCATTTTCTGGAAGACACGCTCCAGAAACGAATGATCAGCCACCCCGGTAAGCTGCTGCTCGATCTGAAAAACAGCGTTCGCCGCCAAGGAAAGAACCGGCGGATTTACGTCACCAAGGTCCCACTCGTAAGCAGGAATCTGCGCATTCGGATGCGTGTACCATTCCCTCAACATGAGGATGATCTGGTCCTTGGCAAATTGCGGGTCGATCCGAGCGAGGGTGACGCAATGCAAAGCGAGGTCCCAGGTGGCAAACCACGGGAACTCCCACTTATCGGGCATCGAGATCACATCTTGGGCGAAAAGGTGGGTCCAATCGTGGTTGCGGCCTTGCCAGCGTTGCGGAGGTGGTTTCGGCTGAGTGGGATCTCCCTCCAGCCAGTCCGTGACCACGTAGTGATAAAACTGTTTTGACCACAGCATTCCTGCAAATGCCTGGCGTGCAACCAGTCTTGCATCCGCTGAGAGTTCCTTCGGAATCACAACATCGTAGAATTCGTCTGCTTCTTCTTTGCATTTGAGCAGTGAGGCGTCGAAGCCAGCAAAGGGATCGTCCAGGGGATGCTCATCGGTGGCTGCCGCTAGTCGCAGTTGCAGCGTGATGGTCTGGCCGGCGCCAACCGTGCGAACATAACGCGGAGCCGCCTTCGTGCCAATGGCTGCTGGATTCACAGCCTCACGTTTGCCGTTCACTACATATTCATGAAAGGCATCTTTGACGTAGGGGGATTTGGAAGGAACGCCGAATAGTCGTTGGTTATTGGTCTCATTTTCCGTGAAGAGGAGTTCGTCGGCGTTGGCGCAATACAAGACATATGCGCCCAATTGCCAATGCCTGGCGACCAAGGTGCTCACATAGCTTGGCTGTAGGTCAGTACTCGTCCCCCTTGCAATGGATGGCCGACGGTCATCGCGCCCCCAGCTCCAAGTATTGCGGAACCAGAGTGTGGGCAGCACTTGAATTGGCGCAGCCTCACCACCCCTGTTGCTGATGCTGAGGCGGATCAACAGGTCCTCCGCTTCCAGCTTCCCATATTCCACGACGATATCGAAGTACCGGCCTTCGTCGAAGATCCCGGTATCGACCAGCTCGAATTCTCGGTCGAGTTTGGTACGCCGCTGGTTCTCCTCCACCAACTGGGCGTATGGGAACGCGGCCTGCGGGTATTTGTAGAGATACTTCATGTAGGAGTGGCTGGGCGTGTTGTCGAGGTAAAAGTAGTATTCCTTGACATCCTCGCCGTGGTTTCCCTCCGAACCGTTCAGACCAAATGCACGCTCCTTCAGCAGCGGATCCCGGCCATTCCACAAGGCGAGAGCAAAGCACAGATACTGGTGCCGGTCGCAGATCCCAGCCAAGCCATCCTCGTTCCAGCGATAAGTCCGTGAACGCGCATGGTCGTGTGGGAAGTACCTCCACGCATCGCCGTCAGCGCTGTAGTCCTCGCGCACCGTTCCCCAGGCGCGCTCGGAGAGAAATGGCCCCCAGCGATTCCAATGGCCCTTTTTCTGTTGAATCAGTACAAGCCGTACGCCTTCGCTTGTGTCGTAGATGCTCATGCACAGCTCCTGAAATTCAGAATTTGTTAGAGGCAGGCCGATGCCTCACATCTTGCCCAGCAGCTCCCTGGCGGCCAGCGCCACATGCTCTGGGCTGGAAGCCGAATTTCTTCTGCAGTTCCTTGGGTGGTGTCGAAGCTCGAAGATCTTCATGCCGATGGCCCGGCCAGACATGCCGACGTACAGCTCCCATCCAACCGTTGAGGCCTGTTCCACAGCGACACGTGCCGCGACGTTAGGCGGCAGCACGCTGTCGCGGTATTCCTGCGTCTGCCGCTCGAAGATTTCCCTGAAAATTTCCTTTGCCGAGACAAAACTAAGGTAGTGATCCATCTCGGGACGTTCACGGTGGTGACAAGGCAGTTGCAGTTGCAGGTGCCGCGTCGAAGCCGCCACCCAGAGCGAGGTGCAGGTTGACGCGATTGCCGAGGAGGGCGTAGTAAAGCCTGATGAGATCGCTCTGTTGGGTAATCTGTTGGTTTTGCAACTGTAGCACCAGAAACATGTCGGCAGAACCATATCTGTATTGGATTTCTCCTAGCCGGACAGCCTCGGAGCGGTTTTGCACAGCAGTCTTTTCGAACGGAAGGCGCTGCGTCAGCAACTCCTCATTCGTCAGTGCTACTTCGACCTCCTTGAAAGCCCTGAGGCTCACGCCGCCATAGTACGCGATCGCCTGTTCCTGCTGGGCCGTGGCGACTCTAAGTTGTGCCCGAAGCAAACCGCCCTGGTAGACAGGCACAGTCATGCCCAGGGCGGTATGGAGTAGCGAGGATCCTTGCAGTGCCAGCAAGAGGTCGCTAAGGTTGCCCCCAGCCGCTCCGATGAGGAAACTCGGATAGAGTGACAGTCTCGCGGCTTCCTGGGTATGGAATGCTGCTTGGACTTGGCGTTCGGCGGCAATGATGTCGGGCCGCCGCTCCAGCAGCGAGGAGGGTAGTCCTGGCTGAACCGGAGGAGGAAGTGGCGAGAATGTCGGGGCAATTTCAATCTCTGCCGCTGGATAGCGTCCGATGAGCACTTCAAGATTGCGTCTGGCGTCGCTGTAGAGACTTTGTGCCTGGCGCAACGCACTTTGGGAGGCATCAAGGGAGGCGCTGGCTTCTGCTACATCGAGGTCTGAAACCTTTCCGGCCGCGCGCCTCGCTTTCGACAGCTGGAGCAGTTTTGCATAGATGCTCACATTATCCTGCGCGAGTGCCAACAACTGGCGCGTTTCCACGGCCAGGTACCAACTGTCGGCCGCCGTAGCGGCCAGCGATTGGCGAGCGAATGCATAGGACAGCGCCGTAGCTTCGTAACTCTCCACTGCGGCGGCGCGCCGAGCACGCAGCTTACCCCAAATATCGATCTCCCAGGAAAGTGCGGCGTACTCAGCGTCGCTGAAATAGGTCTTAGAACTGGTGGTCGTGTGTGCCCCGCCCACGGTCCCACCGATCTGGGGCCTTAATTGCGCACCGACTATGATCACCGTCTGGCGCGCCTCTTCCACCCGCTGAGCAGCTTGCCGCAGATCGAGATTGTTGGCGATCGCCTCGGCAACGATCGCATCGAGCTGAGGATCTTGGAACGTCTTCAGCCAGTCGTTGCAGACTTCGCCCGCGCTGGAGGAGGCACTCCAATTGGGCGGAATCTGCGTTCCTGTAGGCAAAGCTTTGCCTACGATGTCCTTTTGGCTCGGCGGCTTGCGAACAGCACAACCGATCGTGCACATGAATAATGCGCTCACGATGAATATCAGCCAGCCGGCCCTATGCGCAGTGAAAGACTCTTGCATTGCCCCGTTCTGCCTCATCCTTCCGGTATGGGGTACAGAAAGTTTAGCCAGGAGTACATGCGGATCACGACCTTGCGCATGTCGGCAAACGCTCCGCCGCCGGTGTAAATGGCGGCAGCACCTTGCGCGCCGATCGTGAACTTCGATGCTTCGCTTTCGTCGAAGGCGATTCTCACGGCGTACCGTCCCCGCGGCACGTCCGGAGGCGGCGCCTTGAAGTCAGGAAGCACGCCACTGGGCAGCAACTGTCCCTCGCCGCTGCCGCGCCAAATGGCGTTAACCTTCCCGTTGAAGATTTGTCCCGGAAAGAGGTTCATTGCGACCTCTACCGGTTGGCCGACCTTCACGTACTTAAGATTCTCCTGGTAATAGGTCGCGAGCAGGTAGCGATCAGCATCGCAAATGAACGACGCAATGGCGCCAAAGCGTATGTCTCCAGCCACCATGCCCGGCCGCACCTGCAGGTTGACGATGTGGCCGTCCTCGGGCGCAACAAGAGTCGTGTTATTTAGGTAAAAACGTGCCTGGTCGAGCTCACCTTGTTTCGCGGCCACGGTTGTATTTACGCCACCGATTTCCGACGTATAACGTAGGCGAGCCCGGTCCACCTCCGCCTGTCCCTCTTTCACGGCGGCCTCGTTCGCTAAAACCTGTGCGGTCCATTTCTGGAGGTCCTCTTCCGGGTCCGGCGCCCTGGCTCGCCAGGTTCCCGTAGAGTTGTTGCTGATATTTGGCGTATTTTAGTTCACTTTGCGTCCTAACCACCTTCTGCTCGGCTACGTCCAAGTCAGCCTTGAAAATCAGAACATCCTGCTTGGCTTGAGCGAGTTCGGCCTCGAGCTGTTTTACCTTGTACTCGTAGGGACGGCGGTCGAATAGAAACAGCGGAGTCCCTTTCTTGACTTGGACATTCGGCTCGACCAGTACCGCCATTACCAGTGTGGGTTCGGACAGCCGAGGCACCAACTGGATGGTGGCCTGGATGATCTTGGCGTCTGCTGAATACGGGGCCACGAACCGGATGCCGATGACGAAGGTTAGCAAGAGATGAAGCAGGAACAGGCTGGCGAAGACACACCATGCGACGTTCAACCTGATCAGTTTGAACGCGAAAAAGACCAGGTAGAACACCACGATAAAGACAGCGGTGATGAGGACCACGCCTAACATGGGGTTAGCTGGCGCCCTCTTGGGGTGGCGCCGGACGGTCAGGAGGAGAGGTTGGATCGTCTGTCTCTGCCGCTCTTGTTGGCTCGCCCTTCAAGCGTGCGTGTTCTTCGTCGAGATTCTTCCGCTCCGCCCTCGGAAAGTAACGGATATCCACCACATCTGTCGGTTTGAACGCCCAGCCGAGAGCTTGTATCCAGGGAAGGACGGTGAACAGGCCAGCCCATCCCATGAACTTGACGGCCTCCGCCTCCGGGTGTTTGCGCGCAATCGCGATTCGCCCTGGCAGGCTCCCCATAAACAAGAGCACGACCATGAACGCAACTCCTATAAGGAATATCGAAGCGAACGTGATGTAGTCCCAGCGATCCAGCTGAAACCCGAGCATCGGAACTCCTCCTGGTATGCGAGGGTGAGGTTTATTTCTAGAACAGTGTGGTGCGGACTGCTACTGGGAAATTTCCTAGCTGTGCGAAGGGATGTTGGACCGGACCCGTGGCTGAGACCACCGGTTATTACACATTTCACCTGTGGCTGCAAATGCCTTGTACGGCGAACGCAATTGTTGGCAGCATGGGGTGGCTGCGGAAGCGCAAGCGGGCGCTGGAGAGCAACCCGCCAGGAATAATCTGCCGGAAATTCAGGTTGCAAAAGAGAATTCTCTCCCTACCGTTATTTGGAATCAGTGGAAGTAGGGGGCGCAATCGCTCTCAGACTTGGGGGGAGACGAGTGGCAGCAAATGGTCTGTGTAGAGCTCAGCAATGTACTTGGGTTTGCAGCGGGGCTGGCGCCCGGCCGGCAGCCCAAAATGAAAGTGATCCTCAGAATTGCCGAGTTGCGAGTCCAGCCTCCAATTCGTCGCCTCGATGATCCAAGGTGTCCCAAACACAATTCATGGTTCGTTGTGTTCTTGGTAGCCGCCATCATTGAAAAACAACTGGCGAGACGAATTGCTCACCGGCGAGCGCTTGTTCGATCGCGGAAATAAGATCGGTGTACATGCGGGACTTCACAACATAGCCCAGTGCTCCTTCAGACCAACACGCATCGAGGAATTCAGTCTGCTGATGAACCGTCAAGAAAACAAACTTTGCGCTGGACCCCGCCTCTCGCAATTCACGGGCGGCCTCGATGCCGCTCACGATGGGCATCGTTATATCAGCTACGATCACATCTGGATTCAGAAGCTTAGCCTCACGGATGAGATCTTCTCCATTGGCAGCGATCGCCACAACATCGAATGAAGCGCGCAACAGATCGCTTGCCAGCTCGAGTGTTGCCCGGTGGTCATCGGCCAGAAGAATCCGCGGGCGATGCATTGTTGTCCTCAATTCCGGCTTATTTCACTTCGCCGCACGGGCCGATGTCGGTGACACGGAATAGGCGTGCTTGTGATGTGCGTCACTAGTACACAGGTCAGGATGGATCCAGACAACGAACCGTGTAGAGGCTTGCGGAGCATCAGCTATCCGAATACCGAATGCGCTAAGATTGACCCTATGACAGATTTTCCCGTGCCACAACTGGCAAAGTTCCTAGTGCGAAGGACACCCCAGCTTTGCCGTCGATACTTACTAGTCCGTCGCGTGACGGTGCTAGGGACCAGTACCGTCACGTCTACTAACCGAGGTTCCGTACCCCCGGCTTAAGCTGAATCAGGCCGTGCTGTAATGCAAATATCACCAGGTCCGCAGTTGCTCTTCAGGTGGAACGCCTCCATTATGTGGTACTTGTGAAACATAACCGTTTTGTAAGTCAGATTTAGCAGTCCGCAAATCTCCTTCGGGGAGCGGCCTTCGGCGAACAACTGGACAACATCACGTTGCCGTGGACTCAACTCCTTCGAGAACTGCCTTGCTCGATTCGCACGTATGGCCCAGTCCTCCGATTGGAGTCTTGGCGTCACATAAGACTTGCCCGCAAGCACGTGCTCAATCGCTGTCGACAACTCTGAGGCAGCCGAATGCTTTAGAACGAAGCCTATGTTTCCCAACTCCAGAGCAGCGGCCGCCAGGTTAGGGTCGTCGTGCATTGTTAAAAACACAACCCTGACCTTGGGAAGCAACGCGGTCACCCGACAGGCGGCATCCAGGCCATTTAACAATGGCATCCCTACGTCGACGATGATAAGGTCTGGCTTGAGTTTGGCTGCTTCGGCGATCAGTGCATGACCGTCAGGCACAATTCCAATTACGCTATAGCTCTCCTCCAGTAGAGCGCGAAGCGACTCGGTGAAGATGCCGTGATCATCCGCAAGAAGAATGCGCGGACGATTAATTTCCGGGACAGGTTCTTCATATTCTTCTCCCTTTGTGGCCTTGGGAACGCCACTCTCTCCGCCAGCTACATCCCTCGTCGCTCGAAATGGCACCCACGCATCGACCCAAGTTCCCTTCCCGGCTTCCGAATGAAGTTCGAATCGGCCGCCCACTAATCGTAAGCGCTCTTCCATACTTCGAATGCCAAGACCTCCTTTATTCGCACGCTCAGCGTAGTCGAAGCCGGAACCCTCGTCGGACACACATAAATGCAGCTGATCATCGACCCTCTCCAGTCGCACCCTGGCTCGTGATGCACCGCCGTGCTTCTTCGCGTTACGAAGTCCTTCTTGGACAATGCGAAATAAGCAAAGCGCCACATCAGGCGGGACCGAACGGGGAATGTTTTCATGTCTAAAATCAATCTCGATTTGGTGTCGTGCCGCAAACTCTCTGCATAGCGAGTTTAACCCCGCAAGGAGTCCCAGGTTTTGTAACGTCGTAGAATGCAAGCGATGCGACAGGGTGTGGAGATCGTTACCAATGTCGCGGGCGACATCAAAGAGTTTGTGTAACTGCTGCCTCGCTTTCTGTTCTGAAACAAACTTCTCCGTCACCTCCAAGCCCACGGCGAGCGCAGCCAGTCTCTGGTTAAAGTCGTCGTGAAGTTCCCGCGCGAGACGACTACGTTCCTCCTCCTGCGCGTTAATCAACCTACCACTGAGTTGCAAGCGCTCCCCCTCCGTACGCATCCTGTCCTTCTCAGCCCGAGTTCGCCGTTTCTGCTCGACCAAAAGGTAACCACTTAGGGAAGCTAGCACAAGGATGGCGAAAAGAGCGCCGACAACTCTCCATTTGTACCGCTCCCACATCGTGGGCTCATGGTATAGAACGTCGCTGTGGGCCGGAAGGTCACTTTCTCTGAGGCCCCAGCGTTTCAGTGCTCGCCAGTCAAACATGTAAACGTCGCTGCTTCTCACAATAGGGATGTCTTGCGGTCTCTCCCCTTTGAGCACCCGCACGGCGATGCCCCCAGCAATCCGGCCTTGGGCAGCAAAACTAAGCACATAGCCGCCCACCGCCCCGCTGCCGATGTCGACATCCTCCAGCACAAAAACCGGCGCATTCGCGGCACGGATAACCATCGGAAGTGCCTGGGTGGAATTAATGAAGTGGGTTCCCGCGGCATCCTGCTCGATTCCTGCGTTAAGGATGATCGTATGATTCGGCAGCCGCTTTAGTCGCGCGAGGAGCATTGGCATTTCCAGATCGGTCAGGTACTTGACCTCGAGCCTGCTTTCGTAATTGCGCAGGCTCTCCCTGACGATGGCCTCCAAGTGCCTGTCATACGATGTCTTACCCCCGACCACAACCACGTGTTCGGTCCCGGGTTGTAATTTCAGCGCCGCTTCGAGGGTCTGAGCCGGCCCCTCTGTCTCCCACACGCCGGTAAAGTGAGAGTCGAGCTTCGGATTGTCCGCCATCTGCTCGGTACTTCCGCAAAAGACAATCGGCGTATCCCCGTAAAATCTTTCATGCGATTCGATCATGAACCTGATGGGGGTCGGCCCGCCGGCGATGATCAAGTCCGGCTTGCGATCTCGATACTTGCGGATGTACGTCTCACGAAGTTCCCGCTGGGAAGCGGCATCGGGAAACAGGGTTGCTTCCAGATACTCGGCATAAAACTCAACGTGGTAAGGCGATTTCTCCAGAGCAGTTCGGATCTCCTGATCAACGAGACGCACGGCAGGCGAGGAGACACCAAGTTCGTAGAAAATAAGAACGCGTTTCGTTGCCTGGACTTCCGTGGGCGCACGGGCCGGCGTCAGTAGGCACCAAGCGCCCATCAAAAGAGCTAGCACAAACGTACTGTGGCTCGATGATTGCATGACCCCACGCCAACGATTGCTAACGCTGCGGACCAACCTGCAGTTTTGGGAATAGTGTCATAAAGGATACACCGCGAGCTGCGCCGGATGCGACAGTGGAGCAGACCTTAGAGCTACATATTCATGACACTGTAATATTTTCGGCGGAGAGTTCTCTGAACTGGAATGCGCCGACGACGTGTACCGAAAATATTGGCTGAGGACGGTCAGATCACGAGCAAATTCAAGCACATTACGCAACCATGATGTCCTTATGCGCCCTGATGCAAAGGCTTGACACCAGACTGCCGCAGTTCGCCGGCTGTTTCCAGCCCTGTCGCCACCGAGCACCTGATACCACTCCGACTGGTAATTTTCCCAGTTGTGCGGGTTGCTGGGTTACTTATACTTGACGGCACTTGTGAGGAATCCAGCAACCGTGGCCAAGTCCACAAAACAAGCGCCGATCGGCGTGAAGCACGTCGTGATCGTAGGTGGTGGTTTCGCAGGCTTGCAGTGTGCCCGCAAGCTGGCAGCGAGTCCGCATGTTCGGATCACATTGCTCGACAAGAACAACTATCAGCAGTTCCAGCCGTTGCTCTATCAAGTGGCCACGGCCATGCTCAGTTCAAGCAATATAGCTTTCAATTTGCGCGGCATCCTTAAGGGCCACTCCAACGTTGACGTGAAAATGACAGAGGTCGTTTCTGTCGATTTGGGCACGCGGATAGTGCAAACAGCCGACGGGCAGCAATACCAGGGTGACTTTCTGGTGCTGGCAGCCGGCTCACAAGCAAACTTCTTCGGCACACAGGGAGCGGACAAGAATAGCTATCCATTGTATTCCCTGCATGATGCCGAACGGCTGCGCTCGCGCATTCTAGCCATGCTCGAATCCGCGGACCGCGATCCCTCGCTCGTTGCAAAGGGGGCGCTGAACTTCGTCATCGTGGGAGCTGGCCCGACGGGCACGGAGATGGCAGGTGCGTTCGGCGACATGCTGCAGGCATCGCTGAAGAGACAGGCCGGCGACAGGGCGTACAAGAATCTGGCTCCGGACAAGGGACAGATTCTCCTGGTGGATGCGGGCCACGCAGTGCTGAGCGCCTTTTCCCCTAAGGCCCAGACATACGCCGCCAAAGCACTCGAGCAACGAGGGGTACAAATCCGCCTGGGCACAACCGTCAAGGAGGTGGGGAGTGGGCACGTGGCGCTCTCAGACGGCACCAGGATCCTGACACACACTGTCATCTGGGCAGGAGGGCTCAAGGCTGCGTCCTTGTCAAACAACTTGGGGATCAAGACTGGGAATGGGGGCCGCATTGATGTTCAAGCCGACCTTACGGTGCCTGGATTAACGGGTGTTTATGCCTTGGGAGACTTTGCCAATATCGCCGGCAAGGACGGTCGACAGCTCCCCCAGCTTGCCTCTGTGGCGGAACAGTCTGGCAAGTGCTGCGCCAAGAATATCTTGTCGGACATTGCGGGAAAGCCAAGAGACTCGTTCCACTATTTTGACAAAGGCATCATGGCGATGATTGGCCGTAACTCGGGCGTAGCCGAGGTCGGTGAACACCGCCACGAACTCCACGGCACAATCGCTTTTGCGGCGTGGCTCGGGGTACACGCCGCACTGCTATCTTCGACGCGTACGAAGATCGAAGCCTTCGTAGAGTGGGCCTGGGACTATTTCGGAGGATCCCGCGGCGATGCGGTTCTCGACCGCTCTGAGGAATTGCAGATCAACTGGAACGATGACGAGGAAGAACCGGCTTCCGCAGCGCCGGCCGCAAGCAGCCAAACAAACAAGGGGTCTTGAAAATTCGAGCGACGTCGCTGCCGGCGGAATCATTAATTTCGAGGCTCGACAGTTCATCACGGGCCACCAGGTATTGTCCACGAAATGGGCGCGTTCTTGCGCAACTCTGCTAGATCAGTAGAATTGCCTGGCATGCCAGGATTGAGACGTGGAGAAAAGGTCGTGAGAGCTCAATTGCCGAACTGCATCGTTATGCTGGCTTGTCGCAAGCTTTTCGATGGGATTGGCGAAAGCGGCTGTGGCGGGCACGGGCAGCGCCCCAGCCACCCCGAGTATTTTTTCTCCGGCCTCGACTCCGGCGGACTCCATCTACCATCTTTCGCTGTTTGTGCTGGCAGTCTGCGGCTGCCATCTTTTGTCGTGGTTTTCAGCCTGCTCGCGTACGCAGCGATCAAGTTCCGCCGCCGGGCTGGGGACGATGGCCGCGAGCCGCCGCAGATTTATGGCAGCAATCAGGTGGAACTCGCATGGACGGTTATTCCCGTTCTGATTGTTGTGGTGCTGTTTCTGGCCGCTGCGCGCGTGATCCATGCCGTCGAGGACGCGCGATTCCCACCGGGCACGACGGAAGTCACAGCCATCGGCCACCAGTTCTGGTGGGAGTTCCAATACCCCGGCCAGGGGTTTGTCACCGCCAACGAACTTGCACGTGCCGGTCAGCGATCGCGAATCACCCAACGCCGACGCATATCACGCTGCTGTCAGCCGACACGGACCATAGTTTCTGGGTGCCGAAACTCGCCGGGAAAACCGACCTCATTCCGAACCGGTCAACAGCATGTGGATCGATCCACATGAAACCGGCGTTTACGTCGGCCAATGCGCGCAGTATTGCGGAACGCAACATGCCAAGATGCTGTTGCGAGTGGTGGTGGAATCGCGGGACGGATTTCGACAAGTGGGTCGCCAATCAGAAGCAGCCAGCAGCATGAATCCGATTACGGTGGCACAGGGCCGCCATGTTTTCGAGTCCAACGGCCTGCGTCAATTGCCACACCGTGTCAGGCACGAATGCCCATGGGCAAGTTCGGTCCTGACCTGACTCACCTGATGAGCCGCGAAACGCATCGCCGCCGGGGCCGCGCACCAACACGCAGGAGAACTTGCGGCTGTGGATCAAAGACCCCGACGCCATTCAAGCCCGGCTCGCTGATGCCGGCCATGCAGCTGAGCGACCAGGAAATCGACGCCGTAACTGCCTATTTGATGACTCTGCACTGAGGAACCGGGTAGAGCTGATGGCTGGATGCCGATTCCATTTCGAAGCCGATGTTCGTGCCGCCTGCGAGGTAATCGCGCGGCCGTTGTTCGACCGCGTGCACGAGTGGATCGTCACCGTCGATCACAAGAAGCTCGGCCTGATGTACATCGGCTACGGCATCCTGTTTCTGGTGATCGGAGGCCTGGAAGCCACGATCATGCGGATCCAGCTGGCCATTCCGCACAACCATTTTGTTTCTCCGCAGACCTTTAACCGCCTGTTCACCATGCATGGCACGACGATGGTTTTCTTGGTCGGCATGCCGTTGCTGTTCGGGTTCGCCAACTATCTCGTGCCCTTGATGATCGGCGCGCGCGACATGGCGTTTCCGCGGCTGAATGCCTTCAGTTTCTGGATGAGTGCCCTGGGCGGCATCATCCTCTACTTCAGCTTCATCGGAGGAGGCGGACTGTATGGAGCGGGCAGCGCTCCCGATGTCGGCTGGTTCGCCTACGCACCGCTGACCGCACAGGCATTTTCGCCGGGACACAGCACCGACTATTGGATCATCGGTCTGCTGGTGAGCGGCATCGGCAGCATCGGCACGGCGCTGAACATCGTGACCACCATCCTCTGCATGCGCTGTCCGGGCATGACGCTGGGAGCGCATGCCGCTGTTTGCCTGGCTGAACCTGGTCATGGCGGCTTGGTTCTGATCGTCATCTCGCCGCTGACCGCCGCGCAGATCATGCTGCTGATCGACCGCTACCTGGGCGGCCACTTCTTCGACACGCAAGCCGGCGGCTCGGCCGTCATCTGGATGCACTTCTTCTGGATCTTCGGCCATCCCGAAGTGTATGTGCTCATCATTCCCGGCATTTGCGTTCGCCTCGGAGATCATACCGGTGTTCTCGCGCAAGCCGATCTTCGGCTACTCCATCATGGTGGCCGCGACGCTGAGCATCGGCTTCCTCAGCCTGGGCGTTTGGGCGCACCACATGTTCACCGTCGGCATGACCTCGTATGCCAACGCTTTCTTCACCGCCTCCACCATGGCGATCGCCGTTCCCACCGGAATCAAAATCTTCAACTGGCTGGGAACGATGTGGGGCGGAAAGATCCGCTTCACGATGCCCATGCTGTTCTGCATCGCGTTCCTGTTTCAATTCCTGATCGCGGGCCTGACCGGCATCATGCTGTCGGCCGCGCCGTTTGACTGGCAACTCGGCAACTCCTACTTTGTGGTTGCCCACTTCCACTACGTGCTTGTGGGGGGAATGGTGTTCACGCATCTTCGCGGCGCTTTACTACTGGTTCCCAAAGTGTCAGCGGGAGAATGTTCAACGAGACACTCGGGCAAGTGGCATTTCTGGCTGTTCCTGATCGGCTTTCACCTGACGTTCGACTTCATGCACATCCCCGGCATTCTGGGCATGCCGCGCCGCATTTACACCTATGAAGCCGGGCCGCGGCTGGGAGATCTGGAACCTGATCGTCTCCATCGGCGTCATCTTCCAGATCGCCGGAATCCTGTGCTGGGTCGTGAATTTCGTGTGGTCGTATTACAAAGGCAAGCCGGCCGGCAACGATCCCTGGGACGCCTGGACGCTGGAGTGGTCCACCACTTCCCCGCCGCCGGATTACAACTTTGCCACGATTCCGGTGGTGCGAAGCCGTCGGCCGTTGTGGGACTTGAAGCATCCGGAAGATCCGGACTGGAAGTACGAATAAAGGAGCGATCACGCTTGGCAGCGACCACGATCAGCGTACCGCAAGACGAAATGCCACTGGCGCACGAGTTGCGCGGCCGTGTAGGCATGTGGTGCCTGATCGCAGCGGAATCCGCGATCTTCACCATCTTCGTCGTCGCCTATCTTTATTACGCCGGCAAGAGCCTCAACGGTCCGACGCCACGCGAAGTGCTGGAAGTCCCGATCTTCATCTCCATTGCACTATTCAGCAGCAGCTTTACCATCGTGCGAGCAGAGCGTGCCATCGAGCGCGGCAACACCAAAGCTGTTCGCCGGTTGGTGGTTCGCCACCATTGCGCTAGGTGCGATCTTCGTGCTGGGCACAGCGCGCGAGTGGTACCGGCTGATTTACGAACACGGGCTGACCATCAGCTCCAGTCTTGTTCGGCACGACGTTTTATTCGCTGGTCGGACTGCACCTTTCGCACGTCATTGGTCGGCCTGACGCTGCTGACGATCGTCTTGATTTTTACGCTGCTTGGTTATGTGAAGCAGGAGCACGCCAAGCGTATCGGCGTGTTGGCGCTGTATTGGCATTTTGTGGACGCCGTCTGGGTGGTCGTCCTCATCGGTGGTGTACTTCATCGCACGATAACTGCACGAGGAACAGCAATGACAGCATCCAGAGCAACATCACGACGCAACACGGAGGCCGGAATCAGTCATCATGCCCGCTCCGACGGCGTGGCCGTTTGTGTTCGCGGTGGGATTCGTCGTTGATTTTTGCCGGGCTGCTGACGAACGCTTGGGTAAGCCTGCTCGGTGCGGTGTTCTGCGATCTTCGGCGCTGTGGGCTGGTTCCGCCAGGTTTTGCCGCACGAGCATCACGAGGATTTGCCGGTCGCTGCTCGAAGCCGAACCTGCCGTCGTCGCCGCGCCCGAAGTCACTCGATTTCCAATAGCGCGAGAATGTCCCCCGCGCGTGGTTGCCGCTTAAGATCTATCCCATCTCGGCGGGCGTGAAGGGCGGACTGGCAGGCGGAGTCGCCATGGCGCTGCTGGCCATGCTCTACGGCTTGATCTTCTTATCGAAGCATCTGGTATCCCGTCAACCTGCTGGCGGGAAGCTTGTATGCCGCACCGGCCATCCCTTCGATGGACGCCCTGATGCAATTCCATCTGGGCTGGTTGCTGTTTGCGCTGGCCCTGCACCTGACCATGTGTTTACTGGTGGGACTTCTCTACGGCGCAATGCTGCCCATGCTGCCCACGCGTCCCATCGTGCTGGGTGGAATCATCGCTCCCCTGTTGTGGACGGGACTGCTGTACCAGGTTCTCGGCTTCGTCAATCCGCTGCTCGACCAGAAGATCAACTGGGTGTGGTTCACCGCTTCGCAGGTTGCCTTTGGAGTCGTGGCCGGTCTTGTCGTGGTGCGTCAAAACAAAGTGTGGACCACCGAGAACCTCCCCCTTGCAGTGCGCGCCGGACTGGAAGCGCCGGGCATCATGCACACTCGTGACCACGAGGGACCGAAGCAATGACCTTGCGACGTAGCGGTGTCGCGTTGCGCATTGCTCGCGGTCTGTGCTGGCTGGCCGGTTGTTCGCATCTGCCGGGCAAACCGGCGCCCGGCCCCGAGGTGCCACGTCCGGATTCCGTGCTCGACCCGGTCGCGCTGTTTAACCAGAACTGCTCCGGTTGCCACGGTGCCGACGGCAAGAACGGTCCCGCCATGATGCTTGTCCGATCCGGTCTATCTCGCGATTGTCGATGACGACACGATTGCGTTCGACGATCTCGAAGGGCCGGCCCGGCACAGCCATGTCGGCCTTCGCACAAAAGGAAGGTGGCATGCTGACCGACGACCAGGTGAACGCGATTGTCCACGGCATTCGCGAACGCTGGAGCAAGCCCAACGCGCTCGGCGGTGATGTCGCGCCACCTTATGCCGCCAAGACCCCCGGCGACGCCGCGCACGGTCAAGCAGTGTACGCGAGCTTTTGCGCTTCCTGCCACGGCGACGGCGGATCAGGGCGGCCCGAAGGCAGGTTCCATCGTGGACAAGGCATATCTCAGCCTGATCACCGATCAAGGCCTGCGCACCATCGTCATTACCGGGCGTCCCGACTTCAATGCCCCGGATTGGCGCAACAACGTCGCCGGCCATCCCATGAGCGACCAGGAAATTACTGACGTAGTCGCGTGGCTTGCATCGCAACGGCCGAATCGAACGGCGACCGCGGCCCCCGCGACTTCATCCTCTCCCGGAGGTGCTCATTGAGCGAGCCGCCCGAAGATAGCGAAGGATCCCGGCAGTCAGGCGAGCTTTCACGTCGCGCCTGTTCACCAAGATCGGATTGCTGCTGAACGGCCTCGCGGTCGCCGTCCTCGCGATGCCCATCATCGGATATCTGGTCTCGCCCATCCTGGGCGGAGACCGCGGACAGTACAAGCGCTGGATCACGCTGGGCGACCTCGACGAATTCCCCGAGGGCCAGACACGCCTCGCCACGTTTCAAAATCCCATCACCTCGTTCGCCGACGGAGACACCGACCATATTCCCTGTTGGGTGCGCCGGGTTCAGGGCGAGAAGTTCCAGGTGTTCGCCGTCAACTGCGCGCATCTCGGATGCCCGGTGCGCTGGTTCCCGCAATCCGGCTTGTTCATGTGCCCGTGCCACGGCGGCGTGTACTACCAGGACGGCTCGCGCGCATCGGGTCCTCCGCCTCGCGGGCTGTTTGAGTATCCGTACAAAGTGGAAAGCGGCAAGCTGCTGATCGAGACCGGACAACTGCCGACACTTTCGACCTCCGCGAGCCTGGCCGCGAGGAGACGCGGATGTCAAGGCTGAAGCAGATCGGCGATTGGTTCGACGAGCGGCTGCAGCTCGGCGGCGCCGATCCGCGAGGCCATGTCTCACCCTGTGCCGCGCAAGTCGGCGAGTTGGTGGTACGTGTTCGGCAGCGCCGCGCTGACCATCTTCGGCCTGCAAGTCGTCACGGGCATTCTGCTGGCTCTCACCTACGTCCCATCAGCCGCCGAAGCCTGGAACAGCCTGCAGTATCTCAACCATGAAGTCACCCTGGGATGGTTCCTGCGCGCGGTACATGGCTGGGGCTCCAAT
>CAWAJA010000001.1:0-243887 GCA_963782275.1 uncultured Acidobacteriaceae bacterium | reverse complement strand
CCTGGCCCGGGTCCAGGAAACGGCCGCTCAGCTCGCGGCTGAGACCAAGACACAGGTTTTCACGCCGCTGGAGCTGGATCTGGACGCGCCGACCAGCGTTCAATCCGCCCTCGCCGAGCTCGTCAAGCGAGGTCGGCCGATCGATTTCCTACTGCTCAATGCAGGGATGGTCCCAGGTAAGAAGCGCGTGCTCACTGCGGCGGGCGTCGAGGCTTCTCAGGCCCCGCTAATCGGCCATCATCAACTGACTGTCGGGTTGCTCCTCGCCAACCTGCTCAGCCCCAACCGGCCAATCGTTATCGCCGGCGCGGGAACCTGCCCGAGGGGACGTACCCATGTTCAGCTACACCGACGTGGGAGCCTTCGCGGCCAAACACCACCAGGGTGACCGAACCGCCGCTGTTGAAGCCTGGGTGCGCAATGGGCCGAACGTGAAGTACGAGCCCAACCGGACGTATGCCGACGCGAAGCTCATCGTTGCTTGGTGGGCGGCGGCGCTGGCGCGGCGGCTACCCTCCGGCATGGCCGTGTACGCCGTCTCGCCCGGTAGCGCGCCCGACACCAAGGCGGTGCGAAACCTTGGGCCGGTCATGAAGCGGGTGATGATCCCGCTCGTGAAGCTCATTTGCGGGGTGTCCCAGACGCCGGAGACCGCAGCTCGCCGGTACCTCCAGGCCTCGGAGTTCGGAACCGACGTATCGGGCCAATTCTTCGCCTTCGGCGCCGAAGAAACTCACCACCCCGATCGAGGCGATGCGTCACCCGCACTTTCACGATCGCGCCAACCAGGAAGCCGCCTGGCAGGCCGTCGTCAAGGTTTCTGGCGTCGATTTCTCGCCTGTCCGACCCGCGTCGCCGTCGGGTCCGCCGATAACAAAACAGCCAGTACGCCTTCCCCATGATTCTCCGGAGGTCTAGTTGGAGGATTCACTTGGGTGTATAGTCGCCGTTCCGTCGTTGTGGCCGCGACGTGGTGGATTTCTTCAACAACACGGGTTGGGCGTTATACGTCAAGTCGAGATGACGCCCGCTTCACGCGAGCCAGTCTCTTGGCACGCCGTCACTCGTGATCTGAACAGATATCGGGTTGTGAGTGCTATGGGGATACAACAACAGTTACGTCAAACAGCTCTCAGCCGAGAAGTCTAGCTACGGGGTGATCTCCCAGATCACACCGTAGCCATACGCACCACCCAGTGAGGTGCTGCCATAGAGGTTGCCATCGGCGTCGAGGGCCAAATTGCCGACGGGCTGGCTGCCGTCATTGCCGTTGAAGTCGTGCAGATCGGTAAAGGTCCAGCCGCCGCTCCCACGCGTTAGTTTGAAAATCAGGCCGTCCATGTTCGCCCCCACAGCGTACTGCGAGCCGTAGAGATTGCCGGCTGTGTCCATCGACAACCGGCTTAGCGACCCGCCTCCGCCGCCGAAGTTGTAGAGCACTGAGTAGGTATAGCTGCCGTTCGACGGAGAGAGTTCGAAGACTACGCCCGAGTCGTTCAGACCGCCGTAGGCGGTTGTGCCATACAGATTTCCGGCTGAATCGGAGATCAGGCCAGCCCAAGGGGTACTGCCGCTGTCGGTTTCCTCAAAGCTATGGAGAGTAAACCCGTTCCACCCCGAGCCGGAGGGGCTGACCTCATAAACCGTGCCATACCCGCACTGGTTGCTGGTCCCGAAGACGTTTCCCGCCTGGTCGACCATCACCGTCCCGACTGGAGTGCATCCGTCGGAACCCCCCGGTAACTCGTAAATGGTCTGGTAGCTCCAACCCCCCTGTGATGGCGTGAGCTCGAAGACGCCACCGTCACCTGGGTTGTCGTCCACGCAACCAAGTCCTCCCCAGGTGGGCGCTCCGAACATGTTTCCTGCCCGATCAAAAGCAACTCCGTCCTCAGGCTCATGCAAACTGGGGCACTCCTGAAACCGATACACTACGGTCTCGTTCCAGGGACAGGTCACGCTGCGGCAGAATGTGGCCGGGGGTTGCAGGCGGAAGACGGTACCGCAGCCGTTTCCTAAACAACCTCCAATTAAGCCACCACCCACCGTCGTGCCGTACAAGCTGCCGTCCGCGGCGATGGTTACCGGCGCGTACACAATGCTGCCGTCCTGACCGCCGCGAAAGGCGTAAAGCGTGCTGAAGACCCAGCCGGAGCCTTCATGCGAGAACTTATAGACCGTTCCACACCCCGCTGAGCATCCTAGCAGGCTGCTGAAAAACCTCTGATTTGGGCGAACTGTGTCCGCTTCGGTCATCGAGTGAGAGGGGAGAGAGTTGGCTCAGCATATTTCCACTATCTGCTGAAGCTTTTTACATGCAGCTGACACACTTTTCCCTTGGCTTACGCCGCCCGTAGTGACAGGTTGCGCAGGCGGACCAGGTTATAGGCCGCGCAAGCGAAGGTGAACACCCAATCCACTTTGAACAAGCCACGATGTCGTACCTTCCGCAGCAGAGCAACCGTCTTGAGCCAACCGAAACATTCCTCGATCCGCTTCCGCTTCCTTTGGCTGATGCGGTGGGACCTTCATGCCGCGTGGTCCGCTGGTCGATGGCACTGCCGCCGCGCCGACCGTCATTCTGCGCGACATGCGGTGTGACCTGCATGTGGCGGCACTCAGCAATGAAGTCGGCCGTGTCAAAGCCTTTGTCGCCGCCCACCGTCACGCGCCTGGTGCCGGCAATCTGCTCCAGCATCACCAGCGCCGTATCGCGCTCGGCCGTTCCGTTGGCTTCCCACACCATCGCATTCACGATCAGCCCGTTACGATTCTCCACTAACAGATTGCCGCTGTAGCTCAACTTCGCCTCCTTGCCGTCGCCCTTGCGCGCCAACATGGCCTCGGGATCGGTCTTCGATGCGTGCGTTTGATTCGACCGCTTCTCGCCGTGAAAGTTCACCGTGGGATTGCCGGGATCATCGGAAGAGGGCGGGTTCTTGCCATCCTGGCGCTGAAAACTCTTGGCGCCGGCCCAGGCTTCCAGCAGCGTGCCATCCACCGTGAAGTGTTCGTCGGAGGTCAGGCCCTTCGCCCCAGCCTGTTCCACCACCTGCGCTAGGAACTGCTTGGCCACTGCGGCTTCCAGCAGCCGGTCCCGGTTCTTCGTGAACACTGTCGGATCCCATACCTCCTCGTCCAAATTCAACCCTACGAACCAGCGGAACAGCATGCTGTAATCGATCTCTTCCATCAGCAGCCGCTCGCTGCGAATCGAGTACAGCATCTCCACAACAACTGCGCCCGCAGCAACTTCTCGGGCGCAATCGATGGCCGGCCCTCGCGGGCGTACATGCGATCAAACTGCGGCGACAGTGCCCGCAGAACTTCGTCTACCATCATGCGGATGACCCGCAGCGGATGATCCTTCCGTACCCGCGCTTCCGGCGACAAATAACTGAACATGTGGCTTTGCTGATGATCGGTGCCTCGCATGCTGCTTTCTTAGCACACGTGCCTGTGGATTAGGAGTACTTTTTCAGCATCCTGCTAGTGGGCCGATTGTGGTTCCGTAGAGGTGTCCGGATTGGTCGATCGTCAAACCGCCCCAAGAGTAAGTCTCATCTGCGCCGCCATTGAAGTTATATAGCACCTGGTAGGTCTGCGCCTGGACGGTTGGGACAACCCCCACAAGCGTCGCCAAAACCGCCAAGGAAACGGCCTCTACTACTCCGGCTCGCAAGTTAATCTCTAAAATCGAACCCTGGGGTTTACTGTCGAGTTCCATGCTGATTTCCCTTTTGCCCAGCTGTTTGGCCCAGAAGAGTACCACGAATTGTCAGCAGCGCAACTTAATTCTGGATTACGACGTAATAGATATACCGAAATAGATTTAGCTGATTGTTGCGAGACAATTGTTGTAATCAGGCGTTAGCACAAGCTTGCGTTGTTTGGTCGCCCGTTGAGTCAACCACCAGACCCTGCATAAGACACAATCAAAGCACCTGCGGATGTCGCAGGATGGGATCTCGGAAACGCCCATGTGTTGACGGATCTGGCGTGGAGTCAGTCCTGTCGGGGGCTAAATTACTTGGACGAGAAGTCGCCGTTCCGTCGTTGTGGCCGCGACGTGGTGGATTTCTTCAACAACACGGGTTGGGCGTTTTACGGCCATGTGAAAGAAAGCATTTGTAATCACTGGCCGACATATCGGCACTGATCCGGGTCGATGAGTGAAATGGCGATTTACCACTCACCGCGCAGGTCCTAGCGAGTCGTCTGGCAAAGATCACTTGCCCAACAGGGCGGGTGAGACACCGAGAAGGTTCCAGAGACAATCTGCATTCCTCATGCCCCTGATGCCAGCGCCATAGCCCTTGCCGGCTCGCCCTCCTGCGCAGAGTATCAATCAGCGCAGGTGTCAGGGATCAGAGACTCGGGACGGAAATCACGAATCACAAAATCACACTTGACATCGGCCGAAAATCCACTACCATATGGTTGTGGATAAATTAGGTACAACATTTGCGGCTTTGTCTGATCCAACCCGGCGAGCGATGATCCAACGACTCTCGCATGGGCCTGCCTCTGTGCATGGATTGACGGAACCGTTCGCACTTTCGCAGCAGATGATTTCAAAACATATTGCCTACCTGGTTCGGGCGCGGATTGTAATCAAGACGAAGCGTGGACGAGAGAGTGTGTGCACGCTTAGGCCTGAGGCGATTAAGACAGTCAGCGACTGGGCGATCAGCTATCGCCGATTCTGGGAAGAGAGTTTCGACAAACTGGACGTAGTTGTAAATCGAATGAAGAAAGAGGAGGTCAGAGATGACAAAAAACACGGTTAGCGAAATTGAGCGGATGGTTGTTACAAGAGTTTTTGATGCCCCACGCGAGTTGGTTTGGAAGGCGTGGACAGACCCGAAGTACGTGATGCAGTGGTGGGGACCGAAGGGCTTTACTGCGCCCGTTTGTCAGATGGATTTTCGCGTTGGAGGGAAATTCCTCTGCTGCATGAAGACGCCGGATGGGCAGGAGTTCTGGAATGCTGGTGAATACCACGAGATTATTCTGCACGAGAAGATCGTTTCCTCCATGTACTTTTCCGACTCGAAAGGAAACAAGATCGAGCCTGCGGAATTAGGAATAGAACATGAGGCTATAGACGGTGCGTACGACGTGACCATCTTTGAGGATCTCGGAAACGGCCAGACGAAACTTACCTTCATTGGAAATGAACCCATGGAGAGCGCGAAAAATAGCGGTCAAATGGAGGGCTGGAACCAGATACTCGATAAAGTTGCTGCGGTTATTGCGGGGCTGGTACAGGCGAAATAGGAAGTTGACCTTTTGACGATCGTCATGCGCGAGATACGGCTGAGGCTGGCGGCGAAGGCTTGGTTAGAACAGGCTGCTCGCCGCTCGGCCGAATAGTCGTCTCTCGGGATAAGTGACCCTTGGTTCAACTGTTGATTTCAGTCCAATGCGCTCGACCAAGGCTCGTATCGCTCTCGGATCCTTGGTCCTGTTAAACGCGCCAGTGTCCGGGAATCCACTTGGCCGGATAGTCGCTAGCCTTGATCGGAAACGCCTCGGGCAGGACAGGTGGCAAGGGCGGAAGACTGGGGCCGAGGCGTTTTCGATAAGGAGACTAGGAGGAAGACGCTGGCGCGGTGGACGCGGGCCTATGGGATTTGAATGGCCGCCTGGAGTCGGATTGCGAGGCCAGAGGGCACCGTGGGTGTGCGAAAGCTCGCTGGTGATCATGGGTCGAGCGGCAAACGGATGGAACGGAAGGTTGGAAAAGGGGCAGTCGCGACAAGGTGGAGACACGAGTGCAGCGGCGTGCTGATGCACATCCAAGAGTCAGTACCGACGGAGCTGCTAGGAAGAATCGAAGTACGTACATGTTGATAGTTCCGCGACTGTAAATCTCTGAATGACGATCATCGATGCGCCGCAGCGGGGACAATGCCAAAGGGAGGAACTGTCGGAATGGACTTCGTGGGCTCTGGCTTCTCGCGGCATCGAGCAACTGCAACCCAGCAGTTGTCGGCATAGCGCCAGGCGAGAGAGGCGAAAGCGATTGGCGAGAAACCCGAAGTGACGGATGCGGACGAAGCCTTTGGGCAGCACGTGCAGACAGAAGCGGCGCAAGAACTCCGTCGCTGTCAGCGTCATCTGACCTTGCCTGCCATTGTGGGCATAATCCTTCCAGCGGAAAATGACGCGTTCTTGATCAAAGGCTAACAAGCGGTGATTGGAAATCGCCACGCGGTGGGTGTAGCGCCCCAGATAGCGCAAGACCTGCAGCGGACCACCGAAGGCGGGCTTGGCATAGACCACCCAGTCGTGGCGATGGAGATGACGGAGCAGTTTTGCAAACTGTTGTTGGTCGGCGAGAGCCCCAGCCGGGCCTGCACACTGTAACTTCTTACCACGGTGGAGGCGTTTCAGACCGGCGAGGAACTTGCCGCGAAAGACGCGACTCAAGACTCTGACGGGTAAGAAAAAAGGATAGCGCGGGCGCAGCCATCGACGATGATCCAGCGAGAGCCCGCCCGCGGGAATGACACAGTGAATGTGGGGATGCAGGAGTAAGTTCTGTCCCCAGGTATGCAGGATGGCGATCACGCCGATCTCGGCTCCGAGGTGCTTCGCATCGGATGCGATTTCCAGCAAGGTTTGCGCAGTAGCGGTGAACAACAGATCGTAAAAGAGAGTTGGATTTTCTAAGGCCAGTAGGTTGAGTTCATGGGGCACGGTAAAGACCACATGGAAATAGCTGGTGTCGAGGAGATCGCGTTGCCGTGCTGTGATCCAGCGCTCGCGAGCTTGCGCCTGACACTTGGGGCAGTGGCGATTGCGACACGAGTTGTAGGAGATGGCTTGATACCCGCAGCTCTGGCAGGCATCGCGATGCCCGCCGAGGGCAGCGGTGCGGCAGCGCTGAATGGCTCGCAAGGCCTTGAGCTGCTGGAAATCCAAGCTCGATCGATAGCGGTCGAGAAAACTCTGGCCTTGGGCGCGGAGGATGTCAGCCACCTCCACGGCGGGCCGAGTCATGGGTTCTTTTTACGGTGGTACTGACGGTTAACTTCCTCTATGCGAGAAAGCGGCAAAGCTTCCAAGGGATTGGCGACGGCCCGTAAATGCCGTTGCGACAGATGCAGGTATTTGGCCGTCGTTTCCAGATCACCGTGGCCCAGTAAAATCTGAATGGTGCGTAGGTCGGTTCCCGCTTCCAGCAGGTGTGTGGCGAAGCTGTGCCGCAAGCAATGAGGGCTGACCCGCTTCGTGAGACCTGCGTGGCGAGCAGCTTCTTTACAGGCATACCACACGGTCTTGTCGGAGATGGGTTGTTCCTTGCCGCGCTTGCGTTCGCTACTCGGGAACAGATAGGTGCGGGGCTTTTTCCAGCGCCAGTACTCTCGCAGGGTTTCCAACAGCGCCGGGCTGAGAGGAACGTCACGGTCGGCGCCGCCTTTTCCGCGTTCCACGCGGATCATCATGCGCTGGCTATCGATGTCGCTGAGCTTCAAAAGAGACACTTCGGTGCGCCGCATCCCGGTGCCGTAGAGGGTCATCAGCAGGGCGCGCTGCAGAAGGTTCCCGGCGGCATTGATGAGCCGCGCGACCTCCTCCAGACTCAACACGGTGGGGAGTCGTCGGTGATCCTTGGGATAGGGCAAATCTTCTCGAAATTCATGTCGTTTGAGAGTTCGGAAGAAGAAGAAGCGCAGTGCAGCGACACGGGCAATCACAGTGCCGACGGCGAGCTTGCGCTCTCGGAGCAAGTAGGCTTGGTAGCTTCGCAGCTCATCAGGCCCGAGCTTATCCGGTGACTTGCCAAAATGGCGGGCAAAGTTCGCTACCGCCTGCAAGTAATAGCGGGTCGTGCTCTTCGAGTAGTTCCGACGCTGAAGTTCTTCCAGCATCATCTGGCGTAGACGGGTCACAAGAGTCTCCTTTCTCTGTGACCCACACTACGTCAGCTACTCCAACAATGCTGGGTTCGCCATACGCGGTAGCGTCCGCCGCGCCAGCGGCTTCGTCCAAGTCGGCATTTCGTACATCTGGTCTCTGGCGACTGCTGTTGCGGCGGAATAACGCTAGTGCTTTTTCGGACACGACGCCGGGATGAGTGCTCATGGCTGAAAGAAGGTGTGAGGCGTCGCGTTCGAAAAAGCCGTCAGAAGGAAGCCGCTGGCGCGGCGGACGCGGGACTTATGCAAATTGAATGGAGCGAGCGAGGGTGTAGAAGTTCGTGGGAGTCGTCAAGGCGGGTGGAGGAGGAGCCGGCGCACCTGTGCAAAGACGAGTTGATGGCCGAAGTGAGCCTAGTGTGAGGACAGGAAGAAGATGTCTGGGTGTAACCGAGACACACTTCGGCGAGACGCTTTGAAGCGCGCCGACAGTGCGGTGTGTGGGCGAGTGATTTCATGCAGCCGTGGCCAGGGGCGGTGGAGAACGGAGTTGGAGTTGTGCTGCGGTGAATCGTTCGATGACGGCCATGGGTCCGCCACAGTTGGGACAGCGCCACAGCGGGTGTGTAGGAGTGGCCGCCGTTTGCGATTCGTTTGTCGGTGGAGTGGCGTGGAGAGCGGCGAGGCACCGTGGCAGCAGGGCGGCGCGGCTTCGGTTGGCGAGGAAGCCGAAGTGGCGGATGCGGACGAAGCCCTTGGGGAGCAGGTGAAGTAGGAAGCGACGCAGAAACTCATCCCGTGAAACGGTCATCACACTTTCTGCCGGTTGTGGTCGGCAGAGTCACGCCAGCGGAAGGTAACCTGGCCGTCGGCCAGAGCGACCAGGCGATGATTGGAGATGGCGACGCGGTGGGTATAGCGGCCGAGATACTGCAGTACGTACTCGGGTCCGCCGAAGGGTGGTTTGGAGTAGACGATCCAGTCTTTGCGGAACAGGGGACGCAGCCAGGCCGCGAAAGCCTTGGGATTAGCGAGCGGTGCGAGTTCTCCGGCCAGGTGCAGTTGACCGCGCTCGAAGGCGGACTTCAGGCCGGCGACGAACTTGCCGCGAAACACGCGCCGCAATACAGCGATGGGAAGGAAGAAGCGTGGATGGGATCGAATCCAGCGGGTGTGATCGCGGGAGAGTCCGCCGGCAGGGACGACACAGTGGACATGGGGATGAAGTTGGATTTTCTGATTCCAGGTATGGAGCACGCTGAAGAAGCCGATCTCGGCGCCGAGATGGGCGGGATTGCGCGCGACTTCTAGCAGAGTTTCGGCGCTGGTCCGGAGCAGCAAACCATAGATGAGTTTCCTGTTCTGAAGGGCCAGCGCAGCCAGTTGCGGAGGCAGAGTGAAAACGACATGGACGTAGGGCGTGGGCAACAGTTCACGGCGACGCGCCGCTATCCAGCGTTCACGCGCACCAGTCTGACACTTGGGGCAGTGCCGATTGCGACACGAGTTGTAGGAGATGGCACGATGACCGCAGCTGGTGCACTCGTCGATATGGCCGCCGAGAGCGGCGGTGCGACAGCGCGCGATGGCCAGCAGGACCTTGAGGTGAGTCCAACGGAGCCAATGACAGTTGCGCGCGATGAAGTCTGCTCCTGCGCTGCGAATGATGTCGGCCACCTCTAACTGTGGCCGACTCATCTACTCCTCCTCGGACGACCTGCCTTTCTTCAGCACTAGCGCGTCCAGCGGACTCGCCGTGGCATGCAAGTGCCGTTGCGAGAGGTGGAGATAGCGAGCGGTCTCTTTCAGATCGTGATGGCCTAACAGGATCTGGATGGTGTGCAGGTCGGAGCCAGCTTCGAGCAGGTGGGTGGCGAAGCAGTGGCGCAGCACGTGGGGATAGATACGTTTCTTAATCCCGGCGCGGCGGGCGGCCTCGACGCAAGCGTGGTAGGGCGTCTTGTCATCCATGGGGTGATCGCCACTGTGCCAGCGGTTGCCGGGAAATAACCAGACGGACTTTTTGCGCAGACGTCGCCAATGAGCGCGCAGTTCCTCGAGCAGGACGGGGCTGAGCATGACGTCGCGGTCTTGCCGGCCTTTGCCGCCTTGAATGTGCACGACCATGCGTCGGCTATCGACATCGCTGACCTTCAGGCGCGTAAGCTCGGTGCGGCGCACACCAGTGCCATAGAGGGTCATCAAAATAGTGCGATAGAAGGCAGTGGGTGCGGCATCGATGAGCTGCGCGACCTCTTCCTGACTGAGAATCTTGGGGAGGCGATGGCGCTTCTTGGGATAGGGAGTGTCGGCCATGCTCCAGGGCCTCTTGAGCGTCTGGATGTAAAAGAAGCGCAGGGCGCAGAGATGGTTGGTCACCGAACCAGGAGCCAGTTTGTGCACGGTGAACAGCTGGGCTTGGTACTCGCGGATGTGCTGCGGTCCCAGGCGATCGGGCGAGCAGTGGAAGTGCTGGGCGAACCGCTCGATGAAGCGAATGTAACGCTGTGTGGTAGCCTCAGAGTAATGACGTCGCTGGAGTTCTTCCAGCATGATTCTGCGTAGATGGGTCACAGGGACACCTCCTTGTGACCCACAATTATCTAAGCCGAACAATCAGGACTGCCGTCATCACGCACGCGCCAGCGTCCGCCGCGCCAGCGGCTTCGTTCTGACGGACGACCCGGAAGTTGGCCTGTTCGGAGTCAAATTGACGTAAAACGCCCAAACCGTTGACATGGCTGGTCGGTCGCCCAATTTCGCTGCTGGCTCCGTTCGCAGTCGCGCTGCCCCATCACACGCAAAAGTGACTTATGCACTTGCGGCAGCGAGGCTCGACGCGGTATCAGTGAATTGTGAGGGCAGGTTGTTGTGTCTTCGCGGGCCGCACCCAGTGTGCAGGCCTGGAAGCTCTTCGAAAAGCAATAGCCGGATAGTCCGGATGGTCATGTCAGTTGTCAGTTGACGATAAGGCCGAGCGAACGGTCTCTCGTAAGTTATTGCGAATCAAGATTATGCCCTAAGTGCCTGTGGCTCAAATTCTTACCGCGGAAATCTGTGCAAGCTTATGATTCTAAAGAATAACACACAGGGGGAGGGGGGTGGGGTGGCCACCGCCCAGCGGGCCGCGCTTCCGCTCCGCCGCGTGGCGTAAGTCCTTACGAATCCTATATGTACGTATAAGTCTTTTGGAATGTGTCATGTGCGAGCATTCCCACGCTAAGGGTAAGAATATAGTTGACAAACCAACGCTCTTGTCCTATACTCCTCTTATTGTAGCGTAAGAGGCTGACATGGAACAGTTTAATCCCAAGACCTTACAAGAAGCCATCCAGCATTTTAGCGACGAGCAGGTTTGCATTCAAACCCTATCTCGCGTTCGCTGAGCCGATGGCAAGCCGACCTGCCCAGCTTGCGGCCATCAAGAGTATTACTACCTTGCCAAGCAGCGCCGCTACAAGTGCAAGGAGTGCTGGAAGCAGTACACCGTCAAGATGGGCACTCTGCTGGAGGATTCTCCCATCCCGCTTACCAAGTGGCTCCCTGCGCTCTGGATGCTGGTTAACGACAAGAACGGAATCAGCAGCTACGAACTGGCGAAAGCTCTGGGCGAGGACGCCGAAGTCCGCCTAGTTCGTCCTGCACCGGCTTCGCACTGCGCTGGCAACCAATTCCTTCACCAAGATCGGCGGCAAGGACGGTGGCCCAGTCGAAGTGGATGAGACCTTCATCGGTGGCAAGTTGCGGAACATGCACAAGGACAAGAAAATCCGTTACGAGAAACGCGGCGGATACCACGGCAAAACCATCGTCATGGGAATGCTTGATCGTGACGAGCGTAAGATTCGCGCCAAGGTGGTTCCGAATTCCGGCGCGAGACCCTACAGACCGAGGTCTTGAACAACGTCAAGTACGGCTCCCGCGTGTTCACTGATGAGCACGTGGCCTACGACAAGCTGCACTGGCGCTACGTTCACGAGTTTGTGAATCACATGGAAAAGTACGTGGAAGGCGAAGTCCACACCAACGGTTTGGAGAACTTCTGGTCGTTGTTGAAACGGACGCTCAGCGGCACCTATGTCGCCGTGGAACCATATCATTTGACAAGTGCATAGACGAACAGGCATTCCGGTTCAACAACCGTGGTGGCAGAAAGAAAGACAACCGCATCACCGACGCGCAACGGTTCGAGATGGCGCTCTCGCAGGTCGCAGGCAAACGTCTGACTTACGCCGAACTCACTGGCAAGGAGGGAGGGACGGAACCCTTCTAACCCTTACCGCCGGAAGCGCGGCCCGAAGCGGAAGTCTGTTTAGGCTTCCGCTGTTTTTTGCCCTGTGCTGGCGCTCGATCTCGGCCATTACGTCGGCTTTGGGCACGGAGAGAACATGCCGAAGCGCCTCTTCAAATCTGCGGAATCCCGGTGACGTCTCAGACTTCATGCGTTTATGATACGCCATGCTTGCAAAGGAGCCCTGCGATATGGCATCTCGCGATATGGACAACATCAGCATTGTTGCTGCCGTACTGACCGTTGGGAGATTGCTCGCCACGCATTCCAGCACAATGAATAACCTCTGGGCCGAACCTGACGGCATAATCAGGCTGTTTCAAAAGACAGAGACGACGCTTCGCGGTCGATGGAAACCGAACCCCATTAACAATCGTTAGGATGTTTTCATCGCCCGGATAAGAACGCCAATAAATGTCTGCTAGTTGTGACGCTTTCTGGAGGGCAACTCGCCTATCTATTGCGTTCTCGCTTCGTTCGCAGACAAGGCGAAGGATGTCGGCAACAAGAGGGTCATTCATAGATGCTTAGAGTAGACAAACCCGTCTCCTGGCGGATAATATCCGCTTGAGACCGTTTCGTTTTGAGGCTCCGGCTGGCACCGGGGCTTTTCTATTGCCCGCCAATCATTCGCGGGGTTATGCTTGTGGCGTCATGCGCCAGACAATGGGAATATACCTGCTACTCTCGCTCTCCTGTATTGCTTTCGCCGAGAAAATTCCTGCCGATGCTTGGCAGACGGGCACTCTGAAAGATTCCTCTGAGAGTTGGCATTCCCGAAGCGCGGGTGCCATAAACGGCAATACTGGCTATGGTGTTCACGGGACGATGGTCAGCCGCGAATACCCCATCGTTCAGTACTCCATCGAAACCGACACGTACACATACGAGGCGAACTTAGTGCTCAAACACGCGAAAGATAAGCAGCCGCCAGTAACCGTCAACGGCCCCATCAAGTTCGCCATCATCAAGAACGACTTCTACATTCAGGATGAGCAAGGCAAAGAGCACAAGTTGGTGTTGGTGAAAAAGACGTTGAAGGAGAGCAGCCAATAGCCGTTCCCGCGCTCTCCCGCCGCCTCAGTCATCTCCCATCAACGCAGATTTCAGACAGTACCCCAAATTTAGTCTTGCCCATAGAAGTTATCGGGTCGTGCTGGGTTGTCATCTGTATTACTCCAACACGCTAGGGCAGCAGGATTGTCGGGCCAGTTTCGATTCTTGAGGTGCGTAAGAACGCCGTAGTTCCAAAGCAAGAAACCAACTCTTGATTGTAAGCGCTCAAATGGTTTACGCATTGGGCGTATGCCACGATTCAGAAAATGCTTGAGCGATTCCCGTGCCACCAAATCGGCGGCCTGAAGCTGCGGCATCTGTTTGTCATCAAGCGATATTGCCCGGAGTCGGTCACGGTGCTCCCAGCATTCGAGTTTTTTTAGCTTTGCGTGTATCCGAACAATGTCAGGTGAGGCGGTTCCGGCTTCAAACCAGATTTGCACCTTGTCATCACTCTGAGCGGCGTGATAGGCCATAGTCAAGACGGTATGCTCAACAGCAAGTAAATACGGAGCAAGGCTATCCAAATGCGGGAACACTGCTTGGAATTCCGGCACTGGAATCACAGAAGCAAATCCGCCAATGCGATGCTCAACCAAAAGATCAACAAGCCTTGTCATCAGTGCATCGCGATCCGGCTTGCTCCACCCGGCAAACTGGCCCTGCTGACACTCGCACGCAGTAGAGCGAAATGGTTCTTTCAGATGCTTGGTTGCTTCGGCCCAATCAGCCTCAAAGGGGATCCATTGCTCCTCTTTGCCAACCAAACCGCCAGCGGAGAAATACTCTTGCCGCTTGTCGTCGGAACTGTCGTCAAAGTAAGAGAAGAGCATGAGGTGAAGAAAGGATTCGCCAGCGATCCGGCTCCCCCTAGCTACAGAAGCAAAGCAACTTTCTCGGTTACTGTCAGCACTCGACAGTCCGGAATCAATAACTTCAACGGGCAATTCTTGCACAGTGAACCTCCTAATTCACTGGCACTAAATACGTTGACAGAAACCGTTTGGTTTGTCAACTATATTTATCGCCACGCTAAGTTGTTGATTTCACGTGAGGCGTGGGGGAGGGGTCATCAGGCGGATAATCAGTGGTGGAGGCAGTTACGGTCGCGCCTTCTCCACTTCCAGCTCCAGGCCTTCGACTTTGCGGACGACGACGTGCTCGCCGATGCCGACCCGCGAAGGCGCGTGCGCGTTCCACAGCTCGCCCAGCACCCAGACCTTGCCTTCCGGATCGATGTCGGTGCGCGCTTCTCCACCGCGCCGATCATGCCTTGCTGGCCGGTGACCACTTTGGCGCGCCGGGCGCGAAGCGCGATGGTCATGAGGAAGACGGTGATCAGCGCCGAGCGGCACGCTGATGGCCAGCGCGGTCAGAAGCTTTACGCGCAACTGCGGAATGGGACCATCCACGAGCAGAAGCCCGCCCAGCGTAAGCAGCGCGATGCCGCCGATTCCGAGCACGCCATGGGTCGCGAACTTGGCCTCCAGCGCGAACAAGACGAAGGCCCCCATGATGAGCGTAAACGCGGCGTAACGCGTCGGCAGCAGGTTCAGCGCGAACAGCGCCAGCAGAATGAAAACGACGCCGACCACTCCCGGCACAACTGCGCCGGGATGATTGAATTCCATGTAGAGCGCCAGCGCGCCGATGGCGAGCACCAGAAAGGCAATGTTGGGATCGAGCAGGAAGTCGAGGATGCGCTGCCGCAGCGTCATCTGCATTTCGTCCACCGAATCGTCCGACGAGATTCAGCTTGACCTGCTTGCCGTCAAAGCGCTTGACGGTGCGGCCCTCGAGCTGATGAAACAGGTCGCTCTGGTCGCGGGCGACGATGTCGATGAGCTTCTGCTGCAAGGCTTCCTGGTCGGTCCACGACTTCGATTCGCGCACCGCGGTCTCCGCCAGGGCAACGTTGCGCCCGCGCGGGCCGACGAACGAGCGCATGAAGGCAGCCGAGTCGTTCTCGATCTTGGTCTTCATGGTGTCGTCCATCTTTCCGCCGCCAAGCTCGACGGGATGCGCGGCGCCGGTATTGGTGCCCGGAGCCATCGCCGCCACGTCGGCCGATTCCAGGATGAAGAAGCCCGCGGAGGCAGCCCGCGCGCCCGTAGGCGCGACGTAGACGATCACCGGCACGGGCGAGGCGAGAATTTTCTCGATGATCGCGCGCGTGGACTCGAGCAGGCCTCCCGGCGTGCTCAACTCGATCAACACAGCGTCGGCATTGGTCTGGCGCGCGTCGCTCGATGGCGCGATCGATGTACTCCGCGGTGATCGGCTGGATGGTGTCGTCAATACGGATCTTGACGACGCTGTTGGCCGAGGCAACGGCTCATGCCCAGCAGCGCCAGCAACATGCAACACAGGAAAGAACGGGTTCGGGACATAGCTGCCTCCTTCCGGAGGACCCTCTATGTAATTCTATTTCGAAACCGTTTGCTGCGCAGTGATTTCGCGTTTCAGCGCCAGTGCCGACGGCATTCGCCGGCTCCAACGCGAGGGCGCGGTCAACTTCGCCGGCAGCCGACTGGAACAGGTTCTTCTTCAGGTCAATTCGGGCCAGCACCAGCAAGGCATCGACATTCGGCTGCAAGCGCACTGAAGTCTGCGCTTCCGACAATGCGTTTGCCGTGTCGCCCTTCTTCTCCAGAAGAACGGCCAGTTGAGCGTGCGCGACGAAGTTGCCGTAGTCGGCCGCTGATGGCTTCCCGAAACTCGCTCTCCGCCAGCTCGGCTGGTTCTGCGCCACCAGCTCCTTGCCACGCTCCATGTCATAGGCCGAGTGTGTGTGCCGGTCAGTCTTGGCAAGCCGCGCCTCGGTCAAGTTATGGATTTCCATCTCGAGTTGCCGGTAGGACGCTTCGTCGTAATTCCGCTTGATCCGCTCCAGCGGGATGCGCGGCTGGTTCGCGGACAACAACGTATTCCCGGACGATGCCGGCGGTGTCGAGCTCGCCGGCGGCGCGGTCACTCCACGATTAATCATGTCGAGCAGCGACTTGGCTTCGCCGTCGGTCGGCCGCTGCTGCAACTCATCCCGCAACTGGCGAGCTGCGCCAGCGCTGTCGCCGTTCTTGAAGAGCGCGACTGCCAGGTTGAAGCGGTAGTCGGCATCGTTCGGGTCGGCATTCACCGCTTTCGAAAAATATTCCACCGCGGCGGCCCGGCGTCCGCGCCGGGCTTCTGCCACGCCCATGTTGTTATAAACCTCGGTCAACGGCAGCCGGGTGGACAGAAAACTAAAGGCACTGAACGCCTTATCGAAACTGCCGCGATAGAACTCCGACATCCCCAGCAGAAAGTTGGCCTCGCCGGCAGCCGGATCGTCTTTGGGAACGCGGCTAAACCACAACGCGGCCGATTCGTATTCGTGCTTAGCGTAGTAGGTCTTGCCCAACTGCATCATCGCCAGCGTGTAATTGGGATTGAGTTTCAGGGCGGTGTGGAAATAGCGGCCCTTTGCTGATGGTCCGTCGCCGTGATTCCGCGAATGTAGTTCTCGAACGCATCCAGCCGGATCGGCGCTGATGCTTTCAGGAACTGCTCGCGCGTCATCGGCGGAGGGACCGGCATTTGTTCCAGCAGCTCCCAGGCCAGCTCGGTCTGCACGTCGATCAGGTTGGCCAGCGGACCGCTGCTCTGAACCGCCGGAAACAGATGCAGCTTCTTCATGTCGAGCAGTTGGGCGGATGCATTGAACCTGCTGCCGTCGAAGTTATAGCTGCCCAGAACGACGTAATCGGCATCCATCTGCTCGGCTATATGGTAGATGGTCGCCCGCGAGGGATGCACTGTCCCGGGAATGCCGGTGTGATCGAACGCATAACTTCGATCGTCGCGGCTGACGGGATGCAGGTTCGGTGACGCCATTCGCTGGGAAAGGACTTCGGGGAAGGCTTCGCTGATCCATTCCAGGCCCGGAGCGCTCGACTGGTTCTCGAACGGCATAACCATGACGGTTTGGGTACCAGGAGGAGCTTGTCCTGCTGCTGGTGCCGAACAGACACACTGCAGCCAAGAGCGGAAAGACACGAAAGAAAAGGAATGGAGGATATCTCAAGATACTTGGATTATAGCTATCGACAGTTCTCTTCAACCCGCTGAAAGCTGTCTGCTACTTGGACACCGCCGCGAACAAGTCCGACTTCAGCAGCGCCTGGAAGCGCTGATCATCGGACTTGAAGTGCATCTGCAGCATGTCGTTCGAGTTGTCCACGGTGGTGTTTTCCAGCGCCACTTTCTCCGTCGGCGTGGCATTCATCTTGCGATACAGCACTCCCGCTTTCAACAGCGTAGCCATGGTCGCCGCAGTCATGGTGTCGGAGGTCTTCACATTCAGGTCGAACGTCACGCCATTGTCGAAGTTCATCACGTAATCCGACGCCAGCAGCCGCTTCTTCACTGTGTCGTAGTCCGCCAGCGAACCTGCCTGGCCTAGCGCCGATCGGAACATGTTCTGCGTGCCGGCCTGATCGAGCACGCTCCACATCGGCGAACTTTCCACGTCGCTGATCAGGTCGTTGATGGTGTTGTTCGATTGCAGAGACTCGGCCCCGTTGTCGCGAACGTCAATTGCCCCTTTGATGGCGGCATTGTCGCCGAACAGGATGGTAGACGGATCGAGGAACACCAACTCCATGCCAGAGCCCATCGGGTACAAATAGGCGAGCTGGTACTTCTCCGGGCGCACTTTCTTCACCCGCATCTTTTGTAGGAAGTCCGCCTTCTTGAACGGGCCCTGAGCAATACCGATACTGTGCGGTCCTTTGGGCGACCGATAGTTGATGAGCGTGAGTTGTTCTACGTCCTTGTCGGGGTCGATGCCGGTCGCTTTCAGGGCGGCCTCAAATTGTTTGAGATTTTCCGGCAGCACGCGGTCCCGGAGAGCGTGCGCGGTTTGTGAATCGCGTAATGCCCGATAATCGACGGAAATGATCTGCTGGATCGCAGACGGAACGACCGTGCGAGCGTTGCTGCTCAAGGGAGCAGCCAATGCCGGTATGCACAACGCGCCGCACAGAAAAAGGCCCGCAAGAATGTGCTTCATGGTCATACTATTCTACTCGAGTATGACGGCGGCGGCGCACAATTGTGAGCGGCGGACGCGTCACAAGAATGTTGCTTGAGCCTTTGTCAGCCCTTGGCGGCCGCGGCGCGTTTGGTCACTTCGGCGACGAACTGCTCATCCTTGATGTCGCCCAGATTAATCTCCACATTTGCCAGCGCACCCTGGATCGCGGCGTTCGCCAGCGCAACCGCAACCGTCAAGTCCGACGCCATCTTTGGATTCGTGATGGGCCGCAGCGACACCACAATCTGACACACTTCCCTCGCCCGCTCGGCGACTACCAAAGGAACCAGCGTCGCTTTCTTAGTCGCTGCTTCTACCTCCGCCCGGGCTTCTGGACGGCCCTTGGCTGTCTTGAACGCCGCCATTACCTCGTCGAACGACTCAGCATCCGCATCGATGGAAGCTTTGAATTCTTCTCGCAATTCACCAAGCCGAGCCAGCGCGTCGCTGAGCTCGCGCTCATATGGCACATAGGCTTTCTTGCCACGTGACATTCCGGCCACCATGCTGCCCAGCGCGGCAGCCATGGCGCCGCTGGCAGCCGACGCACACCCGCCGCCGGGTGCGGCTGTGGGTGCGGCGAGCTGCTCGATGAACGGCTCCACTCCGGCCCTAATCCCGCCAACCGCCATCTTCCCGCTCATCACTGCGGCAAGACGGTTCTCCAGAATCAATGACGAATCGAAATTCTCGATCTGCAGAAACCACTCGGCGGCGTCTTCGAGCGCCTTCTTGGGAATGAGCCCGACGATCTCGCTTGACTGCGGCATGATGCCGTAACGTGCAGCTTCGCGCTTTACATATTCGAAGACACGGGCGATCGGAGTCTGGTCGGTGTCCGTGAGGTTCATGGAGACTTGTGCCAGACCCCGGACAGGTACGCCCATCCCTTTCACGTAGCGCAAACCCCCGTTGGAGAAGCGGATCGCCTTTGCAACTTTGTTGGCGATCTCTACGTCGGGAGTGTTGAGATACACGTTGTACGCGACCAGGAACTTGCGCGCGCCCACAATGGTCGCACCCGCCGTCGGGTGCAGTTCCGCATTGCCGAAATCCGGCTTCCGCGCGGGATTCGTCTTCACCTCCTCGCGAATGCCCTCGAACTGACCGCGACGTACATTCTCCAGATTTTGGCGCTCTGGCGTTTGCGCTGCAGCCTCGTATAAATACACCGGGACTTGATAGCGTTTCCAGATTTCCTCGGCTGCACGGCGGGCGGTGGCGACACAATCCTCCAGCGTCACGCCTTCAATAGGAATAAACGGAATCACATCCGCGGCACCCAACCGCGGATGCGCTCCCTGGTGTTTGGTCAGGTCAATGAGTTCGGCTGCCTTGCCAACGCCGCGAATCGCAGCTTCCGCAACCTTGCTGGGATCGCCAACCAGCGTGATCACGCAGCGGTTATGGTCGGCGTCCATCTCGCGGTCGAGCAGATACACGCCGTCCATCTTCATGGCTTCGATAATGGCATCGACCCGGGACTTGTCGCGCCCTTCGGAAAAGTTCGGTACGCATTCTACGAGTGCGGGCATAAGGTTTGAGGATAAAGAAGCAGCTAGCAACTGGCAATTAGCAACCAGGCAGACGTTCAATTTGCTGGGTCCGCATCGCGCCGAGACGAATCGTTCGTTGAGTATGACGTCGGCCCAAAACGGAAGGTGCTGGCTTTAACCGAACCACTAGTTGCTAATGGCTAGCTGCTGATTGCTGCCTTTCAATGCCAGGTGTATCCCAGCATGAACTGTACCGCGCCGTTGATGCCGGGATTCTTATTCCCCAGCGAAGCATTGGACAGGTGATAGACCTTGGCCGAAAAGTTGATGGAATTCCGCTCGTGATGGAACCATTGCGCTCCCAACTCGGCTCCGCTGGTGAAGTTGACCTGAGACGTGTCGCCCGGGGGAAGATTCTGCGAGCTGAATACAATCCCGCCAACGGCCGCGATGTACGGCGACACCTTGCATCCTCCGGTGAAGTTCCATTTGGCTATGAAGGGATCGATGGCGCCGGCATACTGCGCCCCATGAATCCAGAACTCGTTCAGGGGGATGATATCCACCGCCATCTCGAAGCTGCCCCGCAGGGCATTTTGGCCAAGCTCATGGGTCAGCACTCGCCCGATGCGCCCTCCGATGAGGAAGCTTTGCGCGCTGGGTGTGTTGGCGAAGGACTCGCTGCCTCCAATGAATAGCCCTTTGTTCCATCCCGGTTGCCGCAGCACGTCTACTGGGCTGTCGGTTGGCACCTGCGCCAACACCGACACGCAGGCAAGCAAACTGAAGAGAAGTGAGCGAATGGCGATATTCATCGGTTGTTGGGACAAACGCAAAACTTATCAGGTTGCGAACGCGGGAGCAAATCGTTTGGAGGGTGGCTCGCCCCAAAGATAGCGTAGTATCACTCTGCGGCGGAGCGGCCGAGTCGCGGGTAACAGCTATTCCAGTTTGACCGCTTCCTCTCCCAGTTGCTCATTAATCAATCGTGACACTAGGTGCTTCAGGGGCTCTCCCGACTTCGCTAGAACGAAGTCGCCCTTCTCGTCTGACCAGTCGAGCTTGAAGCTGGTGGACAGCGCCGAGATCCAGACCTGGTGTACGGGGGCATTGGGGGAGATGACGAACCTTGCGGCCGGTTCATCGAAGGCAATTTGAATGGCGCCGGCATTATCTTCCACCTCGAAGTCAGCCGCGCCCTCGGCGGCGTAAAGGCTGCGCTTGAGATCTTCGAATGCTGCGTCTGCACGACGGCGAAAATCCTGATCATCCATGCAGAGATTATAGAAGGAGAGATCAAGGGACGGTGATTGGGGAATCGGTGGTGGTCCGAAGTCGAACGATCACGACTGTCGTTTGCCCAAGGCGCGTGCGGCGTTTGCGTAATGCTCGAAGGTTGGAGTGTCGAACAATACGAATCGTACCTCGCGAACGTGGCTGGCTTCCTGGAGCGCCTCCGCCGCACTGCTCACCGCGATTCGCGAGGCCTGTTCTACCGGATAACCGTAGGCTCCGGTCGAGATTGCTGGGAACGCGATGGACGCCAGCAGCAGCTCATCCGCGACGCGGATGCATTCGCGATGGCAGCTGGCCAGTATTCCGCCCTCGCCTTGTTTACCACCGCTCCAAATGGGACCGACGGTGTGAATTACGTAGCGCGCGCCTAGTCGCCCGGCAGGAGTGGCGACCGCCTGCCCCGCGGGAAGGTGGCCGATTCGTCCGACAATCTGTTTACAAGCTTCGAGAATGGCGGGCCCGCCAGCGCAATGGATTGCGCCGTCCACGCCGCCTCCACCAAGGAGCGAGGAGTTGGCCGCATTCACGATGGCGCCGGTCCGCTCGCGCGTGATGTCGTCCGGACCCGCGATCACCAAGATCCGCTCGCCCAGCGCGATTTGCAGAACCTCAGGGCGGCTGTACATGTTGCATGAATGATAGCGCGGTCGATGTAGAATTCACACCGGCTTATGAGCAGTTCGTTCAGAGCGCGACTCGTGCGCACCGTGCTACTTGCGGCAGTCATTGGCTACCTCATTTATTTCGCGCTGGCGGAGGTGACGGTGAAACCCAAAGTTGTTCAGTTGGATGCATTCGCAGTCATGGGAATCGAGGTTCGTACCGACAACGCCAAGGAGGCGGCCACGGAGCGGCTGATTCCGACGTTGTGGCGACGAGTGACGCAAGGACATGAACTGGATACGATTCCGGACAAGACCGACCGCAACATCTACGCTGTTTACACCGACTATGCCAGCGACGCCAACGGAGACTACACGCTCGTCCTCGGTGCAAAGGTACGGCCAGGAAGCAAACCTCCGGTTGGACTCGTCGTGAAGACGGTTCCCGCCGGTCAATATGCTGTTTTCTCGTCGGAGCGCGGTCCGGTCGCCAAAGTCGTCGTCGAAACCTGGCGGCAGATTTGGTCTTACTATCAATCGCCTGCGAACGGTCGGCGCGCATATCGCGCGGACTTCGAACTTTACGATCAGCGTGTAGCCGATCCCAACAACGCGCAAGTGGACATCTACATCGGACTAAAGTAGAGGCGCGTGACCATATTACTATTCCTTAAACGTTTACTTGAGAAACTCTCTGCTTAGCAATGAAGGTTTGGGTCTTGTCGTTACCGTACATCTAGCAAGTCGATGGTCTCCAACACGACATCGCCGGTAATCGCCAGTGACTGCGGGCTAAGCTTGTCCAGCGTGTCCTGGATGGTGTGGTGATACACGTTGTTATAGCCATAATCCAGGTCGATGATGTCAACCGCTGGCACGCCGATTTTCAGGAACGGAAGATGATCGTCCTCGATCGCTGCCGGGACTTCGTAGAAATGTGATTGGTAGCCGAGATTGCTCGCGGCTTGATAAACGAGGTCGCTAAGCCACGGTGTCGAGTTGGTCTCTTTCTGGATGTCGAGATCGGCATCGCCGATCATGTCTACAAGAATGAACGCCTTGATCTTCTTGGCTGTGCCGTCCTGCTGCCATTTCTCCGCCAAGTGCTTCGTTCCGTAGAGGCTGTCAGTTGCAGTCCACTTGACGAATGCCTCTTCGCCGTCGGTCCACACCAGCCACACGCTGTAACCATCGCGTTCCTTGCCGCGAAACTGGTCTGCTAAAGCTAGCAATAGAGCGGTTGACGAACCGCCATCATTAGCACCAACGTAAGCTTTCGGTAGCGGGTAATTGGTGTCGTAGTGCCCGGCGACAACGATAATGCCGTCCTTGCGGCCGGGAAACTTGGCAATGATGTTGTTGATGGGAAACTTGCCGACTGGCGTCTGCGCGGTGAATCTGTCCTGTTCGACGTCGACGCCATTCAACTTGGACAGAATGTACTGCTCCAGCTTGGCGTGTCCAGCGCTGCCGACCGGACGCGAGCCAATCGCCACCACTTCCTTTACGTACTGCATAACGTGATTGCCGTTGATGTCCGGTTTGGGAGCAGAGGTATCAGCAGCCGCCTGGACCGCGGTCGGCGCAGGAGCCGCAGGCGCGCTCGCAGCAGCGGCAGATTTCATCTCTGCTGACGACGAGGTTGGTTGCTCTTGTTTGCCGCAGGCGGCGAGGAACAGTGCCAGTGTGATTACGATATATAAAGAGAGTTTCTTACTGCGCTTCATGCTGAAGTCATTGTAAATTGCGGATTCGGATCAGCGCAGGACACAAGTCAAATAGAAACGTCCATATCGGGTAGGAGGCGGGATTACTCCCGCCGTCCTCCCACACCACCGGACGTGCCGTTCGGCATCCGGCGGTTCATGAAACAGACTGGAAGCGTCGCTGAGTATCCAGCAACGAAACCAGCCCCATGCGGTCGAACCAGGACTTCGGGTAGGCTGCGTTCATATGCGATGCGCCGCCGTTCCACCACGGGCCGCGCCCGTTGGTGGCCGACTGCCACGCCCGTACCTTACTCTATCCCAGCCCGCATCAGGTGCTTCGCCCGTGTGTAGATCGCGCTTCCATTGCCGCCACAGCAGGGTGCGCAGCTTGTGCCTGATCCAGCCATCGAGTTCTTCCAGCACACCCTTAATCTTCGGTGAGCCGGAAGTAAGCCACCCATCCCCGCAGCACGGGTTCAGGCCTCTCGATCACTCGTTTCAGGCTTCTGCCCGCGTGCCGCCCGCAGCGCCTGGCGGATTTTCTCCGCCAAGCGCTTGCGACTTGGCTCCGCGATCTTCAGCTTCGGTTTCCTGTGCCACGTCATGCTGTAGCCCAGGAACTTCCGCTGCCACGGCCGCGCCACTGCGCTCTTGGCCGCATTGACCTTCAACTTCAGTCGCTGCTCCAGAAACGCCGTGATCGCTTGCCATCACCCGCTGCCCTGCCCGCTCGCTTCCGACATAGATGTTGCAGTCGTCGGCATAGCGGCAGAAGCGATGCCCGCGCGTCTCCAGTTCCCGGTCCAGATCGTCCAGCAGGATGTTCGATAGCAGCGGCGACAGCGGCCCGCCTTGCGGCGTCCCTTCTGTGCGCGCACTCGCCACCCCGCCTTCCATCAGTCCCGCTTCCAGATAGCGCCGGATCAGCTTCAACACCCGTTTGTCCTTCACCTTGCGCGCCACTCGTGCCATCAGCACGTCGTGATTCACCCGGTCGAAGAACTTTTCCAAGTCGAGGTCCACGACCCATCGCCTCCCTTCCGCAACGTAGCTCTCGGGCGGCTTGCACCGCCTGATGCGCGTTGCGTCCGGGACGAAAGCCGTAACTCGACTCGGAGAACTCGGGATCGAACAGCGGTTGCAGTACCTGATGCAGCGCCTGTTGAATCAGCCGATCCACCACCGTCGGGATGCCCAGTGTGCGTACCCCGCCTTGCGGCTTCGGTATCTCCACCTTGCGCACCGCCGCTGGCATGTACTCGCCCGCCAACAGAGCCTGTCTTACTTTCGGCCAGTGCGCCTTGAGCCACGGCTTCAACTCCGGCACCGTGAGCCCATCGACTCCCGGCGCGCCTTTGTTTTCCACCACCCGCTCGTAAGCGCACAGCATGTTGCTGCGTTCCACCGCGGCTTCCATCAGCCGTGCGCGCTTCCGGTTTCGTTTGCTCCAGCCAGCCGCCGAACGAGTCTCAGCACCAGCCACGATCCTCGGCAGGTTCCGCCCGCCTTCCCTCCGCGCCGGCCGCACTTGCGTACGCTTCTGCTTCATTGGCTCGCATCGAGGTCTGCTGTCCTACTCCCGTGTTTCACGTTCGGCCCTTCGCCCCGCTGCGCGGCAGCTACTATGGCCTCGGCTGACTTCTGGCGATTCATCCCAACACCTCTCGATGCCAGTAGCCCTGAGGCAAACCGCCAGATCTCCCCGGGTATTGCGCACTCACCTTCACGCTTATGCCTGTCGGATCTACGTCGCAGCGTTCCGTGCAAGTACCGGGCTTTGCATCTATTGGCCTGCTCACCCCGCTGCGCCGCCTCTATCCGCTTCCTGTTCGTCAGGCCAGCGCTTTGCCTACAGCTTCCTTCAGATTCCACCTCGCGATGGACACCCTTGCCGTTCGGCTAACACTTCCCCTTGCCGGGTGTGTAGAGGACTTTCACCTCCAAGTGAGTGCGCCCTGCCGGGCGCACCAAAAAGAAAACGACCGCATGGCGGTCGTTTGGTCTTTTGGCTAGTTGCTAGTGGCTTGCTCGTTACCCCGCCACTTCCTCCAACTGCTTCTGATCGATATCGAAATTTGAGTACACGTGCTGGACATCGTCGGAGTCCTCCAGCGCTTCGAGCAGACGAATCATGGTGCCAGCTTGATGTCCTTCCAGCTTGGTGTAGGTTTGCGGCACCATTCCAATTTCAGCAACGTCGGGTTTGATGCCCGCAGCCTTTACCGCCTCCAGAACGGCGTCGTAAACGGCGGGGTCGGTCAGGATTTCCCAACTGTCGCCATCGTCCTTCAGGTCGTCGGCGCCCGCCTCAAGGACGATGTTCATCAGGTCATCTTCTTTGGCAGCCGCCTTGGGGATGATGATGTCGCCCTTCTTGTGGAACATCCAGGCTACCGAGCCGGCTTCACCCATGTTGCCGCCGTTTTTGGAGAAGGCATGGCGGATTTCGCTGACCGTTCGATTGCGGTTGTCGGTAGAAACCTCGACTAGGATCGCAACGCCGCCGGGACCGTAGCCCTCGAACGTAATCTCCTCGTAGGAGACGCCGGGCAGCTCGCCGGTGCCGCGCTGAATGGCGCGTTTGATGTTGTCGGCCGGCATGTTTTCGGCCTTGGCAGCCGCAACCGCGGTTCGCAGGCGGGGATTTTTCTCGGGATCACCACCGCTCTTGGCTGCGATGGTGATTTCCTTTATTAGGCGCGTAAAAATCTTGCCGCGCTTGGCATCGAGCGCGCCCTTCTTGTGCTTGATGGTTGCCCATTTGGAATGGCCTGACATGGAGAGACCTCAGATTTCGAATAACTTCGGATGAGTGCCGACGGTTGCCTCGCCCGTTCCGCAGGGCACAGAGAAATGTCCGCACATAATCACGCGGAACAGTGTGGGCAAACGCAAATTATAGCACCGGGGCTCAAGCCCTTTAGTGGGAACGCCACGCCAACGCTCTGTCTTGCAGTTCTCCGAACTGTCCTTTCCACGTAGCAATAATTGCGATCACCCGCCGCGTCAAATCGCAATCCTGGTTTCGATCGCATCGTAGTCGGTTCTCACACCTCGTTCGCTCACGTCGAGAAGTCCCGCCACCGACAAGGCTTGCACATCGGCATGAACATTGCTGTAGTCGCGCCCCAATGCTTTTGCCAGGGCCCGGACACTACTAACGGGGTACCGACGGACGTATCGCAAGAGCTGCAATCGTTTCGCAGTCAAAACGCGGGCGAGGGCATCCCAACTCTCGAACGCCAGATGGCGCTCGCTGAACGAGTCGCCACGCTGGGCGCGATGCCAGGCATCCACGAACCTACGCGCGGCATCCTGCTCAATTGCTCCACCAACCGTTATTCGTATGTCGCTCATTTACCACCTCTGAGGGCCAGCACATCGGACCAGAAGTCGAGCATCACTTGTTCGACACTACTGAACCTATAGGGCGTCTCTTTGCCCTTGAAATGCCGATGATCCCCTTTGCCACGCTCGTTGTCGTATCCCACCTCTCGAACCCCCGGACGGCCATAAAACAGAGAATACTTAAGGCCGTGAGTCGAGGGCAGCACCGGGGCCGGCACGCGCCAAATCATCATCTCCACGATCGCACCATCGTCATAATCGATGCGCTGATGGAAGAGGAGCTTGGCCCTCATCTCAGCATGATGGCACTATAGACCATATGGCGTCAAATGCCCTATACCGCTGCTGCCCTCGGCTTACAGTGGTCCCCAAGCCCGGACCTCACTGCTCCAAGCTGAACCACAGGGGGTTTTCTTTACCGCAAGCCTAGTACTTAGTTGCGTAGATTAGCGTAAGATGAATGGGGATGCACATTGCGAATCTGGCGTTTCGTCCACTCGAAGGGCGTGGCGGTTTCGTTGTAGGCAGCTATGAATCGGTCGATCGCCTCGCGCACCTGCTGGGGCGAGGTGAAGCTTGCCCCGCGCAAAGCGCGCCGGCTCAGGATACTGAACCAGCATTCAATCTGATTGAGCCAACTGGCGTGCGTGGGCGTGAAGTGCAGATGGACCGTAGGATGTTGCCCTAGCCAACGGTCCTGCTTGGGTTTGTGGGTATTCAGATTGTCCACCACCACGTGCAGTTCCCGGCCCGGATAGAGTGCGACCACCTCGTTCATGAAGGCAAGAAAATCACGGCGTCGACGCCGGTGAGCGTGTCCGCCCTTGACTTGGCCGGTGAGCACATTCAGGGCGGCGAACAGGGTCGTGGTGCCGTGGCGTTTGTACTCATGACTGAAACCGGTCACGGCTTGGCCGTTGGGTAGTTTTAAATAGCCTTGGGCTCGCTCCAAGGCTTGAATATGCGGCTTTTCATCCACCGCAAGGATGACCGCGTGTTCCGGCGGGTCCAGGTACAGGGCAACGATATCGGCCGCCTTGGCGGCAAACTCCGGATCGGTACTGATGCACCAGCTACGGCGCCGCTGTAAGTGAATTCCTTGGGTACGCAGCACGCGCCAGACTTGATGTTTGGATACATCCCCCAAGGCCTTCGCCACTAACGCTCCGGTCCAGCTCCCATGGCCGACTGGCGGCCGCTGGTCCAGTTGGTCCAGAATGCGGCGCCGGGTGTTTTCGTCGTAGCGCGGCGCAGCTCCTGGCCGCGGGGCATCCTGGAGCCCGGTCAAACCAGCTTGGGAAAAACGTACTCGCCACTTGCTGACGGTTGCGGGCCGTCTGCGCTGCGCACGGGCGATGGCAAGCGTGCCTTGACCGTCGGCGGCGGCCAGAACCATGCGGGCTCGCTCTGCCAGACGCCTTTCGGTCTTACCCGCGCGAACCCAGCTCTCCAGCGTGGAGCGGTCTTCTGGCGTCAATGTGAGGGCGGTGGGGTATTTGCTCATACCCAATCATGACATAGACCGCTTTTCATTGCAACTAAGTACTAGGCTGCGTCTCACTTGGACTTCTCCGCGCCTGCCCCGACCGCCTGCTTCTTCGCAAGCTCGCTATAGCGGCGCTGGACTTCCTCCGGCGAGACGTCTTCCACATGGGTCCCGATCCACCACTGGTTCCCCTGCGAATCTTCGACACCGCTGCCGCGGTCGCCGTAGGCCTCATTCGTAGGTTCGCGCAAGGACTTACCGCCCGCACCCACGGCGCTCTTGTAGACTGCATCGACGTCCTCGACATACAGGTAGAAGCTGGCTTGTCTTGGTGTCCATTGGTCACGGGCTTGCCCAATCATCACCATCGAGTTACCTACGCGCACTTCCGCGTGGCCTACTCGACCCTGCCCGTCGGTGTGGCGATACTTCTCCTCGGCGCCGAAAGCCCGCTTCAGAAAATCGATCTGCGCTTCCGCGTCTGCTACCGTCAGATATGGCGTGACGGTGTAATAGCCGTCAGGAATTGGTTTCACTGCCATGGTTTTTCTCCTCACCCAATTGAATTACCGTTGCCGGTATAGTGCCTGATTCTGACACTCCGTAAGATGCACGTATTGTAAAAATTTGACCTACTCCACCTCCACCAGGGGAACATGATTGAGGTGCTGGGTACGCTGCAGCAGGTAGGTTGTGGGAGTGATTCCCGCGAACGCCTGGAAGTCGTGGATGAAGTGCGCCTGATCGTAATACCCGCAGTCGAGCGCCAGATCGGCCCAATCAATTTCGTCTGCGCCATAGCCATGCGCAATCTGGACCACCCTTTGGAAGCGGCTGACACGGCAGAAAAGCTTGGGAGTGAGACCCACCTGCTCGTCGAATAACTGAATAAAACGGCGCTGGCTGAAACCGGCTTTGTCGACGACCTGCGCAACTGACCTCCCCTCGCTGCTGAGTTGCTGAATGCCAAAGCTGACCACTGGATGACGCTCCAGCGGCTTAGCGAGTTGCTCCAGAAGACAAGTCTCGAGCACGCAAAACTTCTCAGCAGGCGTAAAAGCCGCCAGTAAGCGGTCGCGCAGCTCGGCCGCCGCCGCTCCCCACAGCGCTTCAAGTGCCACGGACTGGTCTGTTAGTTCGCTGGGCGGCACGCGGAAAAACGGGAACGCTCCACCTCGCCGGAAGTGAACGCCCATGGTCGCCGTCTGGTCCTCGGTGTCGATGACGAAGTACTGCGACCGCGGACCGGAAACGATGCAGCCCGGCGCCGTGCCGCAACGACGGTAATTATTGCGGTCGTAAAGATGAATGCGATCCTGATGGAGGTTGATAATCAACTCCACCGTCGCATCCGGCAGCAGGCGCTCCATCTGGTGGGCGGGCGCAGCGCCCTGCGACAGCCAGAGTTTATCTACGAAATCCGCCAGCGGCGGGCGCGGTTTGTAACTGAGAAACTGCATGCATCGCCTAGGTGGGGGGCCTTAACAGTCCTATGATGTTGCCTGGCGCTCTTGGGTTCCCAAGTTTATCTTGATTCGGTTCCCGATGCTCGCCAGTCAACGACCGAAACCAGCTCAGCGGCCGCCCATAAAACACATAAATTGTCATCCCGACCGAGGGCTGACCGGGGTCCCCGACGGGCGCCGATTTTTGCGCCTGGCGGGGTGGCAATCCGAGCGGAGGGACCTGCTTTTCCGGATGGGCGGCAGTAGCAGCGGTCTGGTATTGACCGCTAACCAGTATCGATTGTCTTCCCATTTCGGGCCATCCTATTATCTAACTGGTAACTCAACATCTTCCCATTCTTCTTTTAAAATCAGCAGATTACGAAGGCAATAAACTGGTTGACGCACATGTATAATAGCCTTCGTGACAGGGCAGAAAAAGTACTACATAGTAAACAGTGGCTGGCCGTCATATGGCTATCGTTTAGGCGGTTGGCACCGTGCATAATCCCTCGTGGGGGTACGTACCCAGCGGAAACCACCCTCGGCATCCTTCCGACTTATGAAGTTTGCACATTCATAGTGTCCGAGACCCAATGGCGTGAGTGTATATACGACGATGACGTTCATGTCGGCGTCGATGTCCGAGGTTGGATTCGGAGGCCCAGAGTACATACTGCAAAAGACGTCGAACGCATCCGCCCTTCGCAGTTTGGGGGTGATGTAAGTCCAGGCTGTGACGTTTTCCATGCTGCTCTTCATCTCGCCGTGCATGCTGTTGACGCGGCAAGTAAACGAAACATTAGTATACGGGGAAATATCCGTTGTTCTGGATCATGAATGGAGTCGTGAACGGATTCTTGGGGTCTAGGGGGTTACCGGTGGACACCTGAATGAGAGGTTGGTATGAAGGCAACCAGAGCAAAATCCCGACGATTGATAGTGCGGCGGAAAGGACTCCAATTCCCAAAGCCCACCACTCGATTTTCCGAACTCGTGCTAGATCATCCGTTGGTGGTATGTTCGGTTTTGGCATGTTTGCCGCCGCTGATCGGGCTTGTGGTTTGGATTTTTTACCCTTAACTTTGTTCATAAGTCATGGTGGATATGAAAGCCGAATATATAGAAGGCCCGAAAGCAAGAGAAAACTTCGAGCGACTTGCCTCCGCCATATTTCAGGTTCCGAAGTCCGGCACCCGAAAACAGGCGAAGGCAAAGCGGAAGGCTACTACCTCCCGCAAAACGTCCGGCAAGAACAAGGGCTAGAACGGCTCCTCTTGCCCCGTCCCTGCCGTCTCGTGGTGGAGCGCGTCAGTTCCTTTGCCCGTCAGTTGGGCGTAGGTGAGACGCCTTCCGGCGATCTGAGACATGAGCAGTACAAAGCGGTCGGAATCGTTGAGCGGGTTGTCTTTCGTAGCGCGATTGTTATAACGGAAAACCTGTTCGTCTAGGTAACGATCAAGATGAAACGGCTCAACAGCAACGTAGGTTCCGCGCAGATTGCGCTTAAACAGGCTCCAGAAGTTCTCCAGCCCGTTTGTGTGGACTTGTCCGTTGACGTACCGCTCTGCATGGTTGACGAACTCATGCACAAAACGATGGTGCAAGAGGTCATAGGCTACAGCATCGTCGGTGTACACCGTAGAGCCATAGCGGACGTTCTTCAAGACTTCGTTTTGCAAAGTTTCACGCTTCACGTTGGGGATTACCTTGCAGCGAATCTGGCGGAGGTCGCGATCAAGAATGCCCTGCACAGCCGTCTTGCCGAGGTACAAGTCTCCAAGTTGATTCTCGCCACGAATCTGACGCAGTTTCAGCTTGCGCCCCTTGTGCATATTGATGGCCTTGCCACCTACGAACGTTTCGTCAGCCTCAATCTTGTTGCCGGGGCCACCCAACTTGAAGATGGACTTGTTCTTCATAGCCTCACGAATCCGATGCAACATGAACCATGCCGAAGTTTGCATGACTCCAAGCGTCTTCGCGAGTTCGTAGCTGCTGATACCGTTTTTGCAGTTAGCCAGCATCCAAAGTGCGACCAGCCACTTGTCGAGTCCGAGCGGGGAATCCTCGAAGATGGTTCCAACCTTGATGGTGAACTGCTTCTTGCAAACGTAGCAGAACCAGATGCGCCGCGTCTTGATAAACGAGTGTTTGGCTTTGCCACAGCGTGGACATGTGACGTTACCATCTGGCCAACGCAATTTGACCGCAGCTTCGAAAGTGTGCTCTGGATCGGAGTAGAAAACCATCGCTTCTTGCAGGGTATGAGGCGTGTCCATGTCTCACATACTACACTAAGAACACATGTGTGTCAAACATTTTATTACCATTACGAACTTTCTCCCGGCAACCTACTGATCTCAAGGGACTTACAAGTAACTGCTTTGTTTGCGTCACTTAGCTCGGCTCCAAAATCGCCGCATCCTTGGGTTCTTGGGTAGAACGGCGCTTTAGCGCCGTGTCCAGATCCCTTCAAATTGGTACCGTGGCTTCAGCCCGTGTCCACGGGCTGAAGCCACGGGCAAAATACGCAACCGACAACGCAGCTATGTCCCGATGCAAAAAAGCCCCGCGACAGCCCCAGGATCTTCCCTCCCTTTCGCAGGAGCGGGCGAAGGGGTAGAGCATCCTTGGACCTAATCGCAGGGCTCGTTTCAGTTACGATGACCTGCTCGGTTTATTTACTTGCGGGTCGCTCCTCGCTGGACGGCGCGCGGCACACGCGCTGCTCGTATCGCGAGCGGGTGAACAACGACCCTATCTCGCAGCGTAGCGTATCCCTCGGAGGCCTGTCTGTGACCTAGCGCACATGGGTTGTGGCGCCGGAGGTGCCGCTCTCGTTCGCGGTTTGGGCGAATAAGCGGGAAATGATGGTTGTTTAATCGTTTTCGGTTGAGCGTGGAGTTCCAGAATCATCCCACCCAAGCAAAAGAGGCTTCGGTGGGGCACACGGCTGGGATTTTCAATTGTGGGTGAGTGATTGATTCATGCTCGTCGCGGAGTAAGCAGCAGAAGTTCTACGGGTTGATAGTTTATCTGCCTGTTTAGTAGTTTATATGCAAGAACCAGCGTTCTGCATACACCATCGTAAATATAAAAGGTGCCATCCGGAGATTGACGCCGCTCAGCATCGTTGGTTGGCATGATGGCCACAAGATCAAGCTCGCTAAAACTAAACGTTGCATCTCGTTCTCTAAACCTTACAAAGGCATCAGGATTATGTTGTGTCGGCGGCAACCCCATCGGAGCAGCGAGGATCGCAAATGTCCATGAGTTTCGGATCATACGCTCAGCGACATCTTTTAGAGTTCGAGGCTGCCCACCCGGGGTTAAGAGTCGTGTCGGATCGATTTCTTGCCAGGTTAACGAAAGAAAAGAGACCTCGTCTTCGGCAGTCAATAGAAAAAGGTCGCCGGGTGCTTGTACTTCTTTCATCAAACGAGGGTCGACATGATGACCGCGCGCTTCACGACTCTTAAACCGCTGGAGTATTGCTGTTGGATCCACATGTCTCATGGGTTGAATGTCCGGATTCTACCACCCTCACAATCCAGTTGCCTGAGCGGGGGTTTCGTTGTGGTCGGGGAAATTTTCGAGTGAGTTCCTGAAGCGTTTTCTCTCGCACTGCTGTTGTCTGGCGTGACGTATGATGATGGGTCTCTCCCACTCATTCGCAAGAAGCGCGGACGAGTAGGCGACCCGGCCAAATTGTGGAGCACCCTATGAGACTAGCCGCTGTCTTGGCTTTGCTCGCTATGCTTGGATGTAGTCGGCATTCAACAAGTGAAACCAACGCCGCTGCCCACGCTGCTGGCGAGGGACCGAAGTGGGTAAAAACCGAGACAGCCCTGAGAGTTGGCGACTACGACGGCTTGGTATTGGCGCAAGGCTTCTGGCAATCAACAAGTTCAAGCAGGGAAAGACAGTTGGTATCTCCGATTGCTGTCAAGATTGAATGTCACCGCGAGGAGAGAGTGTGCAGGGAAGCTGATGCCGAAGTGTTCATGGGAATACTCCAATCAGATTTGCACGAATACACCGTTTCTGCTTGGACACGCGCCGGTATAGTGGCGGATGACACTGACGAGGGCGCATGTGCAATCGGGCACAGATTGGTGGTCGATTTTAAGAGCAATAGTGTCACAGTGACCGATTACCCCAAGAAGGTCAACGGCACCGAAAACTGTAAAGCATTTCAAGACGCAAACTCCTATGCCTTGCACGGTGGCCAGTTGATGTTGTACCCGCCTGCCCCTTGGGATCAGCTGGCGAAAAAAGAGAAAAAAGAATAGTGGCAAACTGTGAATTTTCTTGAGGGTTACATCTTGGTAGGGGAAAAGAAAACTTTTGGCCGGTGGCTCTCGATAACAACGAAGGCGTTGTCGGGCGATAGTTCTCTTGCCTGTACGTGAGCAGCGCGGGTTCGCCAGAAGGGTTGAGGACTAGAAAGACTGGGAATCCGTGCCTGATGATTTCCGCCAAAAGGGGTCACGGATTCCCGATTCGGGAAGGCTCATTTGTCGCAATTTCTGTTGAATTACATTGATTTCATGCACTTGTTCATCAACGGCGAGGAGAAAAAGTTCGATGGGCCGTTATCGTTGGCGCAGTTGATCGAGCAGTTACGAATGAAGGGCGATCGAATTGCGGTGGAACTCAATCGCGAAATTATCGCGCGGGCGCAATGGGTGGACTCAGCTCAATGACGCCGGCCGGCTGGAGGTTGTACACTTCGTCGGCAGCGGTTAGGAGAGTCCGGAATAGGTTTCCGCTCTATTCTCCGGGGCTGAAGCCCTGATCATTATGAGTAACGTAGACGCTGGCCTGAAGGCCAGCCCTTCCACCGAAGCCGACAGCGCCTCTGCAATTAGGGGCCGAAGCTCTCCGCTGGGCGCCACCATCAGTCCTCATGGCGTCAACTTCAGCGTTTTCTCCCGCAGCGCGTCAACGGTGGAGCTGTTGCTCTTTGACCGCGAGGACGACGGGCGGCCGGCGCGGGTGTTCTCTTTCGATCCCGCGTTCAACCGCACTTACCACTACTGGCACGCGTTCGTTCCGGGTGTGCAGGCGGGCCAGATTTATGGCTACCGCGTCTCTGGACCGTTTGATCCCGTTCGCGGAATGAGGTTTGATCCGGACAAAGTGCTGCTCGACCCCTATGGTCGTAGCATTGTTGTGCCCAAGAACTACTCTCGCAAGGCGGCTGAGGAAAAAGCCGACAACGCCGCGACGGCAATGAAGAGTGTGGTCGTAGATTCGCGCTCGTACGATTGGCAAGGCGACACACCGCTTCACCGGCCATCCAGTCAGTCGATCATTTATGAAATGCACGTTAAGGGATTTACGCGACACCTCAGCTCGGGAGTGTCCGAGGAGACGCGCGGTACTTATCGCGGACTGATCGAAAAGATTGCTTACCTTCGGAACCTGGGAATCACCGCTGTCGAACTCCTTCCTGTTTTCCAGTTCGATCCGCAGGATTGCCCCCCAGGCCGGGTGAACTATTGGGGGTATGCGCCGGTGTCTTTCTTCGCACCGCACCAGGCGTATAGCTCGCGGCAGGACCCCGGGGGCGCAGTGGATGAGTTTCGCGACATGGTTAAGGCCTTACACCGCGCGGGAATCGAGGTCATTCTCGACGTTGTGTTCAATCACACAGCCGAAGGCGACCACAATGGACCAACCTTTTGCTTCCGGGGAATCGACAACAGCGCTTATTACATTCTCGAACCAGACTGCTCGCAATATGCTAACTACAGCGGAACAGGAAATACGCTCAATGCCAATCATCCTACCGTTCGCCGAATGATCCTAGACAGTCTTCGTTACTGGGTCGAGGAGATGCACGTTGACGGTTTCCGCTTCGACCTCGCCTCCATTCTGGCGCGCGATTCTAGTGGTAGCGTAATGTCCAATCCTCCGGTTCTTTGGGACATCGAGTCCGATCCAGCTCTTGCCGGAACCAAAATGATTGCTGAAGCCTGGGATGCAGCAGGGCTGTACCAGGTCGGCAGCTTTGTTGGAGACAGTTGGAAGGAATGGAACGGACGCTTCCGGGATGACGTGCGGAGCTTCTTCCGGGGAGACCCCGGGTCATTGCGGAATTTTGCTGACCGGATCCTCGGTAGCCCCGAGATCTATCGCCACAAAGAACGCGAGGCGGAACAGAGCGTCAACTTCGTGACATGTCACGACGGGTTCACGTTGAACGACCTGGTCAGCTATGAGCGGAAACATAACGAGGCCAATGGTGAGAACAACCGCGACGGCGGAGACGATAATCGCAGCTGGAACTGTGGTGTGGAGGGACCAACCGACGATGCTGAAATCGAGAAACTTCGAAATCGTCAAGTGAAGAATTTCTTAACCGTTACACTGCTATCTCTTGGTCTGCCAATGCTACTAATGGGTGATGAGTTCCGGCGCACGCAGCAGGGCAACAACAACGCTTATTGTCAGGACACTGAAACTAGCTGGTTTGATTGGTCCCTGCTTGCGAAGCATGCGGATGTGCATCGCTTTGTGAGAATGCTCACCGCTCGGCGGCTGCTGCGAGACCTGGGCCCCGAGCGCCAACGGATGTCTTTGTCTGAGCTGATCAGGAAGGGGATCAAAGGATGGCATGGAGTAAAGCTCAACCAGCCGGACTGGGGCGATACCTCGCATAGTGTCGCCCTGAGTGCCGAGCTTCCAGGCGAATCCCTGCTTGTCCATTCGATTTTTAACAGCTATTGGGAGCCTCTCGACTTTGAACTTCCGTCTGCCGGAAGCGGGGAGAACGATTCATGGAGACGATGGATTGATACCTTCCAACCATCACCTGAGGACATCGTAGCTTGGCGAGAGTCGCCGAAGTTTATTGGGCGCAGTTATCGCGCGGGCCCCAGGTCGGTGGTCGTCCTCTGGGCCCACGCGGGATCGAGCACTGAAGACATCGTGAAGTAGCGTCGCGATGCCGGAAGGCTCCTTTGTCACGCTTTCGGTCGAGTTACATTGATTGCATGCACCTGTTCATCAACGGCGAAGAGCGGACGGTTGATTCGCCATTATCGCTGGCGCAGCTGATCGAGCGGCTGGGAATGAAAGGCGATCGAGTGGCGGTGGAACTCAATCGCGAAATCGTCGCGCGCGCGCAGTGGGCGGAGACGCGGCTCAACGACGGCGACCGGTTGGAGATTGTGCACTTCGTGGGCGGAGGGTAGGAGAGCCTGAGTTAGTTGTCGCGCTATGGTCGCAGCGGGTGCCGCCGCTACGCGGCTCCGATTCATTTTCCACGTCACCCAGCACTCCGCCTGCGGCTTCATGCTGGGCTAAGCTGAGTCGCCCCCTGCGGGGCTGATTTTCGCCTCATCAAGCGGCCTAAGACGCAAGCAGTGCGGTCACAATCGCCAACCATTCGTCCTCGAGCGGGCCGCTTGCGGCGGTGTGGCCGGCGCGGCTATACCAGTAGGCGGCGTTGGACGTGTCGCCCTCTTTGCGATGCAGGTAGGCATGGACCCACGCTCCTTGCGGACCTTCGTCCTGCTGCGCCGATTCGTGGGCTTTGGTCCAGTCGCCCTTGGCATCCCACCACAAGCCCGCCAGCGCGAAGCTCAGTCCTGTGGGCGGATTGTCGCCCTTGAGCGAATCGCGGAATTGGTCCAGCGTCACGGCAAAAGAGTAGCACAGGACTGCCGAAAGAAATGGGGCAGAATTCTGGGAAAAAGCACGTCCCTCAGTCGCGCTCAGTCGGTCGCCGCGGCGACCTCTTTCGCGCTCCTTCGGGACGACAAGTAAAAGAAGGCCGGAAGGGCACGGCTTGAAGCCGTGCCCTGATACAAGTCTAAAGTTTGTTCAGCCCATCGAGCGCCGCGACCTTGAACGCCTCTGCCAAGGTGGGATAGTTGAAGACGGTGTCGCGGAAGTATTCGATGGTTCCACCCAGAGCGATGACGGCCTGGCCGATATGCACGATCTCGGCGGCGCGATCCCCGATGATGTGCACGCCGAGAAGCTTCAAGCTTGAAGGATCAAAAATCAGCTTCAGAAAACCCTGATCGTCGCCCAGCATCTGCCCCTTGGCGAGCTCCGCGTAGCGGGCGATGCCGATCTCGTAGGGGATCTTGTCGCGGGTGAGTTGCTCCTCCGTTGCGCCGACCATGGAGATTTCGGGGATGGTGTAAACGCCATAGGGGATCAGGTTGGGAGGGATGTTGCCCGGCACGCCGAAGATGTGGCAACTGGCAAGCCTTCCCTGCTCCATGGAGGTGCTGGCCAGCGCAGGAAAGCCGATAACATCTCCGGCCGCATAAACGTGCGGAACCGAGGTGCGGAAATTCTCATCCACGATCAGCTTGCCGCGTCCATCGGGTACCAGGCCGATCACGTCGAGGTTGAGCAGATCGCTGTTGGCCTGCCGCCCGACGGCGTAGAGCAACGCCGCTCCGTGGACCGTTTTGCCGCTCTCCAGCTTGGCGAAGACGCGGTCGCGCTCAGCATCGAAGCCGACGGCGACGACTTTTTCTCCCAGGCGAAACACTGTGCCCAACTGCCGAAGCTGAAACATTAAGCTCTCGACAATCTCGCGATCGCAAAAATCGAGCAGCGTGGGACGCTGGTCGAGCAGCGTGACCTTGACACCCAGAGCGGCGAACATGGAGGCGTACTCCAGCCCGATGATGCCCGCGCCCACGACAATCAGCTCGCGTGGCAACTCCTGCAAGTCGTGCACCTGATCGGAATCGAAGATGCGTTTGCCATCGATGGGAATCTCTGCATCGTGCGCCGGACGCGTACCGCAGGCAATCACGAAGTTGTTCCCGCGCAGCATGGTCAGGCCGTCATCGCTGGCCACTTCCATGGTGTGTGCATCCAGGAAACGCGCATTCCCTTCATACACGGTCACACGATTGCGGCGTAGCTGGGCCTTGATCACCTCGATCTCGCGCGCCATCACCGAGTCGGAGCGGAAGACCAGGTCCTGCATGGATATGGTGTCCTTCAGCGCATAACCCCGTCCGTAGAACGTGCGCTGCCGCAAGCCGCTGAGATAAAGGATCGCCTCTCGAAAGGTTTTGCTGGGAATGGTGCCGGTGTGCACACAGACACCGCCGATGGTGCGCTTGCGCTCGACGACTGCCACCTTCTTGCGCAGCTTAGAGGCACAGATGGCGGCCTTCTGCCCGGCGGGACCGCTGCCGACCACGACCAGGTCGTAGGTGTTGTTGCCGCTCACCTCCGCAGGACGCGAGCTGGGAATCGCTTCAGAACTGGTAAGGGTTGCCATGGGGTTGCGGAAACGAAACTATCACCGATGGGGCGGGAATGGAAGCAGGGCCCGCGCGAATCGGGCCTGATCGGCCAATTCCGGCTGAGAAATTTATCGTGCATTTACATTCGGGATTGGATGGCTGTCTCGGTCGCTTGGAGCGGAGCGCGAGCTACTTCGGTTTGTGAAGAAGCTTGTTATACGCCTCGTGCGAACCGATCCAGAACCGGTGGAAGTCGTTGCCCCGGCGCAGCGCAATAGCCTGTAGGAACGCCCGATGTCGACGGTCCAAACTTCTCCCTCTTGCTGGAGGCCAAGCGATGGGTTGAAGGGATCTTGTGTGAAAAGATCGAACTTGTTGGCAAGCTCCCTGACGTGCTTCGGCAGTTTCTCGTAGGCTTTCCAGAAGTCGGGTAGAGCAAAAGAACGAAAGGTCACGCCCGCCGTGGACCGTGTGCGATCGGCCGCGATTCGCCGCGATCTACCTGCTGGCGAACGTTCTCCAGCAGAGCAGAACCGGCACCGCCTGTGGAGAAGTCGCGCTCGACTTCCGCGTTCCACGCCGCACGGTCTCGCTCAGCCATCCACGTCGCAAGCTTCGTCTGCTCGTCTTCAGCGAGGTCTTCGATTGCACGCTGTATCTCGGCAAACGTCATGATCGTCGTATTTTACCGCGAAATTCAAGGACCGAGAACGAACGGAAGTACGTTACCTTGAAAGTAGAGCACTACCGTCTGTCGCCGGACCAGACTTCGAAAGACTGGAAGAGCCTATAATTAAGCCAATCGCACGTCTTTTCGACCGGACGGTCCGAATGTGGGGATGCCATGCATATGCTGACTGCACGTCGTCATAACGTCACCGTCATGACGGTGAGCACCCTGCGTAGCCATTTGGAGAGCGTCAGCAGTCCCACCTGCAGATTCACCATTCACAAAGTGCATCGCGACCGCGTCTCGGTTCGCGGCGACTATTTTCTTTCGGGCAAGAGGAAGCATTCGTACGTCCTCCTGCCTGCGTATCCAACCGGCTCGGCGGACGATGCTCCATGCAACAATCTGAACGTGGTCCTAGATCCGTTGGACTTTGAAGAGGTTGACACTTGCGCTGGACGGGACATGTTTGCGCCAGTCTTTGGCCATGAAGTATTGGAACATTACGAGAAGATGCACCCGCACGCCGCCTTACCGGTGGCACGATGCTGCTAGCTGCCGTCGAACTCCCGTCCCAAAACGGCAGCTGTTCACCTGCGATATACTTCTCAGTTCGCCTATCCTCATTTGTTCTACTAGGAAGGAGTACTCCCATGGCCACTACAGCCGTGTCCTCTGCCATTTCCTATGCCCGTGAGAACCAGAAGCGCTTCGTCGATGAACTGAAAGACTTGCTTCGCATTCCCAGTGTCAGCACCGCCGAAGAGCACAAAGACGATGTTCGCAAGGCCGCTGAGGTTGTAGCCAACGACCTGAAGCGCATCGGCTTTGAGCATGTTGAAATCATCCCGACCAAGGGTCACCCGCTGGTTTACGCCGACTGGCTGCATGCCACGGGCAAACCGACCGCGCTCTGCTATGCGCACTACGACGTGCAACCTGCCGAGCCACTCGACGAGTGGACTACCCCGCCGTGGGAGCCCACCGAGCGCAACCAGAACATCTACGCGCGTGGCGCCGTGGATGACAAGGGACAGCTTTGGATGCAGCTCAAGGCCTTTGAATCGTTGTTCAAGGGCGGTGACGGCAAGCTGCCCATCAATGTCCGCGTGCTCATCGAAGGCGAAGAAGAAGTGGGCGGAGAAAGCATCGAGGAATATGTCAAGGCAAATGCGACTTCGGGCAAGCTGAAGTCCGACTTTGCGCTGGTAACTGACACCGAACTGTTCGCGCCCGACCTTCCGACGCTATGCGTCGGTCTGCGCGGACTGGTTTACACCGAGATCGAAGCTCAGGGCGCGAAGACTGATCTGCACTCCGGCGTTTACGGTGGCGCTGCACCCAATCCGCTGTTTGCGCTGGTCGAGATCATCAGCAAGCTGAAGGACGCCGATGGCAAGATCCTCATCCCCGGTTTCTATGACGACGTGCAGAAGCCAACCGACGACGAGCTGAAGGCCTGGGAACGTCTGCCCTTCAATGAGGAGGACTACCGCAAGGCGGAGGTTGGCTCGAGCGTGCTCACTGGCGAGCCGGGATATTCGGTGCTGTATCGTACCTGGGCGCGTCCCACGCTGGAGGTCCACGGCATTCCCGGTGGCTTCACCGCTCCTGGCGCCAAGACCGTGATTCCGGCGCGCGCGTCGGCGAAAGTCTCGATGCGCCTGGTGCCCAACCAGGACGCGGACGACATCCTCAAGAAATACACCGATTACGTGAAAAAGCTGACGCCCAAAGGCATTTCAATCAACATCAAGGTGCACAGCAAAGGCCCGGCGTGCGTGGTCAATACTGACAACCCGTACGCGCGCGCGTCGGTCGAAGCCATGCACGAGGTCTTCGGCAAGGACACGGTGTACATCCGCTCCGGCGGCTCGATTCCCATCGTCACCCAGTTCGATAAGGACCTGAAAATTCCCAGCATCATGATGGGAATGGGCCTGCCCGACGACAACCTGCACGCGCCCAACGAGAAGTTCCACATCCCCAATTTCTATCGCGGGATCGAGTCGATCATCCGGTTCTTCCAGATACTGGGGAATGGGAAGTAGGCGAGAAATTCTGACTTGCGGCGGGGAATCCCGGCTCCGCCGCAGCAGCTACAATGGCAAGTGTGGAGTCAGCGTCCGACGCTCCGGTCTTCCAGAAGCCCACGGCGGTTGAGCGTGTGTTTAACCGCTGCTTCGGGTTTCTGGTTGGCTTGGGACTTGGGCTGAAGCACAACTATCTGCTGCAGGTACGCGGTCGCAAGAGCGGCAAACTGTACTCCACGCCCATCGACTTGCTGCGGATTGACGGTCGTCGGTTTCTGGTGGCGCCTCGCGGCCGGACGCAGTGGGTTCGAAATGCCGAAGCTGCGGGGGAAGTGACGCTGAAGAAGGGCGGTTTCCAGCAGAACTTTCGCTTGCGCGCGGTTCCGGATGCCGACAAGCCCCCATACCTGAAGGCGTATCTTGACAGCTTCAAGACCACCGTGCAGCGATACTTCCCCGTTCCCGCCAGCTCGGATGCGAAAGCGTTTTCTGGGATCGCGGCTAACTATCCAGTGTTCGAGTTGGTGAATCAGTGATTTGTTTGCTGGGGGTAACAGCCGTGTCTCGCGCTAACCACTAGAGCAGGTTCTGGGTTGCAGTATCCGGGTGGAGCACCCCTTCAGAGGTGCATGAGAGCGTTGTCTGTGAATCCGGTTTTAGCCGCTGAGGTAACCGAAAACATTACCTCAAGCGCTAAAGCGCGATGCAAGAGAGTCCGTCATGCACGCCTGAAGGCGTGCTCCACCCAGCCCCGGATACAGCAACCCGGAGCTGCTCTAATTGCTAATCGCCCCTGGATTTGCCGTGTAATCGTCGTCACGCTTTGAGAGCGTAGGACGATCGTCATCCGGCTTCGACTGACCATTTTGCCCGGCATTGCTGTCGGCGGTCTGAGTCTTGCGCAGCGTGGGCTTGTTGACGTCCTGGGCTTGAATCATCTTCTTGCGGTTCTCAAGCGACGCCAGCCGTGCCTTCACGTCGTTGAACTCGGAGGTGTTGAGGATGTATTCCGGCCGCGCAGGGAGAATGTTGCGGATCTCCTCCTGGCTCTTCTCTATGCGGTCCGGTGTCTGAGGATGGGTCGCGAAGGCCTTGGCCAGCGTTCCAGGCTTGGTCTTCTCCTGTGCCTTGATTTTCTCGAAGAAAGAGATAAACGCCTGCGGATCGTAGCCGGCTTTGTACATGTATTCCAGCCCCAGGTAGTCGGCTTCGGCCTCAAATCCGCGGGAGAACTTCATAAAGGTGAGTGGCAGCGCTATCTGGATAGCCAGACTTGCCGCCTCATAAACGCCCCAGTTTCCCACGAAGATCAGCGGAATCGTGGCCATTTGGGCGTAGTTGGCGCGGGTCTGCTCGCGGGTTGCATGACGGGCGGCGACGTGTGCGATCTCGTGCGCCATCACTCCTGCCAGCTCGGCCTCATCATCCGCCGCCAGAATGAGGCCGCTGTTTACGTAGAAGAATCCGCCTGGCAGAGCAAAAGCGTTGATGTCGTCGGAGTCGATGACCTTAATCGTGAACGGCACCTTGGCGTCGGAGTTGCGCACCAGATTCTGACCGATGCGGTTTACGTACTCGGTCACGATCGGGTCCTTTATCATGCGGGCGCTGGACTCGACCATCATCGCGTACTGCTTGCCCATCTTGATTTCGGTGTCGTACGAGTACCAATCACCGATGCTCTTGCCTGAGCCTGCCTTACCAACATTACGGTTGCCGATGTCGTCAATGTCGTTCTTGCCCTTGTCGTGGGTGGCTCCGGGCGCATCCTGTGGCGTGGCTATACTAGCTGTGCCATCGGTCGGTGCAGTTGAGTTCGGGGCCGAGGATGGCTGGGACTGATCTTGCGAATTTACTGGCGCCTGCGAAGGCGGTGTCTGCGATTGCGGACTGTTCTGGGCAACCGTAGGCAGAGCGAGGCAGAAACTCAGCAGGATTGCGTTCGCAACTGCGAGAGCGCGTGACTTCATGGGAAACTCCAGTGCCTTGCGCTGAACCCACCTAGCTGGGGTGCTTCTGCGCACATTATATGCTTGGAACTGGTTCGTGGCGCATTGGATTTCCGATTTTCGGCCCTGACACAAAACTTTTGCAATTCCTGGTAGTGGTGCAGTTTGAATTGGGCTGCCCTTGCGGGGTGCTAGAATCGGCGTAAACTTGGAGCATGGAATCCAAGAGTCCGTTCAATCTGGAAGACCCCCACAAGAAGGCCCAAGACGCCATCGACCATGCCCGCGAGGTCAGAGAAAAAAAGGCCTATTCGGGGCTCGGCAAGAGGGCCGCTCCTGTGCCGCATTTGATTGCCGATGGCAACCTGAAACGCTGCTCAGTTTGCGGATACCCGTTCCAGCCCGACGTGCAGCCGTCCGTGAGCGTGGCATTTGCAGACCACCTGAGCGAGGCTCACAAGCCCGGCCAAACGACCGAGGACGTAAACCAAGCCGCTGCGCGGATCGTCGAGAGAAACAACCGAGAGCTAGCCTCCCTGCAATTCTTTTGGCATCATAAGGGGCAACCTCGGCTGCTTTCCGAACAGTTTGTCCCAGCCTTCCTCAAATTGCTGCTTCGTTTCTGAAAGCTTCATAATCGTCAAATCGGACGTAAGTTGGCGGTCTAAGTGTGGAATACCCGTGTCGACCGTCAAGAGTTGCCACAACTTCGCGCGCCTGTTTCCGCTCTCGTTCTTGGGTAAGCGCGCTTTAAGCTCCTCCAATACCCCTGGCGGCAATGCCTCGAATACGTACTTATTGATGAATTTCCCCATGTAGGGCGAGTGCTTTGTTTGTCCGGGCTTATATTCCCATCCAAGCAGCCTGTAAGCCTCCCTGAAAAACTCGTGGGGAAACTTCTGCACCCACGGAGCAAGGGACGGAGATACATACGCCTTGATGATGCGGTCGATCTCCTGCCGCATCTTATCGTCTTGGTATCCAGTTGCGTCATCGACCAAAGCGATAATGCCGCGCCTTGCGAGTCCACGCGTGAGGCTGTCACAAGCCGCGATAATGTCCCTGTACTGCCGGAGATGTTTCTTGGCCATGTTCCTTGCCGCAGCATCCCCGTCGGCGATGTCCGAATTAAGCTTGTCGCGGAGCTTGAGATAAACTTCACAGGCCATTGGCAGTAGCATGGCATCGTATCCAGCCGTGATCTGTCCGTTCTTGAGCTTGAAAATAATAGGGGTGGTCGACTGCATTAACTCGTCTGTAACGAATGACTTAAGTACTTCGGCCTGCAAAAAAGATGGGAGTCCGTCGACCGTATAAACTCCCGTTCCAGCCTTCGGGCGTGGATGTCGGCCAATGGCTACCAAAACCGTGGTCTGGCTCAATAGCCTCTTCCCGTTTGGCAATACTGCTGCCGTCAAGATGGCGTCCCCGATCTGCAACGGCCCATCGTGACTCGCCTGCGGAAGAGCAGCCCCCCATCTGGACGCTGCGGCCTTCTTAGCAATCTCGGTGCGCCGACTAGGTGATAGAGCTTTAGCCCTTGCTCTTCCCCCCAGTGCGGGAATGGATAACTCGTCTGGTTTCTCTTCCATTTAGACCTCCGATGCTTACAATAGCACGTCCTGCAAGAATGTCAATAGGTCTCTTGCAGGCATCTAATTTAAATTCTTGACATGCTTGCAGGATTGGGGGTATCGTTGCTTACATGAATCGCCTAAGCATAGAAAAACGGGTTCAGGTGGTTTCTGCGTTGGTGGAGGGTAACTCCATCAACGCAATCGTTCGCATGACAGGCGTTGCAAAACACACGGTGCTGAATCTGCTTCGCGATCTGGGTTGCGCATCTGCTGATTACCATCACCGTAATGTGCGCGATCTGCGCGTCCGGCGTTTGCAGTGCGACGAGACATGGGCCTTCGTCGGAGCGAAGCGAAAGAACGTCAGCCCTGAGAGAGAAGCGGACGGCTGGGGCGATGTTTGGACGTGGGTTGCGCTCGACGCTGACACAAAACTGTGCGTCACGTATCACGTTGGCAGTCGTGACCGATATGCCGCTTACAACTTCATGTCGGACTGTGCAAACCGTATCATGGGCCGTCCGCAGATCACCACAGATGCCTTCCGTCCTTACTTACAGGCCATCGAAGATGCGTTTGGAACCGAAGTCGATTATGCACAACTGCATAAAATCTACGGTGCGCCCACTCCCGATGAATCGCGCTACAGCCCCGCAACCTGCATTGGTTGCGATATGAAAACCGTGGTGGGCGATCCTGATCCGCAGCATGTTAGCACGTCTTACATCGAGCGCCAGAATCTCACGATGCGCATGTCGATGCGTCGGTTCACGCGTTTGACGAACGGCTTTTCCAAGAAGCTGGAAAACCACGGACACGCGGTGGCACTGCACTACATGCATTACAACTTCTGCCGCGTTCACAAGACATTGCGGGTGACGCCGGCGATGGAAGCTGGGTTATCCGATCATGTCTGGAGCATTGAAGAACTGTTGTCGATTTGGTAATCTCGTTCTGCCGAGAGTGCCGCAATCCCCACGACCACAATATGTTGCGGTCGTGGCCACCCCTCTCACAATAACTTTAGCCGTTTTTTCTTCCAAAGCGTCTATAATTTGTATAGCATTTCGCTCGTGGGCCGTGTCATAATGCGCGGCCTGAGGAAGCTAGCCAATCGAGATGTTGTATTTCGGGCGAAGGACTGGAATGGCCGAGAGATTGTCTTGGATCGACAGACATACAACGGCCAGGTGTGCCGTCTCCACACGGAAGCAGCTCTCGCGATTGATCGGCTTAAACAAAATCTTCACGCACCTACCTATGTCGTTGAATGCCGTGGTGCGCAATCGGAAAACGCTATATATGCCTTACCTGTTGGAGATGACCCATGGGTAATCGTGCCGACCAAATCGAGATGGAACGGATTGTCGAGAGTGAGAGTGATCAGCACTTGGTACTCGATACCGCAGGAACGGTTAGAACTGGAACTTTCAAAGGGCCGTCTTTTGTGGCCCAAGAAATGACTATTCAGCTTGCCCACAATCCTATAACTGATGTTATGTTTGTTGACCTGTGTCCTGTCCAAGATGGCGATCACGTCGATATTATGGACGTTGGTGAAACCCTTGGTTTTCCAGGACAGATTCAGGTGCGCGTCGATCGGCAAAAGGAAATCTTCTACGGTTTGACGATACAGAATTATTCAGGATTCCGTCGAAAACTGTTGTGGCGTTATCGGATGTGGTCGATGACCCGTGCTATACAACTACTTGTAAGCACGTTGCTGGTTGGACTCGGAATAGATCAAGACAGCCATCATGGGCGTAGCGCTCTCCCCTGCTGACCGCCCAAGCCTCCCAACTTTTTTCTTTGGCGGCAATTCAAACTGCACCACTACCCAATTCCTGGCTTGGGCGCCGAAATCTGCCACAAAGCGTTAGAATTAGCAGTTCGTCCCAGCAGGAGGGTAGATGGTAACAGCAACGTCAGCAGATTCGAACACCGCAACGACGCCGGGTCTCGGTTGAAGAATTTGTCACCGGCCTGCGCAAGCTTCGCGAGGATGACTTTGCTGGAGTCATCGGCACCCTGCAGTACCTGACGGCGAATCCGGTGGACGCTGAATCGCTGCAGCCCTACCTGTTCTGGAACCCGCAGCACTACACGCGCAACCTGATCGACAAGACCGAACTCTACGAGCTGCTGGCCATCTGCTGGGAGCCGGGCATGCGCAGCTCCATCCACAACCACAAAGGGCAGAACTGCTGGATGGCCGCTCCCGTCGGCCGCCTGGCGGTGCAGAACTATCGCTTGATCTCCGAGGATCTCGCCGCTCAGCGTTGCGAGATTGTGCCCACCGATGTGGTCGAAATCACCTCGTTGCGCACCCGGTGGCGGTCGATCCCCTGAATCCGGTCCACGATGTCCGAAACTGCCGCGAATGGGGCGAGCGCGCCGTCAGCCTGCATGTTTACTCGCGCCCGTTCGACTCTTGCATTGTGTACTCGGTGGAGCAAGGCAGTTGCGGCGAGATCGGGCTGAACTACACGTCGATCCACGGGAAACTGGTGTGAAGCGCTCTCAGTAGCCGGCCCCGGCGACAGCCAGCGGAGATGTGCGCCGCGTCACAAGCGGCTGGTCTGCTGCGCAGTATAATTCTGAGTTCGTCAACCTCTCCGCGAGCAGGATTTATGACCATCATCAAGCAAGACGACCTCATCCAGAGCGTTGCCGACGCTCTGCAATACATTTCCTACTATCATCCGCCGGACTTCATTCGCAGCATGGCAAGCGCCTACGAAAAGGAGCAGTCGCCGGCAGCGCGCGACGCGATGGCGCAGATCCTGATCAACTCCCGCATGTGCGCCGAAGGCCATCGGCCCATCTGCCAGGACACCGGCATCGTGACCGTGTTCCTGAAGGTCGGGATGAACGTGCAGTGGGACGCCACCATGTCGGTCGAAGACATGGTGAACGAAGGCGTGCGCCGCGCCTACCTGCATGAGGACAATAAGCTGCGCGCCAGCATCCTGGCCGATCCCGCCGGCGCGCGGCAAGCAACACCCAGGACAACACGCCGGCGGTGGTCAACATGACACTCGTTCCCGGCGACAAGGTGGAAGTGATCGTCGCGGCCAAAGGCGGCGGGTCGGAGGCCAAGTCGAAGTTCGCCATGCTGAACCCTTCGGACTCCATCGTGAGTGGGTGCTGAAGACCGTTCCCACCATGGGCGCGGGATGGTGTCCGTCCGGGCATTCTCGGCATCGGCATCGGCGGCACGGCGGAGAAGGCCATGCTGCTGGCCAAAGAATCGCTGATGGAGCCGATCGACATCCAGGAACTCATGGCACGCGGGCCGAAGAATCACGGCGGAAGAGTTGCGCATCGAGCTCTACAAGAAGATCAACGCGCTGGGCATCGGCGCGCAGGGGCTGGGCGGACTCACCACCGTGCTTGACGTCAAGGTAAAAGACTATCCCACTCACGCTGCGAACCTGCCGGTTGCGATGATTCCCAACTGCGCGGCCACGCGCCACGCGCATTTCGTGCTCGATGGATCAGGCCCGGTTGCGCTGGAGCCGCCATCGCTCGATGACTGGCCGACCCTGACCTACGACCCTGTCGGCGCGCGCCGCGTGGACCTCGACACCGTCACCCGTGAGGAAGTGGCGACATGGAAACCGGGCGAAGTGCTCCTGCTCAGCGGCAAGCTGCTCACTGGCCGCGATGCCGCGCACAAGCGCATGACGGAGAAGCTGAACGCGGGCGAGCAGCTTCCGGTGGACTTCACCAATCGCTTTATCTATTACGTGGGACCTGTTGACCCTGTTAGAGATGAAGTCGTCGGCCCTGCCGGTCCGACGACCGCCACGCGCATGGATAAGTTCACCCGCCAGATGCTGAAAGAGACCGGGCTGCTCGGCATGGTCGGCAAGTCGGAGCGCGGCCCGGCTGCGATCGAAGCCATTCGCGACCACAAAGCGGTTTACCTGATGGCGGTCGGCGGAGCGGCGTACCTCGTGTCGAAGGCCATCAAGAAATCGCGCGTGCTAGCGTTCCACGATCTCGGCATGGAAGCCATTTACGAGTTCGAGGTGCAGGACATGCCGGTGACCGTCGCCGTGGACTCGAAGGGCAACTCGGTACACGAGAGCGGCCCGAAGGAGTGGCAGGCCAAGATCGCGGAGTTGGTGGAGATTGGGGTAGTTTAGGGCCATTGCCATTCATCTGACAGGCGGTCCGGCTTGCCTTGTCGTCCTCATCATCTTGTCGGCAGTGTGGCTTTTCGTCACGCCCATTGCATTGATCCTTCTGTGGGGCATCCTCGGTCGCTGGGGCGCGAGGCGGAAGGTTACGCCTGACCAGTTCGCTGATGAGCTCGAACGGCATTTACTTGGGAGTGGTAGTCCGTGGGACTGGGACGACACAACGTCACTGCCATCGCCGACGGACGCTTAGAGCGACATCGAATTAAGTTGTCGACATTCGATAGCCTTGCCCTCCGGAATGGAGGAACGAATTCGTCTTTGTATGGCCGCTCTTAGACGCGGGGAGGTTCCAAAAGTTAAGGACGACACCTAGGAATGCAATTCCTCGAGCTTCTTCCACAAGGGATCAAGAGGAATTTCTACAGGCGGATTTGCCATCGAAAGCTTATCGACCGGCTGCCAGCCGCCCTGGCTGCAGTCAAAGGCCTTGCGGCGCATAGGGTCAATAACCCAGACGTTGGCGACACCCATAGAACGATAATCGTCCAGCCGCTGCTGATAACGGGAGACGCGATCTTCGGGTGAGAGCACCTCGATTACGGCTACCGGCGGCCGGCTCGGGACAGCCTCGTACGGGATTTTGACCGGGAGGATAGCGATATCCGCAATTCGAACTAGCGTGGGCGAGACCCGGAGCCGTATCTCCGGGTATGCTTCCAAACGCCACAGCTCCTGATGGGCAATGAACCACCCAATGAAGAAAGCTTGCACGGCTGAGTGCTCTAACTCGCCCACATTGCGCTCCTCCAGCTCGCCGTCAACGTAATCGCAGTCCGGTTCGTAATCCGTCCTGAGATATTCGTCCAGGGATACCTGCGTGGTTGCCATTGCGGGGCGCTCTCGGAGCCGAGTTTACCATCACTCTCTGTTGGCATTTTTCGTCGCGTCAGTCGGCGAATCCTATGGACGCGAAGCCGCCGATGCCGACATCGGAGGCTTTTTCATTGCTATGCTAATCTACGCCCCGTTGACTTCGGGTTTTCCAGGTGATTGCGTTTGACCGACGGCACGACACAACAGCTCACGCACCGGCCCGGAAGCTCCCCAGCCGAGTTTCTGCCGCGCAGCTTCCCGGCAGATTTGCGGCACGCGATCGAGGCTTTTTGCGCAGCCGACACTCTGCGCAAGCGCCATGCCAGTTTCGTCCAGATCGTCCGCTGGACGCGCGAGAGGCGCAGCCGCATGGAGCAGCCGCCGCTGCTCACGTTCGATGCAGCTTCTCGAGAACGACGATGGCCTGCGGCAGCGCGTCCAGCAGTTCCCTTGGGCAGATGCTTGCCGAACTGGATTGCCTTTCGCTCTTCGCCGAAGCTGGTCTGCCGTCGGTCCACCCCTTTACCACCGAAATTGTTCAGCGCTTGGTCGGCAAGGTTGATGCCTTCGGCGCGCGAGGACTCCGACGCGCGCAAGCTGCTGATCGACCTGTACTCCTCCGAGCGAAGTATGCGCGGGCAATTTGCGGCGCTTACTCCGGAGTTCTTCGAGCGCATCGCCAACGTGCTCACGCCCAGCGATGAGCCGGACTTCTGGCAGCGCCAGGAGCGCGACCTGGAAGAGGCCATGCGGCTGCTGGCAGTCGCAGATCAGCGGCCTGGGATTGCAGCCCGAAATGCGGGAACGCTCGACCGCTTCACCGGCATTGCCCGTTCGCCTTTTTATGAGCTGGTGCTTACGACCGAAGAGTTGCTGGCGTCGAGTTCTCCCGAGGCGGCTCCGGCTGCGTTCGATGCCTGGAAGCAAGTCGTCGCCCGTTGCCGCGCAGAGATGGAAGTTGTCTACGAGCACATGGAGTCGGCGGGCATCAGCGTCGAGCTGGTCTTCGACCTGAAGACCATTCAAGCCTGCCTGGTGAGAATGGAGGCCATCGCGAAGGTCCTCACGGCAACCGACCCGCACGAGCTGGATGCGGCCGTGCAGGCGCTGCTGGGCCGGCTGATTGAGGGCAACGTCGCCGACAAACAGATCTCGTCGCTGCTGCGCGAGAACCTCAACCTGCTGGCACGCAAGGTGGTCGACCGCACCGGCGACACGGGCGAACACTACATCGCCACCAGCAAGCCGGAATACTGGCACATGTGGCGGGCCGCCATCGGCGGCGGGTTGCTGACGGTGTTCACCGCTGCCGTCAAGCTGCGCATCATCGAAGCGCATCTGCCGCCGTTCGTCGAGGGCCTTGCCAGCGGCACGAACTACGCAGTCAGCTTCGTGCTGCTGCAGGTCTTCGGACTGGTGCTCGCCACCAAGCAGCCGGCGACGACGGCGGCCGCATTCGCGCGGATCATCCGCGACAACCGCGGCCTTCAGCGATCCAGCAAACTCACCGACTTCGTGGCCCGCATCACCAGCACGCAGTTGGCGGCGGCCATCGGCAATGTTGTCGCGGTATCGGTCGGCGCGGTGCTGTTCGAGATGCTGTGGAGGCTGATCTTCCGCGAGTCGTATCTTGCCAGAGCTAAGCGCGACGCATGTTTACGACACGCTGAATCCGTTCGCCTCGGGCACCGCGCTGTATGCCATCGAAACCGGCGTGATCCTGTGGCTGGCCGCGCTGGCCGGAAGCTGGATGGAGAACGCCGCGGTTTATTACCGGCTGGCGCGAGGCGGTGGCGCAACATCCTCTCGGCTTGCGGCTCGGCGAAGTGTTTTCCCGGAAGATGTCGCGCATCGTGAAGCACAACATCGGCGGCTGGGCGACCAGCATTGTGCTGGGATATCTGCTGGGCTTTGCGCCGGTCCTCGGAGAATTCTTCGGATTGCCGATTCGACATACGGCACGTCACGCTTTCCAGCGGCACGCTGGCTTTGGCAGCGGCACGCTTTGGAACCGCCAGGTTGGGCAACCGATGGTTTCTCCACGCGGTGGTGGGAATCGGCGTCATCTTCGTGCTGAACCTGTTCGTCAGCTTCACCATTGCGGCATTCGTGGCCCTCCGCGCCTACGATGTCGAGCCCAAGCGAGCAGTGGGGTCTTCTGCGCTTCCTCGTCGTCGATGCGATTCGTGATCCGTTGCGCTTTATCGTTCCCGCGTACAACGGAGATCAGGTTCCCCCGCAAGAGGCCGAAGGCGAGGCGTCGTGAGTCAAGCTCCGTTTCGGGTCGCAGGCCTCCGAGCCACGTCCGAAACGCAGCGGCCTGAATGATCATCTCTTCTTGTGGAGGACGCGCTCATGTCAACTCCAGCCAAACCAGCACCCGCAACGAGAAGGACTCTCTCGGCCACAAGGAAATTCCCGCCGACGTTTACTACGGCATTCAGACGGCGCGCGCGGTGGAGAACTTTCCCATCAGCGGATTGCGCGCGCATCCCACGCTCATTCGCGCCATCGCGATGGTGAAGGAAGCTGCGGCGCTCGCCAACCGCGAACTCGGCCTGGTTGACGAGAAGACCGCCAACGCGATCATCGAGGCCGCCAGAGAAGTCCAGCAGGGCAAGTGGGACGAGGAATTCGTGGTCGACGTTTTCCAGGCAGGCGCGGGCGTCAGCTTCCACATGAACAGCAACGAGGTCATCGCCAACCGCGCAGCCGAGCTGCTGGGCGGCGCGCGCGGCGAGTACAAGCACGTTCATCCCAACGATCACGTCAACTATGGGCAATCGACCAATGACGTCTTCCCGACCGCCATGCGCCTGGCGACGCTGCTCGAACTGGAGAAACTTTACACCGCGCTCGATGGCTTCATCGCAGCGCTTGGAAAACAAAGGCAAAGAGTTTCATCACGTCCTGAAGTCCGGCCGCACGCACATGATGGACGCGGTTCCGATGCGGCTCGGCCAGGAATTTCATGCCTACGCGGGCGCCATCAAGCGGGCGAAAAAAGCCATTCAGGAGCAGTCGGAATTCTTGCGCGAAATCGGGCTCGGCGGCTCGGCGGTCGGCACCGGCATCAACACCCATCCTGATTATCGCGAGAAGGCGATCGCCAAACCTCTCCCGCATCTCCGGACAGAAGCTGCACGCGGTGGATGACATGCGTTACGCCATGCAATCGAACCTGGCGATGTCGTCGGTCAGCTCCGCGCTGCGCAACCTGGCGCTGGAAGTCATTCGCATCTCCAACGATCTGCGCCTGCTCTCCTCCGGGCCGAATACGGGCCTGGCAGAAATCAATCTGCCGGCTCTGCAACCGGGCTCGTCCATCATGCCGGGAAAGATCAATCCGGTGATGGCCGAGCTGGCCGCGATGGTTTCGTTCCAGGTCGTCGGCTACGACACCGCGGTCGCGCTCGCGGTGCAGGCCGGCCAGCTCGAACTCAACGTCATGATGCCGACCATGGCTTACAGCGTTCTGACCTCGATCACCATCATGACCAACATGCTGCGCCAGCTCACCGAGTTCTGCATCAAGGGCATCACGGTGAACGAGCAGCGCACCGGCTTCTACGTGCAGAGCACAGTCTCGCTGGCCACGGCGCTAAATCCTTACATCGGCTACGCCAAGGCGGCGGAGATTGCGAAAGAATCGGTCGCAGACCGGCAAGTCCATCATCGAGATCGCACGCTCGCGCGGCGAGCTGACCGAAGAGCAGATCAAGGAGATCCTCGATCCCGCGCGCATGACCGAACCGGTTCGCCCTCTCGATGCGGCCAAAGACCGGGAGAAGGTAAAAGCGAAATAAGCAGCCGGAGTCTCTTTTGAGCCGATAGAGCGCAGCATGTTTCGATAACCCCTGAGGTGGATGGCAGCGGGTGTTTTGCAAAAGCGCCATGTTCGGCGTGGAGAGCGATTTTCTAGTGTTGCGTGCGGCCCGCCATGTCTTGGGCGCGGCCCTTCCACTCGCCGCCGCGGCCAGACCAATACTTAAGCGCCGAGTGCAAGGTTGCCCACAAATAGAAGGCCGCGCTGATAGGCAACGTTAGTGCCCAGAGGCCGTTGAGCCCGTAAAAGCGAACCATTGGCAGATAGGCGACAAACATCACCAGACAGGCCGCTGCACCGAGCGTCACTATCGCCCGAGATCCGCTGACGAGCAGGAGTAACGGTAACAAATACGTCGCGATCAGGCCCGCTATTGCGGCAGTGAGTAGCCATGCGGAATGCCGCAACTGGTTAAATGCCGCGCGCGCGATCATGCGCTCGATTGCAGCGAACGATCCGTAGGCGCGTAAGCTGCGAGTATCCGGGGTCAACCCTAGCCATACCCTTCCGCCGCTGCGTTTTACCGCGGTCGCGAGGGCGCAATCGTCGATGATCTCATTCCGAATGGCCGCGATTCCGCCAGCCCTTGCCAATGCCGCTGGACGAATCAGCATGCAGCCCCCGGCCGCGCCTGCGGTCTTGCGCCGGGGGTCGCGGATCCAATCCGGCGGATACAACATGAAGAAGAAAAAAACGAATGCAGGGATGAGCAGCTTCTCAGCCACGCTGCGGCAGTGCAGCTTCACCATGAACGAGGCGAGATCATAGCCTCCGCGTTCCGCCACAGTGACAAGCGTGGCGACATTCTGCGGTGAATGTTGGATGTCAGCATCCGCCAGCAGGAGAAATTCCGGCTGCAGCAGCAGTGCCTGCTCAATTCCCTGCTGCATCGCCCATAGCTTGCCGGACCAACCCGGTGGCAACGGCTGCCCAGAGATCACGTCTGACCGCGTCCGCACGGGCACAACTCGCTGCCGCTTCGCGCGCAGCCTCGGCAGTTCCATCGCTGCTGTTGTCATCCACAACGAAAACGCGTATCGAGCCCTCGCACCTTTGCTGCAAGAGCGACTTCACCGAACGACCGATTACGTCGGCTTCGTTGCGCGCCGGGATAACTACCGCGACGAGTCCAGTTGCAGACAGCGGTGCGGCCTCAGCTACGAGGCGCGTCACCATCCAGAAACGCCCACGTGCAACCAGCAGATAGAGCCAGATGATGACACAGAGAAATCCGGCGATCACGAACAGATGCATGAAGGATCAGCCTATCGGGTGAATGCACCGGATTCCGATGTGCCGGGCTGAGCACGATCCCAAGCGCGAGTACGAGGTAAATGCGCCGCTCGCTCCCGAGTTCGTCATCGGCTGGCCAGGCCTCCGGCTGTTTCGGCGCCGTCGATCACATACACATGGCCGTTGAGGTAAGCTGCATCGTCGGAGGCAAGAAATGCGAACAGTGCCGCAACTTCCTCCGGCTGCGCGTGGCGGCCCAAGGGAATCTTCCGGTTTACCGCCTCCAGCATCTCGTCGGAATACTCCGCACGCTGCATGGGAGTCAGCACGTACCCCGGGGCGACCGCGTTTACCCGTACCTTGGGCGCGAGTTCCAGCGCCATGGAGCGAGTCAGCTCAATCACTCCAGCTTTGCTGGCGTTGTAGTCAGCGTAGTAGGGATAGCCCATGATGCCGTTGGTCGAGGCCGTATTCAGAATGACGCCACCCGTACTCTCGATCATGTAACGGGCGGCGGTTTGCGCCACGTTGAAAACGCCGGTCAGGTTCACGCCGAGGACCTTCGCCCACTCGTCCGGGGTGATGTCGAGGAACTTGTGGCGAATGCTGATGCCCGCGTTGTTGACAACTACGTCCATTCCGCCAAGCTCGCGAATGATCGCAGCGAATGCTTGCCGTACTTGATCGTGGTCGGCGACGTCGGCTAGGAATGTTCCCCTGATGGCAGGCAGCTCTTCGCGGATCTTCGCAGAAGCGCTGGGGTCACGATCGAGGACCGCGACAATTGAGCCCTCCTCCAGGAAACGCGCAGCCGTGGCCGCCCCGATCCCGCTGGCGCCTCCGGTAATGACAACGCGCTTGCCTTTGAGTCCGCGCACAAGATCCCCGCTCTTCGCACTTCTCGCCAAATGCCGGTCGCAGGCTCCCGATCATACCGGATTTCGACGAGCGGCGAAGAGCGAAAGGCGAATAAGCCGCTTTTAGTGCGTCTGCGTCGGAATCGGCTTGCCGCTGACTTGCTGGTCCTTCATCTTTTCCCCCGGACGAAGCAGGCTGGGACGCGACGTAGGGGATGCGGCAGCCGGATCGGGTTGTGTCGTGGGTGCCGTAGAGGCAGCGGCAGCCGCCTCGGAAGCTCCGGGGTGTGAACTTTCGTTCGCCACTTGAGCAGGATCTGTAGCCGGTTGGCTTGCCGACGCAACAGCCGCTGACGGAGTGGAGGAGGCAGCCACCGAGCCTGTTGACGAATTGTCGCCGCCACCGGGCCTTGGCGTGTTGGCTTCCTGGGTTTGAGGTTCAGAATCGAAGGCGATTTTTTCTTCCAGCAGCTCTTTCAACTCGCTGTCGTGGGGCGCGGCGAAAAAGAACGTCAACAGATAACCTCGTCGCGACGTGACGGCCATGGCTATGGACAAACGCCGTGAGAGCTCATCGCCCGGGACCTGAAACGCTACCGTACCGTGCAGGTAGACAACCACGCTGCCGCCGGCAGTAAAGGCCTTCGCATCACGCATATCGCGCAGGACAGGATGAGTCAGTCCCAACTGCAGCAGAAAATCTTGGATGGACCGTCGGTCGGTCACCTTAGCCGGAAATCTCATGCCCGGGAAACATGCCGTCGATATCGCCGAGACGGTTACCTCCCCAAAGTCGTCATAGGAAAGTTGGCCGTCGGTTCCCGGACGCTTGGCCCATTCCGAAAACAGGGTCCGGTTGCAGATCTTCACCAGCTCACTCTCAGCCACACCAATCCAAGGTTGATCAAGATCACGGTTGCGCGCCCGTTCGATGGCGGGCTGCACTGCGCCTTGAGACTCCAGCACCCACCCGGGCTCGATGCGATAGTGGAAGCCCAGCGACTCGTTCTCGTATATATCTCCGACAAATTTCCCGCCATCGATGTGTTTCGCGGGCGGATCGGCCTTCAACTGAGCCAGCCGGTGCGACGAGATTGCCGGTCCTTCATATTCCCAGGCGCCGGCGCCGGCGTACTCACGAGCCTTCTCGGGAGCAACAAACGTCACGTGCTGGAATGATGCCTCCAGCTCTTTGACCGTCTTTTCATTGTTCGCCCCCAGCACCACCACGACCACGTAACCCTCGAGGTTGGAGGCCAGCATCATGTGCTGGTCCGCTCCTCGCCGAGTCTCATAGAAGTAAAACAAGTGGCCGGCAAGCGTGGTCTTGGAGAGACCATGCAGCTCTTCCACGCCGTAAAAGAGCTCCTGGTCCAGCGTCTTGCGCAGAACGACCTTCGCGTCTGGTGTGGTTTTGGGGTGCACGGGAAAGGCGAAGATTGATACGGCGCCGTACGCCGGCGGAGGACCTCCCAGCTGCAATATCTGAATCCGGCTGTCGCGCGCCACCGGCTGCGGGACCGGCTCCAACTGTACATCGGGCGGAAGATCGAAAGCGAATCCGAAATACCGGTTGGCATAGCGGACGGGGGAGACAAAGCCCTGGTCGGGAAAAACCTCCTGGGCCGCCGCCGGTGTGGAGGTGTTGGGATGCGCCTGCCCGCTCAGCCATAACGGGCAGCAGAGAATCCAACATAAGAGCGCGGAGAGAACCCCAGCCAGCTTCATCGCATCTCGTGCCTTTGCTATTGTTCGCTGTCGGGGCAGAAGAGTCAATGTCCCGGCGCAATGTTCGTCTTTCCCCTCTTCTGGCCGTCCGTCAGGTACAATCAACGGCTGAAAGAGCTTCTTCGCCTTGACCGGGACCACGTAGTTACTCACGCTTGGAGGAGCACTTCCCCTGAATCCGGTCCTTAGCTTGGTCTGCACTCTGCTGGTCGAACCGCGCGGGTTGCGCCATTACCTGCGGACCCATTTTCTCGACACCACCTTCAAAGGGCTATACCACGCCAACGCGTTCGATATGGCCCTGCTGATTCCCTATTTCGTTGTGCTGGTGCTGCTGGCGTTTTACGGCATGCACCGCTACCAATTGGTGTACCTGTATTACAAGCACCGCAAGAACAAAGCTACCGTGCCGACCTCACGCTTTACTGAGCTGCCCCTGGTCACCGTCCAACTGCCTATCTTCAACGAGCAATACGTGGTTGACCGGCTGGTGGACTGCGTCTGTAAGCTTGATTATCCGCGCCAGAAGCTGGAAATTCAGGTGCTGGACGACTCTACCGACGAGACGGTGGAGGTGGCGCGCGATGTCGTAGAGCGTTATGCCGCGCTGGGCCATGACATCAGCTACCACCATCGCACCAACCGCGAAGGCTTCAAAGCGGGCGCGCTCGACGCAGGACTAAAGGTCTCCACCGGCGAGTTTGTCGCCATCTTCGACGCCGATTTCACGCCCCAGCCGGAATGGCTGATGAAAGTCGTCCATCACTTCGCCGATCCGCAGATCGGTATGGTACAGACGCGCTGGACGCACCTGAACCGCAACTACTCTTTCCTGACCGAAGTCGAGGCCATCCTGCTCGACGGGCACTTCGTGCTGGAGCACGGCGGCCGCTCGCGCGCTGGAGTCTTCTTCAACTTCAACGGCACGGCCGGAATGTGGCGACGCAAGGCGATCGACGACGCCGGCGGCTGGCAGCACGACACCCTTACCGAAGACACCGACCTCAGTTACCGCTCGCAGTTGAAGGGGTGGAAGTTCCGCTACCTGCAGGACGTGGAGTGCCCTGCCGAGCTTCCTATCGAGATGACCGCGTTCAAGACTCAGCAGGCACGTTGGGCGAAGGGGCTCATCCAGTGCGCCAAGAAGGACCTGCCTAAAGTGCTGCGCGCGAACGTGTCGCGGCGGGAGAAGATCGAGGCTTGGTATCACCTGACCGCCAACATCAGCTATCCGCTGATGATCGTGCTCAGTACGCTGCTCCTGCCGGCGATGATCATCCGCTTCTACCAGGGGTGGTTCCAGATGCTCTACATCGACGTGCCCCTGTTCCTGGCGTCCACGTTTTCCATATCGAGCTTCTACCTGGTCTCGCAGAAGGAGCTGTTCCCCAAGTCCTGGTTGCGCACGTTCCTTTTCCTGCCCCCGTTGATGGCGCTGGGCATCGGACTGACCATCACGAACACCAAGGCTGTGCTGGAGGCACTGGTCGGCAAGCAGAGCGCATTCGCACGCACGCCGAAATATCGAGTGGTCGACAAGAAAGAGAAGTCCCTCGCGGCGAAGAAATATCGCAAGCGCCTCGGCTGGGTTCCGTACATCGAGTTGCTCATCGGCGGCTACTTCGCGCTAACGGTGTGGTACGCCATTGCGAACGAGAATTACATCACTGTGCCATTCCTGATCTTGTTCGTCTTTGGATATTGGTACACGGGGCTGATGTCGTTGCTACAGGGCCGCTTCGATGCCCTGGTTGGCGAGCGCGCCGAAGAGCACAGCACCAAGCCGTTTCCGGTGGGTGTCTGACGGCTGATCTGGGGCGCCTCATCTGTTATTCTGAGTAGTTGTGGTCATCAAGTTATTCTTTTTACTTCTGGTCCTGTGCACCAGTGCAATAGCAGGTGTGTGTTTGGCGATCCATTTTCGCGTCAAGCGGCACCTGCGGCAGGAAGAGATGGAAGCCCAGGTCCGGGCCGTGATCGAAGACGCCGCCGAAACTGTCGCTGAAAAAGAGGCGCAGTAGTTACCCTGTAGCTGGTGAGGAAGATATGCTGAAAACCGCTGTGCATCCCGATCGCGTATTGGCCGACTACTCGTCAAGCCTGATTAAGCAGGCTGGCATCGTCATCTGCGCCAGTACTGTCATCGCCGTTTGTTCGCGACTGATTCTGCCTCTCCCCTTTACACCAGTGCCGTTAACGCTGGGTAACTTCGCGGTGCTGCTGCTGGGGTTGGCCCTCGGAAGCCGCCGCGGATTCGCCGCCGCCGCTTTGTATTTGGGGTGGGGTGCGATGGGCCTGCCAGTGTTCAATCCCGCTGGTCCTGGAGGCATTGCGCAACTGCTCGGTCCGACGGGCGGTTATCTGTGGGCGTATCCGGTGATGGCGTTTCTGGCGGGATGGATTGCGGAGCGCGGCCCCTCCGGGTTCGCTCGCAATGTGGTGGCAGGAGTGGTCGGCGAGTTGGCGCTGTTTGCCGGGGGGCTTAGTTGGCTGGGCGTCGTGACCCATAGCTGGCAGCGCGCTGCGTACTTCGGGCTGTATCCGTTCTTTTTCGCCGAAGTTATGAAAGTAGCGGCGGCAGCGGCGATCGCGGTGCGTCTACGCCGCTCTAGGGCGTCACGATTCATCTAAGCTTCAACAGAGCAGTATTTGCTCTGCTGAGATCATCATCCCGAGCGAGGACTTCAGTCCGAGGCGAGGGACCTGTTGTTCATCCGACTGACTGATTTTTATGCCCCGCAGCAGCGCCAAGAACGAACGCGAAATTACCGTCGCCCACAGTCCCGATTCCGATGATGCTTTCATGTTTTACGGCATGGCGACGAACAAAATCCGCGTACCTGGAGTTAAGTTCACCCACACACTTTGCGATATCGAGACCCTCAACCGCAAAGCTCTAGACGGTTTCTACGACATCACCGCGATTTCGTTCCACGCCTATCCCTACGTTCAGGACAAATATGCGCTGATGCCCAGCGGAGGCAGCGTTGGCGAGGGGTACGGACCGATGATCGTGGCCTCGCACAACATTCCGCTGGACGAGATCAGCGGTTGCACCATCGCAGTGCCGGGGACGATGACCACCGCTTACCTGGTGCTCAAGCTTTTTGCGCCCGACATCACCACCGAAGTCGTTCCCTTTGACGACATCATTCCCAAAGTGCTTCAGGGCAAGTACGAGGCCGGGCTCATCATTCACGAGGGTCAGCTTACCTTCAACAAAGTCGGGCTGCACAAAATTCTGGACATGGGTAAGTGGTGGCGCGAAAAGACCGGCCTGCCGCTGCCACTGGGTGGCAACGCCATCCGCCGCGACCTCGGCGCCAACCTGATGAACTCCTGCTGTGCCGCGCTGCGGGACAGCATCCAGTACGCGCTGGATAATCGCGAGGAAGCTCTGCAATACGCTATGCAGTTTGCCCGCGATCTTGACGCGCAGATGGCTGATAAATTCGTTGGCATGTATGTCAACGAGCGCACGCTCGATTACGGCAAAGATGGCCGCGAAGCCATCGTCAAGCTGCTGGAGATGGGCCACGAAGCCGGCATCATTCCGCAGAAGCCCAACGTGGAGTTCGCCGGCGAAGATGCGACGATCGCTACGGCGAGCTAGGGGCAACCTGCTCTTGCAATCTCAGGCGCCGAACAGACTCATCTGCTCCGCTTCGTACTGCGCCGGATGTGTGCTCCGGCTGCGCGACGCGAATTCCCGGCTAAAGCCATGCTTCTTGCGCAGGCTCGAGATCAGCTCCGAAATCCGCTTGCTATACGCCTTGCTCACGAATGCGCGCTCGGCGAAGCGCTTGCGATAATCCTCTACCAGTTGCGGAGATTCCTGCTCCAGAAACGGCAGGAAAACTTTCGCCGAGCAGGGCTTTAGAAATAGCGGATTGGCATAGATGTACTTTCCTCCGGCTTCCTTGGTCGCTCGTACCAAAGCGTCGAGCGCAGCCGGCGAATCGGTAATTCCTGGCAACACCGGGGCACAGATCACACCAGCGTTGACTCCCCCGGCGTTGAGTTCGCGTACCGCTTCCATCCGCAAGTCAGGACGCGGCGCCCGCGGCTCCAGAATCCTCGCCAGCTTTGCGTTTAGCGTGGTCACGGTCAGGTTTACAAATAGCGAGTTGTGTTGCCCGACCTTGCGCAGCAGTTCGACATCTCGCAGGATGAGGTTCGACTTGGTAACGATCCCGATCTGCAGCCCACGATGCAGGGCCAGTTCCTCCAGAATCCCGCGCGTTACTTCGAAGCGCTTCTCGGCCGGCTGATAGGGATCGGTTGCGGTCCCGATGGCGATTTCCTCTCCGCGCTTCACCTTCCTCAGGTCCTGCCGCAGCAGCCACGCCGCCTGCTGCTTCACGTAGATCTTGCGCTCGAAATCAACCCCGTCACGCATCTCCATGAACTCGTGGGTGTAGCGCGCGTAGCAGTACTTGCAGGCGAACTCGCAACCTCGGTACGGGTTGATCGTCCAGTCGAACGGCACGCGAGAAGAGCTGCAGCGGCTGAGCAACGAACGTGCCGGCAGGGTGAAGTACTCCACCAGGTGCCCCTGGCGGATGGATTCGCCCTGCGCCGCCAGTTTGGCAATACCAACCAGCGGTGAGGCCGGGTCGTTTTGATCAATCTGGAGTAGCGAGGGATCCATACCGAAATTTTCTTATGTTCGCTTTTTGTTCGCTATCGAATACTAGTCGTCTGGACCCCACAAGTCAAAGCATTTCGCGCGTCGTCGTGCCGCAGGTTCAGCTTTGCGAACGTCCGTCGGAAGAGTGACCGCAGTCACTGACGTGGTGGTTAGCGGCTCTTATGCTGGCACTATACGAAGTTGCCGGCCGGCAGGCTTTGCCGGTGCGGCACTCCAGCAAGGGCCCCCGTCGCGAGCAGCAGATTCGATCCCCGCTGCTCTGAATCATGGTCCAGCAGGAGGCAGCCATGCCGCTCGATAAATTTGAAGTCCGAATTTCCCTTGAAAGACTCTTGATCGTTCTAATCGCAATCCTCGTCCCGCTGAACTTCATCGGCCTGTACCTGACCATGGAGAGCCACAGCGCGGTCGAAAAAACCACTGGAACACTGCTCCGCGACATCGCACAAAGCAACGCGATCACAGCCCGTCAATACGTCGACGACCGGATCACAAATATCGCCGCCATCGCCACCCAACCCGCTGTGGTGGATGCGATTGTCGCCGCAAACCACGTTTCCGCACAGATGAACGACGCCGCAAAAATCGCCAAAATTGCAGATACCGAGAAGAAGTGGTCCACCGCGGACATGGACGCGCTGGTCGCCGGCATTCTGGCCTCGCGCGCTTCAACGTCCCTTCGCCGTTATCGGGAACTGGACCCACGCTTCATGAAGCTGATCGTTCTGGATGCCGATGGCGTTCCCGTGGCGGCCACCGACAAGCCGGCACATTATGCTCCGGTTGACGAAGTGTTCTGGCAGGGCGTTTTTGCCCAGGGCAAGGGAGCGGTGTACGTCACGGAAGTACTTTTTGACGGCCAGGGTACGGCAAGCTACATCGGGATCGGGATCCCTGTGCTGGACGAAGGCTCCCGCCGTTTCATCGGCGCGATTCATGCCCTCGTAGATGTTTCCAGTCTTTTCGCGCTACTCAATCGTGAGCAACCGGGACGGGCGACATCAACCATGCTGGTCACAGAAGATGGCACCGTAATCAGCGCACCCAACGTCACCCCTGCCATGCAAATGAAATCGGAAGAATATGGCGCGGCGCGGGACGCCTTGGGGACGCTGCAGGGCCGGCAGGCGGGATATGTCATTGCCGGCATGCGTGGCGGTGATAGAATCGTTGGTTTTGCCGATACCGGCCTGGCCCCGAGCTATTCCAATTTGAGATGGTTCATCCTAGTAAGCCAGGGCGAGCGTGAAGCTCTCGCCCCGGTCCGGACGGTGGGATATTTCGCCATCCTGATGGTCCTCGTAAGTCTGCTCATGGTTACTTTGCTAGCCGCGTACTTCTTCCTGCATCGGGCGCAGGAGATGGCGGACATCGAAGTGCCCGAGACAGAAAAGCTCCCGCAGGAGCATCATGAGGAGGAGCACGCGGGAGTTCGCTAAAGGCAAATCCAAACCCCGGCAGCCCCACTGCCAAACCGTTCCCCAGGGAGGTGGCCATGCCCGTCTACGAGTACGTCTGCAACGAATGTCATACATCGTTTGAAGTCATCCTCACCATCAAGGAACATGAAAAACAGGAGGTCTTCTGCCCGAAATGTGGCTGCAAGAAGGTGGAGCAGGAAGCAGCCGGTTTTTATGCGGTGACCTCGCACAAGAGCTAAGAAGCACTAAGCGAAACTTGATCGCCCCCACCGCGAACCAGTGGAGGAGTGCCCGGTGATTCCTTTCGTCTATCGCGGTGCTGCCCATGTCCTCCAGTCGGTACCGAGGCGTGGGCAGCCGCCGGACCGACCTCTCCCACACTCAGAGCATTCGCCCGCTGCGCGGCTTTTCTGTCGCCGTTGCACTGAGGCGTTCCAGCGCTTCCGAAGGGACTTTTCGCTCACGATGTGATTTAATCTTCCCGCTTTCCTGCAAGCCCAAACAAGCACTAATGGCCCACAGCTTCAAGAGCGACGCCGAGTACATCGCGACCACGCACAACACGGCGCGGTTCTTCACCGAGCATCGGCAGGTGGCGCTCATTCTCCTGCTCGCGACCTTCGTTTGGGGCTGGTTTGGCTATCACAACATGCCCAAGCGCAAGGACCCGAATATCCCGGTCCGGGTGGCCTCCGCCCAGTGTCCCTGGCCGGGAGCGACAACGGAGCAGGTCGAGCAACTGCTCACCCGCCCCATCGAACAAACCGTTGCCTTGAACTCCACGCTGAAGCCGCCGAGCCCGTCGGATTTCGGGATTCGCTCCCTTAGCTTCCCGGGACTGTCGGTCGTTTACATCCAGCTCAACGACAACGTTAAGGACAAAGAGAAGCAATTCTCGGACATGAACTTAAAGCTGAATCAGCTCAACCTGCCGCGGGGAGCCGGGCCGATTCAGTTCAATAGCAACTTCGGCGACACCGCGGCGCTCATGCTCACCGTGGCCAGCCCCATGGTGACTCCGACCGAGGTCGCGCTCCGGGCCATCGCCATTCGGAAAGCCATCGAGCGCACGCGCGCTGGACTGGCCAGAAATGCACCGCAACCGCGCGTCAGCGTCATCTATGCTTTCCCGCTATCCGTGGCTGCCGGACCGGTGCGCACAGACTTTGAAAATATCGCTCGTATCGCCGGCCAGAGAAAGACACTCAGCGATCTTCACTTCTTTGAAGGGCCCGGCTACGTTGGCCTCGATGCCAGCACCAACGTTGATGACGCCACCATTCGCCAGCGCGGCGAGCAGTTGATCCAGGCGAATCTTCACCGCTCCGAGATCCACCCTGATGCCTGGCAGCCCGCCATCATTCGTGATCCTGCCGACACCGAAGCCAGGCTCGCGGAAGTCGCAGGAGCGAAGTATTCATATCGCGACCTCGACGACTACACCGAACTGCTGCAGCGCACGCTACAAGGCGTCCCGGAAACCTCCAAGGTCTCACGCTCGGGCGTGCTGGCAGAGCAAATCTACCTCGACTATTCGCAGCAGCGCCTAGCGCAATATGGCTACGATCCGTCCAAGCTCAAGGACGTACTCGGCGCCCAAAACATCACGCTCCCCGCAGGAGAATTGGAAGTCGGGCCGAAGAATCTGACCATCAATCCTTCTGGACTGTTCGGGTCGGCCCAGGACATCGGCGACGTCATCATCGGCGTTTCGTCCTCCAACAGTCCGGTTTACTTGCGCGACCTCGTGGACATATCGCGGGCCTACCAGAGTCCACCCAGCTACCTCAACTACTTGAACTGGCGCGATGCCAGCGGCAAATGGACTCGCAGCCGCGCCATCACGCTGGCCGTGTACATGCGCGACGGCCAGCAAATCGACCTCTTTGGCCGCCATGTTCAGGAAAAGCTGGCGGCCGTCAAGCAGTACCTACCCGACGACCTGATCACGGTCCACACCTCGGACCAGCCGGTGCAAGTGAAAGAGCAAATCGACCTCTTCATGGATGCGCTTTACGAAGCCATCGGCCTGGTCGTGATCGTCTCGCTGATTGGGTTCTGGGAGTGGCGCTCGGCACTCTTGATGGCGATCTCCATCCCCATCACGCTTGCCCTCACCTTTGGTTTTATCTACGTGCTTGGCATCGACATCCAGCAGGTTTCCGTGGCGTCACTCATCATCGCCTTAGGACTGCTGGTGGATGACCCCGTCGTCGCCGGCGACTCCATCAAGCGAATGTTGGCCGAGGGACAGCCGCGAATCGTCGCGCCTTGGCTCGGGCCCACGAGGATCGCGACCGCCATCCTCTACGCCACCATCACCAACATCGTCGCCTATCTGCCCTTTCTGCTGGTCACCGGAAATACCGGCGAGTTCCTTTACAGCCTCCCGATCGTTATGACCTGCGCCCTGATCGCCTCGCGCCTGGCGTCCATGAGCTTCGTCCCACTGCTCGGCTATTACATCCTGCGTCCCGACAAGACGCCGGAAGCCGCCGATCGAGAAGCGTCGGACCACAGGCTTCACCGGCCAGTACGCACGGGTCGCACAATTCGCCATCGAACATCGCTGGAAGGTCGCCATCGGCTCACTGGCTTTCCTGTTGCTGGGTGGGTTTCTTCTTCACCCAGTTGAGGACTTCGTTCTTCCCTGACGACGTGCAGTACTGGTCTTATGCCGACGTTTGGCTGCCGAATGATGCAACCTTCGAGGCCACCAACCAGGCGGCACAAAAGGTCGAGCAGATCATCCGCCAGCAGGCCGACGTGTGGGGTAAGCAGCACCCCGACAAGAATGGCAATCCGACACACATTTTGCGTTACGTGACCACATGGGTCGGAGGCGGCAGTCCTCGCTTCTGGTTCTCTCTATCGCCACAGGCACAGCAGCTCAACTATGCCGAAGTGCTGGTTGAGCTGGACAACAAGGACATCACGCCCGCCTTCGTCAACCAAGTTCAGCCTGTCCTCTCCGCTTCGGTTCCTGGAGTGCGCGTTGACCTCCGCCAGCTTCAGACCAACCCGGTGAACTATCCGGTGGAGATTCGTGTCATCAGTGACGCCGACGTGGGAACCGCGGGCAGCGCGAAGGACATGCGGACGATGCGGCACATTGCTTCGCAGGTCATGAATATACTGCAGTCGGCTCCGGAGCCGGTACGCGTCCGCAATGAATGGGACGCGGAAAGCGCCCAGGTCAGCCTGGTGGTCGATCCCGATCGCGCCAACCTGGCTGGCATCAGCAACATGGACGTAGCGAATTCCGCCACCAGCGCCATGAGTGGAGCTACCGGTGACCGCGCTCCAGGACGGCGACAAGAACATTCCCGTCGTCGCGCGTCTCAAGATGGACGAGCGCGCCCGGTTGTCCGACATCCAGAACCTCTACGTGTACTCGCAGTCGGCCGGCACTAAGATTCCGCTGGTGCAGATTTCCGACATTCAGAACAGCATGGCCACGGATCGCGTCGTCCGCCTCGATCACTTCCGCACCATGTCAATCTACGCCTTTCCGGCGCCGGGCCATCTTTCATCGGAGATCACCAACGTCGCGGTGCCCAAGCTGAAGGAGTTGGAGAAGGCCTTGCCTCCAGGCTACCGTCTGACCGTAGGCGGTGAATTCGACAAGCAGAAAGTTGGCTTCCGTAACTTGGGATGTAGTGTTGATGGTCTCGATCTCGGCGATTTATCTGGCATTGTTGTTCCAGTTCAACAACGCGATCAAGCCGTTGCTGGTTTTCGCGGCAGCGCCCTACGGCGTCGCCGGCGCCATCGCTGCGCTTTGGGTCATGAACACCTCGTTCGGGTTCATGGCCTTCCTAGGGATCGCCAGCCTCATCGGCGTCATTGTCAGCCACGTCATTGTGCTCTTCGATTTCATCGAGGAAAGGCACGCCATGGGCGAACCGTTCGAAGAAGCGGTCATCGATGCCGGGATTATTCGTCTGCGCCCGGTGATGATCACCGTCGGAGCAACCGTGCTGGCGCTGTTCCCGCTGGCCATGCACGGAGGGCCGCTTTGGCAGCCGCTTTGTTATGCGCAAATCGGTGGACTGACCGTCGCCACCTTCATTACTCTGTTGATGGTTCCGGTGTTTTACGCCATCTTTGTTCTGGACCTGAAGTTACTCACTTGGGATGCGAAGGAAGAAAAACCTGGAGGCGTTGCAGCCGTGGCTCCCGGATCCGCCACCGCGCCCGCCACCTCGGGTGACTAGCTTTGGAAAAGGGGCCTTCCGGGTCCGCAATTATCGCCACTTGCTTAGGGCGGATTAGGAGACCCGCCTTACGTCCGCGCGTCATGTAAGCTGTCCCTCAGGGACGGCATCACCAATCATGATTTTCAACCGGAGGAATGTTTGCATGGAATTATCTCGAGTCCCAACTCACCGGGTGACACTCATCGCCACTCTGCTTGCCACCCTGGCAATTCCTTCCCTCGCCCAAATGGGAGGCGGATCCCCTGACCTGCAGCAGAAACTCGCGGCCCTTAAACAGTCGGCCGCAGAGAACAAGCAGAAACTGCACCAGTACCAGTGGGTGGAAACCACACAAATCACCTACAAGGGGGACGCGAAACCGCCGAAGCAAAACTTGTGCAGATACGGGCCCAACGGACAAATCCAGAAGGTCCCGATCGGTGAGCCGCAACAGCAGCAACAAAGTGGCCGCCAAGGCAGGTTGAAGGAGCGCGTCATCGAGAAGAAGACTGATGAGTTGAAGGACTACATGCAGCAGATCCAGAGCCTCCTCTCCCTGTACGTTCCGCCCAACCCCCAGAAGATGCAGCAGGCCTTTCAGGCCCACAATGTTTCGATCGTTCCCGGCGGCGGCGCGGCTCAACTGGTTTTCAAGAACTATGCTCAGCCCGGCGACCAGATGACGATTGCCTTCGACACCGCCTCCAGGAAAATCCAGACACTCAACGTCAACACCTATATGGGCGAAGCGAAGGACGCAGTCACGCTGGCCGTGCAATTCGCCAGTTTGCCCGACGGAACCAATTATGCGCAGCAAACGGTCCTGGACGCTACCGCAAAACAGATTCAGGTGACGACCACCAATTCGCAGTACAGCAGGCTGTCGCAGTAAGATAAGAGCCGCTTTTCGCCCTTCGTTCTTCGCTTCTTGCTGCGGAACGGCGGATCTGAAACCGAGGACTGATTGCCGTTCTAAGCGGAGCACGAGTCCACGTCGCGGACGGCCTTGGTTGGTGAGGATGACAAGGCAAATCTTTTCGGGCCTGCGCCTGCGAGATCGTCGCCCTCACTGCCCCGCCAAGGTGCACTCCACATTCATTTCTTTGCAAACCTTCAGCACCCCTTGTACCACCAGCGAAGTCGCGTCGGGCTGCGCCGGCACCAGATTCGAGGCAATCACCAGTTGTGTAATGCTGTCGCTCAACGGCGTAGCCTGCAGGCTGGCCACCTGCACGCCGTTGGTGAACTGCACCACCCGTCTCTTTCCGTCCTGGCTGGTGATCTTGAGATCGGTGCGCGAAGACAAATTCTTGATCGCGGTCTGATACACCTTGTCGGCGTTGGCTTCCAACACCACGGTGGCAACGTCGAAGCCCGAGCCATCCTTCGAACGATCGCTCATCTGCTGCACTCGTCCGGCGACGGCCCGCGCCACCATGACCCATTGCGCTTGAGCGCTGACGGCCGCCATCGTAAGCGCCAACGCGATGCAAGCAAGTGCGCCTATCTTGCGCTGAGCCATACATTCCCTCCGGCTTCCAAACGACCTACGATTAAATTAACGGTCCGATCTCACAGACAATACCATAGCCCCGGCGAGTCGCTGTTATGCCGACCCAGGACTTCAGTCTTCGATTGTCATGCGAGCACGCGGTCGTCGCGACGATTGAGGAGGCTAGAGACCTGCTTTTCATTCCTCTGTACTGAGCTTCGGTTGTAGGATCGCCGCGACCCTGGACAGACAGGAAAACGCGTTTCATCCTTCTCTCGAAACGCCAACTACGGCAGGGAGCCGAGGCGAAGCGTCCATTGCGAAATTCGGCTCATGCGGAGCAGGTCGTGCAGGGTCCAGGGATCATCGGCCAGGCGCTTGATGATCTCGTCCGGAGTTCCGGCACGAACGATCAGCAGAACGTCCGGGGTGTCTTCCAGAGGGCCGCCGAGAACCACGAAACCGCTCTTCTGAAGATCATTCATGAAGGAGGCGTGAGCGTCCCAGTCCGGTTGTCTCTCCAGGGGAGTCGACCGCTGCCAAGCCCCACCTTGGGTGCGAATCACCGCAAACAGTTTCATGGTCGTTCGATTACGGCTCCCGGTCGCTGGCTGCACAAACACCCTACGGTAGGATTACGGCTGCCCCATCAATCGCATCGCTCTTCACCGCGGTCAAGGCTTGGTTCGCCTGGTCGAGAGAGAATGAAGTGACTTTCGGGTGCAGCTTGATGTCGGCTGCAAGCCGCAGGAAGTCGCGGGCGTCGGCGCGGGTCATGTTGGCAACGCTGCGAATCTGGCGCTCGCCCCACAGCAGCCGGTCGTAATCGAATTGCGGAATGTGATCAAGGTGAATGGCATTGATGGCGACGACTCCGCCCTTGCGCAAACTGGCGAGTGCGGCTACCACTACGTCTCCGCTGGGTGCAAACGTGATGGCGCGATCCAGTTCCACGGGCGGCTTGTCGGTTTCGGCGCCCACCCATTTCGCTCCCAGCGATTCGGCCAGTTTCCGATGCGAAGCTCCGCGTGTGGAGACATACACGTCGCACATCCACGCGTGAAGAACTTCGATAGCAAGATGCGCGGAAGCGCCGAAGCCGAACAGACCGACTCGCTCTCCGGGTTGGACTCCGGCGACGCGAAGACTGCGAAAGCCGATGATTCCCGCGCACAGCAGCGGAGCGGCGTGCAGATCGTCGAGCGCCGACGGCAGCGGAAAAACGAAATCGGCGCGCGCCAAGGCATATTCCGCATAGCCTCCGTTCACGGTGTATCCGGTGAAGGTGGGCGCATCGCAAAGGTTCTCCATGTTGCTGCGGCAATACCAGCAAGTTCCATCCGTGCCACCGATCCAGGAGACGCCAACGCGGGTTCCCACCGGAAGGTCGGCGGTAGCGCCTTCCACAACGTCGCCCACGATCTGGTGACCGGGAATCACTTGCTGGCGGCGCGGCGCAAGCTCGCCCTCGACAATGTGCAGGTCGGTGCGGCAAACGCCGCAGGCGCGAACCTTCAGGAGCACGTGTCCCGGTTCTATCTCGGGACGCGGAACATCTGTAATCTGAAGAGGATGCTTTTCGATGGGCTGAGGGATTGTCAAAACAGCGGCACGCATCGGAATCTCCCTGTTAGTTCGCTCGCGTTATAATTCTAGTCGCTTCCTGGAAGCTGCTTCAGACAAAGAGCGAGCTGCTCTTGTAGTCCGGCAGTTCGCGTCAGGGTTGACAGTTGGGCGCAGAGGCTACAGTCCTGCCTGAGTAGTGTCTTGCTTACCTCCCATGTCTGGGTACAACCTGCACGTCAATTAGTTCCTCTGGAGACAAACATGATTTCACGCAGATTCCTGCTCGGAGCACTTCTCATGGTGCTTGTGGCCGGCCTGGTTTCGCCTGGCTGGTCCACCCAAACCGGTTACATCAACAACAAGATCGCCTCCCGCGTTCTCTCCGATACCAGCAACGGCGCCGCAACCGAAGCTCTGGTCGTTCTAACTGAACAGGCTGACCTCAGTCCGGCCTATACCCTGCAAACCAAGCAGGAAAAAGGGACCTTCGTGGTCAACGCACTGCGCACGATCGCGGCCCGCACCAAGGCCCGATCCTGAGCCTGCTGATAGACCTGCTGAAGGCTGTGCAAGGTCACTAAGGCGGCTTCGTTCAACCTTGCGCCCGGCTTCTCTTCCGACGCGGCTCCGCTAAGTGCGGGGCCGCTTTTCCCCCGCTGGATCGGCGCCTCTTCCTAGCCTTGTCAACTTCTTTGTCCCCCTGCTTTCGTCCCGTTGCTAGGTGCATCCGTGGTTCGCGGCGAGGCTTTCGTCACTCTGCCGCTTACAACCACGACTCTCCCTGCGTCCAAGCGACGCGTTACGTCCACAAATGAAATCGGGGTGTTTACGGACGTATTTCTGCTCCTTGAATACATTCCAAGAATGAGGTTTGCTCCCATGTTCAAGCTTCGCTTCCTTCTTCTGCTTCCAGGCCTGCTGGTCGCTACGATCTTCGGCAATGCGCAGTCCACTCAGTTGGATCTACCGCTTCAGAGCCAGCACGCCATCGTGACCCAGCGCCTCGGTGTCACCGACATCACCATTAACTATCACCGGCCTTTGGCCAACGGACGCAAAGTTTGGGGCGGTCTCGTGCCTTACGGCCAAGTGTGGCGCGCCGGCGCCAATGAGAACACCACCATCACTTTTACCGATCCTGTGACTATCGAAGGCAAGCCGCTCGCGGCCGGAACCTATGGTCTGCACATGATCCCCGGTGAAGATCAGTGGAGCGTCATCTTCTCCAAGATGCACACTGCCTGGGGAAGCTTCAGCTACGACCAGGCGGAAGACGCCTTGCGGGTAACGGTGAAGCCGGCAACGACCGACCTCCACAATGCGCTGGCGTATGACTTTGATCAGCTTCAGCCCGACTCTACCGTGGTCACCATGAGCTGGGACAAAGTCGCCGTGCCCTTCAAAGTCGCCGTCAACTTACCCCAGACCGTCGAGGCCAGCTTGCACAACCAGCTCCGCGGATTGTCGCAGTACACCTGGGACGCCTGGGACGACGCCGCGACCTACATGGTCGATAACAAGATGGACCTCAACGAGGCGCTTAAGTACGAGGACAAGTCGATCCAGAACGAGGAGCGCTTCGAAAACCTCATGACCAAGTCGCGCATCCTCGATGCGATGGGCCAGAAAGACCAGGCCGCCGTCGCCCGCAACAAGGCGCTGGCCATGGGCAATGCTCAGCAGTTGTATGGTTATGCCCGCCAGCTGCAGCGCCAGAAGCAGCAGGAGGAAGCGTTCGCGGTCTTCCGCACGATCGACAAAAAGTATCCCGGCAATTGGCTGGCCATGCCGGCATGGGCCGCGTCTATTGCGGACAGGGCGACTACACCAAGGCCACCGAGCAGATGAAGCTGGCTCTGGCCGTCGCTCCCGACGTGGGCAAGCCGAGCGTGGAGGGCTTGATCAAACGGCTGGAGGCAAAGGACGACATCAACAAATAGGCTGTGCTGGACCATATCGGAATCCTGCACTTGCGATGGCAACGGGTCGGCTCCGAAGCGGGCCCAGTTGCCGCCGGTTCAGTTTGAATCAACAATTCTGGAGGCCAAGTAACCGTTGCTCGTGGTAAATTGTCCGACGGAGATGCTCTTTGACGGACACCAAGAACGATCATCAGGACTCCTCCAGTTACCGTAAGTCCCAACGCGGTCGTCTTTTCACCGAGCTTTCCCAGGAGGAGCGGCAACAGTTCAGAACTGCTCTCCATCCTCCTCCTAAGCGTTTGAGTCTTGTCGAGTTGTTACTGCGGGGGTTTTTTCGGCGCGTTTTCATCTTGTTTTTCGAGCGCCTTTTCATCTTGTTCCCTCCCAGACTTATCGCTGTGCTGATTACAGTTAGCGTGACGTTACCGTTTTATCGCTATGTTTCTGCGGAGGCCTACCTTAACCAAGAACTTCATCGGATCGAGATGGGCTCCTATCTCTTTCCGGAGCAAGCGTCGAAAGGGAATAACTATCAAGAGCGACGGATGCATGGCCGTGCCATGGTACGGAACTTGCCGACACCGGACTACTCCGATTCCGTATCGCATCTGGTCGCATGGCTGCTAGGAGTTGCGCTTGTATTTCATGGCGTCGCGGGAATCATCGTGCTGGGGGACGACGCTCGTCGAGTTGCGCTTGCAAGAAGGCTTTCGATGCTAATCTGGAGGCAGATGTGAGCGACGTGGACCGAGAGGTTACTGTTTCTCGCTTTATCGGTGATGCCGCTTCTTGGTCGGCGTTAGGAATCATCGGAGCCGACTTGTTTCGAGAGTTGTTGAGTATTGGCCTAGCCAAAGACGATGTAGACCTTATCGGCGCTATCATAGGCCTGGTAATCGCAGTGGGATTCGCGATGCGTCCGTGGAAGCATGGCCAGCACGACTTTGGGCAGCTTAAGCGTTATTTATTCGAAACAAATGCCATGTTCATACTTGGATTGCTTGACGAACAGGAATACTCCCGTCTGCGCCAGAATTGTATCGAGCATTTTGGATGAAGGTACGCGCCAGGCTTGGTCCTTCGGAGATGACCGAAATTTTTCGCGCGTCTCGGCGTAGTGGTTCTGGAGAGATGCAAGGATGACGGCGATAGGTGCCTCCGAGGCGCAGAACACTCTCGGCTCTTTACTCGGCCGCGTGGAGCAAGGAGAGGAAATTGTTATTACGCGGCATGGCAAGCCTGTCGCCCGCCTCATACCCAGCAGTGGCGGGATCAACCGTGAGCAGGCCCGCGCCGCCGCCGGTCGCGTTCGATCAAGGGCAACCCAACTAAAGGCCGGCTGCTTCGACTGGGAACCCTTGAAAGCGGAGCGCGACGCGGACCGTCCATGAGCCTGGTCCTCGATAGTTCCGTGACCCTGGCATGGGTTTACAGCGGCGAGACTCCGGAAATGTAAATTGACGCGCGGTTTCCGTTGCTCCTACCACGCACCATCTCAATTGCCTCCCGCCTCCGCCAGCATTTATAGTTAGGAGTTTGCTTACCTCGTCCGCAACTCCCTGTCCGGACGACAATTCACGCGGACCCTCCGCGTCCGGAGTCTTCATGACAAAACGCATTGTTTTTCTGCTATGCATTCTTACGCTCAGTCTGTCCGCACCTCAGCTTCGCCGATGAAGGCATGTGGCTGTTCAACCACTTCCCTGTCGACAAAGTGAAAGCGAAATACGGATTCGCTCCTTGACCAGGCGTGGCTCGATCACGTGCGGCTTTCCTCGGCCCGCGCGCCGAACGGTTCGTCGTCGTTCGTATCGGCCGACGGCTTGATCTTCACCAATCACCACATCGCGCAGGGCTGCGTTCACGATCTCTCGGTTAACGGCAAGGACTACATGAAGAACGGCTTCTACGCTCCCACGCGGGCGGAAGAGCCCAAATGCCCGGGCATGGAGTTCGTGGTGCTGGAAGGCGTCGAGGATGTGACCGACAAGGTTAATGCGGCGGCCAAACCCGGCATGTCTGTGGCCGACGCCGGCAAGGCGCAACGCGAGGAGATGTCGAACCTGGAAAATGCCTGCTCCACCAGCGGCGTGCGCTGCGACGTAGTAACTCTGTTCTCCGGCGCCATGTACAACCTGTACAAGTACAAGAAGTATGACGACATCCGCCTGGTGTTTGCCCCGGAGTTCGATATCGCCTTTTTCGGAGGCGATCCCGACAACTTCGAGTATCCGCGCTACGATCTCGACATCTCGTTCCTGCGGGCCTATGAAAACGATCAGCCCGCGAAAACCAACGACTACCTGAAATGGTCGCCGACGGGCGTGAAGGAAGGCGATCTGGTCTTCGTCTCCGGCAATCCCGGCCGGACGCAGCGACTTTTCACCATGGACCAACTCAAATTCCTGCGCGATGTGCAGTATCCCTGGCAGCTCAAGTCGCTGGCGCGGCGGGTTGACATGCTGCAGAAGTTCAGCGCCGAGTCGGCGGAAAATGCCCGCGAAGCGGAAAGCGACCTGTTTGGTCTGCAGAACGGCTTCAAGGCCATCACAGGTTACCAGGGCGGCCTGCTCGACAAGGACTTGATGGCCAAGAAGGCAGCCGACGAAAAAGCCCTGCGCGACTTCATCAACTCTGATGCCAAACGCAAGCAGGAGTTCGGCGATCCCTGGACCGAAATCGCTAAGGCGGTCAGCGTCGAGAAAGAGATGTTCCTGCCGTTCATCTACATCGACAACCTGGCCGGCTTCCGTGGAGGCCTTGCGCGTGATGCTCGCACTATTGTCCGCGCCACCACGGAAAAGCAGAAGCCCAGCAATCAGCGCATTCGCGGCTATCAGGACTCGGCACTGCCCGACGCTCGAGCAGCGCCTGTTCTCCACCGCTCCGGTTTACAAGTCTTTGGACCAGCTCCAGCTCGCGGAGAGCCTCGCCGAAATGCAGGAGGCTCTCGGCGCGAACAACGACGTGGTCAAGATGGCGCTGGCCGGCAAGTCTCCGGACGAGCGCGCCAAGGAGCTGATTGCCGGCACCAAGCTCGACGACGTTGCCTTCCGCAAGCAGCTATATGAAGGTGGCAAGGCCGCAGTGGATGCCAGCAACGATCCCCTGATCGTGCTGATGCGCCAGGTCGAGCCTACGGCCAGCACTCTTCACCAGCGCAATGAAGACGAAGTGGAGTCGGTGCTGCGCCGCAACGGCGGTTATATCGGCAAGGCGCTGTTCGCGAAAGATGGATTCAATGTTCCGCCTGACGCGACTTTCACCTTGCGTCTGAGCTACGGAGCGGTGGAAGGCTACAACTGAACGGCAAGAATGTTCCCTGGTTCACCACCATGGGCGGAGCTTACGAACACGCTGCCGAGCATGGCAGCAAGCCTCCGTTACGAATTGCCGACGAGCTGGCTGAAGTACAAGAGCGCCATCAACCTGAAGACGCCGTTCGACATGGTCTCCACCCCCGACATCATCGGCGGCAACTCGGGCAGCCCGGTAATCAACAAGAACGGCGAGGTTGTAGGAATCATCTTCGACGGCAATATCGAGTCGCTGCCTTGGAACTTCCAATACACGGACAAGGTGGCACGCTCCATCGAAGTGGATTCGCGAGCAATCATGGAGTCGCTGCGGAACATTTACCACGCCGACGCGCTAGTCAACGAGCTAACCGGTGGTGCAGAGTCAGGGAACGTGAAGCCCAATCCGCAGAACAAAATGAGAAGGCCGGTTAACAAGCAGCAGTAGCTCGGTCACGGCACGCAGGCGATCGCGGCACAAGCTGCCGCGATCGCAGCCTTAGGCACTTTCAACATAGCGCCCTCGGCATGTGACGCCTGGTCTGCTATTCTGGCCATTTCCACGGAGGATCTTCGTGAGCTTCAAGACGTTCGCGCTGTCATTCTGGTTCATCTGCTTTACCGCGACTGTCGCGTTGGCTCAACAAACGCCCCAGCAAGCTCCGGCCCCGGGCTCCGTGCCCGGCACCGTACTGGTTGAGCCTATGTTGCCGTACACGCCCAGCCTTGATGTCACGGCCATGGACCGCTCCGTCGATCCCTGCATTGATTTCTACACCTACTCCTGTGGCGGCTGGCAGAAGAAGAATCCCATTCCGCCCGATCAGGTCTCGTGGAGTGTTTACGGCAAGCTCTACCAGGACAACCTGGTCTATCTGCGCGGCATTCTGGAACAGGCCTCGAGCGGCCAAGACCGCGATGCCGTCACCCAGAAGATCGGCGACTACTACGCCGCGTGCATGGACGAGCCAGCGGTCGACAAGCTCGGCGCCAAACCGTCTGCAACCCGAGCTCGCACAGATTCAGGCCTTGCAGAGCGCCGGCGAGATCGCTCCCTTGCTGGCCGGCATGCATCTCGCCGGGGACTCCACCATGTTCCGTTCAGGGGCGCAACAGGACCCTGACAACTCCGACGCCATGATCGTTGATGTCGCCCAGGGCGGGCTCGGACTCCCCGATCGCGACTATTACACCAAGGACGACGCTAAATCGAAGGAGATTCGCGAGCGCTACGTGCAGCATGTGCAGAGAGACGTTCGAGCTTCTCGGCGATCCACCGGCGACGGCAAAGAAAGAAGCGCGAAACCGTGATGCGCATGGAAACCGCGCTAGCGAAGGCCTCTCTGACGCGAGTGGAGCGCCGCGATCCCTACAAGACCAAGCACATCATGAAGGTCGCCGATCTCAAGTCCCTGGCGCCCAACTTCGACTGGAGTGCGTACTTCAGCTCCAGCCAGGTGCCCCCGTTTGAAATTCTGAATGTGGGCGAACCCGATTTTTTCAAGGAACTGAACTCACAATTGGCTTCCACATCTCTGGCTGATTGGAAGGGTTACCTGCGCTTCACCTGGCCAATTCGCGCGCACCTATGCTGTCGTCCGACTTCGTGAATGAGAACTTCGACTTCTATCGCAAGTATTTGCGAGGCGCCAAGGAGTTGCAGCCGCGCTGGAAGCGCTGCGTGCAGTATGTTGACGACCAATTAGGCGAGGCTCTGGGGCAGGAGTACGTTCGCAAGACCTTCCCGCCTGAGCTCAAGGCTGCGACCGCAGGAGATGACGCGGCAGATTGAAGATGCCATGGCCCAGCGCATCCAGCAACTCGACTGGATGAGTCCCCAGACCAAGCAGCAGGCACTCAACAAGCTGCATGCCATCCGCAATAAAGTTGGCTATCCCGACAAATGGCGCGACTACAGCTCGGTCACCATCACGCGCGACGACTTCTATGGCAACACCAAGCGGGCCGAGGAGTTTGAGAGCCATCGTGAGTTCAACAAAGTCGGCAAGCCGGTGGACCGCACGGAGTGGGAGATGACGCCGCCCACTGTCAACGCCTACTACAACCCGCAGATGAACGACATCAACTTCCCTGCCGGCGTTTTACAGCCGCCGCTGTACGACGCCAAGATGGACGATGCACCCAACTACGGCAATACCGGTTCAACCATCGGCCACGAACTGACACACGGCTTCGATGATGAAGGCCGCCAGTTCGACGCCAAGGGCAATCTGAAGGATTGGTGGACGACGCAGGACGCCGAGCAGTTCGTGAAACATGCGAACTGCGTGGTGGACCAGTACGGCCAGTACGTTGTCGTGGACGACATCAAGATCAACTCAAAGTTGACCGAAGGTGAAGATGTCGCCGACCTCGGTGGAACGATTTTGGCTTACATCGCGTGGAAAGAAGCCGACAAGGACAAGCAGCTTACCAACCGCGACGGGTTGACCCCGGACCAGCGCTTCTTCGTAGGCCTCGCGCAGTGGGCTTGCCAGAACGATCGTCCTGAGGACCTGCGGGCACGCGCCATCACCGATCCGCATTCTCCGGCGAAGTACCGCATTAATGGCGTGGTGGTCAACATGCCGGAGTTCGGCGCGGCATTCTCCTGCAAGCCCGGCTCGCCCATGGTGAAGCCCGCCGACAAGGTGTGCAAGGTGTGGTAGGAGCTTATTCACTCAAACATCCGCATCAACCCCTTCGCCGGCAGGTCGGGGACCTGGAACCTGCGGCCACTCAGCGCCTCCGCTGCGCCGTAGCCGCTGCGCACCGCGCCCTCCATCGTCGACGGCCATCCTGTTGCCGTCCAATCTCCGGCCAGAAACAAGCGCGGCCATGGGCTGCTGATGTGGAGGACGAAACGCATCGCTGCCCGGTGCGGGCGAGAACGTCGCATGCACTTCCTTGATGACCGTGGCCTTCGTCAGCTTTGCCTCGCGAACAATAGGAAAGAACTCGCCTAGTTCCCTGACCGCCAGGTCGATGATCTCTCCGCGCGGCTTCTCTACCAGCGTCTTCGAAGAACTGACCACCAATTCAACGTAGCTGCCGTCTGGGTTAAGTCTTTACGTGTCGCCAGAATCTTGGACTTGTGGAACATCCATTGGATCGTCCGCTCCAGCAAGACGGCATGCTCCAGCGGCGTGATCTCGCGGTCGAACCACAAATGAATTCCGGTGATGGGCGAAGCTACGAGATTGGCCGCCTGTTCACCGCAGCTCTTTCAATTCAGGAGCGTCGGTCAGCAGCTTCTCGACTCCATTGAACGGCGTTGCGAGAACCGCGTAGTCGGCACGCACATCTTCTCCGCCGGCACAAAATCGCACGGCATCGCCATCGGCGTGAACGGACTCGACCGACGAACGCAAATGCACGTTACCCCCGTGCGCCTCGATGTAGTCCGCTGCCGTCCCATAGAGTTGCGAGAGCGGTACAGCCGGGACGCCCATGCGTCCGGCTTCCGCCGACTTCAGGAACGACTCGCGAAATACCTGCGCGGCATAGGGGACCGACACGCGGTCCAGGTCGTCATTCAGCGCGCTGACCAGCACCGGGGCCCAGAAGCGGTTGATTGCCTTTGGTGTTTGCCCGTGTCGCAAGAGCCACGACAGGAAGTTCTCGCCGTCATCTTTGGGAAGCGCGGGCACCAGCGCGATCATGGCCCGCGCGATGGCCAGCTTGTCCTTCAGGTCAAGCACTGTTGAGCCGAGGAATGAAGGCGTGGCATGGAATGGAGCAGGCAGTGTACTAGCCCGCAACGTCGAAGACCGCCCGCCGGGCAGGATAAACGTGATCTCGTCGTACCAGCGGATTTGCTGCTCCACCCCGAGGCGGTGATAGAAATCAATCAGGTTGGTACAGCAGCCGAGTAGCACGTGCTGGCAGTTGTCCACGACTTCGCCCGTGCCAGGCAGCTCGTAGGACGATGCCCGTCCGCCGAGGTAGGGCCGCCGCTCGAACAACTCGACGCGATATCCCGCATCCGCCAGCGCGCAGCCGGCCGAGAGACCTGCAAGTCCTCCGCCAATAATCGCGACCGTCCCGGGCTGCGAATTCTGCGGATCGGCGGTCATGTCAGGCGGCGCCAAAACCCTTTGGCCAGGACGCTCAGCTTCTCCGCGGTGGAAAGCCTTACCTTCCCGGAGAAGACGTCGTAATTGCGCGCGATAATCCGCTCCAGCAGGCGGCGATAAATCTCCACCAGCGTCCACAGCGCCGGTTGGCTGTCTTCGTCGATAAGCGGGAGTAGATCATCCGCAGCTCGATAGAACCCACGTGCCCGAAGCGCCTCGAATTCAAGCACGGGGCGCAACGCCTCCGGCGCTGAGCCGTTGGTCAGGGCGTGAACGTCGAGCCCGAAGCGCGCAAAGTCTTCGCGCGGCAGGTACACCCGGCCCATCTGAGCATCTTCCCGCACATCGCGAAGGATATTGGTGAGCTGAAACGCGACCCCGGTTTGCTCCGCCAGCTTCTCCGCCCGCGGATCGCGGTAGCCGAAGATCCGGATGCAGACCAGCCCCACTACGGAAGCCACGTGGTAGCAGTAGTCGTAAAGCTGGTCGAAGGTCTCGTATTGCAATTGCGGCGTAGCGCCGCCGGGTACGTCATTGCCCCAGGGCACATCCATCGCCGTCCCCAGCACCACCTTCTCCAGCAGATCGAGCGGGATGTTGAAGCGCTTTTGCGAATCGGCCAGCGCATACAGCACTGGGTCGTCGGTAGGCCCACCAGCGGCGACGGCGCGTAGTGCGCTCACCCATTCGTTGAGCTTTTCGAGGCGCTGCAGGGGAGAGAGCGAGGGATCATCCGAAATATCGTCGGCTCGCCGCATGAAAGCGTACACCGCTGAAATGGCATTCCGCTTGTCCTTGGGAAGCACCAGGAAGCCGTAGTAAAAATTCTTCGCTGCCGAGCGCGCGATGTGCCGGCAAACCGAATAGGCTGCCTGTACCTGCAGAGGATGTTCGCTCACAACAGCTTTCCTACAGCAGCGCGCGCTACCAGCCAGAGCTTGCGCGGCTTGGAAATGACCGGTCTCCGCGTGAGCACGTCGTAGTTTTTCCGCTCGATGGCGTTCAGAATCTCCAACCCGCCGCGGCTGAATAGCTCGATATCGAGAGCCAGGTGCTTATCCACCATCGCTGGCCAGTGGCAGTCCCCCGTGAAACCACTCACGGGCGCGGACCACCTCGAACGTCATCATCTCCCGAAATGCCAGCGTGGCGCGGCGTTCGGCAATGTCGCTCTCGCTGACGCCGAACTTCGCCAGGTCTTCGAGTGGCAGATAAATTCGTCCCTTCGCGTAATCCCTGACCACGTCTTGCCAAAAGTTGGCCAGTTGCAACGCTGTGCAGGTGTAGTCCGAAAGCTGCTGCCGTTCGGCATCGCGATAACCGCAGACATACAGCACCAGATGGCCAACCGGATTCGCCGAGTAATGGCAGTATCCCAGCACTTCTTCGAACGTTGCATAGCGTCCCACGCGCTGGTCCTGGCGAAAAGCGGTTAGCAGATCGGCAAATGGCTGGCGAGGTATGTCGCACTCGCGGATCGTCTCCCGCAGCGCGATGAACACCGGGTGACGAGGGCCCGCCAGGTTTCGTCCGCCAACATCGGGCTCTAGTTCGTCTGGCTTCCTTCCTGACATCCTTCGAGGGAGGCTCAACCAGGCTCAAGTAAGTCGCATTCAGTTCGCTTTCCCAGGCATCCAGCAAGGCCAGCGATTGCTCCGCATTGCCAACCTCATCGCCAAGATCATCGGAAATCCGGCAGTACGCGTAAACGTTGTAGAAATGCTGGTGGAGGTGCTTGGGTAGGAACCAAGTGACGACCGAGAAATTTTCGTAATGCGAATGAGCGAGGCGCGCACAGTATTGTTGCGCCTCCGCTAGCGACGGCGCGCGCTCGGGAATCGCATACTCAGGCGGCAGCGCGGCCCAGCCAGCGGACGCCGAATGAGCAACGACGGGGTTGTCGGCCGGAACAGATGACATGGGTTGGACGTCCGAAGGATTCTGCATGCGGCTCTAAAGGCCCGCTCTATCGGCGCACCGTCCTACGTCCCCGGGATGATGGCGGTCTTGATGTCGCCATTGCGGTTGAGCATGTGCCGCAAGACCTGCTGTAATCGCGAGAGCGGCGCCTCGCCGGTAATGTAGTCAGTGCCCTTGATCTTCTTTTCACAAATCAGCGCGAACGCTTTGCGTACCGTCTCGGGCGTGTGATGGAACGTGGCTTTCAGGGTCAGCTCGTTATAGTGCAACCGTTGCGTGTCCAGCGCGACCGTGGTGCCGTTGGCGCAGCCGCCGAAGAAGTTCACCGTACCACCCTTGCGCACCATGTCGATCGACCACTCCCAAGCCTGGGGACGCCCGACGGCTTCGATGACGACGTCGCAACCGCGGCCTTCGGGCGTCAGTTTGCGCACTGCCTTCACCGGATCATCGACCGTTGTGATCTCCACAGCGCAGTCGGCGCCAATGTTGCGCGCCGCCGACACTTGCGAATCACGCTTCACCACGGAAATTACATTGCAGCCCGTTAGTTTTGCCACTTGGACAAACATCAACCCGATGGGCCCGGCGCCGATGACGGCAACGGTGTCACCTATCTCCATCTTGGTCTCGTGCAACCCGCGCAACACACAAGCCAGCGGCTCAACCATCGCGGCTTCTTCGAAGCTCACATGCTTGGGAATCGCCAGCATGTTGGTTTCGACAATGCGGCGGGGAATGCGAATGTATTCAGCGTACGCGCCGTTATTGAACAGCAGATCCTGGCAAAGATTTTCCTGGTGTTTGGAGCAGTAAAAGCAAGTCCCGCACGGCGCAGAATTCAGTGCCACCACGCGCATCCCTTTGCGGAAACCTCGGACGTTCGGGCCAACCTCTTCGATGACACCTGCCAATTCATGGCCAAACAGGGCCGGAGGCACGATCATGCGCGCATGGTAACCCCGCTGATACACCTTAAGATCGGTGCCGCAGGTCAGGGCCACCTGCACCTTGACCAGCACTTCCCCCTCGTCCAACGTGGGAATCGGCACGCGCTCGATCTTGACGTCCTCTTTGCCATAAAGGACTGCCGCTGTCATCTTTCCTTCCACTCTAGTGGTCCTTCCATGAGCTGCCCGGCTGTATTACGACTTTCATCGAGTCCGGCTTGGGGTGGGCAGCCAAGTGCAATGCCTCGACGGACTCGTTCAATGTAAACCGATGGCTTATAAGCCGTTCCAATTCCATCTCGCCGCTCAACACAAATCGTGCCGACTCGTCCTGCAAATCCACAGAGGCACTGTACGAACCCAAGAGACTCTTTTCTTCGACGCACACCGCCGCTGGGTCAATGGTGGCCTCGCCGTGCTGGGTTTGGGCAAACAATAGTACCCGGCCCCCGGGACGCGCGGCATCCATAGCCGGCCGAATCAGCCCGTTGCCCGCCACCGCCAGTATGACGGCATCGGCCCCTCGGCCCTCCGTCAAGCCCTTGACAGTCTTTACCGTGTCGGACGTCGAGGCGTCGATGTTTTCCTTTAGGCCGAACGTCTTAGCTATTGTATGCCTCTGCGGAAACAAATCGGAAGTAATCACCCGGACGCCGCACCGGCGCGCCAGCACCGCCAGAATGATGCCGATCGGCCCTTGGCCGATCACAAGAACCGTCTCACCAGCCTGAAGTCCCAGCGTCTCAATACCTTTCATACAGGTGTTTACAGGCTCGATAAAGGCCGCCTGCTCAAACGACACGCCTTCCGGTATCCGAATAACGCCTTTGCGGACGATCCACTCCATCACCTGAACGTACTCTGCGAAGCCGCCACCACTGGGCTCGTAGCCCGCCGTCGCCCCCACTTTCTTATAGGTGGGGCATTGGGCAAATACCTTGTGCCGGCAGTAATAGCATTCGCCGCAGGGGATGTGATGGAAGACCATCACCGGGTCGCCTATTCCCAGTTCTGTAACATCGGCGCCCACCGCAGCTACTACTCCGGTAGTTTCATGGCCGAAGATGCGGGGGGCGGAATGGGATCCGGTAGCAATCTTCTTCAGGTCGGTCCCGCAGATGCCACAGGTGTGAACGCGAACTAGTATCTCTCCTGAGCCGATCTTGGGCACCGGAACGGTCTCTATCCTCACGTCATTGACGCCACGGTACACCGCGGCTGTCATGGTCGCAGGAATTACCTGCTGCCCGATCGCGCTTCCGAGTTGCGTGGCCAGCGGCATATTAGTTCTCAGCAGCCAGTTGTCAGTCCAGAGGAGTTGTCATTCCGAGCACCTGATTTTGTCACGAAGTATTGGCCGTTCTCGAAGGTCCAGAAAACCAGGCCCTTTGCCGCCGACAATAACACTGACAACTAGCGACTGACTACTGGCAACTGCATTGAATTAGATGTTCCACTTCCCGGCACAGGTTCGCCGCGGCGATTGCGGAATTGCCTCGCATTTTCTCCAACACCGGCCACCACTTGGGACGGAATGCAACATAGAGCAAGAAGCGGCTCCCGGCAAACTTCCCGTTCTTGTCAATAAAGCGCAGTAGGGGAGGCATCGCGAAACCGGCGTCATCGGAGATGGATTTCACCGCCGCGAACTCGAGTCCATTTTCCCTAGCTACTTGCGCTACCGCTGCAGCCTCCATATCCACGACGTCAGCCCCATATTTTCGGCGTAGCTCCTGCTTCTCTGCAGGGTCGCTCACGTCCTGGGAGGTTACCAGGACCCACTCACCGTCTCGCGCCGGATACCGTTCGCCGGTGGGGGCATTCACTACTTCGCTAATCCGCCCAACGTCACCGACCTTTAAGCTGGACGAGATCGCTCCCGCAAATCCCGCCGACAGCAAAAGCCTCGGCCGGGCATACGCGATAGCGGTTTCCGCAGCGCGACGAGCGCACTTTTCTCCGATACCGCCAACCGCAACCACTGCCCGCGCCAACTCGAACAGCGCAATGCCGTTCACTTGCCGCGGCTTCATCTTTTCCAAAAGCGGGGCAAGCTCCAAGGGCATCGCCGCCACAATGGCAACGAACCTATGAGCTTCGGCGAGAGCTTGTGCCGCTCCTACGGAGCTCCGATTCAAGTTTCGGTTCTACCCAGGGCTTCCGCCCTAGGCTAAGCTGATCCGCCCCTGTCGGGGCTCGTTCTTGCGTGGTTCGCTCCACCTGGGCAACTCATACTCGTTCGCTGTCAACCGAAAACTGACTACTGACTACTGGCTACTGGCTACTGCTTCACGCATAGCCGTTCGCCTGGAACCACTCCACGGCGCGTCGTAAAGCATCGTCTACTGGTCGCGGATTCCATCCCAGCTCTCGCTCCGCCTTGGCACTGGTGACGAACATCTTCTTGCGTCCCATGCGAACGGAGTCCAGCGTGACTCGCGGCTCTCGCTTCCTTAGGGTGCCACTGACCAATGTGTCCACCACGCCGGTCGCGTAGGCCATCGCGTAGGGCAGCTTCACCTTCGGCGACGGCAGACCTGTGATCTCGGCCAGCTTGTCGAGAATCTGCTTCAGCGTCAGGTTCTCGCCGCCCAGGATGTATCGCTCGCCCGGCGTTGCTCTTTCCATCGCCAGCAAGTGGCCATCGGCGCAATCCGCCACGTCAACCAGGTTCAATCCTGTGTCCACATACGCCGGAAACTTGCGCTTCAAGAAATCCACCACGATCCTGCCCGTCGGCGTGGGCTTGATGTCGCGTTCGCCAATCGGCGTCGTCGGGTTCACCATCACAACATTCTGGCCGGCCTGCCCCGCCTCGATCACCAGCCGTTCCGCCATGAACTTGCTGCGCTTGTAGTCGCCAATCATGTTGGCGATAGTCACCGGCGTACTCTCATCGGTGAGCCGCCCGTTGTTGCCAAAACCCATGGTGGCAACACTGCTGGTGTAGATAACCCGCCGCACACCCGTCCCTTTCGCTGCTTGCAGGATGTTGCGGGTCCCTTCCACATTGGAGTCGTAAAGCTCTTGCCCCTTGCGCGACCACAGCCGGTAATCTGCAGCGACATGGAATACGAACTCGCATCCCGACATGCCCTTCTTCAGCGAATTCGGATCGCGCAAGTCGCCAACCACACGCTCGGCAGCAAGGCCCTCAATGTTGTCGGTCCGGCTGGTCGGGCGCACGAGCAAGCGCAGCTCTGCACCTCGGGCCAGCAGTCGCCGAGCAACGTGGCTGCCCAGAAATCCGGTCGCGCCTGTAACGAAGCATTTCACCTCGAATTCAACTTTCGAGCCGAGGGGATTGCGGCGCGAACGACATGGCATCGCCGCGCTTAGTCACATCGCCTCCCATGGATTGATGACCGGAACTCCCCAAGCACTGAAATCTCTTACGTTACGAGTGACGACTGTTAAGTCATGATGGTTTGCCGTTGCCGCGATGAGACCGTCGATGATGGCCAGAGCGATTCCCCTAAGGTTTGCCTGGCCTGACATTGCGCCCCAAATCTCTGCAATGGTCCCGTTGATTGGCAATAGACGGTTTGCAAATCGGCCCGGCAGCTCGACCTCAAGCCATCGTTCTAATTGGTCGCGTTTATTGCTCGGTGGCAACAGAGTTGTGCCCTTGCGAATCTCTCCCAATGTGAGCACGCTCAAATAGAGGCCTTGTTCTCTCTGCGCGTCTACCCATGCCCTTACCCTCTGATCCGGCGGCCGTTCCCGCCCGTATTCCGAAATCACGTTGGTATCGAGCAGGTACCCGCTCATAGCTCGATGTCCGGGCCGGGATCTTTATCGCGCTCGATAGCGATGCCGGAACCGGCCAACGGTGACTCCATCAGAAATTCGGAGAGCGTTTGTTTTCGAGGCTGTTGCTCCGCTGGCTGTGCCGCCTGCTCCAACAGAATGGCAGCATAGGCGGGGACGTCCATGCCGCGGGCAGCGGCCTGAGCCGCCAATTCAGCCTCGACCTCGGGCCTGACTTCGACAGTGATGGTCATCGTTGCAGACACCCCCGAACGTCAGTATAGCCAGCCCCGAGGGTCACATAAATGGGATCAACCGGCTCGCCGCCGGTCGCGCGCCACCCGCAGTTGTTCATCCTGAGGCGCCGCCGAAGCCTTCGCGTAGACCGTTAGGGCGAGCAATGGAAAATACTGCCGGTACATGTAGTACATCAGGTAGAACACGCGCGGAAATCCCGTCCCGGTGTAGAGAGACTCATCCCACGATCCGTCGCGCCGTTGCGTCTTCAGCATGTACGCGATACCGCGTTGCAGCGAATCGCTGCGGGTGTCGCTGCCAGCCAGCAGTCCCATCACCGCCCACGCGGTTTGCGAAGCGGTGCTCGGCCCCAAGCCCTTGGTGTTGGGATCGTCATACGAATCGCACCTTTCGCCCCAGCCGCCGTCGGGATTTTGCATCATGCGCAGCCATTCCACGGCCTGCTGCACAACAGGCTCGTGATGATCGACGCCTACCACCTCCAGTCCGCGCAGGACCAGCATGGTTCCGTAGATGTAGTTCACGCCCCAGCGCCCAAACCACGAGCCATCCGGCTCCTGCTGGCGCTTGATGAACTCGATCGCCCGCCGCACCGGCTGATCTTTCAGCGAGTAGCCATAACTCGCGAGGCATTCCAGCACCCGGCCGGTTATGTCCACGGTCGCCGGATCGAGCATGGCATTGTGGTCGGCGAACGGAATGTGCTGGAAGACCATGCGGTTGTTGTCCTTGTCGAAGGACGCCCAGCCGCCGTTCTTGCACTGCATGGACAAGATCCAATCCAGCGCGCGTTGCACCGACTTGGAGTGATAGCTCTCATTGCTCGTCTTGACCCGGCTCAGCGCCAGCATGACCTGCGCGCTGTCATCCACGTCGGGATAGAACTCGTTGTTGAACTCGAAATACCAGCCCGCCGGCGCTGCCTTGCGGTTCTTCACGCACCAGTCACCGCGTCGCGTCACCTGCTTTCGCAGCATCCATTCGCAAGGCTGTACCAGTCGCGGATCGTTGGCTGCCACACCGCTCTCCGCCAGCGCAAACACTGCGTACGCCGTGTCCCACACCGGCGACATGCACGGCTGCATGCGGAAGGTGGTCTCCTCCTCGATGCCCAGCTTCTCGAACTCATCCATCGCCCGGATCACCTGCGGGTCGTCCAGCGAATATCCCAAACAACGCAGCGCGATGATGGAGTTCATGATGCCGGGATAGATCGCCCCCAGTCCGTCGCTCATCTCCATCCGTTCCAGCATCCACTTTTCGGCGACCTTCAGGGCGAGCGAGCGCAGCGGGCGCACGTGTACTCGCTCCAAAAAGTGCACCATGCGGTCGAGCACCAGAAAGAAATTACGCCAACTGATCAATTTCTTTGCCCAGCGCAGTCGCAGTTGGCTTACCGTGCGCCCGCCGACGAACAATTCGTCAATTCCCTCCTCCGCCGGAATTTTCTTGAATGGCTTCTTGGCGTAAGCAATCGACAGCGGCACCAGGATGGCCCGCGACCAGGAAGAGATTTCGTAAAGGTTGAACCAGAACCATTTGGGAAACAGCACAATCTCAGGTGGAACTGCCGGAACGGCATCATAGTCGTACTGTCCGAGGAAGCAGAGATAAATCTTGGTGAAGGTGTTGACCTCGGTCACTCCACCCAAAGCAAGAATACGCTCGCGCGCCTTCTTGAGTTGCGGATGGTCAGGGCTGTAGCCTGCCATCTTGAGCGCGAAGTACGCCTTCACCGACGCGCTGATGTTGGAAGGACCGTCGTTATAAATCGGCCAGCCGCCATCTTGGTTCTGGCGGTTCAGGATCTCGCTGGCACACTTCTGCGTGCGCACTGCATCTTCCGTTCCCAACAGCCTATGCAGGAGGATGTAGTCCGACACCAAGGTCGTATCGGCGCCCAACTCGCCGCACCAATAACCTTCTTCCTGATTTTGCGTGGAAAATAGGAACCGCCGGGAGGCGTCGATGGCCGCGGCTACTCGGCTCTTGATGTCGTCTATCTTGCCGAAGCGCATCTCGGCGGGACTTGCAGGATCTGCCATCGCTTCCTTACTCCGCCGCCACGGCGGGCGCGGCGCCGATGGCCTCCACGATCTCCGGCGGCAATCCAAAGCGCACATGCTCAGGCATCACTTCCACCTCGCGCATGTCGGTGAATCCCTGCTCAGCCAGAAAATCAACCACTTCCTGCACCAGAATTTCGGGCGCCGACGCTCCGGCCGTCAGACCTACGGTCTTCACATTCTGCAACCACTCTGGCTCGATGGAGCGGTAGTTCTCGATGAGATAACTCTTCGTACCCAGATTGCACGCTACTTCGACCAGCCGGTTCGAATTGGAGCTGTTGTCCGAACCCACGACCAGCAGCAGGTCACATTCGCTGGCGACTTCCTTCACCGCCGTCTGGCGATTCTCCGTCGCGTAGCAAATGTCCTGCGCGTGCGGACCCTTGATTTTGGGAAATCTCTTGCGCAGCGCCTCGATCACGTGGCGCGTTTCGTCCAGGCTCAAGGTGGTCTGGGTCAAATAAGCCACCCGGTCTGGATCAGGCACGTGCAGAGTGTCCACATCCTCCGGGACATCCACAACCTGCGTGACCGCGGGGGCTTCGCCCAGCGTCCCGATGACCTCATCGTGATCGCGGTGGCCAATAAGAATCAGCGAATAGCCCTCGCGCGCGAACTTCACTGCCTCCACATGGACCTTGGTCACCAGCGGGCAAGTCGCGTCGATCACTCGCAGTTCGCGCAGCTTGCTCGACTCCCGCACCTCAGGAGCGACGCCGTGGGCGCTGTAAATGACCCGCTCGCCTGCCGGAACTTCCTCGACACTGTCAACGAAAATGGCCCCCTTAGCGCTCAGTTCGTCCACCACGTAGCGGTTGTGGACGATCTCTTTGCGGACGTAAATCGGCGCTCCAAAGGTCTCCAGCGCAATGCGAACAATGTCAATGGCGCGCACTACCCCGGCGCAGAAACCCCTCGGCTTCAATAAAAGGAGGGTCTTGGCGTTACTCGTCATTCTTTGTTTGTCCAGTATATGAGTAGAGTCCAGCTCTTGCCCCACATTTACTCTATTGTAACAGCGCTGGAATCAGCAATGTAACGGGCCGCAACGGTACAAATTCGCGCCGTACCGCGCAAATTCCGCAGCCAACGGCACAGGCCAATGATGCGCGCTCCTGCGCTTTTGCACTTCACAAACTGTTCGGAAACGAACACCACCAACATCCCCACGTTGCTCCCTTAGGCTGGCGGAACAAATTCTTTTCGCCTGTCGTAACATTCCGCAAGGGAGACGCCTGCATGCACACCATTCTTCAGGACCTCCGTTACGCTCTCCGGCAGATGCGACTGGCGCCTGCTTTCACGCTCACCGCGATTCTGACGCTCGCCATCGGCATCGGCGCGACCACCGCGATCTTCACCCTAGTGCATGCCATCATGTTGAAGTCCCTGCCGGTCACCGATCCGGCGCAGCTCTATCGCATAGGCGATTCGCAGGAGTGCTGCGTCGAAGGATGGGAGGAAGACGACTGGAGCCTCTTCTCTCATCAGCTTTACCAGCGCCTCGCTGCCGCGGCGCCCGAATTCGAAGAGACGACCGCGTTCCAGGCTGCGCCGAATACCTATGGCATTCGCAGCGCCTCACGCGACCACGAGGCGCGGCCGTTGCGCGCCGAGTTCGTCACCGGCACTTACTTCCACGTCTTCGGAGTAGGCGCCCTGATGGGCCGCGTGATCGCCCCCTCCGACGATCAGCAGTCCGCGCCCCCGGTCGCGGTGATGAGCTATCGCACCTGGCAGCAGTCCTACGGATCGGACCCTTCTCTCATAGGCTCGACCTTCTTCATCGACGGTCAACCGGCCACGCTGATCGGCGTCGCGCCTCCGGGTTTCTTCGGCGACACCCTGCGCAGCCACCCGCCGGATTTCTGGCTGCCGCTGCAGCAGGAGATCCTGTTCGACGGCACGAATGCGTTGATGAAGACCAACCACTCCAACTTGCTCTATGCCATCGGCCGGCTGCGTCCGGGCGCAACCACCGATGGCCTGGCCGCGCGCTTGACGCCGGTGTTGCAGCAGTGGCTGCGCAATGAGGACGAGCATGCCCGCAGAAATGCGCCCGCAACTCGATCCCACGATTCCCCACAAATACGTCCGATTGGCTCCCGCCGGAAGCGGCATCAGCACCATGAAGGAAAACTACGGGACCAGCCTGCGCATTCTGCTGATGGTGTGCGGAACTGTGCTGCTGATTGCCTGCGCCAACATCGCCAACCTCTTGCTGGCCCGCGGCACCGCCCGCAGAATGCAGACGGCGGTGCGCATCGCGCTCGGCGCAACTCGCAAGCGCCTCATCCGCCAGTCCCTCACCGAAGCCGTGCTGCTCTCGCTGGTCGGTGGCCTGTTGGGATTGGCTGTCTCCTACTTCGGTGTCCGTGTCATGCTGGCGCTAGCCTTTCGTAACGCCCCCATCGTGCCCATCAGTGCGACTCCCTCCTGGCCGGTGCTGGGATTCGCGTTCGTGCTTTCGCTGCTGACCGGCATGCTCTTCGGCGTCGTGCCGGCGTGGTTTAGCTCGCATTCCGACCCCGCGGAAGCGCTGCACGGGGCCAACCGCAGCACGCGCGAGGCGTCCACGCTGCCGCAAAAGCTTCTGGTCATCGGCCAGGCGGCGCTCTCTCTGGTGCTGCTGGCCTGCGCCGGATTACTGGTGACGAGCCTGCGCAACCTGGAGCATCAGGACTTCGGGTTCGCCACCGCCAATCGCCTGACCGTTGACATCAATCCGCCGCTCCCCAGCTACACCCCCGAGCACCTTGACGCGCTCTATCGCGCCATCCAAGACCGCCTGCTGCAACTGCCCAACGTGCAGAGTGTCAGCCTTGCGCTGTACGGTCCGCTCGATTTTGACAACTGGGGCGAATACGTCGCGGTCGAAGGCAAGGGCGATCCCAAACCCGGCGAGGAGAGCGCGTCATCGTGGGACCGGGTAAGCCACAACTATTTTTCTACCATTGGCCAGAACATCGTACGCGGTCGCGAATTCAATGAGTCTGACAATCGCGGCTCGCGTCCCGTGGCCATCGTCAACCAGACCTTCGTCAAACGCTTCTTTCCCAATGACGATCCGCTGGGCAGGCACTTCGGCATGAACACCGCAAAGTATGCCGGCGACTATGAAATCGTGGGAGTGGTGCGGGACGCCAAATACAACAATCCTGAGAAGCCCGCTAACTCCATGTTTTTCCTACCGCTGGAGCAATCCATCCATTACAGCGAAAACCTGATGCAGAGCTTCGAAGAGAAGTCACACTTCGTCGGTGGCATTCAGTTGCACTTGCGGGGCAACACTACGAATCTCGAGCCCCAACTGCGCCGTGCGCTGGGTGAAATCGATCCCAACCTCACCATTGTCTCCGTCCAAACGATGGATGAGCAGGTGGCCATGAACTTCGACCAGGAGCGCATGGTCGCGCAATTGGCCGGCACCTTCGGCGTGATCGCGCTGATGCTGGCCGCCATCGGCCTCTACGGTCTGACCGCTTATAATGTCGTGCGCCGCACCAGCGAAATCGGAGTGCGCATGGCTCTCGGCGCTGATCGCATGAACATCGTGCGCCTTGTCTTACGGGGAGCATTTCTGCAGGTGGCCATCGGCTTACTGATTGGGATTCCCTTCGCCATCGCCGCCGGCCGCCTGATGACCGCGAAATTGTTTGGAGTGCACAGTTGGGACCCAAAGGTCTTTGCCGTGGCCATTCTGTCGCTGGGAGTCTGCTCCGCGGTCGCCAGCATCCTGCCCGCACAACGGGCCGCATCAACCGATCCCGTCAAGGCTCTGCGAGCCGATTGACAGTCTCCCGCGGGTGCCCCTTTGGCGAGGGGCCATACGCTTACCTTGAAAGCATGAGGAAGACTTGAGCACTAGGAATCGCATCGGCGTCACCGCAATTCCTTTACGTGGCTGCGCTTCGGCGGACGCACGCGCGTGCAAGGTTACTTGTGCTTCTGCACGCTCTCGAATCCCTTTTCAAATTGCGTGACCAGCGGAGTTTCGCCGGACTGGAGACCGTCGCGTCCCATGACGCGCCACAGAAAATTGCCTCTCGGCCACGAATCGTACACGGCCAGCACATCTTCGGAGGGCCGGCTCATCACGAGGATGATGATGTCGGCTTCAGAGGGCCGGTACACGATCGTCAGTTTGCCCCACTCCTGAAGCGCGTTCTGCACCGCGCCGATCGCCTCCCGATCTTCGGGAAGCAGGTTCAGATCGAACTGATCGCCGTCATAGGAGGCCACGTAGACATAGCGCGCATTCGCCAGAGTGCCCGGAAACACTGGCTCTTTCGAAGTACTCGGCTTGGGGGCAGCCAGGGCGGAAATCGCGGTCAGCACAATCAAGCCGATCGCCACGATAGAAAATCGCCTCATGTAAACGCCTCTATCTTTTAGATGCCCTCGGAGAGGGCGGAGTCGCTGGCTCTGTCAAATCAGTGCTGTGGGCCCGTGATTGGCATCTTCCTACGTGCCCATCTGGCCTTCATCATCGCCGACAATCTCTTGCGCCTTGCCTTGCGTTGTTGACGGGTCGCTACATAAGTCGTAGGGGGTTAGCGGACAAAAAGGGGACAGTGCTGCGTCATTCTCGTTCCCGGCAAGACCCCGCCGCAAGCTGCGGAGAGAACGGTTACCACACCGCGCAGTTGTTACGAAAGTACAGTTACCCAACCTGTACCTTCGTAACTTGAGCGACCCCGGAGTCTGGGATAATCTGCGGTCGGGGCACCCAGTGTGCGCTCCCGCCGTATTGTTGTGTGCCGCGGCGGGTACAGTTCCTTGACAACCGAACCGCGTCAGCCATGTGCTCTCCGATCAGAAGTGACTCTCCGCACTTTTCGGGAAGGTGCAACCTTCTCGACGGCGGGGAGGGGGTGTCTGGCCTCGTAGAAGGAGTTAAGTGCTTGTAATGGAATATTTTGCCTATAACTCATTTGGATGTAATATTTTGCGAGGCAAGCTTTCTTTGGCTCTTTATTTTCAATATTTTGCGAGAGGGATGGGGGAGGGGGTACCGGACAAGAAGAATATGTTGTTAAGCATCATATATATTCTATACACATGATCCTCAACGGGGCCCTCGCTCATTCCTCACTGCTAAGTCCATAGGAATCTATATCTTGCACATAACTCCTTTGGATGTAATATTTTGCAGAGCAAATGATGCGTAAACGTTTGATTCTACGTGATGCCGTGAGGGGGTGGGGGTGGGCAACCCAGTGGTCAGGCGCGAGTAGACCAGTAGCTGGGAATAAGATCCGCTACTTCTTCTCTTCCCTGGCTGCTTCGGGCGCCTTCTGCCGTCCCGGTTCTTGTCCGGGATATTCGTATACACCGCGGCCAGCTTTGCGGCCCAGGCGTCCAGCCTTGACGTACTGCACCATCAAGGGCGCGGGACGAAACTTTTCGCCCAGCGTCTTGTGCAGGTATTCGAGGATGTGGAGGCGAGTATCGAGTCCGACGAGATCCACCATCTCGAACGGTCCCATCGGGTGGTTCAATCCGAGCTTCAGGGCCTTGTCGATGTCCTGCGGCGAAGCGACTCCTTCCTGCAGCATGTAAAAGGCTTCGTTGCCGATCATGGCGTTAATACGGCTGGTGATGAAGCCGGGCGATTCCTTGATGACGACCACTTCTTTTCCCATCCGTTTGCCGACTTCGACGGCCGCGGCCACAGTCTCGTCGCTGGTCTCCAAGGCGCGCACAATTTCCAGCAGCTTCATCTTGTGCACGGGATTGAAAAAATGCATGCCAACGCACTCGGGCGCGCGGTAGGTCACCGAAGAAATTTCCGTGACGCTCAGAGAGGAGGTATTCGAGGCCAGAATGGTCGCCGGCCGGCAGACTTTATCGAGGAGGGTGAAAATCTCGATCTTGGATTCCATCTCCTCCGGAACGGCTTCAATCACCAGGTCAGCTTCGCGCGCGGCCTGCTCGACGGACGAGGCGTATTCCAGCCGCGTGAAGGCCTCGTCGGCATCGGCCTTGGTCACTTTCCCGAGCTCGACGGCTTTGTCAAGATTTACTCGAATCTCGGTCTCGGCCTTACGCAAGGCGGTGGGAAGAATGTCCTCCAGGATGGTGCGATAGCCGCCAAGCGCCGCAGCGTGCGCGATGCCTCGTCCCATGATTCCGGCGCCGATGACGGCGATGGTGCGGACCTCGGCCATCGGGCTAGTCTCCCTTGGCCAATTGCTCGACGACAGCGATGAAGTTGGGATCGGAGTTACGCATGTATTCCGCGAGGCGCTTCTTCTCCTCGCCGTTGATCAGGTAAAGGCTGGCGTTGATGCGGCGCAGGGTTGCCGCAATATCGTCCACGTAATTCATCATGCGGATCAGTTCACCAGTAGCGGCCATAAGAGTCCTTTCAAGCGCAATAACGAAGAGGTAAATGGAGCTTTTAGCTGACCAATGTAATAGCAGGCTGTACGAAATCTAACCGCAAGGAGACGCCCAATCTTTTATTCTCGCCGCCACTTGCGATTAAGTAAAGCACCCAAACGTAAGCCGGACGCCGCAGGACTCTGCGCAGTCGATTCGAGCCCTGATTCAGGTTTGCACAGAATGTTTTGCTATGCCGCGAAATCTTCGCTCATTTCCCTGCCGACTTCTTTCGTTTGCGATGGCAGTTGCTGGAGAGCGGCATCACGATCGGTGAGCTCGACCAGCGTTGCTAGCTTGGTTGCAAGCTCCGGTGTTAACGCACCAGGATGCAGTCGCCACGACCAGCTGCCAGTCGTTTGGCTGGGCACATTCATTCGCGCATTCGAGTCGAGGCCCAAGACGTCTTGCACAGGGATGACGACAAGATTTGCAACCGAGGTCAGTGCGGCTCGTATGAACGCCCAATGAACTCCATTGTCGCCGATACCAAGATAAGCGGCTGCGGCCTTCTTCTCCGCGTCTGTCGCGGACGAGTTCCACCAGCCCACGGTAGTGTCGTTGTCGTGAGTACCGGTGTAAACCACGGAGTTGCGCTCGAAGCGATGAGGCAAATACTTGCGGGCGCCGGCGTCTCCAAAACCGAATTGCATGACCTTCATGCCGGGGATGTCCAGTTTCTTGCGCAGCTCGGTAACTTCGGGAGTGATGTAACCAAGATCTTCGGCGATGAGGGGCAGATCACCGAGCGCGCTGTGCAGGGCTTTGAACAGGTCGTCGTTCGGCCCTTGCACCCATTGGCCGTGAACCGCGGTCGGCTCGTCCGCGGGTATTTCCCAATAAGCCTCGAACCCGCGAAAATGATCGAGGCGAACGATGTCGTAAGTTTTGATCGCCCAACGCATGCGCTTGATCCACCAGTTGTATCCGCGCGACTTGAGTACGTCCCAGTCATACAACGGATTACCCCAGCGCTGGCCGGTTTCGCTGAACGCGTCTGGCGGACAGCCGGCGACGACTTTGGGCGAGAGGTCGTCTTTCAAGCGAAAGATTTCGGGATGCGTCCATACGTCAGCGCTGTCATAGCTGACGAAAATCGCGACGTCACCGAGTACGCGAATGCCGCGCTGGTGGCAGTAAGAGCGCAAAGCGCCCCACTGCTCGAAAAATGCAAACTGCAGAAAGCGCTCTTCCTCGAGCTGCTCGTGCAGGTCTTTGCGCAACTTTGTAATCGCCTTGGTATTGCGGCGAACAATTTCTTCCGGCCAGCCATTCCACGGCTGGTCGCCGAAGCGCTCACGCAAAGTACTGAAAAGAACATAGTCCTCGAGCCACGCATGGTTCTTATGGCAAAAGCTGTCGTAGCGTTCACGAGCCGCACCTGATGCCGAGCGAAGAAAATTCTTGGCAGCCTCACGCAACAATGGCAGCTTGTAAGTGCGAACCCGGTCGAAATCAACTGGAGAATCGCCGTCCGGTACCTCCTCCAGACGATCGCGATCGAGCAGACCGCGCTCCGCAAGGCGCTCCAAGCTGATCATGAGCACATTGCCGGCGAATGCCGAGGTGCAGGAATACGGCGAGTTGCCGTACCCGAGCGGCCCGAGCGGCAGGATCTGCCAGAGCGTCTGACGGGCGCTGGCCAGCCAGTCGACGAACTCATACGCGGCCGGGCCAAGGTCACCGATCCCGCCCAGAGACGGCAGTGAGGTGGGATGCGTCAGAACACCGGATGAGCGTTTCGAAAGCATGAGCGAGCATGGACAGAAAAAGGTTGACGATTGGCCGCGGTCTAGCCGCCCGCCCGCCGTGCCGTGAGGTATACAAAAGCGGCCAGCAGAATCACCTGCTGGCCAGAAAACCAGGAACTCCTGAATCGCTACGAACCCTCGGCGGTCTGGCTCAGGCGCTCCATCTCCTTCTTATTGATTCTGATCTTCCCTTCCTTTTCCAGACGGTCGCGTAAGTTCTCCACGTACAGCCCTTCGATTTCGTTGCGCTTTTGCTGGAGCAGACTGTCCTTCACCGCGTCCCAGTTCTGCTTGAGTTGATCCGGCGAGGGCTCTTGCAATTCCAGGACTTTGATTACCACGCCGTTACTGCCCCCCTGAAAGGGACTACTGATCTCGCCCGGCTTCATGGTGAAGGCTACGCTGGCAGCGCCGCTCATGGCGCCAACTTCGGGCACTTGCGCAGTGCGATCCACCAACTCGCTGGTCTTGACAGTCGCCCCGGCTTCTTTGGCTGCCTTGGCTAAGTCATGTTCGGAGCGTGCGCGATCCGAAAGCTCTTGGGTCTTCTGCGCCAATTGGGCCTGCGCGCGCTCGTCCTTAAACTGCTGCTCCACCTTGTCCTTGATCTGCTCGAAGGTGGGTGTCTGCGGCAGTTGAATGTCAACCACCTGATAGATGGCATGGCCCTGCGGCAAAGCCGCCGTAGCAGGAGGATCATTCTTCTTGGCAGCAAACAATGCGCTCACGAATTCCGGAGCGTTGCCCACACCAGGCAGCAGATCGCCCTGCGCAACCGGACCGGCTGTTGTAACCGTGAGACCCTTGTCGGATGCAGCCTTGCTCATTCCTTCGGTACGCGCCAAGGTCTGCACGGTATTCGCCAGGTTCTGTGCCTCGGCAGACGCCTTCTGCGCCTTGATGGCAGCCTCGATCTCGGGTTTCACCTCGTCTAGCGGCTTCATGCGAGCTTGCTGCCTGGCTTCTACGTGAATGATGTGGAAGCCGTAACTGGTGCGAATAACGTCTGTCGTCTGGCCGACCGGCGTGTTGAAGGCCGCCTGCTCGAACTCAGGAACGGTACGGCCTTTGGTGAGCGGCGGCAGCAGTCCTCCGTTCTGCGCGCTTCCAGGATCATCGGAATTCTTCTTCGCCAGTTCGGCAAAGTTCGCGCCAGCCTTCAACTGCTTTTCGATGTCTTCGGCTTTCTTACGCGCGGCATCCACTCCGGCCTGATCGACCTTGCCATCCGCGCCCGGCGTCGGCGTCTTAATCAGAATGTGGCGGACGGTCACCGTCTCGGGAATGCGGTACGCATCCTGATGCTGGTTGTAATACTGCTGCAGCTCAGCCTGCGTCACTGGAACCTTGTCGGCCAGTTTCGCCGTCTCAATCACAATGTACTGCGCTTTGATCTTTTCCGGGATCGAGTTTGCGTACTGCTGCTTGTACTGTTCATAGAAGGCTTTCAATTCGGCATCCGTCGGCTTAATCTGTTTCTTGACGTCATCCAGCGTCAGCACCGCATAGTCAAACTTTACTTTGGTCTCCTGCTTCTTCACTGCTTCGGTGACGTCCTTGTCGCTGACAGAGACGGGGGCGGTGATAAGTGAAAGCAGCTTCCTCTGCGCGATCTCGGCCTTGACCTCCTGCTCGAACTGGGCAACGCTCAGGTTGAACTGGCTCTGAACGAAAGATTCATAGGCCTGCTCCCCGATAAAATTACCTCCGGGAAACAATACCTGCCCCATCTGGCCCTGGTGCAAAGCCGTACTCAGTTCGTCATTGCTCACGCCCAAGCCCATACGGTCGGCCTCGTACACCAGCATTTTCTGCGCGATCACGCCTTGCGCCGCCCGCTGCATAAGGTACGGCATGATCTGTGGCGGAATGTTTCCCTTGAACTGCTGCTTGCCGATGAGCCGCGCCTGCTGCGCCACTTCGGGTACGCCGATCTCCTGGTTGCCGACTCTTGCCAGCACTCCCTGTGTGGTCAGGCTCCCGCCGAACAGCTCGTTAAGAAACCCGCCGCCCGGAATGAGGGTGATAACCATCATCACGCAGACGACGACCAGGATGCCGCCCAAGACGATCTTCTTAATGGGACCAGGCTTTTGCAGAAAACGAATCATTACTTTACGAACTCCAGAGTGGATGGGTGAATTTCTCATTATAACAGCGCGAACGCCGTGCGAAGCGTGGAACCCCTGGGCGCTTCGCACAACCGCCGGATGCCGCTCCACACCGCTCGATGGCGGAAATTCCCCGCACAAAGATGAGCACTTCCCTATCGCGCGGGCGGATATGTTGTAATAGGTAGAACTTTAGTATGCCAAAATCGTCACCAGGGGTGCGCCGGCGCTTGATAGCCTACAAACGCCGGCTTCGCGAATTAAAGATGGTCGCCAATGGGCTGGCTTCGATCGACCGCCCAATGTTGGCGCATATTATTCCTATTCGCCGTTGCAATCTCTCTTGCACCTATTGCAATGAGTTCGACGATTTCTCCAAACCAGTTCCGCTGGAGACGATGAAGCGCCGCATCGATGAGTTGGCGCGCCTCGGAACGATGATCGTCACCTTCAGCGGTGGCGAGCCACTTTTGCATCCCGAGCTGGACGACCTGATCGCTCATATCCGCAAATACCCGATCATTGCCGCCATCATCACCAACGGCTATCTGCTCACGGCAGACCGCATCCAGCGGCTGAACCGCGCCGGCCTCGACCATATGCAGATCAGCATCGACAATGTCATGCCCGATGACGTCTCCAAGAAGTCGCTGAAGGTCCTCGATAAGAAGCTGCAGCTTCTGGCTGAGCATGCCGACTTTCATGTCAACATCAACTCCGTCGTTGGCGGTGGTATCCACAATCCGCACGACGCGCTGGTGGTAGGGCGCCGCGCCGCGCAACTCGGGTTTACCTCGACCATCGGCATCATTCACGACGGCAAAGGACAGCTCCAGCCGCTAAGCGAGGTCGAGCGCGATGTCTTCCTAAAGATGAAGGATCTGGAGAAGCACCATTACGCGCGCTTCAACTGGTTCCAGAACAACATTGCCAACGGCAAGCCCAACCAGTGGCGCTGCCGTGCCGGAGCGCGTTACCTTTACATCTGCGAAGACGGACTGGTGCACTACTGCTCGCAGCAGCGCGGCTATCCCGGCATACCGCTGGAGCAATACTCGGTTGCTGACATTCGCCGCGAGTTTCTCACCGAAAAGAGTTGTGCTCCTCATTGCACCGTATCGTGCGTACATCATGTGTCATACATGGACCACTGGCGAGCCCCGCAGACGATTCAGCTTCCGCAGTCGCGCGTGGATGCCGGCCAGTTGGTGCAAATCGAATAGCGCCGACTTCGCAACCCCAATTATTATGCCGACGAACGAGCGGCGGGCATTGTCTCAAAATCTGCGTCAATAAGAATTGCGGAAAGCGGCTGCCTTCCACACAGATTTCCGACAATGCCGAACGGCGCGCCTGCGAAATTCCGCCCGCATCCGATGGTATAGTTTTGCTTGCGCTTCTGAAATGTTTCCTTACAAACGGGCGCGTAAGAGACCCCGTGTGTTCTTCGGCAGGCGATCCTCCGCTCTGGGGATACGCGCGTCCGGGTTAACTAAGTCTTATCCGCTACCGGATGAGGCGTACCTCGAGCTCGATCTTGCTCTGGGGTAAGGGAGACATCTGGCCGAATGTGCTGGGACCCAAGCCAGCCGCTCTCCTTGAGCATACAGTTGAGCATACAGGTTCTTGAGACCGACCAGTTGAGGTTCAACAGTCCGGCTGGCGGGCGGCGTTGCGGGGACAGCTTCCGGTATTTCCCGCAGCGGACGAGTGAAGGCGTACTTGCTGGAGAACCGCCGGGCAGCTGAACCCCAACTCCCTCGATCGAGCAGTTCATTAGAGAGTATTGTCCTGCGCGGCGCTCCCGGTCATGTTGCCGTCGAGGTTCACGTCCGGGGATCTCAAGTATCCATCCGTTGGATTCGGAGGTCTTGCTGGTACAAACTTGGGCGCTCCGATTGTCTAATCAGCACGAGCAGTTGCTCGCGCGGCCAACGCTGGGAGCAAAACAGCTAGCCGCCGGTTCCGCCAGTATCGCCATCACCGCCCCCTGATCCACACTCACTGCTCTTTGATGCGTCCCCCTTCTTTTTGTCACCGCTCGTTGAACCTCCCTTGTCGCAATTACCACTCTTCGACTGTTCCTTGCTGTCGTCCTTGCTCTTCGAGGGTTCCTTCTTATCGTCACCACTCTTCGAGGGTTCCTTCTTATCAGTACTGTTCTCCGACGGCTTCGTCTTGTCATCATTGCTCTTCGTTTCTTGATTAGCGCCATCACCGCCGGCACGCAGCTCCAACCAAGCAGCCTCTGTGAGCGCGAAAACCTTGGAGCTAGGGGGCATTTGACTCGATTGCGGAGCGGGCAAAATGCGTGCGACTGCCATGCGGGCACCAGTCAGAACGAAAACTACAAACACCAAAATGCGATTAAATAGATTCTTGACTCTGCTCATTGCCACTCCTGCCATCCTAACCGTAGCACACTTTCGGCTTAACCCGCAGTGACGAAGAAACCTGCGTTACCGTTGCGGGAATAGGTAGTCCGTCAGACTCGTGCACCTGCCAAGTAACGGGGGAGTGAGAGCTATAATCCGATCATGGGCAGTGCGGATAATTTGCAGTATCGTTGGGATGAGCCAAATTTCCCAACACGCCACTTCCCGGTTTGAATTTTCCCATTCTGCTCGGACACCGCTTCCATGGATTGAAGAGCTTGAGAAGGCGGCTTCTTTAGCCAAGTCCACAACGAAGCCTATCTGGATTTGTTCAAGCGGCGGGGTCGACAGCGAAACGGTGTGTGAGATTTTTCTTAGACTCAACCTGCCATTCAATGTACTGACGATTGAATTTGCAGATGGCAAGAACTCTCATGACGTCGTATATGCGAAACGATGGTGCCAGCAGAACCAAGTACGGCAGGAACTATACCCTCTCGATATTTTCGATTTCGTGAAGGACGACTTAGATAACTATATTGAAGATGGATATGTGGCAGGCGAGCTTTTTCGCTACATGATGATTAAGGAGATGTCGATCGTCGAAAGCATAGGCGGGTTCGCAGTTTTAGCCGGCGGAGAGCAGCTTTATGAAGTGGATGCATCAAAGGAAGTCTTAACGGCAGCCGACCCATATTTGAAAGTGGATATCAGTTATACAACTCCCCTTGAATGGTGCCGTAGAAACCATGTGCAGCATGAACCGTTTTTTTACTTCAGTACACCTGAGATCATGCTGGCATGGCTCCAACTTCCCATAGTTAAGTTTGTCCTCAGCAATCCAGATTTCTTTCGCCATCCGACAAACAAGCATGCGCTCAAGAACTCGGTAATCCGTTACCACTTTCCGCAACAACAGTGGCGCAATAAATACACGGGATTTGAGCAGGTGGTCAACCTGGCCCGAATGGTACAAGCAAGACTAGAGAATCACTTTGGCGCAAGAATTCAGAAGTCTCGCTTATATGTCTCAGAACTTCTTAAGCAGTTGGAGCCCACAAAACAGCCCCTGCCGGATTCGGAAAGAAGTCGTTTGTGAAGTTCTTTCAGCGATCCCGCGGGGGCTCTACACGACTCGTCGGCCGCACCGGTTATGAGCAACCCGTGCCGAGCTTCAGCCGTTCCTTCTCCTTGTCCTTAGGCGGCAGTTTCTCTGCAGGTTTGGCCGCAGGCTTCACAGCCGGCTTGGCCGCCGGCGCGGTTGACTTTTCCGGCGCCGCCACGGCTGGCTGCGAGGGCGGCGCCTCACCGGCACGGCCTCCCGCCATGAAGTACTCGCGCAACTGCCGCGCCCGCTGATATCCGGTTGAGGATGGATTGGCGCTGCGCATACTGGTTGGCGTCATGACCTCGTCCCACCAGGCGATAACCCCGTCGTTGAGCGAGTAGGCATGGTAGCCCTTCATGGAAAGAAGGAGTTGCGTTTGGGCCGCATGGCCGGCGCCGAGGCCATAAACGATAATCTTCTTGCCCTTATCGAGGCGCTTCAGGTTTTCGGACGCAAAGAGCTGATTCAGCGGAATGTTGATGGCAGTGGGGATGTGATAGTCATCAAACTGCCAGGGATCACGAAGATCGACGAGTTGGTAGTCCTGCCGCTTCTCGATGATCCACTGCGCCAATTCGCCGGCCGTAACTTCACCCGTGCTTTTAGCGATGGAATCGGCGGCGGAGGCAGTGTCCGCCGCCGTCAAACTCTGGCTAATTATGGAACTCACTGCCAGCACCATGGCAAGGGCAGCGAGAGCAATTGCTGCCAGCGTCTTTCCTGTTAATGCAAAGTTATCCCTCATGGCCTTCTCCTCCTCGGGCGTATGGACCGTAGGTACGCGCGAATAATTGCCACCTGCCCTCGCAACGTTCGGCGGCCCAGAAGGCGCCAAGAGCAATGAGAGTCACGGCAAGGGCAACGATGCCGACATTGACATTCAGCCACTGTGGTACGGCGAGCGCCCCCAGGGAGCCAGAAAGATAGAAACCTTGGAAGTGGGGCACTGCAGCCCCAAAGCCCCAGGTCCCGATAAGGACGCCGATGATGAACATCAGCCCATCCATCCTTCCGATTGCGGCGGCCACCACACATGTCCCTGGGCAGTAGCCGCCGACGATGAATCCGGCGCCCAGCAGAACTCCGCCCAACAGTTGCGGCCAAAGGAAGGTTGGGGGCACGTACAGTTGTCCGACATCCATCCAGCCCAACAGCGAAAAATATGCGATCCCCAGCATCGCCAGGATGATTGCTGTGAACATCACCTTCAACACTGAGAAATCTTTGAAGTAGAACTGGTTAGTAAGCTTGCGAGCGCTGGAAAAACCGGCACGCTCCAGGAAAAATCCAAAGAAGAAGCCTAGTATCAGGGAAGTCGCCACAAAGCTAACGGTTGACAGCGTCTGCACAAACGGAGCATTCATAACCAGTTCCTTCTCAGCAGGTAAGCCCCAAGAAATCCAGCAACGAACACACTCATCATGAAAATGAACGCGCCAACGGAGAGCACGGCCCCGCCCGATAGCGCCAGCCCGCTGGTGCAGCCTCGCGCCAGGCGTGCGCCCACGCCGGTGAGGATGCCTCCTCCCAGAGCGAACGCATAGCGTGCACGTTTGGAGATGCGGGGACCTTTCTCGACGCTCAGTTTTAAGCGTCCGGCGAGCCAACCGGAGACGAAGCCGCCAATGGCCACACCGATCATCTCGAAGACTAGGAAGTCGTATAGCGTTGATTGTCCGTGCTGAATGTAACCGCTCCAGTAAGGGCTGCTGCTGGCATAGGCGGGCGCGACTTTTTCCAGCGTCCAGGCAACCAGTCGGGCGAACGCACCGGATGCTCCCAAGCCGCGCCCCATGATGATGAACGTGGCCAGTAGCGTCAGCCCCAGGCCAGCGCCGGCAACGTAAGGCGGCCAGTACTCACGCTGGCGAAGAGCGCCGAGCAATTCCTTACCCTTGGATACGGTCGCAGCCGGTTGTTCGCTGACGGAGTGCTCAACTTCGGCCAACACGTTGCTCGCTGGAAGGTTCGAGCGCTGGCCTCTGCGCGACCATCTCTCTCCACCACTTGTGATGGTGACGGTAGGCGTAAAGCTCATTCACCGTGCCCGTGATCATCGAGAAAAAGGCAGGCTTCTCCTCAGGGAAGACGGCGCCCATATACACGTGGATCATCAGTCCCGAGACGACCGCGGCGACGGCCGCAAAGTGCATGACCATCGCCCACGCCACCACGGTCGTGCTGATCAAATGAAACGTCATGATCAGACCGGTGACCATGACGATGGGGATCATGGTGTAAATGAGGATGGCAAACAGCTTTTGCCCTGCGTTGTAAGCGCCCTGAGGCGGCAAGGGTTGCTTCGCGCCCCGCAGCAGGTTCCGAACTCGAATGAATAGCCACTCCACATCGTCGCCATCCAACCCGATTTCTTTCCGCAGTACTTCCTTACGAAGGTAGGTCTGAAAGCCGAAGGTCCCGTACACCAGGAACACCACCGTCCATAACAAGCCGATGGCAATGTGAAGGTGCAACATGTTGGCGCGTGATCCAAAGAGGCCCTGGACCATCTGCAAATACCAGTTGGGTGCGACGCGAAAGTAGTTCGAGCTGATCAGGGCCAGCCCGGTCGCCAGCTCAACCAGCCACACGATTGCGTTGAACCAGTGCAAAAGGATGACGGCGACGTGATGCTTCTTCACCTGGCGCTGGGAGAGCACATCGGCCTCGGCCGGGCTCAATGGCGGCGGAAGGTTGGAGATGGCTGGTGCGCTCATAATGGTCTTCTACTCCTCGACGTCTTTTTCACCTGTCCTCAGCTGGTAGAAGAACGCCACTGCCTGTCCCAGGAAACTCGCGCCCACTGCGGCCAGCACTACGGGCTTCAACACCCGGCGCCAGAGCTCTCCCGAGATTGCCATCCGCGGTGCTCGCGGCGGAAATTGGGCAAACGCCAGCTCAACGTGCGGCTTGTCGCCCAGGTAATATACGTTGGGACCGATTGCCACCTGTGAAGATTGCAGCCGGTGCGCGCCCTGCTCATAGACCATGCGGAACACTTCACCGCTGGAATCCTCCAGGTCACCGAAGTACTTGGCATGAGCTGTACAAGTCAGGACGCAGGCAGGCTGCAACCCGCGTTCCAACCGCTCAGCGCAAAAGTCGCGTTTGTCGGCTTGCTGGAGGACAGGGTTGATGTAGCGTGCGTCGTATGGGCAGGCCTCTACGCAGTAGCCGCAGCCGATGCACAGGCCACGATCGATGCGGACGACGCCGTCCGGCGTCTCGCGAGTGGCGCCCGTCGGACAGGCGACAACGCAGGAGGGCCGGTCACATTGATTGCATTGTGCTACCAGAAAGCCGGATGTCAGGTTGGGGAAGGTGCCGGCGATACCTGTGGAATGAACATGGGTGCGACCAGAGCCTTGCGGGACGTTCCATTCCTTGTCACAGGCCACGGCACAGGCCTGGCAGCCCACGCATTTCTTCAGGTCGATAACCATGGCATAGCGCGCCATCGCTACCCTTCCCTCCTGAGCACACGGACAAAGTTGACCCGCATTCCTGTCCCGCCCATGATGGGATCCACCTGCACCCGCGTCATCAGCTCTGTGTCTGAGGCGCCGCGGCCGTAGGCGCGGCGCAGCTTCTTCGACCGTTGGCCAAATCCGTGGACCAGATAGACACAATCGCGGCGGATGCCTTCGGTCACGCGCAACACGATGGGCAGGCTCGTGATTCCGTCCTGGTTCTCCAGCACTACCCGTTGCGCATTGTGCAGGCCCAGATCCCGCGCCGCCAGGGTGTTGATCCAGAGTTCGTTCTCCGCCGTGAATGAATCCAGCAGTGCGTTGTTCTGGGTGCGCGCAAAGGAATGGACAGGAGTGCGACCGTAAAGAAGCCGGAAATATCCCACGGGCGGATCGGTCGCCGGTGTGTAGCGCGGCAACGGGTCAAAACCCGCTGCCTTAAGCGTCGAGGAGTACAGCTCAATCCTGCCGCTGGTGGTGGGAAACAGCGGACCGTCTTCCGGGAGGCGGTCCTCGATGTACGGCCTTCCTGCGAACCCAACTGCGCCGCGTGTGCGCAGAGTGTCCGCATTGATTCCTTCCGGCGCGATCAGGGCTTGGAGGTGCTGTTCCGGGTTCTCCCACGGGAAGTAGGCTTCTAGCCCGAGGCGGCGGGCCATTTGTTTGGCGATCCACCAACCCGGTTTGGACTCATAGAGTGGCTCGACGGCAGGTTGTCGCAAGGCGAGAAACGGCTGCTTCGCGCTGGTTACAATGTGCGGCAGGTCGTAACGCTCGAGGTAGGTCGCCTCGGGCAGTACCAGGTCGGCGTAGTTGATTTGCTCCATCGGCAGTACGTCCACCACCGCGATGAAGTCCAGTTGCTCCATGGCGGCCAGCGTCTTCTGCTGCTGCGGGATGCTCTCCAGCACGTTCTGCCCGTAAATGATCCAGCCCTTGATGGGATAGGGATTGCTGGTGAGCGTGGCATCTACCAGCCCGTTGGTCACGCCCTGTTCCTCGGAGGCGAACGGAAAGCGTCCGCCGGCGCCGTCGGCGCGTCCGCGCTGCGACTTCGGGAAGGGAGGCAGATTAGCCTTCCCCAGCGGGAAGGACGTCGGGAGGAAGATACCGCCCTTGCGCCCCCAACTGCCTGTCAGCGCGGTGAGGATGGCCATGGCGCGGGCGCGCTGCGTGTCGTCGCCATACCAGCTGGCATGACGGCCGGGGTGCAATAGCACAGACGGCTTGGCCTCCGCCATCGCCCTGGCGGTTGCCCGGATGTCCCGGGCAGGGAGTTCGGTGATTGCTTCGGCCCACTCCGGCGTGAAGCCACGCACGTGCTGCTCCAGCTCAGCAAAACCGCTAGCGTAGGTTTCGATGTAGTCCTTGTCGTAACCCCGCTCGGTGATGAGGACGTTCATCCACGCCAGCAGCAGAGCGATGTCGGTACCGGGACGAATCGGCAGCCACCAGTCAGCCTTGGCCGCCGAGGTGGAGAAGCGCGGGTCCACCACGATCAACCTGGCGCCACGTGACAGCGCCTCCGCGAAGGCCGTCACCTGTGAAGTAAAAACGTTTTCTCCGAGATGCGAGCCGATCAGGACAATGAGCCTGGCTGCTTCTAGGTCGAGCGGCTCGGGGGAGCCGAGGTCGCGGCCAAAGGTGAGGGCGTATCCCACGTCGCGCGGGCCGCGGCATTGCGCAAACGCCGGCTCGGCACGGTTCGGAGAACCGTAGGCCTTCATGAGCGTGCCGAAGAACGACGACGCCACCCCGTGTGGAAAGAGCGCAACGCTCTCCGGACCGTACTGGGTCTTGAGGTCGGTCAGGCTCTGCGCGAAGTAGTCCAGCGCCCGCTCCCAGCTCACACGCTCGAATTTTCCCTCCCCGCGCTTGCCTGTTCGCAGTAGCGGGTACTTCAGGCGGTCGGGATCGTAAAGCAGTTCGGCGCCGGCATTGCCTCGCGCGCACAGACGCCCACGGGTGAGGGGATGATCAGGATTACCGGTGATGCGGACGACCTTCCCGTCGGCGACTTCGGCGAGGATGCCACAGCGCCAGAAACACATTTCGCAGTTGCTGGCGATCTGTGTTACCCGCTGCGACCCGTGCCATCCCGGCCGTGGTGCAAGCTCGGCTCCCGGCGCACCCACGGCTCCGAGTGCCGCCCCCGCCCCTACGGACAGTTTGACGAACTGTCGGCGTGTGACCTTTGCATTCATGACCGTCCTCTGTTCCTTCAACGTTGGGTGAGAGTCGGACACGGCCTGCGCGCTCCTCATCATCGAAGGAGCCGCTCTCAACCGCAACACAGGACGGCGCTAGGGCAATCCTCCGGCTCCCGCCGCGACGGCGGTACCGGTTGCATTGCTCCACTCCATGAACGACCCGTTGTACATCCGCGCTCCACAGGCTCGCAACTACGGTTTTCGCGCCGGCTGCCAGAAAGGCCTCGGCCAAGTCACTGACCCCTTCTTCTCCTTGCAATTTGCCCACTCCCGTGTCGCATGCTGAAAGAGTCGTCAGTTCGGCGTTCAATCGCAACTTCTTAATTTCTCGGACCTGCAGCAAACCATCTTCGCCAGCTTTGGGATCGGCCCCAAGGACTAGGGCTGATCGCTCCGGGTATTGTGGGTCGGCAAATCCGTGGACAGCCAAATGCAGGACGCGAAACTCATTCAGCGGTTCTTTCTTGAATGCACTCTCAGTAGCGCTTGCACCAAACAAGGTCTCTGCGTCCTTTCCCACAATTTTACTGATGTTCTCGACCTCTTCTCGCGTTTGAGGCAGATCATGGAGCGGCATTCCGACGAAATCGGCGAAACCGCGAACAAACCGACCCCGCAGTGTCTCGGAAGCTGGGATTCTGTTCCCCTTACCGCCTTGATTTTCGTAAGCAACGTCCCCCACTCCGAGGAACGGTCGAGGGGATTCTTGCTCTTTGTCCCTCCTTCGTAGCGCATCGAGAACAGTGGCGGAGGGAGCGTAGCTGATGACAGTGGACGTTAGCAGATACTGACCCTGGCTATCCTGCAGCGCTTCGAACGGCAGGAGGTTCAATATGCCGTCCGGCGCAACGATGAATCGTTTGCCTGCAGATGTCTCAGGAATTGGCTGCACCAGAGACACATACAGTTGCTTGGCTTCTTCAGCCCCAGTCTCCTTCGCGCGGATTTCATCAACGTACCGCTGAAAGAGTTTTTCAATTTTCTTGCGGCCGGCCGGTAGCACCAGCAGGCTTGCGGACGTGCGTGTAAGCGATATACAGAAGGAGTTCGGCTCGTCGAGTACGTACTCCAGTAGAACTTCGTCTGACTTCAGACTGTCTTGAACCTGGGTTAGCGGCGCGGGGTCAATAGGAAAACGCTGATCTCCCCGGTTCCACGCCAACCGTAACCGCCACTCATACTCGGCCAGAGCATTGAGCAACCGTTCCCGTTCGACGGGGCTGTTGGTCTGCATTAATCGGGTTTGGGTGTCAGCAACATAACTGTCCAGCGTTGCAGCTTCAGTAGAACCCGACCTCGGAGCTGCCTTTCTGTCTTCCAAGGCGCTGGCCAAAGTTCGCCCTCGGACGCGCTCCAGTATTTGGAACGCACCGGCTGTGTCTGCTTCCTTGGCGACGAGTTCGAAGTGTTGGAGGTAAGTCTGACTCATGGCCGCGGCGATGGAGCTGTTCCAGTAGGAGTCATCGCCTCCAAGCATCCCGTCAATGACGTCTTCGGCATGCCGGTATAGTGCCTTCGCTTCTGCAATGCGGCCGCGTCGTGCTTTCAGATCAGCCAAAATTGTTAAGTTCCGCGGCACGTAGTAGCGATCACCGACCTGCTGGCTTGCAGCGAGACCCTGCGTTGCACGGGCGTCGGCGGTGGCGAGATCTCCGGAGTCACGATAAAGTCTCGCCAGTTCGAACATGGCGTCAGCTTCCATTCGGTAGAACTGGACTCTTGCTGCGAACTGCCCCGCAGCCTCCAAATCGGTAATAGCCTCTTGTTTGTTTCCGCTTTGCTCCGCAAGCTTGCCGAGGATAACCAGTAGTTGCGCTTCATGACCGCGTTTCTGCTGCGATCGGGCCTTCGCAAGGGCGTCCTGGAGCACCGTCTTTGCTTCATCTGGTCTGCCTAACGCAACCAGCGCTTGTGCCTTTCCCTCGTAACCCATGAAAGGAAGTCCGGAATCTTCGTCAGCCTCTGCTATCTTGATAGCCCTCTCAAAAAACATCAGGGCATCAGAGGGGCGGTTGACCTCGACTAGGCCGTTCCCGATCATTTCCAGAAAGCGAATCTGACCGCCCGTGTCGCCATTAGCCATCGTTGAGACGAGGGCTCCGCCCAAGAGTTTCGCAGCGCGGCCGGAATTTCCTTCCAGGAAGGCAATGACACCTAATTCGCCGGCGGCCCTGGTCGCCCATCGGTCGTCGCCAAGATCCTTCGCGATCTGTTGGGCCTCCGACCAGTCTTGCTTCTCGGCTCTCCGGCGCCGGCGGTTCCACGTGCCACTGCGAAGATGCGATTTCTACGACGACCGGGCACTGTGCCGCGACGTGCGTCGCAAGCTTGAGTTCTGGCTCGACCCAGCCGCCCTACATACACTCTGGGGCCGCACCTGGAATCAGTGGAAGCATCTGTTGGGAGCCAAAATCGAGGTCGAGGGCACATTCGTACAGAGCGGCAAATACCGCAAACGTCGCGGGGAGTGGGAGCTCGTTACCTGGGAAACTGCGTTGCCGAGCCGGTTAGAGGTCAAACTGCCGCCTGATTTCCAGCGGCAAATGGAAACTGCCAAAACTACTTATCGTCGCTTCGGCCAGTACTCGTGGGCTCTCGATCAGATCCGGCTGCGCTTGGAGCATCGGGCGGTCGAGCGAGCGGAGCTGCAGCAAGTGTGCTCGGAACTGGGTATTCCCGGTGATTTTGATATCGCCCAGATCAGCTGGCGCGCCGATTACGACCCCTCCTTCTACCGCCAGCTCTCACGCCGGGCGCGGCGGATATATCTGTTTCGGGATGAATACATCTTCGACGTTGAGAAAGCTGTTGTCGTCGAAACCCCTCAGCTTGGCCACGCGACTTACATTTTCGCCAAGCCCCGGAGCATGGATACCTTTCTCTCTCTCTACACCAAGATCACGAAAGACGATATTCGCCGGAACCGTGACAGTGCCGCCGAACGGCTGGGCTTTCTCGGCCGAGTGATTCACGGCACGAATCCGCGAGCGTGGCTCAAGGAAGTCCTGCAACGTATCGGTGAGAAGATCGACTTTGCTACGGCCATTGCAGAATGAATCAGTCACTGGCGCGCCCTCACCCTTGTGGCGGTCGACCTGGGGGCGGCCTTCCGCCTAACTGGCGCCTTCCTCCAGTCAAAGTGTAATTGGTGAAATAAACATATTGCCGATGTGGATTCTCATCTGAAGACTTCGGTTCTTACCGACTCCGCCCATTGCCCAGAAATATAACGGTTTGCGCAGGATGCTCTGACAGCCTGACAGTCTTACAAATCCCGCCCCACAACGAACCTGCAGCGTCCATATCTTCCCGCCCTTTTCCCCGTTTGACTGGCAATGCATTTGAAGCTAAGAAGAGCGATGGGCAGCCTTTCCTCGTGGCTGTTCGCGACGATGGGAAAAGCTACGAGTCCGAGTGGCGCGAAGGTCAGCGCCATTCAGTTGTCGCTAGATGCCCTGCGCAGGCGGCTGCACCCTGAGCATTTGCAAGGCCACACGTGAAGCCTTCGAGGATCTTCCCGGTGCGGCCGGCGAATTGCCAACGCACGCAGGACTTGAACATGAACCACAAAAACTCTGTGAACGAAACGCCTCTGCCTCCTTTGCGACTCATTGGAGAGACGCTGGAACAAGCTGATCGTATGGAGTTTGCTCTGCAATCCAAGGCAAGGGTTGCGTGTCCCTGACACACCGAGGAGGGCCGACATGGCAAGACCAATGAGCGCTACCACAAGAGAAGTTTCAATACCCCAGCTCGTGGACACCCGCGGAGCTGCGGAAATCCTGGGCCGCTCGCCCGCCACACTCAAACGCTGGCGCTGCGAAGGAACTGGCCCCAGCTGGATAGAAATCGAGGGCAGGGTTAGCTATGATGTAGCCGTTCTTCTCGAATACATCAGGAAGAACACACGAACGCCTTCCGTGCGGGCAATGCTGGAGGACGCGCGTGGAATTGCTTAGGAAGAAGAAGTCCAAGTTCTACTGGTATGACTTCACGGTCGGTGGCCGTCGTTACCGTGGGTCGACTAAGCAGAGCAACCGAAACAGGGCGGGTTCAATTGCTGCCATTAAGCTGGCGCAAGTCATGGAAGGCAAGGATCCGCTACCGCGAAAAGCTCCCGTGCTCGTTGAGTTCTCGGAGCGATTTCTTGAATGGGTCAAGGGCGCGAAATTGGAATCCAAGAGTAGAACGTATTATCGCGACGGCTGGCGGCTCCTGGCTGCTACCCCGCTGGCGGGGATGCGTTTGGATCAGATCACAGCGGAGGATGTCGACAGAATCAACTTTGCCGGCACAACCGCCAACGCCAATTGCGCCCTCCGGACCTTGCGCCGCATGCTTCACAAAGCGGAAGAATGGAAGTTGGTTCGCAGCGCTGCCAAAATCAAACTGCTGAAAGAATACGGCCGGAACTTGCGGCTTGACGACGAAGCGGAAGAGAAGCTTTTGTCGGCTGCCGAAAAGCTGGTCGAGAGCGGGGATTGGAAACCCAGGCAGAAGCTGCTTTTCGGCGACATAGTCATGCTGATGCGCGATACCGGAATGCGGAACGAGCGTGAGCTCTACCGCGTGCGCATCGAAAACATCAACTGGAACGACAAAATCATCCTTGTGCCCGACAGCAAGACTCCCGACGGCAGGCGAATGGTCCCAATGAGCAACCGAGTCATTTCGCTGCTGCGGGCTCGCTGCGGAGCGCGACGCGAAGGGTGGGTTTTCCCCTCCAAGCGTTCTCGCTGCGGCCATCTCACAACATTGGCGAAGCGCTTTCGCGAAGCTCGTACCAAGGCGGGGCTTCCACAAGCGTTGGTCTTGTATTGTGGGCGGCACGATTACGGCACGCGGGTCATGAAGCAGACCGGAAACCTGGCGGCGGTCATGAAGACCATGGGGCATAAGGATGTGAAGACTGCGATGCAGTATCAGCATCCCGAGCTGGAGATCGTGCGAGCCGCACTAAACCAGACGGGCTCGGCAAGGGAACCGGGAGCGTAGAGGGCCGGGAAAAATCTTACGGCACACTTTACGGCACACCCGAAAACATCAACCTCTGTAAGTCATTGAAAAGATGGTGAGCGCGGAAGGAATCGAACCTTCAACCTACTGATTAAGAGTCAGTTGCTCTGCCAGTTGAGCTACGCGCCCGCGAGCTTGTTTTCAATAATTTACCACACAGAACCCGTGACCCAACTGACTTTTCGACAGTTGTCCGCCATGTAGATCAAAGTTCTGAGCCCGACGTACCGTCCCGCACCGTATTACGCCGAAGCGCGCCGTCCCAGCAAGAGTCCCTACACGCTTGACCGGTCACCATCGCACGCCGCATCGGCCCGAAGTTGCGCTGCATTGGTCGACGCCGACCGAGATGCAGTCGAGTGTTTCGCAAGCACCCGAGACACTCGAGACGATGTTTCCGAATTGACTCTTCGTCAGTGTGCAGCATTCGAGAAGTTCGCGGCTTTCGGGGTTGAAGGCCTTTGATGTCCCTTTTCCTTCCCCGGCGACAGAGGGGTATTCACTGGCGCTGCTGCAAGACCCGCACAGCATCAGCCGCTTGTTTGAGTGACACTTGAAGCGCAAGGGTGACAATCATGAGCTGCAATGAAGGCAACGGAAACCGACTCAACGATTGAAGACCAGACGATGTCTACGGGAGGAATATCGCGAACTCCTGCCCCTTCCATGCCATTCAGTACGACGAGGCTTCGGGGAAACTGATCAACTGCAATCTGTGCGCTCACCGGCTGACGGCAGGACAGAAGCCGGCGTGCGTTGAGGCGTGCCCTTCGGGAGCATTGCAATCCGGAGATTATGAAGCGATGGCCGCGACCGCTCAACAGTTGGCGGCCGCCAAGAAGCTGAAGATTTACGGATTGCAGGAGAACGGCGGAACGATGGTGCTGATTCTCACCAAAGCCGACCCGAAGAGGTTGGGCTATCCCAATGTCGCCAGAAAGCGGCTGACGGCGGAACTGACCAACGACCTGACGGCGCTTCCTTTGGTCGCCGGGGCCTTGTACGCCGGGCTCAAGAAATATAGCGACAGGCGGGCAACTGTCGCCACAACCGACGGCGACGGCAAAACGGAATAGTAACCGGCCGTCGCTCCAACGTGCGGCAGGCCGGCGTGTCCGGCTTGCCAGCTCTACTGGAAAAACTCGTCTGCGGGTAGGCAGCGAGATAGAAGGTGAACCCATGGAAACTCTGACCGAGTGCGTGTCGGAACTGGAAGCCAAAGCGACGCTGCATTCCCTGCTTGCGCAAGCCATGAATTATCCCGACGCAAGGCTCGTCGATTCTCTGTGCGATGGCAGCTTTTTCACCGCGCTTGGCGAATCGCTGGCCGCGTTGAATCGCACGTCCGTGAAGAACGAGCTCAAGACCTGCAGGACGGAGTATCAACAAAAAAACGCGACAGACAAGCAGACTGGCCTCCTTGATCTCGAGCGTGCCTACACCCGCATGTTCTTCTCGTCGAAGCCCCGGCTCTCCTCGGCGTAAGTGATGAATTGCGCGAGCAGTCCCGCAGCCCTGCCCAACTTGAACCCGAGCGAACGGCGGACAGCGAGGTAATCGAAGAGAGCTTGTCGTAGCGGGCTCATGCTGCACCTCCTAGCCACGGGCGCGCGATGCTCCGTAGTGCGTCTCGATCGACCTTGGCATAGACCGCTGTAGTTGAAATATGGCGGTGGCGCAGCAGCTGGCCAATCTCAGGCAATGAGGACCCGGCACGAAGGAGTTGGGTATTGCTGGCCGACGATCATCGGATGTTGGCGGATGCGCTAAAGAAGGTTCTGGAGCCCCGTTGCGAAGTGGTGGGTACGGTGAACAATGGACGGGCACTTCTGGAAGCCGCAGCTAAACTGACTCCTGACATCATTGTGCTGGACATTACGATGCCGCAGCTGAACGGCCTCGACGCTGGCCGACAGATCAAAGCTAAGATGCCCAGGACGAAGCTTATATTCATGACCCAGCATGAAGATCCGTATCTTGTGGGAGAGGCCTTCCGTTGCGGCGCTTCTGCGTTTCTCCTGAAGGAGGCTGCAGCTTCTGAGCTGATCGAGGCACTTGACGCGGTGTTGAAGGGGAGTTCGTACGTAACGCCCAGCGCTTCAGAAGGTCTGGCCAGCATCTCGCTGCGTGATCCTCAGAACCGGCACCATGTCCCAGAACCCTCTCCTCGGCAACGGGAAGTCATTCAGCTACTGGCAGAAGGACGTTCGATGAAAGAAGTTGCCGACGCGCTGAAGATCACGGTACGAACTGTCGCGGCGCACAAGTATGCCGTGATGGAACTACTACAACTAAAAAGCAATGCCGAGTTGGTGCAGTACGCCATTAGGCACAAGATCGTCTCTCCCACCCCGCTTCATTAGTAACTTCCATCGTACTGTTAGTTTTGACAATAGACACCCTCCTCAGTCGAGCGCATTGTGAATGTGAAGTTCCGTGCATGCGCAATTGAAGTGAGTTCCCAGGCCAGTCACAGCCGAGGACAGGACCATGCTTCGAAATTCTGATCCACCGGCAAGAACCGACGAAGACGCAGGCGATCAGGGTTCCGTGACTCTAAAACGGGTACTGGTGGCCGATGACCACGCACGCATTCTGAAGGCCGTATCAGCCTTGTTGGGGAAGTCGTTCGACGTTGTTGGTCTGGTCTCCGACGGGCAAGCTGCTGTGCAAGCGGCACTGAAGCTCGATCCTGATCTGATCGTCCTGGACGTTTCGATGCCCGGCATGAGCGGAATAGAAGTCGCGAGAGAGCTGAACAGGCGCCGTAATAGAGCCAAGATCGTATTCCTCACGGTTCATGAGGACGCAGAGATCTTGGCGAGTTGTCTTGCCGCGGGAGGGCTGGGCTATGTGGTGAAAGAGCTGATGGATAGTGACTTGATTCCCGCGATCAATGAGGCCGTTGCCGGCCGTGAATTCGTCTCGCAGTTTTCGTCGAAGGGCGAGACACCTTAACCAAACAAGGAGATCACCATGGATTTAGGAGCAAGTGTTCGAAAACTAACGTTGGGAGCGCTCGCCGCGTCGAGTATTTTGGTCGGTGTCGGCGCGGCTCCCGCTGTGGCACAAAACAAAAAGCCTAACGTCGTCATGCTCATGAGCGACGACGTGGGCTGGAGCGACTACGGTGTGTACTTCGGGGGCGCGTCTCTCGGGCATCCCACGCCGAACATCGATCGCATGGCCAGGGAAGGCGCAATGTTCACGAGCTGGTACGGCCAGGCCAGTTGCACGGCGGGCCGCTCCTCGTTCATGACCGGGCGCATCCCGATCCGCACCGCACTCTCGGTCGTAGTCGTTCCCGGCGACGCGAACGGCCTCCGGGCGGAGACGCCGACCATCGCCGAGTTCTACCGGAAGAACGGATATCAAACTTACTTCTCCGGCAAATGGCATCTTGGCGACGTGCCTAAGTTTTATCCCACCGAGCACGGCTTCGACGAGATGAAGCATTATGCCGCCTACTACCCCGGGGTCTATGCCTACGAAGACACGGCGCCAAACGCACATCCCTGGTTCCCGAAGTATAACGACGAGTATTGGTCCATGTATCAGAAGGTCGTGAACCAGTACGAATGGGAAGGCGTCGCGGGCCAGCCGGCGGTGAAGGGCAACAACGGAGAGAAAATCACCCTCGAAAATCTCGCCGACTTCGACGTCCGGCAGACGGATTCAGCGGTCGCCTACATCAAAAAGCACGCGAAGGATGGCAAGCCGTTCTTCATGAGCATCAACTTCATGGGCATGCACCAGCCGACCAGCCCCAACAAGGCGTTCGTGGGCAAGTCGCACCTTGGCAACTACTCCGACAAACTAATCGAAATGGACTCCAACATCGGCCGCATCATGGATGCCATCCGGGCCGAGGCACCCGATACCATCGTCATCCACACGGCTGACAATGGCGCGTGGCAGGATGCCTGGCCAGACGCCGGTACCACGCCGTTCCGCGGCGAAAAAGGAACGGGCTTTGAAGGCGCTTTCCGGGTGCCGGGCATCATGTGGGCACCGGGCAGGATTCCGGCGGGGCTAGTTCTCGACGAAATGATGTCGCATATGGATGTGTGGCCCACGACTGCCACCATGGCCGGGCTGACACCGCCGCCCCACGGGGAATGGAAAGACAACAACGGCAAACCGATCTACTTCGACGGCATTGACAACACGGCCTACGTGACCGGCAAGGCCAGACATTCGGCGCGTAGGGGATGGATCTATACCGACGGCGAGAAGTTCCTGGGTATGCGTTACGACGAGGCTGGCGACAAGGACAATCCCGACCTGAACATCGCGTGGAAGCTGCTCTACTCGTCGAAAGACACCTGGCTGGGCCCAACGCTGGACCTCGGTGCCATCGGTTCCACTTACAACCTCACGATGGACCCATTTGAGAAATACGACATGACGTTCAACGGCGCGGTGGCAACACGCAACCCGACCACCTCGCCGGGCCGCTACGCCGGCATGGACAATGGTTGGGCCATTTCGTTGTTGGATATTCCGCTCTCGGAGTTCAACCAGTCCATCGTCAAGTATCCGAGCCTGAAACGATTCCCGGGCGGAGCCTCGAACGACATGATTCCGAATCTGCAGAACCCGGAAAACCCGCTGCCCTACGACCCAATGAAGATACCGAAGACCATGGGAGCGCACTAGGCAAGGCCCCCGGCTCTGGAGGAACGGCGGCGCACGCCTCTTGAACACGCGGACTTGAGAGAGTCCGCACAACTGAAGTCGGAGGCGAGGAAGGCAGTGCAGCCTTCCTCGCCGCCCAACCTTAGCCACTTCAGGCCTGATGCTCGAAGCAGAGCTTAGATAGCATGAGCACGACCAACAACCCGTTGTCACCGTCGCCCGTTTATCCGGGAACCACGCCGCGCTTTCACGCCATGGTGAAGCCGACCGGCGCGATTTGCAACCTCGACTGTGCCTACTGCTATTACCTGCACAAGGAACAGTTGCTAGGAAGCAACAGCAAGTTTCGCATCAGCGAACAGATTCTCGAAACCCACATTCGGCATTACATCGAAGGCCAGCGCGGCGACGAAGTCGTGTTTTCGTGGCAGGGTGGCGAACCGACGCTGCTGGGTGTCGAATTTTTCGAGAAGGTGGTAGCACTCGAAAAGAAATACCAGCGTCCGGGTCTGCATATCGAGAACGACCTCCAAACCAACGGCACACTACTGAATGACGAGTGGTATGCGTTTCTGCGCAAAAACAAGTTCCTGGTTGGGCTGAGCATCGATGGCCCACAGGAGTTGCATGACCGCTATCGGGTGAACAAAGGCGGCGCACCGACCTTCGACAAAGTGTTCGCCGCCGGTCTCCAGTTGCAGAAACATGGAATCCCGTTCAACACCCTGACGGTGGTGAATCGCGTCAATGCCAAAAAGCCGCTGGACGTGTATCGCTTCCTGAGCCGCGAGCTGCGCCCTCGCCAGTTACAGTTCATTCCCTGCGTCGAACCCAAGGTGTTTCACAACGTGGCTCCGCAAAAGTGCGACACGGCTACGCTACCGCTGCAAGATTCTCCGGCCGCGCATCCGGGCAGCCCCGACGCCGTAGTCACCGACTGGTCTGTCGATCCCGACGACTGGGGTTACTTCCTCTGCAAGGTGTGGGACGACTGGTACCGCCGCGACTACGGCAAGGTGCACGTCAACTTGTTCGAGACCGCAGTAGCCCAGTGGATGGGCCGCGACTCACAGCTTTGCATCTACAGCGAGTTCTGCGGCAAGGGCGTTGCCGTGGAGCACGATGGCAGCGTGTATTCGTGCGATCACTACGTGTATCCCGAATACAAGCTGGGCAACATCGCGGAAGCCCACGAGTCGCGCATGGTTTTTTCGGAAGCGCAGAAGAAGTTCGGGTTTGCCAAGCGCGATGACCTGCCGCAACGGTGCCGCGAATGCAAATACAAGTTCGCCTGTTGGGGCGAGTGTCCCAAGAACCGGCTGATTCGCACGCGCGACGGCGAGCCCGGGCTGAATTATCTGTGCAGTGGACTACTGCAGTTCTGGAAGCACATCGATTCTGACATGAAAGATGTTGTGCAGCGTGTGGAGCGCGCCGGAATCCCAGCGGACCTTCCGAATTTTAGGGTGTAGAGGAGCTTTAGCAGGAAGTCACTGTTCCCCGGTGTTGGCTGCCGGCGATGTCCCGGGCGGAAGGTCAAGGTGCGGGGCACAGACGCGTCGAACTAGGAGGTCAGAGGAATTGTCTCGGCAACCCGGCCCCACCCAATCCGATCAGTCCTCGTATAACCGACCGCAGGTCTTTCTTGACTTGTTCCGAGATGCGAGTTCACAGACCCTCACATGGACGGGCGTGGCAGTCGCGGTCGCGTGGGTCCCGCTTGCACTTTTGTCTGCGTTGCGCGGAGGCGGCTCCTTCCAGTCCTTCCTGACCGACTATGCGACGCAATCCCGCTTTCTCATCATCATTCCCGTGCTGATTCTATCCGCGCCAGCTCTGCACGAACGACGCAGCCAGGTTGCGCAACATATCGAAACCTTTCTTGTCCCGCGTGACCAGTACCCCAAGTTTCATGAAGACTGGACCTGGAGTGACAAACTCCGCAATTCGTGGCTCGCCCGGATATTGATCGCTGTGTTGGTTTACGCAACGGTGATATGGCTCGATCAATACCTGAGCCCGGAGGGCATTGAATTCACGGCTTGGTGGAAAGGAGGCGGTGGCCTGCGGTTCATGTCACCGGCCGGTACGTGGGCGGCGTTTGTCAGCTATCCCATCCTCTTTTATTTGGGTTTTCTCTGGCTATGGCGGCAACTGCTATGGTTACGATTCTTGCGGTTGACGACGCGCCTGAACCTTCAGCTCGTTGCCGCTCACCCCGACGGTCTGGGAGGTCTTGGATTTCTCGAAGGCTCTCTTCGGGCACAACTGCCGTTCGCCTTCTGCCTGGGAGTTGGACTGGCGGGCGCCGTCGCCAATCGGGTCTTTCATGATGGGCAAAAGCTGGTTGCATTTCGTCATCTGCCCCTAATCCTGATTGCAGCCGTGCTTCTCATCTGTGTCGCACCTTATTTCCTGTTCACCAGCACGCTGATGCGGATGCGGCGCCATGGCATGTTGAAAGTACGGGGCTTTCGCCCGCGCCGTGGGCGAGCAATTTGAAAAGAAGTGGCTCCATCGGGCCGACAGTTTAGACGAAGACGTTTTGGAGGTCCCGGATTTCTCCACCACGACCGATCTCTACGGTGTGGTGAACAACATCAACAACATTCGTGTGATCCCGGTGGGCCGCGTCGACCTATATGCGCTCATATTTGTCGCTCTGATCCCCGCAATCCCGATTGTGATCGCTTCGATCCCGTTCGACACCGTTATGCAGGACGCCATGAAGCTTTGTTCTGAGCGGGACGGCTTGTGAAACGGAAAGGCGATTCTTAAGTGGCATCTGAAGAAGGAGAATGAAAATGGCAAACAAAATGAAAATGGAATCTGCTACTCGCGTTATCCAAGAGTGAACGACGCAAGCAAGGCAAAGCGCTTCGCGACAAGTGCCCGCGTCATGTACAGGCCGAGTGGAAGCCGCGATCGAAGTCGCAAGACATAATCAAGCTGCTGGAGGAATCGGACGCCGATCGAATTCCTGGTCTGATCCCGGTCAAGTATCAGAGGATGGGCGTATCGCCTTTCACGTTCTATCGCGGCGCAGCCATCATCCAGGCGCGAGACCTCGCGAATGCGCGTGTGTCAGGCATCACCGTTCAGGCATGCGGCGACTGCCACCTGGCGAACTTTGGCGGCTTCGCCTCGCCCGAACGAGTGTTGGTTTTCGACATCAACGATTTCGACGAAACGTTCCCTGGTCCGTGGGAATGGGACATAAAGCGGCTGGGGGCCAGCCTCGTACTGGCGGCCAGGGACCGGAGTTTTCCCAAGTCCACGGCCACCGATGCTGTGCGAGCGGCTGCTGCGTCGTATCGAGAGCGGATGTCTGAGTTCGCCGAAATGACGGTGCTTGATACATGGTACGCACGAGTCACCATCGACGCCCTAAAAGAACATTTCCGGAAAGATCCGGACATGTCGGCGCGGTTGTCGGCGAAGCAAAAGCAGGCCCACTCGCGAAACTCTGAGGCGGTAGTTCCCAAGCTCACTGCGGTTGTGGATGGGCGACGGAAGATTAAGGACGACCCGCCGGTCATCTACCATTTCCATGAATTCGCGCCAGACTTCGAAAAGCAGCGCCTGAAATTCACCGACGAATACAAGCAATCGCTGCAGGAAGATCGCCGAAGGTTGTACGAGCGCTATCGCTACCAGGACTCTGCGATAAAAGTTGTCGGTGTAGGCAGTGTGGGGACGCGGTGCTATCTTTCGCTGCTTCTGGCCGATGAAGATGATCCGCTCTTCCTTCAATTCAAGGAAGCGCGCAGGTCGGTGCTGGAGCCTCCGCGCGGCAAGAGCCGCTATGCGAATCAGGGTTACCGCGTGGTGGAGGGCATCCATGTCATGCAAGCGTGCAAGCGACATCTTTCTTGGATGGTCCCGCACCAAAGGACACGACTATTACGTTCGTCAGTTCCGCGACATGAAGGTCTCTGCCGAAGTTGAAACCTTCCGCCCAGCACGCTGGTTGGGTACGCCGCTATGTGCGGATGGGCGCTGGCGCGAGCCCATGCAAAGGCTGGCGATGCCGCAATGATCGCCGGATACCTGGGATCGACCGATCAGTTCGATGACGCCTTGGCGCAATACTCGGAAGCCTACGCTGACCAGGCGGAACCTGACTATGAGACCTTTCAGGCGGCCATTCGTTCCGGTCGCCTGTCGACGGAGCCGGCGAAAGGCGCAGGGCTGGAGTTCCTTTTGTAACGCAAATGCGGATTCGTAGTTAAGGTGAGTGCGATTTTGAATCGAGAATGCGACATTTCTCTAAGCTCGCGGTGTTGGCGGTTATCACAATGGCTTCGCTAAGGGTGCTCAGTGCGCAGGACCTTGCACCGCGGGCCTACCTCATCACCCCTTTGCATTCCAATGCCATTACCCTGACCTGGTCCTTCTACGACGGCAACATCGACTACAACGGCGCGCTCCCCGTAGCTGGCGCTACCGGGACCTACAGCGTACCGATCTTCAGCTACTACCACTCGTTCGGCTTCTTTGGCCGATCGGCCAACATCGTCGCCTCTTTGCCATACGGAGTTGGGAATTTTCAGGGCACCACGCTAGGTGCGGAAAAGCAACTTTACCGATCCGGCCTTCTGGACTCGGTCTATCGCGTCTCGGTAAACCTGAAGGGCGGCCCGGCCATGCCGCCTCAGGAATTCATAAAGTGGAAGCAAAAGGTCCTATTGGGCGCAAGTCTCAAAGTGTTGGCTCCCACCGGCCAGTACGATCCGACGAAGCTGATCAATTGGGGCGCTAACCGCTGGGGTTTCAAGCCAGAGTTTGGCTATTCCCAACGATGGGGCAACTGGATACTCGATGGATACTTCGGCGTGTGGTTTTTCACCACGAACCCCGACTTTTGGTCGCGCAATGTCTACTACGCAGGCACGAGGTCCCAATCGCAAAACCCAATTGGAGCCTTTGAAGGGCACCTGAGCTACAGCATTAAGCCGCGCCTGTGGGCCTCTCTCGACGGGAATTTTTGGTTCGGTGGAAAAACAACTGTGAACGGCGTCCAAAACCCGTTCACGCGGCAGACGAATTCCCGCCTCGGCGGCACCGTCGCGGTTCCTATTAGCAAACACCAGTCTCTGAAATTCAGCTACAGCGATGGGACCTACATACGGTATGGCGGCAACTACCAGAACGTTTCGGTCGCGTGGCAGTACTCCTGGCTGAGGAGGCCCAAGTAGCTGAGCGTCCTGTTTCTTTTTTCTTGAGAATCGGCATGACAAGTTGATCTCACTTGATTTAACACGACCATAACAATGAGAAGCCGGTAAGTGGCTATAGAATCAAGACTTATCCACGCCGCAATCACGAATGCATAGTTTCCGGCCGCGTACCAGAGTCCCTGAGGCGACCCGGCCAAGTAAGGAGAGCTGCCAAATGCCGCAACATCCGGAATCAGCCAGGCTTCAGGAGGCTGGAATGCTCGAGACGTTAAGAGTGTTGCTTCTCGGGTGCTATAAGCGTGGGAAGGCAGGTATGGACCGATTCAACAAAGTAACGCTTGCTGTTTCTCTTCCGTGCATTGTGGTTCTGAGCGGCTGTCAGGACTTGGCTGTGCATGACAGACCGAGCTTACTTGACCCTCATATACCGCGCTCGGAGGTCCTCGGCTTAGTGGCCGGTTTTGGAACGACTTTTGCCGCCATGCCGGATTTGATCGCGATGCTGAGGCGTCGATCCAGCGCGGGCATGAACCCGCGCATGGGGGCAATCATGGGCCTCTTTCAGATCCTCTGGGTCTACTACGGTTTATTGATTGCTTCGCGACCGGTGATCATTTGGAACGTGATCGCGGTGCTGGTCAATTTTCTAAGCGTTGGCGCGTACTTCTATTTCGCACACAAAGAAAAAACCCGTTAACACGATTGTGATAAGGCGAGACCATAAGTAGCCGTGCAATCAAGACTTATCCGCTGCAATCACAAAAGCTCGGGCTCTGGCCTGTGCCAACACCGGTCGGAGCGAACCAGCTAAACAAGAAAGGTACAAAATGCCCGAAAATCCGGAATCCACCAGACTCCAAGAAGCAAGCACACTCGAAACAATCAGACTCGGACAACAAGTAGGTGCCGGCAAAAAACCCTGGAGAAAATGGGGGCCCTATCTTAGCGAGCGCCAGTGGGGCACGGTTCGCGAGGACTACAGCCAGGATGGCAATGCCTGGGACTACTTCACGCACGACCAGGCCCGCTCCCGCGCCTATCACTGGGGCGAGGACGGAATGGCCGGCATCAGCGACATGAACCAGTTGCTGTGCTTCAGCGTAGCCTTGTGGAATGGCAAAGATCCGATCCTGAAGGAACGCATGTTCGGCCTGACGAACAGCGAGGCCAACCACGGCGAAGACGTCAAGGAATATTACTTCTACCTCGACAGCACGCCGACCCATTCCTACATGAAGTACCTGTACAAGTATCCGCAAGCGGCGTACCCCTATGGCGATCTGATTGAGAACAACCGGCGGCGCACCCGAAACGATATGGAGTACGAACTGCTCGATACCGGCGTTTTCAACGAAAACCGCTACTTCGATGTTTTCGTGGAATACGCCAAGCAGGCTCCAGAAGATATTCTTATCCAGATCAGTGTGAGTAATCGCGGGCCAGAACCGGCCACGATTCATGTCCTGCCGACGCTATGGTTTCGCAATACCTGGACATGGTGGCCGGGCACGCACAAGCCCTCCTTGAAGCAAATTTCCGGCGCAAATGGCTCACAGACGGTAGCGGCGTCGCACGCCGATCTGGGTGATCGGTATCTCTACTGCGAGGGAGAGGTGCCGCTCGTGTTCACGGAAAATGAGACCAACAATGAGCGGATCTTCGGCACGCCCAACGCCTCTCCTTACGTCAAAGACGGAATCAACGAATACGTGGTCCACGGAAATCACAACGCGGCCAACCCCGCGAAGACCGGGACGAAGTCTGCTGCCCACTATCAGTTGAATGTAGGCGCGGGCCAAACCATCACCGTCCGCCTGCGGCTAAGCGACTTGGCGCCTGCGGCAATGGGCGATCCTTTCAAGAGCTTTTCTGAAGTCTTGCAGACCCGCCATCGCGAAGCCGATGAGTTCTACAAATCAGTGACCCCTGAACGTGTCAGCGAGGACGAGTCGCGCGTCATGCGCCAAGCGCTGGCCGGCATGCTCTGGTCCAAACAATTTTTCTTCTTCGACGTAGACAAATGGCTCGAAGAACACGGCGTCAATCCGATAAAGCCGGGCGGACGCTTCATGCGGAACCGCGAATGGTTCCACATGATCAATCAGCACGTCATCTCCATGCCCGACAAGTGGGAGTATCCCTGGTATGCGGCTTGGGACCTCGCGTTTCACACCATCGCGCTCTCCACGGTCGACGTAGAGTTCGCCAAACAACAGCTCGACCTGATGCTGCAGGAGTTCTTTCTGCATCCCACCGGTCAGATCCCGGCTTACGAGTGGAATTTTAGTGACGTTAATCCGCCGGTACATGCCTGGGCGTCGATCTTTCTTTATCGAACAGAGCAAGCCTTGCACGGCAAAGGCGATATCGACTTCCTGAAGCGTTCTTTCGCGAAGCTGATGCTGAATTTCAGTTGGTGGGTGAACCGCAAAGACCGCTTTGGCAACAACCTGTTCGAAGGTGGGTTCCTCGGACTCGATAATATAGGCGTCTTCGATCGCAGCGCTCCACTGCCGACCGGCGGCAGCCTGGAGCAGGCTGACGGTACCGCATGGGTTTCCATGTTCGCCCAGAACATGCTGGAGATCGCCGTAGAGTTAGCAGCCCACGATCCTTTTTACGAAGACATGGCCATCAAGTTTGCTGAGCATTTCATTTGGATTGCGGTGGCCATGAATCAGGTGGGGCCGGACGGTATGTGGGACGAGGAGGACGGCTTCTATTACGACGTTCTGCGCCTTCCGGATGGTAGTTGCAGGCGACTCAAGGTCCGCTCCATGGTCGGCCTGTTGCCCTTGGCCGCCACCACCGTGATCGAGCCATGGCAGCGCGAACGGGTGCCGCGAGTGGTAAGAATCCTGCGGGAACGCTACGAACGCATGCCGGAACTGCGTAACAGCATTCATGCAACCGGGAAGGACCATCTCGGGTATGCCCAGCGGGGTATTGCTGCGCTGGTGAGCGAAGAGCGGTTGCGCCGGATTCTGACGCGCATGTTGGACGAGAACGAGTTTCTGAGTCCGTATGGCATCCGGGCGCTTTCCCGCTACCATAACGATCACCCCTTTGTCGTCGATGTGGGCGGGCAGGAATACCGCGTAAATTATCTTCCTGCGGAATCAGATACCGGCATGTTTGGCGGCAACTCTAACTGGCGTGGACCGATCTGGATGCCGGTAAACGCAGTACTGATCCGCGCCCTGCTGCAGTTCTACCTGTATTACGGCGACAACTTCAAGATCGAATGTCCGACCGGCTCGGGCAAGATGATGAACTTGTTCGAGGTCGCGCATGAAATCGCCAATCGTCTGGAACGGATCTTTCTGCGGGACAAATCCGGCCGGCGCCCAGTGTTCGGAGGCACAGAGAAATTCCAGACCGATCCACTGTGGAAGGACAACATACTTTTCTACGAATACTTCCACGGCGATAACGGCGCCGGCCTCGGAGCCAGCCATCAGACTGGATGGACGGGCGTGGTCGCAAAGCTGATCGAGATTTTTGGCCGCGTCGACGCGCGCCGACTTCTGGACGCCGGCAAAGCAGGCGGTTTTAGAAAAGGAGCGGCGGACGATTAGCGACCGCCGCCGGTGCGCGGCTTGCGGTACACACATACAAAGGATGCTCGGCAAAGGATGTAGGCGTCCGTGCGGAGCAGATGGACTTAAGGATCGCACTCCGGTCGGACTTACGATGACGGTCATCGGGCGACAGGACGGAATGAGATGTCTTTGCTACGAGAGGTCCGACAAGGGATGGGCAAGGCGCTTAGCTCGGCCTGCGCTGTGGCCGTAGCTTGTGGGGGCTGAACGTGAAGACGACGCTCGCTGGCCTCGGCATTGGGGGACTGGCGATCGCATTGGCCGCACAGAAAACACTGGAGAACCTCATTGGCGGGGTCTCGTTGCTGATGGACAAAGCTGTCCACGTCGGCGATTTTTGCGAGATCGGAGGCCGACAGGGCACCGTCGAAGATATTGGCCTCCGCTCCTTGAAACTGCGCGCACTCAATCAGAACCTACTGGTTGTTCCTAACGGGTCGCTTGCCCAAATGCAATTCGAGAACATGCAGGCTCGCGCTAAATTGCTGATTGATACAACGTTCATCCTGCGAATTGAGACTAAAGTCGAACAGCTTCGGTTGGTGCTGGACCGCGTGCAGAGAATGGTGAATGAGCATCCTTCGATCGAATCTGGAACCTCAAGAGTGCGGCTCAACAATTTCGCCGGTGCGGCTTTCGAAATCGAGTTAGTTGCGTACGCCAATACTGGCGACTGGGTGCAGTTCACCACAATTCGTCAGGAACTGATACTGAAACTCGCTGACATCGTTGAGGCTGCCGGTGCTCAGTTCGCCGGCCCCACGCAGCTGACGTACTTGACAGCAGATTCAAGCGGCAGGCTGAGCAAGCGGGACGATCCAAGCGCAGGGTAATCTCTCCCCGCACCAGAAGTGTTGGAATCACTGTTTCTTCCACTGCCGTCGAGCCGGCGGGGGATGACGATGATCATGAGGAAACGACTGGATATGAAAATGCGAGGAGTCATCCTGATTCTTGTACTTCTTTTACCCGTTCCCCTGTTTGCACGAGCGAGCACCGATGTCATTGTTATGAAGAACGGCGACCACCTCACTGGCGAGATCAAAGGACTCAACGAGGGTGTGCTCTACATCAGCATGGAATACATACTGGGAACAAGCTCGGTTCAATGGTCGAAAGTGCGACGCCTGGAAAGCAAGCAGTTGTTCCTCGTGAAGACCGAGGACGGCTCGGTGTACACCGGTACCCTTAACACCTCGAATGCGTCCGGGTGCCCGCCCGGTGGAGATTCAGGTGGTAGAAAGCATCGGGAAAGGAAGTCGTGATCGAGCGTTCCCGTATCGTTCAAATGGACATGACCTCAGAACAGTTCTTCCAACGTTTCAACGGCTACATAAATACGGGGATCATCTACTCGAAAGGCAACCAGTCAACCCAGTACAACTTGGGCTCGCAGGTCACATACCCACGTGAACGTTGGGGAGCGGGAGCCAGTTTTACCTCCACGTTATCCTCCAGTACCGGCGCGAGCTGCCTCCACTCGAAATCAGCTGGACCTTGATGCCTTCCGGCTCATGCGCTGGAACAACTGGTTCTATGAGGGCCTTGGCACTTTCCTGCAAAGCACGGAGCAGGGGATTATCCGGCAGGGCACTTTCGGCGGTGGTGTAGGTCGTTACCTGAAGAACACCAACCGAGCGCGCATTTCGCTTCTCGGCGGCTTTGCCGGGCAGAACACGGACTATCACGAAAACATCGCTCCGCAAAGCCTGGCATCTGGCTTGATTGCCACGAACCTGCAGTTCTTTTGGTTCAACAAAACTAACGGCGACCTCAACGCAGTGTTTCTGCCGGTCATTTCCCAGCCTGGTCGCGTGAAGTTCAACATGAACGCAACCTACTACATCAAGCTCACGGGCAATCTGTCGTGGAATGTCTCTTTCTACGGCAACTGGGACAGTCGGCCGCCGGATGGGCTTTCCAGCAGCGATTATGGATCCAGCTCTGGACTGAGCTGGACATTTGGCAACAAGTGAACGAGTCCTGTGGCGGCCACCCAAAAGCAGCTAATAGCCTCTGTACTTCCTTGACCTGACCGAAGTTTCGTACCGATTGAATCAGAATTCAGGCTACTGCAGCTGAGCCTCCTGGCATGATCCACGCCAGAGCGTCCGTCGCGCTCACGGGTGTGCCGTAAGTGTGCCGTACGCTTTGGTCTCACGTGAGCTAAAGTGCTTCGTTTCAATACCACATTCAAACGCTTCCGTGCGGGCTTCGTTGTTCGTAAGTGATTGGTAAATATGTGTGATGCTTCCGAATCGGCACCGCCTGCCTGACCTACTCTTAATCAGTAGGTTGAAGGTTCGATTCCTTCCGCGCTCACCAACCTTTTCAATAACTTACGGTTGGTCACATCCCTTCTGCTGAACAACCGTGGCTGTTTTTGTGGCTGCAGGAAATCCCAAGCTCTTCTGTTGATTCCGGCGGTCGATCACATTCTTGATCTGAGCCGCTTCCGGGTGCAGACAGAACTATTGATGGACTCAGGCTCTCGCGCCGCACGGGAAAGATCTCCGTCCGCGCCTCGACATCACGCTGCAAGGTGCCCCGGCTTACCTTTACAAAAATGTCCCGTCAAACTCCGTGTTGTAACTTCCGCTAGCAGGTAAGCATCGGCTCGCCGCCCCGAGTGGGCACGGGAACCATCTTCGAACGGGCTTGGCGGGTTCACAACAGACAGCCCCGACGGCAATTGGGCCACATTCCTGGCCTGAGCGGGGCAGGTGTGTCTGGTGCACGCAATACTTAATCTGTAAGGAGACAGAAGAAACATGAACGCCTGGATTACCCGCGGATGGAAGGCTTGCAGCAAGCATCGCGTCGCTATTGTGCTAACGCTTGCCTTGGCGGCTTCCATCTTTTCCTACACATCGTTCGTCGCCGTGCGAACTGCGGCGGCTTCATCCAACACCGCACCGCTCGACGACAACAAGGTCGGAGCCTTGCTATCGCTTGACCAGGCGATGGAGGCAGTAGCTGCCCGTGTCACTCCCGCTATCGTCAACGTCGCTGTCACCTCACGCGTGAAGCCTCACGCAGTGGCAGAAGGCATTCCCGACGAGATGCAGAAGTTCTTCGGCCAGCAGTTTGGCCAGGGCATGCAGGTTGAACCGCAAATCGCGCATGGCGTTGGCACGGGCGTCATTATCTCGCCCGACGGCTACATCGTCACCAACAATCACGTAGTGGATGGCGCAACCGAGATCAAGGTCACGCTCACTGACCGCCGCATCTTGACAGCCAAGCTGGTGGGCACCGATCCCCTGACCGACCTGGCGGTGATCAAAGTGGAAGGCACCAACTTCCCCAACGTTCCCATGGGTGATTCGTCCTCGCTGCATCCCGGGCAGACGGTGCTTGCTTTCGGCAATCCGCTCGGATTCCGGTTCACGGTTACGCGCGGCATTGTGAGCGCACTGAATCGTCCGAACCCTTACTCCGATGATCCGCGTAAGCCGGGAGAATTCATCCAGACGGATGCCGCCATCAATCCCGGCAACTCGGGTGGCCCGCTGGTGAACGCCCGCGGTGAGGTCATCGGCATCAACACTTTCCTGATCTCGCCTTCGGGTGCATTCTCCGGAATGGGATTTGCTATCCCCACGCAGATCGTCCATCCCGTGGTTGATTCGCTGATCCGCTACGGCAAAGTGAGCCACGCACGCATGGGCGTGGGCATCACGGATGTCACACCGGAAAATGCGAAGTTCTTCGACGTGAAGGACAACAACGGCGCGGTCGTGACGCAGGTTGAGCCTGATTCACCCGGCGCTAAGGCAGGTCTGCGCGTAGGTGACGTGATCACCGAACTGGACGGCCAGAAAGTCACCGATGCAGGGCAGTTGCAGATGCAGGTTGAGGAGAAACAGCCCGGGACCAAGATTGCATTGCAGGTCATGCGCGATGGCAAGGGTGTGACGGTGCCCCTCACCCTGGGCGAGATAGGAGGCAACGGCCCCGACGACAAGCTCAGCGCCAGCAACAGCACTGAAAAGCCTCGCTGGGGGCTGGGCATCGCCGACATTACCCCGCAGATGCGCGAGCAACTGCAGGCGCCGGAAGACCTCCACGGTGCTGTGATTCAGCGTGTGCTGCCCGGCAGCCCGTCCGATGACGCCGGATTGCAACCCGGGCAGGTAATCATGGGTGTGAATCGTCGTGAGACGAAGAGCGCCGCCGACGTTCAAAAAGCGCTCTCAAGCGTACCCAAGGGACAAGACGCCCTTGTGCTCATTTGGGCAAACGGCGGAAACACGTTCCGCGTACTGCATTCTCCCCAGGGAGCCTAACTCCCTCAATGCGTTGCGCTGTACTTCGTGGTGAGGCAACCTCCGATCGAAGTACAGCGCAGCGGCACTAGCGTCGGCGACCGTTTGCTTCTGCTCCGCTAGACATAAAAATGGCCCCGGTTCCCACCCACGACCAGCACTAACGCTTGATCGACGCGCCCCCAGTCTTATAGGGTTGGATTGGAGTTGCGCTGTGGACGTCCATCTGGTCGACGGCACATACGAGTTGTTCCGGCATTACTATGCGTTGCCTTCCGCGCGGGACGTGGATGGGCGTGAAGTCGCCGCCGTTCGAGGTGTTCTCGCATCAGTGCTGGGCATGATTCGAGACGGTGCGACGCACATCGCTGTCGCGACCGACCACGTTATCGAGTCTTTTCGCAACGGCCTTTGGCCAGGCTACAAGACCAGCGCAGGCGTCGACCCCGAACTGTTGGCGCAGTTCCCCCTGCTCGAAGAAGTCCTCTCCGCCGCGGGCATCGTCGTCTGGCCCATGGTGGAGTTCGAAGCAGACGACGCGCTGGCTGCAGCGGCGGCGGCCGCTCGAGATGCGCGTGTCGAACATGTGATTATCTGCACACCGGACAAGGATCTCGCCCAATGTGTACGCGGTGCACGTATCGTCCAGTTGAACCGCCGGACGCGTGCCACCTTAGACGAGCCTGCGATCGTCCAAAAGTTTGGTGTTTCGCCGGTATCGATCCCGGACTATCTGGCACTGGTCGGCGATGCAGCAGATGGATATCCAGGCCTGCCGGGTTGGGGCGCGAAGTCATCGGCTGCCGTCCTCGCCAAGTTTCTTCATATCGAATCCATTCCCAGTGACTGTCGCGAATGGCGCGTGAACGCCGCTAATGCGAGTGCCCTCGCCGACACTCTTTGCCGCGAACAGGACCGCGCAATACTCTTTCGAACGCTCGCCACTCTCCGGACGGACATTCCGCTCTTTGACGACGTGGACCAGTTGCGCTGGAATGGCCCGACACCGGCCTTCGACACGCTCGCAGCTCGATTGGACGCGGCGTCTACAGAAAAGCGGCGGCCAGCGACCCGACGTTCGGCTGGCAAGTTGGTCCTCCGCTCCGCCGCGCGTCGATAAGCTGTGAGGACCGTGATTGCACGGAATGCATCTGGCTCCGGTCAGAGCCGATCCAGCCCGGCCCCAAGTTGAGGGCGAGGACTTACGATTCCGTGCAGCTTGCCGGTGCTGGTCTGGCGGGAGATGCAGTAACGCGGAGTCAGGCCAGTAAACTGACGTTTGTACCACGGGGGGAGCTTGCGATGGCCGATACAGCCTTCTTCAATCCAGAGGCTTTTGTATTTCTGCGGCAGCTAAAGCGGAACAACGACCGTGAGTGGTTCGCAAAGAACAAGGCGCGATATCAAACGTCCATTGTCGAACCGGCGCTTTCGTTCATTGGCGGCTTTGCGCCTCAGCTGGAAAAGATCAGTCCTTTCTTCGTCGCCGATGCGCGACCCACTCGTGGTTCCCTGTTTCGCATCTATCGTGATACCCGCTTCTCACCCGACAAGCGTCCCTTCAAGACCCATGTCGGCATTCACTTTTCTCATGCCAGTGGCAAGGATGCTCATGCGCCAGTTTTCTATCTGCACCTTGAACCAGACAATTGTTTCGCCGCGGCGGGTATCTGGCATCCGGACAACCGGGTCCTGACCAGAGTGCGTACGGCCATTGCGCGCGACGCGGAACAGTGGGCCAAAGTTCGGAAAAAGCTGACTCTTGAGGGCGATAGACTGTCGCGCCCACCGCGTGGATTCGATGCCAGTCACCCCTTTATCGAAGACCTCAAGATGAAGGACTTTGTGGCGTCGGTCGCGCTCAGCGAAGACCAGATTTGCAGCGGCAAACTGATGCGCGATTTCGTCTCGGCATGCCGAAAGATGTCGCCGCTGGTGGAGTTCACCACTAAGGCTCTGGGACTGAAGTTCTAGGCGGGGCTGTTGAACCAATGATTGAGGCCGACACCCTGAAGTCGATTGCCACACAGCTGATGACGAGTACGTCGGTAAGCGTCGAAGGCAGGTCTGTACCTGTTCGGCGAACAAGCAGTCAGCACCTGAAAACGATTGCATTCACGGCCGAAGGTCGCGAATATCAGGCGATCGAACAGAATCCGGAGAAGACCGAGCCGATGGGGGCAACTGGCACGGAGTGGTCATCAAGTAGTGCAATTCAAGGACGCAGAAAATAACAGGTTCGTGGCGGTTGTAGTGGATGGCGGAGTTACGTTTTACGGCGATAGCAATAAGCGACCGTGAAGCCCCCATCACGCATCCAGAGCTTACTGGGATCCAAGTGCGCTCAGCTAAGCCGTGCAGCACGTCCAGCGTCTGTCAAACTAGCTGGCACTTATGGAACGTCAAGTAGCCGGAAGACCAAATGAGCCCGACCGCCGTATGACGGCGCCAGCGCCGCCTGTCTGGCTTAGCGATACGGCTTTGCTGATCTACCTCGCGCTGGCAACGGTCATCCTGCACCTCGTCCTGGGCAACCGCTACGGAATCCATCGCGATGAGTTGGCGACGCTGGAAGACGCGCGGCACCTGGCGTGGGGCTACCCTGCGTATCCCCCAGTCACGCCGTTTTTCGGGCGGATCTCCCTGGAACTGTTCGGCACGTCGATACGCGGCTTCCGGTTCTTTGCCGGGCTGGCACAAGCGATTGCAGTGGTGCTAACGGGGATGATGGCGCGCGATATGGGAGGACGCCGAGGAGCACAACTCGTTGCTGCAGTCGCAGCCGTCCCATTTTGCCTGGGCGGTGGATACGAGATGCAGTACGTGGCCTTCGATTGTCTGGCCTGGGTCTCGACGGCGTACTTGATCGTTCGGCTGCTTATATCCAACGACCCGCGATGGTGGGTAGGCGTCGGCGTCGGTATCGGCTTTGGGATGCTCTCGAAGTACACCATCGGCTTCTTCGTGTTGAGCCTTGTCGCGGCCTTACTTCTCACCGACGCAAGGCGCTACCTCAAGAGCAAGTGGCTGTGGATCGGGGTAGCGATTTCCCTCCTGATGTGGCTGCCGAACTTGTTTTGGCAAGTGCAGCACAATTTCGTGTCGCTCGATTTTCTCCGCCACATTCACGCCCGCGATGTTCGCCAGGGCCGGACTCAGTACTTTCTCCCTCAGCAATTGGAGCTAACCGGCATTCGCTTTCCACTTGCCGTGGCTGGACTGTATTTCTGTCTGGTTACGCGCGACGGTAAGCGCTTCCGCATGCTGGGCTGGATGTACGTCATCACTCTCTTGCTGTTCACTCTTGCCAAGGGGCGCTGGTACTACATGGGACCTGCGTATCCCATGTTGTATGCGGCCGGAGCAGTTTGGGGCGAGCGCTGGCTGGCCACGATGGAACGTGGCAGAGCGATGACGATCCGCTGGGTCGTGTGGACGGCGCTGGCGGTCGACGTCCTTCTCACCGTGGCGTTCTGGCTGCCGACTGCGCCCCTGAACTCCAGCGGGTGGGCCATCACCAATGATGTGCAGGGCGACTTCCGCGAACAAATCGGCTGGCCTGAATTGGTTCAGGAAGTGGCCAGGATTCGCGACTCACTTGCGCCAGAAGAAAAGGCGCATCTCGGCATCATCGGCACCAATTACGGCGAAGCGGGAGCAGTCAACCTCTACGGTCCTGAATACGGTTTGCCGCGCGCCATCAGTGGCGTCAATTCCTTCTGGTATCGCGGCTATGGTGATCCTGCGCCGCAGACGCTTATCGTGATCGGTCTCAGCCGGGAGTTCGTGGACGAGCATTTCGAATCCTGCAGGCTGGCCGGTCACACCTGGAATCAATACGGGATCAAGAACGAGGAGACGGTCGATCACCCTGACATTTTCGTCTGCGGACCGCCGAAGATGGGCTGGCCAGAGTTCTGGAAGGACTTCCGGTACTACGGCTAAGGGTTCCTTCGGGCCGTGGCGCCGCTCAAGGCCCATGATCTCCGCTTTCTCCCGGCTGCAATTCTAATTTCCGCCCAGTCTCACGGGCCGCCTGGGTCGCCTCCCCAGGTCACATATCTCCCGTCACGGTGCGCTTTACGACGGCAAGAGCGACACCGCCCGCGATCACTCGCCTGCCACTTGTTCTCGAGTTATCCGGCCAAGGACAGCCTTGGATTGCTGCAGCAAGTCTTCCGGGCTCAGACGCGCAAACACATCGAGGGTGCGAGCGACGAGTCCCGTCCAACCCGTTTGGTGGCTGGCCCCCAGCCCGGCCCCGTTGTCGCCATGGAAGTATTCGTAGAACAGGATGTAATCCCGCCAGTACGGGTCTTCCTGGAACTTCTTCGTTCCTCCATAGACCGGACGTCTGCCGTTGGCGTCACGCAGGAAGATGCTCGACAGCCGACGGCCAATCTCTTTCGCGACTTCAAACAGTGTCATGTAATTGCCCGATCCGGTTGGACATTCGACTTTGAAGTCCGGGCCATAAAACGGATACATCTGCAGCAGCCCGCGTATGATCAGCACATTGACCGGCATCCAAATCGGTCCGCGCCAGTTGGAGTTGCCGCCAAACATGCCGGTGTTCGACTCAGCGGGCAAGTATTGAACCTTGTATTCGTGTCCATCGAGGTGGAACACGAAGGGATGCTCAAGATGATATTTCGACAGGGAGCGTATGCCGTAAGGACTGAGAAACTCGTTTTCGTCGAGCATGTAGGCCAGAATGCGTTGCAACTTTTCCTTGTTGCACACCGTCGCCAGCCTGCGGCCTGCGTACCCGCCAATCGATATGTCAGCGGCGGCAGCGATCTTTTTCACCACCTCCGGATGGCGCTTACGGAACAAGTTAATTAGTTCAAGAATTTTGGGATGATTTGCCAGTGTGCCGGGCTCGAATACGGTCGAGGCTCCTAAGGGGAGCAGTCCCACCACGGAGCGGATCTTCAAGCGGATGGCATCGCCGTTGGGGAAGTGGAGCAGATCGTAGAAGAATCCATCCGCCGTGTCCCACATCTCGTCGTGGTGCTCGCCGATGCGATCCATGGCGTAGGTGATCCATATGAAATGCTCCATGAAACGGAAGGCGATTCCCTCATACATGGCGGCGTCATACTCGGTCAGAATGAGCGCGATCTCCAGCATGCACAGGCAGTAGAACGCCATCCATGCCGTACCGTCGGCCTGGTCCAGGTGTCCGCCGGTCGGCAAAGGCGCGCTGCGATCGAAAACCCCGATGTTGTCGAGACCGAGGAACCCACCCGCGAACACATTGCGTCCCTCCGGATCTTTCCGGTTGACCCACCAGTTGAAGTTCAGCATCAGTCCCTGGAAGGAGCGTTCCAGGAAGCGCAGATCGGCGCGGCCCAACTCGGTCTCGACTCTGTAAAGAAACAATGTCGCCCAGGCATGGACGGGCGGATTCACGTCGCTGAAATTCCACTCGTACGCCGGGATCTGTCCGTTGGGATGGGCATACAGGTTCTGTAGCATCAGCAACAGCTGATCTTTGGCAAAGTCGAAGTCCACGAGGGAAAGGGCGAGGGTGTGAAATGCCAAGTCCCACGCCGCGTACCAGGGATACTCCCATTTGTCGGGCATGGAGATGACGTCACTGTTCAGCATGTGGAACCACTCCGGGTTGCGAGCGCCCCCCTTGCCTGATCCCACTAGCGGATGGGACCCATGTTCAATCAGCCATTTGTCAAGATCGAAATAGTAATACTGCTTGGTCCACAGCATTCCGGCAAGCGCCTGCCGGTGCACACGACGCTCATCTTCGCTCAGATTCTTCGGAGTGATGCGCTCATAGAACTCATCCGCGTCGGCCAGACGAGCAGCAAAAATCTGCTCATAAGTTTTAAATCCGTCGGCGGCCGGATTTGCACTCAGGCGCAACCGTACAACCTTGGATCCTCCGGCTGGAACCTCCAACGTATAATGCGCGGCGGCCTTGGTTCCCGCCTTGGATGGATTGACAGCTTCGCGCTTGCCTGCGATCACGTATTCGTGGAAGGCGTCTTTGACGTACGGCGACGGATTAGCTTGTCCCCATAGGCGTTTGGCATTCGATTCGTTTTCCGTGAACAGTAACTCCGGCGCGCCCTCGCATTGCAACGTGAAGTCGTGGCCGAGCTGCGGATGAGAAGCTTGTATTGCTCCGTCATTTCCTGCACGCAGCACGGGCTTTGGCTCGCCCTCTCCCAACGACCACGTGTTGCGGAACCACAACGTCGGGAGCAGATGAATCTGGGCGGCTTCCGGACCGCGGTTATGCACCGAGATTCGAATCAGAATGTCTTCCGGGTCAGCCTTGGCGTATTCGACGAAGACATCGAAGTAGCGATCATCGTTGAATATGCCGGTATCGAGAAGTTCATACTCGAACTCTTCTCGCGAGCGCCGCCCGTTGGTCTCGACCAGATCGCGATACGGAAACTCTCTCTGGGGATACTTGTACAAATACTTCATGTAGGAGTGCGTCGGCGTACTGTCGATATAGAAGTAGTATTCCTTGACGTCCTCGCCGTGGTTACCTTCGCTATTGGTCAAACCGAACAGGCGCTCTTTCAGGATGGGGTCGCGACCGTTCCACAAAGCCAGAGCGAAACAAAGGCGCTGTTTGTCGTCGGAGAACCCCGCGAGGCCGTCTTCGCCCCAGCGGTAGGCACGCGACCGGGACTGATCGTGCGAGAAGTAGTTCCAGGCATTGCCGTCCTGGCTGTAGTCCTCGCGTACTGTACCCCACTGGCGCTCACTCAGGTACGGTCCCCACTTCTTCCACGGGACGCCTTTCTCTCGTGCGTCGTTTAACCGCTTCTGCTCGGTGACTTCAACATACGATAACGGGGAAGACCTCTCGGTCATGGCTTTCTCCTTCTACTACTCACCAGGGCTGAGCAACCGCCTGGTGTTTCATGTTGGTTTCTTCATGTTCCTGCGGCTTGTTGCGTTCCGGCAGCTTTGGCGCTTACAGGGGACTTCCTCGCTCGGAATCCGGCTGAAAATTTCGGCAATGCAGTTGAGGTGCGCTCTCTTCTGGTAATCCGAGGGCGCTCGGTAGTGGGAGCGGGGAGCGTGTCCGTGGCGGCCAGCATGGCATCACGACTTCGCAAGTAATCATATCAGCCGAGACGCTAGTACTTAGTTGCAATGAAAAGCGGTCTATGTCATGATTGGGTATGAGCAAATACCCCACCGCCCTCACATTGACGCCAGAAGACCGCTCCACGCTGGAGAGCTGGGTTCGCGCGGGTAAGACCGAAAGGCGTCTGGCAGAGCGAGCCCGCATGGTTCTGGCCGCCGCCGACGGTCAAGGCACGCTTGCCATCGCCCGTGCGCAGCGCAGACGGCCCGCAACCGTCAGCAAGTGGCGAGTACGTTTTTCCCAAGCTGGTTTGACCGGGCTCCAGGATGCCCCGCGGCCAGGAGCTGCGCCGCGCTACGACGAAAACACCCGGCGCCGCATTCTGGACCAACTGGACCAGCGGCCGCCAGTCGGCCATGGGAGCTGGACCGGAGCGTTAGTGGCGAAGGCCTTGGGGGATGTATCCAAACATCAAGTCTGGCGCGTGCTGCGTACCCAAGGAATTCACTTACAGCGGCGCCGTAGCTGGTGCATCAGTACCGATCCGGAGTTTGCCGCCAAGGCGGCCGATATCGTTGCCCTGTACCTGGACCCGCCGGAACACGCGGTCATCCTGGCGGTGGATGAAAAGCCGCATATTCAAGCCTTGGAGCGAGCCCAAGGCTATTTAAAACTACCCAACGGCCAAGCCGTGACCGGTTTCAGTCATGAGTACAAACGCCACGGCACCACGACCCTGTTCGCCGCCCTGAATGTGCTCACCGGCCAAGTCAAGGGCGGACACGCTCACCGGCGTCGACGCCGTGATTTTCTTGCCTTCATGAACGAGGTGGTCGCACTCTATCCGGGCCGGGAACTGCACGTGGTGGTGGACAATCTGAATACCCACAAACCCAAGCAGGACCGTTGGCTAGGGCAACATCCTACGGTCCATCTGCACTTCACGCCCACGCACGCCAGTTGGCTCAATCAGATTGAATGCTGGTTCAGTATCCTGAGCCGGCGCGCTTTGCGCGGGGCAAGCTTCACCTCGCCCCAGCAGGTGCGCGAGGCGATCGACCGATTCATAGCTGCCTACAACGAAACCGCCACGCCCTTCGAGTGGACGAAACGCCAGATTCGCAATGTGCATCCCCATTCATCTTACGCTAATCTACGCAACTAAGTACTAGTCGAGGTTCATGGCACCAAGCTTCGCCGCCTCTATGAAGGACGAGAGGTCGTCAAGTCAATGAACCCCTGATGACCAGTGAATGGCTCCAGCGGCCTGCCTGCGACCCGTGGCACACGTCACTGACAATCTCTAGGGGATGTGGAACCATGACCGTCAGAAACAACGCCGGGGCGGATTTCCGCTCCCGCCTGCGCCCTGAAAGGACGAGCCATGCTGACTGCAATCCACGTCCTGCTCACCTACCAATGCACCGGCCAGTGCGATCACTGTTTTCTGCACTGCGGGCCACGCAGCGAGGGCACATTCACGCTCAGCCAGCTTCGCGAGCTGTTGCATGAGATCAAGCGGATCAAAACCGTTGACACGGTTTACTTCGAAGGCGGCGAGCCGTTTCTCTTCTACGCGGTTCTGCTGGCCGGGCTGCGCATGGTGCGCGACACGGGTTTGCAGGCCGGCATCGTCACCAACGGATACTGGGCAACCTCGCTGGAAGATGCGGAGCAATGGCTGCGTCCCCTGCTCGGGTTGAGCATCGCCGACTTCAGCGTAAGCGATGACCAGTTCCATAGCAGCAAGGGCGACCGGAGTCCAGGAGCGGTCGCCTATCGCGCTGCCAACAAGCTTGGCTTGCCGTGCGCCAAGATTTGCATCGAGCCACCGGAGGTCGTGCCGGCATCTGATTCAGGCGGCAATAAGGGGCAGCCCGTCGTGGGTGGCGGGGTTCTTTTCAAGGGCCGCGCCGCGGAGAAGCTCACCGCAGGCCTGCCGCTGCGGCCGTGGCGGGAGCTAAGCACGTGCCCTCATGAAGAGCTGGCCGACCCGGAGCGAGTGCACGTGGATGCCTATGGCAATGTGCATGTGTGCCAGGGAATCAGCATCGGCAACATGTGGACCATGCCGCTCTCCGAGCTCATGCGCAGCTATGATGCGGCCAAGCATCCCATCGTGGGGCCTCTGCTCAAGGGCGGCCCGGCCCGCCTCGTCGAGCGCTTCGGCCTAAAGGTGGGGGTCGCTTATGTGGACGAGTGCCATCTCTGCTACACGGCGAGAAAGTCGTTGCTGCCGCAGTTCCCGCAATATCTCGCACCAGCGCAGGTGTACGGCGTGTAAAGGGACATTTCACAGCTGCTGTCATCCGCAGGAGCGCCACGAGCGATGCTTCCCCCGCAAATTGCTCTTGCCGTTGTCGTAAGAGCGATCCGCGCAACACCTTGACCCTCAGCGGGTTTACACTGGTGCCAGGCGCAGTGCTCTCCCGGGCTGCGATTGGTTAGCGCCTCTGGATACGAGAACGGACGCTCTTGTCCGAGGCGGAGGAGACCCAAGATGAAAACGCAGCGGCGGTTTGGTTGGTTATTGGCAGCGCTGCTGGTTGTCGTAATTTCGGCGGGAAGCGCCCTGGCGACAGATGATCCTGCGAGCGCATCCCTTCCGCCACAACAATATCCCAACGCTGGGGACAATGCTCCCCAGAACGCGCCCGGCCAGACCGCGCAAGACCCCCCGGGACGCGTGGCCCGTTTGCAATACACCTCAGGTGAAGTTTCCATGCAGCCCGGCGGCGTCAACGACTGGGTCGCCGCCAGCCTGAATCGCCCCCTCACCACCTCAGATCGCGTGTGGGCGGACAAGAACTCGCGCGCCGAGTTGAACGTGGGCGACGGCTTTATCCGCATGAGTTCCGAGACCAGCGTCACCCTGACCAACGTCAGCGACAGCACCGTGCAGGTCGAACTCGCACAAGGGACCCTCGAAGTCACGGTCAAGCACCTGGAGAAGGGCGAGATCTACGAGATTGACACCCCGAATTACGCCTTCACGGTGATGAAGACGGGCGTCTATCGCTTCGACGTTTTTCCCAACGGCGACGAGAGCTGGGTCACCGTGCGCAGCGGCTACGGTGAGGCCACCGGCAAAGGACCTGCAGTACGGGTCAACTCCGGTCAGCAGGTCCGCTTCCGCAGCGATCAAACCCTACAGCACACCGCCATAGCAGCGCCTGTCCCCGATGGCTTTGACGACTGGGCGCAGGTGCGCGACAAGCGCCTGGCCGATTCCCTGTCCGCGCGCTACGTCTCGCCGGGGGTGATTGGCTATCAGGACCTTGACGCATACGGGACGTGGCAAACCGTCCAACCTTACGGCGCAATCTGGGTACCGTCGTCCGTGCCTGTGGGATGGGCGCCTTACCGTTACGGCCATTGGGTGTGGATTGCTCCCTGGGGCTGGACCTGGGTGGATGACGCGCCCTGGGGATTCGCTCCCTTCCACTACGGGCGCTGGGTCTCGTGGAACGGCGGATGGGGCTGGGCTCCCGGACCGCTGGGTTACTGGAATCCTTACTACGCTCCGGCTTTAGTCGGCTGGATTGGTGGCCCGGGCTTCGGCGTCGGATGGGGCTGGGGCGGAGGCTGGGGCTTTGGCGTAGGCATTGGCTTTGGCTGGTACCCGCTGGGTTGGGGTGCGCCTTACTATCCGCGCTACTGCGGATGGGGACACGGCGGCTGGTATCACGGCGGAGGCTGGGTGAGTGCCGGGTATCTGCATAACGTCAACGTGACGAATACCCACATCACCAACGTCAACAATATAACGAACAACTACTACCACAATAATTTTGCCGGCATCAACGGCAACCGGAACGTCCCCGGCGCGGTGACCGCCGCGCCCAAGTCAGCGTTCACTTCCGGCGCAGCCATCAACAGGGTCGGTATGGCAGTGCCCAAGGCCAACCTGGGCAGCGGCCAGTTGATGCATAACCCGGACGTGACCCCGACCCGCCAATCAGCCTTGGCTGGTAGTTCAGCCGCGCGCGCAGTTCCTCCGGCGTCGGCAACCAACCGCGGCGTTGTCACCCATTCCGTTCCTCCGGCGGGACCGGCCCGCTTCGACGGAAGTCAAGCCGCGGCGGCGAGAACGAACGCTACTCCTGCGGCCCAGGGCAATATGAATACCTCGCACGGCCCCGGCGCAATGCAAAGTGCGAACCAAGGGAATGCCCAGCGCAACAACGTTCCAGCGCAGCAGGGTAATTTGAACACTGCTCGCGGACCAGTTGCGCCCAGCGCGAATCAAGGTAATGCAGCGCACAACGTGCCGCGTCCGCCTTATGCCGGTGGAACGCCCGCCACTCAGATCGCCCGCGACAATGTTCCGGCTAGTCCGGCGTCGCACACCACTGTGCCTCGGCCACCGGCGAGCAATGACAGCTTCGCGCGGGGCAACAATGGCGTAAGCGGCCGTGCTCCGGCGACCAGCCCTCAGCGCAGCTATGCGGGCAACACCCAGGAGAACTTGCCCGCCAGAAACCAAACAGTGCCGCGGCCGCCCGCGAACTACAACTATCACGCGCCCAACGGAACTCAGCAGCCCTCGGCTCCGTCGCATCAGTCGGCGCCGTCGCAGCACGCTGCTCCGCAGAGCAATTCGCACGGCAGCTCATCGTCAACGTCCCGAAGTTATGGTGGGGCGCAACGGCCACCCGCAGGCTACACGTATCACGCGGCTCCGGCTTACTCGGCTTCGTCGTCTTACGCAGCGGGCCGCATGGGTACCAGCTCCTACGCCGGCGCCAGCCGCAGCTCGTATCCGTCGGTCACGCCGTATAGCTCGGGCCGGAGTGCGAGCTACGGCTCCAATCCGACCTACATGAGCCGTAGCTACGGCTCCGCCGGTTCGTACTCGGCGCCGCGGTATTCGGGCGGCTCGGGCGGTAGCTATCACTCCTCCGGTGGTGGGGGCAGCTACCACGGCGGAGGCGGCGGCCACTCTGGCGGGGGTGGAGGTCATCGCTAACATATCAACAAGAAGCAAACGCAGCACGGGCGGCCCACGACGGCCGCCCTTTTTTCTTGGTCTGTGCGCGACCGGTTGAACGGCCGCTTTGAAAAAGAGTGGCTCCAGCCGCGCCGAAACCGCGTCGCTTGTTTTGTTTGTGATCCCGCAAGAGCGCGAGGAAGGTCGCCGCCGCGACCGACTAAGCGCGACTGAGGGCCCTGTTTTTCCTCAGGGTCCGCCCTGGGGACGACACTTTCTCGCAGCCCCTCTTCTGTGTCCCACGACCCACCGCACTGTGACGGCTGAACATCTCCCTTGTTCGTCGCGGCTTATAATCAAAGTGTGACCCGCTTGATGGTAAAGAAGGTAGCCGAAGCCAACTTCCCCACCCGCTGGGGACAATTCCGCATCTATGGCTTTGAGGGTGCATCGGCGCCCGGAGCCCCTCCCAATGGCGGCGATCCCTCCAACCAGACAGAACCCGCCACCGAGGGCGCGGTCGCGCTGGTGATGGGGGACATCCATTCCGCGCCGCCGCTGGTGCGCATTCACTCGCAATGCCTCACCGGAGACGTGTTCGCCTCCATGCGTTGCGATTGCCGCCAGCAACTCGAGCTGTCCCTCTCGATGATCGCGGAAGCCGGTGCCGGTGTCCTCATCTATGAACAGCAGGAAGGCCGTGGCATCGGCCTGATGGCCAAGCTCCAGGCGTACGAGCTCCAGGACAAAGGTCTCGACACGGTCGAGGCCAACGTCGAGCTGGGCTATGACAACGACTATCGCCAGTACAAGCTGCCCTCGGAGATCTTGCGCCAGCTAGGCGTGAAGGAAGTGCGCCTCATCTCCAACAATCCCGACAAGGTTGCCGCTGTCGAGGCCGCCGGAATCAGAGTGGTGGAGCGCGTCTCCGCCGAAGTAGAGCCCTACGAGCACTCCGAAGCCTACCTGCGCACCAAGAAAGAAAAGATGGGGCATTTGTTTACGGGATGGTAGACGGCGGAAATGCCTGTTCAGTTTCTGTCCAGCCTCCACACTTCGACTCCCGCCCGCCGGCCCGCTCTCTCCAGTCCACGATCCATCGTGGCCAGCGGCGCATTTCGCCGGATCGCCACCTCTAAATACGACGCGTCATAAGCTGACAGACCATACTCTCGCGCGAGCGGCAGAATGTTGCTCGCGCATCCGGCCACCGGCAGCGAGTCTTGATGAATCGTCAACCCCTCCAGTAGTTCAACGAAACGCCGGATCTCCGGTTGGGTGATCCGTTTCCGCCTCTGGGCGACCACCACAGCATTCGCCACTTCCAGCGGCCAAACGGCCGGAACCAGGACTGGCTGCCCTTCCAGCGCAACCAGCACCGCATCCGCATACTCGCTCGCTTCGTCGGGAAAGCACCATGCCAGAGCCACGGACGCATCGACCACGATCCCCGTCAAAACCGTCTCCCTTGTTCCACCATTTCGCGCACACTCATCTTGTCAGGCTTAATCCGCTTCCGTAGGGCCCGCATACCTTCGACGATTTCCTGATGCGTCAGCTTCTTTTCGGCTTCCCCAACCGGAATCAGCAGCGCCGCGGGAACACCATGCCTCGTAATCGTGATCGTTTCCCCTTTACTGACCCTATCCAGCAATTCAGACAGGTGGGTCTTGGCTTCGAAAGCTCCGACGGTACCCATTGGCTCCTCCTTTTAAACTAGTTTACACTAGTTTAAATATGTTGGGGGAGGCATTCGTCCACGGGTGTGGAACGTCCTTGTACATTCCTACATCAGCGGTTGGACAGCGTGCGGATTTCCCCAAGACCAAGCAGACTCTGATCAGCGGTCGCTAATGTCAGATCAAGCACCTTAGCGGTCGCCGCTAGAATTCGATCGGCCGGATCCTGGTGCAGTGACAGTTGCCGAGCGACCAAAGCAATTTCGTGAGTCAGCGGAGCTTCGTATAGGCCGGTGGTCGCGCTCGCAAGCCATTCTCTTAAGTCCCTAGGCAAGTGAATTCTGCCCTTAAAATTCAACGTTAGAGCCTCCCATGTGCTGATGGGGGAAAGCCACAGTTCATTGGCTTCGTCATTTAATTCTCGCAAGAGTCGACGACCGAGCCGTCTGGAATCGTGCAGCATCCACAACCAGATGTGCGTATCGAGCAGGAGCTTCAATCGCGCAGCACCTCCCACTCATTTTCGTCATTAGCGGGAGCAATGATGTCTCCCACAATCTCCATGGAATCCTTCATGGAGTCGATCAAGGCGGCCCGAGGTTGAGCCACGGCGGGAGGCATGACGTCAGCAATGGGCTTTCCGAATCGCGTCACTCGAATCGGTTTCCTCGTTCTGGAAACCTGCTTCAGCACTTCGAGGCACTTGGCCTTAAATTCCGAAATCGCTATTTCCTGCATATTCGTCTATCTCTGGACCAATATTTTAGACCATGGTCATAATCATAGTCAATCTCAAGGGAACGTTGGTAGCGGGCTGTTTTGGATGTCTGGGAAAAGCCTAACGGCCCGATAGACACACCTGAGTATCGCGGGGAGGTAGGCCCGTTCTGTCCAGAGTGCGAAAGAAAGTTTGGAATCAAACGCGACTTGTTGCACGCCAGCAAGAACGTACACACAAGCTGTATTTCGGTTGCCCTAACTTCGACGAACCATATAAATGCAGGTTCAACGGCTGCAGGGATCGTTAAGCGGGACGACAGGATCAAAACAGCCCACTACCGGAAGGCCCGAAGGCGCCCGTCATTGCCGCATCGGTCTCTGACTCAGCGCCTTCTTTAGCTCCCGCTCCAACTCGCCCCGATTCCTCATCGGCAGCCTCTTCACCGCGGCCCTTGCCAGCGCCACGTAAACCTCGCGTGCCTCAGGAACTTTCTTGAGCTCGTTGAGATGTTTTCGCACCGTGGCGACATCGCCACGTGCCAGCGGGCCGCTGAAGGCTGAGGCGGCATCCTGATACAGATAATTTCGCAGCGTCTGCAACAGCAGTGGGAGCATCACCTGCTTGATGTCCCTCTTCCTGACACCGGCAGCCAGCGCCACTTGCTCGAGCGACGCCATCAGCGCAATGACCAGCGGCGAGGCAAAGCTGCCGAAGGCGTGATACAGGACCTTGTTTTGCTTGCGAATCGGAAACGCAAGTCCGCCGAGCCGCTCTACAATTTCCCTCGCCACACGAGTCGCGGCGGCGTCGCCTTCCAGCGCGAATGCAACTCCGGCCATGTCCGGCGCCGAGCCGCGCACGAAGGTCATCATGGGATGGACCGATGCCACCCGCGCGCCCTTTGCGCGCAGGGGCACAAGCTCGTCGCTGGCTAGCGCTCCACTGGAGTGAAAGACGATTCTCCCCTTCCAGTCTTGTGTGTCCGCCAGTTGGGATGCAACGTGCGCAATCGCGTCGTCCGGCACGGTGATCCACACCAGGTCGGTGTCGAGCGGGCCTTTGCCAAGTTCGACCAAGCGGGCTTTCACTGGGCGCGCTACGGTTTGGACGTGCCGTTGGCTGCTTTTCGCGCGCGTAGCAATGAACTTCACCTCACAGCTCGCGTCTGGCAAAGTCAAAGCCAGCGCCGTGCCGAGGCTCCCCGCCCCAACAATACTGACCGTCAGCGCGCGTGTCGCCTTCAATTGTTTTCGCACGGCTCGCAGAATAGCAGATGGAGTATGCGATTTATTGGGTGGTTCGATCGCGTCAAAGCATTGAGGTGTCATGTTGAGCGAGCGCGGCCTGATTTTGGCCGCGCGAGTCGAAACACCCCTATACAACCCACACGCGTCCTTACTGTAAGGGGTCCTTCGACTCCTCGGTCGCCGCCGCGACCTCGTCGCTCAGGATGACACCTGTAGAGAAGGAGTCCCCCACAGGATGGGAAGCAGCAGCCCATACCACGACTAACGGTATCCACCCCTGCTTGGCTTATAGTGTTTAGACCATGCCATCGAAGAAGCCCGCCAAGCGCAAGTCGAGCAGCAAGGCCCCATCAAACGAATCATCGCGCACAAAAAACCCGGTCGAGATCCTGTCGTCGAAGACCGTCTTCCAGGGCCGCGTCTTCCGCGTCACCTCCGACCGGGTGAAAGAGCCGGGCGGAATCGTCGTCCGGCGCGATGTGGTGCGTCACGGCGGATCGGTGGTGGTCCTCGCCGTGGACGATGCGGGCCCGGAACCGCGTGTGCTGCTGGAACAGCAATACCGCTACGCGGCCGGTCAGTATCTCTGGGAACTGCCTGCTGGCAGCATCGATCCCGGTGAAGCGCCGCTTTCCGGCGCCCGCCGCGAACTGCAGGAGGAAACCGGGTATCGCGCGCGGCGGTGGTCGCGCGCCCTACACTTTTATCCCAGCCCGGGATTTGTGGACGAGACCATGAGCATCTACCTCGCCCGCGGCTTGACGCCCGGCCCCTCGCGGCCCGAGGAAGACGAATTCATCACCTGCGAACTCCTGCCCTTGTCGCGAGTTCTCGACATGGTTTTGAAGGGCAAAATTCAGGACGGAAAGACCATTGCCGCAGTGCTTTGGCTGTCGGAAACCCTGCGTCGCGACCAATCCCGTTGCTGACACCTTCCCGAATCGTGACAGTTTTCCGCGAAGCGAACCGCAATTTCTCCGGACAGGTAAAAATGACCTGTACCCGCGAATCATGCGGGTGTCAAGGCTATATACTCCCTTGACAACACCACCAAGCGGGAGCAAACTAAACTCAAAGCTGTTCAACAGGCCACCTTCCTGCCTGCTGTGGTTTGCCAGGGAAAGACTTGTATCTGGATCTTGGCGCCTAGGCCCGACCTGATTGACGCAATTCAAGACCAGCATTCTTAGGGGTGGAATGCTGTGGGGCTTCGCCCGGAGGAAGAAGAACGTGAGACTGAAAGGAACCGTAAAGTGGTTCAACAACGCAAAAGGCTTTGGCTTTATCGGACGTGAGGATGGCAATCCCGATGTGTTCGTGCACTACAGCGCGATCAACAACGAAGGATACAAGAGCTTGCAGGAGGGCGATCTGGTCGAGTTCGAGATTGTCGACGGCCAGAAGGGTCCTCAAGCCGGCAACGTGTCAAGGATAGAGTACAAGCAGGCAATGTAACGAGGGTCAAGCAAGATTTCCTTCGCTGCAGGTCCAAAGACCCAGCCGGCGACGGCTGGGTTTCGCTTGTACGGGCTCGCCGCCGCTCCGGCAACGACAATTTCGCTGACTGCCCAACCAAGATCAACTTGGGCCACACAATCACAATCCGCCGGGCGACCTCAACTGATGCACCCGCCATCCTCAACTGCCTGCGGACCGCCTTCGAACCCTATCGCACCAGCTACACACCAGAAGCCTTCGCCGACACCGTATTGACGCGTGAGACAGTTCGGCATCGTCTGGCGTCGATGTGTATCTTCCTTGCCACCGACGAGTCGGGGAACATCGTCGGCACCATCGCGTGTGCGGTCCTCAACGCGGACGAAGGCCATTTGCGCGGAATGGCAGTCTTACCCGAGTGGCAAGGTCGCGGAATCGCTGAGAGATTGTTGCAAGCCGCCGAGGCCGAATTAGCCGGCCGCAAGTGCTCGCGCATCATTCTCGACACTACCGAGCCCCTCCTGCGCGCCGCGCGCTTTTACGAAAAGCACGGCTACCAGCGTTCCGACAGGATTACGGATTTTTTCGGAATGCCCTTGCATGAATACGTGAAGCGCCTCACCGCCTGAAGCAAGCCTCGGAACGCCGGACCATCCTCGCACACGTTACAATTTCGCTCAGGGACTCGCGTGGACAATAAGGCCATCGCCAACATCTTCTACGAGACCGCCGATCTGATGGAGATCAACGGCGACGACTCCTTCCGCATCCGCTCATATCGCCGCGCCGCCGAGGCCCTCGAAGGCACCCCGGAGCAAGTCTCTGCCCTGCTCGACGAGCCCAAGCGGCTGCTGGAAATTCCCGGCATCGGCAAAGGCATGGCGGCCAACATCCAGGAGCTGTGCCGCGGCGGCAAACTCGGTGTCCATCAGGAACTGCTGCAGAAATACCGGCCCTCGATGCTGGAGTTGCTGAAGATTCAGGGGCTCGGGCCCAAGACCATCGCGCTGCTGTGGAGCGCCTTCCAGGTGAGCGATGTCTCAGGCGTGGAAAAACTGGCACGCGAGGGCAAACTGCGCGAGCTTCCCCGCCTGAGTGAGAAGAGCGAGCAGAAAATCCTTAAGGCGATCGAGAACTATCGCCGCATCACTGGCCGCTTCCTGCTCGACGAAGCCGACCGCACGGCGGAGAAGCTGACCGAGCACTTGAAACACATCAAAGGCATCGAGAAGATCACGCCCGCCGGTTCCCTGCGCCGCGGACGCGAGACCGTCGGCGACCTCGATATGCTCATCACCGGAAAATGCTGCGTGGACGATGCTCTGCGCGCCGAGCTCACCGAGGAGATCCTGCGCTTCCCCGGCATCTCCGAGGTGCTGGCCAAAGGCGACAACAAAGTCAGCTTCAAGCTACGCAGCGGCATGCAGGTGGATGTGCGGATGTTGCCGCCGGAATCCTACGGCGCGGCGATGCAATACTTCACGGGCTCGAAGAATCACAACGTCTCGCTGCGCCAGCGCGCTTTGAAGATGGGCTTCACCCTCAACGAGTACGGCCTGTTCCGCCTGGACAACAACAAACGCGTGGCCGGGGTTACGGAAGATGAAATCTACGGCAAGCTCAAGCTTGACACCATTCCTCCTGAGCTGCGCGAGAGCTGCGGCGAAATCGAAGCCGCCGCCGAGCATAAGCTGCCCAACCTGATTACTGCCGAAGACCTGCGCGGCGAGGTGCACATGCACACTGTCGAAACCGACGGCAAGTGCACCATCGAAGAAATGGCGGAGGCGGCGAAGCAGCGCGGCTACAAGTACATTGCGATCACCGACCACTCCAAGAACCTCGCCTTCGCCAACGGCCTGGACGACAAACGCGCGGTCGAGCACATCGCGCGCATTCGCGCCGCCAACGAGCAGATCGAAGGCATCACCGTCATGGCTGGAGTGGAAGTAGATATTTTGACCGATGGCGAGCTCGACCTGAGCGACTCGGTGTTGGAGCAGATGGACGTGGTCGTAGCCAGCGTGCACTCGGCCTTCAATCAGGAGCCGCAGCAGATGACCGACCGCCTGCTGCGCGCGCTCAGCAACAAGAATGTATCGATCCTCGGACATCCTACGGGCCGGCTGCTATTGCGCCGCGATGCCTATCCCTTCGACATGGACGCGGTGCTAAAGGCCGCGCTGCAGAACAAAGTCGCGATGGAATTGAACGCCTATCCTGACCGGCTGGACCTGAACGACGTGCATTCGCGCATGGCGCGCGATCGTGGCGTGAAAATCGTCATCAACACCGACGCCCACCACACCTCGCACTTCGAGAAGATCAAGTACGGCATCCTGCAAGCCCGTCGCGCGTGGCTGACGCCGAACGACGTGCTCAACACCCTGCCGGAAAAAGAATTTCGCAAGGCGATGAAGCATCAGTTCAGTGGATAGTGACGATCGAATACGGGGCGAGTGAATAGCGAATAAAATTGTCATCCTGAGCGACGAGCGAAGCGAAGAGTCGAAGGACCCCTATGGTCGCAACGTGGCCCCAATTTGTCGCTGCGTTCAGGATGACCACTACGATGGAGCGCTCCATGCCTGACAACAAACCTCCGCGCAAACCCACCGCGCCGCAATTCGACGCTGGGCACGTTCCAATCACCGAGGAGTTCGACAGCGCGAAGCGCTCGTTGCCTGCAGTGGTGCCGCTTGCCATCGCGCTGGTCGCCGTCATCATTGCGGTGGCCGTGGTCGCATTCCTCTTCCGCGCCAAGCCGGTCGCCCAAGGCGGTATCGATGCCGTCTACTTCAGCGAGCCCGCCAACATGACCAACGCCATGGTGCTGATTCAGGTCACGCTGCGCAATGTCGGCAGCAAGACGCTCTACATCAAAGCCATCAAGGCCAACCTGAAGACCGACCAGGACCTCTCCGACGACGCCGCTTCCCCGTCCGATTACGACCGTTACTTCATGGCGTATCCTGACCTGAAGGAGCACAGCACACAACCGCTCGTCGCTGAGATGAAGATCCCGCCGGGAGGTGAACAGAAAGGCGTGGTGCTGGTTTCGTTTCCCGTCACCAAGGATCAGTTCGACGCCCGCAAAGACTTGAACGTGACCATCGAGCCCTACGACCAGAATCCGATCGTGCTGCGCGAGAAGAGCGCGCAACCGAAGTAGTTTCCCGCAATCCCCGTTTGTGTTGCGATCAGCCGCCTGCCGCGGTTCAGGTTCGTATGCTGCTCAGCCAGCGCTTCGCGCCGGGCTAAACTGAGTTCCGCAAGCGGGACTGGACCATTCACACCCCGCTTTGTATCGGGGCACGACTTCAGTGTGCGTGAGTACTCAGTTTTCATTAGGCAGGGTGGGACGAACTATGCCGAACCAGCCCCGCAGGGGCGAAATGAGTTTAGCCCAGCACGCAGCCGAAGGCGGAGTGCTGGGTAAAGTGGGAAAAGAAACCGAGTCCCTTCAGGGACGGCACAGCTCTAACGCACGACCTCAGTCGTGCCCTACGGCGCGCGAAATAGACCCGGGGCTTGAGCCCCGGAACCCAAACCCCTACCTGACTTTTCGGAGTTCTGCGATCGCCGGCTTACGGCGTAACCGGCGTCGGCGCGCTCTTCGGCGTGCTCAAATACCCGCTGATGCTGTTCTTGTTGGCCGAGAAAACCACCACCTCGTAGAGCATCCGGTCCCGTCCAGTGTAGAACTGCAGCGGCTCCAGCAGCGTGCGGTCCTTCTTCTCGATGGTGCGATCGTCGGCGATCACATTCATCGTGAACTTGCTCTTCTTGGGGTCAACCTTCTTCAGTTGCAGGCTGATGGTCGACACCGGCGTGCGCGCATTCTTCTGCAACGTGAAGTCGTAATAATTGCGCTCACCCTTGCGCTTCAGCATCTCCACTTCGCTGGCGTTGTGGGCGATCAGTCCGCTCTGCACGCCCAGGTCGCCCATGGCATGCTCCAGCTTGGCGTTGGTGGCGGCCAGGTCGGTCTGCGTCTTCTGGATGTCGGTCCTAGCCGATCCGACTTCGCTCTTGACCCCGCTTACTTCAGAATTGACGGCAGCAATCTGCTGGCCTTGCTGGTTCTGTGCCGCCGCCAGCTTGGCTGCGGAAGCTTTCTGCTGGCGCTCCAACTCGGCCGCACGCTGGGCCATTTCCTGCTTGGTCATGCCAACTTCCGTACTCAGCGCCTGCTTAAACTCTGAGGAAGTGGCGTGGATGCGATTGTTCAGCTCCGCCTGCGCGGTCTCCATCGCCTGCTCCATCGCGTGCTGCTTCTGCTCCATGGCCGCCAGGCGGGTACGCAGGTCGTACAGCAGGTACAACGACGCGATCACGTAAATGGCCGCAACTGCCATCAACGCATACTGCAAAATCGCACCCCGCCTCGAGGGCGCAGGAGCGGGAGTGGGGGCCTCTGCGTAAGGCCTATTTTCGAGTCCGTCTAATAACATCAATACATCCTTTCTACTGCTTGTTTAATTGTCCGGGAGCGGCAAGGCGCTGTCAATGAGCCCCGCGCGCGACCCGTGCTGCTGGGACGGCTTGAAACCGATAGGCTTCATAGCTGATGCGAACCATGGAGTCTCCTCCATATATAGACCGACATCTGAGAGGAATTGTCATCACGAACGCATCCAGTGTCCCCGGCGAGGGCCGCTTTTGTCCCCGCCGGGGTGGAGGAGCGAGAGATCCGTTTTTGGCCTTCTTGAAAACAATGGCCTCGCGCCAACAATGGCCGTTTCCGTCGAAAATCATTCACCACGGAGACACCGAGGACACGGAGTTTTGATTTTTCGAGCGTCTTCTCCGTGATCTCCGTGCCTCCGTGGTTGATCTTCATCCCCCATGGGCGGGGTATGAAGACCCATGTGACCTCATGATGACGATCCTTCAGTTTTAACATCCGCGCGATCCGCGCAAATCCGCGGTTGCAAAACTCTCCACTACAATCGAACTGTGAAGACCTGGGACGTCGTCATCATCGGCGGAGGCGTCATCGGACTCTCGCTGGCGTGGCGCTTGAAGCGCGACGGCGTCAGTGTTCTCGTCGTCGAGAAGGGCGAGCCGGCCCGCGAGGCGACTTATGCCGCCGGCGGCATGATCGCAAACTGCGATCCCCACAATCCGCCTGAGCTGGCGGGCCTGATCGCGGCCAGCGCGCGCATGTATCCCGAATTTGTGCGTGAGTTGCACGCCGAGGCCTTCGAATCGCCCGACCTGCGCGACGCGGGGACGATCGCCTTCGTTGGTGCGGACGAAACGCCACACTGCGATGGCGCTCGCCTGCTTAGCGAGCAGGAACTCTCTCGCCTCGAACCGCTGGTCATGCCTCGCGGTTGCGCCTATTTCTTGCCCGAGCGCAGCGTCGATCCGCGCAAGCTGGGCAGCGCGTTGGAGAAAGCCGCGCGCAATCGCGGCGCCGACTTCGCCACCGGCTCGGCCGTGACCGAGGTGGCAGTGCTTGGTGGCCGCGCGACCGGCGTGCGCACCGCGAAATCGTTTTACGCCGCGGGCACAGTAGTAAATTGCGCAGGCGCATGGGCGGCGCAGATCAAGCCCCTCGGCGTCCCGACCCGGCCGGTGAAAGGACAGATGGTCTGCGTGGTGCCCAATCATCCCACCCAACCAAAGGATGGTTGGGTGGGGCACCCGCACCATTCCGGCCCGCTTATTCAGCACACCGTGCGAACCCCGGACGTGTACATCATCCCGCGCAGCGATGGCCGCATCGTTCTGGGCGCAACCGTCGAGGAAGCCGGCTTCGACAAGCGTGTGGACCCCTCCGCCGTACAAAGCCTGCTTCGCGCCGCCACGAACGTCGCGCCGGAGATCGCCCAGATGCGCGTCCACGACGCCTGGGCGGGCCTGCGTCCCGGCTCACCCGACGGCCTCCCCATGCTCGGTCCGACCTTGCTGCCCGGGTACTTCGCCGCCACCGGACACTATCGCGACGGCATCCTGCTGGCCCCCATCACCGCCCAAGTGATGACGCAACTCATCACCGGTCAGCCGATTCGTTTCAATATTGAAGCATTTTCGCCGCTACGCTTTGGGTGAACAACCGCGGCGAAAATCCTTCAACATGGAGGCACGGAGATCACGGAGAAAATCTTTTGTGGAAACGAAAAACTCTGTGCCCTCCGTGTCTCCGTGGTGAAAGCGCTCTCGCCCAACCCGCTCCTGTCATCCCGAGCGCAGTCGAAGAGCCTGCCCTGAGCTTGCCGAAGGGACCCCTATTCCTCAGCTGATGTCTGAGTTTCCAAAGGGGTGCTTCGACTCCGCCTGCCCAACACCGGGGCAGGCTGCGCTCAGCATGACAGAAGTCAAGGAGTCCAGCACAACGGTGATTGCTGATTGCTAGAATCTCCTCATGCCCTTCAAGCGCGCACAGAAGATCTACGACGAAGAATCGCTCTACGAGTACGCGATTGCAGCGCTGGGCCGGCAGATGCGCACCGTGGCTGAAATCAAGCGCCTGATGCGCCGCCGCGTCGGCGATCAACCGCATGGCGAGCTGCTGGTCGAGGTCGTGGTCGCGCGTTTGAAGATGCACCATTATCTGAACGACACCAGCTACGCCGAGAGCTATGCCCGCTTCCGCAAGGAGAATGAAAAGTTTGGCCGCATGCGCGTGGTGCAGGACCTGAAACAAAAAGGCGTGCACGGCGACATCATCGACAGCGTGGTAGGCGCGGCCTACAGCGACGTGAACGAAGAGCAACTGGCGCGCGAATTCCTGCGGCGCAAGCGCATCGTCAAGCCAGTGGGCCAGAAGCAGGCCGCGCGCGCCTTCCGCATGATGATGCATGCCGGCTTCGGCAGCCGCGTCATCTTCCGCATCCTGAAGAAGTGGGACGTAGACGACGAAACGCTGCTGGCACTGGAGGGCGAAGCCTGTAGTCAGTAGCCAGTCGTCAGTGAAGAAAAAGATGAACAAGTCCTATCGAGATCTCGTGGCCTGGCAGAAAGCGATGGACCTGGTAACTACGGTCTATCAAATCACCGCCTCTTTTCCAAAAGAAGAACTCTACGGACTCACTTCGCAACTCCGCAGAGCGGCTGTCTCCGTTCCGAGCAACATCGCGGAGGGCCAAGGTCGTCGCGGCGTGGCTGAGTTCAGGCATTTCCTTAGGCAGGCCAGCGGTTCGTTGATGGAGCTCGAGACGCAAGTGATGATCGCAGAACGGTTGCGCTATCTTAGTCCAGAGTCGGCGAACCACGTTCTGGATCGCTCGGCAGAAGTGGGACGAGTTCTAAACGGTCTCATCAATTCGCTAAAATGAGGACAACTGACTACTGACTACTGGCTACTGGCTACTGACTACTGACATGCCCAAACTCGATCACACCGCCGCCTGCGAACACCTGTCGCGAGTTGATCGCAAACTCGCCCGCATCATTGCCCGCTCCGGCCCCTGCCATTGGCAGCCGGAGACCACGCAGAGCATCTTCGAAGCGCTGCTGGAGTCCATCATTTATCAGCAGCTCAACGGCAAAGTCGCAGCCACCATCACCGCGCGCGTGAAAGCGCTGTTTCCCGAAAACAACAAGCGCATCCGCACTCGGCGTGGGCTGGTGAACGGCTTCCCTTCCCCCGAACAAATTCTGGCGGCGTCGGAAGAGCTGCTGCGCTCGGCCGGGCTTTCGCGCGCCAAAATGCTGGCGATACGCGACCTCGCCGCCAAGACCCTCGACGGCACCGTGCCGACGGTCAAGGAGGCGCACCGCATGAGCGACGAGGAACTGGTCGAGCGTCTCGACAGCGTGCGCGGCGTCGGACGCTGGACGGTTGAGATGCTGCTGATCTTCCGCCTAGGGCGTCCCGACGTGCTGGCGGTGGACGACTACGGCATCCGCAAAGGCTTTGCCAAGATGCACAAACTCGCCGAGCTGCCCAAGCCGAAAGAGCTGCTGGCCTATGGAGAGCGCTGGCGTCCGTATCGCAGCGTCGCCAGTTGGTACATGTGGCGCGCCGCCGAGATGAAAGACCTGCCCATGGCGGGAGAGCAGGCCAAGAAGGCGACCGTTAAGCAGGCGAAGAAGGCGCCCACACCGAAAGCCAGAGGCAGAAAATCAAGTCGGTGAATCGCGCAGTTATGTTGATGGCGCGGCACCTCACCACCCTCAGTCAACTAGAGACCTGGCTTCAAACAGTGCTCTCACCCTGGAGAATGCCTTTAACATCCCGCTTGCCGTGCAGAATCCGAATGATGCGAAGGGTATCTCCGTCCACAAGGTAATAAATCCGGATAGCTTCAAATCCGGTAACCGGCCATGAGCGCAGGGCTCCAAATTGCGGATTGCTCAAATGGCAACGCGGACCCACAAGAGGGCGACGGCATAACTCTTCAACCGTGCGCCGGACAGAATCTCGGAAGCGCACCGCAACGTCGGGAAGATCCAGAGTGACAAGGTAATAGCGAAACTGGCGTACAACATCATCGCTGGCAGTTTGCCGATAAGAAACTTTCACGAACGCGGGCCGGTCTTATGATCGGCTAGGATAGCGTCCGTCCGCTGGTTCACCGTGCCCCAAAACTCGTCCTCCGAGAGTTCTTTGGACGCTAGGCCCTCCGCCAGCAGGGCGTCGAGTTCTTCCTGGCTTCCCGCAAAACCCGGCACAGAACGTTGTTCGACGGCGGCCAAGGCGGCCTCCACGACTTCCTCAACCGACCCGTAGGCACCGCGGCGAATGACCGCTTGAATCCGTTGCTCTTGTTCGGGGGTCAGATGAATTGCCATGACGTTCCCGCTCCTATTTCGTCGCCCTCAGGGTACGAAAAAGCTATTTTCGAGGCAACTGCCACTGCTTCAATTACACAACTGATCACTATCCACGGGCCGCTGCTGGTGTCATCGCGATAAAGCAACCGGCAACGAGCCCTCGATCTTCCCTTGCACAACTCGCCACTGACAACTGGCTACTGACAACTGACCACTGCTTTCACGACGGCGCGGCCTTCTCCAGCGCCTGCTCGAAGATCTGGGCGGCCTCCAGGTCGTCCCCTTCGGTGCCGGAGGGAATCAGGGCCGGCACATTCGCCGGACACGCTTTCACCGCGGCGCATACATTCACCGCGCGCGCCATGTCCGCCTGCAGGCCAGGATTCATGGCCGCGTCCTCTGGGGCGTCCAGAATGACCATCTCCACGTTAATGTCCCTGCCAATGTGGTTCTGCAGCATGTCCTTGTAGTCGCCGATCTCCACCGGGCGCACCACGATGGGCCGTCCCGAACTGGTGCGCGGATTGCTGGTTTGGAACTCGATGATGCGGTGGTCCAATTCGTGACCGTACGGCGAGGTGAGGTTGGTGAGAAGGTGGACGACGACCGGCTTGGGCCTCGGCTTCACTTTGCAGCCGCCCAGCACGAGAAATACGCCAATCAGCAAGATTGCAAGGGAAAATCTATGTCTTTGCGACATGTTGACATCATACCGCAGTGACGACTCCCTGACCGCGCGCTTGGGCTCGTGGTCCATTAGGCGGACTACTCGGGAGCAACCCTGCTCTCAGGGCGCTCATACCCCGGGGAGCTGCAGTTGCTGGTGATGTCGCGCACGCTGTCCGCGGTGATGGTGTACCAACCCACTCCCGTAGTTGCTTCGCGCATGTCCCAATTCATGATCATTTCCTGTGGGTTGTTCTTTCCTCCCATGCCGGTAATTTCAACGGTGTGACCCAGCTTGCCGCGGAGCAGGGCTGTATCGCCCCCGACAACCCGATACTGTTTGGGCCCGTCGCTGACCACCGCCACCACGTAGCTGACTCCGTTGTAGGCAAGACAACCTTCGATGCTACGATGCACGAGATCTTGCGATGCCTCTTGTTGCTTATTCGCACCCGGGTTCGCATTTCCTTCAGTGGCTAGAACCAGGCATGGAAGCAGACTAAAACATAAAACCAGAATTGCCGTTTTCTTCATCGCGGTTTACTCTCCATTCCAAAAACCAGCGCGCATGGTCTGGCGCTTACGTTTGGTGCTTACGTCTAATTGGATGATGGCGCGCAAACCCTGAGCGGGCATGGCCGCGTAAACCGGCACTTGGTTTGCCGCTGGAGAAAATTATGATCCAGAAGTTTGCTCGCAAGAAATCCCTTGGGCCGGACCTGACATTTGCGGATGCCCCGCCCTTGTCTCCCGCTCCTGGCCAAAGGGGTTTGCGCAATCGTCATCGTGAGGAAGCGCGCTGAAGGTCGCCGCCGCGATCGGCTCGCGTTTGCAAAAGCGGCGAACACACGCTCAGCACGACAAGGTTAGTAGCCTGACGCGCAACGGCCGTTCCTAACGCATCGATCAGAGCTCCCCGCTCTGCTTCAACGTTAAAGTACTGTCGAGGGAAAAACGATGCGCTATTGCTTCTCAAAAGGTGATGCCATTTCGCCGCCGTACCCTTTTGCCCCCATGACAAATGTCACCGCTCGCGGCTGACATTCCGCACTACCGGCCGGCGTGAAACTTAGCGATCATGGGTTTCGTATTTATCCAGAGAGGAAAAATCTGCCCGTGGCTCGATTGACACAACCGCAACAATCGCCGGCGCCCTTCCCAAACCCGCCCGGAGAAAGCGATACTAGAGGCATCCATCTCTCGGGGAGTCGAAGCAATTCCATGCAAGACCTGAAAGACGAGCTGGCATCGCTGCGAATTGACCGCGAAGCACCGCGCCGGGGAAGATGGCGCTGGCTCGTCATCTTGCTACTTCTTGCCGTTGCTGCTGCCGGGGCTCTCTACTTCGTTAAGGTGAAGGGTGCGCTATCTTCCTTGGGCGCGCCGGTGGTGGAGACCGTCCAAGCCAGTGTTGTTAGCAGCAGCGGCCCCAACGCGGGGACGCCGATACTTACTGCTTCCGGCTATCTGGTAGCACGGAGACAGTCGGTAGTCTCGTCGAGGATCCAGGGAGTGATTTCCGAGCTGCGCGTTGAAGAGGGCAGCGTCGTCAGGGAAGGCGACGTTCTGGCCACGCTGGACAACGCCGATTACATCGCGGCCATCGCCAAGGCCAAGGCTGACATCGAGTATGCCAAGGCTGACTTGGCCGAGGCGGAGCGACAGCAGCGTATCCAGGAAGGACTTCATCGCGACGGGGTAACTTCACAGGACGCCCTCGACGCTGCCAAAGCCAAGGTAACGCTGGCGCAAGCCGCGATCGAGCAGGACAAGGCGAACCTGCAAGTACAGCAGGCCAATCTCAGCTTCACTACCATTCGTGCTCCCTTCGCCGGCATCGTGGTCAAAAAGATGACCGAAGCCGGCGAGAGCGTCGCCCCTATTCCCCCGGGGGTCAATATCTCTACATCTTCGGGAGCTATCGTCGCCATTGCCGACATGAACTCTCTGGAAGCCGAAGTGGACGTTAACGAATCGAACGTCGCACAGCTAAGTTCGGGGCAGCCAGCCGAGATACAGGTGCAGGCGATTCCCAGCCATAACTATAAGGGAGTCTTGCGCCAAGTCATCCCCACGGCAGACCGTACCAAGGCAACGGTCACGGTGAAGGTATCCATCATTGATAAGGACAAGTACCTCAAGCCAGAGATGAGCTGCAACGTGACGTTCCTGCAGCCGCAGAAAGCGGCCGAGAAGAAAGACTCACCCCCAAAGCGCATTGTCACTGTCTCCAAGGAGGCAGTAACGACTCGCGATGGCAAGCCAGTGGTGTTCGAAGTTGAGAACAACAAGGTACATCAGCTTCCTGTTACTACCGGTGCTGATCTCCGTGGAGAGGTCATTGTCACCAGTGGGCTAACAGGAGCAGAGACGGTGGTGAATAATCCCCCGCAGACATTAAAGGATGGGGATACAGTAAAGATAAAGAGTTAACCAGGCAATAGGAGACGGATGCAAACAGCTTGGCCGAAACGAACTATATGAAACTTAAGTGACGTGATAGTTGGTTATAAATCGGAACTTATGTGGTTAAAAGTTAAACCACCATTTTGCTAGTTAGGACGTCGCGTAAAATGCCATTTAAACGCGTTTACAGGCCCCTAGGCTGGACTTTAGCGTTGCGGACGACCCAAACTGCCTCCGGAACGAAAGAGTGGCTGTAATGGCCTCTAAACGCGAAATTCGATGGTTTCCCGTTTTGGGCTTAATACAGGATCGACGACTACGCGCCGCGAACCACCGAAAGCATAGGCCAACAATATAGGCATTGGAGATGTCATGAGTACAACCCAAGCGACGGCGACAACAACTGCCGTCAGCGTGCAGAACCTACGCAAGGTGTATCAACGCGATAGCTTGCAAATCAAAGTGCTGGACGGCCTCAATCTCGAGGTACCCCAAGGCGAGTTCCTGGCATTGATGGGGCCGTCGGGCTCAGGCAAGACGACGCTGCTCAACCTTATCGCCGGTATTGACCGCGCTACGTCAGGACGCGTCATTGTTGCCGGCACTGACTTGGGGCCGCTCTCGGAGGGTGAGCTCGCCAAATGGCGCAGTCGCAACGTTGGCTTTATCTTTCAGTTCTACAACCTCATTCCCGTACTGAACGCCGTAGAGAATGTCGAGCTGCCGCTATTGCTGACTTCCCTTTCGGGGCGTGAACGTCGGGAAAGGGCAATGACGGCGCTACGAATCGTTGGACTAGCTGATCGTTCCAAACACTATCCCCGTCAGCTTTCTGGTGGACAGGAACAACGCGTGGCCATTGCCCGTGCCGTTGTTACTGATCCCAACGTCTTGGTTGCCGACGAGCCGACCGGCGACCTCGATCATCAGAGCGCCGAGGAGATCCTGACGCTGATGGAGACGTTTAACCGAGACTTCCATAAGACCATCGTCATGGTGACCCACGACCCGAGGGCCGCAGCAAGGGCGCACGTACAGCGTCATCTCGACAAAGGAGTGCTGACGAACTGATATGAAATACCTTCGTTCATTCCTTGGTGCAGAAGATTGCTTTCGCTTAAGCGGGCGCTTTGTATCAGGGCATGGCTTCAGCCGTGCCGTAGCACAATCAATAAAAGCATCGGGTTTAGCCGCTGCTGACGCTTCGATTTCAGGGGCTAAAGCCCCAGATTTTATTAATGCTTTCTCGGCACGACTAAAAGCCTGCCCTGAGCATGCCGAAGGGTCATGCCCTGATACAAAGCAATTGCTGTACCAGGTAATACGGGCATTACCACAATGTGGCATAGGCACTGCGACAACATATGACTTCTCTGCTATAGGTTTGATATGAAATACGCACCCCTCGTCCTGAAGCATCTCCGGAAGAACTGGATTCGCACCCTCAGCACGGTGTTGGCGATGGCGGTGTGTATCTTCCTCATCTGCACCCTGCAGACGGTGGTGGATGCAGTGAACTGGGGACTGCATACAGGCAATGCTTCGCGGCTGGTGACGCGGCACTACGTTAGCCTGGTCTACAACTTGCCCAATTCCTACAAGAACAAGATTGCTGCTGTTCCAGGGGTACAGAACACCGCCATTCTCAACTGGTTTGGCGGGGTCTATCGAGATAACAAGCACTTCTTTACCAACTTCGCTGTCGAGGCCGAACCGTTCCTGCAGATCTACCCTGAAATCATGCTGCCGGAAGACCAGAAACAGGCTTGGCTGCACGATGGCAGAGGCTGCATCATTGGCCCTAAGCTGGCGGAAACATTCGGCTGGAAGGTTGGTGACCACTTCGAGCTGGAGAGCTTTATTCCTCCCTATCGCGTAGGCAAGCCCTTCGACTTTGTGGTGGACGGCATCTACCACACCGATCCCATCAAGTATCCCGGTACCGATCTCGGCACCATGTACTTCCATTACAAGTATCTCTACGAAGCTACCGGCCAGCGGGCAGGTATCGGCACGCTGACTGAGTTGATTGATGATCCCAAGAACGCGGGCAGCATCAGCAAAGCCATTGACGACGAGTTCGAGAACAGCGATACCCAGACCAAGACGGAGACCGAGCAGGCATTCCGTGCCGGCTTCATCGCTATGGCCGGTAACCTGGCGTTGCTGCTCAACGGTATCGGCCTCGCCGTGGCGTTCACCATCCTGCTGGTAACGGCCAACACCATGAGCATCGCGGTCCGTGAACGTCAGCAGGAGATTGGCGTGCTCAAGACCCTGGGATTCCCCAGCGGCCTCGTCATGTCGCTGATTCTCGGCGAAGCGTTGCTGTTGGGAGTCATGGGGGGCGCTGTTGGCCTCATCTTTGCTGGTGGAATGATTCGGGCGTTACCCGGCATTCCCTTCGTCGGCGACGTAGTGCGCCAGTTCCCCGACTTGGGGCTATCTCCCAGAATTGTTTCCTATGGACTCGGCGTTGCCTTGCTGCTGGGATTGTTGGCAGGGTTTGTCCCGGCGTTGCTGGCGTATCGTGCCCGCATAACCGAAGTCTTGAGGCAAGTGTGAAGAAGAAGCAACTAGCAATTAGTCATTAGCAGGTGGAAGAGCTGGCCTTTAGGCCAGCGTCAAAGGCACACATAAGAATTGGGGGCTTTAGCCCCGGAAAGCTGTTTGGCAATCGATATTCGTTTAACGTTGAAGTATAGCGATCATAACCCGTCTCGTCGAGATAGGACTAATTGCTAATTGCTAGTTGCTAATTGCTAGCTGCTAATTACGGGGTTCTTAATGGCGCTTCCTCTCAGCTATAACGTTCGCAACCTGCGTGCCCGCTGGAAGGTCACGCTGCTGGCCATCTTTGGCATCGCCCTGGTAGTGGCGGCATTTGTGACGATCCTGTCCATGGCTCGCGGCTTCAACGTCGCTTTGAGCTCCACCGGCTCCGATAACAATGCCATTGTCACCCAGCGTGGCTCCATGTCGGAGCTGACCTCGTGGATTGATATCGGCCAAGCCAACCTCATCTCTGTCGACCCTCGGGTGGCGCGTGACAATGAAGGCAAACCGCTGGCCTCCTGCGAAGTTGTTGTCATTACCACGCGTCCCAAGAAAGGTAGTGGCTTCCCTGCCAACGTCACGTTCCGCGGAGTGTCGCCTATGGCCTTCAAGGTGCGTAACAGCATCAAGATTGTCGAAGGCAGGACCTTTACCCCCGGACTGTATGAGGTCATCGTAGGCCAAAAGATTGCCGACCGAGTCACCGGAATGGACATTGGCTCTACGATCAACATCCAGAAAAAGAGTTGGAAAGTCGTGGGCCACTTCACTGCCGACGACAGCTCTTTTGAGAGCGAAATCTGGGGCGATTATGACGCCATGGCGCCGGCCATCGGCCGCAATGGCGGATGCGAATCACTGACCGTGCGGCTCACCAACCCCGCCATGCTGGCATCGTTCGACAAAGACGTTCGCGCCAATCCGCAGATCCAGGTGCAGGCCACCTCGGAAAGAAAGTACTACGAGGACCTGGCCGGAAGCGTGGGCACGGCGCTGATCATACTGGCGTCGTTCGTCGCCATCGTGATGGGCATTGGGGCCGTGTTTGGTGCGATGAACACCATGTACGCTATCGTCTCGCAGCGCACCCGTGAGATTGGCACGCTGCGCGCGCTGGGCTTCTCGCGCTTCAGCATCCTGTTTTCGTTTGTGATGGAGTCGGTACTGCTCGCCATTATTGGTGGAGTTCTAGGCTGCCTGGTGGCGTTGCCGATGAACGGTTTCACCGCTGGAACCGGAACCACCGCCTTCAGCGAATTGGCGTTCGCGTTCAAAGTCACTCCCAGCCTGCTGCTGATCGGCCTTGGCTTCGCCGTGCTGATGGGCCTTGTCGGAGGATTGCTGCCAGCGTTGCGCGCTTCGCGCCTGCCGATTACAAGGGCGCTAAGGGAAGCGTAGCTAGGCCGCCTTTCGCTATTCGCTATTCGCTGTCCATCAGTCGCTTTGCGGTTCGGTCTGTCATCCCGAGCAACGCGCGTCTAGATTTGTCATCCTGAGCGACGAGCGCAGCGAGGAGTCGAAGGACCCCTATCGCTATCGTAAAACCTCGGCTCAACTATAGGGGTGCTTCGACTCGCGTTCCGCTAAACCCGGCGAACGCTCGCTCAGCATGACACCTTATAGTTGCATTCGTCCTGGACGAATTTGCCTATATATTTTTGCGTTTGTCATCCTGAGCGACGAGCGCAGCGAGGAGTCGAAGGACCCCTACAGCGACTCAAGTCTATCCTTGAAACGTTGTTCTCGCGGGTTTCTCATACCAGGCACGGCTGAGGTCCAACCACTGAGAATTGTTCTTCTCGATCAGCGCAATTTTTTTCTCCCGCTTCCACCCCTTCAATTGCTTCTCGCGAGCGATGGCTCTTGAAACTTCGCCATAGGTCTCGTAGTACAGCAGGCGGTCAACGTCATACTGCGCGGTGAATCCGCGATACGTGTGGTCCTTGTGCTGACGTACACGGAACACCAAGTTTCTGGTGACGCCGACGTACAACGTGCCACTGAGGCTTCCGAGAATGTAAACCGAGTAGCGATGCTCACGCTGCTTACGCATAGTTCCTGCCGATCATAGGGGTCCTTCGACTCCGGTTCATCCGCTGCACGGATGAACCTCCGCTCAGGATGACAGGCGAAGAGAATTTGGGCGGTGATATGCAACCATGTTGAACGTGACGTGGTCTACCAGAAGGTTGTCGTTCCGATGGCTCGACTGCAGCCATTCTGTCATCCTGAGCCAGGACGCGCCGCTTTTGCGCGGACGAGTCGAAGGACCCCTATAGCAATCGATGCGGTCTTGGTTGTATAGGGGTGTTTCGACTCGCGCGGCCAACGGCGGGCCGCACTCGCTCAACATGACAAGCGAAACTCTTATCCTGAGCAATGAGGTCGCGACGGTGAACAAAGACTCGAACGACCCTATGGCTGCCTGGTGCTCGACCCACGCCGGTTTTGCTCTTCCACTACTTCCTTGCGAGCTCCTTCCTCTTCGCTTCCGCAGGAGCAATCACCGTCTCGCCGAGCTGGGCGATAAGCAGATCCTGGGACTTGTACTGGTGTGGCTCCAGGACCCAGTGGTATCGCGTCTTGAGGTCGGGGAACATTGCATACTCCCGCTGCCCCTCCAGGATGATCGTCTGGACGGGGACGACGGTGTTTGGGACGAGCATCGCCAACTCATGCGGCACGCTACTCGGGTCGGTCAGATCGGCGATAACAAACCAGGCCAATTTTGCCAGCGTCGAGATCGTCCCTGTGAGGTCGTTGCTGGCAGGCTTCTCGAAATCGAACAAGACCGGCAAATAATCGCGCTTTCGGACCTCGTCTCGAATCGCGTCGAGAACCACTTTTCGGTCGTCTTTGAAACTCCCCAGAATTAGCACCACTTTGGACGTGATGGTGTCGAAGACTGTGCGGATTTTCTGGTTGTTCAGAAGCAGGTGAATGAACTGGGCAACTTCGAGATTGTCGACCTGGATCGGGGATTCATTCCGAGGCGTGATCACCAGGTTCTTTTGGATTGCTCCTTTCAGCTTGACATTCCACGCGGAGATTCCGTACACATGACAAGCTGTCAGATCTGCTCCTTCGAGGTTCGTGTCGACCAAAGTCGCCCCTTCGAGGTCCGCCCCGACGAGCTTCGCTGTGCACAACTGCGCCTTAATGAGGTTCGCCGCGCTCAGGTTCACGCCCGTGAGGTCTGCACTGCTGAGGTCGGCCCCGGCGAGGCTCGCCCCGCTGAGGGTCGCCGCGCTCAGCTCCGCCCCCCTCAGGTTCGCCTTGAAGAGGTCCGCCTCGAAGAGGTCCGCCCCGCTCAGGTTCGACCCACTGAGGTCCGCCCCCATCATGCTCGTATCGTCGAGTTGCGCCTTGCTGAGATCTGGATCCGAGCCCCGTAGGGGCTTTTGCAACCGTTATGCCGTCCCTACGGGACTGGGGTTGTTTATCAACGCCACCCAGCACTCCGCCTGCGGCTTCGTGCTGGGCTAAACTGAGCCGCCCTCCGGGCTGGTTCCCTGCCCCTGCTTCCCACTGCCGCAAACCTAACAGCGCTCGCATATCTCGGGCTCGCAGTGGGCGCTCCGCATCTGTCATCCTAAGAGAGGGCGCTCGGTAGCGTGGGTCGAGCGCCGAAGGCGCGAATCAGTGTAGCCCATCTATGACAACGTCGACCGTGTCAAGGGTTTTTTGCGACACACTTCCCCCGCGTGGTTTTGAGAGAGCGCCATTTCGCTCTAGCGGAAAAGGTTTTTGCTTGCGTCACGACCAAAGCTCGCGTTCTAACCGATACGATGGAACCACTCGCTCCGGTTCCACCATCCATCTATTCGGTGGCTTGCGCACCATGATTAGTCAGTCGAACTCCCGCGCTATCGCGGGAGGCAGAGCGCCCAATCAGCACGTCGGGGATCAACCGCACCCCACTGGGCTAAACAGGCTGCTCTGCATGCGAACCGGACCCGCCGATCTGCCCCGAGGCGAGTCCCGACTTCCACAGCCACCACAAGCGCACCGCCAGCTTGCGCGCCATCGCCACGGCGGCAATCGAGCGGTTCTTCTTCATCGCCAGGCGCACGTACTGGCGCCGCCACTCCGGCTCCCAGCGCACCGCCACGTGCGCCGCCTCCACCAGCAGGCCGCGCAGCAGAGCATTGCCCTGCTTGCTGATGTGCCCCAGCCGCTGCTTGCCGCCGGAGCTGTGCTCGGCGGGAATCAGCCCCAGATAGCTGGCCACCTGCCGGCTGGTTTGAAAGCGCGTGGGATCCAGAATGGTGAGCTCGTAGGCCAGACCCACCACCGGACCGACCCCGCGCTGCTGGCGCAGGCAACGCACCACCGGGCTGGCTTCGGCGGCGGCTTCGACCGCCTGGTCCAACAGCGCTACGTCGCTGCAGATCAGCCAGCAGTGCCAGCAGATCACAGCGCTTCTGCTCGGCCCAGTGGGGCAGAGCCAGCGCCTGCAACTGCGCCTGACCTTTGCGGCTCCACAGTGCGCGCCGCAAGCGCAGGCCTTCGTTGATGGCCAGCGCCTGCAGTTGGTTCTTCACCCTGGTCTGCATCTGCACCAGACGATGACGATGGCCCACCAGTTGCCGCAGATTGCGCTGCTCCGGGCTGGGCACCGACAGCCGCGGGAAGCGCTGCTGCAGCAACAGATCGAGCAGCAGTTCGGCGTCGCGGCGATCGGTCTTCTGCTTGCGCGGAGCGGCCGCCCGGATTTTGCCCGGATGCCCGATCCACAACTCGATGCCGCAGTCGGCCAGCAGCCGCTCGAACCAGCGGGTGCCGCCGGTGGCCTCCATGCCCACCCGCACCGCCTGCCCCTGAAGGCTACGGTAAAACGACTCGGCCTCGCCGCCGTGCTCCAGCCGGTGATTGCCGCATTCGCCGGTTGTAGTGTCACAACATGCGATTTGCTCAAAGCTCGGATGATAATCACAACCTATAATCAACATCGCGTCGACTCCTTCCTCCCGAGCTTTTGGTCGTTCGCAGCCACCAATGTACTCGCTGCGAGGGAGCCGACGTTGTCATGAAATCAGCATGGAGCCGCAGCCGGAATGCTGGGTAAAGTGGAAAATTGATCCGAGCCCCGTAGGGCTGTTGCAACCGTTGTGCCGTCCCTACAGGACTCGGGTTGTTTATCAACGCCCACCCAGCACTCCGCCTGCGGCTCCGTGCTGGGCTAAACTCAGCCGCCCTCCGGGCTGGTTCCCTGCCCCTGCTTTCCACTGCCGCAAAACTAACAGCGCTCGCATATCTCGGACTCGCCGTGGGCGCGCTCCGCATCTGTCATCCTGAGCGACGGGCGCAACGAGGAGTCGAAGGACGCCTATTATGCGCAAGAACCTGTGCCGCCGCTGCGCGGCTTGAGCTTCTTGGGAACGCTCACCCAGGACCTGCGAGGCCGTTATGAAACTAGGCTTGCCGCTACGCGGCTGGGTGCGATTTTCCACTTGACCAAGGGCTTGCGCCCCTGGCTCACAGCAAAGCCGCCGCTGCGCGGCTGGTTCCATCGCCGATTCGACTCTTTCGTTCCACCGACCATTCCTGCACTGCAGTTTCGTAACAGCCTCTTGCGCCCTGGGCTAACACCAAAGCCACCGCTGCGCGCCATTTGCTCTTGTCACGCGTGCATGTGCCAGCGGTCACTGCGTCAGGGCGTGAGATAGGCCAGACTAATAAGTAGTAGAAGCGCCTTTGCGCCTGTGGATGCTTTCGCGGGCACATCGAGAAACCGGGAGGCAACGTATGTTCGCCGTCAGACTGGTTCAGCTCATCGAAGCACACGCCGATAAACTCTCCGAAGCATTAATCCGCAAACTCGAGAACGCTAACGAGTGCCGCGAACTCCTAAGAAAGGTCCCAGCTCACGAGTTAAAGCACCGGAGCTACGAAATCTATCGTCATCTCAGCGACTGCCTGCTGTCTCAGACGTTGTCCGAAGTCGAGGAGAAATACATTGGTTTGGGTGCGCGTCGCGCCCGTCAGGGTGTGCCTTTCAGCCAGGTGATGTTCGCCATCCAGACCACAAAGCAGGTCTTATGGGATTATTTCCTGCTGGAAGGTCTCCTCGAACCGGAAGACCTCATCGGCGAGATGGAGCTGGTGCGTTCTTTGGGGCAGTTCTTCGACCGCGCGCTTTATTACGCCGGGATCGGCTATGAGCAGACCGAGAAAAGCGCGCTCAACCATGCGTCCTCGCAACACGAGGCCCTGGTCCGGTAAGTCTCGGGGAGGTGACGACCGCACTCGCGCAGAAGATGTTGCAGACGGAGTCTGAGTAAGCTCGGACATTAACAATCCGTTAGGCGGGAAACTTCGTAGTTTACCGGGCCGGTGATTGCAGGTATCGTTTTCCGATGAGTCCTGCACTGGCCGGTAGCTTCAGAAAAGGGGGCGCCCACGAACCGCATCGTGTCCTTCGACCGACGGCGGTGAGCAGGTCCGATGTCGCCTCGCTTGTGCGCCAACTGAAACCGCGATTCCTGGAGGGACTGACTCAACCTGAAGTGCAATCAATCCTGGCCGCCGCAACCGTAAGGCGATTCCTGATGAACTCCGTAATCCACAATCAGGGACATCCGGCGGAACATCTTTTCCTGCTCATTAAGGGCCGCGCGCGATATTTCTTCATGACGCCGGATGGCCAAAAAATGCTTATCTCTTGGCTTCCGCCAGGAGAGATGTTGGGCGGAGCGGCTCTCTTATCGAAACGTCGTTACTATCTCGTCAGTACCGAAGCAGTGAGAAATAGCTGTGCCCTGGTTTGGGACCGTGCAACGGCTCGAGACCTTGCTGCGAAGTATCCTCGGTTGCTGGAGAATGCGCTGTCCATCGCATGGGACTATCTCAACACCTCGCTCGCCACCCACTTATCGCTAGCCCGCCACACCGCACGGCAGCGACTCTCCCAGGTTTTGGTTAATCTGGCCAGCGGCATTGGACACAAGGTTTCGGGGGGCGTGGAAATTCTGGTCAACAATGAGGATCTGGCCAACGCTGCCAACGTCACTCCGTTTACCGCCAGCCGATTGCTTAGCGATTGGCAACGTAAGGGCCTGCTGGCGAAAAGCCGAGGCAAGGTCCTGCTGCGTGATCCGGAACGCCTTTTGCTGCACGAAGTTTGATCGCTTTTCGTCATTGCTCCTGCGCAAGCACGAGGTTGCGTTCGGACAACGACTCAACCGTGCTTACCGGTCATACTGAATCAATAGGCAGGTCAGTCATGCGGCCGTGATTACGGCTGCGCTAATGGCCGAAGCTCCCTGCTGGATCCTGGGCATACGATACGCAGGCCCAAGGCTGGGCCGCCTCCTCCCGGGGCGGCTCTCCGTTCTGGACTCGCGTGGCAGTTCGGGGCGGAACGGAACCGTCATTGCTCCCGCGCAAGCACGAGGTTGCTTTCGGACAACGACTCCGCTTCTGTGGCGTGTAACAATCCTTTAATATTTGGTTGAACACCGCCAGTCACTGGTTTGGTGTCATTTGAACGTTGACCGGGCGGGAGGTTGTTCAGCAGTTGGCGCCAGTTCGTATTCTTATTGTGGATGACTTTCAGTCTTGGCGGAGATTCGTTTCTGCCCTGCTGCAAGACCATCCAAGGTTTCAGATCATCGGCGAGGCGACGGATGGATTGGAAGCGATCCAGCGGAGCGCCGAGTTACAGCCCGATCTGGTTCTGCTGGATATCGGCCTTCCCAAACTCAATGGCATCGAAGCCGCGCGTCGCATCTGCGTAGTCGCTCCTGGCTCGACAATCCTTTTTGTTAGTGAGAACCGGTGCCAAATGGTGGCGGAAGAGGCCCTGCGGGTCGGCGCAAGCACGCGCGGTTATGTGGTGAAGTCCGATGCCTGCAGCGATCTTTTGCCGGCGCTCGAAGCCGTCACGCAAGGCAAGCAGTTTCTCAGCGCCAGGTTTCACGCTTTCAAAGCTGGCGATTTGCGCGATGCGTGATCCGCTGCGCTCGCCGGCAATTTGCAGTGACACGGGACGGACATCGAGGCTGCCTTCCCGCCGGGTGTAGAAAGAGAGTTCCTTTGCAGAACGTACTTGTTATTCTCTGTGTGGATGATGAACAAACAGGCCTAATGGCGCGCCGGGTGTTGCTGTCGATTGCCGGCTACACGGTCCTGACAGCAACCAGCGGCAGCTCCGCCTTACGGCTTTTCAATTGTAATCACGTGGATCTTGTGGTCACCGATCACCTGCTCCCCGACGTGACGGGAGCGGAGCTTGCCTCCGAGATGAAGCAGCTTAAGCCACAAGTCCCGATCGCTCTGCTCACCGGATTGGTAGAGCCGCCGCCCGGATTCGAGGAGGCCGACGCGCTTCTCACCAAGGGCATGATGCCGCAGGAATTTCTTGCCGAGGTCGCGAAGCTGCTTTCGAAAAAAGAGCAGTCGACGGAAGCGGGAACGACGTAATCAGGTGGCGCTCGAGCGAGCCTGCTAAAACGAGAACAGCATCTGCAAGTCAATTCGCCGATTGGCCGAGCCCGCTGAGAACGGCGGGCCCGCCAACGCGTTCGGAGTGCCGAATATTGGCGAGTCGAGATTGCCCACTGGCGCCGCATAGTTCACGTTGTTCAGCAGGTTGCGCGCGCTCACGCTGAAAGTCAGGTTGTAGCGATGGATGGTTTCGTTGCCGAAGCTGAATGGGTTGCCGCCACCTCCGCTGAGCCCTCGACCGCCCAGGCCGCCACCGTGCCCGCCGCCGCCATGCGGCCCGCCAGGACCGCCGCCACTCGCCAGCGCGCCCCGTTCCAATTTCGGACCCAGTCCAAAAGTCTTGCTCAGCCGCAGATTCAGTGTGAATAGACTGGTAGCAGTGCCGGTGTTGATGGGCGCGATAGGTTGGCCGGGAACTGGCATGCTGTTGAACGTGCCCCAAGGCGTGACATAGACCACACCACCCGGCTCACCGGTGGCGCCAAGACCAGGCCGGTCATTGAAGATCGAGTCGCCATTCAAGTCCTGCCCGACAATGATGTTAAACGGCGCCACAGAGTTCGCCAGGATGAATGGACTGAGGCGGAATCCGTATTTCAAGGTGATGTTACCGCCGAGCACGAATCGGTTATGTACATCGAATCCCGCGCGACCGTAATCTTCCATAGGATCGTAGGAATTCATGATGAACGCCGCCGAGGATGAACCGCCGCCGAAGAAGCTGCCTCCGCCTCCGCCGCCCCCAGCACCCAGATCGCTGTTGGCGAAGTTCAACGAATAAAAGCCGAACAGCGAAATCCTGGTTCCCAGGTTGACGCGAAAATTCGCGATGAGCTGGTTTTGTACGTACACACCTTCCGAGCTGTATTGATAGATGTTCGTGGTTCCGCCGAAAGGCCTCACACCGCTGGTTGGATCGTCTGGATTGTACGTTCCCGGCAGCGGCGCATTAGCGTTGCGCAAGAAGAGCTGATGTTCCCCACGAGAGTTGAGATACGTAACCGAAAGAGTCGAGCTCTTCGTCAGTTGCCTTTCGACGCTGAAGGCGGTTTGCAGCGTATACCCCGGCTCGATATTGGAGGCAACCTGATAAACGGTGGGCGAAGTCTTCGCCAATTGAGCCAGCACGCTCGACGGCGGGATCAGCGGGTAGAAGTCCGGCTGGTTCACGATGTACTGCAGCTGGGTGATTCCGTTCTGACGCTCGGCCTGCAAGAGATAGTTGTAGGAGAAGCGGTCATAGAAGATGCCATAGCCCGCGCGCAGAACGGTCTTCGGCGGTGTCTTGCCGTGACCGAGTCCCCACGCCAGGCTGATGCGCGGCGCCCAATCGCCGTGATACGGAATGCCGGTCTGGGTTTCGTAACGCAAGCCGCCGGTGAGCGAAATGTTTGGTTTGATCCTCCACTCATCCTCGACGTAGAGCCCCACATCGAGCATGGAGACGTCCGAAAGCGGCTGCCCTGTGAGGATGGAGAATTGGCTCGCACCGCCACCCATGGCCCGAATCTGTTGCGGCGTTAAACCCTCCTGCAGTCCAACCTGCGTAATCTGGTAGGCGGTCAGAGACGCAAAATTGTAGCTACCGTTGAATCCGGAGTTTTGATTACTGGAATAGAGCGTGTCTCTCAGTCTGCCTCCGAATTTTATGAAGTGGTGTCCGTGGGCAATCGAGGTGTAGTTCTGCAGTTCGTAATGGTCCTGATTGCTGACAACGGTGCCTGACGGGCTGCCGCCACCAGTGAATGCACCCTGCACGACCAGCGTGGGGTCGGTACTGAGCGGAATCTGATTGCTGCTTTGGCGCAGGTACTGGAAACGCGTCTCGTTGATGATTGTCGGACTGATGATCTGGGTATCGCTGATCTGGACCGTCTGTTCACTGCTATGGGAATTGAAGCCAACCGTTGGCAGAGAGAATTGCCCGACGCCGCTGTTGTCCTGAGTGCTGCGCTCGTACTGGTAGCGGACCGTCAGCGTATTGCTGGGCGTAAGTTGAAAGTCGAAGCGTGGACTGATGTTGAGCCGAGTCGAGGGGCTGGGAACTGCCTGATTGTAGGGAACGATGTTGTTGCTGGGATTCAGGACTTGGGCGGCGACCACCGATTCATTGTCGATGTTGCGCTGCTGGATAGTGAAGAAAAATGACGCCTTTTTGCTGAGTGGGCCGCTGATGTTTCCGTTAAAGATCTCGGAGTAGTAGCTCGGCTCTTCCGTGATAAACGGGTTAAGCGCATTGAAGGCCGATGAATTGCCATTGACCATCACCTGGCCATGCATCTTATCGGTTCCCGGCTTGGTGAAAATCTCGATCCGTCCGTAGCCCAGCTTGTCGTATTCGGCGGAGAAGGGATTCTGGTTGATGCGAATCTCGCGGATGGCCGACTTGGGAGGAAGCTGTCCGGCGGTGAATCCGTCAACGTAGATCTGGCCTCCGTTTGGCCCGGCTGACGGCCCTGCGAGCGCTTCCAGTTCGGATTGCAGCTCGTCGGGATCGTCGGAGAGCGCGTCCAGGTCCTTGCCTTTGAGGACCAGTGTGCTCGCGCTATTCTGCGGGCTAACATCTACAGTCGGCGTCTCACTTTGTACTTCGACCTGTTGCTTCTCCACCTCGATTTGCAGCCCGATGTCGAGCTGCTGGGACTGGCCGGCAGTAACGTTCACACCTTCTTCCTGATCGGTCGCGAACCCCTTCGCTACCGTAGTCACCGTGTAGCTGCCGGGCGACAGTCCCTTGAATTCATAAACTCCCTGATTATTGGTAACGACCGTAACCGACCTTCCATCGGACGTATTCGCCATGACCGTCGCCTGAGAAATGACTGCGCCGGAAGGGTCGGTAACCCGGCCTCGCAGCGTGCCCGTCGGCGCTTGCGCCCTAGCTGCGATCGTCATGATGACGAGGACGAGAAACGTGACGGCACAAAGCAGTCGCCGATGACCTGTGGCGCGTGCCGGGCTCCAGCCTTGGAAATGGAGGCGAGGGAGCCATCCCCCCCCGCCTCTCTCATTCCTTTGAATCAGTAACTTAGACAAGAAATTCCGCCAAATTATTCTATCGATTAGACTTACCGTAAAATATTGTTTCCAAAAGACTTATGAGCGAGACCTTCGCCTTTAGCCGATCTGCGCAATGGCTTTGGATCAACCAAAGTCGTGCCTTAAGACATAGTTCCATTTATGGCGTATCCCCCGTTCCAAGATTTCCGCCGGCAGAGATATTCCAAGGGGACAAGATCGTGCTGGCCTGGCTCGGCGCAGCTGCCAGAATCGGTTCTACCCCACTGAGCAAAATGATGGCTGTCGAGGGCACTTCGGCACTGCCTTCGGTAGCTACGACCATCACCGCGTCGCCTTTCTGCAGATCAGCAAGCGTGACCGCCGGCATGCGATTCAACATCTGCTGAAAATCGGGCGCTCCACCCTGCCGGAAGCCTGCTCCACCGCCACCTGCCTGCCCCTCGCTAGAGCGTGCCGGGGTGGGAGGACCGGTGGACGCCGCGGCTCCCGCTGGACTGCTCGGGGCGCCGCCCTTCAAGCGCATAGCGATGCGCTGCGCCACCATAGGAGGCAGCTTCCGCAGCTGCGAGTCGTTGGATATCTTCATTATCACTGGCCGCCTGCTGATGAGGTCTGTCAAAGTTATGGTGCCATTGCCTGGGTCGGTAGCAACTACCAGCCCGGCGACATTGCGAAACGTTCCCGAGACAATTTCCTCGGCGGCAAGTTCGGTCCCGTCGGCGTTCCTGGTTCCGCGGGCGCGAAGCTGGTCGCCGGGCTTGATCTGGTCGAGTGTGCCCGGCTTGGCATCGTCAAACTTCACGGAGTCGGGGGCGTAGCGGCGAATGATGGTTGCCTTCGAGACCTCAACCGCCAGCGTATTGGTGCCCAAAGCGCCGGTAGAAATCGTGATAGTTCCCGTGGCCGCATTGGCGGCTTTCACCACACCACCGACGCCACGTTTTTGCCAGTCCTCGCGTTCACGCTCTTGCTTGGCGGCGACGTCGGCTTTCGTCATGACAACGGCCGTCGTGGCCGTAACTGACTTGCCGCCGTCGGTGCTGGTTCCGCCGGCCAGCAGGCGGTCCCCAATTTGCAGATCTTGCGGTTGAATCACGGCCGCTTGCTTCAGGTCGGCTTGCCCGGGAGCCATTCGCAGCAGCCGGGTTGAGGGTTGAACGACCACCGTTACCTCAGAACCGGAGTCGGTTGTGAGTGTCACAGTGTTGCCAGAAATCGACTTGATGGTCCCGACGGTTCTCGCCTTCGAGCCTGAAGGCGGCGCTGCCTGTTGTGTTGCCGTATCTTGCCGTGCGGCCAGGCACAGCGGAGCCACGAACAACATTGCAGAAATGGTGATCGCTAACGCAGTGGTTACGTTTCGGCCTGCGACAATGCTTCGCATCTTACACCTGCTAACAGCTTAAACACTCCACCGGTAACTTTCCTGTAAAGAAAGCATAAGTTTTGTAAACTTCGACCGCCCGGACCCTTGTCGGTTTTGAGGCCAACCGGCACTTGGGGAGGAAAGGAGGAAAATTGGAGGCTACAGTTCAGCGATCCTAAGGCCGGGGATCTGTTGGAAGTGACGCACGTTGAGCGTTGCCACGTCGAAGCCCAGTTCGAGGGCGGTCGGAGAGACCGACCTCGATTTCGCCGCAGGCCGCTCGAATTTGTTCTAGGATCTGCCGCACATCGCGGCCGCGCCGTTCACCTGCCACCATGATGCTAGAGTCGAGGATCAGTCCCACGCGGGCGGATTCCAGGGCTTGCGATTGTGGATGATCTCTTCAACATCGGCGGCGAAGTCAGGATCAAGAACGGGAGATTCTCCCGCTTCTTCCGCGTGCTCCTCCGCCAGAGCGATACACTCGGAGATGGACCGGCGGGGTGGAACCGGCGAATGTATGACAGCGACGGGCAGCTTGCCACTCTCGCTCTCGATGATGACTTCCGCACCTGCGCGCACGCGAGAGAGCAACGAGGCAAAGTCGTTCGCGGCTTCCGCTTCCGAGATATGGATCACAGGGTGGGCCATGCCGAGATTATACGTTATCGTCCTCACTGATTATCTTCTGCTTGATGCGCCACAACCGCAGCAACTCTGGGCTTGAACTACGAGTTCATTGCCCTGCCTTAACCGTTGCGCTATCATCGCGGTGCCCGAAGTAGGGCCAACTCACGGGCGGTTCCCGCCGTTCCTTCACGTTCAAGGAGAACACATCATGAAACGAGTACTCGCAGTTCTTGCGGTCGCAACGTCAATGTTACCGATGATGGTCCACGCCCAGGCCCCGCAGATGCCAAAGCCGGGTCCCGAGGTCAAGAAGCTGGACTACTTCGCAGGTACCTGGAAGACGGACGGAGAAGCGAAGCCAAGCCCATACGGGCCGGGCGGAAAAACCTCCGGGACTGACCATAACGAATGGATGCCTGGCTGTTTTTTTCTCGTCACTCACTCCGAGTTCAATACCCCGGAGGGGGAAGCAAAGGGGCTAGCTATCATGGGGTATAAAGCCGATGACAAGCTATACACCTATCACGAGTTCGACAGCACGGGGGAAACCGTATCGGCAACCGGTACGGTCCAGGGAGACACCTGGACCTGGCAGTCCGAGGACAAGATGGGCGGGAAAATAGTGAAAGGGCGCTACACAGTGAATGTCCTTTCTCCCACCTCGTACAGTTTCAAGTTTGAGAGCGCCTCCGATACCGGTGAATGGAACACGGTCATGGAGGGTAAGGCGACCAAGAAGTAACCAGCGTGTACAACCAAAGCTTCGAGGCGGCGCGTTACTTATTACCCTGCAGTTGCTGCGACAGGTAAACGCCAATGCCCATTTCTTTGATCGAATGCAGCTGCGCCTCGAGAAAGTCAGCGTGCCGCTCCTCGTCCTGAATCATCTTTTCGAACAGGTCCTTCGATCCGGCGTCTCCCACTTCGCGGCAGAGTTTGGCAGCGTCGTTGTATTGGCGGACCGCACCGTCTTCGTCGGCGTAGTCGGTTTCAAGCTGCTGTTGCACAGTGGCCCCGACTTTGGGCGTCAACGGGACATCCACCGACGGCGTGCCGTCGAGGAAGATGATCCGCTCGATCAGGCCTTCGGCGTGACGCATTTCCTCAATCGCGCGGGCCTTAGTCAGTCCGGCCAGGCGCTGGTAACCCCAGCTTTCGCACATCTCTGCCTGCACCATGTATTGCACAATGGCCGTCAACTCCGCGCTGAGGGCCGCGTTCAACTGTTCGATCACCTTTTCGTCTCCACGCATGAATAGCTCCTTCCTATCCACAAGAGTCGAACATTCTGCGTGCGAACTCTGCGAGATACGTCACAGGGGTGAGTGACGAGCGTAGTTGATTTGGCTTTTTCAGACGGATGGTCCAGTCTCGCGATGATCAACCTGACAGTTACACCGCTGTATACTGCGAAGACTGTCAGCCTATTCCATGACCCCACCGGTTGCAATTGCTACAGGCTCGTCAACCAGGGACGATTCGCTGCTCCAACGGCGCCTCTTCCACGTGCTGGCTGTCTTGGCGCTCGTCTACGCGTTCCTGGCGGGGTTGCGTACCGTATCAGATTTCGATCTTGGCTGGCAGATGGCAACCGGACGTTGGGTGGTCCAGCATCATCACGTCCCATCGGTTGACGTCCTCTCCTTTACCGCGCAGGGACAGCCCTGGATTTATCCGGTCGGCGCGGGGATCATTTTTTACGCGGCTTTCCTGTTGGGAGGCTTTGCGCTGATCTCGTGGATCGGCGCGGCGGCTTGCTGCGGCACGGTCGCCCTGCTGCTCCGCCGCGGTTCCGCCGTCGGCGCTGGGATTGCGATACTCGGAGTGCCGCTCATCGCCTACCGCACCACGCCGCGCGCCGATATGTTTACCGTCGTGCTGTTTGCGGCGTTTCTCTCCCTCTTGTGGGAGAACCATCAAACTGGCCGCGCTCGTCTCTGGATCTTACCGCTGCTCATGGTGGCGTGGGTCAATCTGCACTTCGGGTTCTCTTCCGGTCTCGGGTTGATCGCAGCCTATGTGCTCACGGAATTGCTGGAAACAATCTTCGGGGACGCGCGCCGCCGGGCGGCCATCCAAAGACTCCGTCGCGCTTCCGGATGGCTGGCCTGCACCGCGGTGGTCACGCTGATCAACCCCTGGGGCTGGGGAATCTATCGGGCGCTGATGCGGCAACAGCGCGCCAACTCCGCACAGCAGTTCTGGATTTCCGAGTGGACCAGCGTATCCCTGCACTGGAGCGCCGTCAGCAGCGCGCTTGCGCTGCGCGAAACTAAAGGCGCGCTCTACCTGATGCTCGCGATCGCGCTCGTCGCGGGCGTGCTCGCGCTGCTTCGGACCCAACTGGGAGCAGCAATCCTGCTGCTGGGATCAATTTATCCGGCGGTGCATTACGTTCGCATGGCGGCGGTGTTTACGTGCGTCGTGGTGGTGGTCGGGGGCCCGGTGTTGTCATGGGCGATCGAAGGCCTTGGCACTCGCATTCGGACAGATCGATTACGTTGGCTCGTCGCCGGCGTGCCGGTTGTGCTCATTGCAGGTCTCGCCTTACTTCGCTGCCTCGATTTGGTGACCAACCGTCATTACTTTCGCAGCGATGAAGCGACCTTTGGCGCTGGATTAAGCCGCTGGTTCCCGGAGCGAGCCGCCGAGTTCGTCAACCGCGAAAAGCTGCCGGGGGAAATCTTCAACACCTATGACGGAGGCGGCTACCTTGATTGGGCACTTGGCCCCGAACGCCTGACTTATGTTGATGGCCGGGACACCCTCTTTGGAGTGTCACGGCTGCAGCTTGGAAGTCTGTTGCTCACCAGTCCTTCGGATTCCCCAGTCTGGGAGGAGCAAGTAAAGCGCTATAACATCAACACAGTTTTCCTTTCACTCGGCGGCTCCTACAACCAATTCAAACTCGTCCGGCTAAAGGATTTTTGCGACAGCAAGGTGTGGCGCCCGGTTTACCTGGATGAGTTTGCCGCCGTCTTCGTGCGACGTTCGCCACAGACAGAAGAATTGATCTGGCGCTTCCCTGTGGATTGCGCCACGGCCCCATTACCACGCCAATTGCCCGGCCCGAGCCGCGCTGAGGCCTTCACGGCGTGGAAGAACGCAGCGATTGTGCTTGCCGGGCTCGGGCGCAACGCGGAGGCGCTTTCAGCAACCGAGAAAGCTCTGTCCATCTCCGACAACGCCGGGCTGCACTGGAATCGAGCCGAGGTGCTCTTTTCCATGGGCCGGCTGGACGAGGCGGAACAGGATTACCTCGCCACCATCGCGCTCGATCCGAGCGCGTTTGCCTGGGGTTCGCTGGCCGAGTCCTACATGAAACGCGGACGCGTTCCCGCAGCGATCGACGCCTTGAAGCACACGGCCGAATTCTCGGACCGGCCATATCTAACCCTGGTCGATCTGGCAAATTACTATCTGGCCCTCAATCAGCCGGGCAACGCCCTGGACACATTTGACGAGGCGGTGCGGGCGGCGCCACGTGACATTGACGCGGCAGATAAGGGCGCGTTCCACTTTCAGGTGGCGCAGGGCCGTTCGAATGCATGGGGCGCACTCGGCAATCTCGAACGAGCCATTTCCTATCAGGAAGAAGCGCTTCGACTTATGCCGAATGTTCCCCAGGCGTGGCAACGGCTGGCGCAGTTGTATCAGATGCAAGGACGTTCGCAAGATGCTGAGCGTGCCCGGGAACATGCTGCCAAGATTGCGGAAAATCATAGCCCGTAATGATGGGCGATGGTACGCTTGAGACACTCGCAGAGGGCGCATTCGTTCGAGAGATTTCTTGCTACTCAGAGATTTGAGATCCCGCTTCGCGTTCGATCTCGGAAATCTGGATCGCTTTCACGCCTGCCTTCTGTAAGGCGTCATTCAGCTCAACCAACTGAGTGCTCTTCAGCTTCGTCCACGCTGCTATCGCGGCCTTCGCCGCTTCTTCTGACTGACGATAAAGTTCGATGGCTTGCGATGGCACGGTGCGATCGCTGCTTTCAACCACGCGCAGCGCCGATGCCAGTCCGGTGCTCGCTTCCTGCAGACCCATGATTGGATTTGGAGCCGGCACCGGCTTTCTCGATGGCTCGTGATTGCCGCCTCGACGCTTGTGACCTGGGTGAGCAGCTCGGGATGGTTTCCGGTGAGTTGCGACTTCACATCGTCGAGCTGTTTCTTCACGTTGCCAATCTCGGCCAGCGCTCGACGTGCCAGCCTCGCTTCGCCAAATATCTCCAGTCCCAGGCGTTGCTGCTCGTCGAGTTCGGCTTGGGTTGCCTGCGATCTCGGGTCCATCGCAACCTTAAAGTCATGCATGAAGGTCTGCCCGTCAACTGTAAGTTTTATCTGATAGCTGCCAGGCGCTATCTTGGGACCGCGCGGGGCGCCGAAACCTTCGTCTTCCTCGATTTCGTCCGTCCCAGAACTGCTCCAACGGAGGTCCCAAACGAAGCGGTGCATTCCTGCTGTGTTTTCCAGCACGGCTGGCTTGGGCAGCCAGCGCTCGGCGATGGGCAGCGGAGGGCGCTTTCGCCTCCGGCTTCTGGCCGCTCGAAAAACGGCGCACCAGCTTGTTGCCGGCATCGAAGATTTCCAGCTTCACCTCTTTCGCGGGCGACTTGAGGTAATAGTCGATCATCGCCCCGTCGGGAGGATTGTTTGCCGTGGGCTCCTCCGGAGGCAGCGGCGACCCGAGAAAAACATCGTTGTCAATGCGCAGCGCGGTGGCCGGCTGAAACAGCAACACACCGGCATTGCGCGCCTGCGCATTCATCTGCCGCAGCGGCGTGATGTTGTCGAGGATCCAGAACGAGCGCCCGTGCGTGGCGATGACCAGATCGTCGCCATGAATGGTGATGTCGCGAACCGAGGAGACCGGCAGGTTTAATTGCAGCGGCTGCCAGTGATCGCCGTCGTCGAACGAAACGTAGATGCCCAGCTCCGTCCCGGCAAACAGCAGATCCTTTGTTCTGAGTGTCCTGGCGAATCGCGTTCACGGACGTCGCGCCGATGCCGGTGGTGATCGGCTGCCATGTTTTTCCGTAATCGCGCGTGCGGTAGATGTACGGCTTGTAATCGTCCGCCCGATGGCGGTCAACGGCGGCGTACGCCACCGCAGGATCGAAGCGCGAGGCCTCGATCATCGAGACCCTGCTCCAATCGGCGACGCCCTTGCGGCGTCACGTTCTGCCAGGTCTTGCCGCCGTCGAGGGTGAGATGGATGAGGCCGGTGTCGCTGCCCGCCCAAATCTCGCCGGCTTTCAACGGCGAAGGCGCGATGCTGAACACCACGCCAAATCCGCGCTGCTTCGCGTTCTGCGACTGTGGTGGGACCGTCGGGCTTTTCGTCTGGCGCGTTCGGCGCAGCGCCGGTCAAGTCCGGGCTGATCTGCTCCCAGTGCAGTCCGCCGTCGGTGGTCTTCATCACGTATTGTGTGCCGAGGTAGAGCGTGTTCTTCTCGATCGGCGAAAAGACCAGCATTGGCGTCCAGGGATCGCGATACTTCCGCTCGTTGATCTCGGTGGTCCAAGTTCGCGCATCGGCCACGGGCTGATGTCCTGGCTGAGCGAGGTGCGGCGGTCCCAGCGGACGACGCTTCCGTAAACGCCCGTCGCGTAGAGGATGTTGGGATCGTTGGGATCGGGCGCCAGCCAGCCGCTCTCGCCTCCGCCAACCATGAACCAGTCGCGCGCGGTGATTTGTCCATGATCGGTGCGGCTGGCTACGGCGGCTGCGCCAGTGTCCTGCTGTGCGCCGTAAACGTGATAGGGAAACTCGTTGTCGGTGATGACGTGATAGAACTGCGCCGTCGGCTGGTTGAACCACGAAGACCACGTCTTGCCGTAGTTGAGGCTGATGGTCGTTCCCTGGTCGGTGCCAAGGATCAGCCGCGTACGAATTCTTCGGATCGACCCAGAGCTGGTGGTAGTCGTCGCCGCCGGGCGCGCCGCGAAGAATGCGAGATGGTCTTGCCGCCGTCTTCCGAGCGATACAGCGCAACGTTGGGAACATAGACGACATCGGGATTGTTGGGATCGACGGTTACCTGGCTGAAGTACCACGCGCGGCTGGTCAGGCGCGGATCGCTGTTGGCGAGGGTCCAGGTGTCGCCGCCGTCGTCGGAGCGATAGAGGCCGGATTTCTTGCCCGCTTCGATAACGGCATAAACGCGCTTCGCCGTCCGGTGCGACGCCCACACCGACTCGGCCCCAATCACCGTCGGGCAGTCCGTGACCCGTGAGCTGCGTCCAGGTCGCGCCACTGTCGGTCGAGCGATAGAGGCCGCTACCCGGTCCCTGCAGCGGAGCGTAGGTGCTCCACGGCGGACGGTGGGCGTTCCATGTTCCCGCGAACAGAATGTTCGGGAGACCCGGTCGCAATGGCAAGGTCGGAAATGCCAATCTCCGGCCCTTTGTAGAGCACGCGCGTCCAGTTGCTCCCGCCGTCGGTTGACTTGTAAACGCCGCGCTCTTCGTTGGGGCCGTAGGCGTGGCCGAGCGCGCCTACGTACACGACGTTCTGCGTTCGTCGGATCAATCACGATGCGGCTGATCTGCCTGGAATCGCGCAGGCCGATGTTCCTCCACGTCGCCCCGCCATCGGTTGACTTGTAAACACCGTCGCCCGAGCTGAGATCGGAGCGGATATCGGATTCTCCCGTGCCGGCGTAGAGGACTCTTAGGATCCGAAGGCGCGACTTCCAGGGCGCCAATCGAGGCGATAGGCTGGCCATCGAAGATTGGCGTCCATGTGACCCCGGCGTCGATCGTCTTCCAGATTCCGCCGCAAACCGACCCGAAGTAGAACGTAGTTTCGTTGCCGCGGAACTCCCGCGACCGCAACTACGCGCCCACCGCGGAACGGACCGATCATCCGCCATTGCAGGCCGTTGAAGAGATCGGGCGCGACCGATTGTGCATTGGCAAAGAGGTTTAAGGCGACCGCGGCCAAAAGCACGAACAGAGATCGGTAAAGACGGCTGGCGAGAAGTCTCAACTCGAAATGTCCTCTACCCGGCAAAATGTGTTCCGATAGATTACACTTTCGCGATGCCGAATCACGACTCGGCGAAGACGCCCTCGAGGTTGACTGGTTGATGAAGACATTTTCGGCGGTGGCTTATTCCCTTCTGTTGTGCTCGGCTCTTAGCTTCGTTCCTCCGGCACACTCGCAATCCATCGACACCAAGCTTCTCGGCGAAATGCAGTGGCGGAATGTCGGCCCGTTTCGCGGCGGGCGCACGCGCGCTGTCTCCGGCGTGCCCAGCCAGCCGAATGTCTTCTACGTTGGCGCGGTGAATGGCGGGGTCTGGAAGACCAACGACTTCGGCCGGACCTGGCAGCCCATCTTCGATCAGCAGCCGACCGGCTCGATTGGCGCGATTGAGGTCGCGCCTTCCGATCCCAACGTCATCTACGTCGGCAGCGGAGAAGGCCTGCATCGTCCCGATCTGTCCGTCGGCGACGGCATCTACAAATCAACCGATGGTGGCGCGACCTGGACGCACCTCGGACTGCGCGACGGGCAGCAGATTTCGCAGATGGCGATTGATCCGCGCGATCCCAACCGCCTTTTCGTCGCGGTTGCAGGGCATCCCTACGGCCCCAATCCCGAGCGTGGCGTGTTATCGCTCGACCGATGGCGGACAGACGTTCCAGAAGGTCCTTTACAAAGACGAAAACATCGGCGCCGCGGGTGTGAGGATCGATCCCTCCGATCCGAATATCGTCTATGCCACATTGTGGGAGGCGCGCGAAGGGCCGTGGGAGAACGCCGATTGGAACGGCACCGGCGGCGGAATCTTCAAGTCCACCGATGGCGGCCACGACCTGGCAGCCGCTGGCAGGCGGCCTGCCGAATGGCATCGTCGCAAGCTTATGTTTCGATCGGCGCAGAGCGATCCCAAGCGCCTGTTCGCATCGGTCGCGACCAAGGACAAGGTGGACCTTTATCGCTCGGAGGATGCGGGCGCGACCTGGACAACCGTCACCACCGACGCGCGCCCCAAGAGCCGCATCGGCGGCGGCGACTTGCCGGTTCCGCTGATCGATCCCAAGAATCCCGACGTGGTCTACATGACCAGCACCGTCACCTGGAAATCCACCGATGGCGGCGTGACCTGGAGCGGCTTTCGCGGCGCGCCCGGCGGCGACGACTACCAGAACATCTGGATCAATCCCAACGACTCCAATGTCATCATCCTGACCAGCGATCAGGGAGCCATCGTCAGCGTGAACGGCGGCCAGAGCTGGAGTTCGTGGTACAACCAGCCCACGGCGCAGATGTACCACGTGAACGCCGACAATGCCTTTCCTTATCGGCTGTGCAGCGGGCAGCAGGAGAGCGGTTCGGCCTGCATTTCCAGCCGCGGCAACGATGGCGAGATCACCTTCCGCGACTGGCATCCGGTGGCGGCCGAGGAGTACGGCTACGTCGTGCCCGATCCGCTGGATCCGGACACCATCTTCGGCGGCAAGCTGACGCGCTATGACCGGCGCACCACCCAGGCGCAGAACATCATGCCCGTGCCGCTGGGGTCGCCGGACTTCCGCGTAGTCCGTACCGAGCCGATTGCTTTCTCGCCGTTCGATCCGCATCTTCTTTACTTCGCCGCAAACACGCTGTGGGCTACTCGCGACGGGGGACAGAGTTGGAAGCAGATCAGCCCCGATCTGTACGCGAAAGACCTGGGAGGTGCCGGCGACGGTCGGCATCTTCCGCTCCGAACCGACGGCAGAACCCAAGCAACGCGGCGTGATCTACGCGCTCGCACCCTCGCCGCTGGATCGGAATCGCATCTGGGCCGGCACCGACGACGGACTTATCTGGATAACGACCGACGGCGGCGCCAATTGGAACAACATCACGCCGCCCCAGTTGTCGGCGTGGCAGAAAGTATCGGTGCTGGAGGCCAGCCATTTCGATGCCCAAACCGCATACGCGGCGATCAATACTCTGCGCCTCGACGATCTGCGGCCTCACATCTATCGCACGCGCGATGGCGGCAAGACCTGGGCGGAGATCACCAGCGGCATTCCGGACAACGAAAACGTCAACGCCGTGCGCGAAGACCCGAAGCGCAAAGGCTTGCTGTTTGCGGGAACCGAGCGCGCCGTATATGTTTCATTCGATGACGGCGATCACTGGCAGTCGCTGCGCCTGAACATGCCTGCCACTTCGGTTCGCGACCTGACCATCAAGGACGACGACCTGGCCGTCGCTACCCATGGCCGGGGATTCTGGATCCTCGATGACATCACTCCCCTGCGTCAGTTTGATGACAAGGTTCTCGCGAGCAATGCATTCTTGTTCGCGCCGGAGCCAGCCTTGCGTGTTCGCTGGAACACGAATACCGATACTCCTCTGCCGCCAGATACGCCCGCCGGGCAAAATCCGCCGGATGGCGCGATCTTCAACTATTACTTGAAGTCAGCAGCTCAAGGCCCTGTCATACTGGAGATTACTAGATAGCGCGGGCAAGTTGGTGCGGCGCTACTCGACCATCGATCCCGTTCCTCAGCTCGATCCCGATCTCGCGATTCCGGCGTACTGGGTGCGTCCGCCGCATCCTCTGGCGAGCAATGCGGGCTTTCATCGCTTTGTCTGGGACATGCATTATCCACCGGTCGCCGGGAATCAAGCCCGATTATCCGATTGCCGCCGTGCCATGGAACACCGCACCGGCGCCGACTTCGCCATGGATCATGCCTGGCCAGTACACGGTCATGCTTACGGTTAACGGACAGAAAGTACACGCAGGCGCTGACGGTGCAGATGGATCCCCGGGTGAAAACGCCGGTCGGCAGATTTGCAAAAGCAGTTCGATCTCTCGCAGCAGGTGTATCAGGATCTGCTGGCGTTGCAGCCGGTGATCGAGAAAGTTACGGCTGCGCGCGCACAGCTTAAGTCCATGCGCGAAAAGGCGAGCGGCGCCGATGCTGCAAAGATTGACGAGGCAGGCAAGAATTGGATTCGCTGGAAGGCGGTGAAGGGCGCCGCCGACGGGGCAATCGCACCGCCTGAAAACCTCACTGGAGTGCGCACCTCGCTGCTGGAGATGCTGACCATGCTTCAGGAAGTGGACGCGGCCCCGACGACGCAAGCAACGGCGGCGGTGCCCAAACTGCACGAGTCAACGGCCTCGTTGATCAGGCAGTGGCACGAGGTGGAAACCAAGCAGTTGGCGCCTCTAAATCTGCGGCCCTGAGGTTGTCAATCAAATAGCGGCTGGGATTTTTCGTGAGCCGTCATATCACGCCGATGAAGCAATGTGAAACCTGCGTGAATCGCGCGCTCGTCGTCGGTTGACAATGTACGCTAACGGTCACTAAACTCGATATATTTACCACGCGCTCGGCGCTGTTTTCTGAGTGATAGCGTCATCATGCCGGACTTATACTTTGCCAGATATTTGCCGCTGCTGATGCAATCGCTGTCGCCGGAATTCTGGCCGTCGCGATGGTGTTGCTCTCCTACTTCATCGGCCAGCACAAGTTCAATCCCTCCAAAATGTCGCAGTACGAATGCGGCATGCAGCCGGTTGGCGATGCCAGGCAGCGCTTCACGGTGAAGTTCTACCTGGTGGCCATGCTATTCATCCTGTTCGATGTGGAAGCCATTTTCCTCTATCCCTGGGCGATCGTAGGCGAAGTCCCTGAAAGCGGACGGTCTGGGCCTCTTCTGGTTTTCGGAGATGCTGGTGTACATCCTCATCGTGCTGGCGGGCTTGTGGTACGTCTGGAAGAAGGGCGTGCTCGACTGGAACAAGCAAGGCAAGGCGGAGAGGATCTGAGGATGGCGCTGGAGCCGGCGATCACCGACCTGGAGCAACTGAAAGAGCGCCCTGAAGTGGCGCGCCTGCTGGCGTGGAACGCAGGCGCGGTCACCGGCGCAAAATTCGATCGCAACGAACTCACCATCTGGGTCGATCGCACTTCGCTGCGCGCAGACATGCCTGACACTGAAGAACGACCCGCAACTCCAATACAACGCCTTGGCCGATGTCACCTGCGTGGATTGGTATCCCAACGAGCCTCGCTTTGAGGTCGTGTACCAGTTGTTTTCCATTCCGAACAAGAAATATCTGCGCCTGAAGGTCAAGCTCTCAGGCAGCGACGCAAGCGTCGATTCGCTGGTGCCCATCTGGCCTGGGGCGAACTTCTTCGAGCGCGAGGTCTTTGACCTGTTCGGCGTCCGTTTCGACGAGCACCCTAACCTCACCCGCATCATGATGCCGGAAAGATTGGGAAGGCCACCCGCTGCGCAAGGATTATCCAGTCGAGGGCTATCGCTAATCATGGCCCACATGACACCGACTCCGGTGCTGGATCCGTCTGACGACAAGACGATGATCCTCAACATGGGTCCGCAACACCCTTCGACCCATGGCGTGCTGCGCTTGCTGCTGGAAATTGACGGCGAAACCATCGTGCGCGTGATGCCCGACATTGGGTATCTGCATACCGGTATCGAGAAGACCTGCGAGGCCAAGTTCTACCAGCAGGTCGTTCCCATGACCGACCGCATTGACTATCTCTGCCCCATGACCAACAACCTGGCGTACTGCCTGGCGGTGGAGAAGTTGCTGGGGCTGGAGATTCCCCCGCGAGCGCAGTGGATTCGCGTCATGCTGAACGAGCTGACCCGCATTAACTCGCACCTGGTGTGGCTGGGGACGCACGCGCTCGATATCGGCGCCATGACGGTGTTCCTGTATTGTTTCCGCGAGCGCGAAGACGTGCTGCGCCTGTTCGAGGCGGTCTCCGGGCAACGCATGATGACTTCGTACTTCCGCATCGGCGGTCTGGCGCTGGAGCCGCCGCTCGGCTTTTTCGATCGCGTGAAGAGCTTCCTCGACCGCTTCCCTTCCAACATCGATGAGTACGAGAGCCTGCTGACGAGCAACCCCATTTGGGTGAAGCGCACGAAGGGCGTGGCCTACCTTGCGCCCGAAGACGCGATTGCGCTCTGTGCGACGGGGCCGACGCTGCGCGGCAGTGGCGTGGACGTGGACCTGCGCCGCGACAAGCCCTATAGCGGATATGAAAAGTTCAAGTTCAACGTGCCGGTTTCGAAGGATGGCGACGTTTATGCGCGGTATCTGGTGCGAGTGGCGGAGCTTCGCGAGTCGCAGAAGATCGCCAAGCAGGCGTTGGAAGGCATTCCCGAAGGGCCCGGTAAAGGCCGACGCGCCGCACGTGGTGCTGCCCGATCGCGAGAAGATGAAGACGCAGATGGAAGCGCTCATCTATCACTTTAAGATTGTGACCGAAGGATTCACCGTGCCGCCCGGCGAAGTGTACATGCCGATTGAGTCGCCGCGTGGCGAGATGGGCTATTACGTGGTGAGCGATGGCACCGCCAAACCGTACCGGGTGCATATGCGTTCGCCGTCGTTCGCGAATCTTGCAGTCACTGCGGAAGATGTGCGAAGGCAACCTGATCGCCGACGTGGTAGCGGCCATTGGCAGCATCGATATCGTGCTGGGGGATTTCGACAGATAGCGACTAGCAACTGCCATCTGCCTGCGGGTGCCGTCGGCAGTGAGGCGGTTGCGTTTTAGCTAATTGCTAGTTGCTGATTGCTAGTTGCTGAGCAATGAAATTTTCTGACCAACTCGAACAGCGCTTCGCCAACATGGTCACGCACTATCCGACCAAGCGCTCGGTGCTGGTGCCGATGCTGCTTTATATCCAGGACGAAATCGGCGCGCTTACGGATGAGGCCATCCACGAGATGGCGCAGCGTACAGAACTGACCGAACTGGAAGTGCGCAACGTCATCAGCTACTACTCGATGCTGCGCACGCATCCAGTCGGCAAATACAACATCCAGCTGTGCACCAATGTAAGTTGCCTGCTACGTGGCGCGGACGATCTGTTCGAGCATTGCAAGAAGAAGCTTGGGGTTGGCAATAAGGAATCGACGCCGGATGGGCTGTTTTATCTGGAAGAAGTCGAGTGCATCGGCGCATGCTCGTGGGCCCCTGCGTTGATGCTGAATTACGACTTCCACGAGAACCTGACGGCGGAAAAGATTGACGAGCTGATCGACGGGCTGAAGAGGAAGGAACAGCAGTGAAGCGCTTTTCGCTCTCCGCTATTCGCTTTTCGCCAGAACGTCCACTGGATAGCGAATAGCGAAATGCGAGCGAAAAGCGAATAGCGAAAAGCGAATGGCCTACTTGGTTTCCCATCCCGATGAAGTGAAGGTCATCTCCAGGCGCTTCGGCCTGGGTGCGGCCAACCTCGACCGCTACCTCGAGCTGGACGGCTACAAGGCCCTGCAGAAGGCGCTCTCCATGGCGCCGGACGCCATCATCAACGAAGTGAAGGCCTCGAACCTGCGAGGCCGCGGCGGCGCGGGATTCCCGACCGGGCATGAAGTGGTCGTTCGTGCCCAAGCAATCGGACAAGCCGAAATACGTGCTGTGCAATGGCGACGAAAGCGAACCCGGCACCTGCAAGGACCGCCTGATCTTCGAGCACGATCCGCATTCGATCATCGAAGGCGTGATGATTGCCGCGCTGGCCGTCGGCGCTAAGACTGGCTACATCTATCTTCGAGGCGAGTACCGCTACCTGGTCGAAGTCATGGAGAAGGCGGTCGCCGACGCCTATGGGCGTGGCTTCATCGGCAAGAACATCTTCGGGTCAGGCGTTGACCTTGACATTTTCGTTCACTCGGGCGCGGGCGCCTATGAGGTCGGCGAAGAGTCGGCGCTGATGGAGTCGCTGGAAGGCAAGCGCGGCATTCCGCGCATCCGTCCTCCTTTCCCTGCGGTTGTGGGCTTGTGGGGCGGCCCGACGGTCATCAACAATGCCGAGTCGCTGGCCAGCGTGCCACACATCATTCTTAACGGCGGCGAGTGGTTCGCCAGCCTGGGCACGCCGCGCAATGGTGGCACCCGCCTGTTCTGCATGAGCGGCGAGCTCGAGCGCCCGGGCGTGTACGAACTGCCCATGGGCTACAACCTGAAGAAGATGATCTATGACGTCTCGGGCGGGATGGTGAAAGGCAAGAAGCTTGAAGGGCGTCGTACCGGGCGGGTCGTCGGTGCAGATTCTTACTCCTGATGAAATCGACGTGGCGATGGATTTTGACGCCGTGCTGAAAGCCGGCTCGATGCTCGGCTCCGGCGGCGTCATCGTGATCGATGATCAGATGTGCATCGTCAAGTTCGCGCTGCGGGTGACCCAGTTTTACCAGCACGAGAGCTGCGGCTGGTGCATCCCCTGCCGCGAAGGCACTGACTGGATGAAGAAGACGCTTACGCGCATGCACGCCGGCGGGCGGTGTGGCGAAAGATATCGACAACCTGAAGTATCTGGCGGAGAACATGCTCGGGCGCACGTTCTGTCCACTGGGCGATGCGGCGGCAATGCCGATCATCTCGTACATTCAGAAGTACCGGAAAGAATTCGAAGACCATCTCGACGGCAAACCGTGCCCGTTCGAGAAGGTGGCGGAAGCGGTCGCGGTGTAGCCCACTGTGAGACCGCAAGAGCTAGTTCGTATTCTGGAAGCAGACGGCTGGCATAAGACAGGACAGAAAGGCAGTCACATGCATTTCCGTCATCCGGCGAAGCCGGGGCTCCTGGTTGTACCGATGCACGCCGGAAAAGAGATCGGCATGGGACTGCTTCACAGTGTTCTGAAGAAAGCAGGGCTGAAATGACGCGAGAATATCTGGTTGTTTACGAAAGAGGGAACAGCAACTGGAGTGCGTTTTCGCCCGACATTCCCGGGTGTGGCTCGCTCGGCGATACCTTGGACGAGATACGCACTAGTATGCGCGATGCCATGGAGTTGTACCTGAGCCAGACGGCAAGAGCGGGGGAGCCTATACCGGATGCGAGCGCAACCAGCGTAGATTTCAGTGAATTTGATCCAGACCATCAGACGAAACAATACGTAGTCGAGTGGCTGGCGGTGCCGCTTCCAGCAACCGGCTTCAACCACACCGGCGCACGCGCGCGCTGGGAAAAGGGATATGGGCGAGCGTTCATTACGTTTTGCGTAACCTTGGATGCTGATTTTATGGCTAACGTAACTCTTACTGTTGACGGCAAGAAACTCACCGTTCCCGCGGGAACGCTCCTCATTGAGGCCTGCAAGAGCACAGGCATCGAGGTGCCGTCCTTCTGCTACTACCCCGGCCTGTCGCTGCAGGGCGCCTGCCGCATGTGCCTGGTGGAAATCGAGAAGATGCCCAAGCTGCAAACGGCCTGCACCACGCCGGTCACCGAGGGCATGGTGGTCAGCACCGAGAGCGACAAGATCAAGCAGGCGCGCAAGTCCATGCTGGAGCTGCTGCTCGGCAACCATCCGCTCGACTGCCCGGTGTGCGATGCGGGCGGCGAGTGCGAACTGCAGGACATGACCTTCAAGTACGGCGCGGCCGAGTCGAAGTTCATCGAGATCAAGAACCACCGCGACGAGCAGCAATGGTCGCCGGTGGTGTACTTCGACCGTCCGCGCTGCATACTTTGCTATCGCTGCATCCGCGTCTGCGGCGAGGGCATGGACGTCTGGGCGCTGGGCGTTCACAATCGCGGCATCGAGCTCGATCATCGCCCCCAACAAAGAAGACCACCTGGAGTGCGAAGAGTGCGGCATGTGCATCGACATCTGCCCGGTCGGCGCACTCACCTCCGGCGCTTATCGCTACAAGACGCGGCCCTGGGAGATGAAGCACGTCGGCACCGTCTGCACGCACTGTGGCGATGGCTGCAAGACCACGCTGGGTGTGCGCCGTGCGGACACCGGCATGCAGATCGTGCGCGGCGACAACCGCGACAAGAGCGGCATCAACGGCGATTTCCTGTGCATCAAGGGCCGTTACGCGTTCGACTTCGCCCACAATGAGGAGCGCATCCAGCAGCCGCTCATCAAGCGTGAGGGCAAGTTCGTTCCCGCGACCTGGGACCAGGCCTTCGAACTCATCGCCTCGAAGTTCAAAGATGCGCTGACCAACGTGGGCCCAGCGCAATCGGTGTCATCGGTTCCAACCGCACCAGCAACGAAGAAAACTACCTGCTGCAGAAGTTCGCGCGTTTGGTGCTGGGCACGAACAACATCGATCACCATCGCACCGCCGACTTCCCTGCTTTGGCTTCGGCCTTGGCGGGAAAGTCAAACGCTACGGCAAGCATGCGTGACGTGCATGACGCGCCCGCGATTCTGCTGATTGGCAACGATCCTACGGAGCAGCATCCGCTGCTGGCTTGGCAGATCCGCACCAACGTTCGCCTGCATCGCGCCAAGCTGTATGTGGTCAATTCCTCGCCGATCAAGCTGCACCGCCAGGCCACTGCGTTCGCGCAAGTCGCTCCCGGGTCGGAAGGCAGCTTCGTACAGTTCCTCGCCGGAAACGACGGCGCAGCCGATGCAGTTGTCTCGCCTCAGCTCACGCGCGAAGCCCTGACGCAGATGCGCGACGCGCTGAAGAATGAGCAGGGCCTGGTGATCATCTTTGGCTCTGAGCTTGCGCGGTCAGGACGTCAAGACGCTCATCGACTTCGGACTCGCGCAAGGCGCGAAGTTCATCTGCCTGGGCGATTACGCCAACTCGCGCGGCGCCGCCGACATGGGCCTCTATCCCGACATGCTGCCCGGCTATGCTCCGGTTTCGAGCGCGACCAGCTTCCATCGAAGAATGGCTCGACGAAATCCCGACAAGCGCCCGGCTTGAATCTGCTGCAGATGATGGACGCCGCGAAAGAGGGCAAGCTGAAGGCGCTCTACGTTGTCGGCTCCAATCCCATCGCGCGCTACAACATCGATCCTTTCGTGCTCTCCAAGAGTTTCGTCGTGGTGCAGGACATGTTCCTCACCGAGACAGCCGGTGATCGCCGACGTGGTTCTGCCGGTCGCGAACGCGTACGAGAAGTCCGGAACCTGCACCAACACCTGTGGCGACGTGCAGATGCTGAAGAAGGCCGGCGAGTTCGCCGGCGTTCGCACCGACTTCGAATGCATTGTCCGCATCGCCGATCGCATGGGGTACGACGTGCATAAGCTAGTGCCGTTCGGCGGCGGAGGCACGCGGGCCGACATGGGCCAAACGCGCGGCGCGCAATCGGGCGAAGCCGATCGCCACGCGGTCTGGCTTTCGGAGCACAATCTCGAACCCAAGATGAGTCCGTTCGATCCCACCGCCATGCTGGACGAGATCCAGCGACTGGTACCGGGATACGACATCTCGCGGCTCGGACTGCTCTCCGGCCATGACGAGCACACGCAACTGGTGCAGATCACCGGCGCGACCGGGCTGGGGCATCCGGAGCTGATCTTGCCTTCGAATGACACGCTGTTTACTTCGGGCACTCTGGGCCGTTATTCGACGACGCTGAACACGGTGATGGAGCGTTACTCCACTTCGCCTCCGGATTTGGAGCTTGCGGCTGGTTACGACCCTTCGTTCAGGAGGGAGTAGTGGCGGTTTTCAGTTTCGCGTATTAGTTGGCTTTGAGAACTGTTAGCTAAATGGGCATCGGCACCTTCATTCTCGTTTCCCTGGTCAAGATCGTGATCGCGGTCTTTGTGCTGCTGACGGCCGTCGCCTACACGACATGGCTGGAGCGCAAGGTCGTTGCCCACATACAGAACCGTTGGGGACCAACGCGGGTGGGGCCCTTCGGCATCTGGCAGCCGCTGGCTGATGGCTTAAAGTTTATCTTTAAGGAAGACGTCACACCTCCTTTTGCCAACAGGCCTTTATATCTGCTGGCTCCAGTCATCGCGCTGATTACGGCGTTGAGCATCCATTCGCGGTCATTCCGATCGGTCCGTGGATCTCGTTGGGATCGATCCATACCCCGCTGCAAATCACCGATGTGAATATTGGCCTGCTCATGATTCTGGGCATCACGTCGATTGGCGTGTACGGAGTGGCGCTCGCCGGTTGGTCGTCCAACAGCAAGTATTCCCTGCTGGCCAGTCTGCGGGCTTCGGCGCAAATGATGAGTTACGAGGTCGCGCTGGGGCTGTCCTTGATCGGAGTGCTGATCCTTGCCGGCAGCTTCAGCCTGCGTGACATTGTCGATGCGCAGTCGGGAACATGGCTGGGGTTTATCCCCAAATGGAATCTATTCAAGGGGCAAATCGTCGCTTTCTTCATCTACATTATGGCGGCCTACGCGGAGACCAACCGCATTCCGTTTGATCTTGCGGAAGCGGAGTCGGAACTGGTGGCCGGTTATCACACCGAGTACAGCTCGATGAAGTTTGCCATGTTCTTCATGGCGGAGTACGCGAACATGTTCACCGTGGCGTGCCTGGCTTCGGTTCTGTTCCTGGGAGGATGGTCGGGACCAGTTTTCGGCCCGCCAATCTTGCAGTCGCTGCTGCCGGTCTTCTGGTTCGCGTTGCGGGTTTTCGTTTTCATCTTCATTTACATTTGGGTGCGCGGCACGCTGCCGCGTTTCCGCTATGACCAGCTTATGGCTTTCGGCTGGAAGTTCCTTCTGCCGCTGGCCATCGCGAACATCGTCGTCACCAGCCTGGTCGTGGCGCTGAAGTGAGCAATTAGCAACTAGCAATTAGCGGTTTTTGAATCTGATGATCAACGGGTCCCAAGGATTTCTGACTAATGCTGAATCCTGAAAACTAGTGGCTAGCTGCTAGTTGCTAATTCGACAGACATCATGTTGCATCTGGTTCTTTTCTTCATTTTCGCGGCGGTGTGTGTGGGCGGTGCAATTAACCTGCTTGCACAAAAGCATCCCATCAACAGCGCGCTGTCGCTGATCGTGGTGATGGGATCGCTGGCCGTGATTTACCTGCTGTTAGGTGCGGAGTTTGTTGCCGCGGTGCAGGTCATCGTCTATGCCGGCGCGGTCATGGTGCTGTTCGTTTTCGTCATCATGCTGCTGAACGCCGGAGTGGAAGAGCGGACGCCGCACGGCAGCCGCGTCGCCATCATGCTGGGTGTTCCGGCGCTGATCATCGGATTGAGTATCGGCATTTGGCTCGTAAGCCGCCTCACCGGGCTCGACAGAATCGGCATCGGCGGTCCGTCCGTAATGAACGGCACTGAGGCGTTCGGGAATCCAAACGCTGTGGGACATCTTTTGTTTCAAGATTACCTGCTGCCATTTGAAGTCACTTCGATCTTGATCCTGATCGCTATCATGGGCGCCGTGGTGCTGGCGCGGAGGGAGGAGTAGATGGTTCCTCTTTCCTACTACCTCGTCCTTAGCGGAATTTTGTTTGCCTGCGGTGTCGCCGGGTTCCTGATCAAGCGCAACATCATTACGATTTTTCTTTCCATTGAATTGATGCTGAACGGAGTGAATCTCACGTTCGTGGCCTTTGCGGCCCAGTTGAAGTCGCTGGACGGCCACATCTTCGTGTTCTTCGTGATGGTGGTGGCCGCCGCCGAAGCCGCGGTTGGCCTGGCGATCATCATTGCGGTATTCCGCACGCGCGAAACCCTGAACGTGGACCGCGTGAATTTGCTGAAGTTGTAGAGGGCCGCGCCTCGCCTGACGAAAGGGCGGTTGCGACCCACGAGAAAGATAAATGCACCTTTGGATCATTCCATTGCTGCCGCTGACTGGCGCCGCGATCAACGGGCTGCTGGGCAAGAGCTTCTCCAAGGCGCTGGTGAACACGATCGCGCTGGGCTCGACCGGCGCCGCATTTGCTTACGCCTTGTGGGTAGCGGCGCAATTCGCCGGCCTGCCACCGGACCAGATTCCCCACATCGAACACTATGGCACCTGGCTGAGCGCGGGCCCGTTCTCAGCGGAGTTCGGCACTTATCTCGATCAGCTATCGCTGGTCATGTTGCTGGTAGTCACCGGTGTGGGCTTCCTCATCCACGTTTACTCTCTGGGGTACATGGCGCATGAAGGCGGCTATTACCGCTATTTTGCCTACCTCAACATCTTCATGTTCTTCATGCTCACGCTGGTGCTGGCGGACAACTATCTGCTGATGTTCGTGGGATGGGAGGGCGTGGGCCTGGCGTCATATCTCCTGATCGGCTTCTGGTTCCTGAAGAAATCGGCCACCGATGCAGGCAAGAAAGCGTTCATCACCAATCGTGTCGGCGACTTCGGATTCCTGATCGCGCTGTTCCTGCTCATCAAGCACTTCGGGACGCTGCAATACGACAGCCTCTGGAGCCTTGTCGGCCGCTATCCGGTTGAAACCGGCGCCGCAGGAGTGTTGACCGCGATAGGCCTGCTGATGCTGATGGGCGCAACCGGCAAGTCGGCGCAGATTCCACTCTATGTCTGGCTGCCCGATGCGATGGAAGGTCCGACGCCGGTATCGGCCCTCATCCACGCCGCGACCATGGTGACCGCCGGCGTTTACATGGTGGCGCGCTCCAATCCCATCTTCAATCGTGCGCCTGACGCGTTGATGGCAGTCGCCATCATTGGAACGCTGACTGCAATCTTTGCCGCTTCCATCGGCATGGTCCAAACCGATATCAAGAAGGTATTGGCGTACTCCACTGTTTCGCAGCTCGGCTACATGTTCATGGGTTGCGGCGTGGCCGCCTACGGTGCGGGTATCTTCCACCTCATGACGCATGCGTTCTTCAAGGGGCTGCTCTTCCTCTGCGCCGGGTCAATCATTCATGGCCTCGGCGGCGAGCAGGACATGCGCCACATGGGCGGTCTGCGCAAATACTACCCGTGGACCTTCTGGACCATGACCGTCGCCACTTTCACCATCTCCGGCTTCCCTCCCCTGGCCGCGTTCTTCTCGAAGGACGAAGTCCTGTGGAGGACTTGGGCAAGCGGCAATCACATCTTATGGCTGATTGGTGTCATCGCCGCTGCCATGACCGCGTTTTACATGTTCCGATTGTGGTTCCTGACGTTTCTTGGGGAGTATCGTGGGGCCACCTCAGGTACCGATTCGCACGGGCATGACTCCCACGGGGCCGAGGGGCACGGACTACCGCACGAGAGCCCGATGGTCATGGTGGTTCCGTTGGCCATCCTCGCGGTCCTGTGCGTCGTGGGCGGATGGGTGGGCGTTCCCGCAGCAATGGGCGGTTCCAATCACTTCGAGCATTTTCTTGATCCGGTCTTCCAAGCCACGGCCGAAGCAATGCCCGCTGAAAGCGCGGCTGGACACGAAGACAGCAGCACGGAGCTCATGTTCAGCGCAATTTCCGTGGGCGCTGCGGCCATTGGATTTCTTGGAGCATGGTTCCTCTATTACAAACGGACCGATCTGCCGGGCAAGCTGGCCGAAAGCGCAGGTGGGCTGTATCGCCTGGTTTTGGATAAATACAGGATCGACGAGCTTTACGGCGCCGTATTCATCCAGCCGCTCATTGCGCTTTCGACCACCGTCTTCTGGAAGGGCATCGACCACGGCCTGATTGATCGCTCCGTAGACGGAGCAGCTGCGGGAGCGAATGAAACCTCTGACGCGCTGCGTCACATGCAGTCGGGCAACATCCGCTCTTACGCCGGATGGGTCGCGGTCGGCGCGGCTGCCGTGATCGCCTTCATGGTGTGGCGAGGTGTGCGATGAACTTCATTGCCAGCAACATCCTCACCGTTGTAAACGGCAATCTCCTGACCGTACTGCTGTTCTTACCGCTGGTGGGTGCGCTCGTCATACTCCCGCTGCGGAATCATGATCAGCACCTCCTGATACGCCGGGTGAGCCTTGCCGTTGCCGTCTTGGAGTTCGTGCTTTCGGGCTTACTCCTCTGGTTCATTACTCCGGGCTCCAGCGGATTCAAGCACGAAATATTCGTTCCGTGGATCCGCCCACTGAACATTAACTACCACCTCGGTGTCGATGGCATCAGCATTTTTATCATTCACCTGATTACACTCCTGACACCGATAGGCATTCTGGCCTCGTGGAACGAAGTCCGGCACCAGGTGAAGGAATTCCACATCATGCTCCTGCTGCTGGAGATGGGCGTGATCGGCGTTTTAGTCTCGCTTGACCTGTTCTTCTTCTTCTTCTGGTGGGAATTCCAGCTTATTCCACTGGCGCTGCTGATTGGCATCTGGGGACACGGGCGTCGCGTCTACGCCGCCGTAAAGTTTGTGCTCTTCACCATGGGCGGCTCGATTTTCATGATGGCAGCCATTCTTTGGCTGTACGCACACACGGGCAGCTTTGACTACGTGGTCATCCAAAGGATGGTGGCAAGCGGGCAACTGGCACTGAGCGCCAATACGGAGAAGTGGTTGTTCCTTGGTTTTTTTGTGGCGTTTGCCGTCAAAGTTCCCATTTTCCCGGTGCACACCTGGCTGCCCGATGCGCATACCGAAGCGCCCACAGCGGGATCGGTTGACCTGGCGGGCGTGCTTCTCAAACTCGGCGCGTACGGCCTTATCCGCTTTTGCCTGCCGCTATTTCCTAATGGATCGCATTGGGCGGCGCCCTGGGTCGGGGTGCTGGCGATCATCAGCATTGTTTACGGTGCGCTGGTGTCGATGGTGCAGCCGAACCTTAAACGGCTGGTGGCGTATTCCTCGGTCAGTCACATGGGATTCGTCGTGCTGGGCATTTTTTCCTTCTCGCTGATAGGGTTGCAGGGCGCCATGTACGTGATGCTGGCCCACGGCGTCTCCACCGGCGCGCTGTTTCTGCTGGTTGGCATGCTCTATGAGCGCCGGCACACATTCGAAATCGCGGAATTCGGTGGCCTGGCGACGCCCATGCCGAAGTACGCCTCGTTCTTTCTGTTTACCGTGCTGGCCTCGATGGGATTGCCTCTGTTGTGCAACTTCGTGGGCGAGTTTCTCAGTCTCGCCGGCACCTTTCAGACTCACGCGCACTGGGCGGTTTGGGGCGCCACCGGCGTGATCTGGTCATCCTGCTATCTGTTGTGGGCCTACCAGCGCGTTTTCTACGGCCCAGTCACAAATCCAAAGAACCTTGAAGTGCCCGATGTAAACCGCCGCGAGCAGTGGGTCATGGTAGCCATGTGTTTCCTGATGCTCTGGCTGGGCGTGCACGCGACCTTCTTCCTGCGTCGCTATGAGGTTTCCTGCCAGACCGTTCTTCAGCAGGCGTCTCCAAACCTAAGCAGAGAAGCCGCCGGTATGAGACAATCGCAGCCCTTGAACCCGCCTTAGTCAGACGGTGATCGGAATGGAGGGCGCTGTTGCCCCCGGCGCTCGCACTCTCCTGACGGGCGTGTTGCGAACAGTGAAAATGACCATTTATTCTGATGCTCTCGAGACGGCGTTGATCGGCATCTTGGTCGCGCTCGATTTGTTCCTACATAGACCGCGTCTCCGCAGACAACGCGTATTTCGCAAGCTCTTATAACGGTGTTCGGACGATGATCCCAGCGGTTGACTACATTCGAATCCTGCCTGAACTGGTGCTGAGTCTCGTCGGTATTATGATCATGCTGGCCGAACCGGTGCTTCCTCCGGAAGGCAATAAGAAGATCCTGGGCTTTATCGCCCTTGCCGGCGTGGTGGCCGGGCTGATGGCGACCGTCGTCCAGGCGGAGAACTACGGCGACGCATTCTACAACGTGGTTCGCGTCGACACGTTCAGCGTCTTCTTCCATTTTGTAGTGCTGCTGATCGCGCTGGTCGTCATCCTGACCTCGTTCGACTATCTCGAAGTGCAGGGCATCCGCTCGGGCGAATACTACGGGCTGATAATGTTCGGCACGGTTGGCATGATGCTGATGTCGTCTGCGGTCGAACTGGTGCTGGTTTTCATCGCCCTTGAAATCTCGTCGATCTCAACCTATATTCTCGCCGGAATGCGGCGCCGGGCCGCGGAGAGTTCCGAGGCGTCGCTGAAGTATTTCCTGCTCGGTTCCTTTGCCACCGCGTTCTTTCTCTACGGCGTGGCGATGATTTACGGCGCCACCGGGACCACCAACGTATACGGCATCGCACATTTTCTGCAGACACAGCAGTCCCCGCTGGCATATCTCGCGGTAGGGTTGATGTTCGTGGGGTTGGGGTTCAAAGTTGCCGCAGCGCCGTTCCACGTGTGGACGCCAGATGTCTATGAAGGTTCGCCGGCGCCGGTTGTGGCGCTGATGTCCACCGGGCCCAAAGCGGCGGCCTTCGCGGTCCTTCTGCGCGTGCTCTTTGCCGCGGATGCGCCAGGCTGGTTCTGGATGGTCTGGGTTGCGGCGGTGTTTTCCATGACCCTGGGCAACATCGGTGCGCTGGTGCAGCAAAACGTCAAGCGGCTGCTGGCTTACTCATCGATCGCCCATGCTGGATATATTCTCGTTGCCTTCGCCGCTGCCCAAACGGTAGGAATTTCAGCAGCCATTTTTTACGCCGCTTCCTACGCGGCCATGAACGTGGGAGCGTTCGCCGTGGTCAGCCACCTGGCGTCAAACGATGAGAAGTATGTCACGTTGGACGACTACGCGGGGCTGGGCCGCCGCTCGCCGCTGTTGGCCGCGATCCTGACCATCTTCCTGCTGTCGTTGATAGGAATCCCGGTGACTGGCGGGTTCTTCGCCAAGTTTTATGTCTTCTCGGCCGCGCTTCAGGCGAACCTCGTCGGATTGGTGATTATCGGCGTGATGAATAGCCTCGTCGCGGCGTATTACTACCTGCGCATCGTCATCTACATGTACATGCGCGACGAGCGCGTCGAAGCCCCTGTAACGCCGATTCCCGCCGGCCTCGGAGTTGGACTTGCTATGTGCCTGATCGCCACCATCTACCTCGGCGTGCTGCCCGGGCGAGTGCTCAACTACGCGATTGAGAGCGCGCAAGACTTGCTGAAATAGCGCCAGTCCGGGTCGCTGTAAAGTCCTTTAAGAAAAAGCGGGGCCGGGATTCGGTCCCGACCCAGGTGATTGCAGGCTGCCTCGACAGCTACATTACTTAGCTTCAGCGTTGACGTTGACAGACTCGCCCTTCTGGCTCTGATGCGCCGCCAGAAGCTGCGGTGCCTTTACCTTGAAGCTCATGCTTCCTTCGGGGCCCTTCAACTCGCTCAGCGCATAAGTGTCGCCTGCAAGTTGGAAGACCAGCACGTTGCTGGGATTGCGGGAGTCATCGTCGACGAAACCGCTCAGGAAAGAACTGTGCCCAGTGTCTCTCTGTCCGAGGGTGGCCACTTGCTGCTCTCTGCTGATCGAAACTGTATATTCTCCAGCGGGCATCAACTTGCCGCCCGCATAAAAGTCGAAGGGGATGTTAGCACGGACCGTATGGGTAATATCTTGCGCTACGGCCGCGCCGCTCAGCGCCACTGCGAATAATGCCAGCGCCAGGAATTTGCGAGAGTAATTTCTCATACCACGCTCCTTTTCATGACCATGAGCTCCCGGCTTTCTGACTGTTCGTCATCGTGGTCGGACCATTCGGAAACCATGGACAGAGTGTTATACGGAGGAGCGCGCCAAGCGTCACATCGGTCATACCGCGATAGTGACGAGTGCTGGATGAGTTGCTATGAAAGGGTGTTTCACAGTGGCAGATGCTCGAGAAGCAACCATCGTGTGATAGGCATGTGTCGAGCTTGTGACATACTCCAAAATCCGCAGCAGTTTTCTGCTAAGCGATTGCTTGGAAATTCGCGGTCTGCCATCCGCCGAAAGCAAACAGCACCGGAACCATGGCCGCACCGATGGCGGTGATCAGGTCGAGCGAGGGTTTGCGATCCAGCACCGGATGCCACAGCGGATGCGGCGTCCTTACCAGAAACAGGCCTGCGGCAATCAAGGTCGCAATGGCCCCAATCTTCATCAGCATCAGGATGCTCTGCACCCGGCTGCCTAGGCGCACGCCGAGACAGTTGATTAACGTCAGGGCTGCCAGCGTCAGGATAACAATCGTCCTTTCCGCAACTTGCCATCCCGTTAACTCCAGCAGGTAGCGCGCAAAAGTCACAGTAACCGCCGCCATGCCTCCAGCTTCAATCACCAGCAGCAAGACCCAGCCGTAGAGAAATCCCACTACCGGGTGAAAGGCCTCGCGCAGGTAGGCATATTGGCCGCCGACCGCGGGCATCCGCGACGCCAACTCCGCATAGATGAACGCACCAAGCATGGCCACGACTCCGCCAGCTATCCACACGCTGAGGATCAACACCGGGGTGTGCAATTGCTGTGCTACTACGTAAGGGTTGATGAAAATACCTGCCCCGATAATGCCGCCCATGACAATCATGGTGGCGTCGAACAGGCCCACTTGTCGTAGCAGGCCTGGCGCGGAGGCTGCAGATAGCGGATTGTGGGTTTTGATTCGCTTCAACCGTGTCGAATTTCGGGTTTCGAATTGACCTTTGCGGTCGCTGCCCCGTTTCAACTTTCAGCACTGCGACAAACGGCGCTCGGCTAACGGTCTGACCGGCCCCGCGTCTGACAGTAACATGCACTGCAATTCATTCGAGATGATAGGATATTGAAGGTGCGACGGCTTCCACTCGTCGCCAGATTCTGCACTTTGGTGTCTTAGGTGAATTTGAAGTTAGCTGAAAATGGGACCTGACCTTGACAACTCAGTGGTCAAATCCGGGTTAATCTGGCGGGTGTAGATGAATCACCCCAAGCAGCGACGCAACCGAGAGTTCCACTGTCGTGTCATCCCAGGGCCAGGAGAAGAAGGTGGCTGGTAGTCATACCGAGGCAGGATCGCCGGGCAAAACTCAAGCGAAACTGGTGTCAGCCGGGAGAGTTCTTCGGCTGGTGAGCCCGAAGCAGTTCGCGTTAACCGCCGGCGTCGCCGTTCTCCTCTCCTTGACCCTGGGGAGCTGTAGCGGCTTTTTTATTAACCCTACAATAAGTTCGATTTTCGTCACCCCCCCTTCATCTACAATCGCGGTCAACAATACGGTCCAGCTCATCGCAACGGCCAACTATTCTGACGGAAGCCAAGGCACAATCTCGGGAACGTCGGTCGGTTGGTCAAGTTCGAATACGGCGGTCGCGACGGTCACCTCGCCCGGCGGCCTGGTCACAGGAATCTCCACCGGCACTGCAACGATCAATGCGACCTCTCAGGGTGTGGCCACGACTGCCACCGTTACCGTTACTCCCTCAAATATAACCACTCTGTCGATTACTACAACCCAGGGGAGTACCCTGCCCCAAACCACGGCTACGATTTCCGGGGCGCCGGCAACTCTGCAGTTCTTTGCCTACGGGAATGGAACGAGCTCCAACGATCTGACAGATGCCGTAACCTGGACATCGTCAAGTACGAACGTAGCTACGATCAGCTCCGGTCTCAGCAGCGGCAATGGGTTAGCGACAAGCGTGGCGGCCGGAACTACGAACATCACTGCGACTATTACCAACACCTCCTCCGGCACAATCGTCACCAGCAACACGATAGTGCTGACCGTACAATAGACATTTAGGAATTAATACCTCAAGGCCGAACGTTAGTGGGAACTCTTAAGGAGCGCCCTCAAAAGTTGCGCTCCTTTGTTATTTCTCGGATCACTTCGACTGCAGAAACTCCTCAACGGCCTTGTTGAATTGAATTGGCTGATCGACGAATGTCATGTGCCCGCTTTCCGGCAGAATCACCAGCTTTGAGCCTGCGATCTTACCGTTCATCTGGCGGGAGAGCGAAGGGTCGCTCTCGTCGTGGTCGCCGGCGATGATCAACGTCGGAACCTTGATGGCAGGCAGCTTTTCGACGTACTCCACTGACTTCAGATTGCCGTCGATCACAAACTCGCCGTTTGATCCCCACATTTCGCGGTAGAGATCCCAGGATGTCACGCCCTGCGCGACCGGGTCGTAGTTGGGATCGGGATGGCGCTGGTACAGATATGGAAAATAACCGTCTCCCCAAGCCGCGTTCATATAATCCACCGTGTAGCGATTGCGTTCCCAGGGCTTGCCGTGACCGAACAGTCCTTGCGCCTCGAGCTGATTGATCCGATCGCGAACCTCGGGAGACATGCTCTGCTTCATCTTCACAAAGACCTGATTGATCGCGCTAGTGCTGGCGAATGTGCTGGCCAGTATGAGATGGGCGAGGTTCTGCTGATACTTGAGCGCGTACGCCTGCGCCAGTACTCCACCATAAGAGTGCCCCAGCAGGCTGACCTTTCCCAGTCCAAGTTCCTGGCGGACCGCTTCAACGTCCTCCACCATGTTTTCGACGGTGTATCCGCTGGGATCGTCGAGCTTCTGCGAGCGCCCGGAACCGCGCTCGTCTATGAAGATCAGCCGGCTCTGCCGCGCGAGCGGCAGCAGATAGGGGAGGAAGTAATCATGCGATGCTCCCGGACCGCCATGAACGATCATCAAAGGTGGGCCATGACCGATGATTTCGTAATAGATCATCTCGCCGTGAGCGTCCACGTAACCTTGCTGGACTGGATAGACGTTGGGCGAAACAGCCGGAGCGCCAGAAGCCTCGGCTGCGGAAGCGGATGGTGGTAACCAAATTAGTAATCCGGCAAGCAAGGTGAGGGCAAGAACGTGGAAGAGCGTTGTTTTCATGGCCAGAATGGTACTGGAAGCTACCGAAACACGCCAGCGCCGGATCTCAGACGCGGAGACTCAGACCTGGCGCCGGAGTTATCCACAGCCAGATAAGTGTTTTACTTTCTGTTTGTTAAGGGCGCCGCCGCTACGTACGGTTACCTTTCGAGGCGCTATTCGTCTGATTCTAGGTGAGATACATGGTAGTGCAGAGCTGGTATCTCTCTGGGAACGGTAAGTATTTTAGCTTGAACTGACTGTGAAATCGGGGTATAGTGTACCGTCTTATTGGAAGACTCGGATGTCCTTCCCTCGTGTGTGGGCCCTGGGAAACGAACCTGAAACGGCGCCCTGAATCGTTGTAGAAGCATAGTGAATCCAATTAGATACACGCGGCCACAAGATATCGCTGGAGGCAAGGGTGTCATCCCGATATCAAATCCTAACGGCGGAAAGAACCTGAACTATGGCAAAGCGACGCGGCAATCCTAACTGGGGCAAGCCGGAACCGATCGGTCCGGTGGTGCCGACCATTACTGAGTTCGAGCAGGTCGTCAAGGAGTTCAAGCTCCAACCCGACCAGTACATTCGTTCCACCCGTTTGCGTGAATGGGCGCGGAAGAACAAGAACTCCAAGTACATACCTGAGCCTCTGTTGGAGGCTTGGGGATTCGAGATCGAATCGACTCTGTAGCTCACGCCAATTTCCAAAGGGCCGCGTTTGCGGCCCTTTTGTTTTGATTCCTGACCGAACCAGTCCAACTCATTGAGAAGCCGGCTTCTTTGTTTGACCTTATTGGCAGCACACGCGAATGGTTACCTGTTTCCATCAGTCTGTTACCATCACGGCACCGAATATTCCCAAATATGGACCTCCCGATAACCAGCGCTGCCGTTGGAGCCAGTTATGCGCCGCATCCCGCGTGACGCCGAGTTTTTCGACATGTTCGTGGAAATCGCGAACAACGTGGTCCACGGTGCGCAAGTTCTGTCCGACCTGTTGAGCAACTACGACTACCAGCAGATGCCGGCTTCCGTACAGAGAGTCACGGAAATCGAGCATCGCGGCGACGACCTGACGCACCGCACGCTGATCAAACTGAACCAAGCCTTCCTCACGCCCTTTAGCCGCGAAGACATTCGCCTGCTGGTCGCGTCGCTCGATGACGTGCTCGATTGCGTCTATCGCGCCAGTGACCGCCTGCTGAACTACAAGATCACGCAGCCTTCGCCGTCAGCCAAATTGTTGGCTGGCATTATCCTGAAGCAAACCCAGGAACTGAGGAAGGCTGTCTTGCTGCTGGGGAAAGAACCCAATCTACTTGAGCACTGCGTCGAAGTCAGCCGCCTGGAAAGCGAGGCCGACCGGATCAGCCGTGAAGCACTTGGCCGGCTGTTCGACTTCGGATACGATCCCATCACGCTCATCAAGCTGAAAGAACATCTGGAACTCCTCGAAGCAGCCTGCGACAAGGCCGAAGACGTGGCCAACGTGCTTGAAACCATCGTCTTGAAGAAGGGGTGAGGAGATCCGCTCTTCGCTGTTCGCTTTTCGCCGTTCGACCGTTTCGCTCATGGGCTCGTTCACTGCGCCGTCCTACATAAGACTGTAAATCTCTAAGCGTGTCATCACTCAAGACTGTCATTCCTTACTAGAACTGTCATCTCGACCGAGGACTTTAGTCCGAGCGGAGAGACCTGCTGTAACATGGAACCGTCGCATCGCTTCGTTCGCCGCTTTGGCGAATGGCGAAGAGCGAACAGCGGATTTCTCCCCTGCTAGAATCTTTACAAGCCATCATGTCCGCTCACTCGCCATTCTGCGACGTCGAGACCGCGCTGGAGGAGATTCGCGCCGGCCGCATGATTGTGGTCATCGACGACGAGGACCGCGAGAACGAGGGCGACCTGACCATGGCCGCCGAAAAGATCACGCCCGAAGCCATCAACTTCATGGCCAAGTACGGTCGCGGACTGGTTTGCCTGGCCATGACCGAAGAGCGGCTGGAGTATCTTCGCCTCGGCCAAATGTCGGCCGAGAACACCTCCAACTTCGGCACCGCGTTCACCGAATCCATCGACGCGAAAGACGGCGTCACGACCGGCATCTCAGCCTACGATCGCGCCGAGACCATTCGCGTCGCCATCGCATCCCTCCACTCGCCCGAACGACCTTGCGCGTCCCGGACATGTCTTCCCGCTGCGCGCGCGCAAAGGCGGAGTGCTGGTTCGCGCCGGCCAGACCGAAGCCTCGGTCGATCTCGCGCGCCTCGCAGGTCTGGTTCCTGCGGGCGTGATCTGCGAGATCATGAACGACGACGGAACCATGGCGCGCGTGCCGCAGCTCACCGAATTCTGCCGCCAGCACAACATGAAGATGCTGACCGTCGCGGAACTCATCCGCTATCGCATGGCGCACGAGCGCTACGTCAAGCGGCTGGCCGAGTCGATGGTTCCCACCGCTTACGGCGACTTTCGCATGATCGCCTACGAGTCGGAGATTACCGGCGACTCGCACATCGCGCTGGTCAAAGGCGACGTCGAAAACGCAGGCGAAGAACCTGTGCTGGTGCGCATGCACTCGCATTGTCTGGTGGGCGATGTCTTCGGCGCAAGCTGGTGCGGATGTCACGACGTGATTGAGGGCGCGATGCGGCGCATCGCCGAAGAAGGTCGCGGCGCGCTCATCTATCTGCATTCGACCTCGAAGGGATATTCGGTCGAGCGGCTCGGAGAGCGCATGACCATCCAGTTCCATCACGAGCAGCGCCTGCCGACGCTGCCGGAAAGCCAGCGACCGCACCCAGCGCGAGATCGGCATTGGCGCGCAAATTCTCGTCCGACCTCAACCTCAAGCGCATTCGCCTGCTGACCAACCATCCGCGCAAAGTCGCCGGCCTCGAAGGCTTCGGCATCGAGATCGTCGAGCAGGTTCCGGTTACGGTCGCAGGGAAAGCTTTCGTGCGCTGAAGGGTGTTGGTCCTCACAACCCAACTCTGGCGTCGAACCCAACGGTGCTCGCGCACCGCCTAGGAATGCCTCGCTCTTGACAACGCCTTCGCTCTTATCGAGGGGCACCCCAAATGTTAGGCTGGGCCACTCGTCCAACTCGTGCGTTATGGCGTTCCTTCCTTCAGTGGTGGGGGCTTCGGAAAAGGCGACGGAGGACACTTCGGTTTCTTCTGCGCGTCCTTTGTATCCTGTGTATCCTGCCCTTTCAGGTTTTTGCCAATCTGCTGCGCCGTCGGCCCTAGCACCTTGCTGTATGGATCTACGCCTTCTGCCTGGCCCTGCTGTGCGATTTTCGATGTGTCTTGGTATTCGAACGTCGTCGTCCCTGAGCCTCGTTCTAAACGCTTTTCTATGCTCAATGGGTCCTTAATAAGACCATGGTCCTCAAGCACTTTGAGGACCGCCTCCCGAAAGGCGTCCTTGGCAGCATCCTTGGCAACCTCCTTAGCGTCCTTGTTGGGAACACCCCCGTCGGGAACACCCCCGTCGCACGCGCAGTCACCTCCTCCCAAACCAGACGGGTCCGTCAAGTTGACCGGGTCATTCAGGACATACCCATACAGGTTGGTGTCCCCGCCAGCGAATAGAATTGGATCTTTCGCCGTCCAGCGGCCAACGGTCGGGTTATAGTCGCGAGCGCCGAATCGCACCAACTTCGTATCCTGGTCGTATACACCGCCGGCGAATCCGAGGGGCTGGAATCCGGGATTGGTGTCGCTGATGACATTCCCGAACTCGTCATAAGTGATCTGTTCCGCAATAGCTCCCGTGGACGTGTTGACTACCAACCGAGGGCTACCTAGCTGGTCCGAGAAGATGCGATAGGTCACGCCACCACTGACCATGTAATCCGGCGATGTCGCCCCGCTGGCATAGACGAATTGGCTCACCAATTGATTGCTGCCATTCAACTGGGCCACGAGGTTGTCACCGTCGTATAGAAATCCTGTTTCCAGGACCCCATTCAATTCCTTGCCGACGCGGTGGTTCTCTGCATCGACGAGGTAGGTGATTTTCGTGCCGTTGGGGAGCGTGACCGCGACCAGGTTCCCTAGCACGTCATATTGATACGACGTGCTCTGCCCGCCCACGGTTTGGCTCGCCAACTCGCCGTTGGCGGTGTAGGTGTAGGAAGCATTGCCGTAGGTCAGCAGCCGGTCCTGGGCATCGTACATGCCTTTCACCACTCCAGAAGGGCTGACCGCCTTGACGCGGTTGGAGTTGCTGTCATAGCTGTAACTATCAACACTGGTTCCGTTCTCGGTAACTTTGATCAGTCGCCCCGCAAGGTCGTAGCTGTAAACGAAGCTATTGGTTGAACCGCCAATGGTTTCGCTCTTGCTCGCCACCCTGCCGTCGGCATCGTGGATAAGTTTCACCGAGTACAGGGGCGCCGCGCCGTAGGAAGCGGTGTAAGCCGACAGTTCGCCGAAAGCATTGTAGGCACGGGCGTCCGTGGCCGAGCCCAGCGTGGTACCCGTGATCAAGCCATTCTGTCGATTATTCGTAAGGGCGAGCGGTCCGGCTTTGGTCACGAGCCCATCGTTGTCATAAGTAAAGGGAACCTTGCTCCCGGCCTTTACGGTCTGTGAGGTGACCCAGAAGTTATCGTTGTAGGCGCGGCTCACGCTTCCTGCAACCATCCCCGTCCAAGTGGAAGAAGTCGGTAGCGGGCCATTGTAGCTGTACGCAAGATTCTCGGCGCCTTTGACCGCAGCGCTTGCAAGATTTCCTGTGGTCGAGTTGTAGCTGTAATTGATGGTTTCCGTCGGCGTTACGGTGGAACTCAGCCGACCCGCGTTGTCGTAATTGAGCTGAATGGTTTCCCCATCGGGGCGGGTGATAGTTGTCAGGTCCCGGTCGAGGTCGTAGGTATAAGTAGTGGCGCCCGAACCTAAAAGCGTGGGTGGGTTATAAGACGATGGCAAGTCCACCGCCGTATACGCGAAATCGTGGGCCGACTTGCCGGGAGGAGTGACCGACGTGAGATTCCCATTCGCATCGTAGGAGTAGTCGATAACCCGTCCATCAGGGAGCGTCGTGCTCACGAGATGCCCATCGGCATCGTAGGCAAAGCTGGTCGTCAGCTTCAGCGGATCGGTAACGCTGGCCAGAAAGCCTTCTGAATTGTAGCCGAAGGTGTTCTTGCGTGTGCCTTGCGTAACAGAGGCAAGACGGCCTTGGCTGTCATAGCTGAAATCCGTTGCCGTCAGCCCCTCCACTTGGGTGCTGGCCACGCGCTCCAACGAATCGAGTCCGACCGTCAGGGTTCGTCCAACCGGACTCGTCTTCACCCACGTGAGATTCGAACCCGTGAAGGTGGACGTGTAAGTGCGGCTGTTGATCGTCGTTGTGTCGGTCTCGGCCGTCACGGTGAACGGGTTACCCGCCATGCCCAGCGTGGTCGAGCGGCTGCCGGTAATGTTCATGGTCAGATTGCCTTGCGTAAGCGTCTCGCTCGTGTCAACCGGTACCTGAAGCCCCCAGACCGGATCTGGCCCTAACGTCTCACTGTCGGCTGTGCCATCCGGCAAGGTGAGACTCTTGGAGATCTGCCCATTCTGCAGGCTCTTGCTCGAGGTTGCCTGCAAGCCGTCAGGCCAAGTAATCATCCGCTGCTCTGAGAACGGGGCAGTGCCATCTTGCACCCAGGGCATGGTGAGTGTGGTCTGATAACTGCTCGTCCGACCCATGGATGTCGTTTCGCCGACTGTCCATCCGAACCCGGAACCCGCATCGGTGCGGGTTAACGCCGTGTATCCGCCAAGTGGATCGGCATCCAGGGCCAACTTGCCGTTGCTGTCATAGGTGTAGCTGAATACATTTCCGTTCTCGTCGGTGCGGGAGGTGAGTAGGCCAGTGCTGCTATTGACGAACGTGGCCGATTTGCCGAGCGGATCGGTCACCTGGCTCAAAAAACCATTAGGGTCCACGGCTAGTGTCGTGGTTTGCCCATAGGGCGAAACAATTGCGGCCGGCCGCTCGGATTTCTTGCGCTGGATGGTGGTCACATTGCCGCTGGCATCCGTCACCGTCACCAGTTCCCCCGCAGCGTCGTAACCGAACTGATACACCAGCGCGCCGGTGAGCGGCCTCAGCGTTTGCAGGTGCTGTCCCGCGGATGTGAAGACGTAAACTTCGCTGCCATCTCCTGATGTAAGCAGAAGGTTGCCGTTGAAGCTGACCGGAGTGCCGAGCTGATATCCGTTGCGCTGGCTGCCATCGCCCAGGAAAAGGGTGTTCGTGGCAGGGTCGTAGGCGTGATGCACGCTCAGTGTCCACCCGCCGATCATGGCAGCATCGGCGCTCGCGATGCCGTCTGGGCCAGCTCCGGGAGCCCGATCGCCTTCATAGTGAAGAACAAATCCGGTGCCAACGACAGGCATATCTTCGCCAAGGCTCTGAGTCTCACAGCCAATACTGGAACTCCGTGGGCTGCCTTGGCCGCCATCCTGTTTGCAGCCGTCATCGGGATCGTAATGAGGGGTGAGCGTGAACAAGATCTTCCATGAGGCTGTCTGGTCACCAGCTGACTCTGCTTGGAAACTCTGGTGCTTTTCATCCGGACTGAGCGTTTGCGGCAAACTGGGGAGTGGAAAAGTTTGAGGCCAATTGGAGGCGGGGTATAATGGCCATTCGATGGGTTGCGTCACCTCATTACCGACGCAGGGCATGGTCGTTTCTGTCCCACCCCCAATGGCAGATCCAGTATATACGTAAGTGCCATTCGAAACGTTGATAACTAGGGAGGACCCGGAGTACGCAGGGTACTTAGGAGTCCCCCCCGCCTGCGTCACAGTCGACGTCCCCTTGCCCGGGGCGGGGCAAGGATCTGTCTTCGTATCGTTAAAGGAAACCGAGACGTTTGCATCACTGCCTCCTCCCCATCCCACCAGTCCGCACGTAACGCCGGAGAAAAAAGGTATGCTCACATCGGCGGATGACGACTGGTTCGTAGTGCACGTTCCCTGTGGATCCTTAATACACGGTCCCGAGGGGGCTGTTCCGGTCAAGGTGTAATTGCCCGTCCAGGACTTGACATCCGTCCAGCAGGTTTGCGCCTCGGCGGCACCTTCCATCGCCAACATTGTCAGAACGATGGCAACTGCAGCGAAGGTTTTCATTGTTGACTCCTGAATCTCTGAATTCTTAACTTCACGCTCTCATCACGCGCGACTCTAGTGTGCGTTGACCAGACTCCCGTTCCAGAAAGCGCCCTCACTTCTGTCAAGATTTCCGTAACCGCTTCGGCGAGTCTCGGTTTCAGCCGCATTCCGTCTTAGCTCCCAACAGTCCCACCATATATCCGTCCTAAATCCACAAATACATTTTGGATCGCCAAAATGGGGACCTTTGGGGCGCGTACCGCCCCCGATAGTGTTTCGGGTTCTACGGCGCGATTTACAAGTTGCTGCGAATCTCCGTTTCCTGCTTTTGGGGGCCTTGCAGCGACGCAAAGAGTCGTGCAAGACACCTGCCAACCCGGAGCGGATCAGGCACAGTTTTCTTTTGCTTGTTTTTGCAGAGTCTTACAGCAAGGGGATCAAGTGTGAATTCATCGGCTTTTGCATTCTTGCACCGATAAGGCTATCCGGATGGATATGGGAGACTATCCATTCTGTTAGCCGGATGACTGCCCGGTGCCCGGCCGAAGAAATGGGCGAGGCGCAAAGCCGTGTCGCCCGTAATGGCGCGGCGTCCATTCAGGATTGGGTGATGCGGTTGGTCGGAACATCCAGTTGCTGCGTCAGTTCGGCAGCGCCCATGCGCAACTCTTTCAGTTCTTCCGCCAAATGTTCACCCGGGGTGAATCGGAATTATTGCCACGGCATGTCTCCCAAGGTTAATCAAAGATATAGTCTAATGTAGGAACGGGCACCCATTCGTCCGCTCCATCTCCCTCAAATGCAAATTGCTTCGCAAAGGCTCACCGACAACGAGTTTGACCGCCTTGACGAACTGCTCTTCCGATCGGGTGGCGAAGGCGCCATGAATCTGGAGGAGTTGGATGGTTTCTTTGCCGCACTCATCTGCGGGCCGGAGATCGTCATGCCCAGCGAGTACCTGCCGGAAATCTGCGGTCTCGAATCAAATGACGCCGACTTCGCGTTTGAAGATTTGGAGGAGCTTCAGGAGTTCCTGGACCTCCTCATGCGCCATTGGAACAACATCGCCCACACCCTGTCCTCGGGCGAGATATTTCTGCCGTTCCTGGAAGAGAACGACCATGGCATCGCTTGTGCCAACGATTGGGCGTGGGGCTTTATGCGGGGCGTCGAGATGCGGCATGACGCATGGGTGGAATTATTCAACGATGAAGAACATGCAGGACCACTCATTCCGATTCTGGTTTTGTTCCATGAACATGACCCTGATCCCGAGATGCGGCCTTACGAGGAGCCGATGAGCGCGGAACGGCGTGAGGAGTTAATCGTCGGGGTGGCAGCGGCAGTGACGATCTTGTACAAGTATTTTGCGCCCCATCGCCGCAGGGCTGTGACGGCCCACGACCAGACTGCACCGCGGCGCACTCAATCCAAAATCGGCCGCAATGACCCTTGTCCCTGCGGCTCCGGCAAGAAGTACAAGCGCTGCTGCGGCCAAGCGTCTGTACACTGACGCGGCATTCAATTGAAGCGTGACTGCTTAGTTCGGCTTGCGGGGCACGATCTCCTCATCCCGAATAAAGAATTGGGCGGAGCACTTTTCCGAGCCGCAGATGACCGGCAGCAGGCCGGAGATTTGCTTGCGGGTTACGAGGCCGAGCTGCCCGCATGAGGGGCACGACAGCACAGCCCAAAAGGGATCTTCCTTTTCACCCATCTCGCCGGCGTTTTCCAGCACAAAAATGGTTCCAGGCTCCATCTGTTCGGGGATCCACTCGCTCAGCACGCTCAGTTCTCCGGTCATGTGCCCTCCTTCAGGACCTAAGAAGCCCTACGACGTCGAACAGTAAGATGACGAAGCGAACCGTTGCGCTTCTCCGTGGCCGCTTCGCTCCAAGCAGCGGGGACGCTCCGTTCCCCGGGGCTAGAACCCTTTGATGTCGGCGATCGCCTTGACGCTGGCCCTTCGGCAAGCTCAGGGCAGGCTCTAAGGGCCAGCTCTACCCGGTCTCCCCGCCGCGCCACCTTCTTTCGCTCCAGCGGGTGGAGCACCCGTTGGATAGTGTCGCTCAGGCACACCGATAACATCGGCTGGCGCGCGTTTTTTAGCAGGTCAACCACCGCGCGGGCGGAATCTTCCAGATAAATACGCCGGCCGTCGGTCAGCAGGTGGTACTCGGAGGCGGAGGTGACGGTCTCGACCAGGCGCCTGCCCAGCTCTTTCTGCAGGAAGCGGATGACCAGGCGGATCTTCTGCAGCGAGAAGCCGCGCTGGCGCAGCTCGCAGATGACAGCCACTTCAGCCAAGTCGTCGAGCGAGTAGATGCGCTTGTGCCCTTCCCGCGCAGGCATCACGATGCCGCGTTCGTCCCACCACTGGAGCTGGCGCGGGGTGATTCCGGTCAGCTCGATCACCTGGTTCGATGTGAAGGTCTGCTGCATCGCGTTTTTCGACCGAAACAAATCCGACAGAGAATGTTTCAAACATCATAGTGCAGGCACGTGCAGAGTCAAGATGAATTATTCAACAGGACGGTGACTATCTGATGAACGCAGAGAAGAATTTGCGTGGCTGTAACATAGTGGCACTCGGAGCGTATTCGCGGCGAGCGACCGCAGATGCCGGTCGCCGCTACGCGGCTCCGTCAAGCCATCACAGTTCACCCGGGGCTTGCCCCCGGGCTCACTTCGCCGACGGCGCTTCGCGCCTAGTTTTGTGTGACTCGAGGTTCGTCGCCTGAATTGAACTTGTGACCTTGAGTCTGGGTGCTGATCGCACTTATTGTGGCGGTGTGCTCCGCGTCGTTCGGCACTCCCCGCGATTCACAGATGTCTTCGTCACAACCGCCTGTGAGCGCTGCACTTCCCTGGCGCGTGCGCTGGCCGGAAGATTAGAGGTGACAGTCCCACTAACAACTGACCACTGGCTACTGCCTACTGACAACTGATCCTGGAGGTCCCGTGGCGCCATTCCGTTATCACGTCTTCGTTTGCACTCAGGAAAAACCTGAAGGAGTTCCCTGCTGCTCGGCTGCCGGCTCGTCGGGCATTCTAAGCGCGCTGCGCGACGAATTGGGGGCCAAACGTCTGGCCAATGAGGTCCAGGTCTCGAGCTGCGGTTGTCTCGGGCTTTGCGACGGTGGGCCGGTGATGATCGTTTATCCCGAAGACATCTGGTACACCAAGCTGGCGCCGAGCGATGTGCCGGAGATTGTCGCATCGCATTTCCAGGCGGGCCAGAAGGTCGCGCGCCTTGAACGCAACGATTACGCGGAGATGAAGGCGGAGATCCTCGATCATCGCAATAAATACCTGGCGATGCTGGAGGCGAAGGATGCCGCTGGTGTGTTGCCCGACGAGGTCAGCGAACTGATCCGGGGATTCATGCCCAGCCGCGCGGTGCTGACTGCCCTGGAGCTGGATATGTTTACCGCCGTCGGCAACGGTGGAACTGCGCAAGAGATCGCTGCAAAGATTCAAGCCTCAGTGCGTGGGACGGAGATGCTGCTGAACGCGCTGGTCAGCCTGAAGCTGCTGGAAAAGCGCGACGGCGTTTACACCAACACCCCGATGTCGGCGCGTTTCTTCGTGGGAGGCACGCCCGACAGCGCGCGCTGCGCGCAACTGCACATCGCGAATGTATGGAAGCGCTGGTCAACCTTGACGGATGCCGTGCGCGCGGGAGCGGCGGTCGCTCCGCGCGGCGAGAATGGCTGGGTGGCGCCGTTCATCGCGGCCATGGATCATAACGCCCGTGGCCGGGCCCGTGCCGTAGTGCAGGCCGTGCAAGTCAACGGCGGCAAGCGCATGCTCGATCTGGGCGGAGGCTCGGGCGCGTACTCCATCGCATTTGCCAAGGCTGCGCCGGCTCTGCAGGCCGAGATCGTTGACCTGCCGGAGGTGCTGCCGATCACCCAGGAGCACATTCGTAAAGCCGGGTTGGACAATCGCATCAGCACCCGCGCGGGCGACATGCTGACGATTCCGCTGGAAAGCGACTGTTACGATCTGGTGCTGCTGTCGGCCATCTGCCACATGTACTCGCCGGAGGAGAACCAGCAACTTTTCGAGCGTGCTTATGCGGCGCTGGCACCGAAGGGCCGGCTGGTGGTATCGGACTTCATCCTTGAGGCGGACAAGACCTCGCCGCGATTCGCCGCGCTGTTTGCCTTGAACATGCTGGTCGGCACACGCGCGGGCGCAAGCTACAGTGAGCCGGAGTACCAGGAATGGTTGAAGGCCGTCGGCTTCTCCGAAATTAAGCGGGTGCGCATTCCCGGGCCCGCCAACCTGATGATCGCTACGAAGTAATTCAGAACCGACCCTTTCTGGCAGGGGCGTTCTCCGTGACCGCCGTCACAGACAGGGATCCGCGATTGCCGTAGCCTTGACGGTTGAGCAGAAGCTCGCAGCAGGGAGATGAGTTTTGGCAACCCGTGTCTCCTCTGCGGGCTTCTTTATGTTCGGCTGACCATCCACGGGTGATGCAGGTCACCGACAGCGACTCACGGTCCGGTTGAAACTGGCGGACAACCGCAAGCATACTGCGCTCGCAGGAACTATCCCAGGTCGAATGACCCCATCCTGCGGGTTCTGTGGAGGTCGGTATGAGCAATCAAGGGCCCACTGATCCAAAGCCGGATTTCACTCGCCAATCCGAGAGAGAGAGCATTTGCACGTACTGCTCCCAGACGGTCAGAACCGACCGTTATGCTCCGTTGGAATACGTCGAGGACATCCACGCGGATGTTTGCCTGTTTCGGCAAAGCTCCCCAGTCCGCTACGACATTTCGTAAGTCAATGTTGTTTGTCTTCCCCGTGCCGGGCGGCATTTCAAACCGTCCGTGCACGGCATCCCATTCAGTGCTACAGTTTCAGCGCGCCGTTCCGTCTCCGGGCCCCTGTATGTTTTCTCGAAGGCATTTCTGAATCGAGGAGATGGAAGATGTCAGCCAAACACTGTTGCTATTTCATGAGCCGGCTGTGGGCCGTGCTGGCGGTGGCTACGATGGTCGCCATCAGCGCATGGGCGGCTGACACCGAGCATGTGGTGTACAGCTTCACCGGTGGACTTGACGGAAGCAATCCCGCCTCGCAACTGATTCTCGACAACGCGGGCAACCTCTATGGCACCACGGTAACCGGAGGCGCTGACGATTGTGGAACGGTGTTCGAGCTGACGCCGCTCTCAGGCGGCAAATGGCAGGAGAGCGTGCTGTACAGCTTCAGCTGCTTCGACGATGGCAAGAATCCCTACGGCGGTGTGACCTTCGATGGCTCAGGCAATCTTTACGGAACCACGGCCGCGGGTGGTTCCGGCGGAGCCTGCAGCGGCGACGGCTGTGGCGTGGTGTACAAGCTGACACCGTCCGGAGGCACCTGGAGCCAGACCGTCCTGTACAACTTCACTGGCGGCGATGATGGCTTCGGGCCCGGCGGCGGAGTCGTCTTCGACAAGGCCGGCAATCTCTACGGGACGACGCCGGACGGAGGCGCTTACTCCGATGGCGTGGTTTACCAGTTGTCGCTCAACAACGGACACTGGCAGCAAGCGGTGATCCATGCTTTCACCGGCGGCAGCGATGGAGCCGTGGGCTCGCTCGGCCTCTTGCGGCTGGACGCGGCTGGAAATGTCTACGGCGTGACCGAACTGGGCGGCGATTACGGAGCTGGGGTGGTATATAAGCTGTCTCCCGCGGGAGGCACGTGGAAGCAAACCACGCTCTACGCCTTCCAGGGCCTGCCCGATGCGGGCTTTCCATACGGCGGACTGATCGCCGACGCGGCCGGCAGGCTTTATGGCACGACCTACTTCGGTGGTACCAGCGGCGTGGGCGCTGTGTTCGAGTTGGGGGCCGGCCCGAACGTCTTGTCAGGGTGGAAGGAGAGCGTGCTGTATAGCTTCCAGGGTGACACCGACGCGAGTTTTCCCACCAGCACGCTCGTCTTTGATGCGGTGGGGAATCTTTACGGAACCAGTTCGACCGGCGGCAATCCGTCGTGCGACTGTGGCACAATCTTCAGACTGGCTCCAAGCGGTGGTGGTTGGAGCGAAAGTGTACTTCATAATTTCGGAAGCAACGGAGACGGCAGCTATCCGTATTACGGCATGACTCCTGATGGGATGGGCAACTACTTCGGCACAACCGCAGCCGGTGGCGCCCAGGGACATGGAGTGGTGTTCGAGATTACCCCGTGAGGCGGACTTCCGGCGGGCTTACGATCACTTAGTTGAGCTAAGGACGACTCCGCATCGTCGATTCGCTGGTCACCGAATGTCACACCTGCCTGCCGGCAAGGTACTTGTAAACGTTCCTCAGCAGGTACAAACTGTTGGATATGAGCTGCATCAACCGACTGCTGCTCGCGTCTTGCGTCACAATCCGAATCGCTACTCTCCTGCTCTTGACGGCGCTGGCCGCCGCCGGTCAGGCGGCGCCTCCCGCTGACACGCCTCCAGCCGTAGCCCAGACCTCTTCAGCGATGCTGAAGGTATCGGGCGACTACGGGGGGTGGTGGAAGGCGCTCTCCGACTCGGCCCGCGACAACTACGTGGACGGCTTCACCGCCGCCATGCAGAGGGCCCAATTCCTTGTGCACAACCAATGCATGAACAACGCCCGGAGCATACAGCCGGGACCAGAGTACAACACGAAATTGCAGGAGAGTCTCAGTTTGTGCGGCGTGGCCGAAACCTTCGACTACAAAGCCGATCTATCCTTAAGGGCCGGGCTGGACAAGTTCTACAAGGACCCGCTCAATGCCGGTGTTGCGCCCGAGTTTGCCATGGAGTATCTTCGCGACCAACTCAAACAAAACAAGACAGCCATCGAGCTGCTGAACGAGTTGAACGAGTGGCGGAGAACGATGCCTCCTCCTCTCCCTACCCCCTGATCCCAAGCCAACAGATCTTCACCAAAACTAGCCTCACTGAACTGCGGCCCCATGCCCCTTGACCGGCGGTGCGCGACGGAATTCATCTCTCTGCGAGCCGCAAAGAGATTGGCGAAGCCCGCCGTTGCAAGCCTGCTAATTAGCTCTGCCTCAAGTTCGAAGCTGATTCCGCCGATTTCTTTTTCTTGAAGGCACTCAGAGGCCCCCTGGCTCAGGGGCCCTGGAATCCTTTGCCTGGACAGCGTGCAGCGCCCAAGCGCGTGTCTGAGGTGCCGCAGAACAAGCAGGCAAATGCTAAAGACGAAAGCTGAAGTAGAGGAAGCGCAATGAAGATCATCACGGCAATCAGTCTGCTCCTTCTGGCGTCTGTCGCCGGGCTGTCCCAAGTGCAGCAGGGGTTCGATTTCCGTAACACGCAAAGCTTGGTTACCGATCCGCAAGGGTCAACGCCGGTACTGGCCACCACCGCCTACCCGACCACGGTCGGCGGAATCACTTTTGGCTGGGCGAATACCTACCTCGTGCAAGGCCGGGATCGCAACGCCAACCTGGACCCCCGGCTGGCGGGCATTAACTTCGTGACCAACGGTTCGCCGGCGGCGTTCTACGTGGACCTGCCGTCGCCCGGTACCTACAACGTCTCTGTGGCTTTGGGTGATGCCGGCTACCAGTCGTGTTGGATGCAGTGCCAAATTCAGTTTCTGGATGGCAGCACAGTGCTGTCCACTCTGACCGTAGGGCCGACCAACATGGGCTACTTCTACGATGCCGCCGGCAATAACTGGTCAGCCTCGGCGTGGCCCGCCGGCAGTGTCAGCCAGCAGGTGACGCTGACCGGTACCCGGCTGACGATGGTTGTGGGAACGAACAAAGCCACGGGAGACTGCACCCCAATCGCTTTTCTGGGAATATCGGGGGGAACAGCAACGGGATTCCAGTTTCTGCCGTCGCTGGCGGTCGCGCAGGGACAGCAAGGCTCGATGACGCTGACCTTCACCGCCAACAGTGGCTTCAACAGTCCTATCGCTTTATCGGTTGGTACCCTGCCGACGGGAGTAACGGTTACCCTGAATCCGAACACCATACCAGCGCCCGGATCGGGATCGACCACCATGACGGTAACGGCAGCGCCGGGTGCAGTCCTTGGAACGTTTCCGGTAGCTGTGACCGGCATTGGCGGCGGGATGAATGGAGCGATCACCGTTGTCCTGACGGTGCAGCATTAAGCGACGCGAGCCGTCATGCTCAATGTGGTTGATTGCGATCCAACAGGAAGCGCGATGAAAAAACAAAATAGGCCCAGCGATCAGTTATTCGGAATCGGAAGGCGTGAATTCTCGCTGGGGACGCTGGCCGCTCTGCTTCTCTCGCCGCTATCGGCATTCTCACAGACTCCGGCAAGTTCTGCCCAAACTGACTGCAGTGACAGTCCAGCCGTTGCTCCCCCAGGCGATTCCTCTCTTGGAAGAAACCACGACAGCGCCTCGGAGCCAGGCTGCGGCAGTGATTATTTCGCCGCCTGGATGCTTGGGTTCGCTCACGGCATCAGCGCCCGGCGCCAAAGCGATCTCCGTGCTTTGGCTCTCGATTCGGGCGCTGACCGCGAAAGTTGACGGCTCGCTCTTACTCTCCCGCCGGCCCTTCCACGCGAATGACTTCTGGATCTGAGGTCACCGGGCAGTCCCATCCCCCCGGAGGCGTCACGTTCGGCCCCACTTCGTTTGGACCCCAAGTGCCCGGGTCATAGGGATAGACCGGAGTATCGGCCTTCAACACCGGGTCGACAATTCGCCACGCTTCTTCCACGTAATCCTGGCGCGCGAAGAGAGTGGCGTCGCCTGCCATGGCATCACCCAGCAGCCTTTCGTAAGCTTCCATCTCTTCCGGACGCGGATGCCGGCTGGCAATCATCTCAATGGTCTCGCCTTTCGCTTTCCCGCCCGGAGTCATAACGTTGACTCCTATGGCTATGGTGACCTCAGGACTGATCCGAAATCGCAGATGATTCTCCGACAGCTTACTTTCGGGAATCACCGTCGGCGGCTTGCGCAACCGTCCCACGACCTCGGTGCCGGTTACCGGCAGGTTCTTGCCGGCGCGAATGTAGAAGGGCACGCCCTTCCAGCGCCACGAATCGATTTCCAGCCGCAGCGCAGCAAACGTTTCGACCTTCGAATTCGGCGCCACACCTTTTTCGTCGAGGTAGCCTTTAAACTGTCCGCGAACCAGATTGCTTGGCTCCAGCGGCGGAATCGCCTTAAGGACTTTCGCCTTCTCGTCGCGCAGCGACTCACTGTCTGTGCCCACGGGAGGCTCCATCGCCAGATTGCAGAGCACTTGGAACAGGTGGTTCTGTATGACATCGCGGATCGCGCCCGTCTCGTCATAGAAAGCGCCGCGGCCCTGCACGCCGAAGTCCTCGGCCATGGTGATCTGCACGCTATCCACGTAATGACGATTCCAGAAGGGCTCCATGAAAGCGTTGGCGAAGCGGAAGATCACCACGTTTTCGACCGGGGTCTTGCCCAGGTAGTGGTCGATGCGGAAGATTGCGGACTCAGGAAAAGCTGCCAGCAGTATCCGGTTGAGTTCCTGGGCCGAAGCGAGGTCGTGACCGAAGGGCTTTTCAATCACCACGCGGGCATTCTTGGCGCAGCCGGACTTGACCAGTTGCTCGACCACCTCCTCGAAGAGCAGCGGCGGAATCGCGAGATAGTGCGTGGGACGCTCGGCGTTGCCCAGTTCCTTCCGCACCGCCTGGAACGTGGCGAGGGAGGAGTAGTCGCCGTCCACGTAGCGCAGCAGGGCGCTCAGCTTCTGCCATGCGGCGGGATCCAGTCCTCCGTGCTTCTCCAGGCTGTCTTTGGCGCGCGCAATCAGTTGATCAAGATTCCAGCCCGCCTTGGCCACTCCAATGACCGGCACGTTGAGGTGCCCGCGCTTGATCATCGCCTGTAGGGCCGGGAAAATTTTCTTGTACGCCAAGTCTCCAGTAGCACCAAAGAACACCAATGCATCGGATTGCGTGTTGCTCATGCTTTTCTCCTCTATACTCCGCGGAATTCATCGTACTGGTAGCACTCGGGATTGCGCAACGCAGGCGGCACCGGTTGCGATAGTCTCTTCAGGGCGACACAATCCTTACACCGAAGTTAGGGTTCTCGTTGCGCGACCCACAGGTTCACACGTACACTCCTGCTCGAAGCGCAAAAACGATGACCGATCAAAATTACGCCTCTGCTGCTGACCTTGACCGCCGCTTTGCAATCGCAGGCCTGGCTCAGGTCCTCGCTGATGACGGCGGAATTCCCAAGGTACACGTGACCACCCCACAATGCAGCGGAGAGATCTGTCTGCATGGCGCGCAAGTCATTTCCTGGAAGCCAGCCGGCGCCGAAGACGTAATTTTCCTCAGCCCGCACGCGCGCTGGACGGAGGGCTCGGCGATCCGTGGCGGCATCCCCATCTGCTTTCCCTGGTTCCGAGCCAAAGCTGACGACCCTCATGCCCCGGCGCATGGTGTGGTTCGCACCCGAGTGTGGGATCTGCAATCCATCGAGCACCATGGCGGCGCTGTCACAGTAAGCATGTCAATCGAGAGCGACACGGAAACCCGGCGGTGGTGGCCCGCCGACTTCCGCCTGCTGCACCGGGTGACCTTCGGCAACGAACTGAAACTGCAGCTCACCGTGAGTAACACCGGCGGTTCCCCGCTCCGCTTTGAAGAAGCCTTGCACACCTACCACAGAGTAGGAGACGTTCGACGGGTCCGCATTCGCGGCCTGGATGGTGTGGCTTATCTTGACAACACCGACTCGAATCGAGAGAAACGGCAGCAAGGCGACGTCGTTTTGAGCTCGCCAACCGACAGCGCATACATGAATACCCAGAATGCCGTTGATGCTGCTCGACCCCGCGCTCAACCGCCGCATCCACATCGCCAAGCAGAACTCACGCAGCACCGTGGTCTGGAATCCTTGGGCGGAGGGAGCACGGGCGCTACATGACTTGGGCGGAGACGAATGGCAGCACATGGTCTGCGTTGAAGCCAGCAACATTCTGGAAAATGCGGTCGAGCTGGCCCCATCTACAGATCACACGATCACGGCCACGATCAGCGTTAGCTCGCTCTGACACCGGCCAATCTTGCAGGGTTTGCCAACCGCTGGTTCCTGCGCCGTCATTCTGCATCGAATAATTCTGGACTCGCCTCATGCGGTTTCTCCGGGTCAAATTTCTTCTCCTGCTGTGGTTTGCTGGTTGCCTGCTGGCCGCCCCGCAAACCGTGCCGGCCCAGAATTCGACGGCGACCCCAGCCCCGCAGCGCAAAACCAGCACTCCCTATACCGGTGACCTCTCCATCTTCGAAACGCCGGGACGCGACGAACGGCTGCACATCAATCAGGTGATGGATGTCCTTGCCATCGCTCCGGGCAAGACGGTCGCCGACATCGGCGCCGGTTCCGGCTGGTTCACCGTCCGGGCCGCGAAGAGGGTGACGGATACAGGCGCCGTGTATGCCGTGGACATCAATCCCGAGGCGGTGCAGTACATCGAGCAGCGGATCAAGAAGGAGCAGATGCACAACGTCAAGACGATCTTGAGTAAGCCCGACAACCCTGAACTCCCCGCCAACAGCGTCGATTCTGTGCTGCTGCTCAAGACCTACCACGAGGTTGCCAATCCGGTTGCCCTGCTGCGCAACCTGCGGCCCTCCCTGCGACCTGGAGCTCGCTTGGGCGTCATCGACCGCAACGGGAACGGCGCAGACCACGGCGTGCAGAAGGAGGTCGTGATTCAGGAGGCAGGCCAGGCCGGCTACCGCTTGCTCGAGGAACACGACGACCTGGTTAAGGCGGATCGGGTGGATTACTTTCTGGTGTTCGTCGCCAAATAGAACTGGAGACCAGAACCTAAGCGATTTCAGAATCGACTCCTAAATAGCGCGCTTGGGGACATGCCTGATGTTTCGCACGCTCTAGCTTCGCTGCCTGCGATAGCGGTTGAACTGATGATCTCCCACTTTGCGGCAGCTCAGCCAGGTCCAATGGGTGATCTTGTCCCGAGTGAACCCTGGGCCGCCGAAAACCGTCGGTCGCATCAGCTTGGAAACGTTTTGTTCGCTCGGAAGGCGCTCCTGCTCCGGCGGAACCAGCTGGCCAACCTCGACCGGCGACACGGTCATGAACTTCTCATCCACCAGGCCGGCGCGCGCCAGGCTGCCGTAGAGCGTTGGCCCGCCTTCGCACAGCAGGTACTTGATGTCAAGTTCCTCGCGCAGCTTTCGAATCGCCAGCGGCAGATCGAAGGTCTCACCCTCGCCCGCCGCAATGATCGCGACATGCGAATGACTTCCCTGCCCTCGCAGCCGAGCGGCCCCAGCCGGCGAGGTCAGCACCGCCGAATCCACCTCGTCGCCATCGAACACCTTGTAGCGGGAGAGGTCGAGATCAGCGGCTCGGGTCACGAAAATATTCCGCTCACGCGATTTACCCAGCCGCTTGCGCAACTCACGCAGCTTCGGGTCGGCGACCTGAAAGACAATACCCCGGCTCTGAGGCCCGCGGCTCCGCTGCTCTTCCAGCATGGTGTTCATACCCATCAGCAGGCCGTCGGCATGGGCGCGCAGCAGGTCCATCAGCCAGCGATCTTCTCGGGACTGCGAAATCTCGCCACCCGAGGCGTGGCTTCCCAGCAGCGTGGTGATGCCGTCGAGCGACTGCACGAAGTTGGAGTAAACCCACTGACGGTCCACAGGCGGAGGCGGTAAGCCGAAGTTACCGTAAGGCGCGTAGGCCTCGTCAGCGAACGGACTCGGTTCGGCGTGGTCGAACAGTACCTCAAAGGGGCGGATTTGGCTGGAGGTTCCCATCGGCGGAATTCCAGAGGCGATTCTATATGCAGTAACTGGAACTTAGCACTTGTCAATTCGCATGGCGAGGCTGGAGTTGTGGCGGCTGGGAACACGCGGAATGGGCGTAGAATGGGTGCCGTTTCGCGTTCGAGGGTGAGAACGATGAGAACGGTACTGGTTTTGTTCATGGCTCTGACGGCGCTGGCCGCGCGGGCCGACGACCTGGCCGGACACTATGGGCTGCAAGGGGTGAGGGAAGTTGGTTCCGAGTTGTGGCTGAAACCCGATGGCAGCTTCCAATTCATGCTGGCGTACGGTGCGGCTGATTATTGGGCCAAAGGCACGTGGCGGCGCGAACAGAACGCTGTCGTCTTGCAAAGTGACGGGAAAGAGGAAGACCCGTTTCGCCTGGTCCGCAGCGAGGCCGGCAAACCAGGCAGGATCCGCGTGTGGGTCATCGGCAAGAACGGTCACGGGGTACCCTATATCCGGATCGGGCTGCAGACCGCCGGCGAGCCTCTCGAAGCGACGACTGACTCCGATGGCGCCGCCGTCTTTCCTGACGTTGCCACTGCCCGCGCTGTCACTTTCGAGGTGCGAGTCTACTCGGTGGAAGCCGGTGCATTCAAAATTGATCCGTCCAACAAAGCTTTCTATTTCGAGATCAACGGCGATGCGATCCAGCAGATGCTTTTCAAGAACGAACCCTTGACAATCGAAGGGAAAACTCTGGTGATGACCCATTGGAAAGATGGCCCGCCCGTGCATCACGAAAAGCAGTAGTGTCGCAAAATTGATTTCGATGTTCAAATTCCGGACATCCGTGACAAGATGTCTGCATGGCAAAGCGAAATCTCAGGATTATTCGGCGAGTGAAGAGAGTTCCAGTTCTCGGCGTGTGCGAATTCTGCAACATGCAATTCCCTGCCCGCCAACCTGCCGGCGACCAGGCGTCAGCCCAGGCGGATATTCAACAGCAGTTCAACGCGCATAAGTGCAAACCGCAGGACGTTAGCCTGGCCGAAGAGGAAACCACGGCGACGTAGGCACGGCAGAAAAGCAGATCCCTCCGCTCGGACTGAAGTCCTCGGTCGGGATGACAAATCTCAGGGGGTGCTTCGACCCGCACGGCCAACTGCAGCGGGGTCGCTCAGTATGACAAAAAGCTTGCTGGCGAGTCCGGCTCACGACACTTTCTCCGCAATCGGTTCGGCCTTCAGTTTGCGCTTGAGGTCGGCGGCGATGAGCTGGCCGTGGAAGCGGCCGTTCTCGATGAAGATCTCGCTGGTGCGCATGCCGGCAACGATTACGCCAGCAAGATAAATTCCGGGGACATTGCTTTCCAGCGTCTGCGGATCGACGACGGGACGCTTGTCGGTCTCGCCTAACTTGACGCCCAACTTGCGGAGAAATTCAAAGTCCGGATGGTATCCGGTGAGCGCGAAGACGTAGTCGTTGGGCAGAGTGACTTCGCCGTGCGGCGTTTCGAGCACAACGTGCTCCAGCGTGATCTCGCGCACCCGAGTGTCGAAGTAAGCCTTCACCTGTCCGGCCTTAATGCGATTCTCGATATCGGGCTTGATCCAGTATTTCACCGAATTGCCGATGGACATCCCGCGATGCACTATGGTGACGCGCGCGCCGTGCCGCCACAGTTCCAGCGCCGCGATGGCGGCCGAATTTTTCCCGCCGATCACCAGCACATTCAATCCGAAGAAGGGATGCGGCTCGCGATAGTAGTGCATGACCTTGGGCAAATCTTCGCCGGGAATGTTCATATAATTCGGCCGGTCGTAGTAGCCAGTGGCGAGGATGATCTTGCGCGCCCGGTACTCGCGCTGGTGTCCGTGCAGATTGGTGGTGAGCACGACAAATTGGTTGTTGCTGCCGCCCACTTTCAGAACTGGCTCATACTGGCGAACGTCGAGCTGGTAATGCTCGGCGCATTTGCGGTAGTACTCCAGCGCCTCCTGGCGCGTCGGCTTCTGGTTGGGACTGGAAAAAGGAATGTCGCCGATCTCCAGCAGCTCCGGCGTAGTGAAGAACGTCATGTTGCTGGGATAGTTGAACAGCGAATTGACCAGGCAGCCCTTGTCAATGTTGGTGACTGTGAGGCCGGCCCGCTTGGCATCAATGCCGCAAGCCAGTCCAGTCGGCCCGGCGCCGACTACGACCACATCGAAGGAAAAGTTGTCCTGCATGGCTGAAGCTCCGCGCTCCATTTACTTGTTGGTCAGAGCTTCCACGCCCGGCAATTTCTTGCCCTCGAGAAACTCCAGCGACGCGCCTCCACCGGTGGAGATGTGCGTGATCTTGTCGGCCACGCCAGCAGCTTTCACCGCCGCTACGCTGTCGCCACCTCCGACGATGGAAATCGCTGCTCCGTTATCGGCGACCGCGTGCGCAATTTTCTTGGTGCCTTTGGCGAAGGCCTCGATTTCGAAGACGCCCATGGGGCCATTCCAAACAATGGTTCGAGCCACGCTGATTTCGTCGGAGAACAGCTCCACCGACTTCGGACCAATGTCGAGCGCCATCATGTCGGGAGGAATCGGCTTGCCTTCGCCGATCTGCTGGATGCGGGCATCGTGCGCGACTTTGTCGGCAACCACGTGGTCAACCGGCAACAGGAACTTGACGTTGTGGGCTTTGGCGTCCGCCAGGGTTTGCTTGGCAAGATCGATCTTGTCCGCTTCCAGCAGTGACTTGCCGACCTCGTGGCCCTGCGCCTTGAGAAACGTGTAGGCCATGCCTCCGCCGACAATCAGGATGTCCACCTTGCTCATCAGGTGCTTGATGACGCCGATCTTGTCTCCCACCTTGGCGCCGCCGAGGATTGCGACAAACGGCTTCTGGGGATGCGACAGCGCTTTTCCCAGATACTCGAGTTCCTTCTCCATGAGCAGGCCGGCAGCGCTCTTCTCCACGAAATGCGTGATGCCCTCGGTAGAGGCGTGGGCGCGATGCGCCGAGCCGAAGGCGTCGTTGACGTAGTAGTCGCAGAGCCTGGCAAGGTGTTTGGCGAATTCCGGATCGTTGGCCTCTTCCTCCGCGTGGAAGCGAAGGTTTTCCAGCAGCAACGACTGTCCACGCTCCAGTTTCTCGGCCATCTCCTCGGCCTGCATGCCTATGCAATCGGGCGAAAAGCCGACGTTCTCGCCACGTCGCATGACCTCGTCGAGCAGAATGCGCAGGCGTTCGGCCACCGGCTTCATGCTCATCTTGGGATTAGGTTTGCCCTTAGGACGTCCGAGATGCGACGCCAGGATGAGGCGTGCGCCATGGCGCAGCGCGTACTCGATGCTGGGCAGCGTCTCGCGGATGCGGGTGTCATCCATCACGCGACCGTCGTCGAGCGGCACGTTGAAATCCACGCGCATGAAGACGCGTTTGTTGTTCAGCGGAAGATCACGAATCGATAATTTCGACATAAAAGTCATTCCTCGCGCCTAAACGCCAGACGCTCCGTCGAAAACCATTCACCAGGGAAACACGGAGTTTGGTTTCCATAGAGTTTCTCCGTGATCTCCGTGCCTCCGTGGTTAATTCACATTCCGCGGAAGGCCGCATCCAAAGCCTGGCAACCCTACAGGCCTTTGCCTGCAATGTAATGGATGAGGTCGCGGACGCGGCACGAATACCCCCACTCGTTGTCATACCACGAAATCACTTTCACACAATTGCCGCCCACTACGCGCGTCATGGGAGCATCCACGATGGAAGAGCGCGGATCGCCACGATAATCCATCGACACCAGTTCGGCAGTCTCGTATCCCAGATAGCCCTTCAGCGGTCCTGACTCGGAGGCCGCCTTCAGAGCGTTGTTCACTTCCTCCGCAGAAGTCTTCTTCTCGACGAATACAACCAGGTCCACGACCGAAACGTTAGGCGTGGGCACGCGCATGGCAAAGCCGTCCAGTTTGCCCTTGAGATCGGGAATGACAAGATAAATCGCCTTGGCGGCGCCGGTCGAAGTCGGAATCATCGACAGCGCGGCGGCGCGGGCACGACGCAGGTCCTTGTGCGGAAAGTCGAGGATGACCTGATCGTTGGTGTAGGAATGGATCGTGGTCATGGTTCCGCAGACAATCTTGAAATTGTCGTTGACGACCTTGGCGATCGGCGCCAGGCAATTGGTGGTGCACGATGCGTTGGAGATGATGTTGTGCTTTGCCGGGTCGTACTTATCCTCGTTGACGCCCAACACGATGGTGATGTCTTCGTTGGTCGCCGGGGCGGTAATGATGACCTTTTTCACTGGACCGCGCAGGTGCTGCTTTGCCAGCTCGCCTTTGGTGAACTTACCGGTAGCTTCGATGACGATCTGCGCGCCTACCGACGCCCAATCCAGCTTGGAGGGATCTTTTTCGGCGAAGACGCGAATGTTCTTGCCGTCCACGCTGATCGAGTCGGCGCCGGCCGTGATGTTGTTGGGCAGGTTGCCAAGAATGGAGTCGTACTTCAGCAGATGCGCCAGCGTTTTCGGGTCGGTGAGATCGTTGACCGCAACGAAGTCGAGTTCGGGGTCGGTGAGCGCAGTGCGAAGAATATTGCGGCCAATGCGGCCGAAACCGTTAATGCCTACTTTGATTGCCATAGCGCCTCATAAGAAAACGGAATTGAACACAAGGAACTGGAACTACAACCGTACTACACGGAACAGGTTCTCGGGTGAAACAAAAAATCCTAGCACCGGCGGGAGAGGTAGGCAAAGGACGCACGTCACAGGTCAAAGTGCCAGCGCAGACGGGTCATTCGCCTTGTGGGCTCGGGCGCCAGGGAAACGCGGTCTGCATTGCTCCGAAGTAGGCGGGCGTGTTACAAGTGCCTTATGCGCAGATGGATGCGCGACCGCGGCAAGCGGCGCAAACAGCAACCGGAACAGCCAGGGCAGGAGAACCCCGCACCTTTGCAGCCGAAGTTCCCTGATCACGAGCCCGACGAAGACGAAAGCCAGGAGCCCGCGCTCGAGTCGCAGCCCTACGAGCCGAAAGCACAGCCCGAATCAAACGAGCCGCAGGCAGCGGCTCCAGCCAGTGGTGAATCGCCCTCGCAACAGCAGCAGGCGCGTCGCGACCGTTCGCGCCGCCGAGGCCGTCGTGGTCGCGGCAGCCGTCCACAGGCCCCAGCCCCGGCCCAGGCGCCAGCCCTGCCCCGGCCAGGAGGCCCGACCGGTGAGGCCGCTGAAGCGGGTGAGGCCGAGGGCGAGGCTGCGGGAGCCTCAGCCGTGCCTCCCGCCCAGCCCTCCAAGCAGCCGAAAGGCGCAGTGGTGCTTTCAATCGGCTTGCCTGGTTCGGGCAAGAGCACGTGGTTCAAGCGTCACAATATCCTGCCCCTGTCGAGCGACATGGTTCGGATTCTGCTGTTCGACGACGTGACCGAGCAGCGCTACCAGGACCTGGTCTTCTCCACCCTGCGCTCCATGCTGCGCGCACGATTGCTGGCGCGGCGGCCGTGGAACTACGTGGATGCGACCAACCTCTCGGCGCACGAGCGCCGCAGTTGGATCAAACTGGCGCACGACTTTGGCTACGAGGCGCACGCCGTTTTCTTCGATGTGCCGCCCGAAGTCTGCATCGAGCGCAATCGCCGTCGCGATCGCAATGTTCCCGAAGATGTCATGCAGCGCATGGCCAACAAGCTGCGTCCGCCGAAATTCGAAGAGGGATTCGCCAAGATCACGGTGGTACGGCTTAAGGACAAAGGCGAGAGCGGTGTCCCCGCTGAGGAACCGCATCAGGAGTTGCCCATCGAGCCCGACCAAGGTGGGCCACCGAGCCTGGACGATGTCGAATATTAAAGTTTGCGAAAATGTTGGAACGGTAAGAGCGGCCTGCAGGCCGCTTTTCTGCTGTGTTCCTGGTTCCTAGCCCACTGTACTTCTACGGCTCCCGCCATCTGCAACGGTGTGCTACTATCCTCCAAACTCGCAGGATTATCTTCAGCCTGCGGGCAGCCATACATTTTCCGGGAGGAAGCTAGCTATGCAAACAAGGTTGGATGCATTGATGACCGCGAGTTGGAACGGGCTGATCGCACTTGGCATATCAGTGTTGGAAGCCCTGGCGCTGTGGATTGTCGGTCGCTGGTTGATCGGTTTTGTCATCAAAATCATCGGCCGGGGCATGACCCGGCAGAAGATCGATCCCACGCTGATCCGCTATATGCAGAATGCGGTCGGCGCCATTCTCAACATCGTACTGGTCATCGCCATCCTCGGCTTCTTCGGCGTGCAGACGACCAGCCTCGCAGCCCTTATAGCGGCAGGCGGTGTGGCCATCGGCCTGGCATGGAGCGGATTGCTGGCCAACTTTGCCGCGGGCGTGTTTCTGGTTATTCTCCAGCCGTTTAAGGTGGGCGACTTCGTGACCGCTGGCGGAATCATGGGCACTGTGCACGAGATCGGGCTGTTCGTGACATACATTGACACGTTGGACAACGTGCGGCACATCGTCGGGAACGGAAAAATCTTCGGCGACGTCATCCAGAACTACTCGACCAACGCGTATCGCCGTGTGGACCTGACGGCGCAACTGGCGCACGGGGTGGATGTCCACGTCGCGATGGCGGCGCTCAAGAAGGCCCTGGCCGGCATTCCGAACGTCATGACCAATCCTGCGCCCGACGTCGAGATCCTGACCTTCAACCTTGCAGGTCCCGTGCTCGCCGTGCGTCCGTATTGCAACAACAAGGACTACTGGCAGGTGTACTTCGACACCAACAGGCTGATTAAGGAAACGTTTACCATGGCCGGCTTCGAGGTACCCGAACAGCACTACATGGTGCGTACCGCCGCTGCCGGCGCCGCGGCGGCACATTCTGCATAATTGTTAGTCCTGGAGTCGGAGGAGTGGCGAACAGCCGCTCCTTTCGCCTTTCAGTTTGAACGTGGTGCTCCTGCGGGCCGAGCGCTGGTCGGCCTGGAGCAAATCAGCGCCGGCATGGCCAAAGATTTCAAGGACCCTGGCTTTCAGCTCACCTGGGAGCCCATCAAGGCTGAGTTCGTCGGCAATGCTCCGGTCGGTTACACAATCGGCCGCTACGAAGTGAAGTTCACGGGCGACGATGGCGAGCTGCACACCTCTCACGGAAGCTACATGACCACCTGGCGGAAACAGCGCGACGGCTCATGGAAACTGGCTGCCGACATCGGCAGTCCCGACCAGGAATAAAGCGAGAGGTATCTGGCCCTTAAAGAGCACCGCTTCGGCCGCGCCGTAAAATGACTGCCTCCGGATCGGGCTTTAGCCACTGAGGTACCTCGCTTCGGCGGACGCTCACGACTTCATGGGACAACCTAGTATAGTGATTCCTATATAGTATATCAATGGCTAAACGACGGAAAGAGTGTCCAGTTTGTACTTCCAACGGAAGACCACGGGCGTCTCATTGATTTCCTGGAGGTAGAGTTCAATCCGCGACTTCAACTCGTCTGCTGAGGCGACCCGAATGCCGCGCAGCAGAGTCTTGGCCATTTTGCCGAAGAAGGATTCGATCAAGTTGAGCCAGGACCCGTGTTTGGGTGTGAAGGTGAATTCAAAGCGGTTGGGCAGGGCTCCGAGGAAAGCCCGTGTCTCTTTGGAGATATGCGCAGAGTGATTGTCGAGCACGATACGGATGCGTGCGCCCGCGGGATAACGTGCGTCGGCCAGCTTCAAGAATTCAATGAACTCCGCGCTACGATGCCGTTGGCGCACCAACCCGAGAACCTCGCCCGACACCAAATCGATGCCGGCCAGCAAGGACAGTGTTCCGTGCCGAATGTATTCATGATCTCGCCCTACGGCGGCATGCTTTCCTGGCTGTGGCGGCAGGTCTGGGGCGGTATTCTCGATGGCTTGAATGCCGGGTTTCTCGTCATAGGAAAGCACGGCGATCAAATCCGCAGGCGGTGCGCCTTTCTCGCGCCAGATCTCCACCTCCCTGTAAACGTGCAGGACCTGCACCATCTTTGCGTCAAACTCAGGATCGCGTCGCTCCAAGTAGTATTGGATCTTGTGCGGATGTACCTGGTTGGCGTTGAGAATCTTGGAGACCGTTCCGCGCCCCAACTTGGCGAGGCTCGGGTGGCCAGCCGCGTGCCAGTGTGTGCGGACATGCTTCGCCAGCAACCTTGTGGTCCACAACTCTTGGGCATAGCCCAGATCCTTCGGCTTCTGGCATGCCAGAGCGACAACCCACGCTCGCGCTTCCGCCGTCATCGCCGGTCGGCGGCCCCGGCCCGGCAGATCGACCAACGCCTGCGCCACGCCCAAATCCAGGGCCTTGCTCACGCACCGCTCAACCCGCGGCCGGTTCGTGCCTTGGGTTCTAGCGATCTCTGAGACTGTGTCTCCCGCGTGATAGCACAATAGAATCGAAGCCCGCTGGACCCGGCCGGCCGGTTCGCTTCTCGACTGCGAGAGCATAGCCAGCATTTCAATCTCGCTGTTGCTCAACTTCAACGGGGCGCGGCGGCTGACGAAGGGCAAGCGACAAACCTCCTCGTAATGGCAACGAGGAGCTTACACCACGATACGCTGTATTGCAACATTATTATGGAATCGATCTACTAGGCATATTTCCTCCTTGCAAATGTGCTCAGCCTTGATCAGATACTAGGGGCGGCAGTGATCTCACAATCTTCATCGCCTCCAGGCTGACGGTGATGACCTGCCCGATGAGGCGGACGATGTACTCGGGATCGTCGGCGCGGTTGGGATCGTTGGTGATGCCGCTGCGCTTGTCGGTCGAAACCTGATATTGGTCGATGACCCATTCCAGCGCCGAGCGGTTGCCCAGTCGGTATTCGTAGGTTTCCGGTGGGATGCCGCGCAAGGTCAGAAATTCGTTGTAAAAGAGCGTCGTCTTGTCCTTGCCAAGGCGCATCTTCTCCACGCGCCAGTTCAGCTGTCCCTTTTCGACGCGAGCCAGCGTATATTCAGGCTGTTGCTCGTAGTTCACGTGGAGGTCTGCCAACCGCTCACCGGCCTTGGCAAACTCCCAAAATACTTGTTTGTCATCCGGAGCGCCATCGTTCGGGTAGAGCGGCGCTTCAGCGCCGCGTCCAGCACTCTCTTTATTATTGTCATCCCGACCTAGGGCTTCAACCCGAGCGGAGGGATCTGCGGTTTGTGTCGTCCCTGAAGGGACTCGGGGTTCATTAATGCCCGCCGACCCAGGGCTCACGCCCTGGGCTACGATTGTGTCGCCGTTCGGGCTTTCTGCGGCGCAGACAAACGGAATGCGCGGCAGCTCACGCTTCAGGTTGGCGGCGTAGCGCTCGCGGTACTCGGGATGATGCAGCACCGCATAGACGTAGTGGAAGATGTTCCACTTCGTGATGTCCGGGTCGCTGTAGTGTGCGCGGAACTCGCTGAGTGCCCAATAGGTGATGTTCTCGCGGCGATTGGAGCCGTCTTCGTCGTAGGTGAAGAAAGGAAAACACTGGAAGGCGTCGCTTGAACAGAGGTGCAGGTCGACGAGCTTGGAGGACATGAGGCAGGAGTACGGGGAGCGGTAAGCAATATCATTGACAACCATCATCTGGTTTTCAAACTCGCTTGACTCCGTCGGCAAGATGACGGGCATCTGATATCGTCGCTCCAGCAGATGCCTGTCAAAGTAGACAAATCGCCGGTCAAACGGACGATACAAAACCGTCCTGATTCTCGCAGGTTCGCATCGCAGCCTGACGCCACGTAGGAGAGTGTGCTTTAAGCCTTCAGACCAACTTACGCGCCGCATGTCAGTAGTCAGAAGGTCGTCAACCTTGCTTGGTTTTCCCGCAGCGATCCATCTTGAGAGTTCGAGATTATATGTGGAAACCATCGATTCCACATTGTTCGCAAGCACATCCCGTTGGGCGTTGTACGCCCAGACGTCGCGGCAAGACGCGATTCCCCGGCCGTAGTTCTTGAAAATTGCAGGCACATCCTCTTCGGAGCCCTTCTTTGTTGTTCGACTTCCAATGGGTAAGCCGATGGATTCGGTTTCTTCTTGAATTGACCAATGCTTGCAATCGTCTGAAATGATGACGGGGTGTAACGGAAGTCCAAAGACAGACTCGTATTTATCCAGCAGTCCCCGTTTCAGCTCCGAAGAGGTAAAATCCTCCACTTCGAAAACGCATATAGCGGGGCTGGCTTTAGACTGAACTGCTTTCCGCACAAAGAACGTTATTCCTACGCCGACCTTGATTGCGTCATTGAATACATTACCGCCTTCCTGTTTTCGCCGTATCCCCGAAGTTCTCGCATCGCCCTTCAGATTGACATGGATAATCGCAGAGAAGTCGTTGCACAAATGCTTCCGCAAACCGTCGAAAGCAATTCCAGAAAAAAACGAGTTGTTGCTTACGAACGCCACAATCCCATTTGTCCCGATACGATCTGATGCCCATCTAAAGGCTTTGACATACGGGTCATTCAACGCGTTTTTGTTGCTAGCTTCGGAGGACTCGACGTATGTGTCGGAAACTCGCCGATCCATCACCTTGTATTTTCGATTCTTATTGTTGTCATTCTCGTTGACCTGCCCGACGTTATAGGGTGGGTTTGCGATGATCACAAAGATGGGCGCTTCCTTCTGCCGCTTAACACGCGCTGTGTTCTCCTCGGTCATGAACGACAACTTGCTCTGCTCCGGCTCGGCCAGTTCGAACGTGTCCACCAGGCAGATCCCCGGAAACGCTTTGTATTCTCCCGTCCTCTCCAAGTACTCGTGCTCGATATTCATGCTGGCCACGTAGTATGGCAAGAGCATGACCTCGTTGCAGTGCAGCTCGTTCTCGTACTTGTAGGGCAGCGCGCTGGTCTTGATCTCCTTCATCACGCGAGTAATGAAGTTGCCGGTGCCGACAAACGGGTCGAGGATGTGCACGTCTTTGTCGCTGAGCGAGCGGCCGAACTCTTTCTTGAGGATGTCTTCCACGCTGCGCACCATGAAGTCCACAATGGGCTGTGGTGTGTAAACGATGCCGTGCGTGTCGGCCTCATTGGGCGAATAGCCGTGGAAGAAGCGCTCGTACACGGTGTTGATGAAGTCCTGCTTTTGCTGGTAGGTTTCTGTGTTCTCGGCGGCTAGCTCGATAGCACGGTAAAAATGATCCAGGCTCTTTAGGAAGGTGTCGCGGCTTAATTCTTTTTCTGTCATCGCGTCGATGATCTTGTCGATCTCGACGGCGATGACGTTGCGGCGGGTGAAGTCGGGGTTGTCGAAGATTTTGCGGAAGATGCGTTCGGTCATCAGGTGCTGGATGAGCATCTCCTCGACTGCTCCGAGGGAGAGATTGGGATTGATGGCCTGCCGGCAAAGCTCGTAGAAGGCATCGAAGCGCTCGACGAAGGCCCGGTTGACGCGGCGCTGCTCTTCGATCTTCGCCTTGATTCCGTCCGCTACCTGCGGGATGCGTTTCTCGAACTCAGCGACCGCCGCGTCCCATTCTTCGTAGTGCGGCTCGCGGTAGCCGAAGAACTCCTTCAGCAGTTCGACCAGATTGGCGCTGTCGCGTATATCCTCGGGCAACCCCCGACGGATGCCATTCTGGATAAGAACCGCGCGCTCGGGTGCCTGGAAGATGATGTTGTTCTTTGGATAACCCTTTTCGAGTTTGGCGCGGATTTCCTTGTCCAGATCGTCGTGCTCGTCTTTGGCCTCCCAGAAACCGCGCGCTAGATGAAAGGCGTCGATTAGCGCGCCATCAACCTTGATGAGCCCCGCTTTGGGACGCTGGATGGCCCACTCGGCGACCAGCGTCCAGTCGAACTGGCGGCCACAGCCCGCAAGCAGGTTCTGAAAAGCGCCGCGTACCGCCCCTTCGTGGTCGATGTCGAGCTGTCCGAATTGGCCCAGCGCCTCGTAGTAGCTCTTTACCAGCTTGTGCGTGGGCTTCAGGTTGAGCTGTTGCATGGGAACGGCCCAGTGTACAACCAAAGCGCAACAATTTCGCTCACGAAGGTGTGGAAGGAACTCGCCGGGTAAATGCTTGCAAGGCCGTCCTCCCTCGTCACAGGCATCTGTGACGTGGATGCTTGCCGTCGAGCCGTCCGGCGCGGTATCAGTGAAGTGCGGGGACGGAAGTTGTTGTGTCTTCGTGGGCCGCACTCAGTGTGCAGGCCCGGAAAGGTCTTTGAAAAGCAGTTGCCAGTGGCCACTTGTCAGACCGGGGCATTTGGTGTTACCAGTTGGTTAACTCCGCTCCTTGAGATTTTTCCAAAACGGGAGAATTCGCGCTCGTAAATCCTTAGAATGGAATACTTTGCCTGTAACCCACTTTGTTCGGCATATTTTACGAGGATTTCTTGTCTAAGTCGCTGATTCTAAGTGACAGGGGGTGGGGGAGGGGGTGGTAACGAACTGGTAATATCGTCCCGAAATGGGAAAAGCACTGGATGGTCGGTAGTGATTATTGGATGGTTAACAGCCGGCTTCACTCGTGAGATAGGGGTTCTTCGACTCCGGTTCGCAAAGAGCGGCGAACCGTCGCTCAGAATGACACCTCCCGAGACCTTGAGCCTTGACTGAAAGCTGACGGCTGACGGCTGAGGGCTGATGGCTGAAATCGCAATGTGCGCTGGCTCACAACCGCTCTGTGACCGTCGTCACCGCCTCAATGGTTGCAATCTTTGTACATTGGAGGTGGCGAATAGATAGATCGCCACTGTCGACCGGTGAGGACGGCAGCAGAATTCCAAATCGGAGATCGTAATCATGGCATACGTAATCACTGATACCTGTACCAAAGACGAGCTTTGCGTTGACGCTTGCCCGACCGACTGCATTCACCCCAAGAAGGACGAGGAGCCTTTCGAGGCGGCCACCCAGCTTTACGTCGATCCCGAAGGCTGCATCGATTGCGGCGCCTGCGTTCCGGTGTGCCCGACCAACTCGATTTTCATCGTGGATGAGGTTCCGGCCGACAAGCAGGAGTTCATCGAGAAGAACGTTGCCTACTACGCCAAGGCGTAGCGACTGGTTCTAGCTGGCCGGCGATGCAAGCGCGCAGTACAACCTGAGTGCTGCGCGCCCGGAGCGTTGAACGTCGACTCGGCTGCGTTGGCCGCTAGATGAGGAATCTTGCAGTCCACGTGATGCTCGACTCAACCCGACATCGGTATCTTGGGACAGCGCCTTGGGGTTGGAGTCTAATTGCTAGTCGCTAGTTACTAGTCGCTAATTGCTACTCGCTAATTTCTACTCGTAGATCGAGCAGCCGCAACCCGGCGAAGGAACATGAACTTTCAGGAAGTCTGACACCTTCTGATAGGCGTCAATCTGGTTCTCGACTCGCGCAAAACCGTGGCCTTCGTTCTGATAAATCTTCAACTGCACTGAGCCGCCGCGCTTCTTGATGGCGTCGGCCACCTGCTGCGACTCTTCCCCCGGACAGCGCGGATCGTTGCCTCCCGCCAGCAGCAGCAGCGGTGCCTTGATCTGGTCCACAAAGTTGATGGGCGATCGGTCTTCATACATTGCCTTGTTCTTCACCGGATCGCCCCACCACGCGTGATCGTACTGCTGCAAGAGCGGGTCTTCGTTGGCGATCTCGGTAAACCAGTTGACGAAAGGCACGATCGCCACTCCAGCCGCCCAGAGTTCCGGCGCCTTGGTCACGGCCATCATGGTCATGTATCCACCATAGCTGCCGCCCATCACAATCAGCTTCTTCGGGTCGACGAAGGGACTCTTCTTGATCCACTCCGCCGCGTCGAGATTGTCGCGCAAGTCGCCTCCGCCGGGATCGCCGCGATTGGCCTCGGTGAACGCTTTGCCATATCCCGTCGAGCCGCGATAGTTCGGCGCAATCACCACGTAGCCCTGGTTCACGATGTATTGCACGAAGCGGTTGAACGAGTTCACCGACTGCGCCGCTGGACCGCCGTGGATGTACACGATCGCTGGATACTTGCCGTTGCGCTGGATGTTGTTCGGCACGTAGGCCAGCGCGGAGAGTGTCCATTTGCCGTCGCGGCTGGGATAGTGCACCAGATACGGCTCAACCATGTCGGCGCTGCGCAGCCCTGCCACCAGCGAGTGCGTCACCTGCTGCGACTGCTTCGTCGCGATCTCGTATACCCATGCGTCGTTAGGCGCATCGGCGCCGTTGTGGTAGTACAAAAGCTTCGAACCGTCGCGCGAGTACGCCGACGGATGGCCGCCCAGCGTGTTCACGCCTGTCTTTACCGGCAGCTGTTCCGCATGCTTGCTCGCGATGTCATACACGTAGATATAGGTGTCGACGTCAACATCGGCGGTCCAAGTCAGGGATTTGCCGTCGGGCGAGAAGGTGCCTGCCGCGATCTGCCACTTATCGTTCGTCAGCCATTCGATCTTCCTGGTCGCGATCTCGAGCAGTCCCACATTGTAGTACCCATTCGCTGCATCAGAGGTAATCAGGATGTACTCGCCGTCAGGCGAGATGTCGGCCGCCTCGTAGTTGTGTTCGCCCTCATGCGGCGTCAGGTTCGTGCTCTGCCCGGTAGCAAGATCGAGCACGAAGATGTTCGAGTCGTTCCCTGTCGCGTGCGACTGCGTATAGACAAGGAACTTGCCATCGCGCGAGAAAATAGGATGGCTGTTGCTCAACTCCTTCGGGGTGTTCGGCGTCAGGTGGCGTACGTGTCGCGTGGCCACGTCCATGAGCTCGATCTCAAAACTCGATCCCGTCTTCGGCTTGGTGATGTACGCGAGCTGCCGCCCGTCAGGCGCCCACGTCGGCTCTTCGTCCCCGCTCTCGGGCGAGGTCGTCAGGTTCACCACATCTCCAGTCTTCGGCGACACGAGGAACACGTCCCACTGCTCGTCGCCATCGTGGTCGGAGATGTAGGCGATCCACGTCCCATCGGGCGACCACGCCGGCTGCGCCTGCCGCTGATCGCTGATGGTCAACTGCGTCGGCCATCCGCCGCTCGCGGGCACCACCCACAGGTTGTTGCGCCCGCTGATGTTGGAGACGAACGCGATTTGCTTGCCGTCGGGCGACCAAGTCGTGCCCCCGACCAAGCGCGTCATGTAGAGCTTCTCGATGGAGAAAGTCTGCAAGTCGGGCACAGCTTTGCTTTGCAGTTTTGCGGGATCGGTAGTCGCGGCAGGCGACGTGAGCGTTAACTGGGCAACGGCGGTCAGGCTCATAACAAAAACGATAACAGACAGAAGGATGCACAGCATCAGGCCGAAAACTCCGGAAAATTGCAGGTGTTTTCAGGATAGCAGGTGAAGAGCCATGGGAGCGCAAGCTGAAGGTCAGCCGCGGCGAAACTAAACTGACAGCCGAGTAGATGAAATAGAGTCTGGCGGAACTCGCTTCCCCGCCCTGCGACAAGGAGGGGCAGGCGCAACCAACTGGGCGACACGCTACAGAATTTGATGTGCATTTTGCCCTTTCGCATACATCCTGCCGATAATGGTTCCGGGGAGTTGCGGGTCATCTACGAACAGGGATTTGAGGGCTGACCTCCAGCGGGGCCAGTGGGCGGGCCTAGGGACATGGGTCTCTCCTGCGTATATGGATGCAGAAGAGACCGCAAGTTATTTACAGACTCAATACACTACGTTCAGTGTTTGTAAATTCGATGAGTACCTAGTTGACGGCCCGCTTCTTCGCCGAGGCAAGGTCGTAGCGATCAAGGTTCATCACCTTGTTCCACGCAGCCACGAAGTCCTTCACAAACGCCTCCTTCGAGTCGTTACAGGCATAGACTTCCGCGATTGCCCGGAGCTGGGAGTTCGAACCGAAGACAAGGTCGACACGGGTGCCGGTCCACTTGACTTCGCCCGTCTTGCGATCGCGCCCCTCATACACGCCTTCGGATGTAGCGGAGGGCTGCCACTTCGTATTCATGTCGAGCAGGTTGACGAAGAAATCATTCGTCAGCGTCTCGGGCCGCTTGGTGAAGACGCCGTGTTTGGACTGCCCGAAGTTCGCATTCAGGGCGCGCATGCCGCCGACGAGAACCGTCATCTCGGGAGCAGTCAGCGTCAGCAACTGCGCCCGATCCACCAGCAGCTCCTCCGCCGACGTTCCGTTGTCCGTTCCGGAGATAGTTGCGGAACCCGTCCGCGATCGGCTCCATTACGGCGAAGGAGTGCACATCGGTCTGCTCCTGCGAAGCATCCGTGCGCCCCGGCGAGAAGGGAACCTTCACGTCGTGCCCGGCCTTTTTCGCAGCTTCCTCGACGGCTGCGCAGCCGCCCAGAACGATCAGGTCAGCCAGCGAGACCTTCTTCCCTTGTTCCCGTTGGACTGCGAGCTGTTGAACTCCTTTTGGATCGCCTCCAGCTTCTGCAGAACCTTCGCCAGTTCGGCCGGCTGGTTCACTTCCCAATCCTTTTGCGGCGCGAGGCGAATGCGCGCCCCGTTCGCCCCACCGCGCTTGTCGGAGCCGCGGAACGTCGCCGCCGACGCCCAGGCAGTCGTGACCAGTTGGGAGATCGACAGTCCGGATGCGAGGATCTTGGCCTTCAGAGCAGCAATGTCCTTCTCCCCGATCAATTCATGATCCACGGCGGGAACAGGGTCTTGCCACAGCTGCGGCTCCTTCGGAACGAGCGGGCCAAGGTACCGCGAGATCGGCCCCATGTCGCGGTGCGTCAGCTTGAACCACGCCTTGGCAAACGCGTCTGCGAACTGCTCGCGGATGCTCGTAGAAGCGCCGTGAAATCTTTTCGTAAGCAGGGTCGAACCGCAAGGAGAGGTCCGTGGTCAGCATGGATGGCGCGTGACGCTTTGACGGATCGTGCGCATCCGGCACCGTACCGGCGCCGGCGCCATTCTTCGGTCGTCCACTGATGCGCGCCGGCCGGGCTCTTGGTCAGTTCCCATTCGTAGCCGAACAGGTTCTCGAAGAAGTTGTTGCTCCACTTCGTCGGCGTCGTGGTCCAAGTGACTTCCAGGCCGCTGCCGATCGCGTCATCCGCCTTTGCCGGTGCCAAAGTTGTTCTTCCAGCCGAGGCCTTGCTCCTCGATGCCGGCGGCTTCCGGTTCGGGGCCGACATAGTTGCCGCATCGGCGGCGCCGTGGGTTTTGCCGAAGGTGTGACCGCCGGCAATGAGCGCAACCGTCTCCTCGTCATTCATCGCCATGCGGGCGAACGTCTCGCGGATATCCCGTGCCGCGGCGAGCGGATCCGGCTTTCCATTGGGCCCTTCCGGATTCACGTAAATCAGGCCCATCTGCACGGCGGCGAGCGGATTCTCGAGCTCACGATCGCCGCTGTAGCGCTCGTCCGCCAGCCACTTGCCTTCAGGCCCCCAGAAAATGTCCTCTTCGGGCTCCCAGACGTCCTCGCGCCCGCCGCCGAAACCGAAGGTCTTGAAGCCCATCGACTCCAGGGCGACGTTGCCGGCGAGAATCATGAGGTCGGCCCAGGAGATTTTCCGGCCATACTTCTGCTTGATCGGCCAGAGCAGCCGGCGCGCCTTATCGAGGTTCACGTTGTCCGGCCAGCTATTGAGCGGCGCGAAGCGCTGCTGCGCCGGAGCCGGCCCCGCCGCGGCCGTCGCCGATGCGGTACGTGCCCGCGCTGTGCCACGCCATACGAATGAACAGCGGCCCATAGTGGCCAAAGTCGGCCGGCCACCAGTCCTGCGAGTCCGTCATCAAGGCATGCAGGTCCTTGATCACGGCATTCAGGTCGAGGCTCTTGAATTCTTCCGCGTAATTGAACTCCTTGCCCATCGGATCGGACAGGGGGGAGTGCTGGTGCAGGATCTTCAGGTTCAGCTGATTCGGCCACCAGTCCGCATTCGTCGCGGCCCAGCCGTGTGTCTGCGAGCGCCGTCCGTGACCGGGCACTTGGCTTCGGTTGACATGTTTTGCTCCTGATTATGGGGACAGGCGCCCCCGCTGCGGTGGTGAGTTCTTTTCCATGTGTTTATCTTCCTTCGAATTAGTTAAAAAAACTGTGACGAACTACAAACCCATCCTGGCTTTCCCATTCGCGCAATCGCCGCAGGGCGCGCCATTCATCCGGTATCCACACGCCTACGACACTTAACGGGAAGCGTGCCGCGGAGCGCACTTCGCGCAGAGCCCGCGGAAAATGAGTTCGCATTCGCGAAGAATCCGCTTACCGAGGGAGCCCGAGGCAGGCCTGGGCACGTCGTACCACTCAATGTCCTCAACATTGCCGCAGCGGTCGCAGATGAAGTGGTGATGCCGCATGCCTTTCGCATCGAATCGCGCGGCGCGGCCCTCGACGGCCACTTCACGCACCAAACCCGCCTGCACCAAGTCCCGCAGATTGTTATAAGTCGTGGCCCTGGAAGAGCGCGGATCCACGCGATTCACGGCTTCGAAGATTTCCGCAGCCGTGGGATGCCTGTTGTGTTCCATCAAGAATGCCATCACGGCGTAGCGCTGCGGAGTGCACCGCAACCCGCTGCCTTCCAAGGACCGTTTAATCGCCTCGGCGTCCATGAAGTATTTAGATTATATCTAATATGATATTTTGTCAAGACTTATGCTTTTGGTTGCTGCTGCGAGCACAAGACGTGCCCACAACCGAAGCCCCCAATGAGAGCGCCTTGAAAGGAACCCTGGACACCAACCGCGAAAATGACGCAAGACTTTTTGAAAATCAAATTCGAGATCGTCTGTCGCGAAAACACCGCGGCAACATCGCTGGCCTTTTAGCGCATGGGCGTTATGGCGCTGGGTCCGACTTTGATCATCTTCCACGGCTTTGCCTTGGGCATAGCCGGCGGCTCGGTGGCCACCATCTGGACTTCGGCGACGCTGTCTTGGGTCAGCCGCATAAGATAGCGCTCAGTCTCCTGTGTACCAGGATCTTTCACCGTCAGCCACAGGCCGTCGCCGTTAAGTTGTACGTTCTCGAAGCTACCGCTCCATTTTTCGCCATTGACGCTTTCCACATCGCCCTGATGGTCAAACTGGACGTCTTGAGCGCGCTGTAGCGTTCCGGCGAGCTGGTCACCACTCTGTGCCAATCGTATGGTCAACCAGGTGTGTCCCTGGAAGACCCCTATCCAAGAGCCGACGTACTCCGCCAGCGACGACTTGCGGGCGGGAGCGTTTTGCATCGCCGGACTCATCGACGTCTGGGCCCACCCCCCTACCCATAGCGCGATTGCTGCAACGGCGACGAACACAAGACGTTTCATTCTTATTCTCCCCGTTCGCATGGATTGTACTCCGTCGAGTCTTTACCGCTTTCTGGCGATACCTGGAAGGCGGGCCGGGGAGAGGGCTCCGCAGCGCACCCATGTTGGATCACAACATCCTGTCACGCCACATCAAGTAGGTGGCGAAGAAGCTAG